>OZ242384.1:0-5551182 GCA_965208965.1 Caldilineaceae bacterium
TGCAGAAGGCATCGAGCGCCGCGGAGGTTCGGGCAATCCTGGCCGGCCATAGTTACGGGGATGACGAAGAGTAAGAGGCAAGGGGTGAGAGAACAGAAGAGGGGAGTGAGTGTTGAGCTCACTCCCCTCTCTTTTTTCGGTGAGTGCCCCTTTTTCACGGCTGGGATTCTTCAGTTTCGGTTACTTCGATGCGGACGGCAACATAGCCGTCGTTGTCGCTCAGGATGTCGTCATTAATGCGCAAGTAGAGGATGCCGTGTTGGGTCGCCTGCATGTTTACGCCTTCGCCGACGACGAAGCGGAACCCGTGTACGCCGATGCGCCCGATGAGTGCCCCTCCTGTTCCCTCCCCTACGGGGTAGAAGCTGGGCGCGGGAAAGACCGGGTGCCCGCTGGGCCCATGAAACTCGTCGGGCGTGTAAAGCCATTCCCCCTCCGCTTCGATCCGGACGCGGTCTCCCTGGTCGACGCGTACACCGGTACTCTGCCAATCGCGATAGGCGTAGATCCGTTTGGCGAGCAATTCTTTATGGTCGCGGGCGACGGTCAGGGTCCGCTGAGCTGTTTGCGTCAGCATAACAAGGACAGCGATTGCACCTGCCAGGAGCAGTATTTTTCGCATGCGCTACTCCTCCGCAGAGGGCCGCAGTTCAAGGATCGGCTCGGCGCCGGTACCCAGGATCCACTTGCTGTTCTCCTTCAGTTCGACGGCAATGAGGTAGTCGATATACTTTTCTGCGAGCGCGCCTTTGCCCTCCAGTTCGCTGAGGATGGCGCGGACGGCAAGCTGCTGGGCCTCGGTCGTTAGCTGGATCTGTTCGGCTTCGGCCGCGGCTGTGGTAGAGATGCGATAGGCGGCGGCTTCGGCCTCCTTTTGCGCGGCGTAGAACTGGGCGTCGGCGACAGTGCGCTGCTGTGCGGCTTCGGCCTCGGCCTGCTCCTGACGCTGCGCGGCCACCATGCGGTCCTTAATTGCAGACAGGACCTCGGCGGGCGGCGACGCGCTTTGGATCTGGACGGTCATGAATTCGACACCGTACTGATCTTCTTTCTCCTTCAACTCCTGCATAATCTCAAGGTTCATTTCCGTGCGCTGGTTCATGACGCCGGTCATCGTCTTGGTGTTGATGACATCGCGCAGCCTGCCCTGCACGAATTCGAAGACGATGCGCTCCGGGTCGTCGACGGCGAGGGCGAAGCGCTCGGGATTTGTCACGCGGTAGGTGAATTGGAGGGAGACGTCCATGGTGACGTTGTCGGAGGTCATGGCGGGTATGCGCTCGACATAGCCCAGCCGCTCGATGACTTTGACAATTATGACCGTGTCAACCAGGGGGACTTGAACGTGCCATCCGGGCGTTTGCACGCCGAGGAAGCGGCCGCCGCGCAGGTGCAGGCCGCGTTCGAACTCGTGGATCTTGTAGACCGCGGCCCGGCCGACGTAGAGTGCGACCAAGAGAACTGCCAGCGCCGCGAGAACTACGATTGAGAGCTTGTAAAACCGTTCCAGGTCCGCTCCGACAGGTTGCCGTGATTCGGGCACGGCATCCACTACTGTCTCTTCACTCATGTTTGCTTCTCCTTTGGGGGAATCGAGTCCTGCCATCTTAGTTTGCGGCAGGACGGATAGGTCGCTGATTCTTTCTGAAACCCCGGTCGATGGGGGCAGAGCTCTTGCAACCCCATCTGTAAACGAGGCAAATGCCTTGTCGATTCCAAGAATGCCGCTCAACCATTTGACGAGTGGTGGAAGCAGAAAGCCCCCGCTAAGTATCAGCCAAGCCAGTCCGACAAGCGGGATCAAAACTGTCAACATGCCCAGAATTCCCCTCAGGTTCTCTACGTAGCCGTAACTGAGGAGAAAGAACATGTTGGTGAATATCACGCCGCCAAAAAGCAGCGTCGCCCGCGGCCAGCTCTTGTCATTGAAAGGACGCGTTGCAGAGGGAAGCCAGAACAGCAAAGCGATAACAGCCGCCGCCACTGCTGACACAAGCACAAATCTCCAGTTGCTTCCAACTGAATCTCCTTGAACAAGCAGCGCAAGCGGGATGATGAGTGCTGCGTGGGGAAACACCGTGTATGCGGCAAGCAGCCGCTTGGAACTGTGCCAGCCAGCCCATACCACGTTCACGAAGTAGGGCGAGAATGCAAAGAGAATGAGAAGGAGTCCCAGGACTGCCGCGAACACTCCACTTTGCCATTCCATAACCGAAAGGGCGAATTGGAGGAGAGTTGCGACCGCCGCGTACACTGCGAACCCCACCCAGCTGTGGAACCAGAGTGGACGTCCAGTCAGCCAACCCACGAACGCCCCGCCGACGTATATGATGCGCAGTGCCCAGATAACACTTTGTCTCCAAAGACCGGGCGAAAGCAAGTCTGGTACGTTGATTCCCAGCCAAAAGGCTGCAGGCAACAACAAGAAGGGAAGTGCGATGGGTGCAGCGGTGTGAAAAGTGAAAGTGCGATACATGGTCCTAGCACAGGAACTGTTCGTTGCTGGCCTTCAGTTTAACTTCGGAAGGGGAGTTCTTTCGGCTTCGTATCGGTCCATATCCAGACGACTGTAGTACGAGACGGACGAAAAGACACGTTTAGCAATTGACCCTACCGTAAGCCCTTATCGTTCTCGAAATAGGCAGATGGGGAATCGTGAAATAGAGCCTCATATCAATTTTATGGCATTTTTCTTGTTTGCAAGCTCTCGCCATTGATAATAAAATGTCATTTATCTTCCCACGAGTGAGGAAGGACGTTTTCCGATTTGTTCCGACAGCAGAGATTCCATACCTAGCAAGGAGGATCAAAATGGGAACGCAGCACAGTTTTAGTCGGCGAAGGTTTTTGCATGGGGCAGGCTTGGGCGCCGCGGGGTTGGCGCTGGCGGCCTGTGCAGCGCCGGCAACGGAGCCTGCCGCAGGGGACGCAGAGGCGCCCGCAGCCGAAATTCCTGAGGTTGTATTTTGGTTTCCATGGGAGGACCCGGCCCTGAACATTCAAGACAAGTTCAACGAAGCAGGGTTGGGTGTTACAGCGGTCTGGCAACTTGGCGAATATGATTCGAACACGAAGACGATGGCCGCGCTGGCGGCCGGTACGCCGCCTCCGGTTTCGTTCCTGGGCCGGTGGCAGAGCGGCGACTTGGCGGTGCGCGATGCGCTCGTGGTCCTGGACGACTACATTGAGGGCGCCGAAAACTTCACTTGGGACAACATTTGGGAGCGACTGCAGAAGGATTCGATACTGTGGGGCAAGAAGTGGATCGTTCCCTACACGACGGATACGCGCGCGCTTCTGTACAACAGGACGGTCATGGGAGAGGCAGGGCTTGACCCGGATGCCCCGCCATTGACGTGGGATGAACTGCACCAGATGGCAATCGACATAACAGAATTGGACGACGCGGGCCGCTTGGACGTGATCGGGTTTACGCCCACTTTTGGCAATCCGCCGGTGCATCTCATGTTTCTGACGTTGATCTGGTGCCTTGATAGCGACATGGTCAATGAAGATTTGACCCAGGTGACGATAACGGACAAGGGCGAAGAGGCCATGGTCTTCCTGAAACAGTTGATGGACGACCAGGGAGGATACGAGGCCGCGGGCGCCTTCACAAGGGGGCTCAGTCTGGCGGAAGGAATCGATGCATTTTCGGCAGGAAAGGTGGGTCTGGCGATGCACGGGCAGTGGGTGCTTCGCAACTACGACAAATATTCACCGGACCTCGACTTTGGTATGATTCCGGGCCCGGTCTTCCCGGAGTACGACATACATGCCAACTATGACGGTGGCGGCGGCTGGTTCCTTTTCAAGGAGGGCGGACAGCCGGATGATGCCTGGGCCCTGGTCGACTTCACGATGAACGAAGAATTCTATCTTGACCACGCAAACAGATTTCACTGGCTGCCGGCGCGCTCCGATGTGGGTGAGCAGTGGGCGGCCTTTGACGAACGGCGCGAGGTCTTCGCAGCGACGGCAAACACGGTGCGGTGGATCCCGATTTTCGTCGGCATCCTTGAAACAATGGGCGACATTGCCACCATGTTCGACAACATTCTGATTGGCGGCAAAGACATTGCCAGCGAACTGGAGATTGCGGAAGAGAAGATTCAGGCTGTACTGGACCGGCACAACGAGTTCCCGGTGCCTTCCTAGACCGTGCCTGATTGGGGAGCTGAATTGCGGGGTGCGGGACTCGGTACTGACCGGGTCCTGAATCCTCGCTCTCTGAACCCTGGTGCACATATGCGCGTTCAGTTTTTCTCTATTCGTGATGAAGATGCCGACACAGAAAGCTATGCTTAACATTTCTTTGGGACGATTCGAAGGGAAGAGTCGAAAAGTTGCGCAGTCCTCGTTTGTCTATTCCTTGCTCATTGCCCTGGGATTCCTGTTTGCGATGCCCCTGGTGTGGCTCATCTCCACTTCACTGAAGAGTAATGAGCAGGTAGGAATGTGGCCTCCCGTGTGGATTCCTTATCCCTTTGTATGGGAGAACTATTTCGTAGCCTGGACAAGCGGTCGCTTCGGGCTCTATTTCTTTAATACCGCATTCATTACGGTGCTGGCTACATTTGGTCAGCTCCTCACAGCCTCAATGGCTGCATTTGGCTTTGCCCGTCTGCGCTTTCCGGGCCGCGAGGTACTGTTTGCCGTTCTTCTGGCAACCATGATGTTGCCATTCGTGGTCACGATGATTCCGACCTTTATTCTCTTCAAGAACCTGGGGTGGCTCGACTCCTTCAGGCCACTGATCGTCCCCTACTATTTCGGGGGCGGCGCATTCTTCATTTTTCTGCTGCGCCAGTTTTTCAAGACATTACCGACTGAGTTGTTCGAACAGGCAACAATCGACGGGGCGTCAAACTACCGCATCTACTATCAGATACTGCTACCCCTCTCCAAGCCTGCGCTCTCGACCGTGGCCATTTTCGGGTTTTTGCATCACTGGAACGACTTTCTTGCGCCGTTGATCTACCTGAACAGCCCGGAGAAGTTCACACTGGCTTTGGGATTGCAGCAGTTTATCCAACGAACCGAAGTCCGCTATCAGGAGATGATGGCGATGGCGCTATTAATGACAATTCCGGTCCTTATGGTCTTCTTCTTCTTCCAGCAGTACTTCATCCGCGGGGTCGTCATGTCCGGGATTAAGGGGTAGTTTGCCTGGAGGGGAAACGGGGACGTCGCAACCAGACTGATTCAGAGTCGGCGTTTGATTGCCGAGTATTGTATTATGAGCCAGGAAGCCATTCCCGCAACGGATAGTAAAGTTACAGCAAACCTTTCTGCCAAACCTCGCAGCGTGTGGGCAAGCCCGATTCGCCGGCGCGAAGCCCGCGACGGCATTGTCTTCATTTTGCCTTGGTTTCTCGGCCTGCTCATCTTCATTCTGGGTCCATTTATTGCCGGCTTCTACTACAGTTTGACGGAGTATGACAGCCTTCTGCCAGCAAACTGGCTGGGCGTGGAAAACTACCGACGTATTCTGTTCGACGACGACCGCTTCTGGCTTACCGTTTACAACACTGTCTGGTATGTGTGCGCAGCGGTCGTCCCGCAGGTTATTCTTGGGCTGTTGCTTGCAGTCCTGCTGAACCAGAAGGCCAGGGGGATAACGGTGTTCCGGACCGTCTTCTTTATGCCCTCCATCGTTCCAATCGTTGCCTCCGTTTCGCTATTCATCTTCATCCTGCATGATCGTTTTGGCCTCCTGAACGAGACGCTCTACCAGGTTTTTGGCATTGTCGGCCCGAACTGGCTTACCAGCCCTGACTGGTCGAAACCTTCACTTGTGCTCTGGAGCCTGTGGGGTATAGGAGGAGGGATGATTATCTATCTGGCCGGCCTGCAGGGGATCCCACAGACGCTTTATGAAGCTGCGGCGATTGACGGGGCGGGCGCCCTGCGCTGCTTCTGGAAAATCACAATTCCCTTGATATCGCCGACGATCTTGTTTGTAGTAATCATGGGTATCATCGGTAGCTTTCAGATTTTCACGCCAGTATTCCTCCTGGGCAGCGCAAATTACGGACTGGCGGCTGCAGGGCCGATGGACTCCCTTCTCTTCTGGGTCGTCTACATTTACAACCAGGGGTTTTTCTATTTTCGTATGGGCTATGCCAGCGCTATCGCCTGGCTGTTGTTCATGCTGCTGGTGGTACTCACTCTAATCCAGTTTCGTCTGGCCGGTCGTTGGGTTTACTATGAAGACGAGGCTGCCATTCGTTAGCGCCGCGATTGAACGCAGCCCCACTCTCCCACATTCAGACTCCCAGGAGGCTTGACTGTGTCAGACAGCCAACTTCGCATCGGCTTCGGCGAGACCGACATTACGCCGCCGGAGGGTCTCTTCATGTGCGGGAGCCTCGACCCGCGCAGGAACGAAGGCACGACGGATCCGTTGCAGTCCCACGCGCTCGTCGCGGAAAGCCGCGACAGGCCGATCGCCATTGTGGGTGTCGACTTGGTCGGACTGCCCAAGGCGCGGGCGGATGCAATAATCGCTGAAGCCTCTCGCCGTACAGGCATCCCATCGGATGCAATATTGATCTCCTGCAGCCACACGCATAGCGGGCCCTATACGGCTGAGGGGGTCTATTCTTCAGACGTGATCGACGCGGACTACCTCTCGACGCTGCCGGACCGCATCGCGGCAAGCGTTGAGGACGCGGCTGGACGTTTGGAGCCGGCTTCGATGCACATTGGCCGGTCCCTGGTCCACCATGGAATCCACAACCGTCGAGTCATCTGCCCGGACGGCAAGGTGATGAACACGTGGATGCCCCAGGCGCTCAACGACCTGGAGTACATCCCTCAAGTGTATGGGACGGCAGGTCCTGTCGACCCCGAGATGTGGGTCGTCCGTTTTGACAGGCTGGACGGGTCGACACTGGGTGTCTTCTACAACTACTCGCTGCACACCAACTCCAAGGGGGGTACGACCTGGTCGGCGGACTACCCGTGCATTGTAGCGGAGCACATGAGGGAAGAGTACGGACCTGAAGTGATCTCAGTCTATACACCGGGTGCGTGCGCAGACATCAACGTGACGCTGGGAGGCGTGCGCTGGCGCGAGGGCGCAACTTACTTTGCGGAGCAGGCGGTGGACGCGGCGCGGCGGGCGATTCCGGTAGACGGGGCGATCGAGGTCAGCGCGATCCGGCGGGATATCAGCGTTCCGCGACGGGACCCTGCCGATCATTCTCCGGAGGCGATTGGACGGCTCAACTGGGGTGGGGCGGGTGGACGCGCGGATATCTTTGACCGGCAGGCCGAGCTTGTCGCCGGCTTGCCCGAGCAGTGGGAGGTACCCGTCAACGCGGCACGCATTGGGCCTCTCGCGATCGCGTCCAATCCGGGGGAACTGTTTGTTGAGCATGGGCTCTCGATTAAGCGGCGTTCCCCTTTTCCGTACACGGTCGTGGCTGAACTGACGAACGACCTGGCTATGTATCAGCCTACCGAGACGGCCTTCGAACAGGAGGGATATGAATGCCTGGTAGGACCCAACCGGATCGCTCTGGAGGGCGTCGAACGCATTGTGGATACTGCTGTGGAGCTGGCAGAGGCGTTGTGGAACGAATAGGCTGTCGAATGGCGGCAGAAGAGGCCGCTTGACAACACGGGACGAAAAGGTGAGGAAGGAGCTGGGGACAGGATGAGCAAGTTACAGACCGGATTTGTGGGATTGCACAGGGGCGGCGGGCTGATGCGCAGCCTGGCCGGCCATCCGCAGGTGGAGGTTGCCGCCCTGTGCGATATTGACGAGAACACATTGGCCGATACCGGGGCCGCGTTCTCGCTGCCCGACGAGAAGATGTTCACCCGCTTCGAGGATTTCGTGAACGCACCGCTTGATATCGTTGTGGTCGCGACGCCGATCGAGTACCACGCAGAACATTCGATCGCGGCGATGGAGAGCGGAAAGCATGTGTTGTGCGAGCAAACGGCGGCTTACACGGTGGCGGACTGCGCGCGCCTGGTGGAGACGGTGCACAAGACGGGACGCGTCTACATGATGGGTGAGAACTACTGCTACTTTCATTACATCCGTGAGTGGCAGGCGTGGATCAAGCAGGGGAAGCTGGGCAAGATCTTCCACGCCGAAGGGGAGTACATCCACGAGATCGTGCCGCTGCTCCGAAATCCTGAAACCGGCGAGCGAAGATGGCGTTACACGCGCGCGCCGATCTGGTACTGTGCGCATTGCCTGGGTCCGATTTTGACGCTGATGGAGGACCGTATCGTCAAGGCGACTGGCGTCCATTCGGGCAAGAACATTTTCCCGAACGAGGGTCTGGGCTATCTCGACATGGAGGTGGGGCTGTTCCAGACTGAGAAGGGCGCCACGATCAAAATTTTGCGCAGCCAGGTGGCGCCGCGGCATCCTGATATGATCTTTTACACCCTCTACGGCGAGAAGGGGTTCGTGGAGAACGGCCGCCAGGGCGGATGGGGCGGAACAACGGGACTCTTCTACAGCAAGGAAGAGGCCACTGCCGAGGATGGAGCGCGGCAGATCGAGTGTCCAACGATAGATCCGAATGCGCCGGAGGAGGCGTTGCGGGGCGGGCACGGCACGTCGGAGTACTACATGGTGCGGGACTTCATCGGCGCGATCGAACAGAACTCCAAGCCGCCGATTGACGTGGCCCGAGCCCTGGACTTTACGATTCCCGGCATTATCGCCCATGAGTCGGCGATGCAGGGCGGGAAGTGGTTGGACGTACCTCTCTTTTGAAACTGCTTTCTTCGCTTTGACCCTACAGCAATATTCAGATAGAGGCGTTCAGTCGAACTCGTCTGCGGCTTTTTCGGCGAAGGGCTGGTTCGCCTGCTTGTCAGCTTTTGGCTGCGCGCCGGAGCGGCGGCGCTTGCGTCCTTTGCGGCGGGGCCTGGGTCTTTCGGGTGAGATCTCGTCCTGGGAGATGACCGGGTAAGGGTCGAATAAGGCCAGATCCTCCTCACTATCGGAAAAGTAAATGCGTTCCCGGCGCAGTGTGCGTGCGTAATCGTCGAAGCCGAGGGCGTCGACCAGCTCGTCGGGGCGGCCGGTAGCGCCGGGACGCATTTGTACGCGCATGAAAATGCTGTGCTCGGCCTCGACATTGTCAAAGCCGGAGTATCGCAGCTCCAGAACCAGTGGCCGCAGGTTGTATCGATAGCGCTGGCCGTGGCGCTCCCGTTCGCGCCAGACTTCCCTCTTCTCGAGAAACGCCTCAATCTTCGCTTCCAGCTCCCGTTCGGTCACCTCACCCTCGTCAGCGTAAATGAGAACTGTGTAATCGGCGCCGATCGTCAAGGACTGGGGCGACACAGTTTTGAAGGGCACTTCGATTGCATTCAGCAGTCGCACACCGGGGGGCAGCTTTTCGCGAATCCGCGATGACAGTTCATCCAAGGGTACAGGCGGGCTGAAGGCCGCGTCGAGCAGTTCGCGTACGCCGGTCATGCCGAGGCCGAGGGGCGCGGCGAACTGGATGTGGGGCTGCGGGTTGAAGCCGCGCTTGTAGAGGAGCGGCAGATCGGCGCGGCGCAGCGTCCGTTCCCAGAGGCGGGACTCGTCCTGGTGGCTGATGAACTTAATTGCCTCGCCTTTTTCGTATGTGAAACGGACGCGCTGGCGTGGAAGCTCTTCGGATAAGCTTGGCGGCTGAGGCTGGGGGTTCGCATCCATCAGACGGCCTCTGGTTCCGCGATGCGCTGAGTGACAGTACCGTGGCGGCGCTGCGGCACGCGTTCTTCGAACTGACCGGAGGCGTCCTCCAGCTGGATGAGCTGGGCGGGGTCGGCGCCTGTGCCGGCAGGAAGAGTGATTCCCGCTTCCTTCATTTCGTCGTTGAAATAGAGCGGCACGGGCACAACGTCGACGGGCTGGCGGGTCTTGTCCTTGCCCAGGGGCGGACAGCACCATGCTTCGTCGGGCGCCTCGCGGCGCTGCTCTTTGAAGTAGCCCAGTATGCCGCAGGAGAAGCAGTGCTCGCGGCAGTCGTCAACGACGCCGCCGGCGTAGGTGTGCAGGTACTCCTGCGCCAGGAACTCTTTGTCGAGACCGGCTGAGATGTGCTCCCAGGGCAGGATCTCGTCCAGCGGGCGCTGACGGCGGGCGAACCAGTCCATCTCCAGCTCGCAGTCGGCGAAGGCGCGCTGCCAGAGATCGAAGCGGAAGTGCTCGCCCCAAGCGTCCAGCTTGGCGCCGAGCTCCCAGGCGCGCTGGATGACGTCGCACAGTTTGCGGTCGCCGCGGGTAAGGAAGGCTTCGACCAGTGTTTCGGTTGGATCGTTCCAGGTAAAGTGGATGGCGGGGTCTTTCAGCTCCTGCTGCAGGAGCCGCACCTGCTGGCGGATGGTTGACTCCTCCTCCATCGGCACCCACTGGAAGGGTGTGTGCGGCTTCGGGACGAGCGTGCTGACGCCAATGCGAACATTGGCCTTATTGCCGAGAACTCGGCGGCCGGCGGCCAGCACCTTTTTGGACAGATCGGCGATGGCCTGGACATCAGCAAGGGTCTGCGTAGGATGGCCGATCATGAAGTACATCTTGATCGTCTTCCAGCCGCGGCGGTAGACCTCTTCTGCGGTGCGCAGCAGGTCCTCATCGGGGATGGGCTTGTTGATGATGTCGCGCAGGCGGTCGGTGGCGGCTTCGGGCGCGAAGGTGAAGCCGGAGCGGCGCCGGCCCTTTTCGAGCAGGTCCATCAGGTCGACGCTGAAGCTTTCGATGCGCAGGCTGGGCAGGCCGACGGAGAGTTTGCGGGCGCCGTGGCGTTCCATGGTGCGCCGCACCAGCTCCTCGACGTAGGTGTAGTCGCTGCTGCTGAGGCTGAGGAAGCTGACCTCCTCAAAGCCGCAGCTGGCGATCATCTCGTCGACTGCCTGCAGGACCTCCTCCACCGGCCGCTCGCGCACAGGGCGGAAGATCATGCCGGCCTGGCAGAAGCGGCAGCCGCGGGTGCAGCCGCGCATGATTTCGATCGCGGCGCGGTTGTGGACGACGTTGATGAAGGGCACGATGAAATTGGTCACCGGGGGCGGCATGACGGTGACGACGCGCTTCATCACGGTCTCAGGGACATCGGGGTGGGTAGGGCGGATTGTGGCTATTGTGCCGTCGGCGGCGTAGCTGGCCTCGTAGAGCGCGGGTACATAGACGCCGGGAATCTGGGCGAGCATGGCCCAAAGCTTGCTGCGGGACTGCGTTGGCAGGTCTGCGCTGCCGTCTCGTTCCTTTTTCCACTGTTCATGCACATCGATGATCTCGAAGATCACCTCTTCGCCTTCGCCAATGACCATGGCGTCGAAGAAGGCGCTCATCGGTTCCGGGTTGTAGCAGCCTGAGCCGCCGGCGATGACGAGCGGGTGGGAGGCGTCGCGGTCGGCGGCGCGCAAAGGAAGCCCGGCCAGGTCGAGCATGGTGAGAACGTTGGTGTAGAGCTGCTCGTAAGGGAGCGAGAAGGCGAGTATATCGAACTGGCTGACCGGGTGGCGGGTCTCCAGGCCGAAGAGGGGGATGCCGTCGCGTTGCATCACCGCCTCAAAGTCGCTCCATGGGCAGTAAACGCGCTCGGCGAGCAGGTCGTCCCGCTTGTTAATCAGGTCGTAGAGGACCATCAGGCCCAGGTTGGAACCGCCAAGCTCGTAGATGTCCGGGAAGGCGAGGGCGACCTTGCTGCGGATGGCGGGGTCGTCCCAGTCCTTGGGGATGCTGTTGAGCTCGCCGCCGGTGTAACGGGCGGGCTGCGTCACTTTGTGCAGGACGCGGTCGAGGGCGCGTGAGAGCTGCCTGGGGGTGGAAAACATATCCTATTCCTTCTCATCTGCCGACCGGCGGAGCGCCTGCTGTGGGGCGGTCACGTTTGCGGCCGGGCGGGATTCGAACCCGCTCATTGCCAGGCGGCGCCGGGTAGCGCTGCGCCTTGGCGATCTAGGTCTCGGTCCGTCCAGGTGGATGGCCTGAGACGGGGTCATTATAGAAGGAGCAGGCGAGAGGATCAAATCCGTCACTGATGTTGTTTTGACTTTCGCTGGCTCCTTCCGTATACTGTCCGGTACTGGGTTATTGCAAGAGACCTGCCCCGTTCGTCTAGAGGCCCAGGACACCACCCTCTCAAGGTGGAGACAGGGGTTCGACTCCCCTACGGGGTACAGGAACGAGAAATCCCGCTGACATCAGCGGGATTTTCTTCTTTCTGTGTACGGTTGGAAGAGCGGCGCAGTCTCAGTCGACGGCGATGATGGCCTCGATTTCGACGGCCCAATTGGCGGGCACGGTCAGGCCGATGGCGCTGCGGGCGTGACGCCCGGCGTCGCCGAAGAGCTCAATGAACATGTCGCTGCAGCCGTGGATGACCGAGGGTGTGTCGTTGAAACCCGGGCCGACGTTGACCATGCCGAAGACCTTGACGACCTGCCGGACATTGTCCAGGCCGGCGATTGTGTGGACGGCCTGGAGGATGCCAAGCGCGCAGAGCTGGGCGGCGCGGTAGCCTTGTTCCGTGGTCAGGTCCTGCCCAACCTTGCCCATGATCTCCTCGTCGCCGAAGCGGGAGACCTGGCCGGAGACGTAAACGTGGTCCCCGGAGCGGACCGCGGCCATCAGGCGGCCGCCATCAAGGTCGATCTTCTCAAGTTCGTAACCCATTTCTTTCAGTTTTGCCAGATAAGACACGTTTTGCTCCTGTGGATTGTTGTCCGCGCGCCGGATAGCGGCGCGGTTGGGTAGCCGATAGATGGGAAATGCGTTGTTCGAGTGCGTTAAGTTGCCAGCGACAGCACTGGCGCTTCTTTGGCGCGCTGGTAGAGGTCGGCGAAGTCGGATGTTCCGTCGTCGTCGAGGTATGCGGTTGCGACGCCGCGCTCGTAGATGGGCTGGTTGGCGGTGCGCCAGAAGTCCCACATGCTGGAGCCCTGGCTGAAGCTTGTGTCGGCGAAGTAGACGCGCACACCGTTGGCGCGGCTGTAGCGAATGAGGCGACGGGGCAGGCTGAAATCGGCGACGTCGACGCGATAAGTCTCAAGTGCGGTCTCGTCGATGGTGATGCCGAGGCCTGGGGCTTCTGGCGTTTGGGCATAGCCGCCGACGACGGGGATGCGCTGGTCGAGCAGGTTGTGCTGGTAGAGCTCGTGGCAGTTGATGGCGGGCCACTGGGCGTGGCTGAGCACGGCGCCTAGATGGAGGGCCATGGTGGTGGTGAGGCCGGTGCCGACCATCTGGATGAAGAAGGGCATGTTGGCGGTGGCGGCGGAGATGCCGGAACGCAGTACGTTGGTGACGCCGCCGGCGATGACGAAGCCGTCGCAGTAGCCCTGCTGGATGGCGACGGCGCCCGGTACGCCGCCGTAGTGGTGGGCGATGGGCGTGCGCACCTTTTCGCGCAGGAGACGGTTGCCGGCGACGTCGTTAGCCTGCATCGGACCTTCCCAGATTGCGATTTGGGGGAAGTCGGTCTCGAGTTCACGGAGGACGGGCACGGCGGTGGATACGTCGAGCAGGAAGTCGTTCCAGTCGCAGTCGATGTGGAACCAGTCGGGTGTGGCGTCGCTGATGCGCTTGACGGTCGCGTAAACATCGTGCCAGGGACGGGTCTTGATCTTGATGGAGGTGAAGCCGAGTTCGACTGCGACGCGGGCTTCCGCTTCGTAGGCTGCAGGGCCCATGTCATGGTCCCAGAAGGAGACGGGGCACCAGTCGCGCACTTTGGGTCCCAGGAGGCGGTGGACGGGGACGCCTGCGAGTTTGCCGGCGGCGTCGAATAGCGCCATTTGCAGTCCCGCGCCGAGGGAGTCATCCCACATCAGGTCGAAGGGCGACTGGCCGATGACGCGGTCTGTGTCTTCGACGCGTCCCCAGGTGTAGTTCTGGATCGTTTCGCCGTAGGCGACGGTGCCGTCGTCGAGTGTGAGACGGATGACTTCGGACTCGGACCAGCGGTGGATGTTGGCGCGCTCCATTTCGCGGCGCACGCGGTCGACCATGGGGATGACGAGGAGGATGCGTTCAACGTCGGTGATTTTGGCGGTGGCGGCCATTGGGTGCTCCTGTGGGGTGGATTCAGGCTGGGCGCGAGGGCTCGGTCAGATTGAGGGGATTTTAACATGATACGCGTTGATCCCCTTATGTAGATCTGTTCACTCAAGGAGGATTAGCGGAATACTTGGATGAGATAGAGTTGGGATATATCTCTGCGGGGAGATTCCCACCCCAGTTCTTGCTATGCGAAATAACCGGTGACGCAGATTGGGTTAATCGCGTTTCAATTCCCCGCTGGTTTTCCTAATGCTCAGCTCCGTTCTGACGATTCAGGGTTGGTACGTAGAATCGCCTCATACTTCAGGCGCTGCTCTTCAAGCCAACTGGCCATTTGATCCCAATTGTTCCTATCTTGCGTGTCGACTTCAAGCACTGTTCTGCAGTCGGGATTCTTGCCCGGAAGGAAGTTTACGCCCTGCAATGCTTCCTTCAGGGACTTGCGATAGGGCTCAATTCTCCCTACTACTCGAGCATTATCTTCATTCTGAGATCTTCCTCCCAAATAGTTGCCAACCCCCTTACTTGAAATATATTGGACTACTCTCAGTTCAGGGCCCTTTACCTTCTCGTGCCATATGTTGGGAAGTGCGTAGTTTTCTCGAAGTTTAGGCCTGTGCTTCCACCTAGAAAGGCAGTGAGCCCAAAACTCGCGCTGGAATTCGCCTCTCCTGCTGAATTCCCCCGACCGGCCGGCTACCTGGACTTGGCGGTTCCATTCGTTGGGTCGTTCGAGAATGTCAAAGACGGGGGCGAGTTGCGAGTCTCCGATCTGGACGACACCAACCTGTACCGCGAAGAAGGCAAACGGGTCCACAGTGTGCTCGTTGAGCCAACGGATTGCGGACAGATGCTCGTCTCGAAAGCCCTTTGCGATCCACACGACGATTTTGGCTTCCAGGCCAGCCAAGTAGGCGAGGACTTGGCCCAAGTGCTGAAGGTCGGCCCATTCCAGCTGATTCTCAATGAGGACACGGTCATCAGTTTGCGGAACACGGGCAACGATGTCAGCCCTATACGAGCCAACACCCACCTCCTCACCTTCCAACTCCAGTTCGATTCCCAGCTCGACAGATAACCGCTCAAGATTTTCCGCCAACCAGGGGGTAAAATCCTGTGCCTCATTCGAAAATGCCTGCCGCAACTCAACCCGCTCAAGAGTGCCAAGTTTCGACGTAGTCATTATCTCTTGTCCCTATTTCTTTCCCACAACTTTGGCAGCAGTCTCAACGCTTTATCTCCTCGACGAGGCGGGCCAGGACGATTTCTTCTTCGCCTTCTTCCAACGTTTGTGGATTCAGCATGATGGTTTCGTCCGGTCCGGAGGCTGCGTTTACAGACGGCGTCCCTTCGCGCATTCCCTGGAGGATCTCGCTATGTGTTCGGCCCACGACGGCGGCGTCAATCTGGACGCGCGTGCGCGGCATCGGTTGGTTTGCCTCGCTGGGGAAGGATCGGGTTGCGCTCACGCCGTCCAGCCGGTTCAGCTCGCTGCACCATCCCGCTACTATCTCTTCCATCTGGGAGCTGCGCGCTTCGTGATCCATTGACAGGTAACGCTCGACGGCGGCGAGCAGGCCCACCATTTCCTCCTTGCCTACTTTCATCGGGCGGCCGATGTTGTGGTGGGGAGGACCGTTGAGGGCGCAGGCGTCGATGAGCCACTGTTTGCCCAGGACGAGGCCGGAGGACTGGGGGCCGCGCAGGTCTTTGCCGCCGCTGAAGATGGCGGCGTCGGCGCCCATCTGGGTGAACTTCCACAGGTTTTCGACGGGGGGAAGCTGGGCGGCGGCGTCCACGAGGACGGGCACGCCGTGTGCGTGGGCCGTGTCGATCACCTTTTCCAGAGGAATGTCGCCAGGCGACCCCAAAGCGCCCTCAAACCAGATCACCGCAGCGGTCTTTTCGTTGATCGCTCTCTCCAGATGCCAGACTTCGGCTTGGCCGGGCCAGCCGATCTCAATCAACTGGACGCCGACCTGGCGGACGGCGTGATCGTAGCCGTTGCGCTGAGACTTGTGGACGATGACCTCATTCTTGAGACCGGTCAGGTCCGGCAGTTGTTCAATCGCCCATTCTTCGTTGCCGGTGACACAGGCGGCTATGGCGACGACGATGCCCCCGGCCGCTCCTGAACTGACGTAGCAGGCCTCGTTCTGGGTGAGAAGGGCGATACGGTTGCCGACGCGACGCTGGAGTTCCGGCAGGTCAATAAAGGACTTGGCCGCCTCCATCATCGCTTCCAGCACTTCGGGCGGCATGATCGAGCCGCCGAGCCTGGTGAGGGTGGCGTTGGCGTTGATCATCGGGGTAATGTCCAGTTCTTCGTAGGAGGGCATGAGGGTACCACCTCTTCTTTTGTGATAGGCGGAATCGAATGGGGTCAGACGCGGCGCGTATCGAACGGATTGATACGCGCCGCGGGCAGGGCGCTACTTGACGACATTACGCCGGCTGCGGCAGGACAAGATCGCAGGCGTCGGCGGGCATCCAGTGGGCATCTTCGCCGGCCCACTTGACGTTGCAGCCGATCGGGTTGGTCAATGTGGTGCTGATGGGCTGGCCGGAGGTATGCTCCTCCAGGGCGCGATCGAGGTCGAAGACGGTGGCCTGGGTGGCGTCACGGGGGCTGTCGACGCCGCGGCCGGTGTAGACAAGCTCGCGATCCTGGTTGAAGACGTAGAAATGGGGTGTGCGCAGGGCGCCGTAGTCTTTGGCGACTTCCTGTGTTTCGTCGCGCAGGTAGACCCAAGGGAACTTGTGCTCGGCCATGCGTTCGACCATGTTGCGGAAGTCGTCTTCGGCGTTGACGTGGACGCTGTTGGAGTTGATGCCGACGAACCTGACGCCCTTGGAGGCGAATCTGTCGGCAGTTGCGCGCGTTGCTTCGTCGGAGCCGATGACGTAGGGGCAGTGGTTGCAGGTGAAGAAGACGACGAGCGTCTCCGCGTCGTCAAAGCAACCGAGCGTGTAGACCTCGCCGTCGGTGGCGATCAGTTTAAAGTCGATTGCCTTTTCGCCGAGTTCGAGAGTGAATGCCATGTTATCCTCCTGTGAGGGTTCTGTGTCCAGGGCTTACTGTTCCTCTGGGCCCTGGTGGATTACAACGAATGGTACTGCTAAGATCCGACTGGCGGAAAACGAATTGCGTTCATGATGGAGGCGGCAGCAATGGGGCGCATTGAGCCCGGTTGCAGATCCGGCTTAGCAGGCAGATAATGACCGCCACCAAGGAGTTTCGTTTCCTGGCTTGATTATACTGATGATCTCTAACCGGGCAAAGTTGCACAGGAAAAAGGAGACCTATCATGCGGATTGGAATCGCTTCACTGAATCACGAGTCCAACACATTTGCGTCGTTCCCGACGACATTGTCGGACTTTCGTTTTGTGCGGGGGCAGGAGATCATCGAGCAGTACCGACCGACATTCCACGAGTTGGGCGGATTCATCGCCGGCGCGGACGAGTACGGCTACGAGATGGTCCCGCTGATGGGGGCGGTCGCCACACCGGCTGGGGCAGTGGAGGCGGAGGCCTATGAAGCCCTCACGGATGAGCTGCTGGGACTGATTCGCGACGCCATGCCGCTGGACGGACTGCTATTGGGTCTGCACGGGGCGTTTGTGGCGGAGGGCTTCCCGCAGGGGGACGGCGAGACGACGCGGCGCGTGCGGGAGCTTGTGGGGCCGGACTTCCCCGTGGTTGTGACGCACGACTACCATGGAAATGTGCCGCCGCAACTGGTGGAGGACGCGACGGCGCTGATCATCTACAAAACGTGCCCGCATATCGACCAGCGGGAGAGGGGATTGCAGGCGGCGGAGCTGATCACGCGCACGGTGCGGGGGGAGGTGCGGCCGGTGTCGAGCATCGCCAAACCGGAGCTGGTCTACAACATCGCGTTTCACAATACGAACAAGCGGCCGATGAAGCCGGTGATGGACGCGGCGATCGAGCTGGAGGGGCAGCCGGGAATCCTGGCGACGAGTGTGGCGGCCGGTTACCAGTATGCGGATGTGCCGTGGATGGGGCCGTGTATCGTTGTGGTGGCGGACGGAGACCAGGAGCTGGCCGACCGGGAAGCGCAGAGACTGGCCGACCTTATGTGGTCGCTGCGGGACGAGTTGCTGCCTACGATTCCGAAGCCGGCCGAGGCGGTGAAGATGTCGATCGCCAGCGAGGAGAAGCCGGTGTCGATGATGGAGATGGGCGACAACATTGGCGGCGGCAGCGCCGGGGACTCCACTTTCGTATTGGAGGAGTTGCTGGGGCAAGGGGCGAACGGCTGGGTTGTGGCCTTGTACGACCCGGAGGCGGTTGCAGCGTGCGCGGCGGCGGGGATTGGCGCGCAGTTGACGCTGCCCGTTGGAGGCAAGGTGGACGACGAGCACGGACCGACGCTGACTGTGGAAGGGACGGTGCGAACGCTGCATGACGGCAAGTTCATCGAGACGGAGGTCCGCCACGGCGGCGGGCGGAACTGGGACCAAGGACTGACGGCGGTGTTGGAAACGAGGGGAGGTTTGCTGGTGCTGGATAGCCTGCGCACGCCGCCGATGAGCTTTAACCAACTGAGGTCGGTTGGAATCATGCCGGAGCAGCATGAGATCTTTGTGGCCAAGGGATCGGTTGCGCCGCGGGCGGCGTATGAGCCGGTTTCGGCCCGCATTATTGAAGTGGACTCGGGCGGAGCGACGTCGATCAGCCGCCCGCCGGAGGAGTTTCAACTGGCGCGGAAGGGGCTGTATGAGTGGACACAAGGCGGGTAGAAGGTGAAGGCGCACGCGCTGCAGTGGGATCGCCGATGAGACTGTCGACTATCTTTGCTGAGGAGATGACACCGGGAACGCCTGCTCCGGGATGCGTGCCGGCGCCAACGAAGTAGAGGTTGTCGACGTCTTCAGAGCGATTGTGAGGGCGGAACCAGGCGCTTTGCGTCAGGGTCGGCTGGATGGAGAAGGCGGAGCCGAGATAACTGTTGAGCGTGCCGGCGAAGTGGCGGGGATCGATGCGGTGTTCGGCGACGATGTTGGCCTGCAGATCGGGCAGATAGTTCTGTTCGAGAAAATCCATAATCGCATCGCGATAGGGTTGAGCCTGCCGTTCCCAGTCGATGTCGGCGCCGAGATGGGGTACGGGGGAGAGTACGTAGAAGGCTTCGCCGCCGGCCGGCGCGAGGGAGGGATCGGTCAAAGTGGGCATGTGCAGGTAGAGCGAGAACTCCTTGGGCAGGTCTTTGTTGCGGAAGATGCCGCGCAGCAGACTGGTGTAGTCCGGGTGCATCATGATGTTATGGTGGGCCAGGCCGGCATCGCGATACTGACGCTTGGTCCCGAAGTAGATGACGAAGAGGGACATGGAGTAGCTCTTGCTCTTGATGCGCCGGTCGCTGTTGCGGGGCCGCTGGTGGGCGGGGATAAGGTTGAGGTAAGTCCAGGCTGCGTCGGCATTGGAGACGACGGCGTCGGCCTTGTGCACCGTGCCGTCCCTGAGGCGGAGGCCGTGGGCGCGGCCCTGCTCGATGAGGATGCGATCGACTTCGGCGTTGAGGTGAGTTCCGACGCCAAGCTCCTGCAGGAGGCGGTCGAAGGCGTTGATGATGGCGCCGGTGCCGCCGACGGCGCAGTGGATGCCCCATTCCCGCTCCAGGTAATGGATGAGAACATAGATACTGGCGGCGGGGCGTGTTGTTGAGGGGCGTTGCGGGACCCATCTCCTCTGCCAAGGGAGGCCGTTTGCAGCGAACCGCTCAGAAGTCTAACAAACTGGCTTATTGTCTCCCCGTTTCGATGCTGCCGGATATGGATGATCAACACCATTTCAACGGGAATCGTGACCGCCACCTACCCGGAGAACCTGTGAGCGTCTACGATGATGGGAGACTGGTTAATTCTTTGTTGCGAACCAGTGGTAGATCTTTGCGGCGTGTGGATGATCCTCATCATTCTTGGGTCTGCGGCCTGGATCTATTTCAGGGACCGGATACGAGACTAGCTTCTCACGAGACATACGGTGTCGCGGCAGATGATTGCAGTTACTCATCGAGTGGAATGTATTTCTTTAGCGAGATGGTATGCATGCGCTGTAAACTCAACGAACTGGGCACCCTTTTGCTAATTCTGGTCGCGCCAACCGCCAGTTGAATACCGACACCACCCGCTTCAGATCGCTTGTCCGCCCTCGCTTGTTTGACAGGCTGGCCAGCACAGCTAATCCCTACTCCTGCCTTTGCAAAGTCAAGCACATGGATGCCCACAGCTGAATGGCGATCAGGGCTTGACGGGAGAAAGAGGAGAGGGGAGTCATCTCTTGAGACTGCGCTTTCACCGAACCCGGTCCGGATTTGGCTGATCACGGGTCCTGTCATATACTTTTTGTTTGTGTGGGTGGCCTGCCGTAGCTTTGCTGCCCGAGTTTTGTGGGTCGCATTTTAATCAAGGATGCCAACCCATTTTTCGTCCGAATTGCGGCGCCAGACGCGCCAAGCTGGTGGGGCGCGTGTACTCGTATGCCCGCAAGCCGCTATCCGAAGTCCCGGAGCAGCCTGGTTACGGATCTCCGGGCGCGGTCAAAGGAGAGAGGAAGATGTATGCAGTGATCCGGACCGGCGGGAAACAGTACAGCGTTTCGCCCGGCGATATACTTGAGGTAGAGAAGCTGGCCGGCGATGTCGGCGACAGCATCGTTCTGGAAGATGTGTTGATGGTGGCCAGGGAGGAAGGTATCGACATTGGCCAGCCGAATGTGGCGGGCGCGTCGGTCACGGCGAGGATAACGGGGCAGCACCGGGGCGAGAAGATTTTGGTTTTCCGCTACCGCCCGAAGAAACGTGTACGCGTGCGCCGCGGGCACAGGCAATATCTGACCCGTCTGCAGATCCACAAGATCAGCGGCGACGGTTTCGAGTATGTGGAGGAGAAGGAAGAGGCATCGCCTGAGGATATAGTTGAGGCGGCTGCAGCAGTGACTGCCGTCGCGGCGGTTGCTGAAACCGACTCGGTTACCGAGGTTGAAGCGACAGTCGAGGTGGAAGAGACAGTCGAGGCGGAAGTGGAGGAAGAGGCCGACATCGTCGACAGGGCGGTGGATGCGGTCGAGGAGACGGTTGCCAAAGCGGGTGACGCGGTCGAGGCGGTGAGCGATGCGGCCGGCGAGGCCGTGGATGCCGTCGGAGACGTTGCCGGCGACGCGGTGGAGGCTGTCAGTGACATTGCCAGCGACGCAGCTGAAGCTGTCAGCGACAAGGCCGGCGACGCGGTGGAGGCAGTTAGTGATTTGGCCGAAGACGCGGCGGAGGCCGTCAGTGACGCGGCGAGCGACGCTGTGGAAGCCGTCGGTGATCTGGCCGAAGACGCAGTAGACGCTGTAACGAAGAATCTCAGGGGGTTGGTTGGCCGGGGCAAGAAAGCTGATGATGACGCCGACGACGCCGAAGATAACGAGAAGAAATAGGAGTAAAGAATATGGCTCACAAAAAAGGCGGCGGCTCAAGCCGTAACAACCGGGACTCGAACGGCCAGCGGTTGGGCGTAAAGCGGTATGGCGGTGAATACGTGACGTGCGGCAGTATCATCATCCGCCAGCGGGGTACTCCGATCTTCCCCGGCACGAATGTCGGCCAGGGCAAGGATGATACGCTCTTTGCGATGCAGGATGGTTACGTGACCTTTGAATGGGCCAAGAAGAACCGCAAAAAGGTCAGCGTATACACGGCTGAAGAGAAGCAGGCGCTGGGGAAGGTATAGAAACATGAAGCCAGAGATTCATCCTGAATACTACGCTGCGGCGCAAGTCAACTGCTCTTGCGGGAACAGCTGGGTTACAGGGAGCACGACTGCGGTTATCAACGTCAACATCTGCAGCCAGTGCCATCCGTTCTATACCGGTGAGCAGCGTATCGTCGATTCGGTCGGCCGGGTCGAGCGGTTTGTGAGGCGGCTGGAATCGCGTCAGAGCGCAGCGGCACGCCAGCAGATCGAAGCGGAGGTGCGGCAGGAGGCCGAAGCGGCAGCACGGCGGGCGCGAGCCCGCGGGGACGACCCGGAGCAGGCCGCGGCCGAGGTGATGGCCAGGCTCGAGACGGAAGTCGAAGCAGAGGCCGAGGCGGAGCCGGAAGCGTAGCCTTTGGCGCAAGTAGAACACAGAATGAACCCTCAATCCGGCGGTGGCTGGATCGAGTTGATTTGCGGTTCGATGTTCAGCGGCAAGACGGAGGAGTTGCTGCGCCGTGTACGACGGTCCGAGATTGCCCGCCGCCGCATCCAGCTCTTTAAGCCACAGATCGACAATCGCTACGGACGCGATCTGCTGGCATCGCACAATGGCTTGTCCCGCGGCGATGTCGTCATACTGGAAGACACTGCCTCCTTGTTGACCCGGGTGAAGCGGGGAACGGAGGTGGTGGCGATCGACGAAGTGCAGTTTTTCAATCCGGCGGTCGCAGGCATCTGCCAGGACCTGGCCGACCAGGGAAAACAGGTGATTGCGGCGGGCCTGGATCAGGATTTCCGCGGGGAGCCGTTCGGGCCGATACCTCTGTTGATGGCGCTGGCTGAACGTGTGGACAAGCTGCACGCCATCTGCGTACAGTGCGGCTCGCCCGCCACCCGAACGCAGCGGCTGATTGATGGGAAACCGGCCCGCTACGACGAACCGATAATTCTTGTGGGCGGGAGCGAAAGTTACGAGGCTCGCTGCCGCGACTGCCACGACGTGCCGGCCAAGCCGGACACAAGGGCAATTTTGAAAGAACTGGGAATCGTCTGACTTCAGTTCAGTGGGGACTGTGTGGGCAGAGTTTCCCGAAAACAAGAACTGGTTTGTCCACGAAGTTAACGCCTCTTGGTTGCGGCGAGTCTTGTTTGTTTGCAACGAGGGACGCCTGAAACACGGTTCGATTCCCCATAAAGTTTCCTCCCCTCTTCGCCCTTTTGGGCACATATTTACTCAAACCCACATCTGATTTCAGGTTGGAAACTCGCCTTCTTAGCCGTTCGTTCTGCAATGTCCGCATTGAGGATGCTGGCCTAAGCCAAGAGGGCATGTCGTGGTGCGCCCGCCCTCACCGCGCAGCCATCGACATGGTTTTCCGCCTCCGAGGTTGCGAATCGCGGGCAAGTTTCTATAATAGCGGGGCGGGACAGACCTAATTGAACAGGCATAACACAATGAACCTCTTGACTCTTTTTGCCATCGGCCGCGAACGCCAGCCGGACAAAGTTGCAATCGAATTCAAGGATACACGTGGGCCGTTGGGGCCGTTGAATTTGACTTTTGCTGAGCTTCACCGAGAGGTGGGGAGATGGGCGGCTGCTTTCGCGCGAATGGGCGTGAAGAAGGGGGACCGGGTCGGACTCTATCTGTGCAACCGGCCGGAATTCGTGATCGCGTACCTGGCGACGCTGGAGGTGGGCGCCATCATGGTGCCTATCAATCTGCGTTACAGGCGCCGGGAACTCAGCCACATTTTGAACGATGCAGAGCCGGTGCTGCTGGTGATCGAGGACGAGCACTGGCCGGTGCTGGATGAGATCGTGGGGATTGAAATCGGGCCAGATCTGACGGTGCTGTCGGTTGACCGGTCAGAGACATGGCTGGAAGAGGCTGACGGCAAGGAGTGGACCAGCGCGTCGCGGCCGCTTACGCGGGGTGAGGAAACCGCGCTGATCATGTATACGAGCGGCACGACGGGCGCGAGTAAAGGGGCTGTGCTGACCCACAATCATGTGCTGGCGACGGTGACTGGCCTTCTGAGCGCGTGGGCGTGGCAGGCGGACGATGTGCTGCTGCTGCCCCTGCCGCTGTTTCATACACACGGGCTGGTTGTGGGGCTGCACTGCGCGCTGGCAATGGGGGCGACGGTGCGGCTGCGTACGGGATTTGATGCGACGGAGACGGTGAAGACGCTTTCGAGCGGTGGGGCAACACTGTTTTTCGCAGTGCCGACTATCTATACCAGGCTGGTTGACTTTCTGGCAAAGTTGGAGGAAGCGCCCTCCTTTGCGGCGATGCGCTTGTTCTGTTCGGGAAGCGCGCCGCTGCCGGCGGAAATTCACAGTGAATTCGAGCGGCTGACGGGGAAACGAATCCTTGAACGCTACGGGATGACCGAGACGGGCATGAATTTCAGCAATCCGTACGCGGGGCCGCGCCTTGCGGGCACGGTGGGCACGCCGCTTCCGGGGGTGTTCGCCCGCATTGTCGACAGGAAGGGGCAGGACCTGCCGGCGGGCGAGGAGGGCGAGTTGCTGCTGCGGGGGAGCAATGTGTTTGACGAGTACTGGCGAGCGCCGCAAAAGACCGCGGAGAGTTTTGTACAGGACGAGCTGGGGAATCGCTGGTTTCTGACAGGGGACCTGGCCCGGATGGATCCCCTCACGGGCTATGTGACGCTGCTGGGCAGGCAGCATGAGTTGATAATCTCGGGCGGGCTGAACATCTATCCGCGCGAAGTGGAGGAGATGCTGACGACGTTCCCGGGTATCGAAGAGGCGGCGGTGGTGGGTGAGCCCGACGCTGAGTGGGGCGAGGCGCCTGTGGCGTACCTGGTGTGCAGTTGCGAGATCGACGAGGTGGATTTGGAGCGCTACTGTCGGGGGCAGTTGGCTTCGTATAAGCTGCCGAGACAGTTGCACTTTGTTGCGGCGTTGCCGCGGAATGCGATGGGGAAGGTGCAGAAGCATCTGTTGCCGCGGGGAGGTGTTTGAACTGTGATTTAGGGAGTGCTTGAGATGGTTTGTCAATCCTGATTCAGAAAGCAATCCGTTCCTTCTTACCTCAAATTGCCAGCTTTTTGCGGTGAAGATTAGTTAGTCTCTTGGACTGTCCGGCCAGCAGGTAAACCAAAGTGCCGCTGCACAAGACAAAGATTGATACTAGCGGAATGTATTCAGAGTTGCGGCGGGGCCTACGAGAGTTGAGCGCGCGTATTCTCCGGAGAGGTACGGGCGACGGTTGAATGTGGAGCAGGCGTATCCGGTTGCATTCGTGGAGGCGATGAACGCGGCTGGGTTACGCGGCGTCCATCCCGAAGGAGTGTGAAAAGGAAATCAGGGTTTAGAGGAGATTTCATGATGACCAGACAGTTGACAGCAATAATCGAACGTGAAGATGATGGCTACGTGGCTCTCTGCCCGGAACTGGACATCGCCAGCCAGGGGGAGACGGTGGCGGAGGCGAGAGCCAATCTGAAAGAGGCACTGGAGCTGTTCTTCGAGACTGCTTCTACCACTGAGATTCAGGAACGATTGCACAGTGAAGTGTACGTAACTCAGGTGGAGGTCGAGGTTGCCTAGACTGCGCGTGTTGTCAGGCCGTGAAGTCTGTCGAATACTGACGGGTCACGGTTATAGAGATGCTCGGCGCAAAGGCAGTCACATTATCATGCAGAAGGTCGAACAGGACTCTACGATTTCAATCCCGGTACCTGATCACAAGGAACTGAGGACAGGAACCTTGTTGTCAATCATCAGGCAGTCGCGACTTCCAAGAGCTCTTTTTGAGTGATGTCCCGTTAACGCCAGTTGCAGTAGAATCAGTTGAGCCCGCTTGCCTCATCCTTCTGGCTTACCACAATGTCACCCTCTCAGATTGAAATTGACACGAGCGGACGTTTCGCCGAATTGCGGCGGGGCGTGCGGGGACTGTGTGCTCGTTTTCCGGGCGAGTACTGGCGGCGGTTGGATGGAGAGCGGGGGTATCCCACCGAGTTCGTGGAGGCGATGACGGCGGCGGGGTTTTTGGCGGCGCTGATCCCGGAGACGTATGGTGGCGGGGGCGCTTCGGTTGCAGAGGCTTCGGTGATTCTGGAGGAGGTAAACCGGAGTGGGGGGAATGCAAGCGTGTGCCACGCGCAAATGTATGTGATGGGCGCGCTGGTGCGGCATGGGTCGGCGGAGCAGAAGGAGCGGTGGCTGCCGGCATTGGCGGAGGGGAAGCTGCGGCTGCAGGCTTTCGGTGTTACGGAGCCGACGGCAGGGTCGGATACGACGCGCATCCAGACGCGGGCGGAGCGGGACGGCGATGCCTATGTGATCACGGGGCAGAAAATCTGGACGAGCCGGGCGGAATATTCGGACCTGATGCTGCTGCTGGCGCGCACGACGCCGCTGGAGGCGGTGAAGAGACGCACGGATGGGCTGTCGCTGTTTCTGGTTGACCTGCGGGGCGCGGATGAACGGGCGTTGACGATCCGGCCGCTGGAGACGATGATCAACCATCATACGACGGAGATCTTTTTCGACGGGCTGCAGGTGCCGGCGGAGAACCGGATCGGCGAGGAGGGGATGGGCTTTCGATATATCCTGGACGGGATGAACGCCGAGCGGATCCTGATTGCGGCCGAGTCGATCGGGGATGGGGGCTGGTTTATCGAGCGGTCGGTTGCCTATGCGAATGAGCGCGTTGTGTTTGACCGGCCGATTGGGCAGAACCAGGGCGTGCAGTTTCCCATTGCGCAAGCGTACGCGAATCTGCGGGCGGCCGACCTGATGCGCTGGCAGGCGGCGGAGCTGTTTGACAGCGGGAGCCCCTGCGGCGCGGAGGCGAACATGGCGAAGATGCTGGCGGCGGACGCGGCGTGGGAGGCGGCGAACGTGTGCCTGCAGACGCACGGCGGCTTTGGCTTTGCGAGAGAACATGATGTGGAGCGCAAATTCCGCGAAGCGAAACTGTACCAGATCGCGCCGGTCTCGAACAACCTGGTGCTGTCTTATCTGGCGCAGCATGTGCTGGGATTGCCGCGATCTTACTGACCATAGCGTAATGCGTATTGTTTCAACTGGGGAGGATGGAGTTTCCTGATGGATTTGCCATTGTCGCACATTACAGTCGTTGCCTTGGAGCAGGCGATTGCGGCGCCGCTGGCGACGCGGCATCTGGCTGACCTGGGAGCGCGGGTGATCAAGGTGGAACGGCCGGGAGGAGGGGACTTTGCGCGCCATTATGATTCGGCGGCGCGGGGTCTGTGCAGCCACTTCGCCTGGGCGAATCGCTCAAAGGAGTCTATTGCGCTGGATTTGAAGTCGGCGGAAGGCCAGGAGATTCTGGGCAAGCTGCTGGAGCGGGCAGACGTCTTTGTTCAGAACCTGGCGCCGGGGGCGGTGGAGAGGCTGGGCTTCGACGATGAGCGGCTGCGCGGAGACTTTCCCGACCTCATCGTGTGTCATGTAAGCGGGTACGGCGCGGACGGGCCTTACCGTGACAAGAAGGCCTACGATCTGCTAGTCCAGGCGGAGACGGGCGTGGTCGCGGTGACGGGCAGTGAGGAGGCTGCCGCCAAGAGCGGAATTCCGGTGGCTGATATAGCCGGGGGTATGTATGCGTACAGCAGCATCCTGGCAGCGCTGCTTCAGCGGGAGCGCGACGGTGGTGGATGTGTGCTGCATGTCTCGCTGTTTGACGGGCTGTGCGATTGGATGGGCTTTCCGGCCTACTATGCTTTGGGAGAGACGCCGCTGCCCCGCACGGGGGCCAGCCACGCGGCGATCGCGCCCTACGGGCCCTATGCCGCGGGAGACGGACGCACGATCCTGTTCTCTATTCAGAGTCAGAGGGAGTGGGACCAGTTCTGCGCGGTGGTGCTGGAGAGGCCTGACTTTGCGATCGATGTTCGCTTCGCAGACAATACGCGAAGGGTGCAGAACCGGACTGCGCTGCAGGAAGAGATCGAGTCGGTCTTTGCCGAAATGACGGCGAAACAGATTGCCGAACGGATGGAGCGGGGGCAGATCGCCTACGCGGAGCAGCGGAAGTTGGAGGAGTTCTGGGAACATCCTCAGCTGGCGGCGCGAGGACGTGTGGCCGAGGTAGGATCGCCGGTGGGGTCGTTGCCCGCTCTTATGCCGGCGACAGTGAACGAAGCGTGGCCCCCGCGTTTCGAGGCGATCCCAGCGACCGGCGAGCATTCGCAGGCGCTGCTGGCGGAGCTGGGTTACGGGTCGGAGGCGATCGAGGGGCTGGAACAGGACGGGGTGGTGTGAAGGATGGAAGTCAAAGGAGAATCAATGTCCACAGGGGAGGATGGGCAGGTGCGCCTTTTCGAGGACTTCAGCGTTGGGGATGTTTTTGAGCATAGGCTGGGACGCACTGTGCTGGCGGCGGACAATGTGTGGTTTACCCTGCTGACGGTGAACCCGAATCCGATTCATTTCGATGCGCACTATGCGAGCCAGACGGAGTGGGGGCGTCCTCTGGTAGATTCGACGTTTACGCTGGCGCTGGTGACAGGGCTGTCGGTGGCGGACATATCGCAGAATGCGGTCAATCTGGGCTGGGACGAGGTGCGGCTGCCGGCGCCGGTGTTTGAGGGCGACACGATCTACGCCCAAAGCGAAGTGTTGCATCTGCGTCCGTCACGGAGCCGGCCGCATCAGGGGATTGTCACGGTTAAGACTGTTGGATTCAATCAGGATGGGGTGGTCGTTATCGAATTCAAGCGCACGTTACTTATCTACAGGCGCGGTCATGGTCCGAAATCTAGTCGACCGGTTGTTCAGAATTCTACATGATGGGAGGCAGAGGAAGGGGCCGTCGAGGCATTCCGGCACCAGCAGAGTGTCAGCGATTGATAGCGACTTCAGGCCCGGTTCTCACGACCTGATGATGATCCGCCTCGAAACGCCGCGGCTGACGCTCTTGACACTGACAGTGCAGCAGATGCGCTGGCAGCGGGACGACTTCGCACGCCTGGAGCAGGCGCTGGGGTTGGCGGCGAGCGGCCAGCAGCTGGAGGACGAGTTGCGGCCAATCGTTTCGCGGGCGATCGGCCAGATGCGCCGCAGGCCGCACCATGCCCGCTGGCATTGCCAGTGGGCGGCGGTGTTGAAGGAGGAGCGTCGCATTATCGGCAGCCTGGCATTCAAGGGCCCGCCAGACCGCGAAGAAGCAGTGGAGATCGGGTACGGATTTGATCCGTCTTACCACAACCGCGGGCTGGCGACGGAGGCGGTCGGCGAGATGGTACGCTGGGCACTGAGTGAGGATGGCGTGGAGACGGTGATCGCGGAGACTGCGAATATGAACGTGGCGTCGATGCGCGTGCTGCAGAAGGTGGGGTTTGAAATCACGTCGGCGACGCAGCGGTACTTGTATTGGAAGGTTAGTGGCCGGTGATCGGTGGTGGGCGGTCAGCGCTTCTGGACGATGTAGATGAGTTCGGAGGGGTAGGTGAGGGAGTCGGCTTGCCAGCCGGCTTTTTTGATCTGGGAAAGGAAATTGGCTGCGTAGTGCTGGGCCATGCCTTGCTTACGACCGGCGAGAGTTTGGTTAGGAAAGGAGACGATGAGGATCGGGGCATTGATCCTGTGGAGGAGGCGCTCGCCGGCGCCGCTTTCGATCTGTTCGAGGCAGGGCAGCGTTTTGAGTAGGAAGGCGATGTCGGCTGGGTGTGTGCCCTTGTCGTCTAAAGCGTTGCGCTGTGCAGCGACGCCGGCGTAGCCCATGGCGTCGAAGAAGCGGTTGAGGAAGTCGCTCTGGTCGGCGAAAATGTCGAATGCAAAGTACTTCACGTCGGGGGAGAGCGGCATCCAGGGGCGGGCCAGAGGGTGCAGTCCACAAGCGATGTCAAGGACGGAGCGTACGGGGGGAAGCTGTTGGAAGAGCTGCGGATAGAACGTGTCTAGAGTGGGTAGCCTTTCGTGCGTGGAGGCGTGGGCGGACATGAGGCGGCGCAGTAGGATGCGCACGGAGGGGTCGGCGGAGGGGTCGATGCAGGGACCGCATTTGGCGGCGGCGACGGTTGTTCTCAGCTCATGGAGCGCGTCGTCGAAGTTGAGATTGCGGCGAATATAGGCAGCGGCGCTTTGGTGAAGCTGGCTTTTGGCCGCTTTGACGGCCTCCTTGAGGGTACGGCCCTTGGCGAGTTCGGCAGCGGCGATGTCGCGTGCCAGCCCGGGATGGATACAGCGATATTTGCGGGCCGCCAGAATCGTCGCCAGCGCCTGATCGAGCCGGTCGTCGGGCTGCTGGGAGGAGGAATTCATATTCTTTGTGGATACCGGATCGCTGAAGGCCGGACGGGCGGGGCTGAACGCCGTTGCTGCGCAGGTGTCACTCTACCGGCTAGCCGCGCCCATTGTCGTCGCGGTACTGTTGCTTTAAGGCGCGGTTGACGTCGCGTTCGGCGTCGCGTCTGGCGATGGACTGGCGTTTGTCGTACTGCCGTTTGCCGCGCACGAGGGCGATCTGGACCTTGGCGAGGCCGGCGTTATTGATGTACATGCGCAGGGGGACGATGGTCCAGTTGCGCTGGGTGGCGCGCGCGTGCAGGTGATCGATCTGGCGTCTGTGGAGGAGCAGTTTGCGGGAGCGGGTCTCCTCGTGGTTGGAGCGATTGCCATGTCGATACTGGGCAATGTGCACGCCCATGAGCCAAGCCTCACCGTCGCGTACGAGAACGAAGCCCTCGCGCAGATTCACGGAGCCGACGCGTACGGACTTGATCTCGGTGCCCGTCAGAGCGATGCCGGCTTCGAAGGTTTCTTCTATGAAATAGTCGTGGCGCGCCTTGCGATTTGTGGCGACGGTGCGGGGCCCGGTCGGCGCGGTCTGTTGCTTCTTTTTAGCCAATTTCTGTATTCGCAGTCAGTGGTCAGTGGGAGCGAATAGTCACTCCCCGGTTCTAAGTAGCTCGAGGGCGCGATCGAGTTGCGGGTCTTCCTCGTTTTCGGCCTGCTCATTGGTTTCCTCAACGACGATGTCGGGTTCCAATCCGGTGGCGTCGATGGACCGATCTGACGGCGTGTACCAGAGGGCGATCGTCACGCGGAGGAGGCTTTCATCGCTGAGGGTATGGGGCAGTTGAACGCTGCCCTTGCCAAAGGTTGTCACACCGACCAGGCGTGCGCGCTCGACATCCTGGAGGGCGCCAGCGACGATTTCACTGGCGCTTGCGCTGCCTTTGTTGACGAGCACAACCATGGGCAGGTCGTCGGGTACGAGGGCACTGCCTTCGGTGTTGTAGATTTCCTCGGTGCCGTCGCTGAAGCGTTCGATGAGCACGCGCTCGTCTTCGAGGAAGACGCTGGTCACCCTGATGGCCTCGCGCAGGAGGCCGCCGGGATTTCCGCGCAGGTCGAAGATCAGGCCCTGGATGTCGTCGGTCAGGAGATTCTCGAGTTCGTCGCGCAGCTTCTCGCCGGCATCGACCGAAAACCGCGTGAGAGCGACATAGGCGAATTCGTCATTGTCGCCGTAGAGTTCACTCTTGACGACCGGGACATCGATCACGTCGCGGGTGACGGGAAACTCCAGGGGGGCGTCGAGCCCTTCGCGACGGACGGTCAAGCGGACTTCGGTACCCTTCGGCCCCTTGATCCGGTTGATCGCTTCGTTCAGGCCGTTCAGTTCGGCCACGTCCTGGCCGTTGATGGCGATGATCAGGTCGCCGCGGCGGATACCGGCGTTCCAGGCAGGTTGATCCTTAAAGGGTTCGATAATACGAACCGCGTCTTCATCTTCGGCCCACTCCACCATTGCGCCGATGCCTTCGAAGCTGCCCTCGATGCCTTCCATGAAGCTGGCGGCTTCATCCGGGTCCAGAAAGCCGGTGTTCCTGTCTCTGAGTGTTTTCAGCACGCCGCGAATGGCGCCGTAGCTGCGTTCATTGGGCGAGGGCAGTTCTCCGTAATAGTCCTCTTCGACCAGATCCATCGCTTCCCAGAAGATGCCCAGGTCATCGGGCGCGAGAGCGCGATCGGTTTCGGCTGCGACCACGGTGGAGCCGGCGGTCTCGCCGTCGTTACTTAACCGGCCGATCATAAAGCCGAAGCCGGAGCCGACCGTGAAAATCAAAGCGGCGATGAGGAGGACGGCGCAGCCGGTAAGATGCAGCTTCTGACGGGAGGAGATCTGTTTTCCCAGACTGAGCTTGGTCAGTGCAGTCTGTTCAATATGCTTGCTCATACGGGTGAATCCTGAGCCGAATTGTTGAGAGCGAACTGACGCGCCAGCGCACCCACTGTCCCCCGGGACGAAACGAGCCTGAAAGGAGGGGCGCAACCGAACGGATGAACTTCCAGAGATTCTACCATATGGGGTGTTGGCAGAAAAGCAATCCAGCATCCAAAGGGGAAGAATCGAGTATTCTGAAACAACACTCGGTCTGAGCGCTGGAGTCTGGGAACGTGAGGAGTGATGGCAGCATTGCATAGATGATAGCATCGGGATTCTCTGGGTGGTGAGGTAGGGGCTATAATTGGAGAGACGGATCTACTTCAGGTAGTTGTTAGGGAGTGCACTTGGGTGGAGCCGTTGGATAAAGTTGAACTAGCAGTTAACGCCGGAGGGAAAGAGATGACGATCAGAACGGAGGATATTCAGCGACCGCCGCGGGCGCTGGTTGAGGGGCTGGCGGAAATTGGGTCGGCAACGGCCAGTGGGGAGCTGAGCCGGCTGGGCATCAGCGACCCGCAGATTCGGGGGCCGCAGCCATGGACGCCCGGAAAAGTTGCGGCAGGGCCGGCGCTGACGCTCCAGTTCATGCCCAAGCGGGAGGACCAGTACAGCGTAGACGAATACAACGATCCGGAGAAGCAGCTTCACCGCCACGTCCTGTACCATACACAGCCGGGGGACATGGTGGTCGTAGACGCGAGAGCGAATATGGCGAGCGGTGTGTTCGGCGAGATGATGCTGACCTATTTTCAAGGCCGGGGCGGCGCCGGGGTGATCCTCGACGGCTGTATTCGGGACTACCCCAAGGCGCAGGAGTTGGAGTTGGGGCTGTGGCTGCGGGGGGTGACGCCGAACTTTCACACACAGACGAACATTTTCCCCTTTGCGGTGAATGTGCCGGTGGCCTGCGGCGATACGCTGGTGATGCCGGGCGACATCGTGATCGCGGATGACGACGGCGTGGTCGTCGTACCGATTGCGCTGGCTCCGGAGCTGCTGGACAAAGCCGGCGAGCACGCGGAGTGGGAGGAGTTTTCGCGGATGAGGCTGGCCGAAGGGGGAGATCTGCGCAAGTATTATCCTTTGCGAGAGGACGCGCAGGCGGAGTACGAGGCCTGGAAGAGGAATCAGTAGTCAGTGGTTCGTGTCGGTGGCGGTAGCGGTGGGGCTGAATGGAACTGTTGGTTCTGTGGTATTATCGTGTTGTCGCCGCAGGTTTCAGAGAGGGATAGGTAGCTTTACGGTGTCTTCGTTTGCCGAATCCAAGAGAATGCCGGGCAGTGAGTGGTTTAAGAACCGGCCGCGGTCATTGGAAGGCGTTTACGCGGGCTCGAAGTCGGTCTTGCAGCTGCTCTATCCGGTGTTGAAGCGGATACTGCCGGCGCGGTTTATAGAGCGCATATTTGTTTGGAGCGAAGAGGTAACGAAGGGGTATCTGTTCAACTGCCAGATGTGCGGGCAGTGTATTTTGCACAGCACGGGTATGACCTGCCCAATGAACTGCCCCAAAAATTTGCGAAACGGACCTTGCGGCGGCGTGCGCCAGAACGGGCATTGTGAAGTAATCCCGGAGATGCCGTGTGTGTGGGTGCAGGCGTGGCAACGGGACGCGCAGATGGGGCGCTACGGAGGCGAGATTCAGCTTCTTCAACCGCCTGTCAACCGCGCATTGCAGAACAGCAGCGCATGGCTGAACCTGCTGGAAGGAGTCGACGCGCAGCAGCCTTCCGGCTGGTCAACGATCGAACTGGAGTAGAACCATCTGACGCTGGGCTGCTCCGTGCATGTCTCGCAAGCCGAGACTCTACTCTCTTTCCTCTGACTTGGAGAATCCACCTCTCTTTCACACCCATGGCAAACCCAGACCAAGCTTCTTCGGCCGGTGAGTTGGCATTGCTTGGCGGCGAATCCCATCTGCGGCAGGTATTGGAAGCCGGCCACTTCGCGGTTACGGCGGAACTGAACGCGCCGGATTCCGCGGACGAGAAGGATGTTTACGCCAACGTCGCTGAGCTGGGCGACGTATGCGACGGCATCAATGCGACAGACGGTTCGGGCGCGAACTGCCACATGAGCAGTGTGGCCTGTTGTGCGCTGATGGCGCGTGCGGGCTACGAGCCAGTCCTGCAGATGGGATGCCGAGACCGCAACCGCATTGCGATTCAGGGCGATCTGCTGGGCGCGGCGGCGCTGGGGGTGCGCAACGTCCTCTGCTTGACGGGCGACGACGTGAGCGCGGGCGATCAGCCTGAGGCTCGGCGCGTGTTCGACTTTGACGCGCTGCACTTGCTGCGTACGGCCCAGATCATGCGGGACCAAGGCGTTTTGCTGAGCGGGCGCAAATTGACGACGCCGCCCGATTTTTTCCTGGGCGCGGCCGCAAACCCGTTTGTGCCGCCGCAGGATCTGCGTCACCTGCGTCTGGCGAAGAAGATCGAGGCGGGCGCGCAGTTCATTCAGACGCAGTACTGCTACGATGTGCCGGTTTTCGAGGCGTTTATGCGCAGGGCGCGGGATATGGGACTGCATGAGAAGGTGTATCTGCTGGTCGGCGTGGGACCGCTGCGCTCGGAACGGGCGGCGGAGTTCATGCGCAGCCGGGTGCCGGGTGTGCATATCCCGGATGCGATCGTAGACAGGCTGGCGAAGACGCCGCGGAAGGGTAGGCGGGAGGAAGGCATCCGGATCTGTGTGGAGATCATCGAGGAGGTAAAGCAGATAGAAGGGGTGCATGGGGTTCATATCATGGCCTACCGGCAGGAGGAGACGGTGCCGGAAATTGTGGAACGGGCGGGGATACTACGGGAGAAGCCGAAGGAATAGCGTATTGACTTCGGTCCTAAAGTGGGGGAGCTGCCGGCATGGCGGCTCCTTTTCTATTTTTGGCGCAATTCAGAGTTGACGGCTCGCAGCTAGCGTTTCTGGATTCCGGGCTCTCGTCCCCCTTTTGACGCCGAACCGTCTACTCTGCGCGGGGCGCTGCCCAGACTTTCCATGCGGTCCGCTCAAGTCTGTGAACGGATCGCCCCCTCCTTCCTCATTCGTTCGCATCCTCGAAGACCCACTTAGTTCGGTGCCTTCCGTCGGGCAAGGCAGGCAGAAAAAACCTGTTTGTCAAACATCAGTCTGCCGAGTATACTTTATATGGTTTTTGAGCTCTTGCCTCCAGTCTGGTTCTCCGTCATTTCCTTTTGCCAAGCGTAGCGCGTAACTCAAGCCAACCTAGTAAAAAGGAGCGAACTATGAAGAAGCATGTGATTACTCGGCGCCAATTCATTCGGGTGTCCACCATGACCGTCCTCGGAAGCGCGCTGGTCGCCTGTGGTGCGCCGGCAGCGCCCGCCGAGGAACCGGCGGAGGCACAAGCCGAGACTGAAGCGGCAGCGGAATTGCCGGCCGCAACATCAGGTCAGTACTCGGAGAGCCCAACCAGCGCCGAGCTTGTCAGTGCCGGTGAACTTCCTCCCGTCGATGAACGGTTGCCGGCGAATCCGCTCGTGTGGACGGACTACGACGTCGTTGCGATGGAGAAGGAGCAGGGCCAATACGGTGGCACTGTCCGCATCGGCAATGCGGGTGGTATCAACGGCCTGGCTACCTTCGGTCTGGCCCGCTACACGGCTGACGATACCCGCACTTTCGTTGCCGACATGGCCGAGAGCTGGGAAGTTTCAGACGACGCCACGAGCTTCACATTCCACCTGCGCGAAGGCCATAAGTGGTCCGACGGTACACCGCTTACGGCCCACGATATGCAGTGGTATTACGACAATGTCATCCACTCGGAGTATCTCGATGCGCCGATGGGCTGGGCAGGCATGGAGACCACGACCGACAGAATCGTGGCCGTGGACGACTTCACCGTCCGCTTTGAGTTCGCGAATCCAAACTCGCTCTTCCTTGAGCTGAGCCGTGGCGTTGCGGGCGGCGAAGCCGGTCTTTGGAGCCAGTCAGCGCCCCACTATGTGCAGAAGTACCATCCCGACTACAACCGGATGGACAAGTACGACGATCCCAAGGAGCAGTTCCAGAAGGAAGTGCAGGACCGATTGCCCTTCCGGATGACGATTCAGGACCCCGAGCGTCCCGTCCTTTGGGGCTGGAAGCCCTTCGAGTACGCGGAAGGTCAAATCGCCCGACTTGATCGCAACCACTACTTCCACTGCGTCGACCGTTGGGGTCAGCAGATGCCATATATCGAGGTGATGGAGAACCTCCTGCTTGGCTCACGTGACAAGGATGTCATTCTGCTCAAGCTTGTCGCGGGCGAAACCCATTGGGAACGCCGTCTCGGCTCCGTTACCGACGTACCTTTCCTGAACGAACAGGCCGGCGACACGCTCGATTTCATCTACACGATCAAGCCAGAGGGCGCGCAGCAGGGTATCTATTTCAGCGCACACGCCGATGATGAAAACATGGATGCCCTCCTCAAGCAGGCCGACTTCCGCCGCGCCCTCTCGATCGCCATCGATCGAGCCACCATCAACGAGACTGCCTACTTCGGCCTTGGCAAGATCGGCCACGGCTTCAGCCTGCCAGGCGTCTTTGACCCCGAGATCGATGGCAAGTGGGTTGAATACAATCCCGAAGCTGCCTCACAGATGCTGGACGACCTGGGCATTACGGAGAGGGACGACGAGGGCTTCCGCACCTACGAGAACGGCGAAACCATGACCTTCATCCTCGGCTCTGCTCCCGGCTGGCATCCCGGCGCGCAGGAATCGGCGGAGATCGCCGCGGAGGGCTGGAACGCAATTGGACTGCGTACGGTCGTCACTGTTGCGTCGCCCGGCGACATGATCGCCGAGTGGAGAGAGGGCATATCGCACGCATATGTTCGTTCCAGTATTGGCGGCGACGTCATGTTCGACCTCAAGCACAGCACGGGGTTGCGCTGGGGTGCGCCCTCATACCGCTGGTGGGTGACGAAGGATTTGCCCGCTGACGAGGTCCAGGGCGTCGAGCCGCCCGACGACCTGAAGTACTTCCTCGAACTGGGTGACAAGATTCTCAGCGTCATCAGCGAGGAAGAACGAGAAGAGCTGATCCACGAACGTCGCGTCTGGATGGCCGATACCTGCTGGTTCATCGGCATGGTCCAGACGGTGCCGCACGTCCTCGTCGCCAACAAGAAGCTACGCGGCATCTGGGGTAGGGAAGAGGAGATCCCCTGGAAGCTGGGCGCGGGAGACGAGGAGTTCTGGCCGCGTTCCTGGTTCTGGACTGAATAACAACTGCCGCTTGTTCCCGGGCGACTCGTTCGCCGTCAATCGACGATTTTGCGTCATGTGAAATGAGGAGCCTTTCACTGATCTTCACCTGTTGAACAGGCCTGGCGATCTGTGAAAGGCTTTCCTTTTCTTTCCCCACCGCGTAGCAGCAGTGACGTTGTGGAAGACCGGCTGGTGGGAGTGAGGCTCAGAACCTTGGATTCTAAAACGCGTTTTGACGGCGATTCAGCCTGGGTTATCTTGATTCACGGTACCGCCAGCCTCAAGCCGCACTGCATTGGCAATCCATGAGAACCTACATTTTGCAGCGTTTCATCCAGATGATCATCGTCATGGTCGTGGTCATGCTGGTCAGCTTCATCATCGTGGAACTCCCGCCTGGCGACTTCCTCACCACGCTGCGCGAGCAACTGACCGACCAAAACGTAGACCCTAAAGTCATCGACTCGACCGTAGAGATGTACCGGGCGCGCTACGGCCTTGGCGAAAACTGGTTCATTCGCTTTGGCAAATGGGCCTGGTCACTGATGAAGGGCGACATGGGCTACTCTATGCAGCACAACCGACCCGCCAGCGAGCTCATGGGGGAGCGCCTCAGCCTGACTATCTGGATAAGCATCGCTACCCTCATCTTCATGTTCGTGGTGGCCGTCCCCATAGGCATGCTCTCTGCCATAAAACAGTATTCGGCCTGGGACCACTCTTTCACGTTCCTCGCGCTGTTGGGGGTCTCTGTGCCCAGTTTCATTACAGCGCTCGTCTTCCTGCTGTTATCGGTCACTTTGCTCGGGGCGACCACGGTTGCCGGCCTGTTCTCCCCCGAATATGTGACGGCGGAATGGTCCTGGGCCAAGTTCGTGGATATGCTCAAGCATGTTTGGATCATCCTGTTCATCGTCGGGCTGGGCGACACGGCGAGCACGATCCGCGTCATGCGGGCGCGCATGCTCGACACGCTGGGCGAGCCGTATATCGACACCGCGCGCATGAAAGGGCTGTCCGGCGCCAAAATCTACTTTCGCCACGCCCTGCGCGTCGCCATCAATCCGATTATTTCCAGCATCGGACTGCGCTTCCCGCAGATCATAAGCGGCTCAACAATCGTCGCCATCGTTCTGACGCTGCCCCTGATCGGCCCGCTGCTGCTCGAGGCCTTACTGGGCGAGGACGTCTATCTCGCCTGCAGCATTTTGGTGGTCCTGACGCTGGCCCTCGTCATCGGCAACTTCCTGGCGGACCTCGCCCTGGCGTGGCTTGACCCGCGAATTCGATTCGAAAGCTAGAAGGAGCTTTCAGTGGAGCAAATTCCTGCCGATAACGGTCCCCTCCATCAAGATGAAATAGAGGCGGAAGAGCGCTTCGACGTAACCAAACAGGTCTCCTACGGCCGCCTCATTTACCTGCGCTTCCTGAGAAACCATGCCGCCGTCGCCGCTGCCTTCGCGCTCGTCTTTATCTACCTCATAACGCTGGTTTGTCCTTTTTTTGCCCCCTACGATCCCAATACTCGCTTTCTTGAGAAGGTCGCCCATCCTCCGCTTCTGCCCTCTTTCATCGACGCCGAAGGCAAGTTCAACTTGCGGCCATTCGTGTACGCCACCGTGCAATCGCGCGACCCGAAAACAATGGAACGCATGTACACGAGAGATACGACCCAGCGGTTTCCCTTGCAACTCTTCGTGCGCGGAGACGAGTATTCTTTCCTTTTCTGGGACAGCGATCTGCACCTTTTCGGCGCGCAGGATTCGCCTGTCTTTCTCCTGGGTACAGACACACAGGGACGAGATCTCTTCTCCCGAATCCTGTTTGGCGGCCGCATCTCAACCACTGTCGGCCTGATCGGCGTCGCCATCAGCCTCATTCTTGGCATTGTCATTGGCATGGCGTCCGGCTACCTCGGCGGCGCGGTCGACGCTGTAATCCAGCGTGGAATCGAGGTGCTCCTTTCCTTCCCCAGCCTGCCCTTGTGGATGGCGCTTTCTCTGTCACTGCCGCGGCACTGGAGTTCGATTCGTATCTTCCTACTCATCACCATTTTGCTGTCGATTGTCGGCTGGGGCGGCCTGGCGCGTGTAGTGCGGGGTATGACGCTCGCGGTCAAATCTGAAGAGTTCGTGCTTGCGTCCCGCATGGGCGGCGGCGGCACTTGGTGGATTTTGATTCGCCATATCCTGCCTACCAATCTGAGCTATGTTATCGTGGCGGCGACGCTGGCCGTGCCCGGAATTATTCTCGGCGAAACTGCGTTGAGCTTCCTCGGCCTCGGCATCCAACCCCCAATGATCAGTTGGGGCGTGCTACTACAGGACGCTCAGAAAGTCTCGTTTCTCTCGCAGATGCCTTGGCTGATCGCGCCGGCATTCTTCATTATGGCGACCGTCCTGGCCTTCAATTTCATCGGCGACGGGCTTCGTGACGCCCTTGACCCATATTCCAATTTCTGATTTCTTGAAACGCCTACCTGCACAGACCGGCCGCACTCAAACTGATGAACAACGCTTCCGATTCCGATAAGGTCCTGGATATTCGTGATCTCCAGGTCAGCTTCAGTTCTATTGCAGGTACAACGCGGGCGGTCAACGGCGTCAGCCTGGACGTGCGCAGCGGGGAGATCGTGGGCCTGGTGGGCGAGAGCGGCTGCGGCAAGAGCGTCACGATTCGAAGCATAGTCGGTCTCGTTCAGTCGCCGCCGGCTCTGTTCGAAGAGGGAGAGATCTGGCTCCGCACTCGCCGCGGCATGACTGAGACGCTTTCACTGCACAGGAACACGAAGGCGCTGCGTCAGATACGCGGGCGCGATGTCTCAATGATCTTCCAGGAACCGATGCGCTCGGTTCACCCGATGATGACTATAGGAAAGCAGATCACGGAGGGCATTCTCGAACACGAAGTCGTTGACCCTGCCGAGGCCTACGACCGTACCGTCGAAATGCTTGACCTGGTCGGCCTCCCCAATCCCGCCGCCCAGATGAATCGCTACGCCCACGAGCTTTCCGGGGGCATGCGTCAGCGCGCCCTGATTGCCCTTGCCCTTGTTTGCCACCCCCAGCTCCTGCTGGCGGACGAGCCAACCACTGCGCTCGACGTAACCATCCAGGCCCAGATCCTCGAGTTGATCCGGGACCTGCGCGAGCGCATGCGAATGTCGGTGCTGCTTATCACGCACAACATGGGCGTTGTCGCCAATCTCGCCGACCGGATTTCCGTCATGTATCTGGGAAAAATCATGGAGACCGGCACGGTTGACGAGATTTTCAAGGAGCCGGCCCACCCTTACACGCAGGGCCTTCTCGCGTCAATGCCGAGTCTTTTCAGCCAGCCCAAGACGCACCTGCAGTCGTTGCGCGGGGTCGTTCCCGAACTTGCGATGGTTCCCAAGGGCTGTGTCTTTGCCGACCGCTGCCCTCACGTCATGCCCATGTGCGACGAAATGCCGCCCGTGGTCGAACTGCGAGCCGACCATAGCGCAGCCTGCTGGCTTTATGCTGACGATGGAGCGTCGCGGCGTTCCGACGCCGCTATAGGCCAGCCGTCCCTTTCAGGCGACGGTACTCTGAAAGACTCCCCGCAAACTGTCGAGGTGATTCCGCTTGCCCAGTCTGAACCGACTTCGGACGCTGATAGGGCGCAAAGCGCTGACGAAGACGTTGCCCAATTGCAAATTGAGAACGTCGCGCTTCACTATCCGATTCTTAGGGGGCTCTTGCGGCGTCAGGTCGGCACGGTCCGCGCGGTGGACGGCGTCGACCTAACGATCCGCCAGGGGGAGACGCTTGGCCTGGTCGGCGAGTCCGGCTGCGGCAAGACTTCGGTTGGCCGCCTCGTTGCACGGTTGGTCGAGCCAACAGCCGGTCGTATCAGCTTTGGCGCGGACGGAGGCCTTGAAGAGATCACCCACATTTCACAGAAGGAGATGAAGCGTGTCCGCCGTTCGATGGGAATGGTCTTCCAAGATCCCCTTTCATCCCTGAACGCACGCATGAACATCCGCAACATTGTCGGCGAGCCGCTTATGCTTCATCAGCTGGCAAAGGGGAGGGCTGTCGATGACCGGGTGGGGGAACTGTTGGAGATGGTGGGGTTGAGAGCGGCGCACCAGAGCCGCTTTCCCCATGCTTTCAGCGGGGGACAGCGTCAGCGGATTGCCATCGCCCGTGCGCTGGCCACCGAGCCAAGTTTCCTAGTGGCCGACGAGCCGGTCTCTGCGCTCGATGTTTCCGTCCAGGCCCAGATTCTCAATCTGTTGCTGACACTCCAGCAGCAGCTCAATCTCTCGATGCTTTTCATCGCGCATGACATCGCGGTGGTCCGACATGTCAGCGACCGCATCGCGGTGATGTACCTGGGCAAAATCGTTGAACTCGGCGAAGCACGCGAGATCTGCGTCCGGCCCGTTCACCCCTACACGGAAGCTCTCCTGGCCTCGATCCCCTTGCCTATGCCGGGGTTGGAAACGCTGCGCGAAATGCCCAAAGGCGATCTTCCCGATCCCGCCAACCCGCCCACCGGCTGCCGCTTCCACACTCGCTGTCCCTACAGTCAACCGATCTGCGAGCAGGAGGAGCCGCCTCTGCGACCCTTTGCACGTGCAGCCGACCACTTCGGCGCCTGCCACTTTCAGGATGAGTTGCACCTTCTGGGCGTTGAAGAAATTGGCAAATTGGACGGCCCGGGTTCGGCGAGCGCAGGTGGTGAAACAGAGCAGTAGGGAAGCAAGTAGAGCCGAATCCCGTTTCAGTTTTACTGGACCGACCAGCATTTCGTAGAGTTCCTTCTTTCCCGTAGAGGAGTTGCCATGCCTGTTCAGATGGCCCAGTACGGCACAAAACACTCACACGCCGCGGGCAAAATAATCGCCATGCAGGAGAATCCCGATGTTGAACTGGTCGGCGTATATGAGCCTGACGCAGAATTCCGCGCACAACTCGCAGACTCCGATACCTGTTTTGCGACCGTACACTGGTTCAAGTCGGCACAGGAAATGCTCGCCGACCCTGCCATCGTGGCGGTGGCGTCCGAAGGATTGAACATAGAGAGCCTCGACCAGACCGAAGAGATCGTGGCAGCAGGAAAGCATGTCTGGTACGACAAATCTCCTGGAGACAACTGGCCGCAGTGGCAGCAGGTCGTTGCCGCCGCTTGCGAGAAGGGTCTGCTCATTCAGATGGGTTACATGCTGCGCTACCATGACGGTTTCAGTCGGATCGCCGAATGGGCCAAGAGCGGCCTGCTCGGCCACGTCTTCGCCATCCGCGCCCACATGTCCACCAACATTCCCTCGAAGCGCCGCAAGCAGATCAACGCCCATCGCGGCGGCGTATTCTACGAGCTAGCCGGGCACATGCTCGATCAGATCGTTTGGATTCTTGGCAAGCCCTCAAAAACTGCCTGCTATCTGCGCACAGATGATTACGGCACAAGCGAGCGAGTAGAGGGGTTCGCCGACAACACATTGGGCGTTTTCGAGTTTGACGGGGCCATGGCAATGGTGGACATTGCGGCGATGGAAACGGAGCCGATGGCCCGCCGCTACGAAGTCTACGGCACCGCGGGCAGCGCCGTCATCGTTGAACCGTTCGAACCTGGTTCGCGGATCCGTCTCTGCCTGACAGAGGCTACAGAAGAGTACTCCGCCGGGGTGCAGATGGTTTCTTTCCAGAGTCGTTCACGCCAGGAGCTCTACGCTCAGGAACTGAAGGCTTTCCTCCGTACGATCGCCGGTCAACAGGAGCCGGACCGGTTGCCTGAACATGATCTTCTCGTACAGGAGACCCTGCTGCGTGCCGTGGGAACGCTGGTGGACTGACGACAGTTAATTTTCTTGATCGAGGTGGAGCAATGAAATCTATCGGTATTGAGTTTCCGAAACTGGGCGCAGCCAGACTTTTTGATCTGCCTGATCCGCCTCAACCCGGCCCCACCGAGATTGTTACGCGGACCCTGTTTTCGGGCGTTACCAACGGCACCGAACGCCACTCTTTGATGGCGGACTTTGGCAGCCGGTTCCCGGCCCGCGCGGGCTACCAGCATGTAAGCGTCATCGAGGAAGTGGGAAGTCGTGTTGACCAGTTTTCGGTGGGCGAGACGGTGTTTCTGGGCAATCACGGCGGTCACCGGGGCTGGCACCTCGTTGATCTGGCCGCCGCCAACCCACGCGAGCGCCTCTGCATCGAGCTGCCGCCTGATATTGAGCATGAGTTTTGCGCCCTCTTCGGCATCGCGGGTGTAGGGTTCAGGCATTCGCGGCGCATCCGCGTCGCGGCGCCGATGCGAGTGTGGGTTGCCGGCCTGGGTTTGATCGGTCAGTCAGTGGCGCAAGCTTCGCGCGCGCTCGGCGCCCACGTCACTGTCACTGACCTCGACCCGCGCCGCCTGCAGATTGCGGCCCGACTCGGCGCTCACCGCGTGATTGACATCAGCGACGATAGCGCCATCGAGTCGCTCACAGAGGGCGGTCCCTATGACAGAATCGTCGACGCATGCGGCGCGCCCGACCTCTTCGACTTCATTTACGAACACAATCTTCTCGCGCTGTACGGAGCGATCGGCGCGCTGGCTGGCCGACAGCCGACCGTCTTTCACCAGACGATGCTGCACGCTCTGCGGGCGTCGATCGAGTCGTCGTCGCATTTTACGTTGGAAGATCTGGGGATACTGCGCCACTACTGCCAGCTTGGTACTGTTCGCATTGAGCCGTTGGTGACACACCGTGTCCCTGTGGACGAAGCCCCAGCCATTTACGCGACGATGCGCGACGATCCGGCTGAACTGCTCGGGGTCATATTTGACTGGCGAACTTGAATGGAGGCAGGCCGGAAGGGGGACAGATTTGGGAAGCAGGAATTCCGTGCGCAGTTGAGTGCCCAGGGCACCGGGTTGATGTCCTATCGGGAAAGAGTTGCCGGCATCCCTGCCTGGCCAACGAGGATCAGGCGGGGTATTCGATTTGAATCGTGTCGAACTCAATGACCCCGCTGGGGAGGTATGCGTAGTCCGGCGCGTAGTCACGGTGTGTGCGCAGGCGATCTCTCATCTCCTGGGGAGCGTCGAGAGGAACTACGTTTAGCGGGAATAGCACCAGGATCAGATCACAGTTCACATCTTTAAGCGCGTCACGAATGTCGCCATAGCCGTAAAGATCCTGCTTATCGTGACGACCACCCACACAAGTCCATTGCGAAGGATCATCAGAGAGTAGAAGCGTCTGCTCACTCCAGTCTTCCGTGACTGTAAGGGACTGGCCGGTGAGGGCGAAGTTCGGTCGCGTATCGCCCACATCTGCCTGCACCCATAGAGTCAGGTTCGCCCCTTTCAGAGCAACATCGCCTCGCAGACGAACGGTCATGCACGCGTTGGTCAAATTGCGATCCTTACCCTCAGCCAGAAAGCGATTTACTCCGACCTCCGCGGCGAACTCATCTGTGTAATAGCTGGCATGGGTGTAGAGGTATGCAAGCAGATGCAGATAGCCCGCGCCGGGGACAGAGTGATTGGGGTCGACACGCCAAGGGCTGCGAGTAACGAAGGCGCCTTCCTTCAGTTCCGGCAGATGTGATCCTGTCCCCCATGCGCACCAACCGCCGGAGCCGTTGTCGAATGTCTCGATATATTTTGCGCGATCCACTGCCATGTCCTCGCGGTAGCCCAGTAGTGAACTGGCGCGGTCTGTGAACGGATCTTGTTCTGCACAGTCCTATCTGTTGGGCAGGACAAAGTAGAAACGGGCGCCGCCTTCGGAGCGGTTTTCGACGCCGATGACGCCGTTGTGGGCTTCGACGACGGCTTTAGCGATGGTGAGGCCGAGGCCGGAGCCGCCGCCGCGGACGCGGCTGCGGGACTGCTCGACGCGGTAGAACTGTTCGAAGACCTTAGGCAGACTTTCTTCAGGGATGCCCGGCCCGGAATCGAAGACATCAACACGCACGCCGCCCAAGACTCCCTGGGCGCTTACGGCGACGGAGCCGCCGGGAGGCGTGTGGCGCACCGCGTTGCCGATCAGATTGGTCAGGACGCGGCCGATGAGACCCGCGTCGAGCCTGACAGGGTCGACGCGGGGGTCGGCGCTGCCGGAGAGTCCAATGCCGAGTTCCTCAGCCTGGACAGCAAAGCTCTCCAGCGTGTCGGATATCAGATCGGACAGAGAGATCGGCTGGCGGTCGAGTTTGAGGCCGCCGGCTTCAATTTCGGCCATCTCGAACAGTTCGTCGATCAGGACGGAGAGTGCGGCCGCGTCGAACTGGATGGTGCGCAGGTAACGCTGTGTCTCATTCGGGTCGGTGATGTAGCCGTCGGCCAGCGCTTCCACGAGGGCCTGGATAGAGGCAAGTGGTGTGCGGAGGTCGTGGCCGATCCACGCCAACAGATTGCGACGCAACTGTTCTGTTTCGCGGTGCCGACTCTCGGCTGCCTCAAGCCGGGCAGCCATCTGGTTAAAAGTTTCTCCAAGCCGCGCCAGTTCATCTTTGCCGACTACCTCTACGCGCACGTCCCGCCTGCCTTCGGCGATGGCGAATGCGGCCCGGTCCACCCACTGTATCTTCTCGGTCAGAGCGGTCGAGAGGAAGTAGCCGAGCGCGGTGGCGATGCCGCCGGCAAAGATGAGAAGCACAGCGGCCAAGCGCAGGTCGTGGTCGCTGGCAAACATGAGACGGGCGGTCACAAAGACGTTGAGAAAGGTAAGCAGGCTGGCGAATCCGTAACCGCCAAGTAAAGTCCAGCTGAGGCGAGGGGAGTAGTGGAGCCAGCCCAAGCGGTAGACCAGGTATACGGCGGCGACGGACAGAAGCGCAGTGGCTGTGAGGAACTGCGCCATCGCCCACAGTTCCTCGGTCGGTGGAGTGAGGACAGCCCGAAACAGGAGCAGGCCACCGAGGACGGCTATAATCACGCCGAGGAGAAAACGGACTGACGGCGAAGCAGGCGATGGAGAAATAGTTGTTGTGTTCATAAGACCTCTAACTGGTGACCAGCTCGAAGTCGTCGGCCGGTCGCCGCTCCTTACTCTCCCGTTTCAAAGCGATAGCCAACGCCCCAGACGGTAATGATATGTTGCGGGCTCGAAGGGTCCTGCTCGATTTTCTCGCGCAGGCGGCGAACGTGGACGGTGACGGTGCTGGCGTCGATGAACTCTGACACGCCCCATACCTGATCCAGCAACTGATCCCGGTTAAAGACCTGGTTGGGATTGCTGGTGAACATCCACAAAAGGTCGAACTCCTTGACAGTGAGAGGAATCTCCTTGCCCGCGACGGTCGCCCGGCGGGTGCGTGGGTCGATGTGAATATTGCCGCAAGTTACTGGTTGGTCGCCGCCCGGGGGTACGGGGGTCTGCTGTGTGCGCCTTAGGACGGCTTTTACCCTGCTAACAAGCTCACGCGTGCTGAAGGGTTTGACGACATAGTCGTCGGCGCCAAGCTCCAGACCGAGGATGCGGTCGATTTCGTCTCTACGGGCTGTGAGAAGGATGATAGGAATCGAGCTGGTCGCCCGGACCTGGCGGGTAATCTCATAGCCGTCTACGCCTGGGAGCATTACGTCGAGGATGAGCAGATCCGGGGGATCGGATTCCAGAAGATTCAGAGCGGACTGCCCATCGTCCACCACGGTTGCGTCGAATCCTTCCCGCACCAGGTAGAGTTTGACCACCTCACTAATGCTGGGTTCGTCGTCAACGACCAGGATTTTGACGCCGGCCATGGCAGGTGGACTTCCTTACAAGAGTGCCGCGGAGAGGTGTTTGCAATGCCAAGGGTTAAGAATCCGGTAATCTTTAACCACTGGCAGAGCTACTTCCAGATGTTATACTATAAGTTGCGGAACATTGCCGCTACCATTGTTGCATAACATGTTCATTTAACCAATCTTAAGGAGGAACATACCCCATGCAACTAAGAAAGCCGCTTTCTTTGATTCTCATAGCGATACTGATGTTCTCAGGCACGGTCGTCTTGCTTCCAGTTGAAACTGTCTTGGCGGAAGAAGGGGACGACAAGATGGACGAAGGAGTTACCTTTCTGATACGCATTGAGAACATCTCCGGTGACAGCGATTTGCCTACGCCATTTGCGCCAGGCGTCTGGGTGTTGCACAGCGAGCCGGGTCCTCTCTTCATAAAAGGTGAAGCAGATAAGGGATACGGCCTGGAGGCGTTGGCTGAGGACGGCGATCCGTCCGCTTTGGCTGAAGCCCTGAACGGAATGGGCCTGCATGCAGGCGTTTTCAATACGCCGGTCGGCGCGGATGGGCCTGGTGTAGTGTTGCCCGGAGGCGCGTATGAATTTGAGGTAAAGGCCACGCCTGACACGCCCTACCTTTCCTTTGCCACTATGTTCGTGCAGTCCAACGACCTTTTCGTCGGGCCGGGAGAGGCGGGCATTGCTCTCTTCGATATGGACGGTATGGCGATGGAAGGGATGCAGGACGTAACTGCCGATCTGGAACTGTGGGACGCGGGCACAGAATTTAACGAGGAGCCGGGCGTAGGCCCCGATCAAGCTCCCCGCCAGTCCGGCGCCAACACGGGCCGGCCCGAAATTGGGGGGACCGTCCGAGTCGTGGATGACGGCTACTCCTATCCCAATGCCTCCGCCCTTGTGAAGGTCACCATCGACAAGGCAATGATGATGGACGCGGAGATGGAGAAGGACGACGAAATGATGTCCGACAAGGATGATAAGATGATGTCGGACAAGGATGACAAAATGATGTCGGACAAAGACGGTATGATGGGCGACATCATGTTGATGGAAGAAGGGGACACGCCTTATACCGTTGTGACAGGTGACACGCTCGGCTCTATCTCCCGGCGCGCCTACGGCGCCAGCAAGTACTGGGAGGTGATTTGCAGCGCAAACGGGCTGGCGAACTGCAATCTCATCCATGTCGGCGATGAGCTGATGCTCCCATCGCACGCCGACGCCATGTCCAAAATGGACATGATGATGGGCGAAAAAGATGGCATGATGGGTGAGAAGGACGAGATGATGTCGGATAAGGACGATAAGATGATGTCCGACAAAGACGGGATGATGAAAGACGACGGCATGATGATGGGAGACATCATGCTGATGGAGGATGGTGACACGCCTTACGCAGTGGTGAGCGGAGACACGCTTGGCGGCATTGCCAAGCGCGCTTACGGCCACGTAAACTACTGGAAGGCGATCTGCAGCGCTAACGAGTTGGAGAATTGCGACCGCATCGATGTCGGAGACGAGTTGCTGCTGCCCACCCAGGCTGAGGCCGAAGAGATGATGGACAGCATGATGATGATGGACGACGGCATGGATGCGATGGACAAGAAGGACGATATGTAGTCGAGGGTCACCTGACCCAGAGTGAGGTAAGGAGGCGCGCAGTGCGCGCCTCCATTTGCACACAGAAGACACTGAGATGATCGTGAAAACTCTTACGAAAGCACTGACCGGCATTGGATTCGGACGACGAAATCGTCTCGACCTCGGTCACAGTCACGCCGTTCGACTGAGTTGTAGGCGACATCAGGATGGAAGGCGCTACCGAATCGCTCTCCTGACGTTGATCTGTGGGTTGCTACTGGCCGGCTGCGCTTTGCCGGAAACGATACCGGCCCGGGGAGACCAGGGCAGTCAGAGCAATCAGGGCGCGAAAGTGGAAGCGATTCAAACTCGAGTCGCGGAGGAGCGGGCCGGGCAAACTTCGGATACGGAAGATGCGATGGCCAACGCAAGCGATGGTGCGCAAGGTCAGACGACTACTGTCGAAGAGTCCGGCGGGGCGATGGTCCCCGGCCCGACGGCGAAACAGCTGGAACTCCTGGCCAAATTGCGGCCGCAAGGAGAGGCGCCAGAACTTCTCAACAAAGTATGGCTGAACTCGGAGCCGCTGAAATTGGCGGATTTGCGGGGCAATGTCGTGCTGGTCGAGTTCTGGACCTATGGCTGATACAACTGCGTAAACGTAATTCCCTCGTTGAGGGAATGGCACGAGAAGTACGCGGATGACGGTTTTGTGATTATCGGTGTTCACACCCCTGAGTTCAGGCACGAACGGGATGTGCAAAACGTCGAGAATTCCCTTACCCGGCTATCGATCCCATTCGCCGTTGCAATCGACAACGATTGGAAGACGTGGCGCTCCTATAACAATCGCTACTGGCCGGCAATGTACTTCATCGACAAGACCGGACAGATCCGCTACCTGAAGATTGGTGAAGGCCAGTACGGATACTCAGAGTCGGTGATTCAGGCGCTCCTGGCCGAACCATACACGGCCAACTAATCGGAGCAGTCGTATTTATTTTTTGCGCAGATGCGGGGGCTTTGACTGGCCCCCGCACGCGCTGAACAAGACGAACTCCACCTTGCAAATTGGGCTCCCGGCAGTTGTGCCTCATGCATGCCGCGCGCCTGCCAAGACTCTCCTCTGCGAAAGCAAATTTCGGCCCCAATGGAAAAACCCTCAGCTTCAACGCTCAGGACGGGATTCGAGACCGATAAATCGATTCTCCAGTCCAATACACTTTTTTTGAGCGGGCCGTTCGGCGCCGGCAAGACGACGGCGGCGATTGAGCGCGTCCTGTGGCTGCTGCGCCAAGAGCGTGTACGAGGCGACCAGATACTGGTATTGGTGCCCCAGCGCAGTCTGAGACAACCCTACCAGGAAGCGTTACGCAGTTCTGAACTGCCGGCGGGGACGCTGGTGCAGGTGACGACGGCAGCATCTCTTGCCCGTTCGAGTGTAGCACTATACTGGCCGCTGGCTGCGCGCGAGGCCGGCTTCGCGGAGCCGCACAGAGAACCGACTTTTCTCAACCTGGAGACGACGCAGTACCATATGGTCGGTCTCGTGGAGAGAGCGGTCCAACAAGGAGAGTTCGACGCGATCCGTCTGCAGAGGAGTCGCATCGTCAGCCAGGTGCTGGACAATCTGAACAAAGCTGCGCTGCACGGTTTCAGTTTGGAAGAGGCCTACAGCCGTCTTGAGAGCACCATTCCGCCAGGCGAGAAGATGGTCGCAAGGCTAAATGTCTTGCGAACAGGCCGCAGAATCAGCCAGGAGTTCCGGCAACTGTGTTTGCAGGAATCGCTGGTCGATTACAGCCTGCAGATGCAGATCTTTTTGCAAGTGATACTCGAGAACAAGTGGTGCAGGACCCATCTGTTCCGCAGTTTTCGCCATCTGATCTTCGACAATGCAGAGGAGGAGACTTACGCGGCACAGGAACTGGTGCGCCGCTGGCTTCCTCAGTTGGAGAGCGCGCTGATCGTGTACGAAGAGGATGGCGGCTACAGGGCCTTTTTGGGGGCGGACTCGCGGAACGCTGAACGTATGAATCGTTACACTGAGAAGCGCATCCAGCTGCATCGCTCTTTTGTCGCGGCGCCCGGTGCCTCTGCGCTGACCGGCCGAATCAACCGTGCCGTTTGCGGGCAGGCTATGGATAGCAGGGAGGAGGGCGCGGAAGACGTTTCGGAACTGGGGGGCGTCTGTCCGATTGTGATTCCCGATCGTTCCCACCGGTACTTTCCGCAGATGATCGAGTGGGCTGTTGACGCGATCGAGCAGCTGGTCAAGGAAGAAGGGGTGGCGCCGAGAGAGATCGCGGTACTGGCGCCCTTTGTGAGCGATGCACTGCGTTTCAGTTTGCTTTCCAGGTTGGAGGAGAGAGGTATTCCCGCCATCAGCCACCGGCCCAGCCGGGCTCTGAACGCGGAGCCGGCGGTGCGGACGCTGCTAACCTTGGCCGCGCTCGCGCATCCAATCTGGCAACGGCGACCGCCGCGATCAGATGTGGCATTGGCTCTTGAGAGTGCAATCGCCCCCCTGGATCCTGTGAGGGCGAGTGTGCTGGCGCAAGCGGCATACAGCGACAGGGAAGGCACGGACGGAGTGCTGACCGCGTTTGAAGATCTGCGGGGGGATGTGCAGAACCGAGTTTCGTTCGCTGCCGGAGAACTATACGAAGGACTGCGCAGATGGCTGGCCGACTACAGGGCGGAAAGCGAATTTTCGCCGTTGGACAGATTCTTCGCCCGCATTTTTGGCGAAAAGCTCAGCCAGCCCGGATTTGGGTTTCACGAACAGCCGGACGCCGCCCGGATGGCGGATCAACTGGCGCGATCAGCGCGCAACTTTCGGTGGGCCACAGGAGGACGCGCCTTCGCGGCCGACGGCGGCGAACAGGATGGCAGTGACGGGGACGGTCCGCTTTCCTCCCAGCAAGTTGAGACAGGTAGGGCCTACATTGACCTGGTGGAAAGCGGTGCTCTGGGGGCACTCTATGTGCCGGCGTGGACAGCGAAGGATGACGCCGTGTTTATTGCGCCGGCATACACTTTTTTGATGCGGAACCGCGCAGTGGATGTTCAGTTCTGGCTCGACATCGGGGCGGAAGGCTGGTGGCAACGCATTTACCAGCCGCTGACCCATCCCTATGTTCTTTCGAGAAACTGGCCGCGAGACAGGAATTGGGGTGACTCAGAGGAGGTCCGCAGCCGGCTTGAAAGCCTGAGGTGCCTGATGGTCGGTCTCTTGCGACGCACGCGGCGCAGCGTGTACCTGGGTTTGAGTGAGTATGGCGAGAGAGGTATGGAGCAACGGGGTCCTCTTCTGAATCTGCTCAATCGTGTCCAGGTACAGGCCTGATTTCGGCCTTTTCGTGGTACAGAATGCGCCTGTTTAGGTACGCGAGTCGGACGCTGCAGGGAACCTGCCCGCTAATTCGTGGAGGTTAGAAGCTATACGCGGGAGGAACCGGTCCTGGCATCTTCCTGGGGATGGATGAAGAAGACTCGGCCCCGTCCCGGGGTACAGTCAGTGAAGCCAGAAGTGACTGCAGCGAAAGTAAGTAGAGAAGCGGTTCAATCGGGCTTTTTTCGCGGGCTTTTGCCGAAACAGTTCCCCTGTATTACAATGTTCTGACCTTCGTACCTGTGCCTAACCTTCCCCGTTTGCACGAGGCATCAGTTGGTCTGCCAGAACACCGACGGAGATTGATGGAACGTTTCGGGCGTGCAAACCGCAACGATTGTCTCCACAAATAACGACTGTATCCACGAGAGACTCGGGCTAGCGACCTCCACCCATTTGGAATCTGACCACCTCTGCGAACCGTGAGTAGCGACTTCATATTTGGTATCCACGATTTTGGCGGCGAAGAGCATATGCGCGCGGCCAGGAAACCGGGCTGGATCGTGTTCAGCGAGGTGGTGGGGCATGATCCGAACGATCTCACCGGCAAGGATTACAGTTCACTCAGTCGTCAGGGTTTGGGCGTGATCGTTTGCCTGAACAATGGCTACTTTCCCCAAGGTACGCTGCCGACGAGCAGCGAGTATGCCAACTTCGCTCGCCGCTGCGCCAATTTTGTGGACGCCAGCAGAGGGTGCAGCCGCTGGGTCATCGGCAATGAGATGAACTATGCGATTGGGCCTCCCAGCCAGGCGTCAGCGCTCGATACGCGCAAGCATTTTGGCGAAGCGCCGGCCGGCGACCCGACTCTGCGGAGCTTGCCAGAACGGTTTAGCGCACTGCTTAGCGCAAACGACAGAGAGGCGATATTAGATACAGTGGAAGGCGAGGAGTTGATTACGCCTCGACTCTACGCCAACTGCTACGGAATGTGCCGGCAGGCCATCCACGGCCTGGAGGGTCACGAAGGGGACCAGGTATTGGTGGGCGCGGTGGCGCCCTGGAATACCAAAACGGTCTACCCCGGTAATCCGAGCGGCGACTGGATCAAGTATTTTCAGGACATTTTGCTTCAGTGCGGAGCCAGTGGCTGCGACGGAATAACGTTGCACACCTTTACCCATGGCGCGAATCCTACCCTGATTCTGGATAACAGCAAACTACCGGACTTTCCCCAGCATCACTGTCACTTTCAAGCATATCGGGACTTCATGCACGCGATCCCGGTAAACATGCGCCATTTGCCCGTATACATAACGGAAACTGATCAAACCGGACCTTGGGAGAACGTGAACCGGGGATGGATTCAGGCAGCATATGCCGAAATCGATCGGTGGAATCGCCAAAACTCGCAAAAGATTCGGGCGCTGGTGTTGTACCGCTGGCCACAGCTGGACCGCTGGCATATCAAGGGGAAAGAGGGCGTCATCGAAGATTTTCGCGCTGCGTTGCGGCACGACTATCGCTGGAACGTAGAGAGTGAACTGATTCAGCCGGAGCGAGAGGAGGAGCGCCAGCCCGAAATCCAGCCGGAGGCGCGCCCGAACCTTCAGCCGGAGCAGTCGGCAGGGCGGGGGCCCACCAGGGTCGCAGAGGAGCGGCAAGAGGTTGAAGTTAGCGAAGAGATGAGAATGGGCCGCGGGATGGTGTACAGGGTGCAGTGGCTGAAGGGAAAGCCCCCGAGCCCTCTTTACCCAAGCCAAACTATCAGTTTCCCGGTGACAGTCCGAAACACGGGTACGATCGCTTGGCCGTCCGTGGGTCCACAACAGGTGTCCCTCGGCTATCACTTTTTCCAGAACCGGCAGGAGCTGCCCTACCCTGACGGCAGCCCGGTTCTTACGGAACTGCCCAATGACGTAGCGCCGGGCGAAACGGTCACCATTGACGCGCAGATGGTAATTCCCGACCGCCCAGGCAACTACACGCTCGTCCTGGACCTGATCAGTGGAGGTGAAAACTGGTTCCAGACGATGCAGTCGGACATACTCACTCGCTGGCTAAGTGTGAGCAAGGCGCCCCAGACGGCTGGCGCCGAGCAGGCAGTTGAACCCGAAGCTGAAACTGTAGAGCAGGAGAATGTAGCTGCTGACCCAGCGCCGCAACCGGAAACGACTCCAGAATTGCAGGTGAGGGCGGAAGCACGTTCGTCTTCTGCGCACCACGGGCCGCCGATCGTCGATATCGCGTCGTCGCTACCACGCGGTGAGAATCCGTTTGCGTTACGTACGCTCGATCAGATCCGGAGGCTGGTGATATGTCACACGGCCGCGCCTTCGGGCGTGCCGATTCAGGCGGTTGCGCAGGCCCATATATCGCAGGGGTACCCTGGTATCGCCTATCACTATTTCGTGCTGGAATCGGGAGAAATTCTCCAGGTGGCCGAGGTTGAGGCGGTAGTAAACGATGAAGCGGAGTGGAGCCTGACCGGCGTGAACATCTGCCTGGAGGGGAACTTTGACGAGAATGTGCCACCTCCGGCCCAACTGACGGCGGCGGCCCAATTGTGCGCCTGGATACTGCCTCGATTCCAGCTGACAGCGGAGAACGTGGTTGGAATGTGCGAGCTGTTGGACACTTCCAGCCCTGGGAGCACGTTCGACAGCGGTCCTGCCTGGAAGGGAGCGCTCAGCGAGAGGATTATCCAGTTCCTCACCGATTCTCCGCTTTCGCTGCCAGCGGAGGGACATGAAGAGGAGGCGCCGGGAGCGCCCGACGACAGCCCTGCCGTAACTGAGCCGGAGAGGATTCCAGCGCCGAAACCACCTATCGAAGATGTGGTCGAGCGCCTGCCGCGCGATCCGCAGCGTCTTGAACAGCGTGAGGTTGACGATGTCGAGTTTATTGTCATCAACCACACGGCCGCGCCGCCAATCACTCCGCTGCAAACGATTGCGGCGGCCTTCCATCGCCGACTGCCCGGGATTCTTTATCAGTTTTTCATTGCCTCCAATGGCGCGATCTATCAGACGCAACCGCTGATGGAGGTGGTTGACGGCCGAGTCCCTTATATTGCACGGGCAATAAACATCGGCTTCGCCGGAGAGTTCAGCGATGATATACCCACTCCAGCACAGATCAAGTCGGGGCGGCAGTTGATCTCCTGGTTAATGGAGGAATTTCCGCAGTTGACACTGGCAAGTATTCGCGGTGTAAACGAATTCATCAACCACACGTCACCTGGGGAGCAGTGGCTGCAAGGGCGGCGTTGGAAGGACATTCTGATAGACGCAGTGCGGACGGGAGCCGATCCTACAGCGACGGCTGAAGCCTCTTCCGGAACCGGGGCGGGCCCCGGCCCGAAGACACAGCCAGCGGTAGACATCCGGAAGGCTAACGGAAGCATGGAAGCACAGGGCGGTAAAGATGGACAGTTGCAGGGGGGCGAACTGGATGCACAAGAGCGACCTATTGGGCGGGAGTTAGTCGCTCGACCTCAGATTCGGGACATCAGCCATGAATTGCCCCGTCACCCTACGCTGCAGTACCGGCGCCGTCAGTTGGCGGCCATCACGCATATAGCCGTCCATCATACGGCCTTGCCACCCCACGTCGGGCCGGAACAGATTGCCCAAATGCACGTTGACGAAGATCTTGACAGGGGGAAAAGCGCCTGGTCTGGTATCGGGTACCATTACTTCATTCCCGCAGACGGCGAGATCCTGCAGACTCAGCCGGTGGAGTTGCGAACGCACCACGTCGACAGGCACAACTCTTATGCGATCGGCGTCGCATTTGCTGGCAGCTTCATGAACGGTGCCATTCCGTCGCCGCAACAGATTCACTCTGGCGCCCGTCTGATTGCATGGATGTTGCAGGAATTTGAGCTGCAGCTAACCGATATCTTGGGTCACAATGAGTTTTCATACAATGCCACGCCTTGCCCGGGGAGCGAATGGCAGGAGGGCAATCGATGGCGCGACACGCTCATGGCAGAGATCGAGCGAGTCCAGAGTGGAATCCCACCGTATCACTATGTCCTGTTTCCGTCCGAGGAGTCGATGACCGAGACGTTGGAAGATGCCAGCCACTATTTTGACGAGTTCAAGCCGGTAGCTGGCACTTTCCTGGAAGATGCGCTGCAGGCGCGGTATGTGACTTTGATCGGAGCCGGGACGATCTCGACGGCGGAAGCTGAACGACGCCTGGCAGATGCAGGGGTTGTGATCGACCCCCTGGAAGACTCTGACGCCATATCGGCCACGCAGAGTCTGCTGCAACTGGTCCATGATGGACGCCGTTTCCGGTCCCTGCTCGAGTCGTAGCCGGCATGGAAACCGCCCTCAACCCACTAGGCGCCGGCTACCCGGTCAGCCTCCCGATCTTCGACGGCCCTATCGGGCTCCTGCTCCATCTGATCGAACGCGAAGAACTGGATATTACAGAAGTTTCTCTGGTAGCGATAACGGACCAGTACCTGCGTGAGATCGAATCGATGCAGGGGATTGAGCCGGAAGCGCTGGCCGATTTCCTCGTTGTGGCGGCCCGCCTTCTCTACATCAAAAGCCGCGGTCTACTGCCCCAACCAGAAGGTGAGGAGGAAGAGGAGGAGAGAAAAAGCGAGGCGTTGATCCAGCAACTCCTGGACTATCGGCGCTTCAGAGCCGCGGCGGGCGAACTCCGGCTGCGCGCTTCGATCGGGTTGCGTACCAGCGCGCGATTGACCCCGCCGCAGTTAGATCGGAGGATGGATCTGTCCGCTCTGACGATAGAGAAGCTGGCGGAGGCGGCGCAGAGGGCCTTGAGCGACCTACCCAGCGACCCGGATCTTCCCTCCGTTCGGGCCTACCCGATTTCTGTTGCCGAAATGTGCAGTACGATTCGAGAGCGGATAAGAGGCCAGGCAGGGGAGAATGGCAAGGCTGGTGGTTTACTGACTTTCTCGGCGCTTCTTTCCCAGAGCCGGAGCCGCCAGGAGATCATCGTTACGTTTCTGGCTGTTTTGGAACTGATCAAGCAGAGGGAGATCTCGGCGGAACAGGAGGAGACTTTCGGCGAGATATCGCTGATCAGCGTGCAGTAAGGGAAAGCGGAGGCGTTAAGATGCGGTGCAGGGGGGCGGCGTCGTTTCAGTGCGATGCCGACCCCCGTTTTGCTTTAATCGGCAAGAGTACTTACGTCGCCGATCGGCAGGCCCTGTACCTGGGCCTTTAGAAGCCGGCGCATGATCTTGCCGGAGCGTGTCTTGGGAAGGCCGTCGACGATGTTCAGCTCGGCGGGCACGGCGATCGGCCCAACTTCGTGGCGCACGTGAAGTTTAAGGGCGTCGATCAGGTCGGAGCCGCCGCTGACGCCGTCGTTGAGGATACAGAAGGCGTGGATCACGTTGCCGCGCAGCTCGTGGGGAATGCCGACGCAGGCGGCTTCAGCCACGTCCGGATGGCTGACGAGGGCACTCTCGATCTCGGCGGTACCGAGGCGGTAGCCGCTGACTTTAATGACATCATCCATGCGGCCGATGATCCAGAAGTAGCCGTCGTCGTCACGGCGGGCGCTGTCCCCGGTAAAGTACCAGCCCTGCTGGGCAAATTCGGACCAGTACTGTTCGACGTAGCGGTCCGGGTCTCCCCAGACGGTGCGGGCCATTCCGGGCCATGGGCGCTTGATGACGAGATAGCCGTCCTCGTTCGGCTCGCAGGTGGAGCCGTCTTCGCGCACGACGTCGGCCTCGATGCCGGTGAACGGCAGGGTGGCGCTGCCTGGTTTGAGGGCGACAACGGGAGTGGGCGTGATCATGAAGCCGCCTGTTTCGGTCTGCCACCAGGTGTCCATAATCGGGCAGTTTTCGCGGCCGATGACGCGGTGATACCAGCGCCATGCTTCCGGGTTGATCGGTTCGCCGACGCTGCCGAGGAGGCGCAGACTGGAGAGATCGTGCTGTTCAGCCCAGGCATCGCCGAAGCGCATCAAACCGCGAATGGCGGTCGGCGCGGTGTAGAGGATAGTGATGCCGTAGTCCTCGACGAGCTTCCAGTAGCGATTGGGGTGGGGATAGTCGGGCGCGCCTTCGTACATGAAGCCGGTGGAGCCGAGAATCAACGGCGCGTAGACGATATAACTGTGTCCGGTAATCCAGCCGGGGTCGGCGGCGCACCACCAGAGGTCGTCCTCTTTCAGGTCGAAGACGTACTTCAGTGTTGTGGCGGTGTAGACCTGATAGCCGCCGCAGGTATGGAGGACGCCTTTGGGACGGCCGGTTGTGCCGGATGTGTAGAGAATGAAGAGGGGATCTTCAGCATCCATGGGTTCCGACTCGCAGACGGGACTGGCGATTGGGAGAGCCATCTCCTCGTGCCACCAGTGGTCGCGGCCGGGGGTCATCTGCACTTCCTGCATGGTGCGTTGGTAAACGATTACCGTATCCACGATGGGGCTGCGCTTGACGGCCTCGTCGCAGATGTCCTTGAGGTTGACGGTCTTGCCGCGCAACCAGGCGCCGTCACTGGTGATCAGCACCCTGGACTGGGCGTCGTCGATGCGGCTGGCGAGAGCCTGCTCGCTGAATCCCCCGTAAACGACTGAGTGTACGGCGCCAATCTTGGTAACGGCCAGCATCGCGATCATCAGTTCGGGGGTCCGTCCCATGTAGATGGTCACGGTATCGCCCTTGCCGACGCCCTTGCCTTTGAGAACGTTGGCGAACTTGTTGACTTCCTGCCAGAGCTGGTAATAGCTGTAGTTCTGCTTGTCGCCCTCTTCGCCTTCAAATATCAAGGCGAGCTTGTGCCTGCGCCAGGAGTTTACGTGCCGGTCCAGTGCGTTGTAGGCGATATTGGTTTTGCCGCCGACAAACCATTTGAAGAACGGCGCTCCGCTGTCGTCGAGCACCTTTTCGTACGGTTCGAACCAGTCGATCAGTTCGCGTGCGCGCGTATCCCAGTAAGCCTCGATATCTGCGAGCGCCTCGCCGCGCAGCTCAAGGTAGTTGGGTACGTTTGCGCCGGTGACGGCCTCTGGTGGCGGCTGGTACAGTTCGCTGTCGGCGGCCGGGACCTCGATAGCCTGACCATTTGAACTCTGTTCCGACATGCCTTCCTCCTTCATTAGGTGTCTATTGATCCGCTGCGAGATTGGCAACTATGATAGCACAGTTTCATACGATGGTTCAGATATTCTGTGCGGCCAGTTCTGCGATCTCCTCGGGGTGACGGGCGATGGCGACGCCAGCGTCCTGTAGCGCTTCGATCTTTTCAGCGGCAGTGCCTTCGCCGCCGGAGATGATGGCGCCGGCATGGCCCATGCGTTTGCCGGGCGGAGCGGTTTGTCCGGCGATGAATGCGGTGACAGGTTTGTTCATTTCGGTTCTGATGTAGTCGGCGGCGACCTGTTCGTCGGTGCCCCCGATCTCCCCGATCAGGACGACCTGTTCAGTAGCGGAGTCCTGTTCGAACATCCGCAATACGTCGAGAAAGTTGAGCCCCTTGATGGGATCGCCGCCGATGCCAACCGCGGTGCTCTGGCCAATCCCGCGCGCGGTCAGGGCATAGATGACCTCGTAGGTGAGCGTGCCGGAGCGGCTGACGATACCGACGTTGCCGGGCGTGTGAATGTGGCCGGCCATGATGCCCACTTTGGCGGTGCCCGGTGAAATAAGGCCGGGGCAGTTGGGCCCGATCAGGACGGAATCGGTGGAGTCGAGGTAGGAGCGGGCGCGGGCCATATCGAGGGCGGGGATGTTCTCGGTGATGCAAACGATCAGGGCGACGCCGGCGTCGGCGGCCTCCAGGAGGGCGTCAACGGCGAAAGCGGCGGGGACGAAGATGATGCTGGTATTGGCGTCGGTTGTGGCGACGGCTTCGTGGACGGTATCAAAGACGGGCGTGTTGCCGACGGCCCACTGACCGCCGCGACCGGGCACTGCGCCGGCCACTACGTTGGTGCCATACTGGATCATCTGCTCTGCGTGGAAGGCGCCCTGGCTGCCCGTAATCCCCTGTACAAGCAGGCGGGTCCCGCTGTCAACGAGGATACTCATACGCCTTCTCCTTTGGCGGCGGCGACGGCCATCTGCACGGCTTCAGACAGCTGGTTGGCGGAGGGAAGATTGGAGTCGGCCAGAATCTGGCGGCCTTCATCTTCGTTCACACCCACCATGCGGACGACGATAGGCACTTCTACGTTGAGGCTATTAATTGCCTCGACTATGCCATTTGCTACTTCATCGCAACGGGTGATGCCGCCGAAGATGTTGATGAGAACTGCCTTCACCCGTGCATCGCGGAGGATGATCCGCAAGGCGGCCAGGACTTTGTCAGCGCCGGCGCCGCCGCCGATGTCGAGAAAATTAGCCGGGCTGCCGCCGTAGAGTTTGATAATGTCCATGGTGGCCATAGCGAGGCCGGCGCCGTTCACCATGCAGCCGATTTCGCCATCGAGATCGATATAACTGATTCCGACCTCACGGGCTTCGGTCTCAGTGGGACTGTCTTCATCGGGATCGCGCATGGCGGCCAGCTCTTTTTGCCTGGGCAAGGCGCTGTCGTCGAGCAGTATTTTGCCATCCACAGCCTGCAACTGGTTGTCGCCATTGATGACAAGCGGATTAATCTCAGCGAGGCTGGCGTCGCTGTCGACAAAGGCGCGGTAGAGGCTCTGCGCGATTTTGGTGAATGCGGAGATGTGCTCTTTGGGCAGTCCGATGCCGTAGGCCAGCTGGCGGGCCTGGTATCCCTGCATACCTAGAAGTGGATGGACGTGAACGGTGATGATCTTTTCGGGCGTTTCGGCGGCGACCTCTTCGATTTCGACGCCCCCTTCGCTGCTGGCCATGACCGCCACCTTGCGCGCACCGCGGTCGAGGACGGCGCCCAGGTAGATTTCAGAGCGGATGTCGGCGGCCTCGTCCACCAGGACTTTTTGCACGGTCAGCCCTTTAATATCCATGCCGAGGATTTTTGCCGCTACTTTCTCGGCCTCATCCGGCGTGCCGGCCAGTTTGATGCCGCCGGCTTTGCCGCGCCCGCCGACCAGCACCTGGCTTTTGATGACGACCGACTTGCCAATCTGTTCAGCGATGGCACGTGCTTCGGCCGGTGTGGTAGCGACTTCCCCGTTGGGGATGGGCACTCCATATTCGGCGAAGATTCGTTTAGACTGGTATTCGTGTAACTTCAAAACGGGACTCCTCTTCGGTATATGTTGTGATTCGTGCGATGAAGCGACGCACTATGATTGCAGCTCCCGCCAGCGAGCGGAACGGCGCTCCGGCAGTATCGTGATTTCTTCGGGCTCAGCCTTTCAGTCCTGTGAGAGCGATTCCTCTGATTATCTGACGCTGGAAGACCAGGAAGACGATGAGAAGAGGGATGCTCGCAAGGCTGGCCGCGGTCATTATTTTCTCCCAGTGGGTGGTGGATTCGCCGCGGAAGAAACTCAGGCCTACGGGCAAAGTGTAGAATTCGCGGCTGTTGGCCAGGATCAGCGGCCACAGGTAGGCGTTCCAGTTGCCGATAAAGTTGAAGATCGCCAGGGCGGCGATGGCCGGTTTGACCAGCGGTGCGGCGATGCGCCACCAGATACCGAACTCATTCATGCCATCGATTCGGGCCGCGTCCAGGAGCTCATTGGGGACGCCGTCGAAGAATTGACGCATGAGAAAGATGCCGGCGGCGGTTATGACCCCGGGAAAAGCGATCCCCCAATATTGGGCGTAACCGATATGCCAGCTCCAGTTTACGCTCATCGTGAACCAGGGAATGATGAGCATTTCGGTTGGGATCATGAGCGTGCCGAGCATTCCGATGAAAATGATATTCTTGCCCGGGAATTCAAATTTATTGAGCGTATAACCGACAAGGGTGTCAAAGAAAACGACACTTGTTGTGCTGATAATGGCAACAATAATACTGTTGAGATACCAGCGTTCGAAACTGCTGGTGTTGAGCACATTCAGGTAGTTTTGCAGGGTCGGATTCTCGGGAAAGAAGGCGAAGTCCACCAATTCGGGCGCCGGCTTTACACTTGTCAGAATCATCCAGAAAAAGGGTGTGACCATGCAGACCCCGCCGATGGCAAGCAGGAGATATGCGAGCAACAGCGTCCAGGTGAAACGACGCCTGCTTCTGCCTTGGGCAGGCTTGAAATGTTCCGCAATCTGAAGTGAGTCCTGCGTGCCGATTTCTACTGAAGTAGTCATTCGTGTGTTGCGCGAGCGCCTCTATCTAATATTCTACTCGCCGCGAAAAGAAACGAAGCTGTATTATCGTAATGAGAAGGATGAGGAAAAAAAGAAGAACGGTGAGCGCGCCGGCATAGCCCATCTTGTAGCTGGAAAACCCCTCCCGGTAGACCTCCAGCACTACGGTGGTCGTACTTTTCAGAGGCCCTCCAGTGCCCTGGGGACTCATATTCTGGACGAGAGCGAACAGGCGCAAGTAGGAGATGGTGCCCAGGACTGTCAGGTAGACGATTATCGGATTGAGGAGGGGAAGGGTGATACGCCAGAAAAGTTGCCACGCATTGGCGCCGTCAATGCGGGCGGCCTCATAGTAATGGCTGGGAATCTGCTGGATTCCGGCCAGGAAGATAATCACTGCAAAGCCCAGATTCTGCCATACCGCAACGGCGGTGATCGACGGCAGCGCCTGCGCGGGGCTCTTTGTGAAGGGCTGTTGTGGCAAGCCGACCAGGTCCAGTCCCTGGTTTATCAAACCTGTTTCCGGCTGATAGAGCCAATTCCAGACGAACGCGACTGCCACGGCCGAAGTGACGTATGGTGCGAAATAGGCGACGCGAAAGACCGCGGAAAGGCGCCGGATTTGGGCGAGGAGCAGAGCGATTGCCAGCGCCAGAACCAGTTGCGAGGGCACACCAAACAGGACGTAGCGAACAGTATTGGAAAAGGCGGCCGTCACCGAACTTCGCGGCTTGCCGGCGTCCTGCCAGATCTCTTGATAGTTTTCCAAACCCACCCAGGGACCGGAGCCTTCGAAGACATTCCAATCGCGAAAACTGACATTGAAGGCGAGGATGGTCGGGTACCAGCGGATGATGACAAAGAAAACCAGGGCCACGCTCATGAAAATGTAGGCCCAGATGATTTGTCTCTGGTGAAGGGTTAAGCGCATGGAGCTATTCCAGCATGGTTACAGAGTGATGCAAGTGGCGCCAACTAAAACAACCCGGCGCCGCCGAACTGAAGACAGGATGTTCTGCACCGGCTAGAGAAAGTGTGAGGCGAGAGGATAGCCTGTTCTGCAACTATCCTCTCGCTTCGAGTTTGTTAGATTCGGTTTAGCGGCTGGACCAGAAGTCGTCCAGGACTTCCTGGTCGGTATCGGCGGCGATCTGCAATGCAGTGGCAGGATCTTCGTCGGTCAGGACCACCATATCGAAGGAGTCGATGATGGCCTGCCGTTGCTGGCTCTCGTCGGCGAAGAAGGTTGCGTGGGAGTATTCCAGCCCTGCAGCGAATGCACCCAGCTTTTCATCGGCGAGAAGCTCCGGATTGCTGCCGGCTTCGAGTTGTGCGGGCAGTTCGCCAACGATGTCGACCCACAAGGCGCCGGCATCCGCGCTGGTGATGAACTGCAGGAACTTGACTGCTGCGTCGAAGCGAGCCTGGTCGGCGGCGGCCTTCTTGGTCAGGCCATGGGTCCAGTAGGAGCCGAAGGTGCTCTTGACGCCGTTATGCGAGGGCAGCTCGGCGACGCCGAAGTTCATGTCCGGATTGTTTTTTGCGATCGTGCCGAGACGGAAGGAGCCGTCGACATGGAAGCATACGTGACCGCCGACGAAGGCGTTGGTGCTGCCGTCAAACAGATCGCGGTCACCGGTGGCGAGATCAGTGTGGAAAGCCAGGAGATAGTTCCAGGCCTGCATGCCGGCCTCGTCATTGTAAAGAACCTCGGTATAGTCGTCGGTGTAGGGCACGCCGCCAAACTGGCGTACCAGAACCTCGCGGAACCAATGATGGTCCTGGGCGGCGGGATCGGCGACAAAGCCCTGTACGACGAGCGTACCGTCGTCATCGCGCTGGGTACAGGCGACGGCCTGATCGGCCAACTCGTCCAGGGTCGATGGTGGACTCTCGGGATCGAGGCCTGCGTCCGCCATCAGGTCTTTGTTGTAGAAGAGGGCCAAGGCGCGCACGGCTGTCGGGAGGGTGTAAAGGGTCCCTTCGACAAAACTGGCCTGGACCATGGGGCTGAACTTCTCAGCGACCATAGCCGGAGGGAAGGCGTCCTCTGGCAGAGGCACTAGGTAGCCGGAGTCAATCCAGACGGACTGCCAGCCATAGAAGAGGGTAGCGACATCGGGGCCGACACCGGCGGGCACGCTGGCGGCGATCTTGTCGCGGAACTCAGCGTAAGGGATGTCGGCGTTGTGGACGACCTTGATGTTCGGGTTCGCCTCTTCGAACTGGGCGATCAGCTGGTCCATGGCATCGACCCTGGCGGCAAAATTGTACTGCCAGTACTCGATTTCGATGACCTCGTCAGCCATTGCCGGCTCTTCGGCGGCGGAGTCCGAAGCCGGTGCTTCAGCGGGCACTGCCGCGGGGCAGGCGGCCAGAAGCATAGCGGTCACCAGGAGTGCGCCGATCAGCATGAACAGTTTGGAGCGTTTCATCGTAGGTTTCCTCCTTAGATTAGAGAAAAGAGAGTCCTCCATTCGGACTCTTGTTCGTTTGTTGTCGATCACAGGTTTGTTGTGCCTGTCGATCGATTCATACGTCCAGCAAAATCGAGGCCTGTCATGTGGTGAAACCGGTCAATTCAGGCCTCGCCTTGCGTCTCTCTTTTCTTGCATTCGAAAACCTGGGGGGCTCTAAATTTCGACTTTGAGCAAGCGGGCGGCGTTTCCGGCAAAGATCTGTTGAATGTCCTGTTCCGGAAAATTCAGGTCGAGACAGCTTCGCATCTGGTCCTGCAGGTATTCAATAGTGAAGCCCCGCGGGAACCAACTGCTGTCGGTACCAAAGATGATACGGCCAGGGCCGATGGTCTCGTAGTATTTCCTGAACAGGTATTTTACGGTAACGTCGCCGGGGACCCAGCGGATCCACTGGAGGCTGCCGCTGGTGTCAACGCAGACATTGGGGCAGGCCCAGCAGAGCTGCAGGGTTTCCCGTTCCCAGGCGCAGCCAAAGTGGGGGATGACAAATGTCACGTCAGGAAAGGCTTTGGCGATGTTGTGCAGTTTGAAGGGGCTGATGTTCTCATGCCAGGCGATGCCGCCGGCGCTGCCCTGAATGCCGAAATGAATGAGGACGGGGATATCCAGCTCGGCGCATTTTTCCCAGACCGGCCAGATCGACTCATCCTCGATCGGCTGTTCGATCATGGGGGCAAGCAGTTTGTAGCCGCGTAATCCAAGCTGGGTGACGGCGCGCTCCAGCTGGGCGACAGCGTCCGGCTCAAAAGGGTTATGGTGGGCGAACCCGATAAACTTGTCAGGGTACCAGCTGACGATTTCGGCCAGATGATCGTTGCCGCCGCCTGTAACGAATGCAACGGCGCGCACGCCGTATTCGTCCAGTTCTGCGGCCCAGCGACGGGCCTGCTCCTTATCGCCAGGGTGGTCGTCGGGCGACTCCGCTTTCGGGAACCCCCACATTTTGCGCCAGTGTTCACCGTAGGGCCGGCTCATTTCCTGGACTGTGCGCGCCCGTTTTTCTCCCACCTTGTCGATGTAACTCTGAATCGTGTTTCCCATATTTGGGAACCAAGGTTTACTGGTAGGGAAGTGTAGGTGGAAGTCGATGATTTCAAAGCCCTGATACATTGAGATTCCTTAGACTTAAATCCGCAGTTTTCTGAGCTCGCATTGCCTGGGAAAGGCGCTTGCAGCGGCAAAGCGAAAGCAGGTCTACCCGTGCGCCTGCAGCGCGTCCTGCGGCACGAGATCGGGATTGCGGGCCAGCAGGGCGGCCCCCCAGGCCGGTCCGGCTCGGGCGGGAACGATTTGACAACCGGGCAGATGCGCGTTGAGTGCGGCGCGAAATGCCCGGTGAAGGCAGGACGGCTGTTCCAAAACGGAGCCGGCTGTGGCGACCTTTGAGTCGGTCAGCAGGCCAACTTTGCGCAGGACGGAGGCGGCGGTAACGGCAAGAGCTTCGCCGGCTTCCTTCAGGATTGAGCCTGCAACAGTATCGCCGCAGGCGGCAGCCTCCATAACGAAGGGGGCGAAGGAGCACAACTGGTTGTGGGCATGTGAGATGCTGGAGTCGAGTCCCGCGATCCAGCCGATCCATTCCCGCTGGGAGCTGCCGGCTGTGGCACGGAACTTTTCAGCGAGGAGTGTTGCAGGGCCGCGTTCGTCGAGTGCGGCCAAGGCGGCGCGGAGGCCGCGGCGACCTATATCATAGCCGCTGCCGGCGTCACCCAACCAGTGACCGAGACCGTCGGCGCGTGCTGAGCGGCCGGTCTCGCCGACCGCGAAGGCGACGGCGCCGCTGCCCGAGGCGATGAGTGCGCCGGGACTGCCATGGAAGGCCCCTGCCCAGGCCACAACGGAGTCGTTGAGCGATCTCCACGAGCAATGCACTCCGCTGGCCTGGAGCGCTGAGGTCAGGATTTCTTGCACGTTTTTCTTGTCGGAGGCGCCATCGAAGCCGGCCAAGCCGGCACAGGCGGCCTTCACCCCATGCGGGACAACGGCAGAATCGGTCAGAGCTTGTGAAATCGCTGCGGACAGGTTCGCCGCGGCCTGATCTACACCGACAATATGGTAGTTGGAGGGGCCGCACTGCCCTTCGACGACCAGCCGGCCAGTACCGTTGGACAGAACGATATGTGTTTTGGTGGCGCCGCCGTCGATTCCAAGAAAGTAGGACACAGGGAAATTGTAGCTTGAAAACGGCAAAAGTCCAACGTCTGGGGATTCTCTGTACTCTGGTTTTGTGGATTTTGGGGAGGGCAGGAATCCGGGCTACATCGTTGTATTTGATCGCCGGATATAATTCGGTTTACGGAGCGGGTGAGCCGCACAAGGCCAGTGAATTGCGTACGCTCAGTGGAATCGTGGGAATGGAGAGGAAGTTTGCCCGGCTATGTAAAGGGTGGGACAATTGGCTGAAGGGCAGTGGTCAGTGGATAGTGGTTAGGGGCCGCCCACCCCAGGGCGAGAAGATGGTGGAGACCGGGAAAAGTGTTCAGGTATCAGCTTGAATGACGAACAGATAGGCCGGAACAGTTATGCGACAAGCGATAATAGAACGGACGACGAAAGAGACGCAGATCGTGCTGGAGTTGGCGCTGGATGGCAGCGGCGCGGCGAAGGTGGAGACCGGGATCGGGTTTCTGGACCATATGCTGACGCTCTTGGCCGGGCACGGGCTGTTTGACCTGACGGTGCAGGCTGGCGGCGACCTTCAGATCGACGAACACCATACGGCCGAGGATGTGTGCATCTGCTTGGGAAGGGCGATCGACCAGGCACTGGGCGACCGCAGCGGCATCGTGCGCACATCGCATGCATTTGTGCCGATGGATGAGACGCTGGCGCGGGTGGTTGTAGACCTGAGCGGGCGGCCATATTGTGTATTCGACGCCGAGTTCACGACGCCGAAGTTGGGAGAGCTCAGCACCGATCTTCTGTTTCACCTGTTCGAGAGCATTGCGATTCATGGGCGGATGAACCTGCATGCTGCGGTGCTGTACGGGCGCAACGATCATCACAAGGCCGAGGGGCTGTTCAAGGCGCTGGCGCGGGCCTTGGACGCGGCGACGCGGCTGGACGAGCGGCGAAGCGGGGTCCCCAGCACTAAGGGGACACTGAACGCATGATCACGGACGCGACAATTCCTCGCTCGGCGGCCGGGTGCGTCATTTCGTTTCGCCCGGGCCGTGCCTGACATTCACATTCCCATTTCAAGGCATAGATGATGAACAGTGACGTATTGAACGACCTTGAGATCCCTACGCTCGAAGAGATCCGCGCGACCCGCGCTCGCATAGATCCCTATGTCTTTCGCACCCCTGTTTGGCGCTGGCAGAGCAAGGCGTTGGAGGAGGCGCTCGGACCTGACACGGATGTTTGGCTTAAGCTGGAGCTGTTCCAAAGGACGGGAACGTTCAAGGCACGCGGGGCGGTGAATGACATTCTGCAACTGGACAGTGCGGCCCGGGAACGGGGCGTGACCGCAGTGAGCGCGGGCAATCACGCGATCGCGGTTGCCTACGCGGCACAGTTATTTGGCATCGGCGCCAAGGTCGTGATGCCTTCTTCTGCGCCCCAGTTCCGGGTGGAGAAGTCGCGCAGCTACGGGGCTGAGGTTGTGTTAGTGGGCGACGTATATGAGGGGTTCTCCGAGGTGGAGCGCATCCAGCAGGAGGAGGGCCGGGCGTTCGTTCATCCATTTGACAGCCGTACGATTGTTACGGGGCAGGCTACGGTGGGACTGGAAGTTTGCGAGGATGCCCCGCCGCTGGACATGCTGATTGTGCCGGTGGGCGGCGGCGGCCTGTCTGCGGGCATCGGCGCGGCTGTTAAACAGATTCAACCGGACTGCGCGGTCTACGGTGTGGAACCGGAAGGCGCGGATACGATGCACCGCAGTTTAGCCTCAGGCAAATTGGAGTCGATTGAGCGGGTGGAGACTATCGCCACCAGCCTGGGCGCGCCGGCGACGCAGGCGTACAGTTTCAGACTGTGCCGTCATTTTCTGGAAGACTCGACGCTGGTCAGCGATGAAGAGATGCTGAACGGGATGCGGCTTCTGTTTCACGAGATGAAACTGGCGGTTGAGCCGGCCTGCGCGGCATCGACGGCGGCTCTGTTTGGTCCGCTGCGAGAAGAGGCGGCAGGCAAACGGGTAGGGCTGATTCTGTGCGGCTCGAACATAGGTGTGGACACCTTTGTCGAGTTGATCGGCCAAGGCGGATAAGATGGCTGAAGGCGCTGTAGAGCTTGCGCCCGGCCATAAGATTGGTCTGCCGCTGACGGGCCCGGTGGTGCTGGCGGCTGGCAGCATTGGTTACGGAGAGGCCCGACACCGCGAGTTGGAGATGGGCCGGTTCGGCGGCGTGGTTGTGGGCCCGTTCACGCGGCGCAGCCGGGGAGGCGGCCCGCCGCCGCGCCTGGCGGAGACGCTGGGCGGGCTAATTCGCCGCGCAGGGCTGCAGAACAGGGGCGTTTCGGCGGCCGTGAGGCGGTACGGCCAGCTGTGGCCGCGGATGGGTTGTCCGGTCATTGCCCAGGTGGCCGACAGCGAATTGCAAGAGGCCGCGGAGACGGTGGGTAGGCTTTCGGTCGCAGACGGCATTGCAGGATTTGAGCTTCTTTGCCAGCCGGAGACCAGCGAGAGGGAGATCGGCCGGCTGCTGGAGGTCTTGCTGTTGGAGACGGACCTGCCTGTATTGGTGAAGCTACCTCTTGCGCGGGCGGCAGCGCTGGCGCCGGTGGTAACTGAGTCGGGCGCAGCCGGCGTGGTGGTGGGCAGCCCGCCAATTGGGGCGGGGATGCGGGCCGGTGGGCAGACGGTCAACGGAGAGATGTTTGGACCGGGTGTCTATCCCATGATGCTGGCAGCGTTGTTGGATGTGAAAGCATTGGGGCTTACTGGTTCGTTGATTGCATGCGGTGGCGTACATACACAGCAGCAAGCGCGAGATTGCTTGCAGGCGGGCGCGGATGCGCTGCAGCTGGACAGCCTTGTGTGGGTGGAACCTACCGCGGCAGTAGCCCTGGCAGTCAGTTTGGATAGCGGTTGATGAGCCGGCAGATCGTTCACCCCGCGTTCATTCCTTTCTTTTTTCTCTTTCGCTTAATCTATATACCGGCCAGCGTTCTGAGTCACACAGGCCACGGGTCGCCGTGGCTGAATGCGGTGCTGGGATGCGTGGTCGCGCTGGGCGCGGAGTGGCTGACGCGGCGCATGAGGGTCGACATCGCCGGGCGCGAGCGGCAGCGCGCGGTTGTCGTGGTGATTCTGGCGCTGGTTACGCTCGGCTTCTTCCCGGAGGAGGCGCCGATCGGGTTGATCCTGTGGGCGGGCAGCGGTGCCGCCTGGGGGGCGGCCACACGCGGGCTAGCGATGCGGGCGGCGTCTACTTCGGCGGTTGTTGGAGCTGGAGCTTTTGGTGCGCTGCTGGGCGCGACGGGGTTGTTCGGGCCGGGGAGCTGGTTGGCGGCGGTTGTGCTGGGGCTTGGATTGTGGTTGGGGAGAAGAGGTGAGGAAGGGGAGGAGAGCGGACATGGGTGAGAGAGTTCAGACCGACGGCGAGCAAGGGGGCCGCGAAAGGGAACAGAGACGATCGGCTTGGCAAGAGTGGCTGAAGGAGAGCGAAAGACTCAACAGGTTGGTACTGGCCGAGACGAAGGGCGAACCTATAAATATCAATCTGATGCTAGAAGCCACGCGTGCCGATCTGGAAGCGAGGGACGCAAGAATATCAGGAGATGACGCGTGACAGGAATATGGACGAACAGAGGGGATGGATGGGTGCTGGACGCACCGCAGGCCTTCGACGACGAAGCCTCTCTACATCGCCTTGTAGGAGAGAACCCTAATTTGTTGCCGCTAGCCGGCTCTTTGCGCCTGATGGTATTGGGATCGGAGGTGCAGTTAGGGAATGGCTTCGCCGACATCATTGCAGTCGAGCCATCAGGCAGACCGGTGATAATTGAATTCAAGCTGGCAAGCAACCGAGAGGCGCGTCATCAGATCGTGTCGCAGGTACTTGCCTACGCTGCGTCATTGCAAGGCATGAGTGTCGAAGGGCTTGAGCGCGGTCCTCTGCGCCAGGAGCTTACGACCGCGGGCTTCGGAACAATTCTCGACGCGGCGCTGGCTCAGGATCAGGAAGGGGCGATAGGTACGGACTCTTTCGCTGCATCCCTGCAGGACCATTTGGATCAGGGCAGTTTCAGATTGGTCCTCGTCCTGGACGAAGTTTCGGCAGATCTGGAAAGGATCGTGGGGTACTTGGACCACATAACGATCCACGCCTTGACTGTCGACCTGATTACTTTCAGAGTCTACGACGTCAATGGCGTGCAAGTGGCATTGCCTCAACGCGTCTCCCCCAATTTAGGTGGGTCGTCTTTTTCGACAGCACCTTCCGAGGTGAAAGAGGCCAGGAGAGGTGAGCGATTGACCGATGGCTCCGACGCTTTCAGAGACTCTTTTGCTGACGTTGTTGGTGAATCTCGTGAAACTTTCGAACTTCTGACAGAGTGGGCGGAACAGATATCTTCCCTTCCCAGTGTGCGACTCTTTTCTTTTGCAGGGATAGAGGGGAAGAGATTTACATTGTTGCCCAGGATCATGCCGGACAATACTGGTCTGGTCACCATCTGGAACGCCGAACACCAACCATCGATTGCAGTCTGGAGATCGGTCTTCGAGCGGCTGGCGCCTGCTTCAGTCAGCTCTGTTGAACAGGCGATAGCTCCAACCAGATTCGGTCAGGGAAACATAGTGAAGAACATTTCCCCTGAAGTTCTCAAGACTTTGAGGGCGGCCTATGAAGAGGCGGGGAGAAAGTGAACACGAGGCCGTAGCGTCCTCTTAAAGAGAACAGGGAATGAAACTGGATGTGCTAACTGGTCACTGGGAAAAGCGACATCTGAAACGCGGGCTGACGGCCGTTGAGGAGGACGTAGGGGGCTGCCTTTTGTGGGGAAGGGACGCCTAGAGCGCGCAGGTGCCGAAGCTCCGTGACGGCGCCCTGGCTGCGAGCGTTGAGGATGCGGTCGGCGCTCTTAGGGCCGATTCCGGGGACTCTTAGCAGTTCGGCCCTGTCGGCGCGGTTCAGCTCTATGGGCGCTGCTTGCAGATGAATGTCGGCCCAGGCCTGCTTGGGGTCGACGTCGAGACGAAGGTTCTGGTCGGCGCCAAAGCCGATGTCCTCTGTATCCCAGTTGTAATCGCGCAGGAGGAAGCTGGCCTGGTAGAGGCGGTGCTGCCGCTTCAGAGAGACTGGCGGCAAGTCTTCGAAGGGTGTGTCAGGCACGGGATAGAAAGAGGAGTAGTAGACGCGACTCAGACGGGCCTGGCGGTAGAGCTTTTCGCTGAGCGAAATCAGTTCCAGGTCAGTGTCGCCGACCGCGCCGACGACAAACTGGGTGACGGAGGAAGCGCGCACGCGTTCTGTGCTGCGAATCTGCTCGGTCCAGAGAAGGCGCTGCATCAGGTCGTCCCAGAACTCCTTCTGGGGCGCAAGGCTGGACAGCCTTCCCGGGGTGGCCCCCTCCAAATTAATCGAGACCCGGTCCGCCAGCTGCATGGACCTGCGCACCTGCTCATACTCGCTGCCGGGCATAATCTTGAGGTGAATGTAGCCTGGGTAGTTCTCCTTTTTGCGCAGAATCTCGGCTGTATCGATAATCTTGTCTTGGGCTCTGACCCCGCCGCCGATAATGCCGGAGGAGAGGAAGAGACCGTCAACCAGCTTTGCCTTCTGCATACGCAGGAAGCCGTCGGCCAGCTCATCGGGTTGCAAAGTGAGGCGTTCGGCGCTGCTGCGGCCGGCGCGGAAAGGGCAGTAGAAACAGTTCCGCTCGCAGGCGGTGGTCATCATCGTCCGTAACACCGGCTTCGGGCCGCGAGGGGTCGCCACTTTCATAATGGAACGGCGCAGTGCAGCGGCATTGCGTTCCCGCCGCGTCGGCTTGGGCTGTGCGGGAGTGAAGCATCCTGGGCGGGTGGACTCAGCGTGCGGCGCGTCGCCGGCCGCTTCATAGCCGTTGATCTCGCCGATGCGGGCGAGCTTTGCCATAGGTTCGAGCTGGATTGAGTAGTTCATACTGACATTATACAAACAAATGTTCGAATTGTCAAGTGGTAAGGAGAAAAAATGCGTGCGCTCATTCAGCGGGTCAGCCGTGCCAGCGTACTTGTTGACGGCGAGGAGGCAGCTCGCATCGGCCAGGGATTTGTGGTACTGCTGGGGGTCGCCGACGACGACGGCGCAGCTGAGGCGGCATGGCTGGCGCGCAAAATAGCCGGGTTGCGGCTGTTTGAGGACGGTGCCGGCAAGATGAATCTGGGGTTAGCGGACGTGGGCGGCCAAGTGCTGGCGGTGAGCCAGTTCACCTTGTACGGGGATGCGCGCAGGGGACGAAGGCCCAGTTTTACGCGCGCGGCGGCGCCGGTACAGGCACAGGAGCTATACGAAAAGTTCTGCTCACTGCTTGCTGCGGAGGGCGTGCCGGTTGAGAAGGGCGTCTTTCAAGCACACATGGAGGTCTCGCTGGTGAACGACGGCCCGGTTACGCTTTGGTTGGAAAAGGACAGTGGCTAGTGATCAGTGGTCGTTGAATTGGGAAGAGGGGGAGAGACTTTGGATTCGGAAGGGACATGAGGAGGTGGTATGGCGACCAGACTGAGTACCGTGATTGCTGCGGCGCCGGAGTCCGATTTGGCGGTGGTGGCGGCGATGGCGGCGCAGTTCGAGAGCTATATACTGAAGGGCCAAGTGTACAGGACAGTCGTAGTTCCGACGCCAGATGATCGCAGGGGGGCCGGGGAGCGCCCGGTCCAGAGCAGCGGCGGGGATGTGCTGGCGCGGCTGCACAAGTTGGCGGCGCAGTCGGATTCGTTGTCACGGGAACAGAGGCAGGCGCTTGCGGAGGCCAAGGCCCAGATCGACACGGCAACCGCGCGACTCCCATCCAATTACCAGGCGCTGCTGCTGCGGGAGGCGCGGGCGCGGCTGAACAGTCTGAACTGGTTTCTCGACGATTGCAGCGAGAACCGGCGGGAGTGCCGCGTGCAATACCCGTTTGAGATTCGCAACCGGCAGCGGATTGCGGAGATAGGCAAGGCGCTGGTGTCAGAGAATGCGGACGCACTGGCGACTCAAGTGGCTCCAGTTGACCAACGATTGCAGGCGATGATCGCACGCGGCGAATTTGTCTGGGAGGCAACGGTGGCGCCCGTCTACCCGCGCGAAGAATACTGGTATCTGTATGGTTTACCGGTTGGGCCGGATCCGTGACGATTTGCGCCGTCCGGCGGTCTTGAGATCCTGGACTCAGGCCGGTTTCGGCTGGAGATGAATCGTCACTTCGTTGCGGTTGTGGAAGAGTTGGCGCCTGTGCAGAATGTTGTAGCTTTCTTGCAGAATTGAGCAGGCAGGATCGAGTGCCGCGGCGGTCTTCCCAAGTTTGAGCGTCATCAGGGCTTCGGCGTGGGGATAGAGGAAGTCGGCGAAGGCGTTCATCAGGCGCGCTGAAGCGCGCGCGTCCATGCGCATGTCATTGACGAGAAAATCAAAGGCATCCGGCCCTTCAGTCAGATAGGCTTCGGCGGTCATCCTTTTGTGGCGCACGCCGCGGTCGGCGGCGAGGCGGGGATGCAGCTCGGCGGGGTCGACGGCCGTTACGTACTGCCCCTTCTGGCGCAAGACGCGAGTCCATCCTCCCGGCGCCGCGCCGAGGTCGAGAGCGACGCCGCCGGCGGGCAGGTCGATCCGGAAGGCCTCCAGGGCCTCCAGCATCTTGAACTCAGCCCGGCTGACCTGCTCCTTCTCACGGCGGAAACGACGCACGCCTCCGGCCCAGTCAGAGATATTGTGCGAGGCGAGAGAAAGACCCAAATAGGCCAGTTGCCTGTGACCCGAGGCAGCTGGCTTTTCTGATCCTGGCTCTCGGTCGGAGGCGGCGCAGACGATCGAAAGGATCTGGAATGGCTGCCGAACGTCAAGCGGCGAGCTTGCCGCGCGGGCGAGCGCGGCGGAGACGGCTCGATTGACGTCGAAAGGCTTATAGGAAAGCTCGGCGAGGATACGGCTCTGGACGGAGAAACTGACGTCGGGGTCGAGCAGGTCGGCATACTCGGTTACAGCGGCTTCACTGAGGCGGGAGAGGTCTCTGGGCGTGGCGACGAGGGGGATGGTGAGGTCGACGGGGCAGATATGACGTGTAAAGACGGGGGGATCGTCGATCCAGGTTTCGGCCAGACCCCAAAAGCCCTCGTCGCAGTCGGCGAGGTAGACTCCGGGCGCGAGTTCGTCCAGGGGCTGGGCGCTGTGGCTGTCGCGTCGGAACTCCTCGAGCGCGAGGTGCTTGAAGCCGGCGTCGGCGGAGAGAAGAAGCTGCGGCATCTCAGCCGACCGCAGCGCGAATTGCAGAGGCGATGTTTCTGGCCCGTTGGGGCGCTTCGCCCACGTAGGCTGACGCCTGCAACAGGTTGCAGGTGCGCTCCGGCGGTACCAAGTCGGTTATGCGTGGGTCCGTCATTAGGTTGTCAACCAGGGGATTGGGCTCTCCTTCTTGCAGAGCCTTCCAGGCAACCAGGCTCTGTTCGCGGATCAGCTCGTGCAGGTGCTGGCGGTCGCCGCCGGCTTTGACCGCTTCCATGAGCAAGCGTTCAGTGGCGGCGAAGACACCGTAGTCGCGCAGGTTGCGGGCGGTTGGACCGGGCCAGACGGTCATGCCTTCAAAGAGGCGTTGACAGCGAATCAGGACCTCATCGGTCAGGAGGAAGGCCTCGGGCAGGTAGAGGCGCCGGTTGGCGGAGTCGTCGAGAGTGCGCTCGAGCAGATTGAGCGCGCTGTTGTCCCAGGCGATGCGTGGCAGTGCCGCGACCTGCCGGGTGAGGCTGTCGATATTTTCGGCCGCGATGGGATTGCGCTTGAAAGGCATGGCGCTGGACCCGACCTGCTTGGAGCCAAAAGGTTCGCTCCATTCGCCGAAAGGAGGTGATTGGAGGATGCGCAGGTCGAATGCGAACTTGTGAAGGCTGGCGCACAACCCGGCAAGAGCATTGACGACGAGCCAGTCCTGTTTGCGGGGGTAGGTCTGGGTGGCGGCTTCGAAGGCAGATAGATCCAGTTTCTGCATCACGCGTTCTTCGAGCTGGCGGGGCGTAAACTCGCTGTCGGAGAGAAGCTGATTGTAGCTGGCGCTGGTTCCGACTGCGCCTTTGATCCCTTTGCCGCGGATATTGTTGCGGACACGCTGAAGTTCTTCCAAGTCGGCGAGCAGGTCCTGGCCATGTTGGGCGAAGCGGTAGCCAACGGTGGTGGGTTCGGCTGGCTGGATGTGGGTGAAGGCGATGGCGGGTGTGTCGGCTTCATCTGCGATACGTCCGGCCAGTGTGGCCAGGGAGCGCTTCAGTCTTTCGATGATCTGGTCGAGGCCCATACGCAGGCGCAGGGCGTCTACGTTGTCGAGCACGTCCATCGAGGTCGCGCCCAGATGGATAATGGGGCCGCCGACTGGGCACTGTTCGGCATAGGTGCGGATCTCCGCCATGAGGTCGTGGCGGATTTCCTGCTCGATCTCCTGGGCGCGCTCAATGTTGATGTGATCCTGGCGCGCACGCAGATCGGCCACCTGCATGGCTGTGACCAACCCGGCCTCGTATTGGGCTTCAGCCAGCGCCACCCAGACGCGGCGCATGAGTCTGCGCTTTTCGGCCTCGCTCCAGACCCTGCGCATGATTTCGCTGCCGTAGCGCCAGGTCAGAGGAGAAAGGTAGGACTCGTGGGTGAATGTGGTCATGGGCGGTAATGCGAGGAGAGAGCGAAGAGGAGAGAGGAGTGAGAGGAGTGAGAGGAGACCTCCAAGGCCACTCTTCTGCCGCCCTGCTTCCCTTTTCTCATTTTTCCGGCCTTAGTTGGTCCAGGAAATCGGCTATGTCTCGGTGTAGTAAACTGTGCGCGTGGCGCGAAAGTTGGAGATTGGACTCAAGCAGAACGGGCTCAACGGTCGTAGCATAAGCATGCCGGAAAAAGTAACGGAAACGGCGCAACGCGTCGAGGAGCGCGAAAGTCTCCTTAGTCAGCGGAGCCGGACGCACGCCAGGGATGGGTTGGGTCAACCGCAGAAGAAGCGCGGATTTCCAGTGAACTGCATCGCTGATCTGGTACTCAAAATGAGCAGCGAGCACGCGGAAGTGGGCCTTGATGGCGCTGTACGAATTGTGAATTTGATAGGCCACGCTCTCAACCTGTATCGGGCGGGCTTCGTCGGATTTGAAGCCACGTGCCCGGTCTTCGATCTTCGCACAAACCTCATCGATCACAGCGAACTGGACATCTACATCAGTTTTCAAGACCAGAAATCTCTTTGCGTCCACAGTATTTTCTCTCGAGGGATGGGCTCGGTGCGTCGAAAAAGGGGTTGGCCAGTAAATCTTCTGCCGAACTCATCCTGCGGCGCGACGGTTTGCAAGGAGAAACGCTTCCGCCATCCCATAGACCGTTGGAGCGCCTGCACGTACCGATATTATCACTTTTTAAGGGGCACTTTCCAAATATCTGCTGAAAGTGGTCTGTTGATTCAGGTGCGAGAAAGCTTACGTGTCTTACGACCCGCCAATGCATAGTGTCAGTCATCGCCTGGGAACTATTAAGTGCCTTCGTACGCGGACTAGCATTATTTTCCGGCGTGAGAATCTGAGCCACATCCAAGGGCGCCTAATGCCTGTAGCGCCCGGCCTGCATCTCGAACAGTTCAGCATAGCGCCCGCCCAGCGAGACCAGTTCAGCATGGTTACCGGCTTCGGTGATACGTCCCTTTTCGAGCACCAGGATCTGGTCGGCCATACGTACGGTGGAGAAGCGGTGGCTGATTATCAGGGCGGTCTTGCCGGCGACAAGCTGGCGGAAGCGCTCAAACAGGCGGAACTCTGCCTCGGCGTCCAGCGCTGCGGTCGGCTCATCGAGAATTACGAGCGAGGCGGAGCGTACGAAGGCCCGCGCCAGGGCTACCTTTTGCCACTCCCCGCCGGACAGGTCAACGCCGCCTTCAAAGAACCTGGTCAGCTGCGTTTCATATCTTTGCGGTAAAGCATTGGCTACATCGTCGGCGCCTGCCCAGCGCGCGGCATCTTCAACTGTCACGCCGGCCCCATTTTGCTCTACCGCCCCCAACTCGATGTTTTCGCCCAAGGTCAGAGAAAAACGTGCAAAGTCCTGGTAGAGTACCGCGATACGACGGCGTAACGATGGCAGCTCGTACTTTGCCAGCGGTACACCGTCGAGAAGGATTTCTCCGTCGTCGGGGTCATACATGCGGGTCAGCAACTTGACGAGTGTGCTCTTGCCGGCGCCGTTTGTCCCTACAAGGGCTATCACCTTGCCGCGCGGCAGACGGGCGCTGACGTCTTCCAAAACAGGAAGGGGACCCTCAGGGTAGCGGAAGTTGACGCCCCGTATCTCAATGAGGTGTGCATTTGACGGCTCCGACAACCGGACTCCGTTATGCGTTGGGAGAGCAATCGATGGCTTTGCCTTGTCGAGGAAGGCGAATAATCCTTTCAGGTGCAGAAGAATTTCAAATTGTGCGCCGAACCACATCACCATATTCAGAAGGCGACTTTGCGTCTGGATGACAACGTTCAAGTAGAGAGCGATATCGCCCAAAGTGAGGTTGCCGGCAGCGGCCTGGGCGACCACATACCAGAGGCCACCCGCCAGCGCCAGTGAATGCAGGGCTGTGAACGCCGCGGAGACGCGGAGATGCGTCAGGCGGACCTGCCTGATTGCAGCGAAAGCCGTCTCAAAGCGCGTGTGAAAACGATGCAGAAAGAAGCCGCCGAGGCCAAAGACGCGGACTTCCTTGGCTGCGGCCGGTTCGGTGGTAATGCGGGCGCAGTAGTCCATCTCCCTCCCCGCACGCGATTGGCCGACCATGGCTATGTACTTCAGGATCTGCAATCGCTGTTCGCTGAAGAGGTGCGGCGCGCTCAGTAGCACCAACACCAAGGGCAACAGGGGTTGTAGGCTGGCAAGCAGGAGAAAAGACCCGCCCAAAGTGATCGCCTCACCCAGACCGGATTGCAGAACGGTATACAGCCGCGGTGGTGAGAGTGCGGACCGTCGCAGCAGACGCAATTCATCCTGGAACGCGGGCCGCTCAATCTGTACAAGGTCTGCCAGGCGCGTGCCGGCATTCATCAAGCGTCGATCCACCTCGGCCGCCGCGCGATCCTCCAGCCAGACTTTAAGAGTCTGCTGGACCGGGTCCAGACCGGCCGGTATGACCAACGTAAGCGCGTACAGCAGAGCGAGTACGATGACGGCAGTCTGCCCGCTGCCGACCGCGGCGATGGCGCCAGGCGGGCCGCCCATCGACACCGTCAGACCATCGACCACCAGTTTCGACAGCCAGACCTGCATTATGGGCAGAAGACTGAGGACAAGGGTGAACGCCAGGTAGACGACAACAATGCGCGGCGCTGCCTTCATTACCAGCGCCAGACCGCGGCCCCAAAGTCGTAAGCCGTCTGACATGCCGCGCTGCGCGCGAGCGACAGGACGCAACATTTTTTTCAGGGCCCGGCCTATTCTAGCAAAAAGATTCATGGGTCCGGGTCCTCAGAATCCCCGTCCAGAAACTGGGCGGCTTGGAGACGGTAAAGCCGTGCATACTCGCCGTTGCCTGCCATCAACTGCGCATGGTTGCCCGCCTCTCGGATGCGTCCGCCTGCCAGGTAAAGGATGCGGTCGGCCATGCGCACGGTAGAGAAGCGGTGGCTGATTAGAAGTGTAATGCGGCCCTGGGTGAGTTCGTGAAAGCGGGTGTAGACCTCGTACTCGGTCTGCGCGTCCAACGCGGCTGTCGGTTCGTCCAGGGCCAGGAGCTGGCAGTCGCGCACGCAGGCCCGCGCCAGTGCGAGCTTCTGCCACTCCCCACCTGAAAGCTCGCGGCCGCCGAACCTTCGGCCCAGTTGCGTGTCCAGCCCGTCCGGCAGCAGGGCGATCAGCTCGTCTGCGCCGGCAGACTCTGCCGCTTTGAGCAGGTGCGCGGCGTCGTGCAGGCGATCGACCTGTCCGAGACCGATGTTTTCGCCGGCAGTCAAATCATAGCGAACGAAATCCTGAAAGATGACGCCCATTTGGCGGCGCAACGCGTCCAGATCGTAATCTCGTAGGTCGACGCCATCCAGAAGAATGCGGCCGGACGTGGGGTCGTAGAACCGCAACAGCAGTTTGACGATGGTGGTCTTGCCAGCGCCGTTGCGGCCGACCAGCGCAACACACTCGTCCGGCTCCATCGTGAAGGAGACTTCGCGCAGCACCGGGTCGGTGCGGCCCGGATAGGTGAAGGAGACCTTCTCAAATTCGATGCGCTGGAATCTGACGGAGGGGTCCTCTGTCACGGGACTCGCAGGCGGCGGCTCCGGGGGCGCCGAGTCGGAATCTTCGAAGGTGAGGGTACGGTTCGGCAGGTCCGGGGGCGCCTCCTGTACTCGGAAAAAGCTGGTCAGAAAGCCTAGAATATTCGGCACGAATCCGATCTCACCGCCCAATCTCAACATGCTCATCTGCAGAACAGTGGCTGCACCGCCGAAGAGCAGCAGATCGCCGACTGTGCCCGCCCCCTGCGTGACCAGCCACACGACATAGACGTAAACGGCTGCCGAGCCAAGCGCGGCCAGGATGCTGGCCGCTGATACGCGGACCGCCAGTCGCCTGCGCTCCTGATTCAGTGACTCCGTCGTGCTGGCGAAGATGGTATCGTAGTGTGTACGGAAGAACGGCCCCAGCCCGTACAGATGTACGTCTTTGGCTGTCTCCGGCGTGAGCAGCACCTCGCGGCAGTACTGAAGCCGGCGAGCCTCCGGAGTCTGGAAGTAGAGGTAGACGAAGGTACGGACACTGAATTCCCATTGCCGCCTCATCTGCGGCAGTGTTGCCAGGATGAGGAGAAAGGGGACCAGGGGATGCAACCCAAGCAACACCAAGGCCAGACTGGTGGCAGTGAAGATGTCAACAGCCGCGCGTCCGATGTAAACCATCAGCTCCAGGGCACCGGTAGAGGCACGGCGACTTGCACGATGCAGGTCGTCAGCGAAGCCGGGATCCTCGAAGCGGGCCAGGCCTCGCCAGCGGTTGGCGGCGCGGATAATCTGTTCGTTCACATAGCCGGTGAGTCGGTCACCCGCCAGAGCCTGAAACGTCAAGGAGAAGGGTTGGATGAGTTGGCCAAGGGCCAGAGACGCAGCAGTCAGCCCGATCCAGGCCAGCAGGGGAAGCTGGGTTGCGAAGGAATCCAATTCGGTGAGCAGGCCCAAGTCGAGCGTGGCACGGTCGATCACTGCTCGAGACAGAGCAAGTTGCAGAGGTAGCAGAACCGCTTGCAGCATCAACAGCAGGAGGATGCCGATGAGCAAACGGGGACTGGCGCGCCACGCCAGCAGCGCTGCGAGCCAGAAGAGCCGCCTTATCTCCTGGAATGGCGGCACGGATGGCTTGAGATTAGAAGAGGTCGACATCAGGGCCGCTCCCGGAGCCGGACGACTGCTTCAGCTTGCCTGGCGCGCAGACTCAGAATACAAGCTCAGTTGTGGCGATGTTATTCGGGGTCCCGGCTGACCTGGGCCGGCGTCTCAAAGTCGTCTAACGGCTGTCGGCGGCGTCTCTACCGCAAGATGGCTAGCCGCCGCGGCCGAACATGTTATCCCGTTCGGGGCCGACGGAGACGTAAGAGACAGGCACGCCGGCCAGCTCGGAGATGCGGTTTATGTAGTCGCGTGCCTGAACGGGCAGTGCGGCCCAACTGCCGCAACCGGTTGTGGGGCCGTCCCAGCCGGGCATCTCTTCCCAGAGCGGTTGGACGCGCATGAGCAGTGAGGTGTCGGGGACGGTGTCGGTGAGCACCGTGCCGTCCTCGAGGCGGTAGCCGGTGCAGATTTTGAGCATTTCGATGCCGTCGAGGACATCCAGTTTAGTGATGGCGAGGCCGGTCATGCCGTTGAGCCAGGCGGCGTAACGGATGGCGACGCCGTCAAACCAGCCGCAGCGCCGCGGGCGGCCAGTGGTTGCGCCAAACTCCTGGCCGACGTCCTGCATGCGCTTGCCGATCTCGTCGTGCAGCTCAACGGGAAAAGGACCGTCGCCTACGCAGGTGCTGTAGGCTTTGCAGACGCCATAGACTTCGTCGAGGGAGCCGGCAGGCAGGCCGGCGCCGGAGGGGGCGAAGGCGGCGGTTGGATGGCTGCTGGTGACATAAGGGTAGATGCCCCAATCCAGGTCGCGCATGACGCCGAGCTGCCCTTCGAGCAGGATATCGTTGTTTGCTTCCAGCGCCATACGCAGGATGGGCGCGGTGTCGACGATGCGGGGCGCCAACTGCAGACGGTACTCCATCAGAAGATCGAACATTTCGCGGCCGTCGACGGGCTGCCCGCCGAGAATCGTCAACTTCTGGTTTATGGTGCGTAGAGCCCCGTCCAGGCGTCCTTCCAGCCAGTCAGGTTGGAGGAGATCGCCGATGCGCAGGCCGGAGCGGGTGGCCTTGTCGCTGTAGGCCGGGCCGACGCCCCGCATGGTTGTGCCGATCGTGTCGGCGCCGCGGGCCTTCTCCTCCAGCTCGTCGAGCGTGCGGTGGTAGGGCAGGACCATCTGGGCGCGGCTGCTAATCCAGAGGCGGTCGCAACTAACGCCGATCGATTTGAGATTGGCGATCTCTTCCAGCAGCGACTGCGGGTTGACCACGCAGCCGGTGCCGATGATGTTGTGGACATTCGGGTAGAAGATGCCGCAGGGAATGATATGGAGTACGGTCTTGCCGTAGTCATTTACCACGGTATGGCCAGCGTTGTCGCCGCCCTGGAAGCGTACGACATAGTGGGCCCGTTTGGCCAGGTAATCGACGATGCGACCTTTTCCCTCATCACCCCACTGGGCGCCGACAACGGCAGTAACAGTCATTCTAGTTCCCTGGATTCACTTGGTAGTTGGGCGCCTCTTTGGTAATGACGACGCTGTGCGGGTGGCTTTCCTGGTAGCCTGCCGGGCTGATGCGCACGAAGCGGGCCTTGCGCCACAGATCGGGCAGGCTCTGCGCGCCGACGTATCCCATCCCGGAACGAAGGCCGCCCAAAAGCTGAAAGACGAACTCGTTGAGGTAGCCCTTGTAAGGCACCTGCCCTTCGATGCCTTCGGGTACGGTTTTGCCGCCGATGTCGGGTGAAGCGCCGTTGAGCGATTGGCCGGTGGCATAGCGGTCTGCGGCGCGGCCTTTCATGGCGCCGATACTTCCCATCCCCCGGTACTCTTTGAAGGACCGTCCCTCGCGGATGACAATTTCGCCGGGAGACTCGTGCAGGCCGGCGAGAAGGCTGCCGAGCATCACTGCAGAGGCGCCGCAGGCAAGGGCTTTGGTGATATCGCCGCTGTAGCGGATGCCGCCGTCGGCGATTAAGGAAACGCCGCAAGATTGGGCGGCTTCGGCGCAGGTGGCGATGGCGGTAAGCTGGGGCATGCCGGCGCCGGAAACGATGCGGGTAGTGCAGATCGAGCCTGCGCCGACGCCGACTTTGACCACGTTCGCGCCGGCGTCCGTCAGCATCTGAACACCTTCTGCGGTGACGACATTGCCGGCGAGGATGGGCAGCTCAGGGTAACGCGCGCGGACGGCTTTCACAGTGTCGATGACACCCTGTGTGTGGCCGTGGGCGGTGTCGACGGCAAGGGCATCAGCGCCGGCGTTGATAAGGCTCTCGGCGCGCTGCAGGCCCTGTGCGCCGACGCCGATTGCGCCGGCCGCGAGCAGGCGGCCGCGTTCGTCTTTGGCGGAGTAGGGGAAATCCTGCCGTTTGAGAATGTCCTTATAGGTGATCAGCCCCTTGAGGTAGCCGTCTGCGTCGACCAAAGGTAGTTTTTCGATACGGTAGCGATGGAGGATCTCCTGCGCCTCCTCAAGGGTCGTGCCGAGCTGGGCGGTGATCAGGTTCTCGGAGACCATGTAATCGGAGATCGGGCGCTGGTGATCGGTGGCGAAGCGGACATCGCGGTTGGTGAGGATACCCAGCAGCAGTTTATCGTCATTTGTGATGGGTACGCCGCTGATATGGTAGTGGCTCATGACGGCTTCGGCGTCGTCCAGCGTATTCTCGGGCCGCAATGTGATGGGATCGACGATCATGCCGCTCTCGCTGCGTTTGACCTTGTCGACCTCTTCTGCCTGTTGCGTCACCGAAAGATTGCGATGGATTACGCCCAGGCCCCCCTGTCTGGCGAGGGCGATGGCCAGGTCCGCTTCGGTGACGGTATCCATTGCGGCGCTGACTAGCGGGATATTGAGGGAGAGTTTGGGATGGAGCCGGGTGGTGATATCGACGTCGGCGGGCAGAACCTCGGCGAAACCGGGTACGAGCAGCACGTCGTCGAAGGTCATGGCATTCCGCGTGAACATGGCATCGGTCAGAGAGAGGCCTGCTGCGGATAGAGTGTCTCCGCCCTGGGGCGCTCCCTCCGAATCGGACCTGGGGGCGTAAGGAGAGCCGTTGTGCGCACTCTTGATCACAGGAACAGTCATCAGTATACCTCCCGGAGCTCTGTGGCTTCTGCTTGCGAACTGCCTCAAACTGCGCTATACGTCCGCTCCCGCCAAAAGGTAAAACAGTGTGAACTGCTGTGCTCCATTGTACCACCGGCCGGGAATGGGGCGCGAATTCTCACCGACTCACTACTATTTGAAACGGCGGGCCAGTTCGGCTTCAACATCCAGCCAGGAGAGCCCCCGCTGTTCCAGCAGGACGAGGCTGTGATAGATCAGATCGGCCATTTCCGAGATGAGCCGCTCATCGCTTTCCTCGAGGGCCGCGACGACGACTTCGACCGCCTCTTCACCAACTTTCTGGGCGATCTTGCCTGTACCGGCGGCCATGAGCTGGGCCGTATATGATCCCGGGGTCGGATTGCCTTTGCGCTCGGCGATGGTGGCGGAAAGAGAGTTGATCAGTTCGGACATTTGGCGATCCATTTCGTTCTTTTGGGGTGTCTTCAGGAATGGACAGGGCGGGGCGCGGAGACTTTGGGGGCGGAACTAATGTAAAGATGTCGGTTTCACAATTGACCGACCTCGAAGGTCTTTCAGGATGATTTCTTCCGCCAGGGCCCGCCGGATCTCTTCGCAGGGCTCTTCGTCGGCGATTAGGAGCAGATGCTCCCTGGCGCGTGTCATGGCTACATAGAGCCGGTCCAGTTCCAGTTGTCGCGATTCCTGGTCTTGATCGGAGTCAAAACTCTTCCTCTCGCCGTCAGAGTCTCCACTGCTTTCCGGAAACCGCGTTGAGCCCATGCGGGGAAGGAAGACTGCCCGAAACTCCAGACCCCGGGCGCGGTCGTAGGTGCCCGCTCTGATTCCATCACCTGTAAAGCCGTCGCGAGTGAGTTGGGCGCACGGGATGTCTCGACTTTGCAGGAATCTGATAGTATCCTCGACCTCGCTGTTGTGTTTCAGGAAGACCGCAATCTCATTTGTACCGTACTCTGCGGCCGCACTGAATTCACGAATCTTCTCGCACAGATAGAGTAATTCGCACTTGCAGTCCACAAGGACAAGATTGGGTTTCTCGTCCTCCCTTTCGTGAAAGCCCGGTTCGGCGTCAAGGATGTATCTGTCGTCATCATGGTCCAATGCAACCAGTTCGCGGCCCCGAACCCGCATGGCGGCGCGATAGACTGCAGGCACATTGCGGTAGTTCTCTGTGAGCACCTGCGCGCGGCCGGCGATATCAAGTTTCGCCCAGCCGAGCCGGTATCCTCCGGCATAGATACGCTGTGCAGGGTCATCCAATATGAGGATCCCATCTTTGGGCACGGGATTTTGGGGGTCGCCTGCGACGAGGGCACGAACAAGCTGCAACTAAACCAGGGTCACGTCCTGCGCTTCATCCATGACGACACAGCGGTAGGGGGCCTGCGCGAGTCTTTGGACAGCATCTCTGACCCGAATCCTCTTGTCAGCGAAAGTAACTGCGTTGCGTTCACGCAGCTTTCCTGCCCAGAGTTCAGACAACGCCCAAACCTGCCTGCGCATATTCTGAGAAAAAGACCGCTTGCGTCCGATTCGTTCGACGGAAAGATACTCATCAAGGCTCTGCAGCCCGTTCCCCTTGATCACTCGCTCAATCTCTTCTTTCAGGTACTCCTGGCTGATCCTCTCCAAAATGGATCCTGCAACGAGCTCCTTGCAGGCAGCTTCGAACGTCTGGTCAACCAGAGATCTGTGTGCCGGCCTCCAGCTGTCGTATTGGTAGACAACTCTGTCGATGTTGGCGAACTCGACGTTCGAGGGCGCCATCGGGAGGTTGCGAAAGCGCTTTTCGAGCAGTTCGGCCAGCGACCTGCTGTTCGCGGTAAAGAGCACCTTGTCATCGGGATACCGGCGGGCCAGTTCCGCCAGTCGATGCAGCCCTATTACGGTCTTGCCTGTGCCGGCCGCGCCCCGAATCCGTGCGGCTCCTGACCAGTGTCGGCTGATGAGGGGTTCCTGATCAGGGTGGAGAAAGAGTTGCCACTCCTCAAAATCGCCGCGGAAAAAGCGCCCGAGCAGCTCCTGGATCATTTGGGGGTCGGTCGGAGCGTGCTTGGCTTTCGACTGCGCTAGTGAAGATACGTCAGGATCCTGTTCAGGCAGTTCAGGCAGCGAAGGTTGATGCGGCGTTCCTGTGGAAGCGCGCTTCAGGGATAGCGGCATGTCAGGAACTGTTACCTGAAGATCGGCAAGGTCTTCCGACGCCAGATCGACGTAATGGTTTCGTCTCTTGGCCCACTCATACATGACATCATGGTGGCCTGCATTGACGAAGACGTACTGGTCGTCATCTACTGCCAAGAGGATGCGTAGTTCCTGTGAAGCCCTCAATGACCAGAGGTTGCTCTTGGGACCCCCGCCGAGCTTTTCGAAATTTAGCCCCGGGTTTTTCTGGTCCTGGGCGAATTGGGACACGGCGGTAATGAAACGCGACTGGTCCTGCGGGGTCAGCCGCCTGGTAGTGCCCATTTGCCGATTGAAGGATCGGGTCATTGACAGGGCTACGCTACCCATCTCTTAACCCTGGCCTCCTCAAGAGCAGCTGTATTCCGGTCCCGACAGAATGCCATGAATGCAAGCCGGTATTCGTAAAGGTCCCGGCCAGGGCAAGCGTTGCCTTCGCAGAATCCTGTCCGGTCAGGTGATGGCATCCTCAGGCAGGCGCACGGGTACGCCGCGTTCGAGCAGATGTTGCTTTACATCCATCACCTGAAGCTGGCGGAAGTGGAACAGGCTGGCGGCCAGGGCCGCTTCCGCGCCGCCTTCAGTGAGAGCGGCGGCGAAATCTTCCGGGCGGCCGGCGCCGCCGCTGGCGATTACCGGGATGTTGACCGCATCGGAAATGGCGCGTGTGAGGGCAACGTCGTAACCTTCCTGCGTGCCGTCGCCGTCCATCGAAGTGAGCAGGATTTCGCCGGCGCCGAGCGCTTCGACCTTCTTCGCCCATTCAACTGCATCCATGCCGGTGTTTATGCGGCCTCCACTGATGAATACGTCCCAACCCTCCTCGGCGTCGCGGCGGCGGGCATCGATGGCGACAACGATGCACTGGCTGCCAAAGCGGCGCGCGCCCTCGCTGACGATCTCCGGGTTGCGGACGGCGGCGCTGTTCACGCTGACCTTGTCGGCGCCGGCGAGCAGAATGGCGCGCATATCGTCGACATTACGAATGCCGCCTCCGACCGTAAACGGAATAAAGACCGTATCGGCGACGCGGCGTACCATTTCGGCGACGATGTCGCGGGCCTCGTGGGTGGCGGTAATGTCCAGAAAGACCAGTTCGTCGGCACCCTCGCGATCGTAGACGTGGGCCTGTTCAACCGGATCGCCGGCGTCGACCAGATCTATGAAGTTGATGCCCTTGACGACGCGTCCATCCTTGACGTCAAGGCAGGGTATAATTCGTTTGGCCAGCAAGGTTACCTCCGGGGGCGCCAAGTCCGGCAACGCGCCGGGAGCGGCTCGCAGACGGACCGACGGATAGTACGGTTCACGCGCTCTCTTCGAACCCCGCCATACCGGCGTCGAAAAGGCGGGCGGCGGCGCGCCAGGCAGGAATCTGTTCCGGAGACGTCTCAAGCAGGAGCGCCTTCGCCTCCTCCAGGCTGCACCAGCGGCATTCGCTGTGGTTGTGGTGGCCGAGCCGCACTTCCCCTTCCCCGATCTCGGCCAGGAAATAGGTGATCGTGCGCTGGACATCGTAGCCCCGAATGTGGACGGTGAAGTCGAGAGTGGTGGGACAGTTCTCGTAGAGCTTGCGGATCGGCAGCCCTGTTTCGATGGCGAACTCCCTGCGAGCGCAATCGAAATCGCTTTCTCCCGGTTCGACGCCCCCGCGCGGGAACTGCCACTCCTCAAAAAAATGGTTGTAGAGGAGGAGGAGCTGGGCTTCGTCCCGGCCGGCCGGCGCTTCCTTTGGGCATCGGCGGATGGGTACGACGCCTGCGCTGCGGCGCAGGCGCGGCGCGTTGCCGATTTCGATGGCTGCGGGCAGCTCCAGGGCGCCGGTATAGAGGGCCTGTCCGATGATCACGCCGTCGATGCCATAGTGTTCATGGCGCTTGAGCGCGTGGATGTCGTCAAGATTGGCGACGCCGCCGCTGGCGATGACCTGCAAACCGGTAAGGTCAGCCAGTGTCGCCGTCGCCTGAACGTTTACGCCGCTGAGCAGACCGTCGCGACTGATGTCGGTGAATAACGCCAGTTCCACGCCCAGGGCGGCCATGCGGTGCCCCAACTCGACCGCGCTCACCTGGCTGACCTTTTGCCAGCCGTGGGTCGCGACCTTTCCGTCCTTGGCATCCAGACCGACGACGATCCGGGAAACGCCCCAGCTCTCAATAGCCACGCGAACCAGTTCCGGATCGCGCACTGCCGCCGTCCCCAAAATGATTCGGTCTGCGCCCAGCGAGAATGCCAGCTCGATGTCCTCGACACTGCGCAGCCCACCGGTGAACTGAATCGGAATTTCGACCGCCTCTCTGATCTGCGTCAGGCGCTGCAGGTTGATGGGCAGATCCTGTTCAAGGTCTGAACTGTCCGGGGCTTGGTCATTTCCAAGACCCGCGTCTCCGGCGCCGTTGGATTCCGCGGCCTCGAGCGCGTCAGGTGAAAGGCGCCGTACCTTGGGATGGAAGTCGGTTGCGCTGCCAAATGCGCCGTCCAGGTTGACGACGTGCAGCCACTCGGCGCCGAGGCTCTCCCAGTGGCGGGCCGTCTGGGCAGGGTTGTCGCTGAAGACGGTCTCTGCGTTGGGGTCGCCCCGCCTCAGGCGAACGCAGCGTCCTTTTCTCAAATCGATCGCGGGATAGATGCGCATGGTGCTGTCTTTTGCTTCTCTCTGTTGACCGGCGGCCGGCCGTCAGTATCGTTTTCTCAGGTTGGCCTTGTTCTGTCTTTGCCTCCGAGAGTCTGTCAGGCGTGATTCCCCTCGGTTTCGGCCTCGTAAATCGCCTCGTCAAGTTCTGCCTGGAGTTCGATCAGGGCCTCTTCGCCCAGGATTCCTTCGCGTGACAACTCGTCAAGCGCTGTTCTCTCGGCGCGCAAAGCCTCCGTTCGCGCCAGTGAGACGATCTGTTCGCGCAAGTCCGGCTGATCGTTCAGTAGCTCATCAATCTGGCCGCTCACGTTTTCTTCGCGTGCGGTCAACTCTGCCTTGACGGTTGTATATGCGGTTGGTATTAGCGCGCCGCCGCGGTAGAGGCGGTCGACATAGTTGATGGCAGAGCGGATGGCGAGAAGCTGGCCCTGGATTCGTTCATATTCGGCGGGCTGCTTAGCGCCTTGTGTCAGCCCGAGCCGGGAGAGCAGCCCGGAAATGGAGATAGCCTGTACCAGGATCGTAAAGAGGACGACGGCGAACGTCATCGCCAGAAGCTGGGGCCGGTTGGCGATATCGGCGGGCAGGCTCAGGGCCAGTGCCACGCTGATCGCGCCCCGCAGTCCTCCCCATGACATCACAAGGAGGAATGGGGCCGGGACATTATGACGGAAGAGACGGACAGCGCCGCCCAGCAGATAGACAACAATGAAACGACCCCCCAGGACAGCGGCGACCGCTATCAGCGAGGGCGCGAGATACGTGACCAGCTGCTCCCACTCCACGCTGATGCCGAGCAGGATGAAGATAAAGGAGTTGGCGAGAAAAGCAATGTATTCCCAGACGGTGAAAAGCACCATCTTGGTTGAAGGGGTCATCCCGCGGGGGCCGATATTTCCGTTGACCAGGCCCGCCACAACCACGGCCAGAACACCGCTGAAGTGGAACTGTTCCGCCAGGATAAAGCTGCCGTAGGCGAGGATGGTCGTCAGCGTGACCTCGATCAGATAGTCGTCGATATGCTCGATCAGCTTGGCGACTGCATAGCCGAGAACGCCGCCGATGAGGATGCCGCCCACCGACACACTCACGAATTTGACCACACCGTCAAGCGGATTGAGAGTGCCTTCCACGGCCAGGGCAAGCATTATGTGGAAGATGACTACTGCCGTACCGTCATTGAAAAGGCTTTCCCCTTCGACAAGCGTCAACAGGCGCTTGGGCGCGCCGACGGAGCGGAAGGTTGCCACAACGGCTACCGGGTCGGTGGCGGAGATCAAAGCGCCGAAGATGAGGGCGGCCGGCAGCGGCAGCACGCCGGCGATCACCAGAACGGCGGCGATGATGCCGGTGCTGATGAGCACGCCCGGCACGGCCATGGCCGCGATCGGCGTCAGGTCGGCCTTCAGATCCTTCAATTGCAGGTGGAAGGCGGCTTCAAAGATGAGGGGCGGGACGAAGAGGCCGAGCACCAGGCCCGGCGTCAGCTCCAGATGCATTCCCCCCCGGAAAGCCAGGACCAGCCCTGCCCCGACCAGCGCCACTGTGTAGGGCAGTCTGATGCGGCGCACGGCCATCGCCACAAGCAGTACGACCGCCAGCACCTGGACAATCTCGAATTCCAGCTCGAAGAAGCTTTCCACGACTTACTCCGGAGTAGTAGGGGTGCGGCCCTCTTCCTTCAGCCGGCTGTCAAGCTGCTCGTCCGCTGGCTCGACAGCTGGCGAAGCCGCGTCCCTGGAAATGTGCGGCACACCGGGAGGGACGGCGAAATCGTCTACCATTCTCCCGTCTTGCACACAGGCGACGGCGGCAAAGGAGAGTTGCTGCCAGTCCTGCAATGGCACGCTAGGGAGGCCAAGCAAATGCGCCCGGTAGAGGCTGAAGGTGAGGCCGTGGCCGACGAGGGCCAGCGTGTCATCGGGATGGCGTGCCGCCCAGCTGTCGATCCCCGCCCGAATCCTGTTGAGCGCGTCTGCGGCCGGTTCCCAGCCCGCGACCGATTCGCGCGGACGGCGGAACACTGCTGCCACGCGGGCGGTATAGTCGTCTGTCCACTCCGGAGAGCGGTGCAGCTCGTTGAAGCGGTCGTCCTCCTCCACCGGCAGGTCTTTGCTATCCAGAAGCGGTGCAACTGTCAGACGCGTCTTTGGCTCGCAGCTCAACAGCAGCCGGTCGACTTCGTCCCAGAACGGCTGCCGGGCGAGCGCTGCGGCCTGCACACGGCCGACCTCGTTCAACTGCCAGAGAGCGGCGTCGGTATCCCGAACCTGCCGCGTGCAGGCGTGGGCGATGAGATATAACTTATTCGGCCTGCCGATTTCGGTCGCTTTCAATTCAGTTCATCACTTTCGCAAGTCGGCGTTCGACTTGAATGCCCCCATTTTGTTATGTCTCTTGTTATGTCGCCCATTCAACCTTCAATTGAGGATAGTGCAGACCGATTCCTCCCGCAGTCAGGGGCACTCCTGTTCAGGCTGGCTCTCCACAGTTTGAATGAAATTGCGCAGGATATGTAGGCCGACCGTGTGGCTCTTCTCCGGATGGCACTGGATGCCCCAGGCATTGCGGTGGCGGACGATGGACGGATAGTCGATGCCGTAGTCGGTGAGTGTGAGCACGGCGTCCCGCTGGGCGGCGTCGCAGTAATAGCTGTGGGCAAAGTAGCCGTAGGCGCCGTCGGGAACGCCAGCCAGCAATGGGTCCGGACGCTGCCGGTGCAATTGGTTCCAGCCGATTTGAGGAATCCGCAAGCTGCGGCCGCTGCGGTGGGGATCCGGCATCTTGTCGGGGAAGCGGCGGACGCGGCCTGGGATCAGGTGGAGCCCCTCGTGAACGCCCATCTCTTCACTCTCGTCGAAAAGCATCTGCATCCCGACGCAGATGCCCAGCAGAGGCAGACCTGCGGCCACGCTGTCCAGCAGAGGGGCTTCGAATCCCTGGCGGCGAAGGTTGTTGACGCTATCTCCGAAAGCGCCCTGTCCCGGCAGGACGAGTGCCCGCCAGCGGCTGAAATCGACCGGGTGGTCGACGATATCGACCTGGATGCCTAAGGGTGAGGCTACCGTCTCAAAGGACTTGTAGACACTGCGCAGGTTGCCAACGCCATAGTCAACAATAGCGATCATTGCGAACGGGACAAACTCTTTTCCATAGCGATGGCGAAGTTGCGCACCAGCGGCGGTGGAAACTCCTCGCGAAAGATGGCGGCAGTCAGTTCACGAATCCGTGTTTCGGCTCGTTCAGCCTCCTGGCTGCTGAGCTGCTCTTCGCGTACTACCTCCTCGAACGCTTCCTCGTGCATTACGAAGACCCGCTTGTCCGAACTGTACCAAATCGCAAGGATCAGGTCCGAAGTGTTGTATGCTTTGTCTTCGCGCTGCAGCGGCCTGCAGACAGGGAGATAGAGGCCGATGGCGGTGCCGTTGGCGTCAAAGTACTTTTCGACCATCTGATCCAGGTCGGGGAGCCAAAAACGGAACCAGACGAAGCCCGGCGCGCCGATTACTGTATCGAGCAGTTCGACGGTAGGCGCGTGTGCAGTCCAGGCAGCGCGCTCTACGAGCAGGGAGTTGAACCACTCGGCGCGATAGTCTGTCATGTCCGCTCGGTGGTTCCAGTCTCCGCTGGAAAACGATCTGAACAATCGTTGGGACGATTGTACGGTTTCGCTCATCATTTCACTTTCGGCGGCTGTCAGGTCTTCGGACAGCCGGCCAGATAGGCACCTTCAATACTTCCTGACAATGGCGCGGTAGGCGTTGGGTTCGCGAACCTGTATCATCTGACGTTCTTCACGGACGGCCCGCACGCGGTCCAGATCGATGGTCGCGACCGCATATCCCTCCATCGGCTCCTCGAGGACCGTATACAGGGTACCGTCCGGCCCGGCAAGGATCGAGTCGCCCGCAAACTGAATGGTGGGTTCCTCGCCCACGCGGTTGGCCGCGGCGACATAGAGTGCATTCTCGGTGGCCCGGCTGACTATGTGCGCCCGCCACTGCTCGTGGTGACCGATCTCCCAGTTGGCGGCGAGGACAATCAGTTCAGCGCCGTCCAGGGTCAGGCTGCGGGCCGCTTCGGGAAATATCAGATCGGATCCGATCATGAGGCCGAATCTGCCCCAATCGGCGTCCACGTTAATGAAACGAAAGCCGGAACGGTAGACCTGGCGCTCCTCCCCCAGGAGATGCACCTTGTGATAGGAGGACATGACCTCTCCGTCCGGGCCTAGGCAGGCCAGGCCGTTGTAGAGAATGCTCTCGACTTTCTCCTTTATGACCAGGCCGAATGCGATATGCGTGTTGTAGTCGTCGGCCCGTTTGGCCAGGTAGTTTGTTGCGTGGCCGGGCACGCGTTCCGCCAGCGTTGTCGCGCGCAGTCCCAGTTCGGTACCCGTATAGCTGAGCTCCGGAAAGACGATCAGGTCGGTCGGCTGTGTCGTGCAGATGCGTTCGACAAACTCCCCCATTTTGCGGAGGTTCTCCTCGGCGCTGGTGAGCGCTGGGGCCATCTGCACAAGAGCAACAGTGATTTCACGAGCCATTCAGCCTCTCCGAAAGTCCTGCAACGGGACTCAAAGAACGAAAGTCAAGCAAGTATAGCACGGTTAACTCCTTTCCCCATCTTTCGCGTGCTGTGTTAGAATTTCACCGCAAGGCGGAAAGGAGAACGTCAATGCCTGAAAACAGTTCGATGTTCAGTCGGATCTTTGGACGCACGTGGATCATTCTGCTGGTGGCGGCGATCATTATTCCGCTGGACCAGTGGACAAAGGAGTTGGTCCGACAGAACATCGCCAAGTTCGACTACATCATTCCAATTCCGGCGCTGGGCGAGTACTTCCTCTTTGAGCATGTGGACAATCACGGCGCGGCCTTCGGCATCTTGCAGGGGGCGGGCAGTGTCTTTATCGTCATTGCTGCGGTGGTGACGGTTGGTGTCTTCTACTACGCGATCTTTCACCTGCCGGACGATCAGCGTCTCATTCGGTTGCTGCTCGGGTTCCAGGTCGGCGGCGCGCTGGGGAACGTGATCGATCGCATCATGCAGGGTTATGTCACCGATTTTGTGAAAATCGGTGTCCCCGGTGTCTACTACTGGCCGAATTTCAACATCGCCGATTCCTCGATCGTATGCAGTGTCATCGCTTTGGCGGCCGTCATCCTCTACCAGGACGTTCAGGCCTCCAAGCGGGCCAAGGAGGAGGCCATCGAAATCGGCGCTGCCGGGTCGTCGGAGGCGTAGCCAAAGGGAGCGGGTGGACTACGAGAGCCGGGAGGTGCGCCGTTTTACCATTCCCCCGTCTGCAGCCGGCCAGCGCCTTGACCGCTGGCTGACAGACCGGTTCGAGGAGGAAAGCCGCAGCGCAATTCAGCGCTGGATTGCTCAAGGGCTGGTCACCGTCGGTGGACAGCGCGCCGGCAAGGCCGGTATGCCGCTGGAAGCCGGTGCAGAAATCGAGGTCGTAGCGCCTCCGGCAGCAGTGGAAGCTTCTCTGCGGTCCGAAGACATTCCTCTCGACATCATCTTCGAAGACAACAACCTGCTCGTCGTAAATAAACCGGCCGGATTGGTCGTCCATCCGGGGCCGGGCCACACAACAGGCACCCTCGCTAACGCAGTTCTTCACCATTGCCCGCGGTTGGAAGGGATCGGGGGAGAGAAGCGGCCGGGCATAGTCCACAGGTTGGACAAAGGGACGTCCGGCGTGATCGTCGTGGCCAAGAATGACGCGACGATGCGCTTGCTGCAGGAACAGTTCGCAGGCCGCACCGTGTACAAGGAGTACCTGGCGCTATTGGAGGGCAGAGTCGAGCCCCCGCGGGGCCGCATCGACGCACCGGTCGGCCGCCATCCGACGCGGCGTCAGCGCATGGCCGTTCTTCCGGCCTCTTCAGGACTGAATAAAGCGGTTGGAACCGGGCAGGCTGCGGCGGACGCACGGGATGCCGTGACCGAGTATGAGTGCCTGCAGGTCTACGAAGACCGTTCAAGCGGGCAGACGGCCCGTTTTTCGCTGGTGCGCGCCGTCCTGCACACCGGACGCACGCACCAGATTCGGGTCCACTTTGCCTGGCGCCACCATCCCGTGGCCGGTGACACCGAATACGGGTACAAACGGCGCCGCCTGTCGCTGAAACGGCCTTTCCTGCACGCCCACAGGCTGGGCATCCGACTTCCCGGGGAGGCAGAGCGGCGCCTGTTCGAGTCGCCGCTGCCCGACGAGCTTCAGCGCGTACTTGAGCTGTTGGGGGAATGACAATCCATGATCGAAAAGCTCTACAAAATCGCCGAGGGGTTGAACAACCGGTTCCAGGATGGGGATGATCCCTTCTATATCGTTACGCGTCTGGCCGAGGAGTGCGGCGAGGTGGCAAGCCAGGTGAGCCATTTCGAGCGCAAGGGGGTAAAGACGATGAAGTTGGGGCCGCCTGACCGGGCCGCGTTCGCGAAGGAGCTGCAGGACGTGATGCGGGCCGTGGTGCAACTGGCGATCCACTACGATCTGAAGGCGGAGCTGGAAGCGTCGGTTGATCGGTCCTACCGGGAGATAGTGATCGAGGGTATAGTGGATCCGCTACCGGAGGAGCTGGAAGATCGCAAGGCCTGAACAGCGCCGACTCCACTCTGTTCAGGCCGCAATTCATCTTTTCCCTCGCAGGTGCGAGTCAGATCGGCCTTGCACTCTGAATCGGCTGGAACGCGAATCTCCCGGTTCTTTCCCAAGCCCGGAATGCCCGGTCAGGGCAGCCAGTCCGAAACGGCCTCTCGCTCCTCCAGCAGTTCCTGTCCGCTGGCGGCCACATGTGCGCGGTCGAAATCTGTCTGCGGCAGCCCTTCTACGATCTGGTAGACACCGTTCTCAACTGTCACGGGATAGCTGAAAATCACGCCGGTGGGCGAGCCGTAGGCGCCGATGCTGGGGACGCCCATGCTGACCCAGTCGTCTTCGGACGCGCCTCCGTACCAGCTCTGCACGTGGTTGATGCAGGCGTTGGCCGCGCTGGCCGCGCTGCTTGCGCCGCGCGCAGCGATCACGGCCGCGCCGCGCTGCTGGACGGCGGGGATAAAAGTCTGACTGATCCAGGAAAAATCGTTGATGACGGCTGCGGCCGGCTCGCCATCGATCCAGGCATGGAAGACGTCGGGATACTGGGTCGCGCTGTGATTGCCCCAGATTACGACATTCTTGACCGTGTGCAGCGGCCGCCCGGTCTTCCTGGCAATCTTGCTCTGGGCTCGGTTGTGATCGAGCCGCGTCATGGCGGTGAAACGTTCGGAGGGCACGTCTGGCGCGTTGTGCATGGCGATCAGGCAGTTGGTATTGGCCGGGTTGCCGACCACGACGACGCGGACGTCGGAGGCTGCGTTCTCGTTGATTGCCTTGCCCTGGGTTACGAAGATGGGCCCGTTGGCGCTGAGGAGGTCGTTCCGCTCCATGCCGGCGGTACGGGGGCGGGCGCCGACCAGGAGAGACCAGTTGGCCCCGTCAAAGGCTGCGGCCGGCTCGTCGGTCAGGACTGTATCGCTGAGGAGGGGGAAAGCGCAATCGTCCAACTCCATTGCCACGCCTTCGAGCGCTCCCATCGCCGGCGGTATCTCCAGCAGCTGGAGGATGACCGGCTGATCGGGACCGAACAGGTCGCCATTGGCGATGCGAAAGATGAGAGCATAGCCGATATTGCCGGCGGCGCCGGTAACTGCTACACGAATCGGGTCATTCATCACTCATAAGTCTCCAGGTGCGGCAGGGGGCGGATTCCGCCTGCCTTCATTGAACTGTATCGGGTGGACTTTCGGCCAGGTCCACCACCATTTCATTTTGACGGTCGAAGACGCGAAAGCCAAGTGAGGCGAAGACTGGGTTGAGACGGCTGTCGGCCGGCTGGTCCATAAGCGTCAACCTTGCGTCGACGTAGCGAAGCTGAAGAGCTTGCAGCAGCGGGCGGGCAGCGTCCTGAAGATTGGCCTCCGGATCGACTGCGACGTCAAGGATGCGCAGACGGGCGGGAGGCTGGCCCTGGGCCGGCGCGCCGGACGGTGACGGAGGAGAGACCAGCGCATAGGCGACCGGCGCGCCGTCTTTGGCCGGGATGGTGAGGCCGATACAGCCATGCTGCTCCACGTAGTTCAGCAGACTGCGTGCACGGCGTTGCCAGATCATCGGCAGCTCGTGCCAGCAATGGAAACTGCGCAGAATCTGAGCTGGATCAGTCTTCTCCAGGCGCTCGTATGGCAACGGGAGTGGGCCTTGGCGGGGGTCCCGTTCCCACAGCAGCAGTTCGCGCAAGCGTCTGAAGCCAACCTGGCGATACACTGAGCGGGCGTGGTCGTTGCTGACCAGCACCTCCAGCAAGATGCGGCGAACACCACGCTCGACCGCCCGGCGTTTCAGCTGCTCCATGAGCCGCCGGCCCCAACCGCCGCCGCGATAGGCCGGGTCGACACTGAGGCCGCCGCACCAGCCTTCGTCACCGCGCACCGCCAGGAGGGCCGCGCCCACGCTTTGCAGCCGCCCCTCCTCTTCCGCCACCAGGACTGCGCAATCGTCCGGAGCAATGCTGGAACGGCGCAGATGCCCGAGCATGCCGGACGGGTCCATCTGCATATTGTACCGGTAGTCGGCGAAACCGCGGTTGAAGCCTTGGCGCAGCGCCTCTACCTCAACCGCGGCGCCGGTTACCATGGTTGGCTGGTTCGGAGCAGACAAGTCGGAAAGACCTCCAATGGTGAGTAATCAGCCAAAACGTACTGCTGGCACGGTGCCTGTGTGCCTGTCTACTGCGCTCGAGCCACAAAGTCGAACTCCACAATGAACTCTTCCCCGACGTTGGCGACACTTGGGACGTCAGGAATCCTGAGTTCGTAGTCGTCTCTTACTATGATTGTTGCGGCGCTTCCCCGCAGTTCAGACTCGGAAACGACCTGCATCGTAACGATAAACATCACCGGTCTGGAAATGTCGCGGACTGTCAGGTCTCCAGTGACCTCGAACTGAATCTCTTCGCCAATCGCGGCGGTATCGGGCAGACCCACATATTCTGTGGCGGTAAAGGTGATGAACTGGTACTGGCTGGTTTGCAGAACGAAGCGACGCACGGCGCCGTCACGGCGGTTGCTATCTGTGGCGAAGGTTCCAGCCTCGATCTGAATCAGTCCAATAGAACTGGCCGCCGGGTTGGAAGGATCGACGGTCAACTCACCTGCAATGGCGTTAGTCACGCCGACGACCGTTTTCGGTCGACCGAGCAACTCCTCATCGATGATGTAGCGCGCTTCGGACTCTTCGGCCACGATCACAAAAGTCTGACCGACGCCGGGCGATGCCGCGCTCTCGGCGGCCGTTTCCTCCTGAGGCGGCGCGGTTGCCGCCGGCGCGGCTTCAGGTTCGGGTTCCGGCGTGTCGGTCGCCTCCGCTTCCGGCGCTGGCGTATCTGTGGGCTCTGGCATCGGCGTATCGGTCGGCGCCGGTTCCGGTGTGTCCGTGGGGTCGGGCTTGGTCACCGGAGTTGCCGTATCGGCGGCAGACGGGCCTTCCTCTGCATCCGAGGTGGGAGCGTCCGAGCCGCCGCATGCCGCCAATAGCAGCGCCGCGAGCAGTACAACGATGATCAGCCTCAGGTGGGCGGCTCTGAATCTGGTCGAAACCGGGCGAGGCTTGACCGTGCGCGAGAATGATTTCGCTCTTGAGGTGTGCAGTTGCATCGGTCCGACTCCCCCCATCCAAAATGGATGAAAACAAGAGCGGCCGAACCGTTCGACCGCGCTTTCGGCGGTTACGTTCCATTTCATTGTGAACCTATTCCAGGAGTTTGGCAAGACTTAGGGTTTTCAGTCGGTTATCGCTGGAATCCGCTCTCACCGTAACCGGTCAACTCCACGTAGCCTCGCCCGGCGACGCGTTCGCCGTTCATTGTGCCGCTTACGACTGTGGCGCCTTCATAGTAGGTAAAGGCGACGTCCATCTCCTGATCATCTATCAGAGGGTCGATCGTCAGATCGATTTCATACTGGGGGAAGGTGACGCGCCATCCGCCAGGGTAAACTGTGCCGCTGTCCGGGCTCGTCCATTGCCCGGTCGTTGTCAAGGTAAAGTCGTCCGCACTGATGGAGACCTGGCTGCCGTCGGGGAAGCCGAGAGTTCCTTCAAAGATCTCTTGCGACGTGCCGGAACGCGTGCGGATTTCGGCAAACATGAGCACGACATCGTTGTCAAGGGTGACGGCGAACCAGTCCCAGCCAACTGCGTCAGCGCTGAGCGCGGAAGTCCCGAACTCGTGGTCCATCCAGCTGAGCCCTGTGACGGGGATTCGCCTGTCTGCGAAGACGATTTCGCCTGCAGTCTCCATCCGCACGAGGCTGTAGTAGTAGTTGGCGTTTCCTGGCTCCGGCCCTTTGCGGCTGTAGCCGGCTTCCCCGTGAAGCAGGGGCGGACGGGTCTCCGCCAGAATGAGATCGATCGAGATAGGACCGTTGTCGTCCTCGGCAACGGCCTGCAGGTGCATCTGTCCCGGCGCGGTTTCCTGCGCACGCCAGTCATCCAGCCAGACCTCGTAGCGGGGCGAACCGGTCGCGCCGGCGACGCCGCCGGCGCCGCGGCTGAAGCGGTCAAAACTGACATGGCGGCCGGCGGGCCCGCTTGTGACGGCGAAGTGGGCCATATAGAGTTGCTGTGCGGCGAAATCGGACGGCCGGTTGGATTCACCCGGCGCCAGCGCGCTGCGGAAAAACGTGAGCTGGAAACCGTATTCGCCGCCGTCCTCGCCGGTCAGGTTGCCGGTAAAGTACCACCACTCGGTGGCGTATTCGTTGTGAGGGCCGTGATCCCGGGGAAACTCGAACTCAAGCGGCTCAAGGGCCCGGGCGAAGCGGCCATCAACCGGCCGGTTGAGGACTTCGACGACGTCGGCCGAGGCCAGCGAGGGCTGTGCGCCTGAACAGGCGCTGAATAGGAGAAGAACTAGAAGGAGAGATAGTGCAGGCGAAATGGGTCCTGGAAGAATTCGTCTATCGATATGTTTGTGCTGCGGCGACGGAACGCGTCCGGCCGCCGGTGTCTCTGGCATTGTCGCGGTTAGCTTTATTGCCGGGAGGCGAATCGGACCGCCGCCTCCCGGTATGACGGGAGTCGCTGCAGGGGCTGGCCTGGCTGCCGGGATCTGAGAGCTTACATGCAGGCCAGCGCCTGTTCGAAGTCCGCCAGCAGATCGTCGGTATCCTCTATGCCAACGCTCAGGCGCACAAACTCATCGGTGATGCCCAGTGCCCGCCGGTCTTCCGGCGCCGTGTCGTAGTAGCTGACGATCCCTGGCTGCTCGATGAGGCTCTCTACGCCGCCGAGGCTTGGGCCGATGCGCGGGATGCGGCAGGCATCGATGAATCGGCTTGTCGTCGGTCCGTCGGCCTCGACTTCGAAACTGATAACGCCGCCGAAGCCGGTCATTGTACACTTGGCGACTTCGTGGTCGGGATGGCTCTCGAGGCCGGGATACCAGACGCGGCGAATCCTCGGATGGTCTTCCAGGTAACGGGCTATGCGAAAGGCGCTTTCGTTGTGCTGGCGCATGCGCAATCCAAGCGTTTTAAGGCCGCGCAGGATCAGGTAGGCGCAATGGGGGTCGACGACGGCGCCCAAAATGCCTTGGGACTGGCGCAGGGCGGTGGTGATGTCGAAGCTTCCGGTGACGCAACCCGCGAGCAGGTCGTTGTGGCCGGCCAGATATTTTGTCACGCTGTGGATCGCCAGATCGATGCCGTATTCCAGGGGTCGGACGTTGCAGGGAGTGGCAAAAGTGGTGTCGATGATGGTACGCAGGCCATGCCGTTCGGCGATCTCGACGAGGCGGGCGTAGTCCACGCAGCGCAAAAAAGGATTGGTAGGTGATTCGGAGAAAATCAGCTTGGTCTCGGGCTTGACGGCGGCCTCGATGGCATCGTAGTCGCCGGGTTCGACGGTGGTACAGGTGATGCCGAAGCGGGTGAGGAATGTGTTGCAGAAGCCGCGCGTGCGGCGGTAGCAGTCTTCAGTCATGACGAAATGGTCGCCTTGGCTGAGCAGGATGAACAGCGTGGTGGTGATGGCTGCCATGCCGCTCGAGAGCAGCAGGGCGTCTTCGGCGGAGTCGAGCGCGGCCAGCTTTGCCTCAGCGGCGCGTACGGTAGGGTTGCCGTAGCGTCCGTACTCCTCCCGTTCCGGCACTTCCCAGAACATGTGCTCTTCCATGTAGTTGATCAGGCTGGCAGTGTCCTCGAAGGTATAGGTGCTTGTCTGAACAATGGGCACAGTCAGACTGTCGTGAGAAATGTAGCGCTTTTCCCCGGCGTGGACAGCTTGGGTCTGGCTGGAGAGTCTGGGCGTCTTCTCCTCAGGTCCTTGCCCGTTGGAGGCAGCCGGTCCCGACGTGCCGTCAGAGCCGGTTGCCGTTCCGGAGTTCTGGGATATGGTCGTACCTGGTGTGGCCATGATCTCTCCTTAGCGACGCAGTTCACCTTGTCAGAAGCGTCGTCACCGCCCATTGGGTCGGTCTGGGAATAAAAAAAGCCCTCTTTCTGTGGATACACGGAAGAGGGCTGCGACAAGTCGTCCAGAGCATCTCATCTGCCGGTGCATCCACACCGCCGGAATTGGCACCTGCCGCGCTGCGGGCGTTGTATCCAGCAGCGCCGGTTGCCGAGGCTTCACAGGGCCGGCCCCTCCACCTCTCTTGATAAGAGTCTTGGCACAGTTTCAGCGGACTGGACTGCAGTCGGTCCCAATTCGTGAAACCCTGCCAATAGGCTCGATTCAGTTGTTGACGCTAATATTAATCCAGGAATCGGCCCAGTGTCAAATCTGAGCACGAAGTGGAACGCGCCGGAGGGCTGATGCAAGCCTTGCTGGCAGCACAGGCTGGTTCGGAAGCCCGTCTGACAGATTTTTGCCTCGCTTTATCTGTTATTTGTCCGTGTGATGTCAGCAATCAAAAGGGAGAGAGCGTTAAAGTATGGTATGGTATAGCCAGTAATGTAACGCCCGTGACAAGTGGCCGTTCCAGTAAGGAGCGCGCCGACATGTCCCTCGAAAGGAGATGCAAATGAACAGCCTAGGTAATGTCCCCAGAGTTCCCAGAAGGATCCCGAGCGGGTCACCATTCGTCATGGTGATTGTAATCGTCGTCGTAATCCTCTTTCTGATGCTCTTTGCCCGCAACTTCTTCTACGCCTTCGAACGCGTGGACGAACAGGAGGTGGGTGTTCAGTTCCAGGGAGGGAAGATTAAGAACGTAGTTGGTCCGGGTGTCTATACGGACGTAGGCCTCTTTGTCCAGATCGTACGGGTCTCAAGCCAGGCGATCCCGTTCTCCGTGGAGGACACGGAGATCATCACCAAGGACAAGCAACGGATCGGCCTGTTGGTCAGCGGTGATATCTTCCGCCCGAACATCAGCCAAGGGGACAAGATCCAGGCGCTGTGGGCGCAGTACCGGGGCATCTATCTACAGGATGACCTGGCCCGCAGCCGCATGCAGGACCAGGCGCGTCAGGCAATGAAAGTTTGTGTCGGTGACCGCACCTTCGACGACAACGTGGTCGGCACGGCCAGGGATATTCTGCGCCAGTGCATCGACGATGAACTGAACGAACGCGCTGCGAATTTCGGTCTCCGGGTGGAGAACCTGGTCGTGCCGGACGTGATCCTGTCGGGAGCTGTGCAGTCCGCGCTGGACGCTATCGTTCAGAGCCGGCTGGAGACGGAGAAGGCGGCGCAGGACAAGCTGCGAGCCGATGCCCAGGCCGACGCCGAGCAGGCGCGGCAGGAGGGTGAGATCCGTATCGAGCAGAGCCGGATCCAGGAGCAGGCCCGCCAGCAGACGGCCCTGGCCCAGCTGGAGGAGCAGAAGGTAGCGGCGCAGAAGGCGGTAATCGAAGCCGAGCGGGCGAACGAACTGGCCCGCGTCGAAGCCGAGCGGGCGGTCATTGAAGCGCAGAAACAGAATGAGCTGCTGGCCGCGCAGCGGGATATTGAAATCGCGCAGGCGCTGGCTATCGCCGCGGAAGAGCAGGCCAAGGCACAGATCGCTGTCGAGACCGCTCTCGCCACACTGTATGCGGGACGGCCGGAATATGTGCAGCTGCTGATTGCGCAGGCCAACGCGAGCGCGCTCAAGAGCACCGACAAGGTGATCTTTACGCCTGAAGGCGTGACGCCGACACTGGTCCTGCCGGGCCCAGGCATCGTGCCGACAGTTGACACAACGCCCAATTAGCGATACGGAAAAGGAGTCAGGCTGCGTGCAGGATGGGCGTCGATCTCTGGGGACGCGGGGTGAGCTGATTGCAGTATGCGCCCTGCAGGAGGCCGGCCTGCGCATCGTAGAACGCAACTGGCGTTGCCGGGCCGGCGAACTGGACATCATCGCAGAGGAATGCGCCCCGGACTTCAGCCGGGGCGCGTCCAATTCGCGCTGGTTGGTCGTGGTCGAGGTGCGCACCCGGCGGGGTCACGGCTACGGGTCGGCCCGGCAGTCCTTTACGCACAGAAAGCAGGCGAAACTGCGCAATCTGGCGGCGATCTACGTGCGGCAATCGAAGTGGACCGGTCCTTGGCGAATAGACGCGGTGGCAGTGCAGATGGACAGCTCCGGCAAATTGATCAGCGTGGAGCATATTCGCCATGCCGTCACCGGATGAGCAGGCGTCCGAGACGGCGGCGCCGCCGCTGATCGTGATCCTGGGACCGACGGCTGTCGGCAAGACCTCTCTCAGCCTCGACCTCGCGTCGCGCTTTGACGGCGAGATCGTCGGCGCCGACAGCCGGCAGCTCTACCGCGGCATGGACATCGGCACCGCCAAGCCGAGTGCACAGGAGCAGGCGCAGGTTCCTCACCACCTTGTCGACATCCAGCCGCCTGACAGGCAGATGGCGCTGGCGACCTATCAGCAGATGGCCTTCAGCGTAATCGACGGCATTCACCTGCGGGGGCGCGTGCCCTTTCTCGTAGGCGGTTCGGCCCTGTATCTGCGGGCAGTTGTTGAGGGGCTGAAGATCCCGGAGGTCGCGCCCAACCCGGCGCTGCGGGTTGAACTGGAGAAGTTCGCGCAGGACAACGGACGTGAGGCGCTGCACACGCGTCTCCGGGCCTCGGACCCCGAAGCGGCCGCTCAGATCCACCCAAACAATCTGCGCCGGGTCGTCCGGGCGCTGGAGATTGTGCAGACGACCGGCCGCCGCAAGAGCGAGCTGGAAGCGGCCGCTCTTCCGCCCTATCGGATTCTGAAAATCGGCCTGGATCTGTCGCGCCCGCTCTTGCACGAGCGCATCGATCGCCGCGTTCACGATATGGTTGAGGCCGGCCTGGTTGAGGAGATGGAGTCGCTGCTGGCGGCGGGCTATTCTCATGACCTGCCGGCCCTCTCCAGCCTGGGATACCAGGAGATCGCCGCACATCTACGCGGAGAGCTCACGCTGCAGGCCGCGGTTGAACGCATACAGATTGAAACCCACCGCTTCGTCCGCCACCAGTACACCTGGTTCCGGCGGATCCCCGACGTCCACTGGTTTGACGTTTCGGAAGCGCCCCGGCCAGCCATTCGAAAGCTGGCGGCCAGTTTTCTTCCATCGGGACATCAAGGCCGGTGAAGGAATGACTCCCCAGGACGTGTAGCAAAAACCGTATCGAGATAGCGGATCTTTCGGCTCGCGCCCGCTGGCGGCGGCCGGTTCGGCGCTGGGGAACACTTCATAGACTCTTCGTAGGTAGATTGAACGGGACCCGTCCCATATCGTCTATTCGTAAACGCGAGGGCCCGGAAGCAGTCCACAGAGGGGCTCCAAGCCTGGAATACCAGTGTAATTCCCCGAAATCGGTCACATAAGGACTACGGGGGCGTCAGTATGAGGGCCTTTTCGGCCGCATTGCGACGTCTACCCATTCCTTGCTATAATGCGAACCGAATCCAGTAGGATATAAAAGAGATTGAACGCAAACGCTTTTCAGCATTTGAAAGGGTGTAACGAAAAGAGCTAGTAATGGCTGGCACGAAACTGGCGCCGGACCTCACCGCTGCGGACCCCAGCGACCAGCCCGATCTCTCTACCTCGGAGGAAAACGGGCTTCCTACGGAAAGTCCGCTTCTGCGAAGCATTCCTCTTGAGGCCATACCTCCTGTTAGCGGCGGCAAGCTGTTCCTTCAGCCGCTCCTGAACCTGCACGAAATCAAGGCGCTTGAAGAGTTGTACAGGAAGCTGCCCAACTATTTCAGTGCCGATGAAAAGCTGTCGATTCTGCGCGCCTACTTGGTCGCCAGCGACGCCCATCGCGAACAGACCCGCATGACGGGCGAGCCTTACATCCTGCACCCGATCGACGTAACCACGATCCTGGCGGAGCTGCAACTGGACGCGGACACGCTGGCCGCGGGTCTGCTCCACGACGTGGTCGAGGACTCCGTCTACACAATCGACTATCTGAAAAAGAACTTTAACCGGGAGATAGCCGAACTGGTGGACGGCGTTACAAAGCTCAACCGTATCAAAGAGTTGAGCAATATGCGTCACAGTGTCGCCGATGAAAAAGCCGAAAGCCTGCGCAAGATGTTCCTGGCCATGGTCGAGGACATCAGGGTCGTCCTGATCAAGCTGGCCGACCGTGTCCACAACATGCGTACATTGGATGGCCACCCGGAACACAAACGCCGCCGCATCGCCCGCGAGACGCTGGAGATCTTTGCCCCGCTCGCAAATCGACTGGGTATCTGGCAGATCAAGTGGGAGCTTGAGGACCTCAGTTTTCGCTATCTTGAGCCTGTGACCTACCGGAATCTGTCGCGTGCGATGGACCAGAAGCGCGCCGAACGGGTCAGCTGGATGGATGAGACACGCGATACGCTGGCGAAGGCGCTGAACGAGGCCGGCATAAAGGCGGAGATCGACGGTCGCCCCAAACATATCTACGGCATCTATCGAAAGATGCGGCGCAAAGAAGTGCCTTTCGACCAGATCTACGATATTCACGGCTTCCGTATCATCGTCGATTCGGTTGCGGACTGCTACGCAACGCTGGGAGTCGTCCACAGCCGCTGGCGGCCGATCCCCGGCGAATTTGACGACTACATCGCCAGCCCCAAGGACAACATGTACCGCAGTCTGCACACGGCCGTCGTCGGCTCGAACGGCAAGCCAATGGAGGTGCAGATCCGCACGCGTGAGATGCACCGGGTAGCCGAGTTCGGTATCGCCGCCCACTGGCGCTACAAGGAAGGCAGGCAGGCCAACCAGCATCTCGACAACAAGATCGCCTGGATTCGCCAGCTGATGGAGTGGCGCCAGGACGTGACCGATGCCCAGGAATTCGTCAGCGGAATGAAGACGGACGTGTTTCAGGACAGGGTCTACGTCTTTACCCCGCGCGGGGATGTGATCGACCTGCCCCACAGTTCGACGCCGATAGACTTCGCCTACCGCGTTCACACGGAGCTGGGCCACCGCTGCCGCGGCGCGAAGGTCAATGGCCGGCTCGTGCCCCTGGACTTCCAACTGCACAACGGCGACCAGGTCGAAGTGATTTCGGCCAAACGAGGCGGACCCAGCCGGGACTGGATTAACCCCAATATGGGTTACGTCTCAACAACGCGTGCGCGCGGAAAGATCCGCACCTGGTTCCGCAAGCAGGCCAGAGAAGAGAACATCGCCCAGGGCCGCCAGATTCTGGAAAAGGATCTGAAGCGGCTGAGCGTTGACCAGCCCTACGAACTCGTCGCCCGCATATGCGGCTTCGAGGTACTGGACGACTTTCTGGCTGCCATCGGCTACGGCGATGTGACGAGCCAGACGATCGCTCAACGGGTGATCGAATACGAGCGCAGCCAGCAAAGCGAAGAAGAACCGGAACAGCTTCTCAAAAAGTCGCCCCACCGCCCCGTCTCGGTCGACGGCGTGCAGGTGGCGGGCCTGGACGGCGTACTTGCCCATCCGGCGCGCTGCTGCAACCCGGTGCCCGGCGACCCGATCGCCGGCTACGTGACCAAAGGCCGCGGTGTCTCCATCCACAAGACCAACTGTCCCAATATCGCCTCACTGATCCAACGGACGGACCACGCGCGGCTGGTTGAAGTGCAATGGGGGGCCAGGAACGAGGAGATGTACCCGGTAAGTATACAGGTCAAAGCCTATGATCGGGCCGGCCTGCTGCGGGACGTGACCGGGCTTGTAGCCGATGAGAAGATAAACATGCGGTCGGCTGAAGCTGTGACGGGGATGAAGAACAACATGGCTCTGATCAACGCCACGTTGGATCTGTCAAATATATCGCAGCTAACTCGCATTATGACGCGGATAGAACGTCTGCCGAATGTGCTGGAGGTTCGACGTTTGGTCGGGTAGGCGGGAAGTAAAGAAAGCCCGCATACACGCAACTTCGGTACCGATTCCTCAAGCTCTCCTTTTCTGCCTACATTTTCCACCAATTCTAAGAGCATATTCTGAAAAAGGAGGAGATCTGGCGCCGCCAACTTTCGATCTTCTATCCTCACTCAAGCTGGTCCCACCGCTGTTTAAACTTGCAATGCGCCGCATAACGCTGAAACAGGCAGAGGCGCAGATCGATAATCTGTTTTCGCTCGACAACCTGCTTTCGCCTGCAAGATCAATCCAGGACTACCGTACCCTCGCCCAGTACACTGGCGATCTGTGGTGGCGCATGCTCCCTGTCAGTCAACGCGCCGGTCTCAAACACCCAAACGAGGCCCTGTCCCTACAACAATAGGAAGGGTACGATAAGTTTCCGGGTGCAAATTGCGGCTGATCGCAAAGCGGGCGGTCTGCCGCAATCATCGAAGTTTGGCGCAGTTGCGCACAGAAAATCCGATACGCCTTTGATGTTCTCCGCGCCCCTCCGCGTCCTCCGCGGACAAAAAGGTGTTCTTCGCGACCCTTCGCGGATCAATTGCTTTTGTTTATCATAACATTCAAGCGAGAGGAATTTCTTGACAGGAGGGAAAGCAGGTCAGGCCGGGGTTTCCGATCATTCTTTCTCTCGTTGTCTTCGCCTGCGTCTTCCCCAGATCCGGTCACGCACTACGAAGACGAAGTCAACAATCAATCCCATGGCCGCTACAACAAATAGGCCCCCACCTAAACAGAACGATTCCAAATACACTTCAATGATATTCGCAACATACCAGTAATGCATTTCCAGACCAGCTGGAGTAAAGTAGGAACACCACAGAAAGAAGAGAATGACAACATGTCCTGGATGATTAGACTCCAAGCGCGTCTACGGGCACGCAGCGCGCACTTGAAACGGAAACAAGCGCCTGGGTGGTCTGGATACGGAACTGGTGAGGCGTCCCTTACGGACCCAGCATACAGCCGCGTGACCAACCCCGAGCGCTTTCTCCCGTTGCATACCGCTATGTTGGCCATCATCGACCGGCTCGAGAGTGACTTCGAAGTCGAGCGTGCAGAAGGATCTGGTTTCGACGAGAAGCTGGCGAGGGGTCTGGACCTTGCTCGTGCGGATATGAGACTTACCCCGAAAGACCCTGACGCCGCGCCTATCTCGGTCGTGTTTACTGCATTTCCGGGTCTTCGGATCCGGTGTGGACGATGGTTCATCGAGCCTTTCCCAGTCTGTGGCTGCGACGCCTGCGATGAGTCAGCAGAAGGCGAAATCGAGCGGCTAACTGATATGATCGACGACGTGACTGCCGGGAGGTTCCGCGAGGCGATCGAGATTCCCCTGCTGTCCTTTATGGGGGCCGGTTGGGTTGATACCAGGTTTTGGTCGCCTGACGGAAGGAGAAGGCGACACAGGTCTCGTGTTGACCGTAGCCGAGGGCGTGAGATGTCCGGAGGACGTCACCGACTGGCTTTGAACTGGAAGCCGTGGTCCCCCTCTCAGTGACCGGAGCCGTCAACTTTACTCTTCAACCACCCAACTTCCATTTTGAGGGCACTTATGTTCCGAAGTGCTATGTTTGGAAAAGGATCTTGAGCTTGGCCCCAAAAACTGGACCACAAGCTAAGGTGTATAATGGAGCAATACACCAAGCCTGTGGAGGGGCAGAACGATGGTCAAGAAACGGCGGCGGCCACACGACGAACCATAGTGCAGATGGAAGCGAGGTAGATAAAGCCTTCGCTACTCAGGGTGCAGTGTTCGTAGTCTTTGCTCAGGCGACGATAGCGACCTAGCCAGGCGAAGGTACGCTCGACGACCCAACGACGCCGGAGGACAGCGAAGCCCTTTTGCCCTGGGTTGCGTTTGACGATTTCGAGCACAATTTGAAAGGAATCCAGCATCCATTCGGCCAAGCCAGCCCTTGCATAGATGCTGTCCGCCCAGATAGGTTGTGAAGAAGGCGCGATTTGATGTAGCAAACGCAGGAGCTGTCTGGCGCCATGATAGTCCTGAATGTTGGCTGCATGGACAACGACGGCCACCATGTTTCCCCAGGTGTCGGTTGCGATATGACGTTTGCGTCCGTTGATCCTTTTGCCCGCATCGTAGCCGCGTACACCACCCGCTTCGGTTGTCTTCACACTCTGGCTGTCGATGATTGCGGCACTCGGCTCAGGATGCCTCCCCTGTAGCTGGCGGCTTAGTCGGTACAAGGCACTGTTCACCCGTTGCCAAAGTCCATTGCGGCACATCTTGCGAAAATGATAGTAAACACTGTTGAAATTGGGGAAATGATGCGGCAAGCATCTCCAGGGACAGCCAGTGCGCAGCACATAGAATATCGCATTCACTACTTGCCGCATTTCCAATTCCATCGGCCGTCCCGCCCCTTTCCGTTCACAACACAAAAACGGCTTGATGACTTTCCATTCTTGTTGAGTCAGATCACTGGCGTACCCACGAATTCCGTGCGACAATATACGCTCCTGCTTGGTCTGAATAGGTTGGTTCCTACTCCCTATTCTACCAAGCAGGAATTTTCAAACGCCCTCTAAGATGGAAATGCACGGTCTTGCGCGAGGGAGGCTGGCTGCTGTTGCTATTGATGAACAGCCCATCTTGACACAATAGGTCGTAGTACAGCCATGTGGGCTCGGTGCGGTTTAGGCCTGAACCTCAATCGTGCGAGCGTGCGTGATGTCACTTGCCGTAACGGCCCGAATCTGAGATGGCAGCACCTCTGTGACAGCCGCCGTGCTGCCGTCCAGCGTCAGGAATTCCACGATAAAGGCCTTTCCTTCAGGATATGCGTGCACGACCGTTCCCACATCGGACTTCCTGAGTCCGTCCTCAAGAATATCTGTGGTGAGCACTACGCAATCGAGCTCCTCAAACATTGCTTCTCCATAGAGGAAAGGCCGTTATCAACCTGGGGAAAGTACCCTGGTTTTCGATGACACCAACGCCTTCAGGAAACCGTCATCGCCTCCAGCTCGTCGATCATATCCCGGATCACATCGAAGCCGGCCTGCCAGAAGTCGGGATCGGTCATATCGATGCCGGCCTCCTCCAGAATCTCCTGCGGCCGTGCAGAGCCGCCGCGCGCCAGCATTCTCAGATAGCCCGGCTTGAAGGCGTCGCCCTCCTGTTGGTAGCGCCGGAAGAGGGAGAGCACAAGCAGCTGGCCGAAACTGTAGGCATAGCAGTAAAAGGGCGTGTGATAGATGTGGGGGATGCTGACCCACTCATATTGGAATTCATCCGACAGGTCGACACTGTCGCCGAACTGTTCCTGCAGGTTTTCGAAATAGAGACGCTCCAATTCCTGGGGAGAAGCGTTCTTCTGGATGGCCCGATGGGCGTCCTCTTCGAAAATTACGAAGAATGCCTGGCGCATTACCGTGGCGTAGATGTCGTCCACGCTGGCAGCCAGGATCTCCCGCCGCACCAGTGGATCCTTCTCCTCGGCCAGCAACTGTTCGTTCATCACCATTTCGGCAAAGACCGACGCCGTTTCTGCCAGCGGCAGCGAGGAGTGCTGGGTCAGAATGGAGTGCTCCTCGGCCATCATGCTGTGGACGGCGTGACCCAGTTCATGGGCGATGGTGGCGACGTCTCGCACCTTGTTGGTATAGTTCAGCAGGACAAAGGGTGTGATGCTCGGCATCACCGTAGCGCAGAAGGCGCCGGCCCGCTTCCCTTTTCGCACCTCGCTGTCAACGTGGTTATCGTCGAAGACGCGCTGGGCCTTGCCGGCGAAATCGTGATCGAAGCGAGTAAAGGTGTCCAGGACAAGGTCGACCGCATCGTCATAGGGAATATCACGCGACGACTCCATCAGAGGCGCGTAAATGTCATAGCGACGCAGTTTTTCCACACCCAGCCACTTGGCCTTGAGCGTGAAATAACGCTGGAATAAGGGGGCGTTACGGCGGGCGACCTCCAACAGAGCCTGGACGGCTTCGTAGGGAATATCGTTGTTCAGATTGCGCACGGCGATTGGCGAACTGTAGCTGCGCAGGGTGACGTTCTCGTTATACCAGTCTCGCACCAGGTTGATATAGATCTGTGCCAGAATCGGCGCCTCTTCCTTGTACACTTTGTAAAGGGACTGGTAGGCGGCGGCGCGCATGTCGGGATCAGCCGAGTAGGCGTGTGCCATCACCTCTTCGCGGGTCATCCGCTTCAACTCGCCGTCCACCTCCAGCTCAAACTCCAGCCTGTTTGTCAACATCGAATAGATGGTGACGAGCGCGTTGACGCCATTCGTGTTCTTCAAGTTGATAATGCGCTCTGAACTCTCTTCCAACATGTATGGTTTGGAGAGACGCATATCCAAGAGGAAGTGCCGGTAGTCCTCGTGTGTATCGGCATCAGGTAACAGGGCTTCTGCGTCTGCATCGTCCAGCCCCTTCCACCAAAGGTTGAAGAAGAGCGTCCGGTTCTGAATCTCTGCCATCACCTGCTGCATACGGTTGTTGTAAGTAAGCGCATCGGGCGACTGCGTATTAGACGAGAACCAGAGGCTGCCGTAGGCTAGGAACCGGTAGACTTGGGTGCTGATCTCCTCGTATTGCTGCAAGGCGTCGATCAACTTCCCCTGCCCCATTTGCGCTGAAATCTCTTCGCGCAGACCCTCGAAAGCGGCGACACTCTGTTCGAGCTCTGCCAGCAACTCTTCGGTATCAGCTGCGGAAGGGGTTAATGACCCGGACCCGTTGGCATCTGGTTCGGGCGGCACTAGGGCGGAGAGATCCCAGCCCGACATCTGGTAGCGGTCCCGTTTTTGTTCTGTACGTACAACCATAGAGCGATATTCCCTTTTTCAGTCTTCCATGACGAGACGACGCAAAACGGTGTGCAGAATCCCGCCGTTCTTATAATAGTTCACTTCGACAGGCGTATCAAGCCGGCTGGTGACGCCGAATTCACCGACAATTCCGTTCTCTCGGGTCACGCGCACGGTATACGCCTGGTTGGGCCTCATCTCGGCCGTCAGACCCACTATGTCAAAGGTCTCAAATCCGCTGAGGTCCAGAGACTGCATGTTCTGACCCTCCATGAACTGAAGTGGCAGGATACCCATTCCGACCAGATTGGAACGGTGGATGCGTTCGAAGCTCTCCGCGATCACGGCCTTTACGCCCTGCAGCCAGGGCCCTTTTGCGGCCCAGTCGCGGCTGGAGCCGGTGCCGTACTCCTTGCCGGCCAGGATGATCAGCGGCGTGCCGTCCTGCTCGTATTTCGCGGCCGCGTCCCATATTGCCATCTCTTCAAGTCCTGCGGCTGCGTCCATCACCTGCCCCGTGGAGGGAATGTAGGCCGTATAGCCGCCTTCCACGCCGTCCAGCATCTGATTCTTGATGCGGATGTTGGCGAACGTTCCCCGCATCATGACTTCGTGATTGCCTCGCCGGCTGCCGTAGCTGTTCCATTCGGAGCGGGGAACGCCCTTTTCGGTCAGGTAGCGGCCGGCTGGGCTGTCCGGGGCGATGGCGCCCGCCGGGCTGATATGATCGGTCGTGGTGCTGTCCGGCATGACGGCCAGCACGCGCGCGCCGACGATCGGCTGTACCGGCGGCAACTCCGTGCCCATCTGCTGGAAAAAGGTCGGCTCCTGTATATAGGTGCTGTCAGGGCTCCACGCGTACAGCTCGCCGCCGGAGATCGGCACCTCATTCCACTGTTCGTTGCCGGTAAAGACATTGGCGTACTGTTGGCGGAACAGGTCCGGCTTGAGACTGCGATGGATCTCGGCCTGGATCTCGGCCTGGCTTGGCCAGACGTCGTGAAGGAAGACCGGCTCGCCGGTGGGATCGTAGCCCAGAGGATCGTTGTCCAGGTCGATGTTCACGGTTCCGGCGATTGCGTAGGCCACGACCAGCGGCGGCGAGGCCAGGAAGTTGGCGCGTACATCGGGGCCGATGCGCCCTTCAAAATTTCGGTTGCCGCTCAAAACCGAGGCCGCGACCAGGTCGGCGTCGTGAATGGCATCGCGGATCGGTTGGGGCAGGGGGCCGCTGTTGCCGATACAGGTGGTACAGCCGTAGCCGACGGTGTGGAAGTTGAGGGCTTGCAGATAGGGGATCAGCCCGCTCGCCTCCAAGTAGCTGGTAACGACCTTCGACCCGGGAGCCAGGCTGGTCTTCACCCAGGGTTTGACGTCCAGACCCCGTTCCACGGCCTTCTTGGCGAGCAGACCGGCCCCGATCATGACGGACGGGTTGCTGGTATTGGTGCAGGACGTGATGGCCGCGATCACGACGTCGCCGTGCTCCAGTGAAAAATCGGTGCCCTTGAAGTTGACTTCGGCGCGGTTGTCCAGTTCGGCGCTCTCCAGGCCAAAGCCCTGCGGACCCACGGGCGCTGAGAGCATCCCGCTCCATCGCTCCTTCATGTCGGACAGGGTGATGCGGTCCTGTGGACGTTTGGGTCCGGCCAGGCTGGGCTGCACCGTATCCATATCCAGCTCGATGGTTTCGCTGAAGACGGGGTCGGGCGTGTCTTCGGTGTGGAAGAGGCCCTGTTCTTTGCAGTAGCGCTCGACGAGATCGATCGACTCCGGATCGCGCCCCGTGTTCGCGAGGTACCGTAGAGTCTCCTGGTCGACCGGGAAGAAGCCCATGGTCGCGCCGTATTCGGGCGACATGTTGGCGAGGGTCGCTCGATCGGGAAGGCTGAGTTGGCCCAGACCCGGTCCGAAATACTCGACGAACTTGCCGACTACGCCCTGCTGGCGCAGCATCTCGGTCGCCCGCAGCACGAGGTCGGTCGCGGTCGCGCCCTCGGGCAGCGCGCCCGTCAGCTTGAATCCGACTACGTCCGGCATGAGCATGTAGATGGGCTGGCCCAGCATGACTGCCTCGGCTTCGATGCCTCCCACCCCCCAACCGAGCACGCCGAGGCCGTTGATCATCGTGGTATGGCTGTCGGTTCCCACGAGCGAGTCCGGGTAGGCCTCAAGCGCGCCGGAGCCTTCCTCGGCCGAGGTCTGCACAACGCTGGCCAGATACTCGAGGTTGACCTGGTGGACGATGCCAGTTGCGGGCGGGACAACGCGGAAGTTGTCGAAGGCGCGCTGCCCCCACTTGAGAAACTCGTAGCGCTCGCGGTTGCGCTCAAACTCACGCTCGGCATTGAAAAAGAGCGCGGCCGCCGAGCCGAACCGGTCCACCTGTACCGAGTGGTCTATGACCAGGTCGACTGGCACGACCGGGTTGATCTTGTTGGCATCGCCGCCCATGCGGGCCATGGCGCTGCGCAGCGCGGCCAGGTCGACGACACTGGGCACGCCAGTAAAATCCTGAAGGATGACCCGCGCCGGCTTGAACGGGATCTCGACTTTGCCGGCGGTATCCGGGCCCCAACCGGCAATGGTCTCGATCGCGTCTTGGGTGATCTCGAAGCCCTCGGCCTGGCGCAAGGCGGCCTCCAACAGCACTTTGATGGAGAATGGCAGCCGGTTCACATTGGCCGAAGGCAGCCTTTCGAGTGAGTCCAGCCTGTAGATGCCTACTGGGCCGCGGCGCGTGTGGAGGGTATCGCGTGCGTTGAAATAGTCCTGTCGAGCCATTTCACCCCCTTGTAAACTGGTTTGACGGTGTTTCTTAGCGCTGGCCGGGACGGAGAAACAGCGTCTCGCCAGCCTTGTCTGTTTCCTGATGGGTAGCCATATGATACCCGTACTGAATACAGAAGGCATAATCTGGGGCCCCTTCCGCAAACTGAAGCGCCCCCTCGACCCATGCCCGCAAACCTCCATGCACGTCCCTCCCCATTCCCCTCAATCTCCGGTAGGGGCGGGCCCCGTGCCTGCCCCCGCGCTCCCAGCCACTCCACTACGGACCACTGCTGTTCCGCTGACCACTGACCACCGACCTCTGCAGTTCCGCCTTGTGCCTGCCCTCCCAGCCCCAGCCCCGCCATCTCTGATCAATAACCACTGACCACTGACCGGGTGCATCCCAGATTTGGGGTGGGAACAAAGGCGAGGCGTGAGGAGCGAGGAACGGGAACTGCCGGCGCCTCTGCAGGAGATCGGATTGCGGGACGGCCGCGGTGTTGTCGTTGGTTGAATCTTATGAAAGTTCGTCACTACTTTGGGATGCGTTCATATGTGCATATTGGGCTTGCGGGGAGGCGCAGAGACTTTGCCGTCTTGTACAGCTTTTCCGGGGGACGCCGGTTCATCATTTCGATGGCTGAGGGACGGTCTTTCGGCGGTGCGGCGGGTCACCCGGAAGGGGCCGCGAAAGTGTTGCATTTTCAGCAAAAGTGATGCATTACTGGTTACTGGGCTCCTGACCAGAGAGAAAAAGGGCGAAAAACGGCGCGAATATAATGCATCAATGGATATGCATCACTTTTATGCAAAAATCGGCCAAAAAACAAGGGCATTGGAGGCGCCGCGGGAGCGGTTTTTCGTGCTGATTCTGGCCGGATAATCAACGCGGAAATGCGGTTATTCGGGGTTGGTTTGTACACCTTTTGTACAGGTTTTCTTGATGTTATGGGCGACCGTTCAGAATCGAGCGCGAAGGGAACGCCCCAAACCCTGTTGCATGCCGATGGATACGAGATTCGCCCCAATTTCGGGAGGGTGCATCCCGGATTCTCTGCGGTGATCACGCGAGAAATGGTGGTTTCAGCCCAGGCAACATTTCGGCCCCATTTGATAGAAAAAATATAAAATATCGTACATCCCCCCTTAAAACCGGACAAAACACGACAAAAGCCTCAAATCACTAACCCTTGAGCCCTTGAATCGAATGGCTCCTTGACCCTTGTCAGAAAAGCAGTCTGTTCCCGCAAAAGGCCTGCCCGCGCAGCGCCGCGCACTCTCGCCGCGCGTAACCTCAATCGAGGGCCATTGCATCCTATTGCCTCACTTTCCTGGTAGGCTGCCCGAAACGCATGGCGAGGCCGTGCCCCTGCCCTCGCGCCGCCAGCCCCGCCGCCACCAACCCCTGACCACTAACCACTGCAGTTCCACATTTGCGCCTGCCCTCGCGTATGCGCTATGTTTGTTGCTTGAAAGTGCCCTTCATGGACTCTCTGGCTGTCTTCGGCAATACTGGCAAACCAGCTTAGATTCGATTGCCTTGGGGAAAAAAACCCAAAAAAGGTGACAAAAGCTGACACATGGTGAAAGATTTCACTATTGACCCGTTGACCGGAAGGGTGGGATGCGCCCTATATTTCGGCAGGACTTGACATATCCGCGGCAGTCAAACATACTCGGCTGGTAGTTGCTCGCCGTAGGGCCCCACCTCTCCGCACCCGATGCCGCAACGCAGTCATCCTCGGATGGAGAATCCCAGAGTGACCAGGACGAAAGAGTCGAAAAACAGGATGCAATCGTTTGGAACAAGCGCAAGGGTCGGCTACGACTCTAGCGCCTTCTACGATCGCAAGATCTATGGCGAGTCCGAGACCGTCGCTGACAGCCCTTCCCCGGAGAATCCGGTACCGGAGCTGAACCGCCTCTATGCGCATAGCAGCAGCTCGATGCACGAGTTGCCGGACAACAGCGTGCACCTGATGGTGACGTCACCACCCTACAATGTGGGTAAGGACTACGACGAGGACATGAGCGTGGAGGAGTACCGCCGCTTCCTCAGGGAGGTTTGGGAAGAGACCTACCGCGTGCTCGTGCACGGCGGCAGGGTGTGCATCAACGTCGCCAACGTTGGCCGCAGACCCTATCTGCCGCTGAGCGCTCTCATTACGGCGGACATGACTGACGTCGGCTTTCTGATGCGGGGTCAAATCATCTGGAACAAGCAGGCCAGCGCGGGGTCTTCTTGTGCCTGGGGCAGCTGGCGCTCACCTTCAAATCCCGTACTCAGGGACGTGCACGAGTACATCCTGGTGTTCTGCAAAGGGGACTTCGCCCGCCGCAAACCGGAGTGCGGCCATAAGGAAGCAACGATCAGTCGAGACAGTTTTCTTGAGTGGACGAAGAGTGTATGGGAGTTTCCCGCCGAGTCGGCGAAGAGAGTAAAGCACCCGGCGCCATTCCCTGTGGAGCTGCCGGCTCGCTGCATCCAACTTTACACCTACTCCAATGATGTCGTGTTGGACCCGTTTATGGGCAGCGGTACCACCGCTGTGGCCGCGCAGGAAGCGGGCCGCAGTTGGGTAGGCTACGAAGTCTCCCAGGAGTATATTGATGTAGCCCGTGCGAGGCTCGGTTTGCGGCCAGAGCAGTACGAACCAGGTTCGCCGGCGGCAACTCAGCCCAGTTCAGATCGCGACACAAACTGAGTCAACCGACCTCCAACCCCTGGCCCCTGTAGTTTACCGCGGGCTGAGATGGGCCTGCCCGTCTGCGTGGTAGCTGCTGCGTACGAGCGGGCCGCACTCCAGCCAGCGGAACCCTCGCCGCTCGCCCTCCTCGCGCAGGCGATCGAACTGTTCGGGCCTGTAGTAACCGACGATCGGCAGGTGGAACCGGCTGGGCTGCAGGTACTGGCCGATCGTCATGATGTCGACGTCGTGCGCCCGCAGATCGTCCATGACCACCAGGATCTCCTCCCAGCTCTCCCCCAGTCCGATCATGATCCCCGACTTCGTTAAAGCCTGCGAATCCATACGCTTGGCCCGCTGCAAAAGCTCCAGGGACCGGGGGTAGCGGGCCTGCGGTCGGACCGTCTTGTAAAGGCGGTCAACGGTCTCCGTATTGTGATTGAGGATCTCCGGCCTAGCGTCCATCACGGTCTTCAGAGCGGCCCAGTCCCCCTTGAAATCGGGAATCAGGACCTCCACCGTGCAGCCCGGCTGCAGGCGCCGGATCCAGTGTATGCTCTCAGCGAAGACCCAGGCGCCGCCGTCCGGCTGCTCGTCGCGATTGACGCTTGTCAGCACGGCGTGCTGCAGATTCATGGCCTGGACGCTCTCGCCGATGCGCCTCGGCTCGTCCGGGTCGAGCAGGTCGGGGCGGCCTGTCTTGATCTTGCAGAAGCCGCAGGAGCGCGTGCAGGTGTCCCCCATTAGCAGGAAAGTCGCAGTTCCCCGGCCCCAGCATTCGCCGATGTTGGGGCACATCGCCTCTTCGCAGACGGTATTGAGACTCTTGCCCCGGAACAGCTGCTTAAGCTCGCGAAATCTGGGCGTATCGGCTGAACGCACGCGCAGCCAGGGAGGTCGCCGCCCGCGAGTAAGCTGGCCGGGGCCCTCGCCCTCGACGGCGGCGGGCAGCGGATGAAGGTCCAAAGAGAAGCCTGTTGATCCGGCGGCCGAGTCGGACTGCTCTACCGGTACCGGATCGACATGGACCTTGCCCATCTCATTCACTTCGCTGTGCAGACCTGTTGTCGCTCTCATCATACATTCTTGCTCTTGGTCTTCCTACTCCGGCGCTGGCGGACTGCTCGCGGGGAAAGCATTCAGGGACTGCTGACCCGCACCGCGCTTTCTCTTTCTACCAGAATGGTTGCCACCGTCAGGCCGACAATCATCCAGAACAGAACCGTCATGTGGGGATAGGTAAGGTTGAACCAGTAGTGATCGGCGAACCCGCTGACGAGGGCTCCCAGGACCGCGCCGCCGAATCCGAGGAGCAGAGGCTCCCGTTGCGGCGCCACCCCGGCCCGCCAGGCAGCGATGAACATGCCGAAAAAGCCGGTCATCACGGCAAGAAAGATGACCAGGCCGATGATGCCCATATTTTCGGCGACGGTCAGGTAAAACATACTGACACCGAGATAGATGTCGATGTCGGGCACGCCTGAAAAGCCGACACCGAATAGCGGGTAGCGGCGAATCAGTATCAGGGCGTCTTTGTACTCGCCGAAGCGCATCTGCGTGGCCACATCCTCGCCGGCCAGCCCCTCCAACAGCCGGGCAACGTAGTCCTGCGTCTGCGGCAGCAGAAACAGGAGCAGGCCCAGCACGATCCCGAAGGGCAGAAGGCGCCGGTACTTTAGCACTGCGGGCACGGAGAGCGCCGCGACCATACCGAAGAGGGCGGAGCGGCTGAATGTCCAGTAGAGCGCCAGCACAATGGTGGCGAAGATCAGAACGATAAGCCAGCGGGGGAGGAGCGGCCGCGGCGAAATGAGCTGCGGCCCGACCGTCGCCGCGGCAAGGATCATCATGCCCCCCAGGACATTGGGGTCGACGGCCGTCCCGATCGCCCGCATCGTGCCGTCGGGGTCATCTTCGATCCAGCGCAGCGCGCCAAAGCCGCCGGGGTAATCGAATCGCGCCAGCATATCCAGCGCCCGCACCGTCCATGCTTCGGGAATGACGTAGAACACCACCGCAATTGAGGCGCAGGCCCAGGCCGCCAGGAACAGCCAGCGGGTCACCCACGCCAGTTCCCTGTGCGTGCGCACCGTGTTGATGACGACGAAAAAGAGGCCGATGCCCAGCAGGATTTCGCCGAAGCGGCGGATGACTGTGCTGGTAGGCCGGCTGTGAGTCATGCCGAAGATGAAGCTGTAAACGGCCATCAGCATGAACAGGGCAATCAGCAGCCCGATGGGTGAAATCAGAAACTGCCGGGCCTGGGAAGCCTTGATGTTCCGAGCCGGGGAAGAAAAGGAGAGTCCCGGCCCTCCTGCCACCAGTTTGAGGGCCCAGACGAAGACGAGGGCGCCGAGCGCAGCATCCAGGAAAGTCGGTTTGAAGCCGAGACGAAAAGGCAGGCTGGCGAAAGGCAAAACAAAGACGACGCCGACCAGGGCCACATAGCCCCAGTGCGTATCCATAAGGATAAGTGTGCCCCCGACAATCGCCGCGGCCAGAACGAGAGCGATCAACGGCCCGGTGATGCCGATGACGAGGGCGATAACGGCTGCGCCGGCGACCGCCAGCAGGCCGATTGCGCCGCGCCGCACCAGCGGTCGGGGCGAAAGTACGGTTTCGGCGAAATGTGAATACGCGCTCTGAATCATCCACGCAAGTATACCACAGCGGCTCCTGTGTCTCGCCCGTTTCGTGTTGGTGGACGGAGGCAGCGGCCGGACGTTTTATCGCAGAAACGGCTTCACAAAGGTTGCCCGCGCCCCGGTGAAGGTCGGAACCAGTTGGGATAACGACGATGAACTGGTAGAATTTAATGCACTTTACACGTGATCGATGACCTGTTTCAGCGCAAGAGGCCATGACGAGACAAGAGCAGAGAACGGGCGGATATACCGAAAACATCGTCGTCGCGGAAACCGATCTGTCGCTCATCGGGCGCTTTAGGGACGAACCCGCGCCGCTCCTTCCTATCCTCCATGCCTTCCATGATCGTGACGGTTTCATCTCACCCGGGGCGATCGAAGCGATCGGCAAGGAGCTTCGCATCCCCCTTGCGGACCTGTACGGCACGGTCACCTTCTATCATCATTTTGCGCGTGCTGAGGGCGGCCTGCAGCGGCCCCGCGTCTGCACTGGGCCCGTCTGCCGCCAGCGCGGCGCACTCGAAACTGTCGAAAGTCTGGAGGGAGCGGAGGAGATGCCCTGCGCCGGCCGTTGCGACGACCCGGTCCCGCTGCTGATCGGCCATGAAACCTTCGTCGTGAGCGCGCCGCTTCATACGCTGCAGCGGCGAATATCTTCACCACTGCCGGTGCCGAACCCGGGAGGGCGTGAAGAGTGCGTCTTCGCCGAGATCAGGCAGCCGGAGCGGGACAGCCTAGACGGCTACCGGCGCAGCGGCGGCTACGACGCTTTGACACAGGCTGTGCAAGAGCAGAGCCCGACCGCTGTGATCGACGTGTTGAAGGAGTCGAAACTGGCCGGCCGGGGCGGCGCCGGATTCCCCACGGGCTTAAAGTGGCAGTTCGTGCGCGAGGCGCCGGGCGAGCCGAAGAGCATCGTCTGCAACGCCGATGAAGGCGAACCGGGCTGCTTCAAGGACCGGGCGCTGATGGACCATGACCCCTTCGCCGTGATCGAGGGCATGACGCTGGCAGGCTACGCCACCGGAGCCGACCGGGGCTTCCTGTACCTGCGGTACGAATACCCGGAAACGAACGCCAGGCTGGAAGACGCTATCAAGGCGGCCGAAGAGGCCGGGCTGCTGGGAGATGATATACTCGGCAGCGGCTTCACTTTCCGACTGTATTTGCGCCGAGGCGCCGGCGCCTACATCTGCGGCGAGGAAGGCTCACTGCTCAACAGCCTGGAGGGCAAGCACCCTTTCCCCCGAAACCGCCCTCCCTTCCCGACAACGCACGGCTTCGAGAGCCTGCCCACGGCCGTCAACAACGTGGAAACCCTGTGCGCGGTACCGCAGATCATGCGGCGCGGCGCCGAATGGTATCAGGGGCTGGGCTTGGGCGACCATGCCGGTACCAAAGTGATTAGCCTCTCCGGCGACGTGCAGCGTCCCGGCAACTACGAGGTGCCGTTTGGATTGCCGCTGAGGACTCTCCTCCATGATTGGGCCGGCGGGCCGCTGCCGGGGCGTTCATTTCAGGCCGCGACAATGGCGGGGCTGTCGGGCGGATTTCTGGCGAACGACGCGCTGGAGTCGGTCACGCTCGACGAGCCGAGCATCCGGGGGGCGGGCTCGATGCTGGGCGCGGGCGGCATTATCGTATTCGACGACAGCCGCGACATCGTGGATGCGGCCCGCCAGGCGATGGAGTTCTTTGCTCACGAAAGCTGCGGCAAATGCTTCCCCTGCCGCATCGGTACGCAGCGCCTGCTGGAACGCCTGTCGGGAGACGGCCCCGGCGACATTGATGCCTGGCGGCGGGAGATTAGTGACATCGGCGAAGTCCTGGAGCTGAGCGCCTGCGGGCTGGGTGTGGCCGCGGGTTTTGTCAGCGACAGTCTGCTGCGGAATTTCCCCGATCAGGTGGCGGAGTTTCGGGAGTAACTGCGTAGGATAGTCGCTAGTGGAGGCGATTGGTTAAATTGTCGGTCGCAGTCAGGAAATATTTTCCAGCGGCCGAGGAGGCAAAAGGGAACTCTAGCATTCACAGGCTCCTTGAGACAGTGAATTTCGTTGTGGATGTTGAAGGCCAGAAAAAGGCCGTGATGCTGGACTATTCCATTTGGGAGGACCTTGTAAGCCTCTTAGAAGATTTCGAAGACAGCGCCGAGATCGAAGCTTCTCGAAATAGCGGAGAGGAACTGATTTCCTGGGAAGAAGCCAAAGCAGAACTGTGCTCAAAGGGTATCAATGTATGACGCTAGGCTGGCTCAGATACCTTTCGTGAACCCATTAGATAGACGTAAAGAATGAACCTCGAACTACGGAAGAGACCTTATGCAGTCGGTGAATGAGTCGCAGGAATTGCCCACGCTGACGCTTGACGGCGCAGAGATTGCCTTCACGCCGGGCGAAACGGTCTACGAAGTGTCGACGCGGGCAGGAAAGGCCGTGCCAACGCTTTGCTACGACCCGCGGCTGGAGGCCCTCGGCAGCTGCCGGCTCTGCGTGGTGGAGGTTGAAGGGCAGCGTGTGCCTGTCGCCTCCTGCACAACGCGGGCGGAGGACGGCATGGAGGTTACTACCGCCTCTGCGAAGGTGGAAGGCATGCGGCGAACGTTGCTGGAGCTGGTCGCGTCCGAGAACCGCGAGGTGAATGTGGACGCGCTGCGGGGCGTGGCTTCGCAGGAACTGGGCACGCTTGTCGAACGATATGACGCGGGTCGCGGCCGCTTTACCGGCGCGCAGTCGGGCGCCAGCCGCCCGGACGACCCCAACCCGTTTATCCTGCGCGACTACGACTTGTGTATCTCCTGCTACCGTTGTGTGCGAGTCTGCGCTGAGCAGGAGGGCGACTATGCCATCAGTATGGCCAACCGCGGCTTTGCGACCCAGATCACGGTCGAGTTCGGCGGCCATCTGCAGGACTCGGCCTGTACTTTCTGCGGCCAGTGTGTGCAGACCTGCCCGACAGGCGCCCTGGCCGACAAAAAGGCACTGCGCTTCGCCGGCGACGGTACACTGAACCGCGGAAGTTGACCTGAAATGGGCTTCGCGCCTCTTCGCTCTTTACTCGTCGAAAGGACTTTTCGATGAACGCAAGCACGTCTGACACCAAGACAACCCGGACCATCTGCGGCTACTGCGGCGTCGGCTGCTCGCTGGACCTGGTGACCCGCGACAATCGCATCATCGCCGTGCACCCGGCATTCGACGGACCGGCCAACCAGGGCGCGCTCTGTGTCAAGGGCCAGTTCGCCTACGACTACGTCCACCACCCGGACCGGCTGACCCATCCGCTTGTGCGCGACGAGGCAGGCCAGCTACGGCAGGCGAGTTGGGACGAAGCGCTACAGCGGGCCGCGCAGGGTTTCATGGATGTGGAGCAGAAGCATGGGCGCCACGCCGTATACGGTGTCGCCTCCGGGCGCACGCCCAGCGAAGCCAACTACATGATGCAGAAATTCATCAGAGTGGGGTTCGGCACAAACTATATCGACAACTGCAGCCGGGCTTGACACGCCCCCACAGTCGCCGGTCTGGCGGCAACAATCGGACGAGGGGCGATGTCCAATCCGCTGGCGGATATGGAAAAGCCGGATGTGATCTTCTGCATCGGCACCAACATGACGGAGGCCCACCCGGTCGCGGCCACGCGGCTGAAGAAGGCGCTGGCACGCGGGGCCAAGATGATCGTGGCCGATCCGCGGCGTATACGCCTGGCGGAGATGGCCGACCTCTATCTGCCGATCCGCGTGGGCAGCGATACCGCCCTGCTGCTGGGGATGGCGCACGTGATCGTGCGCGAGGGGCTGGCCGACAGTGAGTTCATCGCCACCCGGACCGAGGGCTATGACGAGCTGGTCGACCATCTGCAGGAGAAGACGCCCGAGTGGGCGGCGAACATCACCGGCGTGCCGGCAGCGATGATCGAAGAGGCGGCTGTTCTGTACGGATCGAGCGACAAAGGCGCCATCTACTACACGCTGGGCATCACCGAGCACATCTGCGGCGTGGAGAACGTGCAGAGCCTCTGCAATCTGGCGCTGCTGACAGGCAACTTCGGCCGCGAGGGCACGGGTGTCAACCCAATGCGCGGGCAGAACAACATTCAGGGGGCCGGGGACAGCGGCGCGCTGCCCAACAACTACGCCGGCTTCCAGCCCGTTGACGATGCCGCCAATCAGGCCAAGTTCGAAAAGGCCTACGGCCGCAAGGTCGATCTGGAAAAGGGTATCACCAAAGTGACGGCCCTGGATCAGTGCGGCGACAGAATCTTTGGCATACTCATCGACGGCGAAAACACTGTCGTCTCGGACCCGGACCAGGAGCATTGTATTCATGCGCTGAAGAGCCTGGAGCATCTGGTCGTAATCGACATCTTTCTGACCGAAACGGCTGAGCTGGCCGACGTAGTGCTGCCGGCTACCTCTTGGGCGGAAACCGACGGAAATTTCGTCAACACGGAGCGGCGCATCCAGCGGGTACGCAAGGCCGTGGAGCCGCCGGGCGAGGCCAGGCCGGACTGGTGGATTATCGGTCAGATCGCCCAGCGGATCGGCATGAGTGGATTAGACTACGACTCGCCGACCCCCATTTTCAATGAGCTGTGTGAACTATCGCCCATTTACCAGGGCATCGACTGGGACCTGGCTGAAGGCGGCCAGTACCAGTGGCCGATCCCCTACCGGGGGCATCCCGGTACGCCCCGCCTGCACGAAGACGGGTTCATCAATGGGCGCGGCAAGTTCAGCTTCACCGACTACCGCGATCCGGCGGAAACTATCGATGAGGACTATCCGTTGTGGCTGACGACGGGGAGGCGGTTGGAGAGCTACCACACGCGCACACAGACCGGACGATCAGAGGGCATAAACGACCTGCTGCCGGAGGAGACGCTGGAGGTACATCCGAGCGATGCCGCCCGCTTCGGCCTGCACGACGGTGGCTGGGCCAGGATGAGCAGCCGCCGCGGCGCGGTGGATGTGCGGGTCGAGACGACGAGGCGTTCCCCGCAGGGGACGGTTTTCGCCAGCTTCTCCTTCGCCGACGTGCCGATCAACGTACTGACCGGTTCGGGTTACGATCCGATCACGCATACGGCGGAACTGAAGGTCTGCCCGGTGCACGTGGAGCCGGTTGCGGAGGGGGCCCAATTGGCGGCCGATTGAGTCGGTGAAAAGGCAGCGGATGGGTAGGCAGTGCTTGTGCCGTCGTCATTGGCTTGTTCTACTTGATTGCTACACTTTTGCTTCAGAATTGACCCAGCCGGAGGCTTTCCATGCGCGCAATCGGCGTAAACGAATTGAAGATTCACGCTTCTGAAATCATGCGCAAGGTGCGAGAGGAACGAGTCAGCTATACGATAACCTACCGAGGCAAGCCGGTGGGTGTTCTGCTTCCCCTGAAGGAAAATGGCGATGTTTCTCAGGAAAAAGATCAGGATTCATGGTCTAAGCTAGAAGAGATACGGGAAAAGATGTCCTCTTTGCCCCGACCAGAAAAGAGTTTGACAGAAGCTCTTTCCGAAATGCGCCGATAACTCTGATGTCTGGATTGTACACAATAGATGCGAGTGTCTTTGTAAACGCATTCAACAGATACGAGACTGGCCACGAGGAGAGCCACGACCTGCTGGAACGACTACAGGCATTACGCGTTTCTCTCATTGAACCAACATTGCTTTTACCAGAACTGGCGGCGACTGTCTCTCGAACCTATCAGGATGAAGAGATGGCCAGAGGTTTCGCTTCAGGTGTTCGGGATTTGCCTAATCTGTCTTTCGTTCGACTAGACGAAAGCCTTACTAAACTCACCGTGAATGTTGCCGCGAGACACCGACTGAGGGGTAGTGATTCAGTCTACGTGGCAGTAGCATACAGATATGGTGCAACTCTGGTTACTCTGGATCGGGAGCAGTACACTAGAGGATCTGAGGTTGTTCCCACGCAAACACCCTCGGAAGCGATTGATAGTATGGCAACATAGTCTCGTGGTCCACAATGCGTTTTATTGGGTAATTCAGAACACAAAGCTCTTCATCATAATCTCTGACTCAATGCAAGAATAGCCATTTGGACCAGGTAGAAACGCCGAGAAGCAACAGTGTTATGAGCCAGTACTCCTCGGAAGATTTCTGCGACGAACCGAAATGATACCTCGTGTAGGAAGCAAAGTGCGTACCCGCGTCACAGTTGTGGAAAGCGGGCAGCACAGAGTCCGCGACGACCAGCTGGCAGCCGAAGAACCGCTGGAGATCCGCTTGCAGGCCGGCGCCGAAACGCAGACGGTTGCGGTGACGATGCGTACACCCGGCAATGACTTTGAGCTGGCGGCCGGATTTCTGCACAACGAAGGGATCATTGAAGAGCCTTCACAGGTCAGCGGTATCACGTACTGCGTGGACGCAGATGTCGACGCCGACCAGCGCTACAACATTGTGAACGTCGGCCTGCGCCTTGCCCGCCTGCCGGAGCTGGCGACGCTCGAGCGCCACTTCTATACGACGAGCGCGTGCGGCGTGTGCGGCAAGGCCAGTCTCGACGCCATTGAGTTGCGCGATTGCCCTGCCCTGCCGGCGGGGCCGAAGATCAGTCCAGCGATCCTGACGAGTTTGCCGGAGAAGCTGCGATCGGCGCAAGGGCTGTTTGAAGCGACCGGCGGGCTGCATGCTTCTGGACTGTTCGACGCCGAAGGTAACCTCGTGTGCCTGCGCGAGGACGTGGGCCGCCACAACGCGGTCGACAAGCTGATTGGCTGGGCGTTCATGCAGCGGAAGCTGCCCTTGCACGACGGCATCCTGCTGGTCAGCGGCCGCGCCTCCTACGAGATCCTGCAAAAGTCAACGGTGGCGGGCCTGCCGGTGGTCTGTGCCGTGTCTGCGCCCAGTCATCTGGCCGTAGACGTGGCGCGGCGGTTTGGCGTCACGCTGATAGGTTTCTTGCGCGGCGAGCGGTTGAACGTTTATGCCGGCGCCGAGCGGATTCTGTGGAACGGACAGGCTCCGAAGAAAGAGTTCGTTTCCGCATAGCGGTCTCTCCCGGATTGTCCCCGTCTCTGCGCTGCCGGACTACCCCCAGAACTGCCAGAGTCTCCCATTCTGACGCGGCAAATACAGTTTTCGTCAACGTGGGAATCGCGTTGCATTTGATTATTCGCGCTATGTGTGTCAACATAAACGGACCTGTCGTAACCGAAATTGATACTTTTTCACAACGATTATCTTACGATTGCCCAAAGAAGCGCTGAGTTTACGGAGATAGACCAGAAATGAAAAGGTTTTCGTTCATTGCCCTGTTCCTTGTCCTCTGTCTGGCCGCCGGCCTCCTACTTTCCGGCGATCGGCTGGGGACTATTCTCGACACGAGCCTTCGCTCCGGGGAGATCGATCTTTCCAGCATAGGAGAGGAGCGGATCGAGAGGGCGATTCTCCAGGAAGAGGAAATCGCGGAATATGTGCCGGGGCAGGTGCTGATTCGTTTTAAGAAGACGGTGACTCGCGACCAGATTTCAGATTTCTACGCTGAATACGGGCTCTCAGAAAAAGACAACCTGGATAACGATGTCACAGACGCAGACCAGGGGCTGCGGCTGGCGGGCGCGCCGGTCGATGTGGACGAAAATCTGATTGAAGTGTTGGAAAGTGACGACAGGGTTGCCTTCGCCGAACCAAACTACCTGCTGCAGATCAATGAGACGCCGCCAACGGATCCGTTCTTTGAGAGGCTCTGGGGACTACACAACACTGGGCAGACAGGAGGCACGGCCGACGCCGACATCGACGCCCTGGAAGCTTGGGAGATCAGCACCGGCTCGGAAGACATTATCATCGCCGTAATCGATACCGGTATCGAGGTCGAACACGAAGATCTGATCCCGAATCTGTGGGTGAACCCGAAGGAATGTCCGAGGGGTGTAGGCAAGTGCGTGGAGAACGGTATTGATGATGACGACAACGGCTATGTGGATGACTTTCACGGCATAAATGCCATCAACAATAGCGGCAGGCTTCTGGATGACTACGGTCACGGGACCCACGTGGCCGGAATCGCGGCCGCAGCGGGGGACAACAGAAAGGGCGTCGTCGGCGTCAGTTGGAATGCAAAAATCCTGGGCTGTAAATTCATCACCGCCTTTGGCACGGGGACGACGTCCAACGCAGTCAAATGTTTCAACTACATTTATGACCTGCGCAATAAACAGAAGCAGAACATTGTTGTGACAAACAGCAGTTGGGGCGGTGGCTCGCCCTCGCAGGCTCTGCGCGAGGCAATGGGGCGGGTCGATTCGCCGCTGCATGTCTGCTCCGCCGGTAACTCTAACTCCAACCGCAAACTCTACCCGGCTGCCTACGATCTGGACAATATCATCTCTGTGGCGGCGACTGACCACGATGACATCTACGCCGGCTTCTCCAGCTGGGGCGAGGACTGGGTCGATCTGGCTGCCCCCGGTGTAAGCATTCTTTCTACCATTCCGTCCGGGCGCTGTCCGATGTGTTTGCCGTCCGGATACGGGTCCACGAGCGGTACATCGATGTCGGCTCCGTACGTGTCCGGCGCGGCCGCGCTGATCTGGTCGGAGTTTGAAGGGCTGAACAACGATCAGGTTAAGCAGCGCATCCTGTCCGGTGTCGATGCACTGCCGGAACAGTCTAAAAGGACGCTGACCAACGGGCGTCTGAATCTGTTCAATTCGATGGAGAAGGACTCGACACCGCCCGCGACCGTTTCTGATCTGTCTCCCTCCGGCGTACTTCTGACGAAGGTCATTCTCTCCTGGACGGCGACAGGTGATGACGGATTCACCGGTCAGTCGACCGCCTACGACATCAGGTACGCCACCGCGCCCATTTCGAATGCCACTTGGGATTCTGCACAGCGCGCGGCGGCGCCTCCCATCCCGGGCGCCTCGGGCTCCAGAGAGGAGCTTGAGGTCTCGGGGCTGGAACCGGACACAACCTACTACTTCGCCCTTCGGGTCGCCGATAACGTAGGCAACGAGTCCGACCTGTCCAATATCGTCATTGCCCGAACCAGTGCCGGTACAATCGTGTTTGAAGACGATATGGAAAGCGGGTCCGGCAAGTGGACGATTGAAGACGCCGACGACAGCCTGTGGCACCTCTCCAGCCTGCGATTTAACAGCCCGGAGACCTCCTGGTACTACGGTCGGGAAAGGCAGCGAAACTACGACACCGGTGAGGAAAATGAAGGTAGGATCACGTCCGGCGTAATCGACATTGCCGGGGCCGACGATGCGCTTCTCACATTCTACGAGTGGAGCGAACTGCAGAGAAACACGCGCTTTGACCGCACAAGAGTGCAGATCTCCACTGACGGAACAACGTGGAAGACCGTATTCGAGTCCCATGGTACCGAGGGGCACTGGGCGCGACGGGACGTGGACTTGAGCCAGGCCGTGAGCGAGAGCGGCTCGATTCAGGTTCGCTTCTGGTTCGACACGGTCGACGAAACCTTCAATGAAAACGAAGGCTGGTATGTTGACGACGTCCGCGTTTTGACTGCGAAACTGCAGTTGCCCGGTGAGAGGCAGCTCCTGCCCAATCTGAATGCACAGTCAATCAACATTGGCTTCAACCCGTCCGAGCCGCATGCCGGCGAAACGACAACGATCCACGGGACAGTTCTCAACAACGGAAACGCCGATGCGCGTGCAGTTACGGTGCAGTTCGTCGATGTCACGGATGAGGACGCGGCTGTTCCGATCGGCCTGCCCCAGACGATTGCCGAAATCCCGGTAGGGGGTAGCGGCGTGGTACAGGTGGATTATGATACGGAAGAGAAGAGCGGCGAACGAACCATCCGGATGGTGATCGATCCCAACAACTTCGTTTCAGAGCGAAACGAAGCGGACAATGCCGCGGCCCGTACTCTCGAAGTCGCCGATGCGCCTGCGCCCAACCTGTACGTTGATGCGGACAATATAGGCTTCGATCCGGCTTCGCCGCAGCCCGGCGCACAGGTGACGATCCTGGCGACAATTGTAAACAACGGGACGGACGACGCGGAAAGCGTAGTCATTCAGTTCAAGGAAGGCAGAACGACACCGGTAGCCTTGAACCAGGTAATCGACAGCATCCCAGCGGGAAGTAGTGCAGTGGCCCGCGTTACCTACGATTCGGGCACGAGTGCAGGCGATCCGAGTATCACGGTCACAGCAGATCCGGACAATTTCATAACTGAGCTGGACGAAACCGACAATAGCGCAAGCAAGACCCTCTCGCTGCAGTCGGACGAAGAACCGAACCTGGAGCTTTCCTCCGGAAACATTGGTGTCGCCCCGACCAACCCGGTTGAGGGTGATGAAGTCACCATCTACGCGACGATACTGAATGCGGGCGACACCGAAGTCCAGGATGTACAAGTACAGTTCCTGGATGCGAACAGAAGTCCTGCGGCGCCTATTGCAGCGCTGCAGGTGATACCATCGATTGCTCCGGGCAGCAGCGGAGTGGCATCGATCCGATTCGACACGGCCAATCGCAGCGGCGATCAGAAGATTCAGGTGCAGGTGGATCCGCATAACCTGGTCGCCGAATCGAATGAGGGAGATAACAACGCCACCGCCACTTTGAGTGTGGGTCACGGTCCTGCGCCGAACCTGGTCGTTGTGGATGAAAACATCGGTTTCAGCGCGACGGAAGTTGCTGCTGGCACGCCGATTACCATCTACGCCACGATTCTGAATACAGGTAACTCGAGGGCAGAGAATGTAATCGTGCAGTTTGTGGACGCGACCAGCGCCAATGTGAAACCTGTAGGGGAGCTGCAGACAATCGAGGCGATTGAACCGGGTTCATCGGCCGTCGCGGTCGTGGAATACAAGGCCTCAGGTGGACAAGGATCAAGAACAGTTCAGGTGGTTGCAGATCCTGGCAACTTTATCCGTGAGATCAGTGAAGAGGACAACGAGGGCAGCGCTTCGATGACCGTCGGCAGAGCGCCTGCGCCGAACCTGTTCATCCACAGTAACAATATAGCTATCCACCCGGCGCAGCCGGTAAGTGGAGAGGAAGTAACATTGCGCGCAGTCGTAGGCAACAACGGCTCCGCGCCGGCCGAGCATGTATCGGTGCAGTTCTTCGACGTTACCAGCGGCGAGGCCCGCCTGCTGGGCAGCGAACAGACGATTTCGGAAATCGGCGTTGGCAGCAGCGGAACGGCGGCCGTGACCATCACTGAATCTATCACGGCCGAAAGACCAATAGGCAACCGAAAGATCCAGGTGCTGGTCGATGCCAACAACCGGGTACGCGAATCGAACGAAGAGGACAATACTGCCACACGCCTGCTGACTCTGGATCCTGAGCCAATGCCGAACCTGGTTGTGCTGGCCGAAAACATCGGTTTCAGTCCGGCCAGTCCCCGCGTGGGCGAGACAGTAACAATCCTTGCAGTCGTGCGCAACGATGGCGACGTAGTTGCGAGGAATGTGGTCGTGCAGTTTGAAGATGTGAGTGCTGGGCGGCCGGTGCCCATCGGAGAGGCACAGGAGCTGGACAGGATCGCCGTGGGCGGAAGCGGCGTTGTGTCGGTGAAGTTCTCGATACCGGAGGCCTCGGGCGCTTACAAGGTGCGGGTCGTGGCCGATCCGGGCAACTTCATCGCCGAAACCGACGAGATAGACAACAAGGGCACGCGCAGTCTGGACGTAGAGGCTGCGCCGATGCCGAACCTGGTGACGCTGTCCGAAAACATTGGGTTTAATCCGCCGACAGCGTCGGCCGGAAGTGACGTAATCATCTCGTTGACCGTCGTGAACAACGGCGCCGCGCCTGCCGAAAACGTACAGGTTCATTTCACTGACGTAACCGGGGGACGACTGAGTCCGATTGGCGACATTCAGACGTTGGACTCGATCGCTGCCGGCGACAGCGCGATCGCGAGCGTCACATTCAAGACTGCCGGTCGCGCAGGCGAACGGCGCATCAGGGCCAGTGTTGACAGCCTGTCGATCATTCCCGAAAGCGATGAGACGGACAACACCGCCAGTAAGACCTTGCTGATAGCGGCGGGAACCTCGCCGAATCTGTCAGTGCAAGCGGACAACATCAGCTTTACGCCGACAAACCCGAACTCGGGTGATGAGATCCGTGTGCAGGCCGTAATTGTCAATCAGGGTGGCCAGGATGTGGGTGAAGTGGATGTCCAATTCCTGGACGTGACAGACGACGAAGCCGTTCCCATCGGTTCCGGTCAACTGATCGACTCGATTCCTGCTGGGAGCAGCGGAATCGCGGTGTCGGTCCTGGACAGCCGGGGCAAGGCAGGGGAGCGCAAGATCCGCGTGGTAGCTGACCGCCGAAATCTCATCTCTGAGTCTGATGAGACCGACAATCAGGCAGAGGCAGCGATTTCGATCAATCCACCTGCGATTCCCAATCTGGTTATCGAATCAGGCAACGTCGGCTTCCATCCGAGCAGGCCAGTGGACGGCGACCAGGTTACGATCAGCGCCACGGTTCTGAATGAAGGCGGCGGCGACGCCAGCGAGGTAATCGTGCAGTTTGTGGAAGGCAGCGGGCAAGGTGTACCGATCAGCGAGCCGCAGGTCATCGATCGGATACCGGCCGGCAGCAGCGGAGTTGCCCAAGTCGTGTTCGATACGGCTGGCAAAGAGGATCCGAGAATTCAGGTGATCGTCGACCCCAATAACTACATTGCGGAGACGAAAGAGACGGACAACAGAGCGTCGGCTGCGCTCAGGATGGCGGCCCAGCCTCTGCCGAATCTCTCGGTAAAGACAAGCAACGTTGCCGTAACGCCGAAATCGCCGCGTGAAGGGCAGAGGATCATACTCACTGCAGTAATCGTCAACCACGGCAGCGCGCCGGCACGCGATGTGGATGTTCAGTTCATGGACGCTACTGAACGGCCCGCGGTGCCAGTCGGGGCGGCGCAGGCGATCTCGCTGATTCCGCCCGGTGGAAGCGCGGCCGTGGGCGTAGTTTACGACACGACCGACAAGGAGGGTCAACGTCGAATCGAAGTAACGGCTGACCCCGGCAACTTCATTGAAGAAAGCGGTGAAAGCGACAACAAGGCCACTAAATCAGTGTCTGTGCTGGAGCGGGCTGCGCCTAATCTGATTGTACATCCCCGCAATGTGGGCTTCAATCCTGCGGCGCCGACGGAAGGCGACCGGGTTCTGGTCCGGGCGATCGTTCTCAATGACGGTGCCGAGGATGCTACCGACGTGGTCGTTCAGTTCCTGGACGTGACGGAAGCCGGCGTCGAACCGATCGGCCAGCCCTACGTCATAGGATATCTGGCGGCTGGTTCAAGCGCCACCGTACCGATAATATACGACACGCTAGACAGACCAGGCGACCGACGCATCCGCGTGATTGTTGATCCCAACAACTTCATCCGCGAGAGTACCAAGGAGGACAACCAGACGGTCGTCACCTTGCCGGTACAGGCCGCAATGGCGCCGAACCTGGCGATGCTGTCCGGCAACATCAAGTTTGCGCCGCAGTCACCGGAGATCCACGACGTGGTGACGGTCTCGGCCACAGTTCTGAACAACGGTACCGATACGGCTCATGACGTGGTTGTGCAGATACTTGACGTAACTGGCGGCGGCTCGATACCCATCGGCACGGAACAGCTGCTGGATGCGGTTCCGGCCGGAGGCGGCGGTACTGTCGAGGTCTCATTTACCGACACCGGTGAGACCGGAAGCCGCCAGATCCGGGTGGTTGTCGATCCCAACAATGTCATATCGGAGATGAATGAGCGGGACAACCAGGCGACGCGAGGGCTCTTTATCTCGCCGCCGCAACTGGCCGACATCTCATTAGGCGATGAGGATGTTGAATTCGATCCGGAAGAGCCGGTCGAAGGCAGTGATACAGAGATTTCGGCTAAAATCACTAACCGCGGCAACGCCAATGCAGGAGGGTTCGTCGTACGCTTCCTGGACGTGACCGAACGAGTGCCCAGGCCGATTGGCGGTCCTCAGCGGATCGACCAGCTGGGCGCAAATGACAGTACGACCGTATCAGTAACCTACGGGACCGAAGGCAAAGCCGGCGAACGCAAGATCCGGGTCGTAGCCGATTCGGAAGATGCAGTGCGCGAACTGGATGAGGAGAACAACAGGGTTGAAAAGACCTTGCGCGTGCGCACGGCTTCGGAAGCGTCGGAAGAGGCGCCGAATCTGACGATTCTGCCTTCAAACATTCGCTTCTTCCCGCCCGTCCCCGAAGCCGGTGATCCGGTTACGATAACGGCCGTGATTCGCAACCAGGGCAAAACGTCGGCGGAGAACGTGACAGTTCTGTTTGAAGACGTCACAGACGAGGAAGCCGTCGAAATAGGCGAGTTCTCGATAGAGGAGCCAATTCAGCCCGGTGCGCGGGAACTGGCGGTGATGTCCTTCGATACGAGTGACTTGGAAGGAAACCGCACGATTCGCGTGACGGCCGATCCTGACGAGGCCATCAACGAGACCGACGAAAGTGATAACTTCGCCGAGCGCACACTCCGCTTCAGTTCGTCGGCGCAGGGCAACAGACAGGGGACGGACTCAGGAAGTTTGGCATCGTCTTCGGGTGGGGAAAACACCGTGGAGGGGGTCAATCTTTCCCTGAACGCTCAGGAAGTTGTCGTAAATGTATCGCGGGCTGGTGAAGGGGAGCTGGTCGTTGTAACGTCCACGGTGCGCAACGAAGGAAGCAAAGACGTCGGCGGCTTCAGCGTCCACGTCCTGGATGAGACCGACAATCTGAACCTCCTCGGACCGCCGCAGACAGTTGAGCTTCTGGCGGCGGGAGAGGAGGTCACGGTACGCACACTGTTCCGGGCGGCGGACGGTCTGGGAGCGAGAACGCTTCAGGTCGTCGTAGATCCGGCTAATGTGGTGGCCGAAAGCTCTGAACTGGACAACCGGGTGAGCGTTATGGTTCACCCCCTGGATCAGACAGACGGATAGAGTACAGTTCAACCAGGAATGGATCACGGCGTCCCTCCGTGCAGTGCTATCACTGCCGGAGGGACGTTGCGCGTTCGGGTTCTCAGGAGGAATGCGTAGGGAAGCGCGTCGACTGTCGGAGTTCAGAACAGGCTCAGTTGACCTTGGGCCTGGACGCGCAGATGTGCATACGCTCTGTCGTCATCATGCAAGGGGATTTCAAAGAGAAGCTCCGCGCCGGGCGTGATAGTTTCTCCGAACATGGAGAGTTCCACTACCTCCGCAACTTCCCCGGAATCGTCATAGAACGTAGCGGCCACCCTTACCGAAGTCAGGGCGGTTTCGTGGGGATTGTGGAGTATGCCGACTACCGCAACGCGTCCTTCCCGCTCCACTACGGCTACGGCCGACACTTCAATGTCGCGGAACTCGGCGACGGCGAATTCATCATAGAACAGATCCAACTCATAGCTCTCCACAGCGGTCGGGTCGACGTTCACAACCATGCGAAACGGAGCGGCACGTTCCGCCTCCAATTTGACAAAGGCCGCCGGCGCTTCGACGTCGGCAACCTGTTCGCCCCTGCTGTTGAAGAACCTCGCCTGTACGCGGACGCCATAGACTTCGAAGGCGCCGCCGTTCACCAACTCGCCAACCAGCACCAGTTGAAAGTCATCTTCATAGGTGGTGTGGCTGCGGACAAAGACTTCAGCCGGAATCGCGGTGCTGGTAGGCGTGGCCGTCAAAGTAGGTGTCGGGGACGGTTGCGGGGGCGTATTTGTGGCGGTGGCGGTCACGGTCTGGGTGGCCGTCGGTGGGGGCGGTTCGGGGGTTAGTGTCGGGGTCGGAGACGGCGTTGCAGATGGGGTCGAAGTCGGCGTCCCGGTCGGCGAGGGCGCCGGCTGAGGTGTTTCCGTTGAGGTGGGCGAAGGCAACGGCGTCGACGTAGGCGCAGCGGCAGCAGCGGAATCTGTCGCTCCCTCCTCCTCAGAGGCGGTTTCGGGTAATGCGTCCGCCGAGGGCTCCTGCTCTTCGGCAGCGGAGATTCCGGACTCGGGAGGCAGGTCGCCTTCGTCTGCAGGGCCGTTGCAGGAAGCGGTAAACAGAAGCAGGGCTGAAGCGACCAAAAGCGATGCTCGTTGCATGAAGTTTTTGTGCGCTATCGCCTCAATACTGCTGACGGTTCGCCAGTCGTCAGCAGTTAAATCACGGTGTTATGAACAGATTACCCTTTCAGGCCGGATGTGACAACGCCGCTTACAAAGTGGCGCTGGAGGACGAGATAGATAAACAGAACGGGCAACATGGTCATGGTGCCGAGAGACAGGAACCAGTGAATCTGGTATTGACGGAGGCCGCCGCCGTGGCGGACTTCGGCCAGCGTCCGCTTGAAGGTCAACATACCGCGCGCCAAGGTCCATGTATTGTCATCGGTCAGGTAGATCAGCGGACCCCACAGATCGTTCCATGAATGGAGGAAGAGAAAGATCGAGGCCGCGGCCAGCGCCGGGCCGATATTGGGCAGGATCACGTGACGGTAGATGCCGATCGGGGAGCAGCCGTCGATCTTGGCGGCATCGTCCAACTCGGTGGGGATTGTCATAATGTACTGGCGCAGCAGGAAGATGTAGAAGGCGCCGCCGCCCATCCACATCGGCACGATCAGCGGAAGGTAGGTGTTGAGCCAGCCCAGGCGGTGGAAGAGGAGGAAAGTTGGGATCGCTGTGACTTGCATCGGGACCATCATCGTACCCAGCACGATGAAGAAAAGAAAGCTTCGGCCCACGAAGCGCAGGCGGGCAAAGCCGTATGCCACCATCGAGGCGGAAAGCAGCCCTCCGAACATGGTGGCCACAGTGATGACAAGGGTGTTAATGAGGTACCGGGTAAAGGCCAGTGCTGTCCAGGCATCGATGAAGTTTTGCCACTGCCATGGCAGCGGCGGAATCAGATTGATGACGGTCTCTTCGAGCAGCATTTCCTTTGTCTTGACGGCGCCCGAGAACATCCATAGCAGCGGGAAGATCATGATGATGCCGATCGCGACAGCGATCAAATAGTTCAGGGCCTGTCGCAGCGCTCGGCGGTATATCCAAGGACTGCTTGCTGGTCTGATATCCGTTGCCATTTATGCCTCCTGCGACTCGTAGTGAACCCAGCGCCGGGCCAGCCAGAACTGAAGCAGGGTCAGTCCCATGATGATCAGGAAGAGAATCCATGCCAGCACACTGGCGTAACCGAACCGTCTCTCGGTGAAGGCGACGATGTAGAGATAGAGCACATAGAAGAGGGTGGAACGCGCCGGCCCCCCTTGCGTCAGCATGAAGCCTTCCGTGAACACCTGCAGCGAGCCGATCATGCCGACGATCATCAGGAAGAAGATGGTCGGCGACAGAAGGGGCAGGGTGATATGGCGGAAGAGGGCCAGACCGCTGGCGCCATCGACCTTGGCGGCTTCGTGAAGATCGTCCGGTATGCTCTGCAGGCCGGCAAGCATGATCACCATATAGTGCCCAACTCCGTATAGGCGCATAATGATATAGGAGGGCAGGGCCCACTCTATCGATGTCAGCCAGGCGACGCGATCGAAGTCGAAGATACGCAAAATCTGGTTGAACATCCCGTAGTCCTTCTCGAACATCGCGGCCCAGACGAAGGTCATGGCAACGCCGCTGACCGCGGCCGGCAGATAGAAGAGGCCGCGAAAGAAGGTATGCCCCTTGAAGCGCTGATTGAGGAGAAGCGCCATGGCCAGCGAAATGATGATGGCCAGTGAGACGGTCCAGAAGGCAAATACGGCGCTAACGCGCAACGAACCGATGAAGCGAATGTCAAACTTTATCAGCTCCTCGAAGTTCGCCAGACCTACGTAGGTGATTTTCTTGAATCCGGCGTACTCGGTAAACATCAGTCCGAGTGAGACCAGGAGAGGTCCTGCCAGGAAGAGAACGAACCCCAGAATCCAGGGAGAGATGAAGAGATATCCGTAGAGGTTCTCCCTAAATGCCTCCCCGCGCGGAAGACGAAACCGGCTGGGGCGCATCTGTGGAAGCGCGCTGCTAGCTTGAGAAAGATTGGCCATAGGTGAGATTCACTTTCCTGGGCAAGATCCTTGCAACTCTTGTCTTCTTGCCCAGTTGCTTTGGGAGACCCGCTGGATTCAGAACTTCAGGGCTCCCTCTGTCAGGCCGCGCTGGATGCGGCGGTGGAAAAGTATGTATATGAAGATGGGTGGCCAGGCCGCCAGCGAGAGAGCCGCCACCTGTAGACTCCAGAGACTTACATATTTGCCCTCAAAATGCATGATTCCCAGAGGGATTGTGCGCAGCGTATGTTTGTGCAGATAGATTAAGGGCCAGAGAAAGTCGTTCCAGAAAAAGACGAAATAGAAGATGGTCATAGTCGCAATCGCCGGCATGGCGAGAGGGACCATGACATGGCGTAGGATCTGCAGCTCTCTGGCTCCATCTACGCGAGCCGCGTCCTCGAGCTCCGGGGGAATCGACATGAAGTAGGCGCGAATGAAGATGATGGCAAGGGAGGACCAGCTCATGTAGGTAAGAATTACGGCGAGCGGGCTGTTGAGTAATGGGATCGGCAGATGCAGGGCAGTTGCCCAGGAGTCGAGGATGGCCATCAACTTAAAGCTGGGCACCATAAGTGCCTGGGTGGGCACTGCCATGCCGACCAGGAAATAGAGAAAGAGCGCTCGATTGGCGGTGAAGTGATAGCGTGCCAGCCCGTAGGCGGCGGTAGTCGATATGGCAATAATGCCGATAACGGAAACGACAGCGATCAGGATGCTGTTCGCATAGAGGCGGGTGAAGTGCCCGGTTTGCCAGGCTTCGGCGATGTTATCGAAAGAGATGCGGGTCGGCAGACCGAATGGGGAGAGCATGACCTCTTCGTTGGTTTTGAGTGAAGTATAGGACATCCACGTCAGGGGATAGAGGATGCTGACGGCAGCGACGACCAGGAATAGGTAGAAGAGGAGCCTAACCGGCAGACTGAGTTCGCGAAAGACCATAACGGAATCCTCAGTTGGAAACGGCTCCCCTGCCGGCGCGGGCAAGGGTGAACTGAAAAACGGACATGCCGATGATTACCAGGACAAGCACCAGAGCGATGGCGGTAGCGTAACCATGCTGTGTACGGGCGCCGCCCAAGCCGAGTTGGTAGATGTAGGTGACAACTGTCTCGGAGCTGTGATAGGGTCCGCCCCCGGTCAGAGTGTAGACGAGGTCAAAGACGCGCATGGCGTCGATCGAGGTGATCACGGAGGCAACAACGAGCACTTCACGCAGCAGAGGGACTGTAATTCGCGTGGTCAGTTGCCATGACGTGGCGCCGTCGAGACGGGCGCTCTCCTGCAGTTCACGAGGTATGGCCTGCAGACCGGCGATCAGAAGGAACATGGTGAAGCCGAAATTGCGCCAGATGTGGACTGCGATGACGACGAAGACGTTGAGAGTACGGGTGCCGAGCCAGCCGAATTTGGGCCCGTCGAGGCCGATAGCGCGCAGCAAGCTGTCAACAATTCCGATGGTCGGGTCAAGCAGAAAGTTGAAGAGAATCCCGATGACGACGAGCGAGATCACGAAGGGTACGAAGAAGATGCTGCGGAACCACTTGGCGAACCTGGGGCCGGATTCCAGGATGATGGCGAACAGCAAGGCGACGCCGACCTGGACGAGGAGGCAACAGACAACGAAGAGAAAACTGTTGCGGAACGCGCCCCAGAAGAACTCATCACCGGCCATCTGAATGAAGTTTTCTAGACCGGTGAATTTTAGCGTGGAAAAGCTTATGCCAGTCCAGTCGGTAAAGCCAATCACCACCGTTCCGAAGAGCGGCAGGATGAGGAAGACCGTATAGAAGAATAAGGCGGGCGCTATGAGGAACAGCGCGAAGCGTCCATCATAGCGTCCCGTTTGCGGGCCCTTTTCTGACCCGCCCGTCAGCCTAGAGCGCCGCATTCCTACTCCCAGTCGGAAAGAGCTGCAAGCATACTTCCTGCAGCGAGGGCTACATGCGCGCCTCGCGCCACTCGAGCACCAGATTCTCGGCGCGTTCTGCCGCCTCTTCCGGTGTGAGCGCGCCGCTCAGAACACCGCTGGAGCCGTGCCACAGGATCTCCTGGCCAATGTTGTAGTCCATAGCCCGCTCGATCATGATGGTCAGGGCCGGTGCGTTGTCCAGCAAGTCGATGAGCCGTGCCGACTCCGGCCGCAGATTTTCCATCGGTGACGATAACGGCATGGGAGGCGCTTCTCCGGGCAGATGTTTGTACCAGATCCTGTGTGGATCCTCGGATTGCAGGTACCACTTGACGAACACCTGGGCCTCTTCCGGATGCGCCGACTCCTTGGGAACGATAAGCGTGCGAGCGTTGAAGGAGACTTCGTCGGCGTTGCTCTCGGCGATGTCGTCGATGGCCGGCATGAGCATGAACTGGAGGTCGATCTGGGGATTTTCCTGTGCAAACCATTCACCCAGTAGCCAACCTCCGGTCTGGAAGAAAGCGCCGTCCCCGCGGAAGAGCTTGCCAAAGGCGGCAGGATAGTCGTCAGAGAGCACGCCCCTGGAATAGTATTCGTTGTCCAGGAGCTCTTTGATCAGTTCCCAGACCCTTACACCGGCGGGGTCGGTGAAACGCAGGTCGGACTCGTGGTTGACATCGAGACCGCGGAGGAAGAGATCGACCGAGCCTTTGACGCCAAAGGTCCTGATATAAAGATGCTGCGCCCAGTGGCCGCCGGGCCATGCGTTTTTGGCGCCGATCAGGACGGGCGTCACGCCGGCATGCTGAAACGTATGGCAAGCGTCAGTGAAGGCGCTCCAGGTGGTCAAGGTAGCCGGATCGACGCCGTGTTCATCGAGGATTTCTGCATTGTAGTACATGAGGTTGGCGACGGTCATGGCCCAGGGCGCGCCCCAGTAGCGGCCCTGGTAGAGGACCGAGTCGAGAGCGTCGGGGTAGATGGCTCCCTTGCTTTCCTCGACGACGTCGGTCAGATCCAAGAGCTGATCGGCCTCAATGAAGGCGGAAAGCGCTCCGGGACCGGCGTCGGTTTGCAGGAAATCGGGCACCGCGCCACCGGCAAAGGCGGTCTTGGTGGCCTGCTCATAGGCCAGGCCGGAAAAACCGCTGTGGGTGACGTGGATGCCTGGGTTGGCGCTGTTGAAGCTTTCGACGATTTCGTCCATCGCGCCCAGCCAGGGGACGGTCGCCATCTCGGTCCACATTTCAAGTTCGGCGACCATTTCGTCGGGCTCGTCTGCCCCCATGTCGCCAGAATCAGCGGGCACGGCAACGGGGGCGCAGGCAACCAGCAGGCCGACACTTGCTGTGCCGGCGGCAGCTTTCAGAAAGCTTCGTCTACTTAGATCCTTCATATCATGCTCCTTGGCGTTGGACTGTTTTGGATAAGGCATATACATCGCTCAACCGAAGCCCGGTTCAGCCTAGTTTGGGCCGTGGTAGTACGGAGTGCTCCGGTTGGCCTTATGCTTACGAGGACTGGCTGAAACGTCCCTGCGAATGCTTCAAGAACTGCCCGAACGAAGGCACGCGGGCAGAGCTACAATGGGTCCGGCCTACCGAATTCCATTGAGCGATGGCGTGTTCAATTGAATCTGTGAAAGTGACGCTATCATGGGCGGGGCCAGAGAAACCAGGGTGACGGGGGCACGACGCCCCCGTTCCCGGATTCAAATCGTGCTTGCATAGTGTACTTAGTTGTATTTGTCAATGATTCGCTGTACTTCAGCTTCGGCGGCGGCCATGAGTACTTCCAGATCCTCATCGGTATGCACGGCCAGGTCCCACAGTTCATACATGGATTGCTGGGCCTCCTGCGCGCCTTTGAACAAAGCCCAGAAGCGGGTGTTGGTGGCGTAGGCGGGCATCTCCCCTGCGACCTGCATGAACTCCTTGCCTTCTATCGCATCGAGCCATCGCTGGTCGGCGAAGTGACTCTTGGTGAAGGGGAAGTAGCCGGTTTCGAGGCAGAATTCGAGATAGGGATCCCCGAGCGCCCACCACTCGGAGAACTGGTAGGCGGCGGCCTCACGATTCTTGTCATCCTGGACGGGCATCCACAGCTCTTTGTCGTACCAGGGGGTTGCGGTGATTTGATGCACGGGATGGCTGGGTGTGTAGAGTGCGCCTAGCCCACCTTCTCCGATCTGCTTTTCGAAGTCAAGCAGGCCCCAGTTGCCGACCTCCTGGAATACGACTTTGCCGGAAACGAGGCCCTTTTCGGGCGGCTTCTCGGTGGCGGCGCCGCTGGCATAGGCATCGCGCAAGTACTGGAGGGAATCGCGGACACCGTCGTTGTTGATAGTGGCTTTCGTGCGAGTTTCGTCAACGTATAGCTGGCCGGCGGTCCAGGGCAGGTATTCCTGGATGGCGAAGTGCTGCCAGTAGGCGACACCCCAGATGTCGACCTCGTTGGGGTCAAAGCCATCTTCATCCGGACGGTTGCCGTTTACGTCGCGGGTAACTGCGACACCCCATTCGATGAGTTCATCCCAGGTCCAGTCCTTGGGCGGCGGCTCCATGCCGGACTCTTCAAGGGCAGCGACATTGTAGGCGAAGAGGACGACGACCTGTTCGTAGGGCATGCCCCAGAAGTAGCCGCCGACGGTCGGAGGAGCGTAGATGGCTTCGATTCCATCGACGAAATCGTCGAAGTCGACTCCCGAGGCCTCCATATAGTCCTGCTGATTGACGATCAGGCCCTCGTCGATGGCCTGGATGACAGAAGTATAACCGGCCCAGAATAGGTCGGGCGCTGTACCGGCGGCTAGGTCTGCATGGACGCGGGACATCTCATAGCCGGTCTTGAGTTCCACCTGAACGTCCGTGTCCGGAACCATCGAGTCGTAGCGTTCGAGAATCAGTCGCTGGTTGCCACCGAGCATATTTGTATCCGCGTGCGGATAGGTATAGACGATCGTATATCCTTCGGCTGCAGGCATGTCGCCGTCATCGGACTCGGCGGCGGGTGCAGCCGCTGGTCCACAGGCGGCCAGGACGGCTCCGGCAGTCGTGGCGCCGGACAAGGCCAGGAAGTCACGTCTGCTCACTGTACGTCTGATCATAATGATCTCCTTTGTGTGACAAGCGATTGAAGTCCTTCCAATCAAGGATCGAAGTATGGACTGTTGGAATTACACCGAGAGGGAACCGAAAACAATATAGAATAAGGGACGTGGCGTGTCAAGTGCGCGAAATCTGTCGGATGTGTCCCAGGAAATCGGGGTGGCTACCTGATCTTTGAAGGTCAGACGAAGGGCGAGTGCAGAACTGGAGGCGACGGGACGTTCCCTGTTGAGACAGAGGAACGTACCCAAGTACTGTTTTCAAGTGCTTGTCATCTCCTGAACTGATGTTACAATCAGCCGATACCCACGTACATTGCATACTGCATAATAAATGCCTGCCCGGGAGCCGGAATTGGGAAGGCGCATACAGGAACAGTTTTCCCATGTCAGCTACAGTAGGTCGTTCCGCTGATTCAACTGCAATCGAGGAAGAACCGGAACAGAGCACCAAGTTTCAGACCCGGGAAGTGTTGACGATCGTAACGGCCCACTTCGTCCATGACATTTTCACCGCGTTTGTGCCGCCTCTCCTTCCACTGATTCGCGAAAGGCTGGCGGCCGACTATGCGGCGATCGGGGGCCTGGCGATCTTCATGCAGATTCCCAGCATTCTGCAACCGTTCATAGGACATACAGCCGACAGGATCAGTCTACGGTACTTCATTATTCTGGCCCCGGCGGCGACAGCCACTGTGTGTAGTTTGCTGGGTCTGGCGAACAGCTATTCACTGCTGGCCTTGTTAATGCTTGTTGGCGGCCTGTGCACTGCTGCCTTTCATGCGCCGGCGCCGGCCATGATAGGACGCATTTCAGGTAACCGAGTGGGAACCGGCATGAGCCTCTTCATGGCAGCCGGAGAGCTGGGGCGCACAGTGGGGCCCTTGTTGGTGATTGCAGCCGTCAGCTGGTTTGGCCTTGAGGGGATATGGCGGATGGCGGTGTTTGGCTGGCTGGCTTCGGTTTTCCTTTACTGGCGACTGCGCGGGGTCTCTGCGAAGCCTGCGCAGGGCAGGTTGCTTTCCCTGCAACAGTTGTTGCCGGCTGCGCGAAAAGTTTACCCCCCTCTCCTCTGGATCATGGCGGCACGTGTCTTTATGTCGATTTCGATGACGACCTATTTGCCGATATTCATGCAGGATGTGAAGGGGTATGAGTTCGAATTTGCGGGGCTGTCGTTAACGCTGTTGGAAGGGGCGGGTGTACTGGGCGCTCTGACTATGGGCACGGCCAGCGACTGGTTGGGGCGGAGACGGGTCCTGATTGTTCTGTTTCTTGTGTCTCCGGTACTCTTCCTGGGTTTTCTGAACAGTTCTGGCTGGATGCTATTCGCGTTTCTGTTGCCACTTGGATTCACGATGCTTTCGCCATCTGCCGTGTTGCTGGCGGTTGTGCAGGACAGTTTTCGACAGAACCGGGCCCTGGCCAACGGTCTCTTTCTGATGGCCAATTTTGTCATTCGGGCTCCCGCTTTGTGGCTACTTGGCAGCGTTGCGGACAGGTTCGGGCTTGAAACCGCTTTCTTGCTCAGCGGGCTGATCGCTTTTGTTGGCGTGCCGGCGATCCTGAAGCTGCCTGAGCGCCACAGGGAGGAAGGAGAGTAATGGGTAGCTGTCTGCCCTGGAGTTACCGCAAAAGGGAAGACTGCCTCAGAAGAAAAGTTGCCAACAACGGGGCAGGAAGATGATCAGCCCGACGATTGCGCTTCCTGCTGCCGCCACCAGGATGGCGCCAGCGGCCGTGTCCTTTGCGATTTTGGCAAGAGGATGCGGTACTGGTGAGGCCACGTCTACCAGCGCTTCGATGGCAGTATTGAGTAGTTCCAAACCGATGACCAGCGCGACCAGGGTAACGACGACGGCCCACTCTGCCCGGCTAATGCGCAGGACAATCCCGGCGATGACGACTGCAGCAGCGACCGTGACGTGAATACGGAGGTTTCGCTGGCTGTGAAGCGCGTGGCGCACGCCTGCAAGGGCGAAAGTAAGACTCTGCCAAAAGTTCCGTGCGCGGGCAGGCGGCTTCATTTACCAGTCCGGCGTGGTCAGGCGAGGCGTAAGATCCTCGTCACTCAGTGAATTGAGGATCTCGGTCTGTTTGCGCCACATGTCGGCCTGCTTCGTCTCGGTGTCATGATCGTAGCCAAGCAGGTGCAGGGTACCGTGGACTACCAGGAGTTTTAGTTCTGCTGCAAGTGAGTGGCCGAAGCGCTGGGCCTGACGGGAGGCGTAAGGGAAGGCCAGCAGCAGATCTCCCAGTTCAGCATTCACTTCAGCTGCCAAAGCCTCGGGCATTTCCGCAACAAGCGTTGACCCCTCCTGGACGGCGAAGCTCAATACATCGGTCGGCGCATCCTGCTGGCGGTAGACGCGGTTGTAGCGCCGCAGCTCGTCGTCGTCAACCACCAGAATTGATACGGAGAGTTGGTCCCGCTCACAGGCTTGCAGGGTCGCCCGTACCGCCGCCTTCAACCAGGCCTCCTCCACATACCCTTGAAACCGTTCATCAATTTGAATGAGAATCTGCTTTTTCGTCATCGATGTTACCCAAACGGACGCGCTACTCGAACCTCTCACTGTGGGGGAAGGCGGATGATGTGGACGGCGAAGGAGTGATCTTCGGACGCTGCGTCACGCGGTACAATTATACCGCCGGACTTGACCGGGGCAATTTCTTGTTGAAGCAGGATCGCCTCCGCTAGAATGGAGGCACGTAATCGGAAGCTGGGCATCCTGGCGGTTCTTGGACGCGTACTCCGAGCCATTACCCGAAAGCAGCTACAGTCATGTTTTTCGATCAAGCGAAAATCCATGTGCAGGCCGGGGCCGGCGGCAACGGCATCGTCGCTTTCCGACGCGAGAAATTCGTGCCTATGGGAGGTCCCGCCGGCGGCAATGGCGGGCGTGGTGGGGATGTTTACATCGTTGCCAACTCCGGCATGAATACTCTGCAATCATTTCGGCGACAGGTGCACTTTCGGGCTGAGCGCGGCCGACACGGGGGCGGAACACGGAAGGTGGGCGCCACCGGTGAAGACCTCTTGGTCCCGGTTCCCGTGGGGACAATCGCGCGCATCGCAGAGACCGACACGGTCGTAGCAGACCTGGTGAGCGACGGGCAGCAGGCACTGGTCGCCAGAGGGGGTCGCGGGGGTCGAGGGAATGCCGCTTTCAAGAGCGGGCGCAATCGGGCGCCGCGTTTGGCTGAGAATGGAGAAGTAGGTGAAGAGCGCTGGCTGGAGCTGGAACTGAAGATTGTTGCCGATGCAGGAATCGTAGGCGTGCCCAATGCTGGCAAATCGACGTTGTTGAGCGTCATCAGTGAAGCCACGCCGAAGATTGCCGACTATCCGTTCACAACGGTTGTTCCCAATTTGGGCGTGGCCGAAGTGAGCCATATCCAGATCGTCTTTGCGGACATTCCGGGCCTGTTGGAAGGCGCGCACGATGGCATTGGCCTGGGATTGGAGTTTCTCCGTCATGTTGAACGCAGCCGAGTACTGGTCCACCTTCTCGACGGTGCGAGCCCCGATCCGGTTGGCGATTACGAGGTGATCAACCAGGAGATGATGCTCTTCAACCCGACTTTGGCGAAGAGACCGCAGTTGATTGTTTTGAACAAGATCGACCTGCCACAGGCACGGGAAAACTGGCCGCGGCTGCAGGAGGCATTGGCCGATACAGGGAACCCTTTTTTTGCCATAAGCGCAGTGACCGGCGAGAACGTGCAGCAACTCCTGTACGAGGTCAAAACCCAACTGGATAGGCTGCCGGCGCAGGTAGAGACAGAGGCGGTGGAGGAGTTACCGACGCTGTCGCCTGAGGAAGATGAGCGATCATTTCAGGTCACCCGTCTGGAGGACGAACTGTGGCTGGTCGAGGGTGTTGCGATTGAGCGGGTGGCACAGATGACGAACTGGGACTACTACGAGGCCGGATTGCGGTTTCAGCGCGTCCTATCTGCGATGGGGATCTCGGATGCGCTGCGAAAGCAGGGCGTCCAGGACGGAGATACAGTACAGATTGGCGGAATAGAACTGGTGTGGGGATTCGGAAACGCGCTGGGAGAGTGACGGCGGCAGCAACAGCTGGCTGGACGCAGAATTCCTGTTGGTTAATGACGCAGGAGTGAAGGCATAAGAGCGTGCGGCGTTCGTCCTGGGCCGCCTGGCAGAGGGCAACAAAGAGATGAGTTCAGGAGAGGGACTAAGAGGCAAACGAATCGGCGTTTTCGGAGGCACTTTCGATCCGATTCACATTGGGCATCTGGTCCTTGCGGCGGAGGCCAGGCATCAACTGGAACTGGATCAAATCGTCCTGACGCCCGCTGGGGACCCGCCCCATAAGCCAGACAGCCCCATATCCCCCCTGCATCACCGGTTGGCGATGTGCCGCCTGGCAGTTGCCGACGAAAACGCAATGTGCATAAGTCTCATTGACGCCGAACGCCCCGGTCCCCACTACACGTCGGACTTGATGCGGCTTTTCCAAGAGAGAGTCGGGGGGGAGGGGCGGCTCTACTTTCTGATGGGGTTGGACAGCCTGCGGGATCTGCCGACATGGCATGAGCCGGAATGGCTGGTGCGTAACTGCAGGCTGGTTGCTCTTCGCCGACACGACGTAGAGATCGACTGGGCGGGCCTGGAAGCTGAGCTGCCCGGCGTGCGCGAGCGGGTAATCGTAATGGAAATGCCAGAATTGGAGATTGCCAGCAGTAGTTTGCGGGAACGCGTACAGTCGGGCCAGCCGATTCACTATCAGGTGCCCCGCGCTGTCGAACGCTACATAGTTGAACAGGGCCTGTACCGGTCGTAGGAGCAGATATGGGAGCGGACCGAAGGCTCCTATCCTCTCCTAATCGCATTTCTGCTCCGACTGTCAGTCGGAGGTCACGAAGTCATGCGGCGCTGCTTTGAGCAGCGTTGACGGGTGGAGTTCGACGCCCAGCTGCTCCAACGCCTTGAGGAACTGTTCGTCCTCGATCGCGCTGAACTGCTCAGCGGTCAGATTTCTCAGAAACTCGACATCCACATGCCTGGTGCTGGCCGGTTGCGTGACTTCCAAGTTGGGGGTCACTCCTTCGCCCTTTATCGGGTTGCCGTTGGGCGTAAGCCAGTTGGTCACGCCCAGGAGAATGGCAGAGCCGTCGCTGAGCCCAAACTGGTTGAGGACGGTACCTGTACCAAAGGTTGTCTCCCCTATCAGTACGGCACGTTCGTTTTCCTTGAGGGCGCCGGCAGTGATCTCGCCGGCACTGGCAGTGCCTCTATTAATCAGAACGACTAGCGGCATTTCCCTTGCATAACCCAAGCCGCGCGAGCGGTGGATGGTCTGATTTTGATTGGCGTCGGATTCGATCAGGATCAGTTCACCATTGGGGAGGAACTGGCTATTGGCCTGAATGGCCTGTTGCAGGTACCCGCCCGGATTGTTCCGCAGATCCAATATCATGCCTTGGTCAGAATGAGCCTCAGAAATCTCACGTAGAGCTGCTTTCAACTCCCTGTCCACACCGGAGCTAAATTGCGAGATCTTAACGTAAGAAATGCCGGTGTTGGGGATTGGGCTCCAACTCACGCTCGGCACCTCTATCTGGGCGCGCGTGATGGAGACCTGTAGTGGTTCCAGTACCTCAGGACGGCGGACGGTAAGGACAACCTCGGAGTCAGCCGGGCCGCGAACGAGGAAGATCACCTGATCCAGTGATTTCCCTTCGACCGATTCACCATTCACTTCCAGGATGATGTCACCGGCCAGGATGCCCGCCTGTTCGGCGGGCGAGCCGTCTATTGGAGCTACGATGAGGACATTGCCGTCTTCCATGGACACATACGCGCCGATACCCTCGAAAGAGCCTTCGAGGCTGGTCTGATGCAACTTTACGGCATCAGGGCTGAGGAAGGTTGTGTGTCCTTCGTCGCCCAGAGAGGCGAGCATACCTTCGATGGCCCCGTATGTCATGGCGGTAAAGTCGACTTTCTCGCGGTCGACAAAATGAGCGACGACATAATCCCAGGCTTCCCAGAATATGGGGAACTGGGCGGGACGCTCTTCGGCAGCCATCGCCGAGCGGACAGAGTAGCCGGAGATATTGCCGCCGACAAAAGCCAGCGCCATCAGCCAGATGACAACAGCGGACTGGGTTGCTCGCCTGCCCAGTTTTGTTCCAGGTAAACGCATCATTCCATTCGTTCTGTGAATTCTCTCGATGAGACACGCTCCTGCAGATTATGAATGACAGTCGCGTACAGTTCGAGTTGTTTTGAAGGCAATACAAGAAAGTATCTGCTAAGCACACACTTTTGGCAAGCACTTTGGGCGATTTCGAACCTACGTTGGGACTACGGTCCGCCTATGTCTTTTGTCCAACCAATGAGGGGCAGTTGAACTGGGGGGAAAGGGGTGGAGTACAAAAAATTGTCCTATGATCGGGACGTGTAGCCTCCAGTCCGATCATAGGACAGTTTTCTTCGTTTTCAGCGATGACGAGCTTCGGTTGTTCCAAGTCCTGCGGCCGAGTCAAGGAGTCTTGCGCCGCATGGCTGCAGTGAGATGTTGGCTACAACCAGGACTGGAACGAAAGCAGCCCGCGCACCACGAAAAGTGGGGTAAACCGACGGCGCCCGTCACCTCTTTGAGTGTACTTGCCAGCGCCGACGGTCGCGAACCCCGTACCTAGCCTAGCTTAGTTCATGCTGATCGAAATCGAGCCAGAATCCTGGGCAACGCTGACGCTGGCCGGGAGCATGATATTCTGGGCCAAAACGGCGTTGATCTGGGCATTCACAGGAGCGAGCAGGGCTCCACCGACGGCCATGCCACCGGCGCCGGCCGACTGGAGATCTACCATCAGATGACCATCGCTCACCATCAGGTTGCCGACGAGGTCGAGCGTATCGCCCATCATGCTGACGCCGTCCTTGAGGGTTACGCGGAAGTGCATGGCATCGGGCTCAATCCAGACCATAACGGAATTGATCGGCTGATTGGGACCACTGTTGGCTTCGAGAGCCTTGGTCACATAGCTGCTGAACTCTGACTCGCTCAGCATCACTTCGCCCATAACAATTCCGCCCATCAGGGCATCCTGGGCCGACAGAGCCGCCTCGTGGGAGATCTCAACATCTCGATCGGGCGGAGCGGCCGGCGCGGTGCACGCGCTAAGAACTACCAGCAGCAGAGACAGTACAACGAGTGAAATGAGTGGGGTTCGTTTGTTCATGGTTCTGTTGCTCCTTGAGAGAATTGGGTTAAGGGAACTTACTCTTGATCTCATCATAAATTGATAGAGAAGCAATTAAATGATGACCCTGCGCTATATCGTCTCACAAGAACAGATCAAGCGCAAATCTGAAAAAAGTGGTGCGGCAACCCCAGAAACGGCTTCTTCGTAACCTTATCTGAGAGGCCGATCTTCAGTTTGCGACTCTATCTTCTCACAAGAACAGTTCTTGTACAAGTCGGAGAAAACAGGGGGCGCCTCCTCGCACGGGCCACTTTAGTGACGAGCCTGCAGGCTCCCGAAGTCGCGATCTTGCTTCTGCCAACTCTTTGATGACTGTGTGATCTCCGCAGGATTCTGACGCCGGGTTGCGCCCAGGGAGAGTTCATCTGCCTCTATGATACACATGACGGTTAAGACTGTCAAGCCTGAAAACTGCTAGAGTGAATACAAAGTTCTCGTGGGTGGCGGTCCGAACGGATAGCATGCTGGAAGGTCCTCAATCAGTGCCTGGGCTCACTCTTCGGTTTCTTCCAGCATGTCGACGCCTGCGAGCTCCCGGTCAAGGAGATACAGCCCGGGCTTAAAGTCTCCAATTAGGCGAAGCTTCTGCACGAGGTCGTCCACCAGCTCTTCTTCCTCAACCTGTTCATCGACGAACCACTGCAGAAAACTGTCAGTGGCGTAATCGCCTTCCTGGCGCGCGAGTTTGACGATACGGTCTATGGAAGCGGTTACCCTTTGCTCCTGCCTGAGCGCGCCTTCCATTACTTCCTGTGGTGAACCGAAGCCCCCTTCCGGGGTGGGGACGGGGAAGAGCTCGACTTGGCCCCGCCGGCTATGAATGAACTTATAGATCTTCATAGCGTGGGCCATTTCTTCTTCGGCGTGGTTGAAGATCCACTGAGAGAACCCTTTGAGGCCCAATCCTTCGAAATAGTCGGCGGCTGCCAGATAGGTATAGTGCGCCTGTAGCTCCATATTGATCTGTTGATTCAATGCGCTCTGCACGTTTTCGACAAACATGTGTCGTTTCCTTTCGAATGTAATGCTGCCTGCCTTGGGGCAGCGACAACGTTCATACCCGGTTTTCCACCATACTGCAATCGCCCGGATATTCGATTTCAATGGTGATGTGCGTGAGTTGCAGGCCGTCCAATTCTTCGCGCGCCCGCTGCTTTATATCTCGAATCTCGTCTTGATCGGCTGAATGGCTGACGACGAGATGGGTGGACAGAACGTGATGGTCGCCGTCGAGCGACCAGAGATGGGTATGGTGGCAGTCCTTGACGGCGCTGATGTTGCGCAGGCGCTGGGCCAGGTGCGACAGGTCCACTCCTTCCGGGGCTGCCTGCAAGAACAGTTCGGCCGTCTTTTTCAGATGCCCAAGGACGCTGTAGAGAATGTAAAGGGTGATGAGGAGTGACAAAATCGAGTCCAGGATGTACAGATCGACGAAAAGCAACGTGATGCCGACGATGAGGACGGCGACCCAACCGAGAACATCCTCCATCAAGTGCCACATGGCGACCTTGGCGTTCATGGCGCCGCCGCCCTGCAGACGCCATACGGCCGCGCCATTTACGGCGATTCCGCCCAGCGCCAGCAGAATCATGCCCGGAGCGTTGGTGGCTTCCGGATTGAGGAGGCGAGGGATCACTTCTGACAGAACAAAAAGCCCGCCGGCGATAAGAACAACTGCGTTGATGAAGGCGGCGAGCAATGAGAGGCGGCCGTACCCATAGGAGTAACGCGCCGGCGCTTCCTTGCCAGCGCGCCTCTCCAGTCCCCAGGCCATGCCCAGCGCAATCGAGTCGCCGAGGTCGTGCAAGGCGTCGGAAAGGATGGCCACGCTGTTGGTCAGGTAGGCGCCTATGATTTCAACAACTGTGAAGCCCAAATTGAGGAAGAACGCGGTTCGCAGGTTGTTTGAATCACCATGATGGTGGTGATGAAGGTGATGGGCGTGCCCGTGGGTATGGCTGAACTCATGCACGTCTTCATCGCCGTGTTCGTGATGGTGACTGTCCCCCTGGTCCATCTGAGCTCCCTTGTTCCGCAGAGTAGCCCACCATACCGGAGGAAAGGCTACCATTTGAAGGACAATGTTGCACCAATCCAGCGGATTTTGCCAAAAGCAAACATTGTCCATTTTCAGGTATTCAACCAGGCGATGAGGTTGTGTCGGCGGGACTACCAGCGAGCAGAGGGAGACCCCGGGCCGTGGTCAGACATTTGCAGTCTCAGGGGCAACCTGGGCGGATCTCCGGAGCCTGGCGTCATACTCTTCGAGCTGTAGAAAAGTCAGGTAAAGAAGGAGCACCAGCTTGAGACCTTCCAATGCGATGTAGTACGGGTGGAAGGATCGCTCCGGCACCTCTAATCCGTGGATTATCGCAAGCGTGCGGGCGTCCAGCACGGTATAGAGTAGTATGGTCTGCGTTGCGAGGAGAACGCTGATGAGGAGGGTAAGCACGCGAATACGCCTGGGCCAGTCTGAAACGAGAGTTATCACAGTAATGGCGGAGGCAAACCCTATTTCGAGGGCATTCAGTGCATGAAAGACAAGATGGCCGATTTCGAGAGCGACTGGCAATGTCAATGATGGGGCCTGGAATTTAAGGGGGGTCTCCATGAAGCTGATGGCGCAGACAAACCCAATCCAAAGCAAGGTAAAGACGAAAACTCGTTGCGAAATGCGCGCGAGCAATCGTTTTCCAAGTGAATTCATAGGCTACTCTTGGGTGGCTTCGCCATACTCAGACAGAGCCTCAATGACATGAACTGGCAGTTGGGCCACATGTAGGAGTAGTGAAGGTCGAGCCCGAGCCTTGTCAACTCGGCTGATGCCTGCTCTGCCCCGGCTCGGCCCTTCAAGTCCGGTAACCAACACTTTTGACATTGCGTGAGGAGGAATCCTTTAGCCTATTTCTGGCGAATCCAGGATTTCCCCTCGCTTTGCCGACTGAACGATTTCGAATATTTCCAACTTTGGATGACCTGCAAAGGCCTCACGGGGAAGCCTTCCCGCGCGAGCATGACCTTGCTGGAATTCGTCAGACTTAGTCCACTGTTCAAAGTCCTCTCTGCATTCCCAATGCGTCTCTACGACAAATGGGGCGCCTTCAGTTGCTGGACGAAGCAGGCGAAAAGAGACAAAGCCAGGCATTCGGTCTACGAGTGCGGCCCTTTCCTTAAAGCGATCTTCAAACGCGTCAGCGAAATCCGGTTTCACGGCGATTCGGTTCATAACGATGACCACAGTAGTCTCCTTTTGCTCAGTCGACTTTAGGAAGTCTTAAGTCACTCATGGTACAGGCACTATAACTGGGCATAATGCGGTTGGGTGCTTGATGACTTTGACGGGAATCATGAATACTTCCTTGATGCGATCGGGAGTCAGTACGTCAGACGGAAACCCATTTGCCGAAACTTGCCCATTTTGCATGAGCATAATTGTGTCGGCGTACTGAGCCGCCAGGTTGAGGTCGTGAAGGACTGCCAGAATCCCCACACCCCGATCTTTCAGATTTCTTGCAACACGCATCATTCGATGTTGATGCGCGATATCGAGGTTATTTGTAGGCTCGTCCAGGAACAGATATCGCGGACCCAACGAGGACTCTTCCCAGATTTGGGCCAACACGCGGGCCAGCTGTACACGTTGCTTTTCACCGCCGGAAAGAGTTGTGTACGGACGACGGCCAAATTCTGACATGTCAACTGCTTGCAGGGCCTGATCGACGATGGCGTAATCGTGCGATGATCCTGCACTTCGCAGGTGTGGAGTACGTCCTATCAGCACGACTTCCAGTACGCGGAATGGGAAGGACAGGCTGGAGCTTTGAGGCAGCACGGCCCGCATCTGTGCCAGTTGCTTCGGCGACCAGCGATGGAGTTCGGTTCCATTTAGGCAGATCTGCCCTTTAGTCGGGGCATGCTCTCCACTCAGGACTCGCAAAAGAGTCGACTTGCCGGCGCCATTGGGACCGACGACAGCCAGCAGATGGCCCGGCGGGACTTCGACAGAGACGCCCTGTACAAGTCGTTTCCCACTTACCTGCACACCGATGGATAAAGCTTCAAGCAAGGCCAGACTCTCCCTGGTGGCGTACGCGAAGCAAGAGCCAGAGGAAGAAGGGCGCGCCCAGGCTAGCAGTGACGATGCCGATGGGCAACTCGGCGGGCGCGATGATCGTACGCGCGATTGTATCTGCGCCAACCAAAATGGTGGCGCCCAGCAACGCTGACCCTGGCAAGACAAGGCGGTGTTCCGGCCCTACCATCAGGCGAAGAAGATGTGGCACGACAAGCCCGACAAACCCAATGCTGCCTGCAGCGGCCACTGACGCGCCAACTGCCAGTGCGGTCAGGACAACGATAACGCGCTTCACCTGCTCGATCGAGATTCCCAGATGTGTAGCCTCGGCTTCTCCCAATAGTAGGGCATTGAGCGACCGGGCAAGGCGAGGAAGAACCAGAATTGCCAGCCCGACGAAGGGAACTGTTGTAAAGACAGCTCGCCAAGTTGCTCCCCCCAGACTGCCCAGACTCCAGAATACGATATCCCGCAATTGATCGTCCGTAGCGAGAAGAACAAAAAAGCCGGCGCCGGCGCCGGCCAAGGCGTTGACGGCGATACCGGCCAACAACATGGTAGACACGATTGTACGCCCATTCTGGGTAGAGAGACGATAGACAAGCAGAGTAGCGATCATGCTTCCGATGAAAGCCGCCAGTGGCAGCGAGGTGTAGCTGAGAAAGGCGCCGGCCAGCTCCATGAGGGGGCTTCCCAACACAATCCACGCGGTTACCGCCAGAGCCGCCCCGCTGGAGATTCCTATCAGCCCTGGATCTGCGAGAGGATTGCGAAAAAGCCCCTGCATGGTGGCGCCGGACAGAGCCAGTCCTGAACCGATGAGAAGTCCCAGCAAGATTCTGGGCAAGCGAATCGCGATTACGACAGCCTCCTGGCGGGCATCATAGGTCCATGGGAAGTCCAGGCCAGTTGGATGGGCTAGGATAGCGATTAACTGATTAGGAGAAACCGTAACTGCGCCCGTGGCGATGCCCATGGCACTGGTGAAGAGGAGCAAGAGTCCTAGTCCTCCCAAGACGAAGAGAGGTCGCGTCCTCAGGGAATCGAAAGAGATGGGGCTGAGCAGATGAAGTTTGGCTAACATCGGCCCGGCCTTTCACTTGCGTCGAAGATGGGTCTCGTTGTGCTTTCCAAGCTGTTGACCGCCGCGGGGCAAAAAGTCCTACGGAATCAGAAGAGGACGGACTTCCCCTTTTTCCAGAGACAGATGTTTGACAGTTGGCAGGCAGCAAGCATTACTTAGTTCAGGACTGGCGGATTCAGTTGATGCGGTGGCGTCATCCGAACGGAGGAATGATATTGTCCGTTACCAGTCAAGTTGACTCGGGGCATGACCTCATCAATCATCTCTGCCATGAGTAGGAAGTCCTCCACAGGTAAGATAAGTGACAGTTTGCCAACGCACATGCGGCAGTGACCTTGACTGATGGAGTCACCAAGCTCCTGGATGTTACTTCGCGTCTTCATGATGTGAGCTGCCAAGCGGTTAAAGGCTTCGGCCGAAAGGTGAAGCCCGACTCCATCCCAGATCAGATGGACAGTTCCGTGTTCGCACTGGCTGACATATTGCTGACCACTTCGTTCGGCCAAGATGACGATATGCTGACACATGGTCGCTGGTCTCCTTTGTATGAAGAGAATTGATCACTCGGGTGTCTTTTGATTTAGACGGAAACTACCCGTCGCCTACTGTTCTTCTCGGATCTGCTTTGCCAGATCGAGGACAGCCTGGCCCATTCGTGGACCGAAGTTGAGCAGATAGAGACCGTCCATAGCTACGATGTGGCCGTTCTGAGCCGCAGGCGTCTGGGCAATGCCAGGCAGTTCCAGCAAGCCATCCTGGCCACCGAGGCTCTGGAGCCCGCTGGTGAACATGAGGATGACGTCAGGCGCAGCGGCGAGCGCGGCCTCGGCAGTGAGTGGTCGGTAGCCCTCGAATCCTTCGATGGCGTTTTCGCCGCCCGCCAACTGAATCATTGTGTGAGCTCCGGTGTTCTGTCCGGCGACGCTGACAGCGCCGGCGCCTCTCGCGTAGATGAACAGTACCCGCGGTTGACTTTCGGCACTCTGGACATAGGCGCGGGCCTGGTCCAAGTCGGCCTCAAGCTGGACAACCAGGGATTCGCCTTCTGCTTCCCGGCCCAGAGCTTTGGCGAAACCGCGAATCTTTTCCGCGACGCCTTCCACCGAATCATCGGATTCGAGCAAGAGGACATCAACACCGGTGTCCCTGAGATGTTGAACCGCCTCAGATGGACCGGCTTCGGTTGTCGCCAGAATGAGTGAGGGATCAAGGGCCAGCACACCTTCGGCGGAAAGGCGACGCTGATAACCTACTTGGGGCAGGTCGCTCACCTGGGAAGGGTAGCTGCTGGAACTGTCGACCGCTACCACGTTGTCACCAGAGCCTAAGGCGAAAACGATTTCTGTGACCGTTCCGCCGAGGGTGATAATTCGGCTCAGGTCGTCGACAACAACAAGGTTGCCATCGGCATCGTTCAGCTCGATGGCTTTTCCATCTCGGGAAGCGTGCGCGCTATCGGCGGAAGGAGCAGGGGTTTCCGCAGCAGCTGGGGCCGCCGGAAGCAATGTCTGGTCGACGGTCAATGTGCAAGCGGTGAGAAGACCGACGCAGATAATCAGAAGTCCGAGACGCTTAAACGAGGACATGGCTTTCTCCATTCGGTCACGGGGTGACCGTCTCTTGGCTGAACCGGTAGAGCAGAAGAAAAGCCACTATTGCAAAGCGCGGCAGTATCTGTTATACTCTGCAACGGGTTCAGCATGTGAAAGTGGACTGGTGTCAGCAGCCGCTTTCCGGAATTGTTGTTCCTACTTTCAGCCGGCCCTTCGGGGCCGGTTTTTCATTTGGATTGAACAGTTTGTTCCTTGAGTGCGGCAGAGTTTTCCTGGGCTCCAGCGCGTCCGCGCTGCTTCTGCTGGTATTCGGCAAGGTAGTAGCTGCCAATTACGAATACTGCGGCCGCACCCTGGCCGCAAATCGTTTCCCAAGTCGGAAAGATGCCGAGCCAAAGGCTAACCCAATAGGGAAGGTTGAGGGAACCTACGGGTGAGATTGGCACCCAGCCAACGGCCTGCATTGTATGAATCGTATTGCCCACCATTATGAGCAGCACTCCGCCAATAAGGATGCCGGTAATCACCAGCATTCTTTTATAAGGCAGACGGGTCTGGAGCTGGAAGGTGAAGAAGCCGACAATAGCCGTCGCGAGGAGGCCGAGTGCGACGCCTTGCATAACAATTGCCGGGCCTGCGTCCAGTACGAGCGCCTGCAGGAAGAGCACCGTCTCGAAACCCTCCCTGTAGACACTGGTGAACCCCAGTGCGATAAAGCCAAGGGCCTGGGCCGACAGCAAACTTTCGGCCGCTCCCCCCAACAACGACTTTTTGCGCTGGTGGAACCCTGCCAGCCAGTCCTTCCAATAGACTCGATGGAAGAACCAGTTGGTGATGAGGAGGAGGACGCCCACGGCGATCAGAGAAACGACGGCTTCAAGGCGCTCCCCGAAACTACTGAAGGCGAGCATCAATTTTTGGGCGATCCACCAGGTAATCGCGGTCGCAACTGTTGCCAATATAACACCAACAAGCATCGAGCGCCGGAAAGCGGCATAGGCGCCCACCATACTGGCCATGAGAGCGGCGAGGATGACAATAGCTTCCAGCCCCTCCCGGAAAACGATGACGGCGGAATTGGTAATGATTGCAAGGGGTGCAGCGCCAGTGCCGAGAACGGTCTGGGCTTCGGCCAGCCCTTCGTCAAGAACGTCTCGAACTGCGGCGACCTCGGCAGGGGTACGGCCTTGGGCGACGACTAAAGAGAGTCCAGGCTGCCCCTGGAAGCCGTGCCAGAAGAGTCCGTCAAGGCGCGCTACCAGGTCGGGTGAAAAGGCCATGAGCCGCAACTCCGGCCCAGCGTCGAAAAGGGCGTAGGCCTGGATGCGGCTGCTTTCGGCCAGCTCGTATTCGCCGCGCGCCACCTGCTGCTCCATTTCGTTTAACAGGGTTTCAACCACGTTAAAAATGCCTTCACCACTGCTGTCATGCACGGCGTCGCCGAGCGTCTCTTCGGTGAGCGTCAGCGCTTCTTCCACCTGGGAACGCACGAGCTTTCTTTCGTCGAGCTGTTCGAGGGCCACCTTCATTTCCTGAAGAAGGACAACGAGACGCTCGGCGGCGGCGGGGTCGGCGGCGGAGATGCGGGGGTAGAGTTCGGCCAGAAAGACTTCGGCCTGGTCACGGAAGGTGAGCGCCTCCAGGTATTCAGTTTCGATAGTAATCTGGCCGTTTCTGACGCCGTCGCGGTATTCGATGTAGACCAGGTCAATAAAGAGATAAAGCAGTTGACTACGGCGGGCGAACTCTTCAGGCGAGAGATCGACAGGCTGATAAGAAGAGATGAGGCCGCGCAGGTCGGAAACGAAAGCGGCTGTTTGGGAAAGATCGCCGGCCACGACGTCCTTTTCAAGACTTATCAGGGCTTGTTCGACTGCGGTTGCAGCGGACTCCCCCTCTTTTTCCGCAAAGTCGTCACGCAGGATAGCGAAGTAACCCTGCAATTGACCCGCCCATTCGGCGGAGCGCGTCGGGTATCCCTTTTTGGCCGCCTTCTCCAGGTTGTTCAGTGCTTCTCGCAGGCGAAAAAAGTAGGTATCCCTGAGGTCATCGCCCACGACGGCGAGGGTGGTTGCCTGATTGGTCACTCCGCCAAGATAGGAATTTATGGTCCGGCGGGCCAGGTCGTCGATCATGCTAACTTTGGTGGCGCGACGGAATTCGCGCAGGCGCAGCCAGTCTGCTGCGCGGGCGCCGTCTTCGGATTCCAGGGAGGCCAGGGCGGCGGTTTGCGCCCCCCAGAGCAGGCCGGTCCAGAAGCGGCCGCGGGCGGCAGACAGGGCGGGGCCGTCTTTGGCCTGGGCGGCCCGGAGCGCGTCGTCCAGGGCACTTTGAATCCAGGCGTCGGAAGCGGGCGCCAAGACTGTAAGGGAAGACTGCAGATCTTCGCTATAGACCATTACTGCAGATTCTATGTGCGTCAGGGCCTGAGAGGCGAGGGCGTTCTTGGTTTCCTCTCGCTCAGCGCGCTCTGCCTCGTAGAGCGCCCGCTGGGCCTCAAAAGTAAAGCTGCGAAGCTGCTCGGCCACCTGCCACAGGTGTGGCTCTTCACCGCCCTGCCCGGTCTGAGAGAACGCGGGGATGAAACTGGTTTTGGGCTCCGGTTGCGCGTGCGTGGTCTGCGCCATCAAAAATGCGCTTCCCACTGCAGTTGCAATGCAGATCAGGCAGAGGAAAGCGCGGTGTCCCGGCATGACCGTCGGCTCGCCAGCGCTATTCACGGCTCTCGTCCTTCACAGAAGTTGCTCCAGGCCTCGTTACCAGGTATGGCGAGTCGCTGCGCCCGCGAAAACGGAGGGCGCAGCGACTCTACAGATCAGGCAAGATCGAGGGCGACATTCAAGTCGGAAGCGGCCTGTGCTACCAAGGCGGCAAGGGCGGTGGCCAGGTCCTGGGCCTCAGTACCGAAAAGATCGGCCTCTTCGGGGCTGAACTGCACGCCCTCCTGTTCCTGAGCAAACAGATCGTCAACGTAAGTTATCAGAGTGTTGAAGTCGGTTCGGATCTGCTCATGAAGCTGAACGTCGCTATCGGACACCAAGGGCGAAATATTATCGTAAGTGAAACTCAGTCCGGCAAGGATTCCTTTGATGTCGTGTAGCCGGCTTACTGCGATAAAGCTTTCCTGTTCGCTGTCGGTGCCGGTGACGAAGACGGATTCCTTCCACTGTCCGAAGTACTCGTTCATAGTCGGGATCATGGTAACGAGAGCAGTCAGGGCGTCCTCAAGCGTCGGTTCCCAGGATTCGATGGCGCCCTGCATTTCAAGGGTCGCTTCATTCAACCCCTGGGTGGCGCCGAGAAGCATGTTGGCTTCGGGCAGGGCCTCGCCTACACTGATTTCGCCATCGCCATCCATATCGACCTTGAGGCCGGTGAATCCGGGATTCGTTCCCCAAAGGGTGGGTTCCAGAAGATTGTGGAAGAAGTTTCCAGGGGATTCGTATACCCGGCCATCGGGCAGCTCGAGGGTCCACTCCAAGGCCTCTTCCGGATCCTCAGAGCCAGGGGGGCCGGCGTCGATCCAGACGTCGTAGTGGGCCAGGGAGGGAACACCTGCTACGATGCCCTCATCAAGTTCATAGAATGTGCTGGCGTCGAGCCATAAATCTCGCGCTTGCAGGACCAGGGCTTTGATTTCTTCCTGGCTATCGGCCCATAGCAGTTCGTATGGGTCGGCATCGGGATTCGCCTCAAGCGCTGCCTGAACGAGATCGTAGTATTGCTGTGCTACGTCGGCCAGGCTGGCGGTAGCGCCCTGCATCAGACCCGCATTCTCCAATGCGTATTCCTTGACGGCATTCAAGTCCACTGCCGGTCCGGAATCCATAGATTCGCCCGAGCTTTGCGGGGCAGCAGGAACAGTCTGTACCACGCAGGCGGAGAGCGCCAGCATCAGAAAAATGCATAGGGCCGATGTAAGTTGCCCCTTTACGTGATAGAGACGGCGCGAGAGTGTTTGCTGAAGCATTTGAGTGTGGTCTCCTGTATGGAATGTTGAATTGGTTCCTTCTGCCGGGGCCAATATCAGAATTGTTCAATTGACATGAGCAACTCAACGGAACAAGGCGGACGCCGACATTACGCTACACAATTGCATACTTCGCAGTGGCATTCGACAGAACCGGCGTCCGTCCCAGCTGACGTTGGCCGCGGCAATGCGGCGTGCTATACTGGAGACCAATCCGGCCTGATATTAGGGTGACAGCTGTTGCCGCAGCCGTCACTCATTCAAAGTTTCAGGTTGGAGGACACCATAGAGGTCGGCCCCGGTGGGCCGGCCTCTTTCTTACCCACTAACTAAGCGCCTGTCCATCTGTCGATTAAGGTCGTTACGCGGGCGATGCAGGGTACGGGCGGGAGCCGATCGCGACTGATTTCTCTTGGATGCTACATCCTTTTCCTGCTTGTCGTTCGGTTGACGCGCGGCGCGGAGGCTAATCAGCAAAATCGCGACTGCCGCGAGCAGACCCAGCAAGAGGACAAGCTGCAGAAAGTCAACAATCTCCATTTCGATCCCCTTCATCGCTGTCTTGACAATCAGAGGGCGAACGACAATGAGGAACAGTATAGCATCACAATTCAAGGTGTTGGGCTGGATTTTCGGCGAGATTTGTCGCTGCAGGGGTGAAGAAAAACGCGTAGATAAGGTTAACTGTCGATTTAACCTAGGTTAACAGTCCATGTGGGGTCAGAATAGCGACAGTTGACCGCGGTCCTCCTCGCCGGCAGGCGGCCCGACTTCGGGATTCCAGTCAGGTATGGGCAGGTACTGGTTAACGCGGTGGCACAGGCGGCGGACCGTTTCCGGCGCGTGGCCTTCAAAGGGGTTGTGGACGTAACAGAAGACGTCGGTTCCGCCTTTGAGGAGATCGGCGATGCGTTTGGCCCATTTGTCCAGCAGTTCGTCCTGGGGGCGGCGAATGAGCTTGTCGTCAGGCAAAGGGTCTCTGTCGTTGCCGATCAGGCGGATATGGCAGGGAAGACGTGCGGCAGTGAGGCCGGCAGCGGCCTGCCAGTTGGCAAAAGTATCGGGCTGCCCGGTGCGTTCAACGGCAACGAAGCCGATCCGCCTCTCCAGCAGGAAGCGAATGAAGGCGGTGGTCATGAGATCGAAGGCGCGGACTTCGACGGACAGCGGTATTTCGGCGGCACTGGTCGCGAGGCTGTCCACAAAGCCGGCGAGGCGGCGGCCGTCGCTGGCGCGGGTAAAGGTCGCCGGAAACTGGATGAGGCCGGGGGCGGCGGCGGGGCCGAGCGAACGCAGGACATCCAGATAGGCAGCCGTTGTCCGTTCCACATTGACCAGTCTCTTTTCGTGGGTGATCTCTCGGGGCGCTTTCAAGGAAAAAGTGAAACCTTCGGGCACGCTTTCGAGCCAGCGCAGCAAGGTCTTGGGCGCGGGCAGGGCGTAGAAGCTGGTATTTGCTTCGACGCTGTTGAACTGCTTGGCGTAAAAGCTGAGCTGCTGATCGGCCGACGTTTGAGGGCGGTAAAAGACGCCTCGCCAATCGGGGAAGCTCCAAGAGGAGGTGCCGACGCGCAAGGTGCCCGTTTTTTCAGCTTTCATTGGCTTCTCGTTCGGTGCAGAAATGGACTAAGCGCGGCCGAAAGGCAGCGTCATTTCACAGACGCAGTTTTGTTATGTGCAACATGCACAAAAACGGGATTTCAATTTCATGCAGGATGGGCAGTGGATTGGGTTCCCGGATCGGGTATCCTTTGTCGTAATCGCTGGCTTGTGAATTTCTGAGGCGCCGGCGTTGCGCTCAGGGAACGTGATGCTGTGTTGATCAGTGACGGAAGCACAGGCCCTTATGTTTGGATTGGCCCATCTGCGCCACGGAGTACGCGGGCTGCAATCAAAGCCAGGGGAGCGGCCGCCGCGGCATAAGTGGAGAAGATGGGTAGTATTATTTCAGGTCTCACTTGAGGAAGGAGAACTTTTCGATGTCCATGCTTGTACGTGCCATGAAACACGGCTCGAAGTTGCGGGCGATACCGCTCGCCGTTCTTGGGCTGCTTGTCTTCGCCCCATCTGCATTCGCCCAGGATGCGGCGCCGTTCACGACGGATGAAGTCGCCTATTCGATTGATAACTTAATTCTGTTTGTCTCAGCGGTGCTGGTGCTGTTTATGCAGGCTGGCTTCGCGATGGTCGAGGCGGGTTTCAATTCGGCCAAGAATACCGTGAACATTATGTTCAAAAACATCATTGACCTGGCGAGTGGTGTTTTCTTCTATTTCCTGATTGGTTACAGCCTCATGTACGGTGGGCAGTTGCTCGGGGGATTCCTGGGGTTCGGTGGGTTCGGAATCTCAACGGATGCGCCGAAAGCGATGGCGGGCAACCTGAACCCACAGGTTGACTTTCTGTTCCAGGTGGCCTTTGCGGCGACGGCGGCCACGATTGTATCTGGCGCCGTGGCCGGCCGCATGAAGATATCGGGCTACTTGATCTACAGTATCATCCTTACAGCCATTATCTACCCTGTGAGCGGCTATTGGAAATGGGGTGGAGGCTGGCTGGACGCGATGGGTTTCTATGACTTTGCCGGGTCTCTGGTTGTACATGCCGTGGGTGGATTCGCAGCGCTGGCCGCGGTCATCGTGCTCGGTCCGCGCATCGGACGCTTCGGCGGCGGCTCGACCAATCCGCTGCCTCCCAGCAACATGGCGATGGCTGCGTTGGGTGTCTTCATCCTGTGGATTGGCTGGTACGGTTTCAATCCGGGCAGCCAGCTTGCCTTCACGGGCGCGGTCAACACGGATGCGGTCATGCTGATCGCCACCAATACGACGTTGGCGGCGGCACTGGGGACGTTACTGGCGATGATCTATGGCTGGGTCAAGACGGGCAAGCCGAACCTGAGCTACACGCTGAACGGTGCGCTGGGCGGTCTGGTCGGCATTACGGCAAACTGTGATTCGGTCAACAACGTCGAGGCGTTGATCATTGGCGCTGTGGCCGGCGTGCTGGTGTGCGTAGGCATGGAGGCGTTGGAGAACTTCAAGATCGACGACGCGGTCGGCGCCTGGCCGGTACACGGTCTCTGCGGCATCTGGGGTGGGATTGCCACCGGTATCTTCGGAAGCCACCCTATTCTTGCACAGATCGTTGGTTCGATCGCGATTCCGGTGTGGGCTTTCGTTTCCGCCTACATCCTCTTCACTGTTATCAAGGCGCTGGGCGTGCTGCGAGTTTCTCCGGAAGAGGAGCAGGCAGGACTGGACCTTTCCGAGCACGGTGTTGGCGCCTATCATCTGGTCGGCGAGGAGACGGGCTGAGCCGCTCTCATTCAGAACGGGATTTAGTTTTTCGGCCGATGCTCAGTTCCAAGTGAATTCGAGGCGGAAGAAGGTTTCGCTTCAAATAGTCGAATAGAATTCTGACAGGGGGCGTCCCTCTCGCTAGCACTTATGACGAGAGGGACGCTTTTTTGTCTGCGGCCCCTTTTGATTGTCTTTGCGCTGAAGAGCGCACCTGCTGATTGACGACGACTCAGAGTACGGAATCAGAGCGTTGACACAGAGTCTTCACCTTGTATAATCACACTCCAGCGGCTTTTCCCCGATAGCGCGGCCGTGCCAATTCAACACCTGTCTGCACTGGTCTTGCCCGAAGAGAAATATAGATCATGTTCCCACCCACGTGGCTGCGCCAGCGACTCCGGCCCCCTACAGGACAGTTGACAATTGCTCCTTGGCTGGCTCACAGTGAACCCAGACAGTGACAACCGAGTTGGAAGAAAGCCTCATGGAAAAACGGACAGTAATACGAAACAGTTTTGGCGTGGGTCCGGAAGGCTGGCATTCATACGATTACCACGGTGAGATCGTGACGGGCGCGGGCATATTTGTGCTGACGACATGGCGGAAGGGGGGCGGCGTCGATGGCGGGGGTTGCATCTGGGCAGACCAATCTCGCTGGAGCACCGATGTGCCGGAGAGACCGATTTCGATTCTGGCACTGATTCACTACCGGAACTGGGTTGGGCTGGGCCCCATCGATCTGAGAGGGTGCGAGGTATCGGTCTATCTGAGGGGTGACAACCTGCGACTCTATGGAGCGGAGTGCTACTTCTGGGTGCATGCCCCTGGCGTTCGCTGGCACTTTTCGAGCAACCCCGTCCCGATCGCTGAGGGGCATTGGGCGGGGGAGCCGAGCAAGTTTATTCTGGAGAACGATGAATCGCTGTGGCATCGCAGCTATAGCAGCGAAAAGTTCTGGCACCGCAGCTATCCGGAAGGCGGGCCGCGACTCGACAGCGTGCTGGGAGACGCCCACAGCTATGGCTTTTCCTTTATCGGATTCAGCAGTGAGGTCCAGGGAAGATTGTCGATGGCGGAGTTCGAAATCCTGGCTGGCTGACAGGTGAAGGAGGGTTGGCAAGCTGGGAGCGATTTGAAGTTGCAAGGGGTGCCAGATGGAGGTTAGAAGCGATATGAACGAGCCAAGAGGCGAAGGCAGCGTCCCAATAGAGATTGGATCGCGCCTCGAGTTAATGGTTGACGATTTCCTGATCGCGCGGCTGAGCGGCGGTGCGGTATTGCGCCTGAACCGACCTGTGCCGCGCGAGGTGTCGTTGGTGACCGATCGCCCCTGGGAAGGGAACTCCTGCACTTCGTTTGCGATCTTTCAGGACGACGACATCTACCGAATGTACTATCTCGGCCGACAGTTCATAACGACGGAGGCGGGACTTGATGAGGCGCCGCACCCGGACTTTGTCTGCTACGCCGAAAGCATCGATGGCATCAGTTGGGAGAGGCCGGACCTTGGACTGGTCGAGTTCAATGGCTCGAGCAAGAACAATATCATTCTCAGTAGCAGTGACAGCGCCTGTCCGGTGCGGGCGTTTACACCGTTCAAGGATACAAACCCGGCTGTAGCAGCTGACGCCCGCTACAAGGCGTGGGCGATTCGCTCTCCCCGTCTGGATGGTTCTGCGCCGCGGCCGGGGCACAGCCCTGAGGTGCCGGATGGTCTGCATGCCCTGAAATCGGCCGACGGGTTCCGGTGGACGTCGATGTGCGAAGGGCCGGTGATAGCAGATGGCCTGCTTGATTCGCAAAACCTGGCCTTCTGGGATTCCGTGCGCGGGGAGTACCGCGACTACCATCGAAACGAGTTTCGCATCGAGAAGACAGGTGAGGAACCGTACGGCGCCCATGTGCGGGCAGGGGCCACTGGAGCCGGTGTGCGCGGTTCCCGCTATGGCCGCGATCTGCGTACTTCGACATCGAACGACTTTGTCAACTGGAGCGAGCCGGATTACGTGGACTATACGCAAGGTCGCTTCGACGAGATATACAACAACGCGATTGTTCCCTATTTTCGCGCGCCGCACATTTTCGTGGGATTCCCGACTCGATACATTGACTACGGCTGGTCGGAGGCGGTTGAGGACCTGCCCGAATTGGAAGAGCGCCAGCTGCGGGCAGGGGTCAGTGAGCGGTACGGAAGCGCTCTGACCGACGCCATGTTCATGAGCAGCCGCGACGGTCACACTTTCAATTTGTGGCAGGAATCGTTTATCAGACCGGAGTTGCGTCCTCAGGACAGCTGGGTCTACGGAGACGCCTTTCCCGGTTGGGGCATCGTGACGACACCTTCCCCCTTTGACGGGGCGCCGGACGAACTGTCTATCTACGTGTCGGAGGGGTACTGGCGGGGAGAGAGTATGAACCTGCGGCGATTTACACTGCGGGTCGATGGATTTGCGTCGGTGCAGGCGCCGCTCAGCGGGGGCGAGCTGATTACAAAGCCGCTGATCTTTGCCGGCAACTGTGTGCAAATCAATTTCTCCGCCTCGGCCGCCGGGAGTGTTCAGGTGGAGATACTGCGGGACCAGATGGACGAACCGATCGCGGGGTTCAGCCTCGATGACTGCGTTGAGTTGCTGGGGGATGACATCGAACGTGTCGTGCGCTGGTCGGGCGGATCCGACGTGAGCAGTCTCGAGGGCGTACCCGTCCGACTGCGTTTCGTTTTGCGCGACGCGGACCTGTACGCTTTTCGGTTCGTAGAGATGTAACTTGATAAAGGAACCCCTAGAACAATGGCCAACTTAAACAAAGGCGCGATTCCTGTTGACATCGGCTCGCGTCTGGAGTTGATGGTGGACGACTATCTCGTGGCGCGGCTAGCGGGAAGTGCTCGACGGCGCTTGAACAGTCCTGTTCCCCGGGATATCGTGCTGCGATTGGACGCGCCCTGGGAGGGCAATGCGAGCGGGGGCTTTACAGTCTTTGAAGATGAGGGCCTCTATCGCATGTACTACCGGGGGCAGAATTTCGAGTACGGCGGCAATGAGCTGGGCTCCCCGGACGGCAAGTATGTTTGCTACGCGGAGAGCGCCGACGGCATCCACTGGGAGAGGCCGGAGCTGGGCCTGGTCGAGTTCAGTGGCTCCAGGCAGAACAACATTCTGTTGGATGCAGAGAAGATTCTGAACGGCATGTTCTCCCCGTTCAAAGACGGAAATCCTGCGTGCACGGCGGAGGCCCGCTACAAGGCGTTTTCGTTGATGCAGCGCGGGGATGCGAGAGGGCTGTGGGCGTACGGATCGCCGGACGGTATCCATTGGTCGCCGATGAGCGATGGGCCGGTCATTACCAGGGGGCTGCTGGACACGCAGAATTTGGCGTTTTGGGACGGGGAAAGGGGCGAGTACCGGGCCTATCATCGCAATGAGTTCCGGCTGCCGCAGACGGGCGAAGAACCTTACGGGGCTCATCCTGTTCATTCAGGCGAAGATGTTAGCAGGAAGGAGTGGCAAGGGATTTCGGGCGGGGATGGGACGGGATTGCGCGGGTCTCGCTATGGAAGGGACATTCTCACGGCAACTTCCTCCGATTTCATCCACTGGACTGACTCGGTATATGTCAGCTACAACGAGGGCCGACCCAACGAACTGTACACGAATCAGGTCACACCCTATTTCCGGGCGCCTCATCTCTTTTTGGGCTTCCCGACGCGGTATGTCGAGCGTGGGTGGTCGGAGGAGTTGGAGGCGTTGCCGGAGGTGGAACATCGCCGCATGCGCGCCGCGATCAGTGAGCGCTACGGCGCGGCGTTGACCGATGGCATGTTTATGAGCAGTCGCGACGGGTACAGCTTCAACTTGTGGCCGGAGTCGTTCATCCGGCCGGGACTGCGGCCGCGCGGCAATTGGACTTATGGCGACAACTTTCAGAACTGGGGGATCGTGACGACGGCTTCTGCGATTTCCGGCGCGCCGGATGAGTTGTCATTCTATTTGCGAGAAGGCTACTGGCGGGAGGGCTCCAGCGAATTGCGGCGCTATACGATGCGGGTTGACGGATTTGCTTCTGTTCAGGCGCCGCTGGCGGGCGGGGAGCTGGTCACGAAACCGCTCGTCTTCGCGGGCCGCGAACTGGTACTCAACTTTTCGGCTTCGGCGGCCGGCAGCATCCGCGTCGAACTGCTGCGGGATCAGATGAACGACCCGGTCGAGGGGTTCAGTCTCGAAGAGTGCGTTGAGGTGCTGGGAGACGAGCTGGAGCGAATTGTACGCTGGCAGGATGGCCGCGAACTGGGCGGTCTGGCCGGGACGCCGGTCCGCCTGCGTTTTGTACTGCGAGATGCTGAGATCTTTTCCTTCCGTTTTCGAGAGTGACAGGTTGATGGATTTAACTTAAGACAAGGGGTTGCGTAACGTGAAAATCACAGCCATAGAAACGATCGCCCTGTTGGACCCGGGCAAGGCTACGGAGACGGTGGTACGGGTCCATACCGACGAGGGTATCAGCGGCATCGGGCAGGCGGAGTCGCCTTCGCTCGTGATCGAGGCCATAGTTCGCTGCGACGGCGGGCTGGAGGAGATTTTGCAGGGGGAGGATCCGCTGCAGGTGGAGCGGCTGTGGCAGAAGATGTATGCGGCGACCGGCCTATTTGGCCGGCGCGGAGTCACAATTGCAGCCATTGGAGCAGTGGAGACGGCCCTGTGGGACATTGCGGGCCAGGCCCTGGGCAGGCCGGTCTGTGAACTGATCTGGCAGGCATGCTGCACTGTGACGGAGTCGAGCGCGGTCAAGGAAAAGGTGCGGCCCTATGCGACCGTATACCCGCCGGGAGAGGACGTAGGTGAGATCGTCGAACGGTTTACGCTGGCCAGAGACAGGAACTTTAGGGCGATGAAGCTGGAAGAGTGGCCCGGCGGTTTTTCGCATGTGAGCATACAGCGGGACGTTGAGGTCGTGCGGGCGGCGCGCGAAACAATAGGTGAGGACCGCGACTTGCTGATCGACGTACAGAACCGCTGGTCTGAGGTGGGGCAAGCGCTCGAATCCATCAGGGCAATTGCAGAGTTCCGGCCATTCTTTGTCGAGGCGCCCCTCCCTGCCGACAACCTGCCCGGCCTGGCCCGGCTGGCGGATGCCGTGGACACGCGCATTGCTGTGGGCGACTGGGGATTTACGACCCGTTTCGAGTTCGAAGAAATCATGGAGAAAGGGCGGGTGGACGTGGTCCAGCCCAGTTCGGTGCGATCCGGGGGTATCCGGGAGATCACCCGCATCGCTGAGGCCGCCTATCGCCGCGGATTGATCTGCGTGCCGCATGCCTGGTGTCATATGGTAGGCGTGGCGGCGGAGATCCATCTGGCGGCTGTGCTGCCGAACATGCCCTATTTCGAGATGCCGATTGCGTTTCCGGATTCGCCGATAATTTCGGAACTGCTGGAGCCGGTTATAGAGGTAGACGCAGACGGTCTGATCGAGGTGCCAAAGCGGCCGGGGCTGGGTTTTGCGTTGAATGAAGAGGTGGTGGAGCAGTTTCGGGTGGCGCCGCATTAGTTGTGTGAACTGCAGTTCAAGGGATTCTTGAGATGGACTGTGATCCTCACTCTAACGATTGAGAGCAGAAAGTAAGAGAGAGGGATTGTGTCATTTCGTTGCTGGCCTGGGGAGGCATTTGGATGGCAAGGATGACGGCTGCGCGGGCACTGGTCGAGTCGTTGCGGGCGCAGGGGGTGGATACGATATTCGGAATTATCTCCAGCCACACGATGGAGATTTTCGACGCGCTGTACGACCACCAGGACGCCATCCGCTTCATCAGCACGCGGCATGAACAGGCGGCGGCGATGATGGCGGACGGCTACGCGAGGGTGACCGGCAAACCGGGCATCTGCCTGACCAGTACAGGACCGGGCGCGGCCAACTCGATGGGCGGCCTCGGCGAGGCTTACGCCGCGTCTTCACCGGTTCTTACAATCACCAGTTCGGCGGAAGAGAGGTTGTACGAGCGCGGCCTGGGCACGATGCATGAGACCAAGAACCAGTTGGATATGCTCGAGACGGTGTCCCAGCATAGTGTCCATATCAGCCGCCCGGAATCCGTTCCCGAGCAGGTGCAGGAAGCGTTCGAGCGTTTTGCGGGCCGGCGACAGCGCCCGATCGCGATAGAGATACCGTCGGACGTACAAAACCAGGAAGCAGAAATGATCATACCGGTGCCGGTCCGGATAGCGGCTCCGGCGGCAGACCCGGCCGCTGTCGGAGCGGCTGCGGAGATTTTGCTGGCAGGCAGACGGGTGGGCGTAATGGCGGGGATGGGCGTACACCGCTCCGGTGCCGGCCGAGAGCTTACGCGCCTGGTGGAGCGTCTTGGCGCACCGGTGTTCACGACGGCGAACGGCAAGGGCGCGATCGCGGAGGATCACCCGCTGAGCCTTGGGATGTATGGCGGCGAGTATAACTTTCCGCCAGGAGGACTGGAGGACCCGCGTCAGACTTTCGCCAACAGCCTGGACGTTCTCCTGGTCGTCGGATCCAGCCTTTCCTATTTCAGGGCGAAGTCGCAGGGCCTGCGTCAGCCGCCGCAACTTATTCACCTGGATATCGACGCCGCGCCGATGGACAAATGGTATTCTACGTCGGTGCGGCTGGTCGGCGACGCGAGAACGGTGTTGGAGCAACTCAATACTGCGCTGGAAGGCAAGCCGGGTTTCAGCCGGTCTGACGGGGAGAAGGAGGGGAGCTTCGTCGGCGAGGTGCGGGCGGTACGCGAGAAGATCCGGGAGCACAAACGGAAAACGATGCCGAACGAGACGAGGATCATGGAGGCTATCCGCGCCGTGACGGCGCGGGACGCAGTCTTTGTCGGCGACGTAGGGGTCTGCAACCACCGCGGGGCGAATTACTGTCTGGACATATGCGAGGAGCGGAGTTACCTGATACCGGCGTGGGGCGGCCTGGGGTTTGGCCTGCCGGCTGCGGCCGGCGCGAAGGCAGGCGTTCCGGAACGGCAGGTGATCTGCATTACCGGCGACGGCGGGTTCCAGTTCAATATTCAGGAATTGGGAACCTGCGTGCAGTATGGGCTGCGGCCGGTCGTCCTTGTTTTCAACGACGATGCGTGGGGGCTGCTACGCTACTACCAGCAGCTCCGAGGCAACGGGCGCTACATTGCCAGCGACTTGCAAAATCCGGATTTCACCAGACTGTCTGAGGCTTACGGGGCCTGCGGGGTAAAGGTCACGTCGCTGCCAGAGATGGTTCAGGCACTTGAACAGGCTCTGGAGGTGGAGACATTTACGGTGATCGACGTGAAGACGCCGGACGGATTTGCCAACTTCAAGTAGCCTGGAGGCGGCGAAGGTGTCGAAAAAGTACACGCTATGGGGATACGACGACCTGCAGTTGACAAGATAGGGGATGGCCGCAAATGCAAAGGAAACTGACCTGTGGGCTGATCGGCTTGTCACAGGGCTGGTATGCTGATCTGTTTGCGACGGAACTGCTGGCGATGAAGGATGTTGAGCTGGTCGGCGTTTGCGATCTGGGCAAGAGCCGGGCGTATGTTGAGGAATGTATCGGTATGGGCGCGGAGGAGTTTGCGTCCAAGTTCGAGGCGACTCTCTACCACGATTCAGCTGACCTGCTCGGACAGAATCTCGATTTCGTAGTGGTGGCGAGTGAAATTGGAGAACACTGTGAAAACAGTTGCCAGGCGCTGGAAGCGGGGGCGCATGTCTTTGCCTGCAAGCCGTTCAGCTTCATAGGAGACGAGGTGCGCCGGGCGATTCAGGTTGCCCAAAGCAATAGCCGGATCGTAATGCCGGCTGTCCCGTCACGGTTTGAGGACGGCCTGATCGAAGCTGTGCGACGCGTGCGGGCGGGAGATGTAGGCAGGCCGCTAACCGCGCGAGTCTTTGTCAACCATGTTGCGATGACGAGCCCGGCGTGGCAGCGGGACCCCGCGAAGAGCGGCGGCCCCCTCGGCGAATTCGGCACATACGGGTTCGATATCGTGCGCTGGGCTCTGGGCGGGGAGCCGGTGGAGGTCTTTGCCTACGGGGAAAACTTCATGCACCAGGGCGAGATTGAGAGTTGGGACAATGTGAAAGCGTTGCTCCAGTTCGACAGCGGTTCGCTGGGCAGCGTGCACGTCTGCACGTCGATCAGCTGGGAATATCCGTTCTTCGATCTGGAGGTGGTGGGGGAGAAGGGTTGCCTGCGCACCGACTATCACAACTATCCAGTCGTGACGCACGGTACGTCGACTGCGCAACTGGCGCCAATCCGCTACGCGCCAATGAACCAGCGTGAGATCGCCCACTTTGTAAAGGCTGTGCGAGGGGAAGAGGACCTGCGCGTCACGCTGGACGACGCCTACGCGGTGGCGAGGACGATCGAGGCTGTGCAGGAGAGTCTTACCGCGCACAGGCCGGTAGAGGTGGAGTTGTGAGGAGGCGGGAAGATACGGGTTGCTCAACCTCCAATATTTTGGTAAAATAAATATTGTTAAGTGGCCGATTACCCATTGCGGACCACTGTAACTTGGCCGCGGATTCGTAGGCGATTCAGGTATCGTATTAGGTTATATTTCTGAGAAGGTCGATGGAAGTTCACTGGCCTGCCAAGATGAAACTGGGCAGAGCAAAGGGAGGTGATCAATAGAAAGATAACAGCTTGTACTTTGAGGGCGAATTGCCCTCCCATCAGTTCACACGCGACGGAATCTTGTGGATAGGCCAGAGATTGGGAGGAAATACCCATGAAACGTAATGCCGTGTTCTACTCGTCGCTATTGCTCGTTATTGTTCTCCTCATAAGCGCATGCGCCCCTGCGGCCGTGGAGGCGCCTGCCGAAGAAGCGTCAGCCCCAATGGAAGAGAAAGAAGGTGGGGGCACACTTCAGGTGTGCTTCATTCAAGCCACGAGCCACGCTCATCTGGCGGGGTTTGTGGGCCGTGCGGGCAGCCAGCATTTCTACCAGGGCCGCACAATCTTCAGCGGACTGGTGCAGTTGGACCACGACGTAAAGGAGTATATACCGGAACTCGCTGAGAGCTGGGAATTCGACGGCAACAAGGTCATTTTCCATCTGCGAAACGATGTGACCTGGCATGATGGCACTCCCTTTACTTCCAAGGACGTGCTGTTCAACTACGGCCGGCTGATCCCGCACCCGCTGATGGTCAATACGGCCTACGGCAGCCTCAAGGACTACATCGTCGGCTATACAGAGTTTAAGGAAGGAAATGCGGACTCGGTCAGTGGCATTACCGCGCCGGATGACCACACTGTCGTATTCGAAATGACGGGCGAATACGGCATGGTCGGAATCCATAAGATTGCCGCCGCTATCAGGCTCGTGCCCGAGCATATCTTGAGCGAGGTGCCCGAGGATCAGTGGGGGCCGGATGAGAGCGGCGTCCTGGGTCTGGAAAAGACAGACTTTGCGACGACAAAGGCGATTGGGACCGGGCCGTTCATGGTCGACGAGTACGTCCCCGACCAGCATATTATATACAGCCCGAACCCGGACTACTTCCGCGGCGCGCCTAAGCTGGACAAGCTGATCTACCGTTCATTCAATGGCGATCCGACGGCGATGATGGTGGCCACGGAGGCCGGTGAGTGCGATTGGGTCATTGGCGAAGGCGGCGGCCGGCCGGTCGAGTTGCAGCGTCTGGCTGCCATAGAGGAACTGGACCTGGAGATCTTCAACCCACCGGCGAACGTCTCGGTGGCCTACTGGTGGAACCTGGGGCGGGAGCACATTCAGAACCCGCTCATTCGCCAGGGAATCCAGCATGCCGTCAATGGCGAGCAGTTCAATCAGGTGATGGCCAGTGGGGTAAGCCGCGGGGCGCGCGTCTACCTGGATGGCAAGTGGGGAATCAACCCCGAAGGGGCCGCGTATATTACCTACGATCCCGAGCTTGCCAAGCAGAAGCTGACGGAGGGGGGATGGGACTTTGACAACGACAAGCTCACTCTCGTGCTCGGGTCGCTCCACCCGGCCTGGGAACCGCTCCACCTCACCTTCCAGGAAAACATGGCGGCGGTAGGAGTAACGGTCGAGTTCAAGGTGGTTGGCGCCGACTACGGTAACGTGGTCAACAAGGAGCCTTTCGAATGGGACCTGCTGCAGGCCGGCGATTGGGCGCCCTGGTTCGGTCTGTTGGGATACGACACGACCCATCTCAGTACAAAACCGTGGTATGACCGAGCTGCTCACTACGCAGAAGAGGTGGCCCTGTTGAAGAGCCTTGAGTTGGAGACGGACGATGCCGTGCTCAAGGAAGCCGTCTGGCAGATCCAGGAAAGTATTGGGGGCGATCCTTTTGGTGTGATACTTTACGCCCACATCAACCCCAGTCTGCGCAGCACAAGAACGCGCGGCTGCGACACTATCCCCAGCTACTACTACCACCGCAACAACTGGAGTCTTGAGCAGTGCTGGATAGCGTCGCAGTAGCGGCTTGACGCTTTCAGCGCCCTTGAATAAGAATCTGAGGCTCTCCGGTCGCCGGCCGCAGCGCGGCGACCGGAGAGAGAACCCCACGTTGACCTGTCGGCAGGCCAGCCAGGAGAAACCACATGCTACTGATCACGGTGGATAGCGGGAACCTCCTCGCTTGCGCGGAGTACGAGCAGGTGACTCGCTTAGGGGAATTAACCGTCACATCCCAAGCCGATATCTATACGATGGATGTTGCCGACAACGATATCTGCTTCTACCCGTCCAGCGCCGGCACAACCGCTTCAGGAACGCCGATGAACGCACTTCTAGCCGCGGGCCATGACCCCTATGGTATCTTTACCGAAATCCTCAAAGAAGCCGGCATTGCCGTCGTGCCGAATTTCCGGGTGAATGACCATCACGGCTCGCCGAACCAGTGGACGGAATGGGAGCGGGAACACAAGGAATGGTCATTGGGTCAGGATACGGGAACCTGGAAGACCTACAAGAAGGTGGGCGACCCCGGCTGGCGGGAGGTTGGTGACCTGCGACAGATGGACTTTGCCGTCGAGGAGGTGCGAGAGCGGCGCCTGGGCATTTTGCTGGAAATTGTCGCCCGGTACCCTGTGGATGGACTCATGCTTGACTTCGGACGATCGGCGCCGTTCTTCAGGGAGCCGAAGCGGGAAAAAGCGGAATACATGACGCGGTTCGTGCGTGCGGTGCGGAGCATGCTTGACGAGGCGGGAGAGAAGCGCGGGCAGCATCTCATGCTCGCGGCCGCGGTGCCGTGGGACATCGACTACTGCACTGAAGAAGGGCTCGATATCAAAGCATGGATAGATGAAGGGCTATTGTCCTATCTGTGTCCGGGCGAATGGTTTTTCGTGGACTACAACCTGCCCTACTCCGAATGGGTGGCCTTGGCGGAGGGAAGCAGTTGCAAAGTGTACCCCATGCTGATGTCCAGCGTCGCCTCGTCGGATGCAGTCACGCCGGGGAAGCGTGTCTGGCTCGGCGATGGGTATCAGGAATTCGACCCGCCCAAGATCCGCGCCCTTACGGAGAGCGCATATAGCCAGGGAGCCGACGGTATCATGTTCTACAATTTGCATGCCAGCTCTTTCGGCAGCAAGCTGTATGCGGATCTTCGAGAATTGATCGATCCGACCAGGATCCCTTCCACGACTAGGCACTACTTCTACGCCCGACGACCTAAATATCTGCCTACAGAATACTTCTCGTTCGGCCTCCCTGATGGATACGCGCCCGGCGAGCAGGAGGCGTTTACGCCCTTTGAACTGATTGAAAAAGGGGACGCGTTTACCTACACAGTTGTATTTGGCAGCGACTTGGGCAGCGCAACTGCGGATTTTCAGTTCAAACTGAGAGATCTTGGAGACGGTGACGAGATCGATGTAAGTATAAATGACGGCAAGCTCAGCGCGGACAGCCTTGACTTCTACAATTGCCAGCCGCCTGACTTGCCTGAATTTCGGTATGCAATTTGGCGGTCTGAATTGGGGTCTTCGCACTTAAGAGTGGGAGAGAATGTTCTGACCGTTCGGCTGGCGGAACGCGATCCCGGGCGGACTCCGCCGGTTCAGGTGGGTGAATTCGAGATTACCGTTGGTCCCAAAGATGGATAGTCGCCTTTCCCGTGGGACATCTGAAGGTCGAGAAAAGCGGACGCTCACCGCGTTAGAAGGAGTGGTCCACAGGCCCTAATTCAGGCAAACGGTTTTCAGCCGGAGATCAAAAGGCATGTCCCAGTACGTTCTGCGCCGGATTGCGCTGATCTTCCCCTTGATGTTTGCGATAACGGTCGTAAACTACACCATCTATGTGCTGTCGCCGGGCGACCCGGTTTCCGCCTTGCTCAACCCGGAGTCGATGCGCTATCTGGAGGAGGAGGACCTGCAGAGGCTGCGGGAGGCCATGGGTCTGAACAGGCCGGTGCACGTTCGTTACCTGATCTGGCTGCGTGAAGCGCTGCGTGGGAATCTCGGCTGGTCGACACAGATGCGTCTGCCGGTGCAACATATTATTGTACGCGACGTTGGCAACACGCTTGGCCTGATGGGATTCGCCCTCTTGTTCTCGACGGTGGCAGGCATCGTGCTGGGCATCGTTTCTGCCCTCAAGCAGTACTCTGTTCTGGATTACATCCTCACCGGCATTGCCTTCGGAGGCATTGCCGTTCCCGGTTTTTTCTTCGCGCTATTGCTGATCTACGTAGCCGGACTGCGCCTGGAGTGGTTTCCCGTCGGGGGAATCGTGACGGTAGGGGCGCCACCTTCAATAGGAGACCGGCTTTGGCACATGGTGCTGCCGGTGGTCGCCCTCTCGTATGACGGCCTCAGCACACTGCTCCGTTACACCCGTTCCAGCATGTTGGAGGTCGTTCGGCAAGACTACATCACGACGGCGCGGGCCAAAGGTTTGGCGGAACGCACGGTCATTATGTGGCACGCATTCAAGAATGCCTTACTGCCGGTGATTACGATCACGGGACTGCGGCTGCCGACGCTGGTCGGGGGGGCGGTTCTGATAGAGAGTGTATTCAATTACAGGGGCATCGGACACACTTTAGTGGCCGCCGCGGGCAGTCGAGACTACCCGCTCCTGATGGGCGGTCTTCTGATAACGGCAATAATGGTACTGTTGAGCAATCTGATCGCGGATTTGGCCTATGCCTGGGCCGACCCGCGTATCAGGTACGCTTAGCGGTGGAGAGCCCTGCTGCCGCGCCGCTGGGTAGCGAGAGGAAGACAGCAAGTCGTGACGGCAACAGCGCCCGCTTCGACCGGGCCGCTACGCATGTTTGCAAGTTCGTCGGACTCCTGGCGCAAGCGGACCTGGCGTCGCTTCGTTCGGCATCGCCTGGCGGTGGCCAGCCTGATACTGCTGGTCGCGATTTCGGTCACTGTAACGGCTGCCCCGCTCCTGACACCGCACGGCCCGATCAAGTTCGTAGGCGCGACGGAGGCGAAGCCGACATGGGAACATCCGCTTGGGACTGACAGGTTGGGGCGTGATGTCTGGGCCCGCCTGGTTTACGGAGGGCGCGTTTCGATCTCTGTGGGCATCGTTGCGGTTGCCATTTCAATCGCGATCACGATCGTCCTTGGAAGTATTTCCGGCTATTACGGGGGCTGGCTGGACATGCTCATCATGCGTTTTACAGACGTGATGATGGTCTTTCCCGGCCTCATTCTGATTATGGTCGTTGTGTCGGTGATCGGACCCAGCATCTACAACGTAATGATTGTAATCGGCATCCTGGGTTGGACAGGGACGACGCGTCTGCTGCGAGGCCAGATTCTTTCAGTGCGGGAGTGGGACTTTGTGACTGCGGCCCGGTGCGTCGGGGCAACCAACGGCCAGATCATGTTCCGGCACATTTTGCCGAACGCACTGGCGCCTCTGCTGGTGGCGGCGACGTTTGGCGTTGCCGGCGCGATTCTGACCGAAGCCGGCCTTTCCTACATCGGGCTCGGCGTGCTTCCGCCGGCTCCCTCGTGGGGAAGTATGCTCAACGGCGCGCAGTCGATCTACATTCTGGAGAACTTCTGGTGGCTCTGGCTGCCGCCGGGCGTGGCGATCTTCGTTACGGTACTGGCCATCAATTTCGTGGGCGATGGTCTGCGCGATGCGCTCGACCCGCGTACGAGCCTGGACTGAGCAAGGACCCCTCAAGGCCCGGATTCCAATCGACCGCGAACTTACACCGGTCAGAGAGAATTCGTCGCATTGAAGTTCGCTCCCACGTCTTCAGCAAAACGCAGTACGCGCCAGACCCCCGATGTCCTGTCGTGGGGATAGGACTGCGGCGTTCTTCACCGGCGACCCGCAGCCGAACCCACTCCTTCGTCAAAAGTATACGGGAAAGAGACAAGCGGCTATCTGTCGCCCAAGTAAATCGCGGCCCGGCGGCGAGGGCAACAAGTGGCTGGCAACGGGCGGAAGCCTGTGAAGCACGGCTTGGTGAAGCATGCGCTGACTTCTGTTGGCGAGCCGGCAGGCAATGGAGCTCCGCTTGTGCGCGGCTGACAGGAAGCACCGAACTGCGAGTTCCAGGGATACGATGTTCTTTCCTTGATTGGCCGTAACCTAGGTGTTACCATGATGTGGAGGTGCTGACTGAATCAGAATATCAAAAGTGTCGGGTACTTCCGGGTCGCTGAGATTGGGCGGCTTTCGCAGAGGCTTGCGGACGCGGTTGAATTCAAGGCATGTATGCGGAGCGGATCATGAACGAAATCGAGAGGTACGAGTTCGATCGAGTGGGATACATTACGATTCCCGGTATATTGACAGAGGATCAGGTCGGGAGCCTGGCAGAATCAATTGACGCGCTGGAAGAGGAAGCGGCTGCGCGGGCGCCGGTGGCCCCGCGCAGGGAGAGCCCAACCGGCCTACTTGAGTATCACCACAACACGGAAAGGGGCTACTACGTCAGCGGCGCCAAGGAGCAGGGGAAAACAATTATCATTGAAGACTTTTTCAACGCGGACCCCGCATTTGACGTATTAGTCAATCACGCGCCGACGATGTCCTATATTCACACCATCGTTCAGGAGCGGGCAACGATCAACAATTCGGAAATACGTATTCGCTATCCCGGCAACCAGACCGGCACGCACATGGGCGGACCGATTGGGGGTAAGCACCGGTACGGTTACAACCATAAAGGGATCAACAGCATGATGGTGCGGATGGTCTATTTCGTACATGACGTCGGACCGGAAGACGGCCCTTTCTGCGTAGTGCCGGCGACGCACAAGAGCAATATGGTGTCACCCTACGAGGGAAGGAACCCGGACAAGGAGCCGGGTATGATCGGCCTCCCGGTGAAGGCGGGCGATGCTATTCTGTTTACCGAGAATCTGCGCCACGGCGGCTTTACGAACCGTTCCGGTAAGACGCGGAAGACAGTTCATATCGGGTACGGCCCATTCTGGATGAAGTCACAGAACATCGCCACAATGGATGAAGACCAGTACCTTTTGCCAGACACCTATGCCCGATATTCCCCGGAGCAGCGCCAGCTATTCCGGGCCTGGCCGAATACGCTGGAACGGGAGTTTGGGGATAACCAAAAAGGATAGCTGTGTCATGCTTACGATAGATCGAGCGGAACTAGCCGGCATCCCATCATTCATTCTACGCGATACGCAGGTCGATGATGCCCCGGTCGTCGTTCATTATCACGGCTGGACGGGCGACAAGGGCAGCATCGAGAACCCGGACCAGTCGCTGGTGCAGCTGGCATCGGCCGGGTTTTGCGTGGTCGCGCCCGACTGCTATGAGCACGGGGAACGGCGCACCGATGCCTGGTTTCGTGCCCAGTTCAACGGTTGGGCCTTTGTCTGCCAAGCGATGGACCGGACGCGCGCGGAGGCGCCTGCGCTATTCGAGGCGGTGATGGCGCTGCCGTTCAGTTCGGCCCGGAATCCGCAGGTTTGTGGGTCTTCGATGGGAGGGTTGATCGCGCAGATGGTCTTCCCCGAGAACAAGGAGTATGCCTCGATGGTCTCGATTGTGGGCCGGTCGAGCTTTTTCCAGGCCGATGAGTGGTGCCGGCAGGCGCAGCAAGGGACCTGGTGCGACGACTGGTGCGCGAAGTACGCCACGCAGTCACATCCCGACCGGTTCACGGATCGGCCGGTCCTATTCATTGACGGCGGTCTCGATACAGATTGTCCCGCGGCCACCAATGCGGAGACGGTGCGCTTGATTAATGAACGGGGAGGGCTTGCAGAACATTTCGTGGACCCCGAAGTGGGTCATGCCCGCTCGCCGTCGATGCGGGCAAGGTTCGTAGACTGGATTGTCTCGCACGGCCAGCCGCCCTTGGCAATGGCCTGACCGGGGCAGCGTGATTACACGCACATGTGAACCAGTTCTCTTCAAGAACGTAAAGAAAGACACAGGAGCACTACTCGTGGACGAGAGTTCAATCGTGCAACACGATGTTTCCAAAATTATCGCCGAGTTGGATGAACGCGGCTTTTGCGTAATCCCGGGCGTCATAACGACTGAGAAAGCGGATGAGGCCCGCACGGTGCTGGAAGGCTTGCTGGCCGAGGAGGCGACTGAGGGCACGTGGCGGGCGAGGACTCAGCGCATCGCCCGAATCGCGGTCAAAGACCCGATCTTCGTGGAGTTGATGACCCATCCACTGATCGTCTCGATCTGGAGGAAGTATCTGGACGAAGATATGATCTGCTCCACCTGGACTTCAAACACAGCCTATCCCGGCTTCAACCGTTACGGCTGGCACCCTGACTTCCCGTTCCAGTTTGTAAACCAGCCCTGGCCGACCGACAATGTGAGCGGTCAGACAATGTGGCTACTGGATGACCTGACGGAAGAGAATGGGGGTACAGGCATTTTGCCGTACAGCCACCTCAAGGGCCACCGGCCGCCAGAGGAAATCCGGCAACAATGGATTGAGGAGGCAGAGATCCTGACGGGGCAGCGGGGCAGTGTGATGGTGATGAATGGCAAGACGTGGCATTCGTCGCGGCCTAATGTTACTGACAAAGCGCGTTCGGTCCTGCTGGGGATGTATTGCCGCCCCTTCTACATTACGCAGGAGGATATGCGTGCCCAGCTGGCCGACCTGGAAAATCCGTCAGAACTGGTGCAGCAGTTGATGGGCGCGAACCAGCACCAGCCGGGTGTTGTGACCAACAGGTACTAGCGACGACCCTCTTTGTAGGTACAGAAAACGTCTGCCAGTGCCGGCTGAACCATCTGACCTGTCTTGTTGTCCGGCCTTGAGAACACATAATACTTCAGTCGAGGAGGAAGGTAATGCCTTTGATCAACCTGAAACATGCAGAGACATTTGTAGAAGGCCTCGACCATCCTGAAGGGGTGGCGCTAGGGCCCGACGGAAACATATATGCTGGCGGCGAGGCTGGCCAGGTCTATCGCATCAACTATGCAGAGCGCAGTGTCGAAGAGTACGCGAATACGGGCGGCCTGAATTTGGGTATGGCGCTGGATGCGGAGGCCAACCTTTATATGTGTACGGCCGACCGCGGGGCTGTTTTCAAGGTGACGCCCGCGGGAGAGGTGAGCGAATACAGCTCCGGCACTGAGGAGCGCCCGATGACCACGCCAAATTATCCGGCTTTCGACGCGCAGGGGAATCTGTATGTGACAAATTCAGGATCCTGGTACGGAAACGATGGCTGCATCTATTGCGTGGCGCCGGACGGGACCACGGCGGTGATCGATTCGGAGAACAGCCAGTTTCCAAACGGCTGCGCTGTGAGCCCGGACGGCCGCTACCTCTATGTTGCGATGTCGCTCAGTCCTCCTCAGATCATACGCTTTCCAATTGAGGACGGACGCAAAGTGGGGCCGACTGAGACGGTTGTGGAACTACCCCACGTCGTGCCGGACGGACTGGCCTTCTGCGCGGACGGCAGCTTTCTGATCTCCTGCTACCGGCCGGACACAGTTCTGCGGGTTCTGCCCAGCGGCGATCTTACTGTCCTGATGGACGATTACGAAGGAACGATCCTGGGGGCGCCGACCAATGTGTGTTTCGGCGGGCCGGACATGTCGGTCCTGTTCTGGGCCAACCTGGGTCGGTGGCATTTGGGATTGAATGCCCACACCGGTTTGCAGGGCGCCAGACTGTTTTACCCTGACGTAAGCTCGGCATAGGCATAGGGTCTGAGGGGCGTTGGACAAGTAGGCAGTCTCTGCCTTCATTGCCATCGCCTGTACCGTAGGCTATAATTTCAGATAGCGATTCGTGGATAGTGGAGTCGCCAGACGCTGTCCGCCGACCACAGAATGCGCCACCCTCTGCCACCAAAGAAGCTGTCATGTCCTACGGCGCGAGCGCAGGACCCAATTTACTCCCCATATCATCTCAACTGGGTCGATACCGGATACTTGAGCCATTGGGCCAAGGTGCGACGGCCGTTGTGTACCGTGCGCAGGATCTGACCGGCAGACAGGTGGCATTCAAGGTGCTCAACCCTGCGGCAGCGAGCCAGCCCCATATGCGCTCATGCTTTCAGTTGGAGTATCAGACACTGGCCAGGTTGCGCCATCCGGGAATCTTGCGTGTTTACGAGTCCGGTGAGGCGAACGGCCGCCTTTTCATCGCGATGGAGTTGGTTGAGGGCGGTACTCTGGAGGACTTCCTGATGCGCGCGAAGTCGGTCGGCGAGGTTGCGGCTATCGACATTGCCCGCCAGGTCGCTGAGGCTCTTGACTATCTGCACGAATCCGGCAAGATCCACAGGGATGTAAAGATCTCCAACATATTGCTGGGGCCAAGCGGCCGGGCAGTACTCTTCGACTTCGGCACCGTCTACAACACATATGATCCGACAGACAATGCGCCAGGCATATATGGTACGCCGGCCTTTTTGGCGCCTGAGCAGATTCGCGCCAAGGAGGCGCCCGACAAGCGTTCGGACCTTTACAGCCTGGGAGTCGTGCTGTACTTGATGGTTTCGGGCCGCAGACCCTTTTACGGTTCGAGGGAGGAGGTCCTTGAGGCGCATCTGACGCAGGAACCGCCGCCGCCGTCTGCATGGGGATGGGTATCGCCCGAACTAGAGCAGATCATACTGAAGGCGCTGGCGAAGAAGCCGGAGGAACGTTTTGAGAGCGGCGAAGAGTTTGCTCTGGCGTTGAGAGGCGTTGAGGTGGAAACGGAGACGCCTAAGCCGCGGCTGGCAACACGTCTGCGGGCTTGGTTGGAGGATACAGTGCGGCAGGAGTGAGTGCCGGCGATTTTGGAGCGGTGCCGTCAGATCGCTTCTGTCACTCTTCGAGGCCGTTCATCAGAGCCAGCTTTACTTCACCGATGGCCCGCGTTACATCAATCTCTCGCGGGCAGGCCTGAACACAGTTAAATACGGTGCGGCAGCGCCAGACACCGTCGACATCGTTGAGCACGCGTAGACGTAGATCGGCGGCGGAGTCGCGGTTATCGAAGATAAAGCGGTGGGCCTGAACTATGGCGGCGGGGCCGATATAGTCCTCGTTGGCCCAGAAACTGGGGCAGGAGGTGGTGCAGGCCGCACAGAGAATGCACTTGGTGGTATCATCGTAGCGTGCGCGGTCTTCCTGGCTCTGGTAGCGTTCACCATCGGCGGGCAGTTCGTCGTTGATCAGGTAGGGCAAGACGGCCCTGTACTTGGCGAAAAAGGGCTCCATGTCCACGACCAGGTCCTTGATCAGCGGCATCGAGCGCAGTGGTTCGACCTGGCAGACGTCCCCGACATCCTGCATCAGCACCTTGCAGGCCAGCGCGTTGCGTCCGTTGATCACCATGGCGTCGCTGCCGCAGATGCCGTGGGCGCAGGAGCGGCGCAGGGTGAGCGTGCCGTCCTGGTACCATTTCACCTGGTGCAGAGCGTCCAGCACGCGGTCGCTCTCTTCCACGTCCACCCAATACTCTCCCCACCAGGGCTTGGAATCTGCCTCCGGATTGAATCTGCGAATTCGCATTTGGATGCGCATGTTAGTAGGTTCGCTCCTCGGGATGGTGGATAGTGATATTCACCGGCGCGTAATCCAAACTGACCTTCCCGTCCACCTTTGACGCATAAGTGTGGGTAAGCCAGTTCTCATCGTCGCGGGCCTTGTGATCTTCGCGGCTGTGGGCCCCGCGGCTTTCCGTGCGGGCAAGGGCGCTGGCCGCGGTCACCTCGGCGAGGTCTAGCAGGTTCTGCAGTTCGATGGCTTCGAGGACGTCGGTATTGAAGCGCTTGCCCTTGTCCATTACGGTGATGTCCTGGGCCGATTCCTGCAACTCCCGGATGCGGTTCAGGGCCGACTGTATACCCTCTTCGGTGCGGAAGACACCTACCTGGTCCATCATCAACGCTTGCATCTCGGCACGCAGATCAGCAACATTGTTCTGGCCTTCATGGCCCAGCATTTTTTGTAGCATGGCCTGGGTCGGCTCCCAGGTTTCTGCGGGCAGACCCGCCCAGTCATTTTGCCGACAGTAAGCTGCAGCAGCTTTTCCGGCCCGTTTGCCGAAGACGACCAGATCGACAAGGCTGTTAGTGCCGAGACGGTTGGCGCCGTGTACACTGACGCAGGCGACCTCGCCTGCGGCATAGAATCCGGGCATCACGTCGCCCTGGGCATTGGTCTGGACTTCGCCGTCGACGTTAGTTGGAATCCCGCCCATGGCGTAGTGGGCAGTAGGCTGCACCGGCATCGGCTCTACCGCGGGGTCGATGCCGAGATAGGTCTTGCAGAATTCGGCGCTGTCGGCCAGTTTCGTCTCGACGACCTGACGTCCGAGGTGGGTGGCATCGAGATGGACGTAGCGCCCACCGTCGATTCCCTTGCTGTCGCGGACCTCCAGGTATATGGCGCGGCTGACGACGTCGCGGCTGGCCAAGTCTTTAAGGTTTGGCGCGTAGCGCTCCATAAACCGTTCGCCTTCATGGTTTCGAAGGATACCGCCCTCGCCGCGTACGCCTTCGGTGATGAGAATGCCCATCTTGTAAATGCCGGTGGGATGGAACTGGAAGAACTCCATATCCTCCAAGGGGATGCCTTTGTGAAGTGCGATGGCGGGGCCGTCGCCGGTGAGGCTGTGGGCGTTGCTGGTGATCTCCCACATACGGCCAAAACCGCCGGTGGCGAAAATCAAGGCCTTCCCATGGAAAACGTGAAGGTCCCCGCTGTCGATCTCGTAGGCGACGACGCCGGTGGCCTGCCCGTCGGCCGAGAGCAGCAGGTCCAGCACGTGGAACTCGTCGAAGAAGCGCACGTCGCGGGCGATGCACTGCTGGTAGAGCGTCTGCAGGATCATGTGGCCGGTGCGGTCGGCGGCGTGGCAGGCGCGGCGTACGGGCTTCTCGCCGAAGTTGCTGGTATGGCCGCCGAACGGCCGCTGGGCAATCTTGCCTTCAGGTGTGCGATCGAAGGGCAGACCCATATGTTCCAGTTCGTAGATGACGTCTACTGCCTCCTGGCACATGAGATCGACTGCGTCCTGATCGGCGAGATAGTCGCTGCCTTTTATTGTGTCGAAGGTGTGCCATTCGGCGCGGTCTTCTTCGAGATTGCCGAGGGCGGCGCCAATTCCTCCCTGTGCAGTGCCGGTATGGCTGCGGGTAGGATAGAGTTTGGTAAGTACGGCGGTTTCGCTGCCCTGGCTGGCGTAGAGGGCCGCCATCAGTCCGGCGCCGCCGGCGCCAACAACGACCGTCTCAAATCTGTGCGTATGGATCATCTTGTCCTCACGTTGCGAAGCGGCAAAGCATCTGGAGCTCAATGCGCATTCTACGATGCGCTGGAACACTTGCCATCAGCCTGTCAAGCGCTGGAACAGATTTCCTAAACCGCCGGCGCCCAGAACAATTGCAAGAGAACCGAGCAGGATCAAGAAAAGGCCGAGGCCGTAGACAGCCGCCGTGAGCAGGAAATTGAGAATCTTATTGTGCACGTAGTCGTTGATCGAGAAGCGGACCCCGTTCATGCCGTGCGCCATGCCGATGAAGAGGAGGGAGGCGTCGAAGAGCCGCCAAAAGACTCCGGCCGGGCCTGACCACCGTGCGTCGATATTGTCAAAGGTGATATTCTCCACGCCCACGACCATGTGCATATAGAGAAGATGAAAGACAACAGTGATAAACATTACCAGCCCGGTAAGACGCATGAACAGCCAGATTCTGCGTTCGTGATTGGGTGCGCCGTAGTTGATTTTCCCTTGGACTGGTCGGCTCGAAGATGTCGCCATTTCTCACTCCTCAGAATATGCCGCGCAGGGTGATGATGGCAGCGGGCACAAGAATTATCACGACAAGTGCCAGTTCAATGCGCACGATCGTCCGCTGATACTTCCCCAACACCGGAAAGAAGTCAATGATTATGATTCTCATGCCGTTGAAAGCGTGGTAGAGCACTCCGAAAAGAAGAAAGACTTCCAGAACCTTGGCTGGCGGCGATGTGTACAGGGTCGCATGGACCCATTCGTACGGACCTGGCCCAATTGCGGCGATGAAGATACTGACAATGTGCATGTACAGAAAGAGCACGATGCCGAGCCCGCTGGCCCGGTGCAATATCCAGGCCCACTGGCCCTCCGCTCCTCTGTAGGTTATGCCTCTGTAGATCGAAGCTACAAGGGCAGACATTGGCTGGGAACTCCTTTGTGCGGCATGGGATTATGGGATGGCCGGCAGTTTCAGGGCACCTTGTTCAAAAAAGAACGAATCGCTAGACAAATCATAATCATCACGGTTGATCCTGTCAATTCAGGCCGGTGAAAGATAGATTTCGGACAGGTCATGTAGTCGGCGCCCCAGCTTACTATTGCCCATCGTCCCATCGCATACGAGCCAGGACCACTTCGGGCTCCCAGACTTCGATCTCAACGGTCGGAGTCAGGGTCTCGATGTTGTAAACGATCAGGCGCAGCTCATACACGCCCGGCGGAAGGTTGGCCGGGATTCCCAGCTCAAACCAGGTGTCGACTGGCTCCTGTTCCTGCCACCGACTCGTGGCCCTGGACTCGGAGTCCGTCAGGACTTCGTCTTGCTGGAATACTTCGTTTCCGGACTCATCATAAATGCGGAGGGAAACGGCGAAATCGACTTGCTGATCGGATCCGGTTCTCCATCTCATGCCCACCCAGAGCGGCTGATCTCGCCTCATGCTTATTGTCTCTTGCGTGGAATGGCGATCCTCTCCTTGCTCCAGGGCGAACCCGAGCAGGTCTATGCCGCCATCGTAATTGACGGCTGCCCGCCGACGACCTCCTTGAACGGGGTCGCCGCCACCGGCTATGAGTTGCCTGATGCGGGGCAGAAGGTCGGCCGACGAAGCGACAAGCGCGAACTTTCCATCGGCTATACTGGAGCCGCTGATGCCAATCACTGCGCCCGTGTCGGACACGAGCGCGCCGCCGCTTTGTCCACCGGCGATTGAGGCGTCGGTCTGGAAGTAGGTAATCCGGCCTGATTCATCTTGGCGCAGGCGCGACAATATGCCTTTTACGATCGTGGGCTGCGGGAAGGACTCGAATTCGGCCGGGTAGCCTATCAGGTACATGTCAGCGCCGATGGGCGTGGTCTCCCCGTCGATCAGGGGTAGAGGCTCAGTGGCGATGTCGATCGGGCCGAGTACAGCCAGGTCGGCCTCCAAGTCCCAACCTCTTACAGGCACGCCATCGAACTCAGCCCCGTTGGGGAAGACTACGCGCGCTGTATCGAAAGGATAGACCACGTGGCGGTTGGTGATGACGTAGCGCCCCTCGAACAGGACGCCGCTTCCGCTCGCCTCCCCGGTCTGAACGTAAGCGATGGCCGGTGATACTTTCTGGAAGATCTGTGCGGAGGTGAGCTTGGGAGGGATAAAAACGGCGATCTTGGTGTCTTCGGTATTGGCCGTGGTAACCAGAGGAGAATAGATCCACGCCAGTGTCCCATAATACCAGATCCGCCACCAGTCGCTGGTCTCATTTCGGCCAATTATGGGGAACTGATCTCCGGGTTTGGCTGAGCCGACAATGGGATAGTAGGTGCCAGGCCCACCGCGAACATTCATGTTCCTCTCGACAAGAACGATGGGTTCGGGAATCGGCGTCTGGGTGGGCTTCGAGGCTACGTCGGAAAGAACCTCCCTGATCGCCGTTTCACCGGACTGGGTAGGCGTCCAGGTAGGATTCGCCTCTGAAGTTGCAAGGGTGCTGATGAATCGGGGTCGACCTTCAAAGAAAAGAGAAAGTGCCAGCAGCAGCAGAAGGACACCGATGATCGCTGACTGAATTCCCCATCTCTTCGCAGCGCTCTTAGATGGCGGAGAGTCGAAGGAGAGTCCACAGTGACTGCAGAGAGCTTCTGATTCAGGGGTGAATTGATCGCAGCCGGGGCAGCGTTTATAGAGTGTTTCTGCCATTGAGGAAGTTCAGTCCGATATAGAAAACTCCTCCGTCGCTTGCTGGAGGCATAGTTGCAAACAAGGTGGCCCGCGCACTTTGCGCGGGCCACTGTGATCCGTGCAACCGATTGCGTGAAGACAATCCTACATGTTTTCGATCAGCGCCTGGCCGAATTCACTGCATTTGAGCAAGGTGGCGCTCTCCATCAGCCGTTCAAAGTCGTAAGTGACTCTCTTTTGACCGATGGTTTCCTCCATCGCCTGGACAATTAGGTCAGCGGCCTGATGCCAACCCAAATGCCGGAGCATCATCTCGCCGGACAGGATCACCGACGAAGGGTTAACCTTATCCTGGTCGGTGTATTTGGGCGCAGTGCCGTGCGTGGCCTCGAAAATGGCGCGGCCGGTCTCGTAGTTGATGTTGGCGCCGGGCGCGATGCCGATGCCGCCTACCTGCGCCGCGAGGGCGTCGCTGATATAGTCACCGTTCAGATTGAGCGTCGCCAATACGTCATACTCGGCCGGACGGGTGAGTATCTGTTGCAGCATGGCATCAGCGATGACATCCTTGATGATGATTTCTCCGCCGTCTGCGGCCGGCAGCTGGCGCCAGGGGCCGCCATCCAGGAGCTCTGCGCCGAAGCTCTGGTCGGCGGTCTGGTAGCCCCAGTTACGGAATGCGCCCTCGGTAAACTTCATGATATTGCCCTTGTGCACGAGGGTCACACTTTCGCGCCCGTTGTCGAGCGCGTACTGGATGGAGGCGCGTACGAGGCGGTCCGTACCCTCCTGGCTTACCGGTTTGATTCCGAATCCGGCGGTATCGGGGAAGCGTACTTTGGCGTATCTTTCACCGAAGGCTTCACTGAAAATCTGCTTGAAGCGCTCGGCTTCGTCGGTGCCTTCTTCGAACTCGATCCCTGCGTAAATATCCTCGGTGTTCTCACGGAATATCACCATGTCAACCAGATCCGGCTGCCTTACCGGGCTGGGAACGCCGTTGAAGTAGCGAACTGGGCGGACACAGGCGTAGAGGTCCAGGCGCTGACGCAGGGCGACGTTTATGCTGCGGATGCCGCCGCCTACCGGAGTTGTCAAAGGGCCTTTGAGCGCGACCATGTAATCATCGATGGCGTCCAAGGTTTCTTGCGGCAGCCAGACGATCTCATTGTAGACATCGTTGGCTTTGTCGCCGGCGTAGACTTCCATCCAGACGATCTCTTTCTGACCGCCGTAGGCCTTAGCCACGGCTTCATCCAGAACGGGCTGGCTGGCCGCCCAGATGTCCGGGCCGGTTCCATCGCCTTCGATAAAGCAAACAATGGGATTGTCCGGCACCTGTAGATTTCCATTTTGATCGATGTCGATCCTTTTGCCTTTGCTGGGAACGACGATCCGCTCATATGCCATCGGTGAAAAGCCTCCAAATGGGTTGGTGAAAAATGTGTTACGCCAGGTCTTGCTCTACTTGATCGAGCCAGTGCGCGTCTGAACGGGAGAAAATCTGACCGGTGCGCATCCGGCCCCATGGGCCGACGAGCCAATAAATCAGTCGGGCGGCAGATTCGGTGCTGAGCAGGGTGCCCTGCCGGTGGGCTTCATGGAATCGGCTGAAGTCCAGGCTTGAGTCATGGGTATCGATGCTGCGAACGTCGGCCTGCATTTCCGTATCTACCATGCCGGGCGCCAGTGCGTTGACGGTCACGCCGGACACACCGTCGGCCTGCAGCTCCGAGGCCAGGCAGCGCGTGAGCATGTTGAGGCCGGCCTTGGCCGCGCAGTAGGCGCTCCATCCGGGCAAGACGTTTTCGGCCGCGCCACTGCTGACATTAACGATGCGGCCATACTCCTGGCTTATCATGACCGGCAGCACATTGCGGGCCATCTGAAAGGGTCCAACAAGATTGCAGTGGATGTTGTAGGCCCATTCCTCGGGGTCGGCCTCATAGACTTGCTCTACCGGCCAGATGATGCCGGCGTTGTTTACCAGAATATCGACCCGGTTGAATTGGGTGAGGGCTGCTTCCACGACCTCTTCAATCTGTTCGGGATTGGTGACATCGCAGGGGACTGCGATGGCTTGCGCCCCGGCGCGGCGAATCTGCCTGGCGGCTGCCTCGATCTGGTCTTCGCTGCGAGCGGTGAGGACGACGGATGCGCCGGCTGCGGCCAACATTTCGCCAGCGGCGGCGCCGATGCCGCGTCCGCCACCGGTGATGATCGCCACTTGCCCCTGAAGTTTTCTGGAGTGTTTGCGCTCAGTCATGATTAGTTGAAGGTGACCGCCTATTGACTGATCCGGAAACCGGGCTGAGAAGAACGGGTTCCCTGCCGCACCACTTATCGGTGCTCATTTTTCGTGCAGTCTACCAGATGCAAGCCAAAACAACCATTTCAATGGATAGGCGCATACGGTAATGAAGCAGCGTATGTCATAATACCGCGTATGGTGTATTGTCTGGGCACTTGTCGTAAGTGTCCGAAGAAACTCAGGAGAACTCTGATAGCATGTATTACTTCATGACACAGGCCCACAGCGGCTGGCAATACCTGGCCTCGCTTGCACTTATAGTGGCGGTGGCAGTCTATGTCGTCAGCTGGCTACGCGGGCAGATGTGGAGCGCGCTATACCGACGTATCGGGTTGTACGCCATCATTGTCATAGATATCCAGCTTCTTTTGGGGTTGACTTTGTGGGGCGTAGGCGCAAGTATGGGAATCGTAGGAGCAAACGCCTTACGGACGATTGAGCATCCCTTCACAATGCTGCTTGCTATTGTTCTGCTGCACGCCGGGTGGGTGTGGACGAAGAGAGCGGAAGAGACTGTCCGTCTGCGCAACGGTGCCGTGACCTTTTTGGCCACGGGTCTTCTGGTGCTATTGGGCCTGTCGCGCATCTGGGGGATTGCATAGAGGTATAGCGACGGAGGCGGCCGGCACACTAGTGCAGGCTGCTGCATTCAGCCTTTCTATTGGCGTGAAAGTAAGGGAACTCGCTCTCAGCCGTCGTACTCTCCAAAGGCGGCTACGACGTTTTGACCGCCGAAACCGAAGGCGTTGACGATTGCGCGGCGGACGGGGAATTTGAGAGATTCATTGCCGACGACGTCAACGCCCAGCTCCGGGTCTTCGGTGTAGTTGATCGTAGGGGGGATGATGTTCTCGCGGATGGCCATGACCGCGGCAAGCGCGGACTCGGCTCCTGCGGCCCCCAAGGCATGGCCTACCATGCTCTTGATGCTGGTGGTCTTGGGCGTCGGCTGACCGAAGACCTGGCGGATGGCGAGCGCTTCGACCTCATCGTTCAGCTCGGTGCCGGTGCCATGGGCGAGGATCAGATCGACATCTTCTGGTGCAAGGCTGGAGAATCGCAAGGCTTTCTGAATTGCGCGGCTGGCGCCGTCGGCGCTGGGGTCGGGCGCGGTGAGGTGGTAGGCGTCTCCGGTCAGCGCGCCGCCGAGAACTTCGGCATAGATTTCAGCCCCGCGAGCCCGGGCATGCTCCTCGGTTTCCATGATCATCGAAACCGCGCCTTCGCCGCTGACGAATCCGTTGCGATCGATTGAGAACGGACGGCAGGCCTGCTGCGGCCTGTCCGTATCTCTTGAGAGGGGCCCCATATTGCCGAAAGCGGCGAAGGTCAACATTGAAATTGCCGATTCAGTGCCGCCGGCGATCATCACGTCGGCTTCGCCCCGTTGCAAAAAGTGGTAGGCCTCTAAAATCGAGTAATGCCCGCTGGCACAGGCTGCGGCGCTGGTCATGACCGGACCGCGCGCGCCGACAGCCATTGAGACGACACAGCTGGCCGCATTGGCCATGGCGCTGGGCACAACAAATGGGCCAACGGTCTTCCAGGATTTTTCGACAAGCTTTTCGGTCGCGTACTCGATTTCGATGATGCCGCCGCCGCCGGTGGCCATCATTACGCCAATTTCGTCTCGGTTGGCGTCGGAGATCTCCAGACTGGAGTCGGTCAACGCCTGTTTTGTGGCGGCAACCGCAAACTGTGTGGCGCGGGCCGTGCGCCGGATGACCTTACGATCCATGTATTGCCGCGCATCGAACTCCTTTACCTCACAAGCGATGTTGTAAGGCATATCCCCGGCATCAAATAGTGTCAATGCGCCAGCGCCGGATTTACCGATCAGCAGGTTTTTCCAGAATGTACCTGGGTCGTTGCCAATGGGTGTGATCGCGCCCATGCCTGTGATCACAATCCGTTTCATACTTACCTTCCTTCTTCATTCAAGACCCGCCCTATGACATAGGGGCGCATCTGACACAGTTGGGCGGAAAGAGTCCTCCGCGCTTTCCAACTGGTGTTTCCCTTGCTGACTTGAAAAGCCAGGACACTCGGCGTTTGGCAGCTGCCAAAACAGGCAGGCAGCTGCGGGCAGCGTGTTTTCGTCTTCCACGAGACTGGCTAGTGAAAATTATAGAGGAGAGCGGTCATGACGTCAAAATCATAGTGAATTTTTGGAAAATAATCTTTGCTGGGGGTAAACAGTCGTAGTGCTTGTCCTGTAAACAGAGACAGCGGTGCGCAAAGGTATGAGGAAGCGCTTCCGTCTGGCCTTCGCGGTTACGCCTTGCCTAAAAGCGCGGCCAGCAGTGCCATGCGGATGTACATGCCATTTCGCATCTGGCGAAAGTAGGCGGCCCGGGGGTCGTCGTCGAGGGCGTAGCTGATTTCGCCGACACGGGGCAGCGGGTGCATGATGATCATTTTCTCCTTGGCCTGAGCCATCAAATCCTTATCGGCGACAAAGAAATCTTTGACCCTGTCGTATTCGGCCAGGTCGGTAAAGCGCTCTCTCTGCACGCGGGTCATGTAGAGGACGTCAGCCTCGCCGATGACCGAGTGCAGGTCGTCGACCTGTCTGTACGAATGGCCTGAAGCCTGAACGGCATCAAGGACATCGGCAGGCAGTTGCAGGATTTCCGGGCTGACAAAAACGAAAGAGACGTTGTAGTTCAGGAGCAGTTTGGTCAGGCTATGCACGGTACGCCCATAGCGCAAGTCCCCCACCATCACGACGGTCAGTCCGCCGATCTGTTCCAACTCCTCCTGGACTGTAAAGAGATCAAGAAGGGCTTGAGTCGGATGTTCGCCGACACCGTCACCTGCGTTGATTACCGGTTTTTCGGCGTAATAGGCCGCGGTTGCGGCTGCGCCCACTTCCGGATGCCGAATGACAATTACATCGGCGTAGCTCTCAAGGGTGCGGATAGTGTCGGGGAGGCTTTCGCCTTTGCTGACGGAACTGTACTGAACGTTGTTGATGGGGATGACCTGACCGCCGAGCCGTTGCATGGCGGCGGTAAAGCTGGAGCTGGTGCGTGTTGACGGTTCATAGAATAGATTTGCCAGGATTTTCCCCTGCAACAGTTCGGCGCCGCCGAAACGCTCAACCAGGACGCGCATTTCGTGAGCAATGCCAAAGATGGCATCCAAAGAGGCTCTGTCGAACTGATTGACGCTGAGAATATCTTCACCTGCAAAGCTGTCTATCGTGGATGTCATGTGTTCTTTACCTGTGCTTATCGCGAAATTTTCACACTTAGGTTCTTCACGCAAAGATCTTGCGCTCTGCGCGAAAAACGATCCCCGGGCGTAGGCTGCCATTTCGTCCTTCGCGTCAAGGGAAGCTGTATCAGGCCATTCTCCAATTGTTACTTTCCGCTCTCCTGGAAAAGTACGCAACCACTGCCGGACGCGGCCAGGATTCGTTCGCCATCGAAGACAGTTTTGCCCCGCAACACGACCTTCTCAACGCGGCCCTTCACATGCCGCCCGGCAAAGGGAGTCCAGCCGCAGCGTGTACGCATGTCCGCGTCGTCCAGCTCATACACCTTGTCCACGTCCACTTCGACCCATGTCTGCGGTTGCTCCGCGAGACCGAAGATGCGGCGGGGATTCTCGACGCAGCGCAGGAGCAGGTCGTCCAGCTCAAGTAGGCCGTCGTCGACCGCTGTCAGCAGAAGGGGGAGCATCGTCTCCACGCCAGGGACGCCGGGCATCGGAGAGTGCGTGTTGCCGCCCTGTTCCCCCTCTTCCACATTCTCTCCTGGTGGTCGCATGCCTTTTTCTGAAAAAGTATGCGGCGCGTGGTCGCTGGCGAAAATATCAATGATGTCGAGGTTTTCCCATAGTGCAGCGACGTCGTCCGGCGCGGCCAGTTTGGGCCGCATGTCGAAACGGTTGCCGCCTCGGTCATAGTCTTCTGAGGTTAGAAAGAGATGATGGGGTGTTGCCTCGCAGGTGACCGGGATGCCCTTTTCTTTAGCGGCGCGGATAAGTTCGATCTCACTACGCCGGCTGACGTGTACGATATGCAGCGGCAGGTGGTATAGATGGCTGAGTGTCAGACAGACGGGAACCATCAGTTCTTCGGCGTGGACAGCGACCGGACCAAGCGTGGACGCGGAAGCCAGCATTGCATTGTCGCGCCCATTCCCTGCGTCCGGGGGGCCTTGCCGCCAGCCGTCGAGTTCGTCGGCGCGCCGGGCCCACGTGCGGAAGAGGCGATGGAGGAGACCCAGTTCTTCGATTCGCAGGCTACCGAATGTTTCGTTGACGTAGATTTTAAGACCGCATGACTGAGGGGCAACGGGGAGGTAGGCATCGACGTCGGCTACGGTCGCTCCGACAAACAGTCCAACATCACAGACTGTTTTCGCTTCCGCCAGACGCACTTTTTCCTGAAAATTGGCCGGAGTGGAAGTGGGGGGAACAGTGTTGGGCATGTCCAATACTGTCGTCACGCCGCCGGCAAGGGCAGCGCGAGTGCCGGTATGGAGATCCTCTTTCTGAGTGTAGCCTGGCTCGCGGAGATGGACGTGCGCATCAACGAGGCCGGGCAGGCGTAATGTCGTCATCGGGCCCCAACTGAGTTCAGAATAAACTGCCCCATTCTACTTGAATGTTGAAGATGCGGCAACAGATGGAAGTGCCGTGATCTGCGTCAGATATTGAAGCAGGATCTTACAGTTTGGAATGGATTTTCGGGGCTGCTGAGGCTTTTTTATTGGCATAGGCGGTACCCGCACTGTCTCTCAGGGCCAGGTCTTGCTTCCTCTTGATTGCGCTCGGGCCAGGCCCCGACGCGGGCTTTGGGATACCTGATTCATCGAGGCGCATTTGCTTCTCCGGCGGCAAACTGGAGACGCGGCCTGTTTTCAGGGGCGCGTTGCGAGAAAAATCCTCTGCACAAGGGTTGCCGCTTGCGGCCGACCGCCCGGAAAGGGCAGGAGAGTGGAACTAAGAGTGAGGCTCGAGAAGCCCATGTGGCCGCCCTTCAAGTGCTTGGACTGACAGAATCGGGAAGCGGGATTCGGCCTCAGATCGGCCATATTTGACCAGCGAATAGGCTGCTGCTATGCTTACGGCATCTCCGGACTTGAGAGTTCAGGGACATGCCCAGCCAGCAGTTTTCTGCGCGTTTGGACTGACCCGTCTGACCGTACCGCGACCGAAGCAGACGTTGGCGGCAAGCCGCCCGTTTCTGAATCAGGAATGTTCACCCCTCGTCATATTCGTCTAGGCAGCCGAGGATCGGCTCTGGCCCTATGGCAGACAGAGCATGTGGCTTCGCAGTTGCGCGCGTTGCATCCTGACGTAACGGTCGAAACGGTCGTCATTCAGACCAGGGGAGACAGATTTAGGGACAGACCTCTTCCGAGCATTGGCGGCAAAGGGCTGTTTACGATGGAATTGGAGGAGAGGCTGAGGCAGGGTCAGATTGACGGCGCCGTGCATAGCTTGAAGGACCTGCCTGTGGACGATCCGGAAGGGTTGGTTCTGGGTGCGATTCCGGCCAGGGGCGATGTTGCGGATGCGCTGGTATTGAAGGGCGCCGGAGAGACAAGAGAGAGGCCGCGAAACGGCTTGCCCGAATTACGGGAGGGTGCCGTGGTTGGTACCGGGAGCCGGCGCAGGGCCGCCCAACTGCTGGCGCGGCGCCCGGATCTGCGAATCATGGACATTCGCGGCAATGTGGACACACGTGTGCGCAAGACACTTGATCCGGCCGGTGAGTATGACGCAGCAGTTCTGGCCGTCGCCGGACTGAAACGGTTAGGGTTGGCTGCTCAAATTGCGCTCACACTGCCGTTTGAGACGATGTTGCCGGCCCCCGGTCAGGGGGCGCTTGCAGTGCAGTGCCGGCAGGAAGCGAAATGGCTGGGATTCTTCGGCGGCATAGATGACAAGGAGACGCGCGTAGCGGTAACGGCAGAGCGGGCCTTCCTGGCTGAACTGGGGGGAGGCTGTCGCGCTTCGGTTGGCGCGTTGGGAGAGTGTAGCAGGGACGGCGAGGATAGCCGCAGTCTTACAGACTTGAGGGGAGAGAGCGGTCTGCGTCTATGGGGCCGGGTGAGCGCGCCTGACGGCAGCCGCCAAGTCGATGCACAGATGGGCGGCTCCCCTGGCGAGGCCGGGCAGTTGGGACGGGACCTTGCGCAACAGGTGTTACGCCGGGGAGCGAAGGAGATCATTAAGCAGATAAATGAAGTCGAAGTGAGGCCGGACGAGAACCGGCAACGTTAGACGATAGATTTCCGTTTCCATCCAGAGAAGAAAGATTGCCTAAGATGACTACGCAGACGCTTATGGGCCTTCGAATCGCCAACACGCGCGCCTTGCGCCAGGCGCCGGTTCTGACCCGATTGCTGGAAGAGGAGGGCGCCCAGGTGTTGCACTATCCGACGGTCGAGATCGAGCCTTGCGCCGATTCGGCCGACTTCGATGCAGCGCTCACGGAACTGGCCCGGGGGCAATTCGACTGGCTGATTGTAACCAGCGCCAATACCGTATATATATTGGCCGACCGATTACGGGCTCTTGGCATTGAGCTTGAAAAAGTGGCCCGGTCCAACACGAAAGTGGCGGCCGTCGGCTCGGCGACCGCCACCGCAATCGCCCAGGAGCTGAACCTTGTGGTAGACCTGTTGCCGGAGGAATATGTGGCGGAGTCGCTGGCCGCCGGCCTGCAGGTGAGCAGAGGGAATCGCGTGTTCCTTCCGCAGTCGGCGCTTGCACGTCCTGTGCTGGTCAAGGCTCTGCGGCGGGCCGGCGCCGAGGTACGAGCGGTTTCTGCCTACCAGACGGTTGTCGGTAATGGCGGTGATGATCTACCGCGGCATTTCTGGCAGGGGGACGTTGACGTCGTCCTGTTTACGAGCGCATCGACAGTTCACCATTTTGTGAGCAGACTCAAGGCTGAAAGCGGTGATGCCGGCATGCTTTGCGATGTGACCGTAGCCTGCATCGGTCCGATGACCGCAGAGGCGGCGCGGCGGCATGACCTGCCCGTACAGGTTGTGGCCGAGAGTCGCACCGTCGAGGGCCTGGTACAGAGCCTGAAGTCTCATTTCGCCAATCGCCGGCGATGACGGAATTGAATTCCAGCGCCCGCTTCGACGGTCGTGTCGAGAGTTATCTCAGATACCGGCCGCGCTATCCCCAGGAAATAATCCCATTCCTGCAGAGACAGATTGGTCTTACCGGCGACTGGCGAGTGGCCGATGTCGGCTCCGGAACAGGTTTCCTGGCTGAGCGATTCGTCGAGCTTGGTTGCGACGTGACTGGGGTGGAGCCGAACTCGGCGATGCGCGAGGCGGGAGACAAATACCTGGGCGGCCGGAGAAACTTTCGCAGCGTAGACGGGACCGCGGAAAGCAGCGGTCTGCCTGGAGCATCGTTCGAACTGGTAACTGCCGGCCAGGCATTTCACTGGTTTGAGCCGGCGCGTACGCGGGAGGAGTTCAAGCGAATTCTACTCCCTCCCGGCTGGATAGTTCTGGTATGGAATTCCAGGCCCGCGGCTCTATCAAACGTGACGCGGGAGTACGAGTCCATCCTGGAAAAACTGGATCAGGAATACCAGAAGGTGGCGGAGAAGAACAGACGACCTGAGACGATTGACCATTTTCTTCAAAGCGGGGCAGCGATGGAGCAAGCCTGCTTCCCGAATCCGCAGTCCTATACCTGGGACCAATTTCGAGGGCGAGCGCTCTCATCTTCCTATGCGCCTCTGCCGTCCGACCGGCGACACGGGTGGTTCGTCCACGAGCTGTGGGCCCTATTTGAACGGCGTCAAATGGACGGTTTGCTAGCTTTCCCGTACGAGACGAATCTCTTTTGGGGTCAACTGAAATGAAGACGGAGCGAATGGCGGTGGCGGAATCGCCTGCATACCAGTTTGAAGTGAACATGGCGGTAAAACTATGAACACCTTACAGCCTGTGCAGACTACCATCAACGGTCATGCGACTGCTGCGGAGCCGGTACTGCGCCCGCGAAGGACGCGGATCAGCCCTGCGCTGCGGCGAATGGTGCGTGAAACAACACTCTCACCGGCCGACTTCATCTATCCGCTGTTCGTGCGCTACGGCCAAGGCGAGCGCCGCCCGATCGCTTCTATGCCGGGGCAGTTTCAGCTGTCGGTAGACGAATTGGACAGGGAGGCTGAATCGGTTCTGGAGCTGGGCATTCCCGCGGTGCTCCTGTTCGGCATTCCCGCGGAAAAGGACTGGTGTGGAAGCGACAACTTCAATCCCCACGGGGTGGTGCCCGAGGCGATTCAAACTCTGAAGGAGGCAGCGCCGGACCTGATCGTTATCTCTGATATGTGTTTCTGTGAATATACCGATCACGGCCATTGCGGAATCATCAATGAGCCGACAGTGGACAGCTATAACACCGCGCTGCCGGAGGGCTATCTGCTCAACGACCCGACTCTGGAATTGCTGGGACGGGCGTCGGTTGTTCATGCCGAAGCTGGCGCGGACATCATTGCGCCGTCGGCGATGCTGGACGGCATGGTCGGGGCGATTCGCAATGCGCTGGACGAGGCCGCATTGGAGCATGTGCCGATTCTGAGCTACGCGGCCAAGTACGCCAGCAGCTTTTACGGGCCTTTCCGCGAGGCAGCCGAGAGCCCTCCTTCATTTGGCGACCGCAGCCAGTATCAGATGGACCCAGCCAACCGCCGCGAGGCGTTGAAGGAGGTTGCGCTCGACGTGGCGGAGGGGGCGGACATGATTATGGTCAAACCTGCGTTGCCCTATCTGGATGTGCTGGCAGCCGTGCGCGAGGAGTTCAACCTGCCCACAGCCGCGTATCAGGTGAGCGGCGAGTATGCGATGCTGCATGCGGCCGCGGCCAATGGCTGGCTCGATCTGGAGAAGTGCGCCCTGGAAAGCCTGACCAGCATCAAACGGGCTGGCGCGGATATGATACTGACCTACTTTGCCAAGGACGCCGCGCGCTGGCTGGCAGGGAAACGGTAGAGACACTCGACTCTTCACGAGGAAGAGCAACTAGCGGAACTGCGTGGCGCGGCGGGCGTATTGCGTCCTATCCATTCTGCCCCTGATTTGCCTGTCCAGTGCCGTTTGGCTATACTGATTTGGCTTTTTGTAAAGGGTCGGCGTCAGGTTGCAGGGCAGGCCGACCCTTTCAGTTCGGAGAGGTCGCATAGTCTGGCCGAGTGCGCGGGCCTGGAAAGCTCGTAGGGTGCAAACCCTCGAGGGTTCAAATCCCTCCCTCTCCGCCTCGCGTGTTTGCATCGCTTCGTCAGTCGCTGGGTCCTGTGCGGCAGGACACCGTGAACCCCGTCAGGGCCGGAAGGCAGCAGCGGTAAGCGATTCGTCCTGGGTGCCACAGGGGCGCCTGGCAGCTGGCGAAGCGGTGCGAACACGCGACTTCTCTTTCAGCCCAAACACCCTCAACTCACCTTCGCTCGCCGGCAGACCGCCGCCCCAGGAGACCGGGCACTCAGCTTGTTACCCGGACCAGGCGCCGCGGGCACACGGACTTGAATCCCCTTGCTCAAGCAGAATCCGACCCGAATCTATCTTTTCATAGGCGGCGGGCGGGCGCTCTTTAACGCGCTGGTCTTCACGATCAACCTGGTTTACCAGGTGGAGACGGTGGGCCTGAATCCTCTGCAGATGGTGCTGGTGGGCACCGTGCTGGAGGTGACGGTCGTATTGTTCGAAGTGCCAACCGGTGCGGTGGCCGACGTCTACTCCCGGCGGCTGTCGGTTATCATAGGGCTGGCTCTGGTCGGCTGCGGCTTTCTGCTGGAAGGGTCGATCCCGATGTTTTGGGCTGTTTTGGGTGCTCAGGTGCTGTGGGGCACTGGCTATACTTTCCTCAGCGGCGCTTTGCAGGCCTGGCTTGCCGACGAGATCGGCGTAGAAGCGGCCGGTCCGGTCTTTTTGCGTTCGGCGCAGGTAGGGTTGTTCGCCGGGTTGGTGGGTACGGGCGTCAGTGTGTGGCTGGCGAGCCGCTGGCTGCAGTTGCCGATCCTGGTGGGCGGGGCGCTGTACATCGCGCTGGCCGCATGCATGGCGTTCATCATGCCGGAGAGAGGCTTTCGGCCCACGCCGCCGGAGGAACGGGAGACGTGGAAGGAGATGGCGGCCACTGCCCGCGCCGGGCTTCGGGCGGTGCGGGGGAATCCGGCGCTACGCATGGTCGTTGGTCTCAGCCTCGTGGCCGGGCTGTACAGCGAGGGATACGACCGTCTGATGACCCCGCACCTGTTGGAAAGCTTCAACTTCCCCACTTTTTTTGGCCTTGAGGATTCGGTGATCTGGTTCGGAGTTATTGGCGTGGGCGCGACGATGATCGGAATCGCGGCCAATGAGTTGGCGCGGCGCGGTCGTGCGACAGAAGAAGGGACGCGTTCCATCAACTGGCTGACGCTGCTCTACGGGCTGTTGCCGGCCGGTCTTCTCTTCCTGGCCTGGACACGCAGCTTCTGGGTGGCGTTGCTGGCGGTGTGGGCGATCAGCCTTTGCCGCAGCACGCTTGGGCCGCTGGAGAATGCGTGGATCGTGCGCAACACGCGTAGCGCGCAGCGGGCGACGGTAATCTCTCTTTGGGGACAGGCGAACTCTCTGGGGCAGGCAGCCGGCGGGCCGGTCCTAGGATGGATTGGGACAGCGGCACGCATCCCCGTCGCGCTGACGGTCTCTTCGGCGGTGCTGGTGCCGGCGCAGTGGTTGCTGGCAATGGCGAGAAAAGATCGGTCGCCAAGTGACGAGGCAATCGGAGACTGATGATACTCAGTGAGGCGATTCGATGGGTAGGGATACAAGTGGGGAGCTGAAAGTGACGATTGTGGAGGTGACTGAAGAAAGTCAGCTGTGGAAGCAGCTTTGGCCAGTTATTGAGCAGTTGGAACAGAAACCGTACATCGAAGTACAGGCCGGACATTTCCGCTCCAGCCATGTGTTCGCCGCGCTCGTAGAGGGCCAGCCGGTAGGATTTCTGCGTTTTGTCGTGCAGCGACTGGGAGAGGACGAAGGGCGGCCGCCGATCGTTTATCGGGGACGGACCCTGCATGAAGCGAAGATTATCGCGTTCGGCGTGCTGCCGAAGGAACGTAACCAGGGCATCGGACGCTCTTTGCAACTCGAAGCGATGGGACGTGCGAGAGAATTGAACTGCTGCCAGGTTCGCTCCCGCAGCGATAATGGAAATGACGCCAACTACCACTTGAAGACTTCTCTGGGGTTCGGCATCCAGCCCAGCCTTGTCGACAATTCCGTCTATTTCGTTAAGGCTTTACCCGTTGCGGACGCCCCGGAATGCTCCAGAGTGGAACGGGCGTAAATCTTGACTGGACCAGTGGATTGAGTTATAATAGGTTCAGATGGGGATGAACGGCTTCGACGGGGCATTGTCAGGCCTGAGACTGCAAGCCGTAGAGCGTCGACTACGTAAAAAAGGCGCAAAACAATACAAATGCCAAGAACACAGGCATGGCTTTCAACTTTGGTTTCACCCCGGCCGCTTCCGCGGCTGCGGCGGCCTAAGTAAGCCACCGGCCCTCTAAAAGGGGCCACGGCCCGTCCCGGTGGGGCCAGCAGGCTGGGCGGTAGCTGTCATACACTGTGAGCTGCGACAGCGGTACGCCGATATTGCTGCCTAAGAGAATCGGCTAGTCAGCGAAGCGCCTCGTGTTGATCCGAGGCCCGCCGACAAATCATATAAAGATCAACTAAGCTTGTAGACGTTTCAGGGCGGATGTTGCGGACGCGGGTTCGATTCCCGCCATCTCCACCAGAGTAGTGGGGCGCGAGAGGGAAGAGCGTCGCAATGAGTAAGGCGATCCGGTGAATGACCGGGTCGCCTTTTGGTTTTTGTCGCAGAGGAAAGCGGCCTTGGCCCCGGGTTGCCAGATCACTTGAATGGTACATGGTGCTAGCAAATCACTTAGAATTGAAGGAAAAGAACATGCCCTTCGTTGACGAGGAGGCTGTCGATGTCTGAGGTCGATCTTAGAGAGCGTCCTTGGCGACTACTCATCTTGGACATGATTGTATCCAGTGAGAAGGTCCTTGCATATACCGAGGGACTGGACCGGCAGGCGTTCATTGCCGATGGACTCGTATATGACGCTACACTGCGTAACCTGCAACTAATCGGCGCGGCTGCCAAGCACATTCCATCCGAGGTACGTCAAGCACACTCGGAGATTCCCTGGCTCCTTTTCACAGGTACTTGCAGTAACTTGGCCCGTTCCTATCTGACAATCAGCGATAGTATCGTCTGGGACATTATCCAGGAAGCAGTACCTGGCATCCTGCCCACGTTGCGGAACCTGTCGGATTCGGAGAGCGAGAAAAGGGATTAGACTGCGAGGAGGAAACTAAGAAAACATAGAAATGTCACCCACAAGGAGGCACGTCGGCACTACGATGTTCTCGCTATTGAGACAGAAATATTGAAAACCTCGCGTCAAGTTTCTGCCAAATGCTATTTGCCAGTAATCTCTGAACTCCGGTCATTCCTGTTAACCGAACTGCAGGCAAAGACCAATGAGGTGACTCAGCTAAGGGAATTCAGCGACCAGCGCCTAATCGTATTTGCTAGCGGCTGAAATCTCAAAGACCTCAATTCCCAGGCTCAGTCCTTCAACTCCAAGTAGGCGACCTCCTCCTCAGACAGCTTGATCTCGGACGCCTCGACGTTAACGTGTACCTCGTCCGTGTTACGCGCGCCAGACAGCGCGTGGATGCCATCGGGCTGGTTGTAGACATAGGCTAAGGCGATGTGGGGCACCGAAACGCCCTTGTCGGAGGCCAGCTCCTGAACGCGGTCGTGGCGCTTGAAGTTCCCCTCTTCGCAGTAGACCTTGACGGCAAGCTGATCATACCACTCGGTAAATGTGTCGAGGTTGTCGCGGCGGAAGCGGCCGCTGAAGAAGCCGCCGGCCAGACTGGACCAGACAAAGAGCGTGACGCCGTTCTCGCGGCACCAGGCGCGTGCGGCTTCCCCGGCCGGCCCGCTGACGCTGACGCAGTCTCGCCAGGGCGGTTCTATCTGGACGGCGAGGCTGAACTGGGGACTGCTGGCGACAAAGGGGGTCAGCCCATTCGCGGCGGCGTACTCGTTGGCCTCCTGCAGGCGTTCTGCGCTCCAGTTGGAGCCGCCGTAGGCGTCGATCTGGCCGGCCTCCTTCGCGGCGTGGAGCGTCTCGACGATAGGCCCTATCGGCTTGTCAGGATCGTCGCGGTGCAGCACATAGAGATCGATGCTGTCCACCTTGAAGCGCGCGAGGCTGTCGTGAATGTCGGACTGAATGTCGAAGGGCGTGACCCGTTTGCGGTCCTGGCTGTGGTGGGCCCCCTTGCCGAGGATTACAATCTCATCGCGCAGGCCGCGTTCATTGATCCACTGGCCGACTGCGCGTTCATTGTCGCCGCCGCCATAGCCGTGGGCAGTGTCGAGGCAGTTGCCGCCGGCCGCGTGGAATGCGTCCAGCACAGGGAAGGCGTCGTCGAGATTCTTGGTGTTTATCCACATCGTTCCCAGAACGAGGCGGGATACTGGCTTGTCGATGCCGGGGATTTCAGAATAGAGCATGTAGGGTATTCCTCAGTAGTTGGGAAGCGGGAGGTATAGTGCCTCAAAAGCGAGAGCCAAGAAGATCGATAGAACCTGATGTCATTCTTCAACCTTTTGCATTGGGCAATGGAATTCGACTGCATAATCGGACGGGGATACTTCAACCGAGAATTCATCTCCTGGAATATCCCACTCGATTGTACTATCTTCCTCCTCTCTGAAGTTACTTAGCCGCTGCCAGAAACAGAACAGGCCGTCGCCTGGATTCCCTTCGTACAAACCTGGACCCAAGTCCTTATCGACCAAATACATGCCGGGAGGAACCGAGGTCAGAAAAGGAGCAGGATGCACGACAAGCTCAAGTGGCACTACTTCGCACCCTGCTGCGAAGCCGACGTCAGTATCAAGGATTTCGACGTAAAATGGTGTTTCATGCCTCCTGGCCGCAATGACGCTATCGAGGCCTCCACTCAGGTCGGCCGTTCTTTCCCATGTGCAGGGATTATCTGTTGACGCAACGCCTCTGTAAACTCCAGGGGCGACCTCTTTGCACACCGCGTATGGACCGCCAGCGGCGACGAGGCTTCGTGCAACTGGGCAAGGATCCGGTCGTTCTGCCGCGGGAAGAAATATAACTGTTGGATCATACCCTTCTGAATCGGCAGCGAAAAGACCGAACTTTTCCGCATCTTCGACCACATCATAGAGAACTGTACAGTTTTTGGGCGCGTTGGGCTTCAGTTCAAAGTGAAAACATTCCTCGTTATCAGGGATGTGTTCCGACGGGTGCCGATCCGGCAGCGCGATACGTTTGATGTGGAAATGTTCGTATTTCCTTTTTTGACCATCAAACAGTAGCGTGCCTTCAAACATCAGAGTCTCGCTGCCCAGATTCAACAGTCGAAACTGTATCTGAATGAAGCGCCCTTTGGCGGTCGCCGTATGGCCTTCTTCACTGCTTAGCTCTCGTCCTAAGTCCTTTATCGAGTATACATTCCAGCACAAGTCCCCCAGCAATACATCTTCTGCGAACAGAGACGGCTTTACAGGCGCATAGTCAGACAAGCCCAAGTCCACAATCTCGGCTCCATTTTCGATTTCACCAAGGTCGTTTGCAATTAGAATAAGGCCCGTTGCATCGGCGGGCACTTCATATATGCCTGTACAGGTCGCACTCTTGTTGGGCTTCATTTCCAGACCTGTGCATTCTTCGTTATCCGGGATATGTTCATCTGGGTAACGATCCGGGAGGCCTCTCCGTGGTACAAGATAATGTTTGTGCTCGCGGCCTTGTTCGTCGCGCAGCCTTACATGGTCAACGATGTCGAAATCAAACGAATCACTACCATCGTTCCTCACCTCAAAACGTACATTGATGAAACGTTCTTTGGTCTTCACCTGGTCATCAGTTGTTTCCAGTACATTTCCGGGATCTTCGGCAGAAAGAATCCGCCAGCGGACGTTTCCAACAGGCACGTATTCACCGACAGAGTGACGAGGAATAGGCAGCAACCTCAAGTCAACTGTCTCTGTTGCGCTCACATCTCCGTCGCTTAAATCGCTGGCGACCAGAGTCAAGTCCGTGGCATCTACGTTGACCTTGTAAATGACTGAACAGGTAGTCGGCGAATTCGGCTTCAGAACATAGGGTTTCCAGATCCCCCAACTCCACTTGCCATAGCAATTCTCGAATTCGGGGACATAATCGTGGGGTGGCCCATCCGGCCGGCCAGCCCGGGGCACAAGATAGTATGGGTATGTGCGGTCCTGGCCGTCTCGCAGCAGTACTCCTTTCCGGTTGCGCAGAGGCCCGCCATCGAATTCCAGTGGATCACTCCCCAGATTCAGGAATTCAAATCTTACTTGGACGAAGCGCTTATCGGTTGTTTGCCTATCGCCCTTGTCATTTGTGAACTCATGGCCGAGATTCTCCGCAGAAAGAACGCGCCATTGGACATTTCCGACTCGGAAAATCTCGTTGATGGAATGGTCTGGCGGGGGAACTGGCGGCCACCCCAGATCACGTCTGACCATTGGCACTTGAACAATGTAGACTTTCACGATGTCGGTAACGTCAGGATATCTAAAGCCATCGTCCACGGCTCGAACCGTTGTCACTATATCGTCGGGGCCCGTGTTGGGACGCGGCTGGCGGGGAGCCTGGTTGAGCCCTATGCCCGGTTCCTCGTTTTCTTCAGTGCCAGCGTCCCACAGATGTAACTCGGTAGTTACATTCTTCAAAAACAGTGCGTTACCGTCCTCATCGAACAGCGGGATGCCATTCTCGGAGGGAGCAATGAACAGGTCGTTGGACTGCACGAGCATGGTTGCAAAGGTAAGATAGGGAGTCTCGGGCGTGGCAGTTACTTCAAACTCGTAGGAGCTACCGAATTCCACTGTTTCACTGCTTGGCAGCAGACCGGGAGTGTCCACGCAGACAGGCGCATCAAAGACTCCCGCTTGCAGTCCCCGCTCCCGTAGGGAATCAGCCAATGAATATGGGTCGCCGTCCTCTGCCAATGTTTCCAGTCCCTGACTCCGATCCGCTTCTCCTCTTGTGAATATGGGACCAGCCTCGCTGTGCAAAACCCAAACGCCGGGGGAAAGAAGGGTAGGCGGGTCGGCATCAGCCGAAATGTTTTGGAAGCGCACTCGAAAGGTGACCGTATTTCCAACGTCTTCGCTATTCTCTTGAGAACTTGGTAGAGCTTCTTCACGGGCAGAGACGTAATCCGTTGTCGCGGTCAACAGAATGAGCATTGTAATCGCAACTAAAGAGATCCGTCTAAGCATCACTGATACCCTTCCCCATCTGTTACGGATGTGAAAGGTCCAAAAAATGAGTGGCAATTCAGCTCTCATGCGACCAGAAGCGATTCGGCGGCTCTATGATTCGCATTCTTGCGATAGTCTCTGATGCTGCGAAGTAACTCCTCTGTAGTTGAAATGGCATCCTGGAATTCAGATGTGATTACAGTGGCAATCGAACCCCTTAATGAATCCAATTCCATATCGACGCCTAACTCATAATCCCACGAATTGAGTGTAGACGCGATACCGGCTGCCTTCCCTGCAACCGTATGTGTCTGCGCTGCGAACCAGGCCCACGCTCGTTCAATGCCCAGCGTTCGAACAACCGCAATGGCCGACTCCCACGCATTATCCAATCCAACCCGATCCGCCATCGCGACCACCCAGTCCCATACAACGTTTAGGACATTTTCCTCGGCGTCTTTGTAGGCTCTACGCAGATAACTCCATACATCCTCTAGAGTCGAAGTGGTGGCATCCAATAGTTCTTGGCCATTTAACACCTCCCACCAGCCCTTGGCCAGCGGGATCAATTGTTGGCCCAGAAAGACTAGCGACGCAATCTGAAGCACAACTATCACTGGTAGGAAAATAGGTGTCAGAAAGGGAAACAGTAAAGAAACACCCACGATCAGGCCAGTCACAATGAGTGCTCCAGCACCGGCGATGATGATCTTCTCCAAAATTTTTTCCATCATCTCCCGCCGTGCTATTTTGCCTTCGGCATATTCCAAGCCGCATTCCATACAGGCTAGCACGCCACCCACGACAACAGCCAACATAGCCCCCCTTACCATCCCGTTCAGGGTTTGAACGATTGTGGCACGTATGGCTTCTGTACGGAGAACGGCCTTGGCATCGGCTATGTCAGCAGGACTCATGGGATTCGGACCCAGGGACTTATTTTTGGCAGAACTCCACCATATCCCGTTCTCTGCGGTGGTTGGCCCACCCCAGGCCTTGGGAATGATGTGAGACCAATCCTTGCCTTGATGGAACTTCCAAAGCGCCTCCGGTCCCCCCGCACGAATCGGAGCTGGAATTGTCTTCCAGATGGCCTCTGCGGCGGGAAGCCCCTTGAATTCGCTCCCGGCAAACTGATACTTCAGCTTCAAAATCGGAGGCAGATTGTTGAAGTTAAGATTATGCGCAAATGTGTTCAGATAGCTGCCCGAGACCCATAGCGCTCCGGTTCCTGCTCCCAGGAAATCTTGTATGTCGGGCATCTCCAGGATATCCAACCCCCCTAGAATGGAAATGTGGGGACCTCCATCAGCCTGCGCTACACTCGCGGCCGGACTGAGGGCGGAAGCCAAGGTCAACGTAATCCCTAGTCGAGTCGTCGATTGCAGGAACTGCCGGCGGGAAAAGTTAAATGGCGACATACGTTACTCCTTGAATCTTGTGTGAGATGACTTGACACCTAATTCGACGCAATTGGCGGTAGTGTAACGGTACTGTAGTGTTCGGACTCTCCTGTTTCACAACTGCTGACGCACTGGCTGACCAGTTTTGGTGAGACGATCCCCACCTCCCCCACTAACCCAGCGCCATTCCTTTGAACGCCTCCACCTGCCCGCGTATGGCCCGCTCGGTCGGTAGCCGCTCGATGCTGGACGCGCCAAAGAATCCAGCAATACCGGGCATCATCTTAAGAGCTGTACCGACGTTTTCGGGCTCGTCGAAGGGGCCCCCGTGGCAGATGACGATCTGGTCCGGATTGACGCGGCGGCCGGCCGCGGCCATCTCCTGCACCTTGTCGACCGCCTCCTCCAGCGTGTAGGCAACGGCCGCGCCAATTGTGCCGGCGGTAGTGAGGCCGACGTGGGCGACCAGCAGGTCGGCCCCGGCCTCGGCCATGGCGGTCGCCTCCTCCGGTGTGAAGACATAGGGCGCTGTGAACATGTCCAGCTGATGGGCGACGGCGATGGCCTCGACCTCCTTGTCATAGCCCATTCCAGTACCTTCAAGATTCTCGCGGAAGGTGCCGTCGAGGAGGCCGACTGTGGGGAAGTTTTGCACGCCGCTGAAGCCGATCTCTTTAAGCTGCTTGAGAAAGACGTGCTTGAGGCGGAATGGGTCTGTGCCGCAGACACCGGCCAGGACCGGTATATCCTGCACGACCGGGAGCACCTCCGCCGCCATTTCGACGACGATGCCATTGGCGTCACCGTAGGGCATCATACCGGAAAGCGAGCCGCGGCCGGCCATGCGGAAACGGCCGGAGTTGTAGATGATGATAAGATCGGCGCCGCCGGCTTCAGCAAACTTGGCCGAAATTCCGGTGCCGGCCCCGCAGCCGACAATGGGCCTGCCGGCAGCCTGTTGGGCCTTGAGGCGGGCGATGATCTCCTGTCTTGGGATCGACATATGGATTGCTCCTTGGACAGTTCTTAGAGCGTACTCGGTGTGAAATTCAGCGCGGCGAAGCTGACGCGCCTGGACTACTCCTGCAGCATCTCCAGAAGCAGAGCGACCGCCTTTTCGGCAAACTCGGGGTCGTTGATGTTGGCGTCCATCTCGATCAGCGGGATGTCGGCGCGCAGATCGTTTTTGAGGGCATCGTAACAGGCCTGGTCGGCGCCTGGATCCCAGAAGCGGTCGCCTTCGCTGTCCAACATGGATACGCCGCCAAGAGGGATCAGCACAGATACCTTGCCGGCCTGGCCTGCGTTGGCCGCCGCGGCCAGCATTGCGCCCATCTGCCGGTTCTCCTCCTCGTTGGTACGCAGGAGAGTGACTTCCGGGTTCCACTCGTAGAGGGTGCGCTCGCGGTAGTGGTCGGGCACGGTCTCGATGCCGCCGAAGTTGGCCATATCGACACAGCCAGGGACGATGACAGTGGGGACCCCCTGCCGAGGCGCGGCCTGGACGCGGTCCGGCCCTGCGCTGAAGACGCCGTCGCAGATTTCATCGGCCAGCTCGGTGGTCGTCATGTCGAGGCAGCCGGCAATGTAGCCGTCGCTGATTAGGTCTTCCATCGTGCGGCCGCCGCTGCCGGTGGCGTGGAATACGAGGACTTCGTAGCCTTCGGCCTCCAGCAGGCCGCGGGCGTGGTCGACGGCGGCGGTTGTGTTGCCGAACATGGAGGCGGCGATGAGGGGTCGCTCGTCGGCGGTGGCCTCGGCTTCGGTTTTCACCATGCCGGCGATAGCGCCGGCGGCGTTGGCGTAGATGGCGCGGCTGAGGCGGTTGATGCCGGCCACGTCGACGACGGAGGGCATGAAGGTGATGTCCTTGCTGCCGGCATAGGCGCTGACATCGCCGCCGCCGACGGTGGAGACCATCACTTTGGGCACGCCAACCGGCAGCGTGCGCATGGCCGAGGTAGCGATAGATGTGCCGCCGCTGCCTCCCATCCCCAGAATGCCGTCGAACCGGCCTTCGCCATAGAGACGCTCCACCACGGAGGCCAGTCCCTGGGCCATCGTCCGCATCGCTTCATCCTTGTGCGTGCCTGAGGCCAGGTAGGCCAGATCGCCGCCGGCGGCGGCGACCACCTCGGCGCGACTGACATCTGGTTCGAAGGCCGGTTGGCCCATTACGCCAAAATCGGCAACAAGGGTCTGCAAACCGGCTGTTTCTATCAGATCCTTGACAAACGCGTATTCAGCGCCCTTCGTGTCCAGCGCGCCGACGAGAAGAACGGTCCCGGACATGGCATTCCTCCTGTGATGTTGGGAAACTGGGCCTCTGGCAGTGAGGGATTCTCTATCCTATGGCGAATTGCGTCAGGCAAATTCCTGTACACTGTCCTGCAGGTGGGAGCTCCCTGCGAAGCGAATGAAACGAAAAAAACAAAGAAGCGTCGAGAGGTGAAGAAGGATCAGATGAGCCAAGTCAAGTAAACGCAGACCGTCCCCTCCTTGCTTCCCGCAACGCGGCTCACAACTTCAAGCCGCGTGGGCCCTCTCTTCTTCCTCCTGGGCCTGGCGCAGAAACTCCTGCACCTTTACCGGTTGGCCGGTGTGGCTGCTCTCGATGGCGGCGAAGATCAGAGCAACCGACTGCAGGTTGGCCTCGACATTGGTCTCCATGGGAGGGCCGCCGTCCATCCAGTCCAGGAACTGAGCAATGAGCCACTCGTTTCTCCACTTGGGCTGCTCCATGAGCTGAATTTCCTCGCCCTGGCCTTCACGGCTGTACTGCTTTGGCTGGTAGGGGTAGCGCTCGATACGGCGGCAGTCCATGATCAGCGTCTCGTTTTCGCATTCGGCACGGAAGTACTCCTGCGACCAGCCGTTGAAACCGCTTGCGTTGGTCTTGGCCCCCTCGTAGAAGGCACGCGTACCGTTCTCGAAAGTCATCATCACATGGCCCTGCGAGCCGGTGTTGTACTCACCCCAGGTCGGGTTCCAGGTCTGGGCGTAGATTGTGTCGCATTTTGAGTCGGCGAGGTCGGCGATGATGTCCAGATGATGGACCGACCCTTCGATCATCAGGGTCTCTTCCATGGTGTGGCGAAAGCTGGCGCCCCAGTCGCCGAAGTTGCGCAGGCCACAGGTAAAGCGGCAAATGATATAGTCGATGGTACCGACCCGGCCAGAACGCAGTTCGCGGCGCAGGGTGGTCTTGTCCTGGTCGAAACGGTGGCTCATGGTCACGCCCATCTTCTTTCCTGCCCGCTTCACCTTGGCGGCGATGCGCACGGAGCCTTCCAGCGTATCAGCGATCGGCTTTTCCGAGATGATGTGCATGTCGTGGGCGAGGGCGACGTCGACGACGGATTCGTGGAAGGCCGGAGGGACGACAACGGTACAAAAGTCGGCCGGGTTTTCTTCGAAGGCGCGCCCGATGTCGGTGTAACACTTCTCGGGCGGCAGCCCCAGATGCTGCTGGGCGTTGACGAGGACGTCGGGGTTTACGTCGACGGCGGCAACCGGCTCGATGCGGCCGTCGGCGATGTTGGGGGGCAGGAAGCGGGAGCACCAGCCGTTGCCCTGGCCACCGGTCCCCACCTGGATCATGCGGTACTTTTTGGTCATTAGGAGAATCCTGTCTGCGTGGTCTATCCGTTACTGTCTGGATTCCTGGGCTTTAGCGCAATGAACTCCATGGCTCCTCTTCGAATACGTCAACCAGCGCGTAGCCTTCTTCGCCGATACACGGACCGAGGATGGCTAGCAGTTTGGCTGGGCTGCCGGAGTCGTTGAAGGAGGCGTGAATGACGTCGGCGGCGATGAAGGCGGAGTCACCGGTGGAGAGCAGTTGCTTCTCCTGCTCGATCCACTGCTCAATTGTCCCGTCAATTACGTAGATGACCTCCTCCTGGTCCGGGTGCTTATGAAAGGCATGGCCCTGTCCGGTTTCAAGTGTAACTTCGATGACGACCAGATCACGAGCGGCGGTCGTGGCGGGGCGGCTGGCCCAACCCATTACGCCCCAATCCATCTGATCTCGCTCCATTGTTGAGGCGGTGATAAACTTACCTTTCATTGTCATTGCTCCTGTGAGATGGACTCTTCGGGCGGCGGAGGCAGGAAGAGGCCGGCAGATGAGGTCGTTCCTGTTCGAAGGCTTGTCAACTGCGGTGGTTTTTCCCGTGCAAGTATACCATAGGGACAGCGCGGAGACATGAAACAGAGTCCTACACAATTGACTGGAGAACGAGAGATGTCAACAGAACGAAGGGACCACTGGAAGGAAAAGCTGAGCGAATCCCGCGAGGCGCTGTTTGCGCTCCTCAACGACCTCTCGCCTGAACTGTGGCGGACGACGGTATTTGCCGAGGGCAACACGTGGACGGTGGCCACTGTTCTCGCGCATCTGGTCGAAAGCGAACGGGGCATGAGCATCCACGTTCACAAGATACGCAAGGGGGAAGCCACGATCCCGGATGATTTCGATCTGGAGCGCTGGAACGCCGGCCTGACCCGCCGAACCGGGGATATTTCGCCGGAAGAGCTGATGGCCAATGCAGCCGCCACGCGCGCGAAGACGCTGGAGGTGATGGACTCTCTCGAAGACGGTGAATGGGCGCTGACCGGCCGGCACGCGTCACGGGGAATGATCACGGTGGACCAGTACTATGAGACGATCCATGCCCATGAAGTGGGCCATCTAGAGGATATTCGCGCTGCGCTCTGCGAGCGAAAACTGGGATGGTCCATCGCCGTTCAGAACAGATAAAATCCAAGTCGAGAGGCATTTGAAATGGTAGTCGAACTCGCCAAGAACCCTTCTCAAAGAATCTGTTCTAGAGGATGGAATTCTAGTTGGTTGGTGTTTTAGTTCCAATCGATTCGCCAAAGAGTTCAATAGATATGTTCGATTGTCTTGAGGCGATATAATGATTCAAAGTTTCAGGCAACGGAAGACCGAAAGGTTTTTCGGTGGTCAGCGTGTTCGGGAATTTGAGGGCTTCGCTGACCAAGCTGTCCGTCGGTTGACAGTGCTTGACAGTGCGGAGTCACTCAAAGACTTGGCGAGTTTACCCAGTAACCGATTGGAGGCGCTGATGGGAGATCGGGCTGGCGAGTTTAGTATAAGGATCAATCGTCAGTGGCGAATCTGCTTCCGCTGGGGAGAACACGGACCTTACGACGTAGAGATCGTCGACTACCATCGTTAAGGAGCGCATGAATGAGTGTAACTAACGGTATGCGACCTGTACATCCCGGCGAAATCCTGGGGGAAGAGCTGGCAGAGCTTGGCTTAACGGCTGAAGCGCTTGCGAGCGCACTGGCTGTCCCGGGAGACCGAATCACAGCAATCCTGCATGGAAAATGCGGGATTTCAGCCGATACGGCGCTTCGACTTTCCAGATACTTTGGAACCACGCCACAACTCTGGTTGAATCTGCAAAAGACCTTTGAACTTCGAGTGGCTGAGATAGAATCAGGTAATGAGATTTCCGAAAGCGTGAGACCGAGATAGACGACAAGGGCTGCCGGTCCAAGCGCGACGTTGGTCGCTTGAGAGCGTATCGAGTTTAGCCAGTCCGAATACAGTCAAGATTCAAGTCTTAGCTGGAGTAACGCGCCACCGCTGCCTCATCGATCTCGACGCCCAGGCCCGGTTCTTGGGGCGCGGCAAAGCGGCCATCCTGCGGGATCGGGTAGGAGTGAGCTATGCTCCCCTTCCAGGCGAGAGACTCGTGGCCGTGCTCCATTATTTGGAAATTAGGGATCGCCAGCGAGTAGTGAATCGTTGCGGCCACGGACAGGATGCCGCCGCCGCCCACGTGAGGGGCAATGGGCAGGTTGAAGCTATCGCAGAGTGCGGCGATGCGCTTGCCCTCGGAGAGGCCGGTACGGGCGACGTCGGGCATGGCGACGTCGAAGCCGCGCAGCGCGATCCAGTCGCGCCACTCCCAGACGGTGCGCAGCCACTCGCCGGTGGCCACCTGCATTGAGAGAGCGCGGGCGATCTCGGCCTGGCCTCTGATGTCCTCGGGCTGGCAGGGCGCTTCGAGCCAGCGCACGCCCAGCACCTCTAAACCCCGGCCCAATTCGATGGCCTCCGATACGTCGCGCGTGCCGTGCACATCTACCAGCAATTCGATCTCCGGCCCCACCGCTTTTCGCACTGCCTCTGCGACAGCCAGAATCTGCAGATTGGGCATGCGCAGGTGTAGCTTCAGAGAACGGTAACCCGCGTCGATGAGGAAATTGGCTTGGTCGACGGCGGCGTTCGGCTCTGTCCCGCCCATACCGGCGTAGACCTGCACGTCGGGGCGAAAGGCGCCGCCAAGGAGCTTATAGGCAGGTTTGTTCAGGGCTTTGCCCAGCAGGTCGTAGAGGGCTAGGTCGACGGCGGCCAGTGCATCGACGTAGAAGCCGGTCACGTGTCCGCGCTCGCGCATGGCGCTGTACAGGCGGTACCAGATATACTCCACGTCGAAGGGGTCTCTGCCCAAAACCAGAGGCGCACACAACTCCTCCACAATGGCGGCGGTGGCGCGAGGGGCAACGGGGGCCTGCCCTTCTCCCCAACCGACCAGACCGTCGTCGGTCTCCAGGCGCACAAGGCAGGTCTCGTGGTTGCGGGAGTAGATCGAAGTCCAGGCATCGGCAGCGATCGTGTAGTCGCCATATGCCTCGACCTGGTCATTGTCTGATTTCGATTCTGCCCCTGAAGGGGGAATCTTGATCGCATAGGCTTGGATCGACGAAATTCGCATTGATTCCTCCGTTGGCATGGGCCGCGATCTTTCCGATCTGCCGTTAAGATTTCATTCGCTATAGTGTATCGGCCCTACCGCCTAAGTGGGACCTCGTTCAGCACTATACGCGTCTCAGTTTCAGCAGACAAGAAAAGCCTCCGTAATGGCCGCGCATCCTCAAAACCAGTACGCTTCGGTTGGGAGAAGAGTTCTCAGCTACTGCGCAGAGGTCATTCTACTTTTTGCCTGCGTCTTGCTTTTTCAGGGTTTGCTCGTTGTGCTGCGGCTGAATCCGTTGGTCAATAGTGTACTGAGCGGATCCGGTCTGTCAAAAGGCGTCTACCATCTGTGGTTGCTGGGGACAGTCGATCTGCCGCTCGTCATCTATTACGCGGGGACGCTGGCATCTTCTGCACAGGCAACGCTGCTGATGCGCAGGTTTGGTTTGCGGCTGGAGTCTGTAAGCGGGAAGCCCGTGGGCTTCCGGCGTGCGCTGGTACGTACTGCAGTTATGCTGATCCCGTTTGAAGTAAATCACTTCTTTCTGGTGTGGGCCAATACGCCAGAAGGGGTACCCAACCAGCTCTCGCTCCAGTACGCGGTAGTTGGCGCATTTATTTTGGCTTACGTGTTTACCGCGGCGTGGTCGCAGAGACGGCAGAGCGTCCATGACTGGGTCGCGGGCACGGTGGTAGTCAGTACGCGACACGTGTAGAATTCCCCAAGACGAGTGCAATAGTGGGATTGGCGTTGCTTGCCCTTATTTTTGCGGTGCGCTATAATCTGGCGAACTACAACCGGAACGGAATCTCATAATCCTCATCTCCGTGCCGGGGCCCAGGTCTGCGACATTTTCGGCATTGTTTCATAACCGATTTTGACAAGAGTTCGACGGACGGGTTTATCACTCCACTCACACTTCTGAACCTCTAAAACTGCGAATCTTCGATTATGAGAAGGCAATAGCAAGAAAGAGCACTGATAAACATGGTCAAATTGGCGGGCACACACAGTTTTGACGCTCCCAAAAGCGAGGTATGGGAAGCGCTGTTGGATCCCGACGTGCTTTCGCGGATTCTGCCTGGCTGCAAAAAGCTGGACAAGACCGCAGACAATGAATTCAGCGGCGAGATCAGCATTCGCGTGGGGCCTGTGCAGGGCAGTTTCAACGGCAAGGTCACGCTGGATGACATCGATCCCCCCAATGGGTACCGCATGGAGATCGCGGGCCAGGGTCGGCCCGGTTATGTCAAGGGCGTGGGAACGCTGCGTCTGGAGGGCGACGGCCCGACAACCCTGCATTACGACGGTGATGCTCAGCTGAGCGGGCGCATCGCCAGTGTGGGTCAGCGTCTGGTTGACAGCACGGCGCGTTCGCTTACCCGGCAGGGGTTGCAGTCGCTGGAAAACATCATCGCTGCCCGCCTTCAGCCGGCGCCGGCTGATGTTGAAGCGGGGGATGCTGGGGCGGCGCCTTCGAACGGCACGCAAGCCGCCACCGAAACGGGTGCTGCACCCGCCGCGCGTGGTCCGGCTCCGTCGGAAAGTTCCGCTGGTGCAGCTGCACAGCCTGAAGCGGCAACACCCTCGACAATGGAAGTAGGTATCAACGTGGCCAAAGATGTAGCCGCAGACCTTGCCAAAGAGATACAGAACAACGGCAACACTCGCAAGGTCCTCTACATCCTGGCCGGTTTCGCCGCCTTGGTTTGGATGTGGCGGCAACTATTCGGCAAAGCCAAATAGACCGGATTTCTACAGAGCTCACAAAGAGGAGGAAGCTCTATGGGTATATCCATCGAATTGGAGGTCAATGGCGCAAGCGTCAGTAAGGAGGTTGAGCCAAGGCTGCTTCTTGCGCATCTTCTGCGCGAGGAACTGGGCCTGACTGGCACAAAGATCGGCTGTGACACGAGCCAGTGCGGCTCTTGCACGATCCTGCTCGATGGGCAGGCGGTCAAGTCTTGCACCGTGCTGGCGGTCCAGGCAGACGGCAGCGACATCACAACGATCGAGGGCTTGGCCAACGGGGAGTATCATCCATTGCAACAGGCCTTTTGGGACAACCATGGGCTGCAATGCGGTTTCTGCACCCCGGGCATGATTATTTCCTGCGTCGACCTGCTGGGCACGAACCCACAGCCAAGCGAGGATGAGATTCGCCATGGTCTGGAGGGGAATCTGTGCCGCTGTACCGGTTACCACAATATCGTGCGTGCGGTGCAGGATGCCGCCGAGACGATGAACGGCTAAAGGAGGAACCAGAATATGGCAGGTGAAAGCAACGGTGCGGGTGTATTCGGTTCATCCATCCGCCGAAGAGAGGACCCTGAGCTGATTACCGGGCAGGCAAAGTACACCGACGATCTGCAGTTGCCCAACACGGCCCACTGCACGATTTTGCGGAGCGACTATGCCCACGCCAAGATCAACAGCATCGACACCAGCGCAGCCGAGGCATTGGACGGCGTAATTGCAGTCTACACGGCCGCAGATATTGCAGATAGCGGCGTCCCGGGCGGCATCCCCGTCGGCTGGCTGCTGCCTGACATGGTAATTCCCGAACATTTCATGCTGGCGAAGGATACAACGCGCTATGTCGGTGACGGCGTGGCGATCGTGGTCGCTGAGGACCAGTACACGGCCCACGACGCGCTCGAGCTGATTTACGTGGACTACGATCCGCGCGATGGGATAGCCGACCCGAAGAAGGCCACCGAAGACGGAGCGCCGCTTGTTCATGACGAGGCGCCAAACAACATCGCCTTCGACTGGGAGATCGGCGACAAGGAGATGACGGACGCCGCCTTTGCCAACGCTGCGCACGTCGCCAGCCTGGACATCGTCAACAATCGCCTGATTCCCAACGCGATGGAGCCGCGCTCAGCGCTGGCCGACTACAACAGCATCACCGGCGAGCTGGTGCTCTACATGACGACCCAGAATCCCCACATCCACCGGCTGCTGATGAGCCTGGCCTCGCTGGGCCTGCCGGAGCACAAGATCCGGGTGATCGCGCCCGAGGTTGGCGGCGGATTCGGCAGCAAGATCCATCACTACGCCGATGAGGCGATCGCCTCGTGGGCCTCGATGCAGCTCGGCCGCCCGGTCAAGTGGACGGCGACGCGCACAGAGACCTACCTGACCGACGCGCACGGCCGCGACCACGTGACGCGTGCCGAGATGGCGGTGGACGCGAACGGCAAGTTTCTCGGTCTGCGGGTCGACACCTACGCGGCCATGGGCGCCTATCTGTCCACATTTGCGCCGGCAGTACCTACCTATCTGTACGGCACACTGATGTCGGGCGAATATGATCTGCCGGCAATCCACTGCCACGTTTACGGCGTGTTCACGCATACCGTCCCTGTAGACGCTTATCGCGGCGCGGGCCGGCCCGAGGCGACGTTTGTGGTCGAACGAATCGTGGACGAGGCGGCGCGTGTTACAGGCATCGATCCGGCCGAGATTCGCCGCCGCAATTTCGTTGCGCCGGATAACTTCCCGTTCCAGACGCAGGTTGCGCTTGCGTATGACAGCGGCAACTATGAAGGCGCACTGGACAAGGCGCTGGAGACGATCGGATACGACGACTTCCGCAAAGAGCAGGCAGCAGCCAGAGAACAGGGCAAGTACCTGGGCATCGGCCTTTCAACCTACATCGAAGCCTGCGGCCTGGCGCCTTCAGCAGTAGTCGGATCGCTTGGCGCGCAAGCCGGTCAGTGGGAGAGCGCAGTAGTGCGCGTTCACGCTACCGGCAAGGTGACGGTGTACAGCGGCTGTTCCGGTCACGGTCAGGGCCACGAGACCACCTACGCGCAGATCGTTGCCAGCGCGCTGGGCGTACCGTACGAAGACATCGACGTGATCGAAGGCGATTCAGGCGTCATGCCTCATGGTTGGGGGACATATGGCAGCCGCAGCGCGGCGACGGGCGGCAGCGCGATCGCTTCCGCAGCCGAGAAGGTTGTTGACAAGGCAAAGACCATCGCGGCCCACCTGCTTGAAGCCGCCGAAGAGGACCTTGAGTTCGAAGATGGAAACTTCTTTGTCAAGGGCTCGCCGGACCAGGCGCAGTCGCTGCCCGATGTCGCTTTGCAGGCGTATCTCGCCCACAATCTGCCCAAGGGGATCGAGCCGGCGCTTGAAGCGACCAGCTTCTACGATCCTGAGAACTTCGTGTTCCCGTTTGGCACGCACATCGCGGTCGTCGAGGTCTGCGCCAATACCGGCCATGTCGAACTTCAACGGTATCTGGCGGTTGACGACGTGGGCAAGGTCATCAATCCGATGATTGTGGATGGACAGGTTCACGGCGGCATCGCGCAGGGTGTCGGGCAGTCTCTCTATGAGACCGCCGTTTACGACGACGGCGCCAATCTGCTCAGTGGCACGATGCTGGACTATGCGGTGCCCAAGGCCCACTTCCTGCCCTCCTTCGAAACCGACCGTACGGTGACACCTTGCCCCCACAACCCGCTGGGCGTCAAAGGTGTCGGCGAAGCGGGCACAATCGCCTCTCCGGCAGCCGTGGTCAACGCGGTTGTTGACGCGCTTTCGCCTTTCGGCGTGGCGCACATCGATATGCCGGTGACGTCGGAAAAGGTCTGGAACGCGATAAACAACTAGAGTTTTTAGTTTCTGGCTTTGGTTTTTGGTTGTAAGTCGTTCGCACGCCTATCAATGCGAAAAACTGAAGACTAAGAGCTCAAAACTAAGGAGAACCGAATGTATCCATCCAAATTCGATTACCACCGTCCGTCCTCTGTGGAGGAGGCGGTTCAGATCCTTTCCAGCAACCCGGATGCCAAAGTCCTGGCCGGCGGGCACAGCCTGATCCCGGTGATGAAGCTGCGGCTGGCCGCGCCTTCTGCGCTGGTCGATATCGGCCGCATCGGGGCATTGCAGGGCATCAGTCGGTCCAATGGCAGTCTGCGTATCGGCGCATGTGTCACTTACAATGAGATCGCCAACTCGGCTGATGTGCAGGCAGCCGCACCTGCGCTGGCAGAGGCGGCCGGCCAGATCGGCGACCGGCAGGTTCGTTACCGAGGCACAATCGGTGGGAACCTCTCTCACGCCGACCCGGCCTCGGATCTGCCGGCGGCTGCGCTGGCGTTAGGGGCGACACTGCACGTAACCGGCACTGGAGGCAGTCGCTCGGTCAGCGCGTCCGACTTCTTCGTCGATCTGATGATGACCGCCCTGCAACCGGATGAGATCCTCACAGGGGTTGAAGTTCCGGTAGCCCAGGCGGGGACCGGTTCGGCCTATGTTAAATGGGAGCACCCGGCCTCCGGTTATGCGCTGTGTGGGGCGGCCGCTGTCGTGACGCGCGGCGCTGGCGGCAGTTGCAGCGGAGCCAGCCTCTGTTTCAACGGCGTCTCTTCCACTGCTGTGGCCGCGACCTCTGTAACAGCCAGTCTGGTCGGCTCCGATCTGAGCGACGCTGCAATTGAGAGTGCGGTCAGCAACTTGTCGATTCCCGATGCGACCGGCGACATGTTTGCCTCGGCCGGCTATCGCCAGGAATTGGCCAAAGTTATGGGCGCGAGGGCTCTTAGCACGGCAAGAGACAGAGCGTAAAGTCTGGAAATGAGAATTGAGGAGTGAGGAAAGAGAACCATGGAGTGAGGACTGAAGGAAGTTCTCGCTCCCCTCACTCTTCTTCAGTCTCTCTTCGACTCGTCGTAATCGGCGTCAGCGGCTCGGGCAAAACGACCTTTGCGGGGCAGGTAGCCCGGAAGTTGTCTCTGCCTCATATTGAGTTGGATGCACTTTACTGGGAACCGGACTGGCAAGCTTCGTCCAGGCCGGTTTTTCGCGGGCGCGTGCAAGCGGCGACGGCAGCGGATACCTGGGTGGTGGACGGCAACTACAGCCAGAGCCGGGACATCGTCTGGAGCCGTGCTTCCCACCTTGTCTGGCTGGACTACAGTCTGCCCAGAATTATGTGGCGCGTCGTTTCACGAACTGTTCGCCGCATCTCTTCGCAGCAGGAACTATGGAGCGGCAATCACGAATCCTGGCGGGGCTCTTTAGGGCGCGACAGCATCGTCTGGTATGCTTTGTCCAATTATCATCGCCGCCGGAGGGAGTATCCGGCGCTCCTGGCCGGCCGGGAGTTTGAACACCTGACAGTGTACCGGTTCAACAGGCCGCGGGAAGCCTCACGCTGGCTGCAGTCACTACTTCAACCCAAAACAGCGGCGCCCCAATGACCACTCCGAACCAGTTGCCCTCCGTTCAATCCGTCGCCGAAGCCCTGCGCACGAAAGCGTATATCGCGGACCACAGCCTCGCGACCGCGATCTTCCTCGCGCTCAAATTGCGGCGCCCCCTGTTCCTGGAGGGGGAGGCCGGTGTCGGCAAGACGGAAGTGGCGAAGATTCTGTCGCAGATGCTCGACACGCGGCTGATCCGGCTCCAGTGTTACGAAGGGCTGGATGTGAGCACGGCGGTATATGAATGGAACTACGCGCGCCAGATGCTCCAGATCCGAATGATGGAAGCCACGGGGCAAGGCACACAAACGCCGGCGCCTGCCGATGAACGCACGGGCAGGGATTTGCGAGAGTCGGCGATTCAGGACCTCTTCAGCGACACGTTTCTGCTGCGGCGACCTCTCCTGCAGGCGATAGACAGCCGTGGACAGCAGAACGGCAAGGCGCCAATCCTGTTGATCGATGAATTGGACCGGGCCGACGAGGAGTTTGAGGCCTTTTTGCTGGAAGTGTTAAGCGACTTTCAGATTACCATTCCCGAGATCGGCACGATCCAGGCGGCGACGCCACCGGTAGTGGTCATAACTTCCAACCGCACGCGCGAGATTCACGACGCCCTGAAACGCCGCTGCCTCTACCACTGGATCGACTACCCCAGCTTTGAGAAAGAGTACACGATTCTGCGCGCCAAGGCCCCCGACGCTTCAGAGCGGCTGTCGCGAGAGGTGGTGGGTTTTGTGCAGGAGTTGCGGCGCGGGGAACTGTACAAGTTCCCGGGTGTTGCTGAGACGCTGGACTGGATGAATGCCCTTACCGCGCTCGATCAGGAGGAACTGACCGAGAACGTGGTAGACGAAACGCTGGGCGTGCTTCTCAAATACCGGGACGACATCGAAAAGGTGCAAGGACAGACCGTCCGCGAAATCGTTCAGGTGTTGCGCAGCCAGGACAGCGCACGGGCAGCGCGCGATGAGTGAATCCGACAGCAGTACGGCGGTCAAAAAGGAAATCACGAGCGGAGAGTGTGTAGGGAAAAGTGAGTACGAATCGCACTCTCCGCCTTTTGTACTTCCCTCCTCTGAACCCCATTCGGAAGCCCCGCTCTCCCAGGGAAACTTTCTTCAGAACATGCTGCTCTTCGCCCGCCTGTTGCGAGGGCTGAGCATCCCGGTCACGCCAACTCAAATTCTTGATCTGGCGGAGGCGCTGACGCAGATCAACCTGCGGGTCAAGGAGCAGGCGCGCGACGCGGCCAAAGCTATTTTGGTCAGCCGGCAGGAGCATCTGGAGCTGTTCGACGAGGCTTTTGATCTGTTTTGGCGGGCGAGAGAAAAGCAGGAGCTTGCCCGTATCAATCTTGGTGAACTGCTGCAACAGACGCCGCAGGGAGAGATTCAATACCGGCTCATCCGGGCCGACCGCGAGCAGAAAGACGAACGCGATCAGGTCGACCAGGAGCCCCTTGTCGAAAAGATCTACACCTACAGCAGCGCCGAGGCCCTGCGCAGCAGGGACTTCGCCACGATGACCGAGTACGAGCTGCAGCAGGTGAATCTTTTCATGCAGCAGCTGCAATGGACGCCGGCGGAACGGCGCACGCGGCGACGCGTGCCTGCCAGCCGCGGTGATCAGGTCGACCTGCGGCGTTCGCTACGCCAGAATGTACGCTACGGAGGGGAGCCGCTGGTCATCGCACGACGCGAGCGGAAAACCCGACGCCGCCCGATTATCGCGCTGGCCGACATCAGCGGCTCGATGGACCGCTACAGCCGCGTTCTGTTGCAGTTTCTGTACTCGATCACGCACGCAATAGACAAGGTAGAGGCGTTCGTATTCAGCACACGATTGACTCGAATCACGCGTCACCTGAAGCGGCGAGACATCGACCAGGCCCTGGACCAGACCGCGCACGCGGTGCACGACTGGGCCGGGGGCACACGCATCGGTGAAGCGATCCGCGCCTTCAATTTCGATTGGGCGCGGCGTGTCTGTGGGCAGGGCGCAATCGTCCTCGTAATCAGCGACGGCTGGGACCGGGGCGACCCGGAGATGCTGGGACAGGAGATGAGCCGGCTGCAACGCAGCTGTCACCGACTCATCTGGCTGAACCCACTGCTGGGTTCGCCGAGCTATGAGCCGCTGACGCGGGGGATTCAGGCGGCGCTGCCGCACACGGACGAATTCCTGCCGGTACATAATCTTATCAGTTTGGAGCAGCTGGCGCAGGTGATGGCGGATGCGCAGGCCTAGAGACAAAAAGTCATTCATATCGATGAAAGGCAAGGCTTACCATGAAAGAGATCCTGGCTGACATCGGCAACTGGCAACAGGCAGGCAAACAAGTGGCGTTGGCGACGGTTGTACAGGTGTACGGGTCGGCGCCGCGGCCATTGGGCGCGAAGCTGGCCGTGTCCGAAGACGGCGCGATGGTCGGTTCCGTCAGCGGAGGCTGTGTGGAGAGCGCCGCTGTGCAGGAGGCGCTGGAGGTGCTGGAAACGGGCAAACCGCGTCTCGTCTCCTACGGCATCGCGGACGAAACAGCCTGGGAAGTGGGTCTGGCCTGCGGAGGTACGATCGAAGTGTTTATTGAGCCATTGAACTGGTAATCGGAGGAAGGGCAAGGTGTCCGAACTGTTCCATGCGGTCGCGCAGTCAATCCATCAGGATGAACTGTGCGCGATCGTAACGGTACTGAGCGGAGACGAAATCGGGCGTAAACTGCTGGTCCGCCGGGAAGGCAATGCGGACGGGAGTGCGTGCTCCGTTGCGGCCACAGGGTCATTGGGGGACACCGCCCTGGAGCAGGCTGCCATCGCTTGCGCGGCGGAAGCGTTGGCAGCGCGACGGACGACTCGCGTTTCGCTGCCGGTAGAGGAGCGGGAATGGGATCTGCTGATCGATGTGCACGTGCCGCAGGAGAAACTGGTTATCGTGGGGGCGGTCCACATCGCCATTCCATTGGTCTCTTTCGCCCGCGCACTCGGTCTCTACACGGTGGTCATTGACGCCCGTCCGATATTCGCCACGCAGGACCGATTCGGCCATGTGGACGAGTTGATACGCAGCTGGCCCGATGAAGCTCTGCAGGAAATGAACCTCAACGAATCCTCCTATGTTGTCACTTTGACACACGACGAGAAGTTGGACACGCCCGCCCTGATCTGTGCGCTGGACCATCCGGTCGGCTACATCGGCGCGCTCGGCTCAAAGCGCACGCATGCCAAACGTGTAACCGCTTTGCGAGAGGCCGGCGTGAGCGACGAACAGATTTCCCGCATTCACGCACCGGTCGGGCTCGACCTGGGAGGGCGCAGCCCTGGAGAGATCGCGCTGGCAATTTTGGCAGAGATAGTACAGGTGCGGAATCACAGTAAGGAGGCGGGCAGGTGAACGATCATCCACTGATCGAGGCATTTTCGCGCATGTATGATTCCGAACGTCTCCTGACCCGCCCTGCCCAGTTGATGGCATACGAATCGGACGCGTTGACGGCATTCCAGCAGAGACCGGCGGCGGTGGTGATCCCGCACGACCGCGCGGAGGTTATCGAAACTATCCGTCTTTGCCACGAGCACAACGTCCCTTTCGTTGCACGGGGCAGCGGCACCAGTTTGTCGGGCGGCTCCTTGCCGATCGCTGACGGAATCGTTATCGCCCTCAATCGCCTCGACCGGATCCTGCGGTTGGACGCGGAAGAGCGCATCGCCGTCGTCGAGCCCGGCGTGATCAACCTGAAAGTTTCCGATGCCGCCAAGCCCTACGGTCTCTACTATGCGCCCGATCCATCCAGCCAGTCCATCTGCACGATCGGCGGCAACGTGGCATTTAACTCGGGCGGGGCGCACTGTCTGAAATACGGCATGACAAGCAACCACGTATTGGGGATGACCGTCGCTCTGCCCGACGGCGAGGTAGTCGAGCTGGGCGGCGAAAGCCTGGAAGGCGTGGGACCCGATCTGCCGGGCTTTTTCGTGGGCAGCGAGGGACTTTTCGGCGTTGCGCTGGAGATTACGCTGCGACTGTTGCCGATCCCGCAGACCTATCGGACCGTGCTGGCGGCGTACGACTCGTTACATGCGGCTGGGGATGCCGTGACGGCGGTGGTCGCTTCCGGCCTGTTGCCGGGGGCAATCGAAATCATGGACGCGCTGGCGATCAAGGCGGCGGAGGTTGGCGCAAAGGCGGGTTATCCAAAAGCGCCGGCACTGCTGATCGTCGAGCTGGAGGGGGAAGAGAGCGCGGTGGAAGCCGAATTTGCCCAGTTGATGCAGTTGATCGAGGAGACCTCGCCGCTCGAGGTGCGAATGGCACAGACAGCGGACGAACGCGCCCGTATCTGGAAGGGGCGCAAGGCAGCCTTCTCAGCGGTTGGCCGGCTGGCCCCGGACTATATTGTGCAAGATGGCGTTGTGCCCCGCAGCCGGTTGGGTGACGCGCTGGCGGAGATCGACCGACTCAGCGCAAGTTACGGCATCGAAGTAGCCAATGTCTTCCACGCCGGTGACGGCAATTTGCACCCGCTGATCCTCTTTGACGGTCGCGAAGAGGGCGCGCTGGAACGGGCCGAAGAGCTTGCCGGCGAAATCCTCGAACTGTGTGTCGATCTGGGCGGCTCCATCACAGGGGAGCACGGGGTCGGCATGGAAAAACGCGCCTTCCTTCCCAAAATGTATGGGCCGCTGGAGATGCAGGCGATGGAGGACGTGCGCCGTAGCGTGGACAGCAGGTCTCTCGCCAATCGCGGCAAGATGCTGCCGGCGGGCGAGGCCGAGTCGTTGTCGCACGTCGGACCCCATCCGCTGGAGAAGGCCGGCGTCATTTTCAGGGAGTAAGGGCAGACCACGTCCGTGAGAAACACACTTTGAAAGAGATTCCATCCTTGTGGGCAGGTGAGAGGTGAGAAGAACCATACTCTTCGCCACTGCCCTGTTCGTCCTCACCCTTGTCGGCGCCTGCATTCCGAGCGATGAGCTTCTTCAACCGGGCGCCGAACCTGCTGCTGAACCGCAACCCGAAACGACCGCTGCGCCGGCGCCGCCCAGCGAAAACGTCGCGGTACTGGGAACCGCAGATGCCTTTGAAAGAAGCCATTTTGCGCAGCTTGCGATCGACGGGGATCTGGAATCGATCTGGAATTCGCAGCAGTTGGCGCCGCAATGGTTCTCGATCGCGTTCGACAGTTTCTACCTGGTTGACAGAATTGAACTGATCGTCACGCAGCTGCCCGCAGGCCCTACTACGCATGAGATCTGGCTGGGCAGCGGTTCCGACACGCGCGTCCTCCAGGATAGGCTCATCGACGTCCATACCGAAGACGGCCAGACTTTGGAAATCTCGGTCGAACCGCCTCGCAGGCTGAATGAGGTCCTTATTGTGACCCTCAGCAGCCCCAGTTGGGTAGGGTGGCGAGAGGTAAGAGTGTTCGGGTCGGCTGCTGCAGAGCAACTGGAAGAAGCGGCGCGAGAGACGGATGCCGGCGGGCCCGAGCAAGCGGAGGCAGAGTCGCCTGCACCGTCGGGGGAGAATGTTGCAACCGTTGGATCGGGGTTTGCCTCGGCAGGGGAGGAGCTGGCCGGCCTGGCGATTGACGGCGATCCGGACTCATTTTGGACTGCGCAGCTCCCTGCTCCACAATGGTACTCGGTTTCCTTTGACGAACTCTACATTGTTGACAAACTGGAGCTGAAGATCGCACAGTCTCCGGCAGGCCAGACCACGCATGAGATCTGGCTGGGTAACGGCTCCGGCACGCGCACGCTGTACATGAGATTCGACCACCTGCACACGGAAGATGGGCAGACGCTGGAAGTCCCCATTCTCCCCCCGCGCAATATCAGCGAGGTGCAGATCCTGACGCTTGACAGTCCGAGCTGGGTAGCCTGGCGCGAGGTAAGTGTGTTTGGTTCACCTTCCGAAGACCCCGTCGGTGATGCCGGGCTGCCGCGCTTCAGTTTGGAAAGACACGCCGAAGGGCTTGCGTTGCCTGTCCAGGTGACACATGCCGGCGACGGGTCGGGGCGCATCTTCGTAGTCGAGCAGGAGGGAACTGTTCGCATCGTCAGAGACGGCGTTACCGATGAGGCGCCCTTCCTGGACATTTCCCCACGAGTCCGTTGCTGTGGAGAGCGAGGGTTGCTCAATATCGCTTTTCCACCGGGCTACGCAGACAAGCAACACTTCTATGTGAGCTATACGGACAGAGCCGGGGACACCGTCATCAGCCGCTTCACGACGACCGCCGATCCTGACCGGGCCGATCCTGAGAGCGAGGAGGTGGTTCTCCTGATCGCCCAGCCGGACCAGGTCCACAACGGCGGCCGCATCGTTTTTGGTCCCGACGGATACCTTTACATTGGCAGCGGTGACGGAGGCCACCCTACCCTCAAAGATGTCGAAAACCGTGCACAGGACCCGGGCACTCTTCTAGGCAAAATTTTGCGTATCGACGTGGAGTCGGAAGCTAGGCCCTACGGCATACCGGCGGACAACCCATTTTCCCAATTCGACGGTCATCGCGGCGAGATATGGGCACTGGGCCTGCGCAATCCGTGGGGGTTTGCCTTTGACAAGGTTACCGGCGATCTTTACATCCCTGATCCGGGCCACATAAAGCACGAGGAAGTAAACTTTCAGCCCGCAGAAAGCCGCGGCGGCGAAAACTACGGGTGGAACATCAAGGAGGGCAGCAGGTGTTTTGAGTCGCTGACCTGCGGCGCGCAGAGCCTGGTTTCACCTGTAGTTGAGTACGATCACGTCTACTCCTGTGCGATCGTGGGTGGCGCTGTTTATCGAGGCAGCGACTATCCCGCATTGCAGGGCGTTTTCTTCTATGGCGACTTCTGCAGCGGCAGGGTCTGGGGGTTGAAAAGGTCGGAGGACGATGCGCGCCGAAGCATCTACGATGGTTGGCTGAGCACACTTCCTGTGAATGCGAGGGTCCCGGTCAGCAGCGTGGGCGAGGATGAAGAGGGCAACTTGTACGTCACCGGTTATCAGGATGGCGCTCTGTACTTGATTACGGGCGAATGAGCGGCAAAAGTGGCCGGCCTGGGGTCTTCGCTTTTGGTGGCGCAGGGGCACACAAGTAAACTGAATGCCTGTTAGCCAGGAACTGCTCTTTGAAACGCCGCGGACAGAGCGGGAGTCTGTTTGGTGGGAAGCTCAAACCATGAAAAGCGTTGCTGAAATCCAGGATGTCGTGCGGGGGACGAAGAGCGTGCGCGTCCGAGGGGGCGGCTCCAAGCCAGCTCTATCACTGCAAAACTGCCAGGACGACGCGCTAAGGCTCAACCTGTCCACTTTGAAGGGTGTCATCGACTATCAGCCTGAAGAATATACCTTTACCGCTCGCGCAGGCACACCCGTCTCGGAGATGGCCGCACTTCTGGCTGAGAAGGGCCAGTATCTGCCATTTGATCCGCCGCTGGCTGACCGCGGGGCGACGCTGGGCGGCACGGTCGCGGCCGGCTTGAGCGGGGCGGGACGCTACCGCTACGGAGGCATTCGCGATTTTCTGATCGGCATTCGCTTTGTCGACGGGCAGGGGCAGGAGATTCGGGGCGGGGGCACAGTGGTAAAGAACGCGGCCGGCTTCGACTTCCCCAAACTGTTTGTCGGCAGCTTGGGAAGACTGGGCATACTAACCGAACTGACCTTCAAGGTCTTCCCCCGGCCACCGGCATTTGCCACCGTGGCAGCGGAATTTGACGGACTCACCGCTCTGCTGAGCGCCCTGGATGCTGTGACGCGCAGCGACATCGACCTGCATGCTGTCGACTTCTCGCCGGCTGAGGAGGGATGGACCCTCTGGGTGCGTATAGGCGGACTGCCGAATGTACTGCAGGAGCGGGCCCAGGCGTTGCAGACGGTTGTGTCCGCAGGCGCGGGGAGGGCGCGCCGTCTCTCGTTGTACCAGGACCAGGAGGAAGAGAGTCTGTGGCAGACGGCGCGAACGATGGGATGGCTTACGGAGGGCCTGGGACTGGTTCGGGTCCCATTGACACCCAAGCGGATCCCGGCTTTGGAGGAAGCGCTCAGCCGCTCCGAGACTGCGACGCGGCGCTATAGCGTCGGCGGGAATCTGCTCTGGCTGGGCTGGCCGGACGAATCGGCGCAGGAGGGTGTAGAGCAGGATGCCTCCCGAGACCTCCACAGTCTGTTGCTGCAACTGGACTTACAGGGTATTCAGTTAATTGGCCGCGCCCGGCGCGGGACAATGCAGGGCAACGGAGACAACAAAGCAGACGAGGAAAGTCCTCTGCTGGGCCGGCCAATGCAAAACGCATTCCTGCGACGGATCGCGTCGGCCCTTGATCCGGAGGGCAAATTCGAACCGTGGTAACGACAGAGAATAATCAAGAAAACTGATTGAGGAGAAAACTGATGAAAGCGATTCAAGTGCAAGAAGTCGGCGACCCCGATGTTCTGCAGTACGTTGATGCGCCGACGCCGGAGCCGGGCGCGGGGGAAGCGCGCGTAAAGATCGAAGTGGCAGGCGTCAACTTTATCGACACCTACCATCGGCGCGGATGGTATCCGTTGCCGCTGCCGTTCACGCCTGGCGTCGAAGGCGCGGGGATCGTCGATGCCGTCGGCGAGGGTGTAACCGAAGTGGCCGTCGGCGACGCCGTGGCGTACGGGATGTCGACCGGCTCCTATGCTGAATATGCAATCGTCCCTTCCAGGATTCTCGTCCAGCGCCCGGCTGGCGTCAATGCACAGCACGGGGCGGCGGCGGCGATGATCCAGGGGATGACGGCCCACTACCTCGCCTGCAGCACGTTTCCCTTGAAGCCGGACGACACATGTCTGGTCCATGCTGCGGCCGGGGGCACCGGCGCGCTGCTGGTACAGATCGCCAAGCTGCGAGGCGCACGTGTGCTCGGCACAGTATCCACCGATGAGAAGGCGCGCATCGCAGAGGCGGCAGGCGCCGATGCCACGATCCGCTATACTGAAGTGGACTTTGCGGAAGCAGTGCGCGACCTTACCGACGGCGAAGGAGTCGAGGTCGTGTATGATTCGGTCGGCATCGCCACCTTCGACAAGAGCCTGGACTGCCTGAAGCCGCGCGGTTACATGGTGCTGTTTGGCCAGGCGAGCGGCGTAGTGCCGACGCTCGACCCGCAGGTCCTCAACCAGAAGGGCTCGCTCTTCCTGACCCGGCCCACGCTGGCCTCCCACATGCTGACGCGTTCGGAGCTTGAAGGCCGCGCCAGTGACGTCTTTAACTGGATCGCGGAGGGCAAGCTGGCATTCCGCATCGACCGCACCTTCCCGCTCGAAGATGCGGAGGGCGCTCATACCTACTTGGAGGCGCGCCAGACCAAGGGCAAGGTCCTGTTGACTACATGACGCCAGAGATTGCGATCCCATGCGCCACTCAATACCTGTAGATTCGCTCGGCCCGCAGGCGCCGTCAATGGCGGAAGCCGTAGCCAGTTGCGTCCATTGCGGCTTCTGTCTGCCGGCGTGCCCAACATACCTTGCATTGGGGGAGGAGATGGACTCCCCGCGCGGGCGCATCCTCTTGATGAAAGGCGCTCTCGAAGGAGAACTTTCCCAGGAGGAGGTACTGCCTCACGTGGACCGGTGTCTGGGCTGCCTGGCCTGCGTTACGGCCTGCCCTTCCGGAGTCGAGTACGGCGAGCTGCTCACGCCTTTCCGGGAGATGACGGAGAAGGGGCGCAGCCGCTCCCCCATGGAGGAATTGACGCGCACGCTGACGAACCAGACGCTCCCCTACCCTGGACGTTTTCGCGCCGCAGCGGTTTTGGGACGCCTTACGCGAATCTTCAAACCGTTCCTGCCCGCGGCGCTGCGAACGATGCTCGATCTGTTGCCTGAAAAACTTCCGCCGCGGGTCGCGCTGCCGCCGATTTCGCCTGCGCAGGGCAAGCGGCGGGCGCGGGTCGCGCTGCTGAGCGGCTGCGTACAACAGGTTCTGACGCCCGGAATCAACCGCGCCACCGTCGATGTCCTGACGGGCAACGGTGTCGAGGTTGTCATCCCGCCGCGCCAGGGCTGTTGCGGCGCCCTTTCAATGCACACCGGTGCGGCAGACCAGGCGCGGGCGCTGGCCAGACGCAACTTCGAAGCCTTCAACCTGAGCGAAGTCGATGCGGTTGTGACCAACGCAGCTGGGTGCGGCTCCGGCATGCACGAGTACCCCTTGCTGTTTGCGGGCGAGGCAGAAGAGCAGGCGGCTCGAAACTTTGCCGACAAGGTGCAGGATGTGACCGTCTTCCTGGACGCGCTCGGTTTCGAGCAGCCGCCCGCGCTGCTGGCGCCGATGACGGTCGCCTATCACGACGCCTGCCATCTCGCGCACGCGCAGGGCGTGACCGACGCGCCGCGCCGTCTGCTGGGGGCGGTCCCGAATCTTACTCTTGTACCGATCCCGGAGGGTGAAATCTGCTGTGGGTCAGCGGGGAGCTATAACATCGAACAGCCCGAGATTGCCGCCCAGCTGGGGCAGCGCAAAGCCAACGCCATCCTCGGTACCGGCGCGCAGGCCGTGGTCACCGGCAACATCGGTTGCATGACCCAGATCGAAAGCCACCTGCAGAGGCTCGGAAAGCCCTTGCCTGTCTTCCACACCGTTGAGCTTCTGAACGGAAGCCAGGAATGATCAGAATATCCGAGAGTGTTTCGGCGAACTGAAAGCAACTGGCCCGCTGTCCCTTGTGCCGATTTTGCGTCCGTCGCATCCAGAAACATTCAACTGCCGGTTCATCCTCAGTTGCCTGGAACACCGCTCGAAATATGCAAAGTGGGTCGGTACTTCAACTATTGGTTGCCTGAACAAACATCGCAAGAGTTCTCCGGCTCCTGCGACGCTTGAGGCTTCAACCGTACCAGAAGCTGGCCGTCCTCAAACTGAGTATCCTCTACATCCCGCGGTTGAAGAGGCAGTCTTTCTCCCGTATCAACGTCATAGAGCCCAATGCGAAAGTGATAATCTCCACTGGAAAGAATATCAGGCAACGTGATTTCTCGCCGGTCGACGTAGAGCGCATTTTCTTGCCACAAGCTGGTCGGCAAAAGTCCGGCAAGCGGAGGGCCATCGAATTGAGCGATCACTTCGCCTCTACCGTTCAACATATGGATGAATGTTATCCAATCGTTTGAGATTCCGTTTCCAGTTTCCCAAAATAGTCGTAGTGTGAGATAGCCAGGAATTTCCGACAGGTCGTACCCTTGCAATCGAATACCGTCCGTGGTTTCGGCCGGTGAATCGATAGTTGGCCTTACCCGCTGAAACCAACCGGGACGAACGGGGGCGACTTCGATGTCGCGCAGGTGCAGAAGACCGCTCTCCGAGCCCGTTACGTCCAATCTTCCGTGAGTCGGGGAGGCCATTCCTGCAGCAAGGGAAAATGTATGCGGCGGAACATCAAGAGGAATGGGAAGAATCATCGTTTCAACGTAGTACTTCTCGGGATCCCAGATCCTGGTGGGTATTCGGATGGCGCCCTGGGCCTCGGCGGCCCAAGAGTGCTTTAGGGAAGGAGAATACAGGTGGAGCAAGGTATGCAAATCTTCATCCATACTCTGATTCGCCTGCCAGTACAGCCGCAAGATAATCGAGTCTCCAGGACTGGGAGTGGGGCTGCTCAGCAGCTTCCAGCCAAGTAGAGTTACTTGACCCGTTGAAGAGTTTCCAATGACAGTTGGCTCCCCCTGAACAGGAAAAGGCAGCTGGCTCGGCGGGGAGTGCCAGATAAACGGGCCTTCGGTATACTGGTCAACGGCATAGCGCGCCGTGAGCGCTAGCAGAACGACTAGCGTCAAAGGCACCACTGATTGCGTAATGTCTTTGCCTTCTTCTCTTTGTGTCTCATTCTTTCGGACAGCGAAGAAAGGCTGCCGCCGTCGTGCCAGAAATACAAAGCCCGCCGCAGTTGCAAAAAGCCCAAACAGGCTGATGCGTTGCCCCCATCGCTGCGCTGTCGTACCAGCCCATCGTATTTTCAGCTGCTCCCCGCGTTCAGGTCTTTTCGAAACCTGAGTCCAGCCCGCAGTTCCTTGTTCAATTGCAGCTCCCTCGCCGCCGGCCCAACCGGGATGAAAGTGCAGCCGGAGCAGAACTGGACCGGATTGGGAAGGCAAGTCTGCCACAGCTTCGTGCGGAGAATGCCAGTACAGCGGTGTTGCGTAGGGTCTCCCTCCTTGATGCCCTTGGCCAGGTCCAGTTCGGCGCCCCGAACCAGGAACTCGCCTGTGCCAACGATAAAGTCCCAGTCGACTTCTTGTTCCTGACCCGCGACTGAATCTCTGTCGGGAATGGCTTCCACCGACATAAAGGAGGTAAACGAGGCAAGACTCGGAAAGAGATATGGAAAGGGAGGCAAAATGGATGCGAAAAGCAGGAGAAGTGCTGGAATCCAGCGGCGCTTACCGGGCCAGACGTCCACAGCGAACGCGGCGGCGGACAGCGATCCTATTGTTGCAAACGGCAACAGGCGAAAACGAAACTGCAGAAAGTGCAACCATGAGAGTGAATTCCAGATTGGCTCAGCAAGAGGCATTGTAAGAGCCAGAAAAAGCACTGCTAAGAGAGCGCCGGCCAGCCCCCAGAGCCTTCGTTCACGGGTCCGCGCGAAAATCAGACTGACCCCACAGAAAATCAGGGCCAGCCACTGTACGACGCCGAAAGTAAAGGAAGGCGGCATCAGAGGATTTCCCGCGCTACTGTCCAGAAAAGCCGGCTGGAAAGATGTGAGCTCGCGCAAACTGAAGAAGCCTGCTTTATAGTTGATCTTTACTTTGAGGGCGTTCTCGAACTGCACCAAGGGCAGGTCGAATAGGGCCGGCATCCAGAAGGCAGCAGTTACAAGAACAGCAGCCACAGCAGCCGAAGCGCTAGTTATTAGTCCCCCAGAACGCCTGTAAACAGAAGCTAGGAATAACCAGTAAAGCAACAGCACTACGGCCCCCGTTACCGCGGTCAGATTGTGGCTGAGTACAAGGGCAGATAGAGCAAGAACGGCAGATAGCCAGTACCATGAATTCGGCTGAAAATGGAGCGCTGTTACCGCCCAGAGGCAGACCGGAAGCAGTAGCAGCGCCAACATCTGGGGGTAGTCTCCGAGGTAGTAGTATTCCGCAAAGATAAAGTGAGGTTGTGCAAGAAACAGAGACGCGGCCACCAAAGCTGCGGGCCTGCTGAAAGCCTTTTGGAGCCAGTAGTAAATCCCCAATCCTGACAGCAGAAAAGCACTAGATATCACAATTTTGAATGCAGTATCAAGACGGATGCCTATCCAGTGGAATGCAGCGACCAGCCAGTACAGAGCGGGACTGTAATGGTGGAAGACGGGCGCGCCGAGACCTTGGTAAACGTTCGGAACCCAGCGCGGCCAGAAGACGCCTTGATCAAAGGAGTGCTCGACAGCCGCAGCGCGGTGAATGTGAATTCTCAAGTCAGAATTGCCGCCGGGCATTCCCTGCGGATGCCAAAGAGGGCCGACTAGGAGGAGGGTCAGCAAGACCAAAAATGAAATGCCCGCAAGGGTCTGAAACCAATGTCCTGAAGCGAATACTTTTGGCATCTTCGCTCTTGATTTTACGATAGAACTCTAGGGGAACAGGAATCGGAGGATTGTTTGACGGGCTGTCAAGTTGCCAGGAGGACCTACTTGGTGCTCTTGACATCCGCCAGGAACTCGAAGATGTACCGCTGCCGCGGATTTGCTGCGTGGTTCGTTCGGACGGACTACACCTCCTCTCTCTCAGTCGACCAGAATCGGGAAGCCTGAGCTGCGGGTCAGCTCTGCGTACAGTTGACTCAGGCGCTGGGTAAACGGTCCGCCGTCCCCTGTACCGATGGTGCGCCCGTCCAGTTCGATCACCGGCGTCAGTTCGCCCATCGTGCCGGTGCAGAACAGTTCATCTGCCCGGTAGAGCTCCGGCAGAGAAATGTCGCGCACCTCCGCAAGGATTCGGTGCAGATGACACAGATCCAGCACTGTCGCCCGGGTTATCCCTTCGGGGCAGGCGTGCGTGTGCGGTGTGGTAACTACGCCGCGTCTGACCATGAACAGGTGGGTGGCGTTCGTTTCAGACACGAATCCGTTCAGGTCCAGCATCACGGCATCGTCGACGCCGGCAGCATTGGCCTGCATCTTGGCCAGAATCGAGTTGAGCATATTGCAGGAGTGGATGTTCTGGTCAAGGCAGTCTGGAGGAATCCGGCGGATGCCGGACGTGATCAAACGGATGCCGACCCGGTCGTAGACCGGTGGCTTGTGTTCGGCCAGGACGATAAGCGTCGTGCCGCTCGTATTGATGCGGGGGTCCATACCGCTGGTGTATTTGACGCCGCGGCTGAGTGTCAGGCGGATGTGGACGTTGTCCTGCATTTCATTGGCTTTAAGCGTCCGCCGCACTTCCTCCACGATCTCCTCAACGGGAGGTACGCCTTCGTAGGCAAGGGCTTTGGCGCCGTCCATTAGGCGGGCCAGATGCTCCTCCAGCTTGAAGATTCGCCCATTGTAGAGGCGCAAGCCCTCCCAGACAGCATCACCATTTTGCACGGAGGAGTCAAAAGGGCTTACACCTGCCTCGTCCCTGTGGACAAGGCGCCCGTTGATGTTGACCAGAAGATGGCGATTGGCTTCGTGGAATTTCTGTAACATTGTTCAGAACCCCAAGGCTCAAAAGTGGGTGGCCGCTAACCCGACAATCTGTCACTGATTACGGTCTGGCGTCAAACGGAAACGGTAGAGCTCGTGGTAGGCCTCCTGCGCCTCGGAGAGCAGGTCCTGAAGTCGCGGAGGCGGCGTCTCGTCTTTGGGAATGTACGGGGCGAAGGCGGTTGACTTTTCCACGGCCGCGTACCAGTAGGGCGCCCAGACGCCGTCACTGTCGCGGCGGCCCGGTGGCCATGAGAGCATCTGCTCGGAAAAGGGCGCTGACACGGCCTCGCACAGTAGCGTGAGCGTGCCGCGGGGATCCTCCAGCACGTCCCGACTGTCGATGACGGGAGGTGTCGAGCCGGAGTTGCGGCGGACGGTCTCGAACAGCCGCAGCAGCTGTGGAAAGCCGAGATCCGCCATCGTGGGTTCTGCCCGCACCTTGATGTAAGAGGTGATGACCTCGGCGGGCGACCGGATCAGAAAGCAGTTTGTCAGCCTGTCCATCCAGTCCAGCTCGATATGGTCCAACATGTGATGGGCCATATGCTTTTGATACCAGATCGCGGCGCCGTCGGGCAGGGGGTCTTTGGTCAGCATGCGAGCGACAACGCGCCAGTCGGTCTCGTAGCTGGCTATGACTTCGTCGCTCGCTGGATGATCGATGCCGGTGACCTGCAGGTAGTTGGCATAGAACGGCTCGTCGATCACAGACGTGTCCGGGCGGTTTTCCCAGGCGCGCATGAGTGCCGTCGAGATGGTGCGCGGCGCACACCACATGGCAATTCGAGTCATGGTTGTCCTGAAACTGCTGTGGTTACGGGTTGGCAGTTGGTTATCACCTGCCGTGTCTAACTGCTGACCACACCCATCTTCACCCTCATCCATCGCGCCAGCGTTTCTGTCAGCAGGCGGAAGCGCCCGAGGATGGCGAGACTGTATACTTCGGAGCTCAGGATTGTATACGATCGTTGCGACTCGACTTCGAGCAGTTCAAGGCGGACGTATCCGCGCCGTGCCTGTCCCCCTGCGCCGTTGGCGTCACTTTCCTGGGGGCCGACGTCGCCATTGGTGCCGCTCTGAAAGTGCAAGTGGCCGAGATCGCCATTATGAACGCCGGGAGACGAATCGAATTCGCCGTCGAGGGCGGTTGGAGCCAGGATGTTCTGACTCGGACTGTGCTCCTCCTGTTCGCCTCCGATCAGGGAGCCCTCTGTGTCCACTGAGCTGACTATTTCAGCCGGGACGGCGTCCCAATTTGAGATTCGGGCAGCCTGCTCGGCGAGCTCAACGTCGCCAAGAGGTTGCAGGATTCCATGGCGATAGCTGACCTGCAATTTGCAGGGCTCGGCAGCTTGCCAGGCAATGACACCGTCGCGTGTCTGGATACAAGCGATCCTGCTTCGCAGATGGAAGCGAAGGGTCACCAGGTCATCTGAGCCTACTTCAAGGCTCGTCATCTCACGGCGTAGTTGCTGCGGCAAAGATTTCGACAGCCTCGGCAGGGGAGAATCCGAAGGGAAAGCGTAAGAACATATCCGCACGAACTCTCTATCGATCAACCTCATCATCGGCCACTGCTCCCGTCACTAAGGGGGACAGAACCGGTCGTGTCTAAAATGAATGCGTACTCCAAGGCAACCTCCTCCAGGTAGTCGTAGCGGCCGGATTTGCTGAAGTGACCGGCCCCCATCTCGGTTTTGAGTAGAAGCGAGTTTTTGTCAGTCTTGCACACACGCAGTTTGGCTACCCACTTGGCTGGCTCCCAGTACTGCACTCTGGGATCGTTGAGGCCTGCGGTAGCCAGAATGGCCGGGTACGCCTTGGCCTCGACATTGTCATAGGGTGAATAGCTCATCATGTAGCGGTAATACTCCGGGTCGGCTGGGTTGCCCCATTCCTCCCACTCGATGACGGTCAGGGGAATGCTGGCGTCGAGCATCGTATTGACTACATCGACAAATGGTACACCGGCAACGACGCCGGCGAACAGGTCTGGCCGCATGTTGGTCACTGCGCCCATCAGCAGACCGCCGGCGCTGCGCCCGCTGATCACCAGGCGTGACGGTGACGTATATCCGCGGTCGATGATCGTCTCTGCGCAGGCAATAAAATCGGAAAAGGTATTCTTCTTTTTGAGGTATTTGCCGTCTTCCTTCCATTGCCGTCCCATCTCACCGCCGCCGCGAATATGGGCGTAGGCGACGACAAAGCCTCGTTGCAGCAGACTCACAAGGTTGCTGCTGAAGGAGGGATCATAGCTCATGCCGTAGGAGCCGTAGCCGATCAGGAGGCAGGGGTTCTGACTGTCCTTTCTGACGTCGGCCGGGGACACCAGCGAGATCGGCACACGGACGCCGTCGGGCGCAGCTGCCCAGATACGTTCGGTCGTGAAGGCCCCCGGATCGTAGCCGTGAACTTCGTCCTGTTTGCACAGCATACGGTCGCGACTCTCCATTTCATAGTCGAAGACCGTCGGCGGGGAGACGAGGGAGGTGTAGCGATAGCGCAACACTTGACTGGCAAACTCAGGATTCTGGCCATGGAAGACCGTATAGACCGGCTCCAACTGCTCGACCCGGTGGGAGGGTGAATCTTTGCCCGCGAAAAAGGCCCCGGTGCGCAGGTCCTGGATCCTGATCTGTGTAAGGCCGCTTTCCCGCTCCCAGACGACCAGGAAGTCCTGAAACGGTTCGATATGGTCCAGCATGACTTCGGGAGAATGTGGAATAAGCTCCTGCCACTCTTCTCTGGCTGGCGAATCGACCGGCGTCGACATTACGCGAAAATTCTCCGCCTCCCAGTTTGTAAGAATGAGAAAGCGTTCTTCCCCGCTCCCATTGCGATGATGAGTGACGAAGTACTCCATATCCTGCACGCGCGGCTGAATCAGGCGAGGCTGGCCGGCGGGATCTTCGGCGTCTATCGCATAGACTTCGGTAGTTACGGCGCTTCCGAGAGCGAAGAAAACATAGCCTTCGCTCTTGGCCTTGTATAGCCGCAGAAAGAATCGCTCATCCTCCTCGTGGTAAACGACCTCGTCGTCGGATGGGGCGTCGCCCAAACGGTGGCGGTGCAGTTTGTAGGGCCTCAGTGCGGGGTCGAGCGTCGTGTAGTAGAGCGTGCGGTTGTCGTTGGCCCACTCCAGCCCGTAGTATGTGTTTTCGATGCGGTCTGGCAGCAGATCACCGGTCTCCAGGTCTTTGACTTGCAATGTATAGGTCTCCGACCCGTCGGTGTCCAGGGCAAAGGCGAGACGGGAATGATCGGGGCTCACCGCGAAATTCCCCATCCGCAGGTAGTCGCGCCCTTCAGCCTCGACGTTGAGATCTATCAATACCTGCTCCTCGGCGTCCAGGGCGCCCTTCTTGCGGCAGTAGATGCGATACTGCTTGCCCTTCTCTACGCGGTGATAGTAGAAGTAGCCGCCGTGCGCAACCGGAGCCGATTCATCGGTCTCCATGATGCGGCTCTTCATCTCCTCGTAGAGGGTTTCCTGCAGCGGCTCCGTATGGGCCAGCATTGCTTCGGTGTATCTGTTTTCAGCCTCCAGGTAGGCCAGAACGGCTGGGTTGTCGCGTTCTCGCAACCAGTAGTAGTTATCGACGCGTGCATCACCGTGATTACGGTGCGTCATGGGTTCGACGGACGCCACCGGAGGCGACAGGTCTTCTTGTGTTTCTGGCACAGCAGTATACACGCCAGTCTTGACTGACATTGATTCTCCTCACCTACACTTGTAATTTACTGCACAAAGGGGGTACTGGCCGACCATTATAATGTATCAATGTAAAAAGCCCTACTTTTGATCGATAGTGAAAAATTTGACAAAGAATCGTGCCTCGTGTAGCCTAGCACCGGTTCCTCCAGCCAGGTGGCCCAACCGTACTGACTTAAGCGGGCCGCGGGCCCACTGACATGTTCAGCCAGCAGTTCTCGACCCTGATTTTGAAGCGGCTAGCCCCAATAGCCGCTGTAAGGGTTTTCCCCTGTGTCGGCAGGTAAGACTTAAGTGATCAACGATAAACAGTTGGGAAGACAGGCCTCCACGCCCCCCAGCCCGCGCCAGGCGCGGCAACCGGCGTCCGCAACAGAGCGCGTTATCCACCGGCTGTTCGGAAACCAGCGGGAGTTCAAGACGAATATTTCTCTGCTGTCGATGTCACTTCCGGGAATCGTCCTGCTTTTCGTCTTTGCCTACTTGCCGATGCTGGGCATCGTCATTGCCTTCAAGGACTATCGCTTCAATCTGGGAATCCTGGGCAGCGAATGGGTCGGCTTGGAGAACTTCCGCTTTCTCTTCGGGACTGACGCCGCCTTCCGCATCACCCGCAATACCCTGCTGATGAACGTACTTTTCATCAGCACAACCACAGCCTGCGCGCTGGTGGTTGCCATCCTGATGAATGAAGCCTATCGCAATCGCATGAGCAAGTACTATCAGACGATGCTCTTTTTCCCCTACTTCATCTCCTGGGTAATCGTCAGCTACTTTGTATTTGCTTTTCTCAACGGCCAGACCGGGCTCATCAACCGGTGGATTGACGCTCTGGAGCTGGACCGCATTGCCTGGTATCGCTCTCCGCAGTACTGGCCGGCTATCCTCGTGTTTGCCAATCTGTGGAACGGCATTGGATTCAGCAGCATCATCTATCTGGCCGGCATTCTAGGCATTTCGCCGGAGCTGTTCGAGGCGGCCAAGATCGATGGCGCCGGCAAGCTGCAGCAGATCCGCTTTATCACCTTGCCGATGCTTTACCCGATGATCATCATTCTCACTCTGCTTGCGATTGGGCGCATCTTTCACGCCGACTTCGGCCTGTTCTTCTTTCTGCCCCGGGACAATCCCCTGCTCTACTCGACCACTGATGTAATCGACACTTTTGTGTATCGCTCTCTGGTCGAACTGGGCGAGATCAGCATGGCCGCAGCTGCCGGCTTTTACCAGTCGTTTGTAGGATTTCTGCTAGTCGTGGGGGCCAATTGGGTCGTGCGGCGGGTGAACGAGGACTACGCGCTCTACTAGGATGCCGCCGCCATGACCGTTTCGACCACTGGCCAGCCAGCGCACCTCAACCGCTACCGCGTACAAGCCTACTTGGGCAGGTTCGCGGTCCACACAGTGCTGACGCTGGTCGGCTTGACCTGTCTGATTCCGCTCATACTTGTAGTCAGCATTTCACTTTCCGACGAACTGCGCCTCGCGAAAGAGGGCTACCAGCTCCTGCCGGTCGGGTTCACGACATTCGCATACGAGTACATCCTGCAGGAGCCGGGACAAATTCTGCGGGCCTACGGGGTAACGGCATTTGTAACCGCATTCGGTACGATCGCAGGACTTCTGGTCTGCTCCCTTCTGGCGTGGCCGCTGGCGCGCAAAGATTTTCGTCTGCGGGGCCCGCTCTCCTTCTATGTCTTTTTCACGCTGCTCTTCAACGGCGGCATGGTTCCCTTCTACATCCTGGTTACACGTTACCTTGGCCTGAAGGACAATATCTTTGTCCTGATATTGCCATATATGGTCACAGCCTGGTATGTGCTGATTATAAGGACCTCCTTTGCCCAGCTGCCGCCGGAGTTGCTGGACGCAGCCCGGATTGACGGCGCCGGCGAATGGCGTATCTTCTTCCGCATCGTCGTGCCGCTCTCCAAGCCCGTGCTGGCTACGATCGGACTCTTCTTTGTGCTCCGCTACTGGAACGACTGGTTTCTGGCGCTGCTGTTTATCGACGACAGCTCCATGTATCCGCTCCAGTATCTGCTCTACGTGCTGATGGCCAACATCAATATTATGGCGGCCAATCCGCAGACAACCGGGATGCCGATTCCGACGCTCTCGGCGCGCATGGCGATGGCCGTTCTGGCTTTCGGGCCGGCGCTCTTTACATTCTTGCTGCTGCAGAAGTACTTCGTCCGCGGCATTACTATCGGTGGGCTGAAAGGATAGCGCAGCTCGAGGCGTCATCACCTCCATTGTGTTCGCGGATGAGTTGATAGTGGAGACTTTCAACGGCGGAAAGTCGCCATCGCCATTTTCCATATACCGCTTTCTAGCATAGGTTTATCAACATTCTGTTCAATCAAGAGGAGAAGACTCAAATGAACCGACACCGTGTTTTGTGCGTGCTCAGCGTCTTGCTGGTCGCGTCTATGATACTTACGGCCTGCCCGGCGCCCGCGCCGGCGGATTCGTCAACTGGCGATGGCCAGCAGGCCGCCGCGCCTTCGCCAGCCGATGGACTGGTGAATATCACTTACTCTTACGGCAGCCGCGGTATCCCGGCAGATCTGCAGAAAGTGGAGGATGCGATGAATGAAGTCCTCCACGAGAAGATCGGTGTACATCTGACCCTGGAACCAATCGACTTCGGCGCGTTCAATGACAAGATGCAGTTGCGCCTGTCCGCCGGTGAAGAGTGCGATATCATATTTACCGCCCCCTGGATCAACAGTTACGCCAACAATGTCGCCAACGGTGTGCTGGTGCCGCTGGATGATCTGCTGCTCAACCATGCGCCTGGCCTGTGGGGCAGCATGCCGGCCACGACCTGGGACGCGGCGCGCGTCAACGGCGTCATCTATGGCGTCATCAATCAGCAGATATTCCCCAAGCCCTGGGGCGTCCATCCGCGCCAGGACCTGGCCGAGAAGTACGGGCTGGATCTCGATGCCGTGACCAAGTGGGAAGACATGGAACCTTGGCTGGCTGACGTGCGTGACGGCGAGGGCATCACGCCTGTATTTGTAGCAGCGCCGGGTAGGGGTCTCTTCCTTTCCCAGTACTACGGCTTCGACCCTCTGGATGACGGCATTGCCTTTCTGGGCATGAAGGCTGACGACGAGACGCTGACCGCCGTCAATATGGTCGAAACGATCGAATTCCAGATGGCGGCCGATTCCACCAAGCGCTGGGTGGATGAAGGCTATATGCCTCTTGAGCCGTTGCCCAATGACGAGGCTCGGTCTGCGTTCCGTGCCGGTCAGTATGCAATGGGGTATCATGTGGAAAAGCCGGGGAACGCCATTGAGGCGCAGAACGCCTACGGCTTCGAGTTCCTCAGCAAAAGCCTGACGGTCCCGCTGATTCTGGACACCGCTGGCGCTACCGCAACGATGAACGCGATCTGCGCCACCTCCAAGAATCCGGGCAAGGCGATGGAGGTGTTGGAGGAGTTCAACACCAATGCCTATATCTACAACCTGCTTTCGCGCGGCATTGAGGGCGTGCATTGGGTCTGGGAAGATGAGGCCAACCAGGTCATGCGTTTCCCCGATGGCGTTGACGGCAACACCAGCACGTACAATCCGAATACGGACTGGATGTTCGGCAATCAGTTCAACGCATACTATCGTGACGCCAAGCAGGTCGGGGCGTGGGAAGCGACCAAGGAAATGAACGACACGGCCTTCCCGTCGGAGGCGTTGGGCTTCGTGGTGGACCGCGAACCAATCAAGACGGAGATTGCCCAGACGTCGGCCGTTTACAACGAGTTGGTACTGCCGATCCAGTACGGTTGGGTCGCCTATGCGGACGGCGCGGCCGAGGCCATCGAGAAGCTGAACGAGGCCGGCGCCCAGACCATCATCAACGAAGTGAACCGCCAGCTGCAGGAGTGGCGGGCGAAGAATCCACGGTAAAAGCGAGCCTGTTTCAGTAGAAGGCCTTACCGATGCACCAGACGCGTTCTGCCGCCGCGCCGGCTGCTTGCCAGACACTGGCGCAGCGGTGAACGCTGACTTGTCGCCGGAGGAAAGTGTGCCGGCGGCAATCTGATACATACAAACCCACGCACACACAAGAGAGGTGAGCCCCGTGCTTACACTCACTGCCAGCGTCCCTCTAGATGCGCCGCCTGCCTGGGCAGTGCTGGAGCGGGCGCTTTTTGATCTGATGGATCGGTCCGTACATCCTTTCTTGGAGAAGTACACACGGCCTGACGGGACTTTGATCTGGGCCGACAGGTGGAGTGACTCTCGCGACGGGGCCGACGATTTCTACGAGAGCTCCTACAACTGGCCCCTCTACTACCTGCTCGGGGGCGGCGATCATCTGCTCACACAGGGGCAGCGCCAGTGGGACGCCATCACCAAACAGCTGACGGAGCTGGGACCGGTGCTGGACGAGTATGAACGGGGCTATGATCAATTCCACCAGAGTGAGAGCTACATCTACTTCTACTTTCTCTGTCTGGCGGACCCGACCAACGAGCGCAACCGCGAGCGCGCGGTAAGGTTTGCCGGCCTCTATCTGAATGAGAACCCCGATGCCCCCAACTACGACCCTGAGCGCAAGCTGATCAGGGCGCCGCATAACGGCAGCGGCGGGCCGCGCTGGGGACATACGGACAGCCCGGAGCCAAGTTACGGCTGGAGCGCATCCATGCGCACCTATGGCCTCCCTTTCACCGACATTGAAGGCGTACGCGAATACGACGATCTGAAGGACCCTACCCTGTCGCGGCGCATGGGGGAGGCGATGCAGGAGCGAATGGGCAAGGGCGACGTAGCCGGCAATCTGATGGTAACGAGTCTGATTGCCAACGCCTTCTTGCTCACCGGAGAGGAAAAGTACCGGCGCTGGATCGTCGAATACGTGGACGCCTGGCGGGAGCGGGCCGCAGACAGTTCGTTTGCAGCCGACAAGGCCGAAGAATCGGGGCGGCCGAAACCGGATGGCCTCCTGCCGGACAATGTGGGACTGTCCGGAGAGGTCGGCGAGTACATGGATGGGCGCTGGTACGGTGGACTTTACGGCTGGAGCTGGCCGCACGGATACTACAATATTGGCATGGCTGCGACCGTCAGCGGCGGAAACGCCTTCCTCCTCACCGGCGACAAGGCATACCTGAAACTGGCCAACGACCAGTATGACGCCATCTGGGATTTGGGTGAGATGCGCAGTCCCCCTGGCGAAGAGATGAGCTTGCGAAGCCACTGGGTGGACCAGCTGGACGACGTAGAGGAAGGGATCTTTGTGGTCCCCTACCGACACAATGACGAGGGCTGGTTCGACTATCAGCCAATGTCGCCGGTCTATCCCGCGGCAGTCTGGAACATGACTATGGATCCCGCCGACTGGGAGCGGATCGAGACGCTGCGACGGGTGGAAAAGTACGACTGGCGCCGCGTGCAGGGCTTCCGCAACAAGGAGGACAACGGTCACGAACAACCCTGGCTACGGTTCCTGGCTGGAGACAACCCGGAATATCCCGAGCAGATGCTGGCCTCCACCTACGGGCAGGTCTGCCGCCGGCTGGCGTTGATCCAGGAAGACGAGGAGGACCTGACGCAGGTACACATCCACCACTGGCAGCAGCTTAATCCCGTAATCACCGAAGCGCTGGTGCAGCTGACGCTGGGCGCGCCGCAAATCATCTACAACGGCGGGCTCCTGCACTGCCGGCTGCGTTACTACGACGCAGATCGCAGGCGGCCGGGCCTGCCTGCGGACGTCGCTGCGCTGGTATCGCGTCTGGAGGCGGACCGAACGGTAGTGGAGCTGGTTAATCTGAGCCCGTATGCGTCGCGGACCGTCCTGTTGCAGGCCGGCGGTTTCGGCGAACACCGCTTCGAAGCAGTCCGCTATGCGAAGCGGACAAGCATCTACCCGGGCCGGCCACCGGCCTACCAGTCGCCTGAAGTCGAGCATACGACTGAGGAGGAGAACGTCGGTGACGTCTACCTCCAGGTCGAGCTCCCGCCGGCGACGCGGATCGAACTGGATATCAAGACGGCCCGTTACATTAACGCGCCTTCATACAAGCTGCCCTGGTAAAGGAAATCTGAATGAAAATTATCTCTCTCGACACTGTATGCCTTTCGCGCATGCACGAGCCGGAACGGCAGTGGATCACTGCCAGCTACCGCACTGTGAAGGCCGACTGCGCGGTCGTATGCGTCCGGACCGATGAGGGACTAGTCGGCATAGGAGAGGCGAGCGCCTACGGCGTGCCGCCCCGCATCGCCGAATGGGTGGACTGGCTAGCGCCGGCGCTCATCGGCAAGGACCCGACGGACAAGGCTACGCCGCCGCATCCGAACGGCCGGGACCGCGCCCACGACGCCGCCGTGGCCGGTATCGACTGCGCGCTCTGGGACCTGCGCGGGAAGGCGGCGGGCAAGCGGGTCAGTGATCTGCTCGGTGACAGCCCGTCCGGCAAGGTACCGATGTACGCGTCGAGCGGATGCCGCTATGACTGGCGGGACCGGCCCGAACAGCTGATTGAAGAGGCGTTGGGATACGTTGAACAGGGTTTCCCGGTGATGAAGTTCCGTATCGGCACGCAGTGGGCGTGGGACGGCGTAACCATTGACCGCTTTCTCGGCCTGGTGCGAGAGCTGCATCAGGCCGTGGCGGGTAGGATGAAGCTGGCGCTGGACGGCAACTGCCGGCTTACGCTGAAAGAGGCGCTGCCCATTGCCAGGGAGCTGGACCGGCTGGAATTCGCCTGGCTGGAGGAGCCGATCCCGTGGAGCGATATTGACGGCTATGCCGCGCTTGCCGCCGCGGTGGATATGCCTGTAACCGGAGGCGAAAGCTTCACGACATTGGAGCAGTTTCGCCCCTACATCGAGAAGCGGGCCTATGACATCGTGCAGCCTGATGCCGGCGTCTGTGGCCTGACCGAACTGGTGCGCATCGCGGAGCTGGCGGCGCATCACGGTCTCAAACTTTACCCCCACTCCTGGCATAATGGATTGATGGCGATGGCGCACGCGCACGCAGTTGCCGCCTTGCCTAACCTGGAGATTCTGGAGGTCTGCCAGATTCAGGGGCCGCTGCAATGGAATATCGCCGCAGAGCCGCCGGCAATGGACAGCGGGCATTTGCATCTGCCGGAGAACCCCGGCCTGGGAATCGAGTTGGCGGATGGGGTTGCCGAGCGTTACCCTTACATCGAAGGACACTACGCACTGACGGTCGAAAGGTAGTCTCTTCGCCGCGACGACCGGCGTACGCAGTTCGGCCGGCTCTGTTGACAGCCTGCCGTTTTGAAATGAAAGGCGAGAATCTTACATGAAGAAAGTACGCGTTGCCGTCGTCGGCATGGGTATAGGCAGGCCCAATGGGCTCGCCTTGGCAAGCAACCCGCGCGCAGAGGTGGTAGCGCTCTGCGATCTGGTCGAAGAAAGCATGACCGACTTCGCGGCGCGCCTGCCGCAGCCGGACGAGATTCGCCTGTACACCGATTTCGACGAGCTGTGCCGCGACCGGGAGATCGATGCAATCTTCATCGGCACGCCAAATCAACTGCATGTGCCGATGGGACTGAAAGCGGTGGAGCACGACAAGCATGTCCTGGTGACTAAGCCGCTGGCCGACTCAGTGGAGGCGGCGGAACGGCTGGTGAACGCGGCAGAGGCGGCCGGAGTTGTAAACATGATGTCTCTCTCCACCCGTTTTTCCGCGGAGGTCCGGTATATGGGCGCGCTCGCGCAGTTGGGAACGTTCGGCGAGATCTACTACGCCCGCGCCCGCAGTATCCGCCGCAACGGCATTCCGGCATGGAACACCGGCTTCATCCGCAAAGGCGGCGGAGCATTTCGCGATATGGGCGTGCACGTACTGGACTCGGCATGGTGGATGGTGGGGATGCCGCGGCCTGTGAGTGTGACCGGCGTCGCCGGCGCGAGGTTCGGGCCGCGCGGGCTGGGCTTCTTTGGGCGCAAGGCGCCGGACAAAGTCGCGTCGGCGCCGGAGAGTTACTACAGCCAGTTTGCCGCCGACGATTACGCTGGTGGATTCATCCGGTTCGAGAATGGCTGCGCCCTGCAGGTAGAGAGCTTTTGGGCCTCCCACCAGCCCGGGGACGTGCAGATCGAGCTGTTCGGCGACGAAGCGGGCGCACAGGTGCGGCCGCCAACCCTGTACACAAACGGCCCTGTCCCGTCCGCCGTAGTAGAAACGGCGAAGAGATTCGGTGCCAAGCCGCAGGCGGGCCGCGGTCTGAAGGACGAGGGCCGCCCCCTGGACATCACGTTCGATGGTCTTACAGAGGAGAGAAGCAAGGCGTGGAACGCCATCGCCGATCACTTCATCGAATGCATTCTGGATGGCGTCCCCTGCGAGGCGCCCCTGCGGCATGGGTTGATCGTACAGAAAATGATGGAGGGTCTCCTGAAAAGCGCGGAAAGCGGGGAGGAAGTTAGACTGGACGGATGAAAAGCGGAATTCGTCTTTGCTTCAGAGAGGTGTGACGAACAAGGAGGAGAAGGATGCCGGTTCTAAGTGACAGAGATTGGGCGTTCTGGGAAGAGAACGGTTATGTCGTAATCCCTGATGCGGTGCCGCAGGAGAATCTGGACGCGCTCGTCGAGCAGATCTGGACCTTTCTGGAGATGGAGGAAAACGACCGGGAGTCCTGGTACAAGTACAAACCCTATACGCGTGAAGAGCTCTGTTCCCCCATCTCACAGGCGGGGATGGTCGAGATGTACCAGCATCAGACCCTGTGGGACAACCGTCAATACCCGCGCCTCCATCAGGCGTTCAGCGAGTTGCTGGGTACGGAGAGACTGTGGGTGTCGCTGGACCGCGCCAACATGAAGCCTCCCGACAGGCCTGACAGACCGGAGTGGGGCCACAAGGGAATGATCCACTGGGACATTGACACCGGCGAACTGCCCTTGCTGGCGGGAGACGATATAGCCGCAACCTGGCTCCCGAACCCTGACACGCACATTGGCCTGCAGGGGGTTCTCTACCTGACCGACACCGACATCGACCAGGGCGGCTTTCAGTGTATTCCCGGTTTCCACAGGACCTTTTACGAATGGGTCGCTACGCAGCCGGCCGACCGCAATCCGCGCTTTCCGGACATGGACGGCCTCGACATCAAGGTCGTGGAGGGCAAGGCGGGGGACTTTGTCATCTGGCACAGGCTGCTGGCGCACGGCAACGGCCATAACCGCTCGACACGGCCGCGGCTGGCCCAGTACATCACGATGTCGCCGGCGCCGGAGAAAGACGAGGAGCAGCGCGTGGCGCGTATCCGCTCCTGGCAGGAATGCCGCCCCATGGAACACTGGCCCGGAGACCCACGCGATTGGGAGCGCCGGCATCAGACGCCGGCCGCGCTGACGCCGCTTGGACGAAAGCTGTTGGGGGTGGATTCCTGGGAATGAAATCTCGACAGAACTGATCCTTCCCCTTTTACGACTCTCCAACCCCGCATTATCTGAAGGAATCCACAGGTCAGATCTGTGGATTCCTTCATTTTATCTCCCAGATATCTCCAATAACTTTAAGAGTGGCGCTTTCCCCTCTGCGCCGCGCTGGGCACGCGTCCTCAATGCCATGGCCGAGAACGAAGTGGGCCCCAAAAACTGGACCACAAGCGAACCGGTATCAAACCGCAGTTCTTGGTTGCTGGACTCTTACTGCTTGGCGTCATCGTCGGGCTGATGATTTACGGCCTGACTACAGCCACAGCCTACTGGTTGACTGTTGACGAGGTCTATCAGCGGAGCGACTCTCTGGTATCCCAACGCCTGAGGGTAAATGGCGTACTTGTCGAAGGCAGCGAGCAGTGGAACCCCGAAGAGGTGACACTTCGCTTCAAGATCCAGGATGAAGAGAATCCCGGCAAGCAGCTTACGATTGTCTTTTACGGACCTCGACCGGACAATTTCTATCGTGCCGCCTCGGTCATCACAGAGTGAGAACTACTGCCGGGTGGAGTCCTTCAGGCCGATGTGTTGCACCTCAAATGCCCTAGTCGATATGAAGAAGCACCCGAAGACATCGTGCTTCGGGCTGTTCGCTGAACATGACTGGACCAATTGGGGCGAGGGGCTACAATTGATAGCAGGGGGACTAGGTTCCGTTGATATTTGGGTAGCGGTTAGATATTGACTGATAGGCACTGGTTGTAGTCATGGATGAACAGTTTCAAGGCGGCACTGTGAAAGTGGTCGGACTTGGAAAAAGACAGCGTCTTGCGCACAAAGCGGGCCAGACGTTGGCGCAGGGTGTTGTTCCAAAACTTGACAAGCATAAACATATGCTCCATATTTGCCCTGTGGCGGTGGTCGGCACTGCCCAATTTCCGTTATTTCCGCTTTTTGGCAAAACCTGGGCTGGTAGTCAGGGCGATTGCATCTAAATTGGATGGAAATGTTGTCCTGTGCCGATAGAAGAAGCTGATAGGATAGTGAGTTCACGACCTGATAGGGGAGGGAACTCATGACGGAATTGAAGGCGTCTTCACTGATTGAGCACTTTGCGGGATTGAAAGACCCGCGTATTGATTGGACGAAGCTTCATCAGTTGTGAGCCTCATCAGTCAACATATAGCCACTACCACGACCGTCTCACAAATGCGCTGAGCCGGTTTTTCTCTCTCCTCTCCATTCGCTCGCCATCCTTGCTCCCTAGTCTACCCCCGTTTTTTTGAACGCTCAATTGCCCTGGAGTAGAATGTCCTGTGCCCGAAGTGGGCGCCACGGGGCTCTCTCGGCGCGCCGGTTTGCTTTCCAATTTGCGCAAGATCGAACGATAGCGACGGAATCGTGCATTTCAGATTGCACTCCCAGGCTGCGGAGCAACAGGCTGCCGCGCGGCGAGTAGAGAGTGCAGAGGAGAGAGGAGAGAGAAACAGAGCCCTCACTCCTCTCTCCTTACTCCTTACACCTGACTCTTTAAGCGCTGGCTATCAGCGTTGTCTGTGTATCCTGCTGCTATTGGGGTTTGGACTGCGGCTGGTTATGCTGGATCGCTTTCGTTTTCACCAGGATGAAGCGCTCTACAGCTTCTGGGCGCTGCGATTTCTCCATGATGATCCTCTCTTTCTTGAGCAGTGGATCGACAAGCCCCCACTGTTCGTCTGGCTGCTTGCCTTCTGCTTCAAGGCTCTTGGCGCCTCCGAGGCCAGCGCGCGGCTGCTGAATATCGGCATCAGCTTACTCACGATCCCGGTTGTCGCCGCCGTCGTCAGACGGGCATGGACGCCGGCCGCGGGCGCCATCGCAGCGGCAACCTTCGCGCTGAATCCATTTGCCGTCAGCTATAGCCCGACGGCATTCACCGATCCATTGCTGGTACTCGCGGGCGTCAGTTCACTCTATGCAGCGCTAAGATCGCGTCCCTTCTTGGCTGGGCTCTGCCTCGGCGCCGCAATTGTGACTAAACAGCAGGGCGTCTTCTTTGTTCCGCTGACGCTGGCCATACTGATGGCGGGAAACCCAAATGCAAGAGCGCTCTGTACTGCTGGCCTGCGCGCGGCAGCAGGGCTGGCTGTGACGGTCCTGCCGGTTCTGTACTGGGACAGCCTGCGCTGGGAAGTCGCGCCGTCGCCATGGGATCTGGGTGCTCGCAACTACGCTGCATTGGAACTGCTCCCGCTCGACCAGTGGCCGGAACGCCTTGCGCGCATCGCCGGCCTGCTCTGGTATCTGACCGCCAGTCCCGCCGTGTGGACTGTTGTGATCGCCGCTGTGATCGCCGCATCTGTGCTGGGGGTGCGGAAAGGACATTCGCTGTCGCAGCGCAACACTGCACTCGCGGTCCTGCTGTGTGGATGGATCGGGTTATACTGGGTTGTCCATGCCGCTTTCAGTCTTCCCGTATGGGATCGGTACTTCCTGCCGCTTGCGCCGGCATTTGCCATCCTGTGCGGATGGTTCGGAGGCAGGATTCTGGCCTCCTGTTCCCAACTGTGGAGATCGGCCGCAATTGGGCTCTGGATCGTGCTGCTGCTTCCCGGCGCGCTGCAGGCGGCCCGCGGCGGATTCCCGATAGGCGGCGATCACGGCGCATACGATGGCCTGCGCGAGGCCTCTGCCTGGCTTGACCGCCATAGCCCGCCGGGTGCCGTTCTGTACCACCAGTCCCTGGGCTGGCATTTTCAGTTCTACTTGTTTGAGAATCCACGCAGTTACGCTGTGCGCTGGGTTGCAACTCCGGTTGCGCTGGCGGACGATGCCGCAAAAAGACCGCACAGCGCCCGGTACGTGATCGCGCCGGCGTGGCAGCCGCTAAGGAATTTCCATCCCCATCTGGCCTCGCGTGAATTGGAGCTGGTGCAGAGAGTCAGGGAAGGAAAATTCACAGTATACGAACTTGTGCCGCGCCGGCGTTAATCCGGTCGCCTTCGACTGTAGCCCGATCGACAGTTGCCGGCCGCCAGAGGTGCAGGCACAATGGTAAAAACCTATCTGAAGGAGAATCGAGATGACAGTTGACAAAGGCCCTTCCGAGTCTGGCATGCTTTCCCGGGCGCAGGGCTGCCTGCTCGGCCAGCTGATCGGGGACTCACTCGGCAGTCTGGTGGAGTTCCAGACACCGGGACGGATACTCCGCCGCTATCCTGATGGCGTGCGGGACATGGCGGACGGCGGCACCTGGAACACAATCGCCGGCCAACCCACAGATGATTCAGAGATGGCACTATTGTTGGCGCGATCCCTCGTATCGCAGGGGAAATTCGACATATCAGAGGTGGAAAAGGCCTACGTGTTCTGGCTGGAATCCAATCCTTTCGATATCGGCAATACAATCCTGAGCGGCCTGACCGGACGGCCCAATCCAGGCAGCCAGGCCAATGGGGCAATGATGCGGATCAGCCCGCTGGGAATATTCGGCGCCAACTACCCATTGGATGAGGTAGCGGAGTGGGCGCGGCAGGACGCCGCGATCACCCACGTCCACCGGGTCTGCCGGCAGGCCAACGCCCTCTTCGCGATGGCGATCGCGCACGCAGTGAGCACTGGATGCGCCGCGAGCGACCTGTATCAGAAGATCGCAGGCTGGGCAGAAGAAATGGAAGTCGACTACAGGTTGAAGGAGACGGTCGCCGCGGCCGCCGGCTCTCCTCCGGACGACTTCATCCATCAGCAGGGCTGGGTACTGATCGCCTTCCGCAATGCGCTGTGGCAGCTTCTCAACGCCCAAGACCTGGAGGAGAGCATCATCGACACGGTCATGCAGGGGGGCGATACCGACACCAACGCGGCGATCTGCGGTGCCCTCCTGGGCGCTGTTCATGGTCGGGAGGCAATCCCCGAGCGCTGGGTCGAGACAATCCGGGGCTGCCGGCCCGGGGCGGGAATGCCCGACGTATTCAAGCCAAGGCCCGAAGTCTTCTGGCCGGCGGATGCGCTGGAGCTGGCCGAGCAGCTGATAACGCAGGCCAACTGACAAATGGCGGAACCGGAATCGAATGGATAAGAGGGCGGACCTTGATGATGGAAGCGATGAAACGGGTGGCCTTGTGGGCGCCGCCGCTGGAGGAGCTGGCGCCTATTGTGCGGGAAGGGCTGCAGGCCAACTACGCCGGTGTCGAAGTTGAAGTAACAGAGTGTCCAGACCTGCGGACGCTGGGCTGCGCCAGTCCAGGCATCTGTGGCTCGACCGTCCTGCTCGAGGTGGGCGGGGAGCCGTACGCCCACAATCCCAGGTACCGGCACGTCACCTTCGACATGGCGGAAATGGCGAGCGACTGCGGCCAGGCCGACGGAACTTTGTTCGGCGCGGGCATGGCCTTTCCGGGCGTGTTGGAAGGGCACTGCGGAGAGGTGATCGCCACATTGCAGGCGAGCGGGGTCAACCGGTCCAGGGTCGCTCGCGTCGGGCCGCAGCAGGAGTGCATCGTTGAGCCCTATGCGTCAACGCGCCACAGCGGTCTGTCCAATCTCTTTCTGTCTGAGGGCCGGCCGGGTCCTGTCCTCAAGGTCAGCGTCGAAAGACGGACCGGCAGCGAACGCTCGTTCACGCAGGCGCTGCGCAAGAGTCTGCAAGCGCATCCGGAAATCGGTGGAGATGACGCGCTTGCGGGCGTCCGTCAGGTGGGCTTGGGCGGCGTCTTTGTAATCGAGGCAGGCCGGATTCGTTCCCATGTCATGCCGGACTACGAATGCATCGCCCACCGGTATTACGACACGGAGGCCGAGGAGGTCGTTGCCGATTTTCTCCAGTTTTATGAGCACATGGGGCCAGACCTGCTCTGCCTCGCCGTCTGCTGGACGGGAGACCCGACAGGCGGGCGTCTGCATCTGCGCGAGTCGGGAGAGCACACCCATTTTTTCCATATGGGGGAGCTAAGCCAGGCCGGTCATTATCACTATGATGTCACCCCCGACACTATCCGTTACTCGGGTCACTTCAACATTGCAGCCGAACTGGTGCGCTTCGGCGACATCCACGCTCAAACAGCGAAGCGGTAGCGCATCAACATCTATGCGGAACTTGAACTGCAGTCAAATCACACCGATGAGGAGCGGAGATGAAGATCACAGAGGTAAATGCGGTGGGTCTGCGCGGCGCGACGCCGGAAGGCGGCTGGAGCGAGGAGCTGAAAGAGGAAGACTGCGTCCACACGCTTGTTTTTGTCGAGACGGATGAAGGCGTCACCGGCTACGGTTCAGTATTCACGAACGACGGGCTCGTGCTGGCCGCGCTGGAGGTGCTGCGCCCGCTCTTGATCGGTCAGTCCGCGATCGAGCCCGAAAGAGTGAGCGAGCGCTTGCACCAGAATACATTCTGGCTGGGGCGGGGCGGCAGCGTCACGCACACGATCAGCGGCATCGACATCGCCATGTGGGACATTCTGGGCAAGGTCACCGGGCAGCCGGTCGGCCGCCTGTTGGGGGGACGCTATCGCGAACGGGTGCGGCCCTACGCCTCTCTGCTGATGGACCAGCCGGCGCCGCTCAGGGATGAACTGCAGATGTGGAAGGAGCAGGGCTTCCGCGCCTTCAAGATGGGGTGGGGTCCCTTCGGCCGCGTCAGCGACGAGCTGGACGAGGAGATCGTGGCCGCTGCCCGCGAAATCGTGGGCGACGACAACCAGTTGATGGTGGACGCCGGCGGCAGCGATGCCCACTGGCAGGGCCGCTATACGTGGGCGCTGCGCTGTGCCGGGATGCTGGCCGATTACGGTGTCGACTGGTTTGAGGAGCCGCTGCGACCCGATGACCTGGAAGACTTCATCCATCTGCGCCGTAACACGACCGTCCCAATTACCGGCGGAGAGGTTCTGACCCGGCGCCAGTCCTTCCTTCCCTTTCTTCAGCAGGGTGCCTTCGACATCGTCCAGCCGGATGTCGCCAAGGTAGGAGGAATCAGTGAGGAACGTCGCATTGGCTGGATGGCGCAGGAGAATGGTGTACGCATGATCCCGCACGGTTGGAACACTGCCCTGGGGCTGGCGGCCGACCTGCAGCTGGCCTCAGCGCTCGCCGATACCGACCTGGTCGAGTACAAGACCGGCTCCCCCTATATCGATGAGATCGTGGTCGGCGGCTGGCAGCTGGACGAGGACGGCATGCTGCAGATTCCAGACGGGCCTGGCCTGGGAATCGAGTTGGATATGGACGCAGTGGCGCGCTATTCCTGATCGAATCGACCTTCAGGCAACTTCAGTGTCAGACCGCAGGGCGAGTCCGCCAGACGCGTAGCTGTTTTTTGCCGAGGATAAGCCACCAGAGTGTCACTGTCTCGGAAGTGAAACCGGCCAGTAGCGCTGCCACGCCGAGCGCCGCGCCTTGCAGCCCTGACAGCGGCAGGGCCAGCAGCGCGACGAGGATTGCGCCTGTGCGCATCGGTGCGCCAACTGCCATTGGTCGAGTGTCGCGCTCCATAAAGGCGATGCTGTGGAAGTAGGCGCGGTGTACGACGACGAACGGGAAGAAAGTGTAGATCTGTAAGGGTACGCGACTGAGCTCTGCCAGGGCAGGCGTCAGGCCGATGACCTGCTCCAGCAGGACGGTTCGTAGGGGTGTCCAGAAAAGCAGCAGACAAATGGCGAATGCGGCAGCGCCGCACCAGTAGGCGTATAGAAGAAAGGGACGGTAGGAACGCACTTCGGCGTAGAATGGGGGTACGAGCGCCCTTAACTCATTGAGCCAGCGGTAGGTCCACTGTCCGAGCGTATAGGCCACGGTCAGCGCGGCCATCGCCTCTGCGCCGTGCGCGCCCCGCACCACGAACAGGTTGATGAGCGGCCGGCTGGACTCCTGCATGAAGTTCATGAGCGCCACCGGCCAGGTGAAGTGAAAGAGGTCCGCATAGGTAATTGGCGGACGGTCCAGCTTGTCCGGAAGACCCCTGCCGAAAAAGCGCCAGAGATAGAAGATAATGGTGATAAACTCGGTCAGGGTTGACGCGTAGATTACGAGGATCGGAAGCCAGATCGGCCGGGCTCGGACTGCGTCGACCTGGAGGAGCGCGACGACGGCCGCAAGTCCGGCGGCAACGCTCAAGGCGGTGGCTACACTGATTCTGCCGGTCTGCTTTCCTCGGGTCAGGACGCCCATACCGAGTTGAGTTATGCCCCGCAGCAGGGGCATCGGCAGCAGCCAAAGCATCATGATGCGTACTCGTTCGCTGGTCTCCGTATCGACGGCGTGCAGCTCTTCGAGCAGAAGCCGGCTGATCATGGTGCCGCTGAGCAGCCATTGTACCGCCACCATGATCAGCGCCAGCGCGCTCACATAAATTAGGCCCCGCCAGAAATCCCGCTTGTCCTCCACCAATACCATCCCGGCGTAGCGAAGTTGCGCCAGAGGGCTGGACAGAGAAGTTGCCAGCCCCCACGCCAGTCCAAATGCGGCCAGGACGCGGATAGCGTCGGGCATTCGCGCCATCCCCGCGTTGATACCCTGCGCGCCGAACTCAAAGATAAGAATTGTCAGAACCAAGGGCAGTAGGAAGCGTGTAAAGCGCAAATACATGAACTGTAGGCCGTTGACTATGCGATGCGAGAAGGCAGGCACAGGAGCAGGCGAAAGGGCCGAACAATCGCTCTTCTCCCTGCAACTGGGAACTGTAATGACAAAGCGCAGCCACAGGGATTATCACACAGGGCCGGAGTGCGCGCAATGGAATTGGCCTGGGAGTTCAGGGCCAAAGTGCATGCGATGGAATCGGCATGGTCGGTCAGGGCAGCTGAATCCTGTTGCCTCAACATCCTGGGAGCCTGCCCTCGCACCCCCAGCCGCTCCGCCTCTGATCACTGACCACTGACCACCGCAGTTCCACTGACTACTGCAGTGTGCATTGACAACCGCCGGGGCCTATGCAACAATCGGATCGGGACCACGGTAAAGGGATCAAACACGAGTTCGGCCTCTCCGCTATCAGCGTTGGAATGACAATGGGCGTTAAGACACCTGATTGGGTAAAGCACGCAGTCTTCTATCAGATCTTTCCGGATCGGTTTCGCCGCAGCCCGCGTCTGGAGCACGCACCGGGCATCCGGTTCAAGCCCTGGGGCGCGTCGCCGTCCGAGCAGGGCTTCCAGGGCGGTGACCTCCTGGGTGTTGTTGATCGCCTAGACTATCTGGAGGAGTTGGGTGTCAACGCTCTCTACCTTAACCCGATCTTCAGTTCGGCCTCGAACCACCGCTACCATACATTCGACTACATGAAGGTAGACCCGCTGTTGGGTGGTGATGCCGCCTTTCGTGAGTTGCTGGACCGGGCGCACGAGCGTGGAATGCGGGTCATCATCGACGGCGTTTTCAACCATTGCGGCCGCGGCTTCTGGCCGTTCCACCATATCCTGGAAACCGGGAAGAGATCCCCTTACTTCGACTGGTTTCGCGTGAAAGGCTTGCCGCTGCGCCCCTATCACAGCAACGAGCAACAGCCCCACAACTATGCGGCCTGGTGGAATCTGCCTGCCCTGCCCCAACTGAATATTGGCAATCCCGGCATGAGGCGGTATCTGCTTGAGGTAGCCCGCTACTGGATCGCATTCGGCGCCGACGGTTGGCGTCTGGACGTACCTGAGGAGATAGACGACCCGCTCTTCTGGCAGGAGTTCCGGCAGGTGGTGAAGGAGACCAACCCGGACGCCTATGTGGTCGGTGAGATATGGCATGAAGCCGACGAGTGGCTGAAAGGGGACCGTTTTGACGGGGTAATGAACTACGTTCTGAGCCGCGCTGCCTATGGGTATTTCGGCGCGGAGACGGTTCCTCGCGACTACCGGCCCGGCGGCTATAAGATCGAGAGGCTGGATACGCCGGCGTTTGCAGCCGCGATCGAAAGGGTGCTGGAGCGTTACGACTGGCAGGTCGTGACCTCCCAGTTCAACCTTCTGAACAGCCATGATACTGCGCGCAACCTTTGGGCCTTGGACGGCGATACAAGCGGCGTACGCTTGTGTCTCATGCTGCAGATGACGCTGCCGGGCGCGCCCTGCATCTATTACGGTGAAGAGATCGGCATGAACGGAGGACCCGACCCGGGCTGCCGGGGGGCCTTCCCTTGGGAGGAGCGGCCAAGTTGGAATGGTGATCTGCTCGAAACCTACCGGCAGGCGATCGCTCTGCGGCACAGCCAACCAGCCTTGCGCACCGGCGCCTACAGGACCCTGGTAGCAGCCGGCGAGATCTTCGGTTTCACCCGTTCGCTGTGCGGCGATCTACGCCCAGCCGGCCAGCGAACGGATGATCCCTGCGGCAAGGAAGACCAGCTGATCGTGCTGTTCAACCGCGCTAAGTCAACAGCGCGGCTGGCGGTTCCACTTGCCGGCGAGGGCCAGGAGAACGAAGAAAAGTCTGCTTCGGCTCAGCCGGAATTTCAGGCGATCTGGCCGCCGGAGGCCAGCGACAAAATGCACTGCGCACGCAATGGCATACTTTGGGACCTGACGATTCCGCCAAGAGATACACTAATCCTCAAAAAGACGGACTCGGATTAGTCCGCCTCATCTGGGTAGGATAGAAATGGAAACGGTAAAGGTCATCCTGAATCCCTACGCAGGGCGAGGTCGCGGAGGCCGGATCGCCGGTGACATCGAAACCGCGTTTCGCCGAGCCGGTGTCCCCTTTGAAATCGAGGAATCGGGTGGGCCGGGAGAAGCAGTTTCACTGGCGCGCCGCGCCCGGTTGGACGGCTACGCCATCGTAGCTGCCGCCGGTGGGGACGGAACCGTCCATGAAGTCCTCAACGGCTTGGCAGAGGCAACGCCGGAAAACAAGGCGGTCGAGGGGTTGGCAATTCTGCCTTCGGGAAGCGGCAACGACTTTTCCGACATCGTCGGGGCCTCTCGGGACTTTGATGAGGCCGTCCAAGCTATCCGGGTGGGCAACACGCGGTCCGTCGATCTGGGGCTGGTCGAGGCGTTTGACGGACGCGACACTTTGCGGCGCTACTTCGACAACAATCTGGGCTTGGGTTTTGAGGCGCAGGTGACTGTGGAGAGCCGTAAGATCAAACGGCTGCGCGGTTTCGCCATCTATCTGTGGGCGACGTTTAGAGCACTGCGAGCCTATGACCAGCCCTATTTTGAGGTGGGTTGGACCGACGGTGAGGGCAAGAGCCATGAGGCGGCCAAGCCGATGTTGCTGGTCAGCATCGGCAACACTCGACGCACGGGCGGGGCCTTCTATCTGACGCCAGATGCGGTTATGGACGACGGTCTGCTCGATCTGGCCTTTGCCGACGCGCTGTCGCAGATTGGAATTCTTAATTTGTTGCCGAGGGCGATGACCCGGACAGGGCTTCACGGACAGAAATCCGTGTCTTTCGGCCGGCTGCGTTCCGCCAGTATCACTGTCCAGCAGCCTGTTCCGGTGCATACGGACGGCGAGATCTTGTCGCTCGGAATCGAAAAACTGACGGTCGAAGTGTTGCCCGGTCGTTTGCAGGTAATCGTATGATCTTCCCCGTTGCATCACCTTCTGGTATAATTGTCGCGGCGGATTAGCATACAACCCCATCACCTTGAGGTAGCTTTTCCAACTTCGATCGGATCCTGTGATCTGAGGTTTAGTCGGTCTTGCCAGTTGCACGAAGGAGTACAGGAAGACTTTGACAACATCAGAAAGGTTCGGCGCGGCTGCAGCAGAGATGAAAGATAGGCGCCCGCCAAATAGTGCGCCAGATGCGAACGCCGAACAAGAGTCAGCTCCGGTAACCGTTTCAGCGACGTCCAGCAGCGCGTTGCTGGATGCCCGCCTTTGGTCGGAGCTTTCCCCGTGGCGTATTTCTGCGGCCTGGTCGCTGGCCGCGGCGGCTCTGGTTGTCGGAATTGGCGAAGTGAGCCAACTGGTTTCCCCGCAAACGCTTGTACTTCTCTTCCTGCTGGTCGACCCTTTGTGGGGGAACGTTTGGGGCGGGCTTACAACTCCGGAGGCTCTGCCCCGTATTAGGCTCTCCGTACATCACAGGCGCCCTTGGTTGCCGTACCTGGCCATGGGGTCGCCCGCTGCGCGCGTCTTGGGAATGCACGGTCCCGGCATTCTCGCGATTCTCGCGCGGGCATGGCTGCCGGGTGTGGCAGTTGCCTTCGCGGCCGCTGCTGCAGTAGGTATGTCGGCGGTCTGGGCGACTCTGGTTGTTCTTGGCCTCGCCGTGACTGCCTGGCTTCAACGCCATGTAGCGCTGATCCCCGCCTCCGTGCTTCACAGTCTTGTTGTCGTCGCCGCGCCCTGGTTCATGGGCCTGACACTATTCGGCCTCGATCCTTGGAACGGCCTTCACTGGGCGCTGATATTGCTGTGGACATTGCATGTTTGGGGCGCAAACAGCAGCCTGGACAATCCGGGCGCGCTGGGTGGGCTTGCGGGCATGGCAGTGGCTCAGGCCGGCATCGCCCTGCTGCTGATATTCGGCCAGGCTCCTCTGGCTTTGGCTGTGCTCTGTATTCTGTGGCTGGCCACCTGGGTGGCGGTCTATCGCGGCCAGCCTCTTCAAAACGTTCAAGCCTCATGGACGGCAGCTCTGCTGGTCAGCGCAGTGGCAATGTGACGCAGACTATTTTTTGACAGCGGCACAGGTCTGCCAGACCCGGTTCTGGCAAGATTGACCGAAATCGGAACTTCGTGAGCACAAGGGTCGTCCTAGTACACGGATACATCCACCTTCAGGCAGGAGAAGATTGTGAGCGTTACGCCTCTCGACCATTTTACAGGTATTGATTCTCTGACCAGTGACCAGTTCTGGGGTCTCCTGAAGTTGGCCAGGCAGTTGAAAGATGAGTTGATGCAGTGCGGCCGTAACGACCCGATCCTGGCGGGAAAGTCGCTGGCAATGCTCTTTGAGAAGCCGTCGCTGCGCACGCGTGTCAGCTTTGAAATGGGCATGCAACATCTGGGGGGCTACGCGTTCTATCTCAGTCCGGCGGAGGTTGGCCTGGGTACGCGCGAAAGCCCGGCAGACGTGATCCGGGTACTGGGGGGCTACGTGGACGGCGTCATGGCGCGCGTTTTCGCCCACCGTCATATCGAGGAGATGGTGGAGTGGGGGAGTGTGCCCATCATCAACGGCTTGAGCGATTTCAGCCATCCTTGCCAGGCGCTGGCCGATCTGTTCACTATCTGGGAGCAGTTCGGTACGGTGGAGGACAGGACACTGGTCTACGTGGGCGACGGCGCAAACAATGTTGCGACCAGCTTGCTGATGGCCGCGGGCAAGGTCGGGCTCAACGTGCGTGTAGTGTCGCCGCGCGGCTACGTTCCCGCCGGCGATGTTCTGACGACGGCGGAGGCGGAGGTCGAAGTTACCGACGATCTGGGCGGCGTGAAGGGAGCGGATGTCCTCTATACCGATGTCTGGGTCAGCATGGGAGATGAAGAAGAGCGGGAAGAGAGGATGGCTGTCTTTCCGCCCTACCAGGTCAATTCGGAGTTGGTTCAGCGGACCGAGAACAACGAAGTCCTTGTCATGCACTGTCTGCCCGCCCACCGTGGTGAAGAGATTTCCGACGCAGTGGCAGACGGTGACCGCAGCCGCGTCTTTCCCCAGGCCCACAATCGCCTGCACGCGCAGAAAGCCGTACTTGCGCATCTGCTGGGAGGCGTGGAGTTGCCCTCTTGAGAAGGGTAAGAACGAACTGCGAGAGCAGGTACTGCTTCAGTTTCCGAAAAAGGTCCTTGAAAAGGTTTAGCCTTGTTGCGTTGGTTTTGAGCTGTGCTTTGTGGCATGTCCGACCGGCCCGTGCGAGCGGTGGAGACGGATCCGATGAGGATTCGTCTTGTGTGGAGAAGATAACATGACCGACATTGTGGCCATTCTCAGTCGCCTGACCGACTGGCGGAACGTCGTAGATCTTTTTCTGCTCATGCTGGTTTTCTACGCGTTGTTGCATCTGCTGCGGGGAACCCAGGCCGCGCAGCTTGTACTTGGCATTTTGATAATCGGCATCTTGGTCTTTGTTCTTGTTCGTACTGTCGAGTTGACCGCCTTCAGCTGGCTGTTGCGAAATAGCTCCCTGGTCGTATTTGTGGCGATCCCCGTAATCTTTCAACCGGAGATCCGCCGCGTTCTTGAACAGGTGGGGCGGAGAACGCCGTTCATTTTGCGTCGCGCCAATGGGGGGGCGGAGCCGCTCATCAACGAGATCGTCCGCGCCTGCGAGCAGCTGTCGGCGAGGCGGCATGGGACTTTGCTGGTGCTGGAAGGGAGTGGCGGGTTGATGGAGTATATCGACCGCGGGGTCAAGATCGACGGGGAACTGTCCGATGAGCTCTTGCTGACAATTTTCTTCCCGGGCACACCACTCCACGACGGAGCCGTAATCGTCCAGGACGGAAAAGTTGCGGCAGCCTCCTGCATCTTGCCCCTGACAAATCGCAACATCGCCGACCACCAACTGGGCACGCGACACCGGGCCGCCATTGGGATCACGGAATTGACGGATGCCATGAGTGTGGTCGTTTCCGAGGAAACCGGTGCGATTTCGATAGCGACGGGCGGCCGCATGGCCCGCCGTTTGGAAGCGAACGAGTTACGCCGCAGGCTGACCGAATTCTATGATCCACGGCCGATAATGGGCAATGCAGAGACCGGAGAATTTCTTGCTGAGGTTTGATGAAATCCGGCGATATAGTCGCTCCATGAAACCGACGACGACACTGCTCCTGTCGGTTCTCTTGGCGTTTGTCGTCTGGTTTATCGCAATCGATCAGGAAAACCCGATGATTCGGGAGGAGTATTCAGAGCCGATTCTGATCGAAGTGCGAAACATGGGACCCGGACTACAGAGTGTGCAGGACCTGACGAATCGCACGGCGGTTCTGACACTCCGCGCCCCCCAGCGCACGTTGGAGTCACTGCACGTGGACGACTTCTCCGCGATCATAGACTTGGCGAATCTGACAGCGGGCAGCCACGAAGTGGAGGTCGAGATAACGCCCCTGAATCCCGACGTCGAAGTTATCGCACTTGAACCGCGGCAACTGCGCGTTCAACTGGAGCCGGTGATCTCCCGATTTGTTCCGGTCGAGGTAGAGGTGATGGACAGCGCAGCTTTCGGGTACGAATGGCAGGAGCCGTTGTCGGAGCCGGCGGAGGTGGAGATAACCGGCCCCCGCACACTTGTCACGCAGGTGCGGTCGGTGATCGCAACCGTCTTTCTGCGCAATGCCAAAAGTCAGGTGGAGCATGTTCGGCCCCTGATCGCCCGCAACGCCCAAAACCTGGAGGTGGAAAGGGTAAACGTTGAACCGGGCACGGCGCGGATCGTTGTGCCTGTGGTGCAGCCGCCGGGATTCAAGGAGGTGGTGGTGCGCGCCGATGTGAAGGGACTGCCTTCGCCGAATTACCGCTTGACCGGGGTACACGTAGAGCCGCAGACGGTTGTTCTTTCCGGTAGCCCGAGCGCTCTGCGGGAAGTCCCCGGATTTGTGGAAACGACAACACTTGACATTGAGGGCGCGACGGACGACGTACGGGATCGCCTTGCCCTGATTCTGCCGGAAAACGTCTCCACCCTTCAGGACAGCGTCCTCGTAACGGTTGGCGTTGCGCCGCTGGAAAGCAGCCTGACCGTCACTCGCCAACCGGTCGTTCAGGGCGCGGGCGATGACATGCGTATCACGGTCTCATTGGAAGAGGTCCAGGTGATCGTGAGCGGCCCGCTGCCGCGGTTGGAGCTGCTGGGCCCTGAAGAGGTGCGTGTTCTCCTGGACTTGACGGGACTGTTGCCCGGAAGCCACCTCGTCGAACCGACGGTTGTCGTGCCTGAAGGAATCGTTGAGCAGGGAGTGATCCCTGAAGCGATCGAAGTGTTGATTGAATCCTTGGTCACCCCAACGGTCGCGTCGACTCCCGAACCAGTAGAGACGCCTACCGCTCCGGCGCCCGCGGAATCGACGACTGTGCCCGATGCAGAGACGACCGGGACCCCGGCCCCGCCGGCGGAAGAGACTGTGATACCTTCACCCGTGCCGGAGCCGGAGCAGACTGAGCCTCCGCCGACGGAAACGCCCGCGACCTCCAATTGAACCGAAATGGCGCAACGTAAAGCAGTGATCGCTCTCGTGGGTCGGCCCAATGTGGGCAAGTCGACCCTGTTCAACCGGCTCATTGGCGCCAGGACTGCAATCGTGGAGGACCTGCCTGGTACGACCCGGGACCGCATATACGGGGAGGCGGAGTGGAGCGGAGTATCCTTCGTCGTGATTGACACGGGGGGCCTGGAGGCGCAAAAGACGGCCGAGTACCGGGCTGCTCGGCCCGGTGTAGCCCCGCTTGCGCGAGATTCAGCCCGCTACGTGACCGAAATCACGAATCAGGCCAGGATCGCGGTTGACGAGGCCGATGTAATCATATTGGTGGTGGACGGAAAAGATGGACTGACCGCGGCTGACGAGGACCTGGCCGAGTTTTTGCAGCAGACGACCAAACCTGTCTTCCTTGCCGTAAACAAGGCCGAAAGCGAACAGAGGCAGCTTGACGCGGCGGAGTTCTGGGCGCTTGGAGTCGGCGAACCGATCGCGATCAGCGCCTTCCACGGTATTGGCGTTGGCGACCTGCTCGACCTGATCGCGGCCGAACTTTCCGACAGCCTGGTTGGCGATGAGGGGGAAGAGGATGTCGTTGCCATTGCGCTTGTGGGGAGGCCGAACGTAGGCAAGAGCAGTCTGCTCAACACCTTGCTGGGGCGGGAAAGGGCGATCGTAAGCGAAATCGCCGGTACGACACGCGATCCCATTGACACCGAGATTGTCTATCATGGCCAGAAAATCTCCTTGATTGACACGGCGGGGATCCGGCGGCGCGGGCGGGTGGAGCCGGGTATCGAGAAGTACAGCGTACTTCGCAGCATGCGCAGCATCGACCGGGCCGACGTGGCAATGCTTCTCGTAGACGGAGTTGAGGGCGTGACCGCGCAGGATGCCCACATCGCCGGCCACGTGCTGGAGGCGCACAAAAGCGTCGTAGTCCTGGTAAACAAGTGGGACATTGTCGAAAAAAACACGCAGACAATGGTAGAATATACCCGAAAGGTTCGCGCAGATCTGCAGTTTCTGGACTACGTGCCCGTGCTCTTCATCAGCGCCTTGACGAAGCAGCGTGTACAGAAGGTTCTGCCCACGGCGCTTACAGTGGCCGCAGAAAGGCGGCATCGCATCCCAACGGCGGAGTTGAACGGCGTCATTCAGGATGCCTATCACCGTTCACCGCCGGCGACAAAACAGCAGCGGCCTCTGCGCATCTATTATGCAACCCAGGCCAGCGTCGAGCCGCCTACTTTCATTCTGTTCGTCAACGATCCGGAGCTGGCCCACTTCAGCTATCTTCGCTATCTGGAAAATCAGTTGCGGCGGTACTACCCATTTGTTGGCACGCCCATCCGGATTCGTCTGCGGCCCCGCTCCTGAAAAGCATTTGAAGGCAAATTTGCCCAATCACCTGGCCTCTTACATTTCCCATGTTTCTGGCAAACTGGCGGCGAACAATGAATACGACAAAGACCTTTCGTACCGAAATCACTTTGCTGGTTGCTCTGGCGGCATCTGCGGGGTTCTTCGGGTATCTGGGCTATGGACTGCTCGAGCTGCCGGTCTCCCCTGTCTCCTTTTCGGCCGATCAGGCGATGGTCTACGTAGAGGAGCAGATGGCGTTCGGGCCGCGTATAACCGGAACCCAGGCCCATCGCGAGATGGGTGATTGGATGGTGCAGGAGTTGAATGCGAGTGGATGGGATGTACTGATCCAGCCTTTCCGCCCGCTGCCGGAAGTGGAAGGGCGCAACTTCATTGCCTATAGGGGATCGGGACCGGTCATAATATTGGGCGCGCATTACGATACGCGAATCCTTTCTGACGAAGACCCGGATCCTGCCAACCGTGAGACACCGGTGCCCGGGGCCAATGACGGAGCCTCCGGCGTGGCCGTCTTGCTGGAAATGGCCCGCACGCTGGATGTGGAAAGCACGAATCACACCATCTGCCTGGTCTTCTTTGACGCCGAAGACAACGGGCGCATCCCTGGTTGGGACTGGATCCTGGGCAGCCGCTATTTCGTCGAGAATCTGGAGTCGCTTGGGGAGTGCCAGTCGCCGCGTTACACCGTCATCGTAGACATGATTGGCGACGCCGATCAGCAGCTGCTGTGGGAACCGAATTCAGACCGCGGTCTGACTGAGGCAATCTGGTCTGTTGCCGCGCAGCTGGGGTACGGCGAATGGTTCCGGCTCGCGCCGGGCACACCCATCCTCGACGACCACACGCCCTTCCTTGAGGCTGGCTACACCGCCATCGACATTATCGACTTCACCTATCCTTACTGGCATACGGTCGAGGACACGATCGACAAGCTGGGAGTGGAGAGTTTTGAGCGGGTAGGCGCCACACTTGAGGTGTGGCTGGAAAACGGCGCTCCGGGACCATAGCGGTCGACATTCCACATTGGATTTGAGCGAAACGCCGATCCGACGAATTTTTCATGAAAGCGCGAGGATCTTCTATACTTGGGAATGAATGTAACTGTGCGCTTTCAATGACAAGGCTACGATAACGGTATGGGCCCGACTATCTTTGAACTCGAAATCTTCGGCAGGGTTTTTGCTCCTGGGTGGTATGGCGTATTTATTGTCGGCGGAGCTGTCATTGCCGCCTGGCTGTCAGGACGCCTTTCCCGGCGAGCCGGCGAAAACCCTGACCACATATGGAACCTGCTGGCCTGGACGCTGCTCCTGGGCATCATTGGCGCCCGGCTGTATCACGTGTTCAGCACGCCGGCCGACGGACCCGGATGGGCCTTCTATCGTGAAAACCCGTTTGAAATCGTCAGGCTGTGGGGCGGGGGGAAGGGAGGTTTCGGGTTTACAGGCCTGGGCATTTACGGCGGGCTGATTGGCGGCGTCATCGCCATCGTCCTCTATACCAGGCGCAACGGGCTGAGCTTTCTGAGCTATCTGGATTACATCGGTCCCAACGTACTGGTCGCTCAAGCGATCGGACGTTTGGGAAACTTCGCTAACCAGGAACTGTATGGGCAGGCCACGGACCTGCCTTGGGCGTTCCACATTAACCCCGTGTATCCCTGCCAGCGCCCTGAAGGCGCGCCGCCTTGTGGTGTTGCCGACGTCCCACAAGCCACTCTGGACTGGTATGCCGGCAACGGCTTCCACCCGACCTTTTTCTATGAAGCCGGTTGGAGCCTCCTGTTGTTTGGGCTGCTCTATTTCATCTACTGGCAGTTCGGGCACAAGCTACGCCGGGGCGATGGGGCGCTCATGTATTTCATCGCCTACCCTTTGGGCCGCTTCTGGGTCGAGTACTTCCGCCCGGACGCGTGGGTGATGGGGGAGCTGGCGACGGCCCAGTGGATCGCTATCATCAGCGTCGCCATCAGCATTGCCCTGCTCGTTATACGCCACTACGGCTGGTCAGCCCAGGACAATCGTGAAGAATCCCTTTTCGCGCTGAGCAGACACAACCCCTCGCCGGGCGTTCCGCTCGCCGCGCAGCACGCCGGCTGAAATGCGTTCACCTTTGAAGAGCGGCTGAGGCGAGTCGGGACCGGGCGCTGACTCAGTGTCGGTGGACTCTTCGGAGCGGGTCCCCGGGCAAGTGGGCGCCTGACGATTGGCAAGCCTGCGCGTCAACTTTCCCCTTCAGGCAACCATTTCAATTAGGTAATCTACGACTTCGGCGTCGAGTCGCCAGTTTTCGACGTGTGTGGCGATCTTTTCGAGTTGCCTGTATGCCAGCGCTCCATTCTGGCTGACACAGACTACCTCGAGCACAGCTCTGCTCAGCGTGTCCTGCCCTTCGGCTTCACACACCGATACATTGTAGTCGCGGCGCAACCGGGCAATTAGCGGCTTGACGATGCCCCGCTTCTCCTTGAGCGACCCCGTCAGGGGCAGATAAAGTTCGAGAGTCAGATGCCCGATCGCCATATCAAGTTACCGCTGTCGAGTCCAGGCGGGATCTGCGTAGCGAACGCGGATCAGCTCCGCGCTGCGGCGAAGTTCGTCGGCGGAGAGCGACCCCGGTTCGAGGACTTGGTCAAGTTCAGATGCAAACCCATCTGCCATCGCCGCGGCCACACGGAGGAAGTCCGGTTGCTCTGCATCCGGAGGCAGCTTGAGCGCTTCCGCAAGCGTGACTGCCTGCCGGCGGAGCTGCTGGCGCAGACGCTCCTTCGCGTCGGACGTGAGGGAGAGGACCTCTACCAGCCGCGTGACGTCGCCCCAAAGCGGTAAGCTGCCATGCTGTAACACATAGCCCTTGCGCCGGCTCTGTGCGCTTCCCATCAATTTGCGGCCTCCGGCGGTGATTTCGTATGCGCTGGGCATTTCGAAACAGGCGGCCGACAGATCGCGTCCGGCACGCGCGCGGGCGCCGGCGTTTTCAGCCCTGAGCCCTAATGACGTCAGACCGGACAACAGTGCGTCGCTGAATCGCATGTAGGCGTCCATCACGCCCCCGGACATGTGCGGCTCCGCGATTGGACCGGCGACCGAATAGGTCAGTTCGTCGACGTGCAGGATCGCCCTGCCGCCGGTCGCACGGCGCACCAAGTCGTAGCCTTGTTCGGCGACGCGGGCTTCGTCGATGTCGGCAATCTTTTGAAAGCGTCCCAGGCTGACGGTGGGACTTTGCCAGCGGTAGAAGCGCAGGGTGGGCGGCACTTCGCCGCCGGCCGCGGCCTCGGCAATCGACTCGTCAACAGCCATATTAGCTGCGCCGGAGCGGGGCGAATCCTCAATTATCAGACGCCAGGGTGGGGAGGGCATAGAGAAACGCCGGAAAGAAAGCGGCTGGCTGCAGTTGGCCGACCTTTCACTCAGATCCTGGAATCTCCGGGAAAAATGCTTTTCATGGCCGGCTGCAGCCACTCAAATCGAGGGCACAGAAATCTGTTCGACGTATGCAGCAATACCCTCAACCGTGACCTCGACCCCTTCGGCGTTGTGGGGCCGTTTCAGCACTGCCAGCGCCACCGGCCCGGTTGACGGACTGACAGCACTGCTCGTCACTGTACCGACTGCCCGACCATCGAATCTGGCGGCGGCGCCCTCCGGCAGTGGCAGCTCGCTGCGAAGGCGTACCAGTGTTCGCGTTACCTTGTCGTAAGTAAGTTGACGGGCGATTATCTCCTGGCCGGTGTAGCATCCCTTATCTTCGGCGCAGACCCAGGCCATCCCTGTCTCCAGCGGCGAAAAGGCGTCAGTCAATTCCTTTCCAGGCCGGGGACGGCCCAACTCGAGGCGACGGGCTTCATAACTGTCGGCGCCCGCCAGCAGGACGGCGCCCGCGTCAGTCAACCTCTCCTGGAGCGCGTCCATGTTGTCAACGGAGTTGATGATTTCATAGCCGGGAATGTCATAGCGTTCTTGCCGCAGAACGATAACGCTGTCCTCTTCAAAGAAATGGTCATCTGCTGCCGGTTGGGGCAGTCCGGCGGCCTGCAGCAGCTCGCCCGCCGCCGGACCAAGCAGGCGCAGTCGGCCCAAGTTGGCGCTCTCGTCGGTGACGGTCACTTTGTCCATGAAGAAGATCTGACTCTGCAGATGCTGACGCAAGGAATCCGCCTGCCCATCGGAGGACAGAAGCATGACGTCATCCTGGCGGCCTAGGACGCAGAAGACGGCGTCGACGCGCGCCACGGGGCTGGTGAGAATGGTCAGCGCGGCCTCGCCGGGTTGTAGGCGGGCGATGTCATTGGTTGTCATTCTCTGGAGAAAATCGGCGCGGTCGCGTTCCCCCAGCAGCAGAACACCGAACTGGGGCCGCAGCTGCAGGGCCGCTCCGGACGCGAGCGCCTGGTATTCCTTCTCGTCTACTGAATCAACAGTCAGATCACTCATCGGATCCTCCAATTCGGTCCCAGAGTCTTCCTCAGTCAGCCGAAGTCAGACTTTCGCGTGTACTATAGTTCATTCCCGGCGAATCCCACAGATCGAGTCGGGGCGAAGAGCAAGGAAAGAATGTCATTCCTCTGGCCTCACTTCCCATTTGGTTTCGTCTGGGCCTCTAAGAAATTCAGCACCTGCCAGAACATCTCTTCGCCGGACTCGGTCATATTCTCGCCAATCTGGAGATAATGGCTCACGTCTTCATAGTACAGGACCTCGACATATACGCCCGCGTCGCGCAGCGCCTCTTCCAATTCGTATGCCTGGCTGATGGGAATGATGCGGTCGACATCGGTGTGAATGATCATTGTCGGTGGCAGTTGGGAGGCGGTGTAGACCGGCGAGAAGTAGAGAAAGGGCAGGGGATAGAGGTTTGCCGGGCCCATTGCAGGGATCAAGTATTGAAATCTTTCGGGAAAGGTCAGGCGTTTGGCATAGAAGTCTGCACTGCCGGTGAAAGCATTGCTGACACCCCCCAGGGTTAGCCAAGCGGCGAACTGATCCCGCTCATCTCGCAGTAACCGGTTGACCATAGCGCTGCTGAAGCTTCCCCCTAAGGCCACCGCTGGCACGTCGGCCAGATCAACGCCCAAGTGACCGCCGCGGGCTAGTGCCAGCGCGAGGCGGGCGTCCTCGGCGTGGGCGGCCACATCCAAGCCCCAAGCGCCGGTCGGTGACAGCGCCAGGACAGTGTAACCTGCGTCAGCCAGGGCCACGTTTACCGGCGCCCAATCGTCGACCCAGCCGGGGAAGAGACCGAATAACAAAGGCAGCTTCGCGCCGGAATCCGGGAAGGGCCGGAAGAGCCGAAGGGAAATGATTCGAGCGCCATCGCGTGTGAAAGCGTACGCGCGTTCCCAGGCGATGGCCCCCGCGGGAAATGGAGCCGTCTTCGTGACCGGTTCACTCGACCAGAGATCTGCGGCCTCCGGCAAGGGGGCGGGTAGAGGGCGAGGCCGGTGACGGCGCAGGATGAGCGCGGGTACCTTGGTCGTTTGGGCTGCCTGCACTGTGACAGGATAAGGGAGGTCGAATGCGCCGCTGAGGGCGGTCTCTTCAAATCCGGGGGCGACAGCCGCGGGCACATACCGGCCGGCAGGGATGTTGTCAATGCGATAGTGCCCTGACTCGTCAGTGCGTGCGGCATAGGGTGTACCGGTACGCGTGGCGACGATTACGGCGGCGCCAGCCACGGGCTCATCTGCGTGCAGCACCTGACCGGATAGGCTGCCCCGGGCGACGGACGGGTCAGGTTCGGCCGGGCCTCCCAGGCGTTGCTCGAGCATGTAACCGAGCACATTTACGGTTTGAGAAGGTTCGCAGGCTGCAATCAGCGCGACGGACAGGAGGAGGAGGGCCGGCCGCAGGAATATCCACTGAATGCGGCGAAAGAATCGGTCGGCGGTATTCACGTCGTGTTCACAGGCAGATGAAAGGCGCACTGCACGGCACTATGTAGGGAGTATAACACGCCCCGGAAATCGAAAACAGAGGGGGCAATCCCCTTTGGCGGGTGCGGGCGGGCGGTAGGGGCCGCGATCGCGAGTGAGTTGCGACCGGTGTCAGGGACAGCTATACTTGCATGGCCGGAGCACTCCAGACTTACCGACAAAACACCATTCAATCGCTTGTCGATCCTCGCTGCTGACAACAGACTCTAACGCACTCATCATTGCCCCGGGCTTGAATCCTCCAAGGCGGTGGAAGGCTGATGAATGGCCCACTCGACATAAGGAGCCAACGACATGCAATCAGTAGACTTCGGCTGGCACGCGCCATCCTTTCCAACGGATGGAAGCGATGCCGATACTTTTCTGGAGCAGGTGCATACACATCTTCAGCTGATGGACGGCCATCTGACTTCCGTCTGGGTGGACGATCATGTGCATCCTTGGGGGACTTTTGTACCGAGAGATACGCCTGCCACCGAAGTGTTGACAACGCTGGCCTACTTCGCTGCCCGCTATCCAAACTATGACTGGGGCAGTCTGGTCTATTGCCAGTCCTACCGCAACCCGGCGCTGACGGCCAAGATGGCAGCCTCTCTACAGTGGCTTACGGGCGGACGCCACATTTTTGGGATTGGGGCCGGCTGGTTGGAGGAGGAGTACGACGCCTATAATTGGCAGTTTCCCAGACCGGCGGCCCGCATTCGGCAGCTGGAGGAAACAATTGAGATCGCCAAACTCTTGTGGACGGAATCCCCTGCCAGTTACGAAGGGCGCTACTACCGAATCGACAATGCGTACTGCCATCCTCAGCCGGATCCGCCGCCGCCCATTATGGTTGGCGGGGGCGGCGAACAGCTGACGTTGCGGGTGGTGGCCAGGCACGCCGACTGGTGGAATCTGCCGGGTGGAACGCCTGAGATTTATGCACACAAGTTGCGTGTGTTGCGAGAACACTGCCAGGCGGTGGGACGAAATTTCGATGAGATTCGCAAGACGAGCGCCCTGCCCCCGATCGCGGTCCATCATTCAGAGGAGGTAGCCCGCCAGCAGGGGGAGGCGTCACCCTACGCGCTGGGAGGCAGAGGCTTTCTTGCAGGCACGCCGGACCAGGTGGCGGCGCAGCTGCAGGAGTTCATTGACATCGGCGTCAGTCTGTTTCAGATCCGAATTGCTGATTTCCCGGAAACGGCAGGCACGGAGTTGTTCATCCAGGAGGTCCTGCCGCGTTTCAAGGATTGAGCTACCTCACTTCCGTCCTGCGTTCCTGTCAACTCATAGAGGATTTGGCTCTGAGAGGTACGGCTTGTGGGTAAAAGTATCCATGTTGGCATTGTGGGGCTGGGATTGGCGGCGACTGCGCACGTCAGAGGATACCTGAGCCACCCTAAGGCTCAGGTTCTGGCGGTCTGCGACACTGACGCCCATAGGGCCGCCGAATTCAGCGAGCGGTACGGCGTCGAACGCGTATATACCTCTTACCCAGACCTGCTGGACGACCGCGACATACAGGTAATTGACATCGCAACGCCTACTTTCTTGCACGCCAGGATGACCCAGCAGGCCGCGCAGGCGGGCAAGCATGTTCACTGCGAGAAGCCATTTTGCCGGAGCGTGGCTGAGGGAATGGAAGCGGTGCAAGCAGTGAAAAGCGCCGGCGTCAAGCTGCTCGTGGGCGAGACGTATCTGTTTCTCACCTCCCACATAAAGGCGCGCGCGCTTATCGATGACGGCGCTATCGGTCGGCCCCTGCAGATTCGCCAGAGGCACGGCGCCTGGCGGCGCAGGGCGGATCACAAGTTGCATCTCAGTGCAGCGGCGCGCGACTGGCGCCTGGACGGCGCCCAGTCCGGGGGAGGGCGCTATCCGTGGATGTTCGATCACGCGGTGCATTTCTTCGCCACCGCCGAGTATCTTATGGCGGACGCGACGATCGCTGAAGTCTTTGCGGTGGTTGCGGCCGGAAGCGGCGGGGGACGCCGCGCCGGCGCTTCCCACGATCCATACCGAACCGCCGAGCTGGACATACCAATTATCACTTGGCGCTACGAAGACGCGGAGCGGCAGGGCGTGTGGATGCGGGCGGACCCTCTCAACGGCAAGTTTGATACCATGCATGGCTTAAGCACGACCGTGGTCGGCGAGACTGGCATGATCGAGGTGCTGGGCGAGGGCGGGCACAATCTCCTGTGGGAGGGAAGACAGCAGCATCTGATTCTGCACCGGGAGGGACAGGAAACCGTCTGCTTTCGTTTCGACGAGGACGCCGACCGCGTGTGGGATTCGGAGATCAGCTACTATGGGCAGGGCCACGTCAATCAAGTCCATCACCTGCTGGGAGCAATACTCGAAGACCGCCCCCTTCGTTATGGTGGGGAGGACGGCGTGCGCGCTGTCCGATGCACGTTAGCGACGATCCGCTCGGCCGAGAAAGGAAGGCCGATTCAGGTCTCCGAGGTGGATGAGGATTTTACCGCCTATGGAGAAAGCGAGGTCTGAAAGGTGTCCGATTAAGTGCAAACTGGGTCTAAACCAGTAACAGTTAAGTTGTCAATTGCCATTGCGTCAGAGATCCAACAGTAAGTATCACGAAGTTCCCGGAGGAGGAATCGAATGTCATTAAGTGTTGATCTTCTCATCGACGCCCACGCGCTTGTGGGCGAAGGACCCATTTGGGATGCCGACGAAAATGTCCTGTGGTGGGTGGATATCATGTCGAGCAAGCTATACGCCTATGACCCGGCGACAGGGGCGAACAGGGAATGGGACGTTGGGCAGCATGTGGGAACGGTTGTGCAGCGAGAGTCTGGCGGGCTGATGCTGGCCCTGAAGGACGGTTTCGCCGCCTTTGATCCCGCGAGCGGGGCGGTCGAGATGCTTGTCGATCCGGAGTCGCACCTACCGGATAATCGCTTCAATGACGGTAAGTGCGATCCTGCCAGCCGATTCTGGGCCGGCACGATGGCCTATGACGACCAGTCGGACCAGGGCAGCGTCTACCGGATGGATACCGACCACAGCGTTCACAGAATGATCGAAGATATCGCGATCTCGAACGGCATCATCTGGAGCCTGGACGCAAAAACGATGTACTATACCGATTCGCTTGATTACGCGATCCGGGCCTATGACTACGATGTGGAAACGGGCGGCATCCAGAATGAGCGGGTCGTCATCAGTTTCTCTGAAGAGGTAGGTTTTGCCGACGGGTTCACGATCGACGAGGAAGGGATGCTGTGGGTGGCGCATTACGGGGCCAGCCGCGTGCGTCGCTGGAATCCTGACACGGCTACCGTCTTGGCGGAAGTCGTGCTGCCGACGTCGGCTATAACGGCCTGCGCATTCGGAGGACCCAATCTGGACCAGCTTTACATTACGAGCGCCTCGTTCCGAATGAGTGACGAGGAGAAGGCGGAACAGCCTCATGCAGGCGGGCTCTTCGTGGCGGATCCGGGGGTACGAGGGGTTGCTTCGGACAAATTTGGCGGCTGAAAGACATACGGGAGGGCGCCGGAACGGTCACGCAGGGAACATTTCGGCCGCACTATTCGTCCCATATTTCAGAGTCTTTGCGTCATGTTGAGATGAAAGGAGTGTGAACAGTGGGGCGAATTCGACTGACCATCACCATATTTCTGGTTCTCTTGGGGATTGCGTGCGCGGCCTGCGGCGCCAGCGTCTCGGATATGACTTTTTCTGAGTCGGCGGACGAGGAGGCCTCTGTGACGCAGCAAACGGCTGACGGCGGCGAGGCGTCACGACAGGTCATCGCCAATGCCAACATCTCCCTGGTCGTGGCGGACACGGCGACAGCGCTGACGGGTATCGAGCAGGTCGTGTCAGATCTGGGCGGGTACGTGGCCGACATGGACCTTGCCAAGGGGGGATATGACGATTCGGAATTTCTGCGGGGCTCGATAACGCTTCGCGTGCCTGCTACGAGCCTGGAAGATGCGTTGGAGCTGTTGCAGGCGCTGGCCACAGACATAAACTACCTGAATGTAAACAGACAGGATGTTACGGACCAGTACAGTGATCTTGATGCGCGGCTGCGAAACCTGCGCGCTACCGAAACCGAGTTGCTGGCCCTGTTGACGGAGGTGCGGGAAAGGCCGAATTCCAAGGTCGAGGATATTCTGGCGGTGCACCGCAGCTTGACACAGATTCGGGAAGAGATCGAGACGCTGCAGGGACGCAAAAACCTGCTGGACAATCAGATCGGTTTTTCTACGATCTGGGTTGAGTTGATTCCGGACAGCGTATTCCGGCCAATCGTGGAGGAGCCCTGGAGTGCAAGCGGGCCGGTGCGAAACGCGTTGCGGGCATTGGTGGCAACGCTGCAGGGGCTGCTGACGGCGCTTATCTGGGCCGTGCTTTACCTGGCGCCGCTGCTGCTTGTCTTCTTGATTCCGCTGGCGGTACTGGTCTGGCTTGTACGGTTGTGGTTGGGTCGACGACGCAGCAGGGAGAAGTCGTCAGAGTCTGGCTGACAGACGGATACCTTCAGCCGGGTTAGCCTTTGAGCGCGCCGAAGGTCAGACCGCCGGTGATGTACTTTTCCAGGGCCATGCCGGCTGCGACGACGGGGATGACGCTTACGAGCGAGATTGCGCTCATGTTCCACCATTCGGTGTAGCCGGTCTGACTGACCTGCATGGTCATGAAGAGCGGAATGGTGATGGCTTCACGGAAGGTGAGCGTGAGGGCGACAAGGTATTCGTTCCAGGCGCCGATTAGAGAGAGGACGAAGACGGCTACGAGACCGGGCGCGGCCAGGGGCATGGCGATGCGGAAGAGGACGCCGAGCCGGTTTGCGCCGTCGATCATGGCGCTTTCCTCGATTTCCACCGGAAGCCCTTCGAAAAAGTCGCGCATCACCCAGACGATGAAGGGAATGGCGCCGCTGCTGTAGACAATAATGAGGGCCAGGCGTGTGTCGAGGAGGCCCAACTCGCGAAACATCACCAAGAAGGCGAGTATGAAGAGCGCGCCGGGGAACATGCGCTGGGACATGAAGCCGAGGACGATGGAATTGTTGCGCCCGCCGTAGTCGAATCGGGCCAAGGCATAACCGGCGCTGGAGCCGATCACCAGGGCGACCGTAGACGAAATAAAGGCGACGAGCACGCTGTTCATAAAGGGATCGAGGAACCAGGTGAGCCGGTCGACGAAAAGATAGCGCCAGGCGTGCAGACCGGGTTGGAAGTCGATGAAGGGCATGTATGTCGCCTTGATCGACATGTCGATGGCGTTCTTGAATGAGGTGATCACCACCCAATACATGGGGAAGAGCAGGATAAAGGACCAAAAGCCCAGAATGCAGTAGGATATGATCGTGCGAACGCGTTTTTGTGCGGCCAGTCCCATCAGTCTTTCCCCATCGCTCTTCTTGTCAGTACAAGATAGGCCCCACCGAAGATCATCAGCACAATCAACAGGAAGTAGGCCTGACTGCTGCCAAAGGCCAGATCGCCTCCCTTGACCCCGGTGCGATAGATGGCGAGCGTCACCGATTCGGTGGCCTGCCCCGGCCCCCCGCCGGTCAGCACCATGATAATCTCCACGACCTTGAAGGCATCGATAATACGAATCAGGAGAGCGGTCATGGTGATGGGCATGATCAGGGGCACCGTAATGCGCCAGAACGCCTGCAGCTGATTGGCGCCATCGACGCGTGCGGCTTCGTGCAGGTCCGGGGGCACCCCCTGCAGCGCGGCCAGCAGCATCAGGATCATGAAGGAGCTCCACTGCCAGACGTCAATGGCCATCAGCGCTACCATCGCCCAGGTGGGGCTCGTCAACCAGGGGACGCCTTCGAAGCCGAAGCTGCGCAGGATGTCATTGATGGGGCCAATGTCTTCCTGGAACAGCATGCGGCCTACGATAAAGGATACCACGACCGGGCTGACCATCAGCGGCATCAGGAACCAGGTGCGAAAGAGCTTCTGACCGCGTGTTATGTTGTTCAGCGCCAGGGCGACCGTGAGGCCGATGATCAGCTGTGCGGGCACAACGCCCAGCATGAAGACGACCGTATTGCGCGCGGTACGCCAGAAGGAGCGGTTGCTCAGCAGCTTTTCAAAATTGGCCAGACCGACGAATTTCGTATCGAAGTCCCCTATGCGATAGAGGTGCAGGTCTGTAAAGGCGGCATAGAGGGTCCACAACACGGGGACGGCAAGCAGGATGAGAATGATGGCAACTGCGGGGACAAGGAAGATCCACTTCCAGAGATTGTCCCGTATTTCAAAGCGAGGTCGTTTCGAGGGGTAGATTTGGGGTTCAGTTGCCATGGGTACGCTGGATGACTCGCGGGCTGGCACGACCGTTGCGCCGTTGTGGATATAGAGAAGGGAACTGATCAGCGGCCAGCAACCGGTCCGGGCTGTTCGCCGCCGGTCACTGGCCACTGACTTTGCTATCTGCGGTTACTTGCCCAAAGTGCGGGCGTACAGTTCGGCCTGATGCTGGAGGCCGCCCATGCGTTCGCTGATCTCGTTGAAGGCGGCCGCGACTTCGTCCAGGGCGTCCTGGGGTGGAAGTTCGTTGGCCAGCGCCTTGGAGACGCCCAGTTCAAGCGCGTCACGGTACTGCACCCAGCCGCCGAAGGCCTGGTCGGTGACGGCGTTGGGATGGTCAAGGGTCTCGCGGGCGGCGTTCAGATAGTCCATCGCCACTTCTTCGCCCAGCTGCAGCGGGCCCGTGGCAAACTCTTCGACCGCTTCCATCTGGCTGAAGCGGTAGGGACTGGCGCCGGTCAGGTCGGTGACGAAGGCCAGGCCGCTTTCCGGCTTGGTCAGATGGGTGACGAAGCCCCAGACTGCATCGTAGGCCAGTTCGTCCACCTGGGCGGAGACGGCGATGACCCAACCGCCAAAAGCGTGGAACGGCGCATGGCTGGGCACTTCGAAGTAGTCCCATTCGCCCGACTTGGAGTTGAAGACCTCATGTGAACCCGGCAGGATGTTGTAGCCCTGCAGACCCTGGATGACGGAGGTCTCAGGCGCGGTGGCGCTGGTGACTGCGTCCCAGTTGTAGGTCTGGGCGACGCGTCCGCCGTTCATGGCGTTGAGAGAGTCACCGTAGGTGAAGTTAGTGCCGCCGGGGGGCGCCCAGTTCTGCATCTCTTCGACCCATTCCGTCAGGGCGCGGACAAAGCCGGGATTGTTGAGGCGGGCTTCGCCGGTGTCGAGGTCGATGAAGTAGGCATCGTCGTCGGGATGCTTGGCGTAGGCGGTGGCGCGAGAGTTGAAGCCCCACCAGAGGGTGTCGCCGCGCTTGGTCATGCAGGCGGCGCCGAAGTCATCGTCCTCGCCGTTCTCGTTCCAATCCCAACCGGTGAAGAACTCACAAATGTTGCGCCACTGATCCCAGGTCACGGCGCCCGTTTCGGGCGAGAGGTCGAAGCCGTAGCTGTCCTTGAAGCGGCTGTTGATGTCCTCGTTGGCAAAGAGGTCTTTGCGGAAGGAGTAGTAGTGGATGTCGCCGTCGTAGGGCAGGGCGTAGATCTTGCCTTCCCAAGACAGGGTATTGACGATGCCGGGCAGAACGTCCTCAAAGTCGACGGCCTCCAGCACCTCCTGCGGGATCTCCTGCAGTGCGCCGGCATTGATGACATCGGCGCGGGCGTTGCTGGGGAACTGGAAGATGTCTGCCAGGTAGGTGTCGGTGGCGACGGACTGCATGATCTTGTCAGTCAGTTCCTGCTGTCCAAAAGCGCCCCGCTCGAGTTCGTAGCCGTTATCCTCTACCCACGGCTTCATGAATTCTTCGACTCGGGCGCCCATGCCGTCCAGTCCGGCGTAGCGGATAACGATCTTCTCCGTGGACATGGCCTCTTCGCCGCTGCCGGCAGGCGCCACGGGTGCGGCACAGGCGGCCAGGGCTGCGGCGCCGGCTGCGCCACCGACCAGACGGAGGAACTGACGTCGACTTACTTTGCTTTCCATTCTTCTTGTCTCCTTGAATTTGGACAATATGGATTGAATAGATTCCTATTAGGGGGAGCGGCTCTACGATAACTGCAACTCGATTGTCAATTGTGCCGCGGGCACGACTTAGTACCCTAACAGCGCAAAGTGAAGAAGCGGTCGCAGAATGAATGTCAAGCGGGAATTCTAGCGAAAAAGCCGATGCTTGTCAAAATTTTTGTGCCATTTGTCTCCAGCGAGGTCAACTAAGGACTCTGGCCGACGGCTGTCGCATCGACCTTGTCACACGCCGGTATTTCCAGGGCAGGCCTTGATCTGACATATGGTTTGTCAGTTGAATCTTCCAAAGCGAACCTTTATACTGCGGAACAGGACGGCCCGGAGCATGCGGCATGCCAGAGTTTACCGAGACCGTCCGGAATCCACTTGAAAACACGAGGAGAGAGGGATGCAATACGTGAATTTCGGCAGCGCGGGCGTAAAGGTTTCGCGCGTTGCGCTGGGGCTTGGTCTTCGAGGCCAGCACGACGAAAAGGCGGCGCGCAATCTGGTGGCGGCTACGCTGGATCAGGGCGTGAACCTGTTCGACTGCGCTAACATCTACGGGCTGGGGGACGATCGGGCGTTCAGAGGCACATCGGAGGTGTTGCTGGGGAAGGCGCTACAAGGTCGGCGCGATGATGTGGTTATCACATCCAAGGTGAGGGGGGAGATTGGCGATGGCCCCAATGACAGCGGCCTGTCCCGCTACCATATTCTACGCGAGGCGGAGCGTTCGCTGCGGCGGCTGAATACCGACCGGATCGACGTCTACTTGATTCATGGATTGGACGAAACAACGCCTGTGGAGGAGACGTTTCGGGCGCTGGACAGCCTCGTGCAGCAGGGCAAAGTACGCTATGTAGGAATCTGCAACCACCAGGCTTGGCAGGTGGTGAAAGCGTTGCGCGTGCAGGAGCGCTTGAACGCGGCGCCGGCGATCACGGTGCAGAACCCTTATAATCTGCTGAACCGGGAACTGGAACGGGAAATGTTTCCGATGGTGGCCGAGATGGGGCTGGGCGTGATGGTATACAGCCCTCTGGCGGTTGGTCTGCTGAGCGGAACTTACACGCCTGACAATATGCCGGAAGAGAACAGCTTGTGGGGCGGGCGGCGGAGGCATGCCTTCCAGGACACCTTGCGGGACCGGGCAGCGGACGTGGTGGCGGAGGTGATTGCAGTGGCCGAGCGCGTGGGAGCGACGCCTGGTCAGGTTTCACAGGCGTGGATTCTGTCGCGACCGGAGGTGACGTGCATTATTTCTGGCGCCGATGTGCCGGCGCATATCGAAGACACGGCGGGCGCGGTTGGCCTGGACCTGCCTGCGGAGGAGATCAGGCGGTTAGACCTGGTGTCGGCGGGCCTGCAAACTGTGTTGGACGGGTCTGTGTTCGAGCCGGACCGCTGAGGGAACAGTGTGCTTGAACGCCTCCCGCAGACAGGACTCCCCGCTTGGAAAGTCGGAGATGAAGTCGATCTTGGATAAAGGTCTCCGACTGACTTGACTCCCAAGCGGTTACGCTGCGGCTAATCAGGCAGAGTCCTGTGGTTGGAGATGTTCGATTTCGATACTGATCCCGTCCCACTTTTCACGGAGGTATTCGGCGACGAGCCGACGGTGACAGTGGTGGGGCTTGTGCTCGCTGCATAGGAGACATGAGTCTTCGAAGAGTTCCGGCCGGAACTCTTCTTCGATCTTGCGGGAAAGCATGAGGGAGCGAAAAGAGCGCTCATAGGCTTCCCACGACCCCTTCTTTTTCTTAAAGGCGTCAAGAATGTCCTGAGTCGGTGCGAGCTGGGGCAGATGCAGGTAGTCGATCTTGGCGATTTCGCGCAGGAAATACTGGAGGTCGTTCTGCTTGGCAAAGCCGGCGAGTTGCGACCGGTTGTTCAGGCGGGTATCGATCAGGGTGCGAACGCCTGACTCTCTCAGTTGTGAAAAGAACGTCTCAGCGCTCTTTCGGGTAAAGCCGATGGTGTAAAGTTTCATTTCAGGCTGCAAGCCACATTTCCCCGGACCGCGCTCCTCTACAAACAGCAGACCAATCTTGATTTTCGAACTAAACGACCGCGGCCATGCCCTCAGCGCCGGTGTCGGCTGCGCCGGAGAGGGCGCCGGTCTGCGGGTCGATGTGGAGTGCATGGACAAGCGCCAGGCCGCCGTGGCTGTAGGGGATGTGGATGGCGGGATGGCGTTTGTTGACTTCGTCGAGCACCCAGATGGGGATGCGGCGCTGGCAACTGATGGCGTCGAGCTGACAGTCGAAGCGAGGGGCGTGTACGGCCTTCTCGATGTCCATGCCGAAGTCGATTACGTTGAGGATCACCTGCAGGACGGATGTGATGATGCGGGTGGCGCCGGGCGCACCCAGGACGAGAAGGGGTTGGGCGCCGCCGTTGGAAGCCTCTTTGCTGTAGACGATGGTCGGGGTCATGCCGGTGGTGCGGCCTTTGCCGGGTGCGATCGAGTTGGGATGGCCTGGCAGGGGGTTGAAGTTGACCATCGAGTTATTGTACATGAAGCCGAGGCCCGGGGTGATGACACCCGAAGATGATCCAAGCGAATGTGTGAGTGAGACGCAGTTGCCTTGTCCGTCGATCACGGAGAGGTGGGTGGTGTGCGGAGTCTCAGGCTGGGATGGCGAAGGTTCGATGGGCTGGCCGCTGTCGATACGCTCACGCCAGAAGGCCGCCCGATCCTTCGACATCATCCAGTCGAGAGGCACTTCCTCGAATTCGGTATCGGCCAAGTGGGGGTTACGGTCGGCGAAGGCGGCCTTCATGGCGAGGCCGACTGTGTAGATGTAATCGGCCGAGTTGTGGCCCATGGCGGCCAGGTCGTACCCCTCCAGGATATTGAGGATGGCGACGAGGGTTGCGCCGCCGTGTGGCGGGGTGGAGCTGGTGACGGTGTGGCCGCGGTAGCTGCCAGAGAGAGAGGCGTTCTCGCGCAGTCGGTACTGTTCAAAGTCCTGGCGGGTGACAAAACTGCCGTTTGCCGCCAGGTCGGTTGCCATGCGCTCCATCAGCTGGCCGTGGTAGAAGTCTTCGCTGCCGTGTTGGACAATGTGGCGCAGTGAGGCAGCGTAGTCCGGGTTACGCAGGATTTCGCCGGTGTCATAGGGCTCGCCGTCGTCGCGGAGATAGATGCGGCGGGCCTCCGGATTGCTGTTGATATAGTCGCGCAGGCTCATCCCCTCCCAGTACTGATTGGAGCGTTTCCAGCCGACTGCGAGGGAATCGCTGACGACATAGCCGTCGTGGGCGGTGCGGATGGCCGGTTCTGTGGCCTGTTCGAAGTCGATGGTGCCCCAGCGTTCAAGCAGGGCAGAAAACATCTTGACCGCTCCCGGTGTACAGACCGATGTATAACCGGCTTCGTTGACGTTGTCTTTAAGGAAGAATCCCCAGCCACCGGGATTGGGCCGGATCAACTGTTGCACCCACATGTCATCCTTCACGAGGGCCCCGGCCAGGGCAGGCGCGTCAATTCCAATGGAACCTGGCTGTCCGGCCAGGTGCAGGTTTATCACGGCATAGCCGCCAATGCCGCACATCTGGGGGCTGACGACGGCCTGCATAAGGGCGGCGGTCACCGCGGCGTCAACGGCATTGCCGCCGGACATGAGGACTTTGGCGCCGGCTTCTACGGCGAGCGGTTGCTGGGCAGAGATTGCGGCAGGCATAGCGTTCTTGCTCCTGGTGGGAAGGACGTCGATGGGTCAGGCGCACAGGCGATCGGCGTAACGCGGTCAATGATACGCGAATACGCGGCCAACTGCAATAGGAATCTGGCACTACAGGGAGCAGACGATGCGGATGTTGGTTGCTGTGAGTTCGCTCTGGTCACGTTCCGAGGGGATGAGCCGGAACTCAAAAATATGTTCGCGGCTGGGGAGATAGTCCTTTACGGAATCGTCCTGCATCATGGAAAAATGGAAGAAGGCGCTCTCGTAGGGGGAGTCGGTGCTCTTGCGTTTGTCAACCAGCCACAGGTGGGGCGAAACCTTGGTCAGGAATCGCATATAGCCAAAGCCTTTGTCCTCGTTGTAGTAGTAGCACCAGCCGCGCACGGTAGAATCGGGATTGCCCCACTCGGCAGAGCCATTGGGCACGGGCAGAAGATTGGGAATCAAGTAACCGGACATGAACAGGTCCACTTCCTGTCGCAGATTGCCCGAGACATTGTCGAATGCCACCACTTCCACGCGGCAGCCCTTGTTCTGGAGCGCCCGTACGACCTGTACGAAATCTCCGTCGCCGGTTGCAATCAGAACCCTGTCGAGATTCTCTGATTGAAGCAGTGCGTCCACTGCCAGGTCCAAATCGGAGTTGGCTTTGGCGTAACGATTGCCGGCCTCGTCATCGTACCAGCGCACTTGCTTGATTATCACCTTATAGCCGAGATCGCGCAGCGCGGAGTGGAATCGAAACGCGCCGACGCGGTAGTCGAAATCCCACTGGGCGCGTTCGGCGTCGTGGGTCACGTATGCGTTCAGTCGCACCGGTTCACCCATATCCCTGCATGCAAATTCGCGCAAGACATCATACTGCATACGGGAGCCGCCGTTGCGATAGATGTTGGCGGCATCAACATAGACGCCGACTTTAACCAGAGATTGTTTCCAGACCATAGAAAATCCTCTTTAGCTACAATTCTGTGCCGGTCGATAAGCTGTCCAACATTATGTATAGATTCTGTACAACCCGATTATACTTCACAGACATATACTAAGCCACATCTGGATTGAGTGCTCTTCATTGTGTATTTGGGCCATTCTGGACTGCTGCCTCTTATGCGGCGCGAGGCACGGGAGTAACCTGCCCCCGCCTCTCTCAGGGGCGCGAAATAACAGTGAAAGCGGCGGAGTCGTTCCGTTTACGATAGGGTGTCTGTACCAGCTGAGGCGGTGTTGCCCCGTGCGGCGTTACATTCTTCAAGCCCACTGCAAGTGTACACATCTGGATATTGATTATTGGAATGTTTCGGGTAAGATAGGGCAGTCTTGAGCGGGGTATTTGAAGCGGAAGACGGATGACGGGCCAGCGCCCGGCGCGCGTACCGCACTGACAGAGGAACAGCGACGATGTTAAAGGCACTTCTGCGAATTTCCGGCCTCATTGACAGCCTTTCAGAACGCGTCGGCGGCGTGTCAGTGATTCTCGTAATCGTTACTGTAGCAGTTGGGTTCTACAATGTCCTTGTGCGCTACATCGCGAGGTTCATAGGCGTACAGTTGTCCTCCAATCTCTTTATCGAGATGCAATGGTATCTGTACTCGCTGGTCTTCTTTATGGGTTTTGCCTATATCCTGAAGAACGGCATCAACGTACGCGTGGATTTCATTTATGCGAATTGGAGTAGGAAGCGCCAAGCGATGCTTGACTTCTGGGGACATCTGTTTCTTCTCGTTCCCTATTGCATCATCGGCATCTGGGTGACCGTAAATCCGGTGATGACCTCCTGGCGGCAGTGGGAGATGTCGCCTGATCCGGATGGGCTGCCGCGTGCGCCCCTGAAGACTATGATCATCGTTGCCTTTGCTCTCTTGCTCTTGCAGGCGATCTCCGAGTTGATCAAACTGTACGCAGTGCTGCGAGGTGAGGAGGAAGAGGTCGAAGATTTGGCGGAACACCAGGAGGCTTTGCGGATCGAGTAAGGGTCTCGCGAGCCGGTCGGAATCGTTGGCGACTGGTTCCCGATCCGGAGCAGGCTGTGTTTTCTTTCTCACGCTGGTCACACGAAAAGGAGTGACTATGGGGTTGGAATGGCTGGCGATCGTGATGTTCATACTGTTTTTTGTGCTGATCCTGTATGGATATCCGGTGGCGTTTTCGTTCGCCGGGACCGCCTTCGTCTTCATGTTGATCGGTTGGGCGTTGGGCATATTCAACATGAATTGGATCAAGCTGTTGCCCAACCGCTGGTTCGGCACGATGTCGGACTTTACGCTTCTGGCGATTATATTCTTCGTCTTCATGGGGGCGATTTTCGAGAAGTCTGGGCTGGCTGAGCGGCTGTTGACGACGGTAGGCATCTTGCTGGGATCGATGCGCGGCGGTCTGGCTCTGGCCGTGGTGCTGGTAGGGACGTTGCTGGCGGCGGCAACGGGGGTGGTCGCGGCCACCGTCATTGTAATGGGACTGCTCTCGCTGCCGATCATGGTGCGCTATGGATACAATCATAAGCTGGCGACAGGCATCATTACGGCGTCGGGGACAATGGCGCAACTGTTGCCGCCCAGCCTGGTTCTGGTCGTACTGAGCGACCAGATAGGGGTGGGCGTGGGCGATCTGTTCGTCGGCGCGCTTATTCCTGGTCTGATTCTCTCGGGCCTCTACGCCCTGTACGTGATTGGAATCGCCATCGTACGTCCACAGGATGCGCCGGCTCTGCCGCCGGAGGCTCGAACTGTTCAGGGCGCGGCTTTGTTGCGCCAGACGTTGATTGCAGTCGTTCCGCCAGTTCTGCTGATTTTCTCTGTGCTGGGTAGCATCTTTCAAGGTGTTGCCACACCGACTGAAGCAGGTGCGGTTGGCGCGATCGGCGCTTGTATCCTCACGGCGTTCAACCGCAACTTGAACTGGAAACTAATCAGGGACGCAGCCCGCTCCACGGCCAATATCACTGCCCTGGTGATCATGATTCTGTTCTGTTCGACCTACTTCGGGCTGGTCTTCGACCGCCTGGGGGGGCAGGACTACGTTCAGAGCTTGCTGACAAGTCTGCCGGGCGGGTTCTGGGGGTTTGTGATTGTGGCCAACATTGCGATCTTCCTCTTGGGCATCAATCTGGAGTTTATTGAGATCAGCTTTATCGCTATGCCTCTGTTTGTGCCTGCAGCCCTGGAACTGGGTTTTACCAATGCGCAGATGGTCTGGTTTGGAGTGATGATGGCGATCAATCTGAACATGGCATTCATCTCGCCGCCGGTTGGGTTTTCGCTGTTTTATTTGCAAAGCGTGGCGCCTCCAGAGGTCAAAACTGCGGATATTCACAAGGGCGCACTGCCGTTTATGGTACTACAAGGCATCGCCCTCATTGTCGTTATCCTTGTTCCGGAGACTGTGACCTGGCTGGTGGAAGCGGCATCATAGGCAGAAAAGACGGCAGAACAGGAAAGGAAAAAGGAGCGAGCTAACGCTTGCCCCTTTGCTATTCTGCTCAGCCCGCCGGCAATTCGGCGTCATCCTGCTCACATCAGCGGCTTCGGCCCACGTATTGCAGGTAGCCGAGCTCGGCCAGACCGTGCCAAGCATGAATCGCGTCGCGAAATGCTAACCAATCACTGAAGATGGAAGCAAAGTCTGCATCTGCGGCGGCGGCCTCGTCGAAAAGCTCGAAGGCGGCCTCCTCTGCAGCTTTCAGCAGATCATCGGGAAACGGCCGCAGTTTGACGCCGCCGTCGTTGAGCAGGCGACCGAGTGCGACCGGGTTCCTGGCATCGTAGCGCGCCATCACTCTCACGTTTGCCTCGTAAGCGGCGGCTTTAAGCGCTTCCTGAAACTGCTCCGGCAGTTTTTTCCATTCGTTCAGATTGACTTGGATCTCGACTGACGAGCCCGGATCCCACCAGCCAGGGTAATAGTAGTAGCTGGCGACCCTATGGAAGCCCATCCTCTCGTCTTCGTAGGGCCCGACCCATTCGGCCGCGTCGATAGTCCCGCTCGCAAGGGCCTGGAAGATCTCGCCACCGGGCAACATCTGTACGGATACGCCCAGCCGCTCCATCACTTGCCCGGCGATGCCAGGGATGCGCATTCTCAGGCCTTCCAGATCGGAGACGGAGTTTATCTCTTTATTGAACCAGCCCCCCATCTGGACGCCGGAGTTGCCAGCCGGGAACTGAATGATATTGAACCGTTCTGCATGGACCTCCTGAAGCAGCTCCAATCCGCCGCCTTCATACAACCACGCGTTTTGCTGGCGGGCCGTCAGGCCAAAGGGCAGGCCATTGTTGAGTGCTATGACGGTCCCCCTGTCGGTATAGTAGTGGGAGACGGTGTGACCGATAGGGACGGCCCCCTCTTCGACGGCGTTCAATACGCCCAGACCGGGAGCCAGTTCACCGGCTGCGCGGGGCCGGATCAGGAACTTGCCATCCGTTAAGGCTGCGACGCGGTTGGCAACCAATTGCGCACCCCAGAAGATCGAGTCCAAATCGGCCGGCCAGCTGGTTGCCATCTGCCAATCGATGGTCGGCAGGCGGGCGTCGTCCGACACTGCGTTCTCGATCTGAACCGGCGGAATAAGACTGGCCTGCTCGCAGCCGGCTATGCTGAGCGCGGCCGAGCCCGCTGCGGTCAACCCTAGAAAACGCCTCCTGTCCATTGCAGGAATCTCCTTCCCCTGCGCGCCAGCAGGATAGTTCACATGAAAAGTCGCCATCAGTTGTCGAGTTGAACGAAACGGGAGAGCGTTCTGCGACGCTCTCCTGTTTCCAGGATCATCTTTTCTCTGAAAGACATGCGCGCTGCGCACGGGTAGATCAGCGACTTCGGCCCACGTATTGCAGGTACCCGCGCTCTGCCAGTCCGTGCCAAGACTGTATGGAGCTACGGAAGGCGGACCATTCTTTGAAGATTGACGCGAAGTCGGCATCGTCGGCTGCGATTTCGTCGAACAGCCCGAATGCCGACTCTTCGGCAGCCTGCATTACATCGTCCGGGAAGGGAAGCATAGTAATGTCGGCATCGTTGATGAGGCGGCCGAGTGCTGCCGGATTCTTGGCATCGTAGCGCGCCATCATGGTGGCATTGGCGGCGTAGGCTGCCGTCTTGAGGACCTCCTGGTACTGCTCGGGCAGCTTGTTCCACTCGTCCAGGTTGATCTGGATTTCGAGCGATGGGCCGGGCTCCCACCAGCCGGGGAAGTAGTAGAAGCTGGCGGCCTTGTGGAAGCTGAGTTTTTCGTCATCGTAGGGGCCGACCCACTCCGCTGCGTCGATGGCGCCGGTCTGCAGGGCCTGGAAGATCTCGCCGCCGGGCAACACCTGCACGGTCACACCCAGACGGTCCATTACGCGGCCACCGAGGCCGGGGATCCGCATCTTCAACCCTTCCATGTCGGCGACTGAGTTGATCTCCTTGTTGAACCAACCGCCCATCTGAACGCCGGTATTGCCGGCCGGGAACTGGATGGTATTGAACTTTTCGGCGTAAACAGCCTGCAGCATTTCCAGGCCGCCGCCCTCATAGAGCCAGGCATCCTGCTGGCGGGAGGTGAGGCCGAAAGGCAGGGCTGTGCCGAAGGCGGTGATTGGGCTTTTGCCAACGTAGTAGTAGGAGGCTGTGTGGCCGATCGGCACTGCGCCCTCTTCTACGACATTCAGCACTTCCAGACCGGGGGCCAGTTCACCGGCGGCACGGGCTTCAATTTTGAATTTGCCCTGTGTCATGGCCTCTACGCGCTTGGCGACCGTCTCGGCGCCGCCGAAAATGGTGTCCAGGGCGGGCGGCCAGCTGGTGGCCATCTGCCACTCAATCTCGGGCAGGCTTGAATCCTCTGCGACGGCGCCTTCAAGCTGGCCCGGCGCCATAACGCCGGCCTGTTCACAGCCGGCGACGGTTAGGGCGGCTGCGCCTACCGCACCTGTTGCCGCCACTTTCAGGAATCTTCGTCGATCCATTTCAGTTTCTCCTTCCTCTCGGAAATGTATGAAACGAGTCTGTGCGAAATGCACCGTAATTGTACTCAGGCAGAGGGATTCTGACAAGAGTCAGGGAATCAGGGGCAGCTAACAGGGGCGGAGGAGAGCTGGCGCTGGGGCAACTTCCAAGTTATGACTGGGTCGAATTTGAGGTCAGATCGTCGCAATGGGTCTCGGCTGCATGAGTCAGAGCAAGCCGAGTGGTGTGGTCAATTCCCGGAGCTCAAGTCCTGGCCGTCAAGATGGGCACCGAAGGACATATAGGCGACCGTGCCGCCATCGACATAGATGGTCTGGCCGGTGACAAATTCTGCGCCGTCGGAGGCGAGAAAGGCGGCCACATGGGCGATATCGGACGGGGCGCCCAGACGACCCCAGGGTACGGTGGCTTCGAAAATGGCGGGGTTGTAATCGGGGATGTCTTCGAAATAACGGGGTACTTCGATGAGCCCGGGGGCGATGGCGTTGACCCGCACCTTCTGCGGAGCCAGTTCGACGGCCAGGTGGCGAGTCAGGGCGGCGACGGCGCCCTTGGTGGCGGCGTAAACTGAGTAGTCGGGGACGCCGGCGTGCGTATGAACCGAAGCAAGGTTGATCACCGAACCGCCGCCGCTTTCCTGCATGTAGGCCAGTGCGCGTTGCGCGCAGAATATCTGGCTGCGCACGTTGATGGCGAACAGCTTTTCGAAGTGGGCGGGTGTGATATCGGCGAGCGGGCGAGTCTCAGTCAGGCCTGCGTTGTTGACCAGCACATTCAATCCGCCGAGGCAGCTGGCGGCGGCGTCCACGACCAGGGCACATACGTCGGCGGACTGCGTGAAGTCGCCTTGCACGGCTGCCGCAGTACCGCCGGCCGCCTGAATCTGTGCTACTGCGGCGGCGGCGCCCTCGTCGCTGAAGGGGTAGTGGCAGACGACGGCAGCGCCTTGACGGGCCAGTTCCAGGGCGATGCCCTGGCCGATTCCACCGTGGTCAACGCCGGTTACGAGTGCTTTCTTGCCGGCAAGTGTACTGTTGCCGCTCATGTCGCCTCTCCAGCAAGTGTGCGGCGTTGAAGGACGTGGGACCAGTAGTGCGTTCTCGCGCCTGCGACTACGTTCGGATTCATCACTGAGCCTCGCTCTCCCGTTGCTTCAGATAGGAAAGGCTGCGTTGGATCCCGCCTACTGGATTGCCGGCGCCGCGAAATTCGAAGATGTAGTAGACGCGTTGGGGCAGCTGATCGAGCGATGAAAGGATATCTGCAAGCGGCAGGACGCCTGCGCCTAGCGGGACCGGGGGATCTGAGGGATTGGCTGTCTTGTCCTTGAGGTGGGCGGCGACGATTTGGTCTGAAAGTGTATCGATGGCTGCGACGACGTCCTGGCCGTGGTTGGGGTAGTTTCCCATGTCCAGATTGGTGCGAAGGGCAGGAGAGGAGAGACGTGACAGCGTTCCTTGGACCTCCGCCAGGGTGCCGCCGGGCGTACGGGCATAGTTTTCGAGGGCGATGACGGTGTTTTGGGCGGCGGAGTAGTCGACGACTTGCTGTGCGCGGTCCCAGCCAGCGCGGTCGTCGGCCGGGGGCGTCGGACCGGGAAAAAACCGAACGAGCGGCGCGCCCAGTGTCGCGGCGGTGTCGATGTCCTGGCGCAACTGCGCTGAAGCCGCCGGGCTGTCGAAGAGTGTTGCCTGGGTGGCGAAGGTAACTAGAAGTCCTGCGTCGGCTATGCGGGTGGTTGCTTCGGCCAACTCTGCGTTAAGCCGCGGCCACGTCTCCCGCCGCAGTTCCACGCCGTCAGCGCCTGTTTGGTGGGCGATATCGATGAACTCCCAGACGGAGCACTCGCCGCTCTTGAGCTCTTCCTCAAACTGCATGGCGGAGATCAGAATCGGCCGATCGGAAGCTTCCGCTTCGTTCGAGGCGGGAGTGTGATGCTCTGATTGGCTGGTCAAAGTTGCCTCACTGGGAATTCTGTTGTCACCGAGGAAATGAAGCTGTGCGGCCGCACCATTTGCAGGCGGGTGAAACCGCGAAGCGCCGGCTCCCGAACGGAGGAGGGTTGAATTGGGATGTGCCCCAGAACGTTCTCCACCCAAGGTAAGCCGGCGCCTTTGCGGCAGTACTGATCTCAGCCTGTGGTAGTCCACTCCGGATCCGGCTGGATTGACGTTTCCGGCGGAGGACCGGGGTCGGGACGGCCACTGCCTTCGAGGCGGCTAATAAGTTGAACGGTCATGTCGTCGTCGACGAGGCACTGGCAGGACAGACGCACACCGGTCAGACCCTTTTCGGCCAGCTTCTCTTTTTCAGCGACTGTCATCTTTGAAGGTTCGCCACCAACAAAGGCAACGCGGCAGGTAGTGCATTTGCAGTTGCCGCCGCAGGCGTGCAGCTGATCGACGGCCGCGTCCTCAACCAGTGCCAGTACCAGGCGTTTACCGGCTTGGACATCGAAGGTGCCAACATTTTCCACTGTCAACTTTGGCATGAAATTCTACTCCTGTACGTGTGGAAGAATCGGTCCGAAAGAACGATTTCAATTGCGCAGCGCGAATTGTTTCTGCATTCTCTCACATATCTTGGACAAACACGAAGAGAAGGTCATTGACGTTGGTCTGGGTCGGGCCGGTCAGTAGCAGGTCGGCGGCGGCGCGCAGGTAGGGATAGGCGTCGTGGCGGCGGAGGTGGTCGGATGCGGATAGGCCGGCGTGCTCGCCTCTGGCGACGGTACCGCTGTCGGCGAGGCCGCCGGCGCTGTCGGTGGGGCCGTCGGTGCCGTCGGTTGCCAGTGAAACGACGGTGATCCCAGGCAGATGCTGGAGGGCCAGGGAGGCTGCGAGGGCGAGCTCCTGGTTGCGGCCGCCCTGGCCGGGGCTGTCTCCCAGATTGACGGTGGTTTCACCGCCAAGGATGAGGCAGGCAGGGGCGGGGAGCGGTTGACCGCTGTCCAGCACCTCCCGCCCGAGGCCGACAAGCACTTTGGCAACTTCAGCGGCTTCGCCTTCAACATAGGTCGAGAGCAGAACCGTGTTGAAGCCCAGTTCTGTTGCCTTCGCGAGAGCGGCGCTGGCCGCGGTGCGGTTGTCGGCGACGACGAGAGTGTTGCAGTTGTCGAAGACCGGGTCATGCGCTTTGGGTGTGTCGGGGATATCGCCGGCGAGTCCGGCCTGCAGACGTTTGCGTACAGCAGCCGGCAGAGCGGTGTCAATCCCGTACTTCTCGACAATGGCCCAGGCATCGGCCCAGGTGCTTTCGTCGGGGACGGTGGGCCCGCTGGCTATCACGTCCAGGGGACTGCCGATGACGTCGCTGAGTGCAAGTGTCAGGAGGGTAGCGGGCGCGGCGGAGCGGGCCAACTGGCCGCCCTTCACGGCGCTGGCATGTTTGCGAAGGCAGTTCATCTCGTTGATGGTCGCGCCGCAGGCCAGGAGGGCGTCGGTCATGCCCTGCATGTCGGTCAGGGTGAGCGCTGGAACTGTTTGCCCGGAGGCGGCGGCCGACTCGTTTGCCGGCGCCACCAGCAGGGCGGAGCCGCCGCCGGAGAGCAGAGCGATGACCAGGTCGTCTGCGTTCGCCTGCTCCACGAGGGCCAGCATCTCTTTGCCGGCAAGGACGCCGGCTTCGTCGGGAATCGGATGACCTGCCTCCACGACGCGGATGCGGGAGGCCGTTGTGGAGGCAGGGCCGGCGGGCTGGGCATGGTCATACTTAGTCACGGCCAATCCACTGTTGACACGGTGCTGGAGCACTGCTTCGACAGCGCTGCACATCGGTGCAGCTGCCTTGCCGGCAGCGACGACGAAGATGCGGCGGTAGCGGGCGAGATCGTATGTCAGCGCGGCCGTTGTCTCGGGGTCAGAAGGGTTGGCGACAGTCAGGATTTCGCCCTGACGCTGGAGGACATTTTGCACGGCGGCAAAGGGGTCAACGGCATCGAGAGCGGCGTCCAGAACCTGAAGGATGGGGCGGCGGCTTGCAGGGTCGGGAGTGAGGACGGATTTGTCGAAGCTGGTCATTCTACGTTAGCTCTGGCTGGGCAGGAATCGAGTCTGCCGTCTCGACATCTCGGGTTCGAATTGCATGGCCCAAATTACAGGGAAGAATCGTGGAATATGCGGTGATAACGTGAATGCCTTATGCCCGTTATTGATTCGTTGCGACCGAATGAAAAGAGATCCGAAGAACTGAGCGAGTCAAGTCTCCTTACACGCGGCGGAACTTCTGAAGGCCGTCGTCGACCTGGACCTGGCCGACGTAGAGGTCGCCGTGGGAGTCGGCCCAGATGCCGTGGGGGCAAGCTTTGAATTCGCCCGGCTTGTCGCTGGGCTGGGCGCCGCCCCAGTGGCTGAGGAGCTCGCCGTCGAGGGTCCAGACGCTGACGCGCTGCTCCAGTTCAGCGACATAGACGACTTCGCCGTCCGGGTCGAAGTAGATGGTATCCGGTTTGAGGAGGCCGGAGCGCTCTTCGAGAAAATTGCCGTCGGTGTCGAAGAGCTGGATGCGGTCATTGGTACGGTCGCAGACCCAGACGCGATCGTCTTTGTCGAGGCGGACGCAGTGGGAGAGAGTGAACTGGCTGGGCCCTTCGCCCCAGTCGCCCCAGGAGAGAATGTGTTCGCCGGCGGCAGAGTACTTGTGGACGCGGGCGTTGTCGTAGCCGTCCGAGATGAAGAGGTCTCCATTAGAGGCGACGGCCAGATCGGTGGGCAGGCGGAACGGTTCGCCGGGCGCGCCCTCCCGGCCGGGCGTGCCGATGGTCATGACCAATTCACCTTGGGCGTTGAACTTGAAGATGCAGTGGGTCTCGCGTTCGGTGCACCAGACGTTGTCCTCGCTGTCGATGTAGATCCCGTGGGCATCCTCGATGACATCTTCGCCCCAGGAGGCAAGAAAGTTTCCGTCGCGATCGAAGACGACGAGGGGATGCTCGCTGCGTGAATAGACAAAGACGCGGTCCTGGGAGTCGCAGGCTACCGCTGCTACCCAGCCGAACTGCCAACCTGCTGGCAGTTTAGCCCAGTTTTCAACTACCTCATACTGATAGGCGCCGGTTCCGAACGGCATGGCAATCTCCTTTGCCTGGTTGAAACCCGCCGCGGTTGCGGCGTGGAATTGGATTCAAATGTAACGCTTAAGCGTGAAGACATTTCACGCTGCGGTTTTCTACTCGTCCCACGCCTTGACGGCGATCTTAATTACTTGCTCATCTCCGAGGCGATAGGTGCCGTCTAGCGCGTGGAAACCGTCGCCCACGCGTTCGAGAGGCAGCTTGTGACTGACCATGTCGCCGTAGGGGAATTCATTTTTCTCGAGAATGGGCAGGCCGCGCACGAAGTGCTCGTAGGTACTGCCCCAGACGGCCTCGAAGGTCAGATTTTTTCGCATCAGGAGCTGGTTGATGTTGAAGTCGATGGAGCCCATATCGACAAAATGACCGACCTCCACGTAAGTGCCGCTGCTACGCAGGTAGCCCAACCCTTCGGGTGTGGCGGCCAGGAATCCGGAGCATTCAAAAACAATGTCGGCGCCGCGCTTCAACGGGGTGTGCCAAAAGACCTGCTCGGTTCGCTCTTCAACGCTGGTAACCTCTTCAATATTGATGGTTACATCGGCGCCGAACTCCTTTGCCAGTTCAAGACGTCTGGCGGGGCCGCCCACGACGATGATGTTGGCCGCCCCCATCTGTTTGGCGCAGAGGAGGGTAACGAGGCCGATGGCTCCGCTGCCCTGGACGACGACGGTATCGCCAAGCTGCACCTTGCCGCGCATAGCAGCGTGGACACCGATTGTGTAGGGTTCGGTCAGGACTGCGACTTCGGGCGTGCATTCGGTCTTGAGCATGCAGGTATTCTCGAAGCCCAGGTAGATATAATCGGCAAATCCGCCGTAGAAATGGGGGGCAATGTCGGGTGTATCGTAGAAGCCGTAGGCGCCGTAGCCGCCTGTGCCCGGAGAGAATATGACGCGGTCGCCTTCCTCGAGGGGACGGCCGATGTAGTCCTTGGCTCCGCCGGCGCCGATGGCCTCGATGACGCCTACGTTTTCGTGGCCGAGGACCACTTCGCCCTGTATACCGTTCTGCCAGTTGTGCAAGTCGGTACCGCAGATACCGGCCAGCTCCTGGCGCAACAGCACTTTGCCCGGTTCAGGGTCTAGCACGGGATATTCGCGGATTTCGAAGTCCTGTCCTTGGGCGATGACCGCCCGACCAGTTTTTGCCATGGTATTTTCTCCTGCTATCAGTTGCCTGAATTCTGGTAGCCCTGTACATTCCCTCCGCTGGTGCGGTGCGGCGGGGACAGGGAAGTCATTGTTGGTTTGATAAGTGAATGTTGGACAGACCGTTGTAACGGTGCAGACAGGGAAGAACCATACCCAAGAGTCGGGCGTAAGTATACTACAGTCATTGGCGGAGCGATAGTCCTCCACTGGGAAGGTGCCTCCCGGATTTGGGGAGGCAACAGTGGGGCGGGGATGAGCAGAACAGGCACAACTGTGCCGTCTGAAATCTCAGATTCAGGCGTGTTCTGTCAAGGTTTTTGAGGAACACCATTTCATCGTTTCGATGGTTGAGGGGCGGTCTGTCAGCGATGCGGGGGCAGCGGCGGGGAGGCGCAGATTGGGCGACGAAAGTGTTGCATTTGCAGCGAAAGTGTTGCATGCCTGTTTTTCGGCTCCTGACCAGAGAGAAAAAGGGGGAAACAGAAGGGATGACTGACAGGAGGAGGCGGGTGGGCGTGCTACAATGGGACCCTGTTAAGTGGAGGGTTGACGACGTTGGAGGTGGTCAGATGTCAGGATCAGGAGGAGCGAGACGGCCGGAGGCGGGGCGGGAGCAGGCGGAACGGGAAACAGAGTTCGGGGCGGCTCGGATCCGGTTGGAGGCTGAGAAGAAGCGCATACAGGAGGAGATCAGAAGCTATCCGGCGCCGATTGCGGGTTGTGATGAGCAGTTCAACTATCTGCTGCAACGGTGGTCGAAGGTGCGGCGTGAGCTGGCGCAGTTGTTGATGCAGGGGAGCCTGCGGCGGGGGTAGCGGCGAGGCGGGAGGTTGTAGAGCGAGCTGTTCCGGAAGGGAAGCGAGATGAGCAGGGCGCGACGGACGGGTAAGAAGGGTGAACGCAGCCGCGACCGCACCGCCGACGGCGCAGCTGGAGGAATAACTGCGCTGCTGCGGGATGGGCGGTTGTGGCAAGTGGTATGCGGGGCGCAGATTTGACGTTCAGCGCTGCATGCCCTTATTGGCAGGCGGCCGAAGTCATTCCAGCTGACGGATTACTGAGACCACTTTGCCCTTAACGCTCACCTCTGCGGCTGGCAGGAACATTTCCGGATAGCTGGGATTGGCCGGGCGCAGTCTGACCTGATCCCCTTCGAGAAAGAAATGCTTGAGTGTGGTCTCGTTCTGTGTGTCGATCCAGGCAGCGACCATTTCACCGTTTTCGGCGCGCTCCTGATGACGGAGGATGACGATATCTCCGTCTAGGACGCTGGCGTCAATCATGGAGTCGCCCTGGACGCGGAGAGCGTAGAGTTGATCAGGGTTGCGATAGAGGGTCTCGTTGAGTTCGAGCCATTCGTCGGCATTGAAGTGATCGGTGGTCTCGACCTGGATTGGCTCGCCGGCGGCGATATAGCCGAGGACGGGAACCTGGAAGAAACTGAAGGCGGAACCGTCGCCGTCCTGGTGGGTCGAGGGCGCCCCGGCCAGGCCGTCGGCAAGCCCTTCTTCCTGCAGTCGGGCCCAGTCGAGACTCAGGCCCCGGCTCACGTCCTTTTCGCGTCTAATCAGCCTGTACTGCTCCAGTTTGGTGAGGTTGTACTTGACGACAGAGGTGCTGGATATGTCACAGGCGGCCCCGATGTCGCGGATGGAAGGTGGATAGTTATTTTCATCGACAAATTTGGCGATAAAAGCGAGCATTTTCTTTCGGCGTTCGGTGAGTTTCATAGTCTTGCTCCTTTTAGGTTGATGAATACGCGGTCACATGGCAATGTGTACACGGGTTGACGGCTGACGATTATCCCTAATTCAACTGGGTTTTCCCAAACCATATCCCAATTATACAAGAACATCTGTGCGTTGTCAAGTCTTTCAGCGCACGAATGTTCCTAGCGAGAGTCGAGTAAGGGAGAAATGGCTGATGAGGCTCACATTTCATGGCGCGGCGCAAGAGGTGACGGGGTCGATGCACCTGCTGGAGGTGAACGGTCATCGCATTCTGCTGGACTGCGGGCTGTATCAGGGGCGGCGGAGCGATACGTATGAGCGCAACCTGAACTTTCCATGGGAGCCGCAGTCGATCGATTGCGTTGTGCTCAGCCATGCCCACATCGACCATACGGGCAAATTGCCCAACCTTGTTAAGCAGGGCTTTGGCGGCATCGTGTGGTGTACGGCGGCGACACGCAATTTGTCGGCGTACATGCTGATGGACAGCGGCTTCATCCAGGAGAAGGACGTGGAGTATCTCAACCGCAAGCGGAGCCGGAGAGGGGAGCCGCCGGTCGAGCCGGTCTACACACGAGAGGATGCGCGGGAGACGCTGCCACTATTTGTCAGCGTGGGCGAGGGGCGGCCTGTCCTGATCGCAGATGGCGTCACGCTCACTTTCCACAATGCGGGCCACATTCTTGGTTCCGCGTTTGTAGAGTTGGAGATCGAAGAGTTCAGTAAAGGGAGAAGCCGGCGGCTGGTGTTCAGCGGCGATCTGGGCCGGGAGGAGATTGCTCTACTGCGAAGCCCTGCCGTTGCGAAGGATGCCGACCTGGTCATCATGGAAAGCACGTACGGCGGCCGGCTGCACGGTCAGTATGAGAAGGCGCTGAGGAGACTGCGAGAGGTGGTCTGCGAAACGGCCCGTCGCCGGGGCAAGGTGATCATTCCTTCCTTTGCGGTGGGACGAACACAGGAGATCGTTTACGCCCTGAATCAGCTCGATGCCAGTGGGGACATCCCGGAAATCCCGGTGTTTGTGGACAGCCCGCTGGCGGTCAACGCGACGGATGTGTTCCGCATGCATCCTGAATCGTGGGACACGAATGTGCAGACGTTTCTGGAGGACGGCCGGCGGAGAAGCCCCTTTGACTATCCCCGCATTGAGTATGTGCGAGAGGTGCGGCGCAGCAAGCAGTTGAATCACCTGGCGGAGCCTGCGATCATCATCAGCGCCAGCGGCATGGCTGAGAGCGGCCGCATTCTTCACCACCTGAAGAACAACATTACACATCCGGAAAACACAGTGCTTTTCGTCAGCTTTCAGGCGCAACACACTCTAGGCCGGCGCATTTTGGAGGGAAACGAGAAAGTGAGGATTTTCGGCGAGGAATACGATTTGCGGGCGGAGGTTGCGCGGATCAACGGCTACAGCGCCCACGCCGACCATGCTGAGCTGCTCCAGTGGGCTTCACACTTCGACCAGGACCGGTTGCAGAAGGTATTCCTCGTTCACGGGGAGCCGGAGGGGGCAGGCGCTCTGGCTGAAGGATTGAGGGAGCAGGGCCATAGCGATGTCGTCGTGCCTACATTGCACCAGTCGTTCGAGCTTTGAGCGGCGACTGGGGAGAGGGGAGCGGTCACTGCAGCGCTCTTCCCGGCATCCTCCCCTGAGCCGCCCTCTACACCTGTCAGCAGCCTGCCAGAAAGCGGGCGCCGTGTAGAATTCCCCACTTTTCGGACTCTTCGGCGCCATTGAAGTTGGAATCCTCCAGTTCGATGGAAACTGCTCCACTGTAACCGTTGTCGGCGAGGATGCGCAGACCTTCACCCCAGCGGAAGATGCCTTGGCCGGGGATGGTGTAGCGCCAACTGTGGGCGCCGAAGGCGATGCGCTCGGCGAAGGTGGCGGGCTGCTCGTGTCCGTATTCGTAGAGGTTTTCGTGGAGAATTTCAGTGTCCTTGCCGTGGACGTGATGGACGCGATCGACGAATTCGGTGAGGAAACGGAGGGGATCGATACCCATCCGGATCAGGTGGGAGGGGTCGTAGTTCACGCTCATGGAGGGTGAAGGCACTTCTCGGAAGAAGGCGCGGTAGGTCTCGGGCGTGCAGCAGAGGGCGCCGGGGCCGGGCCAGCCTTCGATGACATAGTGGGAGCCGCTTTCTTCGAGGACGACGGCCAGGGCTGCGAAGCTCTCGACCATGTAGCCGTAGTTTTCGAGGCGCGGCAGGGCGGGATCTTCGGGCACCATGACGGCGAAGAAGTTTTGGGGGCCACTGGCGGTGCAGGCGCGAATGCACTCGCTGTTGCGGGCGAGGGCTTCGGCTCTGCGGGCGGGATCAGCGGCGATCATGCCCTTGTTGTCGGGCAGGTCGATGGAGCCGATATGCAGGCCTGCATCGGTGACCGCTCTCAGGGCGCTCTCAGAGTTGGTAGTAAGATCGATTGCGTCCAGCTTGTTTTCTACGGCCCATTCCAGGAGGGAGGGGATATCTCGGTTCCAATTTGCGTTGACTTGACGGAAGCCGATTGGGAAGTTGCCTGTTCGCGTTTTCATTGGGTAAATCCTCAGGAGCCTATTGAGTTGTGACCTTGCGTTGTCTGTTCTTGGGGCCGGGGTACCGGCTGGAAATTACTCGCGTGCGCCTTAGCCTTGTGAGACTGGCCGGGTGGGATCTGTGATCCAGTCGCTCCAGGAGCCGGGGTAGAGGCGGGCTTCGCCCAGGCCGGCGTGCTCAAGAGCGAGGACGTTATGGCAGGCGGAGACGCCGGAACCGCAGTAGAAAATTACTTCTGACGGGGGCCTGTTGCCCATGAGCTCGCTAAAGCGGGCGGCCAGTACGGCAGGATCGCGGAAGAGGCCGCCGTGCAGATTGCCGGTGTGGGGCAGATTAGAGGCGCCGGGGATATGGCCGCCGATGGGATCGTGCGTTTCATTCTCGCCGCGGAAGCGGTCTGCGCCGCGGGCGTCGATGACGAGTGCGCCGCCGCTGGCTGTCTTGGCCAGCATTTCGGCAGCATCGACGACCAGCTCGGGGCGGGGGCTGGCGCTGAAGCTGCCAGGGGGCGGCGTTTCTTCGCCGCCGTGGGTTGGCAGACCGGCGGCGGTCCAGGCCTCCCAGCCGCCATCGAGGACTGCGACGGCTTCGTGGCCGACCCAGCGCAGCATCCACCACATGCGGGAGGCCATGCTACCGCCGCTGGCATCGTAGAGGACGACCTGGGTATGGTTGCTGATGCCCAGGCGGGCGACGGTGCGTGCAAAGAGCTCTGAATCGGGCAGGGGGTGACGGCCCGTGCGGCCCGGCACAATCGGCCCGGACATGTCTTCGTCCAAGTGGGCGTAGGCTGCTCCGGGGATGTGGCTATGGGTGTAGGCGCTGCGGCCGGCTTCGGAATCACCGAGGTCGAATCGGCAGTCTACGATACGCAGACTGCTTGTATCAGAGCCATCTGTTGCCGAGAGAGCGTCCGCCAACTGTGAGCAACTGATGAGTGTGCGGAACTGCTGCTCCTGTTCGTTCGCCATGTCAACTACTCCTTCTGGGATATTCTGAGGGGCACGGGGACGCATAAGGCTGGGACAGTGCCTGTTCGAGCTGCTGTCCCCTTCACCCACCAGGATTGACAGTCGAATCTAATGTTGCAAGTCATCGAAAAGAATGGCGTGGACGACTTTGGGGCCATGAACGCCCATTGTCAGATTGCCTTCAAGATCTGCCGATTTGCTGGGGCCGGTAATGATTGACAGGTTGCGGCTGTCGCGCACATAGGCGTCCAGTTTCCCGGCGTGACGCATTTCGGCCAGCCAGTCTTCACCGGTAGCGAATAGTCTGCTGAACGGGATCACGACCAGGTGTCGAAAAGGTGTCAGACTGGCGGCGCGGGCGTTGGCGCCGCGGCCCCCCACGACAAAGGAACCTGTGCTGGCGAAGGCGGCTTCGACCGTGGTGATACCGGCCCGGACATTACGGATGTGGTCGCGCTGCTGGGGATCGTGCAGGTCGGTCGGCTCGATCAGCTTGAAGCCCACCTCCTTCAGAATGAGGGGCAACCCTTCGATCCGGAGCTGGTCCAATGGCCAGCAGAGGACCTCCCAGTCCTCGGGGCGTTCGGCGTCGACGGTCTTGCGGGCCGCCTGCTCCTCCTCCAGCCACAGTTGCAGACGTGAGACGACGGACAGACGGGCTTCGGTCACGGTCTCCAGCAGTTCGCAACTGCCTTTAACGGCGTGCAACTCCAGCGCGAAGCGTTGGGCCTGCGCCCAGATATCGCCGGGGGCGTGGGTGACGGTCATGCGTTCGGCGTGAGTTAGCGGTTCGCTCTGCGCGGGTGGAAAGGGAAGGTGGGGCTGTCGCAGTGTTTCACGCAGACGGGCCAGAACTGTATTGCGAACGCTCATGTGTCTTAAGTCCAATTCTTAACGTGCAACGGCTGCCGGCTGTGGGAGATCGGAAAGCGTTCTCACGCCTGCCTTCGCAGTTTTTTGCGGTCCCGCCACCAGTCCCGGAAGCTCTTGGGAGCGAAGGGCGCAAAATCCCGGTATGCGGTCCAGCCATTCAAGGGTGGAGGCAGAAGCTTGATATTGCCCCCGCTCATTCCGGCGTAGAGATTTGAGCCGATGCTTGCCATTTTGCCGAGGTTTTCGTACATACGCCGGCTGCTCATCAGGCTGGCGTAGCTCTTGATGCCCCATGCTTCAGGCTTGGGCGATGCGCCTTGTTGCACAAGGTCGGAGCGCAGGTCGAGGAGAAGGCGGGGCAGGTCGATCTTGACCGGGCAGGCCTCGCGGCAGGCGCCGCACAAGGATGTGGCGTGGGGGAGCTCTTTGAATTGAGCAATCTCGGGGGCAAGGGCGGGTGAGATCACGGCGCCGATGGGGCCGTTGTAGGTACCACCATAGGCATGGCCGCCGATCTCCTGGTAGACGGGGCAGGCGTTGAGGCAGGCCCCGCAGCGGATGCAGAGCAGGGCCTCGCCGTAGCCGCGCGCCAGCATGCGCGAGCGGCCGTTGTCGAGGAGGACAACATGCACCTGCTCGGGGCCGTCGACGTCGCCCTCCTGGCGCGGCCCGCTGGTCATGGAGCAGTAGACTGTGAGCTGCTGGCCGGTGGCGCTGCGACAAAGGGCCTGGAGCTGCAAGTAGGCGTCTTCGACGGTCGGGACGAGCTTTTCGATGCCCATAACGACGACATAGACGCGGGGCATGCTGGAGACCATGCGTCCGTTGCCTTCGTTGGTGACGATGCAGATGGTACCGGTTTCGGCGATGGCAAAGTTGCAGCCACTGACGCCCATGCCGGCGGCGAAGAACTCCTGGCGCAGCTTGGCACGCGCCAGCGAGGTCATTTTCGTCGGTTCGCGCGTTGGGGGCATGTCCAGTTTGTCCTGGAAGACCTCAGCAATCTCTTCCAGCCGCTTGTGGATGACAGGTGCGACGATATGGCTGGGCGGCTCGTCGGCGAGCTGGATGATGTATTCGCCCAGGTCGGTCTCGACGACGCGCAGGCCGGCCTCTTCCAAAGCGTGGTTGAGATGAATCTCTTCGGTTGCCATGGACTTGGACTTGACGACCAGATTGGCGCTGTTCTGCAGGGCGACATCTTTGACAATTGCCTGCGCGTCCTCGACGCCCTCGGCCCAATGGACGGTACAGCCGTTGCGAGTCAGGTTCGACTCCAACTGTTCCAGATAGTCGGGCCAATTGCTGAGAACGTGTTCCTTCATTTTACGCACTTGCGACCGCAGCTGCTGTCCCTCGATTGCGTCCATCGAGGCGAGACGCGCATTTGACATGCGGTCGGTGGCCTTGCTGACCGCGACGCGAAGATTGGGGTCACCCAGGGCCTGCTGGACGCGATCTTTGTAGGGGGCGTGGATGTCTACTTGCATCGTGATGGCTTCCTGTTGGCCGGTGACAGGTCGTCGGAGCCCGGTGTAGAACTGTTTCGGGCAGGCACCGTTACTCGCCCCAGCGCCGGGGGTGATCCGCTTGCGCCGGCGCGGGCTGCGACGGCGGACGCAGAGTGCTACCGAGATGGTTGTTCAGTATTTCGGCGATATGGTGGGCACGGCAGCTTACACCTTCTCTGCTGAGAATTCCGTTGATATGGGTCATGCAACTTACGTCGCAGAGGGCTATGGCGTCGGCGCCGGATTGCTCGGCGTAGCGTGCCTTGGCCCGTCCCATGGCCGCGCTGATGCCGCTGTTCTTGATGGCGAAAAGGCCGCCGAATCCACAGCAGTCGTCGCCGTGGGGCAAGTCGACGACTTCGAGTCCTTCGACGCCATCCAGCAGTTTGCGCGGCTGCTCGTCCACGCCCAGTTCGCGATAGAGATGGCAGCAGGGATGATAAGTGGCTTTGCCCTGCAGCTGGGCGCCGGTGCTGACGAGGCCAAGTACGTCTACCAGGAACTCCGTAAGTTCGAAGGTCACTGATGCCAGCCGTTCGGCCTGATGGCTCAGCCCCGTCTCCTGGGATTCCTGGAAAATCGCTTCGAAGAAGTGGCTTGTCATGGTAACGCAGCTGCCGGAGGGCGAGACGATGGCATCGACTTCGCCACTTTCCACCAGCGGCCCGAAGATCGACAGGAAGCGCCGGGCGAGTTTACGGGCCTCGCCGCGGTAGCCGGCGTTGAATGCAGGTTGGCCGCAGCAGGTCTGCTCTTCGGGGAAGATCACCTCGATGTCGTTCTTTTCGAGCAGCTCGCAGGCGGCGATTCCCACGCCGGGGTAGAGCATATCCACCATACAGGTGACGAACAGGGCAACTCGTTTGGGTCTTTGTTCAAAGGTGGCTTTGTGCATGGACTGAATCAGTGGTCGGTGGTCGGTGGTCAGTGCGTGGTGCCTTTTACCTGCCCAGGGCGATCAGATCCGTTTGGTAGGGCAGGGTCGTTACTTCGAGGCGGCCGTCGTGAACGATACAGTTGACTTCGCTGCGGATGCCGAGTCCTTTTGGCTGGCCGCTCTGGTCGAAGTCGAGTTGGGGCAGGTAGATGCCCGGTTCGATTGTGAACATGACGCCGGGGATGAGTGTACGGCGGTCCTGGGTCTCGACGTTGTCGATGTTGACGCCGTTCCAGTGGGTGTTCGGCCCCAGACTGTGGCCGGTGCGGTGAAGGATACCTTCGCCGAAACCTGCGTCTGTGATAACGGTGCTGACGGCGTCGTCGACTTCGTAGCCGTGAATAGTATTGCCGGACTCGAAGGCCCTGTTGATCGCTGAAACGGCGGTATCGCGTGCCCGAGCGACGACGGAGAAGACGCGCCTGGCTGCTGGGGGCGGTTCTTCACCGCAGAATGCTGTCCAGGTGACGTCGGCGTAGCAGTCGGCCGGACCGTTACTCTCTTTGGCCCACAAATCGATCAGGAGCACATCGCCGGGTCGGATCGGGCTGTGCTGCTGGGGGCCGGGCGCGTAGTGAGGGAGGGCTGCGTTGCCGTTGACGGCCACGATGGGATCGTGATCCCACGTCAGTTCAGCAGCGCGAAATTTTTCGACAATGAACTGCTGCACTGCGTACTCGGTGATCTCCTGCTGCTGACGCAGGGCTTGGGCGACAAAGGCGAAGGCCGCGTCCTTGGCCGCCAGAACATGGGCGGCGGCGCGACGGTGGCTGTCCATCTGCTGGGAAGTGAGCACGGCTTGGGCAAGCTGTACGAGGTCAGCGCTGCTGACGACGTTTGCATCGGTTGAGGCGCGCACCATTTCGAGGGTTCCGGCGTCTACGTTGCTGACGTAGGGGATAGCGCCATTGGGGCTGTATTCCATGGCGATCCGGCTGTCGGCATCCTGTGGAAGCATGTCTTGCAGCTTCTGCTCCAACTGCTGCCAGCCGACATAGAGATGCAGCGGTCCGGCCATTTCCGGGCTGACGGCGCTGAAAGTGGACTGCTCGATCGCATGGACGAGCCATTGCGGCTTGCCCTCGGCAGGTATCCAGAGAAACCAGCGGCGCGTGCCGGTGGATTCGAGCCCGGCGACTGAGGCGGCGATTGGGTTCTGGCCGCGAAAGTCGTAGAGGAGCCAGCCGGCTATGTTGTGTTGGTGCAGGTGATCGTGGATCGTTTGCAACTTCAACTACACTGTCCTCGCTAAACGGCGCTGGGCGCGTGCGGTGTCGGTGCGCGCTAGCCGGCTGATAAGGGAAGAAGAAACGGGATATGCCGACATTATTCCATGAACTGGCGATTAGGTCTAATTTCTGGCAGAGGTCAGCAATGACCGTGGATCGGCGGCGTCTTGGGAAACTGACCGAAACTGGACACCGTAACAGTTTCGTTGGCAAAGGTTTGCGATTGCTGACCACCTATTTGAACTGCACTCCGGCGAAAGGGTGCATCCCAAAATGGTGGCGAACTTTCATATATCTCAACCAACAACTACACTGCGGCCAGTCCGCAATCCAATCTCCTCCAGAGGCACCGGCAGTTCCCGTTCCTCGCGCCTGAAGCCTCGCCTTGGTTCCCGCCCCAAATCTGGGATGCACTCCGGCGAAATTGGGTATTGACAAATCGATAGAACATATGTACAATATGGGTATATCAAATCTGGAGAGCCCTGATCGGGCACCGATGCGATAAGCCAATCCAATTGCACATGAGATGACGGAGATGTACAATGTATCAACAGATTACTTTGGTTGGGAATCTTGGCAATGATCCGAAGATGCAGCACGCGCCGAGCGGCGATCCTGTAACGCGCTTCAGTGTTGCTACGTCACGGTCGTGGACAGGCCAGGACGGGCAGCGGCAGGAGAAGACCGTTTGGTTTCAGGTGTCTGTGTGGCAGCGGCAGGCCGAGACTTGCAACCAGTATCTGACAAAGGGCCAGCGTGTGCTGGTTGTTGGGGAGCTGGAAGAGCCTTACGTGTGGACCGACGACAGTGGCAATGCGCGGGCCTCATTACAGGTTCGGGCGCGTAACGTACGGTTCCTCAGTTCGCGGGACGAAGGTAACGTTTTGTCGGAGGGGCAGGCTGCCTATGCAAATGGCCAACATGCCCCCAGTCCTGAATCGAACGACGGAGAGGGGATTCCGTTCTAGATTTGTAGGGACGTTTTAAGGGAAGAAGGGGGTTCCGGCGCGGCCGGAGATGGTAGTGTCTTGGGCCGATTGACGGGATTCACTCAAATTTGAGACATTCAATACAGATCGAAGGAAGGAAAAGCGCTTAAATGTATCAGCAGATCACTTTGATTGGGAATTTGGGCCGCGATCCGGAAATGCGGTACACGGCGAGCGGCGTACCAGTCACTTCATTCCCCGTCGCAACCAGTCAGCGATGGACAGGCGCAGATGGTCAGCGAAATGAGAAGACAGTCTGGTTCCGCGTGTCTGCTTGGGAGAGGCAAGCCGAGACGTGCAATCAATATCTGACAAAAGGACAAAGAGTTCTGGTTGTCGGCGAAATTGAGGAACCCTATGTCTTTACCGACCAGGAAGGCAATTCGCGGGCTTCCCTCCAAGTTCGGGCGCGCAACGTGCAGTTCCTGAGCACAAGAGCCGAGGCCATGGACGGCGGTGGTGGGCCGTACGGTGGAGGCCCGAATGGACCTGCAGGGGATGGGCCCGGGCCGACTCATGAGGCCGGGGGCGAAGAGGATATTCCGTTCTAGTGGGTTAGTCTTGCTAGACGTGGGCGGTTCGATTTCAGTATGGCAGAGCCGACCGTGGTGTGACTGCAGGCAGCAGGCCTTGACCCGAACGGAAAGTTCGTTGCGAACGGAACAAGGGGGAGAGCAATGTATCAGCAGATCACACTTGTAGGGAACCTGGGCCGCGATCCGGAGATGCGGTACACGCCCAGCGGCGTGGCCGTAACCAACTTCAGTGTCGCCACCAGTCGGTCCTGGACCGGCCAGGACGGTCAGCGCCAGGAGAAGACTGTCTGGTTCCGGGTGGCAGCGTGGCGCGGACTGGCGGAGACTTGTAACCAGTATCTGACGAAAGGGCAGAAAGTGCTGGTTGTGGGCGAAGTTGAGGAGCCCAGCACATGGACGGACCAGGAGGGGAACACGCGCGCTTCACTGGAAGTAACGGCGCGGACCGTGCGGTTCCTGAACACGCGGGCAGAAAATGAAGCGCTTGCTGGTGGATGGGGTCAGGCGGGCGGACAGGGAGCGCCTATGGGCGTCGACTCCAATGGGGACGCACTGCCAGGCGGCGAGGAGGATATTCCCTTCTAGGGGGTCTGGATTTCAGATACCCCGCGCAAGGCCTTTAGTGCGGTAAGTGTTCTATGCGTCGGTCGGATTGTCAGTGGCATTTCGCTGGCAGGTCGGCCGACTTTGCGTTTTGGCGCCCATTTGGCTTTGCACCTGCCCTGGCCCGCTGAGGCTCCAGCCGTTGACAGCGGATTTGCGCCGCGGCAAGTTCGAAGTCAGACAGCAGATGGACGTCTTGGAAAAATCACGGATGAAAATTGCAAAGATCGAAACGTTCCGCGTCAGAGTGCCGCTGCACCCCATCAGCTGGCACAACGCTAACATTACAGGGTGGAGCGGTACGTGGTGGGACCTTCCTGTCGTGCTGCTGCGGATGACTACAGATAGCGGTCTCAGCGGGCTGGGAGAGGCGCCCAAAGGCGTGGCAGAAAGCGCAATTCGCCAATACGCACCGTTGTTCAAGGGGCGGGACCCCTTTGAACTGAACTGGCAACACTTGCCCATCGGCGACGTATGGAGCCATGCGAGCGGGGCTTATCAAGCCTATGAGACGGCACTGTACGACTTGGTGGGCAAGGCGCTCGAGTTGCCGGTCTACCAGTTGCTGGGTGGCGCATATCGCAGCCGCGTGCGCGGGTCTCTTTGCAGCGGGCAGATGTGGCCTGATGATGCGGCGAGGCGGGCGCGGCAGGCCGCAGAAATGGGGATTGACGTGCTCAAGATGAAAGCCAATTTGGGCGACCCTGTGGTGGAGCGCATTTCGGCCATCAACAAGGCGGTTGGCACAACCGTGAGAGTGACCGTCGACGCGGGGGAACACCTGCAACATCCGAGGCATGTCCTGGAAATCGCACGCGGCCTGGAACCCTATCTCGATAACATAGAATGCTTTGAGGATCCCGTCTCGTGCAGTAATTTGGATTGGTACGTTCTGCTTAGAGAGAAACTGGACTTCCCCCTGGCGCTGCACTTGGGCAGTCATCAGGAAGTCATTAACGCGGTCAAGCGCGAAGCGTGTGACTACCTGAACCTGGGCCGCAGCCTCAACGACTTTAAGAAGGGCACGGCGATAGCCAAGGCAGCCGGCATGCCGGTCTGGCATGGATCGGGAGTCGGACTGGGCATTTCGGAGGCCTCTCATATCCATGCATGCGCTGCGACGAAAGCGACTACGCTTTCCAGCGATATTGTGGGAGAGATGCTGCGCGTGGATGATCTCATTGTTCGTCCTCTTGAATTCGAGGAAGGTTACTTCAAGGTCCCGCAGGAACCGGGCCTGGGCGTTGAACTGGATGAGGAGGCACTGGAGCGGTTTGGCGTCCGCTAATCTTGGATCGCTAGCGCGTGCACCTTAGTTCCATTGCTCACCCGGCAAGAAATGTCCTCTGGGTCGAGCAGGCGGTACGGGTCAGGACATTACTGAGAATCGTCTCTGTCGATGGTTGTATCTAAGCAAAGACCCCCGTGGTCGCCTGTGGACGCCCTTCACTCTAACTCCAAGTTTCCTCAAACTTCTGATCTGCGCACTGCATAGTCTTCGCCTTCGCTTCATTTCGGTCCGCGTTGCTCTCACTTTGCTCATCTCCTTTGCCAACGACAAGTCCAGCCCCTTTCTTTTTTCAGAGAATCTGGATTGCACCGGTGGGAATCGGTGGTTTGACAATCCTCCGCAATCAGGTGGAGCTGGATTCTGGTAGCCTAGGAAGTTGGTTGGGTGGCGTCAGACGCGGACAGACCTGTCGGTGCGGGCGGAGTGCTGGGCGGCGAGGAGGGAGCGCAGGATGGCGCGGCCTTCAGCGCCGGTCAGGCGGGGCTGGGCGCCGTCGTGGAGGGCGTCGATGAGATGGCGGGTGGCGTGGATGAAGCTCTGCTCCCAGCCTGTGGGGATTTCGTCGAAGGTACGAGTGTTGCCGTCGCGGGCCAGGGTGACGGGTGGGGCGTCGGTGAGACGGCCGTGGCCTCCGTTTATCCAGATGACGCCCTTGGTGCCGGTGATTTCGACGCGGTCGTCCTGTGCGTAGTAGCTGGTCTCGATCTGGAGCTGGGGCGAGTAGACGACTTCGAGCGAGCCGAAGCGGTTGTTGGGGAATTTCCAGGAGACGATGGCGGGGGTGTCGAGGACGCGGCCGGGCATCAGCTCCATTTCGCCGATCCAGGCGTGTACCTCTTCAGCCAGTCCCATAAAGTGCCAGGCGAGGGCGAATTTATGATGGCCGTCGTCGAAGAGCATGGGGCCGCCACCGCAGATCTCGGGGTTGAAACGCCAGGCCCAGGCGGCGAGCGGCACATGCCAGGCGGTGGGGCTGAAGCCGGCGTTGCTCTTGATGCGGATGGTGAGGGGATCACCGATTTCGCCGGCTTCGATCAGGTCCTTGGCGTGAACGACAGGTGGGTAGAAGATGAAATTTTCGTAGACACGCAGGGTCCTATTGGCGGCCTCGGCGGCCGCGATCATTTCGTCGGCCTGGGCGAGGGAGAGCGCCATGGGCTTCTGGACGGAGACGTGTCTGCCGGCGGCGAGCGTGTCGAGGGTCACTGGGTGGTGGAGGTGGTGGGGGAGCAGGATTTCGACGAGGTCGAGATTGGGCAGGGAGAGGAGGTCGTGGTGGTTGGTGAAGACGCGATTGGACGGCACGCCCCAGTCGGCTGCGCGGCGTATGGCGCATTCTTCGTCGATGTCGCAGACGGCTGTGATTTGGGCGCGGTCGTTACGAAGGTATTCGAGGGCGTGCAGGTCGCTGATGCGGCCTGTGCCGATGATGCCTACGCGCAGCACGGAAAGGCTGTAGCTCCTCAAATCAGGTCAATTCACGAGGGCCGGCGCGGTTCAGATTCCGCCCATTTCGAGGCGGCCCAGATAGATTAGCGACTCGAGATCCTCTGCGGCGTCGGGCATGTGGCGGATAACGGCCGCGCGAACCTGCGTCAGGTCATCCTCATCGGCGAGGCCGAGCATCCTGGACAGATCGCCCAAGTCCTGCGGGCGGGACGTTTCCATCTTCATCAGGACGAGATAGGGAAGGCCGAGAACTGGGTAGCCTGCGGCGTCAGTTTGGTCAGGTTGCAGGGCTTCGTCAAGCCACTCGAATGGGATGAGAAGCAGGTCGATTTCGGTCCCATCGGGGGCGTTCAACATAAAGCCTGGGATTGACAGTTCTGAAGCAACTTCGAAGCCCGCGTCATTCAGGCGCGCCAGCGCGGCGTCCCCGTCATGATGGTGGACGAGAATGTCAAAGTCACTGGTCATGCGCTCAGGCATATAGGCGCGGGTGGCGACGGCGCCAACGACGGCCCAGCGGATGCCTTTCAGAATGGCTCGTAGGTCAGGCCAAGCGTAAAGCGCCGAGCGTTCGCGCAAGAATTGGGAGGCGCTGCCGGTCCCGGGCTGCTGGCGCCGCAGGGAGATCGATATGAGAAAGCGGCGCCTTTGGGCCGGGGTGAGCTGGCCGTCTGGCGAGATGGCGGCAATGGCCGGCGGAACATCCGCGAGTTTCTTGGCGATGTCAGCCCACCTCCGTGTTGGTTGGGTAGAGGTCGATGCGTTCGGCGTTGGCGCGCAGGGGGAGGCCGGCGGCGTAGAGGACGGTGTCGGCGATGTCCTCCGACTGCATCATGAGTTTGCGTGCTTCCTGCGGGGGCGGGACGGGCCGCCGGTCGAGGAGTGGGGTGGCTGTGACGCCGGGGTTGATGATGCAGGCGCGCACGCCGTGCGGGTTGCCTTCCTCGTTGGTGACGCGGTTGAGGGCATGCATGCCCAGTTTGGCGCTGCTGTAGGCAACGCCGGAGAGCAGGCTGGGGTAGTTGGCGGCTCGCGAGCCGATGTTGATGATTGTACCGGCGCCGCGGGCCTTCATCTGCGGCATGAGCAGGTTGGTGAAGAGATAAGCGCTGACGAGATTGACATCGGCGACGACGCGCCAGTCTTCGATGGTGGTGGCGTCGATGCTGCGGTTGACGACGTTGGTGCCGGCGTTGTTGACAAGTATATGGATTGGGTCGAGCTCGGCGTCGATTTTTTCGACGGTGGCGCGGATCTGGGCCTCGTCGCCGACGTCGCAGGGGTAGACGAGGGCGCGGCCGCCGTCGGATTCGATGCGTTGGGCGAGGGCGCGGAGCACTTCCTCGCGGCGGGCGATCATAGCCACATGCGCGCCGGCGGCTGCGAATTTCAGCGCGATGGCTTCGCCGAAGCCGCTGCTGGCGCCGGTAACAATTACGTTCTGACCGGAAAAATCACTCAATGTCTGGTCTCCTTTTTGATCCTGTGCGATTGCCCGGCTAAGGGAAAGCGCGCAGGGCTAGTCGTTGCTCAGTTTCAAGAGGTCATCAACGGTGATGGGCTGGCCGGTGGCGATGGAGTGGTTGGCGGCGATGCCCACCAGGATGGAGGCGGCGCCGTCGACGTGGGTGGCGGCGCGGGCGAAGGGATCTTCCGGTGGATCTGGATGAAAGATCTGCTCCAGCATAACGCGGTCGCCGCCGCCGTGGCCGCCGACGCCTTCCGGGACCTCGACTTCGTAGGGGGAGCCGTGCATGGGGAAAACCCAGATGTGTTTGCCGCCGAAGTCGTGGAGCTGGTTGGCGGCTTCGGGAAGGGTCTCCTCCTGACCGGCGATGAAGGTGCGGCCGACGGCTTCGATGGCCTCGACTTCGATGCGGCCGCGGTCGCCGGTGACGGCGGCGCGGTAGCCTTCCCAGGGGCAGTAGGCCAGAAGAGAGTAGGAGAGGATGATGCCGTTGCGGTAGCGGGCGGTGACGCTCATGGTGTCTTCGGCGGTGATGTTGTCACCGAAGACGTTGCGATCGCGCAGGTAGCCGCTGTCGGCTTCGGCGTTCAGGTAGAGGCTTTTGAGGGTCTCGTCGGAATCGAGGCTGATGGCGAAAGGATCATCGGTGGCGGCCTCCTCGCCGGTGTAGCGGTCGTAGGTGTAGGTCTCGCCGCGGGCGGCCGCGTTATCGCGGCCGTAGAAGTGCAAGTCGCCCTGGGCGTAAACAGTGTGGGGGATGGAATCGATCCACCAGTTGATGAGGTCGAAGTGGTGGGTGGACTTGTGGACGAGCAGGCCGCCTGACTTGTCCTTTTCGCGGTGCCAGCGACGGAAGTAGTCGGCGCCGTGGCGGGTGTCGAGCACCCAGGAGAAGTCGACATGGCGGGGGCGGCCGATGGCGCCCTGCATGATCAGCTCGCGCACGGTTGTGGCCAGCGGCGCGTAGCGGTAGTTGAAGGTGACGCGCAGGGAGCGGCCCGTTTTTTCGATGGTGTCGAAGATCTGTCGCGCTTTGGCGTCATCGGTGGTCATCGGTTTTTCGGTAATGGTGTCGCAGCCCAGCTCCATGGCGCGGCAGATGTACTGATGGTGGGTGGCGTCCATGGTGGTGACGATGACGACGTCCGGCCTGGTTTCGGCGATCATGCGGTCAAAGTCGTCGGCGTGGTAGGTGGGCAGGGGGCCGCTATTGGAGCGCTCCTGGATCTGCTGGTTGTAAAAGTCCATGCGCGTCTGGCTGAGGTCGCAGAGCGCGACGAGTTCATTCCATTGGGCGTAGTCGCCGAGGATGGCGTGGATGTACATTCTGGCGCGCCCGCCTGTGCCGACGAGTGCGTAACGGCGGAGAGGTGAAGACACGGGATGGTAGCCTTTCTGGACTTGGATTCGCTTGATTTAAGTGATGAATACAGTTGGAATCACAGGCTGATTTTCAAAGGCGCAGGTGCTCGTAAGACTACACTGTCGAAGCGCATTGGGAAAGGGCCATGCACTACAAGGGGTATTCAGCTTCCATACACTACGATGACCGTGACAGGAACTATCACGGTCAGTTGACCGACAGCTTGGACAACGTTTACTTTGAGGGCAGCACAGTAGGAAAGATTGAGATCGCGTTCCGAGAGGGGATCGACGACTACCTGGCCTACTGTGCCGAGACAGGCCGGCAGCCGTCATAGCGGGCCGGCGCTTTCTTCTGAGTCACCCCTCTTTCGATTCCGCAGCGGTCATCCTGGCATACCCACTTGTCTTCCGGACAGATCCGGAGGCGGCGGGGGCCAGTGCAGGCCGCGCTGGCCTGAGAGCTCCCGGTTTTTGACCGGCTGCCACTCCTTGTCGGGCAGGCCGACCAATTCTCCTTCCTGCAGCCATTCCTCGTCGTTGCCATAGAGTTCATCTACAAGGAGCGCAGTCAGGCGCTGGCGCAAGGCCGCGTGGCTATCCGTCTCGCTCAGATCGTTCAACTCCTGGGGGTCCGCGTCGAGATCGAAGAGCTGGAAGCGGTTGCCGGTTGGGTAGTAGATCAGTTTGTACTGGTCCTGCCGAATCATGCGGGTGGCCATGGGCCCTTCGCCCACTTCGTCGAAGAGATAGGGACGGCGGGACTCTCCGACCATCGAGATGCCTTCGACGGTTTCCGGGATCGGGATGCCGGCCAGATCGAGCAGGGTGGGCATGACATCCTGCCAGCCGACGAGGCGGTCATCCTGACTGCCGGCGGGGGTGCGTTCGTCGTTGACGGGGCCGAGGAGAAGCATGGGGATGTTGGCGGATTGCTCGTAGTAGAGCCGCTTGGCCCAGAGGCCGTGCTGGCCGAGCATGTCGCCGTGGTCACTGGTGAAGCAGATGATGGTGTTGTCGAGCAGCCTCTCCTCACGCAGGGTGCCGATGACGCGACGCAGCTGGTGGTCGATATGGGTACAGAGCGCGTAGAAAGCGCGGTGAATGCCCTGCAACTCCTCGTCACTGAAGGAGGTTCCGTAACGGGTCTGGATCATCTGCAATGCGTAGGGCAAGTTGTCGAAGTCCTGCGACCAGGCGGCCTGATGGGGGAGCGGAATGTCTACGTCCCGGTAGATGTTGTAGTACCACTCGAGAGGGACGAGAGGCGGGTGGGGATGGCAGTAGGAAAGGAACCAGAAGCCGGGCCGGGTGGGATCACGGCGGCGGATCATGCGGCACATCTGGTCGGTAGCCCAGTTGGTGACATGGGTTTCCTCGGACAGATGCCAAGGGCGGTAGCTGTACTCGTTGTTGCTCATGCCGTGGGCGAAGGAGCGGCCGGGATGGCCTTCCTCGCCGAGCCAGAGCTCGTAGTCGTCGATGGCGCCTAGGATAGGACGGCCCTCTTCGGCGAGGATGACGTCGTCGAAGCCGATGCGATCGCGCTGGGGGAAAACGTGGAGCTTGCCGACGGCGTAGGCCTGATAACCGGCGTCGCGGAAGGTCTGGGCGACGGTCGGCAACCGCGGCATGGGCTCCTGCACCTTGAAGACGCGGTCGCCGTGGGTGCGGGTGGTGGCGCCGGTCATGAGCGTGCGGCGGGCCGGTATGCAGACTGGGCACTCGGCGTAGGCGTTGGTGTAGCGGACGCCGGCGCCGGCGAGGCTGTCCAGCGTCGGCGTGCGGACTGCGGGATGCCCGGCCCCGGCCATGAGGTGGGCGGGCCAGTGGTCGGTGGAGATGAGCAGGACAGAGGGCGCGTCCGAACCGGCGTGGGATTGGGATGCCATAGCGGGACTCCAGACCTCAGTGGTATTGGGCCAGGTCGGCGATGGCGGCCTGGACTTCGCGGGCTATGCCGGCGGGGACCGGCGGGTTGAAGGGCGCGCCCTCGCCGCCGTCGATGTCGTCGAAACCGCTCTGGGCCATGGCAGAGATTACGGCCGAGTAGTTGTAGCGGCGGCCGTCGCGGAAGCGGAGCTCTTCGAGCGCGAAGATGGCGTCCTCGACGCGCTGTGACTCTGCGTGGTCGCCGGCGCGCTGGGCGTTGTTGATGGCGTCGGAGGCTTTGGAATAGGCGACGGCGATGCCGGAAGTGTGGCCTTTGGCGCCGAGCTGGGAGGCGCGTGTGCAGCGGTCACCGATGCCCCAGATGACTAGGCCGTTGTCGCCGATGGCCTGCACGAGCGGCTCGACGTCGTCTTCGCCGGTGCCAACTTTCAAGCCGATGAAGGCTTCTGAGTCGCGGAAGAGTTTCCCCATTTGCGACAGGTCGCGGCTGTCTTTGAAGTAGTATATGAGACGGGCGCCGAAGCGGTCGTCCACCTCTTCGCCGAAGGCCATGAACTCGTTGTACATGCCAGCCGGATCGTAGACACCGACGAGCGGCATGACGAGATAGGCGTCGGGCGGGCGCTGGAGGCCGGAGAGCTCGCCGATGAGGTCCTTGGCGTCGGCGAGCGGGCTGGGCAGAACGCCGGCGACGTAGATGCCCTCGTCGCCCATTTCACGGGTGGTGATGTCGACGAGGTGGACCTGCTCGGCGCGGGTCATCTGGTGGATGGGGCTGGTGCCGGCGATGGAAAGGACGCGGGGCCGGTTGTCGCTGAGATTGTTGGTCCGCATGAGGTAGCGGACATTCTTGAGATGGGCGTCGTAGTCGATGCTGCCGGCGCGGTAGGGAGCGCAGGGAATGGCGGTGACGCCTTCCAGCGCGGTCAGCAACTCAGAGATGGAGAGTTGGGGGGCAGTGGCGACGGTCATAGGGAGTCCTCCTGGGAAGGCGAGCGTTGCGGTTGCGCCTCTATCGGATCATGCGTAAACGTTTTGAAGCATATGATTTGCTATGTTAACCGCCGTATTCTACCACTGACACTCGATTTCGTTCTACCCAATCCCAGTTGATGTCGACGCCGAGTCCCGGTCCTTGGGGGATGGAGACGTGGCCGTTGGCGTCGATGGCTTCGAGATCGTCTACGTAGTCGACGTAGAGATTGGGTTCGTGGCTGGCTGGGGCTTTGGGGTGGAGGAGGCCCATTTCGTAGTAGTTGGTGTTGCGGATGGCAGCCATGCACTGGCGCTGGGCGGGGCCGGGGCCGTGGAATTCGAGATCGATACCGAGGGCTTCGCAGGCGTAGGCGAGCTTCATGACGCCGGTGATGCCGTCGTAGCCTACATCGCCGCGCACGTAGTCGGTGGCGTCTGCGAGGGCGAAGTCGATGTGGGGCTCGAGGGAGCGGACATGCTCGGTCTGCAGGATGGGCGTCGTGATGAGCTGGCGCAGCTTGCGGTGGGCGAACTGGGAGATGCCGCCGTCGCGGTAGGGGTCCTCGTACCAGAAGAAGCGGTTCTCGTCGCAGGCCCAGCCGACTTTGACGGCGTCGCCGAAGGTCATAAGCTCGCAGGCGGGGTCGAGCATGAGGTCCATCTTGTCGCCGACGCGTTTGCCGACGGCGTGGACGTTGGCGACTTCCTGGCTGACGGGGGCGCGGCCCCAACCGTGGATCTTGAAGGCGGGATAGCCGAGGTCGAGGCAGTGTTCGGCGAAATCTGCGAAGGCTTCAGGCGTTGAGAGGCCGTCAGGCTGGTGATCGCCGTGGTATGTGCTGGCGTAGCAGGGGATGCTGTCCTTGTAGCCGCCGAGCAGTTTGTAGATGGGCTGGTCGTAGAGTTTGCCGGCGATGTCCCAGAGAGCGATGTCCACGGGGGCGAAGCCGATGCGGGCGACCTGACGGAGGGCGCGTCGGACTTCGGTGTAAAAGAGCTCGCGCTGGAGGGCGCTGCGGCCGATCAAGAAGTGGGCGAAGGTGGGGAGAGTGGAGTATTCGGCGCCGCCGCCGCCGGCGTACTCGCCGACGATGCCCTGGTCGGTCTCGATGCGGAGGATGCTGCCCTGGGTCTTGATGCGGCTACCGGGCTCGTAGACGAGGTTGAAGCCGTTGTAGTCTTTGCCGAGGTTTACTCGTTCGCTTTCGTAGGTATGGATTTCGATTCTGGTGATGATTGGGTCGGCCATGATTGTTCCTTGTGTGGGGTGGAGATGGGATGTGAAGGCGGTGTTATTGGGTGCGTTTATTCGAGTGCCCTGGGGCGCCTGCCTATATGGCAGCGTGCAGGGGGTTGGCGGGAAGGGATTTGTCTCATTTTACACCGACTTATGCGGCTTGGCATTTTGTTGGGTGGTCGTTGTCTGAAACAGGATTTACGGGAATGACAGGGATTTTCGGGATGGAGGGCGATGGCGTGGCACTTGTCGGGGATTGTTTTGAAGCGGGCGGATGGGGAGGGCGCCAAGGGGATGAAAGGATGGGGAGGGCACCCTCAAGGGGCGCCCCTACGGAATGTTGGGGCAGGGGCGCTAGGCCTGGCGTTGTCTCTTTTGGAACCAGAGGTCCAGGCCGAATGCGGTAAACATGCCGACGAGGAGGGGAAGGAAGTTGAAGGAGGATTCGGCAGTGAAGAGAGCGAAGGACAGCCATACGGAAAGGCTGATGACCGGGATGAAGATAGTGAGCGAGACCCGAACGTCGGCAGGGGTCTTGCGTTTGTAAATCAGTACATGGACGAAGTAGACGGCGGAGACGGCGATACACATGAAGGCGTAGCGCAAGCGGAAGTCCGACTGGAAATAAGAGCCGCCAATCCAGTCACCCAGGAGAAGGATTGCAAGGGTCCAGATGAGGCTTGAGTGCAGGTAAGGCACTTTTCGCCACCTGGCAAGTATTCTGTCCATAATCGGATGTGCCTCCCTTTCGTCGCTCAATGCCGACGAAGCGACCGAAATGAATGATGTGAAGTTTTCGCTCTTTCCATTTGCGAGATGCTTGTCCCTGTCTGGGGAAGTCCCGATGCGTGGTAACAGTTTCATGCTCTGCGAAACCACTTGCGGTACAGGACGTATATTCCATCGCCGACGAAGGGCCCGAAAGCAATAGGAAAGAAGCTCGAGAATGTGTCTAAGCCGATGAAGGCATAGGATACCCACCACCCAACAGCCATGCCAGCATATCTGAGTCCTGTCTCCAAGAGGTAGTCGCCAAGACCTTTGCGCTTGCAGATCAGGAAATGCGCAATTTGTCCGACAATCCCCCCGATGATGATGAGATAAGGAAATATTAGTGTGGGGAACAGGTTGTAGACAATGAAGGTCGCAATCAGGAGAGCAAAGAAAAACAGAGTCCCTGCCTTGATCCCACCAATTTTCTCATTGCTAAGGAAATTTGCGGTGCTGCAGAAGGCGGAAGCGATGTTCTCCGCCAGCCCCTTGCGTTTTTCGGGAAAGCTTTTCATGGTTGGAAGCGGTTTCAAACAGGGGCCGCTACGCATGCAGCACGACCCAGCCGTCTTCGACGGTTACTTCGAAGCTTTCCACTGACGGGTCTTCTTCTTCCGGCTCAGGTTGCTCGACGGTGACATCGTAGGTGCGGACGCGCAGGCGGTGAGGATTGAAGACGGAGCGGCCGGTTGCGATGTCGAACTCCCAGCCGTGCCAGGGGCAGCGCAGGATCTGGCCTTCGCGTTCCCAGATGATCTCGCCGGGCGCGGTAGAACGTGCGGTGCCGGTGATCGTGCCGCGGCAGAGGGGGGCGCCCTGGTGAGGGCAGAGGCTGCGCAGGGCGTAGTATTCTCCGTGGACGTTGAAGACGCCGATTGAGCGGCTGCGCGCTTCGACGATTTTGCGTTCGCCGGGAGGCAGGTCACCGACGCGGCAGACGGGATGGGGCTTGGTACCGGCGCGGCGGGATGTATTGTCGGCGGACGACTGTGGGATATGCTGCGGACTCTGGCTCGACATGTTCTCTCTCGCGGCTGTCATATCAGTAGGGCCAGGCGCGGGGCAGCGGCCTTTCTGCGGCCAGGAGCTTGCGGCCCAATTCATGACGGGACGCAGCCAGGTCGGAGGCGTAGGCGTGATTGGAGGCCACGTCGCGGTAGTCACCCCACTCGGCTGAAAGATCATAGAGGTTTTCACTGCCGTCGGCGTGGAGAAGGTAGCGGAACCGCTCGGTGCGGAGCGATTTCCAGCCGGTGTGCTCGGTGAGGGCGGAGGCGCCGCCGGGCGCGTCGCCGTGCAGGCGGGGCAGGAGTGAGCTGCCCTGCAGGTGGGGCGGAACCTGGATGCCGGCGAGGTCGAGGATGGTGGGCAGAACGTCGAGCGACTCGGTGAGGCCCGAATCTCTGCGGGCGGTGAAGGCGTCGCCGGGCGGCCGGATGAGGAGGGGGACGCGGCTGCACTGGTCGTGGGCTGGGTAGCCTTTGCCGTAGCGGAGGTGTTCGCCGAGCCATTCGCCATGGTCGGAGGTGAAGATAACGACGGTGTCGTCAGAGATGCCCATTTCATCAAGCGAGCTGAGCATACGGCCGACGTGAAGGTCCACCTCGCTGATCTGGCCGTAGTAACCCTGCCGGGCGAGCCGCAGCTCGTCGTCGGGATAGTTTTGTGGACCGCGTTGCGACTCGATCTCCTGTGGGAAGGTCGGGAGTTGGAGGGAGTCGGCATCGTAGAGGTCGAAGTAGTGCTGGGGGGCCACCCAAGGGGAATGGGGGGAGTAGATGCCGGCAATGCAGAGGAAGGGCTGGCCGGTCCCGGCCTGGTGGCGCATAAATTCGATGGACTGCTCTGCGACGAAGGCGGTGTGGGTCAAGTCGTCGCGGCAGCGGGAGGCGAGAGGTTTTATAGGAAAACGTTCGCCCGGGTGTTCGATGCCGTCCTCGATTCCCATGGCTGCCTGCCAGATCTCGGACATGGGGGCCTGGCCGAGGCTGACAAAGGGGAGCTGGTCGGGCGCGCGGCGCCTTACCCAGGCACGGTAGGCGTCTTCATAGGAGCCGGGCTCGTCGGAATTCTCCAAGTGGTCGAAACCGTAGGGCGGGTGATGGGTGCGGTGATCGCGGTTGGCGTGGGGCTGGAAGTGGAGTTTGCCGATGTTGGCGGAGCGGTAGCCATAGGGGCCGAGGAGGCGGGGCAGCGTGACGGTATCTTCGGGCACGGGCACGCCCATGTGCGTGATGCCGAGGGTGGAGGGATACTGGCCGGTGAGAAAGCTGAGGCGGCTGGGCATGCAGACAGGATTCTGCACGAAACAGCGGTCGAAGTTGACGCTCTGATTTGCCAGTCTGTCGAGGTGGGGCGTGTGAATATCGGGATTGCCGTTGACGCCGAGGCCGTCCCAGCGCTGCTGGTCGGTGTAGATAATGAGGAAGTTGGGACGGCGCATGGGGCTGGTCTCCTGCGAGATTGAATCGGGATTGCGTAGTGCCTACTCTACACTAATGGTTATTCAGATCGCAATCTTTGGCAGCGTGTGCAGGATGTGCGGTCCAGAGTGGGATGGCGAAAGGGCATCCACAAGGTGTGCCCCTACGGGCACCGGCGGGTGGATGGAAAAGAGGCGTTTACGCGAATGTCCCTTTGGTGCTAGTATGAATTTTGCCTTGGAGGGGGGTGAGGCACTCCGTTCAGTCAGCGTCAGTTTCCGGGAAAGCGAGGAGCAGAGAATGATACGCGTAACCAAGCCCGAGGGATTTGGAAACATCGTATTGGAGGAGGTTCCGATACCGCCTGTGGGGCCGAATGGGGTGCGGGTGCGGAGCAAGGTCAGCCTGATCAGCAGGGGTTCGGAGATCTTGCGGCGTTATATGCACGAGGAGGCGATCGACCCGAGGATCATGGGTTATTCGTTGGCGGGCGTGGTTGACGAGGTGGGGAGCGAGGCGGCGAAGCAGTTTCAGCCGGGGGAGCGGGTGATGGCAGTGGCGCCGCATGCGCAGTATGTTGTGCAGCCGGTCGATTCGAATATCGGGCCGCGCGTGTGGCCGATTCCGGACGATATCTCGTTTGAGGAGGCTACTTTTCTGCCGCTGGCCAAGAGCGGCGTCACCTGGGCGCAGTCACCGGGGATCCGGCCCAGTCACACGATCGTGATCATGGGGCAGGGTCTGGTCGGAAACCTGGTGCTGCAGGGGGTAAAGCAGCATCTTTGTGAGCAGATTATCGTTGTGGATGCTATCGCCAGGCGCTGCCAGATGGGGCTTATTTTCGGCGCGGACCACGCTGTTGACGTTACGGAGACGGACCCGGTGGAGCGGGTGATGGAGCTGACGGACGGGCGCGGCGCGGATATCGTGTTCGAATGTGTGGGAGGCGAGCCGGGGCTGAAATCGTTTGCGCAGGCACAGGAGATGGTATGCGACGGGGGAACGCTGCATTTGATCGGTCTTTACCACGGGAAGCCGTTGCCGCTGGACGCGGGCAAGATCCAGAGGAGGCGTCTGATTGGCGGCTACTACGGCGAAGATCCGCCTGAGTTCATGCTGGCGCGGACGGTTGAACTGATGCGGGAAGGGCGTATCCGCGTCGAGCCTTTGGTCAGCCACCGATTCCCCTATCAGGAAGCAAAAGAGGCATTCGATCTGCTGTATGGAAGATTGGCGGAGGCGATGGGCGTGTTGTTGGTGTGGGAGGAGTAAAACAGGGGAACCGGGATACGAGAGGGTGGTTTCAAAGGGGCCGCTCCACATCAGAAACGAATAGCCGAAAAAGAGAGAACCGGAACTACAGTTGCAAGGAGAAAACCGATGTCCTTTTCTGCCAAAGGAATCGTTCATCGTTCGACGGTGACGGGCCGGCGAGGCATGATCGCTTCGGCGCATCCGCTGGCTTCGCTGGCGGGCGTGCGGATACTGATAGAAGGCGGCAACGCTATCGACGCGGTGGTGGCGGTGGCGGCGGCGCTGAATGTGGTCGAGCCATACATGTCGGGACTGGGGGGCGACGGGTACATGCATATCTACTCGGCGCGCGAACAGGAGCATACGATCCTGGACTATATGGGGCGCTCGCCGTACGGGGCAACGTTTGAAGAGGTTGGCGATGCGGAGAGTCGGGCACGAGGGCCGCGTTCGCCGCTGGTGCCCGGGTCGTGCGGGGGGTGGCTGGCGGCGCTGGAGCGGTTCGGGACGATGGATGCGGCAGCGGTCTTTGAGCCGGCGATCGAGTATGCAGAGCATGGCTTTCCGCTGACGGTGAAGAATGCCGAGTTCACGGAGTTCAACGTGCCGGAGATGCTGAAGTATCCGGCGACGGTGGAGGCGTATATGCCGCATGGCCGTGCGCCGGTTGCTGGTGAGCTGATGATACAGCCTGACTTGGCGAAGAGCATGCGCGCCATCGCTGAGGGCGGCGCGGATGTCTTTTACCGGGGCGAGATTGCGGACAAGCTGGTCCGATACATGGAGGAGAACGGAGGGCTGATCACGCACAGGGACCTGGAGGATTTTGCGGTTGAGTGGCAGGAACCGGTTTCGGTCTCATACCGGGGCTTCCGTGTGTATGCGCCGCCGCCGCCGTGCCAGGCGGTCCAGTATCTGGAGACGCTGAACATCATGGAGGGCTTCGACGTGGCGGAGATGGGCCACAACCGTGCGGGGACGTTGCACCGGTTTATCGAGGCGGCGAAGCTGGCGCAGGCAGACAGGGCCGAGTATACGGGGCTTGAGAACGTGCCCACGGCCGGTCTGCTGTCGAAAGAGTACGCGGCGCAGCGCCGGGCAGAGATCGGTTCGCAGGCGCGCCCTTCGGGAGGTGAACGGTATACGTCGGAGAAGATGGAGGACGAGGTGCTGGCCGGGGACCCGCGGCGGTGGATGCGAACCGAGTGCACGACGCACTTCAGCGCGATCGACGCGGCGGGCAACGCGGTGGCGATTACACAGAGCCTGGGGGCCGGTTTCGGCTCGGCAGTGGTCGTTCCGGGGACGGGGATTGCGCTGAACAATTTCCTGAACTGGTTTGACGCCGACCCGCAGAGCCCGAATGTCATCGCGCCGGGGCGGAAGATCGAGATGTGCATGTCGCCAGCGCAGGTGTGGGATGAACAGGGGCTGCGTTTTCTGATCGGGACGCCGGGAAGCTACGGGATATTGCAGACGACGCCGCAGATGATCATGAACGTCATCGATCATGACCTGAACATACAGGCCGCGATCGAGGCGCCGCGGGTCAAGTCGACGTCGCCGGGTACACAGGTGGATGTCGAAACGCGGATCGGGGAGGACGTCCTGCTGGAGCTGACGCAGATGGGCCACCGGCTGAACAGGCTGGGTCCCTGGAACGCGGAAGTAGGGGGCGGGCAGGGTATCATGGTCGATCCTGAGAGCGGCGGGTTTATGGGCGGCGCGGACCCGCGGCGAGATGGGTATGCGCTTGGATGGTAGAACCGCAGTGGGCAGTGTTATTCGGCGCGGTTGGTTAGGTGGATGAGGCCGTCGCCGGCAAGGACGCGGTGTACGCCGCGGCGCATGATGACAATGCCGTCGTTTTCGGCGTGCAGCTCGGCAAGGAGGGCGCCGAGGGGGTCGTGGATGGCGCCGACGAGCTGCCCTGATTGGACTTCCTGCAGGAGCTCGACGCGGGGTCGGAAGTAGCCGGCCATGGGGGCGGACATGACTTCGTCCATGTTGCCGTCGCCGATGAGGTGCTCGGCGGGTGGTGCAGGGCCCGGGTCGCCCGAGAGCATGTCCAAGTGGTGCATGACGTTGAGGACGCCCTGTGTGAAGCAGTCAACGTCTTCGGGGCGGGCGCGGCCGGCGCCGGCGGCTTCGGTATAGAGGCAGGGCACGCCCAGTTCGAGGGCTGCGGTGATGCTGCGGCCCGGCGGAATGGGCGGTGGGTGACCCCACAATACAGGCGCGCCGAAGACGCCTGCTGCGGCCAGAGAGCGCCGGCCGATGTCATCGTCGCTATGGACGTAGCCGGCAAGGGTAGGGATTTCGCCGACGATACCGGCGCTGTGGAGGTCGATGAAGAAGTCGGCTGCGCTGATGAACTTTCTGGTGAGCCAGTAGGCGATGCACTCGGTCAGGGTGCCGGTCTCGGAGCCGGGAAAGACGCGTGCCAGGTTGAGGCCGTCGATGGGGCTGTTGCGGGTGGCGGTAGCGTAGGCAGCCATGTTGCAGACAGGGACCATGAGGAGTGTGCCGCGCAGGTGGTGAGGGTCGACCTTTTCGGCGATACGGGGGATGGCTTCGACGCCCTCGTATTCATCGCCATGGACACCGGCGAATACGGTCAAAGTGGGTCCCGGATTCGATCCGGTTACGGTGAGCAGGGGTAGCTGCCACCAGCCGCCTTCGACGCGCGGCGAAATGTTCAGCCAGCAGGCGCTTTTTGTTCCCCGCTCCAGCTGGGTCATGTTCAGTTCTGAGATGTGCATATTGGTCTCCTATGGTGGACGGCGTCTTCCGGTCTGGCTGGCGCCACTCACTCGCGGAACTGAATCGAATAGAGGTCGGCGTCCTTGAGGACGAACCGGATGCGGATGGGACGTCCTGACAGTGCGCTCAGGTCGTTGCCGCCAGTCCAGGTGGCGGGGCGGTCGATGGCGTCGCCGAAGATTTCGTCGCTGTCGTCGAGGGAGAAGCCGGGGACGGGGATGCCCTCGTGGTCCTGGATCTCGACACGCAGGCTGCCGGCGGCGGAGGTGGCGAAGTTGAGGACGAGACGGCGGCCTGAGAAGATCAGCGGTTTTGTGAGGCAGGAGCCGCCGGAAAAGGGAGCATGAAGGGAGACGAAGCCGTCGATGCGGGTGGTGTAGCGTCGTACGTTCATGCTGCTGCCGGTCCAATAGCCTTCGACGACGTAGAGGGAGAGCTCGGGCGGGGCGCCGGGCGAATCGGCCTCGGTCTCGATGAGGCCCCAGGCAATGCAGTTGTCGCTGTAGACCCAACTGTCTACGACATTGGGGCCGGGGCGGATATACGCTTCTCCCCAGCGCTTGAAGTTCAGCCCGTCGCGGCTGGACATGAAGAGCCCGTCTGTAACCACGGAGCCGTAACGGGGATGGGCGGCGCTGCGCTCCCGGCGGTACTCGAGCCCGGGGAGATTGTCGGTCTGCGGTACCCAGCCTCTGTCGATGTAGCGCATGGGAAAGCCAAAGAATATGTGGGGCGCGCGCGGGTAGGGCCGGATCTGGTTGGTGTAGAGAGGCTGTTCGGGGCTGTCGCCGTAGTCGAGCCACCTAGGTTGGGACCAGTTGAGAAAGTCGGCAGAGGTGGCTGTCTTGATGCCGCGCACGCCGTGGGGGGCGCCGCCGCGAAAGTCGCGGAAGTAGGCCCGGTATTCGCCGCGGTAGTCGTCCCAGAAGGCCAGATTCAGGGAGTCGAAGTAGCCCTCGGTGATGACAGGGTCCGGGGCCTCTCCGTTCTCCTGGCGCGTCAGGGAGAAGTTGAAGCCGTCCGGGGAGTGGAGGGCGTGGAGCGCGCGCGGGGCGCCGGCGGGGACGATGGCTTTGTACTCGGATCCTTCCTGGCAGGCTGGGTTCGTGTCCGGGAATACGGCGGTATCGCCGGCGCTGATGTCGATGCCAGGGAAGCTGTCAGGCGCGAGAACGATGTTGTTGTTGCGGTTGCCCTCGAATTCGACGAGGCCGAGGTCGGGTTTGCTCCAGCGCTTGCCGTCAGTGCTTTCGGCATAGCAGACATAGTAGGGGTGGGGGTAGTTTATGCGGCCACCGCCCATGACGTAGTGCCAGGCGCCGTAGTACATGCGGAAGCGCCCGTCTCTGTCCTGGAAGACGGTGCGGTAAAGGCAGGCGTTGCCCTCGCAGGGCGCGTCGGTCTGAAGGACCACTTCGCGCTTGACGGGAGGATGGAGGCGCAGCTCGAGGGGATCTGTCAGCTCCGCGATGAGGAAGTCATCGATCATGGGTTCAAGGCGGGCGCCGATATCGATTGGACCGTTGTGTGCGGTGGTGGAACTGCTCATGAGTGTCACCTGTTGAAGGGCAGTGGTTGGTGGTCAGTAACTGCAAGCCTGTTGAGTCAGAGGTTGGGGGCGCGGAGGACTGTGTTGGTTGAGGGGAGCGCCCAGATTTCGTGATAGACGGTCGGGGATGGTCGGGGCGGGGGGTAGCCGGGCGGCTTGTTGTCGGGATCGCGGAGCTCATTTCGATCCCGGCCTTCGATGTGGTGAAGCCAAGCGAGCTCTTCGGGAGCGGCGGCGACCTCACGGCGCAGGATGAACTCGATGTAGTCAAAGGCGGTGAAGGCGGCGTGGGCAAGGAAGACCCGTTCGACAGTGCGGCCGTTCCAGGTGGCAAGGTCGGGCAGTATCAGAGGGCCGGTGCAGATCTGAAAGGCGGCGTCCTCGCGGTTGACGTTGATAAGATTGACAGGGTATTCGACGGTGACGCGAAGGCCGGTTTGTTCGTCGCGGTAGGCGCAACGGGCATTGAGCAGGGCGTTGGCGAGGGTGGCTTCGATCAGGGTCTCGCCGGCGTTCAGCTCGATTGGGTGGGGAAATTCTTTCAGGCTAATGTCGTGATCCTGGAAGGCCTCGCACAGATTCTGCGCTGAGGCGTGCTCTGATTCGCCGCTGGGCAGACGGGCGATTGGGATCCGGTGCGTGCGGCTAAAGGCCATACGAAATTCGCTGCTGGGGATCTGGAAGAAGCCCTGTTGGGGGATGGTATATTCGGTGCGGCAGGGGGCGCCGACGAATAGCTCGGCCAGGGCGGGGCCACTCTCATCGGAGATAACACAGCTGGACTCAATGTTGAAGCGCACGAGGCGAACGTCGCCATCGTTGCCGATGAAACCGCCGGCGTACTTGTAGTAGGGGTCCTCCTGCCTGGGGAAGGTCTTCCAGGTGAAGAAGGAGCGGGGAAAGTCGATCATGCCGGCCTCCTTGGATGTCAGTCCCAGGTAAAAAAGACGCTCAGCCAGCCTTCATGGCCGCTCATCATGCGGTCGAACAGATCAGGCGCCTCGGTAAAGGGCACGACATGACTGACGAGTGGCTCCGTCTGCAGCTCGCGGCGGCGGATGAGGTCGAGAATCACGTGCTGGTTGCGCACGCGCGTCCAGGGCCAGTAGGGATGTGTGTCGCTCATACCGGTCTGGTAGGAGCCGGTCACGACGATTTCGCGGCGGAATAGCTCGTTGGACTCGATGGGGATGGAGCCGCTGGTCGCGCCGACGAGAATGATGCGGCCGCGATCTGCGGCGGCTTTGATCATGGTGGGGTAGTTGCCGATAAAGGAGGTACAGTGAAGCTGGACTTCGGCCCCGCTGCCGGGCAACATGCTGGGCAGTGCGCCCCGCCATCGCCAGGGCAGAAGTGTATGGGCACGGATCTCTTCGACCGCGTCCTGGCTGCCGGCGTTGACCAGATGGGAAGCGCCGAGCTGGCGGGCAAGATCCAAGCGCTCCTCAACAAGGTCGACACCGATGAGTGGCTGGGCGCCGACGAGGCGACAGAGCTGCAAGGCGAGCAGGCCGACAACGCCGAGGCCGTGGACTGCGACCGATTCACCGATCTGGATCTGGGCGCGGCGCACGCCGTGGAGGGCCACGTCACCGAGAACGCAGAAGGCGACTTCCACATCGGTCAGATCGTCGGGCAGTTTTTGGACATTATACTGTTGTGGAATGACGACTTCACTGGCTTCGAGCTCGGGTGTAACCAGCCAGTGGGTGGAATGGTTGCCGCTGCAGAGGACGCGGTCGCCCACCGCGACCTGATCGATCTGACTGCCCGCTTCTTCGACGACACCGATGGCGGTGTAGCCAAGCCCTTCGTTTGCAAATGAGGCCTGCTCTGCGGGGCTGGCGGTGCGGCGACGGCGGATGCCGTTCATTTCGGAGCCAGCGCTGACCTGAGTGAGGCTGGTGCGTACCAGGAGCTGATTGGGCGCGGGGGCCGGCACATCAAACTCTTCGATTTCAATTTGGCCTGAGGGGGTGAGGACCAACCGCTTTCCCTGTGTCACGTAGGATTCCTTTGGGTGTGGGCGCGATGCTTATCGACAGGAGTACAGGGTCAAGTGTACAATCATTTGCAGTCTGTTTCCAATCGGAAATACACATGGGCCGGGGGCCAGAAACCAGTGCCAGGGGAGGCATACCATGACCAGCCAACGCACAGTTTACGTGAGCGGATCGTTCGTTCCCGAGAGCGAGGCGGCGTTTTCGATTTTCGACTCCGCGCTCATGTACGGCGACGTGATATTTGAGACGACGCGTACGTTCAACGGGCAGCCGTTTCGATTGCGGGAGCATATTGAGAGGCTTTATGTGGGGCTGCGGACGCTGGAGATCGACTGCGGCTTGACGGCGGAGGAGATGGAGGCGGCAACGTTGGAAACGATCGAGAGGAACAGGGCCTGTTTCGCGGACGGCAGGGACTTTCAGATCGTACACAACGTTTCGCGCGGGCCGATGGGGTTGTACAAGTCGGTCTTCGCGGGAGAGGTGGGGCCGACAGTTACGATCAACTGCTGGCCGCTGACGTGGCACCTGGCCGCGTTTGCGGACGCGTATCTGCAGGGAGTGCATGCCGTGATCCCGACGCAGCGCTCGGTGCCCTCGCGGCTGATTGATCCGAAGATCAAGAACCGCAGCCGCATCTACTACCAGCTGGCCAATATACAGGCGCAGAAGGTGGACCCGGAGGCGTGGGCCCTGTTGACGGACGAGGATGGATTTCTGACGGAGGGCACGGGGTCGAACTTTTTCGTAGTGAAGGATGGGGGATTGCTGACACCGGAGCCGCGGAATATCCTGCGAGGCGTGACGCGGCAGGCTGTGTTGGAACTGGCTGAGAGAGTTGGACTGGCCTGCCAGGAGTGCAATCTGGAGCCGTATGACGTGATGACGGCGGACGAGGCGTTTTTCACTTCCACGCCGTTTACGATCATGCCGGCGACGCGCTTCAACGGGCATGATGTAGGTACAGGAGAACCTGGGCCGGTAACGCGGCGACTGATGTCGGCATGGAACCAGATGGTTGAGGTGGATATGGCGGCGCAGGCGCGCGCGTTTGCGGAGGAGATAGGGGGTAGGGGCTAGAGGTCAGAGGTCAGGGGTTAGGGGTCAGGGGTCAGGGGTCAGGGGCTAGTCATTGCGGTAAGTGTTCGGGAAAGGGTGTGAGGGGGCGCGAGAAGTTTTCTCGCGCTTTTTCGCGTTTGATAACAGGGGGAGGGAGGGACCGGCCCTGGTGAATAAGCACCGGTCGCCGGGCTCACCGGTTCCAATTGCCCACAGTGGCAGGGCATGCGAAGGGGGGCGTTGCGGGGGGAATCCCCCCGCACAAGGGAGGCCGCTTGCGGCCGACCGCCCGGAACTGCAGTGGTCAGTGGCCGTGTGGGTGTCAGTCTCGCGCTAAAGGCCAGTGGATTTTTTCGACGCCTTTGGCCTGGGAGCTCATGATGGCGATCATGATTTCCAGGCTATGAAGGGCACGGCGGCCGCTGGAGATGCTTTCGCCCCCGTTTTCGATCAGGTTGATCAGCTCGTCAACGGCGTTGACCATGGCGCTGCGGTAGTCTACGGAACCACCGAGCTGGCGGCTGGTAACTTCGTACGGGCGCTCCGCCGAGGTCAGATAGACGAGGGCTTCGGTGTTGCTGATGCGGATGCGGCCATTGGTGCAGAGGAGGTCGAGCTCGAAGTTGACGAGCGTGCGCTGCGAGATTTCGATGTGGGCGCGCACGCCGTTGGTGAAATGGACATAGGCGGAGGCGCCGGGATCGGTGGTGGGGTCGTGGCCGCCGTCGCCGAGGTATTCGGTGCGGTCTTCGTAACCCTCTTCCATAGCGCCGATGAGCCAGTCGGGGGCGGCGTCGGCGTACATGCAGACGGTGTCGACGAGGTGGGTGCCGTTGCGGAAGAGCATGGCGCGTTCGCCGCCGAGGTGGGCGTTTATGCGGGTGAGGGAGCCGATGCGGCCGTCTTCGATGACGGAGAGGGCCTGGCGCCAGAAGGGGTCCCAGCGGCGCCCGTGGTCGACGCATATCACGGTGCCGTTTTGTTCAACGGCGGCCAACATGCGGTCGGCGTCAGAGAGGGTGGTGGCGAGGGGCTTTTCGCAGAAGATTGCTGGGACGCCGGCCTCGGCGGCATCGACGACCATTTGGGCGTGGAGGTGGTCTGAGGTGACCACGCTGAGGATGTCGAGGTTTTCCCTTTCCAGCATGGCGCGGTAGTCGTTGTAGTGCGCGGCTGGGCCCCAGTTTTTTTCGTATTGGGTCAGGAGCTCCGGAACGAGTTCGCAGACGGCGACCACTTCTGCGCGGGGATGGGCGGCGTAGGCGGAGGCGTGCGAATGGGGCTGGGGGTGACGGGTGGACCAGAGGTCGTAGCGCGGCGGCGATTGGCCGATGCCTGTGAGCCCGATGATGCCGGCCCGGTAGACCTTGTCATTAGATTGATTTGAAACTGTCATGATAACCCCTTGATTCCTCTTGTTTGCCGCCTTTGAAAGTGCTGGCAGCTGTTCATTTGGTGCCGGTTACGGTTTTTCCTGCCCCGCTTCTTTTCTCCAGACAACGTAGGGATTCTCGCGATTTTGCAGCGGGAAGTCGACGCGGGCGCCAAGGCGCTGCGACTCGTGGATGGCCATGATCATTTCTAAGACTGCGCGGGCGTCGCGGCCGTTGGTCACGGCGGATACCTGGCGGTCTTCTTCGATGGCGCGGATCAGTTCTTCAACGAATACCCGGTTGTTCATTTGGAATTTCTCGGAAACGGAACGCGGCTGGCCGTCGGGATTCAGGTCCCAGTCGGGTAGGATGATGCGTTCCCAGGTACCGTCGCGGTCACCTGGGAGCCAGAGTCGGTAGGGGTAGTGGTAGAGTTCGCCAAGGGGGGCAAGGCGGAGGGAGAGGATGCCGGAAGTGCCTTGGATCTCGAGGCCGAGCCAGTTGACCTGCTCGCGGGTGTCGGTGTCGTCGCTGCGGTAGGAGTCGAAGTGGGCGGTGACTCCGTTGCGGAATACGAAGTAGGCGGCCAGGCCGTTGCCGGCGATGGGGCCGACGCCTTCGTCGCCTTCATGGATATCGGAGGTGGTGAGCTCGCGGCCGTTCTGGGTGACGTGGGCGTGGGCCCAGGCAACTTCAGAAGCGGCGAAGAAACGGATATTGTCGAGAAGATGGGGGCCGAGGACGATGAGGTCCATGGCGCCGGCGCGGTGGTCGGCTTTGCCGTGGCGGCGGATCATTTGCACGTCGCCGATGAGGCCGTCCTCGATGATCTTTTTGGCATGCAGCTCGTAGGGGTTGGCGCGGCGGTGGGCGACGGCGATCCTGGCGCCGCTCTTTTCGCAGGCGGCGAGCATAGCGTCAGCTTCGGCAAGGGTGCGGGAGAAGGGCTTTTCGCAGAAGATGCCTTTGACGCCGGCTTCGGCGCAGGCGATGACCATGTCGGCGTGCTGATCGACCCAGCGGGGGCAGACCGCGACTAGGTCCAAGTCCATTTGCGACAGCATGGTTGTGTAGTCGGCAAAGTTGTGGGAGGCGCCGGTACGTTGGACCGCGGGGGCTCGACCTTCTTCGTCCGGGTCGGCGACGGCGACGACCTTGACATTGGGCAACCCCTGGAAGGCGGTGTCGAGGTGATGGCCGTAGTTGCCGCGTCCGGTATGGCCGATGATCCCGGCGCGATAGGTTACTGGCATGGAGGACTCCGGTGGTCAGTAGCTAGTGGTAAGGGGTCAGTGGTCAGTTATTCTCCGGTTGAGCGGATTTCGAGCTCGTCCAGGCCTTCGGCGAGGGGCAGGCTTACCTGCGTGCCGGTCTTGTGGGAGACGTGGATGGCGGTGATGACTTCGAGCGCTTTGAGGCCGTCGCGGCCTGTGGATACGCTTTCGCGATCTTCGAGAAGGCAGTCGATGCTCTCGCGGGTGGCGGAGTAGAAGTAGTCGTCGAGCGTGAATTCGGCCGGCATGTCGGGGATGGGTTCGAAGTCGTAGCGGGTGCCATAGCCCTCATCGGCCTCGACCAGGGGGCCGTATTCCCAGAGGCCGCGGCGTTCGCTGAAATGAATGCGGCCTTCGGTGCCGGCGATCTTGGTGTAGCCGAGGGACTCCTTGCGCTCGGCGATGCAGTCGATGAAGACGACGACGCCGTCTGAGCAGGCGATCATGCCGGCGCCGCCGGGGTCGGCGACGGTTTCCGTGTTGAGGTAGCCGGAAACGAGCTGCGGCTGGGCGTCGGTGAAGAAAAAGGCGTAGTCGACGGTATGGGTGCCGTTTGTGAGGAGGGGGCGGCAGCCTTCGTAGGTGATGGTCTTGACACGGCCGACGGCGCCGTCGTCGATCATGCGCTTGAGACGCTGGTAGTGGGGGAGAAAGCGGCGGGTATGCTCGGTGATGAGGCGTGTGCCGCTGCGATCGCAGGCCGCTACCATCTTACGGCCCCAGGCGACGCTGGTGGCGAGAGGCTTTTCGACCATGACGACTTTTATGCCGGCTTGGGCGGCTTCGATGACGGGGTGGTGATGGTAGAGCGTGTTGGTGGTGACATCTACGACGTCAAGCCGGGCCTTTTCGTACATGTCTGCGGCAGTGGGATAGCGGTGCTCGGGCTCGATCTCCCATTCATCGCCGAACTGCTGGAGCCGCTGCGGGTCGATGTCGGCGATTGCGACCAGTTCGGCGTCTTCGCAGCGCCGGTAGCCGGCGGCGTGGGAGAAGGGTCTGTGCCCGAGACCCCCGATCGGTCCGGCGCCGACGATTCCTACTCTGACTTTGGCTTTTGACATGTGTAAGCTCCTGGGCTGCGGTGCCTGTCGCGGAGGGAGGCGTTTATGCCTCGTCTGCGGTGATGGGCATGATGTAGTGGATCTGGCGGGCTACTTCCTTGAAGCCGAAGTCGGGGTAGAAGTGGGCGCCGACGTCGTTCTGGTCGAGGGTTTCAATGCGGGCGTAGGACAGGCCTGCGGCGGCGAAGTAGGAGACGGCTTCTTCGAGAAGGCGTCGGCCTATTCCTTGTTGCTGGAATTCGGGCAGGACGGCAAAGTTGGGGATACCGCCGATGCCGGCGGCTCTATCGACGCGTGTGGTGACGTAGCCGACGATTTGGCCGTCGACTTCGGCGACGAGGATGCCGTCTGCGTTGGCTGCGGCGTCGTCGTCGATGTGGCGTACTTTGCGCCAGCGCCAGTCTTTGCCGCGGATAGTCCCGTGCATGCGCTCGATGTTCTGGTCGATGGAGACGCCGTCGAAGCAGATGGCTGTAATGGTCTTCAGGGTTTCCAGGTCGGACGGTCGAAAGCGCCGGATTTTCATCGATAACTCCTGCGTGCGGCTGCGGTCAGGGCGGCCAGGAACTCGCCGGTCAGTACTGCCTTATTCCACAAAGCGGAAAGAGTAGATGTCTGCATCCTGGAGTGAGAAGCGCAGCCGCACCAGTTCGCCGCTGAGTGCGCCGACATCGGCGCCCTGCGTCCAGCGCACGGTCCGATCGAGGTCATCTCCCAGCAGTTTCACACAGTCGTCCAATCCGAATCCCTCGACGGCCAGATCGACCTGTCCGTGTAAAATCTCCACGCGTACACTGCCCGCGGCTGAGGCGGAGAAGTTCAGTTCTAAATTGCGGCCAGTGAACCGGATGGGCTTGGTGATCATCTCGCCGCCGCTGGGGGGTGCGTGGAGCGAAGCGAAGCCGTCCATGCGGAGCGTGTAGCGGCGCTGGCTTACGCTCTGCCCGCGCCAGTAGCCTTCGCTGACGTAGATTGACAGCTCATCGGGCGCGCCGGCGAACTGGGAGCGAGTGTTGACGAGGCCCCAGTTCTGGTAGTTGTCGCCGTAGGTCCAGTTGTCCTGCGGGCGCAGTCCGGGTCGGATGAAGGCTTCCGGCCAGATGTTGAATTCCATGCCGTCGCGGCTGCTCATGAAGAGGCCGTCGGTGAGGGCGGCGCCGTAGCGCTCTCGCGCTTCTGCGCGCATGCGCCGGTGCTCAGGTTCGGGCAGGTCCTCGATGGCGGGCGACCAGGGGCGCTCGACGTAGCGGGCGGGGAAGCCGACGAAGAGATGGGGGGCGCGGAAGTAGGGCGTGACCTGATTGGTGTAGAGCTCGGCGATGCGGGTGGGGTTGTAGTCGATGAAGACGGGCTCGGTCCAGTTGATGAAGTCGGACGAGACGCAGGTCATGATGTCGCGACCGTGGCGGAAGTCGCGATGGTAGTCGCGGTATTCGCCGCGCTCTGCGTCCCAAAAGGCAAGGTTCTGGGAGTCGAAGTAGCCCTTGGTGATGACGGGTTCGTCGCGCATCCGGGTCCAGTGGAGGCCGTCGGGTGAGCTGAGTGCGAAAAGGCCTTTGTATCCCCTGTTGTTGGCGAGCGCTTTGTATCTTTCGGAGGCGGGCGCGTCGGGATTGGGGTCCTTGAAGGGCACAAAGTTGATGGCGGGGCTGTCGTCGTCGCGGGCGTCGAGGATGATGTTGTTGTTGCGCGAACCGTCATATTCGACAATGCCCAGGTTGGGCTTGGTCCAGTTTATGCCGTCGCTGCTTTCGGCCAGGCAGACGAATTCGGGATGGGCAAATTCGAGGGCGCCCGAGTCATGTGTGAAGTGCCAGCCGCGGTAGTACATGAGGTAGCGGTCATCGTCCTGGAATACGGTTACGTATCCGGAGGCGTTGCCCTCCCAAGGTGCGTCGGTTTCCAGGGCTACTTCCTGCGGCACAGGGCGGTGGAGGCGCAGTTCGGCGTCGCGAGACAGGGCGGCGATCAGATAGTCGTCGATCAGCAGTTCGCGACGGGAGCCGATGTGGATTCCTGGGCCGGGCTCGACATTACTGAGTGGACTGGTCATAGTTAGCTCCCTTTGCGCCTATGCTGACTGTCTTTGCCGGCGGCCGCTGATCAAGGAGGCGGCAGTGGGCGGGCTGCCCGCTCAGGCCGGGGACACGCCGATGCGGTCCAGCCGCTTCCTGGCTTCGTCGTACACGTCCTGGGAAAGGGGACCTGCGAGAGTGGCCTGTGCGTTTTCGGCTAGGTGGGCCGGATTGGTTGTGCCAACGATATTGGTGTGGACGTCGGGGTGCGTGAGTGTATAGCGGAGTACGAATGAAGTGTCGCTTTCGCCCGCCTGCTTCAGTTCGTCCAGGCCCGCATCTGCAAAGGCTTGCCAGCGGTCGGACTGGCCGAGGCCGACGCCCGGCTTGCCGAGGGCGACTCCGCCGCGAATGATGTTGCCGGCGCCGGCCTGCGCGGTAGTGGTCAGCCAGTTTTCATGGTCGCGCTCAAGGGCGGAGTAGGGGATCTGGTAGGCGTCGAAGACATCCCAGCTGAGGTAGGTGGGCAGGTGGGGGAGCGTGGTCGACATGCCTATCCAGCGCACTTTGCCCTGGGCGCGCATATCCTGTAGCGCCTGCACCAGTTCTCCCTGTTCGCATTGGGCGACGGTCGGGTTGTGCAGCTGCATCAGGTCGACGCAGTCGACGCGCAGGCGTTCGAGGCTTTCGTGCAGACCGCGGAAGGCGTTTTCTCTTGACCAGATATGGCCGTCTGGATGGCACCCGCACTTGGTGGCGAGTACGAATTCATCGCGGCGGTGACGAAGGTAGCGGCCGATCATCTCCTCGCTGTTGCCGTAGTCGTTGGCGGTGTCGATGAAGTTGATGCCGGCATCGAGAACGGCGTTGAGCTGGGCGTTCATCTCCGCGTCGGTCATGGCGCGACGATGGCCTGCGCCGAATCCGAGCCGGGTGACTTCCAAGCCGGTACGACCAAGGGTTGCGGTAGGGAGGATATGGGACATCGGGCGCCTTTCCTGGGTTGTCCTCAATTGGGAGAGAAGTGTCGCAATGGCCAAAAAGCTGCGGCCTCTGCGGTTATACCCGTCCCGGAAACTCCTTGCCACGGATGTGCATGAAGGGTGTGCTGCCCTTGCGGGGCGTACCTTCGACCTGGTTGCGATGGTCCTCGTCGACGATACGGAGATAGCTGGTCTCGGCGTCGAGGTAGTGGAGCGCCAGGCCGCGGCGGCGGTTGGGGGTGGTATTGGCTTCGGTGCGGTGGAAGTTGAGGCCATGGTGGAACATGCACTGGCCGGCTTTCAGTTCGACCGGGACGGGGTCGGCCAGGTGCGGCAGGGCCAGGAATCGATCTTTGTATTCGCGGGTGATCGGCCCCCATTTGTGGCTACCGGGGATAACGGTCATGCAGCCGTTCTCGACGGTGGCGTCGTCGAGGGCGACCCAGCAGCTGACGTGGTTCTGGGGGGCGAACATGGGCCAGGCGACGGAGTCCTGGTGCCAGTCGGTCACGGTGCCGTTGAAACGGGGCTTCATCATGAGCTGGTCGGTGTAGAGCTTGATATTGGGGCTCAGGAGGTCCTCGATCACGTCGACGATTTCGGCCTTTTTGGCGACGGCCTCGAAGAGGTCATCGTGGTAGCAGAGATAGACCATCTTGCGGATCATGTCGATACGGGGCTCGACGGTCTTTTTGCCGTCACGGAACTGCTCTTCAAATTGAATGTAGTTCGATGGGACGTGGTTGAGACGTCCGGCGGCGATGTCTTCGCTGCGCTGGCGAAGGGATTCGATTTCTTCGTCGGACAGGACGCGGCCGTAAGAAAGGTAGCCGTTGTCATCGAAAAACTGTTTCTGTTCGGGAGTCAGGCTCATGGTTGGTCTCCTCGCAGTCAAGAGTGGGCATGGCATGCTGTCTGGAATTGCTGCGGTTCAGCGCCGCAGGACTTTGGATAGGAGTAACTGTACGCCGAATACGCCCAACAGTCCAAACACGATACTGGGCGCGACCAGGATGAAGCCGCGTTGAACTGTATAGGTAAAGACGTAGTCGGAGAACAGGATGTCGAGGGCTGGGAGCTGGCCGCGTAGAAGCGCCCAGGAGGCATAGGTCCAAAAGCCGCCAAAAAGGAGAGTGCTCAAGATCGCAGCCAAGGTGAACAGTAAGATCGCTCTGCTTTCTGCCACTGCAAGCAGCGCTCCGCATATTGCGGCGACCAGGCTGAGGGCGAGCATATCGGCCGGCCAAGGGACATAGTCCTGAATGTGAGATAGAGAGATCAGCCCGACGTAGGCCAAGATTGAGGCGACCGCCAAGACGGCTGCGCCTTGTCGAATGAGCGACCTCATGGCACAGGCTCCTGCAGGGTAGCCTGTAGGCGCAGGAGACGCTCGTCTTGCGAGTGGGGATGGATGAGGCGAAATCCGGCCTTAACGGACCAGTTCGGCGGCTCAGAATTCTCCTGGGACCCTCCGAGAAAGTTTTCCAAGTCAAAGACGTGCAGGAGGAATTCCATATCCAGACGTTCGTAAGGGGCCAGGGTCTGTTCGATAGTAGAAGCGCGGGTGTAAAGGGAGCGGTCGACATCGGGAATATCGTCGCGCCAAGTGCTGCTGCTGCCGCCGATGCGGTTTCCGTCCAGGTACAGGTCAAAGAAGTAGCTATTCAGTTGGACAGGGAGCTCCGACCGGTTGTGGAGCCTGAATTGCACAACGAGTTGCGCGCTATCGGAATCGACTCTGCGCACCTCTGTAAGCTCCAGCTCGAGGCCGCGCACAGATTCGAGTGATCCAACATAGTTGGACACGGCCTGCCAAGTGGCCGCCAGGGCTGTGAGACCGAGGACATAGAGAAGGGTACGTGCAACACGCGGCAAGGTTTTAGGTTTAATCAGACAAACCCTGCATGGGATTTGCCCCGCACCGAGATATAGTCAACATGGACCTCTTCATCTGTACTCAGGTCTCTTGTTTTTGCCATCATATAGTGCAGGGCCCAAGCCCGGCGCCTCTTGGTGGAGGTGTTGGGGCTGGAATAGTGCAGGTTGAGGCTGTGGAAGAGGAGGCAGCCGCCGGCGGGGATGGGGACCGGGACTTCGCGCGCCTTCATTTCCTCGGTCAGCAGTTTCGGGAGGTGCCTGAGATGAAGCAAGCCATAGTGATGGCTGCCGGGAAGGCAGCGGATGCAGCCGTTTTCGAGGGTGGCGTCATCGAGCGCGATCCAGCAGGTGATTTGGTTCTGGGGTATGAGGAAGGGCCAGGAGGCTGAGTCCTGGTGATATTCTTTGACTGATCCATGTCCAGGCGGCTTCATGAATATCTGATCGCCCAATAGTTTTATGTCGGGTTCATCGAAGAGTTCAGAGATCAGGTCGACGAGCTTCGGTTTTCTGGCGACGGCGAGAAAGGTTTCGTGGATGGAGGCGGGAAAGTTGATTTTACGCAGTTCGTCGAGCGCGCTGTCGGCCTGCACTTCGCCGCGTGCGACGACCATTTCTTTTTCCAGGACCGGAATTCCTTTGATGTCGGCAGCCACTTCGACGCGCCCAAAAGCGATGTCCTCGGTTAACTGCTGGAGTTGTGCCAGCTCCTCTGTATCGAGCAGGGTGGGGAAAGGCAAAAAGCCTTCCCGCCAGAAGGTTGCTTTTTGCTCCGGCGTCAGAATCATCTTTTCCTCCATCAGACCTGGGTAACAGAGTTGTAGGGCACTAAACAATCTTAGTCGAGGCTCATGCGGGGGTCAAGGGCGTCGCGGAGGCCGTCGCCGATGAAGTTGATGGCGAGGACGCAGACGGTGATCATGAGGCCGGGCGGGACCCAGTACCAGGGCATGTTTTCGATGATCTGAATGTTCTGGGCCTCGTTGAGCATGTTGCCCCAGCTGGGGGTCGGGACCTGAACGCCGAGGCCGAGGAAGCTGAGTCCGGCCTCGGTGAGAATTGCGCCGGCGATACCGAAGCTGGCGGCGACGGTGATGGGCGCGACCACATTGGGCAGGATATGACGCACGATGATCCATCTCTCTTCGACGCCAACAGCCTGTGCGGCCATGATATAGTCGGTTTCACGAATAGAGAGAATCAGGCTGCGGACAAGGCGGGTTACGCCGGTCCAGCCGATAAGACCGATCGCCAGCATGGAATTGAATATACCCGGGCCGAGTATGGATACGAGCGCGATGAGAATGATCAGGATCGGGAAGGCCATGACGGTGTCGGTTATGCGCATAATCACGGCATCAACAGTGCCGCCGTAGTAGCCCGAAACGCTACCCAGGATAGTGCCAATGGTGATGTACAGGGAGACGGCGACGATGCCCACGGACAGGGAGACGCGTCCTCCGTAGACCACGCGGCTCCAGATGTCGCGACCGGTAAGATCGGTACCCAGCAGATGGCCTTCCTCGCCTGGAGCGAGGCCGATCTCTCTTATTTCGATTTTGTGGGGATGAATGGGCGCCACGACGGGGGCAAGGGGGAAGGCAACGATAATGAGGAGGAACATCAGGATGGCGCTGGCCAAGGCGAGTTTGTGACGGCGGAAACGGCGCCAGGCGCGGCGGCGCTGCGCGGCTGCACCGCCCTCGTCGGACTGGAGGGAGTCGGTTATTTCCTGGAGTCCTTCGGGTTTTGATTCAGCAGTCATGGTACAGTCTGGCTCGTGATAGCGGAACAGGGCCGGTGGCAGGTGCCTGACGGTCGGAGCCGACCCCGGCCAAGGGAATGGAATTGCTACTCGTAGCGAATTCGGGGGTCAATGGCCCCATAGGTCAAGTCTGTAATGAGGTTGCTAAAGACGATAGTCAGGGCCGAGACCAGGACCATGCCCATGATCAGTGGGTAGTCGCGCGTGGCAACCCCGTCCAGGTAAAGAATGCCCATTCCAGGCCAGTTGAAAATGGTCTCGATAATGATGGAGCCGCCGAAAAGGCTGGGGAGGCGCAGACCAATGATGGTGATTACAGGAAGCAGGGCGTTGCGAAGAATGTGGCGGAAGATGACAACTGGATCGTTCAGCCCTTTGCTGCGGGCGACGGTGATATAGTCGAGCCGCACAACCTCGAGGACACTGGAACGTGTATAGCGCATGATGCCGGCGGTCGAGTCCAGCCCCAGCACGATGGCAGGGAGCACCAGGTAGCGCGCACGGTCGAGCATGGTGTCCCACAAGCCGAGATCTCGGCCGATGGTGGAATAGCCGCTGGTGGGCACCCAGCCCAATTTGAGCGAAAAGAGATAGATGGCGCCAATTGCAGCAAAGAAGCCCGGAATGGAGATACCTATAAAAGCAAGGAATGTGAGCACATAGTCTGGGGGCGTGTACTGATTGAGAGCGGAGAAGATGCCCAAGGGAATGCCCAAGAGAATGGAAATTACAATGGCCGCTGCCATCAGGCGCAATGTTGCGGGCAGGCGGCGGGCGATTTCATCCCAGACCGGGATCTTGCTGCGGATGCGCACACCCAGATCTCCCTTCAGAAGACCGCCCATCCACTTCAGATAGAGAATGGGAGGAGGTTGGTCCAGCCCGTACTTTGCACGCAGCGTGTCGGCGTGGGAGCCTTCGTCGCCGCCGGTACCGGTTTCATAGTCCATGAGGATCATGGCGGAAACGGCGTCGCCCGGCGCCAGTTCGGTGAAGGTGAATGTAAGGACTGTGATCCCGAACAGTACGGGCAACATCTGGACGATGCGACGAAGGATGTAGCGATTCATGGTAAGACCCAGGAGCGGGAGGGGAGGAGTGAAGAGAGAGAAAGTGCTCTCGCTCTCCACTCCTCCTATCTCAAGCTTCGCAGTTGGTTACTCTCCGGCCAGGTACCAGTTCACCGGGTAGCGCTCGGCGAACGGTTCGTCGAGCTGGCGGTAGATGTTGTTGCAGACGTCGGCGCTGAAGGCGGAGTACCGTCGCGGCCAGAAGACGGGGATTTCGCCGGCCTCTTCGGTGATAATCTCGGTGGCCCGGTGCAGCATCTCCATCCGTTTTTGCGGATCGGGTTCGGACATGGCGGCTTCGGACAACTGGTCGAATTCTTCGTTACAGTAGTGGCCTGCATTGCGGCCAGCCGGCCAGCCGCGATCACAGCCCAGTGAGAGCCGCAACTGATCCGGGTTGAACCAGCCACAGCAAGCGTAGGCCAGATGAAAATCGTCGTTCTCCAGGACGCGATCGACCCAGGCGGGACCATCCAGGTAGACGAGGTCCACCTTTATGCCGACATCGTTCCAATACTGCTGCATGGCGGCGTGGATGCGCTTGCTCTGATCATCCTGGTAGTAGGTTACGAAGTCCACCTCCAGCTCGGGATCCCAGCCGGCTTCTTCCAACAGGGCGCGGGCCTTGTCAGGGTCGAAGGGGTAGGTGGCGATATTGGGGCTGACGAAGTCGGGATTGGTAAGCCTCAAGTGGAGGACTTCAGCCAGGTCGCCGTAATAGGCTTCGGCCATCGCTTCACGGTCAAGCGAATAGAGGAGCGCCTGCCGTATGCGCACGTCCTGCCACAGCGGCCTGTTCTGGTTAGGGAAGACCGTCAGACCGCCGGCGATCTTATCGCCAAGGAGGACGATATTGGGGTCGTCCTTGTAGCGTTCATATTCCGTTGCGGTCACGCGACCGGCCATGTGGATTTCGCCGTTCTCAAGCGCGGCGTAGGCAGTTGTGCCGCGCAGGCCGATGCGGAAGATGATTCGGTCGAGGTAGGGGCGGCCACCGTAGTAGTCTTCGTTGGCTTCGAGGATGTAGTACTGATCCGGCTCGAAGTCACCCATGGTGAAGGGGCCGGAACCGACGGGATTACGGACAGCGTATTCGGTGTCGCCGAGGTCGGCGTAGGCGACGCCATCGAGCAGGTGCTTCGGCCAGATATTGAAGGAGGCCATATTGAGAAGGACGCTGCCGCGCGGCGCCACAAGGTTCAGCTCGAGCGTGTAGTCGTCGAGAACATTGATGCCTGAGATTTCATCGGACTCGCCAGCTTCAAATTCGGCGGCGCCGACCAGCTGATCGAGGCCGGATGTACGGCCGTGGGAGGCGCCGGTATCGGGATGGAAGAACATCTGCAGCGAGAACTTTACGTCTTCAGCGGTCAGCTGCTCACCGTCATGGAAGCGCACGTCATCGCGCAGGTTAAAGGTATAGGTGAGTCCGTCTGCGGAGACGTCCCAGCTTGTGGCCAGGTCAGGATGGACGGAAACCGCATCGGTGTCGCGGTCGATCAACTGGCTGAAGAGATAGTCATCGCGGGCGGTGAAGACGAACCAGTTGCTCCCCGTCATGGCTCCTGCGCCGCCGGCCACCACCACCTCGCCGCCATACTTGGGCGGTGAATCGGTGCAGACATGCATATGGTCGCTATCAAGGTCTGCCTCTTCGTACCAAGGCTCAACAGGCTCTGCCGCTGTTTCCTCCGGCATCTCGGCCGGTTGAGGCGCGGCCGGCGCGACACAGGCTGCCATCATTCCGACCAGCAGGAGCAGGAAAACGGCGATTCCTACGTACTTCCTTGTAATCGACATGGTTTCAACCCCTTCGTAATTGATGCGTTACGCCCATTTGCGCGGGCGCGATACGGGTGCATGAATCCGAACACGTCTGAAGCGAGCGCTTTGACGAGGGTCGCCATCGCGGCCGTAAGGAGTTGGGCAACTTACGTCAGGAGAGTTCTCCCGGGCGTACAGGACCGACAATGGACCAAGCCCGAAACGGCACAACAAGGACGAATCACGGTGGACTGGAATTCTGACCGTCTTCCTTGCCTTCGAGGCAAGAGTCAGGGAAATCCAGGAGGAATCAATGCTTAAGAAACACAGTCGTTAAAGTCCTGATTACAGCAACAAACCCACCCGTTCAGATTGCCCAAAATCCAATTGAAGCGGAGGTCGGTCACCTTCCGGGCGACAGAGCGGATAAGTTCAGAGTCGTCGCGTTTGAGATCAATAGTCGGCGGCCAGTGGCGATGCTGCCCACTGGCCGCTGAATTATGCGTTTCCTACTCGCCGGCCAGATACCAGTTGGCGGGGTAGCGTTCGGCGAAGGGCTCGTCGAGCTGGCGGTTGATGTTGTTGCAGACGCTAGCGCTGAAGGCGGAGAATCGTGTCGGCCAAAAGACGGGGATCTCACCTGCCTCTGCTGTAATGATCTCGGTCGCCTTGTACAGCATCTCCTTGCGCTTGGCCGGATCCGGTTCGGACATAGCGGCTTCGGCCAAGGCGTCAAACTCTTCGTTGCAGTAGTGGCCGACGTTACGGCCTGCGGGCCAGCTACGGTCGCAGCCGAGAGAAAGGCGCAACTGATCGGGGTTGAACCAGCCGCAGCAGCCGTAGGACATATCAAAGTCATCGTTGTCGTAGACGCGGGCGACCCAGGCGGGACCATCCAGGTAAACGAGGTCGACCTTGATGCCGACGTCGTTCCAGTACTGCTGCATGGCGGCGTGGATGCGCTTGTTCTGGTCATCCTGGTAGTAGGTGACGAAGCTCACTTCCTGCTCGGAATCCCAGCCGGCCTCTTCGAGCAAAGCACGCGCTTTGTCTGGGTCGTAATCGTACTTTGTGATATTGGGGCTGACGAATTCGGGATTGGTAAGCCGCAGATGCAGTACCTCAGCCAACTCGCCGTAGTAGGCTTCGGCCATGGCTTCGCGATCGAGGGCGTGCAGGAGGGCCTGCCGCACGCGCGCGTCCTGCCACAGAGGCCTGTTATGGTTGGCCCAGACGGTCATACCGCCGCCGAGCTGACCGCCAAGCAGGACAATGTTAGGATCGTCCTTATAGCGCTCGTATTCCACTGCGGTGACGCGGCCGGCCATGTGAATCTCACCGTTCTCGAGGGCGGCGAAGGCGGTTGCGCCGGACAGACCAATGCGGAAGATGATCTGGTCCAGATAGGGTCGGCCGGCGTAGTAGTCCTCATTGGCTTTGAGGATGTAGAACTGATCGGGCTCGAAATCGCCCATGGTGAAGGGACCGGAGCCGACGGGATTGCGGACGGCGTATTCGGTCTCGCCCAGGTCGGCGAAGGCGATGCCTTCGAGCAGGTGCTTGGGCCAGATGTTGAAGGCGGCCATATTGCTGAGGACGCTGCTGCGCGGCGCGACCAGGTTCAACTCGAGAGTGAAGTCGTCGAGGACCTTGATGCCCGTGATTTCATCGGATTCACCGGCTTCGAATTCAGCGGCCCCGGCCAGCTGATCGAGGCCGGAGGTGCGGCCGTGGGAGGCGCCGGTATCGGGATGGAAGAACATTTCGAGCGAGTACTTGACGTCTTCAGCGGTCAGCTGCTCACCGTCGTGGAAGCGGACGTCATCGCGCAGGTTGAAGGTGTAGGTGAGGCCGTCTGCGGAGACATCCCAGCTTGTGGCTACGTCGGGATGGATGGAGACGGCGTCGGTGTCACGGTCGATCAACTGGCTGAAGAGATAGTCATCGCGGGCGCTGAAGATGAACCAGTTGCTACCCGTCATGGCGCCGGCGGCACCGGCCACGACCACTTCTCCGCCGTACTTGGGCGGTGAATCGGTGCAGACGTGAATATGGTCGCTCATAACGTCCGCTTCGTCGTACCACGGCTCGGTGGGTTCGGCCGCCATTTCTTCTTCGGCTTCTTCCTCCGCCATTGCGCCCGTTTCAGTTGCAGCGGGGGCGGCGCAGGCTGCGAGCAGACCGAGCAGCAGGATTAGAAAGACGGTTAATCCAACGGACTTCCTTGTGATCGTCATAGTCTCAACTCTCCTTGGTGGTGAATGAGTTCAAACACGTCATCATTGAGCGCAAAAGCGAAGAACGCTTTCGCGGCGAGGGGAAGCAGGTTGTTGACTTCAGGACTGGTGTAACCAGGACAGGCCCAAGCGGAGCGGGTGCCGACTACCACGTCATCGGGGCAAAAGTTCGGCTTTCGGGAGTCCCTAGCTTGTGTCAGACGGAAGCCAGGGTGTCCGGGATTGATCTACGGGTACGATACGCAGTTTTGGCGAATTGACTACGTTTTGTATACCACAGGCACAATAGTTGCGTCAAGTTGTCTTTCATGCCGGTGTGCAGGCCAGATTGGGGGTGAACTTTCGTTTACCTCATGTAGCAACCCGCCCACGTCGGGTTCTCAGATCGATTTCCACTCCTCTCCCCACCATGCAACAGAGCCTGAATGTATTGGCAGGTTTTGTGGCTATTTGTCGCCTTGTTGGGGGGTCCCCCCGTTTCACTCAACGGCTCAAGAGTGAAGGCGCTAAAGGCATTTGGCACAATTTGGCACATTTTTGGCACGTTTTCAGGGGGGTACCCCCAAAGGCAGTCGAATCTAATCTGGATTGCGAGTATTGTCTAAGATAGCCGGTGGGTCGAAAGAGGCGAGGAGAGAGTGGAGAGGAGTGAGGAGTGAGTGGCGTGGAGCGGCGCGTTTGGAGGGAGCATCCGGGGGGACGGAGGGGCGTTTTGGGTGCTTGTACGAGAGATTGGGGGATTTGGGGTGGAATCCAGGGGGTAATTTGGGCGCGAAGAGCAGGGGTTAGGGGCTGGGGGCTAGGGGCTAGGGGCAGCGGGAGGGTAGTTTTGGGGGTGGATGCGCGGTTTGCGGGGCGTGTTGAGGGCTTGTACGAGAGAGGACAAGAGATTGGGGGATTGGGGATGGAATCGGGGAAGAATTTTGGGCGCGAAGGGCAGGGGTTAGGGGCTGGGAGCCAAGGGCTAGTGGCTTGAGACAGTGGGAGGGCAGTTTTGGGGGTGGATGCGGGGTGTGCGGGACGAGTTCGGGGCAGGGGGATACTGCTGCTGGCCTAGGGATGCAGTTATGTTGGTTATATTCTATTTGTTTGTTAAGGTTCCGGCGCACGGGCGGCGATCAGGGACAACAGCTGCTGTCTGACCGTTTGCTAATCGGCCTGGTGATCTGGTTCAGACTCTGCCAGATTTCTGTTGTCTCTTACCATCACTACCTTGAATCCCGGTGCTGTATCCGGTTTTGCCCGATCTCCATTGCCCGTTTCCTGCTCTTCCTGGTTTCCCGGGTCTGTTTCCGATACTGTCCGGTCCTCAATGGCTGCCTCCTGCTCTGACCGGTTGCCTCTGCGTCTGTTTCCCGCTCCATCCGTGTTCCCGCTTCTCTTGCCTGCTCTGCCTGTCTGCGTTTGTCGTTTTCGCTCTCAGAGATCTTTTTGACTCTGCGTCTCAGCGCCTTGACATAACTGAGCTGCTCGTGCAGGGCTTCCTGCGGATTTTTCTGGGTGGGGCAGACATATTCGCCAGAAGGAACGGTTCTCACACCGACCGGGAGCCCGGTGAATGGCTGGCCGGTCATCGGGTCGTAAGGGGCCTCGGACACGTGCGCCAGACGGGACAGCGTGTTCTCAAGATCTTCCTGCACTTCTTCCAACTTTGCGGCGACCGCGGGAAGACCGGGATGGCCGGGCTTTCCACGGACATAGTCAAACAGACCATCGTCCACTTCCTCCAGGAAGGCTTGCCTGTCTTCGACGTGCTGAAGGCCGAAACGGAGCCGCCCTTTTTCGTTCAGGATGACCTTGGGTGGGTCGTCGCGCGTGAACGGTTCTGTGAAGCGGGCGAAGCCCTGCTCGACGAAGGACTCGCGGCGGAACCGGTCCCGCATGACCCTGATGTCGTCAGTTGCTTCGAGGACTTCAAGGTCGGTCTGCACGTCAAGGCGTGCGGCGGCCTCGGCCCGGATCTCTTCGGCGCGGATGATCTCCATCTCCTCGTTGGCGAAGCGGCGGAGCTCGATCAGCGTCTTGGCGGCGCGGGACAGGGCGTTGAGTCCGGCGGGCGTGGGGTCTTTTTCGGCCAGCCGCCGCATGTAGTCCACTATGTGATCGATAGGTTCTTTCAGATGTTCGGGCATACGCTTGTCGCGGCGTACGGCGGTGGCGGAGTTCTTACCGCCCGCGGCGCGCCACTCATGGGCCTGGTCGGGCGGCGCGCCGTGGGCGAGGCAGTAGCCGTCGTATTGCTCGAGAGCGACTCCCCGGCAGGGGGAGCCGTCCTTTCTGGTTCCTTTGCAGAGCGTTTTGGCCACAGGTATAGTCCTCCCTGGCTCGTGGATGCCACCGGTTGTGTGTCCGGATGGCTGGGAATGTGGTTGGTCCGGCTCCTCGTCCTCCTTGATAATCTTCGTGCGCCCGTGAGTTCGTTTGCTCATAAACGCGAAGGCCCGGACAGGTGATAGAACGGATCTATCACGAGACCAGACCTCGTGGTAACCACCGGCGTGCTTTTTTGCTTCTTGGGGACACACCGGTGGATCAATATCGATTTCGGCTAGAGTATAGCACAAACTTTCCGCCAATGCAACCCCCTTTTCGGAAATTGGGGGAAGTTCAGATTTGGGGTGGGAACAGTCTGGCAAGGAATCAGGGGCGGTTGGAATTGGTCACGGTTTCTGGAGAGAGGCAGGGTAGGTGCAACGGCGAGGAGAGAGTGGAGAGGAGTGAGGAGTGAGTTTGAGGCGGAGGAGGCGTGGCTGGGGGCGCGAGGGCAGGGGCGAGGCGGAACGGCAGTGGTCAGTGGCGGCGGGGCTGGGCGGACCTTTTGTAAGGGGCCGCTCCTAGGCCATGAAGCGCGGTCGATACTGTAGGGCTTCGGCCAGATGGGGTGTGTCGATGTCTTCTTCACCGGCGAGGTCAGCAATTGTGCGAGCCAGTTTGAGGACGCGGTGATAGGCGCGGGCGCTGAGGTCCATCTGCCGGACGGCGGCCTGCATCAGGTTTTTGCCGTTCTCTTGCAGTTGACAGTAACGCTGGACCTCGGCCGGACCCATGTCGCCGTTGACGACGATGTGGGCCTTGTTCTGCTGCTCGAAGCGGGTCTGCTGACGCGCGCGCGCCTGTTCTACACGGCGGCGGACGTGGGCGGAGGGCTCTCCGGCATCGAGGCCGGAAAGCTTTTGGAAGGGAACGCGGGCGACGTCGACGTGCAGGTCGATTCGGTCGAGCAGGGGGCCGCTGATGCGGCCCTGGTAGCGCTGAACGGTGGACATGGAGCAGGAGCAGGGCTTGCGCTCGTCTCCGTAGAAGCCGCAGGGACAGGGGTTCATGGCGGCCACGAACATGAAGTTGGCCGGGAATGAGAGGGTACCCGAGGCGCGGCTGATGGTAACGATTTTGTCTTCGAGGGGCTGGCGAAGGCTCTCCAGGTTTTTGGAGCCGAACTCAGGCAGCTCGTCGAGGAAGAGGACGCCGCGGTGGGCGAGGCTGATCTCACCGGGGCGGGGCATGGTACCGCCGCCAACCAGGCCGGCGTGGCTGATGGTATGGTGCGGCGCGCGGAATGGGCGGGCGCGGATCAGGGGGCCGGCGCCGTCGAGTTCGCCGGCTACAGAGTAGATGCGGGTGATCTCAAGGGACTCGGACAGGGTGGCTACGGGCAGGATCGAGGGAAGGGCACGGGCCATGAGGGTTTTGCCGCTGCCCGGCGGGCCAACCAGGCGGACATTGTGGCTGCCGGCACAGGCGATTTCGAAGGCGCGCTTGGCGTGCTCCTGCCCGCGAACGTCTTGAAAATCGACTGCGTAGACTATATCCTCTCCGGCGTCGAAGGCGGTCGCGCTCTGGGGAGGTATCTCCTCCTGCCCTGACAGATGGGCCACGATGTCGTTGAGATGCCCGACCGGAAAGACGTCGATTCCTTCGACGAGAGCGGCTTCGGATGCGTTCGGTTGGGGCACGAACAGGCGCCGGAAGCCGGCTTTTTGCGCCATTGCCGCCATTGAGAGGGCGCCGTTTACGTGACGCACGGATCCGTCCAAGCTCAGTTCGCCGACGACCAAAGCGTCGTCCATTTCGGCCAGCACCTGGCGGGTGGCGGCCATGATGCCGAGGGCGATGGGCAGGTCGTAAGCGGGGCCTTCTTTACGAAGGTCGGCCGGGGCCAGGTTGACTGTCAGGCGATGTTGGGGAAAGTGGAATCCGCTGTTGGCGATGGCGGAACGAACGCGTTCGCCGCTTTCGCGTACGGCGGCGCTGGGCAAACCGACGACGGTCAGCCGCTCCAGTCCGTTGGTGATATCGACTTCAACTTCGATCTGTTCAGCATCCAATCCTACAATTGCACAGCTTCTCACTCTGGCGAGCATCAGCTCCTCCGTCGAGGGATAACGAGGCGGCGGACTATCCAAATTTGAACCGGGCTCGTTGGCGGTTCCAAAGGCCCGGCGCTTTCAGTGTAGCCAAACACGGCCACCAGAGCAACCACCAGGGTTACTCCATCGATGGCGCGACGCTAATTCAGCGGCCAAAGGGCAGCCACAGGGTCTGCCCTTACAAACAATCTATTGGCTGAGACCAGCCAGTTGCCAGGACCGTTTCAGAGAATTGGCTGCGGCCTGGGCAGCGTCTGCGGGCGCGAGGTCGCGAATGCGCTGGCTGAAGGGCTCGACGGTAACCGGGCCGTCGTAGCCGATGGCGTCGAGCGCCTGCAGAAAGCCGGCGATGTCGGTGAGGCCGGTTTCAGCCGGCAGCGTGCGCTCGAAGTCTATCTGCTCGTCTGCGCTGCGACCGGCAACGGCATCGTTGACGTGGACATTCACGACCTGCTCGTTAGTGAGGTTGCGTACCGCTGTGACATCCGTGTGGCTGGTGAAGAGGTGGAAGATGTCCACGAGCAGACCGACTTCTCCTGTACCGAGATCTTCACCGAGTTGTTGGGCAGCCTCCATCGTGTGGATGAAGGGGTACTTTTTTTCATCACGCAGGGTTTTGGGGCCGACCCATTCCAGCCCGAAACGGATACCGTGATCGGCCAGGATTCGGGCGACCGGCCGCAGGCGGGCGAGGTGGAATTCGTAGTTCTCTTCCCAAGTACGCTCGTCATCGGCGGGTGCGATAAAGGTAGATGTACGGACGGCTCCGAGAGATCTTGCCAGCTCGGCCAGGGCGGGAAATTCGACCAGCCCTTGCCGCCAGCTGTCCTCGTCGGCGCGGTAGGGAAAAGGAAAGGTCCAAATTCCGAACTGCAGGCCATTGCGGGCCATCTGTTCGCCGATTGCGTCGGCGCCTTGTGCGGCTGCAATTTGCTGAAGTTCAGCGATCGACACATCGAGACCGCCAAATCCGTAGCGGACGGCCAGTTGGACGGCTTCACTGAAGGGCACGTTGATGCCCAGTGGTCCGGGGCTGAAGTTCGGGAACATGGTTAACTCCTAACGAGAGCCTGGTGTGCGGGTCTTCGAAATCTCAGCAGGCGTCTTCTTCCTTATTGAATTATGAAGAGACAGGCATACCGGCGCCGAACGTTCGGCGGATTACGGATTCCCCGCTGCCTGTTTTCGGCTGCGCAGCCCCAGGCTGGTGGTAATTCCTACAAGACCGGCCAAGGCAATTATGAGAAAGACCTGCTGGTAGGCCTCGATGATGGGCAGGCCGCGCTCCAGGGCGTTGTACAAAAGGACGCCGGCCAGCGCGGTGCCGATGGCGACGCCGACGAAGCGAATCATACTATAGACGCCGGCGGCCGTCCCCATCTCCTCCTCATCTGTTTCGGACATAGCGGCCTGGTGAAGGGCGGCGAGCATGGCGCCAACGCTGAGCCCCTGCAGTGCCAGCAGGGCGAGTATCAGTCCAATGTGTGCGGAGGCCGAAAGTTGGGAGAAGAGAAAGACGGCAAGCGCCTGTCCGCTCAGGCCGAAGAGAACCGGCCAGCGACTGCCCCAGCGGTCGGCAGCCAGGCCGCCGAAGCGCACCATCACCGTCATGGCTCCGGGGTTGATGGTCAGGATCAGGCCGAGATATCCGGGACTGAGGTCGTGGATATCGACGAGATAGAGCGGAATGAGAAAGCTGGAGCCGCCCATAACGAACATGCGCATGGAGGCGCAGAGGGAGGCTGAGCTGAAGTTGCGGTAGCGAAAGAGATTCAGATTGACGAACGGTTCGGCGCGGCGCTTCTCCCAGACGAGGAAGGCGACGAAACAGAGGAGTAATGCGCCCAACAGGCGCCAGTCCTGCAGCGGGGCCACGCCGGTGATGGGCCGGCTGGAGAGATAGAAGAGTCCCATGGTCAGCGCGCCGGCGAGCAGAAGGACTCCGGGCCAGTCGAAGGTGCGCCAGAAGCGGGGCCGCACATTGCTGAGGCCGGCGGGAACCCAGAGTTTTACAGCGAACAGGCCGAGGAGGCCGAGAAGAACCGCCGGTCCGAAGGCAGCCCGCCACCCCCAGGCATCGACAAGGAACCCGGCGAAAAATGGGCCAATGGCAGCTGTCAGCGGTCCGATTGAACCCCAGGTGCCCAGCGCTTTGCCTCTTTCTCCTTCGCGGAAGATGGTAGCGATGAAGGCCATGCCGAGAGGCATAATGCCTGCGATGCCTAATCCCTGGACGGCGCGGCCAATCATTAGCCATGTCAGATTGGTCGCGAAGAAGGCCATTGCCGAGCCGGCGGAGAAGATAGCGATACCGGCCAGGATGAGGCGGCGGCGACCAACGCCGTCGCTCAGGCGGCCGTAGACAGGCATCAGGATCATGTAGGGCAAGGTGAATGCGCTGGAGGTCCAGGCGACGACGTCGGCGCTCATGGCGAACGAGTCGCGCAGGACAGGGAGGGCCACCCGGCTCATGGATGAACTGAGAGGCATGATCGTCGATGGGATCATCAGCGCATAGAGAATCATCCAAGCCTGCTGAGAGGGCAAAGCAGGCCCTGTGGCAGGAACCGGATCGTTTTCAGTAACGTTTTTTCTTCGTATGCCAATCCGACGGAGGATTGGAATGGGGGTGCTTTCCACGCAGTAGACCTTTTCGATCGGAGCGCGAGATTCCGGCCTGGCGGCCCGATTCTTTAGCGGTTCAGGCTGGCTTATCTATCATACCCGCAGAGGGCGCAATGGGTAAATGCGTTGCAACATTGTTGCGTTCGTGCGGGGCGGCGACAAAGGCGAGGAGGGAGTGGAGAGGAGAGAGGAATGAGATTGAGGGGGAAGGTGGAGAGAACGGTGTAGATGGGGGTGCGAGGGCGAGGGCACGGTCTAGCCGTGCGTTTCGGGCAGCCGCCCAAGAGATTAACGCGATAAGATGCGACTGCCCTGGCAGGTGGCGGCATTGACAAAACGAGAATGGCGTGCCAAGATTCAGATACCAATACAGAACTCATCGACACTGATTGCAGGCGAGAAGATTAACCGGCAGTTGAACCACCCTGAAAAACCTGGTGGCCCGACTTTAGTCGGTCTGCAGGGCGCTGCACGCCGATGAAATCGCGCGCGCCCAGCCTGTGGTTTGCCCTGTCTCTTGACAATGCGGCGCTCGCAGGACGGATTGCGCGTCGCCGTTGCAACAGGTCAAGCTATTGGCGGCGGGCAGACAGGGAGCCCACTGACTTGCCAGTCTCAGCAAAGGATACGCCCACATGAAAGCAATGATGTTCCGCGGCCCTTGGAATATGCCGGTGGAGGAGCTGGACGAACCTATGCCGTCGGCCGGAAAGGTCGTTGTTGAGGTCGAGGCCGTGGGCATCTGCGGCTCGGACGTTCACGGGTTCACGGGCAAGAGCGGCCGCCGCACGCCAGGCATTGTTATGGGCCATGAGTTCGCGGGCACGATCGGCGAGCTGGGGCCGGAAGTGGAGGGCTACGCCACCGGCGACGGTGTCGTGGTGATGCCACTCTATACGGTTGCAGCAGGCGCAGATCCGTATCCGATAAACCTGTCTCCCGACAGGCGCCTGACGGGCATGAACGAGCACGGCGCCTATGCGCAACGCGTTGCCGTGCGAAAAGAGCAACTGTTTCCCAAGCCCGCCAATCTAAGCTGGCAACGGGCTGCTCTGTGCGAACCGATGGCGGTCACTCTGCACGCCGCCCGTATTACGCCCATAAACCCCATGCAGAAGGTCGCCGTCGTTGGCGCGGGGCCTATCGGTCTGTTGACGATGCTGGCAGCGCGTTTGAAAGGGGCGGGAACTGTCATCGTCGTTGATCAGTCTGTTCACAGACTTGAACTGGCCGAGGAGCTGGGAGCAGACGCCGTCATCAACGTGGACGAGACTGACGCGGCCGCGACGATCCGAGAGATGACGGACGGCGGCGTCGACGCGGCGTTTGAGGCCGTGGGCATCAGTCCGACGGCGCAACTTTCGGTTGAAGCAACGCGCAACGGGGGCAACGTAACCTGGATCGGGAACAATGCTCCGATGGTCGAGGTAGACATGCAGAGTATCGTCACGCGTGAGATGAGCGTGCGCGGCTCCTATGGGTTTGACGAGACTGATTTTGCATCGGCAATCGAAGCACTTTCCTCCGGCCGGCTGAATGTGGATCCGCTGGTAGAGAGGGTTGCCTCGCTGGAAGAAGGGCCAGAGATATTTCGCAGCCTGGCCGCCGGTGAGACCGACCTCGTCAAGATCATTTTGAAACCGTAGACGAAACGGACGGATGTGATAGGCGCAAAATCAGCGTGCGTACTTGTCCGATCCGTGAACAGTGTGATTGACTGAATACGGTGACAACCACGCTTTCAACCCTATGAAATCCTATGAAGATCGCAGCGTTTCCCAAGTGCTATCTGGACGACATATCCCTTCACCGCACGATGTCGGTCTTCGACTGGATCGAGCAGGCGGGCGAGCTTGGCGCGGAGGGGTTGGAGATGTACGAGGGATTTTTCTGGAGTCTGGACGACGCTTATATCAGTGCAGTTGGCGAGGCGATCGAGAGCGCCGGATTCGCCATGCCAATGCTGTGCTGTTCACCCGATTTCACCGACCCTGACCCCGGAGAGCGGCAGCGGGCGGTCGAACGTGAAGCGGTGATGATCGGAATCACCCGAAAGCTGGGAGGTCCTGGCGCAGTCTGCCGCGTGCTCTCGGGACAAAGGCGGCCGGGCGTTTCTGTCGAACAGGGGCTGGAGTGGGTGGTGGAGTGCATCGAAGAGTGCATTGCAGTTGCAAAGGAGCATGATGTCGTCCTTGGGCTTGAGAACCACTACAAGGACGGTTACTGGCAGTACCCGGAATTTGCGCAGAGAATGGAGACTTTTGTAGAGTTGCTTAGGGCCATTCCGGAGCGGACACATTTCGGCGTCCAATTTGACCCGTCGAATGCGCTGGTCGCGGGGGACGATCCGGTTGCGTTGTTGCGCCTGGTCGCGGACCGGGTGGTGACGATGCACGCCAGCGACCGTTACCTGGATGAAGGAACGACACTGGAAGAGGTGCTCTTGCCCAACGGCCTGATCGGGTATCCTGATAAGATGCAGCACGGCATAACCGGGCAGGGAAGCAACGACTATGACACCATTTTTTCGATCCTGCGAGACCAAGGATTCGAGGGCTGGGTCAGTATTGAGGACGGCATTAACGGCATGGAAGAGATGCGACAGAGTATCGAGTTTCTGAAGCGGAAGCGCGCCCAGTATTTCGAACAGTAGAAGCGTTGGAGCCAAGAGCGAGAGAGCGTTCTCGCCGGAATCGCAGTGCCGCGGAGGATGAGAGTTGTCGATCAAATTTGGGACGGATGGCTGGCGAGCCGTAATCAGCGAAGACTTCACTTTTGAAAATGTGCGAAAGGTCGCGCAGGCGATCGCGGATGTCACGAACGATCAGTTCCGGGGTCTGCCGCGTTTACAGCCGTCGCTGGTCGTGGGATTTGACACGCGGTTTTTGAGTGATCGCTACGCGGTCGCAGTGGCGGAGGTACTGGCCGGAAACGGCATTCGGGTGTGGTTGAGCCAGGCCGATGCGCCGACGCCGATGATCTCCTATGCGATCGTGGATAAGTGGGCTGACGGCGGGGTGATGATCACGGCGAGCCACAATCCGCCTCGCTACAACGGAATCAAACTGAAGGCGTCGTACGGCGGATCTGCCAGCGCGGCCACGCATAAGGAGGTAGAGCGGCGCATTCATTTGCGCGAGGGGCGGGGGGAGCAGCCGAGAATGCTGGCCTATGAGCAGGCGTTGAAGGCCGGCATCATAGAACGATTCAACCCGTTGCCCGCGTTTCGTTCGCAGATGCGGAATCTGGTGGACTTTGATGCGATTGAACGGGCCGGGCTGTCGGTCGCGGTCGACGCCATGTACGGGGCGGGACGGATTTACCTGCGGAGGCTGCTGGAAGGAGCCGAGTGCCAGGTATCTGAACTGCGGAACGAGATGAATCCCGGCTTTAACGGAGTTCACCCGGAACCGATCGCGCAGCATTTGCAGCCACTGGTGGCGGAGATGGCTACCGGCAAGTATCACCTGGGGCTGGCTACCGATGGCGACGCCGACCGAATCGGGGCCGTCGACCCGGACGGACGCTTTATCGACCCGCATCAGATTATGGCGCTGCTGGTCGACTATCTGATTCAGGACCGTTCGCTGCGGGGAAGCATCGCCAAGACGGTGAGCACTACGCAGATGCTTAACCGGCTGGGAGCGCACTACGGGCTACACGTGCACGAGACACCGGTGGGCTTCCACTACATCAGCGATCTGATGCTGCAGGAGCCGGTGCTACTGGGCGGAGAAGAGAGCGGGGGCATCAGCATACTCGGCCACATTCCCGAAGGGGATGGGTTGCTGATGGGGCTACTGCTGACAGAGATGGTGGCCAAGCGGCGCAAGCCCCTGGGCGCGCTGATCGACGAACTGATGGGACGGCCCTACATGGGCAGGTTCTGTTATGGCCGCGACGACCGGGCGGTGAAACCGTTCCCCAAGGCAGCTCTGGTGGAGGGATTGATCGCGAACCGGCCGAGTGCGCTGACAGGGACGAGCGTTGCGCAGGTGAACAACCAGGACGGCGTGAAGTTCATCCTGACGAATAACAGCTGGCTACTGATTCGACCGAGCGGCACCGAACCTCTGCTGCGCATTTATGCCGAGGCTTCGTCGCACGAAGCTGTTGCGACGCTGCTGGCAGAAGGGACTGTGCTGGCCCAGCAGGTATTGAAGACGATTTGAGCGGTAGCCGGACGAGCTGTCGGAACAGCGGGCTGGCGAAAGTACGTTTGGGTCGGTCCGGTAACTGCAGAGGGAGCTCGCTGCAATCAAAGGAAGAGAAGGGCGTGAGCTGTACGGCTCGCGCCTTTGCAGTTTCTTGGGGCACAAGATCGCGGCCCTCTGCCTAGGCAGAAGGGGTTTCCGGCCATCCAGACAGCTTTCGGTTTGTCAGCTGGACCTGGGAACCAACTGCTGCCTGATTTCCCGGCGCGTGAGCTCGAAGGTCTGGCGAAGTTTCACATCTGAGCCTCTCTGGGCGGCGACAACGCGCTGTGCGCAGGTTATACAACCAAGGGAGGCCTTATAACAGCTCTGGTCACAGTTCAGGCAGTCGCAGAGACGAATCATCATGAGAGAGAAGGCAAGTGTGTCCTCGTTCCCGTCGCGCTGACTTGCTACTTGATTGACCAGTTCCTGCCAATCGGCGCCGCGTTCCCGGCTCAGCGGCCTGATAGCCCGATGAGGGAAGAGAATTTCACTTTGGGGGTACATAACGACTCCTCTCGTGCGTTGCCGGCTACTGACGGCTGCCCCGATGCTGGACAGATTCGGGCGACTGACTATCGGGAACAGAGTTTCCTGCGGCCATTGAGGAATGAATATCAGAAGCCGGCGGCGAACAGGTAGATGAACAGGACGAACAGGGCTAAAAAGGACAGACTGACAATCAGAATGAACAGTAACGGCAGTGTGACGGCGGTCAAGGAGCGTAGACGGGGCAAACTGGTCACTTCTTCGTTGGCTCTCGAGTAGACGATGAAGGCCCAGACGACACCGATGACGCTGCAAACGCGGCCCAAACAGGGGATGGGTGAGAGGCCGATGAGGAGCAGGGGGGCGGCCGCGAAGCCGGTGGCAGCGAAGAACGGCTGCAGGCGGCAGGTTGCGCCCAGGACACTGTTACAGACCATCACCAAGGCGCCGTAGACTATCCAAACGGCGAGCCAACGCAGCGGCCAGTTGATCCATTCGCCGAGAGCGCTGACGAAGGCGGTCAGCCAGCCGGGCAGGGGCTGCGGCAGGCCAGCGATCAGCTGGAACAGTTCCCCCAGTTGGATAGGATCGATAAAGGCGGCGATATAGTCAAGAGGCGTTTCCTGTAAGAGAGACGCCTGCGCGCCGAGACGCGCGAGCGGCAGCGCGGTACCGACTGATGCGGCCTGCTCCCAATTTACCAGGAACGGGATGAAGCCGGCCAGCAACCCGAGACAAAAGACCATGCCCAGGGACTGGCGCATGGTCGTCTCGGTGAATCCGGAGGCGCGCAACTGGACTGCGTCGCTCATCTTCTGGGGCGAAGGCAGCCAGTCGTGCAGGCTCACAGGTTGCCCCCGGAGATGACGAGCAGCGCGCCGAAAGCCAGGGCGGCAAGGGCGCTGACAAGAAGAAGCAGCAGCCAGGCGCCGCCTGCCACGAGGGCCGCGGGAGCGGGAGGCAGTTCGTGGGCCACTTCCAGCCCGCGAAAGGCGATCAGAACGCCCCAGACGTGGATCAGGACGGCGGCGACGGAGACGAACGGAATCGCGGTAAACAGGTACAGAAGGCGAGGGGCGTTGCTGAGGGCGACGGCGCCCAAGGTCTGGCCGAGAGAGCCCTGGCCGCCTGCCGCACGGGCAAGGAGGTGGCTGGAGAGGCCAAACAGGAGCCACTGACAGATCAGGCCGAGGGGGGTCGTTGCCAGCGACAGCAGGCGGAAGCTGACACTGTCATATCCGCTATATGCCAGGAGAAGAGGCCAAACGCTGCGCAGGGCGCGTTCCATCTCGAACAGGATTTCGCCGCCTGCGTTGCCCTGGCGCAGGGATTGCAGTACTGTGTGAAGGAGGGCATCCGAAGACGGCAGCGAGGCGGTCAGGAGGAGGCTGCCAAGGAGTTGTGCGACTGCGACGAGAACACCGATACAGGCGGACAGGAACAGTCCCTCAATCCAGGGATTGTCGTCGTCGACCATTTCTACGAATGGGTCGGGTTCCAGAAGAAGGGCCTTCCCGATGAACCGCGGGTAGTTCTGTGGCTGTAACATCCGGTTGCGACGTCAGTCTGGACTGTGAACCCAGACCGCGCCCCGCTAGAGGGATGGGCTGTGTACGGCACCGCAACTGATCCATGGCAAGCCCGTGGCTCAGTAGTGCCATGATAGCACAGTAGTGACATGCTCTCGAAAACTGCGACTGTATGGCAGGGGCGAACAGGCTCAGGCAGCCAGCAGCAGCCGGTATTGTTCACGATAAGCAGGAGATCGAAATGTCTACGACCCCTCCCTCTCTTCCGACCGGAAAGCTTCCGGCGGATCTGCTGACAGATCTCATCAATACATTGCCGATAGATGACCCGGATCTGGTTCTTGGCCCAAGCGTTGGCGAGGATGCGGCGATCATTGAACTTGGCAGGCGTTCGGAGGAAGGAGCGCCCTCCACCAGCGGGTCCGGTGTTTTGTCACAACAGGACGGCGCCGACACGCTGCTGGCGGCCAAGAGCGATCCAATCACTTTTGCCATCGAAGAGATCGGGTATTACGCGGTCAATGTCTGTGCGAACGACCTGGCGGTGTGCGGGGCGCGGCCGCGCTTCTATCTGCCGACGGTGCTGCTGCCTGAAGGCAGTACGGAGGAGGGTGTGCGGGGGATATGCGAACAGCTGGGGGCTGCCTGCCGCGCGCTGGACATCGTGGTTGCCGGCGGGCATACGGAGGTCACGGCTGCGGTGAATCAACCGGTGGTGGCCGGTACGCTGTTGGGGGAGGTTGCGAGGGGCAAGGTGGTGCGGACGGGCGGGTGCCGGCCGGGAGACATGGTCCTGCTGGTGGGGAGCGCAGGGGTTGAAGGCACTTCGATAATCGCACGCGAGATGGGGGAGGCGTTGCTAGAGCAGTGCTGGTCCGGGGCGGAGGTGGAGGCGGCGGCCAACTATCTGTACGAGCCGGGGATCAGCGTGCTGGGGCCGGCGCTGGCAGCGGCCGAAGCGGAGTTGGTGACGGCGATGCACGACCCGACGGAGGGGGGCGTGGCGACCGGGCTGTGGGAGCTGGCAGACGCTTCCGGCTGCGGGTTGGAGGTAGAGCTGGCAGCTGTGCAGGTGACGCCGTTGAGTGCGGCGGCGTGCGCGGCGTTCGGGCTTGACCCGTTAGGCACAATCGCGTCGGGGGGACTGCTGGCGACGGCGGCGCCGGGGGATGTGGATGCGGTGCTGGGTTTGTGGCGTGGGATGGGGAGAGAGGGGCAGGTAATTGGGCGCGTTTTGGCGGCGGAGGAGGGCGTTTACGGGATGCGCGAGGGTCGGCGCGTGGCTCTGCCGCGGTTTGACGCGGATGAGATTGTGAAGTTGTGGGGGGAGTGAACAACACTGGGCATTGTACGTGGTATAGGAGTCCCGGCCGCTATACCAGAAGCAGATCCACAGAGTGTAGATGGCGGTTTCTGTGAGGGTGCAGAACCGGACGTGGGTCCTGGAATTCTGAAGAGGCGATCTAGGAGGATTCTTTGCGCAAGCGGGCCAGTTCAGCTTCCAATGCCTTCACTTGTTCCTCTGCTTCTTCAGCCCTTGTGACAGCGACCTGCAGCTCTGGGATTACATAATTGGAATACACGGAGTCCCGAGCCAGTTCGGCCAGACGAGGGCGGCGATGCAGGTCGTCCAGCCGGAATTGAAGACCGGATAGGACCTTGGAACGGATTACTCCATTCGGGTCGGGCGGGATCTCTTCATACCCTCCATCGGAGGTGAGCATGTAGAAGCGCATGCGCTCGCCGCCCGGATCGAGGATGTAATACTCCTTCACCCCGCCGAGCGCGTAGTCCTCTCTCTTTTCCACCGTATCGCGTACAACTTCTGCCAGCGTCGAATCGGAGACTGCTTCCACAACCATGTCGCAGACTCCGTCAAAGTGACGTTGATCCAACTCTCCCCACGACACGGGGTTGGTGTTAAGAATCACGCCGATGTCGGGTTTGCGCACCTGGACGCGCTCACCTTTGGGGTCGGAATCGTCATCTATCGTCAGGATGAAACCGGTTTCCAGATTGATCAGAGAGGCGTGATCAAACGTCTCCAGGTTGCAAAGCAGGAGGGCGAGGAACCAGTTGTACAGGCCGAGTTGGGGGGCATTGGGCAAGGGTTTGGCCTCCAATATGCCGTTGTTCCACTCGTAACTGACGTCGAGGTCCGGGTAGGGATTTTCATACCACTTTTCCCAGTACTCTTCGAGCGTGACACGGCGTCCGTTATCCGGCGCCCAGGAACTGTCCGGGGTGCGGTTCGGCGAGACGACTGCGGTTTGGGTGGAGCTGTCCGACTGGGGTTGATCTGTCTGCAGTTGAGAAACGTCCGGCACCAGTTTTGTGGTTTCCATGCTCCCTTCTCCGGCATAGCAGTTGCTGGCAATGCAACTGATCCAGGGGCATTCTAACACGGCGGCTGCGGTTGATCCGAACAGCCTTCAAAGCCGGCAGGGTATGGGCGCGGGCGGTTATGGTGGAGTTTGCGTGCAATTGGGGAGGGCGACTACGTGGCGAGGACTGAAGCCCGGCAGGTCTACAGCCCTTCAATCGTCTCGGCGGCGAGGTGGTCGACGACGGCTTTGACGTCCCCTCCTGTTTCGTCGTAGACGCGCAGCTGGCGGTCGGCGCTGGCGCCGTGGGCGAGGATCTGTTCGATCGGCGCGATCTCCTTTTCGCTGCCCAACTCAGCAATCTCTTCGCCGACGAGATCGACCAGTTCGCGCATCAGTGAGCGGGCGGGCAACTCGGCCTGCTTGCCGAAGTCGATCATTTTGCCTTCGAGCCCGTAACGGGCGGCGCGCCATTTATTCTCGTCGATCAGCTCCTTGGTGAATACGCGGAAGGTGACGTTACGCTGACGCAGCTTCCAGTGCCAGAGCACGAGGGCCTGACAGAGCGCGGCGATGGCGATTGCCTCGTCGACGCGCGGGCAAAGATCACAGATGCGGAATTCCAGTGTTGGATAGAGATGATGGGGACGCATGTCCCACCAGATCTTGCTGGAGTCGGGGATGCAGCCGGTATTGGCCAGAGTTCGGATCAGCCCCTCATAGGCGGCGCGGTTGGGGAAGACGTCGGGTATTCCGCTGCGGGGGAAGTCTTCGAAAACGACGGCGCGGTAACTCTTGAGCCCGGTACGCTGGCCCTGCCAGAAGGGGCTGCTGGCGCTCAGGGCCAGCAGATGGGGCAGCATGTAACGGAGGACGTTCATGGTGTCGATGGCAAAGTCGGGATCCTCCAGCCCGACATGAATGTGCATGCCGAAGATCAGCAGGCGCTGGGCGAGCAACTGCATTTCCTCGAGCACGCCCTGGTAGCGCGGGAACGGCGTCACCTCCTGTTCCGACCAGCGGCTCATGGGATGCGTGGCCGCGGCGGCGATTGATAGCCCTCTTTCCCGGGCGAGGCGGCTTATGAAGTCCCGTTGCCGCAGGAGCTCCTCCTTCAATTCAGCGGGTGTGGCGCAGACCGGCGTGCCCAGCTCCACCATCGACTGGTGCAGCTCCGCTTTGATCTCCCTCTCCACCATCACAATCTTGCCATCTTCGATGAACTGGGTGATGAAAGAGCGCAGCTCGCCGCTCTCGGGGTCGATGACCTGGTACTCTTCTTCGATGCCGAGCGTCAGTTGTGGTCGCTCAATCATAGACTCTGCTCCGTCTGCGAAACGAGAAAATCGACGACCGCCTTGCCGTCTTCACCGCTCTGCCGCCAGACATGGCGCTGCTGCTCGGAACTTGCCCCGCGCTGCATGATGGTGTGGATGTGGGCGACCTCCTCCCGACAGTTGAGCCGGTCCAGGACGGGCTCGACGCGTTCGAGGAGCTCGTGCAACAGGTCGCCGATGGCAACCTCCCGCTCAATGCCGAAGTCGAGCAGTTTGCCTTTCAGGCCGTAGCGCACAGCCCGCCATTTGTTCTCGGCGATGAGCGTACGGTCGTAGAGGCGGAAGGACATGTTGCGATGGCGCAGGTTCACCATCCAGGCAACGGTGGCCTGGATCAGTGCGGCGACGGCGAGTACGTCATCGATGTCCGGCAGAGCGTCGCAGACCCGAATCTCCAGGGCGGGCCTGTCAGTTGCCTCATTCCCAGACTGGGCGTTCTGTCCGCCTTGAGAGCGCGGGCGCGAGCGGTCTTGCTGCTGGGAATGGGGGCGGATGTCCCACCAGACGGCTTCAGGATCGGGGATGCTGTTCGTGCGCAGGAGGGTATCGACATAGCTGCGATAGTCGCCGTGGCTGCGGAAGGCGTTGGGGATGCCGGTGCGGGGCAAGGCGTCCAGCAGGACGGAACGGTAGCTGGCCAGCCCGGTATCGGAGCCCTGCCAGAAGGGTGAAGAGTTGGCGAGGCAGAGGATATGGGGCAGCAGGTAGCGCATGGCGTTCATTACGTCGACTGCCAGATTGCTGTCGTCGATACCGACGTGGACATACATGCCGAAGGCGAGCAGCCTGCGGGCGATAAATTGTGTGTCTTCGATCAGGGCGCGATAGCGGGGAGACTCCTCTTGTTCCCTTTCCCAGTAACTGAAGGGATGGGCGCCGGCCGCCATCATTTTGAGGCCGTGTGACGCGGCCAGTTCCCGCACGTCGCGGCGGATGCGAAGCAGCTCCCGGCGGGCCTGTTTGACATCCTGGCAGATCGGTGTGCCCGCAATCGTAGCAGAGGCGCCGGACGGGTTGCCTGCCGGGGGCGCAACCTGTTCTCCCTCTTTTCCCGACCCGTGGGCGTCCAGAAGCGTGAGCCCCTGGGCGGTAGCAAACCCGCGCAATTCGCGGCTGTCCGGGTCGATAAACTGGTATTCCTCTTCGATGCTGAGTTTGAATGACGGTTGGCTGTACTCGGCCATAGCTCGCTCTCTTCTTGCGGGGCCTGCTATGCGCCCTTTTCTTCGACCATGAATACCGGGACGATTGAGCCGCCGCCGGCAGTTACGTTGAGAAGTGTTTCGCTGCTCAGCCGGCAGAGGCAGCCGTGTACACGTTCGCCCCGGAATAGAAACGGGTCCGAATCCACGAGACGAAGGTCGATCGACACGCCGCCATTTGCCGTCATTGCGGGGAACTCTTCGTAGGCGATCTGTACGCGTTCCTGGACGACCGCCGGTTCGCTTGCAGCAGCTGCCAGGGCCGCGTCCCATTCCGTCTGTTCCGTCTCCCAACCGATGAGCACGCCCTTGCCGCCGTATTCGTCGTTCGGTTTGAGAACCAGCCCGTCCCGGTTTGCGCTGGCCCATGGCAGGAGGTCGATTGGATTGCCGGCCGGGTCGAGAGTTGAACGCTCCTCCACTATACGGGTCCAAGGGATGTGCGCTTTCACCGCCTGCTGCTCGGCTGCGGACAGAAGATGGGCATTGCGCTCGTCGCTGGCGACGGCAAGGCTGGCCTTTTTGTGGAGAAGCTTGCAACTGAAAGGGTTAACGAGGCAGATTGCGCGGGCTTGCAACGCGTCAACGATCGGATGATCCAGGCCGTAGCGGAGCAGGAGCTCGCTGATCAGGACTCGCTTGTAGACGAAATCGACCGGCGCGCCGGCGGCGAACAGTTGCCCGTTCCTGAACTCCATCTCTTCCGGGTCGCAGATGACCGCGGCGATACCGTGTTCGGCGAAATACTCGACGAAGAGGTCGAATTCACTGGCGGTGGGGACGCCGCGCCAGTCAACGATGGCGATATCGGGCAGTTTGCTGCGGTCGCCGCGCCATTCGTAGTAGACGCGCAGGAACTCTTCGAGAGCGGGCCTTCTGCTAGGCAGCAAGTGCACGGCGTGGCGCCGGGCGAACGCTTGCATGACCGGCATTTCCAGAAACAGGTCAGCGAGAACGCCGGAGTAGGCCATAGAGGCCGGGCTTTCACCGTTGAACTCGACAAAACCAAGGCTGCGGCTGCCGTCCTCGTTGCGGGCGAAAAAGCTGTCCAGCCGAGCAGTGGGAATGGTTGTGCTGTAGCCGTGATCGATACTCAGGAGATACTCTTCATCGGGTGTTGCGTGGATCTGTGCGCGCAGCTTGTCGTCGTCCAGCATTAGGCGGGCCAGACGGTCGAAGAGGCGAAGAATCAGTTCTGTACGGTTGACCAGGTAGCCCCACTCTTGCGGGGAATAGAACAGGGGGCGAAGGACGGTGCAGAGAGGGCGTTCGCCGAAGACCATATTGCGTTCCGCCATGCGCGCCGTGAGAAGATCCCAGCTGTCGTTGGCGAGACCGGGTCTGGAAAGGAGATCATGGTAGCGGGAGACGGCGGTCAATGAGTTCATTTGGCCATTAGCCGTTCTGCGGTTCTCAGCGGCCGACAGAGTTCTACAGTATACGTCGAAATGGCAGTTGTGTACTAAGGGCTGAAATCAGGGGGCTATTCGCTGCAGTTGATGCCGTATCCCTGTTCGCCAGCCTCGGGGTCACGGAAGGTCAACGTCAGGTCGAAGGCCTGATGGTCCACGAGTTGCGCGTCCTTGCTCAGCCCTAGAGAGAGTGTTGCTTCCACCCGGTAGGTTTCGTCGGGCGTTACAGGGTCTTTCAGGTGTAGGGTGTTGTTTAGACGGGTATCGGTTTGGGCCAGGAGGACGAGGCTGTTGTTCTCGGTACCATCGGGGTTGTAGACGATCAGTTCGACATTGGGGGCGTCATCTTCCAAGCGGGCGGGCAGCCAGATGCGCACCCAAAGGCGTCGGAGATCGGGGTAGGGATAGATCAGGATTCGCTCGAACTGCAGCGGCGTGTCCTGCTCGAAAAGATTGATTTGCGTCATTTTTCGGTGGCCGGGGGTGCTTGCGCACTCGCCTAAGCGAGATTATGCTTGAAAGCGTTCGTATGAGGGCAGTTGACAATGCCCTTGACGATGCGAATGACAATGCGAATGCCGTTGCGCAGTTAGTATATCAGCATCTTATTTCATGAGATACTTGAAAATTCTTGCAGACGATCTGACCGGTGCAGCGGATACTGCGGCCCGCTGCAGGCGTTTCGGGCTGCCTGCAACGATCTTTCTGGACAGTCCGGAAACGCCGCTCCCTCAGGGAGCGCTGGCCTTCACTTCAGATTCTCGCCATCTTACGGCGGATGCCGCAGCGAAGTCAGCGCGAAAGACGGCTGCGTCGCTGCCGGCTCTAGACGCACGGTGGTACAAGAAGATCGACTCGACCCTGCGGGGCAATGTTGGAAGTGAGCTGGACGCCCTGCTGGATCTGGTAGACGCGCCTGCCGCCGTTGTCTGCCCCGCCTTTCCGGCACAGAGACGCTGGCTGCGCAATGGGATTCTCACGGCGCCCGAATTCGGGCCTCCCGCGATCCATTTGCCGTCTCTGTTGCGTGAGCAGAGCCGTCACCGTGTGGCCGCGCTCAATATCGAGGATGTGCGCGGAGAAGCCCTGGCGACGAAGTTGAAACGGTTGATGAGGATGGAGGACAGCTGCACGGGACAGGGACGGCTCGTCATCGCTGTCGACGCGATAACGGACAGTGACCTGGACAGGTTGGTCATGGCGCAGGAGGAGGCGCTGCCTGACGCGCTGCTGTGCGGGAGTGCCGGGCTGGTGGGTGCGCTTGTCCGACGGGAGGCGACCAGGGAGACGTTTCCAGCCCTGCCTGTGGGGGGCATTGGCACTCCAGGGCAGACGGTACTGCTGGTCGCGGGCAGCGGCAGCGAAGTTGCTCACCGGCAGATAGCCCACTTACTTCGTTGCGAGGATGATAATCCTCAGTTGGGCACCAGCCGTTTGATCGTGCTGCCAGAGACTGATTCCGCGGCTTCAGCCTCTCTGAATCCGACTCGACCTATCTGGCTGTTGCAGCAACCCCAGCCTCACCCGGACGCGGCCCTGGATGGCCCGGAAGCGCGTCAGCGGGCCGACCATCTGGCCCGCGTAGGTGTGGCCGCGCTGGCCCGGCGCCCGGCCGATGTGTTGATGCTCGTGGGTGGTGATACGGCGATGCTATTTCTGAGGCACCTGGGGGCGACGCGGCTCAAGGTCGAGCAGGAGCTGCTTCCGGGAATGCCGCTGTGCAGCGGGGTCATCGACGGGAGGACGACACTGATTGCAATAAAGCCGGGGCGGTTCGGGGAAGAAGGGACGCTGGTGGAGCTGCTCGGAAGGGTGGGGCTGTCTGGTCATGGCGCCAGTGTAGGGGGATAGCGGTCAGTGGTCAGCGGAGTGAGGCGATGTTTTCGCGGACTTTGAGGATGGCGCGAAGGATGTCGTCCATCTCGTGCAGTTCGGCCAGGAGGACGTTTTGGCTGAGGGAGACGGTCTGCTGACAGAGTTGCTCGCTGTTGGGGCAGGGCGTGATGCGGCTGAAGGGTTCGACGAGCGGGGGCTGGTGATAGAGGGGATAGGGATAGAGTGGGCCGACGGGGATGTTCTCGGCGCGCAATGCGGAGATGAACTCCTGGCGGGGCAGGCCGCCGAAGGTGTCGGCATCGTAGCGCATGAGAAAGATATGGTGGGAGTGGGCGCTGGCGCGTGGGTCCCAGCGCTGTGGCGTCAGGCCGTCGATTTCTTCGAGGAAGCTGCGCAGGCGGCGGGCGTTGCTCATGCGGCGTTCCAACTGGTCGTCGAGGCGGTTCAGACCGGCTGAGAGCACGGCAGCGTGCCAGCCGCTCAGGCGCAGGTTGGTGCCGAGGTTGGGATGTTCGTAGCCCTGGCCGTCCGGGCTTCGTCCACAGTTAGCGATACTCCACATGCGCTCGGCCAGCTCGGCATCGTTGGTCAGAAGCGCGCCGCCCTCTCCGGCGGTGAGATTTTTGCTCGCTTGAAAGCTGAATGATCCGGCAACTCCCAGGGCGCCGACAGGACGGCCGTTCCAGCTACTGCCGTGGGCGTGGGCCGCGTCTTCGATAACGAAGAGATTGTGGCGTTGAGCGAGTGGAAGCAGGCCGTCGAAATCCACTGGCAGGCCGCCGAAGTGGACAGGAATGATGGCTCTGGTGCTTGCGCTGACGGCAGTTTCGACGGCAGGGATTGAGAGATTCCACGTATCCAGGTCGACGTCGGCGAAGACAGGTGTGGCGCCGACGGTGCGCACGGCGGCGGCGGTGGCGACGAAGGTATAGGGAGGCACGATGACCTCATCACCTGGGCCGATGTCCAAGGCGCGCAGGGCGGTCTCGAGTGTGGTCGTGCCGTTGACGGTCGTGACACAGAAGCGGGCGGCGTGACGGGCGGCGAAAGCGGTTTCGAAATCGGCTACGGCCGTGTCGTAGCCGCCCCATACCCCCCTTTCGAGCACGGCCAGGAGGCCGGCGCGCTCGGTTTCGTCCCACTGCGGCCAGTCCGGCCACGGTTTGGTACGCACCGGTTCACCACCATGGAGCGCGAGTGGAGATTCTTTCATGTCGTCCTCTATTGATGCGAGTTTGCTGCGCGGCCACCGGTGATCATCTGCGTGCACAACTTCAGGGCGTGCTCTAACGCCTGCGGGCTGGCTTCGCCTTTCTCGACGATGTCGAAGGCGGTACCGTGGGCCGGCGTCGTGATCGGTGTGGAGAGGCCGCCGTGAACGGTGACGCCGCGTTCAAAGCCAAGCAGTTTCATGGCGATCTGGCCCTGATCGTGGTACATGGTCACCACACCGTCGAACTCGCCGCGACTTGCCCTCAAAAAGACGGTGTCCGGCGGGTAGGGGCCGGAGGCGGCGATATCTTCTTCCTGGGCGGCCTCGATGGCAGGGTGGATAAGATCGATTTCTTCGCTGCCGAATAGCCCGCCCTCACCGGCGTGGGGATTGAGACCGGCCACGGCGAGGCGAGGGCTTGGCTGCCCGCTCTGGCGGATGGTGTTGTGAATGAGGCGAATGGCGGGCAGGATTTCGTCGACGGATATGTGTTCATACACGGCGCGCAGGGGGATATGGGAGGTTACGCGCGAGGTCCAGAGGCCGTCGAGGGTGTTGACTTCGCCGACGTAGCCGCTGACGCCGAGGCGGTCGGCGAAGTAGCGCAGCTCGTCCTCGTGGCGGCTGCCGGCCGCGTGCATGGCCTGCTTGTTGAGCGAGGCGTAGGTGATGCCGTCGACGGCGCCGTTACGGGCGAGGTCGGCGGCAAAGTCCAGCGATTGCAGGACGTAGCGACCGGCAGCGGCGCTCATGCGACCGGGCGTGTGGTCGTCGGGGGAGAAGGATGGGCCGGTCAGGAGCACGGGGCCCGCGAGGGAGGTCGGCAGGTCTTCCGGTGAGCTGTAGTGCGGCAGGTCAAGCGAGATACTGGCGCATCGGGCACCCCATTCCAGGATCCAGGGTTCACCGATGACGATGATGTTTGCGCCGCCGAAACTGGTGGTCGAACTGTCCGGACTCGCCCCTTCCGCCAGAACACGGGCAACGATTTCGGGCCCAATGCCACTGGGATCGCCAAGGAGAAGGGCGAGGCGTGAGGGGCGCGTGGGTGTAACTGAGCTGTGGGCCATGTGAAGGGAGTGCCGTTGGCGCGTTGCCCAATGCTGACTTCAGTACCATCAGCAATGGGCGAATTGACTATAATGCCGATCAGGCGTATTCCAGAATCGGTTCCATCTGCCACGGGGCCTGCATAACGCCGTCGGTGAAGGTGAGAGGTGTTTCGCCGGTGATGGTAAGTCGCGGATGGCTCTCGACTTCGGCTCGCAGGCTGGGGCTGACGTAGAAGTCCTCCAGAGTCAGGGTATCGCGGATGAAGACTATTTTGGCCGCGTCCTGTGGTTCTGCGCAGATGCGCAGCGCGACTTCAAGGGCGCGTTCATCGTCGGCGAAGGTCAGGGGCAGGTGGGAGCGGGTGGCGCTGAAGATTCCGGATGTCACGGCGTTCATGTAGGTAGCCTGCCAGTCGATCTTGCGGAAGACCCTCTCGGTGGTCACGTTGGCGAGGCCGAGTCCGGAGACATTGCCGTGGGTCTCTTCGGTCAGATCGAGGACGGTGATGATGGCGACGTCGACTTTGCCGAAGTTTTCGGGCTGGCGAGGGATGCTGAGACGGCTGATGACGTTGGTGTCCATGCCGGTGCCGGAGATGTTCTTGCCGAGGTCGCGCACGACAAGTATATCCACGGCCTCAAAGGGAATTTGGGCCAGGTAGTCCTTGGCCTTAACCAGCAGGTCTGCCTCTCTCTTCGTGCCCACCTCGGCGGCGGTCAGGCCGGCGATGAGGGCGGTGTCTTCGTAGGCATTTTCGACAGGGCAGATGGCGCCGCGGAAGTTGGTGTTGGCTTCGTAAACGCGGGCAGCAGGCTCCAGATACATCTGGAAATTCCTGCCGCCTCCGCTGTGCATCATGGAAGCGCCGTGTTGTTTGCCCCAGCCGATGACACACATTTTGGAGGGGCCGCTCTCAAGGTGGCTGCGGAAGTCGGTATGGGGCTTGATACGGCTGACCAGAATCGCGTGATCAGCGGCCATCGAATCTTTGCCCTGGCAGACGACCGGCCCGTCGGGGAGACGGCCAATCTCGGCCACCTCCATAGTGGCCCTGATCTCGACGCCAACGGCCTCCTCGGTTACACCCATGCCGGCGAGGATCTCTTTCTGTCCCTCTACGGTTGCGCCGCCGTGGCTGCCCATGGCGGGGACGACATACGGTTTCATGCCGGCGGCCTTGAGGTGATCGACGGCGGCGCGCACGATGCGAGCGAGATTGGCGATGCCGCGGCTGCCGGCGCCGACTGCGACGGAGTCGCCGGGCTGCATGGGCGCCATGATGCCGCTTTCTTTCAGGGCTTTGCCGACGGCGGCGTGAATGTCATCGACCTGGGGTGTGTCGAAGGTCTGGTGGACGGCAAGGAGTTTGTCGGGCAGATTGGCGGGGAAACGGATGTCCTGGATGTCCTGAAGCAGGTTCATATTTCTTCTCCCTTCATTCGGGCAATGCGGACTAAAGCAAACTAATCTGGTTGGGGCCGTTCTCAAGCGGAGCCGGCTGCCGATGCAGTTTAACCTTTGACCTTTGCAACTATTTCTCTAAGCAGGCCTTCAAAATCGTCGGTGGCGGCGGTGAAGGCGTCGGAGGCGATCACGAGCGGTGCGCCGAAGACTACGATCTCGGCGCCCATTTCGAGCGTTTCGATGGCCTGTTCGACAGTCAGCCCGCCGACTGCCTGCACGGGAATGTCGACGGCGTCGAGGATGGGTTGCAGGTCATCGAGGGGGCTGAGGCCGGGGATCATGTTGCGTTCGTCGAAGCCGGTGTGTACGATGATGACGTCGACGCCCATGTCCTGGGATTCTCTGGCGCGACCTGGCTTGTCGGCACAGAGCATGACGTCGCACATGACTTTGCCGCCGCAGCGCTGCGCCATTTTCACCTGTTCGATGATGCTGGCGTCGTGGGCCACACCCATGACGACGACGTAGTCGGCTCCAGCCTGGAACATCATCTCCGCTTCGAGGCCGGCGCCGTCCATGGTCTTGAGGTCGGCGACGATGGGATGATCGGGGAAGGCATCTCTCATGGCGCGGACGCTGTGGAGACCCTCGGCGAGGATCAGGGGCGTGCCGGCTTCCAGCCAGTCGACGCCGGCGCTCACTGCAGCGCCGGCCATGTCGAGGGCCTCGTCGATTGATGTTACGTCCAGTGAAACCTGAATGATCGGTTCTTTCTTCGACAAAGGTACGCTCCGCGGGAGATTAGTAAGGCGAATTCAGATGCTCTGTCGCACGCTATCTTCTTGCTTCGGAGAACACGTCACTGACGTCAACTCTAAAGCCTTCCAGAAGTACCGAGGATGCCGTCTCGCCGGTGACGAATTCTCCATGTAACGCGTATTCCTGGCCGCGTAATGTGAGGACAGTGATGGAGGCATTGGTGGGATCGACAATCCAATACTCAGGGATTCCGGCCTGCGCGTACTCGCGGCGTTTTGTCACTTTGTCCCGTTCGGGATCATCGGGGCTGACGATTTCCATGACGAGATCGGCGCCCTCCCAGAATCTGTCAGAGCGACGGTCATCATGCTCGGCACGCATAAACAGGATATCAGGCTCTCTGAACTTGCCTGGCGAGAGTTGGACGCGCATGGGAGCCAGGAGGACAGTACCCAGCTGGCCTTCACGGACAAAGTTTAGCAAGAGTTCAAACAGGGCAATAACCAGTAGCTGATGCGACTGGGTTGGCAATGGCATGATCTCCAGCCGACCGTGGGAGAATTCGATCAGATGATTGGTATCCAGCGCCAGGTATTCATCCTCGCTCCAGTGGCCCTGGGCGGGGAAAAGTTGGGCGATCTCCCAGGTCAGTTCGGTTACGTCGTCGGGTTTCGTCGTTGGGTAGGCCATGATCTGCCTTGCTTCCGTCGCGATGCGATGCGAGCGCTCTCGCGTCAAGCGTCCAGACGGAGGACGGATTTCACGTTTTCGCCGTGCTCCATGCTTTCAAAAGCCTCTTCCCAGTCCTCCAGGGGGTAGATGCCGCCGATAACCGGGGCCAGGTTCACCTGCCCGGTGGAGAGCAGAGTCAGGACACGCTCCCAGGTTGGGTAGAGGTGGCTGAATGTGCCCTGGAGTGTTACGGCTTTGCCGACCAGCGGGTCGAGGCTGAAATCAAGGGGTTGCGGGCCCCAGCCGATCTTGGTGATGCGGCCATTGGGCCGCACCAGTTCCAGTGATTGTTGCAGCGCTTTGCTGACGCCGGTGGCGTCAATGACCAGGTCGGCGCCGAAGCCGTCGCCCAGAGATTCAATGAGGGCCATGGGATCTTCGTGCTGGATGTTGAGCGTGTAGTCGGCGCCCAATTCGGCGGCCACTTCCATGCGTTTGGCGTCGGCGTCGGCGCCGAGGACGACAAGGGCGCCGGCGCCGCGGATGCGGGCGATCTGCAGGGCCATGATGCCGATTGGGCCTGGGCCCTGGATGACGACGAGGTCACCAGGTTTCATGGCGGTCTTTTCGACCAGGGCGTTGTAGGCGACGCAGATGGGTTCGGTCAGGGCGGCGTGCTCGTCGGGCACGTTGTCCGGAACGCGATGCAGGATTTGCGGGCGGGCCGCCACATAGCTTGTCATGGAACCGTCGGCGAGGGCGCCGTAGCCGAGGCGGTTGGGACAGAGGTTGTAGTCGCCGCTGAGGCAGTAGACACAGGCGTCGCACACTTCGGCGGCGGTCTCTACGGCGACTCGGTCGCCGACTTCCCAGCCGGAGACGTCGTCGCCGACATCTACGATTACGCCGGCGAATTCGTGGCCCAGGACGAGCGGGAGCGTGATTTCCCAGGACTGCATGTTGCGCCACATGTGGACGTCGGAGCCGCATACACCGGTGGCTTTGACCTCGACCATCACCTGGCCCGGTCCCATTTGGGGCTCGGGGACGTCGCGTATTTCTACTTCCTTATCGCCGTAACCGTACTTGGCAACTGCTTTCATTGGGGATGGCTCGCTTTGCGTTGCGGTCTTGCCGGCTTGCGCCGGTGGACAGGACTGATTGCGATAGCTGATTATACCCGATCGGTGGGCGGGCGGGCGAACGCGCTGGAATGACTTTTTTGGGCCACAGATTCATACAAATTCAGTTGATCTGCGCACGCTTGCGCTTTTTCATGAGTCGAACAGGTACGGACTGGAACCAACTGATGGCTGCATCTATCCTGATGCTTGCCCCAATACTCGTGTTGATTTTCTCGATGCAGAGATACTTTATCCGCGGCATACACATGACAGGCTTTGGAGGTCGATAGTTCGATCCAGGCTTTCTGAGCGAGAACCAAGGGGGCAATCAGGATGAAAGGGACACCGGCACAGTTGGCAATCAACGGAGGGACTCCCGTTTTTCCAGAGTCGATCGGCCAGAATCTGGGCGTGCGCAAAGTCGGCGCGGAAGAGGCGGAGGCAGTAGCTGCTCTGATCAGCGAAGGGATAAGAGGCGATCCTATTGGCGAATTCTGCGAGGCTTTCACACAGGCCCATGGCATGCGCCATGGGGTCGCCGTAGATTCAGGAACTGCGGCAGTTCACGTTGGCGTAGTCGCCGCCGGCGTCGAACCCGGTGATGAGGTTATCCTGCCGGCCATCAGCGATGTCGGCTCGGTGAAGGGAATCCTCGCCCACAATGCTATCCCGATATTTGCCGATGTGGACTTACAGACTTACAACATCGATCCTGCCGACGTCGAGTCTAAAGTAACGGACAGAACGAAGGCGATTGTAGCAGTCCATCTTTACGGTCAGCCAGCGCCAATGGACGAACTGATGGACATTGGCCGTCGCCACGGTCTTCCCATCATAGAGGACTGCGCGCAGGCACACTTCGCTGAATACAAGGGGCGGAGAGTGGGTTCGATTGGAGATGTCGGCGTATTCAGCTTCATCACTGGCAAACACATGACGACAATCACCGGCGGCATGGTGATGACGAACACGGATGAGTTTGCCGAGCGAGCTTCGCTGTTCGCTGTCGGGCGCGGAGAGGAAGAAGGGACGAAGGAGGGCATGTTCTTCCGCACTCACGTAGGTCTGGGGCTGAATTACCGGATGAATCCCTTAGGCGCCGCGGTGGGAATGGTACAGCTGAACAAGCTGGATGACATTGTGGCACGGCGCAGAGAGACCGGTCAGATGCTCGACCAGCTGATCCGCGACATTCCGGGCCTGAGCCCACCGCACATCATTGACGGGGCGATGCACGCTTACTGGCTGTACGCGGTCAGAATGGAAGAATGCGCTTTCACTGCGGACAATTACACTTTTGCCCGCGCCCTGCAAGCAGAAGGCGTTGCTTGCATGCCAAAGCATTACTACCTGCTGTATGACCATCCCGCCTTTTTGAACCCGGAGACACCGAAACACCCGGAGTACGCGTATCCGCGGGCCGTATATGACGATCGGGAGCGCTATTATAGGGGAATGTGCCCCAACGCCGAACGAGGACTGGCGGCGCACCTCGTCATTACCTGGAGCGAATTCTATACCCAAAAAGATGTGCTTGGCGTCGAGAAGGCTCTGCGCAAGGTAGCTGACGCTTATCGGGCGTAGTATTCCGGGCCGGGGTCGCAGTACTGCTAACGCAGGTCAATGTCCCAAAAATTGTAAGTTTGACGCGCACGAGTCATGCCGTTTCTGGCATGACTCGTTCATTTTCAGCGTTATTTTGCGGCCCGTAAACTCAGATTGTGCCGGAGCCCCGGTTGCTATCCTTTGCGCACGTGGATATCGGCGAAGTCCATGTAGCGTTCCCAGTCGTAGGTGGTTACGTCGTGCTTGCCGGTGCGGATGTGGTAGCCGATTAAGCTCCTGACGGGCTGGTTGACGGGAGGTTGATCTTTGACGGCGATGCCTTCGGTGCCCAGGAGCTTGTAGACGGGGTCGGCGTGCAGTGCTCCCTGGAACTCGCCGTGGGGATCGGCCCAGAGGTCGGCGTCGGCGCTGACTACGTAGACTGGGCGGGGGGCGACGAGGGCGATGAGCATGTGCTGGTCGACGGGCAACTCGTCTTCCTTGTCGTCGTAACGTTTGAAATTCTCACAGAACCAGTGAGGGTAGGTGACGTTGGCGTGACGGGCGGTTTCTCCGAAACGGCGGCGGAACAGGGCGGTGCCGCCGCAGCCGGAGTTGTTGGGGATGACGAGGGCGAAGCGTTCGTCCTGCGCGCCGGCCCACAGCGCGGTTTTGCCCAGGCGGGACTGCCCCATGACGGCCACTCTTGTGTGGTCGATATCATCGTCCGTTTCGAGGTAGTCGAGTGCGCGGCTCAGGCCCCAGGCCCAGGCTCCGATGGCTCCCCACTCGTTGGCGGCCGGTCTTGACTGACCGGCCTTGTAGTACAGGGGATGGACGCCGTTCTGGAAGCCGTCATCATAGTCGGGGTCCAGGTCGCCGTAGTAGATTGTTGTGATCGCGTAGCCGCGTTCGAGGATGCGCTCGACCGGCCAGCGGGAGAGGGCTGTTCCACGGCTGGCCTCGGTGGCGCGATGGTTGCGTATGCCGCGGTCGATGCGGTTGCGCATCCACTGCTGTGAGAGGGTTATGCCGGGATCGCTATGGATTGAGTGGTTGCCCTGAAAGTTGGGGACCAGGAAAGAGGGCACCGGTTTCGGCTGGTCGTTGGGCTGGTAGATGAGAATGTCCATCTTGTGACCGTCGCGACGGCCGGTGAAGTAGACCGATACCTCTTTGCGCGTCGCTTGGCCGTCGAGGGCGCTCTCTTCGACCGAGGTGACTTCGAAGGTCATGGCCTCGGGGCGACCGGGTGCTTTGCCGTAGACGTGCTCTTCGAACAGATGGAGAAGTTCGGGACGGCGTTCCTCCCTCCACGCGGCGGCATCTGTGACTTCCCGGCCGTCTGCAAATCGCAGCGGATCGGGCAACTCGAACTTGGGTACGCTCGCTTCCTCGTAGTTTACGTCCTCGCACTCCCGCACTTCGTTATACCAGGCGCTGGCCTGGGAACGGGTCGGATCCAATTTCAGGGCGTACTCGAAGATTTCGGCGGCGAGCGGCTTGTTGTCCAGCAGTCCATAGGCGCGGCCGAGCACTTCGAAGGTGAACGAGTGCTCGAGGAGTTCGGGATGGATGTCTACCAAGTGCGTCAAGCAGGAGATAACGTATTCCGGACTGTCCCAGGTTGCCATCTCTTCGAGCAGGAGGTTCAGTTGCTCAGATACCTTTGCCATTGACGTTTCCTTGACTGGATTGCGTGCTTCGTTCTGGCCGGTGCAGGGGTAGAGAAGACAGGCTCACACCTCAAGAACGTCTCGAAGATAGTCTCGGCTCTGCCTGGCGCTTTCGACAGGCGACCAGCTCGGGTCTCGTTGTGAACGCCCTACAGAATCCTGCTCGACGATCATCCACCCTTGATAGCCCTGTGACCGCAGCACGTCAAAGAAAGCGGGAAAGTCGATACAGCCTTGTCCCAGTTCAGCGAATGGGTCCATCGCCCAGGCGCGGCGCATATGGATTCGCTCCCGTCTTATCTGTGCGAGTTTTTCGGGCCAGATGTCTTTGATGTGGAGATACCATATACGGTCGGCGTACCTCTTCGTAGCTTCGACGACGTCGCCGCCGCCGTAGTGGTAGTGGCCGGTGTCGAGGCAGAGTCCAACCAGCGCCGGGTCGGTCATCTCCATTATCCGGGCAACCTCTTTGGGCGTCTCGACATGGGTGCCTGTGTGATGATGAAAGACGGTCCTGAGGTTGAAGCGCTCTTTGCAGCGAATGGCGATTGTCTCCAGCGCCTTGGCGACGCGCTGCCATTCCACGTCGTTCCAGCCGTCGCTGCCATCGTCAGCGACGGACCCGGCGATCTCCAGGCGCTTGGGCGTGGAGTTGCCGGCGATGATGACTTCCGTGGAATTGAATTGGGCCAGGCGTTCGCCGACTCGGTCCACATGCTCAATCATCTGCTCCAACGCCCCCTCCTCTTCCAACGTCAGGGCTACATAGGAGGAAGCCGCCTTCAGATTCCTCTTCTTCAGTGCGGCGCGCAGTGACTCCGCGTCGGCGGGGAAAAAGCCGTTCACTGCGATTTCGGTTCCTTCGTACCCGGCCGCAGCAATCCCGTCCAGCATCTGGGAAAATGTGAGGCCGCTGGTCTTGCTGCCATCAAAGGAAAGTACGTCCCAACTGATGGGAGCGCTTCCAATCTTCACTTCAAACATATTGCCTCTCTTCGTGGACTGTCCGTGGGTACTCAGGAACGCGTAGGCAGATCGATTGGGGGAAAGGCAGGCGTGATGCGTCACGCAGCCTTGCCTGGTGCATGACAGAATCCGCTCCCCGGTTCAGCGGATGGCTGCGCCTGTTTCATCGTCGAAGAGGTGAAAGCGATTGAAGGAGAGGCTGAGGACGTCGCCCTCGCGCACCTGCGTCGCGGCCACATCTTTGACCTTGAGGAGGAGGCCCTCTTTCTCGATGTCAAGGATCGTCTCCGAACCGAGCGGTTCCAGCAGGAAGACTCTGGCTTGATTGGTTCCTTCGTCATCCATGGAGAAGCGGATCTCTTCGGGGCGGACGCCAAGGGTACAGACGCCACCGGGACAGAGTTCGGCGGCGCGGTCGGCCATTTCGGTGCTGACGGGGATGACGAACTGGTCGCTCTTGTGGACTGTTTTCCCGTTTTCCTTCTGCAGCGCGCCGGGGATGAAGTTCATCGGTGTGGAGCCGACGAAGCGGGCGACGAAGTTATTGGCCGGCATGTCGTAAATCTCGGTGGGCGTGCCGAGCTGTTGCAGGGTGCCCTGGTTCATCACCGCGATCTGGTCGGCCATCGTCATGCCCTCTACCTGATCATGGGTCACGTAGATCATGGTGGTGCCCAACTCGTGCTGCAAGCGTTTGATCTCGGCGCGCATGTAGACGCGCAGCAGGGCGTCGATGTTGGAGAGGGGCTCATCCATCAGGAAGACTACGGGTTCGCGCACTATGGCCCGGCCAAGGGCGATGCGCTGCTGCTCGCCGCCGGAACAGAGGCCTGGCGGCCGCTCCAGGGTATGCGTGATGCCCAGCATTTCGGCTACATCGCGGACTCTGCGCTCAATCTCGTCTTTTGGTGTTTTGCGCAGGCGCAGGGGATAGGCGATGTTGTCGAAGGCGGTGAAGTGGGGGTAGAGGGCATAACTCTGGAAGACGAGCGCAACATCGCGTTCACGGGGTTCGAGGTCGTTGACGCGGGTCTCGCCGATATAGATGTCGCCGTAGGTGGGGCGCTCCAAACCGGCCACGCAGCGCATGGTGGTCGTCTTGCCGCAGCCGGAGGGGCCGAGGAGGACAACAAGGTCGCCATCGTTGACGACTAGGTTGAGTTGATTGACGGCGCAAGTGTCGCCGAAGTACTTTGTCAGGCCTTCTATTCTTACTTCCGCCAAAGTCTACTCTCCTTTTGCTCTCGGTAGCGAGCTTCCGCGAATTACTGGCGGTCCTGAGTCGAAAGCATCCCGCTGCAACGGACGTCTGAAGTCATTGCTCACTGGCCGCTGGCGACGCCAAAGGTCAGCCCGCGCACGAGGAATCTCTGTAGAGTGAAGGCTGCCACCAGAACCGGAAAGACAGCGATCGTTCCCGCGGCGCTGACGACGCCCCAGTCAAGCTCGTGCTGGGGAATTTGCGCCTGGATGGCGATCGGGAGGGTCATGGTTTTCATGGAATTTACGAAGTAGAGGGCGATGATGTACTCGTTCCAGTTAAAGATAAACAGAAGAATTGCGATCGAAAAGAGGCTGGGAAAGATTAGAGGCAGCAGGATGCGGCGCACGGCGCCGAAACGGGTATCTCCATCCATCAGGGCAGCTTCCTCCACGTCCATGGGGACGTCCATAAAGGTGCCGCGCAGGACCCAGACGGCGAAAGCTGTGTTGAGAACGGTGTAGAGGATGATAAGGGTATATTTTTCGTCGATAATTCCAAGATCACTGCCGAGGAGGAAAAGGGGAATTGCTGAGGCGATGGGGGGCAGGAGAGCGACGAGGCCCATCAGGCCTACGACGATGGCGACGAACTTGAAGGGCAGGCGCATCCTGGTGGCGGCGTAGGCGGCGGGGACTGAAATGATTAGGCAGATGATGGTTGCCAAGGTGGCAACGACGAGACTGTTGTAGACGTTTTCGAGGATACGGCGCTCAAAGATGGTCACCCAGGCGTCAAGACGGGGATCTGTCGGGAAGAAACGGGGCGGGATATGGGCGAGGTCGCGCAAAGATTTGATGGAAGAGATGGCGACCCAGTACATGGGGACGAGGGTCCAGAAGGCGGCGAGGTAGAGGACGATTACAACGAGCAGTTTTCGCAGGTTGAAACGGCGTTCCTGTACGGCCATTTCAACAGGGAGGGGCACAGTCTCGGTTGTTGCGGTCTCTCTCGCTTCAGTTTGTGCCATCAGCGTATGCTCCTTGGGAAAGGACAGTCAAACTCATCGGCTTCTGCGTTCCACCCACAGATATCGTACGAAGATCGTGCCGGCGATATAGGTCATCAGCAGCATGACGAGCACTGCTGCAGAGGCGTAGTGGGGCTTGAGCCGCTGGAAGGACATACCGTAGATGTACCAGGACAGGTTCCAGGTAGCGCGGCCCGGGCCGCCTTGGGTGGTGGCGGCAATGGTGCCGATGGTGCGAGTGGACCAGACAAAGACGAGGATGGTGGCGATGGCAAACATGGGCCTGATATAGGGGAGGGTCATGTCCCAGAAGGCGCGCCAGCGGGTTGCGCCATCGACGGCGGCGGCTTCGTAGATGTCACGAGGGACCTGGTTGAGGCCGGCGTAGAGAAGAAGGAATGCAAGGGGGCTGATGCGCCAGACCTCGACGACACAGAGGGCAATGAAGGCGGTATCGGCCTTCACGAGCCAGATTATCGGTTCAAGACCGAGCGCGGTGAGAGGCACGTTTACCAGACCCAGGGTGGGGTGGTACATGATCTTCCACATCATTCCGGCGACGATTTCGGAGACCATGAGTGGAATGATAAGGATGGAGATCCAGATGGCCTTGCGGCCGGCGTAGTCGCTGTGCACCAGAAGGGCCAGTCCCAGCCCCACAAGCAGGCACATGGGAACGACTACGATGCCCATTTTGAGGCTGAAGATCAGGGCGCCGTGGAAGATGGTGTCCCTGGTGAGCCGGGAGAGGTTGGCCAGGCCGATCCACTCACCCTTTTCGCTGGTGAGAATCAGCCAGAAGTTGTAAACGATGGGATAGAACTGGACCAGGATCAATGCCAGGAGACTGGGCACGATCAGCATAACGCCGAGGCGGTTGTCGCGAAAGCTGAATAGCTCGGACCACATGCCCTGGGGCGGCGGAGGCTGGGTGTTTACGCTATTCGCGCCACTCGCGCCCTGGCCGGGCAAGGGACTAACGGTCTGCTGTACGGTCAACGATGCCCTCCTTGGACCGGTAGGTATTGAAGGCGACTTTGCATGCCGATGTTCGAAGGGTGCGCATAGGGAGAGAGGGTTGAGGGGGAATCTCGCCCCTCTCTCTGGAAATCATCCTAGTTGGTAACGCCTTCCATCTCGAGACGGATTTCGGCGCCAGCCTGCTCGCAGGCTTCCTGGCCGGTAATGTCTCCGGCTCCTACGGCGCTGAAGGCCGGTCCAAGGATGGCGAGGCTGATGCCTGTGGCCTGGGTGCTGCGGGGCCGCCACTTCGGCGGCACCATCAGGGCCTCAAACTGCGCCGGGAACCAAGGCTTCTCCAGGATCAGTTCGGGGTCGTTGAAGACGGACTTGCGGAAGGGGATGCCGCCGGCGTGGGCGTAGGCCAACGCGTGTTCCTGGTTGTAGTGCATCCACTCCATATAGGCCCAGGTGGCGTCCTTGTTTTCGGAATGGGCATTCATCACAAGTCCCCAGTGGCCCATCATGGAGACATGGGGAGCGCCGACATCAGAGGCGGGCAGAGGCAGATAGAGCATCTTGCCGGCGACGTCGGAGTCGGTCTCGTCCTCGAAGGCAGCGTAGGCGTCGCCCGGCCAGCCGATGCCCATCATGGCGCGGCCGGACACGACCTCGGCGACCATCTCGGTGGTGCCATAGGTGTTGCCGCCCGGCGGCAGGTACTTGCTCAGCTGCTCGTAGAGCGTGAGCGCGTCGCAGCCAGCCTCGTTATCGAGGATGACGTTGAATTCGTCGTCGAAGATGCCGCCGCCCATTGACCAGAGCAGGGCGAGGGCGTCACTGCCGGCGGCGCCGCGCACGTTGTAACCATAGAAGGGCGGGTCGCAGTCGGGACAGTGGACTTGTTCAGCGATCGCCAGTACGTCATCCCAGGTCACGGGCGGATCGAGTCCGCGTTCGTCAAGGATGTCCTGGCGGATGTAGAACATGATGACGTTGCCCTGAATGGGCAGGGCGTGCAGGTCCGGGCGCTCACCGGTCTGGAAGTCCAAGGGGATGGGACCATAGGGGGGAGGCCAGGAGAAGACGTCGTAGGAGACCTGGGGCACGTCGTCGTCGCGGGTTGCGCCGTAGGCTTCGGTGAGATTGACGGACAGCCCGCCGTCGACGATGTTCGGCATCCAGGGATCGTCGGCGAAGATGACGTCGAATTCGCCGGATTCGGTGCGGGCCAGCGAGATCACCTTTTCAAAGAATGTCGTCCAGGGGAAGGGCGCTACTTCGACCCTGATGCCGGGATTTTCCTCTTCAAACTGTGGGATCAGAGCGACGAGGCCATCAGCCAGGGGACCCTGGGCGGTGATGATACTGATGGTGACTTCCTCGACCATCTCCTCTTCCATGGCCCCGGTCTCTGCCGGTGCCGCGGGCGCCGCGCAGGCCGAGACCATAATTGCCATCACCAAGGTGAAGACGGCGAACAGATAGAGCTTTTTCATGACTTTGCTTCCTCCTTACGGAAATAGGTTTGGAGAGTTCTGCACTGGAGTTTCACGGAAATGCGATACTTTCAGGCACTTGGCAAGGTCGAAGGACGGGGGAGGATCTATGCTGTTGGAAAGGTTTGGCTGGCAGGCATTCTGGAAGAGATTGCATACTTTGTCAAGTACCTGAAATCGGGGGCATCGGTGGTAGAGCGGTAGCTAGGGAGATACCGGTTTCGGGTCATTCGGAGGGTCTATGAAGACGGACGGACCGGGAGGAGCAAAGGGGACATGTGATCCGGTGGAAGGCGAAAATTGCAGGGAATGCGGGGGGTCTGCTGTTATGCGAGTTCCCAGCGGACGGCGACAACAAACTGAACAATCGGGTTCTCCTGCGTCCACTCGTGGAAGACGGAAAAGAGCGTGCCGTCGTTAAGTTGGATTGTCGTGGGATAGCCGATGTGCCAGTACAGATTGGGGACTGCTTCAGGAGGTGCGATTCCGCCGGAACTGATAACAAACTCGTTGGCAGCGTCCCAACTTAAGCCATCATCGGAAATGCATCCTCTGATTCCCCAGGGATCGCGGCGATGGCCGTAGGTGCAGAGCATGCGTCCATCCTGCAGGAGGGTGAGGTCAGCTGGGTATCCCCAGAGGTCTGTCGGTTCAGGTTGGCTCCAGGATTCCCCTTCGTTGCGAGAATAGTTGGTCCACATGTGTTGGTGCCGGTTGCGGACGCCGTGCATGGTTCGCATCATGGTGACCAGTGTGCCGTCGGCTGTGCGTGCGAGCGCGGTCTCGTCGAATGAGATGATGTTAGAGGGGTCGTAGGCAATTGTGGAGAAGTATTCCCAGTCCTGGCCCTTGTTGTCAGAACGCATGAGGTATGAGCGAACGCGTTCGTGGAGGCTGTCGGTTTCCATCCAGGCGCGGGCGAACTGGTGTCCATGGCAGGCCATCAAAAGAGAGCCATTCGGCAGTTCTAACACGCTGTCGATGGGCTGTCCCCAACGCATGGGCGCTACGTTTGCCTTGTAGGCCGACCCCCACGTGTATCCGTTGTCCGACGAGGTGATGATGCCGACACCGTCGACGTCGCGGGTACCGCGCGGCCTGTCTTGCGGCCCGAAGTCGTCCAGCATGCCTTTCTGGTCAACGAAGGCCCACTGAAAATAGTTGACAAGGAGGGTACCGTCTGAGAGTTGGGTAATGGACGGTGTGTCGCTGCCAAAGTGATGGGAAGCCGGCCACACTGTTACATGAGGAGACTGATCCCAGGTCTGTCCGTTATCCGTGGAGCGGATCAGTAGAATGCTGTCGAAATCCGGGTGAATGTATCCACTTGTCTCGTTGAAGACTACGACCACTTCGCCGTTCTGGAGTTGGGCAGCGCCTACCTGGCAGGTGTAGCGGGAGGGGTCGTGATAGAGGGTGAGCTTCTCCGCATCTTTTATTTCTTGACCCATTTTGGCGTCCGCTGCCTTTCGCTTTGTTGGCTCAGTAAACGGATACTCGAAGTGGCGTTGTGACTTTGAAGTCAGCCCTTGATGCCCACTTGGGTGACCCCTTCGATAAAGTAACGTTGGAGGATAAGGAAGAAAATCAGCGTGGGCAAGGCGACGATGGCAACAGCAGCCATGGCTTCGCCGTAGCCGCTCTGGGTGGAGGTGCCTTGAATGTCGAGACGTGTGTAGAACGCCATGCCCACGGGCAGCGTTTTCCACTCCGTTTTGAAGGCGACCAGCAGCGGCCAGAGAAAGGAGTTCCAGTTACTGGTGAAGATGAGAATGGCGCCAGCCAGTGTAGCCGGCCTTGCCAGTGGCAGCGCCACACGAATAAAGGTACCAAAACGACTGCAGCCATCGATCGCAGCCGCGTCTTCCAATTCGCGAGGAAACGAGAGAAAGAACTGACGATACAGGTAGACTGGGAAGACGCTGGCCAGGGGAGGAATGATCAGAGAAATGAAACTGTCCTGGACTTCCAGTCGCAAGACACCGATAAACAGGGGAACAATACTCATCTCGGGCGGGATCATCAAAGAACTGATCAGCAGCCAGAAGATGACGGTACGTCCTGGGAAGTGCATCCTCGCCAGAGCGAAGCCGGTCAGTGACCCTAACACAAGGCTGCCGGCGACAACACAGACCGAGGTCACAATACTGTTTATGAACCAGCGAATAACGGGAGTGTCGGCCACGACAGTCCGGTAGTGCTCCCAGGTTATTTCGGTAGGGATCAGGTCCATACCGGCCAGGATCAGTCGATCCGGCTTGACGGAGGTGTTGAGCATCCAGTAAAGCGGGAATAGCCACAGCAGGGCCGCGACTGCACCTGGAAACCAGATGATAAAGGTGCGAATGAAACGCATCGAAGACCGGTTATAGAGAGTGCTAAGGCTCAGGTTCGACATGATCAGAATTGCTCTTCGGTTCTAGTTGCTATGTTCCCTTACTAGACGCGCACGCAAAAGCGTAAAGAGTAAGATTGTGAGGAAGAGAAGGAGAGATAGAGCGGCGGCAAAGCCGAGACGGAAGCGCACAAATCCTTCATGGTAGATATAGGAAACGATGGTGGCCGAATGCCCGCCTGGCCCACCGCCTGTCATCAGGTAGACCTGGCCAAAGATACGGAAGGCGCTGATGATTTCGAGTGTAATGACCAGCCCCAGCGCCGGGGTCAGGAGCGGAAGGGTTATTCGCAAGAACGCCTGCCAGGCTGAGGCACCGTCGATGACGGCGGCTTCTCCCAATTCGGCGGGAATCTCTTTAAGTCCAGCCAGAAGGATTACCATGTGGAATCCCACTGCCTGCCAGATGGTGACGAGTGAGATCGACTGGATGACCCACTTGCTTGTCGTCAGCCATCCCTGTTTGGGGATTCCAATGCCATAAAGAGCCAGGTTGAGAAGACCGGTCTCTTTCTCGAAAATCCAGATCCAGATGATGGCGGTGACGGTAATGGCAACGACATGGGGCGCGAAAAAGGCTGTTCGAATCGGTCCCGACAGCCACTGTTCCCGGTTGATCCAGAGCGCCATCAGCAGGGCAACGATCACGGTTCCCGGGACGACGAGAGCGGCCATCTGGAAGGTATTGCCCCAGACCTTTGGGATCCAGTCGTCCTGCATTGCTTCGCGGAAGTTGTCGAGCCCGACCCATTCCGGGTCACCGACAATACCCCATTCATTGAAGCTGATGTAGATTCCGAAGAATATGGGGAGGAGGGTAATGACTATGAAGACGAGAGCGAATGGCAGAATGAAGAGGTACGCCTGCCAGTCAACGCGGCGTCCACGGTATCTGATTCTAGTAAGTCGGGAAAGCCAACCGTCTGGCGCGGCTCTGTCTACAAGGTGGGTCATCCACTGAATTCTCGGTTACAAGGAGTCCGGGCAGAGTGTCACCCGTCGCAAACCATTCCGCCCGGACTCTTGGCATTTGTCAGCTGCGGTCATCAAGTATCTTCTGCCAAGCCGCTTCCAGATCGGCCAGGCCTTCTTCGATACTCTTCTCGCGTGCCCAGACCGGGTCCATGGCCTTGGGTACGGTTGAACTGCTGCCGGCATAAAAGGCAAACTCTCCGCCGTCGACCATGTTAAGGTAATCGAAGAAGCTGTACTCGACTGCTTCGGCAAAGGGTTTGCGCAGTTCCCAATCAAGGCCCAATGTCATGTAATCGGGATCATCGAGAATGGAGCGGCGAGGCGGCGCGCCGCGTCCTTCGGTCACCCAGAGCATTGAATTGTCAGAGAACCATTTGATTACTTTTGCTCCCGCGACCAGGTGATCTTCGGTGCGGCCGTCCGCAGTGAAGAGCGCGAGGCCGTATTCGCGGGCTTCGGTTGTCAGGGTGTCGCCGATCAAGGAGACCGGTGCGGTGATGAAGTCTAGCCCTTCGGTGTTCACATAGCCGAAAAGCGTCCACGGACCGGTCCAAAAGATGGACCCCACTTGCTGGCCGAATGCGCCGTAGCGGTCGGCTACGTCGCGGGATGACATCTCATGCTCGTCGAAGGTGTCGAGCACCCACTGCGCTGCGGCAATCGGAGCATCGGTGTCGTTGAAGGTGACTCCTGTGCGGTCTGCGTTGAGGGGCTGCGCGCCGAGCTGCTGTGCGATGATGCCGAAGACGACGTTGGGCTGTACGCTGGAACCGGTCATCAGAAATCCGGAGCGAGTGATCTGGTCACCTTCCTTGACAGTCATGGCTTTCGACCATTCGATCAGGGAGGGGCCGTCGGCCGGTGGATTGCTGATGTCCAAGCCAGCTTCTTCGGCGTGGCCGGAATTGATCAAGGCAGCGATCGGCAGAATGTCCATCGTGATGGAATAGAGTTCTCCGCCCAGGGAAGACCACTCTATGTACTGGGGCAGGAAGTCGCCCAGATCCAGGCCCACCGTCTCCATCAGGTCGTCCAGAGGGGTAAGCCCGCCGGCCTGATGCCAGACGGCGACATCATTCATGGTGCGGAAGGAGATGTCGGGCGGGTCTCCGGTGGCGATAGAGGCCATGATCTTCGTCCCCATCTCGCCGCCACCGACCTGCTCATATTCGAGGGTAATGTCGGGATGATCATTGGCCTCGTTGTAGTTTGCGCAGAAGCGTTCCCAGACTTGGGCGTCGGACGCGCCCAGGTCATACCACATGACGATGGTTTCTTGCATCGGAGCGGGGGCTGCTTCCTCATCGCCGCCTTCCTCGGCGGTCGGCGCTGCGGCCGGCGCGCAAGCTGCCAGCGAGGTCATCGCAAGGCCGCCAAGGCCTACGGCCATCCCGCGCATCAGGGAACGCCGGCTGAGCAATGGCGCACCTGCGCTGTTGAAGCGGACGCTGTCGTTGGGCTGTGCCTCTTTCATGGTTACTCGCCTCCTCTTGTGTGTCTACACGTTTACTCAGTTTAGCATTTCGGGCACGAGCGACGTTGACGCATGCCCAGCTGATACTGATCAGGCCCACATATTATAGTCTCTCGAAGGTTGACTTCAAAACAGTATATTTTGGGCACTTCTGCTCGCAACCAATGCCCAGGAGCCAGAAAGATTGAAAGCCTTATGGAAGGCTACCAAGGAAAAGAAAGTAGGGAACAGTCCCAGGCCTGATATGTCTACAGCGCCCCCAATTTCGGATGGAGGTTAGTGAAGGCAGTGCTGAATCATTGGCCAGTTGAGTCAATTACCAGAGAGTGCGTGCGTGAGGAAAGCGCGGCGAAGTATAGCAACAGAGGATTATCGGAGGTTCACTGCGGTCAAGAATTTTGAACGACCCACCAGATCGCGATTGGCGGATCATGAGGTAGAGATGTGGAGAGACTGCTAGCAGAGACAGCTTTTCTTACGTTTGGAACAGCCTTTACGCGGAGGTTCTTGCTCATTTCTGCTGGCAAGAGGAGGTGGCGCTAAGCGTGGAACTTGGAGTGAGCCGAGCGGTCAAGGCGAGGACGCGGAGCCATCGCGGGTCTTGGGGCGATCGCTGTCGGGCGTAGTACGCTGCAGCAACTGGTTGAGGGTGGCTTGGGCTCTCTCGCCTTTGCTTTGACCTTGAATGACGGCTGTGGTTACTTTCGCAGCCACCTCTTCGGTTTTGGCGCGCGCCTGGCTGCTGGCGTCTTGCAAATTCTCAAGACCAGACTGCGCTGAGCCAAGAATTTTTCTCATGCCGTGCACGGCGAGGAAGGCAACGGCCAGAGGAACAAGACAGAGAAGGAGCAGATGGATGGAGATCCAGACGACGGACAGATTCCGCCAGAATTCGAGCGACATGGCATTGCGGGCAAACGACTTGACGGGACCGGTTTTCGAAGCCTGCAGTTCGTCCTGTATCAGTCAAAAGACAGGCCAAGCAGCACCCGAATTGTAGCAGAGCCGGACGCGCCCGTCCAGACTCGCCAGGACTCTTTCCCAAAGCCAATTGTTAGCGCTGCCATACTCTTTCTGCTACACTGCCAACTGCGATGAACAGTCACCCGCGGCTCGCGGCCGGCAAAGGCACTTTTCCCATGGGGCACGGGGCGCCGGACTCTGATCGCTGGCCATCTTCCCGATAATGCAACTCCGGAGTTTTGATATGACAGCACCCAGCGACTATCGACATGTGTCCTACCTTTGGGACGACGAAACTGCGGTCGAGCTCGATCCGGTCGGGCGTCTTGTGTACCGCTCCAATCTGCTTGGCCAGGACCAGCGCATCACCAACACGGGCGGTGGCAACACGTCCTCCAAGTATATGGAGACTGATCCGCTGACGGGCGAGTCGGTCGAGGTGCTGTGGGTCAAGGGGTCGGGCGGCGACTTGCGCACGTCGAAACGGGAGAATTTCTCCTCGCTCTACATGGACAAGATCCGTCAGCTGCGCGTCATTTACGACGCGGCCGACGAGAAGGGGCTCAAGACACCTATCGAGGACGAGATGGTGGGGAAGTATCTCCACTGCGTTTACGACCTCAACCCGCGCGCCTCTTCGATCGACACGCCGCTGCACGCCTTTATTCCCGCCTCGATCGTGGATCATACGCATCCCAACGCGGTGATTGCCATTGCCGCAGCGGAGGATGGGGAGGCGCTGACCGCGGAGATCTTCGGTGATCAGCTGGGCTGGGTGGGGTGGCAGCGGCCCGGCTTCGATCTGGGGTTGGTGATGGGGGACATGGCGGCCGCAAATCCGACGATGGAAGGCATCATGATGGGTGGACACGGGCTGATAAACTGGGCCGGAGACGACAAGACCTGCTACAAGTTGAGCCTGGATATTATCGAGAAGGCTGCCCTTTACATTGAGAGCCGAGACAAAGGGGCAGAGACCTTTGGCGGTCAGAAATACGCGGCGCTGGCCGACGACGAGCGGGAGGCACTGCTGGTGCATGTGCTGCCGGCGCTGCGCGGCATGGTCAGTCAGGAGAATGTTTTCGTCGGCACGGTGCAGGCGGACGAGGCGATTCAGCGATTTGTCAACAGCAACGACGCGGCCAGGCTCGCTGAATTAGGTACGTCTTGTCCGGACCACTTCCTTCGTACCAAAATCAAGCCGCTTTACGTGGACTGGGACCCGCGAACGAAGGATGTGGAGGGTCTGCTGGCGGAACTGGAGAGCGGGCTAGCCAAGTACCGTCAGGACTACGCCGACTACTACGACCAGCACAAACATCCCGATTCGCCGGCGATGCGGGATCCGAACCCGACGGTGATTTTGATTCCCGGGGTGGGCATGGTCGCTTGGGGCAAGAACAAGAGCGAGAGCCGGGTGACGGCGGAGTTCTACAACTGTGCGGTGGAGGTGATGCGAGGCGCGGAGACAGTCAGTCAGTACGTAGCGCTGCCCAAGCAGGAGGCCTTTGATATCGAGTACTGGTTGCTGGAGGAGGCGAAGCTGCGGCGGATGCCGCCGGAGCAGGAGTTGGCGCGCAGTGTGGTCGTGGTTGTCGGCGCGGGCAGCGGTATCGGGAGGGCGATTGCGCACCGCGTGGCAGAGGAGGGCGCGCATGTCGTGTGCGCAGACCTGAACGCGGAGGTGGCGCAGGCGACTGCTGACGAATTGACAGAGAAATACGGAGTCGGCATCGGGGTAGCGGGTACGGGAATCTCCGCGTGCGGGCCGGCGATTGGGCTGAGCGTGGATGCGGGCGACCGGGCCAGTGTGCAGGCGCTCTTCCACCAGACGCTGCTGGCATACGGCGGCGTCGACCATCTGGTCATTACAGCCGGGTACTACTACCCACCGGATGCCGGCGGCCAGATTCCGGATGAGAAGTGGGACACGACGTTCGACGTGAATGTCAAAGGGGCATATATCGTTGCTGACGAAGCGCGCAAAGTCTGGCAGGCGCAGGGGCTGCCGGGCTCACTGGTGATCGCGACCAGCGTCAACGGCGCGGTGGCTAAGAAGGGTTCGCTGGCCTATGACACGAGCAAGGCGGCGGCCAACCATCTGGTACGCGAGCTGGCGATTGAGCTGGCACCGAATGTGCGCGTCAACGGGCTGGCCCCGGCCACGGTTGTGACCGGAAGTTCAATGTTCCCGCGCGAGCGTGTTATTTCGGGATTGCAGAAGTACGAGCTCCCCTATGACGAGGCGGAGGAAACGGACGCTTTGCGGGACCGGCTAGCCGGTTTCTACGCTGAACGCACGCTGACGAAGCAGGCGATTCTGCCGGAAGACCAGGCTGAGGCAGCTTACCTACTGATTAGTGGAGCGCTTTCCAAGACGACTGGCCAGATTCTCAACGTGGATGGCGGACTGGTGGAGGCTTTCCTACGTTAGTTTACTGAATTGGCCGGCTCACCCGCTTGCAGCCGTGTATGACAACAGCAGATTGTGCTAAACCGGAGAAGAGTCGATGCCTGATAGAGGATTTCCAAGACCGGCTGCGCTGCGTAGCGGCGAGGTCAATCTGGTTGCGCACGTCCTGGAGATTTGCGACCGCATTGACGCCGAGGACTCAGTTATCCAGGCGCTTCTGCCGGAGCCGGCGCGGCGGGAGCGGCTGACGCGTGAGGCGGGAGTGCTGCTGGACCGCTTCCCCGACCCGGCGCAGCGGCCACCTTTGTTCGGGCTGTTAGTGGGTGTGAAGGACTTCTTTCGGGTGGATGGCTTTCCCACTAAGGCAGGATCTAAGCTACCAGCCTCGCTATTCGAAGGACCGGAGACGGCAGTCGTGTCGCGCCTCCGACTGAACGGCGCGCTGATTGCGGGCAAGACGGTCACCACCGAATTCGCTTACTTCCAGCCGGGCCCGACGCGCAACCCGCGCAACCCGGAGCATACGCCGGGGGGCTCGAGCAGCGGTTCGGCCGCGGGCGTGGCAGCCGGCTTCTTTCCGCTGGCGCTGGGCACACAAACGATAGGTTCGGTCATCCGTCCGGCGGCATTCTGCGGGATCATCGGCTTCAAGCCGAGCTATGATCGAATTCATACCGCTGGAATGCTCTTTTTCTCGAAATCTGTGGATCATGCGGGACTTTTCAGCCAGGATGTAGCGACAATGCGGCTGGCTTGCTCTGCGCTGTGCGACGGCTGGGACGACAGGAAAAGTGGGCCGCCCCAGGGTCTGCCAGCCCTGGCGGTTCCAGAGGGCCCCTATCTGGAGGAGGCAGAGCAGACCGGCCGGCAGCATTTTGAAGAGACGCTGGACAGGCTGGCCGCGGAGGGGTTCCGCATCGAACGAGTCCCGTTCTTCCCGGACTATGCCGAGCTTAACCAACGCCACCGCCGCCTGACTGCGGTCGAGGTGGCCCAGGTTCATAAGGACTGGTACAAGGAACACTCTGACCTCTACAGCATACATATGCACGAGATCATGCGAACCGGGGCTACCGTTTCCGATGAAGAACGGGACGACATACGCGCCGATCAGCTGCGTTTACGGCATGCGATGGAGGCGGCGCTTCTCTCTTCAGGCGCCGATCTCTGGATTGCACCGGCCGCGACGGGCCCTGCGCCGCATGGAATCCACGCCACCGGGAACCCGATCATGAATCTGCCCTGGACGAACGCGGGGGTGCCAGCGCTGTCGATACCAACTGGCGAAGCGGAAAGTGGCCTGCCCCTAGCTGTTCAATTCTGCGCGCCGTTCGGTGCGGATGAGCGTCTGCTGGCGTGGGGTGAGGCGATCGAAGCGCAGGTACGGGTATAGAATAGTGATCAGATTTCCTGCTGTCGCGATGTCTTTCTTGCAGACGATCGCGGCTGTTCTTCTTCTAGCGGCCTGCGCGGCCGGTCAGTTGCCAGTCCAGCCTCCTGCCGGGAATTCTCCTACGCCAATCTCGGCTGACAGCACGGAACAAGAAAGCGGTTGGCAGAATGGCGCGGTGATGCCCACGGCCCGCTCGGAGATGCGAGTGGCCGTCGTGGATGGGATCTTTTACGTGCCGGGCGGCTTTGGGGGGTTGACCAGTTTTGAGGCGTACGACCCGGCGAACGACAGTTGGACGGCGCTGGCGTCGATGCCGGAGCCGGCACACCATATGATGGTGACCGCTCAAAACGGTAAAGTTTTCATTTTTGGTGGAGGGCCGGACTTGAGCTGGCAGGCAACGGCATCGATCCTGGTCTACGATCCGGCGACCGACACGTGGACGAAGGCCGGTCTGATGCCGGAGCGGCGCATGAGCGGGGAAGCGGTGTTGCTCGGGGAATTTATCTTTCTGGTGGGCGGAACGGGCGGAACGACGGCCCTGCTACGTTATGACCCAGCTGATGACGCTTGGTCCGTTTTGCCCGGACCGTCGCAGCCGCGCGAGCACGTGGCGGCTGTGGCCTTCAACGACGAACTGTGGGTTATCGGTGGACGCTGGGGCGGTACGGGCGCACTGGCGACGGTGGAGATTTTCGATCCGGCCAGTGGAGAATGGCGGGACGGCCCTTCAATGAATGAGGCACGCAGCGGGTTTGGTGCGGCCGTGGTGGGCGACGGAATCGTGGTTGCCGGCGGCGAGATTCTGGGTGCGCGCCCTTGGACGGCTCTGGCCAGCGCGGAGGTGTATGACCCGGAGTCGGGCGAGTGGACGTTTTTGCCGGAGCTACCGGCGGGCATTCATGGGATGCCTGTCGTTGGTTACGGGGGGACGGCGTTTGTTCTTGGTGGGTCGGACCGGGCTGGAGGGATCGACAACCGGGGGCGGGTGTTGAAACTTGGCCCGTAATGATACAGCCGGAATTGTGAGAAACGCCTCTCGCCGTTAAAGGGGTCTCCTGCGTAGCTGTCGCGGCCTCAGCACCCTGGAAGGAATTGATGAACCCGAGAAGGGCGGCATTCGCTGGCGGCGCTCAGCAGGCGAATGTCATGCCTCCTTCAGCCGGGTGCCTCACAGCATTGCCTGCCAATTGATTGGTTCTCTCTTTGAATTCGCAGGTGTAACAGGGCGCAGCACCCTCGAGTGGGTTCCGGAGTCGGCCGAGAACCACAAAACTCTCCTTTTTGGCCTGACTTACCTATTCCATCCGCGTTTCGGTGTGAAACGGCAGGATATTGCAACCTTCGCCTCCAGCCACGTCCAAGGAGAAGCATAGCGATGTTTCCGGACCTGCAACCTGCTGACTATAAGCCCGTTCTGCCCTCCGACCTGCGTTTTGGCATCGGCTTCGTCGGATGCGGCAACATCGTCCTCCGCTCGCAAATGCCCGCCTACAAGAGGGCGGGCTACCGTGTCGTCGCTTGTTGCGATAAAACGGTGGAGAAAGCGCGCAACATAGCAGCCAATTTCGACGACCCCCTGGTTACAACCGACGTGGAAGAACTGCTTTCGCATCCTGATGTGCAGATCGTTGACCTGGCAGTACACGCCTATCAACGCCTGCCTTTGGTCGAACAGATCGCGGCTGCGGGCAAGCACATCTTTTCGCAGAAGCCTTTGGCTCCCAGCCTGCGCGAGGCGGAGCGTATTGTCGAAGTTTGCCGCGACGCCGGGGTAACGCTGATGGTCAATCACCAGGCGCGTTGGGCCCCTCCTCATCGGGCGCTGAGGCTCCTTGTTGAACGGGGTGTGTTGGGGCATGTCTACGCCGTTACCCACTTCCATAGGGCCTTTCAGGATTATGGCTGGTACGCTGAGCATGAGGATTTCAACATTGTAGATCATGGTATCCACTATGTAGATTTGAGCCGTTACTTCAGCGGTTACACGCCGCTGCGGGTGAAGGCGACAACTACGATGATGCCCGGCCAGAAGGCGGTCTCCCCAATGATCTATACGATTCTCTTTGAATACGAGGAGTCGTCCCAGATTATGACGACGCTGCATTTTAACAACATTGTTTCGGCCCCCGCTCTGCATGATCATCTGTGGTTCCTGGATGGCACGCGGGGGAGCGCACTCCTCAGCAATCCCATGGGGACGGCCAAGTTAAGCCTTTCGTTAAAGGATTCCCCGGAACAGGTGCAGACATACGAAATCGCCGGCACATGGGGATATGAGGGATTCGCCGGTTCGATGGGAGAGATGTTGCGCGCGATGGAAGAAGGGCGCGAGCCGGAGTGTACAGGCCGCGACAACCTGGAAAGCATACGAATGGCGGTCGCGGCAGTTGAAAGTGCAAACTCGGGCGAAAGTGTCGAATTGAGCCGGTAGGAAGCCCGATACAGCAGCCAGTATCGAGACGGACAGGAGCGTTATGCCATGCGGATATGCAGTGGCTTCTATCGCTGGTCTCAGCAATACGGCTGGCACTTCCTGACAGAGCGGATTGACGAGGTTGCAGCGGGCTTAGCCCAGGCAGACTACGTCTACTTTGAGGGACTTCTCGATCCCTTAGAGGGAGAAGGGGAGTGGGCAAGCCGCTGGCAGACTGCTCTGGACAGGCATGGTGTGCGACTGGCTGGGGCATACGCCCATGCGCTGGTGCACGAACCAAGCACACAGGCGCACACGATCGAATCGATCGTTGCGAGAGCGCGGTTATTGCTGCCGATGGGGGCAGAGTTTATCAACGCCAATCCTCAACCGATAGGCGTGCGCAAGACCGACGAGATGCTGGCCGTCCAGGCCCGGGGGTTCGCGCGGCTGGGCGCGGCGTTGAGGAGTGAGGGGCTACGTCTCGTTGTGCATCACCATTTGCCCGAACTGGCCGAGAACGGTCGTGAGCTGCGCCATCTCTTGGAGCATACCTGCGCCGAGGACGTGGGACTTACGGTAGATGTCGATTGGCTGTGCCGAGGCGGCCAGGATGCAAAGGGGTGGATTCGTGAGTTCGCATCCAGACTTGAAATTGTGGAACTGCGAAGTTCCAGTCGGGGCATTTGGGATGAAACTCTGGGTGACGGCGACCCCGACTGCCGGGAGCTGGCACAGGTGCTGGCCGAGGTGAGCTTTGACGGGTGGCTCATGGTCGAGCTGGCTCGCGAAGAAGGTACTCCCCAGACACTTGACCTGGTCCAGGCCCACGCACATAGCCTGCAATACGTGCGCGAAATCTTCGGCATGCGCGGCCAAGTTCTTGCCGGACCAGGTCAGTTATAGCAGAGACGCAGTACCTTGTATCTTCTGCGAATCTTGTGAATCCTCTCAGTTGTCCCGAAAAAGTATGGTTGCGAGACTCCCCTTTTTCCCTTATTATAACAACATATTTATTTTTCCCTGTAGCTGACCAAGAATAAGTCATAGGGAGACGGCGTAAAGTGACCGAGGATTACGCCAAGTGGTTGCAGCAGGATATGTGTGCAGCCATTTTTGCTTTTGATACCCCCTCGACGACTTCCGGGATGTCCCAGCTTGGAACATGCGCTTCGGACAATGTCTCGGCAGACTTTCCTTTTCCGGCATGAACAGACGATAGAAGCCAGTCTGACGTCACTACATTGCAAAAGATTGTAAGAAGGTTGGTTTTCAGAAGGGAGGTGATAAACAGACAGAACCAATGAGTACTCGGTACCAAACGTGTGTCGTGCCTATCGCTCTCTATCTATTCACAGAAAGGAGATCAGGAAATGAACCCGTTTCGTGTACGAATTGGTAACCGCCGTTCTCTGATTTTTGTGGCTGCCCTGAGCATAGCAGCCCTGATGTTCGCAGCTTGTGTACCTGTGGCCGCGCCGGCCGCCGACGCCCCGGCGGAAGCAGCTGCCGAAACCGATGAGGGGGGCACCCTCACGATTGGCTCCGTACAGGGCAGTGCCTCTATCCCCACCTTCCTTCCCTGGAAAGCGCACAGCAGTGCGCAGTCATTCCACTGGAACCTCTTCATGAACTCCCTAGTGATGCAGGAGCATAGCACGCTAGAGTGGGTTCCCGATCTGGCCGAGAGCTATGAGATCAGTGCCGACGGCCTGACATACACCTTTCACCTGCGAGAGGGTGTGACGTGGCATGACGGCATGCCATTTACTGCCAACGACGTCTCCTTCTCCTTCCACGCGGCTCTGCTGCCGGAAGGCGGATCGACAGCGTCCGGCGGACTGAAGGATGCGATCGTAGGCGCAATTGACTACCAGGAAGGCAACACCGAGAGTGCCGAGGGGATCAAGGTACTGGACGATTACACGATTCAGTTTGAGTTGACCCAACCGCAGGTTACGATCATTGAGAAGTTCGCTATGCGTATTGCCCCAGCCCACGTATTTGAAGGGCTTGAGCCTGAGGACTGGCTGCAGACCGAGTTTGCCACGACATTGCCTTTCGGCACCGGTCCTTTCGTGTTCAAGGAGTATATCCCCGATCAGCACACCATCTTCGAGCGCAACGACAACTACTTCAAAGGAGCGCCTCGGCTCAAGAACGCCGTAATTCGATTCTACGGTGACAACAGCGTAATGATCATCGCCCTGGAGAAGGGTGAGATAGACATGGTCGGATTCCTGAACCCAAGCGCTGACGAGTTCGACAAAGTCACGAACTTGCCCGGCATCGCCTGGGAGTACCAGGACAAGTTTCCGGCATACTTCTTCTCCATCACGTTCCAGGACGAGGCATTAGCTGACAAGCGGTTCCGGCAGGCGTTCCTGTACTCGATAGACCGTGAGGAGATTGCCACCCAACTCTGGGGCAACGCGGACTTGACGAAAGTACAGCCGGTGTCGCAGTGGGCGCCTCCTCCAGGTGTTACGCTGGACATTGAGGAGTACGCTTACAACCCCGAAAAGTCCAAGGCCTTGCTGGAAGACATGGGCTGGGACTTCGAGCGCGTCGTGGAAATTGTCTGGTTTGGCACTGATATGCCCGATCAACTGCCGATCCTCCAGCAGTTCATAGAAGGCGTGGGCATCAAGACTAAGCTGGTACAGACCGATGGGGCCAGGGGTTTGGAGGTCTTCTACGAGACCGGTGACTATGAGATCAGCTGGGTTGGCGGCTGGGGCCGGTCCTACTATCCTGACACGACCGTTGTCGGGTGCGACCGCGTCTACCCCAACGGTTACAACTCGAGCCGCTACTGTAACGAGGAGCTGGATGCTCTGTACAATGAGGCCCTTGCGACGGTTGACGACGACGCGCGCAATGAGTTGTATACGCGTGCCACCGCCATCTGGAATGATGAACTTCCGTGGATACCTCTCTATGCGCCACAGTCTCTTTTGCTGATACACGAGAAAGTCAAGGGATGGCGTGACAGCCTGATTGGGCCTGAAGGATCTGCCACAATAGGCGCTGTCACCGATCTCGAAAAGTGGTACATTGAGGAGTAGCTACATTGTAGCGCCCATCTGAAGAAAATCGGATCCGCCCGACATTTTGGGGTAAGGATGTCGATTCAGGGCCAACTCTCCTATGGGGAGCATCGGTGGTGGGGTCAGTTTGCGCCGACCCCGCCGCCTCCTTCCCGCCTTTCCAACCCTGGTTGAACCGAGGGGGAACTACCTTGGGACGCTATATCTTACGGCGTATCTTGATCTCGTTCCCGGTATTATTCGGCATCACGATCGTAACGTTCACTTTCGCCAATCTGGCGCCAGGCGACCCGGTTACCGCGATGATCGATCCCATGAGCGGTATAGAACCGGGTGAGGTTGAAAAACTCAAAGAGGCGCTGGGCATCAATAGGCCGATTCCGGTGCGTTATGCCCTATGGCTGAAGGAGGTACTGCGCGGCAATCTGGGCTATTCCTACGTCACCCACCGGCCGGTGGCCATCATGATTGCCGAGCGGTTGCCACAGACTTTACAACTGATGATGACGGCCTTGGGCATCAGCATTCTCCTAGGCGTTTCGTTGGGTATCTACGCTGCTTTCAACCAGTACTCACTCCTGGACAATGTGTTCACTTTGTTGGTGTTTATTGGCATATCGGTGCCGGCATTCTTCTTTGCCTTGCTGGCCATTTACGTGTTCTCATTCAGGATACCTCTCTTTCCGACTTCAGGTATCAAGGAACCATTGAGCACGCTCCATCCGATCGTTGACCGTCTGCACCACCTGGTGCTTCCGGCCGCTGTTCTGGGAATTGAAGGGGTGGCGGGCTACCTGCGCTACACCCGTTCGAGCGTCCTGGAGGTAATGCGCCAGGATTATGTAACGACTGCGCGGGCCAAAGGGCTGCGCGAACGCTCTGTCCGCATTGGTCACGTACTGCGCAATGCGCTGTTGCCGCTGGTGACAATTGTCGGTTTGAGTCTGCCAAGCTTGATTGGCGGCGCCCTGTTCATCGAAGTCCTCTTTTCCTGGCCCGGCATGGCCCGCATGGCGATCGAGCACACGCTGGGCCGGGATTACCCTGTAATCATGGGAATCGGTCTGGTCTCTGCGACCATGGTCCTGTTCAGCAACCTGGTCGCCGACATCGTTTATACGGTCGTGGATCCCAGAATCCGCTATGAGTAGTTCGGTTCAGGCAGTACCTGTAGAGCGGAGAAGCCGGCGGTAGACCTCATTCCCGGATAGAGGAAGAAATGGAAGGCGAGGCGAAAGAGACGGCTAGGCAGAGGTCACTTATAAGAGAAGAACTGCAACATATGGTGCGCGGTGAGGCAGTCGTCGGCCTGCGCGAGCTCACCTGGCGCCGATTTCGTCGGCACCGACTTGCGCTAGTATCGATTGCCATCATGTTTGTGCTGGCATTTTCCGCCATCTTTGCCCCCTGGCTCAGCCGCCCAAATGATCCTTACACGGCCGACCTGCAGAACCTGAGAGCGCCACCCAGTTCTGAACATATTCTGGGGACCGACCGCTCCGGTCGGGACATGCTGGCCCGTATTCTGCACGGCGGGCGCGTTTCGCTTTCGGTGGGACTGATAGCGACTTCAATTTACATTTCCATCGGCACTATCCTGGGCGGAGTGAGCGGTTACCGAGGCGGGGTGACCGATTTTATCATCATGCGTATCACCGACATCGTGATGTGCTTCCCCAGTCTGCTCATCATCCTGACTCTCGTTGCCGTCATAGGCCCCAGCATCTTCAATATCATGATTATCCTCGGTCTATTGGGGTGGCCGAGTATCGCCCGCCTGGTGCGGGGTGAGTTCCTGTCGCTCAGCGAACGTGATTTCGTTATGGCGGCGCGCTGTCTGGGCGCGACTGAACGCGGTATCATCTTTCGCCACATTCTGCCAAACGTGGTGGGCCCCCTTGTGGTGGCGGCCACTTTCGGCATTGCCGGGGCTATCATGGCTGAGGCAGGGCTGAGCTTTCTGGGTCTGGGTGTGCAGGCGCCGCGGCCCAGTTGGGGCCAGATGTTGAGTTCGGCGACGGTTCTCACGACACTTGAGAGAAGGCCCTGGATCTGGATGCCGCCAGGCGCGATGATTGCGATCACTGTGCTGAGCATCAATTTCATAGGTGACGGCTTGCGCGACGCACTCGACCCGCGCACGATGCTGGACTGAAAGGCTGCAGGCCTGTCAGGGAAGTTTCTCGCTTGCGTGTTGTGAAAAGCAAAACCAATCGATCCGCGAAGTCACGCGAAGGGTCACGAAGGGCCGCGAAGATCACCAGAGGTTACTGGGATTTCCCTTGCGTGAAAGCGGGGTCAGCAGCACTTTGCTCCCGCAAGCCGCTGTTCAGCCAGATGTCAACGAGCCCCAGCACGATTCTTGGGGAGAGAAAAAATGGCAGAAGTCATTTATTTGACAGACATGTCCGAGTGTCTGCCTCAGGACGCACTGTCGACCACGCCGCAGAGGCACAAGTGGCAGGTGGTGGAGTACACTGCCGAGGAAGGTCTGGCTGGCAAAATGGCCTTCGCCCACGCTCTCTACGAGACGCCGGCTATCACATTGCCTCTGAACGTGGAGGGATGGCATGCGTTCAGCATCGGCTTCTGGCCCGGGGTGGAGCAAGAACACACAAGCCTGGTCAAGTACAGGCTGTCCGGTGAGTCCGTGTACACGGTTGCGGAGCACTATGTACAGAGCCCTTCGCTACCGGGGAATTTCTGGGACAGGACAGAACTCGTCGAGACGTTTCCCCGGTTTGCCGAACTGACAGGGCAGGAGCTGCTCTTCAGCAAGCAGAATACCGCTCACCCACCGACTTTGGCGTGTGTCGCTTACGTCAAGTTGGTGCCGCTTTCGCAGTCGGAAGTGGCAGCAGTCCAGCGGGACAGGGAGCAGAGGGAGACGCGCAGGGTCGTTGGCATGATTGACGGCGAAGGTCTGTTTCACCAGAAGTGTCCGACGACGAAAGAGGAACTCCAGGAGCAGATAGAGCCCTTTCGATACGCGGATGTGGGGAAAGTACTTTGGGGCGTCAACCTGAGCGATCTGACCTACTATCACTCCAAGATAGGACGCTTCTATGGAACTGAGGATGGGGTTTGTCCTGTATTGCGCCACGAACACGCGCTAAAGAGCCACAGGGCGCTGGCAGATCAGGGTATTGTCCCGTTCGCGGCTGCGATGGACTATGCACATGAGCTGGGCCTGGAGTTCCACACGTACTACCGGCTGAGCATCGTAGATAAGGCGCAACCCTACTTCTTTTTCTCGACCGAAACCAGCTTTGTCCGGGACAATCCGGATTGCCGCATTGTGGCCAAGGACGGTTCGCCGCTGATGAAGGCCAGCTATGCATTCCCGAAAGTGCGGGACTTCATGGTCTCTCTCATGGAGGAGGCGATGGAGTACGACATTGACGGGGTACACCTCTGCTTCACGCGCGGGCCGGAGTATATCGGCTACGAGCAGCCGGTGCTGGACGAATTCAAACGGCTCTACGGGGAGGACGCGCGGGACGTAGCTGATGACGACGAGCGGCTGTACATAGTCAAAGCGAGTTTTCTGACGGAGTTCCTGCGGGCTGTACGGAAGGCGGCGGACCAGCACGGGGATGAAAGAGGGCGCAAAATGCAGGTGTCGGCAATCTTTGAAGGCGGCAAGGAGGACATGCGCTATTTCGCCTACGATGCCTACACTTGGGTTGAGGAGAAACTGGTCGACTTCATCATCACGAATCCTCCTTCGGACCTGGTGAAGCTGGCGAAAGAGAACGGATGCCAGGTGTACATGTTCTCTACGAAAGATGACAAGGTGCTGACGATGAAGCACGCGTACGCTGCCGGAATGGACGGGATGGCCATTTGGGACATCAACACGACGCGTCCTGAAACGTGGGCTATAGAAAGCCGGTTGGGTCACCGCGACGAAGTCATAGATCTGCCGAAGCAGGAACGGTATCCGAAGATGAAGCGGACCAGATTGATCACGATTCATGGACGGGATTTTTCGCAGACGGTAGACAAGAATGTTCCCTCAGGATGGCCCCCAGAACTGCTAGTCATCTACACCGGGGGATGAGAGAGGATTGAGGAGGGTTCCGATGTGTGCAGAACGCAAGGCGATCTACATCTCCGATATGGGCCGTTGTGAGCCTGGATCGGCCATTTCAGAGACGGCGCAGCATGGTCACTGGCGGGCGATCCCTTACGAAGCGGAAGGCGTGTCGGGCACGATGATAACGGCCGGCATCGAGTGCAAAGCGCCCACGGTTACCCTTCCACTGGAGGTGGAAGGATGGTATGCCATCCACCTGGGTATCTGGACCAATTGGGTTGACAGGGTGACGCGTGTCAAGCTGACGGATGACCCCTGCTTTAGTACGGCCACGACCCTTTATCCGGACATAAAGAAGACGAATTATTTCGCGAGTATCGGCGAAGTGTATTGGAAGTGCGCTGATCTGACAGGCCAGGCGTTGCATATCGGCCAGCAGAGCGGCGGCACGCCGTGGGCGTCGGGGATTGCCTACGTGAAGCTGGAGCCTTTGACCCCTGAAGAGGTTGATGCCATCCAAGAGGATAGAGCCGGAAGCGATACGAAGCGGCTCGTCGCCTACAACGACGCCTGGAGCGTTTTCGGCGAAAGGGCGCTGTATACGGAGGAAGACATCATCGAAGAGGTAGAACCGTTTCGCGATACTGACTTCCAGAAACTTCTTTGGGGAATCGGCGCGGGGAGCATGGTGCAGTATCTGTCCGAAGTGGGCGAACTTGCCGAAAAGAAGGGTATGAGCGACTTTTCGCGGTACTGCGATCGGCAGGCAGCAGAGAGTTTCCGTACGCTGAGGGAGAAGGGGATTGACCCTCTGAAGACGGTGATCGACCATGCCCACGATCTGGGTATCGAGCTGCATGGTACGTACCGCGTGGGCGGATGGGTTTTTCCGCCGCCGGATGATTTTGAAGACGGGCTTTACCGCCAGCATCCTGAATGGCGCTGTGTGAACCGAGACGGCCGGCCCGTGGCCCGCCTGAGCTATGCTTTTCCAGGCGTCAAGGACTTTGTGATTTCGCTATTCCGAGAAGTGGCAGAGCGGGGGGCGGACGGCGTCAACATGGCCTTTATTCGCGGACTGCCTTGTGTACTCTACGAGCAGCCGATCGTGGAAGGTTTTCAGCAGCTGCACGGACAGGATCCCAGAGAGCTGCCGGAGGATGATCCTGGCTGGCTATCCTACAGAGCGAGCTGGATGACGTCGTTCATGCGGGAGCTACGCGAGGAGATGGACCGGGTGGGCGAGCGGCAGGGGCGACGTATTCAGGTATCAGCTTACGTTATCGAAACGCTGGCGTACAATCTTCAGTATGGCCTGGACGTGGGGGCCTGGGCCGAGGAGGGGCTGGTTGATTTCATTATTCCCAACCCGTGGCACGGAGACATGGATGTTGATGTTGCCTCCTTCGTAGAAGTGACGCGGGGCACCGACTGCAAGGTGTACGCCGACATTTTGCCGCGGCGGATGCCGACGGACGAGTACCGGCAGCGGGCATTGGACTGCTACGCAGCGGGTGTCGACGGACTGGCTTTCTGGGACACGAACAGCCGCTACCCTTTCCTGGACGAATGGAGCATGATACGGCGGTTGGGGCATGAAGAGGCGTTGCAGGGGTGGGCAGATGACGAGTGGCCTGCATACCGGCAGGTGCCTTTGCACAGTTTGGGGGGGCATCATATGGGTAGTTATTCGCCCTACTGGTCAGCATAAGCCGCACTGGCGCAGGCGAGCGCAGTCATTCTTTGCGGGCAACGGGAGCATAGTGCGGTGCCTCCTTTTTCAGCTACCCTCTACATGAATGCAGTTAAGAAGCAGGAACGTAGTTTCCTCAAGTAGCTCTCGCATTTGGCCGAGAGCTACTGGACTTCCCAACAGTCTGACTTACATCTTCCTTCCACCTATCGGTATCAGGTGGCAATGCAACACATTCTTCGCCTTGAGCTGCCTCGAAGGAGAAGCGTAGCTATGTTCGTGGACATGCAACCTGCCGACTATCAGCCGGTACTTCCCTCAGAGCTGGGTTACGGTATCGGCATCGTTGGATGCGGCATCCTCGTCCAGGGCTTGGAGGTGCCCGCCTACAAGAAGGCCGGCTACCGCGTCGTGGCCTGCTGCGACAGATTCGAGGAGAGAGCGCGCAGCGCGGCAGCCAGTTTCGACAGTCCACTTGTTACAACCGACTTGGAAGAACTGTTGTCGCATCCGGAGGTGCAGATTGTTGATCTGGCGGTACATGCTCACCAGCGCCTGCCTCTGGTCGAGCAGATCGCCGCTGCTGGCAAGCACGTCTTTTCTCAGAAGCCCCTGGCTCCCAGCTTGCACGAGGCCGAGCGTATGGTAGGGATATGCCGCGACGCCGGCGTTACATTGATGGTCAATCAACAGGCGCGGTGGGCACCCCCTCATCGGGCGCTAAAAGTTCTGGTAGACCGAGGGGAATTAGGGCACGTCTACGCAATTACCCACATCCATCGGGCCTGTCAGGATTTTGGCTGGTATGCTGAGCGAGAGGACTTCAACATCGTTGATTTTGGAATCCATTTTATTGACTTGAGCCGCTACTTTAGCGGTTACACACCTCGGCGGGTAAAGACGACAACCACGATGGTGCCCGGCCAGAACGCGGTTTCCCCGATGATCTATACAATCCTCTTTGAATACGAGCCTTCGGCCCAGGTCATGACGACCTTGCACTTTAACAACATCATTTCAGCACACGCTCTCCATGATCAGATGTGGTACGTGGATGGAACGCGTGGGAGCGCACTTCTCCGCGATCCTGCGGGGGCGGCCAAGTTGAGCCTGTCGTTCAAGGACTCTCCCGAACGGGTGCAGAGTTTCGATATCGCGGGGACCTGGGAGTATGAAGGGTTTGCCGGTTCGATGGGAGAGATGATGCTGGCATTGGAGGAGGGGCGGGAGCCGGAGAGTTCGGGTCGGGGCCACCTGGAAAGTTTACGATTGGCATTCGCGGCGGTGGAGAGTGCCAATTCAGGTGAGAGTGTGGAATTGGGACGGTAGAGAGCCAGGGAAAGGGCCTAAAACGACGACTAGATCGCCTGTATGGAGAATGGGGGTGCTGGGGCGACCTGGGCTGAAATCTTACGGCGAGTAAATCAACCCTTCAGACCGGTCAGGACAACACCCTCGATGATGAAGCGCTGGACGGCGATGAAGAGGGCGAGGATGGGGATGATAGCGAGGCTGGCTCCGGCCATGATGACGCCGTACTGGTTCCAGAATTCGCCAACGAAGGTTGCAAGGCCGACTGTGATGACGTATTTGTCGTGGCTGGAGATGACGACGAGGGGCCAGAGGAAATCGTTCCAGTTCCACATGAAGTAGAAGGCGATGAGGGTGAAGAGGGCGGCCCTGGAAAGGGGTATGATGATGCGGTGGAAGATATACCACTCGCCTGCGCCGTCGATGCGGGCGGCGTCGATCAGTTCGGTGGGGATGGTATACATGAACTGGCGGAACATAAACATTGCGTAGATTGTGAAGATTTCGGGGACGATCAGGGCGGTATAGGTATCGGCCCAGCCGACCTGGACGGTCATGAGGTAGAGGGGGATGAGATAGACTTCGAAGGGGATGATCCAGGTGCTGAGCAGGATGTAGAAGATGATGTCGCGGCCGCGGAAGACGAATTTGCCGAAGATATAGCCGAGGAGCGCGCTGGTGTAGATGTTGAAGACGGTCTTGATGACGCTTATGAAGGTTGTATTCCAGTAGAGGCGGCCCATGTTGGCGCGGTCAAAGACATCGATGTAGTTGGAAATAGTGGGGTTGATGGGGAAGAGACGGGGCGGGAAGGAGACGGTTTCGGCCTGGGGTTTGAAGGAGGTGCTGATCATCCAGATGAAAGGGACGACCATCAGAATGGCGCCCGCCCCCAGGACAAGGTAGTTGATCAACAGGCCGCGGCGCAGGCGCTGGAAATCGGTCGCGCCGCGGTTGAGGGCCCGCGTATCGACCTGGCTGGGTATACCAACAAAGTCCTGGTTAGCCATGCGTTACTCCAAAAAAAGGCCAGGTCTGACAAGGGGTATGACAGCGTCGGGTTTGAAAGTAGCTCATAGTTCCCAGTCGACCCGTTGCAGTTTGAACTGGACGAGTGTAAGGATAAGAACGATAGCGAACAGGACGAAGGACATGCTGGAGGCCTGGCCCATGAACATGCGCTGGAAGGCGTAGTCGTAGATATGGAGCGCCAGCACCCTGGTGGAGTCGAGCGGGCCGCCGCCGGTCATCATGTAGATGGCCTGGAAGCCGCCGCTGAAACCGCCGATGACGCCGGTGATGAGAACGAAGGAGACGACCGGTTTGAGCAGTGGGAGAGTAATTTTGAGGGCCAGTTGGAGGCTGCTGGCGCCGTCGATTTCGGCGGCTTCGTAGTAGTCCTGGGGGATACCCTTCAGTCCGGCGAGATAGATGATGACGGTGAAGCCGATCCCGCCCCAGATTCCCATGACGATGATGCTGGGCATGGCCCAGGTGGTGGACTGGAGCCAGGGGACAGGTTGGATGCCCACAAGGCTGAGGAGCTGATTGAGCAGCCCGAAACGGGTCTGCAGCATCCACTTCCAGATTGTGGCGCTGGCGATTACGGAGGTCATGACGGGCAGGAAGTAGAGCAGACGCAGGAGAATGCTGCCGCGCTTAATCGGGTTGAGGATGAGAGCGACGATGAGGGAACAGAATGCGCCGAGGAAGGTGCCGGCGAAGGTGCGGTACATGGTGTTCCACATGACTTTGTAGAAGAGCGAATCCTTGGCGAGGAGGACGTAGTTGTCGAGACCGACAAAGGGTGAGACGTTGCCGAAGAGGCTCCACTCGTGCATGCTGATGAAGAAAGCGAAGAAGATAGGGTAGAACTTGACAATAAGGTAGAAGAGGATGGTGGGAACGAGGGCGATGACGATGAAGCGGTGCTCGGCGGCGCGCAACGTGGACCGGCTACCTGTAAATTTCTGTGTGATAGTTTGAATCATCACATCGCCTCCCACGGGGCGTTTGCTGTGTTTTGGGCGGAGGCCGACAGACGGACTCTACAACAGCGGTACGGGTTGCGGCAGAGCAGATTTGAATGCGGAGGCGGGCCGGCAGACCTGATCGCGATCCCATCAGCCAGTGTAAGTGCCGGCGAGGATCGCAGGTCAATTCGTGGTCGTTTCGCTGCCCCCGACTAACCAGCCGGCTCGGGTTTCCGAACCAGAATTGGATAGGATATGGAGACTCCCACGCCTGGAGCAGGCGTGGGAGTTTCGCATACGAAGGATAGCTTGCAGCGCGGGCCGGCTGTCCGGTCTAGACCCAATACTTTGCCAGGCCCTCGTCGATGAGCTTCTGGATTTCGGCGTCGCCGTACTCCAGAGCCTCGGCCACCGTCCGTCCTTCGTTCATTATCAGATGCATAACGTCATTCTGAACGGAACCGGCGCGCTCGGGCACGGCGGCATAGTTGCGTTCATGGGGATTGACTTCAGAGGCCTCTTTAAGGCCGGGTGTCTCCAGCAGCCTGGGGTCGGACATAAGGTCGGCGCGCTCCGGTACGAGCGAGATCAGTTCGCACAAGGCCCAGTAGGCATCTTTGCCACCGTCCTTGTAGAGGTACTCCATGAACTCCCAGGTGTCGCCATCGTTTTCGGGGTGGCCGGTTACGGCAGAGATGGAGGTTACGGTGTCCTTGTAGCCATAGAGCGGGTCGGGTTCGCCGGATGGGGTAGGCGGGTGCGAGTAGCCGATGTGGGGGTACATATCGGGATAGGTGTTGACGTACTCACCGACAACCCAGGTCTGTTCCTCGGTCATGGCAGCGAGGCCGTTGCCAATGGAGTCGAAGTTGGGGAATCCGGGGTCCCAGACTTCGTGGACGAGGGAGAGGTCGGTGATGTAGCTGAAGGCCTCATGGACTTCGGGGCTGGTCATGAGAGAGATCTGTTCATCGCCGTTGTTCTGGATGACGTTGCCACCCAACTGATAGATCTGGCTCAACACGGGCCATTCGCCAGTGAGGGCGAAACCGGCGCGTGAAATGGCGCCTGTTCCGTCTTTCTGTGTGAGCGCCTTGGCTGCTGTGGTGAAGTCGTCCCAGGTCTTGGGGGGCGACTCCGGATCGAGGCCGGCCTCTTCGAACATCTGCTTGTTGTACATCAGGAGGGTACAGGTGGTGCCAGTAGGAAGTACGTAGCGCCCGTTGGTCTTAATGTCAAAGAGGGGATAGGCCTCTTCGAACCAGCTGGGCGGGAAGATGTCCTCGGGGAACTCAAGGACGAGATTTTCTTCACGCATCTGGTGCATAAAGGCAAGTGAACGCATTTTGATCATGTTCGGCCCTGTACCAGCTGCGAGGGCTGAGTAGAGCTTCTCGACATAGCCGCCGGCAATAGACTGGACATCGACAGTGATTCGATCGTTTTGTTCTGCGAATTTGTCGGCTACGCTGCGGTAGAGATCCATGCGGATATCCCACCAGCCCCAAAGAGAAAGCTCGACCGGTTCTTCGTCGGCGGCCCCTTCCATACCGGGCCCTGCTGCGGGAACGCAGGCGGCCATGGCCAATCCGAAGCCAGCGAGTCCGGCTGTTTTGAGAAAGTGTCGTCGACTTGAGCTTTGCATTTTCATGATTTTCGCTCCTGGATTTGCGTTGTTTAGAGGTGTGGGGACTGGAGGACTGATTGGTTTACATTTCGGTTCATTTGAAACCTGCGCGAGGAAGATCGATGTGAAGCACGCCGCTTGTCATGCACTATATAATTGTCTACGGTTGGCATCCGTAAACTAACACACGCATTGGCTGTTGTCAATGATTCTCTTCGTACAGTACACGGTCGTCCACAGCCCAATCTGTCCCTCAAACTCACATCAGGCCAACACCGGAATCCTCGCTCTCAGGTGCACATGACTAGTCCAACCTGGCTAGCTTGTGGGAAACAAGATTGACCCCAAGCCGCTTGGCGCGTGCTGCGACTGAGGCGGTGACGGCGCAGCTGATCTCCAACTCGTCGATGCGGGTGGAGCGACCGTTGCGGAGTACGACTTCGCCGTTGACGAGGACCGTGTCCACGCTTCCGGTGCCCATTGTCAGGGCGAGGAGGTGAACGGGGTTGTTGGCGGGGTAGGCGCCGGCGGCGCGGGGGGAGCGGATGACGATGTCGGCGCGTTTGCCCGGTTCGAGGCTGCCAAGTTCGCTTTGGAGGCCGGCCGCGGCGGCAGCGTTGAGGGTCTGCATTTCGAGGAGGGCGGAGGGGGATACGGGATCGTCGCCTACTCGTGCGGCGAGATGTGCCGCCAACATGAGCTCGGCGGGCGTGCAGTCGAAGGCGCCGTCGACGCCGAGGGATACGGGGACACCGCGGCGGTGGCGTTCGGCCATTCTGAATTCGGCGGTGCGGGCGATGCCGAGCGAAAAGAAGGAGATTGGGCTCCATACTATCTGGCAGCCGCTTTCCTGGATGGCGGCCTCCTCGTCGTCGTCGAGGAGGTTTGCATGGATGATGACGGTGTTCTGGTCGAGGACGCCGAGTTCGTGCAGGTGGACGAGCTGGTTGATGCCGGTCACGGAGCGGTAGATTTCGCCTTCGCCGGGGGCGTAGCCGGCGTGCAGGTGGAGGGGGACGTTGTTGGCGCGGGCGCAGTCGTGGGCTGCCTGCAGAAGTTCGGGCGAGGCGGTGCCTACGCCGTAGACGAAGACAAAGCCGCGCACCAGCGCGTCGGCGTCCTGATTTCGGTGCAGTTCCGCGTCGAGCAGTCCAATCGCACGATCGCGGTCGACGGGGGCGCGCGCCATGAGGCGGGGGCTTTCGAGGCCGGGCATGGCGGCGAGGGTTTCGCGGCGGTCCCATATGTATGGCGGGGAGAAGAGCGCTCGCATGCCGACACGTTCGACTGCTGCGGCGGCGGCATCGGTTGAGAAGAGGGTGCCGGGCTCGATGAACATGGTGAAGCCGCTTTGCAGCATCTCGAGGGCGGCCATGGCGGTGGCGTCCGCTTCATCCTGGGGGGTGACATCGGCTTTCCAGTCGGCAAACTTGATGGTGGAAGCGTCTACGTCGTGGATGTTGCCGAAGACGCCGCGGCAGGTGGTGTGTACGATGTGGTTGTGGGCGTCGATGAAGCCGGGATGGACGATGGCGCCGGCGGCGTCGATCGTCTGGCCCGCATCATATTTCGGGCGCAGTTCGGCGTCGGCGCCGACCTCGACAAAACGCGAGTCTGTGACAACCACGGCGCCGGCGGGGTAGATGGTGCGGGCGGCGTCCATGGTTATTACCAGGCCGTTGCTGATCAGGAGATCGCAGGCGTTCTTGCTCATTGGACTAGCCGGCCTTTCCCTGGCGCAGGGCAAGCCGCAACAGTTCGCTTTCTGAAAGGTAGGGCTGGATACTGGCGGCAAACTCTGCCACGGTCTCGGCTACCGTCGCGGTTGATGTGTCCAGCTTGAATTTCTGACGTATGAGCGAGTGATCGTACTCTTCTTCGAAGCGCTGGTTGATGTGCTCGACATCGGCTTCAGGAACGACGGGATAGGGATGGGGGCTTTCGGCCATGCGCTTGCGGATCACGTTGGGCGCGGCCTCCACAAGGATGAGGACAGCGTCGGGCCTGAACTGGAGGATGCGCTGTTCGAGATTGCGGGAGATCACTGTGCGGTCACCGTCCTGGCCGCGGCCGCCGTAGCCGTAGTACTTGGGGCCGTAGACCAACTCGTCGAAATAGAGGCCGATGCCCATGAAGTTTTCGTCGGAGCCGGAGGCCCAGGGCGTGTGATAGTAGAGGTTGTGCCGCTGGATCACCTCGGTCAGGCGGGGGCTGAGCTGCTGGAAGGCGGCGATATCTTCGAGCGTCAGCTCGGGGCCGTGAGGCTTGGTATCGGGCAATTTGTAATGGTCGTGAATCAGTTTGAACTCGGTGCCCAGGGACTCTTTGGTCCAGTCGTTGATGGCGTGGGCCAGGGTAGTGGTGCCGGCGTACTCGCAACCGATGAGAATCAGGTACATGGTAAATTCCTCCTAAAATGTCGTTGCCCAGACAGCCGGCAGTGTTGGACCGGGAAGATCTAGTTTATGCCGAGTGTCTGAAGAAGCCCTTTGATGTAGCCGACAGAGTACAGGAGTCCGTGGTGGACTCGCTCCCGATCATAGATGGTATGGGGGAAATGGCCCGGGATGAGGGCACCGTCGAAGCCCACTTCCCTGAAGGTCTTAAAAATCTCCAGGAAGTCACAGTCGGCCTCTTCGAGGAAGCATTCGCGGAAATCGGGGGCGACGCCCTGAACGCCCTGGACGTGGCCGTAGACTATCTGCCCGCGGCTGCCGAAACGGCGGATGGCGGCGTGGATATCGACGTTCATGGCGGTCCAGTTGCCGAGGCAGAAGTTCAGGCCGCTAGCGGGGCTGTTTGCGATGTCCATGGCGCGCTGGAAGCCGGCCGGATTGCAGAACAGTCGCGGGATGCCGCCCAGCTTTTCAACGGGCGGGTCGTCGGGATGGAGAGCCAGTCTGACGCCGGCCTCTTCAGCTACAGGGACGATCGCCTTAGTGAAGTATTCGTAGTTGCTCCACATCTCCTCGCGGCTGTACTCACGATCGCGAAAGAGAGGGCCGCGATCTGCCACATCCTGTTCAAACCTGCTGACCTGGGCATTGCCGCGGCCGGGCGTGGTGAGCGAGGTACGCCAGGAGTTGCGGGTGACGCCCGGCTGATTCACCATCCAGTGGTAGCCATAGAAGGGAATGCCGGCCCGGCCCATGTTGCGAATGGTCTCAGCGACGTTTTCGATCTGCTGGTCGCGGCCGTCCTGACCCAGAACGATCTTTTCATAGCACCAGTTGGGCAGAGGGTTTTCTATCGAGACGAGTTTGAGGCCGGCGTCTTCGCATTGGGTGCGCGCCCACAGCAGGGTTTGGAAATCCCAGAAGGCGCCCGGATTGGCGGCCGCATCGGGTGAGAAGCGTGTCCGATGTTCGGGATGGGAGGTGGAACTGATGGCGACGTCAGGAATGTCGTACTGTTTGAGAAAGGTGAGGAAGTTATCGTGGTCGGGCAGGCCTGCATACATACAGATTCTCATTTTCGGCTCCGGTTGCAATCAGGGTGAGAATGCGATTATGGCTTGTCGAATCACACAGTACTAAGAGAAAACGCTTGTGGACGGGCCGGGCAGGCACGTCGCCTGGGTTGCTAGGGCAGACGGTAGATCAGCTCCGGTTGCGCGGTCTGCATCCTAGTGGGCGGCAGGCCGGCCAGCATGGTCTCCAGGTCGTCGACGACCATGCGACCGATATTGTGCATGTCCTGCCAGACGGAGCCGGCGCGATGGGCGGAGAGAATCGTGTTGGGGGCGCGGCGGATGGGATGATCGGCTGCCAGGGGTTCTTGCGGGAAGACGTCGATGGCGGCACGGAAACTGCCTTGATGAAGAAGGTCGGTGAGCGCGTCAAAATCGACCAGGTGGGAGCGGCTGATGAGGACGAGGACAGCGTCGGACCTGATCAGCGAGAGCAGCTTTCGGTCGAGCATGGCTTTATTTTCATTGGACGGGATGGCCAGCACAAAGATGACACGTGATTCTGAAAGAAGGTCCTGGAGGGCGACAGGTGTGCAGCCGCGTTCGCTGATATAGCTGGCAGGCAGCCATGGATCATAGACTTGAATGGGGCAGTGGAAGGGTGCCAGCAGCGGACAGAGTGATTGGGCGAGACCGCCGAAGCCGATAAGGCCGACGGGCTGGTCGTAGAGTGTGAAGGCGGTGCTGTTGCTGGGGTAAAGGTAGAGTTCCTCGCCGGCGACGAAGTCGCGGTGTGCGCTGACGATGCCGCGAGCGGCGGCGATGGCCATTCCGAGCGCCATTTCGGCAACCATGGGGCCGTAGGCAGGGGCGCAGCTGAGGACGCGGATGCCGCGCGCGAAGCAGGTCTTATAGTCCAAGTGCTCGGGGCTGGGATGGCGTCCACCGGTCTCCATAATTGCCCGCAGGTTGGGCATGTCGTCCAGTGATCTGCGCCGCCAGGAGGAGGTAATGATGGCGTAGGCGTCTCCACAGGCGCGGGCGAATTCGGATTCTGGAATGTCTTCGTCCTTGCCCCAGATCACGTCGACCAGATCATGGAGCCTCTCCTCTTCCTGGCCTGACATGACCATATCGAGAGGACGAGGGAATGGATTCAGAATCACTTTTTCTTTGGCCATTGAGCGAAATTCTCCGAGGTGAAACTGTGGTGCGCCGCCAGTCTCGTATGCTACGTCCGGCGCAGGCCTTTGCGCGAGAGATGGGAACTGCCGTAGACTAGCTAGAGTTTCGAGGCTGCTCCAAACGCCCCGCCGGCATTGGTTAGCAAGGACTGCGGAAAGGAGGTCCTAATCGCTATGTCTGTGCAACAAGAGTATGCAGAGTTTCCCAGTCACACGGTCTCCTATGAAATTATGACCAATGCGGACAACGAAGACAAGGAGCGCAGCTTTACGGTGCTGGCAACGGCGCAAGAGATCGAGCAGCTGGCCGAGCAGGGGTACCTAATACGAGAGGCGCTCTTTCAGGGCGAGCAGCTAGAGCGCCTGCGCTGCGCCCTCGACGAGATTGAAGCTTCCGAGGTGACCTCCGACCCTCCCCCAAACGGCGAAAAGGCGGCACCGTCCTCGGTGGTCAGCCGCTCGAAGCGGTTCGGCGGCTGGTTCCCGCGTTATTTGATGGACAAGCACCCGGCATTTCTGGAACTGATCGAATTTCAGCCGACTCTTTCGGTCGCCCGTGCGGTGTTGGGGCCATTTGTACGCATCCGCCAGTTGGGCGGACGGGTCAGCTATCCAGGCGAACCGAATCAGGAGACCCAATGGCATCTGCACCGGCGCACCGTTCCCAAACCGTTGCCGGCCTTCTTCTCCTTTCCCCACACTCTAGACTGCCTGATCTATCTGGATGAACTCAACGATGCCAATGGAACGCTGGCGATAGTACCGGGATCGCATTTGCGTATACACGATCCGCTGCCGGCCGATTGTTTCGACGATTTGCCGGGGCAGAATATCGTGCACGGGCCGGCAGGGACATGTATCATCATGCACAGTAACCTCTGGCACAGAGCCTTGCCGACGCGGCCGGACGGCGAAAAGCGCCGCCTGCTAATTCTCTGCTACGGTCCAACCTGGATGCGATATTCTCCCTTTGGCGTCAAACCGGAGAACAGTCTGGTCGATGCGCTTTTGGAAGGGGCAACCCCGGAAACAAAGGAGCTGCTGGGAATCGGAGGTTACCAGTAAACGCGTTCAGCCGCGCCCTACATACGGCATCTGATTGGCCATGACGGTCAGAGTGAGTACATTGGTATCCAGAGGCAGGCTATCCATGTAGAGGATGGTTTGGGCAACCCCGTCGGAGTCCATGTTCGGTTCGACCATGACGGACCCGTTGGCCTGTGGAATGCCGGTACGCATGCGTGCGGTCATTTCGGTGGCGGCGTTGCCGATATCGATCTGGCCGCAGCAGATGTTGTAGGCGCGCCCGTCCAGAGACGTGGATTTGGTGAGGCCGGTAATGGCGTGTTTGGTGGAAGTGTAGGGGGCCGAGTTGGGGCGGGGGGTATGCGCCGATATCGAACCATTGTTGATGATGCGGCCGCCCTGGGGCGTCTGATTTTTCATGATGCGGAAGGCCCGCTGCGAACAGAGGAAGACGCCGGTCAGGTTTACGTCGACGACGGATTTCCAGTCTTCGTAGGAGATTTCGTCAAAATCAGCGCGAGGGGCTCCGCGACCGGCATTGTTGAAGAGGAGGTCGAGGCGGCCGAAAGCTTTGATGGTGCGGTCGAACAGCGCATCTACGGCGGCGGGATCGGTGACATCAGTTTGTACGACCAAAGCCCGCTCGCCAGCGCCGGATTCTGCGGCAGTTTCTTCGAGGCGGTCGAGGCGGCGGCCCGCCAGAGCGACGGAGTATCCTTCTGCGAGCAGAAGCAGGGCCGTGCGTTTGCCGATGCCGGAGCCTGCTCCGGTGATGATAGCGACTCTGCCGGAGGTGGTCATATTTGTGTGCTCCTTTGTAATCGTGGATAGTGGTTCACGGCCAGTGGATTCTGGCAGCAACCGTGATGTCTGCTTCGTTGCCAGCCTTAGAGTGCCGTTGGGCACAGTCTATCACGGCTGCAACCCTTTTCCTACTCATTGAAAGGGGGAGGCCCCGCTAGAGAGAAGGCCAAAAAAGGATGTAAGCAGGACAGAAACATAGAAGGAAACAACAGAACACCTTTTCAAGGAGGAGTATCAGAAATGAAGATATTGCGATACAGTGCAGACGATGCGGTTCGTTACGGCATTCTGGAGGATGACGGCACCGTCCGCCAGTTGACGTCCTGTCCGTGGGACAGCATGGAAGAGAGCGGCGAGACAACGCACGTGGATGACGTACGGGTGCTGGCGCCGGTCGGAAAGCCGAGGTTGATAGGGGTGGGGTTGAACTACCTGGCCCATGCAGAAGAGGGCGGACAGACGCCGCCGGACCAGCCGATGCTGTTCATGCTGCCCTCGACAGCTATTCTGGACCCGGAGGAGGCGATCGTGTACCCGAAGCAGGGGCAGAACGTCCACTATGAGGGCGAACTGACAGTCGTCATTGGCAAGGAGGCGCGCCGGGTCACGGAGGCGGAGGCGTTGGACTGTGTTTTTGGGTACACCTGTGGAAACGATGTGAGCGAACGGGTGATTCAGGCGAATGAGATGGCCAACGGCTGCATGCTGATCGGCAAGGGGTTCGATACGTTCAAACCGATTGGTCCTTACATAGCGACCGGTCTTGATTCGACGAATCTTGAGCTGACAACGCGATTGAACGGAGAGGTCAAACAGCACACAAACACGGATGACCTGATCTTTACGGTGGCGCAGCTGATCGCCTATATCAGCGAGGCGATAACGCTGCTACCGGGTGACGTGATTATGACGGGTACGCCGTCGGGTGTCGGGCCGGTTCAGCCGGGCGATGTGGTGGAGATCGAGATCTCGGGGATTGGCGTGCTGCGAAACACGGTGGTGGCGGAAAGTTAATCGGAGTCAGTGGTGTTGTGACGTCACGCGGCTTCCCAGTTGTCTGGCAAGACGGGAAGTTTCCACTGGGCAGGTGGACGCCAGGCAGCCCAGTCTTGAAGCTGCTGGCGGCGAGACGTTACACACTCGCTGGCGAGGCGGCGCGTCTCCAACCGGATCTGTTCTCCCTGAGCAGTTGTGAACAGACCTAATTCGATCGCGACTGCCAGCTCATCTTCGTCTTTCAGTCGCCAAGTACTGAGGTCGGGGTCAATCGCCGCATCAAGAGCGTAGTCGGTAGTGTCGAAACCTAGCGCGGTACGAATGAGGGGCAGTTCCGGATTGACTTTCCAGCCAAGGTGGGTCCAGTCCGGGGCAGACCAGATTGTCCAGATGGAGCAGGCCTCGCCCGGCACGGTCGCCCAGAGGTGGTGTTGTCCGGCCCACTCGTAGAGTTTCAATTTCCACGCGCCGCTTGCGGCCACATGCAAGTGCTCTTCGCGGGTGCAGATTGGTCCAGAGAACTTAGTGCCGGGGGCGATGTATAGGGACACCAGGTCGCTGCCGTCTTCAACAATGGTAGCCGGGATTGCGGCCCAGACGCCGCCTGACCAGAGTTGGCGGAATACAACGTGGTCGCCTGTGGACCAACGGGATGGGCATGTATTCGGGAATGTCAAGGGGCGACGTCTTCGATCATTTCATGATCATTCGTGTACACCTGAAGAGCAACTCAGGCTGGCGAAAGAGGCCAAGAGTGACTGCGGAGAGGAAGCGAATTTTTCCATGGCCTCCTTCATTCGCTCCATTTGGGCTTTCTGACCTTTAACCTGATTTACTTCGAAAAGGGGTGCGCTCCCGAAGCAAAAGGAGCGTGCAACTGGGAATTCGGATAAGGATGCCAGGTAGTCGCCGCAGTTGGTTGCACCTGCTGACGAGTCGAAATTCAGCGTCAAGCGGGCCGCCAAGTCGTGTATGACCGTCAAGTAGGGAAACTGGACGTTTTCCAGGCCCTTTGCTTCGGCAGCAAACGCCTCGACAAATTCTGTCACTTCCGCTCTATTCTCGATACACAGGCGTTCAGCGGTGGCAAAGGCGTTCATGTATATTGCGGCTATTATGTGGTCATCCATGGTCACGTCCGGGATTTCTCCTTTTTCAAGAGTCTTCCCTAAACCCAGTGACCCGTCATCTTCCATTGCGGTCATCGCCCAAAGTTGCAACCAATAATCGTTTTTCATCTGCTCTGTGCCCAAGGCAGAGACAGACTCACCTTGCGCGTTGAAAAAGAGAACGGGCACCTCATCAAGATACTGTAACGAGTTGAGGTGTTGGGCAAAACGAGGCGGGATTTCAACCGGCTCATTTGGGGCTATGAGCGCAAGGGATGCCGGGTCCACGGCGCAGCCCGATAGTAGAATAATCAGACCGTACAAGAGCAGGACTCGTCTCATCGTTACTCTCCTTTCATTCCTCATATCCTCAACTTCCTACCCTTAGAGACCCCGGCCTCACTACGCTGAAAACAGAAAAACGGTAAGATGCTGTCCTTGAGTGAAGGGATGGAGCAGACAATGCCTGTTGGGCATGAATGTGTGTTAATTGTAACATGGATAGTAGGGTTCAAACCAGAGAGGGTAACAAGTAAGGCGAGAGGAGCTGTCACTGCTCACTATGCCCTCAGGCACGATTTGCTGTTGCATGATGCCGGTTGCGGCTGTCAGTAAGAGTGCCGGCAGTAGTTACGGAGATATAGAGGATGCCCTTTACAGTCGACGGCGTCGTGCCCTGGGGGAGGACAATGGACGAGTACTGCGGGATGTTCGACCTAGGGGAGCGGGACCTGCGCGGCCGGATTCTTGGATGCGGGGACGGACCGGCCAGCTTCAATGCGGAGATGACGGCGCAAGGGTACTCGGTCGTTTCGGTCGATCCGCTGTACGCGTTTGGGGAGAAGGTCATCGAAAAACGCGTCGCAGAGACTTATGACGTTATCCTAGAGCAGTTGGCGCGCAACCGAGATGACTTTGTCTGGACCTACGTGCCGTCACTGCCGGCCTTGGGTCGGCGAAGGATGTGGGCAATGCGGACCTTTCTGTCCGACTTTTCACGAGGCATTCGGGAAGGACGCTATCTGGATGCCTCGTTGCCCGACCTTCCTTTTGAGGACAACAGTTTTGACCTCGCGCTCTCTTCCCATTTGCTGTTTCTGTACAGCAAGGAGTTTGACCTGGACTTTCATGTACGGGCGCTGAAGGAGATGCTGCGGGTTGCCCCGGAGGCGCGGGCTTTTCCCTTGCTGCAGGTTGGGGGCGAGCCGTCACCGCATGTCGAGGGTGCGATTGACGCTTTCACTGCACAAGACATTCAGGCTAGAATAGAGGAGGTGCCCTACGAGTTTCAGCGGGGCGGCAGCCGAATGTTACGGCTGCGGAGGCTGAATGGTAAGCAAACGGATGGTTGACGGTCGGTGTTCAGTATAGGAATTCCAACGCGATGGCGGTTCTGCCACACTCTCACGAAGATTACGATCCCATAAACACGCGCAGTAACATTCCCGGCGCACGCATTATCACGGGACGCACTTGCGGTGCAACGCAGATGGAACTGTGGGAACAGTATATGCCTCCCGGCGGCGTAATCCCGCTGCACTTCCACGACTGTGAGGAGAGCCTGACGTTTCTCAGCGGTGAAGTCGAAGTCACACTGGGCGAGGAACGTCACCGGATCGGCGCCGATACAACGGTGTTTGTCCCAGAGGGCGAACTGCACGGTGTCCGCAATGTGGGAGATGTTCCGGTGCGTCTGATCGCTGTCTTTGCCCGCGCTGCACCGGCTATCCTCTATCCAGCCACCCGTGTGACAGAATAAACACAGTTTTAGAGCGCTATTTGAATTGTTGGAATGGTGCTATAATCGGGACAGTCCTGCCATCATGATGGCAACTGTGCGCAATGCGGCGGCAATGCGTATGGCGGACAGTCCCCTAAAAGCGCACCGGCAACGCGCTACTGAGTAAAGGATGAACACTCGCTTATTCTTAGCCAAACTGATCGACATATTGCTGCCGGTGCTGGCGATGGTGGTCGCGCTGATGGTAGGCGTATTGCTGCTGTTCCTGTTAGGCACCGACCCTTTTGAGGCCTACAGCGCACTGATTCGGGGCGCGCTGGGCAACGTAAGCGGCATAACGCAGACCCTGACCAAGGCCACACCACTACTGTTGGTCGGTCTGGGCATTTGCATCGCCTTTCGGGGCGGCGTGATAAACATCGGTGGTGAGGGGCAGATTGTCGTCGGGGCGCTGGCCGCCACTGCCTTTGGGGTAGGGTTCGGGAATATGCCGGCCCTGATTCTGCTTCCGCTGACCCTGATTAGCGGCGCGGCAGCCGGGCTCATATGGGGAGGCATTCCTGGTCTGCTGAAGGCGCGCCTGGGCGTCAATGAGATTCTCACCACTGTGATGATGAACCAGATCGCCTTGCGTCTGATGAACTTTCTGCTACGCGGGCCGTTGCTGGATCCAGAGCATGTCGCGGCTGGCACGAGCATACCCCAGAGCGCAGCGCTGCCAGAGTCGATCTGGCTACCCCGGCTGGTGCCGCGCACACTTTTCCACGGCGGCGCCATTCTGGCTGTTCTTCTGGCCCTCGCCGTTTACTTCCTACTTTGGCGTACGACGATCGGCTACCGCATCCGAGCGGTGGGCTTGAACCCCCACGCTTCAAGGTATGCGGGCATTCCCGTCGCCAAGTATGTAACGTTATCACTGGCGCTGAGCGGAATGCTTTGCGGATTGGCCGGCGCAGTGGAGGTTTTGGGCGTACATCATCGTATGCTTGAGGGGCTGAGCGGCGGTTACGGTTTTAGCGGGATTGTGGCTGCGCTCTTTGGCAAACTGCACCCGTTGGGGGCGATTCCGGCCTCTGCGCTGTTCGGCGCACTGCTGGTTGGCGCGGACAAGATGCAGAGGGCGGTGCAGGTTCCGAGTGCACTGGCCATCGCCCTGCAAGGCCTCGTTGTCCTCTTCGTCGTATCAAGCGACCTGTACGTGAGACGGCGCACGCGTCGCCGGGTTGGCGATGACGGGTCTGCCGGGCCGCCGGCGACGGAAGGCGGTACGCGAGATGCGGTTGCCGAGGCGTGAGGGAAAGACGCGGAGAGAGCCGTCCCTCCACGCTTACGAGGTGTGAAGTAGACTTGAGAAAGGGCGCCGCGCCACTCGTCCAATATGTGATGAGCAGGCGCCGAATCTATCACCGTGAATTGCCGAAATGATGGACGAACTGTTTACGATCGCTACACTTATCGGAATCCTGCATAGCTGCGTGCGTCTGGCAACTCCCTATCTTTTTGCCTCTTTGGGGGAGACCTTCGGCCAGCGTTCCGGCGTCTTGAATCTGGGCGTGGACGGCATCATGCTGATGGGCGCCTTCTTCGCCTTTTACGCCGTGTTCGAGGGGCACAATCTGTGGGTGGGCGTGCTGGTTGCAATTGTGGTAGGAATCTTGATGGGGTTGCTGAAAGCATTCGTCAGCGTGACGATGCAGTCGCTGCAAGGCATCAGCGGCATCGGCCTCTATCTTTTTGGACTCGGATTGAGCAGCCTGCTCTTCAAGACGCTGATCGGTTCGGTGGAGGGAGTAAGCGGCTTCAGACAGTTGGCGATACCGCTGCTGTCCGACATTCCGGGACTCGGACACATTCTGTTCAATCATAACGCGTTGGTCTATCTCGCCTATTTGATGGTGCCGGTTTCCTGGTTTGTAATCAACCGGACGACGTTGGGTCTAAAGATTCGCGCGGTTGGGCACAATCCGGAGGCAGCCGACACCCTGGGAGTAAGTGTCAATGGTGTGCGCTACACGACTCTGATGATTGGCGGGGCCCTGGCTGCAGTGGCGGGAGCTTCACTCAGCATAGGTCTGCAAAACGTGTTCCAGGAAAATATGACAAACGGTCTGGGTTTTATTGCGGTTGCCCTGGTCTATTTTGGGAGTTGGCGAACAGTGGGCGTTCTGGGTGGAGCGCTGCTGTTCAGCCTGGTCAACGCCCTTCAGCTATGGGTCCAGGCGCTGGACATTCCGGTCCCGTCAGAGGTGGCCGTAATGATGCCTTACATTATGACTATTGTTGTGCTCGCATTCACGGCACGGCAGATTCAGAAGCCGGCAGCTCTGGCCAGGTCGTACGAACGGGGCGAGTAAGACAGACGACTGAAATGCTATTGACTAAAAGACTCTAAAGAGTGAATCATGCTAAGACGAATCAGAATAATCACCTTGATTTGCTTGCTGCTTCTCGCTGGCTGCGGAAGATCGAACGACAATGGCGACGGAGATGCGGTCAACGCAGAAGGCGAGCCCTTTCGCATTGCGATCGTAATGCCTAGCAGCACGACGGATATCGCCTGGAGCCAGTCGATGTTCGATTCGCTGATAGCTGTTCAGACTGAAATGGGCGGAGAGGACGCGCTGAAGATCGCGTATTCGGAGGGGATGTTCCGAGTGACCGACGCGTCGGCGGCGATTCGAGATTATGCGTCGGAGGGATTCGACCTGGTGATTGCCCACGGCGCTCAATACGGCAATTCCGTGTTTGAGGTGGCCACCGACTTTACGGAAACCAGTTTCGCCTGGGGCACTTCTTCGGATACAGGGACAGATAAGGGAATCGAGAATGTATTCGCGTACGGTGCGGTTGCCAACGAGGGCGGATATGTGAATGGTGTTGTTGCAGCGATGCTTTCGCAGAATGATGTTATCGGTGTTATCGGGCCGGTGGCCGGCGACGCCAAACTTTACATTGACGGTTTCGTGAAGGGCGTTAAAGATGTCAAACCGGACGCACAGGTAAACATAAGCTATACAGGCTCATTCAGCGACACGACGCTGGCAGCTGAGGCTGCCCATGTGCATATTCAGGCCGGCGCCGACGTATTGACGGGGTCGGCGCAGCAGGTGGTCGGGGCGATCGGCGTCGCCAGTGAGAACGATGTCGCATGGCTGGGAACGCAGAGCGATCAGATTTCCCTGGGCCCGGATGTCGTCGTTACCAATCAGATATACAATTGGGCCAACGTCGTAACTGATATGATCTCCAAGATTGAGAAAGGGGAACTGGGCGGCACGGCATACAGTCTTACGTTTGCCAACGACGGGTTACGACTGGAATTCAACGAAAACATTGAGATTGCCGACGAAGTCAAGGAGGCGGCCCGCACCGCGATCGAGGATATCAAGAGCGGAGACGTCGACCCGGTATTGATGGAAGAAGACAAGTGAAAGAAAGGCAGCTCTTTGCCGAAGAGTTCTTTGAAGTAAGGATACTTTCACATGGGCAGCGGCCTTCATAAGTTTGAAGATCAAATTGTCTACGGGATTGCCAGCCCCACGGGGGGCCATCGCGCGGTAAACTTCCGCTTAAACGCGCCTTATGTGCAGATGTACGGAATCGTCAAGCGGTTTCCGGGCGTACTGGCCTGCGATCACGTGGATTTTGACGTACGCCGGGGTGAGGTGCATGCGTTGTTGGGGGAGAACGGCGCTGGCAAATCCACACTGATGAGGATTCTGTACGGTCTCTATCAGCCTGAAGAGGGGCGGATCCTGCGCGACGGCGCCGAAGTGACGATCCATTCGCCTACTGACGCGATCCGACAGGGCATCGGGATGATCCATCAACACTTTATGCTGGTGGATACGCTCACTGTCACTGAGAATGTAGCATTGGGCCTGAAGTCCAGCAGGGAGCCACTTCTCGATCTGGGCAGGGTAGAGGCGGGTATCCGCGAGTTAAGCGAGGCGTACGGCCTTCAGATCGACCCGAGAGCGCCGGTCTGGACACTTTCGGTAGGTGAACGGCAGCGGGTTGAGATCATGAAAGCCCTGTACCGGGGGGCGGCCATGTTGATTCTGGATGAACCGACCGCCGTTCTGACTCCCCAGGAGGTCGAGGAGCTTTTTGTCACCTTGGGTTACATGAAAGAAAACGGATACAGCCTCGTTTTGATCAGCCATAAGCTTCAGGAAGTCCTGGCCATCAGCGATCGAATCACGGTACTGCGAGAAGGACGCCTTGTCGGGACGGTTCCCACCGAAGAGATGACCCGTCACGAGTTGGCGCGCATGATGGTAGGGCGCGACGTCATGCTCGAGAGGACTCGAGAAGATGAGATTGATGTGGGCGATGTAAAGCTGCGTCTGGAGGATGTCAGGGCGCACGATGTCACGGGACAACCGGCGCTTCGCGGCGTATCCCTTTCAGTTCAGTCGGGCGAGATTCTGGGTGTGGCAGGCATCAGCGGTAATGGGCAGAGGGAGCTTGCCGAAGTCATTGCCGGTTTGCGCCCGATAAGCGGTGGAACTGTTGAGATGGATGGCATGCCGATTACCGAGTGGACTACCGCGCGCCGTACAGAGAACGGGCTGGCATACATACCGGAAGAGAGGATGCACGACGGGATCGTGCGCGATTTTGCTGTATCAGAGAATCTTGTGCTGCAAGAGCATACAAGTGATAAGTTCAGCAACGGCATCTTTTTGGCTTTTGATTATATTGCTCGATACAGCCGGCAGATGATCCAGGACTTCTATATCAAAACGCCCGATATACGCACGATGACCAGGAATCTATCGGGAGGCAACATCCAACGATTGATCCTGGCACGGGAACTCTCCCGGCGGCCAAAAGTTCTGGTTGCCGCCCAACCCACACGCGGGATTGACATAGGCGCGATCGAGTACATTTATCAGCAGCTGCTGGAGCAAAGGGACACAGGTATGGCAACGCTTCTCATTTCGGAAGATCTGGATGAGTTGCTGGCTCTGTGCGACAGGATTGCTGTTATATTCGAAGGGCAGATAATGGATATTCTGGACCGAAACGAAACAACCGCCGAAGAGTTGGGGCTGCTGATGGCCGGTGTACATCCGGAAAAGCAGTAGGGAGTGAAGGAGGGAAAAAAGCCCCGCCAGCTGGCGGGGCTTTTTTTGAGCCGTTGGTCGGACTCGAACCGACGACCTACGCTTTACGAGAGCGTCGCTCTACCGACTGAGCTACAACGGCAAACCGTCTCCACACTATATCGTATCGTCCATCAGAGGGGCAAATCTTGCGGCAGGGGCATTCCGACCTTCATTGCACACGTGTAACGTAGCGACCATCGCGTGTGTCGATGCGAACCGTGTCGCCTTCCTTGACAAACATGGGCACGTTCAGCCGAAAGCCGGTCTCCACTTCCACTTCTTTGGTCGGACTATTTGCAGTATCCCCGGCAACAGCCATTTCTGCCCAGACAACGTCAAGATCGATTGTGGTGGGCAGGTTGACACTGATCGGCTCGCCTTCGAATGATTCCAGTTCCACGACGGTATTGTCTTTCAGGAACTGAACGACTCCTTCCAGTGCATCCTTAGCCAAAGCGACCTGTTCGAAAGTCTCGGTATCCATGAAATGGAACAGGTCGCCATCCGTATACAGGTACTCGACATCGCGTGAATCGAGACGAATGTCATCGACGCGCGCGCCGCTGTTATAGGTCTTTTCGATGGTAGCGCCCGAGCGGAGGTTGCGTACTTTGAGCCGGATGGTTGCACCGCCGCGCGCCATTTTGATGTGCTGGTAATCAAGCACCCGCCACAGCTGACTGTCTTCTTCGAAGATGTTGCCCCTGCGTAACTGCTGAACTTCAGCCATCTCTTTTTCTTTCCCGTTTCGATGAAATCAGTACAGAATCGCGACCGATTATAGAAGAGATAATCAGGGGTGTCAAAACCACGAGTGTTGCGCGGCGGCTGCAAAAGTTCTGACAGACGCACGCCACCGCCGGGACAGATGGGAAAAAGCTATTCGCCGAACTGAACCAGCGCCTCTCTCAGCCGGTCTTCGACACTGGTGACATCGGCAGGGATCTGCTGAAGGGCACGCTGCGCTTCGACGACACTGTATCCCAAGCCCGTAAGCGCTTCCATCACCTCTGCGTCGGCATCGAGCGCGATGGCGAGTCCGGCCAGTTCTCCCTCTGCCGGTTCCAGTTTGTCCTTGAGCTCGACAACCACTTTCTCGGCTGTGCGCTTGCCGATGCCCGGTACACGCGCGACGACGCCCGGTTCCTCGTTGGCCACGGCAAGGCGCAGCGCGTCGGGTGTCAAAGTGCTCAGCGCAGCGAGGGCGACCTTCGGACCGACGCCGGATACCCCCAGAAGCAGTTCAAAAACGACGAGCTCGTCGAGTTCTTCAAAGCCATACAGACTCAGGTCGTTCTCTCTCACCTGCAGATAGGTATACAGAGAAAGATTGTCTCCGACCTGGAAGCGTACGGAGGTCGCTTCCGGGGTAAAGACGCGGAGACCGATGCCGGCGACTGCATGGCCTACTTCGATGATCAGAAAGTTGGCGCCCGCCGCCGTAACAGTACCGCGAACCTGGCGAATCATGTTTTGTCCTCTTGCGGAATAGGTGGTCTGCTGCGGCCGGTTATGCGTCAGCGACAAGCGCGTGGAATCGTCCCGATTGCAGATGACAGAGGGCAATGGCTACGCCGTCGGCCGCGTCGTCCGGGTGGGGCGCTTCCTCCAGATCAAGTAGATGGCGAACCATAGCCTGCATCTGATATTTGTCGGCGTTGCCGTAGCCAGTGAGCGCCTGTTTGATAGTCGCCGGCGTATATTCGGTCAGGGGCAGATCGGCAAGGGCAGCCGCCAGCAGAGCTGCACCGCGGGCCTGGCCGACAGTGATGGCAGTCGTTACATTTCGCCCAAAGAAAAGCTCTTCAACGGCGACTTCATGCGGCTGGAAATTACGAATGATCTCCTGGATGTCCAGGAAAATCTTGCGCAGACGCAGGTGCATCGGCTGCCTTGGTGAAGTTTGGATCACTCCACAGGTCAGCAGCTCATAGTCGCCGGTAACGGTTTCGATGACGACTCCGTAACCGGTTGAAGCGGTACCCGGGTCGATTCCGAGGACGCACCACTCGCGGTCGGGTTCGCCCATATCGCGGCTTGCGCTGCGCGCTGTCATGTAGGTGCTGCCAAATGAGTTTCCGCGGCCAATGTCGGTTGGTGTGGGAGACGCGTCTCTTTGCCCGCCACAGTCATGTTGTCTGAGCTATGTTGTCTGAGCTATGCGACTTGAGCAACCAGCTCGTCGGTCAGTTCAAGATTGTGATGGACCCTATTGACATCGTCAAGCTCTTCAAGGGATTCGAGCAGTTGCAGGACGCTCAGACCGTCGCGTGTATCAAGAGAGAGCGTCTGATTGGGCTGTTTGATCAACTCCGAAGCATTCGGCTGGATACCGGCTTTACGCAGAGTTTTGTCCACCTGTGCGAGATCGGTCCTTTCGGTGTAGATTTCGACGGCATCGTCGCTAACTTCGACGTCTTCGGCGCCCGCATCCAGAGCCTCCATAAAGATCTCCTCGGCGTCCAGTTCAACAGGGTTGCCGTCGCCGTCCTGGAGGTGTATCGCCACATAGCCTTTGGTCGTAAACTGCCAGGCCACGGAGCCCGGCTCGCTAAGGTTTCCATTTGCGCGCGTGAAACAGCGCCGCACTTCGGCGATGGTGCGGTTGCGGTTATCGGTCAGACATTCAAGCAGAACGGCGATGCCGTGCGGCGTGTAGCCTTCGTAGAGGATTTCCTCGATATCGGCGGCATCTTTGTCCAGGCCTGCACCGCGGCGTATAGCCGACTCGATGCGGTCCTTGGGCATATTCTCGGCGCGCGCTTTTTCTATAGCGAGCCGCAGGCGCACATTGGCGTCACTGTCCGGACCGCCTTCGCGGGCGGCAACCTGAAGTTCACGAGCAAGCTTGGTAAACAGCTTGCCGCGGGCGTTGTCATTGGCGCCCTTTTTTCGCTTGATCGTAGACCATTTGGAATGACCAGACATTTTTGCTCCTATTCTGATCCTATTCTTATTTGCATCGAGAACGGAATCCAACTGTACGGGAATCGAGAGGATGGCGTCTTCACTTCCCAATTCAGCAAACCGTGCCCAAGATCCCTTGTATCAGTTCGCATTCCTGTTCACTACAGGCGATGGCCGCTGCATTCCATTGGAGCTCTGCAGGGATTCCTCAGTTTCGACGCCCGTACGACTGTAGTGCTGGATGGCGGCGCGGATGAAAGCACTGAAAAGTGGGTGTGGGCTTGTGGGACGGCTTTTGAACTCGGGGTGGAACTGCGTGCCCAACATGAAAGGGTGCTCGGCCACTTCGACGATTTCAACGAGGCGTCCATCAGGTGAGCGCCCGCTAAGCACCAAGCCGTGGGCCTCCAACTCGACGCGATAGGCGTTGTTGAACTCAAAACGATGTCGATGACGTTCGTCAATCTGCTCGGGATAGCCGGCGACGGCATAGGCGGCGCCTGCCTTCGAGTCTGGCAACAGCTGACAGGGATAGATGCCGAGCCGCATGGTGCCACCCATATCGGCGATGTCGCGCTGCTCCGGCATCAGATCGATAACAGGCATCTCTGTGCTGATGTTGAACTCGGTGCTGTTCGGCTCTTCACTCTCCAACGCGGCGCGTGCGAACTCAATGCAAAGCACCTGCATGCCGAGACACAGCCCCAAGTAGGGCACGTTGCGGGAGCGGGCGAAGCGCGCGGCAACGATTTTGCCTTCTATGCCGCGGTATCCGAATCCGCCTGGCACGACAATGCCGTCGAGCCGGTCGAGCCGGTCCAGTTCACGTCCCTTCTCCAGAGATTCGGAACTGATCCATTCGATTCCCAGGTCGAAACCTTCGGCCAAAACGGCATGGATGAGGGCCTCCTTGACACTCAGGTAGGCGTCCTCCAACTCGACATATTTGCCGACGATTCCAATAGTGATTCGTTCTTTGGGACGGGCCAGTTCGGATACGAACCGGCGCCATGCACTCAAGCCGTTCCTGGATCCGTCGGCTGCAGTCAGGGCCAGCCGGTCGACCAGAAGCTCGTCGAGACCGGCCTCCTGCAAGCTGAGAGGGACCTTGTAGATTGTATCCTCGGTGACCATAGGGATGACGGCGTTCTGGGCCACGTCACAGAAGAGCGCGATTTTCTCCTGGGCGTCCGCATCGACCGGGTAGTCGGAGCGAACGATAATGACATCGGGTTGGATGCCGATATCGCGCAGTTCGCGTACGCTGTGCTGCGTTGGCTTGGTCTTCAGCTCTTTGCTGGCGGCCAGAAAGGGTAACCAGGTGAGATGAACGTAGAGCGCATTTTCGGCGCCGACATCTTTCCGCATTTGGCGGATCGCTTCAAGGAAGGGAAGTCCCTCGATATCGCCGACCGTACCGCCGATCTCCACCAATACGACATCGGCCCCGCTCAGCCGGGCCATTTGTCCAATATGGCGTTTGATTTCGTTGGTGACATGGGGAATCACCTGGATGGTGCCGCCAAGATAGTCCCCCCGCCTCTCTTTTGTGATCACATCGTTATAGATCTGCCCACTGGTCACGTTGCTGTGCTTGTTGAGATTTTCATCGATAAAACGTTCGTAGTGACCCAAGTCCAGATCGGTTTCGGCGCCGTCCTCGGTGACGAACACTTCGCCGTGCTGATAGGGTGACATCGTGCCCGGATCGACATTCAGGTAGGGATCGAGCTTCATCGCCGCTACACGGATGCCCCAAGTCTTGAGCAGAAGGCCGATGGAGGCGACGGTTACACCTTTTCCAAGACCCGAAACTACCCCACCAGTAACAAAGATGTATTTGGTCATCTTCGATTTCCCCTCAAAGGGAGACTTCCCTTAATTGCCTGGTTAATCGGAACTCCGGTCCATAGAGCAGTTCACAGGATTGTGACGCCAGCAATGAGCAGTAGTTCCGACGTGGCGTAAGACCCCAAAACCGACATATCGATGTTGTTCGCGTCTTGATGATGTTCGCGTCCCCTCCGCTAATCGACGCCGCGAACCTCCAGGTAAACGCAGCACTTTGACAGCGAAACAGAGTTGAACTAAACAACAAAAAGGGGTACGGGTCTTTTCTCCCGTACCCCACACCTATACGGTCCGCCCTCGACGATAGTTCCAGGACAGAGGCGTGAACTATGTGGGATGACGGCGTCGGGAACTTCCATCACTGGCTCTTTGGTTCTGCGTTGATCCAACGCAAAACCTGTTTACCAGACCACGGGTATCGTAACACGGCGTCATTGCGGTGTCAAAGGAATTCGGGGGCGGGCCAGGGCAATCGCATCTAATGTAAGTTCAATTTGATACCAAGAGTTTTTCGTACTCTGGGTCGAGTTCAAATTTAGGCCATAGACGAGACACGACCCTTTCGGGATGTGGATTGATGCGGTTGATGAAGGCTTTGCAGGGGTCGAAGAGGTGGCGCATGGACATATGGCAGTGGTTGTGCGTCCTCTTCTCGCATCCAGCGCCAGAGATTCTCAATCGGATTGAGGTCAGGACTATAGGCAGACAGCGGGAAGAGAGTGAGACCGAGTTTGGCGGCGGCAACCTGAACGGCTTTGGCTCGATGCCAGGTGGCGCCGTCCCAAATGATCAGGACTGCGCCCGGCCCATCCTGCAGCCAGTCAGCCATGCGCTGCAAGAACTGAATCGTATGTTCTTTGTTACAATTGCCTTCGTTCCAGATGAAACACAGTCCTGCGCCAAAATCGTAGGCGCCATACCCGTTAATGCGGTCCGAGAGCGGAGCAGAGTCACTCATACGCCAAGCGATCTGGCTCTTTTTGGCCCAGGTGTAGCCTAAGTCCATAGCGCGGTGGATGTGGGTTTCATCGATATAGACCAGACGGATCTTCTGGCGCTAGAGTGGCTCATACAACTTGTGAAAGCGAGCCATAAAGGTCGCACGTTTGTGTGGGTCGGCTTTCCTGAACACTTTTGGGCGCATCTTCCAGCGCAACGGCACTGCTTGCAGAATGCGGTGCTGCGAGCGAGGTCGCAACCCATGACCTGCTTGAGCCAGCGCCGCCGCTTTTCAACGTCCAACCATGACCGGGCAGTCCATGCTCTACCGGCTCGGTCTCGCAGACAACGCTCACGAGTTGCTCGACCTGCTCTGGGCTAAAAAAGGGCGACGTCCACCCGTATGTCGATAGAACACCGCCTCCGGGCCCGACCGATTATAATCATGCACCCACTTGAGAACTGTCTCCTTGGCGCGATTGGTTTCCCGTGCCCAGGCACAGGCGCTCGTTTGCCTATCTGCGATCATATACAGTGCCAGAAAACGTTCCCGGCTGCGTTTATCTTTGGCTTCCACCGACAACAACCGCAAATCGGCCAAACTCTGACCCCATCTTTCCATATCCGGTCGAACCATCTTTGCTTCCCTTCCTTTCAAATGGCGTGTCTGTCAGATGGTTCTATCATAACTCAACTACCCTTGACCAATACTCTAGCTCTCAATCAGGATCTACATTAATTGGGTCAAAACCTCATGACGCTACCTGAATCGAGTCCCAACTCAGGACAAAACACCAAGAGCAGTGCAATTTATGGTGCGCGGCCGCAAATCCGAATGATTTCCGGTGACTGGAGGCCGGTTTCTTGTCCGAAAACCATCGATAATCAGCAAGTGGACAGCACTTTCCATTTATGCTTGCTTTCTTTTCGGCTAAATTGGCGTCCAAATTAAGATGCGATTGCCCTGAACTGCAGGGTCAGTAGGCGTGCACGGAGGGCGAGCATGGTTTGAGCGCCGTCTCGGGACCAACGCCTGCCAGCTTGTTTCATACGCTGCTGAATCAAGGTTTTGGCAGCGGATTCGACAGTGCCGCCGCTAATCGGGAATCCGGCTTTGCGATAGGCAGCGTAGTTCATGCGTCGTCGATTTTTCCATAGATAGGTGACCACTTGTTTGACTTCTGAAGGCGCCTCTGCGGGGTCGGGATAGAGACGCAAGATGCGGCGGAAGAAAAGGCGCAGTTGACTGCGAGCCAAGGCGGCTTTCTGCGCGTTGACCCAAGCAGAAGCTTCTGATGAGTCAGGACCAAGTGCCTCGGCTGCGATCTGCCAGACGTACTGCAGCATGTGCCACCAGTCGAGGATTTCGATGCGGCGGGAAAAACAGACGAAGACCATCATCCAGATCCAGATGGCGCCATCGTTGACGCAGACGATCCGTTTGGCCTTTTCGACCCCGCGTCGGCAACTCTCGGCCCAGTAGTGGTTGGTGAAGGTTTTGGCTCCCACAGACCAGCCCGATAGGAGTGCTTTGTCAAGCGCAACTCGCCCTCTGCCTCCTCCCCTGCTTCACGCACAGGCGCAGCCGAGACGCCCGCCACTTTGGCCTCTTTCCAGCCCTCCTCGCGCCGATGGACCATCACCCCAGCGGCCGATACCGCCATCACCTCACTCTCCGGCTCTGGTATACGCCGATAGCTTACCCCTTCCTCCTCTTCAGGCACTCGCACCATCGCCTCTGCTTCCTTCGCATCGGCCTCCACCACCTTGCGCCCGTATGCCTGCACCATCCGCTTCAGCGTACTCGCTGACATCGGCACTTGCGTCAACTCGCTGAAGTTCTCTGCCGCACGCGCATAGGAACCCAGTTCAACCGCTTGGCGCAACGCCATCCCCAGCATTTGCGGACTCCAACTCGACCTAGTCAGCCCGATTCTTCGATCCAGGGAGGAAAAAAACCCTTGCTGACATGAAGGGCAATAGTAGTACTCTCGATTTACCTCGACCGCTCCCTCTCGGTGTTGTATCTCCTTCTTCTTCCCCTTGTTCTGCGCTCGCTCCCCGCACGCAGGACAACACGTATCCACCTCCACCTCGCCTGCCTCGCCTACCAGCTCTTCCATCAAAGGCTTCATCATCGCTTCCCGCTCTTGGCCTACCCGTTCCATGATCTCATCAAAACTGGCTCCAGGTTCCTCCCGTCGCCATGACCACAGACGCTCGTGCATCTCCCCCGCTGTTTCCGTAAACTCCTCTTGACTTCGCTCCTGACTCCGCTTCCGACCCATTGCCTTTCTTCCCTTCCTCTATTCCCCTCTTCTCTCCTAAACTCCCTATCAGTTTATCTCACCCCCATTTTGGACTGCACCCTGCCGAAATTGGGTACGGTTCAGGTCAGTGGTCGGTGGTCAGTGGAACAGCAGTGGGAGGAGGCGCCCGGAGCGTAGCCGAAGACGGAGTGACGCGAGGATTTCAGCGAGGTGCAGGGCCTTGTATCTGCTCTCCCAGAGCAACTACGAAGGCGATGGCCCGCTCGTCGTCGTGACTCAGGCTTACAGACCACTGGCTCAGACCGAGGGACTGCGCACGGCGTGCGGCTGCGCCATGGAGTTGGACGGAGGGCGCGCCGCGTGCGTCGGAAATGACTTCCAGGTCGACCCAACGGATTCCTTCTCGCCAGGCGCCAGTTCCAAGGGCCTTGGCTATCGCCTCTTTGGCTGCGAAACGGGCAGCGAGGGATTCGACGCGATCACGGCAGTGGCCCAGTTCGGCCTCAGTGTAAAGGCGCTTCAGGAACCTCTCGCGCGCTGGTGCGGCGCCTTCGTATCGCGAGATGGCCCTGCGAATGCGTTCGATTTCGACAATATCAACACCAGTGCGCAGGATCATTCTTCAGTAGGCGTCCTTGCTGCCGAATTCAGATTGAATCGCGGTGTTCTTCTTTCAGGCCGTTGACGTGCGGCGTCCGCCCGGATCAGCTTGCAGTTATGGCTGATTACGGGGATCATCAAGATCGTCAAAGCCATACACTTTAGAGACGACATAGAGCGGGCGGGCCTTGACGTCATCGTAGATGCGAGCAAGATACTCGCCGATGATTCCCAGAAAGATAAGTTGGATTCCTCCGAGGAACAGTACAGCAACCAAGGTGGAAGCCTGGCCTAAGAAGGCGTTGTTGCCGGAGAGACGCAGGACCGTCGTCACGATAATCCCCAGCAGGCTTACGAAGGCCAGAAAGAAGCCAAAGTAGGTGCTGAGCCGCAGGGGAATGTAGCTGAAACTGGTGATTGCATCGAGAGTCAGCCGGAGCATTTTGCTGAGCGGATACTTGGTGTCACCGGCAAAGCGCTCGGCCCGCTGGTATTCGATGCCGATCTGGCGGTAGCCGACCCAACTGCTGAGGCCGCGCATAAAGCGATGCTTTTCGCGTAAACGGCGCATTGTCAGGAGGACCTGGCGGTCGATCAGGCGAAAGTCACCCGTGTTCACGGGGATTTCCACATCGGTAATGCGGCGAAGAAGCCGGTAGAAGGCGCTGGCCGTCCAGAGTTTGAACCGGGACTCGCCGCGCCTCTGGGCTCGCACGGCGTAGACAACCTCATAGCCTTCGCGCCATTTGTCAAACATTTCTTCGATCAGCTCAGGCGGGTCCTGCAGGTCGGCGTCTATGATTGCGATCGCGTCCCCCAGCGCATAGTCCATGCCGGCGGTAATGGCGATCTGGTGACCGAAATTCCGAGAGAAGTTAATGACTTTGACGCGCGGGTCCTGCTCGCGCAGAGAAAGCAGCAGCGAGAGAGATTCGTCGCGGCTGCCATCATTGACGCAGATCAGTTCCCACGGTTGACCGATGACGTCCAGGACAGCGACCATGCGCCGGTAGAGTTCGGGAATCACCTCCTCTTCGTTGAAGATGGGAACGATAACGGAGATGACCGGTTGCTGGTTGAGGCCCTGGGATTGGGCGCAGGTCCGATGCGGTGCTCGTTTTGCAGTCGGGTCGTCCGACGGGTTGGGGGCGTTGGGAGACTGTTGACCTGTCTTGGGCGGCCCGGTCTCAGTTTGAGGGTTCATTTCGGTTCTTTCTTCGGTCAACTTTCCGCCATCTCAGTTCACTCTTCAATCATGCCCAGTGGGACGAACACAAAATGAGGGAATTCAGCAAACGGCCGGCCCTTTGCTGAATCGGATTTCAAACGACGTCAACTGCCTCAATCGTACTGAATTCAAAAGGGTTGGTCAAGCGATATACCGGGGAGCGTGGAGAGGAGGGCAAGGCTGTCATGAGGGCAGGCACAAGGCCTGCCTCTACTTTTCGGGCAGCCTCCCAGGAAATTGACGCAATAGGATGCGATTCCCCTGTCTGCGGAAGCGGTCCCGGTTGCGTGTTCGGAGAAAATCGGCTACGCTTGCGGCGACAAGTCAGTTCACGATCTGGCTTCAAACCAACTGTGTGAGAGGCGGAGCGGGAGGCGTGCAATGTCGAGTGCAAGCTCTCCGACATTCTTCACTTTCACCACTTCTCTGAGAACGGAGTGCGCTTCATGCCTGTATTGCAGCCCCTTCCCCTGGCGAATTACGCCAGCCGCATCTTTCAAGCTGTGGACACGCCCAAGATTACCGCGGATCTTGTAGGGCAGTCGCTGGTCTCGGCAAATCTGGCCGGTCATGACTCGCACGGTGTCATCCGAATCGTGCAGTATCTGCGGCAGATCGACGAGGACGAAATACGTCCCCGAGCCAGGCCGGAGATCGAGCGCGAGACACCGGTAATGGTGCTTTACAACGGCCACCGTTGTTTTGGGCAGCTGGGAGCCAAGGTAGCTATCGAGGACGGGATCGGCAAGGCGAGAGGGAATGCGGTGTCGGTGGTGGGGTTGAAGCATTCCGGCCACGTGGGGCGTTTAGGCGAGTGGGTGGGACTTGCGGCGGAGGAGGGGCTAATCGCTCTGGCGTATGCCAACGGTGGTCGTTCGGGCGGACTCGTGGCGCCCTTTGGCGGCGCGGAAAGGCGCATGGGTACGAACCCAATTGCGGTGGCGATACCTCTGAAAGACCGGCCGACCATGCTGCTGGATTTTGCCACGAGCGCCGTGGCCGAAGGCAAAGTGCGGGTGGCGTTCAACGGCGGCAAAGAGATCCCGGAAGGCTGGGCTCTGGACAAAAACGGCGCCCCGACCAAGAATCCAGGCGACGTGTACGACGGCGGCATGCTGCTTCCGGCAGCCGGCCACAAAGGTTTTGGCTTGGCACTCCTGACAGATTATCTGGGCGGGATTCTGACGGGGGCCGGCGGGCCGGGCATCCCCGGCTCGATTCTTGGTAACGGCGTCCTGTTCATTCTTTTGAACATCAGCTTTTTCCGCCCGGTGGACGAATTCTTCGCCGATGGGGAACTGATCGCCGGTCGGATCAAAGGCACGAAGCCGGCGCCTGGATTCGATGAGGTCCTTATGCCGGGCGAGCCGGAGGCGCGTTCAGCTGCAAGCCGTCAAAGGGATGGGATTCCACTGGACGATACCACCTGGACTGAGATCGTCGAAGTCGCCGAGAAGTTGGGTGTTGACCCGATGGTCTGACAGCTAACCGGAGAATGCGCATGTCACGAATTTCCACTTCTTCCTGGAGCCTGCACAGAGCTTTGGGATCCCCACCCCTTTTTGGACCTGGCGGTCCCGGACCGGGACAGTCATCGAACGGGGCAATCAGTTTGTTGGAATTGCCATCTGCGCTGGCGCAGGCCAACATCAACACGTTGGAGATCGTTCACTTCCACTTTCCCACGACGGATGCGGCCTATGTAGACGAACTGAAAGCGGCAGTGGAGGCGGCCGGAGTCGAACTGTTCAGCGTTCTGATCGACGCCGGCGACATCACACACGCCGACGGGACGGTACGGGCCGAAGAGATGGCATGGATCCGTTCGTGGCTGGATTTGGCCGCCCGCTGCGGCGCCAGTCATGCACGCGTTGTCGGGGGATATGAGCCTGTGGAGCGCAATCACGCGGCGCTGCTGGACCATCCTGTATTGCAGCGCAGCGCACAAGGCCTGCGTGAACTGGCCGACCACGGTTCTTCAGTCGGTGTGCAGGTAATCACCGAGAATTTTCGTGAGACGACAGATCGGGCGAACCAGGTGCTGGCAATACTTGAATTGTGTGAAGGGCGGGTCGGGCTATGCGCCGACTTTGGGAACTACAAGGGCGAGGATCGATACGATGAGCTGGCAGCGATCTTTCCCAAAGCCGATTCCGCGCACGTGAAGGCGTTGTATGACGAGAATGGTCAGCCTGATGAGAGTGAGTTTCGCCACTCGCTGGGAATGTTGTCCAATGCGGGTTTCGACGGTCCGATGTCCTTGATCTTCGATACGCCGCTGCACGGGAAAAGCACAGAGTGGGACAATCTTGCGCAGCTGCGAACGATTGCCGCGTCATTTTGTGCCTGAAAGCAGCGAGAACGCCGGGACTCGCGGAATTATGCCCGTCCAGAGAATGGCTACAAAGAGGTGACTGACCCGCAGCGAGATTTGTGCCCGGGATCGTCTGCCAATCAAGGGATCTGCGAAGGCAAAACAGTCCATCGAAATCGATGGACTGTTCGTTTACTGCTATTCTAAAGCGGTATATTGCCTGCGCGCTGCCCGGTCGTTTGGAAGTTTACCCTACCAACTCGGCATCGAGGACGATTTCGTCAACTGAAGCCAGAGCCTTGGAAACGGGGCAGCCATCCTTGGCCTGGGCGGCGTACTCAGCGAACTTTTCTGCAGACAGTCCGGGAACTTCGGCCCGGCATGTCAACTCAATCTTGCTGATGGCAGGGCCGTCGGTGAGATGGACAGCGGCCGTGGTGTTGACACTTGTGGGCGTGAAGTCATCGCCGCTCAGGAGGGCGGAGAGAAACATCGAGTAGCAGCCGGCATGCGCTGCGCCAATCAGTTCTTCCGGGTTGGTGCCGGGTCCGGACTCGAAGCGGGAGGAGAAGCTGAAAGGGCCCTCGTAGAGGCCACTACCTAGTTTCATTGTGCCGGAGCCGTCATTCAATGTGCCATTCCAGGTGGCGGAGGCATTACGCACGGTCATGGAGATTCCTCCTGATTGTGATGTGTTGATGGACGCTTGGGAAGCAACCGAAATTGGATGTGAACCGGTTGGCAATTTGAAAGCATTGGGTAACAACGGGCAGAATTTTAGCATAGTCTATTTGGCAGATCAAACTTTCGGGAAGAGAGGGGCGCCTTCCATTCCTGGGGCAAGAAGGGCCAGATGAGGAATGTGCGGCGGCGGGTGTATTGTCTGCCGGCTTTTGAAGCGGCACAGGGCGGGCCTTGTGCCTGCCCCTAGCGGACCGGAGTGGGCGGGAGTAGTCCCTGAAAACCACTTGACAGTTGCACCGAGGGCGGGAGAGCAGAAGATGGAGATTACGAAAGCGGTCATCACCACTGCCAGGCGCACACAGAGAAGTCTCCCCCTGCAGACGATAATCGACAGTGACAGGGTGGAGAAATCGGTCTTGCGCATTCTGGTGGAAGAGGTAATCGACGCCGGCGTCGACGAAATCTGCGTCATTGTTTATCCGGGCGATGAAACGGCCTATGCTGCGACGGTCGGAGAGCATGCCGGCCGACTCCATTTTGTTCAGCAGGAGGAGCAGCTGGGCTACGCGCATGCTGTATACTGCGCGCGGGATTTCGTTGGCCCCGACTCCTTTCTACACCTGGTGGGGGACCACTTGTACGTCCGGCCAAACGGAGGGCGTTGCGCGGCGCGCGTTGTCGAGGCGGCGCGTTTACATAACAGCTCGGTTTCTGCGGTACAGGCGACGCGGGAGACTCTCCTTCCTTACTTCGGCGCGGTGGGCGGCCACCGACTGCCCGGGCAGACGGGGCTATATCAGGTGGAGACCGTAGTTGAGAAACCCACTCCCACCGAAGCTGAACAGAGGTTGGTGGCATCCGGCCTGCGCGCGGGCCACTATCTCTGCTTCTTCGGCATTCACGTCCTGACGGCAACGGTCATGGAGTTACTCGGTGGGCTGCTCTCTTCTACGAATGCGGAAGGATCAAACGGGATCCCTGGCGCCGGGCTCTCGCTGTCGGCAGCTCTGAATCTACTGGCGCAGAGAGAGCAGTATCTGGCTTTGGAGCAAAGGGGCATGCGTCTCGACATCGGAGTCAAGTACGGCTTACTAACCGCCCAAATCGCGCTGGCATTGAACGGACAGGACCGGGATGAAATGCTTACCCGTCTGCTGGATCTGCTGATGACCCGCTCGATGCAGGAGGGGGAGGAGCCGATACAGCTTCCCGCGGCCAGCGGCCTGCACTGCGATTAGAACGGCCGCCAAGTAGTCGGAACTACAGATTCTTGAGATGAGTATACTGGCCAGAATCATCACCGCAGCGGATGAGGATACCCGCAATCGCTCGCTGGAGCCGTTCGCCCGCTCCGCTTCGGCCGAGACTTTGCTGCGCGAGTGTGAGGCGTTGGACCGTCTGCGGCGGGAGAACGACAACCTGTATGAACAGGTGCGGGCCCTCTTATTCCTTCACTCGATTCACCTGTTTCATCTGCCGGGTAAGCCCGGTATTGCCGGCAGAGGCGTGATCCCCTTTCGAGGATACGAAGAACTGCGCAACCGCCGTTTCGAGGAGGCGATAGAGACGTTTCTGCGCCACCAGGTGCAGGCTGGGCCCAGTGAGGCTCTGTCGAGCGGCCTGTCCGCGGCGTACCGTGAACTCGGCTTCCAGACACTGGCCGACCAGGTGCGGCGCAGCGTGCGGTCTATTGCGGGCAACCAGTGGATGTTTCGGGTCGGCCACCCGAGCGATCATCCTCTGCGCGTCCATCGGAGACTCCTCCGTCCTCTTGAAAACGGACTCTTTCCCATTCTACGCGAAACGACTCCTGTGCGGATGGACCTTACGCACTGCGGCTGGAGTGACATTTTCTTTCTGGGAATGGACTTCCCTGAAGGCGCGCGGGTATTGAATATCTCCATCGACCTGAGCGTAGAAAGCGCGGGCTCAACACAGAGCCAGGCGCCGCGTCCGCCGGTGGAGGGCTATTTTCGGGTCATTGACCGGCCGGTTCTGCGGCTGGCCAGCGTTGACCTGCAGGCGAGCGCCGAGATTTCGACTTTCGCAGAGGTCTTCGACTTTGCGCGCGACCATCTCGGTCTGTTGAAGGCTGCGCTGATTGCGGCCGGCATCGTGCCACCTGGCATGGAGGGGGCGCATCAGCCGCTATCCGATCTGCTAACCCAACTGGTTGGCTCCGGCCAGGGGATTGAACTGGTCAGCAAGGTGAATGATATCCCAAAGGGATCGCGTTTGGCCGTTTCCACCAGTCTGCTGGCCTGCCTCATCACTGTTTGTATGCGGGCGACCGGCCAAGCCGGGTCACTTACAGGCGGGTTGAGCGAAGTAGAGCGCCGGTTGGTAGCGGCGCGGTCCATTCTGGGGGAATGGCTAGGGGGATCGGGGGGCGGCTGGCAGGATTCGGGCGGCATCTGGCCGGGGATAAAGCTTATAGAGGGACGGTTGAGCACAGAGGGGGATCCCGAGTTCGGAGTCAGCCGCGGGAGGCTGTTACCCGGCCACCATCGTTTTGGGAAGGACGAGATCAGCGAAGAAACCCGGCAGGCACTGCAAGCCAGCCTGGTTCTGGTTCACGGCGGCATGGCACAGGACGTTGGACCGATACTGGAGATGGTGACAGAGAAGTATCTGCTGCGTTCTGAAGAGGCGTGGATGGGACGACAGCAGGCGATTGGCACGTTGGACGAGATCCTGGGGCATCTGAAGGCTGGCGATATCGAGGCCATTGGCGAGGCTACGGAGCGCAACTTCAAGGGGCCGATTCAGTCGATCATTCCGTGGGCGGGCAACCTTTACACGGACAGACTGATTCAGCAGGCACGCGCCGAGTTTGGTGAAAACTTCTGGGGTTTCTGGATGTTGGGCGGGATGTCGGGGGGCGGCATGGGATTTCTCTTTGATCCTCGTCACAAGTCCTCGGCGAAGGTCCGGCTGCAGGAGATCATGGACAAAACGAAGGCGCGCATGGAACATTCCGTTCCCTTCGCGATGCAGCCGGTGGTCTATGACTTTGCGATCAACGAGCGAGGCACCTGGGCAGAATTGCACGAAAGAGCAGGTGAGAAGGAGCGCCAAGTGGAGGGGTTCGCCGCGCTCATGCCGGGAGATTACTACCGGCTGACCTTTCCAAACATTTTGCGCCGGGACCCGTGGCTTCTCTCCCCTGCACAGCGAGCAGAGCTGGAGATTTTCGGCGCTCTCAGCGTCGGGGATCCGGCTCTTGTCGACGTTCTCCCGTCACTGTTCCAACGCATGCTACCGCAGAAACAGGAGGAGGACTCACAGGAGTCACTAGCGACAATGCTGGCGGAAAACGCATTTGACCGCGAGCAACACGAACAGATTCGCGGCGATCTGCGCAGCGGCCGGATCGGCTTAGCTCAGAACCGGCTGCCAACGCGCAGCCTGATCGAGGAAGTTGGGCCGGAGGAGCTCGTAGACGCGACGACAGGGTTGCCGAAGAGTTTCGAGGAGATCGGCAGGGCCGCGCTCGAGGCGGGAGAGGTGGCGGTCGTCACACTGGCAGGGGGGGCAGGCAGCCGGTGGAGCCAAGGCGCGGGCGTAGTGAAGGCGTTGAACCCGTTTGCACGTCTGGCAGGCCGGCATCGCAATTTCATCGAGATTCACCTGGCCAAGAGTCGCCGCAGCGGTCGACTTTGCAGTACGCCTCTGCCTCATGTAGTTACCACCAGCTATCTGACGCACCGAGCAATCGCAGACGCTCTTGGAGATGGAGACGGCTATGGTTCCGATGGGCCGCTTCTGCTGTCACCGGGAAGCAGCGTGGGCTTACGAATGGTGCCGATGGTGCGGGACCTGCGTTTCGAATGGGAGGAGAGTTCGAGACAGGTACTTGACATACAGGCGGAGAAAGTTCGTGAGAGCCAGCACAGTGCACTAATCAACTGGGCGCGTTCGCAGGGGGAGGGCAGTGACTATGTCGACAACCTGCCCGACCAGTGCATTCACCCTGTAGGCCACTGGTATGAACTGCCGCACCTGCTGCGCAACGGCGTTCTGCGCGGGCTGCTGGATGAGCGGCCGCAGCTTCAGTACCTGATGATGCACAACATCGACACGGTCGGCGCGCATGTCGACCCGTCACTGCTGGGCCTGCATATCAGCGGACAAGGTGCGATGACCGCCGAAGTGATCCACCGGCGGCTGGAGGACCGAGGCGGCGGCTTGGCGCGGGTCGACGGCAATGTGCGTCTGGTGGAAGGCCTGGCCCTGCCTCGTGAGGAGATCGAATTCTGTCTGACCCATTACAACACCAATACCTTCTGGATCCACATCGACCGTCTGCTGACGACGCTGGGATTGGAGCGGACGGCCCTGGAGGATGAGGAGACTGTAGGGGAGGCGTTGGGACGCATGGCGGCGCGGATGCCGACCTATGTGACGTTGAAAGAGGTAAAGAAGCGCTGGGGGCGAGGGCAGGAGGATATCTTTCCCGTCACCCAATTTGAGAAGCTGTGGGGCGATATGACGGCGTTGCCGGAGATGGACTGCGGTTACGTTGTGGTGCCGCGTAAGCGGGGCCAGCAACTGAAGGAGGTTGCCCAGTTGGACGGCTGGCTGCGGGACGGGTCCGCGGCCTACGTGGAGGATCTGTGCGACTGGCCGGACTAACCGGAAGGTTGGGCGCTATGCCAGCACGGGGTTGGGCGCGTCGGGTAGATGCTGGTAGCTGGGATCCTCTCTTTGCTTTTCAAGAATGGAGGCAATATCCCGCCAGGTGGCCACAATGCCGACCGTGACGGGCGGCAGGTCATCCTCGATCGCCTTATGCAGCTTGCCCAATTTGTAGCACGGTACGGCGGCATACATGTGATGCTCGATGTGGTAGTTCATGTGCCAGTAGAGGAACTGCACGAACGGGTTCACTCTAAACGTACGTGTGCAGAGGCGAAAGTCGGGCATGTTGTCCTTGAGGCCGACATGCTGCGTGTTGTTGCAGAGGAAAAGCAGCCAGCCGCCGTAGAAAGGGGCCAGCGTGACCAGTACCGGCAGCAGCCAGAGGCCGGGCAGGACATAGAAGTTCAGCACCAGTGAGACGACGATCAGGAGAAGATGACCGACCAGCAGGACACGCGCCCAGTTGAAGAGGCGCCGACGCTTCTCTGTCGCATCCGGCGGGAAGAGCATGTGTTCCCAGTCACCTTCCTCACCTTCCAGACGCCCGAAACTGAGCCGTATCACGCCCTTTATGCGCTGGTAGAGCCCCGTTGGGTTGATGAGCGCGGTCTGGTAAAAGGCCTTGCGCGTGAAATCCACCGGTAAGACGACTTCGAGATCGTCGGGAGGGTGCAGGGTGAACTTGTGGTGTTCCTGATGACTGGTCCAGAAATAGACGTGGTTGAACAGGCCAAGGAAGCTATATACGCGCAAGAAGAACTCGTTGAGAAATTTTGAACGAAAGACGGTACGGTGACAGAGTTCATGGAAGCCGTTGAGGAGGAAGGCGTAGAAGGTGCCGTGCAGGAAGAGGGCGATGAGGAGGCCCCACCATAGCCCCGCTTGCAGGGAAAACCAGGCGGCCGCGCCTGTGAGCGCCAGAAGGCCCAGGTGTCCGAGTGATTGCAAGAGGCCGAACAGATCGCTGCGCTGATTGAGTTCGGCGAGAACGGCTCGGTCGATGGGGGTTCTGTACCAGTTGATCTTGGATTGTGCGGGTCCGTACGTCATGGCCGGCGGTCCTTTCCATTCTGTACGTCAGGCATTTCCGGCTGCCCCGGCAAGCTGGCGTTTGTAAGGAGTGAGATATTGGTGGATTGTACCTGAATCTCGAAGGGCACGCAACCGGAAAAAGGCGTGCGCTCCCGCCACAGCACGAGGGCGCACGCTTCAAGATGCCGCTATATTAAACCTGGGCGAGAGTTTTGGACTTCGCGCAGGGATTACACTAGCTACCGACCTGGACTGCGGGCGCCAGCTCAGTAGGAGCCGCTACGGAAAAGGCGACCTGTCCGTTCTGTTCGACGGCGATGACATGGTCGCCGCTTCCGACACGTCCGTCGAGGATTTCCAACGCCAGCGGGTCAGCCACAGTGCGCTGTATGCTGCGCTTGAGCGGCCGGGCGCCGTAGGCCGGGTCATAGCCGGCCTGAACGATCAGTGCTTTGGCCTCATCAGTGAGTTCGAGAGTAATGTCGCGGTCGGCAAGCAGAGCACACAGCCGTTCCAGCTGAATTTCTGCGATGCCCTCCAAGTGACCGGCCGACAGGCTGTGGAAGATGACGATCTCATCGACCCGGTTGAGAAATTCAGGCCTGAACTGCTGGCGCATGGCCGTCATGACGCGGTGCTCTACCTCTTCATCGATCCCGGCGACGTCCAGGATGTATTGACTGCCGACGTTGCTGGTCATAATGATTACGGTGTTGCGGAAGTCGACGGTGCGGCCCTGCCCATCGGTCAAGCGGCCGTCGTCCAGAACCTGCAACAGCACATTGAAGACCTCGACGTGGGCCTTCTCTATCTCGTCGAAGAGAACGACCGAGTACGGGCGGCGGCGTACAGCCTCGGTCAGCTGGCCGCCCTCGTCGTAGCCGACGTAGCCGGGCGGGGCGCCGAGCAAGCGGGCAACGGTATGACGCTCCTGGTATTCGCTCATGTCGATGCGAACCAGGTTGTGTTCGTCATCGAAGAGATATTCGGCCAGAGCGCGCGCCAGTTCGGTCTTGCCAACACCAGTGGGGCCGAGGAAGATGAAGCTGCCGATGGGACGGTTGGGGTCCTGCAGACCGGCCCGGCTGCGGCGAATTGCGGCGGCGACGGCAGCGACGGCCTGTTCCTGGCCGACCACACGGTGGTGCAACTCTTCATCCATGCGCACGAGCCGCTCGCGCTCCCCTTCCATCAGCTTGTTGACCGGGATACCGGTCCACTCACTGACGACGGCGGCGATTTCATCGTCGTCGACCTCCTCCTTCAGAAGTGCGCCACCGGCCTGGATGGCGGCCACATTCCGGGCAGCCGCGTCCAGCTGTTGCTGAAGCTCGTTCATGCGCCCGTAGCGCAGCTCCGCAGCCCGCTGCAGATCGTAGTCCCGTTCGGCCTGCTCGATGTCGGTGCGCAGTTGCTCGCTTTCCTCTTTCAGGGTACGCAAGGCCTGGATGGCCGACCGTTCGGCCTGCCAGCGGATAGAGAGTTCGGAGCTGGTTTCCTGCAGGTCAGCCAGCTCCTTTTCCAGGGTATCCAGGCGTTGTTTGCTCGCCTCGTCGGACTCCTTGCGGAGGGCTTCGCGTTCGATTTCCAGCTGCATCACCTGGCGTTCCAGCTCGTCCAGCTTTTTTGGCTTGGAGTCGATTTGCATGCGCAGCCGACTGGCAGCCTCATCGACCAGGTCGATGGCCTTGTCAGGCAGTTGGCGATCACTGATGTAGCGGTGGCTGAGCTGTGCGGCGGCGATGACGGCGCCGTCGGTCACGCGAACGCCGTGATGAACTTCATAGCGCTCCTTCAGCCCGCGCAGGATGGAGACTGTGTCCTCGACAGAGGGTTCGCCGACGAAGACGGGCTGAAAACGGCGTTCGAGTGCGGCATCCTTCTCGATATGTTTACGGTATTCGTCGAGGGTTGTGGCGCCGATGGCGTGGAGCTCGCCGCGGGCCAGCATCGGCTTGAGCATATTGGAGGCATCCATGGAACCCTCGGCGGCGCCCGCCCCAACGAGTGTGTGCATTTCATCGATAAAGAGGAGCACTTCGCCCTCGGCGTCCCGGATTTCATTGAGGACGGCCTTGAGCCGTTCCTCGAACTCGCCGCGGTACTTTGCGCCAGCCACCAGAGCGCCCAGGTCCAGCGAAACCAGCCGCTTGTCCTTGAGCGTTGTCGGTACGTCCCCGTTCACTATACGCTGGGCCAAGCCTTCGGCGATGGCGGTTTTGCCGACGCCCGGCTCGCCGATAAGAACGGGGTTGTTCTTGGTGCGCCTGCTAAGGATCTGAACGACCCGGCGAATCTCCTGATCGCGTCCGATTATAGGGTCCAGGTTGCCTTTACCGGCTTCGGCGGTCAGGTCGCGGCCATATTTTTCGAGGGCTTCGTACTGGGCTTCCGGGTTCTGGCTGGTGACGCGCTGGCTGCCGCGCACAGCGGCCAACCCCTGCATAATGCCGTTGTAGTCGATGCCGCGGCGCTCCAGCAGCTGGCGAACTTCACCGTTACGGGCCGAAGCCATCGCCATGAGCAGATGCTCGGTCGAGGTGTACTCGTCCTTCATGTTGGCGGCGATGGTCTCCGCTTCCTCGAGAAGCTGTACCAGTTCGCGCCCCATTCGCATTTCCACTGTACCGCCGCTGACGCGGGACTTGGCTGCCAGGCGCTGTTTCAGGTCGGCCTCAAGGCTTTCCCGGTCTCCCCCCATCCGATCAATAACGGCCGGGACGACTCCTCCCTGCTGTCGCAGCAGGGACAGAAGGAGATGCTCCGGGTCGATGCTGGCGTGTTTGTATTCGCTGGCCTCACTCTGGGCCTCGATAATTGCTTCGCTAGCCTTCTCAGTCAGGCGATCGAATCTCATTAAGGTCTCCTTTTCAATTCCGCGCTCTATTCAGTAACAGACAGAGTTGTCTCTGTCATGACAGGTAATTCCCGTGCGTACTTCAGTTCCAGTTTAGTCCGCGATCATCACAGGCGCGTTTGCGGAGTGTAAGAAAAAGATATGCGGGCTTGTGGAGACTCTGAATTCGCCCTGGATCCAGTAACATGGATGGGGCAAGAGGGCTGAAATCCGGTTATCAGTCGGGCACTTGTCGCGCACTGCAGCCGCGCGTTGGCGGGCCGCGAAACACGGCCGGTGATGCTGGAGCGTCAGGCTACAGGAGGGCAGTCAGGGTTAAGAGCACGCCGCTGAGGAGGAAGAAGAAGGCGCCCATAGCCAACACGAGGAAAAGAGGACGGCTGGCACGCAGCAGGGATCGCCTCCAGAGCAGCGGGACAGATGACAGGACGATCAGAAGCGCGCCTACCACTGATTCTGCAGGAAGCCGGGGAACCGGGTTGCGCCAGGGTGAGCGGGAAATCTGCTGTACGGTCTCGTTTGACGGAACTGGGACGGCGATTTCAGCCAGTACGTCATTCATACCTCTGCGGCGGACGTATACTGACAGGTTCCATTCGCCGTCGCGGTTGAGAAAGGCGCCTTCCGCGGCAAAGGCGTCCTCGCCCAGGTCGGTCAGATCGAGACGCGCCTGTCCCATGTCCCCTGATTCATGAGAGAAGAAAAGACGGACCAACTGGACCTCACCGATGTCAGAGGAGTCAAGATGGGAAAGATGAACCCAGTAGCGGTTGTGCCCGACCTGGTTGGGGGTTACCTGCAGGTGTACGGCCAAGTCGCCATCGTAGGCCATTTCGTTGAATGGCAGCGAAGGCGCGGCGGGGGCAGTTTGGGGTGGAAGGTTTGGCGTTGGCGTCTGCACCAGCACGGCCACGGCAATGAACAGCAGGGCGGTAATGCCGGCCTCCGCTGCCACTCGACGCGAGAAGCGCCTCAGTTTGCGCTGGCAGGAGACGGTCTCTTCGGCGCGCTGAACGGCGCGATTGTTGAAAAATGCCAGCGCAATGATGACGACGACGATTGCCAGTTTTATGAGGAGAACGCGGCCATAGGTGGTATGGAAGAGGCTGGCGGGCTCAGGCAGCTGCACGAAGCTGCTGAAGAGGCCGGTCAGGGCGAGGATAAACACCGCTATCTGTGCGCTAAAGGAGAAGCGCTTCAAAAGGAGGACCATTCGCTCGGGGTCGGGCACTGCCTGCCGGCGATGCAGAAGGAGCAACAGGAAGGCCAGGAAGATCAGTCCGCCCGCCCAGACTGCGGCCGCGACGAGATGTATGAAGTCAACTGCGACTGCCCATCCGCTCCCGGGCGCGGCCGCAGCGTGGCTGCTGGCGGAATAGGTGAAGAGGGCTGCCGCGGTCAACAGGGCCGCCCAGGTGCGCTGCGACAGCGCCCTGCGCCTGGTCTGCGCGCCGCGGAAAAACAGTTCAGAACAGGCGCTGCAAACGAACATGATTGCAGCCGCGAGTATCCACAGGTTGGGGCCATAGAACAACGTACCACCAAGCCCAAACGCTATGAGCAGCACTATCAGCAACAGATATAGCACGAAGAGAATGCGCCAAAGACGGTGCGCTGCGCCCGCGGGTACGGCCTGGCGGAAAAGAACAGTGGACCAGCCGTTGGGGAATAGAAGAGGAAAGACACCTGCCAGTAGCGTTTGCCGCATCAACAGGAGCCTGCCCGGACGGGTGGCGAGAAGGAGCTCCAGGAACCCGTCCGGTCCTCCGAGGCGCAGAGACTGGACGAGAAACTGCAGCCAGCCGGCAATGATCAGGAGTAACAGGCCAACGATTGCGGTTGAACCGATCACCGTCTCAATAGAAGGGTCCGGGCTGTTCTTCGATTGCGGCCGGTTCAGCAGCCAGCGCATGGATAGCGGCCCGACCAGCAGTGCCGCGCCGAGCAGAGAGATCCAGCGGAGGAGGGAGTTGGTGAGGGGAGGCAGCCCCTGCCGGCGATTGAAGGTGACCTCGACGGCGGCGCCGCCGGGACGCGTGCCGTCGGGATTCAGGATGGTGAGGGGGAAAGAGCCGACCCACTCGTGACCGTCCACACTGGAGAGAGTCTGCCAGACGACGGTATATACGCCTGGCTTGATACTCTCCAGCGGCAGGGTCAGGTGGGTGGGGTCGTCGGGGTCGATTCGCGGATCGCCGGTCGGAACTTCGGTCCCGTCGGCGGCGAGGATGCGGGCGCCGGTGAAGGTTTTTTCCAGCGGTTCGCTGAACCAGAATTCGATGGCCCCAGGAGGCTGCGTGAGCTCTGCGTTAGGCTGGGGGTTGGCGCGTACGAGAAGGGCGTGGGCCTGGGCGGCTTGGGGCAACAGAAGCAGGGCCATTGCCACGGCAAACCACACCAGTGGCAGGCCAACTGCTTGCATCTGCTGGACGGCCGCCCAAACTGGCTTAGCCGGGCCATTCCAGGGAGCCTTCGACATTGTGCGGCTAACTGTTCTCTCCGCTCAAGTTGCGCCAGATGCCTTGAGACTGGCGTTCGCTCAGCCTTCTACGCCTTCCGGCCAGGATAACGGTACCGAGCAACAACAGAGCCGGCGCAGCACCACCCAAGCAAGGGATGCCCGGACCCTGTTCGGCCTGGCGGGGAGGGGGTGAGGATTCTTCAGAAACCGGGGCGGGAGGAGGAGTCGTCTCTTGAGACCCCGTGCTCTCCTCTGTTGCCGTGTTCGCAGGCGCCGGTTGGGCTTTCACCGGCGCGGGTGTTGGTGAGGGTTCCGCCGCCGGCTCTTCAGCCTGGATCGTGAACTGAAACTCGCCTTCGGCTTCATCGCCGTCATCTGCGGAAAGAGTGCGCCAGCGAACCGTGTAGACGCCGTTGGGCAGGTCCGATTGGAGCGAGACGCTCATCAGCTTGCGGTCGTCATCGTCGATGGCGGCGTCGTCCTGATCGGCCCTTTGGTCATTGGGGCCGTAAACCTCGAGGACGTTTTGCCCTTCGCGGCGAAACAGCTCCTGTGTGAACCAGACCTGAACCTGCTGCGGCGACTCGGAGACTACCTCACCTGCGGAGGGCATGGAACGATCATAGTCAGCATGGGCATGGACGAAAGTGGATAGTGGGTAGTGGATAGTGACCAGTACCAGCGCTACCCATAGCAGTCTTGCGATACCTCTTCGCAACTGGTTCGCGATCACTGGTTAGCCTCCGTGGCTGTGGTCGTGTCCGTCGTCATGTGTGCCGTTGGATTCATCTTCAACGCAGTTGTCATTTCCGCTGTCCTGGGCGCCGTTGTCGTCGCTCTCTTCGTCGTGGTCATGGCTATGACCGTGGTCATCGTGGCCCGCCTCAGAGTGTTCGCCCTCCCCCTGCTCTTCCGCTTCCATCTTCTCTTCGGGCAGCTGCAAGCAGGCAAACCAGTCGAAGACGCTGTTAGTAAAGTGGTGCTGCTCGTCGTGGGCGGTGGTGGAAAGGGGCAATGCGCTCTCCAAATCATCGTCGGCAAGGGCCGCCGTGAGCTTGGTGAGTGTTTCGGCCAGCGCCTCGGCCTCTTCGGCCAGCTCTTGCGGCCAGTCGACTGCTGTAAGGAGGGGCACCAGGTATTTGATCTGTCCGGAGTCCCCCGGCATGATGCCTTCCCCGCCCTTCAGACGCTTATTCAGCGCGTGGATGTCGACCTTGTCGAGAAGATAGGCTGCGGAGACAGCGTCGAAGATGGAATATGCGAGTTTCTCTGCGGCCATCTCGTCCTCAAGTCCGGCTATGCGGGCTTCAAGATCGGCAATGCTCTCTGTCAGCGTCTCCAGAGTGGGGGCTTCATCCGCGTGGGTGTGGCCGTCTCCTTCGCTGGCAAAGGAAGGCGTGATCGCGGAAGTGGCATAATAGACGGCAAAGACAACTGCTGCACACAGCAACAGGACGTGTAGGCGACCGAAATTTGGTGCTTGCATCGGAATCTCCTTCTGCCAGGACAGATAGTCGGCTTGGGACGGCCGGGGAATAGAAACAGTTCAGTTCAATTATATCATTTGCGGGACAGTAAGAAATTCCAAAAATTTCAGGTTGTGTCCGATGATCTGTCCCGCTGAATCAGAATTGGCAGTCGCGAAGAGCTTGTCAAGGCTTGTCCAGCCCGCTCTTCAAGCCGTTCGCTTCAGCTACGATGTTATTTCGGACCAACTTCAGAACTTCGAGGGAAAGTGGTTAGCGGCGGAAAGAGGCGTGAGGATTGGGCAGGGCCGAGTTGTGATAAAACACTTTCTTCGGGGCGCGGCACTATTGGCAGTAGTCCAGACCCAGGCTGTTCAGATCACTGTTTTCGATCTCCCGCAGGCTGGCCGGTACGCACCCACGCAATCTGTTGCCTCCAAGATACAAGGTGGACAGATTGGTCAGTTTGCCCAGTTCGGGTGGAATTTGCCCGACGAGATCATTGCCTGAGAGGTCAAGGAGCTCCAAATGGATGAGTGCGCCTATTCGCGGCGGGAGTGTGCCGACCAACCCGTTGCCGGAAAGGTCGATTTCCGTAACCCGTCCGTCAGCGTCCGCTTTGACGCCGAACCACTGAGCGAGGGGCGCGGCAGAGTCCCGCCAATTTGTACTGTTCTCCCACTGCTCACCGCCGGTGGCAAAGAAAAAAGTGACCAGCGCCTCTCTACAGGTAGGTAGACGCGTGCTGCTGAGGTCCTCGATCCATATGCCGAGGAGGTCTGCCGGCATACAGCCGGTGAAATGGTTGCCCGAGAGATGAAGAATCAGCAGTTCATCGAGCTCATTCAGCCACCATGGAAAGGGGCCGGTCAGGCCGTTGTTTGAGAGTGCAAAGACCGTCAGACCGGTGAGCTTGCTGAGCTCGGTTGGAATAGGGCCGCTCAAGTCATTTCCGGACAGATCCAGCCAGGTCAGATTGGAAAGGTTGCCCAATTCAGCAGGGATTGACCCACTGAGATTGTTGCCGTCCAACTCAAGAGTTGTCAGATCAGAGAGGTTGCTCAATCCAGTCGGAATCGCTCCCTCCAGATTGTTGCCGGACATACGCAGAATTCTCAAGTTCGGAAGACTTCCCAACCCGGCCGGAATGTATCCGCTCAGAAGGTTCCTGTTGAGATCCAGTTCAATAACACTGCCGTTTCCGTCGGTCGTCACTCCTCGCCAGGACCCGACCGGCTCAGCGGTCAACCAGTTGCCGTCCTGGGCCCAATTCTCGCCGCCGGTGGCATGGTAGACCGCGACCAACGCCTCCCTTTCTGAAATGGAACCCGGCAGCACGCTGCCCTGCGACTGCACACGAGTGGTTGCGGGTGCGGTGGCGGGTGTGGGTGTGGGTGAGGCAGCCGGCGCGGCGGAGGGGGAGGGCTTCGGAGTGGGCCCGACCGGAGACGCTGCCGGCATGGCAAGCGTACTGGCTTCAACTTCAGCGAACTCTGATTCTGAATCGCTTCCATTCAGAGCACGGACACGGTAAGAATAGCGGCCGCCAGGGAGGACTGTGCTGTCGACATAGCTCGTCGCAGAACTGCCGATCTTCTCTTCAAGGATTTGAAACCGGCCCTCGGGATCCGAATCCAGGTCGCGACGCAGGATCTGATAGCCGCTGACTCCGCCATTGCTCTGCGGCGCCTCCCAGGTCAGCGAGACAGTGTTGTGGGTCACGGCAGCCTTCAGGTTTTGGGGCGGCCCAGTTGGCGCGTCCGTAAACGCGGCCGGGGCTACGGGAGAGGATGCAACCGCAATTTCGATTGGATCACTCCAGTCACTTTCGTAACCCTCGTAACGGGCGCGCACTCGCACCTTGTAGCGGACACCTTGTTCCAGACCTGTGATCAGTTGGGAAGGAATCGCTGGATAGGCGTTCCCGGGACCGTCGCTCTGGGCGGGAAAGCTCTCCCCAACCCGCGCCCAGGTGAGTCGATATTCGAGCGGCGGGTCGGCAGGAGCATCCCACGTTACTTCCAGTACGCCAGACTGGCTGCTGTTCACGCGCAACCCGCTGATGGCCTGATGGCCATTTTCCAGGAGTTCAGGGGCCGGGAGAGAAGAAAGAGAAGGGAGGACAAACATCACCGCTGCCAGGATCAGACAAGCGCCCAGCACAGCCAGAGCAATCCTGATCTGTTTCTTCTTCAACATTGGTACAAGGGCCTATTCAAAGAGAGTCGATTTCAGGCGAAAAAGTAGCCTACGCACTTCCTGCCCGAACCGAATGGGAGGTTCAGGACAAGAAGACCAGCCGGAATACCTATTGGGGCCGCGGACCAATCGGTATGACCGATAGACCCACCGGTCAATCAGAATGTGTGTTTAGCTGCCAGTCCAACATTTCAGTAGACGGCTACAGGCTTCCGGTGAGGATCCTGTCTTCCGCATCTTTACTTCAAATGAATGACTGCCTTCTTCCCGCGGCGCCGCGGGACAGTGGCCCTGGAAAGACCCCATAGCAGCACAGGACAACGAGAACCGGGCAACCAGTCAAGCATGGGACACCGGAAAGGAGAATCTGACATTCCGGTAGTTTTCAGCCCGATTCCCCTTTGATCAGGTCAAAGGGTTGGAGAGGAAAAAAAGAGACGACATCTCTCAAAATGCAGAATCGATGTCGCCTCCCTTTAGATTCAGGTCGGGGCGAGAGGATTTGAACCTCCGACCTCTTCAACCCCATTGAAGCGCGCTACCGAGCTGCGCTACGCCCCGACACAGGTAGGAGTATATCATGCGGCGGCAGGGCAGCAAAATCGAACTGTGCGATACCCGATGCTGACGTTCGCGACATGCGGCCGGTCAATCACCCAGGCGGGAATGGACGAATTCGGGTGCGCCGTTGAGAAATGCGGCGACCGTCATGGGCTTTTTCCCGGCGGGCTGTACCTCGTGCAGAGCGAGTAAGGCGTCGCCGGCACCGACAGCAACACGACCGTCGATTTCGACTACAAGGCCGGGAGGTGCGCTGCCGGAGACGACACTGCCCTGCCACAGTTTGAAATTTCGGCCTTTCCAGGTGGTGAAGGCGGCCGGCCAAGGGGCATAGGCGCGGATCATGCGTTCGATGCGTGCTGCCGACATTGTCCAGTCGATGCGGCCGTCCTGCTTTTTGACGAGCCGACAGACAGACGGTTCGCCGGGCAGGTCGGCCTGGGCGACAGGGGCGACGTTGCCGGCCAGCCAGTTGGGAATCGTTTCGGCAAGCAACTCTGCACCGCGGGCCGCCAGCCGGTCGCTGAGGGATGCGGTCGTATCGTCCGCACAGACAGGCAGGCGAGCCTGGGTGAGTACGGGTCCGGTATCCATGCCGGTGTCCATCAGCATGATCGTTACGCCTGTCTCGGGCAGCCCATCCAGAAGTGCCGCGGTGATGGGCGACGCGCCCCGATAAGCGGGGAGTAGGCTTGCATGTACATTCAGACAGCCATACTTCGGGATCTCCAACACGCTCGGCGGGAGAATCTGTCCATAGGCGGCAACAACGATAAGGTCCGGTGACAGGATGCGCAGGGATGCGAGCGGGTCCGGCTCATCCGCCGCGGGCGGCGCGTTGGTTCGAGGGAGGCGCTCTGGTTGCATCACCGGCAGGCCATGTTCCAAGGCGAGCTTTTTGACAGGTCCGGCGACCAGTCTTTTGCCCCGGCCGGCCCGTCTGTCGGGTTGTGTGACAACGCCGACAACCTGGCAGCCTGTTTGCGCTTCCATGCCATGCAGGACGGAAAGAGAGGGCAAGGCGAAGTCAGGTGTGCCCATAAAGACGATACGGATCGTTTCTCTGCAAGAATTTCGGGGCGTCACCTGCTGAGGGACCATAGCCCCTATTGTAGCACATTCTGCGGGGCTGTCCGGAAACTTTCGGTGGAATCCTGCGTAGTGTAGTTATGACGGCATGCAGACAGTTAAATGATTACTTGACGGATATAGTTTCCGGTGCAACAACTGCAAAAGAAATCGTGGATTCCCTCGATGTCTGGATGTCGTGAAAAACAAGAAAGAATCAGCGGGACCGGCGGCAGGCAGGGATAGATCGATAGGGCATGTACTGTCGCACGTAACCGACGGAGAAGAGCAGTGGAGAACAATAAAGACGAGCAGCAGGACGCGGTGGATTTCTCGGAGGCGGGGTCGGACGGGAACGAGGAGATGAATTCTGAAGCGTCGTTTTCAACAGCCGACACGGGATCGACCGGCGAAAGGGAGGAGCCGCTCCCACCCACCGCAGACGGGCCCGACGACGGCGGCGATGGCGAGCGCCGTGAGCCATCCCCTGCCGAGCAGTTTGCGGACTCGGCACGCACGCAGGCCGGCGAGGCGGCTGATGCCCTGCGCCGCGGGGAGCTCATGCACAGCGCGGCTATCGACATAGGGGCTGACGGCGATGACCGGTTGATCGCGCTGCTGTGCTATGTGACGCAGGTGTTGATTCCGTTGGTGATGCCGGTACTGGTGCTGTTGAGTGCGAGCAGCAAGAAACGGCCTTTTCAACGCTTTCACGCTGTGCAGAGCCTGGCGCTTTCTCTGACCTTCATTTTGTTCGGTCTGCTCATGGGCGTGGGATCGTTGCTGTTTACTCTAGTGCCTATCATCGGATGGCTGGTTGTGAGCGTGGTATTCTGTCTCAGCCCGCTGCTGGCGCTGATGGGCTTTATGGCCCTGGCCTACTATGGTTATCAGGCCTATCAGGGAAAGCGGTTCTCGATCCCCGGACTGACGAGTTTTCTACAGGACCAGAACTGGATATAGCCACAAGGTGAGACGGCGTTAAGAAGGAAAATCCCTCTTCGGGCCGCGGTTGACTCACCACTTTTCAAACTGAGAGGCCGGGCAAGCAATGGCGCTTGTCCGGCCTTTTTTTGCGCTCTTTGAAGGCGTCAGCTTTGCGTCTGCTGGACGTCAGCTTGTTGTTAGGAAAGGGCATATAGTTCGCGTATACTGATGGCGAGGTCAGAAATCAGATTGCGCGGCCCGAATGGACGCGACAGCGCTCCGCAACAGCCAGGACCGGTTCTCTACGGGGTGACAGTATTGATTTCGCTCCCTCAGGACTACTGGAGGAAACCGTGTTCACCGAAAATATAGATGAGCTGGTACGTTGGGGCTGGATAGTCTTAGCCGTATTGTTCTTTTTGTTCGAGATATTCACAGCCGGTTTCGTGCTGCTCTGTTTTGGCATCGGCGCGCTGGGCGCGGCGCTGGTGGCCTTTTTGGGCGCAGGCATGGCATGGCAGATCCTCGTCTTCATCGTGGTTACGATTGCTGCCGTTGTGCTGGCGCGGCCCTTCGCCGACCGCATATCGCGGCCCGGTGTGCAGCCGATTGCGGGCAACCGCATGATCGGCAAGTGGGGGGTCGTCTTACAGACAGTTGACCCGCTTGAGGGTACAGGTATGGTACGGGTAGAGAGCGAGAGATGGCGCGCCGAGTCGATGGAAAACGTGGCGTTGGAGGTAGGCGAGGTCGTGAAGGTGATGGGCGTAGACGGTGTACGTTTACAGGTCCAGGCAACCGAAGAAGAGAACGAGGATTCAGACGAGCAGGTCGAGTCTGCCGCATAACAGAGCGGCAAAATAAAGGAGAAACGAAATGTTTGCAACATTGGGGCCGGTCTTGCTACTGGCGATTATAGCCATATTCGTGATTGTAGTTGCGATTGCAAGTATCCGCATCGTGCAGCCGTATCAGAAGGGGGTCATTGAGCGGTTGGGGCGCTACCAACGCACAGTGCAGCCGGGTCTCACGTTAATTGTGCCCTTCGTGGACGCGATCCAGAAGGTGGACATGAGAGAGCAGGTGGTTGACGTGCCGCCGCAGGAGGTGATCACGAAGGACAATGTTGTGGTCACCGTGGATGCGATCGTCTACTTTGAGGCGACCGACCCGGTCAAGCTGGTTTACAACGTGGCCGATTTCTATAGCGCGGCGACCAAACTGGCGCAGACCAATCTGCGTAACGTGGTTGGTGAGATGGAGCTGGATTCGGCCCTGACCAGCCGTGATCACATCAACACCAAGCTGCGCGAAGTGTTGGATGACGCTACTGACAAATGGGGCGTGCGCGTGGTGCGGGTAGAGATCAAGCGGATCGACCCGCCGGCGGACGTCACTGAAGCGATGCACCGGCAGATGAAGGCCGAGCGGGAGAAGCGGGCCGCCATTCTAGACGCCGACGGCGACCGCCAGGCTCAGATCCTGAAGGCAGAAGGCGAAGCCGAGGCGGTAAAGCGGGTGGCCGATGCTGAGCGGTACAAGTTGGAAGTGGAGGCTACTGGACAGGGCAACGCCATTACGACCGTGTTCAACGCTATTAAAGATGCAGAGCCGGACGACAGGCTGATTGCCATTCAGTATTTGGAGGCACTGAAAGTGATGTCTGACGGTGACGCCTCCAAGATCTTTCTGCCTTACGAGGCGACGGGCGTGCTGGGAGCGCTCGGCGGCGTGAAGGAGCTGTTCAACGAGCAGAACAACGGAAGCAACGGCACCCGACCATAGCCTAGAACGAGGAGTGGGAATACAGAGGTATTCTCACTCCTCAGATTTTTCCTCTCGCATTTACGCCTGGCCGACGCGCATAACCTCGAATATACGCCGCTGGGTCGCTTGCGCGGTGGCGGCGACGATGACGAACACCATTATGGCAATGAAGATAAGGGTGAGTTGGGTAATCTCGGCCTCGGCGATGATGGGCAGCATGGGAGGCAGGATGGCTTTGGAGTCGGCTGCGGTGCGGAAGAAGGGGGTGAAGAGCACGGAAACCTGGACTCCGATTATTGCGCCGGCGGCAGTACCGTAAGCGACAAGCACCGCGTACTCCACGGCGAGCTGTATGATCAGCTGCCGGCGGAGCGCGCCGATTGCCCGCAGCACGCCAAACTGGTAGAAGCGCTCTCGCAGCGAGGCGTAGCTGTGCATCAGGAAGGCCATTACGGCCATCAGCGCCGCGGCCAGGAAGCCGACGGTGAGGGCGCCGAAGACCCCAACCCGCTCCAGTTTGGATTTCTCCTCGATCAGCGAACCGACGACGTCGTGCCAGCGCAGCAGTTCGATCCCGCCGATGCGCAGCTGCCGACGCACCTCCTCTCCCCTAGGGTTGTCCGGAGATCTCAGCCAGACCTCGTAAGGATAGATGGCGCCGCCAATCAGGTGCAGATAGTCCAGGTTGGCGATGACAACGATCTCCTCCTGATCGACAGTGGGGAAGTAGTCGTAGACGCCGCTAATGACGAAATCGGTGCGCATGCTGATGCCGGCTTCCAGAATCACCCATAGGTCCAGACGATCGCCGACGCGCAGCAGTTGTTCCGACAGGAACGTGCGCGAGACCAACACCGCTTCGGGCGCGGCGGCCAGCCGATTCATGAGTCCGCCAAGCGAGTCGTCGGCGAAGTCCGAGCGGAACCAGGAAACTGTGGCGAATTCAGCCCGGTCCACACCCATCATCCGTTTCGTCATCCCGCGGGGTGTGGAGAGCCCTTCGATACGCATGCCATAGTTGCCTACGCGAATGGCCCGGTCGGCATCGAACTTCTCGCTAAACCAGGCGGGTTCAAGGGTCCAATCCCCCAAAGTCTCCCCGTCGGTAACCGTAACGGGTAGGAAACGGAAATCTCCGCCGGCCTGGTACTTTATGCGATCGACCAGCCACTCATCCATGCTGGCAGCGAGAGAGTGTGTATAGATCCCCAGGCCAAGACAGATAATCACGAGCAGGAGCGGATTCAGGTAGCTGTGTCCCTGTCGACCCAACTGGCGCAGCGCGAGATGGAAGACCGTGCCCGGCAACAGACCTGCCAGCTTGTCGAGCAAATTCATCATTGGCGAGAAAAAACGCATTATCAGGAGCGAGGCTGTCAGGATTACGAGGGCCGGCGCGAGGACCAGAAGCGGGTCGCTATACAGTTCGGACGCGTCCTCCTGCGCCAGAAGCGCGAAAGCTTCCTGCTGGCCCAGTTGCTGGTAGGCGTAAACGGTCGGCACGATGAGGAGGAAGTCGAGATAGGCGCGGCGCCAGAGGGGGCCTTTGTCCGGACGGGCGTAGGCGGTCTCGTATTCGACGATACTGGCGCGCGCTGCAGTGATTGCCGGCAGCAGGCGGGCGATGAAGGCCAATCCCAGCGCGGCTACGATCAACCAGACATCAACGCCCTGAAGAGAAACGGGCATTGGATCGCGCAGCGTGAAGTCGAGAAAGCTGTCGGTGTATCCCATGCCGCGGGCGATCAGCATTCCGAGGCCGAGACCCAGGGGCACGCCCAACAGGAAGAGCAGCCACTCTTCGACCAGCACGAGCCACAGCACACGCATTGTGCCGGCGCCGCGGCTGACCAGTACCGAGGTCTCCCGCTGCTGGGAACCAGCGATGATGCCGGAGATCAGCACGAGGAAGTAGAGAAGAAAGCCGATGGCGGGTACATTCATGCTCAGGAGCAGCACGGTCAGGGTCGTCTGACGCTGCACAAACTCTTTGAGCGGATCGAGGGGTGAAACATCCAGTTCGGCGCCAGGAAGGTATTTGCCGATGACGGTCATGCCCTTTTCGAAGCCGCGGGCGTAGGAGGCGGCGAAGGCCGGATTGAGTGTGCTGTCATCGAGAGAGATGCGCCAGCTGGCGAAGCGGGAGCTGCCGGCCACCATGGGTTGCACGCGCTGGAGGTAGTCGGCGCGCCGCACAAACAGCGCTTCCTTCATGGAGATATCGGGCGGACGGAACCAGAAGGTGTCGTCAGGGTCGCGAGCCCGCCAAAGGCCGACGATCTCCACTTCAGTACCGGGCAGTGCGGCAGTGGGCGCGACGCGGAACTTTTCGCCGGGACGGACGCCCATGTCCGCGGCCAGGTTGTCGTGCATGAGTACCGGCAGGGGGCCGGTGGAAGCCTCGTCGCCGGATGCGTCTTCCCAGACTGAGCCGGAGGTAATAGCCAGTTCGGGCGCTACGCCGGCCAAGTAGACGAGATCAACCTGAGTCAGGAATTTACTTTCTGTGCCGTAGCGTTCGTCGCCTTCCGGGGACATCAGCATCATACTGCCGCTTTCAAGATGGACGCCGACATCGTCAATGGGAAGACCGATCTCGCTGGCGAGCGTCGCGGCGACGCTGCGCCCTGCCCGTTCAGCGGCAGGCACATCCATGGGTTTGCGAGAGGATGGGAAGAAATATACGCGCGTGGTGAAGGGCGGGCGCCCGGTACGTGAGCTGAGTTCGTCCAACTCTACGTTGAGGATAACTCTATCAACAGCCTGGGCAAAGAAGCCGGCGCTGCTGAGCAGCCCGACGGTCAGTACGATTTGAAAGAGCGCCAACAGGGTCAGACCAAAGTTGCCGGCGAGACGTCTGTAGGTGAGGAGCGTTAACCCACCAATGAGGCGGGGTAGGGTTAAGAGAATTCGCACAGGGTTAATGATGAAGTGGTGCGCGGTGCGTGCAGTGCTAACGTCAACGCCACATGCACCACGGCACGACGCTACTTGATCAGGCGAGTTCCTTGGTCTGCACAGGTCCGCTCAGCATTTCCTGTCCGGGGCCCCACATGAAATGCTCGTTGAGCCTCTCGTTTCCATCCATTTCCATGAGTTCCTCAAAGACACCGAGTGCCTGATTGTAGGAATGGGTCTGATTGCATTCGAGTGCATCCAGGAGGAGGAGTGAGCGGTCACCGGTACTGAAAGCGAGCAACTCCCGTTCCATTTCCAGAACTTCGGGCAGGATCTGGGTGAATAGGATCTTCTGCGGCAGCGGGTCCACGCGAATGGGGTGGATGCCGCTCCTGTTGACGATGGCCGGGACTTCGACGACTACATCGTCCGGAACACCTGCCAAGGCACCGTGGTTGGGCACGTTCACCTGGTATTGGCCCTCATTGTCGTTGACCAGACCATCGATAATCGGTACCTGCTGCTCGTGGGTTTTTTCAGAGCCGAAGGCTTCGATCAGGCTGCTAGAGGAATCGCTGGTTAGTTCGGTCATCTCGGCGAGGCGTTTATCCAGATTGTCGACAAAGAAAGGTCGGGCGAGGTGGGTGTCCGGCCCACCCCAGGGCTGGGGGAACCACCACATCTTGGTGTCTAAATCGGTATGGTACCACCATCCGCCACGGCGGGGCGTGTCGCCGATGGGCATAAGGCCGTACATGCGATACATGTGGATGGCGCCGCGGCTCATCTGAATGTCGTGCGTACGCTCGGCAACGTGAGTTTGCCAGAAGTTCTCCCCCTCCTCGGCGATCCATTTTTCGAGAGTCGGGTAGGCGTCTTCACCTTTGTAATAGAAGTGGTTGAGCCAGATATTGTGATTGAGGCCCGGCGCCTGCCAGGTGAGGTCGGCCAGGTCGGTCAGGCCGAGCGTTCTGGCGATCTCATTGACACCGTAGTGGCCGTGGCAGAGGCCGCAGACCTTGATGTCGGAGGTGCGCGTCATGAGGGTACAGCCCTCGTAGACGGGATTGCCTGACTGGATCAGCCAGGCGTCGGGGCAGATGTCCTCCATATCGCTGATCACGCCGAGCATCAGGTCGAGATTGACGAAGTTGCTCTGACGCATTCGTCCGCCGTGATAGTAGCCGTATTTGTCCATCAGTTCACGACCGTCCCGCTGTTTCTGATGGCTGCTGGCCGAGGCGGTGTTGATGACGAAATCGGTGTCCTGCAGTGCTTCCCGCTGGTCGGTAGTACTTTCGAAGCGCAGGTCGGCGCCGAGTTCGCTGGCGTAACGCGCGCCGAGATTATGGATCATCTCAAGCCTGTCGGCGTCTATATCCATAAAGGAGATGAGACTGCCGCTGAGGGATTCGGTCAGGCAGATATCCTTGACGAGGCCGAGTGAGAATTGGGCGCTGCCGGCGCCGATGACGGTCAACTTGATTGGGGTGGACATGGAGACTCCTTGGGACTATTGGGTAGCGTGCACTTCGCGGGGCGCGCCATGAGTAGCTGAGACTTGTGACCTATTGCGTGGAGGTTCAGCAAGCCCGCTGAATTTTCTTGATTTGGCCTACCCTTGTCAGGCTTGAACGATCCCCCTTTGGGAGATTTCGAACTCCTCCGATTGAATTCTTATGGTCACTCCTTGAGGTTGTCGAGAGGCTGCAGAATATCTTCAATCGTTTTCCAAAATGCTCTCTCTTGCAGCCTCTACCCACTGGGGGTGGTCGTTAAGACTCTCCACAAGCTGCAGGTCCTCACCTCCCAATTCCGTGAACATTTCATGATATTCCTCGCCCACTTCGATCGTAGTTTCCAGGCAGTCGGCGACAAAAGAAGGAGAAAAGGCCAGAATCTTTTTGACACCTTTTGCAGCAAGCGTTCCCAAGACATCGTCCGTGTAGGGTTGGATCCAGGGATCTTTGCCCAGCCTCGACTGAAAGCTGACTGTGTAATCCCCATCCTCCAAGCCAAGGGCTTCAGCCAATGATCGGGATGTTGCGTAACACTGAGCGCGATAGCAAGAGTGGTTTCCAGCGTGGATGGCGGCACAGCATTCGGAGTCTTCAAAACAGGCGGAGTTACCCTGTTTGAGGTGGCGCTCTGGCAGGCCGTGATATGTAAATAGGATGTGGTCGTATCTATCCTGGTCGAAATACTGCTTTCCCAGGCAGGCGAAAGTCTGGATCATTTTGGGATGATCGTAAAAGCTATCGATGAAGCGAAGCTCTGGAATCTCCGGCCACTTTTGTACGACCTGCATAACTTTTTCATGAACTGACCCCACCGTTGCCGATGCATATTGGGGAAAGAGAGGAAAGATTACGATACTGGAGGGGCGCTGTTGCCGAAGCGTTTCCAAGGCAGATTCAATACTGGGATTCTGATATCGCATTGCCAAGGACACGATGAAGTTGTCTCCCAGTTGCTGCTGGACCGAGTCTCGGAAGTTGCAGCTGTGGTACATCAAGGGCGACCCCTTTTCAGACCATATCTTCCGGTATTCTCTGGCGGATTTGGGTGCGCGGAAGGGAGCGATTATCAGATTTACCAGCAGAAGTCTGCGCCAATAGGGAATGTCGATGATTCGGCCATCCATGAGAAACTGGCGCAAGTACTTCCAAACATCGGCCGGTTCGGGACTGTCAGGTGTTCCGACATTGACCAACAGGATCCCAGTCTTCGATTTCTCCATCGCGTACCAGTTCTCTCGGCAGGTGAAAAGGTATCGCCACTTGCTGTCCAGCCGGACGCGATCGATCCGGCCGAGCCGACACTAAGTGGTCCAACCGTCGGGAATCAGAATTTCTTCGCCGCGGCGATTTCAGCGTGCTCCGGCAGGTAGGGCACGTCCTTCCGGTCCCAGACAGCGCGCCCTTCGACCGCATGGATCCCCATCAGCTGGCGGCGGTGCGGGGTGTCGGCCCAGTCGACGATATGCTGAGGCGGAGGTGTGCTTCCCCACTTTTTTATCCAAAATGGCATGTAACCGTAGATGAGAATACGCCGGTCGCGCGGGCTCGTGTTGGCCAGACCCGAATGCCAGCAGAGAACGTTCCAGATGATGGCTGAGCCGGCCTTGGCGACTATCTTTTTGAGGCCGGGCATCTGTTCCAGTGTTTCGTGGACGTACTCGGTGCGGGACGGGTTTGCGTCCCGCTTATGGCTGCCGGGGACGAGACTGAAGCAGCCCATGTCGGGCGTCTGATCATCGAGGAAGTAGAAGACTTTGGCCTTGAGCATGAACTGGGCATGGCGCCAAGCCGGCCAGTCGCGATGCCAGCCGGTGTGAGCATTTGTGCCGAAGTGATGGCAGTGGGCGACCATCTCCATCGTCTGAACGTCCGGCCCGACGACCTCTTTGAGAATCGGCAGCACAAGCGGGTTCTCGGCGATGTCCAGGAAGAGGGAGTCGTATTGATGGATGTCGCCCATGGTGTGCGCGTCCGGACCGTTGCCGTAGCCGCCCTTGAATGTACCGTTGCGCACGGACTCGGCCCATGCCGGCTCGGTCTTGCGCTGAATCGCTTCGTACGCGGCGCGAACGCGGTCCAAGCCGAACGGTTCGAGCGCGTTCTCGACGATAAGAAAGCCCTTCTCGTCGATCTGTTCTCGTTGTTCTGGCGTGAGCACCTTTTCCTCCTTACGAGAATGGCAGGTGATCAGTGAAGTGTTGACGGCCTGGGAACCGAATCGGGCGGACTGAACGGTCAGACCGTTCGCAGATAATCGCGAATCAGCAGAGCTGCGGTCGCGCCTTCACCGGCGGCCGAGGCGACCTGTTTTGTGCTTTCGGCGCGCACGTCTCCGGCGGCAAAGAGGCCGGGGACGCTCGATTCCAGTGCGGCTGGATCCCGATCTACGTAGAGCGGCGGACGCTCGTCCGATTCGTGAGTAAGGCTATGCCCGGTTTCGATGAAGCCCCACCTGTTGAGGCGCACTCCGGTCCCTTCCAGGAATCCCGTATTCGGCTGAAGGCCGATAAAGACGAAGGCGCCATCCACAGACATGTGCGACTCGGCCTCGTCCTGGTTATTCCAGAGCCGCAGGCCGTTCAGTTGGGCCCTGGCGCCGAGGAATTCCTGGACTTCTGTATTCCATCGCACTGCGATCTTTGAATTGCCTGTCACTGACTCCTGAATTACCTGACTGGCGTGCAGGACAGGGCCCCGCACAAGTAGTGTAACCCGTTCGCAGAATTTCGTCAGCAGCAGACTTTCTTCTGCAGCACTGTTGCCGCCGCCAATTACGACTACTTCCTTGCCCTTGTAGAAGGGGCCATCGCAGGTGGCGCAGAAGTGAACACCGGCGCCGAGGTAATCGTTCTCGCCGGGTACATTCAGGCGGCGGTAGCGGCTGCCGGTGGCGATCAGGACAGCCTGTGCGCTGTATTCGTCGCCGACGACCGTGACGACGCGGTGATAGTTGTCCTGGCGCTGTATTGTGGCTACATCCTGGGCCTGCAGCAGTTCAACGCCGAACCGTTCAGCCTGGGCCCGCAGCCGCTGAGAGAATTCAAAGCCATCGACACCATCTGGGAATCCGGGTAGATTGTCCAGCTTTTCGGTGGTGGCAGCTTGGCCGCCAAAGGCCGCGCGCTCGACTATGAGAATGTCGATGCCTTCACGGGCCAGGTAGAGGGCCGCTGTCAGGCCGGCAGGGCCGCCGCCGATGACGATCACCGGGTAATGTTGGCGGCTGGCGGTCGTCCTCAGGCCCAGTTTTGCGGCCAGTTCAGCGTTGCTCGGCTCGACGAGCCGGGAACCGTCGGCGAAGAGCATGGTGGGTATGATGCGTCTGCCATCGTTCATTTCGATGACTCGCCGCTCGGCGTCCGGGTCCTCTTCGATGTTTACCCATTGATATGGGATCCGATGTTCGCCGAGGAACTGCTTGCTGCGGCGGCAATCGGGGCACCAGAAGGCGCCATAGACGACAATATCGGGTGAAGATTCAGTCAAGTTTTTTGTCTCCCAATCCGGGAACTAATCACCAACCCCGTAAGTCAGCAATCGCCGTAATCGGTCGTGACGGGGCGGGGCAATAGGCGTTGCTGTTCGCATTGTAGCAGTATGGCCGCGTATGGGTCAATCGAAAGGCTCGTTGCTCGTTGCCGCTGGCGAAAGCGGTTCGATGACATTGCATCAGCCCAGCGACTGCGGAATGTATATTTGCGATTTCTCTTGGCCATATGAGTCATTCCTGAAGTCTCTGGTAAAGCAAAATGCTTGGCACAAGTATAGCGTTAGGCTATAGTATTTCTTGCGCGGAGGAAACTTTGTACAGTCTGACATTGAAGAAACAGGCCGTTTAGGCCCTTGTAAGGATGCCTCGCCAAAGTGCCTTGCGCGTTCGTCGGGCGTTGGACAGATTGGCGGAGGAACCTGATCGACGGGATGTCGACGTTGTTCCATTGAAGGGGCGGCCTGGCTTCAGGCTGCGTGTGGGCGGCTTTCGAGTTATCTTCGAGAGAGACGATGAAAACCGCTCGATAAGTGTCTTGCGTATCGTTCCACGTGGTCAAGCTTACAAACAGTAGGAGAACAGTACTGGTGAGCAAACTGCAGATTATTCACGATGATGCCGGAAAGCCGATTTTCGCGGTGCTCCCCTGGCTTGAGTATGTACGTTTGTCGAAGGATGAATCCACCGAGGCACTTCTGAGTGATGAAGAAATCCATGATCTTGCAAGAGATGAAAGGGGGGAATCCTTTCCCATTGAAGTGGTAGACCGACTCTTGACCGGCACGAGCCCGATCAAGGTATATCGTGAGTACCGCGGCCTGAGTCAGAAAGAACTGGCGGCGGCAACCGATATCAGTCCGATATACCTCTCCCAGATCGAGACGGGAAGGCGGTTTGGCTCTGCCAAGACGCTGGCCTCAATTGCCCAGGCGCTTGACGTCAGTCTAGATGATCTCGTTTGACCACGGTGGCGTCCTGAAGCAGACCAGACCTGGGAGCAACAGTCCTGCGATTGGGTCAGTTGAACTGAAGCTCTGCCAGTGCGATGCCACTTTCCCCGGCCACAGAGTAAAGCAGATAGACTTGGTCGCCTTCCTGGTAGATGCCGGGATCGCGCAGTTGGCGGGCAGATTCGTGGATAGCCCCGCGCTGCGAAGGTTCCAAGGGCAGGTTAACGCCCTCGTAACCGGTCTCCGGCTGCAGGATCGAAAACGGCGCGGACGCCTTCCAGTCTCTCCAGTCCCGGCGCAAGTCGACTGTTGCGCAGAGGATGTGCTCCGGGCAGTCTCCGGCACGAGAGTAAAAGACGTAGAGGATGTCGTCGCGCAGGAGCAGGGCGGCATGCCTCTGGTTGCGATCGAAGAGGACTGGCCCCGGTTCGAAATTGGTGTGCCCGTCCCGGCTGCGGAAAAGGATGCCGGGCATAGCAAGCGCGTAGACCCAGCCGTTAACGGTGTCAGGATAGCGAAACACCCGGAAATAGCTCGGACCGAGGATCTCGCTGTCGGAAGTAAAGTTGAGGCCGTCCTCTGACATGGCCAGAAGTGACCGCTGTCCTTCGAGAAAGGGATACTTTTGCTTCAGAGGATCTTTATCAAGCTCTTCACGACGCACAAACGGCCCGTGATAGTACATCATAATGCGGCGGTTCTCTTCATCGATATGCAGATCGGGGCTGGCGATATGGTTGTAGCAAGGGGTCTGTTCCAGTTGAAGCGTGCCGCGAGTGTAGACGGTCCACGGCCCTGTCAGTTCGTCGGCATAGGCCAGGCGGATAAATTCGCCTTGATGGTGGGCAAAGTAGAGATAGTATCGCCCTAACGGATTCGGCAGCCAGTCCGGTACGCGTAGAAGGGATGGCCCGTTGATGTTGGCGCCGATGGCTTCATCCAACGAAGGCGTGATAATCGGGTTGGTAGAAAGGCGTTCTACATGCATGAGGCATCTCCCGGTGAGAGAAATTGCCCGTCGCCGACTCCCATTCTTCGGATGTCGGGCGACGGGCAAATTGTGCCGTCAGCATAGGGTTAATCGAAAAGACGGGTCTCTCGGCGTCGATCAGGCTGCGCCGGGAAAGGGATACTCATACCAGTCCAGCAGGCCCAGAGGGGCGGCTGCACCGGTGTAGAGGACCAGTGAAGTGTATTTGTCGGCAAAGATGCGGCCACCCCCTACTCCGTCGATGACGGCGCCGGAAGGATCGGCGAATTTGGGGCCGCTCTCCTTGGTTTCCAATTTGAACATGAGCGCGGCAAAGGTGTTGGCCGCGACTCTCAGATAGCGTTCGTCGCCGCTGACACGCCAAGCGTAGGTCAAGGCCTCCAGCGCATGGGGTGTGGGCGCGGTCCGCTGAAGGGACGGGAGCTCTTTGTAGTAGAAGACCCCGTCGGGACCGAGACAGTGTTCGATGAGATCGTCCATCACCGACACAATCAGTCGCTTCACCCTCTCGTCGTCTTCGATCAGCAGATAGCGGGCAAAGGAGCAGACGGTAAGGGAGATCATAAAGGGCACCCGCGGCATCGTATGGCTGGTATAGGGCGCCAGAAGCGCGCCAAATTCGTCGTGCCAGTCGAGGAACATTTCGATCAGTTTCCTTGCCTCATCGCGCCAGCGCTGTTCGCCGGTGCCTAGCCAGAGACCGACATAGGCGCGCAAGGCCCAACCCCCTTCGCGCACCGAAGCTTCACCCAGTTGCTGCATTGAGGGCAACCGCATGTGACGCAGAATATTTTCGCCGATTGAGTTGGCCACCTCCAGGCTTTCGCGCCGACCGGTGAGGAAGTAGTAATCCAGAAACCCTTCGGTCCACTCATGGGACGGGGTACAGCGCCCGGTGGCGTGGTAGCGGGTGTGGAGTCGCAGGCCGCCATCGATCAATGGATCCGGGTGATGGTGACAGAAGTCTACGTCGAGCCAGTGACGTGCGCTCACCAGGGCTGAGTCAAGAGCGCGGCGCTGGCCGGTGAGGGCATAGTAGAGCGTGCAGGCGTGGGGACGGTCGTACTCGTTGTTGACCCAGACGTTTTCGCCTTCACCCCGGCCCTGGTTTGTGTAGCCCGAGTCAGGCGCGTCACCGAAATGCATCATGCCAAGAGCTTTAGGGCGCCCATCGTGCAGATCATTCAGGTCGGTGTAAAGGCGCCGAGGCAGATTCTCCGGGAAGTAGGTCTCGATCCACGGGTTGTTGAGACGATACCAGTCCACCGGCAGCGAAGGTCGATCCGGCAGCTGGAATTGCAAGCTGCGCTGGCTCAAGGCATCCTGGGTTGTTTCGGGCCCGTGGAAGTGGAGCTGGATGCGATGGGTCTTGGCCATGCCCTGCAGGACCGGCGCGGGCGTTTCTCCGGCGGGATAGAGCCAGCAGGCGATGCCCTGTGTGTGGCCGTGCAGTTTTTTGGGGAAATTCTGATGGGCCTGATGGATGGAGAGGCAGAGACCGCCTTGGGCGTCGCGCCAGTCAGTCCAAAAGTCACCGTAATAGGAATCGATGAAATGCTCGTTGGACTGATAGAGCATCGTTTCGGTATCCAAAGTCTGCGAGACTTCTGTGTCGCTCTCCGTGATGGAGGTTCGATACCAGCCTTCGCCGAGAGTGAGTTGAGGTGGTTTCCCGGCTTGTGAGGCAGTAAAGTCCAGGCGCAAGCTTTGCAGTGTCACCTGGGGCATGTCCAAAGTGTGCAGGAATTGGTGCTCAACTTCGATGTATGGCTTACCGGCGTAGGCGGTGATGCGGCCGCGTAGTTCCAGGAATTCGGTTCCGTCAGGTTGCAAGTGGCGGCCGCGCACGAGTATGACTGCTCGAAGCGGACCAGCCTCATCGATCTCAAGTTCGACCGCTCCCCTGCTGCTGTCGGCCGCGGCGGCATCAGTCTCCAATTTGAAACCGGCAAATGGCGCGGGCCATTCGGGTCCCCCGGCGAGAACCACGTCCTGCACGGGGAGGAAGCCCTCCCGCGGTACGCGAAAACGCAGCGGTCCGGTATCGACCAACAGCCCCTCGGCGTCTTCGGTCACCTGCACCTGTTGTTGCGAGTGCGGCGCTGGATCCGAGGCGATGCGGAAGTTGAGCGTCTTGGATAGATTGCCGGGCAGGTCCGGCTGAAGATGGACCAGCAGCCATTTGACGCTGCCATCGGACCAGTGGGCCAGGGCGCGCTGTTGAGATGGCAGCACTTCGCCGTCGTCTTCGATGACCAGATGGGCTGCGGCCGAAAGAGCGCCCTCGGCAAAGGGAATGCTGACGGTGACTGGTTCCGCGACTCGATTAAACTGGGAAAGTTTCTCGAAGTAGAGGGTGCTCACGTTGAATCTTCTCCTTGGCACTGTTTGGTGAACGGGCAAAAGGGGGCGTGCGTAAACCCGGCAGGCAGTTTTAGCGGGTTGTTGGCGGAAGTGTCTGCCAATTACAACGTCATTGGGCGATATCGTCAAATGATGTCGTTGCCCGCAAAGGCGATAATAGGCCCGGACAGGTCATTGTGATCGGTCCTAGACTCGTGCTAGAATCCCCTCGGAACTGTTGTATTGCCACATTCTGAAACCTAGAATGCCAGAGTAAGAGTCAGGGCACGCGTGCAAAATACGCGGGCGGGAATCCTCTCTGCTTGTTTTCCTCTTCTTCCAGGAGACCTCGACATGCCACCCAACATTCTCTTTTTAATGAGCGACGAGCACCGCGCCGACATTACCGGCTATGAAGGCGATCCGGTAGTGCGTACGCCCACTCTGGATGGTTTGGCGGAGACAGGTGTGGTGTTCAGAAACAGTTACGCAGCTTCGCCGATCTGTATACCGGGCCGCCAGGCGATGATGTCGGGCCAGTTGCCGCGCACCTGCGGCTGCGAAATTTTTGCGCAGGACCTGCCCGTGGGTCACATGACATTTGCAAGGCGTTTCAGTCAGTTCGCTTATCACACGGTCGCGGCCGGCAAGCTGCACCACACAGGGACGGACCAGATGCAGGGGTGGAGCCAACGGATTGGTTCGGCGATGCAGGTAGGCCCGCATTTCATCGAAGGGAGGAACGAAGATTCCTTTGCCCGTTACACGAGAGGGCTGTCCTCGGTAAAATGGAGCGATACGAAAGAGGTGCTGCGGGCGGGTGTCGGTCACTCGCCTCACATTATCCAGGATGAGTACGCGCTGACCGGCGCGCTGGACTTTATTCAGCAGTATTTCACCGACCCTTACTACGACAGGCAGCAGACGGACCGTCCGCTGCTGCTGAAAGTCAGTCTGAATCAACCTCACTACCCGTACTTCACGAGTGAAGAGAAGTTCACATATTACCTGAACCGGGTGGAGCCGTTTCTTGATGAACCGGTATTCGACCATCCATTTCTGAGCCAGAAGCAGGTGCGGCCGGGCGTCGATGCCTCGCCGCGGGAACTGCGGCGCGCTGTGGCCGGCTACTACGGCATGATCGAGACGATCGACGAGATGTACGGCTCGCTGTTGAGTGCGTTGGAGCATGTGGGCCAGGATCTTGACGACTGGATCATTGTCTATACCAGTGATCACGGTGAGATGCTGGGGGAGCACGGTATCTGGGAAAAGCAGAAGTTTTTCGAGGCCAGCGCGCGTGTGCCGCTCATCATTCGCTGGCCAAAGGCCTTCGACGGCGGCAGGATTGTCGATGAAAACGTAAACCTGTGCGACCTGTTCGCCACGTTGTGCGAACTGTGTGATATCCCAATTCCGGAGGGGTTGGACAGCCGCAGTTTGACGCCGCTCTTGCAGGGCAGTGGGGGAGACTGGCGCAACGAAAGCATAAGCCAGTTCGGGGCGCGAAACCTGATGATCAAGTGGGATGATCTGAAGTACCAATATTACGGGGAAGAGATGCCGGAGGTGCTGTTCGACCTGGAACGGGACCCGTCCGAGCGGCAGAATTTCATCAGTGATTCCCAGTACGCAAGTGTGCTGGCGAAGTTCCGGGAGAGACGGTTCGAATTGGGGTTCAGGCCCGGCGCGCAGGAGAATTATGTGAATGCGGGGTACTGAGGAAGGCGATTGAATTGACTGGTAAAGGACTTTGAGCGCGCCTTACGATTGGCCGCGAAAAGGGGTAGGCCAGATCCGGAGTTGGTAAAGAACGAAGCCAAGTTTGCGTTCAGGCTGTATTGGATGGAGACGACGGGCTGAAGTCGGGAGACGACGGTATGCAGAAAGGGAAGACCCAGGACGAGGCTATTCTTGAATCCCCGAATATGGAGGGCGATAAGTTTACGGACAGCGATCCCTGGCGTGTGTTCCGCATTATGGGCGAGTTCGTCGAGGGCTTCGACACGCTGGCGGGGCTGGGCGCTGCGATCTCGATTTTCGGCTCGGCGCGCACGCAGCCGGACGATCCCAATTATCAAGCGGCTGTCGAAACGGCGCGTCTGTTGGCGGAATCCGGACTTACGGTAATCACTGGAGGCGGGCCGGGCATTATGGAGGCCGGCAATCGGGGGGCGCAGCCTGAGAAAGGCTACTCTGTCGGCCTAGGCATCGAGCTGCCCTTCGAGCAGGGGGTGAATGAATATGTCGACATTGGGATCGAGTTCCGCTACTTTTTTGTGCGCAAGATGAACTTTGTCAAGTATTCGCAGGGGTTCGTCATCTTTCCCGGCGGATTCGGCACGCTGGACGAACTGTTTGAATCATTGACGCTGATCCAGACTGGCAAGATCAGTCAGTTCCCGGTCGTGCTCTACAACTCCGACTATTGGCGGGGGTTGCTGGACTGGCTACGCGGCACGATGCTGGCGGCTGGGAATATCTCCACCCCTGATCTCGAACTGATGCGGCTGGCGGATTCACCGGAAGAGGTGCACGAACTGATTTTGCAAGGACTTTCGAAGCAGGCCAGTTGGTGCGAGAAGTCGGCGGAGGCTGCGCGTGCGGCTACACGGCTGGCCCTGGAGGTGAGCGGATAGATGGCGCGCAAACGCAAGGGGCTGAACCGGCATCAGAAGGCGGTCTTCAAGCGGGGTGAACACCGAGTGCGGGGAGAGGAGATAAATCGCCTGATTGAGATGGCGGGCAGCGCCGACGCTGTCGAACGCCTCCATGCGGCAGAAAAACTTTGCCCCTGCCGCGTACGGAGGAGGGTTGAGGACGCTTGGGGGGCGCTTTACCGGTTGATGCAGGATGCCGATGTACGGGTGCGGCGAGCGGCCTGGCATACCCTTGAGGACGGCGGCTGTCCGAACGATCCGGCGCTGATGCCGATCTTCGAGCGGGCGGTTGTCAACGAGAAGGACAGCCAGGTGCGGCGTTTCGTGGAGAGATTTGCGGAGCCTGCGCTGTCGGAGCGGGACCGGCAAGAGGCGCTGCGGGAGGCATACACGCCTTTCCAGGCGTACGGTCGCTGCGATTTCTGCGGTGAGAAGGGGCGGCCTGTGCGGACCGATTACGAGACGGAACTCAACGGCAGTGGCGGTTCAATGCGTCTTGCCCAGATCTGTCAGGAGTGCGACGGCGAGGCGTAGGCGCTCCTCTTCTTAATCCCATCCACGGCAACACGGTGCTCAGCTTTCTTCCTTCGCCAAGAGTGTTCCAATTCTCTCCAACACTGCATCGATAACATGCGCGGGCAGAGCAGACAGGAATACTGCGTCTCTCGCTCGCCAGTCCACACTCTTGACCTGATCTGAGAGGATCACTCCGGTCAGCCCAAGCCCTGAAGGAATCGCCACTTCGAAAGGGTATCCCTTTACCCTATTGGTGATCGGACAGAGAATCGCCAGCCCTGTAGTGCCGTTGTAGGAACCTGGCGACAGTACAAGAGCGGGCCGACGTCCCGCCTGTTCGTGTCCAGTCTGCGGAGCAAAGTTAATCCAAACGGCATCACCGCGTTGCGGAATGTACGAGGGCTTAGTTACCACTCTTCACGACCTGCGGCAGGCCCGGTGTCCACTTCGCCGTGCAAATTGTGTTCCGTTACCTTTGCCAGAAGATCGTCTAACTTCAGGCGGGGGGGCTGAATGGGCGCAATGATTAATTCATCTCCGCGCAGCGACATTCTAACTGGCGAATTGGCTTCGAGACCAAGATGATTCGCAAGAGGTTTTGGAACGCGCAAGGCCAAACTGTTACCCCACTTCTGCACGCGAGTTTCCATTACTTCGTTTCTCCTGAGTCATTCGTTCAAGAAATGGGCCTGTGACTCTTTTTGCCGTATATACAATGAGTATACATTTTAGGATGGCATTCGTCAAGGTTCGGAAAATGCCAAGCAAGCTGTGAATGCATTGCAGTTTACCTGGGTCAAAGGAAAACTCACGGGCTTATGATTTCAGAGTTGCGTGACAAAGCCACCTGGAAATGCGATTCCTGAAGGAAAGTGCATTTTCTGAGGCGCGGAGGCTCTGTGGGAAGTAAGGGGCAGGTTTACGATTTGGATTCTGTATCCTTCAACTATATAATTGCGCTTGTCGCAGACTGTGAATTTACGGTTCGTCATACATACGTTTCGTCCCCGCAAACGTACAAAGCATTCTGCACAAAGACTAGCATTTTCTCTGTCCTGGTTGTTGCCAACTTACACTAACGATCGTTGAGATCGAAGCTGATCAGAGTTGCGCGCCGCTGACAGGCGGGCAACTGTGGGAGATCGAGCATGGGGCGCAGAGTCATTGACCTGAGCATGCCCGTACATAACGATATGGTGGTCTTCCCGCGGGTAACTCGCCCGACGATGTTAATGTATGAGGATTGGGAGGAATTCGCAGAAGGCGTCGGAGCCGCGGAGCACGGAGTTACGTCGCTGACGGCCCACTACCTGACGATCCTCGGGGACCATGTGGGGACGCACATTGACGCCCTAAAGCATCTGGTTCCCGGCAAGCCTGGGCCGGAAGGGATACCGCTGGAATACTGCTACGGCGACGGTGTGTTGCTGGACTTCCGACACAAAGAAAACGGAGCGGGCATAACGGCTGCCGACGTGGAAGGGGCGTTGCGCAGGATAGATTACGAGATCAAGCCGCTGGATCTTGTGCTGATCTGGACGGGGGCAGGCAGCTATATAGAAGAGGAGCGTTACCTGAGCGAGCACAGCGGCATGACGCGTGAGGCGACGCTTTGGTTGATTGAACGCGGGGTCAAGGTGATGGGTATCGACGCGGTAACTTTCGATCCGCCGATATGGGCGATGTTTGAACGCAAGCAGTTCTGGGAAGCCCATCGCGTCATGTACGAGCATGAATACTATCATGTAGAGAACCTCTGCAATCTGGAACAGATTCCGCAGCCGCACGGCTTCACACTCTCGATGTTGCCGGTGAAGTGGGTGGGGACAACGGGTGCGCCGGTGCGGGCGGTTGCGATTGTGGAGGATTGAAAAGGACGCATTGCATCTTGGCCAAGGCATTTCCAGGGTCGGGGCCGGTTCGCCTTCGATGGCGCCGTGATTCCAGTCCCAGTGGGACTTTTTCGAAAGGCAAGTCCTAGCGGTACTACTGTTGCGCACTACGCTGAAGTCTGTATTTCACTTAAACCTTCCATTTAAGGAGAAAAGCATGAAAAAGCTCAGCAGACGATCATTCCTTCAGTCGATGGGTATGGCTGGCGCCGGCGTTGCGCTGGCGGCCTGCGCCGCGCCCGCCGCGCCCGCTGCTCAGGAATCTGACGGCGAGATGGACGGCGGCGACGGCATGACGGGCAACTTGCAGATCTGGGTGCAGCACTATACACCCACGGAGAGCATGGAGCAGGGCCCCAACAATCCCCTTCCTCATAACATGATCCAGGTGATCTCCGATGAGTATATGGCGGATCATCCCGGCGCCACGGTCGAGATTATCAGGAAGCCGGACAACCTGGCCAGCCATGAGTGGATCGTAACGCAGCAGGCGGGTGGCACGATTCCTCACATCGTGTGGACGCACTCCTTCTGGGTACAGGATGAGATCGACAAGAACTGGTGGATTCCGCTGGATCCGTTCTTTGAACAGCCCAACCCCTACGTAGCCGCAGGAGACCCGGGCAGCGAGCGCTGGCTGGACCAGTTCTACGAGATTCCCACCGAGGCCAAACGCGGCCCGGACGGCAAGCACTATGTCGTGCCTATCGACCTGGTGACGACGTTCTTCTTCTTTAACCAGAACGTTTTTGACGAGGTCGGCCTTTCGGCTCCTTCCACCTACGGCGAGTGGATTGAAGTCCAGGAGGCGCTGCAGGATACCATCATCCCCAACGCCAGGCTGGCCTGGTACCAGTCCCAAGTCGGGGCGATGCTGTATGCGAAGAAGGATGACATTATCAACGCTGACGGCGGCGTTGCCTCGTTGGAAGAGGTCGGCTGCGCCATGAAGAACGGGCTCTACACCGCCACAGATCCCGAGTATGGCGAGTGGTTCCGTCTGGTAAAGCAGTTGATCCCCTACCTGGCGCCGGACTGGGCTGCTGAGGGCGCGGACTTCAACCGCAAGTTCCTCCAAAAGGATGTGGCCGTATATGAAGACGGCAGCTGGCGCTTCGGCTACCTCAAGGCCGATCCGCTGGTCGATTTCGAGTGGAGCACATTCTACGCTCCCACCATCACCGAGGCCGATTCGCCCTTTGCGATTGGCGAGGCAGCTCCCCCGATCGGTGGGGCGACTGCGGCCCAGTGGGCAATGGCAACCAAGACGGAGCGGGATGGAATCGTGCCGCTGGCTGTGGACTTCCTGCGATACGTGACTGCGCCCCAGAACGCCGGGCGCATGATCGCGGAAACGGGCACGTTCCTGCCCAACATCAAGGGCGTTGACGTGAATCCCGATCTGAGAGAGCCGTTGCGCGCGATCACCGAGGGGTTGGGCGAGGCCGGCATGGTCACCTATCCCGACAAGATTGGCACCGAACAGCGCGAGAAGATCGCAGCCATCTGGACCGACTTCAAGCTGGACGTGGTAACGCAGGATGAGGCCGCAGAGCAGATCAACGAGCTGCTGCTTGAGTACGCGGATGAGGCGATAGAAAAGAACGGCTGGGACTGCAGTTAGTCGTTTGTTGTGGTTAGTATTCAGCCCTTAGTGAGCTTCCGGCTTCTTCTTGCCGATGGCGATGGCTGAGGGCTGGAGACTAAGAACTCGAAGTCTATTGACGCAGGTGGGTTCCACGGCGAAAGATCTCGTGGAGCCCGCCTGTACTGTAGAGATGGGAATGGCGCTATGACAACAGAAGAGATTCGCGCGCCTGCGTCAGGCGCTACGGTCGCGCGACCGTCGGCGCCGCAAGAGAGGCAGGCAACGCTCGGGCAGCGCATCTACCGCTACCGCTTCGTTTACCTGATGCTGGTTCCCACTTTTGCGCTGCTGCTGACCTTCAACTATTACCCGGCCTTTATGGGGCTATACCGGGCCTTTTTCAAATGGGATATAGGTCTGCAGCCGGAGTTCCTGGGGTTGGGCAACTTCGAGAAGCTCTTCATCAGGGATGACATTTTCATCAAGTCGCTGCGCCACGTGAGCCTGCTTACTTCATGGCGGGTGATAAGCGCTGTGACGTTCCCTTTCATCGTTGCCGAACTGATCTTCAACTTGCGCAGCAATGTACACAAGTACACATATCGCGTCCTGACTATCCTGCCGGCGGTGGTGCCGGGCATCGTCATCTTATTGCTGTGGCAGTTCATCTATGACGGCACGCACGGCCTTTTGAACGCCTTCCTGGAGGGGGTTGGACTGGAGGACTGGCAGCAGCCGTGGCTGGGAAGCCCGAAGACGGCGCTCTATGCGGTTACGTTCATGGGGTTTCCCTGGGTAGGCGGTGTGACTGTTCTGATCTATCTGGCGGGCCTGCAGGGCATCTCGGATGAGGTTATTGACAGTTCGCTGGTGGACGGCTGCTCGGGTTTGCGGCGAATCTTTGCGATCGACATTCCTCTTATTCTCGGTCAGTTCAAGCTGATCATCGTACTGGCGGTCATCGGCGGCCTGCAGGGCTGGGTAGCTGTATTTGTGATGACGGCTGGTGGGCCAGGGACGGCAAGTATGGTGCCCGGACTGTGGATGTACAATAACGCTTTTTTGTGGAACAAGATGGGATATGCGTCCGCGATCGGGATGTTCTTGTTCGTGCTGATAATGGGTCTGACGATCTTGAATGTGAAGTTCGTCAAGACGGGTGACTATTGAGTGGTGGGCGCTAGGTTCGTGAGCAGAGGTTGCCGAGGCGCAGGCCAGGGTAAAGCGCAGGGTCACCCGGACGACAGGAGAGTTGAGCGATGACAGTACTGGAAGGACAACCGCAGCCGGTGCAACGCATGTCGTTGGGCGCCGGCTGGCGCCGCGCCTGGCGCACGGGGGATTGGTGGCGCCATCTGGGACTGGGTGGCTTCCTGTTTTTCATGTTTCTGCCATTCATCATCACGATAATCATTTCGTTCAAGGATATCCCGCAGTTCGACCATTACCCGTTCACTGTCACGTTTCCTCTCCACCCTGACAACTATCTTGAAGCTTGGCGCATTGTCTCCCGCTACATCTTGAATAGCATAATCACCAGCGGCACCTCGGTGGTTGGTATGGTTATTCTGGCGGCGATTGCGGCGTGGGCTTTTGCCCGCTATCCTTTCCCAGGGAGGGAGTTCTTCTTTTTCGGCGTGCTGGCCCTGTTGATGGTGCCGGGGGAACTTACCCTGATTCCGGCCTTCCTGCTGGTAAAGGATCTCGGACTGCTGAATACCCGCTGGGTGTTGATCGCCCCTTACATCGCGGGCGGGCAGGTTTTTGCCATCTTCATTCTGCGTCAGTTCTTCGAAGCTCTGCCAGGCGAGATGTTTGAGGCGGCGAGGATCGACGGGGCAAACGAACTGCAGGTATTTCGTCACATTGGCATCCCGCTGTCGCAGTCGATTCTTGGTGTCGTTGCAATTATGCACGTTCTCAGCACTTGGAATGACGTTATCTGGCCCCTGGTAACACTCCGCAGCAACGAACTGATGACGCTGACCATCGGACTCTATGCGTTTCGAACCGCCTGGTACACGATTTGGGGTCCCCTGATGGCGGGTTATGTGATTGCTTCGATTCCTCTGATCATCCTGTTCGCTTTTACCAGCCGCCTCTTTGTCGAAGGTCTTAGCTCCGGCGCCATCAAGATGTAAGCTGCTTGGGAGCGCTGCTGTCTCTCCTGCACATTTCAATGCGTTCCATTTACAGCTACCTTGGCCTTTGGAGAATCGCTCTCCGGCGATTCAGTTCCGAACCGGTGCTGACGTTTTGTCTCCTACTCGGTTGGAGCGTCGTGGTTGCGCTGGCGTCGGCGCCGCCGATGTATACGGACGCGGCCAACCGCTCCTTGCTGCAGCATGAGCTGCAGACTGTCCCCAATCGCTCCGCATTCTCATTCTTTTATCACTACGTAAAGGGCTCCAGCATCGCAGGCGCGGACTGGCAGGAGTATCTGGCTCTGAACCAGTACATGGAGACCCGCTATTCGCAGGATCTGGGGCTCCCGCACCGGTCGGACATGCATTATGTCAAAAGTGATCTTTTCCAGGTATTTCCCTTGCGAGACGGGCAGTACGAGCTGCGGGACAAGCCCCTGTTGCGGGGATACCTTGGCTTTATCAACCGCCTGGAGGAGTACATTACGGTTGTCGAGGGCGGATTCCCGGCGCAGGACAACGCCGAAAACGGTAACGGCGAGGTCGTAAATGTTCTCGTCAGCCAGGCGTTTGCGGTCGAGGCCGGATTGCAGGTTGGGGAGGGATATACTCTATTCGACCCAAGCGCCCGCACTGCAAACGGCGCGATTCTACGGTTGGAGGTGCCGGTACGCATTGCAGGGATCTGGATTCCCCGAGCAGAGTCCAGCGCGAAGTGGCATTTGCCGCCTGCGTCCTTCGCGAATGTCTTTTTCGTCTCTGAAGAAATCTACATCGGCGAAATTGGGGAGAGGGTTCCGCACGCTCTGACCGATGTCGGCTGGTACAGAGTGGTTGACGGCGATTCGGTTCGCGCCGAGGATGTGGACAGGTTCCTGCGCAGGGTTTCCTTTGTCGACAGGCAGATCCAGAGCCTGATCGGGACGACATACCTGGAGCTGTCGCCGGTCTCTGCGCTGAGGCGATACCGGCATGTCGCTACGGCGCAGGCGATTCTGCTGCTTCTTTTCAGCATCCCCATTTTGGGGCTCGTCCTGTATTTTATTGTTCTCATCGCGGACAGTACGGTAAAACGGCAGCAGATAGAGATTTCCATCCTGAAGAGCCGGGGGGCAACGACCGGTCAGGTCTTTTCGATCTATCTGCTACAGGGCGCCACGCTTGGTATCGTAGCGCTGGCAATTGGTCCGCTATTGGGTCAGAAGGTGGCGCAGTTCATTGGCGGGACACGCTACTTTATGACCTTCAATGCGCAGACGCCGCTGCAGATCGAGACGACGACGACCAGTATGACGTATACGTTTGCCGCGATCGGGGGCGCCCTCTTCGCGACTGTGCTGCCGGCTATGGGGGCGGCGCGGCTGGCAATCGTCGAGGCCAAGCAGGAGATAAGCCGACGACAGCGCCGCTCCTTTTGGGAGCGTGCGTACCTTGACTTTCTGCTGCTGGGGGTAGCGAGTTACGGTTACTACATGCTCAGGACCCAAGGCCGGATCGCCTTTTTGCAGGCCGATGTTCCCTCGGACCCGTTGGACAATCCGCTGTTGTTTCTGGCGCCGGCTCTCTTTATTCTGGCGGTCGCGCTCGTGGCCATCCGTCTTTTCCCTCTCATCGCGTTGGTTCTGAGTCTATTGTGGGCGCGTCTTGGTGGGATCTCGATGCTGCTGGCCTTCTACAATCTGGCGCGCACGGGCAGAGTATATACCAGCTTGCTGTTGCTGCTCATCCTCACTACAAGTCTTGGGACCTTCACGGCATCGATGGCGCGTACGCTGGACGCCAACCTTGTGGCTCGCATCTTCTACGAAGTGGGGGCGGATGTCACTTTGACCGAAGGAGCGGCGCTGCGGATTCTTCCCTCTGAGGACGGCAAGCCGGTGGAGGAGGGAGAGGAGGAGTTTGTCTGGATCAATATGCCGGTAGACGAGCACCGGCAGGCGCCAGGTGTCAGGGCGGCGACTCGGATCGGAGATTTTCCGGTTTCCACACGCGTCGGCAGCAGGCTGGTAAACGGGAGGCTATTCGGCATCGACCGCAGCCAGTTCCCGGAGGTGGCCTATTTCCGGCCGGATTTCGCGGCCGACTCTTTGGGTAAGCTGATGAATGCGCTGGCTGTGGAGTATAGCGGCGTCATCGTCAGCCAGTCGATGATGGACGCTCTCGGACTACAGGTTGGTGACACGATCGCGCTGAGTGGTCTCGTCCCTACAAGCAATGCGACATTCGATTTTCAGATCGTGGGTGCGATGGGGCTCTTTCCAACCGTCTACCCTGAGGACGGAGAGTTCTTTGTCGCCAATCTCAATTACATTTTTTCTTTGCTGGGCCACGAGGTCCCTTACAGGGTCTGGCTGGCTACGGAAGATGCGATTGATCCGGAACTTCTGGTAAGTTCCCTGGACGACCTTGGTTACAGAATACTGGCAATGGAAGACGCACATTCGGAACTGGCGGAGGCGCAGGCAAGGCCGGCCCGGGTCGGGCTGTTCGGGTTTCTGTCCGTGGGTTTTATCGCCGTGGCCCTCTTAAGCATGTTAGCGCTGGTCATCTATTCTGCGTTATCGTTTCGCCAGCGTTTTATTCAGTTGGGCATATTGCGGGCGATGGGTCTTTCAACCAGCCAGCTCGTCTTTTCACTTGCCGGCGAACAGGTCACGGTTACAACAGCGGGCATTGCGGCCGGCAGCTACCTGGGACTGGTTAGCAGCTATCTCTTCATTCCCTTCTACCAGGTCGGGTACAAACAGGCCGATTTGGTCCCGCCTTTCATCGTGCAGATAGCCTGGGATGATGTGGCGCAACTGGTGCTGGCGATGCTGATCATGGTGTTGGCGGCCGCGAGCGGTACCCTATGGCTTCTGGTGCGGATGAAGACCTTCCAAGCGGTGAAAATGGGCGAAGTGCTCGCCTGACTTTACATAGCAGCCACCGGCGAAAGTATGATTAGGCCACCAGATACCACCGAAGGACTTAGAAATGAAAGTTGGACTTGACGCGCTTACGCTAAAGGCGGTTAGCCTCGATCCGTTGGAGCTGCTTGAACTGACCAGGGCGGCCGGCCTGGAAGGCCTGCATTATTCGGCAAGGCTGATGGAGGGCCGCGACGGTGCCTATGTGGAAAAGTTGGCGGAGGAGGCGAAGGCCCGCGGGCTGTATCTAGAATTGGCCGGACCAAGTGTCAACCCAGGCCAGAGTGGTCGGACGGTGACCGAGATGGTGGCGGAGTGGAAGCCTCTTTTGCCCCTGGCCAGGAGGTTGAACGCTCCGTTTCTGAATACGTGTTTTGGTCTGCTCAAAGAGCGTACTTTTTCTGCGCCAAAACTGGCAGAACAGATTGAGTTGACGATCGAGGTATTACGCGAGCTGAGCCTGATCGCTGCAGATTTCGACCTGATGATCACGTTGGAACTGCATGTCGATCTGACTTCGCTTGAACTCTTGCATATTGTCGAAGCGGTGGATTCGGCGCACGTACGCGTCAACCTGGATACGGCCAACGCATTGGGGCTGCTGGAAGATCCCGTAGACGCGGCCCGCACACTGGCACCCTACGTGCACACGACCCACTTCAAAGACACGTGCGTTTATCCCACCGACGAAGGGTATAACTGGCTGGGTGGTGCGCCTTTGGGGCGAGGACTGGTCGATCTGCCCGCTGTTGTCGAAATCCTCTACCGTGCAAATCCAAGTGTTCATTTGAACATTGAGGATAGCGGCGGATTCATACCGATTCCCATGTACGACGAGGCATTCCTGAACAGTTTCACTGATCTGACGCCCGTCCGCATGGCCCGCTTTGTGCGCCATCTGTGGCGCGGAGAGCAGCAAGTGCGGGCAGGTCTCCATCCGCGTCCGGAGGAAAGCACGGACATCGATTGGGCCGCGGTGATTCCGGGACGGCTTCAGTATAATGTCGACTACGCGCGACGGCTGCGAGACGAGACGGTGGCGCGGGTGGAGGGCGAGAACGGTCGCGAAGCATAAGTGATTCAGGCATGTCGTCACTGACTTCAACCAGGGGAAATCCCAATGACTGACTACAAAGCCGCGGTGATCGGCTGTGGACGCATGGCCCGGGGACACATGCAGGCATACGAGGAGCTGGGCATTCCGATTGTGGCGGGGGCCGATATCTCCGAAGAGGCTCTGCAGGCTTTCGCCGAGGAGACGGGCGCTAAAGGATTGTATACCGACTACAAGGTGATGCTGGCTGAAGTTCAACCGGAGCTGGTGTCGGTGGTTACCCACGATGCATTGCATTGTGAAATGGTGGTGGCGGCGGCGCAGGCGGGGACGAAGGGGATCGTGTGTGAAAAGCCGATGGCGATGGATCTGACGGAGGCGGACGAGATGCTGGCGGCGTGCCGGGCGTCCGGCTCGCGGCTGACGGTCAGCCACCAGCGCCATTATATGCCCCAATACGTGCGCGCCCGAGAGCTGATTGCCGACGGTGCGATCGGCCGTGTGGTTTCTGCTGAGGCCTCACTCAAGGCCGGGTGCCTGATGACGGACGGGACACACACGATCCATATGCTACTGGCGCTGCTGGGAGAGCCGGAAGTCGACCATCTGCTGGGGCAGGTGGACGGACACGAAGGCTATGAATACTACGGCCACCGCTGTGAAAATGCGGGCATTGCGTTCCTGGCGTTCACGAACCAGGTAAGGGCCAGCATGGTCTGGGGCTGGATGGCACGTTCGCCCGCATTCGAAGGCAGAATCAGACGTCAGCATTCGCTGGACCCAAGCTGGAACGACGAGATCCATCGCTACCATCATTTCATCATTCACGGCGATGAGGGCAGATTGGAACTCTACGGTGACGTATTCCGAGACGCTGATCTTCTGAATGCGTCTGCGCTGCGTATCTTTCGGGGGGATCAGATCGAAGAGATTGAAATTGAGTGGCCTGCCCCTGTCAGCGCAATTGGGCTCGAGATCAAGGATTTGCTCAGGACGATTGAAACCGGGGCCCCCCATCCACTGGATGGCGAAAACGGCCGCAAGGTGACCGAGGTAATGGTCGGCATCTATGAGTCGGCGAGGCGCCGTTCTGTAATCAAGTTTCCGGTCGAGGTGCGGGATAATCCATTCCTGGCGATGTGCGAAACAGGAGACTTTCCTCCACCGGGAGATGAAACCGGGAGTTACGTCGCTCCGAACGAACGTGAAAGGTGGCGTGCCAGGTCCGAGAGTGATAGCGAAAAAGGAGCGTAAAGATGGGAATTCTGAGCGGTAAAGTGGCACTGGTAACTGGAGGACGCCGGGGAATCGGGCGGGGCGTCTGCCTGGCGCTGGCCGCGGAGGGCGCGGATGTGGCGGTGAATGATGTGGAAGGCGCGGAGCAGGCCGAGGCGGTCGCGCAGGATGTTCGGGAACTGGGTGGGCGTGCTGCGGTCGTCATGGCGGATGTTGCCCAGCCCGCTCAGGTACAGACCATGGTGGACGGGGTCGTTGAAGAGCTGGGAGGCCTGGACATTCTGGTCAATAATGCGGGCGTGGAGTCGATAATCCCGTTCCTGGAGATAACGCCGGAGGAGTGGGAACGCGTGACCAATATCAATCTGCGCGGCGAGTTTCTCTGCGCACAGGCGGCGGTCCGCCACATGATTTCCAGCGGGAAGGGCGGCGCCATCGTCAACATTGGCTCGGTGCAGGCGGGGATGGTGTTGCCGGGCCGGGCGCACTATGCGCCGAGTAAGCGGGGCGTAGAAGCGTTGACCGCGAATCTGGCGGTCGAACTGGCCGAGCACAATATCCGCGTCAACTGTATCAACCCGGGGCTGATCGACACGGACATGACCAGCTGGGTGATGAAGGACCCTGAAATCCTGCCGATTGTTCTGGAAAATATCGCTCTCAAGCGCGCCGGCGAGCCGGACGAAATCGGGCAGGTCGCGGCATTCCTGGCTTCGGACAAGGCAAGCTACGTTACGGGGCAATCTCTCTACGTGGACGGTGGATTCCGCATCATGTAGGACGCCGGTGAACAGTGGCCAGCAATTTCACCGGGATCTTTCAGTGAGGAGAGGAAAATGAAGATCGGTCATACTGGAATCACCTGGGGCATTCCGGGAGATGTTGAGCAGGCATACCGCGAGACGGCGGAATTAGGCTATCAGGGCTTTGAGACTTTCGCGGCGAAGATTCTCGAACTCAATGGGAGCAGGACGGGCGGATATCGCAGCCTGGTGGAGAGTTTTGGCATCCCAACCGCGGCGGCCTACTGCTATAAGGAGTGGATCAACCCGGAGACGGCGGCGGCCGATCAGGAGAACGCCCGCCGCGAAGCCGATGGGTTGAGGGGGCTACCGGGCGGTGAGACGCTCGTTCTTCAGGGCGGGCCGCGTCTCGCAGACGGCTATACTCCGGACCAGTTCCGACGCCTGGCAGACGCGCTCAACGAGATCGGCGACTACTGCCGCCAGATTGGACTGACGGCCGGGCTGCATCCCCACACGGGAACCGCTATCGAGACCAGGGAGGACATTGACACGATTCTGGGGCTGGTGGATACCGCGCTTATCGGATTCGCGCCGGACACGGGGCAGATCGCGAAGGGGGGCAGCGATATTCTGGAGGTGATGCGCACATACCGCGAGCGCATTGTCCACGTCCATCTGAAGGACTGGAACGGCAGCTACGAGCGCGACGGCGACGGGAAGGAGATCGACCGCAGCGGTTATGTAAACTACGAGCCGATCGGAAACGGCATATTGCCGATGCCTGAGATCTTCGACATTCTCGCGGAGAAGGGCGGCTTTAGCGGTTGGGTAAACGTTGAACTGGATGGAACGCCGCGGGCGCCGCGGGAAGCGCGAGAAGCGGCCAGGCTGAGTCGTCAGTATCTTGAATCGGTGCTTGGCGATGAAGCCGTGTGGACTGCCTGAGAAGCGAGGAGGGGGGAGAGGGTCCCCTGAAAGAGATTTTGAGCGGAGAGAAAAGGAAAACCGAAAGCGCGACATGAAGAACAGTTTCGTAGACGCACTTGAAGAGGATGATCTGGCTGCCTTGCGGGCGTTTCCTAAAGTCGACCTGCACTGCCACGCTTTTTTCAGCACGCGCCGCCACAACCTGGAGGCCCGTCTGGGCTGCAGGCTGGACCCTCCTCCAGACAAGATGAACAAGCTGGGGGGCATGATCGTATACGCCATGGACGTTCTGGACCCCCACTTGCGAAACCGCGAGACCATCGAGTTCGTGGCAGAGTCTGCGCTACGCGACGCGATCGGGGACGGCGTCGTCTTGGTCGAGATAAGCTTCGACATTCGACGGGCCGCGTACTATGCAGACGGATTGACCGGAGTCGTGGGGCATCTGCGAAAGCTGGTCTCGCGTTTCCAATCCCAGATCGAACTGCGACCGGAGTTAGGCATTCCCCGTCAAGCCGCATCGGACCCGGAACTGATGTCGGTGGCGCACGAGGCAATCGGGTTGGACTTCTTTCAGTCGATCGACCTGTACGACCACCAGGAGGGGTGTGAGCCTGAGGATGTCGAATCACTTTATGTAGAGGCAAAGGCCGCGGGCATGAAGTTGAAGGCGCATGTCGGAGAGTTCGGAGGCGCGGAGGAAGTCCGGCGAACGGTTGAATTGCTGGAACTGGACGAGGTACAGCACGGTATCGGCGCAGCGGAGTCAGTCGAGGTGATGCGCTGGCTGGCCGTGAACCGGATTCGACTGAATGTGTGCCCTACGAGTAATGTGATGCTGGATGCCGTGCCTGACATGGCTCGTCACCCGATCCGGCTCATCTTTGACAACGGCGTGCCGGTGACGGTCAACTCTGACGACCCGATGATATTTGACCAGAGCGTTTCTGACGAGTATCGCAATTTATACCGGGCAGGTGTTTTCAGCGCCGACGAGCTGGATGGTATTCGGCGGGCGTCGCTTGAGGGCGTCGTTAATCGGGTCGCTAACTAACTTGAATTGTGATAGGCTACCAATTGCAGGCAACCCCCACGCCCACCAGCAGTTACCAGACAAACTCTACATTTCCCAAATCGCTTAGAGGAGAAATACAGTCATGTATGTCATCATCGCCCCCCTCAGAATCAAGGAAGAGTTTACGGAACGGTTCATCGAAGAGATATTGCTGGACGCCCAGGGTTCGGTACAACATGAGCCCGGATGTCTGCGATTTGACGTGATCCGGGATGGCGACGATCCGAACAAGATCTGGCTGTATGAGGTCTATGAGGACGAGGCCGCGTTCCAGGCGCACATGCAGACTCCCCACTTCATCAGGTGGCGGGATACGACCGAGGATTGGGTGGATGAGCGACCCGAAGGCAAAGCCATTGGGGCATCAGTCCTCTGGCCGCCACGCGAAGACTGGGACAAGTAACGAGGCGTCGAACCCTTCAATAGATGGGCGTCGGCCCACGCATAGGGGGCAAACCAATGTCATTTACAACACGTCCAGTTTTCATGGGGCGCCACGGTGTCGTGTCAGCCGGTCATTATCTGGCAGCGGCGGCCGGCTCCCGAATGCTTGAGAAGGGCGGCAATGCGATCGATGCCGGTGTGGCCGCCGGGTTCGCTCTCAACGTGTTGGAGCCGCAGTCCAACGGCATCGGGGGCGAGGTCCCAATTCTGATCTATTGCGGGCGTCAGAAGCGGGTGTACGCCATCAACGGGCAGGGTTATGCGCCGAAGGCCGCTACCATCGCCTGGTTCCGCTCGCAGGGAATCGAGATCATACCTGGCGACGGCTTTCTGCCGGCGACGGTTCCCGGTGCGTTCGGCTCGTGGACGACGGCGCTTGAGCAGTTTGGCCGCTTGCGGCTCAAAGATGTGCTGGAGCCGACTATCGAGCTGACGGAAGAAGGGTTCGCGGTCTACCCGGGATTGCACAGTTCGCTGGCCGGGCTGAAGGGGAAGTTCGAGGAGGAATGGCCCAGCTCGGCGCGGGCCTACCTTCCGAACGGGCGGGCGCCTGAGGTGGGCGAGTTTCTGGCCAATCCGGATTGGGCGGAGACTTTCAAGGCAACGGTCGACGCGGAAATCCGCAACAGCCACCTCGGTCGCGAGGCGGGGATTGCCGCGGCGCGCGATTATTTCTATAAGGGTCCTATCGGCGAAAAGATCGTCGCATTCCAGCGCGATACGAAAGTCCGCGACGCCAGCGGAAAGCGGAACGCGGGCCTGTTGACTGAAGCCGACTTTCACGTCTACACGACGAAAGTAGAGACGGCGGTCACGTTCAATTACCGCGGTTACGACGTGCACAAGTGTAATACCTGGTGCCAGGGTCCTGTCTTTTTGCAGCAGCTGGCGCTGCTCGAAGGCTTTGACCTGGCCGCGCTGGGTCACAATTCGGTCGACTATATACACACGGTGGTCGAAGCGTCCAAGCTGGCATTTGCCGACCGTGAAGAGTACTACGGCGACCCGGACTTTGTGAACGTGCCGCTGGACCGGCTTCTGTCCAAGGAGTACGCTGAGGCGCGGCGGGCGCTAATCGATGCCGGCAGCGCGTCTCTGGAGCTGCGTCCCGGCGATGCTCCCGCCAGCACGCCCACGCATGCGGAAGCGGACCCGAACGTCTACACGGGCGATACGACGCACGTCGATGCGGTTGATCACGAGGGCAATCTTTTTGCGGCAACGCCCAGCGGCGGCTGGATCCCTTCTTCGCCGGTCGTGGAAGGATTGGGCTTCCCGCTGGGGACGCGCGGGCAGATGTTCTACCTGGACCCGAATCACGCTAACGCGCTGGTGCCGCGCAAACGGCCGCGTACAACGCTTACCCCGTCGCTGGCGACAAAGGACGGCGAACCCTTCATGGCTTTCGGCACGCCCGGCGGTGATTCCCAGGACCAGTGGACGCTGCAGTTCTTCATCAATGTCATCGACTTCGGCATGAACCTTCAAGAGGCGATAGACGCGCCCAATTTCCACACGAACCACTTCCCCAACTCCTTCTATCCGCACAACGCCAAGCCGGGCAGCCTAACGGTGGAAGCGCGCATCCCCGAAACTGTGCGGGACTCGCTCGCCGAACGGGGACACAAGGTGACGGTAGGAGGGGCCTGGAGGCACGGTAAGGTGCTGGCCATCACTTTCGATCCGAAGAACGGTCTAATCTCTGCGGGTGCCTCGCCGCGCGGGCAGATCGCGTATGCGATGGGGCGGTAAACTGCTGTAGACAGTGGGTAGAGGTTAGACGCGGCATCACCATTCAATGAATACCAGATAGTTGGAGGTGCGGAATGCAGTCACCACACGGTATAACAGCTTCGGCCTTTCGCCCTTCGGTGATGGGCAGGAACGGAATAGTTGCGTCTGGGCATGCTCTGGCCTCGCAGGCGGGGATCCAGACGCTGATGGCCGGAGGCAATGCGGTGGACGCGGCAATTGCAACAGCGGCCGCGCTGGGTGTGGTCGAGCCGGCCGGTTCCGGGGTCGGCGGTGACGGATTCATTCTGATCTATTGGGCGGAGACGGGTGAGGTATCGGCGGTGAATGCGACCGGCCCGGCGCCGGGTGCGGCGACGCGCGAGCGCTATCTGGCAGATGGCGGTATCCCGATGAAGGGGATCAAAAGCGTTTCGGTACCCGGCCTGGTAGACGGTTGGTTGATGGCGCATGAGCGCTACGGCGCGCTGTCACTGGAGAAGGTCTTCCGGCCCGCGATATCCCTGTGTGAGGAGGGATTTCCGGTCAGCCATCTGCTGGCGGAGCAGTTACAGGGGGAACATGGACGTTTTGCGGCGGACCCACACACGCGCGCTGTCTTCACGAAGGACGGCGGGCCGATCCCGACCGGCTCGTTGCTCTGTAACCGCAACCTCGGCACGACGCTACGCAAGATCGCGCAGGATGGCCGCAAGATACTCTATGAGGGCGAAGTCGCGAGAGCGATCGCCGAATTCAGCCGAGCCCGCGACGGGCTATTGACTGAAGAGGACCTGGGCAACTATCACGCACACTGGGCTGAGCCGATCCATGTCAACTACCGCGGCTACGAAGTCTACGAAATGCCGCCCAATTCGAGCGGGCATATTCTGTTGCAGGAACTGAATATCGTTGAGCTGTTCGACCTGCAGAGCATGGGCTGCAATACGGCCGAAAGCATCCACATGATGGTAGAGGCCAAGAAGCTCGCTTTCGCGGACCGCGAAAAGTACATGGCTGACCCGAAATGGGTCGATATTCCAATGGAGGGGATGCTCTCCAAATCATATGCTGCTGAGCAGGCCGAGCGCATCGACCTGGAGAGGGCTGCCGTTGATGTCGCGGCAGGCGGGCCGGAGGCGCACGAAGACACAACGTGCTTCTGTACGGCGGATCGGGCGGGAAACCTGGTCTGTATACTGCAGAGTATCCAATCCGGTTTCGGTTCGAGCCTGATCGCGGGCGAAACGGGCATCCTGCTGAACAACCGTATGACCTATTGGCATTTGGAGGAGGGGCATCCGAACTGCTTGATGCCTGGCAAACGAGTGCGGCACACGATGAATCCGGTCATCGTGACCAAGGATGGGGGGCCGGTTCTGACGTGCGGGACGCCGGGCGCGGATACGCAGGTGCAGACGAACCTCCAACTGGTTACGCATATGCTCGATTTCGGTATGACGCCGCAGGAGGCGGTTGCGGCACCGCGCTGGCGCAGTTTGCAGAACCCGATGGAATCCACGATCCCGCACGTTTGCTCGAACAATCTGCAGTTGGAAGACCGCTTTCAAGCTGAAGTGCAGGGAGAGCTGGCGCAGAGGGGACACGAACTGGAACTGGTGGGCGACTGGGGTGGCCCGGGCAGCGCGCAGGCGATCATGGTGCATCCTGAATCCGGCGCCCTGATCGGCGGCTCCGACCCGAGAAGGGATGGATACGCGGTCGGATACTAAGTCAGCACGCGCTCAAGGTAGTCAGCGCAAACGGTTGGCGGGCTTAGGGTGAACAGTGGTTGAATTTGCTTCGCCAGTTCTGTGGGGTGGGGTCCACTCCACGCGGGAGTTCGTTGCTATCCCCATTCCCTTACAGATTTTACAAGCATAGTGAAGGCTCAAAGGCTTCCGCTATCGGACGCCTTACGGTTTCTGCAAAAGAGGAACAAGGTCTATGTCCAGTCCCAACATTCTATTTCTGATGACCGACCAGATGCAGGGCCGGGTGCTTGAGCCTGACAACCCGTGCCAGACGCCACATCTGGACCGGCTAGCGGCCCGAGGTGTGCGTTTCCGCAGGGCATATACGCCAAATGCGGTGTGCTCGCCGGCGCGTGCAAGCCTGATGACCGGACTGCTGCCACACAATCACGGCGTACTTTTCGTCGAGCATACGGTTGATGATGACCAGGCAGTTCTACGAACGCAACACCCGCATTGGGCGGAGCGGCTGACAGAGGCCGGCTACCGCACAGGGTATTACGGGAAATGGCATGTTGAGCGTTCCAACGAGCTTTCCCGCTTCGGCTGGCAGGAACAGGGTAAGCAGGCCATGCGCCATGAGTGGGGCTCGGTCAATTTTTCGCTCGAGCGATTTCTGGAGAGCCCCGCTGGTTACCATCCGAACCGCTTCTACGGCGTCTGTGATCTGCCGGCCAGCGAGCGCGGTATGGGCAAAAAGACGGACTCGGCGCTGGGTTTTCTCGACGCAGCCTTGGAAGACGATGCGCCCTGGTGCTGTTTTGTCAGTTTCACCGAACCTCATGACCCGTTTTACTGCCATGAGGGGACGTATGCGCAGTATGACGTGGACTCGATCCCGCTGCAGCCGAACGTCCACAACGACTTAAGCGGACAGCCGAATCTGTACAAGCGGTCGGCGCAGGTCTGGAGCGACTGGACGGACCGGGAGCATCGCGAGGCGGCGGCCTGTTACTACGCTTCAATCAGCGAAATCGACGAGCAGTTCGGGCGACTGCTGGAGCGGTTGGAAAACTCGGGGCAGCTCGACAATACGATTGTGGTCCTGACATCGGATCACGGGGATTTTCTGGGCGCGCATGGGATGTACTGCAAGAACATCGGCGCGTTCGAAGAGGCGTACAACATCCCCATGGTGGTGGCTGGGCCCGGCGTGGCAGAAGGGTCTGTGAGCGATGCCCGCGTCGGGCTGCAGGATGTGGGCCAGACTTTGCTGGATCTGGTCGGTGCGCAGCCGCTGGGCCAGATCGACGGGCGCTCTTTTGCACCTGTGCTGGCCAGCCCGCAAGACACATCGGATTATCAGCAGGGTTTTGCTGAATACTTTGGCGGGCGGTATATTATCAGCCAGCGGCTGCTTTGGGACGGAGACTGGAAATTCGTCCACAACGGCTTCGATTATGACGAGCTTTACAATCTGGCCGCCGACCCCTACGAGATGAATAATCTGGCGCAGGATCCGAACCATGCCGAGAGATTGGAGGCGATGACGCGGCAAATGTGGAAGATCGTGGTTGAATCGGGGGACCACAGCCTCTATAACACTCACTATCCGTCAATGCGGATGGCAGCCGCAGGGCCGGGGTAGTCTTCAGTTTTCGGGTATTCATTTTTTCCTGACTTAGGCGTTCGCCAGTGTTCGCTAATACTGAGAGTTGTCGTTCAGACAAACGGGAGAGAAGGTGAGAGTCAATATGAACCAGCCACTGACTGCTGAGCAGGTCGATTTTTTTCGAGACAACGGTTACCTGGTCCTGCGTAACGTGCTGGATCCCGAGTTGATGGCCCAGACACGGGACGCATGGTGGGATGCGGCGCCCAAGGAACTGAAACGGAACGACCCGAATTCGTGGGAGGGCGCCTTCCCCGACTCGCGTTTTACGTGGAAATACCGCGACCGCAGCAGTGAGCCGTGGATGATCGAACTCCTATACGGGAATCCAGAGTTGCAGGCGGTCGCAAAGCAGCTGCTCGGACCAGACCTGGTAACTCCAGAGCGCATCCGCGGCATTTACTGTGTTTTCCCGGATACGGACAAGGCGCCGCGGGCGGCCCGCTTTCATGTTGACGCGCATGCATTTCATTTGGGTGTCGTGGGCTATGTTGATGACGTGCCGCCTGACGGAGGCGGCTTCACCATCTGGCCCGGCAGCCACAAGCACTTCTATCATTCGTTCAAGACGGCCTACACGTTCAACCCGTTGAAAGGGAAAGAGGAAATGTGGGACTCGGACGAGTGGCGCGCGGTGCTGCAGATCGACCCAGTGCACACATATGGGTCGGCGGGAGATGTGGTGCTGTGGCATCACCGAATGGGACACGGGGCCGGCCATAACCGTTCGAGCCAGGTGCGGCAGGCGGTCCTGTACGACTTCTGCCGAGCCGACCTCGAAGCAGTTCAGGACGAGCCTCCGCCGGACGATATGTGGCGGGACTGGCCCGGGATCAGTGGGGGATAAAGCCGACCGGCTATGAAAATCACGGACATCAAGACACATCTGATGCAGGCAAGCGTGCCCGGCGGCGGCTGGACACAGCGCAACTGGCTGTTCGTCAAAGTCTTCACCGATGAGGGTATTTATGGTGTGGGCGAGGCGTCGGGCTGGCCGCGGGTGGTGGAGACGGCGATCCTGGACCTGAGCGAGATTCTCATCGGCGAGGATCCCTTTCTGATTGAACGCATCTGGCAGAAGATCTATCTGGCGATGATGGGGCACGGCATGACCGGCATCGTCGGCGGCGGCGCGCTCACCGGCATCGAGATGGCCCTGTGGGACATCAAAGGGAAGGCGCTGGGCGTGCCGGTCTGGAATCTTCTGGGTGGCAAGATCCGGGACCAAATCCGGCTTTACGCGCACGCGCATACGGCGGAACGGGGGCAGGAACTGGTGGAAAGGGGCTTCAGCGGGCTCAAGACCGGAGGCGTGGAGAACCCGATCGCGAAGATCCGCGCTTTGCGGGAAGCGGTTGGACCGGAGATCGACCTGATGGCAGATGTCCACGGTCCGCCCTGGTTCAGTGTGCGGGACGCGATACGGGTAGGCCAGGCGTTGGAGGAGTTTGACCTGCTTTTTTACGAAGATCCGGTGCCGCCTGAGCACGTCGAAAACCTGGCCAAGGTGGCGCGTCATGTCAATCTGCCGATCGCGGCGGGAGAACGACATACGCAGATCTATGGCGTGCGGGAGTTGATCGAAAGGGAGATCGTGGATGTAATCCAGCCGGACACAGGTCGGGCCGGCGGGTTGATGCAGATGAAGAAGATGGCGGCGATGGCGGAGGCCCACGGGATAGGCTTTGCTCCCCATGACGGCTCCTTGGGACCTGTGGCGGAGATGGCCGCGGTCCATTTGCTGGCCACGTTACCCAACTTTCTCATTCTCGAACACCTGGAGGACGACGCGCCGCAGCGATACGAGGTTATGCAGCCGCAACCGGAAATCGTCGAAGGGTCGATCGTCGTGCCGGATACGCCGGGCCTGGGCGTGGATATTGTCGAAGATGCGATCGCCCGCTATCCCTCCGCCGGCAACGTCTCCACGCCGCGGCAGGATGAGTACGTCTACTTCCAGGCCAAGTACGGCCGGGCAAAGTGGCTGGAGCAGTAGCCGATTGCGTCAACCGGGAGCCCAAATTGGCTCGCTTTCCGGGTCCGTCTTCGCTCTCTGAGATTTTGGGCGATAAGGGGAAGAATGTCAGTGAAATCAGTCCGAACACATGAGATTTCAGCGGAAGCCAAGAAGAAGCTGCGTACGGTTTCGACCGCAACGCTTACCAGCCAATTGCAGAGGCATGGCTTGCGCAACACATTCCTGGCCGGGCTGTACCCGCTGCGGCCCGACTTGCGGTTGGTGGGCTACGCATTCACTCTGCGCTACATTCCGGCGCGAGAAGATCTGGCGGATGAACGCTACGACAACACCAGGAACGTGCAGAGGCTGGCAGTGGAGGCGGTCGGAGCGGAAGACGTGCTGGTCGTTGACGCCCGCGGCGACATCAGCGCGGCCTCTCTCGGCCATATCCTGGGGACGCGAATCACGCAGCGCGGCGCGGCCGGCTTTGTTACCGACGGCGCGCTGCGTGATACACCTGGCTTTCGGGAGCTGGAGTTACCGACCTATATCCGGGCGCCGCACGCCACAACCTCATTTGTAGCCCACCATCCGGTTGAAATGCAGGTGCCCATTGGATGCGCCGGAGTGGCGGTGACACCGGGCGATGTGGTCGTAGGCGATGCCGAAGGCGTAGTCGTCATCCCGGCCCATCTGGCGGAGGATGTTGCCCAAGGCGGGTACGAGCAGGAGATCAGAGAGGCGTTTTTCCAGGAAAAGATTGCGAGCGGCGCCAGCATCATCGGCGTCTATCCGCCTAATGACGAGACACTGGCGGAGTTTGAGCAGTGGCGTCAGGAGAAGGGCGTTTAAGGAGCGAATGCGGCTAACGGTCATTTCTGGTCCAAGGCGGAGTCAACCAAATACCGTGTGCCTGCAAGAGCCGCAGGAGGAGCTCGAACAGCGGTCAGCCCCACATGTGAGGGATTAACTATCCGGGCCTGAGGCGCTAATCCCCTTTAAGTCCCCGAAGTTCTTCTTCCAACTCGCGAATTCTGGCCGTGTTTGCTTTTTGCCTTCCCCGGCCAAAAAAGTTTGCAGCTACGTTGGCCAGAATCGCGGTTAGCATTACCACGATGATTTCGTTGAATAGTCCCTGCCTTTGTTCCTGATCGGCCACAAAGGACGAGATAAAAGCTTCATCTACCAGTTCACTCTCGTGTGCGAGTTCCTGTAGCGCCATTGTGATCCCTGTTGTAGTGGAACGGAGCCTCGGCCCATCAGAGATTATCTGGCTCAGGGCATACAACATTGACACAATCGTAATTGCATTGAAGATCACCGGCGGCAGCAACTTGCCTTCCATTTCTCATCCTCTTAGTCCAAGCAGTTCGTTTGAATCTCACGTTTCAGAGTACTGCACCTATCTCAATTGTAACAACATGCGGGTGACTGAAGTCGGATGAACTAATCCCCTCGCAGCCCGCGCAGCTCTGCCTCAAGTTCGCGAATCCTGGAAGTATTGGCGTGATGCCTGCCTCTGCCAAGATAGTTCGCGACGACATTGGCCAGGATCGCGATAATCATTGTCACGATCAGGTAGTTGTCAAGCCGCGTGCGCTGGTCGCGATTTCTCGTGAGGCCAGAGGCTATCGAGTCGTCCTCAAGGACGCCTTCTGCAGTGAGCTCCTCAAGTGCGTGGATGGCGTCGGCCGTTCTGATCAAGCGCCCTGAAGCCCCGGTAACAATTTGGAAAAGGGAAAACAACAATGCAACGATGGTAATGACATTGAATAATACAGGTTGGAGCAGTTCGTCTTTCACTCTTGAACCTCCTTGTCAGGTTGTTTTTGCCTTTATGGTCATTCCCTGAATTCAGGGCTATAGAAGGACATTGTATCACCAGGGTATGTCAGCGTGTCCAGCGGCGAAATGTTTGCATTGGGTCAAATCCGTTCGCAGGTTTTCCCCAGACATTTCAGGTGCAATCTCCCCTTATTTTCACTTCAACTTTTGTAAGAGACGACGTCCGTCCAAGAGTGTCGAGCGAGGCATGCCGCTAACTCTCCAGCAGGACCTGCAGCAACTCTTTTGCCTGCCTTGACGCCCGGCCCCGATGGCTGATTTCGTTCTTGACCGAAGTTGGCAGCTCTGCCAGTGTCCGCCCGTGGCCCGGGAGGAAGAAGACGGGATCGTATCCAAAACCATGTGACCCGCGCGGAGAGTTGGTGATAGTTCCCTCCAGTGTACCTGTGCAGGTTGCGGGCGCGACCGCCGGCCGCGCGATGGCAACCACACATTGGAAGCGGGCGGTCCATGGGCGGGGAAAGGAACGCAGCTCCCTCAGAAGCTTCTCGTTTCTGTCCTGGTCGGTTGCACGGGGGCCGGCATAGCGGGCGGAATGCACGCCCGGAGCTCCATGCAGGGCATCTACTTCCAGGCCGCTGTCGTCGGCCCATGTCCACAGGCCGGTCAGGCTGGCGTAGTACCGGGCCTTAAGTACGGCATTGCCGGCAAATGTGTTCTCGGTCTCTGCAACCTCGTCCCGGACGCCGATTTCATCAAGAAAGGTGAGGGCCAGCGGCAGGTCTTGCAAGAGCTTGCTGTACTCCAGGAGTTTTCCCCGATTGTGTGTCGCAACCAACAGCCTCCGGACCATGTCATTGCCCTCCAATAATCGCGAGCTTCCCATCTGATCTGTTGTCCGACAGCCATGCCGTCTTTCACACAGTCACATATAACACAACGAAGCCAGATTGGTTAAAGGAGCCCCCCGTCTCTTGCCATTTCGAGGGTTAGGGGCTATCATACTCGCCGTCGGCGGAGGTACCTTCAAGCGCCCCCTTAGCACACCTGAACAGGAGAGAACGGCTTTGTCGTATCACCCGTTACGCATCTTCAGCGGCTCTGCTCACAAGGAGCTGGCCTTGGAGATTGCCGAAACTCTCGGGGTGGAACTCGGTCAATCCACGACTCGCCGACTGCCCGACAGCGAAATACACGTAATGATCGATGAGGTCGTGCGCGACCAGGATATTTTTCTGGTCCAGTCCTGCTGCCAGCCGGTGAATGATCATGTCATGGAGTTGATGCTGTATCTGGACGCATTCCGGAGGGCGAGCGCCCACAGTGTCAGCGTGGTGGTGCCCTATTTTCCTTATGCCCGTCAAGAGCGGATGGCGCATGGCCGTGAGTCGGTCAGCGCCCGGGTTATCGCCAATATGCTGGAGATGATGGGAGCGGATCGCGTAATATTTGTAGATATCCATGCCAGGGCGATCCAGGGCTTTTTCAATATCCCCGTGGACCCGCTTTCAGCACTGCCGATCCTAGCGGACTATTTTCGGCAGCCGGAGTGGGAAAATGCGGCCGTTGTGAGTCCGGACGTGGGCCGGGCCAGCTTGGCGGGCCGCTATGCGCAGCTGCTCAATCTGCCGTTGGTGGTGATGCACAAACGGCGCACGAGCGTCAGCGTTACTGAGACGACGCACGTTGTTGGCGAAATCGCCGGTATCCGCCCGATCATTATCGACGATATCATGGCCGGCGGCAGCGTTCTCAGACAGATAGACGCCCTGTACGAAGCCGGAGCCGAGGGGGCTGCCGCCTTCGCGGTTACACACCCGGTATTGCTGCCCTCCGCGTTGGAGCATCTTCAGTCCGACGATCGCATCGCCAAGCTGATCGTTTCCAACACACTTCCCGTTCCCCAGGAAAAACGATCTGACAAGGTGGTCGTACTGTCGATTGCGCCAATGCTGGCCGATATCATCAATCGGATCCACCAGGGTCGAAGTATTTCAAAGAAGCTGATACTCATGTAGCAAGGCCTGTCCAGGATCGGCCGCATGTCTGACCAATTTGGCGCGGAGTGGCCGGAATGACTCTAGAACGGCAGACCAACGAAGGTCAACGTCTGGAGAATCGCTGGGAACGCACGTCAGGCCAGACTAACATCACAGACTAGGGGTACCGTACCAGTCAGGGAAAACGGATACCCGGAGGACCGTACATGGAGACACTTCAACGTTCCTGGATTGACAGGTCTGATGAAGAAGATAGCGAAACCTATGGGGACGACGCGAGTTTCGATCCCGACATAGTCGAAGACGAAGATATCTATGTAGCATCATACTCGCAGTTGATGTGGTGGCGATTTCGCAAGCACCGGATGGCCGTACTCTCCGGATTTCTGGTCATCATCCTGTATGGGATCGCGGCTTTCGCCGAATTCGTGGCCCCGTACGACCCGGAGCAGTCCTTTGTAAAGTATAAGTTTGTGCCGCCCATGAAGATCCGGATCATAGACGCGGAAGGGAATCTTCGCAGGCCGTTTGTCTACAAGATTATCAGGGAGAGGGATCCCGAGACCTTGCGCAACATATACAAAGAAGACGAGACAACGGTTCATCCGATTCGCTTTTTTGTGCGCGGAACCGAATACGAGATGTGGGGCAACTTTCCTTCGACCTGGCATCTCTACGGGCTGGACGTCCCCCATGAGGAACAGGGTATCTTCCTGATGGGTGCTGACCGGCTGGGGCGGGACCTGTTCTCCCGGCTGTGTTACGGCGCGCGTATCTCGCTGACCATTGGTCTGGTAAGTGTTGTCATCAGTCTGGTTATCGGTATTCTGCTTGGAGGCATTTCCGGCTTCTATGGTGGGGCAATCGACAATGCCATTCAACGGCTGATCGAGTTCATCCGCTCGATTCCGGAGATTCCGCTGATCATGGCGCTGGCTGCGGCTCTGCCTGCCGACTGGCCGGTGGTGCGCTTATACTTCGGCGTGACGATACTTCTTTCGTTCGTAGGCTGGACGGGGCTGGCCCGGGTTGTGCGCGGGCGTTTTCTGAGCATGAGAGAAGAGGACTTTGTTATGGCGGCCCGCTTCTGCGGTTCGAGCGAGATGCGCATTATACTGCGTCACATGGTTCCCTCGTTCCTCAGCCACATTATCGCGTCCTTGACATTGGCGATTCCGGGCATTATTCTGTCGGAAACGGGTCTTAGTTTCATTGGTCTGGGCCTGCGCGCGCCGGCTATCAGTTGGGGCGTACTGCTGCAAGAGGCCCAGAATCTACGTTCCGTCGCCCTCGCGCCTTGGGTCTTGACCCCTGGCCTGGCGGTGGTTCTGGCTGTACTGGCTTTCAATTTTCTCGGCGACGGCATTCGCGACGCCGCCGACCCATATGCCAAGTAGCTGTTAGAGCAGATCTTGTTCCATTTGGAAGCAAGAAGGCTATGGCAAACGGTTGGATGTCGAAGAGTTCGGAACTGAATGGCAACTGCTCGTACATGAAGAGAACGGATTTCACTCATGACAATTTCGTCTTCGCAAATCGACAGTGTGACGGCCAGCGGTGAATCCGCCGAGTCCAAAGAGATGCTCCTGGAAGTAAAGGGGCTGAAGACGCACTTTTTCCTTGCGCAGGGGATTGTGCGGGCGTTGGAGGGGGTTGATTTTACCGTGCGTCGCGGTCAGACGGTGGGTTTGGTCGGTGAAAGCGGCTGCGGCAAATCTATCACGGCCCGCTCGATCATGGCGATTGTGCCTTCCCCGGGACGGGTGGTTGAGGGGGAAGTCCTCTTCCACTTGCAAAATCAGGAGAACGGCAGCGTCACCGATCAGGTCATTGATATGACCAAGATCGATGCCATGGGCACGCAGGCGCGTTCGATCCGCGGCGGCGAGATTTCAATGGTCTTTCAGGAGCCGATGACTTCGCTCAGCCCTGTTCATACGATTGGGAATCAGATCATTGAGGCGATCCTCCTGCACCAGGATGTCGACAAGGAAGAGGCCCGCGCGCAGGCGATCGACGTGCTGAACAGAGTGGGCATGCCGCAGCCGGAGCGCACAATAGACCGCTATCCCCATCAGTTGAGCGGCGGCATGCGGCAGCGCGCCATGATTGCGATGGCGCTCTCCTGCCGGCCCAGTTTGCTCATCGCCGATGAGCCGACAACGGCCCTGGACGTGACCACTCAGGCCCAGATTTTGACACTGATGCGCGAGTTGCAGGATGAGCTGGGCATGGCGATCATCTTTATCACGCACGACTTGGGCGTGATCGCTCAGATGGTCGACTATGTGGTGGTCATGTATCTGGGCGAAGTGGTGGAGATGGCCGACGTCGATACCATCTTCTATGATCCCAAGCATCCTTACACACAGGCCCTGCTGCGCTCGATTCCTCTGTTGGGACGCAAGTCGGCCCAGGGAATTACCAGTCAGTTGACTGCGATTCGCGGCTCGGTCCCGGATCCTTACTCGATCCCGGAAGGATGTCCGTTCCACCCGCGCTGCCGCAAAGCGATTGCCGGCGTGTGCGATACCCGCAACCCGCCTCTGCTGGAGCTGGAGGGCGGCCACAAGGTCCGCTGCGTATTGTACGAATAGCGGACTCAACCCGTTTCTACGCTGGAATTTTCGTCGGAGGTCGCGTATCGCGGCCTCTTTGCATTGTAGCTAGTCCAACCAAGAAAAAACCAATCGGAGTAAACGATCTATGAGCACAGAGATGGACGCTCAGCCGGCCGGGGAATCGAAAGAAGCGGAGGCTGAGGGCCCGATGTCTTTGACGCCGGTCTGGCAGGAATCCGCCCTACAGGCCGGCTTTGTACATGACTGGCTGGTGGCAGGGCCGCTGGCAGCGCCGGTTGCGGAGGTCGAAGGTTATACGGGTCCCGACTATAAGAAACAGATCGTCGCTGATGTCAGGGCCGCGGCAGCAGCAGGCGGAAGTGATCCGGAGGGCGCGATCCCCGCATCCTCGGAGGTATTCGCCGGCGCCCTGGAGAGACGCAATATTGTCCCTGACCGCGACGAGACCAGGTGGCGCGTCATCCGCTGTCTTGACGACCACTTCGTAGACCTGTCCACATTTCACCATACGCCACACTATCTGCAGGCCTGGGCCTTCTGTGTGCTGGACGTTCCCGCCGCCTGTGAAGTTACGTTTTCCCTGACGACAAACGGCCCGGCGGACATCTGGGTCAACGAAGAACATTGTCACCGCGTGGAGCACTTTCATCACCAGCTGCCCTATACCGACTCCTTTCCGGCGAAGCTGAAGGAGGGGCGCAACGAAGTCGGCGTCTGTTTCGAGGCGGTAGCGTTGCGAGAGTGTCCGTACGTGATGGCCCTGCAGTTGACAGACCAAGAGGACGGGGGCAGCAGATCACTCGACAACATCCGTGTGCTGTTGCCGACGTCGGTGCGGCCGGCAAGCAGGAGGCAGACGCTGGAGTCGATCTTCGACCAGGCCTACCTGGACAGAGATGTGTACAGCCGCCATGCAAAGGTGACTGTGCAGTGGGCTGACGGGCAAGAGGTTACTGACGACTTTGCGCTGCGGTTGATGCGCAAGGGCGGGCGCATCTACAGCGAACACCACACGAAGGGCGAAACGAGGGAAGAGGTGGTGCTGGGCACCGCGTTCCAGTTTCCGCAGGACGACTACGAAGTCTTTCTCTTTCCCAATCCCGAGCACTATTATGTCAATGACCTGCGCGTTGAACGCCGACTGGACATTCATATCGTCGGCAACAATGAGTATTCCACTGAACGCTACGGCACCTATCCACAACGGCGGCGGGAGGCCCTGCTCAATGCCGCGCGCCGCGGCGCGGAGGGCAGCGTCTTTGCCGAGATCGCGGCGATGGAGCTGGGCATGTGGGACAATCTCAACGAGCAGGTCATTCTTGACTGCATTGCTTCGATAAACGAGCGGGCAGATTGCAGCGATTTTGACCTGGTCGGTCTGCTGGGTATGGCGGGACGCTACATTGAGGAGCCAGGGTTCCCGCAGGCACTGGTCGAGCCGCTACAAAATTGTTTCCAGAGTTTCCGTTACTGGATGGACCAGCCGGGCGCAGATGCAATGTGCTTCTGGTCGGAGAACCATCAGATACTCTTCCATACCTGCGAGATTCTGGCCGGCCAGCTGTTGCCGGACGAGCTGTTTACGAATGCCGGACTGACCGGCAGCGAACACCGCGCCAAGGGCGAGGAGCGTGCTCTTTCGTGGCTGCGAAAGCGGGCCGCAGGCGGTTTCAGGGAGTGGGACTCCAATACCTACTTTGAGGAAGATGTGCTGGCCCTCAGCCATCTGGTCGACCTGGCGGAGAACGACGACGTGCGCGAACTGGCGGCGGTCGTGTTGGACAAGATGTTCTTCGGGCTGGCGGTCAACTCCTTCAAAGGCGTGTTCGGCTCAAGCCACGGGCGGACCTATGCGCCATTCATCAAGGATGCCTTGCGGGAGCCTACATCGGGTATGACGCGGCTGCTTTGGGGCAAGGGGATCTTCAACCGGAGTATCCGGGGAACGGTGAGCCTGGCCTGCGCCGTGAACTATCAGCTGCCGCCGGTCATCGAGGCGATCGCAATCGACCCGGCTGATGAGATCTGGAACCGGGAACGGCATGCGGGTCAACTGGAGGCATGGTGCGACCGGGAAGAGGGCAGTTGGGAGGTAAACAAGGTCACCTATAAGACGCCGGATTATATGCTGTGTTCGGCCCAGGATTTCCGGCCCGGCGAATACGGTTATCAGCAGCATATCTGGCAGGCGACTTTTTCGCCTGAGGCTGTCGTTTTCGTCACCCACCCGCCCTGTCTCAGCGAGGACGGCTCTCACCGGCCGAACTTCTGGCATGGGAACGTTGTGCTTCCGCGGGCTGTCCAGTGGAAGGACCTGCTGGTGGCAGTCCACCGGCTGCCGGAGGATGACTGGCTGGGCTTTACGCACGCCTATTTCCCGATTTATGCCTTTGAAGAACACGAGATTCGGGACGGCTGGGCCTGTGTCCGCGTCGGGGACGGTTATCTGGCGATGACGGCGTCGGCGGGACTGACGCTCACTGAAACGGGCAGGAACGCGTTTAGGGAGTTGCGTTCTTACGGGCAGAAAAATATCTGGGTGGTGCAGATGGGGCGAGCGGAAACGGACGGCAGTTTTGCCCAATTCGTGGAGAAGGTGACGGCACTGGATGTTACGTTCGGGGAGGACAGTGTACACCTGACCAGTCTGCGGGGCGAGAGCGTCGATTTTGGCTGGGAAGGGCCTCTGCTCGTAAACGAAAAGGAGGAACCGGTCAGCGGGTTCCTGCACTTCGACAATCCCTACTCCAGCACGGAACTGGGCTCGGAGAAGATGAGCATCCAGTTCATGGACCTGCTGATGCAGCTTGATTTTTCGTGAGACGAAAAAGACGCAAAGGAGTACTCCTTTGCGTCTTATAATCAGCACATGCTTTAACTGAAGTGACAGTGCCCTCGCCCTGGCAGGCTGATCGGCTATCCCGCGTTAGGATGCGAACAACGATTTCAGGTCTTGGCGCAGTTCGTCGAGAGTGTAACTTGGCGGGGCGCCCCGCCGTCGCACCTCGTCCATGATATCGTAGACCGACATACCAGCCAGTTCAGCGGCCCGTGCCTTTGTGATGTCACCACGTTGGCAGGCTGCAATTGCGTCGTCCATCTTCCACCGCTGGATCGCCTCCGTAAGCATTTTCCTCGCAAGCGCGGTCCGATCTATTTGTTCCCTGCTGGAAATTTCATCCAACCCTTGAACAATTGATTCCGGGACTCGCAGGTTCAGTTGCCGCACGTTGTCAACCATGTCAGTAACCTCCTTGCCGTTCAAGCCAGATGGTTTCGGCTGAACTCTGAAGGACTTGAAGAATCGCCAAGTCAGTGTTCATCATCACCGCTATCCGATCCAACAGATTTACACAAGTGTCATAAGAAATCTTGTGCTGGATGAAACCCTGCAATGGAAAAACCTGCAAGACCGTGTAGTGTATGCCTTCGGCTCTTGCGATGGAACGTCCTTTACGTTCCTCGATCAGTACTTGGGCATTTGTGTTTTTTGCATAGGCTAGAGATTCACACTCACCCCAACCGAGCAGATTTGCCTTGTAGAGATGCTGGGCGAATGCAACCTGAGCCGATGAGAGATTGACCACAACAACCTGCCCAGAGCGGATAGCAGCGTCAATTGCGAAAGCATCAGACTTGCCTCGTTCGAACCCAACCTGCACCGATTCTCGAAACACCGCGGGAGGGATCCCAATCGTCCCATAAACTTGATACAGGATGTCAATCGCTTCCAATTTTGCTATGATGATCAGAGAGGAAGCGTCGGATATAACAGCTGGAGTGAGATTCCCGGTCATGCAAGAAGAGATAGGATATGGTAGCAATGCCTACCACATTCTATCTGGATACCCGACATGTGTCAAGTTGAAGGCGGCCGCGTCTAGGAAACGACATTCGGTTCCTCAGTAGTGATGAGTACCTGGCTTCTCACAGAAACCGAAAGTCATAGCTGCTTCGATATTCTTTCGGGGAGATTGAAGACTTCAGGCGCCGGTTTCTTCGGGGCGGATGATGACCATGTAGCGCATGGGCGCCTGGCTGGTGTTGACCAGGCCGTGCAGCTTGTGCGGGTCGAATACGACCGCTTCGTTGGCGCGCAGTGGATGGCGCTCCCCGTCGATCTCCAGCGTCCCCTCTCCTTCAATCATATAGAAGGCTTCGAAACCCCCGTGCTTGTGAGGGGGGTGGGAGCGCTGGCCGGCTTCGACCTCCGAGATATGAACTCGCAAGGGTTCGCTTTCCACATCGGCGTCGAGAAGGTAGCGGGAAATCCCCTTTTTTTCCATATCGAGAAACTGCACAGTTCACTTCCTTTCCGCAAAATCGGGTATATTCGGCTGCTCGTTGCTTCCTTTACACCAGAGAGTGCTCAGCGGCGGGGATAGAAGACATCGAGCAACGGTTCCGTGTCGGTGTAATCGTAGCCGTAGGTCTCTTTGAAGCGTTCCTGGATCTGCTCCTCGGCTTTCGAGGGCGAGCGCAAGGGGAAGGCCAGCGGCTGCTTGTTCATGAGCGCAGACTCGGAGGCGGCCAGGGACATCTCCTGGTCAAGGCGGGCTTCCTGCACGCCGTAGGTCGGTTCGATGTCGTGGAGCACGGCGTTGGCGATGCTCATGAACTGGTCGGCCATGTCGACGCCGCGGCCATTGTTTTCGCCAATGCCCAGATGGGCGTAGGGGTTCTGCCAAACGATCTCCTGGTCGGGCAGCTCCAGGCTGATACTTTCAAGGACGTTGCGGCCTTCGACTTCGATGAAAGATCGCTGCGGCTCGTAGGGTACGGCGCTTGCGCCATCCTGATAGGTGTCGGGGTCGGTGAAGTAGACAGTGTCCTCGACGATGGCGCCGCGAGTTCCGTCGATCTGGGAGATTCCGACCATTTTGCGCCCCAGAGAGCGGGCGTGGATCACATTGGAGTAGATCATGGTGGCGGCGGCGCCGTTTTCGAACTCCAGGAAGCTGGTGGTGCAGTTTTCCTGGGAATGGTGGCGCTTCATGCGGTCGATGATGGGCACGACGTCGGTCACGTGGGTGAGGCCGAGGATTGACTTGGGAGGGCTGCCAGCGAGAAGGCGGAGCATACTCATTCCGTGATAACCACCTTCGTGAAAGATGCGGTAGATGCGACCGACTTCGCCGATGATGCCGGAGTCGATCACCTTGGCCTGGAAACGGGCCATGGGCACGCGGTGGTAGTTTTCCGCCACTTCCAGCTTGACGTTGTTGCGCTCGGCGGCCTCGATCATCATGTCGGTCATGGGGCGGGTGACGGAGACCGGTGTTTCGACGATTATGTTGATGCCGTTCTCGGCCAGATAGCAGCAGATGGGATGGTGGGCATCGCCGGGCACGACGACGTCGACGACATCCAACTCTTCGCCGGCCACCAGATCGCGCACGCTGGTGTAGGCGTTGACGCCATATTCAGCAGCGACTTCGCGCAGAACATCCTCTTCCTTATCGCAAACAGCGACAAACTCGAACACATCGTGCATTCTTGGATAGATGGGCAGGTGAGAACTGCGGCCGCGGCGGCCCAGACCGATCAGGGCCAACTTCAATTTGCGTGGCATCGTTTGCTTTTCCTTTGTCGGTGTGGGGATTGTGCGTTCCGGGTTGGCGAGGTTATCCGAAGCAGATCCAGCGCACCCACTTGTCGGCGCGCAGGCTGTGGTCGGTCCAGGGGGCGAGAAGGATAAGATCGGAAGGCCGGACGGTCGTGCACTCGCCGTCGATCGTGACGGTGGCCTCGCCCTCCAGGATGTACCAGAAGCGCTGTTCTCCGTGCTTCTCGGGCTCGAAGGGGTTTGCCGGGGTCGTGATACGCTCGGCGAAATGGTCGATCTGTTCCTGGGCGTCGCGAATCTCGTAACCTTTGCGGAGGTTGACTTCGGGAATGGCGCTGCCATTAATGATCATTGTCGTGGTACCTGCTCGTTTTCAGTAGACGGTTTTCAGCTTTTCGTAACGGCTGCAGGAGCCCGCTCAAGCCAAATGGTCAAGAGCGTCAATTACAGGCTGGCGTAGGGATCGGCAGCGTCGCGCATGCCGTCGCCCATAAAGTTGAAGGCGGTCACTGCGATGACCACCATGAGGGCGGGCGCAACCATGGTCCAGGGGGCGATGGCGACAGCGCTGATGTTCTGTGCCTCCTGCAAGAGAACGCCCCAGCTGATTGCGGGTGGCCGCAGGCCGAGACCGAGAAAGCTGAGCGCTGTTTCGGCGAGAATCATCGAAGGGATCGCCAGGGTCATGGTGGCGATGATGTGGCTGAGGAAGGAGGGGAGCATGTGGCGGAGGATGATGCGCAGTTCGCCGCTGCCGGAGAAACGCGCCGCCATTACGAACTCCTCCTCACGCAGCTGCAAAAACTTGCCGCGCACGACGCGAGCCATGCCGGTCCAGCCGATAAATGAGAGGATGACGGTAATGCTGAAATAGACATAGAGAATCGGCCACCCGGGCGGCAGGGCCGCGCTCAGGCCCATCCAGAGCGGAATAGACGGGATCGAGCGCAGAAACTCGATGACGCGCTGGATAATATTGTCGACCGTACCGCCGTAGTAGCCTGATAGGCCGCCCAGCAGGATGCCGAGGACGAGACTGATGACGACGCCGATGAGGCCGATGGAGAGGGAGAGGCGCGCACCGTAGGCGACGCGGGAGAACATATCGCGGCCTAGCCTGTCGGTGCCCAGCAGGAAGAAGCCCTGCTCTTCGTGGGGCACGTCCAGACCGAAGAGCTTGGTAGTCGCAGCAACTTCGCCCCATAGTTTGTATTCTTCGCCTTTAGGGAAAAAGCGGATGGGATGGATAATCTCCGTGTCCTCGTGGTAGTTATTGCGGAAGGTCTCCGGATCCCGCTCGCGTATGGTCTGGTAAATGAATGGCATACGCAAGTTGCCGTCGGCATCGACGATATGAATCGGCGTCGGCGGGTGCAATTTGTATTTGACGAACTTGGCATCGGGATCGTATGGCGCGACGAATTCACTGAAGGCCGCGATCAGATAAAAAACGATCACAACGAAAGTGCTGAAGACGGCCACGCGATGGCGGCGATAGCGCCACCAGATCAGCTGCCAGAAGGAGGCGACTGCAATGTTCGCCTCGTCTTCCCTTGTCTCCAGGTAGCTTTCTTCCTCTTCAGGGTCGTCCCCATATGGATTGTGGCTTTGTTCGTCGATCGTCATCGTCAGTCCTGGTCCATTTGATAGCGCTCAGATTTCCAAATGTTCGGGCACTCAACACTCGCTCACAATAAACGAAGAATCAGCGCATGAAACTGCTATGAAATTTCTTCCAGTCGGATGCGAGGATCAACCCATGCCAGCAGCAGGTCGGACAGCAGTGTGCCGATCACGGTCAGGACGCTAAGCATCATGATGAAACTGCCGGCGAGAAACATATCCTGGTTGATTAGAGCAGTAAAAAGCATCGGGCCCGTGGTCTGCAAGCTCAGCACGATGGCCACGATGGTCGTGCCAGAAATCAGGTCCGCCAGCGACCAGCCCACGGTACTGAAGAAGGGATTGAGGGCGACGCGGGTCGGGTACTTCCAGATCAGCTTCGTCTCCTTAACGCCTTTGGCACGAGCGGTTTCGACGTAGGGTTTGTTGAGTTCGTCGAGCAGATTGGCGCGGGTGATGCGGATGCCATTGGCGGTGCTACCGACTGCCAGGATCACGATTGGGATCCAGACATGGGCCAGGAGATCGAGTATGCGGTCGATGGTCCAGGGCGCGTCCATATATTCGGGGCTGAAGAGGCCACCGACGCTCATTTTGGTATAGACGGTCACCAGCCACATGATTACGAGGGCGAGCATGAATTCTGGCAACCCTTTGCCTATAAAGTTGAGCGCGGTGACGACATAGTCGATCACCGAGTACTGATGGGTCGCCGAATAGACCCCTAATGGGATCGACACGAGCCAGCCGAAGAGCAGGGTGGTAAACGAGAGTATGAAGGTGAGGCCGAGCCGGTCCCAAATCAGATCCGCGACCGGTTTCTGGAACAACATTGACTCACCCCAGTCGCCTTCCAGGAGGATGCCCGAAATCCACTTGAGATACTGGATGTGCTGGGGCTGGCCCAGGCCGTAGCGCTGCTTCAGTCTGGCCATCAGGACCTCGTCGACCTCATCGCCCTGTTCGCGCAGTTGTGCGGCGTAGGTCGTCAGATAATCGCCCGGTGGAAGCTGGATGATGATAAAGGTGACGACCGAGATCACGAAGAGTGTCGGTATCATCACGGCGAACCGGCCCAGGATGTATGAGAACATGACGAACCTCGAGGAGAGAGTGAAGAGGAGTGAGGAGAGAGAAAACTGCCTCTCCTCACTCTTGTCTCTTCACAACATTGCTTTACATGTGCATTGAAGGATCATCCCAATACCAGGTGGCATTGTCGATGATGTGCTCGTAGACGCCGCGGCAGCAATCCCACGGGTTGCCGGCATGGATGCCTTTGAAACCGTTCTTGACCATGACGAGGCGGGGCAGCTCGCCGAAGAAGCCGACTGAAGGCAACTCTTCGGACCAAATTTCGAGAATCTGCTTGAAGAGATCGGCCTGCGCTTGCTCGCCGGGTGTGGCGCGAATCTGGTCCCACAGGTCCCAAATTGTCCAGATCCAGTGGCCGGCTGGGGGCTCCTGGGCGATGGGATTGGTCGGGTCCAGCTTCCATGCGGTCCAGGCGTTGCACCAGGGGCGGTCGTTAATGTTGCGGTGCTTGACCCAGACCTGGGGATCGGCCAAAGGTACGAGGTTGCGATCCATGAAGGAGGTCGTGCATTCGACATCGTTGGACTGGTGAAGCTCGATGCTGAGGGAACGATCAACGCCGCGATAGTTGACCTCGAAACCCAGGTCACCGAGGTAGTCGATGAAGGTCTGACTGAGGTCAGAGATTTCGGCGCCACCCAACATGGTCCAGCTGATGCGTTCGCCGCTGCCATCTTTCCAGAGGCGGTAGCCGTCGGAGTCTCTTTCGACGTAGCCGAGGCCGTCGAGCAGGGCATTGGCGGCGTCGGGGTCGTAGTCGAGGTAGGCGTTGCTGAGTTTTGCGTGATGCACGGGAGACTCGACGGGGGGGCCGTACTGCATATTGGTTCCAAAGCCGTCGTAAATCAGTTCGCGTACTTCGTCGCGATTGAAGCCCAGGGAGACAGCGATACGGAAGTCGCGTTCCTGGAAGAGTTCGCGGCGGCGGTCGTCATTGGTGGTCATGTTGAAATGGACACCGTAGACGGCGGTCCACCGCCAGAACTGGATCTTGTAGTCGCCACTTTCCTCATTCTCTTTAAGGACGGTGAGGTCGGTGTTGCGGATGTGGCGGGACTGGCAATCGATCTCGCCATTGACAAGCCGCAGTGCATGGACATCGGAGTCGTTGAAGAGACGGAAGGAGAGGTCGTCAATGTAGGGCAACTGGTTGCCGGCCGTGTCCACAGCCCAGAAGTAGGGGTTGCGCGTGCAGTTGACAATCTCTTCGGTGTAGTCGCTTTGGAGAATCCACGGATAGAGCATGGGGCTGTCGGGATTTTCGTGGCGTCCACTGCGCATGTCGGTGTAGAGTTCCGTCCAGTTGTCGAGGCCGGCGTCGGCGATTTTCTGGTCGAGCGCGGCCTGGTCGTCGGTATGGTCGGGGTGGAACTGCTTCATGTAGGCAGCAGAGCGTACCGGTGCGCTGAGGACAACACCACCTTCGAGGTGGAAGAGGGCGTTGGGCCCAGCGAACTTGAAGACGACGGTCGTGTCGTCGGGGGCCGTCATCTCGACAGGAACGTTTACGCCATCGACCGGGCTGGTAAGCCAGCCGGGGAAGACCGGTGTCAGCGTCTCGTTCTTCATCTCTTCCTCGAACCAGAAGACGAAATCGGCGCTGGTGAAGGGTTCGCCGCTGGACCACTTCATGCCTTCTCGCAAGTTGAAGACGTATTCGGTGGCATCGTCGTTGACCGACCAGGAATCGGCGATCATCGGGTTGATGGTGAGCTCCTGGTTAATCGACAGGATGCCGCGGATGATGACCTGGTTGAGGGCGAAGTGGTCGGCCTGGCCGCGGAAGCCGGCGCGCCAGAGGCCGCCGTAGTTACCGATGCCATCCAGCCCTTCCAGCACGAGCGGGTTGACGGGCACACGCTCATCGACGGGCGGCAGCTCGCCGTTGGCGACCATTTCGGCCAGTCGCGGCGCTTCGTTGTACATGGACCCCGAATCGGAAGCCGCTTCGGCGGCAGACTCGGCGGGCGCTTCTTCCATCGGCGCTTCGGCTGCGGGTTCTCCACCTGCGCCGCAGGCCACGAGGACGGTGCCTGCCGTCGCCATCGCTGAGACACGCATAAAATCGCGTCTCGACACATCGGTCTTTGGAATCTTAAGACTCCTCATACTTGTCTCCTTGTCTGTAAAAGAAGGCTACATTGAGGAGTGGGACAAGAGATTCTTCCCACTCCTTTTTGCACTGTGTGGCTTACATATGGTTTTCCGGATCTTCCCAGTACCAAGTGGCGTTGTCGATGATGTGCTCGTAGACGCCGCGGCAGCAGTCCCAGGGGTAGCCAGCGTGGATGCCCTTGAAGCCGTTGCGGACGACGACCGGTCGGGGCAGTTCACCGAAGTAGCCGACGGTGGGCAGCTCTCTGCCCCAGATGCGGAGGATCTCTTTGAAGAGCTCGTTCTGCTTGTCTCCGTCGGCGGTGACGCGGATCTCGTCCCAGATGCGCCAGAGATCCCACTGCCAGTGGCCGTCGGGCGGCGGCTCGCCGATGGGATTGTCGGGGTTGACGGACCACATCTGCCAGGCGTTGCCCCAGGGGCGCTCAGTGTTGGCGCGGTTGATCCAGATAACGGGATCGGCGAGGGGGATGAGGTTGCGGTCCATGAAAGTGGTCCTGGCCTCGATGTCGTTGTTTCGGTCGAGCTCCTGGGCGAGGGCGCGTTCGGCGCCGCGATAGTTGATCTCGAAGCCCATTTCAGTGAGGAAATCAATGAGCAACTGGTCGTTGTCGGTGACTGTGGGGCCGCCCAACATGGTCCAGCGGATGCGTTCGCCGCTGCCATCCTTCCAAAGGCGGTAACCATCTGCGTCGCGTTCGATATAGCCGAGGCCGTCGATGAGGGCGTTGGCTCTATCGGGGTCATATTCGAGGTGGGCGTTGTTCAGCTCTTCGACGTAAAGGGGTGATTCGACGGGCGGGCCGTACTGCATGTTGGTGGCGGTACCATCGAAGACGAGCTCGTTGATGGCATCGCGGTCGACACCGATAGAGCAGGCGATGCGGAAGTCGCGCTCCTGGAAAAGCTCACGCAGGCGCGGCTCTTTGGCGGTCATGTTGAGGTGCAGGCCGTAGACCGCTGTGCGGCGCCAGATCTGGAGCTTGTAGTCACCGGCCTCTTCGTTTTCTTTGAGGACAGTTATGTCGGTATTGCGCACATGGCGGGACTGGCAGTCGATCTCGCCGTTGATGCACCAGAGCGCGTAGACATCCGGGTCGGTGAACTGGCGGAAGGTGAGGTCGTCGATGTAGGGAAGCTGGTTGCCGTCGGTGTCCACTGCCCAGAAGTAGGGGTTGCGGGTGGCGGTAACGAGCGGCTCGGTAAAATCGGTTCCGACGGTCCAGGGCCAGAGCATTGGTGATTCGGGATTCTCGTGGCGACCGCTGCGCTTGTCGACATAGAGATCGGTCCACAGTTCCAGGTCGGCGTCGGCGATCATCTGGTCGAGCGCGGCCGGGTCATCGGTGTGGTCGGGGTGGAACTGCTTCATATATTCGGCGGATCGGACGGGGAATGAGAGAAGAATGCCGGCGCTATAGTGGAAGAGCGCGTTGGGGCTGGCGAACTTGAAGATTACGGTGGTGTCATCGGGCGTCGAGACCTCTGCGGGCACGTTTTCGCCATCGACGACGCTGGTGAGCCAAGCCGGAAAGACGGGGGTGAGCTCCTCGTTGTGCACTTCTTCGTCGTACCAGAACCTGATGTCGGCCGACGTGAAAGGGGCGCCGTCGGACCATTTCATGCCTTCACGCAGATTGAAGGTGAACTCGGTGGCGTCGTCGCTGACGGACCAGGACTCGGCGACCATGGGATTGATGGTCAGCTCCTGGTTGACCGACAACGCGCCGCGGATGATGACCTGATTGACGGCGAAGTGGTCGGCCTGGCCGCGGCGACCGGCGCGCCAGAGGCCGCCATAGTTGCCGACACCGTCGAGGCCTTCGAGGACGAGCGGCGACACCGGTAGGCGCTCGTCAACAGGGGGCAGTTCGCCGTTGGCGACCATCTCGGCGAGTCTCGGGGCCTCGTTGTACATGGAGCCCGTGTCGGAAGCGGTTTCGGCAGCAGATTCGGCCGGCGCCTCTTCCATCGGCGCCTCGGCAGCGGGCGCTCCGCCTGCGCCGCAGGCGACCAGGACCGTGCCGGCTCCAGCCATCGCTGACAGGCGCACGAAGTCCCTGCGCGTTACGTCAGTCTTGATTGACTTCAAACCTTTCATTGGATCGTCTCCTTGAGTTGGGTACTGCTAAAGAAGGTGCTGCCATATTGCCTGAACTGAAAAAGTTGTGTCAACGGTAGAAGCCTGCCAATTCGCGGATTGCCCGACTGAGGGGGACGTTCCAGCGTGGGCAGAAGTATACTTGCTGACGGTGCAAAAACCAAATCGTTTCAGCCACTTCGTTGGGGCGGAAATCCCTAATGTATAGCCGATGCAAACGGTTTGCCGGTCGCGGATCCTTTACGTCGTCAGTAGATGAAATAGAAATCCATGAAGGGCGTAGGAAGCTACAAGAAGAATGAGAGCGGATCCGAGAGCAATCGCGATGCGCCGCAAGAGGAGGTTTTTCTGTACAGCTGTGCGGAGATAGTTTTCGACAATAATGACCATGCACAAACCAGTGAGACCCACAAAGAAGAAGCTGAAGTTATGAACTGCCGACCGTGCCCACCGGTTGATACCGAGAACCTCCATCAAGAGCTTCAGGAGACCTGGCGTAATGGACAACATAAGAAAGATCGAGGCGCCAAAGGCGACCCAACTGACGATATAGGCCACGTATTTTCCCCGGAGCAGCCAAGCAGAACTGACGCCGAATCGCTCTTGCAAGGATGTCATCCCAGTTCTCCGCTTGCGGTCACGCCGGCCAATGTGAGCTCCTCGGCGAAGTGGCAGGCGGCGAAGTGGCCGGGCGCGATTTCGCGCAGCTCCGGCGTCTCCTGGCTGCACTGGTCCTGGACGTAGCGGCAGCGGGGATGGAAGTAGCAGCCGCTGGGCGGGTTGGCCGGGTCGGCCACATCACCTTCCAGAACGATGCGGTCTTTCTGCTGCCGCATACGCGGGTCTGGATTGGGGACGGCGGAGAGCAGTGCCTCGGTATAGGGATGGAAGGGCTGCGCGAACAGCTCTTCGGTTTCGGCGACCTCTACGATTTTGCCGACGTACATGACGACAACGCGGTCGCAGATGTACTCGATAACGCTGAGGTCGTGGGACACGAAGATGTAGGTCAGGTTGAACTCTTCCTGGAGATCTTTGATCAGGTTGAGGATCTGGGCGCGAACGGAAACGTCGAGGGCGGAGACGGCTTCGTCGGCCACGACGAGGCGCGGGTCGAGCGCGAGGGCGCGGGCGATGCCTATGCGCTGTCTTTCGCCGCCGCTGAAGGCATGGGGGTAGCGGCGCATGTATTCGGGCCGCAGGCCGACCCTGGCGAGCAGCGAGGCGACGCGGTCCTCCAACTCCTTACCGGCGGCGACCTTGTTGATTTTGAGGGGGTCGCCGACGATGTCGATTACAGGCATACGTGGATTGAGGGAGTTGAAGGGGTCCTGGAAGATCATGCGTACCTGCTGGCGGTACGGTTTCATTTCATTGTTGGTCAGGGGTCCCAGGTCGACCATTTTGCCGTCATGGTCCTGGAAGTAGACCTGGCCGCCGGTCAGGTCGTAGGCGCGCAGGATGCAGCGGCCGGCGGTTGTTTTGCCGCAGCCGCTCTCGCCCACCAGGCCGACGGTCTCACCTTGCAGGACCTGGAAAGAGATATCATCGACGGCTTTGACGTGACCGATCGTTCGGCGGAAAAACCCGGCTGTGATCGGAAACCATTTTTGCAGGTTTTTGACATCCAGGAGGACATTGCCGGCGGCTGCGCTGCCGCTTTCTAATGTGGAGAGTTGCTGACCGTTGGTGGACTGTTCGCTCATTGGTATCAGTGGAATAACTTTACGCTCACGATTCGGAGCGGCGGTGATTCAAAAAGGGCGTTAGGTGTTGGAAGTACGCCACCCGCCTATTCGTCTTCGTACAATAGACAATGGACCTCCCGTTCGGGTCCCAGTGAAATTGGGGGCGGGTTGACGGCGTCACAGCGGCCGGGCATGAAGTGATCGCAGCGCGGCCCAAACATGCAGCCGGATGGCCGGTTGTATGGATCGGGGACCATCCCGCGGATGGAGTCCAGCCGCTGCCGGTTGCGGCTAACGCCCAGGCGCGGAATCGACTTCAGCAATGACTGTGTGTATGGATGCTTCGGGTCGTGGAAGATCGAGTCGACGTCTCCGCGTTCCGCTACCTGGCCCAGGTACATCACGACGACGTCGTCCGCCATTTCGGCCACGACGCCGAGGTCGTGTGTGATGAGCATGATGGCCATGCCGAATTCATCCTGCAGCTCCTCAAGCAGTTCGAGAATCTGGGCTTGGGTGGTGACGTCGACGGCGGTGGTTGGCTCGTCGGCGATCAGGAGGGCGGGGTTGCAGGAGAGGGCCATGGCGATCATGACGCGCTGGCGCATGCCGCCGCTGAGCTCGAAGGGATAGGTATCGAGGCGCTCTTCGGGGCGGGGGATGCCGACGCGGCGCAGCAGTTCGATGGCGTGCTCGTCGGCTTCGTCGTCGAGCATATCGGTGTGCAGCTTGATGGCTTCGGTGATCTGGTTGCCGACGGTATGGATGGGGCTGAGCGAGGTCATCGGCTCCTGGAAGATCATGGAGATATCCTGGCCGCGAATGGCCCTGATCTCCCTGCCGCGGGGATCGAGCGCGGCCAAATCGATGATCTCTGTCGATGAGCTCCCGTTGGCGCCGTTCTCGCCTGACGTCCACTCTCCGTTCCCGGCGGCCGACAGGCGATCGGGACGGTGGTAGAGGATCTCTCCTTCGACGATGCGGCCCGGCTGATCGACGATCTGCAGAATCGAGCGGGCAGTGACACTCTTGCCGCAGCCACTCTCTCCAACGACACAGAGGGTCTTGTGCTGGTGGATGGTAAAGTCGACCCCATTGACGGCCTGAACGGTGCCTTCGTCGAGGAAGAAGTGTGTTTTGAGGTTTTTGATTTCAATGAGTACGGGCGATTCCATGGGACGTCAGTAGTCAGTGGTCTGTGAATCGTTGCTAGCGGTTGTAGGGGTCGGCGGCGTCGCGGAGGCCGTCGCCGAGGAAGTTGAGTGCAAGTACGGCTACGAGGACGGCCAGGCCCGGGATCAGGAGCCAGGGGGCGGTGGCGACTGAGCGGATGTTCTGGGCTTCCTGCAGGAGAACGCCCCAGCTAACGACGGGCCGGCGCAGGCCAAGGCCGAGGAAGCTGAGGGAGGTTTCGGCCAGAATCATGCCAGGAATGGAAAGGGTGAGCGAGGCGATAATGTGGCTGAAGAAGGAGGGGACCATGTGGCGCCAGATGGTGGTCAGCTCGCTGGCGCCGTCGAGGCGAGCGGCCATTACAAAGTCTTCGGTACGGAGTGAGAGAAAGCGGCCGCGCACGACGCGGGCGAGTCCGGTCCAGCCGATGAAGGAAAGGATGATGGTGATGCCGAAGTAGATGCGCAGGGGCGGCCAGTCAGTGGGCAGGGCTGCGGCGAGCCCCATCCAGAGCGGGATGGTGGGAATAGAGCGGATGAATTCGATGACGCGCTGGATGAGATTGTCGGTTGTGCCTCCGAAAAAGCCGGAGATGCCTCCGAGCAGGATACCTAGGAAGAAGCTGAGGAAGACGCCGAGAAGGCCGATCGACATTGAGATACGGGTGCCGTAGACCATGCTGCTCAGGAGGTCGCGGCCCATACGGTCGGCGCCGAGGAAGTAGACAGGGATTTCGACATCGGTGGAGCCCACCAGGTGCAGGTCGGTCTCCCAAAGGCCCCACATTTTGTAGGGTTCGCCGCGCACGAAGAAGCCGATGTCAACGACCTGCTCTTCGTCGATGACAAATGTACGCTTGAGGGCTTCGGGATCGATTTCAACTTTGTAGCCGTTGACATAGGGATCCCAACGCATCCCTTCTTCGGTCTGGCGCAGGAAATGCAGGCGCTGCGGAGGCGCCCAGGTGAAGTCTGCCCGGATTACGCCGGGGCTTGAGGGCGAAAGAAACTCGACAAAGAGGGCAATGAAATAGATGAGCAGCGTCACGATCCCGCCCGCCATGGCAAGGCGATGTTTGCGGAATTTCCACCACATCAGCTGCCATTGGGAGGCAACGGAGACGCTGCTTTCTATTTCGGCCTCGGCTGCGCCCGGCGAGACGGTTTCCGAGGGCAGCGTCTTTGCATCAGTTACGGCCATAAAGCCTTCTCTCTTCCCTTACTCCCGGTATTACTCCATGCGGATGCGGGGATCCAGCCAGGCGAGCAGCAGGTCAGACACTAGCGTACCAATCACGGTGAGGATGCTCAGCAGCATAATAAAGCTTGCCGCCAGGTACATGTCCTGCTGCTGAAGTGCGCGAATCAGCAGGGGGCCTGTGGTTGGCAGACTCAGCACTATAGAGACGATCGCCGCGCCCGAAACCAGCGTTGGCAGGACCCAGCCGACGGTGCTGACAAAAGGATTGAGGGCGATGCGGACGGGATATTTGAACAGAAGCCTCCACTCCGGCAGACCCTTGGCGCGCGCGGTCACCACATAGGGTTTGCGCAACTCGTCAAGCAGATTGGCGCGCATGATGCGAATGAGGCTGGCTGTGCCCGCCGTGCCGATAATCACCACCGGCACCCACAGATGGGCAAAGAGGTCGGCCACCTTGCCCCAGGTCCAGGGCGCTTCCTGGTATTCGGGCGAAAAGAGGCCGCCCACGCTTTGATTGAAATATTTAAAAGCGATGTACATCAGGATGAGCGCCAACAGGAAGTTGGGGATGGCCAGGCCAAGAAATCCCAAAAAGGTAGCGACATAGTCGCCAACAGAGTACTGCTTGACAGCCGAATAGATACCGATAGGGAAGGCCACGACCCAGACGAAGAGCAGGCTGGCCAGAGACAGGACAAAGGTGAGTGCCAGGCGACTCCAGACCAGTTCTGAGACGGCCTTGTTCCAGCCGAAGGAATCGCCAAAATCGCCCCTGGTGATGATCCCCTGCATCCACTTCAGGTACTGGATGTGGACGGGCTGGCCAAGCCCGTACTGTTCTTCCAGCGCTTTCAACGCCGTCTGATCCATGTCTTCATCTTGGGCCGCCATCGAGGCCACCATGGTCGTCAAAAAGTCACCGGGGGGCAGTTGAATAATGACGAAGGCGACGATCGAGATCGCGATCAGGGTAGGTATCATGTAGAGTAGGCGGCGCAGAAGAAACTGAAACATGGTGAGGCCCTATCGAACGTGGAAATGCAAAAGAGGAGCGGGGAGCATTGATTCGCTCCCCACCCCAGAACACTTAGTTACGGTTACTCACCACTGATCCAGAACTGCTCAGGCTGCGTCGGTGCGGGCGTTGGATACTGCCATGAGCCCGGCATCGAGGTCGGCACGTTATGGAAGTTGTTCTTCACGATACCGTAGCCTGGAGGACTGGAGGAGGTGCCGATCACGTAGAACTGATCCTTGGCAATCGCGAGGATTTCCTTCATCAGCTCGATCTGTTTGGCCTGGTCACCAGAAGCCAAGATCTGTGCATAGAGATCCATCTGGTGCTTGACGATGTCCGGCGGCTCTTCCGGCTGCGTCATGGCGCCGGCGCCGCTGGGATTGGTGCGCCACGTCACCCACGCCTGTGCAAAGGTGGATTCGCGGCTGAAGGGGAAGAAGTGACGAGGATCGAGGAAGATTTGCGGGCCGGTGCCGGCGCCCCAGACGTGGACGTCATGCTCATTGGCGTCCTTGCGCTGGTAAAGGAGTGTGCGGTCGACGACACTCAACTGGGCGTTGACGCCGCAGTCCTGCCACTGGTTAACGGCCATTTCGGCGCGGTCGGAAAGGCCGAAGGCCTCGGTGCTCTGCACAACGAAGGACAACGGCTCGCCGTCGGGACCGAGGAAGTAGCCGTCTGCATCCCGCTCGGTGATGCCGGCCTTGGCGAGGTACTCATGGGCCAGATCCTGATCGAATTCGGTGTATAGCGTATACCACTCTTCATCGTAGAACTCGGCCATGTCCTTGGGAATGGCGCTCTGCATGGGTTCACCCTGTCCGATGTAGAGGACGTCGATGATCTCCTGGCGATTCATGCAGTGGGACATGGCGATGCGGAAGTCCTTATTATTGAAGATTTCGCGCATGCGATCGTCTTTGTGGTTCAGATTGAAATGGAATCCCGTGGTATTGCCGATGCTGCGGGTCTCGAAGAACTCGTACTCGCCGGGTTCGCGATTTTCGGCGATGACGGCCTTGTTATCGTTGGTGTTGAAGTGGCGGCTCATCATGTCGATTTCGCCGTTGAGCACCTTCAGCAGCAGGACTTCGCGGTCCTCGAGAATGTCATAGACGACGCGATCGATGTAGGGCAGCTGGTTGCCTTCGGTATCGACCTTCCAGAAGTAGGGATTGCGCTCCAGGATCATCTGGGTACCTTCACCGTAGGCCACGCCTACCTTCCAGGGCATCAGGGTGGGCAGGTCGCCGTTGAACCAGCGCGAGTCGGACGGAGTGCCGGGCACGCTGGAGCATTTCATCTGGTAGAGATGAACCCAGTCGTTGGCGTTGTTTTCGGCGATGAGGGCGTCCAGGTTCTCGGTGTTGTAGTCAGTGTGGAACTGGGAGCAGTAGTGCATGGGGACACGGGTGAAGATGCTGCCGCTGGGCGTGGCCAGGTTCTGCAGGAAGAGGCCGTTGGGGGCGTCGAAGGTGATCTTCAGGGTGTAGTCGTCGACTGCTTCGAAGACCGCATCGGCTTCACCGGCGCGCATCCAGCCGGGCGTCCCGCCCGGGCTCAGGTCTGGGTTCAGGATCTGATCGTTCCACCAGAATACGAGGTCGTGGGCGGTGAAGGGCGCGCCGTCGGACCATTTCTGGCCTTCACGGAAGATGAAGGTGTACTCGCTGGCATCTTCGCTGGCGATGACATCTTCAACGGCATTGGGAACGACGCCGTCCCACTGGGGCGTCCAGGCCATCAGATGGATGTAGGAGACGGTGCGGACGAGCCAGGCGGTATCGGAGCCGCCGACGAGGGCGGTATTCCAGGTACCGCCGTACTGACCGATGCCATCGACGGGTTCGACGACGGCGGGATTGACGGGCAGGCGCTCAGCAAGGGGCGGCAGGTCACCGTTGCGAACCATCTCCTGGAATTCTGGCGCCTGGTTGGGGCTAACGCCGTCATCGGCTGCCATCTCTTCGCCGGAATCTTCGGCGGCGGAAGCAGCTTCCTCTGCGGGCGCTGCCGGTTCTGCACCGCCGCAGGCCGCGAGGACGCCTACTGCCAAGATTGCGATCAGAAGCATCGCGATTAAACGGACGGGGTTCTGTTGCTGCATTGACTTTCTCCTTTGATGTAGTTTTGCCTGAGTTCAGGCCCTGACAAGGGACAGCGAGACAGTGATGAGTGCACTACTGCCGCGCTGCCACAACTCTTTTGAAATGATTTCCCGCGCCGCAAAGAGAGCGCGAAATGGGATGAGGGCGCGGGAATTATAGCTTGTATCAGAGTGAAAGCCAAACTGGAGGCCACTGAGGGCGCATCCCAGATTTGGGGCGGGAACAAAGGCGAGGCGTGAGGTGTGAAGGTGAGAAGTGAAGAGTGAGAGCTGCCGGTTCCCCCTGCCGAAGTTCGAATTGCGGGCTGGCCGCGGTCTTGTCGGTCGTTGAGGCATAAGAGGGTTCGTCATAAGTTTGGGATGCGCTTCTTTGTGCCATTTGGATGGCGAGGGCGGTCAGGGATGCGCGGACTTCGCGGATTTTGTACAGGCTTTCCAGGGTACGCCAATTCATCATTTCAGTGGCTGAAGGGGGGCTCTTTCGGCGGCGCGGCGGGGCGCCCGAAAGGGGCCGCGAAGACGTTGCAATTTCAGCGAAAGTGTAACATTTCTGTTTTTGGGGCTCCTGACCAGAGAGAAAGAGGGGCAAAACAGGGCAAAAAATGTTACAAAAAAATGTTCCAATGGGGATGTTACACTTTTGGTAAAAAATCGGCGGAAAATGAGGCGCCGCGGGAGCGCGTTTTCGAGCTGATTTTGGCCGCAAAATCGGCGCGGAAATGCGCTTGTTCGTGGCTGGTGATATACAACTTTCGCACAGGTTTTGTACAAGTTTTGTACAGGTTTTGGGGATTGTACAAATTTGGACGGGAAGGGAACGCCCCAAGCCTGGTTGCTATCGGAGATATATGAAAGTTCGCCCCAATAATGGGATGCACGCGACCGGTGTTGACGCGGGCAATGCAAGGCGACGGGTCGGGGGGGGGTGACTGCAGGCGGGTCGGTCGGGGAAGAGTTTCTCACTCTGTCGGTCTGAATTGGCGTATCGGCAGCATTTCAAGTACAATCCACTGCACCGCTCTCGATGATTTTGTGTCGTCGAAAACCCTGTTGGCGCGCTGTATGAACAGACTGCCCTCTGAAACTGAAACTGTCTTTGATGTCTTCAAACAGGCTGGAAGACAGATATCACATTACATTATCTGGTTTCTCAGTTTCGCGATGGGGCTTGGGTTTATCTTTCTGCTCCATGAGATCCTGCAGGTTGTGCTTTTTTTGCGGGTCAATCCGTGGCATCTGCGCGCCTACAGGCTGTGGTCGATCTTCATAATGGGAATGGCCTTGATCGTGTGCATGTTTCTGATCGAGGGCTATCTGCGCCGCGCGCGTAGCGAAGGGCGTCTGCTGGGCGCCTCGCTGACTGTACTGTCGATCGAGTCGGTGTTGATCGGCATTTCGGCGGCAGCGCTTTATCACACAGAAATCAGGGATTTCCTACTTTTTTAAGCGGCTCTGCAGGCGACGCCTGCACTTGGGGTTCGCCCCTCAGCCGGCAACCCAGTTTCGCAGGAGGTAGCGCTTTGTCTCAGAACGACAGCGAGTCTGTAGTCGAAACTGAACAGACAGAGAACGGGACGCGACGTCATGATGCACTTCTTGAGGTCGCTGACCTGAGGAAGTGGTTCCCCATTCAGAAGGGATTCTTCTCGCGCACCGTAGGCCAGGTAAAGGCGGTGGACGGAGTGAACTTCTACGTGCGGGCCGGGGAGACTTTGGGCCTGGTGGGGGAGAGCGGTTGCGGCAAGACTACGACCGGCCGTCTCATCATGCATGCTTTTCCGCCCACAGCGGGGGATATCTGGTTTGACGACCAGGAACTGGGGCCGGTGAATATCGCCTCGGTGGACGGCCAGCAGTTGAAGCGGCTGCGGCGCAACATGCAGATGGTGTTTCAGGACCCCTATTCCTCGCTCAATCCGCGAATGAACCTGCTACAGAATGTTGGTGAACCTCTGCTTGTCAACGAGATAGCAAAGGGGCAGGAGCTGGAGGACCGGGTATCGGAACTGCTGCGCGTGGTGGGGTTGCGGCCCGAATATCTCAATCGGTACCCGCATGCGTTCAGCGGCGGCCAGCGCCAGCGAATTGGCGTTGCGCGGGCGCTGGCGTTGAACCCGCAGCTGATCGTCCTTGACGAACCGGTTTCGGCGTTGGACGTTTCAGTGCAGGCACAGATTCTCAATCTGTTGCAGGACCTTCAGGAGGAGTTCGACCTGACGTACCTGTTCATTGCACACGATCTGAGCGTGGTGGAGCATATCAGCGACCGGGTGGCGGTGATGTATGTGGGTATGCTTGTGGAGAGCGCGCGTACGGAGGCGCTCTACCAGAACCCCATGCATCCGTATACGGAGGCGCTTCTCTCGTCGGTGCCGAAGCCGGACCCGCGCGACCGTGCGGAGCCGATCGTGCTGGAGGGAGACGTTGCGGATCCGGCCAATCCGCCGAGCGGATGCTACTTCCACCCTCGCTGCCTCTACAACGACAATGAACGCTGCATGGAGGAGACGCCAGAGTTGCGAGAGGTGGAGCAGGGCCATTTCGTGCGCTGCCACTATGCGGGCGAACTGGAGCTGGCAGGGGTCGGCTAGTGTGAGCTTCGAAGCCCGTGCGCAGTGCGGAGATTGATGTACCGGCGGTTAAGACCGGCAATGGAAAACAACAGCGAATCCGGAGCACAATTCAATATAGACTTAGAAGAGCTTGGCCTGTTGGGTGAGGGAACAGGACTGCAAAATGGCAGCAATAACCGGCCCAAGGTGATGCTCCTTTTCCCGCCCAACTGGACGCCGACGATGCCGCATCTGGCGCTGCCGACGCTGACGGCTTATCTGCGGCAAGAGGGCGTCGACGTGATCCAGCGGGATCTGAACGTTGAGGTCTTCGACGAAATCCTCAGCCGGCGATATCTGACGAGAGCGCTGGCGCGGCTGCAGCGCTTGCAGGGCTCTGCCGACTCGGGGCAGAGGCGGATGCCGGGATCCGAGAAGGCAAGCGCCGAGAGGATAGGCTGGGCTTTGGAGGCGGGCCCGCGCCTGGCCAAAAGGGTGGAGCGCGCGAAGGCAGGGATTCGTTCTTCCGCTTTCTACGACGGCCCCATCGGCCTCGAAATGTTAAGCACGCTGCTGGACTGTCTTGAGATCGCGAACCTGCCGTACCATCCGGCGAGCCTCCATTTTCAAGGTTACGACTCCGCCGGTCCCCCTGACAACAGCCGCTTCCTCCTGCACGGCGTGCGCGACGACCGGCACAATATGTTTCTGGATATCTACCGGCGTCTGCTGTTGCCGGATATTGTGCGGGAGAAGCCGGACGTGGTGGGTATTTCGATCCCGTCGATGGCGCAGATGCTGCCGGGGCTGACTGCGGCGTATCTGGTCAAGGAGGCTGGGCTTGATTGCCACGTGACGGTGGGCGGGCCGCACGTCAGTATGCTGCGGGCGCAGTTTCCGGATGCGCCGGCGCTGTTTGAGCTGATTGACAGTGCGATCGTTTTTGACGGCGAGGTGCCGCTGCTTCAACTGGCTAGGGCGATTGCGGACGGCGAGAGCCTGGCGGATATCCCCAACCTTGTTTATAGAGACGGCAGCCGGATCCGAGTCAACGAGCGCAAAGAGCCGGAGAAGATCGCGAATCTGCCGATGCCGGACTTTGACGGGCTGCCGCTGGACCGTTATCTGGCTCCGGAGCTGGCGCTGCCTTTGCTGACGGCGCGGGGCTGCTATTTTGGCAAGTGCGCATTCTGCAACGTGGGCTACGGCGAGCCTGAGTCATTCAGCCAGCTGCGAGCGCAGGAGTTGGCGGAGCAGATGCTGGCGCTGCACGAGAAGTACGGGGTGAAGCATATTTTCTTCTCGGACGAGGCGGTCACCCCGCGCAATCTGCGGGACCTTTCGAAGATATTGAGCCAGCGTCCGGAGACGCTGCACTGGGGCGGTTGCGTGCGTTTTGAGAAGGTAATCTCGGGACAGCTGCTGGAGGAGATGGGTGCGGGCGGGTGCAGGATGATCCTGTTCGGCCTGGAAAGCGCGTCAGCGGCGATTATCGACCATATGATCAAGGGCACACAGCTGCCGCATATGAGCCGGATATTGAAGGAGAGCGCGACGGCCGGGATCTGGAACCATACGTTTTTCTTTTTCGGCTTTCCCGGCGAAACGATTGAGGATGCGCAAGAGACGGTCAACTTTCTGTACGGGCACAAGGAGTACATCCATTCGGCGGCGATGGGCACCTTTCTGATGGAGCGGGACTCTCCGGCCCACAAATACCCGGAATCTTTTGGGGTGAAACGGGTAATCGAAGATCCGTCCAAGGACCTGGCGATCTATTTCGATTTTGAAGTGAGCGCGGGCATGAGCGAGCAGATGGCGGAGATGGTGCATGACAAGTTCCTGGAGTCGCTGCCGCCCAAGCGCTATCCGCAGTTTTATATCAGTGATGTGTACCGATTCCTGTATGCGAGCCATCTGAGCGAGCAGCATCTTCCGCATCCGCCGTGGCTGGTGCCGGAAGATGGAGTCGTGCAGTAGTCAATAGTCAGTAGTCAGTGGTCAGTGTCCAAGGCAAAGAGGTCTGGGCATTGACTACTGTTCATTAGCAGTACCAATCAAATCTTTTTCACCAAGGAGAGAAGAATGAGAAGAGTTGCACGTACACCGATTTCTCGACGTGAGTTCATGCGCGTTTCGGGCGTGGCCGCCGCGGGTGCGGTTGCTGTGGCCTGCGGCGCGAGCGGCGAGCCGGAGGCGATGGAAGAGGCTGCGCCCGCCGAAGACTCGGCAGCCGAGTCTTCCGAGGCGGCGCCGGCGGCTTCGTCATCACCAATACAGCGAAGCGCCGATGCTGGCGGACATGGTTGCCGCCGGCGATCTGCCGCCCGTGGACGAGCGTTTGCCGGTAAACCCGATGGTGATGCCGGTTGCCGAGGAGAACGGCAACTACGGCGGCACGTTCCGCCGCGGATTCAAGGGCGTCTCCGACCGTTGGGGGCCGACCAAGATGCAGGACCGAGGTCTTTCCTGGTACGACCAGAACCTGAACATGCAACCGCGCATGGCGGAATCCTGGGAGATAAACGAAGACGCCTCCGAGTGGACCTTCCACCTGCGCGAGGGGATGAAGTGGTCGGACGGCACGCCGTTCACCACCGAGGCGATCCGCTGGTGGTGGGAGGAGGACGAGACCAATACAACGATCTCACCCAGCATTGGCGGCACGTGGGTCTCCGGCGCCGAGCGAACGCCGATGGAGCTGGAGATCGTCGACGACTCGACGGTCACGTTCAAGTTCCCCTTGCCCAACCCGCTTTACGTTTTCAGGCTTGGCCGCCAGACCAGGAATCTTTACCTACCCGGCCACTATCTTAAGCAGTTCCACATGGATTTGACGGACGACCAGGACAAGTTGCAAGCACAGGTCGAAGAGGCCGGCTTCAACAGTTGGGAAGAGTACTATACGGATCGACGGTGGTGGTACTTGAACCCGGACCTGCCGAGCATCGGCCCGTGGATTTCCAAGAATGAGCTTTCCAACGAGCTGTTCCTGATGGAGCGCAACCCTTACTTCTTCGGCGTTGATTCCGACGGCAGGCAACTGCCCTACGTCGATGACGTTACCCACCGGCTGTTCGAGACGAACGACGTCTTTGACCTGCGCATCATCAACGGCGAGATCGACTTCCAGGCCCGTCACGTCAATATCGGCAACTTCACGCTCTACAAGGAGAATGAAGATGCTGGCGATTACAAGGTGTTCCTCGGTTCCGCTTCCGGTCACTCGGCAATCCAGCTGAATCTGTCGACCAAGAACGAACGGTTGGCGGAGTTCTTCAACATTCGCGACGTGCGGATCGCGCTGTCGGTTGCAGTGGACCGCGTGGCACTGAACGAGCTGGTGTGGGACGGCCTGATGACGCCGCGGCAGTACAGTCCGCTGGAAAGCTCGGCGCAGGCCTACCCCAAGCAGGCCAACGCCTGGATCGAGTACGACCCGGACATGGCCAATCAGCTTCTCGACGACGCCGGTTATGCGGAGAAGGACAGCGACGGTTTCCGTCTGTTCAACGACGGCAGCGGGGATACGCTGAGCTTTGTGATTGAAGGGACGGCGCAGCCGGGTACCACGAGCGAAGATACGGTCCAGGAAGTGATCAAGTACTTTGCGGCGGTGGGTGTCAAGGCGGCCTACAAAGGCTTTGAGCGCTCGCTGTACGAGGAGCACCACGGCGCCAACGAGATCGAAGCGGCGTGGTGGGGAGGCGACCGCACGGTCGTGCCGCTGGTCAATCCGACGATCTGGACGTGTGAGCAGCCGGACCGCCCGTGGGCCGCAGGCTGGGCGCACTGGCGCAACAGCGGCGGCACGAGCCCGGCAGGCGTCGAGCCGCCGGCTGGCCACTGGGTCTGGACTATCTGGGAGATCTGGGACGCGATCAAGATCGAACCGGATCCAGACAAGCAGACGGCGATGTTCCACCAGATTCTTGACATCTGGGCCGAGGAACTGCCGATGATCGGCTATCTGGGCGAGCGCCCGGCGCCGATTATCGTCAAGAACGGTGTGCGCAACTACCTGCCCGGCTTCCCGCTGGACGATACGACCGGTGACGAGCATCTGCTCCACACCGAGACGTATTTCTGGGAAGACGCGGATTCCATGAGTACGTAGAACGGCGAGAAGAGAGGAAAGAGTGAGCCCGGCTGGCAAGCCGGCCGGGCTGCAGTTTTCTCTCTTCACACTCCTCTCACCTCGCTCCTCTTTTTTCGGGGGTTTTGATGCTGGCTTACATTGTTCAACGTATTCTGTTGATCATTCCGATGCTGATTGCGATTTCGATTCTGTCGTTCGCCGTAATCCAGCTGCCGCCGGGTGATTTTCTGACATCTTATGTCGCCCAGCTGCGGCAGGAGGGTGATGAGGTAGACGAGGCCGAGTTGGAGTCGCTGCGCCAGCGTTACGGGTTAGGCCAGCCGGCCTATGTCCAGTATTTCAAGTGGATTTACGGCGTATTGGTGAAAGGCGACTGGGGGCAGTCTTTCGAATGGCAGAAGCCGGTCAGTGAACTGATCTGGGAACGCCTGGGGCTGACGATGGCGTTATCGATGGGGGCGCTGCTTGTCGGCTGGTTTATCGCAATACCGGTAGGGGTTTATTCGGCGACCCATCAGTACTCGTGGCTCGATTATCTGATGACGACGTTCAGTTTTGTGGGATTGGGGACGCCAGGTTTTCTGCTTGCGCTCATCATTCTCTTCATGGCCCAGTCGCTGCTGGGTGTGAATGTCGGCGGACTCTTTTCAGACGAATATGTTCTGGAGCCTTGGAGCTGGCCCAAGGTGGTGGATATGCTCAGCCACATCTGGGTACCGATGTTGATCGTGGCGGTCAACGGCACGGCGGGCAACATCCGCATCACGCGCGCAAATCTGCTGGATGAGCTCAACAAACCCTATGTGGAGACGGCGCGGGCGAAGGGCGTTAAAGAATCCTCGCTGATCTGGAAGTATCCGGTGCGGGTTGCGCTCAACCCGTTTTTCAGCACGGTTGGCTGGTCGCTGGCCAGTCTCGTTTCGGGCACGACGCTTGTGGCGATGGTGCTGAGTTTGCAGACTACGGGGCCACTTCTGCTGCGTTCGCTAACATCGCAGGACATGTACCTGGCGGGCAGCTTCCTGTTTCTTCTGAGCACGCTGACGGTCATTGGCACGTTGCTTTCCGATGTCCTGCTGGCTATTGTGGACCCGCGCATACGGTTGGAATAGGACGGCAGTAGGCAATGGTTAGTGGGAGACCACCCGTCGCGATCAGTTCGCTATGGCTACACTCATGTTCCGGCCCCGGTCGTCTCAGATGTCCTTCCAGTTTGTTGCACATGTCGTCAATGAGCAGATATGCTCATTGACAGGAGTCGGCAAAGTAGGTTATCATTCGGATGGTCCTCCCAATGAGCTATTTTGGTTTTTGGAGACTCTCAGAGTTTTTCTCAAAAAGGGGCTTGTTTCAAACGCTAAGTAGCGTAAGGCCCTACTTGCAATAGACGGTCGATTCCAGCAGATCCCCGACAGTTCCTCCGAATTACAACAGTCAGATAACAGTTTTGGCTGCGGGCCTCACGGTTGACAGCGGCACTATTGACCGAATTCTTACCGGTTCTTACTTGAGTTGCTACTTCACCACTGTACAGAAAGGAAAAGAGCGATGACCGACCTTGCAGTTTCTCGACGCGCATTTCTGAAGACGGCCAGTGTGGCGGCGTTAGGGATAGGCCTGGCGGCCTGCCAACCAATACCCCCGATTGCCGACGGTGGGGCCGAGATGGGCGAGGTAACCGCTGCCCAGGTGACTGGCCCCGAAAGTCTCAAGGCCTGGGTCGTCGGAGCGAAGGCGCGTATCGAGGCGATCACGGATATGAATGAAGGCGCGAAGCTGAGGGAAGGGCTGAAAACGGAGAGCTACTGGAAATCCGGCTCGACATACCTCATCATCTTCCTCATGAACGGAGACGCGTTCATTCACGGGGACGATCGTGAAGCGGAAAGAAAAAACCTGATGGGCGTCGAGGAACTCTTCGCGGCGGCTGCCGAAGGCGGCGGTTTCGTCGAATACTACGACGAGGGGCGGAAGACGGCATACGCCGTCGAATACATTTCCGGGATCACCTCAAGACGATTCGTGCTGGTCGGCGGGTTCTCGAAAGACGTCGCCGATGTCCCGATCACGATTGCGGACCTGCCGAAGCCCCCTGTCACGGCATCGGAAGTGGTGGACCGCGAGACGCTCATCGCCTTTGTGGATGCGGCGGCCGAGACCTACCAGCAGGCTGTGCTTTCCGAGGGCTATAGCGCCCTCACCGGGGTGAGAAACGCTTTCCGGGTGGAAGGCGGGGACTGGAAGTCAGGCTCCATCTACCTGTATGTCGTGAGTGGCGGTGGCGTCACCCTGTTTCACGGGTCCGAGCCGTTTCGAGAAGGCCAGACCACGGACATGACAAGGACGGACTCCAAAGGGGTGAGGTTCGCGGAGTTGCTGATTGGCGTCGCTCGGCGCGAGGGTAAGAGTTTTCTGCGATATCACTACGATAACCCGGCCATCGAAGGAGACGAGGAGACCGGTTCGCCGAAGTTCGGCTACGCCGTGAGCTTCCCGGTGCCCAACTCGGATCAGAGGGGCGTCATCGGTTCCGGCATCTATGTCGACGAAGAGGAGGAGTAAACCTGGGCGCACGGGAGCCGAGACCGGCTCCATTCTAAGCCAACGGCAGAGCGATCCCCCGCCCGATGCCGTGTTGGCTGCCTGCGCCTGCTGTAGCTATGGCGTCAGTGGTTAGTGGTCAGAGTCGGCGCGGGTAGGTAGTGAATCGCGAGAACTGACCGCACAAGTCTGCGCGTTTCCTCTCAGAGGTCTTTTCTCAGTTTCAACAATCCAGGAGTCGATGACAGTTGTCCGGCCTGAAATTTGCAGGCCTATAGTTTTGTCATTCCTCGAGGGCACCCACAAGGGGTGCCCCTACGGAGGATTCGGAGTGGAAGGGAATGTCGACGGGCGTTAGTTCTTGTCTGTGCGGTAGAAGGCGACCCGGTCTTCGTCGAGTTGGATGCCTAGGCCGGGGGCGGATGGTGGGCGAGCTTCGCCGGCGCGGATGGGGAGGGGATCCTGGAGGAGGTCGGTCGCGTAGAAGAAGGGGCTAAGGATGTCGCAGGGGAAGGTTTCGGCGTCGATGGCCGGGGTGGCCATGGCCAGGTGAATCATAGCGGCGTTGCCGATGCCGAGCTCGAGGTTGCTGCCGACGGTGCAGACGAGACCGGCGGCTTGGGCTACGGCGGCGACCTGGCGGGCGGGGGCGATGCCGCCTTTGCCGACGTAGAGGGAGAGGACGTCGGCGGCCTGGGCGCGGGCGACGGCCATGGCATCCTGGGGCGAGTAGACTATTTCGTCGGCCATGACGGGCAGGTGTGTGCGGCGGCGGACGTCGGCGAGCCAGGAAACGTCATGATCGGGGGTGGGCTGCTCGACGAAGTAGATGTCGTAGGGGTAGAGCTGCTGGATGGTCTGAACGGCGGTGCGTACGGACCAGCCGCCGTTGGCATCGACGCCGAGGCGGACATCGGGGCCGATGGCTTCACGGACGGCGGCGACGCGGGCTACGTCTTCGGCGGGGACGAGGCCGACCTTGACTTTCATGGTGTCGAAGCCCTGGTCGACGGCCCAGGCGGCGATGGAGGCGGCCTGCTCGGGGGCCAGCCCGGAGACTGAGAACTTGGTCTTGACGCTGTCGCGGACGGGGCCGCCGAGGAGGCGGTAGAGCGGGAGGCCGACGACCTTGCCGAGGATGTCCCAGAGGGCCATTTCGATGCCGGCCTTGGTGAAGGGGTTGTTGGCGACGGCGGCGTTTACGGCGGCCATGAGACGCTCGATTTCGGTCGGGTCCTGGCCGGTGAGCAGGGGGGCGAGGATCCGGCTGATGAAGTGGGCGGCGGTGACCTGATCTTCGCCGCTCCAGATTGGGGTACAGGATACTTCGCCAAGGCCCACGATGCCCTCGTCGGTGTGGATTCTGACGAGGAGAAAGGGTGATTCGGTGTGGCCGCCGCGGCCGCCGCGGATGGCCCTCTCGGGGCTGATGGGGACGTTGACGGGGATTGTCTCGATCTGCGTAATCTTCATTCTGTGCCTTTCCCTCCGGAATAGTCGAATCGATAGGATGCACCGGCGGACAGATCGCTGAAGGTGATTGTCGTGTAGCGGCGACCCCAGCGTTCCTGCCGGCCTGTAAGGCCGTTTGTGCGAAGCGCGCCAAGCGCCTGCGGCAGGAGGAGGGTCGCTGCAGGCAGGGGAGAGGCCGCGTGAAGGGTTCCTCCTGCGGCGTCCAAAGTGATGCGCAGCCGGTCGCGGCTCTCGGTCCAATTGAGCCAGTCGTCGGCGGAGAGGATCGGCATTCCTTCGGCCAGGGCTGCGTCCCAATTGCCTTCGATCAGGGGGCTGGAGTAGGTGGCAAAGCTGACGGGATGGGAGTTGAGGGCAATGGGCGTGAAGTATCTGCGGGCGGCGCGGCGGATGATGGCGCCCGTTTCCTTCAAGGCGCGTTCGACGGGCCATTTGAAGCTGAATACGAATTCAGGATGAATGAGGCACTCCTCGGTCCAGTGGGTGGGCTGCTGGAAGCAGTCGATGAGGGCGCCGCCTTCGTCGACAAATCGGAGGGGGCGACCTGAACCGCACATGTAGCCGAGAAAAGGCGAGACGGCAAGGTAGTTGAGATCCATGCGTACGCCTAGCTCGGAAAGATCGCGGGCGGCGTCGACATAGCCGCGCCAGCGGACTGCATGCTGGCGAACCGTACGAACGGGGCGTCCGAACATCCGCTGGTAGCGCTCGATGTTTTCGGCGATCATCGGTGCGACGAGAGTGCTTTGGGGTTCCTCGATCTTCACGTTGCGCACCGTATCGGCTTCAAGGGCAGGGTGGACGCTGAAGGTATGGCCGTCGGCTTCCCAAGCCTCGATGCGGTCGCGAGTCAGGTTGGTTTTGGGAACGACGTAGAAGGTACAGCGGGCCTGCCTGCGGCGAAGCCCGTCGAGCAGAGATTCGAACTGGGGCAGGGTAGACCAGTCGTCGTCGCTGGTCATTATCAACGCACTGCTCTGTTCTGCGTGCGGGTAGTACCAGAGGCGCGGGCGGGGGGCCAGCTCTTCTATCAGGCGGGCGAGCAGGGCGCTGTGCAGATCGGCCTGCGGGACCAGCATCTGCTCCAGAGGCAGCTGTCCGACGAACAGCTCGCTGGGCCGGTAGATGCCGTCGAGGCCGGCAAAGCAGAGATCGACGTGGTCGGGGTTGCCCTGGCGCAGACGGGCGACGGTGTAGGGGAGATCGTAGGAGAAGAGGACCGCGGCGCCGCGTCCGACCGTTGTCGCTACGACGGCGGGCGCTCCTTCTACAGAGCCGTCGTCAGCCGGGCGGATGACGGCCAACTCGCTGATCCCATCGGCGGCGTCGAGTGACCATTCAACCGCGGGCGTTACCACCTGGACCGGTTCGTCGGACAGGCCTTGCAAGGCGGGTTGATGGGTGTCGACGTGCAGCAGGCCGCCATCGAGGCCGCGGTAGGCAGGACGCAGACCCAATTCTTCGGTCAGCTGTGGTTCGGGCTGAAAGGCTATGAGCCGTCCTCCTTCCTGCAGACAGGCGACCAGCTGCCCTATCTGTGCGCGGCTGAGCGCGGCGCGCGGCAGGATTATGAGATCGTGTTGGGCCAGGAGATTTCCGTCCAGAGCGCCGATATCCTCCTCTGAAAAGTCAACGAACCCTTCCATGCGCAGGATTTCGGCCAGATAGTAGCTGTAGCGGCTGCGGGCTTCCCCCGCATTGTGAAACAGGAGCATAGTTGGACCCTCGTTCTCCGGATGCGGGCCGTTCAGTCGCAGCGCATCGCAGGTAGAGCGCTCTTACGTCGTTGCCCGAAATGATGAGTGTCAGTCAAAGGTGGGTATGGCAACCGGGCCGCCTCCCTGCTGTGCAGACTGGAGGGCGCAGATGCCGGCGGCGATGGAGCGGGCGGCCTCGCGTGGGCCGATGGCGGGCTCTTCGTCGGCGATGATGGCATTGAGAAAGTGTTGGGCCTGCTCGATCTCCATGGTGCCGTGTCCGAGCGAATGCTGGCGCTGGATGGCCGGATTACTCCAGTTGGGAACGGTGACGGGCGCCATGCGGCGGGCGCCGGCGATCCTGTCGTGATAGTGGTAGTTGATGGTGTCCTCGATTGCGCCGCCCTGGTCGCGGGTGCGTTCGAAGGAGCCGTCGCTGCCGTAGACGGAGTAGTAGAGGCAGTAGGGGCGTACCATGCCGTAGGATACGGTTACTTTGGCGGCGGCGCCGCTGGCTGCTTTGAAGATTGTGATGGTTGTGTGCGTGGTCTGCCAGCGGGACTGTTGCTGGGCGTGATAGGCTTGCGCCTCGACAAAGTCGACGCCCATCAACCAGCGCAAGGTGTCGATGGCGTGGGGACCGCCACCGAGCAGGGTGGTCTGGGGGGTTTGCGGGTGGATGCGCCAGTGATCGGATGGACGACGGCTGACGATGTCGTCCATGGTGTGGAGGTATTCGCCCTCGCCGTAGAAGATTTCGCCGAGGTCGCCGGTGCGGATCATCCTGTGCACGTCGCGCAGGCAGAATGCGTAGCGGACCTGGTTGCCCATGTGGTATTTGAGGCCATGGCGGTCGGTGAGTTCGATGATGCGGTTACATTCATCCAGTGTGGTGGCCATGGGGATTTCGGAGAGGACGTGTTTGCCTGCTTCGAGCGCCATGATGGCGTGCCGGCCGTGGAGGTGGTCGGGGGTGGCGACGACGATGAGATGGATATTGGGATCGTCGAGCATGGCTTCGTAGGTGGGGAAGCGGGTTTCGACGCCGAATTCGTGTGCTACGCGTTCGGCGAGGCGGGCGTCCTGGTCACAGACGGCGGTGACTGTTGAGTCTTCCAGCATCTGGAGGGCGCGCAGGTGGGAGCGGCCCTGGCCGAGGCCGAGTACTCCGACGCGAATCTCAGAACCTCTAGCCGCACCGTTGTATAAGGTGGAATTGTCCATCTTCCCTTCTCCTCTAAACCAAAACGCCAGGCACAGACAGTAGCTTGGATTTGGTGACCTTGGTGGATGACGATCAGACAGTCGGGGCCAAGGCGCTGGCGCAATCTTTGCATCCGGCGTCGCTAAGCCTCCGGGAGAGACACAGTCAGGTCTGGCGCTTCAGTATAGCAGATATGCAGCGGGCATTGGGTACGGTTTCTGACAAGGGGTGCATCCCAGTTTGGGGGTGGGAGAGGGCAGGCGGGGAATCCATTGCAGCGGTGGATGGAATTGTCTGCCGGCCTTTGGAGAGACATAGTGCAGGCGCCATTTTGGGATGCGCCCCTGACAAGGGGCTGTCCAAGTCATTGGGCAGACGTTGTCTGAATCAGGTTTCTCAGGACTGACGGGATGGCAGACTGTGGGTCGTCCCTCATATCGCGGGCCTATTCTCGCCGGTTGAGAGAACAGACCGCGGGCTCGAGGCGCCGTAAGAGCAGGCGCGAGAGTATAACGAGCGTTGTACAAGAGTTCACGAGCGAGATGCGAGAGAATTGAGGGCGCTAGTGGTCCTTTTCCAAACGGAAACACGGTAAATCGAGAGAATTCTAAGGAATTCAACATAATTCTTAAATAAATTAAAGAAAACTATTGACATTCTTAATATAATGAGTTATTATATTGATTATACGCCAGATTTGGTTCGAAAATTGGAAGTGAGGACACAGAATGTTTATGGAACGGATGGCTTTAGAGGCGACGCTACGGCGGGAGAAGCTAACTTCGGAAGTGAGGACGTATCAAGGGCTAAGGCCGTATCGACGCACACCTCGCTGGCAGGCGTGGCTATTTTCGCGTTTGGGAGAGTGGCTGGTGGCAAGGGGAACTGCTCTCCAGCAGCGTTATCGAAGGACGGAGGCCAGGCTGTCACTTGCCGACTATTCCGGCCGTAAGCGGATGGAGACGATATTATGAATCCACTACCTACCGCCTGCCCGATCTGCCAGGCAGGAGATTTGACCGTGACCGGCTTCTTTTGCCGGGAATGTGACAGCCGGGTGGAGGGGCGGTTCCTGGTGGAGACGCCATTCGCCGGACTGACGCAGGAGCAGATGGAGTTCGCGGCCACGTTTATTCGCTGTGAGGGAAAGTTCAACCGGATGGAGGAGGAGTTGGGGATGTCGTACCCGACGCTGCGGGGACGGCTGCACGAGATGATCCGGGCGATGGGGTTTGAGCCGGGTCGCGATGAGCCAGCGCCGCTGCCGGAGAAGGCGCGGCGGCAGATCCTGGAGCAGTTGGAGGCAGGGGCGATCGACTATGAAGCGGCCATGGAGCAGTTACAGAACGGATAGAATTACCTTGACCTGCCGGTTGGCGGGAGTGCAGGGACATGAGAGCAGGCATGAGAGGGGAGCAAAATGAGTGAGCGGATACAGGTGGAGCCGGAATCTCCGAATCCGCGCGTACGGGTCCGTTGCGGGGGAGATTTTCTGGTCGAGGGTTGGGAGCAGGCGCTGATCGAGGTGGACGGCCATGGAAGCCAGCCGATCGTGGAGGCCGGGCCGGAGCAGATCGAGATCGCGACCGAGGGTTCGTGCACGGTGCGTCTGCCGCGGAAGAGCAAACTGGTGGAAAGCGCGGCGGGGGGCCTGGTGAAAGTCAGCCACATTCGCGGCGGGGTGGAAATTGAACGGTGCGGCGGAGATTTGCTGGTAGAAGAGACCGGCAGCGTGCGAATCGGGAGCGCGGGGGGCCGGGTGAACCTGGCGGACGCGGCTGGCGGGGTGGAGGTGACGAAGCGGGCACACGGGGATTTGACGGCGGAGCGGATTGGCGGGGCAGTCTTGATTTCCGAGGTGGCAGGAAGATTAACGTTGCAGAACGTGTCCGCGGTACGGGTAAGGCGGGCGCGCGCGGACGTGGACGTGTTGAACGCGGGGGGAAACGCGGTTGTCGATAGGGCGGACGGCGCAGTGGAGTTCATCAACGTCGACGGCGCGGCCGCGGTCGGCAAGGCAATGGGGCGGGTCAGCCTGCGCGGTGTGCGGGGCAAGGTCGCCTGCGATCAGGTGAATGGGGAGCTGCACCTTGCAGAAGTGGGGGAGGCGGCGGTGAGCCGGGTGATGGGCGACCTGTCGGCCGAGAGCGTTCGCGGCGCGCTGTCCTGCAAGAAGGCGAACGGGCGGGCGACACTGCGTGAAGTGGGCGGTTCAATTTCGCTGGGCGGCGTAGGCGGCGACCTGATGGTAGAGGGATGCGGCGGTTCGCTTTCGGCCAAGTGCGGCGGCAGCGTCGAGCTGGCGACAGTTCGGGGAAGTGTCAACGTAGCTGCGGGGGGCGATGTACGGTGTCGTTTGGAAGAGGGAGAAGGGGGTTCCTTCAAGGCGGTGTGCGGCGGCGGGCTCACGGTCGAAGGGGGCGCGACAATGGTGGCGCGCGGCCCGGGCGCGCATACGTTCCGCGCCGGAGCGGGGAAGAGCAGTTATTCTCTGGTTGCCGGGGGCAGCGTGCATCTCGAATCCGGCGGCATTCTAAAGGGACTTGGCGAGGAGGAGGGCGTGAGAGGGGAACGGCACGCCGCCCGTGCGCAGCGTCACATCACGCGGTCGTTGAGCAAGACATTGCGGCGCAAACTGCGGGATGCGGGCAAGAGGGCGGCTGAAGGCGACTGGGAAGATGCTCGCAGCTGGAGCTTCAGTTTCGACACGGATGCGCCGTCGTCCGGGGCATCCGTGCGAGACGAGGAGCCGCCGGCTGACTTCGAGGATATCGACGTGGACGTGAACGCGGCGGTGGACGTCGGGAATGAGGCGGAGGTTGAGCCGGTTTCCGAGGAGGAGCGGTTGGCGGTCCTGCGCATGTTGTCGAAGGGGAAGATCACGGCTGCGGAGGCGGAGGAGCTGCTGGATGCGCTGGGCAGCCGGGCTTCTTAGCTGAGACAGGCGCCGCAGAGTTGTCACTCAGGTGAACATGGAGGAACAGGATGGAAAGAGACAGTCGGGATGGAGCCAGCCAGCTGCCGACCCGCTCGCGGTCGGCTATCACAGTCCGCAGCGACGGTGCAATTGCGGGCGAATGGGAAGGGGGCCAGGAGGCGCTGCCGCAGATCGTACGCCAAGTTCGGGAGGGCAGTCGCCAGCCGTACGGCACATTCTTGCGCCGTGTTCTCTTCTTCTGGTTGCGCGTTTACGTATTTGAAGTCAATACGAACGGAAAATCGAAAGCGGTGAATGTGCGCATCCCGATCCCCTTGCCTTTGATCGGCGCGTTTTTTCAGTCCAAGTTGAGCTGGTCACAGGCGTTTCAGTTTATCGAGCGGAGCCGCCGCACACAGGGAATTCCAGCGGAACGTTTTCTGGAATCGTGCATGGCGCTGGAGTTCGTGCGAGTGTACGAGGACAAAGAAGAGAAAGAAGAGTTGGTGGTGGTCGGGTTGGATTGAATTGGAAACCGGTGATGAAAGCAGCCATTAAGATCGAATCTCTGAGTAAGACATTCCGCAGCCGCGGGGGCAATGAAGTGGAAGCCGTCAGCCGGCTGGATTTGACGGTGGAGCCGGGGCAGGTCTTTGGCTTTCTGGGGTCGAATGGCGCCGGCAAGACAACCACGTTGAAGATGGCGTGCGGCCTAGTGATGCCGACGACGGGAACGGTGCGGCTCAACGGATATGACGTGAGCAGGCAGCGGGGCCAGGCGATGCAGCAGATCGGCGCGGTGCTGGAAGGGACGCGCAACGTCTACTGGCGCATGAACGCGTGGCAGAACCTTCTCTACTTTGGCCGGATAAAGGGGGTCTCGGCGAGCAAGTTGCTGAAGGCGAGGGCAGAACAGCTGTTGCGGGAGCTGGATTTGTGGGAGCGGCGCAAAGATCCTGTGGGAGAGTTCAGCCGGGGAATGCAACAGAAGGTGGCGATCGCGGCTGCGCTGATCGCTGACCCGCCGATCGTGCTTCTGGACGAACCAGCCTTGGGGTTGGATGTACAGGCCTCACGGACGGTACAGGAGTGGATAATCCAGCTGGCAAAGGAACGCGGCAAGACGGTTGTGTTGACGACGCACCAACTGGATATGGCCGAGAGTCTTTGCGACCGGGTTGCGATCATGAGCCGGGGACGGCTGCTGACCCACCGGCCCACCGGAGAGCTGCTAGATCTGTTCCGCCGCGAGTTCTATCAGGTGCGGTTGCGGGGTTTGGTCGGGGCCGAGAAAACCGGGGCCTTTCCAGGATTTTCGGCCAGCCAAGAGAACGGGCACACGGTCCTCTCCGGGGAGGTCGGGGAGGAGTTGTCCGTTTTCGACCTGGTAGAACGGGCACGGCTGGCGGGAATGGATTTGATCAGTGTCACGCCCGCTGAGCCGAATCTGGAAGAGATATTTGTCGAAATGATCGAGCGGGCGGAGGAGACCTCTGCCGAAGACAGTGGATTGGAACAAGGCGCGGGCCGCGTGTCCGCCGGCGTTGAAATCCGAGGTTAAAGCGATGGTGTTGACGGGAACGGTCCTATTGAATGAATGCCAGAAGCGACTGATCATACTTTGGTCGTACAGATTCAACTTTATGCTCGAGACGTTTATGATCGGATTCCTTTTCGTCGGGATCAGTTTTTTTGTATCGGGCGGCAGGCCTGCGCCCGAGCAGATGGCGCCGGCGCTGTTGGGATACCTGACGTGGTTTTTCGCGGTGTTCGCGATTTCGGACATGAGTCAGGGTATCCGCGAGGAGACGCAGACGGGAACGCTGGAGCAGATGTATATGAGCCCGCTGCCGTCGGGCCTGCTGCTGGCGGGGCGCTCGGTGGCGTCATTGTTCATCAGCAGCGGCATGGTCATTCTGATTGGCGGAATTCTTATGCTCTTGCTGGGGATCCGGATTCCGGTTCGTCTTGAAGGGGTGCCGGTCTTTGCTCTGACGATCACCGGGCTGTACGGATTCGCTTTTTTCATGGGCGGGGCGACGCTGGTGTTCAAGCAGGTAAATGCACTGAGTAATTTGCTTACCAATATGCTGTTGTTCCTGAACGGCTCCTTTCTGACGGTAGAGCGCATGCCGGGCTGGATGGAGGCGTTTGCACGCAGCCTGCCTTCCACGCAGGGGATCGATGTATTGCGCCGGGTCGTGTTAGACGACATGTCGCTGGCCAGTGTGTGGCAAGACGGAAGCCTGGTCTGGTTGACCGTGCATACGGTGGTCTTTCTGTTTGCGGGTTGGGGCGTATTTTTGTGGGGAGAGCGGGTTGCCCGCAGGCGCGGGCTGCTTGGGCAGTATTAGGGTATGTTCTGACTGGCGGAAGGCGGAGGACTGCTGGATTTGAGAGAGATTTAGTCCGTGCACGAAGGGCCACGAAGAGATAATTGTGCGGCGGGACCAGGAGAGGATGTTAGTCTCAGTTTCAGGAAGAGGATGATATGGCTACAGCGGAAGAGCGGATGCGGGTCTTGAAGATGATCGAAGAAGGAAAGATTTCAGCGAAAGAGGGCGCGCGTCTATTGGGTGCGCTGGGTAGGAGCGACGAACAGGCCCGCCGTCAGCGAGGGACGGCCGAAGCAGGCGGCGAGGGAGGAGGACGGTGGCTGCGTCTACGCGTATCCGACACAAGGAGCGGCAAGACGCGGGTCAACTTGACGATCCCGATTGGGCTGGTCAACATGGGGTTGGCGGTTGGAGCGCGTTTTGTACCGGATGTGGCCGAACTGGACGTTGAGGAGATTCGCGACGCGTTGCGGTCCGGGCTGAATGGGAAGATACTGGAGGTTCACGATGAAGAGGAGCTGGTTGAGATTTTCGTGGAGTAGAAGGAGCCATGGTCTGGCGGAGGCAGTTTTTGAGCGGATCGTAGCCAAATCGTAGGTAAATTGTCCACCAGGCCGGTTTCGCCGATTTCGGTCCGGTTTGAGGCTGGCGGTTGGAGTTCCACCAGAGTAAATGTCCACGGGTCTGGCGAATCTGCAGGGGACGATGGGGGACCGGAGCGAGGCACTGCGGTTGACAGGAGGAGGGTAAGAGCTTATACTTAGTGTAGCCGTACCCCCCAAGACGAACGGCTCAGGAAATGTTCAGCAAAATTCGATACAAGACCGCCGGCGCGATGGATTTTCATTGTGCCGGGAACAAAACAGTTGACACTCAAGGATGAGCGTGAACGCGAAACGTTTTGCGAATTGTAGCCGGATTCCACATCGAGTTGCACTGACTGCAAAGGCCATAGACACCCGGGTGCGCGCGTGCCCGGGTGTTGTTGTTTTTGGGAAACGCGCACAAAACGGGAACTTATCTCCGTACCGTTTCGTTTCTTAGGCGCAACCAGCTCAGAGAAAGGAAATCAGAATGGACGCGATTGCCAGCCGTATCCTCAAAGCCCGCCAGTACGCAGCTGAACGCGACGAACGCCTCTGGGTTAACAACCTGCAGGTGAAGATTCACGGCGAGAATTCTGATCACCGCGTTTCTTATGATCAGGGCTCCTGGGATTGTGATTGCGAGGAGTTTCAGCGCAGAAGCATATGTGCCCACGTAATGGCGATGGAAGAGATTCTCGGTGAGGCGGTTGAGCCTGCGGTGCTCCCTATTCCGGGATAGCGCAGGTGAGCGAAGTCCAGAAAGTCTACCTCGGAATGCCAGGCCGTTTGGCCTGGCATTTTTTTGTGGAGACCAGAGCCCGGTTGCTAGTATTGGGTTTTTGGTGGGCCTGCTTGTGGGTGATGGAGAGGAGAGGCGTGAGCAGGGCTCACGGGAAGTCTTGGTTTGGGATTGGGTCCGGATCGGGGCGGATTTCAGCGGGGGTGCGAGGTGTGGAATAATAGCGGGATGAGAAGCGCCATGAGGGATGGATGAAACGCACGGCCCAACTGCTGATCGGTATTCTGATCAGCGTCTTTTTTCTCTATTTGATTCTGCCGGGCCTCCAATTGCCTGAGGTTTGGCGGGCGATGGGGCAGGCCAACTACTGGTGGATTGTGCCCGGTGTGGCGGTTTATATGGTGGGACTGTGGGCGCGCACGTGGCGCTGGCACTATATGCTGCGGCACTTGAAGCCGGTGTCGCTGGGCCGGCTCTTTCCGGTGGTGTGCATTGGCTATTTCGGCAACAACGTCTACCCTTTTCGGGCCGGGGAGGTGATGCGGGCGTACGTGCTGTGGCAGCGGGAGGAGATCCCGATCAGCTCGAGCCTGGCGACGGTGATCATCGAGCGCGTGTTTGATGGGCTGGTGATGCTGCTGTTCGTATTTCTGGCGCTGCCTTTTGCGCCGATTCCGGCATCTTTTCAGCGGTTTGTCGTCTTTGTCACATTTCTGTTGCTGATCGTCACAGCGCTTTTCATTTGGGTCACAGTGCGGCCGCGGCGGATTGCGGCGCTGTATGGCTGGCTGGCAGAACATCTGCTGCCGGCGGGGACCCGAGAACGGACAGACGGCTATTTTGAACGGTTCATGGCGGGACTGGGCAGTCTGAGCAGCGGACGGGATCTGTTCTTGATTTTTGCGACGAGCATTGTGGTGTGGCTGATGGAGACGGTCAAGTACTGGTTCGTGATGCATGCGTTCGCGTTCAGCGTCAGTTTCCTGGCGCTGATGTTGATCAACGGGATCGTGAATCTGGCGACAACGCTGCCGTCAGCGCCGGGGCATATCGGAACGTTTGATACGCCGGCAATCGAGACGCTGACGGCGTATGGAATCGATACGCAGCTGGCGGCCAGCTATACGCTGACCTTACACGCGGCGCTGTGGGCGCCGGTGACGCTGTTGGGGGCCTATTATTTCTGGCGGGAACAGTTGCGCTGGAGTGACTTCAACAAGGCTCAGGACCGGGCGGACCGGGCGGCCCAGGCTGACGCGGTCGTGTTAGAATGAGGTCCGGAAGTCTTGCGGCAAAAGACCGCCTTCGACATTACAGACACTCACTTTACAGTTCAGACAGGAAGAGGAGCCAGGACTGATGGGAGCAGAGAGCGCAACTCGCGTGCGGGAAAATGGCAGCGTACAGAAGAGACGGCTTGACAACGGCCTGCAGGTCATTCTGAAGGAGAGCCACCTGGCGCCGGTCGCCAGTTTCTGGATCTTCTACCGGGTGGGAAGCCGCAATGAGGTTCCCGGCGGCACCGGCATCAGCCACTGGGTGGAGCACATGCTCTTCAAGGGTACTGAGAGGTATCCGCAGGGCTCGTTTGACAAGGCGGTGGCGCGCGCCGGTGGGGCGTTCAACGGCATGACCTGGCAGGACTGGACGACCTATTTCGAGACCTTTCCGGCGGAGCGCATCGAACTGGCGCTGGACGTGGAGAGCGACCGCATGGCGAATGCGATCTTTGACGAGGAGGAGACCGAGTCGGAGCGGACTGTGATCATCAGCGAGCGGGAAGGAAGCGAGAACAGCTACCGGTGGCTGCTGAATACGGAAATGCAGGCTGCGGCGTTCCAGACGCACCCGTACCGGCATCCGGTCATCGGCTGGAAGCAGGACCTGTTGACGATGCGGCGGGACGATCTTTACGAGCATTACCGGACGTTCTATACGCCGAGTAACGCGGTGGCGGTGGTCGTGGGGGACATTGACAGCGCGCAGATGGCAGACCGCATCGAGCAGTATTTTGGCGGACTGGAGGCGGGTCCCGCCTTGCCAGAGATGCACCTGGAGGAGCCGGAGCAGCGGGCGGAGCGACGGATCGTGTTGCGGGGAACGGACCAGACTTCCTACTTCGGCCTGGCGTTCCATGCGCCGGATGCGCGGCATCCGGACTTCTTTGCGCTGACGGTGCTGGACAGCATCCTGAGCGGCGCGAAGGGGATGGGGCTTTTCGGGGGCAGCTCTTCCAACCGCAGCAACCGACTCTACAGGGCGCTGGTGGACAAGGAGCTGGCGGTAGGCGTCACTTCCGCGTTCATGCCGACGATTGATCCTTATGTTTTCGGCTTCAGCGCCACGCTTGCGCAGGATATCACGCACCAGGAGATCGAGGATGCGATCTGGGCGGAGATTGAACGCGTGCAGGAGGAACAGGTGGCAGCGGAGGAGCTGGAAAAGGCTATCAAGCAGACGAAGGCGCAGTTCGCATACAGCAGCGAGAGCGTGACAAACCAGGCCTACTGGCTGGGCTTCAGCGAGATGATTGCGGACAGCGAATGGTTTGACGGCTGGCTGGCGAACCTGGAGGCGGTGACGGCAGTGGACATTCAGCGGGTCGCGCAGAGCTGGTTCGGACGCAGCAAGCAGACGGTTGGCTGTTATATGCCGGAGGCGTAACGAGCGGGTTGTGTTGAGTGCCGAACGCTGAGCAATGTATCTTTCGCGGCTCCATCTGGAACATTTCCGTAACTACAGAGAGTTGGACCTGTGCTTCAGCGCGCCGGTGACGCTGGTGCAGGGCCGCAACGGGCAGGGCAAGACGAATCTGCTCGAGGCGGTCTATTACCTGGCGACGAGCAAGTCGCGCCAGGTGCGGACGGAGCGGGAGGCGGTTGACAGGGCCGCGGCGGAGGAGCCGATCCCCTACGCACGCATTCGAGGCGAGGTCGAGCGGAGGGAGGAGTCGACGACGCTTGAGATTCTGTTCACGCTGCGCGGGGACGGGCTCAACTACACGAAGCAGGTTCGGGTGAACGGGGCGCCGCGGCGCAGCATGGACCTGATCGGACATTTGCGGGCCGTGCTTTTTCTGCCGGAGGACTTGACGCTTGTGTCCGGAAGCCCAAGTGAGAGGCGGCGTTACGTCGACATTGCCCTCTGCCAGATCGACCGCGGCTACTGTCAGACGCTTTCCCGCTATCAGAAGGTGGTTACGCAGCGGAACAGTCTGCTGAAACAGCTGCAGGAACAGGCTGACAGCCACTCGGCGGCGGCGCAACTCAGTTTCTGGGATGATCAACTGGTCGAGCTGGGAACGCAGGTGCTGGCCCGGCGGCATACCTATCTGCAGGAACTAGCGCCGATCGCTCGTCGCGTTCAGGCGGAGCTTTCGCAGCAGCAGGAGTCGTTGGAGCTGCTGTACCTGCCCAGCTTCAACACCGGGCTCTACTCTGAACATGACTACCAGAGGTTGCGGGAGGGCGAGGAAGTGGAGACCGACGGGATCGCTGGCATAGAGGTCGGGGCGGAGACGATCGGCCAGCGATTCCGTGAACGGCTGGAAATCCGCCGCGGTGTTGAGTTGAAGGCGGGCAGTTCGCTCTACGGACCGCACCGGGACGAGCTGGTTTTTCTGGTCAACGGCTGGAACCTGCGCACGTACGGCAGCCGGGGGCAACAGCGCACGGGCGCGCTGGCGCTGAAACTGGCGGAGCTGCAGGCGATGGCGGAGGCGACCGGCGAGAAGCCGATCCTGCTGCTGGACGATGTGATGAGCGAGTTGGATGCAGAGCGGCGCGAGGCCTTGCTTGTGGCACTGGCGGATGTGCGGCAGGGTATTGTTACGACGACCAACTGGGCACAGTTTTCCAGGGATTTTCAGCAGAACGCGCAATTGCTTCAGATCGAGGCAGGCGTCGCAGCGCCTTCGGCGGGCAGCCTGTGAGTTGCGGTATGAGCGGTTGCCATTCTCTGTCAACTTTCTACTCCGGTACTGACTACTGACCTCATGGACGAGAGACTCTACTACGAAGACGCGTACCTGACCCGCTTCAGCGCGCAGGTGACGGAGCGGTTTACGTACGAGGAACAGCCGACGGTGCGGTTGAGCCGATCGGCCTTCTACCCCACTTCGGGCGGTCAGCCGCACGACACGGGCAGCCTGGACGGAACTGCGGTGGTCGATGTGCAGGTTGGGGCGGACGGCGCGGTGCTGCATCTGCTGGCGGAGCCGTTGTCGGAGCAGACGGCAGGTGTGAACGGGGTGATCGACTGGCCGCGGCGCTATGATCATATGCAGCAGCATTCGGGCCAGCATCTGCTGTCGCAGGTGTTTTTCCGACGGCTGGGGCTGAAGACGGTGAGCGTTCATTTCGGTGATGCGCTGACTACTGTGGATCTGGACGGGCCACCGCTGTCTGCGGCGCAGTTGGCGGACGTTGAGACGGCGGCTAACGGGATGGTGTGGGAGAACCGGCCGATACGGGCCTATTGGGTCGATGAAGAGGAGCGCGAGAGGGTGCCGCTGCGGCGGGCGCCGGCGGTGGCGGGTGCGACTCGCATTGTGGAGATTGACAAGTTTGACTGGTCGGCGTGCGGGGGGACGCACGTGCGGAGGACGGGGGAGATCGGGTTGATCTCGCTGGTGCGGGTTGAGAAGCACCGGGGCAGGAGCCGCGTGCATTTCGTGTGCGGGGGGAGGGCGCTGGCGGATGCGGCGGAGCGCCGCGGGTTGCTGGCGGAGACGGCCGGATTGCTGGATAGCGGCGTGCAGGATGTGCCGGGACTGGTGTCGAAACAGCAGGAGGCGCTGCGGGGTGCGGAGCGGGAGGTGAAGGCGCTGCGGGAGGGGCTTGTCGGGTATCAGGCGCGAGAGCTGCTGACGGATGCGGAGACCGCGGGCGGGGTGCGGCTGGTGGCCGAGGCGATTAATGACAGCGAACCAGAGTCAGTGCAAAGGCTGGCGCGGGCGCTTATCGCCGAGCCAGGCGTAGTGGCTCTGCTTGGGTGTGCGCAGCGGGGCAAGGGCACGGTAGTCTTCGCCCGTTCAGAAGACTTTTCGTTGCACGTTGGCGATCTGTTGCGGGATACGCTGAGGCAGTTCGGCGGCGGGGGCGGAGGGCGGCCAGACTTTGCGCAGGGCGGGGGTGTGGCCGCGGAGAGGCTGGAAGATGTGCTCGGCGCGGCGGCGGAGGTCGTGCGGCGCGAGGTGGGCGGCTAGAACAGGTTCGGAAGGAAACGCAGTTTCCTGTACAGCGTATTGTAAATGTGTAGACATAACGCCAAATATGGCGTGGTTTGCAGATTGAGAAGGCGCCACGCCGGTTAACAGGAAACGGGGAAAACTTCGAATGAAGAGCAACGAAACCATGCCCATTTTGCCGGTCGAGGCCTACACATCGCAGGCGTGGTTTGACCGCGAGCAGGAGCGCATATTTTCACGAACGTGGGCCTTTGCCGGCCTGGTTGGGGACGTCAGCGAACCAGGGCAGTATGTTTCGGTGCAGGCAGGGCTGAACAACATTTTTATTGTGATGGGGCAGGACGGGCAGTTGCGGGCCTTTCACAATATCTGCCGCCACCGGGGGACGCAACTGCTGCGCGCCGTCGGCAATACGAAAAAGGTCATCACCTGTCCCTATCACGATTGGACGTACGACCTGGCAGGCTGTCTGCTGTCTGTTCCTGACAGGAAAAATCAGTTTCCGGACTTGGATATGGCGAGTCTCGGGTTGAAAAAGGCGTCGGTCGCCCGCTGGCGAGGAATGTTGTGGGTCCATCCTGACGAGAACGCCTGTCCGGTGGAGGAGTGGTTTGGCGGGGTTGAGCCCCATCTTGGCCCTCACCATGTGGATGAACTGGTGGAGTACAAGAAAGGGCGCGCGGAGTACACGATTGCCGCCAACTGGAAGATCGTGGCCGAGAATTACATTGACGGTTATCATCTGGCGCATCTGCATTCCGGCACGCTGTCGATGTACGATCACAGGCGCATCGAGTCCGGTTTCGCTGGTCCTCACTTCCATTTTTGGGAGCCGCTCAGCCCGGAATACGCGGCGGACGTCGAAAAGAATGCGCCTTCGCCGCTGGTGGTCCCGGCGGACAAGGCCGGCGCGTGGGTGCCGATGCTGTTTCCGGGAATTGGGCTGGCGGAGAATGAGAACTCGTGGTCGGTTTTTCACCTGACGCCGCTGGCGCCCGACAGCACGCGCGTCGTAATCCGCACGAAAATTGCCGACGCTTCATTGCTGGCGTTCGCTTCGCAGTCGATCCGTTCATTCAACTTTTGGACGAATCGGGTCCGAGGCAAGTATGAAAGCGAAGACGGCGACGACCCGATGGCTTCAGGCGACTTCATGCAAGAGGACATCTACGCGTGCGAACAGCAGCAGCGGTCGCTCATGAGCCCCTATTTCGAGCACGGTCCGTCCGCCTTGAACGGGGAGGCAGGTGTGCGGGGACACCAGGCGGTGGTGATGGAGTGGTTGGGGGAAGAGCAGTGATCGGAGATCAGTGAACTGCAGGGACCGACTGAAGGGAACAGCGATGCGACCGCCGGGATATGAAATGCCCTTGGCGGTCGCTTACTTTTGGGGGCTATTTTTCGGGCATTAGCTGGGCTTGTGCAGGGCCCTCGACGGCCGACCGGTGCGCCCGCCAGTGGTCCAAAACCAGGGGGTACTCCCTTTCCATGAAGGCGTAGAGGTCTCGCATTTCTTCCAGACGCTGACGGCGGGCGGGGGAGGCTCCGTCGAGAAGCAGGAGGCCTTTTTCGGCAAGGCGTCGGAACTCGGTAAACTGCTGGGCTTTTTCTTCCAGCACGCGGGACCAGAAGTCGGGCACGATGCGGTAGTGGTCGCGGCGGTGGCCGGGCAAGCTAAGGCGCTCGATGATGCCCATGCGGATGAGCATGCGGGTGCCTGTGCTGATGGAGGATTTGCTGGCCTGCAGAGCGTCGGTGAGATCGTGCATGGTCTGGTGGGGCGGGTCGCAGATCAGAAGCCAGCTCAGGATTCTGCCGGTCATGCGGGGCAGGCCGGCCTCTTCCCAGAAGAGACCGAAGCTCTCTACATATTCGTGCAAATCGCTAGTTGGCAACGTAACTTCAGCGGTCAGCGGTTTGTGGTTGGCGGCGCTCATGTTTCCAGGGCCAGTTTTTGTTGTTGGCGACCGATGACGCTGCTGAGCAGGACCAGCAGCACGATGGAGATGAGAGCCAGCACAGCGATATCGAGAGCGATCTCGGCGATGCCGGCGCCGTTCTGACTCACTTCGAGCAGGGGGTTCATGAGGTAGTAGGTAGGAAAGACGCGGCCGATCCACTCGGGCACCTGTGGGAATATCTTGAGGATGCCGGGTGCGTAGAGCAGAATACCTGCGCCCTTGATGATACCCATGAAGGTATCCATGTCCTTGGAGACGGAGCCTAGGATGATGCCGAAGGACGAGGACATCAGGCCACCGAGGGCGATCACGAGCAGGAGGAGGGCGACCTGGCCGACGAAGGCGCCGTTGATCAGCAGAATGACCGAGCCCATGATCCCGCTGAGGATGAAGCCCATCAGCGTCTTGGACAGGTAGACATCGAGCAGCGAGGTGGGCGTAGAGGTCAGGGCGACCAGGGTGCGATCCTTTTTCTCGTCCAGCAGCGATGCGGCCGGGAAAAAGAGCCCCCCAAGTACGATTGACATGATCAGGAGCAGGGGCAGCAGACGCTGCGACCAGGTCTGTGTGTTGGCGCTGCCTATCTGCTCCGCATTGACGGTGACGGGAAGCTGATCGATGCTGCTGCCGATTCCTGCGGTCATGGCGCGGGCGACGGCCGATTCCAGGAGCAGGAGATTGCGCACGCCGGCCTCCCCCCAGCGGTAGATGGTGAAGTCGACCTCTGCGCTGTCGTCTTCGAGGGACGCGGCAAAGCCGGCGGGCAGGCTGAGGCCGATCTCTTCGCTGCCGCGTCCGACCGCGCTTTGGAGCGCCTCGTCGGAGTTGTAGATGGTGGTGTTGATGCTGGGATGGTCGAGCAGCGGCCCGGTGAACTGTTCACTGGCGCTGGCGTCGTAGATGCCCAAGCGCGGTGTCTGGGCCAAGAGGTCGCCGAAGACAAGCGCGATGAGAAGGCTGAGGACGACCGGCATTACAAGTACATAGATCACCATGAAGTTGGTTGCGCCGAGGCGTACGTCTTTGCCCATCAGAACAGCAATTCGCTGAATATCCATCAGAATTTCCTCATTATGGCGGCCGTTCCGACCGCCATCGAACCTGCGCCAACCAGGAGCAGAAGTGTCAGGTTGCCGGCCACGTCTGCCCAGCCGGCGCTGAAGTTGATGATACGGTGCAGAGAGTCCACGAAGTAATGGGAAGGGATGAACTCCATCCAACCGGTAGAGAGGCCGGGCAGGAGAATCGAAAAGCCGGGGAACATCATAGGGATGATAAACACAATCGTCCACCCCATCACCGACGTATTGTCCTTTGAGATTGCGGCGATAAAGAAACCGAGGCCAACCATCAGGAAACTGCCCAGCAGCAGCGTTGCCAGGAGAAGGAGCGGCGCTGTGCCCAGAATACCCATCACGGCACTCAGGATCAGGACCTGGCCGAAGGCCAAGGCCATCCCCATCAGGGCCTTGCCGACAAAGAACTGATGCAAGCGCAGGGGGCCGGTGACGAGGGCGCGTGCGGTGCCATTATCGACGTCGCGGTTGAGGAGGGTCGCCAGCCCGAAGACCTCTATCACGACAATCATCATCAGCAGAAGGGGCGCGAACCGATCGCGCATTGAGAGAGGCGCGCCGGTCATGTCATTGCCGAGCACGACCTGAGTGTCATTGAAACGGGTAAGGTCAGTCAACGTCTCCGGGTTCACGGTGTTGGCGACGAGCACCAGCACATCATGGAAAATCTGCTTTGCTTCTGCAGGGACGCCGGGTGCATAGTAGGCATTCAACTCCACCTTCTCCCCTCTGGCGGCGGCCGCGGTCAACTCTGCGGGAAGCGAGAGGCCGACGAAGAAATCACCGGTCTCTTCCAGCGCCGTCAGCATCTCGGCCTCGGAGTCGAAGATGGTATAGTCGCCAGGTTCATCAACGAGGCGCTGGTAGAGGGGAATCTCCCGGTCCTCGATGAAAAAGGCCATGCCCATGCTTTGGTCGACCTGGTTGGGGAGCAGGAAGTAAATGACAAGGTAGAAAACCACGCCTATCGCGGTGACGATGGCGAAGAAGCGGTGGCGGAAGAAGAGTTTGATATCATTGACAACGAGTGTGCCGATCATCCTTGTAACCCCCTGCCGGTGATATCGAAAAAGATATCTTCAAGCGTTGCTTCCTCACTGTGGACGGTAAGGATGCGTTCGCTCGTAAAGAGGTCGAAGACTGTCTGCGGGGTCTGGTCTTCATCGAGCGTCACCTCGCGCACTTCGATGTCGCCGTTGGGCAGTTCGACCTCCACTTTGAGCGCGCGCATGCCGAAACGCTGCTTGAGACGGGCCGGCGTGTCGAGGGCGACGATTTTGCCCTGATTGAGGAAGGCGACCCGATCGGACAACTTGTCGGCCTCAACCATATCGTGCGTGGTCAGAAAGACGGTTGATCCCGTCTGGGTAGCGGCGTGGATCAAGGTGTGGATCGTTTCGGTGGAGACGGGATCGAGGCCATCGGTCGGTTCGTCGAGGAAGAGCATTTTGGGATCGCTGACCAGGGCGCGCGCCATCATGAGACGTTGCTTCATGCCTTTGGAGTAGTTGGCGACGTGTTCTTTGTCGCGGCCGCCGAGACCTACTTTTTGAAGCAGGTCTATGGCGTCGAAATCGGGTACTTTGTAGAGTTTAGCGAAAAGGTTGAGATTTTCGACAGCGCTCATCTGCTCGTACAGGTTCGTGAATTCGAAAGAGATGCCGATCTCCTGCTGGACTTGCTTGCGGTCGTTGACGATATCCATGCCAAGGAGGGTGGCTGAGCCACTTTGGGGCGTCAGTTGACCGGTCAGCATCTTGACGACGGTGGATTTGCCGGCGCCGTTGGGACCGAGGAAGCCGATGACTTCGCCTTCGGCGACATCGAAGGAGATATCGTCGACGGCGAGGGTGTCGCCGTAACTGAAGCTCAGGTCTTTCACTGAAATTGCAGGTTGTGCCATGCTTTTGCTCCTTACATCGGGACGCTTTTGCCGGCGGGCCGTTCTTCCGCAAGGACTATTGCGCGTCAGACAGAAGATTGAACATGGACAGCCTAGCAGGTTCTGTTTGTTCAGTCAATGCCGAACAGACAGAACAGTCTGACGTTTTCCTGACTGTTGAGGGATCTGCTTACAAGGCAGTTCGGAACGCATAGTGCCTGTTCCGATGCCTGAGGGAAGGTCTCTCGAAAGGGAAGGAGAGTACTGCCATCCTCTACGTAAGGAAGGTTGGCAAATTCTGAAATCCTACTCTGTGGCGTATACTTTGCATCAGAGCTACAAGGGTTATTCGGGCGCGGCCGTTGCGAAGAGCGCACTGCCTTTTGGGGAACGGCTGAACGCCAGACGCAAGGAGAAAGACGGGTAATGGAAACTCTGACACTTAACGACGGCGGACGACTTCCGGTACTGGGCCTGGGTACGTGGCAGATGGGAGGCGGTCGCAGCCGCGACTACTCGCGGGATGACGAAATGGTCGCGATTATCCGGGATGCGATCGAGATGGGATATACGCATATTGACACGGCGGAGATGTACGGTGTCGGTCATTGCGAGGAGCTGGTGGGGCGGGCGATGCAGGATTTCGCGCGTGAGGATATTTTCCTGACGACCAAGGTGCTGGCCGACAATGTACGTTACGACGATCTGTTAAGGGCGCTGGACGGCAGCCTGGAGCATTTGCAGACGGAGTATGCCGACATGTACCTCATCCACTGGCCCAACCCGGATGTGCCGCTGGAGGAAACTTTCAGGGCGCTCAATCGAGTTACGGCAGAGGGAAGAGTGAGGCGGGTCGGCGTGAGCAACTTCGACGTTGCGCTGTTGCGCGAGGCGCAGGAGTTGTGCGAGACGCCGGTTGTAACCAACCAGGTGCGCTATAATCTGCATACGCGCGAGCCGGAGGAGAACGGGCTGTTAAGCTACTGCCAGGAGAACAATATCGTGCTCACCGCTTATTGTCCGCTGAAGGACGGGGTGATGCAGAACGAGACGGTGCAGGCAGTTGCGCGCAAGCACGGCGCCTCAGCGGCGCAGGTTGCGATCCGCTGGTTGACGCGGCAGCCGCAGGTGGTGACGATTCCGATGTCGACGAACCGCGATCATTTGCGGCAGAACATGGAGGCGTTGACGCTGGCGCTGGATGAGGAGGATGTGCAGCGGCTGGACGCCAGTGGATAGGAGCCGTCCTGCCGCGCGGACTTGGGGCGGTACCCACAGTGGCTTGCTAGAGAATAAAGACAGGAGAACCTATGCTTCCCATTGAATCGATCCGCAGGGTTTTGGACGCCGGGCTCACGAAGGGTGCCGACCTGGCAGAAGTGTATCTGGAGAACAAGGAGAGTCTTTCCCTCACGTTGGACGAGGGACGACTGGAAAAGGCGACGCAGGGTAATGACATCGGAGGGGGCGTGCGGGTCTTCTACGGGAACAACGCGGCCTATGCATACACCGATGATCTGACGAAGGAGTCGCTGATTGAGGCGGCCGGGGTTGCGGCGGCCGCGGCCGAGAACGCAAATAATGCGCAGGTGTGCGCGGATCTGACGAAGGGGGAGAGCCCTGTCGTGTCCCGGATCGAGCGCCCTTTCGAGGAGATGTCGACGCAGGAGAAGGCCGATGTCTTGCGGCAGATGGATGACGTCACACGACAACACGGCCCGCATATTGTCAGCGTGCAGTGCGGCTACACGGAGACGCGGCGGCGGGTCTGGGTCTACAACTCCGAGGGTGTTTGGGCGGAGGACGACCGCGCCTTTATCGAGTTTCAAGGGCAGGTTGCGGCTCAGAAAGGGGAGGTGCGCCAGTCCAGCGCCACCGGGGTCGGAGGGCAGGTGGGGTTGGAGTTCTTCGACGAGCGAGATCCGGTTGCGATGATGCCGGAGGCGGCTGACACGGCTCTGCTGATGCTGGATGCGAGGCCGGCGCCGGCGGGCGAGATGCCGGTCGTAATAAACAATGGCTGGGGGGGCGTCCTCTTTCACGAGGCCTGCGGCCACTGTATGGAGGCGGACTTTATCACCAAGGGCGCATCGGCATACACGGGGCTGGTGGGCGAAAAAGTGGGGCCGGATTTTCTGACCGCTTACGACGACGGCACGATCCCGGGGCGGCGGGGGACGATGCGCTTTGACGATGAGGGCGCGCCGACGAACCGGACGGTGCTGATCGAGAACGGCATTTTGAAGGAGTATATGTGGGACCTGACTGAGGCGCGGCGAGCGGGCCGGGCATCGACGGGCAACGGGCGGCGCCAGACTTTCAGAGACATGCCGATGCCGCGCATGACCAATACGTATATTGACGCGGGCCCGCACGACCCGGAGGAGATCATCAGCTCGGTGAAGAAGGGGCTGTATGCGAAAAAGCTGGGCGGCGGCCAGGTGGAGATCGGACGCGGTGACTATGTGTTCACGGTTACTGAAGGGTGGCTGATCGAGGACGGCAAGCTGACGGCGCCGGTGCGCGGGGCTACGCTGGTGGGCAACGGGCCGGAGACGCTGCGCCTGATCGATATGATCGGGTCGGACATGGCGCTGGACCCGGGACGGGGCATGTGCGGCAAGGGGCAGTGGGCGCGGGTGAGCGTCGGCCAGCCGACGGTGCGCGTGCCGAAGTTGACGGTTGGCGGAACGGAGTGAAATAGCAGTGGTTAGGGGTTTGAAACTTTAGATAAGCCTTCCTCTTTGGGAGCGGAAGTGGGAGTATAGACGTGGATTATCTTGAATTTGCTAAGGACGTGGTTTCGCGGGCGGTTGAACGGGGTGTGGAGGCGGAAGCCTATATCAGTGTGGGGCAGAATACGTCGGTCAATGTAGACCGGGGCGAGGTGGAGAAGCTCTCGCAGGCGGGCTCGAAGGGGCTGGGCGTGCGTGTGATCCGGGACGGGAAGATGGGGTATGCCTACACCTCCGATTTCGAGGCGAGCAGTGTCGAGAAGACTGTCGAGGCGGCGGTCAGCCTGGCTGACGTCGCGGACGGCGACGAATACCGATCGTTGCCGGCGCCGCAGCCGCTGCCGGAGGATGATCTGGAGGTCTATGATCAGGCGATAGTAGACCTGCCGGTAGGACGCAAGGTCGAGATGGCCAGGCGGATTGAGAAGGCTGCCTTGCGCTACGACGAGCGTGTCGTTCTGACCAATCGCTGCACGCTGATAAGCCAGTACGGGACGGTGGCAGTCGCCAACTCCAAGGGGATCGCGGGCAGCTATGACAAGAGCTTTATCGGCGGCTTTGTCATGGCGATGGCCGCGGACGAGAATGATCGTTCGATGGCGTTCGGATTCGACTTTGGTTCGCGGCTTACGGACTTCAAGCCGACCGAGGTCGGTAAAGATGCGGCGCGTAAGGCAGTAGGCATGTTGGGGGGAAGGCCGGTGCCGACTCAGCGTGCGTCGGTTGTCTATTCGCCGATGGCGGCGACCAGCATTCTGGGCGCGCTTTCGCGGTCGCTGGGCGCGGACGCGATGCAGCGCAACCGGTCGTTTCTGGAGGGTAAGATAGGCGAGACGGTGGCGGCGGATCTGGTCACAGTGCTGGACAATGGGCGGCTGCCCGGCGGAATCGCGACGCGGCCGTTTGACGATGAGGGGGTACCGACGGCGGCCACGCGGTTGATCGATGAAGGCGTTTTGCAGACGGCGCTGCATGATCATTACACGGCCACCCGCGACGGTACCGCCAGCTCTACGGGGAACGCCAACCGCCGTGGGCACGCGTCTATGCCGACGCTGGACGCGAGCAACTTCTACTTCCAGCCAGGGCACGAGACGCCGGAGGAGGTGATCAGCGGAGTGGAGCAGGGGCTGTACGTGGAGAGCGTGATGAACACGGCCAGCATCAATCCGATCAGCGGCGACTATTCGATCTCGGCAAAGGGGTACTGGATCGAGAATGGCGAGTTGAGCCATCCTGTCAACGAGGTGACGATCGCGTTGCCGATGCAGGAGCTGCTGCACAATGTCAAGTCGGTCGGGAACGATCTGACGTTTGTGCCGATGATGGGCGCGCTGGGGTCGCCGACGATTCGCGTGGACGGGGTGATGATTGGGGGGAGCGGGTGAACGGCAGGGGCGACTGCAGGGGAAAGGTAGGAGCGGCTGTGGTATGACCATGACTTGCCCTGTGGTCGTTTCTGTCTCTTATGAAGAGAACTATACCCTGTCAGTAGCCTTTGAAAATGGGGAGAAAGGGCTAATTGACATGAAGCCTTACCTGGATCTTGGTGTTTTCAGGAAGATCAAAGACCCGAAAGTTTTTGAAACGGTTCATGTCTCTTTCGATACTATCGCCTGGGAGTCAGGCGCCGATCTCGACCCTGAGTTCGTTTACGAGAAGTGTCAGATCACGCAACGAAAGAGATCGGCTAATCAGTAAGAGAACTGGCAGTCCGCCAAAGTCGCGGTTGGGGCGGCAATTGCCAGAGGAATGGTATAGAGGCACGGAAGAGTAGCCTGGTCAGTTTGCAGCGCAGCCGTTCCTCTCTCCTCTTTCTTGTACGGCCGCCGTCATATTTGAGAGTACGACCATGTCCAGCAGTTCTGGCATCGTGCCTGCGCGCCCGTGTCCGGTTGGACATGCGGGGCGTTTTGACGTTCAATAGAGGTCTGCCCGCCTGTCCACCGGAGCTCTTCTTTTGTCCCGCTCGCACGACCCCTATGCCGCATTCCGCATACACGATTACCGGCTGTACGTTGTCGGCTGGGTCGTGGCGCGGATGGGAACCTATATCCAGAGCATCGCGATCGCGTGGGAGATCTACCAACGCACGGGAGAGGCGCTCTCGTTGGGGTTGGTAGGGTTGGCGCAGGCGCTGCCTCTGATGGTGCTGGCGCTGCCGGCGGGGTTGCTGGCGGACCGTTATGAACGGCGGAGATTGTCGATCCTCAGCCTGCTGGGAATGACGGCGACGTCACTGGCGCTGGCTGCCTTCTCGATGATGGAAGGGTCGATATTGTGGATGTACGCACTGCTCTTCCTGGACGCCAGCATGATGACGGTGGGACGGCCGGCGCGGACGGCGCTGCTACCGCAACTGGTGCCGGCGGAGGTCTTTCCGAATGCGGTTACGTGGAATACGAGCCTGATGCATATTGCGTCGGTGGTGGGGCCGGCGCTGGGCGGCTTTGTGGTTGCGGTCAGCGTGCACAGTGCGTATTTTGTGGCTGCGGCAGGTTCGTTGTGGCTGGCCTTCATTTTGACCCGCATCCGGTTCCGGCCGGTGGATGAGAAGCCGGAACCGGCCAATTGGCAGACGCTACTGGGCGGAATCCGATTTGTGTGGGACAAGCGGATTCTTTTCACGATCATGGCGCTGGACCTGTTTGCGGTGCTGCTGGGCGGGGCGGTCTATCTGCTGCCGATTTTTGCCGAGGATATTCTGAATGTGGGCGCGACGGGGTTCGGCTATCTGCGGGCGGCGCCGGCGGTGGGGGCGTTCTTGATGGCGGTGGCGATGATCTATCTGCCGCCGATGAAGCGGGCCGGACACACGCTGCTGCTGGCGGTGGCGGGATTCGGCGTGGCAACGATCTTTTTCGGCTTCTCACAGAACTTCGCGCTCTCGTGGGTGATGCTGTTTCTGACGGGCGCGCTGGACAATATCAGCATGGTGGTGCGGCAGACGCTGACGCAGTTGCTGACGCCGGACCGGATGCGGGGGCGCGTTTCGGCGGTGAGCGGGATATTCATCGGGGCGTCGAATGAGCTGGGCGGCTTTGAGTCAGGGCTGGTGGCGCAATATTTTGGGCCGGTCATTTCGGTGGTGAGCGGGGGGATCGGGACGATCCTGGTGGTGGCGGGGGCGGCGGCGTTGTCGCCGCAGTTGCTGCGGTTGGGCGCGCTGCATGAGGCGCAGGCGGAGGAGGAGGGGGCGTGAGGGGCAGTGGTTCGTTGTTGGCGCGCGGGGTGGTGTTGGGGGCGTGTGATCGAGGTTTGAAGGGCGGGAGTGGGCGGCGTCATGTGGCCGGGAGAAGCGCACCTCGGCGACTACGTTCTATCGAGGAGGTACTTGGCGCTATTCCACAGCCTGAGGCGCCCGGCGGCGATGCTGTTGCCGCGACGGGGTAAGGTTTTCAGTGCGCGCCTCAGGGGCGAGGAGCAACTCTTTCAGGTTGGTCCTGTTCAAACTTTCCAGCTTTCGCCACTGTTCAATTGGCAAGAGCACAGCAGTTTCGACGCCGCGCCTTGTCACGATCTGTGGTCCTTGTTCGAGAGAAGACTCCAACAGCTCGCTGAACCTCGACTCTGCTTCCTGAATCGACCATTTCCTGTTAACAGTTCACCTCTTTTGCAGTCTTTCTGACTAGATTCCTGTCCTTACAACAGACTCTACTAAATCTCCATCGGTGTCAAGATGGAGACAGGCTTAAAGGAGAAAGGCGCCTCCAGGGCCTGAGGGCCCTTGCTGTTCGCCCTTTCACCCCGCGAAACAAGTATACTGGAAAGCAGTCCACCGAAAGCAAAAATCTCTGAGAATCCCCATAACGCACGACTCCAGGCATAAACCGCGTCTGCCCAGAAAATCGGGAATGCGCATGCCAACAAAGTTCCTCTTGACATACCGACTGAAATCGTGTACTATGTAGTACACATGACATTCGGCAAGTTTATCCGTTCCGTTCGCGATAAGAGATTCAAGAGAGACCGGTCCTTCTCGGTGCGGCAGGTGGCACAACGCATTGGGGTGGAGCCGTCCTACTTGAGCAAGATCGAGCGAGACCAGGTTGCGCCGCCTTCGGAGGCCACTATACGGCGGCTGGCCGGGGAGTTGGACGAGGATGCGGACCTGTTGCTGGCGATGGCGGGCAAAGTCTCCAGCGACCTGCGGAATATCATCATGCAGCGGCCGCAGCTGTTCGCAGAGCTGTTGCGGCAGATGAAGGATGCACCCGATCACACGATTCAGAGCGTCGCGCGCGAGATACGGGACGGAGATTGGTAAGGACCGGTGTTGCAAATTGAGGGACCCAGGAGGGTTAAAGAATGATTGAACTGAAAAGAAATCAACTGGTTTTTCGATTTCCGGAAGTGCATAAGGATGCCAAGTGCCGGATCTCGTTCCAGCGCACGTTGCGGATACCAGACGATAATCGGCCCTATTCGCTGCCGCCGGGTCTGGGAAGGTTTCCGCTCAATCTTGTCGACGATTATGCGGACAGAGTTCCGTCGACATGGAACGCGCACGGAGGCGTCTTTCTGCCGATGTACCAGGCGGAGGCGATGTGGCTCAACTTCAGCGGTTCGTATCCGATGGCGGTGAAGGTGGCCGCGGGCAAGATCAATGCGGTGACGGGTGAGGGCTGGAACAATGAGCTCTCCAGGAGACCGCAAGACTATGTTGTGATCCCGGACCAGCCCTGGTTGGATGGCTTCTCAGTGATGAAGGGGATGATCCGGCAGTTTGTGGCGATGCCACTGTGCGAAGGATATACGGCGGAGGAGCAGTTGACGGGGGAGGCGGAGCACGGCGGGCTGCAGATTGTCGTGTATCCGATAAAACCTTCGTACTACAGTAGAAGTCTAGATGGACCCAGTTTCATGACGTATAGCCCACAAGTCCAGCAGGCTCCGGCGCGGGAGATGGGTCTAGCTCCGGGCGGTCTCATGCGGCAGGAAATATACGAGGACGATTATGGGCTCGAGGCGTGGGAGACGTCGGTGCGCTCGCGTTGCTACGTACATATTCTCAACAGCGTGCAGTTTTACAAGGTGACGGGCGCTCATCCGCCGAGCAAGCCGCCTACGGCGATGGAGTATACGAAGGCGGGGCTGCCGTGGTTTGACTATTACGGAGGTGATCTGAAGGCGTTGGAAGGGGCGAAGAAGCTGGCGGGGCTGGACAGTGTTGCGGTGAAGAAGCTGAAGAAGGGTGAGGGTGTGCTGGCGGATAATGAGTCGGTGGAGCCGAAGGTGGTGAAGAAGCTCGGGAAGGGTAAGGTGAGGGAGGGGGAGTTTTAGGGTTTCGAAGAGTCGCAGAACTTGAAGAGCGCCATGCCCCGTTGCTCCCTCTAGATAGACACTGCGAAAATGGGCGTCGAGGCTGGCGCAATTCTTTTGTTCGAGAATGATGTGGAGGCGGGCTACAAGAACTCGCCCGTTAGATCAAGAGTCTTGTCGAACGTCCGATGTGCCTCTGTCCAGAGACTTTCTTGGAAGTGCGTCGACCTTTCGGACATTCACCACTACGACTGTGTTCTTCATCATCGCAGACAGGTTGTCTGTGGCGGCAGTGCCTTGCGAAATCACTGGAGCCATGCCTGTCGGTGATGGGACTTGCTTCGTGGTGTTTCGACTGCTAAGCGTCTTCGGCTTCATGGAACCTCCTATCTGAGCGATCGGCTCATGACCTAGCGCCTCGCGCGCCTGTTCGAGGAAGGCAGTTACATCTTCCACACTTACAGGTACCCTTGCTGCCGGTTCACCTCCGGGCAGTTGAGGATCAAGCGGAGTAGTCACACTTGGGTCAATTGGGCCCAACGTGGCCTGTTTGGTCATTACCAAGTTATCGGCTCCGAGGCAGAGTAGCGTCCCTGCACTATGGCACTTCGCCGGAATGACGATTTCAAGTTCATCACAGAATGTGCGGAGTAGATTGGCGAGACTCCAAGCTGAAAGGGTCTCACCGCCTCTTGTATAGAGTACAAGGGAAATCTTGTCGACAACTTTGATAATGTCGAGATGGTGAACAAATAAATCGAGTACCTCAGAGGACATCTTGGTTTCAAGTCCGCGACTATCTCCTGTGAAGTATACAAGCACTTTAGAGTTGCGCGCCTGCTCAATGTCCTTATAGAGAGCGATTCTCTCCGCATCCATGGAAAGCTCCAATTTGGGGGATAAAGGGAAGGTTCCGAATGTCTGGCAAGAGCATGGGCAGCGTCCCTAGACCAAGCACCTAGGAAGCTGCTCAGAAGTCTCTCGAACGTACTGAGTTGGAAGGTGGGCAAGAGCCACAGAACTTGGAAAAGTTATGGCCGAACCATCCTATCAGGAATGGGGAACACTGCCAAATTCACTCGTATAACACTACTTGCTCATCCTCCACATCTACGCGGTAGGTGCGGACGCGGAGGTTGGGGTCGTAGAGGGCCTGGCCGGTCTTGATGTCGAATTCCCACTGGTGCCAGGGGCATTTGAGGATTTCGCCTTCACGGGTGTAGGTCATGCCGGTGAGGCCGTCGGGGAGGACGAGGGGGCGGAGGCGGCCGCGGCAGAGGGGGCCGGACTTGTGGGGGCAGATGTTGCGGAGGGCGTAGTAGTCGCCGTCGAGGTTGAAGACGCCGATCTCGCGGCCGTTAACGGTAACGATCTTGCGGCCGCCAGGGGGGATTTCGCCGGCGGTTGCGATTACGTGCGCGGGCATCAATTGAGGCCGTAGAGCTCGGCGGCGGTGTCGTACATGACGCGTGGGCGCAGCTCTTTGTCGAGCGAACGCATGAGGCCGCTGGGTTCTTCCCAGTCCCAGTGGGGATAGTCGCTGGCGAAGACCAGGACCTCATCAGCGTGGAGCCAGTCGAGGAAGGTTTTGAGGGCCTGGCGGTCGGGCGCGTTGGGGAAGGGCTGGGTGCCGAAGCGGATGTGTTCACGCAAGTATTCGCTGGGCAGGCGCTTGACCCAGGGCGTGTAGTCGCGCAGGCTCTTCCAGTCGGCGTCCATGTGCCACATGAGACCGGGGACCCAGAAGGTGTCGTGCTCGATAAAAAGGAACTTGAAGTTGGGAAACTTTTCGAAGACGCCTTCGCAGATGAGGCTGGCGGTATGGGCCATGGCGATCTGGGGGCGGGCCATGCGCATCTCGAGATAGTAGGTGGGGAAGCCGGCCGCGGTGGGCGGCGCGGAGAAGCCGGCGCCCTCGCCGCCAAAGTGGGTACACATGGGCAGGCCGTTGCGCTCGCAGGCTTCATAGATGGGGTGATAGATGCGGTTGCCGAACGGGTGTAGGCTGCCGGCGGGCATGAGTACCTGGGCAACGCCGGGATGATCGCCGAGGCGGTCGATCTCGGCGGCTGCTTGTTGGGGGTCGGCGGGCGCGATGTGGATCGAGGCCTTCATGCGGTCGTCCTTGCCGACCCACTCTTCGAGCGTGAAGTCGTTGTAGGCGCGGCAGTAGGCGGTCGCATAGTCGACCGTCGGATGGACGGCTATATTGTAGGGGCCCCCGCCGCCGGTGAGAACGGCCATGTCGATGCCGTAGTGGTCCAGATGTTTTTTGCTGCAGACTTCGGGGAGGGTGGACGGGTCGGGTTCGTCCTCGGTACCCTCCCAAAGGTCGGGGCGGGCGTGGCCTCCGGGCATGTTGGTGTAACCCACGTTCGGGGTCATCGAGCCGAAGTCTTTGATCTGCTCGACGTACTGGCGCGGCAGGTAGGGGAAGAGAGCCTCTATGTTGGGCGGATTGTGATGCACGTCGCAGTCGATAATCCGCTGGCGTGTGCCGTCTCGTTCCGCGGGCGTTCCGGAGGGAGTTGCTTCGGCTTCATTTGCAGGCGAGACGCTGTCGCTGCCAGTTCGCTCCATCACCACGGTCGCCATTTTGGGCTCCTTTCCTTTACTTATTCCGCATTCGCTCTACTGCAGGCGGGACTGTCGTCCCAGCTCGTAGCTATCGTTTACCCTGCTTGAGGGCGGCGCGTGCCTGTTCCAGAATGTCCGGCCCTGGCGGATAGTGTCTGCCGGGCACGACTCTTTCGGCCAGGATGCGTTCTTTGGCCAGCCCCTCCGCGGTCTCATACACTTCGGTCAGTTCGACGCACTCTTCGGCGAACCAGGAAGGTACTACTACCACGCCGTCGTCGTCACCGACGAGTACGTCACCGGGGCGCACGAGGGCGCCGCCGCACTGGATGTTCACGTTTTCCTCTGCCGGGAAGACCCAAGGCCCGCCGCCATAGGGGGTCCGGTCGCGGGCGTAGATGATCAGCCCGTAATCCTCCTCTATCATAATATCGAGGTCGCGGATTCCACCGTCGCAGACGACGCCGTCGGCATTGTTCATCCTGAGTTGCAGCCCCTTCACATCGCCGAAGACCGCAGCGCTGGCATTGCCCATGATGTCGACGACCAGCACGTCGCCGGGGCCGCAGCGGGCCATGGCCCTGTAATCGATCGCGTCCTCGCCGCCGGGCGTCAGGTCGGCCAGGTCGGGGCGGGGCGGCAGGTAGCGCATGGTGCGGGCGCGGGCGGCCAGACGCCGGCCGGGCGTGAATGGGCGCACGTTGTCCATGTAGGGAAGGGGCACGCCGGCATAGGTATGGACAATGTGCCATACCGTGGCGACCGGCAGCTTCTTGAAACGGTCCAAGATTTGCTGCGGCACATCGACCGGTGTAAAGGAGCGTTCGGTCATCGGGCGTCTCCTGAGACCAGCGAGTCGTGAATTGGGAAGAACACGGTCATTTCTTTTCCAAGATGATACGTGAAAACGGTCGAATCGTCCACCAGGAACACCGGTACGGACTGAGCAGCTGGGGACATGCCGACGGGCTCCCGGGTCAGCAGAAAATGGGACTAGCCTTACTTTTGTTCGCGGGCGGCTCGCACCTGCTCGTAGGTCTCCGGTCCGGGGGGATAGTATTTGCCGGGTATAACGCCTTCAGCCAGGATGCGGTTCTTGATCATCTCCTCGGCTTCCTCATGCACCTCGGTCAACTCGACGCACTCTTCGGCGAACCAGGAGGGTACGACGACCACACCGTCGGCGTCGCCTACGAGGACATCGCCGGGGCGGACGAGGGCGCCGCCACACTGGACGTCGACGTTTTCCTGGGCGGGGATGGCGTAGGGGACGCCGCCGAGGGGGGTGCGATCGCGGGCGTAGATGATGAGGCCGTAGTCCTCCTGCACCATGATATCGAGGTCGCGGATGCCGCCGTCGGTGACGACGCCGTCGGCGTTGGTCATCTTGAGCTGGAGCGCTTTGACGTCGCCGAAGATGCAGGGGCGGGCATCGCCCATGACGTCGCAAACGAGGACGTCACCTGGGCCGCAGCGGCCCATGGCCTTGTACTCGGGGGAATTCTCGCCGATTTGCACTTCGGCCTGCAGGTCGGGGCGGGGCGGCAGATAGCGCAGCGTGCGGGCGCGTGCGGCGAGAGTTTGGCCGGGCGTGCAGAGGCGCACATCCTGCATGAAGGGCAATGGGACGCCGGCGTAGCGATGGACGGAGTTCCATACGGTGGCGACCGGCAGTTTCTTGAAGCGGTCCAGAATGTGCTGCGGCACTTCGACCGGTGAGAAGGAGCGTTCGGTCATCGGGTGTCTCCTGGTAGGGTGTGTACTAGGTTATGTGCTATGCGCTGAGCGCGTTCAGATAGAGGGATAACATTGCATAGGAGTCGCAGGACGCGTTAGACGGGGCCGACATCTGCGCGAGCCAGGGGACAGTTTTGCCCCTGGTCGGGAACTATAAGAATGCAGAGTCTGGGGGAGGCCCCAGTCCCGCCGTGATCATACCCGATAACGGGCGAAATACCTATCAGAAAGGGTGGTTGGATTCGGTCCAAAGTGGAGACAGTTTCGGTTGGTCCTGAGCGCAGGTCAGGGACGAGTGACCGTTTGCAGCGGTGGGAATTCTCTGGGCCGATTTCAATGCGGAGGCGAATTCAGTGTAAGATAGACAGATCGTGCCCACTACGGAAAATCCCCTCCATGAAATCGAGTGAATCCACGCCAGCCGCCGCCGCGACGCAGTCGCAGTGGGGTCTGCTGATCGCCCTGATGATACCGGTCGGTATGGCGACGATGAATATGTCGATGTTCGGCGTGGCGCTGCCGACGGTTCGGGATGCGTTCGCTGTGGAAGCAGACATGGTGGCCTGGCTGTTGGCGGCTTACAGTCTGCCGTTCGTTATATTCATGCCCTTGTACGGCAAACTGGGGGACAGCCTAGGCAAGGCGCGTCTTTTCCAGAGCGGAATCGTATTCTTTTTCGCCGGATCCGTCATTTGTATGCTGGCGGGGAGCTTGCCGCAGCTCCTGATCGGCCGCGTTCTGCAAGGGATGGGCACGGCCGGCTACTACCCCCTTTGCATCGCCATTATCGCGGAGCGTTTCCCGGCGGCGCAGCGGGGCAGGGCGATGGGAACGTGGAGTTCGGTTGCGCCGGGCGCGTCGACGTTGGGGCCGTTGTTGGGCGGGTTTGCGGTCGTTAATTTCGGCTGGAACTACGTCTTCGTTCCAAGCCTACTGGTAGCGCTCATCGCACTTTGGGCGGCTTACCGGCGCGTGCCGTCGCAGCGCCCCATTCGCGGGGAAGGTCTGCAGGCGTTCGACTGGCTGGGCGCGGCCTTGCTGGGGGGCGCGCTTGTCTTTGCCATCTTCTACCTCTCGAGCCGCTTGGTAACGGGTGTCGAACCGCTGCGGGACTGGCGATTGCTGGCGGCCGCGGTCGGATTCGGGCTGTTGTTCTGGCGGAGGGAGGGCCGGACACCACGGCCGCTTGTCAATTTTTCTCTCTACCGGCGCAAAAATTTCGGGGTTGCCTCGCTAGCGGCCGGCTTCCGAATGGTGATCATGCACACGGCCAACTTTTTGAATGTACTGTTTCTGACCGATGTATACGGGTTGGATGCAATTGAACTGGGCATTTTCACGACGATCTTTTCCGGCGCGATATTTGCCACGACCCAGTTGGGAGGTCAACTGTCGGACCGGGTGCACGGCCGCTGGATAGTGGGCGGGAGCTTCGCGATCATGATCTGTTCCCTGGCTGGCCTGGCACTGTTCCCGATGCCGCTGTTGGGGGCAGCAGCGTTTATGCCGACGCAGTCGCTGGCGGGAGGGTTGGCGATGGCTGCGCTTCACCGTGCGGCGATGGAGGAAATCCCCATTGAAGAGAGCGGTTCTGCGGCCGGGTTATACAGCACAGCGCGATTTGGCGGAGGCGTCGTCGGCGCGACGATCGCAGGGGTGGCGCTGCAGCAGTCACTCCTGTTTGCCCCGGGGGCGTTGGAGGCTTACCAGTGGGTATTTGGGATGGTTGCCGTGGTCAGTCTGGCGAGTTTGGCAGTTGCGTGGAGGCTGGAGCGGTGAACTGCAGTGATCGGTGGTCAGTTATCAAAACTGCGAGGGTCAAGGATCCGGCCTGAGACTAGGGTGGCTGCTTGCCGGAAAGCCGGATGGCGCCTGCTCTGTTGAGACGAATGAGAGAAGATTCCTTCACTTCTTTACGGCAATCAGTGTAATTGCACCCAGGTTTGACGCGTACTGGCGAAAGACTGAACGCATCTTGAGGATGCGGCGCCGGGCCGCGGGGGTCGTCGCCACTTTGAAGAGAAAGCGCAGTGTGCGCGGCAAGCCTTCATCTTTGATGAAGCGGGCTGGCTCCAATAGATGCATTGGAGCGGTTACCTTTGTTTCTACCTGGAATCCGTTTTCATTGAGCAGTGTTTTCCACTCGGTAGGCGTCAGCGGCCTGGCGCCGACGCGTATAGCGTCCGAGAGAGTCTTGTTGATTTCAGATTTTTTCTCTTCGGCCATGTCGTCCGGCACCAGGCTGAGCTCGTGGATTCCGTAACGACCGCCGGTCTGTAACAGGCGCGCGGCTTCGGTCACGATGGACGCCTTGTGTCCAGGCGTTTGCATCGAGAGCATTGCTTCGCCGTAAACCACTGTTGCGGCGGCATCCGGCAAGCCGGTGTCCTCTGCGCGACCGACCAGGCACCTCCGATCAGGCCCTTCCAGATAGCTTTGCACCTGTTGTGCGGCGGCTTCGTCCCTTTCGACGCCGGTATAGGAGAGGGGATTGCGCTCCAGCGTTTCGCGGGCGGTCACGCCTAGTCCTGGGGCGAATTCGATCACGTGATCGGTCCCCTGAATGTTCAGCGCTTCCAGCATTTGCTGGGTCAGCTCAAGTCCACCGGGTCGCAGAACACGCTTTCCCATTTGGGCCAAGAGCCAGTGGCCGGGCATCTGGTTGTAGTCCAGTCCGCGGCCAGGCAGGTTTGGATCCAGATCTGTCTGTGTCATCGTGTCAATCCCCTTCGCTGCTGGTATTCGTCTTTTCTCCCCAGCCGCCGCCGCCGGGTGTTTCGATGCGCAGGCGCTGGCCGGGTTGCATGCGGCGGGTGACTTTGGAGGAGAGCTCTTCCTCTGAGCCGTCGGTATCGATGAGGAGATTGCGGCCCGGTGCGGCCGGGTCGCCTCCGGCCAGGCCCCAGGGGGCGATGGCGCGGCGTTCGCTGAGAATGGTAGCGGTCGTGGGCCGCAGGATTTCGTATTCGCGCACGATGCCGTCGCCGCCTTGATGCGTTCCGGCGCCGCCACTGCCGCGGCGCAGGTGGTAACGGGTCAGGCGGAGCGGGTAGGCCATTTCGAGGGCTTCGACGGGCGTGTTGAGCGTGTTGCTCATGTGGACGTGGGCGCCGCTGAAGCCGTCGCCCTGCGGGTGGGCTCCCATGCCCCCGCCGAGCGTCTCGTAGTAGGTCCAGGGCGAGCCGTCGGCATTTTCACCCCCCATTGTACAGTTATTCATGGTGCCCTGGCCGGCCGCGGCGATGCGGTCGGGGAGGGCCTGCGCGAGCGCGCCGAACACGGCGTCGGTGATGCGCTGGGAGGTCTCGACGTTGCCGCCGGCTACGGCAGCGGGCGGGCGGGCATTGACGAGGCAGCCGGCCGGCGCGTCGACCTGGACGGGGCCAAAGCAGCCGGCGTTCACCGGCACTTCTTCACCGACGAGGCAGCGGACGACGTAGTAGCAGGCCGACCTGGTCACGCTGAGAGGGGCGTTGAGGGAGCCGAAAATACTGGGACAGGTGCCGCTGAAATCCAGAGTCACCGTCTCGCCGCTGATCGTGGCGGTTACGCGGATGGGCGCGGGGGTTGTTTGTCCGTCAACGACCGATTCGATGGGATCTTCGAAGGTGTAGCCGCCGTCGGGCCAGGTGCGTATGGCTGCGCGGGTGAGGCGTTCACTGTATTGCTGCAGATGGCCGGCGTAGGCCAGAAGCTCGGCGCCGCCGTGGCGGGCAGCCAGTTCGTGGAGGCGGCGGTCGCCGACGGCGTGGGCGGCGCGTTGGGCGGCGAGGTCGCCGCGGCGCTCGTCGGGCGTGCGCACGTTGCGCAGGATCAGTTCGAGCAGGGACTCAACCAGCTCGCCCCCTTCGTAAAGCTTCAAAGGCGGGATGATGATGCCCTCCTGGTAGAGCTCGGTGGAGAGGGGAAGGGAACCGGGCGACATGCCGCCGACGTCGGCGTGATGGGCGCGGCTGGCGGCGAAAAAGTGGGGGGCGGAGGGCGAGGAGAGAGGGGGGACGAGTGAGGCGTGAGAGACTTCGTTCTCGGCTCCACTTAAGACGCTTCCTCCTTGGTGTTCGCCTTGCGTCTCGGGCAGGAAGACGGGGGAGACGAGGGTGATATCGGGCAGGTGGGAGCCGCCGAAATAGGGATCATTGAGAACGACAACATCACCCGGCTGCCAGTGGTCGAATACGGCGAGGGCGGCGGCGACGCTGTCTGGCATAGCGCCGAGGTGGGCGGGGATGTGTGCGGCCTGGGCAACGAGACGCCCGGAGCCGTCAAAGAGCGCGCAGGAGAAGTCGAGGCGTTCTTTTATGTTGGGTGAGTAGCTTGTGCGCTGGAGGGTGATGCCCATCTCCTCGGAGATGCCGCTATAACGATGGCGGTATAGTTCGAGGGTGATGGGATCGGGAGCCATGGACTGCAGTAGTCAATGATCAGTAGTCAGTCGAGTCGCCGGCATGCGGACTTCAGGCGTGGGATTCCTGGGATTGGGCCCAGGAGAGGACTCGCAGGCCGAACAGGATGAGGAGGGCGGCGACGGCGGTCCAGACCCAAAAGCGGAAGAAGGCGCCGCGGAGAGCCCATTGCGCGGCGAGGGCGTCGTTGATCGACTTGGGGTAGACCAGTTCGTGGCGTTCGTCGATTGCCACGTTGGTGAAGTTCTGTGTGCGGCCGTCGGGCCAAAGGACTTTCATCTCAAGCACTTCTTCATTTTCTTCAAGGTCGAAGACAGCTGTGCGGTTGGCAGCGTCGATCTGTCCTTCTAAAGTTTCGAATTCAAGGACAAGGGAGAGCGTCGCGCCGTCGGTGGCGTGGATGTCATCCTCGGGGACGGTGAAGGCGACCCAGTGATGGCCCTCCGGCACGTCGGCTGCGTAGATTTCGGCGTCGGGGAAGCCGACTTCGAGCGCGTCGCGGACCGGGATCCAAAGCAGAAGAGCGGCCACAATCAGCGGCAGCAGGAAGAGCAGAAGACGTTGCTGGGAAGTAAGTGTCACCATCGTTCAACTCCGAAATAAGGCCTTTTTCGTAATGTGGTATCCGGTTCCCGGTTGCCCGGCGGAGCCCCTTGGACATCCGGAACGTATCATAACACAGCAAGACCGCAAGACCAGCTTCAACTGCCGGCGCGCGCCAGCAAGAGATTGTGACGTTCGTCGACGCTGGCCGACCAGCCGGGCGCGACAACAGTGGTGGTGTCGAACTGGAAGACAATCGCGGGGCCGTCAAGGCGGTTGCCGGGCCGCAAGCGAAGGCGGTCATAACAGACGGTGGGGGAGGAGCCGTTGGGGCCAAACCAGACCCGCTTGGCGGCCACGCGGGCTGCCTCTGGGTCGGGGTGGTCGAGGGGTTCCTGCGGCAGACTCAGCGCGGCGCCGGGTCCGGCGCCGCGCAGGCGGACAGCGACGGATTCGACGGTTTCGGAGCGCATGGCGTAGCCGTAACGGGCATCGTGGGCGGCGTGAAAGGCTTCGATGGAACGCTGCACGGCTGCCGATGCTTGCGCCGAGTCCGGCGCGGGCAGGTCCAGGGGAACGGAAAGCTCATAGCTTTGCCCGCGATAGCGCAGGTCCATTGAGGCTTCCAGTGCGGGCGCGTCGACTCCTTCGGCGGCCAGCACGGCTTTCACCCGCTCTTCCAGCGCCGCGGATAATTCTTGCAGAGGCGCAGGTTCCTGCGCCAGGCTGACCGCCTCGATCAAAAGGGCCTGGGAGGATTCGTGGACGACATCGGCGATCAACAGGCCCAGGGCGCTGAGAACGCCGGGGCTGGGGGGTAGAAGGATGCGGGGAATGCCGAGAGCGTCGGCCAGGTCACAGGCGTGAAGCGGGCCGGCGCCGCCGAAGGGCACGAGTGTGAAGGTACGCGGGTCGAAGCCGCGTTCGACTGAGACGCGGCGCAAGGCCCGTTCCATGCGGGCATTGGCGACCTGGATGACGCCGAGAGCCGCTTCGTGGACAGAGAGTCCGCCCAGCCGTGCGCCCAAGCCGGTCAGGGCTGCACCGGCCGCGGCGACATCGAGCTCCATTGCGCCGCTGCCGCCGAGAAACTGTCCGGCATCAAGGCGCCCGAGGACGAGATTGGCGTCGGTCACCGTCGGCTGCTGGCCGCCGCGTGCGTAGCAGACGGGGCCGGGCACGGCGCCGGCGCTCTCAGGTCCGACGCGCAGGCCGCCGCCGGCGTCGACGCGAGCGAGGCTGCCGCCGCCTGCGCCGACGGTGTGAATGTCGATGACGGGCAGGCGCAGGGGCAGACCGGCCACTTCGCTTTCGGTGGTGCGGGGGACGCGGCCGGGGCAAAGAGCGACGTCGGTGCTGGTGCCGCCCATGTCGAAGGTAATGATGCGCGGGGCTTGCCGGCCCGATTCTTGACCAGTGGTCAGTGGCGAATTCTGACCGGCGGGCGGCGGCATGTCTTCGACGCCGGCAAGCTGCGCCAATCGAAATGCGCCGACGACGCCGCCTGCGGGTCCGCTGAGGACGAGGCGCGCCGGTTCGCGCGCGGCCTGGGAAGCGCCGATGGCGCCGCCGTTGGACTGCATGACGCGGATGGGAAGGCTGGCCCGCTGCTGATCCGTGTTTTGGGGGCGCTCGCCAGCGGCTTCGGCCAGGGCGTCGGTAAGATGCTCAAGGTAGCTGCCTACGAGCGGAAGCAGGTAGGCGTTGATGACGGTAGTAGCGGTGCGCTCATACTCGCGATATTCGGGCAGGATGTCGCTGCTGAGCGAAACTACGAGGTCGGGACAGGCGCGACGCAGGATCTGGGCGGCGCGGCGTTCGTGCTGGGGATTGCGAAAACTGTGGAGGAAGCAGAGGGCGAGACTTTGGGGCGCGGCGGCGTTGATCTCGGCGGCGGTAAGGGCCAGGGCATCCTCGTCCAGGGGGGTGAGGATATCGCCGCTAACGTCGAGCCGCTCCACGGCCTCGAAACGAAGATCTGCATCAACGAGCGGGTGCGGCCGCTCCTGGTGGAGGGCGTAGAGATGCGGCCGGTTCTGGCGGCCGATTTCGATAACATCGACGAAGCCGGCAGTGGTCAGCAGGGCGGTACGTGCGCCGCGGCGTTCAAGTAGAGCGTTGGTGGCGATGGTCGTACCATGCACGAGCTCGGCGTCAACGGGAGTGTCTGCGGCGGACACGATGCCGAGGTGAGTCAGGCCGGCCAGGATGGCGCGGCTTTGGTCCTCGGGCGTCGTCGCCTCTTTGTGCACCTGAAGACGGCCATCTTGCATGAGGACGAAGTCGGTAAATGTTCCACCAACGTCGATTCCAACCAGGGTCGTGGGCATCGTGAAAGTTCCTGAAAGTGTGGGGCGGGCGAAACCTGTCAGCCGTCCGAGATAACGCGCACGTGCGCCACCCATTTTACCTGACGCAGGGCATCGTCGGTCTCGCTGGGAACGATGAGGCGGACAAGCCCGTCGGCGCGTGTCAGGGGCTGGCCGTCGAGTGTATGAGCGAGAAGGATGGGGCGCGACGTGGGCACGGCCAGCTCGGTCCGCAGCGCGCGCGTGCCAAAGCCATCGCCGCTGACCACTTCGACCTGCGACCATTCACCGGGCCAGAGCAGGTTGATAAGATCGAGCAGGCGGAGACCGGTGAAGGAGAAAGGTCCTGACGTGCCGTGGCCGGTGGAGACGATGTAACAGTTTGGCACGGTAACTTGGAGGGGGGTCGACAGCCTTTCCGGGAGGCGGTCTGCCGGGATGAAATCGAGGCTGCGCAGAGCGGCCGGGGCGATGCGGCGGGAAGAACCATCCGGCAGGTGAACGGTCATATCGGCGTCGTGGGACGGCGGCAGGGGGTTGGGCTCGTGTGAATGGGGGGCGAGCGGGTCGTGGACTGTCACGGTTTCGGTTCCATCGAGAACGTTAAGGGATAGCCGGCGGAGCGGGCGAGGGCATGGGCGTCACTGATCAGCCTTTTGGCTTCGGACCGTGGACGGGAACAGACCGGGGCCATTCCTTTCGAATGCGCTTCCCAGGTGACAGTTTCGGCGATTTCGGAGGACAGGCTGAAGACGCGGCCGAGCGTGTCGACGACAAAGTCGTAGGGGGTCACGTCATCGTTATGGACGAGGATGGTCCACGGCTCCTCGCGGGCGGTGTCAACCGCGGCAACCGCATCGGGACCGGCATCGGTCTGGATGCCGCTGGCTGCTTCCAGGTGGAGCGCGGCGTCGATGCCCCATACGTTGTTTCGGGCTTGGGGCGAAGAGCATCCGGCGAGGCGGGGCAAGATCGCGGAGGATGTCTGGGACCGTCTTGACAGGTGTCTGGTGACCATAGAGCAGAAAGTACCACAGCGGATGAGTAATGGGCAAAGTTTTCACGAAAGTTCGCCCCCTTTTTGGGATGCGCCTCTCTGTGCATGCTGGCTTGCGGGAGGGGGTGGGAATGCGCGGAACGGGCACAACAGTGGCGTCTGACATGTCCGGACGTTGCAAATTTTGTACAACTTTCCCTGTGGACGCCAGTTCATCATTTTGATGGCTGAGAGGCGGTCTGTCGGCGGGGCGGCGGAGCGCGCGAAAAAGGCCGCGAAAGTGTTGCATTTGCCCAAAAAGTGATGCATTACTGGTTATTGGGCTCCTGACCAGAGAGAAAAGGGGCAAAAAAAGGCGATAAACATATGCATCAATGGGGATGCATCACTTATGTGAAAAAATCGGCGGAAATGGAGGGGCCGCGGGAGCAAGTTTTCGAGATGATTCTGGCCGGAAAATCGGCGCGGAAGAGCGGTTGTTCGTGGTTGGTGGTCTGATAAAACTGTACAGGTTTTGTTTATGTTTTGTAGAGGTTTCCAGAATTGAGCGGGAAGGGAGCGCGCCAGGCCTGGTTGCATGCCGGTGGATACGAAATTCGCGCCAATTTCGGGAAAGTGCGTCCCGGATTCTCTGCGGTGATCACGCAAGAAATGGTGGTTTCAGCACAGGAAAAATTTCGGCCCCATTTGACAGAAAAAAGATATAAAATATCGTACATCCCCCCTAAAAACCGGACAAAACACGACAAATGCCTAAAATCAATAACCCCTGAGCCCTTGAACTGAACGGCTCTTTGACCGTTGTCAAAAGAGCAATTGGCTCCCGCAAACTGCCTACCCGCGCTACGCCGCGCAGTCTCGCTACGCTTAACCTCAATCAAGCGCCGCAGCCACCGACCATTGGCCCCAATCCCCTGCCGTACCCACCCCAAATTAGGGATGCACCCGCCAATTACTGCGATTTGCCGGGGCCTATGGAGCGTGCTATACTGCGCCCGTCCACCGTGTAATTCTTTCGAGTTGAGGCTGCTGACCGCCGCTCCGGCGAGAAGCCGCTGATGACTCCTATCCGCCATTCGACGTAACGTATCCCGTGCCGCCTATTCATTGTCGCTATTTTTCGCGCTTTGCAGGGTAGCGCAACAACCATTGTCACGCTTTCCTCTTTGTGGACGGTTTTGGCAACGAGTCCCGCCAGGCGGAATGGAGTTTCTGCTCGCCCCCGCTTGCGCGACCGAACAGTTCTGCCGCAGAGACGAGAGTGAACCAGGCTCACCGGCGTCCGATGACACAGGCGGGCCCAATCTTCACCAAAGGAGCAAAGTACCAAAATGGCAAGTGTAACCTACGAACACGTCTACAAGCGCTTCGGCGACGTCGTGGCCGTCAACGACCTGACGATCCACGTCGAGGACAAGGAGTTCCTGGTCTTTGTCGGCCCTTCGGGCTGCGGCAAGACGACCAGTCTGCGCCTTCTGGCCGGGCTGGAGGAGATCACTGAGGGGCAGATTCTGATCGGCGACCGCATCGTCAACGACGTGCCGCCGAAGGACCGGGACATCGCGATGGTGTTCCAGAGCTACGCTCTCTACCCGCACATGAGCGTCTATGACAACATGGCGTTCGGTCTGAAGCTGCGCAAGACGCCGAAGGACGAGATTCAGAGGCGTGTGGAAGAGGCCGGCGGGATTCTGGGCATCGAGCATCTGCTTGACCGCAAGCCGAAGCAGCTTTCGGGTGGCCAGCGCCAGCGTGTGGCAGTCGGCCGCGCGATCGTGCGTGAGCCGGCGGTGTTCCTCTTTGACGAGCCGCTGTCGAACCTGGACGCCAAGCTGCGCGTGCAGACGCGTGCAGAGATTTCCAAGCTGCACCAGCGCCTGGCGACGACCTTTATCTACGTGACGCACGACCAGGTGGAGGCGATGACGATGGCCTCCCGTATCGCGGTGATGAAGGACGGCGTTTTGCAGCAGGTTGACTCGCCGCAGAACCTGTACGACCACCCGTCGAATATCTTCGTGGCCGGCTTCATCGGCAGCCCGAGCATGAACTTCTTCGATGCCACACTGGTCGAGAGCGACGGCAAGATGGAGGTCAACGCGGGCGGCTTCCGGCTGGATGTGCCGGAGGAGAAGGTGGCGGAGTGGCGAGAGCATCTTGGCAATGAGGTGATCTTCGGTATTCGCCCAGAGGACATTCACTCGAAAGAGTATGCACCGCCGCAGATTCTTGAGTCCGATATGAATGCCACGGTTGACGTAACCGAGTTGATGGGCAATGAGATTTTCCTCTACTGCCTGACGCCGGACGACAAGCAGTTCATCTCGCGTGTTGACCCCCGCGTGCGGGTTTCGACCGGTGATGAGATCGAACTGGCGATCAATATGGCCAATGCGCACATCTTCGATCCCAAGACGGAGCTGTCGCTGGCCAGCTAAAGCTGAGTAACAAAGGGGAGAGGAGTGAGGAGTGTGGACCAGTTCCACCTCCTCTCCTCTTTTTTTCTTCTCCCACTCCTCACTATGCCCTCACATTCAACAGTTGTTCCTTGCACAACTCCTTGGCTGCAAGTAGAGCGTCTTGCGGCACAGTTTCCAGCCACAAGCCGCCGTTGTACAGAAGCGACGACCGACCAATCTTCGAGCATCACTGTCTGTCTTCCCAGAACGGGGACTGTTGGACTCAAAAGTTCATTCCTTCAACCAAGTATCACAGTTCAGACGAGGAGCGTAGCATGAAACTGGTTTATCGATTGACGGTACTCTTGTTATTGTTTGCAGTCTTGTTGGCGGCGTGCGGGGCACCGGAAGCACCGGCCGCGGAGGCACCGGCGGCGGAGAGCGAGGGCGAGACGGAGGAGATGGGCACGACGGAGGACTATCTCAACGCCTCGCGTGAGGAGACGGTGATCCTGGACCGAACCAGCCCGCTTCAAGGCAGTGACAATTGGAACCCCTACGTGCGCGGCAGCGCGGTCGGGTGGGGCTATACGGAGTTTTCGGATGTATTGACGCTGCTGAACTATGGCAGCGGCGAAATCGAGAACTGGCTGGCCGAGTCGCTGACGCCCAACGAGGATCATTCGGTGTGGACGCTCAAGTTGCGCGAGGGCATCACCTGGCAAGACGGCACGCCCTTCACGGCCGACGATATCATCTTTTCGACCGAGCTGCAGATGAACAACGATGCGCTCGGCCAGCATTTCGCTTACCAGGAATGGATCGATTCGGTCGAGAAGGTGGATGATCTGACGGTTATCTACAACCTTAAGAAGTCGAATGTGCGTTTCAAGCTAGAGCGTTTCTCCGACAACATTTGCGGCGTCGACTATTTTGTCCCGAAGCATATTTGGGAAAACGTGGAAGACCCGGCTACTTTCAAGAATTTCGACCTGGAGAAAGGGTTGCCGATGGGTACGGGCCCCTACAAGCTGGCCAAGGTCACTGAGAACGAGACGATCTGGGTTCGCAACGATAACTGGTGGGCTGCCGAAATCGGCCTGAAGAAGCTGCCGGAGCCGAAGAAACTGGTTATGTCCTACACGGGCACCGAGGAAGTCCGCCTGGCGACGGCGATTGAGGATGACTATGACGGCCTGCACGACATCACGTTCGGCTCGTTCCAGGCGTTGGTGGCTCAGAATCCCAACTGGATCGCTTTCCAGGATGAGATGCCGTTTGTCTGGCCCGATCCGTGTGCGCGCAGTCTGACGGTCAACAACTCGATCGATCCGTGGAACGACAAGGATATGCGGTGGGTTCTCAACTACGTGATGGACCGCCAGCAGATCATCGATATCGCCTATGAAGGCACCTCGATCATGGGCCCTTATCCGTTCCCACTTTACCCGTCTATGCAGAAGTTTGCCGACCTGGTGCCGGCCGAGACTATTGCCAAGTTCACCCAGCCCAACGTGGCCGCAGCTGAGGAGATCCTACTCTCCAAAGGTTATGCAAAGTCGGGTGACTACTGGGAGAAAGACGGCGAAGAACTGAGCCTTGAGATCCAGGTCTACGAAGGCATCAGCGAACTGGAACGCGTCGCCGACGTTTTCGCTGAGCAACTTCAGCGCTTCGGCATCAATGCCGTCAAAGTGAACCTGATCGGCGGGACCTGGGTGGAATACCTGGACACCGGCAACTACGAGACACAGAGCGGCTGGCAGACCTGTGGTTCGATTGTGGAACCGTGGAATACGCTGCGCACACTGCGAGCCGATGAGGTGCCCCCGGCGGGCGAACGCCACCAGCTGCCTCACTCCAACCGGTTCCGCTGGCATAATGCCGAGTTCACTGAACTGGTAGACCAGATCAGCGAATTGGGCTGGGACGATCCGCTGTTGTTCGAGCTTACGGCACGCGCTCTGGAGATCTACTACGACGAGATCCCGGCGATCCCGACAGCCCAATCCAAGAAGCTGGTGCCCTTCAACACCACCTACTGGACGAACTGGCCGACGATCGACAACTACTACCAGCGTCCGGTGATCTGGTGCCCGAGCTTCGTGGGCATCCTGCCGGAGATTGAATCGACCAGCAAATAACTGCAGTGGTTAGTGGTCAGTGGTCAGTAAGACCGCTGGCCACTAACCGTTGAGATTCTTTCTATGCGTGGATTGACGAAAGAGTACGTTCTGCAGCGTTTTCTGATGTATCTCCTGACCATCTGGTTGGGATCTACGTTGATCTTCGTGATCCCGCGTCTGGCGCCGGGCGACCCCGTGAGCGAGATGGTCGGCCGCCTTTCGATAGATGCAGGCTACATCGAGAACGCCGACAAATTGATCGAGAGCTGGAAGGCCCGATTCGGGCTGGATGCCCCGATTCATGTACAGTATTTTCGCTATTGGGGCAACGTGTTCCGGCTCAATTTCGGGTATTCGCTTTCGCACTTCCCGACCGAAGCGTGGACCATGGTCAGCGATGCCTTGCCGTGGTCGCTGGGCCTTTTGACCGTGGCGACCGTGCTCTCCTTTTCAATTGGCGTGACCATCGGCTCGCTGATGGGCTGGCGGCGCACGCCGCGCTGGTTGCAACTGATCCTGCCCAGCAGCTTGACCTTTACTGCGATCCCCTACTTCATGTTCGGCATAATGCTGATCTATCTGGTGGCATTTGAACTGGACTGGCTGCCGGCAACGGGGGCCTATTCGCGCAGAGTGGACCCTGGCTGGAATCTGCCATTCATCAAGAATGTGCTCACCCACGCGATTCTACCGGTGGTGTCGATTGTGCTGACCTCGATGGGCGGCTGGGCGCTGGGCATGCGAGGTCTGATGATCAGCGTGAACAACGAGGACTACTTCCTTCTGGCGCAGGTAAAAGGGCTGTCGCCGACGCGCATTTTCTTCCGCTACGGCGTGCGCAATGCGATCCTGCCGGCGCTGACGGCGCTGGCGCTTGGCCTGGGGGGACTGATCAGCGGTTCCATTCTAGTTGAGTTCATTTTCGCCTATCCGGGCACGGGCTATACCCTGTACCAAGCGATTATCTCGCAAGACTATACGGTGACACAGGCGATAGCCAATCTGATAATCCTCGTGACTGCAACGAGCGTTTTCCTGCTCGATCTGCTTTATCCCTTCATCGACCCGCGCATAACCTACAAGAGGACTATGCGCTAAGACAAGAAGCAGAAAAGCCCTTGACTGTCGGACAGCAGACCGCAGATGAAACGGCCACCCCGGCGCGCGGCTGGGGGCTGAATACATGGGACTCCCCGTGGTTGAACTTCAAGTTCCTGCTGGGCGTTGCCATCGTCGGGCTGATCCTTCTTTTCGGCCTGTTGGGCCCACTTTTCTGGGATACCGACCTGGCCTACACGGGCGCGGGGCCACTGAACAAGCCGCCGGTGTGGGAGGAGGAGGGCCTGCCGGAACACCCCCTGGGCACCGAGAGCAACGGGCGCGATATGCTGGCGCAGTTGATCCTGGCGACGCCGTCCTCGCTCAAGGTCGGGTTTCTGGCGGCGATCATCGGCATGGGCATCGGCATGGTGCTCGGTTCGGTAGCGGGCTACGTCGGGGGATGGTGGGACCATGTGATCCGTACGCTCAGCGACTCGGCGGTTACGATCCCGGCGCTGGTCGTGCTGGTTGTGATCGCCTCGTACGTGCAGATGACCGATACGACGGCGATGGCGCTGATCCTGGCGGCATTCGCCTGGCCCGGGCCGACGCGCCTGGTGCGTTCACAGATTCTCACGCTGCGCGAGCGCAGCTATGTGCGGATGGCTCATCTCTCGGGCGCGCCGGCGCTGGAGATCATGTTCGTGGAAATGCTGCCCAACATGCTGCCGTGGTTGGCGGCCAGCCTCACCGGCGGCATTTCGGTGGCTATCCTGGGCGCGACGGGGCTGGAGGTGTTGGGATTGGGCCCGACGCGCGTGCCCTCGCTGGGTTTGATCATCAATCAAGCCACGACCAACGCTGCGCTGGTGCGGGGACTGGTGTGGTGGTGGCTGCCGCCGATCATCATCCTGATGGTCATCTTTGTGGGGTTTTTCCTGATGACGATCGGGCTGGATGAGATCGCCAACCCGCGCATCCGGCAGTTCAGCTCGTCGCGGCGCGAGCGGACGGCGGAGGGGGAGGCGCCGGCAGTCGTGCACGGTAATGGCGAGTTCGGCGGCGGGGAGGATGCTGCCCTTGAAGTGGACGATCTGCACGTCCATTATTTCACGCCGCGCGGGGAGGTCATCGCCGCAGACGGTGTCAACTTCAGTGTTCGCAAGGGCGAGATCCTGGGGTTGGTGGGTGAATCCGGCTGCGGCAAGACGACGGTGGCGATGGCGGTTCTGCAGGTGGTACAGCCGCCGGGCCGGATCGTGCAGGGGGCGGTGCGAATCGAGGATCAGGACCTGGTCAGTCTCTCCGGCAAGGAGTTGCGCGAGGTGCGCTGGCGCGATCTGGCGCTGGTGCCTCAGGGCGCGATGAACTCGCTCAACCCGGTCACGCCGATCCGGGAGCAGATGGCCGACGCGATACTGGCGCACGAGAACGTAGGCCGGTTGGAACTTGAGGCGCGTATTCTCGGTCTGCTGAACGACGTTGGGCTGCCGGAGCGGGTTATCGACATGTACCCGCATGAGTTGAGCGGCGGCATGAAGCAGCGGGTCTGCATTGCGATGGCGATCGCGCTCAATCCGCAGGTGATCATCGCGGACGAGCCGACGAGCGCGCTGGACGTGGTGGTGCAGCGAGTGGTGGCGCAGACGCTGTTGGAGGTGAAGGAGCGGTTGGGTGTCTCGATGGTGATGATCGGCCATGACATGGGCCTGCAGGCGCAGCTGGTGGACCGTATTGCGGTCATGTATGCGGGCAACCTGGTCGAGGTGGCGCCGGTGGAATCGGCCTATTCGGAGCCGCTGCATCCGTACACGCAACTGTTGATCGAGTCGATCCCGTCGATCAAAGAGCGCAAGCCCTTGAACGTGACGGAAGGATTGACGCACGACCTGCGCAACCCGCCGCCCGGTTGTATTTTCCAATTCCGCTGTAAGCATGTCGAGCAGATTTGCCGAGAACGCAGGCCGGATCTGGTGGAGAGAGAGGATGACCACCTTGTGGCCTGCTGGCTCTATGAGCCGGAGCGTCACGCCCTGATAGAGTTGGAAAAGGCATGACCCAGACAGGTACGGCGGAACCGCTGCTCCGGATCAGGGACGCTAAAATGGAGTTTGGCGGCGGCTTTCTGAATTCGCAGCCGCCTCTGGTAGCGCTGGACTCCTTCAGTCTCGACCTGCACGAATCGCCGGCGCAGATTACGACGATAGCGGGCGAGAGCGGCAGCGGCAAGACCACCCTCGCCAATCTCGTGCTCGGCTTTATCACGCCGACGCGAGGGCAGATCCTCTACAAGGGCGTTGATATTTCGCAGATGGACCGCCGTCAGCGGATGACCTACCGCCAGGAGGTCCAGGCGATCTTCCAGGACCCGTATGAGGTCTTCAACCCCTTCTTTCGCATTCAGCACACGTTCAACCTGGTGATGCGTCATTTTGCCCTGGCACGCGACAAGGCAGAGAGACGCGAGCTGATCGAGGACGCGCTTAACGTAGTCGGATTGCGGGGCGATGAGATCCTGGAGAAATACCCGCACCAGTTGAGCGGCGGACAGCGGCAGCGGGTGATGGTGGCGCGCGCGTATTTGTTGCGCCCGCGGCTGATTGTGGCGGATGAGCCGGTTTCGGCGGTGGATGCTTCGCTGCGGGCCATGATCCTGGATATCATGCTGCGGCTGCGCGACGAACACGGAATCTCCTTTCTATACATAACGCACGACCTGTCGACGGCTTACCAGATCGGCGACAACATGATCGTTCTGTTCCAGGGGATCACCGCGGAGACGGGGGATACGGGCCGGATTATCGAGAATCCTCAGCATCCCTATGTGCAGCAGCTGATCAATTCGATCCCGGTGCCGGATCCGAAAGTCAAGTGGGACACGGACATCAGATTGCCGGCCGAGGAGACGATGCGAATGCAGGACGGGGAGGGGACAGCCGGCGGCTGCCGCTTCTACCCGCGCTGCCCGCACGGGATGGACGTCTGCCTCAAAGAGCAGCCGCCGCTCATCCAGGTTGAAGGCGAACATGCCGTGGCCTGCTATCTGTATGAGGCTTGACCCTGCCGGAGGCGGATGAAGTGAAACCTCGCAGGATTACGGTGCTGACCGGGGGGAGTAAAACGGTCTAAGGCTAGCCCGTCACCCTTGCCTAATCAACAGAGCGCAGCCGGGAAGGAAAACTGATACAAAGCAGCGTCCCAGGCCATGTGGTCTGGGACTTTTCGTGTCGGGCAAGAGTGAGACGGGACAGGCGCGTGATTTGTCGACAGTCTGTCATGTCGGCGACAATGGGGCCATTCTGACTTTGCCCGCTGTCGCCGCAAGAGGCGATAGCAGTTCGCCTATCGAAAACCAACAAGAAACCTGTAAGCCGGGACGTGCATTGCCGCCCTTCCAAAAAGGAGCAACGTGATGGCAACTCCATTCACTGATTTTGAGTTGATGCGTGACCTGCAACAGGACGGCGGCAAGATTGTTTTGCTGGTTATGGATGGTTTGGGCGGGCTGCCGGCTTCGCTTGGCGGCCGGACGGAATTGGAGACGGCGCATACCCCCAATTTGGACGCGCTGGCGGTCTCCGGGTCGCTGGGACTGAGCGTCCCGATCCGGCCGGGCGTCGAACCGGGTAGCGGACCGGCGCATTTGAGCCTGTTCGGGTATGACCCGATCCGTTACATGATCGGTCGCGGCGTGCTGGAGGCGCTGGGGATTGGCTTTCCTTTGAAAGGAAACGACGTGGCCGCGCGGGGGAATTTTGCGTCGGTGGATGGCAGCGGGCTGATCACGGACCGGCGGGCCGGGCGGATCTCCACGGATGAATGCATCCGGCTGGCGGCGAAGCTGCGTGAGGCGAGTGCTGGGATCTTCGAGGACTGTGAGGTGTTCGTCGAGCCGGTGCAGGAACATCGCTTTGTCTTTGTGCTGCGGGGTGAGGGGCTGGGAGGCAGTTTGACGGACACGGACCCGCTCGCTGTAGGCAAAATGCCGCTGCCGGTGCGGGACGAGAGCGGGAGCAGTGAGGGCGCGCGAACGGCGGAACTGGTGAACCGCTGGGCGGCGCATGCGCGCGATGTACTGGCAGACGAGCCGCGGGCCAACAGCCTGAATCTGCGCGGCCTGGCGCAGGATCCGGGTCTGCCGCTGTTCCCCGACATCTTCGGGATGCAGGCGGGGGCAATCGCGGTCTATCCGATGTACCGGGGCGTAGCCAGCCTGGTGGGGATGGAGGCGATCCGGTTTGATGGAGACCGCCCGCGGCATGAGATCGACGCGCTAGTCGAAGCGTGGGACAGTTACGATTTTTTCTTTGTACATGTAAAGAAGACGGACAGTTACGGAGAGGACGGTGACTTCGAAGCCAAGGTCCATGAGATCGAGGCGGTGGACGCGGAGATTGCGCGTATTGTGGATCTGGGGCCGGGCGCGCTGATCGTGACCGGGGACCACAGTACGCCGGCGGCGCTGCGCCGCCACAGCTGGCATCCGGTACCGACGCTGTTGTGGAGCTCTCAGGCGATGCCGGATGCGAGCCGAAGCTTCGGTGAACGGGCCTGCGCGGGCGGTCAGTTGGGGCTGTGCCATGCGACGACGCTGATCCCGCAGGCGATGGCTCATGCGGGCCGGTTGAAGCGTTTCGGCGCGTGAGACTGCAGGGGTCAGGGGTTAGTGAAGAGGGCTGGGATGAACGAATATGGGTGGTGTTGAAGAGGCTATCGTCAGGGCCGCGCAGTTTTTTTCGAATGATGCCGCGGTGGTGTGTTTGACGGGGGCCGGGGTGAGCGCGGAGTCGGGGGTGCCGACTTTTCGGGACGCGCAGACCGGTTTGTGGAGCCGGTTCGATGCCGAGGAGCTGGCCACGCCACAAGGGTTTGAACGGGACCCGGGCCTGGTGTGGCGCTGGTATATGTGGCGGCTCGAGCAGTTGGGAGCGGCCGCGCCGAACCCCGGGCATCGTGCGCTGGCGGAGCTTGCACGACTATGCGAGGCGTTCTTGCTGGTGACGCAAAACGTGGATGACCTGCATGAACAGGCGGGCAGCGCGAACGTGCTTCACCTGCATGGAAGCCTGTTGGATTTCCGATGTGCCGGGTGCGCGGCGCCGCATCATCTTACGGGAGAGGAGCGCGGCGCGGATTCGCCGCCCGCGTGCGGCCTTTGCGGAGATCTGGTGCGGCCGGATGTGGTCTGGTTCGGCGAGAGTCTGCCCTGGGATGCGGTGGAAGAGGCGGCGGCGGCCGCCCGTGGTTGCGATGTGATGCTGGTGGTGGGCACAAGCGGGCTGGTCTACCCTGCGTCTCAGTTGCCGCTTGTCGCCAGGCAGGGAGGGGCTACGGTGATTGACGTGAACCCGGAGCCGGGTCCAATCTCATCGATAGCCGACATTTTTCTGCAGGGTAAGAGCGGGGAGGTTCTGCCGGCGCTGGTACGGGCTGTGAGGAAACTCCGGGCAGACTTGTGAGTGCTTGCCAGCAGTTTCGGGATACGCATGTATCTGTTACATGACCTGCCCAGATGGGAAACTGGCCGCGGCGGTCAGGATTTCCTGTAATCTGGGTAGAGGGCGAATGAGGAGCGACAGATGGAACTAATCGTTGCAGTCATTGTTGGCCTCGTGGTAGGGGGCGCGGCCTGCTGGTTGGTGCAAGGCGCCCGCGCCAAGAGCCGGTTGGCAAGGCTGGACGCGGACCACCGGGAGGAGAAGGCTGCGTTGCAGGGCCGGTTAGAGCAGTCGGAGAATGCCGAAAAGATCCTGGAGACGGCCAAAGAGCAGTTGAAAGAGACCTTTCAGGCGACGGCCAGCCAGGCGCTGCAGGCCAATAACTCGCAGTTTATGGATTTGGCGCAGGAGAATCTGGGCAAAACGCTGGAGGTCGCCAAGGGTGATTTCAAACAGCGGCATGAACAGTTTGAAGCGCTGGTCAAGCCACTTACTCAGAACTATGAGAAGCTCAATCCGCAGATCAGTTTGCTGGCGCAGCGGAGCGAGAATCTCGCGGCAGAGACCGGCAAGCTGTCAAGCGCACTGACCGACAACAGGCAGATAGGCAACTGGGGCGAGGTGCAACTGCGGCGAGTCGTCGAACTGGCGGGTATGGAGGAGTACTGCGACTTCAGGGAACAGGTCGCGATCGGCGATTCCCAGAGCAGACCCGATCTGACGGTGCGGTTGCCGGAACAGCGGACGGTGGTCATCGATGCAAAGACGTCTACGGCTGCATACATGGATGCGCAAGAGGCGGATGACAGGGAGGCAAGGGACAGTTCACTGAGACGGCACGCCAGCGCTTTGAAGGCGCAGGTAGACGACCTGGCGAAGAAGGACTACGGGACGAAGGTGGAAGGCTCGTTGGGTTTTGTGGTGATGTTCGTCCCGGGAGACCAGTTTCTGGCAGCGGCGCTAAACGCCAATCCCGAACTGATCGAGTACGCGATGAGCAAGAGGGTGGCTATCGCCACGCCGGCATCGCTGATTTCGCTGTTGTGGTCGGTCGCAAACGGGTGGCAGCGCCACCGCATCGCCGAGAGTGCCGAGGTCATTTTAAAAGAAGGCGTAGAGTTGCACAGTCGGATGATGATATTCATCAGCCGCTATCAGGAAGTTGGCAATCGTTTGAAGAGGGCTGTTAACGCTTTCAATGATTCTGTAGGCTCCTTCGACAGTCGAGTCGTTCCCCAAGCCAGAAAGTTCTCCCAGTTGACTTCCAGCAGAGAGGAAAGTTTCCCGGAGCCACAGCAGATCGAGGAGTTGGCCCGCATTTCCAAATACGCCGGGGAGCAGAAGGAGCCTCAATGAGAATTGCCAGTGCAGGGAGGGAGAGGTGTCTGAGAACAGGTTAGAACTGGAGAGGGAGATCGCCTCTACCCTGAAAGAGCTCGACAATACTCGACGCAAGTTGGTGGCACTGCGACGCCGGTTGCCTCCGGAACCTGTAAGAGATTACGAGCTGAGAGACGCTGACGGGCCCGTGAGACTGTCGGAGCTGTTTGGTGACAGCGAGGATCTCATCCTCGTTCACAATATGGGAACCGGATGCTCGAACTGCACGATGTGGGCCGACGAGTTCAACGGTGTGTACCAGCATTTGCAGAGCCGGGCTGCGTTTGTGGTGGTGTCGCCTGACAGTCCTGGTGTGCAGCAGGCGTTCGCGAGGAGCCGGGGCTGGCGGTTCCCGATGTATTCGGCAGAGGGCACGACCTTCACCGAAGATATGGGCTTCCGGTGGGAAGAGGAGGCGTTCCTGTCGGGGTATCAGCCGGGGGTGTCGGTTTTTCGCAAGAACGTGGATGGCAGGATCGTGCGGGTCGCGAAGGACTCGTTCGGGCCTGGCGACCTGTATTGCGGCGTGTGGCACCTGTTCAATCTGCTGCCGGACGGTCCGGACGGTTGGGACCCGCTGTTCGATTACCCCTCTGCAGACGGCTGAGGCGGAACCAGACCGCAGTAGATAGAGATTTCTCCGCCAAGGTATGACAAGCCTGCCTTGCGTAAGTAGCTTCCTCTCAGGGCGCTTCGAAAGAACCTGCAGCGAAACCGGTTGCCCGGACCGGCGCAGGCGAGTTGGAAGAGCGTCCACCGAACCCAATACCAGGAAAGTCTGCCAGGATCAGGAAACCTATTGTTGCCCTGAGTCGTACAGTTGTCAGGCGGGCCTCACGGGATGCAGTTTTCAGGCCGCCGGAAAATCTCATAGACAACTGCATTAGATCAGGTGCGCGTCTCCTCCGACGTCTTGGAATCGGTCACTCGACAGAGGGGACGATAGCGACCAGGAGGGCAAAAATGCTACGCAGAACCGAAAGTAAGCCCAGGGTCAGACCAGTGAACTGCGGGAGCGTTCGGAGAAAACACAGACGCAGCTGGCATGTCCCACTCCTGGGGCTGCTGGCGCTTCTTTTGGCCGGCTGCGCGATGGTGATGTCGCCGGCGGAGAGCGCGGAGCAGGCTGCGGCACCGAGTTCGAGTGAGCGGGCGTCAGATGGTCGGATGGCGTTGCAGTCCGCCTCTTCGGCCTCCAGCCCGGGGCGGCAATCTCCCCATTCAGGACGAGGCGACCGGCGCGGCCTCCTGCCGGAGGCGCAGCTGCCGCCGGTGGTACCCACAAGCCTGGAAACGACATCTACATTCGGACTTGATGCGGACGACGCGTCCTGGCGCCGGTCGCTCGCGCTTGCGCGGCAGGGCTATATTCTGGAACCGGATGACGTACGGGTTGAGGAATGGCTCAACGCGCTGCGGTGGGACTACCCGCTGCCGGAAGGGGAAGGGAGCTTCAACCTGGATCTGACGATTACAACCGATCCGCTTGACCCGGATTCGTTGCTGGCGTTGCTGGGGCTCAGCGCGGCTGCGCCGGCCGAGATGCCGTCCAGACGGCACGTGTCGGTGGTGCTGGATGCTTCCGGTTCGATGGAAGAGGACAACAAGCTGGATACGGCGCGTACGCTCGTCGAAGCGCTGATCAGGCGTCTGTCGGCAGAGGACCGCATTTCGCTGGTGCAGTTTTCCAGTGTCGTCCTGGGGGAGTACACGGTCCGGCACTCAACTCCTGACGACCCGGCGCTGGAGGCATCGCTGCGCGAATTCCGGCCCAACGGGAGCACGAATGCCGAGGCGGGCTTGCGCAAGGGATATGAGCTGGCGCTGGAAGGGCGGCGGCAGGATCCCGATGCGTTGCACTATGTCTTCTTCATCAGCGACGGTGTGGCCAACGTGGGAGACACACGCGCGGAGTCGATAATCGAGTCGCTGGGCGGGCAGCGCGCGGAGGCCAACCCGATCCGGCTGGTCGCGGTGGGCGTGGGCATTGCGAACTACAATGACGACCTGTTGGAGCAGGTGAGCAACGACGGCGACGGCTGGTACCGTTATGTGTACTCGCCAGAAGATGCGCAGGGACTGCTGGCTGCCGACTCATTCGATCAGCTTTTCAGCCCGGCGGCGGACGAAGCGCGTGCACAGGTCTCCTGGGATGCAGACACGGTCGAGGAGTGGCGCCTGGTCGGCTACCTGAATCGTGCGGCCGCAAATGAGTCATTTGAGGATGACGAGGAGGATTTCGCGGAGTTGCACGTGGGCCAGGAGAACACGGTCGTCTACCGGTTGAAGGCGCGGCCGGGGGCGGAGGGACCGCTGGGTACGCTGTCCTTGCGCTGGCATCATCCGGGCAGCGGCGAGGCGCAGACGCAGGAGTGGACGCTGTATGCCGAAACGCCGATGTCGTGGGAGGAAGTCGCGCCGATTCGACGCCTTGCGCTGCTGGTGGCGCTGGCGGGCGAAAACTCGGCTGAGCGTCTGGATGACGCGCAGGGCCGTCGCAAGGCGATTGAAGAGGAGTTCGCGCTGCTGGGACGTCTGACTGAGACCAGGCAAGGACAGGAGTTCGGCGAGATCCTGGCGGCTTCGTTGCCTGAACCGCCGGCGTGGTTTGAGCAAGGGAGGTCGACGCGGGGAGAGTAAGGGTTGGTGTGACCACAGAACGCGACATCCCGGACGTACTGCTGGAAACAATAGCCCGCACATTTTCGCCATTTCCGGTTGATCCGAACCGATCTGTCATGAATCAAAATGTAGAGACATACAGAGAGCTACACGCAGAATTGGTGATGACCCACTTAGGTCAATTCGTGGCGATCTGTGCTGGCAGTCTTATCGATCACGACCCTGACCCGGTTTCGCTCCTACAACGAGTACGTACACAGTATCCTGAGAAAGTGGTACTACGCAGAAAGGTCGAATCAGTTCCTGAACATCAGATTCGACACTAGCGAAGTGAGACTCAAACAATCATCGCGTCCTTTCCCCGGGAAACTACCTTGCTTGGAAGTTCGGACAATCTTCCCCGTTGATTGAACGTATCCTCTGAAACACCAGAAAGAGCGGCAGGCGCAGTAAATTCCTCGGCTGTCCGTCCAGGCCACCAAAATCCAAGTGGAGATTCCGATACGACTGGCGTGCCGATCTGTCGACAGATGGGCAGAGTACTTACTGCATTTTCCAGTTATTCATTGCGCCGTCAGTGTGCTATGATCGCACTATTTCCCATCAACTGTCCACTCGCTCTTCGCGAAGTAGCAGCGTATCTCACTTGTCTCTGAGGATTGCCAATGTTGTCTCCGCGGTTGTTTGCTCTGGTTGTCGGTATCAATCATTACCGGAGCAGTGTGATATCCGATCTGGGCGGCTGCGCCAACGATGCCAGGGCGATTTACGGATTTCTGACCCAACGAATGGGCGTGCCGACCGAGAATATCCGGCTGCTGACTTCGACAGGGGCGGAACCGGATGAGAAGCTCCCCTCCCGACAGAACATCATAGACGGCTGGAAGTGGTTGAACGAGCAGGCCAGAATCGGCGACCAGCTTTTTTTCCACTTCAGCGGGCACGGCTCCCAGGCCATCTCCAACGACCCCTATGAGCCGGACGGTTACGACGAGACGCTGGTGCCCTGCGACAGCCGCGCAGTGGACGACAGCGGCAAGCCGGTCTACGACATTTTGGACAAGGAACTGGCTGCATTGATCGCTGCGGCCGAGGCGAGAGGCGCAATGGTAACGGTAGTGCTGGACTGCTGCCACGCCGGTTCGGGTACGCGCGCGATTGTGCCGGTGCGGCGGACCGCTGCAGACCGCCGCGTGCGTCCTGCCGGCACGGTTCTGCCCGAGGCGTCGGGTGGGAGAACGGCGCCCAGCCGGCACTGGTCCGGGAAGCTGGGCAGCGAACACGTGCTGCTGGCGGGTTGCCGGGACGAGGAGATGAGCCACGAGTACCGCTCGCCGACCAACGGCGCGTGGTACGGGGCGATGAGCTATTTCCTGCTGCAGAAGCTGCAGGAGCTGCACACGCAGATGAGCTGGAGGGAGGTCCACGACGCGGTACAGACCCAGGTGCACAACGTCTATGCGCGTCAGATTCCCCAATTGGAGGGCCCGGGCAACCGGGCAGTATTCGGCGAACTGACGCCTCATGCCGGCTCCTATCTGAACGTAATCAGTGCCAGAGAGGCGGGAGATGCGGGAAGCGACGTCGTTATTCGCATCGCCGGCGGCGCGGCGGTCGGTCTTACGCCGGGCAGCCACGTGGAGCTGTACCCGGCGGGCAGCGATGCGCTGGAGGGCCGGGGACTTGGCCGGGGCGAGGTGACCGAGTCCAGAGTCGATTCGTCATACGCATTGATCAAGGGAGTGAGCCATACCGAGTTCAGTCTGCCTGCCAGGGTGAAGGTGACGGCTTACGGTTACCAGAGGTTGATGTACGAAGTGACCTGCGCCGATCCTTTTCTGCTGGCGGAGTTGACCACCGCGCCTTCGTCCCCATTTCTGCACGCGGTGGGCAAGAGCACTCAGGATGGATTTACCCGTTTCCAGGTGGCCGTCGAGAACGACACTTATGTAATCCAGGACGGGAGCGGCGTCCAGATTGTGCAGGACAGGCCGCCGCGCACGCAAGCGGGGGCGGCCAAAACGGCTGAGTATCTGCACCATCTGGCGACGTATCACAATGTACGCACGCTTAGCAATCCGGCGCCGATGGCGCTGATGGAAGAGGCGTTGAGCATTGACGTCCAGACGTACACGCGTGCCAGCTTTACGTCGCCCAAGGACGGTGAGCCACTGGGTCGGGACGGTGTGCTGCCGCCCGGGCGCAAGCTCTGGATAACGGTGCGGAACAACAGTTCAGAGAATCTCTATGTGACCGCCTTCTCTCTGTCCGCGCAGTTCGGTATCCGACGCATCTTTCCGGAGCGGGCGCCCTACCAGCTGGTGGCGCCGGGCAAGGAGTTCTTCATCAACAACATCGGGCCGGTTGTGAAGGACCCTGGAAACGAGTCCGAGACGGAGATATTCAAAGTTTTCGCCACGCGCGTTCCCACCTCCTTCGACGTGCTGGAGATGCCGGAGCTGAACGATCCGAACGGGACGGAGCAGACGCGGGCATTCGGCCCGCTGGCGGACCTGATGAACGGCATCCGTTACGACGGCCCGCGCGTGCGCAATCTAATGGTGCAGCGGGACGACACACATGATCGCTGGATAACAAAGCAGGTGGCGGTTACAGCCCTTCGAAAGCAGGAGGAATGCGCTCTGCCACAGGGGCAGAACAGGATCAATGTGGGAACGGACCTGGACATTACGGTAGAGAAGCCGGCGGGCCTGGGGGGCCTGCTGGTGGTGAGCAGTCTGAGACATTTCGCCTGGGATGCGGACGATCCGATCTCCTTGCCGCCCGGTCTGAACAGTCCTGAAGCCGCGCCGTTTTTCCAGCCGCTCTCATTCTCGCACGATGCGGGAGCCGGCGGCGGGTCCCCCGGTGTGCTGGTGCTGGACAGTTCAGCGGAGCAGCTCAAGACGATTAGCGCCGAGTCTCCACTGCGGATTGCGCTGAGTGTGGAGAACAACCCGGACATTGCGGGGATTGTCGCGGTCGCTTTTGACGGCGAGTACTACTACATGGTCGGCCATCCTACCGACGCCCAGAACCTGTCCCAGTCCGGCGACAGAAGGCGCATGGCGGTGGAGATTACCCATCTGCCGATCCCGGATTCAGCGGAGGCAAAGTCCGATTTCGCGGGCGGATGGCGAAGGACAAGGTCGAACGCGGGAAGCAGTACTGCGGCTGAAGGCGAGGTCGGCAGAGGCGCGGGAGGGTTGTTCGGACGGCTCATCAGTATTTTCCAGGAGGAGTGGCGGCGAGCCGAAGCCGCGGCGCGCAAGGATCCGGCGTCCGACGACGGGGACGTCGGTGGGGAACCGTCTGTCCGAGATGCGAAACATGCCGTGCGCGTGCTCTTCTACAAGCTGTTTTATCAGAAGCTTCCGCCTGATCTGGGCGTACGCCAAGTCCGCTTAGGGGAGGGCGGCACACCGGAATACTCGAAGGTTACGTCACAGGACGTTTCCAAGGCGCGGCGGGCGCTGCTGATCACTCACGGCTTCGGCAGCAGCACCGATAAGCTGGTCCAGAGGGCGCTGCCCCATCTGTTGGAGCTGGATGAGTACGACCTGGCGTTGACGTTCGACTACGAGACGATCAACACGGGCATCCGCGAGAGTGGTCTGCTGATGACTGCACAGCTTCGCCGACTCGGGTTTGGCGCTGATTCGGGGCCGCCGCTCGATATATACAGCCACAGTATGGGGACCCAGGTCGCCCGTGTCTGCGTCGAGATGGAGAGCGGGCATCGATTTGTGGAGCGGGTCATCATGGTCGGCGCGCATAACACCGGCACCGCTCTGGCTGAATCGCACCGGCTGATTCCGTGGCTGGCGACGATTATTCTCAATCAGGCGGGGCTGATGGACTATGAACTCCTGGCCCAGCTACTGGTGATCGGGATCGCCCGGCTGACCACCGGCATACAGGACATGGCGCCGAGCGCGGAGCTGTATCAGAAGCTTAATGACCCGCGCAATGAGGTAAATGTGAAGTACTATATCCAGATCGGTGTGAACTCGGAGATGGACGGCCCCGTGAACTGGCGCAAGCTGTTCTCCAAGACGGAGATGACGCGTATACTGGACAAGGCGTTGGACCAGGTTCTGGGCCCGAATGACCTACTGGTTGGTGTAGCGTCGGCGCGGGGTGTGCGGGGCGGCAACTGGCCGGACCTGCAGGTGGATGTGCTCGGCTGCCATCACTTCGAGTATTTCTACGCTGAGGAGTCGCTCGAGGCGCTGCGCCGGCAGTTCAAGTAGCTCCCGGCACCAGCTACGGCGTCAGACCTCCTGGCGCTCGGACAGTTCGGCCCAACGCTCGAAAGCCGATTCCAATGACGACTCGACGTCTTTCAATTTTGCTGAGAGGCTGTGCAGTGCCTGGTAGTCGCTGCCGCTATTGTTTATCTGCTGCTGCAGACTCGCTTGTTCCTCTTCCCAGCCGGCAATCTCCGTTTCCAAGCGCGCCAACTCCTGACTCTCCTTCCAAGTAAGTTTATTGCCCGTTCCAGTCGAGCGCGGGGCGGTCTGTCCATTGGCGGAGCGCCTTTCCGGAGCCGGGGCTTTTCGAGTACCATCGACGCGGGTTGCTTGACTGTCCCGGCTGTACAGCCGCCGGTAGGTTTCGTAAGGAGCGGGGTATCGTTTTCCCAGCCGTCCGTCCTCGAAGGGTACGATGAAATCTACGGTGCGGTCGAGGAAGTAGCGGTCGTGGCTGGCAACGATCAGGCAGCCGGTGAAGGCGTCCAGGAACTCTTCGAGCACGGTCAGTGTCTGCACGTCCAGATCGTTAGTTGGCTCGTCCAGCAAGAGTACGTTTGGCTGATGGACCAATGTGCGCAGGAGGTAGAGCCGACGGCGCTCACCGCCGCTGAGGCTGCCGATGCGCCCCCACTGCATTTTGCGGGGAAACAAGAACCACTCCATCATCTGGGCGGCCTCTACACGGCTGCCGTCGCGCGACTGGATCAGGGGCGCTTCTTCCTCGATGAACTCAATCAGACGCTGCCCGTCGTTCAGGTCGCGCGTCTGCTGATCGTAGTATCCGAGCCGTACGGTTTCGCCCCATTTGATCTGCCCCGCGTCGAGATTGACCTTGCCGGCCAGCATGTCGAGGAAGGTACTCTTGCCGGCGCCGTTCGGGCCGAGGAGGCCGATGCGGTCACCCGGTTCAAGCGTGAAATCAACCTGTTTTACCGCAGCCGAACCATCGTAGGATTTGGTCAGACCTTTTGCCGCGAGAACGGTCTTACCGAGCCGGCGGGTGGCCAGGGCCATGACGACGCGATCGGTGTCGGAGTCGTAATGGATGCGCTGGAGCTCGGCCACGCGTTGCCGGCGGGCTTTCTGCTTGGTGCCCCGTGCCATTGGCGTTCGCCGAATCCATTCGAGCTCTCGTTTGAGGAGATTCCGGCGCTGGCGTTCGCCGGCGGCGAGGCGTTCGTGGCGGAGTTGACGCAGCTCCAGATAGCGGCTGTAGTTGCCGGTGTAGGAGACGAGCTGGCGCCGGTCCAACTCGACGATGCGATGGACGACGCGGTCGAGGAAGTGTCGATCATGGGTGACCATCAACAGCGCGCCGGGTTCGGTGGTCAGGTAGTCTTCCAACCATTCGATTATCTCGATATCGACGTGGTTGGTGGGCTCGTCAAGGACCAGCAGATCGGCGCGGTCGATCAAGGCCCGTGCCAGGGCGACGCGTTTGCGCTGCCCGCCGCTGAGGGTGTCGATACGGGCGTCAAAGTCTCTGATTCCCAACTTTGTCAGGATTGATTTGGCGTTGGCGGCTGCAGCCCAGCCGCCGCTGCGCTCCATCTCCTCGGACAGTTCCAGCAGGCGCTGCTGCAGGGCCTGGCTGGCCGGTTCGTGCTCGAGGCGCTGGCTGGCGCTTTCATAGTCCCTCAGGAGGCGCATCTGCGGCGAGCTGCTGCGGAAGAGCTGCTCAAGTACGGTCGCGCTCTCGTCCAACTGCGGCTCTTGCTGGACCATTTCGATGCGGACGCCGCCCCATACGGTGACCTGGCCGCTGTCGGGCGCTTCCAGGCCCGCGATGATGCGGAGGAGTGTCGTTTTGCCGCTGCCGTTGACGCCGATAAGGCCGATACGTTCGCCGGCGTTGATGGAGAGCGAGACAGCATCGAGCAACAGCCGTTCGGAGAACTGCTTGGAAACGTTTTCGAGGGAGAGAAGGTTCATGCCGACTGCTGGATCGCCTTCAAGGTAGCGGGATCCTCCAAGGCGCTGATGTCGCCGGGATCTTCGCCCAGGTAAGCGGCCCGGATGAGGCGGTGCATCACCTTGGCATTGCGCGTTTTGGGGAGCGCGGCGCAGAATCTAACCTCTTTGGGCCTGAGGGGGCGGCCCAATTCGGTGGTGATGCGCTCTTGCAGGGAGGCGCGCAAGGGTTCGTTGACGTCGATGCCCGATTTGAGGACGGCGAACACGACCAGGTCGTTGTCCTTGAGGGGATGGGGCACGGCGACAGCGGCGGATTCGGTGACGTCGGGATGGGCATTGACCAGCGATTCGACCTCTGCGGGCCCGAGACGCTTGCCGGCGATGCTTATGGTGTCGTCGCTACGCCCCAGGATGTACCACATGTCGTCCTCGTCAATGGCGCAGAAATCTCCATGCACCCACATGCCCTCGAAACGGCTCCAGTATGTATCCAGATAGCGGTCGTTGGCGCCCCAGAAGCCGCGCGTCATTCCGATCCAGGGCTGGCGGACAATCAGGTCGCCCACTTCGCCGCGGACAGGGTTGCCGGACTCGTCGACGACATCGGCATCCATACCGGGAATTGGTCCGCCGAAGGCGGCAGGTTTGAGCGGTTTGAACAGGCTGCCGGCCAGGATGCCGCCGCTGATCTCTGTGCCGCCCGTATAGTTGAAGATCGGCTTGCGGCTTTCGAGCACGTTTTCGAAAATCCAGCGCCAGCTTGAGGGTCCCCAGGGGCTTCCGGTGGCGCCTACGGCCCGCAGGCGTGAGAGATCATGGCGGGTCACGTAGCCGGTTCCGTGAGGCATCAGCGTCCGCACGAGCATAGGCGAGAGTCCCAGAAGGGTGATCCTGTGCTTCTCGCAGAGTTCCCATACGCGGTCGACCGATGGGTAGTCGGGGGCGCCGTCATAGAAGAACATGGTTGCGCGGTTCAGCAGGGTGGCCAGGACGAGCCACGGCCCCATCATCCAGCCCATATCGGTCATCCAGTAGACGCGGTCACCGGGCTTGACATCCATGGCGTGGCGCATGTCCTGGGCGCCCTTTACGGGAAAGCCGCAATGGGTATGGACGGCGCCCTTTGGCGGTCCGGTGGTGCCGCTGGTGTAGATGATCATCAGCGGATCTTCGGCGCCGGTCAGGCTGGTCTCGGCCTCAGGCGCCTGTGGGGGAACCAGCTCGTGCCACCAGTGGTCCCGATCTGCGTGCCAAGGGATTTGGGCGTCGGGCGACGAAACCGGAAGGCGCTTGCAGACGATAACATGCCGAACGCCGGGAACACCGGCCAGCGCCCTGTCCAGCGTCGCTTTCATTGGAACAGTCCGCCCGCGGCGCAGAAAGCCGTCGGCGGAAAAGACAGCTTTGGCGCCACCATCGCTGAGACGGTTTCTGATGGCGGACGGGCCGTACCCGCTGAACAGGGGGAGGACGATGCCGCCTAATTTGACAACCGCTAAAAAGGCGACAGCCAGTTCGGGGATCATCGGCATGTAGAGGCCGACGGCGTCGCCACTGCCGATACCGAGACTGCGCAGGGCATTGGCGCAGCGGCAGACTTCCTGGTGAAGCTGGGCGTAAGTAAGGGAGGCGTCCTGCCCTTCCTCGCCTTCCCAAATGAGGGCGGGCTGGGAGGCGGTCGCGGTCGTCTGGTACTTGTCGAGGCAGTTGTGAACAATGTTCATTTTCCCGCCGACACACCAGCTGGCGAAGGGCGCGCCACCGGACAGGTCGAGGATCTGCGAGTAGGGATGGGCGAAGCGGATGTCGAGGTCCTCCATCACCGCATCCCAAAACCAGCTGATGTCTTCGACTGAGCGCGCCAGCAGCTCGTCATAGGAAGCTATGCCGTGCTGGTCCATAAACTCTTTCAGATTGCTCTGCGCGATCCAGTCAGGATTCGGCTGCCACGCTATGTCCTGGCCGAAGGGAAAGTGGTTGGTGGACATGATCTGTCTCGAACTGGGGATGGCTTGGCCCGGGCCTACAAGTGCACGGCAAGCATTATAGCGAAGAGCGGGACAAAAGGTAAACAGGCGACCGAGCGGGAGGTCTGGTTCGAGAGGGGAAGACGGGTCAGGAGGGGAATACGGAAAGCTGCGAGCTGATTGGATTCTGCAGTGCGGACCAGATTGAGGCGACGATCAGTGCTTGTGCAGGGGGACGGAGCAGCCGGGCTGGGCTCGAAAGCGACGCGAGGAGCCGGCTCCTTGCTCCTGCGCCTGATGGCCTAACCTCCGGGAAGATGGACGGGCCGGAGGCCAGTTCGACGAGCAGGATCAGATCGCTGAAGACGAGGATAAGCAGTCCCGCCGGCAGGACGCCGAAACGCGGTGCGGTAAGCGCCAGACCGATGGCAAGGCCGGCGGCGGCGAAGAGCAGGAGCAGCGTGTAGGCTGCAGCCGCGGCCGTCTGGACAGAATGGCGACGGCGCGTCCGCAGCAGAAATGAGAGGCCGGCCAGTGCGCCGACGAGCAGACAGAGACTCAGTGCAAGAAAGCGAACGCCTTCGAAGGCCGGACCATATTGGGCAATCGCGGCGACGAACAGAAGGTAGCCGACGGCAGTGGCGGAGATGCCGAGCCAGGTCCGCCCAGGCGCGAGCGCGCTGGCCGCAAGCTGGCCGCCTATAAGGTTAAGAGACGTAGCGGAGGCGATACCTAAGGCGTAGCGAGCGGTTTCGGCGCCAGGGCCGGTGAGGATAAAGCCATACCAAGCCAAAAGGAGCAGAGACAATGCAGAGGCTGCTTGCATCCAAGCGAGGAGGCGGCGCCTGTGCGGGCGAGCTCTGCGAAGTAGAAGACCGCCGGCCAGAAACAGTGCCCAAAGGACTAACAGAAACCAGGCAATGAGGTCGAGGACCGGCATCGGTGGTTCCGTCATTCACCGGGAGGAGAGAGAAGAAAACTGAGAAAGCCTGGGCTTCCCCTGTGCCCTTCAGTCCTCACCGTTGGTGTCTTGTCGATTGGCGGCGTACCCGAGGAGTTGCGGCTCGGCCCAGACAGCCCAGTTCCAGCGACTGTTGCCGAGGCCGTCGGTCATAAGCTGCAAGACCGAATGTTGCCCGGCCTGGTTTGGCAGGTCGGTGACGAAGCGTTCCCACTCGCAGCTCTGCTTTGTGCCGCTCCAGATGCGCACGCCGTTAAGGAGGACACGGAAGGCGCAGAAGTTGTCATCTTCCATTTGGGCGCCGTCGCGAATGCCGATAGCGAACTGCAAGCGCAGCCGATCGACCTCGGGCGGCACTCTCAGGTCGTATTCGACGACGGCGCTGCCATCAACGGGCGGATGCTGCCACAGAGCCGGCTGCTGCATCATGCCACAACTGGCGGTGTCGATTCGCACCTCCATCAGGTCCGGTGTACGGGTGGCGCTCTGGCGGGAGCTGGGGAAGAGCTCCAGGAGGTCGCATTTCCACACGAGAGCGAACCCGCTTTTTTCAGCGCCTTCCTCTTCCAAAAGACTTTGCCAGAGCTCCTCCTGCCACTTGAGGTAGCCCAGATACTGGGAAAGCTGCGAGAGAGAGTGCTCGTTCAGATCGTGAATACGCCGGACTACGGCGTCTAACTGTTCCTGGCGGGGCCTGTTCATGTAGGTCTCTGGCTGCTGGTTACCGGTCCACGCGGGCGCGGCAATCGAATGCGGTTAGAAGGCGGCGCCCATCAGCGTCTCCCAGCGGGAGGCGGCGGTCGGATTGCTCAGGAGGACGAGGGCGACATAGGTGGGTTCAAACGGCCGCCGTATCAGTTTCATGCCGGCTTCGCGAGGGCTCATGCCGCCCTTCTTGCAGTTGCAGCGTTTGCAGGCGGTGGCCAGATTGGTCCAGCTGTGATCGCCGCCGCGACAGCGGGGGATCACGTGGTCCACGGTCAGCGAGTGTTTGCCCGGAGTGTCGCCGCAATACTGACAGGTGTAAGCGTCTCTCAGGATCACGGCGCTGCGGGTGGGTGGGACAGAGCGGTGGGGCAGACGAACGTAACGGTTGAGCCGAATCACCAAAGGCTCGGGCAGGGCCTGGTTGGCGCTGTGCAGCATGCGCTCGGTGGCCTCAACCAATTCCGCTTTGTCGCGTAGCAGCAGTACGACTGCCCGCCGCACGGAGACGAGGCTCAGAGGTTCGAATGTTGCATTCAGTACCAGCACGGAACGGGACATGGCAGTAGTGTCTCGATGGCGTTACTGAAGATTCGGTGTGGCGCAGATGAAGACGAGATGCCGGCTTTGCCAGGCCGCTGAGTGTGGCGAGGGCCGAGTTGTGGGACGGGACTCGCTCTGGGAGCAGATTATACCAGCGCCACGACACGGGCGCGAATGATGACCTCCATCAGAAAGAAACAAACGATTGCAAAGAGAATTGTCTTTACGTTTTCATCCTGCAGGCGGCTCAGGTAGAGATAGGCTGCCGGCAGAGTAATGACGGCGACGGTCGCGTAGAGAATGTGTACAAAGGCGCGGGCCAGATTCCCGCCCAGTCCTTGACCGTAGAGCACCCACCCCAGGAGAAACTCTACAATCATCAGAATCTCGCCGATCGCAGCAGCGCCGTACCAGCTGCCGTCCAGCGGAAGGGAGCGAATTCGGAACCAGATGGCCCACACGCCCAACGCAATGAAGAACAGAATGCCGGTTTGGGCCAGACCGCGGTGAATTTCGCTCAGAGCATCCATCGTAAAGGATAGTTTCGTTGAAACGCAACTCTTTGTCGTCAGCTCCCTGACGCCAACTCGCCGGTCAAAATGGGAGCCGGCGCGCTTACCGCTGCGGATGGACGCTCAGGTACTGATGCAGCACGCCTTCCACGTGCCCCCCGATCTCATACGACTCCCAACCGGGACTGGCCGCCAGAGCGAAAATGCAGCCGCCGATCACATAGGAATCCTGTTGCATTGCCTGATCGTACCAGACAAGCTGCTCCACATAGGCACCCGGGCCCCAGGAACCGAAGCCGTGCTGGGCCCAATAATCCTGAAAGTGCTGCCAGCCCTTGGCGTCTTGGGGGCCTGGTCGATTGGCGACAAGTCCGTCTACGCCCAACTCCGTCATCACCAGCGGAATGGCGCGGCCGGCGGGCTTCAAGACCTGATTGTAGAGCTGGCGGTAGCGCAGTGTCAGCCAGCCGGTGTCATGCGGCGCCACGCCCGGGTAGCGTCCCTGGTTGTCACGGGTGCTGGCATAGTAGATGGTTGGGGCGGAATACTCATGCAATCCCAGCCAACCATCGTGGGCCTGGGCTTCGGCAATGGCGGGCAGGAAATGCTCCCACATTTCGGGAGCCGGCTGGCCTGTGCCGAAGTTGCCGATTACGCTGCGGAGACCGTCTTGGGCAAGGAGTCGTGTCCGTTCGACTTCAAACTCGGTCAGGCGTTTGAATTCGTCCAGGTTCCCGGCCACCGGTTCATTGTAGGCTTCCCAGCCGTCGTAGTGAAGGCGGCGCTCGGGATGGTCGGCGATAGGCCAGAGTCGATTGACGAAGTCCTGGGCGGCGGCCTTCGCGTTGAGGTTTTGCAACTGCAGCTGGGGCAGATCTATACGCCCGATCAGCCGGGTAGTCGGGGCAGCTTCCTTGATCTGGCGGGCGAAGCGAAAGTCCAGCTCCAGCGTCTTGACGACGGCGACGCCGCCGCTGCGCAGAAGGTTGAAGACGCTGGGATGGTTGCGGGTGATAAAGAGACCCAGCTTGCTGGGCGGGCCGGGCGGAAACGGGGTAACGGTCGGCGTCGGCGTATAGGTGGGCGTCAGCGGGACCGGTGTTTCTGTCGGGAGCGGTGTGCTGGTCGGGAGTGGCGTGTTGGTCGGATTAGGGGTTGCGATAACTTTTGGCGGTGTGGGTGGAAAATCGGGCGACGCGGGGCGCAGCCCTCTCATTTCGACCCAGGGCAGATACCCATGGTAGGTGCCGGGCGTTGCGGACGTCGCCGACAAGGAGGAAGCGTCAAGGGACGGTTCTCCATTTTCGCAGGCCCCGACAAGCATGCCAAGGCCAGCGGCTACGGCGGCCAGGAAGCGGCGCCGCGACCAGACAGGTTGTTTATTGGGCAGTTCGGGATGACCCTGTTGGGGCGCGGCCGATTCTTGCTCGGGCCCGGAATCCGGTTCTTGACTGACGTTACCGTCGCTACTCTTGAAGTCCGGGCGTTGCTCACCTTTCATGAAGTTACTATAGCACCGAGTAGGCGGGGCTTCAAAGTGCCCAGCCTTCTTGGCAGTCCCATCTCAAGTGGATTGCCAACTTTGCCGAAGTTTGCCAGAGGGTCCACAAAGGGCTTTCTCAAGGAATAGACATAGAGCCTACACGAGGGCAGGCATTATGGCGAGGAGAGAGTGGAGAGAAGTGAGGAGTGAGTGGCGTGGGGCGACGCGTGAGGGGGGCCAGGGCAGGCACAAGGCGGAACGGCAGTAGTCAGTGATCAGTGGTCGGAGGCGGGGTGACTGGGGGCGCCAGGGCAGGGGCGAGGCGCGGCCCTGCCGGAGTCCGAGAGCGGATTTTCTGCGTAGGGGAGGAGCGAAGCGGAGGACAGGCACAAGGCCTACCCCTACCGTAGATTGAGAGGGAAGGCGGAGGCGGGCGCTTCTTCCGCCCCAGAGTCGAATGCGGACAGGCCATGGTCCATTCGCTGGCATAGGTTGGCGAGAGATCACCCCCATTTTGAAACTGCGCCCGGCAAAAAAGGGCGGTTTGGTCGTGGGGGTTAATGCTGCTATACTTCGGACAGCAGTCTATTTCATTTGCTGCGCCGAGAGGCCGTCCAACGACAGGAGAGAGCTATGCAGAAGTACAAGGTCAGTATCGAATACTGTGTACAATGAAACTACACACCCCGAGCCGTCCGTGCGGCGGCCGACCTATTAGAGAATTTCACGCCGGCGATTGAAAGCCTCAAGATGATCCCTTCGGGTGGGGGACTTTTCGAGGTGCTGGCGGACGATACGATTGTGTACAGCAAGAAGGCTGAGGGCCGCCATGCAGAGGAGGGAGAGGTACTCGGCCTCTTCTCAGAGGCTATCGGCCTGGAGCCGGCCCCGCGTGCGTAAGCACGAAATCGGCGAATTGAATTGAGGCGCTCCCGTCAGTTGAGCGCGATGCCCGCTGCAGGGTTGCATGCAGCGGGCTTTTCCTTTTGGAGGGCAGTGGAACGGGGCGTCCCGGAAGATAGGGAGTGGCCTGCGCGCCTGCCCGTTGGGACCGGTTCAGAGGCCGGTTGGCAGGTCAACGAATTCGAAGATAACGCCGAAACGCTGGGCCAGATGCACACCCAGGGCCTGGACGCCAACCGTCTCGGAAGTGTAATGGCCGCCATAGAGGAGATTGATGCCTGCGTTGGCGGCTTCGTAGTATTGTGCGTGGCTGGTTTCGCCGGTGATGTAGGCGTCGCAGCCGAGACTGGCGGCGGCCTCGATCTTGTCGGCGCCGAACCCGCTGAGAATGCCCACCGTCCGCACCATGGGCGGCCCTTCCGCCTGAACGAGCTGAGGGCGGCCTACCTGTTCCTCGAAGCGGGCCACCAACGCATGAAAGGCGAGCGGTTCGTCGAACTCGGCCAGGACAGCAAGGGGCGTGCCCTTGACGTCGGCCCACCAGTCGATGACTGAAAGGCCGAGACGTCGCGCGAGTTCGGCGTTATTGCCCCACTGCGGATGAGCATCCAGGGGAAGATGGGCAGCGTAGAGGTTGAGATCGTTTTCGAGAAAGGTGCGCACGAGGCGCCCGTAGCTGCCGGCCAGGGGCTTGGCATCACCCCAAAGAATGCCATGATGCACTAACAGGAGGTCGGCGCCGCGTTCGAGAGCGGCATGGACACAGGGTTGGTGCGCGTCCACAGTTCCGACGATTTTGTCGACCTGCGCTTTTCCTTCAATTTGCAGCCCCTGGGGGCCGTAGTCGGCTATCTCGCGGATGCGAAGGGTGTCGTCGAGATATCGGACCAGGGCATCCCGTTGCATGAGTACACTCCTCCCAGGAAGTAGCGTTTAGAGCGCAAAAGGCGGCGCGCCCGGCCGCGCCCATTTCCGGTTTGCGCTGCAGGCGCGGCATTGGACTGGCTCTCCGTTCTAGTCAGGACTTTCCGAATCTTTCAGTGCCTGCGGACTGCGGCGCAGGAACTTCCTGACGCCGCGGGCGAACTTGCGACGGGGCAGGAGAACGCGGCGTCCGCAGGACTCACAGACCAGGCCGACGTCGGCGCCCACGCGAACGATTTCCCAGCTGTCGCCCCCGCAGGGATGGGGTTTGCGCATCTGAACCAGATCGCCGGGGTAGAGTTTCTCGTTAATGGTGAGCATAGGCAGTGAAGTTCACAAACTGCATCGCTGCGGCAGATTTGAATATCATGAAATATGGTGGCGAGACCTCAGATCATTTGGCGACTGCCGCTACTGCCGGATGATCGCCGGTCGCGGCGGCCCCGCTGCGCAGGAGTCCGCCGAGGGCCAAAATAAAGCTGAGCAGATAGACGAGCCAGCCGAGGACGGGGACCCTGCCGAGTACGACGATCAGGAGCGCGCCCATCAGAAGGAGGAGGAGCGGACTATAGTCGCCGCCGAGCCGCTCGCCGATTTTCTCTCCCAGCCAGTAGCCTGTGAGCAGGGGACTGAGGAACCAGACCAAGGCTGACGAGGCGACCAAGAAGATAAACGTGGCGATTGCAGGAAGGACGCCCCAAAAGGCCCAGGTAAAGGCGACCAGAATGAGCGACGCGATGGGAATGAAGATCAACACCACTGCGGCCAGCAGACCGTACAGCCCGGTCTCGACCGGACTTGATTGAATGGCGGCGGCAGGACGGACCAAAATGTTAGGGCGGAGACGCAAAAGCAGCCAGCCGAGAATGGCGACGCCGATGCCGATGGCGAGGGTGCGGAAGATCCAGCCAAAGATGGCCCCGACGATGGTGCCTCCGGCGGACTCGGAGGCGGGCGGCGCTTCATATTGGATGTCGCGGGCGACGCCGGCAGGGATCTGGCGTTGCTCGGGCGCGGCGTAGCTAAGTTCTCCGCCGATGCGGGCGGCATCGGTGACGGTGAATTCCCCAACTTGGATATCGACGTCGCCGCCGACTGTGCCGGAAAGATAGAGCATCCCCAGAGCGCCGAAGAGGTCGCCACCGACGGCGCCTGAAATATCGGCTTCCGCAGCGCCTACGTAAATGTCACCGCCAACTTCTCCAGTGACGTTCAAGCCGCCCGTGACTGCCTGTGAACCAACTCCGGTCGGAATGGTTGTCTGACCGCCGCCAGCGCCGAGAAAGGCATCATCGGCGACAGTGCCCGTGAGCTCTACACCACTACCGGCAGCACGCAGGTCGTCCAAGACGGTGCCATGAATGACGACTCCATTGGCCGCCGCCCACAGGTCTCCTTCGACGACGCCGCTCGGGCCGATTTCTATGTAAGTGGCGCCGGCAAGCAGGTCGCCTTTGACGGTTCCATTGATATATATCTCTGTGGCGGCAATATAGAGGTCATCGTCCACAGTCTCGCCCTCGGCAAGGCGGTAGATTTCGTCGGCGGTAAATTCCGCGGCGAGGGCGGCGCTGGAAACGGCCAGAGTCAGAAAGGCCATGAACGCAACTACGAACCAACGAGGGGGCTTCTTTGGAAACTTCATATCTCGTCTCCTTAAAGGTAAGGTAGGGCCGAGCTTTCCCGACGGCTCCACATCAGCCAACCACAGAGACGGGGAAAAACGGAGGGACCGGTAAGACTCGTCCTGATATTACACTACGATTTTGGCGGCCCCAAGATTTCACCCGCAGGGGAAGCCCTGTTCCTCTCTGATATGGCAGGCGAGGAGAGGCAGAATTGGCGTTCCGCTATCCGAATTTCAAGGGATGCAAGAATTCGATTATAGACAGTCGCGCTTCTCAGTCCCGCCAGATTACATTGTGGAACAGATCCGGTTCCTGGTAGGCGCTGGGGGCGGGGAAGGCGCGCGTGTAGTTTTCGAAGCGGGACAGCCTACGGCGCAGAGGCTGCGGCAGCGCGCGCAGCGTGGAAGGTCCGCCACTGTACTGGCTGGCGTGGGCGCGGCTGGCCCGTTCCTTGCTGTCGAGAAAGGCGCGAACGTCGATGCGGGCGTGGATGGGGGTCTCCCAGGCGGCGATCTGAACCAGGTCGACGTCTTGATTGCGGCCGACTTGGCGGGGGTTGCGGCCTGTGAGCTGCATGAATTTCACGATCCAGCGGAGCATGCGTTTGTCGAAGCTGGAATAATAGAGTTTCTGAGCCGCGTGAGGAGGCAGGCCGCCGCCATTACGATCTGCGTTCGATGCGTCCGCCTGTCCTGCGGCATAGAAGGCTGCGGTAACGGCCTCACAGCAGCGAATGTGATCGGGGTGGCCATAGCCGCCGTAGGGATCGTGGGTAATGGCGACCTGCGGTTTCAAGCGGCGGAAGTATTCGATCAGCTCATGCACCAGCCGTTCAAGCGGCTGCTGCACGAGGGACCGGGGGTGCTCATTGTCGGGCGAGCCGCGCATGCCGCTGTCGCGGTAGGGCAGGTTCCAGATGCTGGTGACGCCCAGCTCGACGGCGGCGCGGGCGAGCTCTTCGCTCCGTACCTGCGCCAGCGTGCGTTCACTCTGGTTCTGGTGGCTTTCGGTAACGGAGCCGGCGTCGCCGTCGGTGGCGATGATGACATGCACCTGCACGCCTTCGGCGGCGTAGCGAGCCAGCGTTCCGCCCGGCCCGAAGCTCTCGTCATCAGGATGGGCGAAGACGCCCAATAGAGTGCGTGAGTTGGTCATAGTGAGTTGCTCTTTCGATAGGGCCAGTGGCCGGCAAAGGTTGGCACATAGAGTGAGTCAGTTATTGCGGTTCTGTTCTGCCGCGGAGGAAACTCCAGATTATGCCATGCACCAGTCGTTCAACGGGGGCACGGTCGTCGGTGAGAACGGTTGAGTCTGTGGACGGACCGGTCGCGCGCACACGGGACAGATTGCGATCGCATGAGGACTCGCTGGCGCAACCGGCTACCTCGAGCGCGAACTGGCGGAACTGGCGCGGTAGTGAAGAGGGCATGCCGGTTACATTGGCGGTGAAGGCCTCCTGTGTCGCCGGTTGGTTGGCAGCAACGACGAGGGAGTTGCCGAGGTCATCGGGCGGCCCCGGCTCGTCGATGATCAGCACGTAAGGGAAGACGGCGGCGAGCGTGGCGGCGAGGGCGTCGACGAGCGCAAAGTCGGTCGGGGAACGACCTACATTGATCATCAGGACCCCCTGCTCGCTCATATGCCTGCGCGCAAGCTGAAAGAACTCCACGGTTGCGAGGTGGAACGGTATATAGGGGGGCCGGTAGGCATCCACCAGCACGATGTCGAAGATTTCGTCTGCGGGCTGGTCAAGCAGCCAGCGGCGGCCGTCTGCGGCTACAGCCGTCAGATTGGGTTGGTTCATGTCAAAGTAGCGCCGCCCCACTTCGATAATTTGCGGATCCAGTTCGACGCCGACGATGTCAAGCGGACCGTAGATTTGCGTGTACAGATGGGGCGCGGTGCCGGCGGCCAGACCGATGACAAGGACGCGCTCATGCGGGCCGAGTCTGCCGTCAGGTCGAAAGTAAGGGGCCAGGAGGAAATAGTCCCAGATGCCCTGGCTGAGCAGGCTGTCGGGGTGGTAGACGCTGTGGATGCCGACGCCTTCGTTGAGCTGAAGGTGGCGCTCACTGCCCCATGCCCTAACGAGGATATAGTTGTAGAGAGATTCGTCTTCGTATAGAATTGGGCTGTCATTCCGGCTGTCCCAGTGGGCGCGCACGCTGCCGGGGTCGATGAGAGCCAGGGCAAGGGTTGCGCCCAGCGCGAGCAGCGCCAAGCCGTGGATGCGGCGGCTGCGGCCGTGCAGGAGCGCCGCCAGGAGTGTGACGGTCAGCAGCCAGAGCGCCAACAGGTAGAAACTCCAGCGGGTTCCGTAGGAGGGGATCAGCCAGAGAACGGGCAGAAAGGTGCCGATAATGCTGCCGCAGGCGCCGATGGCATAGAGGTGTCCGGCTACACGGCCTGTCTGCTGCAGGTCGGTAACCGCCAGGCGCACGGCCCACGGGCTGACCGCTCCCAACAGGATCACGGGCAAACTGAAGAGTAGCAGGACGACGAGCAGCGCGCCTGCGAGCAGACCTGGAAGATAGTCGTTCAGCCCCACCGTTGCCAGGCGCAGTATGGGCGGACTGACGGCCGGCGTGAGCGCGACGCCGAGGCCGGCAATGGTCATGATCGTCAGCAGTCCGCCGAGGCTGGGGAAGCGGTCGGCCAGTTTCCCGCCCAACCAGGCTCCTATTGCCAGGTAGGAGAGGATGAGGCCGATCAAGGCGGCCCACACGATCTGGCTGTTTCCGAACCAGGGTTCCAGCAGACGGGCGGCGCTCAACTCGACGCCGAGGGTTACTGCGCCCGCCGTGAAGACGAGCATCCGGAAGACAAAGGTTTTCATACAGGAGCGACACGGTCCCGGTAGCTGCGGCAACGCCCACAGAACTGCCGCAACAGTATAGCACATCAGAGAGGCGCCTGGAGAGATACCGATGGGGTCGGGACGGCGAGAGATCCTGAAACTGTGCAGAGATTGCGTGCCTTTGTCAATGCTGCTTTTCCCTTGTCAGAACTCCTAGTTGGGGTCGGATAGAGGAGAGCAGCCGGGTGAAAAAGGGGGGATGCGATGAGTGAAATTGGCCCGATAGCTCTCTTTGGCTCAGGGGAGACGGCACCGGGGGCCTACCGGATTCATGAGCGGGTGATGCGGAAACTGCCGGCGCCTGTCCAGGTTGCCATACTGGAGACGCCGGCCGGCTTTGAACTGAATTCGCCGGCGGTGGCGGGGAAGGTCGGCGCGTATCTGGAACGTCATCTGCGCAATTATTCACCCCAGGTTTCGATTGTGCCGGCGCGCAAGCGGGGAACAGCGTTCGATCCCGACGACCCTGAAATTGCAGGTCCATTATTGGAAAACAGTTATCTTTTCATGGGACCGGGCAGTCCTTCCTATGCGGTACGCCAGTTGCGCGACAGCTATGCCTGGCATGCATTACGGGCGCGGCACCGGTTAGGCGGGGCAATCTGCTTTTCGAGCGCGACAACGGTGGCGTCCGGACGTTACACGCTGCCGGTCTATGAGATTTACAAGGTCGGCCAGGATCTCCACTGGATCGAAGGGCTGGCCTTTTTCGCGGACTTTGGACTGCGGCTGAGCGTCATTCCCCACTGGAACAACAATGATGGCGGCGAAGAACTGGACACCAGCCACTGTTACATGGGTCAGCCTCGCTTCGACGAGCTGCTGTCGCTGCTGCCGCGCCCTGTGACGGTATTGGGGATCGACGAGAACACCGGCGTGGTGATCGATCCTTTGAAGGGGGAATGTGAGCTTGTAGGTCAGGGGGGCGCAACTGTGCTGACATCGGAAGGCGAGCAGGTGTTCGGGAGCGGGTCGCGATTCCCTGCGACGGCGCTGGGGGACTGGCGCTTGCCGCCGACGCCGCAAGACGGCATTCCGGGGGAGATTTGGGAGCGGGCTTGCGCAGTGCGGGACGCGGCTGAGAATGCGGAGGAGGAGGAGGCGCCGGGAACGGTATTGGCGCTGGCCGAACGTCGTCAAGCCGCACGGGCCGAGCGCAATTGGGCGGAAGCCGATGCGTTGCGGGACGAGATCAGCGCGCTGGGCTGGCAGGTACACGACACGCCGGAGGGACCGCGTCTGGAGAAAGCGAAATCGAAGTGACCGGCGGACGTTTACCGGCCGCCGCCACGGGTTTGCCAAGCAGACGATACAGGCTAAGGATCAAGACGATGAAATCGAACGCTGGGACCAGCCTCCAAGACCAGATTCGGGACAAGTACGACTCTTTCGCACACCACACGATCTCCTATCACATTCTGGTCAACAACGAGGGCCAGGAGCGTGAGCGGAGTTTCGACGTCTGGGCCTCACAAACTGAGATCGAGGATTTTGCAAAAGACGGCTACCTTGTACGGGAGGCCTTGATCGAGGGTGAGCCGCTGGAGATGCTGCGGCGGGCGCTGGACGAAGTGGAAGCGGCGGAGTTTGAGGAGGCCGATGGGAGCCGGTTGCGCGGCCGGGACTGGATTCCGCGCCATCTGTTTGAAAAACATGCCGACTTTCACATGTTGATCAATTATGAACCAGTTCTGTCGCTGGCGCGGGCGGTGCTCGGTCCCTTTGTGCGCATTCGCCAGCTGGCGGCCCGCATCAGTTATCCGGGCCAAGAGGTCCAGTTCACGCGCTGGCATCACCATCAGCCGGGGATGACGGAGCCGGTGCCGCCCTTTTTCGCGTTTCCGCACAAGCTGGACTGCCTGATCTATCTGGACGAGTTGAACGACGCCAACGGGCTGCTGGCGGTGGCGCCGGGTACGCATCTGCATACAGGTGAGGATCTGCCGTTGGAGGAGTACGGCGATCTGGCGGGCCAGCGGGAGATCCGGGCGCTGGCAGGCACTTGCGTAGTCCTGCACGGCAACTTATGGCATCGCGCGATGCCGACGGGCGCGGAAGGCAGCAAACGGCGCGTGCTGATACTGAGCTATGGGCCGACGTGGATGCGCAAGTCGCCGTTTGGAGACAGTCCGGAGAACGGGTTGATGGAGAAGGTGATCGAAGAGGCGGATCCGGCGACGCAGGAACTGCTTGGTATTGGCGGGTATCAGTAGTTGATGGGCGTGTTGAAGTCTCGCTGTCGGGACAAACTTCCTGTTGGCTTCGGCTCAGGCTGAAATCAGCGGGTAGGGACGAAATCAGATAACTTCAACTGCGCCACGAGTTCAGATCTTCTCAGAATATCTCCAGGGAAGCCGTAAAAAGGCCCTTAAGCGATGAGCAAGCTCCATCCCATTCACCCGGGAGAAATCCTCTATCAGGAGTTCCTCCTACCGTTAGACATCACACCGTACAGGTTGGCCAAGGCGATCGGTGTCGATGCGCGAAGGATTCATGGTATCGTCCGCGCGCAACGCTCGATCACGGCCGAGACGGCCCTTCTGTTTTCACGTTTCTTTGGGAACTCTGCAGAGTTCTGGATGGGGCTACAGAATCAGTACGACCTGGAGACTGCTGAGGACCGTCTTTCCCAAAAACTGGAGATGGTGGTGACCTACTCGTCTGGCGAGTGAACCAGATTTTTCGTCCAAGAGGCACTGCTCGATCCACAGATTAAGAACACAACCAGAAAAGCGTTATCCAGGACTCATTTTGCTCAGATCCCAGAGTTTGCGCTCGATCCCATCCGTGTTCGCTGGAGGAGCCGACGTCGCAGCCGGTATTGGCCCTGGCCTAGCGGCGCCAAGCCCGCGCGCGGAGCGCAAACTGGGCGACTGCCGACGCGCTGCGGGATGATATCGTCGCCTTGGGCTGGCAGGTGTATGATACGCTGGACGGGCCGCGTCTGGAGAAGGCCGAATGAGACAGCCTCTGGAGCAAGGATTTTGCGATGGCCAGTAATGCTAGATTATTCCAAGATTACATCAAGAGTCTTCAAACGAATCTTTCACTGGGCAATGCCACCGAACACACACACAGACCTGTATTGAAAGCACTGCTTGAATCAGTTGGGGACCGCGTCACGGCAACCAACGAGCCAAGGCGGATTGAGTGCGGCGCTCCTGATTTCATTGTCACCAAAACAGTTCAGAATCAATTGACAGTTGGATACGTTGAAGCGAAGGACGTTGGTTTCGATCTCGAACAGATAGAGCGGGACAGCAAACGGGTCAAGCCATCGACTTCCAATGGGGAGCAGTTGAAACGTTACAGGGAGGCACTGCCCAACCTCTTATTGACCAACTACACTGAATTTCGCTGGTATGTGGATGGCGAACCGCGTATGAGTGTCTCCATCGCGACTTCCAAGAGCGATGCCAGGCTGTCCCGAAATCCAGCAGAATTTTCCAAATTCAGTCAACTACTATGGGAATTCCTGGAGAAGACGCCTGAGCGAATTGCCAGCCCCGTTGACCTCGCACGTCGCATGGCGCGGCTCACACACATGATACGCAGCGTCATCGAAGAGAGCTTCAGGCAGGGCCAGGCATCTCAAGACGTGAAAGACCTGTACGACGCCACAAAGAGCGTGCTGGTTCCCGACCTGACCGAAGAAGCCTTCGCTGATATGTTCGCGCAGACGTTGGCCTATGGTCTGTTTGCTGCCAGGGTCAACCACATCGCCGGCCCCTTCCGCAGGCAGAACGCGGCACATCGGATCCCGCCGACCAATCCTTTTTTGCAACAACTATTCTCGATGGTCACAGGCCCGGCTTTGGACGATGAGCCATTCGTCAGCTTCGTGGATGACCTGACCCAACTACTGGGCAGCGCAGACATGGAGGCCATACTGTCCGACTTTGGCAAGAGAGTGGCGCACCAGGATCCGATCATGCACTTCTACGAGCCTTTCCTAGCCGCGTATGACCCCGCATTGCGCGAGCGACTTGGCGTCTACTACACGCCGGAGCCGGTCGTCTCCTACATTGTGAACTCCGTGGACTGGCTACTGCGCCAGCGCTTCAGCTGCCCAAGCGGCTTGGCCGACCATGAGATGACCAATTATGAATACGCCGTAGACGACCAGGGTGAAACTGCTCATAAGCGCTCACACCGCGTCCTGGTGCTGGATCCCGCCTGCGGTACGGGGACGTTTCTTTACGCGGTTATCGATCACATCAGAAAGTTCTATCGCAGCAGCGGCAATGCCGGTATGTGGAGCGGGTATGTCAAAGAGCATCTACTCAAGCGGCTATTCGGGTTCGAACTACTGATGGCGCCCTATGCCATGTCCCACCTCAAGCTGGGGATGCAACTCGCCGCCCAGGATATGCCCGCAGAAAACCGCGCAGACTGGTCATACAAGTTCGACAGCAACGAGCGCCTCGGCGTCTACCTGACCAACTCCCTGGAACAGACGACCGAGAGAGAAACGATAAATTACCTTGGCCCGCTGCGTGTGATTACGGAGGAGGCCACCGCCGCAACTGAGATCAAGCGCGACCTTCCCATCATGGTTGTGTTGGGAAACCCTCCATACTCAGGACATTCGGCCAATGCCAGCCGAAAAGAGCGCAAACTCACTTGGGTCGGAAGGCTTATAGAGGACTACAAGAAGGTAGATGGCAAGCCGCTTGGCGAAAAAAACCCCAAGTGGCTACAAGACGACTACGTGAAGTTTATCCGTTTCGGCCAGTGGCGCATCGGGCAGTCCGGCGCCGGCGTCCTGGCGTTCATCACCAACAACGCCTACCTGGACAACCCGACCTTCCGCGGCATGAGACAGCAGTTGATGGACACCTTCACCGACATCTACCTCCTCGACCTGCACGGCAATGCCAAGAAGAAGGAGCGCGCGCCCGACGGCAGCCCCGATCAGAACGTCTTTGATATACAGCAGGGGGTTGCCATCGCTCTGTACGTCAAGCAGGCGGGCAAGAGCGGTCCGGCCGTCGTGCATCACGCCGATCTGTGGGGCGCGCGGGAGGAAAAGTATAAGGGTCTAGCCGCTTCGGATGTATCAAATACGGAATGGAAGACACTCGAACCGTCATCGCCCAACTATATGTTCAAGCCTTGGAACCGCGAACTGGAGGAAGAGTATCAGCGGTGGTCGAAGATTACCGAAATTATGCCGGTCAACTCGGTCGGCGTCGTTACCGCGCGCGACAAGCTGACGATTCACTGGTCGCGCGCGGAGGTGATGGAGGTCGTGCATGATTTCGCCCACCTGCCGGCTGAGTCGGCCAGGGAAAAATATATCCTGGGTAAGGATGTTCGAGATTGGAAGGTTGAATTGGCCCAAGACGATTTGACCGTCTCTGGAATAAGACCGGAACTAACCACCCCAATCCTGTATCGACCATTCGACACCCGATACACCTACTATACAGGCAAGACTCGCGGTTTCATCTGTATGCCGCGCCCGGAAGTGATGCGTCACATGTTGGCGGGAGACAATCTTGGATTATCAACCACCCGTTCAATCGAAATCCAGGGTGGGTTCGAGCATGTTTTCGTCAGCAAGTATATTACCCAGCATCACACCGTGTCGCTCAAGGAAGTGAACTATCTCTACCCTCTTTACATCTATCCCTCCGAACAGGAAATCGCCAGTGGCCTCTACGGACCCAGCGACCGAAAGCCGAACCTCGCTCCTTCTTTCACTGCCAGCTTAGAACAGAGCTTGGAATTGCGCTTTTTCGCCGATGGCAAAGGCGACCTACAGAAATCCTTCGGCCCGGAGGACGTGCTCCACTACATCTACGCCGTTTTCCACGCGCCGGTCTACCGCAAGCGCTACGATCAGTTCTTGCGCGCCGACTTTCCCCGCGTGCCCAACATCAACGATGCCGGGCTGTTTCGGGCGCTGGTTGGGCTGGGCCGGCAACTCACGCGACTCCACCTGATGGAGTCTCCCGCGCTGAATCAAACCACAGTAGGTTTCCCCATTCCAGGGGATAACATTATAGAACAGGGCCATCCCAAATACATCCCGGCGGGCAGTTCATTGCCCGGTCAGGATGCGCCGATAGAGGAGGGCAGGGTCTACATCAGCAAAGACAACGGTCGATCCGGCAAACGCGGTCAGTACTTTGAGGGCATATCTCCGGAGGTATGGGAGTCCCGGATCGGCGGCTACCAGCCTATGGAGAAGTGGCTGAAAGACCGTAAGGGTAAGGCCCTTTCTTTCGACGACCTGAATCACTACCGGCGTATGGGACTTGCTCTGGCTGAGACCGGGCGATTGATGAAAAAGATCGATGTGGCGATTGAGGAAGCGGGAGGTTTGTTTAAGTAAAGACTTCCTCGATTTGTTCAAGTTCTATTGTGACAGTCCTGCAAACACTTTCGAAATGGGCGGAAAAAGTTTCATGATCGCGCAGGGCGATATTGGCGAGTTCGACTGCTTCACTGCTGCCAGAATGGGCAATCACCTTATTACGAATTTTTTGAACCGTCCTCAATCCATCAAGTCTCTGGCTATTGGCGATCTTGTTGTGTCCGACTAGGAGTTTTTCGAGCAATGCCAAACTCCTTTCTTCTTTGTCAAAGGCAATCTGCATTTTCGTCAGTTCACCGCGAATAATTCTGATCTGGAAACCTTCAATAATCAACTTCGAAAGATCCATAAACGCTTGTGCCCACTCATCGCGGCTAGACGTGCGTGGAGTGTTTGCACGTTCAAGTAGACTTTCTTCACGGAGATGCCACCAAGTTAAGTCCGAATCAGCCCATCGCTCTGCGATTGACCGTATATTTTCCAGAGGATCCACTATGAAAGTCCATTCACCTTTAAAGTCATGTTCCAGTGCCCGCTTGGAAATACCGGTTTTGGGCTCCTCATTGAAGCTCGCCCAATGCAGTTGCTCCTGATAGGGAAGACTTCGAAGGTCGCATATATAGGCGTGAACTTGCCCTGCTTCATTGACATCATAGCTGCGCAGAGCCCATGCATCTCGACAACGTATCGTTCTATGTCTCTCTTCGATCGTGTATTTGTTTCGATCGGTCTTGTATTTCAGCAGAACTTCAGGACGAAAAAAAGCAGGCGAAAGTTCAAAAGGGAGGGAATTCTCGTGCGCTTCAAAGTAGTTGGTTGTAGCAGTTGGGTCAGTTGATATTTTCGTAGTGCGGTCGTTGCGCCAATCTAGCGCTACAAACTCAACATAATCCCTTTCTTTTTTTCCCGACCAATTTGCTTGCAAAGACGCAAATATCTCAGCCTTTGGACGACTTAGGGGGATGATTTGAACACCTCGAGTGTATGCCGCCTTACCAGCATCGACCTTCTGTCGATAGAATAAGTCATCACTTTCCGTAAAAACACATTCAGGCCCATCTGGCCAACAAATAAAATTCTCTCGTCTAAGCAAAGTAAAGTCGAACATGCGAACCAGTACGGAGTTTGAAGCAGCAAGATACAACTCCAATGGTTCGCGCTTGAACGATACGAGTGCTGCTCCTCCCTTTTCTTCCAGAGTAGTAACCGAAACAATATGATCATAGTCCCCATTTTCGTCAAAGCGACAATAAGCGTGCTGTTCCGGACGCCAGTGAATTTCTGTCAGATGCGAATACTCCTGGAGTATTTCATAATATGATGCATCCCGCCCTTTCAAACCCTCAAAATAACGGGCAAATACAAGCTGCTGTGCATTCTCGAGCGTTTTACTATCCCAAGGATAGTCTGTCCTTTCAATCCAGACGCCATTTCCTCCTCCACTGACGTAACTTGCGAAAGAAAAGGATGGATTACCGTTCCATTTCAATAAATCGTCTTTGTCCAAGGAAAAGAGATTGCTCTCATCGACTACAACAGTGTGTATGAAAGTATATTCACCCACCCCATAAATTATCAACTCCTCTTCTTGGGCATTGTCCCTTAACAAAGAAAGATGTCCATCGGCTTTGATCCAGGTTGCATAGTCAGCCGAAGACTGTGGCAGAGCGTCGAGTTGCAAGATGCGTTCGCGCAGTTTGTTATGCTCATAACTTGGCATAGAAGAAAACTCCCTTCATGTATTCTAATTGCCATAATTGACGACGACCGCCGGTGGCGACGGTCGTTGCTGGGGCAGGGCTGGTTATATCTGTCACCTCTATAGGGCATTCAGTCAGCGGGGCGGATGCATTGGCATGACGACGTGGAGGAACTCTTCGTCGCCAAGTCCCAGGGGCCGGATGGTGCCGGGGCGGTTGGACTGGGTGGTTTCGAGGACGACCTGCTCCTCGTCGATCTGGCTGAGGACGGCGATCAGGTAGCGGACGTCAAAGTCGATCTCCAGATCGTCGCCTTCCACCATTGCATCCAACTCATTCTTGCTGTTGCCCATTTCAGCGCTATTCGCGGTGAGATGGAGGTTGCCGACGCCGCTGTCGCCGTTGGGCTCGATCTTGAGGCGGACGATGTTGGCGTTGTCGCGGGCGAATAGCTGGGCGACGCGCACGGCCTGGAGGAAGGCGTCGGTGCCGACGACGGTCCGTGTGTTGTGACTCCTGGGGATGATGGCACGATAGTCGGGGAAGCGGTCGGCGATCAGCTGGCTGACGAGATCGACCTGGTGAAAGGCGCCGCGGGTCTCGCCCCCCTTGCCCCAGACGCGGAAGAGGATCTGATTGCGGGCCTGGGTCACAGTGACCTGGACCGGTTTCTCGTCTTCGGCGTCGACGATGATACGGCCCAACTCGCTCAGATGACGGGCGGGCACGACTACGGACAGATCGTCGGTGAAGGCCTCATCGACTTCGATGCTGCGCACGCTGAGCCGGTAGCCGTCGGTTGCGGCGAGTGCGAGGCGCTCTTTGGCAAAGGTGACTTCGACTCCGGTGAGGGTCGGGCGACTCTCATCGGTGGCGGCGGCGAAGACGACCTGATCGATCATCTTGGTCAGCCCGGCGGTCTCAAGCGCGATGGTGCGGCCTTCGAGGGCTTCGGCGGTCTCTTCGGGTCCCTCGCCGTTGTCGACGGTGGGAATTACGGGAAACTCCTGGGCGTCGATGCCTTTGATGTTGACGTCAAAGTTGCCGCAGCGCAGATGGATTGTCTGTGTACGTACGGACAGCTCCATTTCGATCTTGTCGGGCGGCAGGCTGTTGACGAATTCGGTCAGCAGGCGGGCCGGCACGGTGATGGCGCCTTCATCCTCTATGCGGGCGCCGATCCAGCAGTTGACCCCGATCTCCAGATTGGTGGCGGCCAGCCGCAACTGATCATCCTTCGCTTCCAGCAGGATGTTGCCGAGAACCGGCAAAGTACTGCGCGACGATACCGCGCGACCGACGATCGACAGGCCCTTCGACAGATTCTCCTGAAAGCAGCTTACGCGCACTTTTGCCTCCCGTCCTCCAGGAATTTGTTCCGGATTTGGTGCATTTTCAGATTGTTCACGTTCAAACAGCGAAGATGCAATGCGTTGATCAAATATAGCATAGCGGAAATTGCAGGCCAAACTATTGGAAGATAGATCAAGCGGTAGCGCGGGGTTCGGGAACGCTAAAATCACCCCGTTTGGCGGGAGGCAATCGGATTCTCTATAATGGTGACGAGCGCTGCCTCTGCGCCCTTGTCGGGCAGGGGGGCGAGTGCGGGGTGAGGTCCGGGAGGCCTTTTGCCTCAACCGCTGCCAGGGAGAGACGCTTTGAATCAGGCAGCGGCTGGATCCTCTCCAGCTTGCACTCCGCAACGATTCCAGCGACAGTGTGTTATAGATTATGAACGGGAACACTCTGAACGAAGCAGACAGGAGCGCCAACGGAAGCCGCCCCGGAAGGACAGCGCCTGATCCGCAGGAAGAAGAGAGGGCGATCGAATCGGCGCTGGTGGCGCGGGCGAAGAAGGATACGCAGGCGTTTGGCGAACTGTACGAGCGCTACGTTGATCGCATCTACTCGTATGTGTACAGCCGGGTACAGAACGCCGAGGATGCGGAGGACCTGACGGCGCGTATCTTTTACCGGGCGCTGGACAGGCTGGACCGCTACGAGGACAGGGGGCTGCCCTTTGGGGCGTGGCTTTTCCGCATCGCGCACAATCTGGTGGCCAACTGGCACCGCGATCAGGGGCGGCGCACGTTCGTCCCGATCGACGGGATGGTCTTCCCGGCGGAAAGGCGGGAAGAGCCGGAGGCGACGGCAGAGCGGCGTGAAGGGGAGGAGGCCTTGTGGGCGGCGATAGAGAGGCTGCCGGAGGAACGGCGGCGACTTCTCTTCCACAAGTTCGGAGATCAGCTGACCAACATTGAGATCGGCGAACTGATGCAGAAGAGCGAGGGTGCGATCAAGTCACTTTATTTCCGCACACTGGCGGCACTGCGCAGAGATCTGAGCGAACAGTTCGAGGACGGTGAAGCAGAGGGGACGCCATCCGTTTCCGAACATAAAGGAAAGTAGGCATCCGATGGGAAGCGCGAACATGCTGGACAGGTTGCAGCAGTTCAGAACAGACGTTGGGCGGGTCATGCCTTTTCGGCAGGCGCCGCGCAGCGAAGCGGAAACTGATGTGATTGACGACGAGTTGACGGAAGAGGAGGAGGAACAGTTCGCCCAGATGGTGAGCTTCCTGGGCAGGCTCTTCCCATTCGTGCGGCCGTCGACTGAGTTCAGGGCGCGGTTGAAGGAGGCACTGCTGGCGGAGCACCGGCGGCGCCTGTCCAACGAGGGTATGCTACCGGCACGTCAGGAGGGAGGTATTTCCTGGCGCTGGTCGCTGGCAGCGACGGTGCCGCTGTTGATCGGTGTGCTGGCGACGATACTGTGGCGACGGAGCCACCGTTCGAACGAGCAGCTGATTTCGCCGGTGGGAGGGCGGTAGGGTCCGCCCCACCAAGCTACGGATTGCGCGGCAACGCCTCTCGGCCCCTTTTGCGGGGTCGAGGGGCGTTTTTCGTTCGGGCTACTGGTTATTGCTCTTTTTCCGGCCGCCGGTGACGCTGCTCACGCGTGCCAGTTTTCCGGCGCCTTTTCCGGCTGCTTGTGTGGGATTCTTGGCGGCAGCCGGTTTCGATTTTGCGGCCGGTTCGTCGAGCAGACTTGCCTGTACGGGCTGGTTTACCGAGGCAGCTGCGGCCCGCTTTCCCTCTGGCTGGGAATCCTTGGCAGACCTTTTCGTTCGCTTTGCCTGGCGGGGCCCGTCTGCACGCTTGGCCTCAGGCTCGGGCTCACTGGTGTCGCCGGCTTTTCGGCGCCGGGTCGACGCATTGTTGGCGGCGGCCGGGGGTGAGGTCTCCTGGGCGCCATTTCGGCGGGACTTGCGGCGGGGCTTTGCGCTGCGGCTGGAGAGCTCGCCGTTCGCCGGTTCTGGCGCGGCCTGTTGCGGTGCGGACGGTTCACTGGTCGCGGTTTTGGGCCTCTTGGACGTTTCGCTGGCGAGTTTGCGCGTCTTGCGCCGGGCGCCTGATTTTCCCGGCTTAGCCGCGGCAGTCCCGGCCGCCGGTTTCTTCTTTGCAGGCGCTTGCTCAGTTTTCTCCTGGTTATCCTTTGCCGGAGACGGGGCCGCGGCGTCCCCTCTGCCATTCAGCTGTGGGTCGGGTGGGGGAGGCGGGCTGTCCATGGCTGCCACGACGGGGGAGACGGCCTGTACGGCCGCGACCGCGTCGCTGCCGGCAAGGTCGACTTTACGCGAGCCCAGCGCGCTGCGGCCGCTGGAAGGGATATCTTCCAGTCCAAGCGGCTTCGCCACGCCTTTCGCCGTCACGAAGGCAGCGAAGGCGTGCTCCGGCGTCAGCATGGCAGCGCCGACAAGGTCGCCGGTGCGCTCGTCGAGCTTATGGGCGATGATGCCGCCGCCGCCGCGGCCCTGCAGGCTGAACTCATTGATGGGGGTACGTTTGACATAGCCGGCCGATGTAACGGTGAGCAACTCACCGTCGGGCGCGACTGGCAGCGCGGCAACGACTTCGTCATCCCGTTTGAGATTGATGCCGGAGACGCCGCGTGCGGCTGTACCCATCGCCCGCACTTTGTCTTCGGGGAAACGGATCGAGCGGCCCATACGGGTGACGAGCATGACTTCGCCGTTGCCGGGCGTAACAAACGCGCAGGCCAGCCGGTCTTTGCCATTCACGCCGATCACCTTGAGGGCGGTCACCGCGACTTGGGTAAAGTCGGCGACGGCGATGCGTTTGACGGCGCCCTGGCGGGTGACGAGAAACAGAAAGCCCTCGGTTGCAGGATGCGGCAGGGCCAGCATGGAGGCGATGGTTTCGCGACGGCTGAAATCGGTCAGATCGGCGAGATTTCTGCGCCCTTCCTGCGGCAGCTCATGGACCCCGAGGCGGTAGCAGCGGCCGGCGGCGGAGAAGATGAAGAGCTGGTCGCGGGTGTTGGCTGTGAGCAGGGCGGCGGCCGCGTTTTGGGCAGCCTGGCGCAGGCCGGCGCGGTTGATGCCGGAGAAATCCTGGCGGCGCAAGGCGCCGTTAGCGCCGAGAGCCACCCAGACGCGGCGGTCCGGCAGCAGATCGGTGGCGGTGAGGGTGCCCTGGGCGCGTTCGACGATCTGTGTGCGGCGGCGGTCGGCGTGCTGCTGGCGCAGGGCGAGCAGCTCTTCGCGGATGACGCCGAGAATCTTGCCGTCGTCGGAGAGCAGGTCTTCGAGGTAGGAGATTAACTGCTGCAGCTCCTTATGTTCATCCTGGAGCTGTCTACGCTCGAGGGCGGTCAGCCGTCTCAGGGGCATATCCAGGATGGCCTGCGCCTGGAGTTCGGTGAAGCTGAATGCGCGCATCAGATTAGTGCGTGCGGTGTCGACGCGCTGGCTGCGGCGGATCGTACTGATCACTTCGTCGAGGATGTCGAGCGCCTTGAGCAGGCCTTCGACGATGTGTGACCTGGCCCTTGCCTTGGCGAGGTCGAACTGTGAGCGGCGGCGGATAATCTCCTGGCGATGCTCGATAAAGAGCCGCAAGATACGCTTGAGTGTGAGGGTGACGGGCTCGCCGTTGACGAGGGCAAGCAGAGACATGCCGAATGTCTGCTGCATTGGCGTCAGCCGGAGCAGGCGGGCCAGAATTGCATTCGGGTCGACGTTACGGGTCAACTCGATGACGATGCGCATGCCGGTCCGGTCGCTTTCGTCGCGGAGGTCGGTAATGCCGTCGATTTTGCCGTCGCGGACGAGCAGGGCGATACGCTCGAGCAGGTTGGTCTTGTTGGTCTGATAGGGCAGGTCGGTCACGACGATGCGGCTGCGGCTGCGGCTCATCTCTTCGAAGTGGGCCTTGGCCTGCATGATCAGACGCGCTCTGCCAGTGGCATATCCCTGGGAGACGGCATCGATCTCCTCTTCGCCTTTGGCGCCCTGGCGGTAGCGAAAGAGGATGCCGCCTGTGGGGAAGTCCGGTCCTTTGATGAACTGCAGGAGATCGTTGACGCCGACTTCGTCAATTCTGTCGAAGTGATCGATCAGAAAGACGGTGGCGTTGACGACTTCTGCCAGATTGTGGGGGGGGATGTTGGTGGCCATGCCGACGGCGATGCCGTTGGCGCCGTTGATGAGGAGGTTGGGCAGTGCGGCCGGCAGGATAGCCGGCTCTTTGAGCGTGGTGTCAAAGTTGTCGTTCCAGTCGATTGTATCCTTTTCGATGTCGGCCAGCATCAGGTCGCTGATGGGCGCCAGGCGGGCTTCGGTATAGCGCATGGCGGCGGCGTTGTCGCCGTCGATGGAGCCGAAGTTGCCCTGACCGTCGACCAGGGGGTAGCGCAGACTGAACTCCTGGGCCATGCGCACCATGGCGTCATAGACGGAGGTGTCGTTGTGGGGGTGGTACTTGCCGAGCACTTCGCCGACGATACGGGCGCTCTTCTTGTAGGGCTTGTTGCTGGTGACCCCCATGTCGTGCATGGCATAGAGGATGCGTCGATGGACAGGTTTGAGGCCGTCGCGCACGTCGGGCAGGGCGCGGGCGACGATGACGCTCATGGCGTAGTCGAGATACGACGCGTGCATCTCGGTGGTGATTTCGATTTCGCGGACGGTTCCTATCATTTTGCTTGTCTATTCGTTAATCAGTGCGTCAACGGTCGTGTTGAGCGCGGCGGCGATGCGGGCTAAGGTGGATGCGGAGCCGGTCAGGTGTCTCCGTTCGGCTTATATTTGCTTGCCTCAATATAAAAATGTTCGCATACGGCGAACATCCCGTCAAGGGGGGTGCTTGGGCCCATTGACAGTGTCAAAGGGCTTGTGGAACTGCAATTCTTTGCGCTATGAGTGCTCTGCTGTATTCGCCGAGAAATCACACTCTCTCAAGCTTCAGGGCGTTGCGCAGCTCGATGACCTGGTCGCGGAGGGAGGCGGCTCGCTCGAACTCCAGGTTCTGGGCGGCTTCATGCATTTCCTCTTCCAGATTGGTGATCCGTTTGACCAACTCGTCCGGGGAGAGGGCTGCCAGATTCCGCGAAGTGACTGCCTCGTCTTCGTCGACGCTGTAGTCGGCCTGATCCTCGGCCAGGACTTTCATGCGGTCGGTCAGGTCGCGGATACCCTTGACGATGCTGCGGGGCTCGATGCCGTGCGCCAGGTTGTGCGCCTCCTGGATCTGGCGGCGGCGATTAGTCTCGCCGATGGCCTTCTCCATGGCTTCGGTCATCTTGTCGGCGTAGAGAATGGCGCGGCCCTCCACGTGCCGGGCGGCGCGGCCGATGGTCTGGATCAGCGATGACTCGCTGCGCAGGAAGCCCTGTTTGTCGGCGTCCAGGATTGCAACAAGGGTAACCTCGGGCAGGTCCAAACCCTCGCGCAGCAGGTTGATGCCGACGACGACGTCATAGACGCCGAGACGCAGGTCGCGCAGGATCTCGACCCGTTCCAGGGTATCGATTTCGCTGTGGAGGTACTGGACCTTCACCCCCAGGTCGGCAAGATACTCGGCCAGGTCTTCGGCCATCCGTTTGGTGAGCGTCGTGATGAGGGCTCGCTGTCCGATAGCTACGCGTTGATGCACCTCGTGGAGCAGGTCTTCGATCTGACCCTCGGTGGGCCGCACTTCGACAGTGGGATCGAGGAGACCGGTCGGGCGGATGAGCTGTTCCACGACCTGAGCGGCGTTCCTGATCTCGTAGTCGCTCGGGGTGGCGCTGACGTAGATGACCTGGTTTGCGACCTCGGCAAATTCATCGAAGGTGAGAGGGCGGTTGTCCAATGCACTGGGCAAGCGGAAGCCATGCGAGACGAGCACCTCTTTCCGCGAGCGGTCGCCGGCGTACATGCCGCGGATTTGGGGGATGGTCATGTGGCTCTCGTCGATAATCGCCATCCAGTCGGCGGGGAAGTAGTCGAGCAGGGTCCATGGGCGGCTGCCGGGGGGACGGCGGGCCAGATGACGGCTGTAGTTCTCGACGCCGTTGCAGTAGCCGATCTCTTGCAGCATCTCGATGTCGTAGCGGGTCCGCTGGCCAATGCGCTGGGCCTCCAGCAGCTTGCCCTGACTTTCCAACATGGTGATCTGCTGCTTGAGCTCTTCTTCGATATCGACGATGGCTTCCTGGACCTGATCCTGGTGCGTGATGAAGTGCTTGGCCGGGAAGATCTCTACTTCGGGGTAGTCGTCCAGGATTTCGCCGGTGAGGGTGTCGATTTCGCTGATGCGTTCGATTTCATCGCCCCAGAAACTGACGCGCAGGGCGTTGTCGCTGTAGGCCGGCTGCACCTCCAGCACGTCTCCGCGCACGCGGAATTTTGCCCGCTGCAGGGCAGTGTCGTTGCGCTCGTAAAAGATGTCGACCAGATGGCGCAGGACTTGGTTTCGGCGAACCATCTCGCCAACGATGAGTTTCAGCGCCACTTGCCCGTAATCCTGGGGGCTGCCCAAGCCGTAGATGCAGGAGACCGAGGCGACGATCACGACATCTTTCCGGCTGAAGAGGGCGCTGGTTGCGGCCAGACGAAGGCGCTCAATCTCCTCGTTAACCTGTGCATCCTTTTCAATATAGGTATCGCTGCGGGGGATGTAGGCCTCCGGTTGGTAGTAGTCGTAGTAGGAGACGAAGTATTCCACCATATTGTTGGGGAGAAACTCACGGAACTCGCTGTATAGCTGGGCGGCCAGGGTCTTGTTGTGGGCGATGACCAGGGTCGGCTTCTGGATCGCCTCGACGACCTTCGCCATGGTATAGGTCTTGCCACTGCCGGTGACGCCGAGGAGCACCTGGTGCTGAAGGCCCTCATCGATGCCGCTGGCGAGCCTGGAGAGGGCCTGGGGCTGATCGCCCATCGGTTGAAAGTCGCTGACTACCTGAAATTGTGGCATTTCCTGCTCCGTAGTTCAGATACGAGCGCTGTTCGCAGAACAAGCTTACCATATTTCTCAAGGGGACCAGGACACTCTGCACTGCAACTCCGTTTCCAGGCGGCAGGCCGGCCGCGGCGTCCCGGCATCGTACGAAATTCACATTTGAAGTGTAGGCCTGGCGGCAGACCCAATGTTGTCCCAGGAACGAGTTCAATTGAAAGAGGGAGAACTGCAATACATCGAACTTTTGTTCTTGCCCTGGGGTCATTATACATGAGTTGGTATTATCTGTCCAGCAGATTCAACTGATGTGTGCATCCCAGATTGTGGGGTGGGAACAAAGGCGAGGAGCAAGGAGCGAGGAACGGGAACTGCCGGCGCCTCTGCAGGAGATCGGATTGCGGGCCGGCCGCGGTGTTGTCGTTGGTGGAATTTTATGAAAGTTCGTCACTATTTGGGATGAGTTCATATGTACATGTTGGCTTGCGGGGGCGGGCGGGGCGGCGCGGACTTCGCCGGTTTTGTACAGCTTTTGCGGGGGACGCCAGTACGTCTTTTCGATGGCTGAGGGACGGTCTCTCGGCGGTGCGGCGAGGGGCGCGAAAGGGGCCGCGAAAGCGTTGCATTTTCAGCAAAAGTGTAACATTTCTGTTTTTGGGGCTCCTGACCAGAGAGAAATAAGGGCAATAAAGGGCGAAAAATGTTAAAAAAAATGTTCCAATGGGGATGTTACACTTTTGGTCAAAAATCGGGGGGAATTGAGGCTCCGCGGGAGCGGGTTTTCGAGCCGACTTTGGCCGCAAAATCGGCGCGGAAACGTGGCTGTTCGCGGTTGGTGGTCTGCCTAATGTATACAGGTTTTGTTTATGTTTTGTGAAGGTTTCCAGAATTTAGCAGAAGGGAACGCCCCAAGCCTGGTTGACTGCCGACGTATATGAAACGCGTCCAATTTTGGGGTGCGTCACAGATTTGGTATGGGAACAGTTCGACGGGGAATCAGTGGCAGCGGTGGGTGGAACTGTCATCGGGTCTTTGGAGAGAAGAAGGACAGGCACAAGGCGGAACTGCAGTGGTTAGTGGTCAGTGGTCGGAGGCGGCGGGGCTGGCGATGCGAGGGGTAGGAAGTAGTCATTCCGACGGATGGGTTGATCGTGTATAATCGGATTTGATGAGAGAATTCCGTTGCCAGCAACGAAGCCATCGAAAGGGTACCCGTCCTAGCGGCGGCTCACGTGCGCGCGCCTTAGCCCTGGCGGCCGCGCTGCTGGCGGCCGCGCTGCTGACAATCGACTTCAGCGGTGGGATTCCGCATGTGAAGTTCGCTGCTGCCCAAGTGGTGACTACGCCTTCGCCCGGTTCCCAGGAGTCAGAGACGACTGCGGCAACGGCCACAGAGACTCGTTCGGTCCAACAGCTACAGGACTCATTTCGAGCCACTGCCACCGCTCGTGCCCGACTTACGCAGACTGCTGAGGCGGAGGCAACCAGCCTGGCGCTCACCCCAACGGTCACGCCAACGCCTAAACCCACGGATACGCCAACACCGTCCCCTTCGCCAACCCCTTCGCCCACTCCCACGCCCGGCCCGGATGAGATATTGGAGGCGCGCATAGATGAATTGATCGCAGAGATGAGCGTCGCCGATCGCGTTGGCCAGCTGTTTATTGTTACGTTCCAAGGCAACGACATCGGACCGAGGAGCGACGTCGCCGAGTTGATCCAGGAGTACCGGGTGGGCGGGGTGGTGATCAGCCCTAGGAATCGCAATTTCAGCAACTACAGCGGCACGACAACAGAGGACGTCGCGCGGCTTACAAATCAGCTTCAGGCACTGGCCTATGGCATCTACCTGGCGCCGTCGGAGGCGTTGAACGTCAAGGACGGCGGTCCTGCGATACCGGGCGTTTTACAATCGGGACTGGAACAGAGATTGCCGCTGGAGATTCCACTGCTGATTGGTGTGGATCAGGGAGGTGACGCCATACCGGGCTCCGTACTGCGCGCCGGATTCACTGCGATCCCACCGCAGATGGCGCTCGGGGCCACCTGGAACCCTGAATTGGTGGAGGAGGTCGGCGCGGTCCACGGTCTCGAAATACGCAGTGTGGGTATAAATCTACTGCTAGGGCCGGCGCTGGACGTGATAGAACAGCCTCGTCCGGATCTGGTGACCGGATTGGGGTTGCACACGTTTGGCGGCGACCCATTCTGGGTCGGTCGAATGGGCCAGGCTTATGTAACGGGAATCCACCGCGGCAGCGCCGGTCGCGTCGCTACTGTGGCCGGACATTTTCCCGGTTTGGGCGGTACGGATCGCCGGCCAGATGAGGAGATCGCGACGATACAAAAAAGCCTGCAGGAACTGCAGCGAATCGAACTGCCACCCTTTGCGGCGGTCACTGAGCGGTCGTCCGCGATTCTGCGGATAGATGGAATGATGTCCGCCACCGAGGCGCTGATGTCCGGTCATATTCGATTCAGCAGTTTCCAGGGCAGCCGCGAGCGCACGCCGCCGATCAGTCTGGCGCAGGAGTTGGGCATACTACTGGATTTGGACGAGTTTGCTCCCTGGCGTGCGGAGGGCGGAATCCTTATGAGCGACGCGCTGGGTGTAATGGCAGTGCGCCGATACTACGATCCGCCATTGCAGGAATTCCCGCGGCGGCGGATCGCGCTGGACGCATTTACGGCCGGCAACGACCTTCTCTATCTGGCGGATTTCTCCCTGACCGACAGCTGGCTGGATGAGAGAGCCAACATCAAAGAGACAATTATCTTTTTCCGCGAGCGGTATACGAACGATGCCGAATTCGCCGCACGCGTGGATGCCTCGCTACGACGGATTTTGCGTTTGAAGGTGCGGCTGTATGACTTACGATTTGCGGATGAATCTGCGGCACCCGATCTAAGGTCCGTTGACGAACCGATTGAGATCGATTTGGCGGATGTCGTGGTGGGGCCAGCCGACCTGGAGAGGGGATTCAGTACCGAACATCAAAGAGAGGCACAGATGTTGCTGGACCAGGTCGCCAGCGAAGCGTTGACGATCTTCTTTCCAGACTCCCCGGGGTTGACCGACCCGCTGCCCGCCCCGCCGGGTGGAGACGAAGACGTGTTGATCTTCACAGATAGCCGCATTTTGCATGAGTGTGACGATTGCCAGGCTGACGCCGCAGTGGAGCCAGCTGCATTGGAAGAGATCATGTTAAGGCTCTACGGGCCGGAGGCGACCGGCCAATTGCGGAGAGAGCGGATAAGCAGCCGTACTTTTGCCGAATTGAACTCTCTGCTAAACGGCACGGCCGACTCTGCGGTGGCAGAGGCTTTGGAGGAGGAGATCCTGAACGCGGACTGGCTGATCTTTGCCATGCTGGACGTAGATGTAGCGAACTACGACAGCAGCGACGCGGTCAAACGGTTTCTGCGTCAGCGCGGTGACAGGCTGCCAGGGAGCAAGCTGGTGGTGCTTGCGCTCAACGAACCATACTTCTTCGATTCAACCGAGATTGGCAAGATGACCGCTTTCCTCGGCGTCTACTCCAAGACCCAGCCGTTTTTGGAAGCGGCCGTGCGTGCACTGTTCCGGGCCCAGACGGTCACCGGCGCGCCCCCGGTCAGCGTGCCCGGCACGCGTTTCAGCAATCTGGTCGAGCGACTGGAGCCGGACCCGGACCAACGGATTGACCTGACAGTCCTGAACGAGGACATCGTAATAGAACAGACTGAGGATGACGAGTTGGAGCTTATCCAGACTGACCTGAAGCTGGGTGACAGCCTGGAGCTGCAGGCTGGTCCGATTCTGGATCGCAACGGGAACACGGTCCCTGATGGAACGCCGGTGAACTTCCGGCTGATTTATGAGGGCGAGGAGCTTGCAATCCAGTCAAATCCTGTCCCCACTCGGGGCGGGCTCGCACGCAAATCGGTGATTTTGGAGAGAACGGGCATACTCCTGATCGCTGTCAACAGTGTCGAGGCAAACTCCAGCAAGGAGTTCCGAGCGCGCATCCCTGACCCGGATGTAGCATCCGACAGAACGCAGATTGAGGTGACGAATCCTGAGCGGGCAGCCACCCCGGCGCCCACGCAGGCGGCGCCGGCGACCGCCGTGCCAACGACGGATCCGGTTGCGACACCCATCGCGGAGGTTAATCTAGAGGCGGTTGAGGTCGACGTCGCTTCGTTGACAATCGCAATGGTCACACAGTTGGTCGTGCTGGCGTTGTTACTGGTTGTGCTGGTACAGGTGATGCCGCGCCAGCTGCTCGTTAAGCGATTGCTATGGGCAATGCTCGTGGGCTGGGGGGCATACATTCTTTACGGCGTTGACGTAATTCCCGGCGGCGTCTGGATCCAGATCAATCTGGCTCCGTGGGACAGCGTCCCGATCGTGGTGGCAGGAATGCTGATCCCGCTGGTGTGGCTGCGGTTTCGGACGGAGTAAGGGCAGTGGAACAGGCGGGAACGGGTAAAGAGCCGCCCTCACTCCATGCGATTCAACCGGTTCAGGAAGCGGGCCTCGCACGGAGAGTTTCTACACTGGTGGGCCCGCTACCGTTCGGCTGCGCTGGAAGGTCTTCCTGGCGGCGGAACTGGTTCATATAGAGCTCGTAGTAGAAGCCCTGCCGGGCCAGCAGCTTTTCGTGTGTACCCCGTTCGATTATTTCTCCGTCATGCAACACCAAAACCTGGTCGGCGCTGCGGATCGTGCTGAGGCGGTGCGCGATCACGAAGCTAGTGCGGCCTTTGAGCAGGTCGTTTAGCGCGGCCTGAATTCTCTGCTCGGTGCGGGTGTCTACGCTGCTGGTGGCTTCATCCAGAATGAGGATGCGCGGATCGGCCAGGGCAGAACGGGCGATGGCAAGCAGTTGACGCTGCCCCTGGCTGAGACCGGCGCCGCGTTCGCCGAGGACAGTTTCATAGCCTTCAGGCAGCCGTTCGATAAAGTCATGCGCCTGGGCCAGTTTTGCGGCGGCGATGACCTCCTCGTCGGAAGCGTCCGAGCGGCTGAAGCGGATATTGTCCATGACCGAACTGCTGAACAGGTAGGTATCCTGGAGGACGATGCCGATCTGCTCTCGCAGGCTGTGCAGCTGTACGTCGCGCACGTCGACACCGTCGATGCGTACTGTGCCTCCGGTTACATCCCAAAAGCGGGGAAGCAGGTTGATAATGGTCGTTTTGCCGGCGCCGGTAGGTCCAACGATGGCCACGGTCTCACCTGGGCGGGCGCTCAAATTGATTCCTTTGAGGACCGGTTCACCGGGCACATATTCGGCCTCCACGTTTTCAAGGGCAACGTTTCCTTCGATTGGAGGCATCGGCCGGGCGTTGACTTTCTCCTGCACTTCGGGGACCTCGTCCATCAGTTCAAAGATACGCTCCACGCCGGCGATGGCGCTCTGGATGTTGGTCCACATGACGCTGATCTGAGAGATGGGCATGTTAAAGCGCTGGGCAAAGCCCAAGAAGGTGACGATCAGGCCGAGGGAGATGGCCGAACCTGCCAGTGTCTGGCCGCGCAGAAGCAGTATGCCGCCGACGCCAACGACGACAGCGATGCCGAGGAATCCGAGCGCTTCCAGCGTCGGCGCCAAGGCGGAGGTATAGGCTACGGCCTTGATATTGGCATCGCGGTTGATGGCATTGCTTTGTCGGAATTGCTCGATATTGGTCTCCTCGCGGCTGAAGGCCTGGACCTCGCGCACGCCGGAGATGCCCTCTTCCAGCTCTGCGTTGACGTCGCCGATGCTCTGGCGGGTGACGCGAAACGCCTTGCGCGCCTGGTTGCTGAACCACAGAGTCGCCAAGCCCATGAGCGGCACAACGCTGAGGCTGATGAGCGCGTATGCCCAATTCATAACGACCATCTGCCAGACGATCCAGAGGATCAGCAGTACGCTGCTCAGTACCTGCACCAGGGCGAAGCTGACGACCTGCTGAATCGTGTCTGAGTCGTTGGTGATACGGCTCATCAGGTCGCCGGTCTCGTTGCGGGTGTAGAAGCCGAGAGAGAGGCGATGGAGATGGTTGAACAGGCGTACGCGCAGGCGGCGCAGTACGTGATGGCCGGTCCGACTCATGCTGAAGAACATCAGGCCGCCCGTGACAGACCCGACCAGATAGTAGGCGGTAATGACCAAGGTAATGTTGAGGAGACCGCGCAGCAGGTCATTGCGGCTAGGGTCGCCCATGGCGACTTCCGGCGCATACCAGCAGTTGGCCTGGCTGTCTGTTTCCGCCTGCAGATCGGTGTCTGCCGGCAGTTGAAGCCCTCCGCCTTCTTCGCCAAAGGCGGCAGGAGCCAGAAAGCAGTCCACTGCCTGGCCGATTAAGACGGGGCCAATCACCTGGGTATAGGCGTTGACCGCCATCAGTACGGCGACGAAGGTCAGGCCCAACCAGAAGGGACGAAAGTATCTACTGAAACGGGACAGGGTGGCGCCAACGCTCTTCGGCTTCAGCGTCTCCTGCCGTAACATGCGGTCACCGAACATCGGGCACGCTCCTGGGAGAAATTGTGCGTAACATGGGTCTGCTGCTGGCGACGCGCTATGCTTCAGCGGCCAGCGGCTCTTCCTCCTCGACCGCCGCGTCTTCCACCAACTGGCTGTGGTAGATGTCGGTATAGATCGCGCTGGTCCGCATCAGTTCTTCATGGTTGCCGCGGTCAACGATACGTCCTCGATCGAGGACGAGGATCTGGTCGGCGTTGACGACGGTGCTGATGCGCTGGGCAATGACAAAGCTGGTGCGTCCCACCATGAGCCGGTCCAGCGCATTCTGGATGAGCACCTCGGTGGCGACATCGACGCTGCTGGTGGAGTCGTCGAGGATGAGAATGCGCGGGTCGGTCAGGAGGGCGCGGGCGATGGCGACGCGCTGCTTCTGGCCGCCGGAAAGGGTTGTGCCGCGTTCGCCGACGGCAGTCTGATAGCCGTCGGGGAAGCCGACGATGAAGTCGTGTGCGGCGGCGGCTGTGGCGGCGGCCTCGACCTCGGCGTCGGTGGCGTCGGGGCGGCCAAAGGCGATATTGTCGCGAATCGTGCCGGTGAAGAGATTGGTCTCCTGCAGCACGATGCCGATCTGACGCCTCATGCTATCCAGCGTGACATCGCGCACGTCCCAGTCATCGATCAGGACCCTTCCTTCACTGACGTCGTAGAAACGCGGGATGAGGTTGATGATGGTCGTTTTGCCGCTGCCGGTTCCCCCCAGGAGGGCGACGGTTGCGCCAGGCTGGGCCTCGAAGGATACGCCCTGGAGGACAGGGTCGGTGCTGTTGAAATAGCGGAATGTTACATCGCTAAAGCACACGCGGCCCTGCACCTGCGACATCGGTTGCGCGCCGGGTTTATCTATGACTTCGTTCTCGGCGTCGAGGATCTCGAAGATGCGTTTAGCGCTGGCACTGGCCTGGCTCATCTGGGCAACAATAAAGCCAAGCTGGCCGACTGGGAAAAAGACATAGATCAGATAGAGGCTGAACTTCTGCCACTCACCCAGTGTGAGTGTATCGAAGAGGATCTGCCGACCACCCCAGTAGACTACAGCGGCCTGGCCCAGATTGGAGATCAGAAAGATGAAGGGGAAAAGGAAACTGAATATTTTCGCAACACGAATGTGCTGTTCCATGAGCCGCTGGGCCGCGTTGTCGAACCTATCCTGCTCCTCTCTCTCGCGCACAAAGGCCTTGACAACGCGGATACCGGCCAGGTTTTCCTGGAGGATCTCGTTGAGAGTCGAGAGCCGGCGCTGGATCTCGCCAAAAAGTGACTGGGCAACGGAGCCGAAGACCATGAAGAGGATAAGCGCGACTGGCAGCACAGGGAGGATGATCAGTGTCAGCGACAGATTGGTGAAAGCCAACACTGTCAGCGAACCGATGAGCAGGACGATTGACTGCACTGCCAGCAGCATCCCCTGGCCGATGAACATTCTCAGTTTCTCGACATCGTCGGTGGCGCGAATCATCAACTGGCCGGTACGATTGCGGTCATGGTAGCTGAAAGAGAGCCGCTGAATCTTTTCGAACAGTTCGTTGCGAAAATCGAAGGCCAGGTCCTGGCTCACCTTCTGGGCAAGGAAGGCCTGTGCGAAGGCGAAGAGCCCGCGCGCCAGTGAAAAGACAATGATAAAGACCATTGCCCAGTAGATTGGCCCTTCGGCACTGACGGCTCGTTCTGTCAACTGATCCACCGAGAGCGGCAGCGTCTCCAGTGCTTCGGCCCGCTCGGCCTCCGGCAAGGCGAGGATCTGACGGGCGGACACGCTTTCGGTAACAGCGTCCAAGACGTTCTGGACCAGTTGGGGGACCACAAGCTGTGCCGCGATGCTGATGAATAGTGAGGCATAGGCCAGCGTTGTAACGAGCCTGTAGCGGCCCAGGTAGCGGAATGAGCGTGCCAGGTCTTTCATGCTACCGCCGCCCTCAGGCGGGCCGCCTGGTCCCCCTGGTCCACCTGGTCCGCCTGGTCTACCGAATGGTCTTCGTTGGGTCACTTGCCACTCCTTGGTGAGTGGGTAAGGGCGGGCCAGATCGACATGGGACGATCTGGCCGTTGCCGTTCGGTTGGCCGCGGTCCTTTGCCGGCGATGAGCAAAGGGCGGGCGGCGACTACAATCAGATACTTCATTCCCGTTTCCGCTGCAATGATTCTACCAGCCTTGCCAGTAACCCCTGCAAAATCTCGCACTCTTCGGGCGAAAGGTGGGCGATCAGATCGTTGAAAAACTCGAGATGCAGGGGGGCTGACGAGCGGATCAGGCTCCTGCTGTCGGTCGTCAACCGGATGCGGAACGCCCGCAGGTCGTTCGGGTCCAGTTGGCGTTCGATGAGGCGCAGTACCTCCAAGGCGCGCAAGTGGGCGCTGATCGTGTTTTTGCTCAAACACAGACTGTGAGCCAGATCTGTGGGCATCAGAGCGGCCTGACCGTTGCGTTCAGCCAGGTAGAGGCGGATCAGAATACGCCATTGGGGCAGAGAGACTTCCTCATCCCGCATCCGCTCGCCCAGAATGCGATCATACGCTCCGGCGCACATTTTTATCAGCCGCAGAATCTCCATACCGTGAACATGATCGACGCCGGACTCGGCCAGAAGCTGACGGAAGCCGATCTGGTCGTCTGCCACCTGTTGCGAGTCCCCGCCGCCGGGCGCGTTCGATGGGCTGTTCGCCGCGCTGGAACACTGTGGGCTGGGATGGACCGAAGGGCTGACTTTTGTCATGAGTAGAATTATACGACATAGAACTAAATTTGTCAATAGCACTTCTCCTCGGGGTGCAGTTCCAATTTGGGGATGGCAATAGTCTGACGGGGGATTCCGTTCAGCAGGGGTTGAAAGAGGACGGATGTGAGAACTAGACTTGGGTTAGACGTTACCAAAGTTCCAAGAGAGTGCACCGATACTTTGGATAAACGCTGCCCTGCAACGCACGCGGGCGCATTTTGCGCATCCAGATTCGGCTCAGTGTCGCTGACTATAGGGAAACGCAACGATCAACCGGTCTTTGTGTTATAGTAGAGTGTACGGACAGACTCTAATCTTTCTACAGTTAGGTGGGCTGACGACGAGGGCGAGTGATTGCTACTTGCCCGAGTCGGGAAGGTCACATGGAATAAACGCGCATGTACAGTAGCAATGGCCAGCCGCGGCGAGTCGTGATTACCGGCATCGGTGCGTTGACACCCCTGGGCCTGACAGCTGATGAAACGTGGGATGCCCTGCTTGCAGGCCGCTCAGGCATCGAAACGGTCACCAAATTCGACACCAGCGAACTGAACACCCGCTTTGCAGGGGAGCTGAAGGGCTTTGAAGCAAAGAATTATATGGACCGGAAAGAGGCCCGCCGCCTTGATCCGTACATTCATTACGCCCTTGTGGCAACGGAGCAGGCGCTCACTGACAGCGGGATCGATCTCAGCAAAGAGACGCCAACTGATATCGGAGTGCTGATTGCCAGCGGGACGGGCGGACTCACCTCCCTGCTCGACAATTTCAGATTGACGGAGAAGCGCGGCCTGCGCAAGGTAAGCCCCTTTCTGATTCCAAATATGCTGGTGGACAGTGCGGCCGGGAAGATCGCCATTCTCTATGATTTTCGGGGGCCCAACTTTTCGGTGGTGAACGCCTGCGCCAGCGGCACCGCAGCAACCGGTGAGGCCTTTGAGGTGATCCGGCGCGGCGACGCACAGGTTATGGTCACGGGCGGCGCGGAGGCCGCTCTACTGCCGATCATCATGGCCGGTTTCGACATAATGGGCGCCATGAGCCAGCGCAACGACGATCCGTCGTCGGCCTGCCGCCCGTTTGACAGTGATCGGGATGGCTTTGTGATGAGTGAGGGGAGCGCGATTCTGATTCTGGAGTCACTCGAGCATGCGCTGGCCCGCGATGCCCAGATTTATGCGGAGGTAATCGGCTACGGCAACAGCGCCGATGCTTATCATATGGCGGCACCCCACTTCGACGGCCAGGGCGCCGAAGATGCGATGAATATGGCCCTGCGCAAGGCCGCGAGCTACGGGGTGAAGCGCACCGATGTGAACTACGTCAACGCGCATGGAACGAGCACGGAGCTCAACGACCCGGGGGAAACGAAGGCGATCAAACGGGCGCTGGGCGAACATGCCTACAAAGTGAACATCAGCAGCACGAAATCGATGCTTGGGCACCTGTTGGGAGCGGCCGGCGCGATTGAGGCGATTATCTGCCTCAAGACGATTAAGGAGGGAGTAATCCCGCCAACCATTAATCTGGACAACCCCGATCCATCTTGTGATCTGAACTACACGCCGTTGCGGTCTGTGCAGGCAGACGTCGCAGTGACAATGAGTAACAGTTTCGGTTTCGGCGGCCACAACTCATGTCTGATGCTGCGTCGGTTCGAGGAGAATGGGGTATGACAGCGCAAGCGCACGAAGAAAATGGGACAGGGAGCGACTACGCGGCCGCGCATTTGAACGGGCACTATTCGACTGCGGAGGCGGAGAAGCCGATGCTGGACAAGGTGCAACCGCCTTGTTATGCCCAGATCATCGGCTGGGGCTACCAGGTACCCGAGCGGGTGGTCACAAACCGGGATCTGGAACAGGTCGTCGAGACCCAGGACGAGTGGATTCGCACGCGTACGGGCATTCAGGAGCGGCGGATCGTGGCCGCGTCCCAGGAGACAACCGCCACTCTGGGGACGCAGGCGGCGCGCAAAGCGCTGGAAGTGGCCGACCTCCACCCGGCCAAGGTTGATCTTGTGATCTGTGCAACCAGTTCACCTGAGCACTTTTTTCCCGCCACTGCCAGCATCATCCAGGACAATTTGGGGCTCGTCAATGCAGGCGCATTTGATCTGAGCGCTGCCTGTTCCGGCTTTGTGTATGCTCTCAGCGTGGCGCGCGGACAGATTCTGGCCGGGGACGCCGAGTATGTTCTGGTCGTCGGCTCCGAGACGCTGAGCCGGTGGGTGGACTGGACCGACCGCACGACCTGCGTTCTCTTTGGTGACGGCGCGGGCGCAGTGCTGCTGGCCGCCAGTGACGTGCCGGGCGGTGTCACCGCCTCGGTGCTGGGCAGCGACGGGTCGGGGGCGGAGTTGCTGACGATTCCAGCCGGCGGGAGCGCGGCTCCGGCCAGCCTGGAGACGGTCAGCAGCGGTTCGCATTACATCCAGATGGACGGGCGTGCCGTCTTCCGCTTCGCAACCCGGATCATGGCAGACGCGACGCGCAGAGTGTTGGACAAGGCCGGTGTTCCGGTCAGCGAGGTCGATCTGGTCGTACCACACCAAGCGAACAAGCGCATCATCCAGCACAGTGTTCTGCGGCAGTTGAGGATCCCGGAAGACAAGGTTTATGTAAACGTTCACAAGTACGGCAACACGAGCACAGCCAGCATCCCGATTGCACTATGCGAAGCGATTGAAGAGGGGAAGGTGGCGCCGGGGGATAATCTTGTGTTTGTTGGATTTGGCGCCGGTCTGACCTGGGGGGCATGCGCTGTCAAGTGGAGTGTGCCGGTGGAGAAGCCGGAGTCGACCTGGTGGACGAATACGCAGCGGCAGGCTACCTATCAGGCGGCGGCAGCGCGCTCGATGTGGAAACGGGCCGTCCGGCGCATCTACAGCCAGGTGGAGCCGCGCGCCATGGCACGGCGCCCGGTGCGCAGACCGGAAGAGGAGCAGCCGAACCCGTAGACGACCACCACTCCGCCCGCTCGATTGCAGCGCAACTGCAGAGCAACCGTAGATCCGCTCAACCTATTCCCGACAAAAGCCAAGCCGGCAAACGCAATCGGACAATATGGAGGTTCACCCATGCCTATAACCGCGGTTGAAAAGCGGGATCAGCTCATGCGCGACGGCTTCTGTATCTTCGAAAACGTGTTGGAACCGGAGATGGTCGCCAAACTGAATGCCATGAGCGAATGGACGATCGCGCAGGAGGAAGAGGAGCACTTTGAACAACGCCGGTCGCAGGGCTGCATCATACCCTATTGGAAGTTTCCCCACCCGACTTTTCCGGAACTGATTGCCCATCCGGGCGCGCTGGGGGCGCTGGCTCAGCTAGGTTTTGACGAGCCCAAAGTCTGGAGCGGATTTGTGATCAGCAAGCCGCCGCACAGCCCTCCGCTCTATTGGCATCAGGACGGCGTGTTGTGGGAGCATCCAATCAGCTACACCAACAAGCCTCAGCAGTATTTTCTGATGTACTATCTGGTCGACACCAGCCCGCAGAACGGTTGTCTGCGCCTGATTCCGGGCTCGCATCTGAAGCGGCACTCGCTGCACGATATGGATCGCAAGGCACATGAAAGCGATGAAGTGGGCCGCGCCAAGGATTTGAGCCACCCTGCGTTTCAGAAGGCTGAAGGCGAGGTCGATGTACCGGTGCGGGCGGGGGACGTGGTCGTAGGCGATGCGCGGCTGTTGCATTCGGCACACGCAAACCAGAGCGACCAGTGGCGGACGGTACTCACTATCTGGTACTGGGCCATCTATGCCGAATTGCCCGAGGCCGTCCAGGCCGTAGTCGCGGATCATGTTACTGAAAACGCTGAGTGGGCTTCGTGGACCGAAACGGTTGACCCGGCGGTCCAGGCCTTGATACCGCGTTATTTGGGTGACGTTGAGGCAGTTCCCTGGAATAACAGCCCGAAGGAGGGGTTGTTCTGATTCCGGCGCGATATATGTCATGCCATTCCTCAATTGACTCTCGTCTGTCTGAGATTTCTTCTGACAGGGTCGTGCCTGTCGATGTGTGTGGAGGTTAAACGCACGGTTCTTGGCCGCTGGAGCAACAAGGAGCATTTCCCGTGATCCAGGCATCAATCACCGGTGAACGTCAGGTCGCATTTCATGAAATGCCCGACCCGCGGGCGAAAGCGGATTGGGCGGTCGTCAAGGTCCATGCCTCGGCGCTCTGCACCGAATACAAGCTATGGATGGCCGGCCAGAGTCAGGCGGTAATCGGGCATGAGGGCGTTGGAGAGGTGGTGGAGGTCGCTGAGCGGGGGCCGGTCAGCGTTGGGGACCGGGTCGTTGTCCTGCCGCAGTTTTCCTGCGGGCGCTGCCACCTTTGCATGAGCGGGGACTATATCTACTGTGAAGACAGCCACGATTTCGCCGCGGTGAATGGCTCGATGTCCGGCGCAGGGACTTTTGCCCACTACACGCTTAAGCCGGCGTGGCTACTACCCAGGGTCCCGGACGATGTGAGCTATGCGCAGGCGACGATGGCCATTGACGGCATCGGCGCATCTTTCGGTGGATTAGAGGCTATTAACGTCAACTCCCAGGACACGGTGTTAGTCACGGGTTTGGGGCCGGTTGGGTTGGGCGCCGTGGTCAATGCCCGGTTTCGCAATGCGCGGGTTATTGGAGTCGAACCGGCGCCGTGGCGAGCGAACCGGGCGTTGGAGATGGGCGCCGAAACGGTACTCGACCCCAGCGACCCGGACATTCTGGAGAATATCCGCAGCCTGACGGAAGACAGAGGCGTAGACTGCGCGATCGACTGTTCCGGCCGCGTCGCAGCGGAGCGGCTCTGCATAGACGCAACCCGCCGCCGGGGACGTGTGGCCTTTGTCGGCGAATGCCGTGATGAGCTTACAATCACCATCAGCAACGACATGATCCGTAAAGGGTTAACCGTTGTCGGATCCTGGCTCTACAATATAGGGGACTACGCCAAGGTTATGAAGGTCATCCGGCAGTCGCCTCTTATCGACTTGCTGATCAGCCATCAGTTGCCGATGAGCCAACTCCAGACGGGCTTCGGCCTGCTGGCACAGGGTGAGGCGGCCAAGATCGTGGTCGATCCCTGGGCATAGTCATGGCAGTATGAACCCTCAGCCTTTCCACCAGGTTTGGCACAGTAAATTGGAGCATATGAACGATGAATCTCTCGATTTCGCCCAATTTTCAGGGTGGCTTGCTTGATACGTCACCGGAGGCGTTTGGTACACTGCGCTCGTCGAGCGATGTCCTGTCGGACATGAAGGAGTTGCGCTGGCGGTTCGAGCAGGACGGGTATCTGTATCTGCCCGGTCTGCTGGATCGAAACCAAGTTCTGGAGGCCCGGCTAGAGATGCTGAGGAAGCTTGAGTCTGCGGGCTGTCTGGACCCGGACTATCCTCTGGAGGACGGTGTTGCCCACGCGGACTTTGAAAATGCGTTTATGTTGGAGTTGACTAAGGACAATGCCCCTCTGCTGGAGTTGCTCTATGACGGCCCGATGATCGCCTTCTATGAACGGTTTCTGGACGGGGAGGTGCGCCATTTCGACTATACATGGTGCCGCTCGAAACCGCCGGGAGAGACGACGGCTACGCCACCCCACTACGACATTGTCTTTATGGGACGGGGTACGCAGCGACTGCATACGAGTTGGACGCCTCTGGGGGACATTCCCATTTCAATGGGCGGCCTGATGATTCTGGAGAATTCCCATCGCTTCGAAGAGATCAAGGCCGACTATGGAACCTTGGACGTTGACGCCTATTGCACCAACTATCCGGATGCTGCCGAGATTGAATCAGGGGAGAAGCTGTGGCAGAGTCCCACCGGCGGCGCTTATTCCCTGGATGCCGTTGCCGCACGGGCGGAAGTAGGGAGTCGCTGGCTGACCACCGACTATGAAATGGGCGATCTGCTGGTGTTCAGCATGTACACGATGCACGCCAGCATGGACAACCAGACCAACCAGATCCGGCTCTCCACCGACACGCGCTACCAGCTGGCCTCCGAACCGGTGGACGAGCGCTGGATTGGGGACAATCCGATTGCGCACGGCTTGGAATCCAAGCGCGGCATGATCTGTTGAGCGACGGTCGACTACTGAACACAGTATCACACACAGGAAGACAGCCGGATGGCATCACTGCAACAGGCGTTTTGGGAGATGGACGTTTACGGCTTCACTTTGTTGGAAGGCGTTCTGAGTGCAGAGGAAGTGGAGGCTCTGCGCGCCTCGCTGGCGGACTGGGCAGCGAGGCTTGGCGGCGAGCAGCGATTTCTGGGCCAAGCCGGCCACGTGAGCAACTTGCCCGTGCTCGACCCACTGTACCATCCGCTGATCGATCACCCCCGCACATTGCCCGTCATCGAATATGTGCTGGGTAAACAGATCATCCTGGGCAGCCTGAACGCGCGTATTGTTCGGCCAGGGGATCCTGTGCAGGGCCTGCACAGCGATATCCGAGCCGACCTTTTGAACATGGGATCACCGGTAATGGTCAATACGGTCTGGCTGCTGGACGACTTCACGCCTGAAAACGGCTCGACGCGTATCGTGCCCGGCTCACACAGGAGCGGAATGGCCGGGCCGCCGGAGGGGATGGATGTAAAGCATGTCCACCAGCTGGTTGCGCCGGCCGGCAGTGTACTCGTTTTCAACGGCCAGTGCTGGCACGGGGGCGGGGCCAATCGAACGCAGACAGACCGCCACGCGATGTTCGGCCACTACCGCAAGAACGCGCTGATCTTCCAGGTCGATCCTCACGACGGTTTCCAGGAAGGCTGGCTGGACGACCTGACGCCACGTCAGCGTGAGCTGCTACGCATGGACAACGGACTGGCCGCGCCCCACGCGGCCGACAGCCACCTGCGAGTCTCGTTTTCACGCGGCAAAAAGAAGGACTGACGTTTCCGATTGCGGAGATAAGGAGCGTTACGGTAAGGGCGCCAAACCTACAAGTACTCCAGTTCCCGGTCTGACCACTCTGGATTTCGTACTGCGTAGTCAGAGCAGGAACTACTGACTGCGGACAATTGCGGATCGAGGTCTTGTCAGAGCTTTCCGAACCTCTTTGATTACTCCTGCATAGAATCGTGGCCTATTGGATGGCTGGCATTTTCACGCCATGCCAAGCTTCCTGCCCTTTTGGCTCGAACCGCTCCATTTCTCCCATTCCAGCAACCAACTGACGGCCCTCTTCGAGGTTTGCCAGCTCGCCGAGGCTGATGAGCTGCACGAGCGCGTTGCCGATAACGGTCGCTTCGCTGGGACCGGCCAAGACGGGGATGCCAGTGGCGTCGGCGGTGAGCTGGTTGAGGAGCTGGTTGCGGGAGCCGCCGCCAACTACGTGAATAACCTCAAGCGGCCGTCCTGTCAGGGTCTGCAACTCCTGGAGAACATCGCGGTAGGCCAGAGCCAGGCTTTCGAATACGCAGCGGGCCACGTCGGCGTCACTTTGCGGGAGGGCCTGACCGCTCTGCCGGCAAAAGGCTTGGATGTGGGCGGTATGGTCGCCAGGAGGCAGGAAACGGTCGTCGTTGGGATCGACGAAGAAGCGCAGGGCCTCTGCCGCCTCTGCGAGCGAGACCAATTCCGGGTAGGTGTAGAAGCGGCCTTGCTGCTCCCAGGTAGACCGGCACTGCTGCAGGAGCCACAGGCCCATCACGTTTTTGAGCAAGCGGAATGTTCCGTATACGCCGCCTTCGTTGGTGGCGTTGACGGCGAGGGCGGCGTCGTTTACGACGGGCTGCGCTTCTTCCAGACCGACGAGACTCCAGGTGCCGCTGCTGATATAGGCGAAGTTTTCGGTCTGAGCAGGGACGCCGGCCACTGCGCTGCCTGTGTCGTGACAGGCCGGTGCGATGACAGGGATGTCATCGAAGGTCCCGAGGCGAGTTCCCGGCTGCACGACCTCCGGGAAAAGGTCGAGAGGGATAGCGAGCGCGTCGAGCAGTTCGCCGGCCCAGGAGCGGGTGAAGGGGTTAAGCATCTGGGTAGTGGTGGCGCTGCTGAACTCGCACACTTGGACGCCGCTGAGCCAGAAGTTGAGCAGATCGGGAACGGTGAGGAAGCGCGCTGCGGTCTCCAGTTGGGGCGAACCACGCTCGACGAGGCTCATCATCTGGTATAGCGTGTTGATCGCCATGAATTGGATTCCGGTCTGCGCAAACACCTCTGCCTTGGGAACACGTTGGAAGACCGCGTCCAGCATTCCTTCGGTCCGACTGTCACGGTAACAGACCGGGTTGCCGATGAGATTTCCGTCGCGGTCCAGGAGGCCGAAGTCCACGCCCCAGGTGTCGACGGCCAGGCTGGCAGGGGGTCCGGCTGTGTGGGCTCTGCTGCGTTCGATGCCGGCCTGCACCTCTCGCCAGAGGTGGAGGATATCCCATTGCAGCACGCCGTTGACTGTCAGCGCGTAGTTGGGAAATCGATGTACCTCTTGCAGGTGCAGAGCGGAGCCATCGAAATGTACCGCCATTGTCCTGCCGGACTCTGCGCCAATATCGATAGCGAGAACGGTGGCGCGTTTGCTTGTCATGTGTGGTCCCGTTCGGTGTTATCCTGACGAGGAGCGGACGCTCATCCGCTGCCATGGACCGTACTGTCAGTAGCGCAGCGACAGCACATCTTTTTCGTACTGCCGGATCTCCTGCATAAAGGCCATGCCCACCGGCACATCCTGCTGCAAACAGTGATAGTCCCACACGGCCGCGTGCGGCATCGCCTTCAACTCTTCCATCAGTGCCAGGCGGGTGGTGTAATCGGCGTTGCGTTCGATCTCCTGCATCGTTTCCCTTGGCTCCAGCAGGGCCAGCAGCAGCGCGCGCAGCGAATTGCGGGTGCCTATCGCCCAAGCCGCCACACGGTTGATGCTGGCGTCGAAGAAATCGAGGCCGATGTGCACGCGGTCCAGATGGTCCCCGCGCACGATTTCCTGCATGATCGCCTGCAGCTCGTCGCTGAATGTGACGACGTGGTCGCTGTCCCAGCGCACGCCGCGGCTTACGTGGAGGACCAACTCCGACACGAAAAGCAGGCAGGCGGAAATTTTGTCGGAGATCACCTCGGTGGGATGAAAGTGGCCGGCGTCGAGGCAGAGGGCCTGGTCGTTCTGCGCAGCATAACCCAAGTAGAATTCGTGCGAGCCGACGACATAACTTTCGGAACCGAGACCAAAGAGTTTACATTCGATGGCATCGCGATTGTAGCTGGGATCGATCTCCTGCTCGAAAATCTGGTCCAGGGCGTCTTTGAGCAGCCGGCGTGGTGTTGTCCGGTCGCCGGGCGTGTCTTTGAGGCCGTCAGGAATCCAGATGTTGGTCATTGCAGGCGTGCCCAGCTCTTTGCCGAAGAAGCTCCCGATTTCGCGGCAGGCGATGCAGTGCTGGATCCAGAACTGGCGGATGTCGTTGTCGTAGGAGGCCAGGGTGAATCCATCTTCGGCGAGGGGGTGAGAGAACAGGGTCGGGTTGAAGTCGATGCCGCGGCCGTTCTCCTTGGCCCAGTCTGCCCAGCCCTGAAAGTGGCGCGGCTCGATCTCGTTGCGGGCCGGCTTTTCATCGGTATCAGGGTACATGGCGTGAAGATTGAGGCGGTGATTGCCGGGGATGATGCTGTAGGCGACGTCCAGATCGCTGCGCAGCTCGTTCACTGTGCGGGCGCGCCCGGGATAGTTGCCGGTCGCCATCAGGCCGCCGCCCAGGCCCCGTCCCGGCTCTTCAAAGCCGAGCACGTCGTCGCCTTGCCAGCAGTGGAGGCTGATAGGGACACCCCGCAGGGTTGCCAGGGACTGCTCCGTGTCCACTCCGATGGCCGCGTAACGTTCCTGGGCCAGGGCGTATGCGCTTTCGATCTGTTTGGATGTCGTAGCAAAGTTCATCAGGTCACTCCATGTTGACGGGAACGATCTTACTATTCGTTTCGCCCTGCGGGAGTCAGGTCCTCTGACAGGACGAGTTGTAAACCAGTAAGTTTTTCCTACTATTCGCGGCGCGGACCCTGGTACGATGTTTCGCCTGTTATTGGGATCGATTGACGTTCACAGTTACGAACGGTCCGGTTTGTAGCTTAGCAACCGGCGCTCCATAAGGGACGCCACGATGGGAAACGGTTGATGCGAAGGCTTTGACAGTTACGGTTGGTGCAGGAAGGCATATTGCGCAGCTATGGGCAGCGGCACTCTTCTGCACGGCACATTCCATCTCCGACCTGTTTTCGCGCGGCGCTAGGCGGGATAGACGACAGATGATGTGAAGCCAGTTCGGCAACGGGCGCCCCGATGCAGAACATTAGAAGGGAAGCCAGCTTAGTCTATCGTGCGGTGAAGCAGCCGCGGTAGAGGCGGCGAAAATGACAGGACAATCATCGTTCTCAATGCTGGTCTTCCACCGCCACTTCTACTTTAAAGTGATCGCGCAGATCTTTGAGCAGACGGGGGCTGACGTTGCAGTACTCGTTGGGGAAGGTAAGCTGATGGCGAGAACCATTTGTCTTCAATACGACGATAAACTGGTCTCGACCTTTAGGATCGCGCACTGCATCGAAGATTTCCCGCAGCCGGTATTTGTCGCGACTGAACTGGCCGGAGCGGCTGAAGATGATGCGCAGGAGCTGGCGGCCGTTCTCGGCATGTGGCACTGTACTGGCTTCTTCAGAATCTGTAGCATAGGTGGCGCCGGCGGGCCCTCCTTTGAACATTGGCGCCTGCACCTCGGGTGCTGATTGCTCGGAGACCGAGCCTCCATGGGCCGGATCCTCGTTTGTTCCCGGCTCTTCGGCCTCGGTGTCCGTGCGCTCTTGCCCTGCGGGGGCGTCGGACAGGGGCGAGGTGCGGGTCTCTTGACCATTTTCCGCCAGGATGCCAGGGGCGATGCCAGGTGGATCAGAGTGGTATTCGGAGTCTGCGGTGATTTCGGGCGCCGCTTCCTCTCCTGGCGCCTCCGTCTGTCCGCCCGTATTTTCGATGTCGAAAGGAGGCGCCGTCATGTCTATGGGAGGCCTTTCAGATAAAGAGTCATCGGGCGGCGGCATGTACTCGAAGTCGCTCCCGTTTGGCCAGGCATCGGGCGTTGTATCCCGTCCCTCTGCGACCATGGTGTGATTTTCTTCGGCCTTTGCCTCCCCGAACTCAATGGAGGTATGCAGCGAATCCACCAGGACGCTTGTGCGCCCGCCGCGGGTCTGGGCCTTTCCCTTGACCATTACGACCTTTTCCTCCTGCAAATTCTCCTTGCACTCTTGGTAGACAGCGGGGAAGAAGACCGCTTCGCACTGGCCTTGCATGTCCTCCAGCTGGACAAAGGCCATTCTGTCGCCCTTCTTGGTCACAGTGGTGCGGATCGAGGCCACCATTCCGACCAGCGACACGTTTTTGCCATCGTGTCTTTCATCCAATTCCGGGCAAGGGCAAGTGGTGAATCGATTCAGGTCCACGTTCAGCTGCTGTACCGGGTGGCTGCTGACATAGACGCCGAGAAGATCCTTTTCCCACGCAAACCGCTCCCGATCGCTGGTCCTGGCTCCGGCTGCATCGTACTCCGGCAGGCGAATCGGAAACTGCTCCGGGTGCGCTTCTCCATCGGCGCCGGCGAACAGATCGAACATGGACAGCTGGCCGCTCTCTCTGGCGTTGTGGGTAGCTGCTGAACGGGCGATGCACTGATCGATTACACCGAGGAGCTGGCGACGGAGTTGCCCTTTTCCCTGTTCTAACTGCCGTCCAAAGGAGTCGAAGGCGCCTACTTTGATCAGACATTCGAGGGAGCGTTTGTTCACCTGCCGGAGGTCGACACGGTCGCAAAGGTCCTCAAGGTTTGTGAAGGGGCCGCCTTCCGCGCGGGCTTCCAGAATTGCCTGCACCGGGCCGACGCCGACATTCTTTACTGCGGCCATGCCAAATCGGATGGCAGACCCTACGCTAACGGGAAAGTCATATGCCAGGGTCGGGTCTTTGGGAAGAGTCTCCTGGTCCGCGTCCGCGGGCAGGTCCTGAATCGCGAAATCCAGGCCGCTGTAGTTCACGTCGGGTGGGAGTACGTGAATGCCCATACGCCGGCATTCCTGAATGAAGGTGATCACTTTCTCAGTCTTGTCCCGTTCGACGAGCAGGAGGGCGGCCATATACTCGACCGGATAGTTCGCCTTCAGGTAGGCGGTCTGCACGGTGATGACTGCGTAATCGGCTGCGTGGGCCTTGTTAAAGCCGTAGCGAGCAAAGAATTCGATGTCCGCATAGATGGCCTGCGCATCGCTGGCGGAGATGCCATTCTTGCCGCAACCGCCGATGAACAGCGCCTTGTGATACTCGATCTTGGAGGCGTCCTTTTTGCTTACGGCCTGCCTCACCAGGTCGGCCTCGCCAGGGGTATAGTCGGCCAGCTGGTTGAGAATCTGGATGATCTGTTCCTGGTAGACGATGATCCCGTAGGTCTCCGCCAGAATCGGCTTGAGGGCGGGATGTTTGACTTCCATCTCCTCTTCGCCGTGCATCCGCCTGATGTAGTTGGGAATGTACTCCATCGGGCCTGGTCGATAGAGAGATATGGTGGCAATGATGTGCTCGAATGTGTTTGGTTGCATTTCGGTCAGCACACGCCTCATCCCCGGGGATTCCACCTGGAAGACGCCGCTCACTTCGCCGCTGGACAGCAGGCGGAAGGCAGGCTCAGCCTCAGGGCCTTCGATTGGGATGGAGTCCAGGCCGTACTGGATACCGTGATGCTCCTTGATCAGTCGACAGGCCTCACGCATGACGGTCAGCGTACTGAGGCCGAGAAAGTCGATTTTCAGCAGACCCAACGACTCCAGGACAGGGAATTCAAACTGGGTAATCGTCTCAGTGATCGACCCTTTTGAGCCGCGCATCAGAGGCGTGTAGTTCGTCAGGTCTTTATCGGCGACGATGACCGCGGCCGCGTGAATGCCGGCGTGCCGGGCAACGCCTTCAAGCTGCATCGAAGTATCCAGCAGAGACCGCTCCCAGCCATCTCTACTGTAGAGCTCTTTCAACTCCGGATCGTAGAACTCATTGTCTTCAGTCAACACGTCCTGGATCGTCGCGGGGCTGCCAGGCATTGCCGGGATCATCTTGGCGATACGGTCGACATCATCCAGCGAGATATCCTGGGCGCGGCCCACGTCGCGAATGGCGGCGCGGGCCTTCATCCGGCCAAAGGTGGCGATCTGGGCGACCTGATCCGCGCCGTATTTTTCGACTGTGTAGCGGATCATATCTTCCCGTTGATCGTCCGGGAAGTCGAGGTCGAAGTCCGGCATATCCACCCGGCCGGGATTCAGAAAACGCTCAAAAATCAGATTGTTGTGTATCGGATCCAGGCCGGTAATACCAGTACAGTAGGCTACCAATGAACCGGCCCCGGAGCCGCGCACGTTCCACCAGATGTTACGACTGCGGGCAAAGTCACACAGGTCGGCGACAATCAGAAAGTAAACGTCGAATCCCATCTCGTGGATAGTGCGCAGTTCCCGCTCTTTGCGTTCCTGTATTTCATCGTCGCCGGCCCTGTCGCCGTACAGACGCTGCACGCCCTGGTCGGTCAGATGGCGCAGATAGGTCTCGTAAGTAAAACCCTCCGGGATGTCCATGTCCGGAAGGTGAAAGCTGTCGTCTTCCAGATCGACGTCACACTTTTCGGCGACGAGGAGGGTGTTGTCGAAGGCTGAGGCGGGGAGGTCGAGCAGGGGGCGGAAGGTGTCCTCCATCTGTTGGCGGCTCTTGAGGAAGTAGCTCTGATCACTGAGCCGCATCCGTTTATCATCGTTAAGTTTGGCATTGGTCTGTACGCAGAGCAGCACTTCATGTGGGGAGGCATCGCTCTCGCTAACATAGTGAACGTCGTTGGTCACCAGCAGGTCCAGGTCGAACTTGTCTGCCCAAGGGATGAGAGTGCGATTCACCTCCTGCAGTTCGGGGATGTCGTGTTCCTGAACTTCGATGAAAAAATTTTCCTTACCGAATACATCCTTATACCACCCCAGGCGCTCGTATGCCTCTCTCTCTTTGCCCTGGGACAAGAGGGCGGGCACCTCTGCGCCGAGACAGCCTGTCGTGCACAGGATTCCCTCGGCGTGAGCGGCAAGGAAGTCATGGTCGACACGGGGCTTGTAGTAGAAACCATCGGTATTGCTGCGGCTAACTATCTTCAGAATATTGCGGTAGCCGGTCATATTCCTGGCAAGGAGAAGAAGATGATAATTTTCTCTGTCGAGTTGTGGGTCCCGACCGCCCATTGGCCGCTGCCAGAGGGTCTGGTAGGCTTCCACGCCGATAATCGGCTTGATCTCGGCGTTTCGGCAGGCCCGGTAGAACTCGATGACACCGTGCATGGCGCCGTGATCTGTCAGGGCAAGCGCTTTGTGTCCCAGACGTGCGGCCTCGCCGACCAGGTCATCAATTCGGCCTAGCCCGTCAAGGAGGGAATACTCGGAATGGGTGTGGAGATGGACAAAATCGTTGGACATTGGAGGGTGAGGAAGTCTTAGGGGTGAGGGCCGGTTTCAGAGCCGGTCCGCTGCGGATATCCTAGCGCCAATCATACATCAGATCCGCCGCCGCCAACAACGCGCGCGCATAGGAATGTGGATGCGGATTCAACGATCATTCGGCATCCAGCTGCGCCGCAGTGAGCTGGTGCCAGAATACTTCGCCGGACTCGATGCTGTCCTGGATTCGATTATCCCGATGAAGGCCGGAAACAACAGCGAAAGAACGCTTGCCTGTGAATCGAGTCATGAATTCGGCATTACGGATGGCCCTTTTTGTGTCTCTTCCGTTGGCGGTGTAGGAAATTTCCACGGCTACATAGCAGATCTCGCCATCTTTTGCTGCGGCTTCCATGATCAGATCAGCCACGCGGAAGCTTCTCAGATCGTCAACGGAAACATTAGCTGTGTCGGCCGCGTCGATCAGATCCAGGAGTTCCTCCTGCGAGAGACTCTTCGTTCTCCGGAGGCCCAGGTCCCTGGCAATAATGGCGGCGTTTTCGAGAGCGGCATTTCTAGCATGAGCGCCCTTTAGCTGTCCCAGATCGTCAGTTATTCTCTTGAACATGGCATCGTGCCCGTCCAATCGGGCATCGACACTATCGAGTCGGGCGTCGACCGCATCGAAGCGAGTGTCGACTGCATCGAATCGAGTGTCGACCGCATCGAATCGAGCGTCTACACTATCAAATCGACTATTCGTGGCGGCCACGAACCGGTCCACCTGAGCCTTGAACTCCCGCATCTCTGCTGCAAACATGGCAAGACTGTTAGGAAGTTCCAAGAGTTCACGCGTGAGCAACCGCGCGCGCAGGGTTTCGAGCCATTCGGGATGCTCGTCAAGAACTTGGATCAGATCCTCCATCGTGTTAATTGTGCTCACAACTGCATCTCCTCTACATGGGTCCCTCGACAAGGGACCCGACTTCACGTCTGAAGGGCCTGGTACTGCAAAGCGGCCCTTCGCCTATTTGATCGCACACGTGTTCTTTCCATAATGATACCTCAATCGCACACCGCAGACAAAGCTTTTCTGACGCCGATAGCGAAGCGGGCCTCTTACTTTCCTCATACGGGGCACTAATGTTCCTCAAACCTTGCATTGACCTCAATCTAATGTTGGGCCATTATCCTGATAGTTGCATGTGGCGGTAAGGCGGCCACATCGAAAATCACACTAGACGGTCAGTTAAGATAGCGCCCTTAAGCAGAAGCGACGGCGCCAAATGGAAAGTTCAGGAGGCAGAAGATGAGTAGAATCGTACGTTGGGACCCGTTCCGTGAGATGATTTCGGTGCGCAATCAGATGGACCAGCTCGTAGGTGATCTCTTCCAGGCGCCTGCCGGATGGCAGGGCAACGGAGATGGAGGCCACATACGCCTGGCGCTGGATGTCAGCGAGGATGACAACAGTTACAGTGTGAAGGCGTCGTTGCCCGGTATCGACCCAGCTGACCTTGACATCAGTTTTTCGGAGAATTCGCTTACCATCCAAGGGGAGACCCAGGCGGAAAGCGTGGACGAAAACGCCAAGTGGCATCTGCGGGAACGCAGTTTCGGCAGGTTCGTGCGCAGCATCACGATGCCGGCAGAGGTAAACGCCGATGACATCAGCGCCGACTATGAGGACGGAGTTCTCACCCTGACGCTGCCGAAGGCCGAAGAGGTCAGGCCCCGCATCATTGCGGTACGCGGCTCGGGTGAAGAGGCAGTCGCTGCCTAGACGGAATGCCGTCAACCCCGAAGGCAGAACGAGTGAAAGAGGCACCGGCTGAAGTGCAGCCAGTGCCTCTTCTTGTACATTGCACTTCGTCCGAAACGGAAGGGGAGGAACCCCGACAACGGACTCTGTCGGGGCCCCTTAAGGAGGAAGGAAGAAGAATGGTCGCGGCGGAAGCTTTTGGGATGCCGACCCCACGCGACACCTGCTTCAGCCACTTGCGACAACTATACTCCAGTTTCAGCCGGCTTTCACTATGCAATTTGCATAATGATTCCTCTATTTGGCTGGATGGTTTGACCGCATGCAACGACTTTGAGAAGGATTCACCGGTTCGGGACGTATAATCTGTACAGTCGCCGCAAGTGGCCACATTTGGCCGCAGTTGTACTTGGTTCAGACTGGGCCTGTGATAAAATTGTGCCGCAGGATTGGATCTACTCAGGACGCATTGAGATGACAGAGTCAACAGTACCCTTGACCGCCCGCGTCGCCTGCGCCGGTTGAGCCTCGAAGCTCCCTCCCGGAGCGTTGTCGCAGGTCGTGCGGCAGATGGCTGCGGTCTTTCCGCAAACCGAATACCCGGATGTTCTCATCGGCCTGGGCAAACCGGACGATGCGGCCGTCTATCGCCTGGATGACGAGCGTGTTCTCATTCAGACGACCGACTTTTTCACGCCAATCGTTGACGATCCCTGGCTGTACGGGGCGATCGCCGCCGCCAATTCCATGAGCGACGTCTACGCTATGGGCGGTGAGGTACGCGTCTGTCTAAATATTGCCGGATTTCCCGAAGATCTGCCGGCCGAGGTGGTCGGCGAAATTCTGGCGGGGGGCGCCGCCAAAGTGCAGGAGGCCGATGCTGCCATCGCTGGCGGGCATACCGTGACCAATCCAGAGCCGTTCTATGGCTTGAGTGTCACAGGTGTGGCCTCTGCCGCGTCGCTTTTTCGTAAAGGAAGCGCAGCGGCAGGCGATCACCTGGTCCTGACCAAACCGCTCGGCACCGGCATTATTACTACGGCCGCCAAGCTCACTGGCTCGGCGGAGAGTTCGGCCTCTCGCAAGATGCGGCGGGCGAAGGGGAAACCGGACATTCAATCTTCCCATCTTGAAGACGCCATCGGTTCGATGACCCGCTTAAACCGCGCGTCCGCGTGTGCGGGCCGAGCCGCGGGCGTACGAAGCGGTACGGATATCACCGGTTTCGGCTTGTTGGGTCACGCGGTCGAACTGGCGACGGCGTCTGCGGCTGATACGCCGATTCAGCTCCAGATCGAGGCGGAGCGTGTACCGGCTCTGCCCGGCGCCTTCGACTATATCAAGGCCGGTTATCTGACCCGAGGAAGCGTCCGCAATCCGGAGCACTTTGGAGGACATGTCGCCGCGGCCAACGGTGTGAGCGCCGCGCACAAGACGCTGTTGTGGGAGGCCGAAACCAGCGGAGGTCTTCTGCTAGCGGTTCCGCCATCGGGTCTCGGTCGCTTCCGAGACGTATGCGAGAGGGAAGAGCAATTCTTCTGGGAAATCGGAACTGTTCAGCCAGCCCGGGAGGATGGACCGGTCATCAGGCTTCTCTAGGGAACCACAGTAGGGAACCTCAGTACTGCAGCCACGTGGACCTCGTATGCGTAGACACAGCAACTACGCACACGCTCGCGTTTCTCGCGCTTCTCACCGACTCGAAATCCCCATACGCGATGCTGTAAAGGTCAGATTTCCTGCGTCGAATCAGGTGGGCCTGAGGTTTCATCATCACCTTCCGGTCCCTGCTGATTCGCCCCCCTCCTCGTCCTCGTTTTCGTCAGTTAAAGGGGCGGCAGCCTGGGGACGGGCCCACTGTTCACTGCTCCAGTCGGATCGCTCATCGCCGCTGTTAGAATCCGGCTCCTGGCCCGCGTGTGTGGAAAACTCACCAAAATCGTAGTATTCGTCCTCACCTGCCTCTTGTGTGGCAGGCAGGGGGCGGCGACCAGGCGTATCGACTACATAGCCGCCGTCCGGCATAGGGGGCGGTTCACTTTCAGCTTGGAGAGACTCGCTCTCCTCCGGACCGCCGGCGGCAACGTCCGATACGGAGGGAGGCGGGCCGGCCAGCGCGCTTAACGGTGTAGACACCACCGGCATCGGCGAACGCGAGCGCATTGGCGGCGGGAGAATCGTGCGGTTCACTTCCCAAGCGCGAAAACGGACAATGGCCATACCCAGTAGAGCGAGACCCAGCAAGGCATAGACCCCGAGAATGAGGATGAGCACCAGCTGATTGACCAGATCCATGATGGGAAGACCGGCTCCGATCCTTTCGAGCTGCGCGAACAGAGGGCCCGTTTCCAAGACCTCGCGACGCAAAAAGACGCCGAGGGCGACGTAGATGACCAACGCGGCCACCGTCATCAACCAGTTGCTCAGTACAGCAAGGAAATAGTCCCCCGCGGTCGTTCTGAACTGCATCGGCTGGTCGCTCAGCGACACATTGTTCAGTATCTTGCTGCGCAGACGGTTGCGCCCCCAGTAGTAGTAGAGTCCCACGGTCAGGGGCGTAAAGACAACGAGAAGAAGCCACTCCCAAAAGATATCGATCGTATTACCCTCATACTCCATACGCAGGCCGTTGGGCGTGAGCGTGTGGGCGTATTGCCAGCGAAGCATCCTGGTCGCGGCGAAACCGAGAATAACGTATAACCCGAGGGTAATCAGCGTGAAGAATCCGATGACAATGAACTGCACAAACACCTCGGCGCCAGAGCCGTCAAACTCCAACTGCTGGTCCTCATAGTATGTGCTTTCGGTGACTATTCGTTGCCAGCGAGCGTACCCCCAGGGCACGTAAATGCACAGGGTAATCCCTGTAAGGAATGCTATCAGAATCAGGTTTCCGTATACATTCAGCCAGCGGCCGCGAAACTCCAGGTTGGTAGGCATGGCAGAATCCTTCCTAGTGCAAGAAGTTCAGTTGAAGGCCTCGGGGGGTCGGTCAAAGCTGTCAAAACAGTATAGCCCAGGGGGAACCGGCTGACAAAGTGGGTCCGCAGAACCCCGGCAACACTCCTGCTCCTGGACGTCAAAGTACGCCGTCGTTGCGCAACGCATCGATCTCTTCTTCTGTCATAGCCAGCTTCTCTCGCAGCAGTTCGTTGGTGTGCTCGCCCAGCAGCGGGGGCGGCCGGGATATTTGCGCCGGGGTGAGGTCCAGCTTGGGCACAGGCCCGACCAGTTTGATACTGTCTCCGTTTCCGTCGGTAAGCGTTTGCACCATCTGCCTGTGCTCGGCCTGGGGCGTCTCCAGCGCGGTGGGAATGTCGTTGACCGGGCCGCACGGTACGCCTGCCGCGCGCAGCCGTTCGATCCACTCGTCGGTAGTGCATTGGCAGAAATGGACGGCGAGGGCAGGAATGAGCAGTTCTCGAAACTGGACGCGGGCCGGATTTGTAGAAAAACGCTCGTCGCTTGCCCAGGTAGGCTCACCCACAGCCTGTGCCAGTGAAGCAAATTGACTGTCGTTGCCCACCGCCAGCATGAGATGGCCGTCGGCGGTAGCAAAGGTTTGATAGGGCACGACGGTGCCATGGGCGTTGCCGTAGCGGCGGGGCGGGTCGCCGGAAAGGAGATAGCCGCTGGCGACGTTTGCCAGCCAGCTCAACTGCGTATCATAAAGCCCGATATCTATGTACTGACCCTCACCGGTCCTATCGCGATGCTGCACGGCCGCCATTATCGCCACTGCCGCCTGCAGACCGGCCGTGATGTCGACGATAGCCACCCCAACTTTGAAAGGCTCACCATCGGTGCCTTCGCTCGTTGGGCCGGTTATACTCATGATGCCGCCCTGGGCCTGGATTACGGTGTCATAGCCGGGAAGGGCCCGATCGGGGCCGGTCTGGCCATAGCCTGTAATAGCGCAGTAGATCAGACCGGGATTGTCGGTGCGAAGGCGTTCATAGTTCAGCCCCATCCGCTCCATCCCGCCCGCCTTGAAATTTTCCACAACGACATCGGCCTGCGCGACCAGCAGTCGGAAGATCTTCTGACCGGCCTCGGTCTTCAGATTCAGGGTAAGTCCGCGCTTATTGCGATTGGCGCAGAGGAAGTATGCGCTCTGGCCGCCGTCGGTGAATGGGGGACCCCAGTGGCGGGAGTCGTCCCCGCGGCCCGGCTGCTCGATCTTGATCACCTCAGCGCCGTAATCGCCCAGCGTCATCGCGGCGTATGGACCGGCGAGGACGCGGGAAAGATCGAGAACTGTGATGTGGGCCAGGGCGTGGGGCATTGGAGTTGCGCGGCGAGACGGGGGCGAAAGATTTGGAATTTCTTCGGAAATCAGATTGCGAAGAGTTCGGAAACGGGAAGTGTGAATCCGGTCAGCGGCCCCGTACCGGCCAGCGTGTCGCCGCTGCGCAGGGCGGTGCGCTGCGCAGCAGAACGGTAGACAAAGACGGTCTCTTCCTCAGGGTCGACGATCCAGAGTGTGCCGACGCTGATCGAGAAGTAGTCATCTATCTTCTGACTCATGTCCGCCCAACTATCAGTCGGGGACAGAATCTCTACTACGAGGTCCGGCGCAACCTCAACAAAACCGGCCGGCGGGCCGGCGGGCAGTTTTGCATAAGACCAGAAGGCCAGATCTGCGCCGCGTATCCGATCCGGATCATGTCGGATGTATATTCCGATTTCTCCAACCAAGCACCAGCCTGCTTTCGTGTTGTCAACAAAGGCGCCCAAGAGGCGAGCAAGCCTTGATTCAAGGAACCCGTGTATTCCGCCGGTTGGACTCATTCTTACGATCACTCCGTCAATGAGTTCACAGGGGCCGATGTCACCCATTGCCAGCAGGTCGGAACCGGTGATGATACCAGTCGTTGTTTCCATCGAATGCGCTGTCATCGGTCTGCTCCTTGCTTCCCTTCCAACGCGTGTACCCTGCCTGTTCGACATATTTGCCGGAAAAAGAAGCGTCTGTCTTCGACATGCAGTATAGCATATCCCGCGACGGGCGCGACACAGCCGTTTTGATTCAATACGGCAGAAGTGAAGTGCCTGCCAACTGAGCGCGCTGGCCCCTCCGATTGTGGTTCAACGAAGAAAGAGCACTATAATGCAGACAGAGTCCGGCCCTTATCCCCTGCGCCGCATTCGTGAGACCAGTTCAATCCTCTCCCGGCGAAATGTTCGCTGAGAGAAGCGAGAGAGCCACTATTCTCATACCATCACCGAAAGGAAATGCTAATGACGCAGTATACATCTCCCCCGGCCATGCAAATCGATCCGTCGAAGACCTACACGGCCACGATCCAGACCAACCGCGGGGATATCGTCATAGACCTCTATGCCGACAAGGTTCCGAACACGGTCAACAATTTCGTGGCCCTAGCCCGCGACGGCTATTATGACGGCGTGAAATTTCACCGTGTAATCGCAGATTTCATGGTCCAAGGCGGCGACCCCAGCGGCAGTGGGCGGGGCGGCCCCGGCTACCAGTTCAACGACGAATTTCACCCCGAACTGGTGCATGACGGACCAGGCGTGCTCAGCATGGCCAATGCCGGACCCAACACCAACGGCAGCCAGTTCTTCATCACCCACGTGGCCACGAACTGGCTCGACAACAAACACTCCGTCTTCGGCAGAGTGCGCAGCGGCCAGGATGTCGTCGATGCGATTCAGCAGGGAGATGTGATGGAAAAAGTTGAAATCGAGGAAAGTTAGAGGTAAAAGGCGGGGAGTGAGGAACCAGAATCTTCCTCACTCCTCGTCAGGTTACAGTCAGTTCAAGATGTAGTTCTTGGCTCGCGGATCGCTCTCCACCGCCCATTGCATCGTGTACAACTTGTGGTAACGGCCATGTCGCGCCAGGAGTTCCTCGTGGCTCCCTTCCTCCAGAACCTGCCCCTGATCCAAGACGACAATCTTGTCCGAATTGACAATTGTATTAAGCCGGTGGGCGATGACAAAGCTGGTGCGCCCCTTGAGTAACTGCTCCAAACCGGCCTGAATCTGCCGTTCCGTCGTTGTGTCGATGGAGCTGGTGGCCTCGTCCAGAATGAGGATGCGAGGATCCGCCAACAAGGCGCGTGCGAAGGAGACTATCTGACGCTGTCCTACGCTCAGGTTGACACCATTTTCACCCACCTGGGTGTCGTAGCCATTGGGCAGCTTGCGGATGAACTCATCAGCGCCTACGGCAACAGTGGCAGCCTCCACATCGGCATCTGTCGCGTCCAGCCGCCCGTAGCGGATGTTGTCACGGATAGTCCCATCGAATAGAAAACTATCCTGAAGCACAATGCCCAACTGGGCCCGCAGACTGGCCTGCGTGACATCGCGAACGTCGTGGCCATCGATCAGCACGGCCCCGCCGGTCACGTCGAAGAAGCGGGCGATAAGGCGAATGACCGTACTCTTGCCGGCGCCGGTCTCGCCGACCAGGGCTACTCGTTCGCCCGGCTCGGCACTGATGGTTACGCCTTGCAGAACGGGCTCGTCTTCTTTGTAGTTGAAGTGGACGTTGTCCAGGTCCACCCGACCCGCAATTGGGGGCAGCGCGAAGGCCTGGGGCGCGTCGTTCAGATCCGGCTCGGTGTCGAGGAGGGCGAAGAGGCGCTCGCTCGCGGCCATCGCCGCCTGGAAGGTATAGTAGCGTCGGGACAGTTCACGTATTGGTTCGAAAAAGCGTTCCACCCAGATCACGAATGCTGCCAGTACGCCCGCGGTCAGTTGGTCGCCCAGAATCAGCCAACCACCGAGACCGACCACCAACGCTGTCGCCAGCGAGCCGATGAAGTCGACCCCGGGAAAGAAGAAGGCAGCCAGCTGGGTAGTGCGCAAATTGGCGTCAAAGTAGGAGCGGTTGAGATCTTCGAAATGGCGCGAGTTGGCCTGCTCGCGCGCGAAGCTCTTGGTCACACGGATGCCTGTGATCGATTCATTGAGAAAGCCATTGATCAGCGACAGACGTTGCCGCGCGGCGCGATAGGCCTCGCGCACATAGCGGCGGAAATAGTTGGTAAGAGCGATCATCGCCGGCATTACTGCAAAGGTAACCAGCGCCAGTTGCCAGTTCAGGAACAACATCGCCACGATGATGCCAACAAGAATAAATGCTGATCGGGCAAGCCCAGTGATCGACCAGGTAACGAAGTCCTGCAGTACACTCACATCACTGATGAGCCGGCTCATGAGACGGCCAACGCTGTAGTCGTTGAAGAAGCCCATCGACAGCGTGTGCAGATGACGGAAGAGTTGACTGCGGATGTCGGTCACGATGCGGGTGCCGGCATAGGCCATCACTGTGAGACGGGCGCGGCTTGCAACCCACTCCAGTGCGATCGCGGCCAGAAAAAGAACTGTCCAGAAGCGGAGTGTGCCCACGTTACCGGCGCGGATGCCTTCGTCAATTGCTCGCTGGATCATCCAAGGCGTACCCACGCTCATAACTGAAGTTACGACGATCAGGATGAGCGAGATAACAAACTCCCGTTTGTAGACGACTACGTATTCCATCAACCGCTTGACCAACCGGCTGTCGTAGGTCTTTTCCTGCGCCTCCTCTTCGTCCGGCAACAGGTCCTGAATCTTGCGCTCGCGACGCAGCCTTTCCTGTTCGACGGCCGACAGACTGCTGTCCGATGTGGACCGGGCCGCCTGTTCACGGCCGAAGGCGTCCCGCTGAAGCGGGAGTTTCTCAGTTACCATACTTGTCTCTCTTTGCGGCGAGGAAACCTGTCCATTCCCGCGGTGTGAGTGAGCAACTCTTCCACTGCCATTCGAATTGCTCATTTCAGTTTCTCCCTTCTTCCACAACGCCGGCCAGTACAAGGGAGCGAGCTTGAGACCTGTCCGAGTCTGTCCCTTCTGATTCAGCCTGGACTTGCAACCGCGCTTCCAACTCTGCGAACTCCTCCTGGTCGCGCAGTTGCAGATCGTAGATGTTGCGGTAAAGTCCACCCGCGGTCAGCAGTTCGTCGTGGCGGCCCCTTTCCACGATGCGGCCGCCGTCCAAAACAAAAATCTGGTCGGCGTTCTTCAGGGTGAGAAGTCTCTGTGCGATGATAAAGGTCGTACGTCCCTCCATCAGGGAGTTGAGCGCCTGCTGGATCAGGTGCTCGGTCTCCGTGTCGACGCTGCTGGTGGAGTCGTCCAGAATCAGAATGCGAGGTTCATAGAGCAGAGCGCGCGCGATCGCCACCCGCTGCTTTTGTCCGCCGCTCAGGGTCACACCTCGCTCGCCAACCACGGTTTCGTAGCCAGCGGGGAACTCCATGATGAAATCGTGCGCCCGAGCCGCCTTGGCCGCGGCGACAATCGCGTCGGGTGTAGCCTCCGGCACGCCATAGGCGATATTCTCTGCGATTGTGACACCGAAAAGGAACGGGTCCTGAAGAACGATGCCGATATGCTGGCGCAAACTGTCCAATGTCAGGCTGCTCAGGTCATGTCCATCGATCCGGATGGAGCCGCTGGCCGGGTCATAGAAGCGGGGAATGAGATTGATGATCGTCGATTTGCCGCTGCCTGTCGGCCCGATCAGTGCGACAGTCTGCCCCGATTCCACCTCGAAGCTGATGTCATCCAGCGCCCGCGGCCCACCTTCATAACCAAAGCTGACGCCCTCGAAAGTTACGGCGCCTTGCGCCTCTTTCAGCACGATGGGGTTTTCTTGTTCCTCCACTTCGGCGGGCGTGTCGATTATTTCAAACACACGTGTCGCGCTGGCCCCAGATGTGGCGGCCATGTTAACCAGAAAACCGAGGCGTTGCACGGGGCCGTTGAGCATCATGACATAGGCCAGCATTGCGAAAAGCGACCCAATGGTAATCGCGCCCTCGATCGCCAGCGGACCGCCTACGAAGAGGAGCAGGACGTTGCTGCTCAAGAGGATGAAGGTAAACGTGGGCCAGTTGTTCGCCCAGATTTTGATGATGCCGAAGCGCTTGGCAAACCAGTCCTCGTTGGCCGCGTTGAATTTCCGCAACTCATCGGTTTCGCGGGCAAACGCCTTCACCACCTGGATACCGGTCATGCTCTCCTGCATGGTGGAGGATAGCTGCCCCATCTGCTCCTGGACGCGCTTGAAGCGGGGACGAATGACCATGCCGAAGCGCAGCGTCAGCACCAGCAGGAGTGAAAGTGGAATGAGCGCATACAGAGCGAGGCTGAAACTTTCCAGCACCATAACGACAATTACGCCTCCCAGCAGCAGGAGCGACGCTGTCAGGTCCATCAGCCCCATGCCGACAAAGCGCTCCGTCTCAGTGATGTCGCTCGTTGCCCGGCTCATCATATCTCCCGTCTGCGAGCGGTCGTGGAAGGCAAATGGGAGCCTCTGGGTCGCGTTGTAAAATTGATTGCGCAGGTCATAGGCCACGCGATGGGTCAGCCATTCACCGTAGTAGCGCTGACCGTAGGCGGCGACGCCGCGTACGACCGCGATACCGAGGATCCACCCAGCCGCGATGAAGAGCGCGCCGGCGCGCTGTCCTTCGATGCCCTGGTCGATGGCGTCCTTCAGGATCTGCGGAATATATAGATTGAGCAGCGAGGCAAAGAGTACCGAGAAGTAAGCAAAGGCCACCTGCTTCCAATAAGGACGCAGAAAGCCAATGAGCCGCCGGTAAACATCTGCCCGGGCCTTGGGTTGTTTGGAAGGTTCAATTTTCATTTTTCTATCCACTAAACCGCCTAAGCGTGTGAGTTTTCTAAACCGCTACAGCGAACCAATATTATATTTTATCAGAACGCGGCGATATTGTAAACCCATTTCGGTGCTGTGGCTGTAAAGAAAGCCACTTTCGTTCCCTTTGCGTATGGGCTGCGTATGGTATTCGCATGGTGTGGGCGTCAGGTGTGAACTGTGCCGACTGTCAGAAGGATGGACGGGGGATGCTGAGACGGCGTGAATGTGCGGTATAATGGGGAGCGCGCAGGCTGTAGAAGCCGGTATGCAGATGCTGTATCGCTCTTTCAATCGATCTATCTATTCTTCGCGACATCGGTGACCCCGAACTGATATAGCACATTCAACGAGTAGGGGCGCGTGAACTCATTTCACTGGAGGAACTATGACTTACAGAGTCGCAATCATTGGACATACCGGACGCGGAAACTACGGCCACTATGTCGACGAAGCCTTTGTCGGCGTAGAGGGCGCCGACATCGTTGCTCTCGCTGACCCCGACGACGCGGGCCGCCAGCAGGCGATCGAACGCACGGGTGCGGCCAAGGGGTATTCCAACTACCGGGAGATGCTTGCGGAAGAGCGCCCCGACATTACCGTGATCGCCACACGTGAGATCGGCGATCACTATGAACTGGCGATGGCGGCCGCCAACGCCGATTCCCACATCTATATCGAAAAGCCGATCGCTACGTCGCTCACCCAGGTCGACGAGATGGTGGCTGCCTGCGAGAGCAACGACAAATTGCTCATTGTCGCCTGCCCATGGCGCGGCCATCCTCCCATCCAGCATGTCGCCATTCCGCTCATCAAGGGAGGCAAGATCGGCGAACCTCGCCTCGCCCGCATCCACGGCATGAACGGGCATGAAGGGGGCAACCAGCTGTTCCTCGACCTTTACCCCCACTTCTTTGACTTTCTGTGGCAGATCTGGGGCCAGCCTGTCTGGTGTCACGCCCACATCACGCAGGACGGTCGCGACGCTACGCCGGACGATCTCATGCAGGGCTCAGAGGGGATGGGCCTGGTCGCCGGCAACGGCATTCGCGCCTATTACGTCTTCGACGACGGCTTCGCCGCCGACTTCGAATCCTACGAGGGCGACCATAAGGAGCGCCCCTACCGCATCGACATCCACGGCACGACAGGAACGCTCTCGCTGCCGGGCCCGATGAGCAACCAGCCCGATATCTACTACCATCCGCTGGTTAGTCCGGGACTTTTCAACGATGAACGCTGGCAGGTGATTCCGTCCGACCCACCGCCCGATGATCACAAGTGGGTCAAGGCGCACCACAGGATGGCCCGCTCGATGCTTGACAAGCTCGATGGTCGCGAGCCGGAGTTTCCTCTGCTTGAGGGACGAACCGCCCGCCGCCATCTCGAATGGGCGATGGCCGCGCACGCTTCGCATATTGCTGGGGCACGCGTCGCCCTGCCTTTGACCGATCCGCACAATCCGTTTGACTCCTGGCGCTGACGCGGCAGTTCGGCTGCCCCAGACGGGAGAAGACAGTTCAACGCGCCCTGTTGGAACCGGGCGCCACAGGAGAGAATCCAATGCAACCATTTCTTGATTCAACTGACTTCCTGGACGATGGCGGCGAGCTGCACAGACGGATGGAGCGGGACGGCTACTTGTTCATCCGCGAATTACTTCCCATCGCGGTTGTCGAAGACCTGCGAATGCAGATACTTGAAATCGCGCGCTGTGCCGGTTGGGTCCAGCCGGGCAGGCCGCTGGCAGACGCGGTCGCAGACCTGAACGGATTCTGTGTCGAACCGGAGCCGGAATACATGCAGAAGTACCATGCCATGTATAAGCTGCCGGAGTTCCACGCCATCCAGCATCACCCCAACCTGACGGGTCTTTTCGAGCGCATGTTTGACGAGCCGGTCCTGCCGCACCCCCGCATCATAGGGCGGACGATCTTTCCCCAGCGAGAAGCCTTCACTACGCCGCCTCACCAGGACTTCATCCCGATTCAGGGTACTGCCGAAACGTATACGGCTTGGATTCCACTTGGAGATCTACCCACCGAACTGGGCGGCTTGCAGGTGGCGTCCGGGTCGCATAAGCGCGGCGTATATGATTTCCAGCCAGCGATGGGGGCGGGAGGCCTGGAGGTGCTCGACCCGCTCGACGGCTCCTGGGCGTACAGCCCGTTCAGGGTGGGAGACGTGCTCATTTTCCACAGCATGACGGTCCACAAGGGTATGCCGAACAGTTCGGACCGGTTGCGCATGTCGATGGATGCACGCTATCAGAGAGCCAGCGAACCGATTGCGCCCGGCAGCCTTCAACCGCACAGCCAGCCCAGTACCTGGGAGGAGGTCTACGCGGGCTGGCCCGACCTGGACCTCAAATACTATTGGCGAAAATGGGATCTTGAAGTGCGCGAATATGACAACAGCTACCATGACAAGCGGGACGAGATGGCGATCAAGATGGCCAAAGAAGGGGATACGCGGGCCATCTCAACGCTCCAACGTATCATCGCCCGCAACGAGGACCCCGACAAGCGCAGGGAAGCCGAGGAGTTGCTCGCGGCGCTGCAAGAGCCTGCGGACGCATAGAGTTGCTGTTTTCCCTGAGAGAAACAAGAGGCGCCAGACAGTATCGTAGAACAGCCGACCGGTAGGTTCGAATCGTTTTGGAGATAGAGTGGACCTGTTGAAGATCGTTACGTTGCAGTGCGGGCCCGATGAGAGCCTGACCCGGCGCCCAGAGTGCGCTGGGCAGCCGGGGCGCTTCTCTGCAGGCAACCAGGTCGGCGGAGCTTCATTGTCAATGGAGAGAATTTCCTCAAGGCCAGATCGGACTTGGCGATGGATGACGTGAGCAAAGGGTGGATAACGAAGGAGACTGAGTTCGACGGGTCGCCCGCGACGGTCTGAGTGCAGTCGACAGCCAGCGGTATTTTGTCGAGGATACTGATATGGTCAGATCTTTATTGCATGCAGGACGAAAGTCGCGTAGGGCCAGGCCCCGGCGCAAAAGCCTTTGATCAGATTTGCCTGTCGAATTCGATATGCGTTATACTTTTGTACAGTTTCGGGGAGTAGCGCAGCTCGGTAGCGCGCTTCGTTCGGGACGAAGAGGTCGGAGGTTCAAATCCTCTCTCCCCGACTAAACCGCAGTGCGGTCGAGCTGTCACCTTCCTGTCTGACCTCGGCGGTCCGAATACTCTGCCAATTGATGTACGTTTTGTAGCTTGCCGTCGAGACAGGTTATTCTGCGACGGCATTTTTTGTCCCGTAGCAGTTTTCGGGGACGGAAGCGGCAGCGGCGCCGTTTTGAAGGGCACAGCGGTGTCCAAAAACAAAAATGGATAGCCGGGTCAACTCCTGTTCCTCATTGACCGAGCGCGATATCGCGCTACTGTATCGGATCGAAGCCGGTCTGGCCATCACTGCCGACGTCAGCCGTTCTGACGTCATGCTCTGCTGTCTGATGGATCCCCAGGACGATTTCCTCTCCAACATTGAGTTTTACAAGTCACCGGCAATGCAACAGGCCCCATTTGGCCAGATCCTGGTTGCCCGGCACGCGGCGCCACATTCACTATCCTCCATCTATCGGGACGATATGACCGGGCGCACTTACACGTTTAACGCCCAACCAACGGTTCATCGAGCCTTGATGGAAGACAGCAGAAACAGGATGGCCGAGAGTAAGATTCCCCCTGAACGCACCAGCAGCGGCGCTCCGGTCATTCAGCAGGTGTACACTGTTCACAACGCTGTCAATCAGGCGATTGCGGCCTTGCTCATTGAGACAAACATGATTGAGTATGAACGGCACCGGCGCCGTGATCGGAGCTTCCGCCATGCCGTGCGCTGGCTGCAAAGAATGGCAGTGAAGGGCGAGATCGAGACGGGGGGAATCTCGGGTGGATTCGGCAGCCTGGACGGCATCTATCTGGTAGATGAACAGTTCTGCATCAGCTACATGAGCGGCATCGCCATGAATTTGTTTCGCTCAGTCGGTCGTGTTGCCGAAATGCGGGGTGCGCCGATTTCCGAACTGGAAGAGCAGGACGAAGAGATAGTGGGCCAGGCGATGCAGGCCAACTGCTGTGTACAGATGCGATACGAGAGCGAAAACGGTCGCGTATGGGTGCGCACTGCAGTTCCACTGCGCGCGCCACGCGGCAGCCTGTTCTTGATGCGAAGGCACATGCGCCGCCGCCTGCCGTGGACGAATTCTGTAGCGACAGAGGACGCGCCACAGGTCGATGGTGTACTGGTGCTGGTGCAGAATGCAACGGAGACTGTGCAGCGCGAGCGCGAACTCAAAGTTAAATCGGCAATGATCCAGGAAGTGCATCACCGGGTAAAGAACAATTTGCAGACCATTGCAGCTATCCTGCGGATTCAAAGCCGGCGATACCAGGGCGAGGAAGCCAAACAGCAACTGACCGACGCGGTCAACCGGATCCTGAGCATGTCGGTGATTCACGAATATCTGAGCCAGGACGAACACCGCCCGATCAATATCCGCGACGTATGCCAGCGCATCCTGGGACAAGCCCAACAGGTTGCAGTGAACCCGGGGCAAGAGGTAGAGATTGCCATGGAGGGGCCGAATATCCGTCTTCCAGCCAGCCAGGCCACTGCCTCTGCGCTCGTTGTCAACGAACTGCTGATGAACGCAATGGAACACGGTCTACGGGACCGACATAAGGGCGAAATTCGCATCGGGCTGGAAGACTTGGGGGACGAAGTACGCATAACGCTGCTGGACAACGGGCTGGGGCTGCCTTCCGACTTCGACCCTGATGAGAGCCGCAGTCTAGGGTTGCAAATCGTATATACGCTTGTCACTGATGACTTGAAGGGCAAACTGCAATTTGAACAGGTGACCGGCGACGTCAGTGGCGCTGCCGAAGGAACACGTGCAATTGTTACTTTTCCAAAACGTTCGATCAACATAGAATCTGTCGTAGCGTAACGGATGCGGCGGGCGATCTTCTTTCAGAGGACTGAAGAACCACCGGTCACTGAAAACGAACCTCTGGCCGCCGGCATTTTCGCCAACCGCCGACTCCGAATCCTTGGCATGTGGCGACCAGGAAAGGGATAGATCGTGGAGCGTACGCGCATAATCATTGCCGATGACGAATCCCTCATTCGGATGGACCTGCGGGAGATGCTCACCAACCTGGGCTATCTGGTCGTAGGCGAAGCGGGGGACGGTCAGAGCGCCATCAACCTCTGTTTGGAACTTCGGCCTGACATCGTGATCATGGACATCAAGATGCCGGACGTGGATGGCATTGAGGCTGCCCGCGTCTTGACGCAGGAGCGCCTCGCCCCGGTGCTTCTGTTGAGTGCATACAGTCAGCAGGAGCTGGTTCAACGCGCCAAGGAAGCCGGTGTAACCAGTTATCTGGTCAAACCGTTCCGTGAAAGCGATCTGACTCCTGCGATCGAAGTGGCCCTGGCACGTTTCGGCGAGTTTCGGACTTTGGAAAGTGAGACTGTTGACTTGAAGGAGACTCTCGAAACACGAAAAGCGGTTGAGCGCGCAAAGGGCATTCTGATGCAGCTTCAGAATATGAACGAGGCAGAAGCATTTCGACGTATTCAGAAGATGAGTATGAACAACCGCAAGCCCATGAAAGCTGTGGCAGAAGCGATTATTCTTGCCCATCAGGCCGGTGAATAGCCAGGCACTTTCCCCTAGAGCCGATCAGTGGAGTGAACGGTCACGAACGACTGCCCGACTATGAAACCTTCCGACGGCGCGCCGGTTGAGACGCGACTTTCCATTATCATGCCGGTTTACAACGAAATCGGCACACTCGAGGAGATAATTCGCCGGGTGCGCGCGGTCGACCTCACAGTCAATGCCGATGGCGCAACGGACCTGAACGGCGGGCCAACCCGTTTGGAAAAGGAGATCATCATCGTTGATGACGGCTCCACGGACGGAACGCGGGATATTCTGGCCCGCTTACAAAGGGACGAGCCGGAAGATCTGCGTATCATCTATCATGAACGGAACGGGGGCAAGGGCGCGGCCTTGCGCACGGGTTTTGAGGCGGCGACCGGTGCGATCTACGTCGTGCAGGACGCCGACCTCGAATACAATCCTGGAGACTATGTCAGACTTCTGGCGCCGATTCTGGAGGGTCGCACCGATGTCGTCTACGGGAGCCGCTTTCTCGGCGGCCCGCGTGCGGCCATGAGCCTCTCCCATACTTTAGGAAACAAAGGTGTCACCTGGTTTACAAATTTTCTCTACGGCACGGTCCTGACCGACATGGAGACCTGCTATAAATGCTTTCGGCGGGACGTAATTGAAGGGATGACCCTCCACAGCCAGAGGTTCGAGATCGAAGCTGAGTTGACGGCCAAAATCCTCAAACGCAAATACCCAATCTTCGAGACGCCCATCAGTTATAACGGGCGCCAGTTCCATGAAGGCAAGAAACTTACCTGGCGGGACGGGTTTACGGCCATTGCTGCGCTCATCAAGTATCGATTCAGCGACTGAGCCCCGGTGGAAATTCGTTTGCGGTGTTTCTGATCAGTAGCCCCCGCAGTACGGCACGCCGCTTCCTATTGCCCCTGGCGGCCGCATCGATCCTGGCTCTCTTCGTCCTGCTGCTCTTTTACCGCCTCCTCTTTACGGATCGAGTACTGGCCAGCGGCGACATCCTCCACTACTTCTATCCCTACCGCGACTACGCGGCTGCCTCCCTGCGCGCGGGTCGAATTCCCCTTTGGAACCCATATATTTTTATGGGTGCGCCATTCCTTGCCAATCCTCAGGCCGCGGCTCTTTATCCCTTACACTGGCCGCTGAGCTGGCTTCCTGTGACGCGGCAACTCTACTGGAGCGGCGCCATCCATGCCTGGATCCTGGCGCTGGGCGGCTGCGTGTTGATGCGGCGCTGGGGAGCAGGGTGGCTGGCCGCGGTCAGCACCGGAGTAGTGCTGGCGGGGAGCGGTTTCTACGGCGGATTGCTGGGGCACATCAATCAGATGAACGGGGCTGCCTGGCTGCCCTGGCTCCTGTGGGCGTTGGAAGGGAGGTGGGCGTCGGAGGAAAGAGTGAAGAGAAGTGAGGAGAGAGAAGGGGTTACCGGCTTTTCGCGTCTTGCTTCTCTTTGCTCCAGGTACGGGGCGTTGCTTCTGCCCTTTGCCTTGTTTGTGGCGCTCACTTTGCTTGCCGGTCACACACAGACGACCTACATAAATCTGTTCGGTGTGGGCGCCTGGCTGCTGGCGACGAGCCTACGGGCGTATTCGTACGGATTTCGCCTCCTCGCTGCCTCATTCTTCATCTATGTCCTGGGGGTCCTGCTAGGCGCCCTGCTCGCTGCCGCCCAACTGGCGCCAACGTTGGAACTGAGTCAGCTGGGGCTGCGGAGCGGCGGACTCAGCTACGTGGATGTGACCAGCTTCAGCTTGCGGCCGCTGATGTTGCATTGGACGCTGCTGCCCTCTTACGGCCTGCGCGATCTGAGCGTTGTCTTTTCCACGCTCGGCTACACCGAGTTTGTCGCCTATGTGGGCGCAGTGGGGCTGCTTCTGGCCCTGGTCGCGGTGGTCAGTCGTTTGAGGCCAGTGGCAGGGAGGCGGCCATGGTCGTTCGGTCACTGGCCCTTGGACGCTCAGTGCGGCCTCTTCCTCGCGGGGCTGGGTCTGTTCCTGGCGCTGGGACGCTGGAACCCATTTTCACTCCTCTTTTATTCCCTGGTGCCCGGCTTTGATCTGTTCCGCACGCCGGCCCGCTGGATGATGCTCTATACGCTGGGCATGGCTGTGCTGGCAGGAGCCGGGACGGAGTGGCTTTGGGGCAGGTTGAAAGCCGCCAAAGGTGGGAGAGCGGTCGCGCAGCGATTGTCACGCGCTGGGGGTGCGGCGCTGCTTGTGATCCTGGCGTTCGATCTGTTGTTGGCCGCGCGTGCTCTGCCGCACACGCAACCGACTGCGCCCCAAGCCGTTTACGACGTTCGGACCGCGTCTGCCCATCTGCTAACGCAGCCGCAGCGAGAACTCCACCCTGCGGCTGCGGGGCGGCTGCTGAGCATCAGTGAACTCACGTTCGACCCGGGAGATATGCCTGATTGGCGGCGCATCCTGCGCGGCGGAGCGCGCCCACAGCTAAGCGAGGCCGCCTTCGAGGAATTCATCATTGCGCTCAAATCCCAGGAGATTCTGGCGCCGAACCTGTCTCTGCTGTGGCGCATCCCTACTGTGGACGGATTCGACGGCGGCGTGCTTCCTCTGATGCGCTACAACGCCTTCTTGTCGCTGCTCATTCCGCCGGAAGAACTGGTGCCGGACGGCCGCGTGCGCGAGCAGTTGCAGTCAGTTCCACCCGCCGACACTCTCGAATTGATGGACGTTCGTTTTGTGATCACCGACAAAGTCCGTGATGTATGGTACGACGATATCTATTACGACCGCCAGATCGGGGCTATTCTCGATGAAAAGGGTACCGGGGACTCGATTGGAGTCGGAGCTCGGCTGACGGTAGACGCGCCGCACAGTTTCGAGGCAACCGCGGTGGATGTCGTCGGTTTCGTGACGGCGGACTCGGAGGCGCTTCAGTCGGAAGTCGCCAATCTGCCCCTGGCGGAAGTGACGGCCCTGATTGGAGGTGAGCGTCATGCCATCGGCAGACTTCTCACGGGCAGCCAGGCAGGCAGCTTCAGTGTGGCTGTTGGTCCAGCGGCGACGGCAACTGGAAGAGATGCGCCTGTCATCATTCAAAAAGAAGAGACCGGACAGCAGGAGTACCTGGCCCGCTTTACGCTGACGGAAGCCGCCCATCTGGACGCGCTGGAGATCGCTCTGGCGGAAGGCACTGCATCTGCCCAGCTGGCGGTGCAGGCGGTGACGCTGGTTGACGAGCGTACGAAGACGTTCGTGCCTCTGCTACCCAGCGATCGCGGCCGCTTTCGGCGCGTACACAGCGGCGACGTCAAGATTTACGAGCGGTTGGGAGGCAGCGGGCGGGCGCAACTGATCGGGACGGTGCGGCCGGCTGCATCGCTGGACGAGGCGGTAAGTATGTTGCGTGATTCCGAAGCGATGAATGCCTCTCAGGCTTCGGCGGTCGTCGAGACCAGCGCCGAGGCGGCGGCCGCCTGGGGCCTTGCGGACGGTTCGAGCGCACCATCTCGCGGCGAGGTCGCGTTTGTCTCCTACGAGCCGGAGCGAATCGTCGTACACGCCCGCTCCGAACGGCCGAGCCTCCTCCTGCTCAAGGATGCCTATTATCCGGGCTGGCAGGCCGCGGTCAACGGCGAGCCGGTGGAGGTGGTTGCGACCAATGTGCTATTTCGCGGCGTACCGGTGCCAGCCGGTGAGAGCGAAGTCATATTTTCGTACAGGCCGACTACCTGGCGGACCGGTCTGAGACTCAGCCTGGCAGGCGGGCTCCTCTGGTTGCTGATGGCAGCGTTAACCTACGGCCACGCGTGGAGGAGGAACAGCTGAATGGCTTGCTTCGCGGCCAATAACGCTGTGATGTATAATCGAAGAGCGGGAATTTCAAACGCAGCGCCGAGATTCAACGAAATGTTTGCAGTAGCCCGTCCTCTCAAGCCGGACGAACGGTCAGGTGGAAACCCATTAGTGCCCTTCAGACACAAAACCGGAAGTGATCAACGCATTTAATCGCATTGTCGTCGTTGTGCTGTGGCTGGGTCTGCTCGCCGCCATTGTCTATACGACGATTTTTCCTGACAGAACCTTCAGCGCGCTCATGGGCGGTCTTTCGCTTGCCCAGGAGTTCCTGCGCGTACAACAACAGGCGAACAGCATGAATTACCTGATTGGCCAGGTGGCAGTGGGCACAATCGCGGTTTTCATATTCGGCAGCCTGCTGTGGTTGGAACTATGGCCCCACCGCCAGCGCGGGGTGCGTATGAAGACGATAAAGGGCAGCTCGGTGGAGTTGGACACAGACAGTATCGCTCGACGCCTGACCTGGCATCTGGACCAGCTCGCCGATGTAATTACGGTATTGCCGGACGTGAAATCCCGCGGCAATGCAGTTGACATTCAATTGGAAGTCGAAACTGCGCCCGATATTGACGTACCGATGAAGACGGACGAGGTGGTCGAATCAACGCAGGACATCATCGAAGGAGATATGGGGTTGCGGCTCGGCAAGCTGGATGTGCGTATGCGCCATCTGCCCTTTCAGGATGAGTGGGAAGCGTGAAGTTGAGCGCCCTTCTGGAGAGCCTGCTTTTCGTGGCGGGGGACCCGGTTACGCCAGCACAGCTTGCCCAGGCGTCAGGTTGCCCAGAAGTTGAGGTGACCAAAGCGCTGGCCGCCTTGCAGCAGGATTATGAGGAGGAGAATCGGGGGCTGCGTCTGCAGCGTCGCGACGGCCGGTTTCTGCTTGTTACCAATCCCGCCGCTTCCCAGGTGGTGGAGGATTTTCTCAATCTGGACATGAGTGTGCAGTTCAGCGCGCCGGCCCTTGAGACTTTGGCCATCATCGCCTATCTCCATCCGGTGACGCGGGCGCAGGTGGAGGCGGTGCGAGGCGTCGATTGTTCCGGCGTGCTGCGCAACCTGTTGCAGCAGGGCCTGGTGGAGGAGTTTGACCGTCTGGAAGGGCCCGGCCGGCCAATCCGTTACGCGATAACCGACCAGTTCATGCAGCATTTTGGGCTGACCAGTCTTGAGGAGCTACCGCCCCTGGAGACCGACGGAGAGGGGCTTTCTGTTGCGTTGACGCCGGGATAAAGGCGTTACCCACGAGTCGGCGGGACCTAGCTTCATCCGGTTTGCACGGCGCTGTTGCAGGGGTGTCAAGCGTTTTCGGAATACGCTTCACTTTCCACTTTTCCCAGCAATCGCTTTGCTATCCAATCCGGCACACGCGTCATGCGGCCATCGCCGTCGACGCAGATGTGCCGCGTGTGGCCGTCGGCGTAGATGTCGCCGGTGTGCGTGTTTCTGACTTCGTAAACGAACTCGACCTGACGGCTACGCAGCGACCCCAATCGCGTGATGACCTGCACGGCGTCACCGAAGCGGATGGCATTGCGGTAGCGGCATTGCAGGTCGGTAACGGCAAAGTTGTAGCCGGCGCCGGCAATCTCGGTATAGGGCATTCCGGCCGCCGCCATCCAGGCGATGCGCCCCACCTCGAACCAGACGATATACTCGCTGTGGTGGACCACGCCCATCTGATCGGTTTCGGCGAAACGGACGGTGATGTCATGAGAAACGGCGGGGTATTCAGTCTTGTCCATCGGCATCTGTCAGGGGATTATCGATCCTGTGTAGGCTGTCATGGTCTGGAGAGAGGTCGGGGTCACTTGGGGATTCCGAAAAGCAGCGGCTCTGTCACTTCTTTCAAGTACATGAGATCGCCCACTTGCGCCATGATGTACGGGTCGTAGTTATCGGCTGCGTATTCGCTATTGGCGTAGAGTCGTTCACCTTTAATGACTTCACAGGCAAAAAAGGGGGCGGCGCATTGCAGATTGACGAGGACGACACTCTCCACACCCAGAAAACCTTCTAGCGTCAACTCCAACACAACTTCTCTCTCCCGGTTAAAGTCGGTAGCCGGAAGCGGCTTCACGCCCAGGTCGACGTCGAAAGGGCCGGGGGCGAGGGCAGCGTCCGGATTGTCCAGCCATGACAGCGTCTCCTTGGCGCGGCTGCCGAAACTGTAGAGAATAGCGACGCCGTGCTGCTGGCAGATTGCCTTAAGCGCGGCGCGTTTTCGATACGCGGCTAGCCCAGGTGGCCGGCGCCGGTCGGACTCGGTATTCGAGGGCCTCTACATATGTATTGGCAGGCCCTCAACGGCGTGGGCCGCTTCCATTACCACTTCGGCCAGGGTCGGATGGGCGTGCACGTTGTGCGCGATTTCGGCGGGTGTGAGCTCCATCATCTGCGCCAGGGACAGCTCCGGCAGAAGTTCAGTGGCATTGGGGCCGACGATGTGGGCGCCGAGGATCTCGCCGTATCTCTGATCGGCCACGATTTTGACAAAACCGCTACGTACGCCCTGGGCTTGGGCTGCGCCGTTGGGCATGAAGGGGAACTTGCCCACATTTACGGGGTAGCCGGCCTTCTGCGCCTCGGCTTCGGTCATGCCGAGACTGGCGACCTGGGGTACACAGAATGTGCAGCGGGGCATAAAGATATAACGATCGGCAGGGATCGGCGTGGTGGTCTGGCCGGCGGCGCTCTCGGCGGCGACGATGGCCTGTGCGCTGGCCACGTGCGCCAGCGGCATTTTGCCGGTGCAGTCGCCGATCGCGTAGATGTTTTCGCGGCTGGTGCGCATATACTCGTCGATTTCGATGAAGCCATCCTGGTGAAGGGCTACGCCGGCGGAGTCCAGTCCTACGTCTTCGGTATTTGGCGAAATACCTATCGCCAAGAGTACTTTCTCGGCTTCAACTGTCTGGGCGCTCCCGTCGTCCACGTTCTTGACCGATACGGTGACTGACCGTTCACCGATGTCAAAGTCTTCGGTGCGGCTCGAAGTCAACACATTGATGCCCCGTTTCTGGAAGGCCCGCACTACCTCCTGCGCCGCGTCGGCATCCTCCAGCGGCAGGGCCTGGTCCAACATTTCGACGATAGTCACCTGTGCGCCGTAGGTGGCGTAGATGTGGCCCAGCTCCATGCCAATCGGCCCTGCGCCAACAACGAGGAGGGATGCGGGGATTTCGTTCAGGCGAATGGCATGGCGATACTGAAGAATGCGCTCGCCGTCGGCTTCGACGCCCGGCAGGTCGCGGGCACGGGCGCCGGTGGCAACCACGAAACTGCCGGCGGTCACGATACGCGGTTCGCCATCCGGGTTGAGAGGGCCGGCGCTGACCTGTACGGTGTGGGCATCGGTGAAGCGGGCATGTCCTTCGATCACTTCGATGTTGTTCTTACGCATCAAGAAGCCAACGCCCTTGGTCTGGCGGCCTACGATCTGCAGGGAACGATTGACGGCCGCACCGTAGTCCACCTGCAAGTTGTCAAAGGTTAGGCCGAACTCCTGCGCGTGCTGCAGCGTATCCAGCACTTCCGCGCTCTTGATCAGCGCTTTTTTGGGGATGCAACCCCAGTTCAGACAGACGCCGCCCAGGTGTTCGCGCTCGATAAGCGCGGTCTTCAGATTCAGCTGCGCGGCGCGAATTGCAGCCACATATCCGCCCGGCCCGGAGCCGATGACGATCAGGTCATAGTCGTAATTTCTTGCCACAAATCCCTCCGCTGACTCCAGTTGCCGGTGACCGGTGATCACCGATAACTGCAGTGTGCTGCATGGTTAATCGCCGTTGTTACGCGCCCCAGTTTTCCAGTCGCTTCACTACATCTGCCAGGAAGCTGTCAGCCCCGAAGCCATCCAGGATGCGATGATCAAAGGCAAGGCTCAGGTAGGACATTGGACGGATAGAGATAGTGTCGTCGGCGCTGGGCAGAAGCGGATCGGCTGGTGCGCCGTCTGAGCCGCCGCCGCTGTTCACGACCGCTCGCTTGCAGATTTTGCCGACTCCCAGGATGGCAGCTTGGGGCTGGTTGATAATGGGTGTGCCCAAAAGGCTGCCGCTTATCCCGTGGTTGGTCACGGTGAAGGTGCCGCCGCGCACTTCGTCCGGGGACAGTTCGCCGCGGCGCGCCCGGCCGGCCAGATCGTTGACTGTACGCGCCAGCCCCTGCAGATTCATTTCATCGGTGTCCCGGATGACGGGTACAACCAGCCCATCGGGCACGGCGACGGCGATGCCCACGTGGATGCGCTGGCTCAGCATCAGCCCCGCATCGGTCCAACTGCTATTCACCGTCGGATTCTCGCCCAGCGCGGCCGCGACCGCAGCAACAATGTAGGGGGTGAAGGACAGATTAACCCCCTTTTGTGCAAAATCCTCTTTGTGGGCCGCTCTGTGGCGCACGACGGCCGTCATATCAGCCTCGAAGATCGTGACAACGTGAGGGCTGGCGCGGGCGCTGCGGCTCATGTGTTCGGCAATCGCCCGCCGTATGTTCGAGAGGGGCTGCAGAACTTCGTCTTCGCCGGGCGCGGCGGCGGCAGCGGACGGCGCTGTGTGCGGCTGTCTTTTGGCAGCTTCGATGTAGGCCAGCAGGTCCTTCTTGGTGACGCGCCCCTGGTGCCCGCTGCCCTGCACCTCTTCCAGATCGATGTTGTGTTCGGCGCTGAGGCGGGCGACGACAGGGCTGACGAAAGAACGGCCTTCCGGTTCCGCACCGGAAGCGGCGTCACCTGCACGCCGGAAGGCGGAGAGAGAGGAAGAAGGGACGGGTGGGCCGATTTCTTTGCTCGAGTCCACAGCTCTTTCCGGACCCTCTGCCTCTTCTGTTATCTCTTCCTCCTTATCGCCGATATAGGCAATGACGGAGCCAACCTGAACCGTTGCACCTTCGACGGCCAGGATCTTGAGCAGGAATCCGGCAGCGGGCGCGGGCACTTCAGTGTCGATTTTGTCGGTGGTGATGTCGAGCAGGGGTTCCTGCCGCTGCACCGGATCCCCAGGCTGCTTGAGCCAGCGGGCGACGGTCCCTTCGAACACGGTTTCGCCCAATTGGGGCATCTTCACTGGAGTTGGCATGGTTGGCGCTCCAACGGCAATTGCCAGTGACCGGCCGCGAGCCGCCGATCACTGATCAATGTGCGCTCCTTAGACCATAGGTGTTTTGCGCTGGACAAGCTGCACTGTCACCTGCCAAGGGTCGCGCAGGAAACAGAGCTTGTCTCCTGTGGGGGTATTGTTGATCTCGCCGTCGGGCGTAGCGCCGGCCTGAATCAGACGTTCGCGTTCGCTTTCCATGTCGTCTACGCTGAAAGCAAAATGAAGGTTGAAGGGATTGATCTGGGCAAAGTCCAGGTGCTCCATCTCTTCATTGCTGTACAACTCTACCATGCTGCCGTTGTTGTCGTAGACAAAGTTCATGTATGGAGGAACATCACCGGAGGAGACGATCTCCAGCCCCAGATGCTCTCTCCACCACTGTGCCTGCTCGCGGACGTTTGGTACGTTGATCGCTACATGTTCAAGGTTCATTGTTGTGCTCCGTAAATGGAAGTTTGATGGGAGTGAGAACGGTGGTGTTGCGTAATCAATACCTGGTTTTTCGTAACAGCCTGGAATGCAATGGGTCGCCAGACACAGAGCGTTACCGGCTATGGTGCGCTTTGAAGTATGCAGTGCCGATACGTCGTCTGAACGCAGTTGCAAACCGGCTTCTGTTTCGCTTTTGTGTGCGAAGATCCCGGCGTCGAACGGAACTCATTCTCAACTGTAGTGTACCACAGCCGACGATTTCAGCAGTCACTTCTGCGTTGCCGGTGAACTGTCGCCGCGCCGCCCTGGCGAGATACCGCATGCAGGTTGAGCTGCTTGGGGGCGTTGTGGGGCGTATCCCCCGAACAAGGAGGGCCGGCAGAGGCCGACGACCCAAAAGAGCACTTTCCCCTAACGGAGCATGCCCTGCCGGGTAGGCAGAGGATTCATTGGGGCTTAACCGCATTCATGCGCCGGCGATGCGTTCGAAACGGGTCGGTTCCCGCTCCATTTCGGCCTGCACGAAACGCTGTAACAGGGTCGATTTTATTGCGGCGAAGGCGGGATCATCCCAGCGGTTGCAGCGTTCCTCCGGATCTTCCTGCAAATCGAAAAGCTCACCGTACGCGTGGCCCCGATAGACAGTAAGCTTATAGCGCCGGTCCACGAGCGTGCGCAGGTGCAACGCTGTGGGCTGATGACGGTTTTCAACCAGCACGTGGTCGCGCGCTTCCTCGGCCGCGCCGGTCCACGTTTCAAGCTGGTCGGCGCCCTGCATTTCGCCCGGGATGCCGATGCCGGCCGCTTGCAGGAAAGTGGGCGCCAGGTCGACTAATGATTGGAGCGAGCCGTTCACCGCGCCGGCGGGGACTCGACCGGGCCAGCGCACGAGAAAGGGCAGACGGATGAGATCTTCGTAGTGGAATGCTCCCTTGGCGACCAGCCCGTGCTGGCCAAGGAAGTGGCCGTGATCGGTGCTGAAAACGACGAGGGTGTTGTCGGCAATGCCCAGCTGGTCCAGCTTGTCCAGAATGCGCCCAATCTCGCGGTCCATCAGGCTGACCATGCCGTAGTAGACGGCCATGTTTTTGCGCATGGCGTCCGGCTCATGCAGGTGACTGTTGAAGCCGTGATTGCCGAAGGGTGTCTCCTGCCAGGCGGAGAAGTCCGGATTGCGTTGCTGCGTTTTGGCAAAGTGGGGAGGCATCACATCCAGTTCACCCGGTTTCAGTGTGCCCGGCTGCATTTCTTCGGGTTCGTACATTGATGCCCAAGGTTCGGAGACGAGATAGGGCGGATGGGGATCGTGGAAGCTGCTCCAGAGGAAGAAGGGTTTGCCTGCGGCGGCGCTGCGCTCAATGGCCGCGATCGAACGTTCGGCTGTCCATACGGAGTAGTGGTACTCCTCCGGCAGGTCCCAGGCGTGTTCCCGCCTGACCGCATTGGGGTCGGCCGGCCAGGTCTGGAAGAAGTCCTGCCAGTTGGGCAGACCGTTTTCCTCCATCCAGATGCCATAATGTTGACCGGCGTGGGCTTCGTCGGCGTGATTGCGCGCCGCTTCCACATGTTGGAAGCCGTACCACGGTCCATGAAACTCTCGCCAGAAGTCGAGATCGCGCAGGGTGGGCTGGCATTCGAGGGAGGTCTGTTCCGGGCGTGAGGCCAGAGGTTGAAAATGGGCTTTGCCGATCAGGGTGGTGTCGTAGCCGTGCTGGTGCAGCAGGTCGCCGACGGTGGGAACATCTTCACCCAGTTTGACGCCGATGGTCCAGCAGCCGTGCCAAGCCGGATATTGGCCGGTAATGATCGATGATCGGGAGGGCGAGCAGACGGGGTTGTTGCAGTAGGCACGGTCGAAGCGGGCGCCTTCGCGGGTGAGCCGGTCAAGGGCGGGCGTCTGGATCCGCGGATTGGTCACGCCGAGAGTTGAGTAATGCTGCTGGTCGCTGGTGATCAGCAGGATGTTAGGACGCGCTTCCTCTTCGCCATATGGGCGCGACTGAGGATGCGCTTTCTCTTCTTTGCCTGAGCGCGATTGGGGTGGAGTTGACACGTGCAGCGACCTCAAGATCGGCCATCATCATGTGCTGGGAATCCTAACATAGCCTGCAGACTCACGCTAGTCAGGCGTGTGCAGAGGGTTCATCCCGGATTTGCGGTGGGAACGGCAGGGGTCAGAGGCGGCGTTTGTGCTGCTGGAGATGGGAACGGGAGCTGACCGCGGTTTGGTTGCATTCAGAGGTATACGAAAGTTCGCCCCCAATATTGGGCTGCACCCGCGTGCAGATGTACGTTCGATTACGGGAATTGTATTCTGTTAAGCTACGGTTACGGCCGCACCGTTGTGCTATACTGAATGCGGTTGACCTCAGAGCGGCAGCTGACCGGTCATCTGCCGGCCAGCCATCTTTGAACCGCGACCACTGGGGTTTGCTCTTTCTTGAAGAAACTGACAGACCCACATGGAGCGAGGAGAAAATGACACAGACCGTTTTGGAGAGTGTGCGGATCCACTGGCAGGACCTGCGCGGACGCACCTATGATCTGATGGATTTACTGGCCGATGCCGATCTGGATGCCCGCCTGCCCTTCCCCGAATCCCAGAACATTCTCTACCAGTTCTACTGTATGTTGGGCACACAGGAGAGTTGGCCGCCGGTGTTGCTTGAAGGAAGCATGCAGGGTTGGGACTGCAGCCTGAAGCCGGCGCCGGCCGGGGAGGTGCTGCCAGTTGAACGTGTACGCCAGGGGATGGAGGCCGCAGACGCGGCCTTGATGGCAAGTTTTGAGAAGGTAAACTGGCTACAGGTCTTTGAGAATGGCTCGACACCGCTGGCCGGATACTACCGACTGGTTGAACATGAGGCCCATCACCAAGGCCAGCTGATCAACTTGATTTACGCCAACAACCTCCCCATTCCCGAAAGTTGGGCGGATTCCTGGGCGCTGACGCGCGACGAGTAGATCTCTTTCAAAGAGCTATCGTTGCGCGAGTTGCACGGTCCACTTGTTGGCGCTGACAGCTCGGCCGGTTGAAAGTAATATACACAACAAGAGCGGCAGTCTCACATGGAAACTGCCGCTCTTGTTGTTCGAGATCTGTTGAAAGTTGTGCCGTCATACTCCAGAACACAAGGGGCAAGACAAACCCATTACTCAAACAGCAGGAAGGTGATTGAGGCCCAGGTGGCGCCTTCCGCTCCTGTTCCGACCAACAGTGCCCATTGACCATCCTCGCTGTAGCCGAGGGTATCGAAGCTTTCACCGTCCTGAGCGTAGCCAACGATGGGCGCCTCCAGAGAGGGTCCGCCGCGCAACCGCAAGCGGCCGCGCCTGCCGGTCTCGATGGTCGCGCGACCCATCTGCACTCTCAACTCGATGTCCCTCAACTCCACCAGCGAGGCCGCTATCCAGACCGGGTCTTCAATATCGGGGAAAAAGATCGCTACCCAATGTTCATCTGAGCTGAATCCGGCCACAGGATAAGCTTCACCGACGGCTACGCCTGCCAAAACCTCGGCGATGGTTTCCGGTTTGCTGCGCACACGCAAGGCGCGCGTCGTAACGATCGCCAGGTGTCTGGTGACATCGCCCACCTGTAGCAGAGGCTCATCGGTCGGTGTCGTAACAGGCACCGCCTCTTCAGCATCCGCCTCTTCGTCGGAGGTGGACATTTCGCCGATCGTGACCGTGAAGGCCGAACTGATCGGGGCGCCATCTTTCAGTACCGGCATATCGGTGCCGGGAAACTCAAAGACGTCAAAGACGCCGCCGTCTGTGTGGAGCATGGCGTAGAGAGTTTCGGTGGCGGCATCGACGTCTATGTCTACAGCCAGTTCAGTCGTGAGTCCGGGCTCCAGGTGCGCCTGCCCGATGATGGGCCCGTAAGAGCCGGCATCATCGGCGTGAATGACAACCCAGCCTTCAACCGGAACGGCAGCTTCTGCAACCGTAACCTGGCCCTTGATCACCTCCTGCGCGTAAACCGTGACGCTTGGCTCCAGGTCGGCGAACGCGCTCGTTTGATCCTCGGTTTCCTCCTCTTCGGCCATCTCGCCGTCGTCTGATTGCTCCTCTGCGGCCTCTTCGGCCATTTCGCCGCCGTCGGCCATCGCGTCTTCGTGTTCGACGGCCATTTGCGCGTCTTCAGGCACAAGCAGTGCGGAGGGGTCTCCATTCAAGGTTACATCTTCAGCCCAGATCCAGCCGATGGTCCCGACGTCCGGCACCTCCACTTTCAGCCAACTGATATCCTCTGTCCGCCCGACCACGTCAATGACATCACCCTTTAGCAGGCCGGCGATAATCGGAGTCTCCTCATTGGGCGCCTGGCGCACTCGCAGCGCGTTGACAGCTACCGTTGCCACCAAGGTCACCATTTCCGGCTCGGCCGGCTCTGCGGTTGCCTCAGCAGTAGGGGGCGCGGCGGGAGTCAGGATTTGGGTAATGTCTCCCTGGAAGGGATAGCAGCTGCCAATCAGAAGGGGCAGAATTGCCAGTGCCCCGAACAACGAGACGCGAAAGCGATTAGGCATGGTTCCTCCCAAGCTGGCGATTGCCCGCCGCCCGCGGCAATGGGCGGGAACTCGGGGGCAGGTATGGGAACAGGCGCAATGCCTACTGCAGAAGGATTGCGCGAGCATTCAGGATTCGGACCGCGCCCCTTACAGGCAGCGGCGGGTTCAATAATTATGGCACGGTGGAAGAATGGCTGTCAAAATGGTTTGGGCGATCTGCTTATCCGTTTACGTGCCGGTTTGGGTCTGATTGGACGGCGCGATCGCTACGCTTGAAGGAACACGAATCGTACTGCGGTCAGGAGTTGTTGCCCGGACGCGTTTGTCTGAACTGTAATTTGCAGGATGAAAGGACTACTATAGTTGCATGCCGACGTGCCGCTGGGAGGGTGGAATTTCTCTCGACAGTTCAGGAAAACAGTCCGAAGCGTCCGCGTTAACCCTCTCTGCTGTAGAAAGCGGTTAGATAGTGGTTGGAGGGGTCCGTCTTGATATTGGGCAGCGATGCCGGCCATTCCTGCCGACTGAGTCCAGGGACTGTATTGATCGAGCTCAAACTGATTGCTGCGCGGGAAAGGGGACAAACTCTGTACCCGAACCTGACGAGCAAATCAGTGGTGTCTTCTAAGCAACTTTCGGTATGACTAAAATTCACTGTGATGTTTTTGCAAAAAAATATCATTTGACAGACAACACGCAGATTCTTATACTTAACGTATCAGCGTCACCTAGCACATTGACATCTTCGAGTTCAATTCTGTTGCTGAAGAGGGCAGTTAAGAGGGGCTGTCTGCCTTCGAAGGCCACACCGAGCACGCTGAAGTGAAAAGGGGCGACTGGACCGAGCAACGCGTTCAGTTCCAGACATGCGTGTTCCGGTCGGCGGACGCCGCTTCAGGCCTTGGGAGGGTTATTTCAGATCATCACCGCCCTGCAATTCGAGGATCGGGTGTATTGCCTTTATTCCAATGTGAAACCAGAGCGCTGTCACAGAGATCGAGCAGGGACTCGCATTGTGCGCGCTGGTCTTCGGTCTGAGAAAGGAGGGATACGAAGCCTGGGCCGAGGTCTCCAACAAAGGGGGGTGCCCCAACCGCCGATTGTGCAGCATTGGGTTATCGTGATGAAGACGAAAGGCTGACTACGTGATCGGTCTTCGTCGGACTCTACGCACACGGAGCATAGTGATGGGTTGAATTCAGCGAAACCCACAGAGAAAGGAAGGAGCCATCATGTTCGTGAAACGATTCCCGGTCATTGGCATTCTGCTGGCGCTAGCGCTATTCGCCTCGGCGTGTGTCGTCGCCCCGGCCGCAGAAACGGCTCAGGAAGAAACGGCTGGAGATGCGATGGATAGTGGCGAATCAGCATCTCTAACAGGCAAGCTCACGTTGAACGCTGGATCCTATTATCCTTCTGAAAGCATGGAGTGGAGCGAGACCAATCCCAATCCCCACAACATGATCCTTACGCTGATCGATGAATACCAGGCGTTGCATCCAGGCGTAGAGATCGAGATGGTTCAACCGCCTCCCGGCGATGTCAGCAGTCGTGAGTATATTGTCACCAACATGACTGCCGGCACGATTCCCCACGTAGTCTATACACTGACCCGGGACCAGGTGGAGGAGATCGGAAAAGACTGGTGGGTCAACCTGGATCCTTATCTGGACAAGCCGAATCATTACGTCGAAGCTGGGGAGCCTGGCAGCGAGCGCTGGCTGGAACTTTTCTTCGAAGTGCCATTCGAAGCAAATCGTATCCTAGGCTCTCACTACACGCTCAACTATTCAATCGTGACCTCGATGATGTTTTACAACAAGGATGTTTTTGCCGAAGTCGGGGTCGAGATTCCCACGACGGTAGCGGAGTTGCTGGCTGTTTTTCAGGCGTTGGAAGATGCAGGCTATACGCCTTATGGAGGCATCGGTTCGTGGTTCATGTATGAGACGCTGGGCCAGTTGGGCGGTAGTATCATGGCCGAGTTGACACCCAAAGTCAATCCTGACGGTGGTCCGGCTCACTTTGAGGAGGTGGCCTGCGCTATCGACAAGGGCATTTTCCGGGCCGATACGCCTGAGTATCGGGAATGGATGCGCATTATGAAGGAGATTGCCGCCTATCGTACGCCGGATTGGACAGACAAGAACGCCAATGCGATCACGAAATGGCTGCAGGGCGACATCGTGGTGGTAGAAGATGGGAGTTGGAGGGTGAAGCAGAACAAACTGAACCCATACATCGAATTTGAGTGGGGGATGTTTTATGCGCCAAGATGCACGCAGGAGAGTTCACCGGTTTGCACGGGGGCGCCTGCACCTCCTATCGGAGGCGCGCCTGGCGGCTTTGCCATCACGAAGACCGCTGTAGAGGATGGGATGGTCGATGTTGCGGCCGATTTTCTCATGTTTTTAAGTGCCCCACAGAACGCTGAGCGTTTAATCAACGATCTGGGCAACGTACTACCGCTCCAGAAAGGGGCAGCGCCCGCCGACCCGGATCTGATTGGGATACTGGAAAATCTCCAGGATCATGAGGGCGAAGCCGCGATGTGGACCTATTATGACAAGACCAATCTTGAGTCTCGCTTGGAGATCTGGGATCTCAAGAACGCATATATCCTCGATCAGTTGACGCTTGACGACGCCGTTGCACAGATCGATGAGAACATGACGTTGTACGCCACCGATTTCATTAGCGACAACGAGGTGGACTGCGCTGCGCTTGGTTTCGAATAGGGATTTCCCACTTCGCATGGGTCGAACGATTCGTTGGTTTGTTGGTGGGTTCAGGAAGAACTCAGCCCACCAACAAGCCAACCGACCAGTAAAATGGCCACTGAAGTAAGGCAATCTCAGCCCTCAACCCTTCCCAGTCAGCGGAGCATCGGGACAAGACGCGGCTTGAGGCAACGCGTCCGTCACGCGTTGCCCTTCTACGCTGTCCTGCTGCCTACCTTGCTTGGTCTACTTGTCTTTGACTATTACCCCGCGTTTCTTGCTGTCTACCACTCCTTCTTCGAATGGGATATCGGACTGCCGGCCACTTTTGTCGGAGTGGACAATTTTGTGCGCATGTTTACTCAGGACAGGACATTCATTCGCTCGCTGAGAAACGTGGGCATCATAACGGCCTGGATCATATTTCAGGCCACAGTGATCCCGCTGATTGTGGCGGAACTGATCTTTGCCGTTAAGAGTATGCGCTGGAAGTACTGGTTTCGCATTTGTATGATTTTGCCGGCCATTATCCCGGGCATTGTTCTTTTCCTGCTCTGGCGTTTTATCTATGACGGCTCTGTCGGACTGCTCAATGCGTTTCTGACGGGCATCGGGTTGGAAAGCTGGACGCGGGTCTGGCTAGGCGATCCAAGGATCGCGATTTGGGCGCTGACCTTTTCCGGGTTCCCGTGGGTCAACGGTGTCAACACCTTGATCACACTGGCCGGGCTGCAAAATATCAACTCGGAGATACTGGAATCATCGGAACTGGACGGGGCCAGCTTGCTGCAGAGAATCTGGCGGCTGGACATTCCCCTGGTTTTTGGCCAACTCAAGCTCAATCTCGTGCGTGCGATCATAGCCAGCATCCAGATTTTCGAGGTAGTTTTCGTCATGACGGAAGGCGGGCCGATCAAGTCGACGATGGTGCCGGGGCTTTGGCTGTACTACAACGCCTTCAACTATCATCGGATGGGATATGCCTCTGCAATCGGCGTGTTCATCTTTGTCACGATTTTGCTACTTACTTTGATCAGCATGCGAATCTTTCGAGAGGAACGCGCTTGAGAATCGGCCCGAAGAGTATTGTTATCGGAGTCACTCCAACCCGAGCATGACTGCGAAGTTATTGCCGGAGCGTGCGGCGCTATCTGCGGCCGGGAGGAATATTCGTGAGCACAGCCCAAGCAGCCGGGCCTGCACAAAAAGGCGCTGATCGGTGGCGCCGACTTGCGACATACTGGGGTCGGCGATGGCCGATCCCGGTGATTCTGATATTGATCGTATTGATGATGGTGCCGATGCTTTTGGCGCTGTTCATCGCTGGCAAGTCGCGAGCACAATTTGACTTCAACCCGTGGGGGCTCACATTCCCGATTTACTATCACCAGACCTTTCCGGCCGCTTGGCGTGTTGTCTCGCAGTCGATTCTGAACAGTGTGATCGTAAGCGCGGTTTCCTGCGTGGGTGTGCTCTTTTTCGGCTCGTTGTCAGCCTATGTTTTTGCGCGCTTTGACTTTCTGGGCAAGGATACGGTGTTTGTATTTATCCTGTCCTTGCTGATGATACCAGCCATCCTGACGCTGGTGCCCCGTTTTGTAGTGGTACACAAGTTGGGCCTGTTTCAGACGATGTGGGCGCTTTTGCTGCCATACATCGCCGCGGGACAAGTGATGGCTGTTTTCTTGATGCGCACATTTTTCGCCTCGATTCCATCTGAGTATTTCGAGTCGGCCCGCATTGACGGGGCTAGCGAATTCAGATGTTTCTGGAATATCGCGCTCCCTCTCTCCAAGCACATTGCGGGTGTTGTTGCGATCTTGCAGGTGCTGGGTACCTGGAACGATATCTTCTGGCCCTACCTGACCATCGGGACGAAAAAAGAGTTGTTCACGATTCCTGTTGCCTTGCTGATTTTCGATAATCAACTCGGCCAGCAAATAGGAACGCAGATGGCAGGATACATTATTGCGTCGTTGCCGCTGGTGATCTTGTTCGCCTTTACCAGCCGCCTTTTCGTCGAAGGTCTGACCGCAGGCGGCCTCAAACTCTAGCGTTGCGCTCAACCATACTAACAAGGAGGATACCATGGAAACTGTACGCGATCGGATGTGGCTTTGGGGCCATGAGGCTGGCAGTCACGACACAGGATGGGACATTTCACGTTCCTCGCGCATAACGCCGGTGGAGGCTGCATTCTACATGGATGTGCCCAATATGATCATGGTGCGCTACCATGACAAGCCGGAGATGCCGTTCGACCAGTATGCGATACCTTTCCGGAGACTGAAGCAGGTGTTCTGGTCGGTGGTTGGCGGCGCGGGGCGTTCTTCGGACGAGGAGCGCAAACATGTGCTGGAGTTGGCAGCGCGCAATCCGAACATCATAGGCGTCTTCATGGATGATTTTTTCAGACGGGCACAGGATGAGGGCGACTTGGGTGTCCTCTCGGTTGATGCCCTCCAGTCGTTAAGCGACCAATTGACGATTGAAGGGCGCAAACTTGGTCTGGGTGTCACGCTCTACACGCATCAGCTCGGGATGGCCCTGACGGCCCATCTGGAACTATGCGATTGGGTCTCCCTGTGGACGTGGGAAGCGCCCGATCTCAAGGACCTCGATGAGAACATGACCAAGTGTGAACAGATCGCGCCCAATAGCCGCAAACTGCTTGGACTGTACATGTATGACTATGGCCTGCACGTCCCCATGCCCTTGGAGGCGATGCAGATGCAGTGCGAAACGGCCTTGGACTGGCTGCAAGCCGGACGCATCGAGGGTATGATCTTCCTGGCAAGCTGTATCTGTGACCTAGACCTGGAGACGGTGGAATGGACGCGGGACTGGATTGCGAATGTAGGGGACCAGGAACTCGGATAGCAGGGGATAGTGGATAGTGATCAGTTGCCCCTCACAGAGACGATCTGGGACAGGGTTTTCCTGCTGCCGCCCACGATATCTTGACATTTGACGGCGTTTGAATCGTCTCATCTCCACACAGGCGTGATATAGTTACATTGTTTTGAAAATACAGGAAGCAGCTCTCCTCAGGGATGACGCTCAGGGGAACTGCTCCATGTCCAAAGCACGCACACCACAGTATTGGATGCGCTACCGCTTCGCTAAATGAGCGCTGTCTGGGACTGGGCATTTACTATGGAGGCAGACGATGGTCATAGCGACTGAATTTCATGAACACAATGCACTGCTTGACGATCCGCAGGCGATGCGCCGACAGATGGCGACCGACGGTTTTCTGTTCTTTCGCGGGCTGCTGCCCGCGGATGAAATCGTGGCTCTGCGGCGCCAGATCTTACAGGTCTGCGACAACTACGGATGGGTTGAGCCAGGCACAGAGCTAATGGACGGCATCGCCGACCCTGCGGCGGACGGGATGGAGCCTTTCTGCGGCGTCGGTGTGCCGCCGGAAGCATACGGCGACGTACAGCGCCTGGAGTCCTTCCACCGATTGGCGCATCACCCAAGAATCGTGGACATGTTGGGTCAGCTGTTCGATGAGACGGTGTTGGTTCACGCCCTGAAAATCGCGCGCGTGATGATTCCGGCGAAGGGCAACGCGCCGACGCCGGCGCACCAGGATCACATCTTCATCCAAGGCTCAAAGACGGTATATACCTGCTGGATGCCGCTGGGGGACTGCCCGCGGGAACTGGGCGGGTTGAGCGTACTGCGGGGTTCGCACATGTTGGGTGTCTTGCCGGTGCGTGCTGCGGAGGGCGCGGGCGGCCGCCATGTCATTTTCGACGACGACACACCGCAAGAGTGGTTCGAGACCGACTACCAGGTTGGCGATGTTCTCGTCTTCCACAGCCTGACCGTTCACAAGTCGATCCCGAATCGGACGAAGAATCAGATCCGACTGTCGACAGATTTCCGCTATCAGCCGCCCTCACTGCCGATTGAAAAAAAGTCTATCACGCCGCACTGCAATGTGCTGCCCTGGGAAGAGATTTACGCCGGCTGGGAGTCAAAGGATTTGCAGTATTACTGGGAGCAATATGACCTCGACTTCCAGGAGCACGACGACTCCTTGGTGGCGGTCCAGGAGGAGTGAAAGGCGAAGAGTGAGACCGCCCCAGGACCTTTCCAGCGGTGAAACGGGAATCGATCTGGAGCCGTTCCACCACGACATCGTCGTTCAGATAGAGGCCGGCGGCTAGTGGCCAGCGGTCAGTGCTATACTCTCCAGCCGAAGAAGGAGTTGCAAGATGGAGCTTAAGCTTTCATGCCCGGACTTCACCTTTCCGCTGCTGCCTCATGACGACGTCCTGACGCTGATTGCGATGATGGGTTTTCAGGGCGTGGATATCGGGCTGTTCGAGGACCGCTCCCACATCTATCCCAGTCACGTTTTGGACAACCTGGCGGCTTCGGCGCGGGACCTGTCGAGCCGGATCCAGGACAAAGGGTTAGAGATCGCGGATGTCTATTTCCAGGCTTCCGGTCCGGGGTTGCCGGCGCTGGCGATCAACCATCCCGACGCGGAGGAGCGCAGGCGGGCGCGCGATCTGTTTCCGCGCGTCGTTGAGTTCACGCTGCGGTGCAACGCGTCCCATATTACGATTGAGCCGGGGTTGCCGTGGGAGGGCGAAGCATACGAGACTTCGCTGAAGCGGGCGTGCGAGGAGCTGGCTTGGCGAGTAGAGCTGGCGGAGGCGTCAGGGTGTGTGTGCGCGGTAGAGCCCAACGTTGAGTCTTTGACGCGCACGCCAGAGCAGACGCATCGCATGCTGGAGATGACACCGGGGTTGACGCTGACGCTGGATTATTCGCATTTCGCTTACCGGGAGATCAGCGACGACGAGAGTGAAACACTGATTCCGTACACTTCCCATTTCCACGCGCGCGGAGGCCATAAGAACCGCTTGCAGTCGTTGATGCAGCACAATGTGATCGATTACCCGCGGGTGGTGCGGGCGCTGCGGGATTCCGGGTACGAGGGCTACGTCTGCGTCGAGTACGTGTGGGTCGACTGGGAGGGCTGCAACGAGGTCGACACGCTGTCGGAGACGATACAGATGCGCGATCTGCTGCTTTCTGTGGATTTGGGCGAGTAGTCTTGTTCGAAGGCAACGGTGACGGGGCTCTGGCTGTCCTGTGAGCACACCCGACCTCCACCTTCGCACCCTGTACCTGTTGGATAGCGCCGGCCGGATCCTCGGAACGCGTGAGCCGAACCCGGAACCAGGGCCGAGGTTTGCGCTGATTCGCGGCAGGACGAGCAGCACCTGGTCGGTGCGCTCTGACGTGCCGCAGCGGATCGCGGAGGAGCTTGACGGTCTGGCAGGCGTGGAGCCACCGGTAACGGACTTTCGCGACGCACCGGTGAATGCGGAGCGGTACAAGACGCTGGTCGGCGGCGAAGTATACGCGGGGCCGGCGTTCAGTTTTCCCAAGACAGTCGAACAGCCTGATGCCACGGTGCACGTGAATGCGTTGCCGCTTCTTGCGCGCCATTTTTCGGGGTGGACAGCTGCCGAGATTCCGGGAAGGTCGCCGATAGTGGCGGTGACGGAGGACGGCCACGCGGTGAGCGTCTGCTTCTGTGCGCGGCGTTCGGAGAAGGCGGCAGAGGCTGGGCTGGAGACGGCGGAGGCGTACCGGGGGCGGGGGTTCGGCACGCAGGTGACGGCGGCGTGGGCGCTGGCGGTGCGGGCGTCGGGGCGAATTCCGCTTTACAGTACGTCGTTGGAGAACGGCGCTTCGCTGGCGGTGGCGCGCAAGTTGGGGCTTGTGGCGTATGCGTGTGGGTGGAGTTTGGGGTAGGGGGTGGTTAGGAATTTGCTTCGTGGTTCAGGGTTGGGCCAGCAGGTCAAGCGATGTCGGAATGCAGTCCTGCACATCCATCAATTGCAAATGCGCAGTTCAGATAGTCCCGTGTATTGAGTGCCGTCATTGTATGGCCAGTTCCGATCCCCATACTCTGGCCGCGTATCCTATTGTCAGATACCGTCACAGAAGGCATAATATGTGCGATCGAGGCAGGAGTCTGTCTAAGCCTTCAGCCCCAAACCTACTCATACGGACACCGGGGCGGGCCACCCATGTCTGAACCGATTCTTCGCACACTGATTTTGAAACGTTTCCGCAGCCTGCCTGCAGAGGTAGTGGAGTTCGACAATCCCACATTTCTCGTCGGGCAAAACGGCACCGGCAAGAGCAACTTCGCCGATGCATTCGCCTTTCTGGCCGAAGCCATGGCATTACCTCTGCAAACCGTCCTTGCTCGTCGCGGGGGATTTTCCACGGTAGGCAACCGCCTCTCCGCGCGCGGGCGCCCCTCAAACATGGGCCTGTCTGTCCTTCTGCAACAACCGGACACCGACACAGTCGAAGCTCGCTACGGCTTCGAGTTAAGCCCAGTTGGGGACTACGGTTTTCAAGTGCTGCGTGAGCAGTGCGTCGTGCGCCGGACAGACGGGTCGCCAAGTTGGTTCGATCGCTCGGGCCCAGACGCGAACTGGAGCAGCAATGTAGGTTCTCTGGATCCGGTTCTGGAATCAAACGCATTGGCTCTCCCCCTCGTGGGCGGCGACACTCGCTTCCAGTCCGTCTTGCGCTTTCTGTCTCGGATGCAGATCTGCCATATCGAACCCACCGCACTGCGAGACATGCAGGATCCGGACGAAGGTATGCGGTTGCACTCTGATGGCCACAACGCCGCAAGCGTCCTGCGAGAAATAGAAGACGCGGCCCCCGACAACTGGCAGACAATTCTCGAGTTGCTCGAGCGTATAGTTCCCCGTACAGTTGGCGTTCAGCCTAAGAAGCACGACAATAAATTGACCTTGGAGTTTTCCCAGGACTTTGGCAAAAGAGAACCGGTTAAGTTTGGCGCATTCAGCATGTCGGATGGCACGCTTCGCGTATTGGGCATGCTCGCCGCCGTATTCCAGCGTTCTTCTCCCTCGCTCCTCGTAATCGAAGAACCGGAAGCCACAATTCACCCGGGTGCGTTGGGTTCAATTCTGGATGTGTTGCGCCATGCCGGGCGCACTATGCAAGTCGTCGTAACGACGCACAGCCCAGATATTCTCGACGCGAAGTGGATTGAAGATCGGCACTTACGCATTGTCCAATGGGAAAAAGGAAAGACAGGTATTGGTTCTGTTTCGCCCTCCGTAAGGCAGGCATTAGGCGAACACTTGATGGGAGCCGGCGAACTGCTTCGTGCCAACGCATTGACCCCGGCCGAACTTTTCGTCCACGAGCCACGTCAGTTTATGCTGTTCCCTATGGACGATCTGACGTGAAGATTCAGCCGATCGTCGAAGGCCACGGTGAAGTCGAAGCGTTTCCTGTCCTTCTGCGCCGTTTGGTCGAAAAGGCGGAAGTTTGGAGCGTGACCATCGGGCGGCCGATTCGACAGCCGCGCGGCCGACTGGTGCGGGAATCCGACCTAAAGCGTGCGATCAGGCTTGCCCTCCTGCAACCAGAGTGCGACGCTGTTCTTGTCCTGTTCGATGGGGACTCGGATTGTCCTGCCGAACTGGGTCCGTCCATTCGAGAATGGGCGCTAGCGGCGTCTGGCAAGGTACCTTGTGAAGTCGTCATAGCCCACCGGGAATATGAAGCCTGGTTTCTGGCAGCAATCGAATCGCTACGCGGACATCGCCGTATCAGAAGTGATGCGCTGTCCCATCCGAACCCGGAACAGCCCAGGGGGGCGAAGAGTCAATTGGAATCTCGGATGGAACCGGGCACGACCTATCTTGAAACGACAGACCAACCCTCTTTTAGCGCTGGTTTTTCGTTGACGGACGCCTATCGTCGCAGCCGTTCGTTCCGAAAACTCACTGTCGCTTTCAGCCGCTTGGTGAGTTCAATGGGTCAGGAAATTGGTGAATGGCCACCTGCTTGCTGGGCTGAAGAGACATAAGAGCCAAAGGGCCAACTTTGGATTGTTGAAAAAAGAAACTCGCCATCTGGTTCAGTCAAGTTCGCGCAAGCGCAAAAGGCGGACTACCCTCTTCTTAACACAGGAGAATTCGAATGCTCCTCGACGAGTTGCTCGAAGTCATAGAAACGCTGAAAAAGCGGATCAACGACCACGGCTCCATACTGCGAGAAAACGAAATACGAACTCGCATGGCGCTTATCGATCCACTGCTTCAGGTCCTGGGATGGGATACGTCAGACCCTTCTCTAGTGATGCCGGAGTATAGCGTCAGTGGAGGTAAGGCTGATTACGCACTCCTAAGCCAAAAGGGTCACCCGACCGCAGCCATTGAAGCAAAGAGATTGGAAGAACCATTGCATTCGCACTTATTGCAGATGGTCAGTTACTCAGCAATGGCGGGCATCAAGTACGCTGGGATCACCGACGGCAACCAATGGGAACTTTACGATGTCTTACGCCCAGCAGCATTGGAAGACAGACGAATATTGGAGTTGAAGATTTCCAACACTTCTCCCTACTTATGCGCCCTAAGACTGTTGTTACTTTGGCGGCCCAACCTTTCTTCAGAGCGAGCCGAGAAAGCATACACACCGATTGCTATTCCCCCACCTAAGGTCCAGCCTGATCCCCCTCTTTTTGATCCGGTGAAATGGGTGCCACTGTCGAAATTTGAAGCTCATAGGGCAAAGAAACCTCCAGAATTCATTCGGTTTCCAGATAACAGTGAACATCCATTGCAAAATTGGTATGAATTAGTGGTGCATACGATTGGATGGCTTTGGTCCAAAGGGGCTATAACAACGGCCGACACTTCAGATTTTTCGAGCAAGAGTCGCTATCTGTTCCACACTAAAGCGGTCCATCCTTCTGGAAAGCCATTTGTCAGCCCGAAATCAATCGCGGGAACGCCACTAATTGTTGAAGCGAATCTTGACAGATTTAACTCCGTAAAGAGGACGAAGAGTTTGTTCACCGGATGTGGTCAGGATCTGTCGCGCGTGCATTTGGGAGTCAAACGCAAGTAACACTCTTCTACTCCGTCCGCTGGCCCGACATTCTCATCCTCGAGAATCACGACCCTGTTCAACCCTAAAGCTTTTCCCTGTCCCTGGGCTTCTTGACCCGAAAAGTAGGGCTGGACACCGCCTTCTTTATTGATCGAGCTGGGAGGGACATTTGACCGCTCTTGAGACCCACCCGCGCCTCCGCTATAATCGGTGGGGGGCAAGCGAAGCAGATTCATTGACCATCAGCCAAAGGGGGAACCCGTTGCGCGTTGTGCTCGTTAGCAAGGCGCTCGTTGTGGGCGCGTATCAGAAAAAGGCGGAGGAGATCGCGCGCCTGGCGGTGGAGTTGACTGTGCTGACGCCGCCAAGCTGGCGGGACCGGCGCGGGTTACAAAGGGCGGAACGGCTGCATACTGTCGGCTACGAACTGCGTACGATTCCCATCCTATTCAACGGCGCTTATCATATGCACTTTTATCCTACTCTGGTAAAGGAGCTTCGGGATTTGAAACCGGAGGTTGTGCATGTGGATGAGGAGCCATACAATTTGGCTACGCTCCTCGGTGTGCGGGCGGCGCGGGCGGTGGGCGCGAAGCCAATCTTTTTCACCTGGCAGAACCTGCTGCGCCGCTATCCTCCTCCGTTTAACTGGTTCGAGCGAACTGTATACCGGGCCTGTTCGGTCGCCATCGCAGGGAATGCCGAGGCCCGCGAGGTCCTCGTTCGCAAGGGATATAAAGGCGAGATCGTTGTACTGCCGCAGTTTGGCGTAGACCCGAACATTTTTCGACCACCGACAGGGCTGGATGGGGAGGAGAGCGCATTTCACATTGGCTACGCCGGGGGGCTCTTGCCTGAGAAAGGGCTGGACCTGCTGCTGCGGGCGTGCGCCGGACTGGAGGACAGTTGGCGGTTGACGCTGGTGGGCAGCGGCGAGGAGCTGGAAGCGCTGCGGAAACTGGCTTCCGAAGGCGGCGCCGCGGACCGGGTCACGCTGGGAGTGAGACTTCCCAGCGGGGAGATGCCCGGCTTCTATCGTTCGCTGGACCTGCTGGTGCTGCCCAGCCGCACGCGGCCCAACTGGAAGGAACAGTTTGGGCGGGTGTTGATTGAGGCGATGGCCAGCGGGGTACCGGTAATTGGAAGCAGCAGCGGCGAGATTCCCAACGTCATCGGAGATGCTGGGGTGGTCTTCCCGGAGGGGGATATTGAATCGCTCCGGTTGCAACTGCAACGGTTAATGCATGATCGGGATGCGCGCAACAGTCTGGCCCAAGCGGGAAGGAAGCGCGTGCTGGCCCATTACACAATGGAAGAGATTGCCCGCCGTACGGTCGCGGCCTACAGGGCCGTAGCCCAAGACCACTAAAGACTGAGAAACAGACTCAGACAATGAAAGTCGTCGTTAACGCCCAGCTGCTTCATACAAGAGGCGGTTACCGGGGAGCCGGCGTCAGCAACTACTGCCGCAACCTGCTGACAGCTCTTGCGGACGAGACCGACGGAAAACAGGTGACGGCCTTTGTCAACGACCGGGAGTTTCGCTTTCCGCAGAGGCGCCCGGGGATGGAGTTGCGTTATACGCGCTGGCCGGCCGCCGACCCGGTGCCTCGCATCATCTGGGAGCAGACGGCGTTGCCGCTGGCCACGATGACGGCGCGGGGAAGCCTGGTGCACGGCTTGGTGAATACGTTGCCGCTGGCGACGAGGGTACCCGGCGTGGTGACCGTCCACGACCTCAGCTTCATACGGATGCCGGAGCGATTTCCTCGCCTCAAGCGGTTCTATCTTGGCCACCTGTGCCGTGCCAGTGCCCGCCGGGCCAGGCGGGTAATCGCGGTCAGCAAGCAGACGGCGGCGGACGTGCGGGCGGAATTCGGAGTGGACAGCCGGCGCGTGGAGGTGGTGTATAATGGGGTAGGCGAGCAGTTCCGGCCTCTACCGATTGCAGAGGTCAGCAATTTTCGCGAGCTTATGGGGCTGCCGAAGAGGTTCTTGCTCTATGTTGGCACGCTGGAACCACGTAAAAATCTGCCCCATCTGCTGCGGACCTTTGCAAGTTGGCGGGCGGAGAGTGCAATCGGGCGCGACGTAGGGTTGGTTGTGGCTGGCGGTAAAGGCTGGCACTACCAGGACATTTTCAGTCTGGCGGCCGAGCTGGGCTTGATGGGAGGCGACGCGGGCGGCACCTCCGAGGAGGGGCCGATTGTACAGTTTCCCGGTTTCCTGCCGGAGCGTGACCTGTGCCTCTGGTACAACGCAGCCAGCGGATTCGTCTATCCCAGTCTGTACGAGGGATTTGGTTTGCCGGTGCTGGAGGCGATGGCATCGGGAACTCCGGTCATCTGTAGCGAAACGCCGAGCCTTCAAGAGGTGGCTGGGGATGCGGCGCTGATGGTGCCGGCGCAGAACCAAGCCGCTCTTCAGGACTCTTTTGAGCGTCTGTTTGCCGACCAGGGCGTCTCCACTGCCTTGCAAAAGAGGGGACTTCGACAGGCGAGGCGGTTCTCCTGGGAACGGGCTGCGAAAGAGACGATGGCTGTATATGAAAGTGCCGTAAATGAAGGTTAATGGACAGTACAGAGCACGAACCACGAATCGCACACCGCGGGCCACTGGTCACTGATTGAATGCCGATGACAACCGCACAGATGAAACAGCGCCGGGTTCGCCGTTCGTCCCAACAAACACGAAATGTGAGTCGGAAGAGCGGGGAGGCAGCAGGCTCACCTGAAAGAAACTGGTTGACAGCCCTGCTAACTCGGATTCCTCCGAGATGGTGGCCAGCGTTACTGCGCATCAGCGACCTGATTCTGATTGTTGTCGCGTTTGTGATGGCCTACTGGGTGCGCTACCGGTTGCAGTGGTTCCTCACGGTCGATCCATCGAACCAGACTGATCTTGTCACCTATCTGCCATTTGGTCTGGCGCTGGTCTTTCTCCTTTTTTGTTCGTTTCAATTCTCCAGAGTCTATGTCTACCGGCGAGACCGCCTCTGGCTGGAAGAGGTCTATGCCATCGCCAGCGCGACCACGATTGGCGTTGTCGTTCTGATCATTTTGAACCTGGCCTTCGGGCAACTTTCCTATAGCCGCCTGATCTTCCTGTACACGGCCGTGCTGGTAACCCTGTTGTTGGGCATCAGTCGCGCCGTGATCTACACGGTGCGCGGCTACCTGCGCAATCAGGGGATCGGACTGGAACGTGTCGTGTTGGTAGGCGCCGGCGATGTGGGGTTGATGGTCATGCGCACGATTGCGGCCCGCCCCAGCCTCGGATATGAACTGGTCGGCTTTCTGGACGACGATCCTGACATAAATCGGACAGACATCGGCCGCTTTCAGGCGCTGGGCCCGTTGACCAACTTTTTTGATATCCTACAAAACAACGAGATAGACACGGCGATCATCTGTCTGCCTTGGCGGAGCCACCGCATCGTGGCGCGTCTGCTTCATCTGTGTGAAGAGAACGGTGTCACCGCACAGATCGTGCCGGACTTCTTCCAGCTGACGAAGAACCAGATGCAGGTGGAGCGACTGAACGGGATTCCATTGATCACGACGCGCGCGGTATCGATTGCGGGTTGGAATCTGTTCGTGAAGCGGGCCCTGGATGTGACCGTGGCTACGGTCATACTGGTTCTGGGGCTGCCGTTGGGCGCGTTGATCGCGCTGTGTGTCCGCTTCAATTCACCGGGGCCGATCATCTATTCCCAGACGCGCGTCGGACGCAACGGACGGCCGTTCCAGATCTACAAGTTTCGCTCAATGATCGCAGATGCCGAAGCGCAACGCGACGAAATGGCCGACCTGAATGAGGCGTCGGGGCCGCTATTCAAGATGCGCGACGACCCGCGCCGCACCGCCGTTGGGCGGATTCTACGCCGCCTGAGCCTGGATGAACTGCCGAACGTCATCAACGTACTGCGCGGCGAGATGAGCCTTGTTGGGCCGCGCCCCAATGTGCCGGAGGAGGTGTCACAGTACAAGGACTGGCACCGCAAGAGGTTATCGGTCAGCCCGGGTATGACGGGGCTTTGGCAGGTCAGCGGCCGCAGCGATCTGACTTTCGATGAAATGGTTCTGCTCGACATTTACTACGCCGAGAATTGGAGTATGACCCTGGATCTGGGCATTCTTCTGCGTACGATCCCTAAGGTATTGGGCGGGGAGGGGGCGTATTAGACCTTTCTAGTTCTTGGTTACCCCACTCACAGGCAGTAGTTCAGTCACTCCCTAGCAATTGAAGACCCATGCGCTCCGGTTGAAAGAGGCGGGGCTCCATTTCGCGCAGGTCGGAGGCGACGGCGAGCGGAAACTCGCACTGGGCGAGGACGTCTTCTTCGAGGGAGGCGCCGGGTGCGATTTCAATGACGGTCCAGCCGTCGGTATCAAGGCGGAACACGCAGCGTTCGGTGACGACGACCACGTTCTGCCCGGTCTGACGGGCGCGGCGACCGCTGAAGGTGACGTGCTCGACCTCGTTGACGAACTTGCGCACTCTGCCCTCACGCTCGATATGCAGGCGGCCGTCGACGACGTCGAGGCGGGCGCCGGCCGTGTATGTGCCGCTGATGACGATGTTTCTGGCGTTGGCGGTGATGTCGACGAAGCCACCGACACCGGCGGTCACGTGGGGACGGGCGGCCAGGCGGGAGACGTTGATGTTGCCCTCGCGATCGATCTGCATGAAGGAAAGGAAGCAGCGGTCGAAGCCGCCGCCCTGAAAATAGCTGAACTGGTCAGACGAGGGAATGATGGCTTGGGTATTGGCGGCGCAGCCGAACTGGAAGCCCCCCAGCGGCATGCCTCCAACGGCGCCCTGCTCAATGACCCAGGTAACGGCGCCGTCCAGCCCCTCTTCGAGCAGAACTCGCGGCACGAGCGCTGAGATGCCGAAGCCGAGATTGACCGCTTCGCCGTCTCGGAGCTCGAGCGCGGCGCGACGGGCGATCACCTTTTGCAGGCCCCACTCGGCGACCTCGAATGTATCGGAAGGGACGCGCACTTCGCCGCTGATGGCCGGGTCGTAATCGGTCTGGGTGGTCTGCATGGAGTCGGGCACGACCACGACTGCGTCCACGAGGACGCTGGGCACGCGCACGTTCTGGGCGAGAAGGGTGCCGGCGGCAACGCGACGCTCAACCTGGGCGATGACGACGCCGCCGTTGTTGTGCGCGGCCAGTGCGACATCGTAGGCGCCGAGAAAGGCGCCCTCGCGCTCGAAAGTGAGATTACCCATTTCGTCGGCGGTCGTCGCGCGGACAAGCGCCGCGTCCGGTTTCAGAGCGCGCAGATAGAGCCACTCCTGGCCGTCAAACTCCACCAACTGCACAATATTATCGCGGGTGCGCTCATTCATGCGGCCGCCCTGACGCCGTGGATCGAGGTAGGTGTCCATGCCCAGCTGAGTGAGAACGCCGGGCCGCAGGGCCGCAGCCTCGCGCAGCTGGTGGAAGATGAGCCCGCTGGGAATGTTGTAGGCTTCGACTTCGTTCTCGTAGATCATGCGCCAGATGGCGGGCGACTCCATCGACGATGGACCGGATGGGAGTGAGCCAGCGATCACACGCGCCAGCAGGCCGGGCCTGGCGATGTGGTCGATGCCGTCGATGCCGTACATGTCGCCGGCGGCGATGGGGTGAATGGTGGTCAGATTCTGCGGGTGGCCCTGTTGGGCATAGCGCTCGCCCACGGCGCGCAGGAGCGCATCGGGGCAGAGCAGACCGCTGGACGAGTTGACGGCCACCGTTGCCCCGTCGTGAATAAGGGCTGCGGCTTCGGGCAGGGTAACAAAACGGGTGCGCGGCATTGCTCATTTTCACCTTTGCGGGCAGGGCGGGCGCGCGCAACCGAGCGAAAGGGATACGCGGGCCAGCGGAGTAGCGATGGCTCCATTATAACGGGACGGAAGTTTGGCGCAAGGGTTGGCGGATGCGGCCCTGTCCGGGAAGGGTGCGATGGTGGAATGGGACGGACGGAGAAGAGACCGGTTATGCTCGCAGGCGGTGGTAGGCCCGGTCGCCGACGGCGGCGGTGGCAGCGCGGCCGATCTCGTCGGCCTGCAGGAGCGAGGCCCAGGTGTTTTCAGGCGTGACTTCGAAGGGCTCGTTGTCCATGAGCGGCGTGGCGGCACTGTGCGCCATGGCCTCTTGCAGGGCGGGGCCGTCGGCTGAGGTGTCGAGAGAGAGTTGGGCCAGATGGGTGGGCAGGCCGATCTCGGCGCAGAAGTGGGCGACCTGTTCGCATTCATCTGTGGACTGCTCCAAGGCCAGCTGGGTGAGCAGCCCCAGCGCCACCATTTCGCCGTGCAGGTACTCTTCGCGTGCTACGGGCAGGCGGGTGAAACCCATGGCAATGGCGTGTGCCGCGGTGACGCCACCGCTCTCGAAGCCGATGCCGCTCAAGAGAGTATTGGCTTCGATCACGCGCTCCAGGGCGGGGTTGGTCTCGCCGCGATAGTTTGCTTCCGCGGCGGCAGCGCCATCTTCGAAGACGGTCTGGGCGCAGAGTTCGGCGATAGCCTGGGCTGCGATGGTTGGGCGTCCGCCGATTACGGCGCGGCCGGCCGGGTTGCGGTAGCAGGTACGGGCCTCGTAGCGGGTGGCGAGAGCGTCGCCCATGCCGGCAACCAGGTAGCGCACCGGCGCGGCTGCGATCAGCTGTGAATCGACCAGTACAAAAGCGGGGCTATCCGGAAAGGACTCACCGCCGTGGACGATGCCTTCGTCGGTGTAAATGACCGATAGGGCGGAGCAGGGCGCGTCGGTGGAGGCGATTGTGGGGACGATAACAAAGGGAACTTCAAGCCGGGCGGCAACGCATTTGCCTGCGTCGAGACACTTGCCGCCCCCGACCGCGATCAGGCAATCGAACGGCGTGTCTTTAGATTGCAGGCTGGAGGAGGCACGCTCGATTTCTGAATAGGAGCACTCGCCCTCGAAAACTTCAACCGTCCCCTCGATCTGCATGGCGCTGAGGCCGCTGAGCAGTTTGTCGCCGTGGCGGCGCAGCCCGCCGGCACTGATGTAGACTGCGGGCCTAATGCTGGGCACCAGCGCCAGGAAACGGCCGAGTTGGTCGAGCAAGTCCGGCCCTTGTATATAGCGGGCAGGAGCGATCAGTCCCGTAGGAGGCGTTTCCCGACCGGTGTCGGCGAGCGAAAAGATCGGCTTGGGAGAGAAGTCCTTATTTCTGGTCATCGTTGGGTGGTCGGTGGTCGGTCTGGACAATTGGCGGTTGCAGCGACTGTATATGCTACATTCTCATTGGGTTTGGCCTTAAGCGCAAGGGCGAATGGCTGCCGTCAGTGGGCCAACTCGCGTAGGCGGTCGGTGATGACGTCGGCGAGGCGCAGGTCGTAGTCGAGATGGGGTGCTTCAAGGATAGTAAGGCCAGGATGGCGGCAGCGGGCTTGGGCGAGAATGTGCGGCAGGTCCTGGCGCAGGTGGCGGCCGCGGTGGAGGAAGTAGGGTAGGGCAATGATCTTGCGGACGCCCTGGGCGGCGAGGTTGTCGATGGCGCCGGCGATGCGGGGCGTGTTGCAGTCGAGATAAGCGGTGGCGGCGAGGGGGTAGCGGGTCTTCTCTTGCAACCAGGCGGTAATTCGTCTGACCGGTTCGTTGGCGTGCGCCAGGGGTGTGCCGTGGGCCATGACCAGAAGGGCAGATTTCGTCCCGTTGGAGTTGCTCATCTCCGGGTCGACGGCTTGCAGGCGCTCAAGGGCGATGGCGGCCAGTTTTTCGTGAAAGCCGAGGCAGGAGGCGACGCGAATAGTCAGTTCGGGAAACTGTGCGGCGACTTTGGCGACGTCGCCGGGCAGGTCCTGCTGGACGTAGAAGCCGTCGATCAGGAAATAGGGCTGGACGAAGACCGCGGTTGCGCCGGCGCCGACACATTTGGCGACGGCCTCGGAGATGGTGGGACGGCTGAAGTTGAGAAAGCCGGCTTCGGCGATAGGAGCCACGCCGCGTTCGCGCAGGCGGGCGGCCAGCCGGATCATTGAGGCGCCGCTGTCACTGTGCAGGCTGCCATGGCCGATGAGAACGATACTGTTCATTGGTTCGCGGTCGGCCGCCGGAACCCGACCAACGTGAGCCAGCTCTAGGTGAGATGGAGTCCGCACTCAAGCTTGTCGAGCCCAACCCAGCGGCCGGCGCGCAGGTCGCTGCCGGGTTGGACGGCCTGCGTGCAGGGCCAGCAGCCGATGCTGGGGTAGTTCTGCTCGTGCAGTTCGTTGTAGGGGACGTCGTGGGTATGGATATAAGCCCAGACGTCGGCTTCGGTCCACTTGACCAGGGGAGAGACTTTTACGACGCCGTACTTGTCGTTCCAGCGCAGGACAGGGGTTCCGGCGCGGGTGGGTGACTGGTCGCGGCGCAGGGCCGATACCCAGGCGGTGCTGCTCTGCAGGGCCTTTCCCATCGGCGCGACTTTGCGGATATTGCAGCATTTGTCCGGGTTGCTGCGGTAGAGGTCCGGGCCGTGGGTCCGCTCCTGTTCGGCGACGCTCATTTCGGACGTCACGCGGCGGAAGGGACGGTTGTAGTGCCGCTGGGCACGTTCGATGAGGCCCAGCGTTTCGGGAAAGAAGTAGTCGGTGTCGATGTAGAAGATGTCTACATCGGGGTTGATGCGCATGGCGATGTCGATCAGCGCCATGCCGCTGGCGCCGAAGGCTGAGCCGATCGAGAAGCCTTCACCAAACTGACCTATCGCCCACTCCAGGATCTCTTCTGCGGAACTCTCTTCCAGGCGGCGGTTGAAGTGGTTGATAGCGTCCGGTTGCCAGGTATCAAACGAGAGTGTTTCCTGCACGAAAGCAATCACAGTTTGTTCCTCTATATTTCATCCTATCCACAGCCACGATGACGGTCTGTTTGCGGCGCCTGCGCAATGGTAAAAGGTTCGCGCATAAGGTTGGCACGCCACGGCAATGGGGCTACGGATATGGGACTGTTTCAGTTGTGAAGAGATTTAGCGGGCGCTCATCGCGATGAGGTGCGTCTAAAATTTGGTCGCCCTGTCCACGCAGGGTTGACGCACGTTTCTGTTGGATGAGCCTGTCAGAGAATTAGCTACAGCAACAGGAGCAACAACAGGAGGAGGTGGTACACAAGCAGCTAGAGGAGGAGATGACAATCTTGCCGGAGTGGGACAGATGGGATTGTCTGCCGGGCGAGGCCGCCCGACTCGGTTGGTCATACGTTTGGATACGCATTTCCTTGTACTCCTTCTCAGCCTGATATGAAGCGCTGGCAAGGCCGTTGAGCGGACTCTGCCTGGCTGCTTCGCCCCACTTTTGTGAGGTTGGAAGCCAGTATACACAATGTTGGACGACGTGTCAATATCGAAAAAAGCTTGATCTGGGCCAGGTCGTCTGGAGCAGGACTTGCAGGAAGGTGGGAGCAGCCTGAGCAGCGTCAAACGGGCCGGAAAACGCCCGGTGGAGCATCATGAGCTGCTCTCGCCGGCGACCGGTCACGCCGGCGAAAGGATTATTCTCGGGATAGGTCGAAGGCAGGGATTCTTCAGAAATACTCATCATAGAATACTCTCAGTATACCAGATAGTATATCCGAAGGCGTTTATTTCCAATGGCGCTGGAAATTATCGACCTGCGATATATTGTGATTGGCCCTTTTTGCTTGACTAAGCGATTGAAAATTGGGTTGCTATTAGGAATGTGCTGCGTGTGTACGGCACGTTCTGGAATTGGGGACTCACTGAGGTAGGATTGCGGGTCAGGAGGTGACGAGTTCCAGGGTGGTGAGGTTCATGCTAGGGGAGCGTTGCGACAGGTCGAGCATTTCAACGCCGACTACTTGGTTGGTTTCGTTGTAGTCGAGGACGACGCCGGGCGCGACCTCTTCGGATTCGACGATAGTGGAGTCGTCAAGGCGGAGGTAGAGGGCGTCGGCTTCTTTGTCGATGTGGAGTATCATGGATTTGGGGGATTGCTCCGCAGCCACGAGCTATGCTCGCTACCCGGCTGCGACCTGGTTTTTGATCTCACGGGACGGCACTTTTTCGAAGGCAACTTGCTTGAGCGTTTCCGAGTTGTACACGCGCTGGGCGACGTCGAGAATTTCGATGCCGGCGAGATGGTTGGCGGCGTCGTAGTCGAGGGCGATGCCGTCTTCGAGGTGTTTCGTGGTTACGGTGGTGTCTGTGAAGCGGATGTATAGGGCATCTACTTCGCGATCGTAGATTATTTTCATTGTGGTTGGTGAATTGTTCAACTTCAGCGCTGTTGGTTTTCCAGGCATTCGGGACCAGAATCCCCACTTTCCGTACGTCTATCAGATTGAAATGGATCCCAATAAAGTCCACTTCTTGTCCAAACTTTTGGAACGAAGAGTTTCCCCTAATTTCTCTGCATGTATGGTTTCAGAAGAGATTTGGAGCGCGCAGCGATAATCTGGCTTTGCTCAAAAGAGGCGTTATTGATTCTCTGGACTTCCTCCGAGCCTAGCGGCCGCAGGTATTCCCTGTCAGGGAAGGCGGTTAATCCGATAGCAACATCATAGGAAATAGGAAGCCACATCCCCGACATTGGGTCTGTTAACCCATTTGAAACTATCTCAATTGCGGCACAACTTCCGATAATCAATTCCAGCTTAGAATCCTGAATGACACCAACCAGTAAGCCTACCCGTTGCGCGTAGCTCTCCAGTTCGCTGTTGACCTGGTGAGGGAGTCCAGCAGCAAAGGTAGCCATGTTGTTATGCTTAGCCATTTGTCGTATGGCAGCCCACCTAGGATCCGAAACATACAACTCTTCGTCAGGAAGAGGTAGACCTGCATCTTGAATTACGCGTGAGATGGCTTCGTCCAAGGCTTCTTCGGAACCAAGATTGCTTAGTATCCGGGTAGCATGCTCAGGAGTTCGGAGTACGGACGTAAAGAAGAATTGTTTCCAAGCTCTTTGAAGCTCAGGAGAAAGTTTAGGGAATCCGTCCTTCCTTGCGGAGGCAATAATCCTCCTCATTGCGGGCGCAGCGTCGCCTTCGATTTCGCTGAGTTTCTTTTCAACTTCATAATCATCCTGCATTCCTCCATCCCTGTAACGGACATAGCGCTTTTTGTCCACGAAAGCCTTTCGCGGCTTTGACTTGTAGGGGTTAATCTTTTTCTTGTTCAGAATGTGGAGGTGTTGATTCTCATCCACGAAATTTCGAAGTAGCATCTGTGCTATTACGTGATTTCGTCTGGGGTTATTGGAACCCATTTCGGTCTCCAGGTCGTGCGGCGTTTCAGAAGACGGACTGTTCTCGCCTTGATGTATTTCGGCCGGACTACAACGAGTTATCATAGCACAAACGATCTAAGTCGGCCAATATTTTGATAAATCGGATCATCTCATGGTAGCGACCAAGTACGGCGTCTGATGATGGATCTGCCATGAATGGGTCGAGCGCGAAGCGTCTCTCGTGAATCCCTCCTACTCGAACAAACCCTTCTTTACCACACGAGGAGGCTTACGCATCTCCTCCGACACGGACGGCAGCTCGTCGGCGTGGATGCAGTCGCTGGCGATGACATCCTGGAGAAGCTGGGCGTGTTCGGGGTAGGCGGCCAGGGTGGCCTCCAGGACCCAGAGGAGCTCGAGGAGCTCGGTGGTGAACTGGCTGGTCCAGCGGGTGGGGCGGATGTCATCGAGGGGTGAGGATTTACGGCCGGCGCCTTTCTTCATGCGGTACTTGAGCCAAGACTGCACGACCTTGAGGCCGGACACTTCGAAGGCGTACAGTTCAGGCGCGACCGGCGTGAATTCGCCGGCGCCGACGTAGAGCGTGGCGGTTTCGTCGTTATAGGAGAACGTTGCGGGATAGCCGTCGGTATCGCCGGACACTGCTACGGTGCATCTGGCCGCGCTGGGTGGGGCCTGGCCGCGGGGCTTGCCTTCGGGCACGAAGCGCTCGCCATAAGTATGCAGCCAGAGGAGGTTTGCGCCGGCAGCGCGCATCCGCTCAAACAGCGCTGCATCCCTGGTAATGGGCAGGCGCAACTCGCGGGTCTCCAGTTCTCTCGCGAAGCGGGTGGTGAAGGCTGGATGGGCCAGGACGCCGTAGACATATGCCAGAAAGTCTTCCGGCGCGACCGGGTGCTGGTAGGCTGCACAAAGTGTTGCGAGCAGTCCGGGCAGGATGTTGGCCTTCGACGCTTGGCTATCGCGGTAGAGTGGGAGAACATCCTTTGCGCCACGGCCTGAGAAGTAGTGAAGATCGGGAATCGACGCTGAAGAAGTCAGAGCGGAGCCAATTCCAAGAGGTTGGGTGAACGCGCTGGTCAGATACACCTGTTTGTCACTGTGGGCGCGCCACAATGCCGGGCCCGGCCTATCCAACAGACGGGCGTCACCAAAAACGAATTGCCTGTCAAACGATCTGTAAGCAAGACGGACAAGCTCAGGGGCGGGATGTCCTGTCTTAAGATCAGAAATAGATTTCAACCTGTCTTCCGATGGCGGCAACTGGGTCGCGGCCTCGTGCGCTTTGCGCCCGGTGGGAGAATCTTTGAAGAGACGTTTGCGATCGTTTCTCTTTGCTTTCAGAAGGCGATACCAACGGTTGTGGAGCGTCTTCACTTCGGGGGCAACAACCCAAGTTCGTCCTGCCTTGACACCGGATTGCTGCCACGGCATCAGGTCAGTCAGGAAGGGATATGAAAAGTAAACGCCTTCACCCGTTGGATGGAACGGCGCTTGCCACTCATCGGGGCACTCTTGCCACTCCACTTTCGAGAAATCAGTAATGTCATCGAGCGCGGCCAGCTTCTGTTCGCGCGTCCCCTCAACATGGGTATAGCGGACTCGGGCGGGTGTGTCCGTGTTGACCTCGCTGGTACGGAACGCTACGGCGATGGCTACGGGTGTCTGGATGTTGAAGACGTTTTCGCTCTTATGTGTGCCGCGCCCCTCACCGCCAAGGTCGAGAATCCAGACTTCGTCGCACTGGCGGCGCATCTGCTCACGCATTCCACAGAAAGCGTCACCGTGCAGATAGCTCGACGCGCTGATATAGCTGACCACGCCCGGCCCGCCGTCCCCCTGCTCAAGGACCTTCCACAGCGCCCAACGCCAGAAGTAGACGTACAGATTGTAAAGATTCTTGAGATGGCCGCCATGCCCGGCGCTGACCGCCGGATCGAGAAAGTCGCGCAGAATCGCCCGTTCATCGCGATCGCCATGGCGCACCCAGCCGCCGGTGCGCGCTTTGTTCGTGTCCGTTGCCGCTTCATGCCGGTCGTAGGGCGGATTGCCGAGGCAGACGATCACCGGCACACGGCTCTTGACTTCCAAGGCGCGGGCGTGCTGGTCGGCGATCGGCTTCAGGAAGAGCGGTCGCTGAAGTGGCTTGGCGTTGGGGCTTTCGAGTGTATCGGTCAGGAAGACGTGCGTGCCCTTCGCGGGCAGTTGCCCGCCGCGGTCGCGTAAGGCGCGGCTGATGCGCAGTTCGCTCACTGCATACGGGCCTACCATGAGCTCAAAGCCGTACAGGTTTTCGGCAAGCGTCGTAGCCTGGCTGGGTACCGCGCCCGCGCCCTGCTCATCTTCTACGCGGCCGAGCGCGTGTTCGATGACGCCGAGCAGATAGGTGCCGGTTCCCAACGCCGGGTCAAGCGTGACTACATCAGGGTCGGCGAAGCCAAGCGGTTTGCCCAGACGCTCCACGAGCAGATTGTCGATCAGGCGTACCTGCGTGCGCACGACCTCGACTGGTGTGTAGTAGGCGCCGGCGTCTTTGCGCAGACGGGAATCGTAAACGGCGAGAAAATCCTCGTAGAAGTAGAGCCAGGGGTCGTCGGGACTGGTCAGCGCGGCGGGCGGCACGACCGCGACCACGCGCAGCAGCAGGTCTAATGGAGCAGCGATGTCGGCGCGCGCGTTGGGGTCGGTCAGAACTTGCAGCGCCCGCGACAGCAGATTATGCTGCGCGGACAGCGCGTTCTCAGCGCTTCTGAGTGTGAGCGGGTCGGCTCCCTCGCTGCGGCCTAGTAACAGCGCGAATAGGACGGTCTGGGCGTAGGCATCGGAGAACTGCTCATCGGTTGCATCAGGGAACAATAGCTGACGCCAGTCCTTCGCCAATTGCACCAAGGGAGAATCCGTGTGCTTGAGGGCATCGGTCACATCGTCGCGCAACATGCGGCAGAGCGGCGCCAGCATCTCGGCAAAGCGCCGGAGGTCGATGCGGCCCTCGCTGTCGATAGGTGGAATTGGCTGCCACATGAGAAAATCGCGCAGCAGACTTTCGAGCGCGTGCGCGTCCTGCGGCCCAACCGCCCCCTTGCCCTCGGTGGCGACATCGCCGGATAGGCGGACAGCTTTGCCAGTAAGTTCGCCGTTGCGATAAAGCGCCCACTCATTGCCATCAGCGTAGAGGATATTGGGGATGGCCGAAAAGCGCTTGAACTGTTCTTGGTCATGGTCCTGGAAACGGGACGCGGTAGCGCCTTTTCCAACTGCCTTAAGTTCCACGTATCCGGCTAGCATTTGGTTCAGATGAACTGCGTAGTCGGGGCGTCCAAGACGGTCGGGCAAGGGTGTTTCACCTGTGCAGACGACATTCCATCCGAGAGCGTTGGCGGCAGCGCCCAAAAAGTTCTCAAAAGGGGCGCGCAACTGCTCTTCCGGCTGCCCTTGCGTGCTCTGCGTCGTTTTTTCTTTCACGGTTGCGGCAAACTCTTGCAAAGCCGCGTGAATGTGGAAAGTCGTGTTCATAGCTTCGATAGTATTCCAGCGTGGTGGATTCACCGTCAATCTACCACTTTGCCGGGGCGAGGCCAAAACTTCTGTTTCTGCGACCACTTTGCCTGTGTTTGGCCGCTGTGCTATCGTTGACGCCAAAATCCATGCACATAAAGGAAACCAAAATGACAACCCTTTTCGGACGCGAATACAGCCGCCGGGAGCTGCTGGACAAGGTCGGAGATATGTCGCAGCTGGCAGGAGCGCGGAAGGCCGAGCTGGTGGAGGGGATCGAGCGGGGCTCGGACCTGATCGAAGTCTTCAATGCCTCGGGCCTGTGCTTTTCGGTGTTGCCGGGGCGGTCGCTGGATATCGCGTCGGCGCACTACAAGGGGATGTCGCTCTGTTTTCGCAGCAGTACGGGCGACGTCGGGCCGGCGTTCTATGAGCCGGAGGGAAATGGCTGGCTGCGGGGCTTCTTCGGCGGCCTCACGGTGAGCTGCGGAATGACCTTTACGGGGCATCCGGAAGTGGACCTGGAGGAGGAGAACGAGGAGCTGGGGCTGCACGGGCGGCTGGCGTTTCTGCCGGCGAAGAACGTGGTCGCGAACGCGGGCTGGGAGGGCGAGCAGTACGTAGTGCGCGTCCACGGCAAGATGCGGGAGGCCGTGTTCTTCGGCACGAACCTGGAGCTCACGCGGGAGATCTCGACGGTGCTGGGCGAAAAATCAATCCACATCTACGACCGCATCGAGAATCTGAGCGTGGACCCGTCGCCGCTGATGTTTGTGTATCACTGCAATCCCGGCTTCCCGGTGCTGGACAGCGGGACGCGGCTGCTGATCAATAGCGAGAAGACGACCGAATGGCTGGAGGACAAGGAGGTCGGTCCTGAAGTGTACCAGGTGGCCAAGCCGCCCCAGGAGGAGGCCCACGACGATGTGTTCGTGCACAGGCCGGTCGCTGACGCAGATGGGAACGTGCATGTCGGGCTGGTCAATGATGGGTTGGGACTTGGCCTGTACTGGAAGTTCCCGATCGCGGAGATCCCGCTGGTGAACCAGTGGCAGCATTTCCATCGCGGCACGTATGTGACGGGTGTGGAGCCGGGCAACGTGAGCATGCTGGGCCGGGCCTGGAACCGCAGGGAGGGTTATCTGAAGCATATCCAGCCGGGCGAGGTGCGGGAGTTTCATTTGGAAATCGGCGTGCTGGATGGGGCGGATGAGATTGGGGAGTTTGAGAGCAAGGTGTAGGACGATGAGGAGAGAGTGAAGAGGAGTATTGAAATTACTTTAATCCCGCAGAACCATCTTCTCCGCCCAACGGACAACTGCTTCTGCGGTTTTGATTGCTTCCAAATATTCTTGATCGTCTGTCGGAATGGCAAATCCGGGATAGCGTGTATCCACAGCATAAGGAGTAAGTTTTGCAGCGCTGCGAATCGCGTCCGGGACCGTCTCGCCTACCTCCTCTTCAAGCATCGACAATAGAAGCTCCAGGCTGTGCACATAGGGGAAATCGATTCCACGCCCGATCATGACAGCCTTGATAGCTTTTTCCGCGGCTTGCTGCGCCTCAAAGCACAGGTCTTCCAGATAGACGCCGACAACCCGATTTTTCGCGATTGCGAGATTGCTTCTGGCGCGGTTCAACCACTCTCTAGGGTCGTCGGGCGAAAATCGCTCAACTGGCTTCATATACGACTCTTCCTTCCTGCAGGGCCGGTTTTATGGCTAGCGCATGGCTGTTTCGGTAGCGCTCCACATCCGCGGGCGAAACCAGAATCACGTCAACCGGGACGCGCACGCCATATAATCTCTCATGAATGCGGCCCCTGAGTCTTGCATCGCCCCCTTCCTTGATGATGAGCAGGTCGAGATCGCTATGACGAGTCATGCCGCCGCGGGCGGCGGAGCCGAAGAGGATGATCTTTTCAGGAGCGGCGACTTCGACAATGCGTCGAATTACCTCGTCCAACGTATCTTGGTCATACATGGCCAACTCCTGCTTGGCGTAAACCTTGCTGAAGCAACCTCCGCGAAATGTTACTCCCCTCGTCCTGCTGCGTCAAGTCTTGCGCATGAACGGGTGTTCCTATGTTTCATCGAGACCCAGCTACTGATCATCGGCCACTGTTCACTCTTGCGGCTAGCGGGAACGCAGCTCGACCCGGGCGAGGTAGAGACAGACGGCGAGGAGGAGGAAGGCCATTGTGTAGTTGATGCCGAGGGCCGTTTGGAAGCTCCAGAGGTCGGAGAAGATGGCGGTCCAAAGGGGCGGGAGCATCGTGCCGATGGTCATGGCGACGTTGAGGACGCCGGTGACGGCGCCGCTGTGCTGCGGGTAGAGGCGGGTGCCGTAGGCCAGCGCGGTGGGGAAGAGGCCGGAAAGGGTGAGGCCGGTGAGGAAGATGCCGATGACGAGCGGGGCGGCGGTTGTGCTGAAGACGACGAGCGGGTAGGTGACGGCAAGGCCGCCGGCCAGGATGAGCAGGGTGGCGGCGTAGCCGAGGCGCTCGGCGTAGGCGGCGCAGAGGAAGCGGCCGGCGGTCAGAGCGATGTAGAAGACTGAGATCATGGAGATGGAATAAAAGGTGGAGAGACCGACGAACTCCTGCATGAAGAGGGCGACCCAGCCGAGGAGGCTGAAGGCGACGCCGTTGTAGATGAAGGCGATCAGGAAGAGTGAAAGGAAGCCGGCGTTGCGTAACATGCCCAAGTTGGCGGTGAGGGCATCGTGAAGCTCAACCCAAACTGAAGAAAAGATTGATGCCATGACCCCGCCCTGCCGGGTCTTTTTTTGTTCTGGATCCTGTGCATGCCCAGATTCATCGGCGGCTGGGGCCGCTGGCCCGGCAGATGAGGCGGTGGAAGGTGAGATGCGGCGAACCAGCAGCAGCGCGCCGGCGCCATAGACGAGCCAGATGAGGCCGGTGGCGGCCATGGTCCAGCGCCAGGGGACGCCCTGCTCGAGGACGACGGCGAAAACGAGGGGTGAGATGGTGGCGCCGACGGCGTAGACGCCGTGCAGGACGTTGAGGGCGCGGGCGCGGCTGTCCCGGTTGGCGTCGGCGACCATGGCGTTGATGCCGGTTGTGAGCGAGGCCTGCACGATGCTGATGAGGGCAAAGCCGGCGAGGAAGAGGAACCAGAGGCCGGCGCCGGCGACCAGCACCATGGAGGCGGCGAGCGCGAGCGCAGCGACCCAGACGAGCTTACTGTAACCGAGCCGGTCGGAGGCGACGCCTGCCAAGAGGTTGCCGAGGATGCCGCCGACAGCGCGGGCCGGGAAGATGAGGCCGATGGCGGTGAGTGTCAGGCCTGTTGCCATGTATTCGTCGGTGATGAAGGGCATGACCGACGGGATGAGGACGGCGGCGGTACCGATGAAGAGGTAGCCGGTGAGGCCGAGCGCGGTTACCGGCAGGGCCGGCGCAATCGCCTCCGGCGCGGCGGCGCGGTTCAGTTTTGCCATGTGGACTACTCTCCGACGCTCTCGTTGGTCAGCTGCGTCTCTCGAAACTGGTGCGCGTGCGTTTCGCCGCGTTCGGTCAGGGAGACAAGATTGGCTTCGATTTGCACAAGATTGCGCGCACGCAACTGACGCAGTGTACGCTGCATCTTGGCCGGTGTCCAGCGGAAGTGGCGGTAGAGCGTGGATGCCGCCAGTTCATCACTGGCGGAGGCGCTCCCCTGGTGGTGATGAATGTGGCCGAGGACGACCTGGTGGTCGAAGCTGCGCCGCTGGTTGCGGCGGCGAAGCATGGTCGAGACGAGACCATACTTGGGCGAAAAAGCCCACGCGACCAGGAAGAAGAAAAAGGTCATGAGCACCATCGAAGCGGAGATCGAGGAGTCCCAGCTTTCGCTAAGGCCGAGCCCGAAGAGGTCGTTGAGCCCGGCGAGGACGTTGCTGAGATTGAGGATGCCGAGCAGGTTGCCCCGCGCCAGCTCGTAGCCGCTGTATGCGCCGGCTGCGCCGATGAGCGAGCTGTAGACGAGCATGCGGGGCAGCCGGTCGGTTAGCAGGTAGGCGGCGGCGGGCGGAATGATGAAGAAAGCGACGACCAGGATGGAGCCCACGGCGTCGAAAGCGCCGACAGCCACGAGGCTCACCAGGACCATCAGCCCGTAGTGGAGGAGCGTGGGCCGGAAGCCGAGCGCTGCCGCCAGGGTCGGGTCGAAGGTGGAGAGTTTCAGCTCCTTGTAGAAGAGAACGATGGCGAGCAGGGTGAGAACTGTCATGACGGCCATGACGGTGATCGACTTGGGCCAGAAGACGAGGACAGGCTCCTGCTTTGTAAAGCCGGCCTGCCAGGCCTGGGCCGGGCTGTACTGGCCGCAGTTGGTGCAGATTGCCGTGAATTCGGCCTTGTCGTCGCGGGGGCTGATGCCCAGGCTGCGGCAGTTGGTACACTGGCGCGTCAGTTCGGCGCGGGGGTCGTCGGGGTTGATGGTCACGGACTCACAGCTGCCGAGGCAGTGGCTGTTGGTGTTGGCCCAGGCGACGCCGATTTCGCCGACCATCACGGCGTCCTCGTCGAGATGGACGTCGCTGACCACGCGGGAGACAAGGATGACGGCGATGGCGAAGAGGAGGGGGAAGGCGAGGCCGAGGGCGGCATCCTGTTTGACAAGTCCGGAACGGTAGATGAGCTCGGTGAGAAGGACCGTGGCGACGCCCGCGGCGGCCGCGCCTGCTATGAGCCAGACCGATGAAAGATCCGGGTGCTGGCCGAAGACCGAACCCATGAGGATGAAGGCGACGACAATGCCGAGGAGGACGGTGTGGCTGATGGCGTCGCTGGTGAGGGACATGCCGCGCAGGAGCAGGAATGTGCCCAACAGGGCGCCGGATACGGCGATAAGGCTGCCGACGATTGTGGCCGTATGCTGAGGGTTGCGCAGGAAAGCGTTGAGATCTTCGCGGGCAACGAAGTTCAGGAGTAGCTGAATGACGATCTCTTCGAGGAAAAACATGAACGGCAGCGGTCAGTGGTCGCTAACTGCATTGGCCGGCGACGGTTCTTCTGGTGACGGCGAGGCGGCTTCGCGGATAGTGTCGAGTTTGTATTCGAGTTTGGCGACGGCTGCGGGGGGCAGGGCGTCGGCGATCTCCTGCTGGCGGTCTTCGGCGACGACGGGCAGGGCGAGGTCGTCGGCGTACTGGCGGTAGACGGACCAGAGCTGGTGGTTGCGGTCGTCGCGGGCGGCCGCTTCGATGCCGGCGGGCGTGAGCATCCAGGCGCCGTTGCTGCGCTGGGCGTGGCCGCGAGCCTGGAGCTGGCGCAGACCTTCTCTGGCGGTCGCGCCGCGGACGCCGACCAGGAACGGTTCGGGCGCGGGCAGGTCGGCGCGACCGTGGTCGATTGCGTAGTGGTACAGGTCCTGCAGCATGGTCTGAGCGGCAAAGAGGCGGCGGTCGCTGCGCTGGCGCAGAAGAGTCCAGACCAGGCCGCGGCCCGGGGCGAAACCGAGAGATACGGCCACCAGCAGGAAGGCGACGACGACGATCAGTGGGCCGGTCGGGATGTCCGCATCGACGGCGCTGACAATGGCGCCGGCGCCGCCGGCGAAAGCGCCGAATACCGCGGAAAGGATGACCATTTGACCGAGCTGGTTGGTCCACTGGCGGGCCGCGATGCCGGACGCGATCAACATGCCGACCATAAGAATTACGCCAGCCAGCTGCAGGCCGAGCACGATGGCGACGACGATGAGGGTCGAGAGCAGCAGGCTGAGAAGGTTGACGCGGTAGCCGTTGGCGCCGGCGAATTCGGCGTCGAACGTGATCAGCTTGAACTCTTTCCAGAAAAGGGCAAGGACGATAAATGAGACGGCGCCGACCGTCGCGATCAGGCGCACGTCGCGCTCGACGATGGCGGCGGCCTGGCCGAATATGAAGGTGTCGAGTCCGGCCTGGCTGGCGTCGGGCCGGGCCTGGATGTAGACGAGAAGGGCGATGCCGGCCGCGAACCAGGCTGCCAGCACGATACCCATGGCCGCGTCCTGCTTGATGCGGGTGGTGCCGGTGACGAGGCGGATGAAATAGACGCCGAGCCAGCTTGTCACGCCGGCGCCGATGAGGAGAAGGCCGAGGTCGCGTCCGGCGATCAGGAAAGCGATCGCGACGCCGGGCAGGGCGGCGTGGGAGAGGGCGTCGCCGAGCAGGCTCTGGCGGCGCAGGACCGCGAAGCAGCCGAGTACGCCGCTGACGACGCCGAGCAAGGCGCCGCCGAGGGCGACGGTGCGCAGTGTGTAGTCGTACTCGACGTGGAGAACGAACTGACTGAAAGGCACAAAGAGCGCCGCGACCACTGCGGTTGCCGCGATCAGGACCCAGACGAACTGATCGGATTTGCGGTTCTTCGTAGCCGGTCTTTCGTCTTCAGTCATTCGACTACCGGTGAGCTCGGCCGGTTCCTGGAGCAGCAATCAGCCCGAGCGCTCAATTGTCATTCCTCTTCCAGGCCGGCGATTCGCTGGCCCTCATGCAGGTAGGCGACGCGGCCGCCGTAGGTACGCCGCAGGTTGTCCGGCGTAAAAGTCGCGGTCATGGGGCCGCTGGCGACGATTTCGACGTTGAGCAGGGTCACCCAGTCGAAATATTCGGGGGCGGTCTGCAGGTCGTGGTGCACTACGACTACAGTCTTGCCGCGCGCGCGCAGTTCGCGCAGGATGGTGATGATGGCGCGCTCGGTGACGGCGTCGACGGCGGAGAAGGGCTCGTCCATGAGATAGATGCGGGCGTCCTGCACGAGGGCGCGGGCGAGGAAGGTGCGCTGCTGCTGGCCGCCGGAGAGCTGGCTGATCTGGCGCTCGGCGAACTCCTGCATGCCGACCTGTTCCAGGGCGTGCATTGCCGACTCGCGTTCGCTCTGTCCGGGGCGGCGGACCCAGCCGAGGCGGCCGTAGAGGCCCATGGAGACGACGTCGAGCACGGTGGTGGGGAAGTCCCAGTCGACGCTCCCGCGCTGGGGCACGTAGCCGACGAGGCCGCGGACCTGCTCATAGGGCTGGCCGTAAAACTGGACCGTGCCGGCGGCGCGGGGAATCAGCTTGAGGGCGGCTTTGATCAGGGTGCTCTTGCCGGCGCCGTTTGGGCCGATGACGGCCATGAGGACGCCCTCGGGCACGCGCAGGTCGATGTCCCAGATGGCCGGTTTGCTGTTGTAGGCCACGGTCAGATCGTCGATCTCCAGGGCCGCATTGGAGTCGTCATGCGCACCGTTTCCGCTGAGAACGCTCACTTCAGTTCACTCCTTGCAGGCGCGCTGGGCCCGGCGGCGCGGGCAGTTGCCGATCTGTCCTTACTTGTGAACTTAAGACGCGCAGCGGCAGGACGGCAAGCGGTCTCCCCTGTTCCGGCGGCGGCTGCCTGGTCGCGCTCTCGCGGGAGGGAGCGCGACCTCGAACAACAACGCGAGTAGCCGGCGAACGGCGCTTACTGTTCTTCAGAATCACAACTGACCGTGAGTATCTCCTGCGGCGGCGCAATGTCAATGGTGTCGGGCCAGTCGGGGATAACGGCCGGCGCGCCCGCGCAGCGGTAGGACTGCAGGATGGTGTAGACGTTCTCGGCAATCATGCCGATGTACGTGCCGCCGAATGTGCCGGGCATGCCCATGGCGTCCGAATAGAGCTCGCGCACGCCGACGCGGGCGCCGCCGCCTCTGGCTTCGATGGCGGCCTGGACGGCTTCAATCGTGTCGGGCGAGATGCTGCTTTCGACAAAGAGGACCGGAATCTCCTGTTCGACGACGAACTGGGCGGTCCGCTGGATGTCGCCGACGCCGGTCTCGTCCTCGGTGCTGATGCCCTGGATACCGGCCATCTGCCAGCCGAAGGCGGCGCCGAAATACTGGAAGGCGTCGTGGGAAGTGACTAGGTAGCGCTGCGCTTCCGGCACCGAGCGCATGCCCTCGTCGGCCCAGCTGAACAGCAGGCGCAGCCGCTCGTTATAGTCGTCGGCGCGGGCCGTATAGGTGTCGCTGTTGTCGGGGTCGAGCTCGGCCAGGGTCTGGGCCAGGTCTGAGACGGTGATCTCCCAGTTGCGGGGGTCGAACCAGAAATGGGGGTCGTCGGTCCCGGCCTGGGTCTCGTCGGCGCCGAAGCCGCCGATGACGAAGCCGCCGTCCTTGACCGGTTTGGAAAGGCTGTAGATCAGGGTGCCCTGTTCGCGCAGGGCTTCGAAGACGGCGTCGAACTGGCCTTCAAGGTGAAGCCCGCTGTAGACGACCATGTCGGCGGCGTTCATGGCGCGGATGTCGGATTCGGTGGGCTGGTAGAGGTGGGGGTCGACGCCGGCACCCATGAGCGGCGTGATCTCGATGTCGGGGACGTCTGCAGCGAGGATCCTGGAGAGATCGCTGGCCTGGGTCGTGGTGGCGACGATGCGGAAGGTTCCGTCGGCGCGCACGCCTGCGGGGGCGTCCGGTTCGGACTGTTGTTCGGCGGCTGCGGGCGTTTCGGCGGCGGCCTCGACAGTTTCGGGCTCACCGTCACGGCCGCAGGCAGTGACGAGCAGGGCGGCGAGAAGGAGCAGGACGGCGATGGGTGTCTGTCTGGCGTGTGAACCGGATGGTCCGGCTGGTGTGCTTTGTGTTGGTGTGCGCTGTGTTGGTCTGTTCGGCATATTCGGGTTCCAAAAGCTGGTATTTTCAGATGGTGGAAAATAAATTTTTATCCATGACTAAATCTTTTGTAAAGATAGCCTAATCTTTGACGATTGTCAAGGGGCAAAGGGCAGTGGTCAGTTGTCAGTCGAGGCGGTCGTGAGGGAGTTACCAGAGCACGGATTGGGGGCGGAATTAGGGCAAGTTTGTGGGAGTATTCTACGTCGCTCAGGACGATGACGATCTCGGTTGCTCGTCAGCCTTCTCGTCCCAAGCTTTCCAGTTTATCCAGCCACTCAGAAAAATGTGCGCATTTCGAACGCAGCGCGGGCAGACCGATCTTTTCAGTTACTATCGGTCCCGCAGATGCTTTTCTGCCTTCGTATTCGGGTATTTCGCGGATAATGCGTTTCGACGGGGCGGTGTCGGTGCTGTCATTGACATGTTCAGGGGAAGCGAACTGCGAAACCATGGTCTCAAGTCTTGCGATGCCGTCGGCGCGGTTGTCAAACTGCGAGTCAAGTTCCTGGGGGTCGGACAGTATCAGCGCCTCAAATTCGTGCAACTGAATGTATGGGACGAAACGCCGGTCGGAGACGTCCTTGCCAAGGGCATCTTCCAGAGCTGCTACCCGTTGGTAGGGATCGTCGTGCGCCGCCGTACTGTAGCCGGGAAAGTCTGTCGGAAGGCCGTACAGGTCGAACATGGTGGTGAAGCGGACGTCCGCGTTTTTGTCCTGTTTTATCCAGAGTGTGATGTCCCTTCTGGCCTTGGCGTAGGAACTGAGACCGCCGCGGTACATTGCGCCGCGCTGTTTGCTCGTTGTAACGACTCGGGCACTTACGCCGACTGAAAAACGGCTCAGATGTGGCTTCAAGGTTTGATTTACAAAGGTTTCTTCGGTCTGTCCTTCCACTATAATGTTCAGCCTCACGTACATCAGGGGCGGCCCCCGAACACGTTCTTTTCCCACAGTTCGGAGAGGGAATAGTCCTTAAGCCACTCTTGCAGGTCTTCGGTATTCTGCAGGCGCCTGAAGCTAGACTCGCGGCCCCGGCGTTCGACGACGACGATGTCCTCAGGCTCGAAGCAATCGACGAAGGCGGTGGACTGGGTGGCGACGATGACCTGGGTCTTTTCGGAAACTGCGCGAATCAGGCCACCGATTATATTGATAGCGTAGGGGTGGAGTCCCAGTTCCGGCTCGTCGAGGATGAGCAGGTCCGGGAGTGTCTCATCCGGCTGCAGGAGAAGGGTGACGAGGGCAATGGTTCGCAACATCCCATCCGCGGCCTGCGATGCGGTGAAGATCTGGTCGCTGTCGGTTTCGCGCCAGGCAAGCAGCAAGTGGCCGCTGTCAGGTTCGAGATAGAAGTCGAAGAAGAAGGGGAGAATCAGGCGCAAGGTTTCGACTATGCGCTGATAGGATCGACCTTCTTTTCTCTGCAATCGGAAAAGAAATGGCGCGAGATTGGAACCGTCATACCAAAATTCTCGGGCATTAGTGACCTCTGCCTTTCTACGTAGCTGGGACGTCCTTGAAGTGTCGTGAAAGTGAAAGGTAAACATACTGCGCAAGGCCCCGCCGATGGCAGCAGTGGTATCGTTGTAAGTCGCATAGTCTCCGAGCATCGAAGAGCGGTGGCCCGCCCCCACTATTTGCCAGGACGCCTCCTCGGTCTGGTCTCCATTTATCAATCGATAGCGCTCATCGGCGTAGATGAGAGTGTCGTCGGCGGCATAGGCGAGTCGGAAATGGTAGTCGGTCTCGCCGCCATCGAAGTGAAGCCTGAGGCGGGCATCGATCTCGGGCGTGATCGCCGGACCGTCGTGCAGGAGTTTACTGGCGCCGCCATGGGAACCCACATAGGATTGCAGACTGACGGCGCCGTACGACACGGGATAGAGCATATGGAAAAACGAAAGGAAGTTTGACTTGCCCGCGCCGTTGGGGCCGATGAGAACGGTCAGGGAGCCGGGACGGAAGTCGACCAGTTCACGAATGGTCTTGAACCCTTTGATTGTGATGGTGTCGAGCTTGGTTCTCATTTTGGTGTGGTCCCAAGTCGGTCTTGCCAGACAGTTTCTCTGGCTGCGCAGCGTATGTATGCTCCTTACAGTATACCTTACGCTTGAACTGTTTCCGTGCAGACCAGAGAAGTTGTTGACAGTTATCTGCTTTGACTCAGTCTTCGCGGTTCAGGGCGATTACGTAGGAGGTCATTTCGTTGACTCCGTTGCCGGAGGGCGAGGCGATGCGGTAGATGTCTCAGAAGGCGAAGGAGTCGCCCTGTCCTGTGGTGATGACGCCTTCGGGCCCGTGGGCAATGATTGCGTGGATAGTTAGTTCGGTGGTGATCGTGTCTTTCATGGCTTCGAGGGCGGTGCGGACGGTTCCATTGCCGAGGAGGTCGGTTTCGCCGACGAGTTGCCAATGGATGTCGTCGCTCTGCGCGGTCATTTCCAATTGAGGTTTGCGTCCTCAAACGAGGGCTAAGTCTCAATTTGGCCGGGTTCGGGCGCCGATTTGGACTGCGCTGACGCTTCATCACTAACGGGCGGACCCGGTTCGTGTATAACAGTTTCGACATCATATCCAAGCGCAGTCAACAGACCCCGCAACCGCTCCACGGAGTAATCACGGAAGTTTCCGCGCAGGAGACGCGATACCTCCGATTGCGAAAGACCCAAAAGTGCCGCCGCTTCGACCTGCTTAAGCCTGCGCCGGCGGATGATCTTTTCGATGCGAGTGACGAGTTTCGCTTTGAGCAGATGTGCTTCGGCGTCTGGAAAGCCCAAGTCCGCGAATACATTACCGCTGCCGCGCTCGACTTTCAATCTATCTGTCTGCATGGCGCTGTCCTTTCTTTCGAGCTATCGGATCCTGCCACAGCCATCCCTCATTCCCCAAGCTCGCTCGTGCGCCTCGGACCGAACCAGATGAGGGCGGCGCCAATGAAAGGGAGGCCCAGGGCCAGGAGGTTGATGCCGGGCCAGGTTGCCGTGGGAATGCCGCGTAGGGTGAGGATCGAAAGGCCGAGGCAGACGAGCGTGCAGCCGAGGAGGAGTTGCCAGGCGGGGGGCGCGGCGGTACGCTGGGCTTGGCCGGTGCGCTCGAAGCGGTTAAAGAGAGCGATGAAGGGAATGAGGGCGACCGCCAGGACGGCTATCCAGAGCGGGCGGGTGAGCCACCAGGCGGATGTGCCGGGAACAACAGTCAGCAAGGAGAAACTCCCCCAGCCCACTGTCATGAATATCAGCCCGATCACTGTTACCAAGGCAGTTACGTGCCACAGGAAGACGGTCATTATCATGCCGTTGATGAGCACCGTCGTCGTCCACAGGGCGCCCCGTTCCAGGAGGCGCCGCGCCGGTCTTTCGAGCGCGAGCAGGAGGCCGGTCTGGGCAACGCCCAGTGCCAGCAGCGTTACTCTGGGCGGCAGGCTGTTGCTGATCTCCTGTGTGCTCATCGATACCATGCTGACCGGATAGGGGCCGAAGGAGACCAGGGCGATGAGCGCGGCCAGCCCGCCGGCGGCCCAGAGGAGACAGCGGCGGGCTCCGCCGATGCGGCCGGCCTGCCAGGCGTAGCCGAGCTGGTGGACGGCGAGCCAGACGAAGAGGTAGTTGAGCCAACCGAGAATCTGCCAGCCGGCGCCGAGGGCGAGCAGGTCTGTGAGCGCGGCGGCGGCGGTGAGGGCGCCGAAGGAGGCGAGGCCGTAGCGCTGCCAGGCGCGGAAGGAGAGGGGTGTGAGCAGGATCATGAGGATGTAGACGACGAGGAACCAGGCGGGCAGAAGCGCGAACTGGGAGGCCATTTTGATCAGCAAAGAAGGCGAGAGGAGCCCATCGGACCCAGAGCTGAATACTTGCGTTAAGAAGGCCCCGATCAGGGTCCACGCGGCGAGGACGGGCAGGACGGGCAGGACCAGTCGTTGGAGGCGGCGGGCGAGCCAGGCGGCGTAGCTATCCTGGCGGCGCTGGGCCGACTGCCAGCCAAGCGCGTTGACATAGCCGCCGACGAGGAAGAAGATCGGCATCACCTGGAAAAGCCAGGTGAGCCAGCGTACCCAGTCGGCGACGGAGCGTATGTCTCGGGTGGACAGGGTGTTGCCTTCGGTATGGATGACGACGACAAGCCAGTGGCCGAGGATGACGAGGCAGATGGAGGCGGCGCGCAGGAGGTCGACGTAGCGGTTGCGCTCGGGTGGCGCTTGGGCGGCCTGGTGGGCGGCATGGGTCCAGCTGGGGAAGGTCATGTTGGCCGGTGGTCGGTACGGATTCGTTGACGTTTCGCTGAACGGCGGTTCGCGAGAGCAGAGTGCGGCTGGTCCGCGCCTTCACGCAAAAGGAATCCCGGTAGCCGTTGGCGTCTACGCGGCCCCCTTTGGAGTTCTTCTTGACCCTTCGCAGCCCTTCGTGGACAAAAAAGGTTTCCACCGCGGCCCTGCGGACGGGCCGCCGGCAAGTCAGCGTTCGGTCCAGGTCAGACGCTGTACGATCTCGCGCAGAAGGGGTTCGAGGACCTCGAACTGACCGCTGTGCACGCTGAAGGCTAGGGCGAGGAGGGTCTCGCTGTCCGGCGACAGCAGCCAGACCTGCCAGACCTCGCTGTTGGTCTCGTTTTCGAGGTAGCGGATCGATACCGTTTTCTCGTTGGCGGGCCTCAGACCCTGCGCCAGCTCCACGGTGGCAGGTGACAGGCTGTACGTGTGCTCGGCGGCTTCCTCGGCGTAGCTCTCCAGGCTCATGCCATTGGACGGGAACGAAAACAGGAGCATGAAGTTGCTGGCATCGCTTTCCGGCGGGCCGGACTGCAGACCAAGCCCGACTACGGCGTCGTCGCGGCGGTAGCTCATTGCCGACACCGTCTGGGCCAGCCCCTGCGCGTCGACCTCGCCGCTGCCGGTCCTGCTGGCTGCGGCGAATAGCGCCAGGTCGGCCTGCGTGGGCCGCGCAGGATCGAAGTAGCGCCATCCAGGTGGATAGGAGAGCGTAAAACCGCGTTCGCTGTCGATGTCGGTCAGCCAGCCCGTTTCGTCGGCCTGGGGCGCGGTGTCCGTACCGGCGGAGGGGGTCACGTAGGCGCGATGCAGCCAGCCGAGCTGGCCGTTGTACTCGATCTGCCACCAGTCGCCCGCGGCATTGTAACCGGTGACGGCGAACTGCTCATTGACGCTTGCCTTGCCGACGATCGGATGGTCGGTGCTGGGGCCGGCGCGCACATTCATGTTGAAGTTGAGCGTCACGGTCGGGCCGGTGCGGAGCTGGTAGGCAGGATCTGCCGTCCACTGGATCCTGCGCACGAACTCGAGATGCAGCAACTCCCACCATTCGGAAGAGTCGCCCCAGGAGTCGAAGGCAACCGTCAGAAAGGTCCCGTTATCGGGCGAAAGCAGGACAACCATCCAGCCGTCGACCTCTGCGTCGGGAACGGTGACCGCCCGCTCCCCGTACGCCTGCGCGGCGTCGACGCTGTAGCGGATGGTCGCCGTCTCCTCGCCCCAGGGGCGCAGACCGGGACCGACCTCGTCCCTCGCCAGCGAGGCAAAGCCGGACGCCTCCAGTTGTTCGGTCAAATGTTGCGCGTACGTATCCAGGGTCCGGCCTTCGCTGGGGACGGCGAGCAGATGAAAGCCGTTGGTGCCGACCGGCTGGGCGTCCGGGTCGAAGGGGAAACCGGTTCCGGCGAACAGGCCCTCCTGGCCGGCGGGCGTCAGCAGATCGAGGTAGCTCTGCCTCTCTGCAAGGACAGCATCGGCCATCTCATTATCGCCGAGCTGAGGGCGCAGCGCGAGGAGTTCCTCAAGTGATGAGGCGAAAAGCCACCTGTGGGGAAGGAAGACTCTGAGGCCGTGGCTCTCGACCTCGACCGCGGGCCAGCCGTAAAACGGGCCCCCTGCAGAGGCTGGCGTATCACCGACGGGAAGCACGAGCGGATTGTGGATCGATAGCAGGGGCGCCGCCCGCGCGGATGCGCTGACCGGCATGTCGGCTTCCGGGATGATGGCATTGCAGGCGGTGAGCAACAGGGCGGCTACGGCGACGATCGCCCGGAAAGAGGAGCGACAGTTGGCGGTCATGTTTTCTCCTTCGATAGCTCCACAGCCGGCGTGACGCGCAAGGTCCTGTCACGCCTGAACAAGCGGCAGAACCGGTTGGGGAGCCTTACAGCGTTTCAGCCCGGCGCCTTTTCCGGCGCCCCCGACCACTGCCTTGTGCGGTTATGCAGGCAATTCCGCAAGGTTGTTTCCCGCGAGACTTTCAGTCTACCACAAAATAGGTGTAAGCCACCCGCCCCCCGCAGGTCTCACAAGGCGATCGCATCCTATCGCGTTAGACTCTCGGGAAGCTGCCCAAAACGCCTGGCCAGGCCGTGCCTCCACCCTCGCTCCCCCAGCCGCGCCGCCTCTAACCGCTGACCACTAACCACTGCAGTTCAGTTCAGCTCTGGCGGCCGCGCAGACGGGGATCGAAGATGTCGCGCAGCCAGTCGCCGAGCAGGTTGGCGCCGAGAACGACGAGCATGATGGCAAGGGCAGGAAAGACGCTGGGATGCCAGGCGGTGGTGATGTAATCGCGGGCGTCGGCCACCATCTTGCCCCAGGTGGGGATGAGAGTGGAGACGCCGAAGCCCAGAAAGCTGAGGGCGGACTCGGTGAGGATCATGGAGCCGAACGAGAGGGAGGCGGCGACGATGACGGGCGCCACGGCGTTGGGCAGGATGTGGCGGAACATGATGCGGAGGTCGCCGGCGCCGATGGCGCGCGCCGCGTCAACGAAGTCACGCTCGCGCAGGCTGAGCACCTCGCCGCGGATCAGGCGGGCATAGCCGACCCAGGCGCCGATACCCAGGAAGAGGATGATGTTGAGGAGCCCGCCGCCGATGAAGGCGACCGCGGCGATCAGCAGGACAAGAAAGGGGATCGCGGTCTGGGTGTCGGCGACGCGCATGATGATGTCGCCGGCCAGGCCGCCGCGGTAACCGGCGATCAGGCCCATGACGATGCCGGTGATGATACCGACGATGGTGGCGGTGGTGCCGACGAGGAGGGAGATGCGGGAGCCGACAAGGACGCGGCTGAATACGTCGCGGCCGAGGTTGTCGGTGCCCATGAGACCTTTGCCGTTTTCGAGGTCGAGCCAGGACGGTTTGGCGAAGGGGTTGCCGAGGTCGATCGCTATCGGGTCGTGGGGCGCGAGAAGGGGGCCGAAGACGGCCATGAAGGCGAAGAGGAGGAGGAGGAAGCCGCCGACGATGCCCTGGCGGTGGGTCCACGCCTCGCCCCACAAACTGCGGTGCGGGTTGCGGGCCAGGATGCTTCTTTGCTCTATGATGGTGGACATTGTTGCTGGCGCATTGGCGGTGGACGGGCCGGTGGCGTTAACGGTGACGGACCCTTGGATCGACCATCACGTAGACCAGGTCCATGATCAAGAAAGTAACGACGGTCAGAACGGAGAAAAGAATCACGTCGAGAAAGACGACGGGATAGTCGCGGGCCATGACCGACTGCGCCATCAGGTTGCCCACGCCGGGCCACGAGAAGACCACTTCGACGACCACCACCGTGCCGATCAGATGCGGCAGGGATGAGAGCGTGACGGTGATGACCGACAGGCTGCCGTTGCGGAGCGCGTGGCCGAAAATGACGGCGCGCTCCGCCAGGCCCTTGGCGCGGGCCGTGCGCACGTAGTCCTGGCCGAGTGCCTCAAGCATGCCGGATCGGGCGATGCGGGCGACCGTGGCGATGAGACCGGTGGAAAGGGTGACGGCCGGCAGGATCAGGTGCTTCCACGTGCCCACGCCCGATGTTGGCAACAGCCTGAGCTGGACCGAAAAGATTAGGATGAGGACGATGGCGAGAAAAAACTGCGGCGTGACGATGCCGAGGACCGCGCCCATGGTGGCGGCGGTGTCGACGATGCTGCCGCGGCGCAGCGCGGCGATGATGCCGAGAGGCAGGCCGAGGACGATGCCAAGGACGAGGGCGGCGCCCCCGAGGCGCAGACTGTTGGGCAGCCGTTCAAAGATGACGGTCGTGGTGGGCACGCCGTAGCGGAAGGAGTGGCCGAAGTCGAGCTGCAGTGTGCGTTGCCAGAATACGACATACTGGATGACGGGGTGCTTGTCCAGCCCCATCTTGCGCCGGATCTCCTCGTACTCCTCCTTGATCTCCGCGGCAGTGCGGTTCGGGTCCAGGTTGACGCCCAGGCTGGCGGGGTCGCCGGACACGCGGATCAGGAAGAAGACCAGCGTTACAACCATGAATATGACTAGGAGCGCCTGCAGCAGGCGGCGTATGACGAATGCGCGCATAGGTAGGGGCGAGGAGCGAGTTTAGAGAAGTGAGAAGTGAGTAAACCTCTCACTCTCTCGACTCACTCCTCTTCACTCTCTTCTCGTTGTTCCCTATTCGGTCGGGATGAAGATCTCGAACGATTTGCTGAAGGTCAGTTCCGGCAGGCCCGGGCTGAGCGCGTAGAGGGCCGGAATCGTGTAGGCGTGCAGTGCCTGTGCGTTGTCGCAGATGTATTCGGCAATGTCCTTGACCACTGTTTCGCGTTCGACCGGATCGACGATGACGCTCTTGGCAGCCCTCATATCAAGGAACTCGGGATCGGGAGAGGAGTCGCCGACCGGGCCCCACATGGAGGTCGTGTTGTCGCTCAGGTACCAGTTGAGGCCGATGTTCATGATCGGCGGCAGCGTCTGGTCGATCAGCTCCTGCAGCCAGACGGAGGACTCGGGGTACTCCATCTCGACGGTGATGCCGACCTGGGCCCACTGCGCCGCCAGCGCGTCCATGAAGGTGCGGTCGCGGAAGTAGCGGCCGGTGGTGGCGGAGCCCGTAATCGTGAATCCTTCAGGGTAACCGGCCTCGGCGAGCAGCACTTTGGCCTTCTCAGGATCGTACGGATAGGTCTGGACATCCTCGTTATAGCCGAAGCCGCCGGGGGCGACGATCTGGCAGTCCAGCTTCGTGCCGAAACCGCCGGCAATCGTGTTCCACATGCCGTCGAGGTCAACGGCGTAGAGCATGGCCTGCCGCACGCGCACGTCATTCAGGATCTCGTTGCGGCCGTAGATGTTGATGCCGACGTACATGCTCTGCATGCTGTCGCCGGCGTAGAGCTCGAAACCGTCGGCGGTCAGGCTTTCGATCTGGTCCGGAGGCACGTGGGCGGCGATGTGGATCTCACCGCTCTTGAGGGCGGCGACGCGCACGGCCGCTTCCGGCATGTGGCGGAAGGTCACCTTTTCAATGACGGGGACGCCGCCGGGGTAGTCTTCCCAGCGTTCGAGGGTGATGTAGCTGTCGCGCTGCCACGATGAGAACTTGTAGGGGCCGGTGCCGACCGGTTCCTCGATGTAGCCGTCAAGGCCGACCGCTTCAAGATGGTCCGGCGCCAGCGGCATGTGGTTGGCGAAAAGGTTGGCCCAGCGATCGATCGGTTCGAGGAGGGTGAACTCCATGGTGTAGTCGTCGATCACTTCGTAGGACTCGTAGTCGTTGAGCTGGCGGAAGGACCATGTGAACTTCTGCGGGTCGGCGTCTCTGAGGAGCTCGAAGCTCTTGGCAAGGCCCGGCGCGGTGAGAACTTCGCCGTTATGGAATTGGATGCCTTCCTTGATGACGATCCGGACGGTGAGATCGTCGACCAGCTCCATGGATTCGAGCAGGACGGGATCGATGGCGCCGGTCTCTTCGTTCAGGACGGCAAGTGTGTCATAGAGCAGCTTGGAGAAGATACGGGACTGGAGCGATGGGACGGTGTTGCCCACGAGCGTGACGGGCAGGGCGCCCATACCGATGATCATCTCCTCCGGGTAGCCTTCTTCGGCCATTTCGTCGGCGGCCATTTCCACGCTCTGGCCGCCGCCGGTGTCGGTGACGACGCAGCCGGACATGACGAGCAGGGCGAGGAGCGCGGTGAGAATTGAGAGTGTGCGGATACGACTGCGAAGCATTCTGGACTCCTGTGCGGGTGAAAAAGGTTGAAGTGTTATGTATGGCACAGTTCGGGTGAACTGTATGACGCTGGTGGGCGGAGCCGGAGACAGTCTACACGATTGGCGCGGGATATGCACAATTCTGGGAGAGCGGGGCGACAGAATTTGGCAGAGGGATGGCGGCGAATTCGGGAGGGGAATCAGGCGGAAAGAGGGGGTATTATTATGAACTCTTTCATAAATATGTCCGCTTTGTCCGCTCGAATGCATGTTTTTGGGGCGATTTGGGGCAGATCCGGGCCGTTGTCTGAAGTGACAAAGTGCCGGTAGAATTACAAGAAAATCAGGGGCGATGCTTGCTTACGCACGTCATACGCTCGTACGAGAGATGTACGAGAGTTTCACGAGAGTTTACGAGAGATCGGGCAAAAAATCATACAGGACGGCAAGCGGCCTGTTTTCGACGACTCGTGACTTGAATGGATACAACGGCCACGAAGAGTATAGGCCACGGGCTGACCGCCCAATAGGCACTTTCTGACGTATTGGCCCTGAAGCCGTTGCTCTGGAAATGAGAGGACTGTGTGTTCGGTATGGAGAATAAATTTTATATATTATTTATTTGAAATTGACCAGCGCCAAGGCCGGTCTCCGGTCGGATAGGAGGGGAGAAGCGGAACAGCCTTTTGAGAATCTCTGGCATTGGATGTGAGAAGGAACTTCACGCAGCCACCGCTATCAGTCCATGCGTCACATTGCCGATGCATGCTAAGCTTTCATCGACCTTTTCCGTGCCCTCACCCACGAATTCGGAAAAGGTCTGTGGCCTATCGTTGAACTCTAACCAGCCAATGAGAAACTCCTTGTATCGGATTGCAATCTCATTCGGATCGCGCCTCTATTCTCCAACTTGTGAACGAAAACATTCAAGATCCGGGGCTCGCGATTCAGTTCTTGGCGACCACTCAGCGAGTTAGTGAATTCGCTCCGCGTGTTCGCTATGTGTAGGGGTTTCGAGGAAAGTGGTCCAATAGTTTTTCAATCCTCCGCAGGTCATCCACAAGGCATTCGTATGCACTACCCTCTCCCAGGTCTGCAACATCGGATTCTTCCATGTCCTTGCGGGTTACAAATCCCACTATATGGGCCGATCTTTCATCTTCACTGATGCGGACGCCCACGTAGTAGTCCTTTGGACTGGTTCTCATTTCGTCTACAGATACGAGAACTCTCTTGTAATAGTTCCTACTGAGGGTCTTGACGCCTACCAACTTGCCAGTTACGGTCCGAAATTCCATCCGCTCAACATCATCTTCTTTCCTGAAAACTGGCTTGCCGTCGGATCCCAGCGGCGATCGATTTTGTCTGAGGAGGAACTGATAGAAGGCGATTGCTCCCAACAAACCTACTCTGCGACGCCGTCGATCTTCCTCAGTGTAGTTGTCACTCGACAGTCGATCGGCAAATTCTCTGACTGCATTCCGTTCTTTCGGCGTGAATGAAATCGGCGGCATCTTGACACCTAGTCTTAGACAGTTGAAACAGATGCAGATCCCCTCAGGGAACAAGAATAATGGTCAAAGGTCGTTGGGTCAAGGCTGATCCTTCTGACAGACTCGCCAGTCGAAAGGAATGAAATCAAAGTTAGCTTGGCCGAAATGACTGGACTACAAGCCAAGGCGCCGGGCAGCTGAACTCGCCAAGCCTATGGAGAGGCCGTACAGGCAACCTGCTGGAGCTTTGCCGGCCTTCAGTCTGAATCTTCGTCCGGCAGCTCATCCCGGATATCGAACGGGCGTCCGTACTGCTTCTGGTAGATTACTTCGACTTCAGTTGTCAGTTCGTTCGCTTTCAAGAGCAGATCCTGAATTTCTTGTACGGCCTGTTTCGCCTCCTCAGGACCGGCGACCGGGACGGTAGCGGGCTTCACTCCGTACGGCAGCTGGCTAAGGGCCTGGCCGGTCAACGGGTCAAGCACGGGCGGGGAACCGGGGGCGCAGTCGGTGAGGAGTTCCTCAAGGTGCGTGCGAATCTTGTGCAGATCGACGAGTACGGCAGGCAGCTGCGCGCCTTCAGTGTCAGTAAACCCCGCCACTGTTTTCAGTTCGTCGATATTCTCCTGCGTGTATGTAGTCAGACGCTGGTAGCGGAAGCGCTGTCTGCCGGACACGGTCAGGACAATCACGGGGGACCCGCTTGCATCCTGCGTTTCTTCGTCCAGCAGTGTTACCAGCCCCTGGCGGATGAGGGAATCGATTATGTACTGGTTTTGCCAGGAAGCGATGGCGTCGGCCTGCTCCAGGAGGGCCGGGTCGCCGAAGCCGCCAGAGACCTGGGCGGCGGCGGCCGCGCTTTCCTCTGCTCGAATCAGTTCCATTTCTTCATCGGAGAGGCGGTAGAGGTTGACCAGCACCCTTGCGGCGCGGCTGAGCGCGGAGAGGGCGGCAGGCTCGATCTCGCCTGCGATCAGATCGTCCATTCCCTTGGTCAACTTTTCGATTGTGCCGCGCAGACGGTCGGGCATGCGTTTGTCGGCCCTGGCGGCCGTTGACGACGCCTTTCCGCCGCGAGAGCGCCACGCCCATACTTTGTCGGCTGGGGCGTGTGCAATGCAGTAGCCGTCGAGTTTGGCCTGTCCGAATCCCTGACAGGGCTGTCCGTCTTTTCTAAGGGCTTTGCAAAGTTTTCGGGGCAATGTTTCCTCCTTTGGTCTGGGCGGCAGGCTTGCCCAGGCACGGCGCCAGATTTCACTGCGGGGCGGAGGGCGGCGGCAGGACGTGACCCGCGACGGCGCGACTGCCGGGTTTTTCCGCGGCTGACGCGGCTTTCAATTTGGTTAACGTGCTCTGCCTGCATGCGGGGCGTCGGAGGCTCGACTGCGTAGTTGCAGGGGCCTTGGGGAAGACCTGCGAACGGGCAGGGGACGAAACGGAACTATTGTGCTATACCTTCCTTGTTTTGGCAAATTCCAGAAGCGCGGTTTTGTCCAAATTGGGCGTTCTCCTTACTGGTTTTGCCACCTAAGCATCTTCGTAGGCTTTGCGTAGGTCTCAGCGTAGGCAATACGTATACGGTCCGTAGGCAATCAGTACAATATTTTGCTGTCGACTCTGTTGTCGCACTCTCCTAAGGCAGAACGTCATTCTGACAAACTTTAACGAGCTCTCGTCGCGAGACGCTCCACAAGTACACTATGTAAACTAAGTCAATACGCTGGAATAGGCCACTCAATCGCTGGCTGCGAGCACTCAACCCTCTCACACTCTAAGTCTTTCACTAGCCTTCGCCTGACCCATCTTAACCCCAAGAACGTCTGAATTGTTCTTCCTGAGTTCAGGAGTTGGGACGCAGCTCAGTCCCTTCCTGACTGTATAGTATAGTTGGGAGCGAACAAGCGGAAGACTGCCGATTTGGAAAACCTCTTGCTAATAGAGGGAGAGACAAATAATGCTGAGAAGTGACGTCGAAAGGCTTCATTCTTCCCTTCCTGCGAAGGTAGTGGTCACCGCACTGGCAGTATGGTTGCCGTTTGCACTGGCGGCGGCATGTGTGCCGATACCGCCTGCCCCCACTGCTGACCTGGTGGCGCCAACTGACAAGACTACCAACCAGGCAACACCAACGAAGACTGTCACGGACCGGGAGTTGCTGGTCGCGTTCTATCATGCTACGAACGGCGACGCATGGCTGAGAAGCGACAATTGGAATACCGACGCACCGATTGACGGGTGGTACGGCGTTGTCACAGACAACCGCGACAGGATCATTGAAATAGACCTCCACGCGAACGGTTTGAGCGGGTCGATTCCACCGGAACTTGGCGAACTCGCTGAACTGGAATGGTTGTTACTTGCAGACAATGGGCTGAGCGGGTCGATTCCGCCAGAATTGGGTAATCTCAGCGAACTTGAATCGTTGTCCTTAGACAGCAACCATCTGAGCGGAACGATCCCGCCAGAATTGAGCAGACTCACTGATTTAGAGTGGCTGGACCTTTCGGACAACAGTTTGAAAGGGGCCATTCCGCCTGAATTCGGCGAGCTAGACGAACTCGAATGGTTGGAACTCGACCGCAACAATCTGGACGGAACAGTTCCGCCAGAGTTGGGAAATCTCGCTGAATTAGAATGGTTGGACATTTCGGAAAACTGGATGCACGGGCCGATTCCTCCAGAACTGGGGAATCTAACAGATTTGGAGGTATTGTTAATCTGGGGAAGCGGGATGAGTGGAGAGATTCCGCCAGAGTTAGGCAGGCTCACCAGTTTGGAAATGCTGGACCTCAGGTATAACCAGTTGGAAGGTTCCATTCCGCCAGAACTGGGACAACTAACCAGACTGGAATACCTGGACCTAGCCGGCAATAAGCTGCGCGGCACAGTTCCGCCCGAATTGGGACAACTCACCAACTTGGAAGGATGGTATCTCTCGAACAACCGGTTGACAGGATGCGTACCCAAGGCCATGCGGCAGGCCAAATACAACGACTTTGGCTGGCTGGAACTGCCGTATTGCGTCGATGCGGAAGAGTAGGGCTCATCATACCTCAAGCGGCAGAGCAGTTTATTTCCACTCGATTGCGGGACTGGCCTCTGGCTCGACGATCCGGCCAACAATGCGTTCGCTATGCCCGTACAAGGGAGGCTTGACGCATGACAGATAGTCGTAGGCATCGCCTGTCGGACAAGAGGGCATTAGAGTCGGCGTCGGGGTTGGCGTTGGTGTCTGTGTCGCCAGAACAATGGGGGGGGCGGCGTTGGCCGGACTTCAGGCCTGGGGCCGTCGAAACAGTCCAGCGGACCATAGCAGCTACTGACAGTTTGAAGTATCGGCGCCAGTCCAACATCTTTGGCTGGATATCTCCGGATCATCAACAACTCTTTCAGAATAACCTATCCCCGAGTATGTAAGCTCCAAAGATAACAAGCCCAGCAATAAGCCCGCCGACCCCACTTGTCAGAACGGCGGCTGAGGCTATATCTTTGGCGACTTTCGCGACTGGATGATATTCGGGAGACACCAGGTCAACTACAGCTTCTATAGCGGTGTTGACCAGTTCCAGCCCGATGACAAAGGAAATCGAAATAATCACGATAACCCATTCCAGCCTGCTGATGTCCAAAGCAAATCCAATCACGACAAAAAATCCTGCAATAATGCTTTCGATTCGAAGGCTGCGTTGGCTTCTAAAGGCATAGCGCAACCCTTCGAAAGCAAAGCCCATGCTTCGCCAAATACTGTGAGACGGCATCTTAATAATCCTCACAAGGGCGGGGGAGGTGAGGCTCCCCCGCCCTCTCACGCGACCGGTCCGCCTGCCGTTCCACAGGGCAAACCAACTCTACGTGGCCCTGCGTTGACGCGCTCACGCGCACGGCTGGCTGGCCGGGCTTTACTTCACACTGTCCACTCCGTATCATCGAGCATTGACAATAGCCGCTCCCTTGCGTCCGGCTTCAACTCATCACCGTTGTAGAGCTCATTCAGCACAGGAAAATGTTTTCTGTTGCCGTCGGTTTGCATAGGGGCCACTCGAATTGCCCCTCCGAAAATGATGACCCAAAATCTACGGCCATGTGGACAGCACATTCGGCCTCCCATACCAGGTTTCGTTGACATTTTGGGAAGGCCGCTCAAATTTCAGCAAGAACGGAAAGGCGGCAGGCCTGATAGGGATTTTCCGGCTTGCATGTTGCCAAAGACAAAACCACTTAATCCGCGAAGTCACGCGAAGGGTCGCGAAGAACACCAAAGGCGTGTCGAATCTTCTTTGCGTAGCTGCGCCGCCCTTCGATGATGGCGGCAGACCGTCCGCTTTGCGATCAATCGCGATTTGCCCCCGGAAGTCGTTATCCAGGCAAACGTCATCGAGCCTTAGACAGAAGTCTCTTCAATTCAAGATAGGGGAGCGCAGGTCTGATTGTTTTCAAACTTCCCTCCTTTCTACGGACCAATTATAACATATTACTTGGACCAGTTTTGGGGGGCAGGTCGGCCTCAGGCCGCGAGGGGCCGAGGGAGGACACCGTTCAATCGCCGTCGTCATCCGCACGGGAGTCCTGGATGTCACCATCGCCGCCGCCGTCTTCGGCCCGGCTATGGCGACATGCGGCCCATCCCACACCATGACCTGTACCTCTTGTTCCACGCCTTCCAATCTCCGGGGGCGGACAAGACGGAAGGCGGCGGCGCCCTCCGCACTGTGCAGCGTGCGGATGACGGGCTATCCGGCAGCGCGGCCAGCAACTCGCGCTTCAGTTTGGAATCGTCGTGCGCACAAGTCGTATCCGCGCCTTCACCGCGGCCGTCTCGCTTCTCTCAGCATGGTCAAACAGAGTGAGAACCTTGTGCCGTAATGAGGGATCCCGCGCGGCCAGGATGCCGAGGCCGTTATAGGCCCATGCGCGGATGAACGTGCGCCTGGACGTGATCAGTGTCAGCAGCGCGCTTTGCAGCTCTCCCTGCAGCGCCGACTCGACCTCTATGTGCGGCAAGGCTTGCAGAACGTGAAGGAGCGCGTCGGGCGCGAGAGGCCGACTTAAGAGGCGCAAGAGCTTCTCCGCCTGCGGCCCGTGGGGGGCTGTGCCATGCTCAGCCAGGCGCCTCAGCACCCAGGTGGCGCCAACCTGGAGCGCCATTTCGTCGGAGGCGGCGAGGTCAAGCAATTCGCCAACAGCATTGTCCGGGGCGTCTCGGATCGCATCCAAGACCTCGCGGAACGGCGTGACCCGCTTCCCGTCGTAACGGCGCAATGCGCTGGCAATGTCCATCGCAAAATTCTGATGTGCCACTGTTGAGTTGTATAAGATACGCTCGGAGTCGGTCACAGAACAGGCTCAACCGATTGTTATGGTTGGCCCCAATCACTAGACCACGAAACGGAAATAACAGGGGGCATCCAGACGGATGCGATGTGTTCTGTTCGCAAGGCGGGCGGTCTGCCGCCATCGGCAACGGGCGGTCCGCTTCTGCGGAACGAAGGCATAATGCTATCCTCGCGGCGCAGACCTATTCCTGGGGCCAACCACACTGTGGTCGTTACACGAAGTATTTCTGTCGATAGAGATGGAGATGAGTACGGAGATAGAAATCGTCGTCTGAGAGGTGAGCGGATTCGTAGGCTTTGGAGACGACATCTTCGAGAAACCGTATTCTTATCAGCGCACGAACCGAAGCGTCCAGAATGGCAGACTCAATAACCTTGTGAAGTTTCCCTACGATTCTTTTGTTCGCGCGCGGGACTAGAAAGATGACTTTGTCGCCTCTCTCAGGGTCAGTGTAAATGAGGTTGCGCAATAACTGATAGTTGGCAAAGAATTTCTTTTTCTTGAGATATTCTGGACTCACAAAATCGCGCAAGGCTGGTTCGTAAATGTCTTTCAGCTTTTGCCTGTGTTGCCCATCGTCTTTGGCTCTGCCAAACTCTTCCTCCGCGTATTTGAATTCGATAAAGGTATTGACTCCAGAGTTGAGTTCGAGGTAAAGGTCGAAATTGGTCTTTTCGTTCCAGTCCATTACTTTTTCGAATTCCCAGTGCGCGACTTCGCCAGGGCCAATGCCCAGAGACTCAACGAGTATGCATGAGTTGGCACGGTTCAGCAGCGGCCAGAAAAGATTGATGCAAGCGGCTTGGGACGAATTGAGATGGTGAAAGTGTCGATCCAGCCTGATCTTCGATACCTGAAGATACTGGCAAACTTCGACGCGAACCGTTTCAATCAGGTTCAGGCAACGCAGCTTCTTGGGGAGAATGTGATCATACGGCGTGCCGTCCCAAGTTCCCACTTGCTCTATTCCCAAGTGATTGCGGCGATATTCAGTCAGATGGGACTTCACTCTATCAACATATTCTTCGGAACCGGGGACTCTGCTGTAAGGAGTTTTCTCCCGGTCTTCGTATTCGATTTCCAACCATTCATCGACGATTTGACGTAATATCAGGTATACCTGGTCTTTATCGTCCCCATGGCAGCAGGGACCAATGATTCCCGGGTAAGACCCTACAAAACAACGGTCTTCGTCTGACCATTCGACGACCCCGCCATACTTGGTATTCGCGGTCATCTTTCGACCTCCTCAATAGTTCGTTTCACTTCCCTTTCCTGGTACGGTTTTGCGTCATCACCTGGCTTTCCAGAAAGTGTAACTCGCTTTCCTTTGGGATGCCAGAAATTCCTGTGACTGCCCTTTCCGCCCCTATCTGTAAATCCAGCCTCTTCCAACTCTCTGATCAATTCTCGAATCTTGCGGGGCATTTCTGTCCGGGAAAGGGTTGTGATTTAGATTTGACTGACGAGGCTCAGTCTAACAGGTTGACTTGCCCCAGGAGTCTGAACTGTCAGAAGGCACCTAATTGTAATTATCAGGATTGTCTTACATTGCTGTCCAGATTGCAATGTCGAAGACATCGACAGGAAGGGAATTACAAGAATAGTAGAACAGACGCAGGCGCAGCGGCTGAACGCGGGCCCTGAAACGGGACGTCTGCGGCCCAGACGCCCCCGATTCTACTATCTGGAGAATATTGATACATTATTGGTACAAAAAGAGGCGCAATTTAGATAAGAATGATATTTCCATGCTGTAAACTACTATTGGCCTTAATGCTGGACAGGAAGTGAATAGAGTCCTCTGGCGGGAGGACTTTGGCGTTAGAGAGCGGTCACATGAGCAAACGAATACAGTTGGTTTCGATCTGTGGCGCCCTCGCGGCGTCCGCCCTGGTCGCGTTGCTGGTGGGCGCGCGAGTGCAGAGGCTCGACGCGCTGGCGCAGTCCGTTCCGGCTGCTGAAAGCGCTTTGCAGGCTTCTGAAGAGGACAGTCCGCCACCGGTCATCGGCGAAGAGCCGGCGGTCAAGCGACATATCAGCCAGGCCGACATAGAGGCGGGCCACTTTACGCTTAAAGCGTTAATCGAGCATGGCCGCGTTCTCTTCACGGCCAACTTCAACGCCTTGGACGGCGCGGGGCGGCCCGAACTTACGGGCAAGGGCGGCCTGCGCAAGAGGAGGGAGATGCCGGACAATTTCAACCGAATCTCCGGACCGGACGCCAATGCCTGTTCGGGGTGCCACAACCTGCCCGCTCCGGGCGGGGGCGGCGAGGTAGCCGTCAATGTATTCGTGCTGGCGGACGCTCTGCCCTTCGTCGATTTTGACGGCGACACGGTGGAAGGCGGACCGAACCAGACGCTGAAAACGGTAGGCAACGAACGCAACACGCCCAGTATTTTCGGTGCGGGGTTCATCGAGCTGCTGGCGCGCGAGATGACCGCAGAGATGCACGCGCTGCGGTCTGCGGGGCTGCGCGAGGCGAAGCGGACAGGCCGGGTGGTCAGCGTGGAATTGGTGACCAAGGGCGTCAGTTTCGGCACGCTTTTGTGCGGCCCGGACGGTTCGATCGACGGTTCTGCGGTTGAAGGCGTGAATGAAGATCTGATTGTCCGTCCTTTTCACCAGAAGGGCGCGGCGGTTTCCCTGCGCGAGTTTACCAACAACGCCGCCATCCATCACCACGGCATGCTATCGGTTGAGCAGGCGGGAGAAGGCAGGGACCCGGACGCAGACGGCTACGTAAATGAGCTGACGGTGGGCGACATTACCGCGCTCACGCTGTTTCAGGCAACGCTGCCGGCGCCTGTGCAGGTGACGCCGGCGACCCGGGTGGAGAGGGAGGCGGCAGCGCGCGGGCGGGCCCTGTTTGACCAACTCCAATGTTCCGCATGTCATATTCCCGAGATGCCGCTGGCCAGCCTCCTGTTCGTGGAACCCGGACCATTCAACCCGGACAACGATCTGAGGCCGGAGGATGTGACCGCCGTCTTCGAGGTAGACCTGTCGCCGTTTATCAAGGGGTTGAGACAGGATGCCGATGGCAACTACCTGCTCCCGGTATTCACCGATCTGAAGCGGCACGACATGGGAGAGCTTCTCAACACGGATGCATCGGAGCAAGCGGGCATTCCCAGACAGCTGTGGCTGACGAGGAAGCTGTGGGGGTTCGCGTCCGAACCGCCATTTCTACATCATGGGCGGGCGACACTGATATCGGAGGCGATCCTGGCGCATGGGGGCGAGGCGCGCGGTCAGCGCGACGCGTTCGCGGCTTTGCCGCAGGCCGAACAGGCGGAACTGCTCGAATTCCTCCTCACACTCCGGATCGAGGCCGAAACGGAGTAGCAGACGCCGGGGCCGGTTGGAATCGGGGCAGCGGCACAGCCCCGTCCACGCGGCTGCGCGAGGCCCTCTTTCCTGCCGACCCTGTCCCCGTGCCTGTCGGACTAACATAACGGGTGGCACAAACATCGGGGGCAGGTCACCGGTTTGACCGGGGGCTTAGGGGAAAAGTGTCGAAAGATAACTCGCCCCTTTGCCTACCGAATTCGGGGGCAGGTCACTGGGAAAGGATCCACATACGGTTTAGACACAGCGCTCTTATTGAGAACTAGCTAAGTGTGTGGTTATCTGGAGCGGTTAAAGATAAGGGAAATGGAGGGGTAGAAAGGTAGGATAAATGTCTGAAATTAACGTCTGGATCTAGTACATCCTCCTCGACACAAGTCTTTTCTCTTTAAGAGACTTTCATGTACATTGGTGAATTCTTGGCCACGTAGTGTGGAGTAAACTCTTCCTCTGGGATTCCTAAGAAAGTTAGAATTTGTAAAATCTGAATGCAAATCTTTATCTCTTGAATAGAGCAGGCGGGCACCGCTTACTTGGGCTAGAGCGACTACATGCGGGTCATCTGATTTCAATTTTCCTTCATCCTGAAGTCTCTCGGCTAAATTGTCTACTTTTTCGTCATTTTCTATACAAACACTTACCGTCTTGATGGCTGTGTTTATCCACCTTTTTGCTTGGCGGCTGGCACGTTCTCCAAGTTCATAACGTAGTCTGCCTCCTATTACCAATCGTTTTGGATCTGCTCTAATCCACTCATAAAACTTCATCGCGGCTTCAGGCTTATCATCTCCAAGTACTTCGTTGACAACATTGGCGTCCAGAATAGCGCACATATTTCACATCCCTAAGGATCTGTCCATCTCACTCATAAAGAAACTTCCATAACTCTTAGGAACTTCCCCGTCAAAGCCAAATATATCGCCCTGCTTGTTTATTCCAAGAGAATGGATCGTTACATCTAGACCGTTAGGCTCAAAGAATAAAATAGACACATCTTCGGGATTGAGATTTCCTATGCCGTCTCGAATATCCATACGAACCCGGTCAACTAAGTATTCGCTATGGGTCTCAACAATAAACTGTTTGGTCCATTTGGCGGTATGGCATAACAGACTTCCTAACCCAGCTTGAGCACTAGGGTGGAGATGGATTTCCGGTTGTTGCCACAAGTATAGTGGAGTGTTATCTCGGTACCATAAATGAATTGCAATTTGCAGGAACTGGCTGACACCATACCCAACATCAACAAGATTTCTCCAAGGACCTTTCAGTTTACCTCCATGCTTCTTGACATGAACCTGATAGGGCTCGCTGTTATTCTTGCCCAGATGAAAAATTCGAATTTCATCAAAAAGACCAGTAACTCGACCAAATTCTTCCAACTCCCTTTTTATGTCTGTCCAAAGATCATCATCTGAATACGACAATTCCGCAAGAGCCATTACAACGTACTGACCTTCTGGATCTGCGATATGGCCAAGGGAAGGGTTGTAGGTTCTTTCAGGTTTAGAACGAAAAGGAAGTGTTGCCGATGGCCTAATTATAGGCCAAACTCTAGTTCCGATATCAAAGAGAGAAGCCCTATCTTCTTCGGTAAATGGCGAAGAGTTTGATTTAGGAGAAAATTTCTCAGGATCTGCAATCGCAGATACAGGAGATCTCAATAGAGAAACTGGAGAAAACCATTCCCTGTCAGGAAAGTCTTTCTCCCACATTCCATCTCTTGTCCTAAATGTCAACCTGAATGACTTATCGGAAGATTTGCTCCAGGTGAACCAATTACTCTTATAGTCTGCCCGTCCAAATACAGGAAATGGTGAAGGTCCCCGTTTTTCGAATCGAAACTCATACTTACGACCTGAGTTTCTTTTGGTAGGAGTTTGTCCATGTTTGTCAGTAGTACAGAACCCGGTTTGGAATGACTTTGCTCTACCTCCTCTTCGACCACGATGATGTGCTATTTCATCAAAACTTCCCAAATCGTAAGGTATCTCCTTGAACACAGGAGTTTCATAGAACGCTGTCATATTCCACAATGCTTGAATCATTGCCAAGAATGAAGTCTTTCCAGTGCTGTTTTCCCCTATAAGAAATGTCAAAGGGGCCAGGCGTGCAGATTGTCTATGCCTAAAACACCTATAACTTTCCATCCACACTGAATGCATTTCTATCTCCTCAACAAGGAATTATACTCGCCTTTTACCCAAGAACGCAACAATTATTATGTCAGGGTCAGGGCATGCGCATCTAAATCTGTAGGCCGATTGAGTTGAAATCGTGGTCAGAAAGAGACGCTCTCCGAGTTTATGTCTCGCATGATTATGGTTGGCCCCAATCGCTAGACCACGAAATGAGTAAGAATGGATAGAGAAACGGTAATTCGGAAGTTTGAGAATTTGAAATCATGGAAGAGAGGCGGAGTGCGAGCACCCCATAAGCCTTTGCTTGTTCTCTATGCGATTGGCAAGCTTTTGCGAGGTGAGGAGCGGCTACTTCCCTATGCCGAAGTGGACAAGGAACTCGGGGATTTACTGCGAGAATTCGGCCCAAAGCGGCAGAACTATCAGACTCAATTTCCGTTTTGGCGGCTCCAGAACGACGGGGTGTGGGAGATTCCTGAGGCGTACCTGGTAAGTCAGACTTCCAGCGGGGATGCCAGAAAAAGCGATCTGGATGTGTACGAGATTTCCGGGGGATTCACCGAAGATATCTCCCGTCTGTTGCAGGACGATCATGAATTGGCGCTAAGGATCGCCCAGGGGATGCTGGAAGCTCATTTTCCGTCTTCGATACACGAGGACATTCTGCAGGCGGTCGACATCGAATCGCCCTCCGCAGGACTTGGCAACGGCAGGCGCTACTCGAAGTTCCTGGCGAATGTTTTGAAGGCATATGAGTACAGATGCGCAGTTTGCGGCTTCGATGTGCGGCTGCGCCATCAGCCTGTCGCGCTGGAAGCCGTCCATATCAAATGGCAACAGGCCGGAGGGCCCGACTTGGAAACGAACGGCCTAGCGCTATGTGTACTGCACCAGAGGCTCTTTGACCGCGGCGCTTTTTCTTTGTCCGACGGGTTGCAGATCATGGTGTCGGATGAAGCCAACGGGTCGGCCGGTTTCCAGGAGTGGCTGATGCGCTTCCACGGTCAGCAACTCAAATTCCCGCAGAGACCTTCCTACTACCCAGACGAGAGGTTCGTTTCCTGGCATGTAAAGGAGGTCTTCCAAGGAGACTATCGCGACCTGTGATCTGAGGAGGCCTTTCTGCAGCCTTTCAATCGGTCTCAGTTCGTGCCAGTAACGCTGCGCGGTTTAGATGGAATCCGGTCATCTGCGCCGTTTGGCGGAAATGGCTCTCTTCAGTCCTTAAGTTGCCCAGGCGCCTACCCCACTGTTGCGTCCACGCCCAAGGAACAACCGAAAAGCTATATCGCATAATCGGGCCCTTTCGATTGACATTGAGAGTGGGACATCTATAATGGGCTTCAATCCCACCGGCATGACAAAGAGACAGGAGAAGTAGAAGTGATCAGTTTGGAACAGGCATTCAGCGATACTGAAAGCGCTGCGGGGGCGGCGCTCAAGGCGGCAAGAGGACTGACCACGCAGGCCAGGGCGCTCGAACGGGCGGCCAAGACAGGAAACATTGCGGCGATAAGGAGAGAACAGAAGAGGCTTGCCGAGGCCCTTAACGTTTTACAGCAGGAGGTACAGAACGCGGCGGCGTCCTGGTCTTTTTCGGACGAGGAGGTAGAACGGTACCTCCATGAACGCTATACAGATGAGCTCCGGGACGCGGCTGCCGACGCCGGCCTCAAGGTGTACGAACGTGATGGGAACGTGTTTTCCTACCCTTCCGTTCTGCGCGTACTGCCGCGTGAGAGCGCGGTACGGGTTGACAGGAAGAAGAATTCCGCTATTCGACCGACCCACTTGGCGGAAATGCTTCTCAAGAATCAGACAAAGACCAGCGGCTATTCGTCAAACCGGTTCCTTGAATCGCTCTATACAGTTTACTCGGGCATTTTGAACAGAGAGGACTCCGGTCGCCTGTTGAAGAGCACCGGGATCGTTGTACCTCTGATAAAGATATACGGGCTCATGACTGCCTTGCCCGGCGCTGACCGCGAGTACGACCGCAGCGACTTTGCGCGGGACATTTACATGCTTGACGCGAACGGACCACGCCGGACGCGGCGTGGGGCCACAGTTTCCTTCCCTTCCTCAACAGGGACACGCCGGAAATCGAGCGATCTGTTTACCTTTGTCGGGCCGGAGGGGCAGAGCGTTGAGTACTACGGGCTAAGGTTTAGCGAGGACGCCTAATGTCGAACAGTATCCCGATTCAGGAGTGGCTGGGATTCATTGACAGTGAGTATTTGTCAACGTTCGTCAAGGACGGCGGGGCATCGATCAAGTTCGCGGTCACGCCCGAGGAGAGGAAACCTGAACTCTATCGTTCGCTTAAGGCGCGATGCGAAGAGCTGGACTACGTTTTCGTAGAGTTGGACGCGGTCAGCAGTCGCGTTCATATGCCCCAGGACATCTTTTTTGCGCTGGCCAAACAGATAGACTGGCGGCTTCTGGCCCAGCGGATGGTGCTACGACTGGCTGAAGAAAAGGGTTTCAGCGTGGACGGCGTAGCCATTGCGGACGCCAACGACAATATCTACAGTTCCCTGGCGCGCGCCAACGGCATCGAAGCGAGGTTCGTTCTCCAGGAGATCAGACCGGATGTAGTCAGCCAAGTACTGAGAAACCAGAAGATGGCGAGAGACTTCAAGGTCGCCATGACTCACCTGTGCACAAGCCTGGACGGCGGAGAGTCCAGACAACCGCTATTGGACTGGCTTACTGGCGTCAACACGCGAATCAGCAACGTTCGCCCTTTTTCGATCCGCACCAGCATAAACCGCACCACGGCGCGACACTATATCGAGTCAGCGCTATATTGGGTGCGGCACGTGGGCCATGCGGGTACGGCACTCCTGTTAGAAAACTCACGCGTGACCCTGGCGAGAAGGCCCAAAGACGGTTCGCGGTATTACACCCGGGCGATGACCATTGATCACTATGAGCTGCTGCGCGAGTTCATTGACGACGTGGACAGGCTGGCGGCGACGTTGATGGTTGTCGTGACCAACAACGACTTCATCGACGAAGAGTCGGCACGAGGCTGGAGAATTTATTCGGCACTTCAGACCAGGATAATGGACGACGTTCGCGACAGAAACCTGGTTAATCCGGTCGCAGCCCTGGTCCGGTTGTTGTAAGGAGGCCTGACATGTCGTTAAGTGACGGCACCAGCTCACTGGTGGCTAACCGGCTGGCGCTGGAGGCTCTGCGGAGCGGTGTTCCCAACCGGGCCGCCGTGCGGCTACTGGGCTGCAATCAACCGCACGTGGAAGAGCGCTTTACCGCCATGCTAGACGGCGCCACCGACATTGACAGTCCAGCCGGCAATGGCCAGGGGATGCTGATCTCGGGCGACTTCGGATCGGGCAAGTCACACCTGCTGGCGCACCTGGAGCACCTTGCGCTTGAACAGGGGTTTGTCTGCAGCAAGGTGGCGATCAGCAAAGAGACACCTCTTTATGATCTCGGAAAGGTGTTTATCTCGGCCATGGAGAACGGGCGTTTGCCCGACCGCAGCGGCCGGCTGATTGAAGAGTTGGGTCTATCCCTGAAGCCGGACTCGAGAGAGTTCGCATCTTTCTTCAGATGGGCGGACCAGGCGGCGGCGCGAGGCGACATCAGTCCTATTTTTCCGGCAAGTCTGCTCATATATGAAAGAGCGGGGGATCTCGAACTCAACGGCGAAATCGAGACATTCTGGGCAGGGGACAAGATTCTCAAGGGCAGAATAACAGCCGGGCTGCGCCAGATCGATCAGCTGCAGAACTACAAGTTCAACATGCCCAAGGTGGCTGAACTGCCGCCTCAGCGTCTGCGGTTCGCTTTGGAGTTGATCAAGGGGGCTCGGTACAGGGGGTGGGTCGTATTGCTGGATGAGATCGAGCTGGTCGGTTCCTACTCACTGTTGCAGAGGGGGCGATCGTACGCCGAGGTGGCGCGTTGGATGGGGGAGGCGGCCGGGGAAAGCTATCCGGGCCTGGTCATGGTCGGCTCGGTGACCGAGGACTTCGCTTCGGCGATCATCAGTCCTGACGGATCTAGAAAGGACCACGACTACATCGGGCCGAAGCTGGAGGCGAATCGGAGATACAAGGATATCGCCGGCCGCGCCGAGACCGGCATGCATATGCTGGAACGGCAATGCGTGCCGCTGAGAGCGCCGGAAAGCGACGACGTGACGGCTACAGTAGAGAAGCTTCGCAGCCTGTACCGCGACGCGTACGGTTGGGAGGCGCCCCCGATCGACGCGAAGGCAGGCGGGGCCGGGATTTACGGACGGATGCGCTACCAGGTCAGGCGCGCCATCAATGAATGGGACCTGTTGCGGCTCAGGCCAGACTCCAGGCCGGAGACAGAGGTCCACGAGTTTACGACTTCGTATGAGGAGAACAGGGACCTGGAGTCCCCGGCCCATGAAGGCGATGCTGAATAGGGCCGGCGATGCCTATCCCCTTCGACGATCTGGCTGAACACGACAGCGGCAGTACGATAGCCTGGCTGCGATTTGTTGACGAAGAGGAAGGCCACGGGATCCGGGCGGCACTGTTTGAAACTACCAGCGTGGGCGAACCGCTGCGTTTCTGCTTTGCCCGCGCTGACAGCAACCCCCAGCCCCATTTGCATACAGACAGGGCGCCTTGGCGTGAGGAGGCGGCGCTTTGCCTCACCCGATCGCTCTTGAGGTCGGCAGCGGGCTCGCCAGTACTGCTCCTCGGCTTGGCAGACGAGATTCCCCTGTGGGTCGTTACCGAGGCCCTACGGGTGCGGCTGCCCTTCTGCCGCGTCAGTGTGGAAAACTGGAGTTCGCCACAACTGCTGTGGGCGAATGAACAGCCCTGCGAAGGCACGGAAGCGCACCAGACACTTGAAAGGATCATGCAGAGGGAGGATCCCTTCGAGGCGTTTGCCCGCGCGGCGAATTGCCTGAGCAAGGCGTTCGAGTACAGACGCATTCGGGGCATTTCCAGTTTTGCAGGATTGAACGCGGTCTTGAACCTTAACCGACCTGAGGTCGAGAACGGGGAGAGAACTTCCGGGCCAGCGGAGCACCTTTGGGAGCTGCTGGCGTTACAGCCTATCGATGGACAGCAAGATCAAGAGCCTCGTCTCTCATCGTGGGTCTCACAGATGGAGTGGCCGGGGGAGCTGATGCCTTTTCAGATCAGCGGCGTGCAGGCATTGCTGGAGATGAACCGGTTGCTCCTGGCGGACGACATGGGGCTTGGCAAAACGGTGCAGACGGTTGCGGCGGTGCGGATTCTGCGGGCGCGGGGAGAGATAGAGTCGTGTCTTGTGATCGCGCCGGCCAGCGTATTGAACCAGTGGCGGCAGGAGCTTACGAGGTGGGCTCCTGAGCTCAGCGCAATCATTGTGCGCGGGTCGGCAGACGACCGCAGCTGGCAGTGGCAGGCCCATACGGACGTCAAGCTGGTCAGCTACGGGGTGCTGCGCCAAGACGCTGACAGGCTCGTTGCAATGCGGCCCGCCCGGCGAATATGGGACGTCGTCGTGGCTGACGAAGCGCAGCGGATCAAGAATCTCAACGATACGAGCGAAGCGGTGAAGAGTCTGCGGAGGGTGCGGTCCTGGGCGTTGACGGGCACGCCGATCGAGAACAGGGAAGAGGAGCTGGCTTCGATCATGGAGTTTGTCGATCATGACGGGACGAGTCCGCTCAAGCGCTATTTTCCGGGTTCAGAACTCCTGTACCGCCACAAGGAAGTCCAGCTGCGGCGCAAAAAGAGTGAAGTTCTAGATGGCCTGCCGCCGAAACTGGAGACGAAACTGGCAGTTGAGTTGGGCCCCAGACAGAGGGCGAGTTACTCCAAGGCGGAAGAGGAGGGCATCGTTTATCTGAAGTCCCTGGGGGCGGAAGTCAGGGTGCGGCATGTGCTGGAGCTGATCACGCGGTTGAAGCAGATCTGCAATTTCGACCCCGAGACCGGCGAATCCAGCAAGCTCGACGATATCAGGGAGCGACTGGAACAGCTGACCGGACAGGGGCATAAGGCGCTTGTCTTCTCCCAGTACGCAAGCGAGACGTTCGGGGTGAAGGCGGCGGCGGCGTTCCTGCGAGCGTTCAGCCCAGTCATGTTGACGGGAGATATGCCGTTGGAGGCGCGGTCGGTTGCGATCGAGCGGTTCAGGCGTCGCGATGAGCATAAGGCGATGGTCATCTCGCTGCGGGCGGGGGGCTTAGGCTTGAATCTGCAGGAGGCGTCCTACGTGTTCCATCTGGACCGCTGGTGGAACCCGGCGGTTGAGAGACAGGCGGAGGATCGCGCGCATCGCATGGGGCAGACTGTCAAGGTCAACGTGATCAAGTATTCGTGCGCGGGCACTATCGAGGAACGCATTGACCGGATTCTGGAACGTAAACAGAGGTTGTTCGATCAGCTTATTGACGACGTGTCGCTCGACCTTTCGGCGAGGTTGAGCGGGGAGGAACTGTTTTCGTTGTTCGGGCTTGAGCCTCCCCGCGTCAAGGGCGAATAACTCTGCCCCCGTTGCCACAGTAGGCGGCTGCGAGACTCTGACCATTACCGCTTTTCGGCGAGTCACAGATGGATGAGCTTGGCCCCAAAATCTGGACCACGAGCTAAGGTGTATCAATGGAACCGAACGCCACGCAGGCGGAAGAACAGTTCAATCGTCAAGGGACCGCGGCGACATACGATTTCCAGCAGGTTGTGGTACTGCGCAGGTGAAACTTGCGAGGCGGTCTTTCCCCCATTTTGTGGTTCCAAGATTGGTACCAACCATACAAATGCTTTAGAATCTGCAGTTGAGAGTTGTGCAGACAGCTCTACAGAATGTTTTCAGAGGGAGGCTGACTCTGCAGTGACTTGACAACATATGCCGGGAGAAAAGGGATGAGAGTGACTGATTCCGAGGAAAATGTGCTGTATGGTGAAACTCTAAGAAGTTCGACCATTGACATACTGAAGCCAGCGGATGTTTTGCAGACGCTCAGAACGACACAGGAAGTAACGTCAGTTATCCTAGATCCATGGTACAACAAGGGAATAGGAGGTGAACGAAAAGACTACCACGAGTGGCTCTCAAGTGTAATTGAAGCCGCCTGCAATATCTCAAAGCACGTTTTTGTTTGGGGATTTCCGGAGATATTGGCATTTCAGGTTCAAACAATTCCCGAGAGTTTCACTCTTGTTTCATGGCTTACTTGGTACTATAAAAATTGCCCGTCTGTAATTCGGGGATGGCGTTCCGCTCAAAATGCGTGCTTACACATAGCATCAAGAGATGCGCCCGTGTATCCAGAACATTTTCTGAACGATGAACAACTGGAGAGATGGAGAGCGGGCAAGATGAGATTTGTTCCTGGACCGCCTTCTGTCTTAGAGGCCCCCTTGAATATCGGATTTGTCGGGAAAAAGGAACAAACTGAGCACCCAGCGCAGAAACCTTTGGCAGTGATAGAGCCGCTAATCCTTATGTCTACAAGAGAGCATGATACCGTACTGGATCCTATGTGCGGTTCGGGAACAACGGGAGAGGCCTGCTCCCGCCTTAACAGAAGAGCCATACTGTGTGATATTTCGGCGGAATATCTTTCCATCACAAAGAAACGTATGGCTCAATGTTGTGGATTCCAAAAAAAGGAAACTGCAATGCAGTCGCGTCTCTTGGAGAGATAGAACCCTGCTCGATCTGGTCATCTTCTGCGTTTAGTGGGGAGTCTGAGCAGAACCTTCAGCCCATAATGCTCCGTAGCAGATAGGACTTGAGTCAAATATATCTTATTGGCAATACATTGAGTGTATTGCCTTTTACGTCAGAGGGCACGGCGGTCTTATGGAAGATAGAAACGCGAAGATAAAGGGTCCCTACACAGAGACTTCAATTCGCGCAAGAATAAGAGCGTTCTTCTTGGACAATCTTGGGAAAGTTGCCACGCGAGAACAATTGATAAAAGTTGCAACCGATCCTGTGACTGGTCGCGTTCCAGAAAACTGGCATCAACGGTTGTCGGAACTCAGAACTGATGAAGGATATACAATTCTTTCATGGAGGAACCGAGGGGACTTGAGAGTTAGCGAGTATATGATGCCTAATGCGGAACGACGCAGTACTGCATCGAAACGAACTCGACCCACTTCCGCGACATGGAATAAGGTTCTTGAGCAGTATAAGCATAGGTGTGCCTGGTCGGAAGGCGGCACAGTATGTGGTCTTCGAGACGGAGACGTTGACCCAGTGGGGGGAGGTACAATCAAGTTGACCCCGGACCATATGACTCCTCACGCCATTCACGCAGAAATCGATCCACAGGACGCGACAAAGTGGCAGCCCTTATGTGGCAGACATCAAGTTATGAAAAAGAACTATTGGGATGACGAAACCGGTTGGTTAAATGTCGTAGCAATCGTGCAATCCGCGTCTGAATCGCAAAAGCTAGAAGTCTACAAGTTTCTTCAACGCTATTTCGGCGACAAGAATTAGTTTTCGTACGCTTGGGAGAGTGAGGAACGGTCGGGGCCCAGCAGTTGGCCCTGCCGTCGCACGCGCGGGACTGGAAAATGGCAGACGCTCATAGCCGCATATCATAGTCCAAAGGGGGCAACCTTGATATTCAGCCGGTCAAGTTTGGTCTAGAGGTGGCCGAGCTGTTGCCGGTGTTTTGCTTCAGAGGGTTTCTGCTCCCGCTGTTTGCCTTCGGCACTGTTTGTAAAGACTACATATCCACTGTCCAGAAGATTTTCATTCGATGCCCGAATCAGGATTGCATTAGTCCTGTGATAGCTGGCCAATTGAGTTATCGTCTTGCGGCCCGGCAAGCGCTTGCCGGGCGACGCGTATCTTGAAGGCGGCCGTGTGTCGCCGCCATATCTTGACTATCTTTCTGCCACTCCATAGGCTGGGTAATTCGCTTCGCTGAAGCACCATAACTGGTGGTTCCGTTATTGTGGGCCAATCCCAAGTTGCCTACAGACGCAAAATTGGACGGGGAAAAAGGAAAGAGGTATAATCGCGCCCCAAATCACCTCGCCCAGAACCAATTTACTCAGGGTTTGCCAAATTCTAGCTTCGTCAACACTCCTGACCACGACAGATGGACAGGGAAGAAGTTGCTCGACGATTTGAGACCCTGAAAGTATGGCAGAGGGGCGACGAGAGAGCACCACACAAACCGCTGCTAGTACTGTATGCGATTGGGAAGTTGCTACGGGGTGAGGGCCGGTTGCTTCCCTTTTCTGAGGTGGATTAGAAGCTTGGGAGTCTTCTGAAGGAGTTTGGGCCGAAACGGAAGAGGTACGAGCCCCAATTCCCATTCTGGCGCCTGCAGAATGATGGCGTATGGGAAATACCCGGTGCCGATAGGATAGAAGTTTCACCCAACGGGGACGTCAGGCGAGGCGGTCTGTTTCGCTGCGGAGGTCGCCGGGGGATTTACCGAGGAAATCGCCCAGCAACTGGAGGACGATTCAAGCATGGTGTCGGATGTTGTTCAGATCATGCTGGAAGCGCACTTTCCCGACACAGTTCACGAGGACATCTTACAGGCAACAGGGATCGACCTGACTTTCAAGAGCACCGGTCAACAGAAGCGCGACCCAAACTTCCGGGCCAATGTCCTGAAAGCCTACGAATGTCGATGCGCCGTCTGTGGCTTTGACATACGACTTGGGCTTCGGCCCATTGCCCTGGAAGCCGCCCGCATCAAGTGGCGACTGGGAGGGGGCCCTGACGCAGAAGTAAACGGACTGGCACTCTGTACGCTCCACCACAAGCTTTTCGACCTGTGTTCCTTTACATTTTCGAATGAGCTGGAGATTTTCGTATCCGACGACGCTCACGGTACCGAGGGATTTTATGAGTGGCTGATGCGCTTCCATGGTGAGAAGCTCAAGTTTCCGCAGAGGCAGACGTGTTGTCCAAGCGAAAGCTAAACGCGCCTGCAAGTTAGAGATCTGGTTCAGGAGGAATATCGGGAACAATGATCGCCAGGATTGAGAAAAGCATTCCGACTGAAAATTAAGCTGCAACTTCGTCTTAGTAGTCCTGTAACACTGTGCTTCGCTACGAAGCGGTCCAAAGGACGTCAGTTGCGACATTGACATGCGGTCATAGATCGAATTCTATCATGTGGTCCGATAACGAAACTAACAAAGATTTCTTGAACTTCCTTTGCGTCGCTGAGACTGCGGCGGAGATGATCGTTCAGGCCAGCGGTCAACCACTCTCAATGGGTGTGTCTGGAGGCTGGGGGGCCGGAAAGTCCACCATGCTTAACTTGATCTCCGATTCACTGAAGTCGCGCTGTGATGGTCAGTTCCTGTTCGTCGAATTCAATGCCTGGCTGTACCAAGGATACGACGACGCACGTGCGGCCTTGATGGAAGTGATCGTAAGGAAGCTTATCGATCATGGGGAAGAATCAAGGACAGGGCTGGACAAGGCAAAAGACCTTCTTCGCCGCGTGAATTGGTTGAGGTTAGCCGGCTTAACCGCAGGGCCTGCTTTGTCTATTGCCACAGGAGGCTTTCCGGTAGGCCTGATTGCGAATGCTCTTTCGTTTGCCAAGGACCTTACTGATGGCAGAGTAGAGGCGCAGGACATCGCCACTGTCAGGAAAGCAGGGGAAACCATAGTGGAAGAGGGAAAGAACTTGATCAAACCTTCCGAAGAGTCATCCCCTCCCCAGCAAATTCAGGAACTACGGAACCACTTAGAAGAGACATTAGGTGAAATGGGGGTCACTCTCGTGGTATTCGTTGATGATCTTGACCGCTGCTTGCCCTCAACTGCCATTGCCACACTGGAAGCCATCCGCCTCTTCCTATTCCTACCAAATACTGCGTTTGTCATCGCGGCTGACGATCGCATGATCCGACACGCAGTTCGCGTTCACTTCCTAGGTGCGGACCTCGATGATGAACTCGTCACCAATTACTTCGACAAGCTCGTGCAGGTTCCTATTCGAGTTCCTCCTCTCGGTACACAGGAAGTCAGGGCCTACCTAATGATGCTATTCGTAGAAAACAGCGATATCGACTCTGAACAGCGTGAGATGGTGAGGGCAAAAGTGTGCCAGCGTTTGTCGGAAACTTGGAAAGGACACCGGGTGGATTTGAATTTCGTGTCGGGGTTAATCAAGAATTGTCCTGACAAACTTAAAGCTAACCTTGAGCTTGCCGACCGGCTAGCTCCTCTAATGACAACTTCGATGCAGATCGCTGGCAACCCACGTCTCATAAAAAGGTTCTTGAATACACTCTCTATCCGTATGTCGATCGCCCGATCCCAGGAAGTTGCCGTTGACGAAGGGGCATTAGCAAAGATGCTACTTTTCGAACGCTGTGCAAGAACAGAAGCCTATAACGAGCTCATTGCCGAAATCAACCACAGTGATGAGGGCAAGCCGACTTTCCTTTCGGACTGGGAGGAGCAAGCCCAGGCCGGTGAAAGTCTGAATTCACTGAAAGGTTCGTGGAATACACCATTCGTCAGAAACTGGCTAGCTCTTCCGCCGCTGTTTTCAGATTTGGACTTGCGTTCAGTTGTCTACGTGAGCCGTGAACACATACCTGTTATCACACATTCTGACCAACTATCGTCCGAAGCGGCTGAGATACTGGAAGCACTTTTGGGTCTAGAAGGCGATCCGAGTAACACTATTGAGGCTGAATTGGGTTCCCTCGCCGGTTGGGAGATCGCGCTTATTACCGAGAGGCTCTTGGTGCGAGCGCGTCAGGTGCAGAGCTGGGGAACTCCACCGGTCCTATGGAGCCTTATCGCCGTGATAAACGTAGATCCGGAGCAGGCACGCCCCGTAGTTAGTTTTCTAGAGTCGATACCGAGATCTCTACTAAAACCTGAAATTGTACCTGCATTAAATGGTCGAGAGTGGGCACGACCTATTCTTGAATTGTGGAGTCAAGATAGTGGGACTCCCAATTCCGTAAAACGAGCACTGCAGGTGATGGAGAAGGAAGGGAGTTGATGGGTACTTCAATATCAAGTGCAGGGCCAGGCGGAGGAGTTTCTCTTGTTCCATCCTGGGTCAGTGACCCAGAAACCTATGATCCATTATTTTCGCCCGACGAACTGGACGTTGAGCAGAAAAACGGAGAGGATATTGACTCTTCTCAGGAAGAATTAACCCCGATCGCACCCCTTGGAAGATTCATGGGCGCAAGAATCAATTTGGGACGGTTTGCCAAAACCGAATCTGAAGCCAGCATGAAGCGGGGTCTCGGTCAGTACGTTCACAAGGGCCTAGGGGGATCAAGCCGGGCATCGCATCGGATGGCCGGGACGGTCAGACGAGCTAGTGCACTTTATAGCGCACTCAATTCGCTGAGCCGTGGAACGCAGCCCGAGGTTGACATGGGCATCGACCCTGCGCGCCTAGCAGGACGCCCAGCCCGAGAGATTGTAGACCGCCTCGCATTGGCAATTAGCCCAAGCGATGGGTCCTTGGACTCTGAGGCGAGCCGCCGTTCGATTACTCAAGCCTTGTGCAAGCTTATACTAAGGGAACCGTCAGTTGACCTTGCTGCCTTGACGGCGGAGCAGATTGAGTTGGCATTGGAGTTGTTCATCAGTGAGGAAATATGTATACGTATTGATGTAGATATTGGGAACACGGTATTGACGAGGGCACCAAGCCTTGCTAAAGCTATGGAACGCTTGGAGCAAATGTATCGGTACGTGCGGCAGAAGGTCGCTGAGTCCTTTCGACGACGACGCCAAAGTCTTGAGTCTCTTTCGCAGCAAGTTGCGGGTAGACTCGTGTCGAAAGTAATCCAAGATACTTTTGAAGTCTTTGAGGAATATCTGGCATGAAAGTGGTTTGCCTACAAGATCCAGTTCCCGTTCCTCCAGACGAAGACATGGTATTTTCCTTGTTTCATCCCCCCCAGCACAAGGGGGTGGGTCGTGTCGCGGCTTCCATGCTTAAAGATGTCCGTCGGGCTGGCGCCCAACCCTCACCGCGGGCTTGGGATCTCTTGGCCATTGCCCTAAGTGTTGCGGCGGCTGACTTTGGTTGCCTTAGGAAACATAGCCCCGACGGCTGGACTCGTGACATCCAGCTAGAGGTAGCTGTTTCCGAGCCAAACTTTTGGGAGACACAGGCAATGGCATTCGAGGCAGCCCTGCGATTCCTGACAACCGACATCTGGCGACTTTCGTTTGTCTCGGGCGGTGTTTCTCCACCTCCAAAACCGCGAAGGACTCGACGTCAGTTGGATGGGGACTGTGTTTGTCTTCTTTCCGGAGGAGTTGACAGCCTCGTAGGTGCCATCGATGCAGTTTCCACGGGACAGCGTCCTGTTTTGGTCAGCCAGGTGGTTCGAGGAGATAAGGCTAGACAAAGGAAAATTGCGAGCAAGGTTGCGGAAGATTTGTCTCACCTGCAACTCACGCACGCAATCAGACCACCTGGAAAGTCCGAGCCTTCCCAGCGGGCGCGATCGATGGTTTTTCTAGCTTACGGTGTGCTCGCAGCCTCAGCGCTGCCACAACATCGTCGAGGCGAAGCTGTAACTTTAATTGTGCCGGAAAATGGCTTTATCAGCCTCAATGTCCCGTTTACTCCGTTTCGTATTGGCAGCTTAAGTACTCGCACGACGCATCCGTTCTTCATTCGACAGATTCAGAATATCCTTGAAGCATCAGGGTTGCATGTGAAGCTGTCAAATGGATACCAGGTCAAAACGAAAGGTGAGATGCTCTTGGAGTGCACAGACCAGCATCTGCTTGGCCAGCTTGCTTTTGAGACAAACAGTTGTGGACGATATACCCGTTTCAATTACAACCACTGTGGTCGCTGTGTCCCATGCCTTGTTCGGAGGGCAGCGTTCGCGCGAGCGGGGATGGAGGATGAGACGAAATATGTATACGAGAACCTATCCCTACCCGACTCAGATCACCGTGACTTCGATGATGTGCGGTCAGCGGCTTTCGCCGCGCAACAGGTCGCACGAACAGGAGTGGACCTTTGGGCTGGAGCCGCGTTGAATTGCTTGCAGCTTGGAGATATTACTCCATTTGTTGATTTGGCGGAACGAGGCGTCGCTGAGCTTCGAACGTTCCTAAATGAAGTTGGTGCCATTTGATCGACTTCCACTGTCACCTAGACTTATATGAAAATCCTTCCGGCGTTCTAAAGGAAGCCGTAAAGCAACATTGCTATATTCTTGCAGTAACTACCACACCATTGGCGTGGGAAGGAACACGAACACTAGTTGGCAACGCGCCTAGGGTGCAAGTAGCAGTTGGTCTTCATCCAGAGCTCGTTGCGACGCGTCAGAATGAGATTCATCAGCTGTGCGCACTCCTGTCTGAAACCCGGTACGTAGGCGAAATCGGGCTCGATGGGTCGACGCCTCATCGCTTCTCACTTTCTGTACAGCGAGAAGTATTCGAAACTGTCCTTCAAGCATGCGAATTCGCTGGCGGGCGAATCATGACGATTCACTCGAGAGGGGCGACTTCGCTGGTCCTTGACTACCTTGAGACTTACGAAAAGGCCGGGTTGCCAATATTGCACTGGTTTTCGGGAACACGAGCCGAACTCGAGAGAGCAATTGAACTCGGCTGCTGGTTCAGCGTTGGACCTGCAATGCTCCGAGGTAAGAAAGGAAGACGCCTTGCTTCTCTGATGCCCCTTGATCGAGTTTTGACGGAGACCGATGGGCCACTTGCACGCCTAAAGCAGTCGCCTCTCATGCCTTGGGACGTCGAAGAGGCAGAGAAGGGGCTAGGAACACTGTGGAACCTCCACTACAACACAGTCAAGCGGCAGTTGAACCAAAATTTGCGTCAGCTTGTAAGTACTTGGGCAAAGACGATTTGAAGAAACCATGGGAATATCTGGTTTGAGTAAGTGTGTGGTGGTATCTGCAAACGGCGTTAGCGAAGATGGTTTAGTATGTCACTTCATTCCAGCCGCATCCGCCTAAATGCACCTTATTTTTCCCATTTCGTGGTCTAACGATTGGGGCCAACCATAGTTCTGACAGCCGTCAATGAGCCTGAGTTAGTGGATAGTGGGGAGGTGCCTGCTATCCACTTTTTTGGTGCACGCAGGTTTTCGGGTGGTGGCGGAGGTTGTTCTTTGGTTGGGGGACGAGGGCAGGGGCAAGGCCTGCACCTGCGGGGATTTGATGGGGCGAGCGGGACGGGGGTTGGCGGAATTCTTTCGGTTGGGCACCTGTTACGAATATCGGCACCAGGTCGATGAGGCATGTTGCTGAAGGGGGGCGTTGCGGGGGGAGTCCCCCCGCACAAGGGAGGGCCGAAGGCCCGACCGCCCAGAAAAGCAGTTCTTAGTCGTCAGTTTTTAGTTCTTAGTGGTCGGTGACTGGCGATGGGTTGAGGTTGGGGGTGAGGGCTGGGCTTGGATCGGGCGTTGGGTGGGGTATGGGGAAGTGCATGGCGGTTTTGGGCTGGGTGGGCCGGGGGAAGCGTGTTTGACAGAGGTGGGGGGGCGTGCTATCGTCGCGGGGTAGTTGCCTCAGTGTTTTGTTCACCGGAGTTGACCAGCGCGCTCGATTGATCGTGTACAGTTTTGGAGAGAAGACATAGCGGCTTTGCGCCGAGGGGGGAAGGCACTATGGCGAAGGGTTCTGTATCACGTCGTGAGTTTATGAAGGGTGCGGCTGTTGCTGGCGGCGGCGCGCTGCTGGCCGGCTGTGCGCCTGAAGCGGTTGCGCCGGAGGCGGTGTCGGAAGCGGCGCCGATGACTGCCATGACCGCGGAGGAGATTCTGACGCCGCTGGGGCTGATGCCGGGCTCGCCGGACCATCCGAAAGGCTGGACGACGATGCTGCCGGACCCGCCGGAGGGGATGCCGCTGTCGCCGCCGGTGACGGTTACTTCGTTTACACGCACGGACGCGGATACGCGGTTTCAGGGCGACGATGACATTTATGACAATATCAGTCTGCGCTATCACAGGGCGCTCTTCGGCATCGATTATGAGATTCCCTGGACCTACGTGCGAGGCGAAGAGCTCGACCAGAAGATGAACCTGGCGCTGGCGGCCGGGGATATTCCAGAGTTTATGCCGGGAATCCCGCTGGCGATGTTCCAGGACATGGTAGCGGGCGACCTGGTGGCGGATATTACGGACGTCTATGAGGCGACCGCGCACCCGAAGTGGGTCAAAGAGTCGCTGGCATGGGGCGATAACCAGTTGTGGGCCTTTGCCGAGGTGGACGGCCGCAAGATGGCGTTCCCGAGGGTTGCCCAGGCGGGCCAGAATGAGCAGATCCTTTTCATCCGCGAAGACTGGCTGGAGAAGGTGGGCATGGAGCCGCCGACGACGCTGGAGGAGATGGAAGCGGTGGCGGAGGCTTTCGTCAACAACGATCTGGGCGCGGGCCCGCCCGGCACGACGGTTGGTGTGATGGCGTCGCGCGACCTGCAGAGCTGGTACGGTGGTCTGGGACCGGTCTTCGGCGGATTTGGCGTGCTGCCCTCCTGGTACACCGAGGTAAGTACTTTCACCAAGGATGGGCAGGGCGGTCTGCGTTTCGACGGTATTCAGCCGGCGATGAAAGATGCGCTGGCGTTTATCCGCGGCTGGTACGAGAAGAAGATTCTGAGCCCCGACTTTTTCACGAAGGGCTACCAGGAGAACCGCACCGAGATTGAGGGCAATCGCGTGGGCATGAACTACACGCATCCCTGGGGCGGTGTGGTTGGCGGGGGAATGGGCAGCATGGCCAATGACCCGTCAGCCCGATGGATCTGGATCGATGTGCCGGCAGGCCCGGTGCGCAAGGGCAAGAATTTCTACAGGCCGCTGCTGCAATCGGTCTTTCCCTTCCGTAAGGGCTTTGAACACGTGGACAAGTTGTTGAAGCAGGCGAATCACGAGGCTGAGCTGGTGCTCAGTCCGGAACTGCGCTATCACGGATTTGAAGGCCACAATTACGCGTGGGTCGAGGGCGAGGACAGGGTTGAGATGCTGGCGGGCGGCACGCACGGATACGGGCTTATCAGGACCCGCGGCGGCGCCAATATCAGCCCGACCTCGAATATGAGGCGAATCCTGTGGGAGTTGAACTACCAGGAGACGGTGCCGCGCGAGGATTGGGACGCGATGATGGAGCTTAAGCTGGACGACCCGACGGGTCTGCAGACGATGCAGAACGAGGGCTGGCTGTTTCTGGCGGAGCATTCGCTGGCGGACACAATCCCCAACGAGTGGACGGCGGCGCCGACCGAATTGCAGAGGGAGAAGTGGAGCGGGTTGCAAAAGCTGACGGATGAGACCTATTTCGGGATCATCACGGGCCAGTTGCCTGTGGACGCCTTCGACGAGTATGTGACGAGGTGGAAGGCGCAGGGCGGGGATGAGATTTTGGCTGAGATTAATGCGTGGTGGGCCAACAAGCAGTGATCATTGGTCAGGACTCATTGACAAAACCGGTCGATCCGCGAAGGGGCGCGAAGAACACCAAAGGCGTATCGGAAATTCTTTGCGTGGCTGCGCGGCCCTTCACGGATCAGCTGCGCTTTGCTCCCGCAATTCGCTGTTCTTACAAACATCAACGAGCCCTAAGAGTCGTTGACGTTTCGAACGCACATGAGTTTCTGCTTATCAGATAATTATTATATTATTGTGAATAAGCGCTGTTCTGTCTCTTGAAAATTTTTTCTCGCAAACGCTCGTAAACTCTCGTAGATCTCTCGTAAACGCTCGTACGAGCGTTTGCCTGTTGTCATACGAGCATTTACCTGTTGCCATACGAGCGCACGACCTGTGTTCAGGGAGAACCAAGCCCGGCTTTTCGTGCAGTTATACTGAAACTGTGTCTCTTCAGCCCGCTTTGAAACCCTGCCTTTTCACCGAACGCAGCCGGAAGAGCTTGCCTTCTCGACACATCTTGAAAATGTCAACGGGCCTCAGTTAGTGGATAGTAGTGGGGAGTTGCCCGCTATCCGCTGTTTTTTGGAAGCAGCCTCTCCGACGGCGGCCGGAACCGTCGTCAAACTGTCCTGCGAAGCGCCCATTCCCGAAGTGAGGTTACGAGATTCGCTGGCCAATAGGCCGGGTTAGACCCCCCGGGCGAACTGTGTTTGACAGTGGTGGGGAGGCGTGCTATAGTCGCGGGGAATTGCCGTTATGAGCAAAACCGCATTTTGGCTGTTCGTAGGCGTGCTATAGTCGCGGGGAATTGCCTCACTGTTTGGTCCACCGGATCTGACCAGCGCGATAGTTTGATAGATTACATTTTTATAGAGAAGACATAGCGACTTTGCGCCGAGGGAGGAACGCACTATGGCGAAATCTTCTGTTTCACGTCGTGAGTTTATGAAGGGGGCGGCTGTTGCCGGCGGCGGGGTGCTGCTGGCCGGCTGTGCGCCTGAGCCGGCTGCGCCGGAGGCGGTGTCGGAAGCGGCGCCGATGGCGGCGATGACGGCGGAGGAGATTCTGACGCCGCTGGGGCTGATGCCGGGGTCGCCGGACCATCCCAAGGGCTGGACGACGGATCTGCCGGACGTGCCGGAGGGGATGCCGCTGAATCCGCCGGTGACGATCACTTCGTTTACACGCACGGACGCGGATACGCGCTTCCAGGGCGACGACGACATTTACGACAACCACAGCCTACGCTACATTAAGGCGCTGTTCGGCATCGAGTACGATATCCCCTGGACGTATGTGCAGGGCGATGAGCGGGACCAGAAGATGAACCTGGCGATGGCGGCCGGCGATATTCCGGATTTGATGCCGGGGATCGGGCTGGCGATGTTCCAGGACATGGTGGCGGGCGACCTGGTGGCGGATATTACGGACGTCTATGAGGCGACTGCGCACCCGAAGTGGGTCAAGGAGTCGCAGGCATGGGGCGATAACCAGCTGTGGGCGTACGCGGAGGTGGACGGCCGCAAGATGGCCTTCCCGAGCATCGCGCAGGCGGGCCAGGATGAGCAGATTCTCTTCATCCGCACGGACTGGCTGGAGAAGGTGGGCATGGATGCGCCGACGACGCTGGAGGAGTTGGAGGCGGTGGCGGAGGCTTTCGTCAACAACGATCTGGGGGCAGGCCCACCCGGCACGACGGTGGCCATAGCGGCCTCGCGCGATCTGCAGAGCTGGTACGGCGGTCTGGGACCAGTCTTCGGCGGGTTTGGCGTGCTGCCGTCGTGGTATTCGAGCGTGAGCACGTTCACGAAGGACGGGCAGGGCGGTCTGAAGTTCGACGGCATCGATCCGGCGATGAAGGAAGCGCTGGCCTTGATACGCCGCTGGTACGAGAAGAAGATCCTGAGCCCCGACTTTTTCACGAAGGGCTACCAGGAGAACCGCACCGAGATCGAGGGCAACCGTGTGGGCATGAACTACACGCACCCCTGGGGCGGTGTGGTGGGCGGGGCGATCGGCAGCATGGCGAACGATCCCGAGGCCAGCTGGGACTGGTTTGACGTGCCGGCAGGCCCGGTGCGCAAGGGCAAGAACTACTTCAGCCCGCTGCGCACAGGCGTGTTCCCGTTCCGCAATGGTTCTGAACATATCGACAAGATCCTCAAGCAGGCGAACTTTGAGGCGGAGATCGTGCTGAGCCCGGAGCGGCGCTATCACGGCTTTGAAGGGCACAACTATGAGTGGGTCGAGGGCGAGGACAGGGTAGTGCCTGTGGCCGGCGGCACGCATGGGTACGGCATCATCAATACCCGCGGCGGCGCCAACATCAGCCCGACCTCGAACATGAACAACATTCGGTGGAAGCTGAATTATAAGGAGACGGTGCCGCGCGACGAGTGGGACGCGATGATGGAGCTGCTGCTGGATGACCCGACGGGTCTGCAGACGATGCAGGACGAGGGCTGGCTGTTCCTGGCGGAGCATTCGCTGGCGGACACGATCCGCAACGAGTGGAACGCGGCGCCGACGGAGCTGCAGAAGGAGAAGTGGACGCAGCTGCAGACGCTGACGGATGAGACCTATTTCGCGATCATCACCGGCCAGTTGCCCGTGGACGCCTTTGACGAGTATGTGACGACGTGGCTGGCGCAGGGCGGCGAGGCGGTGCTGGCTGAGATCAATGAGTGGTGGGCCGCGAAGAGTTGATGAGTTTTTAGTTTCGAGTTTTTCGTTTTTAGTGGATAGTGGGCGCTGGCCTGCTATCCACTACTTTTTGTTATGCAAGGATTGTCTCCGGTTGTTGATGATTTGAAGGAACAGGCCTCCCGGTTTGTTCGCTATTTGCCGCGGTTGTGGCCGCTGTACGTGATGGTGATCCCGGCGCTGATTCATCTGGCGCTGCTGAGCTATTATCCGATGTACGGCATCCGGATCGCGTTCCAGGAGTACAAGCCGGCGCTGGGGTTTGCCAAGTCTCAGTGGGTGGGGCTGAAGCAGTTCCAGTTGATGCTGGACAACCCCTCTTTCTGGCAGATTTTCCGCAATACGATCGTGATCGCGACGTCGAAGATCGTGACGCTGCAGTTCTGCGCGGTGGTGCTGGCGCTGCTGCTGAACGAGGTGCGGAAGCTGTTTTATAAGCGGAGCGTGCAGAGCCTGGTGTATCTGCCCTATTTTCTGTCGTGGATTGTGCTGGGCGGGATCATGCTGGAGATGCTGGGCTCGGCGGGCGTGGTGAACCAGCTCCTGCAGCGGGCGGGTGTGGAGCAGCCGATCATCTTCTTGGGGAACAACCGGACGTTTGTGCCGACGCTGGTGGCGAGCCATCTGTGGCAGCAGGTGGGGTGGGCGACGATCCTGTATCTGGCGGCGCTGACGAGTATTGATCCGCAGCTGCTGGAGGCGGCGGCGATCGACGGGGCGGGGCGTTTCCAGCGCGTCCTCTATATCATTCTTCCGGGCGTGCTACCGACGCTGCTGCTGGTGCTCTGCTTGGACTTCGGGCTGCTCTTCAATGCTGCCGGGTTCGACCAGGTGCTGAACTTGTACAATCCGGCGGTCTACTCCACGGGTGATATTCTGGACACTTGGATTTATCGAGAGGGTCTGCTGGGGGCGCGTTTCAGTTTGGCGACGGCGGTGGGTCTGGTGCGGTCGGTGCTGGGGCTGATTTTGATTGTGGTGAGTTTGCGGTTGATTTCGCGTTTTACGGACTATCAGGTGTATTAGCTGCAGTGGATAGTGGTTAGTGGGGCGTTGTGCGAGATTGGAAAGGCCCTACTCGTTAAGGACAGTCGATTCTGAAAGAACACCAACGGTTGCTCCGATCTGCCGCGGTCGGATAACGGTTATGGCCGCGGGCCTCGCCGTTGACTGCGGAGCCGTTGGCCCAATTCACGCCGGCGCACACCGGAACGCCTGCTGCGCCGCTTTATAGAAAAGAAAGAGACAATGACAGACCATTCAGTTTCCCGACGCGCATTTCTCAAGACCGCAACTGTGGCGTCGCTAGGCATTGCCGTGGCCGCCTGCCAGCCAATACCCCCCATGGCCGACGCTGAACCCGCCATGGGCCAGGTAACCGCCGCACAGGTGACAGACCCCGAAAGCCTCAAGGCCTTTGTCCTCGCAGCCAAGGACGAGATCACAAGGATCGCGACAAACCTGGACGAAGCGGCGAAGCTCAAGCAGTGGGTCAAAACGGAGGGCGACTGGAAATCCGGCTCGACCTTCCTGATCATTTTCGCCGCTAACGGAAACGTCTACGCGCACGGGAACGACCGCGGCGCCGAAGACAGAAGCCTGCTCGACATCGAGGACGAACGCGGTACCAAGGTCGTCGAGGAACTCCTGGCGGCCGCTGCCCAAGGCGGCGGTTTCGTCGAATACTACGACGACGGGCTCAAGACCGCATAAGCCGTCCCATTCAGACGACAGTTCGTGCTCGTCGGCGGCTACTCGCAGGACGTCTCCCATGTCAACGTCCGCATCGCCGATCTCCCCAGGCCCGCGGTCACCGCCTCCGAAGTCGTGGACCGCGAGACGCTCATCACCTTTGTCGAAGAGGCGGCCAGGATCTACCAGGAGGCCCTCAAGTTCGAAGACGGTATCCCCCTCGTCGAGATCAAGAACGCCTTCCGGCTCGAAGGCGGGGACTGGAAGGCAGGCTCCATCTATCTGTATGTCGTGAGCGGCGGGGGCGTCACCCTGTTTCACGGCTCCGAGCCCTTCCGCGAAGGCAATCCCACGGACATGACGAGGACCGACGTCAATGGCGTGCCGTTCGCCGAGGAGTTGATCGGAGGCGCACGCCGGGAAGGCCGGAAGTTTTTGCGGTATCACTACGACGACCCCGCCATCGAAGGTGACGAGGACACCGGTTCCCCCAAGCTCGGCTACGCCATCAGCCTCCAGGTTGGCGCCTCCGAAGAGAAGATGGTCATCGGCTCCGGCATCTATATCCCCTCAGAGGAGGAGTGACCTCCTGCGCGCTATGCCGGCGCGCGCCAGTCGGCGCCGGCATAGCGCGGCACTACGGTTTCGGTCACGATGACACTGGGTCGGTCAGTGGTTAGTGGTTAGTACGGCAGTGGTTCATTGGGGAGTGTAGATGAACAGGGCGGAGCGGCGGGGCTTTGGGTCGCGGGTTTTTGATATATTCAATCATACGTTCCTGCTGGTGCTGGGGCTCTCTTGCATTATCCCGCTCATTCATCTGCTGGCGCTTTCGTTCAGTGACCGGGCGGCGGCGACGGGTGGGTTGGTGACGCTGTGGCCGGTGCGGCCGACGTCGATCACGTATGAGAAGGTGCTGGAAGCGGGCGTCTTTCTGAACGCGTTCTGGATTTCGGTGATACGGACGGTCATCGGGACGACGCTGCAGATGACCCTGATCGTCCTGATCTCCTTCCCGCTGTCGAAGAGCAAGGAGGAGATGCCCTTTCGCAACGTCATTATGGGGTCGGTGGTGTTCGCCTATCTTTTCAACGGGGGGCTGATTCCGTGGTTCCTGGTGATCCGCAAGCTGGGCATGCTGAACACGATTTGGGCGCTGATCATTCCGCAGGCGCTGCCGCTGTGGAACGTGATCTTGATGATGAACTTTTTCCGGCGGGTGCCGAAGGAACTGGAGGAGGCCTCGATCATTGACGGGGCCACGTACTGGCAGATCCTGCTGCACGTATATCTGCCGATCTCGGTGCCGGCGCTGGCGACGCTGACGCTGTTCGGCGCGGTCGGCCATTGGAACGCCTGGTTCGACGGGATGATTTTGATCGCGGACCGGGACTTGATCCCGTTGCAGACGTTTTTGCGCACGGTGGTGGTGAAGATGGATATGAACGAGTTCATGCGCAATCCTGAGGATTTCGACATGTTCTCGGACCGTTCGCTGCGGGCGGCGCAGACGCTGGTGACGGTCGTCCCCATTCTGGTTGTATACCCCTTTTTGCAACGCTACTTTGTCAGCGGCATCACGCTCGGCGCCCTGAAGGGCTGAGCCGTGCCGACACCTTCGCGGTCCTCTGCGGGCGGCTCTGCCGCGCCTTCGCTTGGCCTGCCGGCGGTTGTGTTCGGGCCGGAATGCCGCGAGCCCATGCGGCGCGGCTTCGACACCCTGGCGCGGCTGCTCTCGCTCACGCTGGGCCCCCGCGGCGGCAATATCGTCAGCCAGCGCGTGAATACATCCGGTGTTGAGCCGCTGGACGACGGCGCCACCATCGCCCGCCGCTTTACGGACCTGCCGGACCGCGTCGAGAATGCGGGCGCGATGATCATGCGGCACATTGTCTGGCATATGCGCGAGCGGTTCGGCGACGGCAGTGTGACCGCGGCGGTGCTGGCGCGGGGCATTGCGCGCGAGCTGCACCGTCTGATCGCCGGCGGCGCCGATCCGGTCCTGCTGCAGCGGGGGCTGGAGAACGGAGTGGCGGCGGCGGTTGCGGCCCTGGATGAAATGTCGGTCCCGCTGACCGAGCCGGAGCACGTGGCGGGGGTGGCGAGGGCGGTGATCGAGGACCCGCGCATCGCGCAGCTGCTGGCGGAGATGATCGACGTGCTCGGGCCGTACGGGAACATCCTGATCCAGCCGGGGTACGGGCTTGGGCACAGTTATGGTTTTCGCGAGGGGTCGCGCTTCCCCGGGGAGTATATTTCCCGCTACCTGCTGAGCGACAAGTTCAGGCACATCGCCGCGCTGGACGAACCGCATGTGGTGGTGGCCGATTTCCATTTTGAGGAGCCGGGCCATGTCCTGCACCTGCTCGACCTGGTAACGCAGGCGGGCGGGGACAGCCTGTTCATCATCTGCAAAAACATGTGGGAGAGGGCGATCGACACCCTGGTGGCGGCCAACCGCCGCGGGGCGGTTACGACCTACGCGGCGCGCATCAAGCCGGAGGAGGACCTGCGTCGCGATATGATGCGCGACTTTGCGCTGCTGACCGGGGCCGGCTTTATCACCGACGTGGCCGGCATGGGGCCGCACGACCTGACGATCGCCGGTCTGGGACGGGCCGAGCGGCTGGTGGCGACCGAGACCTATGTGTCGGTGGTGGGCGGCGGCGGGGACGCGCCGGCGGTGAAGGCGCAGACCGGCGCGCTGCAGAGCCGGCTGGACCTGGTCGAGAAGCGCGAGGAGAGGGAGCAGCTGCGCGAGCGGATCGGGCGTCTGCAGGGCGGGATCGGTGAGCTCCGCGTGGGCGCGTACACGGAGAGCGAGCGCAATGCCCTGGTGGAGAAGGCGGCGCACGCGGTGAAGGTTGTGCAGGTGGGCCTGGAGGGCGGCGTTGTGCCCGGCGGGGGCGCGGCCTATCTGGACGTTATCCCGGCGGTGGAAGCGGCGGCCTGCGGGCACAATGAGGAGGCGATGGGTATACGCGCGCTCGCGCGTGCCTTGGAGGAGCCGGTGCGAACGATCGCGGCCAATGCCGATGCCTACGGTCCGCTGGTTGTTAACGCCTGTCGCGAGCGGGGGCCCGGCTGCGCCTACGAGGTCGGGCAGGCATCTGTGCGCGACATGGCGCAGGCCGGCATCGTCGACCCGACGCAGGTGGTAAAGGCCGCGCTGGAGCGGGCCGCGAGCGGCGCCGCGATGCTGATTTCGTCAGAGGCGCTGGTGCTCCCGCGCACGCCGAAGGAGAACTACATACCCTAACGGCAGTGGTCAGCAGTCAGTGGAGTCAATCACGGGACGCGCCTGCGACGGCAGTATCGTGGCAACCGCAACATTTTCGCCATCCAAGGATGAAAACTCAGCGACCAAGGCTTCTTGATTGGGGTGAATGTGGATTATGGTGCCTAACTTCCCCCAGCCTTGCGGAGGTTATTCCTGCGGACTGGCGCCGGTGGGGGGGATTATCGCCGGCTTCTTTTGTGTGGCGGCCGGAGGCGCAGCAGTGCTGATTTCAGCGGAAATGACGTAGCGGCTGTGAGTATAGCGGCGACCTCTAAGCGGCACCGTTCTCATCAACTGTGATGCGAATGATGCGGAAGGTGTAGTGGGCGTCGTCGGCGCCCTGGTCGTGGGGGGTTCCTGGGACCTGGCTGCCGCCGGTGATGGTTACTTTGCCGCAGCGGGGGATCTGGAAGTGGGCGCTGCTCATGCCTGACATCCAGAAGTCGGCGGGGTCGAGCCCCACTTCGCGCATCGCGCCTTTGACGTCCCAGCGCATGTGGGTGCCCCAGAGATTTTCGGCGCGCATGCGAACAGGGATGTCGGACGAGGCTTGCTCGGCGTCTTCGATGCGTTCGCCCTCTATCATGATCCAGCCGGGCGGGGAGCAGGCGCTGCCGATGACGGTAACGGCCACGATCGGTTGCTCTTCGACGACGGTGATGTAGCCGGCCGGCGGCAGATCGAGCTCGCGGCCGTGTCTTTCGCCCCACCAGGTTGAACGTATGGTGAAGTTGGGGTATTCGAAGGGCCAGAGGTATTCATAGGTGGTCTGCCGCATGGTGCGGCGTTGCATGTCGCCGCCCTGCCGCACCTCGGGGTCGCTGTGCCAAATGCCCCATCTTTCGTGCCAAGGGCCGTGCAGGTGTTCGTGGTAGAGTTTTTCGTCGCCCATTTTGTTCTCCCCTTCCAATCGATGATTGTTGCGTCGCGAGCGGTCAGGCGTACTGCGTATTGCGCCCTTCCCGCATGCAGTAAGGAATAGAGCGTGCTTCAGCGGAGGCGCCAGGGTTCCGGCGGGGCCACTTTGTCTTGCGGCCGGCCGCTGACGTCGGCGATGGCGTTGCGCAAGGCGTTCCAGGTGACTTCACTCTTGCTCCAGCGCGCGTCCTCGAAGCTGATGGCCTGGAAGAAGACGACCTCTTCGACGCCTTCGGCGGCGGCGATCTCGGCGGCGGCGTGGACCATTTCCTGGACGCGCTCCGAGGATGCGCCCCATGCGAGCTGCCAGAGCCTAAGCTGGCATGGGCCCTGGAGATGACTCTTGGCCCCGCGGATGATCGAACGGTAGACGTCGGGATCATAGGGTGTTGTCTGCTGGGCCAAGGGTGTGGTTACAAGGAAGTCGATCAGCCCTTCGGCGGTCCAGGTATCGTGATCTTCGATGTTTCCTTCGAGAGGCCCGGGGGCAGGCGCGGTCGCCGCCGAGGCGCTGCTGTGATCGGTTGAAGAGCGGACGACCTTTGCGGGCATTGGTTTCCCCTTGGGAATGCCCATCACGCCAAAATCCTGCTGCGGCTGGAGCCATTTTTGCAGGGCGCGCGCTTGCCGCAGGAACTCGGTGACGTAGTTTGCGCGGAACCGCAGCCAGTCGGGGTCGCTATTGGGGATGGAGAAGGGATCGCGTCCGGTCTCGCTTTTGAAGGCTTCGATGACAGGCGGGTCGTAGTGGGCGTAGTATGTGCCGTCGCCGTCGACGCGGGGGTTGCGATGGTCGCCGCCTTTCTGGAAGTCGATGGCGACGCCGTCGAAACGGTATTCCAGCATCTCCCGCAGGATTGCGAGCCGGAATTCGATTGCCTGCGGATAGGCGAAGGAGAGGTTGCCGTTCACGACCTGGCCGTCGCGGTTGCGGGTCAGCAGTTCCGGGTGCTCGCGTGAGAAGCGCGATTCCCAGCCGTGGCCGTGCGCCTCTGCCTGCTCAAGCCAGGCGTATGCTTCCATGCCCAGCTCGCGGGCGCGGTCGATGAAGAGCCGCGGCGCGTCGTAGGTGCTGAAGTCATAGGCCTGCTGCCACCACTGCCATTCATGGCCCTTCGTTCCCCATGATCCTTCGGCGACACAGTTTTGCGGCGTCCAGAAGTGGATGCCCGGCATGTCGGCGCGGCTGGGGTAGTAGCATTGACACTGGCGGACGCGCAGGTAGATTTTGCGCACACCCGCCCAGTGGAGGCGGTCGAGTACGATCGAGGCGGCCGGTTTGCCCCACGCCCCGTAGAACCAGGCCCAGTCGAACGGGCTGATAACAGCTGCGAATTTCATGGGATGGACCTCCTCGCGTGTATTTGTCCGGGTGCTATGCGGCGGTCTTCATTGTGGTCTGCACTGTGCGTCATGCGGTTGTCGCTTGGGCGCCTGACTTTCCTATGCCGACAAGGTCGAGGTCGTCGGCGAAGTGGCAGGCGGCGGTGTGGCCCTGGCGCGTTGGCTTCAATTCCGGGATTTCCTCGTCACAGATCTGCTCCCTATAGGGGCAGCGGGGCGCGAAACGGCAGCCGGGCGGCGGACTGGCGGGATTGGGTACGTCGCCGGTGAGGACGATGCGCTTGCTGCGGCGTCCGTGTTTGGCGACAGGCATTGGGATCGCTGAGAGCAGGGCTTCGGTATAGGGATGTTGCGGGTTTTGACAGATTGCAACGGTCGGGCCGCGCTCGACAATCTGGCCCAGATACATCACGGCGATGCGGTCGCTGACATGGCGAACGACGGCCAGGTCATGTGAGATGAAGAGATAGGTCAGCCCGAACTGTTGCTGGAGGTGCATCAGCAGGTTCAGTATCTGGGCGCGTACTGAGGCGTCGAGGGCGGAGACCGGTTCATCGCAGACGATGAAGCGCGGCTGGAGCGCGAGGGCGCGGGCAATGGCGATGCGCTGGCGCTGCCCGCCGCTGAAGGCATGGGGAAAGCGCTGCATATGGTGGGGCTGCAGGCCGACAGTGGTGAGCAGTTCGGCGACACGTTCTTCCAGTTCTTTGCCGCGGGCGGCTCGATGGAGGACAAGCGGCTCGGCGATGATCGACTTTACGCTCATGCGTGAATTCAAGGAGGAGAGCGGATCCTGGAAAATCATGTTCATGTGGCGGCGAACCTGGCGGCGCAGGTGGTTCTGGGACAGGTTGGTGATATCGAGCATCTCGTTGCCCACGCGGAAGCCGACGCTCCCGCCGGTTGGATGTTCGAGGCGGGTGATGGTGCGTCCCAGGGTGGACTTGCCGCAGCCTGACTCGCCGACCAGTCCCAGCGTTTCGCCCCCATTGATGCTGAGGTCGATGCCATCCACGGCGCGCACGGTCGCGACCTGGCGGCGCAGCAGTCCGCGGCGAACTGCGAAGTGGGTGCGCAGGTCTTCCGTAGCGAGCAGGATGTCGTCAGGGCCTGGCATGCGCGAACTCCTCGGTGTAGAGCCAGCATTTGACGAAGTGGCCGGGTTCGGTCTCGATCAGGGACGGTTTGCGCAATCCCGGTACTTTGTCGGCGAAGGGACAGCGCTCGACGAAGACGCAGCCGGCGGGCAGGTCCAGCAGTTCCGGCACGGCGCCGGCGAGCGAGTGCAGAGGCGTCTTGGGTTGGTCGGTCCAGTTGGGAATCGACCTGAGCAGTCCCTGTGTATAGGGGTGTTGCGGATTGGTGAAGAGCTGGTCGACGCTGGCGGTTTCGACGATTTCGCCAAGGTACATGACGATCACACGGTCGGCGATCTCGGCGACGACGCCCATGTCGTGGGTGATGAGCATGACGGCCAGGCCCATTTCGGCCTGCAACGCCTGCAGCAGCTCCAGGATCTGGGCTTGAATTGTGACATCGAGCGCGGTGGTCGGTTCATCGGCGACCAGCAGTTGCGGTTCGCAGGCGAGCGCGATCGCGATCATAACCCGCTGGCGCATGCCTCCGCTCAGTTGGTGGGGGAATTCGTGGACGACGCGGGCCGGTTCAGGCAAGCCGACGCGCTCCAGGAGTGCAACGGCTCTGTCCAGCGCTTCGGGGCGGTTCATGGCGAAGTGTTGCAGCAGAATTTCGACTATCTGGTCGCCGATCGAGAACATCGGATGCAAGGAGCGCATCGGTTCCTGGAAGATCATGGAGATTTGGCGGCCGCGGATGGCGCGGATTTCACGGCTGTCCGGGGCGAGGGCTGTCACGTCAACCGTCGTGTCGTCCGTATGCAGGCTGATTGTGCCGCCATCGATCTGGCCCGGGGGCATGGGAATCAGCTTGAGGAGGGACAGTGCGGTCACGCTCTTGCCGCAGCCTGATTCGCCGACGATGCCGAGGATTTCGCCCTGGTGGATCTGAAAGCTGACTCCATTGACGGCGCGGGTGCGTCCGCGGTAGCCGCCGAAGGAGACGTAGAGATCCTCTACCTCCAGGACCAGACGGGGTTGTTCGGCCCGGCCATTGGTATTCATATTGCTGGTCCGGCTGTCGCTCATCACAAGATCTCAGCAGCCGGTCGCCGGTGCAGCGCGTGGCAACCAATCACGGGTCACTGGCCTGAAAAGGGGTCGGCGGCATCGCGCAGGCCGTCGCCCAAGAAGTTGAAGGAGAGAACGGCGATTGTCAGGAAGAAGACGGGCGCAATCAGCCAGGGTTTATGCGCCAGTACGGTGATGTCCTGCGCCTGTTTGAGAAGGACTCCCCAGCTGACCATGGGAGGCTGGATGCCGAGACCGAGGAAGCTGAGCGCGGTCTCGCCCAGAATCATGCCCGGTATGGCCAGAGTGGCCGCGACGATCATGTAGCTGAGCGTGCCAGGGAAGAGGTGACGTGTAACGATCCACCAGGTGGTGGCGCCGTTGATGCGGCCGGCCTTGACGTAGTCCTCGTTCTGGAGCGACAGGGTCATGCCGCGCACGACGCGGGCCAGCCCACCCCAACCGATGCTCGACAGGATTACGGTGATGCCGAAGAAGACTTGGATCGAGTTCCATTCCGGCGGTATCGCTGCCGAGAGAGCGATCCAGAGGGGAATGCTGGGGAAGCTGATCATCACCTCGATGCCGCGCTGGATGAGGTCGTCGACGATGCCGCCCAGGTAGCCGGAGATGAGCCCGACGATGCCGCCCAGGACAAGGCTGAGTGCGACGCCGACAAGGCCCACTGTCAGAGAGATGCGTCCACCGTACAGGAGTTGGGAAAACAGGTCGCGGCCTTGCGTATCGGTCCCCAGAAGGAAGAGCTTCCCCGGGCTTGCGACGCCGAGCAGGTGCCGGTCCCAGGTAATTCCCAGGAAGCTCCAACTCTCCTCTCCCTGCACGAAGAGGCCAAGCGGGTAGATCTCCTCTTTATTGGGCACATAGAGCCGGCGCAACGTCTCCGGATCGCGTTCCTGTTTGAGGCCGTAGACGAAGGGGCGCAGGGTGAAGCGGCCATCCGGCGTGATGAAACGGATGAACTGCGGCGGCACGTCGAGATAGCCGGTATGGCGATCGTTTAGCGGGTAGGGCGCGGTCAGTTCGGCGGGCAGCACGAGCGCGTAGAGGAGCAGCAGGGCAACTCCGCCTACGACTCCAATCCGGTTGCGCTTGTAGCGCCACCAGATCAAGCCCCAGTAGGAATAGGCAGCTGCTTCGTTCCTGCCAGAAGGCTGCTGCGCGACCTCCGCGACCTCCGCGGCCTCGGCAGGCGGGTTCGCCGGCTCAGGACGCGCCATCGCGCACCGTCCATATTGCAGCGGCCATTGAGGTACTCACGGTTCCACCAGGCGGATGCGAGGGTCGAGCCAGGCCAGGGTCAGGTCGGCCAGAAAGTTGCCGACGACGAGGGCGCCGCTCAGGATCACGAGAATGCTGCCGGCCATGTACATGTCTTCGGAGAAGAGGGCGCTCAGCAGGAGGGGACCGACTGTGGGCAGGCCGAGTACGAGGGCTGTGATGGTCTCGCCGCTGATCAGGCCGGGCAGACTCAGGCCGAGGCCGCTTACAACCGGATTGAGGGCGACGCGCAGGGCATGGCGGGTGATGACGCGATTTTCGCTCAGGCCCTTCATGCGTGCGGTTTGAATGAAAGGCTCGCCGAGGGTATCCAGCATCTGGGCGCGGACGACGCGGATGGTACCGGCGGTGCTGGAAAAACCGACGATGAAGGCGGGCAGCCAGAGGTGCTTTGCGAGGTCCAGCACTTTTGCCGGCGACCAGTCTGCTGTGATGTATTCGGGAGAGAAGAGGCCGCCGATCGTCGAGGCGTTGAAGACGCTGACGGCCAGAAAGATCAGGATGAGGGCCAGCAGCATGTTGGGTAGGGCCAACCCGAGGAAGCCCAGCACGGTAAACAGGTAGTCGGCCCAGGAGTACTGCTTCATGGCCGAGTAGACGCCGATGGGCAAGGCCAGGGCCAGGCTGAAGACCATGGCGGCAAACGAGATCACGAGTGTCAGGACCAGACGTTCGCTGAGCAGCTCGTTCACGTCGGCCCGCAAGGCCATGGAGTAGCCCAGGTCGCCGCGCAGCAGACCAGACATCCAGCGAAGGTACTGGACATATACGGGTTGATCGAGGCCGTAGCGGGCGCGCAGGCCCGTCAGCGCCGACTCGATCTGTGCGCTCGAGAGGCGTTGCTCCTCCAGCTGCGATTCTAGCAACGTGAGAAAGTCGCCGGGCGGCAACTGGATGATCACGAATCCCAGTATCGAGACGAGCCAGAGGGTTATCAGCATCTGCACGCTGCGACGCAGAACAGCCCTACCCATCGCGGCCCCCTGAACGGCGGCGGCCCGTGGCTGGTGGGCCAGGGCAGTACCCTACCACCAGCCACGGACATTCTTTGTCTATTGCTCGTAGTACCACTGCTCGAAGCGCAGGTACTCGCTCTCACCCTGCGAGATGGCTGCCGGCGTGACCTGGCCGGGCACATTTCGCAGCTTGCCGTTGATAATCAGGATCGCCGGGGAGTTGGCGACCGTGCCGATCTGGAAGAGCTGATCGGCCAGAATCACTCGATAATCGTGGAAGGCCGCTTGCGCCTCGTCCTTGTCCATTGACTGGAGCGCGAGCTGCTGCAGGTCGGCCAGCTCCCTCAACTTGCCTTGCGGCTCCTCGCCGCGGCGTTCGTCTTCCCCGGCCGACTGGAGCCAGTCATTGGCCGCACGGGCGAATTGACGCAGCGCCATGCCGTAGCGCCAGTAGCCGGTCCAGCCGCCGGTGCTGGGGTTGAGCCTGATCTGCCAGTCGTTGGCACTGAGCAGCTCGCTATGCAGCTTTCTCTCCACCGGTTTGGCGGCGACGCGCAGGCCGATTTCGCGCCAGTTGTCCATGGCGATTTCGGCGGTCTCGTCGGAGCCGATGCCCCAGCCCGAGCGGAACATGAGAGTAATCGTGAGCTGGCTGCCGTCGGGTAAGGTGCGCAGGCCGTCCGAGTCGCGCTGGTCGAGGCCGATGCCGTCCAGCAGCGCGTTGGCCGCGTCGGGATCGCGGGTGGCGTAGGCGCCGTCTATGGATTCGTCAAAGACGCCTGGGGGGCTGAAGCCGTGACCGGGGCGGCCCAGACCGAGGTGGATCGACTCGTTCATCAGCTCGCGGTCCAGGGCCAGGGAGAGGGCGCGGCGGAAATCTGCAGTGTGCAACAGCTCTGAGATTGCGGCATCGCCGATGTAGTTCTGGTTGATCATGAAGGTCTGGCGGCCGTTGAATACGTCGTCAAAGAAGTTGATCTGGATGCCAAGCTCTTCCTCTTTCTCTTTGAAGACGGGGAAGTCGCTGGGACGCACGACACGGAAGAGGATATCGGTCTCGCCGGCGAGCGTCTTGGCCTTGAGCAGCTCGGCATCGCCATCGTATTTGTCCAGGCCCTCGATATAGTCGATGTAGGGGAGCTGGTTGCCCTCGGGGTCGACGCCGAAGTAGTAGGGGTTGCGTTCAAAGAGGACGTACTGCCCCTCCTTGTAATCGACCGACTTCCAGGCGTTAACGGTTGGGGCGTTGGGGTCTCTAACGATCCACTGGTTCTGGTGGAGGACGTCGCGCAGTTTGTCGAACTCTTCCTGCGCCTTGTCGGCGGCGGTGTCGTTGTAGTCCGGGTGGAACTGTTTGAAGTAGTGGGCGGGCAGGCCGTAGAACCCATAGCTCCAGGCGCCGCGCGAGCTCACCAGGAAGGCGGGCCGCGGCTCGGCGAACTCGAAGCGGACGGTGGAGTCGTCGACCTTTACCACGGTGTCGGTCTCCGGGTTCATGCCGGATACCCGGTAGGCCTGCACGTTGTACTTGGACTGCACAATGTCGTTCCACCAGAAGAGGATGTCATCGGCGCCGTAGGGGTGGCCGTCCGACCATTTCATCCCCGCGCGCAGGTGGAAGGTGATGCTGGTGAAGTCATCGGCCCAGTCCCAGCCCATGGCGACCTGGGGCATGAAGGTGTCGCGATCGTTGTGGAGACGCTGCAGCAGGCCCTGCTCGAAGAAGACATCCCAAGCGTGGGGCCCGCGCAAGGTGCCGCCATACTGGCCGATGGAGTCTTCAGGCTGGAGCACCAGCACATCGGCAGGGAGGCGTTCTTCAAGAGGCGGGAGCGTACCGGCCGCGACCATCTCAGCCAGCATCGGCGCTTCGGGGCCGGCCATTTCGGCGGCGGGGGCTTCTTCGGCGGCCGGCTCGGCAGCAGGTTCGGCGGGCGCCGGGGCAACGGCAGGCCCACAGCCCGCCAGGATCATGGCGAATACGGTGACTACGGATAGCCAACTGAAAACACGGGCTCGTCTGTGGACAGTCATTTCGTGCCTCCTATTATTCAGTGTAGCCTAGTGCGTTGCGATCAGTCCGCGATTCTCTTGCCCTCCGTTGCAAGGTTGTCACCAGTGGGGGGACCATCTCGATATACCGAAAACTAGAAACTGAACAGTTGGGGCCAGTAGGCGCCTTTGAATTTGTCGCCGTATTGTTTGCCGAGGCGCTGCATTTCCTGGGCGCTGTCTTTGCGCGTTGGCAAGATTATAGCATTCAGTTGTGGCCCTCGAAAACAGAACGAAAGAGCCATTGCGGAAGGTGCAATGGCTCTATGTCGCTATGGTTGGGGGGTGGATAGCTGCTTACCGGTTTTCCTTGCGGTGCTTACTCGTCGTCGTCCGCCCGGGGAGTCAGCACAGTGCCGTCGGCGGTTTGGGCGCGGAAGGCGAAGGCCCAGCCGCCGTGATTGGAGCCGTGTTCGTTGCTGAGCTTGAGGACGATTGTGTTGGCGCCGGCGCGGAGTTGGACTGGGAGGCTGTGGCTGCGGAAGGCGTAGTGGTGGCCGAGGTCGAAGTGGTCGTCGTTGACGCGCAGGGTGAGGTGGTCGTCCCAGGCGAGGTGGAGGGTGGCGGCGGTGGCGGTGGGGGCGTGGAGGGTGCAGCGGGCGAGGGCGGCGCCGGTATCGGTCTTGCCGACCCCGCGGCCCCAGGGGCGGAAGACGTGGTTGAAGTCGATGAAGCCGTGGTGGGCCGCGCGGCGCACCCAGCGGGCTCTGTCGCGACCGTACTCCTTCGAACCGTCGGTGAGCCAGGCGGACTCGGCGCCGTGGAGGCCGTCGTAGGTCGCGCCGGGATCGAAGGCGCTCTCGGGCGGGAGGGTTGCGGCCATGGCCTGGCCGTCGTGGTTGGCGAAGGGGCCGCAGAGCCACCATTCACCGCTCTCAGGGAGGGCGAGGTCGTGGGTGGCGCGGGGGAGTTCGACGCCGGGGAGCAGTTCGGGCCAGTCGGGCATTGTGAAGAAGGGGCGGACGGGGGTCTGCTGGTACCAGTAGGTGGTGGAGCAGATGTCGTTGGCCATGCAGCCGAAGCGCATGTGGATGGAGCTGCGGAAGGGGAGCGTGTCCTTCTCAAAGAAGCGGTAGCCGGCAAGGCGCTGGGCGGGGCGTGCTTCGCCGACGTCGTCGTGGACATAGTAGGGCATGGCCGCGTAGTGGTGCGTTTCGGGCGGGTGGAGGGCGCCGCCGTAGCCTGCGCCGAACGTGTCTTCGCCGCCGATGCCGCGCAGGAAAACGGGATGCTCGCCCTGGCCGTCGATGTAGATGTTCTCGGCGCCGCCGTGGCTCCAGCGGTCGGTGTCGTCGAGGAGGCGCACGCCGTAGACGAAGCCGAGGAGCTGGCCGGGCCCGTCGGCGTCGAGCATGAGATATTCCTCGCCGTAGCGCTGGGTGGGCATTTCGCGGCGCCAGCGGGCGCAGAAGCGGCGGGGTTCGTGGAGGGTCTGGCCGGGATAGCGGTGCCAGTCGACCTGGATATAGCCGCGGTTTTCTTCGGGGCCGGCCTCTAACTCGATGCGGGCGGAGCGGGCGAAGGGCATGGGGAAGTAGCAGTTGTAGCCGATCCAAGCTTTGGCGGAGAGGAAGTGGGTGTCGATGGGATACCAGCCGAGGCCGTGCATGACGCCGAAGAAGTCGCCGACGGGGGCTTCGACGTAGGGAATGGGTTCGTCGTCGAAGTAGATGCGGATGATGGCTTTGCGGCTGGCGAAGGGGAGGCGTTCGGGGCGGGAGAGGACGACCCAGATGTGCTGGATGCAGCCGGGGCCGTCGAGTTCGGCGTAGGTGGTGCGCGTGTTGGCGGGTAGGGGGCCGGTGAGGGAGACGCGGTCGGGGATTGGGGAGGTGGGGAGGTTGAGGTTCATGGGGTGGCCTCCATTGGTGATCTGGGGTATATTGCCGGGTCGGTCTTATCGCGCTAAGTGTACTGCGTAATTCCGATCACGTACAGGGCGCACCACGCGCCCCGTCTCTTCCCACGGTTATTCGACTACGGCCAGCTCAACGCGGCCGGCCCTCTACTCGGAGGCAGTCGCATCGGTCCGACCGCACTCGTTATTCGGACGGCGGCGGGCCGGTTGGACCGCCGGGAGACGAACCGGGAGTGGACGAGTCCGGAGGAGGCGAATCGGGCGGAGGCGAATCGGAAGCGGGTAAATCACGAGGTGGAGGAGGAGGGGGGAACTCCTCCACTACGGGGACTTGATCCAAGCCGGTTACGGTCAGCAGCTGGACCTGTACCCAAACATCCCTACCCTCCCAGGGGAACTGTAACCAGTCACCCGCCTGAGTTCGTCCGGTTGGCGTGAATGTCTGACCCCGGTTGACGACACCGATTACCGGGTATTCCGAACTGTGGCCGGTTCGAACCTCCACATTGTCCTCGTCTACCGTAAAGCCGGGGCTGCTTGCGTCAGATATAATTGTGTCAGGCGGTGGCGGTGGCGGCGGTTGTTGGTAGGTTGTCTGATTGTTATCTTCTCCAAATGGGAGAAAGTCCAGTCCACTGAACAGGCCGGCGAGGAGTGCCACAGCCGCCACCGAGATCAGTGCCAACAAAAGGGCCCGCATACCTGCACTCGTTCTTTTTTCTTGCATTTGCCGTCGTTTTGAAATGAACCCATTGTGTGAAGCGCTGGAATGAGTATACCGCATGGAGTATACTGGCTGACAGTTATGGAAAGATGCTATGGCAGTCAAAGTACGGGATGCCATCAAGATGTTGGAAGAGGATGGACGGGAGCTTGGCAGGACAAGAGGAAGCCACCGTCAATACAAACATCCTACCAAACCTGGACGGGTCACAATTGCCGGACATGGCCGCGATAATTTGAGACCGAAAACTTGGAACAGTATCTTGAGGCAGGCCGGATTCAGAGAGGAAGGGAACCAATGATGGGGCTAGAGTATGCTGTCGTAATCGAAAAAGCTTCCGATAACTACTGCGCCTACGTGCCCGACCTGCCCGGCTGTGTTGCAACGGGAAAGACACGCGAGGAAACTTGCCAGCTGATTTCTGAAGCCATCGCCTTCCATCTTGAGGGGTTGAAAGAGGATGGGTTGCCAATTCCCGAACCGGAGTCATCCACGGCTATGGTGAAGGTGTAAGGCGAGAGCCTGAAAGGCGCCGGACGTTCCTGGGCATTCGAATACATGCCATGTAGTTTCCTCTATTTTCTCATCACCGCTAAGACATAAAGACTCAAATCACAAAACTGCTCTGGTCAGGGCTGCGTCCATTCTCGATCCCGAGCCACAGCAGCATGCCCCACCTTCTCCACCACGACCTGACCCAACTTCCCACGTAGTCATTACACGATTCCAAAACTGTACTTCTCTTTGCGCACGCGCAGGTCGAAGTAGTACAGAACGATGGCGCTGACGTAGAACGGCGTGGTGAAGATGGTCAGCAGCATCGAGGCGGCGCTACTGAGACCCGCTTTCGAAGACTCGTCAATAGCCGGAAACATGGGAAACACTGCAAAATTGATTAATGCTCCGAACAGACCGGCGACTATTCCTAAAGGTATGGCCAAGAGCAGGCTATAGCCAACGGTACGCAGAATATAGCCCCGGCTCAGATTCCAACTGCGCGCCAAGGAATCGAGCGGTCCCGTTTCCTCCACTATCAAAGCGACCTCGGCAGTCATCCAGCGAGCCGACAGATAAGACAGGACAACCAAAGCCAGAACTCCGGATAGACATAACCCGATGCCCCCCAAGAGAACATCATCCAGCACTTTCATGATTGCCTCAATGTCAGCGGGACCGGGCGGACCAGAGAATGCGTCAAGAATTTCGCCTAAGGCAATGTCAGTTTTGATGAGTCCAACCCAAATCGGTATCGCCAATACGAAAACCACACCGATGTACGCAGCCGACGCAGCCAAAATCAATCCGATATTAGCCAGGAGGCGACGCAGGCCATGTCGGACGGCAGTTCTGACGGCAAGAGGACGCCCGTGCAGCAGTTCGACACAGAGCGAAGTGAGTGACAGGCTCATAATGGCTTCTACAGGAAAAACCATCGTAAGGAAGAGAGTGCTGGTGACTGCATCTTTTACGATAAGAATGGCCAGTGCTGCGACCGGGAGATAGAAGATGGCGGCTGTGCGCAGAAAGATGCCTCTGTGGGTGGGATAGAGACTAATTGCCCGGCCCAGCAGTTTGCCGAAAGTCAGGGGAGTGGGCGTTATGGAAGTTTGCATTGTGGAGATGTCCGGTTCTCGTGCGACGCGGAGCCACTCTTCTCTTTTCCGGAGTCGAGGAAGTCTCTTGACCGCCTGAAATTCGTTGTCCTGACTACTGTCTTCCAACATTGTAACTGGAGAGCCAGTAATCTCTCATCTCCCATTTTTGGGAAGGTGCTCAAGTAGGGATGTCACAAGTCTGTTGGCTGGAGCTTGACTGAACTGTGATTGGGGCGGATTTGTGGAATGGGCTGCAGTTGTTTTGCTGACATGAGCAGGGATCAGGCGAAGCACTTTGGGGCGGGCCCTATGCTGGAACGAGGTGACCCGGTCGGCGATGGTGGGAATCCAAGAAGGTTTGGGCAATTCGGGGATGGAGACGTTGTCGGGTCGGACGAATGCAAATCTTCCCGCCTTTTGCAGACATCCTGTCACAACAAGAACAAGAACGAGCTGGCTTGCAGGGGAAATCCTTCGAGGAAAGAATCGTGAACACTTGTCACGTCGGTAATTCGCCCTGCCTGCTCGCTCCGATGCATGTGCTACAATACCTGCCAAAGACTCATGCACTTGCTCGTCGCGTTATACCAATTAATTCGGATCATCCAACAAGCGCCATTGGCTAGCGTCAGCGCTTCGCACCATGGATTTCGTAGACACTATATTAGCAAAGATAGAGAACGGACAGTTCGAGTTTTCGGAACATGCTACTGAACAGAGCATCCTCAGACGAATTACCCTTCAAGATTTTCAAGAGGCCGTATCACATAGTGAACTCATAGAAGATTATCCAGATGACAAATACGGTCCCAGTTGCCTCCTTCTAGGATTCACATCGTCGCGTAGGCCATTACATATTCATTGCAGCTGCCCTTCGAGACCGATCATCAAGATCATCACCCTGTATGAGCCGGATCCATCGATGTGGATCGACTTCAAAGAGAGGAGACGGGATGATGCCTGACAATACAGTATGGAACGAGCCACTGGTCGAACAGACCGTGATTTATCACATTGAGATCGACGGACAACTGCTGCTTGTCGAGAACGTGCCGGCGAGGGTCAACGTTGAGACGGGGGAGCGGTATTTTTCGCCTGAGACGGTTGAGCGTTTGCAGCAGGCGGTGTGGGGACAGTGCCGGCCTGTTCGCACGATTGAGACGCCGGTGTATGAGTATGCCGCGCTGGCCTGAAATTGGAATCTGCCTTCGCTTCGTTTTGCGAGATAGTGTGTGAGGGAAACACCATGACCACGAATGAACTCGCGCTAAGTAAGGATGAAGTCCGGCTGTATCATGAGCAGGGATGGCTGGGGCCGTATGCGTTGATCTCGGAAAGGGAGATGGCGGGGGTGCGGCGGCGGATTGATGAGGAGATTCTGGAGGTGGGGAAGGCGGCGGGGCTGGCGGAGAAGGACTACTTTCATAACCGGCATCTGGACAACCGCTGTGTTTATGAGCTGCTGAGCCATCCGAATCTGGTGGAGAGGGCGGCAGGTCTGCTGGGGCCGCACCTGGTGCTGTGGCGGACGAACTTTCAGATAAAAGCGCCGCTGAGCGAGCAGGAGGACTGGGATACGGCGGTGCCGTGGCACCAGGACTGCGCCTATTATCAGCCGTCGCCGAATGTAATTCTGTCGGCATGGATCGCAGTGGATGAAGCGACGCGGGCAAACGGGTGCATGCAGGTGCTGCCGGGCAGCCATAAGCGGCTGTATCCGCACATCGAAGACCCGGACGCAAAGGTGTTCAGCAGAGAGGTGGACCCGTCAACTTTCGACGCGAGCGATGCGGTCGATCTGGAGTTGAAGCCGGGCGAATTTATCTTCTTTAATGAGAGTACGCTGCACTATTCGCCGCCCAACAAGTCGGAGACGCGGCGGTTTGGGATTACGCCGCGGCTGACGGTGCCATTTGTGGATGTGGGCAGGCGGGAGCAGATTGATGTGCTGATGGTGAAGGGCGAGGACTACATGGGGTTCTATAATGTGGTTGAACCGCCGGAGGGCAGGGGCTAGGGGATAGGGACCAGGGGTTAGGGACTAGGGGTTAGTAACTGCATAGTAGTGAGGGGCGCGAGAGGTATTCTCGCGCTTTTGCGCGCTTGGGGACTGCAGACAGGGGGAGTGGATCGAGGGCGGGTGGGGGAGAGGTGTGTGAGCACCTTGCGCCGGCCTCAATGGTCCCAATTGTCCACGACGGTGGGTTAACGAAGGGGGGCGTTGCGGGGGGAATCCCCCCGCACAAGGGAGGGCCGAAGGCCCGACCGCACATAACTGCAGTGATAAGTGGATGGTTGCCGTAGAGTTGTGGTTTGGATGCGTTGGGGAGGTTTTTGGGAGGGTCAACCTTCGACCATTAGCTCGTTGGGGTACATCATGCGCCAGGGGCCGGGCATTTCTCCGACCGGCACTTCGATCACGACGGGTCGGTCGGCCGCGAAAACGTCGGTGAGGGCATCGCGCAGGCTGTTGGCTGAGTGGACGCGGAGGCCTATGGCGCCGAAGGACTCGACGAAGGCGACAAAGTCGGGGTTGACCAGGTCTGAGGAGATGATGCGGCCGTCGTAGAGCTCTTTCTGCATGCGGCGCACGTTCCCGTAGGCGCCGTCGTTGAAGACGACCGAGACGGTGTTGATGCCATGCTGCACTGCCGTGGCCAGTTCCATTGCACAGTAGAGGAAGCCGCCGTCGCCGGCGATGGAGAGCACCGGTCGATCGGGGGCGGCTACTTTTGCGCCGAGCGCGGTGGGGAATCCCCAGCCGAGCGTGCCCTGATAGTTGGGGGTGAGGAATGTGCGCGGCTGGTATACGGGCATCGCCATGTTGCTGGCATAGCCGACCTGCGTTAGCTCGTCGACGAAGATGCCGTCGTCCGGCAGGGTGTCGCGGATGGCGCGAATGAAGTCGATCTGGGGTTGGAACGAGTCAAAGAGCGCTTCCATCTCCTCGTGGAGAGCAAGCATTTCTGAGGTGCGGGAAGGGCGCTGCCGGTTGCAGCGCGCCAGGGCTGGCAGCAGCGCGCGCAGGGCCTCCTTGCTGTCGGCCGCGACTGTTACGTCTGCGGGGGCCAGGAAGCTGGATTCCTGCGGCGCGATTTCGATGCGTATCAGGGAGAGATGCCTGGGGCGCTGCCACTGAATAAACGGCTTGGTCAAGCGTGTGCCGATGGCGATGGCCAGGTCGGCCTGTTCCCAGAGAGGTTCGCCGGCTGCGTAGGTGTGGCTGAAAGGATGGCGGCTTGAGAGGATGCCGCGCCCGCGACCGCTGGCGATGACAGGCGCCTGGAGGGCTTCGGCCAGCGCGCGGACCTCTTCGCCCGCGTCTATTGCGCCGCCACCGACGAATATGACCGGGTGGCGCGCCGCGCCCATGAGCCGGGCCGCTTCTTCGATGGCGTCTGTGTCCACTTCTGGCCGGCGCACGGTGAGGGGGATTGGACCGTCGCTCATTTCCGCCTTGGCGGCGAGGATGTTTATCGGCGTTTCCAGCCCGACGGGCCGGGGGCGGCCTGAACGCATTTCACTGAGCGCCGTGGCCAACAGTTGCGGGAGTTCTGCGGGGCTTTCGGCGCGGCGCGCCCACTTGGTCAGCGAGCGCATCACTGTTAGCTGATCAGGAATCTCGTGCAACATCCCGTAGCCGCGGCCGATCTGGTCCGAGTGGATCTGACCGGCGAGGCAGAGTACGGGCGCATGTGTAGCGTAGGCTGTTGCGAGTGCCGCGGTGGTGTTGAGAAATCCGGGGCCGGGGACGACAACATAGACGCCGGTCTTTCCGGAGGCGAGCGCGTAGCCAAGGGCCATGTAGGCTGCGCCCTGCTCATGGCGCGTTTGGATTGCGCGTATCTGGTCGCCGGCATCGTAAACAGCGCTATAGAAGTGGTCGTTCTGTACGCCGGGCAGGCCGAAGATGGTGTCGATGCCGTGGGAGAGGAGGCCCTGGACAAGCGCTTCGCCGCCGGTACGGATGGTGCTCATAGGCTGCGGAACTGTGTAACTGCAGTGGTCAGTGGGGGAACAGGTTGGCAGGGCTTGTTGCGGGCGCGCTTAGACGGTGCGGCCGCGGTCTGCGTGTGCGCTGCGGAGTTCGTTGGGCGCTATATGTTGAGGGCCGGCGCGCGAACGGGGGGCGCGAACTGGAGCTCGTTGAGCTCAACGGCCTCCTTTCTGTAGACCTGGACGCGGTAGGAGCCGGTGTCGGGCACGTACATAAGACCGTCCTCGCTGACGACGACGGACTGCGGCCAGCGCAGCAGCTTCTGGACTTCGAGCTTGGCCATGTCGCGCAGGCGGTTGGGGTAGGCGTTGGTCATCATGTAGGAGATGGCCACCGTGGAGAGGGTGGCGTCGCCGATGAACTGCTGCACGTAGCGGCCCTCTTCATTGAAGAGCTGGACGCGGTTGTTGCCGCGGTCGACGACGTAGATGTCGCCGTGCTTGTCGACGTCGACGCCGCTGGGGCGGTTGAACTGGCCGTCGCCGCAGCCGCACTCGCCGAAGGCCATCTTGAATTCGCCGTCGCCACTGAACTTCTGCACGCGGTCGTTGCGCCAGTCCGCGACGTAGACATCGCCTACTTCGTCGACAGCGATGCCCCAGGGCATGTTGAACTCGCCCTCGCCGCAGCCGTAGCTGCCCCACCCGCCGAGGAAGCCGCCCTCGCGGGTGAACTTCTGGACGCGGTGGTTGAGTGTGTCGACGACGTAGAGATTGCCGTCGGCGTCGAAGCTCATGCCTGAGGGGCCGTTGAGCTGGCCGGGCCCGCTGCCCTCTTCGCCCCAGCTGTCGATCAACTCGCCCTCGCTGTCGATGATGGTGACGCGGTGGAGCGCCTCATCGGTGAGGTAGAGGTTCTCGTCGGCGTCGGCGAGGATGGTGACCGGCCAGGTGGCTTGGCCCGGCTCTTCGCCGTAGATGCCGAAGGAGCCGAGGTCTGCGTCCTCAGTGCTGTATTTGCGGATGAGGGCGGTGCCCTCGTTGCGGCAGAGGATGAAGAGGCGGTCCTCCTTGCCGAAGGCGAGGTCGATGGGATAGTTGGTCAGCCGCCGCATTCCCAGCGTCTTGTGGAAGGGAAAGCCGGCGCGCAAGAGACCGTATGGTCTGCCCACGGTGGTACTCCTTTTTTTGAGTTTCTAGTCTTTAGTTATTAGTTTTTAGTGAACTCCGTTTTGCTCGGTAGGCGCCGAGAACTGTTAGCTATATGGGTGGATTTGCTCGAATTGGCCGTTGACGATTGGGGTGGGGTCGATGCCCATCCACTGTTCGAGTACGGTGCCGTAGATGCCGCGGAAGTCGATAGTGTGCTCCATGTCCTCGCCGTGGACCCAGCGGGCGGGGTCGAGGGAGGGGTATTGGGCGTAGAGGCCGCCCTGGACGCGGTCGCCGATGATGAAGGCGCCACCGCCGGAGCCGTGGTCGGTGCCGCTGGCGTTGTCGCGGATGCGGCGGCCGAACTCGGTGAAAACGAGCATGGTGACTTCGGAGGAGGCGTCGTGGGCGCGCAGGTCTTTGAAGAAGGCGGTGATGGCGGTGCTGAGGTCGGCGAGCAGCTTGGGATGGTCGGGGACCTCGTTGGCGTGGTTGTCATAGCCGCCTTGGGCGGTGTAGAAGACGCGGGTGCCGAGCCCGGCCAGGTGGACGCGGGCGACGTCGCGCAGGCTGTTGGCGATGGCGCTTTCGCCATACTCCACGGTCGAGCTGTAACCTTCCTTCGCCTTCTTGAGTTCGTCGGTGCCCTGGATGACGTTGAGGCCGGTCTGTGAAAGGTAGTCCATGACGTAGCCGGCGCCTACCTCGTGGCCGTACATGCCTTTGAAGACCTCCAGCGCCTGGGTGCGGCGGCGGGGTTCGTCGATGCCGGTGAGCAGGCCGTAGGTGTCCAGGTCGGCGAAGGAGGTGACGGGCACACCGGGCACGGCCATGGCACGAGGGAGACCCTGGCCGACGTTGACGCCGGTAAGGACGTTGTGGCCGCCGGGGTCGATTTCGCGGATCATGCGCCCGACCCAGCCTTCGGTGCCGATCTCGATCGGTTCGCAGGTGTGCCAGATGTCCATGGCACGGAAGTGGGAACGGTTGGAGTTGGGGTAGCCGATGCCTTGCACGACTGCGATGTCGCCGGCGTCGTACATCTGCTGCAGGGGCTCGCAGTTCGGGTTCCAGGCAAGGGTATCGTGAATGGGCAGGACTTCGTCCTCTTTGAGGCCTACGACCGGCCTGGAATCGTAGTAGACGCCGGCGGTGTAGGGGACGACGGTGTTCATGAAGTCGTTGCCGCCGCTGAGCTGGACGACAACGAGTACGGGATCTTTTTTGTGGTCGACCATCTTTACTTCCTTTCTATGTTGCAGTTTTAGTTTTCGGTTTTTAGTTTTTAGTGAACACCTTTCCGCTGTGCAGGCGGGGTGGTGTTGCTTAAAGCTGCAGGTCAGGCGAATTGGTATTCGCGGGAGGCGACGATTAGTTGGAGCATCAGGACAATGCGGTCGGTGCTTTCTTCGGTCTGGCCATTGGCGCTGCCGTTGCTGGAGAATACGAGGTCGCCGCCGCTCTGGGCGAAGCGTATGAGGTCGGCTCGGGTCTTGTCCTCCAGGTTCACGGGGCCGGCGAGGTCGAGGCAGGTGTCGACGAACTGCTCGGGGGTGAGGCTGTCGCCGGCGGTGCGCAGGCGCTTGATGAGGGCCTGGATGCCCGGCTTGCCGGCGTCGCCCACTTCGTCGACGGCGAAATTGATGCGCTCGGTGAGCATGCCGCCGTCGATCCACTCCTGGCCGGTGTGCCAGCCTTCGACGGTGGGCGGGTTGAAGAGCTCCTGGCCCATCACCTTTGCGGCTCTGTGGTATTGCGGCATACCGGGAGTGGGCGTGCGGTTGGTGCCGACCAGCTTGAGGACGCCGGTGATCAGCTCGGCGGGGCTTTTCACTCTTTTGAAGCGGGCTGCCTTGAAGAAGTCGCTCTTGAAGAGCGTGCGCAGGACGTGGCGCATGTCACCATTTGACTCCATAAAGGCGTCTGCCAAGGTTTCGATGGCCCCCGGGTCCTGGGGCGGCGTCACATTCCAGGAGGGGACCTGCGGCTCGTCGGCAACGAAGAAGTTGTAGAGATGGCGGGAGATGAAGCGGGCGGTTGCCGGCTGCTCGACGATGATGTCGATGATGTCGTCGCCGTTGAAGTTGCCGGTATGGCCGAGGAAGGTCTTCTCGCCGTAGTCGTGGTCCTCTTCGCGGAACAGGAATTCGGGAGAGTAGTAGCCGTGGGGGTAGAGGGGGACGGGTTGCGCGTAGGTCCAGCCGGTAAATGCGAGCGCGCAGTTCTTGATGTCGTCCTCGGTGTAGTTGCCCACGCCCATTGAGAAGAGTTCAAGCAGCTCGCGGCCGTAGTTCTCGTTGGGTTCGCCCTTGATGTTCTCATTGTTGTCGAGCCAGTTGATCATCGCCGGGTTCATGGAGAGCTCAAGCAGAATCTCGCGAATGTTGCTCATGCCGATGCGGCGGAAGAGATCGATCTGGTCGTTCATGGCGAGGGCGTGCGCGACCTTGGCGAAGCCGGTGGCGAAAACGTGATGACAGAAGAAGGCCATCTTTTCTTCGAGCGGGCGCGGGCTGTTGAGCATGCGGTAGATCCAGGCGCCGGATTGGAAATCCGGCCATTGACCGCCAAAGTAGCGCTTAATGATATCCTCGTCGATCGGCGGGCAGCGCTCCTCGTCCACCAGATCTTCTACGACTTCGTCGTACCCTTTTGCGGCGTAGGCCTCGAGCTCCTCACGGCTGGCGCCGAACCCTGCCCGGCGCAGCAGATGAGCCATCAGGCCCAGATCCTCATCTGCCATATCCACCTCCTTTCTGCAGTGGTTAGTGGTCAGTGATCAGTGGCCACTCAAATTCCCGACTACGATATCAATTCTCTGGGAGAAAGGTCTCCATTTCGGTGACGAACCAGAGTGACAGGGCGTCGTCGCCGGTCAGCTGTACGACAAAGAGGACGGGGTCTTTTTTGTGGTCGACCATCTTCTTTCCCTTTCTGAACTGCAGTTCTTAGTTTTTGGTTTCCAGTTTTTAGTGAACACCTTTCCGCTGTGCAGGCGGGGTGGTGTTGCTTAAAGCTGCAGGTCAGGCGAATTGGTATTCGCGGGAGGCGACGATTAGTTGGAGCATCAGGATGATGCGGTCGGTGCTTTCTTCGGTCTGGCCATTGGCGCTGCCGTTGCTGGAGAATACGAGGTCGCCGCCGCTCTGGGCGAAGCGTATGAGGTCGGCGCGGGTCTTGTCCTCCAGGTTCACGGGGCCGGCGAGGTCGAGGCAGGTGTCGACGAACTGTTCGGGAGTGAGGCTGTCGCCGGCGGTGCGCAGGCGCTTGATGAGGGCCTGGATGCCCGGCTTGCCGGCGTCGCCTACTTCGTCGACGGCGAAATTGATGCGCTCGGTGAGCATGCCGCCGTCGATCCACTCCTGGCCGGTGTGCCAGCCTTCGACGGTGGGCGGGTTGAAGAGCTCCTGGCCCATCACCTTTGCGGCTCTGTGGTATTGCGGCATACCGGGAGTGGGCGTGCGGTTGGTGCCGACCAGCTTGAGGACGCCGGTGATCAACTCGGTGGGGCTTTTCACCCTTTTGAAGCGGGCCGCCTTGAAGAAGTCGCTCTTGAACAGCGTGCGCAGGACGTGGCGCATGTCGCCTTTCGACGCCATGAAGGCGTCCGAGAGGATTTCGATGGCGTCCGGGTCCTGGGGCGGCGTCACGTTCCAGGAGGGGACCTGCGGCTCGTCGGCAACGAAGAAGTTGTAGAGATGGCGGGAGATGAAGCGGGCGGTTGCCGGCTGCTCGACGATGATGTCGATGATGTCGTCGCCGTTGAAGTTGCCGGTGTGGCCGAGGAAGGTCTTCTCGCCGAAGTCGTGGTCCTCTTCACGGAAGAGGAATTCGGGAGAGTAGAAGCCGTGAGGGTAGAGGGGAACGGGTTGCGCGAAAGTCCAGCCGGTGAAGGCGAGCGCGCAGTTCTTGATGTCGTCCTCGGTGTAGTTGCCCACGCCCATGGAGAAGAGTTCGAGCAGCTCGCGGCCGTAGTTCTCGTTGGGTTCGCCCTTGATGTTCTCATTGTTGTCGAGCCAGTTGATCATCGCCGGGTTCATGGAGAGCTCAAGCAGAATCTCGCGAATGTTGCTCATGCCGATGCGGCGGAAGAGATCGATCTGGTCGCTCATGGCGAGGGCGTGCTCACCCTTGGCATAGCCGGTGGCGAAAACGTGATGCCAGAAGAGGGCCATCTTCTCTTCGAGCGGGCGCGGGTTGTTGATCATGCGGTAGATCCAGGTGCCGGAGCGTATCTCCGGCCCTTCACCGCCAAAGTAGCGCTTGATGATATCCTCGTCGATCGGCGGGCAGCGCTCCTCGTCCACCAGATCTTCTACGACTTCGTCGTACCCTTTTGCGGCGTAGGCTTCGAGCTCTTCGCGGCTGGCGCCGAAGCCTGCCCGGCGCAGCAAATGAGCCATCAGGCCCAGATCCTCATCTGCCATATCTACCTCCTTACTGCGGTGGTTAGTGGTTAGTGGCCATTCGAGTTCCTGACTACGATATCAATTCTCTTGGAGAAAGGACTCCATTTCGGTAACGAACCAGAGTGACAGTGCGCCGCCGCGTTCATCGGGGCCGAATATGGCGGGGCGGTCGAGGTAGTCGCGGGTGCTTTGCTGGACGCCGGTGCCGGTGCAGACGTCGACGAGGCCGCCGTTATTGTCGATGCGGGCGGCGACGCCCTGCCAGGCGCGGGTCAGCATCTCTTTGTAGCCTGCGTCGAGCCAGCCGCGGCGCAGGCCGCGGGCGAGGGCGTAGCCGACCATGCAGGTGACGGTCATTTCGGGGTAGGAGCCGGGGCCATTGACAACCTGGCGCCACATGCCGCTGCGGTGCTGGTAGCCGCGCAGGGCTTGGAGGTGGCGGCGGTGGATGGCGAGCACGGCTGCGCGGTCGGGATGGTCGTCGGGCATGTAGGTCAGCGTTTCGGCATAGCTGAGGGCGGCGAAGCCGTTGCCTCGGCCCCAGTAGAAGGGTGTACGACGATCGTGCCAGAAAAGCCCGTCCTCCTGTTGGACGTTGGCTTCCAGGAGGAAGCGGGTGAGGATCCTCAGGTAGGCGTCGTCGCCGGTGAGCTTGAAGGCGCGGCCAAGGACGGCGGCGGTGAAGAACATGTCCTCGACCTGGTAGTTGGGATTGGACGGGATGGGAACGCCGTTGTCGTGGGTCGCGCGATAGCGGTCGGCTGTTTGCACGAGCAGATCGGCGTAGCGGTTATCCCCGGTTGTCGCGGCGAGCTCGTCGGCCCAGACGAGGCCTGCGAGGTTGGCGCCGCCTTCGCCGCCGGCGGGGAACCACTCCTTGGCGCCGGACATGTAGGGCGCGACCATGGCAGCGATGCCGTCTGACGGATCGGCGTATTCCGTGTCCAATCGGGCGAGCCGGAGGCGTCCGCTGACGGCAACGCCCTGTGTATAAATGACGGGATCGAGTTCGTGGCCGTAGACGCCGGCAAGAATGCGGGCGGCTTCCAGGGGTGAGCGGGCGGCGCGGGCTTGCAGGGCGCTACGGGTGGGAGAGCGGGCGTGGTCGGGCACCTGGGCGAGAACAGTCCACAGTTTGTTCAGCTCGGCATCCAGGTCGGCGGCGGCGCAGGTGAGGCGCAGGCCGAAAATGGGCGGAAGCAGGTTGGGCTCGCCGGTGGACAGCGCGCCGAGGAGCGAGCTGTCGGACGGAAGTTCGGACGCATTGAGCACGGAACGGAACTGCTCCAGCAGCTCAAGGCAGAGGGCAGACCCTTCCCAGGTCGTGCTGTCGCCGGTCCGGATTTCCAGGACCAGGTCCGGCGCCTGGAAGCTTACCCAGCGCCAGAGGTAGTGGGCTTCCGGATTGGCGTCGTAGTAGCTGTCTCCCGGCGGCGGGTAGGCGGCGCCGGGATTGCCGCCGGCGCCGTTCTCCGGCGCGGCGCCCAAGGCGAGGCCGTCGGGATTGGCGCAGGGCGCGGCGCTGAGGGCGTACCGGCCGGAAAGGCCGGGCGCGATCCTATACGAATGCAGGGCCGCGAGCGCGGCATCGGCGTCTTCCTGTTTGCCGGAGAGCCCGCCGATGAGGACGAGTTGGAGGCGCTCGCCCGCGGGCGGCTGGTCGACGCCGTGCAGCAGGGCGGGGATCTGACGTTCGCTACGGGTCACGCCGCAGGCGTCGAGGTGCCAGAAACCGGGCGCTTGTGCAAGGAGGTCTTCGATCTGTTGGTCGAGTGACATGGAACACCAGTAATCAGTGGTCAGTGGCTAGTATTGTTGCTGGCGGGCACGCATTTTTTGAAGGGAAAAGGTCTCCGATTCGTAGAAGTCGAAGAGGGCGGCTTCGCGGGTGCGGACCTCTTCGGCGAGTTGCAGGACGTCGTCGACTTGGTCGGTAGGAATGCGCACAACGCCGTCGGTGTCGGCGAGGAGCAGGTCCCCGGAATGGATGCGCAAGCGGCCGGCGGTGACCGGCGCGCCGAAGCGGTTCATATTGAAGACACCGTGGCCGGGTACGGCGCCCCAGCCCCATACGGGCAGACCGACCTGGCGGATGCCGACCAGATCGCGCGCGGTACCCTCTACGATGACGCCTTCGACGCCAAGCCTTTTGTGGACACGGGCCATGCCGTCTCCGAAGCAGGCGCCGCGGCCCGCGTTGGTGTCCATGTCCTGGAAGACTGCGATCAGCGGACCCTGCTGGCTGCCGAGGTAGTCGTAGTAGTCGATCCACTCGAGGGCGGTGGAGTCTTCGTCGTTGGTGGTGACTTCGGCGGTGACGGCGAAGCCGGCGACGAGGCCCATGTCGGGCATCAGGCTGCGGATGGTGTGGTCAGTATAGTCGAGATTGGGCAGGCCCAGCCTGAGGGCGACGGCGTTGAAAATGGTGGCGGAGTCGTAGCGCTTGAGTGCGGCGATCTGCTCGGACAGCATTCAGGATCTCCTGATTCGATGTATCGTTGACGGGCGTGGAGCGCCAGTCTGGGTATTATCAGTTTTCGGGTGGTAAGGCGGGTTTTCTTCGTCTCTGTAATGATATAGACATTCGTTTCAGACTGCAACCTTCTGTTTTGCGATTGGGGAGCGTGGATTCCGGGCTTACGCGGCGGTCTGCATGGTATTGGTTCAATGCAAGAATGGCAGTTATACTATTAGTATGAAATTGCTTATTGCTTTATCCATTTGAGGAGGCGAGGTATGGCAGTGAAGACAGCAATCTCTTTGAATGATTCACTTTTTGAAAAGGTGGAAACACTGACAAAAGAGATGAAAATATCCCGAAGTCGACTCTTTGCGATTGCGGTTGAGGAGTTTATTGAACGTCACGAAACGAGGCGTATGATGGCAGCCATTAACGAGGCATATGATGATTTCCCTGACGAGGAAGAGCAAGCGACCTTAAGAGCGATGCTAGAACACCATCGAAAATTCATGAGGGATGAACCATGGTAGTTGGTGGGCCTTCATCTCGACAGTATATCGAACAAGGTGACATCTTTTGGGTCGACATAGATGAGCCTTATGGGTCCGAGCCCGGGGGAAGGCGTCCTTTCGTCGTTGTTCAGAACAATATGTACAATTTCAGTCGAATCAGAACGGTTGTCGCCTGCGCGATCACTACAAATCTGAAAAGAGAGGCAGCTCCAGGCAATGTTCTGTTAAACAGAGGTGAAGGGAACCTACCTCGCGAGAGCGTTGTGAACATTTCGCAGGTGATCACGTTGGATCGGCAAATTCTTGGCGAGAGAATCGGTACTCTTTCTTCAAGGAGAATACAGGAAATAATCTCTGGTTTGCGGATGCTTCTAGAACCGCGAGAACCCTAGTTCGCGTTCAGCAAAGTCCTAATCGGTACTCATCGAACTATTCTGTGACTTCGGTCCCCGCGTCCGGCCATTTCAGCACCTCCTCGCGCAGGGCGACGCCGAGACCGGGCTTTTCGGGTAGGGAGAGCATGCCATCGTTGATGGGGATGCGTTCGGTGACGACGTCGTTGTACCAGCCGTTGTAGTAGGCGCGGACGGTTTCGAGGTTCATGGCGTTGGGGATGTGGAGCATGAGGTGGGCAGCGGCCCAGAGGGCGACGGGGCCGGTGGCGTCGTGGCCGGTGACGGGGAGGTAGTAGGTGTCGGCCAGTGCGCAAATTTTGCGGGTTTCGCTGATCCCTCCGGTCCAGGAGATGTCGGGCATGATGATGTCGGCGGCGTTGGCCTCGACGACGCGGCGGAAGCCGAAGCGGGTGAAAAGACGCTCGCTGACACAGAGGGGGATGCGGCTTTCGGCTTTGAGGCGTGCGTAGGATTCGACGTTGTCGGGCGGGATCATCTCCTCCAGCCACATGATGTTGTAGGGTTCCAGGGCGCGGGCGATTTCGATGGCCGCGGGCAGGTTCCAGCGGGCGTTGCCTTCGATCGCGATCTGCATTTTGTCGCCGACGGCGGCGCGAATCTCTTCGACGCAGGCGACACCCCTTTTGAGCGTATCTTTATCGAGATAATGGCGGACAGGTCCGGGCGCGCCTGTCTCGGCGCCGGCGGGGCCTGGCGGAAGGTCGAAGGGCCAGATTTTCATTGCCTTGATGCCCTGGAGGAGGAGATCCTCGGCGAGCTGGCCGGCGCGGCCTTCCATCCAGGCGCCGGCGTCCTGGTTGGGACCGTGGCTGAGGCAGGTGTTGTAGATGGGGATGCGGTCGCGGCTGCGGCCGCCGAGGAGGTTGTAGATGGGCTGGCCGCTGTACTGGCCGGCGATGTCCCAGAGGGCGATGTCGACGGCGCTGATGGCGCGCGTTTCGGCGCCGCCGAAGCCGTAGGCGTTGACGGCCGCGAACATGGTGTGCCAGTGGCGCTCAATGTCGAGAGGGTCTTGTTCGAGGAGCAGAGGAGCAAGCTGGTCGTGGGTCAGCGCGCTGACTGCGCGGGGCGCGTAGGAGGTCTCGCCAAGGCCGGTCAGGCCGTCATCGGTGTGGATGCGCAGCCAAAGCGAGTCGGGGTGGCGGCCGAGGCGGATGGTCTCCAGGCGGGTAATTTTCATTGGGATCGGTGGATGGCGACCATCAGTGATAGTGGTATGGAAGAGTACCGCTCCCGGCAGTGTATGCTCGGCGTTTTCGCGCGTTAGACCGGCATGGAGATTGCCGTACTACTCTCCGACTCCGAAAGGTTAGAACGGGCTAACGGTGTCACCGTGGGCGTCGTAATGGATAGTACGGAGGTCAACAAATGAAGTGTATACTCTTAATCGGGAACGTGGTCGGATGGAGCGTTGGCCAGGGAGGGGACAAAGGCTCCCCATGACAGATAGTTCTTTTTCTGGGGATCCTCGCGCTACCTGTGGGAACGGGGCGGCGAGATAATTTCGCAGGTGTGGCCGTGGGCGCGACTTAGCCTGCGGTCGAGCGTCAACAGTGGGCAGCCCAACGCCTCGGCCACAGCGACGTACCAAGCATCGTAGCTAGTCAGGTTGCCTCGCAATGTCCATATCCGCTCAGCAAAGGGAGCGAAGGGAAATAGTTCTATTTCCAGGCGCAGCAGATCTTTATGGGCGGCAGAGGCTTCAATGCGCGATATTTCCGCACGTTGCTCCAGCCGGCGCAGGACGTTGGATGCTTCGACCAAAGCCAACTCCGGAGCAGCCAAGGGACCTTGGTCTAATGCAGATTCCGCCCACTTGCCTTCGAGTCCCCAGTCTACCAACGCAGCGACGAGAACGGATGCATCAATGACTGACGTCACTTCCGATCAACATCACGGGCGCGAAGAATTTTCCGAGGCTCAACCCGTGTCTCCGCTACCGCTTTCCGTTCGCGGACTCCTTGCAACCAAGCGGCCGCGGAGGGTCGTGAAGCGATACGTTCCAACTCTCCGCGCAAGAACTCCTGCATGGACTGACGTTGAAGAGCGGCGCGCACGGCCAACTCATCACGAACTTCCTCTGGGACATTTCTTATCGTAATCTGTACAGGCATGACTGCATTGTGCCAGTAGCGATGGCATTTTGCAACAGCCAGGACATCTGGGCCGTCACTCCTGGGCGATCATACTGCCGACGACATGGGGGCCATATGGTTCTCAATGCGGCGGGACGATGGACGCCAGCTCGCTGCGCATGAAATCGATGTAGCGGCGGTATCTTCCCGGGGACGTCTTCCAGGTGGTGGGCGTGCCGTGACCGACGCCGAAACGCTTCTGCGCCCCGATCGCTTTGGCCTGGTGGTGAGCATCCTCACGCCAGAGGTCCTCATCCCCCTGCTCGATTACGGTGATGGCGTGGGAGTTGGAGAAGATGCAGACCTCTTCGCCGAGGGCTTGGCGGACATTGACGATGTCGTTCGAGTAGTTCTTCAGGCCGCATTCGACCTGGATGCAGTGGAAGTCGAGCTTGGCCAGGTGGGGCAGGCGGGGCTCGATCCAGCCCATCAGGGCCATGCTGCTTATCAGGCCCTCATCGTGGATGTACTGGAAGGACTTGATCTCGCCGGGCAGGGCGAATTCGACGTAGTGCTCATCGGAAATCATGTCGGCGGAGGCAAACCACTGCATCAACTGGTAGCCGTGCACGCCCAGCATCCGGGCGAGGCGGCACTGCTGGCGGATCACCTCTTCGTGGCGGTCCATGAGCGCGAATACGAGGTCCTTCTGGAAAAACATGGCGTCGAAGAGCTTGTCGTAGCTGAGCATGTAGAAGGAGGTGGGGAATGGCGCCATGTCCCCCATATGGAAGAAGACGGTGTCGTCGAAATATTCGAGCAGCTTTTTGGTGAAGTCGTAGGCGCCGGTCGCCAGCATCTCCTCGGCGGTGGGCGGCGGGTCGAGGCGTTCGACGTCGGCGGCTGTTTCGAAGAGGGGCTCTTCAGGCGGCAGGTCAGGCGGGAATTCGTGGTAGCGGGTCTTGCTGCGCGAGCCGACGTCGACGAGCACGGGCACGCCGTCCTCTTCGGTGACATACTGTTTTCCGCGCTGGCCGTAGGGTTTGCCGGTGCCGCAGGGGAGGTAGTCGAGGCCGAGGTCATCGTGGAGCACGTCGTAGAACTTCAGCTTCTGCTCATCGGTCCCGTGTGACAGATGGAGGAAGTTCAGCCCCAGTTTCTCGGGCCAGTGCGGCATCATCGACCAGGTGGGGGAGACGTTGAGGGCCGGATACATGTCCATGGGTTCGCCGTTGATGGCGGCCATGTAGCGTTCGAGCGATGTCATTTCCTGCAAGATCCTGCTCCTTGTGAACTGCGGTGGTCAGTGGTCAGTCGCTGGCTAAGATCCGGTGAGTTCGAATCGATAGCTCCCGGAGCCAACCTCTACGTCGATGTATTCGGCGCGGGCAACGGCGAATGTGATGCCGTCGCGGCCTGGTAGATAAGCGTTGTCCTGCCAGATGGTGTTGCCGCCTTCGCTGACTGAGATATTGCTCAGCCCGAGGGTGGGCACGCTGACGCGGGCCGTACTGTTGACCGGGATCGTGACTTCAAGTGAGAGAGAATGGTCGCTGCGCCGCCAGCGGGAGGCGAGTTCGCCGCGCACCGTCTTCAATGTGGCGCCAGCGTGTTCGAGATCACCAAGCGTGTGCGGTTCGATGTGGATCTCGCTAAAGCCTGGAGTCATGAAGCCGGGGCCGTGGTAGTCAGGGCCTTTGATGCCGGCGAGGTCGTTGTAGAAGAACTCGTCGATGGAGGCCCACATGATCATGCTTTCGGCGGCGCCCACGGTGCTCTGCAGGCTCCAGGATTCCCAGATGGTGGTGGCGCCCTGCTCGACCATGAAACCCCAGCCGGGGTAGCTGGGTGTGGCGACGAGATCGTAGAGGACTTCGCCCTGTCCGTACGGGGTCAGGGCGTCGATCAGGCAGGTGACGCCGGTGTTGCCGGTATGATGATGGCCGCCCCACGTGTCGACGATGTTGTGGACGATGTCCTGGACGACGCCGGCTTCGCTGGCCTGCGGCACGATACCGAGGGCGAGCGGGAAGAGGTTGGCGGTCTGTGAGCCGGTGGCGTAGCGGTGCGCGGCGGGGTCGAGCCATTCCCGGTTGAGGGCGTCCTTGATCTCCTCTGCAAGGCGGGCGTAGTGGGCGGCCTCATCTTCCTTGCCGAGGTAGTTGGCGACCTTTGAGACGATGGCGGCGCCGAGATAGTAGTAGCCGGTCCACAGGAGGGGCGGGGGCGTTTCAGAGGAAACGAACTCTTCCTCGCCGGGCGCGGCGCCGGGCAGCATGTGGTCGCCATAGTGGCCTTCGTTGACGATGTGGTTCTCGGCGACGGAGGTGAGATAGTCGACCCAGAGGCGGATTGGCGCGTAGTGCTCTTCGAGGATGCGGCTGTCGTCGAAGTATTGGTAGAGGTACCAGACGAGGATTGGGTAGTTGCCGCCCCAGGCCGGGTCGGGATCGTCCCGCTGCACATAGTTGGGGCAGATGTCGGGGACGCTGCCGTCTTCGAGTTGGGCGTCCTTGATGTCGTCGAGCCACTTGGTCCAGAAGCGGGGCATGTGTTTACGGGGGTAGAGCGATGAGGCGATGGTGGCCGGGTCGGTCCAGGCCCAGTGCTCGCGGTGGAGGCAGTCGAGGGGGATGCCGAAGAGGCCGTTGGTGACTGTCCAGTGGACGAGTTCGTGGATGCGATTGAAGATTGGATTGGAGCACTCGAAGCCGCCGGAGAGATCAACGTCGGAGTAGACCACATGGCCTTGAAGCTCTTCTATGCTGATGGGGCGGTCGCTTTCGATCTGTACGTAGCGGACGGGATGGTAGGTGAAGCGCGGTTCGTAGCTCTCGCCGTCGGGATCGCCTCTGAGGATGTAGATGTCGATCTCATCGCCTTCTTCGTGGGCGCTGGCGCGGGAGCGGTGGCGAAAGTAGAATTCGCCGGATTCCTGATCGACGAGGCCGCTTTCCTCAAGCACCTGGCAGGCGTACTTGATGGTTACTGTCGTGCCGTGTTCGCCCTTGAGCCGGAGTTTGGCCCAGCCGCCGAAGAGCTGGCCGAGATCGTAAACGTGTATGCCGTCCTGGGGCTGGGTGACATTTACCGGCTGCAGTTTCTTGTTGACGCGGATGGGGGGCATGACCTGCGCCACCATCTTGCCGCCTGGGGCGTCCTTGTCGACGGCCGCGTTCCAGTGGGCGTCGTCGAAGCCGGTCGCTGGCCAGCCGGGCTGCTCGAGGCGGGCGTCGTAGGTCTCGCCGCCGTAGAGGTCGTTGCGGGTGATGGGTCCGGGGGCCGTTTTCCAGCCGGAGCCGGATGCGACGGAGGTTGTGCTGCCGTCGGCGAACTCCACGTTCAACTGCAGGCGCAGACGGGGGGAGTCGCCGTAGCGGTGCTCCCAGCCGGGTTCACAGTACCAGCCGTTGCCGAGCATGACGCCGACGGCATTGGCGCCGGCCTGCAGCAGCTCGGTCACGTCGTAGGTGACATAGAGGACGCGCTGGGTGTAGTCGCTGGTGGCGGGATCGAGGACATGATCGCCGACGCGCTGGCCGTTTAGATAGAGCTCGTACCAGCCGAGGCCGGAGATATGGAGGCGGGCGCGGCTGACGGGATTGGCGAGGTCGAACTCTGTGCGCAGGAGGGGCGAGGCGACGTCGGTTGGTGCGCCGATCCAAGTGCCGGTCCAGTCGCTTTCGTCGAGCAGGCCCATGGAGAATGCGGAGGGTTCACTGTAGGCGCTGGCGCGGTCGTCCTGATCCCAGACGCGGACTTGCCAATAGCAGGTCTCGTCGCTGGAAAGGCTGTTGCCGGCGTAGGGGACGTTGACGGAGCGGTCCGAGGTCACTTTGCCGCTGTCCCATTTGTCGGCGCGACCGGTCTGGAGGTTCCCGGCGCAGGTGGCGACGAGGATTTGGAAGGCCGATTGGGACTGGTTGCGATGGTCTGATTGGAGGAGCCAGCCAAAGCGCGGCTCTTGGGTGTCGATGCTGATGGGGTTCAAAGCGTATTCGCAGGTGAGGTCGGTCGGCGTGATCATTGGGAGCTTTCAGTTCCTGGTTTTTTGTAACACTACTCGTAACGCGGTCGTGTACCAGGCTGGTTCCTCGCTTTAGGCGACCAAGGGGGCAACCATAAAGATTGCCCCTGCCGGGCCTGGCGCCGGCGGGTCTTAGCAGACTACCTTGAGTTCAAGGGAAGCGATACTGGCGAACTTCTCTATCTTGGGCAGGATGTCGCCTACACCGAGGGCGAAATGGTGGGTCGGTCCCTCTTTGCACCAGGCGTTGATGAAGTCGGCGGGGCCGAGCGGGAATTTGAGGCGGCTGTCGGTGTTGCCGATCTGCAGCACAGGGCCGGGAATGCTTTCGGCCTGGGCGGCGAGCAGCTTGAGATTGCCCTGGCGGGTCTGGGTCATGGACAGGACTGTGACCGGCCCGTGCTTGACCTGGGTTTCGACGCCGACGCCTCCGCCGTGTTTGCCGTGGTAGAGGGCGAGGCCGCGCAGCAGGGGCCGCCCTTCGGCGATATCGATGTGGAAGGGGCCGTCGTGGCCGGCGAGGATGAACTCTTCGCGAAAGTCCATCGCCGTGACCTCGGAGTAGCTACCGCCGGCGCCAAAGGTGTCGACGATTTTCATCACCTGGCAGTTCTTCAGATCGCCCTCGCCGCTGCACGGCACGCCGCGCGAAGTGAGCAGTGAACAACCCAGCGCGAATCCGGCGGCGATCTGTTCATATTCGTTGTCGTTGAGCCCTCGATAGTAATAGGTGAGGCCATCCAGGTCGAAGTCGGCGACGAGGCTATCGAGACCGACGGCGACGCGGTAAGCCCAGTCGAGCGCTTCGGAGGAGGGGCGGGTAGCGAGCGGATCGGAGGGGGAGTCTTCGGCCAGGTCAAAGATGGCGAGGGCTTCCTCCTCCTTGGCTTTGATGTCGGCCGGGGTTACACCGTTGACCATCTGCGCCAGGTCGCACATTTCGAGAATCTCGACATGGGTGCCGAGCTGGCCGTGGTGCTGAGTGAAGTCGCTGTACATGTCGAGCATGCCTGGGTAGGTGTGTCCGAGGAAGCCCATTCGGCTGCGACGCAGGGTACGGTGGGCGCCGGCCGCTTCTGTCCAGTCCTGGATCTCGGTCCAGGCGCGGCGGGCCGGTTCTTCGCAGCCTTCTTCCTCTTCCAGCATGCCGGAGACGACGTGGAAATCGATATCGCAGCGGTGGAAGACGGCACTGAGCTCGGGAACGCAGCAGGCGCAGCAGTTCGCGAGCCACTCTTTGGTGTCGGTGTTGGCGTAGTCGAGCGCGGACGAGGGCTGGAGATTGAGGACGAGAACGGGGACTTTGGGAATCTGAACGACGGGCAGGACGGTTGAGCTGGTTGCGTAGGTGCCGACATAGCAGTAGACCATATCGACCTGCTCGCGCTGGAAGAGATCTCCGGCAGCCCGCCCACCGGGCGCGGAATCGACAAGTCCGGCGCTGACGACATCGGCCCACTGGCCGACGCGGCTCTCTACGCGGGCCTGATAGCCTTCGAGCTGCTCCTTCAGACCGGGAAACTGCGGCCAGTACTCGCCGAGGCCGATGCCGAAGATGCCGATGCGGGGACGAACGGTTTTGCGCTGGTTGCTCATGTTATCTTCCTTATTCACTGCGACAACTAGCCGCTGACATGCTCGTCCTCCGCCTTTCGCATCAGGTCTTCCACTGCGTCAACGGCTGCGCGCATGGCCGATTCCCTTTCGGCTGATCGGCCATCGTCGTCCTGATCGATCTCATAGCCCATGTCGACCATCAACTGCTTGGCCAGCTTGACGGACTGGCTGGCGTCGGGGCCAAAGCCGTCGGCGCCGACGCTCATGGCATACTCGTAGGTGATCGGCGCGCCCCCCACCATGACCTTGACCTTGTCGCGCAGGCCGGCGTCCTCGAGCGCCTCGATGTTCGTCTTGAAGAAGGGCATGGTGGTTGTGAGGAAGGCGGAGAAGCCGACCAGTTGGGGCTGATGCTCGATGACGGCGTCGAGCAGCCTCTCTGGGCTGACATTGACGCCCATGTCGATCACCTCAAAACCGGCGCCTTCCAGCATTATGACGCACAAATTTTTGCCGATGTCGTGGACATCGCCTTTGACGGTCAGCATCAGGACCTTGCCGACGGGTTCAACGCCGGTGTCGCCGAGGATCGGCTGGAGGATGGCCATAGCGCGTTGCATAGCTTTGGCGGAGATCATCATTTCGGGCACAAAGTACTCGCCGATTTCGAAGAGACGACCAACTTCCTGGAGCGCGGGAATCAGGGCCTGGAAGAGGATCTCCAGGGGATCCATCCCCAGGTCGATGCCTTCCTGCGTGAGCTTTTCGGTGATGGGCGCTCGACCTGAAAGCGTGTTTTCGTACAACTCTTTTTTGATCTCTTCTTCACGGCTCATGTAGTGTGCCTCCGGTTCCTGCGGCGGTCCTTCTTCCAATTGTGATGCGAACTGTGTTCAAATTGCGAAAGGACAGGGGATGCAACAGTTCAGTCGGTGAAACATGCCTCCATCTCCTCAAGAAAATCCACTACGCTGACTTGTCGGTATGACTCATAGCCTATGGGGCGCGCCTGCATGGCTTCTTTTTCCAGTGTTTGCCGGACTGCTTCCGGCAGGCGTTCGAGGCTGAACTGAACGATGTCCACGGCCGGCTGGGCGGCGCTGATTTCGACCGTCGGCGCGGATGTGTTGTAGTAGTAGACGGATTTGAGGCGCGTGCTGAGTATTCGGCGGGCATAGTCGGGCAACGGATAATCTTCGTTCTCCGTATCCTCCACTTGCCGGCGCTGGGGCATGAAGTCCTGCGGCCAGAAGAGGCGGTTGACGTGGAGGTCGAAGACCTTTTTGAGCATGGCGGTGGGTGTTTGGGGGGCAGTGTGCCAGTTCGAGGCGGGCCAGACGTCGAGCCAGGCCCATGCGCCGCCGATGCCGGCTTCATCGAGGGAGAGATCAAGGCTGCCGGCGCCGGTGGCGATTCCGGTCTCAGTGCGTTTGCCTGAATTACCTGAAGGATCCTGGCCGATGATGGCGAGATGCTGGGGATAGATGAAAAAGTCGCTCCCGCTTGCCCTCTGCACGTCATAAAAGGAGGTGGTGATTGCCAGCAGGGCATAGGCGGTGTGGAGGATGCCGTCTTCGAGGCGGGGCGAGACGACGCCAACGCGGTCCTGGTCGTGGTACTCGGCGCAGAAGGCGCTGAAGGCGACGCGGCCGCCGTTGTCTGGGCGTCGGTATTCGAAGTGTGACGATCGGAGTTGCTGGCTCGTGTGCATCGGAACACCAGTGGTTGGTGGTTAGAGGTTAGTTGATTTTATAACGCAGTTGAACTCTTTCTGCATGGCGGAGCGGATGCGTTCAATGTAACGTACACCGTCATTGTCAGGACAGAGGTTGTGCGTCAAGCCGATGTGCTCCAGGTGTTTTTTGGCGAGTGCGCCGACGAGATAGACGCCACGCCGCTCGCAGGATTCGAATGTTTCTTCATCAAAATCAAGGTTTCCGTTGAGGAGGCGTGCGCACAGGCCCTGGTTGGGCTTGTGGCCGATGAGCATGTAGCAGAGATCATAGTCCCAGGTAGCCTCGCCACTGGGTGTTTGCACGACCGCGGTGTTGTTCTCCAGCGAGGTGACCTGGCTATCGGTCAGGATTTCGGTGTTGACGAGTTGTGCATCGGGCTGGCCCCAGACCGTCTTCTGGTCGGTCAACATCTTCTCGACCGCGTCGTTCGATTTGCGCACGACCCATAGGATCTGGTTGCGAGGGCAGAGGGCGATAATGCCGTCGGCGGAAGAGAAACCGCCGCCGATGAAGAGGATTCTTTTGTCCTTGATGTGTTCCCATTCGTGGAAATAGTGTTGTACTGAGCCGTTCGACTCGCCGGGAATGCCGGCCAGATTTGGCTCGTCATAGGAGCCTGTTGCCAGCACGACCCGCCTGGCTTTCAGCCGCGAAGCACGACCCTTACTGTCGCGAATTGCCAGCACAAAGTTATCCCTGGCGCCTTCGATATCGACGAGTTCCTGTTGAGTCCTGATGGGGAGATTGAATTTAGCGGCGAAGTCGCTGTAGCTCTGGATGAGCTCTTCGATCAGCGGATGGTATTCGTCACCTTTTCGGGCCACGATCGCATCCTCCGGATCCAATATCATGTAAGAGAGAACCGAGTGCATCACCATGTGCTTCATGTAGCGGCGGAGATTGTGACAGATCTCGTGACGTTCGATGCCGAGTACGCGGAGGCCCATGTCGGAGAGCACTTTGAGCACCGCCAACCCCCAGCCCCCGCAACCGACCACGATCACATCATGGTGGTTCCTGTCATCTGCTGTGCTTTGATTTGTGGGCATGCGGTTCATTGGTGAGGTGACGGTCATTTGAAGCTGTTGTCAGTTGGAAGAGCCGGGTCGTTTCGAAGGGCTTCTGTTGCTTCTGTCACCCGAAAACCCCGTTTCAAGTCTTGATGGCGCCGGAAGTCAAGCCTTCAACGAAGAGACGGCTGGTGAAAACGAAGAGTATCACCAGGGGAATTGAGCCGAGAAGCAGTCCGGCCATTACGCGCCCGTAGCTGGTGTAGTACTGCTCCATGTAGGAGTAAAGCCCCGGAGTGAGCGGCCACATCTTTCGTTCCGGCAGGGTCAGGGTGGGCCAGATCAGGTTGTTCCAGGTGCCGAGGATGTTGAGCACGGCGACAACGCCAAGCATCGACCGGGTCAGCGGCAGGGCCACATGCCAGTAGATCTGCCAGTCGGTGGCGCCGTCGATGCGGCAGGCGTCGAACATTTCGCCGGGCAGGCTCTCGAAAAAAGCGCGCAGAATGAGGATGCCGATGAGCTGTCCGCCTGCGATCCATGGCAGGATCAGCGACCAGTGTGTATTGATGAGGCGCAGGTCCCTGATGAGCACGAAGGAGGGCACAAGGGTCAGCGACGCCGGCACCATCATCAGGGCCAGCACCGCGTAGAAGACGAATGTTCGGCCTGGAAATCTTATCTGCGCGAATGAGTAGGCCGCCAGCGAGCTCAGCAGGAGGACACCGATGACGGTTGCGCCGCTGGTGATGATGCTGTTGAGCAGGAACTGGCTGATGATCTGGACGGCGAACTCGTAGTTCTCCCAGCGCATCGGCCAGGTGGGGAGGAACGGCACGCGAGTGAACTGTGAGGGGCTCTTGAATGAGATGATGATCGCCATGATCAGCGGCGCGATCATCAGTGCGCACAGAATGCCCAGTGCGGCGGTGCGCCAGGCGTCGCCGCGGTGCAGACCGCGTCTTTGCCTTTGCGCATGGCCGCCCGCGATCGATTCGCTACGCGTCGCCATGTCGAGATCCTAACTGCAATGCGTATTTCGTATTGCCAAATGCAGGGCAGGGTATGTGCATGCTGCTAGTATTCCTGGGACCTTATGTAACGCATATTCAGAATCGTTGCCACCAGGGTAATCAGGAACATGACGACGCCGATTGCCGAGGCATAGCCCATGCGGCTGATTCGGAAGGCGTTGAAATACATCCACATTCCCGGTACCTGGGTTGAGTCGATCGGCCCCCCCTGGGTCATGGCCCAGACGGCGGAGTACTCCTGGACGCCCCACATGATGGTCAGGACGATAAGCAGCTTGATCTGACCGGTGATGAGGGGCAGCTCGATGTAGCGCAGGCGCCTCCAGCCACTGGCGCCGTCCAGAAGACCGCTTTCGACGATCTCGACCGGGATCGCCTGCAGGCCGGCAAGAAGAATCAGGACGGAGACGCCGTCGATCCAGGGGAAGTTGCGAAACATCACTGCATAGATGGCGATTTTGGGTTCTGCCAGCCAGGCGTGGGTCCAGTCCTGGAGGCCCACGCCGATGAGAATGGCATTGAGTGGGCCGATGGTGGAGTCGTAGATGAATTTCCAAAGCAGGATAAGGACGACTGCCGGGATGATGACGGGCAGAATCATAAAGAGGCGGAAGAAATATTTGGAGCCCTCGTTGCGAATGCGGTGGATGAGGACTGCCACGCCGGTGGATAGGCCCACGAAGGCGACCAGGTACCAGATGGTCAGTAGGGCCATGTTTTTAAGGGAACGGATGAAGACATCGTCGTCGGTGAAGAGCTCGACAAAGTTTGAGAGACCGATGAAATTTCCTGCCAGTCCGGCGTTCCAATCAAACATCGAACGATAGAGACCGGAGACGGCGGGATAGTACTGGAAGACGAGAAGGAAGGCCAGGGTAGGCACGACCATCAGGTACCCTGTTCTTGTTTCCCAGATTCGTTCCCAGAGTGTCTTATTCATCTCATTCAAGAGGCCGGTGGCCAACGGGGAATTGCCAGCCACCGGCTATTTGGTTCAGGCGCAGGCGTTGCCCTGCTCGTCAATGTAGCGGGTCGCGTAACCCTCGAAGGCGGTCTGGTTCTGTTCGATGCATTCGTCGATGGAGATTTCGTCCAGCAGGTAGGACCACCAGGACTTGCCGCAGGCTTCGGCGGCTTCGAGGTCCATGGTGACGATCTCGTACTGGAACATGGTCACGTAACCGATGGACTCGACCAGGCCTTTGTGCGCCTCGGCGAAGCGGTCGGGAACCCTGGTTCCCTTCACGTTGGGCATGTTCTGGCCGATTTCGCCCTGCACCAACTCGATGTTTTCGGGATGGGAGAAGAAGCGCAGCAGGTCGATGGAGGTGTCAAGCACGCCGTCTTTGCGAGCGCGGGTGGAGATGGCGAAGTTGTCGGTGACGGTGCCGACGTTGGGGGCGACGGTGGGCGGGTCGGTCACGAACTCGCTGCTCTCCTTGGTCAGGGGCGGCGCCCAGAAGGTGGCCCACTCGAAATCCAGCAGGGGATCGATCTCCAATTGCGGGATGATCCAGGAGCCGTTCTCCGTGATCGGCGTGTTCTTTGTAAGGAAGAGACGGGTTGAGTCGGGCGCCCTCACGGTCCAGTCGGCTCGGCGGTAGGGCACGTTGAGCTTCCACAGTTCCAGCCACTGGCGGAACTGAGGCAGATGGGCGTGGTAGACACCTTCACGGATGGCGCAGGCAACCTCGGACAGTTCGGCGAAGCGTCCGTCGGGGTTGACCAGCGGGGCGAGGTCGCGCTCCATGATCATGGAGCCGATCTGCTGGCGATACCAGGCATCGGTGTCGGCGGGGGAGAATGTGATGAAGTCGTAGCCGATCAGGCCGGCATCACTGGCAACCTGGCAGTTTTCGAGGAATTCAGCATAGCTATTGGGGACAGAGATGCCAAGCTCTTCGAACATATCGACGTTGTAGAAGAACCAGGTTGTGTTGATGCCGAAGGCGACATTGTAGAAGTTGCCTTCAATGTTGAGCATGGAGTTGGGCGTGGGAAAGAACTGGTCGATCCAGCGTTCGCTGCCAGGTTCGCCGGCGGCGATGTAGGGATTCGGCTCCTGGAGTGCGTCGGTAAGAACGACCCACCAGTCTTTGTCCACGTCCTCTTTGATGATCCACTGGGCGGCGGGCATGATGTGGGGGATGGTGCCGGCGGTCTGTTGGGCGACCATCCACTCACGGCTGCTGACGCCGGAGGGCAGCCTGATCCATTCGATCGAGACGCCGGGATGCTCAGCGGTGTATTCGTCGAGCACCTCGAGGATCTTGTCGTGCGGGTTGGGGTTGTCTTCGCTGCGCTCCATGCTTTCGGTCGGCGTCCAACCGCCCAACCATGCGATCAATTCCTGGGTCGCTGCGGCCGGTTCACCGTCCTGCTGTTGCGCGGTTTCGCCTGCCGGAACACAGGCGGCCAGAGCGGTGCCGGCCGACAATACTCCAACTGTCTTGAGGAAGTTTCGCCTCGAGAGGTTCAGATTCTCCATCTTGTCATTTCTCCTTTTGCGGTCAGTGAGGACATAGAAAGTTTCGATGGCAGGCGAGATGCCTGCGTTGCCAGGTTTATGGTGGACCGGAAGAAGTAAGGGTATGAAGGATTCGCTTCCGCTTCGCTACATGAGAGCGATCATTGTGCGGAGTCGCTGGCGCAACTCTGGCAGATTATATCCGATATGAGTTCGGAGAGCAATCACTCTGAAAAGGGACTATTCCTGCCTCTGCTGCCCACGTTCAATCTAATTGGTCATCGATTCGAGGTCGTCCGGCGGCAGACGCCCGTGCAGGGCAGATCAGGCGTTGCGTGTTCAATCGTAACAGTGGTACTTTCTATGTACAAACTCGAACAGGATTCCAGAGTCTGTGACGCGCACCCCTGTCATGTGCAGACGACGCTACAGCGTGCGACCGGAAAGCGGAAGCCAGGAGGGTAGTGATGACGTTTCGGTTTGAAGATTGGATGGTGCATGAGTATCACCAGCAGGGGTTTATCATCTTTCGCGGCATTGTGCCGCCTTCACTCCTCACCGACCTGCGGCGTGAGGCGGACCGGGCGCGTGCGCTGGCGCATGAGCTCAACGGGCCGCAGACGCAACGGATCCAACCGCTGGACCAATACGAGGAGTATATCGACCTGCAACCGTTCAGGGACTACGCTGAACTCGACGAGCTGAGGGAGACGGTTGACCGCCTGCTGGGGCCTGGATATACGCACGCACACCTCGATATCATGGGGCTGCTGGTCGAGCCGGTGGAACGGCCGTGGCACTGCGGCTGGCACCGCGACGGCGTGGTGGAGGTGCCGGCGGAGGCTCGCGATGCGGAGATGGAATCGTTCATGGCGACGGTATGGAATGATCTGCGCTATTTCAACCAGGTCAACTGCGCCATCTACGCTGACGCCTGCACGTGGTATGTGCCGGGCAGCCATCTGCGGCAGCAGGATCTGCCGGACGAGGTCGAATCGACGGGCGATCCGGTGATGAAGGAGGCGCCGGCCGATTGGAGCGACGCCGAGGCGGAGCAGTTTTACTTTGCGCATTGCCGCTCAATGCCGGGAGCGGTGCAAGTCTATCTGGGGCCGGGTGACTTCATGGTCTACCGCAACCTGGCGTGGCATTGCGGCATGTATCTGCCCTACCAACCGCGGGCGACGATCCATGACATTATCCGCCATAAAGGCAGGAATGCGTGGATGGAGAAGTGGAATAAGGTCCAAGCAGGCGGCGCAGAGGAGGGGGACGGCGCGGTTGGCTGATTCGTGATACTTGACGCCGAAAATTATACAGGCCGGGACCCGCCTCTGTCAGCTGCTGCTATTGCCGGGGGCGGGTCCTTTTCGTAGCCAGCGCTCGCGTTGGACGGGGTCGGAGATGGCTCGAAGGGAGGCGGCGAGCAGGTTGAGGCTGAGGGTGGTGAGGAAGATAGTGAGGCCGGGGAAGGCGACGATCCACCAGGCGGAGGCGATGTACTGGCGGCCGCCGGCGATCATGAGGCCCCAGGAGGGTTCGGGGGGCTGGATGCCGAAGCCGAGAAAGCTCAGACCGGCCTCGCTCAGAATCAAAGTCGCGACCTCAAGCGTGCCGAGGATGACAAGGGGCGAGGAGACGTTGGGGATGATGTGGCGGAAGATGATGCGCGTATTGGTGCTGCCGATGGCGATGGCGGCGTCGATAAAAGGAGAGTTGCGGTAGGCAAGGGTCTGCCCGCGTGCGAGGCGGGCGTAGGCCATCCACCTGACGATAGCGAGGACGACGACCAGGTTCCAGAAGCCGGGGCCAAGCGAGAAGAGCACGAGGAGCGCGAGCATGATCACTGGGATGCTCATCTGGATATCGACCAGGCGCATGATGATGTCGTCGGCCTTGCCGCGGTAGTAGCCGGCGATGATGCCAAGCATGGTGCCGATGACGCCGGAAACGAGGGCGCTGCTGAGGCCGACGGTGAGGGAGACGCGGGCGCCGAAGATGATGCGGCTGAGCATGTCGCGGCCGAGGGGGTCGGTGCCGAGGATGTGGCGCGGGGCGTCTTCCTGTGCAGCCGGCGAGAAGGGGGGCATGTTGCGCATGCGCAGGTCCTGCTCAAGCGGGTCGTGGGGCGCGAGCAACTCGGCGGCCACTGCGCTGAGCAGAATCAGGGTGAAGATGGTGAGCGCGATCAAGGTTACGGGGTCGCGCAGCAGAGCGCGGGGAATGAGCCATGCGGAGGCGCGGCGTGTCCGTTCTGCCTCTTCCTGCAACAACAACCTTGTCTTTGCGGTCATAAAGGAACAGTGGCGGCCGCGGCTTTGGAGGGAGCCGCCGGGGTTACTGGAAGCGGATCCTTGGATTCAGGTAGACATAGCTCAGATCGACGAGCAGGTTGACGATGATCACCATGCAGGCCACGACGAATACGGTCGCTTCGACAAGGGGAAGGTCCCGCCGTTGGAGCGCCTGCAGGGTGAGGAGTCCGATGCCAGGCCAGGCGAAGACGGTTTCGACCAAAATGGCGCCGTTGAGCATGGATGAGAGCATGTCGCCGCTGATAGTGACAACGGGAATGGCGGCGTTTTTGAGTGCATGGACAAAGACGATGCGCCGTTCGGCAAGTCCCTTGGCGCGGGCGACGGTTATATGGGGCTGGTTCATCTCGTCGAGCATGGCGCTGCGGGTGATCTGGGAGATGCGTCCCAACGGCGAATAGCAGAGGGTCAGAGCAGGGAGGGCCATGTAGGAGAAGCCACCGTAGCCCGAGGTCTTGAACCAGCCGAGCTCTCTGAGCTGGACGGCAAAGACAATGATCAGCATCAACGCCATCCAGAAGTCGACCATGGAGACGCCGCCCAGGGAGAGGACGTTGATAATTCTGTCGAGGAAGGTATGGGGGCGCAGCGCGGCGGCGGCGCCGAGGAGGATGCCCAGAGGCGCGGCGATGAGGAAAGCGGCGGCGGTAAGGCGAAAGGTGGCGGGGAGTCGCTCCAGGACGAGAGGGAGGGTGGGCGTCTTCTGCCAGAATGAGTCGCCGAAGTCCAGGCGTATTGCTCTTACTGCGAATCTGGCATATTGGAGCAGAAGAGAATCGTTGAGCCCCAACTGGTCGCGTACTTGCTGGACGCGTTCTTCGGAGGCTTCGACGCCGACCATGATGCGAACCGGGTCGCCGAGAATGCGACCGGTAATGAAGACGATAGTGATAACGGCAAAGGCGACGCCAATCGAGTGGATGAAGCGTCTGCGCAGATAGAAAAGAATCGGATCGCCCTTTGATGCGAGGAGCGAGAAGTGGGGACAGAGGGACCGGGAGGTGTTCTCTCTGCTCTCCTCGCCTGTGAAGTCATCGTCGCTGAATGATGCGTACCGCGTATTGCAGTCTCACCGTTTTGTCGGGACAGGGCGCAATACGCAGTACGCATTCAATTTACGAGCTCCTGCGAGCAGTACGAACTCAACCCATTACTTGGGTGACATCTCCTTGGCCTGCAGGCGGTGATCCAGTTTGACGTTCCAATTCAGATCTTCGCTGATCAGGTAGGCCAGGTCCAGGTGGGCGATCAGGCCGTAGGCATAATCGTCGTAGGCGACCTGTGCGGCCTCCTGCAACTTCATGTCACGGGCCTCGCCCGAGAGATTGCGGGCCTCTTCCCAGAGCGCATCGACCTCAGCGTTGCAGTAGAGTGACACTACGCCGCCGCAGGTGAAGTAGTTGACGTAGGAGAACCAGAGGTCCAGGATCTCGTTACCGTGAAGGTGAACGGCGACCCAGTTGGGCTGGCCCTCCAAGTCGGCCCAGTTATGGCTGAACTGGGGATTGAAGGTGTCCGGGGGCATGACGCTGACGTTGGCGTTGAAGCCGACGTCGTTGAGCATGCCGCCGATGGCCTCGATGACCTCAACGTGGCCGGCGTGCAGGCCCTGGCGGGAGGCAAGGGTGAACTCCTGGCCCACGTCTACGCCGTCGGCCGCGGCTTCCTCAAGGAGGGCGCGGGCCATGTCGGGATCATAGGGATAGGGCGCAAGGTCGGCGTTGTGCCCGGTTGCGGTCTCATTGACAATCTGGCCGGTGATGGTCGCGGCTCCACCCAACAGCGTCTCGACGATCAGCTCTTTGTCGATAGCGAGGTTGAGGGCTTTGCGGACGCGGACGTCCTCAAAGAGCTTCTGGTTGCCCATGCGGGCGAACATCGTCTCGACGCTGGCCACGGAAGCGCAGCGCAGGCTCTCGTCGCCCATGGCGGCGTTGCACTGGTCGGGCGTCACGAACTGAGCGATGTCGACCTCGCCGGCCTGGGCGGCTGCGGCGCGCACGGTGTCCTCGGGCAGGAAACGCCAGACGAGACGGTCAAAGGTTACCTTGCCGCCGGCCTCGTCGGGGTTGTCGTGCCCCCACCAGTCGGGGTTGGCGACGTAGATAATGGATTCGCCGCGGTTCCATTCGTCAAGCATGTAAGGACCGGTGCCTACCAGATTGGTCGAGTAGGAATCCGGATCTTCTTCGATCTGCTTGGCGGAGGTGATAGCGACGAAGTACATTTTCTCGAGCAGAATCGGGTCGGCGTTCTCGGCAGTGACGTTTACAGAGTATTCGTCTACTGCTTCGGCGCTGAGCTCGCCGCCGATGAAGCCCCTGAGATCGCTGACGAGGTCGGCCTCAAACATGTAGTTGATGCTTGTGGCCACTGCTGCGGCGTTCAAGGGGGAGCCGTCGTGGAATGTGACGCCCTCGCGCAGCTGGAACTGAATCGTGCTGTCATCGAGCCGCTCCCATTCGGTTGCCAGCAGGGGAACGATCTCGCCGGTGGCGAAGTTACGCGTGACCAGTGTCTCCACAACGTTCAGACAGCCGTTGCAGTTGGTCTCAGCGGCGGCCAGCGGCGCTTCCAGGGAGGTCATTTCCTGGGCGACAGCGACGACTAGTTCGCTCTTCATCTCCATCATGTCCCCGTCGCCCGAGTCTGCGGGCGCGGCAGCCGGCGCCACACACCCGGCCGCGAGCAGCAGGAGCAACAGGGCTGCCAAGGGTACAGCGGAACGAATCACTACCTTACGGAGTGCCATACTTTGAATCTCCTTTCCTACGTCTTTTGATTTATGAAACGCGGATGAGGAACTGGCGGGTTTGCATGTCCTTCCGTTTGGGCAAAGGGCATGACTCCTGCCAAGAACATTCTATTCCCGCGGCCCTCTTTGGGAAGAGCGGCTTGTAGGGAACGACTCCATTCTTACAGAGTAATTGTCTTGTGTCAAGCTTGGTTTTTGCGGCCCTTGGCTTGGGTCGGCCCCGTTCCCTGACCACTAACCGCTTGGAATGGCGTTCAGGTAAGCAAGGCTTTCACGTGCGGTCCTTTCGGGGCCGGGCGTGAAGTCGAACACTTCGATTGACAGCCAGCCGTCGTAGTTGAGGTCGTCAAGCGTCTGCAGGATGGGCCGGAAATCAAGATCGCCCATGCCAGGCCCGCGCAGGTTGGGGTCGTTCAGGTGGACGTGGTGGAAGAGGAAATGAACGGCCCGAATCTGCTCGGGGATGGGGCGGGGGTCGTTGCTCATGGCCTTGGTATCGACCATCATGCGGAGGCCGGGGTGATTGACCAGGCGCACGAGATCGGCGGCTTCGTCGACGTTGACGATGAAGTTGGTCTCGTTGGTGCTGAGTGGTTCGACGCAGAAGAGGACGCCCTGCTGCTGGGCGCGCTCGCCGCAATCGTGCATGATCTCGGCGGTGGTTTTCCAGGCCTCGGCGCGTGAGCGATCAGGGGGCACGTCACGCTGTTGGGGCGAGCCGAAGATGAGGACTTCGCCGCCCAGTTCGGCGCAGCAGTCGATGAGATCGAGCAGGTACTGGGCGGTGCGGGCGCGGACATCGCGATCGGAGTCGTTGAGCTGGAACCCTTCGGTCTGGGCAAGCAGCCAGTGTAGGCCGACGACGGAGAGGCCGGCGCCCTCGACCGTCTGCCGGATGCGGAGGCGATCGGCGGCAGAGAGATCGGTGACCAAGTTGCAGAGGGTGAAGGGCGCCAGCTCGAGGCCCTGGTAGCCCAGGTCGGCGACGAAGGCGGCGGTTTTCTCGAGGGACCAGTCCTCGAAGAGTTCGTTGCAGATGGCGTAGGGCATGGCGGGGTCGTCCTGGTTCTAGTTCGTATTGCGTACTGTGGGGGCGGCGGCCTGAACTTCCTTGGTCAAAAAGCCGGGCGTCCCGCTGGTTCTGTACTAGGGCCTGTCAATGAGTTTGCGCAGGAAGGCCCCTTCAGTCTTAACGATCTCGTCGTCGTTTCCAGGCTCGAAGTTGTCGGGTATGAAGAGTTCGAGAGAGAGCGCCCCCTGGTAGCCGACGGTCTTGAGGTCTTCGATCAGTTGGGGAATGTCGGCTACGCCCTCTGCGAGGCGAGCGCCGCGCCAGCGCCAGGTTGTGTTACCGTCGGGTCCCTGGCCGGCGGGTTCCGGCAGGCGGTTGCCGATATGACAGTGGGCCACGTAGGGACCGAGGAGGTCCAAGCCCATGCGTGTGTCTTCGATGCCTACTTCGACCATGTTCTGGATGTCGTAGATGGCGCCGATGTGGTTGGGGTCCAGGTCGCGCAGGAGTTCGAGCGTGCGCGAAGCGGTGACGGCAAGCGTGCCGGTATGGATTTCATAGGTCGCCTTGACACCATGCTCGCTCGCCAGTTCAGCCAGTTTGGCGTAGCCGGCGCGGGCCTCGAGGAACTGGGGCCAGTATGGTCTGGTGCGGTCATGTTTGGGGGCGTCGATGCGGATCAGGGGTGGGCGGTCAGGGTCGATCGCGAGGGCGCCTTTGAATAGCTTGAGGACATGCTCGGTGTCGTCGTAGCGGGCGTTGGGCGCGAGCGCGGCGACGCGTATGCCGGTACGTTTGACGGCAGCGCGAATCTGCGCGGCCTTGTCTAGGATATTGTCCGGACTGACGTCGGAGAGATGCCGGCCCCAGAAAAAGGGCTTTGCGTCCAGGTCATCGGGGTTATAGCGGCAGCGCAGCTCGACGGCGTCGTAGCCGTACTCGCTCAGCTTGTCGAAGGTCTCGTCCAGTTCCCAACGGGGAAGCATGACGGATGTGCAACTCAGTTCCATGCAAAACTCCTTTTTGACAGAGAGAGAAGAAGAGCGAATAACGGGAAGATTCCACGCTTCGCTTCTGTTAGATTACACCGGGATTGAGTTCGCGGCACTTTTCGAGGACCGCGATCTGGGCGCGTACGCTTTCGGGGGTGATATCCAGGTCCTGTCCTTGGCGGATGGAGGCGAAGAGGGCGCGATATAGTTCCTGTACACCCTCCGCGCCATCGTAAACAAAGGAGACTTGCTCCTCCTTCCAGGGCAGCTGTTCACGATTGTAGACCCGGTCACGGGCGATAGGCGCTTCGTCCAGAATCAGGGGCGGCGCTTCGGTGGGATCGAAGTATTTCAGGTGCGCTTCTTCGCGGTAACAGGCCATCGAGCCCTGCGTCCCCAGGACCAGAAAGTTCGGCTGGGGGACGGCGCAGGCGGTGGTGATGTTGATCTCAACCAGCGGTCCTTGGCCAGGCATGGGTTTGAGGATGATTTTGACGTGGCTGTCAGCGTCGCCGGCGTAGAGCGGAGTGGCCTCCATGTGGCAGAAGACGTCCGGCTCCGGGTCGTCGATAAGAAGCATGCCCATGTCGACGAAATGGGGGCCGCTGTTGTTGAGCATGCCGCCGCCGTAACGCTTCATGGTCTGCCAGTCCCAGCGGCGGTCGAAGCCGCCGTTGTGGATGCGGACTTCGATGATGCGTCCGAGAACGCCGGAGGCGATCACCTCGCGCACCTTGACGAAGTCGGCGGCGTAGCGCAGATTCTGATGGACGGTCAGGATGCGCCCGGTCTCCTTGGCGACGGCGAGCATGGCGTCGGCGCCGGCAAGGTCGCTGGCCATCGGTTTCTCGACGATGACGTGCTGGCCGGCGCGCATGGCCGCGATCGACTGTTCGGCATGGAGATTGCTGGGGGTGGCCACCACCATGAGTTCAACGGCTTTGTCTGCCACCAGCTCCTCGTATGATGCGTAGGCGAGGCAGTCGAAGCGTTCGATGGCTTCGGCCTGGCGTTCCGGGTCAGGGTCGCAGACGGCGACGACGCGGAACTGGTCGGGGAGATGGGCACAGGCGTTGGCGTGGTTGTTCCAGCCGGTGCGGCCGAGGCCGGCGATTCCTACGTTGATGGGTGATTGGTCTGTCATTTTGAGTTTTCAGCTTTTAGTGACAACGCAAGTTAGGAGTGGTTTGGTGTTCAGACTAGCTCCGGATGCTGGAGAATGCGCTGATAGATGTGATTGCAGGATGTCAACTCCATCTGTTTGCTGGCATGATCGAGTAGGAGGCCGAGCTGGGCGGCCCGCTTGTCGATGCGGTAGATGGACCAGGGATGGAAGATGGGCATGTAGTAGAGAAGATCCTGCTGCGTACAGTAGTCGATGCCGGGCGCGTAGGCTTCGTAAACGCCTTGCGCGTCGCGGGGCATTTCGGAGGGATAGGACCAGGGCAGGAGCGGCGGCCAGTGCACCTTAGCCGGCTGGCCGGTGAGGACGTTGTCGTGCCAGGCATGCGAAGGCGTTTCCAGGAGTTCGGGGAAGCCATCCTCAGCATACCAGAAAGGCTGCTCGAGCAAGGAAGGGAAGGTCCCATTTGGCCCCATTCCGACGCTGCGTGCATAGCGGTAGCCGGCCTCCCACATGACATCCAAGATGCTGGGATGGCCGCGGAAGCCGTCGGTGTATCCGCCGGGCGCGGTGAGGCCGTTTACTTCGCGGCCGAAGGTGTCTTCGATCAGTTTCTTGGCGTCGCCGAGTTCATATTGGAGCGCGGCTCTGTCCTCTCCCAGTGTTTTCAGGTTTGGGTGGGTGAAGGTATGACACTGGATATCGAAGAGGGGATTGTCGAGAATGGCGCGCAGCTCGGGGCCGCATAGCTCCAGCATTTTGGCGACGAGGAAGAAAGATGCGGGTGCCCCGCGCTGCAGGTGGACGTCGGCTACGGCGCGCACGCCGTCCAGGAATTCGGCGATATGTTCGGGTGTGTAGCTGAAACCTCTTTGGCGTCTGTCCTTATCCCACCAGGGGTATACGCCCTCTGTGTCGTAGGCGGCGACGTAATAGGACATTATGTGCCTCTCTTTCATTCGTTCAGTATATCGCGGGCGGACCTTCACCATCGCTGAAACGAAGTCCCAGGTTTAGTACCCCTCTACAGCTTGCTCATTTTCTCCAGGACCGGCCAGAAGTCCAGCTGTTCTACAGCGTGGCTGCGGTAGATGCCGACACCGTCGGCGCCGCAGTTCATGGCCACTTCGGCGGCGCGCAGCATCTGGTCGGGCTGCTGGAAGCTGCCCGGATGGTAACAGGAGAGCTCGGCGATAACCGGTGTGCGGCCGGCGGCCACTTCGACGGCGTAGCTGAGCTGCCGCTGGAGCGCGTCGAGGTCCGAGTTGGTGCGGAACCAGATGTAGAACTCGTCGACGAGGCCTTGCTCAAGCCAGGTTGGCCAGTCGTGGAGGAGCTTGAGGTATTCCTCTTTTTCGCCGGCGATCAGGGTGGTCGAGAAGACGGCGTCAGGCTTGGCCTCCTTGACGACGGCTCGCATCTCGGTTAGGGCGAGAGTGACGTAGTCGGCGCGGAACTGGAGCCATTCACGGTCGTCGTTGGGCAGGTCGAACGGGTTCTTGCCGTGTTTGGCCTGGAATTCGTTAACGGTGCGGTCTTCGTAGCCGTAGGGGACGGCCCCGTTCGCGTCCTCGTTTCCAAGCACGAACTCGACCTGGATGCCGTCGCCTTGGGTCTTGGCGAGCGTATCGAGGAACTGCTGGTTCTGTTCGGCGCGGACTTCGGGAAAGGCGGCGCTGAGGTAGAGATCGTCGCCGGGCTGCAGCGTGTAGGAACGGGTGCGAGTGAGGCTGCGAAACTGCGGATTCTTGGCTGCAAAGTCGGTCATGGTGGTTGTTACTTTGGGCGCGTCGTAGATGGGCCGGTGGCTGTCCATGACGGCGCGGGCCTCAGCTTCGGTCACGGGGGGGCGCAGGAAGTCGAGGGACCAGCCGTAGGTGACGCGTGCCCAGCCATGACGGGGAAAGGAGTTGTAGTTGATGTATGGATCGACCTTGATGCCGACAGCATGGGCGGCTTCGGTCAAGGCGCGGGTCTGGTCTCCGCCGACGATCTTTGTGACGCCGACGTCGGCGCATTTTTGCACCCAGGCGGGAAGGTAGTCGGCGTAATCGGAATCGGAGGGAATTCTCTCCACAACGGGCGGTCCCCAGAGTACGAGGCGATCAGGCATCTTTTCTTTTCCTTTTTTTCGTGGATAGTTGCTCGTTGCGGGCTGCTTTACCAGCCCCTGCGATCACAGTTCTTCGTCCAGGCCCTCCAGCAGGCGGTCCACTTCACTCTCGTCGTTGAAGGCGGCAACGGAGATGCGCATGGCGACTTTGACCGGGTCGGGCGGGGCGGTCAGCCATTGGGATTTGACGACCGTCTGATGGCGATTGTGCATCTTGTCTACGAGGCCGTCCAAGTCGGTCTTTGTGAAGCCGTCGAACATCAGCGAGGTGATGCCGGCGGACTTTCCGGGTTCCTGGGGCGTGATGATGCGGGCGCGGTCGATGTGGCCGACGCCCTGGCGCAGGCGGCCGGAAAGCTGGGTTATTCTTTCCTGCATTTTATCCAGGCCGATGCTTTGCATGATCTCGACGGCGCGGCCGAGGCCGACCACGAGGGCGTGGTTGTATGTGCCGATTTCGGTGCGGGAGCGGGCGGTCGGCGCCGGCGTCGGATCTTCGGGCAGCGCCCAGGGGCTTCGGTCGGGGATGAAGTTGGGGTGGAAACCGGGGAGCTGGTCTTGCGAGATATACGTATAGCCGGTGCCCATGGGGCCGAGCAACCATTTGTGGCCGGAACCGACGGCAAAATCGCAGTCGAGCTCCTTCAGGTCTACCGGCATCTGGCCGACGGATTGGGCCAGGTCGAGCATGACGGGCACGCCGGCGTCGTGGGCGATGGCGGCTGCCTGCTTGCAGGGGAGGAGGCGGCCATTGGGGGAAGCGATATGGCTGAGACAGATCAGGCGGGTGCGTTCGGTGAGCACGGAGGCGAGATTGCCGAGGAGATGTTCGTCGTACACTTCGCCAAGCACGATGGTCTTCACGCCGTGTTGCTGCTCCAGCGAATAGGAGAGACCGTAGGTGCTGACGTGCTCGAGCGAGGTCATGACGAACTCATCGCCCTCCTGCCAGTCGAGACCGCGCACGATCTGTTGCATGGCACGGGAGGTGTTGGTCTCGATGCCCAACTCCTCTTCTTTGACGTTGAGCATCCGTGCCAGCCCGCTGCGGGCGGCGGCTTCGCGTTCGGTATGTGATTGCCTGCCGGCAGCGGTGGCTGGTCCGTGGCGGGCCTCGGTTTCCATCGTTTCCCGTACCGCCTGGAGTACGGAGTCGCTGGCGGGGCCGTAGGTCCCAGTCTGAAAGTATCCGACTTCCCCGGTCATGGGAAGGTCCTGCCGAAGCTGTTCCACCGTCATGCGTGACATTACATGGGCCTTGTGCTGGATGGAGTTGGAAAGAAGACCCCCGGCGGGATGTTTTCGGGCACCATTAAGGCCTGAAGAAATCTCCGCAAGGGTACTGCGAATGATAACCGACATTGACAGTTTCTGTCTAAGGAGACAGGTACTGATTGGCGCTAAAAGGGCTTTCCAATGGTGGGTTCGCGCCGGCTGCGGAGGCCAATTGGAGCAGCCATTTCATCATCGATCATTAAGACGGATGGTGAAGGCCTGGCAGTTTGGGACGCAAGCCCTCAGCCTTTCCGGGTTGGCAGAATGCGGAGGCTCAGGTAGGATTGAAGATCGCTGAGAGAGTGAAGTAGAGGGAAGCAACATTGCTACACTGTTGCTGTATTCGTTACGAAATTGCTGGATAAGAACGGCGGCGAATGCGATGCATTCGCCGCCGCCCACCAACTTGCAGATGGACCAGACCTCACCGTTGCCGCAGGCCGCCACTGAGAGAGCGGAGAACCGCTGGTTTGGACGCCCGCGCTGGGGGATCGCGGCGTTTTTGGTTTTTGCGTTGCTCGTGGTCCTGGCGAGCAGCATCAACACGCCCCAGGCCCGTTTCTTCGCGGCGGAGCGCTTCCAGACGTTCGTTACGATTTTCCTCAGCCTGTTCATCGAAGCCGCACCCTTTCTGATTGCTGGTTCGATTGTATCGGGCTTCATCGCCGTCTATGTGAACGAGGGGATGGTGGAGCGCTACATACCCAATCACCCTCTGCTGGCGGCGCTGGCGGGCTCGGGGTTGGGGTTTATTTTCCCTGTGTGTGAGTGCGGGGTGGTGCCGGTGACCCGGCGGCTGTACGGCAAGGGGTTGCCGCTGCCGGTGGGGATCGCCTTCTTGCTGGCGGCGCCGGTGATCAATCCGGTCGTGATCTTCAGCACCTACGCGGCCTTTGGGTGGGGTCCGGTGCTGTGGGGGCGGGTGGTATTCAGCATGCTGGTGGCGTTTTCGGTTGGGCTGATTTTTCATCTGGCCCGCCCGCGTGAAATCCTGCTGCCTGAGACGCTGACCTCCTCCGCCGGCCACCACGACTCCGGCGACCGCGAGCACTATGATGACCCTGGCCACAGTCACCATCGCGGTGGCTCCCGCACGGGCGTCTTGCAGGCGCTTGTCATGGCGGGCGATGATTTTCTGGACATGGGCCGCTATCTGATTGCCGGGGCGATGCTGGCGGCGGCGATGCAGACGATTGTTCCCCAGTCGACATTGCTCACTATCGGCCAGGGGCCTATCTTCTCCGTCTTTGTGATGATGGCACTGGCCTACATTTTGTCGGTCTGCTCGACGGTTGACGCCTTTATCGCCTTGGCTTTCAGCAACGCGTTCACGACCGGCTCGCTGTTTGGCTTTCTCGTGTTCGGGCCGATGGTGGATATCAAGAGTTCGCTCCTGTTTATGGGGGTCTTCCGGCGGAGGACGGTCCTCTATCTGATCCTGCTGCCACTGGCGCTGGTGGCAGTCATAGGTGTCTTCTGGAACATGCAGGTTGGTGTTTGAAAGATGGCTTGGCGGAAGATGGGATAGGCGGAAAAGTGTCACAGAATTCGGGTACGATGACGGGCAGATTGTTGCGTCTACCCAGAGTGCAGGCCGCTCTCAAAGGGCTGCTCTTGCTGGGGCTGGGCATTTTTCTGTTCACGCGCATCACGTCAGGCACGCTCAACTACTACATCAGTCAGCGGTTCGACTGGCTGACGATAGCGGCGGTGCTTGGTCTCTTCGTGGTGGGGTTAAGCTACCGCCACCTACTTCAAGAGGCCGACGATACGCCTGCGGCGCCGGGTGGTCTTGCTTCCGAACGATCGGGCGAGGCCGGCTCCACGGTTGCGGGAGACAGTCACCAACACGGCCACGATCACAGCCACGCTTTGGGTTGGTCGGGGTTTCTACTTATTTCGCTTCCTATCATTCTCGGACTGCTCGTGCCTCCGCGTCCTTTGGGCGTGGCCGCGCTGCAGAATCGCGAAATCAGCGCCGGGGGGTTGGATTCGGTATTGCCGGCTGCGGTGGGTTCGTCGCTGGTGCGGGAGGGCAGCGAACGCACGATTCTGGATTGGGTACTCGCGTTTCACCAGGGCGAACGGCCTGCCGAGACCGACACTGCGGATGTAGTTGGCTTCGTCTATCTCGATGACGCTGCGGACGAGGCAGAGTTTACCCTCACACGCTTTGTTGTCGGCTGCTGCGCGGCGGATGCCATGGCGGTCGGCCTGCCGGTCAGCCTGGCAGCCGGCCTGCCTTCTGATGGGGAGTTGGAGGAAGGTCAGTGGGTGCGGGTGGTTGGACAGTTCACCGCTTCTACAGCCAACAGTATTCCGTTGCTCGTGGCAGAGCAGCTGGAGGCCGTGCCGGAACCTAACCAGCCCTACCTCTATCCATGAGACCTTTGACATGATGCCGGTGCTCAGCGGCCAGGCTTACCTGCTGCCCGTACTGGCCCCCCAGCCCTCGAGTCCATGAGCCGTTTTGATCTGACCGTATTGTCGGTCCTCAGCCTGTGCACGCTGTTGCTCCTGGGTCTGTGGGGGCAAAGCCGCCGGGTTGCGGGGGACGACGGCGTTTCCTACCTGCTTTACAAGACGGTCGATGAGGTGGGACGCGCGCAACTGCACGCGCTGCCGTTCGAGGAAGATGAGCTTGGCGCCGACCTCTCGCCCCGCCCCCTGACCCCGACTGAAGTCAGTGTGTGGGACTTCGCGCCGTCGCCCGACGGCAGGATGATCGCGTACGGTGCTCTGGGCGAGTTGGGATTCAGCGATCTGCGGCTGCTCGACCTGGCCAGCGGCCAGGACAGGCCACTGCTGGCCTGTGAGAACGCGTCATGCAGCGGGCCGAGCTGGTCGGCCGACGGCCAGTTCCTGGCCTACACGCGTCGTTCGGTCAACGCGTTCGCGTCCGGTGTGCTCAGCCCGCCGCGGATCTGGATCGTGGAAGTAGCATCAGGAGAGACAGCGCCGATCTTCAGCGACAGCCAGCGCCTTGGGCTTGATGCGCGCTGGTCTGTCGATGGCGAATGGCTCTGTTTCGTGTCGCCGGAGGAGCAGCAGCTGGCCGTTATCAATCTGTCGGGGGGACCGGCGGGCGAGAATGGGCAGAGCGCTTTCTATCCAACCGCTACGGGTGAGACTTGCAGTTGGGACAGCGCCCAGGCGAGGCTGTACACGACCGATTTCAGACAGAGCGGCGATGAGTGGATGACTCACCTGATCGCGATCGACGTGGAAAGCGGCGAGCAGATCGAGTTGAGTGTAGCGGGTAGCTCCGCTACGGCCCTGGTCCACGACAGTTCGGCCGTTCCGTCGACGGACGGCGCCTGGATCGCGTTTCGGCGCAAGGAGTTGGAAGGAGCGGGGGCGACGCGGGGCAGCCAGATCTGGCGGATGCGCGCGGAGGGCACCGAGGCAACCCCACTGACGGCAGATCCGGCCTATGACCACGGGCCGCCGGTGTGGAGTCCGGATGGACGTTATCTGATCACGCGAAGGTTTCCGCTGCGCGGGCCGGAAGTGGTGCCCTCGCTTTGGCTGATCGAGGTGGAGACCGGCGAGTTGCGTCTTCTGGTGGAGCCGGGAGATTTTCCGGCGATTGCGCGGTAATTATGCGCGCTACCAACGGCGGCCAGCAGCACAGGCAGCACCAGCAGATCCCCAGCCACTGACAGCGGGCGACCGGACACCGGTGCTCGCTATGTTGAAATCCCCAGCAGACCGCGGGTGAGTTGGAAGTCGATGTGGTTGTGAACGGTGCTTTGCGGCTGATAGTCGCGGGCCAGCGTTCGCGCGGCCAGATCCAGAATCTGCTGCGGCCACTCGTCTACATCGCCGCACAACCTCAGATCGGGCGCGGCGGATGCGTGCTCGCCGGCAAGCTGCAGTAGAGGCACGAGCGGATGCCCCGCCCTTAGCTTTCCAGAGTAGGCGATAAGCAGCTGTGCGCCACTTGCACCGAGACCTGTCAGCGTCTCGCTCCAGTGGGGAGTGGGCATGTCCATCAGGTGGAACCCGGACTCTTGCGCGGCCTGGCCGTAGGAAAGGGTGGGCTGCAAATCGGAAGTGCCCAAGCCGAGTGTCGCGCGGTAGGCGGGCGCCTCGGTCAGCCCGCCGGAGGCCGGTGTGACGACAGTGCCGCCGGCATCCACGACCCGGCGAGCGACGCGGGCGAGGCTGTGCGCGGCGTCCGCGGGCGCGGCGCCATCGCTGAGCAGCGCCAGGGCCAGCTTGCGATCGTTTCCGTTCTGCTGGCCGGTGTTTGACATTTGCGCGGCAAAGTACTCTTCGATCTTGTCGAGGACGCTGGCAATGCCGCCATCCAACTGCACGCTGGCCCAGCCGAAATCATCCTCAGCAAGGCCGCCTTCGCGCAGCAAGGAATGGATGTAGTCGTTGTGGGCCTTCTCACAGCCATGTTCGAGAAAGAGGCAGGCGTCCACCAAGGGATGGGTGGCGTAACCGAGCATGGTGCGGGAGTAAATCTCCTGCGTGGAGGCGAAGGCAACGCCGCAGCCTTCGGTGTGGGGCAGGGCGGCAAATCGGGGAGGGGCACCGGCTCCACCCGGAACCGCGGGCTTCGGTTCGGAGGCCGCCCGGTTGAGACGCTGCGCTGCCATGCCGGCGATCTGGCTGGAGCAGAGGCTGGTGGGCAGAATCAGGCCGACGCGAGCCGCGGCCGGCTGGGGCAGGCCTGGCCCTTCCGTCTCGGAAGGCTGTGCGCTGATCATGAGCGGCTGACCGTCTGGCTGAGGGCGTGCCAGGATTGACTGTAGCCGGCTTTGGTCTTGTTGCTGCCAGTTGCGCCAGATGGAGATCTGCGAGTGACCGGCCAGTTCGCCCTTGCTGCGGCGGCCGGAGGCGATCTCCACCAGAAGGTCGAGAGTCTCATCGCAGAGTTGGGACATGGTCTTGCCGTCGAGGTAGGCGCCGGCGTTCACGTCCATCTCCTGGGGTAGCAGCTCGAAGCGCGGGGTCGTAGTCATTACTTTTATTGTCGGCACGAATGGGAAATTGGTGATCGAACCGTTGCCGGTGACGAAGATGATCATATTCGAGCCGCCGGCCACCTGGCCGGCGATGCTTTCCAGATCGTTGCCCGGCGTATTCATGAAATAGAAGCCGGGCGCCGGTTCAGGGGCTAGCCTATGAGGAGTCGGTGCATCCGCTGCCTTCACCATCCGTTCTCCATAGTCGACAACCCAATCGAGACGAACATCGGGGTGCCGCTTGATCGCGGCGCCGATCGATTTGAGCGCGATGTTATAAAGCCCGCGCAGCTTGTTTCCGCCGGTGGGATTGCCCTCTGCGGTCTGGCCGTGCCACGCCAGCCTCTCCTTGAACTGCGCCACATAGTCAAGAAATGCCTGTGCGGTGGCCAGATCGCGCGTGTTCTGCAGGAGATAGGCTTCGGCGCCGATGAGCTCGTCGGTCTCGGCCAGGTTGGCGCGTCCCCCGTAGCCGATGACCTCTTTGGCGACGGCGGAGGCCAGCGGATTGCCTGAGAGTCCGGAGAAGGCGTCGGAGCCGCCGCATTGGAGGGCGATGTTCAGATGGGCCAGCGATTCCGGCTTGCGCGGCAGGGCCGCGATCTGCGGCAGCCAGCGCTCGACGGTTGCGGAGGCTTCGGCGAGGTCGATCTGCCAGTCTCCGGAGAGCGTGAAGAAACGGTGGGGCACTTCCGCCAGGGGATAGTCATTGGCGCGCAGGTAGGCCTCCAGTTCGGCGTTGCTGATGGGCCTGTCGGCGGTCGGGTGCAGTTCAGATGTGTCCACGGCAAGAATCGCGCCAACGTTCGGATGCACGATCAGGCCGGCAAGTGTGCGCAAGACGAAGTCGCGGTTGTTCAGCCGTTCGTAGCCGCTGCCCTCAGTGTGGGCGATGGCGACGATTCCGTCGAAGTCGGGGAAGGTGGCGGCGGCGGGCTGCAGCGCCTGTGCCAAGCTTCGGGCAAAGCCGGCCGTGTTGGAGGTGGTCCCCAGGATGACGATCATGTTGCGCGTGCCGACGCCGCGCCCGCCGGCGCGCCGGAAGCCCAGAAAGGCGCGTTCCTCTTTGTAACGCTCCACCTGCCGACCGGGACGGAAGGTTGCCTCGTCGACTTCGTATGGAATGATCCGGTCCTGGAAGTTCGGTTGCTGCGGGAGGGTGAAATCGAGGGCGCGTCCACTGAGCGCCTCGATCATGCCGGCGTTGCATACGTACTGGCCCGGCGCGATCGGGCGCGTCGCAACGCCGAAGGGAAGACCCCAGGACATAAGAGGCTCGCCCTCCCCAATCGGTTCGATGGCGAATCGGTGGCCGACGAGAATGGTGGTATCAAGCGCGAATTGCGCGCCGTTATGCTCAATTGTCAGCCCGGCATCCAGGCGGCGGGTGGCGATGGCGACGTTATCGGCGTCCTGCGGCAGGCGGGCGACGTCGTAAAAGGGAACCGTGGTGTTGGGGTCAGGATCTGTTTCCGTGCGCGGTTTACCTCGGTATGCCATCAGGGTTCTCCTTTTCGCGATCCGTACTTGCCGCGGGGCGCTCTAGGCCTCCGACGCTCGGACGGATTTGGTCGGCATCCACCGCATTATGCCGATCATCGCGGCCACCACCAAGAAAGAGGTGGCCGCGCCGATCCAATAAGGCAATGTCGGCCCCCGGGCGAAGAGGACGCCGGCGATGGCGGTGCTTATGATCGTGGACAGATTGATGGACGATTGAAACCAGCCGAGTACACTGCCGCGGTCCTGATCGGCCACGAGTGAGGTGGACATCGACTGGAGTGGTGGACTGGAGAGCCCATAGCCGACGGCAAAGAAGAGTGAGCCGAATGCCCCAAGCCAGGGCGTTGTCACGAGCGCATATATCATCATGCCGATCGTACGCAGGCCGCTTCCCAGCACGACAAGCTGGCCTTCGTCAAAACGCCGCGCGAGACGCCGCAGCAGGTAGGTCTGCGTGAACAGCTGGGAGACGCCAACTACGGAGAGCAACAGGCCGATGCCGACATCGGTGATCTCCCGGCTCTGGCCCTTGAACAGCACCGCTTCTCCGAAGAGCGCAAACGTGGACTGCAGTAGTCCCAGCGCAAACTGACCGAGAAAGGCGATGAGGAGTATGGCCAGCAGCGGCAGGGCCCAAGGGGCGCCCCCCAAGAGGCTGCCGAGAGAGAGGCTTCCGGCGCGGCGAGCGCGGGCACGGCGCCTTTCTTCTGCAGAGAGGGTTTCATCCAGCGCGTACCAGGTGAACAGGACGACTGCGCCCGCGGCTACCGCGGCTACCAGAAATGGCACTGTGGGACCGTAGGATGCGGCGAGCGCCCCGCCCAAGGCGGGACCGAACATGAATCCGAGGCCAAAAGCAGCGAGAATGTAGCCGAGGCTCTCGGTGCGCTTCTCCCGCGGCGTAATGTCGGTAATGTAGGCCTGGGCCACGATGATATTGCCGCCGGTGATCCCATCGAGGACGCGGGCAAAGAAGAGCCAGCCGAAGCTCGGGGCAAAGGCCAGGATTACAAAGCTGATGACCGTACCGATCTGGCTGACAATCAGGACCGGAATGCGTCCGTAATTGTCGGATAGGCGGCCGACATAGGGACCGGAGAGGAATTGGGCGGCGAAAAAAGAGGAGGCGAGGAGTGTGATTAGTTCCGCCGACAGATGAAACTCCCGCTGGGCATACAACGGCAGGACGGGGAAAATCAGGGACGCGCCCAGCATCTGAACAAATACGACCAGCAAGATAGTCAGTAGCCGTCTGTCGATTTTGCCGGATCTCATGCGATCTCTCGCCGCGGGCGGATGCGTCGCTAGCAGCGCGTCCAGTGTTAGTTAAGGGTCGGATTACGGGGACAGGGCGCTATAGGGCCGATGCGGAGCGCCAGGGGCGTTGGGGAACACGACTCATTGCTGGATCTGTTCCCCCTGGGAATTCACCTCCTGAGGAATCGTCAGCGAAAGGCCGACCCAGAGGTTATTGGGATCGTCGCCTACCAGATCCCGGTTGGCTTCGTAGATTTCTGTCCAGCGGTCCTGGTCTCCGTACAACCGAAGTGCGATGTGACGCAGGTTTTCGCCTTCCCGGACGGTGTAAGTCTCGGGCAGGATCACCTCCAGCCCACTACTGTCGATCGACGTAACCCCTTCGATCTCCGCCGCCAACTCAAGCAACTCGGTCTGAACTGAGGTCATAGTCACAGTGCCCAGCAAAACCAGTTCGCCTGGGGGCGCTCCCTGGGCCCACGTAGCCTGTATGGCAAGTGCGGCCAGGTCCGAACGTTCCTGTTCATTGAGGAAAGTGGTCAGATCGAAGGATTGCACGCGCGCGACAGCGACAATGGTCGCTCTGACGTCAGGAGAGGCGCTTTCTGTCGCGGCGGGAGTCGGCGGCGATTGCGTTGGCACCGCAGTTGGCAGCGCTGTGGGGGTTGGGGCAGCGGTGGACGACGTTTCCGGCTCCGGCGTGTCTACTGCGGCGGCGCTGAACTGGGAGTCGGTTGCAGGCTCCTCCACAGTACCGGATACTGCCGCGGGTTCGTCTCTGGTGAAGGAGGAGTAGACCGAGTTCAGTTGGGCGGGGATGGCGCGCAGCCACTGCAGCGGCATCAGGAGCGTATCTCGCGAGAGCGTATCGCCCGAGCCGCTTGCTAGGAATATGATGACCAGCAGCAGGGCGGCGAAGGGAATTGCCCAAGGAAGTCGGCTGCGCCGCACTTTGGCGGCGCCCTTGGTTGCGACCTGTTTCTTTTCCAAGGGGGCCGGATAGTATTCGGTGCTGAATTGCCGGCTTGCTTTGCCCACCGCGAGTTGTGTGCCTTTGGCGCGGCCGCGTCTGCGGGCCTCTTCCCGCCGCCCCAGTTGGAGTTGCTCCTGGTGCGAGCGCAGCAGCCATTCCCCTTCGCTGCGCAGGATGTCATCGACGGGAATGGCGGCCACGTGTTCCCGCATCTCTTTGAACTCGCCGCGCTTGCGGTAGATCAGAGCCGCCAACAGGTGCAACTCGGGCGCTTCCAGCAACGTAATGCCCTGATCGATTCCCTCCAACGCGGCCACATCATTTCCCATCGAATAATGTTCGAGGGCGCGATGATAGATAGTTCGGGTCATCTCCGCGGGGGTATAGTAGGAGGCGACATTTGCGTCGCAGGCGGGGCAATTTGCGAAAGACGGGGTAACCTCTACCGGAGCTCCGCATTCGGGGCAGGCCAAGTGCATACTATTTTATCCAAATCGCTTACAGCATCGGTTGTAGGGAAGTATATTAATGATAAATCCCGGCGACCATAAAGTCGCTAACAGTCGGCCTGCGGTCACGTCGCTTTTGCGGGTCGGGTGGAGTGACCAGAGACCGGAAGAGTTCTGGACTTGCGTGTTATCCTTGTGGCAAGCTGATCCGGGGTAGACAGACTTGCGTGCCCAACGTAAGGGACTCTGACACGAAACGCGGCCGCTTCACTTGACCGCGCGCAGTTCTACCGATACAATAGCCAGCGGGAGGGGATGTGTCCCGGTGGACGCCCTGGTCTTCAAAATCAGTGGCAGGTGGCGCAGAGCCGGCTGCGGTGGGTTCGACTCCCACGCCTTCCCGCTACTGCTCCATTCAACACTCTGCCCCTAACCCCTCACCACCGAAAATCGCCAGTCTTTCCTCCTGGCTGGTGAGAGGCGCGCTCTGCGGTCGGTAGTGGAATTGGAGCGCCCGGCGGCGCAACCCGGAATCGTTGGGTGGTGTCCCGTGGTGGAGCAAACTCTGGAAGATCAATAGACCGCCCGGCTTGAGCGGTACGGCCACTGCTCCACTGTTGTCCACGTCTGTATCACAGATCTGCCAGTCCCGTCTTCGAAAATGTACGACGGGTCCTTTCAGATGGCTGCCTGGGGCAATGACCATACAGCCGTTTTCGATGGTGGCCTCGTCCAAAGCGATCCAGCAGCCCACGACTTTGGCGTCAAGTTCGATCTGGAAGTAGGCGGCATCCTGGTGCCAGGGCTTGTCACGACCCAGACGGGGCGGCTTGAGCAACGCCATGCTCTGGAACATCACGGGCGAATCGCCGATGAGGCGTTCCACAAGTGCCAGCAGCAGCGGGTGATGCGCGAGCTCATTGAGGCGCTCGTCGTAGTCCACGAAGCTCATGAATTTACGAACGTAGTCCTGCTTCTCTTCAAGCGGCATCTCCTCAACCGCAACGCCGGCGGAAGCCCGCTCGTACTGAACGCCGTTGAACTCCTCTACTTCACCTGACAAGAGATGAAACAGGCCGTCCAGTGCCACCTGCACTTCATGCGCGCTGAAGGCGTTCTCGACGATCAGAAAGCCCTGCTCGTGAAACTGCGCTACGTGGGCGTCGGTCACAGCGTCAAAGCCGTCGACACCTGTAACTACCCCTGTCGGTTCATAGAGATCTGGCGGGAATTCGTCGGTAAGGCCGTCGTCGAACTGCCGCTCAGGAGCCGTTACCGTCATTGTCAATCCTCCCGAAACCGTTATGGATGGGATGCTTTAACAGTTTTCATGCCGTTCGACGGCTGTGCGTCGAGCTTGTTCCGCCGGCCCCATGCTATCGGGCCTTCGGCGAGAAAAGGCACGAATAAAATGGACGGCTGTCGAACCGTCCCTCTTCATCGCCGCCGTCATTGGTCGGCGAAACCTCATTCAGACTCTACCATACTCTACTACTAACATACCATACAATACAAGAATACTAAATCGTTCACAAGCTACAGATTTGGCGATGAAAGAGTGCTCATCTGCTGCTCGGCGCCGCAGATGAGCAGCAACCGACGTCGGTCAGTTCCCTCTATCAGTTCGCCGCAAAGGCAGGTCAATTTCGGGCCAGAAACGCGGCCACCTCTGAACTGGTAGGAATGCCAAGCCGGGCGCCTTTTCTGGTGCAGCAGAGCGCGCCTACTGCCGAAGCGAAACGTAGCAGTTCTTCCCACGCCATTCCGCGTGAAAGGCCGGCGGCGAAGGCGCCGTGGAAGGCGTCGCCGGCGCCGGTAGTGTCTTCTGCCGTAATGGTAAAGGCAGGGTAGCTGCCGGCGCCGGCGCCAAACCTACTGTCTGCACGGTTGCGCCAGCTGAGTCCGCGATCGCCGAGAGTGATGATTGTCGAGGGCGCGCAGTGGCTCAGCTGCTTCAGGGCTTCCCCCATATCGTCCTGGCGGCTGAATTGCCGGGCAAAGTGCTCCGAAACCACCAGGAATTCCACCATTTCCATCAGCGTTTTCGAGCCGGGATGAAGCGTGTCGCCATCCAGGACGGTGGGGATGCCGGCGGCACGGGCGCGGGCGACCAGGGGCGCGCCTGCCTCTTGGTAATGTCCGTCCACCAGAACCGCGCGCGGGCGGCAGTCTTCGAGATGGAATTCCTCCCCGCCCGGCATTTCTCTGCCAAGGCCGTAGTTGACGAGTGCGCGAGAGCCGTCCGGCTTGACGAGGATGGCTGAAAGAGATGTCGGCCATTCGCCGCGGACGACGAGAGCCGTATTGACGCCGGCAGCGTTGAGTTCATCGAGATGTTTGTCGCCGTACATGTCGCGGCCCAGATAGCCTGCAAAGGCCACGGAGTATCCTAGGCGTGCGACGGTCATGGACGCATTTGCGGCGATGCCTCCGCCGCAGGCGGTCAGGTCGGTCGCTTTCATCTTTTCATCGACGCCGATGTGCCTGTCGACCGAGAAGATCAGATCGTAGCAGGCGATGCCCAGACAAAGCACATCGACCTGCAGATCAGCCGAATCAGGATTGCCGCTCATCCTTCCAACCAGATCGGGTTCGACCATGCTCTGCCGCCCCACTGGTCCCGCACCGTCACCCGGCAGTAGTGGCTGTCCCAGTCGGACAGGTCAAACTCGGCGCTTGTGAGACCGTTGCCCCAGGCGCGCTGGGCGGCGCTGCCGACACCTGTGACGAAGATACGTTCAGCGGGTGAGCATTGGACGGAAAGACTTCCTCCTGGGACGCAAGCGATGTCGTAGATTTCCGGTCCGGTGCTGGAATAGAATGCTCCGGCCTTCAACGCCGTAAGCAGGGCTTCGGGAGACAGCTCTTCGGCTTTCACCTGTACCCAGCCGCGGCGGAAGTCCTTGTAGTTGTCGGTGATATGGGCATCGTCAGCGGCGTAGGCGAAATAGTGCTGCCGCCTGTCGAGAAGTACGTCCAGGATATGCCAACTCTCGGCGCGGTCGTTGGCGTCGGCGGCGACGCCGTTGTAGACCTCGACGGCGTGGGCCGGACCCAGAGCGTCGACGTCCGCTGCGGTAAGCGTGTACCAGTGGGGATGAGCGATGCCGACGAAGGCGCCGGCCTGCATGGCCCTGGCCGCGAGTTGGGCGCCGCTTTCGTCTGAAGACGGGGGGGCAAACTCAAAGGGCAGGCCGGCGGCCACGATATGCCAGACCGAGCCGTTTTCGATGGCCCCGCTGTGCAGCTCCGCGCCGATGATGGTCGTGAACTCGTCTGAACGGTACGGCTGCGTATCGGTGATGGGAAAGCCATACTGTTCCAGGAAGTGATCGGTCAGGGCGATGAAGTCATAACCTCCCTGTTGATAGAGCCGGCAGACCTCCTGTGGCGGCTGTGTCCCGTCGGAACGGGTCGAGTGGGTGTGAAGGTTCCCTTTCCAGAAGCGACCGGGGTTGGCAAATGGCAGCAGTTCCATAGTTTCTCCAATCTGATGTTTCGATGCGCTGCAATGGCGGATAAGTGGGAAGGACGGTTGGGTTCTTGACGATATGTACAGACGCTGATTGGTTTCCAGCCGCGAGGGCGTGGTCAGTGGCGGCTGTTAATGTCCTTTTCGTCCAGAAAATCGGCGACGATATCGGCGAAATTGTCCAGCCGGTGAACGCGCTGGGCATAGGCGGCGGCACGGCCGCCGACGAGGACGGTCAAGGCCTGGTTTTCGGTATGCTTGCGGATTGTGCAGTCCTCCACGTTGCCGTGATCGCTGGCGACTATCAGGAGGGTCTCCTGCCAGTCCATGACATCCAGCAATCCGGCCAGAAAACCGTCGATTTGTTGAAAGTTCTCGACGGCCCCGCGCAGATCGCGGTAGTGGCCCAGGAAGTCGGTCTGCCAGTGCTCGAAAAAGGCGAAGCGCACGGGCTGGGCAAGGCGCCAGAACTGCGCTCCGGCCTCCTGCGGCGAGTAGAGCGGCACATCGGGATAGCCCAACTGCGTGCGCCAGCCCTTGCCGGTGAAGTTGGCGGACAGGGCCTGCTGCGCTACCATCTCTCTCCAGGTCCGTAGCCGGAGACCGCCGCTCTTTGCCGCGTAGGGGACGGCGCTCAGGAGGCGTTTGCCCCGGTTGACGGCGTCAAAGTAGCCTTGGGGATAGGCGTTGACGTATGCGGTCGCATGGCCGGCCGCGTGGAGCCGGGCGAAAATGCCGGCCTCGTCGAGGATGTCGCGCACGCGCTGGTCGGGCCGCGGACCGTAGTGTTCCCCCAGACGGGCGGGGGCGTTGACGCCGGTCAGGATGGCGGTCTGGCCGGTGGCGCTCTGGGGGCGTCCCGGCACGCCCAGATGGGCGTCGGTCGGGATGAGATGGGCGTCGCCATGGCTGAATTGTCCGGTGGATGCTGTGAGCGGACGGCCGTCGAAAAGCGTCTCAAATGTCGGCAGAGTGGCCGCGGCGAGCGGGTTGATTTCCGGGTCATCGCGCCCCAGGCCAACGCCGTCAAGGAAGAGAAAGAGGACTCGGCGCATGGTGGTCGGTGATCAGCGGTCTTCGCTCTCGATCAGGTCCACCAGACGCTCCTCCAAGATCTCCAACCCGGAATCGACCTCCTTATACGACAACCCCAGTCTCTTCGCCGCCTCCCGGGCGCGTTCGCTCTCGTCGTGGTCCGGCAGCTGGCGCAGATAGAGCAACTCCTCGTAGTTGCCGAAAAATGTGTCACGCAATTCAGGATAGCGGTCGAGACCCAGCGATTCGATTACAAAGCCTTCGTAGTGGTGGGCGAGAAAATCGGTCAGGTAAAATGTGCCGGGTTGGCATTCAGATTGTTGTTCGAAGAGTTCGCCGCCGTAAAACTCGTAGCAGTGGGGGCCGGGGATGCGTGTGGCGTGTGGGTAGCGGGCGAGCAGGGCATCCAGTGCGCCAACGGTGCCGCAGTCGGCATAGCCGATGAGAATGCGGTCGAAGCGGCCTGCCCAGGCGTCTAGCTTTTTCGCCACGGCCGGGGCGATGCGTTCGGGGCGGTTATGGAGCTGGGCGGGGACGGCGGTCAGTTCGTAGTCCCAACCGCGGCGGTTGGCGATGGCGATCAGTTCACGCACGATGGCGCCGCAGGCTATTATGCCGATTTTCACGATGGGTCGCTTTGGGCTGCAAATTGGCGTTCTAAATGAAAGCAAGACCGCGATTTCGGGCTATTTCGGCTTTCCAGTCAAACAACCGTCAAACAATCTCTGGCATTTGGACCTCGCAAAGAATTAGCGAGATCTTCAGATTCTCAGGCCGGATTCAAAATTCCGCCTTCTCAGAGACTTCAGCGGAGCAACTGCAAGCGTCCGGCAGCCGCAAGCACAATTCGATGGCCGACCGGCGACTGACACACAAGCTGGTCGCCAACTGATCGAGTTCCTGTAGCAAGTCTGATGTGAAATCGACGTTGACGCGGGTCAACGGTTGCTTCATTGTCCCCTGATTGGTAAAGAACTCAGATATGTCGCGGCCGCTATCGGCCCTATCTGCAATTTCATCCGCTGTCGGACGGTCGACGATAGTATACCCTACAGTCATGAAGTTTTCATGTCGGTCCTATAAGCCATTGGATGCGCGGCTGGGTCACTCCTCTCCTACCCCAGTGCCTCGCGCATCGCACGCAGGTGGGTCGGGGTGGTGCCGCAGCAGCCGGCGATCACGTCTACACCAAGGGCCTGCATTTGGCGGGCGTAGTTGGCCATGACCTCCGGCGTGCCATCGTAGATCACATCGTCTCCCTGCAAGACCGGAAGCCCCGCGTTGCTCTGGGCATACAGCACAATGCCCGGGGGACGGTGCGCAACCATCTCCGACATCACCGTCTGGATCTCGTCCGGGCCGTTGCCGCAATTGGCGCCGATTACCTGTACACCCCAGCTGGCCAGCGTTTCAACCGCCTGTTTGGGGCTGACTCCCATCATGGTGTGCAGGTTGGTGTCGAAAGTGAGCATGGAGACAACGGGCAGGTCGGTCGCCTGATCGACGGCGCGCACGGCGGCTTCGACCTCCTGCAGGTCGCTCATCGTTTCGGTGAGGATGAAGTCGGCGCCGGCCTCGGCCATGACGGCGACCTGTTCGGCGAAGAGCTCCGCGGCCTCGTCCATCGTCATCACGCCGAGGGGATCCAGCAGCTCTCCGGTCGGCCCGACCGATGCCCCCACCAGCACGTCGCCAGCCTCATCGGCGACCTTGCGCGCCAACTGCACGCCGGCCGCATTCAGGTCGGCCAGTCTATCCTCCAGATCGTGCATTTTGAGCCGGGCGGTCGTGCCGCCGAAGGTGTTGGTGGTTATGATGTGGCTCCCGGCCTCGACGTAGCCGCGATAGACCGCCTCCACGGCCTCCGGATTCTCCACATTCCACAGTTCGGGCGCGGCGCCGCCTGTGAGGCCGACTTCCTGCAGCATCGTGGCCATGGCCCCATCGCCCAAGAGAGGGCCGTCGTGCCGGCCCAGCCGCTCAATGACCGGATGGGGGCGCGGTGTCAGCCATCCGCCGGAGGAAGAGTCGGGTGTAATCGAGGAAAGGAGTTTGCGTATCCGCTGGGGTGTATAGTCGGCTTCAAGCTGTGCGGCGACGGCTTGGGCGACCTCATCGGGGTCCCCCTCCTGCTCCTGCCAGTCGGTACGCAGCCAGCCATCCAGGTATTCATCGGTACCGGTTGCGCCGGCGCGCATCGCGGCTTCGTCGATCGCGACTTGAAAACGGGCCGGCAACTGTACCTTGTGCCGGTTGCGGCGGCCCTCGCGGGCTACCACCATTGAGGGGAACTCCCGCCAGTAGGTAATCTGATACTCTGTCATAAAGGATGAACCTCGGGTGACGCTCAGTGGTCGGTAGCCGGTGGACGATACCGGGTGACCGGCCAGTAACCATAGTCTCGTTTTGAATTATACCGATTGGCGCGCATGAATACCTAACGGTGGCCCATGTGCCGTATCGCGCTGTAGGGTGCAGTCCAAAATAAGGATGAGATGCAAGCTGCCCTTGGGAGTTATACCGGGATCCACAGACCGCTACTCTGGAGCATCCCAAATCTGTGATGCATCCAAAAATTGGACGCGTTTCATATACATTGACAGGCAACCAGGCTTGGGGCGTTCCCTTCCTGCTCAACTCTGTAAACCTGTATAAAACATAAACAAAACCTGTACACCTTCGGCAGACCACCAGCCGCGAACAACCGCATTTTCGCGCCGATTTTGCGGCCAGAATCAGCTCCCGCGGGGCCTCCGTTGCCGCCGTTATTGTGCCTTTTTTTACAAGAAGTGATGCATCCCTATTGATGCACTTTTTTCGCGCCGCTTTTCCCCCTCTTTTGCCCTTTTTCTCTCTGGTCAGAAGCCCAAAAACCAGTAATGCATCACTTTTTGGGAAAATGCATCGCTTTCGCGGCCCCTTTCGCGCACCCCGCCGCAGCGCCGAAAGACCGTCCCTCAGCCATCGAAATGATGAACCGGAGTCCCCCAAAGAAGCTGTACAAAACCGCAAAGTCCGCGCCTCCCCGCCCGCCCCCGCAAGCCAACACTCTCATATGAGCGCATCCCAAGATGGTGACGAACTTTCATATATCTCTACTAGCGACAACACTGTGGCCGGCCCGCAATCCGATCTCCTGCATAGGCGTCAGCAGTTCCCGTTCCTCGCTCCTCACGCCTCGCCTTTGTTCCCACCCCAAATCTGAACTACACCCGCGCCGTATCCGTAGTTGAAATTTGGCGGTCTTTGCGCTACCATTGCCTAGACTTGGCGTCACTATTATTGTCCAAGTCATAATCCGGAAACGTGTCAATCCCTCAACTGCGCAGTTCCCCTGCTGCAGTGTTCAGCCTTACGGCCGATCGGCAACGGGCAGACAAATGTTCAGACGTAATTTAGTGGCCACATTTGACTCAAAGGAGACAGTTTCATGAGAATTCGACAATCGTGGACGGTGGTGGGTGTCATGGTCGTCCTGGCACTGCTGATTGCGGCTTGCCAGCCGGTCACTGAGACCCCTGCCGCTGAAGAGATGGCAGGCGATGACGATATGGCCGCGGCGTTGAAGGTTGCCTTCGTCTATGTCGCGCCGATCGGCGACCTCGGCTGGACGTATGCGCACGATCAGGGACGGCTTTTCCTGGAAGAGAACCTGGCAGGTGGCGCGGAGACGACCTTTATTGAGATGGTGCCCGAGGGCCCGGACGCAGAGCGCGTGATTCGCGACTTTGCCCAGAAAGGCTATGACCTGGTCATCACCACCAGCTTCGGCTACATGGACCCGACTCTGACGGTTGCCCAGGAGTTCCCGGACCAGCACTTTGTGCATGTATCCGGCTTCAAGACGGCAGACAATATGAGCACCTTGTTCGGCCGTATGTACCAGCCGCGTTATTTGAGCGGCCTGGTGGCAGGCAGCATGACGGAGAGCAACGTTATCGGTTACGTGGCGGCCTTCCCGATTCCTGAGGTGATCCGCGGAATCAACGCGTTCACGCTGGGTGTGCGCGAGGTGAATCCGGACGCCGAGGTGCGGGTTGTTTGGACGAACACGTGGTTTGGGCCGCCCGAAGAGAAGGAAGCGGCTGAAGCGCTTCTGGACCAGGGCGCAGATATCATCGCCCAGCACCAGGACACAACGGAGCCCCAGAAGGCCGCGGCCGAGCGGGGTGGGTCCAGCATCGGCTACAACAGCGACATGCGTGTATTCGTCGGTGACAGCGTTCTCACCGGTCCGGTCTGGAACTGGGGGCCGGCTTTCCTGAAGTTCGCGGAGCAAGCGCGTGACGGCAGCTGGGTTACTGAGCAGTATTGGGGCGGCATGGACGACGGGATCGTTGGTTTGGCAGAAATGAGCCCATCGGTTCCTGAAGACGTCGCTGCGATGGTCGCCGAAAAGCAGGCCATGATCGTTTCCGGTGAGACCGACGTGTTCTGCGGCGCGATGAACGGCCAGAACGGTGTGCAGTTCCTGGACGACGGCCAGTGCATGGACGACGGCCAAATGCTGGGTATGGACTGGTTTGTTGAGGGTGTTGTCGGCGAGGCGCCGGGTGAGGCCGCGCCGCTTGGAAATTAGTCCGGGGGTTGAACTGCAATTGAATCGTGTGAAATACCAATTTGGACTCAGGCCGCCAGCTTGCAAAAGGACGAGGCCTGACTCAAATCGACCTTGATCTTCAATGATTGCTCCTCTCTTACAGTACATAAAGAGAGGAGCAATCTGTTTACCGCGTCACTTGGCGGCAAGAGGGTTTGAGTCCATTTGAAATGGAAGTGAAAGGGGGTATGGTCACATGAGGATTCGACATTGGAAGAAGCTGGTTGGGACTCTGCTGTTTCTGACACTGTTGATGAGCGCTTGTCAGCAGATCGGCGAAATGCCTGCCGCTGAAGAGCCGGCAGCTCCCGCTGGTACGATTGAATCGGTCAAGGTTGCATTTGTCTACGTTGGCCCGGTCGGAGATCTCGGTTGGAGCTATGCGCACGATCAGGGCCGGTTGGCACTGGAAGAGCTGGGCGTGGAGACGGCATACAGCGAACTGGTCGCGGAAGGACCTGACGCGGCGCGTGTGCTGCAGAGCTACGCGTCCCAGGGCTATGACCTGATCTTTGCCACCAGTTTCGGCTATATGGACAGCGTGATCGAAGTCGCGGCAGGGTTCCCGGAGGTAAAGTTTGAGCATGCCACCGGATACAAGACGGCTGAGAATGTCGGCATATACGACGGCCGCGGCTACCAGGGCTGGTACCTGTCCGGAATGGTTGCCGGTGCGATGACACAGTCCAATATCATCGGCTACATTGCGCCTTACCCGATTCCGGAAGTGGTGCGAAATCTGAACGCTTTCGCCCTGGGCGCCCAATCCATCAATCCTCTTGTAGAGGTACGGCCGATATGGATCTTTGCGTGGTTTGATCCTCCTGCTGAACGCGAAGCCGCCCAAGCGCTCATTGATGCGGGCGCGGATGTTGTTGCGCGAGAAAGCGATAGTGTCGAACCGGACAAATTGGCCGAGGAGCAGGGCGTCTATGCCATCGGTTACAACGTGGTCAACCCTGAGATCGCACCGCAGGCATTGCTGACGGCACCGATCTGGAACTGGCAGGTCATCTACGAAAAGAAGGTGCGCGACGTGGCTGCTGGAACCTGGACCAATGAACCGATCTGGTGGGGCATGGAAGACGGCGTGTTAGATCTTGCGCCGGTGGCTGAATTTGTGCCGGCAGTCGTTCAAATAGCGGTCGAGGAGACCAAGGAAAGCATACTTGACGGCAGTTTTCAGTTCTTCTGTGGCCCGATCAGCGATAACACCGGCGTGGAACGGGTCGCCGCTGGAGAATGTATGGACGACCCTGCGCTACTCAGTTATGACTGGCTGGTCGCAGGTGTTACCGGCGAGATCCCTCAGTAGGGAAGACAGAAGGTAGCAGGGCGAGATTGGGGACAGAAAATGAGGTTACGGCCGGTCGCCCCGTTCTCGGCCTGTATTCCATCTTTGACGTCAGCGTACTCCAACACACTCTAAGTCTCATGGCCAACTCTACTCCGCCCGCCGTAGAAATGCGGGAAATCACCAAACGGTTTCCCGGGGTCCTGGCAAATGACAGCGTCGACTTGACGGTAGATAAGGGTGAGATACATGCCTTGTTGGGGGAAAACGGCGCCGGAAAGTCGACGCTGATGAATATTCTGGCGGGGTTGTATCTGCCCGAAGAGGGTCATGTGCTGCTGCACGGCCGTGCTGTGCATATCGACTCGCCCAAGACTGCCTTCGACCTTGGCATCGCCATGGTGCACCAGCATTTCAAACTGGTGATGAACCAGACTGTCGCTGAGAACATCATTCTGGGGCTGGATGACCCATACTGCGCGCCTGGCGAGCGGGGACGCTTCAAACCGCTGCGGCTGGATGTGCAGCGAGTGCAGCGGCGAATTGCGGAGGTGAGCGAGCAGTATGATCTGCACGTAGACTCGGAAGCGTTTGTCTGGCAGTTGAGCGTCGGCGAGCAGCAGCGGGTCGAAATCTTGAAAGCGCTGTACCGCGGGGCGGACATTCTGATCCTTGATGAACCGACAGCCGTTTTGACCCCGCAAGAGGCGGACGCGCTGGGCCAGACGATGCAGCGCATGGTGCAGGAGGGCAAGACGATCATCTTCATCAGCCATAAGCTGGATGAGGTGACCCGTTTTGCCGACCGGGTGACGGTGCTGCGCCAGGGGCGGGTGGTGGCCAGCGAGGACGTGACCGGCGAAACCAGCCCCGCGCATCTGGCCGAGTTGATGGTGGGGCGGTCGGTCATCTTCCGCATTGACAAGGAGGAGCAGGAGTTCGGCGAGACCTGTCTGGAGGTCGAAGAGATCTGCTGCATGAACGATAAGCGCTTGCCGGCCCTGCGGGATGTTTCATTGCAGATCCGAAGAGGCGAAATCCTTGGCATTGCCGGTGTTGCCGGCAACGGGCAGAAGGAACTGGCCGAGCTGTTGACCGGTCTAAGGCGGGCGACCAGCGGGCGTTTTCGGCTGCTGGGACAGGAGCTCACCAACAAGACGCCGCGCGCCATCATCGACGCCGGCATTGCCCACGTCCCGGAAAGCCGCATCCACGTGGGCTCGGTCGGCTCGATGAATGTGGCTGACAACATCGCGCTCAAACACTACCGGGACAAGCCGGGGCCGTTCCTCGATCGCGACGGTCTGGACACGATGAGCGCGGAGCTGGTGGACGAGTTCAACGTGGACACGCCCGGCATCACGACCAATGCAGGCGCCCTCTCCGGCGGCAATCTGCAGAAGCTGATTCTGGCCCGCGAACTGACGACAAACCCGAAGCTGCTCATCGCGGCCCATCCGACGCAGGGGCTGGACGTGGGCGCGACCGAGGCGGTGCGTCAGCGGCTGCTGGAGCAGCAGGCGGCCGGCGTGGCGGTGCTGCTGATCAGCGAGGACCTGGATGAGTTATTCAGCCTGGCCGACCGCGTCGCCGTTCTCAACGGCGGGCGCGTGATGGGCGTCGTCGATATCGGCGCGGCCACGCGCGAGGAGATCGGGCTGATGATGGCAGGCGAGCAGACGGCCTGACCGACATTCGCGAAAAAGTATGGACATTCTGTACAAGGCTGGCTCGGCCGCTCTGCTGCTGGTGGGCGTGCTCTATCCGCTGGGCGCGATCTACATGATGATGAAGTTCCTCGGGCGCGAAGATTTTCCGCGTCCCTCGCCCGCGTACATGATGCTCCATTTCGTCTTGATTGCGACGGTGCCGCTGGCTGGAATTCTGGGAGGATTTGCCGGATTTGCGCCGACACTGTGGCAGAGCCAGGTCATTCGCGCCATTGTCTACGGCGCGGGCATTCTCTCTGTGGTCGCGTTCGCGATGCTGATTTTCAGCAGTCCGCGGCAACCGAAGCGCGGTGAGTAGCCGCTGGCGGAGTGCACACCACCAGCCATCAGTCTGATGACTGACGCCCCGGTTTTCCTTCCCCGTACGACATACCGCCTGTTCGCCCTCGGCGGCGCGGCAGTGGCGCTACTCTTCCTGCGGGAGATCCTGAACGGATTCAGTCTGCCTTCCCTGTTCTTTCTGCTGGGGGCGATCGCGTTCGCCCTCATCCATGTGCGCTGGGCGCTGATGCGGATGGAGTTGACCGCCGACAGCGTGACGGTACGCGCGCCGATGCAGGCGACCACGCAGATTCAGTTCCGTCAGATGATCACCTGTGAGGAGGCCGGCCGCTTTATGCCCGGGGTGAGCCTTGTTTACTGGCCCGTTTCTGCCGAGGGTATCGTAGAAATGGATGTGCCCCGCACGCTGTTTTTGCCGGCTTTAGCGCGGCAGGATGAACTGCTGGCCGCCCTGCAGGAGCGGATACCTGAATAACTCGATGGCAATTCAGTCAGGGGAGCTTGAACAGAGTGGCGGCAGAACAGCCAAAGGTGTTGTTCGTCACGGGTGAATATCCGCCGATGGTGGGTGGGGTCGGCAGGTTTACGGCCGAGCTGGCTGCGGCTCTGCAGGCGCAGGGCGCGCAGGTTGCCGTCCTGAGCGATGAGCAGGTTCCTGGGTCCACAGGCACGGGAGCAGTTCGTGTGCTGCCGGGACGCCGCGGTTGGGGCTGGCGAATCCTGTCCGATATTCCGGCTTGCGCCCGTGCCGCCGGCGCCGAATGGGTTCATATTCAGTACCAGACTGCCGCCTATGGGATGCATCCGGCCGTCAACGTCCTGCCTTACTTCCTCAGGCGACACGGTCTGCGCGGCGCCTGGACTTATCACGATCTGCGGGTTCCCTATCTCTTTCCCAAGGCGGGCGCGCGGCTGCGGAACTGGGTCACGCGGCTGCCGTTGCGCGCGGCGGATGCAGTGGTGGTTACGAATCAGAGCGACTGGGAATCGGTGCAAGGGCGGGTGCAGCGGGGCCAGCTTCACCGCATTCCGATCGGCAACGACATAAAGAGCCGGCAGTTTTCGGCGGAGGAGCGGACTCGGCGGCGCGCGGCGCGCGGTTACGGCAGTGAACAGCTGGTGCTGGGCTACTTTGGCTTTCTCAACGCCAGCAAAGGCGGGCTTACGCTGGTCGAAACCTTGGCGACACTGGCAGGTGAGGGACGGGACGTGTACCTGATGATGATCGGCGAACGAGTGGGGGCCAGCGACGAGACGAACTTCAGGTATCTGCAGCGGGTCGAGGCTGCCATCTCTGAGCATGGGCTGGACAGCCGCGTGCAGTGGACGGGCCACCAGTCGGATGCCGAAGTTGTGGCTGACTTCAACGCCATCGATGTGTTGGTGATGCCGTATGAGGATGGGATGAGCATGCGCCGCAGTACGTTGACGGCCGCGCTGGCCAACGGCTGCGCGATCGTTACGACGCATCCGCAGACGCCGACACCGGAACTGGTGGCAGACTCCGACCTGGTTCTTGTGCCCCCCAGAGACCCAGCGGCTACCGCGGAAGCGGTGCGGCGCATCGCCGAGGATCCGCGCCTGGCGGAGAACCTGCGCGCCAACGCCCAACGGGCGGCCCGCCAGTTCAGTTGGGAAGTGATCGCGACACGACATCTGGAGATGTACAGCGCATAGGCGGTCCTTCCTCATATTATCGTTTCCTGTTCGTTGACCGGCCTCAGGTCGCGTTGTACACTGTCTGCACCCAGAAGGTTTGCAAAGCTACCAGCCACTGACCACCAGTGTATGCAGGGAGGCAAAGAGATGGAATATCGCGCATTTGGACGCACAGGACTGGACGTATCCGCAATCGGATTCGGCTGCTGGGAGATCGGCGGCGGGTACGGACACTTTGACGAGAGCGACGTTGTCAAGGCGGTGCAGCGAGCGCTCGATCTTGGGATCAATCTCTTTGACACGGCCGAGGGCTACGGCTTTGGCCAGTCTGAGCAGATTCTGGGCAAGGCCCTGGGCGCGCGGCGTCAGGAGGCAATCGTCGTCACCAAGTGGGGCATCTACCAGCAGGAAGGCAAATGGCGCCGCGACAGCCGCCGCGAGACGGCTCTTGCGGCCATCGACCGCAGCCTCAAGGCGCTCGGGACCGACTATGTGGATGTCTATCTGGTCCACTGGCCGGATAGGGATGTGCCGCTGGATGAGCCGATGGGCGTGCTGGAGGAGATTGTGCAAGCGGGAAAGGCCCGCTTTGTCGGCGTCTCCAACTTCCGCCCGCAACAGATCGAGACCTGTATGGAGACGCGGCGGGTGGATATCGCCCAGTACGGCTACCATATGTTCGATCGCCGCCTGGAGCGCGAAATCTTCCCCACGATTGCAAAGCATGAAATCGGTCTGATGACGTACGGATCGCTGGCGCATGGACTGCTGACGGGGACGTTTACAGCCGAGACGACGTTCGACGAAAATGACTGGCGTTCCAACGGGACAGCCTTCAACATCCCGCTGTTAACGGAGGAGGTCTTTGCGAGGAACGTGGCCGCGGTAGACGACCTCAAGCCGATCGCTGCCCGGCACGGCAAGACAATGCCCCAGCTTGCGCTGCGCTGGGCGCTGTCGAATCAGGTTGTAAGTGTGGCGCTGATCGGGTTCCGCCGCCCGGAGGAGGTCGAGGAAAACGTAGCCGGTCTCGACTGGTCACTTGACCAGGAGACGCTGGAGGAGATTGACGCGGTGTTCGCCAAACACGGTGTGGACACGGCGCCGGCAGCCTGGGTGGAGGAGGAGTAGTCGCGTAGCGAGAAATCTGCTGACGGTAAAGGAGATCTCTAAACGTTGCCGAATCCGGTTTCATAAGGAAAGGACTTTGTTGCATGGCAACTACACGCCTGCGCGTACTGTCTGAGGAGCAGGTCAGGCAGTTCAGGCTCAACGGCTTTCTGACCGTAGAGAATGTTCTCTCGGCGGAGGAGGTGGCGTCTCTGGCGGCCCACACCGATCTGATCGCGGCCGGCAAGGTCGAACAGATCCCGGAGACGAGCATCCAACTGGAAAAGGTGTTCCGGGAAGGCGAACGTGAAGTTGCGGACCAGGTGCTGTCGGTGCGCAAACTGTACAATCTGGCCGTCTATGACGAAGTTATGTGGGGCCATGCGACTCATCCCAAGATCGTCGACATCATTGCCGATCTATTGGGGAGCGATGACATCAAGATGTACGGCGACCAGTTGTTCATGAAGGCGCCGGTCACGGGGACGGAGCAGCCGTGGCACCAGGATTCGGCGTCGTGGCGGGATATACTCCCGATGGACCTGGTATCGGCGTGGACGGCGATCGATCAGGCCACGGTGGAGAACGGCTGCCTGAACTTCTGTCCCGGTACGCACCGCTGGGGGATGATGAGAGGGGAGCGTCTGTCCTGGTTCGTGGAAGATCTAGGGAACGAGCAGTGGCCGATCATGCCTGCGCCATTGAATGCGGGCAGCATCAGTTTTCATCACAGCCTGGTGTTGCACCAAAGCAACGCCAACCTGTCGGGGAAACGGCGGCGCGGCTATGCGGTCCACTACATGCGGGCGTCGTCGCGGCGGGATGAATCGGTTACGGATGCGCCGAAGATGCCGCCGTTCAAGCAGGTGCGGGGGCGTTCGTTTGCGGGACGGGTGTGAATTTGGAGAAAAACATTGGATGAAGTTTGATCGAAATCGGGCTCTGGAATTGCTCCGAGAAGGCACTGGTCTCCCTCACGCAGAATTCCACGAAAATCAAGACAGTGCTATTCAACACGTTGTAGAAGGCAATGGTTCTCTGCTTGTCGTGCAAAAGACAGGCTGGGGCAAGAGCAACGTGTATTTCATCGCTGCCAAATTGCTACGGGAGCAAGGCGCCGGGCCGGCACTGTTGATTTCGCCTCTCCTTTCACTGATGCGGAACCAGATTGTAGCAGCCCGTCGCATGGGGGTGCGGGCGGAGCCCATAAACTCAAGCAACACGCAGGACTGGGAAGACATCATTGTCAAGGTCCATCGGGATGAAGTGGACATATTGCTGATATCTCCAGAACGCTTGGCCAATCTGAAATTTCGCGAGCAAGTACTGGGCGTTATAGCACAAGACATCGTGTTCTTGGTTGTAGACGAGGCGCATTGCATTTCGGACTGGGGGCACGATTTTCGGCCTGATTACCGACGAATTGAGCGCCTTGTGCAATTGTTTCCTAACAATCTGAGGCTGTTAGCCACCACTGCCACTGCTAACCGTCGCGTGATGGACGATTTGCGAGAGATTCTGGGTCCCAATCTGCATGTAATGCAAGGGAACTTAAATCGTTCCAGTCTCACGTTGCAGACGATAAGGATACCCGATCCATTCCAACGCATGGCTTGGCTTGCAGAATGGCTACCTAGGATGAGAGGAAGTGGCATCGTCTATGTCTTGACAGTGCGTGATGCCGAACGTTTAACAACATGGTTGAAACGTCGCGCGTTTAGCGTGGAAGTCTATACCGGACAGATGGCAAACGAGGAACGTGAACGTCTGGAAAACTTACTTCTGGAAAACCGTGTAAAAGCCCTTATAGCGACGGTAGCATTGGGAATGGGCTTCGATAAACCGGATTTGGGATTTGTCGTTCACTACCAGGCGCCAGGTTCTGTTGTATCCTATTACCAGCAAGTGGGGCGTGCCGGACGTGACGGCAACGACGCTTACGGCATTCTGCTTAGTGGTAGAGAAGAGACAGATATCCTTGAGTACTTTATCAGGAGCAGTTTCCCCACACCTAAGGAAGTGGAGAAGATTGTAGAAGCTCTAGAACGATCGCCCGATGGACTTTCCACTTACGAGTTGCAAAACGAGGTCAATATCAAGCCTACACGCTTGACCCAAGCCACCAAAATCTTGGCACTTGAATCACCTGCACCCCTTGTGCGACAAGGAAACAAATGGCAGTTAACTCCTACCCAACTGTCAGCTTCGTTTTGGGAGCGGATCAGACGGCTGACGGATTTGCGCAAGGAAGAGCAAGAACAGATGCAAGAATACGTGTCTTTGCGCAACGGACATATGAAATTCTTGATCGCAGCCCTAGATGGCGATCCAGGCGACGTCGGATTGTCCCGTTTGCCTCAGCTTCCGGCGAGCACAAATCCTTATCTGATGCAGGCAGCCGAACGGTTTCTACGCAGTAACATGGGAACGATTTCCCCCCGCAAGAGGTGGCCTACCGCTATGGGTACACCTGAATACAATGGAAGAATCCCCCAAGAACTGCAAGCTAGCACTGGAAAGAGCCTGTGTGACTGGAACGATGGAGGCTGGGGAACTGAGGTCAGCCACGGGAAGTACACAGCCGGCCAATTCTCTGATGACTTGGTGCAGGCCTGCGCCGACCTTGTACGCAAGTGGGCCCCCCATCCATTTCCCCAGTGGGTCACGTGTATTCCCTCGCGGCGGAGCCCCAATCTCGTGCCGGATTTTGCCCGTCGTTTGGCCTCGGCATTGCAGCTTCCGTTCCACTCTTCCCTAATTAAGGTGCGGGAGCATCCTCCCCAAAAGGAGATGGCCAATTCTGCGCACCAGTGTCGAAACCTAATCGGGTCCATGCAAACCGATATTAAGAATGTAGAACGCGGGCCGGTATTGTTGGTGGATGATATAGTGGATTCAGGCTGGACTTTCACAATGGCTGCCTCACTACTACGCAAAGCGGGCAGTGGCGAGGTGTGGCCGCTGGCTTTAGCCGATGCAAAGGGTTGAGTACGATATGACGAACCTCACTGCGAATACACAGGCCATCCTGATGCTGGTTTCGCCACTCATAGCAGGCGGGTCAACGGAACGGAAGCTTCTTCTTACCCACCGCGAATACACTAACTTGGTTAAGGCCTTACAACAGATAGACTGTCAGCCCGCCGATCTGATAGACAGGGAGAAGGTTTCGGACATTCTGAAGACGTTGGAGAAACACCAGTTCGACCAGGAACGTCTCAGTCGGTTGCTGGGACGAGGAATGCAGCTGGGACTGGCGCTAGAACACTGGCAGCAGCGCTCAATTCAGGTCATCAGCCGTGCAGACGACATGTACCCTCAGCGCCTTAAGAAGACATTACAGCACCTCGCCCCAGCATTACTTTATTTTTGTGGGGACATCGCCCTGTTGCAGAGGGGCGGTCTAGCGGTAGTAGGCTCCCGCCATGTGGATGCTGATCTACTCGCATATACACGCAACGTGGGTGAATTAGCGGCAAACGCAGATTGCACAATTGTTTCAGGGGGTGCAAAAGGCATTGATCAGGCAGCGATGCAAGGAGCGACCGCTGCGGGGGGGCATGTCATTGGTGTAGTGGCCAACAATCTGGAATCTGCCGTGATGCGCAACCGCAATGACCTATTGCAAGGGAGATTGTTGTTGTGTTCGCCCTTTGACCCCGCTGTGCGATTTGAAGTCTGGCGGGCAATGGACCGAAACAAACTGATTTATGCCTTGTCCGATATCGCCTTGGTGGTCGAATCCGAAGTGGAAAAGGGGGGCACGTGGCAGGGTGCCGTGGAACAAATTCAGAAGTTGAAGGTGGTTTCCGTCTATACGCGAACATCAGGTCCCGATTCGAGCGGCCTAAAGGCGTTGCGCAGGCTGGGGGCACACAGCTGGCCGGAATTCGACGACGTAAAGGACTTGCGCAGATTTATGCATGACATCAGGAAGCGCGACAAGGACTCTGACCTTCCCCTTTTCAGTCAGCAGACTACCCCAGCAATCGACAAATCCGGGATGGTCGTTGACACCGCTCTTACAGAAGCATCCATGAAATCGCCAGAAGAACCGGACGCGTTAACTATAGCGGAATCGGCTACATCTCCCGAATCGTACGGTCCGCACTCACCATTGCCGGTCAGCCAAGAAGAATCCCGGCAGGCACCTAGACAGGAACATTCATGGGGAGACCAGCTCTTCGCGCACGTAGAGGAGATTATATTGCAGTTGTTGGATGAACTTGGCCCCCTGAAACTGGAAGAGATTGCCACTTACTTGAGAACGACGAAAGGCCCAAAAGGGCAAACTGCAATGTGGCTGAGACGAATGCTGGACGCGGACAAGATTGAAAAGCTTCCTAAGTCTGGCTATCAAAGCACCAAAAGAAACCAGATGTCTTTCTCACGGCCACTCGACGAATCTGCCGCGTCTTCCATCTCCTCGGTTGCGAAGCAATAAGACTTGCAAGACCCGTACCCGGACCACTGCTCAGATACTCTGCTCCTCCGAAACCTGTCGAACAATTTGCCAAAGCGCAGGTGTTATTCAGATCTCCTCTCCAACCGCTGCCCAACTGCGCTAGACCGCCCCGGGCGCGCCGAGTGGATGCGGGCCGTTCGTCATTGGGTTGGCGCGGGCGAGGGCGTAGACCTCGTCCTGGATTTCGAGGATGCGAACTGCATGCTCGACATCTGGCGAGAAGCTGCTGCGCCCTTCCTCGATGGCTACCAGCGCCCTGCGCATGATTTCCTTCATGCCGCGGGTATGGGGTGATTCCTCGTGGAAGGCTACACCCTCGGTTGTGTGGACTTCAGTTACTCTGTTTCCCTGCTGGTCATAACGCTGCAGGACCGTGGCTTTGGTGCCGATGAAGCGAAAGCTGTGATCGCCGCCGCGCGCGCCTGACGGGTAGCTGTAACCGGATTCGACGATCCCGGTGACGCCGTTGTCGGTGCGCAGGATACCAACGGCCACATCTTCTACTTCGCGTGCGTACATCGAGTTGGATATGACGCCGCCGACGGCTGTGACGGGGCGGTCGCCGACGAACTGGAGGAATGTGTCGATGCCGTGGGCGGACTCGGTCGCCCAGCAGCCGCCGCCGGAGATGCTGGCATCGTTGTGCCAGGCGGAGGGTGTGGGATCGTAGCGGGAGGGCGGCCCGTTGTTGAGGCGGCTGTTGTAGAGGACGAGGTCGCCGAAGCTGCCATCATCGATCATGCCTTGAACGATGTCTACGAGCTCCGTGCCGCGGTTGGGCAGGGTGAGGGCGCTGAAGACGCCGCGCGCTGTGCAAAGTTCGGCGGCGGGGCGCAGTCGGTCGGCGCAGTCGGCGAAGGGCTTGTCGAGCAGGAAGGGGAGGTCGCGTTCGGCGCAGGCGCGAACGTGGTCCGGCATCTCGGTATGTTTGCCGGCGACGAGGACGGCGTCGGGCTTGCTGGCATCGAGGCACTCGCCTGCGGTGCTGTAGGCGGGACAGTTAAATTCGTCGGCCAGCTGCTGGCGCGGGCCGGGCTCGGCGTCCATCACGGCGACGATCTCGTGGCCGAGGTCACGCGTTGTGCCGGCCATGCCGCGGCCGTGGTGGCTGTAGGAAAGTAACGCAGTTCGCATGGTAGTGTACCTCAGATCCAGCCGTGCTGGCGGGTGACGGGCACGCCGTGGCGCTGGTGGGTCCAGGAGAGGCCGCTCTCGAGGACGACCTCGCGCCCGCTGATGGCCGAACTCTCGGCGGCGAAGAGGATCTCCATGATGTGGCGGCTCCACTCGCCGGAGGAGGGCGGCTCGATGTCCTGTTCGATCGCCTCGACAAACGACTTCCACTCGTGGTGCATCTCGACGGGCGGGTCGTCGAAAGGTATGTCCTTCCACTCGTCTCCCTGGCCGACCTTGACGAACTTCTCGCCATGCTGGCTGAAGCGCAAGGTGCCATTGGTGCAGATGACCTGGCTCTCGAAGTTGGGCGCGCCGTCGGCGAAACCGACTGAGACGGCGACGCCGGCGAGGCCGTTCTTGTAGCGGACGAGCGCGGTGGCAGTGTCGTCGCTGGCCTGGTAGTGGGCGCGGGTGCCCATGCTGGCGGAGACGGAGACGGCCTGGGAGGCCATGAGCCATGTGAGGCGGTCGACGACGTGGACGCCGTTGGCCAGCCACATGCCGCCGCCGTGGAAGCGGCTGCGGTACTGGGGCGGGCGACTGGCATAGTTCCAGTTCTTGGACATGTAGCAGACGATGGTCATCAGCGGGCCCAGTTGGCCGGAATCGAGGATCTCCTTGGCCTTGAGGCTGGTGCCGTAGTAGTGCTGGGTCTGGCCGACCATGAGCTTGACGTTGTTGCTGGCGGCGGCTTCGATCATGTCGTCGCACTGCTCGAGGCTGAGCGCCATCGGCTTTTCGACGAGGACATGCTTGCCGGCGTTGCAGGCATCGACGGTGAGGCGGTGGTGGAGTTGATGGCCGAGCACGACGGCGACGGCTTCGACCTCGTCGTCCTTGAGAAGCTCGGTGTGGGAGGTGTAGCCCTTGGGGATGTCGTACTTCTGCATATATTCGCGGCGCTTCTCTTCGAAGAGATCGGCGACGGCGACGACTTCGACGTTATCGAGGGTGTCAATGGCACTACAGTGGGCGCGTGCGATGCCGCCCAGCCCGATGATTCCGACTTTCAATTTCGCCATGTCTGTCTGTTTCGCTCCTGTGGGTTGCAGCAGTTGGTACGATTTACTGATGTATAGGGAAGGCGTGTTCGGCTTTTGGCCGGGATTGCAGATCTAGTTTGCCATGCCGTGTCGGTGGAGTAAAGCGGCCCACGCGGCTGTGCGCATCAGATCCAGCCGTGATCGCGGGTGACGGGGATGCCGCCGCGCTGGTGGGTCCAGGCGAAGCCGCTTTCCAGGACGACGTCGCTGCCGCTGATGGCCGAGTTTTCAGCGGCGAAGAGGATCTCCATGATGTGGCGGCTCCATTCGCCGGAGGTGGGCGGCTCGATGTCCTGTTCGATCGACTGGACGAACGATTTCCACTCATAGTGCATGACGGCCGGCGGGACTTCAAAAGGGATATCCTCCCACTCATCCCCCTGCCCGACCTGAAGGACCGGTTGTCTGCCGCCGATGATGCGCACTGTGCCGTTGGTGCAGATGACCTGGGTATCCATGATGGGCGGCCCGTCGGCGAAGGCGATGGAGACGGCGACGCCAGCCAAGCCGTTCTTGTAGCGGATGAGCGCGGTGGCGGTATCGTCGGCGGCCTGGTAGTGGGCGCGGGTGCCGATGCTGGCGGATACGGATGCGGCCTGGGAAGCCATGAGCCAGGTGAGGCGGTCAACGACGTGGACGCCGTTGGTGAGCCACATGCCGCCGCCATGGAAACGGCTGCGGTACTGGGGCGCGCGGTTGGCGTAGGTCCAGTTTTTGCACGAGAAGCAGACGATGGTCATCAGCGGGCCCAGCCGGCCGGAATCGAGTATCTCCTTCATTTTGAGAAGGGGGCCGGAGAAGTGCGGGGTATGGCCGACCATGAGCTTGACGTTGTTGCTGGCGGCGGCCGTGATCATGTCGTCGCACTGTTCGAGGCTGAGCGCCATCGGTTTTTCGACGAGGACGTGTTTGCCGGCGTTGCAGGCGTCGACGGTGAGGCGGTGGTGGAGATGGTGGCCGAGCACGACGGCGACGACGTCGACTTCGTCATCCTTCAAGAGCTCGGTGTGGGAGGGGTAGCCCCTGGGAATGCCGTACTCTTCCATGTACTGACGGCGCTTCTCTTCGAAGAGGTCGGCGACGGCGACGACTTCGGCGTTGTCGAGGGTGGCAATGGCGTCGCAATGGGAGCGGGCGATGCCGCCAAGCCCGATGATTCCGACTTTGAGAGTGGCCATGTTTGGTTAGCGATTCTGTGTGGTATGGCTCTGAAATTAAAGGAACTGTGTCAAGATGTAGAGGCAATTTACTTGAACGCAAGTGGCCAGCCTGTGGATTCTAACCAGTTGCTCAGTGAGTCATCAAGTTCTGACGTAATTTCTACACTTGAAAGCAGAGAGAAATCTGGGATTCTATAGGTTTGGGAATTAGACGCTTCATTTCGCTCTTGACCCGACTCTTCAGCTACTTCATCAAAAAGGGTAGTCTGTTGCAACTCTTGATTCTCACTTTTGCTTACAAAGTCGCCCATAGGTTTAGTGCCATAAGCAAGCCTGTGCAGGATAGTGTCAATCGCGTGCAGACTGTTATCAATTCCAATCCAGTTGCGTCCTAATTCATGCGCAACGTCCAAAGTCGTTCCAGAGCCAGCAAAACAGTCTAGGATCATGCCGCCAGGAGCTGATGAAGCTCTGATAATCCTAGCAAGTAGCTCTGGATTTTTTTCGGTAGGATAGCCTGTAATCCTTATGTTCTGATTATGTGCGTCTTTAAAATCAAGCCATATATCCTGTACGGGTTTTCCTGAGCTATCTTCCAAGTACACTTTTCTTCTAGGGTTGCCATTGGGGGACCAGTAAATTTCTCCATTGGCGTCCATTTCGTCCAACCTATCCGGCGTATACTGCCAGTGCTTGCCCTCGGGGGGAAGCATATTGCGCCAATATCCGCCAGTGGCCCCATTTCGGATTCCCGGAGCATGTATTGGAACTTTCTTAAAGCGTCGTCCAGTTTTTTCTTCTGTGTATGGATACTCTCGGAGCGCTTGTTCTTCTGTCCAGGCATCATATGGCCTCTCCCAAAAATAGTTATTCGTCTTTGTGTAAAATAGAATGTAGTCCGAAATGTTTCCGTAAGTTCTCCGGGTAAAATTCTTGGGATTACATTTTTTTCTTGTGATTGAGCCTCTGAAATTATCGGCTCCGAAGATTTCATCCATCACGACTTTTATCTGAAACGTCATTTTTGAATCGAGATGAACATAAATGGAACCATCGGTTGCCAAAAGTTCACGAAGGAATATCAGCCTTCTGCGTAGAAACTCGATATATTTCGCCCCGGTCATCAGGTCAGAATAGGCGTCTTTCTGTTTACGTGATTTGAAAATACTTCCTGTCGCAAATGGGGGGTCGATGTAGACAAGCTGAATCTTCTCTCTTAAGTCGGGGACGCAATGTAAACGAGATAGTATAGGTAGGTTGTCACCATAGATCAGACGATTCTGTCCTGAGCCAGTTTCAAAGAGGACTCTAAGATCAGCAGGCTGAGTAGCCAAAACTGCCTTTTCTGAAGATTTTCCTGCATAGGAGAGGGACACCGGAAGTTCTTCCAAAGGGTCGTGCAGTTCCTCTCTAGTCCATCTACTTTTTGAGATACCCGTGGCCATTGAAATCCTCTATGAGAGTAGCCATTCGCGTGAAAGTCGTATAGGAACCATTCGCAACGTTAGTACCATAATTCTTCCAGGCCAACTCCTCTCTATTGCAGCATAGTCGTTCCACATCGAACCGAGCAGCAGGCCTGGCCCGTCGTTTACGAAGATAACCTTGACATTGAGCTCCTTTTCCTGTGCAAAGAGGAGAATTTCATTTGCGCAATCTCTGTAACCCCCTGTCCGATCATCTTCCTGTGCTCCACCTCTATCGGAATCATATCTTGCTTGTCCAACAGCCAGAACATTCCGACCGTTCTGATCGTATATAACAAAGTCAACTGGACGATTGGGATTTGGATAATCGCGAAAGACATTACCCATCCGAATGTCATAGCCGGCTCGTTGGGGTCCTTCGATATTGAGGTCAGGGTATCTGGCCCGAAACATGGTAAAAAATCTGTCAGTCAGGTCATAACCACTCTGTCCTCTGTTCTTGTACTCCCACAGAACTGCGCACAGGGCCTCATCAGGCAATGGTCTGCTCATGAAGGCCGATTGCACTTCCTGTATGGGGCGGAACTGATGGCCAAACTGATCACAGGTCTCTTGTGCCTTTGTCTTGCGTTTAAGCATCTCTACAGGTGTAGCGGGACTTACATATTTTCGGAATACTCGACACAACTGAATCCTCATCCACGGTTGCCCAACATGGACAATCTGTAAGAACAGACGAGTTGACGATTCCGAGGAAAGCAGCAATCTCTTGAATGTTGTCAGAACAGGTTCATAGAGTGCCGTAGCATCTTCCAATATGTCGGGATAGAATTCCCCGGTTGACAGGGTAATCCAGTTATGTCCATCATCTTTGTAGTCTGAAAACGCGGCCATCGTATTTCAGCGCTTCACAACAATCCCTACCGCAAGACAATAGCACACTTGTTCACGCGGGATCAAATTGATTGTAGGATTGGTTAGCTGGAATGGCAACACTTTGTCCTTTACTCACTTGAAGACGCCGCTGGTTATGCCCTCGACGATCTGGCGCTGGAAGATGAGGGTGATGATGAAGACCGGGATGGTGGTGAGGATAGCCACGGCGGACATGTTGCCCCAGGATACGTCGAATTCGCTGCGGGCGCCGATGACCTGGGCTTCGGAGAGGGCCATGGTGATGACCTTGACGCCGGCGCCGCGAGCAAAGATGAGTGGCGTGAAGAATTCGTTCCAGCCGATGATGAAGTTGATGAGGAACATGGTGGCGACGCCGGGGCGAATTACGGGCAGGACGATGCGCCAGAGGAGTTGGAAGAAACTGGCGCCATCGACCTTGGCCGCATCCTCGATCTCGACGGGTACCTGGCGTAGAAATGAGACCAGCACCCAGGTGGTGATCGGCAGCAGCGCGCTGCCGTAGAGAATGAGGAGGCCGTGCAGGGTATCCATCAGCTTGAGGGTCTGGAACATCTGGAATAGGGGGATGACGGTGGCGGTGCCGGGCAACATACTGGAGGCGAGCAGCCCGATCATGACCATGTTTGCGCCTGGGAAGTTGAGGCGGGCGATGGCGTAGGCTGCCAGCAGGCTGACGGTGAGCGCCAGGATGGTGGAGAAGGTGGCCAGCAGGGTGGAGTTGAGCATGTAGCGGGCGATGGGCAGCGCGCCGAAGATGTCCTGAAAGCGTGCAGTTGCCAGGCTGCGCGGAACGTAGGTCAGCGGTACGGTGAACAGTTTCCCGCTCGGGGCGAACGCGGTCAGGAAGATATAGTAGATCGGTAGCAAGACAACGATCAGGAAGAGTATGACCGCGAGATAGAAGAGCGTAGTCTGAAACCTGCGTTTAGAGATTAGTTGCATATTCATGGGACGTCGGTGAATAGAATTGTTACAGTCGTTCCCAGGCACGGCGCAGCAGACCGTAGCCGAGGACACCCACAATCAGGACGATAAAAAAGAGCAGCATGGCGATGGCGGACGCGTAGCCGAAATTGAGAACGCGGAAGCCTTCAAGATAGACGAGATATGAGAGCAGCGATGTCGCGGTGCCGGGGCCGCCATTGGTGAGCGCGTAGACGATTTCAAAGGTGAGAACGCGGAAGATTGCGGTGAAGATGATCATCGAGATGATGAGCGGCATGAGCAGCGGCAGGGTGATGTACCAGTAGGAGCGCGCGCCGTCGGCGCCGTCGATCTTGGCGGCCTCATAAAGTTCAAGAGGGATGCCCTGGAGGCCGCTGAGGAAGATGACAGCGAGGAAGGCGGTGTTTTTCCAGACGTCGGTGATGGTTACGGCGAAGCGGGCGGTGGTAAAGTTGACCAGCCAGAGCGGGCGTTCGCCGCTTAAACGCCAGATGATGTCGTTGATCAAGCCATAGTCCTGGTGGAAGATCCAGCGGGCGGCGGTGGCGATGACGATGGGGGCCATGGCCCAGGGCAGCAGATTGACGGCGCGTGTAAAGTTTCGCATGCGGAAGCGCTGGTTGAGCAGTTCGGCGATGGCCAGCCCGAGCACGACCTGGAGGGCGACAGACGAGACGGTAAAGAAGAGCGTGAAGGTGAGGGTGGCGTCGACGTTGGCGTCGCGTGCCAGCGCCATGTAGTTATCAAGGCCGACAAAGTCGAAAGTGCGGCGCACGGGGCTGTTGTCGAAGAAGCTGATGTAGAAGGTGCGCAGGAAGGGATAGACGGATGTGAGGAGCCGCCACAGAACCACTGGGGTGACCAGCAGCCAAGCCAGAAGTATACGCCGTGTGCTGAGGTTCTGTTGACCGAACAAGGGTGGAACACCAGTTGTCAGTTGTCAGTTGCCGGTGGCCAGTGTAGATACTGGCCACCGGCAGTTCATTGCGGGTATCAGCCCAGGTCGCGCTCGAGGATTGGGTTGATCTTGTCCATGGCGGCCGTGACCGCTTCATCGAGGCTGACCTGATCGGTCAGATAAGCGTGAACGTTCTGTTCGGCGGCGTCGTAGATCTCCTGGATGCTGGGGGTAACCGGGCGGGCTTTGACAAGGCCGCCGGCCTCGGCCAGATCCAAGAGGAAGGGCGAAGAGGGTGCGAGATCCTGGACTTCGGGGTCGGCCCAGAGGGAGACACGGGCGGGAACGCGGCCGCGATAGATCTGCTGCTTCATGACATCGGAGCGTGCGGTAAAGCCGACCCACTCGGCGGCCAGGTCCTGGTTAGGCGAGCTGGCAACGGCGGACCAGCCCCAGCAGCCGGTGATCGTCTCGGCGTTGTCCGGTCCCATCGGCGGCAGGAATGCGGAAACCTGATCAGCCCAGAACTCCTCGTTGGTGCGCATGGCGCCGAAGAAGCCGTCCCAGCACCACCACATGGCGTACTTATCGGAGAGCCAGCCCTGGAAGACGGAGCTATAGTCCTCCTGCGGGGCAGAATCAGGGGCGATGTTGTGTTCTGCGTAGAGCGCCTTATAGAAGGCGAGCGCTTCGCGGGCGCCGTCGTTGTCGAGGTTGTTGATGGCGCCGCCGCCCTGATTGGTCCAATGCTGGATTTCGTTGCCCAGCTGGCCGCCAATCGTGGCGGAAAGGGCGATACCGTAGACGCCTGCGTCCTCATCTGTGAGAGCAGTGCCGACTTCGACCAGTTCGTTCCAGTCGGTGGGCGGAGAGACGCCCGCTTCCTCGAAATAGTCGGTGCGATAGAAAAAGATCTCGGTGTCGTTGCCCCAAGGAATGCGGTAGAGCACGCCGTCCCAGGAGGAAACATCGTGGATCAACGTCTGGGGCCAGTCATCGAGGTCGATGTCATAGAGTTCGACGACGGGCTCGAGCGGGGAGAGCCAGCCGGCGGCGCCGTAGATGGCGGCCTGGAAGTCGTCGGAGTGGAAGGCGTCGGTGCCGGTATCGCCCGATGCCAGCCGTGTCGTCATCATCTGCTGCCATTCGATGTAAACAGCCGGCGCGACTTCATAGTTGACGATGTTGCTGGTCTCTTCCTGATACTGGTCGATCACACCCTGGAAGAAGTCATTGCTGTCGGCCCAATAGACGATGTTCAACTCCTGCGGTTCGGCCATGGCATCTTCGTCGCCGGTCCCTTCCGCGGGGGCGGCTACGGGTGCGGCACAGGCGCTAAGCGCGGCGAACGCGGCGCCGGCGCCGGCTGTCTTGAGGAAGGCACGACGGGAGACGGAGCGCGACTGGGAAGCGTGTGCTTTTCGGGTCATGGGGTTCCTCCTGGATTGGAAAGGGAGTAGGGAAGAATAGTTTGTCTACAATGTGTAACTGCAGGTCATGTAGCTGGGTGAAGGTCTGCGGTTCACGGCATGGAGCGGACGATGTTCGGGGATCAACGTCGCTGGAGACATGCTGTGGGCCGGCCGCTGAATGATAGCAGAGACACCGGAGGCGCTGCAAACTCTGCATTTGAGGCCATAATGAATTGTCCTTGCACACCGCGGAGATATCTGGCAGGGATCACCCTTATTTGTAAAGGAGAGCGGGGGCACTCTTCGGGATGCTCTCCCACTGCTGCTGATGCAATACGTTCTGGTACAATACGGCGCGGAGTTGCTTCCATCAGTCATTCAGACGAGGCAGCCAGATGATTACCCCCTTCGACCTACAGTGTGAATACGCCGTGGATCCGGTGGGCGTCGACACGCGTCAGCCGCGCTTCAGCTGGTTGCTGCGTGCGGAGGCGCGCGGTCAGAGGCAGTCGGCCTACCGGATTCTGGTCGCCAGCAGTGAGGCTAAACTGCTGGCCGGGGTCGGTGACAGATGGGACGGCGGCCGGGTGGAATCGGCAGAGACGGCGCACGTGGAATATGACGGCGCGGCGCTCGTCAGCAATGAGCGCTGCTGGTGGGCGGTGCAGGTGTGGGACGGGGAAGGCGCTGCAAGCGAATTCAGCGCGGCGGCGGAGTTCAGCATGGGGTTGTTGGAGGCCGGCGTCTGGCAGGGGGACTGGGTCGGCGCGGCCGACAGGACGGTCTCGGCGCCACTGCTGCGACGGGCGTTCACGGTGGACAGGCCGGTGCAGCGGGCGACGGTCCACATGTCGGGACTGGGTTACGGGGAGTTGTATGTGAACGGCTCCAAGGTTGGACGGAGCGTGCTGGACCCCGGGAATACGTATTACAACAACGACCAGCCGATGGCTTTGGGTTCGCGCGTGCTTTATGTGAGCCATGATGTCACGGAGCTTTTGCAGCCGGGCGCCAACGTTTTCGGCGTGATGCTGGGACATGGCTGGTACAGCGCGGAGGATGACATTCCGCCGTCGCCCAGCCATCGGACGCCATACGGGGACAGGCCCAGGCTGCTTCTGCAAGCGATCATTGAGTACGCGGACGGCGGGCAGGTCAGCATCGTCTCGGACGGCGAATGGAAGGCGGCGGCAGGCCCGGTCACGTATAACGATTTCAATAACGGCGAGCGTTACGATGCGCGCCTGGAGAGGCTGGGATGGGACAGCCCTGGTTACGACGACGCGGGCTGGCAACCGGTTGCGACTGTGGAGGCGCCCGGGGCCGCGCTAGTGGCTCAGAGTATGCCACCCACGCGCGTAACCGAGACGCTACCGGCGGTTGAGATGACCAGCCCGAGTGAGGGTGTGTATATCTTCGACCTGGGGCAGACAATCACGGGATGGTGCCGGCTGCAGGTGCAGGGGCCGGCGGGCGCGACGGTCACGCTGCGGCACGGGACCTGTTTGTACGCGGATGGGACGCTGGACGCGCGCAGCAATCTGTGCAATGCCCCGGATTCGGAGGAGGCGTACAGGCAGGGGACCGGCCGCGATGGGGGCGTACATCATAGCGCGCGGCAGACGGACAGCTATACGCTCAGAGGAGATGGTGTCGAGGTATGGGAGCCTCGTTTCACGCTGCACAGTTTCCGCTATGTGGAGGTGACCGGCTATCCGGGCGCGCCCGCGCTGGATAGCGTGGAGGGGCGTGTGGTGCATTCGGCGGTGGGGACCGGGAGCCGTTTTCGCTGTTCAGACGAGCTCTTCAACCGGATTCACAGCAATGCGCATTGGACGCTGCGGGGCAGTTTTCAGAGCATTTCGCAGGATGCGGCCGACCGTTCGGAACGGGTGGCGTGGCTGGGAGATCCGGGCTTCATCGCGGAGGACTATCTTTACAACTTTGAGAGCGCCAGTTTCTGGGCGAAGTGGCTGGAGGACATCGCTGATGCGCAAACGGAGGACGGTGATGTCCCGGTGGTGGCTCCGCTGCACTGGCGCGCGACGATGGACGCGTATCTGCGCTGGATGGACTGGGCGAGCACATATCCGATCTTTGTGTGGCAGGTCTACCGGCATTACCGCGACGCGCGCGTTCTGGCGAGGCATTACGGTTCGCTGAAGCGGATGATGGCGTTTTACGGCGGGCTGGCGGAAGGGTGTATCATGCGCCATGGGCTGGGCGACCACATGGAACCGCAGGCCGACGGGACTTCCAGCTTCAAGCCTCTGCGTACGCCGATGGCGCTCACGTCGACGGCCTATTACCAGCACTGTGTGTGGATCCTGGCGCAGGCGGCGCGTGTGCTGGGGGAGGAAGAGGAGGCGCGGCGGTACGGCAAGCTGGCGGAAGAGATCCGGGAGGCGTTCAACCGCGAGTTTCTGGACGAGGAGAACAACCAATACGGCGGCGGGAGCCAGACGGCGAATGCGGTGGCGCTACATCTTGAACTGGTGCCGGAGGAGAGGGTGGAGGCGGTTGTGGCCAACCTGGTCGAGGATATCCGCGTGCGCCAGAACGGGCATCTGACGACGGGCATCATTGGCACGGCGGCGCTGGAGAACGCGCTGCCGCGCTACGGGCAGGCGGAGGTTATGGCCGAGCTTATGTCGCAGACGACTTTTCCGAGCTGGGGCGAGCAGATCGCCAAGGGCGCGACGACGGTGTGGGAGTCCTGGAACGGCGACCCGGAGGAGGAGTTGAGCCTGAACATGAAGATGTTCTGCAGTACGGAGGTCTTTTTCTACCGTACGCTGGCTGGGATCAGGCCGACGAGTCCTGGCTACCGGACGATTGCGATCAGTCCCAGTGTAGTCGGCGCGGTGACCGATGTGGACGCCAAGGTCGAGACGCAGTCCGGCACTGTGGCGTCGGCTTGGCAGCGAGAAAAAGGGACGTTCGCTCTGCAGGTGACCGTGCCTCTTAATACGACAGCCGAGGTCAGCGTGCCCAAGTTGGGGTTGGGTTCGGTGGCTATCCAAGAGGGTGGAGAGACAGTTTGGCAAGAGGGCGTGTACAGACCGGGCGTTGCGGGGATAGAGTCAGGGGAAGAGGAGGGGGACGCGATCACCTTCCAGGTGGGTTCCGGCTCCTACAGTTTTCTCCTGGTCGAAGAATAGCTTGTAAACGAACATTCAGACCTGAGGGGAACTAGGATGACGATGAAGATTGCAGTTGTAGGAACGGGCGGGGTTGCCGAGAGGAACTATCTGCCCTACATCGTGGAGCGAGAGGATATCCGGCTCAGCTATCTGAACCGCACGCGCAGCAAAGCAGAGGCGGTGGCGGAACAGTTCGGCGGGCGCGTGGCGGCGGATGCGGCCGACCTGCTGGCGGACGAGCCGGACACTTGCCTGGTTTTCACGAAGGAGACTGACCGTCTTGACGCGGCCAACGCGCTGCTGCCACACGGGCCGAAGCGGCTCTTCTTTGAGAAGCCGCTGGCGGCGCGGCACGGGCAGGCGAACGTGGTCGAGGAGGACTTCTTCGACGCGCGTGCGATGATGCAGGCTGCGCACACCGCAGGCGTGGAGACGGCGATGGTGTTCAATTACCGCTTCTTCGACCAGACGCGGCTGGCACAGGAGATCGTGGAGCGGGAGGAATTCGGGCAGCCGGTGCATTTCACGGGCATGGTGCACTACAACTGCTGGAGCCACTGTATCGACCTGTTGCTGTACTTCATGGGGCCGGCAGCCAGTATCAGCGCGCAGGCGTCCTCGCCAGGCGCGGGCGACAACGAAGCGCGCAACGTGACGGTGGCTGCACGCCTGGTGAACGACGCCACCGGCACGCTGATCGGCACGTCCGCCATCGATCCCAAGCTGCCGCTCTACGAGTTGACGTTCGCGTATGAGCACGGGCGGCTGAGTATGCGGGACCTGGACGGCGAGATGGAGGTGATTAACTACCGCACAGGCCGCCATGAACGGCACAATCTGACATTCGATGTCTCGCGCTGGGACCAGTACCGGGCGTCGTTCGGTAAGGCGATCAACGCCTATTTGGACAGCGTGCGGGATGGGGCGCCGCCGCCGATTCCGGGCGTGGCTGGGTTGCAGGAGCTGCAGTTCGAGGCGGGGATCAAGCGGGCGATTGCGACCGGCGCGACTGTGGATTTGGAGAAGGCGTTTGCGATTGAGGGGTGATCCTCGGCCCCGAGGAGAATATGGCTGGTTCGGTCAATGTTGCATTCAAGTACAAGTGGTATGGAAACTTTACGCAGAATTGCTGGTTTGTAATGAACTGTCTATTCAGAAAGGGAGGTCACATGTTGCGACAAAATATGGCAGACAGTTATCGCTATTCCTCTCTTGCAAAGCGGGCTGGAGCCGTGACGGGTTTGTGGGTTCTGCTCACATTGGTAGCAGCGTGTGTGCCGATTCCGGCGGAACCCACCATGGACCGAGCAATACCAGCTGACTCCAACTCGGACCAGGCGATTCCAACGGACTCCACCACGGACCCAGCGACGCCAACGGAACCTCCCACGAACCGTGATGTGCTGGTCGCACTTTATCATGCCGCCAACGGCGACAACTGGGTGCAAAGAGACAACTGGATGACCGAAGCGCCGGTCGGAAGGTGGTACGGAGTTGTTGCGGACAGCAATGGTCGAGTCATTGGACTGGAACTCTCTGGGAACCGCTTGAGTGGGTCGACACCGCCAGAGCTAGGCGGCCTCAGTGAATTGGAATGGCTGGACCTTTCTCACAACCGGCTGAGTGGAGAAGTTCCACCGGAACTTGGCAACCTCGGCAGCCTGGAGTCTCTACACCTCGGGTACAACCAGTTAAGTGGGGAGATACCTCCAGAGCTGGGCAATCTAACTGAACTGGAATGGCTGGACCTCGATAGCAACCAGCTGAATGGAGAGATTCCGCCAGAGTTGGGCAAACTATCTGAACTGGAATGGCTGAGCCTTTCAAACAATCTGTTGAGTGGGGCAATTCCGCCTGAACTGAGTAACCTCACCAACCTAGAATCGTTGCATCTCAATATCAATCAGCTAAGTGGGGAGATACCTCCCGAGTTGGGCGGACTCACCAACCTAGAATCGTTGCATCTCAATATCAATCAGCTAAGTGGGGAGATACCTCCCGAGTTGGGCGGACTCACTAACTTAGAATGGCTGAGTCTTTCGGCAAACAGGATCAGTGGGGCGATTCCGCCCCAGCTAGGTAAACTCATCAACCTCGAAACACTGCTTCTTGACAACAACCAGTTAAATGGGAAGATCCCGCTGGAGTTGGGCAACCTCACTGAATTGGAGTGGTTGGATCTTTCGGACAACTGGCTGAGCGGAGCGATTCCACCAGAACTGGGTAATCTGGCAGAACTGGAGTCATTGTCGCTATGGGGAGCAGGGCTGGGCGGACCGATTCCTCCAGAGTTAGGCAAGCTCAGCAACCTGGAGGAGTTGATCCTATTTTACAATCAGTTGGAAGGGCCTATTCCATCGGAATTGGGACAACTTACAAAACTGAAACGTTTGGACCTCGCTGGCAATAAACTGAGTGGAACAGTTCCGCCGGAATTAGGTCAGCTTACCAACCTGGAGGCGTTGTACCTAGCGAGCAACAGGTTGACAGGATGCGTACCCGAAGTCTGGCGACAGGTGCAGAACAACGACTTTGACGGGCTTGGTCTGCCGTATTGCGTCGCGCCGTAGTGAAGCTTCTGCGCCGAATTGGCAGCAGCAGAATCTATTGCCGCTCACCGTTCACCGGCCGTTGTAGTTATTGCAACTCCGTCTTGGGCAGATCCTTGGTCGGGTCGACGAAGGGGACGCGCACGACTTCGGCGTCGACGATGCCGTCGGCGGGGAGTTGGACTTTGACCTGGGTGCCGCGTTTCCAGTGGGAGCGGGGCATGACGGCCAGAGCGATGTTGGAACCCTGGGCCGGGGACCAGAAGGCGCTGGTGACGTAGCCGACGTCGTCGCCGGAGTCGCTGTCTTTGACCAGATAGAAATCCTCGTTGTACCAGACGATCGGCTCACCGCCGACGCGGAGACCGACCAGCCGCTGATTCACTCCCTCACGCTTGATCCGCGTAAGCGCCTCTTTACCGATAAAGTCACCTTTGTCCAAGTCTACCTGCCAGCCGAGCCGTACTTCGTACGGGTTGTTCTCGATGTCCATGTCCTGGCCGTAGGAGAGGATACCGGCCTCGATGCGGCGGATGTGGCTGGGCGCGATGACGCCCAGGTTGAACTCTTCGCCCTGCTCAAGGATGTAGGGCCAGACGTCGTCGGCGTGGAGCATGGCATTGTGAAGGTAGATCTCGAAGCCGACCTCGGCGGAGAAGCCGGTGCGTGAAATCGTTACGGGGTGACCGTTGAGCGTTTCGTGAATAAGGCCGTAGTAGGGGATCTCGCGGATGTGGGAGCCGAACATCTTCTCCATGAGCGGGGCGGACTTGGGGCCTTGAATCTGGACAGGAGAGACGTCGAGCTCGTGGATGTCAACGTTGAAGCGGCCGGTGGAGTTGACACCCTGGGCCCAGAGCAGAACGTCGGAGTCGGAGATGCTGAACCAGAACTCGTCGTCGGCTACGCGCAGGAGCACGGGGTCATTGATGATGCCGCCGTACTGGTTGCAGAGAATGACGTAGCGTGCGCGCATGTTGGGCATCAGGGTGTGCACGTCGCGAGTGATGAGGTAGTCGACGAACGCTGCGGCTTCGGGGCCCTTGACCTGGATCTGGCGTTCAACAGCCACGTCCCACATGCTGACGTGCTCGGTCAGGAATTTATACTCGGCGAGCATGCCGCCGTCTTCGGGCTTGATGTAGGCGCGGGGGTGGTACTGGTGGTTGTAGGTGGTGTAGGCCCAGCAGCCAGCGGCTTTGGACAAATGCCACCAGGGCGACTTCCTGATGCGGGTTGAGATGAGCATGCGGGCTTCGCTGTTTCCGCTCTGGCGCAGGTTTATGGGCAGGCGACGGTTCTTGAGGCCGTTGATGAGTAGTGTTTGTTGCATTTGGGATAACTCCAGTGGCTAGTGGTCAGTGGTCAGTGGTCAGTGATCGGCGGGATGCCGCTTATCAGGCTCTCATTTTTGTGCCGCGCGGGTCGTAGAGAGGTTCTCTTGCGACCGTTGCGGGTAGGCGTTCGCCGAAGTAGAGGACGTCGACGCTGGTTCCCACCTCGGCGTAGTCGCTGGGCAGGTAGCCGTAGACGATTCCGCGGCCGATGGTGTGGCCGTAGTTGGCGCTGGTTACGTAGCCCAAGACGCGGTCTGCGTCCATGATCGGCTCTTTGCCCATGACGACGGCGTCGGGGTTGTCGAGCGTCATGCAGCAGAGCTGGCGCGTGTTGCCCTGCGTGCGAAATTCTGTCAGTGCATCGCGGCCGATGAAGTCACCCTTGTTCATGCGCACGGCGAAATCGAGGCCGGCCTCGTAGGGATTGTGCTCGGTGTGAATGTCCTGGCCCCAGAGCCGGTAGCCCTTTTCGAGCCGGAGCGAGTCGAAGGCGCCGCCGCCGGCTGCGATCACGCCGAGTGGCTCACCCGCCTCCCAGAGGATGTCCCACAGGCGCAGGCCCTGCTCGAACGGGGCGTAAAGCTCCCAACCGAACTCGCCCACATAGGAGATACGCAAGGCCAGCACAGGGACCTCGGCGATCGTTATCTGTTTGGCGGTCAGGTAAGGGAAGCCGGCGTCGCTGAGGTCGTCTTCGCAGACGGTGCTGAGCAGGTCGCGGGCGTACGGGCCCCAGAGGCCGATGCAGCATTGGGCCGGCGATAGGTCGGTCAAGGTGGTCGATCCGTCGCCGGGCAGATGCCGCTCCATCCAGTCCAGGTCGTGGAGACCCATGGCGCCGCCGGTTACGATCATGAAGCGCTCTTCGGCCAAGCGGGTGACGGTCAGGTCGCACTTGATTGCGCCGTGCGGGGTCAGCATGGCGGTGTAGGTGATGGAACCGGCGGGTCTGTTCATCTGGTTGGCTGCCAGACGCTGGAGGGCGGCGAGCGCACCGGGTCCGGTCATCTCGAAGATGGCGAAGGGCGTCAGATCGAAGAGGGCCACACGTTCCCTTGTTGCTGCGTGTTCCGCCGCGACCGCCAGGGACCATTCCTGCGCGGCCCAGTCGTTGCGGGCTGTGCCGCTTACATTGAGTGTTTCGAGCAGGGCCAGGTTGGTTTCGTACCATTGGGGGCGTTCCCAGCCGGCGTTCTCGAAGAAGACGGCGTCCAACTCCTGCTGGCGGGCGAAGAAGGGCGACAGCCGCAGGTTGCGGGGGTGGGTCATCTGCTGGCGAGGGTGGATGATGTCGTAGACTTCGCGGTACTGCTGAGCGGCGCGGGCGCGGACGTAGGGGCGGTTGAGGGCGTGCGGGTGGAAGCGCCTGATGTCGCACTCGTGCAGGTCGGTGCTTGGCTCGCCGTCTACGATCCATTCGGCGACAGCCTTGCCGACACCGCCGGCGTGTGTGATCCAGACGGCCTGGGCGGACCAGAAGCCGGGCAGTTGGGGCGATTCGCCGAGCACGGGGAAGCCGTCGTTGGTGAATGAGAAGATGCCGTTGAGTTTGCGCGTCAGTTCCACGTCTTTGAGGCTGGGCATCAGTTCGCCGGTTGCGGTCAGCGCGGCCTCGAAGTGGATCGGGGGAAAGGGCATTTCTGCGGGGGGCATGCCGGCGACGGTCTGGTCGGGAAGCTCGTTGGCGTCCACCAGGAGCGGTTCGTGCAGGTAGGAGCCGATGCCGATGCTCTCGCCCTCCTGCCGGAAGTACATCGCTTTGTCCTGGTTGCGCAGGAAGGGGAGGGAAATCTCCTCGGTGGCGCCGGCCAGTTCGGGCAGAGGCGCGGTCACGGCGTAGAGGTGCTGCATCGGAGACAGCGGGATGGGAACGTTTGCCATGCCGCCGACTTTGGGCGCCCAGATGCCGGTGGCGGCAATGACGAGGTCGGTCTCGATATCGCCCTGGGTGGTCTGCACCGCGGTGATACGGCCGGCGGCGGTTGCGAAGCCGGTCACTTTGATGCCGCCGAAGAATTGGGCGCCGGCTTGCTCGGCCGCGCGCGCCATTGCCTCTGCCGACCGTGTTGCCTTGGTCTGGATGTCGGAGGGGACGTAGAGCGCTCCGTAGGTTCGGTCGGTCAGAAGCGGGAAGCGGTCGCGCGCCTCGTTCGGGCTGAGAAGGTGACAATCTACGCCCCAGGCGAGGCCGTAGCCGAGTTTGCGTTTGAGGTCGGTGAGCCGCTCTGGCGTCCAGGCGACTTCCATACTGCCGACCTGCCGGGTGCACGGCACACTTTCGATCTCCATCTGTGTCCAGAGATCGACGCTGTGACGCGCGAACTCGGTCATCGTTTTGGAGGCGTTTATCTGGAAGACGAGGCCGGGCGCGTGCGAGGTGGAGCCGCCGGTCTCGAAAAGAGGGCCTTGATCGACGACGACAAGCTCGTGCCATCCGAGTTTGGTCAGGTGGTATGCCACGCTACAGCCGGCGATTCCGGCGCCTATAATCACTACCCGAGCATGCTTCGGCAACATCATTGTCCCTACTTTCCGGCAACTGCGTTTCGGCATCAGGCCATAATCTTCAGTTTTTCATACGGTACGACCAGCCGCAGCGGTTCGTTGTTGAAGAAGCGTTGGATGTCGCGCACGATCTCTTCAACCAGGCGCATTCGGTTCTCGACCGTATGGCCCGAGACATGGGGAGACAGGAAGACATTGTCGAGATCGCGGATGGGATGGTCAGCGGACAGGGGTTCCGGCTCGAAGACATCGATGTAGGCGTTGAAGCGGTTCTTCTGCAGCTCGGTAACCAGGGCATCCTGATCCAGAACCCAAGAGCGAGCGGTGTGTACGAAGAGCGCGCCGTCGCGAATTGACCGGAAATGGGAGGCGGTGATCATCTTCCTGGTTTCGGGGGTGATGGGCGCGTGCACCGAGATGATATCGGAGTCGGCAAAGATCTCTTCCAGAGAGACGCTGCGTACGTCGAGCAGGTGGGCGTCTTCCTGGCTGAGATAGGGGTCGTAGACCGACACATCGCAGTTAAAGGGTTTCAGCAGCCCGATGACGCGGCGGCCGACCATGCTGGCGCTGACGAGCCCCACTTTTTTGGAGTAAAGGGAGTGCCCGGGCCAGTTGGGGGCGGGTTTCCAGCCGCGTTCGACCTTCATGGTTTGTTCGTAAGGCCAGAGATTGCGCTGGCCGCTCAGCATGGCCCAGAGCGTGTATTCGGCGACGGATTCGGCGATGACATCGGCGGCGCTGAGGAGCACGACGCCGCGTTCGTGGCCGGATTCTGCCAGACGGGTCTTGACCGAGCCGGCGGCATGGCCGACAATCTGCAGGTCGCCGGCTGCGGCTACGTGTTCTTCGGTGATGAGGGGCGATCCCCAGGAAGTGACCACGACTGACGCGCCGGGGATCATTTCAAGCAGCTCATCATCGGTGTAGTTGCGATCCAACTCGTTCCAGATGACAGTGCCCATGCTCTCCAGTATGGAGACAGCGTCAGGGGAGAGAATATCTTCGGAGAGGCCTACCGGGGGCAGGTAGAGGATCTTTCGTTCTTGCGTCATGCGAATGTGTTAGCCTTTCACGCCACTGAGTGAGATGCCGCGGATAATATAGCGCTGCATGAGGACAAAGACGATCAGAGTCGGGAGAAAGCCGAGCACCGCTCCAGCCATATCCAATCCTGCATCTCCACCAGAGCGCGCCACAGTGCCCAGACCGACGGTCAAGGTGCGCATATCGGATTTGGATGTGACGATCATGGGATAGAAAAAGGAGTTCCAGTTGCCCATGAAGCGGAGGACGGCCAGCGTCGCCATGGTGGGCACGACCTGCGGCATCAGCACGTGCCACCAGTTCTGCCATAGATTGGCGCCATCGATGGTTGCGGCATCGTCATAGTCGCGGGGAATGCTCAAATAGGCCTGACGCAGTAGGAAGGTACCGAAAATGGATGCGAACCAGGGTCCGATCAAAGCGGTATAGGTGTTGACCAGCCCCAGTCGTGAAAGAACGACAAATTGGGGCACGATCAGGGCTGTATCGGGCATGATCAGAATGCCCAGGAAAAGCATGAAGATGACGTTTTTGCCCCAGAAATTGCCCCTGGCGAAGGCATATCCGGCCATGCTTGAGGTGATCACTCCGCCCAGAGTTGATATGACCGCAACATAGACACTGTTGAAGAGCCAGCGCAGCGCGTCTGTTCGGGCAAAGAGTGTCTGGAAATTCTCCAATGTTATCGGCGTTGGAATCAATTCGATAGGGAAGGTGATAAAGCGGATGTTTTGCGTGAGAGATACTGACAGCATGATCAGAAACGGTCCAACGGTTGTGATCGCTACCGCCGCCATCAAAATGTAGATGATCGTTTCTCGAATCAGGTTGGGTTTTTCGACTGAAGCGGTGCTGGTTTCGGAAACAGACATTTGGAGAACTCCAAAGCGATCATTCCAAGATAGGAAGCCGGGCGCCGCTCTCTTTCGACATGGGTTACCCCCAATGACCGGCGATTTTCCTTACAATTCAGCTAATAAACGTCGTCTCCAAAACGCAGATAGCGGGACTGAATCAGTGCAATGATCAGAATCATCGCAAAGAAGAGAATCGACAGCGCGGACGCGTAACCAAAGCGGCCGAAGTTGAAGGCTTCGTTGTAGATTTGGTAGACCACGGTCGTTGTCGCGTTTACAGGTCCGCCGCCGGTCAGAATGAAGATTGAACCGAAGACCTGCAGTGCGCCGATGGTGGCGATAACGATAATAAAGGCCGCTGTCGGGCGCAGCAGGGGAATGGTGACGTAGCGATGAAGGCGCCATCCGTTGGCGCCGTCCACTTTAGCGGCATCGTAGAGTTCATTGGGGATGGCCTGCAAACCGGCCAGCCAGATGACCATGAAATAGCCAAACGCCTCCCACAGACTGATGCCGACGATGCTGGGCATGGCCTGATACACATCGATCAACCATTTTTGGGGCGGGATGCCGACAAGCCCGATCAGGAAGTTTAGGGGGCCATCGGGGCGGGGTGAAAGGAAGCGGCGAAAGATCAGGGCAAGGACAGCCACTGAGGTAATGTTGGGAAGAAAGTAGATCGCGCGAAAGGCTTTCATGCCCCGAAGCGGCCGGTTCACCAGGATAGCGACGCCGAGTGATGCCACCACCAGCAGCGGGATATACATGAGCGTAAACCAAGCTGTGTTGAGCATGGCTTTGTGAAGCTTGGCATCGGTGAACATACGCACAAAGTGATCCAGCCCTACAAACTCGCGCGTCGAGAGCAGGTCGGTCTTCAGGACGCTGTAACGGAACATCGAAAACCAGGGGACCAGATTGAATAACACAAAGACCAAGGCGTTGATGATGATGAAGGGGTACCAGGGCAGGGAACTCCGCAATCGTTTCAGGAATTGGGAGGAAGCGCGCTGGGATGAACCGGCAACGGCCATGATCAGCTTCTCCGTTCAGAACAAAAAATCGCAGAGATGCCGGGAAGGGAGTTCGTCCTTCTTCTCAGCAACTCTGCGATCTTTGTTGGGCTTACTACAAAGGAGTTGGCTCCATTATCCGTACTGTTCCAGCAGAAGCGCATCGATTTCGGTCTTGATGGTCTCCAACGCTTCTTCTACTGTGGCCTGACCAAGCACAGCTGCCTGGAATTGAGGGCCTGCAACAACCTTACTCTCCTGCCAGAGGGTATTGGTGTCGACGCCGGCAAACAGGAGCGGTCCGAAACGGTTTACGTACTCGGCCGTGCAGGGGGCAGGATTCCAGACTTCCTTGGATTTGTTGCCGACGGGCGTGGTGCCTGCCAGATTGGCGCGTGTCCCGACCTGTTCCGGCTTGATCATGTACTTGACCCATGTGACGGCGGCATCGACCGCGTCGCTTTGACTGGTGATGGCCCATCCCTGACCCGAGACGATGCCGGACACCGCAGTAATTGAGCTGTCCATGCTGCGCGCATGGCCGATTACATACTCCAGATCCGGGTTGGCTTCAACGTCCTGAACGCAGGCTGCATCTTCCCTGCGTGCAGTCACCTGTTCCAACGAGAGCCAGTAGTCGGGCAGGCCACCCTGTTCATCGACACTGCCGATGGCGTATTCCAGCGGGACCCAGCCCTCCTGGAACTCTTTAACCCAACGGGTCAAGGCATCGATGACGGGCTGCTCGAGGAAATTGGAGTCGGTGCGGTCGTCCGTATATACCTGGCCGCCTGCTTCGTGGACTGTAACCAGGAATCCGCCCCAGCTGAAGGTACTGAGGCTTTCCAGATACCAGTTCTGTTCTGCGGCCCGTTCACCCAGGGCATAGAGTTCGTCCCAGGTCTGGAACGAAGCGGTGGCCGGGTCATAGCCCAGTTCTGACAGCAGTCCGCCGTTGTAAGCAATGCCATTGACTTCGGCTTCGATAAGCGGCATGTAGAGGACACCGTCAAGGCTTGCTGCATCGATTTCGGCAGCGTGATAGTCGGCCAAATCGTCGGCCGTAAGCAGGTCGTCAAGACCCAGGATCACACCTTTGGTGATATAGGCCGGCACGGTATCGGTGGTCGCATCCCAGATATCGGGCGCCTCTCCGGCTGCGGCCGCGGCGTAGAGTTTCTCGCGACGCCCGCCCCAAGGCTGTACCTCGACCTGCACCATGATATCAGGATGGGCTGCATGGAATCCCTCATTCAGAGGGGCATAAACGATGTCCCCGTCGTTTTCGGTGCGGGGATAGGCCCAAACGTCGATGGTCGTTGTTTCCATTCCTGCGTCACCGCTATCGGCTGCGGGCGCAGCCGGGGCCACACAGGCCGCCAAGAACGAGGTGGCGGTCACGCCGGCTGATAGTTGCAAGAAACGACGCCGGCTCAAGACTGATTGCTTCATGGGTTCCTCCTCAAGGAAATGTATGGATATTGGCAACTGCTAGTCCAGGTAGGGTGAGACATATACTAATGTGTGGCGGTTGCGTGATTATATCGCAATCGTTGTGAAATGGGACAATCAGCAAGACCCGAAAAGGGCCTCAATGAAGTCCTACGCGGAGGTGGTCGGCCACATCTGCTTGTGCCACCGTCTCCTGCTCGCCGCTGATCAGGTCTTTGACGGTGACGGTGCCGGCCGCCAGCTCGTTTCCGCCTAAGAGAAGGGCGATAGGGATGTTGCGTTCTTCGGCATACCTGAACTGCCGGCCCAAGTTGTCAGGGTCCGGATAGAGGTCGACGCGCAGGCCGGCCTGGCGCAGCGTTTGAGCCAGTTCTACATTGGCGGCCAGCGTCTCGCGGTCGAAATTGGTAATCAGGACCTGAGGTTGTCCGGCCAGTTTTTGCGGGAAGAGGCCGCGCTCCTCCATGATTAGCAGGATGCGCTCCAGGCCGAGGCTGAAGCCGCAGGCGGGGATCGAGCGGTTGCTGAACATGCCGATCAGATCGTCGTAGCGTCCGCCGGCGCCGCCGGAGCCGCTCAAGGTCGGGAATTCGATTTCGTAGATTGGCCCGGTGTAGTAGCTGAGGCCGCGCGCCAGGTATGGGTCGATGCGGATGTGCTCGCCGGCCGGGCCTGACGCGGTCAGCGTCACCACGTCTTTCAGTTCAGCCACTGCCTGTGCGCCGTTGTCGGAACATGCCAACTTTTCCTCCAGCCAGCAGAGCGCGGCGTCGGTGTCGTCCGGTGCGGCGGCCATCAGTTCCAAGAGTGCGGTGGTAGCGGTCTGATCGATTCCGCGCGACTGCAACTCCTTTTCCACGCCTTCCAAGCCGACCTTGTCCAGCTTGTCGACGGCGACCAGCGCGTCCGATTCCAGACCCGCGGGCACGCCGGTCACCTCCATCAGGCCGCGCAGGACGCCGCGGTGGTTGAGGCGCAGCAGAAAGCCGGACGCATCGCGCCCGCGGAAGCCCAACTCCTGCAGTACCTGCGCGCCGGCGTTGAGGACCTCGGCTTCGACCAGCTGGCTGGAGGAGCCGACTACGTCCAGGTCGCACTGGTAGAACTCGCGGAAGCGCCCTTTGGCTGGGCGGTCGGCGCGATAGACGGGCGCGATATGGTAGCGCTTGAAGTAGCGGGGGAGCTGGTTGCTGTATTCGGCGACGATGCGGGCGAGCGGCACGGTCAGATCGTAGCGCAGACCGGCGTCGGCGATCTCATCTTCGGTTGGAGAGTCGGCGAGCGCCCGCTGCAGTTTGGCGCCCCGCTTGGCGACGCGAAAGATCAGTTGATCGCCCTCTTCGCCGTACTTGCCGAGCAGTGTATCCAATCGTTCCATCACCGGGGTGTCGAGCGGTTCAAAGCCATAGCTCTGGTAGACGCGTTCGATCACATCGATGACATATTGGCGGCGCAGCACGTCCAGGGGCAGGAAGTCGCGGGCGCCGCTGATCGGCTTGGTTTGGAATCGGGCCACTGAAGATTCTCCTGGTAGGTTGCGCTTACAACGTGAACAGGCAGCACGTTCAGCAGCATCTTACACGAAGAATCGGGGAGATAGGAAGAATGGGGAGGAGGGAAGCGCTCTAGTCGAGGCCACTGTTCAACACATCGCGGTAGGCGGCGACGCGGTCGCGGCGCAGCGCTCGTTTGTGGCCCAGGAGCGCTTTGAAGGATTCACTTGTAATCTGCAGGCGAAATTCAGCGAGCAGAAAGCGCCGCAGCAGTTCTGACCACACAGGGCTGTGCCACTTGCGCACATAACGCACCTTGCTGCGATTGAAGAGGATATGACGCCTGGCGCTGACCTGGCCGCTGCTGCGGCCCTCGGCATGGATAACGATTGCGCCCGGGTCATAGACCACGCGCCAACCGGCGCGCCTGATGCGGCGGCAGAGGTCGGTCTCCTCACTATACATGAAGAACTGGGGATCAAAGCCGCCGAGGGCGGCCAGTACTTCTCCCCGCACCAGAAGGGCTGCGCCGACAAGCCAGTCCACGTCCTGGCGGGCGTCTGCCGGCCAGTCGGCGAGGTGGTAGCTGCGGGTCCAAGGGTTGCGAGGCCACATCTGCTCCAGCCAGGTGCTCTCGAAAAAACCGGTAAGGAGGCCGGGAAAACGCCGCCGGCTGCTTTGCAGCGCGCCGTCCGTATAACGCAGCTGCGGCCCGATCGCGCCGATCGTTTCGTCTTCGTTGATGCCGTTGTAGAGCGCCCACAGGCTGCCGGGCAGGAGTTCGGTGTCTGGGTTGAGGAAGTAGATGAAGCGCGCCTTGGCGGCGGGATGCGGGGACGGATCCGTTACCGAATTGCTGGCAGATGTCCTAACTGGCTCGGTGGGGCTCTCCGTGCCGCTCTGACTGGAGGCTTGCCTTTCTCCGTCCTGCGGGGGCAGAGGGTCAAACCCCATCGCTTCCAGGGCCCGGTTGTTGCCGCCGGTGAAGCCCAGGTTCTCGTCGCTGAAGATCGTCTGTACCCAAGAAAAGCGGCTTGGCAGGAGAGATTTCGTAGCGTCTTCACTGGCGTTGTCGAGGACAACAACCTGAAGGGTGGCCTCATTGTTCGGCCCGAAGCGACGCACAGGTGTCGAGGAGCGGGAAGCGGTCTTGGGCTCTGCTTCTTTGTCGCGCCCTTCGTCTAGCGGCGTACTCTGCTGTTCGATCGAGGTCAGGCAGGCGCGCAGATGGTCCCAGACGTTCCAGGAGATGATCACGATCACCAAGTCGGTCGGCGGCGGTCTCTTTTCAGTCTGCGGGGGGCCCTCGCTCCCTTTAGGGTTCGCTCGGCCGCGAAGTCGTTGAAGCATCACGTTTGCAGTTGGTCGGAGTCCGGCTGGCGGGCGTTGCGCAGGGATATCCGCTGATCTCCGACCGGTGGTGGTCTCGATTCAGCTGCTGCGCTGCACGACAAAGGCGCAGAGGCCCAGGAGTGATCGCAGGCAGAGGTTGTCATTGAAAGGAGCCAAGTCGTGAACGGCGTGGTCAAGAAAGCCGAGCGCTTCCTGGTGGGCGGCTTCGATTGCGCCGCTGGCGCGCACGGCCTGAACGATCTCCTGCACGGTTGCGGACAGGCTGCCGGGGTCGCTGGCATCGGCGCGCTCTCGGGCCTGGAGCAGCCGGGATACTACTTCTTGCGGCTGGGGCAGTTCGCGCAGGTAGTAGAGGAACGGCAGTGTCAGTGTTCCCTGGCGCAGGTCGCTTCCAACGGGCTTGCCGAGGGTGGCGTCGGTGCCGACAAAGTCGAGGATGTCGTCTACGATCTGAAAGGCCATCCCGAACTGATAGCCGAAAGATTTGAGTGCCTGGACCCGGTCCGGCGACAGACCGACCAGGACGGCGGCCGCTTCGGTCGCGGCACTGTAAAGACTGGCCGTCTTGGCATAGATACGCTGGTAGTAGGCCTGGCGATCCTGGCGAAAGTCGTTGCGATCTGAAAGCTGGCGCATCTCGCCATCGACAATCACGCGCAGGGTATCACTGAAGATGGTGATGACGCGCACGTTGTCGGTCTCGGCGGCGAACTGGGCGGAGCGGGCGAACATATAGTCGCCGGCTAGAACTGTTGCCCCTGCGCTCCAGGAGGCGTTAAGCGTGGGTGCGTCACGACGCAGCAGCGCGCCGTCGATGACGTCGTCGTGGACGAGCGTGGCGGTGTGCAGCATCTCCACGGCCGCTGCCAGGGCGATAAGCGTATGCGGGTTCCGGTACTCACCCGGAGCGGCCGGCATCCCGTCTGCATTGGAGCGGGAACTGCCTAGATCGGGAGTACCGTCTTGCAGCCCTGCGGCCAGCAGCGCCAGCGCCGGACGCAACCGTTTCCCGCCCTGGCCGATCAGTTCGAGGAAGGCGTTGGCCAGAGGCGCGAACACATCAGCGTCGACGCTCTTCATCTTTTCTTCGACCTGCTCAAGTCCTCCGCGTACCGGCGCGAGCAGCGCAGACGCGTCCTGGGGCGTCAGCAGAGCGCGACGGAAACTCTCGTGCGCGATCTCATCACGCATGCCGAGGGCACCCGAGCGGGGCCTCATCGGCGGCCTACCCTGCGCCAAGGGTCTCGCTTCCGTATCGGTGATCTGTTCGACGTGGACCTGGTCAACCATAGGAAAGCGTCACAAAGCGTACAAGCGGCGGACTACGCTGGCCGGCCGGCGGCCATGGAAACCGCTTCCGGCCTCGGTTCACCGGCCAGCGGTGCAAAGATCGAGCGGGCGACAGCGGTCGTGCGGGACGCTATCTCCACTACGGGCACTCCCAAGAGTTCGGCCAGCGCCTCGGCTACCAGAGCCACATACGCGGGTTCGTTGCGCTTCCCGCGCAAAGGGTGCGGCGTCAGCCAGGGAGCGTCGGTTTCGAGCATCAAGCGGTCGAGACCCAGTTGCGGTGCGAGTTTGTGCAAAGCCCGTGCATTCTTGAAGGTAATCGGACCGCCTAAGCCGAGGGCGAAGTTCCAATCACAAGCCGCACGGGCCAGAGCAGCGTCACCGGAGAACGCGTGCAGTACGCCCCAAAACGGCCGCTCCGCCAAGGGGGAATTACGCGTACGTGCACTGGCTGCCCACGCTTGCAGGATCTGGGCCAGATCGGTCGACGCCTCCCGATTGTGGATTATGACCGGCAGGCCCAGTTCGGCGGCCAGATCCAGTTGCGCCCTAAATGCCTGCGCCTGCTGGCGGCGGGAGACAGTATCCCAGTGATAGTCCAGGCCGATTTCTCCGATGGCGACTACCTTGGGATGAACGACCAACTCGCGCAACTGTGTCAGCGTCTGTTCGCCGAAGTCCGCGCTGCTGTTGGGGTGGATTCCCACCGCAGCATACACTTGCGGATGCCGGTCGGCCAGCGCAATGGCCTGCCGGCAGTGGACCAGATCGATGCCAGGGTTGACGATCATGCTCACACCGCGCGCTTGTGCTCGCTCCAGCACGGCGGTACGGTCCGCATCGAACTGCTCCATGTCCAGATGGCAGTGGCTGTCGACCAGCGTTGGAACGGTCATGTGCGCTCAGATGGCAGAGTGGCAGCGCATCCGGTTTGGAAGTACCTCGCAAAAAGGGCAGAACTGGCTTATTTCTGGCATACGCTACTTGTTAATTTTATCACATACTGTCACTGCGCGAAAGCGCGTCGGATGACAGAAAGGCGCGGTTTGGATACGGGGAGTGGGGGTTTCTCTGTCCTGTGCGAAGGCTTTTGTCTACAGCCCAGCCAGCTTTTGGCCATCTGCAAGGATCGCAGCCACCTGATCTTTGCGGGTCGTCTCCGTGTAGATCCGAATCAGCGGTTCGGTGCCGGAGAAACGTACCAGCAACCAGCCCCCATCCTCCATTGGGAACTTGTAGCCGTCGACGGTAATGCGGTCGGTGACGGCGATGCCGCCCAGCCTCAGCCCGCTGATATCGACGTTTTCGAGTCTTTGCTGGGCTGCGGCCTTCATTTCGGCGCCGGTCAGGCGGATGTCGACCCGGTCGTAGAAGTGCTCGCCGACTTTTTCGAAGAGAAGCTGTAGCAGCTCGGTCGGTCTCTTGCCGGTGCGCACCATGAGGTCCAGGAGGAAGAGATTGGAGAGGATGCCGTCGCGCTCGGGCACGTGGCCGCGGAAGGCGTAGCCGCCGCTCTCCTCACCGCCGATGAGCGCATCGTGCTCCAGCATCGCCGGCGCCACGAATTTGAAGCCGACGCCGGTCTCCACCACGGGCACGTCGTAGGCCGCGCACAGCTTGTCCAGCATCGAGGTCGTGCTGAGGGTCTTGACAATCGGCCCGCGTTCGCCGCGCACTTCAAGCAGATAGTAGGCGAGCAGCCCGTAGACCCGCAGCTGATCGACGAACTGGCCGTTCTCATCGCCGAAGCCGCAGCGGTCTGCGTCTCCGTCAAGAATACAGATGCAGTCGGCCTCTACGGAGCGGGCGACGGCCAGGCCGGCGTCGACATTGGGGGGAATCGGCTCGGGGCGGTCCATTTCAGGGAAGATCGGGTTGCGCTGCGCGTGGATTTCGATGACTTCGGTTTTGCCGCCGCCGAGGATTTCGGTTAACCAGCCGGCGCCGTTGCCCCACATGCCGTCGACAACGATTTTGAGGCCGGCGTCACGGATGCCCGTGACATCGATGAGGCTGGACAGGTGGTCCAGATAGGCGGCCTGCGGCTGATAACGCCGCACTGTGCCGGCGGCGAGGGCCGCGTCGAGAGACATCCTCTGTACCCCGTCCGAGTCGGGGATACAGGCTTCAATGGCGGCCAATCCATCCGGCGGCACCGCGCCGCCGCTGGCGTCGCGCACTTTGAAGCCGTTGTCCTCGGGCGGGTTGTGGCTAGCGGTGATGTTGACGGCGCCGACGGCGTTGTTATTGACGGCGGCAAAGCTGATCACGGGCGTTGGCGAGGCGCCGTCGATCAGCAGGACATGCAGGTCGTTGGCGGCCAGCACCTCCGCTACCGCGGCGGCAAAGTGTTCACCTTGAAAGCGCTGGTCGTGGCCGACGACGACCGTTTGGGCGGCATGGCCCTCGTCCAGCAGCCAGTTGGCAAAGCCTTGGGTACAGCGGCGCACATTGGCAAAGGTGTAGTCTTCGGCCATGCGTCCGCGCCAGCCATCGGTGCCAAAGCGGATTTTGGTCATGGGGATTCCTTCGGATCGGGAGTTTATTTCAACTTGGAAAATGTTCGCGAAGCGAGAGCGCCTGCGGCCCAACTACACGGACAGCCATGATTGCCTGTTACCTTCTTGTAAGCCTACTGCATATCAGTGGAATGGGCAAAGAAAGTGCGTCAAACGGAGCCCAAGCCGGGTCCACGGCATAAGTGTTTCATAAGCTTGTCGCAAAGCGGGACGTTCGGCTATCATTGCAACTGTTTCGCTGGGGTGTCGGACGGTCAGGTTTCAGCTACCGCGGAAAAAGTGACTCTGCGACGCAATAGAGGGAATTGTCCTCAAATTGCGATAGACTGAATCGTCAGCTCGGCCACGCCGCTTTCCTCACATCCTCGATCCGCGGCGGTTCTGGTAAGGACGGGCAAGGCAAAGAACATGGTGAGTCTGGATACCAAAGCGGTTGGCACGATAGCAGGGGTGACGTTGATCAGCGCCTTTCTCATCTTTAAATTTGAGTGGCTCTTCACTACCCACGAATTCGGGTGGCACATCGTTCTATTGTGGATTCCCTACCTGACTCTCCATGCCTTGGTATCTACCGTGGGCTGCGTCCTACTCGACGCGGCGTCGCGGCGCTGGCTTCTTGGTTCATTGATCCGGTTATTGGGGAAATAGTAGCGATGCGCACTGCAGGAGGAGCGGGATTCAGTCCGCCAAAGCTCCCTGCGCTTCGCCCGCTATTTCACTCTTTAACACTACAGGATCAACCAACATTCTCAAGGACAACCGCGAAACTCCCAGATGCCGCCATTCATCCTGACTCTTTGGTACAATTTTCGCATCTATCAGGCGCAACTGTTACTCTTTTTCGTCCTCGGCGTTGTTGTTGCCGTCCTTCTCTATCCCTCCAGAGAGACCAGCCAACCATACGCGACTGAGTATGTTTATTCAGGTTTCGTCTTTGGAGATATCCTCTTACCTCCAGCAGTCGGCTGGCTTGCTTCCGGTGTTATGCTGCGCGATCCGTTCCAGGAAGTAGTGCTGACAACGCCCTACTCACAAGGGCGACTGACTCTCGAACGGCTGTCCGTGTTGCTCGTCGCCGCGTTGGTTGCGTGGCTCGTCTTTCTGCTCTTCATCTGGATACTGGCGGCGCAGCCGCAGATGAATCTGTTGAAGTTGGGGCTGGCGAGCCTGCCGGTGACGCTGATGTTTGCCGCAACAGGTCTCTGGAGCGGCTTGCGTCTGCGCGCCTGGGTCGGTGGCGGCTTCTGTGTAACCCTGCTCTGGGGAAGCGGTCTGGTCTTTCGTGAAGCCTGGTTGGGCCTACCTCTGCTCTATCCCTTTCTGACCTACTTCGCCGCGGAACATGGCCAGCACCCAGCCTGGTGGGCCAACCGGTTGCTCCTGTGCATCGTTTCCGGCATTCTCATCTTCAGCGCATGCCGCCTCGTCAACAACGAGGAGGCGCTGCTGACAGCAGGCAGAGAAGACGCATGAGACTGTTCATTGATCTGACCGTCACACAGATCATCCTCTTCACCCGGTGTCTCGCCTTTGTCATCTACGCGCTTCTGACGCTGGCCCTGGCGGGGGTTGTCGCCCTCACCGACAACCTGAGCGGTGGAAGCGGCGCGCTGGTTGTCCGCGTCAGCAATAACATCCTGTTTTTCCAGCTGCCGCTGCTGGCGCTGCTCATCAGCCCCTTGATCGTCCAGAATCAGGGGCCGCGCAAAGACTGGTTGTGGACAACCTCCCTAGAGCTTCCCCTGTTAGTTGTCAGTCAATTCGTTGGCGTCGCCCTGGTTCTGTGTGTCACCCTGGCGCTCAACGGCCTCCTCGTCCTTGCGCTTCTGGTTGTTGTGGGGACGATCCCCGCAGGCAGTGTTGGTTCGCTTTACGGCTATTACCTGTTGTTGCTCCTGCCAATCACGCTGGCCGCCGCCGCTGCGGTCATTGCCCTGGCGTTGCTGGCGCGCAACACCTATGTGGTAACTGCAGCCGTTGCCGGCGTCAGCGCGCTCACCTGGCTGGGCTTGTTGATGCCCACGGCCACGTTGCTGACGCTGCTGAACTTCACCTTGCTGACATTGGACCTGAATCCGGTGGTCGGACTGGGGGCAGAGCGTCCTTTGCTGCTCTCGTTCCTCCTGTTCTACCTAGGCTGCATCCCGCTCCTGCTGCTCCTGACCACGGCCGGCCATACGCGGCTGGACCGCAGAACCGGCTGGTCCCCGAAGCGGCGGCGCGGCTTGGCCGGTCTGGCGCTGCTGGCTCTCGTCGCGGCCGGCGGCTCCTGGCAACTCTACTCCGTTGCCGTCGCGCAGCGTCTGGTTCCCCCACCTGTGGCCGAACAGATCGACGTGTGGGAAGTCGTCAACGCCGAACAGCGCGCCGCGCTCGCAAAGCGAACTTTACAGATACGGACTAAGATGCGTCTGCGCAACCGCAGTGGCGAGGCACAGGCTGTGGTTGAGTTGGGTTTGAATCCAGGGCTGCGCGTAACCGCGGCCAGCGCGGCCGGGGAAGCGGTCTCCAGCCAGCGCATGGGGGAACTGATCCGATTGGGACCCTTGCCTGCGGCGGTTGCCGCGGGTGGGGAGATCGAGTTGGAGTTACTGTATACGGGCGTTCCCATCCTGCTGCGAGAGGATTATGAGCTTGCCAACACAATAACTGAGGGCGACCCGGTTTCGTTTCAACAGGGCTACGTCAGCTTTGCAGACGGCCATGCCCTGCAGTGGATGCGTGACAGCGACTGGTTGGCATGGCCGCGCATCCCTGGTCCGCATGTGGCCGGGGAGAAGCACAGTTTGCAGATCTCTCTCGACAACTCGGAGGGGCCTTTCCTGAGTTCGGGCGCTATCAGCGCACAAACCGGGGACGAAACTGTCTATGTCTGGGAGAAGCCCCCGCAGTTGCTGGTCGTTGGGGGCGCGTACAGACACCGCTCCTCTGGCGAAGGCGATATCTGGATCGGAAAGCTGAGCGGAGAGCGCACGGCCACAACCGCGCGGCAGTTGTTGCGTATACGCTATGCCCTGGGCGAGTGGCTCGAGACCCCTTCGCACAGTTCATATCAGGCGGTTGAACTGCCATATATCCCGCGCCAGCGCCTTGCCTTGGGCGGTATGCTCCTAGGATTCCCCAATGACGTAGACCAGCAGACCGAATGGCATCCTGTATCTGTCCTGGATCTTGCTCTCCCGGTAAGCCGCGCCTGGCTGTCAGATCAGATTCATTGGCCGGAAAACAGGCTGAGTCAAGCCGGTACCCTGAGAAGTGAAAAGATAACGTGTGGGCCCCCCGACGAAAATAGAGACAAATGGGAACAGGAATGGGAATGCACACGTGCAAGTTTGGGAGGGGTCAACCCACAAGCGCCGCAAGGACGGTGGATAGCAGAAGCAGAGTGGCAGTCAGAGGTGACGCCTCTCCGACAAGCATTTGCGGTTGTCACGGCGCAGGAACTGACGCTCGCTCTGACAAGTGATCGAACATACATTGAGCGGGAACAGTCTGACTGGGAAAGCTTGGCCTCACACTTCTCAGACAGCACTCACCCTCTTGGCTTGCCTGCTGCAGGCGCTCCCAGCCCTGTAGGCGCTTTTGGAGGTCACAACGGTTGTCAACTCGCCCATTTCGTCGTTGCTTTCAACGGGTTTACAGCCCAGTTCGGGCGCGACGCCCTGGCAGACCTGATCGCCGTCTTAGCCCAAAGACATCCCCCAGGCGGCGACCCCCTTACCGAAAAAACGGTGCAGCGGATTTTGCAAGACACTTTCGGTTATGAGTGGCCTCCATCCGAGTTGTCCTGTAAAATAGCGCAAACGGGAACGTCCGGCCAATGAGCAGTGGGGGACACAGCTTTATTGTCTGTTGTTCACTTCTTTCGTGCAGTTTCTATCCTCATGTTGAGCCGGTGTGAATACGATGAACATTGCGATTGACGACCTGACCAACGTCCTGGCTTTGGGGAGGCAGGAACGCCAGCATCCGGTCTGGTGGGCCAACCGGTTGCTCCTGTGCATCGTTTCCGGTGTTCTTCTCTTCAGCGCATGCCGCCTCGTCAACAACGAGGAGGCGCTGCTGACAGCAGGCAGAGAAGACGCATGAGACTGTTCATCGACCTGACCGTCATACAGGTCATCCTCTTCACCCGGCGTCTCGCCTTTGTCATCTACGCGCTTCTGACGCTGGCCCTGGCGGGGGTTGTCGCCCTCACCGACAGCCTGAGCGGTGGAACCGGCGCACTGGTCGTCCGCGTCAGCAACAATATCCTGTTCTTCCAACTGCCGCTGCTGGCCCTGCTCATCAGCCCGTTGATCGTTCAGAATAAAGGGCCGCGCAAGGACTGGTTGTGGACAACTCCCCTTGAGCTTCCCCTATTAATTGTCAGTCAATTCGTTGGCGTCGCCCTGATTCTGTGTGTCACGCTGGCGCTCAACGGCCTCCTCGTCCTTGCGCTTCTGGTTGTTGTGGGGACGATCCCCGCGGGTAGTGTCGTATCGCTTTACGGTTATTACCTGTTGTTGCTTCTGCCGGTCACGCTGGCGGCCACCGGCGCGGTCATTGCCCTGGCGCTGTTGGCGCGCAATACATACGTGGTAACGGCGGCCGTTGCCGGCATCAGCGCGCTCACCTGGCTGGGCCTGCTGATGCCTACGGCCACGTTGCTGACGCCGCTGAACTTCACCCTGCTGACATTGGACCTGAATCCGGTTGTCGGACTGGGGGCAGAGCGTCCCTTGCTGCTCTCTTTCCTTCTGTTTTATTTGGGCTGCATCCCGCTCATGCTGGTCCTTTTCATGGCCGGTCATACGCGGCTGGACCGCAGGATCGGCTGGTCCCCCAAATGGCGGCGCGGCTTTGCGGGTCTGGCGCTGCTGGCTGTCGTCGCAGCAGGTGGGACCTGGCAATACTATTCCGTCAACGCCGCGCAGCGTCTGGTTCCCCCACCTGCGGCCGAACAGATCGACGTATGGGAAGTGGTTGACGTTGAACAGAACGCCACGCTCAAAAAAAGGACTTTGCAGATAGGGACTCGGATGCGTCTGTACAACCGGAGCGGCGAAACACAGGGTATGGTTGATTTGGGCTTGAATCCAGGGCTGCGCGTAACTGCTGCCAGCGCGGACGGGAAAGCGATCTCCAGCCAACGTATTGGCGAACTGATCCGACTGGGGCCCTTGCCCTCTACGGTTGCCGCGGGCGGGAAGATCGAACTGGAGCTACAGTACACAGGCGTTCCCATCCTGCTACGCGAGGATTACGAGCTTGCCAGGACGATTACTGAGGGCAACCCGGTTTCGTTTCAACAGCCCTTCGTCAGCTTTGCAGACGGCCATGCTCTGCAGTGGACGCGCGACAGCGACTGGTTGGCATGGCCGCGCACCCCTGGCCCGCATGTGGCCAGAGAGAGTCACAGTTTGCAGATTTCTCTCGACAACTCGGATGGCCCTTTTTTGAGTTCGGGCGCTATCAGCGCCCGAACCAAGGACAAGATTGTCTATGCCTGGGAGAAGCCCCCACAGTTTCTGGTCGCTGGGGGCGCGTACAGACACAGTTCCTCTGGCGAAGGCGATATCTGGACCGGAAAGCTGAGCGAAGAGCGCACGATCGCAACCGCGCGGCAGCTGTTGCGCCTGCGCTATGCCCTGGGCGAGTGGCTCGAAACCCCTTCGCACGGTTCATATCAGGCGGTTGAGCTGCCATATATCCCGCGCCAGCGCCTTGCCTTGGGCGGTATGCTCCTAGGATTCCCCAACAACATAGACAAACAGACCGGATGGCGTCCCGTATCTGTTCTGGATCTTGCCCTGCCGGTAAGTCGCGCCTGGCTGGCGGATCAGATCCATTGGCCAGAAAGCAGGCTGAGCAAAGCCGGCATCCTGCGAGGTTATATGGTGACGTGCGGGCCCCCCGATGAAAACAAAGATGAATGGGAGCAGGAATGGGTATGCACACGTGAAAGTACGGGAGGGGTCAACCCGCAAGCGCCGCAGGGGCGCTGGATAGAAGAGGTAGATTGGCAGTATGAGGTGACGCCTCTCTGGCACGCATTTGCGGTTGTCACTGCGCAGGAACTGGCGCTAACTCTGGCAGGTGATCGAGCATACATTGATCAGGAACGAGCCAAGTGGGAAAGTATGCTCTCCTATTACCTGGAGGGTCGATTCAGCGCCGACCCGCTCTCACCTCCGGGTATTTCGCCGGAGCATCGCCCTGTAGGCACCTTCCGCACTCGCAACAACTGCCAGCTTGCTCACTTTATAGTGACTCTAAACGCGTTTACGGTCCAGTTCGGGCGCGACGCCCTGGCAGACCTGATCGCCGCCTTGGCGCAAAGATATCCGCCGGGCGGCGCCCCTCTTACCGAAGAAGCGGTGCAACGGATTTTGCAAGACACTTTCGGTTATGAGTGGCCTCCATCCGAGTTGTCCTGTAAAACAGCGCAAGCGCGGACGTCCGGCCAATGAGCAGTGGGTGACAGAGATTTATTGTCTGTTGTTCACTTCTTTCGTGCAGTTTCTATCCTCATGTTAAGCCAGTGTGAATACGATGAACATTACAGTTGACGATCTGACCAAAGTCTACCGCTCAAGGTTCTTCCGCACGGGCACGGTTGCCCTCGACCATCTTTCCCTGACCATCGAGATGGGCATGTTCGGCCTGCTTGGACCGAACGGCGCCGGCAAAACGACCCTTATGCGGGTGCTGGCGACGCTGTTGCCGCCCACCAGCGGCGCCGCGTACGTGGGAGACTGGAAGGTCGATGACCGCAGCCAGAAATGGCATATCCGCGCTCAACTAGGCTATCTGCCGCAAGAGATCCAGATGTACGACAATCTCTCCGCGCGCGAGTTCCTGGCCTTTGTGGCTGCCCTGAAGCGCGTCCCTGCTGAGGAACGCGGTCAGCAGATCGAGAAGATGTTGGCGTTGACCGGGCTGGAAGACGTGGCCGGCCGCAGAATCCGAGCCTATTCCGGTGGCATGAAGCGCCGGTTGGGTGTGGCGCAGGCGCTTATCGGCAACCCCAAAGTCGTCATCGTGGATGAACCGACCGCCGGGCTGGACCCCCAGGAGCGGGTGCGCTTCCGCAATCTGCTCGTTGAGTTGGCGCGTGAGCGGCTTGTGCTGCTGTCCTCCCATATCACGGAGGATATCGCCCAGACCTGCTCGCGTCTTGCGGTGCTCGACCACGGGCAGCTGCGTTTTCACGGCAGCATCCAGACACTCTTGCAAGCGACAACGGGGCGCGTTTGGGAGTTCACGACTGCGGACCACTCCGTGCAGGAGCGCGAAAATTTGCGCGTGGTTGCCATCACCCACACGGAGCAGGGGACCCACTATCGCGTTCTGGCTGAAGAAAAGCCTACAGTGGATGCAGTCTCAGCTTCCCCGACTGTGGAGGACGCCTACCTCTGGCTCATCCAGCCGCGCAACTCCTGAGTTACGATCGGCTTCCATTCACGTCTGTTTTCGCCCGATGAACAGCCCTTCGCGCAGGTGAAAGAGGGTACGTCCGTCCTCGCATTGGGGATGAAGGAATTCGTGGGACTCGGGCGGACCGTGCCAGAGCAGCGCCCGCAGGTAGGACTGCATCACCGGGTCGTGGCGGTCGGCCCAATCTTCGAAGACCATCTGTTTTTCGAGGACCTCTTGCCGGGTCAGTTCGAGGCCGACCCGCGCGTAGCCCTCCTGCCACTCCTCGACGCTGAGGCAGCGCCCGTGGCTGGGATCGCGCAATTTTTCGAAGGCGTTGACGTAATCTCCCGCGACGCCTGTCGGCACAACGTTATCCACCACAGCCAGAATGCCGCCGGGACGCAGAACGCGCACCGATTCTCGCAGGAATGCGTCGATATCGGGGAAGTGATGGGGCGCGATGCGGCAGGTGAGCAGATCGAAGCGGCCGTCTGCATAGGGCAGGTCTTCGGCGTCGGCGTGCTCGACGGTCACGTTGTCGACGCCGCGCGCTGCAACCTGCTCGCGGGCGACGGTCAGCATCTCCGCGGTGATGTCGGTCGCGCACACATGGGCGACGTGGGGGGCGAAGGCGAAGGCGGTGTGGCCGGCGGCGGTGGCGATGTCCAGCGCCTGCCAGTCTGGCTGCGGCTCGACCAGCTCGACCAGCCGCTGCAGGCTGGCGCCCTTGGCGTGGGGCCGACTGGTGATATAGGTGCGCGCATGGGCTCCGAACTGCTCTTGCACTGCTCTCTTTTCCATTTGTCCTAGCCTTTCCGGCGGTCCTGGTCGAACTTTTCAGATCGGGCCTCTTGAATGGCGTTCAACAGTGGCTCGTGAACGCCTTGCTGGCCATTGCTCGCGATGATGCAGTGGTCGTCCAGACCGAAAGGTTCGCCTTGGTAGTTGGTGACGAGACCGCCGGCTTCGCGCACAAGCAGGATACCGGCGGCCACATCCCAGGGCTGGATCCATCCTTCCCAGTAGGCCGAGAATGCCCCGGAAGCCACATAGGCCAGGTCGGCCGAGGAAGCGCCCAAGCGCCGCACGCCTCGGCAGATCGGCATGATGTGTGCGAATTCGGCTGCGTTGTTGTCCTCGTTCTCGGCGCGGTGGTAGGGAAAGCCGGTCGTCAACAGCGCGTCCGCCAGAGTGAATGCCCGGCTGACCTGCAGGCGCTGCTGCTCGCCGCTGCGTCGCCGCAGATAGGCGCCCTGACCGACCTGCGCCCAGAAAAGATCGAACTGCGGCAGGATGAGCGAAAGGCCGAAGATGGTCAGTTCACGGTGGATGAGAGCGATGTTGATGCCGAACCAGGGCAGGCCGGCGGCAAAGTTGATCGTGCCGTCGATCGGATCCACCAGCCAGTAGTACTCGTCGTGGGGCCGTACATCGCTTTCTTCGCCCCAGAAGCCGAAGTCGGGTGTCAGGACGGCCAGCCGGTCGCGAATCAGGGTCTCGCAGGCGAGGTCGGCCTCGGTGACCAGGTCATTGGGCGTTGACTTGGAATGGATGGAGCGCAGACCATCCTGCTGCATTGTCAGCGCCAGTTCGCCGGCCTGGCGGGCAAGTTCGAAGAGAGGGGTTTTCGCGACCGGCAACTCCTCTTCCCGGGGTTGCGTTCGTTCTGTCGCTGTCGCGGAGGGCACCGTTACATCTCCTCGCGGTAATGGAGGCCGCGCCGCTGCTTTTCCCGCATGGTGGCCTTGCGGATCATCTCGCGCACCTCCATCGGATCTTTGACGTTGTGGAGCGTGAATTCGGGATGGCTGGGATCAGTGCTGGTTATCGTGATATCGCCCACATTCAGTGCCCTTTCTCCCAGATGCTGGTTCACCGAGGTATCACGAACGCGCACCAGCTCGATCTCGTGGTAACTGCGTCCCAGCAGCCCGCGGATGAGCCGCACGCGCTGGGTGGTGAGTTCATAGCGGACGCCGATAGACAGATAGGGGCGGCCGGACCAGAGCAGCTCCTCTTTTTCGAGATGGTCGGCGATGGGCGCGGCGGATTCTGGTGCAGGGGATGCCGTTGCAGGCTCTTCCAGGTCGGCCGGGCGCGCATTGGTCTCGACGATTGAATGATCGGCTTCGGTTTCCATTGCATCGAGGGCTGCAAAGACGCCGTCGGCCAGCGCGTTTACGATGGCTTGCAGTTGGGGTTGAGGGATGGCGATGACTTCGACACCACTTTGGGCAAGCGACTCATAGAAGCGGGCAGTGACCACCTGGCGCACCGTCTGTTCGTTCATAGAGCGTTTCTCCAGCTTGTCAAACCCATTCGTATTGGTGTGGGTTTCCGGCTTTCAGCCGCCAGGTGAGCGGACCCGGAAAGCCGGTTGCGTAAGAACGGTATGATAGTGCCTGGGCGGACATTGCGCAAAGCAGAGCCCTGCCGGGCCGAGACGAATATTGGGGGCGCCAGCGGTCCGCCTGCAGGTCTGCATGCAGTCGGTGAAGATCCCTTGCGCTTTGGCAGGAGGCGAATTCGTGATGTAAGATCGATATGCGTCGCGGGTCCATTTCAAGACTGTGGATAACCGCATTCGAGCGCCGGGGGGCCGCTTTGCAAAGAGAGTGGCCTCTAACGGCTCACAACTTCTGTTGGCAATCGGGAAAGGACAGGACCTTGGACATCAATTGGTACGGATTCTCCTGCTTTCGTCTGCGAGAGCGCGGCGTCACCGCAATCTGCGATCCTTTGAGCAGGAAGGCGACGGGCATTCAGGTGCCCAAGCTGCGCGCCGACATTGTGACCATCAGTAACGTGTCGTCCGCTTACGTCCAAGGCATAGACACTGTCAGCGGCGAGCCAAAGATTCTGCGAGGCCCCGGTGACTTCGAAGTAAAACAGGTACTCGTGACAGGCCTGCCGACCTCGCAGAACGGTACGCGCAGCGTCGCCTTTTTCCTGGATTTCGCCGGCCTCACGGTCGGCCATTTGGGAGAGTTGGGACAGGTGCCGGCCAGCGCCGGCGGGGAGGAGCTGGGCGATATCGACGTACTGCTGGCGCCGGTGAGCGGACCGCACATACCCGACGTTTCTCGTATTGCCGAAGTGATCAGTCAGCTGGACCCGCGCATAATCGTGCCCATGCAATACCGCCACGAAGGTCTGCGCAGCGAGCAGTCCGCCTCCCTGGAACCGGTGGATCGTTTTCTGAAGGAGTTGGGTATCAGCGAACCTGAAGTGACGGATACTCTCAAGCTGACCAAGACCAGCCTACCCGAAGAAACACAGGTGGTGCTCCTGCGCCCGACCGGAGCGGCCCGCGCCGGTTAATTGCGGTTACCGGGGGCAGGCCACTGTGCAAGAAGCGATTGACAGTTCCTCTAGCTGCCTCCGGCAGAGGCACGCCAGTTGAGCCTTTGCCGTACCCAAGCCTTCAATAGAACAGGACGAAGCCGTCGCCAGTTGTGGTTCAGTTCGTGCCGGACCTCGTCTTCAAGATGCTCCGGGCGCGGGGCATAGCGGAACTGGACGTAGATTTCGATGATGCGCCGGATAAACGGGATGCCCTGGGGGAGATCTTCAGCCAGCAGCGCCTCTCGTTCATAGGGCGTCAACGCCTGTTCGGCGGGCGTTCGCCGCGATATTTGGCTTGCGATCGGACTCGGGCGCATAACTTCCTGCGGACTCGGTAGATCTTGGGTCCGCCGCGAGCTCAGAGGTGACTTCAGCCGTGAAGTCCAACTCAGCAGGCGTTCGTAGTAAATCTGGGGTTCCTGCATAAAGGCTCTGGGACCCTGATACATGCGCCGCCGCAGAAGCCAAACGCCAGCGATCAGTGTCAATACGACCAGGATGAAGCTGGTTGTAATGACAGGGGTGCGAGTTGGGAGTCCCCCGATGCCCGTGACGGGTCCGGCGATGTCCTGGGGGAACTCTTCTTCGAAGTCCAGTGCGTCATCAAAGAGAAAATCCTCGTCTTCGGCCGCGATTTCATCCATTCCGGGAATGAGGCCGCTATCCTGGAGCTCTGCTCCAGAAGGGCGATCGAGAATACTCTCACCTGAGGTCGGCTCGAACTCGATCCAGCCGTATGGCGGGAAGTAGACCTCGACCCAGGTATGTGCGTCCCGTTCCGTAACCAGATAGGTGCCGATCTCCAGGTCGTAAGTTCCTTCGGCGTAGCCGCTGGCGGCGCGTGCGGGGATCCCCTGGCTTCGCAGCATGGCCGCCATGGCCGAAGCGTAGTAGTCGCAATAGCCGCGCTGGATGTCGAAGAGGAAGTACTCCAGCGGGTCTTCATCTGAGTCAGGCGCCTCGATCCCTTCGTCGTAGTCGTAGGTGCGCAAGTGTCGCTCCAACGCCTTGACTTTATCGTAGGTTGTGGTCTCGTCGGCCATCACCTGCTCGGCCAGCTCTGCGACGCGGGGTGAGAAAGTGACGGGAAGTTGAAGGTAGCGGTTAAGAGCCTGTGCCGGATAGTCGATGATACCCGCTTCACGCAGCTCCCGAACGGTGACAGTCGTTTGGCTGCTGATCACTTGATAGCTTTCGCCGGCCTCGAGCGTGATTCTGGAGCGCGCCCATGTCAGCTCGGATTCCGCCTGATCTGTCGAAGCGGCATCGGCCAGGTCGGCGTAGGCAAGCGGCTGCTGAAGCGCTGCCAGCGGAATACTGGCCTGCACCACATCCGGCATGGCGAGGAGGATATTTCCGGTCGGTATACGGATGGTGATGGTCTGTGTGACCGGCGCGCGGGCGGACCACAACGCCGCTGGGATCGGATCGTTAGAACGGTAAGTAGTTTCACCCTCGGCGGTGTTGATCCACTGGCGGCCGGTGAAGCGGTCGAAAGCAACGGCCCTCCAGTAACGGCCGGTCGGAGCCTCCACCTCCATAATCAGTCGCTCGCTGACAGTGCGTTCCCCGCCCAGGGTCAAAGTGCGGCCGAAACCTGTCTGGACGGGCCTGGTCTGCCGGTTCAAGCCCTGATAGAGACGATTCCACTCCTGCATGGCCTCCTCCCAGCGCTGATTGACGGGCTGGAGCAGGTCGTGGAAGGGGAGACTGCGGCCCATATTGGGCGCGATGAATGCGAGGGCGATTACGGCCGCTGTGTACATGAAGCCGGAGCGCATGAAGTCGAAGTTGATATCTTCGCTGAAATAGATGCTCTGTGAGCGCCAGCGCTGACGATGGTCGACGAGGGTGGTCCAGGCGAGGAGCAGCAGTGCGACCATGCAGTATGCCACGAGGAACCCCATCACCGACACGGGCGCGTAATGGGTATTAACGAGGAGGGCGATGCCGGCCATGAGCACGCCGCGCCAGACATGGCCGTGCCGAAAGACCGACCAGACGCCCAGATAGGTGAGCCACCAGACGAGAAAACCGATCTCAAAGATGAAGACAACGTTGTCGTTGCTGGCCTGCCGGTTTATGGCGGCTTCGATCCACTCCAGCCAGCGCTCCAAAAGGAAATAGGCCCGGGCCTGCAGGACGGGGATGCCCCTCTCTATGAATGCCTGCACGCGCTGCTCGTCTCCCACGAGAAAGGTCATCAGGAAGAACACCCAAGCCAGTCCGGTCGCGAAGCTGTGGGAAAGCATGAAGAAGCTGTCAAAGCGGCTGAACGAGATTAGCGCGCCCATGGCCAGCGCGCCGAGAACGACAGCGATCAGCATGGTCATGCTCATTGCGCCGGTCCAGCCGGCACTACTGAGCGAGAGCGCCAGGATGAGATAGATGAAGCCGAGCAACAGAAGTGTGATTGCCCGCCCTTCGCGGAAATAAGCAAAAGGTGCTTGGGTCTGTTCGTCCGATTCATCGGGCGCGTCCACCGGAGTAGCGGCAGCTTCCTCAGACGCGTCGAGGGCGTATTCTGATATACCGGTGTCGGTGACAGGAACCGTGAATCCTGGTACAGTTGAGCGAAGTGGGTTCCTACTTTGGTCTCGCATAGTCAGGTTTTCTGGTTGCCAGGGGGCGACCGCCAGCCGTGTTCATGTAACGAAGCGGCAGCGCATCGGGGCCTGACAATCCGGCAGAAAGTTTAATCACGATTTATGCGTCAGAGCAATAGCCACAGCAGACCGGCGAACAGAGAACTGAGGACGACGGCCAGGGCGATGGCAAGCCACAACCTCACTGCGCTAATGCTCTCCATGTGGTTCGTCAGCCGCTGCGGCGGATCTGTCAGCCCAAGCAGCCACACCCGCTGCGGGGACGCGTCATCGGGCAGTTCGCCCATCATGATCTGCACAGTGCTGTCGGAGACAAGCCGCCGCCAGCGGCCCGCTTCCAACCGGTGCTGGGCCGCTCGCAGAGACTGACGGATCTCCAGCGCGGCGGCTTCGGCGCGATTCAACGCGGTTGCAGACGCGGTTTCGTCCTCAACTGCGGCAGCCTCTCTGTCTAGGGAAGCTGCCATACTGTGCCATTGGTCTCCGACTGGTCGAAAGTCCACATCGATCGCCTGTGTGATCCGCTGCCACAAGAGTTGGGTCTCCTGCCGCGTCTCCTGCTCCGTCGTCAGCAAAACGTTGCGCAGCAGCGCCCAGTCAGGCAATTGGGGCGTATTCTGGGCCAGAAGCCGACGTTTGGCAGCGTCGAGTTGGTCCAGTTGGATGAGAAACCCGTTCGCTTCCACGGTCAGTGCTGCATTGGCCGCCCCGGAAGCTGACCAGGAGTTCAGCAGAGTGTTCAGGGCGCCCTCGCCGTCAACCCGCCTCTGGAAGATGGGGCGCGCCAGGGCACTTATGGACATGTCATTCTGGTTCACTGTAACCGTAATCTGCCAATTGGCAAAAAGTGTGCGGTACTCCGGTCGGGGCAAGGTCTCCCCGGTCAGAAACTCTTCACCTACCAGCTTCACAGCGGCGTCTTCATTGCCATCCTGCAACTGTTGCAGTACTTCGTGCAGCAGGATGGCCCGGCGTTCATCTTCCAGGGTGGCCGGATCGACGACATCGGCGGGCAGACGAGCCAGCCTTTCGGTTAACAGCAGGGCCTGGGGCCAGTTTTCCTGCAAGCGGGCCGTCCGCAACTGCTGCTGCAGGCCCTGCGCCACCCAGCTTTGCAGTTCCGTGCGGGTTGGCCCTTGCGGCGTAGCCGGGAGAGCCTTTTCAGCCTCCGCCACCATAAGCGCGACGTAGACGCTATCGACGGAGCCATCTGCGGCAATTGCGCGCTTGCGATAGAGCGCTGCCAGCCGGTAACGCACTGCGGCAAGAACAGTGTCGGGCCGGGCGCGTTCTTCGCCCAACTGCAGCGCTTGCGTGTAGGCGGCCAGGGCTTGTTCATAGAAGCGGTCGCGAGACGCGGTGCGGAGAGCAGGGGCTTGTTGCAGTTGCGCGTACAGATCGCCCAGCCGCTGCATGGATTCCAGATCGTTTTGGGCGCGTACGGCGTTCTGGGCGACTTGAATCTCCTGAATCCATTGCGGATGCAACGCCTGGAAGTGGACGTCTGTCGTGGGCGGGCGCTCCTCGCGCAGCCATTCCAACTGGCTGGCGCGCATTTTCCAACCGCGCGGGGAAATCTGCAGCCAACTGTTCGAGGGGGCCAGCCACTGGTCCAGACCGGCAAAATCGATCGTTACACGCCAACCACTGATGTCACTGGGCCATGAGGCCAGCTCAGATATTGGGTAATGGAAGTCGAAGGTCTGCGTTGCGGTAAGGGGCAGTTCGTAGCTCAGTGTGAGCCGCCGGCGGGCGTCTGCGTCAAACCCTGCCTGAACGCTCTGCCCCACCGATTGACCGGCGGATTGGAGGGCGAGAGGCTGTCCATCGAGGGTCACGGTGATGTTGCGGGGCAGGGGACGCCCGGCGGCGGCTGCGCTTGCGGGCTGCACGACGAGCAGAGTCGCTGAAATGGTCTCGTCTTCCTCATTGTGCAGGCGGTAGGAGGCTTCGATTTGCAGTATGAGCGAGCGGCCGTCAGCGGTTGCAACGCGAACGTCCAGCGTGTGGGTAAGGAGAACCAACGAAGTCTCAAGGGCAGGTTGCAGGAGAAGATGGGAGGCAACAGCAGATTCCGATTGGAGTCGGTGTTCAGGGAAGCGGTTCTCAGGCGGAGGCGCGGCCAACAGTGGGTCGCGGGCGTGAGACAGGGAAATTGCACAACAGAAGATACAAAGTAAAAACCGACAAAGAAAAGTTGCGATCTTAGGGCACTCTTGATATGATGTCATGCGCATAAATGGATTCACCCCTTGGTCGAGCAGGGTGATTGCATGTCGAGATCTCGCACTTCTGTTGGGCGCAGTCAGAGTGCATATGGTACGTCTGTTGATGCAGTGGGACATCAAAATGGGCCATGAACAACCCTATTTTGAGTTTGTCATGCGCGAATATGCACCGGGCCTCATGCGGTTGGGAATCAACCCCGCCGAAGTCTGGTATACCATCTATGGAAACGGCCCGCAAATGCTAACGATTGGCGAAGTCTCTGATCTGGAACGGCTCCGGGCTGTACTGCAGAGCGAGACCTGGGAGAATTTGCACAGAAGATTATTGAGGCACGTTACAAACTACAATCAGAGGGTTGTAGAGGACAATAGCCGCACTTTTCAACTATAGGTAAGGGATTTGTTCGCCACGCCCATCCGGGCGGGCAGTTGCCGGCGGATAATAATGGAGACAATTCATGGCACTTTACGTTCGAAAATTGGAGGAGGAAGAATGGGAAGAGTTAGAGCGCGTCATCCAGAATATGGAGAATGACGTTTCGATTCAACGCCTGATGATCATCCTCCTGTCTGCTCAGGGCCATAAGGTCCAGGAAATCAGCCGCGAAGTCGATCTGCATCCGATCAATGTGCGGAAGTGGATCCATCGCTACAATAGCCATGGCCTCGATGGTTTGCGCAGCGGAAAATCGCCCGGCCGCCCTCCTGTGTTTACGGCGGCGCAACGGCAGGCGATCGTAGAAATCGCCTCTGCCGATCCGATCTCACTGAAACTGCCATTCAGTCAGTGGTCGCTGCAGCGGTTGCGCAAACACCTGATCGACGAAGAAGTCGTAGACCAAATCTCCGTGGAAACTATCCGTCAGATTTTGCGAGCACATGGAATTCAACCTCGTCTGATGGGTAGCCAGCACAAGGGTGAACGCTAAAGGACGCGCGAGGAAACCCGGCGCAATTCAGGAAACTCTGATCTGTGGTTCTCGGTGCCGAGATCAGCGGTTCGTGAAGCAGAGTGGATGGTGGTGTCTCACGGGCCGCGCTTCACCATGAAGCGTGTATCGACCAGAATAGCCGCGCCGTGCGCGATCGATGACCAGTCGTAAACACTGTGGGCTGTGGCGATCACCACACAGTCGGCTTTCTGAACCTCTTCTTCAAGTTCGGTGACCGCGGTAAGAGGAACTCCCATTTTCGCCAGAGACAGAATGTATGGGTCGTGGTACCTGACCTGCGCGCCCTTTTGGAGTAGGCGTTGCAGGATATCGACTGCCGGCGACTCGCGCGCATCGGCGACGTCGGGCTTATAGGCGGCGCCCAGTACCAGGACGCGGCTGCCTCTCACAGCCTTGCCGGCATCGTTGAGCGCATCCTGCACCTTCTGCACCCAGTAGCGCGGCATTTCGGCATTGATCTGACCGGCCAGCTCGATGAAGCGGGCAGTAGCATTGATCGACCTCATTTTCCAGGCAAGAAAATGGGGGTCGACGGGAATACAAGGGCCTCCAACCCCTGGCCCCGGAGTGAACCTGGTAAAACCGAAAGGTTTGGTTGCGGCCGCCTCCAGTACCTCCCAGCAGTCCAACCCCAATCTGTCGCACATCAGCAGCAGTTCATTGACTAAAGAGATGTTGATGAAGCGATAGGTGTTTTCGAACAGTTTGGCCATCTCCGCGGCGGACGGCGAGGAGACGGGCACAAGCGTTTCGAAGACCTGTCCGTAGTAGGCGTGCACTGCAGCAAGGCAGTTTTCGGTCACGCCGGCTACGATCTTGGGCGTAGTCTTGATGGTCCAGTCGGTGCGTCCGGGGTCTACGCGCTCGGGCGAAAAGGCGACATAGAACTGCTCTCCCACGCGCCATCCGTGCGGCTGGGCGGCGGCTTCGAGGAGGGGCAGCAGCAGTTCGGTTGTGGTGCCGGGGTAGGAGGTGGACTCGAGGACAACGACCAGGCCCGGATGCAGATGGCGGGCGATCTCCCCGCCGCAGGCGAGAATGGAGGAAACGTCCGGCTGCCCCATACGGTCGAGCGGTGTGGGCAGGCAGATTGAAACCGCATCGCACTGGCTGAGAGTGGCGTAGTCTTCGGTCGCGCGCAGACGGGACGCCTGGGCGGTCAAGTCGGCGTCGGCAACGTCGGCGATGTAGGAGCGCCCCTCACGGAGGGCTTCGATCTTGGTCGGGTCCAGGTCGATGCCGACGACTTCGTATCCGGATGCGGCCAGAGCGACGGCCAGAGGCAGGCCTACGTAGCCGAGCCCGACGACGGCGACGCGCGCGTTACGGTTGTGAAAACGATCGAACACTGTCAACGCGCTCCTTGCGGGCAGGGGATCCTTGGCAGGGGGTCACTGGCAGCAGTCCGGCGCGGTTACGCGGACGCGGGGAACTTCTCCCGGTATACGTTCCAGTGTTCCTGGAAGACGGCGGGAGCGACGGTGTAGAGCATTTCCAGCACGAGCTGGCCGAGGCGGCGAATCTCCCACTGGGCGGCTTTGTCGACGGCGCGCAGCCAGAGGAAGTGGCTCCAGGCGGCGAAGTTCATGCTGGTGACGATGCGGGTCTCGGCGGCGTTGGGCAGGAGAAAACGGGCGTCCTCTTTGCGAATTCCCATCTCCCGTAACTCCTGATAGGTTTGCTGGAGGTAGTCCCAGGCTTCACTCAGTTTAGCCTGGGCTTCTTCACTTCCTTGAATGGCCGGGGGAACAACCGCGCTCCACTCGCCTTTATCTAATCCCACGTACCTCTGGCTCTCCTGACTGAAGCTGGCCAAGCGGTGGCGCACCAACTGGTGGGTACAGGCACGGCTGATCCCTTCGAAGAAAAATGTGGCCGAGCCATGGTGGAGTTGGGCGTCGGCGTCGTCGATGCCGGGCTGGGTGAAGGCGAGGAGCGTCACCCGCAGAGAGCCTTCTTCACGCGGGTGCAAGCATGACAGATCTAGATTGCGATTGGGCATGGATGGCAGCGGCGAAACGGCAGGAGATTCTGGAGCCTGCGCGCCGTTGCCGCTTGGGATGTCGGCGGCAAATTCGGCGTAGACCTTGGGCGCGATCGCTTGCAGAAACGGCATCGCTTGCAGACCGATCCCGCGGCGGAAGAAGTCCAGCCAGACGCGTGTGTTGGCGCTGACAAGCCAGCTGCCGTCGGCTTCCTGCGTCACTTCGCAGTGGCGGTTGAGCATACGCCAGCGGAGCGGATCTTCGCTGTTGCGGACCCGAACCGTGGCCACGATGTGCTCGATGATGTCCTCGTGCCCTTCCTTGACGCGGTTGATGATAAACCGCGGCGCGGTACCCATGCGGTGGGTACTGCGATAGCAGACGCGGCCGGCATACTCGATGATGTTTTCGGGGTAAGTACTGGCGCCGTTCCAGATCGTCGCCAGATCGCTCATTTCGAGCAGGTCGGCGGGATCGAGGGCTGGATTGGCTTGGGAGTAGGCGACGAGTTCTATGTTCATGATGTTTGTGGACTCTATATAGGGGATACTCACACTGCAAGAAATGTTAGAACGGTAGCTGTTTCCTTCAAACCCTCATGACTTGACGTAGACAACGAACTGACTACGTATCCCCCACCCTCAAGAATCGGACAGTCAACGGTAGGCACTTCGTAGATTGAATGCCCCGCATACATTGAACTTCACAGATCTTTGGCGTCTCAATGACCCCCCAAAAAAGCCCGGCGGACATCGCGGTTGTCGAGGAGGGCCTGGGCTTCGCCTTCGTAGGCGTTGCGGCCCAGTTCGAGGACGTAGCCGCGGTGGCTGGCTTCGAGGCCCTGGCGGGCGTTCTGCTCGATCATGAGGACGGTGAGGCCGATCTCACTGTTGAGGCGGCGGATGTTCTCGAAGATCATGCGGGTGATCAGTGGGGAGAGGCCAGCGCTGGGCTCGTCCATCATCACAATTTTGGGTTCGAGCATGAGGGCGCGGCCGATCTCGAGCATACGCTGCTCACCGCCGGACATGGTGCCGGCCATCTGGCTGCGCCGCTCCGCCAGGCGCGGGAACAGCTCGAAGATGTACTGGATGCGCTGGCGGGTGCGCGCCTGGTCATCTTCGAGATACATGCCCATCTCCAGGTTTTCCATAACCGTCATCTGCGGGAAGACGCTGCGAAGCTGAGGGACGATGGAGATGCCGGCGCTGAGGACATCCTGGGGGCGGGCGTTGGTGATCTCCTGCCCGTCGAAGTGGACGGCGCCGAGGCGCACGCTGACGAAGCCGTAGATCGCTTTGAAGACGGTCGATTTGCCGGCGCCGTTGGGGCCGATGACGCAGACGATCTCGCCGGGATGCACGACGAGCGAGACGCCCTTCAGGATATCGAAGTCCTGATAGCCGGCATAGATGTCTTCGACGGTGAGGAGAGGGGCAGACATTGGACAGTGGTCAGTGGTTGGTAGTCAGTAACTTCGGAGACATGTGAATGGACGAAGGATACCGGATTCAGGCTCCGAAATAGGCGTCGATGACGGCTTCGTTTTGCAGGATTTCCTGGGGGGTGCCTTCGGCCAGCTTTTCGCCGTGATTGAGTACGTAGACCCGGCTGCAGAGATCAGCGATGAAGTTGATGTTGTGTTCGATCAGGAGGAAGGTCTTCCCCTGGGCGTTGAGTGTGCGGATGCGATCCTTGATGGTTTCGATCAGGGTTGGATTGACGCCGGAGGTGGCTTCGTCCAGAAGCAGAATATCGGGGTCGGGCATCAGGGCCATGCCGATCTCCAGCAGGCGGCGCTGGCCGCCGGACAGGTGGCCTGCCTCTTCTTCAGCCAGCTGCTCGATCTGGAGGAAGTCGAGCAGCTGATGGGCGCGGTGGGCGGTATTGGCAGGACTGGGCCGCAGCATCCTCCAGAGAGATGTATCCCGCCACTGGTGACTGATCAGCATATTTCTAAGAACGGTCATTTTTCGATAGACGCGCACAGATTGGAAGGTGCGCGTCAGCCCCATTCTGGCGACCTGATAGGGGCGCGCGCCTGTCACGTCGCGGCCCTTGAAAAACACCTGGCCGCTGTCGATCTTCTGTAAACGACTCAAGCAGTCAAAGAGGGTTGTTTTGCCGCTGCCATTGGGCCCGATCAGGCCGACGATTTCGCCGGGGTAGACTGCGAAATCCACATTGTTGACGGCAGCCAGGCCGCCAAAGTATTTGGAAACGGTATGCCCCTGCAGCAGGGGCTGTCGGTCAGAGGTCATGGTCGCGGTTTGCTGCTGGTTGCGCATCCTTTGCAGTAGCCACTACTTGCTCCTGCCGACGCGTCTGAGTAGCCGCCCGAGCGATGTGCCGCTGCGGTCTCCCAACGTGCCGAGGATACCCTCCGGCATGAACAGCACAATCACAACCAGAAGCACGCCAAGCGCCAGAAGATGGCTGTCGAATAGGTTGGCCCAGAGGAGATTCTGCAGGAAGTAGATGACGACAGCGCCGATGGGCGGGCCCCAGACCGTGCCGAGGCCCCCCAGCATCGACATCATCACCATCTCGACGGTGCGCGCTTCGACAAAGACGACATCGGGATCGATATAGGTATACTGCCAGGCCCAGAACCCGCCGACGATACCGGTGAAAAAAGCGGCGATCATGAAGGCGGCGATCTTGTGGAGCGTGGTGTTGATGCCGCGCATTTCCGCGCCGATTTCGTCCTCGCGGATGGCGATGAGGCTCTGCCCGAACTCGCTGCGCTGGATCCACCAGATCAACGAAACGACCAGGCCCATGACGGCTAACATCAGGTAGTAGTCGCCCAATCGATTGAGGAGCGGCGGCAGGTTCAGGCCGACGCCGCCGCCGGTGACCGGGCGCAGCACGCGGGCGATTTCGCGCATCGCCACCAAGGTGCCGAGCATGGCGATGGAAAAGTATGGTCCTTTAAGACGCAGTGTTGGCAGGCCGATCAGGAGAGCGAAGAGTGCTGCGGCAACCCCGCTAGCCGGCAGGGCCTGCCAGAAGCCCCACTCCGGGGAGATCAGGAGAGGGCTGCCGGTCACGAGGATACCCATGATATAGGCGCCGATGCCGAAAAAGACGGCATGGCCGAAGTCGACGTAGCCGGTCATGCCGCCGATCAGATTCCAGTTGGAGGCCAGGGTCACCAGCACAAAAACCTGGCTGCCGACGAACAGGGCGGCGCTGGAGACGCCTGTGTACGGGTACAGAGCCAGCAGGAGCAGTAACAGCAGCCAGAGCACCAACCCGGTCCAACCGGCGAGGAGCGAGTGCACAGGAGCGAGGAATGGGAGGGAAGTTTTTTTCTTCGCTCTCTCCTCGCTCTTATTTCCGGGTGGGGCGGTTCCCATCACTCGGCCTCCGCGTCGATCGGGCGCAGACCGCCCATCAGCCCCTGGGGCCGCACCACCAGGATCAGGACCAGGAGGATAAAGCTGGTGGCGACACCCAGATTTGTGCCGATGCCTGGCACATAGGTGGAGACGAAGATTTCGGTGATCCCGAGGACCATGCCGCCCATCAGCGCGCCGGGGATACGTCCCAGACCGCCAAGGGCGGTGATTGTGACCGCCTTCAAGGTGAAGGGCGGGCCCATGAAGGGGAAGATCGCCTGCGTGGGGCTGAGCATGGCGCCGGCGGCGGCGGTCAGGGCGATGCAGATACCGGCCGTAATGGCGTAGACGCGGTTGATGTCGACGCCGACGATGCGGGCGGCCGTCTTGTTCTGGGCTGCGGCGCGGATCGACTTGCCGAGGCGGGTACGCTGCAGGAAAAGGTGCAGGCAGACCATGATCAACATAGCTGCACCGAAGATGATTGTCTTGACGATTGGGAAGGTGACTCCCGCCAGCTGCACGGAGCCGTTGTAGGCTACGGCCACATTGCGCGGGTCCGACGTGAACTGGATTTTGAAGAGATTGGCAAGTGCGATCGAGACGCCGAAGGTGACGAGCAGAGTCATCAGATGGGGGCGCTCGACGATGCGGTTGATCAGAACGATCTGCAGCAGATAGCCGACCAGGAACATGAGGGGCAGAATCAGCACCAACGAAGCGAAGGGGTCCATTCCGAAAAGGCGAAAGAGACCCCACGCCATGTAGGCGCCGATCATGAGGAATTCACCGTGCGCCAGGTTGATCACGCCCATGACGCCCCAGATCACGGAGAACCCCAGTACCATGACCGCGTAGAAACCGCCGAGCAGCAGCCCACTGACTAGAGCCTGCAAAAGTTGGTCCATAGGCGTAACTTGCGAGGCGTGAGGAGGGGAGTTTCCCACTCTTAGTTTGGCCGTTGCCAAGTGCCCGGGCTACGGGATTCAGCAACGTCCAAACTCGCTCCTTTGCGCTCACTCCTCCCGATCAGCGATCTTTCCAGGGCGGCGCAGGGTAGTTCAGTTCGGTTACCGCGGCATTGGTGGGGGCCACGACCAGAATCTCACCGTCCTGGATCTGGATTGCCCCCATCGGTTTGCCGGGGTTGCGGCCCTTTTCATCGAAGTTGATGGGGCCGTAGAAGGTGACCACGTCGAGGTTGCGCAGGGCTGCGCGTACGTCATCGGTGTCCAGCGAGGCGGCCTGCTCTATGGCGATGTGCAGGGCCAGCGCGGTGGCAGTCGATTCCGCGGCCTGGTAGGTGGGTGGTTCGCCCCACAAATCTTCATAGCTTGCCGCGTACTCGGCGGCGGTGCCGAAGTAGTCGTCGGAGTAGCTCATCGACGCCTCCCATTGCGTCGGGCCAATTACATATTCGGTATCGACGCCGACTTCTTCGATCAGTTTCGGATTGCTGGGGCCGACGGTGATCACCATGGCCTTGGGGTTGAAGTCCAGTTCTTTAGCTGCTCGAATGAAGAGAACGGCGTCGTTAAAGTGACCGCCGCCCACGAAGACATCGGGGTCCAACTCCTTGAACTTTGACATAATGCCGCTAACGTCGGCCACGTTCACAGGGTAGGTCTCGACACCCAACACCTCAAGCCCATACTCTGCGGCCCAATGCTGGGCTCCATTGGCCACACTGGTGGGGAATGCGGTGTCCTCGTAGGCAATGACGACTGACTGGGCTCCTTTCTCGGCCAGCAACTGCAAAGCAGACCGGGTATAGTTTCCCGCCGGCGTCAGAACTGCGAACAGGTTCTGAAAACCCCGTTCGAAGAGCGGTTCGGCGGCGCCGTTGCCCTCGATCATGATTTTGTTATACTTTTCGGCAATCGCACTGGCGCTTTGGGTCAGGAATGAGCTGTAGGGTCCCAGGAGGAAGTCGACGCGGTCCTCGTTGATCAACTTTTCGACGAGGCGGGCGGCCGTATCGGGGTCCCCCTCATCGTCGTACATGATCAACTCGACCTTATAGCGCTCATCGCCGACTTTGATGCCACCGTATTCGTTGTTCACCCAGTCCAGCCAAAGGCCGTACCCTTGACGGGTGTCTCTACCCTCGCGGGAGAATTTGCCGGTTTCGCTGACGGCGGCGCCAAGGTAGATGATCTTCTCTTCGTTTGCGGAAGGAGCGGCCGCGGCCGGCTCGTCCACCGGCGCGGGGGGCGCTAAGGCGCAGGCCGTCAGCAGAAGAGACGCTATCAACAGTAACAAGAGTTGTGACAGGATGTTACGCATTTTTCCTCCTCAATCGACCCGTAGTACGGGTAAACACGAATGCATCATCTGTATAAAGTGATGATACTGTAATGGTTTTCCTACTGTCAAAAAATTGGCCTTTGCCAGCAGTTTCACGATTCCAGACGCTTACCACATATTGGCAGGAAGCCTGCAGGCCCCTATGATGTTGCTCTTTCGATGCGTGGTCAGAAACAAAACGGACCAACTGAAGGCGCCGCCTGCATCAGGGCCGCAAATGTATCCCTTTATCCAGTTTAGCAGTTCCTGACAGTGGTTTGAGCTTGGCCCCAAAAACTGGACCACAAGCTAAGGTGTATAATGGAACGAATCACCGAGCCTGTGGAGGGGCAGAACGATGGTCAAGAAACGGCGGCGACACACGGCGGCTTACAAGTTTCGAGTAGCGCTGGAAGCGCTTGAAGGCAGCAAGACGATTAGCCAGTTATCGAGTGAACACGAGATTCATGCCAACCTGATACGGGCCTGGAAACGGCAACTGCAGGAAGACGGGCCCCGAGTCTTTGCCAGCAATGGTGAGCGCAAGCAACGGGAGCAGGAGGCGCAGGAAGCAGAACTTTATGAACAGATGGCGGCAGCCCGCCCCTTGCGGCTCGGGCGGCTCAAGATGGAACTTGAGTGGTTGAAAAAAAAAGTTGCCCGCTTCGGTCAGGGAGAGGCGGCGCATGGTCGATAGCCAGAATGCAGTCCTGAGTGTACGACGGCAGTGTGAGTTGCTGGGTCTGAATCGGGCCTCCTTCTACTATCAGACAGCTTCCGAGTCGGCTCTGAACCTGCATCTGATGCGCCTGATTGACGAGCAGTTCCTGCGTACGCCCTTCTATGGCTGGCCCAAGATGACCGCACATCTGCGTCGACTTGGCTACGTCGTCAATGGCAAACGAGTCAGACGGCTGATGCGTCTGATGGGCATTCAGGCGATCTACCCCAGGAGAAGCAGCAGTTCGCCTGGCAAAGGGCACAAGCGTTATCCCTATCTTCTGCGCAACCTGCCGATTACACATGTCAACCAGGTCTGGAGCGCTGACATCACCTATGTGCCGCTGCTGCGTGGCTTCATGTATCTGGTCGCTGTCATCGACTGGTACAGCCGTTATGTGCTCGCTTGGCAGCTTTCCAACACCCTGGACGGTAGCTCCTGCCTCGATGTCCTGCGTCAGGCGCTCAGCACCGGTCGGCCCCAGATCTTCAACACCGACCAGGGCGCACAGTTCACGGCCGATGCCTTCACCGCCTGCCTGCTCGCAGCCAACATTCAAGTCAGCATGGACGGGCGAGGCCGCGCCCTCGACAACGTCTTCTGCGAACGTCTATGGCGCAGCGTCAAATACGAAAACATCTATCTCAACCAGTATGACACCGTACCTCAGCTGCACCTTGGGCTGACCGCCTATTTCAACTTCTACAACCATGAACGACCGCATCAAAGTCTCAACTATCGCACGCCGGCGGAAGAGCACTTCGTGCTCTGTTCAGAGCCGGCCCTACTCGCCTAAATGCACCTTATTTTTCCCATTTCGTGGTCTAACGATTGGGGCCAACCATAGTTGTCTCGCTCAGATAAGCCAGTTTGGGGACTCTCGCTACGTTGTTTGGGATCGCTGTTCAGACAGCCTACTGATCCAGGCGTTGCAGGCGCCATGCAGATGCCAGGCATCCGCACGGATCATCCGGTGTTTGCTGCATCCAAAAAAGCAGTGCTACAATCACTTTCTCTCTGAGTGGCCTCGACCTTCCGGCCGAGGCCGTAGTTTCGGCTATTTCTTATGCGGAAGAGGGCAACCACCACTTTCGAACCAACGCTGGGGAGCGGTGGCTAAGGCGCTGCCGCTTCGCCAAATGGGTACGACTTGTGAGCAAGCAATACTACGGCGGTCAGGCTGTAATTGAAGGCGTGATGATGCGGGGCCGCAAGGCAATGTCGATTGCCGTGCGAAACGCACAGGGTACGATCGTCATCCACGAGGAACCCCTCACGGCCAGGATCTATACGCGCAAGTGGGGGCAGTGGCCGTTCGTACGAGGGCTGGCCCTGCTGTGGGATGCGCTTGGGCTGGGGATGCGGGCGCTGATGTGGAGCGCGGACGTAGCGATGCAGGAGGATGATGCCGAGGAGCAAGTCGAGTTTTCCGGCCCGGTGGCGTGGACGACGATCGCGACGAGTCTTGCCTTTGCGGTGGCGATTTTCTTCCTTGTACCCACCCTGGCCAGCCGCTGGTTTGCCGGCTTCTTTGAACACAACCCCTATCTCGACGCCGTGGCCGAAGGCGGTATCCGCCTGATTCTGTTTGTCGTCTATCTGTGGGCAATCAGCCTTTTGCCCGATATCCGTCGCGTGTTTGCATATCACGGCGCGGAGCACAAGGCGATCAACGCCTACGAGGCCGGCGCGAGACTTACGATAGAAAATGTACAGAAGTACAGTGTACAGCATGTACGTTGCGGGACCAGCTTCCTACTGTACGTGCTTGTGATCAGCATACTCCTATTCGCCCCTCTCACCTTTGCCTGGATTGAGTACCCCTGGCTGGCGTTGCTTTTGCGTTTTGTCACCCGTCTAATGCTGGTCCCACTGGTTGCCGCGATTTCCTATGAGATCATCCGTTTCAGTGCCAATCACGCCGAAAACCCGCTGATGCGGCTGCTGATTGCGCCGGGACTACTGCTCCAGCGCATAACTACCCGCGCGCCGGATGATTCGATGGTCGAATGTGCGATTGCCGCCCTGATCCCGGTGCTGGCTGCCGATGGCATTGAGGGCGTCCCGCCGGCGCGTCCAGGGGAGTCCGACGAGGAAAGGGCAGACACGGCGCGAGCGTACGGCGAAGCAGTAGCGGATTAGCCAACTGCAGTCACCCCGGTTATTTCGTTTTCGAACTCTGTACTCAACTCAGAAGAGCTTTAGTAAGCTACGCGCGGCGTTTTAACGCCTATGACCAGGCGGAGCGGGAGTTGCGCGGGTCTTGCTGGTTATACATCTCGGCGTGGATGGCGTCCGTGAGCAGGATCTGCTGGCGTGAGGCGCTGTCCATCCGTCCCAATTCGGTCAGATAGCGAGTCATGCTTCCCAGATCTCGTAGCTCCAGACCGTGCAACGTGCGTACGAAGGCGATCTGAAAGGGATTGCCGGTCAACAGACGGGGGATGCGCAGGCTTTGCAAGACGTCTTCGGTCAGGTCGCTGTCGGGGGCGCCGGAGACCGCTGCGAACTCCACTGGCAGCCCATGTGCTGCAAGCCGGTCCGATACGTCGTAGTTGGCGGAGGGCTTTGCGGCATTCCACATTGTCTCCAGATAGCGCAGGGTGGCGGTAGAGATCGGCGTGAACTCCCCATCCGGATAGAGGGAGGCAAAACCTTCTGCCGAGGTCGTGTCGCGCCAGAGCAGGTGCTCCAGATTGTACTCCTGCACGAGCGAGCGTACGAAGGCCTTGTGCGCCTCTTCGGTTTCGCTGTCGAGCGCGGCCCTGCCACCGCCCGGCTCCTGCTCGGGGAGGGATGTCTGGCTTTCGCCGACGGCAGCCTGAGCGCACTCGCGAACATAAGAAGCCAGAATATCTGTAAGAGGGCGGGACGACACTTCCTGGCCGGTGAACTGCGCAGCCAGCCGTTCGAGACGTTGGGGCGCTGTCCAGATGACGCGCAGGCGCCCTTCCCCTCCCCTGTTGCCACTCGCGGCGGAAGGGGGAGGTCCGGCCGCATGGATGCCGGCATCAACATCCTGGCGACCGCGCATGAAGGCCAGGCAGCGTTCCCACATATTCTGGCTGAGATGGGGCCGGTACAGATGGGAGGTGATCGCATCCTCCGGCGGGAGGGGCGGCATCTTTTCGCTGACGGACCAGTCCTGCAAAGATCGGCAGGTCTGTTCGAGAACATTGTCCATCTGGTTCAGCATCTGTTCCAGACGATCGTGGACGCGGCCCATTCCCCGCCATACGCTGTCCTGCAGACGGGCGGTCAGTTCAGAACAGGCCAGATTGACCCGCTCGCGCCGCAGCTTCTGCACGCGCCGCGCCCTCCTCCGATAGGAGGTGGTCGCGCCGAGAAAGGCGCCGATCATCAGCCCGATGAATGTGGCGGCGTTGGCTTCGTTGCCGATGAAGTCGACGACTGCGTCCAGAGACGCGCCGGTCATCAGCTGGGTAAGTACGGAGGGATCGTTTTGCACGGTGACGATATCGTCCGCACTGCCGACCAACCCGGAGCTGAACAGATAGAGCAGTGTCAGCAGAACGATACCACTCAGCAGACCGAGCACCCGCGTCAATGATCCGAACAGAGATGGTTTATCGGCGAGCGTGCGTCGATAGCGGTTGCGCCAGTCGCGCAGCTCCAATTGTCGTTCAACCCGGTTTGCATCAGCAGGAGTAAAAGCGGCGGCGGCCCCTGTTGCCAACGACGGCCAAAGTCGTTCCTGCTCCAGTTCAAACAGCCACTGGTGGAGTTGGCGTCGCGCGTGCAGGAGTCCTGACGGCTCGGAGCCAATCAGTGAGAGCAGGTGGGCGCGCATCTGCTGCGCAACGGCCGGCAGGAAGCGTTTGTCGGTGGGGTCAACGGGTATACCGTCTTCGTCCAGGGCGGCCAGTCCCCAAGCCGTATCCAGAGCGCCGGCGCCGAAGTCCTCATCAGACTGGGCCATCACACTCTGGAACTGATTGTCGAAGGCGGCCTGCCAGCGGACCGGATTGAGACCGCGCAGCTTGCGCGCAGTCGCCGACGGCAGCACATATCCCGAATGGACTGCAAGATCCTGGATCGTTTCGGGATTCAGCTCATTGAACAGGTCGGGCATCTGCCCGATGAGCCGGTTCAGTGCCTGATGCGAGGTTGCGCCCAGTTGCTGCAGCGAGGCCAGTGGCTCCAAGTGGGTGGCAGTCCCGGTCGAGGGTGAACCGGCGGCGGTTGAACCGTCTGCGCTTCCAGGCTGTAGCAGGACCTGCTCGCGCACGAGCCGCTTGCCCTCATGCTGCTGCGCGGCCCGGAAAATATAGTCCAGCGGCACATGATCAGCGGCTGCGCCGAGCAGGCTGTAGGGCCGTTCGCTGGCGTTGCGCAGATCAATACCGACCTGTTCATCGATGTAGGCGGCTCCATCGGCGGCGATGAGCGCCTGAAGGGTGTTGCCAACGAGGACGGAGAGTTCGTAGCTGTTGCGGGCCAGGCCTTGATTGCTCTTTTCCCGATCTACCAGATAGATGCGGTCGAAGAGCGGTCGTCCCAGCCACTCCTCTGGCAGTGTGCCCCGTGCCTTGGAGCCTTTCCGGATGGAAGAGATGACCTGTTTGAGGTTGGCGCGACGCAGGCCGGTGAACGCTTCCAATTCAGCCAGTGCCGCGTAACAGGAGGCGTCTTCGATAGTGCGGTTGGTGTCGGTGGCGTAACTGCCGGCGGCGAAGATGCCGACGACTTGGGCGATGTGACGCTGGCCCAGGTAGTTGAGCTGGTGCGCGATCGTTGGCCAGATCAGGGCCGACGTCAGCGGTTCATAGAGGGGTGCAATCACATACAGAGTCGTCTGTACAAAGGGATCGCCGGGAACAAGGGTGTCAGCGCGGATGGGATCGATGATATTGGAGGCGACAAGATGGGCGATGCTGCCGCCGTCGTCAATCGCGGCACGAAATGCCTGCCGCCGCGTTGGCGTATCAGACGGGGCTGTGGGCGATGCAGGGGGGCTCTCTGCGCTGCCGGGAACACCGTCGGTGTCAGCGTCCTTGTTCGATCTGCGGAATGGCCAGGGCAGACCCCTGCGAGAAGGCTTTGCGGCTGTGGGCGAGTCGCCCGCTGACCCAGATGGATACGGGGAAGATGGCGCGTCTTGCCATTGGAGCGGGTGCAGCGTGTCTGCGGCCGACGCCAGCAACAGGCTTGCCCGCCGCTGGCTCGTTGCCCGTCGCCAGTGGTTGGTGGTTTGCGGCAGTTCAGGGACGGCAGGGGGCGGCGACCGCATCAGTTCGGTGAGCAACCGTTCGAGATAGAAGGGCGGGAGACGGTTATCACGCAGTGTGAACAGATTGAGAGCGATCTCGTCCTGATGATTGAGTTGATCGGACGGCAGGAGGGCGGCAAAGCGGGTGATGCGCGTCAGATCGGGTCCGTCGACGCCGGTAGCGTTACGCTGTTCCTGGGCGGAGTGCAGACGCGGCGCCAAATGGAGCATCGTCTGTAGACCCCATCCACCAAGACATAGTATCGCAGCTCGGCTGCGGGTTGCGCCGGGAATCATGACAGTTTCTGGTTTTTGGGTTCCAACTCTTGGTTGCCGGGTTGCGTTCGGCGCCAAGTGACTAATTTTATAACAGATTGCCGGGGTCGGTACAGGTCCACCGATCTACGGCAGGAATGGTTGTCAATAAAGCGCTAGAGATCTTTTTCGGTGATTTCGGGCAGGTCGACCCAGGCGGGATGGAGATGAAACTCCTCGCGGGCGGGGAAATCGAGTTTGTTTTCATATTGTGCCCGAAACTCGTCAAGGCGGTCGATGAGCGTCACAGGCAGGCCATGGACGATCCAGACGGCGTCCATGCGCCCTGTGTCGCCGGTGGGTATCCATTTCAAGTCCTCCTGTCCGACCATCGCCATCGCCAACTGGGCATCATCTTCGCGAGTTGACGGTGTGGCCGCCAGGCGGATGTGCTCCAGATTGCCGTCGTGGAAGCTGAAGCGGTCCGAATCCCAGCGGATGTAGGGATTCAGACGGTCCAGCCACTGCTGGACGCGGTTGTTGGGGAGAGGCCGGGCCTGCTGGGTCTCTTCGCCATGTTGGACACCGATAATGTGACGGATGTCGACGCACTGCAGAACTCTGCCCAGAAGCCCCCTTTCGGTGGCGATTGCGTTGGTGAGGTTCGCAAAGATCTCCTCACCGCTGACCGCCCGTCCGAAGTTCAGAGTGCGGTCGATAACGGGCCCGAGCAGGACCTCCCAGTCGCTGGGGTAGACGACCTGGGCTGCGTTGCGATAGAAGTGTTGCAGATAGTCGCGCCCGACGGCGCCGGTCTCCAGTTCATAGTACGTGTTGGTGCTGGCGGTGCCGTCGGAGATGCGGGGATCGATGCGTTCGGCGGCCCGCCTTGCCGCGTGATTAGCCCGGCCCAGCGCGCTGCCGGTATAGTCTATCTGCGAGCGGAAAAGCTCCCGCATCTGCGTTCCGTATGCGAAGAGGCGCTCGACGAGGATTCGTTCCAGAATGTCGCGGCGCTGGTGAAGGCGGGAGCGGGCTTTGCGCTGGCGCATGTCTCGGGCGCGATCGCGGGCCTGGCGGGGGTTGAAGGCCGCGAGCATGAGGTCGCCCAGTCCGCCGGCAATCTGGCCGATCTGTTCCGCCGCGCCTCCTTGCTGGGCCAGCAACGAGCGCCAACGGGCGCGGTCCTCTTCCATGACCGGATGGTTGTTCAGCAGGAAAAGTCTTTGCTTTATCAGCGATTCGTTGGGCGCGGTGGAAGGATTCAGTGGCGCCAGCAGGTCGGCCAGCACAAGCGCGCCGCGCAGTCCTGTATCGAGAATCACCTGGCGAAAAGTTTCGTCGACCGCGGTCTTGAAACCGAGCCATGCGCCGCGTTGTTCCTCGACCTCCTCGGCCATCTCTTCCAGCCGGTCGTTGTCCAACGAGAGATAGCGGGAGCGCATCCTGGCCAGGAGTCCCTGCCAGGCGGTGATAACCTTCTGGCGTGTTTGAGGTGCAATAGGCTGGCGCGGGTCATTGAGCTCCGGCCCGGCGGCAAGGCGCCGCATGCAGTCTGCCAGGAATGCCTGTTGCCAGAAGTTGACCAGTGACTCGTCCGGCGCGACGATCGCGGAAGCGGCAAAGCTGCTGTAGACCAGGTAGTTTCCCTTCGCCGGAGGCCGACCGGTGCGGCGGTCGTTAACTACCTCGGCGGCGGCGACGCTTCCGGACATGCGTTCACGCACGACGTTTACTTCCAGTCCGAGAATCTCGCTGCTCAGGTGGCTGATGGCGGTGAGCTGGATCAGATGTGCGGCCAGGTTTTCGGCATCGGCTTTGCGAGCCAGGCTGCGGCCGTCGCGATTGGTACGCCCGACCAGAAAGATAAAGTCGAACGGTGCGTAGGGTGTGTCGGGCAGCGCCCGCTGTTCACTGGGATAGAGTTCCTGGAACTGCTGCGTTTCCTGGAAGTAGTTCAGTTCTTTGAGCGCGGCGTAGGCGTTGGCTTTGATGCGGCGGCGCTGCAGGTCGCTGTTGATCTCTTCTTCGAGCACGTCGGGCAGGAAGAAGATGCCGACGACGCGAGCGTTGCTGCGTACGAGGGCGCGCACGCGGTGCGCCACGTCCATGAACATGCCGGCGCCGGTGCCGCCGCAGAGGCTGCTGACGATATAGACGAGCTGATAGTTGCTCATCACGGGGAAGCGGCGATTCTGCGCCATCTCCAGATCGCGAATCTTGTCCAGGGCGGCGTATTTCGTCTCCAGCAGCCTCTTGAAGGTGACGTAGTTGCGGAAGAAGGAGAGCCGCCCGATAGGCCGCAGCTGTTTGGCGCCGTTATGGATATAGCCAAGCGGGATCGAGGGGTAGTCCCACCAGCGTGCGATTTCGGGATGATTTTCGAGGTTATCAACGAGGCGGGTTGCGTCAAATTTGCCCATGTAGGCCGATTCATCGGCATAGAGGGGCTCCTGATCGAGCCGGTTGATCAGCGGTTCTGTATCCAGCGCCAGCAGTTGAATCATCGCCGGCAGCGTTTCGCCGCCCCAGGCTTTGCGCAGGCGCCGTTTGACGGCCCGGACAGCGTTGGTGCCCATACCGCCTACGCCGACCACGAGGGTCGGATAGATTGTTGGCTTTTCACCAATAAAAGGCGCCCCGTTCTGCTCCATATATGGCTTCTTTCTTGAACTCACTATAGTCTGTACTCATTTTTCCGATACTGTGCATGTTTGCGTAGCTTGCCAAGCTATCCGGTTGCCGCCAACTGCCGGAAGAGCTGAGGTCGGCCAAAGGCTCCGGCAGCAGCGCATAGAAAACCAGAGGCTAGAAGCTGTCGCGCGGGCTGCCCCATGGGTCAGCCGAACCCCCGCCGGCGGATGAACTGTTGTGCTCGTCGCCAAACGCCCCACCGCCCGTAGAGGGAGACGACCAGTTCGAGTTGTCGCCGGGCTGTTCTGTCCGTCCGAAGTCCCCGGACGCTGAGGGCGAGTAAGGGTCCGGCCCCCAGCCTCTCTGGTCCCAGGCTGTGTCCCAAGCGGACTGTTGCGTTCCCTCACCGGCGCCTTGCCAACTGTCCGAACTACCGGAACCGGCAAAACGCTCAGAAGGGGAATCAGCGATATTCTCAAAAGCAGCGGAATGGCCTGGCGAACCTGCCGCCGGTCCCGGGACGGGCGGTGGGTAAGACGCGTACGCCGACCCCCCGGCCACATTCGACGTGACGAATGCGGTTTCCTGCCCGCTGGCATGATGCCAACTGTCCGGACTACCGGGGGCGGCAGCGTACCCAGGCGTAAGAGGGGAATCCTGCCCAGGCAGGATCACTCCCGGATCTTCGTCGTCATCCATATTGTACCCGCGAGTGCGGGCACGCGCTACCACGATGAGCAACCCCAAGAGAAGTACGGGCCCGCTACAGAAAACCAGCGGGAAGGTGTAGAACGGACGCAACCACCACTCAACGTAGCGCTGATAAAGGGTTGGGCTGCGGAAACTGATATCGACAGACCTTATCTCGCCGGCCAGGCCGACAATGCTCAGCTGCAGCACTCCACTATAAAAGGAGCCGCGCAGGGCATCTTTGGGCAGGTCTTTGCGGGCGATGAGGGTGACGGGGACTTCGAAAAAGCCTTCTTCATCAGAAAAACCATTGACTTCGACCGGCGGGGCTTCCAGGAAAAGTTCATCCAATTTCATCACGCCGCTGCCAGTCTCTCCCGATGCGGTTAGCCCAACAATTTCAAGCACGAAAGGCGTTTTTCCGTTGAAGCGCAGGAAGAGCGTTTCCGTCGCTCTTTCGCCGGCCCGCCCCAGATCACCAAAATCGAGCGCGCCGGCGACACCCCACTCCACGTCGCGGATCTGGAGACGGAAAGGCACTGTCGCCTCTGAGGAGGGACCCGCGCCTGAGGCGGCATGTGCGGATAGGACATCGAAGTCCTGGCTGGGACCGGCCAGACTGAGAAGCCCGTGGCAGTTGCCGGCTGACATGGGCCCTTCGCTTTGCAAGCGAACCGGCAGCGTCCAGTTTGTCGACTGCAAACCATCCGAGTCCGCGGAGTGAGCCGCGCTGTCGCCGGCCGCTTCGAAGGGTTGCAGGTCACCAGCAGTGGCGGTGAGGCCGCTGCAGCTACTTTCGGCCAGTTCAACCGTCAGCCGAAAGGGGGTATTCCCGCTATAGGCGACGGGCAGCAGGACCTGCTCATCCAGCCGGTAATTCGGTGATGTATCGTAGAGCAGCGCGCCGAAGTCGGCCTCCTGCACCTGGATGCGCGCCTGGGAGCGGGGGATGTCGAGGAGCACAGCCAATGAGGGGGCAGGACGCACCTGTACCTCCATTGGCAGTCCGGCCGGGCTGAGAGCCGACAGATTCAATTGGCCCTCGTACTGGCCCGGGCGCAGCAGGTCGAGGCCGTCCACATGCAGAAGCGCGGTCTGGATACCGTTTTCGGGCACTTCTACGGAAAGACTTACAGAGGCCTCGCGCATGATTTCGCTTGTATCGGACCGGCGCAGGACCAGCGACGCCTCCAGCGTTCCAATCTCTTCAACCGTACTGGTCTGGATCGTGAGCGGCCATCCTTCGGGCGGCATCTTGGCCAGATCGATATCGGATGGCAGGCCCTTCACGTAGATCGCCGGTTCCACTTCCAAGAGCGTGCGCGCATAGTCTCCGAAACGGACTCCATCGATGGCCGCCGTCACCAGGAAGAGCGCTTCGTAGTCACGCCCGTCCTGCGGCATAAAGCCGTCGTCGGAGCAGACATGTTCACCACAGTTGATCCGCCTCCGGTAGACGATTTCGCCGCCGTCAAGGTCGGTAACGTAGACGGCGGCCTGGAGATTATCCAGCTGAACGCCGGGGCCAAAACCGACCTGTAGTTGCAGGCTGCCGTCTTGCAGGATTCCAGGATTGCTGGCCGAGGGAGAGAAGACCTGTGCTTGGGGCAACTCCTCCGAGGTCTGAAGCCGGAACGTGCGCCGCAGCTGTAACGGCTCCCGGTCCTCTCCCAACTGAACTGTAACCTCTTCCACGCCTCCGGAAAGCTGATGGACGGCGACCGTTCGACCGCTAAACGGGTCCTGACCCAGGAGTGCGATGGGCAGATTGCCGTTGAGCATCAGCGGCTCGTCCACGGCAGGGCCGGCGCCGGCAACGATGATGATAGGCGACTTGCCAGCAGGATAGTAGCGCGCTGAGGCGGCGTTGCCCAGTACGCTGGGAGGCGGGAAAAGGAGCTCAGGATAGCTGTCGGCCTGGACGACGGCAAAGCTGCTCAGGTCGATCGTTTTGGCCACCCATTCGCCGGCAGCCAGCGGCGCGACAGCCACGTTGAGGTCGATGTTGCCGTCGGCGAGCAGGCTCTGTGTCAGCATCGGCGCGCCGTCCCGCTCTACGGCGGTGATCGCGGATTGCGGGCTGACGAAGGCGATGCTGCCGGCGCCATGCGCTTTGCGGATTGAGATGGTCAGGTTCCCGTGCACGTTGCGGTGGGTGACGACCGAGCGGTCCGACTTCATTTCGGCGAATAGTTCGCTGAAGATGAGCAGGAGGTCCTGCGAGCTCTTGGCCTCGCGCGCGAGCGGGGAACTGGTTTTAAGAAAGTCGCCGGCGCAGCCTGCATCGGGATTGCAGAGGATCACAGGGTAGAGCAGTGCGCCGGCGTCCTCTATCTGGGCCAGTAGATTGGTGATGGTCTGCCGCTGACCGGTGACCTGTAGCGGCGCGGTCGGCTCCCCGTCGGTCAGCAGCAGCACGTACTGGCTGCGATCAGGGTCGCCGTGGAGTTCGAGCAGCTGCAGCGCCTCCTTCAGTCCCAAATCCATGCGTGTGTAGCCGCGCAGGGCATAGTCCTCGGGAGACTGGAGCGACGCAGCCAGCCGGCTGCGATTTTCAGCGCTGCCGACCTCCTGCAACAAGCTCATCGAGCCGACGCCCTCGGCGGTACTGTCGAAACGCAGCACGGCGATGCGGTCGGCGCTGTCGGCGAGATGGACCAGCAGGCGGGCCGCGCTGTAGCGCAGTTTGTTGGGATCGCTGGGGGCGTTAAGAGTAGCGTCATCACATGGGGGACCGGAGGGAGGTTGGCCTTGCGGCCAAGGCCAGCAGGTGGCCATGCTGCCGGAGTCATCAAGGATGACGATTACATCGATGGGGGCGGCTCCGGACGTGGACTGCCGCGGCAGCGCAGATCGGGTTCCGGCGTGTGCAGGCGCGGCGCCATGGCCCGTGAGCAACAGGAAGAGAAACCCACTTAACAGACAGACAAACACGGCCCAAGGCCTCCGGCCCCAGCCCTGCGGGAGGCGGCGGATGAGCAGAGACCGCTGGTAAACGTTTCCGGGCAGATGGCGCTCCTGACACCTGTGGCTATTGCACAGCGGCAAGCAACCGATCAACGGACTGCTGGCTCTATCAGTTCCAAGAGAGAAGCAAACGCGCGCATCGGCTCCGCGTTCCCCTGCTTTGCTGGCAGAGATACAGTCCCCCACAGGTCAAACGCGCCGAACGCCCTGTTCCCGCGGCGTTCGGCGGCATAGACTTGCAGTGAGCGAAATGCGCGCGCATCGGCTCCTATTCTATCTGTTGAAAATTGTATCACAGCGCAGATTGGCATTACAAGAGCCACGCCCAGTTCCGGAGGCCCGTATTCGGACCTGGACTCCGGGTATGTGGCAGAGGGCCATACTGCCCTGAACCGGCTGCGCGACTCGGAGGAACTAAACGGGCGTTACACTGGAATTGTGGGAGGAGAGGCCGGGCCTGCGGGCGTCGCCCGGGTTTTTGATTTCAGAGTCTTGTCAGAGTTTCGGGTGGCAGGCAGGTGCTGAAATGTGAGAATCAACGACAAGAATCCAGCACACTGCTTTTGGGCGATTTGCCTACGATCCGCCAATGAAATACAGACCCTGTGAGTCAGTGTTTGGAGTGAACACCCATTCGCCAGCAACGGTCGTTACGCATGTGGATCTCGTTTGAAGATGTGATCTTCGCTGAAGCTGCGCGTTGGAGGCGCTGGCACGAATCAGGCGTTTGCAGAGCCTTTTCGGCAAGTGGCAGCCTGCCCCTATCGCGGCTCAATGACGGCTTGGCGGGGGGTGTCCCCCTGCACAAGGGAGGCCGCTTGCGACCGGCCTCCCAAATAGGTAAAACCTTGACGCCGAACTCCAGGGGCTGAGGATTCGTAGATACCGGCGGCGATGATTGGGGGATTGAGATGAGAAAACGGCTAACCGTCGTTGTTCGTGGCGGCAAGCTCGGCGAGCATCTGTGAGAGTGCGGCCACGAACTGATCTGTAGGCAGTGCGCCGGGGATCAGCCGCCCCTCGCCGCCGACAAGAACGACGAAGGTGGGGGTACCGCGGACAAAGGGTGCGCCGTCTCGCATATCGCTCTGCACTGCCTGCGCGGGCGCGTCCTCTGCCAGGCAGGTTGAAAAGGCGTCGGTGTCCAACTCGTATTCAGCCGCCAACTCCATGAAGTAGATGGTGTTTTCGGAGCGAGACCACTGATCCATATCGACGAAGAGGCGATGATGGAACTGCCAGAAGGCCCCCTGCTCGCCCGCGCACTCGGACGCGACCGAAGCGGAAAAGGCATGGGGATGGATATTCTCGATGGGGAAATGCTTGAATACCCACATAACCTCACCGCGGGCGACAAACTCTTCATCCAGAACCGGCTGCGTTGTCAGGGCGTGGCGGCTGCAGTAAGGGCATTGGAAGTCGCTGAATTCAACGACAACAATCGGGGCGTCGCTACTGCCCTTGTAGATGTCACCGGCCAAAGTGAAGCCGGGGCGGTCCGGGTCGGGCTTCAAGCCCTCCGCCGTAGCCCAGAAGGGCAACCCGCCGTCTCCCTGCTGTTGCTGTTGTTGTTGCTGCTGCTGCGCCTGAGCCGCGCCCTGGGGCGTACGGCCGGCCGCGATCGTCCCGATCCAGTTGTCGAAGGTATCGTATGGCTGAGCGCCGGAAAGGGAAAAAGCGTCGCCGGTCTCTTCACGGACGAAGCGGAAGCTGGGGGTGCCGGTAAAGCCGAGGGACTGGGCTTCGGCCAGGCTTTCGTTCACCTTTGCCAGCTGGGGCTCGTTATTTGCCATGCAGGACCCGTATTGGGTGGTGTCGGCGCCCAACTCCTGGGCCAGTTCGGCAAAAAAGGACAGGGCCTCTTCGCGGGGCGCCCATTCTTTCTGAGTCCGGAAGATCCTGTCGTGCATCTGCCAGAAGAGGACGACATCCTGTTCCGCCATACAGTTGGCGGCGATGGCCGCGGCAAGAGCGTTGGGATGTATCGAGGAGAGGGGCATATCGCGGAAGACGAATTTCACGGCGCCGCTCTCGCCAAATGCGGCCAGGAGGGCCGGTTCGGTCTGGATCACGTGACGGGCGCAGAAAGGGCATTCGTAGTCGCTGTATTCGTAGATGGTGATAGGCGCGTTCGGATCGCCGCGGAAGGGGTATCCCTCTTCGGTAAAGCCGACAGGGACGCCTCGATGCATGTTGGGCTGTGAGTCGCCGGCGGGCGCAGGGGCAACGACGGGGGCGACGATATTGCCGTCGGCATCGGTCGTGCATCCTGCAACAACTAGAAGGAGGACGATCAGGAAGGTGAGGAGACTCAGGCGCAACCCACTCTTTTCTCTACCTGCGTCATTCACTTGCCTGGTACGGCCCAAAGGTCCGGCTTGCAAATTCATGGGTCCTCCTTGAGGGACTTCCGACTGTGATACAAACTGGGGGCCTGAGGCGCGCCCCCGGCGGAACTAGCTCGATGCGCTGCTGCGTCGCTATGTGAAGAGCCTATACGACTACCGAGACGGCTATGCACCTATTGAAGGCGGCCAAGCAGTTCGTCTCGAAAGTGAGAGATTACCCTATTGTAACGGCGGGAACAAGAGAGTACTAATCTGGCGAGTCGTTTCGGCGGGTTGGCTCAGTATTCGCCCCAGGTAGTCAAGTTTGCCTGAAAGCCTAGTTACATCGTAGTATGAGGACTTTGGAAGGGAACTGGCCAACCCCGGTGTCGGCGGCGCATAGAAGATTTATCGCGCACGCTATTGACCACGAAGCGCTATAGGTGAGAGAACGGCATGGACGACACGACCCTGCCAGCAGGTGTTGAACCGGTAGAAGCACAGGAGGCCGCTGGACTCCGCAACAACGCTGGGGATGAGAAGATGGAGGCAGACAGCTCCTTGACCGGTGAGCCCGTTCGTACCCAGGTGCGGCCGTCCACTCCTCTTACCGGGCATTTGCGTCAACTTGAGGCGGAAGCGATTTATGTGCTGCGGGAGGTTGCGGCGCAGTTTGAGCGGCCATGTCTCCTCTTTTCCGGCGGCAAAGATTCGATAGTCTGCGCGCATCTGGCGCGCAAGGCATTTACGCCGGGGCGGATTCCCTTTCCGCTGCTGCACATCGACACCGGTCACAACTTTCCTGAAACGCTTGCCTTTCGCGACGAACTGGTAGAGGAGCTGGGCGTACGCCTGGTGGTGCGTTCGGTGCAGGATTCGATCGACGCCGGGCGCGTTCAGGAGGAGCCGGACGGCGATCCCAGCCGTAACCGGTTGCAGACGGTTACCCTGCTGGATGCGGTGGCGGAACTGCGCATCGACGCAGCCCTGGGTGGCGCGCGCCGCGATGAAGAGAAGGCGCGTGCGAAGGAGCGCTTCTTCTCCCACCGCGATGGCTTTGGCCAGTGGGATCCCAAGAACCAGCGGCCGGAACTGTGGAACCTTTTCAACGGCCGGAAACTCAACAACGAGCACTTCCGCGTCTTCCCCATCAGCAATTGGACCGAGCTCGATATCTGGCAGTACATCGCCGAGCAGAGGATCGACCTGCCCAGCCTTTACTTCGCCCACGAACGCGAGATAGTAAACCGGGATGGGATTCTGCTGGCGGTTGGGGCCTACGTCAAGCCGCGGCCGGGGGAAACAGTCAGATGTGAAAGGGTGCGATTCCGCACAATCGGCGACATGACCTGTACGGGCGCGTTTCGCTCCTCAGCGAGCGCTCTGACGGACATTATTGAGGAGGTCGCGACCGCACGCATCACAGAAAGGGGCGACCGGGCTGACGACCGCCGCAGCGAGGCCGCGATGGAAGACAGGAAGCGGCTGGGATATTTCTAGCTGCAGGGGTTCGTGAACAATCGGTGGCAAAGTTACTTCCACTGGTTGCTGAAAACGATACACTGGGATAAGTGATGGACCTACTACGCTTCTCCACCGCCGGCAGTGTCGATGACGGCAAGTCGACCTTGATTGGGCGGTTGTTATACGACTCCAAGGCGATATTCGAAGACCAGTTGGAAGCGGTCGAGCAGGCGAGCGCAGCCCGCGGCGACCCTTCGGTCGACCTGGCGCTGCTGACCGACGGGCTGAGAGCGGAGCGGGAGCAGGGCATTACGATCGACGTTGCCTACCGTTACACTGCGACGCCCAAACGCAAGTTTATTATCGCCGACACGCCCGGGCACATACAGTACACCCGCAACATGGTGACCGGCGCATCCACGGCGGATCTGGCGATCATATTGGTTGACGCCCGCAAAGGCGTCCTCACGCAGTCGAAGCGGCACAGTTTTATCGCCTCTCTATTGCAGATTCCCCATGTCGTTGTCGCCGTCAACAAGATGGACCTGGTCGAATACAGCGAGACGCGCTACCAGGAGATCGTTGCCGACTACCGCGCGTTCGCTGCCAAGCTCAACATGCGAAACGTGGTGTATATTCCCATCTCCGCGCTGCATGGGGACAATATTGTGAGCCAGAGCCAAAACATGCCCTGGTACCACGGCGCAACGCTCCTGCACCACCTGGAAACGGTCAACATTGGGGCAGGTCGCAACAACGTAGACTTTCGCCTGCCGATACAGTATGTAATCAGGGCAAACAGTGCCATTGACCTTGACTTCCGCGGTTTCGCCGGGCAGATCGTATCGGGCCGCATTGGGGTGGGTGAAGAGGTGGTAGCGCTGCCGGCAGGTATCCGCAGCCGTGTGGCGGGAATCCATCGCGGTGACGAGAGCTGCGATCGGGCAGCTGCCGGCGACGGCGTGGTGATAACGCTCGAGGATGAGATCGACATCAGCCGGGGGGACATGCTGGTGCGGGTGCGCAACCTGCCCCACTCATCCAATCAGATCGACGCGACGTTGTGCTGGATGAGCGAAGAGCCGATGAAAATCGAGTGGTCGGTCTCCAATAATTTCAGCGGACAGTGGTACTGGTTGCAGCAGTCGACGCGGCGTGTGCGCGCCTCGGTCCAGGAGTTGAACTACCGCATTAATGTGGACACGATGCACCGTGAAGAAGCGCCAACACTGCGTCTGAATGAGATCGGCCGCGGGCAGATTGTGACCACAGAGCCTCTTTTCTTCGATTCGTATCAGATCAACCGCGCCACAGGCAGCTTCATTCTTATCGACCCCCATACCAACAACACGGTTGCGGCGGGCATGATCCGGGACAGGGCGCGGCGGGTGAGTGAGTTGGTGCAGAAGCAGGAAGAGAGAGAGGCGCCCTCTCTCCGTGCGTCTCGTTCCTCCAACGTGGTGTGGGAGCCGGTCGCTGTGACGCGGCCGATGCGGGAGGAGCTGAACGGGCATGGGGCGGCAGTGCTCTGGTTCACGGGGCTCTCCGGTTCGGGCAAGTCGACAGTGGCAAAGGCCCTGGAACAGAGGTTGTTTGCGTTGGGCGTGCGTACTTTCTCGTTGGACGGGGACAATGTGCGCCATGGTCTGAACAGCGATCTGGGCTTTGGCCCGGAGGCGCGCGCAGAGAATATCCGCCGGGTGGCGGAGGTGGCCCGACTGGCCCTTGAGCATGGCAATATCGTCCTGTGCACGTTTATTTCGCCCTATGCGGAGGACCGGAAGGCGGCGCGGGCGCTGGCCCCTGAAGGCAGTTTTTGGGAACTCTTCGTCAAGTGCGACGTAGAAATCTGCAAGGAAAGGGATCCCAAAGGGCTTTACGAACGAGCCGAGCGCGGGGAGATCCCGAACTTCACCGGCGTCTCGGCCCCCTATGAGGAGCCGGTGCAGCCGGAGATGGTGCTGGAGACGGACCGGCACAGCGCGGACGAACTGGCGCAGCGGATCCTGGAAGCATTGGCACGGGCCGGGATCGTACACGGTGGATATAGTTGACCGCTGGCACGTTCTGTTCGGCGGGCGATCGGTGGGATAGTTGAGTACTGCAATTGTAGTTGGCGGCGGCATGGCGGGACTATTCGCCGCCAACGTACTCGCCGACCATTGCGAGCGTGTCACCGTCCTGGAGCGGGACGAAGCGTGGAGTCCCCGGTCACGGTCCACCGGTCACACTGCAGACACGGATAGCTTGCCGCTAGCAGCTGGCCGGGCCGGCGTGCCCCAGACCCGCCACGTGCATGTCCTTCTGTTGCGGGGCGTGCAGGTCCTGCGAAAACGTTTTCCCGGCCTGGAGGAGGAGTTGCTGGCCCTAGGCGCTCCGCCGCTAAACTGGCTTAAGGATACGGCCGCTCTGGCAGGCGGCAGTTGGTTACCTCGCTTCGATTCGAATCTCCTCGGTTTTAGTGTCAGTCGGACCCTGCTGGAAAACCAGGTACGCGAACGTCTGCGCCGCCGCGGCAACATCCGGTTTCGCACCAGCCACCGTGTGATGGGGCTAACCACCGACTACGCACAGGCTCCGGAATGCGGCCGCCGTGAAAGCAAAGTCGGTGCGAACGGAGCACGCGTGACCGGCGCGGTCTGCACTGTCGAAAATGAAACAGTGTCCCTGCATGCTGATCTTGTCGTCGATGCCAGCGGCCGCTCTTCGCGTTTGCCCCGCTGGCTGGAAGAGCTCGGCTATGCGGCGCCGCAGGAGTCGACCGTAAATGCCGACGTAGGATACGCCACGCGCTGGTACAGGGTTCCGGAGAACTGGCGGGCGGACTGGAAAATGGCGCTGCTCGCCACCCGCTTCCCCGACATCAAGGGGGGCGCAGTCGTTCAGCCGGTCGAAGGCAATCGTTGGGTCGTGACGCTTGTCGGCTATGCTGGAGACCACCCGCCGGTCGACGAGGCCGGCTTTGAGGAGTTCGCCCGCAGGCTGATCGGACCGCAGGTTTGGGAGGCGATCAGTGCGGCTGAACCACTAACAGAAGTCGGGGGCTACCGGCGCACTGAGAACCACTGGCGTCACTATGAGAGACTGAAGCGCTGGCCGCAGGGCCTGATCGCCCTGGGAGATTCGGTCTGCGCGTTCAACCCGGTCTATGCCCAAGGCATGACGGTGAGCGCGCTCTCGGCGGAAATCCTTGACGACTTCCTGAAGAGGCGAGGGAATCGTAAGCGTGGAAGCTTTGAGGGCGCCGCTTTCGGGAATTCCGGATTGGCCTTTCAGAAAAAACTGGCGAAGATGCTTCAGACCCCATGGCAGCTGGCCACCAGTGATGACTTTCGCTGGGCAGGACGCAAAGCCGGGGACGCCACCCTCATCGAGCGCTTCATGCACCGCTATATCGAGCATGTGCTGGACCGCATCCACCGACCGGATGTCTGCCTCACCTTCTTCAAAGTCGCCCATCTGATCAGTCCGCCGGCCTCCCTCTTCCGTCCCCGCGTCGCTCTGCCTATCCTGTGGGAGATGGTGAAGAACGGCTCTTTGCGGCCGGTCGCGAAGACCACTGACAGACAGGAACGGGAAGCTACTTCGTAGTGACCAGGGGCGTAAGCTTCTCGACAGTGCCGGGGCCGATGCCGGTGACCCGCTCCAGATCATCGACAGAATCGTAGGGACGGCTGGCGATGATGGCGTCAGCTTTGACGGTGCCGATGCCTGGCAGACTCGTGAGCTCCTCGGCTGAGGCGGTGTTGATGTTGATCAGTCCGCCGGCCGTCGAGTTGCCTTGCCCTGAGAGAGAGGCGGCAGCTGGCGGACCGTCTCCCGAGACGCCAGCCTGAGGCTGATTGGCAGGCGGCATCGCCGATGACGAGCCTGTGACGGGCTGCGGCAGCGGAACATGAATCTGCGCGCCGTCGAAGACGATCTCCGCCTGATTCACCAGCGCCGGGTCCGCATCGGGCACCAGTCCCCCCGCTTTGGCCAAAGCCTCACCGACGCGAGCGCCTGCCGGCAGCTCGACCAAGCCGGGATTGCGCACGCCGCCGCTTACGAAGACCAGTAGTGGACCAGGTGTGGCCGTAGGTGGAAGAGTCGGTGTAGGCGCCGGGGTCGGCGGTGGGTGGAGCACAATCGCGGGCGGGCTTGGCCGGCGCAGCAGCCACATCAGGGCGCCCGAGATAGTTGCGCTCAACAGGAAACCGAGTAGAAATCCGAGGCCCATATATCGCAAAGCCGTTGCTGCATTTGAGTCTATAGCCGCGCGTGGTGCGTTTTCGGTAACCGGACTTCGAGTTGGTCGGGGATCCAACTCAGTGCTCATATTTGGGTCTCCCTGATAGAGATCTCTACAGGCGCAAGTGTCCTCCACTGCAGCAGAGGAAGTTATTGTTACCGGTCTGACTTCCGATCACCGGCTGGCGGCCATAGCCGAGATGCGCTTGAGCGCGTTCTGTCCGAAGATGGTCAGCGCCTGGTCGTCGTTCAAGGGATGGAAGAGGCCGGGACGGACATCGCGCAGATAGCGCTCCAGTGGCAGGCTGCGGGACATGGAGGCCCCGCCCACCACGCGCACCGCGTGGTCGACGGCCTCAATGGCATTATTGGTGACGGTATACTTTGCGGCGAGCACTGCGGGAGCGAGTTCATTCCGCCGAGCGTTGAGCTGATCCCAGTCCCGGGCCGTGTTGTAGAGGAGCGCCCTGGCCTGGAGCAGCAGCAGTTCGGCCTGACCGAGACGGCGCTGAATGCTTTCCAGTTCGGCGATCGGTTTGCCAAGGGCGGTGGGCACGCGTTTCGCGGCGTAATCGGCGGCGAAGTCGAGTGCGGCCTGGGCCACGCCGAGGTAAACGGCGCTGACGGTGCAGATGAACCAGGCATTGGCCGGGGCCTTGCCGGTAGTGCGGGGGCTGGGCGCGCCGCGCCCGATCATCTGCTCGTCGGTCACGCGGGCGTTCACGATTTTCAGGTCGTGGCTGCCGGTGGCGCGCATCCCGAAAGAGTCCCAGGTTTCGATGATTTCGAAGTGGGGGCCAGCCGGTATGACGAAGCGGGCGACGTGACCGCTGCCGTCCTGCAGGGCCGCAGGAATGATAAAGTAGTCCATTTCGGGGCTGAGGCTGGCGAAGGTCTTGAGCCCGTTGATGAGCCAGGCGTCCTTGCCATTCTCCCGGACCGGTTCAGCGGTGGTTTCGGGCAGGCCGCCGCGACTGGGGCTACCCAGATTGGGCTCAGTGGCGACGGAGTTGATGAGCGCGCCGCGGTCAACAGCGTCACGGCAAATCTGGGCGAAGAGCGCCTGGGACCAGCCGCCGCGGTCCGGCTCGACGGCGGTTCCTTCAAGAGATGCGGCAACGCCCCCTATGACCTGAACGTGCATTACAAAGCTGAGCCCCGTGCTGCCGTCTCCCTGTGCCAGCGTCTCCATTGTCAATGTCGACTCGAGCAGGTTGGCGCCCCAGCCGCCGAACTCCTGCGGGACCACCAGGGCGGGCAAACCGACACGGCGAATGTCGACGAAGTTTTCGTGTGGGAAGGATCCGTCGCGGTCGTGCTGGGCGGCCCGCTCGCGGAATGCAGGGAGCAAGCTGCTTGCCACGTCGATGAAGCGCTGCTGGCGTTCGGTTGTCGGGTAGAGCATACAGCCTCCAAAACTGCGGCAGTTCGTGCACCTTCTGACTACTGATCACAGTTCACTTTCGACAGGTAATTCTGACACCGGTTTTGACGATGCGCGGCCGGTATTTTAACATAGTTCCGAAGGGAAAGGCCACTATCACTCAAGCTTTTGGCATGGGATTTCGATGAAGCAAAGTCAGATACGCGTTCTGATCGCCAAGCCGGGGCTGGACGGCCACGACCGCGGCGCCAAGGTGATCGCCAGGGCGTTGCGCGACGCCGGATTCGAGGTGATCTACACGGGAATTCGCCAGACGCCCCAGATGATCGCCGAAGCCGCGTTGCAGGAGGATGTGGATGTCGTCGGCCTCTCGATCCTCAGCGGCGCGCATATGACGCTCTGCCCCAAGGTGGTCGAACTGCTCCATGCCCAAGGCCAGGAGGATGTGCTGGTGCTGTTGGGCGGGATCATTCCTGATGAGGATGCTGCCCAGCTTAAGGCCGCCGGCGTCCACGCGGTCTTCGGGCCGGGCACTACCTCAGCCGAAATCATCGCTTTCATCCGAACCGCCATGGCCGGTGGATAGCGGCTAGGCCTTCGCAAGCGGGGTCCAAACGGGGCCGCTTACACCTATGAAAAGTGGTTCGCTCTTGAACTACCCACTGGGTGCGAGCCACTGGAAACTGGCAACCGGTGCTGCCGATGCCCAAACCAGTACCCACGGAACAACTGATTGACAATCTTCTCCGGGGAGACCGGCTGGCTCTTGCGCGCGCCATCAGCCGCGTGGAGGACGACGCGGGGGAAGCAGCCCGGATCGTGAAGGCCGTCTTCGCGCACACGGGCCAGGCGCATTTGATCGGCATCACCGGCGCGCCGGGCACGGGCAAGTCGACGCTGGTATCGGCGCTGGTCGAGTGTTACCGCGCGAGCGGCGAAACCGTTGGCGTGTTGGCGGTGGACCCGTCCAGTCCCTTCAGCGGCGGCGCGCTGCTGGGGGACCGCGTGCGAATGACGAGCCACAGCGGTGACGCTGGCGTCTTCATCCGGTCGATGGCGACCCGCCGGGGGACGGGCGGCCTCGCCAAAGCGAGCGCGGATGCGCTACTACTGCTGGACGCGGCCGGTTTTGACCGCATTCTTGTGGAAACTGTGGGCGCCGGCCAGGCGGAAATCGAAATCGCCCGCGTTGCCGATACAGTCGTAGTGGTAGAGGCGCCGGGCCTCGGCGACGAGGTGCAGGCGATCAAGGCGGGCCTGCTGGAAATCGCCGATATTTTCGCCGTCAACAAGGCGGACCGTAGGGGCGCAGCGCGTACGGTCGCCGCGCTGGAGATGATGTTGGAGACGGGCGGGGCAGCGGCCCAGACTATCATCCATCACGGGCAACACATGGAGACGGAAGCGGCAGACTCCGACACCGAAGACAAAGGCGGATGGTCGATTCCGGTCCTGGAGACGGTTGCGGTCAGCGGGGGCGGCGTGGCTCAACTGCGGGATGCGCTCGAGCGGCACCGGGAATGGCTGGGCGAGAGCGGTGCAAGGGCGACGCGGGAAAGCAGGCGTCTTGACCATATGCTGCAGACGCTCGTCCAAGCCGAAATGTTGGCGCGGATGGAACGGACGTTGTCTGCGGGTCTGCGTTCGGATCTGGTGGACCGGATGCAGCGCCGGCAGACCGATCCCTACAGCGCCGCGGCAGATGTGATTAAGAAACTCTCAGGGTAGATCCCTTTCGCTTTCGTTCTGAGTTGAATCAAAGCCTGCACGTGAGCTCAGTCACTGCGCGTGCATAGGCCGCAGACAGCGGAACCATACACAAATGCGTGGTCCAGAAACTGAAGCGCCGGTTTGGCGAATCGCAACCATCTTTCCAAATCAAGGTGAATGGAGTGAACAGGAATATCTGGCGCTGGAGACAAACCGCCGCGTCGAATTCGACAATGGCTTTGTAGAGGTGCATGATGCGCCAACCGACAGGCACCAGGGAATCATGATGTTCCTGTGCTTCGCTCTCAGTAGTATTGCTCGGCAAATTGGAGGTGCGGTCCGGCCGGGTGGTTTATTGTTACGCTTGTGGGAGCAGAAGTACCGGCAACCGGATGTCGTCTTTTTGCTCGATCGCAACAACGTCCTGCGTCAAGAGAACTTCTGAGATGGGGCCGACTTGGCAATCGAAATCGTCAGCCGGGGCCTTGAAGACCGCGAGCGGGACCTGGTGACAAAACGGATCGAATATGAACGGGTGGGCATCCAGGAGTACTGGATTGTGGATCCTGAACAGGAAACAGTCACGGTTCTGTCCCTAACCGGCGACGTCTACTCCGAAGGCGATCTCTTCGGACGCGGCGATATCGTTAAATCTCCTCTTTTGCCTGAACTTGCTCTGCCCGTCGCGGAGATCCTGGACGCAAACTAGGGCGGCGAGGATCAACTATTTTCCAATTCTCAACTGAATTCAGAACAGGACAAAGATTTGTCGCATGGGCTGTATCGTAGGAGCGCGGGCATTTCGCGCGTTTTGCCGTGAATCAGTGTGCGGTCCAGGTTTGGCGTGATCAGACCAGCGGGTCGTTCAGTTCAGTGAAGTTGCTCAGAGGCATTCGAAAACTCTGCTCCATTTCGAAACGTACACGACGATTCTGGTTGTTAAGCGGCCCGCGCCTATTGTGAAGACTTTCCACCCGAAGTACCGTTTTCGGGAACTCAAAATCCCGAAGGCAATACCTCGGACCGAGACAGACGCTGCGGAATGTGTGTAGACTGATTGGAAGAAGGTACCAGAAACGTGCCTGAACCACTTCCAGCTCGCCCAAGAGCTAAACTATGAAGAGGTCAGCGCCCGGCATCTGAGAGCACATGGCATCTGTCGGGACATACTTTCGTAGCCGATATTGAACAGCTGATGCAAGAGTCGAGGAGGTCGAAAAAGAGGTTAAAGAAGACCTGGTACTGTTTCTGCTCATCTTGACCACTTCGTCCGGGTTTCTGGCCGGCCATTCTTTCAGGAGATCCCTCAATGAAGACCAAGAGTTTTGCCTCCATCTTTGTACTCCTCTTGCTGGCGGCTCTGGCGCCCGGAAATGCGGTTGCCCAGCAGGACCCGACTGCGGACAGTGCGCCCAGCACCTGCGATTCTGCCGATGTAATCAGGCCCGGTGAAACCGTCAGCGACGACTTTTCCGACGAACTGGCCGGCCATACGGACATTGCCGAAGTCAGCACCGCCATCTCAGGCGGGAAGATACTAACTGCGGTCTTCCACCTGAGAGACCTTGCGCAGCCCCTGACATTCAACAGGCCAGATGTTGCGCCAGGCTCAATCGAGTACAGTTGGGAGGTGTGGGTGGACCTGGACAGCGATCCGGGAACCGGCTTTATGGGCGGTTTCGAGTACCTTCTGTCGGCCTATCATACGGTGTCCGAGGAGGGAAACGGGGGCAAGTTGAAGGCAAGCACCTGGTCCCTGGGCATCGACGGGCCGAAACCCGTCCTGGATGCCAAAGTCGAGCTGTCTGCCGAAGCGGACACGATCACGATAACCGGGGGCGTACCAAGGCTGAGGCCTGAGGTGAGGCTTGCATTCAGAAGCACCGATGCGCTGGGCGGATCCGATCAGGTAGGGTGCTTTCCTGCTATCGGCGAGCCTGTGACACTTGGCGACTGCGGATCCGGCCAAGATTCTATCCTGCCCGGTCAATCCGCGACCGATGAAATCGCGCATTCGCTGCCGCCGCATATCGACATTACCGAAGTCAAAACCTTTTTGAGTGACGGCAAGTTGACCGTCATATTTCATCTTCGAGACCTGCCGGACAGACTCACTTTCAATCGAACCGGTGTGCCGGAAGGGCCGATGGAGTATGGGTGGGAGGTGTTGGTTGATGTGGACGATGAGAGCGAGACCGGCATTGGGGGGAACGACTTTGCGCTATTGGCCTTCCATGTCGCGCGTCCACCCAAGGGTGGAACCAATAGTACGCAGTCGATCGAGAATGCAACGGACGCTGCCGGCTGGGAACTCTCAACAAATGGCGGCATAGAAAGCCTGTTTCTCGGCAGCGCCACGCTGGAACAGTCTGCCGAAGCCAACACAATTACTCTCAGCGGGGCCGTTCCCGGAATCACGCCGCAGTCGCGACTTACGTTCAGGGTCTACGACTATCTGTACGGGTCCGATTCGGTCGGATGCTCTGCGCCGGTTTTCTGGGATGATAACTCCCCTCAGTGCAGTTCCGTGGAAGGATTTACACCGGGCGATTCCGTGACAGACGATGTTGCGGATGTGCAGGTATGGAGTCTTGCCAAGTCCGATGTGCCTGTAGACGCTGACACCGCCCACTTCGACATCACCGGTATCGACACATCATTGTCGGGCGAGAAACTGAAAGTGGTATTCCATCTGCGAGACCTTCCGGAGAGCCTGACGTTCAACAGAACCGGTATTCAGAAAGGCACGATGGAGTACAGGTGGGAGGTACAGATCGATGTTGACAATGACAGGAATACCGGCTTTGGTGGAGGTTTCGAATACCTGCTATCGGCTCATCATATTGCTTACCCGTCAGAAAGCGGGGAAAACGTCATAACCCCTGTCTCAAACGGACTAGAGTCAAATGTTTGGAGAATTGGGTCAAGAAGCTATGTCACTTTCGGGGAATCGAGCTATATTGCCTCCGCCGAGGCTGACACGATTACCCTTTTTGGGGAAATACCTGGAATCACTGCGGATTCACGACTCGTTTTCGTTACGACCGATGTGATGAGAGGCGAAGACCAACTGGAGTGTCACTTTTCCATGAATCCGTTGCTGTTTCCTGCCCCTTGCGGTAAGGGTGAGGCCTTTATCAAGCCACTTCAGACCATAACCGACGAAGTGTCTGACGAACTGCCGGCCCACGTAGAAATTATCGACATTAGCACGGCTCTGTCCGGTGAAACGCTTGCGGTCATATTCCAACTGCGGGATGTGCCGGAAACGCTCGAGTTCAACAGAGCGGACGTAGGCGAAAGCGCGTACGAGTACCGTTGGGAAGTGTCGATTGACGTTGACCCTGGTCAGGAGAGCGGCCAATTTGGGCTGGACTACGAGATGTCTGCCACCCACACCGTCCTTCCAGAGAACGCAGGCAGCAGTACTACTGCGTCCATCGAGAGCAAAGTGGAAGCCTATACATCGAGAAGAATCGAGGACGGCTTCAGAAGGATGGAGGCGGCGGCAATTGTCGTCTCTCCCAGGGCCGACACGATAACGCTGATTGGGGACATTCCCGGCATAACGCCAGACTCGAGGCTGATCTTCAACGCGTTTGACTCACTGAACGGCAATGAACTCATCGAATGTCAAGAGTTGCCATCATCGGAATGACAGCAGCTGAGCGCTGAAGAGGCCTGGACAGGCAGTTCGCCCCTTTCGGCGAGAACAGAATTGCTGCGAACGATTCACCCACAGACTGCGAGGACCAGCCGGGGCCGGCTGGTCCTCGCAGCGTTGCGTTCTTACGCTCTCAGCAGCGTAAAGTTTTCTGGCAGGCACAGGTCGATCATATTCCTTCGGTTACAGATTTGCCGGCGGTCGACTTGAAAGGAAGGCCAGCGCCGCCCTCTCGGCTTCCTCCTGCGCCTGCGGGAGGTTGTCAACGGATTTCTGGAGATTCGGTCCGAGGAAGAGGAAGGAGACCTCCTTCACTTTGACTCCGGCGGCTTTGTTGAGAGCGAGCGCGTAGGCCCCGCCCTGCAGACGGTAGCGCGCCATCACCTGTTCGACCTCTTTTTCGGAGCCGACGGCGTCGGTCTTGAAGTCGACGATCACGAAACCGTCCTCCTCCTCGAAGAGGAGGTCGATGAACCCTTCGACGATGCCGTCGCCGACCGAGCCGGCCACAGGCGCCTCCCGCCACCAGCGCTTCGATGCCAGCGCGCGCTGCACGAGGGAGCTGTCGAGCGCGCGTTGTACGAGGCGTCCGATCTCATCCGCTCGGCCAGGCACCCCCTCGGCCGCGGCTTGTGCCTGCACGTTTTTGTCGAGGTCGCTGCCCGTGTGCAGATCGACAACCTGCAACACGGCGTGAACGGCGCGGCCGAAATTGGTCCCGGCGCGACCGCGGCGCCAGGGTTCGTCGGGGACGTCCTGTTCCTCTTTCTCGTCCTGCTCATACCGGGCGAGACGGGTGGCGGCCGCGGAGATGGGCAGGCTGCGGGCTGAATAGAGCTCGCGCCTCTGCTGCTGCCAGCGTTCGCGCGCGGCAGGTGTATCATCGTCGGCCACTGCTTCACCGGCGGAAACCGGGGCGTGCGGTGCGGGGACTGCCGGGGGATCGAATCGCTGCCAGAGATGATCTGCGCCTTGCATGAACAGATCGATGTGGGCGGCCGCAGACTTTTCGTCTCCTGCTTTGCGGTAGATGCTGACGACGAGGTGATCTCGGGCGCGGGTCGCGGCGACGTAGATCAGCCGCACGCGCTCCTCTTCCGCGCGCGCCTTTTCGAAGTCGGCCAGCTCTTGATATCCAGCCGTTTGGAGAGAGGCTTTTGCTTCGATCCGACCGCTCTTCCGATCGAAAAGCACGGGATCGGGATTGGACCCTCTTGTCGCGTTCAACCCGGCAAGGAAGACGATGGGGAATTCCAACCCCTTGGCGCCGTGGATTGTCATCACGCTGACTGCGCCGGCATCGGACTCACGGACGACGGTCTCTCGCGCGCGTACGCGTTCTTCGCGCTGGCGTTCGGTCCAGGATAGGAATGCGCGCAGGGAGGCTTCTCCCGTGGCGGCGAAGGCGCGAGCACGGTCGATCAGGAAGCCGTAACGCGTCCATCGACCGCGTGAATAGCGTTCGTTGAGGGCTAATTCGCGGAGCCGGCACGTACGCACAAACTGCTCGATGAGCGTCGCCGGGGCGGTCCATTTGCGGCATTCGTGGAACTTTCTCAGGACGGCCAGCGCGTCGGCGACGCAACCGGACGGGGGGCAGTCCTGGGCGAGGTAGTCGAACCGGCCGCCGTTTTCGACAAACGTCAGCAGGTCGGCATCGGAGCAGGCGAGGGCGGGGGAGCGCAGCGCGGCCGCGACCGCGACGGGGTTGGTCGGATCGTCAATGGCGGCGAGGCAGTTGAGCAGGTCGCGCGCCTCCTGCGTGTTGTAGATGAGGGAGGCGCTTTCGAGCCGGAAGGGGATGCCCGCTTCTTCGAATGCGATCTCCAGGGCGTCAAAGCCGGCGCGGCGCGGCATCAAAATGCAGATGTCCTGGTAGACGGCAGGGCGGAGGACGCCGTCTTCGTCCTCCGATCGGACCAGCCAGCCCTTCTCTATTGCCGTCCGGACGCCATTGGCGATGGCTTCGGCTTCCTGGCGGCGTACGACGCCTATGAGCCCTTCGACTTCGCCGCCCATGACGCGGACGGGGGGCGGGCGGCCGTCCTGCGCGCCGGTGACGAGGGGCGCATAGACGGCTTGCGCCTGGCCCTGCATCCACTGGCTGAAAATGTGGTTGACCCAGTCGATGACCGGGGATAGCGAGCGGAAGTTTTGTTGGAGCAGGACGTTTTCTCCGCCGACCGCCTGTCGCATCAGTTCGACCTGTTGAATGTCGGCGCGGCGGAAACGGTAGATCGACTGTTTGGGGTCGCCGACGATGAAGAGTTTACCGGCAGCGGGTTGCACCTTGCGCCAGTCCCGGGGACGGTCGTCGGGGTTTGTGCGATCGGAGGCCTCTTCGGCCAGGAACAGGGCGATTTCCGCCTGCAGCGGGTCGGTATCCTGCATTTCATCGATAAGGATGTGGGTGAAACGAGCGCGAAAGTGGTCGCGTGCGGCGAGACTGTCCCGGAGAAGATTGCGTGCGAGGACGAGCATGTCGAGGAACTCGACCTGGCCGGCGTCCCTCCGTTCGCGGGCGTAATCGAGCGTAAAGCTGCGCAGCAGTTCGAGCACCGGGAGCAGTTCCGACGGCTGCTCGTCTTCAGCGTCCCGGGATAAAGGCGCTGCGAATGAGACAGCGGCGAGCAGGTCGTAGTTGTTGTGGAAACGGTCGGCGATCGTGCGCATGTGGTCAAGGGTCATATCTGCGGCCAGGGCGGGGCGGAGGGCCTGCTGCGCCACGGGGTCGTCGAGGGCTGCGTCCAGCCATGCTGCCCAGCGGTTTTCGAACGCGATCTCGGCCTCGATCTCGTCGCGGATGGTGAAGCCCGGCGGCAGGCCGGCGGCCAGCGGACGCTCGCCCAGGAGACTGCCGGCGAAGCTGTGCAGCGTCTGAATGGAGGCCTGATCGAGTTCTGTCACGGCGCGCTGGCAGCGTTCCCGCTGGTCCTGGGGCAGGCATGGGTTGTCGGCGGCCAGTTCTAGGCTCTCTGTGATGCGGGCGCGCAGCTCGGCGGCGGCCGACTCGGTGAAGGTGATGGCGGCGATCCCGCCCAGGTTTGCCCGACCGGTCTTGATGAGGGCGACGACGCGATCGACGAGGCTGCGTGTTTTGCCGGTACCCGCGCCGGCTTCGACGACCATGTTATCGTCGAGGTGTTCCAGAATTGCATCGCGTGCCGGCTGGTCGGAGAGGGCGCTCATCGGCTTGCCTCCTCGTCGGCCATCGCTACGTAGGCGGACAGGCGTGAATCGTTTCGTTTGCGCCGCCAGTGCCACTCGCGGCGGGTTGGGCAAAGATTCTTAAAGTCGCAATAGCGGCAGTTGCTGCCATCCCTGCCCGGATTGGCTGGGAAGAGGCGGGCGCCGATGCCGTCGGTGATGGCGCCAACGACATCGCTGAAGGCGTCCAGCATCTCTTCGAGTGTCTTAGGATTGGAGGGGCGGGTGGCAAATTTCCCCTTTTCGGTTACAAACCAGTAGGCAACTCGCACGTCGACCCCATCGCCCAGCAGTTGCTGGGCGGCGAGACCGTATACGGGCAGCTGCAGGAGTTTGCCGCGCTGGAGGGGGTCTCTGTTCATGTTTGCGTAACCGCTCGTCCCTCCCGTCTTGTAGTCGAGAACGAGAGCGGTATCGCCGGATGGTGAGAGGTCGATGCGGTCGATAAAGCCCCGAAAGCGTAGCGTGCCGGTCCTTGCACTCGACCATTCGACGGATGGCGGCGGCGTTTCATCTTCGTTCTCGGAGAAACCAAAGGAGCTTTCGACGGCGTGGGGCGAAACCCCATGCTTTTTGCGCAGTTTGGCGTCTTCCTTCAGGAATCTGTCCAGGTCGCTGAGCATTTCGCTCCTGGCCGACTCCCAGAGGAGGCGTTTGCCGGTGACGCCGCGCTGCTCAGCAATCTGGAACTCTTCTGCGGCGATCTGGAAGAGCCGGCGGCGCTGGTCCTCGCTCCAGGGCTTGTCGGGCGCGGGGATGGCGTTTTGCTGCTGCGCTTCTCGAATGAAGCGTTCGAGGATGGTATGCAGCAGCGATCCTTTTTCCAGAGCCGAGATGGTGGCCAGCTCCTCCGGCTGTTCAGGCGCGGCGATGCCGAGCACGTTGGCGAGGAAGTAGCGGAAGGGGCAGGTCGCCCAGGTTTGCAGACGCGTTGGCGAGAAAGGTTCAGGGTTGGAGGGCCCGGTGCGACCGCCGGCAGAGGAGGCCGACGACAAGTCTCCATCCCAAAGAGTCAACGGCGCTGCGATCCTGGCCTGCTGCATCTCAAGGGCGCGGGACAGTACGGGTTCCGAGCTGGCGAGATGATGGGCGCTGATGGGATTGCCGAGCTGCTGCCATTGCGACAGGTGGTGGAGATCGTAGTCGTGGATGTCGGCGGGCTGCGACGCGGCGACGGTGTTGATGCCGTGCTGCGCCGATACCACTTCTTCGAACCAGGGTTGTTCTCGGAGCTGAGCGAGGTCACGGGCATTGGAGAGCATCGTAGGGTAGACGGGCGAGCCATAGAGGCGGGTGGCCTCTTCGAGGAACCAGCGGGACGGGTGCTGCTCGCGCTGGGCGATGTTGTTGCCGCGGGCGTAGGTGAGCACGCGGGTGCGCCCGGTCGCGGCGGCGGCGAGGTAGTCGTACCGTTCGGCGGCGGTTGAGCGGAGTGGGAGTCCCGTCCGTTCCCGTTCCAGATGCGGCAAGAGGGGATCGTCGGGCGGTTGCGGGGGGACCAGGCCTTCGACCATGCCCACGAGGTACACCTTGTCGAAGCGCATTCCGGCGGCGAGCCTGACGGAGCCGACGAACAGGCCTTCCCCCAAGGCGCCCGCTCTCGCGGCGGCTCGATTGAGGGCTTCGTCGAGTACGGTCCGAAACGCGTCCAGATCGGCGGATTCCTCCACCGTGTCGAGATTCGCCAGCTCCTGCAGAGCCGACATCAGGGTGTCAAGATTGCCCCGCTCTACGGGAGGGAGAGAGTCTTCGTCAAGGTAGTGCTCGATGAGTCCTTCGGCCCAATCGACGAGGGCCGCCCAGGTCAAGCATTCCCCTGCGCGGTTGAGGGTCTCGTGCAGCCTCAGCACAAAACTGCGCAACGCCCACGCTTCTGCCGCAGACTGCGCCAACTCGTTTTCTCTGCCTGCGGATCGCTCTTCGTCCTGGCTCGCGGCCGTGCGCTGCCGGCTCCTTGCATAGTTCGCAAGACGGTCGCGCCACTGCTCAATGCCGGCGACGACGCCCGCTTCACGTGAGACTGCGTCCCAGCGGGAGGGGCTGTAGCGGGCGGATGCGGCTTTGACCGGACAGGAGGTGAGCCAGCGCATCACTTCTTCCCTGGGCAGGTCGTCGCCGGCAAGATCGACGATACTTGTGAGCATACGCCCTACCGGTGTCGCGGCCAGAGTTTCGGTTGACGGGCCGGCGATGGGGATGCCGGCGGCGGTCAGCTGCTCTGCGATGAGCGCGGCATACGGCTCCCGCTGCCAGTACAGAATCGCGATGCGGTGGAAGGGGGCGCCCGCGTGGACGGCGGCTGCTACCGACCGGACGATGCTGCGCACCTCTTCGCCGGTGTCGGATGCGACGAGCAGTTGCGTCTGAGGCGGGGTTGGCCGTGAGGACGCAGGCGGCTGCGCGGCCGTTTTGGGCAGGACAGTGTCGGCCTCCGGATCGCCGGTGGCGGCCAGGATCGTCTCGCAGTTTTGTGCGTCGCGGAGTGCGTCGAACAGTCGCTGCTCGGCGGGCGTCAGGGTGCGCGGCAGGTAAGCGATGACGCGGCCGAGCGAGTCGAGGGCGGCGCCGGCGCGGCCGGTACGCACGGCCTCGGCGGCGGCTTCTGCGAGCGCTTCCCGGTCGTAGTATGCCTTGGTACGGTCGCGAAAGTGTGTGTACAGCCGGACAATTTCGCCGGAGATTCCCCCGCGTCGTTCGAGCCTGGAAAGGGCGTCAGGAGCGGCAGGTCGCAGGTCCCTGAATGTCTTGCGCAGGCTTTTGTGGAAAGAAGGATGAGTGCGAAAGGGTTCAAGCTCGCCCTCGGCCTCGCCAGCAACGCGGCGGACGGCGGCGGATTCGATAGTGGGCTTGAGCGGACTGCGGCCGGCGTCAGCCAGGCTGGGCGCGCCGAGCAGCTCCGCGAGACGGGCGAGCGGTATGAAACGAACGTTTACGAGGCCGCTCTTGCCGAAAGCGCGGCGCAGGTAGAGTCCGGCATAGGGTGTTGGTACGACGACCGTGGCGGGGGCGAAGCGGTCCTCGGCCTGATGATCGCGCAGGAGGCGTTCCAGACGCTCCCGGGCTTGTTCGAGGTGTACGACATGGGTGGGGGATTGCTGCATGTGTGAAGTCTCCGCTGAGAGGCGAGTTCGGTTTTGGCGCTTCCCCTATTGATGAAATCTTACGAAGAGTTCGAGTAGGCCGAATCAGACTGAACCGCTATCAGGAATGGACTCTTGGCCCATCTGATCGATCAGAACATCGGCTGGCAAAATCGGGATTGCGGAATATGCGCCCATCTGAAGTAGGTGACGATCACCCGATACAATGACGTCAGCATTTGCGGCCAGCGCACATGCAAGCACATTGTCGTCGTCCGGATCCGACAGAACGACTGGCGTAATCACGGGCGGTTCGACAATGGTGGCAAGCGCAGCATAGCCAAGCACCAGATCGTCTGCAGTCACCTGGGCTTCTTGCAGACGCACGCGGAACTTTTCACGGCGCAGTACTTCGTCAAGTTCGAATAGGAGTGAAAATGATGTAAAAATTTGTACTGCGGACGAGCGGGCAAGGTGAAGCAGGTGCCGGGGCGCTCCGTGCCAGAGCAGTGCAGAAATGACAATGTTCGTGTCAAACACCAGACGCACGGCGGCGCCTTTCCGCTCGGGCAGCGGCGATTTCGGCGGAAATCTCGTCAATATCGAGGATGTCCGTATCCTGCCGGTCAAGCCGATCTATGGCAGCAAACAGATTGTCAGTACGTCGCTGTCGCACCTCACGTTTCAGAAGCGCAGTCAGGTATTCTGCATTGAGTAGACCGGCTTGTTTGGCTTCCGTAGCCAACTCACGTGACAGTGTAAGTGTCAGTGTAACTGTTTCCATGACCTCTCTCCGGCATGACAGCAGGGATTCGCTTTTGCGATCTCCTATGCGGGTCATTTTAGCGCGACGCTACAGGATCGCAAAGGGAAAAGGGAGCAGACTCGCCTCTGAATCCTGGACAGACGCTTACGCTTTGTGCGGGGAAAATCCGTCTGCCATTTGCGGCACGGATGAGGAGGGTGATACCGTAGGTACGGTACGACTTCTGATATCGGCGTGAAAGCCGTTGGACTCGACAGGAAAGAGAGCGGGCATGTCAGAGAACACCAGGAATAGCAATCCAGATATCAAAATTGCGCTGCTGCGCGGGATAAACGTGGGCGGCAAGAACAAGCTGCCGATGAAGGAGCTGGCGGCGCTGTTCGCGGACGCCGGGTGCAAGGAAATTCGGACCTACATTCAGAGTGGAAACGTCCTGTTTCGGTCGGGGTCCGCGGACGTAGAAGAGATCTCAGCGATCATCAGCGCGTCGATCCGGGACCGGTATGGTTACCAGGTTCCCGTGGTTACCCGCACGGGTCAGGAACTACAGGAGATCGTGAAGGCCAATCCTTTCCTGGCAGCCGGCGCGGAAGCGGACAAACTGCACGTCATGTTTTTGGCGGAGCTGCCCGACAGCGACAGCGTTGAAGCGCTGGACCCGGCGCGCTCGCCGGGCGACGAGTTTGCGGTGCTGGGGCGTGAAATCTATCTGCACTGCCCGAACGGTGTTGCGCGCTCCAAGCTCACGAACAGCTACTTCGACTCCAAGCTCTCGACGACCAGTACGTCACGTAACTGGAGGACGGTGGGGAAGCTTCTGGAGCTTGCCGCGGATGCGGGAAATTAACGGATTTTGGGAGTACACGAGAAGCGGTACTCCCTCCTCATTCCTCCCCGTTCTCTTCCTGCTCTTCATCAGCTTCTTGCAGTTCGTCCTCCAACTCGGCTAGCTCGGCGCGCAGGGCGGACAGTTCGGTCTCCAGCTCTTCGATGCGGACAGCCAGGTCCTCGCGGCGGCGTTCCTTCTGTTCGCTTTCGCGCGCCGCGGCCTCTGCCTCCTTATCCACCATGCGGGTGTCGTCGCGGATGGCGAGTATGTGGACGGCCCAGAAGGCGGCCGCGACGGCGGCGCGCACCAGCCCATCCAACGTCTCGGCGCCGAAGAAGTCGGCATTGGGGTCGCCGAGCACCCACAGGAGCAGGCGGTAGACGACCTGCGCCAGCTCGAAGAGGATCAGGAGCGCGCCCACGAAGGCGATGCCGTAGAGGTAGATGCGGCGGGGCCAGGAGGCGCGCTCGGCGCGGCCGGCCTCATTGTCCTGCTCGGCCGCGCGCTGCGCGGTGCGCCAGTGCAGCGACCAGACAGGTGCGCCGACGGCGATGAGGCTCACTCCGCTGGCGAACTGGTGGGCGCGAAAGCCCTCTTCGACCGAAGTCGAGCCGATGATGGCGAGATCCAGCAGGGCCCGCACCAGATCGACCAGCCCTATCCAGAGCATAAGCAGGCCGGTGGCGGCGACTGCATAGTAGTAGAGCCGCCGCACGAACTCGCTCTCGCGTGAGTCGCCGTAGCGCTGCGCCTCGGCGGAGACCTGAAGCCAGTGCCAGCGCCAGGCCAGCGCGCCTACCGGAAGCAGGCCGAGGGGCGTGGTGAGATCATCGATGTCGATGTCCCCGGTATCGACGCCGCCGAAGAGAAAGAGGACGCCCAGTCTCAACAGCATCGCCACGGGAACGAGGGTGATGGCCGCCGCGAGTACGGTGGCGACGTAGAGATAGAGGCGCCGCAGAGCCATGCGGCCTTCGGGCGGCTGCGCGGTCATCAGGGCATTCCAGTAGAGATTGTTCAGCCGCCAGGCCAGCCCGCCGACCAGAACGGCGGCCAGTGAACCGGAAATGCCCCGCTGCCACCAGCCTGTTCCCACCGTAGCCAGGCTGGTGGCGCCGAGCGGCTCCAGGAGGGCGCGCCAGACGAAGTTGAGGATGTCGGCGGCCCCGGTGAGCAGCAAGCCAAGAGCAACCAGGCCGACAAGCAGCTGGAAGAGCCGCCGCCAGCTGCCGGCCCAGCCCAGTTCGACACCCAGATCGCCGTCCTCCTGGAGCAAACGGGCGAAATAAAGGGATAGAATCAGATGGATGCCGGCGTGGAAAAATTGGGCCACCCACCCGCCCGGTCGCAGTTCTTCCTCGGACGGCGCGGCGCCGAGCAGGAGTTGGAGGCTGCCTTCAATGATGTGATAGAGAGCGCGGGCGCTGACATAGGCTGTGGTAGCAAGCGCGGCGTAGATGAACAGCTTGCGCAGGGCCGCGCGCGATTCACCGGGTTGCAGCACCAGGCGGCGGATATAGCGCCAGTGGACGAGAAAGATGGGTGCGCTGACGATGAGAAAGCCGCCAGGCTGGGCGATGGCCCTCTGCACCGAGCCGGTGGCGGAAAGCCCTGGAACGGCCCCGTCCGGGATCCACAGTCTGATCAGCGCTTCGATCAGGCCGTAGGCGGCCGAGAGCCCGGCGATCAGGCTGATGAAGGCGATGAGATAGAGATAGAGGCGGCGAATCATCGCCAAGCGGCCCGTTTCGGCTGTGGTCTGCTCGGTCGTGGTCTGCTCGTTCACTGTCTGGTCAGTCATTGTTTACACCCCGAAGGCGAGGAGAGAGGAACTGCAGGAGAGAGGAGAGAGAGGCGTACTCCCAATCCGCTCTTCTTTGCGATCACTCCTCGGTTACCGGTCTCAATAGAAGAGGTCGTCGGTGTCGATCTTCCACGCGCCGTCCTCGCGTACCAGGGGAATCGTGCGCCGGTAGGTCGAGGTGCCGCTGTCGAAGAGGCCGCCCTGGTGGAAGTTGTCGATCGCCACTGTGACATAGGCTTTGTCGCCTTCTTCGCTTATGTCCACGTCCAGGATACGCAGCCGACGCGCGGAGCGGCCGGAATCGTAGTAGTTGAACCGTTCGCGGAAATGCAGGTTGTCGTCATCCTCGAGCACATCGCGAGAGTAGTGACTCATGGCAACGTCCGGTTCGTTGCGCACGGTGGCCAGGAAGGCGTCGTGGACAACTGCTTCCGGCGTATCCTCGTTGAGGTATTCGGCGCTCTGCCAGCCGCGGCCGCCGGTGACCGTTACCGTGATGACGGCGCCGATGACCAGCAGCAGCACGCCGATGATGATGCCCAGCGTAAAGCGATCGATTTTCATGCCCATGGGTCCGCTTCCTTGTTACTTCTCCGACTAATCGAAACTGGTCAGCTCAAAGGTGGCCTGGGACCGTCCGTCGATGAACTTCACGACTGTGAAGGGAGCTGTCTGCGCCACCCAGGCCCTGGTTGTGCGGTCGTTGGACTTCAGCTCGACGACCCAGGTATCGAAGGAGCCGGCGGGTACCGTGACGCTTTCCTTGCGCCGCACCTGCAGGGCCACCCGCTCCATATGGCCGGCGACCGGTAGAAAACTGTTGATTCGGGTCGCGTAGCCCTGCGCTAGCGGCAGCGCCCGCATGATCAGTAGCAGTGTGCGTTCGTCGCGTATGTCGGAGGGCACCTGCACGCGCTGATAGACGGTTGCGCCCTGGCGATTGGTAAGTGCAATGTCGACCTGGGAGCCCTCGAACTGCGTCTCCACCACCTGCTTCCCGCCGCCGAAGGTACGGACAAGATGGCTGTAGACGGGGCGATAGCCGACCGGCTGCATCTCGATCGTTGCCTGCTCTCTCACACCGGCGTCGAGGACCTCGCGGATCAGCGTCCAGCCGTCCTCCTGCTCCCGATGGTTTACCTGGAAGGCGGCCGTGCCGACGATGCGGTCTTCCCGGTTGGTTACGCGGTAGACGCTGGTCTCGCCGTCGGTCCAGACCGGTTCGCCGAAGATGAGCGGCTGGGGTTGGGCGGAACCGCAGGAGGTGAGAAAGGAGAGAGTTAAGAGGAGAGAGGAGAGAGAGAACACCCTCGCGATTGAAAGAAGGGTTGTTGAACCAGTTACCGCTTGGTTGTATGAGCGTTTGGCGCAAGGCAGGCGACACCCATTTCTCACTTCTCACTCCTTGCAGTTTCGCTTCTCATTCGTTGCTGTTTTTCTCCTGCATCCACTTGACCGCGGCCGCGGCGAGAGCGGCGGCCCCGATCGGCAGGGCGTCTTCGTCGATACGGAAGGTGGAGGTGTGTACGTAGTAGCGCTGGGGCCAGTCCGGGTTATGCGTTCCCAGACGGAGAAAGCTGCCCGGCGCGGCCTGCGCCATGTAGGCGAAGTCCTCGGCGGCCATCACCATTGGCGCCTGAGGCGTGTTCTCCTCGCCCAGGAACTCGGCCGCCGCAGCCAGCGCAATCTGCGTGGCTTCCGGATCCAAGACGGTGGGCGGATAGCCCTCCTTGACCGTCAGTTCGAAGCTGCCGCCCATGGCTTCGACGACGCCGCAGGCGCGGCGCAGCTCCTCCTGCAGTAACTTGCGCGACTCCGGCGTGAAGCTGCGAATCGTCCCGTTCAGATAGACGCTGTCGGGGATTACGTTATTGACGGTCCCGCCGTGAATCTGGCCGATGGTGATCACGCCCGGCTCAAGGGGGTCGAGGCGCCGGCTGACGATGTGGTGGATGGCGTGAACGGCGTGGGCGGCGAGCACGATGGGATCGTTGGCGGCCTGGGGGCGGGCGGCGTGGCCGCCGGCGCCGCGCAGGGTGATCTCGAACTCATCGGCCGACGCCATCAGGGGGCCGGAGCGGCTGGCGACGACGCCCAGATCCTTTGTGGGGTCCACGTGGATGCCGAAGACGGCGTCGAGACCTTCGAGGGCGCCTTCTTCCACCATGCGGATGCCGCCGGACTTGCCCTCGTCGTCGGAGGCTTCTTCGCTGGGCTGGAAGAGCAGGCGCACGGCGCCGGGCAGGCGGCCCTCGTCCGCCATTTCCTTGAGCAGGGCCGCGGCGCCCATCAGCATCGCCGTGTGGGCGTCGTGGCCGCAGGCGTGCATAAGGCCCGGCCGCTCGCTGTCAAAGCCGCTGCCGTTCTCTTCCTGGATCGGCAAGGCGTCCATATCGGCGCGCAGCCCCACCAAGGGCCCGTCGCTGCCGCGAACATGGCCGACGACTCCAGTCTTGGCCACTTCAGTCTGCGTCTCTATCCCCAGGTCCAGCATCGTCTTGTTGACGAATCCGGCGGTGCGATGTTCGGTGAAAGTCAGCTCCGGGTACCGGTGAATCGTGCGGCGCCACGTGCTGATTCGGGACTGGATGGCTTTGGCGCGCGCATACAGTTCGGCGCTGGTAACTGGTGTATTGTTTGGCATCGGTGCACTCCTGGTCGAACATGTTGCACACTCGCCAACCGCCCACGAGTGCGATCAGCTCGGGCAAACGTTGGTAACTATACAGCTTGTGAAAACTGTCAGGTCAACGACCCAACCTGCGGGAGCGTTTCAACTATCATATCATTATACTACGCTTCTCCGCCTTGTGCTCCGCCAACTATAACCACAACCAGGTTTGCGGCCGCTGTTACACAGTACGCATAAGCAGCAGTTCAGTCCCAGATTTTGCGCAATCCGGCCAATGCAGGAAAATTAGACGCATCTTTCTCACGTCACCGGTTCCGGCGGTACTGACGAGCCGCCGGCCCCACCAAGTATCCGAGGCGACCAATGACATCTGTCAAGAGCCGTGAAATCCATCTGCGCAGCCGTCCGCACGGGTTACCGACAGCGGACAACTTTGCGCTCGCCAACGTCGAAGTGCCGGCGCCGAGCCAGCCGGACCAGGTACTGGTGCGCAACCGCTTTATTTCGGTGGACCCTTATATGCGGGGGCGGATGCGAGATACGCGCAGCTATACGCCTCCTTTCGGGCTGGACGAACCGCTCACCGGCGGCGCGGTGGGGGAGGTCGTCAGCTCGACCAGCGAGGCGTTTGCGGAGGGCGATTTCGTTTTGCACATGTTGGGCTGGCGGGAATACGCGCTGGCAGAGGCGCGCCACCTGACGAAGGTCGATCCGTCTCTGGGTCCCCTGCAGAGCTACCTGGGCGTGCTGGGTATGCCGGGCATGACGGCCTATGTCGGCCTGCTGGACATCGGCGAACCGCAGCCGGGGGAGACGGTTTTCGTCTCGGGCGCGGCGGGCGCGGTCGGTTCGGAGGTCTGCCAGATCGCGAAGATCAAGGGCTGCCGCGTGGTGGGTTCGGCCGGTTCGGAGGCCAAGACGCGCTGGCTGGAGGAGGTGGCCGGCGTGGATGTCGCGATCAATTACAAGGAGACGAGCAATCTGCGGCGGGCGCTGAAGAAGGCCTGCCCGGACGGTATCGACGTCTATTTCGAGAACGTCGGCGGCGAGCATCTGGAGGCGGCGCTGCAGTATATGAATAACAACGGCCGCATCGTTGTATGCGGAATGATCAGCATGTACAACGCCACGTCGGCGGCGCCGGGACCGGCGAACCTGGCCCTGATGATCGGGCGCCGGCTGAAGATGCAGGGCTTTATCGTCTCGGACCATCCTGAACGCCGCGACAGTTTTCTGCGTGATGTTTCCGGCTGGATGCAGGATGGCAAGCTCAAGTGGGAGGAGACGATCCACGAAGGGATCGAGAGTACGCCCGATGCATTCATCGGACTGTTCCATGGCGAGAATCTGGGCAAGATGCTGGTAAAGGTTTAACGGCGAGGAGAGAGTGAAGAGGAGTGAGTGATTCTCATTCCGGGCTTCTTGTTTTGCAATAGTCAGGGGAACGCAATGGGTACGCGAGCGATGCAGCCCCCGATGGGGCTTTATTTTGAGGAGTTTGCGGAGGGTGACGGGTGCGAGAGCGTCGGCCGCACGGTCACCGAGACGGACATTGTCAATTTTGCGGCGCTGTCGGGCGACTGGAACCGGATCCACACCGACCTGCATTACAGCCAGGAGCAGATGTTCGGGGAGCGGGTCGCTCACGGGCTGCTGGTGCTGAGTATCGCGAGCGGACTGGCGGTGCGGATGGGTTTCATGGAGGGCACTGTCCAGGCTTTCATGCAGCTGGAGTGGCAGTTCCGCCGGCCGGTGCTGATCGGGGACACGGTGCGGCTGCGGGCGACGGTGCGGGAGAAGAAGCCGATGCGGCGGATGGGCGGCGGGGTAGTGACCTTCAGGATGGAGGTGCTGAACCAGAAGGATGAGGTCTGCCAGCGCGGCAACTGGGAGATTTTGTGCAAGAACCGGCCCGACGAGGCGGAAACAGAGGCGTGAGGACGCTCACTGCCGCAACATGATTCTCTCCCTGCCACTGGCTCTGGCGTTCGCGCTGCTGCTGGCGCTGCTGGGCGGTCTGCTGCTATGGCTGGGACGCCGTCAGCGGGAGAGCAGCGGTTTGCCGGCGGGTACTGTGCTATATCGGGACACCGGGGACTGGCAGGAGACGGAGCGCCCGCTGCGCAGCCGCCGCTACGGACTGGTGGGACGCCCCGATTACCTGGTGCAGACGCGCGACGGGGGCAGGCGCTTCGTCGTGCCTGTGGAGGTCAAGAGCCGGGCGAGGCCGGCCCGGCCTTACGACAGCCATATTCTGCAGCTGGCGGCGTACTGTCTGCTGGTTGAGGACAACTTCGACGCTGCGCCGCCCTACGGCCTGCTGCGCTACGCAGACGCTACGTTGCCAATCCCATTTACAGATGAACTGCGCGGCCGCGTGCTAGAGACGGCGGCGGCGATTCGGGCGTCCCGCCGGGCGGCGGAGGCGCGCCGCAGCCACGGTGAACCGGGGCGCTGCGCCGCGTGCGGCTATCGCTCCGCGTGCGGGTCGGAGGCGCTATCGTAGGCGTTCTTCGTTCCTGGTTTGCGGGAGCAGCAGTTCGCTTTTCTATCCGAAGGAAAGGTATTCCAGCGCATCCTCCTCGGATTCGGCGCCGGCTCGCCCTCTGACGATCAGTTCAACCACGTCGTCCAACCCAACTTCAGAGACGTTGAGGATTCCCTGCCTGCGGCCTCCTTTGAGGACCATGACACGGTCGCCGATTGCCAGAATGTCGGGCACGCGCTGCGTGATGAGGACGACGGAATGGCCGCCGTCGCGCAGGTCCTTGATCAGGCGCAGGAGGGTGTTGGCTTCGCGGACGCCGAGGGCGGCGGTGGGCTCGTCCATCAGGAGGATCTTGGCGTCGAAGGCGATGGCTTTGGCAGCGGCCACCATCTGGCGCTGGCCGCCGGACATCCTCTCGACTTTGAGCCTGGGGGAGCTGATGTTGATGTTCAACCTCTTGAGCAACGCGGCGGACTCGGCATACATTTTCTTTTTGTCGAGGATGCTGAGAAAGGGCAGGCCCCTTGTATATTCGCGGCCGAGGAAGATGTTGCGGGCGACGTCGAGGTTGTTGCAGAGCGCCAGGTCCTGGTAGATCATCTCAATGCCGCAGCTGCGGGCGTCGCGGGGGTCGCGGATTGACACTTCCTCGCCGTTTATGAGGATCTGGCCGCTGTCGGCGACGTGCGCGCCGCTGAGGATCTTCATGAGGGTGGACTTGCCGGCGGCGTTGTCTCCGACCAGCCCCAGAATCTCTCCCTCACGCAGCTCCAGATCGACCTGGTTCAGCGCCTGGACGCTGCCAAATCGCTTGGATATGCCCTTCATTTCGACAATATAGTTGCTTTCCAAGGTGCTCATCCTCCGGACAGGAGTAGGTGAAAATGAGTGGGAGAAGAGAGCTTCCCCCACTCATTCTCGGGCCGATTACCAGAGATCGGGGAAGAGATCCACGTTTTCCTTGGTAATCAGGACGGCGGGCGAAGTCTGCCAGAAGATGACCGGGCGGTTCTCGGCCAGGTCCCTGGCGGACTGGATGATCTTGACGGCGATGAATGAGGCGTCGTTGAGGACGGTGCCCCACATGGTCCCGTCGCGAATGGCGTCGTAGACCTCCTTGGCGCCGCCATCGACGCCGAGCACTTTGATGGTGTCCTCCAGGCCGGCCTCTGCGATCGCCCGGACTGCGCCGAGGCACATGTCGTCGTTATGGCAGTAGACCATGTGGATCCGGTCGGGGTAGGCGGTCAGGTAGTTCTCCATCACGGTGCGGGCTTCTTCACGGTTCCACATGCCGGTGTCGACGGCGACGAGCTCTCTGCCGGGGCAGTTCTCGGCGACGTATTCGCGGGCGGAAGAGCGCTGCGGCACAAGGCCATGACCGGTGGCGCCTTCGATGATGACCCAACCCTGGCCGTCTTCCAAGGCCTGGCAAACGGCCATACCGGCGGTCTTGCCCTCTGCCCAGCCTGAAGAGCCGATCATCGTGTTCACGTAGCCGAGACCCTCTTCGTCAAGATCGGCGCCTTCCGCGATCACGGGGATGCCGGCCTCCTGGGCTTCGCGGAGGGCATCGTTGAGCGCAGAGGTGTCATAGGGTACGAGGGCGATCACATCGTACTGCTTGGTGATGCAGTCCTCGATCAGGCGGATCTCGTTGGGTATGTCGCCCTGGGTGTCGTAGACATCATATGTGAAGCCGAAAACATTGGCTTCCTTCTCCGCCAGAGTGACCTTGGCGGTCGAGTAGGGGTGGCCGAGTTCAATGATGTGGCAGATGCGCAGATCTTGCGCCAAAGGCCAATCTTTGGCTTCCGTCTGCACCTGCGCGGCTCCGTCCGCCGTCACCATCTGCCCGTCCGGCATCACGCAGGCCGTCATCAGGGATGCGAAAATCAAAATAGCGATCAGAACTCCGAATTGCTTCCTCATTTCTGCTCTCCTTTGTCTGGATAACACTGTCCACGCGGGTTGATTTCAGATCAGATGCGCGGGAGAGACATCTCCCTCCGGAACAGAAACCCGTTTTCCAAATAGGCTCTCCTTTCACCAAGAGGCTGCCGAAGACTTGCGCGACCCGAATTCAGGGCATTTACAGGAGCCCGGGCCTCAATGGTCAGGCCGTGCGGCGTCTGCGATTCATGTAGACATCTGATACCACAACGGAAACCAGAATGACGCCCTGGATTACCCATTGCCAGTAGGCGCTGACGCCGAGAAGGTTGAGCGAGTTGCGGACGACGCCCAAGAACATGACGCCGGCAACGGCGCCGAGGACGTTGCCGACGCCTCCGAAGAGGGATGTGCCGCCGATAACGGTGGCGGAAATGGCGAAGAGGGCGGTATCTCTGCCGACGCCGGGATTGGCGCTGACGGCGCGGGATGCCAGCAGGACGCCGGCGATGCCGCTGCAGAGGCCGGCCACGACGAAGGAGAGCGCAAAGAGACGCTTCACGTTGAGGCCGGCGCGGTGCGACGCGTCGGAGTTGCCGCCGATGGCGTACCAGTAGGCGCCGAGGCTGGTCTGCGTCATGATCAGATGGGCGATGATGCCGATGCCAAAGAAGGCCAGGGCGGGAAATTCGAAGAGTCCCAGCTTGGCCGACCCCATCCAGCCGAACCCGTCAGCATGGCCGTAGATGGTGGTTTCATCGGAGATGATGAATGTCAGTCCTTTGACCGCGACCATGGTGGAAAGCGTGGCGATGAAGAAGTTGACCTTCATCCTGGTCACGACAAAGCCGTTGACGATGCCGACGCCGGCGCCGGCCAGGATGCCCAGCAGGGCGGCTGCAGGGACGCCCAGATCCTGGGAGAGGGCAAATACGACGCCGGCCAGGGCAAGGGTGGCGCCGACGCCGAGATCGATTCCCCAGGCGATCATGAGGATGGTCAGACCGATGGAGATTATGCCGTCGATCGAGAACTGGGTTGTCATCTGGGTGATGTTGCGTTCGGTGGCGAAGAAGGGGACGAAGAGGACGGCATAGGTGAGCGCGAGGCCGAGGAGGATGAAGGCGCGGTACTCGATGAGCCATTGGAGGAGCTCACCCCATCTTGCGGGCCGCGATTCTGCGGGCTGCCGGGAAGCGGCTTGGGTCTGCGCTGTCTCGGCTGTGGGTTGTTCTTGCGGCGTTGGGTTATCGGCCATGAAAGACCTCGTGCGTTCGCAACAGATTTGGCGTGGGCGCAGGTTCCCCGGCCGGCCGTGACCGGTTACCCGCTACTCACCATTCGGCCCTGAAAGCTGAAGTTCGGGCTCGGTTTTCTTTTCCCTGCCCGCTACCTGAATGGCAACCAGGCTGGCGGTTACCACCCCCTGGACTACCAGTTGCGTTTCCGGTTCGAATCCGAGAATCGTAAGCGAGTTGTTCAACAGGGCGACGAGGATCGCGCCCCAAACGCCCCTGGCGACGCTGCCCCTGCCGCCAAAGATGTAGTTGCCGCCGAGGACGGATGCGGTGATGGCGTGAAACTCGTAGTTGAGGCCGATGAAGTAGTGGCCGGAGCCGGCGCGGGCGCTGACGACCATGGCGGCAACCGCGGAGCAGACTCCGGTGGCGATATACATCAGTGTCCGGTAGAGGGGGACGCGTACGCCGGCCAGCTTGGCCGCCTCTTCATCGCCGCCGATCGCGTATACCCTGGCGCCCAGGGATGTTTCGGACAGGACCAGGTGCATGACCAGGGCAAGGGCCAGGAAGATAATTGTAGGGACGGCGAAGGGGCCGATGAAGCCGTCGGCAATCAGCAGGAATGGACTGTTGCGCGGGACTCTGTAGTAGTAGCCGCCGGCGCTCAGGAGGGCGATGCCCTGGAAGATGGTCATCGTTCCCAGGGTGGTCAGCATGGGATTCGCCTTCAGCCTGCCGACGAGAAACCCGTTGAAAACGCCGGTTGCCAGTCCGATTGCGAGGCCGAAGATACAGGTGGTGGCGATGCCGGCGCCTCCCTCAAGCATGGCGACCATGGTAACGCTGATGAGGGAGACGATCGCGCCGACGGAGAGGTCGAAGCTGCCGCTGATCATCATCCAGCAGACGCCCACGGTAACGATGCCGTTGATGGAGGACTGGCGGAGCACGTTGATAAGATTGCGGGCAGTCAGAAAGCGGGGGTTCAGGATCCCCATCAGGACGACCAGGGCGACGGTGAGGACGACCTGCGGCTCCCGCAACAGGAAGCTGCCGAGAGCGTTCAGCTGGCTGTTGCCGCGCAGCCTGCCTGGTATGGAAGCTAATGTAGAGGAGGAGAAGCTCATGGTCGTTCCGCTGCGTAAACGGTGTTCCAGGCCAGCCCGATGACCGGAATTGAACCCAATTCTCTGCGAAAGATGACGGTCATCCTCCGTGAGCAGAGAATACGGTTAACGGTATTATCTGTCAAGGAGGGTTTGGGCGTTTGCATCGCCCCGGCTCGTGGTCCAGGTGAGAGTGCGCGTGCGTTGAAATGCCACTTTTTGCGCGGCGCGGGAAGCTGTGGGGAGTGAGGGGCGAGAGGGAGAATGCAGTGGCGTTTGGTAGGCAGTTGCCAGCCGCTGTCCCCTAACCGGGCAAGTCGAAGACGAGCCGGTGGTCTTCCGGCAGGTCGATGTCGAAGAGGAGCGAGTCGGACTTGACGACCCGTACAGGGATGCCGGCTTCGGCGGCGAGGCGCTGGTGGCGGAGGAAGCTGTCGCGCCCGAAGGCGAAAGGGATGACCTGGACGGGCTGGAGCATGAGCGCGTTGGTGCCGCCGTCGCGGCTGGGGGCGATGGTGATCTGCGGTTCGGGGCCGCGGGAGACGGCCATTGTGCGGACGTCCTCGGACGTCAGGTTGGGCATGTCGGTGGGGAGGACGAGGAGTTTGGTGGCGCCATGGGTCGCGGCGTAGCGGGCGGCCTGGGTCAGGGCGGCGTTGAGCTGTGGTTCGGACTCGGCGTCATTGGGGCTGCAGGAGGAGGGCGGGGCTGTGCAGGGCGGACTTTCTTCGGGCAGGCCGCGGCTGCCGGCGCGTTCGGCCGCGGCCAGGGCGCGGCTGTCGCGGCTGACGACGAGGATCTCGGCGTCAAGGTGGGCCCGGTTGATGGCTGCCAGGGTGCGGCTGAGGAGCTCGCGGTTGAGGGCGCACCGCTGCTGGGCAGTGAGATGGCCCGCCAGGCGGCTTTTGCCTTCGTTGAAGGGCTTGACGGGGACGACAAATCACAGCCCCGAGCTGTCCTGCGCGTTATTCTTCACTTTGGGGCCGGGGCGGATCAATAGAATGGTTGCTGTCTTGGAGGCTGTGGCAAGCGTAGGGATGGCGGCGCGTTCGTGAAGAGGAATCAGGTGGAGAAACGGGGGTATTTTTATGAACTTTTTCATAAATATGTCCGCTTTGTCCGCTCGAAAGCACTTTTTTGAGGACTATTGGGTCCGGATACAGGATATTGGACCATGTTGTCCATGCATTTCAGCGGGGCCACAAGGCCGTGCAGGTCCTTCACTCCGGCGGCTGACCGGTCAGTTGTGCTGATGAGTTCCTGGTGTACTCTGCCGCTACCGATTCGAACCGCTGCGAGGATTGCAGCTGCCTCGCCGGGGAAAGGGCTGTGATTTGGGCTATGTCAGCGTGGGCGTGTGGAAGGGTGGGCAGCGCCGTGACAGGGGCGAACTCGGGCTGGATTCTCGGGAGTGGGGTGCGGCGTAATCCGCTCTCACCGTTGCTCGAACTGGACCGGCACTGCGCCAGATGCTCACAGTCAACCGCTATACACGCGCAACCTGCCTCCACGCGAAAGGTCCCCACTGCTATCCTGTCTTCCCTCTAAACCCCATGGAGGCACAGCTCAAACGGTCGAGCGAAGGCGTAACCGACACGCCGCCCAATGAAACCTGTGTCGGAATTGGGGCGGGGTATGAAGAGACAGTATGTCAGGGCAATCAAACGAAAAGGGGGAGGAGGCTTGCCTACGCTCGCACGAGAGATGTACGAGAGTTCCACGAGAGATTACGAGAGTCTGCGAGAAAAAATTTCCCGGGATTTATAATGATAATTATTTGAAATTAAGTATATATTACTTGATAATCTATGTTCATTGATGAGTGAAGTATTAGGTCGCTGGCTCGCCGTCAAGTACTTTAGTGCCCCGCTTTGCTGCTTTCGATTACCCGGATCTTGCTTGCCTTATGAGAGAGTCAACGGCTCCTGTTTATCAGTCTTCGACTTTGCGTTCCTGGTGCTGGCGGCGAACGGGCGCTCAAAGCGGCAACCCGACAACTGACTACCGAAAACCAGTTCGTAGTCTTCCGGAAGGTCGATGTCGAAGACAAGCGAGGCCGATTCGACAACCCGGACAGGGATGTCGGCCTCTGCGGCCAGGCGCCGGTGGCGTTGGAAACTGTCTCGACCAAAGGCAAAGGGAATTGCTTGGGGTGGCTGCAGCATCAACGCATTGGTGCCGCCGTCGCGGCTGGGGGCAATGATGATCTGAGGACTGCGACCCCGGAGGGAGGCTATAGTACGCACATCCTCGGCTGTCAGGTTGGGCATATCTGTGGGCAGAACCAGAATTCTGGTTGCGCCGCGTACCACGGCGTAATGGGCGGCCTGGGCCAGGGCCGCGTTGAGTTGCGGTTCAGAGGTCGCCAGAATAGCCTGGGGACCGACTACCCGTGACAGAGGGTCGGACTGTTCCTCGGCAAGTGCATGGCCTCCCAAACGAGCCGCTACGTCTAACGCGTCGTTATCACGGCTGACGACAACGATCTCTGCATCGGAATCCGCCAAGCGGATGGCGTCCAGTGTACGTGTGAATAGATTGCAGTTGAGCGTGTGGCGTTCCTGTGGAGAAATGTAGCCGGCTAGACGGCTCTTACCCTCACTGAAGGGCTTGACTGGTACAATTGTCCACAAGCTCATTTCTGGGTCCGCTGGTTGGATTCCAATAGATCCACCTTATTTTTCTTATTTGGTGGTCTAAAGATTGGGGAAATCATAGACAGTAATACGATGCGCTACCTGGCGCACTTGGGACTCACCATATAGCCCGCCAATATATGGCATTCACGTACCTAGCCTATTCATTGGCCTGGCTTTAGCGAGATGTCAGCCAATCTTAGGACAGCAGTTTTTCCGCCAGTTCGTCCAAGGGGAACCCGCCGTCCTCCCAAACAGAACTGGCAACGCGAATACGGGTCGGGCCGGAAGTGAGTACTAACTGCAGCCCGGTGTCCGTATCAGCAGTAATGTCATCACGTAATTCTTCGAAGACCCCTAAATCATTGCACAGACCTGCGAGGCGTTCGCCAAGGCCATCAACAAACCGCATATTGGCCAATATATCGGAAGAATCCGTGCTGCAGTAATCCGAGTCTAGCGGAACAACGCAGAGCAGAAACCGATTGCCTTCTTTTACGGCTGTCTTGGCTTGTGTATCGGTCATACGAACGCTCTGGTCTTGAGTAGCCTTTACTTCCACCAGCCAACTTTGCCTTTCACGAGTGATGCACAAGTCAGCCAAATGTCCTAGCTCTGCAGCAATTTCAAAGTCAGACCCTACCCCCGTACGACGAACATGGAACCCAACTTTCTTCAACTTTTCACTCACCAGGCTCTCAATAGTAACTCCAAGGTCCTGGTTCTTACGCCCCCGGCGCCTCTGTTCGCGCCTATTTGCCAGATCTTCGAGGAGCTTTTCATCTTCGGCCACATCCTGTACAAAATCCCGCACTGAGCCCAAATCAATGTCCGTTTCTTTCAACTCCGAAGCGAACTTAACAGCATCAGGATTGTTTGCTGCTGCCTTCACCACCTCCGGGAACCGAAGTAATTCAACCAAATCATCCTCAATTTCAGTACCGACACTGTCCAGTAAGAGAGTCAATTGTCTGAATCCAAAGACATGATGCAGAAGATCAACCGCATCGCGGTTATCTTTCAGCCAGGACAGGTTAAGAATCTCTCGCAAGTTTGATTCGTTTGCCGGCATTGGGACGATGGTGTCAGTATCAGAGTCAGGAGCCTGTACTGGGATCCAGGATCGAACCTTGAGCTCGAACGGCCAAATGGCCTTGTTGAGAGTTAGGGATACCCGTTCACCGGAACGGTTACCAGAGAAGCTGTCCTTCTGTCGCCAGCTCTGGTCTTGGCGGACTGCTACGTTCAGCACAAAATCCAAGAGCAGCTTGGCTAGTTCACTGTTCTCTCCGCACCGTTGTACCAAGTCGGTCGCCAGAAACGCGATTTGTGCAAACGTAGCATCTCGCACAGTGGCACCTACGGTGTCTTGTTCCCCTTGTGACATTTCCCGTAGCAAATTAACATCCGAAAGTTCGGCCCGCCTTCCCTCAAACAGAGGCGCGGGAATGACAAGGCCAGCTATGATGAGTGCGTTTAGCGCTTTGCCTAATTCGTCGTCAACGCAATAGTAGTCAGAGAGCAGGCGGTTGTCCGCGTAGAGACCGGCATAGGGCCGTGCCGTCTCAGGCCAAAACAGTTCCGGTGCTAAAATCTGTTGACTTCCGGAAAGATGTGCTATTCGCCCAGCGGCGGTCAGCAACGGACATCGCCTGAGTCTTTGAACGTCCTCACTTTCCTTAAGGTGAACAATCATACGAGCAGATGCCGCCAAAGTAGGGAGTCGTGAATTGCCATCAAATTGGCTGTTGTCTGGCAACGCTTCTGCAAATCGATCTAGGACAAGGTCGATGGCCTTGGATTCGGTATAATCTCCTCCGTCCACTTCGTCGAGCAGGTTAATGACCAATTGGTTGGCCTTTTCGTAACCTGGGGCCTGCAGAGCCTGTGCCATAGCTCCGTGCAAAAGCTGCGAACGAAGGTCCTCACCTAGTGCAGACGCTATATCCTTGACCTCTGGCGAAATTTCACCGTCCCTGTATAGATTATCTGCTTCTGTGTTCTTAAGAACTCCTTGCTGGTTTGGTAATAGTCCGTTGACCATGCCCCGAACGTTCTGGTCTTGCATGTCATCCGCTAACAGGAATAACTTTGCCAGCCACGAAAAGGAGTCCCCGTCGATAGGAAGATCGCTAACTGAATCGCCCCTTGTCTTAAGCCAGTCAGTCAGTTCACTGAGGCCCAACCGATTGACCGCCACCCCAGCCTGTTGCCACTGGCGAGCTATTTCGCCCCAAGTCTCCGCAACTTCCTTTCTGGGCAGGTTTAGCTCTGTTACATACCCAAGAATCTCGTGAAAGGTGTCGTAGTCTATACTTTCGGTTGCGTCGGATTCAATTGCTGGCACGGGAAAGGTTACAAATCGTTCGCCCTGAGCGGACAGAGCCGGGAGCAAACCTATTCCGGTCGGCACAAGTGGTTTGGAGGCGGTTCGTTCAGCTGCCTGCATAATGACGCTTTCCCACCACTGCGCCTCCCCGCTTTCGGCTTCGCCGCTCAAGGGCCAAATTGGTGCGGCGAGACTGGCAAGCATATGGGCATCGCGCCAGCCTGACTCGATAGCATGTTGAACAAGAGTGGGAATTGCCGACAGTGCGGTACTGATCGATAGCTTGTCGGCATCGTCCATGGCAATCCCGTCCCGTTCTTGAAAAGTCGCGAAATCACCATCAAGGATCACATTAAAGGGCAAAAGGTCAGTTCCAGCTATTGGAAACTTTACAAACACCCTGGCGAACCCATCGCTTGGGATTTGAACCTGAAGCTCATCAGTTCCACGATGTTCCAACACCGTAAGCAGAGCTGATTGCCCATTCTTCTCCCCGATGCGTACTGCAGTGACACAGTTTGAGGTCTTGGCTGTAGATATAGTGACTTGAGTCCTGCGGATCACGAAGTTACCTTCATCAGACCTAGCCGAACGCTCGGGCTTATATTGTTTCTCCTCTCCGAACCTCATAATGTTAACGCGTCCAAGTTGTCTACATGTCGCATAGAGGTACGGCAGTGTTTCTTCCAAACGATCTAATCCTCGTCCAACAACATCGACATTGGGGTTATGGTAGACAAATGATGCAGTAGGATTGTTGGCAATCCAAGCTTTCAGGGCAGGCTCGGCATCCTCCAGCGACTCATTGGCTTGTTCTATGTTTGTTGCGATAGAGTCTTCGTCACCATCGCGGGCTAGCTCAATATGGAAAACTTCGGGTCCCTGCTCTGTTGCCAAAACGCCATCTACGTCCACGCGAGTCGACACGGCGTGCGTCACTAGAAATCCTGTACCGAACCGCCCTGTCGTCTCTTCACTGTCGAATTCTTTGCTGGAGCCGCCAGACAGCAAGGCCGCTAGCTCCTGTGCAACAAAAGGTTTTCCAGTATGGGATACAACCAATCGATCTTCGGAGAGTACGAAGGTGATCTCTACTCGGTCGTCACTTTCCCTTGGCCCGGCATCGTGAGCATTTTGGATCAACTCGAATGGCCAACGCATACTTGAACGAGGCGGACTCTGTTGCGCCGCACGCACTCTTTGGAAAATACGTCGGGCGTCATTCTGGGTAGTTTGCAGAATTCGAGCTTTGTCGAATTCCTCACGAGCTAATTTGCTCATATCTCATTGTTCTTAGTACTACAACCGCAATTTATGAATCTGTAGTTCTTTGGGCGAAAATGAGGGCGAGAAAGCACATCTTTAGCCACCATGGAATTGCATTAACGACCCAAATACAGCCACTTCTGCGCTTCTATTGACGCTTTCGCTCTTCGGCTAATAAAAGTACGGTTGTAGTATTAGGTTTTGTCGCTTTACTTCATACTAAGAGCACACCACTGATATGTATGTTTTCTGTCATTTTCTGTCGTTCCTGTGTCAGTTTCGCGCCAATATTCCTGTCCTGCCAATTCGCCCTCAGTTTCGGCGCAAACCCGGCGTCTGACCCTCGCCCGCCACACTCGTCTGGGCATCTTCACACCTTCATTCCCGCCCCGACATCGCTTGCATACAACCCCCAAGCGCAAAAAGCCTCCCTGAATCGGTACTAAGTACCGGCAGGTGGCTTGTGGGGGGACCCCTGCGAATAATCTGGCTTGCAAGTTTTACATCCCTCTATCAGCATCCGCGGGCCAATGGGGCTCTAGGATGGTTCAGGTCAGTTCCTCCCGTTGATCGCCCGCAGAAAATTTCAAACGCTTATCTATAGTTGGCCCCAATCGCTAGACCACGAAATGGGTAAAATACAGTCCCTATGCCCAGCGTTGTTTCACATACCCGACGAGATCAGGTCCTTCGAGGATCCGGGTGGAGTTGTTCACTCGGGCGAAGAAAACGTTTTCACTGTTGGAGACTTTGGCGTAGATCGGTTCGGGTGATGGAGCGACATGCACAATGGCGACCCGAATGTCGTTGACATCCTCCAACTGAATCTTTGCCCGTGTCGAAGCGAGTGACCCTAGAGAACGCCCAATTGCCGTGGTGAGTGAGCCTATGTATCGGTCTTCGTCCATGTTCTTCTTATCGAGATCTGGTTGGATCCCAAGGGGTTCGCCGTCATCCGCGATACCTATTGCGAGTGTGCCGCCAGAGGAGTTCAGGAAGCCCGCGATGGTCTTCAGAACCGATTCCGTGACAACTTTCTCAGGTATGTCTGGCCTGTAACTGAAGTAAGCAGACGATTTGAATTCAACCCACTCAGTTTCCATCTGGGTCAAGAGATCTTCGACGGACCACCCGGGGAAGCTAGTTGAAAGTGGCAGTGCCTCCTCCTCGGTAAGCTCACCCCCGCGAAGCTTGTCGAAGGCCGCTCGAACGACCTTGGCAATGAGTAGCCGCCGCTGTTGAAGGAAGTCCCGATAGTCCATCTGCTCCCAACCATCGGGCAAAGCGTGCCAAAACCGGGCTTGTTTCTGCTGCTGCTGTGTAAGTTCGCCGAAGAGAGGAGGGAAATAGTCGCTGGGTGGAGAATCACCGATCGTTACGTTGTCAGGCCATTCGACGAAGGCATAGTTAGCGATCTGATTCCGAAGTGCAGTGCGGTCGATACCTATGCGCGTCAGGTACGCCTTTGGGAAAAGATGGTGGCGCTCGACAGCGGATCTAGGAGCGTGGGTTGATGGATCAAGCAACTCACCCAAGTGCAGCGGCGAGAACAGGGGCCGGGCATTGAGGAGTACGAGGCTTGCGGAGTACGCGAACACAGTCGGCCCGTAGGCCGATGACGTTTCAAGAGAACTAGGGAGTTGGATAGTCCAAAAGTCGTCCGTAAGAACCGTATCGATGATTCCGTTCAGTGTTGCTATGAAATCCTCACCTGACTTCGCTTCCGCAAGACGGCGGAGATCCTGTTCGACCCTGCTCTCAAAGTTGCCCGTGTATCGACCGGTGAGGGAGGTCATGAAGAACCATTGAGCGATCGCTTCACGTAGGGTCTTGCGGTCGAGACCATAGTCCCGATGTCCAATCAGGTATATCAGGTAAGAGAACATTAAGTTATTCTCCGAACTGATCATCGCTCGGCTTCGGTAGCCGGCCCTGCGGACGGCCTTGAGAAACTCGTGCCAATTGGTCAGCGACAGGGTTTCCGCCTGAGCCTTCTGTAGCGCAGCGAACTGCTTTTCACGAATTGCAGCCGAGACCTCGCCGGTCTCCAGGTCTTTACCGCGGAGCACCTGATAAACATATCTTAGGCGGCCGCGGCGAAGGGCGAGGCCCGCGATGACGCGCAGCATCTGGTCCGCCGACGGGTCGATGAATGGGTTAGCCGGGGATGGGGTCGACTGTGGGATCCTGGCGTTTCGAGCGAACGCCTCCAACTGCGTGCGCCCCTCTTCCCACCAAACGGACATTAGAGTAAGGATGAAGTCGGCCTGATTGAGTTGAACTCCTTCGCTATTGATGCGCACGAATACATCCGCGACCTGTTCCTCGTCTACGTCTGATCCCAGTTCCATGACTTTGAATGGGTAGTTGCGGAGGTTGTATAGCCGACCGATCGCATCCTCAAGGCCGTCTCGCTGATACTCCGTCAACACCCCCTTGCTTGCCTCCAAGCGATTGAGGAACTCTCGTACCTTTCTGCTCTGGCTATCGCCGTCCCAGAGAATCGAGATGTCGTGGATGAATTCCGGATTTTTTGCCACGGCGGCATCGGCCACTTCAAAGCTGCCGTCCCGTGGACGAAACGCTATTCGAATCCGTGAGGAAGTGTAGTCGTCACGGAGCACCTCCTTTCCCGTAAGTACGGTGTAGAGGCTCGTCAGGCGCTGCTGGCCGTCCACGATCATTAGACGCGGGGCAGATTCATGGGTATGTATGCCGATTCGACGAGCATTTAATTCGGCGCCTGTTGCCCAGAACAGCAGATGGCCCACTGGGAAACCACGGTACATCGAGTCGAAAAGCTCTCGGACTTTGGCCGGTTTCCAGACGAAGGGCCGCTGGATGTCCGGTAGAGCGATCTCGCCTCTGTCGATTTCGTCTAGCAACGTAGATAGGTGATAAGAGCTGTCCTTAAAGACTGTGATGGACATAAGCTTTCGGACGATGGTGCCCAGTTTTGTCAACCCCGGGCTCGGCGATTTATCGCACAAGTATACAGGCTGCCGCGATTGATCACCAACTCCCTTCCCACCAGTGCAGTTCGCCTCGCCCCCTTGCCCAATCGAAATTCTGAATCTTCAGTAGGTCTAACTACCAAGCCTAACGGGTTGCAGGGATGAAGGGTTAGCCAAGGAGAGCATTGCAGATTATATCGATGGGGTTAAGTCCATCTTTGCCAGCGGTAGGGTTGTAGGGGCGCATATCACAGAGGGTATGGACACTATCCAAATTTCGGAAGCAGCCGGAGACATTTTGTTGGACTTTTGTCATTCTCACGTCGCGTTCGACGAGGTTGTTGTCAGAGGGGATGCGGAAGTCATGTAAGAAGGCTTAAGACGCCGGAGTTATGTTTGTGTAAGCGGTCGAGCAGGCCTTTGGACAGAGCCTGTTTGGGTCGATGGATGACCACCACTGCCTACGAACCGCGGCTGTTTAGGACGAGCCGGTAGTCTTCGGGCAGATCGATGTCGAAGAGGAGGGAGTCGGACTGGACTACGTGGACGGGGATACCGGCTGCGGCGGCGAGGCGCTGGTGGCGGAGGAAGCTGTCGGGGCCGAAGGCGAAGGGGATGGCCTGGGGTGGCTGGAGCATGAGGGCATTGGTGCCGCCGTCGCGGCTGGGGGCGATGGTGATCTGGGGTTCGGGGCCGCGGGAGGCGGCCATTGCGCGGACGTCCTCGGCTGTGAGGTTGGGCATGTCGGTGGGGAGGACCAGGAGTTTGGTTGCGCCGTGGGTCGCGGCGTGGCGGGCGGCCTGGGTCAGGGCTGCGTTGAGTTGTGGTTCGGACTCGGTGTCATTGGGGTTGCAGGTGGGCGACGGGGCTGTGCAGGGCTGACTTTCTTCGGCCAGGGCGCGGCTGCCGGCGCGTTCGGCCGCGGCCAAGGCGCGGCTGTCGCGGCTGACGACGAGGATTTCGGCGTCTAGATGGGCCTGGTTGATGGCTGCCAGGGTGCGGGTAAGGAGCTCGCGGTTGAGGGCGCACCGCTGCTGGGCGGAGAGATGGCCGGCGAGACGGCTTTTGCCTTCGTTGAAGGGCTTGACGGGGACAATCGTCCACAGGCTCATGGGAGGACCTTAGTGAGTTAGGCCAAACAATGGCATTTCTTGATCGTGGCTACACTGACGTCCTTCTCACACTTGGCAAGAGAGCCAGTCCCATTATCTGGACCAGGGGCCCACGCCCTTGGAAACTTCACAGTACAGGATTTGCCTATCGATTTTGTCATCCAGTTTCTTGACCGTCGAACTGCTCCTCCACTGGCTTGACAGTTCACTCCATTATACATCTTAGCTTGTGGTGCAGTTTTTGGGGCCAAGCTCAGTCTATCGAGCCGAAAACAGATAACCATTCCAGGGGGACCTTTTCAACATCAACTTCGGTGAGAGGTCATGCAGCTATAAGCAGGCGCTCCAACTCATCCGGATGAGACCACAGGGCGATCTCGGATAATCCTCCCACAAGATCGAAGTCCGCTGGCAGCCAAACGTCTTCCGTGTCGTCAAACAGTGAGACGAAGACTAGATCAGGTTGATTACCTTTTAAGTGATTAAGGTCGACGCACCCTGCCACAACGTGCTCTGTCATTCTTCGGACAGCACCACGGGCCCCGGTGGCCAAGAGAAAGACAAAACAGGTCCGATTATCTGTGTGTGTCTCAAAATCTATCGTCCAGTTTTGGGTCGAGCGGCCCTGCTTCGACACTCTCGGCTCAAAAACAATCTCTCTTTCGCGAAGCCATTCGTCTACCTCATCGGCCGTACTCTGAATCGCTTGATTGCGGAACGTGAACCAGAGATCGGATACGCGTACCGCCGCCTGGGCGACACGTAGCACTGATTCTCCCAACGCGCCGCTGGCAACGCCGCGGAGCATCAGCCGGTCACGGTCTAACTCTATACGGAGGGTCTGGCATACGTCTTGAATCAGTGCGTTTTGTTTGGGGGATCGTCGCTGGGTCACCGATTGCAGCCCGAGCCAGCCCAAGGCGTCGCCGAAATCAGTGACGATGTAGCCGTTGTTCCCCTCCAGAACGAACACGTCCACAACGCCGCCGTCCGGGTACAGCATCGGGGTGCGGACCCGTACTCCTTCTTGGGGAGCCGGCGAGCAAACGAAGAGGGGAGGTACAGCCTGTTGCAAAGCGGTGCATAGGGTTGCGTCGTTCATAGCATCATCGCTCCTTGAACACTTGGTGTGTGCATTACTCCCCGGTGTTCGAGATTTGCTTCAGCGCAGAACTGCTCCCACACGTCTACCGGACAACTCCAAGGGTAGGTTATGTCTTCCGGCGCGTAGGCCCTCTTATCCTTGTGAACTGGAACCCAGCGATGCTTGTGCGTCTCACCTACAGCGCCACCGTCGGGGTTGATGTGCTCCGCGCCCAGGTCCAAGCTATAGATCCGGCCCACCCCACGGTAAATGATGGTGTAGGACAGCTTGCCGGAGTAGGGATTGTACCAGCCCTTGAGAAATAAGGGGTATCCTTCATCAGAGTCGATGTCTATGCGGAAACTCTTTGCTGATGGGTTTTGCTCTGATACCCAAACTATGTCTTTTTCGATTCGTTTGGTTTCATCTGCGATAATGGCCTTGAATTCCTGCTGGCTAAGAGTCATATTCCCGCAATATCCTCACAATGTAACGAGCGCCCTACCTTGCTGACGACGCCCCAACCCTGCCCAATTCTAAGATCGATCAGACTACCAGCTTGGCATCCTTTGGACGCTTCTTCCCGCCGTGCACGGAGGGCTCGGCGCACCATTTGGCGGAAAGGAGGCGGACGGCCCTGTAGATGTCCTCGCCGAAGCCGAGGAGGTCGCAGATGACGCGCCGGTCCAGGAGGGCGCGGTTGGGGTCGGCGTCGGCGAGGTAAGCGGGCATCAGGTTCTTGTCCCGGAACTCCTCAAAAATCTTCTCAGCCATACACAACTGTTCATCCGTGAGGCAGCGCAGATCCAGTACAGGGAGAGACTCGGCGGAACGGATAGTAATACTCGCCTTGCTCGATTGTTGGCGGCTGGAATGCCACCAGTAAGACAACAGGCCTAGTGTAGAGTTACCCCACACTGCGAAGGCGTAATCAAACCTGCTATCGGAAAAGATGACGTTGGGCCATACCCTCCCACCTATCGACTCCTGGTCTGTGAAAGCGACGGCTAGAGCCTGAGAGCCAAAAGTGTATTCGTTGTTCAGATGCGCGCGGCTGGCAGTGGCCCAGATCACAGCCGCTCGGCACCCCATACCCGGCCGGACCTGCAATTGTGCATCGGGAGCGCAGACCATGTGGGTCTCATTTTTGGCGTTGTGGTTCCACAGAGCTGGGTAGGTGGCCGTGGGGCTTGGAGCCATCTTGTCAAAGGGCCCTCTAGGGGGCAGACCTGGTTTGGGGGCCGGGCCCGTTATGTCGCGATGCACGAAGCCAAGTTTCCCTACGTTGGCCAAAAGTGTCGCCTTTAATTCAAACGAGGAGGCCAGTCCAGGAAGCCACAGCTTAGACTGGGATAAAGCAAATGCAGTCTGCGCCACTGAGTAGTCGGACAGACGCACCGCGCGCCAGACCGGGAGACGGGGAGCGACAATCATGTAGCCCGCCAATTCTCCCCCGATCATTATGGGTGTACCCCCATATGGCCCGTCTTCGATTCGCCTGACCTGACTATTGTCAGGAGTGCAGCCTGTCACCAGTTCCCTCGCGTAAGCAAACCCTTGCGGCCTGCGGCTAAGGGATACAAAACGGTCTGCGTTGTTGGGCTGTTCACCCACCATGAGTTTGCGAGCGGTTACCAGACATTCAGCCATCCCCGTGTCGGACGAAAAGGACATGTCTTGATCGTTCGCCGTGATACTCACCACTGTCATGTCGGTGTAATCGCGGTCAAGCATTTCTCGCAAACCCTCCCAGGACAGACCAGTTGCGGCCGACAGAGGGAGGACCAAAGCCAAGACGCCGCCTGGTTTGACTTTTTTGTGGGCCAGCGCCGCAAAAGTGGAGGCAATGCCAGCGTTGCCATCGGAACAGGTGCCCTTAGCCAGCTTAGTGGCCCGCGTTCCCATTGCCGATTGGTCTTCATCAGTCGCGCCAAAAGCCGCGAAAGCAGGGTTGGTGATGTCAGCATGCGCCCCTTCGTGGTTGGTGGCACGCGTAAACGGTGGATTCATTATCACCAAGTCATAACCGAAGTCGGGAATCTCGGTGCTGACCTGAGCAGCCGTCTCTTCGCCCGCGCTGCCGGTGCGCATGGCCGGATCGCTGATGTTGAAAAGTGTCTGGACTCTGGAAGACTGGAGCAACTCCAGAGAGCCTATCATTACGCCGCCGTCCTGCTGCCGGCCGTAAGGCATGGTGTAGAGACGGGAATTTGTGAAGCCGACCGCTGGTTCGACGCCTGATAGTGTGGACCCAGTGATGTGAATTGCTGATGGCATGACGTCGCATCCGTATAGAACCTCCTCCATCATCACTTTGTGCAGTTTGCTGCCGTCGCCGCCGGCGCGCTCATGGCGGGCGGCGATCTGTTCGTACACGGCGGAGAGCAGCGCGCCAGTACCGCAGGCGAAGTCACCGATTCGCAGTTTGCCGATTTCCTCGGCGCTCGACCAGTCGACCCCTTCCAGCTTGGCGACGGCGAGCCGGGCAAGCAGAGCCGCGGAAGCAGGCAAGGTGTAGAAGGTGGCCAGGTATTTGCGGTCGGCGATGAGGCGCTGGAAAATGCGGCCGGTGAGGTCGTGGGCGTTTTCGACGCCGGTTGCGTTGACGCCCTGTGCGGTGTCGCGCAGTCGGTGAAGTATTCTGGCGGCGTCAGCGGAGCCCAAATGCTCGAGGATATCCTTGGCGATGGAGAAGATGGGCCAGTAGTTGATATTCAGAATGGCGGTCCAGGCCGCCAACACCTCGCCCTGCGGGTTGTCTACGCTGTCGCCGCAGGCATGCGCGAGGGACCTGATGCGGGCGTGCATGCCGGCAATCTGATCGTGGAAGACGAGGGCGTTGGCGATGATGGCGCAGGCCATGCGGCGGGTCTGGCGCACGTTGGCCATCCCCAGCAAATTGGCGATTGCCTCTGTGATGCCTGGGCGGGTCTTGTCCAGTTCGTCGAGGATTTTGGCGGCGCCGTCGATGCCCTCCTGCAAGATCTCTGTTGCCCGATCAACCGCGTGCTGTGGAACTGAGACCAGGCGAACCATGTCGGCTACATCCTCGACCGATCCGTCTAGCCAGCCGGACTCGGGGAAGCGGCTGGCGCCGCCGTTTTCGGTGAAGACGCAGTATGACAGACGGGTATCAGAGAGGGCAGCGGAGAGATCCAGCGCCTCGCCTACTTCGTCCGGATAGCGGAGGGCAATGGCGGCCTCGATGACACGATGGTCGGCAGAAGTCTTAAGTCCAAGGCGGTCTTTCGCCTCTGCTTCGACGTTGGCGGCGGGCATGTACTCGGCCTCGATTACAACGGGCGCCCGGCCGGGTTCCGTGATAAGGATGTCGGGCTTCAGGCCTGGGCGTCCGTAAATGGCTTGTGTGTTCTCTGAGCGTACATCACTACGAGGCAACATTCCCTGAAGCAGAATTCCCAACGCGTTGTTTACATTCGGTTCGGTCTGGTGCGGCATATAGCCCCTTCACTCCTCAACAGTTGATCGATTTGAAGAAAACATAATCAGCTAGCCGTAAGTGACCGGCCGAACTGCAGGACCTCTGCCGCGAGGCGCTGTTTGGAGGACAGGCCGGTCATGATCGTATCGGTTGTCAACGCGGGCAGGGGAAGGCGGCTTTCTTCGGCGCGGTCCTGCTGGTCGAGAACGAATCCGTCGAGCAGATCGCCGTAGTGCTCGACGACGGTGAGCGGCAGGTGTTCGAGATGGCCCATTTCGCGCATCATTTTGGCTACCGGGCCCTTGACGGCGCGTCCGCCGACGATGGGGCTGACCGCCACGACGGGGGCGTTGCTCTCCCGCAGCAGCTGGCGCAGACCGGGGACCGAGAGGATGGGGTCGACGCTGAGGTAGGGGTTGCTGGGGCAGATGATGATCTGATGGGCGGCCTGGAGCGTCCCGGCGACATCGGGGGTGAGGGTTGCCTCGCCGGCGCCGACGAAGGTGAGGCCCTGGAAGGCCGGTTCGCAACGGCGGCGCACGAAGTAATCCTGGAAGGGGAGATCGCCCTCGTCGGTGTGCACGAGGGTGCGCACCGGCTCGTTGCACATCGGCAGGACGCGGGAGGGCACGTCGAGCTTCTGGCGCAGGCGGTCGGTGACCTGGGTCAGGTTGGCGCCGGCTTTGAGCCACTGGTTACGGAGCAGATGGAGGGCGAGGTCCTTGTCACCCAGACGGAACCAGGCCTCCCCGCCGAGGCGCTCGATCTCGGCGAGCACGTCCCAGGTTTCACGGTCACGGCCCCAGCCGGTCTGGGTGTTGTTGACGCCAGCCAGCCCGTAGAGGACGGTGTCGATATCGGGGCAGATGGTGAGGCCCCAGTGCTCGAAGTCGTCACCGGTGTTGACGATGACGGTCAGCGCGCCGGGGGGAAGTGTTTCCTGCAGACCGGTTGCGAATTTGGCCCCGCCGACACCGCCGGCCAGGGCCACGACCGGGGAAGAGTTCGCCAGTTTGGGGGCCATAGGACACGTTTTTCAAGATATGAATTTAACGATGCGCGGCTCAGCGCCAGGTTACCCGTTCCGCCAGCGGCAGGCGCTCGCGGCGCTTTTCTTCGGCGGCGTAGCCGAGGGTGATCAGGGCCTGGGGATGCCAGCTTTGCGGCAGGTCGAGGACATCCCGCACCAGGTCGGGCACGAAGAGGGGCGCGCACATCCAGCAGGCGGCGAGGCCGTAGTTGTGGGCTGCCAGGAGCAGGTTCTGGCAGGCCAGGGCGGTGCTTTGCACGGCCATGAGCCATTCGGCCTCCTGCCGGCGCCGGTCCGGGTAGTCGTCCATGCCTTCGAGGGAGAGGGAGGCGGCGATGAGGGCGGGCGCGCCGGTGATGCGGGCATGACTGATGCGGATGCGGCGCTCGATGATGGCCTCGTCGACGCCGTCGGCGCTGAGGTCAGCGCGCCAGCGCGCGCCCATGCGGTCGCTCAACTCCTGCTTGACCGGGTCGGTGGTGACGACGCAGAAGCGCCAGGGCTGGCGGTTGTGGGCTGAAGGCGCCCAGATTGCGGCGGTCAGCAGCATTTCGAGCAGCGCCTTCTCAACCGGTTCGGGCAGGTAGCGGCGGACGGACCTGCGCCCGCGGATAAGCTGCCAGAACCAGCCGTCGTCGAGATCGGTGGCCCAGTCTGATTGGCGCCAGTCGCTGTCGTCGTCTCTGTGATCCGCTGACGCAATGCGCTGCCTGTGCATGGGACGGCATTATAGCATGGAGTGAGGGAAAGGGCAGTAGGCAGGTTAGTAACGGGTGCATCCCAATATAGGGGTGAGTTTCAGGCTACCTCCGGGGAGTTACGCTGAGGGTCAGCAGCCCACTACTCCAGACCACCCCAAATCCGGAATGCACCCCGTCCCCCAAGTCGGTTGACATGACCTACCTGACCTGCTATATTCCAGCGGCAACACTTTCTTGGATCCAAGCTGTTTGCTATCTGCTTATCAGTTCGGATCCGTCCAGTTTGAGAAAGAGAGATGGAGAGTTGGGATTACAATGAACATCTGCAGGAGCTGCGAGAGGAGGGCAAACTCTGATGAGCGGACGCACAAAATTCAGTGAACTCACAAAGCACTTCACAGCCGAAGATCGCAAAGCCATTGAAGAGGAAAAACGTCGCCTGCGCGCTTCGCATCAACCGGCGCAGAAGAAGGAAATCGCTGCGCCCACAGGCAGAGCGCAAGCGCAGCGCCCTCATGCCTCCACACAAAAATAGGGCCCTTTGCCTCGACTGAGCGGACACCGGCAGAAAGTCTGCTCGGTCACTCCGGTCCTGCCCCCCTCCCTCAGCCAACACCCTCCCCCCGCGCAAAAAACCGCCTTCGCAGCGCCTCGCCGGCCTCCGCCGCCCTTTCCGGATGCCCCTTCAGATCCACATACGCCTGCACCGGATGAACGCAGCGTATCCCGTCCACAAACTCAGCGCCATCGAATACGCCCTCCCCCTCAACCCTCCGGCATAGCCACGCCTCGCCGCCTCTGCCTCAAACTCACTCATCACTCCTCTCCACTCTCTCCTCGCCGTTGCCCCTGCCCTCGCGCCCCCAGCCACTCCGCCTCCGTCCACTGACCACTGCCGTTCCGACCACTGCCGTTCCACTGCTTCCCCGACCGCCCCAGCAAGCCAACATGCACATATGAACGCATCCCAAATAGTGACGAACTTTCATATGATTCAGCCAACAACAACACCGCGGCCGGCCCGCAATCCGATCTCCTGCAGAGGCGCCGGCAGTTCCCGTTCCTCGCGCCTCACGCCTCGCCTTTGTTCCCGCCCCGAATACGGGATGCACCCGGAATTCCGACATCTTTGACGCTCTGTTCTGACACGTGTACAATTCAGGAAGGAAGGGAAAAGAGTTACCCGTTTTCGGTAACTGTCGCGCCCAGGTTACCAAGAGAACGACTTCCGTAAGAGAGGCAGGGAGATCCTGCGCCGAACGTAAACCGCAAGAGTTCAGGAGATTCGATGACCGCGCCCAAGTACAGCCGCGTTGCACTCTATCTGCAGGATAAACATTCGATCCGTGAGGGGATGGCGTATGTGCGCTACGCGGAGGAGAAGGGGTTTGAGGCGGTCTGGCAGGCGGAAAGCCGGCTGGTGCGGGATGCGATCGTGCCGATGGCCGCTTTCGCCGCGGTCACAGAGCGCATCCGGATCGGGTCGGGCGTGATCAATAACTGGACGCGCAACATCGGGCTGCTGGCGGCCACTTTTCTGACACTGGATGACCTGGCCCCGGACCGCGTGATCTGCGGTGTCGGCGCATGGTGGGACCCCCTGGCCAAGAATGTGGGCATCAGCCGGCGCAGACCGTTGAAGGCGATGCGGGAGACGGTGGAGGTCACGCGGCGTCTGCTGGCGATGGAGAACGTCACGTTCGAGGGCGAGTTTCACCAGGTGAACGGCATCGAGCTGGATGTCGTGCACGGGCGGCAGGCGCCGCGCAACGTTCCCATCATGATCGGGGCGACGGGGCCGAAGATGATGGAGCTGACCGGGGAGATCGCGGACGGGGCGGTGTTGAACTACTGTGTGCCGCCGGACTATAACCATATGGCGCTGGAGCGGCTGGAGGCGGGCGCGAAACGGGCGGGGCGCAGCCTGGATGACGTCGACCGCCCGCAGCTGATCGTGTGCTCGGTGCACGAGGACCAGCAGACGGCGCTGGACGGCGCACGCGAGCTGCTCACCCAGTACCTGGGGCAGCAGCCGCATATCGCGCAGGCGAGCGGTGTCAAGCCGGAGGTTGTCGAGCAGATTCAGTCGATCCTGGGCTGGCCGGCGACGCGGGAGCAGGTGCGCAAGGCGATGCCGCTGGTGCCGGACGAACTGGTCACGCGCATCACAGCGAGCGGTACGCCGGAGGAGGTGAAGAAGAAGGTGCGCGAGTATATGGACAACGGCGCCACCTGCCCGATTCTTTATCCCCTGGGCGATGTAAGGCTGATGATCGATACCTTTGCGGGTGGGTTTTAGTTGTTCTCTGTGGACTGATATGTACCGCTTCTGCACATCCCCCCTGACATTGACAGATGCTTTGAAGTTGAAAGCGGAGCACGGCGCGGCCGCCCGTTTCATCGCCGGCGGCACCGACCTCCTCATCGATCTGGCGCGCGACGGTAGTGCGGACGGCGCCGAGATGGGGCTGATCGATCTGACGCGCATCCCGGGCCTGGCCGAAATCTGGGAGGAGGAAGGCGCGCTCCATCTGGGTCCGCTGGTGACGCATAACCAGTGCGTGCGCAGCCGGTTGGTGGTGGAGGGGGCGTTTCCGCTGGCGCGGGCGTGCTGGGAGGTGGGCGCGCCGCAGATCCGGAATCGGGCGACGGTCGCCGGCAATCTCGTCACGGCCAGCCCGGCCAACGACTCGATCGTGCCGCTGATGGCGCTGGATGCGAGCGTGCGCCTCGAGAGCGCAGCGCGAGGCAGCCGCACGCTGCCGCTGGCGCGCTTTTTCCGCGGCGTGCGTCAGGTGGACCTGGCGGACGACGAGATGCTGACGCGTATCTCCATTCCGCTGCCGGACTCGGCGCGGCGGGGCAACTTTATCAAGTTGGGGCTGCGGCGGGCGCAGGCGATCAGCATTTTGAGCGCGGCCGGTTCAGTTACCTGCGACGGCGGGGCGGACTGGGCGTCGGCAGCAGTTACGCATGCGGCGGTCGCGCTGGGCGCGGTTGCGCCGACGGTGGTGCGGGCGACGGAGGCCGAAGCCTTTCTGATCGGCAAGACGCTGACCGAGCAGACGATCGAGGAGGCGGCGCGGCTGGCGGCAACGCAGGCGCGGCCGATCGACGATCTGCGCGGCAGCGCGGATTACCGAAAAGCCATGGTGGAGACGCTGGTCGCCCGCCTGTTGCGCCAGCTGCGGGATGGGCGCGAGCGCGAGGGATGGCTGGAGACGCCGGTGACGCTGTGGGGCGATACTGATGGACGCTGGCCGGTCTCGACGGGGCTGGAAACCGCGGCAACGGTCAACGGCGGCGCGGTCGAGCTTGAAGGCGGCATGACGCTGCTGGACAGCCTGCGGGCAGCGGGTTTTGTTGGCGTGAAGGAGGGCTGCGCTGAGGGTGAATGCGGGGCCTGCACGGTCTATCTGGACGGTATGGCGGTCATGGCGTGCCTTGTGCCGGCGGAGCGGGCGGCGGGCAGCGAGGTCGTGACGGTCGAGGGATTGACCGGTTCGACGGCGGAGTCCTCGGAGCTGTTGCACAGGGTGCAGCAGGCGCTGATCGAGAGCGGCGGCGTGCAGTGCGGATTCTGTACGCCGGGGATTGTGATGTCGGCGGCGGCGCTGCTGGATGAGCGTACCAACCCCGACCGCCTTGAGGCGCAGGAGGCGCTGACGGGGAACCTGTGCCGCTGCACGGGGTATCGGAAAATTCTGGACGCGGTGGTAGCGGCGGGGCGGGAAGCAGGGAGAGAAGAGTGAGGCGTGAGAGGTGGTCCGGCCCTTCAGGCTCTTAACGCAGGTGAGCGGGGTAGATGGGAACTGACGGAAACGACGTAATCACATACTATCTGGAGATGACCAGCGCGGAGGAGTTGCGGCCGGCGCGGGCGCCCGCGGAACCTTTTGCCGTGCGGCAGGCGGAGCTGGCGTTCCCCGCGCTGAATCGCTTTTTCTATACGGAGGTGGGGCGGGCATATACGTGGACGACGCGTCTGCCCTGGACGGAAGAACAGTGGCGGGCCTGGGTGGAGCGGCCCGGAACGCAGACATGGATCGGATATGTGCAGGGGACGCCGGCAGGCTACTTTGAGCTGGAAGAGCAGCGCGAAAATGGAATCAAGCAGGTTGAACTGGCCTATTTCGGTCTGCTGCCGCCCTTTGTCGGCCGGGGCGTGGGAGGCGCGCTGCTGACGGAGGCGCTCCGCCGCGCGTGGGCGCTTGGTCCGCAGCGGGTGTGGGTACACACGTGTACGCTGGACCACCCGGCGGCGTTGCCCAACTATCAGAAGAGGGGGTTTCGCATCTATGATCAGAAAAGGAATGCGGAGTGACGTTTTCTTTCTCCTCGGAATCTTCCTACTTGTCGTTCTGTTTCGCCGGGAAAGTAGAAAGCTTCTTTCGTCCTCGCCAAGTGTAGGGGAGTGGGGCTGGCTGGGGCCGGAGCCGCTGGTCGACACGCACAGCGCGGATCTGGTCATGTCGCCCTCACTGCCGCGGCGGGGGAACTGGCTGACCCGGGCTATCGGCCGGTTGATGTTCAGGCTGCTGGGCTGGCGCATCGAGGGCCAGCTGCCCGACGTGCCGAAACTTGTGATCATCGGCGCTCCGCACACCTCCCACTGGGATGCCGTGCTGGCAGTTGGATTTTTTCTGGCGACCGGGCTGGATTGCCGCTGGATGGTCAAGAGAGAGGCCTGCGATCACGCATTGAGCGGTCTCATGCGCTGGATGGGCGCCATACCGGTGAATCGCCAGGCGCCCGACGGTCTTGCGCAGCAGGTCATCGACGAAATGAACCGCAGCGAGAAGTTCGTGCTGGTTCTCACGCCGGAGGGGACGCGCAAGAAGGTAGAGCGCTGGAAGACCGGCTTCTACCGTATCGCACTCGGCGCGGGAACGCCGATCACCCTGGCCTATGCCGACTTTGAACGGCAGGTCGCAGGTATCGGTCCGACCATCCGGCCGAGCGGCGATATGGAAGCGCAGATCGAAGAGATACGGGCCTACTACAGCGGGATCCCGGCCCGTAATCCGGAGTGGTTTTGAACTACAGTGGATAGTGGTCAGAGTGGTCGTTGAGGTGAATTGATGCGGGCGGTTGGTAGCAGCATACCGCGTTTTGATGCGGCGGAGAAGGTGACCGGGCAGGCTGCCTATCCGGCGGATATCGACCTGCCAGGCCAGGCGTGGCTGAAGATCGTCTTTGCGGGCGTGCCGCACGCGCGAATCGTGCGCATGGATACGGAGCGGGCCGCGGCGGCGGAGGGCGTTATCACCGTTCTGACGGCGGCGGACGTGCCGGTGAACGAGTACGGGTTGGTTATGCCGGACCAGCCTGTGCTGTGCGGGCTGGGGAGCACGCCCCAGGCGGAGGTCGTGCGCTGGGAAGGGGACAAGGTGGCGTTGATCGTTGCCGAGACGGCAACGCAGGCGGAGGCGGCGGCGCGGCTGCTGGAGATCGAGTATGAGACGCTGCCGGTGATCACCAGCACGGAGCAGGCGCTGGCGGCCGACGCGCAGCCGCTGCATCCCCACCCTTTCAGCAACTTTCCTTACCCGGAAGGACGGGACAGAGGGTCGAATCTGCTCGTCCGGCACCGTCTGCGCTGCGGGGACATCAGTGCCGGTTTTGCCGAGGCCGACGTGTGCGTGGAGGGCGTCTACAGCACGCACCCGCAGGAGCACGCCTATCTGCAGCCGGAGGCAGGGCTCGCGCATGTGCGCGACGACGGCCGCATCGAGGTCATCGTCGCCGGGCAGTGGATGCACGAGGACCAGGAACAGATCTCCCATGCTCTCGACCTGCCGGCGAACCGGATCGTTGTGCGCTACCCGGCTGTCGGCGGGGCTTTTGGCGGGCGGGAGGATATGTCGGTCCAGATTCCACTGGCGCTGGCCGCGTGGAAGACGGGCCGCCCGGTGAAGACCGTCTGGAGCCGGGAGGAGTCGATCGTCGGGCACCACAAGCGGCATGCGTTCGTTATTCGGGCCAAGTGGGGGGCAAACAGAGAGGGCAAGATCACGGCGGCGCAGATGGATTTGACCAGCGACTCGGGCGCTTACTCCTACACGAGCACCAAGGTGCTGGCGAACGCCACGCTGATGTGCCTGGGCCCCTATGAGATTCCGAACGCGCACGTGGACGCGCGTACGGTGTATACCAACAACTGTCCGGGCGGCGCATTTCGCGGTTTCGGCGGGCCGCAGGCGCACTTTGCCGCCGAGATGCAGATGACCAAGCTGGCGCATGCGCTGAACATGGACCCGGTCGAGTTCCGGATGCGCAATATCCTGCGCGAAGGCTCGACGCTGGTGACCGGCAGCCCCGTTCCCGCTGGCTGCACAACGGAAGAGGTGCTGGCCGAGGCGGCGCGGCTGGGCGGCTGGCAGGCGCGCGACGGCCAGTGGTCGGTGGCTACTGCAACGGCCGGCAGCACGCCACCGGACAGCGGCAACGGGCTGCTGACCACGAGCCTGGACTCATCCCGCGGCCGGATTGCGAGGGGCAAGGGGATCGCCGTCTCCTACAAGAACGTAGGCTACAGTTTCGGCTTCCCGGAGCACTGCACGGCGTGGGTGGAGCTGCAGGGCGGGGAGACAGTTGAGCGGGCGCGCGTGGGCTGCGTCGGCGCCGAGGTGGGGCAGGGCGCGCACACCGCTTTCATCCTGATGACCGCGGAGATGCTGGGTCTTTCGCCGGAGCAGGTTGAGTTGGAGGCGGAGGACACGGACGTGACCGGCTCGAGCGGCAGCAGCTCGGCCAGCCGCATGACATTTATGGCCGGCAATGCGATTCAGGGCGCGGCCGAGCGGGCGATGGCGCTGTGGCGGGATGAGGAACGGCCGGCGCGGGCCGAGTTCGTCTATCATCCGCGCGCCACGACGCCTTTCGATCGGGAGACGGGCGCCTGCGACCCCAACATCACTTACGGGTATTGCGCGCAGGTGGCCGACGTCGAGGTGGACCGGGATACAGGGCACGTGACGGTCAAACGGCTGGTCAGCGTGAACGACGTGGGCAAGGCGATACATCCGCAGCACGTGGAGGGGCAGATTGAGGGAGCGGTGGCGCAGTCAATCGGCTGGACGCTGCTGGAGAACTACCTGCAGGAGGAGGGCGTCACGATCACGCCCCATTTGAGCAACTATCTGATCCCCGGCGTGGCCGACGTGGCCGAGGAGATCGTGCCGGTGATCCTGGAGCTGCCGGACCCGCAGGGGCCGCTGGGCGCGCGGGGGATGGCGGAGATGCCCTTTCTGCCGACGGCGCCGGCCATCGCGGCGGCGCTGCACGATGCGCTCGGGGTCTGGTACGACGCGCTGCCGTTTACGCCGGAGACGGTCTGGCGCGGCATGGAATCCGGCGATGGGACGCCGGCGGCCGGCGGCTGATGAGGAGCGCTATAGAGGAGCGCCAAAGATGACCGCCAAGAGCAGCGACAACCGCGTCAACAACCTCATCTGGGGCGTGTTGCTGGCGCTGGCGGGCGTTGGGCTGCTGCTGTTCAACTTTGACGTCTTTGTCCACTTTGAACCCTACGTTCAATACGCGGCGGCCGCGCTGCTGGGCCTGCTGGCGCTTCTATTTGTGGGGGGCTATCTTTCGGCGCGCGACAACTGGTGGCGCCTGATCCCCGGCTGGACGCTGATCGCCCTGGCGGCGATGGTCTACCTCTCGACGCTGCCTGCGCTGGACCAGCGCATCACGGCGGGCGTATTGTTCGCCGGCCAGGCGCTCGCGTTCGCCCACATCTATCTGCTGGACCGGGCGGAGCGCTGGTGGGCGATCATTCCGGGCGGATTCATGCTGATGTTGGGCGTCACGATCGCCCTGAGCAGTCTGACCGAGAAACCGGAGGTATTGGGCACTGTCCTCTTTATTGGGCTGGGGGCGGTATTCTTTGTGCTCTACCTTTTGGGACAGCGGTGGCAGCTGTGGTGGGCGCTGGTGCCGGGCTCTGTGCTGGTGCTGTTGGGCCTCTTCCTTTTTTCGGTCGGCCTGGAGCAACAGAGTCTTCCGCTGCGTTTGTGGCCGGCGCTATTGCCCTTACTGGGCGCGTGGCTGATCTGGCGGGCGACGCGTCCTCTTTCGGGCAGCAAGCTGAATGTCGACGCCGCGCCCAGTCAGTCGCGTGCGCGCGGCAAGAGTTCCGAGAGCGTAGTTCGGGCGCGCAGGCTGGGCGAGTACGGCGGCCCTGCTCCCGGCGCGGCGGTGGAGGTGCTGCCCGACCCGGAGGAAACGCAGTGAGCGGCGGGGCGCGGACAGTGGACAGAACGAGCCCACAGCCCCTATCATTGCAGTCTGATCTGCAGGAGACAGTGGAGCTCTAAAATGGAACTAGGCAGTTTTTCGGTCAGCCTGGCAGTCAAGGATATTGCTGTTTCGAAAGCGTTTTACGAAAAGCTCGGATTTGAGGAGTTTGGCGGCGACGCCAGCGAGGGCTGGCTCATCATGAAGTGCCCCAGTTGCGTGATCGGCCTTTTTCAGGGGATGTTTGAAAAGAATATTCTGACTTTCAATCCCGGCTGGGACAGTTCGGCGCAGCCCCTCGACAGCTTTACCGATGTCAGAGAGATCCAGGAGAGGCTCAAGGCGGGCGGGATCGAGTTTGCCAGCGAGGCTGACGAAACCACAACAGGCCCGGCGAGCTTTGTTATCGTGGATCCTGACGGAAATCCAATCCTCGTTGATCAGCACGTATGAGAACTGCAGTGGTCAGTGGCTTTGCGGACCGGCGGGTGCTGATATTCGAAATCTTTGAAAGGGATGGTGTTTATGTCTGAGTTTGTTCTTACTTTGGTGCAGATGGACTGTTTGTCCGGCGAACCGGAGCGCAACTTTGAGCGAGCGGAGGCGTTCATCGAGGATGCGGCCGGCCGGGGCAGCGATCTGGTGGTGCTGCCGGAGTTGTGGCATAGCTCTATCGACCTGGAAAACGCCAGCCGTTACGCTTCGCCGCTGGCGGCGGAGGCCGGCGATGGCGGCTGGTTCGGGCGGTTCGCCACGCTGGCGAGGGAGAATCATGTGTGGCTGACCGGGTCGATGCTGGAGAGCCAGGGGGACCAGTTCTACAATACGATGGTCCTCTACAGCCCGGAGGGCAAGCTGGCCGCCTCTTACAGGAAGATGCACCTTTTCCGGCTGATGAATGAAGATCAGTACCTGGCGCCGGGCGAGTCGGGCACGATGCACGAGCTGCCGTGGGGCTGCGCGGGGCTGGCAATCTGTTACGACCTGCGTTTTCCGGAGCTGTTCCGGCGCTATGCGCTGGAAGGGGCGCGTCTGGTGATCCTGCCGGCGGCGTGGCCGCACCCGCGGCGCATGCACTGGCGGACGCTGCTGCGCAGCCGGGCGATCGAGAACCAGTGGTTTGTGGCTGCGTGCAATCGCGTGGGGACGTCGGAGGATGTCTCTTTCTTCGGGTCGTCGGCGGTGATTGATCCGTGGGGTGAGACGTTGATCGAGGGCGGCGAGACCGAGGCGCTGCTGACGGTGCGGATTGATCTGGAGACGGTGGAGGCGACGCGGGCGAAGATTCCGATCTTTGCGGACAGGCGGCCTGAGTTGTATTGAGGGTTGGGATTAAGGGGCGGGCGCGACGAGTGGCAAGAGGCGGGGTAGGGGGTTAGACCATGATCGAGTCATTCACTCGCTGGAATATCAGCGAGCATCTGCGCACTGAGGAGGATGCTCGCCTCTACCTTGAAGCGGCCTTCGCAGAAGACCTGGGCGACGGGCGTCTGATCTGTGCCGTGCTGAGCGACATTGTACACGGTCGCGATATGGGTGAATTGGCACAGGAGATAGGGAAGACCCGGGAAGCACTGTCCGAAGCGCTCTCCGAGAACGGCGGTCCAAGCTTTGGTACCGTGTTAAAGATTGTTCGCGCGCTAGGGATGCGGCTGCGCGTCGCCAGTTAGGGCTCTGGCCCAAGTAGGTGGAGTGAAAGGAATCCTGATTTACAGGATTCCTTTTTTTGGGAAGCACTACAAAAATACCAAGTTCAAGTGAGTACTTCTCGCGGCGCTGCGTAATGCGTCCAGCTCTCGTGCAATGAGGGTCCTATCTACGTCTTGACGCATGGGATCTGCGAGAATGCGCTTGAGGGACCGATTTTCGAAAGTCACTGGGTCTGCCTGGCCGCTGCAACGAGGCACGTATCTTCGCCTTTTTGTCTTCAGCGATTTTGCGGTCTTCGGGCGTAGATTCCTCAGTTTTGTCTTTGAACTTTCGCCGTCGTTTCATCGGAGTAAGCCCTCCTTTCGCAACTCTTCAATGTGGCCATCGTATGGGTTATCAGCGACTGGCGCGTGCTTGTCGTGAGGCCGGTCGTCTCCTTTTTTGTCCCCATCAACGGTATAGCCGTCCGTCTTGGATCAGATGCGTAGAATACTCGAATTGGCCTGTCTCCGCAAGCGGCAGTCCGAGCACGGGTGCATCCCAGTTTTGGGGTGGGAACAGTCTGGCGGAACTGTAGTGGGCGGTGGTCAGAGCCGGCGGGGCTGGGCTGGGAGGGCAGGCACAAGGCCTGCCCCTACCGGAGATTGAGGGGGAAGGCGGAGGCGGCGCTGCAGTTGCCTCAGAGTCGATTGCGGACGGTTATGGTTATGTCGCTGGCACAGGTTTGCGAGAGCTGACCCCCATTTTGAACTGCACCCTCCGAGCTTGGCACTGGTCTGAAGATTGTCCTTGCGTTGGGGATGTGGTTGTGCGTCTCCGGCCAGGACGCCGCCCGACCTGTGTCGGGCGGGTCGAACTCCACCTACCCCGCCAGAAAGTCGTCGATCGCTTTGCGGGCGATGCGGTACTGGCTGCCGATGCGTTTGGCCTGGAGTGAGCCTTCGTCGATGAGGGCCTGGATGTCGGCGGGGGTGACCTGGAGGTAGGCGGCGGCCTGTTCGAGCGTCATGACGGCGGGGGCCGCGGGGGGCTGGGGTGCAGTGGGCGGCTGCGGCGTCGCGGGCGGGTTTGGCGCGCCGCCGTCGGGCTGTGGGGCGCTCTGTGAGGCGTTCATGGCGTTGGTGATCATGCCGGCCATGCCTGCGCCGAGGCCGATTCCCGCGCCAAGGCCGAGGCCCTCGCCGGCGCCGCCCGGTTGCTGGGCCGCGTCGCCCAATGCGCGGGCCGTCTTGAACTGCATGTAGGCACCCATGTCGCCGATTGCGCCCATGCTGGCGCGTTCGTCGATCGCTTTGGCGGTCTCCTCGGTTGGGCTGATGGAGACGATGCGGAACTGCTTGAGCGCCAGGCCCATGGCGGTGAAATCGTCCTGCAGGGTGGCGCGCATGGCGGCGCTGAGCTCGTCGAAGAGCCGGGGCAGGTCGAGAATGCTGGTCATGTTCTCGCCCCACATGTCGGTCATGCGGCTGATGATGGCGCTGCGCAGGAAGTCGTTGATCTGGCCGGTGCGGTACATGCCCTGGGTGCCGACGAACTGGTCGACGAAGCGCTTGGGGTTGGCGATCTGCATCGTGTACTGGCCGAAGCCGCGCAGGCGCACCAGGCCGAGGTCGGTGTCGCGCAGGGTGATCGGCTCGGGCGTGCCCCATTTCATGTCGGTGAACTCGCGCATGTTGGCGAAGAAGACCTCGGCGGTGAAGATGTCCTGGCCGCCTGTGCCCATGCGCAGGAGTCCCGACAGGACCGGCAGGTTGGCGGTGGTGATGGTGTGGCGGCCGGGGTCGAACAGGTCGAGTGATTTGCCGTCGCGGTAGAAGACGGCGCGCTGGCTTTCGCGCACGATTACCTGGCTGCCGAAGCGGAAGTCGCCTGAGCCGACCTCGGGCACGCGCACGACGAGCTCCTGCGCGCCCTGGTCCGGCGCTTCGATTACGTCAATGATTCTTGCCATCAGTTTTCTCCTGTCTGTCGGACGCCGGTGAGCGGCTATTCGCCGTCTGCCGCGGTTGTTATCGTTTGGCTGCGCTCGTCGAAGAGGCGCTGGAGTTCGGTCACGGTGTCGTTGACGGCCTCGATGGCGGGGCCGACCGTTTCCCGATCTGCCGCGCCGGCCTCCAACGCGTCGATTTTACCGTTGATCTCCTGGGCGCGCTCGGCCAGGGCCGTGTCGAAGCGGTGGAGGGCGTTGAGCTGTTCTTCCTGGATTTTAACGGCCGCGAACAGTCCGGCATAGCCGTAGCTGGCCGTTTTGATGCGGTCGATGAGTGTTTGCAGGCGCTGGATCGCGCCGTCGGCGTCATCGATCCAGGCGAGCCCGCCGCTGCGCAGCAGTTTCTTCTGGACGTCGTAGAGCCGCTGCTTCTCCTGTTCCAGCTCGGTTACCAGGAGCTGGCGCAGGCGGTGGTCGGCCTCCCGCCGCAGCTCCTTATCGGTGTATTCGTGCACCAATGGCAGCCCTTTAAGTACACGCTCGATGGCTCCCATGCTCTCGTCAGCTTTTTCCACGAAGGAATCGGTCATTTTGGTCCTCTTGATCGGCCGGTTTTCGACGCGTCGATCAGACGGGGCGAAGTCCGGTCCCGCACTGTGATGGATTCAGAGCGTTCTCTATTCATTACGCTGCGCTGTTCAATTGCGTTGCAGCCCGCTGGGTGAGGAAGACCTCACTGCCGCACCAGGCGCACTGGATCAGTCCCTTGCCGGCCAGCTCGACTTCGCCGCCGCAGTTGGGGCAGTTGCGCCCGTCGGTGAGCTTCTGGCTGTCGACGCTGTAGAGAAGACCTTCCTCCCAGTTAATGGCGCCGCTGAAGAGCTGCTTGCCGACCAGGTTGCGGATCATATCTTCCACGGTTTCGCGCGGCTGCTGCAGTTCGACGATGATCTCCTGCACGCTCACCTGGCCCTGTGTAAGGACCATATTGAGGATCTTCTTCTCCTGCGCGACCTGCGCGAATTCGGTCAGCTCCTGCTGCCCCTTGCGCCAGAGATAGAAGCCGATGCCCAGCAGGGGCGCGCACACGATCAGCGCCAGGAACAGTCCCAGCACGATGCCGCCGGCGGTCGTGCCGGAGGTAACGACCGTTGCGGTCCAGCCGAGGAACAAGAGAGCTGATATTGCCATAGTTGCCAGGCCGACGATACGGCCGCCACCGCGCATAGTTCGCTCCTTTTTGCTTCCGCGTTCGCGTTACTTCCCTCTAGTTGGCGAGCGCTTCCATTGCTGCCGATCTTCCGCTCATGTTGCGAAGAGCAGGCGAGTTCCAGTCTTATCCGAAACCACCGCCTCCGCCGCCTCCGCCCCCACCGCCGAAGCCGCCGCCACCGGAGAAACCGCCGCCGCCGCTCCAGCCGCCGCCGGATGTGGAGGAGCTGCTGGGCCGGCTGGTCATGGTGGCGCTGGTGTTGGTGAGCATCGCGCCAAGGCCGGCGCTCATGCCGGCCAGACCCGTGCCGAGCCCACGGCTGGCGTCGCCCAGGCCACCGCCGAGCCCGCCGCCCGCAGGGGACCCGGAAGACGCCCCCGGTGTTTCGCCGCCGAGGGCCCCGTCGCCAGCCGGTCGCAGCGGCCGTCCAACGGGACCGGGCCCGTAGTACCAACGGCGGTATGGGCCATACATGGTCGGGTCTGGGATGTACCAGCCGGGCGCGGGCGCGTCAACGGCCTCAAATTTGCGAATGTACTGGGAATCCACGCCAAAGGCGATAGCATAGGGCAGCCAGCGATCCCATAGCTCCTTCTGCTCTTCGAGGTCGCTGTAGCGGTCGATATCGCGCAGGTAGCTTTTGAATGCCTGCCAGCGTGCGGCCAGCTCGGCGCCAAGGTCGGTTTTGCGGGGCATGAAGCGGGAGAGCAGCAGGAAGCCGAGGGCGGTTGCCGAAAGCCCAATGCCCGGCAGAACGGCGGCGCCGGTGAGGCCGCTGAAGAGAGTCCACAGCCCCAGGCCAGCCAACCCCGCCAAGACAAGCAGACACACACCCAGGCAACCGTACTGGTTGCGCACTTTTTCCGGGCTGCGGTCAAAAAAGCCCTGCGCGGTCACATCAGCATAGAGCGCTCTTTTGAGCGCCGGCAACTCGCTGTGAAATCTATTCTTCAGATCCGAAAGTCTGACTTCTCCCTTGAGCTCAAAGAGGCTATCCAGCAGGAGTTGCTCGAAGGAGGAGACGGGCAGGTTCCGGTTTTCGTAACGGTAGATGAAGTCGCGGGCAACCATGAGACTGCCCGTCTTTTCTTCGGTGATGCTGATGACTTTGCGCTGCGCGAGGTCGACAAGGGTGGCGATGATGTCCTGCATATCGGCCTGCTCGTCGAGTAGGGTACCGACGACGCCGGGGGCCAGGTCGTCGGGCGGTTCGGGCAGATACTCGGCGACCATATCGACCGGTTTGTCGCGACCGAGACGGTACCAGAGCAGGTATAGCGCGGCCGGCCCTCCCAGAAGGAAGAGGAGGCCAAGCGCGCCGAACAGGAGTGTGAGAACCGGCGCCCAACGCTCACGAAAGCGTATTTCCGCTTCACGCGCGGCTGTTTCGGCATCGGCCCTAATCTGCCACGGCTGCGGTTCCCCGGCCACCACGCCGGGCGTGAACTCGACGCGCACTTCGAACGCCTGACCGGGGGCCAGGCTGCTGTCGATCACGTAGGCAATTTCCCGCCCGCTCTCCAGACGTGAAGCCGAAGCCGTGCCGCGGGCATCTTGCCAGGCTGCGCCGCTGTTCGTATACGCGGCCCACTCATGAATCGCGGCGGGCGACACGACATTCACCCGCCCGGCCTGCACGGGAAAGCTGCGGTCGCCGTAGATTGCTTGCCACCAGAGCTGGTCACCGCCCTCATAGTAGCGCAGGCCGCCGTGTACGGTATAGGCAAGGGTATAGATTTCGCTCTGGTTGGCGGTGGGCGGGAAATACCAGTAAACGACGTAACGGGGGCCCTGATCAGCAACGGTGAAGGTAAAGGGCTCTTTGCCGCTGTTCGCGAGTCGATAGCGGTTGCCGCTGCCGTCGGTCAGGGTCCAGTTATCGATGGAATCGATATACCGTGTGGGGATTTCGCGAAAGCCGAAGGTGAAGGCGCCGCGTGTAAAGCGGATGGTCTGGTACTCTGTCACTTCAAACGCGCCATCTTTGCGGATGATGATATCGACGTCGAAGCGATCCCAGAGCAGGGACTTTTCCTGCGCGGAGGCGGGGTAAGCATGCAGGATCAAGAGGACGCCGAGAAGAACGGCGGCGCCGGTCAGCAGCCGTGCAGAGAGGCGGGCTGATATTGTCATGATCGCCAGGCCGACGCTGCGGCCGCCAGCGCGCATGGTTGGCTCCTTATTGCTTGCGAGGATTCGCTGACTCAACCGGTACGAGAGCATTCAGGTTGCTACATCTATGACGTTCAACTTGCAGAGAGAAGGCGCATTCCGATTCTATCCGAAGCCGCCCCCACCTCCACCGCCTCCGCCACCGCCTCCGCCACCACCGAAGCCGCCACCGCCGGAGAAACCTCCACCAAAGCTGCCGCCAGAATATCCCCCTCTGCTCCAGCCGTCACCGCCTGTGTAGGTGCTGCTGGGCCGACTGGTCATGTTAGCGCTGGTACTGGTCAGCATGGTGCCGAGGCCGACGCTCAAGCCCGACAGACTGCTGCCCAGCCCGCCGCTGACAGCGCTCAGGCTTCTGCCCATGCCCCCGTCGAGCCCGCCGCGCCCCGGGGACCCGGAGGGCAAACCGGGCATTCCGCCGCCAACGTGCGCGCTGACGACAACCGTTCCAGGCGACTGGGCGGGTGAACCGGTCCCATAGTATGCGCTTCGGTATGGTCCGTACAGTTTCGGGGAGGGAATATACCAGCCGGGCGCGGGCGCTTTAACCTCTTCAAATTTGCGGATGTACTGTTTATCCAGGCCAAAGGCGATGGCATAGGGCAGCCAGCGATCCCACAGCTCTTTCTTTTCTTCGAGGTCGCTGTAGCGGTCGATATCGCGCAGGTAGCGTTTGAACGCCTGCCAGTGTGCGGCCAGAAGGGAGCCGTGGGCGGTTTTGCGGGGCATGAAACGTGAGAGCAGCAGGAAGCCGAATGCGGTCACTGCAAGGCCGATGCCGGGCAGCGCGGCGGCGCCGGTCAGACCGCCGAACATAGTATAGAGTCCCCTGCCAGCCAACCCTGCGAGCACGAACAGAATTATACCGAGGACAGCGTACTGCTTGCGCACTTTATCGGGGCTGCGGGCAAAGAAGCCCTGCGCAATCACTTCGCTGTATAGCGCGCGTTTGAGGGCCGGCACCTCCCTGTGAAACCTGTGTCTCAAGTCGGAAAGCCGGGCATCACTCCTGCCATTGAAGAGGCTGTCCAGCAAATGTTGCTCAAAGGAGGAGACGGGCAGCTTCCGGTTTTCGTAGCGGTAGATAAAGTCGCGCGCAGACCGGGATTTGCCTGTATTGTCTTCAGTGATGCTGACGACCTTGCGCTGCGCGAGGTCGACAAGCGTGGCGATGATGTCCTGCATATCGGCCTGCTCGTCCAGAAGGGTGCCGACGACGCCGGGAGCCAGGTTGCCGGGCGGCTCGGGCAGGTAGTCGGCGACCATATCGACCGGTTTGTCGCGGCCGAGACGGTACCAGAGCAGGTAGAGCGCGGCCGGTCCGCCGAGTAGGAAGAGCAGGCCTAGAGCGCCGAGCAGGAGCGTAAGAATCGGGCCCCAGCGGGCGCGGAAGCGCATTTCCGCCTCGCGCGCGGCTGCTTCGGCATCGGCCCTCATCTGCCACGGCTGGGGTTCGCCGGCGACGACGCCGGGGGTAAACTCGACGCGCACTTCGAACGGCTGACCGGGGGCCAGCTCGCTGTCGATCACATAGGCAATCTCGCGCCCGCTTTCCAAAAGTGAAGCCGAGGCGATCTCGCGGGCGTCTTGCCAGGCTCCTCCCCTGTACGTGTACGCGGCCCACTCATGAATTGCGGCCGGCGCCACGACATTCACCCGGCCTGCCTGCACGGGGAAGCTGCGGTCGCCGTAGATCGCCTTCCACCAGAGCTGGTCGCCGCCCTCATAGTAGCGCAGGCCGCCGCGCACAGTATAGCCAAGGCTAAACGTCTCGCTCTGGTTGGCAGTGGGGGGGAAATACCAGTAGATGATGTAACGTGATGCCCTTTCGGTGACGGTAAGTGTATATGGCTCTTTGCCGTAGCTTGCATAGCGATAGCTGTTGCCGCTGGCGTCTGTCAGGGTCCAGCCGTCAAGGGAGTTGAAATTCCTTTTGGGGATGTCGCGATAGCCGTAGGTGAAGGTACCGCTCGTAAAGCGGATGGTCTGATGCTCGGTCACTTCAAACGTGCTGTCTTTGCGGATGATGATATCGACGTCGAAGCGATCCCAGAGCAGGGACTTTCCCTGGGCAGAGGCGGGGCGGGCTTGCAGGATCAGGAGGACGCCGAGAAGCAGTGCGGCGCCGGTCAGCAGGCGTGCAGAGGGGCCGGACCGTTTTCGGGAAGCGTGTGGACGCCTCCGCGTGTGTCGGGGCGGAATCTTCAAGTGTGGCATCATTGACCCTTTGTGGTGCAGCTGTGGGGCTGAGAACAGCCTTTCCTGACACGGACTCAGGGGTATGCCCTCAGTGTTGCACAGCGGCGCCTGACATACCTGACATTCTACCAACTCTTTAGCTGACAATTCAATCGGTCCGTCTTCTGCACAGTTTGCCAGGCAGGGCCTCTGTCCGGCTACACGACCTGATTTTGGAGTTCGGTCTCGCCGCGCCAGAGCCGGTCCAGGTTTTCGAGCAGGATGTCGATCAGGTTTTCTTCGTACATGCGGGTTTCACCGCCGGTGTGCGGGGTGATGAGGACGTTTTCGAGGCCCCAGAAGGGGGAATCCTGGGGGAGAGGCTCTTCCCAGAAGTGATCGATGCCGGCGCCGGCGATAGCGCCGGACTGGAGGGCCGTGAGCATGGCGGGTTCGTCAACGCAGCCGCCGCGGGCGACGTTGATCAGGTAGGCGCTCTCTTTCATCTGTGCGAAGGCTTCGGCGTCTATCACGTTCTCTGTATCCGGCGTCAGCGGGCAGGTGAGGGCAACGAAGTCGGCCTGGGGGAGGAGCGCGGGCAGCTCTTCCGGCAGGTGGACGGCAGCGGCGGTGCCGGCGGCGGTGGCCGGGTTGCGTTTTGTGGCGAGGACGCGCATATCGAAGGCCTTGGCCAGTTTCGCCAGGCGCGAGCCGATTTTGCCCAGGCCGATGATCAGCAGGGTTTTGCCCCCCAGTTCATCTTCGCGCAGCGTGAGGTCGCCGATCATGCCGCGCCAGGCGCGGTTCTGCTGGCGGTCGCGGCCGGTGTGAATGTGGCGGGTGAAGGCGAGGATGAGGGCCATGGCGTGTTCGCTGACGGCGTTGCTGTTGACCCCGCTGGCGGTGGCCAGGCGAATGCCGCGTTGCCGCAGTGCGTCGAGGTCGAACTGGTCGACGCCGGCGCCGATCGACTGGATGAAACGCAGGCGGGGCGCGACGTCAAGGAGGTCGTTCTGCCAGAACCCGGAGACGAGAAGGACATCGGCTTCGGACAGGCGGGCGGCGAGGTCCTCGGGGGTCCAGGCCTGGAAGTGCCGGATGCGCTGCTGCCCGGCAGAGGCGCTGCTGCCCAGACCCGCTTGACGACGGGCAAAGATTGTTTCCAGTTGATAGGCCACGTGGGCAAAGCAGATGGTCAGGTCTTCCGGCGCAGGGAAGGGTTGGGGCGTCATAGGGTTGCTCCGTTGCGGGTGCATAGCGGGCTGGTTGCGGCGTGACAGTCAGGCATTGTATAGCACGGGTGCGCGCGATCGTGCAACGCGGCGGGGTGTTGGTCCGGAATGGGGTGCTTGACGCCGGGCGGGATCGCAGATAGGGTATAGATCCCTTGCACACGTCCTAATGGGGGCGCGGCAGCGAAGGCAATCCTCAACCAATCAAACCGGAGGCCCAAAATGAGTCAGTTTGTCGCCGATTTCGAATCCTACTGGACGGATGAATTTGACGGCAAGCCGTACGGTACGGCCGGTCTGCTTGCCAATGCGGACGAGGCCGACATCGACGTGAGCGTCGTGTTCCAGGGCAGTGTGCCGGACGATCCGCGTCCCGGGAACGCGGAGATGATGGAAGCGGTCGCGGGCGAGCCGCGCATTCTGCCCGGCTGCCTGGTCAACCCGACGATGGGGCCGGACGCGCTGGAGGACCTGGAGAACTGTGTGCGGCGGGGGGCGCGCACGGTGAAGCTGATGGCGGCCGGACACCGTTACCGCCTGGACAGCGCCGCGGTCGACCCGGTGATGGACCTGGCGCGCTCGCTGGGCATCACTGCCACGATCCACTCCGGCTCTCATTTGAGCGGCTGTGCGCCGGAATACATCGCCCACATCGCCAGGAACCATCCCGAGGTGACGATCATCATGGACCACATGGGCTATCGCGAGTGGGTGAGGTCGGCGGTGCAGGCGGCGCAGGAGAATGCCAACATCTATCTGGGCACGACGCTGATCGCTGCGGCCGAGCCGTTTACGATTTCAGGGATTGTGCTGAGCGGTGAGTTGGGGGCGGACCGGATCGTTTTCGGCTCGAATGCGCCGGGAGGGATCGCGACGCATGGGGTCAACGGGATCCGGATGGCCGGTTTCTCGGAGCGGGATGAGGCGCTGGTTCTGGGAGAGAATATGCGCGCCATCTACGATCTGTAAGGCAGTGAGATCGGAGAGAGAATAGGGTTGTTTTCTCCCTCCTCACTCCTCTTTACTCTCTTCTCTACAAACGGGGCAGGGTGATGCCGGACTGTTTCTGGTATTTGCCGTTGCGGTCGGCGTAGGAGACGTCGGGCGCTTCGCCTTCGAAGAAGAGGACCTGGGCGATGCCTTCACCGGCGTAGATGCGGGCCGGGAGGGGCGTGGTGTTGCTGATCTCGATGGTGACGTAGCCCTCCCACTCGGGTTCGAAGGGGGTGACGTTGACGATGATGCCGCAGCGGGCGTAGGTGGATTTGCCGACGCAGATGGCGAGCACGTTGCGCGGGATGCGGAAGTACTCGATGGTGCGGGCGAGGGCGAAGCTGTTGGGCGGGATGATGCAGTCGTCGCCGTGGTAGGACTGCAGGGCCTGTTCGTCGATCGCCTTGGGGTCGATGACGGTGAGCTCGCCGGTGGCGGGGGTGAAGATGCGGAAGTCTTTGGCTACGCGGATGTCGTAACCGAAGCTGCTGAGGCCGTAGGAGATCATGCCGTCGCGTCTTTGGCGGTCTTCGAACGGTTCGATCATGCCGTAGTCTTTGGCTTGCTGGCGGATCCAGTGGTCGGGTTTGATTGAATGCATGTTCAGAAGCTCTGCGATTGTTGGGGCGCGGCGGCTGGGATGAGTAGCAGGCAGTCCGGTGGCCCAATCCAGTATACCATGTGCGCGAAATTGTACGTCTTTGTTGCGGGCAGGAGCTATTCATCTGCTTCTCGCGCCCAGTTTCGGTCCGGGGTCAGGTAGATCAGGGGCATACTGACCAAGGTTACCCCATATTTCACCAAAAGATTGAAGACGAAGATCTCCATGGCGACGGCCCAGGAGTCGACTAGCTGCGCGCCGAGGAAGGCGATAGGCGAGAAGGCGATGAGGACGAAGAGCAGGTTGTCGATGGGGACGCTGACGGAGTTGCTGACGAGGACGCGCAGCCACTGATAACGGGTGGTGACGCGGCTGACGAAGAGGTGGTAGATCTCGGTGTCGACCAACTCACTGACCAGCTCGGCGATGATGGAGGCGCAGACGATGCGCCAGAGAGGGGCGAAGATGGCGCTGAACTCGGCGCCGCCGAAGGAGTTGGGGTCGCTGGGGATGGATGCCGACCACATCAGATAGAGCACCATTCCCAGGTTGATGACCGCGGCGGCGACGATGAGCACCTGGGCGTTGCGCTTGCCAAGCGTCTTGTGGACGAGGTCGCGCAGCGTAAAGGTTACGGGGTAGACGAAGGTGCCCATGTCGACGGCGAGGCCGGCCACGACGCCGATCTTTAGGCTGGCGATGTCGGCCATCATCTGGGCGGCGATGTATGCGGCCACGACAACCACCGCCACTTTAGACAGCACGGACGCGCCTTGATGGAGGCGCGTTTGTTTTGGTGAGGCGCGATCTGACACGTTACAATCTCCCTATGTTTTGGTAAGGCGGGGACTTCGACCGCCGACTATGCTGCCGCTACCTTTCATACAGTCGGAAGGGCGGGTAGAGGCAAGCACCTATTTTAGCACGCAGCTGCGCTATCGACAGGATGGGGCGGCCAAAAGGGGAACCCAAGGGTCCAAGCCATGCCCAAGCGCACAGATATCTCATCGATATTGATCATCGGTTCCGGCCCGATCGTCATCGGCCAGGCCTGTGAGTTCGACTATTCGGGCGCGCAGGCGTGCAAGGCGCTGAAGGCGGAAGGGTACAGGGTGGTGCTGGTCAACTCCAATCCGGCGACGATCATGACCGACCCGGAGATGGCTGACGCCACCTACGTGGAGCCGCTCACGGTCGAGTTGCTGGAGAAGATCATCGCGGAGGAGCGGCCGGACGCGCTGCTGCCGACGGTAGGCGGACAGACCGGCCTCAACCTGGCGGTGGCGCTGGCGGAGCAGGGCATTCTGGAGAGGCACGGCGTGGAGTTGATCGGGGCGAATCTGCGGGCGATGCAGGTGGCGGAGGATCGCGACCTGTTCAAGCAGGCGATGACGGAGGTGGGACTGGAGTCGCCGCGCAGCCGCATCGCGCATTCGCTGGAGGAGGCGCGGGAGATTTTTGAAACCGTTATCGGTCGCTTCCCGATTTTCATCCGGCCCAGCTTTACCCTGGGCGGCAGCGGCGCAGGCACCGTCTTTACGCAGGAGGAGTTCGACGAAAAGGTGGCCTGGGGGCTGCAGGAAAGCCCTGTGCATACGGTCCTGGTTGAGGAGTCTCTGATCGGCTGGAAGGAGTACGAGCTGGAGGTGATGCGGGACCGCGCCGACAATTACGTGGTGGTCTGCTCGATCGAGAATCTGGACCCGATGGGCGTTCACACGGGCGACAGCATCACGGTGGCGCCGTCGCAGACGCTGACGGACAAGGAGTACCAGCGGCTGCGGGACCAGGCGCGGCTGGTGATGCGGGCGGTGGGCGTGGAGACGGGAGGCAGCAACGTTCAGTTCGCGGTCGATCCGGAGTCGGGGCGGGTGGTGGTGATAGAGATGAACCCGCGCGTTTCGCGTTCGAGCGCGCTGGCTTCGAAGGCGACCGGTTTCCCGATCGCAAAGCTGGCGGCAAAGCTGGCGGTGGGCTATACGCTGGATGAGCTGAAGAATGACATTACACAGGAGACGGTGGCGGCGTTCGAGCCTTCGATCGACTACGTTGTGGTCAAGATCCCGCGCTGGGCGTTTGAGAAGTTCCCGGGCGTGGACCGGGAGCTGGGGCCGCAGATGAAGTCGGTGGGCGAGGTGATGGCGATTGGCCGCACGTTCAAGGAGGCGCTGCAGAAGGGTGTACGCAGCCTGGAGATCGGACGCGATGGACTGGGGCCTCTGACCCGTGACGGTGATGGACAGCTTAAGGGCTATGCGCCGGAGGCCTCTGCCGCGGAGCTGATGTACGTTCCCAACCGGGACCGGATCTTTGCGGTCTTCGAGCGTCTGCTGGAGGCCGAACGGGAAGTCTCCGGCAGCGGGTCGGCGGAGGACCGGCAGGCGGATTATGAGGCCCTGCAGGAGTGTTCCGAGATTTACGACCCCTGGTTTGTGGCGCAGATGCAGGAGATCGCGCGCTTCCAGGTCTCTATTGAGAGTGCGGGTCAGTTGGACGAATGGACGCTGCGGCAGGCGAAACGGATGGGGTTCAGCGACGGACAGCTTGCGCGCATTCTGAACGAAGGAGGGATGGGCGAGGAGGACAGCGAGGAGAGAGAAAACGACGCTCTAAACTCTCAGTGGACTGAGGCTGATATTCGGGGGTTGCGGGAGCGGCTGGGGGTTGTGCCGACGTATCACCAGGTGGATACGTGCGCGGCGGAGTTTGCTGCGTTTACGCCTTATCTTTACAGCAGTTATGAGAGTGAGGGCGAGGCGCCGCCTACGGCGCGGGACAAGGTGATTATCCTGGGCGGCGGGCCGAACCGCATCGGGCAGGGGATCGAGTTCGACTACTGCTGCTGTCACGCCAGTTTCGCGCTGCAGGAGATGGGGTTCGAGACGGTGATGATCAACTGCAACCCGGAGACGGTCAGCACCGACTATGACACGAGCGACCGGCTCTATTTTGAGCCGCTAACGCTGGAGGATGTGCTGCATATCTATCAGCGTGAGGCGGAGGGCGGGTCGCAGGTGAAGGTCCTGGTGCAGTACGGCGGGCAGACGCCGCTGAATCTGGCGGCGGGGCTGCAGGCTGCGGGCGTACCCATCGTCGGCACGCAGCCGGAGGCGATCGAGCTGGCGGAGGACCGCGAACGGTTCAGCGCGTTGCTGGCTGAACTGGACATCCCCGCGCCGGACAGCGGGATCGCGCACAGTACGGGGCAGGCGCTGGCGATCGCGGCCCGCATCGGTTATCCGCTGGTGGTGCGGCCCTCCTATGTGCTGGGCGGACGGGCGATGGCGGTCGTGGATGACGAGGAGAGTTTGCGCCACTACATGTCGCAGGCGGTGGACGTGGACAGGGAGATGACGACAAGCGGCCAGGAGGTGGCGATCCTGGTGGACCAGTTCCTGGAGGATGCCTACGAAGTCGACGTCGATGCTGTCGCCGACGGCGAGCGGGTGGTGATCGGGGGCATTTTGCAACATATCGAAGAGGCGGGCATCCACAGCGGGGACAGCGCGTGTGTGCTGCCGCCCTACAAGATCAGCGGCTACCATCTGAGCATCATACGTGAGTACACGGAGAAGCTGGGCCTGGCGCTGGGCGTGCGGGGACTGATGAACGTGCAGTACGCCATCAAGGATGATGTGGTGTATGTGATCGAGGTGAACCCGCGCGCCAGCCGCACTGTGCCCTTCGTCAGCAAAGCGACGGGGGTCCCGCTGGCAAAAATGGCTGCGTGGGTGATGGCCGGCAAATCGCTGGAAGAAGTAGGGCTGCTGGAGGAGCCGGAGGTACGGGGGTTCTTCGTCAAGGAGGCCGTTCTGCCGTGGAAGAAGCTGAGCGGCGCGGATACGCTGCTGGGGCCGGAGATGCGCTCGACCGGCGAAGTGATGGGGCACGCGCACAATTTCGGCCACGCGTTTGCGAAGAGCCAGCTGGGGGCGGAGTACCGGCTGCCGACGGACGGCGGGGTGCTGATCACGGTGAATGACTACGATAAGGGCGCGGCGCTCAAGCTGGCGCGCGATTTCAGCCGGATGGGTTTTGACCTCTACGCGACGTCGGGTACGGCCGCGCTGATCCAACGCGTAGGGCTGCCCGTGGTCGTGCTCACAAAGGCCGCGGCCTCGGAGGCATCGCTTCACAGCCCGGGCAACGGAGCTTACTCGACCCTGGACGCGATGCGGGATGGAAAGATCGATCTGATCATAAACACGCCGCTCGGGCCCCACAGCCGCGCTGACGGCCAGAAGATCCGCACGCTGGCAACGCGCATGGAGATCCCGTTGATTACGACGCTTTCGGCGGCGCAGGCGGCGGTCAACGGCATCCGCGCGATGATGGCGGCCGAGTTGAACGTGCGCAGTTTGCAGGCGCATTACGCCCGAGGCTACAGCTGATCCCCTGGTATTCGAAAGCTTGCCGTCGGGCCACTGCTGTCCAATTTTTTTTTGGCAGAAACAGGCGGCGCGGCGGCAGGCGAGAGACCGCAGCAGGTCCGCGGCGCAGTCCAACCCCGCACCACACTTTCCACGACGGAGAATATCATGGCCCCAACGGAACAGAGACGGAAGAGCGTCTACCTGGCGAACCCATACGGTTTTTCAGCCCAGCAGCGGGAGCTGCTGCTGCCGCCGCTGATCGAGGCTGTGGCGGCGCTGGGGCTGGATGTGTGGGAGCCGTTTGCGCGTTCGGGAGGGAAGATTGACAGGACGAAGCCGGGTTGGGCGTATGACGTCGGTCAGCTTTGCTGCCAGGATGTACGGGAGGCGGACGCCATCTTTGCCGTGGTCAACGGTGTGCCGCCGGACGAGGGCGTGATGATCGAAATGGGAATGGCGATCGCTCTGGGCAAGCCGACGTTTCTGTTTCGGGACGATTTCCGAAGTGTTGCCGATACGGAGGAGTATCCGCTGAACCTGATGCTGTTCACGGGGATGCCGCAGGAGGCGTGGGAGCGGTACTATTACAGGTCGGTGGAGGAGATTGGGGCGCCGGAGAAAGCGCTGGCGCGGTGGGCGAGGGAGTGAGTCGCCCAAGATCCCCTATCGGGGTCAGAGCCCCGAATCTGCGTGCCTCTTGTTTGACATTTCCGATGATTATTTGTTACCTGTCCGCGAAATTTGACATCCCCCACGGCCTCTGTTACATTTTCCCGCATTACAGTTGAATAGCTGAACTCTTATCCAGAGAGGCGGAGGGACCGGCCCTGTGAAGCCTCGGCAACCCGGTAGCGGAAGACGGAAGGTCTTCTGTGACGTAGGTGCCAATTCCGGCAGATATATTCTGGAAGATGAGAGGCAGTAGAATAGTCGGCTACCTCTCGTCTTGACGGCGCGAGGTATTTTTTTACTTTTTCTCCTTGTAGAGCGAGTTGAACGCGTATGATCGTAATGAAATTTGGCGGGACATCGGTCGGTACAACGGAATCGATCGACAGCACGGTGAAGATTGTGGCCGCTGCGGTCGAAAGGCAAAACCAGAGCGCAGGCGTAGAGGGGCGGCCTGACCAGGGTTCAGAGAGCCCTGGAGTACTGGTGGTCGTGAGCGCGATGGGCGGGGTTACGAACACGCTGATCGACGCGGCGCAGGCGGCCGCGGCCGGAGACGAGACTCCGTATCGCGACGCGCGCAGCCAGCTGCTGGTGCGGCACCAGGTGGTGGCCGGGCAGCTGATCGAGGACGGGGTTGAGCGCGCCGGGCTAGGCAGGCTGTTCGACAACCGGTTGCGCGAGTTCGAGCGTCTTTGCCGCAGCATCACGGTCCTCGGTGAGCTGACGCGGCGGGGACTGGATGTCGTCAGTGGGGTGGGCGAGCGGCTGAGCGCGCCGCTGCTGGCGGCCGTGCTGCGGGCGAACGGCGTCAAGGCACAGTTCGTGGACGCCGGCGAGCTGATCATCACTGATGACCAGTACGGCAACGCCAATCCGCTGATGGACTCGACGCCGGACCGTTGCCGGGACCGGCTGCTGCCTATGATGCAGAGCGGGGTTGTGCCGGTTGTCACGGGTTTTGTCGGCGCGACCGAGAAGGGCGTGCCCACGACGCTGGGGCGGGGCGGTTCGGACTACTCAGCCGCGATTCTGGGCGCCGCCCTCGATGCCGACGAGATCCAGATTTGGACGGACGTGGACGGGGTCATGACCGCCGACCCCCGCATCGTGGAGACCGCCCGGTCGATGGAGGAGCTTTCCTACGAGGAGGTGGCGGAATTGGCTTATTACGGCGCCAAAGTGCTGCATCCGAAGACCGTCACGCCGGCGGTGGAGAGAAGTATTCCTTTGCGGGTTCTAAACACATTCAACCCCTCCCACCCGGGTACAAGCATCGTCGAGAAGACGCGCCAGTTGCACCACGGCGTCAAGGCGATCACGGCGGTGCGGGAACTGCGGTTGATTACGGTGGCAGGCCGCGGGATGATCGGCGTGCCGGGCATCGCGGCGCGCACATTTGACGCAGTGGCGCGTCAACGGGCCAATGTGCTGATGATCAGCCAGGGCAGCAGCGAGCAGAGCATCTGCTTTGTCGTGCCGGAGGCGGAGGGCGATGCGGTGATCGAGGCGCTGAAGATCGAGTTTGCGCGCGAGCTGGCCCAGCACATGATCGAAGAGATCAGCAACCAGCCGGATATCGTGATCGTGGCGGTGATCGGCGCGGGCATGAAGGGGACGCCGGGCATCGCGGCGCGGGTCTTCAACGCGCTGGGCGAACGGGACATAAACGTGATCGCCATTGCTCAGGGGTCGAGCGAGGCCAATATCAGCCTCGTCGTCCTGCAGACCGAGGCCGATGAGGCGATCCGGGCCATTCATGATACGTTCGAACTTGGGAACGGAGCAGACTGATGGAGAACCTCGCTGGCATGCCTGCGGAACAGGAGAGGCGGCTTATCCTTTTCGGGCTGGGGGGCGTTGGGCGGGCCCTGCTAAGTCAGATAGGGGAACAGCGGTCGCTTCATCGCGAGAAGTACGGTCTGCGCATCGACTTTCTGGCCCTGTGCGACAGTAGCGGCGCAGTCGCGGCGCCGCAAGGGGGGTTCACGGATGAACTGCTGGCCGGTACCCTGCAGCACAAGGAGGTGAGCGGCGGGCTGGTGTCCCATCCGCTGGGTCAGGCCTACAGAAGCCCGGAAGCAGTTGTAGAGGAATTGGGCGGGCCGGGCACGGTCGTGGTCGATTGCACGGCGTCGGACGAGACGGCGGGCGCGCTGTTGCTGGCGCTGGAACGGGGCTGCCAGATCGTGCTGGCGAACAAGAAGCCGTTGACCGTCGTCCAAGATGTGTATGACGGAATCAGCCGTAGTGCGGGCGATGCCCGCTGGGAAACGACGGTGGGCGCCGGTCTTCCGGTGATCGCGACGCTGAACCGGATGGTGTCAAGCGGAGACGAGATCGAGCGGATCGCCGGCTCTTTCAGCGGCACGCTCGGCTACCTGATGACCGGTCTGGAAGAGGGCCGCTCCTATAGCGAGACGGTCGCCGAGGCATACCGGCTGGGGTATACCGAGCCGGACCCGCGCGATGACCTGGGGGGCGTCGACGTGGCGCGGAAGGCGCTTATTCTGGCACGGAGGATTGGCTGGCGCATGGAGATGGAGCAGGTTGAAATCAGCGGCCTCTATCCGGACCGGATGGCCGGCCTGAGCGTGGACGGCTTTCTGGCGGAGCTGCCATCGCTGGACGAGGAGTACGGCGCGCGGGTGGCGAGCGCGGCTGCAGAGGGCAAGGTCCTGCGCTATGCCGCCACGCTTTCTGAGGGCGCTTGCAGCGTAGGTCCGACGGCGGTCGCCAAGGACAGCCCGCTGGGGCGTTTGAGCGGAACCGACAACCTGGTCGAACTCTACAGCCGCTGGTACAATCCCAACCCGCTGGTTATCCAGGGCCGGGGAGCGGGGGTAGAGGCAACCGCGGCCGGCGTGTTGAGTGATATTGTGGAACTGCATTTCAGTCGCGGTTCGCGGTGATAAACAGCCGGCCCCGTTTCGCGTGCCAAGGGGGCTTAGACGCGTGAATCCTGGAATCAAGTAGAAGACAGTTCAGACAAAGGATTTCGATGAACATTCAGCCAAAGATCCGCGTGGGTGTGCTGGGAGCTACCGGCGCGGTGGGACAGCGATTTGTGCAGATGCTTCAGGGGCATCCCTGGTTTGAGTTGAGCGTGTTGTGCGCGTCGCCGCGCAATGCGGGCAAGCGCTACGCGGACGCCTGCAACTGGCTGCTGCGAGGGGATATGCCGGCGCATCTGCACGATGTCATTTTGGAGGAGATGGCGCCGGGGATCAGTTGCCAGATTGTGTTCAGCGCGCTGCCGAGCGGGCCGGCGCGCACGATCGAGGCGGAGCTGGCCGCGGCCGGCTACATCGTGTGCAGTAATGCAAGCGCCTACCGCTATGAGCCGGACGTGCCGCTGCTGATTCCGGAGGTAAATCCTGAGCATTTGGGGTTGATCGATGTACAGCGAAACCGGCGGGACTGGCGGGGTTTCATCACAACCAATCCCAACTGTTCAACTACACATTTGGTAAGCGCGCTGCATCCGCTGCACGAGGCGTTCGGCGTCGAGAAGGTGTTCGCGGTGACGATGCAGGCGGTCAGCGGCGCGGGCTACTCGGGCGTGACGTCGATGGACATTATCGACAACGTGATCCCGTTCATCGGCAACGAAGAGGAGAAGATGGAGCGCCGGGAGCCGCAGAAACTGCTGGGGCGATTTGACGGCCAGGGTGTGGAGATGGCCGATTTCGTGGTGAGCGCCCACTGTAATCGCGTGCCGGTGCGCAACGGGCATCTGGCGGCGATCAGCGTGGAGTTCGCCCGCCGCCCCAGCCTGGAGGATGTGCGGCGGGCTTGGGCGGAGTACGATCCGCTGCCGCAGCGTATGGGCCTTCCGAGCGCGCCCCGACAGGCGATCCTTTACCGGGAAGAGACAGACCGTCCGCAGCCGCGCATGGACCGGTTGGCCGGAAGCGTACCCGGCATGGCGACTGTGGTGGGCCGGCTGCGGGAGGACCCGCTCCTGCATATGAAGTTCCTGGCTCTGGGCCACAACACGATTCGCGGCGCGGCGGGCGGCAGTCTGCTCAATGCCGAGTTGCTGGTAGCGCAGGGGTACCTGAACAGTCAGGAAGAGGCAGCCGGGAATCAGATGCCTGTCGCCGGCGGGGTACTGGACGCTGTGCGTTAGCCGCTGCAGCCGTGCGCGACAGGCACAAGATTTTCACATTGGCCTGCCATAGGTTAGAATCGTGTGAAATGCAACGGCGGTTTGAGCAGTACGTTCTTGGTTCCTGGCAGCGTCCACGCTTTGCGTGCGGTGAAGTTTCTCAAAGACAAAGACGGGGCCGGGAACAGAAATGGAAGGTGCCGAATTGGCCAACACGCAGACAAGAGAAGCCTATCCGATTGCCGTTGACAACTTTGGACTGGCGTCCCTGGATGAGCTTGTCGGCGATCTGATCGTATATCGAAACCTGGAACCGATTACCCGCCGAATCCCCGGCCTGAAATCCGCCCGACACCAGCTCGGGCTGCCAGCGCCTTCCGTCCCCCGCAAACAGGATAAGTCGTACGCCCAGGTCGCCCTGTGGATCCTTGAACAGGCGCAGGAGCGGCGGGACTCCACAGTGGAAGAGTTGCTCTTCATCGGCGATACGCTTTCCGGCGATGGAAATACTTTCCAGGTGATGCGGACCTTGCGTTCCGCGGACGAGCCGCCGCGCGATAACGGGGAGTTGGCCGGGCATGCAGACGACGTTGTGATGCCCAGCGCCTGCTTTATCGGCAACGAAAAGGCCGGCGAACCGGAGGATTTTGTAGCCGACGAAGAGACCGGAATGTTCGAAGGCAACCGCTGGAGCCAGTTGGTGGACTGGATCAAGTGGGCGCAGGGGAACGGTTTGCGATTAAACGAAAACACGGCGGTTGTTCTCGATCTGGACAAGACAGCCATAGGCGCGCGCGGGCGCAACAACCGAGCGATCGACGTGGCGCGACTCAAGGGGCTGTACCGTACGGTGGGCAGCCTGCTGGGCGAAAAGTTCAATGCCTCGCTGTTCGCACAGCACTACGAACTACTCAACCGCGCCCACTATCATCACCTGACCGGGGACAATCAGGACTACCTGGCCTATATCTGCCTGGTTCTCAACAACGAAGGCCTCGACTGCACCGATCTGCTTGAACGGATCGAAGACGGCGCGGTGCAGACATTTGAGCAGTTTGTGCGTTATGCCGAAGTCTGCATTGCAGGCGGCGGGCGGGTGAGCGAGGCAATGCGTCAGGCCCATGAAGCGGTCAACATGGCCGTTGCGCTGGGAGATCCGACCCCGTTCAAACAGTTCCGGCGGGAAGAGTTTGTGGCAACGCTGGAGCATATGAACAATCTGGCTGATGACGTGCCGGCCGAGGAACGCCTTTCGCAGGAGATCTGCATTACGCAGGAGGTACGCGAGGCCGTACTCTGGTTAAAGGAGCGCGGCTGCCTTATCATCAGCTTCAGCGACAAGCCGGACGAATCTTCGATCCCTCACGTTACCCGTCACCGGGGCAAGCTGCCGGTCCACAAAGCGAAAACCCACGCTACCGGAGTCAGCATCTCAGACCAACTGCGCAATCTGTAACGTACAGTGACGCGTAGCCGGTAACTTCCGCACACTGGTTTCTGCCTTACCAATTCAGGCCCCATCCTCTGTTATACTAGACGTGTAGACGTGTAAACGTGCAGCGAGTGACGTGTACCCGTGTAGTTCTGTAACCGTACCGGGCGTCCGACTCGGGGGTATTGTCGTATGATGAATAGAGAAAAAAGACCGGATGGCGAACGACCTCCGGAGGAAGACCCAAACGAACGTTACCGGCAACTGTTCAAACGCAGCTGGATCTGGATCCTGCTGGCCGTCCTGATCTTTTTTGCCTACCGCCTTTTTATCAACCCGCCAAGTTCCGCCAGCAACCTGCTCGGCTTGAACGAGGTGGCCGAGTACGTGCGCAACGGCTCTGTACAGCGAATCGTCGTGCAAGGCGACGACATCATTGTGGAAATCTCCGAAAGTGAGCGCCGCCGCAGCCGCAAAGAGTCCGGCAGGAGCCTGCTTGATTCGCTCAAGACGTTCGGCGTGACCGCAGACCAGCTGGCCGCCATTCCCATCGATGTGGAGCGGGCGCCCAACAGCGGCGCGTTCTTCAACTGGCTGATCATGCTGTTGCCGATGATTCTGATCTTCGGCTTTTTCATCTTCATCATGCGCCAGGCGGGCGCGGGCGGGCAGAACCGGGCGATGCAGTTCGGCCGCAGCCGCGCCAAAAAGATGGAGGAGGCGGACCGCCCGACCGTCACTTTCGAGGATGTGGCCGGCTCCGACGAGGCCAAGCAGGAGCTGCAGGAGGTTGTGGAGTTCCTGAAGGAGCCGGAGAAGTTCGCGGCGCTGGGCGCCCGCATTCCCAAAGGCGTGCTGATGGTGGGGTCGCCGGGTACGGGCAAGACGCTGCTGGCGAAGGCGGTGGCGGGCGAAGCCGGCGCGCCCTTCTTCAGTATCAGCGGCTCCGAGTTTGTGGAGATGTTCGTGGGCGTGGGCGCCAGCCGCGTGCGAGATCTGTTTGAACAGGCTAAGAAGAATGCGCCCTGTATCATCTTTATTGATGAAATCGACGCGGTCGGCCGCCATCGCGGCGCGGGCATGGGCGGCGGCAACGATGAACGGGAGCAGACGCTCAACCAGATTCTGGTGGAGATGGACGGATTCGACAGCGACACGACCGTAATCGTCATCGCCGCGACCAATCGTCCGGATATTCTCGACCCGGCCCTGCTGCGGCCGGGCCGATTCGACCGTAAAATTGTGGTGGACTGGCCGGACCAACGTGGTCGAGAGGCCATCCTGGAAGTGCATGCGCGCGGGAAGCCACTCGGCCCGGATGTCGATATGAAGGAGATCGCCAGGCGGACGCCCGGCATGGTGGGCGCCGACCTGGAAAACCTGCTCAATGAAGCGGCGATTTTGACCGCCCGCCGCAACAAGCGTGCCATCGGCTTGGACGAGTTGGTGGAGTCGATTGAGCGGGTAATGGCCGGTCCGGCGCGCAAGAGTAATGTGCTTAGCGAAGAGGAGCGGCGCGTGGTCGCCTATCACGAAGCCGGCCATGCGGTAGTGTTTGAGATACTTGAGCACGCGGCTCCGGTCCGGAGGATAAGTATCGTCAGCCGTGGCCAGTACGGAGGTTATGTCCTGAGTCTACCGGAGGAGGAGCGGCGGCTCAGAAGCTTGGCACAATACCAGGACGAGTTGGCCGGAGCTCTGGGCGGGCGCGTGGCCGAGGAGTTGATATTCGAAGAGATTACCACGGGCGCGGCCAGCGACTTAAAGCAGGTGACGAAGGACGCCAAGGACATGGTCACGCGCTTTGGCATGAGCAAGGAATTGGGTCCAATGCAGCTGATTCAAGGCGACTCTAATCCGTTCCTAGGCATGGAACTGGGCGAACGGCGTACTTACAGCGAAGATGTGGCACGCGCCATCGACCGCGAAATGCGCCGGATTGTGGAGACCGCCTATTCGCGGGCTAAGGAAGTCCTGACGACCCATCAGGACAAGCTCCATCGTGTTGCCGAGGCACTTCTGGAAAGGGAAGTCCTAGAGAGGGACGACTTCGAGAAGCTGATTTTCAGCAGCTGACAGCGGTGAAATACGGTTCCTACGGAGTTTCCTGCTATTCGCTGTCCAACGCCACCGCGATGGCGGCCGCCACGCGGGCGTTGTTGCGCAGCAGGGCCAGATTGGCTTGCAGGCTGCGGTCGCCAGTCAGTTCGGCGATGCGGCGCAGCAGGTAGGGCGTCACCTCGGCCGAGCGCAGACCGGCGGTTTCGCACTCTGCCAGCGCCTGCTCGATCTGTGGTTCAATCTGCGCGGCGGGAATCTCGTCCTCTGCGGGAACAGGTGCCGCCACGAGCAGCCCCCCCGCCAAGTCCAACGCCCGCTTCGCCCGCCAGATATCGGCCACCTCCTGGGACGTGTTACAACAGATATCGACCGGAAGACCGCTGCCGCGACTATAGAAGGCAGGGAACTCCGCGGTACCGTAACCGATGACGGTTACGCCGTGGGTTTCCAGATATTCGAGCGTGGCTGGCAGGTCCAGCAGCGCTTTGGCGCCGGCGCAGACAACGATGAGCGGCGTGCGCGCCAGTTCCTGCAGGTCGGCGCTGACATCGGTGCTGGGGCCGGGCCCGCGGCTGCGATGGACACCGCCGATGCCGCCGGTGGCGAAGATTTCGATGCCGGCGCGGTGGGCGATCCACATGGTGGCGGCGACGGTCGTGGCGCCGTCGAGCTTGCGGGCTACGACGATGGGCAGGTCGCGGCGGCTTACTTTGCTCACCTGTTGTTCGGATGCCGCGGCCAGACGCTCGATCTGCTGCGGGCTGAGGCCGGCGATCAGCTCCCCTTCTATGACGCCGACGGTGGCCGGGTCGGCGCCATGGTCGCGGATGATGCACTCCATTTCATGGGCGAGACGGAGGTTGTCGGGGTAGGGGAGTCCGTGGCTGATAACGGTGGATTCCAGTGCGACGCGTGGCATGTTTTAGGTTTTCAGTTTTTGGTTGGCTCGGCAGCGTGCCAGAGTTGGCTGATAAGAACTGGGTGGGGGTGCGCTCTTGATTCTGCGTTATCGGTGGGTAAGTGTCAATTCAGTGGGTAGGGTCTGTCCCAGATTGTTGGGCGAAGGATGTCAGAATCAGGATTGCTGTCGCACGGCTCTCATACGAGGGGCCGGTCCTCGCTTCCGAGTCAGGCCCAACAGCTTGGCATTCTCCCATGTAGTCAACCACTGACAGAAATCGTCGATATGATAGAACGGTCTAAGTGTACTCATCACTGAGCACCATTCTTCGCTGGAGAATTCTGGTTAGAGAACTTCCATTCTGCCAGCTTGACATGGTGCTCACTTACCCCGAATTCAGATTAAGTTTATAATTCCCCTCCACAGTAGAAGACTGCGCCGCGGTCAAGCGCAACTGCATGAAAGGAGAGACGGACAATGCCAAAGACCCTGCACATCAGAACGACGGTATTGCCTGGGGGCAGGATTGAAATTGTGGACCAGGAGCTTCCGGTTGGGGAGTCTGTCAGCGTCGTCGTTCACTCTTCGGTGACTAAGCGACGGTCGGCGGTTGAAATTCTGAAAGAAGCGCCCGGGCAGCGTCTTTTCAGGAGCGGGGAGGAGGTGGAAGCCTACCTCAAGGACGAACGGGCGTCATGGGAAGGTTGACGCTTCCGTCTACCGGACCGGTTTATCTGGATGCCAGCGGCTTCATCTACAGCGTAGAGCGCATCGAGCCATACCGCACTTTGCTTGAACCGATGTGGCTGCAGGCACAGACAGGGCAGTTCAGCATCGTGAGCAGCGATCTGGTCGTTTTGGAAACCCTTGTCAAGCCGCTGCGCGAGGGTGATAAGGTTGTCGAGAATTTGTTTCGCTCGCTGTTTGAGGCCAGTGAGGTGAGGTTAATCCCGGCCACGCGCCCATTGTGGGAAGAAGCTGCGCGTTTACGTGCCGAGACGGGTTTGAAGACTCCTGATGCGCTTCACGCGGCAGCGGCTCTGCACGCTGGATGTACGATCTTTATCACAAATGATGATGATTTTCGGCGTCTTAAGGAGTTGCCCGTCGTTGTCTTGGATGACCTCTTCAGAGAAGAGAACCAGGTTTGACTGTCTGGTCTGTAGGGCCGCAATTGCTTATCGATACCACGCTGTCGCGATGGCCTCATTATTGTGTGCCGCGTCCGCTTCGCCGATGTGTCGATAGTCGATAGGGTAGGCCTCGCTCGAGGTCGCGAATCAGTTGCGGCTGAGTAGTTACGCTACAACTTAAGACTGAAAGCTAATCACAGAACACTAAGTCAGGTAAATGCGATGTCAGATTCAGGACAACTGCTGGCGGGGAAAGTGGCGCTGGTGACCGGCGGCGGGCGGGGGATTGGGCGGGCGATCGCCATTGCTTTTGCCGGGGCCGGAGCAGCCGTCTGTTGCGCGGCGCGGACACGGTCGGAGATTGAGGCCGTGGCCGCGGAGATCGAGGCGGCGGGCGGGCAGGCGCTGGCCGTGAGGACGGACGTGAGCGACCTGGCATCGGTGGAGAAGGCGGTTGACGAGACCGAGGCGCGCTTTGGCGGCCTGGATATTCTGGTCATCAACGCGGGTGTCTCGCCGGGGAGAAGCGAGGTGGCCGAGAGCGACCCGGCCAGCTGGGGTCAGACGATCGCGATCAATCTGACCGGCGCCTACTATTGCGCGAAGGCGGCCATCCCCTATCTCAAAGCGCGGGGCGGGGGCAAGATCATCACGATCGGCTCGGGGATGGGGCGCCGCGGCGCGCCCGGTTCTTCGGCCTACAGCGCCTCCAAGGCGGGGCTGTGGATGTTGACGCGTGTGCTAGGCCAGGAGTTGCGGGGCGACAACATCAGCGTCAACGAACTGATCCCGGGGCCGGTAAATACGGCGATGATGCCCGGCCCGGCCGCGCGCGAGCCCGGCACATTCGATGGCGAGTGGTTCAAGGAGCCGGAGGAGGTCGCGCCGTTGGCGTTGTTCCTGGCGAGCGCGCCGGACGGCGGCCAGACGGCGCAGAGTTTCAGCCTGATGCGCCGCGATGTTTAGGTTAACGACACCCACGACTTCTCGTTTGCCGCTTTGTACATGGCTTCCATGACAGCGCTGCGGTAAGCGGCTTCGCTTGCGCTGACCAGAGGGATGGCGGCTCTTGCGGACGGGTCCTGCGCGTTGAGGGCGTCGAGAAAGAGGTCGAAGGCGTGGGGCCAGGCAGGCGGCAGGTCGGTCCAGGGCTGTTGGCCGTCGGCGCCCTCGAGATTTGCGCTGGTGATGTACAGGTCGCTGCGGTTGTAAACGTATGCGTGGCCCTCGGTGCCGCTGATCTCGGCGGTGATGGGTTCGGCCACGTCCACCCAGGCGGCGGCCAGCGAACCGATTGCGCCGCTGCTGAGTCGGAAGAGCGCCTCGCCGGTCTCGTCACAGTCGGGGCCGTATTTTTGCAGCGCCACATTGAGGGCGGCTGTCACGCTGTCCACATCACCCAGGGTCCACAACATCAGATCGAGAGCGTGCGTGCCCAAGTCGCCGAAAGCGCCGACCCCGGCCTGCTGCAGGTCGGTCATCCACAGGTAGTTGGGCGTAAAGATGTCGCGCATCGCGCCGGAATGGCAGTTGATGAAACGGGCGCGGGTGATCTGTCCGAAGACGCCCTGCACAACAAGGTCCTTAAGTGCCTGGTGGACCGGGATGCCGCGCTGGAAGTAGCCTGTCTGGAAGAGAAGGCCGGCCCTGTCGATGGCCGCGGCCATGCGGTTGGCGTCCTGTGCGCCGATGCCGAGCGGCTTTTCGACAAACATGTGCTTGCCTGCGGCGGCCGCGGCGGTGACGAGCGGCTCGTGCTGATCGGTTTCCGAGCAGATGATGACGCCGTCGATGGCGCCGTTGCTCCAGATGGCGTCAACGTTGTCGAGGGCGGGGGCGCCGAGCTGGTCGCTGCAGGTGCGGGCGCGAGCCGGATCGCGATCCCAGACGGCGACGGCGCTGACGTCAGCACGGGCCTTCAGGCGCCTGACGAAGCCGGGTGTGTGAATGTGGGCACAGCCGACGAGTGCAATGTTTGCCATGTAGAGGTTCTCCAGAGGTGTGTGTGGCAGCCGCTGCCTCCGGGTATTTGGACAGTGGCTGGGCAGCGGGATCGCGGCGCCCTGAGGGCGCGCCTCAGTAGTGTAGCGGATCGGTGGGCAACGCGCTATTGCGGGACGGTGTTGGGCGCGATTCAAATTTCTTGGGTGGCCGTTGTCTGAATCAGGTTTTTCAGGATTGATAGGGACTTTCAGGATGGCAGGCGATCGGATGTTGTCTGTCGGGCGGGTATTTCTGCGCAGGATGAAAGGGCGGGTTGCAGGGAGACAACAGTAACGGATGCACCCCCGGTGAAGGGGGTATGTTTTGTTTGCGCGGCCTGGGGTGATAGCATCGGTTCAGGGCTCGCAGGAAGAGTCGCGAGACAGGGCATTCTTCTTATCAGATAGACCAGAGAGCAGTCAACAAGGAAGGTGTGAATCGTGGCTGACAGCCGTCCAATACTGGCAATTACGCTGGGCGACCCGGCCGGCATCGGGCCGGAGGTGGTGCTGAAGGCGTTGGAGCATGAAGAGGTGTTTGCGGCTTGCCGGCCGCTGGTCGTGGGCGATCGGCGTGTCCTCGAGAGGGCAGCGGCGTGGCTGGAGGTCGAGCCCCGCTTTGAACACATCGCTGAGATCAGTAGCGGAGGGTATGAAGAAGGGACGGTGCCGCTGCTGGATCTGGCGAACGTCGAGCTGGCAGAGGCGCCGGTAGGACAGGTGAGCGCCGGCGCGGGACGGGCCGCGGTGGAATTTGTGATGCGCGCGTGTGACCTTGCCATGGCGGGGCAGGTGGAGGCGGTGGTGACCGCGCCGCTCAACAAGGAGGCCATGCACCGTGCCGGGTTCCTGTATCCCGGCCATACCGAGCTGCTGGCCGAGCGCACCGGGGCAGAGCGTGTGTCGATGCTGCTGGTCGGGCCGACGCTGCGGGTGGTGCATGTAAGCACGCACGTTTCGCTGGAGGAGGCGATTCGCCGGGTTACGCCGGCGCGGGTGCTGGAGGTTATCGAGCTGGCTTACCGCTCGTGCCGGATGCTTGGGATCGAGGCGCCGCGGATCGCGGTGGCGGGGTTGAATCCCCACGCGAGCGAGAACGGGCTGTTTGGCGTGCAGGAGGCGGGGCAGATCCAGCCGGCTATCGAAACGGCCCGCGCCCGCGGCTGGACGGTCTCGGACCCACAGCCGCCGGATACGGTCTTTCTGCGGGCGACGCGGGGTGAGTTCGACATCATTGTGGCCATGTACCACGATCAGGGTCACATTCCGATGAAGTTGCTGGCCTTCGACAGCGGCGTAAACGTGAGCATTGGCCTGCCGATACTGCGCACGTCTGTGGACCACGGGACGGCCTTTGATATTGCGGGGACGGGAAAGGCGAGCGAGGAGAGTATGCTGGCGGCGATCCGCGTGGCGGTGACGATGGTGAACAGCAGTGGTTAGTGGAAGCTGTCGAACACTTGCCCCAACCGGCGGATGCCTTCTTCGATCTCCGGGATGCCGTAGTGGGCGAAGCAAAGGCGGAGGCAGTGGTTGAGACCGCCGACGCTGGAGCAGCGGGGGCCGGGGAGGAAGCCGACTTTGGCGCGGGCGGCGGCGTCCAGCAGGGCGGTGGTGTTGAACTGGCCGGGTGTGCCCGGGGCGGTGGAGCGGCGGGCGGCGGCGAGAAAGTGATCGGCGCAGGTGAGCCAGAAGAAAAAGCCGCCGGCAGGCACTGACCAGGCGGCGCGGTCGCCGATGTGTTTGTGCAGGGCGGCGTCCATGGCGTCGACGCGCTGTTTGTAGGCGCAGCGAAGGCTGTCCAGGTATTGCTTCTGTCCGCCCCCTTCGAGGGCGACGCGCACCAGATTTGAGGTGAACTGGTTGAGACCGCCGCCGCTGTCGACCAAGCCGCTGGCGGCGAAATGGCGCGCCTGCCGCGCTGATGCCTGCACCCAACCTAGGCGCAGGCCCGGCGCCAGGATCTTGGAGAAGGAGCCGAGGGAGAGTACTTTACCGCTGTCTGCATGGGCGGCGAAGGGACCCGGTGGCGGCGATCCGAAGTCGAGGAGATGATAGACCTCGTCGGCGACGATGAGGAAGTCATGCTCCTCTGCCAGGGCCAGCAGCTGCTGGCGGCGGCTTTCGGAGAGCGTGCGGCCGGTGGGGTTCTGGTAAGTGGGGATGGTGTAGAGAAGGACAGGGCGGTGGCGGGTCAGCGCCTCTTCGACGGCCGGCAGCACGAGGCCGTGCTCATCGGTCGGGACCGGCACGGCGTTGAGCCGGTGATCCTCCTGGAGGATGCGCAGGGCGAGAAAGTAACTTGGCTCTTCGACGAAGACGGTGTCGCCGGGGCGGGTGAAGAGGGTGCAGACCAGGTTGAGGGCCTGCGAGGCGCCGGCGGTGATCATCAACTGCTGGGGCTGTACGGGGGCGCCGTAACCGCGGCTGAGAAAGTCGGCCAGGGCCCAGCGGAAGCGGCCGTCCCCCTGGGGGAAGCCGTAGTTGAGCAGCTCGGTGTCGCCTTCGGCGAAGCGTTCGGCGGCCACCTCGCTCATGAGGGCGTGGGGCAGGAGCGCGAAGTCGGGCTGGCCGATGCCGAAGTTTATGCTGTCTGCGCTGCGGTCGACTTGAGTGGAGCGGTCGTACATGGCGGTGGGACGCGGTTGATCAGTGACTGTCGGCTGGCAAACCATGGGGCCCACAGGCGCCGTTGACCGCTGTCCGGTGGCAGTTGGCCACTGTGGATCAGATGTTTTCGTCGAGCAGCTTTATGCGTTTGCTGCCGATGATGGAGATCGTCTCGCGGTCGAGAAGCTTGATGCGCTTGCGGCCGATTTCGATCAGCCCCCGCGCTTTGAGGTCGTTGAGGACCTGTGTGGCGGTTTCGCGGTAGGTGCCGATGCTTTCGGCCAGGTCCTGGTGGGTTAGGCCGGTCACTTCGTCGGACTGCTGTTCGTCGGAGAGGCGCAGGAGCAGATTGGCCAAGCGGGCGGGAATGCCTTTGAAGGCCATGTTTTCGAGACTTTCTTCGGCCTCTTGCAGGCGCTTGCCGGTGATCTCGAGAATGCGCAGGGCGACCTGGGGCTTGCTGAGGATAAGCCGTTCCAGGTCGTTGCGGCTCATGACGCAGATCAGGCAGTCATTGATCGCTTCGGCAAATGTATTGTGCATCTTGGTGCCCAGCAGGGCCATTTCGCCGAAGAGAGTGTGAGGGCCAAGGGTTGTGATGACAAGCTTTTTGCCTTCGGGACTAATGCGATAGAGCTGTACGCGACCTTCCTTCAGGATGAAAAGGACTTCACCCGGCTCCTCCGGGCGGTAGAAGACCCGTCCTTTGCGCACGGTGCTCATCGTCGTAATTCGATTCAACTCTTCCATCTCTCTGGATGTGAGGTCCTGAAAGACCATCAGTTCGGAGAGAAACTTCATTTTTTCGGCGGGCTGCAGCGCCGCGGACGTCTTCAAGATCGTCATGTTGGATTTCTCCTGGCACGCCGCGGGTCTGAAGCGCTCGGCGACCCCGGTTCCTCGATTTCATCTTTTGGCCCTACTTTAATTATACGCGTCGGGGCAAAATTATCAACCTTTTTTGGCGCTCTCATTGCCGATTTGATAAAATGCGGCCATGAATGTGCGCTTTCCCCGGCCGTCCTTTCGTAAATCCGTCTCTAATGCGCCCCTCGCAAGCAGGGGCGCATTTCTTGCTGACAATCAAGGCAGGAATGTTTCCAGCAGGACAGTCAGATCTGCCTCTTCACGCCTCACAGTTCGTTCCTCCGGCGGCCTCAGCATCCTGTCCATATTGGCGCCGCTTGTGATCCTGATATCGTGCAATCGTGTTGCCATGCCGGTTCCGGCTGTCCCCGCGGCTATCAGCGGCCAGCGTTTGGCGGACGTCGGGACGCTGGCCGCCGGCGATAAGCAGTCGAATCTGACCCCAGTCGCGACGGCCACCCCGCTACCCGCGGGCCTGCAGGGACAGATCGTCGGCGGCGAGAAGGCGGAGGCAGGGTCCTGGCCGTGGATGGTCGCGATCCAAGCCTTCACCGAGCCGGGCTACCACACCTTTTGCGGGGCGTCCCTCGTGGCGCCCAGTTGGGCGCTGACGGCCGCCCACTGCGTCGTAAACGCCACGCCGGACGAGATTGTGGCGACGGTTGGTCCTCACAGGCTCGACAGCGGTCAGGGGCAGAAGAGGTCGGTTGACCGTATTGTCCTGCATCCTCGCTACGGGTTCGACTTTGCCCACGACTTCGCTCACGACCTCGCGCTGCTCCATCTGTCAGAGCCGTCGGATGCGGAACTGGTCACGCTGCTGGGCGCTGACGACCTGGACCTGGCCGCGCCGGGCACGCTGGGAACCGTAATTGGCTGGGGCGCGCTTTCCGAGGACAGCAGTGAAGGCGTGCTCTCCTATGATCTGCAGCAGGTGGAGCTCCCGATCGTATCAGAGGAAGAGTGCACCAGCTCGATGGGCAGGATGATCACCGAGAACATGCTATGCGCCGGATACAAAGAAGGGGGTATGGACGCCTGCCACGGTGACAGCGGCGGCCCCCTGGTAGTGCCGGACAGCAATGGCGTCTGGCAGCTGGCGGGTCTTGTGAGCTTTGGCATTGGCTGCGCGCGGCCGACTTTTTACGGCGTCTATACACGTGTGAGCCAGTACCACGACTGGATTCTGGCGCAGATCATACGGGAAGAAACGGCCGAGGAGCGTGCGCAGTATGAAGTCATGCTGCCCGCGGTGTACAGCGGGGCGGCCGTACTGATGCTGCCGTCCGTTCACTACGGGGCGGCCGAAGAGACGGAGCCCGCTGTCGTGCCGAAACCGCCGCCCTTCCCTGACGGACTGGTGCGGCAGGCGCAGGCGCCGATTCTGATGTATCACTATGTCAGCGAGCCGCCGGCCGGGTCAGATGTTTACCGGCGGGACCTGTCGGTATCGCCCGACCTGTTCAGGAGCCACCTGCAGGCGCTGGCTGATGCCGGGTATACGCCGATCAGCATGTATGACCTGGTGGACCATCTGAACCAGGGCGCGCCGCTGCCGGAGAAGCCGGTCATCCTCACCTTTGACGACGGTTATCGCGACAATTTCGAGAACGCGTTTCCGCTGTTGGAGGAGTTTGACATGACGGCGATGTTTTTCGTGGTGACCGACTTTATGGACGAGGGAAACCCACTGTATCTGTCGTGGGATATGGCACGGGAGATGCAGGACGCGGGCATGTTCATCGAGTCCCACGGTCGCAATCACGCCAGTTTGCGGAATCGGAACGATGACTATCTGATCTGGCAGGCGCTGGGCAGCGCGGAGACGATCGAGCATGAGCTGGGCGTGCGGCCCCGTTTCATCACGTATCCTTTTGGGCATTACGACAGCAATACGATCCGTATTTTTGAGAGCGCAGGTTTCTGGGGAGGCGTGACGATCATTGCGGGGGCCACGCACTCGACGGACAATCTTTTCCAGTTGCGGCGCGTGCGGGTGCGGGGGACGACGAGTGCGGGGGAGTTGTTGCGGTTGTTGGAGGTGGACTGGTGAGGGGACGTGGTCAGTGACTGCGGCGATTTATTAAGGTGAGCCGGCAGCGGGGGAAAGTAGATGAACGCCTTGAACATCAGCAGTTTCATCTGGGGCATCGCCGACGATGTCCTGCGCGACCACTACGTGCGCGGCAAGTACCGCGACGTCATCCTGCCGATGACGGTGGTGCGGCGGCTGGATGCGGTGCTGGAGCCGACGAAGGAGGCCGTGCTGGGCATGAGGGCGCGGCTGGACGGGGCGGGCATCACGAACCAGGACCAGGCACTGCGGCAGGCAGCGGGCGAGGCGTTCTACAATACGTCCCCTTTCCGGCTGCGGGATTTGCAGGCTATCGGCAGGCAGCAGCAGCTGCGGGCCAACTTCGAGGCCTACCTGGACGGGTTCTCGCCGAATGTGCAGGAGATCCTGGAAAAGTTCAGGTTCCGCAACGAGGTGCCGCGGCTGGTGGAGGATGATATTCTCGGTTTTCTGATTGAAAAGTTCCTGGACAGCTCGGTCAATCTGAGCCCGCGGCCGGTGCTGAACGGGGACGGGAGCGTGCGGCTGCCCGGGCTGGACAACCACAGCATGGGCACGGTCTTCGAGGAGCTGATCCGGCGTTTCAGCGAGGAGAACAACGAGGAGGCGGGCGAGCATTTCACGCCGCGGGACGTGGTGGAGCTGATGGCGCACCTGATTTTCAAGCCGATCGCGGCGCAGGTGCAGTCGACGACCTATCTTGTGTATGACGGGGCGTGCGGGACGGGCGGGATGTTGACGGTGGCGGAGGATACGCTGGGCGAGCTGGCCGGCTACCAGGGCAAGAGGGCCGAGATCCATCTTTACGGCCAGGAGGTCAACCCGGAGACGTACGCGATCTGCAAGGCGGACCTGATCCTGAAGGGGGAGGGGGTCGAGGCGGACAACATCCAGTACGGCTCGACGCTGTCGGGGGACGCCTTCCCTGCGCACGAATTTGATTTCATGCTTTCGAACCCGCCTTACGGCAAGAGCTGGAAGAGCGACCTGGAGCGGATGGGGGGCAAGGCGGGCATGCAGGACACGCGCTTCGTGGTGGAGCATGGCGGCGACCCGGATTTTTCACTCGTCACGCGCTCCAGCGACGGGCAGATGATGTTTCTGGCGAACATGGTGAGCAAGATGAAGCGGGACTCTCCCCTGGGCAGCCGCATTGCCGAGGTGCACAACGGCAGCTCACTTTTCACCGGCGACGCGGGCCAGGGCGAGAGCAACATCCGCCGCTGGATCATCGAGAACGACTGGCTGGAGGCGATCATCGCGCTGCCGCTCAACATCTTTTACAACACGGGCATCGCGACCTACATCTGGGTGCTGAGCAACCGGAAGGCGGCCGCGCGGCAGGGGTATGTGCAGCTGATCGACGCGAGCGAATGGTACCGGCCGCTGCGCAAGAACCTGGGCAACAAGAACTGCGAGCTGGCGGAGGAGGATATCGGGCGCATCTGCGACGCCTTTCTGGCCTTCGAGGAGACGGCGCAGTCGAAGATCTTCCCCAACGCGGCGTTCGGCTATTACAAGCTGAACGTGGCGCGCCCGCTGCGGCTGCCGGGCATCGACCCCGACCCCGTGCGTACAAGGCGAGTGAGATCAAGCAGCTGCGGGCGCGCGTCGAACCGAGCCCTGAGGCGGCGCCGGTCATCCGCAAGATCCACCGGTCGGGCGTTGCGGCCGACCCGCTGCGCGGCCTTTTTCCCGTGCAGATCGACGGAGAGGCGGTCGTGGTCGAGTATGCGCCTGATCCGGAGCTGAAGGACAGTGAGCAGGCGCCGTTGCTGGAGGAGGGCGGCATCGAGGGCTTTCTGCGGCGGGAGGCGCTGCCGTATGCGGCGGACGCGTGGTATGACCCGGGCAGCGTGAAGGTGGGGTACGAGATCAGCTTCACGCGCTATTTTTACAGGCCGCAGCCGCTGCGGGCGCCGGAGGCGATCTGGGCTGATATCCGGGCGCTGGAGGAGGAGGCGGAGGGGTTGTTGGCGGAGATCCGGGGCGGGGTGTAGGGATGACGATAGTGAAGTTTGCGCGGCAATACTGTTCCAGGACCTGTCGATTTTTGTCTGAATTGTGACTTATGGGATTTAGAGGATGGGCTGTGGTTTGTGCGGGTGCGTAGGTGGGAAGCTGGCGGCGTTCCAGACAGTTCATTCGCAGGGTTGTGGAGGATGCGCCGGACCAGGAGGTGGTATCTTGATTGAAGACATTGAAATTCTGGAAAAGACATTTATCGCCAAGACAGCGGCCAAGTACCGCAGCCGGGGCTATGAAGTGGAGGAAGACTGCCCGTTGGAGTTCCTGCCTGGCTTCCGCGCCGATCTTGTTGCGCGCAAAGACGGCGATGTGCGGGTGATCGAAGTAAAGACCAGAACGTCCCTGGCGTTGACGCCGAAGCTGAATGAACTGGCTGAGATTCTGTATAGCAAGCCTGGCTGGAGCTATGACCTGCTGCTCGTAGGCGAACCGGAGAAGCTGGAATCACCTGAGGGCGCACAGCCTTTTGCGGAGGCGGAGATCCGGCAACGTCTTGCCGAGGCGGAGGCCGTTCTTGTGGAGGGTTCGGGTGAGGCTGCTTATCTGCTGGTCTGGTCGGCTTGCGAGGCCGTAATTCGCAATCTGATCGGGACCGAAGGGATTGCCATCACGCGCGTCACCACGGCGGCGTACGTCCTCGATATGGCGGTCATGCACGGCATCATTGAGCGCGAAGACTACGACTATCTGACCGGCATGATGAAGTATCGAAACGCCATTGCCCACGGTTTTGATGTCAATGGGTTCAGGGACGAGAAGGTGACAGAGTTGCTCGAGGTCGTTGTGCGGCTGCTGGATTCGGAGCCTGAACTGGCGTAGCGTCAGCGGAAGGGGCAGATGACCAACGTTCAGATCGAAATCTCTGATACAGATCGCGAGTGCTTCATTCGCCAGGCCCGCCGCGAAAGCATGACGACGATATCTGGCCGTGCGCCAGGGGGCCCAGCGCCGCTACCGTTTCTGATGTAGATCCCAAATGAGTCCACGAGCTTGCGAGTATCAATAGAACGAGTGAGACGCCTGCGATGCCAGGCGGCAGCCCGTGCGAAAAGTCTTGGTTTCAAATTGAACGCACATGAGTTCCTGTTGATAAAATAATGATTATATTATTGTGGATAAGCGATGTTCTGTCGCTTGAAAATTTTTTCTCGCAAACGCTCGTAAACTCTCGTGGATCTCTCGTAAACGCTCATACGAGCGTTTCACGAGCGTTTGCCTGCGCTCGTACGTGCGCACGACCTGTGTAAAGGGAGAGCCAAGCCCGGCTTTTCGTGCCGTTGCATTGAAACTGTGTCTCTTCAACCCGCTTTGAAATCCTGCCTTTTCACCGGACGCAACTGGGAGAGCTTGCCTGCTCGACACACTTTGCAAATGTCAACGGGCCCTAGAGATTCAGCCTCCGAACGTCGATAAAGCACCCACTAATCAAGTAACTCTGATAACGGTCGACTATCATGCTGTGCGGGGAGATCGCCGGCCGCGAACTTTCGCGCGCGGGAGCGGCTATATTAACGGCAGTTTTTGACATGAGGCGCATTCCGGACAAGAAAAGAGAGCAGAATTTTTTGAAAGCATGCGCCGATGTGTTATACTGATCTGCTGTTTGCGGCAGAGGATTGGAGAGGAGGATCGAGCGTCTCTTAATGCCTGCCCCTATCTCTGGGTTAGGCATAGAGTTTCGATGGTACTAAAAGGATACGAAACATATGGACAAGAACAAATCTCAGGCCAAGGCAGTAGCGGCGACTCAAACATCCCTATTCGATGCTGGAAAGCGGACATACAAGGGCTACGCAGACCGTGACGAATCGCACTTCACTTTTCTGAACCGCTCGGCGTGGGAATCAGTTGAGACTGCCCGCAAGACGTTGGAAAACTGGTTTTCTGTACTTCCTGAGGGCAAAAAGGAGGATATTCGGAGCAGGTTCCGCGTTGATGACCGACAGCATCAGGGTGCACTGTTGGAACTGGCGACCCATCAACTCCTGAGCTCGATATGTACGGACGTGCAGGTTGATCCTAGCTTCAATAATTTGACTCCAGATTTCGCAGCGACCTACGAGGGTGTTCAGTTTGTAGTTGAATGTACGGTGGCGCAAGAGACCGATGATGAGTTCAACGTGACCCGGAGGGTGGAGAGAGTCAAGAAGGCAATTGATTCAGTTGATACAGGACGATTTCGGCTATCATTGGAACTCCTCTCAATTGGACCCAAGCAGCCTCCTACCGGCAAATTGTGTGATAAAGTCAAGAGTTGGGTGGACTCTCTTGATGTGGATGAGGAAATCCTCAGGCTTAAGCAAGGCTATAGAGCAAGCTCAATTGAGTGGCGCCATGATGGCTGGGAAATTCATTTTGAAGCGCTTCCCGTTAATTCCTATGCAACAAAGGGGAGGGATAAGCGGGCCATCGGCTTAGAGTTCGGCAGCGGTGGTCAGCACCAGGACGACGCTAGGCTTAAGAAGGCACTCTCAAAGAAAGCGGCAAAATATAGACACATCGAGTTGCCTTTTCTTGTTGTACTCGGTTCAGCAAGCGTGTGCGTATACGAGCAAGATCTGATCGAAGCTACATTGGGGCACACGGTTTTCATGCCGTACGTTCAGCCTCATGAGACTGAACCGAGCCTTCGGCCAAGACACGAATACGACGGCTTATTTGGGTCTCCAGAGACACCGAAAAACTGCTATCTGTCAGCGACTCTTTTTAAGCCGCGGATAGGTCTTTGGTCGCTGTGTGGCTATGACGACCCTTGGCTGCTTATTCACCATCCATGGGCCGCATACCCTCTGCCGACCGGAATGTTTCCTTTCGCTACGGAATGGATTTTCAAGTCGGGAGAGTTCACTAAAGTCGGGCCGACAGTTAATCTAAGCGCTGTATTGGGACTCGTTGACCCCTGGCCTGGCATGGAACGTTGAGCAGAATCATTTCGGTGAAGTGAGAACATCGCTCAGGTGCAGTTGCGAGATAGAAAGATAGTGGCGAGGACGAATTAAATTCATGTTCCCTCCTCTCAACGCCTATCCCGCCTACAAGCTATCCAATACCGAAATTCTCGGCGACGTATCCAAGCATTGGGAGGTGCGGCGACTACGAAACATCGTCTATCCAGACAACGTAGAGATGGGTTACGAAATCAGCTTCATCCGCTGCTTGAGCTTGGTCCCAATGACTAGACCGCTAACTTCAGCGATGTCGATACTTGGGTGCATTGAAGGAAAGTCACTGGAGGACTAAGATCCGCCGCTGGAGGTTCGCCTTATCATTCGCAAGAAGACACGTAAGAAAGTTTCGTCTGACGAATTGACAGAGGTTTTGCAGGTCATACACAAGAAATCCTTCATTGATGAAGGTGACAAAATGACGCGTCCCTTCCTCGATAGCAAGGGGCTTCTCGATCATATTGTTATCCATCAGCCTCGTGGTGACGAGCTTCGACACTTGATAAAGCGAAGTAGCATTTATGATACGAACAACCTGATTTTCAGAGATCTGGATATTGAATTGAAACACCCTTGGTATTTGGATGAAGACTTTGTATGGACGAGCGGTCGGATATTGGTTAAGTGGCACTTTGAACATTGTCGGTTTCATCCCTCGAATCCAAACATGGGATCTACCGTCTTTGGTTGGAGTGGAAATTTCAGATTCCATAAGAATGAGTTTGACTTCGGCGATAGTCAGGGAATGAGATCCTGGGTATTTGCGTTCAGGCAAGGAAGTCGCGTGCTACTACAGGGGAACGATTTCAAAGACAGCCACTTGCAGTTCAACTGTTTCATCCCCTGGGAAGGCTACGGCAGTCAGGAGTTGTCATGGGAACGCAGAACAGCCCATATTGTAAAGGACAGTTCTTACTATGAGACTATGATTCGGCAGAAGTATAGAATACCAGACACTATCCGTTTACATATGCCCCATCCAAGTTCAGTACACTTCGGGCTAGATAGTCTGTCCTTTCTGGGGAACAAAGGTATTGACCGTCTCCAAATGGATTGTCGTGCAGCTCACTATGACTTCAGAGGAATGAATCGCATCAACAGTCTATGGTTTAGCGAATTGAGAGTTGGGCACCATGATGATCCCGGGTTCGAATTGTATCTTGGTTCTCGCGAGGAGATTGATCCACATTATAGTGGAGCTCACGCTCACCGGAGTATGTTTTTGAAGCTGAGGGAGTTTGCGATCAGAAGACAGGATTTCCGGATTGCGAATAATATAGACAAACAGATTGAGCGTATTGATTACTACTTGACAAAGGAACAGAAAGTATCAATACGTGCTGATTGGCGGGGATGGCTTAGATATTGGCAAGATCGAGTTCTCTATGAATGGCGAAGACTGTCCTCCGACTTTTATAGATCCTGGTTTCAACCTCTGATTATGTTCGTTGTAGGATATTTGATTTTGAACGCTTTCCCGATTCTATGGATTGAGCAATTTGCAGTTTATGATTGGTTATCATTTTCATTGCGGCCGATAAATAGAATACCCTTCTATTCAACTGAACTTCAAGAAATGTTTCAATCTGAGTATCAAGGCCTCCCACTTGGAAGCAAGAACTGGCTGAAATTTATCGGCCTCATTCAAGTAATTTGGATAGCATTGTGGGGTTTCGCCTTTAGTAGATCTGTTAGGAGATAAATCTTTCCTAAATGCAAAAGGAAGTTCTGCCGGCCCTAAAGGATAGATCTTCAATGATTCCTCTCTTCCAACCCTTCCCTGCTTACAAACCCTCCGGCGTCTCATGGTTGTGCGATGTGCCCATGCATTGGGAGGTGCGGCGACTACGCACCGTTGCCGAAATGCGGGTCAGCAACGTGGACAAGCACGTCAGGGACGGCGAACAGTCCGTCCGGCTCTGTAACTATGTCGATGTCTACAAAAACGACTGCATCACCGAAGACATTGCTTTTATGCAGGCTACTGCAACTGCCGCTGAAGTCGAACGCTTTCGGTTGGAGGGCGGTGATGTCCTGATCACAAAGGACTCTGAGACCTGGAGTGACATTGGCGTTCCTGCCTTAGTCGAACACACTACAGAGGATTTGGTCTGTGGTTACCATTTGGCCTTATTGCGTCCAACGAAGTGTTCGCTTGATGGCGCCTATCTCTTGCGCGCCCTGCAAAGCCCAACCGTCGGTTATCAATTTCACGTTTCGGCCAATGGAGTGACCCGCTATGGCCTGACGCATGAAGCGATCAAATCGGTACATCTTCCCCTCCCCCCTCTCCACGAGCAGCGCGCAATCGCCCGCTACCTCGACCACGTGGACCGGCGCATCCAGCGCTACATCGAGGCCAAGGAGCAGCTGATCGCCCTCCTGCAGGAGGCCCGCCAGTCGATCATCCAGCGCGCGGTCACACGCGGCCTAGACCCTGATGTGCCACTCAAGCCGTCAGGCCTCCCCTGGCTTCCGCACATTCCGGCACACTGGCACACTGAGCGAGGCAAACAGCTATTCACGAAGATGAAGCGTCCAGTTCGAGATTCCGACGAAGTCGTGACCTGTTTTCGAGATGGCGTCGTAACTCTTCGCAAGAATCGACGTACAGAGGGTTTTACCGAATCGTTGCAAGAAATCGGGTATCAAGGAATCCGACTTGGCGATCTTGTTATCCATGCGATGGACGCCTTTGCCGGGGCGATTGGCGTGGCTGATTCTTCTGGCAAGGGAACGCCAGTTTACTCGGTTTGCAGGCCGGCGCCTCATGCAGATGCCTATTACTTTGCCTATATTCTTCGAGAAATGGCCAGGAATCAGTGGATTGCCGCGCTTGCCACTGGAATTCGAGAGAGAGCGACTGATTTTCGATATGCAACAATGGCGTCACAACGGCTGCCCCTGCCCCCCCTCACCGAACAGCGCGCCATCACCGCGCACCTCGACCAAGCCACCGCCGCCATCGATACCGTCATCGACAACGCCCGGCACCAGGCCGAGCGCATGGCCGAATACCGCGCCAGCCTCATCGCCCACGTGGTCACCGGCAAGCTGGATGTGCGCGCCGCGGCCGAACGGACCGGCACGGAACCATCTTGACAGCAAGGATATACTGTCAAGAGCGTAGGAAACGATGCGCTTCAGATTCGACCATGATAAGTGCAGACGGCTCAGAGAGAACCGGAAACGGGGGATCGGATTTGAAGAGGTGCAGGAAATCTTTTCCCACCCATGCTATGAAGACCGCAGATCACGCCGCGCCTCGACGCGGACCTCATTGCATGGTTCAAGGCTCCCGCCGAAGGCGGCCGCGGCTGCCAGACCGACATCAACCGCGCTCTGCGCCGGCACGTTGAGCGCTGTGAAAGAGAGATGACCAGATGACAGACTGGGAACTGTGCAAGGCTGTCGAGCGGAACCCGGGTAAACTCGGAGGGGCCTGGGTGTTTCAAGGCACGCGTGTACCTGTGTCCGCCCTGTTTGAGAATCTTCGTGATGGCGCCACCGTTGAGCAGTTTCTGGAGTGGTTTCCCGGCGTTGAGAAGTGGATGGCCGAAGCTGCACTGGAGCACGAAGTGAAAGCCTTGACAGCCTCAACTCATCCATGAAGATCCTATTTGATCAGGGGGCGCCGGCCCCCTTACGCCGGCATCTGGTCGGGCATTCGGTGGATACCGCCTATGAACGAGGATGGTCTGACTTGCGCAACGGCGATCTGCTGGCAAGAGCCGAGATGGATGGGTATGAACTACTGATCACTACAGATCAAAACATGCGGTACCAGCAGAATCTCTCCGTAAGCCGTTTGGGGATTCTCGTTCTGCTTTCGACTTCGTGGCCGCGTATCCAACTGCGAATTGGGGATATTCAGGCCGTTGTTGATGGAATGCAGCCCGGGGACTATAGGGAAGTTCCCATCTAGCGTTTTGTTAAGGCTTTGCAGCCTGAATTCGGGAACCTCATTTCTATCCTTCAAATCAAGCACAACGCCAGCCATGACCAGCCGACGCCAACAGATTACACTACAGCCGGAACTGCTGCGCTGGGCGCGTGAGCGGGCCGGCCTCTCTCAAGAAGAGCTGGCGAAAAAGTTTCCTATTGATGTAGACCGCGTCACAGGGTGGGAAGAGACCGGCAAAATAAGCATCGCCCAGGCAGACAAACTGGCTGATAGGACCTATACACCTCTGGGCTACCTTTACCTGTCCAAGCCGCCCGACGAGTCGCTGCCCATTCGCGATTTCCGCACCCGCGGCGACGGCCCACCCAAGCGTCCAAGCCCGGACCTGCTCGACACCGTCTACCAAATGCAGCGGCGCCAGGACTGGATGCGGGATGATCTGATCGAAGGCGGAGCAGACCCGTTGGAGTTCGTCGGCGGCTACAGTCTTACCGACAGCCATATGGAAGTTGCCGCAGCGATGCGGGTTGCGCTAGGGCTTGCCGACGGCTGGCCAGAAGAGATTGATACTTGGAGTGAGGCTCTAGGGTGCCTGCGAATCCGCTCGGATGAGGCCGGAATTCTCGTCGTTTCCAACGGCGTCGTAGGCAACAGTACCCGACGCAAACTCGACCGAACAGAATTCCAGGGCTTTGCCCTCGTGGACGAGTACGCCCCACTCGTCTTTGTCAATGCGGCAGACTTCAAGACCGCACAAATGTTCACCTTGGCGCATGAAGTCGCCCACCTGTTTGTAGGCGAGGAGGGTTTGTCCCTTTTCGACAGGCTGTTGCCCGCAGACCATCGCACGGAGCGGTTTTGTAACCGGGTTGCCGCTGAGTTCCTGGTGCCGCAAAAAGAACTGCAAGATTACTGGCCCAAAGTTCAAGATTCGAACAACCCTTACCGAAAAATTGCCCAGAAATTCAAGGTGAGCGACATCGTCGCCGCGTACCGCGCGCTAGATCTGGATCTTATCGACCGGGATACCTTTTTCGCTCTCTACGATGAGTATAAGCGTCAGCCAGAGAGCCGAAAAGCAACGACCGGCAGAGGCACTATCTGGGACACGCTAAGATGGCGCATTGGCCCTCGCTTCGCAGCCGCGGTGGCGCGTGCGGCCGGGGAAGGGCGTCTGTTGTATCGGGAGGCATACAGCCTCACCGGTCTGAGAGGCGATACTTTTGATCAGATGCCGGAAAAGATGGGGATTATCCTTTGAGTCAACAGGTTCAACCACTGTTCGTACTGGACGCCGACGTGTTTATGTCAGCACACCATGATTATTATGCGCCGGTTTTCTGTCCCGGATTCTGGGACTGTATCCCCCTTTACTTTCAATCCGGACGTCTGATAAGCATAGATCGTGTGTTCAATGAAATACAGAATCCAGGCGATCTGGTTCAGTGGGCGCAGAACGCACCGAGCGGTCTTTTCGCTTTTTCAGGGGAGAAACCGGTCAGAAATGCCTACAGCACAATCATAGACTGGGTTCAGAACAATTCGCAGTTCCAGCCTGAAGCCAAGAGCAAGTTTGCAGCGGTAGCGGATGGATGGCTTGTGGCCTACGCCCAAGCTCACAACGCAGTCGTTGTGACGCACGAGAGATTTTCTGCGGATGCAAAAGGTAGGGTGCTCATACCCAACGTCTGCCAGCAGTTCAACGTCCCTTACCTGAATACCTTCGAAATGCTGCGCCAGCTCGACGTCCGCTTCGTATTGGACCCCACACCATGACCACCGACACCTCCGAGGCCGGCCTCGAACGCCTCATCTGCACCGCGCTCACCGGCCACCCCTGCGACCCGGCCCCAGCCGGCGCGCTGCGCGAACGGCCGGCCGCCTACGGCTCAGGCTGGCTCGCCGGCAATCCCCATGACTACGACCGCGAGTACTGCGTCGATCTGGCGCAGCTCAGCGCCTTCCTGCAGCAGACGCAGCCCGAGACGGCCGCCCTGCTCAGCCTGGAGGAAGACAGCCCTACGCGGCGCAAGTTCTTCGCCCGGCTGCAGGGCGAGATCAACAAGCGCGGCACCATCGACCTGCTGCGCAAAGGCCTTAAGCACGGGCCGCACCGCATCGACCTCTTCTACGGCACACCGTCCGCGGACAACGCCGCAGCCAGGAAGCTCTACGGGCAGAACCGCTTCAGCGTGACGCGGCAGCTCCACTACAGCCGCGACAACGCCCAGCTCGCCCTCGATCTCTGCCTCTTCATCAACGGGCTGCCGGTCGCCACCTTCGAGCTGAAGAACAGCCTCACCAAACAGACGGTCGACGACGCGGTCGAGCAGTACAAGCGGGACCGCAATCCCAATGAGCCGCTGTTCAGGCTGGGCCGCTGCCTGGCCCACTTCGCGGTCGACGACCACGAGGTGCAGTTCTGTACCGATCTGAAGGGCAAGGACTCCTGGTTTCTGCCCTTCAACAAAGGCTGGAACGACGGCGCCGGCAACCCGCCCAACCCCAACGGCCTCAAGACCGACTATCTGTGGAAGGAGGTCCTCACGCCCGCGAGCCTGACCAACATTATCGAGAACTTTGCCCAGGTCGTCTCATCGAAGGACAAAAAGACGGGACGGACGGAACGGAAACAACTGTGGCCGCGTTACCATCAGCTGGACGCGGTGCGCAAGCTGCTGGCCCACGCATCCGAATACGGTGTCGGCGCCAGGTATCTGGTCCAGCACTCGGCCGGCAGCGGCAAGTCCAACTCGATCGCGTGGCTGGCGCACCAGCTGATCGGTCTACAGGGGAAGCGCGCCCCGCTCTTCGATTCGGTCATCGTCGTCACCGACCGCAGGATTTTGGACAAGCAGATTCGGGACACGATCAAGCAGTTCGCCCAGGTGGGCGCCACCGTTGGCGCCGCGCAGAGCGCCAAGCAGCTGCGCGCCCTGCTCAAGGACGGCAAGCGCATCATCATCTCCACCGTGCAGAAGTTTCCCTATATCCTCGACGCCATCGGCGACGAGCACCGCGGCCGCAGCTTCGCCATCATCATCGACGAGGCTCACTCGAGCCAAGGTGGGAAGACCGCGTCGGCCATGGCGATGGCGCTGGGCAAGGCCGGGGCCGGCGCGGAGGATGACGGGGAAGAGACGGTGGAGGACGTGATCAACCGCCTGATGGAGTCGAAGAAGATGCTGGACAACGCCAGCTACTTCGCCTTCACGGCCACGCCCAAGAACAAGACGCTCGAGATCTTCGGCACGCCCGTACCCGAGGGCGGCGCGGTCAGGCACCGGCCCTTCCACGTCTACACGATGAAACAGGCGATCCAGGAGCGCTTCATCATCGACGTTCTGGCCCACTACACGCCGGTCGACAGCTACTACCGGCTGGTCAAGACGGTGGCGGGCGATCCGGAGTTCGACGTAAAGCGCGCCGGCAAGAAGCTGCGTCGCTATGTCGAGAACCACGACCACGCCATCCGCCTCAAGGCCGAGATCATAATCGACCACTTCCATGAACAGGTGGCCGGCCTGAAGAAGGTAGGGGGCCAGGCGCGGGCGATGGTGGTGACGAGCGGCATCCAGCTCGCCATCAGCTACTACGATGCCATTCGCGCCTATCTTGTGGAGCGCAACAGCCCCTACCGCGCCATCGTCGCCTTCTCCGGCGAGCATGAATACGGGGGAGCGAAGGTCAGCGAGGCCTCGCTCAACGGCTTTTCCTCGACCCAGATCGCCGCGCGCATTCAGGAAGCTCCCTATCGCTTCCTGGTCTGCGCGGACAAGTTTCAGACCGGCTACGACGAGCCGCTGCTGCACACGATGTATGTCGACAAGCCGCTGTCCGGCGTCAAGGCGGTGCAGACGCTCTCCCGTCTCAACCGGGCGCACCAGGATAAGTACGATGCGTTCGTGCTCGATTTCGCCAACGACGTCGACACAATCGAGGCGGCCTTCGCCGACTACTACCGCACCACCGTCCTGGCGGAGGAGACCGACCCCAACAAGCTGCACGACCTCCAGGCCGCGCTCGACGGCTACCAGGTCTACAGCCCGGGGCAGGTGGAGGAACTGGTGGGGCATTACCTCTCGCAGGGCGGACGCGAGCTTCTCGACCCGATCCTGGACGCCTGCGTTGCGACCTATCGGGAGGAGCTGGACGAGGATGGCCAGGTCGACTTCAAGGGCAAGGCAAAGGCCTTCCTGCGTACCTACGCCTTCCTGGCCGCGATTTTGCCCTACACGGACGCCGATTGGGAGAAGCTGTCGATTTTCCTCACTTTCCTGGTTCCGAAGCTGCCGGCGCCGGACGAGGACGACCTCTCGAAGGGGATTCTGGCGGCGATAGACATGGACAGCTACCGTGTCGAGAAGCAGGCGGTGCGCGACATCCAGCTGCCGGACGAGGACGCGGAGATCGGGCCGGTGCCCACCGACGGCGGCGGACACAAGCCGGAAGCGGAGATGGACCGGCTCTCCAACATTCTGCAGGAGTTCAACGACCTGTTCGGCAACATCGACTGGACGAGCCGGGACAAGATAGAAAAGGCGATCGCGGAGGAGCTGATTCCGCAGGTTGAAGGGGACGAGACATACCAGAACGCGGTGGTCAAGTCGGACAAGCAGAACGCGCGCATCGAGCATGACAAGGTTTTCGAACACGCGGTAAACGGGTTGCTGGCAGACTACACCGAGCTGTTCAAACAGTTCAGCGACAATGACTCATTTCGCCGCTGGCTGCTGGAGAAGTCCTTTGCCCTGACCTACGACAGAGTCGCGGCAGGGGGGAGGTCGTCCGGCGTGGATGAGGGGCTGGCTGCGGATCCCGGTACAGCTCTCCCGAGGTAGGCGGAAATTGTTTGCCGGCTTTTGGAGAGGCGCTGGGGTCAGGCGCTGGGACGGAGACCTTCAGGGAGGCGGTTGACGTCGGTTACGAGGGCGGCGAGGGCTCGCAGGTTTTGCAGGTCTTTGCCGTCGCCGTCTTCTTTTTTGGGCGTTTCGAGGAGCATGGGGACGCCGTCCCAGCGCAGGTCGTTGAGTATGTGGCGGAAGCCTTCTACGCCGACGAAGCCTTCGCCGATATGCTCGTGCCGGTCTTTGCGGCTGCCGTGATCATTTGAGCTGTCGTTGAAGTGCCAGCAGCCGACGCTGTCGATACCGACCGTCTCTTCGAGCTCGGCCATCATGGCCTCGTAACCCTCGGCCGTGCGGAAGTCATAGCCGGCGGCCAGCGCGTGGCAGGTGTCGAGACAGACGCCGACGCGCTCTTTGTCCTCCACCAGTTCGATGATGCGGGCCAGATGGGCAAAGGTGTAGCCCAAGGTGGTGCCCTGTCCTGCCATGAGCTCGAGCAGGGTGATGACGCCGCTGCATTCGGGCAGCTGGGCGTGAATGCGGTTGAGAGCGTCGGCGATGCGCTGCAGGCCGGCTTCTTCGCCGCTACCAGTGTGCGCGCCGGGATGGAGGACCACGTGGCGGATGCCGTAGGCGTGGGCGCGCTCCAACTCATCGGCAAAGGCGGCGACGCTCTTTTCCCAAAGTGGGTCTTTGGGAGAGGCGAGGTTGATAAGATAGGAGGCGTGGCTGACAGCGTAGGCGACGCCGCGTTCGGGCATCTGCTCGTTCCAGCGGGAGACATCCTCTTCCTTTATCTGCGGACCCTTCCACTGGCGATTGCTCTTCATAAAGACCTGGACTGCGTTGCTGTTTACGTCCGCAGCCGCATCAAGCGCGTTGCTGACGCCGCCTGCGATCGACATGTGCGCGCCGAGTTTGAGTCCTGACATGGAGTGCCTCCGGGATAGGGATTCTTGGTCGCGGGTTCCTGGTTTTCAGTGGCGCAGAGGGGATCCAGCACCGGTACGCAAATTGAAAACCGAAAACAGATCTTTCACTCTCATCTGGTTTCTGCTATTCTACCGAATGCGCTCAGATGCGGTCAAAACCGGTGGTCCCTGTTCGGTGGGAACTGCGTTTACGTCAGCGTTTAGGACCAGTGTTTGAAAATACACGAGAGGAAACATCGTGATACATGAATCGGTCTACGAACTGCGCCGGAATCTGAAGGGCGCGGTGGGCATTGACGACAGCGGGCGCCTGGAGCTGCTGGACGCGGAGACGGTGCGCGCCGGTCTGATCGATACGCTGGTGCGGGATGCGGTTTTCGGGTCGTTCCCGGTGAAGACGTTCAGCCGCTGGCTGATCTGGGAGCTAGGGCAGTTGATGGGCGCGTGCCCGGCCAGTATTCACGAGTTTTACCTGGCCAGGGCGGACAACGCATGGACGAACCGCACGGTACCGGCAATGAACATGCGTTTTTCCACGTACGAGGCGGGGCGGGCCGCGTACCGGGCGGCTCAGCGTACGCAGACGGGGGCGTTCATTTTTGAGATCGCGCGCAGCGAGATGGGTTACACGTTTCAGGAACCGGCGGAGTTTTCGGCTGTCCTGATCGCGGCGGCCATTAAAGAGGGATACCAGGGGCCGATATTCATCCAGGGCGATCATTTTCAGGTGGACGGCAAGAAGTACAAGACCGACCCGGACGGCGCGTTGAACGAGGTGAAGGCGCTGGCAAAGAAGGCGGTGGCGGCCGGATACTGGAACATCGACATCGACACAAGCACGCTGGTGACGCTGGAGCCACAGTCGCTGGACGAGCAGCAGCGGGACAACTACCTGCGCTCGGCGATGCTGACCAAGTTCATCCGCGATCTGGAGCCGGAGGGCGTCACCATCAGCCTGGGCGGCGAGATCGGCGAGGTGGGCGAAAAGAATTCGACCGTACCGGAGCTGGACGCCTATATCCACGGCTACAAGGCTGCTCTGGGCGAGCTGGGCGACTATGCCGGGCTGAGCAAGATCAGTGTGGCCACGGGCACGGCCCACGGCGGTATTCTGCTGCCGGACGGTACGCAGGCCGATGTGGCGGTGGATTTCGATACACTCGAAGATTTGGGCGAGCGCGCGCGGTTTCACGGGTCGGGGGGCGCGGTCCAGCATGGGGCGAGCACGCTTCCAGACGAGCTGTTCAGCAAGTTTCCGGAGACGCAGACGATTGAGATTCACCTGGCCACGGGCTTTACCAACACTTTCCTGGACCATCCCAGTCTGCCCGAATCGTTGCGTTCGGAGATGTATGCGCATCTGGACGCTCATCACGCGGATGAGCGCGGGGCGAACGATTCCGACCTGGTATTTCATCTGAAGACACGCAAGAAGGCGCTGGGGCCGTTCAAACCGGAGCTGTGGGCGCTGCCGCGTGAGCGGGTGGAGGCGATTTTTGCCGGTGTCGAAGAGCACTATGCTTTTTTCTATGAAAAGCTGAATGTCGTTGGCACGCGTGACCTGGTTGACGGGATCGTTACGCCCGTTTCCCACCACAGGCCGATGCCGGTTCTGACGCGTGGCGCGGGGGACGATCAGGGGCTTGCCGATTGAGAACTGCAGTGGTTAGTGGTCAGTAAACCCCGCCGGCCGGCCAGCGGCGACGAACCTCTTGCATATGCTGCTTGCTCTTGATGTAGCTTCTGTGACCTGTACGGTGGCACTGTTTGACCCAGCTAGGGAGATAGTGCTGGCTGAGAAGGTGTGGCGGTCGCGGCGGCGGCAGACGGAGGAGACGCTGCCGGCGGCGGCGGCGGTGCTTGCGCAGGCCGGCGCGGTAGTGGACGATGTCCGTTTCCTGGCGGTTACGACGGGGCCGGGCAGCTTTACGGGCGTGCGCATTGGTATCAGCGTTGTGCAGGGGATTGCCCTGGGGCTGCCGGAGCCGCCGCAGTTGATCGGTCTGCCGGTGTTGAGCGCAGTTGCGGCGCGGTTTGTGCCGCTGGCGGCTTCGAGTGCGGATGTTTGGACTGTTCTGCAAGCAGGGCGAGGGCGCTTCAATTGGGCCGCGGCGCCGGCTGATGATCCGCTGTGGCTGCCGGACGTTGGTGAACACCGGGCAGGGCAGGTCGAGGCGCTGGTCGAGGCTTTGCAGGCAGAGGATCGCCCTGTTTGGCTGGTGGGCGAGTTGAGCAGTGCCCTGCGACAGGCTGTGCAGGGGCTGGCCCGTGTCCGCTGCATCGATCCAGCCACGGATTATGATCTGCCGGGGGAGTACAAGAGCGCCGCCCGCCTCCCAAACGGCGCGGGAGCCGACCCGGTCGGCTTGTCAGAAACCCGAGGCGAGGGGTTGGCCCGGCTGGCAATGCGCCATCTACGCGCCAGTTCACCGGCATGTACTGCGCCTTTGCAGCCACTCTATCTGCGTCCACCTCAGTAAGTAAAAACCAGTGGGAAGCAACCGGTCGCCGGGCACGCCCAGGCGCTACAGGTATACTTTGGTCTCCGATGGCTAACTTTCTGAACCGTCGAAAACGGCAATCCGATTCATCCGATCAGGTTGCCCCACCCCGCTGCCCGCTGGCGATCGAGCCTCTGACGCTGACCGATCTGGAGAGTGTGATGGAGCTGGAGAAGGTCAGCTTTCCCAGCCCGTGGACGCTCGCCACCTACCATGGTGAACTGACGCGTAACAGCCGCAGCCGCTATCTGAAGGTTGGGCCGGCGCCTGTGCCAGGGGTTCGAGAGACGGGGACTGCAGTGCCGTCGCTGGTCGCGCAGGGAGGCTTCATGCTGTTCGGCGCGGAGATGCACATTGTCACGATTGCGGTGCAGCCGGCGTGGCGCGGGCGTTCGATCGGCGAGTGGCTGCTGCTGGCGCTACTGGCGCTGGGGCGGGAGGAGGGCGCGCATACGGCTACGCTGGAGGTGCGCATCAGCAACAAGATCGCACTGCGTCTCTACCGCAGGGCCGGGTTTGAAGAGGTCGGGTATCGCCGGCGCTACTACCCGGACAAGGAGGACGCACGCATCCTGGCCCTGGTGGAGTTGCACAGGCAGCGTGTATGGGAGCCGCTGTGGGAGCGGTTCGAGGTGCTGTCGAGGTTGATGGAGCGGGGGGTGGAGGCGCCGGAGTAGGGAGATGGGTCGGGAGGAGAATTGGAGTTACGATCCAAGATGAGGGTAGGTTTTTGCGATTACGGTTTGAGGTGCCGAAGTGTGCTTTCTGCGTGTTAGAGAGTCGTGAAAACGCCTCTCTTATCTATGGTAATCCTTCCAAATAGAAATCTAGATTTGTCCCTCCTTCACGCTTAGGTTTCGCACGATCCAGAAAACGCATAAAGGTTGCCCAATCCGGTGTTGCTTGCATCAGAGCAATAACCACTGCTAGATGTTCTTCCAATTCCGGAATGCCTAAGTCTTCTGTGAGAAATTGATGATGCTTGTGTTTGCGATGTCCAGAAAGTTGGACCGGATTCCGAACCTGAAGTTCGTCAAGTACATCTTGAGATATGCGACTGTAGACAATATCATTCGTGTACTTACCCACGACAGAGGGACGGCTTACTCCGTTTGGCCCATCCCAGCCATTGAGCCGAAAAATCTGGTTGTAAAATTCGTTTGGAAATCTTTTCGACCAAGGGCTGTATTGATTGTTCAAATATTTATTCAGAAAAATGCTTAGCGCCCGCTCATGACGCATCTGCTGATATCCTGTTACCTCATCAACTAGAGCTATAATTCCAGTCTTGGCAAAACCCATCATCAGAATTATTGCCCTTTCAACGATATGGGCTTGACGGTCCGTGGTCTTACCTTCTTGATCCGCTCTTATAATCGCTTCACAAATATCTACCAAGATCGTTGCTGGATAACCAAAAGCCTGTGGTCCTCCCGTCGAAAGCGTAAATGGAATCGGAGAGTTCAAGCGTTTGGCCAAGTCTCTCGAAATATATGGACTGAGCCATTCTTGCGCTACAAAGTAAGGAATCTCAATTTCATCTTGTTCACTCTCGCTTTTATTCTGAAACCCTTCGCTATCCTGGTCTTGAGGATCAAGCGCGTGGTGTTTGCCCTTTCTTGCAGGGCTACCGCCATGTGACAATCTCACACCTTTGAGCATGCCAGTTTGACTGAGAACTCGTTCTTCGCCCTCTAGAACATAGCATTGTATCTCTACGCCACTTATTACCAGAGGATGGTCTGGCGTCCCCGCAATAACCTGCAGATGTTGTTGAGTCTCTGGAGCGCTATCTTTGTTTGCTTGCTGTTGCCTGTGAGCAGCTACAATATGGGGAGCAACCTCTGGCGCGGGACGCATTTTCTTGAAGTCTTCGGCAGTAAGCTCCCGAGTATCCGGATCGTCTGCAATGGCGCGGCCAATCTCGATATCTTCAGATGATGTAGGCCAAAGTGTTCCAGGCTTAAGCTTCGGCATAGTTTCTTATCTCCTCTCTAGTAGCTTTACGCAAGCTGATGACATGGATTTCGCCGCTTTCTTGCTCAGTATAGACTGCAACACAGACACGGGAGTCAATATAACTGGTGGCAATCATTCGATCCCCGTATTCCTCATCGGGAACCATTGTCGCAATCTCCCAATTGAAGGAATTCATATCGGCAAAATCAATTTTGTGTTTTGCAAGATTTAGTACTCTCTTCTTTTCATCCCATGTATACTCAATCCCTCGCATTCAACCTTCCTTGCGCCGCGTTGGATCGCATCGCCTTCGTCCTTTCGACCATCTCTCGAATTCTGTGTCATCTCAGGTTTGGCCATTTTGAGGAGGGGCGTTGGAAGTAGGCCATTCCTGCGAGAGGTCAAAACTCTCCCACTCCCACTTAAGAAACATAGTACAGCGAAAGTGGAATTTTAGTCAAACATATGTACGCTCCTCTATAGGGAAACAGGCGCATGCAGAGCAGATACATGGTGTAGGATCAATTCCTGGGACTGATTCGGAGAGACAGCCTTTGAAACTTATCAGAAATATCGTCGTAGTGCTGGTCCTCATACTGCTCGGTGTGGTTGTTGGCCTCGCGCTTGGTGGGCAGGGGGACGGCGGCGAGGCTGTGGAGGCGCCGTCGTCTGCCTCCGCAGCCGCAACGAGTACGCGAGCGGTTGCGCCTACGGCGACGGAGGGTTCAGGCGCGGAGAGTGCGCCGACGGATGGGGAGTGGGGCGTCGTGATTCGGGTGGCGGACGGGGATACGTTGACGGTGCGGTTCGATAACGGGGAGGAGGAGACGATCCGGCTACTGGACGTGGACACGCCGGAGACCGTGCATCCGAGTCGGCCGGAGGAGTGCTTTGGCGCGCAGGCTTCAGACTATACGAAGAATCTCATGCGGCAGCGCGTCTGGATCGAGCCGATGGGGCGGGACCGGTACGGGCGTTTGCTGGCCTATGTGTGGACCGGGGACGGGGAGGACGGTGTGTTGTGGAATGTGCGGCTGTTGGAGGAGGGGCTGGCCGTCTATAACGACTATGGCAACCCGGGCCAGTACGCGGACAGGACACGGGCGGCGGCCGAGGAGGCGATGTTGGCAGGGGTGGGGCTGTGGTCGGCATGTGAATTGGGGGAGAGGCCGACGGTCGTTCCCACGCAGGCGGTTGGCACCGGTTGCCCACAGGGATGTGTCAGCCAGCCGGACCCGTCATGCAGCATCAAGGGCAACGTAAACACGAGCAGGGATACGAAGATCTATCATGTGGAGGGGGAGTCGTCATCTTACGGGCGGGTGAATATGAAGGAGGGGGAGGGCGATCTCTGGTTCTGCACGCGGGCGGAGGCGGAGGCGAATGGTTTTCGGGCGCCGGGGCGGTAGGCAGAAGCGTACTTTATTTTGTGTAGAAGGCGTGGAAGACGATGGGAGCGGGACAAGGTCCCGGGTTGACTGTCCGGCGGCGACTGCAGAGGCGCAGGATGCTTACTTGATGAAATGAAAGTCACCTAGGCTTGGCAGCCAAGGACGGGGCCTGCTCACTGGATGTTGCTCTGGTCTTCTTGCGAGAATCGCATTCAATTTGGAGTCCGTGCCAGAATTCGTCTGACTGCCCGAAGAAGGCGCCGAAACGAATCGACATGGCAGGTGTAATCGAACGCTTGCCATGGACAATTTCGTTGATCGCCTGCGAGGAAACTCCGATGGCGCGAGCCATTGCGTTTTGAGAGATCCCCATTGGTTTGAGGTACTCTTCCAAGAGAATCTCACCGGATTTTACAGGTGTATTCATAATACTTTCGTTTGGATGTCGATCTGGTTTCTAAGATACGTTCAGTTTGACGCCAAGGCTTTATGCACGGACCGTACTCTAGAATCGTAGGTGTCTCGCCCGCTCTCCTGATATTCGCAAGCTCTCAATCTCATTTGGGATCTACAACAGCATGAGAACCATCTAGTCTTGGCTTGAACAAGGGGTATGGTCAAGGATACCTCGTCAGTGGTGCTCCTTAGCCCGAGTCGGCTCCCGGGGATCAACGACGAACCGTCTGGCTTATAAAGGAACCATTAGTCCGTCTTGGAATCTCCGGTCAGGGCCTTTGCGTACGGCTGACAACAACTGTCTTGCCAATTCTATACCCTTAACCTTGTCGATATTCGCATTGCTGATATCCCATGACTTGGCTGGTTCGATGCAGTTCGGACATCCAGACGAGCACTTACAATTCTCAGCAATTTCAACTCCCTTCTTCAGAGCGCTGTCCCAAACATTGAACAGCTTTTTGGCAACTCCGATTCCGCCTGGGTAGTTTTCATAGGAAAAAGCCGCTAGCTCACTCCCAACTCTAGAGTAGGTGGTAGTGTCAAAACGATCCGCCGGGATCACAAACATCGTACCAACGCGGATCATGTGCTCCACGGCTCCGATACCGTCAACCGCCGCAATGCTTTGTGGCACATCTATCCAAAAGGAATGAAGGTTGTTGAGATAGAGGGCATCGTTGTCACCTCCGTTCCTGATGACCTCCGTTGAACGTTCATCTATGAGCTTGTACCCGGTAAAGTTCATCACGATGTCTAATGATCCGTAGTAGATATCGATGTCCCCGTAACCGCGCCCATCAAAGAAATCTGATTTAGTGAGCACCGTGTAAAAGCCAGGTTCGGTCCTCAGATGTGGCTCAGCTTCTTCAAGAACAACCGCCTGTTCTTCGTGTGACCTTACGTGATAACGCAATCCAAAAAAGGGAAAAATGGCGCCGATGTAGGCTTCACGAAACCTTCGCATGGCTGAGATTTGTCCAAGCTCCTCATTGCCTCTCTTCAACTTGAACGATTGACCGATACCGCCACGAAGGTTTAGGCGCATCTGTGGCTTGAAGCCGGCGGGTATCGCTCCTTTGGTCTTACTCGCCGCGTCATAAAGAGGAGAGCCCAGGATGGTCTTTTCTGAGGGACGGACTTGCCCACCGGCTTCATCCAAGAGCGAAGGAAGGTGCTTACCGATGAGTTCTTCATTACCGGGGTCAACAACCAGTTCATCGAATGGCTTCTTGAGGAATGCATTAAGATTGCTGACAAAGAAACGGTCAATGGGGTCGTTCATCGCAAAGAAAAGAACGAAGGCGTCCTTGTCCCAACCCCGACCAGCTCTCCCAATCTGCTGCCACGCCGACATTATGCTGGCTGGGAATCCAGCCAAGACAATGCCATCTAATCCGCCGACGTCTAGACCAATCTCCAAAGCGTTGGTAGTGAACACCACCCGAATCTCACCAGCCTTAATCTTCTCTTGAATCTGCTGTCGGCGTTCGGGCTTCAAGTCTGCGTGGAATGCGGAAAGCTGGTCGGATTCTAGACCAGATTCTGCGGCCGCACGCCGACAGTTGCTGAAAGCCGCCTCTAGGAATCGTTTCGTTGGGCAGAAGATCAGGACCTGCAATCCCTGTGCGAGCACTGCTAGAGCAGCTTTCTCAATGCGCAGTCTGAGGATATCCCAATATTGATAGTCTCGGACTTGAGGATCAACGAAAACGAAGTTCCGTCTAGGACGTAGCACATCTCTCTCCGACACAACTTCCATACTTCGTCCCGTAAGGGATTCAGCGTGCTCCTTAGGATTCGCGCAGGTTGCAGTAGACAAGAATACTTGGGGTCGCGCTTCGATCCGGTTCAGATACAGAAAGAAGCGCCGAAGCAGCAGGGCCATATTGCTGCCGAAGAATCCGCGGTATTCATGCATCTCATCTATGACGACATATCGCAGAGTCCTCAGGAACTTAGCTCCCTCTGGATGTCTGTCCCAAGATTCCCTACTTCCCAAGAAAGACATATTCAAATACTCTGGATTAGTGAGTAGAATCTGTGGTGGCTGCTGCCTTAGCCACCCTCTGGCCTCTTCTCCAGTATCACCGTCGTAGGGCCAAGATTCGATGCCGAGCGGTTCGCAGATCTGCCTGATCTGCTCCCGCTGGTCAAAGGCCAATGCCTTCATCGGATAGATCATCATCGCATGCGAACCCGGATTCTTCTTCAAGAAATGAAGCATCGGAGCGGCGAATGCCAGCGTTTTCCCACTGGCCGTTGGTGATTCCATAACCACGTCCGCTCCGCTCAACGCCTTTGTGATGGCCTCGGCCTGATGCTGGTAGGGTTGAGTTATTCCCGATGCAATCAGGGCGTCGCGAACAGCAGGATTGAGTTGTCTCGGCCATTCATCAGCGTACGTGGGCTTAATCCGGTCAAGAGTGTCTCGACTTATCGTGTCGGGCTCCCTTATGGCATCGAATTCTCTCAGGCGATCCAGAAATCGGTCGATGTCTACCTTATTCATCTCAATCCTCTAGTTGTTCTAAGTCAGGCGACGATGGACGGAGGGGAAAAACATCTATAGTGCCATTGTAGTAGTCTCCGAACGGAGCTATAGCCCCAAATTTGAATCGCTCTCCCCCGCAGCGTGCCGGCAACCCCAACACTATATTTGGTATCCCGCCAGCATGTCAAATGATAGGACTTCGGGGGCAGGGCATACGCATCTAATTCTGTAGGCCGATTTCATTGAAATCGTGGTCAGAACAAAGCGCGAATAAGTGGAAATCGTCTTCAGGTTGCTGAATCGCGAGCCGAAGTCGCCTCGGCACAGGCCCTCAGTCGTCGAATTCGTTCAGACTTCCCGTCTACGTGCCACCATTCGTACACTTCTCTATGTCTGATCCCGACCTGGAGGAGAATTCGGATGCATATCAATGCCTTTGCCCAATTTAGATGCAATCGCCCTGATCATCTGCCACATTAAAGAAGAGAGAATATGCCGGTTGTGCCAGTCAAGTGCAAGGAGAGGGAGCGAGAGTCTTTATCCTGAGCGATCCTCTATCCTACGGTACACCCCCCAAAACGCGACTTTCGCCGATTTGCGGCACCTGATATGATAGATACATAGTGCCAGATCTGTCCGCTATCCTAGCGTGGTAGCGGAGCGTTTGCTATGTAAGGAGAGTTTTGTGCCGATGCGTATGAAATCGACATTTACGCAACCTGTTCGCCAGACAAACGTGAGGCGCTCGGTTTTGCGGGTACTCGCGCTGTGTACAGGCGCGCTGTTTGTGGCCGGCTGCGGACTTCTTTCCGGCGCGGAGGCAACGGCGACCCCGACGCGCGCCATGGCGGCAGTTGTCCCCACGTTTACGTCCACGCCTGAGGGCGCGATGGCCGCGCAGGAGTCGGGGGGCGGCGCGACGACGCAGCAGTCGGCGCCGGCAGCACAACAACAGGCTCCGCAGCCGACCGATACACCGGCGCCGACTGATACGCCTGTGCCCACCGTTGCGCGCTTTACGGTCAAGACGGACCTGACCGCGGCGAACGTCAACGTGCGCACGGGACCGAGTACGGCGTTCAACATCATCGGCACCGTCACCAGGGGAGCGCAGTTTGAAATCAGCGGCAGAAACCAGGAGTACTCCTGGTTTCAGTTCTGCTGCGTCGCCGGACAGACTGGATGGATTTTCTCCAATCTTGTTAATGTGGAGAACGCGCATCTGATCACGCTGGCGCAGAACATCCCGGCAACGCCTACACCGGTGCCGCCAACCGCTACGCCGATTCCGCCTACACCGGTTCCCGCGCCGGTCAACGTAGACCATTGCGCCGGCATCGGTGGCGACGGCTGTAAATTCTGGTTGCGGGATACTAATCCTGCAGACAACGGCGGAGGGGAATTGAAGCTTCTCATCGGCTTCGTGCATGGGTGGCGCAACGACGAGGTCCAGATACACGGCGGCTACTTTGTTGAGTTGCAGAAGGACGGGGTCCAGGTAAGTGGATTCGATCACAACACGCGTGCCGGAACGAATATCATTGAAGGACCCAAGGGCAGGATCTACCACTACGACAAGAGTGTTTCTGCCAGCCAGCTGCCGGGTGGAAACGTGGCCGGCACCTACACCATCTGGGTCAAAGACGGCAGCGGTGAGCGGGACAGCCAGAACTATAACTTCACTCTGCATGGAAACCAGGGTTTAGTGTGGCTGGTATTTGATCAGAGACCGAGATAGGGGGACGGGGCGATTACGACAGAGGTTGCACGACAGCGGCTGCCCACATTCACCAAGGTAATCTACGGGTTGGGCGACTGGGGCGCGGCCTCGGCTTCGACGGCCCGGACCCTCTTCTGGCTCTACTTCACCGTAACCGTGGTGGGGGTGGACGTGGGCCTGGCCGGCGTTGCCTTCATCATCGGCCGCTTTTGGGACGGTATCAACGACCCGCTGATCGGCATCCTCAGCGACCGCTTCCGCAGCCGCTGGGGGCGGCGGCGCCCGTTCATGCTGCTGGGCGCGCTGCCCTTTGGCGTCGGCTTCTTCCTCATGTTCAGCCCGCCCCCGTTCGAGGGGAATGTGGCGGCGGCCCTCTATTACGCGTTCATTTTCATACTCTATGACACCGCCTTCACGATCGTCAACGCGCCCTACGCAGCCCTCACCGCGGAACTGACCGAAGATTACGACGAGCGGTCCAGCCTGGCCGGTTGGCGCATGGGGAATTCGATCTTCGTTGCGCTGCTGACGGCCGGGCTGTTCAAGCTGCTGGCGGAGGGTCTCTTCGCAAGCTGGTTCAGCGGGCCGGACGCGCTGCAATACGGCTACGCGGTGGCCGGCGCGCTGTGGGGGCTGGTTGTTGTCGCGTCGCCCCTGCTGGTCGTGGCCTTCATACGCGAGCCGGAGCGGGAACTGCCGAAGGAGGAAGGCCGGCCCAACTTCATTCAGATCACCAAAGAGGTGTTCGCCAACCGCCCTTTCCGCATCGGCGCCGCGATTTATGTGCTGGCGTTCAGCGCGGTCGACATCATCACCTCCGTATTCGTCTGGTTCCTGGTGTACTACATGCAGCTGAAAGCGCCGTTTGACAGCTTGGTCCTGGCGGCTGTGCTGGGGGTGGCGTTCCTCTCGATGCCGCTGACGGTGCGGCTGATGCGGCGGTATGGAAAGAGCCGCACGTACATACGCATGATGATCTTCTGGGCGGCGGTTATGGCGGTCATCAGCCTGCTGCCGCCTGGGAATGCGCCGCTGATTCTGATTGCGGCGGCCGTTGCCGGAATCGGATACGGCGCGGCAAACGCCACGCCATGGGCGATCGTGGCGGACATCATCGAAGAGGACGAGTGGCACAGCGGTCAGCGCCGCGAGGGGGTCTACTCGGCCTACCTGGTCACTTTCCGTAAGATCGCCACCGCCTTCGCGGTCGGATTCATCGTGCCGCAGGTCCTGGCCGCCACCGGCTTTGTCGAGGGCGCGGCGGAGACGCAGCCGGCGGCGGCTGTGCTGGCTTTGCGCATCTTCATGGGCGCGGTGCCGGCGGTGCTTCTGGTTTTGTCGATGTTTGCGGCGGCGCGGTATCCGCTGGACCGGGCCGCGCATGACGAGCTGCGGCGCAAGCTGGCTCTGAGGCGGGCGGAAGAGTCAGCTTCAGGGGCCAGGGGTTAGGGGCCGCCTAAGTCAGGCGTCCGTGCGTTCGATGTGGGCGCCGACCGCCCGCAGCTTTTCATCCACACGCTGGTATCCCCGATCAATCTGTTCTATATTGCCAATTAGTGTGCGGCCTTCGGCGCTGAGCGCGGCGAGGACGAGCGCCATGCCGGCGCGAATGTCGGGGCTGCTGACCTCCTGGCCGACGAGTTGGGAGGGGCCGACGACGACAATGCGGTGGGGGTCACAGACGATGATCTGCGCGCCCATCGCCACCAGTTTGTCGACGAAATAGAGGCGGCTTTCGAACATCTTCTCGTGAATCAGGACCGTACCCTGGGCCTGGCTGGCAACGACGACGGCGATGCTCATCACGTCGGGAGGAAAGGCGGGCCAAGGGGCGTCGTCGATCTTGGGGATGGCGCCGCCGAAGTCGGGCCGGACGCGCAGGTCCTGCTCGTCGGGGAGCAGGAGCGAATAGCCGGTGAGCGCGGACTGGGGGTCCTCCTGCAAGTGCATGCGCACGCCCAGCCGCTGGCAGAATACCATTTCAAGCATACGCAGGTGGTCCGGGGCGACGTTGGCGATGCGCAGCTCCCCGCGGGTGATGGCGCCGAGACCGATGAAGCTGCCGACCTCCATATAGTCCGGGCCGACGGTGGCGCTGGCGCCGTGGAGCCGCTCCTGGCCGTGGACGTGGAGCGTGTTGCTGCCGATGCCGTCAATGGGGCAGCCCATGGCGACCAGCAGGCGGCACAGCTCCTGCACGTGCGGTTCGCTGGCGGTATTGCGGAGAATGGTGGTGCCTTGGGCTAGGGAGGCGGCCATAACGGCGTTCTGCGTGGCGGTCACAGATGCCTCGTCCAGCAGGATATCGGCGCCGCGCAGTCTGCCGGGCGCCCTCAGTTCGAAGCGGCCGCTGTTGGGGCGGGCAAAAGAGGCTCCCAGATGTTCGAAGACCAGCAGGTGGGTGTCTATGCGGCGCCGGCCTATATCATCCCCGCCGGCTGCGCCCTGGACCTGGAAGGCGCCCTGCCGGGCCAGGAGCGGCCCCATCAGGTTCAGTCCGCCGCGGATACGCCCGAACAGCCGCGCGTCCGGCGCGTGGCCGTGCAGCTTGTCGGCGCGCAACGTGAGCCGGTTGCCTTCTTTGCGCACGTAGACGCCCAGCCCTTCCAGAATGGTCAGCATTGTGGCAATGTCGTCGATCTGCGGGACATTCTCCAGGGTGACTGTCTCGTCGGTGAGCAGAGACGCGGCGATGAGGGGGAAGGAAGCGTTCTTGTTGCCGCTGACGTTAACCGTCCCCTCGATGCGGTGGCCGCCCTGGATGGCAAATGAGGCCATGCTTTCTCCTTTGGTCGTTGCACAGTGCGGACAATGGGCCTGTTGAACCCCGCGACACCTGGATGGGCGTTCAAGATTGTCGCTGGCAAAAGCGGACAACAAGCTATGTGTCGGCCGCCGTCGTCCTGATCCGTCCCCGAGTCACGCAGATCACAGGTCAGTCAATTGTAGAACGGTCTAACCTTCCCGTCTAATCCGTTTACAGGACAGTTTTGGAGGCTTCGCGTTCGAAGAAGTGGGCCGCTGTCGTTCGCGTTTTTCCGGCGTATGTGATAAAATCAGAAGGCTAAACTGCGATGCAAAAACGCCAATTTGAGGACGGAATCGGGATGGGTTTGCCTGGCCGAACCGGGAAGCGTTTGTGGGTATCATAGACAGTATTTCAACCGGCTACCGCTTTGTCAGCCAGCGTCCTGGCCTGCTGCTGTTGCCTCTGCTGCTGGACGCGCTGTTGTGGATTCTGCCCCGTTGGAGCATCAGCCCCCTATTGGGAAGGCTGGCCGATTTCTACACGGAACTGGCGGCGGAACCGCAACTGGTGGAGGGAAGTCCGGTTTCTCTGGACCAGATGAGCGAGATACTTGAACTGTTCGGCGAGACGAGCAATCTGGCCCAGTTTCTGGTCAACGGCCTCTTGTATCGCGTGCCGAGCCTGCTGGCGACGTTGCCCGGCATAAAGGGAACCCATCCCAGCGTCGAAGTCGACTCGATCGGCGCGGCCGGCCTGCTGTCACTGCTCTTTGGACTGGCCGGGCTGTTGATCGGCGCGACCTATATGAATCTGTTGGCCCAGAATCTGCCGATCGGGGAGGCGCAGAAGGAGCTCTCGATTAACCTGCTGGCGGGCCGCATCGTCCGCCACTGGCTGCGCACGATCGGATTCCTGGTTTTCTTCGGCCTCGGCCTGATGATGATCTACATTCCCGGGGTGATCGGGGTTACGGTGCTGGCGCTGATCAGCCCTGTGTTAGGATCCGGGGCGTTATTCCTGTTCGTCGGCCTGATCATGGTGATCCTGCTCTATCTCTATTTTGTGACGACGGCGCTGGTGCTGGATGATCTGGCGATTGGGAGCGCGGTGCGCCGCAGTATCCACCTTGTGCGGAAAAACTTCTGGAACACAGTGGGGTTTGTTCTGCTGACGACGCTGATTTCGACGGGTATGGGGTTGCTTTTCCGTCAGATCACCCAGTGGCATACGCTAGGCGTGGCCTTTGCCACGTTGGGGAACACCTTCATCGGCACGGGGTTGGCGATGTCGTTACTGGTCTTTTACCGGACGCGCATATTGGCAATGCAGCAGGAAGAGACGGACAGTTTTGCCTGACAGATAATCAACGATAGCGGGTAGTTGCGAATGCTTCCCGATCTCCCTCCGGCTAACCCGGGCCGTTCCGGTTTGATGAGTAACCCGGAGCGGGGAACCATAGCCAGCGAGGATGTAATGGGGTTGAGTGCCCGGTTGTGGCCAACGGCCCCGTCTGAAAAGAGCGGAGGAATACGTGGCAGAAAAGATGAACAAGCAGGATTTCGTTTACGGCGCCGACCAGATTCAAGTGCTGGAAGGCCTGGAAGCGGTGCGCAAGCGGCCCGGCATGTACATTGGCGGGACCGATACGAAAGCCTTGCATCACATGATTTACGAAGTGGTGGATAACGCCATTGACGAGGCGATGCAGGGCCGCTGCGACAAGATCGTGGTGACAATCCACAAGGATGAGAGCGTTACCGTGGAAGACAACGGAGCCGGCATCCCTGTGGATATCCAGAAGCAGACCGGCATGCCGGCGCTGACGGTGGTGATGACGAAGCTGCACGCCGGCGGCAAGTTTGGCGACGTCGGTTACAAGGTCTCCGGCGGTCTGCATGGCGTCGGCGTGAGCGCGGTCAACGCGTTGAGCGCGTGGTTGGAGACGGAGGTCAAGCGTGACGGAAAGGTCTGGAGACAGCGTTTCAATCGCGGTGTGCCTGTGACCGATGTGGAGGAGGTGGGCGAGTGTGAGCCCGGCGAGACGGGCACGATTCAGCGTTTTCTGCGCGACGATACGATCTTCGACGTTCTCGAATATGATTGGAATACGCTGGTGACCCGTTTTCGGGAGATGGCCTTCCTGACGCGCGGTATCGATATTCATTTTGTCGATGACCGCGGGGAGGAGCCGCGCGAGATCAGCTTCTATTTCGAGGGCGGCGTGCAGACTTTCGTGCGCTATCTCAACAAGAACCGGACGGTCCTGCACCCGCCGATCTACGTTGATATGCAGGTCGATTCGACCCACGTGGAGGCGGCGATCCAATATACGGACGGCTACAATGAGTCGATTTTCGCCTTTGCCAACACGATCAACACGCCTGACGGCGGCTCCCATCTGACCGGCCTGCGCGCCGCGCTGACGCGACAGATCAACGACTATGCCCGCAAGCAGGGGATTCTGAAGGACAGTGACGCCAACTTCAGCGGGGATGATACTCGCCAGGGGATGACCGCGATCATCAGTGTCAAAATTGTGGAGCCACAGTTTGAGGGCCAGAACAAGCTGAAGCTGCTCAACAACGAGGTGCGCTATCAAGTCGAGACGGCAGTGGCCGAGGGCCTCAACAGTTGGATGGAGGAGAACCCGCGCGAGGCCAGACGGATCACCGACAAGTGCCAGGTCGCCTTTCGCGCCCGAGAGGCTGCCCGCAAGGCCCGGGACCTGGTAATCCGCAAGAGCGCGCTGGAGAGCCTGACCCTACCCGGCAAACTGGCGGACTGCTCCAGCCGCGATCCGAACGAGAGCGAACTCTACATTGTTGAGGGGGACAGTGCAGGGGGCAGCGCCAAACAGGGTCGCGACCGAAGGTTCCAGGCCGTGCTGCCGCTGCGAGGCAAGATCCTGAATGTGGAACGCACGAGCCTGGACAAGATTCTGGGAAACAAGGAGATCCAGTCGCTGATTACTGCGATGGGCACCGGCGTGGGCGATGATTTCACGGTTGAGAACCTGCGTTACAACCGGATCATCGTGATGACGGATGCAGACGTGGACGGCGCGCACATTCGCACGCTGTTGCTGACGCTGTTCTTCCGGTATATGGGGCCTCTGGTGGAAAACGGCCACCTTTACATTGCGCAGCCTCCGCTGTACAAGGTACAGATCACCGAGCGCCAGAACGGAAAGGCAAAGCGGTCGGAGCAGTATGTGTACAACGACAACGCTCTTTCCCAGATCCGGAAGGAGATGGGTAACGATAACATCAAGCTGGAGCAGCGTTACAAGGGTTTGGGGGAGATGAACCCGGAGCAGTTGTGGGAGACGACGATGAACCCGGAATATCGGACGCTGCTGCAGGTGCAGGTGGAGGATGCGGCGGAGGCCAACCGCACCTTTGATATGCTGATGGGCAGCAGTGTGCCCCCCCGCCGCCGGTTCATCCAGACCCACGCTCACGAGGTCCGCAATTTGGACGTATAGCCTCGGCGACGACAGACGCAAGGCCCGACTGCATGGTCGGGCCTTTTTGTGTCTGCCAGCTGTCAGTTATTTGTTTCCAGTTTTGGGCAGGCATTGGTGGAACGTGGTTAGCGACCGGGATGCCGGAACGGTCTTGTTGAGGGCGCCCAAAGGCGAAAAGCGTGTAAGGGATTGAGAAACAGTTCGGCTCGCCACACTCCGGGGCGCAAATTGGGTATAGCCAGGCAGTTACCCCATCTTCAGAGAAAGAGAGAGGCATGGCGAAGATTGACTTCAAGCGGTATCAGACGGAATCCCGCAAGACATGGAGCCTGGTCTACACCGATCACGCGATTGTGTATCCGACGTTGGGGCTTGTAAATGAAGCGGGTGAAGTTGCGGGAAAGATCAAGAAGATCTTTCGCGACAAAGAGGGTGTCATCACAGACGCTGACCGGGCGGCCTTGAAGAGCGAGTTGGGAGACGTACTCTGGTACCTGACTCAGATCTGCACGGAGTTGGATCTTTCGTTGGAGGAGGTGGCCGAGCAGAATATCGAGAAGCTTTTCGACCGGTTGGAGCGGGGCGTCATTCGCGGGGACGGCGATATACGCTGAAGAAGAGGCGTGAGGACTGAGAGAACTGCGCTGACTTACCTCAGTCCCTCACTTCTCACTCCTCTTCACTCTCTCTTCACAGTTAGAGGTAGTCCCGCAGTCTGCGGCTGCGGCTGGGGTGCCGCAGACGGCTGAGCGCCTGGGCTTCGATCTGGCGAATCCGTTCACGCGTGACGCCGAACTTTCTGCCAACCTCTTCAAGGGTATAGTTGTAGCCGTCGACCAATCCGAAGCGGAGCTGCAGGATGCGTACCTCGCGGGGGGTCAGGCTTTGGAAGATCTCGTCGATCACCTCCCGCAGGATCTGACGGCCGGCGGAGTCTTGCGGGCTGTCTGCGTCCTCATCCTCGATGAAGTCGCCCAAGTAGCTGTCTTCTTCCTCTCCGACCGGCATTTCAAGACTGAGAGGCCGCTGGCTGACGCGCATGATGTGCTCGACCTTGCGCGGGGTGACGCCCAGCTCCTCGGCGATCTCTTCGGTGGTCGGGTCGCGGCCCAACTCCTGCACGAGCTGGCGGCTGGTGCGGGTCAGGCGGTTGATCTGCTCGTACATATGCACCGGCACTCGAATGGTGCGCCCCTGGTCGGCGATGGCGCGAGTGACAGCCTGCCGGATCCACCAGGTGGCATAGGTACTGAACTTATAGCCCCGGCAGTAATCGAACTTCTTGACGGCGCGTATGAGACCGATATTGCCTTCCTGGATCAGGTCGAGGAAGGGAACGCCGCGGCCGACATACTTTTTGGCGACGCTGACGACCAGACGGCTGTTCGCCTTGATCAGATGCTCCTGTGCGGAGCGGCCGTCGCGAACCAGCCAGAGCAGTTGTTCGCGCTCCTCCCATTCGACCTGCTCGTGATTGAGACGGTGCCGGGAATCGCGTCCTGCCTCCATGCGTTTGGCAAGATCGACCTCTTCGGCGGCGGTCAGCAAGGGGACGCGGCCGATCTCCTTGAGATAGAGGCTGATAGAGTCGTCGATCTCGATCTGGCTCAGATCAAATTCGTCCTCTTCCGCGCTTTCGGCGGCGTCTTTCTTCTCTTCGGTGGGAACTTCCTCTTTGGCCTGCCCGACAGAAATGCCCTGCTCAAACAGGGATGCGAAGATGTCGTCCAGTTGCTCGACGTCGTTTTCGGCTTCGGGCATGACTTGCAGAACTTCATCGTAGCTGACGAAGCCCTTTTCGCGGCCGAGTTTGAGCAGATGGGCGAGAGTCTCCTGCGGACTGGAAAACTGCAAGCCGGCCTGCGCCGCGCCATTTTGGGACACAGCTGTGCCATTTTCAGACACGGATTTATTCGAACCCGTATTGCCTTCTTGCGTAAGTTCCTTTGTCAGAAGCATTTCTTCAGCCATCGTCACCTCTTTTCGTGAATGAATAAAGCGCTGTTCGCGGCTAGCCGGACACGAAGCGGCCAGGCGTCGTCGTCGGCGCGTAGCAATGTTCAAATGATGGACAATCTAGCACAGAGAGATGAATCTCTTCCGTAGAGAACATCCCAAACGGCCCAAGTACGATCGGGGTAGATCGTGTGGGGGTACCTCTCACGCGACCCCTGCCAACTGCATGCGAAAAGGTCACGCTGGAAGTTTGAAATCCCAGATGCCGTCCTTTTGCCCAAATTTACGAGCGCAGGACGGACACTGAAGCTGTGACGGGCCGAGGGCAGCCAGGGGATGGGCTGCGCAGGACGGACAGCGGAACAGTTGCGCCGGGTCGACTTCGCCCGGACCGACTTCACTCTGCGGCCTTTCCGCGGGGTCTGGCGCGGCCGCGCGCACGAAGACGCTGGGCGCCAGGGGGAATCTGCCGCCGATGTGGAAGAGGCGGCTATCCAGACGAGCGAGCAGACGGGCCGGCAGGGCTCTTTTGAGCGCCGGCAGGCGGAAATGGGATGCGCCAAATCGTTCATCCACGCGCAGGCCGGCGTTTTTCATTTCTGCGGCCATCCAGCCGGGATGAAAGTCGAAATTCATGGCAACGAACTCCAGAGGCTCCCGATTAAAGGGCGACCATTGCTGCCGACGAGTGAGCCAGCGCAGGACCGCCTTCAGGTTGCGCTTGTTGGCGTATTCGAGCACGGCCGTGCTGCGTTGATGTAAAAGCGGTTGCAGCTGGGCCAGTGCGGCCGGCACATCGGCCAGATGGTGCATCACCCGAACCATGACGAGCGCGTCAAGCGTGCCGGCGGCCAGTGGCATCTGGTAGAGATTGCCGGCGACAAAGACAAATCGCGGGTCGTGCCCCCATCTATCTACGGCGTCGGCCAGCATCGTGCGGCTGTAGTCGAAGAGAACAATCTGATCGTAGCCAAGGTAAAGATCGGCCAAGCGGCCAAAGCCGGCCCCGATTTCGGCGATACGTCCACCCTGCGGAGGCAAAAGACGTTGCAGGGCGATCCGTTCGACGGCATCCTCGTACTCGCGTCCCTGGCCTTCCCAGAAGTCCTTGCGATAGCCGCTGCCTTCATAGTCGATCACCGGGACACCGGCCTGTGCGGCGGAATCTGCCTTGCTATTTGACTCTTCGATGGCTGCGCTGTTCACTGCAGCCAGATTTTGTGCCGACATGCAGGCCGCTCCGCGGTGATCAGAAATCCAACACGTAAACAGATGCGCCTGTACTGACTTTCTCCGGGCGCATCCCAACATAGAGACGGATTCGAAGCTGCGAATGTTTCATGTGAAACAAACACAGGATCCGGAATCAAAATACTGTGCAAAAGCATGCGCCCCGCGCGCATTCGTATAGTATAGCACGCGGATTGAGCAATTTCAATACCCTTTCGAAATTTTCCATTACAAATTGTTTGTGATTCATCCCCATGAAATCCGCCCTGAGGACGGCTCAGGCGCCTTTTGACAGTGCGGCCACAGCTTTGAAGAGGCAATTTGCCGTCTGAGGGCGCCCCGCCTACAATTAAGCTCCACTGTAACGGTTTCCGATGGTCAGGCTGGCGCGCGCAGGCGTTGATTTGCCAGCCGCGTACGAAAGGCCTGCTTCCGTGGGAAATCTGAAAACGTCATATTGAGGAGAGTGAACATGGGAGATGTCGCATATCGCTCGAAAGTGCGCATCGAGCGGGTGAAAGGACCGCTGCGCAGAGCGTTTCTGCCGGCCGAGGAGGAGCATACGAAGTTCGGCGTCCATTCGGAAGTGGCCGAACATTACGGCGTGGATACCGCCATCCACGAGCCGCATGCCACCACGCTCGACTATGTCAATGCAGCCACAGGCGGCTGACTGACCGGCACCTTCGGGGGCGCGCTGGAGGCGCGTAAGATTCCTGCGGGCGACGGCTTTCTGACGGCCGACGTGGAAGCTGAGATCGAAAAAGACGGCAACGTGCTGATAATCAAACGAATTCACGCCACTTACACATTAAGAGTGGCTCCCGAGCAGCGGGAAACGGCGGAACGGGTACACGGGTTCCATGCGCAGTTCTGCCCTGTGGCGCGCAGTCTTGAAGGCAGCATCGACATCTCCACCGAACTGCGTATGGTCGATCTCGATTGAAATCGGGATACCTGTTGTAGGTGACTGCTGCTGAAGGCGAATCGCGTGCATTTCGGATACGATGGCGCTTGACAGCGTGGCAGCCGCGTGCTAGACTGTCATTCAGAGTGAAATTTCCATTGAAGAAGTAAACATGAGCCCAGCCAGCACGTGCAGTACCCGGTTGAGGAGGCGTCCCCTGCAATAACCAGACAGCCGTCTGGGCATTTGCGCGTGGGCCCGGTTTCCTCAGCGGGAATCAGCCGATTGCAAAGCTCCCCGGACGGGGGGCTTTTTTTATACCGCTTTTTTGGGGCACGGCGGCAGCGCAGTCAACAGACGCGGGCAATCGGTGTATATTCCGGGGCAGTTAGAGTTCCGATAGGTACCCGTCCCGAACGAGGATCCGATTGATATGCGACCTGCACTATAAGAACGGGAAGGAGAGAGGAGATGCATAAGGCAGGAATCGCCGGCGCATCAGGCTATATCGGGTATGAGTTGATCACCTTGATTCACCGGCATCCGGAGCTTGAAGTGGGCTGGCTGACGAGCGAGCGAAATGCAGGCAAGCGCTTCGACCAGATCTTCAGTACGCCCTGGGCCTATCCGTTGATAAACCTTGAAAGCGCTTATCTGCGCACAGATGAGGTGGATGTCGTTTTTCTGTGTCTGCCGCATGCGGAGTCGATGGAGGCGGTGAGACGCTTCTATGGCGCCGGTGTACGCGTTATCGACCTAAGCGCCGATTTTCGTCTGAAAGACGTAGATGTCTATGAACGCTGGTACGGCGTCGAGCACAGCGCGCCGGAACTGTGCGCCGAGGCCCGCTACGGCCTGTGCGAACTGTACCGCAGCCAACTGGACGGCGCTCAGTTGATCGCCAACCCTGGCTGCTATCCCACCAGCGTCAATCTGGGCCTGTACCCGCTGGCCAAGGCGGGTTGGCTGGGGGAACGGGTGATCATCGACAGCATGAGCGGCGTATCGGGAGCCGGCCGCAAGACGAATCTGACCTACCAGTTCGTCGAGGCCAACGAAAACATTACCCCGTACAACGTCGGTCACCGTCACCGGCACATCGCCGAGATGGAGCAGGTGCTGGGAGCGGCCAATGGTGGGCAGCGCGGCCATAGATTTCTTTTCACGCCCCATCTTGTACCGGTCAACCGGGGCATCCTGAGCACGATGTACGTGGACGTCCCCACCGGCGTGACAGAGGAGCGTATCCGCGAACTTTATGCGGAGAACTATGCCGGTGAGCCATTTATCCATCTGTTGCCTCAAGGCGAGCAGGCCAGCCTTGCCCACACGGCCGGCACAAATCGCTGCGCCATCGGTGTAACACAGGCTGATCCGTTGCTGGCGGATGGGAGTGAGTATGTCATCACCGCCTCGATCGACAATTTGATCAAAGGGGGCAGCGGACAGGCGGTTCAGAACTACAACATCGCCGTAGGGTTGGACGAGACCGCGGGATTGCAGTAGCCGCTCTGCTCAGTAGCCAATTGTCAGTATCTGGTGACTGTGCCCAGCCATAGACTATAGACTATGGTGTGGTCAAGAGACGGCGTGCTGCCCCCGGCAGACATGAGTTTCCCTGGAAAAGCCGGAAACAAGTGGATTCAGGCCAAGCGTTGAGCGAGAAAGAAACAGTCACTTTCCTTGAGGGCAAGATCTCGGTGGCCGCGGCCTTGCGTTCCCCCTATCGTACTGTTCACCGCGTGCTGCTGCGGGCAGACCGGGAGGACCGGACAGTGCGCTGGCTGGCACACCGGGCGCGTGAGGCCGATGTGCCGGTGGTACAGGTGGGCGCGGCGGAAATCGACGCCGTCACCCAGGGCAATTCCCATGGCGGCATTGCGGCCGAAGCAGGACAACGACAGTTTGTCAGCCTGGAAGCGTTGCTGCCGCGCGGGAATGGACCGGCATTTGTCGTGATGCTGGACGGCATCGAAGACCCCTTCAACTTCGGTCAGTCGCTGCGGGCGCTGTACGCGATGGGCGCGCACGGTGTTGCGCTGAGGGCCCGCAATTGGATGAGCGCGGCGGCAACGGTGGCGCGGGCCTCGGCAGGCGCGTCCGAGCTGATGCCAATGGCGGTTGCCGAGACCGTTGCGGAAGCGGCGGAATTCTACCGTGAGCGGGGGTTGATGGTGGCCTGCGCCCAGAAGGAGAACGCGCTGCCGATGGATGAGGCCGATCTGACCGCCCCGCTGTTTCTGCTGGTAGGCGGGGAAAAGCGTGGTGTCACCCGGTCGTTTGCGAAGCAGGCCGACTTAAGCTTGCAGGTTCCGTACGACCGTATCAGCTACGAGCCGTCTCTGGGCACGACGGCGGCGGCGGCGGCGCTGGCTTACGAAGTAATGCGACAGAGAAAGCATGCGCGGCGCGCTGTGTGAAGCCTGCGCCCGTCCGCTCTCGCAGCGAGCATCTGTGTTCCATCCACGGCACGAGGCAACTCTATGAACCTGAGTGAAACCGACACACTTACCGTTGACCCGGGGCAAGAGAAGGGGCGCCATATCGTCATCCTCAAGATCGGTGGAAACGAATTGGACGACGAGGCCTTTCTGTTTGGCCTGGTGCAGGCGGTAAAGAGTTTGCAGCAGGACGGCAAGAGCCCGATTGTCGTGCACGGGGGCGGCAAGACGATCGCCGACTTCCAGAAACGGTTGGGACTGGAGCCCCGTTTTATCGAGGGGCTGCGGGTCACAGATGAGGAAAGCCTGGAAGTGGCGGAGATGGTGCTCAGCGGGCTGATGAACAAACGGATCGTGCGCCAGTTTGTGAACGAAGATGTGCGGGCCATCGGCATCAGCGGAGTGGACGACGGCACGGTCTTTGTGGAGAAGATGTGGCATCCGCAGGGCGACCTGGGCCGTGTGGGCGAGGTTCAGGACGTTGACACCGGGCTGCTGACCACCCTGTTGGAGGCAGATGTCGTGCCCGTTATCAGCCCCATCAGCGTAGGCGCATTTGACGGCCTCAGTTATAACGTCAACGCCGACCATGTTGCGGCGGCAATCGCGGCGGCAACGGGCGCGATCAAGTTGATCTTTGTCAGCAATGTGCCCGGCGTTCTGATCGCCGGGCGGGTTGTGCGAGGCATCACCGCGGACCAGTGCGAAGAGTGGATCGCCGAGGGGAGCATCAGCGGTGGCATGGTGCCGAAGGTCAGAAGTGCGGTTGACGCTGTCAGGCGCGGTGTTACACAGGCGGTTATCACAAACTTGGCCGGAGTCCAGGAGGACGGTGGAACCGGAATCATTGGAACTGCAGGGGTCAGTGGTCAGTGATTAGTGGTTGGTAGCGCCGCTCGCAGGCGTTTTCTGGGATAGTAAGAAAACCCTTAGCTTGCCTCAAATTGGATGGCGGACAGAGAATGGCTAAGTGGTTGGCGAAAAAATGAGACCCTTCAGGAGGAGAAAGTGAACGCAGAGGAAATTATTCAGGCCGAAAAGGACTACGTGCTTGGCGTTTTCGGGCGGCCCCCGTTTGTGCTGACGGAGGGCGAGGGCTGCACGGTGTATGACAGCACGGGCAAGGCTTATCTGGACTTGGTGGCCGGCATCGCGGTGAACGTTCTCGGCTACAACGACGCCGAGGTGGAAGAGGCGATTAAGGAGGCCGCGTCCACCGGCATGTACCACACAAGCAATCTGTATCACACCGAGCCGCACACGCGCTTGGCGAAGAAGCTGTGCGAGTCCAGCTTCGCCGACAAGGTGCATTTCTGCCTGTGCGGGGCAAGCGCAAACGAAGGCGCATTCAAGTTCGCCCGCCGCTACGCCCGCGAGCACGGCCACGAGGACAAGTATGAGATCCTGGCCTTCAGCGACGCCTTCCACGGACGGCTGTTCGGAGCGCTGGCGGCCACACCGCGTGAGAAGTACCAGCAGCCGTTCGAGCCGCTGATGCCGGGCGTACGCTTCGCCGCGTTCAACGACCTGGATGACGCGCGCTCGCAGATGAGCGACAAGGTGTGTGCGATTATCGTCGAACCGATCCAGGGCGAAGGCGGCATCAACCCGGCCACGCCCGAGTTTTTGCAGGGGTTGCGGGCGCTGGCGGACGAATACGGCGCGCTCCTGATCTTCGACGAGGTGCAGTGCGGCCTGGGACGCAGCGGCGACCTGTGGGCCTATCAGGGCTATGGCGTCGAGCCGGACCTGATGAGCGCGGCCAAACCGCTGGCCGGCGGCCTGCCCATCGGCGCGATCATGATGAAACAGAAGGTGGCGGATACGATCCATGCCGGCGATCATGCAAGTACTTTTGCCGGAAACCCCTTCACCACGCACGTAGCTTCCACGGTGGTGGACCGCGTGTCGCAGCCGGAGTTTCTGGCCGACGTGAAGGAAAAGGGCGAGTATCTGATGGAGCTTCTGGCCGAGTTGAACAGCCCCCATATTCTCGAGATCCGAGGTAAAGGTCTGATCGTTGGCATAGAAATGGACATCGAGGCCGGACCGCTGATGGAGAAGGGATACGAAGCGGGACTGCTGCTGTTGAGCGCGGGCGATAAGATTCTGCGTTTCGTGCCGCCGCTGACGATCAGTAAAGAGGAGCTGGCCCAGGCCGTGTCGAAGCTGGGCGCAATCCTACAGGAGATGTGACGCCGACGACCTGTGGCTAGTGGTCAGTGAACTTTGCTCACCGCGACGTTCCTGGCCACTGGCAACCGAGTTTATGGACGAGATCCGCATACAGCCGGCCGTTGAAGAATACATCGTTGAAATTGCCGCGCTGGTCAATGGCTTTGCGGCGGAGAACGTGATGCTGCCGCGCACCGAGGAGAGTATTCTGCAGTCGCTGCCGGACTGGGTGGTAGCTGTGGGGGGCGGCGCTCAGCTGCTGGGATGCGGCTCGTTGGTGTCCCTGACCGAGCAGTTGGTGGAGATACGCTCGCTGGCGGTGGCGCAGGCGGGGCAGGGCAAGGGGATTGGCCGGCGGATCGTGGAGGAGCTGGTACTGATGGCGACGGCCCGCGGGTATGCCCAGATCTGTGCCCTCACCCTAGAGGAAGGGTTCTTCGAAAAGCTTGGCTTTGAAGTTGTGGACCGCTGGAGCATCAGCCCCAAGCTGTGGCAGGACTGTATCTACTGCCCCAAATTCCACCACTGTGATGAGGTGGCGGTGGCGCGCAGTCTGACCGACAACCCTATCAGTCAAGCCCAAGCCGCCCAGACCGCGGCCTCGCCCCTGCTCAAATGGCAGGCGTGGCAGCCTTTGAAGCTGGCGTACCGACACTCAAACAGCCAACCGGGGACGCACGGAACTGTGAACAGCAATCCGATCCAATTGCACGGGAAATCGCCGTCCGAGGAGGAAACGCAGTGAGGGCCTTGCTTGCCCTGGCCAATGGCCGGGTCTTCGAGGGTGAAGGCTTCGGCGCCCGGACGACCGTGGTGGGGGAGGTTGTCTTCAATACCAGTCTGACAGGGTACCAGGAAGTGTTGACCGATCCCTCCTACCGCGGCCAAATGGTATGCATGACCGTGCCCCACGTGGGCAACACCGGAGTGAACCGGGAGGACGTGGAGAGCGACCGGCCCCAGGTGACGGCGTTCATCGTGCGCGAGGTCAGCCCGGTTGTGTCGAACTGGCGCGCCAATGAAAATCTGGGGAGCTATCTTGAGCGGCATGGTATTCCCGGCATCAGCCAGGTGGATACGCGGGCGTTGACCCGGCTGCTGCGTGAGGAGGGCGTGTTGCACGGCGCGCTTTGCACTGACGGCAGCCGCACACAGGCCGATCTGATCGAGCTTGCCCACGGATGGGAGGGGCTGGACGGCCGCGATCTGGTGCAGGAGGTGACGTGTGAGGAGCCGTTCTACTGGAGCGACGAAACGGAGGGCGAATGGACGCCTGTCGCGTCGGGCGATGCCGCGCCCGGACCGTGGCTGGGCGGCATCGGACACGACTCTCCACTGGTGGTCGCCTATGATTTCGGCATGAAGCACAACATTTTACGCCGCCTGGCCAGCCACAATCTGCGGGTGGCGGTAGTACCGGCCGATACGCCCGCCCAGGAGGTTTTGGACCTGGACCCCGACGGGATCTTTCTCAGCAACGGGCCGGGCGACCCGGCCGGCGTGCCTTACGCGGCGAAGGCGGTTGCGAGGTTATTGGAGAGCGAACGGCCGATGTTCGGCATCTGTCTGGGGCATCAGATTATCGGCCTGGCGCTGGGGGCGGAGACTTTCAAGTTGAAGTTCGGCCACCATGGTGGCAACCAGCCGGTCAGTGACGTGGACAGTTCGAACATACAGATCACGGCGCAGAATCACAACTACGCAGTCGACCAGGTGACGCTGCCCGACAACGTGGAGGTCACACATCTCAACCTGAATGACGGCACGTTGGAGGGGATGCGTCTCACCGACCGGCCCGTCTTCTGCGTGCAATATCATCCGGAGGCCAGCCCGGGGCCTCACGACGCGGACCTGCTCTTCGCGCGCTTTGCGCAGACGGTGCATCAGTTTCATGCGGGCAGACGGAAAGCCGGCGTTCAGCAGCCGGCGGTTCGCGGTCTTTCGGCCGGCGACTGAGACAGGCGGGAAGGCGGTGTCTACTCGTCCGCTGACTGCGCGATCCGGGTCAGGCAGCCCGCTTCTTGCAGGTAAGTCAGCAGTTTCTTGCGGCTTTCTTTACTGCGCTCCTCGGGCGACATGCTTTCCCATTTCTCCCGATCCTCCCGACTCACTACGGCGCGGCCAGCCTTGAGAACGTCATTCAGCCCCTGACCTTGCGGCCCGACTTCCATATCGTCAGGGATCTTTTCGGCAGCCGCGTCCATCACTTCGACGGCAACGAAAATAGGGCTCTGAGTGCGCAGGGCCAGGGCAATGGCGTCGCTGGGCCGCGCATCGATGGTAAAGCTTTCTTCGCCGCTCTGTGCGTGTACGGTCGCGTAAAAGGTATCCTTCTCCAGCGCGGACACTGTCACCGATTCGATCTGCACCCCAGCTTTGTCCAGCAGACTGGCCATAAGGCTGAAGGTCATCGGTCGGTAAACCTTCTTCCCCAGCAGATTGAGGGCGATGTCGTCCGCTTCATGAGGGCCAATCCAGATCGCCAGCAGGCGGCGCCGGCTTTCCTCCGTAAGAACCAGTATCCTGGGCTCTTTCTCCGGATCTGGCACGACGATGTCGAGTAAGGTAACGGGGATCATCTGATTGCTCCTGGACTGTTCGGAAACGGCTGGTCTCGGTTGCCAATCGGCGAAGGCCGAGCGCAGCTGGTCACGCAGCTTGCGGCGGGACTTGTGCAGACGCCCTTTGACGGCGGGCACGCTGATCTGAAGGAGGGCGGCGACCTCGCGCACGCTCAGCTGCTCAAAGTAGTAGAGAAGGACGGCCTCCCGGTTGGCCGGTGACAGCTGCTCGACGGCCGCCAGGATCAGGTGGTGCATCTCTCTGGCTTCCGCGGCCTGGTGCGGTTGCGGCGCGCTGTCAGGAAACGGCAGCGAATCGAAACTGCGTCCGCCGCTGAGCAGTTCGAGCGATAGAGTCTCCACCCGCGGTCTGCGCAGATGGTTCTTGCACAGGTTGACAGTGATGCCGCACAGCCAGGCGCGAAAGCTGTCCGAATGGCGCAAGCGATCCAGAGAGAGATAGGCATGGAGGACGGCTTCCTGGGTCAGTTCCAGGCCACTCTCCCGGTCACCAACGATGCGAATCGCCAGTGAGAGGGCGATGGGCTGGTGCCGCAGTATGAGTTGATCAAATGCCCGCCGCTCACCGTTTTGGGCGCGGCGCACAAGTTCGCAGTCCGTCATCAGTATCGCCGACGGTTGTTCGTCAGGGCCTAGCCGTAACTGTCTTTCACCTGTAGTTTAGTGGTATAATTCTAGCAGATGGTTACCACGCGTTCATTTGACAAACCCGTTGCGCATTGAACGAGGTCTGCGGGAACGTTTTCCTGCCCAGGCTCGTTTCTTCTGAACAATATACTCTTGTTTTTCTGGTCTGCTGCCTCGCCTCGGCGCTGACAAAACAAATCGGTAGCGCATTTCACAGTTCGCGCAGGAGTAAGCCCGGATGAAGACCGATAGTCCCCTCTCAGGAACTACACGCCGGCTTGTCGTCCAACAACTTACCCCAGTTCGGTTCGCCCTTCTGGCTCTGATAGCGCTCGTTGTCGGCGGCTGTACCCCGACGGGGTACAGCCCGCAAGTCGGTGTGCCCACGCGGGCCGTTGTCGAGATATCAACCGGTGAGCCGGCCATTTCCATTTCGCCGACCTCAGGCTCCGCCGGCGTCTATGTTCAGGTTACCGGCGAGCACTGGCCGGTGGGCAGCCTAGTGTTGATCGCGCTGCGCGATGAGCGCGGCCGCAGCGGCATCCTCGCTGCCAGTACGGCGGACACGGCCGGCACGATCAGCACAGGCTTTCTCTACCCGATCAGCCCGCGCTGGCTGGCGGCGGGCACGCATACCGTGCTTGCATACACATCCGATGGCAAACACGAGGCGACTGCGCTCTTCCAGACCGGCGATGACGTCGAGGTGACTGATGCCGACACCGCTACGCCGACGGCGGACACAACGACGGCGCAAGAAGCGGTGACTTCAACGCCTACACTAACGGTTACGCCTACTTCCACACCATCGGCGACACCGACGCTCACGCCCGTGCCCACGCCGACGCCGCTAATCATCACCGATTGGCGCGGCGATTACTGGAACAATCCAAACCAGTCGGGACCGCCGGTGCTCACACGCAACGATCTGGTGATCTTCTTCAATTGGGAAGAAGGAGCGGCGGCCAGCAACCTGGGCGTGGATCATTTCAGCGCCCGCTGGCAACGTACACTCAACTTCGACGCCGGTATCTATCGCTTTAACATAGAAGTCGACGACGGCTTCCGGCTCTACATCGATAACGTTCTCGTATTGGAAAAGTGGGAAGAGGGCGCCGCACGTACCTACACGGTTGACGTTCCTCTCAGTTCAGGATTTCACTCCATTCAGGTGGACTACTTCGAACGCACGGGCGTGGCGCTGATGCGGTTCTGGTGGGAGCGCAACGATTCCTTCAGCGGCTGGAAGGGAGAATACTTCGGCAACCGGGAGCTACAGGGAAACCCGGTGCTGATACGGGACGAACCGCAGATCGATTTCAACTGGGGCGAGGGCAGACCTGCGGCCAACCTGCCCGCAGACCATTTTTCCGCCCGCTGGCAGCGGCGCGTCTCCTTTGAACCCGGTACCTATCGCTTCTTCCTGCGGATGGATGACGGTGCCCGCGTTTACCTGGACAGTCAACTGATTCTCGACGAATGGAAGGATGGAGCCGACCGTACGGTCAATGTCGATGTGACTCTGCCGGCCGGTGAGCGCGCCCTCCAGGTTGAATTCTTTGAAAGTTCCGGCGTCGCACGCGTCGGCTTCTGGTGGCAGCTTGCGCCAACGGCTACACCGACACCGACGCCGACTGAAGAATTGGCGCCGACTGCCACTGAGACGCCGACACCAACCGAGACGCCGGAATCGGCTCCCGCTGAGACACCGACGCCTACCGAGACGCCGGAACCGATTCCCACCGAAACACCGACTGAAACACCAACGCCTACCGAGACGCCGGAACCGATTCCCACCGAGACGCCTACGCCGACCAATACGCCGGATGGGGAATCTCCGCCGCCACCCGAAGGGGGGGAAGAACCGACTGCCACGCCAACTGTGGAACCACCAGGCAGTGAGTCCGGATAGAGACAGAGGAGAGTCAAGCCGTGGCACACAAATACTCGGTTATCCTGGTCACGCTGGCAAGCGACGGCGGTAACGTCTGGGAGAGGCCGCGTGAGGTATTGGAGACGGTGGCCGACGCCGGCTATGATGGCGTCGATCTGGATGCAGAGCCAGATCGCATAGACTCAAAGTTGTTCAATGAGGTGGCGTCAATGGCGGCGTCCCTGGGTCTGAAGATACCGGCGCTCATCTGCGCCTGGGGCGGCTGGCACGCTGGTGAAGTCCGCGATCTCGCATCAAGCGATGAGTCGGTGCGCAGCTATGCTGTGCGCTATACCAAGAAGTGCGTTGACCTGGCCGCCAGTCTCGAGGAGCCGCCTCTCATCGAGATTGCGGCTGTCCCGCCTGAAAGTGAATACCCGGTCACGAGCGTGCCGCGACCAGTCCTGCGGCGCAACTTTGTGAAATCGACGCGTGAAATCGGGGCCTATGCCGCACCGCGGGGTGTCCGAGTGGCGATTGAGCCGATCAACCGCTTTGAGGGTTATGCCGGTTTCCTGAACAGCATTATGGAGGCGAAGAGCATCGCCGACGAGGTAGGAGCGGACAACGTAGGCGTGCTGGCCGACTTCTTTCACGTCAATATCGAGGATGGCGCCCTGACCGATACCTTGCGGCTGGCCGGTAACAGCCTCATGAGCATTCATCTGGCCGACAACAACCGCCAGGCGCCCGGGACAGGGCATATTGATTTTCTGCAGGTGGTCAGGACTTTGAATTCGATGGGGTTCAGCGGCTATCTGTCGCTCGATGCGGTGCCGGCCAGGCCAGACTGGAAGACCCTGGTTACAAGCTCGATCCACTTTATGAAACAGATGGAGCAGACGGCCGCCCTACAGGAGCGCATCGCCGGCGCCGAGCGCGGGGGATAGCAGATCATTCGGAGGGGAAAATATAACGGTGTTCACTCCTGGCTTACGTGGCTCACGTAAGCCGGATTTTTTTGTGATCTCAAACCTCCGCCTGCAGACCGACAACGTTGACGATACGCTTCTGTCGATAGACTCCCCAGCCTTGTGGACGCAGGCGTCAACCTTTTGAACCGCTCAACTAAGATAAATGCGCTCACAAGCACGGCATTGTGCACATAACTTGCCAGGCTATGTCCCTGATCAGGCAAGAGATGCCGTCGAACCGCTGTGGCTGCATACGCCTGTAAAGATTATACTACGACGTCGGAGCCCTTGTTTCACGTGAAACAGTGGGCCGAAGGGGTGCTTTGCGCTCTCTGTTTGCCCGCTGCGAGACAGTCTTCGACACACACAGGTGATTGCGTTAAGTTGCGGGAGGAGAAAAGAGATGCCTTCATATGAGCTTGGGGAGCAGGTTGCCATTGTCAGCGGCGCCGGCCAGGGGATGGGACGCGCCATTGCGCTACGTCTGGCGCGTGAGGGCGCGGCGGTGGCCGTAGCTGACATCGATTACGAGTCCGCCATGCGGGTGGCGGCAGAGATCGAGGCGGAGGGGGGCGGGGCACTGGCCCTGCAGGTCGATGTCACCAGCCGGGCCGATACCGAACGGATGGTAGTCGAGTGCGCGGGCGGGTTCGGACGCGTCGACATCATGGTCAACAACGCCGGCGTGCTGGCCGTCACCCCTGTGCTGGAGTTGGACGACAGGGCCTGGGACTGGCAGATGAACGTCAATGCCAAGGGCGTGTTGTACTGTTCACAGGCGGCAGCCCGACAGATGATCGCCCAGGGCGAGGGCGGCCGGATCATCACCATCGCCTCCACCGCAGGCAAGATCCCGTCCGGAAAAGACGTTCCGATTGCCGGGTACGTCGCCAGCAAGCACGCAGCGGTCGGACTGACCAAACAGATGGCGCTGGAGCTGGGCCGGTACGATATTCTGGTGAACTGTGTTTTTCCCGGGATCGTTGAATCAGAGATGCTGCAGGTTGTGCATGGGGAGATAGCCAAGCTGGAGGGCGTGCCGGAAGAGGAGATACGGGCACGGGCGCTGGCTACGGTCCCGTTGGGCTATTTCCAGTCGCCGCAGAAGGTGGCAAATATGGTGGCCTTCCTGTGCTCGTCCGATGCGGACTATTCGGTAGGCTCGGTCTTTGATGTGACAGGTGGAGCCTTTCCTTACTACTGATCCGGCGGGCGGGGCGCCTGTGCCCTCCTGGGGCGCGAAAAAGGCAGTTGCAGATTCCGCTGGCAGCGCGGTATGATGTGCACGGCCGCGCACTTATATAGCATTACGACAGTGCGCGGAACAATCCTTCAGCTTGTTACAAACAGGCGGTCCTTCTCCTCCAGTTCTTCAACGTTCCATGAGGAGCACCACTTCTCGACGCGGAAGGAGCGCTGACATTCCAATGGCAAACCGAGATCTGTTCGACCTCACAGGGCGGAATACGCTCGTAACCGGCGGAGGGCGCGGGCTGGGCAAGGCGATGGCCATCGGACTGGCGCAGTATGGCGCCAACATCGCCATCGTGGACATCGACCTGGAAACGGCGCAGAGTACAGCCGAAGAGATCAGGGCGCTGGGCGTACAGTCGCTGGCCTTGCGTGGCGATGTACGCAGCGAGGAGGACGCGCGTCGGACGGTGGATGAAGTCTGCGAAACCTTGGGCAGCCTCGATATTTTGCTCAACAACGCCGGCGTCGCGACGGTAGAGGCGGCTGAGACACTCAGCCTGGACGACTTCAAGCGCGTCTACGATATCGACGTGACGGGCGTGTTTATCTTCTCCAAGGCCGCCTACGGCCCGATGGCGCGGCAGGGGCGCGGCAACATCATCAACATCGCCAGCATGGCCGGCATCAGCGCGCTGGACCCGCAGAAGCACATGCACTACAACTCGGCCAAGGCCGCGGTGATTATGATCACCAAGTCGCTGGCCGCAGAGTGGGCGAGCGCGGGTATCCGCGTCAATGCCCTGGCGCCGGGCTATATGATCACGCCGCCGGTGGTCGAGATGCGGGCGGAGGATCCGGAACGGTGGGAGCACTGGATGTCGAGGGTGCCGATGGGCCGCGCCGGCGAACCTCCTGAGCTGCAGGGTGCGGTCATCTACCTGGCGTCTGACGCTTCCAGTTACATGACCGGGAACATCATGGTCATCGACGGCGGCTATACATGCCTGTGAATTGTTCGATGCGCTACGGCTTCGCTGGTTGAGCGCGTTGAAGAAAGGGGGTTTACAACATCAGACTGTCCGCTTGTTCGTAGCGTGGTGGGCACCCTTTGGGTCGCTCATCATCGCAAAATTTTTGGTTCTGTACAAGGTTGCGCTCTGTCGAGATCGATTGCACGAGATTCTATGCGTTTGTAGCCCGATTGGCGATTTTCACTGGCTTTTATTGGTAACGTAATCGTGCAGCACTCACGAGATCCAGGAGGATCAGAGCAATGACTCAGACCAAAGGACGGTATCTTGTATGCATGATCGTGGCATTCGCGGTTCTTCTGGGCGCCTGCCAGCCTGTGGCTACGCCCGCCTCGGACGGCGAAATGCCTGCCGAGAAGAAGACCCTCGTCTACGCCGCCATCAGAGAGTGGCGCAGCCTGGAAGCGTTTCAGGCCTATGACGAAGTGCAGGCGCCCGGCCTGCGCAATGTGATCGAGGTGCTGTTGGATCGCGATCCTGTTACGAACGAGCTGATCCCCGAGCTTGCCACCTCCTTCGAGCCGATCGATGAATTGACGTGGCGGTTCACGATTCGTGAAGGGGTGACCTTCCACGACGGCTCGCCTCTGAACGCTGAGGCCGCCGCCTATGCCATCAACCATCAGTGGAGCGAAGAGAACGCTTTTCCGGTTCGCGGCTTCATGGGGCCACAGATAACGGCCGAGGCCGTGGACGAGTACACTGTCCACGTGATGACGGCCTCGCCGGACCCGATACTGCCCAACCGCATGCATATCCAGGGCGTCTCATCAATGCGACAGCTTCTTGAGGAGCCGGACCAGTATCCTCTCGTGCCGATCGGCACCGGTCCGTACAAGTTCAAAGAGTTCAGAGCAGGTGACGCGCTCATCCTCGAAGCCAACCATGACTGGTGGGGCCTCGACCCCGCCCAGGGCGCGCGCGGCGCGATAAACTTTGATGAACTGGTCTTTCTCTATCGCGCCGAGGATGCCGTACGGCTGGCGCAGGTGAAGACCGGAGAAGCTCACATCGCCCAGTGGATTTCGGCGGAGAGTTGCCGGGAGGCCGAAGCCACTGACGGAATCGGCTGCCGTAGCCAAGTCAGTGTCGAGACCCTTTGGATGCGGATGGATCTGGAACCCCCGCGTGAAGGCACGGCCTTTGGCGATCAGCGGGTCAGGCTGGCATTCCAATTGGCCGTCGACTACGACACCATCCTCGACACCATTCTGGGCGGCCAGGCCACGATCGCCCGCCAGATGGTTGGCCCTTCTGCGACCGGTTACAACGAGAATCTGGAACCATACGGTTATGACCCGGAGAGAGCCAAGCAACTTCTGGACGAGGCAGCAGCCGATGGCGTGCCCGTCTATGAGACCGAGTTCGTGAACGCCAGTCTCAGCGGCTGGTTCGCACGCAGCGAGGAGTTGCACCAGGCCGTGAACGGCTACCTGCAGGAACTCGGCCTCAACGTCTTACTGGAGGTGTCGGAGCTTGATCCCTTCCTCGAGAAGGTCGGCGTTCGACCCCCGCCCGGACGAGGCAGATATTTTTACGTCGGACCGCACGGGAATGAGCTTTACGACTTTGCCCTTTCACTTGGAGGCCATCTCTCCTGTGGAAGCCCCTTCGCCGCCGGCTGTTTCCCTGAACTCGATGAGTTGGCTGCAGCTGCTGGACCGCTGACGGGCGCAGAGCGCGATCAGGCCCTGCAGGACATTGCCCAGCTCGTCCACGATGAGGTCTATGCTGGCGCGGTCGCGCATCTGGACCTCTCCTATGCCGTCAGTGACTGCCTCAGCTGGGATGTTCCGCTGGGGCATCGGGCGCTGGCCAAGGATATGGAAAACACGTGTGATTAAGCGCCGCATCGGCAATCTGCCCCTCGCTCCCCATTGCAGATCGTCGAGAGCGCCAGTGGATAGTGGCTGAATCAGCCACTATCCACTGTTCACTTCGGGTCAGGACAACGCACAGGGGACGTACGGGGAGCATGTATGCGCGAGTAACTCTTCCTCGCCCGCAAAAGGAGTGTCCACATGGCCCGCTACGTGGCTCGACGACTTATCCAGTCGCTCCTCGTCCTCGCGGTAGTCCTGACCCTTGTCTTCTTCGCAGGCCGCGTCATCGGCAATCCGGCAGCCCTTATCCTGGGGCCTGAGGCGCGTGCGGAGGATGTGAAAACACTTGAGGAACGCTTCGGCTACGACAAGCCGGCGATTGAGCAGTTCGGGCGCTATGCACGCGGCGTAGTTTCCGGAGATTTCGGCAACTCATGGTGGCAGAGAAGACCGGCGCTGCCGATGGCGCTGGAACGGATTCCAGCCACCCTGCAACTGGCCGCGGTTACCATGCTGTTTGCCTTGCCGCTGGCAATGATCTTGGGGTCGCTGGCGGCCTGGAAACCCGGTTCTCCGATAGACAAAGGGGTCAACGTGATCTCGCTGACCGGCGCGTCGGCGGTCGACTTCTGGATCGGGTTGATGCTGATTCTCTTCTTCGCCGTTCAGTTGAGATTGCTGCCAACGTCGGGCTCCGGTTCGTTGAAGTTCATCATCTTGCCGGCCCTGACGTTGTCGCTGAGGCCGCTGGGCCGGGTCGCGCAGGTAACGCGCAGCGCCATGCTGGACCAGCTGAGCAGACCATACATCAAGACCGCACGCGCAAAGGGATTCAGAGAGCGTAGAATCGTATTGGGCGAGGCGCTCAAAAATGCCTTCATCCCGATTATCACCCTGTCAGGCGACGAGGCAATCTCCACACTCAACGGCGCGGTAGTCGTTGAGACCGTCTTCGCTTGGCCCGGCATAGGACTTCTGATCGTCTCGGCTGTGACGAACCGGGACCTGCCGCTCATCGAGGCATTGGTCTTTGTGGTGGCGATTATGATTATCGTCACAAATCTCCTGGTTGACCTTACCTATTCGTATCTGGATCCGAGGGTGCGCTACGGCTAGAAAAGGAGACGTGTGTCCGCTACACATGAGATGACCGCCGGCGACGGGCCAGCGGCGCGAGATTCAGGCGAGCCTGTGCGCAACGTAACCGTCCGAAAGTTGCTGCGCGCGCTTTGGCGGGACAAGCTGATGCTCTTCCCGCTGTTGTTTCTTGTTGCGCTGATGGTGGCAGCAGTGGGAGCCGATCTCCTCGCCCCGCATGACCCGTTCGACCAGAACTTGCGCTCGCGCAATGTTCCGCCTATGTCCTCGCCTATGTCCTCGCCTACGTCCGAGACATCGAGCTTCCCCTATCTGCTCGGCGCTGACCCACTGGGACGCGACCTGTTCAGCCGCCTGATTTATGGCGCGCGCGTCTCGCTCGCCGTCGGTCTGTCGAGCGTACTGGCATCCGGCACGCTTGGAATTCTGTTGGGATTGATGGCGGGCTACCATCGCGGCTGGCTGGACGACCTGGTGATGCGCGGTGTGGATGTACTGATGGGCATACCGGGTCTGCTGCTGGCGCTTTTCATCCTCTTCCTGGTCGGCACCGGCTTCTGGAACCTGGTAATCGTTTTCGCGCTGACGCGCTGGATGATCTATGCGCGCGTGACGCGTGGACTGACACTCTCATTTCGCGAGCAGCCGTTCGTGGAAGGCGCGCAGACGATCGGCTGTAGTGACAGCCGCATCATCTTTCGACATATCCTGCCCAATCTGGCGTCGCCAATTCTGGTGTTGGCGACGCTTGAGATCGCTATCGTGATCCTCGCGGAGGCCGGTTTGAGTTTTCTGGGTATGGGGATCCAGCCGCCTGCGCCCACATGGGGCCGCATGGTTGCCGAAGGCCGCGATTACATTACAAGTGCATGGTGGCTGATCACCTTTCCCGGTCTCGCAATCCTGCTGACGGCGTTGTCTCTTAATCTCACGTCGGCGTGGTTGCGCATGGTCAGCGACCCTGTGCAGCGCTGGCGGTGGTTTATGGGACGACCCGAGTCGCGCCCTGAAGGGGATACTGAGCTCGCCACAGCGTATAACGAGCCGCAGAGCAGCCGCACAGACATAGAGAGCTCCGAACCGGCGCATGGGCCGGCGGCCAACGGAGATCATTTGCTCGAAGTTATCGACCTGCGGGTCAACTTCCGCACGCCCGATGGCCTTCTCAATGCCGTGAACGGGATCAGTTACACGCTGAACCGGGGCCAAACACTGGCCATACTGGGCGAGTCCGGCTCGGGCAAGACGGTGAGCGCCGAAGCTGTAATGGGTATTCTCGATAGCCCGCCCGCGTTCGTGACCGGTGGATCGGTTCTCTTCGATGGCAACGACCTCCTGCAAGTCAGCCAGTCGCGGCGGCGCCGGCTCTGCGGTGAGCGGATCGCAATGATTTTCCAGGATCCTTTAACCGCGCTGAACCCAGCCTACACCGTTGGCTCCCAGATTGCCGGGATGTTCCAGGAGCATCGCGGGACGTCGAAACGTGAAGCCACTGCCAAAGCAGTTGAACTGATGGATCGGGTACGTATTCCATCTGCCCGCGAACGAGTGCATGACTATCCGCACCAGTTTTCAGGCGGCATGCGGCAACGGGTGATGATCGCCGCGGCCATTGCATTGGATCCCGATCTGCTCATCGCGGATGAGCCGACGACCGCCCTTGACGTCACGGTACAGGCGCAGATCATGGAGTTGCTGGCCGAGCTCCAGTTGGAGACGGGCATGGGCTTGATCCTCATCACGCATGATTTGGGTGTTGTGGCAGACGTTGCCGATAGCGTGGCTGTGATGTATGCTGGCAAAATTGTGGAGACTGGCCCGATCGAGGAGATCTACAGCAGACCGGCGCATCCATACACCAAAGGGCTCTTGGAATCGGCCCCGCGGGTGGACCGGAAGATGGACTCGCTGCAACAGATCAGCGGAGCGCCGCCCAACCTTCGCTTCATTCCGTCGGGCTGCCCTTTCCATCCGCGCTGCGCGTATGTGGTTGACCGCTGCACGGTCGAACCGCCCCCACTTTATGAGGTCCGGCATGACCGCAGCGCCTCATGCCATCGTATTGAGGATGTCATGAATGTCAACTGACAGCCTACACCACCGAGCCGACAACCGCAGAACCGAGGGCGAAACAGGGACACGCTCCGGGCCTCTCGGGGAGGCGGGGGAGCCTTTGCTCAGGGTCAAGGAGCTCGTAAAGTATTTTCCGACGGAGCGGAAGGGATTTTTGGGCGCTCGGCGGGGAGAGATCAAGGCGGTTGACGGTGTAAGTTTCGACTTGCACCGAGGCGAAACGCTCGGGCTGGTTGGTGAAACGGGTTGTGGGAAGTCCACAATTGCCAGGACGCTAATGCGTCTGGAAAAACCGACCAGCGGCGCGGCATATTTCAAAGGACGTGATCTCTTTACCCTGTCGAAAGCGTCGGTACAGGCCCTGCGACGCGAGATACAGATGGTTTTCCAGGACCCGTTCGCGTCGCTGAACCCGCGCATGGAAGTCGGCCAGATCATCGCCGAGCCGTGGGTCGTTCACCCTGGCATCGTGCCGAAGGAAGAGCAGGGTCGGCGAGTCAGCGCCCTGCTTGAGCGTGTCGGGTTGCTGGCAACGGATGCCAACCGCTATCCACATGAGTTTTCGGGTGGGCAGCGCCAGCGAATCGGGATCGCCCGGGCCCTGGCCTTACAACCGGACCTGATTATCTGCGATGAACCTGTCTCCGCGCTCGACGTTTCGGTGCAGGCGCAGGTTATCAATCTGCTGGTGGAACTCCAAAGCGAACTGGGGCTGTCCTACATCTTCATTGCCCACGATCTAGCCGTTGTGCGACAGATCTCTGACCGGGTCGCGGTCATGCATTTGGGCCGGATTGTAGAGGTCGGCGGCGAGGATGAAATCTACGCGCGGCCAACACATCCCTACACGCAGGCCCTGCTCTCGGCGGCGCCGGCGCCGAATCCGGTGGGCCGTAAAGAGAGGAAGCGCATCGTGCTGGAGGGGGAGTTGCCAAGTCCTGTGGATCCTCCTTCGGGTTGCACGTTTCGAACCCGTTGCTGGAAGGCCGAGTCGCTCTGCAGCGAGGACCGTCCACAGCTCATTGACCGATTTGATCACGGCCATCCGAGCGCCTGCCACTTCGCCGAGTTGCAGATTTTGCCGGCAACGGGTATGGCCTGACACAAGCGCCCCTGACGCAAGCGCCAGTGGTCAGTGGTGCGGCAATCCATTGTTCGCTGTCAAGAGGCGGGGATGCAGATAAAGATCGGCGCCTTGCTCTGGGCGCAGCAGACCGATTGGCCGGCGCTGCGTGACGCTGCGATCGCGGCCGACCAGGCCGGGTTCGATTCGCTCTGGATTTCCGACCATCTCCTCTGCCCGATTGGCTCGTGGCGCAATCCCGTTTACGAAGCCTGGACTACCATTGCCGGGCTGGGAGCATTGACCAGGAGGGCGACGATAGGCACGCTGGTGGGTGCGATTACCTTTCGCAATCCCGGCCTGGTGGCGAAGTTGGCAGCGACGGTTGATCACATCACCGGGGGACGGGCGGTGTTGGGTTTGGGCGGGGCCTGGCTTGCGCGCGAGCATCAAATGCACGGGATCGACTTCGGCGCGGGCGCGGGAGAACGACTGGACAGGCTCCACGAAGCCGTCCCGCTCATTCGCGGCCTGCTGGACGGCGAGACGGTGACGCACAGCGGCCGTTTCTACAACCTGGAGGAGGCGGAGCAGTTCCCGCGGCCGTTGCAGAGCCGCCTGCCGATTCTGATCGGGGGGCAGGGACGGCGCAAAACGCTGCGCACGGTAGCCATGTACGCCGACATGTGGCACACACAGCACGGCTCGCTGGAGAAGATACGGGCCAGCGATGCGGTTTTGCGTGCGCATTGCGCGGACGTGGGCCGCGATCCGGTCACGATTGAGCGGCTGGCGAGCAAATGGGTCACAGTTCGAGATGACCCTGGCGAGGCCCGGCTTGAACTGGAGGCATCGCTGCGCCACCATGGGCTTGAGGAATACGAGCCATCGATCCTGGCGGCGGGGACGCCGGCCGCGGTTGCCGAGGCATTGCGGGCGCATATTGACGCCGGATTCACACACCTGCTATTCAGCTTACGCGCGCCGTTTGACCACGAAACGATCGAGCGCATGCCAGAGGTGCGGCGCCTGCTGACAGCGAATGGGAAATGACGACTGCAAGCCGGAATCGCCTTGTGTCAGCTCCAATCTTGACCTGGACTGAGCAAGGACAAAGTATAGGAGTCTGACTCCTGCGCCTGCTATCCGCAGCGGAGTTGCCAGCGGGCGTTCGAGCGCTGAAGCAAGGCCGGATTTTCATTACTCAAGCTGTGAACTACCCAACACGAGTACCATGAAAGGAGAAAACCTACAATGGCAGACGGAATGAGGTACATATTCAAAGTGAACGATGTTCCCTTGATCCAGTCCCCTGACGGCACGATGCAGGACAGCGTCATGATCACCGAGGACACATGCGGCTCGGACCAGTACACGGCCGGCCTGTTCTGGGTGCGCCCGGGCACGCACGGCCACTCCGACGTGCATCCGGGGCAGGATGAGGTCTACTACATCATTTCAGGCCGCGGCATCCTGCACCTGGAAGGCGTGGAGCATCGCATGGAGGCAGGTGATGTCGTCTTTGTGCCGAAGGGCCACGAACACTCTGTCTCCAACGACGGTGATGAGGTGCTCAGCCTCTTCTGGGCGATTGGCGAAGGGTGGAGCAAGCTGCCGGAGATCCGGGACGAGCTCAGCACGTGGCCTGAGATCCCAGCGGACCAGCATTGGTAAGCGGCGGTTGATAATGGGCAGTCGATAGCGGGCAGGTCTTACACCGGCAAGCACCTACTGGGGTTGGAAGATGGTCCGATTCTGCATCTTCGGCGCCGGCCAGATGGGAAAGCGCCATGCACGCACGCTGGCGGAACATCCCAAGGCGGAGATACACAGCGTCTACGATCTCTTGCCGGAGGCTGCGGCCGAGTTGGCCGGGCGCCACGGCGCCATAGCCGTATCCGACCGGGAGACGGTACTGGCCGACCCTGCGGTGGATGCGGTGGTCATAACCACGCCGGCCAGCTCCCATGCGGAACTGGTGGTCGCGGCGGCACGCGCGGGCAAGGCGATCTTCTGCGAGAAACCGCTGGCGGAGGACATCCCCACCGCGCGCGCTGCGGTCGAAGAGGTCAGGAAGGCGGGGGTACCGAGTTTCATGGGCTTCATGAAACGCTTCGAGCCAAGCCATCTGGCCTTGATTCAGGCTGTGAAGGCCGGTGAAATCGGTGACGTCGAGTTGGTGCTGCTGACCAACCGCGATCCGAAAGTGACGCTGCTCGAGCTCAGCCAGCAAACCCATCGCCATGCGCCCTACACCTTGCTACGTGAGTCGACCGTGCATGACTTCGATCTGGCGCGTGCTTTGCTGGACGATGAACCGGTGGAGGTCTACGTGGCGGCCTCGAGCCTGGTGGAACCGGAGCTTGGCAGATTGGGCGAGGTCGACGCTGCCATGACGACGCTGAAGACCGCCCGCGGCGCGCTCTGCCACATCAACAACATCTGGCGCACCACCTACGGCTATGACCAGCGGCTGGAGGTGCATGGCGCCAAGGGGATGCTGCGGGCGGAGAACCGGCCGGAAACCAACCTGGTGCGCTACACGGACGCGGGCGTGCTGCATGACAGGCTGCTCTCCGGCCCGCCCGGCGGATCGCAGTTCTACTTCTACAAGTATGCCGAAGCCTATCCGGGCGAGATGAACCACTTCGTAGAGTCGCTGGAGGAGGGAAGGCGGCCGATGGTCAGCGTGGAAGACGGTTATCGGTCACAACTGCTGGTCGAGGCCGCGGTGGAATCTTTGATGGCAAACCGTCCCGTGCAGGTTGCGGAACGGTAGCGCAATGATCAACCACATAACACAAAGTTATTCAAGGAGGAGTCGGACAAATGTATGCCAATAAGCCCAAACTGTTCGTTTTTACAGTAGTCGTTTTCGCAATCCTGCTGGCCGCGTGTCAGCCGGTTGCGACGGAGCCGATGATGGCGGATTCGGGTAGCATGCTGCCGCTGGAGAAGGTGCGCTTCGGTCTGCCGGGCGCGTTGACACACTTCGACCCGGCGCTGCCCGGCGAGACATCGGAAGGTTCGACGATCAAGCTGATCAGCGGGCAGCTGCTCCGTCTTGATCAGTACGGTGTGCCGCAGCCGGACCTGGCCGAATCGATGGATGTTTCGGAGGATGGCTTGGTCTATACCTTCACGCTGCGCGAGAACCTGATGTACTCGGATGGGACGCCGGTTACTGTCGGGGATATCGTCTACACCTGGGAGCGAATCAAGGACGCGCCGCCGACCGATAAAGGCCCGATCGCCAATGTCGTCAGCGTGGAGGCAGCGGATGACAAGACCGTGGTGTGGACGTTGAGCATAGCCGAACCCTCGCTCCCGTTCTGGTTTGGACGCACCGGCTTCTCGGTTCATCCCCAAGCCCAGGTAGAGGCCGACCCGGACGGCTATTTCCGCAGCCCGGTAAGCGCCGGCCCCTACTACGTTGCCGCGGGCGAGCCCGGCGATCCCGTCGTTACGTTGAAGGAAAACCCCAACTACCAGCTCGGCCCGATGGCGGTGAAGGAGCTTGAGTTGCACTGGGTGCCCGACCCAACCTCGCGCTCACTGCTGCTGGCCACCGGCCAGCTGGATTACGTTTACGAGCTGCCGCCTCAGGCGCGTGACACCTTCCCGCCGGAGGTTGAGACCTTCGTCGTGGCGCTGGGCGGTGTTTTTCACCTGAGCATCAACCAGCAGATTTCCGAAGATCACTGTCTGTCCAATCGCGACGTGCGCGAGGCCATTTCGCTGGCCATCGACCGCTCTGAGATCAACGAACGGGCGTTGTTGGGCATTTCGCCGCCGGTAATCGGGTACTTCTACACCGGCCAGCCACTGGATGTCGGCATTCTGCCGAACGGGGGAGCCCAGGACCTGGAAGCGGCTAAGGCGCTGATGGCGAACACACCGTGGGCGGACGGCGGCTGCTCATTCACTGTGACGACCTACGGGCCGCGGCCGGGCTATGTGGAAGGGATCCTGGTGTTCGCCGAGCAGCTCAAGGCCCTCAACATGGAGGTGACGCCGGACGGCCAGGAGGTTGGTGTGGCGCTGGACATCATGGCCAATTCGCCTGACTATCACGCCGGCTGGGCCGTAACAGGCAACAACGGCGGGCCGCCCGAGAGCTACCTGCGCAACCAGTTCCTGGACGGCTTCTGGGCGCAGCGGTCACGCATCGACGATGCGGAGATGAAGAGCCTGTTTGATGAACTGGGCCAGACGGTTGACCAGGGTGCCCGCGAGGATCTCATCCGCCAGATCCAATACCGGGGCTACGAAGTGCAGTCGATCATCCCTTGCTGTGAACGCTCGGTGATGGGCGGCAGCCGCGTCGGTCAGAATGCGGTCAGGACGGTGACGGGCGCTTCGCACTTCATCGTCGTGCCCCTGGCGGACGTAGAACAGTAAGCAGTCGCCTGCGGCTCGCGGTCGGTAGAGGCCGCGAGCCGCGCGGCTGCGAGGGTGGGGCGCAGCGGGCGTCCCGGCCCAAGCAGCCCAATGTGAGGAGTGAGCGAGATGGCCAGACAGACAAAACCCGCTCCGGGTAGTCGCCGAGCGGCCGTCCTCCCTCTCCTCTCTCCACCTTCCTCACCTCTGCAATGACGTCGTCACCTGGCGGCTTGGCGGCAAGGACGCTGCGCCTGCTCAGGCATCCCGTACTGCGGCGGCTGGCGCAGGCGTTCTTCGTCGCCTTCTTGCTGATGGTCTTCGCCTTCCTGCTGATCCGGTTGATTCCCGGCGATCCGGCCATGATCCTGCTGGGGGATGAGGCCACTGAGGAGGATGTGATCGCCTACCGTAAGCTGCTGGGGATTGACGGTTCGATTCCGAGTCAGTTCGGGCGCTACGTCTCCAATCTGGTGCGCGGCGACTTCGGTGTCTCGATCCGTTCGCGAGAGCCTGTGCTTTCTATCGTGGGCAAGCGGCTGCCGGTCTCGCTGTGGTTGACGGTTACGACAATCGTCATGACCATCGCACTGGCGCTGCCATTGGGCGTTGCGGCCGCGCTCTATCGCCGCAAATGGTTTGGGCACGCCTTTCAGATCGGCGCGTCGGTGATGGTGGCGACACCGGTCTTTTTTTCAGGTCTGCTTCTGATCCTACTGTTCGCGGTCCAGGTCAACCTGGCACCTATCGCCGGCTATCATGCCGGATTTCCGGCCAACCTCTATTATCTGTGGCTGCCGGCGCTGACGATCAACTTTGTCCTGGTGCCGGTCCTGGCCCGCATTCTGCAATCTTCGATTGTGGAGACGAGTACCGAGGAGTTCGTGGAGGCCGCGATCATTCGCGGCACGCAGGGATGGCGCTTCTACTGGCGCTATCTGCTGCGGCCGTCGCTGGCGCCGACGATCGCCGCGCTGGGCTACTTTGCGGCGACCGTGGTCAGCTATGCCGTTATAATTGAAATCATTTTCAATCTGCCGGGACTTGGTATGACACTTGTCGACGCGGTGCGCAATCGCGATTACCCGCTGGTGCAGGGGATTGTCTTCCTGAGCGGTCTGCTGGTCGTGGGGCTGACTTTTATGGCCGATCTGGTCAACGGCTGGCTGGATCCGCGGGCGCAGATACGATGACAGCCGGAAGCCCGAGCATCGCGCCTGCCGGACGCCTGCGCCGGGTCGAATTGCGGCGCTACTGGCGCCAGCTCAACGCGGAAAGCCGCTGGGGCGTCGTCATCCTGGCGCTCATCCTCGTGCTCAGTGTATCCGTCCCTCTTTTGAGTCCCAATGATCCCTACGGTTTCGTCGATCAGCCCCTGCAGCCGCCCAGCGCGGCGTTCCTGTTTGGCACCGATCACTTGGGGCGCGATCTGCTTGTGCGGGTGTTTGCGGCGGCGCGGCTTGACATTGCGCTGGCGATACTGGGTGTCAGCGTTCCCATCGTGATCGGCACCTTCATTGGTACGCTGGCGGGCACAACGCGCAACCGCATCGCGGAGACCGTCTGGGACGGGCTCGTCAACGCGTTGACGGCTTTCCCGGAGATCATCCTGGTGCTGGGAATCGTGGCCATGGTGGGGGCGGACATCCGCGGTCTGCTGATCGCCATCTGGATATCGCGCTGGGCCCAGTATGCCCGCATCGCGCGCGCCAAATCACTGGCGCTGCGGGACGCCGAGTTCGTGCAGGCCGCGCAGGTGCTGGGTTATTCGAAACTGCGTATCCTCATCCGCCATATCATGCCCAACGTCTTTTCCGAGGCGCTGGCCTATGCGCTCAGTGACTTCATCTTCATAATCGTCATCATCGGCGGCCTCTCCTTTCTCGGGCTGGGCGTAACGCCGCCCACGCCGGAGTGGGGGGCGATGCTGGCCGAGGGGCGGCTTTACCTGCGGACCGAGCCGTGGCTGATCCTGTTTCCCGGCTTTTTCCTTTCGCTGACGGCGATAGGTGTGGCCCTGCTGGCGCGGGGATTGGAGCGGATCAGCAAGGGGGAGGATGATTAAAATTCAACGGGATCGATCCGTGAAGTTACGCGAAGAACACTTTTCTTTGATCCGCGAAGTCACGCGAAGGGGCGCGAAAGGCTCACAAGAGGGGCAGTCAACAGGGCACCCACAAGGGGGCCCCTACGGTACGCCGCACTGCCTGCGATCGGTCGGGGAGAAGTCGTCATGGGCGGGCGCTTGTTGCCCCATTCTTTCGCCAACAGAAGGAGCGTGAAATAGAGCCTCTGCTGGAAGTCAAGGACCTATGCATCAGTTTTGGCAAGGGCGGCGGCAGAAGGCTTCCCGTGATCGACGCTGCCAACCTCAGTCTGGACCAGCGGCAGGCGGTGGGGATCGTGGGCGAGTCGGGTTCCGGCAAGACGATGTTGTGCCGGGCGCTGATCGGCACGCTGCCGCGTCACGGCGCTGGGATTGTTTCGGGCACGGTTCGCTTTGACGGGCAGGAGCTGGCTGGCGCGCCGGAGCGGGTCTGGCGCGGCATTCGCGGCCGGGAGATCGGGTACATCCCGCAGAGCTCGCTGGCCGGCCTCAATCCTGTGCTGACCGTCGAGACCCAACTGGTCGAGTCGATCACGGCGGTGGGGTCGTTCAGCCGTCAAGAGGCCAGGCAGGAGGCGGTAGCGCTACTCGAAAAGGTGCGAATTCCCAGGGCGCAACAGGTGCTCAAGGCGCGGTCACACCAGCTTTCGGGGGGAATGCGCCAGCGGGTCATGATCGCGGCGGCCATCGCCCAGGGGCCCAAACTCCTGATCGCGGACGAACCCACCACGGCCCTTGACGTCACCATTCAGCGCGAAATTCTGAGCCTGATCACCCAACTCCGCCAGGAGCTGAACATGGCGTTGATCCTGGTCTCCCATGATCTGGCGGTGATCGAGGAGGTTTGCGACGAGGTGATGGTCATGTACGCGGGCGCGTCGGTGGAGGCCGGTCCGGTGGCGGCGCTGTCGAAGGCGCCCCGCCATCCCTACACAAGGGCGCTGCGCGTATCCCGCGTCGACCGGGCGGTGCCGGGGCAGGACCTGGAGGCGATCCCCGGTGATGCCGCGTCGGTTGGCTCGTGGCCGGCTGGATGCCGCTTCTGGCCGCGCTGTGCGCTGGCCGATGATAATTGCCGGCGCGATTCGCAGCCGGCGTTGATGCCGACTGCGCAACAGCTTTCGGCCTGCATTCACGCTGAACGCATGGTGGAATTGGAACAGTAAGAGAACGGATATGGCTGCCCTTGCCTCTCCTGCCGGGGAGAAGCTGCAACAGAATGATATGGCCGAACCGCTATTGGAAGGGAAGGATATTTCGGTAACGTTCGGGCGCGGCGCGGAGGCTTTCGACGCGGTGCGCGCGGCCAGCGTCACCGTCCATGGCGGGGAGGCGGTGGGCATTGTGGGCGAGAGCGGGAGCGGGAAAACGACGCTGGCGCGGGCGCTAGTGGGGCTGCAGAGGCCGAGCGCGGGGGAAGTACGGCTGGAGGGGCAGCCGATCTTCAGCGCGGCTACGGAGCAGCGCATGCCAAGGAGCGAGCGCTGGAAGACGCAGATGATCTTCCAGGACCCCTATTCATCGCTCAACCCGCGCATGCGGGTCTGGCAGGCGGTGGCGGAAGCGGTGCAGGTGTGGAAGAGTCTGCCGGGCGCGGAGGCGAGGGTGGAGGCGTTTCAGCTTCTGAATGCGATGGGCATCAGCGACGACCAGGCGCGGCAGTTCCCCAAATCACTGTCCGGCGGGCAGCGGCAGCGGGTGAGTGTGGCGCGGGCGCTGGCGCCCGACCCGAAGGTGCTGATCGCGGACGAGCCGACTTCGTCGATCGACCAGTCGGCGCAGGCGCAGCTGTTGAATCTGTTGCGCCGGCTGCAGTCGGAGCGGGAGCTGGCGATTATTTTCATCTCACACGACCTGGGGCTGGTGCGCTATCTGACCTCACGCGTCTACGTGATGCAGAAGGGTGACATCGTGGAGGCGGGGAAGACTCAGGATGTTCTGGAGCGGCCGCAACACTCTTATACCCAACTGCTTATCGACTCGATTCCGGGACGTTGAAACGGCAGTGGCTCGTAGCAGATGCAGGTGCTTGCCACGGAGTAAAAAGGAGGATCTAAGGTTATGAACAACGAATCCTCGCTCGATCAACTTCTGATCTCGCCCGATATACTCAGCGATCCGTACCCCATTTACCATCAGTTGCGCGAACAGGATCCGGTTCACTGGAGCGATGCCTGGGGTTGTTGGGTGCTGACGCGCTACGCCGACGTAATTGCGGTACTGCGCGATTATCGCCGCTTCACCAACGTGGGACGCATAGCATCCTTCCTGGACCAACTGCCAGCAGACGTGCGCGCGCAGATTCGCCCGCTCTACGACAACTTCACGGTGGGTATGCCGAACACCGACCCGCCGGAGCATACGCGGGTGCGGGGGCTGGTGAACACGGCCTTTAGCGCACGCGTCGTAGAAGGAATGCGGCCGCGGGTGCAGGAGATCGTAGACGGACTGCTTGATGAGGCTGCATTGGGCGGCGCCATGGAGGTGATCGGCAGTTTCGCCTACCCGCTGCCGGCGATCGTGATCGCTGAAACGCTCGGCGTACCGGCGGAGGACCGTGATCAGTTCAAGGAGTGGTCGGACGACATCGTCGCTTTTCATGGCACCGGGCGCCCTCATATCGAGACGATCATGAAGAGCACGGCCGCTTTGCTAGAGACCAAGGCGTGGCTCCTGCAGCTGATCGAGGCGCGGCGGAAAGAGCCGGAGGATGACCTGATCAGCGCGCTGGTGGCTGCGGAGGAACGGGGCGAAATGCTGAGCGAGACCGAACTGGTAGCAACCTGCATCACGCTGCTGACGGCCGGTCACGAGACGACCACCGGCCTGATCGGGAACGGGTTGCTGGCGCTGCTGCGCCATCCGGAACAGTTGCGCATGTTGAGGGAAAACCCTGACCTGATCGGAACGGCAGTGGAGGAGTTTCTGCGCTTCGACACCTCGTTCCTGCGCGCCTGGCGTTTGACCGCGGAAGATGTCGAGATCGGTGGCAAGCAGATTCCCAAGGGGCAGACTCTTTCGTTGATGCTGGGGGCGGCCAACAGGGACCCGGCCCAATTTGAAGATCCCGACCGGCTGGATATCACGCGTGACCCGAACCTGCACACATCTTTCGGCTGGGGCATTCACTTCTGCGCGGGCGCGCCGCTTGCCCGCCGCGAGGCCGAGATCGCGTTCACCACCCTGCTGCACCGGTTTCCCAATATGAAACTGGACGAGGCGGGAGTCGAATGGCAGCAGAATAACACCTTTCACAACCTGAAGAGCTTGCCGGTCATTTTGCAGTAGCTTTTGCGACGATCTCGGAGGCGCGCAAAGGGGAAAGGCCCATGAAATGCTATGGTCTGACCATCGATTTGAAGGATGACCCTGAAGTCATCGAACAGTACAAAGCGTACCACCGGCAAGTCTGGCCGGAGGTGCTGGAACAGGCCCGCAATCTGGGCATCCTCAAGACCAGGATATTTCTCATAGGCCGGCGCCTGTTCATGTACATCGAAACGGAGGACGGGTTTGACTTTGGCCGCGCTTTCTCTGCGCCTGGAGGCGGGGCTGCGCGGCTGCGGGAGTGGGACGACCTGATGCGCGGCTTCCAGGAACCGGCGCCGGAGGCACCGGCGGGCGAATGGTGGGCGCAGATGGAGCTTGTGCATTCGGCCTGAGACGCGGGCGCGCGGCCAACCGCTGCGCATTGAGCAACTTCGAATCGCCGGTCATGCCGCAGGTTGGTGGGCCGGTCTATCAATAAACGACTGTCCTTGAGGAGGAAACGATGTTTAATATCATAGACAACCATGTTTCAGTGGATGTCGCTGATCTGGAGGCAACGAGAAGCTACCTGGAAGAGCATTGCGGTCTGAACAAGCTGAGAGAGGTCAACCGGCCGGGGCTTACGATCGCCTGGTATCCCGGCCTGGAGCTGTGGCAGGCGACCGATGACGCGGCGCCCGGCATTGTGAAGCATGTCGCCTGGCAGGTTGACGACATCGACGCCGCGGTTACCGACCTCAAAGCGAAGGGGATCACCTTTGAGACGGAAGAAATACAGGAGATCGACGTAGAGGTGGTGGACACAGGCGAAAATGTGCGCTACATATTTTTTTCAACGCCGGTCGGATTGCAGGGCGAACTGTATGAAGTCAAACCGCCGACCGACTGAGCCTCAACGGCCGCTAACTGGCGGCCAGAAACTCATCACTGGCCGCTGGCCACAAAGGAATTGACATGATAACAAAAACCGCGGATGAACTTCATTCCCTGGTGAAACGGATCCTGCTGGCCGCCGGCGCGGATGAGCAGAACGCCGAGGAGGTGGCGCATCACCTGGTGCTGTCGAACCTCAGCGGTGTGGACACGCACGGCATCTGGCCCATGCCGATCTACGTGGCCGGCATACAGGCCGACGAGATCTTTCCCGCGGCCAAACCGGCGATCCTGCAGGAGACCGCCACCAGCGCGCTGATAACAGGCAACTGGACCTTCGGCCACGTCGGCGCCAAATACGCGATGGAGCTGGCGATCAGCAAGGCCAAGACGCAGAACGTGGCGGTTGTCGGCATGGTGCAACTGCATCACATCGGCCGGCTGGGCCACTACGTGGAGATGGCGGCCGCCGAAAATATGATCGGCATGGTCTGGGCCGGGGGATACGGTGAAGTCACGCCTGCCACCGTCCCCTACGGCGGCAGGAAGCGCGTACTGCACACCAATCCGATCTCGGTCGGGCTGCCGGCCGGCGAAGAGTCGACGATGATGTTCGACTGGGCCACGACCGCCCTCTCCGGCGTCAAAGTCGACAATGCCTACAACCGCGGCGAACAGCTCCCACCGAACAGCATCGTTGACAAGGATGGCGTCCCAACCACCAATCCGGACGACTTTTTCGCGGGCGGCGGACACCTGCCGTTTGGCGCACACAAGGGCTATACGCTGATGATGGCCGCCGAGTACCTGGGGCGGATCTTCACCGGCGCGGACAGCTACGTGGAGACGGGGCGAGCAGGCGCCATCATGCTTCACCAGGGCGTTACGATGATGGCGATCAAGGCGGACCTGTTCCAGCCTTTCGCCGAATATGCCGAACGGGCGGACGAGATGGAGCGGCGCGTGCGGGCGGTGCCGCCGGCGCCAGGTTTCGATGAGGTGCTGGCGCCGGGCGATTTGGAGGCGCGCACGCGGGAGCAGAGACGGCGTGAGGGCATTCCGATCGCCGAAGATATCTGGCAGTCGCTCACCGAGGCAGCCGCATCGGTCGGGGTGGACATTGCCTAACTTTCAGTGATCACAACCTACCAGCCGCTGCCATTCAATTCAAGGAAATCACAATGACGAACTCGCAAATCTCTGCCGAAACCCTTAATGCGCTGCGCCGGATCGACAGCGCCACAGTCGCCAATGCCATCGAACATTTCGAGGTGCGCGATCCGGTCTCAGGGTACGCCTCCATGGAGCTGCGATGTCAGTTCCCCGAGCAGGAGCCGATGGTCGGATTCGCGGTGACCGCGACGCAAGACACCACCAGCGCCGGCGACGACAGGCCCAATCGCCTGCACGACGTCCTGGACATGGTCGCCGCCGCGCCCAAACCGGCCGTCCTGGCCGTCCAGTACACGGGCGGGGACCGCATGCGCAGCTGTCTGGCCGGCGACATGTTCTGCTCGGCCCTGCAGAAGCTCGGCGGGGTCGGCATTGTTACGGATCTGGGAAGCCGTGACTTTCAGGGCATAGCGCAGCGCGCGCCGGGGTTCCAGCTCTTCTGCCCCGGCGCTGTCGTCTCGCACGGATATGGCGCCTATACCAATACGGGCACAACAATTTCGATCTACGGGCTGACAATTCAGCCCGGCGACCTGTTACACGGGGACGCCAACGGCGTCGTCTCAATTCCTCTCTCGATCGCCGAAGAGGTCGTCGACCAGGCGCATCGCGTCCTAGAGGTGGAGCGATCCTACTTCGATTTCCTTGCCAGCGACGAGTACAGCTACGCAGGGTTGAAGAAGCGCATGGGACGCGACGAGTAGCGGCCCTTCCGTCCACATCTCCGGTTGGTTTAGAGCAGGATCCAGAGGAGAGTCCAGATGACGGCGAATCAGACGCCGACAACCCGCGTGGAATCGGCGCGCGCTCGCGTGCGGGAACTGATGGCGCACCGCGAGTCCGGCGTATTCCTGGCCCTGGTGATCTTCTTTGTGGTCATGTACACGGTTTCGCCGATATTTCGGAGACCGTTCAATCTGACCACGATTCTCAGGCAGATTTCGGTCACATCGATCGTGGCGATGGGCCAGACACTGGTGATCGTATCGGGCGCGTTCGATCGGCTTCGATGCCACGATTCTGATCATGGATGAGCCGACAGCCGCTTTGGGGGTGAAAGAGGCCAACACGTTGCTGGACCTGATGGCAGAACTGCGCGATCAGGGAATTTCGATCATCCTGATCACGCATCGCATTACCGATGTGCTGTCTATCGGGGATCGGGTGATGGTGCTAAAGGGTGGGGAGAGGCAAGGGGTTCTTGACGTTGCGGATTCAACGCTGGAGGACGTGGAGTACCTGATCGTGCGCGGGCGGCCTGACGGCAGCGGCTAGTGGTGTGCGCCACGCCCCACCCACAGCAGACCACTCACGAACCAGTACAGCAACAAGGGGCTGAGGCGATGGCAGAGAAGAAGATTCTCTTTGCCGCTGGATTTGACAAAGCCACCCTGATCACGGGAGGCAGCAAGGGTATCGGCTCAGGCTGCGCCCGCGTATTTGCGCGGGCAGGGGCGCGCGTGGTGATCTGCGACATCGACCAGGAGACCGGCCGTGCGCTGGCCGCGGAGTTGACCGCGACGGGCCCTGGGGAGTGCCATTTTGAAGAGTGTGATGTGCGTCAGCCCGCCCAGGTCGAACGGGTAATTGGGCAGACGGTGGCGCGCTTTGGACGGTTGGACTGTCTCATCAACAACGCCGGCCAGCACCCTCCCCATCAGCCGATTGACAGTTTCTCAGTCGAGGCGTTCAAAGAACTGCTGCAACTGAATCTGGTCAGCGTCTTTGCCGCCTGCAAGTACGCGCTTCCCCATCTGCGCAAAACGCGCGGCAGCATCATTAACCTGGGCAGCATTGTGGGCGCGATGGGGCAGTGGCAGGCGACCACCTACTGTGCCTCCAAGGGCGGCGTTCACGGCTTTACGAAGGCGCTGGCGATTGACGAAGCCAAGCACGGTGTGCGAGTGAATGCCATCATGCCCGGCAACATCCTTACCCAGAGCCGCCTGGATCTCGAGGCCACCATGGAATACGGCCAGGCGTTTCACAACTTTGTGGAGACATGGCAGTGGACCGGGCGCAGCGGGACGATAGAGGAGGCGGGCAACCTCTGCCTCTTTCTGGCAAGCGACGCGGCCAGTTTCATCACCGGCGCGGAAGTGCCTCTCACCGGCGGCATAGAGCTCGGCCAAGGCCCTAAAGTGACCGTCAGCGAGCGTGAAGTGAAACCACCAGCGGATAGTGGGTAGGACACACCACCACCCGCTCGCGATTGTCTTCCGCTCTCTCCGCGGAATCCTATCTCTCTATTTGATTAACTATAATTGTCCGGGGTGACCTGGTACAGTGGCTCCAGTCCCTTGGAGACCCGCTCCACGTTGTCGGCTGCGGCCTGGCCGCGGCGTTGCGCGGTTTCTCTGGTTACGCCGGCGATGTGCGGCGTGCAGAACACGTTTTCCATCTGCAGCAGCGGGTGGGAGCTCGGCAGCGGTTCGGTCGCGAACGCGTCCAGACCGGCGCCGCGTATCTGCCCATTCTGCAGAGCCTCAACCAGTGCGTCCACATCCATCAGCAGCCCGCGCGCCACGTTGATCAGCACTGCTGTCGGCTTCATCAGCTCAAGCTGCCGCGCCCCGATCATGTGCCGGGTCTGCGCAGTGCTGGGCGTGTGGAGCGACAGGTAGTCGGCCTCGGCGATCACATGATCCATGGCGCTGGGATCCCCGAAGAAGGAGACATGGCACTCGTCGCGCACCGACTGCGGGATAGCGGCGATGTCGATGGCCATGATCTCCATGCCCATGGCGTGGCCGCGCTTGGCCAGTTCACGCCCGCTGGCGCCCAGCCCGATCAGGCCGAGCTTCTTGCCCGCCAATTCGTCGTTCAGCGGCAGGCTGAACAGTTCTGCACGCATGTTGGCCTGGGCGGCGCGATGGTTCTTGGCGATCAACAGCATCAGGGTGAGTGCGTGCTCGGCCAGGGCGATGGCGCTGAAGGGGCCGGGTGTATGGGCGAACGGCATTTCCTTTCTGAAAAAATAGGGCATGTCCCAGTGATCGACACCTACCGAGAGCACCTGCCACAGCTTGACGCCGGCCTCTACAGAGGCATCGACCATCTCGTGGGTGCAGCCGGCGCAGGCCACCACGACGTCGATGCCTTCAAACTGCGGGGCTACCGGCTTGTCCGGATCATACATCTTGATTGGATGGCGCCCGTCGACCGCTTCGACAAAACCATCGTACCAGTAGCTCATGACGGGGTTGAAGGGAAGAAAGAGAACTTGCATTGTCTGAACCTCGAAAATCAGTGGTTAATGGTCAATGTTTAGTGAACGGCTTGCGCATTGGGCCTTATGATGCCATGTAAGCGGTGGGGCATCAAACCGGGGCGGCGCGGGTCAGACTTCAATTTTGACGCCGAGGCTGTCTGCGGTCTCGATGATTTCCAGCCATATGCTGTCTTCGACCGGGATACCGTGCGCGCCGCGCTGCTGCGCGGTGCGGTATTCCGGTTCGCCGGGGAAGAGGACCTCGCTGACGCCGGGTTGAGGGCGGGCCGACTTTACCCAGGCAATCTGCTCCTGGACGGTCTGGATGAAGTCGTCGTAAGGGAGCAGGGCGTCGATATTGATGGCCTGGAAGTAGACGCCGTTGCCCGTCTCTTCCCTCTCCTTGCCGGTGACGCCGGCGCCGGAGAGGGCACCGGCCAGCAACTCGGCTACGATGCCCAGCGCGAAGCCCTTGTGGCCTACGATCCCGCCCAGGGGCAGGAGGGCGCCGGGCGGGGGACCGTAGAAGGAGGACGGGTCGGTGGTGGGGTTGCCGTCGGCGTCGACGATAACGCCGTCGGGCAGCTGCTTGCCGGCGTATTGGGCAACCCGGACCTTGCCTTCCGGAAATACCGACGTGGTGATGTCGACCATGACGGGCCAGGGCCCGCCGCTGGGCATGGCGAAAGCGATGGGGTTGGGGGAGAGCCGCCGTCCGGCGCCGCCATACGGGGCGACCGAGCCGGTGGTGCCGTAGGAGTTGACGAAGGCCATGCCGATCATACCCTCCTCTGCGGCCATGGTGGGGTATTCGCCGACGCGCCCCACGTGCTGGCTGCCGCGCACGACGACGGTGCCGATGGCAACCTGGCGCGCCTTCTCGATCGCGAGCCGCATCGCCTGGCGTGCGATGACCATGCCCCAGCCCTGATGCGCCTGGATGACGGCGGCGGCCGCTGTCTCGCGTTCGATCTCGATGGGCGTGCCCGGCCGGATGGCGCCGCTGCGAATCTGGCCGACATATTGAGGTATCCTCATCACGCCATGCGAGTCGTGTCCCAGCAGGTTGGCGCGCACAAGCACCTCGCAGACAGCTTCCGACTCGGCGTGGGGCGAGCCGGCCGCGTCCAGAATGCGGGTGCCGATCTCTTGCAGTTGGTCGGCGGTCAGGTATTTCATGTAAATCGCTCCGGGTGGGTGTGCCGCGGAATCCGGTGGCCGCGGTTCAGGCCAGGGCCTTCACGCTGCTGTCGTCGAGCGGGCTAAGGGGCGTAAAGTCGCGGTTGTTCTGATACCACGGGCGCTCGGTGCCGGTGCAGGCGTTGCTGACGGCGTTGTAGATCAGATATATGATGGCGCGCCGCCAGGGGGAGACGTTGTTGGCCGAGCCGTGCAGCACGTTGCAATGGATAAAGGCGACCGAACCCGCGGGCCCGACCAGGGCTTCGATCCCGTTTTCTGCCGCGAGCTGTTCGAAGGTGGCATGATCGATATGGTGCAGCGCGTAGCCTCTGCCGGCGGCGTCCTTATGGAGACGGGCGTCGAGGAGTCCGTGGCGCTGCGAGCCGGGCACGATCAAGAGGGGGGAGGTGACCGCGGTACAGTCGTCGATGAAGACCGAGACCATGATGCAGTTCGGTTCGGGCATGCCGTCAATCGAATGCCAGGGCGGGTAGTCCTGGTGCCAGTCCCAGGAGGCGCCGCCGCCGAAGCCCTGTTTTGGGTTCAGACGGCTCTGATGGAGATAGACGTCGTCCCGCAGCAGCTGGCGGACGGGGTCCAACAGACGGGGGAGCAGCGTAAGGCAGCGGTACGGTTCGGAATAGGTGTGCGCGCCAAAGGCCAGCCTGACCGATGACGGATCCTCCAGTTCGGAGATGATCTCCGGTCCTGGGCGACTGAGGATCTCCGGCACCTCTTTCTGCAGAACCGCGACTTCATCGCTGTCCAGCAGATCCGGGAAAAACAGGTAGCCTTGCTCGTCATATTGCGCAATCTGCGCACCGCTCAGTTTCATCGTTCGATCTCCCCAATCAGAACAAAAGCGCGATGAGCTTGGAACCTTAACCTAGCCTGACCCACGTTCCCGGATCCGAAGAGGAGTAGGGCCAGCCGGAGCCGCCGACCGTGTGGAACTCGTCAGATTTGCCGCAGAGCCAGTAGAACATCTCGGCAATGCGCGGGACCGACTGCCATTTGCGGTGGCCGCCACAGAAGTAGCTGCTGGTGAAGGAGTAGTCGGCGCCGCCGAAGTCAAAGTCGGGGCGGGCGACCCAGTCGCGGGCCGGCGGCACTGTGCGCCAGTAGACCCATTTCAGGAGGTTGCGCGTGGACTGATCGACCTTGTCGGGCTGGCGGTGCCAGATCGAGTAGGCGGTGACGAAGACCGAACCGGCGGGCGCGGTGGTCGGTACCTGACCGTTCAGATTGCCGAAGCGCTCGATGTCCTCGCGGGTGATGGGCACGAGGTGGGAGCCGGGCAGGAAGAGGGTGGGGCCCATCTCCATGCTGTTCGATTGGGGAATGTAGAAGACCTGCAGCAGATTGCAGGCGCGCTCGAAGTCGGAGCCGGCGTCGATGTGCCAGTAGCGGGCTGCTTCCGGCCCCACCAGACGATGGTTGGCCATCCACTCGGGGAGCTGGAAGTTGGCGCCGAGCAGGGAGCGAATGACGCCGGCGACGTCTGGATGCAGCAGCACCTCGTCGATGAAGCGTTCATCGCGGACGAGTTGATGGGGGTCTGCTCCCTCCTCGTCGAGATAGTCGAAAACCCAGCGGTTGATGGCGTCCGGTATAACGCCTTCAAGTGTGAGAAGGCCGGTCTTGCAGAATTCCAGGACCTCCTCGTCGGTCAGGGTAGGCTTGATGTTATCGGTGGCGCGAAGGGCTTCCTGCGTCATTGGTTACCTCCTGCATGGCATTCACGAGAGCCATTAGGATCACAGTCAGATTTTAGCTTCAAGAATCTGCAGAATTTCGAAAACCATGCGCGGCTTCCATTTATTCCCATTTCTCCAGAATGAACTCGCAGGTGACGTGCAGATCCGGGCTGTGACTGGACAGAAGCTGGGCCGGAAAGCGGATCACGCGCCAGCCGGCGTTGATGGCGTCCAATACGGTCTTATAGGGCCAGTCGGCTGGGTCGAAGGGGCCGTCGGAGACCTCGCCATCCGCGACCTGCAGCATCCCGATCACGTCAGAAGTGACGGAGGTTGTTGCGGTCTGCAGGTAGAGGAGAGTCTGGCGTCTGGACCCGTTCTCCTCCAGCGTTCTGCCCAACTCCCGCAGCCGCTCTTCGGTCAGTTCTCCACGATTCAACTGCTCAATACACTCTTCAAGTCGTTGAGCGGCGGTGGCATTCATGGTCGCGTGTCCCTTCGCGGATCATCCTCAGCTGACGACTACCGGAATCTCAAGGTCGGGGATCTCATCGTCGAGAGGGAAGAAGGGCCGCTGCATGCGCTCAAAGTTGAGGTTGCGCACATGGGCCGGGGTCGGTCCGGGCGTGTCGACGATGAGGGCGGCCTTCATCAGATCGCGGTAGGCGTGGCGGTAGTTCATTGGATTCTTGACGCCGATAAACTTGGCCCGGCGCACATCCATGCTGACGCTGCGAAACTGCTCGTCGCCCCAGTCGTAGGTCGGCTGCGACATGACCAGAAGCTCGATGCTGCCGATCTGCAGTACGGCGGAAAGACCCATCGAGGCCCAAGTGCCGCCAAAGAGGCCGCCGTCGTAGCGGAAAGCGCCGTCGCTGAGACGGCGCACAGTGCCGCTGACGGCGACGGGTTCGCCCCAGGCCGGGTCGAGGCTGTAGCCGACCTGCAAACTGACCGTCTGACCAATGCCGGCGTGCGCGCAGGCCTGGGCCGCGGCGGGATCGACCACCATCAGCAGGGTGGGCTCGTCCAGTCCCAGCGCCAATAGCTCGCGCAGCAGGGCAACGCTGTCGCCGGGCGCGCCGCCGCCCGCGCAGTCGGCGGTGTCCACAAGCAGCACGGGTCCCCCCTCGACCTGGCGGCCGCGGGCGACGGCCTCCGCGACCGGCAGATGCTCTACCTCAAAGGCCCGGCGCCGCTCCCAGAAATCGACGGCCAGCGCGTGCGCCTCGTTTGCCGCCAGCGCGGGGTCATTGTCGGTCACGACAACGCTGCCGCAGCCCATACCCGGCAGATCGTTGTAAGGGTGGACCTGGAAACAGGATACCGAGAGAATGGCCGGCTCCTTTTCAAGGCGCCGTGCGCGCCGGGTCAGATGGGCCATGGGCCCGTCGCCAAAGGTCTGGCCGTTGCAGGCGCCGCAGATGATCGGGACCTTGGCCAGAGCCGTCACCGGTCTGACTTCGCCTTTTGCTGCCTGCAACAGCAGGCTGGCGCCGCGCTCGCCGGTGGAATAGGTGTCGTCGTGGGGATAGTGGGTGAAGGAGACCAGGGCGGTGGCCTGCCTGATCATGCGCGGAGTGACGTGCGCGTGCAGGTCGAGCGTCATGACGATTGGCAGTTCCGGCCCAACGATGCGGCGCACGTCGTCGAGAATGTCGCCCTCCGGGTCCTCCTGCGAAGCCGTGACCATGGAGCCGTGCATGGCGAGGATGAGGCCGTCGAGCGGGAGCGCGGCGCGCAGGCGCGCCAGCAGCATTTGCTTCAACTCAGTGTAACAGGCATCGGTCAGGACGCCGCCCGAGACGCTGCGCGCCGCCAGCAGCGGGAGCGGCTGCGCGCCCTCCTCTTCACAGACGGCGAGGATGCCGGCAACTTCGCAGTCGGTGCCGGCCAGTTGGAGGAGGGCATCGCCCTCGTGGACATAGGAGTTGCGAAACAGGGCCAGATCGGTCTGTGTTGCCGCGAACTGGTTGCTTTCCTGGAAGATCGAGCCTACGCCGATGCGCATGGCTGTCATTGGATTTTCTCTTCGGGCCCCATTTCTCACGGGGGGCGCATCGAACAGACGCTGTGGGGAAGGGTTCAGATGTTACCGATGGGCGCGTTCCAACAGATGGACAGAGAAATTATACCCACGTATCCGGGGAAGGCCAATGTTGGTTCAAATGGGGGTACGAAAGTAGACTAAAGTGGAAAACTCAAACTGACCTAATCAAAATGGAGACAAGCATGTTGCGCTCTGCCTCACTATCTGCAGTTATCGTACTCGCGTTCCTCATCGCCGGTTGCGTCGCCATCCCCACCAAGAGCGAACCGGCAGCTTACACCCAGTCGATCGTGCAGGATGCCATCCGCCTTTACAATCAGGAAGGCCGTGAGGCAGCCATTGACCACCACAGTTCACCAGAAAACGTGGACGGACAGTGGTACGCCTTCATAATCGACGGAGATGGCTACACCATTGCGCACTACAACCCGGCGATGATAGGGCGAGACCCGGCGCTGCGCGTTGACGTCACCGGTTACTTCTATGGCGACGACGTTCTGAGCGCTACCGAGGCGGGCAAATGGGTAAGCTACGTTTTCAACAATCCGGATACCGGCGAGGAGACGCGCAAGCACACGTGGGTCGTGCGCCACGACGGGCTGTTCTTCGGGTCGGGCTGGTACGAAGAGAACTGATCTGGCCGCGCATATGGAAGTACACAATCGTAGATAATCCAAATTCAAGACAGTCGAAATGGAGACAAACGTGTTTCGTTCTGCCGCCCTAATTCATGTCTTTGCGCTTGCTTTCATCGTCGCCGGTTGCGTCGCCATCCCGACCAAGAACGAACCGGCAGCCTACACACAGTCGCTCGTGCAGGATGCCATCCGCCTCTACAACCGGGAGGGCCGCCAGGCAGTCATCGACCACTACAATTCGCCCGAAAACGTGGACGGACAATGGTACGTCTTCATCATCGGCGAGGATGGGTATACCATTGCCCACTATAGACCCGAAAGTGTCGGGCGGGACCCGGCGCTGCGGGTCGATGCCAGCGGCTACTTCTATGGCGACGACATTTTGAGCGCTACCGAAGTGGGGAAATGGGTCAGCTATGTCCACGACAAGCCGGATACCGGCGACGTGACGCGCAAGCACACGTGGGTCGTGCGCCACGACGGGCTGATCTTTGGTTCGGGCTGGTACGAAAAAGAATGACGCGGCCGGGCGGGACGCGGCGTGGGATGCGCGGCCTGGGTCCATCAGAAAGGAGGATATTATAAAAATCGGACTATTCACAGATAGCCTGACAACTTCCTTCACCGAGGCGCTTGATTGGATTGTCGAGCACGGGATCGAAGCTGTGGAGATCGGAACGGGCAATTTCTCGCCGGCTGCGCATTGCAACCTGGATGAGCTGCTGGATAGCGAGGAGGCCCGCAGGGCCTTTATGTCGGCCATAGAAAGTCGCGGCCTGATACTGAGCGCTCTCAACTGCAATGGCAACCTGCTCGACCCGCACCCTACGCGCGGCCAGGCATCGCAGGATGTCTTCTTTAAGACAGTAGAACTCGCTCATAGACTCGGCCTGGATACCGTCGTGACGATGAGTGGTTGCCCTGGCGATCCGAGTGGGACTCCGTACCCAAACTGGCCCACCCACCCGCAACAGCCGGAATACGCCGACCTGGAGCGCTGGCAGTGGGATGAAGTTATCACCCCTTTCTGGGAAAAGGCGGGCCGGTTTGCCGCCGATCACGGGGTCAGGGTCGCGATCGAGCTCCACCCCGGCCAGTCCGCGTATAATACCCGCACTATGCTGCGCCTGCGTGCGATCGCCGGGCCGAGCGTCGGCGTCAACCTCGATCCCAGCCACTTCTTTTACCAGGGTATGGATCCGCTCATCGTCATCCCGGCACTGGGAGAGGGGTTCATTTTCCACGTCCACGCCAAGGACACCCGCATCAACCCTTCTGAAATGGCTCTCAACGGCGGCCTCGACATGCGGCCGATGGACCTGGTTGCCGAGCGCTCGTGGGCCTACCGCACGCTGGGTTACGGCCATGGGGAAGCATGGTGGCGCGACTTCGTCAGCGCGCTGCGCCTGGCCGGCTACGACGGAGCGCTCAGCATCGAACACGAAGACCCGGTGATGAGCGCTTCGGAAGGCATCATCAAGAGTGTGCAGTTCCTTGAGCCGCTGATATTGCGGACGATGCCGGAGTAGGTTGCTGGGCGTAGGAGGATTGGCTGATTGTGAGGATGCAGAGAGGTCTGTGAAAGTGGACGGGACGCCCCCTGCAATGGACCGACTCGACGACGACGTTCAGAGCGCAACCGAGGAGGGCAGATTGGTCAGCTATGTCTACCGTGGCCCGGAAACGGGTAAAGAGGGACGCATACACTCATGGGTTGTGCGCCATGACGGGCTGATCTTCGGGTCGGGCTGGTACGAGAAGGGGTAGTTTTGCCGAGGAAGTGGAAGTAGACGATAGAAGATAATCCAACTCTATATGAAATGGAGACATACGTGTTTTGTTCTGCCGCCCTGTTTCTTGCTCTTACGCTCGCGCTCGGTCGACCTCGGTTTGAGCTGACCCCTAACCAATCGGTGCTTGACGCTGACCAAACGCCGTCTTAGGCGCCGCTTGACAACCTGGACGTACGCAAACTCGGCTTGCCCCAGCCAGCGTCGACGAGATTGCCCTCGACTGTCTGCTCCCTGCCCCCACTGCCCATAGTGGTTCAGTAAGCGAGTCTCGTAGCTGCGTTCCCCATCGGACAGAAACAAGGGGATCACCCCAGGAGCCAGCTGATGGACCAGAGACTGGGCCGTGCCTAGCCCGCGCTCACCCAAACGAAAAGTCAGCCAAAGCTTACTGACCGGATCGATGACGTTGTACTGCCAGCGGACGTTAGTCCGGTCACTGCTTTGAACAAGGCGTGATTTGACATACAAATCATCCAACTGAACCTGCTCTAGCTCCAGGTTCTGGCTCAAATAGGCTGACAGAGCTTCAAAATGGTTAGCAGCCAAGGCCAGCAACTGGGCTACGGTCTCCGGCCCGAGCTCGAATAAACGGGCCGTCGCCTCAAGACTGAGCCCTTCGGCCAAGCCGGTTAGGACTTGATGAACCAGGTTGGGGGCAACCGGACGTCGATACAGTGGCGTGCCTCAAGTTTCGATAAAGAACTGACGACAGGCCTGGCAGTGCCACCGCCGCCAGCGTCCCCCTTTTGGATAGCCATTAGCTCTCAAATTGCCTAAGCCTGGCCAGCCATAGTACCGGCAGTCCGGATCATCACAATATTGCCAGGTGGGCTAGACGACCTGCCGCCGGCCGCGCTTCGAGCCGGGCCAGCGGAGCGGCGGGCTTGGGGGCAATCCTTTTTCCTCTGGCTCTGCCCCGGCACTCGGCACACACCGGTCGTCGCGCCAAGCCTGGCAGTGCCCGGCTCTCGGCCAGCGTTTCTCGTCGTCACTGGCGGGCCAACTCTCGCGCCCAACGGGGCTCAAAGCTCCTCACTGCTTTCCACTGCTGCCAGATCTCGAGCATCAAAAACAATATCCCGATCCCAACTAAATCGTGCATTAACAGAACAGGCCAGCTTGCCAGTATGACTTTCCTCCACCTAATTGAGTACAGAGTTGTTATGCCTCTCTTAGTTTCACCTGGCAATTTCCCCCTGTTCTTTCCGGGTTGACCCACTACCGCCTCTCACGAATTGATTGCCATCCTGTTCGGATGAGGCTACAATTGTCCCAGTCACTCTTTATTCAGACTGGTAGGATACCAATGGCAGAACATTGGGTTACTTCCTGATTTTCAAGTGTAACAAATATGTAAGCGACTTCGTGTCGCACCGCCACATGAACCCCCTAACTCGTTATGCGGCACTTTTTCCCAAAACCGATTCCGTACACCCAATAGCAAATGGAAACTTGATTGCACATTACTTGCTACAGTCCTCAGTTTTCTGATTATCAGCACTATTGTAGCTACAGTTTGGTGCTACGCCAGTTCTGTCGGGTATACCTCCACGCGGTCCCGGACCAAACCACGTTATGGAAGTGGGCGTAACAGATCCAGCCGAGCTTGACAGAACACAAAATTATATTATAATGCGTGGTCGCTGCAGCAAACACCTTCACAGGTGGGTTTTGCAGTCACTCCCCAAGTAAATTGGGCTATTATTGAAGAGACACCCCATATCATAATGCAAATGCCTCGTGCTCTGATTTTCACCTGCTTGACTACTCGCAAGTCTATGCTCTAGTTGTATTTGGATTTGAAAGCGCAGCGGCTGCGCGTCGGGGAATCGGGAGGTACTGTGGCTACTCAAGTCATTCTACCCAAGCTTACATACGAAATGGAGGAGGGCCTCATCGTAGAGTGGCTCTGCGAAGAAGGGAATGCGGTTGCCGCCGGCCAAGCGCTCTTTGTGGTGGAAACCGACAAGGCCTCCATCGAGGTGCAGGCAGAGGAGGCTGGGATACTCCTGAGAGTGCTGGTACCTACCGACGCGACTGTCCCTGTTGGCGCCGCTGTCGCGTGGATCGGCGCCCCCGGCGACGCCATCCCCGAGGCCGAGGCGTTGCACCCGCCCAAGGAGCAAGAAGCAGTCAGCTCTCCCCAAGACATTACTGTCACCTCTAGAGATCGGGAGGCAGTGGTTGCGTCCCCCGTGGCCAAGCGCCTGGCACGAGAACTCGGTATTGACTTGGAGGATGTGCAAAAGCATGTTGGGCAAAAGCGAGTACGCGAGGCGGACGTAAGGGCGTACGCCGATGCCCGCAGCACGGCAATGGACACAGACGGGCCAGAAGCTGCTGGTGATGCTGAATTCGAGCTGATTAAGCCTACGCCATTACAGCGCGCTATGGCCTCACACCTGAGTCAGGCCGCGGCTATACCACAGGCTGCCGCCGCCTGTGAGGTGAATCTAACTAGCCTGGAACTTTTGAGAAACGAGCTTTTGGCCGACTGGGGAGCATCCCACGGGTTCCGCCTGTCTTTTACCCACATGCTTGCACTATTGGTCGCCCATGCGCTGGAAAGCTGCCCCACATTGAACGCGACCTGGACGGATGAAGGTATTCGTCTTTACCGCACGATCAACTTGGGTGTGGCGATGGCTTCTGACCGGGGACTGGTCGTACCTGTCGTGCGGGGCGCTAACCAACTCTCGCTGGCAGAGATAGCCAGCGAGATCGTCCGATTGCAGCGAGCCACAACGGGTAACCGACTGCCCCCTCAAGACCTGGAGGGCGGGACGTTCACAATAACCAATGTGGGCATGCTTGGCATCACGTTGTCGATCCCGCTGCTTAACCCGCCCCAGAGTGGTATTTTGGCCATTGGTGCAAAGCGAGCCCAGTTGGTGCTGAAAGATGGTCAACCGATGACCATTCCTGTGGCTCTGATCACCGTGACCTTTGACCACCGTGTGGTGGACGGGGTGGCTGCGGCGGCGTTCCTGCAGCGGCTCAAAGAGCTTATGGAGAATCCTCGGTCCGTTCTTGGCTAACGACGAAGGCTGACCGCAGCATCGCGACCATAAGGAGCTGTGACTATGGCAATAAGCGAGGAATTGATGTTGCAGATGTACCGATATATGGTATTGGGCCGCTTGTTCGAGCAATGTGCCGAGCAGCTTACTCACAGGGGGCTCATACCGGGTGCCTTTCACACGGGAATAGGCGAGGAAGCTACCCATGTCGGTGCCTGCTTGGCATTGACCCAAAAGGACTATATCATCCCCACCCACCGTGGACACGTGGCCGACGTCATTAAGGGCGCCGATCCCGGGCGGTTGATGGCCGAGATTTTGGGCCGGGCAACGGGTTACTGTGGTGGTCGTGGTGGGAGCGTTCACATAGCAGATGCCGCTTCAAACAACCTCGGCGTGCAGGCGGTCCTTTCGGCCGCCTATCCGGTTGCGGTCGGTGCAGCGCTCACGCAGAAGCGTGCCAATACCGGGCGTATCGTCCTGGCCATGTTTGGTGATGGCGCTTCACTAATGGGCACGTTTCATGAGGCCCTGAACTTATCTGCAATCTGGCATCTCCCTGTCGTGTGGGTATGTGTCAACAACCAATATGCTATGTCGACGAGCTTTGCCGAGGCATCGGCCATAGCGAACGTGGCAGACCGGGCCTGCTCCTATAACATGCCTGGCCACGTTGTTGATGGCAATGATGTCATGGCTGTGTACGAAACCGTGCGCGAGGCGCGCGAGCGTGCGTTGGCCGGTGACGGGCCCACCCTCATCGAATGCAAGACTTATAGGCAGGGAGGACACTCGACTTTCGATACAAATCCCTACAGGCCTCAGGAGGAGATCGACGCGTGGTCAAAACGCGATCCGATCACCCAGTTCGAGCAAAGGTTACGCGAGCGAGGTATTTTGGATGAAAAGCTCATTACACAAATAGCAGACGGGGTCCAGCAGCAGGTAGATGAGGCAGAGGAATTTGCTTTGAATAGTCCTGAGCCTTCGCCTGAAGCGGGCGTGGAGTTCGTCTTCCGCTCAAGTGAGGTGGAATAGCTATGACCACTCGTGAGATTACCTTCAGAGATGCCCTTAACGAGGCGCTGCACGAAGAGATGGTGCGCGAAGAGGGCGTTTTCATCATCGGTCAAGATATTTACGGCGGTCCGGGTGGATACCAGGGCGCCTTCAAAGTCACCAAGGGCCTGGCGAAGGATTTTAGAGATCGTCTCCTGGACACGCCCATGATAGAGCAGACCATTGTCGGTGCCGCAGTAGGGGCGGCGATGACCGGCTCACGCCCCGTGGCTGAAATCATGTTCGAAGACTTTATCACTCTGGCCATGGATCTGTTGGTCAATACAGCCGCCAAGACACATTACATGACTGCGGGCCAGTACTGCGTGCCTATTGTCGTGCGCGCTGCTTGCGGCGCCGTGGGTGTCGGTCCGCAGCATTCACAGACCTGGACCAGCTGGTTCATGCACATTCCAGGGCTTTACGTTGTCCTTCCTTCGACACCGTACGATGCAAAAGGTCTTCTCAAGACCGCGATCCGGGATGACAATCCCGTTCTGTTCCTTGAGCACAAGAAGCTCTACAACGTCAAGGGTAGGGTACCAGAGGAAGAGTACGAGATTCCCTTCGGCGAGGCGAGGATCCTGTGCCCTGGCGACGACGTGACCGTCGTGGCAATTGGGCACATGGCTGGCCTGGCCACCCAGGTGGCAGGAACACTGCGCGACCAAGGACTTTCGGTCGAGGTGATTGACCCGCGTACACTGGCCCCATTGGATTTGGAGACGATATTCCAATCGGTTCGCAAAACTCACAAGGTCGTCGTCGTGGCTGAAGATTGTAAGACCGCGGGCCCAACGGCGGAGATAGCGGCTCTCGTCAGTGAAGCCTGTTTCGAGTATCTGGACGCGCCGGTCGGCCGCGTTGGAGCCAGGGATGCGCCCATCGCACACAACGTAGGCATGTCCGAATACATCCTGCCTGATGCCACCGATATCCAAGAGGCCGTCCAAAGTGTAATTGCTTGGTAGGTGTAGCCGCAAGGCAGGGGAGCTCCATATCTCATACCTCCCGAGGATCTACACGTACCCCGCCTGACCCAGCCGGCGACCTCTAGACCATCGCCCTGGGATAAGCCGGACCTTCCGTCCTGGCCGCCTCGTAGGTGGCCATCGCCACCTGGATCGTCTTCTTGGCGAACTCGGCGTCGAGGTCGGGCTGTCTATCCTCGATGATGCTGTCGATGAAGTCGCTGGCAGCTCCGTTGAACCCCTCGATAAAGTCCGAGGGAACCTCGATGCCTTCCGTCTCGGTCCCTTTTATCAGCAGGACTGGGGGAATATCCATCAGCTCAGCAATGCACCGCGTCACGTGGATGGAGCCCTTAGAACCGTGTATCTCCATGTAGTCGTCGCCTGCGAAGTACTTGGTGCGGACCGTCATTTGCGGCGCGTAAACGTAGTCGCACATCCCCAAACAGTCCATTCCTTCGAACTTCCAGATGAGCGCCGACGGCATCTCCATGAAGTGCTCCTGGGTCTTGCCGACAATCCCGAAGACCTTCTCGATATCTCCGACCCACTTCATGGCGGTCGCGAATTTGTGCACACCGTCTTCAAACACGATGCCTAATGGGCTCAGCGTGGGATCGTTGCGCCAGACGAACGCCTCAGGGTCTGTGTCCACCACGCTCCCCTCAGCCTGTCCACCGATTACGGTGTGAAACCGGACCAGGGACGGCTCACCTATGGCTCCTGCGTCGAGTAGCTCCTTGGCCTTGAGGATGGGAGGGTAACAGATGTAGTTCTCGGTCATCCGGAACTTCGTCTTGGCCCTCCTGGCCGCCGCTACCATCACGTCCGCCTCCGCGACCGACGTGCACATCGGCTTCTGGCAAGACACGTGCTTGCCGGCGTCCAGACCGTCGACCGTCATGGTCGCGTGGTGTTGTTGCGGCGTCAGTAGCTCGACGGCATCGACATCGGGGTCGTTGAGGACCTGCTCGTAGTCCGTGTAGATCCTTGGCGAGATGCCCCACTGCTTCGCCCGAGCTTCGGCCCGGCCGGGGGAATTGTCGCACAGCGCGACGACCTCGCAGTTGGGGTGCTGGAGGTAACCGGGGACGTTGAGCTGCGAGATGTTTCCGCACCCTACGATCGCGATTCTCACCTTGTCCATGGCGCCTACCTTTCTATCTAGCCGGTACTTCCCAGCCGGCGACCACTAGACCATCGCCCTGGGATAAGCCGGACCTTCCGTCCTGGCCGCCTCGTAGGTGGCCATCGCCACCTGGATCGTCTTCTTGGCGAACTCGGCGTCGAGGTCGGGCTGTCTATCCTCGATGATGCTGTCGATGAAGTCGCTGGCAGCTCCGTTGAACCCCTCGATAAAGTCCGAGGGAACCTCGATGCCTTCCGTCTCGGTCCCTTTTATCAACAGGACCGGGGCAAAATCCAACATCTCACCAGCAGACCGCGTCACGTGGATGGAGCCCTTAGAGCCGTGTATCTCCATGTAGCCGTCGCCCCCGAAGTACTTAGTGCGGACCGTCATTTGCGGCGCGTAGACGTAGTCGCACATCCCCAAACAGTCCATTCCTTCGAACTTCCAGATGAGCGCCGACGGCATCTCCATGAAGTGCTCCTGGGTCTTGCCGACAATCCCGAAGACCTTCTCGATATCTCCGACCCACTTCATGGCGGTCGCGAATTTGTGCACACCGTCTTCAAACACGATGCCCAATGGGCTCAGCGTGGGATCGTTGCGCCAGACGAACGCCTCAGGGTCTGTATCCACCACGCTCCCCTCAGCCTGTCCACCGATTACGGCGTGAAACCGGACCAGAGACGGCTCGCCTATGGCTCCGGCGTCGAGAAGCTCCTTGGCCTTGAGGATGGGTGGGTAATAGATGCAGTTCTCGGTCATCCGGAACTTCGTCTTGGCCCTCCTGGCCGCCGCTACCATCACGTCCGCCTCCGCGACCGACGTGCACATCGGCTTCTGGCAAGACACGTGCTTGCCGGCGTCCAGACCGTCGACCGTCATGGTCGCGTGGTGTTGAGGTGGCGTCAGTAGTTCGACGGCATCGACATCGGGGTCGTTGAGGACTTGCTCGTAGTCCGTGTAGATCCTTGGCGAGATGCCCCAATGCTTCGCCCGAGCTTCGGCCCGGCCGGGGGAATTGTCGCACAGCGCGATGACCTCGCAGTTAGGGTGCTGCAGGTAACCGGGGACGTTGAGCTGCGAGATGTTTCCGCATCCTACGATCGCGATTCTCACCTTGTCCATGGCGCCTACCTTTCTATCTGACCTGTACTTCCCAGATTTAATTGATTTTCCTGAACATGCGCCCTCAACGGGTCAGAATGTCCGCAGATCACCGGGTTAAATTGTCCCCGACGAACGGATAAGGCAATGGGCATTACGGCTGAGAGAATGGATCCTCAACCAGGGGCCATATGTTGCGATTAATATGCTTAAAGGGGAACTTGGTCAGGTCAGGGTTTATCGCTCCGGGCGTTGCCAGGTAGAGCACCTCAGCGGCTAGCGGGGCAAAGGCTGCATAGAAGTGCTGGCTCCCCTTGACCACCAGGATGTGCTTCTGCCGCGGGTCGATCCCCACCGTGCTAAAGCATTCCGGGCTAAAGACCTGCTCGCGGATCGAGTTGAGAACGATGTCGATGCCCTTTACATGTACGGCTACCGTATCGCCCAACCGCACTGTCGCTCTGCCATCCTCAGGACCGAAGGACTGGGTGGCGTTGGGCTTCACCCCAGTCACCTTCACCCTGAGGTCTAGCGGGTCACCGGACATCGGCCCCAGCTTCCCGCCGATCCGCAGATCGAGTTGCGCGCCCACCCCGGCCTCCATGGCTAGCGACACCGCAATTGGGTCCCATATGCAGGCCAGCGCTGCCTCCCCGATGCCGCGCTCCAGCAGAGCCTTCAAGACGAAGGTGGAGTCACTGGGTGCGCCGCCACCGGCATTGTCCGCAGTATCGGCCATCACAACTGGAGAACGATCGATCTCCAACGCTCGATTCAACCCCTCGTCGATACTCAGAAAGTTGGGACGCAGTGCTTCGCGCATCTCAAAAAGCTCACGTCCCAGTTCCTGGGCCAGGCGCTCCCCGTATTCAGGACGGCCGTCGGTAACGACCAGGATCTTGGTACCCATGTCCGGCACGTCGCCCCAGGGGAAACCGTGCGCCACTGAGATCGACAGCACCCCATCCCTTCCCTCCAACCCCTTGATCCGGTCAACGTAGCTCCGCATGGGCTCCCTGGTCGTGTGGTAGATGCCAATCATGCGGCAGTCATACACAGATATCGCAGGCCTGATCTTGCCCTCGGCGGCGCTGGCGATTATATCGAATAACTCCTCGGCACGCTCGGCAGCGTCGATGTGCGGGTATTCTTTGAAAGTGATTAGTGCCGTGGCGTTGTTCACCATCTTTTGCGATAGGTGGCAATGCGGGTCCAGCTCCACGCCAATCGGCACGCCCGGTCCGACAATCTCCCGGACCCGTGCTATCAGGTCCCCTTCGCAGTCGTCGTAACCATCAGCGACCATGGCGCCATGCAGGTTGAGCAGTACCATATCCACCGGCAACGCGGCGCGCAGATCATCCAGGATCTCGTCCCGGAACGATTCACACACCGCACGTACGGTCAGGCCAGCGGGCTGGGCGAAAGTGGCGAGACTCTCTACGACTGACCAGCCTCGTTGTTGTGCCCGCTCTCGAGCAATCGCCAATGGTCGGGAATATACGGACGGCTCATCTCCGTGATCCCCGCCGCGCACCAGAAAAGTCTCGGCGAAATTGGCATGGCCGGTGGGAATTGGCGAGAAAGTGTTGGTTTCGGTTCCTAGAAAGGTGGTAAACAGTTTCATGACCCGTCGCCTCCTTTCAACATTCCTTCTTCACCCCGGCACCCACGCTCGCGGCGCAATGCCGTCGATATGGGTTTTGACATCGACCACCGCCGGTTTGCCCGATGCAAATGCCTGATCGAGCGCACCCGAAAGTTCGCTCGGTTTGTTGACCGTAATGCCGAAACAGCCCATTGACTCGGCCACGTCGGCAAAATGGGTGTCTGGGAAGAGCCACAGTTTATCGGAGCCGGGGGATTGACCGCCGTAGACCCGCTCCATGCCGTGCTTTTCCTGATTCAGCGAGTGGTTGTTGTTGACCACAGTAACCGTGTTGATCCCATTGTTCAGGGCGGTATCCAATTCCGAAAGATGATACCAGATGCCGCCATCGCCGGTGAAACAGAGCACAGGTCGGTCGGGTTGGGCACATTTGGCGCCCATCGCCGCCGGCAGAGCCCAGCCTAGCGAACCCGCGCAGCGAATGTAGCTCTGGTCGGGATGTTCCAGATCGATCATGGTGCCGGTCCAGATGCCTGCATGGCCCGTGTCGGAGACGAGAATGACGTCGGAGGGCAGATAGTCGGTCAGTTCCTTGCAGAGGCGTTCTGGCCGCATGGGCTCGACCTCCGAGTTAGCCAGGTCGCGAACGCTCTCTTTCCAGCTCTGGACCAGCTCTTGTACCCTACTGGTCCACTCTGTACGCGCCGGGACGGTTTCGGCCTGCACAAGCATTCTACGCAGAGAGTTTCTGACGTCGCCGTGCATGCCCACCTGGATTGGGTAGTTGCGACCCAGTTCCTCCGGGTTGATATCGAGCTGGATGATGGGCGTGCCTGGAGGCGGTATCTGGTATTCGTAGGTCACCTGACCGCCGGTGTGGCTGCCGACAAAAAAGACCAGATCGGCCTCGCACAGGACTTGGTTAGCGCAAGCGCGGGAGTACGAACCAGGGACACCCACCGCCAGCGGGTGGTCAGCGGGAAACATAGCTTTGGCATTCAGCGAGGTGGCTACCGGAATAGAAAGCTTCTCGGCCAAGGCGAGTAGCTCTGCCTTGGCGCCCGACGCGGTCACTCCACCGCCGGCCACGATGACGGGCCGTTTGGCCCGGTTAAGCAGTAGCAGCGCGGCAGTCACTTTTTCCAGTTCGGCTTCAGGTCGGAACGGAGGTACCTGGGTAAAGGTTTCTTCAATGATGACCTCTACGTCGGCTTCCTGATCGACGACCGCCTGCCCGGCATGCCCCTCCAGATCCAGGTGAACCGGTCCAGGTGTGCCCGAGGTGGATGAGCGGAAGGCCTGACGCAAATAGATGGGCAGTTGATCGGGATTGGTGACCAAGGCACTGTATTTAGTGACGGCCGAAAACGGATTCACGTGATCAACTTCCTGATAGGCGTGACGCTGTTGGTTGCTCTGGAACACCCTTCCGGTCAGGGCAATGACGGGCGAACAAGCCAGGTAGGCATCCTGTAGCCCTGCCGCCAGATTAACCGCACCCACCGACTGGGCCATACAGAGGCCGGGACCGCGCTTCACGCGGGCGTAGGCATCGGCCATATACGCGGCGGCCTTCTCGCCATGGGTCTGGATCCGCTCAATCCCCAGCTTTTCCATTTCCATCAAGGCTCTGGCAGCGATATTGGTCACAAAAAAGACGTGCTCTATCCCGTATCCGCCGATTGTTTCGGCAATGAATCGAGCTCCGGTCATTCTAGTCATTTTTCCTCATAGTCGAAGAGAGCTGGGGACGGATCCTGTTGCGGCAAAACGCCGCCCTGAACTGATAAACTGGGCTAGCTGAACCTCGGTATGACCTCCTCGGCAAATAGTATGGCGCTGTCTGTCTTAGGGAAATCCGCAAATTGTAGAATAATGTGCTGGACGCCAAGATCCGCGAACTCTTTTAGTTGCGCACTCACCTCATCCGGGGTGCCCACAACCGAACCCCAGCCTATCGGGTAACCGAAACCGGGATCGTAGTGCAAGCTTGCTTCTGCGATTTTCTGAGCCTCCTCGCTTGTCGGAGCCACCGCAACGCAGGCCGACGCCCACGTCTTGACAATGGAGTCATAGTCGCGTCCCACTGCCTCACAGTGCCCGCGCAGTAGGTCCAGCCGTTCACTGTAGCCTTCCAGCGGGCTGTGCCAGTTCCACCAATCGGCGTATTGGGCCGCATAGCGTAGCGTTATTTTTGGGCCACCCCCGCCGATGCACAGGGGGATAGGCGGGTCCGGTTTGGGTTCGCAGATCGCGTCTTGCACTTGGTAAAAGCGCCCTTGAAAAGTGGTACTTGGCTGGGTCCACATCAGGCGGAGGATCTGGGCTGCCTCCCCCATCCGATGAATGCGCGTTGCATCGGATGGAAAGTCATAGCCGTAGGCGAGGTGTTCGTCTTCTACCCCCCCTGCGCCGAGACCTAGGATGAATCGCCCACCTGCAAGCGTTTGCAACGTAGCCGCCATCTTGGCCAGCAAAGCGGGCTGGCGAAACGACTGGTTCACTACCATACTGCCAAAGAGCAACTCAGGGTACTTGCCCGCCAGGTGGGCTAGCATGGTCCAACACTCCAAGAGGTCCCTCATTGGATCCAGCGCTTCATGCCATGCCACAAAAAAATGGTCACCCACCCAGGCTGATGCAAATCGCCCATGGATGGCGTCCAGATATGCATATATCTGATCTCTGAAAATGCCCCCACGGCTTCCATCGAGTGGAAAAGTCGGGACCCTCCAGCCAAATTTGACGCTACCCTTCATCTCTGCACCTCCTGTCAAGAACGGGTCAGAATGTCCTTTGATCATCTCCTTTTGGATAGGACTTCATCCCCTGGCTAATTGAGATAAAAAAATAATTCGGTAATGGTCAGCCGGAGGGCGTGAGGCTAAAGCCGCTGCGCTTCTAAAGCCGTCGTGCGGAAATGGCGACGGACGCGCCGGTGGTAAGACAACGGACAAGCGCCCCAAAAAACGGACCGAAACAGTTGATTTTCCAGCCCGAACGGGCTTTGCTCTTTCAGCACGGCGGCTTCAGCCCTGTGCTGCCCGCTGGGACTCTATTACCGCACTAATATTTCAAAGGTAACTACTATGGCATTGAATATCTAGCGCGCAAACGTTCTTGGAGGTAGTAGAGTAACAGATATGAGCAAGCACATACAGTTTGACCGAGAGCAACTTAAGCGACTAGACCAAGAGAGCCTGATTGAGCTGATTCTGGTTATGCAGCAGCAGTTGGCGACACAACAGGCGTTGATCCAGCAGATGCAGGCTCAACTGGCGAAAGACAGTCACAACAGCTGCAAGCCGCCGAGCAGCGATGGTTTGAAGAAAGGCAAGAGCAAGAGTCTGCGCCGCTCTGGCCAGCGGCCGCGTGGGGGGCAACGCGAGCGCAATTGACGGACCTTGCTGCAGGTGGCGGAATCGGACCATGTGATCCTTCATGGGCACAATGCATGCCCGCACTGCCAGACAGAGTTGGAGGCAGTGGCTGCCAAGAGGCATGTAAAACGGCAGGTATTCGACATACCGCCACCTCGCATTGAAGCGACAGAGCATCTGGCGGAGGCCAAGCAGTGCCTTGGCTGTGGTGCGTGCGTGAAGGGCGCGTTTCCCGCCCAAGTGACCCAACCGACCCAGTATGGCCCGCGCCTGAAGGCGTTTGCCTGCTACCTCTACCACCAACAGTTCATCCCCTTGTCACCTATCATCGAGTTGCTGACTGCGCTCTACGGGCATGCACCCTCGCAGGCGGTCGTGCTGGCAGCCGTCCGCCAACTTGCCAGTCGCACACAAGCAGGCCTGGAACAGATTCGTCAACACCTGATTGCTGCTCCTGTCCTCCACTTCAATGAGAGTGGTATGCGTGTCGCAGGGCGGTTGCAATGGTTGCATGTGGCCCGTAAAGAGGAATCGCCTGTTGTGCGACATCAAAGATGAAGTCGCATAAACTTCAGCACGGCACACTGCCTTGCCACCAGACCGCCCGGCCTATTGCGAGGCCGAGTACGATGCGCTCATTGCCCAAGGGCCTGCCACCAACCCCGCCACGCAAAAGACAGAACCCAGACCCATCGGCCGACCCAAACAGTCGCCGCCCAAAATCCTGCTTGACCGCCTGCACAAACACAAGGCCGGCGTCCTAGCTCTCATGTATGACTTACGCAACCCCTTTGACAACAACCAGGTCGAACGCGATGTACACATGATTGAAGTCCAACAGAAAGTCTCCGGCTGCTTTCGTACTGAAGACGCAGCACACATCTTCTGTGCTCTACGTTCCCATATCTCTACTGCTCGTAAACATGGCCTCAACCCTATTGATGCCATCTATAACGCTTTCCTTGACCGACCCTTCATCCCTGGCACCAACCAGGCCTGGTAGTTACACTTAAAGTTCATAAGCCAAGAGGCCTTCCCGGCTTCTCCCGTAATCCTGATTGCGGTGATCGTCTGGTCGCTGGTGTACACCTGGCGGCGGCAGGTGCGCTGACCTGCGCTTTTCTACACCACCTGGGGCGCATCGACGTAGGTCGGCACGCCCTCCTCGGCAAAGATGCGGTCGATCTCGGCCCGCTCTTCGTCCGTAAGCTTCCAATCGACAGCAGCCACGTTCTCCTCGAGTTCCGACCGGTTGCGTATGCCGACCAGCGCCACCGACAGCGCAGGGTGGCCCAGCACCCACGCGATAGCCAGTTGCGCCACGGACCTCCCAGCACGCCCGGCGAGCGTTTTCAATCGCTCGGTACAGCGCAGCTCCTTGAGAAAGTGCTCCTGCCTAAAGAGCGGCAGATTGAACGCGTCGCCTGCTGAGCGCCAGTCCCCTTCCTCAAACGTCGTGTCCGGCGTAAACGCGCCGGTGAGCAAGCCAAATCCCAGCGTGCCGTAGGCCATAAACCCGATCCCCTGCTCCAGACAGTAGGGCAGCACCTGCGCCTCCATGCGCCGGTCGAACAGATGATATCCGACCTGGTTGGTCGCCAGGTGGCCGTGCCGCTCGCACTCTTCCATCATCTCCACCGTAAAGTTGGAGACCCCATAGTGGCGGATCTTGCCCGCCGTTTTCAACTCTTCCAGCGCGCCCATCGTCTCGGCAAACGGAGTGTCGTGGTCTGGCCAGTGGATCAGCAGCAGGTCGATCCAGTCGGTATTCAGGCGCTGGAGGCAGCCTTCGGTTCTGGCCAGCACCCACTCACGCGTCGAGTCCCGCGCGGGGGTGCCGTCCACTTTGAAGCCCACCTTGGTCACCAGGACGACCTCCGTGCGCCGGGCGCCCAGCGCACGGCCCAGGATCTCTTCCGAGTGGTAGGGGCCGTAGACTTCTGCAGTGTCGAACAGCGTGATACCGTTGTCGATCGCGGCGCCGACGGCCGCGCTGGCCTCATCTACATCGATGTGGCCGTATTCGGTCGTGCTCATCTCCCACGTGCCGAACCCCAGCGCCGAACTGACCAGATCGGTGTCGCCAAATCGCCGTTGCTCCATCATATATGTCCTGTTCTTGTACGTGACGGCGGCGCGTACGTCTCGCGCGCCTTTATGGGAGAAGCCGGCTTGAGCACTGGAAGGCAAAGTATTCGCCCCTCAGCCTAGGCGGAGGGGCGATTATCCTGGCTAAAGCCTAAGGGGCCTTCCCGGCTTCTTCCGTAAGTCGTATCGTTCTGGCCTACTCCTCCTCAATGTACCATAAATGGATCTCGCGCCAGAGCCTATTGGTGTCAACCGCGTCGAGCGACTGGCCTTTGACCTTGGCGTTGAAGATGGCGGGCCAATGGGTGAAGAACAGTTCTATCACCGGCGCCTCGTCCATAATCATCGCCTGGATCTTGTTGTAGATGGGCTGGCGCTGCTCCACAGAGGCGTAGGAGAGTCCCTCCTCGATCAGCGCGTCCAGTTCCGGGTTTGAGATGCAGGGAAAGTTGTTGGCGCCTTCCGAGTGCATCATCCAGTGGGGATCCGGATCTATAGCGCCGTGTTCAAAGGCGATCATAGCGGCATCCATCTCGCACTTGCGCATGCCATCCAGGATAGCCGCCACGGGCGTCTCCACGAGGAAGATCTCGACGCCTATGTCGGCCCACAACTGCTGCGCTAACTCGATGACCGGGATAAACTGCTGGTTACCGGCGCCCACATGGACATTGAAAGAGAGCCTCTCACCCTCCTTCTCGCGTACCCCGTCGCCATCCTCGTCCACCCAACCTGCCTCGTCCAGCAGTTCCATGGCCTTTTCCGGGTCGAACTCATACCGTGGGATGTCCGGGTTGTAGTAGTCCGGGTATATGGGGGACAGGTTAGAATGGGCTACCTGAGCCTGGCCGAACCAGAGGTCGTCGATGATCCTTTGGCGGTCTAGGCCCCAGTACAATGCCTGGCGCACCCGCTTGTCCGACAACTGCGGTATGGTGTTGTTGAGCGGAATGAGAAAGGGCCCCGCCCCAGCTTGTGAAATGCTCGTAAACCTCGGGTCGTTGGCCAGACGCACGTTGTCCTCCATCAGCAATGGCCAGGCGGTCCCGTCGGCGTCGCCCGACTCAAGGGCGATGGTGCGCACCGAAGCCTCGGGCACGACGTCTACCCGCAAAAAGTCGAGATAGGGCCGCCCGCGGAAGTGGTCGTCGAACGCCTCCAGCAGCGTGAACTGCGACGGGTGCCACTCCACGAGCTTAAAGGAGCCGGTACCGATGGGGGCCGTCGCGTACACTTCCTCGCCCACCTCCGCGTGATAGTCCGATTGTACAATACGCAGGATCGCCCCTAATACGAGAAAGGCGGCATCTACCTGCACCATGTTGATGACGGCGGTATAGTCATCCACACACTCGACGGAATCAATTTTTGACAAGACGCCAACCACTGGCGCCGCGTTTTCCGGGTCACGGTAGAAGTCGTACGTATACTTGACGTCCTTGCACGTGAAATCGGCGCCATTGTGAAACTTGACGCCCTCACGCAGCGGGAAGGTGTAGGTCAGGCCGTCTTCGGAGATATCGTAGGACTCGGCCAGCACCGGCACGACCGCATTTGAAGCGTCTATCTCCACCAGCCCGTTGTGGATTTGCATGAGCGCCGGCCGGATGGCGCTTGGGATGGCGCCGAGTCCAGGGCTGAGGCTGAAGGCGTCGTGGTGTCCCATCAGACGGAGGGTGCCACCCTGAGGTGGCCCCGTGGACGCCGCCTCTTCCTCGACCATCCCTTCCTCAGCGACCGTCGGCTGCTGAACGACGCAGGCCGCCAACATCAGAACGCTAATAGCCAGCAACACCAACGACTTTCGCCAAATTGTGTTAGACATTTGTCATTCCTCCTATGGATGAATGTCTTTGCCCCCTGAAGAGGCAATTGTCCAAAACTTTGTGAGCACGCTTCTTGAACGATCTCTCAACCGGTCACCTCCTTGGCTCAATCTATGATTTCCCGCTGCTGAATAGCTTGAGGGTTGGAGTTTCAACTCTTTTTCGTCCATCTTCACCCCCCCCTCTGCGGCTGAGCACGTGACAACTGGTGACGCAATCGTTTTCTGATTTAGCGCCGTCGTTACATCAGATTACCCTTCTACCTGGATGAATACCTGATCGCCGCGCAGCTCAACAGGGTATGTTCTTAAGTCTTCAGTGACGGGTGCAGACACTGCTTTGCCTGTTTCGATATCGAAACGCCCTAGATGCAGTGGGCATTCGATACAGCCATCGAAGACAAAACCTGCGGCTAATTCGGTTTCTTCATGGGTGCATAAACCATCGCTGGCAAAGAAGGCGTGAGGACCCAAACGATAAATGGCGTACGTGTGGCCATTGTAGTCAAAGCCAAGCACGTCTTCCACTTCGATATCTGAAACGTTACAGACCTCGATCCAACTGCTTTCTTCGGCATCTGTGTTTACAGCAGTTGCTGTGCGGATCTCTGCAATCGCTTTGTTCACAGACTCAGCGGGAACACTGGTGCCGTCTCTCACGTAGGCTACCGGTTCGTCGCTTAACGCGCTGCTTGACGTGACAACGCCGCCTATGGGGATGTCGAACGCTTCAACCGTTGTGCCGGCGTCAGGAATAGGGCGTTTTATATAATAATTCGGGTCTTTGGTCGCTTGCTTGTACAAGGCCGGGATCATCTCCTTGTAGGCTTGCCACAGGCTCCGATACGGCGGCGGTGTCTGTGATTTCATCAGCTCGTGCAAGTCAGCCAAAGCATGGTAGGGAACCATGGGTATGACGTGGTGTTCGATATGATAATTCATGTTCATATACAGATAGCGGAACACCGGATTCAGATAGATCGTGCGCGTATTTTCGCGGTGGTCATACGTATCTTCACCCAAACCGGCGTGTTGCGTTACGGCGAGCATTTGCTCCACAAATGCACCGTAAAAGCGGGGAAGCCACACGAACATCATCGGCAGAAAGCTGCCGACTGCCACCGCCCACACCGCGAAAGCCGCCACAATAGCTAGATAAATCCGGCTCGTCCAGATCACTTTGGGTAGCTCAGAGGCGGGTACAAAGCTACGGACATCGTCGCCGATTTGCCCGGCAGCATGTCTGATCACACGCTGTACTTCTAGAACGCCCCGCAGAAAGAAAAAGTCAATCGCAAAGATGAGCAGATCGGCTGGCCGTTGAACCTGGATTTCGGGGTCATAACCCACGAGATAGGTGTTGGTATGATGGCGGGCATGGCTCCAACGCCAGAGGTTAGCTTCACGTATGGTCATGAAGGAGCTGATGTGGTAAAAGAGCTCGTTTAGCCAGCGGGTGCGAAACACGGTGCCATGGCCACACTCGTGCCATCGCGCGTCGGATGAGGAGTAGAGCGTCCCATAGATGAAAAAGGCGAGAAGCGCCCACCAGGTGCCCCAGGAGATCCAGGCCAGGTAGCCGCTCACCCCAAGCAGGATGATCCACAGGCCAAAATCGAGGAGACCGTAGCGGTTGGTGCGCTGCATCAGCGCTTTGAGTTGGTCGCGGGGGATATCGGGTGACCACCACGCTTGTTCGACCTTTTCTTCGATGGTGTCATCGTCGAGGGGGATATCCGTTTTGTATGTGCTGATCAGACGATAGTCCCGTTCGGGGAAGTTGCGTATCGCCAATTTTTCTCCTTCGCACGATCAAAATCGGATCCGTACAACATGTGGAATCAGATTCCGCATCCATCATACAATATATAAACTTACCTGTCAAGACGCGATACGCCGCCCCCTAGACGTCTGCAAAGATAGAGAAACGGCGTGCAAGAAGGAACAACGACCATCCATGCCTGGCTCTTTCCGGGCAGCTTATGGGTGATGGTCAAGACTGTGAAGAATTGGTTGTGCCCAGGTTTGGTCTTCCAGATTTCGGCGAGTTCGAGGATGCGTCCAGAGCGACGGCACTGAAGAGGGTCGTAGCCAGAACTCTTCTTGTGCTGGAGGGTGGTGGGTAGTGATACCAGGTCGAAAAGAGGGGCTTGAAGGCGAAGGGCTTCGAGGGCGTTGCGGGCGATTGAATACTACATCGGAGGGCTCTGCCAGCCGCCAAACAGCTCCTCCAAATACTTGACGGCTGCCAGCGCCACATCCTCACGCCACGGACGCGCCACCACCTGGGCGCCGATGGGCAACCCCTCGGGAGACGTGCTAACGCGGACGACGGCTGCCGGCCAGCCGGTCAAGTTGTAGGTGGCAGTGTACGCAAACACGGGCAACTGAATACTCGACGCTCCGTGAGGTGGAGCCGGAAAGGGGAGTACCGGGCAGACCACGACATCGTACGCTTCCATAAAGGAGAGCATTTCACTTCGAAACTGGTCAATCTGGAAGACCAAGCCACTCAAAGTGTCGGACGTCACTTTCGATTCTTGGCCCAAAGCTATCAGGTTCGCGATCCCCGGATGTGGTTCCGTGGTGCCGTACAGGTCAAGGAGTCGCTTGAAACCTGCACCTCCATCTCCTAACTGGCAGCCAAGCAGGAGGTCCATCGTTTTCTCCATGCCGGGTGGCCGCGCTTCTTCTACGGCTGCCCCGGCTTTTTCCAAAGCGGATGCGGCTGCTTCCACGGCGGCCATAATTTCCGGCGTGGGCGTTACGATGCCATTGTCCGTGTAATAGGCAGCGCGCAAATCGGTGAGGTTCACTTGGTTCGGGTCAGCCAATGGCATGGGAACGACTGCCGGGTCGCGCCAGTCAACGCCAGCGATGATGGGCAGGAGCGTGATCAAGTCTTCGACGTAACGCGCCATAGGACCGATCTGCGTAAAAGACTCATCAAGGCCTGCAGGGGGAAGAATGTGGCCGGTCCGCGGAACCCGTCCGGACGTGGGTCGAATGCCGGCTGTCCCGCAAACATGCGATGGCAAACGAATGCTCCCGCCGGTGTCGCTTCCGATATCAAAGGGTATCCCACCCGCGGCGATGATCGCCGCCGCTCCTCCGCTGCTGCCGCCACAGGTACGCGACACGTCGTAAGGGTTGTTGGTGCGGCCGTAGACCAGGTTATCCGTCTCGAAATCGAGCGTCAGTTCCGGTGTGTTGGTCTTGCCCAACAGAATCGCGCCTGCGGCGCGCAGGCGGGCCACCACCGTGGCGTCTTGCTCTGGTACAAAGGAGCTTCTCCCTTGCGTGCCCCCGCTGCTGATCACCCCGGCTGTGTCCAGGGCGTCCTTGATCGTCATTGGAACGCCGTGCAGGGGACCTCGCAGATCGCCCTTTGCCAATTCTTCATCTGACCGACGGGCTTCTACCAAGGCCCCTTCAGCATCCAGTCGGACAACGGCGTTCAATTGCGGATTGACGTCTTTTATGCGCTGCACGTATGCTTTCACGATCTCTTCTGATGAAACCTCTTTTGTGCGTATGGCTTTGGCCACGGCTGTAGCTGATGCGTAAATCAGTTCAGACATCTGACAAATCTCCTCACTATGTGGCTATGGGAGAAGCCGGGGAAACCCCTTCGGCTCTAGCCAGGGGATGAAAGGCAGAGTCGTTTGCCTATCTGCGCGATGATAGGCTTCTCCGTGGAGAAACCCAATGAGCTAACTGAAGTCCAGGACGTTTACGCTTGGGTTTCTCAAGATCCAAGTCGGCTCGCCAGGGGGTTGCACCAATAGCATTTTGGACTACAATACCTGAGTGTGATTGGGGAATTGTAGCAGGAATACAGCGCGGCGCAAGCCTGCCGGGGCCGACTTGCCCAAAGGTGATACACCAACGCGGTGCCCCACGACCTTGGAGGAGAGACGAGTCAAAAACACCTCAAGATCGCGCTCAAGGAGTCCGAGTACAATGACACCAACAAATCTACAGGGGACCAGCATCTCAGACATTGAGGTCTTTGCCGCCGACCTGGATCTACAACAGGCGGCCGCTATCTACCGCGAACACGGTTGTCTCGTGGTGCGCAGTCTCATGAACGCGTACATTGGCGCAATGTATAACGACATCATGCGGGCCCTCGATATCGCCATCAGTCAGCTTGACCAGGCGGAAAAAGCCCCTGATGGCTGGCGTACACCCAACGGATCGTTATTCATCCCTGCACCGGAGGGTTATGAGCGCGACAAACAGGTGTATGTTGTGGGTATCGACTACTTTACCAGCGGTGCATTTCTCCAGGCAGCGCTTGATGCCACGGCCTTGGACATTGTTGAGGCCATCCTGGGTCCGAACATTGAGCTGTTCGGTCAAGGCCAGAGCCTGGTGAAAGAGCCGGTGGGCGGTTTTCCCAAGATCCTGCACCAGGACTCGGCCTATTTCGAGCACAAATACGAAGGTCCGGTTGCGATCCTCAACTATGTCGTGGACACGGATGTGCAAAGAGGCGCGCTGCACGTGGTGCCTGGTTCTCACCGCATGGGTCAGCTCCAGCACATCGATACCTTCTCACACCTGGGCCTAGACGAGGATGAATGGCCCTGGGAAGCGGCGATACCTGTAGAGGGCCAGGCCGGCGACGCGATATTCTTCCATGTGAGGACCGTGCACGGCTCCAAGCCCAACTTTTCAGACAAACCGCGGCAGGTGTTCATCAACCGCTATCGCCGTCCCGATGACTATGTGACGATCAGAGGGTATACAGTAGCGAACCGGGCAGAGGCTGAAAAACGAGCACAAGAGGCCCAAAAAACCAACGCACAGCGCGGGCTAATGGTAAGAGGGTTCCGAACTTAAAAGGGGAGATTGGTCGTGAATGCCGATATCCTTTCCGAACAGCAAATCCTCGGTTCGCTTGTGCTGACCCCCTGCGAGAAAGAGGAAGAATTGACGCGGGTCGTCGCGGAGAAAGAGACGGTTTTCCAATAAGAGACAGTCGTCCAAGAGAAGGTCGTCACCGTGACGTCACTGCGATCTTGAAAGTAGGGGACGTACGTCAGAATATGGGTTAGGAGAATGCCTATGTCTGTCCAGAAACGCATTTTCATGTGCGGAATCGCAACGGAAACCCATGACTTTAACAAGTATCCCACCACACTTGAAGCCTTTACCGACAAAGGTCTTTACTTTGTGCAGGAGGGCGAGAGCCTCGAGCGCTTCCGCGAAGGCGACCTCTGGTTCGGCGGCTATCTCGAGGTAGCCGATTCAGAAGGCTGGCAGCTGGTCACCGGCGTCTGCGCTTTTGCCTGGCCGTGGGGCAGTGTGACCGAGCACGCATTCGAAACACTGTGGGGGCGCATCGAACGCCAGCTGCGCGATGAAGCTCCGTTCGACGGAATCCTGCTGCCACTGCATGGCGGCATGGCCTGTGAGCATCTGGACGACCCGGTAGGCGAGTTCGTCGCGCGGATCAGGCGGATCGTCGGCCGCCACGTGCCGATTGCGGCGTCGCTGGACCTGCACAGCAACCTCTCGCCGCAGTTCGTGCGCGACTGCGATATCATCTGCGGCTTCCACACGACGCCCCACATCGACGTGCGGCAGACGGCGTTCCGCACCGCCAGCCTGCTCGCGCGCACGTTGAGCGGGGAAATCCAACCGCAATGCCACTCGATCCATCCGCCCGTCCTGTTCGGCATCGATCACGGACGCACGACGGTTGCGCATGCGCCCATGTTTACCTTGCTCAAGCGCGTAGAAGTGATTCAGGCTGAAGACCCACAGCTGCTCGACGCGAGCTTTATGCCTGCCTATCCCTTTTGCGATCAGCCCTGGACCGGGACGAGTGCCGTGCTCGTGATGGACGGCCCGTCTGAGCGGGTGAATGACTATCTTGACGAGTTCGGCGCAGAAATCTGGCGTACCCGTGACGTGCTGACCATCGATATTGTGAGCATTGATGAGGCGCTGGACGCGGTGGAACAAACCGCCAATGATCCGCGCCCCTTTCTGCTAGGTGATTTCACTGACGGCCCGTACTCAGGTGCTTATGGCGACGCGACAGCGCTGCTTTCGGCGCTTATCGAGCGGGGCACGCCGGGCGCGGTGTTCGGGCCGTTGTTCGATGCCGAGGCCGTGGAGCAGGCCCATGCGGGGGGCGTCGGCGCGCAGATCGAGGTCGAACTCGGCGGCAAATGCGATCCGCGCTATGGCGGTGGACCGGTTAGCGGCGCGGCCATTGTCAAGGCGCTGTCCGATGGCAAGTTTATACACAAGGGGCCTTTTATGCAGGGGCAGCCAGGAGACCTGGGAGAAAGCGCATTGCTGGAAATCGGTGGTGTCGGTGTCATTGTCAATCCGTTCCCCAGCCAGCTCCATGACCGCGAGCAGCTCAAACTTTTCGGCATCCGCTTTGAGGAGCTGAATGTGCTGGTCAGCAAGTCACTCAACCACATGCGCGCTGACTTTGAGCCACCGTCCCGCGGCCTGCTCTACCCCGATGCCGGCGGTATCTTCAGCTTCAACTTCAGCAAGTTTCCGTTCGAGAAGATCCGGCGGCCCATCTGGCCGCTGGATGACTTTGAGATAAGCCCGGGCGATATGGACCGGTGCTAACAGTCGGATGGATGCTTAGGTGATGTCCTTCTGACGTGGATCGAGGGCATCGCGCAGTCCATCGCCGAGCAGGTTGAAGGCCAGCACGGTCAGCACGATCATAATTCCCGGAGCCATGGCGATGTGCGGGAATAGAAGAATAAAAGCCCGGCCGTCGGACAAGGTGCCGCCCCAGGAGGGGGTAGGGGGCTGAATCCCCAGGCCGAGGAAGGACAGGGCGGCCTCGAGGATGATGATGGTGCCCACACCCAAGGTGACGAGCACGATCACCGGCGCCAACACATTGGGCAGGATGTGGCGGAAGATGATGCGCCGGTCGCTGGCACCGATAGCTAGCGCTGCCACAACGAACTCCTGTCTCTTCAAGCTCAGCACCTGAGCGCGCACCACCCGCGCGTATATTGCCCAGCTCGTGACGCCGATGACGACGACGGTCGTGACCAGGCTGGGCCCCACTATCGACGCCAGCAAGATCAGCAGCGCAATGATAGGGAAGGCCATCAGGGTGTCCGTCAGGCGGGACAGCAGCGAGTCGGGCCAGCCGCTGAAATAGCCCGCGGTTACCCCGACCATCACGCCGATGATGACAGCAATGCTCGACGCCCCCAGGCCGACGACCAGCGCCACGCGAGAGCCATAGATCACGCGGCTGAATAGATCACGCCCCACGTGGTCGAAGCCCATCAGATGCTCACTGGACGGACCGACACCCCGTTTCCCCGAATAGATTTCTAGCGGGTCGTGCGGGACGATTGTATCCGCAAAGATGGCCATCAAACACAGCAGGATAATAAAGGCCCCGGCGATCACCGCCATACGGTTGGCCTTGTAGCGGCGCCAGGCGCGCGACCTCTCGGAGCGGCGCGGCAACTCCTCCGCCACGGGTCCGATCTGTTCCTTTGAAGTTGCGACTTCCAAGGACTTTCCCATAGCTGCTAAAAGGCTGCGTTATTCGATGCGTATCCGTGGGTCAATCAGGGCATAGGTCAGATCGGTCAGCAGGTTTACCACGACAACGATAACGGCCAGCAGAAACACGATGGATTGCACGACCTGGTAGTCCAGGTGCAACACCGAGTCGGTGAAGAGGCGGCCGATGCCTGGCAGGGCAAACACCGTCTCCACGATGATGGTGCCGCTGAGGATATAGGCGAATTGGACACCGATCACCGTGACCACTGGCAGCAGCGCGTTGCGTATGGCGTGGGTCCCGATCACGCCCCGCTCAGCCAGCCCTTTGGCTCGCGCCGTGCGCACGTAATCCTCCCCCAACTCCTCGATCAGGCTGCTGCGCGTGACACGCATGATGACTGCCATCTGCAGTGTGGCAATCACCATGACGGGCATGATATAGCCCTGCCAGGAGTGAAGACCAAAAGGGGGCAGCCATTTGAGAATCAAGGAAAAGAGCACGATCAACATCAGCGCAATCCAAAAGTTGGGCAAGGCGATGCCCAGCGTCGAAAAAATGGTGGCCGCGTAGTCAAAGAGGGAGTTGCGCTTTGTCGCGGCCATAATGCCCATCGGGATGGCCAGGGCAAGCGCGATGATCAACCCGGCCGCGCTTATAATGAACGTCACCGGAACGGCTTCAAAGATCATCTCGCGTACGGGCACGCCGGGCCGGAAGATGGATTTGCCAAAGTTGCCGGTAAACATATTCTTGACCCAGAGCAGATACTGGACATGCCAGGGATCATCCAAGCCCCACCTGCGGTGAATGGCATCGATCTGCTCCTCGGTCATCCGTATCCCTCCCCCTCCCTCCCCCAGCAAGATCATTACCGGGTCGCCAGGCAGCAGGCGCATAATGAGAAACGTCGCCACGCTGATCAATAGCAGGACGACCAGCCCCTCGGCCAAACGTACAACGGCATATCGTGCCATAGTATTATCCCGCCGCTGAATTGCCTCGATAACTTCAAGTTTGGGGACGGCCCGGCCATCCCCAAACTCTTTCTAACTTAAACCTGCTTCACGCCTCGTGATAGACCATTTCGCCGTCCAGCGCTTCCTCTGATTTATCAACTGTTTATGCAGGGAGTACCACCCGATAAATTGGCTTGATCCTATGGCCTTCAAACCCGCTTTAGCCTGGGATCAAGAGCATCCCTTAGCCTGTCTCCAAAGAAATTCAGAACAAGGATGACGACGAAGATTATTATACCAGGGGCCAGGGTGTACCAAGGAGCCAGGTATAGATACCTTTGGGCATCTCGCAACATGGTTCCCCAGGTGGCCGTGGGTGGCTGAATGCCCAGTCCTAGATAGCTTAGGCCCGCCTCGATCGAAATGGCCAGGGCCATCCCCAAGGTAATCTGAACTAAAATCGGTGCCATAGTATTGGGCAGAATGGTCCTGAACATGATTCTGGAGTTGCCAGCCCCGCAAGCCCGACTGGCAACGACGAAATCTACATCCTTAAGGACAAGGACACTGCCACGAACCAATCGAGCGAAGCGAGGGGTGAAGAGGAAGCCAATCGAGACGATGATTGAGAAGGGAGAAGCACCCAAGGCGGCCACGATCAGTATGGTGAAGATCAACGAAGGAAACGCTAACACCGCGTCCATAACTCTCATAGTGAGGCCGTCGGCCAGCCCCCCAAACAGCCCGGATATTAGGCCCAGAGGGATGCCAATAACAAACGCCAATCCTACCGATGCCGAACTAATGACGATAGCCACCCGGGTACCAAAAATGATTCTGCTGAAAATGTCCCGGCCAAATTCGTCTGTTCCCAGGATGAAGTCCAGCGAGGGTGGGGATAATGCCAGTTCAGGATGGATCTCGTTCGGATCGTGCGGGCTCAAGACCCCAGGAAATAAAGTGCTCAGAAGGACTAGAAGTAATATCGTTCCAGCCAGAAGCACCGGCTTGCTCGTCTTACGCAACTGCCGTATCTTGGCCAAAGGCCCTCGTTTTATCGTCTCGGGTGGTTGCTCGCGGGCAGCTATTTGACCCACTGAGTCTGTCCTTTCTTTCAACTAGACTTATCAACTTGCCTTACATTGAGAACTGAGCCCGAATGCGGGGATTCAACAGCCCATAACTAATATCAACGAGCAGGTTGACCATGGTGTATCCAAATGCGGCCAAAATGACTATCCCCTGCACCATCGGATAGTCCCTCTGAAAAATCGACTGTACCAGCAGCCAGCCCAACCCAGACCAGCCGAAGACCTGTTCAATGATCACCGAACCACTGAGCAGTCCCCCGACGACAATTCCTATGATGGTTAGCAACGATATGACGGAGTTCTTCAGCGCATGCCTGAGGATTATCTGGCTTTGTGTAAGCCCCTTGGCAGAGGCTGTCCGGATGTAATCCTGCTGGAGGACCTCCAACAGGTCAGCCCGCAAAAACCTCACGAAGTAGGCCGTCAAGTACAACCCCAAAGTCAAGCTGGGTAAAAAAGCCCGTTTCAGGTTCTCCACAGGACTTTCCCATAGTGGAATGTAGCCAGAGACTGGAAACCAGCCCAGCCTGACCCCAAAAATTAGAATGAACAACAATCCTAGCCAAAAGACCGGTATGGCGAAACCGGCGGCGGAGAAGGTACCTACCGCGTAATCAATCATTGAACGATGCTTAACAGCGGCCAAAATGCCGGCAGGTATGGCCACGATCATGGCCATAATCACGGCGAGTACGAGTAATTCTAAGGTAGCAGGAAGCCGGCCCAAGATGATGGGTAACACGGGCAGCTCGTTTCGAACCGAATAGCCCAGATTACCCCCAAGGATACCCCTGATCCAGTAGAGGTATTGAATGTAAATTGGTCTGTCCAGTCCCATCTCACGCCGCAGTTCCTCCAGCTTCTCCTCGTAAAGCGATTTTTGATAGGCCGATTCTCCGGCACCTCCTATAACGTAGCCAGCCGCATCCGCCCCAAGCATAAGCATGGCCGGGTCTCCAGGTGCCAAGCGCATGGCCACAAAGACGACGATGGAAACGAAAATCAGGACAACTACAGAAGCTAATAATCTACGTACGATGAACAAACCCATGTTTGTCCCTCCGAGAAGACCACTTTAATCCCTTTCCCCTGCAGCCGGGTCAATCTTCACCTGATAAGGCCCTACGAGGATTCTCCACAAGGAGGACTTGAATCTGTTCCTGGCTCAGGCCCGCCTCTTGGAGCATTGGCACAAACTCCGTGAGAAGAAAATCGTAGCCGGTGCCGCCGTAGGCTTTTAAGTGTGACTTCCAACAAATATCGTGGGACAAGAGGAGATGCTCCAGGTAACCTCTCTGAATGAACTCCGTGACGAGTCCCAATCTCCTGTGGACATCCCAGCTATATCTTCCTCGAAACGTATCAAATTCCACATAAGCCCCGCGCTTGGCCAGGGCCTGGTGATAGTCTGGGTGAGGATAGCCATCGCAGTGCCCTACGATCACCCGTCGCAAATCTACCCCTTCCTCCTCTAGAAGGTCCAGTTGAGCCAGCCCCACCGGGCTGAGCACGGCATGAGTGGTGATCGTCAGGCCCGTTTGACGATGCGCTCGGGCTGCCGCTCTTAGGGATCTTTCCTCTGCTGGAGAAATGAAATGCTTATCCGACCCAACCTCCCCAATGATTCCAGCCCGCACGCCGGTATCGCCCACCCCGTCGTTGATCTCAGCCACAATCTCGGCTGCGATCTCATCTACGGTGCTCTCGTACAGCGGACGGTCAAAGAAGGATTCCCGATACCAGCCACAGCCCATCACAATATGCAGTCCTGTCTCTTGTGAAATATGCTGGAGTGTACGCGGATCCCGCCCCAGCCCCCAGCTCGTCACGTCAACTACGGAGGTACCACCTGCGTCCTTGAACTGCTTTACCTCTTTGATAGCCAGCATTGCGTCGTCCACCAAATGATCGAAGTTACCGGTCACCCGGCGCATATCGCACAGCAGATGCTCATGCGGAAGTACAATTCCCAACGTGTCAGCCGCGACAGGACCCAACACTGTCATTATGTGTGACATTGTTCCTCCTAACCCCGACAAACCGGAATGGTTAAGGGCTCAATTGCAAGACCTTCTTGCTCAGTGTGCAAGAAAATCAGGGGTTAGGCCCTAACGTGAGATCACAACCTGAGCTGGATTGATCGCCTGATAACTTGCCTTGTTGCTAGTAATCTCAAAAGCTTCCGGAGTCTTCTCCAACCCTTCAAGCAGGTGGGTGATCGTTGGCTTCACGCTCACCCGTTTCGAAGCGAGCAGATCGACGGTGTACGCCAACCGCCCTGGTGCTTCGGGAAAGAGGTAGACCAGACTCTTTTGTCGAAAGACATCGGTATCTAATTCCACGGGTTGACCGAAAAGTGCTACCTGAACGATTTTTCCATAATCTCTCATCACTTCAATGGTCTGAATTAGGGTGGAGCTACCGGCCAAGCCTTGTTCGGCGCTGCCTCCCGCACACTCAAATGCCACCTCAACTCCCGAACCATTCGTAATATCCAGTATGCTGCTTACCGGATCTTCATTCTTGGCATTGATGGTGACATCAACGCCCAACTTTTTGGCTATACTCAATGTCTCCTCACGGACGTCGACCCCGATGACGCGCCTTGCTCCCGACACTTTAGCCACTTGAGCACAGTACAGTCCCATAACTCCCTGGCCGAATACGGCCACAGTGTCACCCATCTCGATCTTGGCGGTGGCCACCGCGGTAACAGCACCGCTAAGCGGCTGGACGATCGCTCCCTCATGATCATCGACACCCTGCGGGATTTTGACCAGAGTCTCTGCCGGCAGGGCCAGGTATTCGGCAAAGGCACCCGGCAAATGTCGGCCAATCACGGGTCCCCGGCGGCAGCGGTGTTGTTGCCCGGTCAGGCATAGGGGGCATTCCTGGCATGGCACGTAGGAACTGGCCGCGACCCGGTCACCTGCCTTCAACCCTTTGACTCCATCGCCAACTTCTACAACCTCGGCACAGAACTCGTGCCCGAAAAGTTGGATGGGCGCTCTCTCCGCGATTAATTTGCGGATGGTCTTTACGCCTAGTGTAGGCAGACCCAAAGCTCTGATTGCCTCCGTAACGCTGGGCTGAACCACCTTCGTTTTGGCAATAACCCAACCGGGTTTCAGTTCTGGAACGGGTATCTCGTCAAGCCGCATGTCACCAAAATCGTACCACTGCCAGGCTTTCATTGTCTTCATAGGGCTTTTTCTTCTCCTTTTACTTAGAAAGCCAGAACCCGTTTAGGATTTTCCACCGTCATCATTTCGATCTGCTCCTCACTGACCCCCGCTTCCCTCAGGGCCGGCAGGAATTTTGCCAGGACGTGGTCATAGCCAATACCCCCGTTCAGGTGTAAATGCGAGCGTAAACAGACATCAGAGGAGAGAAGGATCTGAGATTCATAGCCACGCCTGAGGAGTTCTATCAAAGCGGCGATGCGGCGCTCATCGGGGCAATGATAACGCTTTCCGATGTCATCATACTGTACATAAGCTCCCCGCTTGACAATCGCCTCATGATAGTCAAGGCTAAGATAGGTGTCGCAGTGCCCCACAATGACTCGCCGCAAATCTGCCCCTTCTTCCTGTAGAATATCCAGTTGATCGAGGCCCACCGGGTAGAGGAAAGCATGGGTGGTGATAGCCGCGCCCGTCTGATTGTGGGCTCTGGCGGCAGCCCGAAATACACGTTCCTCAGCCGGGGAAATATAATCTTTGTCAGCACCGATCTCACCAATGATCCCCGCCCGAATCCCGGTGTCATCCGCACCTTCTGTAAGGTCTCGCACGATTTCGGCCGCCAGCTCATTGGCATTGGCGCGCTCGATTCGTTCGGGCAGGAATGGCCCCCGATACCAGCCACAGCCCATAATGACATTTAGACCAGTGGCTTCCGCGATACGCTTGAGGCCTTGGGGATTACGTCGCAAATCAGGTGTGGTGACCTCCACCACGGATCGGCCGCCCGCTTTCTGAAAATAAGCGAGTTCGTCGATAATCAACGCCTCGTCGATGAGAAGCCCATCAGCCATACAACCAGTCCAGGCCAGAAATGCATCCCCGCTGACATAGTAGCTGTCCAAGATGAGATGCTCGTGAGCCGCAGTAACACCCAGTTCATCTGGCGAGATAGGACCCAAAACCGTCATGATTTGCATTCTTAATTCCTCCTTTGCAAACGGACACCTCTTTTAGTTGACAAGATTTCGGCTGCAAATCCAGTTATTCAACGCCCAGACCGACGACGGATGACCGCTGAAAACGTAAGCTGATCGACGGCCACCGGTCGGGAGTCGGTAAGTTCTGTCAAATTGACAGGTTGTCCGTTAGCAAAATACCTCCAACGAAAAATATTTTAGGCACTTACTGTGGAGTTCGACAGACCCCGCGGGCCAGCAACGAGAAAAATAGTTTTCCGGGGGACCTACCCTGCCTATGCCAGCATAGTATGCCCACCGGTCTGCGACGCTATTTACAAGGGAGTCCAGGAAAAGTCGCGGTCTAGCGGATATAGGGGGCGAGGGACCCGCCTGAAGGGCAGCAAATTGAGATTGGAGGTGCTGAAGCCCGGCGTGTCTAAGGGTAGGGCTTCCGTCATGATCTCGGTATACGCGGCCCGAAAAGCCCCGTTCTCCCGAACCACGACGATCTTGGCCTCGCTTGGTTCAAGGCCAACGCTGCGGTAAAGCTCCGGGTCAAAGGTGGATATGGCGCGTTCGCTCAGCACCAGGAAGATACCTTCTGACTGAAGCACCACCGTTCGCCCCATGTTGGCCTTAAGCCCGGTATATAGAGGGCCTTTATAGGTAAATTGGCCGTCGGAAATAAGCCGCACAATACCGGTCACCGGCACGGGCTGACTGTAGACCTGATCGATTTTAGCCCCGACTTCCAGGGTCACTTTCTGACCGACTCCTGCCTCTATAGCCTGAGCCACCGCCTGAGAATCCACCAGAGTTGCTAAAGTTCGCCCCTCTATCTTTCGCTCTACCAGAGCTTGAAGCGCGAGGGTACTATCTCCCGGCGAGCCTCCACTGATGTTATCACTGGCGTAGGAAAGTATCACCGGGCCCTCTCTCTGAAGAGCCCGCTCAATCGCATCGGCCAATGAATACAAAGGCACTTTAAACTGCTGCCGCCGTTCCCATAGCATCTGGCCCAATTCGTCCGCCAACCTTTGGGCCAGGGCAGGATCATTGTTTGTGACCACCACCATCGTAGACCCCATCTCCTCCACATCCAACCAGGGCTGCACAGGGAAGACGGAAATGGAAACCACCCCTGGTTGCTTCTCCAGCTCCTTGGCGCGAGCCACCAACTCGGCCATTGGCCCCTCGATGCTGGTCGGCATCCGCTCCGGGTACGTGATTACGGGCACCTTTCGAAAGGCTACTGTAGGCCGAAGCTGGCCCTTTGACATTGAAAAGAGAATATTTGCCGCTCGCTGGCCGGTGTCATGCTGGTCCGTGTGGGGGTGGGTACGGTAGCCCACCAAGGCGTCAGCAGAACTTATCATGAGCCGGGTGATGTTGGCATGCATGTCCAGGCTAGCCACCAGCGGCAGATCCTCTCCTACCAGGTCACGGGCGGCGGCCAGCAAATCACCCTCAGGATCATCAAGTTCTTCCACCGCCATAGAACCATGCAGAGCCAGCAAGATCCCGTCCAACTGACCGGCCTCTTGCAGACCGGCCAGGAGGTTGGTCTTGATAAAATTGTAGGCTTCATGGGTAAGCCGTCCAGAAGAGATAGCCCGGGCCCCAATAATAGGTAATAATTCGACCCCCTCCGCTTGAGCAGCATCGATGAAGCCGGCCATTTCCGTGTTTGTACCACGAAACCGTTGCAAAATCTCGTCCCCCAAGCAGAGGTGGTCCGCTCGGAAATCATCGAGTGTGGTCTCAAGTGGTGAAAAGGTGTTTGCTTCTTGCAATACATAACCGGCAGCCAGTCGCATGGTCAACTCCTTTAAGAAATTTTTTAAACAATCTCCCGCATGGCTGCTTCTATGCCCTCAAGCGCTCGATCTACATCCTCTTTGGAGTGGGCCGAGGACATGCTCAGGTGCAGACCACTGTGAAAGTGAATGCCATGACGCAGGGCGGCGGCACAGAACTGATGGAGTAGCCTCGTGTCGCTCTGGGCCACCGTGGCATAGTCGGTGGGCTCCTCATCCAGGCCGAAAAGTAAGCAAAATTCGGCCCCAATCGCTTGGAGCCAACACCTCACCCCTGTCCGGGCAATTATCTCGCGGATACCCTCGTATAGATCGTCACATCGCCCCAGCAACTTCTCGTAGAAGTCGAACTGGGTAATCTCATCCAGAACTGCATTTGCAGCCATAACGGCCGTGAGGTGACCAGGATAAGTACCACTGTGCTGGGCTTGCCCCAGAGGGGCAATGTCCGCCATGATCTCCCGTTTGCCGGCAAAGACGCTGAAGGGCATCCCCCCGCCCAAGGCCTTACCCACAGCACAAAGATCAGGCGTCACCCCCAGATAAGCCTGAGCGCAGCCCGGCCCGGTGCGGAATGCGGACAGGATCTCGTCAAAGATGAGGACAACATCGTTGGCTGTTGTCAATTCACGCATGGCCTCCAAATAGCCCGGTCTGGGCCGGATCCCACCACTGTTGTAGTTAATGGGTTCGAGGATGACGGCAGCGATCTCATCACTCCGGCTGACGAGGGTTTCCTCAAGCCTCTCGAGATCATTGAATGGCAGGACGATCACTAGTTCATCAAGACCTTTGGGGACGCCGCCGCTCTCGCGGCGGATATTTGGTAAACCTTGGCCTGGCGCAGGAGAATGATTGTACTGCAAGTAGTCGTGATAGCCGTGGAAATGGCCTTCGAACTTTACAATCTTGTCCTTGCCTGTGTACTCTCGGGCCAAGCGAAGGAGATAATAGGTCGTCTCTGTCCCAGACATGGTGAAGCGTACGAGATCAGCGCAGGGCAAAATATCCACCAGTTTCTTGGCCAGCCGGCTATGGTACGGCGTTTCATGAGAACAGATGATGCCCAAATCCAGGGCCTTGGCAATGGCTGCCCGCACCCTGGGGTGGCCATGGCCCAGAAACGAGGCTCCGAAAGACATATGTAAGTCCACATACTCCCGTCCCTCCAAGTCATAGACCTTGCTACCCTCCCCTCGAGTGACGTAGAAGGGCTGGCCCAGGGCGTGGTTCAGGCGGCCAGATCCACACAGCCCACCAACCAGATAACCCGAAGCAAATTCATAGAGATCGTCGGCTTTGCTCACTGCTTTTCCTCAATAGGGCCTTATGCTGGTTGGTGGTTGAAAAAAGTCCCCTGGTGAGATAACTTTGGAAGTCTCGACCAACCAAGGTATCTCACCAGAAGGACCAATCGAGTGATAGCCCACTCTGACGACTTCTGTCTATTGGTGTATGTGCTCCTTGACGACATGTGCAAGGAACTGGAAGGACATTCGAGACGACCGGGGCGGGAGCCTGGGTGTAGCGACAGTGAATTGATCACGATTTGTCCCGTTGGCGAATGTCTGGGATGGGACGCGGAAACAGAGTTACTCAATCATATGCAGGCACATCGGGATAAGTTTCCGATCTTGCCGGAGCAGAGCCGCTGGAACCGGCGGCGACGGCACTTGATGTGGATCATCAATGAAATGCGACGCATGATGTTGGCCAGGATGGAGTTCTACTGGGACGCGCATTGTGTCGTGGATAGTCTGCCCATCCCTGTGGTTCAACTCCATCTGGCGCCACAATCGCGCGCCAAATGGACCGATCGGGGGCCGATTTTTGGGCCCGTTCCCTCCAGGAAGATGATGATCTTCGGTTTCAAGCTGCCTATGCTGATCACGATGGGTGGCCTCATTATTGACTGCGAATAAGCTCCTGCGAACGAGCGTGACTTGGCTGTCGGTCGCCAACTCCTTGCCGAACACGACAACCGCATCGTCATCGGCGACAAAGCCTATGTCAGTGCACTGGCAGCTGAGGAACTCTGGCAATACAATCGCATCCGCCTGCTCACCAAGCTGCACAAAAACCAGATCCCCGCACTCATCTTTCGCCTCTTCGACTCGGTCCGCCAAATCATCGAAACAGTCACCAGCCAACTCAACGCACAATTCTCGATTGAAACCAACCACGCTCACACTCTCAGAGGCCTTTGTGCACGCTTATACACGAAATTGAGTGCACATACCCTCTACATTCATATCAATCGCCTCTTGGGCGTACCTGACTATCTGCAAATCAAGCAATTGGCCTTTCCCAACGAGCATAAGGCCCCAATAGATAGTTAAGCCGAAAGTAAGGAGCAGGGCGTAAGAAAAGGGCCTACTCCCTACTTCCGGTTAAATCGTCATTCCCTTGCCAAAAGACTTTCTAACGGACACACTTTCAATTTGACAGAGCTGGTTTGCCCCACCAAATTTGGGGTCAAAACGTTTTCAAGTATAGGCTGTGTCCGTTAGCAAAATCGTTACAAATTAATGGCAAAGTTACTGATCCAGCCAGACCTCGCGGTACAGACGCAATTGGCTAGGGCTCACATGCCAGTTCTTGACATTAGAACGGACTAAGGAAACCGACGGGGCCGCACCGATCATGATGACCGGTAACTCCTCGACATTGATCTCCTGCAAGCGTGCGAAATTCTCTGCAGCCTTCTGCGGATCGATCTCGGACTTGCCTGCCTCCCACAACTCTATGGCCTCTTCATTAACCCACGTCCCCGCTCTAATCCAGCGTGAGGCACCGCGGTCCATCCAATCATTTGGGTTGGCGCTTAGCCCCATAGCATTCCAGGAAACTTCATACTCCTGCCCAATATACTTGTCCAACCAGACCGCGATCTCGGACTCCACGATGTTCATAGTTACCCCACACTCGGCCAGTCCGGCCTGCCAGATTACAGCTGCCTGCTTCCCATCAGAGAAGCCGGAGATCGTCTCGACGGTGACCTCCAAGTCAGGGTATCCTTCCTCGGCCAGAATCTCCCTGCACTTCTCTGGATCGTAGGGATAACCCTCAAACTCCGCGAAGTATGGTACGCTAGGCGCGATGGGACTCACTAACGGGGTGCCTTGCCCCATCCAGGCTGTCCTATTGACGGCATCATTGTCCAGGGCGTGGGCCAGGGCCTGCCTCACCCGAAAGCTGTTCATGATAGCCTCATTCTGCCCGCCAACCATCACAAAATACTGGGTAGCTGTCGAGCTGTCTGGTTTTATAACCCTGATTTCTTCCGAGGTCAGGAAACGTAGGGCATCCACGACCGAAACATCTCGTACGACATCAACCTCTCCGGCCTGCAGGCTGGCGATGCGCGCCTGTACATCTGGCATCACCCGCAGCACAACCTTGTCAACGTAGGGCTTCCCTTCGTCCCAGTAGTCCTCGAATCGCTCGAGTACGATCCGGTCGTTGGGTATCCACTCGACAAACTTAAAGGGACCTGTCCCGATGGGTTCCGACTGCAAAGTCTCTGCCTCTTCCTGCGGGATAATGGAAACCCAGGTCGAATCGTCCATAAAGTAGGCGTTAGCCGTCGCCAAGTTGAACTGGATCGTATAGTCGTCCAGGATTTCCATAGAGTCGATCCCTTCTCCGTACCTGGCTAGAGTAGGGGCCATATCCTTGACCCTTTCGAAGCTGAACTTCACGTCCTCCGCGGTCATCTCCCTGCCGTTGTGAAACTTCACCCCCTCCCTTAGCTTCACGATGTAGGTGCTGGCATCTACGATTTCCCACGATTCGGCCAGATCAGGCACCAGTTCGAGATTCTCGTTGATCATGGCCAGGCTACCGTAGACCTGAAACCTGAACATGTCACTAAATATGATGAGGGTCATAGCCTGGGGGTCGAAATTGTCCATATCCCCACCGATGGCGATTGTCAGGGTGCCACCCTCCCTGATCTGCCCCGGAACAGCCGTGACCTCGACAATGACCTCTCTCTCTACTTCAACAACGGTAACGGCTCCGGGTTCAGCCGTACATGCTGCTACCAAGCTCAAGATCGTCATTACGGCCAGCAGGATCAAAATTCGCTTTGTCATTTTTCTCCTCCATTGAAAATACTAGAGTCACATTTTCATTTGTGAGAAACCCCGGTTTAAATTTCCGGGGCTTCCCCAATGCTCTGACCGGGGTTCCTCCAGGGGGAAGCGGGGCAAGGCCTTAACATCCAAGAAACAGAAGCCTATCACTGTAAGTGAGGCGTCATCACCCCCGATAAAACAAAGGGGCTTTCCGGGCTTCTCCCGTAAGCAACTAAATGTTGCGCCAACAGAAAACCAGTTTATTTCTTCCTTATTGTGACCTCCTTTCAGCACCCATTCTCCGTGGAGAATTCGTCAACTCTGCCAGCCCAGCTCTTCCAACCTGAGTTTAGATTGGCCGAAGGCTTCGTCCACCTTGTCTCGAGTCATGACCTCAAGAAGCGAAACGCCATCGTATTCAATCTCCCGCAGCTTGTTGGCCACTGCGGCAAAGTCGACATTGCCTTCGCCTATGGGCGCATGGATATGCTCGCCATAGTTGTCGGAGAGATGCACCAGGGCCAGCCTTTCCTTGGCCTCTTCTAAAGCCTCTATCGGAGATTGGACAGCATTGACATTGGCTATATCAACACACACGCCCATGGCGGGACTGCCGATCTCCTCTGCCATCTGGGCCGCCTGCGCCCCCGTCTCGATAAAGCCGCGCGGTACTGTCTCGATAGCAAGCGTAACCCCATAGCGTTCCGCATCTTCTACACAAGCTGAGAAGATCTCCTTGGCCAGAGCCCAGGCCGTCTCCATACTCGGGGCGACCAGACCCTCCCGCCTTCCGGGAAAGATATCAAGGACTTTACCGCCAAGGTCATGAAGCAGTTCGATATTTTCTTTCATCTGCTTCACGACTTCCGCTCTAATACCCGGATTGAAGGCGACCAGGTTTAATTCCAGCCACGCCGGCTGGCTCGAAAACACCTGCATCCCATAGGATTCAATCTGCCGGCGCAGCGTTTCTCTAGCTTTAGGATCTAAATCCCTGGGCCAGATGTGGGGTGGGGCGGTCATGACTTCCAGCCACTTGAATCCTAGAGCGGCAAGACGCTCCAAAGTAGCTTCCCAAGTATGGTCAAACACGTAAGTGTAAGTGCAAGCTCCCAGACCAAGCGTCATTTGTCAACCTCCTTCATTCAATCATTCAAGACATAACCACCATTTGCGGTAGACCATCAACATGACCCCAGGTGGTTAGAAACTCGCAACCTTCCTCGGTCACCAACACCATGTCCTCCAGGTTCATACTCCACAGCTGATCGGTATAGACGACCACCTCGATAGTCAAAACCATGCCGGCCTGCAAGGGTGTATGATCTGTCGGCAGCAACCAGGGCGGCTCATGGGTATCCACCCCCAGCCCATGGCCCAACAGGACAACCGTGGGATGCAACCCTGCATCGGCCAACGGTCTATAGCCAATATGGAAAAGCTGTGCGGCTTCGACGCCGGGTTTCATTGCTGCCGCAATCCTGCGATAGGACTCAACCATAGCGGCATATACCCGCTTCATTTCATCGGTCGCTTCGCCAACCACGGCCACCCGGGCTAAGTCGCAGTGGTAGGGCTTTTCCACGAAACATCCCAGATCGATCCGCCCTACGTCGCCGCGCCACAACGGCTTGTCCCTGGCAATTCCTGTCTCATTTGGAAGGTAACAACCTGACTGAACATACTCATATTCCCACTCCGCACCGTCTTGCCTGGCCTTAGGGCCAAACCCAAGGTGAATAAAGGCATGCTCGGCGCCTTCTTGCTCATAGGTTTGCTCAATGGCATCCCACAGTGCTCCCCAACGTACCCCTTCCTGGGCTACGTCGAATGCCGCTTGCATGGCCAGCTCCCCTACCCGGGCCGCCTTCCTGATCCGCTTGATCTCTTCCTCTGACTTCACCATGCGCAGACGCCAGAACAGGCTAGAAGCATCGACGAAGGTGGCCTGTGGCAAGGCGTCTCTTAGTTCCTGAAACAAATTGACTGGCGTGTGGTCCAGATCCAGGCCAATCGTCGCGGCCGGCAGCCCGAGTTCGGCTAAAGCTGTCGCCAGACATTCCGCCAAGGTCGTGTCCTTCTCCAGGTCTGACAGAAAATGGTAGATCCCTGGGGCGAGAGAATCCAGATGAGGACTGCGTCCGTAGTATCGTTGCTCCTCCATCCAGTTCGCCACTTTGGCCGCCACATGGGCGATGAAGAGCGAGGCCTGATCAGGATCTTTGGGAAGCGCAGCCAAGACAAAGTTAGGCTCTCCATCGACCAGGAATTCAGCGTATTGAGACCGCCCCCAATATCCACTGAGGTAACCCACATTGTGGCTGCCGATACCCAGGAGTAGGTCCATACCTTGCTGCTCCATGAGCAATGTGGCCCGTTGCCGTTCAAAAACAGGTTCCAAATTCCTCTCCTAATCGGGTTCTATAGAGCGTATATTTAAGGCTTTGCCGGCATCGTATAGAAATCTGGCCCTCTGGCCACGACATTTCTATACTTTTCCAACTCCAGATCCTCCAGCTCGTCCGCATGCTGCCAAATCTTTCGTATTGCCTCGATAATGTCGTCTATATCCGCTTGCGTCCCCAGCAAGACAGCCTGAGGCAAGACAACGGCCTCACTGTAGCTGGCCTGCTCCGTCACTGGCAGACTCAACTGCCGGTATGCCGCGCCCGAAAACAGGACGGATAAGGGAACCGGCTCATAGACAGGGCTGATAGGGATACCTTCTTCACAAAGGGCGGCTATGAACTGTCCGCGCGATGCTCCCTGAAAACCCTCGCCATTGTACTTAAATACATAGGCATAGAACCCCCGCCTGGTTACCCGCGGGTCCTGTTCTAAAGGGCTGATACCAGGGATCTTGCCTAATTCCTTATCCAGATAAAGAGCATTCTTTTGCCTGTGTTCCGTTTGTTCGTCCAGCCGGTTCAATTGAGCCAGCAGGATAGCTGCCTGAAATTCAGTCAGACGATAGTTCCGGCCCAGCACCTGCTGGCTTGAGCGATCACCCTTCCGCAACCGACCGGAATTAATGTAGGCATGACAAAGCTCGCTCATTTCCCTGTTGTTGGTGAGGATCATTCCTCCCTCACCCGAAGTCATGGTCTTAGAAGCCTCGAAACTGAAACAACCCAGATCGCCCAGAGAGCCAACCCCTTGGCCCCGCCAGCGGGAACCATGGGTGTGGGCACAGTCTTCTATCACCACCAAGTCATGCTTTTGGGCGATATCCAGAATGCGGTCCATATCTGCCAGACAGCTGTACAGATGAACAGGAATGACCGCCTTGGTGCGCTCGCTGATCGCCGCTTCGATTTGTTCAGGGGCAATACAGTAGGTATCAGGCTCAATGTCGACAAAGACCGGAGTTGCATTGACGAATAAGGCCGAACTGGCCGTGGTCAGCCAAGTTAAGGCCGGCACAATAACCTCGTCCCCTGCTCCAACCCCGGCCACTCTTAGAGCCACCTCCAGGGCGGCCGTACCACTCATGCACGCCTCTCCATACTTAGCCCCTTGGTACGCGGCGAATTGTGTCTCCAGGGCCCTAACCTTGGTTCCCCGAAAGATACTCCACCCACCGCTGCGTAGGACCTCGGAGAGTGCCTCTAGCTCCGTGTCATCCCAGACCGGCCAGGCAGGAAAGGATTTGTCCCGAACCGGGTTTCCACCTGTGATCGCCAACTGTGTCATCTTTCTTTGCTCTATACCTCGACCTCTCGCCTGTCTGCTGCTGCTTCGTACACGGCCCGCATTACCTGCAGATCTCTAGCAGCATCGATGCCTGAGCTTCGAGGCTCCTGATCCTCAAGGATGCACTGGACAAAATGCTCCAACTCTGCTTCGTACATATTGACCCGAGGAAAAACTGGTTCTCGTAACTCTCGGTATCGTGTAGAAAAGAAGGAGGTCTTGCCAAAATCCAGGGGAATGTGGGGATAGCCAAGCCGGGTCCGGATGTAGCCTTCAGTGCCGGTGATCAGGTGCTCGCGCGTGCCTTCCCCAACACCGCTGATCTGGTGCGTAGCCAGCAGGCCACTCTCGAATCGCATCACAATGAAAGGTCTATGCTCATCAATATCGGCCCAAACGCTCTTGACCTCACCGAACCAATAGCGCAAAAGATTGATGTAGTGAGAACAGGTATCTCGGACCAGACCAGGAGGAATTTCGTCGTCAGGAACATTTGGGCGTTCCTCTTCCACCTCTGCCAATTCATTATCGCTGTCCGCCTTGAAGATCAAACCATAATAATCGGCCACATCTATTGGCCAGATGTAGATCGAGTTGCAGGTTAAGGGCTGGCCGATGAGTCCTTGGCTCAAGAGTTCTCTCGTCTTATTGCAATCGGAGTCGAAGCGCATCATGTAGCCCACCATCAGCTTAACGCTCTGGTCGGCGCATCGTTGCGCCACTTCTTCACCCGCAGAAGGGGACGTAGCAATGGGCTTCTCCATGAAAACATGTCGTCCGGCCATGGCGGCTTGGATAGCGAGGGAAGCGTGAAATGTCTCAGGCGTGAGGATCATAACCGCATCGATGGCCGGATCGTCCAGCATCGCGCCGACCGTGGGATAAGCGCGTGTGCCGGTTGCCTGGCCCACCATCTCAGCCTGCTCCTTAATCACATCTACCACACCTCGCAACTCGACAATAGGGCGTTGTTGGTACTGTAATTTCATTAGATTAGGGATGTGTACGCTCTGAGCCACCCCCCCACAGCCGATCAAGCCGATACCAATCACTGTGTTGATCCTATTCCTCTACATAAAACAGCCAGCTCTTAGCTTTACTGGCGAGAAACCCAAGCGTAAATGTCGGCCTTCCGGCGGCAAGGCAGCTTCAGCTAGTTCAACGGGTCTCTATCGCTTACGCTTACAGGAGAAGCCGGCTTGAGTATAGACAAGCAAGAGATGCTAGTCTTTCATCCCATGGCTCAAGCGTGCTTACTTATAAGCCCGGGGTATTTCCCGACTTCTCCCATAATCTCTAATCCAAGTACAATCCCTGTGCATCCCAGGCTCCGTACCTTGGGAGTGGTGCCTCGGGATCTACAACCACGTCCAAGACATAAGGCTGCTGTGCAGCTAGCGCCTCTTTAAGAGCCGACTCTAAGGCGTCAGCTTTTTCTACTCTTTTGGCCCGGACACCATAAGCCTGGGCCAACTGCACAAAGTCGGGATTATACGGCTGGTTTGTTTTCTCTACTTTGAACTCGGTGCCGTAGGTGCTGCCGGTGTAGGCCTCTTGAATACCTCTGATCGATATGTAACCGTAGTTATTCAAGATGATCCAGATAACCGGAATATCATACTCAACAGCCGCAGCCAGCGTTTGCGGAAAAACGGTGAATCCACCATCGCCCGTTATCGCCATAACCGGCTTGTCGGGATAGGCCAGTTTAGCGCCCAGAGCAGCCGGTGGACCAAAGCCCATGGTCGCCCAGCCACCGCCAGAGGTAATAAGGGTCCTGGGCGTATAGCACACCATTTGCGAAGTGGTGATGCTCTTGGACGTACTGGTATCGGTCACCACAATCCCATCCCGGGGCAACAGGGTCCGAATCTCATGCATAACGCGCAGCGGATGGATGGGCGTCGTATTGGATGTCAGGCTTTTGGTCGCTTCCTGCCGCCAGTTAGTCATCTCGGCTTGCCGCTCCTTGGCCCAGGGCGAAACATCCCGCTGAGGTACGGTCTCTTTTGCTGCCGCCAGTACGTCGCTCAGGACCGCCGCGGCATCCCCAACGATCCCTATCTCAACCGGATAGTGATTGCCAATTTCGCCGGGCTCGATATCAACCTGAATGAGCTTGGTGGGGGGAATGGCAAATGTGTATTGGGAGTCCCACGAACAGGTATCATGCTCGTTAAATCGGGTGCCCAGGGCTAAGATGACATCGGCGTTCAGGGTTGTTCTATTAGCCACCGAGGTTCCGCCAATTCCGGTTACCCCCATCGCCAGAGGGTCCTGCTCATCAAAAACCCCTTTGCCCATGACGCTGGTCGTCACCGGTATGCTCAGATAATGGACTAGCTCTGTTAGGGCTTGGCTGGCCTCGGATATCAGCGTGCCTCCCCCGGCGAAAATGACCGGTCTCTCGGCCTGTACCAACAATTCGGCGGCTTTGGCAATTTGGGCTGCATCGCCTCTTGCCCCAGAGCCGGTGGCCATATGCTCCCACAAGTCTGGTATCTCCACGTCGGCCTTTGCGCTGAGGAGGTCCATAGGGATGCTGATCAATACCGGCCCAGACCGGCCCGATACAGCCGTGTTAAAGGCACGCGTCATGACATAGGGCAGCAGGTCGATCCGTTCCACCCGCCAGGCCCGCTTGACGAAAGGACGGTAAATTTCATGCTGAGAGGCGTCGGCATGCATGCTTAACTCTTGAAAAGACTCCTGGCCATGGCGATACGTCGGCACTTCGCCAGCAATGACGAGCATTGGCGTGCAATCGAGGGCAGCATGGGCCACACCGGTGATTGCATTGGTCAGGCCAGGACCAATGTGTGTTAAAACCAGGGCCGGTTTATGGCTGGCCTTGAAGTAGCAGTCCGCAGCATGAGAAGCGATAGACTCGTGGCGCGTGCTGATGAATTTAATTTTCGAATCCTCAAGCGCACTAAGGATGGCTGCACCGGTGTGACCACACATTCCAAAGATATAGTCCGCGCCCATTTGTTCCAGGCACCTGACCACAATTTCCCCACCTGTCAATGATTCTTTAGTCATGTTGTCTCTCTCTTGAAACTCAGGTTTGCCAGCCCAACTCTTCAAGTGCCGTCTTGGATACCCGAAAATCTTCATCAGTGCCGCCGGGAATGACAATCTCCAATATACAGGGGCGTGTGTATCCAATTTCGAGCAGTTTGTTGCTTATCGGTCCAAAATCAGTCGTCCCCTGACCCAATTGAATGTTTTCCTTCATCTGCCTTATCGCTTCTCCTCTGATGCCCGGGTTGGGCGAAGCTTATGAAAGCTCTGGCCAGATGCCGGGCTGGCTGGAGAATACCTGCAAGCCATAGGACTCGATTTTCCGGCGCAGTTCCTGGCGCGCCTTTGCATCCCAATCTCTGGTCCAGACGTGCGGTGGGCAGGTCATGATCTCTAACTGCTTGAAGTCGATGGCTGCCAAAAGCTCTAATGTAGTATCTAACGAGTGATCAAAGGGATAGCAATAGGTGCTGGCTCCTACAATCAAAGATATAGCTTGCTTCTTTCGATAGGCGAAATGCCACCTGACCTGACGAACCAAGATCGGTAAGTGAAGATTGGACCATGGAGTTAGCCAACCGTTTCATACCATTTGTTGAAAGATCGCTCTGGTCTGGGCGATGCCATCAGCCAGGGGAGTGATTGGAGCCTGTCCGATGAGCCCACGTAGCCCCTGGTCATCTACGTCTGATGGTGCGGGGATATGCTCCTGGCCATGGGTGATAAGTCCACGGGCAGATGGGATCTGTCGCTCGATCTCGGCCACGAACTCGGGGATTGTGGTCACTATCCCGCGCAAATTAAACGTTGACGCGCTTTTGTGTTCGGCCTTAGCGCAGGCGATGAAGGCTTTAGCAACGTCATCTACAAACTGGGCGTTTATGCGTCCGCCAAAGTCGATGTGGAACTGCTGTCCCGCTAGCCCAGCCTTAATGGCTACTGTCAGGTCCGCGCTGCGTCCTTGGTCTCGTCCCGGCCCATAGAGTACCCCAGGACGTAAGCCGATACTGGATAGTCTCTCATTCAACCAATAGATCCGGGCACTCTCCTCGTTGCACGCCTTGAAGACTCCATAATAGCTGGCCGGAAACAGGGGGGCATCATCAGGAATAGGCATGACCTCATAGGCTTCTTCAGGGCCCATGGCCGCCGATGAACTGGCGTAGACCAACTGCTGCACTTGATCTGGAAAGCGTTTTGCTGCTTCAAAGACGTTCAAGGTGCCGATAACATTTATTTGAGCGCCTCTTATCGGGTTAGCGTGACAGTCAGGGTGTTGCAACGCAGCCAGATGAATAATTCGGGTAATGCCGTTATCCCCAATGACCTGAGTCAGCTGTTCGCCATCGGTTATATCGCCCCGGATAAACGTTATGCTGGCAATCTCCTCTGGTTTCATCAGTAACGCCATCCGCCTGGGCTCGAGATCCATATCATATACTAGCGTTGGGTCTCCGGCCTGCACCAGGTTTTTAGCCACCCAGGCCCCAACACAACCTTGGCCACCGGTTATCAAAAAACGACGTTGGTTCATTGTTCTTCCCGATTCGCGATCAAATATCCCAACTCCTTCGAGATTTCCTGGGCGGCCTCTTTAATCATGCTTCCGAACTCGGCCATTCTTTCCGGGGTGAACCGCAAAGATAAACCGCTGATCCCGACAGTTCCAACTACCTCCCCGGTATGATCTTTGATAACAGCGGAGACTCCGCTAAGGCCGGACAGAGTCTCGCCGATGCTGGTTGCATAACCCTGTGTTCGTATCTGACTCAGTTCCTTAAGCAGCTCCTCTCGGTCCACCGGAGCATCCGTGGCGGGCAGTCGCAGATTTGGATCTTGGAGAATGGTCTTAATCTCGTGCTCCGACAGATTGGCCAAAATGACCTTGCCAGGTGATCCATAATGTAAATGGTACGGCTTCCCGATCTCGGCTTTATAGCGCAGCGGATTGGTACCCTCGATCTGATCAACGTATATGCGGCGGTCCTGGTAGCGGACGGCTAAAGAAACTGTTTCTCTGGACAACTGATGGAGGTCATTCATATAGGGCAGGGCCCGAGATCTGAAGCTCAATTGGTGGAGAAAAGCTTGAGACAAAATTAGCACAGATGGCCCTAAAGAATATTTGTCAGTCTCCTGATGCTGGATTGCTAAGCCCGTTTCAACGAGAGAGGTCAAATAACGATGAGCCGCACCTCTACTCAAGTTGAGGTCTTTAGCAAGGTCTGTCACACCAGCGGGAATAGAACGCTTAGCCAAATATAGAAGAACATCAACTGCTCTTTCTACGGCAACGACTGTGCGATGCCTCTTGTCCGTCATATTGCTCTTAATACCCATAAATTATGATGAACATACTCAGCGGCGTCATAAAGTAACAACAGTCCATACGAAATCTTGTTACTTTGCCAGGCCGCTGAGTATATCGTTCAGTCCAAACAACAAGATAAGCAAAGGCTGCGTCGCCCATTTGCCGGAAGGATGATGGAATATAGGGTCGCAACAATAGGAATTGGGAATTGTTGCGGAATCAGATTCCGCAAACCATCGTACTTTAGATAGTCTGCCTTGTCAAACGGGGTTAATTTGGGTCAACCCTGAAGGAACTGCGGGGAATTCAGATAGGAGCTGCAGCGACGAAAAGCTGGTACTTTCGGCCAAAAATGACAGCTTTGGTCCATATGACACGCGCGCGGGTCTGGTTTCTTGGGCGCTTTGGCTCGATTGTCAGCTCCGAGGCAGGCTGGAACAGGCCAGCTTGTCAGCATAACTTTCCTCCACCTAATTGAGTACAGAGTTGTTATGCCTCTCTTAGTTTCAATTGGAAATTTCCCCCTGTTCTTTCCGGGTTGACCTCACGCTCCTCATCGCCGGTTGCGTTGCCATCCCCACGAAGAACGAGCCGGCAGCCTACACACAGGCGCTCGTGCAGGATGCCATCCGCTTCTACAATCAGGAAGGCCGACAGGCTGCCATTGACCACTTCAGTTCGCCCGAAAACGTGGATGGTCCATGGTACGTCGTCATTATCAGCGAAGATGGGTACACGATCGCGCACTTTAACCCCGATATTAAAGGGCGGAACCCCGCGCTGCGTGTGGATTCGACCGGCTACTTTTTTGGGGACGCGATGCTGAGCGCTCTCAACTGCAATGGCAACCTGCTCGACCCGCACCCTACGCGCGGCCAGGCATCGCAGGATGTCTTCTTCAGGACGGTAGAACTCGCTCATAGACTCGGCCCGGATACCGTCGTGACGATGAGTGGTTGCCCTGGCGATCCGAGTGGGACACCCTACCCAAACTGGCCCACGCACCCGCAGCAGCCGGAATACGCCGACCTGGAGCGCTGGCAGTGGGACGAAATCATCACCCCTTTCTGGGAAAATGCCGGTCGGTTCGCCGCCGATCGCGGCGTCCGGGTCGCGATCGAACTGCACCCCGGCCAGTCCGCGTATAACACGCGCACCATGCTGCGCCTGCGTGCGATCGCCGGGCCGAGCGTGGACGTCAACCTCGATCCCAGCCACTTTTTTTACCAGGGTATGGATCCGCTCATCGTCATCCCCGCGCTGGGGGAGGGGTTCATTTTCCACGTCCACGCCAAGGACACCCGCATTAACCCTTCTGAAATGGCTCTCAACGGCGGCCTTGATATGCGGCCGATGGACCTGGTTGCGGAGCGCTCGTGGGCCTATCGCACGCTGGGTTACGGCCATGGGGAGGCATGGTGGCGCGATTTCGTCAGCGCGCTGCGCGTGGCCGGCTACGACGGGGCGCTGAGCATCGAGCACGAAGACCCGGTGATGAGCGCATCCGAAGGCATCATCAAGAGTGTGCAGTTCCTTGAGCCGCTGATATTGCGGACGATGCCGGAATAGTTTGCTTAACCAGAAACATCCCGCCGGAAAATGCCATGACGGACCTGCTGATATAACAGGTGAACAACAGTTCAGACAACCCCCTGAACTGGCACAACCACCGCCGCGCGGGTACACTACGCCACAAACGCCACCCACCCCCACAATCCATAGACAATGCCCGGTCAACTTTTCACCAGCTACTTTCTCGAAGAAGGCATCCTCCACACCGGCGCCTGGCAGGAATCTCAGAACTCAGACCTCGATTCCTTCCGCGCCGAGGCGCTCGCCCTTCTCGAAAAAGCCGCCAACTTTCACTCCATCAACGAGGCCACCACCGAGCAGGAGCTCATCCGCCCCATGTTCGAGCTGCTCGGTTGGAGCGACTATCTGCCCCAGCAGGGCAGCGACCACAACGAAGAGATCCCCGATCATCTGCTCTTCGGAGATACGGAGTCCAAGAACCGCGCCTCCGCCAAACCCGCCCCGCAACGTTATCCCGACGCCCTGGCCGTCGCCGAGAGCAAGCGCTTCGGCCTGCCCCTCGACGCACGCGCCAAACACGGCAAAGCCAGCTCGCCGCACGCCCAGCTCCTGCGCTACCTGGCCGCCGCCGACATCAACTCCGACGGCCGCATCCGCTGGGGCATCCTCACCAACGGCCGCATCTGGCGCCTCTACGACCGCCGCGCCCTCCCGCGCGCCAGCGGCTACTACGAAGTCGACCTTGATGCCATCGTCCGCTTGGACGATTCCCATGGTATTCGCGCTTTCCGCCTCCTCTTCGGTCGCCCTGCCTTCAGCCCGCAACACGGCGCCCAGACCAGCTTCCTCGAGGACGCCCTCGCCGAAGGCCGCCGCTATGAAGAACAGGTCGCCAGCGATCTTTCCGGCGCCGTCTTCGATAAGGTCTATCCCGCCCTGATCCGCGTCCTCGCAGACAAGAGCGGCGCAGAACTGGAGAATGTCCGCCAGGCCGCCCTGATCTTCCTCTACCGCCTGCTCTTCCTCCTCTACGCCGAGGACCGCGATCTGCTGCCCGTCAATGACGACGGCTACGCTCGCTACGGGATGCGCAAACCGATACGCGATCATATTCACAAAGACATGACCGACGGTAGGGCTTTCTCTGAGAGCGCAGCTAGTTACCATAACCATATCGCTACGCTCTGCGATCTCATCGACAAAGGCGATAACTCAATCGGTCTGCCTCCTTACAACGGCGGCCTTTTCTCCGCGGGCGTCGCGCCCATCCTCCAGCACGTGCGCCTGCCAGATTCCGAACTCGGCCCCATCATCTACGATCTCAGCCACACAGAGAGCGACGAAGGCCGCCGCTACGTCAACTACCGCGACATGACCGTGCAGCAGCTTGGCTCGATCTACGAGCGCCTGCTCGAGCGCGAACCCGTGCGCACGCCAGACGGCCAGATCGTCGTCCGCCCCAACAGCTACGCGCGCAAGGACAGCGGCAGCTTCTACACGCCCCAACCGCTCGTCGACCTCATCGTCGAACGCACTCTCACACCCCTGCTGGAAGAGCGCAAAGCCGCCTTCCAGGCCAAAACTGCTGCTCTGCAGAGCGACACACGCGCAAGAGCTGTCCGCCTCGCCGAGCTGCGCCGTCTGGACCCCGCCGAAGCCGCGCTCAACCTCAAACTGCTCGATCCCGCCATGGGCAGCGGCCACTTCCTCGTCACCGCGGTCGACTACCTCTCCGACGCCATCGCCGACCTGGTCGAATACGCGCCCACCACCGCGCCCTGGCTGGAGGACACCTACACATCGCCGCTGCTTGAACGTATTGCCGCCATCCGCGCCGACATTCTCGCCCGCGCACACGCCGCCAACTGGGTCATCGACGAAGCCCAGCTGACCGACCAAGCCATCATCCGCCGCATGGTCCTCAAGCGCTGCATCTACGGCGTCGACAAGAACCCCCTCACCGTCGAGCTCGCCAAAGTCTCCCTCTGGCTGCACAGCTTCACCGTGGGCGCGCCCCTCTCCTTTCTCGACCACCACCTGCGCTGCGGCGATTCGCTCATCGGCATGCGCGTCCACGACGCTACCAAGGAGATGAAGCGGCTGGGCAAGAGCTACTCGGTCAGCGCCATCCAGTCCGCCGAAAACGCAGCCGCCGGCATGCAGCGGATCGAAGAGATCTCCGACGCCGATATCTCCGAAGTCGAGGAGTCGGCTATGCTCTTCCGTGAGGTCGAAAAGACGACCGCCCCGCTGCGCGGCCTGCTCGATACGTTTTGCGGGAAGAATTGGCTGGCCGCGGGCATGAAGAAAAGGGAGCGCGACAACTTTGAGGTTCCCCTGATCGGTGTCTTCGCCTTGGGAGAAGAACAGGCATTTTCGCTGTTGGCGCAAGGCCCCGACGGCGTCGACGCCGCAGACCCGATCCGTCAACGCAGCTTCTGGCCCGACTTCACTTCACTGTGGCGCGATGCCAGCGAGATCGCTGAACGAGAGCGCTTTCTCCACTGGGAGGCCGCCTTCCCCGGCGTCTGGCATGGCTGGCAGGATGACGAGCCCGTCGGCGGCTTCGACGCTATCATCGGCAACCCGCCTTGGGACCGTATCAAGCTGCAGGAGGTCGAGTGGTTCGCCACCCGTTCCCCTGAACTGGCCCTTGCTCCCACCGCGGCCGCCCGCCGCCGCGGCATCAGGCAGCTGAGCGAACAGGGCGACCCGCTCGCGTCCGAATTCGACGCCGCCAAGCTGCGCGCCGACCGTCTCGGCCAGCTCATCCGCGCTTCAGGCCACTACCCCCTGCTCGGCGGCGGCGACATCAACCTCTACTCCCTCTTCGTCGAGCGCGCCATGCGGCTGATCAAGCCTGACGGCATCGTCGGCCTGCTCACCCCCTCCGGCATCTACGCCGACAAGACCGCCGCCCGCTTCTTCAAATCCATCTCCACCAGCGGCCGCGTCGGTGGCCTCTTCGACTTCGAAAACCGCAAGATCTTCTTTCCGGACGTTCACGCCTCATTCAAATTCTGCGCCCTCATCTTCGGCGGCGAGGAGCGCCGCTTCGCCCAAACCGACTGCGCCTTCTTCCTCCACGACACCGCCGCCATCGACGACCCGGATCGCTGCTTTCCCTTGGCTCCTTCCGACTTCGCCCGCGTCAATCCCAACACCGGCACAGCCCCCGTCTTCCGCACCCGCCGCGACGCCGACATCACCCGCCGCATCTACGAGCGCCACCCCGTCCTCGTTGACCGCTCCGGTTTGGAAGAGGAACGCGCTTGGCCGGTGCAGTACGTGCGCATGTTCGACATGACTAACGATTCCAATCTATTCCGCACTACAGCTCAACTCGAAGCAAACGGCTTCTACCCGGTTGAGGGCAACCGCTGGAAAAAGGGAGATGAATTGTATCTTCCGCTGTACGAGGGAAAGATGGTTCAGGCGTTCGATCACCGCGCCGCTTGTGTGATCGTCAATCCAGAAAACCTGAATCGCCCCGCACAGCCAGTAGAAACCACTCCCGGCGAATATACCGACCCGAACTGGGTACCAGATTCACAGTATTGGGTTTCGGAAAGTGAAGGTGAGTGGCCAGACAACCTAGAGTGGACACTTGGTTTCAAGCATGTAACAGCGTCGACCAACGTTCGCACGATGATCGCAAGTGTTTTGCCTCGTGCCGGTTTTGGCAACAGTCTGCCAGTTCTGATGCCTGCCCCGGGTTGCCTTTCAGAAGGCACGTCGTCGTACAAGCAATGTTCTAGTCTGATCATCGCAAATTTAAACTCCATGCCGTTTGATTTCGTAACGCGTCAAAAAGTCCAAGGGCAAAACCTGAATCTTTTTCTTGTCGAGCAACTCCCCGTCATCGCCCCCGCCGACTACGACCGCCACTTTGGCGCCACCACCGCTCGCGACCTCGTCCTCCACCACGTCCTCCGCCTCACCTACACCGCCCACGACATGGCCCCCTTCGCCCGTGATCTCGGCTACCACGGCCCGCCCTTCATCTGGAACGAAGAGGAGCGCCGCCACCTGCGCGCCCGCCTCGACGCCCTCTACTTCCACCTCTACGGCCTCTCCCGCGCCGACGCCGCCTACATCCTCGACACCTTCCCCATCGTCCGCAAGCACGACGAAGCCGCCTTCGGCACCTACCGCACCAAAGAGATGGTCCTCGCCTACTACAACGCTCTTGACGCCGGCGATACGGATGTTGAGGTGGCGGTGTAGGTCATTGAATCGGCTCTGCCTGCTTAGGCGCAAGGGTACACACCACACAGTCAGATACAGCGACTTGTCGTTTTGACGACGATTTCCCACGGGTAAGCTTCACTCCAAAAGCTAGACCACATGCTATGGCCCTAGCCTACGACAATGCCCACGGGGCTTGACTTGTAATGACAAATGTGGTATTACGTCAATACATGCCGGTTGGAGTCCTGTCACGCACAGACACGGGAGTTTAACGTGGTGAAAGACAGCACACTGCAGATGCGAATTTCGGCGGAGTTGAAGGAACAGGCAGTCAAGATTGCTAGTGCTAGGGGCGAATCCCTGTCCGAATTTATCGAGACTTGGTTGCAGGGCGAGATCGAACGGCATGCACCCTGTTCTGTTTGCGGGACGTGGCTTCCGCTAGAGGTCTTGGAGGGTTTCCATCCCTGGGAGTTTGAGTGCCGAGAATGTATGGAGGAGATTAAGGAATCGGACTATAAAGCCGAGCAAGATTCTCGGGCCGTTCTTTGGGGGTTCAAGGAAGGGTATAAGGATGGCTGGAACCGGTTCGAACACCAGACCCCTAAAGACCCTGTGGATGCTACCGAAAATGTGATGATGTGGATAGGTTATCGAGAAGGCTACAGAGAGGGAAGAGAAGCTGCCGGTTGTCCAGGCGGAGAAAACAACATAATTCTAGCCTCTAACAACCTACAAGGCTTAACTGCTGATGATAGGCCCCTACAACCGGCGCAAGCGGCGATACTTAGGCAACTCTGTCACGCTCAAGACAACCAGGGACGTGTGTCGCGACACGCACTCTATGCAGCCGCAGACCTTAACGACCCGGACCCGAACGACAATAATCGTGGGCTCAGACGCGTCCTGGGATCGATTACCCAGCGTTTAAACAGCCCTGACTGGTACAGTTCGGTGGGGGACCCAACAGCCCCAGGGGGAAGATGGTACCTTTTGCGAAAGGACTTGCGCGACGAATTGTGTGAAATTCTAACAGACCTTAAAAGTCCCTGAGTGAACTATACAAGATCACGTTGGTTCATTGTTGGGAAGTAAGGCTGGACGGTGAATCTGGAATTGGATCCAAACGATGCTGGGCCATAGTCCTGGGCAATGCACGATAGGAGATTCAGAGCTGACATATACCGAATTAACTCCATCCCGCGCTGTGACAATTTCGGGCGAACGAGTGCCACAGATGAATCCAAACCGGCATGGAAAGGCTCTCATATATTGATATACTCCTTCGACGCCTCCCAGTTAAACAACTGGTCGGACACCGCTGAAGCTGAGCACGATTTTCCGAAACTCATACGTCAGTTGGTACTGGCTACTCTCCCCGAACCTCCGTCAAGGATCGATATACCGAGCGGTAGCTCTGTGAGACTTCCTGGCTGGGACGGAATCCTTGAAGTTGGGCATGGCAACGCATGGGCACCTAGCGGTGTTTCGGGCTGGGAGTTCAGTTGCGATAAAAGGAGCAAGAGAAAGGCCAGCGAAGACTATGAGAAGCGAACGGCCGATCCTCTGGAGATCAACAGGGCTACCACCACCTTTGTGTTTGCCACTCCGCGCAGATGGAAGGATAAGAGGCAATGGGTGAAGAAACGTCGTGAGGAAGGAAAATGGCGTGATGTGCGAGCTTACGACGCCGACGACCTAGCGATGTGGTTAGAACAGGCTCCGGAGGTCGCGCAGTGGTTTGCCAAAGCGATCATCAGGTTGCCTTTCGACTTCCAAGCTATAGACAGAATCGAAGGTCTCTCTCAGAATACGAATGATCAGATAACAGCAGGCTTTGCTGAAGTGGCCGCTATGAGGGTAGAGCTGCAAACACTCGCCAACTCCGTAGCAACTCAAGCGGAACAGCCTGACTCGGAACCCATACAGGATTCAGAACAACGGAAATGGTCAGAGAGGATAGACGCCGCCCGAGATCTGATTCAGCAAGGGTTGATCGCCATCGCCCGGTTACAGCTAGAGGGGATCCAACCCGAGGCAGAACAGTTGCCGGACAACCTCAGATTCCGCCTCCTGACAAACCTGGCAGTCTGCGCAATGGGCGAAGACAATCCTGATGCGGCTATCTCCCTCTTCAATGAGGCCCACAACATCCAACCTGAAAACAGAAAAGGAATCATAAACGCCGCAATGGCCGCTGAGCTCCAACAGGATCCCGAGCGAGCGCTCGAGCTGGCGCGGAAAGCGCTCACACTGGACCCACGCGACCCAAGTGCTGCGGCCAGCCTCATTTCGGCCTTGTGGGGTACGGGGAAGAGTGAAGAGCTTGAGGATTTCGTGGCATCCGCGGAGTGGACGACGGAAGAGCCGGCTAGCGCCCTGGCCCTTGCCAGAGTTCGTGTACAACAGGAGCGTTACGACGACGCGAAAGCTGTCTACCGGTCTCTCATCGACGCCGATCCTGATGATGCTGAAACTTACCTTTGCCTAAGTCAATGCCTGCTTGCACAGACCCAAGTGGAACGCCTGCCGGTTGCGTACTCAAAGGAAGATCTGGCGAGGCTTAGTGAGGCTGAGATTGAAGCAGACCGGGCAGTCGAACTCTTGCGGCCCACACAATTGAGTGCCTTACTTCACCAAGCTCTCATACTACGGGCCGGCGCCCGCGCGCTGTTAGGGAAGGTGGACGAGGCGATGGGTGACGTAGATGAGGTATTGAGGAAAGTACCTGAGCATCCGGCTGCAACTCTACATAAGGGACTGTTGCTACTGAAAAAGGGGCTTGCCAGCGAAGCGCGCAGTTGGATTGAGGGTATCCAAGACCCTGTAATGCGATCCGAACTGATACTGCCCCTTGCGGACGCGTGCCTTGAATCCGGTGACGCGACAGTTGCAATTGATCTGCTAAAAGGTAGTTTCAAACTCGATCCGCCTGAAAAAGAAGATTTCGGGAGGGCTCAATCTCTCCTGCGGGCGGAGGCTGCAGCCGGGCCTGACGATTCCGTCGGCCCCCTGATTGAAGAGGCCCTGGAACGATTCCCAGACGACCCAACCCTCTTCGCCTTGGCCGCCGTACGTAGCAATCTGAAAGAGGACAGCGAAGCCGCCGCGTCAGCGCTCAACAGAGCAATTGACCTGGCCGACGCCCCTTTCCGTCAGGTCCTTCAAGGACAACTCGGTCATCTCTACGATGGTGTGGGACGATTTGCAGACGCTGCCGAACAGTTCAGCAAGGCTTGTGGTAACGACCCAACCCATCCGGATGCGGTCCCGATGCTAGTATCTCTGTCTAACAGCGGACAGTATCGCAAGGCTTTCGACCTGGCACGGAAGATTCGCGACGTAGTTGACCCAATTCCGAGAATTGTCATTGACGTTGAGGCTGCAATACTCGGATACGTCGGGGATGTCAAGTCTGAAGTCTTGCGGCATCATGAACTTCGCTTTCGAGAAGACGCCGTCCCAGGTGATCGGGTCAAACTTGCGTCGGCTCAGATCCGGTGCGGTGAACGCGAAGCAGCCTTGAAAACTATCCTTGAAATAGACGCTTCAGGACTCGGTCATGACTCCCAAGCCCTCATGAAACTGGCACATATGAAATGCTCCCTTGGGGCTGCCGGTTACATGCACGATGCCTACCTTGCCCGTCGCTACGGACTCAACGATCCAGCGACCCACTTGGGATATTTCGGACTGTTCCTGGGATGGAGCGAGGATTGGGAAGAACCCGTTGTCGTCGAATCGGGCTGTTCGGTCCGCATCAAGAACGAGGAACAATGGTGGCACATCCTCGAAGACGGTGAGGAGCCGAACGGGCCTCGAGAACTGCCCCCCGACAGCGGTCTCGCGCAACGCCTCCTGGGACGAAGCGTTGGGGACGTTGTCGTCCTGCGTCAAGGTCCAGGAAACGCCTCGTATGAGATCGCGGAGTTACAGAGCAAGTATGTCCGCGCATTCCACGAGACGTGCGTTGAATTCTCGCTACGCTTTCCGGACGACATGTCGCTGTCACTCGTCGAAATGGACAGCGACTTCACCCAATTCTTCCAGAGCGTAGAGTTGCGACATCAGCACGTTAGAAATGCCGAGGAGCTATACGAGTCAAGCCGATTGCCATTCGCTTCTTTCTGCTCCCTTATCGGTAGTTCTACCCTCGCGGTCTGGCCCGATTACACAGCGCAACCAGACAGACGCATCCATTTCGGAACCGGATCTTACGAAGAGGCAAACGAAGCCAGTGACCTATTGCGCGATGCCGACGCAATTGTGCTGGACATGGTCGCTTTACTCACCGTACATAGACTAAGACTTGCGGAGCATCTTCGAAAGCGATTTTCGCGTATCACCATCCCCCAGCTCGTGTTTGATGAGATCCAGAATTACGTTTATCAGATGAGAATAGGTCCTGCCCCCTCTGGCTATGCGGGAAGAGGCGAGGAAGGGCGGTACACGCTAACTGAGACGCCGGAGGATGTCTGGAAGAAGAGGCAGGCATACGCGCGCTCTGTGCTGGAGTTGGCCGATACCTTCGAACGGATTCCCTCATACTCCCTACTTGATGCCGACGACCCTCAAAAGGCTATCGAAGCGCTGACACCGGCTGGGGCTGGTGCGATATTTGCAGATGACGAACCATCCGAGGTTAGGCCGGTCCTGATTTCGGACGACCTCCCCCAAGCCAATGTAGCCCGCTGGCTAGGCTTTGGGGCCGTCAACTCCCAATCACTGCTGACAGAGCTGCTTCGTTCTAACGTCATCACGGAAGTGGAGTATTCTTCAAAGATCGAAGAGTTTGTACTTATGAACTACTGGTTTGTACGGATCAGCGCAAAAGACATCCTGTGGAGTCTCGAAACAAACGGATATCAGACAACTCCAGGAACACGAGCAATGCTCAGGACACTCGGGGGGCCGGACTGCACTGAAGACACCGCAGCCTCCGTCGGCGCAGAGGTCATCGCCACTTTAGCGAAGGGAGCGCTGATTCAACAGCAATTGTTTTTGCTTCTAGATTTAGTGCTGGCAGCGATTCGGCATGGACGGCACACCGATCTGGTCTTGTTGAAGTTCAAGGATGAAATCGCAACTAGACTAACACTTGTCCCGGAATGCGCTCGGATCCTTCACGAAGTGGATTCCTATATGCAGATACGAAGCCTATAGTTGACCCCAATGACTAGACCACGAACTGCTGCCTTCAAGCGCAACCCGGAACTTGTAGGCCGCCGTGTGTCGCCGCCGTTTCTTGATCATCGTTCTGCCCCTCCACAGGCTCGGTGAATTTCTCCATTATACACCTTAGCTTGTGGTCCAGTTTTTGGGGCCCACTTCAACAGACGGAAACGAATGCCCGCTTGAAGATGGGCCGAAGTGAAGGCTACGCCATAGAAATCATCAGAGGAATAGGGTTGAGATGAATACCAACAATGACCTTAGTGGGGTAACTGTTACCGATCTCATTATTAGCATGTGGAGATCTAATCACAGGCACGACAACAGGAAACGGGTGCGCGATCTAATGGACAATCTCGCTCTAGTTGCGGAGCAGGATCCAGAGGGTACCACATTCATATATCGAGGCGAATCAGAGTGCCATGATAGGGTGAGTTCCGGTTTGTATAGACAGTTTCACGAACTTGATGAAGAAATTTTCGACATCACGGAAGCTCAAAATAGGCAATTGACGAGGGCTCGCGCATACGCTAAAGATGAAGTCGATGATGCTAAAATCTTAGCTCAAATACAACACAGGGGCGGCAAAACGAACCTGATTGACTTTACAAGCGATCTGAACGTAGCACTGTTTTTTGCATGCAACTATTCGCCAAACAAGGACGGGCGAGTTATTTTTTTCAAGAGGCAACAGTGGGACGATTACAGTGATTACAGTATCCGACCTGCCACCGAGCCTTCCAACATGGCGGATGCTCAGAAAAGCCTATTCGTTATTTCAAACAAAGGCTACATCAGAAATGAAGACATCACTGTTTACGAGATCCCGAGCGAACTGAAAAGGGACATTCTGCAGCATTTGTTTACCGTGTACGGCATAGAACCTTCTACCATCTATAACGACATATCTGGTTATATTCGCGACCAAAATCACTTTCCGGATCTTGAAGCAGACTTTTATGCAGGACAAGAGTCCTTTGCTGCAGGCGACTGGGACAAAGCGATTGATTTCTATACCAGATGCCTTGGTAATTCTTCTCTTGAAGATGATCATGGGATTATACACTACCTACTCCACCAGAGAGGGATAGCATATTTCAATGTTGGGAAGAAACGTGAGTCTTTGCGCGATTTGGAAATATCCGACAGGGGACACTGGAAGAGGAAACCGGAATTACCTGAACAGATCAGAGATTGGTTTGACGAAGCCAAGTGGAAGGAGACAGAGCCCCCAAGAGCACCGCAAAGTCCAAAACGTGAAAAAGGTCACAGATTACGGGTCGAAGCACACGACCCGGACGGGAATTTAGTGGATGGGGCGAGCTTGAAATTTCTGAGTGAGGACGGCTATGAGCATAGCTCGAAAATCGAAAATGGGAAGTTGCAGGTGAAGATACCCAACGAATGCCATAGTAGTCGGTGCTTGTTCTGGTTCAACATGGATGGCTACCGCGGTGTAAATCCGGTACAGGTCCTATTGAAAGATTCGTTTACAGCAACGCTGAAGCCCGAGAAAAGAAACTCAGGTGCGACAGAAGTGAATATCAAGGTCACTTACGATATGACGGAGGTAATGTAGCGTTGCGGAGGGGCGGTGTGAGCTTGGCCCAAATCTTTAGACCACAAAATGGGACAAGAGTGCCCATATTCTGATGCAGCAGACAACTGTCTGCCGACGACGATCTTTAAACACTGAACTCCACTCCACCAGCTTGGTGAATTTCTCCATTTTGCCCCTTAGCTAGTGGTTCAGTTTTGGGGGTCGATTTCCCCTCAACTCGTGGCTCAGCTTTGGCGGCTAAGATCGTTAAGAGCAAGGAACACTATGCAATTCAATGATCTTGAACAAAAATTCTTTGAGGAAGTATTGAAAGCAGAGTTGGATGTGCCTGTCAATGCAGTCCTTAGATTCGATGATCAGGAATTCCCACTTACCATCATTCCCCAAGTGTCTGAAGATGGGTATTTCGAACTGCGATATTTCGGTGCTCCAGCATACAAGCCAGAAGCGGAGGAAGGACAGCTAAGTTGGTCCGACAGTGAAATCTTCGGAACCCATCCTCAATTGAGACGCCTCTGGATAGATGGAAGTACTGTCAAACTCAGATTTAAAGAGCGACCAGCCCCAACCGCTTTTCAAGGCGCTCTGTCAGGGCCTGATATGGAGGCAAAAGTCATTCTGGCAGATTTTCACCATAGAGGAATATTGAGTATCAAAAAAAATCAAATCGCAGTACGTAAATCAACTCTAAGAAATGCCAAATTCAGCCTCGTAGACTTCCCAAAAATAAGAAGCTCTGGCAAACAGTCTTGGTTAGGACAACTCCTTAGTGAAGGAGAATACGAAAGCTTTCAAGATCGGTTTAAGGCGGTATCAGAGTTGCTGCCTGAAAATAAAGCGACGGTACAAGTGATCCCCCAAGAGAGTACTGTTCTCAAAACCGATGCTGGTTGGATACTCACTCTCACAAATGACGATGAGGATACAAGAGGTGGTATCAGTTACTCAGGACTAATCACCAGAGATGGAGAGGAATTCAGTGTACAAGAACTGAGTCATCTGCTGGAAGGACTCACATATTTTCTGTCATTCACGGCCTGTGCATATCGACATCCTACCGCCGTGATCGGATATAATTCTGAAAACTTGGCGACTTGGGGACAGATAGGCAAGTTTATTCTCAATCCATCATCAACCAACTGGTTTTCAAATAGCAGCATGGTATCTGCGAGCGTTTACCTGGAGTTTCTATTTCCTCGATTCTGGTCAGCATGGGAGAAGCACCAAAATGAGGTCAGCCGTATAATAGATTGCTACGTCAACAGTACAGCTATGCAACAGGCCGGATTTCCCAGAGAGGCGGTCGCAACCAGCTATGCAGGTTTGGACATGCTTGCTCACCTACTCATATCAAATCCAGCACGGGAAAACTCCACCCAAGTCGTCGAGAAAGCACTGGCAAAACACAAAGTCCCAAATCCGTGTCTGGATTCATCAAGAACGCCAGTGACCGCCAATCTTGCGAGGGAATTAGGACTAAGTCAGTCAGGCGTTCCATTGCTCAACAGCGTGCGCAACTATGTCGTGCATCCTCTACAGAAAAATAGCCATGCAGTCAAATATCAACACGCAGAACTCTTGGATACCGCGTATTCCAAATACTTCTACGTCCAAGATTTAAGCCAATACTTTCTTGAGTACTTGTTCTTGCACGGCCTCTGTAACTACACTCCACAACATCATAGACTTCTCACCGAAACAACTCATCGATGAGCACTCCACGACTATGGGTGGCCTAAATATCTAGACGACGAACTGCTGCCTTCAGGCGCTTCCAGCGCAACCCAAAGTCCATAGGCTGCCGCGTGTCGCTGTCGTTTCTTTACCCTAGAACTGGTCCCCTCAGTGCTGAATCAATTACTTCATCATGCACTAGAGATCAAGATCCAGGTTTTTGGGCCAACCACAACAATCCTGCCTCCACTGCACGTTCACTAACAGGAGAAATCCCTCGATGGACGCCAAAATTGTCAACCTCACATCGCTTTTCTCGGGACAAATCTCTTACCAGATTCCGCAATTTCAGAGACCCTACGCGTGGGACGAAAATGAACAGTGGATGCCTCTATGGGAGGATATCAAGAATATCGCCGAGCGCGCCATGAGAATCGAAGACTCGAAAATCAGGCCACATTTCATGGGAGCTATTGTTTTGCAGCATCGGCAGAGTAAGACCGGGGAAGTTGCAAAAACGTTGGTAGTTGATGGGCAACAAAGGCTGACAACCTTGCAGTTGCTTATAAAAGCTACGCAATGGGCATTCCAGGTGGCCAATGACAACGTTAGGGCAGACCGGCTACGTGCCCTTACGGAGAATCAGAAAAGCCACTTTGGAAATGACCTCGACAATCAGACCAAAATTCGGCAATCGAATCATCTGGACCAAAAAGCGTTTTACGAAGCGATCATAATGTCCGATGTAGACAGTCGCAATGATTTCATTCTGATAACTCGTGCCTATGGATTTCTCAAGGACAAGGTAGAAACGTGGCTAAATGACGGGAATGGTGACAGAGTACACAAGTCTGACGCGCTGGAGGATGCTCTTGCGCGATACTTGGAAATCGCCGTCATAGATCTTGATGCTGACGAAAAGCCACATATCATTTTTGAAACGCTGAACGCCCGTGGAGAACCCTTGAAGCAGTCGGATCTTGTCAAGAATACGGTAATGTATGAAGCAAATGTGATTGACGACGCCACCGCTGCCCGCCGACTCTGGTCAATGTTTGATGATATGTGGTGGCGTCAATCAACGGGAGAACCACGTGTAGAAAGAATTCAACTAGACAGGTTTCTCAATCATTGGATGGTTATGAAAGCACGACAAGAAGTGTCCCACCAGAGAGTCGCGGCAGAATTCAGGGAGTATGTTGGGAGCCCACAGACGCCTGACATTGAAACCATTACAGAGGGTGTCAGAACTACCGGCGTAATATACAAGAATTTCCTGGAAGTTAGGGACGACGATGAAGAAATCAGAACCTTTCTAAAGCGGATGAAAATCCTGGATATAGCTGCCGCAATGCCACTCCTGCTGTGGCTCAAGACCTCTGACGCACCCAGAGAGCATGTAAAGCAGTGTTTCCAGATTATCGAAAGCTACTTGGTAAGACGAATGCTATGCGGGTTAATCTCTCATGGCCTTGGAGTCTTAATTGTCAACCTGTTGAACAAACTCCACAATCAGTCACCAACTGATTGCATCTCAATCATGGCAGATCATTTGGGGTCTTCAACATCCACATCCACAATGTGGCCCAATGATCGAATGTTGATTGAACGGCTTACAACAAGACCTCTGGCAGGCACAGTTGCTCGGCGCAAAATGGTTTTGGAGGCTATCGAGGACAACATGAGGGGCGAAATGACCGAGCAACTCATTTGGACAGACAAACTAACTCTTGAGCACATAATGCCAAGGAAGTGGGAGACTCATTGGCGCTTACCGTCCGACAGTCCAACCCAAGATGAAATTGAGCGAAGAGATGAGGCAGTGAAATCCTTGGGCAACCTGACACTCACAACCAGCAAACTGAATTCGAGTCTGTCAAACGCTCCTTGGAGTGAGAAACATGGAGCATTGGAGAAACATGGCACTTTGCTACTTACAAAGATCCTGTTAGCGGATCATCCTCACCGCTTTAACGAGGCTTCAATTATTGAGCGAACCCACAAAATGGCTGAAATAATCACGAAAGTATGGCCGCCATGGGAACATTACAAAGAAGTTGGATTGAGGTGAAGCCTATAATTTATCCCAACTGCTAAACCACGAAGCACTAGGCGCACTGCTGCGGATCAAAAATCAGCTCCCGTGAAGGACCTGGGCCACCCGCCCTCGCTCCCCGAGGACATACCCGCTCGTGTCGCCCAGCACTCTAAGGGCCGTTGACATTTCAATGAAGCAAGCAAGATCCCGCGCAATCGAAAGCGGGGAAGTGGGGGATAAGACGATATCTGGCCGTGCGCCAAGAGCCCAGCGCCGCTATCGTTTCTAATGTAGATCCCAAATGAATCCACGAGCTTGCGAGTATCAATCGAGTGAGACGCCTGCGATGCCAGGCGGCAGCCCGTGTGAAAAGTCTTGGTTTCAATTTGAACGCACATGAATTCTCAATCATCAAGCAATTATTGTATTATTGCGGATAAGCGATGTTCTGTCGCTTGAAAATTTTTTCTCGTAAACGCTCGTAAACTCTCGTGGATCTCTCGTAAACGCACGTACGTGCGCAGGCCCTGTGTATAGGGAGACCAAGCCCAGCTTTTCGTGCCGTTGCATTGAAACTGTGTCTTTTCAACCCGCTTTGAAACCCTACCTTTTCACCGCACGCAGTTGGGAGAGCTTGCCTGCTCAACACACCTTGCAAATGTCAGCGGCCCTTAACCAATCCCAGCCAAAAGGCAGGACACAAAAAAGAGCGGTGGCGTTAAAGCTATGTTCCCACAGTGTGACCGAGCTATCCAACGAGGTCAGCTTATCCATAGAACCAATAAGGTAGACAAGGAGTTTCACTTCCAGGACTGGTTTCAAAAACGGCTTTCATGCCAAAGCGTGAAATACAACCGACCGCACCAGGGCCGCCTTTAGCGCTTTTTCAGACATGAGGATACCCCTGGAGACCCCACCCTTTCATAGCGGTTGGTGTATCCCCTGAATCTCGGGAGTTAACTGTTTAGGGCTCGTTGACGTCTGTTAGAAAAGCAGTTCGCGGGAGCAAACTGCCTATCCGCGCAAGGCCGCGCAACTGCGCCAAGAAAATCCGATACCCCTTTGGTGTTCTCCGCGTCCTCCGCGGACAAAAAGGTGTTCTTCGCGACCCTTCGCGTGACTTCGCGGATCAATTGGTTTTGTTTATCACAACATTCAAGCGAGAAGAATCTCTATCAGGCCTGCCGGCTTTCCGTTCTTGCTGAATTGTGAGCGGACTTCCCGAAATATCAACGGAACCTAACGATCGTCATCCCTCTCGATCACGTACTGCCATCCCCCGGAAACCCAGCGCGCGCGCTGCCGTTGCAGCCCTGTCAGGAGGACATGCCGTGATTCCGTGCTATCTACCAGGTTGCTCTTCTCAAAGTACTGCACAAGCCGGTCCAATTGACGCAAACAGTCTTTGTGGCCGCGGCGGCCAGCGCGTTCGATCTCGGCTTCGGAACCAACGGTCCGCCGAAGGGTCTCGATCTGTTGGCGGTAGGGTGCTGCCCAGGCTTCGGGAACGCGCTCGTCGTTGACAATCGACTCTGCGGCGCGGACGTTGGCCTCGACTCCCTGGCTGAAACGAATTACCAACCGGCGCACCAACGTGATTGTCAGATACACAAACAGCCCCACACCGGCAAGCCACAGCGCTGTCCAGAAGAGAAGCGCGTCCATACGTTCACTCCACGCCCCGGATCAGCGCCACAGCCGCTCTCCCATCGCCTGTGCGCCTGTCTCGACACCTGCGCACAAGCCGGAACCAGCGGGAGGATTCACAACCGGCTATCCTCTTCCAGGTCTCCCGCACCGTGCAGCGTCAACTCCTGGGCGAAATGACAGGCGGCGTAATGGTCGGGGCTGACTTCCAGGAGAGGTGGTATTTCCTCTTGACAGATCTGCTGGGCGTACTGGCAACGGGGGTGAAAGTAGCAGCCGGGAGGTGGGTTGGCCGGACTGGGCACTTCACCGTCAAGCGTGATTTCATCCAGCAGGGAGTCCGGATCTGGTTGCGGGATTGCGGACAGGAGCGCTTCCGTATAAGGGTGCTTGGGGTTCAGGAAGAGCTCCTCCGTCTGCGCCTGCTCCACAATCTTGCCGACATACATGACGGCTACCTGGTCGGAGATATGCTGGATGACACTGAGATCGTGGGCGATGAACAGATAGGTGAGACTGAACTCCGCCTGCAGGTCCTGCAGCAGATTGAGAATCTGGGCCTGGACCGAAACGTCGAGGGCGGAAACGGGCTCGTCACAGACGATCAGGCTGGGATGCAGGCTCAAGGCGCGGGCGATGCCGATGCGCTGGCGCTGACCGCCGCTGAAGGCGTGGGGATAGCGTTTGAGGTACTTGACGTCCAGGCCGACCAGATCGACCAGTTGACGCACGCGCTGTTCCAGATCCTCGCCCCTGGCCAGCTTGTTTACGCGCAGGGGCTCGCCGACGATGTCCAGAATGGTCTTGCGGGGATCAAGGCTCGCATAGGGGTCCTGAAAGACCATCTGCATATGGCGGCGGGTGGCGCGCAGCTCCTTGGCATCGAGACCGGTTATATCGGCCTGGCGGTCGTCGATACGCAACAGCACCTGTCCTTCCGTCGGTTCAATCGCGCGGATAACGCAGCGGCCCAGCGTCGTTTTGCCGCACCCCGACTCGCCGACCAGCCCCAAGGTCTGCCCGGGGGCGATGCTCAGGCTCACATCATCGACGGCGCGCACCTGCCCAACCACCCGGCGCAGCAGACCCTTTTCGATGGGGAAATACTTTTTGAGGTTATGTACTTCGAGCAGGTTGTTCGATTCCATAGCTGTCATTCATAGAGAATACAACGTACCGAATGCCCCGACTCTGTTTCCAGAAAATCGGGTACCTTCTCGTCACAGCGGCCGGGGATGAACTGCGTGCAACGATCGGAAAATGGACAGATATCAGGCGGATCGAGGGGGACGGGGACAATGCCCTCGATCGTGTCCAGGCGGACCCGCGCCCTGTGCCCAGTCCTGGGGATCGAGCGCAACAGGGCTTGGGTATAGGGATGTTGGGGCGAGCGGAAAATCTGCCTGACACTGCCGAATTCGACCACCCGTCCCAGGTACATCACGGCGACTTCATCGGCCATATTCGCAATCACACCCAGATCATGGGTAATGAACATGATAGACATGCCCATCTCGGCCTGAAGCGTCTTCATCAGACGTAGAATCTGGGCCTGAATGGTCACGTCCAGCGCTGTCGTCGGTTCATCTGCGATGAGGAGCTTGGGCTTGAGCGCCAGCGCCATGGCGATCATCGCGCGCTGCCGCATCCCGCCCGATAGCTGATGCGGATAGGCGTCTACACGTTCATCTGGCATGGGAATGCCGACCAGGCTGAGGAGTTCAACGGCCCGGCTGCGCGCCTCCTCCCGGGCCGTGTCTTCGTGAACCAGAATGGCCTCCATGATCTGATCGCCGACCGTGTGCACAGGTGAGAAAGCTGTCATCGGCTCCTGAAAAATCATCGAGATATCGCGGCCGCGAATATCGCGGATCTCTTTTCCAGACGGGGCGAGGGCAGCCAGATCGGTGATATGGCCGTTCTGGTGCAGCAGAATCTCCCCGGTCATCTGCGCAAACTCAGGCACGATGCGCAGGATCGACTGGGCGGTAACGCTCTTGCCGCAGCCCGATTCGCCCACAACACCGAGTGTGCGGTTCTTGTGAATGGTGAGAGATACACCGTTCACCGCTTTCAGCAACCCCTCTTCCAGGGGGAAGTAGGTGTGCAGATCTCTGAGTTCCAGGACTGGCTCTTGCTGTTCCATTGCCGCTACTTGTAGGGGTCGGCCGCGTCACGCAGCCCATCGCCGATAAAGTTGAACAGGAGCACCGTTACGATCACGAGCAGGCCGGGGATAAGCATCCAGGGCTGCACGGCCACGCTGCGGACATTCTGGGCATCCTTCAACAGGGTGCCCCAGCTGACCGCCGGCGCACGTATGCCCAGCCCCAGGAAGCTGAGCGCCGTTTCTCCCAGGATCATGTTCGGAATGGCCAGGGTGAGATGGACGATGAGATAGCTCATAAACCCCGGCAACAGATGCTCAACGATGATCTGCATATCGGTAGAACCGGCGACTTTGGCCGCGATCACGAAGTCCGACTCGCGCATTTCAAGCAGTTTACCGCGCACGACGCGGGCCAACCCGGCCCATCCGATAATGGAAAGAATGATGGTGATGGAAAAGTAGATTTTGACCGGCGACCATCCCGCAGGCACGGCCGCGCTCAGCGCCATCCACAGCGGTATCGTGGGCACGATGATCACGAACTCGATAATGCGCTGGATCAGCATGTCGGTCGCCCCGCCGAAGTAGCCGGAAATGCCGCCAAGAAGGCAGCCCAGTACAAAGCTGATCATGACACCAACCAGTCCAACGGAAAGGCTGACCTGGGCGCCCGCCAGCGTCCGCGAAAAGAGATCGCGGCCCAGCGAATCGGTGCCGAACAGAAAGATCACGCCTCCTTCCTCCGGAAGAAAGAAATGGATGTCCATTGGAAAGAGACCCCAGAACCGATAGGATTCTCCCTTTTGGAAAAAGCGAATGCGGTAGATCTGTGAGGTGTCTTCCGTATAGACGCGGGTGAAGGTATCAAAGTCGATTTCTCCGTCCAGCTTATATACGAAAGGGCCTCGGAATCGACCTTCACTGTCGAAGAGATGAATGCGAGAGGGAGAGGCGCTCAAGAAATCCTCATGTTTCGTCAACCGGCCGTAGGGGACCCAGAACTGATATGTGATCGCCAGTACATAGAGAATTCCCAGCAGGGAAACAGAGACTACGGCCAGACGATGTCTTTTGAACTTGCGCCACATCAGTTGCCACTGTGAGGCCAGGAAGTAGCGCTCTTCGGCCGTGATCCCGGCCTCCCGCATCCCGACTCCGCTTGAAACACCGGTTGTTACGTCGGTTGTCATCTCAAGTCTTTCCTTCAAAACGGATGCGTGGGTCTACAACGATCAGTAGAATGTCAGACAGAAAAGTACCGATCAGCGTCAGAATACCTAGAAACATCACAATACTTCCTGCCAGGAACATGTCCTGGTTGATAAGCGCCATGAAGAGGAGAGGACCCGTGGTGGGCAGGCTCAGTACAATGGCGACGATGGTCTCGCCGGAGACGATGCCCGGCAGCTGCCAGCCAACCGTGCTGACGATCGGATTGATCGCCAGGCGTACCGGGTATCTGAACAGCAATTTTCCTTCGCCAACGCCTTTGGCGCGGGCGGTGATGACATACTGTTTGCCCAATTCATCCAGCAGGGTGCCGCGCATGACGCGAATGATTCCTGCCGTGCCGGCCGTGCCGATAACGATGATAGGAACCCAGAGATGGGTGAAGAGATCCCATATTTTGCCCAGAGACCACGGGGCGAGGGCATACTCCGAGGAAAAGAGGCCGCCCACGCTGATGCCGAAGTATTTGAAGAAGAGGAACATAAGGATAAGAGCGAGCATGAAGTTGGGCGTCGCCAGCCCGGCAAAACCCAGCACAGAAAACAGATAGTCGCTGAAGCCGTACTGGCGGGTGGCAACGTAAATCCCGATCGGCACGGCGACCACATAGGTGAAAAAGAGGGTGATCAACGAGAGCAGTATCGTGTAAGGCAGACGTTCCCTCAGGAGCCTGCCCACGGGCTGGTTCCATTCGAAAGAGCGGCCCATTTCGCCCTGCAGAAAGCGTCCAAACCAGCGAACGTACTTCTCTACCGGGGTGGCGTCAAGACCGTATTCGCGCTTGAGAGCTTCGATTTCGGCCTCATCGATGATGTCTCCCTCCTGTTCCAGGCGCGCGACATAACTGGTCAGGAAATCCCCCGGCGGCAGTTGAATGATGACAAACACAACGATGCTCAAAAACCAGAAAGTAACCACCGCGTAGATCAGTCTTTGTACGATATAGCCGATCATGTCTTCGCCCCGTACGGAGATTGCAGCAGGGAGATCCTCTTGCCTTCGTCTATCGACTGCTGGGCTTTGAGGGCAATCTCCGTCATCCGAAAGAGTTCTTCAACACCGGCGAAAGAGCCGTCCTGAACTGAGTTGACAAAGGCCGTGTACCAGTTGGGCGTGTCGGGAATCTCGAGGTTGCATACCCCGGCCTGTTCGCTGATCAGCTTTGCGGTCTCCTCGTTGGCGATACTCTCCACAACGCCCTCTGTACCTGAGATCATCATCCGTTCATCGCCATGGCTGGGCGCGGTCGCCGGGCGCAGAAAGTCCAGCATCACGGTCGCGACGCCGCCATTGCGCATCCGCAACAGAATGGCGGCCTGGCTGGCACAGCCCGGATAGTCCGGGTGGGCGGCCGTCGTCTCCCAACCGGTAACTTCGGTGAATACGTCGCCCAGTGACCAGACGAGCCAGTCAATAACATGAACACCCACAAAAGGCACGATACCGGGAAAGGTCTCGCGCAAGCGAAAATGGTCCGGCCGCCTGGCGCCCCACCGGTAGGAGATCTGGCTGTAGCTGCCCAGGGGCTCTCCGATCAGACCGGCGTGCACGGCATCGCGAGCGGCCTCAAACCATTTCATTCTGCGGTAGCCGTGCAGCGCGGCAAGCGGGGTCCCGGCCTCACTGGCCGCGGCGTACAGTTGTGAAAGAGTCGCCAGATCCATCGCCAGCGGCTTTTCCGTCATGACGGCGATGCCGCGTTTCAGGCATATTTCGGTAAATCCGGGAACCTGCTGCGGAGGGACGCAGATCTGCACGAGGTCCGGAGATTCCTTGTCGAGCATCTCCTCATACTCGGTATATCTGTTTGTCTCCGACGTTACGCCCGGGGCGCTGGCGAAGGAGTCAAGCGATTCGCCCGGAATCGCCAGGGCGACGGCTGTGACGGTGACGTCGGGCAGGTCCTGGAGCATCTGCTCGTAGTAGTCCAGGTGTCCTGAGTGACCGAGTAGGGCGAATTTCATTGGATCTTCCTCTTTACCTTGTAGAACTGTACCTTGTAGAACTGTTTCACGGCGCTTGAACCGGCTTCTATAGCAGCCTTTCGCTTCCGGCCTCCTTGGGAGCCCACAGCTCATCGTAGGTATAGTTCTGCGGGGCGGCGAGGGTTCCCTGGGGCAGCTCCCAGTCGGGGCGAAAACTCCGTATAAGCGTCACGGCGTTTTGGGATGCGATACGATCGCGGGTTGCCTCGTCAATGTCTGCGGATTCCAACTGGGCCTGCAGGATGCGAAAGTCATAGTAGGGCAGGTCGCTGCCAAAGAGAATCCGCTCACTGCCGAGCTCGTTGACCAGCTGCGGCAGGTCCCAATCGGACCGTGAGCGCACGGGTCGCTGTACGATCTCAAACCAGACATTCTCCAACTGCTGACAGGGCTCCATTTCCTCTTTGGTCCCGGCATGGAGGATGAAGGTCAGGTTGGGGAAGCGCCGTGCATAGGCCGCGGTCCGCTCCGGACTCTCATGCAGAAGGCAGAGCCCTCCCTTGAGTGACGCGACTTCGAGAAAGGGGTAGAGCTGCCTTTCGAACGTCATGCCGGCCGGATGCCACATAATGCCCTTGAGACCGCCTTCGACCAGCGTCTCTTCGAGGGCGTCGGCCCCGACCTGGCCATGGCGCAGCTCGATCAGGGCCAGGCCGATGGGAAACCGATCGGGAAACTGCTGACAGGCGCGGACGATGATCCCGTTCTGGTCCTTGGTGTCGAGTATGCCCCGGATCTGCGACGAACCGACGGCGGTCGGCCCGATAACCGCCGCGACAACGCCGGCGGAGGCCATACGTGCCAGGCAGCGGCCGGTCGTCTGGCCCACGGCAGGGTCGTAGGTGATGGTCGTCCCGATATGACAGTGCACATCCACGTAGAGTCGCATGTTCACTCAACTCCTATCGCGCGCCGTTCGCCGGTTGCTCGGCGCGCCGCTTCGATAATGGCCAGATTGTGCCGCGCCTTTTCGCCGTCCACCGGCATCTCCGAGCCGCTGGCGAGCGCTTCAAATGTGGCGGCATAGCAGCCGAAGTGACCGCCAACGCCGGGGTTCTCTTTCACTACCGGTTCGGGTATTTCGAGAGAACTCCAGCCTTCTTCCTCGCCGCCGTAGCGCCAGAACGGCTCCTCGTCGCGGTGAAACACCCGGATCGATCCATTGGTGGTATGCACTTCGCACCAGCGGCCCCGTTCAGCTGTGATCGCCGGCGAACACCATGATGCCGACACCGTGGACACGGCGCCGTCCTCATGTTCAAACAGGAGTATGGCGAGATCGTCGACGTCGATATCGAAACGCATCGTTTTTACTCTGGCTTCGACATAGCGGACCGGCGAACCCATCAGCGCCTCGACCGAGTAGATCTCATGATATGCGGTATCGCTGATGCAACCGCCGCCCACCGCCTTCTGGGCGCGCCAAGCCATGGCGGGATTGGCGTGATCGCTGCCAAAGTCAGCCGGTTTCATCCCCATGCATTGACCACGACCCAAAATCGGCCTCCCCAACTTCCCGGTTCGCAGTTGACTCAGCGCTTCCTGCATAGGCAAGGTAAAGAGCAGGTTGTGCATGATGGCATAGGGGACACCGTTGCGGTTGACCGCTTCCAGTATGGCGTCGGCCTCCTCCAGCGAAGTCGCCATTGGTTTCTCTGAAATGACCGCGACGCCGGCCTCGGCTGCCTGAATGGCGTGTTCAGCGTGCAGGGCGTGCGGCGTGGCGATCGAAACCGCGTCAAGTTCGGCCTTGGCCAGCATGTCGCGATAGTCGGCATATCTCTGCGCCGGCGGCACCTCAAGCGTATTGCCTGCATACTCGAGGTTATCGGGGACAGGGTCGGCGACCGCAACGACGTCGACCGAGTCCGGCAGGGCGAGATATACGGAGATATGGTTGATGCGCACGATACCGCCGCATCCAATCAGACCCAAGCGTACCGGTTTTGTTGCCTTCCTCTTCAGTTGCGTCATCTTGACTTCGGCGCGGGCGAAACTCAGGGCGTTCCCGGCCTCTCCTTTCTTTGCCTACTGTTCGGATTGAAACGGCGCAATACGCTGACCATGAAGGAGCCCTATCGGGTACGGCTGTCTGCTGGAAGAGGCGGTGACGCGCATCGAACCGGAGCAGGTACGCCTTATCCATCCGTGCGGCGGGCCTTCACCGTCGCAGACGAATCAAATTGTGGCGGCTCTTTAGCCGTTTTCCTGGTTGGACTTGAATACTAACGAAGAGTGGCAGATTTGAAAAGGGCCGTTTCCCACCCCGTTGCAAGTTCGATTCCTCCGTTCGTCCACCGCAACAGAGCAAACACCCTGTTCCCACCAAGGGCGAAAACAGGGTGTTGCACAGTCTTCTTCGCTATGCCCTACTCCTCAATGAACCACTGTGAAGGCATGAACGGGGCATAGAAGTTGTTGTCCGAGATCCAGGCGGCGCCCTCCAACGGTACGTTGTGAAGGCGATTGCTGATAATGACCGGCCGCGGCGTAAAGCCGATGGTGCCGATCATCGGGATTTCGCTGGTGAAGTACTCATAGTACTCGGCGCCAAGTCTGTCGAAATCTTCGGTGCCGACCGCCGTCAGTTTGTACTGCTCAAAGATCTCTCGCTGCCGCTTGATCTCCTCCGGCGGCTCCACGCCCTCCTCGCCATTGGTCCGGAACCAGTCCTTCCACGTACCGGTCCAGAAGGAAGTCTGATCAACAGCGTAGTTGCTGCCCAGGGAGCGGCCGAACAGCGCGTTTCTGTCCAGATGCCAGGTCGGTATCTGCAGGTCATTGGTGGCCAATCTTTGCGAGAACAGACCGCCCTGCTCACCCAGATTTTCGACAATAGCTTCCAGCCCGACTTCGGCCCAGTCATCCCGGACCAGTTCGGCCATGGCAATTTTGGGGCCTTCCGATACGCCGACGTGGATCAGCATGCTCAACCGGCCTTCGCCGTCAGGCCGCAACCGGTATCCGGCGCTGTCCCGCTCGGTCAGGCCGATTGAATCGAGGAGTGCGTTGGCGCGTTCCGGGTCATACTCGGCGTGGGTCGTGGCCCACTCCTCCTTGAAAAAGCTCAGACCCGGATTGACCGTGGCCGGGAACGGCCTGCCCAGACCGAAGAAGAGTGTGTCGTTCATGCTCTCGCGGTCGATGCTGATCGACAAGGCGATGCGGAAGTCCTTGTTGTTGAACAACTCCCTCAAAACCGGGTCCTTGACGGTGCGATTGGGCATCAGACCCAGCTCGGCGGAGAAGAGGTTCTGGGCGAATTCGACGCGATAGTTCCCCTGTTCGGCGCCTTGCTGGAAGACCGACATATCCTTCATGTCGATATAGTAGGTCTCGAAGTCGAACTCGCCGGCGCTGGCCTTGAGCGTCTGTACCTCCTTGTCGCCCGTGATCACCGCCTCGATGCGATCGATATAGGGCAACTGGTTGCCGGCGGTGTCGACCTGGTGGAAGTAGGGATTGCGCACAACGACGGCGCGGTCGCTGGTGAGCGTTTCGTTCTTCCAGGCCCAGAGGGTAGGACCGTCGATCCGGAAGTTGTTCGGAGGCCTGTTGTGGAAGTTGAAGGCCTGCATCCACGTCTCAAAACCCTCTTCCTCAGCCAGCTTTTGCGCATCGGGGTTGTAGTCGATGTGCCACTGCTTCAGCCAGTGCTTGGGCATGATGACGTTGTTGTCGGTGGCCACGCCTGTGCGACCCAGGTAGTTCATGATGATCGGGTAGGGCACAGCGAAGCTGATTTCAACCACCGTGTCACTGATCTTGGTGAAGACTGCCGGCTCACCTCCGGCGCGCCAGATCGACCGCGGCCCGGCCGGGGAAAGGTCTTCGTTCATCGCGACATCTTCCCAGGCGAACATGATATCGTCCGTCGTGAAAGGCTCTCCATCCGACCACTTATGGCCCTCACGCAGTTCGATGGTCAGGGTTGTGAAGTCGTCGGAGAAGTAGTAGTCCTTGGCGATATCCATGAAGACCTGGGTGTTGGAGAAGTCATAACGGAAAAGCCCGTTCATGCGCAGCGTGGCGAAGCTCCAGAGATTGATTGGGTTGACCTCGCCGAAGCGCAGAGTGCCCCCGTAGGTGCCAATCCGGTCCTCCGGTTCAACTACCTGCGGCTCTGCCGGGAGTCGCTCATCCACCGGCGGCAACTCGCCGTTGGCGACCATCTCGGCCAGCATGGGGGCTTCATTATAGGCCGAAGATGACTCCGCCTCCGTACTCTCGGCCGCGGTTTCCGGCTCGGCCGCCTCGGCGGCTGCTTCTTCCATTGCTGGTTCTGCGCCGCCGCAGGCCGCGACCATGGGAAGCAGAAGGATGAAGATGGCCGCAAGTGCCCAAACACGCAGTTGTGGTTTCATTATTGCTCTCCTTTGGGGTGGTAAATACGGAACCAGACCTGCCAGAAGTTAAAGCGCATGTAATCGTAATGAATTCGCCCTTGCCTGTCAAGGTGATAAAATTTTCTGGAGCTCTCTCTGATTTCGCAGAAGCATACGCTTTCCGAGCCAGAACTTTCGCTTGCTTCAGAGTCCCTTTTCTGCCCGCGGCATGCAGTTCTGTTGTCCCACTTTCGGGGTGGAATTGGCGCCGATACACCTGTTTCAGCAGGGCTCCACAGTCCGCTACTTTGGAGAATCACAAATCTTGGATGCACCCCAAAATTTGACGCGTTTCATATACATCGGCAGCCAACCAGGCTCGGGGCGGTCCCCTCCCGTTCAATTCTGGAAACCTGTACAAAACCTGCGCGCCTTCGGCAGACCACCAACCGCGACTGCCGCATTTCCGCGCCGATTTTTGCGGCCAAAATCAGCGCGAAATCCCGCTCCCGCGGCGCCCCGATTTCCCCCGATTTTTACCAAAAGTGTAACATCCCCATTGGAACATTTTTTTGTAACATTTTTCGCCCCTTTTTGCCCCTCTTTCTCTCTGGTCAGGAGCCCCAAAAACAGAAATGTTACACTTTCGCTGAAATTGCAACACCTTCGCGGCCCCTTTCGCGCCCTCCGCCGCACCGCCGAAAGACCGTCCCTCAGCCATCGAAATGATGAACCGAAGTCCCCCGCAAAAGATGTACAGAACTGGCGACGTCCGCGCATCCCCGTCCGCCCCCGCCAGCCAACATGCACATATGAAAGCATCCCAAATAGTGACGAACTTTCATATGATTCAACCAACGACAACACGACGGCCGGCCCGCAACCCGATCTCCTGCAGACGCGCCAGCAGTTCCCGTTCCTCACTCCTCTCTCCTCACTCCTCTCTCCTCGCCCTTCTCCCCACCCCAAATCATGACTGCCCCCAGAGTCGGGTGCGTTTCCATAGAGGAGCCCACTGTGCTATACTTCGGCAAATTTTTTTCTTTCTTTGGACAGGATTTGCACAATGGCTCGGTGGCGAGCTTACCATACGCCTTCAACCGTCGCTGAGGCGCTCTCATTGCTGCATCAGCACAAGGACAAGGCCCGCATTATCGCCGGCGGCACCGACCTGATCCTCGATATGGAGGCCGAACTGGCGGCGGCGCCCGAGGTGCTGGTGGATGTGACCAAAATAGGTGGCATCGACCGCGTCGCGCAAGAGGACGGCTGGATTGTTCTGGGCGCCGGAACTACGCATACGCAGATCGAGAGCAGCCCGCTCCTGCGCGCGCATGCCAGATGCCTGACCGAAAGCTGCGGCGTCATCGGCGGGCCGCAGGTGCGCAATGTGGCGACGCTGGGCGGGAATGTGGCCCACGCGCTGCCGGCCGCGGACGGGACGATTGGCCTGCTGGCGCTGGAGGCGGAGGTCGAGGTCGCCGAGCACAGCGCGCGGGGGACGCTGCACACGTGGCGGCCGCTGCTCTCCATCTTTGCCGGCCCGGGCCGCAACCGCCTGGCCTCCGACCAGATGCTGCACGCGTTCCGCTTCCGGCCGACGGATGCACGGGCGGGCAACGCCTTCGACCGTATCATGCGGCCGCAGGGCGTGGCGCTGCCGGTCCTGGGCATCGCGGCCAGAGTCCGGATGGATGCAACGCTGCGCCGGGTGGAGGATGCGGTCATTGCGATTGGGCCGGCCGGCCCGACGCCCTTTCGCGCCACCCGCGCGGAAAATGTACTGACGACGGCTGAGGCATTTGACGACGACACTGTGGAGAAGGCCATTGCCGCGGCCCAGACGCAGGCCAGTTTGCGAACCAGCAAGTACCGTGCGTCGCAGGCGTATCGCCATGAGATGATAGGGGTGCTGCTGAGGCGAGTGCTGCAGACATCTGTGGAGCGGGCGCGCATGAACGACGCGCCGGCAGAGCCGTGGGATGCGTAGCCAAAGCAGTGTTCGGGCGTTTAGCCACTCTTGCTGCCGTGAGGGCTGCAGTGAGGCGGGAGCGCGTGAGCTATGATCCACCTCACCTCGATTGAGAAAGGCCCCTCCTTCCCCCAAGAAGGGACATTCCCATACAATGTACCGGTGATCGCCCGGTTGGAGAAGGTGCGCTTCGAAAGTTCGGTGACCTTTCTCGTGGGCGAAAACGGCAGCGGCAAGTCCACCTTTCTGGAAGCGCTGGCCACGGCTGTGCGCCTGCCGACCGTGGGCGCAGAGGAGGCCGACAGCGATCCTTCTCTGACGGAAGTGCGACAGCTTTCCAGGCACCTGCGCCTGGCCTGGACAAAGCGGACTGGACGGGGCTTCTACCTGCGGGCCGAGGACTTTTTCGGCTTTGCCAAACGCATCGCCCAGATGCAGACGGAGCTGCAGACGGAGATGGCCAACGTGGACGCGGAGTACGAGGGCCGCTCCGACTTCGCCAAAGGTCTGGCGAAGATGGCCTACTCCGGCCAGCTGGCCGCCATCGAGGACAGCTACGGTGACGGACTCGATGCCCGCTCGCACGGGGAGGCGTTCCTGGCCCTTTTTCAGGCCCGTTTTGTGCCCGACGGCCTCTACCTGCTGGATGAGCCGGAGGCGCCGCTCTCGCCCCTGCGCCAGGTTGGGCTGCTTGCCCTGCTGAAAGAGATGGTCGCCCGCGACGCCCAATTTATTATCGCCACACACTCGCCAATCCTGATGGCCTATCCCGGTGCCACCCTCCTGAACTTCGACCAGTCACCCCCCCAGCCCGTGCCCTGGGAATCACTGGAGCACGTGAGCGTGACGCGCGGGTTCCTGAACAATCCACAACTGTATCTGAACCATCTGTGACAACGATATACCGTGGCCGGCGGCCTGCAATCCCGAGAGCGTCCGGTTGCGAACCAGCGTTGTTCACGAGGACAGGAGCTTATAGGTGACACCACTTACTCTCACCGTCAATGGCGAGGAGCGCTCTCTTGACGTACCGCCCAGCCGCTACCTGGCCGAGGTGCTGCGCTACGACCTGGGGCTGACCGGCACCAAGATCGGCTGTGACGAGGCCGAATGCGGCTGCTGCACCGTCATCGTAGACGGCCAATCGGTCGACTCCTGCATCTACCCGGCCTTCAAGGCGCAGGGCGCGCAGGTGTTGACGATCGAAGGACTGGCCCAAACGCGGCCCGGCTCCCAGGACGGTTCCTGCTGCGCGCCGGAACTGCATCCGCTTCAGGATGCCTTCATCCGCCACGGAGCGACGCAATGCGGCTTCTGCACGCCCGGGTTCATCATGCAGGCCAAGACGCTGCTGGACGAAAACCCGGATCCGACCGACTTGGAGATAAAGGAGTGCTTGAAGGACACCTACTGCCGCTGCACCGGCTACACGTCGATCATCAGCTCGGTGAAGGCCGCCAGCGAGTATTTGCGCACGGGTACGATGCCGGATGCGGTATTGCCGCCGGTGACGAGGCCGCTGACGCAGATCGGTCAGCCATTGCAAAGGCCGGATGCGGTCGACAAGGTGACGGGGGCGGCGCGCTACACCGATGACTATACCTTTGATGGGATGCTTTTCGGCGCGACACTGCGCAGCAAACACCCCCACGCGCAGATTTGCGGCATCGACGCTGACGCGGCACGCGCCCTGAACGGCGTCCACGCAGTGCTGACCCATGCCGACGTGCCGGGCGACCCGCGCCATGGCCTGGTCGAAAACGACTGGCCCGTCTTCGCCGGCGGCCCTTATCCGGCCCGCTACGTCGGAGACCCGATCGCGCTGGCGGTGGCCGAGACGGCGGAGATCGCACAGCAGGCGCTGACGCTGATCCGCGTCGATTACGAGGGGCTGCCGGCGGTTACCGATCCTCGGGAGGCGCTGCAGCCGGACGCGCCCCAGTTGCACCCGGACCGCCCCGACGGAAACCTGCTCAAGCACATCAAAGTGCGGCACGGCGATCTAGAGGAGGGGTTCGCTGAGTCCGATGTCATAGTCGAGCGCACCTACCGCACGCCGATGACCGAGCACGCCTTTTTGGAACCGGAGTGCGCGCTGGCCGTGCCGGCGGGCTACAGCGGGGTCCGCCCGCCCAACAGCAAGGAGAAGGCCGCGCACGACTACGACAGCGACAAGCTGACCGTCTATGTGGGCAGTCAGATCCCATACAGCGATAGGCGGCAGGTGGCCAAAAGCCTGGGCCTGGACGACGAAGAGGTGCGCGTCATCGGCACACTGATGGGGGGAGGCTTCGGTGGCAAGGAGGATATCGCAGGCCAGATCCACGCGGCGCTGGCCGCGCAGACGACGGGCCGTCCGGTCAAAATTCTCTACAGCCGGCAGGAGAGTCTGATTTTCCACCCAAAACGTCACAGCACCATCATCCGCATCAAGACCGGCGCCAAGCGCGACGGCACGCTGATCGCGGTGGAGGCTGAACTTTACGGCGACAGCGGGGCCTACGCCAGCCTGGGCGAGAAGGTGATGACCCGGGCCACCACCCATGCCACCGGCCCCTACGTGATGCCCCACGCCAGGATCGACTGCTACGCCATGTACACGAACAACGCGCCCAGCGGCGCCTTCCGCGGCTTCGGCGTCACCCAGTCGGCCTTCGCCGTGGAGAGCAATCTCGACATTCTGGCGGCAGAACTGGGCATGGACCCGGCCGAGTTGCGGCGCAAGAACGTAATGCGCGTCGGCGTCGAGACCGCCACCGGCCAGGAGCTGATCGAGAGCGTGGGGCTGCTCGAATGCCTTGACAAAGTGGAGGAAGAGATCAAAACAGCGGAGATCGCGGGTCCGAGCTCGTTGCCTGCCGACCCCTGGGCTCCTGTCCGGGTCGGCAGCAAGCGCTACGCCTGGGGCATCGCCGCCGGCTACAAGAACACCGGCCTGGGAGGCGGCGCGCCGGACAAGGCGGAGGCCGAAGTGGAGGTTTTCCCCGACGGCACCGCCGCGATCCGCACCAGCAGCGCCGAGATGGGGCAGAATCTGGTCGGCGTTCTGGCGGCCTGCACCGCGCAGGAGTTGGGCCTGCCCTTCGAGAAGGTGCATGTAACCGTGATGGACACCGATCTGACACCCGACGGCGGCCCTTCCACCGCCAGCCGCCAGACCTACGTCAGCGGCAACGCCGCCCGCCTGGCGGCGCGGGCCATGCGCCAGCAGATGCAGAACGTTCTGGCCGAAAAGTTCGACACGCACCCGGAAGTGATCGCCTTCCATGAAGGGCTGGCCTATGTGGATGAGAGACGGCTGGCGAAGATACACGGGGCGGAGCTGCCGGTTGAAGGCGCCAACGGCGCGAACGGCAGCGCGGGCGGCATTCTGCCGGGATCCACGCGCACCATCTCTTTCGCCGATGCGGTCAACGCACTGCTGGCTGAAAACCGGTTGCCGAAGATCCGCTATGAATACTGGGCGCCGCAGACGCAGCCGCTGGGGACAGGCGGCGACATGCACTTCGCCTTCTCGTACGCGGTCCACGCCGCGCTGGTGAGCGTGGATACCGAAACCGGCGAAGTGGCCGTAGAGCGGGTGATCTCTGCCCACGACGTGGGCCGGGCCATCAACCCCCTGAGCCTGCTCGGGCAGATCGAAGGCGGAATCGTGATGGGCATCGGCAACGCACTGACCGAGAACTATATCGTCGAAGACGGTATCCCCTGGACCGAGCGCCTGGGCCAGTACAAGATGCCGGGCATCAAGATGACGCCAAAGATGGACAGCCACATCGTCGAACATCCGACCGCGGATGGACCGTACGGCGCTAAGGGCGTGGGCGAGATCAGCTCGATCCCGATCAGCCCGGCGATCACCAACGCCATCTGTAACGCTGTTGGGGTTCGTTGCCTGGCCCTGCCGGTCGATCAGGACGCATTGCTGCTGGCGATGCGAGACGGCGAGAAAGAGATCGACGGTCACTGGGGCCAGACAGGACAGTGGCTGGTACCCAACGGCCAGCAGACGCACTAGGGCCCGATTTTAGCGGTTCCCCATGCAACTCCAACATGCTCTGCGCCTGCCGCCCGATGAACTCTCGGTCGTCACGCTGGTCGGCGCCGGTGGCAAGACGAGCGCGCTCTTCCGGCTGGCGGACGAGGCTGTTGCCGGCGGTCGACGCGTCGTCACCACCACGACCACCCACATTTTCGCCGCCCAGGCGGAGCAGGCGCCGGCCCGCCTCCAAGTGACGCCGGACAAAACTGGCGCAATTGACTGGGCTGCGCTGGAAGCACAGCTGGCGAAGCACGGGCACTGCCTGATCTGGGCGCCGCCCAGCGCCCGGTCCGCCGGAGCCAGCGGCCCTACAGACCCCTCTCTTACCGGTTCCAAACGCCAGGGCCTGCCCCCGCATGTTTTGGATGCCCTGGCCGCGCGGGCCGGGGATCTCGGCATCAGCCTGATCGCTGTCGAAGGCGACGGCAGCCGTCGCCGGCCGGTCAAGGCCCCCGCGCCGCATGAACCGGTCATCCCCGCCTGCACGACCCATCTGGTCCCGGTCGCAGGTCTCGATGGACTGGGGCTTCCTCTTGACGAACCTTACGTACACCGGCCCGAACAGGTGCGCGCCCTTCTGCAAGAGGAGGACGCGTCGACGCGGCTGACACCGCGCATGCTCGGCCGGCTACTTGTTGAGCCGTACGGGCGAGAAGAACCGGACGCCCCCCGTACATCGCAGAGCCCCCCTTCGGGCGCGAGATTGGTGCCGTTGCTGAACAAGGCAGACAGCGCGCCCAGGCTGGCGGCCGCCCGGCTGATTGCGCAGCAGTTGGCGCAGCAGAGTCAGCCGGCGCTTATCGGCGCGGTGGGGCCGGAGAGCCGGACGGCCGTTCGCGAGCGCTGGGGCGCGACGACCGCGGTTGTGCTGGCCGCAGGAGAGAGCCGCAGAATGGGGCAGCCAAAACAGCTGCTGCGCTGGCAAGGCGAGCCGCTGGTGACGCGGGCTGCTCGCATCGCTCTCGACAGCGGCGCGGCGGAAACGCTCGTGGTTACCGGTGCGGTCGGTGAGCAGGTAGAGGCCGCGCTGGCTCCCTTGCACGAGGAGGGGCGCGGACGTCTGCGCGTCGTCTTCAACCCCGCGTGGCAGGACGGGCAGGCGGGATCGGTGCGCGCCGCGGTTGACGCGCTGCCGGCCGCGTGTGAGGCCGTCCTGTTTCTGCCGGTGGACCAGCCGCGGCTGCCAGCAGCGCTCCTGAGACGGCTGTGGCAGACATGGCGCTGCGGCAGCGATCTGGTGGCCGTCGCTGTGGACGGAGAGGTACGCGGCGCGCCGGCGGTTTTTGACCGCCGTTACTTTGGACTTTTGCAGAGGGTTCAGGGCGATCGAGGCGGCGGCGCGCTACTGCGACAACATGCGGCTGAGGTTACTGCCATCGAGGCGCCGGACGAGTGGCTGGCCGATGTGGACACGCCGGAGGACTGGCGGACCGCGGTGGATCGAGGTTAGGTTCCGTTGGCATATTGGGAAGGACGTTCAGAATTCAACAAGAACGGATCGATCCGCGAAAGCGCGCGCAGAACACCTTTGACGTATCGCATTTTCTTTATTCCCCAGTGAAAGCGAGGTAGAACGGCATGTCTACGCTTGAGAACGGAATCCGTTGCAGCCCGGCCATCCACGCGCCGGGGGAACGTCAAATCACCTTCGGCCAAGCCATTCACGAAGCTGTTTCCGAGGAGATGGCCCGCGACGAGCGCGTCTTCGCCATCGGTGAAGATATCGCCGTGGCTGGCTCGGTGTTCAAGGTGTTCGTCGGCCTGTTTGAGAAGTTCGGCCCTGAACGCGTAATCGATTCGCCCATTTCGGAGGCGGGTATTGCCGGCATCGGTGTGGGCGCGGCCATTACCGGTATGCGGCCCATTGTGGACATCATGTTTTGCGACTTTGCCACCCTGGTGATGGACCAGCTGGTCAACCAGGCGGCCAAGACCCACTACATGTCCGGCGGCAAGCTGACGGTGCCGATGGTCTTGCGGACGACAATGGGGGCCGGCAACCGCACTGCCGCCCAGCACAGCCAGTCTCTGCATGCGCTCTTCAGCCACATCCCCGGCCTGAAGGTAGCGATACCCGCCACCCCTTACGACGCCAAGGGGCTGATGAAAAGCGCCATCCGCGACGAAAATCCCGTCGTAGTTTTTGAAGACAGGGCGCTCTTTCAACAGGAGGGGCCGGTGCCGGAGGAGGAGTATACCCTCCCCCTGGGCCAGGCGGACGTCAAGCGAACAGGCGACGACATCACAATTGTCGCGACCAGTTCAATGGTGTACGTTGCCTTGGAAGCGGCCGATAGGCTGGCCGCGGCCGGAATCAGCGCAGAGTTGATCGATCCCCGCACGACGTCCCCTCTGGACACTGAGACACTGATTCAGTCCGCCCGAAAGACCGGCCGGGCACTGGTGGTCGACGAGGGCTACCGGCAGTATGGCGTCACCGGTGAAATTGCCTCGGTCATCGCCGATGGCGCCTTCTACTATCTGGACGCCCCGGTCAAGCGCATCGGCGCCATGAACGTACCGGTACCGTTCACGCCTTCGATGGAGGACTTGACGATCCCCAACGCCGACAACGTTGTCGAGACGGCCAAGGCCATGTGTGGGAGGGAATGAAATGCAACTCCCCTATTGATCGCCGGTGCGAGACGCTTCGTCGGCGCGCCATGCTTCGCTGATCAGGCGAAAAATGTCGGTCTCGGTGACGATGCCGATCGGCAGGAGTTTCCCCCAGCCTGCGTCTGCCGCCTGAACGACCGGGATGCCGCCGATCTTGGTCTCCATCATCTTCTCCACCAGCTGGCCGATCGATGCTTCCGGCCCGACCGCTACCACGTCGGCGGTCATTACATCCCGCACGGTAAGCCACTCCTTGTCGACATCCGGATCATAGCGGCTGGCCACGCTTTCGGCGGTCTCCGCCTCCAGCACATCGGCGTCTGTGACGATCCCGCACATATAGCCGTCCTGATCGGTCACAATGACGCGGCGCACATTGTTTCCTTCCATCAACTCCGCGGCATCTACGGCCAGGGCATCGGGATCAATCGTGATCACCGGCGCGCTCATGATTTCGCTTACCAGAATGCGGTGCATTGATGACTCCATTGTGCGGGTACTGGCAGGCTTGGCAACGGGCCAGAGGCGGCACTAGCTAGATTGCTCAACAATGAACCGCAAGACGTCGGTCGTGGTGAAGATGCCGACGACTTTGCGTTCCACGACCACCGGCAGCCCGCCGATGCTGTAGTCCAGCATCAGGCGGCAGGCGATATCGATCGAACTGTCCGGCGCAACGGTCACCGGATCGGCGGTCATGGCATCGCTGACAGGCAGCTTCGCCCAGAAATAATTGATCTCGAACAGGCTCAGCGTGGTGACGCTGGAAGGGGCCGCCTGGCGCAGATCACCGAAACTGACGATACCGGTCAGATGGCCGTTGTCATCCACAACCGGCAGCCGGCGGCAACGATGCTCCGCCATGAGGTCCCGGGCGTCCGCCAGGGAATCCTCTTTGTGGCAGGTATACGGATTTTGCGTCATCCAGTGCTGTACCTGGCTGCTATCGGACCCCATCGGCGCCTCCGCACCTTGAATTCACGTTCAGCAACTGAACTCTCTCTGGAGAGGGGCCGCTTCGGTCCGCAGCGCCGACAGCAAGGCTCGGCTGTGGAGGCCGGTCGCACAGAAGCGCAACGTCCGCTCGAAACTGCTGTTTTCGGCTCGCGACCGGTCCCCGGCGGCGTCACACGCAAGCCGCGTTGGGTCGGTGCCGGCCGGCGTTGGCCCGTCTGCGCTGCTGTCGAAACAGACCATCACCCTGTCGGCCGGCAGCAGTTCGCCAAGGCGGTCAGCCCATTCGATAACCACGACATGGCGTATGGCGGCAGAGTCCGGCGAGCGCTCCCATTCATCGAACGGCTCCTCTTCGACGACATCAAGAATTTCATCCATGCCCAACCCGTATATCTCGCCGGCAAGGGTCTCTCCATCGTCGGCCAGCCGGTAACTGTCCACGTGAAACAGGCGCACGTCTTCTGTCGAAGACGTATATTCGTTGATCAGGGTAAATGTAGGGCTGGTGATGCGCGCCTGCACGCCCAATCCCCTCGCCAGGCCTTGCGCAAAAGTCGTCTTGCCTGCGCCCAGTTCGCCCACAAGACCGATTACGGCGCCAGTGCGTCGCGGCCGCTCGCCGTTGCTTGGCGGCCGCGGACGAAGGATCGTCCGCCCCAGCAGTTCGCCGAGATTATGCGTTTCCAGTGGGGAGGAGGATAGGATCGGGAAGCGGAAGTGATCGTTCACCCAATTGATCTCTGACAAGTCCGCCGCCCGTTACGGGACTGGGATGTCCGGCGGCCCGAAGTTGAGAGGCGCATCGGAACTGATACCCTCGCCTTTGCGATTGTACCCCTCACCTTGCCGCAAAGCCAAATGCAGGAAATATCGCGTACCTGTTACAATAGTGGTAGGAAGTTTGTAGAAAACGCACGCATTCGAACATCAACGATCAGTCATCAGCCTCTGTAGTCATGCTGCCAAGATCGCCTTTACGCCGCCTCCTTCTGGTCGGCATCCTAATCGCGTCATTCGGCGTATTCTTCGACGTTGTCGGCCCGCGTTTGGCGCCCTGGCTGACGCTTGCCCCGCTGTACGTTGACAGTGACAGGCTGCCGGGAGACATTAAACTCTCCGGTGCCCCCACCTTCCAGACGTTGACCATAGACGGGCAGGTTGTGTTGGAACGCGCCGGTTCCCATTTCGGCAGACCCCGCATCAGCCCTGACGGCACACTGATGGCGATAACGGTAGTGCCCACGGGCACGGAGACGATCGGCCTGGCCGAGATTTATGTGATCGAGCGCGCCACCGGACGCGTGCGCGAACGCATCCCCGGCCACAACCCGCGCTGGCAGACGGGACGCGGCAGCCGGCTGCGCTTCGATCAAATCGAGGCCAACGGGATTCGCTCCGCCCTTTACGACCCCGCCAACAGATCGATCATTCGCGAAGACAGCCTGCAGCCGGACGACAATCCCCCTGATTTGGAAGCTTCAGAGGTGGAAACGGCGGCGTTGACCTACCCCGCGACGATTCGGGTGGCCCATCATCCGGAAAACAACTGCCGCAACCTTCCCGACTGGCAGGTGGACGTGATCCCTTTCGAAGAGTATGTAGCCCGCTCCATCCCCGCGGAAGTCCCTATCTCCTGGTCACCGGAAGCGCTAGCCGCTCAGGCCGTCGCAACGCGCACCTATGCCTGGTACCAGATCCGGCGCAACCGCCGCTACTATGACGTGACCGACTGGGCCAATTTCCAGATGATGTGTAACAATCGCTTCGCTTCCACAGACGCGGCGGTCGCCAGGACGGCAGGCCAGTACCTGGCCCATGCGGGCGACAGCGCGAGCGCGCCGATTATCGCCATGTACAGCGCCAAAAACAGCCATCCGACGCGCACCAACCCGGCGGTCCCCTATCTGCAGGCGGTGCCGGACGAGACCGGCCTCGGTGAAGTTCTCTGGGGGCACGGCTACGGGCTCAGCCAGTGGGGCGCTGCCCGGCGGGGCAGGGCCGGTCAGACCTATCGCCAGATTCTCGGCCACTACTACACGGACGTCACCTTGCAGAATGCCAGCCAGCCGACGCAGGCGATCGGCGGCCTGGTCGGCCTGTCCCTGAAAGGCTATTTCCCGGCGGGCGGTCTGCGCTGGGGGGCGCTCGTGCCCGCAGCATCTCTCTCCGGTTCAGTCGACCTTGAACCGGGCCCGGACTCTCTGCCCATCAGCGGCGTCTGGCTGCGCAGCTCCGATATCACGAGCGGCAGTACGATCACAGCCTCTCTGACGCTAAGCAACGAATTGCAAGAGCGGAAAGCACTGAAAATCGACTGGGATGCGCCTTCAGCACCGACATTTGAGGCGCCGTCGGCGGTGGAGGTACAGAGGGCCACTCTTACGCTCGCCACCCCGGAAGCGGGCGCGCGCATCGGCCTCAGCAACAATTGGATCTGGCAGGGGGAAAGCCTCTACAGTACCACCGGGGAGGCTGTCGACGATGCTGCAGCCGATGGCAATCGCGCCCGGGAAGCGCGCGCCGATGACCATGAGCTGGGCTGGTGGTACGGCCCTTACGCAACCGACATCCCCCACAATGCCACCTACCGCGCACTCTTTCGCCTGCGCCGGGGTGAACCTGACGACGACAATGACGACAATGTGCTGACGGATCAGCCCATCGCCCATCTGGATGTGACCGACAAAGGTGGGACTCTGCGATTGGGCTTGCGCGACATCTGGGCGAGTGATTTCACCAACGCGAACGAATACATCGATATCCCCGTCGATTTTCATCTGTTTAACCCGGTTGAGGGGATCGAATTCCGCGTGAAATGGTTCGGAGATGTGGACCTGGCCCTGGACCGTGTACAGCTGTGGCAACTGCAGAACATATCTTCAAGAGCGAATATCGACTGGGCGCTCCCCCACAGCGGCATATCAAAGGTATCCGCGATCGCGTTCGATGCCGCCGGAAATGCCAGCCCGGTCATTACAAAACAGATCGAATTTGGCAGCGAACAGCCGCCGCGGTTCGGCGAATTGGAGCACGTGGAGGGCTGGTGGACAAGATTGCCTGTCCTGATTTCAGTCCCTGTGCAGGACTTCAACAGCGGATTGGACGTGAGCAGCGGACGGTTGCTGCTGGGCAACGAGGAGAAAACCGCCGTTTTCAGCCTACCCAACGATCCCCTGGCCGCACAGAAGCTGTCAGCATCCCTGACCGGCCTGGACGACGGCACGTACACTGTGCGCTTCCGGGCCAAAGATCGGTCCGGGCTGCAGGGGGAAAGCAAATCCGGCCAGCTGCGGGTCGACCGGACGCCGCCTACGGTTGAGGCGCAGGCCGTGCAGGTGACATCTGACAGTTCGAACGGTCAGAGCTCTAACCCTACACCCACCGCCACCGCGCGCGGGTTGTTCAGCGGGCCGGTCCAGATCACCATCGAAGCCGATGACGCCACCAGCGGCGTCTGGGGTATCGCCTATGTCCTCAACGACGGGGCGGTCAAACTGTACAGTGAGCCCTTCACTATTTCCGAGGATGGCGTTCACAATGTCCGCTACTGGGCAAAGGACAATGCCGGCAACTATTCGAGCAGCCACCGGCTGCGAGCCTGGATCCGCAGCGGCAATTCATCCGACGACAGTTCATCGAGCGACGGTTCATCGAGCGACGGTTCATCGAGCGGCAGTTCATCCGGCAGCAATGCATCGACCGGCGGTACGCTCAGCGGCAATGCGCCCATCGACGGTACACCCGGCAGCAGAGCGCCGGTCGACAATTACTTGTATAGGGTGTTCATCCCGGGGCTGAAACAGGACGAGTAGGGCGCGCCTCCCTCTCCCGCTGCAGTCTTGCCTGGCGTCTCAGCGGTCACTGGCCACAATCCACTGCATGAGCTGATCACCGTACTCCTTGACCAGGGCTGTGGCCCGTTCCGAGTCGGCGGCTTCGGCCCGTATTTCGAAGAGGGGCTGCTCGGGGTTGGGGCCGATGTGGACCCATTCCTCGACGCCTAAGTGAATCTTCAGACCATCGATCGTGACGACGCCATCCCCCTGGTAACTCTGATTCAGCAGCCGCATGACCGTTCCTTTTGCTTCCCACGGGCAATCCACGCGATGGTGCGCCATAAAGAAATGCGGCAGGTCGGCGACGATTTCACTGACCGCGGCCTGACGCAGGCCAAGATACTCGAGAAGCCGCACGGTCGCCAGCAGCCCGTCAGAAACCGGCTGCAGATCGGGGAAAATGAAGTGGCCTGCCCCGTCGGTGGCGAACAGCGCATCCCCGTCCGCCGCGCGCATCAAGTCCCGCAGTTCGTTCTGGGCGAAGACGATCTGACCGTCATACCGGTCTACGACCGTCTCGAAGGCACGCGGCAACACCGCGGGTAGGGCGACCTTGGCGCCTGGATTGGCGTACATGGTCAGCTCCAACAGGAGTAACGCCGCCGTCAGACCGTCCAGCACGACGCCCCTCTCATCGATAAGGAAGACCCTTTCGCCGTCAACATCGAGTTTGACGCCGACGCCCGCATCGAGGACGCCCATGATCTTGGCCATATGCTGGAGCTGGTGGCGGAACTGGTCGCGCAGGGCGCCCAGCTTCGGTCCATTCAGAGGCAGATAGTCGACTTCGAGAGAGTTGAGAATTGTCGACATCGTTTCGCCGCTGAGGCCGTGGGAGGTATCGACGACGATCTGAGGATGGACATGGGGGGCTGTGGCGCGGATGTGGTCCCGGTCAACACCGGCGACAAAGCTCTCGATATAGCCTGCCGTTGGGTCGGCGGGATAGTCGATCTGACCGACCTCGTCGAGGAAGGCGCGACGGAAATCTTCGCGAGAAAAGCTGCGTTCGACGGAGCGTTCGGCAGCCCGGCTCTGATCGAGGCCCTGGCTGTCCATGAAGCGAATGTCGACGACACGCTGGTCGATGGGGCTGAGGCGAACATGCACGCCGGCCGCAGCGGAAGGGTTCGTTCGAACGAAATGACGAGCGACGGGCACGGGCACCTCGCCGAGGTCCCAGACGTCGACGCCGGCGCTGGACAGGCCGCTCATCAGGGCGCGTATCAGCATACGGGAACTGAGGTGCGAGTCCCGGTTGATGACGACGTAGCTGCCGCGCGGGAGGTTGGCGCCGAGACTGCTTCCGAGCTTGGCGGCGAATTCGGGCGTAAAATCAACATTGACAACGCCGCTTACACCGGCTCTGCCGAAAAGAGAGCGGCGGCCTCGGCTGCCCCAGATTATGCTCTCCCGTACTACGGCCCCCGGCTCGATGCGCTTATTCGGCCACAGTTTCACGTCCGGATGGACTACACAGTTCTCATCCAGCACACAGTTGTCGCCGATAACAACGTCCTCATAGGCGATCGTGCCGCTCTTGAGACTGCACTGGCGGCAGACGATCGCCCCCAATAACTCGCAGGTTTCCCCTATGTAGGTGTTGCGCCAGACAACGCAGTGCTCCAACCGGCTGTACCGGTCCACGATAGTGTAGTCGCGGACCACACACGGCCCCTGGATCGTCACACCCTCCTTGATTTTGACGGCATTGCCGAGATAGACCGGCCCGTCGATGCGTGCGTCGGCGGCGATCTCCACGTCGGCGCCCAGGATCAGGTCGCCGCGCTGGCGTCCGCCTTCGAGCAAGGGAGATTTTCCCCCGTCGACCGCCGCAGGTTCGGACGGTTCCACGCCCTCGGCCGGCGCGATTGCGCCGAGCGGCTGGGGCAGCCAGACTTTGCCGCTGATGAGGTCGGCATTGGCGCGCATGTACTCGCCGATCGTGCCGACATCACACCAGTAGCCTTCGGCCACGTAGGCTTGCAGCCGCTCCCCCCGTTGCAGGAGATCGGGGAAAAGCTCGGTGGAAAAGTCATAGGCGATGTCGTCGGGGATATAGCCCAGAACTGCCGGTTCGAGCACATAGATGCCGGTGTTCACCCGGTCGGAGCGAACGGTGCTCCAGTCCGGTTTTTCGAGGAACTGGGTGATGTTGCCTTCTTCGTCGCTGACTACCGCGCCGTATTCAAGAGGGTTGGGAACGGAATAAACGGCGAGCGTGGCAAGAACGCCGGCTGTAATGTGATGTTGGACGGCGGCCTGGAGATTGAAGTCGGTCAGGGCGTCGCCGCTGATTACGAGAAAGGTATCGTTTAGATGGGCGGCGGCGTTCTTGACGCCGCCGGCGGTGCCGAGAGGCATCTCTTCAACCACATAAGTGATATCGAGACCGAGAGCGCTGCCGTCACCGTAGAAGTCCTGGATCACCGATGGCAGATACTGGAGGGTAATGACGACCTCGGTAATGCCGTGACATTTGAGCAACTCAAGAATATGGCCGAGGACCGGCTTGTCGACCAGAGGGACCATCGGCTTGGGACGCCCAATCGTCAGTGGACGCAGGCGGGAGCCTTCTCCGCCGGCCATGACTACGGCTTTCATAATTTGTGTCCAGTGACCGTTGGTCGTTGGTCAGTGGCTGGTGGGCTTCGCTGGCAACTGGCAATGGGAAACTGGACGCCGCTAGATGGGCGGCCAGGGATAGTTCCGCTGGTGAACGGGCGGCGATGGATATTGGCGGGAAGTGAGCAACTCACTGATGCGGCGGCGCAATGCATCCAGCTCAGGAGCACTGAGCAGCAGGCCGAGCGTACTGTGCACCGGACCGGTGTCGACGAGATCCTGCAGCGACTCCAGATCGGCGAGCAGCCCTCCCTCAATGGTTTCTCCGGCAAACTCCCAGATAACGGTACGCAGCTTGTATTGATGATGGAAGCAGATACCGTGGTCGATGGCCCACATATGCGCGGGGCGAGGAGTGAGAGGCGAGTATGCCGTTCTCTCTCTCCGCTCTATTCTCGCCGTTTCATAAAGACAGTGGCCGGCCTTGCGGTCGGCGTTGTTGATGAGATAGTCGAAGAGCGTGAGGCGGCGCAAGGCGGGGGCGTAGCGGGCGTCCTCGCGCATATTGAAGTAGTGTATGTCCGGATCGCACTCGATGAAAAACTGAATGCTTCCGGGCCCGCGCGGCCCGTCGCGCAGGACGGTGGGCGGCACAAGGCGCCAGCCAAGGGCTTCGCTGACGACAAAGGCCGCTGTCTCGCGCTGGCATAACGTGCCCGCCGGGAAATCCCACAGCGGATTCTCGCCGCGGCGCGGCTTGTAGACGGCCGGTACTTCGTGCTTATGGTGATGGATCGTTGCCAAAAAAGTGTAATTGGAACTGTATGGCAGCAGCCCCTTCTCTTCAATTGTACCTTCTGCCAGGGCCCTCAAAATCTCGCCGTCCTCGGTCGCGGCCGGGCCGCCGCTCCCGTCCTGATTGGCTACGGGCGGCTTGCCGCCATCGGCAACGGACAATCCGCCGCCATCCACGACGCGGCCGTCGTCTTCCCTGAGCGCCCGTTGTTCGATCGTGTTGTCGTTGTCCATCTTCGCGGCAAGCTGGATGCTTCCGGTGATGCAGTTCGTGTTGGCGCCCCTCGCGGCCACGATAGGGCGTGCGGCAGAGTTGGCGGACAGGCTACAGCGCAGATTACACAGACAGCGGAAACGCGTGGCCGTTCGTGCGCGGGCAGAAGTGACCGTCCGGCTCGATAACGCGTCCACACAGGGGACAGTCCGGCCGGCCGGCGGCCACGACCTGCAGGGCATGTTCGCTCAGGGAGCGCATCTGCCCCCGCGTTGCGTAGAAACGGGCCTTCTGGTCGTTGTCCTCGTCATCAACCATTTCGGGGGCGGGTGGATCGACAGCCACGTCCTGCTCTTCGCCACCGGCATCCGGGATGGCCTGTGCGATCAGGACCATCAGGTCCTGCCGTTCATCGTATCCCAGCCCGAGTTGCCCGACGCGAAACGCCGGCTCCAGCGGTTCGCGCAGGCTGGGAACGTCGGTCTCTTCCGCGACGGCAGGCAGGTCGGCGCGTTCCTTTTCCAGCTCCTCCAACAGTTGCAGAATCGAGGTCGCGAGAGCGGCCACCTGCTCTTTCTCCATGATCAGTGTGGCCATATCGCCGCCCTGGCGGGCCTGCAGGAAAAAGGTACGCTGACCGGGGCGCCCGACCGCATCGGCAACGATTGCGCTAACTGGATTGAAGTCGAAAGTAAACTGTGATTCCATATAGCTGTGGCAGGTGATCGAACTCAGGTATCTCTTTCCAACTTTATCACAGGGAATCCACCGCTGTCATTCATGGCCAGGATGCTTGGTCCAAAACGATGAAAGGCGACGAGGCTGATCGATGCCGTGCTGATCTGGATTCGCTGGAAAAGATCGAGCGGCGTGCCTAGATAGTAGGCCAGGCTGGTGCGCAGAACATCGCCGTGGGCAAAGACGGCGATGACCTCGCCCGTATGCTCTGTGCGGATGCGCTCCAGCGTTGTAATGACGCGATTCTGCACCTCTCGCAGCGTTTCTCCCCCTGGGAAGCGGAAGCCGCCCGGGAAAACCTGCACCAGTCTCCACTCCGGACGTTTGCTCAGCTCCTTCAACTCGCCCCCGCGCCATTCGCCGTAATCGACCTCCAGGACGCCCGGCTCTACCGAGACGGACAGGTCCAGCGCCGCGGCCAGCGGTTGGGCCGTCTCCAGACAGCGCAGGAGCGGGCTGGAGTAGACGGCTGTGATGGGCTGATCCTTGAGACGCTCGGCAATCTGTTGGGCCTGCTCCTTCCCCTTTTCGTTCAGAGAAACGCTGGGCGTGCGTCCGGCCAGCGCGCCCCGTTCGGTCCACTCATTTTCGCCGTGGCGAATCAGAAAAAGATAGGTAGGGAGCGGGGGTTTTTCCTCTTCGCGTTCGTCGTCGGCCTGGCCTTCAGCCTTATCTTCCGCCGCGTCTGGCTCCTCTGTTTTTGCACTCTTGTCCTCGATCAATCCTGTCTCTCTCCCCAAGGGATCGGTTTCCCCTTGCGCGGGTCAATTGCATTTCCATTGTAACCGTGATCCGGCGCTGTGTAAATGCGGGAAACGGATTGGGGCATAGCGATTGCATCTTAAGGTTGAAGCGCTATGGGAGAATATTGCCAATTGTCCTGAGGCGATCCGGGCTTCGTGCGCTTTCTCCACTTCGTCCGGTTGGCGCAGTGACCTGCCCCCAAAACTGGCCCAGGTAATATGCTGGTATTGGGCCGTAGAAAGGGGGAAACATGGCGGGGAGGAGACATACGCCGGAGCAGGCAATCAAAAAGCTTAGAGTGGAGGAGGTGTCGATAGCCGCGGGCGGCACAGTGGCTGAGGCCGCCCGCCGGATCGGCGTGACCGAGCAGACCTTCTATCGGTGCTGCAAAATTAAGATGCGATTAATCTGAGTTGGCGGGAAACCGGTATTGACACCGCCGTCAGTCTATGCTATATTGCAGCTTGTTGCAAATTTTTGCAACAGAAAAAATTTTCATTAACCACAATACGACAGAGATCGATCGACAGTTACGCACATCCGTCTACCGGGTACTGCACCTTCTGACAGAATAGCGCATCCTGGCGATGGATACCCAATATGCCTTGAGTTTGACGTAAGTCATCTCCCGTCCTTTGGGTATTGCACCGACTGCCGCAGCTCTGCCGGCGTTTGGCGCCTATTGTGGGGGCACACACCACCAGCCTGACGAAAGGGTACCGTAGATGTCTCACTCACTTCGAATTCTGTCATCTGTTCTCGCGCTGTTGTTCCTCCTGGCCGCTTGCACCCTTGCCGCGCCCGGTACAACTTCCGCCGGCGCCTCGGCAGAGTCGGCCAACCAGGGTTCGCAATCCGCTGCCGTCGCCGACGCTGCAACGGAGCGGCCCACGCTGACGGCGGGCGTCATCTGGCTGGACAGCCCCCTGGATCCGGTGGAGGGCGGCTACGTCTCCACCCAGTCGGCACTGTCGGAGACCTTGTTCCGACTCTCAGGAACCACCCTGAGTCCCGAACCGTGGCTGGCGACGGAAGCCACACACGTAGCCCCCCTTATCTGGAGGATCGGAATCCGGGAGGGCGTCAAATTCCACAACGGGAATGTGATGGATGCGCAAGCGGTGAAGGCCTCCCTGGAGCGGGCTATCCGATTGTCGCCGGCGGCGGCCGATACATTGTCCGTTGACGCGATAACGGTCGAGGACGGGCAAACCATCACCATCAAAACGACGGTAGAGCAGCCCACCCTGCCCGGACTGTTGATCTTGCCGGCCCTCGCCATTACCGACGCGGCGGCGGCGGACGCAGCCGGAGAGGGCAATTTCATCGCCGCCGGAGCCCTTACCGGCCCCTACATCCCCACCGAGTACACGCCAAAGGAACGACTTGACAGCGTAGCCAACGACGACTACTGGGGCGGAACGCCTCCGCTGGCCAGCATCAAACACATCGCCATTCCCGACACCAACAGCCGGGAGTTGGCCCTGCAAGCCGGGGACATCGACGTTGCCATCAACGTATCACCCAATGGCGCCCAGGCGATCAACGCCCACCAAGGGACACACACCGAGACCTCCGGCATCGGCACCTCGCTGGTCCTGTGGTGGGTGAACTTCGAGCGCGGCGCCCTGGCCGACCCGCTGGTGCGCCGGGCGGTGGCCCACGCCATCGACCGGGAGAGCATCGCCGGTCTGGTCGCGCCTCCCGGCTCCGGGTCCTTCGCTGAGCTCCTGCTCCCGGATGCCCTCGTGGCGTGTCCCGGCGTGAACGCGCTGGGTTACGATCCTGACGTAGCGCGCAATCTGTTGGCTCAGGCCGGCTACGCCGACAGCGACGGCGATGGAATCCTGGACAAGGACGGTCAGCCGCTGGAAATTATCATCGGCGGTTACCCCGAAAGGTTCCAGCTGCCCATTATGGCCGAGGCCGCCCAAGCCATGCTCACCGATGTGGGCATCAAGACCGAGGTGCTCATAACAGAATGGTCGGTGGTCAAGGAGCCTGCATGGGATCTCTTCGGCTGGTACAACACTGTCGTGCAAGGCGGGGGAGACCCGGTATTCAACATCAGCAAGTTCGCCGGGTTGAAGGGCGACGCTAGCGGCAGCGGGACCAACAACTATGGGCACTACGACGCTTCCCGCCTGGTGGACATAGTCGCCCCATCCACCTCCGTGTCCGACTTGGAGGGTCGAAAGGACATAGCCTGCGAGGCCCTGGCGGTGGTCACCGAAGACGCCGCATTCTTGCCGGTGGCGCATGTGAATATGGTGTACGGCGTCAGTGACCGGGTCACCGGTTTCCAGGCCCACCCAACCTCCCACTATTTCTTCGACCACCGCGTTGGACTGAGCGAGTAACGAGGTAGCGGGATAACGGGTGCAGGGGTATAGGTTCCCCAGCATGGGAGCGTACCTGGTACGAAGGTTGGCCACGCTGCCACTGCTGCTTCTGGGCATCTCGGCCGCCAGTTTCGCGCTGCTGAATCTGGCGCCGGGAGACCCGGCAGAGATTGTATTGCGCCAGCGCAACCCGGCCCAGTTGCCCAGCTCGGCGGAGGTGGCGGCCATGCGCATCGAATTGGGCCTGGACGCCCCTCTACCGGTGCAATACACTCGCTGGGTTTCGCGCGCGCTGGCGGGCGACCTGGGTCAGTCATACGTAACCGAACAGCCGGTGGCCGCCCAGCTGGCCCGCCGCACCGTTCCAACGGCGCTGCTCACCGCAGCCGCCCTGGCCCTGGCGCTGCTGGTCGCCGTTCCCATCGGCATACTATCGGCACGGCGGCGGGGCAGCTCCTTGGATGCCGTCGCCCGCTTGGCGGCGCTGGTGGGCGCGGCTGCTCCATCCTACGCCCTGGCCTATGGACTGATCATCCTGTTCGCGGTGAAACTGTCGTGGCTACCGGCTCTGGGCTATGGTTCGGCGGCGCAAATGATCCTCCCGGCCGCCGCGCTCTCTCTGGCGCCGATGGCTCAACTGATGCGGCTCATCCGCGCCAGTATGCTGGAAACTCTGGGGCAGGACTATATTCGAACGGCGCGGGCCAAGGGGTTATCGGAGCAAACCGTTTCCACTGGACACGCTCTGCGCAACGCGCTGCTGCCGGTAATCGGGGCTATGGGAGTTCACTTGGGTTACCTGCTCAGCGGCGCCGTCATAGTGGAGACCATCTTCACCTGGCCCGGATTGGGTCAGTTGATTGTGGGGGCGGCGCTGACCCGGGACTACCCCGTAGTGCAGGGGTTCGTGACCTACATCGCGGTGGTGGTCCTGTTGGTCAACCTGGTCGCGGACGTTGCCTTGCGTGTTGCCGACCCGCGCCTGCGTTTCGGACGGGAAGAGAGGTTTCGATTTTGAACGACCTCCCCAAAATGTCAACGGTACCTGGCGATGCTAAGAATGCCGGAGAACGGGTTCCCGCTCTGGCCATAGGCGGGAGGGCGCGTCAGCGGCGGAGGTGGATGGTGCCGTTGCGGGAACCCGGAACCATGTTGGGGTTGTTCCTGGTGGTGTCGCTGCTGCTGGGAGGACTGTTGGCGCCCTGGCTACCGCTGGATGATCCCACCGAGATCAACTTGCCCGAACGGTTGCTCTCGCCGTCCGTGACACACCCCATTGGCACCGACCACCTGGGACGGGACACCTTCAGCCGGGTCGTTCATGGGGGGCGCATGACGCTGCTGGCCGCCATCACCACGCTGGCCCTGAGCATGACCATCGCGCTGACGGTGGGCATAGTTTCCGGATACCACGGCGGCTGGCTGGACACCGCGTTGATGGGTATCGTGGACCTGCTCCTGGCGTTTCCATCGCTGATCCTGGCGCTGGCCGTAGCGGGAGCGCTGGGACCCGGACTGTTGAACGTTCTGCTGGCAGCTGGCGCGGTCTGGTGGGTGGGGCACGCTCGCATCATCCGCGCGGTTACCCTGGGGGCGCGGCAGATGGAGTACGTGATGTCGGCGCGCGTAACCGGTGCTGGCAACCTGCGCATAATACTGCGACACATTGCCCCAAACATCATCGGCCCCATCGTCGTGATCGCTTCCCTGGACGTGGGCTGGATCATCCTGGGCATTGCCGGCCTGAACTTCCTGGGACTCGGAGCGCAACCCCCCACGCCGGAATGGGGGGCTATGCTCAACGACGCCCGCCCGCACTTGCAAACCGCGCCGCGCCTACTGCTGATACCTGGCGCAGCCATCTTTCTGGCAGTGCTTGGATTCAATTTGCTCGGCGATGGTCTGAGAGACCTGCTTGATCCTCGGACGATGCAGACGCCGGGTTGATCTACCGCTTGCCAAGCTGCTTCAAGATACAGATGCGATTGCATTGAGTTGACGGGAAACCGGTATTGACACCGCCGTCAGCCTGTGCTACACTGCAATCTGTTGCAAAAATTTGCAGCAGATACAATTATCGTTTCCCGCAATACGACAGAGATCGGGCGGCAGTTACGCAAATCCGTCTACCGGGTACTGCGCTTTCTGACAGAATAGCACATCCTGGCGATGGATCCCCAATACGACTTTGAGATCGATGTAGGTCATCTCCCGTTCTTTGGGCATTGCACCGACTGCCGCAGTTCTGTTGGACGCCTATTGTGGGGGCACACGTCACCAGTCTGGTGAAAGGGTACCCGCAGATGCTTCACTCACTTCGAATTCTCACATCGCTTCTGGCAATTCTGTTCCTCCTCGCCGCTTGCGCCCCAGTCGCGCCTACAAATGTCCAGCCAGACCAGGAGGCGTCACCCTCCGACACGCCGGTCCAGGTGGTGGCAACCACCAACTTCGCGGCCGATTGGGCTCGCGTGGTTGGTGGAAGCAGGGTAGAGGTCTTCAGCCTGCTTCCGGTAGGCGGCGATCCGCACACCTTTCTGCCAGGCGCTCGCGACGTTGCCAGGGTAGCTGACGCCGATCTTGTGTTGACTGTCGGTCTCGGCCTGGAGGCCGACTGGCTGCAGGATCTGTTACACAACGCCAGTGCAGACGAGTCCAGGATCGTCGCGCTTGGTGAAGGTGTCGATCCGATCGACTTCACCATGGTCGATATGCATGACGATCACGGGGATGAAGACGAGCATGGCCATGACGAGGATGAGCACGGCCATGCCGAGGATGAGCACGAGGACGAGCATGGCCATGACGAGATGATCATGGGGCGCTTGCTCGTTGCGGATGCGGTAGAAGCGCACCTCTCCGTCATCGATCTTTCTACCGGTGACGTTGACAGCGGAATCTTCAAGGTCGCCGCGCCCCGCGCCACCGTGCACGCCAGCCCCGCTCACCGCTACGCCATCGTCCTCGCCCGCGGACCGGAGGACGGCGACGACCGGATCCACATCTTCGACAGCGGCGTCTTCCTCGTCGAGCACGGCGATCACTACGACCTCGTCACCCAGCCCGTCTCCCGTCATGCATTGGAGATCGCTGACGAGCAGCCGGTCCATTATGTCAACAGCCACGGCTGGACCGCAATCTTCGCAGACATCAACGGTCATGCCATCCTGATCAACGAGGCGGACCTGGCGAACTCACGCGGCGACTATGAGCCGGTCGTGCTTGAGGCCGGACCGCAGCATGGCGCCGCGCTTGTCATCTCCGACGAGCACGTCGTCGTTACCACGAAGAATCCCGACTACCCCGAGAATTCCGACAGCAGCCTGCCTGTTGGCGTGGAAGTTCGCGACTTCAGTGGTCAGGTCGTCTACGACGCCAGCAATCGCTCATGCCCGGGCATGCACGGTGAGTCCCACAATGAGTATGGCGTCGCCCTTGGATGCACCGGCGGCGTGCTCTTCCTCCACACTCACGATGGCGAGTACGTGCACGAGTTCATCGCCAATCCGCCGGAGATGCGCGAAGACTCTCGGATCGGGTCAGTCTACGGTCACCACCACGTCGAGCATTTCTTCGGCAAGGCCTCCTACTACGACGGTCAGGGCTTCGCCGACGATGGCATTTGGCTGATCGACGTGGACCACAGCGAAATGCGCCAGGTGTTCAGCGAGCCAAGCGTTTCCACGAAGTTCTCCAGCGATGGCGAACTGCTCTACGTGCTCGGCGCTGACGGCGTGCTGCACGCGCTCGACGCGCATGACGGCGAACTGCTCAAGACCATGGAGTTGGTCGGGCCTGGTGATGCCGGCCGTCCCGCCTTCATCGTTGTTGGCGAGTGGCTCTACGTCGCCGACCCCAACAGCGGCCACGTCATGGCCGTCCACCTTGAAGAGATGGCGATCGAGGAGGAGTGGGAAGTCGGCGGCGCGCCGTCCAGCCTGGCGTTCGTCGGACTCGTCGACTCGGGCGGCGCGCCCGATGAAGGCCATGACGAGCACGAAGAGGACGAGCACGGCCACGGCCATGAAGGGCACGACCACGGCCCTCTGGATCCTCACTTCTGGTTCGATCCGATCCGGGTGAAGGTTGCGGTCAACGAGATAGCCGCCCGGCTTTCGGCTATCGACCCTGAAGGCGCGGAGACCTACCTGCGGAACGCCTCTGAGTATGGGAAGCAGCTCGACGAGCTTCACGCCTGGACCCTGGAGCAGGTCAGTGCTGTGGCGCCGGAGCGCAGACTGCTGGTTACATCACACGACGCCTTCTCCTACTTCGCAGTGTTGTATGGGTTCGAGATCGTCGGCCTGGTTATACCGTCTCTTGCGACGCACGTGGAGCCGTCTGCGGAGCACATTGCGGCACTGGTCGAGGTGGTACGGGAACACGACTTGCCGGCGCTGTTTGGCGAGACGACGGTCAGTGAGAGGCTGGCGCAAACCATAGCAACCGAGACTGGCGCGCAGCTGTTCCGGCTCTATTCCGGTTCCCTTGGGCCGGAGGGCAGCGGCGCTGACACCTACCTTGGCATGGTGCGTACAAACGTGGAACGCATCGTTGAGGCTTTGAAATGAACACCGCTCATTACCCGCACGCCGCCAGAATGTCGCTTCAGGACGTGACCGTCGAGTTCGATGGACACAAGGCCCTGAGCGGCGTCAGCTTCGACGTAGGTGCGGGGACGCTGATGGGCGTTGTAGGACCGAACGGAGCCGGCAAGAGCACGCTGTTCAATGCGATTGCCGGGCTCCTCCCGGTCCGCCGGGGGAAGGTGACCCTTCACCGTGTGGACCAGGGAAACGGCGCGCTGGCCTACGTGCCTCAGCGAGAGAGCGTCAACTGGCGGTTCCCCGTGACCGCCATGGACGTTGTCATGATGGGCCGCTGCTGTCGGCTGGGATGGTGCCGGCGGCCCGGGAAGAGAGATCGCGAGCTTGTCGACGACTGCCTGTGCCGCGTGGGTCTGTCGGACCATCGCTCGGCTCTGATGACGGAGCTTTCGGGCGGGCAGAGGCAGAGGGTATTCGTAGCCAGGGCGCTCACCCAGGAGGCGAGCGTGCTCCTTCTGGATGAAGCCTTCAGCGGCGTCGACGCGGGCGCGCAGGAGGGCCTCGTAGAGGTCCTCCAAACAGTGCGCAATGAAGGACGCATTGTCCTGCTGGCGACCCACGATCTGACCAACCTGGCCGGTCGCTTCGACCAGGTCCTGTGTCTCAACCGCCGCGTGTGCGCCTGCGGCCCTCCCGACGAGGTGTTTACCTCCGAGGTCATGGAGCAGCTGTACGGCGCCCACGGTGTGAATCTCGCGATGGACGGGGAGCGGTAGCAAGAGGACGTGATAGAGTTCTTTGTCGCGCCGCTTGAGTACGGCTTCATGGTGAGGGCCCTGATCGGCTCGGTGCTTGTTGGCGTGATGTGTCCGCTGGTCGGCGCGTACGTTGTCACCAGGAACCTGGCCTTCATGGGGGACGCTCTCGCCCACGCCGTGCTGCCGGGCATGGTGCTTGGATTCATCGCGGGCATCAACCCGGCCATCGCCGCCGTCCCAACAGGCGTCGCCGTTGCCGTGCTGGTCAGGATTGTGAGCCGGCGCGCCGGCCTCAGCACGGATACTTCCATAGGCATCCTCTTTGCGGCCATGTTTGCGCTGGGACTTGCGATGCTGTCGACTGCAACGACGATTCGGGTCGATATGGAAGACCTGCTTCTGGGGCAGCTCCTGGGCATATCTCCGACCAGCATCTATGTGTCGCTTGGGATAACCGCGGCGGTCATCCTGGGGCTGTTCGCTCTACACCACTGGCTGCTGTTCGCGAGCTTCGATCCCGTGGGGGCCCAGGTTCTCGGCAAGCGCACCAGCATCGTTGATTACGTGTTCCTGGTCATGCTTGCCCTTGTTATCGTGATCGGAATTCAGGCGGCGGGCGTCATTCTTGTCATGGCGATGCTGGTAACACCTGCCGCCACGGCCTATCTGCTGGTCAGACGTTTTGTCTCGATGATGGTGGTGGCCGCGTTGCTAGGGACCGCGGCCGCCGTGACCGGCCTATACGTCTCCTACCACTTCAATCTGCCCGCCGGTCCTGCCATGACCCTGGTGGCAAGCGGGATCTTCGCGCTGGCAGTTGTATTCAGGCGAAGAGCCCCCGTCTGAGGAATCCTCTTCTCGCGAAAGCGGGCTCGTCCGAATTGGTAAGGGAAGGCTGGTTTCTCGATTTGCCGGGAGTCATGTACGCCCATAACGAGCGCATGCACCCATAGACAAGAGAAAATAGAGAGGACAAAGATGTTGAAAATGCCCGTTGATTGGGGAACGTTATGGTTAGGGGGCTTCTGCCCGGTAGAGGCGCTCGGTGGGTTGCCAATTCGTGGCGCAGATTATGCCGCGCATCCCCCGCTGGATGAGCGGCTGACCCTACCTGCTGACGCAGCTTTACACGCCGAGGTGACGCTTGAAGCGGCAGAGGCGACATGGTCGGAACGCCTGGGCGGCGCGCGGGTTGTGCTGGTGCGCGATGCCTACCGCGCGCGCCGCTTACTGCATCAGGCGGCGGAAATTCAGCCAGGCGAGCGGGTCGGTGTCCCGGCGAATGCCAGCCATGACCTGGCAGAGTCGGTCAAGCATCATAAGGCGCTGCCGCGCTTTCTGGACTTTGACGCGCATCTGCGGCTCGCGCCGTCCGGTACGCGCTTCACCTGGACGCAGGTGGTGCTCGGGTTGTGGCAGCCCCGGAACGCTATATGGTTCGACTGCGCTGACACCCTGCCTACGCCCGGCGCGGCAGAGCGCCCGTCGGTGACGCTGTACGGCCTGCATCTGACTGATGCTGATGACCGCCCCGGCGCGCTGCTGGCATTCAGTGATGAGGCGCTCTATGCAGAGGTGAGAGCCCTGCGTCAACCGGTTGACTGCCCGAACGCAGCGCAGGCATTGGCACAGTGTGAACGTCTGCCGGAACTGGCAGAGCGGCAAAGCGCGAATCTGGCGGAGGTGCGGCGCGGTCTGCGTGAAGCCGCCGGGCTGGCGACACACGAGCCGAACAGGCTGGCGCTGGCGACCGCCGTCGCAGTGCAGATTCCGCTGGAGAGCGATATCGCCACCTTCTACGCCTACGTTGAGCAGGAAAATACGCCCGTGCGCTGGCTGCCCCAGATTCGGCCTCTGCATTATGCCGCGCTCGGTGCTGACGGCGCGCCGGATCACCAGGGAACGGCGGCGAACCTCGCCCGCTGGATGTGCGTCCCGGTGGGGCCGGACTACACCTTTGAGGAGCTCAAACACGGTGTCCTCGGCATCGTCAAAGCGGCGGAATATCTCGGTGTGCGCTGGCGCACCAATCCCGCCTATGCTGCCGAGTACGCTGCCTTGATGGATCGAACTTACGGCGCAGGGCATGATGCCTACCGCCCGTTGTTTGCGCTGGATGAAGCCATCGCAGCGGGAGATTGACCATACAGTTGATCGCTACTGCCGGGATGCTCCATCAGCTAAAAACGATAGTTGAATAGAGGAGAAAGGAACATGATGAACACACTTGAAGCACGAGTGCCAGTGACCGTCCTGACGGGCTTTCTGGGGGCAGGCAAAACCACGTTACTCAACCGCGTCCTGACCGAAAATCACGGTAAGAAAATCGCGGTGATCGAAAACGAGTTCGGCGAGATCGGCATTGATAACGATCTGGTCATTGGCGCAGAAGAAGAGATCTTCGAGATGAACAACGGATGCATCTGCTGCACCGTTCGGGGTGATCTGATCCGCATTCTCGGTCATCTGATGAAGCGCCGCGATAAGTTCGACTACATCATGGTCGAAACCACCGGCATGGCGGACCCCGGTCCCGTCGCGCAAACCTTCTACGTGGATGATGATATGCAGGAAAAACTGAAGCTGGATGGGATTGTCACGGTGGTCGATGCCAAACACATCTGGGAACATATCGACGACAGCGATGAGGCCAAAGAACAGGTTGCCTTTGCCGATGTGATCCTGCTCAATAAGATTGACCTGGTTGCTCCGGAAGACCTCGACAGACTCGAAGCGCGCATCAAAAGCATGAACAGCATGGCGAAAGTCTTCCGCACCCGCGACGCGGTCGTCGAGATGGACAGTATCCTCAATGTGGGCGGCTTCAACCTCGACCGTGCACTGGAAATCGACCCGAAGTTCATGGAGCCGGAATACCCGTTTGAATGGTCGGGTATCTATGAACTGAACACCGGGAAGTACGAATGGGTGATGGGTGAAGGCCCTGACCCGGTAATGGGGGCCGCACTGCTGCCGCTGGCAAAAAATGGAACTGCGGCGAAGGAAGCGACGCTGATGGACGCCGTACTGACCTTCTCTGAAGATGAGCGGGCAGTACAGGCAGGCGAGACGCTGCACCTCGGCAATGGGCAGCACAACCAGCTCGTTCTGAACGGAAATGGCGAGACCGTCTTCGACTTCGTGATTCAGCAGCCGGGCTGTTACATGCTGTTCACCGAACATCACCCCGATGAGTTCGACGCGCACCTGTGCGGAACGGATGCCGTGCTGACCCCCCTCGAAACCCGCGAGTACAAACCCGATCATGAACACGACGAAGAGGTGACTTCTGTTGGTGTCACCCTCCCCGGCGATTTTCATTTGGAGAGGCTCAATGGTTGGTTAGGCCAACTGCTGCGCGAGCAGGGACAGGATATCTTCCGTATGAAAGGCGTGTTGAGCCTGCGCGGCCATGATGAACGCTTCGTATTTCAAGGGGTGCATATGCTCTTTGACGGCCGCCCGGATCGTCCGTGGGGGAATGAACAGCGCCATAACAAGATGATTTTCATCGGGCGTAACCTGGATCGGTCTGCACTGGAAGAAGGCTTTCGCGCATGTCTCGTGTCATGATGCGGCGCAAAGGCAGGCGCAAAACGCCGAAGCCATCGCTCAAGCCAATGTGGCGTGCCAACATTGACGATCATCCGATCGGGCTGGCATGGTCGCCGGACGGCAAAAAGCTGGCAGTGGCGGGTGTGTCTGGGCCAATCGCGCTCTTTAACGGTGCAGACGGCGCGGTACAGCGCATGCTGCCCGGCCATCCCCTCGGCACGATGGCGATTTCGTGGCACAAAAGCAGCCGTCTCCTCGCCAGCGTCGGGCAGGACGGCAAGGTACGGCTGTGGGATACCAAGACAGGAACGCAGACCTCTGAAATGGCGGGCGGCGCAAGCTGGGTGGAGCGTGTCGCTTTCAGCCCTGCGGGCGACTGGCTGGTGTCAGCCGCCGGGCGCAAATTGCGACTGTGGAACACCACCGGGGAGTTGAGCTGTGAATTCCCCGATGCGAACAGCACCATTACCGACATCAAGTGGCGCCATGATGGCAAGCGGTTCGCCGTCACTGCCTACAACGGCGTCGTGCTGTATGGCCCCACAAGAGCGGAACCACTCCGCCGTTTCGAATGGCAGGGTTCGTCACTCACTCTGGAGTGGAGTCCCGATGGAAAGCACATTGCCACGGGCGACCAGGACTCGACGGTGCACTTCTGGCTCGTCGAGTCCGGGCAGGATCTGCAGATGTGGGGCTACGAAACAAAGGTGCTGGAACTGGCATGGAGCTTCAACAGTCGCTATCTTGCGACCGGAGGCGGGACTCAGGCGGTGATCTGGGACTGTTCCGGCAAGGGGCCGGAAAACACGAAACCGGTCATGCTGGAAGGGCATCAGGACCTCATCAAGCACCTGAAGTTTCAGCGGCGGGGTATGCTGCTGGCTTCCGGTGGGAAAGATGGTCTGCTGGCAATCTGGGAAGTCGAGAAGAAGAAAACCGTTTTGCTGGCGGATACTCTGTTCACAGCCCCGATCGCCGGCTTGGCCTGGTCACCGGATGATCGCCGTATCGCCGTCTCAGATGAGGATGGCGCCCTGTCGATAGCGGCAGTGCAGCCGTTATGAGAAACCTGTTTCGTATGAAATAATCCCCTCTGTTGGTGAGACGTTCTGTCTCGACGATGATATTGCACCAGATAGAGCTATCATGTCCCACAATACGACCGAAATCAGTCTGCAGTTACGCAAATCCGGCTACCGGGTAACACCCCAACGCCAACTCATCCTGGACGCTGTCTGTCGGCTCGGTGACCATGTAACGCCCGAAGCCGTGTACGACCATGTGCACCGCATCGCTCCCACGCTGAGCCGGGCGACCGTCTACCGGGTTCTGCATTTTCTGACAGAACAGCGCATCCTGGCGATGATGCATATGGCCGGCGGCCGGCTTGCCTACGAGATGGCCGGCCCCGAGCCGCACCACCACCTCGTCTGCCGCTCCTGCGACGGCCTGCTCGAGCTGCCGCACAGCGTCTTGCTGGCGTTTTGCCGGGCGATGGATTCCCAGTACGACTTCGAGGTCGACGTAAGTCATGTCTCATTCTTCGGGCACTGCGCCGACTGCCGTGATTCTGCCGGCGCCTGACGCCTGTTGTGGGAGCGCACAGCGCCTATCCGGCGAAAGGGCGCCCGCAGTTGCGTTGCTCCCTCCGAACTCTCTCATCGCTCCCGGCAACTCTGTTCCTCCTCGCCGCCTGCACCCCGTCCGCGCCTGGAACGACTGACGCCCCCACCGAGGATGAGCGCCCACGCGTTGTCGTCTAAGTTCGCCGCTTGCAGACATCGTCTACAACATCGGCGGCGACCGGATCGACCCCGATGCCATCATGCCGCCCGGCGCCGATGAAGTAATGGCTTTCGACCGCGTGATGCCTGACTTCAGCATCGTCCAGGAGGCCGCCGCGCTCGGCTGCCGGGTTGACTGGTCGGATACCGACATGATGCCCAACCCGACAGATGCGCCCTGGGGCGACAACGCCATCGTAGACCTTGTGCGCAACACGATCTGATGCCAGGTATCAGTTCGATTGACAAGATGAAAGTGAAAGCGAGTGTGTGTTGAACCCGAAATCTGATCGCCAACCCATTCCCGTGACCATCATTACCGGATTTTTGGGTTCCGGGAAGACCACACTGCTCAACCGCATTCTTCATGCAGAGCATGGTCTGCGCGTGGCTGTGCTGGTGAATGACTTCGGAGCCATCAATATCGATACGCAGCTCGTTGTGGGTACGGAGGAAGACACGATCAGCCTTGCCAACGGCTGCATCTGCTGCACCATCCGGGGCGACTTTCTCAAAGCCACACGCGACCTGATCCAGCGTCCACAGCCACCCGAATATATCGTGGTTGAAACCAGTGGCGTCTCAGATCCACTCGAAGTCGCGCTTACGTTTCGGGCGATTCAGCGCGTGCAGATTGACAGCATCCTGACCGTGATGGATGCCGAGCAGGTCATGAGCCTCGACAAGCGCCAGGAGACGCTGTCCATCCATCAGGTCGGCATGGCGGATATCGTCATCCTGAACAAAGTCGATCTGGTGAATGAGGTACAGCTTCAATCGGTGCGGGACTTCATCCGGCAAATCGTCCCCCAGGCACGCATCATCGAAACAATCCAGGCAGATGTGCCGCTTGAACTGCTGTTGAATGTGGGTCAATTTGAAATCGAGCGCTTGGCAAGCCGTCGGCCGCACGATGTTCATGTCCATGCCGAAGATGAAGAACAGGAGCATGAAGACAACGAACATCATCATCAACATACAGACCACACGCTGGTTTTCAGCGCCTGGAGCTGGCGCAGTTCGCAGCCTGTCTCATTTCGCGCCTTGCAACGGATGGTCAGCCGCCTGCCCGAAACGATCTATCGCGCCAAGGGGATATTCTTTCTGGCGGATGCCGCCGGTCAAAAGGGGGTTTTGCAGGTGGTAGGCAGACGCGCCAACCTGACCTTGACTCAGGATGGTTGGGGGAATGCAGCGCCGCACTCGCAGCTCGTCGTCATTGGTGCGGAGGGGAGTGTTGACGGGGATGATTTGAACCAGCGCATGGAAGCCTGTCTGGCAGTCAATGCCCCGAAATCGGAACGGGAATACATCACGCGCACCGTCATTGAATGGCTGCGCCAGCGGCTGCCCGGCGCATCATGAACTGCGATGTCAAGACCGGCGGTGCATCCGATCCTGTCGCCGTCGCCAATACCTTCCTGGTGCCTGAATTCAGACCGCTGGTGCGGCTCGACAGCACTCTGGCAGAAGACCGCCAAAACGGAACGGACGCCCAAACGCAGTAAGCCGCACACGAAAAAAAGTCAGAAGGAACATGGTTCGAGAAATTGAGCTTGGCCCCGAAAACTGAACCACAAGCTAAAGTGCATAAAGGAGCGAACTGCCGAGCCTGTGGAGGGGCGGAACGATGGTCAAGAAATGGGAATTATATACAAAAGTAAGCAACACCCCTTGACGGGTCGCGAGTTACGGCCATCTTTGCCCAACCAAGCAGCCAATCATCGGTCTTCCTCAGAAATGCCAAACTGCAACTCACCATCAACCACGACGGCCATGAATTCTTCCGCAGGCAGACCCGCCAGATAGACGCTGCAATAGGCCCCGCCTACCGGCAACTGCTTCCACAGCGTGTTCGCCACGACCATGTGGTGAAATAACGTATCTGGTCTTTTTTCCCGCACCTTGGCGGCATATGATTCGATCAGCTCACCTAATTCATGCCGTCCCTCGGCGCACCGGAGTTCGGAAGCCGCAAAGCCGTTGGCATACAACCACACCAAAAAGGGAAAGTACTCATCATCTGGACTCATGTCGCCGGCGAACTCAGACCAATCGTTCAGAGTAGCTTCAAAAACCCAACCTAGCAGCCAACTGTCTGCGAACAAATCTCCTGTGCTGATGACGGTGATTATACGATAGCCGGGATATTCGAAAAGCTCCCGGGTTTCTCCAGGAGGGTAGTACTCTTGAAGCAACTCCACATACCCTGAGTAGTCGGGGGTAGGGGATGGTAGTGGGGCGGGGATTAGGGCGAAGGAATCCGGACCCACAACACAGCTCGACAGCATCAGCGTAACCGCACACAGAGTCATCCCGATGTTCTTTCTCATGAATTCGTTCCTCTGATTTTCTCTTTTGTACGATGAGATTCTTGTCCCCCCTGGGGAGCCTCTCATAGGGGATTATATACTTTAGTGGCATTGGCTCTTTAATGATCGAGTTCGCCGTGATTTTGAAAATTTTTGTTTCTTGGGTTTTTTGACGTTTGACAAGGGGAAACTAACCTTGCGGGCTTATTGAGCTTGGCCCCAAAAACTGGACCACAAGCTAAGGTGTATAATGGAACGAATCACCGAGCCTGTGGAGGGGCAGAACGATGGTCAAGAAACGGCGGCGACACACGGCGGCTTACAAGTTTCGAGTAGCGCTGGAAGCGCTTGAAGGCGGCAAGACGATTAGCCAGTTATCGAGTGAACATGAGATTCATGCCAACCTGATACGGGCCTGGAAACGGCAACTGCAGGAAGACGGGCCCCGAGTCTTTGCCAGCAATGGTGAGCGCAAACAACGGGAGCAGGAGGCGCAGGAAGCAGAACTTTATGAACAGATGGCGGCAGCCCGCCCCTTGCGGCTCGGGCGGCTCAAGATGGAACTTGAGTGGTTGAAAAAAAAAGTTGCCCGTTTCGGTCAGGGAGAGGCGGCGCATGGTCGATAGCCAGAATGCAGTCCTGAGTGTACGACGGCAGTGTGAGTTGCTGGGTCTGAATCGGGCCTCCTTCTACTATCAGACAGCTTCCGAGTCGGCTCTGAACCTGCATCTGATGCGCCTGTTCGCAAAGCGGTCGGTCTGCCGACATTGACGAGCAGTTCCTGCGTACGCCCTTCTATGGCTGGCCCAAGATGACCGCACATCTGCGTCGACTTGGCTACGTCGTCAATGGCAAACGAGTCAGACGGCTGATGCGTCTGATGGGCATTCAGGCGATCTACCCCAGGAGAAGCAGCAGTTCGCCTGGCAAAGGGCACAAGCGTTATCCCTATCTTCTGCGCAACCTGCCGATTACGCATGTCAACCAGGTCTGGAGCGCTGACATCACCTATGTGCCGCTGCTGCGCGGCTTCATGTATCTGGTCGCTGTCATCGACTGGTACAGCCGTTATGTGCTCGCTTGGCAGCTTTCCAACACCCTGGACGGTAGCTTCTGCCTCGATGTCCTGCGTCAGGCGCTCAGCACCGGTCGGCCCCAGATCTTCAACACCGACCAGGGCGCACAGTTCACGGCCGATGCCTTCACCGCCTGCCTGCTCGCTGCCAACATACAAGTCAGCATGGACGGGCGAGGCCGCGCCCTCGACAACGTCTTCTGCGAACGTCTATGGCGCAGCGTCAAATACGAGAACATCTATCTCAACCAGTATGACACCGTACCTCAGCTGCACCTTGGGCTGACCGCCTATTTCAACTTCTACAACCATGAACGACCGCATCAAAGTCTCAACTATCGCACGCCGGCGGAAGAGCACTTCGTGCTCTGTTCAGAGCCGGCCCTACTCGCCTAGATGCACCTTATTTTTCCCATTTCGTGGTCTAACGATGGGGCCAACCATATGCAACAGTTAGTTTGAGTCATCCGTGTAGGGAGATATAGGTTCTTATTTCTCTACATAGAACAAGAAACTAGAAAAAGCCCTCACCCCTCCACCTCCTTCGTCTCCCCCTGCACCATCCGGTAGCCGACCCCGCGCTCGGAGAAGATGTAACGCGGCCTGTCGGCCTCCTCGCCCAGCTTGCGCCGCAGTCTCTTCACCACCGTGCGAACCGCCCCCCTCCCCACATAACCCTTCCACACCCTAAGCACCAGCTGTTCGTGGGACAAAACACGCCCTGCATTCAGTGACAGTGTTTGCAGCAAATTGTACTCGATCCCCGACAGCTTTAGCGGCCGCCCCCAAACCGTAACCAGCCGTGCCGCGTAGTCGATCACCAGATCGCCCAGCACGTAGGGTTGCTGGCTGCCTACCGCATACGGTTCAACCTGCCTGCGCAATGCTGCCCGCACCCGCGCCACCAACTCTGTCGTCGAGAACGGCTTCACTATATAGTCGGCGGCCCCCTTGTCCAATGCGTGCGCGATCATACGGTCCTGCCCATACGCCGAAAGAAAGATCACTGGCACGTTGGCAATGCCGAAAACAACCTCCATCAACTCGATGCCATCGCTGCCCGGCATCACCAAGTCAAGCAGAACCAGGCTGGGCCGGTGCGCCTCCATCAGACGACGCGTCTCCGCAGGGTCGGCGGTCACAATCATATCGTAGCCCGCCTCCGACAGCGCACGTCGCACCAGACGCAACGTCTGCGGGTCGTCATCCACCGCCAAAATGCGAACCGCGGCCGCACCTTGCCGCAGCCTCGGATTTGGGTCCGTAGGATGCTTGCTCAGGCTCTCTGCCGCGACCGGCAATGTGAATGTGAAACGCGATCCCATCTCCGGCCCCTCGCTTTCCGCCCAGATCCGCCCGCCGTGCGCCTCCACGATCCCCTTGCAGATGACAAGGCCCAGGCCGGTATCGTTGTCCTGCTTCCCGCTCTCTCGACGCGAAAACTTCCCAAACAGGCGCGGCAACTGCTCTGACGAAATGCCCCGCCCTTCGTCAGTTACCGCTACCGCTACCTCAGCCCCCTGCCGCCCCGCCGACACGCAGATGACCGACGATTCCGGCGAATGCCGCGCCGCATTCGACAGCAGATTGCTTACCACCTGCACGATGCGACGCCGGTCCGCCATCACGAGCGGCAAGTCCGGCCCCACTTCGATCTCCAGCCTGCTCCTTCCCCCTCCGCTGACAAACGTGCTCCGGGCACGGTCCAACATCCCGAACACATCCGCCGGTTCGGGGTTTATCGGCAGCGTGCCGCTCTCGATACGCGCCACGTCCAGCAGACCCCCAATTAGCTCCCGCATATTGTCGGCCTGTTCCAAGATGATGCGCAGGAACTGCCGCAGCTCCACAGGGTCCATCTCTTCCTTTTCGTCCAGCACCGTCGTGGCCGAACCACGGATCGCTGTCAGCGGTGTGCGCAGTTCGTGGCTGACCATGCCCAGAAACTCGGCGCGCATCCGCTCCTGCTCCTGCAGCGGCGTCATGTCCTGCATCGTCACCACAAACGACTCCACTTCGCCTTCTTTGCCGCCGAGCGGCGTCGCATTCATCAGAACGGTGATGCCGCGTCCGTCAGGCACCGTTAGCGTGATCTCCTCCACCCGCACCGTCTCGCTCGCCTGCAACGCCTGCGCCACCGAAATCTCGGCAAGCGAAAACTCGCGCCCGTCCCCCCGCCGCACCGTCAGTATCTGGAGCAGCGCCTCCAGTTCCTGCTCAGGATGCCGCAGTTTCTCGGCGATCCGTCTCGCCTCGCGGTTATAGGAGACTGCCGCACCCGTGCGCGCGTCCAACACCACCACCCCGACCGGCGACGTGTTGATTAGCGTCTCCAGCGAATCCCGTGCCCGCCGCTCCTCCCGGTGCCGTCGCGCGTTGGCAATCACGAGAGCAGCCTGTGCCGCGAACAGCGACAGCGTCTCCTCGTCCTCTGGTTTGAACGTCTCTCCCGCTCCGCTCTTCGCCACGTAGATGATTCCCAGGCTGTTGCCTCTTCGCCGGATCGGAACCGTCAGAAAAGCCCGCGCCGGCACCGAAAGGTCGAACCCTGAAAGACCCAGCGTGCGCGCGTAATCGGATAGGTCGTCCACCCGAACCGGTCCGGGCAGACCGCTCAAATGCTCAAAGAAAGCCAGCCCTCCGGGAATCTCCTGCAACCCGCGAAACTCCTCCGGTGTCAGATTAGAGGCCAGCAGTTCCTCCAACTCCCCTGCCTCGTCGAACGTGGACAGCACGCCGTAGCGTGAGCCGGTCAACGTACGCGCGCTGTCCAGCGCGCCCTGCAACACCGTATCCATCTCCAGGCTCTCATTGATGCGCAGGCTGGCCTCGCTCAACCGCGTCAACCGCTCCCGCATCGCCGTCGCTTCGCTCTCCCAGTCCACCTCGATTACTCTTCCCATCTCTCTCCCTCAATCAAGTCGCCCCGACCTCTCCCCACCCAAAGCCCTATAGGGTATTCTCCGCGTCTCTCCGAGGACAATGAGCAGTTTCCCGCGTATCTGGAAGTTCATCAGAACCGACTACCAAGAGTTGCTAATCCGCCATCCGCGAGCAAAATGGCAGACCTTCACTTGCTTAGCAGTTCACTATAAAGCGAAATACCCACGACGAAAAACTGCTCTTTCGCCCTCTGCGACCCACTCTGACTCCATATCTGAAATGCCCCTGAACCGCTGCCGCTCCCCGTGTCGTTCCCCCGCAGTTTTCTCGTCCTTCAAAAACTGACACCAAATTGGTACAAAACAGCCCTCTTTGTCACCCAATTGCCGCGAAAAGCCTGCTAAGCTGTCTAGCGGATGTAGATCCCACGTGAAACCGCGAACTTGCGGAACGAATCGCAACTGGAACAAGGAAGTTCCTCCTGCCTTTCCAAAAACAGGAGATCCTGGTCCCGCTTGGGATCTGCATCCGGCTACATCTTCCAAAGGCCTTCGCCCTCAAGCCGCCCTGAAAACGGACGGATGGCTGCCCGCATTCAGTCGTTGCTGCTTGCCGGCATCCGGGCCGTGAGCGCCCTTGCGGCCCGGCCGGATCCTCCGCGTTGAAGCAGCAAGACATCATCGACTAAGGAGCCAAAACCATGAAACGAACTGCATTGCAGGCATTGCTGCTGGCTGCGCTTGTGCTGGCGCTGCCTGGGGGGATCGGGCTGGCGCAGACGCGCACGACGCTGGCAACGCCGGTTGTGTACGGGCAGGACGACGGCACGGCCATAGTCGTCACCTGGAGCGCGGTGGACGGGGCGGACTACTACGAGGTCTATGTATGGGACACCGATGCGCAGGAGAAAGGCTGGCTTTACCTAAGCGGGGACAACTATACGGCAACGAGCATCCGCCATGAAGATGTGCAGGAAGGGCACACCTATTACTACGTGGTGCGGGCGAGAACGAGCGGCGGGCTCTACAGCAGCTGGTCCAGCTATTTGGTTATCGACGTAGCGGAAGCCGCGCCTGCCCTGACCGCCACGCCGACAGCGACGCCCACAGCCGTGCCGAAGATCATCCCTACAGCCACACTCACGTCTACGCCCACGGCCACAGTCACGCCCAGTCCTACTGTCACGCCTACGCTTACACCTACAGCCACGCCTACGGCCGCCATAGCGACGAGCTGCAACCTCGTCAGCGGCAACAACGGCAGGCAGGGCAACCTTCCGACCAATGCCCCGCTGATTCGGGATGCCACGCGGCTGGCCTACGAGTCGCGGTACGGCGAGAGGATCAAATCCCTTTTCATTGTGGGCGTGGACTGGCATGCGGATGGGCGGGTGGAGATTTGGTATCTCACCGGGGACAGCCCGGTCCGCACTGTGTCTGAACTGTTCCGGGGGTGCCAGTTCCTGGGGCACACGGGCTGGGAGGAGTTGTATATCATCAGCTAGTGTTGCCCGTCATCACTTAGGGAGGCTCTCATTGATTTACGCTTTGAACACCCGTGATGTTTCTGATCATGAACGAAGGTTAATTGCCCGCCAGATAAGAGACAGGCACGATGACATTCTCAGTCAAGACGACCGGGTCGTTCTTGTGCGTGATGCAAGAGTGGGAGAGGGAGTCTACTACTGCATTTACTGTACAAAAAGGGTATACAAAAAATGGTGGCGGACGGGTCGGATTAGTTTCCTTCACAAAAGAGGTCGAGCGCATATAGACGGCGCCAAATGCATAGGCAGCGAAAAAGGACTTCCCGGTATCGTTAATCCGCCCGGTGCTACAATGCCTGGACAACCCTAGGCGGAATTATTGAAGCGCTGGCAAACAAACCATGAAGAGCGTCGCCTTCGGCCAAACAGCTTTTCTGGCAGCTATCCCTCTAGTCCTCCGCGCCCTCGTCGTGAATCTTCCCTGGCTCGACGAGCTGCACCCGGGTAGCACTCTACTTTACATCGTCACGCACTATTTCATACTCATATGCGTGCCGGCGGCAATCATTCTGGCCTTCGCCCTGAAAAGGGGCAGCGTCTACACGCTGAATTTCCTGATCTCCGCCACCATCAATCTGCTATGGCGCGCTGTGGAGCTGCAAGCTTTCCTCTGCGTCGGCGATTCCTACCACCAAAATGAGTCCCTGTGCGAGAGTTTCATCACCGTCCCGGCATGCAGCTACCCGATCGTAATAGCAGGCGTGGCCGCCGCCGTGGTTCACATCCTGGTCAGATGGCGCGCCCAGTGAAAAAGCTCCTCAACGTCGCGGTCTGCCTGTCCGGCCTGCTTGCCGCCAGCTATGCGTGGCCGGTGTCGAAGGCGCTAACGTTCGCCGTGGTGGGCGTGCTGTACCTGTACTTGGCGGCGCGCATTGTATGGGAGTTGAGTCGGAAGGATTCCTGATGGGACGGGCATTGGCGCACATCATGGCTCTTGCCGGCGTCCCGGCGCTGCTGCTGGCTTGCAATGCGGCCGGCAGGGACAAGGACCCGCAGGTCGAGTTGCTGGTTACGCCAACGCCCGCAGGGGTGGATATGGGCTACATGGAGCTGGCGATTCTTACCGTGATCGTTCTGGTGAGCGTGGTGATCATCGTGGTGGTTGAGGTTGTCCAGCGGCGCGGGAGGTAAAGCGACTGGATGAATAGTTACCAGGAAAGCATGTCTGTCCACACTGAACAAGAATGAGACAGAACCGCGAAGGGGGATTGTAATGGCTAGGCAGCCTTATCGGGAAGTGCGCGATTTGGTTGAACAGAATGGCGGAACGATGCGCTTTCTCAGAAAGCGAATTCAGGATGGAGCGTGGTTCGTGATGCTTGACGGGAAACTAGGTGTGTTCCCACCTGGGCGGCGACCTCGAACGGAGGACTGGCAACAGGGTTACCGCGGGATTAGCGACCTATACACTCCAGAACAATTTCCCCAATTGCGAGACAACGCGTTGGAGCTACCGAGGAACATGCTGGAATGAATCTTGGATTCCTCAATTGAGGAATCCAAGCCCAAAACGGCTGATTCCCTAGGTATGAAATGCCCTATCTTTTCCGTCTTATGGTCCGGAGATTGGGACCCGCCATAAGGTATAAGACCGGGGCCGGCAAATGACCGAAAGAATGCTGACCTGGAGAAAAACCCTGCTTGTCGCCTACGAGACCTTCGGCGGCGAGGCAGACAATGTCTTGATCACCAACTTCATTGCCGATCTGATCAACTGGGATGAAGACTGGATCAAGCTGCACACCCAGCTTTCCAAGTATAGAGCCCAGATTGCCGAAGCCGGGTACCTTGAAAGGATCCGCTATCCTTCCACCCAAAGGCCCGGCTTACATAGACTCACTTCTGCCGGACGGGAGGTCGCCTCCCGCTTGTTAAGCAACGGCTGCGGAATTCCTGACTGAAATGGCCTGGTTTCAGGAGACCGCTTAGCGCGGGGAGAACTATCGGTCTGAACGGTTTGCCAAAGAAGGTATTTGCAGGACCGTGCCGCGACTGCATCCATCTGGAGACGCTTTTCCCTTCCCGTTTCGTGGTCTGGTTATTGGGGCCAACCATAGTTTGAGGAGACCAACATGATTCGTCTTACAACCCTGTTCTTTGCCCTTACGCTCTTTATCGTCGGTTGCGTTGCCATTCCAACCGAAAATGAGGTGGCGGGGTACACAAGGTCAGTCGTACAGGATGCGGTCCGCTACTATGATCGCAACGGCAGGGGCGCGACTGTCGAGTATTACAGTTCGGAAGACAGCAGGCATGGTCAGTGGTACGTGTTCATTGTGGATGCGGATGGGTATACCATTGCCTCTCCCAACAAGGAGACGATCGGCAGGGGTCCGGCTCTGCGCGTCGATGCAACCGGCTACTTCTACGGCGATGATCTGCTGAGCGCAACCGGGGTGGGCAAGTGGATCAGCTACGTCTTTCGCCACCCGGAAACAGGTGAGAACGCCCGTAAGCGCACCTGGGTCGTGCGCCATGACGGCTTGTTTTTTGCTTCCGGATTCTATGAGGATGACGGCCGGATCACCTCAAGTGAGGTGACGGACCGCCCCACGCTGAAAGAATTTGTCGAGGACACGCTGAGCTACCTGGAGGGCATCACGACCGTCACGGGGGTAGCGCGGCTACGCGATATTCTTCGGTCTGAGGGCCGGTGGAAGTCGGGCTCCATGTTCTTGATAACGCTGACGCAGGACGGAAACATACTGATTCACGGCGACGATCCAACCGCGGAGAACAAGCGGATCGTGGCTGTGGAGGATGAGGACGGCAGGCCGGTAGGACAGGAGCTTCTTGCCGCGGCCGAGCGAGGCGGCGATTTTGTCGATTACCGATGGGGCGGTATCGAGCGGACAGCCTACGCCGCTGAGTACACTTCCGGTCTGACTGGAAATACGATAGTGGTGGTCGGCGGATTCGTGCAAGACCTGACCTCTGTGCCGGTCGAATTTACCCCGCTTCCGCGCCCCGAAGTGACCGCCGCCGAGGTAGTGGATCACGAGACGCTCGCCGCCTTCGTCGAAGCGGCGGCGAAGATATTCCGAGACGCCGCGATGTCGCCGAACCTGCGCGGGCTGGCGAACATGAAGACCGCCTTTCGCCAGGAGGACAGCGATTGGAAATCGGGGTCGGTCTACATCTTCGTGATCAGCTCCGACGGCTACACGCTCTTTCACGGCGGCTTCCCCCTCCGGTTCGAGGGCCTGCAGTTTGAGGACATAGACCGGGAGGACGTGAACGGCGTCCGTTACCTCCGCGAGCTGCTGGCGGCGGGCGAGGCGGGCGGCGGCTACGTCGAGTACATGTTCGACAACCCGGCGGTGGAGGGCGACGAAGAGACCGGCTCGCCGAAGATCGCGTACGCCACAGGCTTCCGCCTACCCGGTCGAGACCAGGTCTTCGTGGTCGCATCCGGCTTCTATCCCGAAGAGTAGTTCCAACGGGAAGAGGGCCCGCTGCAATGTCCAGGACCGTAACGGCGCGCCTGTCGTGTTGGCCTCGTCCGACAGTTTTTTGACCTCGCCCGCGGCGATTTCCGAGGCAGCGGAGGCCCCGCCGAACAGGCTGGACGGAGCACGCCGGCCTTATCTCACCGGGGGACGCCTTGCAAAGGGGAATCATGTACCTTATACATGGCAACCAAAGTAGAGCATGGGATCACTGGTTTGAGGGCAGTTGCAGTTGTCGTAATCGGGTATGTGATGGCCTTTGTAATAAGAAACAGTTCATCTTACCTCTTTCTTGGTTTGGCGCAGGCACGGACCTTGGGAGGTGGGTAATACAAACAGAACACGACAGATTCAACCGAATCATTCACTGACTGACCTTTCACGCCCATCCGACTCTAATCCCTCCAACCGCCCTTCAAAGTTCGAGTATTGCGCGTTGACCCATGTTGTCGAAAGCAATCGACGTAACTGTTACGCTGCTCGTCTTGTTGGTGGTCACTTACTATTGGCACTTGTCCAAGACGTTCGCTTTTGTTGCGGTGGGCGTCCTCTATGTTTTTCTCGCAAGGCGCATCATCAAGAAAAACTGAGCAATATCTTCACCCCAAACACACCGGCAAATGTCAAGACAAAGAAAACGGAACGAACGCAATGATGAAAACCTGATGCTCGGCTATATTTCGGTCTGCATCATAGGTGTCGCCTTTCTGTTAATCTGGTTTTTTCTGTTTTGACAGTTAAGGATTCAACAACTAACGTAGATCCCAAAAGAGACCAAGAGTATTGGCATTTCGAAATAGCGGCGGAGCTTCGTGTGTTCCGTTCACGATGCCAGCGCCAAAAGTCGTAGTTTCAAATGGGATCCACATTAGGAGGAGTTCAAATGAAAGCGATTTGGATTGCATCGGTTCTGTTGCTCGCGTCTTGTGTACCTATAGAGCCGCGGCAGAGGTATTTCGTTCCGCCGCCTGAAACCAAAGCCGGTCTGTCCGATCTGGCTGAATTTCTTGCCATAAGTGAAGAACAAGGTGACGCATCTGATGAGTACTTAAGTTTGCTCACTGAGTTTTATGAATGCATGTCAGATATAGCATGGGAGCACGCCGAATTTACTGATCAGCAGGCAATGGCTGGTATTTTCTGGATAACTGGATCGCTCATGTCGTTTATTATGACAGATAGAGAGGAGGAGTTTGAATCTGGAAATGTGAGTGAGAGACATTTTTATCATGGTCTTTTGTGGACAATCGAGTACTACTGCTATGAGTAACGGCCCCTTCAACATCTCGGAATATGCCTATGTCCCGTCAAAGATACAACCATAGAACACCCATAAGACGACAAGAGGAAATCAGAGATATTTTGGAATCAAGAGGCGTCAGGCTCACGCCTTGCCAACATTGCCGCCACACTGAAATAGAGATTTTTTAGGTCAGTTTCAGAATAGGAGTCCGAACTGAATTCCGAAACCGACCGGGACGTTACTTCTCGGCGGCCGCCGTCATTTGCAACAATTGCGGGCATAAATCTGAGTTTAACGGTGAAACACTGGGACTCGACAAAAGCGGCACCAACGCTTTCAGTTGATCAGACAGACCAAAAGAGGAAGCCATGAGCCGGTTATTGCCATTTTGTTTACAGTTGCGGGTTTGGTTTGCATAGCCGCACTGTTTTTGGCGATTGTGGAGCATCAGCTTCCCTACAGACTGTTCCCGGACGATGAGTTTGCGAACTTAGTGATTTTCATTCTCGGCGTGGCTTTTGCTGTTGAAAAGGTTGTAAAGAAATAGGTCATGTTCAAGCACAAGCTGTGGCTGTGCTAAAAGCAAGGAGGCAAGAAATGGACAGGAATAAACGATTACGCCGCGAGCAGGCGCGCCGAGCACTGTTCGACTTGCAAGAACTCGTTTTAGACATTTTGGAGGAAAACTCGCAGGCAACCAAAGTGGAAAAAATAGGGGCTGAACTGGATATTCTGCCTGACGCAAAGGAGCGTTACGGAAGAGGAAAACGGGACAGTTTGATTTGGGGAATTCTGCACGGGTTGGCTGGGGAGGGGCTGGTTAGAAGTACTAAGGACGGGGCAGTTCTGTCTAACAGCCCGCCGCGCAAAGATCAAGAGGAATAATCCCATAATTAAGAAATACAAGCCCACAAGTGCCAATTCCGATGATCTAAGAACTGTGTTTCGGTGGTTCCTAAAGTTTGTTTGGGGAGCGTTCGCCATCCTCGGTATCTTGTGGCAATAATTGAGATCGTCATTCTGTTTGATTGAAGGGGAGTCTTTTCATGGGGCCCTACATTAAGATGTTCCTCTTGTACGGAACGATATTTGCGGTGGTCGGACTGGTTTTGGATGCAGTACGAGGCAATGCAGACTATTACTGGTGGGTTGATGTGATTGGTACTTATGCGGCCGCCGCACTTGTCGCACTGGCGACGCATCGGCTCTCCAAGCGACGCGCCAACAAGGAGAAATCATGCACTACGGAGAGTACCGATACAGAATGTCCGAAGCCAAGCGACGCATTCGAAACGGAATCCGGTCTGGCGCGACATACCCCAGAAAGACGCGACGCAAGATGATATCGACGTGGCTGCTGATCGCCGGAATCATTGTCGTGATGCTTGTCGTACACTCGTGTTCGCTTGTCTAGGAGTTTGCGGAACTCAATACGCAAGGGCCAAAACATCAACCAGGATGGCGACGACAACACTTTGAGGCGTAGCCCAAGACGAAGTGGGGGGGGTATCGCACACCCACCCCAACAATTATCACTGAGTCAATGGAGGTGAACCATGACGACCAGAACAGAGCCGGTAACGCTCCGTCGCGGGCTAGGAGCCAAGGTAGCCAGCAGTCTTGGGCGTGGGGCCATTCTGCTTCTTCCACTGCTCGTTACTCTCTGGTTGGTCAAGTTCGCCTACGACAAGCTGGACGGGTTTTTTCAACCCTTCATCTCCTCGGTCTTTGGGCAGGAGGTTCCTGGCCTTAGCATCGCCATCATCATGATTGTGCTGCTGGTGCTCGACGCGCTAGGCTCGACTGTCGTGTTCCGAACTCTCGGACACCTCATCGAGCGGGGGATCACATCGACGCCTGGGCTGGGCTCCATTTACGCTACCACAAAGAAGTTGATGCCCGACTCCGATACAGGAATCAGCGATACCGGCTTCAATACCGTGGTGCGGGTGGAGTACCCAAGGCGCGGGGTCTGGTGCGTGGGTTTTCTGATGTCCGTCATCGAAGACGACCGGGGAACAAGTCACGGGGCGGTCTACATGCCCTCTACACCGATGCCTCAATCGGGCTGGCTGGTGCAAGTTCCGATGAGCGAAATACAGTCCATCGATTGGAACTACGGAGAAGCAATGCAGTACATCGTGACCGCAGGCGTAACCTGCCCGACCTCTATGGCGATTGGCAAACTTACCATATCGACACCAGAGGGGATGCTTGAACGGCATTAGCGACAGGGAGGCACCATGGTGGAGTGGCGTATCCTGGGTGCGGTCGTGGTGGGCCTTGCCGGGCTTCTATGCGGGCTTTGATGCTTCTGACTCGATTTACGGATTCTGCTACACCAGTGTCACCAGAACGGTGTTCGTACCTTCGTCTGCCCGGTCAAGAGCAGATCTATATGGTTGTGTCCAGCTTCGATCCAGATGAATGATCGCATTGGAAGGAGGGTGTCTTGAAGAATGGGTGCACAGCCACAACATTTGTCCTTCTGCTTGCACTGGTGGTATTCAGCGTCTTTGTGTTGTTTACCGACGACGGAAAATTCATCAATCTTGACCTCTGCAACAATCCAGATATCGACGACGGCAACTATTTCTATGAAAATGAGTTCGAGTGCGAGAGCATAGAGATAATCGTCTGGTTTTTCCTGCCGGCTTGGTGTGTCATATTTGTAATTTGGCTGGTCACGCGCATTTTTTCAAGATACCAAACTCGAATTGAGTACTGATAATTGCAAGCCTAGTACTACAACCGCACATTGACCGAAGCGTGTTCCATCGGCGAAAATGAGAGCAAGCAAGCCGAACTGGAGGCGCTATGGAACTGAGCGAACTGGACGAATGGGCGGACGACTTCGAAGCGTTTCACAGTCAGTTTTCCTCGCTGTTTGGACGTAGAGAGGTACAGGAGCAGGCGGTGAAGTATCTGCAAGGGTTGGTGTCGCCGGTGGAGCGGAAGAATGGCTGGCAGTTGGCGGAAGCGGTGGGCGACAAGAGGCCGGATGCGACGCAACGATTGCTGTACAAGACGAAGTGGGATGCAGAAGCGGTGCGAGATGCGTTGCAGCGATTTGTGATAGAGGGGTTCGGCGACGGGGAAGGCATCGGTGTGGTCGACGAGACGGGATTTCTCAAGAAGGGGGTAAAATCGGCGGGCGTACAGCGTCAGTATAGTGGAACGGCTGGCAAGGTGGAGAACTGTCAGTTGGGTGTGTTCCTGACCTATGCGACGGTGCGGGGCCATACCTTTCTGGACCGACGGCTCTATCTGCCTGAGGCATGGTGTGCGGACAGAGAGCGCTGTAAGGAAGCGAAAGTGCCTGCCGACGTCGGTTTTGCCACCAAGGGTGAACTGGCGGTTGCGATGTTGCGCCATGCGTGGCGGCTGGAGGTGCCGATGCGCTGGGTGACGGCAGATGAGGTCTACGGAGAGACGCGTGCGCTGCGCAATGCCGTGGCCGAAAGTGGTCGTTGGTATGTGTTTGCGGTGGGGGTGCATAACAGCGTATGGCTGGCGCGCCCCGAGGTAGGCGTCCCTGCTTGGAAGGGACGCGGTCGCAAACCGGTTCAAAGCGCGCGTTCTCGATGAAAGCGCACGACTGGTGCGGATCCCGGCGCTGGTCGCATCCTGGCCTGACAGCCGTTGGCAACCTCTGCAGGTCGCGGCAGGGGAAAAGGGAGTTCGCATCTACGACTGGGCCTGCCAGCGGATCGTGGAAAATCAAGACCAGATGCCGGGAAGGGACAGCTGGCTCCTGGTGCGACGTTCGCTGACCAAGCCGCACGAACACGCCTACTTTCTCTCCAATGCGCCGCCTGACACTGCGCTGCTGACCCTGGCCCAGGTCGCCTCGACTCGCTATACCATTGAACAGTGTTTCGAAGAGGCCAAAGGCGAAACCGGCCTCGACCACTATGAGGTTCGCTATTGGCCCAGTTGGTATCGACACATTACACTCTCGATGATGGCACATGTATGGCTCGCCTGGCTCCGTCTCAGACGCAACCAGAAAAAGGGGGGCCTGAATCCTTTCTGGCCGAATTGACCGTGCCTGAAATCCGGCGTCTGCTCGAAATCGCCTTGCCCTTGCCACCGCGCTCGCCCCCCTTACGTCTTGCCTGGTCCCACTGGCGCCGCGCCAGACGCCTGCAAGCGCGTCAATGTCACTACAGACGCCACTCGTTACTCCCGGTCTTTCCTTCCCCTTTGCATTCACCTAAAATGCGGTTGTAGTACTAGTGCACGTAGGAGACTCCAAAATGAGAAGTACTATGGATAAATGGCGTCTCTTCGCAGCGGGCGTGGTGGCATTGACGGGATTATATGCTGGCCTTGATGTGGGTGACACAATTTACAGAGTATGTTACAGCAGAGAGTAGTGGTTAAGCATTGACTGATGAGGCTCAATCCAGTAGGCTGGTTGTTCGCCAACAAAGCCAGCTACGAGAAGGAGCCTCATCATGATTGTAAGCGTTATCGTACATCGCTGTCCACATTGCCACAGCGAAGACATCGGCAAGAATGGACACGATTACAAGGGCGCACAGAAGTATCACTGTCATCAATGCAAACGCTATGGCACACTGAATGCCAGCAAAGGCTATCGTGAGAAAGAGAAAGAACTGATCATGCGGACGTACCAGGAACGCGCCAGCATGCGCGGCGTACAACGCATCTTTGGCACAGCGCGCCAGACGCTGGCGCATTGGATAGGGGAAAAGGCGGCCAAGTTGCCGGCGCTGGAGGCCACTTTGGTGGCTGCTGAGCCAGACGACCTGCTTGAACTGGACGAATTATGGTCATTTGTGCGCACCAAGCGCAACCAACGCTGGCTCTGGATTGCGCTTGGTCGGCGAACCCGACAGATAGTCGCCTACTTTGTCGGCGACCGCAGCGCCGACAGTTGCCGGGCTTTGCGTCAACGCATCCCGCAAAGCTACAGGGCTTGTTGCTCCTACAGCGACTTGTGGGAGGCGTATCAATCGACCTTTGACCCAGAGAGCCACTGCGCGGTGGGCAAAGAAAGCGGACAGACCGCGCACGTCGAGCGTTGGAACAACACCTTGCGCCAACGTCTGGCCCGCTTTGTGCGCAAGACGCTCTCCTTTTCCAAGTCCGACCGCTTTCACAATGCCGCCTTGAAGCTGTTCATCCATGACTACAACTTGCACTGTCTATCAGTCAATATGTAACCACTACCTCTCTTTTTACTCCGGGGACGGCGGCAGCCCGTCAGACGGCATCTGCCCGGCGCGGCGATTGGCCTGCGCATGGGGCCAACTATGGGCACGTGTCCTCCAAGAAGATGACGATCTTCACGTGCAAGCTGCATGTACTGATTACGCTGGGTGGCCTCATCCTCGCCTTTGAGTTAGCTCCTGCTAGCGTCGGCCCAGAACTGCCTGCTTGGTGGTGTCCCGCCTATTACGAAAGCGTGCCCTCCGGTCTTCTGCGTTCATCTTCTGCCATTCATTTTGTGTTGCCTCCTTTTCTCCGTATCATTGCAGCCAGTCGGTGCTGAAATATGAGATGGGCTCGACATACTCCGCCAGGACAACGCCTTTTCGGATCTCTCCACTCAAACTGGGCCTGCAGCCCGCCCGCACAGCAATGGTTTGGAGGTCCATTCCCTCAAGCTCCTGCGCATAGATGATGCCGAACAGATGAACGGCAGCGATTTTTCGCCCGTGGGGGGCTGCTTGCCGCATACTCCTTAATTTCGCTGCCAAGTCGCCTGCCACGTCCATTTGCCGCCCTTCCTTTTCGGTGCGCCGGCAGGCCGTCCCGTGACAGCTGCGCGGCGTTCTCCCGGTCCCGGCGCTGATGAAAGAGGAGAGAGAACGGAGATGTTCTCTCTGCTGACTGTGTTGCGGCTTACTCCATCCCGAAACCGGAGACCTGAACGAAAGCGCCGCCGGTGACCTGGTAAATCCGGACACCGCCTGCGCCGCATTCGCCTATGCCGTCGCACTTGATCGTGCCCGTGAGGCCGTCGAAGGCATCGACCGAGCGGATGGCGGCGATCAGTTCTTCGCGGTCGATGACGAGATTGCCGCCGTCGTCGATAGATGCAACCGCGGCAATGGCGAACGCTATCAGTGTCACGGAGTCGTAGCTCTGGCTGTGATAGGCGCCGAGCTCGTCGGGGCTGACGCCGTATTTCTCCAGGTACTTGGCGTCGAATTCGGCGTTCAACTCCTCGGAGTCGTCTCCGGCAAGCAGGGAGATGTAGGTGCCTTCGGCGGCGCCGCCGGCGGCCTGGACATACTGCTGGGTGAAGGCGCCGTCAACGCTCATGAAGACCGTATCCTCGAGGCCGGGTGTTTCGGTCATCTGCTGGGCGATGAGGCCGGCCTCGGTGGCGTAGCCGCCGAAGAAGACGGCCTGGGGCCCAGCGGCGCCGACTCTGGCCAGCATGGCGCGGAAGTCGGTATCGCCCACCTGGACGCCTTCGAAGCCGGTTACTTCGCCCCCCAAACCGGTAATGCTGTTCCGGAAAACTTCGGCCACGCCTTTGCCGTAGTCGGAGTTATCGTGGACGACCGCTACCCTGGTGAGGCCCAGGTCGCTGAAGACAAAGCCGGCATCAGTGGCGCCCTGCAGGGCGTCGCTGAGAGCGACGCGGTTGCAGAGATCGCAGTTCGGGGAGGTGATGTCGGGATTGGTGGCGCTGGGGCTGACGAAGGGGATGCGCGCCTCCTGCAGGATCGGCAGGAGGCCGAAGGTCTCGCCGGAACAGGTGCCGCCGGTGACGGCGACGATTGTCTTGTCGGCGACGAACTTGTTGCCGACGTTCGTGCCTTGCGTGCCGTCGCAGGCGCCGTCTTCGGCTACCAACTCGAACATGAAGCCTCCGAATCCGCCGGCCGCGTTGAGGTCGTCGACGGCCAGCTCGGCGCCCTGGCGGATGTCGAGGCCGAGGGTGGGGATGGGACCGGTCAGGGCGAAGGAGCCGCCGATGCGGATCATCCCGCCCGCTTCGACGACGACCTTGCCGCTCATGCCGGCAGGCGCCTCTTCCATCGAAGCTTCTTCTGCGGGCGCTTCTGCAGCCGGCGGCGCGGCGCAGGCGGCCAGCATCAGTGCTGCGACGAGGAGCAGACTCAGGAAAGCAGATCGTTTTGGCATTTGAACCTCCTTGGTCAATTCATATGCGGTATGAATGTTCTTTCCTGCTTTGCACTGACGCCGCGAAGCCCAGGCCGCCCGCCGTTCCGCGGTTTGCGGTAGCGCCCGCCAACGGGCTACCTACCGGGTACACGCTCGGGATGCGCACGGCGGGCTGGCCGGGGAAGCACTCTGGCATCATCGCAACAGCCGCAACTGCCCTGCAGCGCGTTGTGCTTGCGGTTGGCCGCGCGCTTCGGCCTGTCGTAGCGGTTGTGACGCTTTTGGTACAGCACGGTCTGATGTCTTCCCGGTGGCGAGGTAAGACAGGAGAGCCAGGTCCATCTTTGGCATTTCCCCTCACACCAACTCCATCGGTATCTGGTCGCCCTCTATTCCGCCTGGTTTGTTCCCTTTCCACCGTTGGATCTGAATGTTTTCCCAGGGGTTGACGCTTGCGCGCACAGAGAGCTGGCCAGGGCTCCGTCAAAGATCAGCGGGAGACTTCATCCCCCGTCGGCGGGCCACCGGCATCCGACTCCACCAAAACCCACGTCGTATTGTGCGCTTCGTCCAGCTCATTGTTCGGGCCTGGACAGGCCGTAAACTTTTCGCGCTCGCCAAAATGCTCCTCGACCCCAGGATGTTTCCGGCAGGCATACCAACCCGAGGTGAAACAACGAGCGCCGCTCTCTCCATAAATGCGAAAGGTCATTGCTGCCTGCTCCGTTGGTCGCGCGCTTCGTCCCGTCGTGCGTGTTGATGCAGCATTTCCGGCAAAGCGCGGCCTGACTGTCTTCGTCGCTGTTCTGCGGCCAGTGGTCCAAATGCGCTACCGCCAGGATGACGGGGCTACCTTGAAGTATACAGCCTTAAAATCTAATTTTTATGTAATTCGGTGGTTTTTTTATTGCAGTATTATGGCAATTTGTCTGCAGACGGTAGAATGAAGACTGTTTCGTTCCTGCGCGTCGCCAATCAGGGCCCGCATCCGGCCGCTGCGCCGGCAGGCGGACAAAGGAGTAGCAGATGAAACAGCCCGATGCACTGATACGAGAAATTGATGCCCTGCGGGAGCGCCTGTCCCGGATGAGCAGGGCCAGCCTGCAGATCAACGATAGCCTCGACTTCGACGCCGTTCTGCAAAGCGTCCTCGACTCGGCCTGCTCGCTGACCGGCGCCCGCTGCGGTGTGCTCACACTCCTCGACGAGACGGGACAGCCTGGGGATTTTCTCTCCTCAGGCATAGCGCCCGAAGAGGCACAGCGTCTGTGGGATCTGCCCGAAGGGATAAAACTGTTCGCATACCTCGGCGATATTCCGGAACCGCTGCGTCTTCATGACCTGATCGGCCGAATCCGCTCCATGGGCCTGCCCGAGCCCTCTCTGCCCGCAGGCGTAAGTCCTCCTGTCCCCCTCCTGGCCGCGCCCATCCGCTACCGAGGAGAACGGGTCGGCAACTTTTTTCTGGCCGTGACGGAACCCGGCCGGGAATTCACCGCAGAAGACGAAGAAACCCTGGTCATGTTTGCAGGCCAGGCCGCGCTCGTCATCGCCAACGCGCGCAGATACCGCGACGAGCAGCGGGCCAGAAACAACCTGGAGACCCTGATAAGCACGGCGCCGGTCGGTGTCGTGGTATTGGACGCAAAGGCTGGTCGCCTGTTGTCGTTCAATCGAGAGGCGGAGAGGATCGTCAGCAGCCTGCAGAAGCCTGGCCGCTCTCTGCAGCAGCTCCTTGAACTGATAACCTTCCGCCGCGCGGACGGGCGCGAGATCGCCCTTGAGGAGTTCCCTTTGGCGCAGGCGCTGCACAGCGGCGAGACGGTACGCTTCGAGGAGATCGTTCTGCAGGTGCCCGACGGCCGCAGTGTCAAAGCCTTGATCAACGCCACACCGATCTTCACGGAAGAGGGCGAGGTGGAATCCTATGTTGTGACCCTGCAGGACATGGCGCCGCTGGAGGAGTTGGAGCAGATGCGCACCGCGTTCATGGGCATGGTGAGCCACGAGTTGCGCCTCCCGTTGTCCGCCATCAAGGGCTCGACAGCCACCCTTCTGGACGAGGAGTCCACGCTGGACCCCGCGGAAATGCGCCAGTTCCTGCACATCATCTCCAACCAGGCCGACCGCATGCGCATTCTGATTCGCGACCTGCTAGATATGGCGCGCATCGAAGCGGGCGCGTTGTCGGTCGACCCGGAGCCGTCGGCAATCGCCGCGCTGGTTGACGAGGCCCGCATCATGTTCGTGAGCACAGGCCACAAGCACAACATTCAGGTCGACGTCGAGCCCGACCTGCCCCAGGTCATGGCCGACAGACGGCGCATCGTCCAGGTCTTCAGCAACCTGCTCACCAATGCCGCCCGCTATTCGAACGATCTCTCCACCATCAGGGTGCGCGTTGCACTTGAGCAGTACCAGATGGTCGTCTCAATCGCCGACGAGGGCAAGGGCATACCCGCCGAGCGTCTGCCGCTCCTGTTCAGGAAGTATTCCCGCATCGACGGGGAGGAACAGCGCGAAGACCTTGCGGGGTCGGGCCTGGGCCTCGCCATCTGCAGGGGTATCGTCGAGGCGCACGGCGGCCGCATCTGGGCCGAGAGCGACGGGCTCGGCCAGGGCGCACGCTTCATCTTCACCATTCCGATGGCTGCGAGGGAGGACATTGGCGGCGCTGTCGAACCTTCATCGCCTGCCGCCGGGACCGGAAGAGCAGAAGAAGATCGGGCGCGCATTCTCGTCGTCGACGACGATCCGCACGATCTCAGATACATCCGCGACGCTCTCGTCAAATCAGGATATGAACCGATCATGACGGGGGAACCTGAGGATGTCGACCATCTGCTCGAGGCGGCGAAGCCCCGTCTGGTCCTTTTGGACATGATGCTGCCGGGCATCGACGGGGTCGATCTGATGACGCGTATCCTCAAAAAAGCGGAGCTGCCTGTTATCTTCCTCTCCGCCTACGGGCAGGAGAAAGTGATCGCCAAGGCGTTCGACATGGGGGCCGCCGACTACATGGTGAAACCGTTCGCGCCCACGGAGCTGGCCGCAAGGATCAGGGCCGCCCTGCGCAGGCATGCTGGAGAGAGTACGTTTGTGAAGCCTGAGACGTATACGGTTGGAGAGCTGGCCATCAACTATGCCGCACGCAGTGTTTCCGTAGCCGGGCGTCCGGTCGTGTTGACCGCCACCGAGTATGCGCTGCTCTTTGCGCTTTCGACCAGTGCGGGCATGGTTCTGACCCACGACCAGCTGTTGCGGCGCGTCTGGGGTGAGGGCCATTCCGGCGACGTGGGCCTGGTTCGCACCATCGTGAGAAGGCTGCGCCTCAAGCTGGACGACGATACACGCAACCCTGTTTACATCTTCACCAAACATCGCGTCGGCTACCACATGCCAAAAGGGGGGAGTCCTGAGCCGGTCCGCACTGCGGCCGGCACAGGTTGAAGAGGGTCTCAGACATTACGCAGTTCATCGACGTTCCGTGACGGCTCCACGCACCCACTCGCGTGAAGTCTCCATTCATGCCAGCCCTTCTGATATGCCTCCCCGATTTGCCCTGGCTCGACCCGACGTGCTACAGTCCTTCAACCCGCCACACCAAAGAGGAGATTCTCATGACCATAAGACTCCTGAATCTTTCGGGCGCACTCACCACTAAACTTTTGCTCGCAGCCTGCAACCCCATTCCACCGGAACCGAGTCCGAAAGTCAACTCTCCCGCACCTACGCCTACTCCCGAACCAATGCAGGCCAACCTCAACGATTTCGCGTTCGCCTTCTCAGTTATCTTTGAAGAAGAGATCGAACCAGAAGCCTACGCAGAAATCATCTCTAAGATTGACGACTGCTTCAGATTTCGATCCCCCGACGACTTACGTACTCTCCACCCTCCCGGCAGGGCAGCGGCCATACAGTGGGTATCTATCATGCTTATGACCATCAATATAGACTCTGGTCTATTCGAAAATGTCAAACCCCAAACCTCCAGTTTCTACAATCGCCTGGTACAGTTGCACGAATTCTGTATGGAAGACTAGAGGCAAATTGAACCACTCCAGACCGCAACCGCCAAGACCAGTTCCCTCAAAGAGCCGCCATGTTCCGTGACGGACCCAAACGCCAAAGCACAGATGTAAGACACATCCGCACCGTCTCTGCCCTCCGCCTTACCTCATAAAAGCGAACAAGAACAAGAAAAACAACACGCCAATCACCGAGACCAAGATTTCCACCAGTATCGACACACGAGGCTTGTTGTCCATCAGAACCATCCAGTACTACTACCGCAAGGCTAACCCCATACCCCAAGCATACACTCCAACCCCATCACTCACAGCCCAATCTCGCTCCATTTCCACCACTTGCAACCCGACCCGTCAAGTGGTAAGTTTCTCAACGCTTACCCAAGGGAACCACCATGTTGAACAGACTTCTGGTTGTGGGGCTCACGGTTCTGATCACTGCTTGCGTGCCTATTCCGCAAAACCCAACGAAGAAATCGTTGCTAGTGCCGCTCTATGATAGCGAATGCGTCGTAGGCCACGAGGTCATGCTGCCGGGGCAAAGCGCAATAGGTTTCGCCTCGGATTTGCCTGCATACATCGATATGATAGGCGTGAGTTCTGACCTGAATGGCGAAACACTCACCGCAACCTTTCGCCTCAAAAATATTCCCGAAAAAATGGAGTTCAACCGGAAGAACGTTGAAAACAACCGTGTGGAATACCAGTGGAGGGTGCCGATCAGTATCGAGGGCGACCCCCAACTCGATACCATCAGCGCCGATTATGTGCTTGAAGCCTCATACGCCGCAGAAAAGCTCACACCAAACAGGCCCAGCATAATGCGCGACCCCCAATTCGCACTTTATGGCGTCTTGCTGAAACCCCAACACGATTCCGACGAGCAGAACATGACGCTGTGCCGCCCTCGGCTATCGCCACCTCTGCCTCTCTGAGCTTGTTGATCACCTGCTCGGGCGTATGTTTCTTCCTAGCCATATCTCCCCCTTTCTACGGCCCAATTCTAACATATTAACTGGACCAGCTTTTGGGGGGCAGGTCACCTACCGAACTCGGGGGCAGGTCATGTAGAGGGGCAGTACGATTGTCAAGACACGGCGGCGGCACTCGGCCGCCTGCAATAGGAGGAGAGTGTGTGATGAGAAAGTCAACCAAATGGATTCTCTACACATTATTTGTTATTGCGGTCATCAGCCCCGTTCCAATTTATTGGGCGATGAACAAAGAGTATGAATGGAGCTCCCTGATTTTCTGGATTCCCATTGCTGCACTTTGCTTTTGGGGGGGACTTTTTCTGGACTCATACCTGTATAACATGATAACCAAATGGGTTGTCCCTCTCGTCGTCCGCCTCTTGGACAAGAGGTAGGTGAAGTGGAGACGGGAGCGACTTCTATCGCTACGAATTCCAGTGCAATACACTGGAATACAATATCCCAGTTTTCTTCGGCCCCTTCTGGGCTGATACAAGTGGAAATGTGGTTTCTTGTATGGCTAAGAAATAGAATCAAGACGGATGGTTAGAATAGTATATAGATCCCATTCTTTTCAGGCGTAAAGTCGACGAGCGCGGGATCGATGAGAAAAGCTTCAGACACGCCTGGCTTTCGACCATTTTCTTCTCCGGTAACGACAAGTCACGCATCAACGGCCCAGACGATACGATTGAGTTCATCAACCCGGCGCTGCTGGGAGACGCGGCGGTGCTGGTCCTGGACCTGCTTGCGTCCCTTGAAGATTTGCAGTGTGGATGCCGGTAATGCCGTCTCCGGGGTAAAGACCATGCCGGCGGACAGGCACTCAGCAGAGATGCTGGCGGAAGGGTGTCTGGAGAACGGAGATTCGAGTCGTCCTCCTGCGCGGTTTTGACCTGCCCCCCAAAACTGGTCCAGTGCTATGTTAGAATTGGGCCGTAGAAAGGGGGAGATATGGCTAGGAGGAGACATACGCCGGAGCAGGTAACTGAAAAGCTCAGAGAGACTGTTGTGAAGATGTTGTCTTACCTTGATCGGTGGTACGCTTCATAGCGTTTTCTCCGGTCGTGTAAGGTTTCGCCCTCAAATTTCCAGTAGTACGAACTACCACTTTAGAAGGACGTGTTGATTACTACACAGGTCGCCTCATACAGACTGTGGTTTATGCCGTCAAGTCCTACTTCTGGGGGAGACAACTTTGTAACGACACATGTGACATCTTCATTCTCGATGTAAGTGAGGATTGCGCTGAGCGGCACACCAATCATTTCGAGGTTGAGGCTTGGTCTTGACATGCTGTTGGTTTCCCCTTCACGGACTGGAAAAGCTCAGGTCACGTGAGCCTGACGCCCTTTGATTCCAAAATCCCCCTTATTTCCCCTTGTCGCTTGATGGGTGTTCTGTGGTTATATCCTTGACGGGACATAAGCATATTCCTAAACGTGTCAAGGTTTTTTCCGGTGTCGAAAAGACCTTCATTCATAGCAGAGGTACTCGATAGTCCACAAAAGACCCTGATAAAAAGGTCTATCACCGCCACCTTCAAAACCTTCCTCGTGGTACTGATCAATGTTTCCAGATTCAAACTGTTCTTCTCTATCTAACATGGATATCGCCATGCCGAATCCAGTCATCCAGAAAACACTCGCCATTGCCTGCTGATCAGTAAGTTCGTCTTGGTCCCAAGCTCCCTCTGACAGGCACTCATAGAACTCAGTGAGCACATTCATGTACTCGTCAGATGCGTCACCTTGTTCTTCACTTATGGCAAGAAACTCAGCCAGGTCGGAAAGACCGGCTCTGGTTTCAGGGGGCGGAACAAAGAACCTTTGCGGCTGTTCTATAGGTACACAAGCCGCGAGCAACAGAACCGATGCAATCCAAATTGCTTTCATTTGAACTCCTCCTGGTTGATGAATCCTTAACTGTCAAAACAGAAAAAACCAGACTAACAGAAAGACGACACCTATAATATAGACTGAAACTGAAGTGGGCCCCAAAGACCGGACCACAAGCGAAGGTGTATAATGAAGCAATTCACCAATCCTGTGGAGGGGCAGAACGATAGTCAAGAAACGGCGGCGACACACGGCAGCCTACAGCTTCTTTGTGCGCTGGAGCGTTCGAAAGCGGCAAAACGAATAGCTGTCCCGCCAAGACGGTCCAAGTGCAGTGGCCCTGCCCCCATTTGGAAATTTACGATAAATATTATTTATTTGTAGTCCGATTTTTTCACGTAAACTCTCGTGAACGCTCGTACATCTCTCGTACGAGCGTTTGACGTGCGTAAGTAAACGTTTCCCCGTTCTCGCGAGATTACCCTGACACCTTATCTCGTCAAGCCCGTCCCGGTACCTACAGGCGGGATATCAATTCAACCTGTGCACAACTGCTTGAACTGTAATTCCATGCAACTCAGTTAATGGGAAAAAAGGGCAGTGCCAACCCCGGAAATGGCAGCCGGGCCGCCCCGGAGAACACCGAAACTCACCAACGCAATTCGCCGGTCAGTCGCAAAATGGAAGGAGCTGTGCGGCGCCACACCCATGCTCGATTGCATCGAAAATATGTAATTATTGCTACGATCTACCCCAGATCTCACCCGGAAAGACGCTTTTGAGCGGACAAAGCGGACATATATTTATGTAAAAGTTCATAAATATACCCCTTATGTCCCGCAAGATTCACCTTTTCGAGTGGACCGTTATCCCCTCCAGCCGAATACAGCGACACCCCATCCAGGCGCGAACCACGCGTCGCCGTCATCCAAACATAGGACAATCACATCTTTCTCGACAAGCAACTTTTGAAGGCCGGAGTGTGGAGCATCCCAGATATATTCCTTCATTCCGACGTCCATTTTGGGACTTACCCCTAGTGATCCTTCGTGGCTGAAGCAAGGAGTTCTTAGTAGCCCTTCGTGGATAAAGCAAATTCCACTTCGTAGCCCTTAGAGGCAGGTGCAGACCAGATGATCGCCATGAGCTCCCCCCCATTTTGGGATGCACCCCTATCGCACTGCCGTTGTTCATGATTTGGGGGCCGTGCTACAATTGAGGTTCCTGTCAGATACAGGAGGAACCTACGTGCCGCTGCAGGACAGTTTTCAGGTGGACAGGATGCGAGGCTTGATGTACAAGGTGTGGCGAGCGAGGGGAGCTGTCTTCCTCTGCACGCTGTTGGCCGTCGCCCTGGCCCTGTGGCAGGGAACGGCGACGACGAGGGCGCAGGGGCCGCCCCCCGCTCCTGGTGAAGATGAACTGAGCGCGGCCCATCTCTCCCCCGACGGTTGCAGCGAACTCATCATCAACGGCGGTTTCGAAGCGACCGACCTGCACTGGAGTCTGGCGGGCACTGCCCTGCCGCCGAGCTACTCGACGGCGAAAGCCTATGCGGGTGATCGCTCCTTGCGGCTGGGAATCGTGGACAGCGCCAACCAGGACGCCAAAGACAACCTCTACCAGGACATCGCGCTGCCCGATTCAACGCAGCATTTCACGCTCAGCTTTCACTTCTGGGCGAGCCACGAAGATGCGCCCGGCAGCGACATGCAACTCCTGAACATCTACGAAGCCACAACCGGCGTACGCCTGGCGCAGCCGTGGGCCCGGCTCTCCAACGAGCAGTCATGGCAGTTCGAACTGATCGATCTGACCCACTTCCGCGGGCGCACGCTGCGTATCGAATTCGGCGTCCATAACGACGGCGGCGGCGGCCGCACCGCGCTCTACCTGGACGAAGTCAGCCTGCTGGCCTGCGAACCGGACGCAACCCCGTTTGTGACGCCGCCGGCCACCGCGACGGCGCCCCCGGTTGGCACGCCGCCGCCGGCCGCCACCCCGCAACCGGTGACGACGCCTGTACCGGGCGGCTGTGTCGCCAGCGATACGCTGACCAACGGCGACTTCGAAAGCGTGCTGGACGGCCAATCCAATTGGGCCGTCGGCGAATCGCCGGTCCCTCCGATTCTCGCCAGCCAGCCGTCCGGGGGCGCGCTGTCATTGCGCCTGGGCAACCCGCCGGGAAGCGGCACGCAGAATCTCCAATCCTACTCCTCCGTGCGCCAGCTGGTCCAGCTGCCGGCCGGCGCGTCGAGCGCTTCGTTGCGCTGGAACCATCTTTCGCGCAGTCAGGACCCGGCGACGCTCAGCCCGGCGCTGGCGTCTGACCGCCAGGAGCTGATCCTGCTGACGTCGACTCTGGCGACCGAGGCAATCCTCTATCGCAACCGCGCGGAGAACGCGGCCTGGGAGACGATGACGGTCGACCTCACCCCCTATCTGGACGGGTCGTACTATCTCTACTTCAATGTCTTCAACGACGGCAACGGCAGACGCACCTGGATGTTCCTGGACGATGTGCAGCTGCTGGTCTGCTACGCGAATGCAACTGCGCCGGGCGCGGGCGAAGGCGCGGCCAGCGCCCAACCGCAAGCCTCGCCGTCCCCTGCCGCAACCTCTTCAACGACAGACGAAAGCGCGGCCGCGCAGCCTGATTCCGGTCCGCAGACGCCGGCTCCGGACGCCACCCAGGATGCGGAGGCGAGCGCGACACCGGCCCTGGCCGCGCGCGGGACCATGATCGCTGTCGGCGTTTCAACGCCTTCATCCATCATCCAGCGGTCCCGCCCTTCGGCCGCCCCGGCACAGGTCACGGACGTCACCGTGTGGCAACGGTTCCTCCGCATCTCGCAGACGGCCCAGGGACAGACCTTTATCTTTCTCCTGCTGATCGTCCTCATCGCTATCGGTTACCTGCGTTTTCGCGGCAGCGGAGGCCCTCCCCCTTAAGGACCGGCGGCCGCTTTCCAGTCCCCGCGCCGGTCACTTGCGTTTGTCGATTCCCCACCAATTGGACTAAAATGGCTGGGCTCACTACGAATATCGTAGTGGAATGCGCGGATCATTTGCCGTCCCTCAACACCAGCAACAAAGGTGCAGCCTAGCAGATAGAGGAGCTTATGCTTATCACGAAATCCCCGGCGCCGGACGTGCCTGCGCTGGCGCGCCGGTTGCGGCGCGACGGGCACCACAATGCCAGCATTGCCCCGGGGACCGAGGCGTCTGCACAGGATGCAGACAGCGATGCGGTGCCACCCTGTTCTCTTAATGTAACCATCTACGGTCCAACCGCTTATCCCAATGGTTTCAGCGCGCTGGCGTCGGAGTGGAACGATCTGCTGGCCCGCAGCCGCTACGATACCTTTTTCCTGACGCATGAATGGCAGTCCGTCTGGTGGCAGCAGCTGGGGGCGGGCGATCTGTGGATCCTGGCCTTTTATCGAAGTGAGAGTGAAGAGGAGAGAGAAGAGAGTGAAAGTCCCGCTGACCCTTCACGCGCCGCTCCCGGCCCGTCCGAGCTGGTTGGGATTGCGCCCTTCTATCTGAGTGAGCACAAAGAGGGCAAATGGGCGGGGAAGAACAGTCTGAAGCTTGTCGGCTGTGTGGAGGTGAGCGACTTTCTGGATATCGTTATCGCCGCCGGCTGGGAGAAGGAGGTCTACTACTGTCTGCTGGACTGGCTGCAGAGCGAGGAGGCGCCGGCATGGGACTATCTGGACCTTTGCAATCTGCCGGAGGACAGTCTGAGCTATAAGGCGCTGCCCTCGATTTTCCGGAACGCGGGTCTGCGGGTGGAGGTCGACCAGGAAGATGTGGCGCCGCACGTGCATCTCCCGGCCCGCTATGAAAACTATCTCATGCAGATCGACAAAAAGCAGCGCCACGAGATTCGACGCAAACAGCGGCGGGTGGAACGGGAGCTGGATGTCGGCTTTAGGCTGATCCAGTCGATGGACGAGCTGCAGGTGGCAATGGATGAGTTCCTGCGTTTGCAACGCATGAGCCGCCCGGACAAAGAGTCCTTCATGACGCCGCACATGGAGCGCTTTTTCCGAGTCATGGCCGGCCGCATGCTCGAAACGGGGTATCTCCATCTCAGTTTTCTCTCCCTGAACGGCGAAAACGCGGCCGCGCTGCTGGCGTTCGAGTACAAGAAGGAGCTGCTGCTCTACAATTCCGGCTACGATACCGAAAAATGGGCCGGATACAGCCCCGGTTGGGTGCTGCTGGGCTATGTCATCCAACATGCGATCGCGCGCGGCATCGAAGTATTCGACTTTCTGCAGGGCGATGAAGAGTACAAGTATCGCTTCGGCGGCCACGACTACCGGGTCATGCGTACCTTGATCATCAATGAACCGGCATGAGGAGTTGAACGCGCGCCGGTGGCCGGGAAGGTAGGCGCGACGGCTTCGGCTTTACAGGGTGCGCCGGGGCAGGGATATGACCATGGCCGAAAACGGATCAGTTCCAGTCAGTGACGGCAGTGAACAGAACGGGGCGGGCTCAGGTCCGACCGCAGAGCAGGAGACGGAGCCGCTCCCCCGCCAGCCGCGTGCAGAGCGCGCAGACGCCTTTACCTTCTCCTCCTGGCTGCTGGAAGGGATGGCCGGCCTGTGTGAGGAGCTGCGCCACAACGATCTCGGTCTGCCGCCGGACTTCTGGACGCACGCCTACGCCGCCCGGCGGGAGGGGTTGCTGGCCTGCCGCGCGCTGATCGACGCCGCGCTGGCGCGCTGCGAAGCGGATGCGGCGCGGCAGAAAGAAAAACCCGGCAGCCAGCGCGGCCGGGTTGAAATCGATTGAAACTCTCGCTGTCGGCCGCTCGCAGCCGCTAACTCCCTCTAGGAAAGAGCCTCCTCCTCTGTCACGATCCGCTGCCTGCTTGGTCGCGGCGGGGCCGGGTCGATCGCGGCCGGCGCCTCCCCCGCTTCGCCCATAAGGCGGAGCAGCCGCTCCCGCAGCACGTCCGCCGCGCGGCGATGGGACTCCAGGCCGGCGAGATTGGTCAGCTCGTATGGATCCGCTTGCAGATCGTACAGATACTGCTCCACATAGCGGTCAGAACTGGCATGTTGCCTTCCATCCGTGTCCGGCGCGGTGACGCCGTACTTCCAGCGCTGCGTGCGCACGGCCCGCCCCACCTGCGATTCGCTGATCTGAATCAACGCATCCTGCGGCCAGTCCGACGACCGGCGTCCGACCAGCGGCGCCACTGAACGGCCCTGCATCTGCTCCGGCACCTCCAGGCCGGCTGCGTCCAGCAGTGTCGGCGGCAGGTCCACCAGGCTGACGATCTCCCGCACTTCGCCGCCGCCGAAAAAGCCGGGGCCGGTCAGCGCGGTGGGCAGGCGCACCGACGCTTCGTGGCAAGAGCGTTTGTATTCGTCGTTGCGCGTCTTGAAATGGCAGCCGTGGTCGGTGGTATAGAGGACGACTGTGTTCTCGTCCAGCCCCAGACTCTTGAGCGCGTCGAGCAAGCGGCCCAACGCCTCGTCCAGCCGTTTGATCATGCCCCAATAGCCGCCCAGATGCTGCTGGGAGGAGCCGCCCAGGGCGAGCAGGTCCGGCGGCGTCCAGCGGCCGGCGTAGCGTTCGCGGTAGCCGTCGGGCGGGGGATAGTCGTCGAGATGGTTCTGATGATGCGGCTCTATGTAGGATAAGAAAAGAAAGAACGGGTTCTGCTGGTGGTCGTCAACGTAGCGGATGGCTGCGTCCGTCAGGGCGTCCACACGATAGCCGGGCAGTTTGACGGCCTCGCCGTCGTTGTCATACATGACAGTATCGTAGGCGTCCGAGGTAAACTCCAGCACGTTGGATGCCAGCCAGCTCTGGTAACCGCCCCGATTCGCTTCAGGCACAGGCCCGGTGATCCCCCTGTCCGCCAGATGCCACTTGCCGATATAACCTGTATCGTAGCCCGCCTCCCCGAAAAAATGGGCGAGCGTGCGCGCATCCTGCGGCAGAGGGATGGCGTTGCGATAACAGCCGGTGGTGGTGGCGTACATGCCGGTCTGCAGACAGGACCGGGCCGGGCCGCAGACGGGCTGGCAGGTGACGGTGGTGTGCAGGTGGGTGCCCTGCCGGGCCATGCGGTCGAAATTGGGTGTCAGATCGAGCGGGTTGCCATGCACGCCGGTTGAATCCCAGCGCTGCTGGTCGGTGAAAAAAACGATCACATTGGGTCTATCGGATGTTGCTTGCGCTGAAGAGCGGGGCATCGTGATCTTCCTCCGGAGTGTGATTCAGACGGTATTCGATCCCCCTTCGCGAGCGGGGACGCGGGTAGCCGTTCGTTCGATGGATGGATTGAATCGCCCGGCGCCATATGGAAAGGCATTCTATCCCATCACACTGGGGAACGCTATCGGCCACTGCATCCTCTGCAGTTGGAGCGGCCGCTGGTTGGCAGTGAAGCGGCTGGCTGCAGGACGAATGGAATAGACCGGATGACGTCTGAAGTTTGGTAGATTGGAAGTGGACGTTTATACTTCTCTTTCAACTGACGTAATGATGTCATTGGCCATTACTACAGTACTATTGCCCGCCTTTCGTTCTTGTCGCCGTCGAATCGCAATCTGTTGCGGGACGGGGGACAGATCCTTCGCCAGGCACTGGAGTTTCCCTGTGCCTTGTGTATCCCCATCTCTGCGTTTGGAACAAATCCTGTGTTTCAGAGAAGAAAAAATGATCTAATGAACTGTCTGCCTTTCCTTCGAATGGAATTCCGGCTCTTATGTGTGCGGGCAGTAAAATACGCTGCCTGTTTGTCTTTTGTCAGCCGCTTGAGCCGCAGGATGAGTGCCGCGTTGAACACTGGTGCAGGCGTCGATCGCGCAGGCCTCCCAATCGCGCTCAGTTTCGTGTTGGCCGGCTGTGCGCTCTTGCCGGCGGGCCGCAGCGCAGAGATCGCGGCCAATGAACCGACGCCTACTCCTATCCCGACCTCGGTAGTGCCGATCAAGCCGACCTATTCGGTTAAAGTGGGCGAGATTATGCGCGAGCGGACCTTCAGCGGTCGCGTGGCGCCCGTAGTGGAAGAGGCGCTGTTCTTCCGCACAGGGGGCCGCATCCGCAATGTCTACGCCAAGCGCAACGACCTCGTCACCGAAGGCCAGATCATCGCCGACCTCGAAATCGATGACCTGGAGCGCGAGTTGACCTCTACGCAGTTGAGCTTGGAGCGAGCCCAGTCCCGGCTGTACACGGCAGAAAGAAATCTCGAGTTTCAGATCCGCAGAGCACAGATCAACCTGGATATCGCCTCGCTGCAGCTGATCAATCTGCGGACCGAACGTCCGGATGACAATTTCGCGATATCGGTCCAGAGCAAGCAGGTTGAGCTGGCCGAACTCTCGCTGGAACAGTTGACCGAAGGCGTAGATCCGCTTCTGATCAATGACGTCGCCAGGGCACAACTTCAGGTCGAGAAGCTTCAAAGCGCTATCGCCGACGCCACGATCACCGCTCCCTTCGACGGCAAGTTGCTCTCCGTCTCGCTGACTGGGGGCCGCCCGGTGAACGCCTTCGATTCAGTCGTCTCCATCGCGGACATCGATGATCTGGAAATCAAAGCCGATCTGATCAGCGATCAGATGAATGAGCTGGCCGAAGAGATGTCGGTGGAAATTTCACTGGTCGGCCGTCCCGGGGAAATCCTGACCGGATTCGTGCGGCGGCTACCCTACCCGTTCGGGAGCGGCGGCAGCGGCGAAGTGATCGACCCGGACAAGTCCACCCGCATAACGATCGATCAGTTGGCGGAAGACGCAGGCTTTGAACTGGGCGACCTAGTCCAGGTGCGGGTCCAACTCGAACACAAAGATTCTGTCCTCTGGTTGCCGCCCCAAGCGATCCGGGTTTTTGACGGCAGGCGGTTTGTCGTCGTTCAGGACGGCGATATCCAGCGGCGGGTTGATGTGAAAGTAGGCATCCAGACCCCCGACCGGGTGGAGATCGAAGAAGGGCTGGAAGAGGGCCAGGTTGTGGTCGGACAATAAAAGCGGAGAGCAGAGCGTGGAGAGTGGAGGGCAGGACGCCACAGACCGCTCTTCACCGCGGACATGAAACTCTTTTTGCGTATCGCGGCGATTATCGTTGTCGCCATTAAACGTATCTTCGCCCAACAGTGGCTGGCATTTGCTCTGGTCCTGGGGCTGATCTCCTCGATCGTGCTCGTCATGAGCATCCCTCTCTATGCGGATGCAGTCTACTACCGGCTGCTGCGGGAAGAGTTGACCGAAAAGGGCATCAATGAGACCTACTCGCGCCCTCCGTTCGCCTATATGTTCCGCTACCTGGGGTCCACTTATGGCCCACAGGAGTGGGAAGATATCGCGCCGTTGGACACCTATCTCAGCAAACAGGCGGCGGGCGAGCTGGGTCTTCCCCATAAGAAGACAATCCGCTATTTCAAGACGGACAACTTCCGCCTGTTTCCCACGGAACAGATCGCGTATGCAGATACCACCGATCCGTTGGAATGGGTGAATCTGGGTTTCATCTCCGGCTTTGAAGAAGCGATCAATATCATCGAAGGCAACTTCCCGGCGGTCTCGCCTTCCGACTCGGAGGAGGCGATCGAGGTACTTGTGAACCGAGAGCTCGCAGACGAGATCGGTCTGCAGGTGGGCGAAGAGTATATGCTGTTCCGCCGCATCCGCTCCGAGAATGGCGACAGCCAGCGCTACCAGACACCGGTCCGGGTTGCGGGCGTGTGGGAGCCTGCCGACCTGAGCAGCGATGTCTGGTTCTACAATCCGTCAACACTGGAAACGCTTTTTGTCATCCCGGAACAGAGCTATCACAATCGAGTTGCGCCAGTCTATCCGCAGGACGTGAACCTGGGCCTGTGGTACCTGGTGATGGACGGCTCTGATGTGACTTCGAGTGATGTGGGCCGTCTGCTGGTGCGCGGGCGCCGTGCGGAGCAGAAGGTGTCGGCTCTGATGGCCAACAGCCAGTTGAGCATCTCGCCCCTGGACGCGCTGCGCCGTTATCAACGCGCCAGCGGTCTGCTGACAACGCTACTTTACGCTTTCAGCGTGCCGATCATTGGTCTGTTGCTGGCCTTTATCAGCCTGGTGGTCGGCTTGGCTGTGTCCCGGCAGCGCAACGAGGTCGCGATCCTGCGCAGCCGCGGCGCGACAGTGGGGCAGGTGGCCGGCATGTCCGGCCTGGAGGCGCTCTGTCTCGGCTTTCTTGCCTTGGCGATCAGCCTGCCGCTCAGCTTCTCCGTTGCCAGGCTGATCGGGTCGACGCGCAGCTTCCTCGACTTCACGATCGAGTCGGACCTGCGGCTGGTTCTGACGCAGTCCACTCTCCAATTCGGAATCGGAGCGGTCCTGATCGCCTTTCTTGCGCAGACACTGCCCTCCTTCGGCGCCGCGCGTCATACAATTGTGACCTATAAAATGGAGATGGCGCGCACCTTGCGGCCGCCGTGGTGGCAGCGCTCCTATCTGGACATCCTTTTGCTGATTCCGGCCGGATACGGCATCTATCTGCTGCAGGAACAGGGCAGCATCAGCATGCCGGGCGCGGTCACGGATGACACGATCTTTCAGAATCCGCTGCTGTTTCTGATCCCGGCGTTGGGGATTTTCGCGCTGACGCTCGTGACGCTGCGCATCTTGCCCTATTTCATGCAGATCATCGCCTGGGTCGCATCCAAGGGCGGCGGGGTGGGCGTGCTGCTGGCCAGCCGCCAGTTGGCGCGCAACAGGAGCATGTACACGGCGCCGATGATTCTGCTGGTGCTGACGCTCAGCCTGTCCGCTTTCACCACATCGCTGGCGCAGACGCTGGACGGGCACATGTTCGACCGCGCCTACTACAGGGTGGGATCCGATGGACGGCTGGCGGAGCTGGGCGACACGCCGGTTTCGGCCGGAGGAGGCGGCTTCCCTGGCAGCGGCGAGGAGTCGTCCTCGTCGGACGGCGCGCCGGAGACGGCGAGTTGGACCTTTGTGCCGGTTTCGGAACATCTGCGCTCTCCCAACATTAGCGCTGCCACCCGCTTCGCCCGTTTCGAAGCGCGCGTACATCTGGATGGTCGTTGGCGGGATGCCCATGTCTTCGGCATCGACCGCCTCGACTTCCCCAAGGCGGCCTACTGGCGGCGGGATTTTGCGGCGGCATCGCTCGGCTCGCTGATGAACTCGCTGGCCCTGGCTTCCGAGGGCGTACTTCTGCATCGGGACTTCATGCGCAATCACAATCTGCTCGTCGGTGATACGATCCTGGTCGGCGCCGCGCGCTACGGACTGCGGGCGGAAATGCAGATGAAAATCGTCGGCGATTTCCGCTACTTCCCCACCTGGTATCCGGATGCCGATGGCCCATTGGTCGTCGGCAACCTCGACTATCTGTTCGAGCGCATGGGAGGGCAGTTCCCCTACGATGTGCTGGTGCGCACCGAGCCGGGCACCGACTACGAAGGTCTCACGCGCGAGCTGCGGCAGTACGACATAAACGTCATCAACTACTATTCGGCCCGGCAGCGGATTGCGGATGAGCAGAAACAGCCGCAGCGGCAGGGGCTGTTCGGCGTTCTTTCGGTCGGCTTTCTGGCGGCGGCGCTCCTGACCGTGCTGGGATTCCTGCTGTACACGCTGTTCTCATTCCGCCGCCGCTTCATTGAACTGGGCACGCTGCGTTCGATCGGCCTGTCCTCAGGGCAGATGACGATGTTCCTGGCATGGGAGCTGGCCTTTCTGATCCTGGTTGGAATTGGCGCGGGCACACTGCTGGGCACGTCGGTCAGCAACCAGTTCATCCCCTACCTGCAGGTGGGGAACACGGCCGCGGACCTGACGCCGCCGTACCTGGTGGGGATCGCGTGGCCGGCCATTACGCGTGTGTATGCGCTGTTCGGCGTTCTGTTTGTCGCCGCGCTGGGCGTTCTGATCACACTGCTGATGCGCATGAAGATATTCCAGGCGATCAAACTGGGCGAAACGGTGTGAGCTGCAGCAGTTCGCTTTCAGTGCAGAATTTTGCGAACTGTGTTTGAAACGAATGAACGGTATTTCTGGATGTTGGAAACTAAGAAATGACCACGACTGAACCATTTATTCTCTGCGAGGGTCTCGTAAAGATCTACCAGGTCGCCGACCTGGAAGTGGTCGCCTTGCAGGGATTGAATCTGTCGGTGCGTCCCGGCGAGCTGATGGCGATCGTTGGCGTCAGCGGCAGCGGCAAGTCCACGTTGATGAACATTCTCGGTGGGTTGGACAGACCGACGGCGGGGCAGGTACGGGTCGGTGATTTCAATCTCCTGAAGATGTCGGAACGAGCGATCAACCGCTACCGGCGCGAGCAGGTTGGATTTGTGTGGCAGCAGAGCGCGCGCAACCTGGTTCCCTATCTGAACGCGGTCGAGAATGTCGAGTTGCCGATGACACTGGCGGGGTTCGCGGGCAGAGAAAAACGCAATCGAGCCGAGGAGCTGCTGGAAAGGGTCGGGCTGGGCGAGCGCAAGAAGCACCACATGCGCGAACTGTCTGGCGGCGAGCAGCAGCGCGTGGCCATCGCCGTCTCACTGGCTAACAACCCAACGCTCCTGCTGGCTGACGAGCCGACCGGTGAAGTGGACACCGCTACGGCGCTGACAATCTACGCGACGCTGCGCACGCTCAACGAAGAGTTGGGCCTGACGACCATCATCGTCAGCCACGACCCGACCATCGCCCGCCACGTGGACCGGGTGGTCGCCATCCGCGATGGGATGCTGGCCAGTGAGACGCGGCGCCAGGTGCGCACGGTGGAACGCTTCGACGAAGAGTCGCTCAACAGCGGCGGCGACGGTATCGTCGAGGAGCACGAAGAACATTTCGAGGAGTTGGTCGTATTGGACAGTTCCGGGCGCCTGCAGATCCCCAAAGATGTCCTGCAGCAGTTTTCGATCCAGGGACGGGCGATGCTCGATATCACCGATGAAGGCATCCTGATCCGGCCGGTGGAGAGCGAGGATGCAGAGGCGCCGGAGCTTGTCGCCCAGGAGGAAGCGGTGGCCAGACGAATACAACAGTCCGGCGCTATCGGCGGCTTCTTCAGCCGCTTCCGCCGCAAAAGCAAAGAGTAGCAGCCTGTACAGTGCGCTGACCACTTGAGTTCAGCTGCGAACATTCGGACACCGGAACGCTGATGGAAAACAACCCTTACCCCAACACGGCCATCGAAACCGAAGATGTCTGGCGCATCTATAAGACCGGCAGCCTGGAAGTCGCCGCGCTCAAAGGCGTCAACCTGCAGATTGCCCAGGGGACTTTTGCCGCGCTGAAAGGACGCTCCGGCAGCGGCAAGACCACCCTCCTCAACTGCATCGGCGGCCTGGATTCGCCGACAGACGGGAAGATACGCATCTTCGGCGAGGAAATCCACTCCTGGAACGAACGCCAGTTGACGCGGTGGCGTCGCGAGCAGGTTGGCTTTATCTTCCAATCTTTCGGGCTGCTGCCCAGCCTGTCCGCCTTTGAAAATGTAGAGTTGATCCTGCGCATGTCGGGCGTCAAGGGCCGCGAACGCCATGACAAGACGGTAAACTGCCTGGACCTGGTCGGCCTGACCCGCTGGATGCATCACCGGCCTTTTGAGTTGTCGGGTGGGCAACAGCAGCGCGTGGCCATCGCCCGCTCCCTCGCCAACGACCCCAAACTGATCCTGGCCGATGAACCGACCGGCGAGCTGGACAGCACGACGGCGCGGGAAATCCTCAGCCTCTTCCAGAAGATCGTGCGCGAACAGAACGTTACCTTCCTGATCGTGACCCACGACAGCCTCGTAGACGACTATGTGGACTATGTTCTGTATCTGAAGGACGGGCAGATCGACATAGAGGGGCTGGGCAACGGTCACGGCCCCGCGGCCGCACCGGCAGCCGTCAGCGTCGGCCCGGTGGCCGGTGGCTGATATCGGGACGCCGACTCCGCTCCCCTGCCGCTGTCGTTAGGCATTCCACTTCGAGAAGACCCGATGCAAACCGTCATACTGGAGAAACCCGGATCTCTGCATCTGACGGAGACCGCGCCGCCGGCGGAACCCGGCCCGAACGAGGCGCTTGTCCGCGTGCATCGGGTCGGCATATGCGGCACCGACCTGCATGCCTTTCGCGGGCGGCAGCCCTATTTCAGCTATCCCCGCATCCTCGGCCATGAACTGGGCGTGGAGATCGTCTCCCTCGACCCGGATACCGAGAGCAACCTGCGCGCAGGCGACCGCTGCGCGGTGGAGCCGTACCTGAACTGCGGCGCCTGCAGCGCCTGCCGCCGCGGGCGCATAAACTGCTGCTCCCATCTGCGCGTGCTGGGCGTGCATACCGATGGCGGCATGCGCGAGCTGATCACCGTCCCCATTGATAAGCTGCACCGCTCCAAGACGTTGCCGCTGGAGCATCTGGCCCTGGTCGAAACGCTGTGCATCGGCGCGCACGCTGCGGACCGGGCCAACCTGGAGCCGGAACAGCCGACGCTGGTGATCGGCGCCGGGCCGATCGGGTTGACCGCGGTGGCCTTTGCACGCCTGGCCGGCGCCGAAGTCGCCGTGATGGAAATTGACGAGAACCGGATGCGCTTTGTGCAGGAAAACCTGGGCGTGGAGCATCTAATCGACGGGCGCGGGGACGCGGAGGCCCAGTTGCGGGCCGTGTTCGGCGGCGACCTGCCCCTGACCGTGTTCGACGCCACTGGCAATGCGCGCTCGATGATGAACGCATTGGGCCTGATCGAACAGGGCGGCAGTGTCGTCTTTATCAGCCTGGTGCAGGACGATATCACCTTCCCCGACCCGGAGTTTCACCGCCGCGAGACGACGCTGATCAGCAGCCGCAACGCCACCAGCGCCGACTTCGCCCGCGTCGTCCAAACGCTGGAGACCGGCGCGATCGATCTGGGCCCCTGGCTTACGCACAGCGCGCCGCCGGATGAACTGGTCGGCGAGTTCGCCGGCTGGACACAGCCCGAGAATCAGGTTGTCAAGGCGATGCTGCACTTCTGAACCGCGGTGGCCGGTTTCAGGCACTTTCCAGGCCCGACCGTGCCGTGCCGGTGGCCGCCGTCCACGATGCGCCGGTGTTCCCACCTTTCACACAGAGTACAAACGAACAAACAAAGGAAGACAACGTGTCGAACTCACCCTCTCCACAAGGATCGAAGCTGCGCCACGCGGTGGTTGGCATGGGCGCCGGCATTTTCCGTTCCCACTCGAATGGCCTTAGCCTCGATGACGTTGAGGTGGTCGGCGGCTCGGACGTGGCCCCGGAGCCGGGCCAGGAGCGGGCCGAGGAGTGGGGCTGTCCCTTCTATCCCGACCACCGGCAGATGCTAGCCGAGACCAAGCCGGATGTGACGGTGATCATCACGCCCCATCCCTTCCACGCGCCGATCGCGATAGACGCGCTCAACGCCGGCAGCCATGTGCTGGTGGAAAAACCGATCGCCATCCAAGTCAAAGAGGCGGACGCGATGATCGCGGCGGCGCGGGCCAACAACCGCGTGCTGGCGGTGAACTATCAGTACCGGCAGCTGCCGCACGTGCGGGCGATGAAGCGGTTGATCGACAGCGGGCAGCTGGGCCGCATCCAGCGGGTGACAGGGATCTTCCCGTGGATGCGCACCGCGGCCTACTACCTGCGCGGCGGCTGGCGGGGCACCTGGAGAGGCGAGGGCGGCGGTGTGCTCATGAACCAGGCCCCGCATGACCTGGACCTGGTCTGCCACCTGGTCGGTTCCCCGCAGCGGGTCTACGCCGCCACCTGCACCCGCCTCCACGCGATCCAGACCGAGGACACCGCCACCGCGCTGCTCGAATGGCCGGAGGACGCGCACGGCACCATCTACTTCAGCACGACCGAGAGCGGGCCCCGCACCTTTGAGGTGTCCGGCACCGGCGGGAAGATCGTGCTGCACCAGGACCGCATCGAGTACGAGCGCTACGAGACCGACCTGCGCCAGCTTATAACCGACAGCCCCGAGCCGTTTGTGCGCACCGAAGCGGCTGATGCCGACGCCGGCATCGAAGATGAGCCGGAGCAGCACGGGCATGCGGCCGTCTACAACGACTTCCACCGCGCCATTCGCGAGGGCGGCGAACCCCGCTGCAACGGCGAAGAGGGGCTGAAGTCGCTGGAGCTGGCCAATGCGATGATCTACAGCGGCGCCACTGGCGAGGCGGTGGAACTGCCTTTGGACCGGGAGGCGTACAGCGATCTATTGGATAGGTTGCAGGCGGAGGACGTGTAGGGGGTGAGGAGAGAGTGAAGAGGAGTGAGAGGAGAGTGCTTCTTGAACCTCGCGGTTGGGGCATCTTGCGATCACTTTAGCTGCAGGTCCACAATGACGGAACATCAGTGATCGTTTTTCGTCTTGTGCGTATGTTTCTGTCTGTGAATTGTAAGCGCCTAGCGGAATGGCCGCTAAGCGCTCTCATTTTTGAACCAATGCGAGACTTGGTACTAACTCTCAAAGAGGGAACGGGGCAGTTGTGATCTCAGGATAATCCTTGAGAGAGTTTTCAAGCCGATCTCCCGGTGATCCGGCACTGTGACCGTTATACTGGCCCTCCCCAGTTCGGTTTCTATACCCTTTCGCATTTGTATATGACTGCCCTTCTGTCTAACTTGCGAGTATCCATGTCTGGAAAGTATTTTGCAGACTTCGCGCCCTGACATCAGCTTCAGTCTAGGCAACAACAAGCTCCCACTCAGTCGCTTGCGTTTCCTGGTGAGGAGCGCGTTGAATTTCGAGAGGCGATTCTGCTTCAAGAAGACCAAGATGGCTCAAGATTTCGATAGGTGAAGCGTCTTCAAAAAACATCTCAACGGCTTCCTCTAAATTCTTCTTGGCCTCCTGCACGGTCTCCCCCTGGCTTGCTATGCCCAGATCTTCACAATAAGAAGCGTACCACTCGCCATCTTTTTCGACCGAACATTTGAGTTTCCAAATCATCTTTTTCGCACCTGCTGTTAGAGCAGTGACTCGCGCAAAAGAGCCGCAAATCAATTGAAGGTGAGAGAACGAAGGAACAACAACAGACAGGGTGTGAACTTGTCGTCAACTCTCCTTGTTCTCTTAATCGTTCCTGATTTTTTTATGCGCTTTTCAGGAACAATATACATTCCACTTTGGCTGATGTCAATCTGTTTGGGTTGCACCACTGCGACACGTCTTTCCAACCGACAGAAGAGAACGCATAGCATAATCGTCGGCCCTTCGCCCTCAGTCCTGTCCTTCGACTTATCGGGAGGATCCTGCTTCAGCCAACGTTTGCCCAGACATCTGGCCGCACCAGGGTTATGGCAACTTAACAGCGTACCGGACGTATGCTATATTGCCAGCAGTGGCGGCAGCCGTGTATGGCCCGCCCTGAAGGTGCAATGATGTATCAAGAGCCAGAGACAGTTTACAGAACGACGCAGCGTCACACGATGACGAGCTACGCGCCGCCGCTATGCAGTCGCGTCGATTCCGAAAGGCGGACGCCGGTTGGGTGGTGGAGCGCGGTTGGCGATCTTGTCGGCTTCACGTTGTTGGAGTTCCTGGCCAGCCCTGTATTGGGGATTGCCGTGTTGGTTGTGGCATACAGCCTTGCCCTTTTCAGGATAATCTCAGACCTCTGTTGCCAGGGCGCGAACGCCCTGAACAGAAAGACGTGCAAGGCACGGGAGTGATCGCTGGACGGAAGCGCCTCAGACGTATACGAGCCCCGGTAGATTAGACTGCCGGGGCTTCTTGTTCAGTGGCCGTACTGACCAGAATAGGGGGCGAACAATGCAGGTCAGCCGCGAACAGTTCATGGAGCAGGGGTATCTTGTGCTGCGGGATGTCATCCCGCCGGACCAGTTGGAGCAGTTGCGGGCCGATTTTGAGACGCTGGTCGGGAGGCAGAGAAAGATCTGGGCGCGGGAGCGGGGGCCGGACGACCCGCCCGGCGGCGTCTGGGAGACGCATCCGCAGCCGCGGCTGGTCTCATACAACAGGCTGATCGACGAAGCGACGGCCAGCACGGTCGAGGTCTGGCTGCAGGAGAGTACGTTGGGAGTGAGCCGCCAGCTTTTGAGCGTTCCCGAGGCGGCGTCGGTGGCGGGCATGATGTTGATGTGCAGCCCGGTGCGCGATCATGGCCCGGCCGCGTGGCATCGCGACATCCACCCGATCGACATGGCGCCCCTGGCCGGCCTGCAGAAGGATTTGAGGGAGAACGGGCCCAAATATGTGCAGTGGAACATCCCGCTCTACGACGATGACGTGCTCTGGGTGGTACCGGGCAGCCACCTGCGGCTCAACACCGAAGCCGAAAACCGGTCGCTGTCGGCCGATCCGCGGCGCACCGTGCCCGGCGGCATCCCCGTGGCGTTGAACGCCGGCGACGCGGTCGTCTATATCAACTACATGTTGCATTGGGGAAGCAACTACAGCCCCACGACCCGCCGCACCATCCATGGGGGGCATTCGATCTTCCCCTACTACCCCGACATCTCCTTTACTGAGTACCTTTCACCCGGGGCGCGGGCGTCATTCAAACAGTGGGACGGGAGGAGCGCGGCGCTGCAGGACTTGACCGAGATCGCGTTACGGGAAGCGCTGAATGGCAACGCGGCCGCCTACAATAACGCGCTGGAGGCGCTGCAGCCCGGCGTGGGTGAAGACGGCAAGATGGTCCTGACGATCTATCTCTCCAAGGCGGTTCTGCATCTCCAGGTTGTGAAGCATGAAAACGGGGACACTGACGCGGGCTCCGATGCTCTGGAGGGGATCACCGAGGACTACCGCCAGAGGGCGCGCTCTTCACATTCGATCTCGATCAACTGGGGGCCGCAGTTCGCGGAGCGCTTTACAGTGAAGGAGGCTGCCGCCCTCCACAGGCGCTTTGCGATCCTGGACGGCAAGCTCCAGGCGGAGGACGACCATTTCGCGCCCGGTTTCCAGGCGCGGCCGATGCGTTACTACTTCAACGATATGCCGGCCGATTTCACGCTTAAGGACTTTATCGGCAGCTGGAACTGAGCACGGCCATCGCCACGGCGCGGCGGTTGTGTCCGGCCCTGGCTGAACTCACAAAGTCACACCTCACATTTCGTCTTTCAGCCACTCGGAACCCTGCGCCTCCAACCTGGCGCGCAGATCCTTCTCCAACCGCCCGATCATGCCGCCTGGGCCAAATGCCGTGTTGCCGGCGTCGGCGATCAGGTTGTGACCGGTGATGGCGACGGACTCATCAGAGGCCAGAAACAGCATGACCTCGGCTACCTGTTCGGGCAGGGCGGGGCTGCCCATTGGGTAGGCGAATTTCTGCGTGCGGACCGCGGCCGGATTGTTGGCAAGCATCTCGTATTTCTTTTCGGTGAGCATACGTGCGGGGGTGATCGTGTTGGCGCGGATGCCGTCGGGGCCATAGGTAACCGCCAGATGCTGGGTGAAATTGATCATGGCCGCCTTGGCCGGGCCATAGGACGAGATGCTGGGACTGCCGGCAAGGGCGATACCGGATGAGACGTTGATGATGTTGCCGCCCCCCTGCTTGATCATGAGCGGGACCACCTCTTTGCAGAAGAGAAGCGGCGCGGTTACGTGGCACATGAAGCCGTCCTCCCAGTCCTCGAGCGTGACTTCCTCCAACATGCCCCCCGGGTTGTCGATAACGGCATTGTTGACCATGACATCGACGCGCCCATAGCGCTCCACGGTGAATTGGACCAGGGCTGTGATGTCCTCCTTGATCATGACGTCGCAGCGCTTGTAGGCGATCTCTCCGCTGAGTCCCTCTGCTTCCGCGAGCACCTTTTGCGAGTTTTCCGGCGTTCTGCCGCGGTCGCAGATGACGACGGAGGCGCCTTCGCGGGCGAGCGCCAGCGCGCCGGCTTTGCCCAGCCCCAATGTTGCGCCGGTGATAATGGCGACTTTGCCTTGCATTCTCGTTCCCATGAGTCTCTCCTTATGTTCAGTGGCGATGCTTCAAGTTTATCCGGCTGCGCGCGTCACGCGGGATGACGCAGGCGGCAGGCGGCCTGCTAGACATACAAGGGGTCAATCGCTGAAAGAGAAGGAATAGAGCGTCGCGTCCTGCAGTTCGAAGATAAGCTGAAATTCCCGGCCCTCAAGCGCGGCCAGGTCCTGACCGTCGCGCCATTGCAGGGGCTGATCGGTGACATCGGCCTGGACCGGAACTGAATCCGCCAGCCCCTTGCCATCGACACCGGCCAGCGCCGCTCTGACCTGACCGCTGTCGGCGTCGGCGCTGAGGCGGAGTTGGCGCCCGCTGCACTTTACAGGCCGCGTGACGAGCGTAGCGGTCTGTCTCTTGTTGGCCGGCGTCACCCCGGCAAACCCGTCCGGCCGCAGCGTCGCCAGCCCCAGGTAGGCGGAGCGCCAGTCGGTATGGGGGCCGTCGCTGCCGCCGTAATAGAGCTGCAGGCGCCCGTCCTTGAGGAACGGATAGGCCCCCGCGTAGACGCAGCCCCAGTCGAAGCTGCCCTCCGCGCCGCGCTCGATCAGTGGCGTCCCCGGTGAGACGCGCTCCCACTGCACAGTGTCACGACTCCAGGCCAGTTCGCAGTCGACAAGGTCGGTCGCCGTATCGAACATCATCAACAGGCCGAGATAGAGCTGGGCACAGGGGAAGGCGATCAGGGCGTAGGTCTGGCGGTCCGGCTCGTCCGGCAGGGCGCTGAGGACTTCGACCGCGCGCGTCCAGGTCTTGAAATCCTCGCTTTCAGTGCGGCCGACGGTGCGCTGGCTTCCGTCAAACAGGCGGGTTATGCCGACATACTTTCCGCGGCGTTCGTCCCAGAACAGATTGTTGTGGGTATCCCAGCGGGCGTCGATCTCGGGGCAGAGCTGGATGGGTGACCAGTGCAGGCCGTCGGGCGACCTGGCTGTGCCGCCCTCCATGAAGGCCTTGAACCTGCCCGCCGGGTCGGGATCATGGGGGTCGAGGGTTACGCCGACGCCGTGCACGTCGCGCATGACGAGGTTGTTGCGGGTGGCGCCGTTGAACTCGATCAGGCCCAGCTCGGGCCTGTCCCAGCGGATGCCGTCGGTGGAGACGGCGTAACAGACGCCCATCTCGCGGTGCTTCCTGACCTGTTCGGCGGCTCTTGCGCGGTCAAGGGCCGAGCGATAGGCGCCTCGTTCCCGCTGTGCGGGCGGGGTATCGGTCGTGGCCGCGTCAATAATGAAGGGATTGTACCAGCACTTGTAGAGGTTGTCCGTCGGGTCAAAAATCACGTTGGGGTAAAGGTTGTCGTGGCGCACCTCCCAGGGCAGGTCTTCGCCGAAGAGAGGATTCTCGCTTGCTTTGTGCGCCCGCCCCACCGTTACCGTGAGCTGATCGGCTTGTCCCCAGAGCGAGGTATCCAGCAGCAGGTATCTGTTATCGCTCATGTGCCGGTGCGTCCTGTGAGCGCGATGCCGCGCACCATATATTTCTGGCCGATAAAGAAGATCGCGATCATGGGCAATGAAGTGAAGACGGTGGCGGCCATCAGCAGTCCGGGCACGGGGTCGCCCTGGGCGATCTGCCAGCGCAGGAAGGCGAGGCCGATGGCGACGGTGTAGGTGCTGTCCTGGTTGAGATAGATGACCTGTTTGACGAAGTCGGTCCAAACGTTGATGAAGGAAAAGATGGCGATGGTGGCCAGTACTGGCTTGGTCAGCGGCAGCAGGATGCGCCAGAAGATGCCCAGTTCATTGCAGCCGTCGATTTTGGCGGCGTCGTCCAGTTCCGACGGCAGGGTCATGAAAAACTGGCGCATCAAAAAGACGTAGACGGGGTTGGCGAAGTAGCTGGGCACGATGAGGGGCAGCCAGGTGCCGACCCAGTCGATATCTCTATAGAGCAGAAAGCGGGGAATGATGACGACCCAAAAGGGGAGCATCATGGTGCTGAGGAGGACCATGAAAAGGAAATTACGGCCCCAGAACTTGAGGCGGGAGAAGCCGAAGCCGACGATGGACGCGCTGATCAGCTCGCCGACGACGGAGAGTGAGACGATGATGGCGGTGTTGATAAAGTAGCGGCCAAAGGGGACGCTGTTCCAGGCGCTGGGGTAGTTTCCCAGGTAGAGTTCGGAAGGGAAGATGCGCTGCGGAATCTGATTGAAGTCTTCAAAGGTTTTGAGCGAGCTCATAATAACCCAGAAGAGCGGGAAGATGAACCAGACAAAACCGACGGCCAACAAGGTGTAGGCGAGCAGGTCGCGCAGGCGGCGCTGGGTGGTCTTGCTCTTTGTCCACGAAGCGGTCAGCACGGACACGGCGCGGCTACTCCTCACCCTCGTAGTAGACCCAGAAGCGGGCTACGCGGAAGTTGATGATGGTCAGGGCGAGGATGATGAGGAACATCATCCAGGCGAGCGCGGAGGCGTAGCCCATGCGGTAAAATTCAAAGGCCTGGCGATAGAGATAGAGGCCGTAGAAGAGGGTGGCGGTGCCGGGGCCGCCATTGGTCATGATGAAGGCTTCGACAAACGATTGCATGACGCCGATCGTGGTAACGATGACGTTGTAGAAGATGGCGGGCGAGATCTGGGGCAGGGTTACGTGCCAGAACTTGGCCCATTCGCCGCCGCCGTCGAGATCGACGGCCTCGTAGAGATGCTGCGGCACGCCTTGCAGGGCGGCGAGGATGATGAGCATGGCGGCGCCGGCGGTTGCGATGGCTTTGAGCGCCAGGGAAGGCAGCGCCCAGGCGGTCTCAAAGAGCCAGTTCGGTCCCTCGATCCCGACCAGGCCGAGCGCGGCGTTGATAGGCCCGTTCTTGGCGAGGATGGTCGTCCATAGCAGCGCGAGGCCGACACCGCCGATCACGCTTGGCATATAGAAGGAGGTGCGGAAGAAGGGGATGCCGCGCACGCTCTGATTGAGCAGGATGGCGACCAGGATGCTGATGGCCGTGCCCGCGGGGACGGTGAGGAGAACATAGGTAAAGGTAACGCGCAGCGCGTCCGCGACCCTTTCGTCCTCGAAGAGCATGCGCTGGATGTTTTCAAAGCCGATGAACTCCGCCTCGCCGATCAGCTGGTAGCGGGTAAAGCTGAGGACGAAAGATGCGATGAAGGGGTAGACCATCAGGAAGCTGAAGCTGACCAGCCAGGGGGAGATGAAGGCCCAGCCGACGATGTGCGGTCTCAGCCTTGTCCAACTGATATTCGGCGCAACTGTCCTGGGGGTCTGCATCGGCGATCCAGGAGGAAAGAGAGTGGTGAACAATGAGCAGTGGATAGCGGCTTGTGAAACGGTGCGCCGCTATCCACTGTTGTACAAAAGGGTTCAGGCGTGCGCGGCCAGGATTTCGTCGGTCTTCTGGTCGACGATGACGACCTGTTCTTCGACGCTTGCCTCGCAGCGCAGCACGTCGCCCCAGAGGATCTTGATCTCGCCGAACCATTCGAGGACGCCGGGAAGCTGCGGCGTGAAGATGAAGTTGTCGAGAGCATCGAGATAGGCCTCGACTGCTTCGGGGCTGCCCCACGTGGCCTGGTAGTCTGTGTCTTGCCAGACGCCGGCGTTGACCGGTTCGGCCGTGCCGGAGAGGGCGATGTTCTTCTGGTTCTCAAAGTTGGCGAGGTACGTTATGAACTCGAAGGCTTCGGCCGGGTGCTGGCTTTGCGTGGTGACGATGTGGAAGTGCATGGAGCCAAGGCCGGCGCTCTGTCCGGTGTTGGGCGAGCGGACCCAGGCGACCTGGGTGAGGTCGGCCTCGCTGCGACTTACCCAGTAGCCGGAACCGCGAGAGGCGATGCCCTGGACGCCGGCAGCCCAAGGGTAGATGCCCAGAGCCTGACCCAGGCCCTGATAGTCGTCCACGTTCATCATGCAGCCGTCCTGGCAGATCATGTCGACCGCGAACTGCTGGCCTTCGATGAACTCAGGCGTGTTCCAGGATCCCTTTTTGTTCTCAACATCTATCAGTTGACCGCCATTGGCAACACTCCAGTTCACCAGGCCGTCCTGTTCGATATTGCCGAAGCTGAAATTGGAGCCGATGATGTCTTCGCCGAGGTCGTTGATGGCGCAGGCGGCCTCGCGGTAGTCGTGCCAGTCCCACCATTTGTCGCCGTTATGGTCGTGTTCCCAGGGCATGGGCACGCCGGCCTCTTTGAAGAGGTCCTTATTGATGCCCGTCATGACAATATTGAGCTGGAAGGGGACGGCCTTGACCTTGCCCGGCTCGTAACCGACATGATTGGGGATGCGGATCAGCTCGCTGCCCTCCTGGCCGGGGAAGGGCGTGCCGCTGGCCTCAAAGTAGGGAGTGAGATCCGCGGCGATTTCGTGGAACGCGCTCAGCTGCAGATCGAAGAACAGCATGATGTCGCCCCACTCACCGGCGGCGACGAGAATGGGCATGCGGCGGTCGAAGTCGGCGACGGGTTCGAAGATGATGCCGATATTGGGGTTCTCTTCGGCCCATGTGTCTAGAAAGCCGTTCATCAACTCACGGCGCACGCCCGAGCCCCACTTATTGAGGAAGCGCAGGGCGACGCGTTCGGAGGAAGGCTCTGCGGAATCCATTGCTGTAGGAGCGACGGGCGCGACACATCCAGCCACCGCTGCTCCTGCTACGACGCTACCAGACACTTTCAAGAAACTGCGTCTGCTTACCTTGCTTGCCATCGGTCATTCCTCCTTGGGTTGTACATCGAAAGTACAGAAGTGTGTTACGTTCCCCTGAATTCCTCCTTTCACGTTCTTCGCAGCGGCGACGGACAAGTCGTTTCAAAAACGAGATTCCAAGGCCAATGAACCTCTGAAAATATAGCGTCTGGAAGAATCCTATTATAAAATACAGTTCACGCTGTGTCACACAGCAAAAAAATCCCGATATTTGCCGCCCCTGGAGTACACCACCCATGCAATTTGGAATCTGTCTACCGATTGCCGACGCGGGCATCGCGCATGCGGCCGGCTTCGATTTTGTCGAGCCGACGGTCCGGTCGCTGTCCCCGCTGGACCCGGATTTTGACGCCATCCGGGCGCCGTTCGACAGCGCGCCGCTGCCTACACCGGTCTTCAACGTCTTCGTGCCCTCGGAGGTACCTGTCACCGGGCCGAATGTAAACTGGGAGCGGGTGGAGAGCTATCTGGAGGCCGCCATCGGCCGCGTGGCCGCGGTGGGCGGTGAAAAGATCGTCTTCGGCAGCGGCGGCGCGCGCAATGTGCCGGACGGATTCGACAAGGAGGAGGCGTTCATGCAGCTGGTGCGCTTCCTGCGGCTGGCCGGGAACGTGGCAGTGCGTAATGGCGTGACCATCGTCATCGAGCCGCTGAATTCGCGCGATTCGAACATTATCACCAGCGTCGCCGAAGGCATGGAGTTGGCGCGGGAGACCGCTCATCTGCGCGTGCGCCTGCTGGCCGATCTCTACCATATGATGGAGGACGACGAACCGCTGGAAAACATCACCACCTGCGCCGCATGGATCGAGCACGTGCATGTCGCGGACACGCAGCGCGTTGCGCCCGGCGAGGGCAGTTACCCGTATGAGGAGTTTTTCCGCCGTCTGCATAAGGGCGGCTACAGCGGACGCATCTCGATTGAGTGCCGTTGGGACGACCTGGCCGCCCAGGCCGGCCCCGCCGGAGAATATCTGCGCCGCATGTGGGAAGAGACGAAATGACACAAAACGAACTTGGTTTTGCCATCCTCGGCGCGGGGATGGTGGCGGAGTACCATCTGAACGCGATCCAGGAATGCGCCGACTTGGGCGCGCGCCTGGTGGGGGTCGGCCACTACAATCCGGCCCGCTACGGAGAGATTTCACAGCGTTTCGGCGTGCCGGCCCGCTCCTACGACGATGTGCTGGCGGACCCGGCGGTCGATGCGGTCTGCATCTGCACGCCGAGCGGCCAGCACGCACAGGAGACGATCACGGCGGCCTCGAGCGGCAAGCATGTGCTGGTGGAAAAGCCGATGGCGCTCTCGCTGGCCGACGCCGACGCCATGATCGCCGCTTGCCGCAAGAACGGCGTACAGTTGGGCGTCTGTCTGCAGCGCCGGGCGGAACCGCTCTTCCGCCGCGTCCACGACGCCATCCACGGCGGCGACCTGGGTGAAATCACGCTCGGCGTGGTGACGATGCCCTATTTCCGCGATGAGCCCTACTACGCCCAGGCCGATTGGCGGGGCACGTGGGAGATGGACGGCGGCGGCGTGCTGATGAACCAGGGCATTCACATTATCGATCTGCTGCTCTGGTTCCTGGGCGACCCGGTTGACGTGCATGCCTTCGCCGATTCGCGGCATCGTTCGGTCGAGATCGAAGACACGGCCGGCGCGGTGCTGCGCTTTGCCAACGGCGCGGTGGCGACGATCACCGCCACCGTTGCTACTGAACCTGGATTCCCACACCGGCTGGAGGTCTACGGGACCAACGGCGGCATCCAGATCGAGGGGGAGTCTGTCCTGCGTTGGGGGCTGGCCGACGAGGCCAAGGCGACGGTCGAGCCCTGGCCGGTCGCCACCGAGCAGGTGGACCCGGGCATGGCGGGTGACCCGCGCGGCATCTCGACCAGCGGCCATATCGCCATCCTCAAGGATTTCATCTCCGGCATCCGCCGCGGGGAGGATCCGGTCATCGACGGGACTGAGGGCAGGCGGAGTTTGGCCGCGATATTGGCGGTGTATGAGAGTAGTTTTTAGTTTTTGTGGTTAATGTGCGTTCCATTTGGGACCTAGATTCTTTGCTCAATCTTCATACCGTGATCGCGGGAGTCTCGCCTGCTCTGCCGACACTCGCAGGTTCCTAGTTTCATTTGGGATCCACATTTGGTTTGTCATGATAATGGGTATGAATGATGACTAACCCACCATTTCTTTCAAAAAGCATCGATTACTTGGGCAGTCTTGGTGCAAGGTTGCGCGACCTGCAAGGTTACGCAACTTTGGCCCACGAGCTAATCCAGAACGCGGACGACGCGCCTGCGAGTTGGATGAGTTTCAATATCGACACAAGACTGGACGCTCTCATTCTAGATAACGATGGCGTCTTCACCCACTGTGGAAACGTGGAGGCTCCTGAGTGTCCCTGGAGTAGTGATGGTACTCATAACCACAAGTGTGATTTCCATCGCCTTCGCTCAACCGACTCAGGTGACAAGCGGCGTCAGGAGGGTGCCACAGGGGCATTTGGCATAGGCTTCATTTCTGTCTATCAGCTTACGGACCGGCCTGAATTGATCTCAGCAGGACGGCACTGGAAACTGCACGAAGAAGAAAGCGAAGACAAGCGTATTGAAGTCTGTCGCGACTGTCCGCAGTGTAGTGAACTTGGCCTTCCAGGAACAAGGTTTATCTTCCCATTCGCGCGTGGCGATCAGTCGCAACTGAGACGAGCGCTGAAAGCTGATCCTGTACCTAAGGATGTGACGGCACGGCTGCTAAGAGAGTTGGAGCAATCGCTTCCGGTAGCCATGTTGTTTCTTAAGAATCTAAATACGATAGAAATTCAGGTGAACGGAGTTCCAAGACGAAAGTTCGAAAGAGAACGGGAAAGCGATGTCGTCATCATCAGCCAAGGTTCGGCGGACAAAAATCGCGTCTTCCGACTCCTTCAAGGGAATTTCCAAAAGGAGGCTGCCGATCTACGTCTCCAACATCCTGGTCGTATCGAAGAAAAAAAATCCTCGGATGTCGTGGTTGCACTACCCGACGAAATGTTGAAGGCCGGATTGTTGTGCGCATGTTTGCCAACGGAACAGGTTCGCGGATTGCCCTTCCATGTCAACGCTGATTTCTTTCCAAGTAACGACCGAAAACGAATTATCCTCGATGACGACTATCAGTCCCAGTGGAATCGCGCGGCGTTGTTGGCAGCGTCTCGAACAGTTGCCGAGGCAGTGCCACGTCTGACCAAGATGCTTGGGGCAGAGCATTTCTGGCATCTGGTGTCGACCTTGAACGACCTCGCCCGTACTTCTCGCAGGGACAACAGCGATAGCGTTTGGGCGATGTTTTGGAGCGCTTTGGTAACTGTTCTCCGAAGGGAAGCAGTCGTGCTGACTACCTTCGGTAATTGGACTACTGCAGACAGTGGCGTCACGATTCTTGAGCACCGTGAGGAAGCGGACAATATCCATGTCCTACAGGGGCTTGGGATCGATCTGGTTTCAGAGGATTTGAGGCCCTATCAGCCGATACTCCGATCAATTGGAGTTCCTCTCTTCAATATTGAAACCCTGTGCTCCGCAATGACGGCCAATGGCCTGAACAGAACGGTGAGGCTTGATGATCTCCCTCCTTGTCTCAGAACTGATTTCGGTCGTGGGGCCTTATGGGCCGAGGTAAATGTCTTGCTTCGTCCACAAGATGGGATTCCTCGTGCGAAGAGCGCTGATCAGGATCGTCTGCGTACGATTTCATTGGCTCCAACCATCGACAAGAAGCTCCGTCCTTGTAAGGATACGTTTCGCACCGACGCACGCGCCACTGTCTCGCTTTTTGAGTCACTCGGACTGAACATCCCGTTCCTCGACGGCACCGAGGCGACTTTTGAACCGTTATCCACTCTTTGCAACGAATTTGATGCAAAGAGTGCTGTCCACTCGCTCGAAAAGGGGAGCAGTGTCACTTTTGAACAGAGATGGAAAGAAGGCGCGTTTTCTGCTCAAGAGTTGATCACGTGGTTCGCGAATCAGAGTGAGCAGATCGTCAACGACGCCGACACCCGCAGGCGATTGGCCAATCTCTCCATCTACCCTAGCTCTAGCCAATTAAGACCACTCACCGAGCTGGTGTTACCAGGAGATTTCACTGACACACTTGGATTGGCTAAGCTTGTTGACGAGGATGCTCTTGGGGGACAGCACGAGTTTCTGCTAAAACTCGGTGTTCAGAAACTGAACTTTCGCACCTATGTGCTTACTTATCTCTCCCAGGCACTGGACGATGAAAAACTAGACCCAACAAAGAGGCAGGAAGCCATAACACATTTGGCTAAACGACTTAGCGAGCTGCGAGGAGATGACGAAGTACGCGACAGACTTTCGTCAGTTCGACTCGTCAGATGCACAGACGAGGAGTACCGAAGAGCCGATGAATGCTACTTCCCAATTGGATTTGTTCAAGAAGTACTGGAGACCGATGCCTTCTTCGTTGACCTGTTGGATGAAAATGAACTCTCGGTTCGAGAGCTGCTTGAGTGGCTTGGCGTGGCAAGCGTGCCTCGCCTGCGTGACGTTGTACAGATAGTTCACAGCATTGTGGCTGGGCCTTGTTCGGAAACCACTGTGGCTCGGATACAGAAGATTGTAGCTCATCTCGGTGAGAGTTTTGAGAATCTCCAAGAGATCTCTGAGTTAGTTCCCTTACAGGACATTGAATGGCTCCCCGCTCGCGGTGATACGACGCAATGGCATCACCCCAGTTCCTTGTATGCCCCGAATCGCAGGCACCTATTCGAAAGTCAGGCGAGAATCCTCGACGTCCCTCGCACAGACAGGCGCTTCTTAGAGTTCCTGTCTGTGCGAATCGATCCCACTTCTGACCTCGTGGTCCGGCACCTGCTCCACTGCTCAGAGCAAGAGAAACCGGTCAACAGTGAAGTCTATCGTTTCCTCAATGTACACGCTGACGATCCCGCCGTTCAAAAACTGAAGTCTACAAGATGCTTGTGGCTTGGAGACGCATACCGATTTCCTGAGCATGTGTTCTGGGTAGAGCATCCGTTCGGGAAGTATCGTTGGCGCCTGGGGGAGGGACTGCAAGGTTACGAGCGCCTTTTGGATAAGGTAGGCGTCGTCACCCGCCCACCCAATCACGAAGACGCTCTAGGTGTGTTGCATGAGATTTCAACCGAGTTCGGCGACGCCAATCGACCATTAGGTGATGAGGAAAATGAGGTGGTTATGCAGTGCTGGCAGATGTGTCAAGGAGCTCTTGAAAGGGGCACCTTGTCCGAACAAAGCCTCGGGGACCTTAGTGGTATCAAGTGCATTCCAAACAAGGACAGAGTTCTGTATCCACCAGAATGGCTTTTTTTTGAAAACCAAGGGCTTGAAGCAAAATTCGGAGAATTCCTGGAAAAGAACGTGGTCCCTCGTCAGCCCATGGTCGAGCGAGCATTCTTGGCTGCTGGAGTCCAACCATTGAGGACGGCTGTGGAAGTAATACTCCTGCGAAAGGAGAATCCGGAAAATGACTTCAATACGGTGTTGCGACTGCGTGAGCGAAAAACGGAAATTGCCCGAGTGTTTTTCGGTAGTCACATGGTTTCCGAGGATCTCGAGTCCACTCTTGACAGGCTGGATAGACTAAAGTGTAAGTCGGCCACGTTGCTGGAATTTCAGTTTGCCCTGAATGCCTTCAGAAGATATCTGGAAAGCCAGCCGGAGACAGGCGCCGCCCTTTACGACCCTGACGAACATCTGCTATGGACCACTTACCTGGACGGCCAGGATTCCCGTGCTCCGCTGGCGCGAGAACTCGCCAGTGCGCTGTGTCCTGAAGAAGACCCAGGACCATTCGCCGCTGGATTGAAAGAAGTGTTAGTTGCTGGCACACGAATCGAGGCGGCCAAGGCCTTGGATGAACTGGGCTTCGTTCAAGTAGACACATCTGTTGTTGGGACACCGGCCAACCAAGAAGCAGTGCAACAACTGGGAACAGATTCACCTCTCATTGACAGAGAACCAGCGCTGCCCGCCTCTGAAGGTGACGTTCACCAGGAAATGAGTCCGGAAGACGAACACGAAATACTCACGATCAATGATACGATGGCGCAGCCCGACACTTCGCCAAGCCAAAGCGTGTCGAGCCCCGAAGTGTCGGGGCAGACAGGCACTTACGATGTAGGCAGGTCTGGAACCAATGAGCAACTCGGTGGCCCGACGAGTCGAGCTGTCAAGAGTGCCACCAACGAGCGTCGAAGAGCACGGCCAAGAGGCAGGCAGGAGTTCATCTCCTACATAGGTGTGAGGCACGACGACGAATCGGGTCCGGATCATCTACCCTTGCAAGAACGCATGGACCTCGAAGAAAAGTCGATTAATTTGATTCTCTCTAAAGAACCAGAACTGAAGCGCACGCCGCCGAACAATCCAGGGTTTGACCTTACTGAGACAGACCCACAAGGTCAGTCCATCAAGTGGGTCGAAGTTAAGGCGACGAAAACAACACTCAACGACAATCCGGTAGCCCTTACCTCAACCCAATTCAAGTTCGCGCAGAAACACGGCGAAGCATACTGGCTTTATATCGTTGAATATGCGGCAGACCCAGAACATGCCCAGATCATAAAAATCAGGGACCCAGCTGGCAAAGCGCAGAGATTCACCTTTGACCATGGTTGGAGGGCAATAAGTGAAGATACATAGAATGGATCCTACATAAGACCAAGAACTAGCGAGAATCAAGATAGCAGGTCAAGTGCCTGCGAATCCGTTATCACGACCGAGCCCAAAGAATTAATGTAGATCCCAAAAGAGACCGAGAGGATTGGCATTTCGAAACAGCGGCGAAGATTCGAGCGTTCCAGTCACGATGCCATCGCGAAGAATTGTAGTTTCAAATGGGATCCACATTAGTTATTAGTGAACACTTGGGGATCGGCGTGGGGTGATAGGAAGCACGCGCGGGGTGTTCTGCACCGGTCGCTGGGGCACCTGCTGGATTGGCGGCGTATAGGCGGCGAGGCATGTTGTTGAAGGGGGGCGTTGCGGGGGGAGTCCCCCCGCACAAGGGAGGGCCGAAGGCCCGACCGCCCAAATACGAGGAGAGAGATGAGTTCGCTCGTCTCACTTTGAGTCACGAATTGACAAGATGGATGGCCTAATTCGGAGAGATTTAACGATATGACAACTGCATCCTTTACTATCAGCGCTTTTGGCGATGAGATTGCGCCCGATCTGGAGTCACAGTTGCAGACGCTCAACGACCTGAAGATTTCCTGCCTGGAACTGCGGGCGGCGTGGGGACAGAATGTCCTCCACATGTCCGATGACCAGGTCGCGAAGGTCCGGGCGCTGTGCGACGACCACGGCGTGACCATCAGCGCGATCGGCAGCCCGGTCGGCAAAAGCCCCATCGAGGAGCCGGTCGAGACGGAGGTGCAGAACCTGCGCCGCCTGGTCGAGATCGCCCGCCAGCTGGGCACCGCCAACATTCGCATCTTCTCCTTCCACCCGCCCGACGACAGCGACGACTACGACAGCTACGTGGCGACGGCCATCGACCGGCTGCGCCGCCTGACGGAGGTCGCCGCGGAAGAGGGCGTCACCCTGCTGCTGGAAAACGAGAAGGGCATCGTCGGCGACACGCTCGACCGCTGCGTCAAGCTGGTCGACGCCATCGACAGCCCCCACTTGGTCTTTCTCTGGGACCCGGCCAACTTCGTGCAGGTGGGCGAGGAGCGGATCACCGAGCGCGGCTGGCCTCTGATCGGCGGCCGGGTGGGCTATGTGCATATCAAGGACTGCAAGCTGGAGGGAGGCGTCAAAGCCGCCGGTGAAGGCGACGGGCAGATCCCCGAACTGCTGGACCGGCTCATCAGCAGCGGGTACCAGGGGATGCTGGCCCTGGAGCCGCACCTGGCCATCGCCGCGCACAGCAGCGGTTTCAGCGGCCCGGACGGCATGGCCTACGCGGTGCAGTCGCTGCGGAAGGTGATGGATGCCGCAGGGGCTGTGGAGAACTGAGATTGAACTGACCTTGCCTTGACAGTGATATGGAAGACCCGTCCGTCGAATTGTAATCTCAGCGGCCCGTGACCAGGGCAGGTGTTGCCCACGGATCACCGCACATCGACTACGAAAATAAACCTGGGAGACAGAAGCCCATGATTGACCTTGATAATCTGCAATCCAAATGTGAAAGAACCGTCGATTTCGCGGCCGGGCAGCTGCGCAACCTGGTGGAGGCGCACCCGGACCATTTCCCGATGTACACGCAGAACGGGAAGTGGATGCACAGCGGCGAGGCGTGGACGAACTGGTGCGAAGGCTTCCTCGGCGGACAGCTCTGGCTGGTCTACCAGGCCACCGGCGACGAGTACTTTCGCGAGAAGGCCGAGCATTACTCCCGCCTGCTGGAACACCGCAAGACCGACCTCAACGTCCACGATCTCGGCTTCCTGTTCTTCTCCACCTGGAAACGCTGGTACGACATTACCGGCGAAGAGGACAAGAACGCGGTTGTCATCGAGGCCGGCCAGACGCTTGCCAAGCGCTTCAAGGACAAGGGCGAATACCTGCGCTCCTTTGTCTCCGACGAGAGCCTCTTCATCGACATCATGATGAACGTGCCGATCATCTTCTACGCGGCGCAGGAGACCGATGACGAGGAGCTGTGGGAGACGGCCTACCGGCACTGCCTGACCACGCGGCGCTACCTGGTGCGGGGCGACGGCAGCACCTCGCACGAGGGCATCTTCGACCTGGAGACGGGCGAGTTCCTCCGCCAGACGACGCACCAGGGCTGGCGCGACGACTCCTCCTGGGCGCGGGGGCTGGGCTGGTCGCTCTACGGCTTCGGCACGGTGTACGGGCTGACGGGAGATGCCCGCTTCCTCAAGACCAGCCAGGACAACGCCTGGTTCTACATGGAAAACACGCCGGACTACGGTGTGCCGCCCAACGACTGGATGGAGGCGGAGCCGCAGAATCCGCACGAGAGCTCGGCCGCGGCCATCGCCGCCAGCGGCCTGATCCAGCTTTCCCAACTGGTCGGCGACCCGACGCTGGGCAAGCAGTATAACGACTACGCGCTGCAGATCATGGATACGCTGACCGAGCCGGAGTTCGTCGCCTTCGACGATGAGGGCTGGGAAGGCGTGCTCAAACAGGGCATGTACCACGAACGGCTGGGGTTGGGCGTAAACGAGAGCGTGATGTGGGGAGACTACTTCTTCCTGGAAGCGGTGTGCAAGGTTTTGGGAGTGGAGTAGGGGTAGTTTCTGACTTTTAGTCGTTAGTTCTTAGCTTTCAGCAACGGCATTGGTGGGCGGCTGCTCGTTATGGGTTGATCCCTGTGGAGTGGAAGGGTAGTACTATGGCCAAAGTGGCATTGGTAACGGGGGCTGGGCGCGGGATTGGACGCGGCATCGCGCTGGCGCTGGCGGAGAGAGGGTGGTCGCTGGTTATCAACTATCGCGGCAACGCGGCGACGGCCAGCGAGACCGCCGGCATGGTCCGGGAGGCCGGTGGCGCCGCGCTGGTGGTGCAGGCTGATATCGGCTCCGCGGCGGACCGGGCGCGCCTGGTGCAGGCAGCGCTGGAACAGTTCGGCCGCATCGATCTGCTGGTGAATAACGCCGGCATGGGTCCGCGTACGCGTATGGACATCCTCGAGACGACCGAAGAGTCCTACGACGAGGTGATGAACGTCAACCTGAAAGGGCCTTTCTTCCTCAGCCAGCTGGTGGCGCGGACGATGCTGGAGCAGCTGGAAACCGGTCCGGCCGGGGACGCTGGCGCCGCGCCGCAGATCATCAATATCGGCTCGATCAGCGCCTACACCAGCAGTCCGGCGCGCGGCGAGTACTGCATTTCCAAGGCCGGTGTCGGCATGATGACGCTGCTGTTCGCGGACCGGCTGGCGGAGAGCGGCATCAACGTCGTCGAGGTGCGGCCCGGCATCGTCGAAACCGACATGACGAGCACGGTGAAGGAGAAGTACGACAAGCTGATCGGCGACGGCCTGACCCCGATACGCCGTTGGGGGCAGCCCGAGGACGTGGGCAAAGCGGTCGCCGCCCTGGCCGAGGGACTGTTTCCTTTCTCGACCGGCGCGGTGCTGGACGTCGACGGCGGCTTTCATATGCACCGCTTGTGAGATGCACCGGTTGTGAGACGACATTGGCCCGCAGACAGGGGAGACCATAACGAATGAAACTGATCGTTTTCAGCAAGATGCTCCAGGAAAAGAGTATTGCCGAACTGATCGAACTGGCGCAGAAGCACGGCTACGACGGCTATGACCTGGCGGTGCGGCCCGGTCATCCGGTCAACCCGGACAACGCGGCCGAAGCCCTGCCGCAGGCCCAAACGCAGATGAAGCAGGCCGGCCTGCAAATCGGCATGGTCACGGGCAACTTCGATCTGCTCACGGCCGACCATCCCCTGGCGGAGCCGCTGCTGGCCGCGATGGACAGCGCGGACGTGCGGCTGCTGAAGCTGGGCTATTTCAGGTTCGAGCCGCAGACGATGGACTACTGGGAGCAGGTTGAGAGCGTGCGGCGGGCCTTTGCCGCCTGGGAGAAGCTGGCCAGCATCTACAACGTCAAGATCTGCTATCACACCCACTCCGCCTACTGCATGGGCCTCAACGCGGCCGCGCTGATGCACCTGCTGCGCGACTTCGACCCCGCCTACCTGGGCGCGTATCTCGATCCCGGTCACTTCGCGGTCGACGGCGAACCATTCGACTTCGGCCTGGCGATGGCGCGCGAGCATCTGAGCATCCTCTCCCTGAAGGATGTCCTCGTCGAGCGTGTTGAGAAGAACGGCCACGGCGCTGCCAAACCGCGCTGGGTGGACGCCGGCGATGGAATCGTCGACTGGACGGCCGTTTTCGGCGAGCTGCGCCGCATCGGGTATGACGGTTTCCTCTCCATCCACTGCGAGTATGACATCGAAGAAGGCGCGGACTGGTTCGAGACCTTTGTGCGGGAAGTGGCGTTTTTCCGCAAGATGAGAGATGCAGTTTAGTTTCGATGGATAACAGCTGAAAGGATCACTCCCTTGCCTTACCCATACCCACTCGTATTCAGCACACTCGGCTCGCCGGGCTGGTCGCTGGAACGCGCCGCGGAGCAGGCCGTGGCCGACGGCTACGCCGGGCTTGAAGTCCGCATTCTGGACGGCCAGATCATCTCGCCGCACCTGCCGGCCGAGCGCCGCGCCGCCATCCGCAGCCTGATGCAGCAGCACGGGCTTGTCATTGCCGGCATCGGCGCGTCCACACGCTTCTCCTCGCCTGACGCCGACGACCGCGCCAAACATCTGGCCGACCTGCGCGCCTACCTGGCCCTGGCCAGCGACCTGGAGGCGCCGATCGTGCGCACATTCGGCGGCGGCCCGTCCGAGGGCCAGACGATGGACGACGTGATCGATCTCGTCGCCGCCAGCCTGGCGGAGGCCGCGCCCGACGCTGAACGGAACGGCGTCACCATCTGCCTGGAGACACACGACGCTTTCTGCCGCGGGCAGGAGGTGGCGGGCGTACTGGACCAGGTCGATTCTCCCTGGGTCAAAGCGGTCTGGGACGTGCATCATCCCTACCGCATGGGCGAATCGACCGAGGATACGTGGAACTACATCGGTTCACGCCTGGCCCATATCCACATGAAAGATGCCCTGCGCCGGGAGGACGGCAGTTGGCAATTGAAGCTAATGGGCGAGGGCGAGGTCCCCTGTCGGGAGATCCTTCACCTGCTCGCTTCCAACGGCTACGACGGTTATATCTGTGCCGAGTGGGAGAAGGCGTGGCACCCTGAGGTCGAGGAGCCGGAGATCGCCATCCCCCAGCACGCACAAGTTCTGCGCCAGTGGATGGCTGAGGACGCGGCTGCGAACGGCTAGTGCAGTGAATGGCGGCGACGCCGCCGGGGTCGCAATGGACACAGAAAAGCCGAAGGGGTTGTACCTGCTGGGTGAGAGCGCGTTTGCCCGCATATACGGGGATGACACACGCCGCGACATCGAAGCGGAGGTGGAGATCGTTGCGCCGTTGCAGACGCCGGAGTCGGTCGCGGCGGACCCGTCGGTGCTGGCAGATGTCTCGCTGATCTTCTCCGGTTGGGGTATGGCTCGCGTGGACGAGGCCTTTCTCGACGCCGCGCCCAATCTGGAGGCGATCTTCTACGCTGCGGGCACGGTCCGCTACTTTGTGACCGGTGCCCTCTGGGAGCGGAACGTGCGCCTGACCAGCGGCTATGGCGCCAATGCCGAATTTGTGGCGCCGTACACGCTGGCGCAGATCATCCTCAGCCTGAAACGGGTCTGGCATTTTGCCAACAAGCTCCGCAGCGAAGCGGGCTACGACCCGTTTGCAAAGGAGTCGCTGCCGGGCCTCTACACCGGTGTCGTCGGACTGATCTCGCTGGGCCAGGTTGGGCTCCGGGTTGCGCGCCTGCTGCACGAAACGCTGCCCGCCGTGCGCGTTCTGGCTTACGACCCCTTTCTGACGCCGGTTTTGGCCGCGGAACTGAACGTGGAGCCGGTCGGGCTGGAGGAGCTGTTCCGCAGCTGCGACGTGGTCTCGCTGCATACGCCCTGGCTGCCGGAGACGGTCGGCATGATAACCGGCGCGCACCTGGCCTCGATGAAAGAGGGGGCCGCGTTTATCAACACGGCGCGCGGCGCGGTCGTGAACGAACCGGAGATGATCGCCGTGCTGCAGCAACGCCCGGACCTGTATGCGCTGCTGGATGTCACCCACCCGGAGCCGCCTGCTGCCGGGTCGCCTCTTTACAGCCTGCCCAACGTGCTTCTTACGCCCCACATCGCCGGCGCGCACAACACCGAATGCCTGCTGATGGGCCGCACGATGGTGACCGAGCTGGCCCGCTACCTGGCGGGCGAGCGCATGGAGTATGAGGTCACACAGGAGATGCTGCCGCTGCTGGCCTGATGCGGACCATCTTCCTGCTACTCGGGCATCCCACCCGCGCAGTCTCCGTCCCCGACAGGATCACCCATGTTTTTGCCCGGACTCGTCTCCATAACTTTTCGCCAACTCACTGCAGCTGAAATCATCGCCCTGGTGACGCAGGCCGGCCTGGCCGCGGTTGAATGGGGCGGGGATATCCACGTTCCGCACGGGGATGAGGCGCAGGCGCGTACGGTCGCCCGCATGGCCGCCGACGCCGGTCTGGACGCGGCGGCCTATGGCTCCTACTACCGCGTCGGCCATCCGGAAACCGGCCCGTTCGAGGCGGTGCTGGCCTCTGCGGTCGCGCTGGGCGCGCCGCAGATACGCGTCTGGCCCGGAAACCAGGGCAGCGACGACGCGAACGAGGCCTACTTCCAGACGGTGGTAGAGGACAGCCGCCGCATCGCCGACCTGGCCCAGGCCGAAGGGCTCGGCATCGTCTACGAGTTCCACGCCAATACGCTCACCGACACGAACGTAGCTGCCTTGCGTCTCCTGCAGACCGTCGCTCATGCCAACGTGCGCTCGCTGTGGCAGCCGCCCCGCTACGCCGCGCGCGCCGACAACCTCGCCGGATTGGAGATGCTGCGGCCCTGGCTGGAGCATCTGCATGTCTTCCACTGGCATCTGCAGACCGGAGAGCGCCGCCCCTTGGCAGAGGGCGAGGACCTCTGGCGGGACTATCTGGCGCATGCAGCGCATCCCGACCGCACACGCTACGCACTGCTGGAGTTCGTTGAGGACGACGCGCCGGAGGCTTTCCTGCGCGACGCCGCGACACTGCTGCAGTGGCTCGGCAACGGATCCGCCGCGAGCAGCTGACCACCGTCCTCTGACCGCGACCCATGGCCCGCGTCCGCCAGCAGCCCCCTACTGATCCGGATGGTTCTGACGCCGTCCTCGCGCTCACAGTTCGCCCCTGGGCGCCGGCCGCGCTCAATAAGCATGTGCGCCTTGTGCTGGGAGACGCCGAATGTGCTGCCCGTGACGCGGTCTGGGTGGAGATCAGCTATGGGCTGGAGGACGCGCCCTTGGCCTATCTGCGCCACATCCTGCAGGTTGACGATTGGCGCTTGGCCGAACCGATCGAACAGCTCCTCAACGGCGCGACCCCCTACGCTACTTGGCGCAGCGGTTGCCCGCCGGCGCTCCTGATGGCGCGCGCCGGGGACGACGACGCGCAGGGCAACCCGACCTATCAGCTGACACTGCAGCTGACAGCCAGCGCGCTGACCGACGGCGGGCCCCGTGACGGTTCCGCCATCACCTTCGCCCTGGACCGGATCGGCGGCGAGGAGCTTCTGCGTTTCGGGGAAACGTTCGACCAGGAGTTGCGCCAGGCGCTGGATCACAAATGGCCCGCCACCACTTTGACCGGTGCGGCGGCGTCCGGCCTGGAGATAAACACCTTCAGCAACCGCGTCAACGCGATGGCCTACGACTCGCTCGGCGCCGACTACAGCCACGACTATCTGGCCGAACCGTTCTTCCGTGAGGCGTTCGAGAGTTGGCTGGGGATGTTGCCCGCCGGTGGCCGCGCACTGGAGATCGGTTGCGGGCACGGCATACCGATCGCGGCTACATTGGCAGCCGCAGGACAACGCGTAACCGGCATCGATCCATCGGCGCAGATGATCGCCGAGGCCCGGTTGGCTGTGCCGGGGCAGGATATTCGTCAGCTGGCACTGGTGGAGTTGGAGGAAACGAACGCTTTTGACGGGGCCTGCTGCTTCTTTTCGCTGCTGTGCATGGACCCGATCGAGCTGCGGATTGGTCTGGAGCGGCTGCACCGGGCGCTGAAACCCGGTGCGCCGCTGCTGATCGTCTCCGGCGTGCCGGATCAGTTCACGCGTGCCTCACCCCTGCGCAGCGTACAGGGCCGGACCACCTGGGAGTGGCCCTACGATAACGAGGACATGGCCGCCGTTCTGACTTCGGGCGGGCAGTGGCAGGTCGCGGCGCAGGCGCTGCGGTTTTACGATACGGATACGCTCAAACAGATCGAGGCGACCTCGCTGGACCAATTGGCTGCCGATCCCCGCTATCTGCCCGGCGCAGAGATGACCGACCCGCTGGAGTTCGCCACAGGGAAACGGATTGTTAAAAGCGTCTATGCGCTCGTCGCTCGAAAGATGGCGGTGAGTAATGGTTAGCGGACACGGAATTAGCCGGACCAGCAGGGAGAGGAATCGGCAGCTTCGTGTCAGAACTGCGTCTTTGTGCAACGACTCCTGACTACGAACAAGACCCCCCTCAGCCCGCAGCCACCCCAAACGAACCCCTGACCGCGATCTTAAACGCCGTCGTCCCGTCCAATTCATAGCCGCCGTCGAGCGCGTCGAAGCCCTCGGCCACCCGCTCCAGGGGCAGGACGTGACTGATCACCGCGCTGAAGTCGACGTCACTGCTCTGTAACACCGCCACCGCGCGTGTGAAGTGATGATAGCGGCTGCCCCATACGCCTTCCAGCCGCAGATTGGGGCGCAGGAAGTGCCGGTGCGGGTTTACCTCGATCGTGCCCACGTCGACAAAATGGCCGACCTCGACGAAGACGCCGTCCTCCTTCACCAGCTCCAGCCCTTCGGGGAAGGCCGGCAGGAAGCCCGCCGCCTCGATCACCACGTCCGCGCCGGCCCGGCCTGGCGTCATCCCCAGCGCCATCTCCCGGCGCTCATCGGCATCGGACACGTCCATGATGTCGATTGTCTCGTGCGCGCCCAGCTTGCGGGCGAGCTCCAGGCGGCCGGCAGGGCCGCCGATAACGATCAGGCGGCCCGCGCCGCTGATCCTGGCCGCGATCAGGCACATCATGCCGATCGGGCCGGCCCCCTGCACGATCACCGTATCACCGATCTTGACATCGCCGCGCAGCGCGCAATGCACACCAACTGTAAACGGTTCGGCCAGGACGCCCACCTGCGGCGGCGCCTCGAACTTGATCATGCACGACTCCGGGTCGGACAGGTAGATGTAGTCAGCGAAGCCGCCGCTGAAAGGCTCGTCGGCGGTGCGGTAGCCGTAGATCATGCCGCTGTTGCGGGGATGAAAGACGACCCGGTCCCCCTCTCTGACCGGTGTGCCGTTGAAGTCGATGGTCAGGCCTTTGCCCAGAGCTTCGATGACACCGACGTTTTCGTGCCCCAGCATCGTTGCCGGCTCGATCCCCTTCTGCCAGTTGTGAATATCGGTGCCGCAGATGCCGCATAGTTCCTGCCGCAGCAGAACCGTGCCCGGCGCGGGGTCCGGTACGGTGTATTCGCCCATGCTGAACTGTTGTCCTTCTGTCGAAACTGCCAGTCCTACCCGTGTCATCGTTATCTCCTTATTTCTTTTCATCGCCTGCGGTGGCGCTGTTCACCGGAACCCGCCGCTGCGCTCACACGCTCATGGCGATGAGCTGCGGCTGGACCACCCGCGTCAGCTCTTCAACCGTCAACTGCAGCATCGTTCTGTCGTCGCCGCCGCCGGCGTAGACGAACCCGGGATCCAGGTCCGCGATCGAACTGTCCAGCAGCGCCTGCACAGCCGTGCTATGTCCGAACGGGGGCACCCCGCCGGCCGGATATCCCAGCATCTGCAGCACGACGTCCGGCGAGGCCAGCTTGATGCGTTTGATGCCCACGCCGTGCAGATCTGCCAGCGGGCGTTTCTCCACGCGGCGCTCACCGTGGCTGATAACAACGAACGGGGCTGGCGGCGCATCGCGGTCGCCCGGTTTTTGTGCCAGGAACAGCAGCGTCTTGAGGATGCGATCCGACTCCACGCCGAGGGCTGCCGCGGCAGCCGGCACTGTGGGCGTATCGCCGATTTCACGCAGCAGTTGGGCTTCGATCCCGTTCTCGTCGATGAAACGTTGCAGGTCGTCCGGTGTGCGCATAGGGTTTCCAGTCATCTTTGCAGTGCAGCGATTCGATGGTTGAAATGTACCAGTACACCAGGGGATTCGCAAACGGATCATGGCTGAATCGCCCTGCAAGTGGCGCGCAGCTTGCCGTTGTGATAGCATACTCCGCGACAGTCTCGATGGGCGTTGCGCCCCCTTTACGGTGCGCAAACCGGACCTGGAAATGCCAACCACCTCGATACACGGTACACCCGACTACGCCGAGCTGGATGCGCTGGGGTTGGACCCCTCCGAAGTCATCTACTTTTCGTCGAACATCAACCCGTACGGCCCGCCGACGTCGGTCGTCGAAGCCGTTCAGGATGAGATTAGCCGCTCCTTCCTGGCGCGCTACCCGGACAGCCGCAGCCAGCGCCTGCGCGAAAAGATCGGCGCATACCATGGCCTGCCGCCGGACGCTGTGCTGGTGGGGAACGGCACCGCCGACCTGATCTGGCTGCTGGCGCACGCCTATGGATTCCAACGCCATGCCGCCATTCTGTCGCCCACCTTCAGCGAATACGCCGACGGCGTCATCATGGCGGGGGGACATCCCATCCGTCTTCCCTTGCCCGGCTGGCATCGTATCAGACGCCGGAGCTACGCCCCGGGCGGCACGACGCTGGCGCAGACGCGGCAGGCGTTGGAGACGTCCTCGCCCTGGCTGGTCTTCATCTGCAATCCGAACAACCCCTCTGGCGAGTACCTGTCACCGGGCGAGATGCGCTACCTGTGGGAAGGCGCGCCCAATGCCCTCTGGGTGATCGATGAAGCCTATGCCGAGTTTACCGAAGACCCCTGGAGCGCGGCGCAGTGGGTCATGGGGGGAAGGAATGGCAACTCGGATCGGGCGCGCGGGCCGGGCTGCGTTGTCCTGCGCTCAATGACGAAAGACTTCGCGCTGGGCGGGCTGCGCCTCGGTTACCTGCTGGCGGCCCCGTCGATCGTTGAACGCTTGCAGCAGATGCAGCCGCCGTGGAGTGTCAACGGCGTTGCCCAACTGGCCGGACTGGTGGCGTTGGATGAGATGGACTGGCGTGAAGAGACGACCACGCGTCTGCGCAGGGATCTCCGGGACCTGCAGGATGGTCTGCGCGCTTGCGGCTACGCGCCGCTGCCGACAACCGTCAGCTACTTCCTGCTGCCTGTTGGGGATGCCAAGTCGATACGCGACCGGCTGGTCGCTGAGCGGCTGTTTGTGCGCGACTGCACCTCGTTCGGTCTGCCCGAGCATATTCGCATCGCCGTCAGGCCGCCGGATGAAAACGCCCGCCTTCTCGAAGCCATGGCCCAGATTGATCATCTGCCTGCCCGACAGCCGGATTCACGCGTGAACAATAACCACTGATCATGGGCCGCCAGCCCTGCAGTCATGATTGAAGCCATCACTTTCGACTTCTGGGACACAATCGCCATCGACGATTCGGACGAGCCGAAGCGGCAGGCCCTGGGCCTGCCGAGCAAGGCCAATGCCCGCGTCGAACTGTTCGCCAGCCACGTGACCCGAAAACATCCGGAAATCGCACATGAGCAGGCGGTGCAGGCCTATCAGCACGCCAACGAGAGTTTCCAGCACGCCTGGCACGAGGAACTGCATACACCGGGCATCGCCGCCCGCATGTACGACGCCTACGAATTTCTCGGTTTGCGGCCGGGGCCGGGGCGGTTCTCCCGCCTCATGCGCGAGGTGGATGAGCTGGTCCGTGAAATCGAAACGATGGAGGTGCGCATCCAACCGGACTTCACGCCCGGCGTGCATGCCGCCCTTGACGAGCTTTCCCTGCACTACAAGTTGGGCATCATCTCCGACACCATCCACACTACCGGCCGCGGGCTGCGCTATCTTCTGCAACGCCAGGGGCTGCTGCGTTACTTCAACTACATGCTCTTTTCGGATGAAATCGGCGCATCCAAACCGGAGCCCGACGTCTTCCGGCAGGCCGCGCTCGGTCTGGGCGCGGCGCCCTACCAGATTGTCCATGTCGGTGACCGCGAGAGCAACGACATCATCGGTCCCCTCTCGATCGGCATGAACGCCATCCTCTTCACCGGTGTCAGAGACCGCGGCAGCGACGAAACGCAGGCCAGTGCCGTCTGCCGCACATACGCCGCGCTGCCCACCATCGTACGGCGCCTCTCAGCCACAATCAGGCCCTTCCAACCCGGTTTGGTATAGTGGAGCCTTCACTGCACCGGTCATACGAAGCCCTGGCCGGCCGTTTCGCCGCGCACTTTCCCACGCAGTTGGATGGCCCCCGCACCGTCGGCCGCGAAGCCGAATTCCCCGTCGTCGATCAAAGCGGACGCGCCGCCGACGTCGACCGTCTGTGGACTCTCCTGCTGGAAACTGAACCTGCCGTAGAAGACGGTGAGAGGGGTTCTCTCTCTCCTCTCAAGGTCAAGAGGGATGCCGTCAACCCCGACCTGATCGTCGGTCTCGACGGCGCCGCCTACAGCTACGCGCTTGAGGTGGGCAAGGGCACCATTGAACTGAACGTCGGTCCCTGTACCACCCTTTTTGAACTGGAGAGCGCCTTCCGCAGCGCGTTGGAGCGGCTGGTGCGGGCCGCGGCGCAACTGAGTTGGCGCGTGCTGGGGTATGGTGCGCAGCCGCTGAGCCCGCCTGCGCGCGCCCTGCTGTCGCCCAAACAGCGCTACCACGCGCTCGCCGACATCATGGGCGACGACTGGATCTGGTACACCGTGACCGCCAGCGACCAGACCCACGTCGATGTCAGCCGCGATGAGGCGGTCAGCGTCCTCAATTTCGCCATCTTGATGGCGCCGGTGGTAGTCGCCCTCTGCGCCAATTCGCCGGTCGTGGCCGGCGCGCTGACCGGCGACTGCTCCGGCCGCGAAGGGCGTATGATCGGTTCTCCGTACGGCGAGCGCCACGGCATCATCGCCCGCCCCTACGCCGACCTGACCGACTTTGTCACGCGCCTCAGCCGGATGACCTCGCTCCTCCGCCGCGAAGGAGAGCGCCTGCTGCCCGACGGACGTCCCTTTAGCGAAGTGCTGCGAACCGACTATAGGGCGACGAGTGAAGAGTGGACTCTCGCTCCTCTCTCCTCTTCGCTATCTCCTGACGCATTTGACGCCTTCCTGCTGCACGATCACTATATCTGGCACAGTGCCCGCCTGCGCACCGCCTACGGCACGGTCGAGTTGCGCCCGGCCTGCCAGCAGCCGCCGCACGAACTGATGGCCGCGACCGCACTCTATCTGGGATTGGTCGAGGGGCGCGAGCAGATCACTGATTACATTCAAACCGCGCTCGCGCCAACTTGCGAGGAGAGAACGGAGAGGAGTGAGGAGAGAGTGAACCCAGCTCCTCTTTCAGAGTGCTGGCCGCGTATGAGACAGTACCACGAGCAGGTAGTCCGCGCCGGCCTGGCCGCGCCCGAGCCGGTGCCCGGCTTTCTGGCCGATATTCTTGAGCTGGTCGCGGCCGCTCTTACCCGACGCGGCTACGGGGAAGAGCGGATGCTAGCTCCTCTATGGCAGCGGCTGGAACAGAAGGAAAACCCGGCGCAACGCGTGCGCCGGGTCTTCACGAAGGAGGGGTTGGAGGGGTTGATAGAGTTCTCTAATCTGGAGAATTACGTGAAGGAGAGGCCGCGTCCGTTATCCGCCCCGGACAGTTGAGGGGTGTGGTCTTGTACGGGGAGTTCCCGCGAGCCGGATCCTTGATAATATCCTGAGTCTGTACGGCTCGACGCGAAACTTGAGAAAACGCGCACGCCAGGTACATCCAGATGCAGGACAGTATCACCCCTGCCACTATCTGTTCTGATTCCTGATTGTCTGGGTTGGAAAATGCGCAACTGATTTACATTGGCTGTCTCTTTACTTTCATAACGGGGTGCGTTATTATCGCTAACAGTGAAGCGCTTTAGAGATAGGTATACACAGCAACTCTTCAACGGCCGGTCGGTCCGACGCTTTCCGCCTGATATCCAGCGCCGAGCACGAATGAGGCTACAGAGGGTAATAGCAGCTAACGCACTCACAGACCTTATGTTTCCTCCTTCCCACAGGCTGGAGGCTCTACGCGGTGACCGGGAGGGTCAGTTCAGCATCCGCATCAACAATCAGTGGCGAGTGTGCTTCTATTGGACAGATCAAGGCGCGATGGAGATCGAAATCACCGACTATCATTGAGGAGAAAAACCCATGCCCACCAAATCACTCGATGTCACGGGGCAAACTCCGGGCCCTGCCGAGCCGATTCACCCAGGGGAGCATTTAACGGAGATATTGCAGGAGTTGGGCATCACGCAGTACCGCCTGGCCAAGACGATTGGTGTTCCAGCGATTCGTATCCATGAAATCGTGCACGGCCGCCGGTCGATTACCGCGGACTCTGCGCTGCGCATCGGAAAGGCCTTGGGGATGACGCCTGACTTCTGGCTGAACCTGCAGCGCATGTACGACCTGGACGTCGCTCGGACCAAGATTGACACCAGCGCCATCGAACCACTTGTTGAAGTATCACTCTAGAGCAATTTTCGCCTGATAACCAAGCTCCACAGTTCCTGCAGTCGCTATACTAAGAATACTCAAATAGCGGCATAACAATGGAGTTAGTGGGTTCTGCCCGGCTATGAACCAGAAGACGTATCTTTTCCGTAGTGCCGCTGACGAAAGATTCTTCCCCGCAACGAACACAAACTACGGCTGGAATCCTATCCACAAGCACATATTGCCCATCGATCTGAAAGAGTTCGGTCACCAGTTCGTCCCGGCACTCTTTAGCATGACAGACCGCGCAAGTGAACACAGTTACCTCTGCTCTCTGACGTCTCCGTAGTGTCTCCTTTTCTCCCTACTCACTACGTTGCAAGCAGCCAAGAACCGGCTAGCGCCCTCCGAACAACTGACCAAAATCGACGTTGGTACCGCCGCTCGCGCCCTTGCCGCCGACCTGGGGCATGTACTGGGCGATCTTCTGCGCCAGTTTCCCCATCGGCATCGTCTGCAGATAGGCCTTGCCCGGCCCGCGCAGCGTCGCCAGGAAAAGGCCCTCGCCGCCGAGCAGGATATTTTTGAAGCCGCGTACGATCTCGACGTCGAAGTCGACGGTCGGTTCGAACATGGCCACGTGGCCCGTGTCCACGCGCAGCAGCTCACCCGCCTGCAGCTCCTTGACGAGGATCTCGCCGTCGAAGTTGACAAAGGCCCGGCCGGGGCCGGTCAGCCGCTGTAATATGAAGCCCTCGCCGCCGAAGAGACCGGCGCCGAGCCGCTTGCGGAAGTGCATGTCCAGATCGACGCTCTTGTCCGCGCACATGAAGGCGTCCTTCTGCACGATCACCGACTGTCCGCCGGCCAGATCAAGGTCCAGAATCTTGCCGGGAAACTCCGCCGAAAACGCGACCTCGCCTTCGCCCCGGTCGACGTAGTAGTCGACAACAAAGAGGGATTCGCCGGAGAGGGCGCGTTTGAACATCTTCCCCAGACCGCCGCCGGTATTTGTGTCCATCTCCACGTCCTGCGTCATCCAGCTCATGCCGCCGGAGGACGAGTAGATGCGCTGGCCGGGGCTGAGCGTAACGGTGACGACCGGCAGGGTTGTGCCTTCGATACGATACTGCATTGACTTCACTCCTTCGTGCAATGGCCTGGTGCCCGCGCTGTGACCAAACGGTGGTCACTGCCGTTTTCAGCGGACGCAACCGTCGAAGGTCCGGCCCTGGATATGATGATAGACCGGCCCTTCGCCGTCCCTGGTATACGTGGAACGCGCCGACATGTAGGAGAGCGCGATGGCGCGCCGCCAGCGGTCGGAGCGGTTGGGCGCGGTGTAGTGGAGCAGAAGCGAGTGGAAGAAGAGTCCGCCGCCCGCCTTCACCGGCGCCAGCTGCATGTCGGCCTCGTCATAATACTCGGGATCGACCACGTAGTCGTCGGTCACGTTGATGTGGGGTTGCGGCCCCCACTTGTGGCTGCCGGGAATGGCGGCCATGCAGCCGTTTTCGGCGGTGGCGTCGTCAAAGGCGAACCAGCAGGAGCAGAGATCCATCGGTTCGATCGGCCAGTAGGGTGAGTCCTGGTGCATGCCCTTGGCGGAACCGACTTCGGGCGGTTTCAAGAGGACCGCGTTGCGGAACATCTTGATGTCCGGTCCGATAATCTGTTCCAGAACGCTGATGATGTTGCGGTTGCTTCCCAGCGCGTTGAAGCGATCGTCGGACTCGACCAGGCCGTCGATTTTGCGGATGCCGTCGCCCGGCTCATCGACCTGCAGTTCGCCGCGCTGGACGCGCGGCTCGATCTGTACCTGGATTCGCTCTTGCGAGCGGCCGCCGTGGGTATATTCACGCATACGAGTGCGCAGCCCCTCCAATTCATCGGCGTCCAGTAGTCCTTCGACGACCAGATAGCCGTTCTGCCGGTAGCTGTCGAGTTGCTCCTGCGTCAGTTTGATTGACATGTTGACTCCTTGGTTCTGAATCAGGCCGGTTCTTTCGTCATCTCGCCTTTATCGGCGGCCGCTGCGTTCAGAGTTGCTGCGGCTTTGTCCTGCGCCATCTCGGCTACGCTCTTGGTGTGCAGGCGCGCCGCTCCCGTCCAACCATCCCGCAGCTGGGCACGGGTATTGTTGCGCTCAGCCTCTTCCAACCGGGCCTGCGCCGCGGGAACATGCTCCTGGTACTGGGGCAGCCAGCGCGCCTGCGCCACCAGCATCTCATCGGTCATCTGCCAGATCTCTTCGGGGTTGCAGACGGCCGCGGTGAGGGGATCGTGCAACATGGCCTGCTTGAGCAGCATGACATCGCCGTGGATGGCCGCCTCGACCGCCATGCGCTGCACCTGGACGCTGGCGGCACACGTCGCGGCGCAGGCCAGGGGCAGGTCTCCGACGACGGGCATGTTCATTCCGTTTTTGTCCACGTACCCGGGGATCTCGATGCAGCAACCGTCGGGCAGGTTGGTGATGTGGCCCTGGTTGATGACATTGAAGTGGCCGCGGTAAGGACGCCCCGTTTCCAATCCTTCGATGATATAGGAGCCGTGTTCCTCGCTGCGCCGGTCGGGCGCGATGGTGGGCGGCTCCTGCTTCATCCAGTTGGGGAAATCGGTCTCGAACCAGTTGCGGCCTTCGGTGCAGACGCGCAGGTAGCCGCCGGTCTCGCCGTTAATCCAGCGGGAGAGGTCGATCCAGTCGTTGATCTCATCGGGGCGCTTGCGGTACCAGGGCACATATTCGCTCACGTGGCCATTGGATTCGGTGGTGTAGTAGCCGAAGCGGCGGATCATGTCGATGCGCAGCTTTTCGGTGGTGGGATATTCCGGGTGGCCCTCGAACAGCTCCAGCATGCGCGGCGCCATATCCATCTCCCGCCACTGCACCTGGGTATACCAAGTCTGGTGGTTGATGCCGGCGCAGATAATATCGACCTCATCGCGGTGCACCGATTCATCGGCCGCGATCAGCCCCTCCCGCTTGGCCCACTCCTCGATGCAGCGGGTAATCTGCCAGTGGCCGCCCTGCACGCCGTGGCAGAGGCCGACCGTGCGCACGCCGCCATACTGGTTGCAGGCCCAGACGTTCATCGCCATCGGATTGGAATAGTTGAGGAAGAGGGCATCGGGCTTGGCAACGGCGCGGATGTCAGCGCAGACGTCGAGCAGGGCCGGGATGGTGCGCTGACCGTACATGATGCCGCCGGCGCAGATGGTGTCGCCGACGCACTGGTCGATGCCGTACTTGAGGGGGATATCGATGTCGAGCTGGAAGGCGTCGAGCCCGCCCTGGCGCACGACCGAAATCACATAGTCGGCGTCGGTGATCGCTTCGCGGCGGTCGGTTGTGGGCGTTATGGTGGCGGGCAGCTCGTTGGCGTCGATGTCCCGCTGCGCCAGCTGCATCACCATGTCGAGATTGCCGGCGTTGATGTCCATAAAGGCGAAGTGGGTGCCGGCCAACTCGGGCACGGCGAGAATGTCGTGCATCAGCTTACGGGTGAAGCCGATGGAACCGGCCCCGATCATTGCGATTTTTATCGGCATGAACTGGTTCTCCTTGTGGCCTGACACGCTGCTTGGTGCCTGTCGCCCGGCCTGGGTTGCGCGAAGGCATTGAAGGGTGCGGCTTTCTGGCAGTGCGCTCTGCTATCAGTACACTCTAGAATACGACAATTGAAGGGTGCGGGTTGCTGACAGTGCGCTCAGTAATCAGTGCATTCCATTATACGACAATTGAAGGGAACCCCCACAGAGGAGAGGCGTCCTGGCGAGGAGGTATTGTTCAACAGTCTGGGGCTTGGCGATACGGGCGCAGAGCGACGAGGAGCGGCCTTCCTGGCCCCTCGTCTGCGCGCAGTGTCAGCGTGTAAAGAGGTTGCGCCGCACGTAGCGGCCGTCGTCGGAGGCGAGGAAGGCCAGGGCCTCGCCGACGCCTTCGGGGTCCCCCAGACGGGAGCGGGCGTCTTCAAGATCGAACGCCTGGCCCTGGGCCTCTGCCGACTCGCGCATCTGCCGCAGTTTCAGTTCGGTCTCGATGCCGCCGGGGCAGACGACGTTGACGCGTATGCCCTTGGGCGCCAGGTGATTTTCCAGCGTCATTCCCATCCCATTGACCGCGCCTTTGCTGGTTCCGTAGGCGATCGAAGAGCTGCCGCCGGTCACGCCCGCGCCCGAGCCGACCAGCAGGATCACACCCTTTTCGCTGGCCTCGAGCAGGGGGTAGGCCTCCTTTACGCAGAGGAAGACACCGCGCACGTTGACCGCGATCACGTCGTCGAAGACGTCGACGGGGAAAGCGTCCGGCATCAGATTGGGGCCCCGCAGGACACCGGCGGAGCAGATGAGGACGTCGAGGCGGCCGTGGCGCTCCTTCACTTCGGCGAAGACCCGCTGCGCGTCCTCGTGACAGCGCACGTCGAGCCTGTCATAACGGGCTTTGTGGCCCCCGGCCTGCAGAGAGGCTGCGAGCGCTGCGCCGGTCTCGTCCTTGATGTCGGTGATGATCACCTCGGCCCCGCGTTGCGCGCACAGCTGCGCGGCCGCGCCGCCGATACCCTGCGCGCCGCCGGTGATGAGGATGACCTTGTTTTCAACGTTTGCCGCGGTCGATGTCATAGTCGGTTGCCTGTAAAGGTTGTGAATGAATGGTGGTATGTCTGTAGAGGAAACGGGAGGAGAAACCAGAAACTGACTTCTCCTCCCGTAGTGTTCAGTTCTCGTTCAGTCCATGCTGAGGCTGGCGCTCCCCGGAGTATCGGCATTGAACTCCATTGTAACAGAGCGGCCGCCGTCGCTGAAGATCACCTGCGCGTATTCGTCGGCGCTGGCCGGCTGGCCGGTGGGGCGCCGGTAGTCGCCCAGCAGGAGCTCCCGGTAGGCCTTGTAATCTGCGACCGCGGCGCGATAGCGCTCGAAATCGGCGGCGGGCGCCTCCCACAGTTTCCCGCTGTAGCCGAAGCCGCCGGCGGCGTGGGAGAGGTAGTCGTAGGTGGTGAAGTCATGGCGCTGCTGGCAGATGTTGGTGTTGGCGTAGTTGCCGGGCAGGACTGTGTTCAGGCCGTGCTGCAGGGCGCGGATAATCGCCGAGTGGGTGGTGTGATCGTTCATCCAGAAGCTGTGGCCGCGGCGCACTGTGCCCAATTCGATCCGATGGCCGCCGCTGGCGCACTGTTCAATGAAGAGCTCCGGGCACGCCTCCAGAATGTCGTCCAGCACCTGGTAGAGGCCCTGCACGTGCTGGACCTGGCGCCAGCCGATCTCGCCGGCCGGCACGCCCTCCTCCCAGTTCGAGCGCGGGTCCTGGTTATAGTCCCAGCGAATCCAGCGCACGCCCCACTCCTCGTAGGCGCGCACGATCCGGTCCAGCCACCACTGGCGCACCTCGGGCAGGCCCAGGTTGATGAGGGCGAATTCGGGGTGCTGAAAGGGGAAGGCGGGCAGCATGACCGGCGGCCGTTCGGGCGTCTCCCAGAACCAGTCCGGATGGTCGCGGTAGATTTCGCTGTCCTTGTTGGCCCACTCCGGCTCGAACCAGGTGCCGTATTTCAGCCCCTTGGCGCGCACATAGTCGGCGAATGGCGCGATGCCGTTGGGAAATTTTTTGGGATCGCCTTCGCTCCAGTTGCCGATGCCGTCGCGGAAATCGCCGGCGAACCAGCCGCCGTCCACGCAGAAGTACTCCAGGCCGGCCGCGGCGGAGGCGTCGACCGCGGGCCTGAGACTCTGGTCGGAGTAGTCATTGGAAAAGGCGAACCAGTGATTGAAGGTGGCCGGGGGCAGGACCTCTTCGCCGCCCAAGGGAGGCATGACATGGCGGCGGATGTGACGACGCAGGGCGTTGCCGCCGTCATCGAGATCGCCGTCGAAGGCTGTCAGGAGGACACGGGGCAGCGGCAGTGACTGGCCCGGCTGCAGATGCAGCGCCAGACCCCAAAGACCGGCCTGCAGGCGCACCGGCCAGGCTGTATCGGGGTCGTTGACCTCGCGCGTCTCCTGCGCCAGACTCATGCGCCAGAGACCGGACCATTCGAGAAAGAGCGCAACGCCCTCGCTGCGCCGCTCGTCGCAGATGATGGCGCAGGGCAGATGGCCGTCGGAAGGACGGCCGCCTTCGCCCGCCATGATGGCCAGGGGGGCATAGACCTGCGGCGTCTTCAGGAGTTGGCGGTCGACGATGGCAAAGTCGTGGGGTGGGAAGAAGTTGGCCAGAAACTGCACGCCGTTGACCTGGCGGACCCATGGCTCGCCGAAGGCCGGCTGGAGAAGAAGATCCAGGTCCCAGGTTAGACATTCGCTCAGGTTTTGCAGCGGCCGGCTGCCCCGGTTGGTGAGCGTGCCCCAGCATTCGACCGCGCGGGTGCCGGCAAAGAAGCGCATGTGCCACTGGACTTCGGCGCCGTCGCCGGTACGGGCCGTCAGGACGTGCTCTGAGTTGCCGGCGCTCTCTATCCCGGCCACGTGCCAGGCCTCGGGCGCGATGCCGGTGATGCCAAAGGGGACGGCCGTCCCGTCTGCGGCGATATTGGGGAGCTGCAGCTGCTCGCGCAGGATCTGAAACCAGTTGCTCATGTTTGACTCCTTGGTGGGGACGGGCCGGGGAGAGAGTGAAGAGGCGAGAGGGGTGAGAACTGAGTTCTCACCCCTCTTCATAGATGGATCACCACTGGTAGCCGGTGTCTTCGCGGAAGCTCTGCACCTTTGCGGTCAGGTCCTCGTCGAGGCGAGCGGCCATTTCTTCGACGCCGATTGCGCCGAGAGAGAGCTCCTCCAACGCCGGGAAGAAGATATTGTCCATGGCGTATTTGGTGCCCACCGGTCCGATCCAGACCCAGTCCTGGACGGTGGCCAGGGCGGGCTGCAGGAACTTGGCCTCGTCGGTGGAGTACCACTCGTGGTCGAGCAGCGTATAGACACAGGGCAGCGAGTGCTGCGACTGGAGCCACTGGATCATGATGTCATCATCGTTGAGGTAGTCGATGAATTCGAGAGCCCTCTCAGGATTCTCGGTTGCGGCGTTGACGTTGAGCCCCCAGCCGCCTTCGCCGACGACGACGGGATCGGCGCCGTCGATGCCGGGCCGCATGGAGAAGCCGAAGGTGCCTTCGGGGAAGGCGGTCGCGGCATAGGGAATGTAATCGAGCCAGATGCCGCCCATGGCCATACGCCCTTCAGCCAGGCCGAGGAAGACTACGGGCAGATCGGGCGAATCGACCTCGTGGGTGAAGATGGGATCGTAGAAAAGTTCAGTGAGGGCGCGGATGCCTTCGGGCGTGTTGACATTCCACTCACCGGTTTCTTCGTTGAGATAGGTGCCACCCTGTTCATAGATGGCGCCGCAGAGATACTGGATGTTGTGAGAGTTGCGCATGGAGAGACCGGCAACAGTGATGTTGCCGCCGTCGTCGGTTTGGGTCAAGGTCTTGGCGTCCTGCCAGACATCATCCCAGTGGGTGTAGGTCGGGGGCGGCTCCATGCCGGCCTCTTGCCAGAGGTCGAGGTTGGTGATGAAGCCGATACCCGGCGTGTTGTTGTGAAGCGGAATGCCGTACACCTCGCCCTGGTAGGTGTAGTAGTCCATGACAGCGGGGAAGAAGCGATCTTTGATTGTTCCCATGCCGCCGAGCGTTTCGGTGATGGGGAGCAGCTGGTTGGTGGCGATGAACGATGCCGCGCCGGCGCCGTGGATCGAGAGGAGGTCGCCGGCGGTGCCTGCGCTGAGGCCGGCAGCGAAGGTGGTCAAGGGGTCGGTCTGCGGGGCGACGGTGATCATGAGATCGGTGGTTGTCTCGTTGAACTGGTCGGCCAGCATGTTCCAGGCGAAGTCATGCGGCGGGTACTGCATGGACCAGAGGCTCAGTTCGGTCATAGCTGCATCCGGAGCGGCTTCTCCTCCGCCGTCGGCGGCAGGTTCGGCGGGCGCGGGTGCGCAGGCGGCCAGGGCGGCTGCAGCGCCGAAGCCGGCGGACAGCTTGAGCATCTGGCGGCGTGTCGGTTGACTCTTGTTCATGATCCTCTCCTGTTCTCCATTTGTGGTGAAAGAGTTTGTTTCCATACGGTGAAACTTCACGAACCTACAATGGAATTGCTGGAAATATGGGCGCCGGCCGAAGTTCTGCGATCAGTACTTGAGACCGGTAAGGGTGACGCCGCGCACGAAGCGTGTCTGAAAGAATGAGTAGAAGACAACGACGGGAACGACGGTGATGACGGCGCCGGTGAGAAACAGGTCGTAGCGCGGCCGGCTGGACCAGCCAAGCAGGTGCGCCAGACCCAGGGGGAGCGTCCGCATATTCTCATCATAGACGATCACCAGGGGCCAGATGTAGGAGTCCCAATTGGCGAGGAAGCTGAAGATCGCCAGTGCGCTGAGGGCGGAGACCGACAGCGGCAGGACGATGTGGCGGTAGATCCACCAGTTTGATGCGCCGTCGATGCGTCCGGCGTCGAGCAGTTCGGAAGGAAGGCCTTCCATGAACTGGCGCAGGAGGAAGATGCCGAAGGCGCTGACGCAGACAGGGATGATGAGGGCCTGATAGGTGTCGGCCCAGCCAAGGTTGCTGACGAGGCGGAAAAGGGGGAGAAGCGTGACCGCAGGCGGCACCATGAGTGTGCTCAGAATGATGGTAAAGATGAACTCTTTGGCGGGAAATTCAAATTTGGCGAAGACAAAACCGGCAATCGAACTCGTGAATAGAATGAGCAGCACGGAAGGCAGCGCCACGACAATGCTGTTGAAGAAGTAGCGGTCGAAGGCCTGTTCGCTCAGGATCAGGATATAGCTGGCAACGGTGGGGGCTTTGGGCAGGAAGGTGGGGGGCTTGGCGATGATTTCCGACGCCGACTTGAAGGAGGCCAGTACCATCCAGAACATGGCGCCGAAAGCGATGAAGGCAGAAAAAGCCAGGATACAGTGCGTGGCGAGCGAAATGAGATATTCGCGTAACTGTATCCAGGAATCAGACCTTATTCCACCGGACTGCCGGCTGACTTCGGTCATGGCAATCGCCTTTTCCTTCAGCCTTGCGTTGATCTTGTTGCGCCGGCCGCGACTGTCAACTCAGTCATAGAGTGAGCGGAACAGACGCAGCTGCAGCACCGTAACCGTGAGAATAACCACAAACATAAGGAATGAAACGGCGCAGGCGTAGCCCATGCGGTAGTTGTTGGCGCCCAATCCATAGTTATAAACGAGGAGGCTGGGCATGAGCGTGCTGTCGGCGGGCCCACCGCCGGTCATGACTTGCACCATGGTGAAGTGCTGGACACCGTCGATGACAATCAGGACGAGAACCAGAATAAGCGCATTCTTCAACAGGGGGATGGTGACGCGCCACAGCGTCTGCAGACGCGTCGCGCCGTCCACTTTGGCCGCCTCGTAGTAGTCCTGGGGGATGTCGAGCAGCCCGGCCAGGAAGATCACCGCGGCATAGCCGTATGTCTTCCAGACGTCGGCGACGGCGACGCTGTAAATGGCCTGGGCGGTGCTACGGATAAAGCTCTGGGGCGGGATTTCGACGAGGCTGAGCAGGTAGTTGATGAGGCCGAGGCGGGGGTCGTAGAGCCAGAGAAAGAGCATGGCTACGGCGACCTGGGAGATGACGACGGGCATGAAGATAAAGAAGAGGTAGAGATTGCGCCCGCGGCGCAGACGTTCGAGAAGGAGGGCCAGCCCAAGCGAAATGAGGATATTGAGGACGCCCTTGGTCAGGACGAATTTGAATACGTTGCTCATCGACATCATGAAACGGCGGTCGTCGAGAAGGTTGATGTAGTTTTTGAGGCCCGTAAACCTGGCCAGGCTGGGGTCAAGGGTGTGGACGTTGGTAAAACTGGCGCCGAGGGCGTAGAGGATGGGGCCAAAGGAGAAGATGCAGAACCAGAGCAGGATGGGGGTGAGGACGGCTATGACAAAGCCGTACCTGCTCCAGAATCTGGCCCATCGTCTCTCACGGAGATTGGTTGCTGCCATGGTGAGGGGTTCTCTCTCGGCACGCAGATCGCGCGGTGCGGGCGCCAAGCGGGTGTGCAGATCGCCTCTGGTTTCCCGTATGCTGGGACCGTGCAGGAGATTTCGTATACCGGTTTGCAGTGTCAATTTTGCACAAGTCACGGGCGTCTGTCAACCGGCGGAATTTTTGGCCGGAAGCCTTGTTCGGATTGCATTCGGCGCGTCGCCGTTGTATAGTCAGGCCGCGCCGCCAAGCGCGACCATTCCTACAGCCCGAAGGCCCGCAACAGGAGAAAGGCGATCTGTCATGTCCACTGACACGACCCGGTCCGGTGATGACGCGTCCAAGGCCGGCGGCCAAAGTGAAGACGCGGTCGTTGAGGCGCTGGGGCACATTCTGTCCCGCTCGGAGGCCGCGCGCAGCGCGCTGGCGACCACCCTGCGAGAGGGCGGCACGGCGGTCGGTACGATTGCCGGTGTGGACAGCCAGGCCATCGACGAAGAAGAGCGTCCGAGCCTCGCCGGTCTGGACGAAGAAGGTGTCGTGCGGGTGCTGGTTCAGCCACTGCTCTGGGCGAGTCTGAGCCAAGGCCAGCCGAACGCGTATTTCAAAGGGCTGCCGCTGGACCGGCCGGCGGCGCTGCTGTTCGTTGCGCCGGCGGCGCGGCTGGCCGCGCTATGGCCGGAGCTGTGCCTGCGGGCGGATCAGCAGTTTACGATCATCGGCGCGACCACGCCGGGGGATCTGCGCGCCGCGACGGTTTCGGGCGGTGAGCGGCGGTTGATGTTGACGAGTTGGGATGCGCTGTTGGGGTTTGTGGAGAGAGTGGTCCGTGGGGCCGGGGATGGAGATGCGGAGGCCGGAATTCGCCAATTGCGCGACATGCTCGACCTGTAGGGCGTGGACACCTGACCACCACGACAGCACCAGTCGAGAGGCCACTACCTGGTCCATCGCTGCGCTAGATTTTGGGAATTACATACCTAAGCAACATTAGAGAGGTTAACAGCAGGCTGATCAAAGAAACCAACCATACAGTGGGACCAATCACAGAAGACCGCAGAGGCGTAGAGCCCGGTGATGTGATAGCAATGCAATCATGCTATAATTGCGTGACCTGCTGAAGGGAGACTTGCTATGGCCAGCATCACCGTGCGTAACCTCGAAGAAGGGCTGAAGCGCCGGCTGCGCATCCGGGCAGCTGAGAACGGTCGCTCCATGGAGGAGGAGGCCCGCGTCATCTTGAGAACGGCGCTCTATCACCATCCCCCAGCCCGGGAGAACCTTGCGGCCGCCATTCGCGCTAGGTTTGCCCCCCTGGGCGGGGTCGAGTTGGAAATCCCTCCGCGTTCACCCATGCGTAAACCACCTCGATTCGACTGAGATGATCGAAAATGATCATCCTGGACACCAACGTCGTCTCAGAGCTCATGCGGCCCAACCCCAATTCCAACGTTGTGGATTGGGTTGCCGGGCAGACAGCTCTAAATCTCCACCTATCCACAGTCAGCGAAGCCGAGTTGCTGTACGGTATTGAGATTCTGCCGCCCAGTGGAAGACGGGACAGACTGCTTGCAGAAGTAGAAGGGATGCTTCGGGAGGATTTTGATGGACGCATCCTTCCCTTTGACAGTTCCGCAGCCCGGGCCTACGCCGTGATAGCCGCCGCTCGCCGCGCCGCCGGACGTCCCATCAATCATGCTGATTGCCAGATAGCGGCCATAGCCCGTTGTCGGAGTGCGTCGGTCGCGACAAGAGACGTGGACGACTTTGAGGGGACTGGCATTGAAGTGATCAATCCCTGGGCAATTGGATAAACACAGCGAAACTGACATCGGCGGTTGAAGGGTGTTTCACTGAACTTCGCCGGATCAATGATGGCGGGCGGATCAGCAGTTCACGATCATTGGCGCGACCACGCCGGGTGATCTGCGCGCCGCGACGGTTTCGGGCGGTGAGCGGCGGTTGATGTTGACGAGTTGGGATGCGCTGTTGGAATTTATGGAGAGAGTGGTCATTGTGGCTGGGGATGGAGATGCGGAGGCCGGAATTCGCCAATTGCGCGACATGCTCGACCGGATGGATGAGGACGCCTGTCGAACCTGACAGTTCGAAGTTGCGGAAAGAAACGGTGGGTAAGAAACCCACAACACATTAGAGAGGCCATTTATTATGCCCACTGACACGACCCTTTTTGCTCACATTGCCCCTAGGCTTACCGACCGTATCGAGGATGTGGCAGTTGATGCGCTGGGTTACATCCTTTCCAATTCGGCAGCGGCGCGGAGTGCGCTGGCGGAAGTTGTGAAGGATGGAGGTGTAAGAGTAGGCTCCATCGACAGAGTAGAGACCTGGGAAATCGGCGATGAAGGGGAGATACCGGATCTCGTCTGCTTTGATGAGAATGGGGTAAAACAAGTGCTGATCGAGGCGAAGTTCTGGGCAGACCTGACCAAGAACCAGCCGAATCAGTATCTCAAGCAGTTGCTGGAAGACAGAAATGGTAAATCCGGGGCGCTTCTGTTTGTCGCGCCTAGGGCGCGGCTGGAAACGCTGTGGCCTGAACTGTGCCGGCGGGCGGAGGAAAAGTTCGAAGTAACCGTCATGTCGAAGTCGGGTCCAGTACGTAGCGCCACAATTGGAAACTACAATCATCACATGCAGTTAACCAGTTGGGCAACTCTGCTCGAGCGGATGGCAAGTAAAGCCAACGACGCCGAATCCGATATCGGACAGTTGCGCGGCCTGACCGACCGCATGGACGGGGATGCTTACCTGCCTTTCGGGTCTGCTGATTTGGCGTCAGAGTCCGCGCAGCAGATGCTAGATGTGGCGCAGCTTGTTGACGATGCGACAGACCACACGAAAAGAATGGGCTGGGTAGACACAGAAGGACTGAAAGCCGTAGCGTGGGAAACAGGATACGGTCGGTTCATTCGAATTGGAGGTGTAGAAACTTGGTTTGGCATTAACTTTAGTGGCTGGGCGCGGCACAGCGATACGCCCTTGTGGCTCTCATATTGGGAAGGCTATCATGAACAACTGGTGCAGACTGGATTGGCAACCAGAAAATTCGAAATCAACGACAGATATTGCTTCCCGATTCCGTTGCTGTCGGCAGACCACTATAGCGCAGCGCTAAATTCCGTGGTCAGTGGACTGGAGAGTATCGCGAAGGCATTTGGCTGCGCTGGAACCGCGCCGGATCTTGTAAATTCGGACTCCCTTCGATCTTGGCGACTGAAGAATTTGGGACCTGAATTTGCTGAGCGAATGCTGGGTGTAAGGCGGCTTGTTGACGATGCGGCTAATCGCGCGACCAGTCAAGCGAAAGAGGACAATAAGAAATGGGCAAACATAGATGGGTTGAGATTGATCATTCAAGCACGAAGGACAGGGTACGGGCGGTTTATCAGGATCGGCGGTGTTAAGACGTGGTTCGGCATTCACTTTGGTGGTTGGGCCCGACACAGTAATACGCCTCTGTGGCTCACGTTGGACTATCCCGAGCACCAGAAACTGAGCGACGCTTCCGTCGTTACGCACAAAATCGACGGGAAATATTGCATTCCGATTAAGTTGCCAGCCACATTAGAACGTGTTGAACTGCCGGATTCCTTGAACACTTCACCAACCGACGCCAAGTCCCACCAGAACCAGAAAGATTATGACGCGGTGTTGGATTCCGTGGTCGACAGCCTGAAGAATATCGCAGAGCAGCTTACTGTTTCGGGCTCCCGACAGTCTGCATAGTGCCTGTCGCGGGGGTGCATTGAGCGGGCTGAAGGGCTGAACGGTTTGCGAGAGACATGGAAAAGTGGAGAGTTTCTCGGCCCGCCGCACCTTGTGGCGGGCTCTTTTTGTCTTTCCGGGCTGCTCGATGAGTCTCTGAGAACCGGGAGCAGTGGAACCCCCGGCAAAGGTTTGACAGATTGTGCCGTTTGCATAAGATAGACTCTATCCTTGCAGGATAGCTCATTGCTGCGCAAGCCGCCTGCCCGCTCTTTTTGGCAGGGGCACATCGGACGCAACTTGGCCTGCCCCCCACAGGCCTTACCCCAATATCATAACCACACGCAAAGGAGACCCACATGCAGTCGCACAAGCTAAGCAGACGTCGTTTCTTGCAAAATTCAGCCCTCTTTACATCCGGCACGCTGCTGGCGGCGTGCGCCGGTGTAGCGGCCCCGGCGGCTTCCGAACCGGCGGCGTCAGGCGATGACGCCATGGCGGAGCCGACCGAGATCGAATTTACCGTCTGGGGCTCCTGGGACGCCACGTACGGCCTGCTGATGGACGAGTATAAGAAGACGTTCAATACCACCGTTACCATCACTTCGGCGCCCTTCAATCAGTACCACGACCGGCTGTTGACCCGCTTCGCGTCGGGCGACCTGCCGGATGTCGGCATGATCGTCGATTTCGACTTCGCCCGCTTCCAGAACCGGGGCTTCCTCACCGACCTGACCCACTATGTCGAAGCGCATCCCACCTGGGACATCAACGAGCCGGGCTACGGCCACTTCTATGATGTGATTACCGACTTCTTCAAGTCGGAGGGCAAGCCGTACGCGATCCCCGCCGAAGTGAACCCGATGGGGATCGGCTACAACATCGACATGTTTGAAGAGTTCGGCGTCACCACACCCTATGAACACTTCCAGAACGACACCTGGACGTGGGACACCTTCGTCGAGACGGCCAAAGAGATGATGCGCGGTGAAGGCGACGAGAAGATCTGGGGCTGGACGAACGGACCGGTGCGCATCTGGAATATCGTCAACCGCATCTGGCAGAACGGCGGCAATATCTTCAACGAGGACAAGACCGAGGTGCTCGTGGACCAGGAGGCCGCAGTCGAGGCGATCCAGTGGAAGTTCGACCTCTACCTGGTGCATGAACTGGGGCCGGCCAACCTGCGTTCGGCGGATGCCGGCGCCGGGGGCCTGTTCGATCAGGGGCGCCTGGCCCTGCGCGACGTGGGCACGTGGACCCGCAAGGGCATGGAAGGCTCGGACATCAACTGGGGCGTCGTTCCGCAGCCCAAGTCGGTGCAGTACGCCACCTGGACGGGAGGCTTTTCCTATACGATCCCCGTGGGCGCGCCCAATCCCGACGCGGCCTGGGACATGATCCAGTACACGGCCTCGCTGGAAGGCGCGAAGTTCCTGCTGCGCAACGGCCACGCCGGCAGCTCGGTGAAGGCGGCGATGGAGTCGGACTCCTTCCTTTTCGAACCGCCCGCGCATCCCGAATCGTACCTGTTCATGATGGATACGGTGCACCCGCAGCCGTTCATCCGGCGCAACCAGGAGTTCCTGGAGATCTGGGACCGCGAGATGGACCTGGTCGCCATCGGCGAAAAGTCGGCTGAAGAAGCCGCCATCCAGATCAAGACCGAGACGGAGCCACTGCTGGAGGCATAGGCGCGAGAGGCAAGAAGAAAGAACGGGATTAAAGGAGAGAAGCAGGGAAAGAGAAGCGTTCCCGCTCCCTGCTTCTCTCTCTTCACTACCGCTCAGTTGGAGAACAACGATGGCGACCGGGCAAAAGGCGCAAACAATTTCCGCTCCCTGGTCCATATTGCGGCCCAAGGGAAGACGTCACAAGGACCTCTATGTCGCGCTCCTGTTTCTGGCGCCCAGTCTGCTCGGTCTCTTCCTGTTGCAGGTGCTCCCCATCGGCACCGCCCTGGTGCTGGGTGTTTCCGAGTGGAACATCATCGATCCCATCAAGTTCGTCGGTCTGAGCAATTTCATCGAAGTTGCCACCGACGCAACCTTCTACCACACGCTCGAAAACACGCTCTACCTTACGGTCGGTTTGGAGGTGCTCAATACGCTCCTGGGGTTGTGCGCGGCGCTGCTGCTGAAGAACGCCATGCGCGGCATCGACCTCTACCGTACGATCTATTTCCTGCCCCTGATCACCACCTGGGCCGCGGTCGCGATCGCGTGGCGCTACATGTACAGCCTGGAAGGCCCGATCAACGCCCTGCTGGGGCCGTTGGGCATCGACCCGATCCCGTGGCTGTCGCGACCGGAGTGGGCCATGCCGGCCGTCATCATCACCATCACCTGGAAGACGCTCTCCTGGAAGACGATTATTCTTCTGGCCGGTCTGCAATCGATACCCAATGAGTTTTACGAGGCGTCAAGCATTGACGGCGCTTCGAGGTGGCAGCAGTTCTGGAAGATCACGCTGCCGCTGCTCTCGCCGGCGATGTTCTTCGCCCTGATCATCGGCATCATCAACACGCTCCAGCTCTTCGACCCGATATTCATCATGACCGACGGCGGTCCGGCCGATTCGACCCGGACCTTGAGCTACTACATCTACACGCGCGGTTTCCAGAACCTGCGCATGGGGTACGCGGCGGCGCTTTCCTGGGTCCTGTTTGCCATCATTCTTCTCTTTACCCTCATTCAATGGGTGTTGCAAAAGCGATGGGTCTTCTACCAGTAGACAGCGCGAACAGGCGTGGAGACTTTCAATGAAGCTTAGGCGCAGAGAGACTGTCGGCCTGCAGTTGGTCACTGCCCTGGGTGCGGCAGCGCTGTTGTTCCCGTTCCTGTGGATGATTTCGGCGTCGCTGCAGACCTTGCAAGAGGTTGAAGCGTTCCCCCCGATCTGGATACCGGAAGTGCCGCAGTGGACCAACTACGTCGAGGCAGTGGTCAACTACAACATCGGCCGCGCCCTGCTCAACAGCGCCATTGTGACCACCGTGTCCGTAGTTGGCCAGTTGACCGTCTGCTCGCTGGGCGCCTATGCCTTCTCCCGTCTGCGCTTCCCCGGCCGCGACGCCATCTTCCTCCTTTTTCTGGCCACGATGATGATCCCCCACTACGTGACCATCATCCCGTTATACACGATGGTCTGGTCTGCCGGGCTGATCGATACCTATACCGCCCTCATCTTCCCCGGCCTTTTCAGCCCGTTCGGCACTTTTCTGCTGCGCCAGTTCTTCAACCAGATCCCAATCAGCCTGGATGAAGCGACCCTGATCGACGGCGGCAACCACTGGCATATCTACCTGTACGTGATCATGCCGCTCTCCCGCGCCGGCTTGGGCGCGCTGGGTATCTTCAGCTTTCTCGGCATCTGGAACACCCTGTTCTGGCCGGTCCTAGTGATCAACTCCAAGGAGCTGTTTACGCTGCCCCTGGCGCTGGCGATGGCGCAGGGCCAGTTCATTACGCTGATCCATATCCAGATGGCCGGCTCGGTAATCGCCTGTGTGCCGGTCATCCTTGTCTTCCTGATGCTGCAGAAACAGTTCATCTCCAGCATCGCTTTGAGCGGCATGAAACAGTAGTGAAAGCTGTCAAACTAAAGGAGTCTGACTATGACGGATCAAAGTTTGAGCAGACGTCGATTTCTGCAAAGTTCGGCGCTGGTTGCGGGCGGCGCGTTGATGGCGGCTTGCGCTCCCGTGGCAGGAGACCCGGGTGCGGCTGCAGCCGACGAAGGCGACTCGATGTCGGAAGAGCCGGTCGAGCTGGTCGCCCAGTATTGGGGTACGCGGCCGGAGTTCATCGAAGACCGCGAAATCCTGGCCCAACGAATGACGGAGAAATTCCCGAATGTGACGGCCAGCCAGAACTCGGTACCGGGCGGACAGTACGGTGAAAAGGTGCTGACGGCGATCGCGGCCGGGACACCGCCGGACACGATGCAACTGAACCACAGGTGGGAGCCGTTCTTCCGGGGCCAGGAAGCGCTGCTGAATGTGATTCCTTTCGCCGACGCGGACGACGAGTTCAGCTTCGATGTGTTCTACCCGCGGATCATCGAACTAGGCACGACCGAAGGCCAGCTGGTAACCGTGCCGCGCGGTTGGAACCCGTTCGTGATCTACTACAACCGGGCGCTCTTCCGCGAGGCCGGCCTGGACGATCTGCCCACCTCCTGGGAAAACGATACCTGGAACTGGGACTCGTTCCTGGAGACGGCCCAGGCCCTCACGGCCGACTCCGACGGGGACGGCAGAACGGACGTGTACGGCATGTTCTTCCCCTACTGGTATCCGTTCCTGCGGCTCGGCGGCGGGGACGTGCTGTCAGACGACCAGCAGTCTTCCGGTCTTGGCAGCCCGGAGGCGCTGGCCGCGCTTCAGTGGCTGGCAGATTTGCGGCTGACGCACGGTGTCTCCCCCACCCCGGCTGAAATCGAGGGGCTGGGAAGCGCACAGGACCTCTTCACCGCCGGACGGGTGGCGATGTTCACGGCCGGCGCCTGGGGGATCGGCGCCCTCACGCGCGTTGAGGGGCTGGACTGGGATGTCGGGCCGCTGCCGCGCGCGGCGGGCCAGCCTCCGGTCGGCTACACCCAATACTACGGACACGGTATTCCCAAGGGCACCCAGAGCGCGGAATGGTCGTGGGAGTACCTCAAGATCATCAGTGACGAGGAAAGCAACATTACTGTCGCGCAGACGATCGGCGACGTACCGGCAATGCGCCATATTGCGGAGAGCGAACACTTCGCGGGGCTGCCAAAGCCGCCGACGCGGCAGGTGTTTATCGACAGCGCGCCGCACATGCAGGTCTGGCCCACGATCGCGCCGATTACCGAGATCATGTCGAGGGCGATCACGCCTGAGCTGAACCTGGCATTTCTGGGGGAGAAGTCGGTTGAGGACGCAGTCGCGGCGGCCGGACCCCAGGTCGACGAGATCCTAGCTGCATTCTGGGGAAATTAGCAGCGGCGCGTTGAGCGCTGCCGTTGCTCGTATGTATCCGAAGAGGAGAGGAAACAATCCTCTCCTCTTTTGGTTTAGAATATTCATTAACGGCTGGCGGCGGGGCGCGCTCCGGGGCGCTATCTGCTGACCACCAGTCTTCGGAAAGGGAGAGGTGATGCGCAGCAGGCAAGCGCAGGTCGGTCAGGCCGCAAACGAACCCGCGGCCGGGAATCGGCCGCGTATGAGCGGCATCGCGCGCAAGGAGGCGATCGCCGGCTACATCGCAATTTCACCCTGGCTGCTGGGGTTCCTCATCTTTCAGCTGGCGCCGATCTTGGCGGCCTTCTATATCAGTTCGACCGAATGGCGTATCCTGTCGGCCCCGGAGTTCATCGGCGTGCACAACTTCGACAAGCTGCTGTTCAAGGATGACCTCTTCTGGCAGAGCATCAAAGTGACGGTCATCTATGTCGTCTTCCGCGTGCCTGTTTCTGCCATACTTTCGCTCGCGCTGGCGTTGCTGATGAACCAGCAGCTGGCCGGCCGCCGCCTCTTCCGCACGATCTACTATCTGCCGGCGGTCATCCCTCTGGTGGCGGTCAGCATGATGTGGATCTGGATCTTCAACCCGGAATACGGGGTGCTGAACTCTTTCATCAGGCTGTTCGGCGTTGAAGGACCCCAGTGGATTCATTCCTCGCGCTGGGCGCTGCCTGCCCTGATTATCATGAGCCTGTGGCAGGTGGGGACCGGCATGGTCATCTTTCTGGCCGGCCTGCAGGGCATCCCGGCCCATCTCTACGAAGCGGCAACGATCGATGGCGCCAACACATGGCAGCGGTTTCTGAAAGTCACCTTGCCAATGCTTTCGCCGGTTGTTCTGTTTGCTCTGGTGATGAATGTGATCGGAAGTTTCCAGATCTTTACGCAGGCCTACATCATGACTGCGGGCGGCCCCGGGAACGCGACCCTTTTTCTTGTCCTCTACATCTACCGTAACGCCTTCGAATGGTTCCACATGGGCTATGCTTCGGCGCTGGCGTGGGTACTGTTCGTGGTCGTTCTGGTCATTTCGCTCATCATGCTGCGCTCGTCGGAACACTGGGTGCACTACGAAGGCAGGATTGGGGGCGCTTGAGAATGGCCGCCGGTCATCCGCCGCGAACGATGAGAAACACGATCAGTCTGCCGTCCAATCGATATCAGCTGTTGAACTGGACCACTAGGACTTTGATTCACCTGCTGGCCCTGGCCGGCGCGGTTGCCTTCCTGGTCCCCTTTCTGTGGATGATCTCCACTTCGCTGAAACCGATGGAGAAGATCTTCCAGTACCCGCCGCAGTGGCTGCCGGACCCGATCCTGTGGCGCAACTATATTGAGGCGCTGACGGTTATGCCGTTTGGCCTCTACTTCCGCAATTCGATCTATGTTACGGTTCTGAGCGTGGTGGGGCAGATACTTTCTTCGGCGGTCGTTGCCTATGGCTTTGCCCGCCTGCGCTTTCCGGGGCGGAATATCCTCTTTATCATATTGCTGGCGACGATGATGCTGCCCTGGCAGGTGACGATGATCCCGCTCTTCATTCTCTATCGCAATCTGGACTGGATCAACACCTACTATCCGCTCATCGTCCCCAACTTTCTGGGCGGCAGTCCCTTCTTCATCTTTCTGCTGCGCCAGTTCTTCCTGACCCTGCCGTTGGAGCTGGATGAGGCTGCCAAGCTGGACGGCTGCGGACCGTTCCGTATTCTGTGGCAGATCCTGCTGCCGCTGGCAGTACCGGGCCTGACGACGGTTGCCATCTTCTCATTCCTCTGGAACTGGAACGAGTTTCTGTGGCCGTTGATCGTCCTCAACGATGTCGACAAATGGACAATCCCGCTGGGGCTGAACGGTTTCCGAGACCAGTACGGCACAGATTGGAACCATCTGATGGCGGCCTCCTTTGTTGCCTCGCTGCCGGTCATCATTATATTTTTCATATTCCAGGGTTATTTCATTCAGGGGATCGCCACGACCGGGGCGAAGGGGTGAAGGGCGAGGGGCGAGGAGAGAGTGAAGAGGAGTGAGGAGAGAGAAACTTCACTCATTTCCAATTGACCGCTATTCTTAATTGCTTGGAGAGTAGCTCGATGCGCGCGGAAAATGTGCTTTTCATTCTTACGGACCAGTGGCCGGCTTCGGCTTTCAGCTTTTGCGGGGCGGATACGCCGGCGCTCAAACAGCGAAGCGGTAGCGCATCGACCATTGCGACGCCGAATATCGACCGGCTGGCGGCTGCGGGGACCGTCTTCAGCAATGCTTTTACGACCTGCCCGCTGTGTACGCCGGCGCGGGGGACGCTGCTCACGGGGCGCTGGCCGCACGCGACGGGCATCACCGACAACTACGCGGTGGGGTATTCGCAGCAGGTTTCACCGCCGCTGACCGAGCGCACCTGGATCGACGAGGCCGCCCGGCTCGGCTATCACGTCGGCTACTTCGGCAAGTGGCATCTCGGGCCGGTAAACCCGGAGGCGCGCGGGGCCCACTGTTTTGACCCCGACGCAGAGGTGCAGCGCCGGCCTTATGATCCGGAAACGAGCAACTTCTCCTACCAGTTCGCCAAGGACAACTACGACCGGCAGGAACAGGAGTTGATACGAGGCCGTGCTCCGTTCTGGGGCGATACGGCGCAGCCCAAAGAGGCGTGTCCCCCGTTCCCGGTGATGGAGAACGGGGTCCGTTTCCTCGAAGAGTGGGCTGCAGGCGATCGCAGCAAACCGTTCTTTCTGACCGTCTCCTCGGCGGAGCCGCATTTCCCGCACCATCTGCCCGAGCCGTATCTTGGCATCGCGCAGGAACTCCGAGACAAGGTCGAGCTACCGGCCAATCTGAGCGATAACTGCGCGGGCAGGCCCTGGTTTCACGCGGTGGCCTGGTGGCCCTGCATGGATACATCGCCGCTGGACGAGGAGGAGTGGCGCACGGTCGTAGCCTACTCGCACGCGCATATCATGATGGTCGACGAGGCGATCGGGCGGGTGCTGGGTACGCTGGAGCGGCTGGGGTTGCAGGATTCGACGACGGTGGTCTTCGTCGCGGACCACGGCGATATGGAGGGCGCGCACAACCGTTTCGACAAGGGGGCCTATTTCTATGAGGAGGTGTGGCGCATTCCACTGATCATACGCAGCCCCGGCAGGGGGCAGGCAACCCAGGACGCCTATGTCTCGCTGATCGACGTGGGCGAGACGCTTTTCGGTCTCATCGACGCCGCGGCCACGGCAGAGCGACCGCGCGCGGGGCGGGACCTGCTGCCGCTGGTGGGTACGGGCACGCGGCCGGCGGACTGGCCGCAGACGGCTTTCGGCGTCTACAACCTGTACAACGGCATGAACTTCGCGGTGCGCGCCATCCGCAACGAGCGTTACAAGTACGTGTGGAATCCGCAGGCGATCGACGAGCTCTACGACCTGGAGGCCGACCCGCACGAGATGGGGAATCTGACAGCAGAGCCGGGGCTGGCAGCCACAAAGGCAGAGATCCGTCAACAACTGATGGACTGGCTGGTGGAGATTGGCGACGATCTGCCCAGCCGGGCCGGACAACTGCCGCGAGCGGGCACTATCATGGCGACAGGCGAAGCGGGGCCGTAAGGGCAGTTTCTAGTTTTTAGTGGTTAGTTTTTAGTTTTGGTGGCCCTTTGCTGTCAGGTGAACACCAGTTGCTGAAGACACCGATCCGAAAGTCAAAATCAATAGGGAACAGGATACACATGAATCGCACGATATCACTTGACGGCAGCTGGCAGGTCATCTTCGATGAGGACAACAAAGGCCGCACGCTGAACTGGCAGGAGCGCGAACAGTTCCACAGCTACCACGCCATCGAGGAGGTTGCGGTCCCCGCCTGCCTGGAGGAGTTCCGACAGGACTACGAGGGCGTCGCGTGGTATGGCAAGAGCTTCCATCTACCGGCGGAGTGGGAAGGCAAGACGGTGCGGGTCCGGTTCGAGGCGGTCAACTACCGGGCGGAGGTGTGGGTCAACGGCGAGGCGGCGGGCGCGCATGAAGGCGGCTATACCGGCTTCGAGTTGGAGGTCGGTGATCTCCTGGATGCGGGTGCGGAAAGCTCGCGCTCATATAGCGAAGCGGTAGCGCATGAACACTTCATCGCGGTGCGCGTCATCACGCCGCTGATCACCCGAGACGTCGTGATCGACGGGCTGGGGCGGGACGATATGCCGCACTGGCGCGGCGCCATCGCCGGCGGAATCTGGCAGCCGGTTTCGCTGATCGCCACGGATGCCGTCTACATTGAGAGCGCATTTGTAACGGGCGATGTCAGCTCCGGCGATGTGCGGGTGGGATTGGCGCTGCGCAATACCAGTCTCAAGACACAGAGAGCCGAAATTCAGTGTACGATCACGTCCTGGGCAGACGGCAAGCCTTCTGCCTCGGTCAGTGCAGAACACAATCTGCGGCCGGGCGGAAGCGAGGTGACGCTGGAGTTGAACGTGGCCGGCCACAGGCTGTGGCAGCTGGATGATCCCTTTCTCTACCTGGCGACGACCAGCGTGCTGCTGGCGGACGGGCTTTCGGACCGGGTGGAGACGAGGTTCGGTTTTCGCGAGTTTACGGCTGAGGGCAAGAGCTTCTACCTCAATGGGAAAAAGATCGTCCTGAAGACGACCTTCAACGAGGCCTTCTACCCCCATTCGCTGGCCTATCCGCGGGACCTGGAGCTGCTCCGGAAGGAGTTCAGGCTGATCAAAGAGGGCAACATCAACATGGTGCGGCCCTGGCGCAAGCCGCAGCCGCCGGTCGTCTACGATATGGCCGATGAGGTGGGCGTGCTGTACGTGGGCGCGCTGCCGGTCGAGTGCATGGACAACTGGCCGCAGATTACGCCCTACACGCGGCAACGGATCGAGAACGAGGTGTCGGAGATGGTGCTGCGCGACCGCAACCATCCTTCGATCGTGATCTGGGAGATGTTCAACGAGATCCTGCGGGACGGACTGAAACGGCTGCGGCACACGACTTCGCTGAAGGCGCGCGAGCTGGATCCCACACGGCTGATTATCGACGAGGCCGGCGGCTTTGCCGGTCTGTGCAGCGTCTATCTGCCCGGTTCATACGAGCCGACGCTGATCAACGACGTCCACGACTACCCGGGCACGCCGTTCGCGCAGGAGAACTACGACAATCTGATGCTGCTGGGCAAGACGGAAGCGGAGCTGGCGGCGATGGGGCGCACGAGTTTGGGCCGGCACACGCGCAGCCACATCGAGCCCGGCCTGCTGACCAACATTTCCGAGTTGGGCTACGGCAGCATCCCCGACCTGGAAGCCAACATGGCCCAATACCGCCGCGAGGGCAACCCCATCACGCCGGACTACCGCATCCATGAACGCCTGCACGACTCCTACCTGGCGGTCTATGAACGGACAGGGCTGGAGGAGGTCTTCCCGACGTTCCACGACTTCATGCTCGCCTGCCAGGAGGTCCACTACACCGGCAACAAGCTGATGGCCGAGGCCTGCCGCATCAATGGCGACATCGCCGGTATCGGCATCCATTCTCTCAACGACGGCGACTGGATCGTGGGGGCAGGGCTGATCGACAATTTCCGCAACCCCAAACGCGCCTATTACGCGATCCAGGAGACCTTTGCCGACCGCTATATCGCGATTCGCCCGAGCCGGCAGAATGTCTACGCGGGGCAGGGAGTGCAGATCCTGCTGACGTCGGTCAACGACGAGGAGGCTGTGACGGGGACGCTCTCGCTGCAGGTCACGGCCGGCGACGGGCAGCGCGTTCTCGACCACAGCGAAGAGACCACGCTACCGGCGGGGATCGTCGATCTGGGCGAGTACGGCGTTGCTACCGACGGTCTGACGGGGCGCTGTCTGGTCGAGGTCGCGTTCGGCGCCGGCGCAGAGACGGTTGCGAGTAACTGCTCCAGCTTCTATGTGCTGGAGCAGGAGGGATCGGCCCTTCCCGGGCAGGACGTTGCGCTGATCGATCTCGACGGCGCGCTCGGCGCGTATCTGGCCGGCTCTGACCTGCGTTCTACGCCATTTTCAGGGGAGACACCCCGCAATCAGCGGACGCTGGTGAATCTGAATGATTGGGGCGGCGAAGGGCAGCCAGTCTTCGCCGAACTGGCGCAATGGGTCAGCGGCGGCGGAACGGCCGTCTTCCTCGGCATGCCGCCGGAGGACGCTCTGGGAACCAAATTTCGCATGGAGAAATTCCTTTCAAAGGATATTCTGCTGCCGTTCGCTGTGTCCTATTACAGCGGTAAGGGGCTGTGGACACCCTGCAGCCACGTTGTGCGCGAGCATCCGGTCTACGACGGACTGCCGTCGGCCTGCCTGATGGGGCAGGAGTACCGCGACGTGGTTTCGCGCTGGTCGATCGTTACGCCGGAGACGGACTGGATCAGCGGCAACGTCACCTATGACTGGTACGCCGGCCTGAAGCACAAGCAGAACTACATCGGCGTGACCGCGGCCTTCCACGGCGCCGACCTGACGGAGATCGCGCACGGTGAAGGCAGTTACATTCTGTGTACGCACCGGCTCGTTGAAAACCTCGGTAAAGATCCGGTGGCGGAGCGGCTGTTCAGCAACCTGGTGGGCTGGGTTTTGGGGTAGCAGTTTTTAGTAGTCAGTTTTCAGTTTTTGGTGCATCTCCGCGTACGCGGCAGTTACAAATGTGCGTTCAATATGAAGACCCTCTTTTTTTCCGTATTTCGTATTGCGTAACGCGGGGCGAAAAGTCCTGTGACGCCGCGTTTCATATTCAGGAGACAGTATGGACAACTCAGTGCATGATGAGATTCCGTTCGAACTGTTCGCGAGTTTCGAACGTATTGCGGAGGGCAACCCGGTCTTTTTCTGTGAGCCGCCGGAATGGGCTGCGGCCGCGCATGCGATGGTGGTGGGTGAGACGGTCCACTACCTTTGGGGCAGGCGCAGAAAGGACAACTACTGGGTGCTGATGCACAGCACGGCGCCGGCGAGCGACCCTGCGGCCGTTATCCACGACCAGAGGAATCCCGTCCTGGTGCCCTCGCAGGCCGGGTTCGACGATTTCACCACCGAGTACCCTTTCCCCTTCCTGAATCCGGCCGACGGCAGGTTCTATGTCTACTATCTTGGCCGGCGGCTCAAGCCCCCCAAGCAGACGGGGCTATTGGTGGGCGACGGGGATTTCGGCGCATGGACGCGCGTGCGCCAAACGCCGGTGATTTCCGCGGACACGCCTTACGAAAGCGCGGGCTCGTCGCACCCTTCCATGGCAGTTGACGGCGACACGATCCACATCATCTACACGGGCGAATCGGAGGGGCCGCCGGTCATCTGCCACGCGACCGCGCCGACCAGCGACCCCGCGGCCGTCACCAAGGACGCGGCAAATCCGATATTCAGCGGCAGCGGTTTGGCGTGGGACAGCGGCGGCGTGCGCGAGGCGGAGATCTTCAAAGGGCCGCGCTATTTCCACATTCTGTACGGCGGGCGGGCGGACGACAGCGAGGTGTGGCAGATCGGGCATGTGCGCACGCGGGACTTCCGCAGCTTTGAGGCGAACCCGCACAACCCGATCTTCACGCCCGCCGCGGCGCGCGGGGCATGGGACTGCGACGGTATCCTGACGCCGCAGGTCTTTGAGGCCGGGGACGCCTACTACATGCTCTATGCGGGGCGGAAGGGAAGAGAGTGGCAGAGCGGCCTTGCCAGAGCAGACAAACCGCGCGGATAGCGAAGCGAATTTAAGAACTGCGATTAAGTAAACTAGAAACCAGGTCGTACATCATCGGTAGATGGCGTGGCGGGGGGCACTTATGACGGCACAAATCAAAACGAACGAGTTCAGGCCAAACCCCGCGTTGGCAATCGACCCGGAGTTACGCCTATCGCTCACCTGGATTATTGCCGCGCTGATCTGCCTGGGGTTAACCGTGACGTTCACGGGCGAATTGCTGGTTGAGCCGGCACAACGGTTGCCCTTCATCCAAATACCCTGGGTATGTTTTGGCCTGGCTGCGCTCATCTGGTTGCTGGATCGGTTGGGTGGGACCAGGCTCAGCCACTGGTTTACGGTCGTTGCGCTGGTCGTCTGTACCAGTGTGGCTTTCGTCTGGTATGGTGCGCCCATCCTGCTACTCTTGATGGTTCTGCCGCCCATAGTGGCCTCGGCCCTCCTCTCCTGGCCTGTAGCCGTCCTAACCGGATTATTGGAAACCCTGTGGGTTCTGTTTCTCTCCCCAGCCATCACCGGAACAGCGGTAGATCCTATGGCGATGACCGTGACGGTTAGCACGATATGGACGGTAATCGGCCTGTTGTTGGTCATCATCCGCCTCCAGGATCAACGCAGCAAATGGTTATACGATCAGTTTCAACGAGCGCAGCAGCTATTAGATGAAACTCGGGATCAGAAAGTCCAGTTAGTCCAGATGCAGGAGGACCTGAAGACCGCCTATCAGACCCAGGAACTGCTCAATCAGCGGTTGGTGGCCCTACGCCAGATTACCGAGGAAGCCCATCAGGCCAAAGCAGCCTTTGTGGCCAAAATCAGCCATGAATTTCGCACGCCCCTGAATATGATCCTGGGGCTGATCGATACGTTAGTCGAGGCCCCTGAGGTGTATGGCGAACCGATACCGCCCCGGCTCTACCAGATCCTGGAAATCGTACAGCGAAACAGCGATCACCTGGCCGGTTTGATCGACGATGTTCTGGATTTGAGCCAGGCTGAAGTGGGCCGCCTGGCTCTGCATCGGGAATGGGTAGATTTGGCCGATGAACTTGAAAAATCGCTGATGATGGTGGTGCGTCCGCTGCTCGAACAGAAAAAGCTCAATCTTCAAATCAATATTGCCGACGACTTTCCGCTAGTTTACTGCGACAGAACCCGTATCCGTCAGGTCGTGCTCAATCTAGTCAGCAATGCGGCCAAGTATACCGAGCATGGCGGCATTACAGTCGACGCCAAGCGACTGGGTAATGAAGTCCAGATCAGCGTGACCGATACTGGCCCCGGTATCGCCGCTCACGATTTGGAAAGGATATTTGAACTCTTTGCCCAAGCAGGACAATCACAACCCAGCCAGGGCACCAGCGGCTTGGGACTGAGCATCAGCCGGCAATTCATCGAACGCCATCATGGCCGGATTTGGGCGGAAAGCGAACTGGGAAGAGGCAGTACCTTCGCGTTTCGGCTTCCGATCCAGCCAGCTGACCTGGTGTTGGGCGAAGGTGACCGACCACCTGTTGAGCGGCGTGTCGCCGAAGATTGGATGTGGCACGAGCGGGCCGCCTGGCCCCAATTGCCCGAGATGCCCCGCAAACAGCGCATCTTGATCTGCGATGAAAACGGCGAGTTGACCGACCTCTTCACCCGCTATGTCGATGACATGGAATTGGCCGGTGCGCGCAGTCTTTCCCAGGCAATTGATCAGTTGCAAAACCATCCGGCCCATACGCTGATCCTCAATTCGGCCTCGCCCCAAGAGCTGGTCACACACGTTGAAGAGGCCCGTCAGGCCCTGCCCGATATGCCTATTGTCGGCTGCGCCTTCCCCAGAAAAATAGAAATGGCCATCGAGGCTGGGGCGGTTGGCTATCTGATCAAACCCGTCAGACGGGCTGATTTGGTGAAGGCGATTGACACTTTAGACAGGCCGGTGAAGCGGTTGCTGATTGTGGACGACGACCCGGACATTCGGGAGCTCTATACGCGCATGCTCTCGATTATTGATCCAACGCTGCAGAACCAAACCGCCGCCAGCGGCGCTGAAGCGCTGGCGATGCTACGTCGCTGTGTCCAAAGCGGGGACGCGCCGGATCTGGTTCTGCTGGACATTCTCATGCCCGATATGTCCGGTTGGCAGGTGCTGGCGGAGAAGAATCTGGACCCGACTCTCCGTGACATTCCGGTGATCACCGTCTCCGGAGAAGATCAGGTTTCCTGGCCGACACGAAGCCCCGTGCTGGTGGCGACAATGGGGTTGGGGATGTCGGTTCCGAAGTTACTGGAGTGCTCGCAGCGGCTTTCGGCTATGTTGCTGCAGCCTGATGGTGAGGTTGATTCAGTGGATGAGTCAACCTAAGCGCTTTCGTCAACGCTTCGACAGTGGTCCTACGCTTAGGCTGCCACCCGATTGCACACCCGATCTAACGCCTGCACAAACTCCTGGCGACGGACAGGTTTTGCCAAGTATAACGCGGCCCCTAGCGCCAAAGCCAGATCTTCCCGCCGGATGACGGAGCAAATGATAACGGGGATGGCCCGGGTATCGGGGTGCTCATGCAGATAGGTCAATAGCTCCCAGCCATCCATATCAGGGAGTAGAACATCCAGCACGATGGCAACTGGTTTTTCCGTGGCAATGGTGTCAAAGAGACGTTGGACATCGGCAAGATGGATGATCTGATACCGGGTATTGGCGGTATACAGATGATAAAAGGTCACCAGGTCGGCGTTATCGTCCACCACGAGTACGGGCACGGCCTCTGTGTCCGCGGCGCCGGCAGTTGAAGGCAATGTAATCTGAAAAACAATGATTTCACCGCTCCGATAGATGTGGAGGGCGCCCCCCGGATCGGCGAGAAGCGACTGGATGAGGTCGCTGTTGGGCAGCGCACCGGCAACTGTGGGGCCACCGGCCACGCTGATGGTGATGACATTCCTTGCCATTTCAATCCTGAGGGTGATTTCGCCCGCCGGACATCGATTCACTAACTTCTCGACGGCCGTCAGCAGAATTTGGCGTAGGGCTACGGGATGAATCGCTGCTGTCAGTTCGTCTGGAATGGGTGCAACCGTCAATTGGGTATGATGTTTGGCGGTTAGCGCCTGCCCTACCTTCACCACGCCTTCTATCACAGATCCCATATGGCTAACGGCCGCGGGCGCGTTTTGCTGCATAGCGGCCAACTCCTGCTGCACCTGGGCACGCCAGGGATCGGTTTCCTCTCTGGCGCCACTGGTGAGTGGTGCGCCATCTATTTCAGTTGAACCTGTTCGCTCTATCGGGGACGCAGCCCCTCTCTCGCTCTTTTCCCAGCGGCGTTGCGACCAGAGGGACTGGGCAAGGCCATGCACGGCTTGATCCTGTATACGGCGCACATGACGGGGCGTGAAGCCCATACGTTCCGCCGTGGCTTCTTGTGTCAGCCCCTGAACATAACGATAGGTCAACAGATCATGGATGCGCCGGCTACGGTCCTGATGGGCAATAGCCGCCGTCGGTTTCAGCGCCTCAATCGCCTGGATGATGGCGGCCTGAAAGGACTTACCCTCTTGCTGTGGCTGACTCCCCAACACCTGCCACAGCAACGCGGGCGGCTGGTACGTGGGATCGTGGAGATTGGCCAACCCTTTGTGTAGATTTCGTTCAAAGGTTTTGAACGTTTGCATGTCCTAAAGATGTCCTAAAGATATCCTTGTTCACCCCAATCCAGTGTGCCATCATGGCTGAGCTATCTTATTCCAGAGTTAGTCTGGAGTCAATGACCGTTTTAATGGCGATTGTAAAGTCTTTACAAGGAGTTAAAAGATGAACCGTACAAACCTAAGTCGACGTGAGTTTTTGCGACTGGCTTCCGCCACCGCCACAGGAGCGTTGTTGGTGTCCTGCGTGCCGTCGGCGGCGCCAGAGGCGCCCGCAGCCGAAGCGCTTCCAGCTGAAGAAATCACGGAGATTAACATCTTTGGCTGGGGTACCCCCGTAGTCGAACCATTTCACGAACGTTACACAGAGGAAACCGGAGTTCGCGTTAACTACGAGCCCTTCCCCGCGCGGTGGGACGAGGTACTCAACAAATTCACGCTCTGGGGGGAAACCGGCTATGACGGTGTGGACGTGTTGTGGGCCGACGATTTGATTGCAGGGCAGTGGACAACGAACGGATGGGCTCTCGACTTGTCCGACATCGCGTCGCTCCTAAGGGACGAAGAGGACTTGGTGGGTGGAATCAGAAGGCTCAACGAGGCCGTAGGGATGGTCGGCAGGATCTTTTTCTGGTTAGGCGTCATGCCGTTTTGGCACAACAAGGACATGGTTGCGGAACCACCTAAGACGTGGGATGAACTGGTAACCGTTGCCATGGAGCATACGAAACCTGAGGAAAACATTTGGGGCTGGCGACCTTTGCCCCAGTGGAACACCACTCTCCTTATGTGCAACCAAGCTGGCGCAAATACCGAAACAATGGACGACGAGGCAACGCTTACAGCCTTGCAGGTCATGTACGACTGGGTACATGAGTATAAGATCACGCCACCCTCTATCGTGTCGGAGTCAGAGGGGGATGTGGTCAGTCTAGCCGCCAACGGCGAAACAGCTATGTGGGGGATCGTATCTGACTTCAGTTACCGAGCTTTACTGGATGTAGAAGGCGGCGTTCTGAACGAGGAGAACCTTGTACCGACCCGTTGGCCCAAGGGACCCGTTAACGATACTGGCCTGCTTCACGGCTGGGGCTGGATGGTCCCCAATGCCCTCTCTCCGGAAAGACAAGAAGCAGCGACAGATTTCCTTATGTGGCAGGCTCGGGACGATATCCTGAAAGAGTTTTCGATCGCGATTGAGTTAGCGCCACCCAGAAAATCAATGTTCGATGATCCTGACATTGTGGAAGCGATACCGATGTTGGCCGCGGGTCCAGGTTGGGCGGAACAGGTACGGGACTCTAACCTGCGTACACCGCCGATTATCTCTCCTCACATGACAGAACTCCACCAGATTTACGACAACGTTTGCCAATTCCTCTTCTCCGGGGAGATGAGTCCAGAGGAAGCACAGGCGTGGGCGGTAAATGAGATTAAGATGGTGAGCGCATGAGATGAAGATGGTCTGAGTCTAGTCGGAATGTAGCTGGATAGCGGATAGAGGTCAGACTTTCCCTGACCTCTATTATTTTATCTGGAAGAACGCAAGTATATGTTCTGGATCAGAGGGAAATGATAAGTAACCATAAGAATCATATCAACATTGCCATCGTAGGGGTAGGCGTGTTCGGGCAGGGTTTCGTGCCGATTTACCAGCACCATCCCCAGGTCCACACGGTGTCGATCTGTGACAGGGACGAATCGAGGCTCCAGGAGATAGGAGACCGCTTTGGGATCGAGAAGCGGTTCCGCGATATGGAAGCAATGCTGGCCGATCCCGATATCCACGCAGTCCATATCCTGACCGACCAACCCATGCATGCGGATCATGCTGTGGCTGTACTGCAGGCCAACAAACATTGTGCCTGCGCGGTTCCCATGGCCCAGACCCTGAAGGATCTGTGGCGGGTGATTGCAGCCCAGCGGCAATCCGGCAAGAATTACATGATGATGGAAACGGATGTCTTCTCTGATCAGTTCTTCTTCGTGCAGGACTTGTACGAGCGAGGAGAGATGGGGAAGATCACTTTCATGGAAGGGTATCATTTTCAGGATCTGGAGGGAGCCAAAAGAGATGGCAAGCAAGTTGTGGCGGCGCCCCCCATGCATTACGCCACCCACGCCGTGAGTCCCTTACTGGCTCTCCTGAAGACACGCGCGACCAAGGTGCATTGCTTCGGGTCAGGTACCCTCCGACAAGAAAACGGGGGGAGTGCAGTCAATCCATATCCTTTTGAAACGGCGATCTTCCGTCTGGAAAACTCCGATGTGGTTGCCGATATCAAGCGATTCTGGTATCAGACGACACGGCAGTTTGGGGAGGGGTTCAACATCTATGGGGAGAAGATGGGATTTGAGTGGAAGTGGTTAGATAAGGATAGTGAGGACTATGCATACGGCAGGCAGATGGCACCCACAATCGATCACTTGTTGCTCAAAAAGTCTTCTGATTTGTCTCCAATAAATAGTGGATTCATCACAGACGCGGAACGAATTGTGGTGCCAAACCGGGATGACCTCCTTCCAGAAGAGATCAGGCGATTCAAGTATGTTCATAACCCCTGGGAGCATGGCGGTTCGCATCCGCATATGATTCATGAATTCATCAGCAGCATCGTCGAAAACCGGAAACCCTCGGTGGATGAAATCCGGTCAGCCGATTTTTCGGCAGCCGGGATCTGTGCACACGAATCGGCTCTGAAAGGCGGGAAGTGTGTGGATATCCCCGACTTTCGCGAGTGAAGAAGAGAGAACAAGGCGGCATCGAGAATGAAGAAGAAATTTGAAAGAAAAGAGATTCTGGGACGGCTGAGAGCTCATATCAATAAAGGCCAGACCATTCTGGGGGCCGGTTGCAGTGCGGGCATCATCGCCAAATGTGCGGAATTGGGTGGGGCAGATCTGATCATCTGTTACAGCACCGGCATTTCAAGACTCAAAGGTCTGCAAACGGAGACAATCGGGCATTCCAATCCCATTACCCTGGGTATGTTTGATGAAATCCAGAATGTTGTCAAAGATACGCCGATCATTGCCGGGGTCATGGCCAATGATCAGACGGACTATGATCTGGATAGATTGATCCAGAAGTTCATTGACCAGAGGTTTGATGGGGTGATCAATTTTCCTACCCAGGCAGATATAGAAATGCGTCTTCCTAGTGTTAAAGACCAAAATGATGCCAGGGGGAAAGCGGTTGGCATATCCTGGGGGTTTGCCCGAGAAGTGGAAATGATTCGTAAACTCCGTGACCGAAACGTGTTTACCATGTGTTATGTCTACACTCCACAACAGGCGGCAGATATGGTTAAGGCTGGGGTGGACGTGGTCTGTGCCCACGTTGGGGGCACGTCCGGGGGGCTGATTGGGTTCTTAGCCAACCCGCTGGAAAAAAGTCTGGAGGATGCCCAAAAAATAATGGAAGGGGCTTGGGCGGTGGATTCCAATGCCATCTGTCTGGCCCATGGCGGTCCCTTTGCTGAACCTGAAGATTTGCAGGCGTTGTATGAACAAACGGACGCCCAGGGCTTTGTCGGGGCCTCTAGCATCGAACGGATTCCGGTGGAAAAGGCGGTGATGGGTACCGTGAAAGCGTTCAAGAACTATCAGTTTCGACAAAGAAAAGGGGATGAAGGCCATTAAAACAGTTGTCTTAGCCGGGGCACTAGATACGAAAGGCCGGGAGTATGCCTTCGTTAAAAATCTCATCGAAAAACAGGGCCTCCGTACCCTTGTGGTGGATTTCGGCGTTATGGGAGAGCCTGGCCTAGAACCGGATATTGGCCGAGCGGAAGTTGCCAAAGCTGGTGGCGGAGACATTGAGGAAATGCGCCTGGGCCGGCGAAAAGATGCAGCCATGCAAATAATGGCTGATGGTCTCCCGGTTATTGTCCGCCGGTTGTTCGATGAAGGGTGGTTGGACGGCATCCTGGCTATGGGCGGGGGCGGGGGCACCGCTATTGCCGCCCAAGCGATGCGGGCGTTGCCGCTAGGTGTGCCCAAGGTGCTGGTCACCACCGTAGGCGGCGGGGATGTTCGGGGTATTGTGGGGACCAAGGATATCACCCTCATTCAAGCGATCGTTGACATCGCTGGGATCAATCGCATCAGCGGCAGAGTCTACACAAATGCCGCCGGAGCAATGGCCGGCATGTTAGCTTTAGAACCCTCTGAAATTGAAAACGAACGCCCCCTAATCACTGCATCCATGTTTGGGAATACCACGGCCTGTGTGGAGCATGCCCGGGGGATCCTGGAGGACAACGGCTTCGAGGTCTTGGTCTTCCACGCCACCGGCAGAGGCGGCAGGATGATGGAAAGCATGATTGAGGACGGTTTCATCGCAGCTTGTCTGGACGTGACCACGACCGAACTGGCCGACGAAGTTTGTGGTGGTGGGCTGAGTGCCGGACCGCATCGTTGTCTGGCCGCCTCTCGGGCTGGTATCCCCACGGTCCTTGTCCCAGGTTGTGTGGACATGGCCAATTTCGGAGCCTTTGATACGGTTCCGGAACAGTATAAGGACCGTAATCTCTACAAGTGGAATCCAAGCGCCACTCTGCTAAGAACCAATGTAGAGGAAAACCGTCGTATCGGCCAGATGATTGCCGCCGCCGCCAAGGGTCCGGTTTCCATTGTGATTCCACTCAGGGGTATTTCGATGCTGGATAGGGTCGGTGGAGATTTTTGGGATCCGGAGGCCGATCAGGCCTGCTTCGAAGCGATCAAGGGAAAGCTCAAACCGGGCATCCCGCTAATCGAGCTGGACAGCAACATCAACGATCCGGAGTTCGCCAACAAGGCGGCTGAAATACTGCTGGAGATGTTGAGGACGAAATAAATGAAGTAAGCCGTGTAAGCGGTTGACTTTTTATAGGAGAAGATACGAATGGAAAAGCGATTGATTACAAAAGCAGAATCCGAGGAGAAAGGGTATTACGAATTGGAACACGGCAGTCTGGTTTGGTTTGTCAGCAAAGATTTGGGAGATTGTCCTATCACCATGCTTCATGGCTACGTCAAAGGGGCCAAAGTCGGCCAAAAAGGCGCAGGTCCACAGTGGCACGATTTTGATGAGATCATTCATATGGTGAAGGGAGAAATGACAGAATTCATCGATGGGGAACCCTACCCTTTGAAACCGGGAGACACGGTGCTCATCCCTGCCGGAGCAAAGCACTACACGCTCACCACGACTGATGGAGAAGTGGAATTCATCATTGCCTTTACCACGCCGGAATATGTCATTCATGTAGAAGAAGAGGACGGCAGCGTTACAACTCTCACTCTGCAAGAGATTCTTGCCCAAAACAAGTGATCCCCTCGGTCCCCCCATCCCGAAACCCTGATAACGAATCAAGGGGCCATCTGCACCGCAAGTCTGTTGCTAGCGGATTTTGCCCATGCTGGAATTGGAGCAGTTTTATGGCACAACATACGCTCAGCGCTGTGAAGAGAAAGACTGTGGTGAAACAGTCGTTCGGGAAAGCCATCAGAAGGTACTGGGTTGGTTACGCGCTGATTCTCCCGGCATTGATATTCAGGCTTCTCCTCACGGGTTTTCCACTGATTCAGACAATCTGGATGAGTTTCACCGACAAAACGATGGCGAGACCCGGCTCCTGGATCGGATTGGACAACTATGCCCGTATGTCGCAAGACTACCTGTTTCTGGCATCGATTGAGGTCACGTTTATCTACACTTTGGCAGCAACATTGTTGGAGTTGGTGATAGGGTTAGGGATAGCGTTATTGCTTATTCAGGGTCTGCGCGGCACATCGCTAACGCAAACAGTTATGCTGATGCCGTGGGCTGCAGCTCCCCTGGTGGCCGCTTTGATGTTCAGGCTGCTGTTCTTCGAAGCGGGGGGTGTGTTCAATGATCTCGTGCTCCGTTTCGACCTTGCCTCAACGCGGGTGCCTTGGTTAAGCGATCCGACAATGGCCAGGATATCGGTAATCGTCACCACGGTCTGGAAGAATGTACCTTGGGCTGTGCTGCTTTTGCTGGCGGGTCTGAAGGCCATTCCCAAGAGGCTCTATGAATCAGCGGCGGTCGATGGCGCCGGACCACTGCAGCGATTCCGCCACATTACACTCCCTTTGCTCTTGCCTATATTGCTGGTGGTCCTGTTGATTCGGGGGGTGGCCGAGGTGCAGACCTTCGAGCAGATTTTGGCCCTGACGCAAGGAGGTCCCGGCACCGCAACCGGGATTATCTCCTTATATGCCTACGAGCGGCTCTTTCAGCAGTTCAATTTTGGATACGGCTCTGCTCTGACTGTGCTCCTGTTGCTGCTGTCGGTCTTTATTGCGGGAAGCATGACCTGGCTCATCAACAGGGAGAACCGGCGACATTGACCAGGCCCCAGTATTCAATTGTGATCATGTGATGAGGACGGGAGCGACATGAGCAACAGAACAAGAACGTATCTAGTAACTACAGCACAATATGCCCTTCTTGCCTTGGTATTGGTCTTGCTGATCTTTCCCGTTTACTGGATGGGAATCACCTCGTTCAAGACACAGGACGAGGTGTATATGCTGCCTCAGAGCTACTGGCCTCAGCATTTCACTCTCGAGGGATACCCGCACCTATTTCGCCAATTGAAGTTCGGCCTGACACTGATGAATAGTGTCATTGTTGCAGGCTGTGCTGCCCTGGGCAGCACCATCATGGGTGGGTTGGCAGCGTACGGTCTCAACAGGTTCGAACTTCCCGGCAGGGGGCTACTCTTTGCCGTTTTGGTTGTCAGCATTGCTTTGCCGGGGATGACCACCGTGGGGCCAATTTTCTTAGCATATCAAGGTCTTGGTCTCTACGACACCAAGATTGGATTGATCCTTGTCAATCTATCGTTTGGCCTATCCTTTGCCATCTACTTCTTGTTTGCCTACTTTCAGACTATACCTCGTGAGCTGGATGACGCGGCACATATCGATGGATGCACGTGGCTGGGTATTTTTTGGTATGTGATCCTTCCCATCGCTCGGCCTGCGGTGGTTACTACTTTCCTTATCGGGTACATCGGCGTATGGAATGAATATCTCCTTGCTAACATTCTCACGGCGAGCGAAAATGCAAAGACACTCACTGTCAGACTCCTTGAAATCGCCCCGGCCGCTCGTATAGAACCCTACCAACTGTACGCAGTAGGTGGGATCCTGAGTCTTATTCCTGTCATCCTGATAGTTATGTTGGGGCAGCGGCACATCGTGGGAGGGATAGTTAGAGGCGCCGTAAAGGGCTAGTAGCCGCCGTGAACCGGCACTAGATTACCTCAAGATGTGACCTGAAAGAGGAGGATTGGGGATAAATGAAACTGCTGACATACGACTCAGGAAGCGGGCCACGTTGTGGGGTTCTGATTGACGACCAGATGGTCGATTTGACTGCCCTGCTTGGCGCTGACCAAACCTTTTGCCCGATGTCCGCGCGCTACTTGAACTTGGCGACTCGCCCATCGACCGCGTGGTCGACGCCCTGGCGAGGAATATCGCGGCCCCCCTTCTATTCTCTCCTCAATGAGCCCCCTGGGACTCGAACCCAGAACCCACGGCTTAAAAGGCCGTTGCTCTACCAATTGAGCTAGGGACCCGCGACAACGGCCCTCAATTCTAGCCTACGGGGTAGATGAGGGCAAAATTTGACCCCAGAAAAACAGAGCGGCTGCATGTTCAACAGGCACGGTCCAGGCTAAAGGATCGGCGGCTCATCGGTGTAGTATTCGTCGCGCAGAGAATCGGCCTGGACGATCCAACTGACGAAGTCGAGCTCTTCGCCTGCGAGGTGGGCCGGGATGATGCGGGCCAGCTCGTCGGGTGTGCGCTCGGCCAGCTGGCGGTATGTAAAGATGCCGGCGGCGTAGAGCGCATCTTCGAACACCTGATCGACGCCGGCGATGCGGGTCAGATCTTCGGGCAGCGGTCCGTCGTAGACCGCGCCGATGCGGTTGTTGGCCTGGGCCAGCTCGCGGGCCTGCTCGGTCCAGGCGCGGGTGTCGCTGCCGGGCAGGGCCCTGGTGATCTGTTGGAGCGATTCGGCGTCAGCGCGGGAGAGCTGGTCCCAGGTAAAGATGCCGACCTGGTAGAGGCGCCGCTCGTAGAGACCGCCGATGCCGTAGACGGCGGTGAGGTTGTCCGGTCGGTTCGAAAGGTCCTGTGCTGCGGGGGACTGTGGTCGCGTATCGTTGCGGGCGCGGCGGCGTCCCTCCTGCGCGTTCGCACCGGCTGCAGGACCCGGCGGCACGCCGTAGGATTGCGCGGCCGGCCCTTCGGGGAGCGGCTGCGTACCTCTCGCGGCGGACGACAGCGCGGACAGATCGATCCGGCGGCGCCGTCCCCGATACCAGACCCATTCGACCAGGGTCGAACTTACCCAGCCGAAGAGCAGGCCGACCAGAATATAACCGAGCAGGCTTGTCAGATCCATACATTCCCCCGTGCGCCTCGAAGAAGAGAGACACAGTAGAAAATCAGTGTATCCCGCGCCCAAATGGTTGTCAAAGCGCTCTTCACCTGGGGTGCATCCCAGTTTTGGGGTGGGAACAGTCTGGCTGGGAGTTCATGGCGGCGGTGGCTGAAGTAGGTTGCCGTCTCTTGGAGAGACGCAGGGCAGGCGCCAGGCCCCGGCTTTACTGTGGGGTCCGTTGATTGGAGGGGGTGCGAGGGCAGGCACAAGGCCTGCCCCTACTGGAGCAGTGGGGGAATTGCGAAGGTGGTGCCGTGGGCGGTGCGAGGGCAGGCACAAGGCCTGCCCCTACTGGTGCGGGGAGGGGATTGCGAAGGCGGTGCCGTGGACGGCGTGAGGGAAGGCACAAGGCCTGCCCCTACTGGTGCGGTGGGGGAATTGCGAAGGCGGTGCCGTGGGCGGTGCGAGGGCAGGCACAAGGCCTGCCCCTACTGGTGCGGGGAGGGGATTGCGAAGGCGGTGCCGTGGACGGCGTGAGGGAAGGCACAAGGCCTGCCCCTACTGGTGCGGGGAGGGGTTGCGAAGGCGGTGCCGAGGACGGCGTGGGGGCAGGCACAAGGCCTGCCCCTACTGGTGCGGGGAGGGGTTGCGAAGGCGGTGCCGAGGACGGCGTGGGGGCAGGCACAAGGCCTGCCCCTACCGTTGTGTGCGGGAGTTGGGGAGACAGTGAAGACGGCGCATGAGCGACCGGCGGCATAGACACGAGATCGCAACGCGACGCCAGGGTGGTATAGCTGAAGGGGGCGTTGCGGGGGGAGTCCCCCCGCACAAGGGAGGGCCGAAGGCCCGACCGCCCAAAGGCGAGGAGAGAGCGGAGAGGAGAGAGGCGTGAGTGACACCGTTTGGGCTGCCGGAGAAGGGAACTGAAAGTAGCTTGGTTACTTTCGCAGGTATACGTATGTTGGCCCCAATATAGGGATGCACCCGCCTACAATTCTTGCATGGACTTGGCAACTATAGTTGACTATAATTGTCTTGGAATGTAGGTGCCCTGAAGAGTCCGAACTGCCGGAGGTCCAGGCTGCGGTTTTGGGTCCATGCTAAGGCGGCATTCACGAATATCACGATTCGCCTAATGCGACCGGCACCGCGGTCAGAGTTCAGGGAGGATGGTTACCCCGCTCTTACTCCCCGCGACAGGTACCTGTCGGACTGCCGGCAGGTGATGTTCATCCAAATTCTCGTACCAGAAGGAGAAACGCAAAATGAGTGAGAGCACCTACGCGTCTGTAGACGTCCCGCAGCAGATCCTCGACCGTTTCAAGAATGTTGCCACCGCCAACGTATGGGATATCCTCCTCAGGCACTCCGGTGTCTACTTTTCCTACATGGAAAATGTCCGCCTCTGGACGCCGGGCGAGAGGCTGGCCGCTCGCGCCCGTACCTTGCGTTATCTGCCCCCACGCCCGGACTTGCAGGCGAGAGTGCATGTCGGCGAGCAGTCCCCGGAGTACCTGGCCATGGCACGCTGCGGCCCCGGCGATGTGCTCGTCTGTGACGTGATGGGCGACGCCCGTCCATGTATCTTCGGTGATGTCAAGGCGCTGCAACTGAAAATGAACAACGCCGACGGTATCGTCACCGACGGCAGTATTCGCGACCTGGATGTCATGATGGAGGAAGAGTTCGGGCTGATCATTTATGCCCGCGACCGGACACCCCGCGGCGGGGTCCCCTACGCCGTTCCTGCGCAGGAGAATGTGGAGATTCAGTGCGGCGGGGCCCTGGTGTGCCCTGGCGATGTACTGGTCGGAGATGAGGATGGCGTGGTTGTTGTGCCTTCCTGGTTTGCCGAGGAGTGCATCGATCTTACCGAGGAATATGAGGCCGAGGAGACAAGGATCAAGGAACGAATCCTTGCGGAAGGGGTGGTGCCCGGCAGATACTACACGCCCCCAGCGCCGGGGAGTTACGCACGGGCCGGCTCAGAAGAATAGCGGATTCGCCGCAGTCGAGGGCTACGCCGGTCCTGCTGTTGCGCTAGGGCAGCCTGTAAAACCGGCGCGCGTTTTCGGACATGATGTTTCGTCTGACCTCAAACGGGAGCGTAGCCGGAAGGGCGCGGTCGGGCGAGTCAAAGTCCCAGTGGGGGTAGTCCGTGGCGAACAGGAGCCGGCTTCCTCCGTCCAGGTGCTCAAGAATCTGCTCGAGGTGACGCGGCTGCCGGGGCTCTTCCATCGGTTGGGTTGTGAACCAGAAGTGCTCCAGGATGTATTCGGAGGGCGCCTTTTTCAGGAAGGGCACTTCGGCTTTGAGCCGTTTCCAGCTCCTGTCCATGCGCCAGGCGAAGGAGGGGACCCAAGCAAAGCCGCCTTCGATAATGACGATACGAAGCTCGGGGAAATGCTCGAATACGCCTTCGCAGACGAAGCTGGCGATATGGGCCTGGTAGGCCTGGGGCATGCCGCAGTGATCCTCAAGGTAGTATGAAGGCCAACCGCCGGCTGTGAGCGGATGGCCGCCCTGGCCGCCGACGTGGATGCCGATTGGCAGGTCGTATTCGAGGGCGGCTTCGTACATCTTCCAGTACTTGCGCTTGCCGAGAGGTTCACTGGTGCGGACGACGGTGAGAACCTGCACGAATCCGGGGTGGTTGCCGCGGCGGTGAATTTCTTGCGCAGCCAGTTCCCCATCTTCATAGTTGACCAGAATCGAAGCGCGCAGCCGCGGCTCGGGTTCGAGCCATTCGGCGACCTGGTAGTCGTTGACGGCGCGGGCCAGTTGGGCACCGTATTCCATGTTCAACTGGCCGCCGGCGCCGGCAAGGGGATTCAGGATGCCGTACTCGATGTCCCAGGCGTCGAGCAGCTGGAGCCGCATGAAGTCGAGGTCGGTGCCAGGCGGCCGCCCGTTTGGGGGCCAGGCATCGACACGGGCGGCATTGCGATGGAAGCGGGGATAGGAGCCGCCATGGAGACCGCGCATGTAATGGGCGCGCTGACCGAACATTCTGTGGAAGTCCTGCCATTCCGGCGAAAGGTAGTCGGTGATTATCTGCCTGAAAACCGGGTCAATATGCACGTCAAAGTTATGGATATCGGTGTCAATGACCGCCAGCCCGGTCTTTTGCGGGACATGTGGCTGCGAGGTCGTTTCCAGCTCGACCGTCATGATGGTTCTCCATTGAATCGATAGAAGGCGCGGGCGTTCTCAGACCAGATGTTGGCGTGCAGCGGTTCGGGCAGGGTTGCGGGCCAGGCTTCTTCGTCGCGATCATAGTGCCAGTGCGGGTAGTCGGTGGCAAACATGAGCATTGTATCGGACTCCATCTGCTCGATCGCTTGAAGAATATAGCCGGGGTCGGGCGGCGTGTCGACAGGTTGAACCGTAAGGCGAATGTGATCGCGAATGTAGTCGGACGGCGGACGTCTGACCCAGGGTACATTTGAACGCAGCCCTTTCCACTCCTTGTCCAGCCGCCACATCAGCGCAGGCATCCACGCGAAACCGCCTTCGATAAGCGCAATGCGCAGGTCGGGGAAACGATCGAAGACCCCTTCGGCGACGAGGCTGATCACCTGGGACTGGAAGACCGGCGCCATATTCGCATACTCTTCCAGGTAGGTCGAAGGCCAACCCACAGGGCTGGGAGGGTGGCCTGGCGATCCGCCGTAGTGTATCGCGATGACGAGATCGCGTTCAATTGCGGCCGCGTAGAGTGGATCATAGAATCGATTGCCGTAGGGAATGAAAGAGCGGACAGGCAAAACTACCTGGACAAACTGAGGGTGTTCCCCGAAACGATCGATCTCCTGGGCCGCACGGGCCGGAGACTGGCTGGGGACGACAAGCGACCCGCGCAAGCGCGGTTCGGGTGTAAGCCACTCGTCGATCTGCCAGCGATTGACAGCTGTCGCCAGGTCGACGGCCAGGTCCTCCTGTTTGACGCTCTGTGCACGAAACGCACAGTTGAGGATACCGATTTCCGTATTGAACGGCGCAAGGGCCTGTTCCCGGACAAGCTCCAGGCTGGAGCCGGCCGCGCCGCCGCCCTGGGGTAAGCTGTCGGGGCGGGCCGAAATCGGTGCGCCGCGCGGGTAGTCACCTCCAGACGGGCCGGGGTAGCCGGAAATACGAATGTACTCCTGCCAGTAGTCGGCAAGGTAGGGTACAAGCTGATCGATCGAGGAGAGTTCATTGTGAATGTCACAGTCGATCACGGACTGTGCGCGCGAATTCGGCGGGCGTTCTCGGCCTGGCGACTGGATGGTCTGATCCCGATCCACGGCAGTGTGACCGTTCTCCGATAGCGGTGACTTGTTGTCTACGGACCTCATATTGCATTCAACCCCGACTCTGACATCTTCAACAGGAGGACAGTTTCGCAGGCAAGGCAATTCTAGCCTACGGGCCCTCTATCGTCAACGGATCAGCGGAAAAGCGTGCAGTCCGGATTTGGGTGTGAGCTCTCGCAAACCTATGCCAGAGACTGGACCATGGCCGGTCTGTAAACGACAATGGGCCGGCAGAAGCGCCGCCTCCGCCCTCCCCCTCAATCTACGGCTGGGCCACGCCTTGCCCCTGCCCTCGCGCCCCCAGCCGCGCCGCCTCTGACCACTGCCGTTCCACTGACCATTGCCGTTTCATCCCTATCTGACCCCCTCCACCCCAGCATCGGGATGCACCCTTCTACTGGCGTCCCTCCGCTGCCGCGCGGCCTCGAAGAGTATGACGGCGCCGGCCGCGGCAACATTGAGAGATTCGGTCGCGGCGGCCATGGGAACAGCCACCGTTTCGGCTCTTTCCCGCATCTGCGAACTCGCCCCGCGCGCCTCACTGCCCAGCGCCAGCGCCGACGGTTCGCTCCAGTCGACTTCATCGTAAAGGATGCTGCCCTCTGCGCTTCCCAGGTAGAGAGGCTGGCCGGTGGGCAGCGCGGCCCAGACCGCGTCCCAATGCAGCAGAACACGAATCGGGACGCGGAAGTGCGCGCCCATGGCCGCGCGCAGGACTTTACCGTTGAACGGGTCGACGCAGCCGGGCGCGAAGAGGACCTGGTCGGCGCCGGCCGCGGCGGCGGTGCGCAGGAGAGCGCCGGTGTTGCCGGGATCCTGCACGCCGTCCAGAATTAGGGAGAGCCCGGCTGCGGAAGGCAGGGGCAACTCCGGTATGGGGACCACGGCCAAGATGCTCTGCGGCGATACGGTCTCGCTGATCTTGTCGAGAATGGCGGGGGGTACCAGGTAGAGTGGACAGGCCTGCTGGAGCTGCGCCGCAAGATCCGGCTGCGCCTCTGCGGCAGCGGCGGTGATGAAACAGGTGTGGAAGGCGGCGCCCATGGTCAGGGCGTCCTGCACCAGGCGCGTTCCTTCCAGCGTACAGAGGCCATGGGCTTGTCGGTGGCGGCGCCGGTGCAGCCTGGCCGCCAGTTTGATCTGGGGATTGCTGGCGCTGGTGATCTCTTTCATTCAGCCATCTGGGGCGCAGGCTCTCCGGAGAGAATTACGGCCTCGACATCGGGGGATCGGCGCGCATCGGATGCCGGCGCCGGACAGATCGGACAAAAAAGCAGAGACGTTTGTCTCTGCAATCTGCACTCTGAATTGTCAGACGGCCAAGCGGCCGTTGCAACAATGCGTTCAAGCGGTGAAGCGGGAGCGAATTGTTCAGTTCGCGTGGCTCTTGGCCAGTTCAGCCAGTGCGCTGAAGCCTTCTGCGTCATTTGCGGCGATATCGGCCAGCACCTTGCGGTCCACCTGGACATCAGCCTTTTTGAGTCCGTAGATCAGGTGACTGTAGCTGATGCCGTTGAGCCGGGCCGCGGCATTGATACGGGTAATCCACAACCGGCGGAAATCGCGTTTGCGGTTGCGGCGGTCGCGATAGGCAAAGGCAAGCGATCTGATCATCGCCTCGTTGGCGCGTTTGAAGAGCTTGGACCGGCTGCCAAACTGCCCCTTCGTAAACTTGAGTACCTTCTTATGGCGCCTGTGCGCATAAACCTTTGGTCTGGAACGTGCCATTGGTTGAATCCTTGTATCTAACGGTTGCGACGTCTGGGAATGGGGCCCCGCTGGATCTGTACCTGCATTAATGCACAGGCGACAAAAGACTGTAATCGGGCCGGATGAGAAAGCGTTTTGCGTTTTGTCAGGTTTCCGCGCCCGGTCCGGACAGGTCTAGGAGACCAACTTTTTGGTCGCTCTGGCCTGGCCTTTGTTCGGGCTTGTAATCTTGTGGCGGTAGTCGCTGACCTTGCGCTTTTTGCGGCGCAGGTGGTTACCGCCCTGCTTCCGGCGCAGCAACTTTCCATTTTTCGTCACACGGAAGCGCTTTTGCGCGCCCTTGTGGCTCTTCATCTTTGGCATAGGTCTTCTCGGTTGTTCTCGCGTCCCTCACAAACCAGGGACACATTGAGACTGCTTAGTGAGACGCAGTGACTGGGCGAAAACTGCGCCCCCTTAAGGCGGGGGCGCATTGAACAAGATAACTCCCCTCCGCACAAGCGCAGCAGAGGGCGTCGTGCAAGCCTAAATGTTAGCACAGCCGACCGCCAGACCCAAAATCTGGCGGTCGGTAGCAAAAGGCGGCTGTAAGATTCGTGCTAGGCGGCAGGGGCGAGAAGCATCACCATGCTGCGGCCTTCAAAACCCGGACGGGATTCGACAACCGCTTCTTCCGCCAACTCTTCCGTCACCCGTTTCATCAGGTCGAGAGCAATGTCCCGGTGGACGATCTCACGGCCGCGGAAGCGGATGCGCACCCGCACTTTGGCGCCATCTTTCAGGAACTTTCTCGTCTTGTTGAGAACGACCTGAATATCATGTTCCCCGGTCTTAGGCCGCAAGCGTACTTCCTTGATCTCGATCTGCTTCTGGGCCTTGCGCGATTCCCGCTCCCGTTTCTGTCTCTCGTAGAGGTATTTGCCGTAATCCATAAACCGGCAGACCGGCGGATTGGCATTGGGCGCAACTTCTACCAGATCTAGATCTTTCTCCTCGGCGGCCTGCAGGGCAGTCTGTACCTCCATGATGCCGAGTTGCGTGCCAACTTCATCGATGACCCGCACCTGAGGCGTACGAATCCGGTGATTGATTCGTGTGGTGTTTCTGCTAATTCCTGATCTCCTTTGGGCGTTTTGCCCACAATACCGCAGATGTAGACTCCCTCTCCCCTTTTGCGTAGATTAATCCTTGCGCCCGAATGGTAAGGTGGTAGCGCAATGAACAACCTGTTTCAAAATGGGGTACGGTCAGAATACATCTGTGGAAAACGATCGCCTGTAAAATCCGTGAGAGTATAGCACTACAGAAATGTTACGTCAAACCCCAAAAAAGGACATGGCCGTGTCCCAATTAGGTGGGCAACTGCTGTCCCGATCGGTATGTCCGGAAGTTGCAGCTGTTCAAAATTGAATACGATAGGTCGGTGTCCGAACTACAGTTTTCGCGCCTGGCCGCCCCTCCGTAAACAGGTTGCCGCCGGGCGCACGAAGTGATGGAGTCCGCGGCAACCTGCCAGCCTGTCGGAACCGGCGCCGGTCTGCCTACAGTGTCTTGGCGCGGCTGGCGTTACGCTCGACGACAAGCGAGACGAACTCTGCCGCCGGCATCCCGTTCTGGCGAGCGCCGTCGCGACGGCGCAGCGAAACGGTCTCTTCTTCCACCTCGCGATCGCCGACGATCAACATATAGGGAACCTTCATACCCTGGGCCAGGCGGATCTTGTTGTTCATCCGATCGCTGCTCAGGTCGGCGGAAACCCGCGCCCCAGCCTCGGTAAGGCGCTCCTCTATCTGCGTCGCGTATTCATTGTGAGCCGAAGTAACGGGAATGACCCGCACCTGTTCAGGCGACAGCCAGACCGGAAAGTTGCCGCCGTAATGCTCGATGAGGAAGCCAATCATGCGTTCGTGCGTGCTCAGCGGCGCCCGGTGAATACACAGCGGGATCTCCTCTTCACCGGCTGCGTTGATATAGGATAGGCCCAACCGTTCCGGCTGCGCGAAGTCGACCTGATTGGTGGCTAGGGTGAACTCGCGGCCGATGGCGCTCCAGATCTGCACGTCGATCTTGGGGCCGTAGAAGGCGGCCTCGTCCGGCTCCTCTTCAAACGGCACGTTGCCCTCGGTCATCGCCTGGCGCACCATCTCCTCGGTCTGCTCCCAGAGCGAGCGGTTGTCGACGTACTTCTCGCCCAGCTTTCTGGGGTGATGCGTGCTCAAACGCATGACAAAGCGCTCGATTTCGAAAAGGTCGAAGTAGTACTTGTACAGATCGACGACCCGCATGAACTCCTCTGCAAACTGCTCCTGCGTGCAGTAGATATGAGCGTCGTTCATCTGCATCGAACGGACGCGCATCAGCCCGAAAAGCTCCCCGCTCTGTTCATAGCGGTAACAGGTCCCGTACTCGGCCAGCCGCACGGGCAGTTCGCGGTAGCTGCGCAGCTTGGAGCCGAAAATCTTGTGGTGCATCGGGCAGTTCATCGGCTTTACGTAGTAGGTGACGCCTTCCATCTCCATCGGCGGGTACATGCTGTCTTTGTAAAAAGCGAGATGTCCGCTGCGCTTGAAGAGGTCCTCCTTGGTCAGATGAGGCGTGCGCACCCGGTCGTAGCCGGCAGCCTCTTCGGTCTCTTTGGCCAGGCGTTCGAGCTCTTCAATGATAGTGGCGCCGCGCGGCAGCCAGAGAGGCAGACCCGGCCCGACCTCCTCTTCGAAAATAAAGAGCTCCAGTTCGCGGCCCAGCTTACGATGATCCCGCTTCTTGGCCTCTTCGAGTTGATCGAGGTGTTTCCTCAACTCTTTGCGGTTGCGCCAGGCCGTGCCGTAGATGCGCTGCAGCATGGGGTTCTTCTCGTCCCCCCGCCAGTAGGCGCCGGCGACGCTGAGAAGCTGAAAGCCGTCGGCGACGATTTGGCCGGTGTGCTCCACGTGGGGTCCCCGGCACAGGTCTTCGAATGTATCGTGCTTGTAGGTGCTGATGACCGGTTTTTCATCGGCCTCGTTGCCGTATTCGTCGATTTCGCCTTGGGCCAGGCCGTCGATCAGCTCTAACTTGTAGGGCTGGTCGGCGAAAAGCTGGCGGGCCTCGGTGTCGCTGACCTCGCGGTAGGCAAACTGGTGCTTGCCGCCGATAATCTGGCGCATGCGCTTCTCGATCGTTTTCAGGTCGTCCGGCCGGAAGGTGCGCGGGGAGCCGTCCTGGTCGAGGCCGAGATCGAAGTCGTAATAGAAGCCGGTCTCGATCGGAGGTCCGATCGCATACTTGGCTTCGGGATAGAGTTCCAGCACCGCCTGCGCCATGACGTGGGCTGCGCTATGGCGAATTTTATACAGGCCATCAATTTTACTAGCCATCTCCGTTGCTCCTGTGAACTTCAGTGGACGTGGTACCATGCGCTACCACTTCGTCTTCTGGGAACGAAGTGAATTTGGGCCCGTGGGTGGTAAGGCCATGGGCCGCTGGGGTTCGCCACTAGCCACTATGAGTCAACCACGCAGCGCTCCACCAGGTAAGGTAGAGCAACTGCTGCATCCCCTTTACCAGCGGTAATGGGTCGATCCATTCGCTCAGACGGTGGGCGTCGCCGCCATCGGTAAGGCCCACACAGACGGCTGGAATGTTACGGCTGAGGGGCACATTGGCGTCGGTGCTGCTGATGCGCCCATCGCTGCGTTCTTTAACGCCGAGCTCCTGCAGGATCGTGGAAGCGGCCTGTACGAGTGGATGGCGAAAAGGGAGCCCGCCGGCTGGCCGATTGCCGATCTGTTCGTGGCGTAGAGTCAGGCCGTCATTATGCGCGCGGTGCGCCTGCGCGTGGCGCTCTACTATCTGTCCGATCTGCTCGTCCAACCAGGCGAGGGTTTCGGGTGATTCGCTGCGCAGGTCCAGCTCCATCCACGCCTTCTGGGCGATGGAATTGACGGAAGTGCCGCCGCCGATGCGGCCGATATTGAAGGTGGTACGCGGTGTCTGGGGAACCTGCAGTTTAACGAGGTCCCTCGCCAGGAGTACCAGTCCGTGAACAGCGCTGGCTGCGCCGAAATCACCCCAGCTGTGGCCCCCCGGCGCGGCGGCGGATGTACGATAACGCCGCGCGCCCAGCGCTTGGTGGACGATGCGGCCCAGGCCCATGCCTTCGAGCACGATCACAGCGCCGAGGGCGCCGCGCCCGTTGCGGGAAGGATCGGCGCTACTGTTTGCCCCGTTCGCTTCCGCGGCCAGTCGATCCACGACCCGGCGCATGCCGCGCAGATCGCCCACGCCCTCTTCCATCGAATTGGCGACCAGCCAGATGTCCACGGGCGGCGGGGCGAGTTGCGTCAAGGTTTCGGCCAAAGTGAGCAGGCCGGCGACGCCGGTCGAATTGTCGCCGATGCCCGGCCCACGGATCAGTCCATTGTCCAGACGGCGCAGGCGCAGGTCGGTCTCAGACGGAAAGACGGTATCGGTGTGGGCAGATACGAGCAGGGCGGGCTGACCCTGCGCCTGCGGGCCGCGAACGCGGCCATAAACATTGCCCAACCGGTCCCGCGCCACATTGGCCAGGCCGATGGCCTGCATACGGCTCTCGATCCACGCGGCCCGCTCGGTTTCGGCGCCGGTCGGGGCGGGTATCTGCTGGACGGCGATGCAGAGGTCGATAAGTTGCTCAAGCCGGCCGGCGTAGGCTGCGGCTGCGGCCTGCACTGCGCTTCCGTGGGAGAGCCCATCAATCAACATGAAACACCTGTAACAACTGCTATGTGCGTCGCTGCCCGCACACAATCCAAAGAAGAACAGGGGCGCCCAGTGGAGCGCCCCTGTTCTTCTGGCTTGTCACTGCGCCCAGAGGGCACCCATCGAGAGTCTATTCATACCAGCCGGAGCCAATGAGCAGGCCATCGTGGCGCACGGCCCAGGCGTGCTTGGTCTGCTCGACGCCGGTGGCAGGGTTGAGGAACACATAGTGTACCCACAGTCCCTCCGCGGTCGCTTCCAGCATGTCGGTGCCGAAATGATAGCCGGTGGAGTCCAGGCCCAACTCTTCCTTCAGGTCCATACCCAGCAGATCCGGGTTGGCGTGGGCGATTAACTGATCATTCTCGTCGAAGATGTAGATATACCATTCCCCATCCACGCTTTCCGGCGTGTTGTAATGGGCCACGGTTGCTTCCCGGCCGTGCGCCTTATAGTAGCGAAGCGCACGGTCGACAAACGCAACCGTGTACTCAGCAGGTTCGGCCTTGGTTACGCCCAGCCCCAGAGTCGGGAGCACCTGATACCAGCCGGAGGCGAAGATCAACCCATCGTGACGCACTGCCCAAGTATGCTTGTACTCCTGGTTGCCGGTGACAGGGTTGAGGAAGATATAATCGACCCATTTCCCCTCCTCAGTGGCGCCGGCAATCGCTTCGCCATGCCGGTAGCCGGTGATATCCACACCCGTAGGGCCCAACAGGTTCTCGCCCAGAAAGTCGGGATTCGGGTGGGCGATCATGTCACCGTTCTCATCGAAGATGAAGACATACCACTCGCCGTCCACGTTTTCCGGAGATTTGTAGTATTCGACGGTGGCTTCCCGGCCCTTGGCTTCGTAAATCCGCAGGGCTTTCTCTACCATGGCCACCGTGTAGCCCGGACGATCGGCCTTAGAAACCCGCCAGCTTGACTTCGTGTCGAAACGATCCATTCGCGAATAACCGTCCATGTGCGAATGATATTTCATCCAGTGATGACAGCCTGACAGGAATATGGAGGCGGCCATCAGCACGGCTACCAATTTACTTACAGACAGATGACTGCGCATTATCTTCCTCCTGTAGCGCTCTTCTTTGAGAGCCGATGCCACTCGGCCAAGCAGTTAAACATGCAAATTTCATAGAAATATACCGAACATACCTACACCGAGCCATCAAGTGAGGTGTGTTCGGTACGGGGAAAAATACTCGCTCTCCACCTTATAACTCCCGAGCGAAGAGGGTCAAGCATATACCCTGGTCGAAAGAGGCCCTTATGCTTCATGGGCACCACCACTTTCGCCCTTAACGCGAAACCTGCCCGAATTGGGCCCGGTCGCGGCCGATATGCCGCGTCACCGCCAGATGTCCAGAATAAAAGGACCGGCGACAATCTGCCGAACGCCGTTGTTCGGCAACGGCTAAGGTGGGAGATACTGGACTTGAACCAGTGACCTCTACGATGTCAACGTAGCGCTCTAGCCATCTGAGCTAATCCCCCGGATATCAGAATTCAACTATAGCACACGGCAAGGGCAGCAACAAATTCAGGCAGGGCGGCGCAGTTCGGCGTTACGGGATGGGCTGAGGGCGTGAGCATGCGGCCTCGCCACTGTCGCTGGCCGCGGTTGACAGAGGCGCTGACTGGATACCATATGCCAGTTCATCAGATTGCGGCCAGATTGTCGGAGCGCCGGCGCCTGCAACAGGGTGATCGTCAAGGGAAAACTATGCTGGGCCCATGGTATTCTGGTGTATAATGGCAAGACCTCAGTGGTTCGTGGCAAGGAGCTCCACGAACCACGATTCACTTTTCACGGCAGCATCCAGCCTAACGACGGAGAGCACAATGAAAGTTCTGTTAACAGCGCAGTGGGTCATAGGATTTGTGGATGGTTTCCGGGGCGACTTTCCGCAGGTGGAGTTTGTGTTTGCGGAGACGGCCGAGGATATCGCGGCGAAGGCCGCCGACGCGGAAGCCGCCATCGGCCCGATGAACAGCAGCCAGTTGCAGGCCGCGCCCAACCTGCGCTGGATCCAGTCGTCCAGCGCAGGCGTGGAATGGATGCGCAACGCGCCGGAACTGGCGGAGCGGGATATTACCGTCTGCAATACGCGAGGCGCGCACGCCGCGACGATTGCAGAGCATACGATGGGTATGCTGGTTTTCCTCACGCGCCAGTTTGGTCCCCTCTATAAGAAGCAGCAACGGCACGAGTGGGGCGTCCCCGAGGGTGCCCGGCTGGTCGGTCTCGTCGGTTTGAAAATGGGCATCATCGGCTTGGGGAATATCGGCCGTGAGATCGCGAAACGGGCCGCGGGATTCGAGATGGACGTTATCGCTGTCGACGTCAATCCCGTGGAGAAGCCGGACTATGTCTCCGACCTGCAGCTGATGGACGGTATGCCGGCGCTGTTGCGGGAATCCGACGTGGTGGTGGTGACGGTCCCGATCACTGCCGAGACGCGGGGCATGATCGGGCCGGACGAGCTGGCCCTCCTGCAACCGGAGGCCTACTTCATCGTTATCTCACGCGGGGGTATCATCCATGAACCGACTCTGATCCGGATGTTGGAGGAGGACAAGCTGGCCGGCGCCGCGCTCGATGTAGCCGCCACAGAACCGCTGCCGGCGGATGACCCACTGTGGGACGCGCCCAACCTGCTCATCACGCCGCACAGTTCCCCCTCTTCGGTCCAGACCTCGGCCAATGTCGGGCGCATTGTGAGCGCCAACTTGAGGCGCTTTCTGAATGGCGAGCCGCTGCAGAATACGGTCGGAATCAAACGCGGCTATTGATGTACGTTTACATGGAAAACGCGCTTTCCCCGAACTTCCTTTTGCCCAAGTGCGGGCGCCAGTCCCGCTATCCCAGGGTGGGGCCTTTGCGAAACATCCTGGCGCCAGAATGAATCCACACATAAGGAGACCATAGCATGCAAGTCGTTGATGCAATCGCCCACTGCCTCAAGGAGGAGGGCACCGAGATCCTGTTCGCGTATCCGGTTAACTATCTCATCGAATCCGCGGCCGAACTGGACATCCGCACAATCATCGTGCGCCAGGAGCGCATCGGTCTGCACATGGCGGACGCCATCAGCCGCTTGAGTTCGGGCGACAAGATCGGCGTCTTCTGCATGCAGTCCGGCCCCGGTTCTGAAAACGCCTACGGCGGTGTAGCCCAGGCCTTCGGCGACTCCTCCCCAATCGTCGTCCTGCCCGGCGGCTATGCCCGGCCGATCAACCAGGTACAGCCCAACTTCAACTCCGCCCAGAGCTACGCCCCTGTCACCAAATCAAGCGAACAGCTGATCATGCCGGAGATGACCGCCGACGCGATACGGCGGGCGTTCCAAGCGGTGCGCAGCGGCCGACCGCGACCGGCCCTGGTGGAGATCCCGGCGGATATCGCCTCCGCCGAGGTCGAAGATTTCAGTTATACACCGGTCAAACGGCTGCGCTACGGGCCGGACCCGGCCGATGTGGAACGGGCCGCGGATATGCTGGTGGCGGCGGAACGGCCGGTGATATATGCCGGCCAGGGTGTCCACTACGCCAAGGGGTGGGATGCTCTGAAGGAGCTGGCCGAGTTGCTGGAAGCTCCCGTGACGACTACCCTGAACGGCAAGAGCGCCTTCCCCGAAACACATCCTTTGAGCCTCGGCTCGGCCAACCGCTCCCACGCCAAGGCAGTTGCGGACTTCCTCAATGACGCCGACGTGATCTTCGGCATCGGCTGCAGTTTCAGCATCACCAGCTTCGGCGTTCGCATGCCGGCCGGCAAGACGATTATCCACGCCACCCTGGACCCGGCCGACGTCAACAAAGACGTCGTCAGCCAGCACGCTCTCGTCGGCGACGCCGATCTGACGCTGCGGGCGTTGATTGCCGCTGTGTCGGATCGGCTGGGCGGACAGCCGCGCGGCCGCCAGGCCGGCGTCGCCGCCAGGATCGCCGAGATCAACGGCAAGTGGGAGGCCGACTGGGCGGCCAAGCTCAACAGCGACGAAGCGCCTCTCTCGCCCTACCGGGTGATTCGCGACCTCTACGACAGCGTTGATGTGGCCAACACGATCATCACGCATGATGCCGGCAGCCCGCGCGATCAGCTGTCGCCCTTCTGGAAATCCATAACACCGCTCTCCTATATCGGCTGGGGCAAGACAACACAGTTGGGCTACGGGCTGGGCCTGGCGATGGGCGCCAAACTGGCCTGCCCGGACAAACTCTGCATCAACGTGTGGGGCGACGCCGCCATCGGCTTCACCGGCATGGACTTCGAAACCGCGGTGCGGGAGCGCATCCCCATCCTGTCGGTCCTGTTCAACAACTTCTCGATGGCGATCGAAATTCCAATCATGCCGGTCTCTCAGGAGAAATACGGCGCCACCGATATCTCCGGCAACTACGCCAAAATGGCCGAGGCGTTCGGCGGCTATGGCGAGAGAATCGAGACGCCGGACCAGATCATCCCCGCGATAGAGCGCGGCATCCGCAAGACGGAAGAGGGCGTGCCCGCGCTTCTGGAGTTCATCACCGCGAAGGAGACGGAGATACCGCAGCATATGTAACGGCAGTGGTTAGCAGTCGGTGAACTGTGGATAGCAAATAAGGACTGTGGCAGGTTGCCGGTACTTTGTCTGGGTACCGGTCACCTGCCAGTGCATTCGAGGACGGACCGATGAGCCAGAACAGTGAACGAGTTCCCATCTGTGTGGTCGGCTGCGGCGGCATGGGCCACCGCCACACGATCGCCTACCACACGCTGGAAGAGACCGGCATGTCGAATGTCGAGTTGATGGCGGTCTGCGACATAAACCGCGACAATGCCGAGCGGATCGCAGGCGAGGTGGAGCGCCTGTTTGGCCGCAAGCCGCTGATCTTCACCGATCTTGACCGCATGCTGGCCAACCCCAATATCGCCGCCGTCGACGTGGTTACAGACGGCTCCAGCCACCACGAAATCGCAACTGCGGCGCTGGCGGCCGGCAAACACGCTCTGGTGGAGAAGCCGCTGGGCATCACCATAAGGGCCTGCCGCCGCATCATCGACGCGGCCGAACGTAGCGGCACTGTGCTGGCGACCGCAGAAAACTACCGCCGCGATCCGGTCAACCGGATGGTGCGTGCGGTGATCGACGCCGGACTCCTGGATGACCCTTTACTGATGATCCAGACGTCGCTTGGCGGCAACGATATGATGGCCGCCACGCCCTGGCGGCATCTGAAGGAAAAAGGGGCCATCGGCCTGGACATGGGCGTTCATTACGCCGATATCATCCGCTACTATCTCGGCGAATACGCGCGCATCTTCGGGCGGGGACTGATCGTGGAGCCGGTCCGCCGGCGTCCCGTCGCTGAGAATCACCCGCTGATCTCGTACCGGGAGCAGACGCCAACCTACCCGGAAACTGTAGAGGCTACGGGCGAGGACTCGATCCTCGCTCAGTATCTCATGCGGTCGGGCGCGACAGTGCAGTTCTCACACCTGGGCGGCGGCAGGGGGAGCAGCCGTTTTGAACGCAGTGTTCACGGCCGCCGGGGCGCGCTCGACATTCCCAGGGACCGGACCGGCGGTGCGGTGCGGCTGCGGCTGGCTGATCGCACCTTGGAAGGCAAGGATATCCTCGGCCTTCTGCCCGGCTTCTCTCTGAACGACATCACCGCCCGCTTATTCGGCGAAGACGGTGTTGTCTATGACCTGCCCGACGTACCCCACGCCGAGATGGCGCTGGACGCCAGGCTGCTGGCGATCGAATATCACGACTTCGCCGAGGCTGTTCTGCAGGGCCGCGCGCCGGAGGTCGACGGCCGCGACGGCATGATCGCGGTAGCTGCTATTCTGGGCGCCTACGAATCCGCGGCTGTCGGGCGTGCCGTCGAGCTTGAAGAGTTGTTGTCGGGCGCAGTGCGGACCTACCAGGAGGAGATCGACGACGCGCTGGGCCTCTGATGCAAACGGGGCGGCGGGGCAGGCCCGTAGAACAACGTAAACATGCGCGACCCCGTTGCTATTTGAGTGCGGGGGCCTTTCGCCGGTTCACGACCGCTACTCGCGCTGTGTTGCCAGAGAATCCGACGATACGACTTCAAGAAGCATCGGGTCTCCGGGGACGTCCACCAGCCAGCCGGCCACCCATCCCAGCTCCTCTTCTGCCGAGAAAGCGTCGGTCTTCGCTACGTAGAACCAGCCGCTGTCAATCGTGCGGCCGAGCAGGCGCAGTCGTTCGTCACTCGGGATAAGCCCCAGCGACTCGTAGGTCTGACCGGGCCCCCGGCGGAGATTCACCACAGCAGAGGAGCGGGCATAGAGAGGGGCGCCTTCTGCGGCAGCGGGGGTCGCCTCGGCGGTGTCAGTGATGACGCCCACCGTCGGTTCACCGGCTGCAGATGCAGTCGCCGGCTGCTGCTGCTGGGCCCGGATGGCCCGCTCTTCCGCCAGGCGCATCGCAACCCGCGCCTCCACGGTCGCCTCAAGCGCGGCGGTGGCGGCGTATTGAGGTTGATTCTTGGACCACTCTTCAGTCAGGCGCATCGCAACCCGCGCCTCCACGGTTGCCTCCTGTGCGGTGGTGGGCATGTTCTGGGAGCGAATCGCCAGCGCAGAGAGCGCTATAAAGGTGATGATCAGGGGAACGGCTGCTGCGCCCAGCCAGACAAATCGCCGGCTCCTGTTTGCAGGCGCGGGGATCTCGATGATGACTTCCGGTCTCAACACCGGCATCTGACGCCGGTGGGGCACGAGCGCCTTTGGTTCATGCCCTTCTGCTTCCTGACCTGCCCCCGTATGTGAACTGCCCGTGTCGGCAGAATTCGGTCCTGCGGAGGAGGACGCGCCCTGGACCCAGCCGCCATCGTCAGCGGGGTTGGTCGAATGTACTCCTTCTCGGGAAGAATGCGACGAGTTGTGGTTAATCACTTTTGCAACAAAGATCAGATAAACTGGATCGCATGTCGACGGCGCTTGTCGACGCCAACGATTCCAACAGGCAAGGACGGACAGTGTGACCCGGTGTTTGAGTGTATCACATGCACTACCGCTTCGCTATACCAAAGCTGAGTACAGGAACGTCTGCAGCGCAACATGCCGGCGCCGCGACGGTGGCGGCGCCAAGCCCAAATAGGGATGCCGACCCTGCCTGACACCGGTAGTACGCACAGGAACTACGCCATATGGAAAGAACGGACTTCGTCCTAAAGGAGACCCAATGCTCATCTCAATACAGGAAAACCTCTTGCCCGGCGAAACGCTGAACGAAAAGCTCGACTGTGCCGAGGCGCTTCAGATCGATGGTGTCGAGATCCAGGGCCGCTCGCGACTCTATGACCGCATCAGTGAATACGAGTCCGCCTTCAACAATCGCACGGTGCGCATCTCCTCCATTTGCGGCCAGTCCACCTTCGACTGGCTGGACCCGGACCTGGCCAAACGCCAGGCCAGCATCGACGAATCCCGACGCAACCTGGAAGCCTGCGGCCATTTCGGTGCGGCCGGGCAGATTGTACCGCCGATCTTCGGCCCCCCGCGGCTGCCGGACCTTTCCCCGCTCAAGGATGCGATCGCGCTGGAAAAGGAGCTGCTGGTCGAGATCACGCGCGAACTGGCCGCCTTTGCGCACAGTCATGGCACGTTGCTGTTGTTGGAGCCCCTCAACCGCTATGAGCAACACCTGCTGCGGCGGCAGGAGGACGGGGTGGAAATCATCCAGAAGGCGGGGGATCCTCCTGGCGTGGCTCTGTTGACCGATTTCTTCCACATGCACATCGAGGAAGTCGACACACCGACGACGATCCGCAAGATCGGCCGCTACATCGGCCATATCCACGTGGCTGACAATACGCGCGTCCAGCCGGGCATCGGTGACATCGACTGGCAGGCGGGCATTCAGGCCCTGGCCGACGTCGAATTCAAGGGCTATCTGACATACGAGTGCCGCGTCGCCGGCGAGCCGCAAGCAGCCCTGGCGCAGTCGGTCGCTCTGTTGCGGGAAACGATCGCGAGCGTTCAGGACGGCTGATTCGGCGGCGCCTCGGCGCAGCGCATCTGCATATCCTTACAGGGAGATCATATCCCAGGGAATTCCGGTTGGTCAATCGGTTTCCTCTACAGGATCTGTCCCGGAATGAAGCTGTTTTCTTAACAGATCTCCGTACAATTACACTGGTGCGCGGCTATTTTCGGGGCCCAAAATACCTCTGAAATCAACCTGGGATCTGTTCTGGGCACTATGTGTACGAACCGTCTACGATCCGACTGCCCTGCTCCACTTAACGCGGTCCATTAGCGACTGCATCCCCCGTCCTCTGTCCTCTTAAACCTGCGCAGTTATGCGGCGAAGCATCGCGCCGGCTGCGCAGCGAATGCGCCCTCCCCAATTCCTCTGCTTCATCTCCAGAATCTCTCCAGATTTTGACAGTACACTGTAGAGAGTCAGGACGATGGCTGCGATTCAGCCACTCGTATCATCCGAACTGCAGCTTACTGTTCTACTCGTGCAGGAGACAGAGAAATGGCCGGCTCTTCAGCGCTGATCGAAATGCAGGACATATCGAAAGTCTACCAGATGGGGGAGACGAAAGTCCTTGCTCTGAACGGCGTTTCCCTCTCGATAGAGGAGGGTGAGTACGTAGCGATCGTCGGCACAAGCGGCTCGGGCAAGAGTACGCTGATGAACGCCATCGGCCTCCTGGACAGCCCCACCGGGGGTGTCTTTGAGATTCGCGGCCAGCGGGCAAGCGGCCTGACCGGCAGACAGCTGGCCGATCTGCGCAACAGGGAGATCGGATTCGTTTTCCAGCAGTTCAACCTGCTGCCGCGTGCGCCTGCCTGGCGGCAGGTTGAACTGCCGCTTTTCTACGCTGACGTCTCTCGCGCCGAGTCTCGCCGGCGGGCGGTTGAGGCTCTTGCGCAGGTGGGTCTGGCCGAACGCGCAGACCACAGGCCGGAGGAGCTTTCCGGCGGCCAGCAGCAGAGAGTGGCCATCGCCCGTGCTCTCGTCAACCGGCCCAGCCTGCTGCTGGCGGACGAGCCAACCGGGGCGCTCGACACCCGAACCGGCGAAGAGGTGATGGCGCTCTTTGAGAAGCTGCACGGGGAAGGATTGACGCTGGTCATCATTACCCACGACCGGGAGATCGCCGAACGGGCCCGTCGCGTAATCACGATGCGAGACGGGGTTATCATTTCCGATTCAGACGGGGCCGCCGTCGCTGCAAAGAGTGGTCGCAACGGGCTGAGCGAGGCTGCGCTCTCACCGCTGCCGCGGCCCGTCACGATAGACCAGGTTGAGGGCAAGACATATGAAGCTGGTTAGATATTTCCCCGTGGCAGTCGATAGCATCACCGCCAACAAGATGCGGGCTGGCTTGACAATGCTGGGCATTATCATCGGCGTGGCCGCGGTCCTGTCAATTCTGGGTGTCGGACGCGGCGCGTCGGCAGACATCCTGGACGAAGTTGCCAGCCAGGGCACAACGCGCTTGACGATCAGCCCCAGCACAGAGAACGAAGGAGAGGGCGCCGGCGCCCCTGTTCAGACGCTGACAATGGGCGATGTAAAAGCGCTCTCCGACCCCGCCTTCCATCCTGATGTTGTTGAGGTCGTGCCCCAATTTGCAGGCAACATCCAGCTGGTCGCCGGCAGCAGCAACAAGCAGACCCGGGTGACAGGTACAACTGATGACTATGCCGCGGTTCATAGACTGGAGCTGGCCGAGGGCCGCTTTCTGACGGAGGACGAGATCGCCCGGATGAGCAATGTAATCGTCATCGGGACGGCGGTAGCGACCGATCTTTTCGAGCGCACGCAGGTGGTAGGCGAGAACCTGCGCATCAACGGCGAACCGTTCACGATCGTCGGTGTGCTGGCCGAAAGCGGCAACGCCGGTTTCGGCAGCAATGACGACAGCGGGTTCATCCCGATCGGCGTGGCCCACGGACGCATCTTCAATGTTCCCCGCTATCGGGGCGAATACACCGTTACATCGATATCGGCAAATGCGGTAAGTGAAGAACGGGTGGAGGCAGCCGAGCTGCAGATCGAACAGACCTTGCGTCTGCGCCGCGGACTCGGCGCAGACGATGACAACGACTTTACCATCAGCACGCAGGCCAGCCTGCTGGACACGATCGGCGCCGTCACCAGCACCCTTACGCTGCTTCTGAGCAGTATCGCTGCTATCAGCCTAGTGGTAGGCGGAATCGGCATCATGAACATCATGCTTGTATCTGTGACCGAACGCACCAGGGAGATCGGCCTGCGCAAGGCACTGGGCGCACACACCAGCGACGTGTTGCTTCAGTTTCTGATCGAGTCGCTGGTACTGACCTTACTGGGGGGCCTGATTGGAATCGCCATCAGCTACGGCTTGGCTCTGCTGGTGCAGAGAATCCCCAACTTCCCCATCGACATTCTGATTGGGGTCGACGCGCTGATCCTGGCAGTGGGTGTCAGCGCCGGTTGCGGGCTGATATTCGGGCTGTACCCGGCGATCCGTGCGACCCGGTTGGACCCGATCGAGGCGCTGCGCTATGAGTGACGAGCATGATGAGAAAAAAGGTGAAGAAACGGCTGTTGAAGGCGCAGGCTGAAAACAGGACAGATTCTCCTGAGGTTACACACCGTATACATCGAACTTCGAAACGGACGACAGTTACCTGCTTCATTTGGAAGGAGCATTCACATGAACCGGAAACATACTTTGATTATTCTGTGCGCCATGGTAGCTGGCGTCGCCTTCGGCGTCGGCTTTGCGGGTTTCTCCGGACGGATTGGGCCGCAGCAAACGGCAGCCGCAATGGAGTTGGCTGCTTTAGCGGAACCGGCAGCTGAAACGGAACCGTCAGGCAGCATAAAGACCACCCTCATCCGCCCCGCGGAATCGGCGGTAGACCGCGTCACCGCGGCCGGAAATATCGAGCTTGTAGACACACGGCAGGTGGTTGCACGGGTCAACGGCTACGTAAACGAGGTGCCGGTGGAAGTTGGCGACGTGGTCGGAACCGGTGATCTGCTGGTGGCGTTGGAGCGGACCGACCTGAGCAGGGCCGTGGACCAGGCCCGCATCAATCTGACCTCGGCTGAACTACAGCTTGAGAGTCTTTTGGCGGACGCCAGCGCTGCCGAGCTTGCCGCGGCGGCAGCGGACCTGAAGTCGGCCGAGGAAAATCTGGCCGAAGTGCAGAACGGCGCCAGCGAAGGGGAGCTGGCTGCTGCGCGCAGCAACGCCGCCTCCGCATGGGCGAGATACGATGACCTTCGGAATGGAGTCAGCGAGAATGAACGGATCCAGCTGGCGGCGGCGATGGAAAACGCGCACGTAGCCATGCAGGAAGCCCAGACTGAGTACGACAAGGTAGCTTGGCGTGAAGATGTGGGTATGACCCGGCAGGCGGCCCAATTGCAGCAGTCCACAATCTCCTATGAGTCGGCGTTGGCGGCCTATGAGGAGGCGGTTGCGCCGCCCTCACAGGCGGATTTGCAGTCGGCGCTGAGCCAGGCCCAGACGGCACAGCAGCAGTTGGATGATCTGTTGGCAGGACCGACGACTGTGAACATTGCGGCAGCAGAGGCGCAGGTTGCCGCGGCCCAGTCCAGACTGGACACACTGCTGCGCGGTGCGGATGAAACGGATATCGAACTGGCGCGCCTGTCGATCGAGCAAGCCCAGTTGACCCTGCTGGAAGCAAGGCTGGACCTTGTTAAAGCAGAACTGGTCGCCCCGGCTTCGGGTACTGTTTTGCGGGTCAACGTCGATGAAGGCGACCGGATTTCAGCGGGCGCCGTCGCGATCACGATGGCAGACCTGAGTCAGCTGCAGTTGACAATCGATGTCGCCGAAATCGACATTCCGAAGGTCAGAATCGGTCAACTGGCGGACGTGACCATCGATGCCTTTCCCAACAGGGTGTTTGCAGGGATGATCAGCAACATTGAGCCGTCCAGCAGCGCCCTCGACGGGGTGATCGACTACCCGGTGACGGTGCGGCTGATCGATGACGCCTTGACGGCGATACGCCCGGGCATGACGGCTGTTGCCACCCTGCGCAGCGAAGTGGCGGACGCCCGCTGGCTGGTTCCCTCGACTGCAATTCAGGAGTTTAGCGGCGAGACGGTTGTATTCAAGATGGGGGACGGGCAGACGCTGCCAGTCGCCGTGGTGGTGGAAGGTGTACAGGGTGAATGGACTGTTGTCCGTTCCACGCAGTTGCAGAGCGGGGATGAAGTGATGGGCGCCACCACCTTCGTCAATCAGGAGGATGAATGGGTTCCCTTCTCCGCGCCGCCCCGGGGCGCTCCCGGCGCCGGCGGCAGGTCCCCTTAGTAGCGCTTTAAGCAGCGAGAGAGAAGGGGGCGGGGAGCGGCGCAGGCCGCAGGAACGGATTACGCTGGATCCACCAGGGCTCGTATTATGGAGTTCCGAACCGTACAGACCCGAAGGATCCCGACCCCGGGCCGGTCGAGCAACTTGCCCTTGTAGAAGGAAACAGCTATAACGGGCCTATGCCGGAAGAACGCATTCTTATCGTTGACGACGACCGCGAGATCGTACGTCTGCTGCGGAGCTATTTGGAGCGGGAGCGGTACGCGGTCTCTGTCGCCTATGACGGCGAGAGCGCGCTTCATGCGTTGCGGCGGGAGCTGCCGCCGTTGATGCTGCTGGATCTGATGCTGCCGGACAGAGACGGTTGGGAGGTCACCCGTACAGTCCGCGGCGACGAGAGGCTGGCAAACACGCTGATCATCATGCTGACGGCTCGGGTGGAGGATACGGACAAGATCATCGGCTTGGAACTGGGTGCGGACGACTATATCACGAAGCCGTTCAATCCTCGCGAGGTTGTAGCCCGGGTGCGGGCGCTGCTGCGGCGCAGCCAGCGGAGGACGGCGCGAGCGACGACGTTGGTTGTTGGGGCTCTGCAAATGGACGTGGAGCGACGCAATGTGCAGGTGCGGGACACAGCCGTGGAACTGACGCCTACGGAGTTCAGTCTGCTGCAGACGCTCATGGAAAGCCCCGGCTACGTCTTCACGCGCACGGAGCTGATGGACAGGGCTTTAGGGTATGACTACAGCGGCGTCGACCGGATGCTGGACAGCCACATCAAGAACCTGCGCCGCAAGATCGAGGCAGATCCGCGTAAGCCGCAGCTTGTCCGGACGGTCTACGGCATTGGCTACCGGCTGGCTGGAGAACAGGAATGAACCGGTTATGGGTGCGTTTGAGCCTCGCTTTCGCGGTGATCATCGTTATCACCTTTGGCACCATTTCGTTCACGGCGCGACGGTTTTTCAACGACAGTAATCTGCGCTCGCTGGCCCTCTCCTATTTTGACAGGCCGGCTGGCTTAGTGAATCTATTGGAAGAACACTATGCCAGCCATGGCAGCTGGCAGGATGTCTCAACATTGCTGGAGGGAGTCGATTCCGCTCTCTTTTTCACGGCGACCCGCAGAAGAGTCCTGATACTTGCTGACTCGGAAGGACAAATTCTCTACACAACCGCGGGCGCTGAGAGGCCGGACCATCTGGAAACTTTCCAGTTGCGGCAGTCCCTGCCCGTCCGTGTCGAAGGGCAAACCGTCGGCTTCCTCGACCTGATCCACCAGGAACTGCCGCTTGGACGTTTCTTTTCTTTTTCAGCGCCGGATGACATCCCGGCAGGTCTTGCGGAACAGACCAGCCAGTTTTTGTTGCAGCTTCTTCTCCTTGGCGCCATACTGGCGATCGTCTTCGGCGTGCTGGTCAATCGCTGGCTCTCCGCGCCTCTCATCCGTCTTGTAGACGGAACGCAGGCCATCGCCAGGCGAGACCTCAGCTTTCGCGTCGCCGAACAGGGAAGCGCCGAAATGCGGGAGGTATCAAATTCCTTCAACAGGATGGCTGCTGCCTTGGAAGACGCAGAAACCCTGCGCCGTAACATGCTGAACGATATTGCCCATGAGCTTCGTACGCCTCTTACCGTTCTGGAAGGCAACCTGCGGGCCATTCTGGACGGTGTCTACCCTCTCGAAAAATCGGAGATCACCCGCCTGTATGATCAGACCCGACATCTGCACCGGCTGGTAGACGATCTGCGGCTGTTGGCCCAGGCGGAGGCCCGCCAGTTGCCGCTGCAGCGCAGCACCACTGATCTGGGCCTTTTGCTGGAGGAAGTAGCAGAGCTTTTTTCTGCGCTGGCAGGCGAGAAGCGTATCTCACTGCAGACCAATCTCCCTCCGTCATCCTTTTTTGCTGCCGTAGACCGCATGCGGTTCGCCCAGGCACTTCAGAATCTCCTTGCAAACGCCTTGCAACACACGCCGGTCGGCGGGGCCGTCTCCCTTTCATTGCAGACGGCAGAAGAGACGGCCGCGATTGCAATAGCCGATAACGGTGAAGGCATTGCTGCAGAAAACATTCCCCATGTTTTTGACCGGTTCTACCGGGTCGACAGAAATCGAGCCCGTGACACCGGTGGAGTTGGGCTGGGGTTGGCCATCGCGCAGGCGCTTGTCAAAGCCCACGACGGAGAGATAGAAGCGGCCAGCGCAGGAGCGGGGCAAGGCAGCACATTCACCATTCGGCTACCGCTGGCCGAGCATCTTCAGAAAAATGTACCTGCAAACAATAATCCATAGCAGACTTTCCGTAGAAAATGTTTACGAAAGGTCATTGGGGTACAAGGCGCTGTCAACTTTGTTGGTTTTCGATTGGTGTTCACAACTGAAACGTATACCACAATAGGGCCGCTAGCCTTTTCTTACGCGCTCTAAGGAGGAACACAGTAGTGGATAGGGTAGCGATGGTAACGGGGTCCACGGACGGAATCGGCAGGGCAACCGCGATCGAACTGTCCAAGCACGACTTTACCGTTCACCTTCTTGGAAGGAATGCAGAGCGCGGAAGAGAAACACTTGGCCAACTGAAAAAGATATCACCTGAACGACCACACAGACTCTTTCTGACCGATTTGGCCTCAATGCGAGAAAACAAGCGCTTTCTGGAGGAGTATACAAAGTGCAACAGCCGACTAGACCTGCTGATCCTCAATGCAAACGCGATGAAAAGGAAGACGAAAATCACAGAGGACCAGGTCGAGACCACCTTTGCCGTGGGCTGTTTATCAAGGTACATGTATGCCGTGATGCTCAATCCTCTGCTGAAAAGGGCGGAAGGGAGCAGGGTCATACATATAGGTGACGCCAGGCACATCGCCGCACTTGATTACACCGCAATCACCGGACGCGGGTTTGGTATATTCAAGGCAACCCACCAGAGCTATAGCGGCGACGCTTTGTTGGCGTACTGGTTCAACAAGAACGGCATGACAGAGGTTCCCCACGAAATTGTGACGCCAGGTGTCGTGAAAACCGGACAACTGCGGGTAGTGGGGTTTCTGCCCAGGAGATTATTGCATCTCTTCGGTGTGATCGAACCTGATGAGTGCGGTCGCAGACTAGTAGAGCACGCCCTGTCGCGTGACGCTACAGAAGTTGCCGGCAGGTTCTTCCATTTGGAGCAGGAGAAAAAAGTAAGCCGCAAACTGGTCAACGGTCATCCACAGTTTGTGGAACTTCTCGCTTTCTGCGAGAAAGTTACTGGAGTTGAGGCCAGCCAGTTAGTGTGAAATACCTGCTCCAGGACTTGCAGGTCTCGAGAGGCGCTTCTAGCCCTTGAAAACGCCGCTGCCACAAGGGCTGTCCTCTTTTTTCTTTTCCTTTAACAGCTGCGCCATATTCTGTGTGCGGTCTGTCTGAATCAGGATTGACGGATTGTCAAGATTTCTGTAGCGGGCCCTTGATGGTATTCGCGACGCCTGCAGGGCCTATTCGAGACTTGCCTCGCCTGCTTGGGCTCATGCTCGGAACCAGCCAACTATACTTAGCTCGTGTTCGGTCTTCGGCCTCAGTTTCCCCTGGTATGGCCACCATGAGCATCCCTGATTCCAGCACTGCGCAGAACATGCTCATACATGGCGTCGGTCTTGGTCAAGACGACCTAGCCGACGCCGAACCCCTAGCGGTTGCGACCGAACCGATCGATTTAGTTGGCGACCTTCAGAAGATCGATATCTCATTTTCCCATTTCGTGGTCTAGCGATTGGGGCCAACCATACTTCTCATCAAATGAACAGGGTTCCCCGGCAGCAAGACTAGATGAATGGGAAAATCCCTACTTTACCTAGGATCAAGCTTCTGATGACAACATAAGCCCCTGTAAGGGGCACGCTCTCGACCAGTACGGCGGCTACTGCATCGCCCACGGACCCACCCCCGAACAGGTCCATGAGTGGCGCTCCCTCGGCGGCAAGAACTCTGCCACCGCCGTCCGCCTCGGCAAAAATCTACCCGAACCTTTCACAGAAGTGAATGATGTCCTCGACGACTGCATCGCAAAGGTCATCGACGGCTCGCTCAGCCCCAACCGCTTCGACGCCGTCTGTCGCGGCCTCCAAATGAAACTCGATGCCTACCGACTCGGCGACGCGGCGATGAAGCGCGTCCGCACCGAAGAAATCGAGGCTGCCGCCGAACACCTTGACGTGAACCCCAACCTCGACGTCCTCAAGGCCGCCGACATCAAAAAGGCCGAACAGGACCGCTACCGCCGCGAGTCCCTCGTCCACCAGGGCTTCGCCCAATTCTCTGTAATGTCCAAACCGGGCGAACCTCCCAAAGTGTTTCTGAATGAAAAAGGGCGCCGCAGCCTCGGCTACCATAACTACGAAGACAGACAATTTTTACTGGAAAGAATGCATAATGAGTTACTTGATTTTAGCGCTGACTCGCCCAAGATTCCCGGTCTTCCCGAGATGACCGCAGAGTTGCAAGATTTTCAAGGGGATATCGAAGAGACGCTGTCCGGTTTGCCGCACATGGGCGAGACCCCGTTCGACCCCCTGACCGGCCAGGCTATCACCAAGCTGCCGGCCGGCGTGTTGATGAGCCCCTGTCGCGCGCTTGGCAACGACTACGACGAAGACCCGCAAGAGGCCCTCGCGGAGCAGCTCAGCTATGTCAAGAAGCTGCAGGGTAGAGTTAAAGAGAAGTCAGAAGGCGAACTGTACAAGCGCAGAGTGGAAGAGCAGGCAACAGGCCAAGGAGAACGGGCCCAGATGGAAGCCTATCTTGAGGCCAGATTTCCAGTTAAGGAACAGCGGGAATAAGCCCAGCCCGCCGCCCGCGCGGTGGGCTGTCAAAAAACAAATAGAATATAACATGCAGTACTGCGCCCCTTGGCCAGCGGCTGTATCCTCCTGCCCGGAACTCGCCCTGAAAACCGCGCATCCACCCCAAAAACACCGAAATCTTCCCCAAACGAGCCCAGAAACCCACCACGCGCTCCCAATTCCTCACGCAAGAACGCCTCCCAGCCCCTCCCGACCCCGCCGCACACCCAAAAGCCACCCGCCCCCAAGACTCTTACCAATCTCAAGTCCTCGCTTGTACTCTCTTGTTCAACTTCACCCATCCAACCCTTGACCACCGCCGTTCCACTGACCACTGACTACTGCAGTTCCACTGCCGTTCCGGCTGGGGCCGCATTGACTTTTCCTTTGCCGATTCTTATAATCAGGGTACCGCATCCGCTGATCGACAGCGGATTTGTTTTCGCAGACCGAAACCGGCAATGACAGATCAAACCTCCCATAAAACCGCCGATGACAGCTCGCCCCACTCCGCAACCAATCTGGCTGTCGTCGCTATCGGAGGCAACTCCCTGATTGCCGACAGCAGCCGGCCGGAGATCGTCCACCAGTGGGGCGCGGTCCATGAGACCACCGGGCAGATTGCCCGGATGCTCGAGAGCGGCTGGCAGGGCGTCGTAGTCACCCACGGCAACGGGCCGCAGGTGGGCTTCATCCTGCGGCGCAACGAACTGGCCCTCGGCGAAGTCCACACGATTCCCCTCACTCTAGTCGTCGCGGACACGCAGGGCAGCATCGGCTTCATGCTGCAGCAGGCGCTCAACAACGACTTCCGCGAGCGGCAGATCCCACGCGAGACCACCACCATCATCACGCAGACGCGCGTCGACGAGAACGACCCGGCGTTCGACAGTCCATCCAAGCCGGTTGGCAGTTTTCTGGATGAAGAGACGGCCCGCAGCTTTGAGAGCAGGGGGTGGCACGTTGTTGAGGATGCCGGGCGCGGCTGGCGGCGGGTTGTTTCCAGCCCGAAGCCCGTGGAGATCATCGAAATCGAGGCGGTTCGTCAGGCGGTGGACATGGGCTGGGTGGTTGTGGCCTGTGGCGGGGGCGGCATCCCGGTTGTGCGTGACGCCGGTGGCCAGCTGCAAGGTGTCTCCGCAGTGATCGACAAGGACATGGCCAGCTGCCTGCTGGCGGTCGATTTGGGGGCCGACCTCTTTCTGATCAGCACCGGCGTGGAGAAAGTGGCCCTGAACTTTGGCAAGCCCGAACAGATCGATCTGGACCAGCTCACCGTTGCCGAGGCCAAACGATACCGGGGAAAGGGACATTTCGCCGCCGGTAGTATGCGGCCCAAGATCGATGCCTGCATCGAATTCCTGGAAAAAAGCGCCAATCCCCGCGCCCACTGCCTGATCACCAATCCGCAGAATCTGCACCTGGCGCTGGCAGGGGAGACGGGAACGAGGATACATTTATAGTTTTTCGCAGTCAGATCTTTCGTAGTCAGCCTTCCGTTCTCGTAGCGCCGCGCGTGGACGGTGGAAAAAGCGCTGCGTGCACGAGTGGAGTTGCAGTTACTGAAAACTGGATACGAATTCCCTAACATGAAGTCAGGAGTAGACTTGAATGCAAACCGATCTGCGCGGTCGCGATTTCATTAGTGATATGGACTTCTCGAAGGAGGAGATCGAGACGGTCCTGGACGTTGCCCTTACGCTCAAACGGGAGCGTGCGCTGGGAATCGGTCATCCCCTCTTACGCGACAAAGCGCTGGCTATGCTCTTCTTCTTCACCAGCACGCGCACCCGCTCCAGCTTCGAGGCTGGCATGGCCCAACTGGGAGGGCACGCGGCGTTCATCGACCACGAAACAACACAGATCAGCCATGGCGACACCGGCAAGGAGATCGGTGAAATCTTTGGACGCTACTATGACGGCATCGCCATCCGCCAGTGCGACTGGGGCATCGGCAACAGCTACATCAACAGCGTCGCGGACGCCAGCCGCGCGCCGGTACTCAACATGCAGTGCGACATCTACCACCCGTTCCAGATCCTGGCCGATCTGATGACGATCGTCGAAAAGGTCGGCGATCCCCGCGGCAAGACGATAAACGTCAGTTGGGCTTATGCGAGCAGTTACCAGAAGCCGATCTCGGTGCCCCAGAGCCTGGTCTTGCAGATGACCCGCTTTGGCATGAACGTGCGGCTGACCCATCCGCCCGAATACAAGCTGATGCCGGACATCGTCCAGCAGGCCGAAGACAATGTCGCGCAGCATGGCGGCAGCTTCGAGATTCTCGACGATTTCGACGCCGGGTTCAAGGGCGCCGATATCCTCTACCCCAAGAGCTGGGGCGCGCTGCTGACGACCGATGACGACGAGGAAAGCGCGCGCATCGGCAGCCAGTATACCGACTGGATCACCGACGCCCGCCGCATGGCTCTGGCCAACGACAATGCCCTGTACATGCACTGCCTGCCGGCCGACCGCAACATCGAAGTCACGGACGAGGTCATCGACGGCCCACAGTCGATCGTCTACGATGAGGCGGAGAACCGCATGCACGCCCAGAAAGCGGTCATGGCCCTGACGATGCGGTAAAACTGCAGCAGTTAGTGGTCAGGCCCGTACAGACAGATAATGAGAACCTTCGAGATGAACGGAAATGAGAGAGGCTCGGCCCGGCGCGTTGTTGTCACCGGTATCGGGATGGTGACGCCCCTGGGCCACGATTTGGAAAGCTCCTGGGCCGGATTGATGGCGGGAAAATCGGGCACCGGCCCTATCACCCACTGGGATGCGACCGGATTCCCCACCCAGATAACCGCCAGGGTCAACGATTGGGAGCCGCGCGCCTACATGGACCGCAAAGACGTGCGCCGCACCAGCCGCGGCACGCAGCTGGCGTGGAAGGCCACGCAGGAGGCGCTGGACCGCTCCGGCCTGGACCTCTCGCAGGAGGACCGCTCCCGCGTCGGCGTGGAGATGGGACTGGCATTCGGCGGCTGGGATATTGTTGAGGAGGAGGGCCGCAAGCTCGAGGAAAACGGTCCCAAGCGTTTCAATCCGGCCAGCGCCACCGCCGCGCTGATTAGCAGCGCACCGACATTTATCGCCATCAAGTACGGCATCACCGGCCCCACCAACAGCCAGGTGACAGCCTGCGCAACCGGTATCACCAGCATCGGCGAAGCCGCGCGGCGCCTCCAGCGCGGGGAGGCCGATATCATGCTGACCGGCGGGGCCGAAGGCTACCTGACCAAAATGGCGATATCCACGTTCAGCCGCCTGGGCGCGGCCAGCACGCGCAACGACGAGCCGGAAACCGCCTGCCGCCCCTTCAGCGGCGACAGGGACGGTATGGTCGTCGGCGAGGGCGCGGCTGCATTTGTCCTGGAAACACTGGAACATGCGCAGGCCCGCGGTGCGCAGATCCTCGCCGAGTTCGCCGGCTACGGGCTCAGTGAAGACGCCTTCGATATGGTCGCGCCGGAACCGGGAGGACATGGCGCAACCGAATGTATGCGCATCGCGCTGCAGGAGAGCGGGCTCGGCGCCAATGAAATCGACTGGATCGTCGCCCACGGCACCGGCACAGTTTTGAACGATAAATCGGAGACCGCTGCCATCAAACGGATCTTCGGCGAGGACGCCTACAACATCCCGGTCACCAGCCTCAAGAGCAGCATCGGCCACGCCATGGGCGCAGCCGGCGCGCAGAGCGCAGCCGCGCTCGTGCAGGCGATGCAGACGCAGCGCATTGCGCCGACTATCAACTACAATGAACGGGACCCGGACTGCGACCTCGACTATGTGCCCAACGTCAGCCGCGCCTGCCAGGTCGATGCCGGTCTCTGCAATGGATTCGGCCTCGGCGGCCAGAACGCCTCTCTGATTCTCAAGCGCTTTAAGGCAGCGGACAGTGATTAGTGGTTAGTGGTCGGCATCTGCAATCTGGAAAGAGCGGGGCCAGGTCTGCTATCCACGCCATGGAGATGGAACAATGCGTATCGAAAATCCCTTTCGTAAGGTCGAACGTCTCAAGCGGGTCAAAAATCTGCCTGCCAATCCCCGCGAAGAGCGGGTGCCGCCGGGCCAGTTCGTGACCGAACGATTTCCCGTGCTGACCTACGGCCCAACGTATCATTACGCTTCCCTGGATGGTTGGGATCTGAGCGTCTTCGGACTGGCCCGGGAAAAAAGTTTCTCGTGGGAAGAGTTGACGGCCCTGCCGTCCAAGACCCAGACCGTTGACATCCACTGCGTCACCCGCTGGAGCAAACTGGACACCACCTGGACGGGCGTGCCCTGGCGTGAATTTCTGCGCCACATCGAAGTCGATCCAAAGGCCACACACGTGATGGCCCGCTGCGACGGCGACTATACGACAAACATCGCTCTGGATGTGCTCGACGACGACGACACGATGCTCGCCTACCTCTATCAGGGCAAAGAGATCGAACCGGATCACGGTTATCCCCTGCGGCTGCTGGTGCCAAAAAAATACTTCTGGAAGAGCGCCAAATGGCTGCGCGGGTTGGAGTTCATGCGCGGCGACCGGCCCGGCTTCTGGGAACGCTACGGTTACCACATGGAAGGCGACCCCTGGCTGGAGGAGCGGTTCAGCTAGCTTTCAGTACACCCTGACAGATGTCGGACACAACCGTCGCGGGGCATCCCCTGGGCTCCGCTGAATCGAAGAATGGCCCTCCGCTTCACTTGCCCTCGGCAGTGGAGCGCACGGTCACTGCCCGCATCCCCACTGCGGACGGCGGCTTCTACCTGCACTATTTCAAGAGCGCTGCAGATGGAAAGAACCACCTGGCCCTGGTACTCGGCGACCCCGGGGGCGAAGATCTGCTCGTCCGCATCCACTCGGAATGTTTCACCGGCGACGTGCTCGGTTCCCAACGCTGTGACTGCGGTGAACAGCTGACGCGGGCGATACAGGCCATCGCCGCCGAAGGGCGGGGCGCGCTCATCTACCTGCGGCAGGAGGGGCGGGGCATCGGCCTGGAGGAGAAGCTGCGCGCCTACAATCTGCAGGATGAAGGTTACGACACGGTTGACGCCAACCTGCTGTTGGGCCATCAGCCCGACGAGCGGGACTACACGGCCGCCGCCCTGATCCTGCAGGAGTTGGGCGTCCGATCGGTGCGGATGCTGACGAACAACCCGGCCAAGATCGAAGGGTTGGCCGGGCTGGGCATCGCGGTCCGGGAACGAATCCCCTTGCAGATGCCGTCGAATCCGGAAAGCCGTGCCTATCTGGAGGCGAAAGTCGCCCGCATGCGCCACATCATCCGCCTCAACGGACTGAACGGAACCGAGAAAAGAGAAGAGAGTGAAGAAGAGAGAGGAGAGAGAGAACACCTCACGCATGGCCAGGCGGAAGCGTATCGGCCACAGATCGATGGATTGCGCGCCCGTATCCTTAACCACAACCAAGGTGTGGAAAGAGAAAAAAGAGGGAAGGAAGCATCTTCTCTCGCTCCTCACTCCTCACTCTTCTCTCCTCGACCTTTCGTCACCCTCAGCTATGCCCAGAGCCTCGACGGTTGCCTGACCACCCAACAGGGAACCGCTACCCCCATCAGCGCTCCTGCCTCCCTGACGATGACCCACGCGCTGCGGGCGGCACACGGCGCGATTCTGGTCGGCATCGAAACGGTGCTGGCCGACGACCCCGCATTGACGGTGCGGCTGGTTGCCGGTGACAACCCGCAGCCGGTGATCGTAGACTCCCAGCTGCGCACGCCGCTGGACGCCCGGCTTCTACAGGGAAGCAACAGCGCGTGGATCGCGACCACGGCCCAGGGAGCGCAGTCGCCGCGCCGGCAGCTGCTGGAAGAGGCGGGGGCGCGCATCCTGACTTTGCCTGCCGGTAAAAAAGGTCGCGTGGATCTGACCGCTCTCCTCACCTGCCTCGGTACCGAGGGCATCGGGTCGCTGATGGTCGAGGGCGGCGCACGCATTCTGACCAGCTTCCTGGAAGAGGGCTTGACGGACTATGCCGTGATCACGATCGCGCCGGTCTTTCTGGGCGGCTATCAGATGATCCAACCGGCGGACGCAGGGGCCCATCTCCGCGGAGTGATGCCCCGCCTGCAGAATGTCGAGCAGGTGCGGCTGGCGACCGACACGGTACTGTGGGGAGAGTTTGAGAAGAGAGTCGCCCGTAACGGCAGGGCGGCGGCGTGAATCCAGCTTCCAACCGTGTGGAACGGCGCGCAGTGCTGTTCACGGCGCCGGGCACGGTCGAAGTGTGCACGGAGGAGATGGCCCCGCCGCAAGGGGACGAGCTGCTGATCGAAACGGCCGTCTCCGCCATTAGCGCCGGTACGGAGATGCTCTTTTACCGCGGACAGGTTCCTCCCGGCATGGCAGCCGACAGATCGATCGCCGGTCTGACCGACACGGTAAGCTACCCGCTGAAATACGGCTACGCCTGCGTAGGCCGCATCTGTGATACTGCCCGCCCGCCGGCGCGACAAGCGGATACAACGGAAGCAGATGGACAGGTAGACGCAGCAGGTAGAATAGACAGCCGCTACTACTTCGCCTTCCATCCCCACGAAAGCCACTTCTGCGCCAGCCCGCAGGCGCTCCTGCCGGTGCCCAAGGGGATGGCGCCGGCGCAGGCCGCGCTGTTGCCCAATGCCGAGACGGCCGTCAACCTGGTGATGGACGGCGCGCCGCTTGTGGGCGAGCGGATTCTGGTGATGGGGCTGGGCATCGTCGGGCTGCTCACAACCGCGCTACTGGCGCAGTTCCCGCTGGCCGCGCTGATCGCGGTCGACCCGCTGCCGCAGCGGCGGCGGACTGCCCAACGGCTGGGCGCAAGCCAGACAATCGATCCCGGGGGTACTGACGGCGCTGAAACTCTGCAAGAGGCGCTGGCGGATGCGGGAGACCGGCGCGGCGTCGATCTGATCTATGAACTCTCGGGCCAGCCGTCAGCCCTGGACGCGGCAGTCTCGGCGGCCGAATTTGACAGCCGTATCGTGGTCGGTTCCTGGTACGGGACCAAGCCGGCGACCCTCCAGCTGGGCGGCTCCTTTCACCGCAACCGCGTCCGTCTGATCAGCAGCCAGGTCAGCACGGTCGCTCCCCGGCTGCGCAGTCGCTGGACAAAGGCCCGCCGCATGGAGAGCGCATGGCAACTGCTGGCGAGGCTGCCGGTAGAGGAGCTGATCTCGCACAGGTTCCCGCTGGAGCAGGCGGCGGAGGCCTACAGTCTCATCGACAGCTGTCCGGAGCAGACTTTGCAGGTCATTCTCAACTACAGTTCTTAGTGGTTGGTTCTTGATTTTCAGTTGCGGTGGCAGCCGCACTCCTGGAGACTGACCGCAGTGGACCAGGACCTCAAACGGAGGGACCGAATCGATGTACAAATTGGCAGTACAGCGGGATTTTGTGGCCCAACATTTCCTCATCGGCGGCGATTGGGGGCCGGAAAACGAGTGGCACTCCCATCACTACCGGCTGGAGTTCCAGTTGGAGGGCGCGGAGCTGAATGAACACGGCTACCTGGTGGATATCGTGCATGTGGAAGAGTTGCTGGAAGAGTTGGCGGCCCGCTATCGCGATAAAACGCTCAATGACCTGCCGGAATTTGACGGCCTCAATCCGAGCATCGAGCATTTTTGCCGCATCGTCGGCAACAGCTTCTCCGACGGCCTGAACGCGGACAACATCAGCGCGGTCACCGCACGCATCTGGGAAAACGAAATCGCCTGGGCCTCTTACCGGGTGGAACGCAGCTCCGGCCGCTGACCGCCAGCCACTGCAGTTCATGCGCATCGGTCTGCTCATTTACGGCTACCTAGATACGCTCTCCGGCGGCTATCTCTACGACCGCGAGCTGGTCGAGCATCTGCGTGAGGCCGGCGATTCCGTCGAAATCGTGTCGCTCCCCTGGCGCAGCTACCCAGCGCATCTGGCCGACAACCTCTCGTTACGCCTGTTCCGGCGCTTGCGCGACCTTCCCGTGGACATTCTCTTGCAGGACGAGTTGAACCATCCATCGCTGGCGCTGGTCAACTGGCGTCTGCGGAAACTTCAACCGCGCTATCCATTGATCAGCATCGTGCATCATTTGCGCAGCAGTGAACAGCACCCGCGCCCGCTGCTGCCCCTGTACCGGGCGGTGGAGCGTTCCTATCTGCGCACGGTGGACGGCTTCATTTTCAACAGCCGGACGACCCAACAGGCGGTGAGGGAACTGCGAGGAGAGAGCGAAAATCTTGCTCCGCTGGGCGGCGTGATCGCGTACCCTGGCGCTGATCATCTGGCGGCGCCGGACGAGCGCGCGGCGGAAAAATTGATCAGCGCCAGAGGGAGCGATGCTGGTCCGCTGCGCATCCTCTTTGTCGGCAATCTGATCCCGCGCAAGGGGTTGCACCATCTGATCGCTGCGCTGTCCCGTCTGCCGGAAGCCGACTGGCTGCTGGACGTTGTCGGTGATGAAGCGATCGACAGCGCGTACTCGGCTGCGTTACGAAAGCAAATCAGCGCGGCCGGGTTGGAGAGCAACATCCGCCTGCACGGGCGCGTGTCGGACGACGAGTTGGCGCAGCGGTATCGCGCCGCACACCTGCTGGCCGTGCTGTCTTATGAGGGGTTCGGCATCGTGTACCTGGAGGCAATGGCTTTCGGGCTGCCGGTGCTGGCCGGCGTTCACGGCGGCGCCGCTGAGATCGTCGATTCCGGCGTCAACGGTTTCCTGGTCGAACCGGCGGACGCGGACAGCATCGCCGCGCATCTGTCCGCCCTGGCCGGGGACAGGGCGCGCCTGGCCGCCCTGGGTCGGAACGCTCGGCAGCGCTTCGCTTCCCACCCCCGCTGGGCGGACTCGGCGGCGGCGATTCGGGAGTACCTGGCAGCCTGTGTTCAGTGACCATCGACACCTGACATGACAGACGCTTTCGATTTCACTCGCTACCTGGCCGCCAAGCGCACCGTAGACGACCGCGCGCTCAACCGGCATGTCTGGCAGACGCTGGCGGATGCAGTAAGTGACGAGCTGCCGCGGGATCGCCCTTTGCGCGCCCTGAAGGTAGGCGCGGGGATCGGCACGATGGTCGAGCGTTGTGTCGAGTGGGGGCTGTTTGCTGGCTCAGGTTTTGGCGTCAGTTACACTGCCATCGACAGCGATGAGGGCAATATCGAGGTGGCGCGGCGGCGGTTGGCGCATCTGACGTCGAGCGAGGAAACGGGGTTGCGGGTACAGTTGGAGACGGCCAACCTGTATGAGTTCGCGGCCCGGCGGGAAAACCGGCATCGCTTCGATCTGATCATCGCCCACGCCCTACTTGATCTGCTCCACCTGCCGGCGGCGCTGCCCGTTCTGTTGCAGATGGGGCGTCCCGCCGGCCTCTTCTATTTCAGCATCAACTTCGACGGCGCAACGCTCTTTCTACCGGAGGTCGACCCGGAACTGGATGGCCGGATCGAGGCGCTCTATCACCGCTCGATGGATACGCGTATCACAGATGGGCAGCCCTCCGGCGACAGCCGCACCGGACGCAGGCTGTTCCACGCGTTGCGGGCATGCGGGGCGGAGGTGCTGGCGGCCGGCAGTTCGGATTGGGTCGTGCATGCAGTGGGTGGGGATTATCCGGCTGATGAGGCCTATTTTCTCGGTTGTATCCTGCACTTTGTGGAATCGACGTTGCGGGGGCATCCGGAATTGGACGGTGACGAATTCGAGGAATGGCTCGCCTTGCGCCGGGGGCAGATTGCCGACGGCGAGATGGTGTATGTGGCGCATCAGTTGGACTATTGTGGGCGTATGGGTGGGTGAGGGTTATTCGTCTTCAAAGTAGGCGGTGTCGATGCGTTTCAGTTCGTAGGAGGCCTCGGTGATGACGCCGACATTGTAGTCAAGCATGTATTCGGCAAGTTGGCGGCCATCGATAAGGATGATCTTTGTGCCAACGGTCCTCACATAATCGCGAGCGTCTTGAGTGAAGGACGAAGTGGTGATGAACACGCCTTTTGCATCTCTCTGACCAGCCAAAGCTCCAACAAAGTCACGGACCTGAGGGCTGCCAACGGGACTCTCCCAGCGTTTGGCCTGAATGTAGATCACATCAAGACCAAGCCGGTCCTCATTGATAATTCCGTCGATACCACCGTCGCCCGAGCCACCGACCGCGTTGCCGGCCTCCTCCCAAGATCCACCGTAACCCATGCCGACCAAGACATCTACGACGAGGCGTTCGAAAAATTCTGCAGAACACTTACGAACTTGCTCAAGAATTTCATTCGCAAGATAGGTTCGAATCGTATCATATGCTGCTTTCAGATTTTCCTCTGGCGTATCTTCATTCGGTTTATCCGAAGGCTTGTTCTTGGATTCGGTAGCATCCTCCTTGAGTACATTCCGGTACTCCTCAAATTGATTCAAAAACGTTTTGTCTATGCGGTCAGGATTGTCGGCCAATACTTTGCGACCGCGTTCAGTAATGTGAGAACCTCCTCCATCCATATATCCTAGGAGGCCAGCGTTTCTCAACTCCATTCGTGTCCAGCTGATTCTACCGGCAAGCCTGTTCCTGCCGCTAGAAGTACGTTCATTTATTTCAGTTGCCGTCAATTCGAAGTGATGCGCGAGGTGGTCAATTAGCGCGGAAGCGTCGTGTCGCTCTCCGTCATTCAACAACCTGAGTATTGGTAACGTGAGATCATACATAGTGGATATCGGCATTCTTATCTCCGGGGCAAGGTACTGGCTCCAATCTACTTTCTCTCTCTCAAACAGCAGTCACTTCGACCATTAAACTGCGCCCAACCGCTCTGAGCGCCTTCTGCACCTGAGCGATGGGAGAATTGCGCTCCGGGTCAATTAGCTTCTGCACAGCCGATTCGCTGCTCCTCAGTCGTTTGGCAAGCTCGCAATTGCTGATACGCTGCTCGCGCATGGCAGAATAGAGTGCAAGTTTGGCCGCGAGCACGGCTGGTACTGCGACAAGCTCTTGGCTGGTGCCCGGCTGGCTAGGTGTGGGGATTGCCCACTGTGCGTGGACATATCCCACCAAGGCTGTAGCGAGAGCGTCTTCTGCCATTGTTAGCGCTTCGGTCCGGTCTTTGCCGCCCGTGATAGCTTCTGGAACATCGGAGAAAACGGCCATAAGTCCTCCATCTTCGTCAGGGGTGAGTTCACACGGGTATGCATAGATCATAGTTCGCCTAACAGCAAACAAGCTGTTCATGGTTTCATGGTAGCGTTTAACTATGCGAGCAGCAAGAATGGATGAAAATTGAAGCCACACTTGGTAGTCTAGGAGTTTGCGTTCATGTCAGAATCATGCTACTATCATGATATGGCTAATCTACAGATCAAGAACATGCCGGATACTCTTCATGAGCGACTGCGCCACCATGCGCGTGAGAACAACAGCACAATGAGCGCGGTGGCGCTCACCGCTATAGAGCGGGAGTTGGCGCGCTGGGAGTGGCGGAGGCGTCTGGCTCAACGTCCCGAGACCGACCTTGGCGTAGAGGCGACAAGGTTGCTCATGGAAGAACGTGCGCGTCGTGAAAGGGACCTCGGTGACGGGATTCGTCCTTGACGCCTCCGTCGCGGTCGAGTATCTCTTGAGAACACCCCTTGGCCTGACGGTATCTGACATGATCGAGGATGCCTCATTGGTTGCGCCCGAGTTAATGGACGTTGAGGTGCTGTCAGTTTTGCGCCGCGCGGTGCTAAGCGGACGCCTTTCTGAGATACGGGCACTGATGGCCATAGAGGATTTGGCTCATTGGCCGGTGGACCGCATTTCACACCAGGCGCTCGTTCGAATGGCGTGGCGATACCACCGAAATGTCAGTGCCTATGACGCTGTCTATCTTTCGGTCGCTCGCGTCCACGGCTTCCCTTTACTTACTACCGACAGTCGGCTTTCGCGGGCCCCAGGTTTGGACGTGGTTGTACTGAACATGCATAGGGGATGACCCAAAGACCGGTCACTTTCGTGCGTCAGTACACCTGCGGTCTCCAGTAGGAAAAAGGGGAACGATACAATTCGAACCTCCCCCCGAGTGCCAGTTCGAGAACGGAGGCGCTCATGCCCGCGATGATTTCATGTCAGCCCGGTATTCTTCCACCAAGCAGCTGACATCCTCAGAATTGATCGTCAGATCACGTGTCCGTTGTTCGCCGTAGCGGAGAAGTTGTCGCCACTCCTTCTCGTCCATGTAAAGAGACAGAGCTTCGCACAGAAGCGCGCTGCGGGAACGGCCTTCTTGCTTCGCCACCTCTTCTACCCGGTCGGCCATCTCGATTGGCAGAGTAAAGGCGATAATCCTGGTTGTTCTCGGCATATGCACCTCTCATTCCTGTATCACATCAAGACTTTGCAACTGTGATAACCTCCTGTCAACTATCACCATCCTCCGCACACTCCCCATCCATGAACTCCACAATCTCATCGACAATGTCATACGCGGCGCGGGGAAGGCCCAACTCGCGGGCGCGGGCCGACATCTGAGCCAGCTGACTGCCGCCGGCCCAGTCATTGACAATCGCGGCGATGCCGTCGGGTGAGTCGCAATAGGCGCCGACGCCGTTTTCCACCACATACGCCACGTTACCCTCTTCCTGCCCGGGAATAAATCCGCTCAAAAGGATGGGAAGCCCGCAGATCAGCGCTTCGGCGATTGTGCCCGGCCCGGCCTTGGTGATCACGCAGTCGCTGGCGACCATCCATTCCTGCACATTGTCCACAAAGCCGCACACCTGCACCGGAATCGACCAGTCTGACCGTTGCAAAGACTGGCGCAGACGCTTGTTGCGGCCGCAGATGACGACCAGCTGCGCGGCCGTCCCCGTCTCCGTCAGAAGGCGTGCAACCGCATGCGCAGTCGCCGCAACCGGGCCCATGCCCTCGCCCCCGCCGAGCAGTAGCACGGTAAAAGCGGTGTCTGCCAGCCCCAACCGGGCGCGCGCCGTCTCCTTTTCCGGCAGAGCGCCGGCAAAGGGGGCCCGTACGGGCAAACCGAGCAGACGGACCTGGCCGGCGTGAAGGCCATGCCGGCTGGCTGCCGCGGCCGCGGGCTCGCTGGCGACAAAACAACGCCCGGCCCGCGCATGAAACCAGCCGTGATGAAACGATGCCAGATCCGTGACGACCGTCATAAAGGGAACCGCGGCGCCCTCCTGCTCAAGCAAACGCAAGACGATATGCTGCATGAACGGGTGTACGGATATGATCAGATGCGGACGGTGGGCCTGCAGGACCTTGCGCAGTTCGCTGCGGCTGATCAGATAGACCAGGCGCAGGGCGGCAGAAAACACCCGCTCGTTTTCGAAAACGGCCCAGAGCAGCTTCCAGAACCAGAGGCCGCGGGCAACGATCGGGCTGTACAGGCGGGGCATACGGTTGATGGGCCAGGGGGTGTAGTCGGTCCACAGATCGACGATCTCCACTTGAAACCGTCCGGGGTAGCGAGCGGCGAAGGCGGCCTGCAAGGCCTGGGCGCTGGCACGGTGCCCGCCCCCGGTATCGCTCATCAGAATCAGAATTCGGCTGTCGTTCATATGATGGGGAATCTCTGCCTGGCGCTGTAAACCGGACTGCGGGGAAAAGTGCCTCATGACACTGGCAGGGAAACTGTTTCCTGGCGGCAAGGATAGTTCGCCCCGTATGGGATTCGATTATACTGTAGACGGTATCACAGAGCCATATCACCCGCTTTCAAAGGCGCTATGAAATCCAAGCTGGCGGTTCTCATTTCGGGCAACGGATCGAATCTGCAGGCCATAATCGACGCAGTGGCGTCGGGCAGCCTGGACGTGCAGATTGCGGTCGTTGTCTCCAACCGCAAGAAGGCTTACGGGTTGGAAAGGGCGCGCCGGGCGCGGATCCCCGACCGTTACTTTACTCTGAAACCCTACCGCGACGCGCAGCGCAGCCGCGCCGAGTACGACGCCGATCTGGCCGCGCTCGTGAGCGACTACGCGCCGGACTGGGTGGTACTGGCCGGTTGGATGCACATACTCAGCGAGAAATTCCTGGGCCGCTTTCCCAACCGGGTTGTAAATCTGCACCCGGCTCTGCCCGGGCAGTTTCCCGGCGCGCATGCCATCGACGACGCCCTGGCGGCCTTTGGCCGCGGTGAAATCGACCATACCGGCGTGATGGTCCATCTGGTTCCGGATGCACGCGTGGATGAGGGGCCCGTGCTGGCGGAGCAGGCCGTCCCCATCCGACCTGGCGATTCACATGAAACGCTCGCCGAACGCATCCACGCGGTGGAGCACCGGCTGCTGGTAGAGACCCTGCGAAAGCTGACCGGATAACCGCTGCAGCCAGCAGCAGGGATGGCAAAAGAGAGTTGGCAAGACCGCAGACCTGACGGTTTCTGACCGTTTAACCCAGCTTTCGGAGACTATGATGCGACTGGGACTCAACACAGGCTATTCCGGCGGAAAGATTGCCCTGCCGATGGAGCTGATCAGCGAGGCGGACCGGCTGGGCTACTACGCGGTGTGGACGGCTGAGGCCTACGGTTCTGACGCGGTAACGCCCCTGGCGTGGATCGGCGCGCAGACCGAACGGATTCACCTGGGCACGGCGATACTGCAGATGGCGGCCCGCTCGCCGGCGATGACGGCGATGACCGCCATGACGCTGGACCAGCTGTCAGGCGGGCGCATGCTGCTGGGGCTGGGCGTCTCCGGCCCGCAGGTGGTGGAGGGCTGGCACGGCGTCGGTTATGCTAGGCCCTTGACCCGCACGCGCGAGTATATCGAGATTGTGCGCCGCATTTTCGCGCGTGATGAGCCCCTGACCTTTGAGGGCGAGTTTTACCAGCTCCCCTACCGCGGCCCTGACTCGTTGGGCCTGGGCAAACCGCTGAAGAGCATCCTGCACGGGCGGGCAGACCTGCCGGTATATCTGGCTGCGATTGGCCCGCAGAATGTGGAGTTGGCGGCAGAACTGGCTGACGGCTGGCTGCCAATCTTCTTCGCGCCGGAGCATTACGCCGAGGCGTTCGCAGAGGCGGTGGCTACCGGGCGGACGCGGGCCGGCCGACAGGGCAGGCAGGACAGGTTCGACATCGCGCCGTCGGCGGCGGTCGTGATAGGTGATGATCTGGCGGGTTGCTGGATGCAACTCAAGCCGATGCTGGCCCTCTACATCGGTGGGATGGGCAGCAGGGGCAGGAACTTCTACTACAATCTGGCCTGCCGCTACGGTTTTGAAGAGGCGGCTGACAGGATCCAGACGAGCTATCTGGCCGGCGACCGGGCCGGCGCGGTCCTGGCTGTGCCGGATGCGCTGGTCGATGCGATCGCCCTGTGCGGCAGCCGCGCCCGCATCGCCGACCGTCTACAGCTCTGGCAGGCGGCGCCGATCACGACTCTGACGGTGATGACCGACAGTATCGAAATTGTGCGAATGATGGCTGAGTTGGTGCTGTAGAGGAAAAGGGATTCGACAGTCTGCGCCGTGCGCCCGAGCGGCCCACGGTTCGCTCCCCTCTTACTTTCTCTTCACTATTTGTTACTGCACGGCGCCCCGGGCTGCAACCATCGGCGTGGGCCTCTTCAACGTCCCCCACATGATGAAGACGCCGACAATGGAAAGGGACACGCCCAACGTGAAGAGGCTGGTGTAGCCCCATTTCTCAATGATCTGGCCGCCGCCGAAGCTCATCAGCGTAAAGCTGAGGCCCATCGCCGCGTTTACCGCTCCGTAGGCCACCGTACGCCAGTGCTTCTCGATCATCTCCATCTGGTAGACCTGAAGAGCGGGCATGCGCACGGCCGAAAGGACCATTGAGGCGAATTGGCCGAGCGCGGCGGCAAACCACTGGGGGATGAGGATGAGCGGGACCATGCTGATGACGCCGCCGACTGTAGTGACCAGGAGCGTCCAGCCGTTGCCGCGGCGGCGGGCGAGCATCGGCAGCAGCATGGGAGCGAAGATGGAAGCGAACTGACCCGCGCTGGAAATGATCCCGATCGTAAAGGTGGACAGTTGCAACTCCGTGTCCATAAAAGCGTTGCAGAAGGAGTAACAGGTAGCGCCGGCGGCCTGGCTGAACCAGACGAACAGGATCAACAGGCTGACGGGGACGACGGGAAAGGAACCAGCCAGAGTTGGTTTCTCTTCGTGTTTGCCGCTCCGCTCTGCGTCGCCGATGCGCAACAAGGGGATAATGGCCAGCAGCAGAACCGCAGGACTCAGCCAAAGTGCCAGACGATACGGGGCGGGGCTGTCGAGTCCGACGCCGATCATGGATGCAATAAGGCCCGGCAGCAGGCCGGCAAAGGGGGTGCCGACGAAGGCGCCAAGGCCGCGTATGACGCCGGTCGCGGCATAGGCGCTGTTGCGGTTTCTGTCAGAGGTCAGCCCCATGAGGGCAGGCACCATGTTGATGCTGAAGAGGGCGTAGCCGCCGGAGACAACCATCATCGAGAAGACAGGCCAGTAGTAGCGGAAGATCACCGGCACCGATTCGGTCAGCGGCAGCATCGCCATGCCCAGGACGGTCACGACGATGCCGAGGCGCATCGCGCGTGTCAAACCGAGCCGGCTTCCCAGGATGCCGGCGGGCAGACTCATCACCATGTAGCTCAATGCGCTGGCTGAGTTAAACACGCCAAAAAAGACCATGCCATAACCCAGGCGCAGGACGTAGAAGGTCTTCAGAAAGGTCTGGATGCCGAAAAAGCTGACCGCCACAAGTCCGACGACAATCAGAAGCATATTGACATCATGATGGAAGCGGGGGCGGTCTCTCCACAGAGACAGGAGTTTCGTCATGGGAGCACTGTTTCGGCTGAAAAACTGAATCGGTTCAGAAGTCTGTGTCAGACCAGTATGTTACACCAGGAACGGGTTGAAGGGAAACCTGAAATGGGCGCGGGCTGTGTGTTGAAATGGAACGCTCTGCGGACCGATCTGCGGGCAGTTACACTGGTATTCAGAGCAGTCTCTTTCGGCGAACGAGCGTGCGTTTGCTTTGCGTAGCGTCCTGGGCAATATGGGTACGATCCGTCTACGAAATCGCGCATTGTGAGGCGCAGAGGAATGGCCCTGATTGCGCTCAGCCTTCGATCGGTTTGGAGGTGTAGGGCTCCTGGCTGATGAGCTGGGAGGTCATGCCGCCGTCGGCGTAGATGTTGGAGCCGGTGATGGAGGCGCTGCGGTCGCTGAGCAGGAAGGCGGCCAGCTCGCCGATCTCCTCCGGGGCGATCACGCGGCCGATGGGAATGTTGGTGCGCCAGTAGTCCAGGCACTCCTCCGGGCTGGGCGCGGCGTCCTGCAGGTCCTGCCAGATCTGGGTATCGAGCAGCCCAGGGGAGATCGCATTGACGCGAATATTGTTCGGGGCCATTTCGAGGGCGAAGCTCTTGCCCATCATCACGACGCCGGCTTTGGCTGCGTCGTAAGGGCCGGCGCCGGGCAGGGCGGCGTGAGCGTGGACGCTGGCGACGTTCACAACGCTGCCGCCGCCGGGGGACTGCGTGAGCATCTGCCGGCAGACCTTTTGGGTCAGGAAGAATACGGCGCGCAGGTCGACGCGGATGATGTGCTCCCAGTCCTCGGCGGTCGTCTCCAGGAACGGTTTGGCGAAGTTGATGCCGGCGTTGTTCACGAGGCCGTCGACCCGCCCGAAGGCGTCGACTGCTTTCTGCACCAGTTCGGCCTGGGCGTCGTCGTCGCCGACATCGCAGTGGACGGCCAGGGCATCCCCGGACAGACTTTGGGCGACGTCACCTGCGGCATCGCCGCGGATGTCGGCCACCACAACGTTGGCGCCTTCGCGGCTGCAGACAGCAGCGATGCCGGCGCCCAGGCCGCCGCCTGCGCCGGTCACAATGACGGTTTTTCCTGTCAGTAGCATCAGATTCTCTCTCCGTCCTGCACGACTGTTTGTCCGTTGGCATAGACCGGTTCGGCAGTTGCCGCCAGCGCGGCTTTGCGGTCGCGGCGCACGCGTGCGAGGTAGTCGCGCATCGTTTCGAGGCCGAACTCCTCTATCAGCTGATCGCTGGAGAGGCCCGGCACCTGTGAACCGAAGACCAGGTGGCAGTCCTGTTTGAGCCACTGGGTGAAGGCTGCGGTCGGGCCATAGCGTTTGAAGAGGGCTTTCAGGTTTTCCAGGTTATAGTCGGGATGAAGCAGGCGGCGGTCGAGGTCGATGCGGGCGGTGACCACGGGCGAGCGGCCGGTGCGATCTCTGGCCTCGCGTTTGACGGCGAGGAGCTCGCGGCCGGCGACGTCGACGAAGGTGGACTGTTCTTTCCAGACGGCGGCCATATTAAAACCGAACTCCATCGCCCATTTGCTCAACATGCGGCCGCCGGCCCACATGGAGGGCCAGATCACCAGTTCAGCACGGTTCCGGCAGAGGCCGGAGCCGACCTCCCAGTAGTTGAGATCGAAGCAGATGCACAGGCCTACGCGGCCGAAATCGGTTTCGAAGACGGGTGTTTCGACGCCCGGGGTGACGCCGGCTTCCAGCTCGCCGTGGGTGGGGAAGTTCTTGCGGTAGACACCGACGATTTCACCTTTGCGGCCGATGAGAACGGCGCAGTTGTAGCGCCGCCCGTCTTCGCTGACCACGAGCGGACAGACGACGTACAGCTCATGCTGGCGGGCGGCCTGGGAAAGTGCGGTCACGGTCGGCCCATCCAGGGGCTCGGCCACGTCAGATGGGTCGGCGGTGTCGAGGCAGTTGCAGATTTCGGGGAAGGCGACGATATCGCTCTGCTCCTGGGCAGCATCGGCGACGTAGGCGCACATGCGGTCCAGCGTCTTTCGTAAGCGGTCGGGCTCGTCTGGAGGCAGGGTGGGAAAGTTGACCAGGCTGATGTTGGCAAAGCGGCTCATGGGATGACTCCTGTCGGTTAAGGGGCAGGGTGCGGATCGCGCTCTTTATGCGATCATTTTCGCCGGGAGGGGCTGGTGTGTCAACCGCTGTGAAAAACGGTTGCGCGTGCCGAACTGATCCACGAAGATATGCCGTCACACTACTGGAGTCGGCGGGCGGTGATTGCAGCATGGCGCGGATTCAATGTAAGATGCGGCGAGGGAATCTCTCACTACTCATCGCTCCGCTGAAAGGCCGTTTCATGTCGAACAAGCAGTCGCGCCCCAATATCATATTCGTGCTGACCGATGACCAGGGCTACGGGGATCTGTCCTGCCTGGGCAATCCAATGTTGAAAACACCTGAGTTGGACCGTCTGCACGCCGACAGTGTGCGTCTGACCGACTTTCATGTGGCCCCCATGTGTACACCCACGCGCGGTGAGCTGATGACGGGACAGGATGCCCTGCGCAACGGGGCGACGTTCGTCTGTATGGGGCGCTCGCTCATGCGCGCGGACCTGCCGACGATGGCCGACATCCTGGCGGAGAACGGGTATCACACCGGCCATTTCGGCAAGTGGCATCTGGGCGACAACTATCCCTACCGGCCCCAGGATCGCGGTTTCCATGAGACGATCCATCACCCCGCCTTCGGCATCACCTCGGCGGCCGACTACTATGGCAACGACTATTTCGATGACCACTACCGCCATAAAGATGAGATCAAGCAGTACTTGGGCTACTGCACCGACGTTTGGTTCGAGGAGGCGATGCGTTGGATGCAGGGCTGCCACGATCGGAATGAGCCATTTTTTGCCTATATTGCGACGAATGCGCCGCATGGCCCGTATTGGGTTCCCGACGAATACCGGCGTCCGTATCTGGACGGCATCAAGCGGGATGAGGCCAGTTTCTTCGGCATGATCGCCAACATTGACGAGAATATGGCGCAGTTGGAAAAATTCCTGCAGGACAACGAGATCCGTGACAACACGATCCTGATATTCATGACCGACAATGGCACGGCGATGGGGGAAGGGATCTACAATGCGGGAATGCGCGGCAGGAAGACTTCGCTATACGAGGGCGGCCACCGGGTGCCCTGTTTTATTCGCTGGCCGGCGGCGGGGCTCGATGGCGGCCGCGACGTGGGCGGCGTGACGCGCGGGGTCGACATCCTGCCGACCCTGATCGACCTGTGTGACCTGCATGCGCCTGACGGCTGGACGTGCGACGGTCTGCCGCTGGCTGCGCACATGCGGCGGCCGGACAAAGCGGTCGCAGACCGGACGTCGGTCGTGCAGTATGGACACGCCAACGAGGGGGCCCAATTTGGTTTCACGGGCAGGGAACAGGCCGCGGTGATGTGGGGGCCGTGGCGGCTGGTCGATGGACGGGAGCTGTACAATGTCAACGAGGACCCGGGCCAGCGGCAGGACGTGGCCGCGGCCAATCCGGAGTTGGTCAAACAGCTGCGAGGGCAGTACGGGGCCTGGTGGGACGGCGTAAGCGATACCCTCACGAGCTATCAGCCCCTGGCGATCGGCTCCGACGCCGAGAACCCGGCGCGCCTGTGCAGCTGCGACTGGGCCTGGGTGTATGCGGATAATCAGCGCGGCATGCGCGGGCCGGTGATGGACAGCGGCACGTGGCACGTTGATGCGGCCCGCGCCGGTCTCTACAGCTTTACGCTGCGCCGCTGGCCGGAGGAATCCGGCCTGGGCATCTCCGACCCCGCGCCGGTGATGCAGGGCGTAGATGGCAGCTGGCCCGAGGGCAAGGCGCTGCCGGTTGCCTCAGCCTGGCTGCAGGTGGGCCGCAGCGAACAGACTCTGCCGGTGCCGCCGGACGCGACCGGGCAAACCTTTGAGATGGCGGTAGAACGCGGACCGACCACTGTGAAGAGCTGGTGGCAAGACGAGGAAGGAAGCCCGCTGGCCGGCGCGTACTATCTGACCGCTGAACGACTGCGGGAATGAAACTGCAGTGGTCAGTAACGGCAGTGAATCAATGCGTACATTGCGGCCGGCTATTGGGATTGAGGCAGGTCCCGGCCGTTTGTGAAGCCGGGGCCGCCGGCGGCCATGTGCCCATAGCTGGCGCCGTTGGGGTCATCGGTTACCCAGAAAGAGAAGAGCTCCCCCGACTGCAGATGGAATTGCAGTCTGCATGGTTGTCCGGCTAGTGCGGAAAGCTCGCCGCCGGACGACCATTTCACCTCGACGCAGGTGCTGTCCTCACTGACCGCAGCACAGTCGGCGGCAGTCAACCCTTCGACTGCATCCCCATTTTCGTCCAGCACCGACACCCTCAGTTCGCCCTGCGGCGCCCTGACGTTGACGAAGAGGCGATCCCCGTTAAAGGTGACCGGCCGCGTGGTCAACGTACCGCCTGCCGCGCCGGCCTCCATGCTTGCAAAGCCGTCACGGCGGAGGGTTGCCAGCCCGGTGCTGGCCCCGGCGTACATGACGCGACGCGACAGGCCGGTATCCCCAATGCCTGTATCCCCGCTGCCGGTGGAGCCCAGTTTTGGCGACAGACCGGAAAAACCGGCGAAGTAGATAAAAATTTTGTCGTGGACGACCAGGCAGAGGCCGCCGCAGGCATGGAGATAGGCGCGATTCCAGTCGCCTATCTTACGGCTGGAGGCTAGGAAAGGCGTGCGATCCGGGCGGCTGAAGTGGAAGCCATCGCGGCTGTAGGTCAGCTCCAGGTCCATGGTTTTGGGAACGCCTTCGGCGGCGCAGATGTCGTTCTCCGGGCCGCGGAAGATGGCGAAGAGGCCCAGCATGAGGCTCTCGTAGGGGGTCACGTTCACGTCGTAAAGGGCAACGCGATGGTTGGGGCGGGCGGGGTCGGGCAGGTCGAAGTGGTCGATGCGTTGCCAGAAGACCTCGTCGGTGTCCACGTCCCACTGCGCGCCCTGCAGGAAATCGTCCGATTCTCTGTAGAAGCGGGCGCGTAGACTGGTGGTCTCGTCGATGCGGCCGGAACGGCGGACGCTCATGCACCATTTGCGGCGGAAGGGGTTGTAGAAAAAGGATGTGTTGTCGCCGACCTGCGTGGTGATGACGGGATCGCTCCAGTGGATGCCGTCGGGCGATACCTGGGCCCAGCCCTCGGAGACCATCTCTCCCCTTGCCATTTGGGACGGCCAGCTGCCGGGTGGGATGGGGGGCTGCCCCGGCCTCGGCTTGTAGTGGCGGTAGTACTGGAACATTTTGAAACGCTGCGCGGGGTCGGGTGTGTCGCTGTCGAGCCAGACAAGACAGCCGTCGCGGTCAGATCCATCGTTGTTCGGCCACACCAGGTTGGTTCCGGGCGTGACGTCGAGTTGCGGGCGTTCCCAGTGGATGCCGTCGGTGCTGGTGGCGAGGGCGGTGCTGTGGAACCAGCCGGGCATGTACCAGAGTTTGAACAGGTTGTCCTGCGGGTCGTACCAGGCGCCGTCGTTGAAGGGCGCGGCCATCGGGCAGAAGCCGGAATCCATCTCTTCCTCTGTTTCGGGGCTGAGCACCGGGCTTTGCGGGTGGATTTCCGGTTTGCCGTAGGCGCGTGTCAGGGAGGTCTCTGCGATCAGGAAGTCGTCCACGAAGAGCTGGCGGCCCAGGTCGATGGGAATAACCTGCGGGGGATGGGCGAGATAGGGCACGGGGATCGGCTCGCGCGAGCTCTCGATCACATTGCGCGGCGGCCAGGTCTGCGGGAGGGTGATGCCGTTGTAGAGCGTTTCGTTGGTCATGGCCTGATCTCCGAGAGAGGTTTGGGATGCGCCTAGGTGGAAGATTAGTGTTCACTAATGACTGAACTTGATTGGCGTCTCAGGTGGCGTGAATTGGCCATTAATGATTCGGAATAGACCCCAATAGACCCCAATTTGATCTTACAGACGCTTCCAACGGGCCCCCAGTCCATGTCCCGTGGATACGACCAGAGCGAGAGTTCGAAGGAGGGCCAGATCTTTTTGTACCTGTCGTCGCGTGGCTTGCAGCTTCAACAATGGGATAATCTCGCGTAGCGCCAAGCCTCGATCGGCCTGGTCGAGAAGAGCGAGAATCGCCTGCTGCCGCTCGGTCAGGTCTCGCCCCACACGTCGGGGCGGCACATAGCGACCGGGGAGAAAGCGTACGGTCACGCAACCACCTGCATCCTCGATTTCAGGCTGCGGCAGACCGGCCGACATAGTCAACTCTGCCATCTTGATCGTCCCGCGCCCCCAGCGCTCAATTAAGCCGCGGCGGAAAAATACGTTCGCGATCAGGGGATTCCAGGGCAACGACTCATGTGGGAGGAACAGCTGCTCCGCGGTCAACCCGAAGTGTAGCGTCCCAGACGAAGTTACCTCCAGCCGATCATCGTAAATGGCCACGGCCACCGACCCTCCGCCGATCGTATAGTCGCGATGGCAAAAGGCGTTAGCCAGCGCCTCGCGCAACGCCTCTGGTGGGTAAAGTGGATCATCGACTCTCTCGAAGAGATTCGGCATGATGCGGCCCGCTACGGGCAGATTGTCGCGCAGGAAACGATCCGCACTGACGAGAAGTCCGAACGCGTTGTCGCGAAACTGCCGGTTGTCGAGGAACTCCGTACGATCTATGCCGCGAAAACGAGCAACCCGTAGCAGACATTGCGGCATCTCGACCTCGACTCGCTCGGTTTTTCCGAAGAGTACGACTGCGGCGCGTAATAACACGCCATCCTTAACAAGCCCCAGGCCTCGCAGCAGTTCCTCGGAATCGCGAGTCCCAGGGTCGCTGACACGACCGCGACGGATCGATTCCTCAACCGTGAGCAGAATCTCAGATACATCCAGATCATCAACCGCCCATCCGGTGGCGGGTTGGTTCTCCCAGCGCTGATCGCTGTGCATCCGTTCGAACAACACTTGATTGTACTCGTCACGCGACATACCCTGAGTAGTACTCCCAACCCGATGATAGGGGATTTCTTTGTAGGTATACGGTTTCATAGGACCCTGGCTAACACTCACCATGAGTACCGCTAGACCTGTGCCCAAGGGAATACACTCGATCGTTGGAAAGACTGAGGCTCAATCCTCTGTATCTCCGCGCTCACCTTCTTGACCGTGTCATCGCTCACTTGCTGGCCGATTAAATGCCCTTCAGGAGTAACACCGAAGAGGACGCGCCCGCCTCGATGATTGAGCATAGCACACAGGGTCTGGGTGGCTTCACGGCGTGTGCCAGTGGTTTCCTTAAATTCCAATGTTTCGGATTCGCCAGTTGCGATCAGTCTTGTGATTTGCTCAGGTGTCATCATGAACGGACCTCTATAATGCCCTGCTCGTTCTGACAAGCCGGGCCAACCTTCTCAGTATCGACTTCGATGATGGTAATCCCATTATACCCTTCTGCATCTGCTTCCCTGATATCTTACGATCGCTGGCTCTGTTCGTTTCCGAGAAGACGACACAACCGATGAGAGCGGACCACAGTTTTCGCATCATACAGCCGCCGATTGGGTTCAAGTGACGCGCTACGGAGGGGCGGTATCAAATCATCTGAGGTTGCTGGCGTAGACGAGTTCGATGTCGCCGTGGATGGCGTAGAGACGGGCATGGTAGAGACGCACGTCGATGCGGAGAGGTGTGCCAACGTGTTCGGCCAGACCCGCTTTGTCTTGCCATTGGGGCTGCCAGGCGGTCGAGTCGCCGCGGAATGGCTGGCACTGATCGAAAGTATAGCCGGGCAAGGGTTTGCCCTCGAGGTCTGACAGCTGGACGCGCACCTCGCCGTAGGGGGCCTGGACGTTGAGCAGCATCCGCTCGTCATTGATACGCACCCAGCGCGTCGTCAGGTGGCCGGCACCGGCCATTGATTCGAGATAGACGAAGCCGTCCTGCCGCAGCCGGTGCATGAGGATGGCGGCGTAGTCGGGCTCGTCGCGGCTGAGCGTACGCGCCTGGAAATGCTCCCCTTTGGTGCCGCCGGAATAGATGCGGATCTGCCCCTCGTGGTCGACCACCATCGAACAGGGATAGATGCCGCCGCCGCCATATTCACCCGGTTCATTCAGGCCGACAAATGGCTGGCGGAGGGAGCGCTGGAAACGCAGACCGTCGTAGCTGTAGACGAGCTCGCCGTAGATCTTCCCTTCCAGCTTCTGCCGCCACTGGTCAAGCGGGTCGGTCTCGAACATCCAGAGGATGCCCACGTAGATTCCACGATACGGAAGTACGACGATGCCGTAGAACTCACACATGGGCGGGTCGAGAGGATCGGGATGGAAGATGACTTCCGGTTCGCTCCAGGTGCGCCAGTTGTGCGTCTCCATCATGGCGATACGGCGGTCGCCGTGGCTGGGGCGGGCCAGGATGATGTGGCTGTTGCGTTCGGCGTGGCGGTAGGTGAAGAAGCCGGGGTCCGGCGTGCCGGGATGCCAGCGCGAGGCGTGATCGATCTGCCAATTGTAGCCGTCGGCGGAGTAAGCTAGGCGCGAGGCGCGCCGCCCATCCTCTTCGATCGCGAGGATGGGCCATTTGAAGCGGGCTTCGGGCGAACTTTCATCGAGGAAGACCGAGCCGCCGGTGGCCATCTGCTGCCGGTCGAAAATTTCGTGGGGCCGCATACGCGACGGCAGGGGGACGGTTGACGTCAGGTCCGGACGTTCCCAGTGGATGCCGTCCTCGCTTTCGACTGTCAGAAACCACTCGTCCTTGCGATAGAGCGTCCCCGGCATCGTCTCGCGGCCCAGGTAAAACATGCGCCACAGTTTGCGCTGGTCGTCGTAGAGTACGGTTGGATAGCTGAACGGGTTCTCGGTGGGGTCGGCGTAGGTCGCTTCCCGTACCCATTCAGGCTGTCCCAGGCGACGGACGATGTTGTCGCGGCGGGCCAGACACCAGTCGTCAAAGAAGAAGAGGGAGCGCAGGGTCACGAGAACGATCCTTGGTATTGGAAGCGCTGATCGGTTGCCAGCGGCAGGTGGAGCTGCAAGCTATCAGTGGCTTGCAGTCGGTGTGTCAAATTGCGGGGCAAAGATCTCTTCGCTCAGATCCAGCTCTTCGGCGAAGTGGCAGCGAACCCAGTGCCCGCCTCCCATATCGCGCAGGTCCGGCTCTTCGGCTGAGCATTGCTCCTGGGCGAAGGGGCAGCGGGTGGAGAAGTGGCAGCCGCTGGGCGGGTTGAGCGGGCTGGGCACCTCGCCTTCGAGGACGTAGCTCTGTTCACGGTGGGTCGGGTCAGGGATGAGGACGGAGGCGAGCAGGGCCTTGGTATACGGGTGCTTGCACTCCTCAAAGACCTGCTGCGTTGTGCCAAGCTCGACCAGCCGCCCCAGGTACATGACGGCAATGCGATGGCTGATGTGCTTTACGATGCTCAGGTCATGGGCGATAAAGACATATGTCAGATTCATCTGACTTTGCAGGTCGAGCAGGAGGTTGATGATCTGGGAGCGGACGGACACATCCAGAGCGGAGACGGGTTCGTCGGCGACTACGAGCGGCGGGGAGACGACCAGGGCGCGGGCGATGCTGACGCGCTGGCGTTCACCGCCACTGAGTTCATGGGGGAAGCGATCGGCAAAGTGCGGACCCAGCCCCACGGTGGGCAGTATGTCGAGGACCCGTCTGCCGGCTTCGCTGCGGCCGATCTTCTGGGCCATCAGCGGTTCGGCGATCACATCCGTAACGCGCCAGCGCGGGTCGAGGGAGGAGAACGGGTCCTGGAAGATGATCTGCATCTGCCGCCGCACGTCCAACATCTCTTTGCGCGAGGCGGAGGCGATATCAAAGGTCTGTTGTTCGCCGTGCAGCAGGATGCGGCCCTGGTCCGGTTCGACCAGGCGAAGGAGGCAGCGCGCGACAGTGGTTTTGCCGCAGCCGCTCTCGCCGACAAGGCCCAGACATTCCCCTTTATTGACGGTGAAAGTTACATCGTTTACCGCCTTGACGTGGCCCACTGTGCGTCGCAGGAGGCCGCGCTGGACCGGAAAGAATTTACTCAGATTTTCGACCTGCAGGATAGGTGTGTCTGGCATGAAAGTTTTCAGTTTTTAGTTTCTAGTTTTCAGTGGCAGGTTGCGAAATGGTGGGATTAGGGAAGACCGAGAACAGAGTGCTAGAGAACGGACTGCCAAAGAGCTATTCATCGACGTAGAGCCAGCAGGTTGCTGAGTGCTGCGGTCCGAACTCAACGACGGGTGGGTCTTCGACGCAGCGGTCATGCACGTCTGGGCAGCGATTGCGGAAGCGGCAGCCGCTGGGCGCGTTGCGCGGATCGGGCACGGAGCCGCTGATCGAATGGAGCTGCTCGCGCGGCGGTGTATCGGGCCGCACGATGGAGCGGAGCAAGGCCTGGGTATAGGGATGTTTGGGATTATGGAACAGCTCAACAACGGGAGCCTTCTCAGCCATCTGGCCCAGATACATGACGACGACAAAGTCGGCCAGCTGGGCGATGACGGACAGATCATGCGTGATCATGATCACGCTCATGTCCATGTCCTGCTGCAGGCTGCGGATCAGGCGCAGAATCTGGGCCTGGATGGTCACGTCGAGAGCAGTCGTCGGTTCGTCGGCGATGAGCACACGCGGCTCACAGCAGAGGGCGATGGCGATCATGACGCGCTGGCGCATGCCGCCGCTCATCTGGTGGGGATAGTCGCCAAAGCGGCGTTCGGCATCGGGGATGCCGACCTTGTTGAGCATGGAAATGGCCAGGGCCTGCGACTCCTCTTCGGACAGGTCTTGGTGCTTGCGGATGCTCTCCATGATCTGCTCACCGATGGTATAGACCGGCGTCAGGGATGTCATCGGCTCCTGAAAGATCATGGCGATATCTTTGCCGCGGATGGCACGGATATCATCGCCTTTCGGATCCAACTCTACCAGATCGACGGGCTGGTCCTCGCCATCGGGGTGATAGAGGATCTGGCCGCTTGTCTGGCTGGAGGGGAGCAGGCGCAGAATCGAGCGTGCGGTGACGCTCTTGCCGCAGCCGCTCTCGCCGACGATGCCCAGACAGCGGCCGCGTTCGACGGTAAAATCGACGCCGTCCACCGCGCGCACGATACCGGCCAGCATCTTGAAATGTACGTGCAGATCGTGGACTTCAAGAATCGGCTGCGAATCGGGCATGGTCAGATACCGGTTGCTGTTGGTAAGTGGCCAGTGGCCGCCATAAGGTGAAAAGTTGCCATTATCTGATCTCAGAGTACGGGTCGAGCGCATCGCGCAGCGCGTCGCCGAGAAAATTGACGGCCAGCACGGTCAACACCATGAAGACGCCCGGGGCCAGCAGCCACGGGTGCTTGGTGAGGACCTGCACGGACTGCGCGTCCTTGAGCAGGGTGCCCCAGCTGACGAGCGGGGGCGTAATGCCGATGCCGAGGAAGCTGAGCGAGCTTTCGGCCAGGATCAGGCCGGGAATGGAGAGGGTGGCGACGACGACGATATGGCTGAAGCAGTTGGGGATGAGGTGACGGAACAAAATAGTAGGCGTGCTGGAGCCGGCAGCGCGCCCGGCCATGATAAAATCCGACTCTTTGAGCGCCAGCGTTTTGCCGCGGATCTGACGGCAGAGCCCGGCCCAGCCAATGAGTGCAAGTACGATGGTGACGCCCAGGTAGCGATGGAGGGACGAGAGCTCGGGCGGCAGGGTGGCGGCGAGGGCCATCCACAGGGGGATGCGCGGGAAGGACATCAGTACCTCGGTGAGGCGTTGGATGAGAATATCGGCGACACCGCCCCAGTAACCGGATGCCACACCGATAGTTGAGCCGAGGATGACGCTGATGAGCATGCCGATGATCGGCACTGAGAGCGAGATACGGGTGGCGGTCAGGACGCGCGAGAAGACGTCGCGGCCCAGCCTGCCCGTGCCGAAGAGAGCGACCATGCCGCCTTCTTCAACGCCGAAAAGGCGCGTGTTGCTCGTTATCAGACCCCAGAGCTTGTAGGGTTCCGCCTCAACGAAAAAGTAGATCGGGTAGACCAGTTCCGGGTCTTCGGTGTAGGTGGTGAGAAAGGTGCGCGCGTCTCTTTCGCTCTTGAATCCGTAGACGAAGGGCCTTACAAGCCTTCCGTCGCGGAAGATATGCACGCGTTGGGGGGGCGCGCGCAGCGCTTCCTCGTGAACGTAGTCGACGCTGTAGGGCGCAAAGAAGTCGGCGAAGAGTGCCACAGAGACCATCAACACCAGCCAGACGATGCCGATGATGCCGAGGCGGTTGGCCATAATGCGCGCGCCGAGGATGCGGCCGCGCGAGGTGACCTGCTCGGACGAGGCTACATCTATATCAGCGGCCGGCGGGCGCGATGCGCCAGGCTGCGGCGTGCCATGTACCTGTCCTGTAGAGACGCTCATAGAACTCCAGTGGTTCGTGGCCAGCGGCCAGAGCGTTAATAGGTTGCGCTAAGGCCCGGCAGATGAAATCAACGGCATTCAAATGCGTTAGTCAAAACGTACGCGCGGGTCGACCCATGCCAGCAGCAGGTCGGCGACCAGGTTGCCCAGCACGAGCAGGACGCTGAGGAGCATCAGGATGGCGGAGGCGACGTAGACATCCTGGGCCTGGAGGGCAGAGTTGAGCGTGGGGCCGATGGTGCGCAGCCCCAGCACGATGGCGGTGATGACGCCGCCGGAGACGATCTCCGGAAACTGCATGCCCAGCAGGCTGATCAGCGGGTTTATGGCGACACGCACCGCGTGTTTGATGACGACGATCTTTTCGGCCATCCCCTTGGCGCGGGCGGTCTCGACGTATTGGCGGCCCAACTCGTCGAGCAGATTGCCGCGCATGATACGCATCAGAGAGGCGATGCCGGGAATGCCGCCCACGAATACCGGCAGCCAGATATGGGCGGCAAGATCCTTGACCCTGCCAAAGCTCCAGGGCGCGTCGGCATACTCGGGCGAGTAGAGTCCGGTCAGCAAGGGCAGGTCGAGAACGAAAGTCATGTAGACCAGTATCGACAGCGCCAGCAGGAAGCCGGGCATCGAAAGACCGATGAAACTCATGACGGTAAAGACATTGTCCGACACGGAGTACTGGCGCGTGGCGGAATAGATGCCGACCGGCAGGCCCACGGCCCAGGAAAGACCGAGGGAGAGTGACGCGATCAGCATCGTATAGCCCAGGTTGGTCCAGATGACTTCGGAAGCGACGCGATCGTAGGTGACGAGTGAGACGCCGAAATCACCCTGTAGAAAGGCAAATAACCAATAGAAGTACTGAATCGGTATCGGGCGGTCCAACCCGTACTCGCGGCGGATATTATCGCCCTCTATTCTCGCTTCCTCTTCACCCCAGCCGCGGTTGCCTACGAGGTTTTGTTCATAGGTGGTGATAACGTCTCCGGCGGGGAGATTTATGACGATAAAGCAGATAAAAGAGATGAGCAGAAGTGTGGGAATTGCTATCAACACTCTGCGTATGACGTAATCCAGCATGTGGACCCCGGGACTGCGGTGGTTCGCGGCCAGTGGCCGTTAGAGGAGAGGGTGAAGAGGAGTGAGGAAACGGCAGTTTTTAGTTTTTGGTAACAGGGTCAGTACCCAGAAACCATTCAAAACCAGAAACTTCCAACGTTCTCGCTCCTCACTCCTCAATCCTCGCTTTTAGTACTTGATGTAGAACTGCTCCGGATAGGCGTAGGTGAAGTCCTGCAGACCATTGGCTACTTCGGGGCAGTTGCCGACGCGGTTGGCGACCAGGACCATGAGCGGCACGTCGGCGATAATATGGATGTCGAACTGCCAGTCGACGTGGTACTTGAAGAGCTCCTTGTGCAGGCGTTTGCTCTCCACAGGGTCGATCTCTTTCTTGATCTCATTTTGCAGGGCGAACATCGCTTCGCCACCCTCGGGCGGTCCGAGTTCCTGCAGCCACTCGGGGTCGTCATTGTAGTGCACCGGCAACATATCAAGCCCATGCCCCTTCGGGGTAAAGATCGGCTGGAAGGGCCGCATGAGGGGAATTTCATTGGCATCCGTGCCCCACATGTAGGTATGGGACTCACCGGCACGCCAGCGGGAGAACAGGACCGAGCGCTGGATTGCGTTGAGGCGGGCGTCGATGCCGGCGTCGCGCCAGTCTGCCACCACCATTTCCGCGACCTGCTGATGCACCGTGATCTCAGTCGCGGCATCCAGGATAATCGTCACCGGCTCGCCACTGGGGAATGTACGCATACCGTCGGCGCCCTTCTCCAGACCCAGTTCATCGAAGATGCTTTCAACCTGGGCCATGTCGAACTGCCCGTTGGTCATGGTGATGGAATCCATGTCATCATCCCAGTAGGGAGATGAGGAGGCCAGGGCATAGCTGGCAGGCCGGCCGGCGCCGAAGTAGAGCGTTTCATTGACCTCGTCGCGATTGATAGCCATTGACAGGGCATTGCGGAAAGACTTATTGCGAAAGAACTCGGCGAGTTCCCTGTCTTTTTCGTTTTGGAGGCGGTAGTTGATGGTGATGTGGTTGCCGGTGGTGAAGGAGGTGCCCGGCCAGAAGAGCAGCCGGTAGTCGCCGCGCTCCTCGTTTTCGCGCAGTGTTGGCAGGCTCTCGAACAGCTGCATGTTGCGAATACCGACATCGATCTGGCCTGCGATCGCCATCAGGACGGCGTTTTCCTGGGTGCCGGCGTAGGGGAAGAGGTAGTTGTCGCAGTAGGGGAGCTGGTTGCCGGCAGTATCGACGGCGCAGAAGTAGGGATTGCGTTCCAGCCGCAGCCCTGATTCGTCATAGCCCTTCGAGATCCAGGGAGTTACGCCGGGGAAATCGGGATCGAGATAGACGTCGTTCTCTCTCAGATCCTTGTATTCAGCCCCATCGGTATACTTGGGATGCCACTGCATGAGGTGATGCTTGGGCTTGGTTGCCAGTGTGCGGCCGCGGAAGAGGAAGGGGAAGGTGGGATAGGGAGCCGGGAACTTGAAGACCAATGTGTAATCGTCCGGCGTTTCCAAGACCACCGGTTCGCCGTCCACAAAGCAGCGGGTAGGCGCTATGGGCGTGTACTCTTCGTCGAACCACATATCCTCCCACAGGAAGAGAACGTCCTCGGAAGTAAACGGTTCGCCGTCGGACCATTTCATGCCCTCGCGCATATTGATTGTGAGCTGGGTGGCGTCACCGTTCCACTCGAAGCTCTCTGCCAGGTATGGTTCCCAGCCACCCGTCGGCAACCCGGCGCCGAATCCCTCCAAGTCGGTGGGGATGTCGATAAAACCGCGGTTGACGATGTAGGCGGGCGCGGCGCGGTCGGTCTCATTGAGAGTAAAGCCGCGGATCGATTCACTGTAGGTCCCGACTTCATGGATGGGGGTGACGATGCGGGGGTTGACCGGCAGGCGATCATCCACCGGAGGCAAATCGCCGGCGTCCACCATGGCCTTGAGCATCGGAGCTTCGTTGTACTGGGATGAGGACTCTGCAGCAGGCACCTCGGATTCGGCTGCCGCTTCAGCGGCCGGCTGGTCGGCGGCAGGCTCGTCAGCGTCGCCTGCGCCACAGGCCGCCAGCAGTGAGCCTGCCGTCATAGCCGCCGATAGCTGCATAAACTTACGCCGGGTGATCGTACGTCTTGCCATGACTTTTCTCCTTAGATTTGATGCGGGGAACGGTTTGTCCCTCTACATGATGAAAAGGTTAATTGCGCGCTGTTTGAGGCACGACAATGCGTCTGGCACTGCGGGGAACGATCAAGAAAAGCTCATCCTGAGACGAATGCCCTCGGATTCGCCGCATTGTACTGTAGCCAAAATAGGCTGTCAACCAGTGAAAATCACCTTGGCAGCGGTGCGTAACCGGCGCGATTGCTGTTCGAACAGGGGGCGGGTATGATCCGAGTCGGGTCGCCCGTCTTGGGCGGCCTGCGCGGGCTTTTGCGGAAGCGCATGTTGCTCACGCTTCGTCAAGTGGACGTAACCAGCGGTCGGCTTGAACACGCAGCTGATGATTGGACCAGGAGAAATCCCAATGCATAACTCCCGATTTCTATTGCAAGGGCATGTAGACGCGATGTACGAGGCTGCGCCGCGGAGGCTGGCGTTCAATGCCCGGACCCCCGTTGAATTTGGCGCGTGGCAGGCGGCCCTGCGCGGGAAGACGCTGGAACTGCTCGGCCTGGCCGGACGCACGCCGCCGGCAGCGGTGGAGCGGGACGGCTATGTAGAGGAGAAGTATCTCCTGGACGCGGGCGAGGGCGTTGGCATCCCGGCCTATCTGCTGGTTCCCCATACGGAGCCGCCATACCGGCCGGTGCTGGTCTTCCACGGGCACAATCCGTCGGTGCAGTGGGTCCTGGGCAACTATCCCAATACCAAGGAGCGGAAGATCAGACTCAAGGCGGACAACAACTATGCCCAGACGCTGGCGCAGGCCGGCTATCTCGTGTGCGCGGTGGAGCAGCGCGGTTTTGGCGAGCGGCAGACGGAAGATGGGCGGGGCGGCGTACACGAGAACTCGTGCCGCCACCTGGCGTTCGCCTATCAGATGGCGGGCCGTAACCTGGTCGGCGAACGTTGCTGGGACGGCATGTGCGCCATCGCTTTTTTGCAAGGCCGGCCGGATGTTGTGCCGGGCGTTCTGGGCTGCACCGGCAACTCGGGCGGGGGCACGACCGCGCTGTGGCTGTCGGCAATCGACGAGCGGATCACGGTAGCCGTGCCGGGCTGCTATCTCTGTTCGTTCCACGAATCGATCTACAACCTGCGCCACTGCGAATGCAACTACGTACCCGGCATTCTGGAATGGGCGGAGATGGGAGACTTGGCGGCCCTGATCGCGCCGCGGCCGCTGCGGGCGATCGCGGGGGAGCAGGATGACATCTTCCCCATCGCCGGTGTGCGCGAGCAGTTCGCCAACGCGGCGCGGGCGTACGAACTGCTGGGGGTAGGAGAGCGTTGTTCGCTAGGCGTGCATCCCGGGCCGCACGCCTACAATCACGGCTTCAGCCATGAGTGGTTCGGGGTGTGGCTGGGGGCAGATGTTGGAAACCTGACTGGTAACTGACCACAGGAATTCGCAATGGACATCCCTTTCCGTATAACCTTGGCTGTACTTTTTGTCGCTTTTGTGGCGCACCGGGGCTATTACACGCACAAGTACGAAGCAGACGATCCGGCACGGTTATCGCGTCCAGAGAACATTCTGGTACAACGGATGACGACAGTTCTGATCATCCTGCCGCCTGTGGTGTTGCTGTTCTATCTTGTGGCGCCCCGGTGGCTGAACTGGGCTGCTCTCTCTGTGGGGGATGGTCTGCGCTGGGCAGGATTGGGACTGGCGCTGGCCGGTTTCGGGCTGTTGCAGTGGGCGCAGAACGAATTAAGCCGCCATTGGAGTGACGAGGCCCGGTTGCAGGCCGACCATCAGTTGGTGACCACGGGGCCGTACCGCTGGCTGCGGCATCCCATCTACAGTGCCTTTCTGCTGATCCTCAGCGCGCCACTGCTGCTCTCCGCCAACTGGCTGGTGGGCGGCCTGTGGATCGGCATGACCTGCGTGGACGTTACCACGCGTATTCGGACCGAGGAGGCGCTGTTGCTGGCGCGCTACGGCGAGGTGTACCGGGCCTATTGCCGGCGAACGGGGCGAATTCTGCCGCGTTTGCGGGGTAAGGTGTGAGAGAGGATCTTCGATGTCTTCTTACGGGACCTGCTCAGATGCTCTTGAATGCCCGCATCCGATTGGTGTAGGTGGCCTGGGGTATGGGCCCGTCCAGCAGCGGGTGGTACATCTCGGTGTAGGGTATGTCCAGGGCTATGCTGGTCTCAGGGTACCCCTTGGCGTTACTGAGGTAGTCGGGCGGCGTCTCGATGGTGGGCGCGAATTCGAAGTTGGCAATCAGTTTCCAGCGGTCTGTGCGAATGGCGCGCATAGGATCGTAGTAGGTGTGATAGGTCTTTTCAGCGAATATGTATTCGATCGTCTGGTAGGCATCTCCTCGTAGCAGGCTCCAGTAGCTGTGCCCCTGCAGATTCTGCGGCTTTCTTATCCCCAACATATCGAGCACAGTGGGCACGAAGTCCACGTGGGTGACGAACTCCGAATATCTCCGGCCCCCCGATAACCCCGGGATGCGCATAAGCAGCGGCACTTCGATGCCGGCGTCGTAAAGGCTCATCTTTGCCAGCGGGAAGGGGATGCCGTGATCGGCGGTGAAGACGACTACGGTATCGTCCTCTAAACCCGCGGTCTTGAGCGCTTCGAGAGCCCTGCCGAACGCATTGTCGATCGAGGCAACCAAGGCCTCCATATCGACCATGTCCTCGCGCACCTCGGGAATATCCGGCAGGTAAGGCGGCATGGCGACCGCATCTGCGTCGATCTTCTCTACGTCATGCGGGAAGGGGCGGTGCGGCTCGGTAAAGCCGATCTGGGCGAAGAACGGGGCGGCATTCTGTTCGCGCTGCGCCAGGAAATTGCAGAAGGCCGTTACCAGCTCCGCGCAGCTCTCCCTTGGACTTGCCTGCATATAGCCGCAACGCTCCGGGCTGTTGGCCTCATGTTGGGTACCGAAGAGACGGGTTTCGTATCCGTACGCGGAGAGCATCTGGGCCAGATGGCGCTCGCCCGGCTTCAGGTCATTGGCGAAGCCGGAGTGGGCCAGGCCGACGACGCCGTTGGCGTGCGGGTAGCGGCCGGTCCAGAGAGCGGCCCGCGACGGGCTGCACTGGGGCACGACGCAGAAGCTGTTCTCAAATTGGAGTGACGCGGCCGCGAAAGCGTCGATATGCGGTGTGCGGACGCCGGGGACGCCGTAGCAGCCGAGGTAGCGGCCCAGATCGTGGCAGATGAAGACGAGGATGTTCGGTTTTTGCGTGCGCATGGGAGCAGGCCTTGTTGAGTTTTCAGCTTTTTGTGGACTACGCGCGTTCGCGGTCTCAGCAAGAACGAATGCGCGTAGCTTACTTATTCCTCAGCGTCCGCCGAGTCCGGACAGGGCGATTCCCTTTACGAAGAAGCATTGGGGAAAGAAGAAAACGATGAGGACGGGCACGATCATGATGGTGGCCGCCGCCATCATCAGCGCCCAGTTTTTGGTTCCCAATAGCACACAGGCGCGAGCGAACGCGCAGTTGCCAGGATTCAAAAACTTGAAAGCAACTAGTGGTACGGATCGGCCGCGTCGCGCAGACCGTCGCCGAGGAAGTTGAGCGCCAGGACGGTGATGATGACGAAAACGCCGGGCAACAGCAGCCACGGCGCCAGCGCGACCGAGCGCAAGTTCTGGGATTCCTGCAGGAGCACGCCCCAGCTGATCGTCGGGGGACGCAGCCCCAGGCCCAGGAAGCTGAGCGATGTCTCGCTGAGAATCATCGCGGGAACGGCGAGGGTGGCGGAGGCGATCAGGTGGCTGAAGAAAGAAGGCACCATGTGGCGCAGTATGATGCGCATTTCGCCGGCGCCGGCGAAGCGGGCCGCGAGGATGAACTCCTCCTCGCGCATGGAGAGAAAGCGTCCGCGCACGGCGCGCGCGAGGAACGTCCAGCCGATCAGCGAGAGGATGATGGTAATGCCGAAATAGACGCGGATGTTGGACCAGTCCTGGGGCAGAGAGGCGCTAAGGGCCATCCAGAGTGGGATGGAGGGGACGGAGCGGATGAACTCGATGATTCGCTGGATCAGCACATCGATAACGCCGCCGTAGAAGCCCGAGATGCCGCCAAGGACGACGCCGAAAACAAAGCTGAGCGCGACGCCGATCAGGCCGATGGAGAGGGAAATGCGGGAGCCGTAGACGATGCGGGTGAACATGTCGCGGCCGAGTTTATCTGCGCCGAGTAGGAATATCGTAGAGAAAGGCGCCTCCGCGCTTTCCCCGGCGGAGGCGTCGTAAATGGGTTCGCCAATGCCGAAGAGGTGGCGGCTGTTCCGAAAAATACCCCAGAGCTTGTAACTATCGCCCTCGACCCAGAACCGAATGGGGTAACGCACAGTTTCGTCAGTCTGGAACTCCATGCGCAGGGTTTCGGGGTTGCGGGCTTGGGTGAGGCCGTAAACGAAGGGTGTGCCCTGGAACTCGCCGTCGTGGAAGAAATGGATCCTCTGCGGCGGCGCGTAGGTCAGCGCGACCTCATAGGTTTCAGGATTATAGGGAGCGAGCACTTCGGCGAAGATAGCGAGCAGGTAGAGGAGTATAACGACTACGCCGCCCACGATGGCCATTTTGTGCTTGATAAACCGCCACCACATCATCTGCAGCGGCGAAGCGATGTAGATGCGTTCTTCGTCTTCCTCGACAGAGAGATAGGTGCCGGTATCGTCGACGTCGGCGCCCACAAGATCGCCCGTAGCGGCGGTGGCAGAGGACTCCGCAGGGGTTGTGGTTTGGTCGGTGAGCGATCGGTCAGCGCTCATACTACCCTCCCATCCGGATGCGGGGATCGAGCAGCGCCAGCATTATGTCCGAAATCAGCGTGCCGATGATGGTCAACGTGCTGAGCATCAGCAGGAAGCTTGAGGCCAGGTACATGTCCTGGGTCAGCAAAGCACGCAACAGCAGCGGACCGGTAGTGGGCAGGCTGAGCACGACGGAGACGATGATTGAGCCGGAGACGAGTTGCGGCAGGGCCCAGCCCATGGTGCTGACGAAAGGGTTGAGGGCCACGCGAGTGGGGTATTTGAACACGAGCCTCATCTCGTTGAGGCCCTTGGCGCGTCCCGTTTCCACGTAGGGCTTACTCAGTTCATCGAGCAGATTGGCGCGCATGGTGCGCACAAGACCGGCGGACCCGGCCGTCCCCACGATGATGGCGGGCGCCCAAAGATGCTTGAGCATGTCGCCAAACTTGGCAAAGCTCCAGGGTTCATCGACAAACTCCGGTGAGAAGAGGCCTGAAATATTGGTGTCGAAATAGGCAAGAGCGATCCACATCATGATGAGGGCGAGCATGAAGTTGGGCGTACCGAGGCCGATGAAACTGAGGGAAGTGAAGATGTAGTCCCCGAGTGAATACTGGTAGACAGCGGAGAATATACCGATCACCAGGCCGACGAGCCACGAGAATATCAACGCGGCGAAAGCGACCACCACCGTCAGGCCGAGCCGTTCCCAGATGAGATCGCTCACAGGGAGCTGCCATTCGAAAGAAAAACCGAAATTGCCCTGCACGACGTTGCCCAGCCATTTGGTATAGCGTACCGGCGCCGGCTGGTCGAGGCCGTACTGCTTGACGAGCGCGTCGATCTCGTCTTGGCGTACGTCGTCACCCATCGCCATACGGTTGGCGATATAGGAGGTCATGTAGTCGCCGGGCGGCAGTTCAATGATAACGAATGAGATCAACGAGATCATGAACAGCGTCGGCACCATCAGGATGAGACGTCGAATGATGAATGAGGACATGGTGAAAGGCGAAAAGTGAATTAAAAGGAGTGAGGAGTGAGATGTTCTCTCACTCCTCACTCCTCATTCTTAGTTTTTCTTTAGCTCTTGAGGTAGTACTGCTCGGGCACGGTGCTGCCGGGCGTCTGCAGATGCCAGGAGGAAACGCCCTCGCGCGGGACGTTGCCCATGTTCTTGCTGAGGACAACGGGCGCAGGCAGTCCGACCGCCATGCTGAACGTCCACAGATTCTCCCTGTTGAGGTCGAGGATCTGCTGGAAGAGGCGCTTATGCTCTGCGACGTCCGGCGTGCCCTTGATCGCCTCGTAGAGGTCAATGACCGTGCGCAAGTCGCCGGTGGGCTCGACGCCATTGGCGCCGCCGGAGGTGTACCAGAGGGCATGACAGGCGGCGTGATGCGAGCTGCCCTGCGAGAAGGGCAGGAAGTGCCGCGGGTCGATCAGCGGGTTGAACTCGGCCGAGCCGGTCCAGACGGTCATGTCGTGCTCGGAAGCCTGGACGCGCTGGCTCCAGAGCGGGCGGGCTTCTTCCTTCAGCGACAACTGCACGCCGACGTCGGCCATATACTTCTGCATCAACTCGCCGATGCTGCGCCAGGAGCCAAAGACCGGCGCGTAGTTGAAGATGATGCTGAGCGGCTCGCCGTCCGACTTCAGACGCACACCGTCGTCATTCTTTTCGTCCAGGCCCATCTCGTCGAGCAGAGAATTGGCCAGGTCCGGGTTGTACTCGAGGGCGACCTTGGCCTGGGCCTCATCATACAAGGGGGAGGAGGCGAGCGGCGACGGCTGCCCCGGTTCGCCCTGGCCGAGGTAGACGGCCTCAATGACCTCATCGCGATTCATCGCGTGCGACATGGCAAAGCGGAAACGCTTGTCGTTGAAAATCTCGTGCATCACCGGGTCCGGATGGCAGAGATTGAAGGAGATAACGGAATCGCTCGTCTCGCCGAACTTCCAAAGCAGGATCTCGTAGTTGCCGACCTCCTCATTCTCCTTGAAGAGCGAGAAGTTCTCCATCAGGATATGGCGGTGCTGCATGTCGATATCGCCGGCCACGGCACGCAGATTCAGAACCTCGGAGTCCTCTACAATGTCGGTGGAAACCCGGTCGATGTAGGGCAGCTGGTTGCCGGCGGTGTCCACCTTCCAGTAGTAGGGGTTGCGTTCCAGCACGACCGGAACATCGGGCGTAATCTTGGTGAAACGCCAGGCGAAAAGGACCGGCACATCCAGGTTCAGGCGGGGGGTAAGCCGGTTGTTGAAGTACTGATGCCAGAACTCAAACTCGTTTTCCTGCGCCTGCGCGTTCAACTCCTCTTCGTCGGCGTAGTTGCGATGGAACTGGGTCATGTAGTGCTTGGGATACCAGGTCATCGAAGCGCCGTTGGCCCCGGCCATCAAGGGCATGAAGATGCCATGCGCGCCGGGGAAGGTGAAGCGGATGGTGAGATCGTCGGGCGCGTCCATGACGACAGGTTCGCCGCCGACGGTCAGCCAGACGGGGAAGCTGGGGGCAAGGTCTTCATCGCCCAGCACGTCCTCATACCAGAACATGAAGTCCCCCGAGGAGTGCGGCGCGCCGTCCGACCACTTGACGCCTTCACGAAGGTGGAAGGTATAGGTGGTGCCGTCATCGGAGACTTCCCAGGATTCAGCCAAATTGGGGCCGATTTCGGATCCGTCCATGTTGTAGCGCACCAACTGCGGGTACATGAGGCGGAACCGGAAGATGCCGGCGTCGCCGGGGCCTACGCCGATGCGGCGCCAGGTGCCGCCGTATTCACCGACCTCATTCAGCGGTTCGATCACCATTGGCGTGGGTGGCAGCCTCTCGTCCACCGGGGGAATTTCGCCGTTGGCGACCATCTCGGCCAGCATGGGCGCTTCGTTGTACTGAGATGCGGCCATTGCGTCGCCGCTGTCGGATGCAGCCGGCTCTTCGGCGGCGGGCGCTTCCGCGGCGGGCTCATCGCCGGCGCCGCAGGCAGCCAGCACCGCGCCGGCGGTGGCAAAGGCGGATACCTGCAAGAACCTTCGTCGTGAAATGTGCCTTTGGGTCATGGAATCTCCTCCATTCGTATGGTTGAATACCGAAACGTGCTGTTCTTCGAAGTCAGTTCCCGGTTTTTGTTTGCGCCGCTCTCGCACATGTCGAGCACGGCAACAAAAAATCCGAAAACTGAGCGGAAAGACAGGAAGCCATCGCCAGCTGACGATACCGATCGCCGGCTGCATCGGAGCACAAACTACGCTAGAGACCTATCCTCGGGATCTTACTCTGACAGACCGGGCACGCAAAGAAAACACCGACATTGGGGGACAGACTCGGGGCTTTGCATTGACCGGCATCGGCCGTAATTGGCCAGTACGCCATTCTATACACAACACAGGATATAGGCAAATCTGGCGGGACAGAGCGCGAGCAATGGCAGCGGCCCGCGGGTCACCTTTGCGTGGGAGGAGGCCGCCATACTTTCGCCTGATGCACTGTCACTTCGATGCGGGCGGGCTGTCGCTGATCCGCCACTTCTCATGCCGCGTGACCGCCGGCGCCGCCAGCCGATGAACGATATTTTGGTCCGGCTCCGTCACCTACGTCAAGGGGCGCGCTCTGTGCCCGCGATGGCCTCCCAAGGCAAGCGCATCGAAATTTGCAGGCCGATCCCGTTGAAATCGTGACCAAGGCAAAACGTGAATAAGTGGGAATCGCTTGCAGGTTGCTGAATCGCGAGAATAGGTCCCTGCGTCACAGGCCCTCAGTCGTCGAAATCGTCTACAATGTCCGTTTTCGTGCCATCATTCGTACAGTTCTCCATGTCCGACCCCGACCTGGAGGCAAGTTGGGAAGCATTGCGAAGTCTTGACCCAATTTGGATGCCATCGCCCTGCCAGAAAGATGGGCTCTCACATGGGGTTCTTCTGAACGGCAGGCTGTGGGCCAGGCTCCCGCGTTCCCAAGGGGTTGACGCCAGATTGGGATGCCCCCGTTTGCCTTCAGGAAGGAAGTCTTCTTGGGAGTGAGTTTTGCGCATACAGGTTGGGGTGTCGAGTGCAGTTCTTAAGCGCGGCACAGGCAGGACACTGGGGGTATTTTTCTGAATTAATTCATAAATATGTCCGCTTTGTCCGCTCGAAGGCATGTTTTGGGGGTGTTTCGGGCCGGATTCGGCGAGAATGTAGGGAGCTGCGGTCAGTTGGACATCGTGACCCTTACTGTGCGCGGCGATTGTCTGAACTGCAGTTCCCGAGATATTGAGGATGGGCTGTGATGCAGGTTGTGTCGACATTTCGCCGGAAAACGCGGGCGGCGCGTCGACGGTAGAGAGGAGCGCGGTGCGTTCCCGGGGGCGGGGCGCTGCAGGTTCGAAACGTGTGGAGGAGGCTGTGAGGCTTGAAGAAACGTAGTGCCAGTGCAATCTCGGAAAGAGAAAGAAGGACGTTTGCTTACGCAGGTCATACGCTCGTACGAGAGATTTACGAGAGATCGGGCAAAAATCTTCGGTTCACGACGACAAATGGAGGCGTTGCACGTGAAACACATTATTATATATTATTTATTTGAAGTCACCATTGGATCGGACTGCTTGCATGGGCGAAAGAGAGGTGAAGGGATCGAACGACGCAAAGATTGGGGATATTTAGTCGTCCTCGTCCGGCAGTTCGTACCGAATATCGAAGGGCCGCTCACACTGCTTTCGTAAAGGAGTTCGGCTTCTCGGATTCAGCTCGTTCGCCCGCACAAGCAGATCCTGCAATCTTCTTGCGGCTTGTTCGGACTGTTCGGGGTTGTGGCGACGGGAACGGCAGCTGGTTTCACTCCGTTCAGGTCTGGCGGGTACGTCAGGCCGATTCGTCGTTTGATTCAGCCCTCTGAATTCAGAGGGCTGAATTGTGGAGACTGCCGTTATTCCCTAGGTTTTCTTTCCTCAAACTCATAACCGAGAAACACGCACCGCTGCCACCTTTCAGTGACCGAAAGAATGTAGAGATCTTTGTCGTATGGCTTGTACTTCATCTCCATCACGTCTTGTTTTGAAAAAAAGCGGACATCATACAGTCCTACTCCAGGCAGAGACTGCCCATATTTTTCCAAGTATCCGTTGATGGTCTCAGCCCGCAACTGGTTGACCGAATTGAGGTGTCCGTACTCTTTCGCAGCCAAAATGCACGCTCGATTCTCCTCGTTCTCTCCAGGCTCGTCGTAATGTTGCGCTTCTGCAAATGCAACTACTTGATTTTCGAGCGCATCAAGTCGATCATTGATTCTGACCAAATCGCGGGAGAAAATGTTGAAATCTGATGTTAGTTCCTGGACAGATTCGGACAGACCTCCCAACGTCACGCCTTCTTCCTGGGCAAGTAGAGAAACCGGCAGGACCAAAGCCAGCAGTACAACGATGACCAGAATCCGATTCTTTGTGACAATGCGGCTTTTCATGTATTCGCTCCGTAGGGTTATGACCTGCCCCCGATGTTTGTACTACCGGTTACGTTAGTCCGATAAGCACGGGTACAGGGGCGGCAGGCAAGAGGACCTCAGGCGCCCGCGGTCGGTGGCCCAGAGAGCTGTGCGGCCTTATCCGGTTGTAAGTCCGCCTGTAGCGCTCCGTCAGCACACGTACCTCCAGCAAGGTATAGAAGACCCCTCTGTCCAGCAGTTCGTCCCTCAACTTCCCGCTGAAACTCTCGATGTAACCGTTTTCCCACGGCGACCCATGCTCTATGTAGAGCGTCCTGGCTCCCGCCCTAGCCACTCACGCACAGCCGGGGCTGTAAACTCTGGCCCGATGTCCGAGCGAATATGGTCGGGCACGCCTATCCGGCGGGCAGCCTCAGCCACTGCGCTGCCCTCGGCTATCGCCACCTCAGCCTCTCTAAGCCTTTTGATTACCTGCTTCGGCGTATGTCTCCTCCTAGCCATCTTTCGCCCTTTCTAAGGCCCAGTTCTAACATATTTCCTGGTCCAATTTTTGGGAGGCAGGTCAAGTCTGAAGTGCTTGCTATTCTAGGGTAAGATGTGCGCTTGGTCCCAGGAACTGGATTTCGAGGCAGGGTGTAGAAGGGATGAATTCACCCAGAACTTGGAGAGGCGGTTCAATTGGACAAGGAACAGCGTCGAACCACAGCGATTTGCCGTAACAGTTTGATAGCACACTATACTTTCCCATTTCTTGGACATTTGAGATGGGCTAATGGTTCTCACGCGGTATTGATCACTCTTACGATGTGTTTAGTGGACCTTTGCCAATCAACAGTTCGATCCTTGTTTTCAACTCCTTACTGAAGCTTTCGAGATCGCCGTCCTTCCAGTCAGTGTGCGGATATTGACGCGTATCGAAGGGTAACTTGCCAAACATATCGTGTCGGCAAGTGTAAATCACGGGGATTCCGATTCCATGTGCATATCCTGCTTCGAAATACACGCTACCCCGAGGGCCTTCAACTCCATGCGTCATATCGGATATCAGAAACTGGGAGCGGCCGATCTCATCCATTATCTTGTTGTCGATTTTTTCCAAGGTAGGAACCTTATCCATTCGAAAGGGATTGTATCCAGCCGCACGTATGGCAGGTTCTATGCCGTTCTTATAGGCCTTATCCGTCTCGTCGGCGAACCACATTGCTACAAATGCCTGCTCACTTTCGGGGTTCAAACTATGGTTTTCGATCTGAGCAAAGCCTTCAACTGTCATTGCTACAACGTAAATGACATAATCCCCACTAACGCTTATATTTGAAATCCAGTCTTTCTTTTCCAGATGTTGGAGTAGAAAAACAACCTCTTTCCATTCAAGTGATTCGGACCATGCAAGCGCGGCGTAGAAATGTTGAGCAATCGATACACTGTTCCCAGCGCGTTCTGTCAGCGTTCCGACAAAATACAACAACCGTTCTGCACGCTCAGTCATCGAAAGATCGGTTATCTCCGCTTTTGACTCGAAGGATTCCACGATTTCATCAGTGACGATCGGCTCCGTAAAGCCCTTCATTCGCTGGTCAATTAGCCAGGTAGTTAGTCGTGCCTTCTCGTGGTCGCCAAGACGCCGCATCGATGCACTTGCCTGCCTTGTGATTCTGTACGCGCCACCTGTACGATCCGATACAATGAGAGCTTCTTCGTTTATGTCAGGACCGCTGACGCTGATCCAGGCCGAATAAATTGTTGCGGGGAAGTGCGTCCCCCAAATTGGGCAGTTTCCTTCTTGGCCGTTCATTTCGGTTATTCCCTTGCACTCGTTGAGATATTTCGGACTTGACAATCATCTATATTGTTCGCAAATACCAACGGCAAAGTCTAATACAAGATTCGCTATCGTCATAAACGCCTTCTTGCTATTGCAGATTCCTTGCTGACGCGGATGTTGACACTGACCTGCTGAGCTTGGCCCCAAAAACTGGACCACGAGCTAAGGTGAGTAATGGAGCAATTCACTCAATACGTGTAAGGAAAGTTCAGCGTTCAAGGAACGGCGGCGAGAAAGGCCGGGTTGAATCTTCGGTCCGGATGCTGCAGGTTCTGATCACAGCTGGCCGCATTCGTCTGGATCCACCTTACTTTTCCCGTTTCGTGGTCCAAAGAGTGGGGCCCACTACAGTGTTTCCAGTTCCTTGTGCTCCTCCACGGTCAAGCGCACCCGATATCGTTTCGCTGACATTTCTCCTCTCCTTGTGTTTACTCTTATGGAGAGTGCGCCACAGTTCACTTGTCCGTCAAATCCTGTCTGCTAGACTACTAGGCACTCTTCTCCCATTGTCCGCACTTACCAACTTCCCGAAATATCGATGTGCGATTCAAGACCAATCTTGACCGAATTCGGAATGCTTTGTAGCATTGCAGCATATTGTTAGGACATTCAGCGATTTACCGTCCGTTAGACTAATATTCTTGGCTATCTCGTGTTAAGAGAACTCCATATAGAGCCCGACTATCGCTCTGGCCGCTCAAATTTGGTCGAGGATTTCTATGTGCCGTGTTTGTCACGGAGCACGGAGTATTGGCGGGCGGTTGGATTCTTCACAAGCAACGGGTTGGAGTTGGCAGCCCGCGGTCTCACAGAATTTCTGCAACACGGAGGGCGAATGAAGTTGGTCGCCAGCCCCCTGTTAGAAGAGGAGGATGTCGAAGCTTTCAAGAAGGGCTACAAATCAAGATCGAGTATTGTCGAACGGGCAGTAGCACGCCAACTTGACGAATGTAGAATTCAATCCCTCACCAAAATCACGCGCAATAGGCTTGAGTGCATTGCTTGGATGGTGGGAGAGGGACGCCTCGACATCAAGCTTGCAGTGCCAACCGGAGAACTATTGAATGAGGGGCACCGCATCTACCACGAAAAGATGGGAGTGTTCTTCGACCAGTCAAAGAACGCGATAGCATTTTCTGGGTCCGCCAATGAATCTGTAGGAGGCTGGGTCAGCAATTTCGAATCCATAGAAGTGTATACGTCTTGGGACGACCCTCACAATAGGGTTGAGAGGAAAATTCAGGACTTTCAAGATCTCTGGCATAATCATACACCACTGCTGACAGTGCTCGACTTTCCAATAGCCGCTAAACGCCAACTGCTCAAACTGCGTCCACGTTCACGTCCTAGAACTGAACATAACTCAGGTCTCAGATCGGCGAGTTTTCAAACCGCAAGACTTCCCGATCTCCCACCTGAAATCAACCTCAGGCAGTATCAGAAGGAGGCTTGTGAATCTTGGCTGCAGAACTGTGGCAGGGGAATACTGGAGATGGCCACCGGCTCGGGCAAGACCATCACGTCCCTAGCCACGGCAGTGCGGCTTTTCAAAGAGAAAGAAAGGCTTTTCGTCGTCGTCTCGTGCCCCTACCAGCACCTGGTTGACCAATGGGCTGATGATGCACAGCGCTTTGGGTTCAGGCCGCACAAAGCTTATGAGAGCCGTTCTAAATGGGAAAACAAAGTGAACGGCCGGATTCTCGATTTCAATCTGGGGAACCGCAGTTTCATGATGGTGATTTCTACCCACGCTACTTTGTCAGGTGATGTGATGCGGGATACACTTGCAAGGGTTTCAGGGCCATCGCTCATTATCGCGGACGAAGTACATCACCTTGGGTCTGCGCATGGGAGACATGGCCTGCCACTCGACTTTGAGCATCGAATGGGTCTTTCGGCTACACCTGAGCGATGGATGGATGAAGATGGCACGCAGGTATTGCGTGATTACTTCGGTGAAACGGTCTTTGAGTTCACCTTGGCGGATGCAATCTCCGAGGGATTTCTTTCAGAATATTACTATCACCCTTACCTTGTGAAACTCACGGACGAGGAGTTAGGGAACTATGAGAAACTCACACACCGAATAGTGCAATTGTTCCATTCTAATCCGGACTCCCGAAATTCGTCTCTTCTTGAGGCATTGTTGCGCCAGCGTGCCGATATTCTCAACAGGGCCGAAAATAAAATCGAGAAACTCGTCGAAATTCTGCAAGGCGAACGCGACCTCCACCATGCCCTCTTCTACTGTGTACCAGGACAGTTGGATGAAGTTCTATCGATTCTGGGTAACGACTTAGGTATAAGGGCTCATAGATTTACGGCCAGCGAGTCAGCGGGAGAGAGAGCGCAGATCCTTGAAGATTTCGCTCAGGGTAATCTCCAGGCACTCATAGCAATCCGATGCCTTGACGAAGGTGTGGATGTCCCTGACACGCGAGTTGCGTACATCTTGGCTAGTACCGGGAATCCCAGGGAGTTCATCCAGAGGCGGGGCAGAATACTCAGACCATCTCCGGGCAAGGACAATGCGGTCATGCACGATCTGATCACAGCGCCCGCGCTTGGGCGTAGTGGTTGGATACGAGATGACACGGTTTTCGAGATGGAACGACGGATACTGAGGCGTGAACTTACACGCTTTAGCGAGTTTGCACAGACTGCGAGAAATCGGTTCCAGGCCACAGGGGTGATATGGGACCTGGCCAAGATTTATAATCTTCTTGATTTTTGAGGAAGGGGAATGCTGAGAGATAAGATTCTGGAACTGTTCCGCGAGTTCGACCCGGAGGTTCGAGTTGTCATAGAGCGCGTCTTGGACAAAGAGTGGGAGCGCCTCAGTCTGAGAAGTCCCCGCGGAATAATCCAGGATATACGAGACATAATCGACTCAGAGGTGAGAAGGAATGAAACTTGAGTGGATGCGCCTGACAAACTTTAGGCAGTTCTTTGGCGAACAGGTAATTCGATTCAGTGGGGATGCTAAACGTAACGTCACGGTGGTGCATGGCGTTAATGGCGCAGGCAAGACATCGCTCTTTGTCGCATTGAACTGGGTTCTCTACGATCTTGGAGCAGAAAATGTCGGCGAACTCGTGTGTAAGAGAGCGATCGACGAATCTCCGGCCGGAACAGACATTGAAATGGTCGTAGTGCTTTCGTTCCTCCACAATGGGGAGCGTTACACGGCCAGCCGAGCCTTGACCGTTAGTAAAACTGGCGAAAAAGAGTGGCAGGCAAAGCCGACAGTTGAATTTGCGCTCGATATAATTCGAGGGGACGGACAGACCAAGAAGATCGGTAATCCTACGGGGCGAATAGAGTCGATCCTACCCTCGAACGTGCGCACCTATTTCTTCTTTGATGGGGAGAAGATAGACCAGTTCGCCCTGCCCTCCCATGAAGGAGAGGTGCGAGAAGCCGTGCGCAACGTCCTTAAAATTGAGGTCCTCGAGCGGGCGAAGACACATTTGGGCACTGTCGCGCGACAATACCGGGATGAACTTACGAAGATGGTCTCAGGAGACCTTGAAAAGCTCCTCCATGATGAGGCGGACCTGCAGGCTAAAGATGAGAAGGACAAAGAACGGCTGGGTGAACTTCGGGAGGAGCGGACGCAGGCCCAGAAGCAAATTCACGAGATCGATCAGAGACTTGGTCAGATTCAGGAAATTCGTGAGTGGGATGAGGAGCGCAAGTCAGTCGCACAGGCCAAGGACTTACTCAAACGCGAAAGGAACACAATTTGGCAGGAGATAAGAGAGGCATGCAACAGAGGGTTCTTCAGATTTGGTGGCACGGCTATCTCCAAGGCCCTTACGGTGTTGGACGAGAAACGCGAGCGGGGGGAAATTCCTGCCGGTATTAGGGAGCAGTTTGTTCTCGACCTGATCGATAGCCACATGTGCATCTGTGGTCGGCACATTGAAGAAGACTCCGAGGAATACCAAAAGCTTAAGGAAGTGCTTCGACGCTCGTTGCCTTCGGAATTGGAAGACATCGTGCTTGAGACAGCAGCGAACCTCAAAGTGATTCAGCCGAATGTCGAAAGTGTCCCCCAGCGAATTCAAGACCTGATGAGGAGTAAGTCAGATGTCGAAGATCAGGTAGAAGCACTAGAAGCTAGGCTTGATGAAATCAGCAGACATTTCCGTGAAGGTGAACTAGAGGCAGTCTCTGACTTAGAGCGAAAGCGTGTTGACTACGACTTAAGGATCCAGGCTCTAGCAGGCGACATCGGTCGCTATGAGGAGAGAACACATAACAATCGCATTGGGCTGGAAAATCTACGCGACAAGATTGAGAGAGAGAAAATCTCCGAGAATCGGGCCAAGAGAACTAAGAGGCGATACAGCTTGGCAAGTAAATCTGCCGACGCTATTGAACAGATGTTTGATGTCTTCTCACAAGACATGCGTCGCAGCATACAGGAAGAAGCAAATTCGATTTTTCAGCGTCTCGCGTGGAAGGAGTCTCAATTCGAGGCTATCAATCTGAATGAAGATTATAGGATTGAGGTTATCGATAGATGGGGGCTGCCAGCACGCTCCGAACTCTCTGCTGGAGAGAGACAGGTGCTGAGTTTATCTTTCATTACGGGGATGTCCAGAGTGACTGGTGAAGAAGCTCCATTAGTCATGGACACTCCGTTTGGGCGTTTGAGCAGTGCCCACAGAGAGGCCATTGCCGAACATATACCCGAAATTGCGAAGCAACTTGTAATTTTCGTAACTGATGAAGAACTGCACACACAGGCACGTGCCAATCTGGAGCCATATATTGGAGCCGAATACGATTTGGACTTCAACCAAGAGACAGGTTGCACAGAGATACGCGAGTTGGCTCCGGTTAGCTCACAATGGAGATGAGGAAGCTTCAATGACATTAGGTAGTGAGGACACTGGACGGGACACTGTCCACATAGACTTGAAGCATCATGACCTGTACTCTGAACTTGTCGGAGGTGAAGCTCCCTTCAAAACCATGAAGGACCTATTCATGCTTGCGGCGAGCGTTGGCTGTGAAAGTGCTAGTCGTACCCCTCTTTCACGTCGTCAGCTGATATTCAGGTGGCCTCAGTTCTCGTCGCAAGAGGACATCCCTGTCCTCCGTGCCATGGCGATAGCTGAAACAGGAGACACGTCCGTCTTAATTGACCAAGATCAACTCTTGACAATCGCAGAAGAGTACGCGAATTCTGGAATCGAACAGATAAGACTGCATGTGGTCTCCCAGCCCGGCGCTCCTTTGGAGAATGTTGTGCATTTCCTGATGTCTGGTGGTGAATGGGAAACTTGATAAGATGGCCTCCCTCAAATCAGGTAATGAAGGGTTTGGTTCATTCAGGAGACACATATGAATTTGATTCCCATCAGTGTAAGTCCGGACCAACTACTGGTCGACCCCAACAACCCGAGATACTTCGACCTGCAAGAGCATCACCAAGTGGACAAGGATCGCTACGCAGAGGAAGTGATCCAGGTTCAAGCGATTGCCAAGCTGACAAACTCTTACCAAGTCCGGGATGTCCGTCGCTCTATCTTGGCCAATGGTTTCATCAACTTTGAATACATAGTTGTAAAAGACTATCCCCACGCCACCGAAAAATACGTCGTAATTGAAGGCAACCGACGTTTGGCAGCAATCCAAAGTATAAGGCAGGACTATCATCGCGGCGTGTTGCCAGCCAAGGACATCGATGTTGCTTCTACCCTAGAAAGCCTTCAAGTTCTACAATTCTGCGGCACTGAAGTAGAGGAAAGGATAATCCAGGGCATCAGGCACGTTGCAGGGCCCAAAGAGTGGCAGTCCTACCAACAGGCTCGGTTGATAACTGCTCTGCGTGAAGTCAATGAAATGGACTTTGATGATATTCGGAATTCCTTGGGGCTTGGTCCTACTGTTATTCGGAGGCTTTACAATACTTCGAAGGCCTTCGAACAGATGCGACAGGATGACGAGTTCGGTGACCGGGCGGAAAGAACTCTCTTTAGTCTGTTCCTCGAGATGCTGAGAAGCCCAGCCATTCGGGATTGGCTTGAATGGTCTGATGAGGAATTGAGCTTCCAATCTTCTACGAATCGAACGCACATGTACCGGATGGTAGTCGGGGAAGCAATTGAAGATGAAGATGATAGTGAACTTCAACCCGTTATTAATAATCCTCAAGATATGAGAACCTTTGGGAGAATACTAAGCCACCACAACAAAGACAGGGTACTTGGCCGCGTGGTGGAGGGCGATCTTTCCATTGCCCAGGGATGGGCTATTGTTGAGCCCAATGTCACCCCTTGGCAGGAGACGGTTGCAGATGTCGTTGAGTCACTACAAGGCTTGTCTGCTGATGCACTACAGAATCTATCACCTGAAGATGAGAATCGCCTCAATCAATTAAGCGATATAATTCAACGGAAGCTAGAGCAGGCACGTCTGCTGAAGGGACAATAATTTGTCGCCTCCTACAACAACAGGGCTGTACAGGTACATCGTAGATAACATCGATGTTCATTCGGAGTCACGAAGCATCGGTGACTGGATGAGCGAATGTCTCGCCAACTCCGCCCCTGAATTGAGTGAGCTGGAAAGGTTGGAGCTTATCTCTTCTAGGCTACTGGAAGTTCAGCAGATGCTAATCCGAGAACAGACGCGTGCAACGGCGAGCGGAATACCCGTCTTTGAGGTAGTCGGGGAGCAAAACGAATTCATTCGAGGTTTCGGTTTGAACCGGCCCGGCGATAGTATGGAGATGACTAACAGGCGTGAACGAGCACGACTGCGGGATCAAGTCGTGGCTGCACTAACAGTTCTATCTCCCGTCAGATTCGAGGCCCTTTGGCGACTGCTAGTTGAGCGTGTGGGAGGCTCGAACTTTCTACATGTGGGTAGGTCTGGCGACGAGGGGGTCGACTTTACTGCAGAATTTAGAGTATATCAACTTGTGTCGAATCTTTCGGAGCATGTTGCCGAGGATTGGTTGGAGGCAACTCGCGAACGCTCCATCATAAAGGTGATCGGTCAAGCCAAGCATTGGCCAGGCAGGACGGTTCAGCCTGCCAACTTGCGAGAACTTCTTGGAACTATCGTGCTTCATAAACCTAACACAACCAGGGGAGAGCGGAAAGGTACATTGGGCATGTTAGTAACAACAGGTAGGTTCAGTAAAGAAACATATGAACGAGCTCGTAGAGCCGGACTCATTCTGCTGGATGGAGAATGGGTGGTTTCTGCGATCGTAAACTTCGGACTTGGAGTTAATGGCTCCTGTGGGTCACTCTCGTTTAGTCAGGCCGATTTTGTAAGTCTGATAGATTGTGAGTTACTTGAAACGACTTAAACAAGACTTGCTGCATGCGGCTAGTGAAGATCAATCGGGAGGCCGTTCCAAACTGCTGAAATCAACCTGAGAGGGCGTTTGAAAATTCTTGCTTAGTAGATTAGAGAGTAGTAACCAACCCATTCAGACCAGGCAGGAGGGTGTACTGTCGCACAGAACTCGTGGATACGCCAGTGAACCTGACTCAACAGGAATGGGAACTCATCAAGCCGCTTTTGTGTTGTGAACGGAAAGGGGCGGGACGGCCGATGGAGCTGGGAATGCGGCAAGTAATGAATGCGATTTTCCATGTGCTGCGTACTGACTGTCCTTGGAGATACTTGCCACATTATTTTCCCAATTTCAACAGTGTTTACTATCATTTTCGCAAGATGTGCCACAATGGATTTTGGCAACGGATGAACAGTGCCTTGTGCCGACTAAGCCGCCAGTTACAGGGACGGTAACCTGAGCCGAGTGCAGCAATCATCGACAGCCAGAGTGTGAAGACAACCGAAGCGGGTGGTGTACGCGGCTACAATGCAGGCAACATTCAGGACTATGATGGCGCCAGACTACTCCTGCGTTTGCTACATCAAATCGCACCTTCTTCACAACGTATTTGGGTGGACAGCAGCTATGGATGGGCTGGTCTGGCCGAATGGATGCTGGAATCCTTTCAAATCGTGCTCGAAATCGTCAAACGCAATCCAGAGCAAAGAGGCTTCGCTGTCCTCCTGCGTGGTTGGGTCGTCTGCGTACCTTCGCTTGGCCAGGTCGCTATCGTCGCCTGAGCAAAGACTACGAACACTGCACCCTGAGTAACGAAGGCTCTATCTACCTCGCTTCCATCTGCACTATGGTTCGTCGTGTTGCCGCCGCTACTTAATTCTCAAAAGGGCTCTGAGTAGTTGACACACAAGGGATTCTGCTGATAAGGGTGTGGCGGGTTGATGTCAACAAACTCCCAAGGAGTCGGATGACTATGCAATCTCAACGCTACCAAACTTACGACGTACGTCCTTTACTGTGGCCGAAAAGCTGTCGGTGGCGAACTGCACCTCTTCTCCTGTTGTGAAACGTCCCAGTCCGAATCGAAAGGAGCTATGAGCCCTTTCTTCTGGCCAACCCAAAGCCATTATGACATGGCTGGGCTCGACTCTTGCCATTGTGCAAGCTGAACCGGTTGAAAATGACATGAGGGAACTCATATCAAGAACGACTCCACGGCTTTCTACTCCCGGAACGTAGACATTAAGATTGTGCGGCAGACGCTCAATTGGATGCCCGTTTCTTTCAACTCCATGTATCTTCTGTGACCAACCCTCAAACATCCAGTCGGTCCACTCTCGTAGTCGCTTACCTTCCTCCATCATTTCCTCGTCAGCAATAGCTATCGCTGATGCGAACCCAGCGATAGCCGGAACGTTTAGTGTGCCGGAACGCATTCCACGTTCATGGCCCCCGCCACGGATAACAGGAGCAGGCCTTACGCGAGGTCTTCTTTCGCGAGCATACAGCGCGCCGATGCCTTTCGGCCCATAAATCTTGTGAGCGGTGAACGACATTAGGTCAAGGTTCATGTCCTGCACGTCCACAGGAATATGCCCGACCGCCTGTGCAGCATCGGTGTGAAAGAAGATGCCGTACTTCCGAGCAATCTCTCCAATTTCCTTAACTGGCTGGATGGTTCCGATTTCGTTGTTCGCAAGCATTACAGAGATCAGAATCGTATTGTCCGTGATCGCTCCCTCCACATCGCAGGGGTCAACTCTGCCATAGTGATCAGTTTGCAGGACAGTAGTCTTGAAGCCCCTGCCTGTCAAATGGTCAAGCGTGTCGAGTATGGCTCTGTGTTCGACCGCGGATGTAATGAAATGGTTACCCCTGTGACCATACGCTTCTGCAATACCTATCAAAGCGATATTGTTTGATTCGGTTGCACCACTAGTGAATATTATTTCATCAGGGGAGTCAGCTTTGACGAACCGAGCAATGGTGTCGCGTGAACTTTCAACCGCCTGCTGAGCCACATGTCCATGTCCATGGTCAATGCTGGCAGCATTGCCAAACAAATCTGTGAAGTAAGGCAACATCGTATCAAGGACTCGCGGGTCCACCGGGGTCGTCGCATGGTAGTCCATGTAAATTGGCTTTTTCACGTCGCGCGTCAAGTCCTCTCTGCCTGAACTTGGGAAACAATGGCACCGAGGTCCAATAACGACCGCACCCTTGGATACAAAATCCCGACACCTCTATTTACGTGAGCTCGCAACTGTTCCCACAGTTCTACGTCAGGATCAATTCCGTGCTGTAAACTGCACTGTCTGACCAAAGCAAGTAAGACCACTTCCTGTTGTCCAAGGAGTGTGTAGGAATTAAATTCCATACCGTCATTTGCATATATGGACGGGTCCGGCACACCAGGGTCGCGAAGTGAGAGCGTCAAGGCGAATCGGCAGAGAATGTTAGGTGTGAGACCAGTTCGCCCCTTCAGTGTTCTGACCTTCTGAGTGTTTTCGGCTGAAAGAAAAATCTTGGTGATGCGCTCAGAACTCATCGACGTGCTCCAGGTGCGGAAGATAGCCATCTTTGATTGAGGTCCTCCCATATTCTGGATCGAAACACAGGTGAAGTTCTTTAGCGATGGAAGGGCGCAGAATTCCTAACCCCCGGCTGTCGATTTCGCTGTCTGTGGAGAGCAAGACCACTTGGTGTCCGGCCCTTGGGAGATAGCGTGTCAACATGCGGTAGCGGTGCTCGTTATCCAGACGAGCAAGCGGTGTGTCGATTACGACAGGCAGCTGCCGCCCGGAAGCCTGTCCGAGTCCCCAAAGTAACGCGACTGCGAGGATTTGTTTCTCTCCCGCAGACAGTGCCTTACCGGAAACCTCGGTCCCGTTCGAATCGTAGAGAGTAGGTGAAAGAGTATCTGGGTCAAACCTGACGGAACAGCACAGACCATCCTTATGCGCCAATTCGTTGAAACTCCTGGAGACACTCTCAGAAAGGTGGTCCACTCGCGCCGCGGTCAGCTTCTGCTCATAAGTCCGAACAGTATTGCGAACTTTAGCCGCGAGAGCGAATATCCTGTCTTTCTGTTCCAAAGCTTCCAGCTCTTCCGAATGTCTCTTTATTTCCCTTTCAATCTCCTCTCTCCGAAGAATCGTCTTACTCAGCTTATCTTCAATAATGTCGAAATCTCGCTGAGCCTTGCTCAGACGGGAGTGGAGCCGTCTCAATTCCTCTGCCAACGGTTTTATCACTACTTCCTTCGGGACTCTACGAAGCTTCCGCTCAATGCGTAGCAAATTCTGGTGCGCATCCTGGGCTCTCGCAACGATGTTGCTGGATTCTTGAGGCAAGTCCGCTAGAGCAGTCTCGATGGTTGCCAAAAGCTTGAACGTATCTCTTTCAGAAAGGTCGTGAGCTAACGCAGGTGGTTCATGCTCCTCTAAGCTCGTCTCTTTAACAAGGGTCGACACCGCCTTGGCAATCCGTTCAAGTTCCGATTGTGTTAGCTCAAGACTCAATGTCTCCCGCCAGAATTCCCTCGATTGAAGGGCGCGACACTGTGTTTCTACCCTAGACCGCAGCATTGCCGCGACTGTATGACTGGTCCGTGCCTGGGTCTCTTCCTGCACACGTCGTCGAACGTCCTCACAGAGATCGGGTACGATGCATATGGGGAGGGAGTCAGACGCCAACTCCCGAAGTGCAGTTTCGTTGTTCTGGAGTACGGTCTCCCATAGTACCTTCTTCTGGAGGAGCGCTTCTCTGTCCTTGGCGAAATATCCGCCCTCGGACGCGATTCTTTGCTCTTGTACGAGAATCGCACGTTCCAACTCTGCCATCCGATCCGCAAGGTCTTGTTTATCCGACTCAAGACTATTAATTTGCCCTTGGCATTCGGCCAGATGAACGGATACAGTCTCTAGTTCCAATTGAATTCGCTCGGTCGGTGTTGAATCCCGGTTACTTCTCAGCAGAATCGTCATATCAGCGTGGAGGCGTGAGGTTAAATTGAGTCCCAGTAACCCCCGAATGCAATCGGTTGTAACCCTGTCGCCGTCCCTCTCTTCCGCCAAATGCCTGATCCGCTCGCCGTCGATAAAGAATAGTTCGGCGAGACCCAGAGGAATAATTTCGTTAAGAAAGGACTGGTGTTGATCAGCGAATAAGTCCGATAGTAGTTCGCCATCGCGCCTAATCTGCAACTCCTCGGAAACAACTCGTGCCCCAAGCCATGTTCGGGACACATCATATGTATGCCGGCATCCGTCCTCCACGGTTTCCATTTCGATATGGACCGAAGAGCGAGGGTCATATTCGCAATTTGGTCCCACATGGACCCGTTCTCTGAGGTAGTCGTCGTATTCTGTGGATCTCAATCTGCCAAGTGCCCAGCGTCCATGTATGCAGAGGCGGATGGCTTCCATGATTGAAGACTTCCCGCTTCCGTTCCTGCCACCAATTAGAACCACAGGGCGACCGGGATTGCTTGAATGGGAAGGAATCAAATTCAGCGTTTGCTTACCTTTGAACGGCCCATAGTTTTCAATTGTAACGCTCTTCAAGAGCATCGCTATCTTCTCATCACTTCTCAGCAGACTCGGCCAAAATCTCGTCCTCGCTTCTCCAGTTCTCACTGAGGATGCGCTCAATCTCCTTGAATACGCCTGCCCGGCGCTTCATGCCTTGAAATTTGCGCTCAGTGTCCAGTAGTTTCGCCACGAGTTCGGTAGGCACACCTTCCGAATCGCAGATGGAATCGAGGAGCTGGCGGTCCGAGACCGAGTACATGGGAGCATCCTCGATCGGCCAGTCGAGGTCTCTGCCTATCACATCGCGAAATATCGCCGGCACACTATCGGCCCAGTCCTGACGCTCGGACCTCCATATTCGTCGGATCTCCATAAGCTCGTCGCTTCCTATCAGGACAACGTCTCGACCCTCGGGATGTCGCGCGACATCCCGCTGTGCCTTTAAGAGTCGACTCAGGATCTCTTTGCATGTGCTTAATCGATAAGGACCTCTGGCAATTTCTCCCCTTGCCGTGAAGGAAACCATACCACCGCGACGTTTGTGTTCCCTGTACTTCGCCTTGTTCTCTACAATTTGAGTAGAGGCCAAGAAATCTCGAAGTTCTAGGAGGGGTTCCATCCACTCCTCACCACTGTCAATTAAAGATTCCATCGCTCTGTCTTTCGAAACGACGGTACAGACCCAGCATCCGAACCGACTGTTGCCACAAGAGGGAGTAGAAGTGTCAATCACCAGCGGACATTCCCCAGCTTCAGCGTTCCGGTACAGAGCGAGAAGGTCTCGATTCTGTGCGCCCCAAGGCGACCTGACGTTCAGCAGATAAGACCAGACATCGCTTGTGCTGAAATCTTCAATGGGAGCATATACATAGGCATTCGGGAGAGTCGTATGCCGTCTCAGGATGCTTCCATCGATTTTCCTCAGATTCATGGATTGTGCCCGGGTAGCACTCTCATCCTTTCTCACACCGAGCACGACAATTGCCTCACCATACTTGGCGACGCATTTGAGTATGAAGGTGTTGGCAGGCTTGATCTTGAGGCGGTCAGTACACCAGCGGAACCGAGAGTATGGCGCTGGGTACCCTTTACCGATCATGTTCACCCAAAAGGTATCTTCAATTGGCGGCTTCACCTTGCAGGCTTCAATCGGCAGACCCCGAATGGACGCAGTTTCGTTAACTTGGTTGATTGTCCTGTCTATGTAGTCAACTATGACAGGAGTCTCCACGAGAGTATCTGAAGATAGAACGTAAACAGGTTTGGTAAGCTCCGCTGCCGACAAACCCGATAAGGCGTACCAAACCAATTGGAGGACCGCAGTGGAGTCCTTGCCCCCGCTGTATCCAATCACCCAAGGACAAGCATTTCTCTTATACACCTCGCGGACCTCTTCATAGATGTCCTCCAGCGAGCGCTCAGTGAACACTGACGGGGATACTTCGACTACGTCCATCGGTGAATTCACGACATCTCCTCCTGCGGCAATGTTCCGATGTATCGATTTTCTACCCGTTCATCGTCGGGGTTCAAGGGAATGCCTAATGCACGATTCAGCACATTGGCTATCAAGACAACGTTTCGTTGTCCCTTCGTAATGCGACCGTTAACAAGGGCCCTCCCTTCCCACAACTGTGAATTGCTTCTTGACCAATTGATGCCCAAGAGCCCGCGGAGTTGTTTCTTCCATTCATCTGGGTAAAGCTTGAGCAAATCGCTTCCTGCCCTGCCCAACGCCTGTAACGTTACGCCATGTGCGAGGACGGATTCCTTTCTCAGGGTATGAGCGCGAAGCTGCCCGCTTTGCACCTGGGACAATTCGGGTAGGGTGACTCCCAGTTCAGTCCAATAATCACGTGCCTCTCGTAGAGAGTCTTCCTTCAACGGCTCCTTACCAGTTTTACGCAATAGGACTTGTGTCGCTTGATAAATGCTATTCAGGGTGAATAAATTATGGGACCTGTTTGAAATGCTCGTCTTTTCCAACTCGGTGAGGTCTTCGAAAATGGGGACTTCGACAATCAACTGTCTCACTAACTTAGCAAGAGGATCTCGATGATCGTATAGGATGCTCAATGATTTGGTGGGCTTCGCTGCGTGGCGGTTGAGATCGGCGAACATCTGCTGGCATCTTTCAAAATTGATGTCCTGGTAAAAGACGACCGAGATTGTTTCGTCTCCTAGGTGCGGGACGTGCTTTAAGGCTTCCTCAATAGCGGCTCGTCGGTGCTGACCGTCATTGATTACAATTCGAGACCGCATGGGTATCGATAGAAGTCCAGCATTTCCCTTCGGGTCGTCTCCCAGAGGTTCGAATGTAATTTCGCCGTCTACAGAAGCGGTCAACGAAGAGAAGACATACTCAGTCGGATTGTCCATTATGTACCGCGCAATCAAAGGAACTCTAGCAGCGCTGAGGCTTCTTTGAGCACGCAGTTCTGCGGGGAGTTCCTCTTCAGCAAACAGAAACAGCCTTGGGATCTGTCGCAGAGGGCACATAGCCGCAAAGTAGTCGCGACCTGCCTGAACTCCTCGGATTGCCTCAAACACGAAACATTCGCGCATGGAAGTTGTTCCTCTGTTTGCGGAAGTCTAATTTGAAACAGCGGAACTGTCAAACAGGCAGTTTAGCTGATGGGTTGTAATATACCCAGTTGTCATGCAACTGCCTTGATCGACACCTGTGCATCAAAACGACTGATACGCAAGTGAGCTTGTATTCTTCAGAGTGGTCTTAGGAATGCCGAAAGTCCAGACTGACCTGCCCCCCAAAACTGGTCCAGATAATATGTTAGTATTGGGCCGTAGAAAGGGGGAAATATGGCCAGGAGAAGACGAACGCCGGAGCAGGTAATCAAGAAGCTTAGAGAGGCTGAGGCGGCGATAGCCGAGGGCGGCGCAGTCGCTGAGGCCGCCCGCCGGACAGGCGCGACCGAGCAGATCTTCTAACGCTGGCGCACCGAGTACGGGGGTCTCAGGATCGACTAGGCCAAGCGCCTGAAGCGTCCGGAATTGGAGCACGGCCGCCTGAAGAGAGCGGCGGCGGAGCTGACGCTGGACAACCAGATACTGATGGAGGCGCCTGTGGTTCAGTGACGGTTCGTGTGTGCGTCTGCGGCCTGCGTGGAAGGACCATGTGTGGGCCTACGACTTCTCATATGGAGTGGCGGTTCCATTAAGTGGAGGCGAAAAGACCTTATCGGTCTGGGTACACTTTTAACGTGAATGCGCACCGCCGGGCAAGTGGGTAAAGAAGTGCATTTTCAACGTTCAGATGGTCTGTAGCGGTTGATTCAATGCAGGGAGGGCAGACGATGGGCTGATTTTGACTTGATGTGCAGGCCATACCTGCTTTTGCTACCCGCCTGTACAGCGACTGCTGGCGCGACACCCATACCTCACCATCCTGTCCCATCTTACAGTGCACCAGGGCGCGACCAGACGGCGGAGGCCAGCGGCCCACCGGCAAACCAGGATTCGGCCGCCCCGCGAACGACCGGTCCCGGCCCCTCCGTTCAACGCAGAACTTCGCGGACCTGATGCTCGCCGTTGCCGGGTACGTTGTAGGCGAAGGTGTTGGCCCAGCGGGGCTGGGGCGACGTGTTGGGCGCGGAGCCGTGGATGACGAGGGCGGTGAAGAAGATGCCGTCGCCCGGCTCCATCGGGATGGTCACGCCCTCGTCGCGCTTGTAGTAGCGGCCGGGCAGGAACCTGCCGAAGGTCTCCTGGTGCTGCTCATGGTCCTGCAAGCCCCAGCGGTGGCTGCCGGGGATGAACTCCAGGCAGCCGTTTTCGAGGGTCATCGGATCGATGGCGAGCTGACAGTTGATCATCATCGGCTGGTTTTCGTCGGTCTGCCAGTAGGCGTAGTCCTGGTGCCAGGGCGTCGCCGCGCCGACGCCGGCCTCTTTGGGCAGGAGCTTGCTGTGGTAGAGAGCGACCTGCGGGTGCATCAACTCGGCGACGATATCGACGAGCGTGTCGCTGCGCAGGATGCGGTTGAGAGTGGGGCTGACCAGCTCGCTGTGCATTAGCTGGCGGATGATCTTGCTCTCATCGGGCGCGTCCTCATCCTCCCAGGCGACGTGGACTTCGGGCGGAGGATCGGCCAGCATGCGCCGGTGGATGTCTGGCATTTCCTGGCGGATCTGCTCGATCTCCTGCCGGGAGACGAGGCCCTTCTTGAGCAGATAGCCGTTGGCTTCAAACGACTCTTTTTCCTTGATTGTAAGGCTCATTGGATTCCTCGTTCTGTGGGTCGCCTGTTCAGCTTTACTTCAATACTATGCTGGCGGCCAAAACCGCTGGGCCCGGCATGGGTCTTATAAGCTCTCTGTATTCGCTTCTCTACAAATATATAGCGGACTGCGAATCAAAGCAATCGCTGTTCACACATGCAAGCCGGCAATTGCGCTCCCGGAAAGTACGAGCCTGGTTGCCCCGGACGCTGGACTGTGATGAAGGTAAAGCTGGTTGGCTGGTTTCATTTAAGGCAGTGGGAGAGCGAACCGCACGGTCGTCCCCTGTCCAAGCCCGTTGCTGGTAACGGCAACTATACCATTATGCGCCTCAATGATGGCACGAGCGATGGTCAGCCCCAGCCCCATGCCACCTGTACGGCGATTGCGAGATTGATCGGCGCGGTAGAGGCGGTTGAAGATATGGGGCAAGTCGGCCGCGTCAATCCCTGCCCCATCATCCGTTACCGAAATTCCCATAGTCCCGCCTTCTTCGATGGTTGCCGCAACCATAACCCGGCCGCCCGCCTCCGTATGCTGGAGCGCATTGTGAATGACGTTGCCTAGCGCCTGGCTCATCCGCATCCGGTCGAGATTGAGCACCGGTAGTCCAGGCGGCGTTTGAAGCGATAAGGTGACCTGGCCTATCTGCGCTTGTGGCTGCCAGCGTTCCACTTCGGCGGTGAGCAGTTGATGGATCGAGTACGGTTCAATCGAGAGCCGCAGCTCGTCTGACTCGGTTTCGGCCAGCCAGTTCAGGTCGCGCGCCAGATTGCGAAGCATCTCCACCTCTTGAATAATCTGGTCGGCTGCTCGTGGGGGCGTCTGCAACCCCTGACGCAGCCCATGCGCTTCCAAACGGATGACGCTCAACGGCGTGTTCAGCTCATGCGAGATGTCGTTGAGCAACCTCTTGCGTAAATCACGTTGTGTTTGGAGGTCGGTTGTCATCCGGTTGAATGCCGCGCTCATCTGCCCAAGCTCGTCGGAGGAGGTGACCGGGAGCAACGCGGGATCGTCGCGTTGAGCAATAGACTGGGCGGCTTGGGTGAGCGCTGTAACAGGGGCGGTGATGCGTCGGGAGAGCCAGAAGGCGAGCAGGAGGGCTATGGCGACAGTCAACAGGCCGCCAATGGCAGTGGTGTAGAGCAGGTTTCGAAGAAAACCATGCGACTCGGTTGCCCAGAATTCACGATTTACATCGACATAGGCATATCCCACAGACTGACGCGTGCGCAGATCGAATATATCGACGCGCTGTCCACCTAATTCCGGCGCGGCCTCACCCTGCCGCAGTTCGGAGAAGTTATCTTGTAAGACATATCCATCTACATCGGTAATGACAACGCGTATAGGGTCTCTGTCAGACTCTCGATGGAAGAATTCAGAGGACTTTTCTTCAGCTTCTTCGGCGCGCTCTTGTTCCCCGTTGCGCGCGAGGAAGTATCCTGACTCAGAGAGAGTGGCCTCTAGCGATTCCCAGCCACCAGTCGCCGTGTAGGCCTGGCTCAGCTTACGAGCTAAATCATCGGCTTCATCGCTGCTGAGCTCGCCAATAAATGTGTCCAGTTGCGCCTGTGTCGTATAGTATCCGACGCCCAGACTAAGCGAAACAACAAGAATGATGAGCAGGACAAACGCGCCCAGAAAACGCCAGCGTAACGACATCAGACATCCTCCGTCACAAATCTATAGCCGGCGCCGTAGACGGTTTGAATCGGCTGGCGCCCATCTGCAGCAATTTGCCTGCGCAGACGAAGGATGTGGTTATCAATGGCGCGATCATATCCATCAAAATCGTTTTGGAAGGCGAGAGCGATTAGCTGATCGCGTGTGAGCACCTGATTCGGATGACGCATGAAGGCAGCGAGCAGGAGGAATTGCGCCTGACTCAGGTGGACTGGTCGCTCGCCAACTGTCACACGCCGGGTCGTTTCGTCAATCGTGATGTTGCCGCATGTCAATGCTTGTTGAACTTTGTCGTGGACCCGGCGCAACACCGCTTTGGCGCGTGCCACGACTTCCTCAGGGTCGAACGGTTTGACGACATAATCATCTGCGCCGCTTTCCAAGCCGATAATGCGGTCGGAATGAGCTTCCCTCGCGGTGAGCATGATGATGGGAACATCTGATTCGCGGCGTAAAGTGCGACAGAGCTCGATCCCATCGAGGTGGGGAAGCATCAGATCGAGCACAATCAGGTCGGGGGATACGGTGCGGGCGAGGTTGAGTCCTGCCCTGCCGTCGTAGGCGACCTCGGCCGTAAAACCCGCTTCCTCAAAAAAAATCTTCAGCCAGTTCGCGATCCTCGTATCATCTTCAACGATCAGAATCATGTGACTCATCGTCTCTTCTCAACTGAAGCCATTCAGACGCGGAGGCCCGTATGGCCTCCGCGTCTGAATATCATACATCTCCGCCAGTGAACAAATCTCAGCTTCTTTCATGCCGCTCCCGTTAGCCGCCGCTACTGTGTTCGCCGCCTTCTCCGCCATCTTCGCCGCCGGGTCCGTGTTCGCCCTCGCCGCCGCTTCCCGGCCCTACTTCAGCGTGGGGCGTCCACCCGTCGAACGCCCGGTCTGTTGCTGTGAGAGAAACATCCACGATTTGACCAGGAGCGAGGTCGACCGGCGTTGTCGGTCCGAGTTCGACTCCATTCGACAGGTGAACCTCAACCCGAACCTGCTGCAAGGTGCTGGTGGTGGTGTTTTCCACCGTGCCGATAAAGGCGTTACTATCGGCGTCGTAGACAAGAATCAGCCGGGCGCCCTTGCGAACGGTATCATATTGCTCGGTCAGGGTCAGGGTTGTGCCTGATTCCTCGCCGTCGCTTCCGTTGGCGCCTTCTCCGCCCTCACCGTGACCGTTGCCGCCTTCACGTCCGTGTTCGCCCCGGCTCGTCGTGATAGCGTCTGATCCGTGATGCGCGCCCGCAGGGACAGTCACCACACAGCCGCTTATGCCGATTGCCGCCATGACGATAGTCAGCGTTAACATCAGCAAGAAGTACTTCGTCTTCACTGTCTTGTTTGCCATCGTTTCACCCCTTTACATTTCGTTTGCCTGAGGGCGTATCCCTCATACCTGGCCATGATAGCGGTGAAATGTTGCACAATTATGTCAGACGAAAGACAGAATCGCGCGGCAACGGAGACAGGAGTTGCTATTGTGTTGGGAAGAGTTTCGGTCTGGAAGCCGGCTCTCCAATTTGGCAGAGCCGACTGGGGTATTGATCCTGCTGATGCCAACCGCAGGTCAGATTGAAGAGCGAGGAATTCAGGACCTGAATGTGAAGCTGTAAAGCTTGCTGCGGTTGAGGTAAAAGCGGAGTTGGACGGAGCCTTCGATTGGAAGTTCCTGGTTCTGCCACCTGACCTGCCAGTGCAGGTCGTCGGTCTGCAGAGGAAGGCAGTCGGCGCGCGCGAAGCCGTCCAGAACGCGCCCGTCCGGGTGGCACAGTTCAACGTGCAGTTGCCCACCGGCGGCATTGGCGTTCACCTCGAGCGCGCTGACGCCCGCGGGCAGGAGCAGGGGTTTGGTCGCGACCATCGCCTCGCCGGCCGCGGCGAGCGCGACCAAACGGTCCCGCTGCCAGCTAGCGCGCCCCAGCCGCTTGACGCGCTTCTCCATGTCTACCTCGCCGTGCGTATGCTCGCAGCCGGTGTAGTACCAGTGAATCTCGTCGCCCTCGATGATCGGCTCTTTGGCCGTGCCGATAATCATGCCCCGGTCGAAGGCGTCGCCGGCGCCGCGCGGGAGCGCGACGGTGCGGGCGCGGTCGGCGTGCTGCCAGCTGATGCCGTCGCGGCTGTAGACGAACTGACCGTCAATGGGCCCGTCGCAGGGGATCTGATTCTTTTCGTCCGGAATCTGCTCGGCGGTCACGTAAAGGACGCCCAGCAGACCGATATGGAGGCCCCCATAACGGAAGGCGGACATGTTGTGGAACTCGGCGCGCAGCGCGCCGTACCTGCGCCGGGCGATCTCGTCGTCCCAGTTGCCCGGCTCCAGGATCGGGTAAGAGTCCTTCCAGGGGCCGGCCAGAGAGGGGCTTTCCGAGTAGCAGATAACGCGGCGCTTCTCGCTGTCGTCAAAGCGCTGGAGCGAGTAGGCGCGGTAGATGGAATCGACCGGGTCCCAGATAACGTTGAATGTGCCTTCGTTGCTGCGCTTCACCACCGGCTCGAGACAGTTATGGACGCGCCCCTGCTCAGGAAGGTTTACGGTAACGTTGTCATTCCAGTGGATGCCGTCAGGGGACGTGAGCAGGAAGATGCTGCGGTAGCGGCGGCAGAAGCCGATCGCTTTATAGCGTTGGTCCTTGTCCTCTTCGTCGCGGTCGATGAAGACGGAGGCGCCGTGGAGGTCCCAGATGATGTTGTTGGCAGAGCTGCCGTTGAACGTGAAGATCCCCAGCTCCGGCTTGGTCCAGTTGATGCCGTCTTCGCTCTCGGCGTACAGGGTGAGGTCGCCGCGGTCATTGTCAACGAAAGCACGTCCATGGCGGTCAGCGGTGACGCCGTTGCAATGGAAGGGTCTTTCGTCGGTGCGGGGGACATAGAGGCCGGGGATCTGGTAGTTGCCGTCGGGCACGCGCCAGTGGGGGCCCATGCGGCCGAAGTACCACATGCGGTACTTGCCAACCAGATCGTCGTAGAGGGCTGTGCCGTAGAGATGGATGCGCTTGCTCATGCCGGGGCCGCAATATTCCCAGAGCTTGTCCGGGTCGGGCTCCATGACGAATGGGGTCTTGGCGCAGGGCTGGACTTCGCGAGTGATGCCGTCCTCCTCCTGGATCAGGGCTTCGTCGAGGAGAAGGACGCTCTCTCCGGCACGGAGTTGAAAGGCGTTCGCTGAAGTATCAGAATTTGCTTTCATAGGCGGACACGGGCTGATTGGATTTCCGGCGGGCGCAATGGGCGAAACGGCCGCACATTCACAGTGTACACATTTACTATGTCCATTGAAGTTTCACCGGCCGGTTGGTGCGCATCGACTCTAGCGCGGCCTCGGCGATCAGCTGGGCCTGGTAGCCGTCCTGCAGCGAGGGTGAGACGGCCGCGCCGTTTTCGAGCGCGGTGATGAAGGCATCGAGGGCGTAAGCGAAGCTCTCCTCGCCGTAGTAGTCAGGAAAGCGGCTCTGCGTGATGCCCGTCGCGGTGAACCGGACCAGGTTCTCGGAGGGGGCCGAGCCGCCTTGCAGCATCCCTTCGGCGCCAAAGACCTCGACCCGGTCATCAAAGCCGTAGGCCGCGCGCCGGCCGTTCTCGATCGTACAGAGCGCGCCGCTGGGGAACCGCAGAACCGCCACCGCGGTGTCGACGTCGCCCATCTCACCGACGACGGGATCGATGAGGTTGGATCCGGTTGCGTACAGTTCGGTCGGTCTCTCCGCGGCGAGCCATGGGGCCAGGTCGAAGTAGTGGATCATCTTGTCGCGCAGCAGGCCGCCGGAGCGCTGCAGGAAGGCGAGGGGAGCCAGCGCAAAGTCGCGGGCAATGATGCGGATCGACTCGATCTGTCCGACTGCGCCATCCCGGACCTGCCGCTGCATGGAACTGAATTCAGGCTGGAAGCGGCGGCGGAATCCGACAAACACCGGCGGGTCGCTCGCGGACGCGTCGTCCACGAACGTTCTCACCTTCTCAATATCGAGATCGATCGGCTTTTCGCAGTAGGTCGGCTTTCCGGCACGCATGGCCTGGCGGAGCAGGTCGACGTGGGTGTCTGTGGAGGAGGCGATCAGGACTGCATCGATTTCGTCCGCTTCCCAGATCTGCTGCGGGCTGGGGGGAACCCGGCCGCCGCGGGCGTCCGTGAGCCGCTGCGCGGAGGCCTGGTCGACGTCGAAGATGTAACCGAGCTCGGCGCGGGGGTGGGCGGCGATGTTGCGGGCGTGGATCGTGCCGGCGCGGCCGGCGCCGAAGAGGGCAAATCGCATTACTTCTGTATCCGGTGAACGGTGGTGAGACGTGAAAGGTCAGGCGCGGGAAGTAAAAGTTGCTCTCTGAAATTCAAATCTTCGGGCGACTTCGATATTTCCCGCCTAGGCTACGTTAATCCGAAGATAATCTCAACAACTCCTCTTCCCGAGTTAATCAGACTGCCACGAGCCGGTCTTTGGAAAGGCGAGACCGGCAATTCCTTCACCAACGATCGTCCTGAGCTGGTCAATGAGCGAAGGCAGATCATCGACTATCGTAGCCCGCAACATACTGAATTACGGCTGATTCGACAATCGCTTCCTTGAACAAGGGGTTTGGGCTCTTCTCAACGCCCTTATAGGTCATCAGGTGGGTTGACCGATCAAGCGCTTCGCTCAACTCCTTCTCCATACGCGCCAAGTGCAATAACCCTACCTTCGCATCCGATTCAAACTCCACGATAAGATCCAAGTCTTCCTCCGACGTGAGACTCTTTTGTAGAAGAGCCAAGCGACGAATTTGGTGACGCTGACAAAAGTCGGCAACAACATCTTTGGGAATCTCAATCTGTGCCTTCATTTGTGTACTCCCGAAAATCAGCCTACTCACGGCAGAGCACCAAATGGTGCATACACTACTAGAGCGCGGCATAACGCGCGCTTGAAATCACGACCTCTTACAGCGACTGCGCAACTGAAAGGCAGGAGTCTCACCTGCTTTCACGAGATTCGCAGGCTCCTGGCCCCGTTGGGGTTATCCCTTCGTATTATAGCACCCTACTGTTTGCTGAATTCGAGGTATTCGCCGGGGATGCGCGAGCGTTTGTACTCCCGTTTGGCGTCGCGGTTGACCAGAACTTCGGGAATCTCGCCCTCCCAGTAGGCGGGGGGCTTGTCCCAGACGTCGTCTCGCCGCCGGTGCCAGGCCAGGATGAGCGTGCGGCGCTCATCGGTCAGGTTGCGGCGCGCAGAATGCAGCAGACGGGCGTCCGCCAACACAAATGAACGGGCGCGCACGCAGACGTCGACCTGGTCCGGATGGTCGCCGAACATGACGGGGTGGTCCTCTTCAATGTAGCGCGCGCCCTGTTCGTGGGCGGGCACCAACTCGTCATGCAACGTAATCCGCTTGTGGTGGGTGCCAGGGATGACCTTGAGACAGCCGTTCTCGACGCTGGTGTCGCTCAGATAGTAGGAGACGAAAATCTGCTGCGGCCAGGGCGTGACGCTGATCGGGTCCTCCCAGCTCCCCCAGTCCTGGTGCCAGTAGAGGGCCGGTTCGCCCGGGTCCTTGGTCAGGATGATAATTCCGCCGGTGCTCTCGAAGTCGCCGAATCCCATTTCTTCGAGCGCCTGCCGCGCCGGCTGCCATTCCAACAATCTCCTGATGACGTCGTTCTCTTCACCGCGTACATCTACGTGCTGGCCCTGGTACCTGACGTCGGGCGGGGGCACATGCTCGGCGATGAGGCGCTCGGACTCTTCACGCAGCTCCTGCAGGAACTCTTCGGTGAGGATATCGTCAACGAAGCAGAAACCGTCCTGCAGCATCTGTTCCCGTTTTGCCAGTGCGATTTCGGGTTGCATTTCTCTCTCCTGCCTGAAACTACAGTGGTTGGTGACAGTTGGCCGGCGACCAGTTGATCCCTGCCGGTAACGCCGCGGTGGAGGAGCGGAAGGTGGTTACTCTCCTCTCACTCCTCTTCCCTCACTCCTCGCTTCTTGCCGTTATAGCCGCTCCGGATCGAGCGCGCCGTCGCCGAAGATCAGCGAGTACTCATGGTTGTGGGTGTCTACAGTGGCGGCATCCATGTAACAGACGCTGAAGGCGCGGCGGGCAATGGCGGTGCTGTTGACGCCGGAGCTGTGCGGCAGATAGTTGTGGAGCAGCACCGCTTCGCCGGCCTCCATTTCGAGCGGGACCGTCTCGGCTTCCGCCACCAGGGCATGGGCCTGATCGTCGGTCATAAAACCAGAGACATGAGAGGGATTAATCAGGGCGTGATGGCGGCGGGGAGCGATATGAACGCAGCCGTTGGCGACGGTGGCCGGGTCGAGCGCGGTCCAGATGGTGATCAGGGGATCGCGGTCGAAAAAGGTCCAGCGGTCCTGGTGCCAGACGAGGTGTGTGCCGCCGACGGACTGCCCCGCCTGCTCGCCCCCGCCATCCGCCGGGTCAGCCGCGGGCTTGTTCATGAACATCGCCCGCATACAGGCGACCGGCGTGTCCGAGCCGTATACCGTGCAGCATATGTGGCGGAAGAGCGGCTTCTGCATATAGCGCAGGAAGAGCGGGTCGAACTCGAGGTCCTGGATTTTGCGATAGTGCAGCGTCGCCCCCTTGTGCCCTTTCCCCCCAGGGCCGGGTGCATCGGTCTTGCCGGGGATGCGGTCCAGCTGCATCATCATGCGGCTGTAGTCGACCGGCGCAGTGCCGAGCATGATTTCGTCCATGCGCTGCTGTATCGCGGCCAGTTCATCGCCGGTCATACAGTGCCCCAGGCGCAGGTAGCCTTCCCGTTCAAATTCCTGCCACTGGGCGTGGCTCAGTTCTTCCAGCATTGAAATTTCTCCAGTTTCAGCGCGCGCATACGGCGCGGCGGTTGCGCTTGACCTCCGCGACCGTACGTTAGTCGACCTGGTAGCCTTCAAGGTCGCCGATATTGTCGACCACCTTGGTCACGGCATCCAGGACCTGCTCCATCTGGTCGGGGCCGTTGGGGGCAGAGAGATGCGGCTGCAGGAAGTTGAACTCCTGGTCGACCAGCTTTTCGGTAACGGGCAGCGAGCCGACCGAGTAGTCGGCCTCGCCGGTGTAATGGGGGCACTGGAAGGGGCAGCCATGCCCATACACGTTCTTCTCCTGGAAAACGGCGCGATGATGGATCGGCCCGGAAGGCATCGGCTTGCCGCCGGGATGGAAGAGAAAGTTGGCGCTGTTGACGTAGGTGAGGGCGGTTACGCCTTCGGCGTTGATCGCCTTGACAAACGTCTCTCTGGGCACGCCCAGTTCTTCTTCGTTGTAGAGGCTGGAAAACATGTGGTAGACATGCTTGACCCCGGGCTCGACGTAGGGCGGCGTGATCCCCTTGACCTTGCTCAGCTCCTGGGTGAGGAGATCGCAGTTGGCGATACGGGCATCGTTGGCTTCCTCGAAGGTCTCCAGCGCCTCGTAGGCCACCGTCATGGCGTAGCGGTCGATGCGGTGGTTGTCGCCATAACCGCCAGTAGAGGCGTACTTGAGCAGATCGGAGTTGGTGAGGATCTTGGACAGCGTCGAGGGATGCTGCCCGCCCAGCGCGCCGAGCTCGTAGTATTCACGGCTGTTGGTCGTCATCACCCCGCCGCTGGTGGCGGCGATCGGCTTGCCGGCAAAGCTGAAACAGGTGATATCGGCGATGCCGCCGACGATCTCGCCGTCGACATAGGCGCCGGTGGCCTGGGCTGAGTCTTCGATGAGGACGATATCGTGTTCGCGGGCGATGGCGAGCAGCTCTTTGAGGTAGGCGGGATGGCCGTAGAGGTCGACGGCGATGATGGCCTTGGTGCGGTGGGTGATCTTGCGGCGCACGTCCTCCGGGTCGAGGGTGTATGTTTTGGGATCGACGTCGGCGAAAATCGGCACCGCGTTGTTGTGCATGATGCAGCTTACGCTGGCGATCCAGGTGAAGGAGGGGACGATGACTTCGTCACCGGGGCCGGCCTGGGCGGCGACGAGGGCGGAGTTGAGGGCGACCTGGCCGGAGGAGACGGGCAGGGCGTAGGCGACCTGCATCTTTGCGGCGAAGGCCTCGGAGAACTCCTCCCAGTCGGCGGCCTTGCCGCTTTCCCACATCGGTGAACGGTGGTGGCCGCCGGAATGGGGTTCAGTGGTGACGGCCTTCTCGCCGCCGAGTAGGGCTAACTTGCTCATCGTGCAACTCCTGACTGGATTGGTTCGTGGCTCGCGGCGAGTACGGTCTGCGTTGTACTGTCCACAGTGCCACTGTAGTTGGACAGGATATGGCGAAACGATTTCAGTCACTGCGATCGCGCAAGTGCCGATCTACGTGTGCGCGATATGCGTCCGTCATATGGCTGACAGGCTGAACGCCGAACTCTTTTCCACAATACCGGCATCCGATTGCCTTCTGCCTGATACGCTCGCCGCAGAAGGGACAAAGTTTCATCAACCTGCCCTCCATCGATCTCGCCTCAAGCAATTTCTGATTGTCGGGCAGCAACAGCACCCAGATCAGGGCGAATATACCCATAAAAAGTCCGGCCACATACCACCCCGCAACACTTCTTCCCTTCTTGCCCGCGACAATCCCGCAGTAAATGGGGCAAAAGATAAACCATAACAGGACGACGAAGAGATCCACGTCCTCAGCCTCCTCCTAGCCATTCCAGCCGTCATTAATCATCGATCTTATCGCCCTTCCAGTCTTCCGCCCACCAGCCAGAACTGCTCACGTAATTGCAGCCGTCCCAGGTCTCGGTGACGAATCGATCTCCGTAAATGGAGCCAGAACCGCCAGGATTTCGTTTTGCCTCAAAAGTAATTTCTGTTCCTGCCCCGGGCACATACTTGACGGAGATAAGATCGAAACCGCTCGGAGCTACCTCGCCGGGGTACTTTTCCAAATAGGAGGTAAGCGACAAAACGTGGACCCGGTTGACCATTGCCAACAGGCATTTTCCGTCCTCGTCGAACTCTTCGCCAGGCGTCATTCTTTCCTCAATCGCAGTCAGCCTTTCCTTCACTGACCTTAACTCACCAGCGAAAATAACGAATTCGGTTTTCATTCCCTCCACCACCTCCGCCAGCCCTTCCAGCGTCAACTCGTCCTGTGCCAGCAGTGTCGTCGGTGCCGCCAATCATAGCATACGAAGTTGGCAAGTCAACAACTGAACCGAACAGGGTGCAGTCCAAAATGGGGGTGAGTTTTCGACTACCTCTGGGCATCTTCTCTGTACTCCTGGACCGGCTGGTCTGGGCGCACTCAGATCTGCCCCAAATCTGAACTGCACCCACCGAACAGGCCTGCAAATAGACATTGCATACCATTCTTGTTATACTTGCCTGCATTCTCCCATGGACAAGCTGGACGGATATGCCCGGCGCGAGCAGAGGCAGAATCTCCTTTCAGGCCGAAGTCGCATTGGTTGAACGGCGTGTACCAGTACAGTGCAATTGGCGTCTCGTTGGGCCCACATCCATTCAATTGCTCGCAACAGGAGGATCGATTCCAGCAGAAACCCGACAGTTCCTCCGATTCACCACTGTCAGATGACGATTTTGGCTGCGGGCCTCACCGTTGACGGCCCTGCAGTTGACCAAATCCATACCGGATCAGACCGGAATTCCTACTTCACAACTCTACAGAAAGGAAAGGAACAATGACAGACCGTGCACTTTCTCGACGCGCATTCCTGAAGGCTGCTGGCGTCGCCACTGCGGCCGTAGGGCTTGCCGCCTGCCAGGCGCCGATGGCGCCGGCCGGCGACGGTGACGCCGCGATGGGCGAGGTCAAGGAGCTGGTCACCTACTGGGGCTCCTGGACGCCGACGCAGAGCATGGAGCGCACCGAAGACAACCCGCTGCCGCACAATAAGGTCCTTGAGGTGCTGGACGGGTACACCGCGGAACACCCCGACGTGAGCATCGAGTGGATCCGCATCCCGCAGGGGATCAGCAGCCGTGAATGGACGATTGCGCAGCAGACGGCGGGGACGATTCCGCACATCGTCACCCACGCGCACTGGCACATCAAGGATGACCTGGACAAGGGTTGGTGGACCGAGTTGACCCCCTACTTCAACCAGCCGAACCCCTACATCCCGGCGGGCGACCCCGGCAGCGAGAAGTGGCTGGACCAGTTCTTCCCGATTCCGACCGGCGAGACGCTGATGCGGGACGGATACTACAACATGGTCTTCGGCCTCGTCACCACCTTCTTCTACTACAACGTCGACTGGTTCAACGACCTGGGCCTCGAATCCCCCCAGAACTACGCCGACTTCCTCGACATCTGCCAGGCTTTCCGCGACATTGACGTGGACGCGTACGGCGGCTGGACCGGCCCGGTCTCGGATACCGACCACTGGTACCGCCTGCAGATGGGCGGCATGCTCATGGCCGGCGAGGTCGAACCGCTGGTGAACCCCGACCGCGGCACGGCCACCTATGAAGAGGTCGCCTGCGCCATCGAGAACGGCATCTACCACGCCCACCTGCCGCAGTACCGCGAGTGGATGGAGCTGTGGAAGCTGAACGTGCCCTACCGGCCGGCGGACTGGACGACCCGCGCCACGGACACGCACACGCGCTTCCTGAACAAGGTGGAGCCGATCATGGAGAACGGCACCTGGTCCTTCCCGCGCTTGCTGCACGACCCGCTGGTCGACTTCGAGTGGAGCACCTTCTTCGCGCCGCTCCTGACCAAGGAGAGCAGTGACCTGGTGACCGATCCGCCGACGCCGGCATGGCCAATTGGCGGTCCTGTGGGCGACCAGATCGCGATTACCACCCGTTCCGAGAAGGACGGCGTGATCGATGCGGCCGTCGACCTGATGCGCTGGATCTCGGTGCCGGACAATCTGCACACGATCCAGTCGGAGATCGGCACGTTGATGCCGAACGTAAAGAATGTACCGGTCGACCCGCGCTTCGAGGAACCGTTTGCGTTGCTGACCGAGCAGATCGGTGAGACGCAGATGTTCGTCTACGAAGAGGTCAAGCTGGACGCCGAGGCGGCCGAGCCGATCGGCCAGGCCTGGCGCTCCTACATGCTCGACCAGATGGACCTGGACACCGCGCTGAACATCATCCAGGAATCCTTCGACGCCTACGCGGACCGCTACATCGAGCGCGAAGGGCTGACCTGCTGATAGTGATGAGAGAGTGAAGAGGAGTGGGGAGTGAGAGGCAGGTACATACCTCTCACTCCTTTATTCCTCTTTGAGGCGCTTTGATGAAAACCGAACTTTCCGCTCGACAGGTCGAATTCTACCGGGAGAACGGCTACCTGGTCGCTGATGCTCTGTTGGACGGGGAGGAGTTGGAGAGATGGCGCGTCGCGCTGGCTGAGGGCATGGCGCGGCACTTCAGGATCAACGGGCGCCACAACCAGGGACGCGACGATCACTATGAGGGCGTCTTCGTGCAGTGCGTCAACCTGTGGAAGACGAGCGAGGCGATTAAGGCGCTGGTGACGGACTCCCGGCTGGGGCGGCTGGCCGCAGAGTTGACCGGCGTGGACGGCATCCGCCTGTATCATGACCACGCGCTGGTCAAGGAGCCCTGGGCGCACCCAACCAACTGGCACGTGGACAACGCGATGGACCCTTTCCATTCGCGACAGTCGATCATGTTGTGGGTGGCGCTCGACGACGCCACGCTGCAGAACGGCTGCATGTATTTTCTGCCGGGAACACATAAGAGCAGCCGCTTCGATGCAGCCGGAAACCTGAACGAGGCGAAAATCGACGGCCTGCTGGAGGAGTATCCCGAGTGGAGGGAGATTGAGCCGGCCGCGGTGGAGGCGAAGGCGGGGGACGGCGTCTTCATCAATGGGATGATCGCCCATGCGGCCGGCCCCAACATGACGGTCCGGCCCCGGCGGGCGCTGTCGATGCTGTTCATGCCCGAAGGCTCGGTCTACAACGGCCGGCCGGCTGCGCTGCCGGCGGAGGTGGCCGAACGCCTGCGCGTGGGAGACGTTATTGCAGACGACGAACATCTGCCTTTGATCTATGTGAATAGTTAGCGGTTGGCACAGTTCGCTATTCACGAAGCACTGAAGGATGAGGATGCGCTGATGGCCGTAAAAGAGATGCCCGCCCTGCCCAATGCTGCGGCTCAAGCCGTGGACATACAGGAACGCAGAAAGCCGCTCGGAAGACGTATCTACGAAGGGCGCGTCGCCTACACGATGCTCGCCCCCACCTTCGTCTTTCTCCTGATCTTCATGTACTACCCCGCCCTGCTGGGGCTGTACCGGTCGGCGTTCAAGTGGGCGCCCGGCCTGGATTCGGATTTTGTGGGCCTGGGCAACTTTGTCCAACTCTTCACCAAAGACCGCGTATTTCTGAACTCGATGGACCACATGTTGCAGCTGGCGGCCTGGTATGTGGTGTCGACGGTAGGCGTATCACTGTTCATTGCAGTGCTGATCCACCGGCTGCGGGGGGGAAGGGCGCAGTACACATTCCGGTTGGGGATGATTCTGCCGGTGGTTATTCCCGCGATCGTGCCGCTGATGCTGTGGAAGTTCATCTATGACGTGAAGGTAGGGCCGCTGAATCTGTTTTTGACATGGATAGGCCTGGAGTCGTGGACGCGGGCCTGGCTGTCAGACCCGAACGTGGCGCTGTACGCGGTGATGCTGCGCAACTTCCCGTGGGTGGACGGGGTGGCCATCCTGATTCTGCTGGCGGGCCTGCAGGCGATCCCCTACGAGATCGTCGAAAGCGCGATGATCGATGGGGCGACAGAGATGCGGCGCTTCTGGTCGATCGAGCTGCCGCTGATCGCGGGGCAGATCAAGCTGATTTCGGTGCTGACGATCATGTGGGGTGTCCAGGAGTTCACCGCCGTCTTTGCGATGACGCAGGGCGGGCCGATCAACAGCACAATGGTGCCGGGGATGTGGATGTTCTGGAACGCCTTCCGCATCAACAAGATGGGCTACGCTTCCGCCATCGGCGTCGTCCTGTTCCTTCTCACCCTTGTGCTGACGCTGATCAATATGAAGTACATTACGACTGAGGAGTATTAAGGTCAGCTTTTAGTTTTCAGTTTCTAGTTTTTAGTGACACCCGCTGGTGTGGGAAGAGAACGAAAAACTCGAAGCGATAGACTGCAGTTGGGGGTTAGGGCATGAGTGCGGCGGGGACGGAGACGAGAATACAGTATAGGCGGAGCAGGGGCGAGCAGATGGGCGTCTTTCTGCGCGGGGACTGGTGGCGGATCGTGTTATTGGGCCTGTTCCTGGTCGGGGGGATTGCGCCGCTGGTGATGGCCTTCCTGATTTCGCTGAAGACGATCCCGCAGTTTGCCCGCCAGCCGTTTGCGCTGACCTTCCCACTACACTGGGAGAATTACGGGTTTGCCTTTGAGATCGTGCTGGAGTTCATCAGGAACAGTATTATCATTAGCGGCGTGACGGTTTTGGGCGTCCTGTTGCTGGCGTCGCTGTCGGCCTATGCGTTCGGAATTTTGGAGTTCCCGGCCCGGCAGCCGCTGTTCTACCTCGTGCTGTCGCTGATGATGGTCCCTTCGGCGATGACGCTGATCCCGTCCTTTGTGCTGGTGAAGGATCTCGGCCTGATGAATACGTATTGGGCGATGATCCTGCCGTGGATCGCGAGCGGACAGGTTTTCGCCATGTTCATCCTGCGCACCTTTTTTGAAAGCCTGCCCAAGGAGTTGTTCGACGCGGCGCGCATCGACGGCGCCAGCGAGTGGCAGGGCTACTGGCGCATCGCGCTGCCTCTGAGCAAGTCGATGCTGGGCGTGGCCGCGATACTGAACATTCTGGGCACGTGGAACAATCTGATCTGGCCCTACCTGACCATCCAACGGCAGACCCTCCTGCCCTTGACACCCGGTCTGTGGGCCTACCAGACCGAGTACTTCACACGTTACGGGCTGACGATGGCGGGGCTGTTGATCGGCTCGATCCCCTTGGTTATCCTCTTCGTCTTTACAAGCCGCTGGTTCGTTGCCGGTCTGACTTCGGGCGCGATTAAGGTCTGATTTGCCCGGAGCGAAATTCCAATCGGCTTTGCCGCTTCAGGCGTTCTGGCTTAAAATGAACCGCGTAGTGGAACGCCAGGTTCATTATTCCTATGTACCAGGCGCCGGTTCAACGGAGCACAGGACGGCGAAACTGGATGAAAAGGGCATCCACGTATGCTGACTGAAAAGCGGTCTACCGGTCGTGCACGCCGCCAGGTTACAGAGGAAGCAGTCCTGGAGAGCGAAGAACTCCAGATTCGCGTCGAAGAAGAACGCCCCGACGTATTCAGGCAGGTGATCCTCTACGTTCTCGACAGCGTCGAGGGCAAACCGGACGTCGGCGAAGCCGTTCTGCACCAACTCTTCTATTTCATTGACTTCGACTACTACGAAAGGTTCGAAGAGAACCTGATGGGTGAGACCTACGTAAAGAGCGGCAACGGTCCGACGTCGGTCAATCTAACCCGGATTCTGCGCTGCATGGAAGAGGAAGGGGCAATCCAAAAGACAGAGCAGGTCTACCACAACTACAGCCAGAACAGATACCTCACGACCGGGCGTTCTAACACCAATTTGTTGCGCCCGCGTGACATCGAACACATCGATCAGGTGTTGGCCCGTTTCTCCGGCATGAGCGTTGCCGAGATATCCGAGTATTCGCACAATGACATCCCCTGGAAATGTACTCGCTACGGTAAACCGATTCCTTACGAGACTGTTTTCTATCGAGATGACAGATACTCCGTAAGCGAATCGGACGATGCACTTTAGCGAACTGCCTGAATTTCAGCGAGAACGCAGAAGACTCTCCAGAATATACCGGTCACTCCCCACAGATCTTCAGTTGTTTCGAGAAGTGATCGCGGCTGTACCGCCAACGCCCTCCCAGGCGCGTCAGCATCCTCACGCAAACCGAGTCCCTGTTAATCGTCAAAGCCCGCTTGGCCTGCAAGTATTTGCGCAACAGTTCGCTGCGCGTCATCTACGCCTATTTCATCCATGAGCGCTGTGTTGACTTCATCGAACTCTACTTCAAGGGAGACAAAGAGCGCGAAGACGGGGCACGACTCAACAGGTATCTGCGAGAGCATCAGGATGACGGGTAGCCGCAAGTGTGGCTGGCCCCTTAAACCCAAGCACACCCTCAGGAACCTTCTGCATACGGTTTGACCCGTCGCAGCCTACGGTTACAATGGAGGGCGTCTCGCGGCTCACAGACAGCTATTCGTACCTCTTACATATTTTCCGGCCCTCGGCCTGTAGTGTAACCCTCGTCTGAAGCCGCGCCCTTCTGCAGTCGCCCAACAGGTGTAACCGAGGAGCCTCTCCCGCCCCAGCAGATTCAAACCCTAGCGCTAAGAGCTTACAAAATGACCACTCCATCCTACGACGCCTTGCGTCAACTTTTCCGCCGGCCGCCCCTCGACTACAGCGACTTCGTCACCTGGTTCTGGGAGACGGGAGAGCTTGACAAGGAGCGCATCACCTGGCAACTGGAGGAGTTGAAGAAGAAAGGCGTCGGCGGCACCTGGTACTATCCCCGCTATCTCGACGGCGAGCGCTACGGGACTTGGCCGGCCTATTTCAGCGAGGAATGGTGGGAGTTCTTCCGGCATTCGGTGGCTGAGCACGAGCGCCTTGGGCTGGAAGCGTGGTTTTCCGGCTGGGAGGGACGCGAATACTGGCAGGATTTGCTGCGGGCGGAGCGCGCGGCGCGGGCGGAGTTGGAGGGGCGGCGCCTGGTCATTCACGAGGCGCGCTCGCAGGAGGAGGGGACGCTGCAGCTCGACCTGCCTCAGGGGGAGACGGTCCTGGCCGCAGCCGCATACCGGATCGGGAACGGGGAGCTGGATCCCAGCTCTTCCCGGGAATTGGCACTGCCGGAGCCGGGACAGCCGCTGTCATGGGACGCGCCGGAACCGGGCTGGCTGCTCACTGCCGTCGCCAGCCAGCCCCACGATCTCGACTACCTCAACCCCCATGTCGCCGCCCGCTATCTCGAAATCTACTGGCAGGAGCATGAGGAGCGGCTGCGGGAATTTGTCGGCAGCACGCTGTCGCTCTACGGGCAGGATGAGCTCTATGTGCTCAACGGCAACATCCTCTACGCGCCGGAACTGGTGGAGCGGTTCAAGGCGGAAAAGGGCTATGACCCCTCGCCCTGGCTGGTCGGCCTTTTCCACGACGTCGGCGCCTTCACCGACAAGATCCGCTGCGACTACTACGAAGTGATGTCGACACTGCTGGAGGAGAACCTCTACAGGCCGCTGTGCGACTGGCACGAAGAACGGGGTTTGCGCTACGGCACGATCGCCACCTGGGGGCGGCAGGACATGTTGGGGCAGACGTGGCATTACGGCGATTTCTTCCGCCTGATGCGCTGGTTCCACGTCACCGGCAACGAGGACCCCGGCGCCAGTCTGCCAGGCGAGCGCTGTTTCATCGACGCCAAGCTGTCCAGCTCGATCCTGCACATCTACGAACGGGAGCGGGCGTCGATGTGCGTCTACTGGGGGTCTGGCTGGGGCATGACGCAGGAGGAAAACGTCGCCTGGACCAATGAGAACTATGCCTACGGGCTGAATCTCTACAATCAGCACGGCGGGCTGTACAACACGCTGGGCGGCTGGTATGAGTGGGTGCCGCCGTCGATTCACTGGCGCCAGCCCTACTGGGAACACTGGCAGACCTTCGTGGACTATGTGTCGCGCCTGAGCGCAGTGATGAGCCAGGGAACGCATGTGGCGGATGTGGCGCTGCTCTACCCGCTGACGACGGTGCACGCCAACTGGCTGCGGGGGGACTCGTTCACGAGCGCTGCCGACGAGTGCGCGATGACGACCTTTGCGCTCGCCCGCCAGATCTACGAGGCGGGGATCGATTTCGATTTCATCGACGACAACCTGCTGACCCAGGCCGTTGTGCGCGACGGGACGTTGGAGATCGCCGGTATCCGGTTCCAGGCCGTGCTCCTTCCGCCGATGACGACGATCCGCCGTCAGACGCTGGCGAAGCTCCAGGAGTTCTATGACGGAGGCGGCGCGGTGGTGGCCTTCCGCCAGTTGCCGGGCGCGTCGCAGGAGCACGGCCGCGACGATCCTGAAGTACGCACCCTGTTGCAGCACATCTTCGGCATCGCTTCCAGCGAAGAGGCCGCCCACCGGACAGAGGCGCATAGCCAGGCGCTGGGCAGTATCTACCGGCAGCGCAACGACAACGGTGGGCAAGGTATCTTTATGCCCAGCCAGGAGACGGCGCGCACGCCCCATGCCGCGCAGCGGGGGGTCGACATCGCGGCTGTAATCTCGAACGCGATCGACCGGGATGTGGTCGCTTCAGAGATGAACGTCTTCCACACGCATCAGAGGATCGGCGAGCTGGACGTCTACTTCCTCTACAATGTCGAATCGGAGCGCAGAGAGCTGACCTTTACCCTGCGCGTGCGCGGCGAACCGGAGATCTGGGACTGCTGGAGCGGCGAGGTAACGCCCTGGCACCGCTTCGCCTGCACAGATGACAGGACGACGGTGTGGCTCACGATGGAGGCCACCCAGGGCATTGTTCTGGTACTGCGCCCGCCCGGGGGAAGACCGGCTGTGACGGGGGACAATCTGGACGCGATCACGCATGTGGAAAAGGCCGGCGATACCGTGGAGGTACGAGGCACTTTCGAAGACGGGGGCGGCAAATCGGTGCGCGTGCGCCATGCAGGGCGCGAGTACGGCGCACAGGCGCGCTTCGGGCCGGCGCCGGCCCCGTTGCAACTGACGGGCGACTGGTCCTTCCGGCTGCTGCCGACGATGGACAACCGTTGGGGCGATTTCCGCGAACCGGCCAGTGATGAACAGATCGGCGCGGAGGCGCGGCAGTTCCGCTACCGGGAGGAGGAGACACCGGGCGAAGCGCTGGACTGGCACGGCCGCGACTATGACGACGGCAGCTGGCCCGTTTTCACCTATACCTTCGGCCTCTTCTGGCGGGCCAGCGCCGCTTTCCCGCGCCGGCAGGCGCCGCCGGAGTTGACGGCTCTGATCGCCGGGGACACAGATGCGCTGGATGCCGAAGGGATGAATTGGGAGATGGTCTGCTATTCCCGGGAATTCGGACAGCCGGGCACCGACGTATTTGGCGGGAGTCATGGTGTTCCGGACTCGTTTCTCTGCTTTGACGTTGCCGACGAGCATGAGGAGAGCGTGCGCTATCTCTGCACCCATGTGCGGACGCCGCGGGCTGGGCGCTGGGCCCTGCATCTGGGAACCGACAGCGGACAGGTGGAGCAGGCGTGGCTGAACGGGGAGGCTCTGCTGCCGGAGGATTCCGGAGAGCCGGTTCAGGCGACGACAGAGGTCGTCCTGCAGGAGGGGCTGAACCTTCTATTGCTCGCTTGTGTCCAGCCGCCCTGCCAGCCTTTGCGGGCGTATGCTGCTCTGCTGGAGCCGTCGACGACGCCGGTGCGAGACCGTCCGGCGGCGCGGCTGACCTGGTTTGCCGAGCCTTCCGAACTGGTCTATGAGATCGCGCCGCACAAAGAGAGACGCGTCGGCTGGTACCGGTGCGAGGGGCCGGCGGGGACGCATACGCTCCATCTGAATGTGGACGGCGAGAGTGTTCAGGTCTGGGTTAACGGCGCCGAAACGGCAGTCCGGGATGGACAGGTCCAACTGGATGCTCCGTTGGCGGATGTGTCCCAGATAGCGCTGCGCGTCGAACAGAAGCCCGGCGTCTATGCCGGCGCGGCCATCCGCCAGCCGGTCCGCTTCGAATGCGCTGACGCCTCTCTGCCCTTGGGCGATTGGAGCCAGTACGCGCTGGAGAGCTACTCCGGCGGCGCCGTTTACAAGAAGAAATTCACCCTCACGGATAAACAGTTGCAGGGCGAAGTCGTTCTCGACCTCGGCGCGGTGAACACGACGGCGGAGGTGGCCGTCAACGGGCAGGTTGTGGGCGTGCGACTGGCGCGACCTTACCGCTTCGACATCACCGGCCAGGTGCATGAGGGGGCAAACGAGTTGGAAGTAACTGTCTACAATACACTGGCCAACTATTTCAGCACAGGGCCTTACGAGTCCGACTATGTCTTCCCCGGGCAGACCGTTTCAGGGCTGCTTGGCCCCGTCACCGTCAGCTTTCCGGCGCGGGTAATGCTCACGGCCAGGCCCGTGAGGAACACCAGTCTTTAATTTTCGGTGACGACGCCATTCTCAACTGCTCGCCCTGTTACTGAGGACTAATACCAACACCCTGGAATTCAAAGTCGCCACAAGGAAACAGCTATGAAGATCCGCTCAGTTGAAGCATACGCGCTCGCCTACCCGGAACCCCATTACAAGGGCATTGAACGCTACATAACCCTGGCGCGGGTCGAGGCCGACGACGGCACGGTCGGTTGGGGCGAATGTATCTCGCAGTTTCGCGAGGCCGCGCTGGCGACGAAGCTGATCATTGAGCAGGGCCTGGCGCCGCTGCTGATCGGTGAGGACGCCCGGGACGTGGAGCGCGCCTGGCACAAGATGCTGGCCCATATCTGGTGGTACGGCCCGGAAGGGATTGCCGCCTTCGGCGTGAGCGCGCTCGATATGGCGCTGTGGGACCTGAAGGGCAAGGCGCTGGGACTGCCGGTCTGCCAGCTTCTGGGGGGCAGGCTGCATGACAAGGTGGTGGCGATGGCGTCGATCATCTTCGACATGGAAGACCTGGACTGGACGCTGAACGAGTTTCGCTGGATGGTGGAGCAGGGCTACCACTACGTCAAGGCGGGATGGGGCATGCATCCGGGCGCGGTCTTCGGGCAGGACGCCGGGCGCGATATCGAATATGTGCGCCGCATCCGCGAGGTGATCGGCGCTGAACGCGAGCTGATCGTGGATACGCCGGGCGCGCGCAATCTGTGGGACGTGCCGACCGCGATCCAGCGCTTCCGCCAGCTTGAGCCGTACCGCCTGCGCTGGATCGAGCAGCCGCTTCTGCCGAGTGATCTGGAGGGGCATGCCCGGCTGCGGGCCGCGGTGGCGACGCCGATAGGCACCGGTGAGGATGAGTGGGATGTCGAGAGCTACGGGCGCCTGATCCGCAGCGGCGGCGTGGACGTGATCCAGATCGACCCGGGCCGAAGCCACGGCATCACCGGCAGCCGCGACATCATCAGGCTGCTGGAAACGGAAAATCTGCAGTTCAGCCTGCACACGTGGAGCAGTGCGCTCAACAGCGCGGCCAGCGTCCATCTGCTGGCCATCTCCGACCACGGCGTCAGCATGGACCTCAAGCCGCATGAGTCGCCGATGCAGCATGAGCTGGTCAGCGATCCCTGGGTGCAGGAAGAGGGCTACCTGGCCGTGCGCGATACGCCCGGTCTTGGTGTTCATGTACGGGAAGAGATCGTGCGCAAGTACTCGTTTCAATGAGACGGCGGTGGTCAACGGCCAACGGTTCGATGATTGCTGGCCTTCGATGAAATTTGGGAGGGAAGACTGTGTCGGATATGCAGAGCGGCGGACGGCGGGCGCTGATCACCGGTGGGGCGAGCGGCTTCGGGCTGGAGATTGCAAAGGCGCTGTTGGCGCGCGGCGCGCAGGTCGCGATTGGGGACATCGACCGCGACCGCCTGCAGGAGGCCGAACGCGGCCTGGGCAGCGACGATCTGCTGGCCGTTGAATTGGATGTGACGTCGCCGGAGTCAGCAGCGTCGGCGGTGGCGGCCTGTGAGGCGCGGTTCGGCGGCCTGGACACGCTGGTCAACTCAGCCGGTGTCATCGCCTTCAACCCGCTGGAGAAGATCAGCGAGGCGGAGTGGGACTTTGTGCTCGATGTGGACCTGAAAGGCACCTTCCTCTGCTGCCAGGCAGCCGCGGCGCTGCTGTGCGCCAGCGGCCGCGGCCGCATCGTCAACATCGGGTCCGACGCGTCCAAGGTGGGATTCCCGCTGCTGGCCCACTACTGTGCGGCCAAGTTCGGAGTTGTTGGGTTGACCAAGGTGCTGGCGGGCGAACTGGCGCCGCGCCAGGTGACGGTCAACTGCGTCTGCCCGGTCGGCGTATCGGGAACGGGGATGGGACAGGATATCCTCGAACTGAAGACAGAGGCCACGGGCATGCAGCCGCAGGAGATCCTGGCGGCCACGGCCGCCGACATTCCCTTGCAGCGCAACCCGACGGTGCAGGATATCGTGAATGCGGTGCTCTTCTTCATCTCCGACGAAGCCGCCTTCCTGACCGGGTCGGCGCTTGACGTCGACGGCGGCATGCTGAGCACGATTCCGGTGCCCGGCATGGAGGCGTGAAGTTGCTTTGACTGTTGATTTTCTGACTACTGAAAACTGGGGTTGGCGATGGAACGGGTCGCGTTTGTGATGCACGTCAGAGAGGGGGAAGAGGGAGAGTACCGGCGGCGCCACCGGGAAGTCTGGCCTGCGGTGCTGGCCGACCTGGAACGAGCCGGCGTGCGCAGCATGAGCATCTTCATGGCCGAGCGGCAGCTGTTCCTGTACATGGAGGCGGAGGATTACGCCGAGGCGGTCCGCATCCTGGCGGAGAGTCCCGAGTCGGTGCGCTGGGAGGAGTACATGGCGCCGATTATGGAGGACGAGAGCGGGGACGACTACGATCCGCACGACGCCTATCCTGAAGGGATGCCGGAGGTGTTCCACTGGCAGATTGGCTGATGGTGGGGAGGGGCGCGATACTGTATAGTAGAACACCCACGTGGGCGGGTTGTTGTCTTTGAGATCGAACCTGCCCGCGGGAGGCCGGTCAGCTTCTACGGCAAGTTCTACATTAGGGTTGGTTCCAGCAAAACAAACTTGAAGCGGCATCCCGAAAAAGAGCGCGCGATATGGTCGCGAGGAAGTGACTGGTCAGCGGAGATATGCGAGGGCGCGACGGTGGATGATCTTGACCCAGAGGCTGTCACAAAAGCACGAGAGCAGTTCGCTATCACGCATCCTTCTCAAGCGGACGATCAAGAACGGCAAGGTTTTTCTTCGTGAACTCTTGGTCGAGCTTGCGTTTGATGTGACACATGTTTTCCGCTGAGGCAAACCAGATGTCATTGAGCAGATAGCGGAAGGGAATTATGATCGCCCGGGGCGATTCACTATATCCTGCCCACTGGCTGGAAAACCACGGCGGCAGCCCGCTCCGGCAACAATGGATTGAACGCCTGGAGGAACTTGGCTTGCTGGACTCGCCTGTCGCTGCCGCCGATTGACGATGGCGGGACATGCCATGGGAATGCGAATCCTCGCACAAAAGGAAGGAGCGCTGTGAACAGTCTGGACGGAAAGATTGCCTTTGTGACCGGCGGCGGTTCCGGCATTGGCCGCGCTACGGCCCTTGCCTTCGCTGGCCGCGGGGCCAAGCTGGTCGTCGCTGATGTGGATATTGACGGCGGCCAGGAGACGCTGCGGCTGATCGAACTCTCAGGCGGAGAGGCGGTCTTCGTCTCCTGCGATGTAGGTGAGGCGGCCTCGGTGGAGGCGGCTATCGATCGCTGTGTGGAGGTGTTTGGACGTTTGGACTGCGCCTTCAACAATGCCGGCATCCTCGGCGATATGTCCCTAACCGCCGACTGCACGGAAGAGAATTTCGACCGCATTATGCGGGTCAATCTGAAGGGTGTCTGGCTTTCAATGAAGTACGAGATCCCGCAGATGCTGCGGCAGGGCGGGGGCGTCATCGTCAACGCGGCCTCCAATGCAGGCATGACCGGCACGCCCGAGCTCGCCGTATATAGCGCGACCAAGGGCGGCGTCGTGCAGTTGACGCGCTCCGCCGCGCTGGAGTATGCCCGCTCCAACATCCGCATAAACGCTGTTTGTCCCGGCCTGATTTCCACGCCGATGGTTGCACAACAGGCGGTCGACTACCCGGACGCTGTTGCCAATTTTACCGAGTTGGAGCCAATCGGGCGCATGGGAAGGCCGGAGGAGATTGCCGAGGCCGTCGTGTGGCTCTGTTCCGACGCCGCGTCGTTTGTTACTGGGCACCCGATGGCCGTTGATGGCGGCATTCTGGCCTAGGCGCCGAGCATCGGCTTATGGAGGAGGCTTCATTTGTGTTTAGAGAGGCAACGTTGGCGAATAAGGTAACACTGGTTACGGGAGCGGGTTCCGGGATTGGCCGGGCTTCGGCGCTGGCCTTCGCGCAGGCGCGGGCCAAAGTTGTCGCGTGTGACGTGGACAGCAAGGGCGGCCTTGAGACGGTGCGCCTCATCCGTGAAGCCGGCGGCGAAGCGCTCTTTGTACAGGCCGATGTGTCCAAGTCGAGCGAGGTCGAAAAGATGGTTCGCCTGACCGTCGCCGAATACGGTCGGTTGGATGTCGCCCACAACAACGCCGGCGTCGAACCGGCCAATGCATCCATTTTGGACAGTAGCGAGGAGGATTGGGACCGGGTCATCGACATCAATCTCAAGGGCGTGTGGCTGAGTATGAAGCACGAGATCCCGGCAATGCTTGAGCAAGGCGGAGGCTCGATCGTCAATACTTCTTCGACCGTCGGACATCTGGGTCAAAGCAATATGGCTTCCTATGTGGCGAGCAAACACGGCGTGATCGGGCTGACCAGGGCGGTCGCGCTCGAATTTGTCGACGCCGGCATTCGCGTGAACGCCGTATGCCCCGCCGTCGTGGCCACCTCCATGTTCGAACGTTTCACGCGCGGTGACGCTCAGGTGGCATCGACGCTGATCTCCAGCCTGCCGATGAAGCGGCTGATCAAACCGCAAGAGGTCGCCAACTCTGTACTGTGGCTCAGTTCGGACAAGGCAGCCTATCTGAACGGCCATGCCCTCGTGCTCGATGGCGGCCTCAGCATCCAATAGGAGGAATACGGAGAAGTGGCGCGCCGCTCTTCCCCCCAACTCATGATCAATATCAAGCGAATGGGCCATGTCGCCATCACCGTCCCCAATGTCGGGGAGACTGTCGACTTCTACGAACAAATTGTTGGCCTGGAAGTCTCCGAGCGCGGCGGCGGCGCGGTCTTCCTGCGTTGCAATGCTGAACATCACTGCCTGGCCATCTATCCGGGCGAGGAGAGAAAGCTGCACCATCTGGGCTTGGAAGTCACGGACGGCGATGCGCTGGAAGCCGCCCGGAACGCCCTGGCGCAGCGCGGCTTCCATCCGCACGAGAGGGCGTACGCTGAGCCGGGCCACGGCGAAGCCCTTTGCTATTTGGACGTCGACGGGAACCGGATCGAGCTTTATGAAGGCATGAGGAGCCTCGATCAGCCCCTCCAGCCGCGTGAAATCCGCCCGCTCAGGTTCGGCCATATCACGCTGCAAAGCATCGAACTCAAGCGCGCGGCGGCTTTCTATACCGACGCGCTTGGCTTTCGCGTGTCGGATACTGCCGAAGATGCCGTGATATGGCTGCGCTGCAACCAGGATCATCACGGGATCGCGCTCCTTAATGCCGGGCACGCCAAGGTGAACCACTATGCCTACGACCTGGCCGACTGGAACGATGTAAAGCGCGTGTGTGATCATCTCTGGCGCAACGACGTGCCCATCATCTACGGGCCAAGCCGGCACGGTCCCGGCCATAATATCTTCATCTATGTGCCCGATCCCGCCGGCAATGTCATCGAACTGACGACGGAACTGGACCAAATCTGGGACGAGGAGAGATACGTGCCGCTGGACTGGCCGAACGAGCCGCGCACGGTGGATGTATGGCGCGGTCTGCCCGCCCCCCCCAATCTCCTGGCCGGGGACGGGCGTGATTTCGATGACTGGACAGCGGGCTCGCCCATAATCGGCGCAGGCTGGCATGTCTTGCAGGCGGGCGATTTCACGGCCCTGGATCCGGCGGCAACGCTCACCACTCCGACCCGTGAGCGGCCCGAATTCAAAATTGATATCCCGCGTTTTACGATCGCATTCGACAATCCTCTTGACCATGTCAAGGCGATTGTCACCGCCGACCGACGTTTTGCCACTGGCAACGGTCTTTCTGTGGCGGTGGACATGGCCGTCGATGTGCATGGAACGGAGGGCAATCCCTTCGCGGCCGACCCGGACGACCCCCGTTTGGGGTGCGCCGCCATCGCCCTGATCGACGATTCGACCGGTATGGTCATCAACTTCGAAATATCCAATCGCCGCGTCATGGCGCTGCGCGAGCTGTTCGTCGTTACGGCGCCAGGCGGCGTCGGCTCCGTCCTGCCGATGGCGGATCCGGCGCTGACCGACTTGGAAATCGAGCCGGGATCCTGGCATCGCTACGAGATCCGCTACGATCCCGGCGAGGACAGCGTGCTGACGCCCGGCCCTGATCGCGCCGAGTGGTACGTGGACGGGGAGCTAGTCCATCAGATAGAGTGGGTAGCGACGGTCGACCCGCCGGCAGCGCCGGTGATCAAGCCGATTCGCTTTTCGGTGAATATGGCGATCTTCACACTGCTGGACGATCTTCCGGATGGTCGCGGCGACATCTTGCCTGGTCTGGACCCGGAGTACAGGCAAACGATTTTTGGCCAGGGCGTCACTGGCCGCTGGCGTAATCTACAGGTGAGCCAAGCCGGCGAACAACAGCATCTTCGCACCTGAAGGCCGCCGAAAGGGGAGAGCAGCCCCGTATCTCATCCGACCGTTCGTTGTCGTCGAACCATGCCAGGAGGGCGTTCTGATGTCTACCAGGATCGCGTTGGGCAACGCATCGTATGGCTTTCGCGAGTACACCGTACCCGAGTTCTTCGCGGCCTCGCGTGAAATCGGACTGACGTTGGTCGAAATCGACTGCGGCTGGCTTGAAGAGGAGTCCCGCAACAAGATCGCAGTCGATGCCACCCCCCAGGAGTTGGACGCTGTGCGGCGCATGGCGGCGAATGCCGGGGTCAAAATCGCCGCTCTCGGCGGCGGGGCGGTGGTCGGGCTGTACGGGGATGTGGCCGAAGATCGCTGCGACGAACTGACTAAGGTGATCGACCATGCTGACGCGCTCGACGCGCGTGTGGTGCGGGTCTTCACCGAGCATGACTTTACACACTCCAAACACTATGTGCTGCCGGCAGAGCGGGTGACGGACGCCCTGTACGAGACGCTCAGCGCGGCCTTCAACCGGCTCGGCAGCTACGCTCAGGCGAAAAATGTGTCATTGGCGATTGAGAATCACGGAGGCACATCGGCCACGGGCGCGCGGCTCAAACGGCTGCTGGATATGGTTCCTTACAAATCGGTGGGCGTTACTTACGATCCGGCCAACTATGCCTATGGTGGTGAAGATCCCTACGAAGCCCTGCTCGCAATCCAGGACAGGGTGGTCTATACGCACTGGAAAGATGTTGCCCGTCTGGCCTGCGGTGTGGAGTATCGCGCATTTGGAGAGGGCGACATCGACTGGCCGCCGATCATCCGCACGCTGCTCGATTCGTTCGACGGCGTCTGGGCGGTCGAGTACGAGCGTAAAGTTGACAGCACGTTGGAGACGTTGAAGGTCGGTTCACGACAAAGCCGGGACAATCTCCTTGCCGCCATCGAGCAAATTCAAACCGCCTGACCGCTCTCGCCGCCATTCCCTCGATTCCACGCCTGTTTACGACAGCATACGTTCCACCGGCTGCAACAGGCCGTTCTGGAATCCGCCGTCAATGACAAGCGAGCGGCCCGCAATCGTCAACATCGGGTCCGACGCGTCCAAGGTGGGATTCCCGCTGCTGGCCCATTACTGTGCGGCCAAGTTCGGGGTTGTCGGGCTGACCAAGGTGCTGGCGGGCGAACTGGCGCCGCGCCAGGTGACGGTCAACTGCGTCTGCCCGGTCGGCGTATCGGGAACGGGGATGGGACAGGAGATCCTCGAACTGAAGACAGAGGCCACGGGCATGCAGCCGCAGGAGATCCTGGCGTCCACGGCCGCCGACATTCCCTTGCAGCGCAACCCGACGGTGCAGGATATCGTGAATGCGGTGCTCTTCTTCATCTCCGACGAAGCCGCTTTCCTGACCGGGTCGGCGCTTGACGTCGACGGCGGCATGCTGAGCACGATTCCGGTGCCAGGCATGGAGGTGTGAAGTTGCTTTGGCTGTTGGTGTTTGTGCCCACTGACCACTGAGAACCGGAGTTTGCGATGGAGCGGGTTGCGTTTGTCATGCACGTCAAGGAGGGGGAGGAGGGAGAGTACCGGCGGCGCCACCGGGAAGTCTGGCCTGCTGTGCTGGCCGACCTGGAGAGGGCCGGCGTGCGCAGCATGAGCATCTTCATGGCCGAGCGGCAGCTGTTCCTGTACATGGAGGCGGAGGATTACGCCGAGGCGGTCCGCATCCTGGCGGAGAGTCCCGAGTCGGTGCGTTGGGAGGAGTACATGGCGCCGATTATGGAGGACGAGAGCGGGGACGACTACGATCCGCACGACGCCTATCCTGAAGGGATGCCGGAGGTGTTTCACTGGCGGGTTGGCTGATGGAGGGGAGGGGAACTAAAATATCCCCAAGGAGGTCAAGACATGACAGTCAGTCGAATTCATGATAGTCGTCTCGTTCGTCTTGTGGCTGAACTATGCCAGTTGTCTGGAGAGACGGAGTGGGTTGAGTTCAAGAGGAATTTCCACTCTGACCAAAGGATAGGTGAGTACATATCTGCTTTGGCGAACGCAGCATGCCTAAAATATAAGCCGAAGGCATATCTTCTTTACGGCATCGAGGACGAAACGCACGAGATTGTCGGAACGTCCTTCGATCCATACACCAAGAAAGCCCAAGGTAATCAAGACCTGCTTCCTTGGGTTATGTCGCAGTTGAGCCCAAACCCAAATTTTGAGGTCCACATTGTAGAGCACGCCAACGGGCGTGTTGTTGTTTTTGAAATTACCCCGGCCCGCGATAGACCTGTCAGTTTTCGCGGCGAGTCTTACATCCGGATCGGCGCAAGCAAAACCAATTTGAAGAGCCACCCTGAGAAAGCGCGGGCGATTTGGACACGGGGGAACGACTGGTCAGCGGAGATTTGCGAGGACGCGACGGTTAATGATCTTGATCCAGAGGCTATCACAAAAGCACGAGAACAATTCACTGTCACGCATCTCTCTCAGGCGGACGAAATAGCTGAATGGAACGACATCACTTTCCTTAACAAAGCTCGTGTCTTAAGGCAAGGCAAGGTGACACATACTGCGCTCCTCCTACTTGGCCGCGCCGAATCGGCTACGTTACTGTCACCCGCGGTGGCAAAGATTTCGTGGATACTAAAAGACGCTGACAACCGCGAACTCGACTATGAACACTTCGGTCCGCCCTTCTTGCTTGCAGGCGACAGGTTACAAAGCCGAATCCGAAATCTGAATGTGCGTGCCATGCCAATCGGGACACTTTTCCCGGTGGAGTTTACACAGTATGACTTCTGGGTAATCCGGGAAGCACTACACAACTGCATCGCTCACCAGGACTACCAGTTACGTGGTCGTGTCATCGTCGTTGAGTTTCCCGACCATGTGATCTTAACAAATGTCGGCGATTTTCTACCTGGTGATATAGAGACGGTAATTCGACAGGACGCTCCACAGTCTATCTACCGAAATACATTCCTCGCGGATGCGATGGTCGAGCTGAATTTGATCGACACACAAGGTGGCGGGATCAAACGTATGTTTGAAACTCAACGTAAACGTTCGTTCCCTCTTCCAGATTACGATCTTGTCACGCCGGGCGTTGTCACTGTAAGTCTCAACGGACGGATTCTGGATGAACGTTATACTCGGCTACTTCTGGAACGGACTGATCTTGACCTTGAACAGGTAATTCTGCTCGATCGAGTGCAGAAAAAATTGCCCATCGAGAAGAGCGAACATAGCAAGCTCAAGAATGCTGGCTTGGTGGAAGGGCGCTATCCCAACCTTATAGTAGCGGACGTAGTCGCCAAAGCGACTGGCACGATAGGCAAGCAGGTCCACGAACGCGGCTTTGAGAACAAGTATTACAGGAACTTGATGTTGGAGCTAGTTCGTGAATATGGGCCGGTAAACCGCAAGGAGATTGATGAAGTGCTGCTGCCCAAGCTACCGGACCGACTTGACTTTAAGCAGAAACGAGACAAAGTTCACAACTTGCTACAAGAACTCCGCCGCGCTGGCAGCATCATCAATCAAGGTTCGCGGCGAAAGCCGGCATGGGTTTTTCTGAATGATTTGGATGAATGAACTATAGAACTCCTTGCAAAGGTTAAAGAGAGGGAGTGTAGGCAGCTCCCCGCGAGCTATCGAGATCGTCAGTGAAATATTCTGCCCCAGTTAATCCCTTTGTTAATCTGTGGCAGGATCTGAAGAACTAACAGTAGATTAACAATAAAGTTTACAGAGGTTCAGCATACAAGTGCGCTGGACGCATCAAATTTTGCTATATTCCCTGCTCATTTAGGCCTGTCAGCGGAAATTTCGACTGAAATCATGATTTTTCACACGAATTGGTCGAGTTGCATTAGATAAACGCGCTACCATCACGAAAAATCGGACGCCAGCCTCGCCATTTTTATTGTTAGAAACCATGTAGAATTTATGTTCTAACAATAAAAATACCTATATTTATCCCTTAATCCAATGCCCTCCCTTTCTCTAGATGACAGACTGAGAATCACGATGGACCCAGAATCGTCCGGCAAATGCCATAACCGCAGCCATCGATAGCGCGAATGCAGAACGACGAACAAGCAATCAGGAGCCAACTATGACCACCATTAAATTCGCCGGCGCTGCCTGGTCCTTCGTGGGCGCCAGTTTGTCGGAATCTGCCGCGATATGGCAGGCGCTGGGAATAGAGGCGATGGACCTGATGGCCGTGCCCGGCGGGCTGCTCGATTCGCGCGAGATCGAACGCGATCCGGAGGGGCAGGCCCGCCGCGTAACCGAGGCCGGTCTCCCGCTCAGCAATCTGCTCTTCATCTTCGGGGATGGATTCGACGACAGGCCGGTCAACTCTGTGGATGAAAGCGTACGCGCCGCCAACCGGGAAACGTTCAAGCGCGTACTCCAGTTCTGCAAAGCCGCACATATACCGTCGGTGCTGGTGCTGCCGGGCGTTGACCAGGCGGGCATCTCTCACGAAGAGGCGGTGGCGCTGTCCGCGGCCGCGATGAACGAACTCGCCGCGCTGTCCGCGGCCGAGGATGTGCTGTTTCTGTTCGAGCCGCACGTCGAGTCGGTGCTGGAGAGCCCCTTTGAAACGTTAGCATTTCTGAAGCAGAATCCCGCGCTCAAAATTGTGCTCGATTATTCCCACTTTATGGCGCTAGGTTATGGTCCGGGGGACGCGGACCCCCTCGGCCCCTATGCCGGCCATGTCCATCTGCGGCATGCTTGCGACGGTAAGCTGCAGGTGCGCTGGGATGACGGGGAGCTCGACCTTCACGCCGTGGTCGAAGTGCTCAAGGCAGCCGACTACAACGGCTACCTGACGCTGGAGTATGAACACGATCCGTGGATGGGCAGTGACCAAGTGGACGTGATGACCGAGACGATCAAGATGCGGGATGAGATGAGGCGCCTGCTGGCGACATACCCTTTCTCTCAAGAATAACACTGCCCCCCGGACAAGATTCTGAGAATACCTTCCGTTCGAAGCAACGCCCTTCTTCACGAACTGAAAATCGCGTCGCAGACGCACTGCAGCGGGGAGAACCAAGACACTTCCTTGAAAGACCCAGTCGCTGCAGTAAAGCGAAATCGGTCCTCTCAGTAAAACGGATAATTCGAAGTCTGGAGAGAAAGGTCAAAAGCGAGCCATGCCCGACACAGCCCGAATCGCCGTAATCGGAACCGGATGGTGGTCCACGACAGCCCATATACCCGCGCTGCAGGCCAACCCGAACGCCGACCTCGTCGCCCTGGCCGACATCCGCTCGGATGCGGTAGAGAAAGCGGCCCGGCATTTCGGCGTGGAGCGGACCTATACCGATGTTCACGAGATGCTGGCGCGGGAGCAGCTGGACGGTGTCGTGATCGCGGTCTGGCACGCCGCCCATTACGAGGCCGCGCGGCCCTGCCTTGAACACGGGCTGCACGCGGTCCTGGAAAAGCCGATGACGCTGTTCGCGGCGCACGCCCGCCATCTGACCGAACTCAGCCGCGAGCGCGGATGCCAGCTGATCATCGGCTACCCGTGGAACTACAACCCGCATGTGCTGCGAGTCAAGGAGGTGATCGACTCGGGGAAGTTGGGCGGGATACGCTACATCAACAACATGTTCGCCTCCGGCGTCATTTCGCTGTACCGGGGCGATGACAGTGTCCACGACAACCTGTACCAGTACCCGATTACTGGTCCCGGCGATGTCTACAGCGATCCAGAGCGCTCGGGCGGCGGCCAGGGCCATCTGCAGGCGACCCATTCGATAGGGCTGATGCTGCACATGACCGGGCTGAGGCCGGTCAGCGTGCTGGCGCTGATGGACAACCTCGATACACGGGTGGACGTCGTCGACGCGATGATCGTGCAGATGGACAACGGCGCCCTCGCCAACGTCGGCAGTTCCGGCACGCTGCATGCGGGCGGACCGGAGCAGGAGATGGTCGTGCAGATCTACTGTGACCGGGGGTGGATCAACGCCGACATCATCAGGCGCAGTGGCACAATTTACTATGCGGACGGCTCTGTGGAGGCGTTGCCGCCCCTGACGGAGGAGCAGAGTTATCTGTCGGATGCGCCAGCGGACAACCTGGTCGACGTCATCGTCCGCGGCGCGCCCAACCACTCACCACCGGAAGTCGGCTGGCACACGGTCGAGCTTCTCGATGCAGCCTACCGTTCGGCGGCCGATGAAGGGCGCCGGGTGCAGGTCAGTTCGCTGTATGAATCTCGCCCCTGGTCCTCAGAGGCTGAAACCGACGCAGGCGCATAGTGTAACTGAAAACTGACTACTGGGCGCTTGGAAGAGTTGTTGTTGATCCGCGTCCCCCCATGGCCACCGGCCAGCCTGGCCTGTTCCAGCCTGCCTCGGAGCTGACAATCGAGCCAAAGCGCCCAAGAAACCAGACCCGCGCGCGTGTCACATGGACCAAAGCTGTCATTTTTGGCCGAAAGTACCAGCTTTTCGTCGCTGCAGCTCCTATCTGAATTCCCCGCAGTTCCTTCAGGGTTGACCCAAATTAACCCCGTTTGACAAGGCAGACTATCTAAAGTAACTTGAATTCGGAGTAACTGAGCGCCTAAACAAGCTGGTAGAATAGAAGTTCGGCAACAACGATTCACCAGCATGGAAAGGCGCTCAAGATGAGTATACTTGAACTGTTCTGTGATGTCGATGATTTCTGTCAGTGGCTGAGTAGTTGGGAGGATGCGAAGCTGTTTGGGCTGACTGGTAAGCGAGATCCAGCCCCGCGTTTGAGCATGAATGAAGTGATGACGATTCTGATTCATTTTCATCAGTCGCACTATCGCAATTTCAAAGCCTACTATATTCAGCACGTGTGTGAGAAGCTGCGCAGTGAATTCCCTGCTCTGGTCAGTTATACGCGTTTTGTGGAGTTGATTCCATCTACTCTGTCAGCCATGTGCCTTTATCTGCGCGTGCGCTTTGGCTAGGGAACAGGGGTTGCATTCATTGATTCAACCCCGTTGCCAGTCTGCCACAACCAGCGCATCGGTCGTCATCGGGTCTTTGCCGAGATGGCCACGCGGGGTAAGAGCAGATTGGGTTGGTTCTATGGCTTCAAACTCCATCTGATCGTCAACGACCAGGGAGAATTGCTGGCGGTTCAACTCACGCCCGCCAACACCGATGACCGCAAACCGGTCCCGCAGATGTCCAAATCGTTGTGGGGTAAGCTGGTTGGCGACCGCGGCTATCTCTCCCAAGCTCTCTTCGAACAACTCTACGCGCAAGGACTGCAACTGATCACCCCGATTCGCAAAAACATGCGCAATCGACTCGTCCTTCTCCAAGACAAGCTGCTGACACGCAAACGATTCATTATCGAAACCATCGTTGACCAACTCAAGAATATCTCACAGATTGAACACACCCGCCACCGCAGCACTGAAGTGGGCCCCAAAAACCGTCCCTACATCTCTCCGAAAATGAGTTGACACTGTTACCAACCACCACTTAACTCCGAACTCAGGTTAGTTCCCCAACGGGAGAAACTCGCCATGAAAAATGTAATACGGAAGGCCGTCATAACTCTTTCTCTTACGCTTGGCATGCTCGTTTTTGCAGCCGCTTGTACCTTCGTGCTGCCCGAATTGGAGCAGGCGCCGCCCGAATCGGAGCAGGTACAGCCCGAATGTCCCCTGCCTGCCGGTGTTGCTCCGCCCGCCGATCCGCCGGTGACGGCGCAACAGGTCGAAGACGGCAACGCCAGCCTGACCGACTTCGCGCTGGCCGCGAGAGACAATCATGTAAGCGTGCTACAAAGAGAAAGGTCCGCAGGGCAGACTTTATACCTTAGATGTCTCTTCAGACAGGAGGGGAGTCCGTGGCGTTCAGGTTCCACCTACCTTGTGCAGCTGACGCCCGACGGCAGGGTGTCCATTCACGCGCAGCAAATGTCGTTGTCCGGCAGAAAACTCAATCCCGTGATCTATGCAGCGATCCTTCACGCTTTGGGGATCGACCCGGCCGCCCTGACCGACCCGGCCGCGGCCATGGCCGCCTTCGCTGCCGCCGCACAAGGAGATGGCGGTCCATTCAACGTACCCGATATCGCGGACGCCTCCGGCTACGCCACGTTTTTTTTCTCGGGCTCCTTACAGCACCCGATCCTTCTGCTCGCCGGATTCGAGCTCGACGCATCTCACCTTATTCCCATCAGTGAAGAGGCCCTCGACTACGGCGACCCGCCGATTACGGCCAGCGACGTGGTGGACCGGGCAACCTTGAAGGCCTTCGTCACGGCCGCGGGCGAGTACATCGTCGAACTTCTCGAATCCGACGATCCGGTCGCCCGCTCGAACGTCTTCGCGAAAGCCCGGGTCACCCTGCGGGATCCGAACGGACCTTGGAGAGACGGTCCCGTCTACCTCTCCGTCATGGATCGCGCCAGCAAGCTGATCCAGTTTCACAGAGGGTTTCCAGACCGGTTCGAGCAGCGACAGGGAGGGATTTCCCGCGATATCGCGACCGGAGAACTGATCGTCGATCAGCTCATCGCCGCGGCGGAAAGCGGCCCGGAAGGCGGCTTCTGGGAGTACTACTTCGACAACCCCGCCGACGATTCCGACAGCGCCGAAATCCCCAAGGTGGGTTACGCCCGCGTGTTCATCGCCCACATTCCGTTGCCGGACGGAGGAGCCTTCCCCTACGAATTCATCATCAATTCGGGCTACTATCCGACTCCGGCATCCGAATAGGACTGACACCTGTATATTTCCGATCTCCTTCGCTTCTGCACTGATCACGGCAGTTCCGCCTTGTGCCCGCCCTTCCTGTCCGAACACGCGCCAACTTCGCCAATCCCCTCAATCTACGATAGGGGCAGGCCTTGTGCCTGCCCGCCAAGCCCAGCCCCGCCGCCTCTGACTACTGACCACTGCAGTTCCGCCTTGTGCCTGCCCTCCAGGCCCCAGCCTAGCCACTGACTACTGGGGCCTTATGCTAGTTAGCGATTGAAAAAAGTCCCCTGGTGAGATAACTTTGGAAGTCTCGACCAACCAAGGTAGCTCACCAGGAGGACAAACCCAATGATAGCCCACGTTGACGACTTCTGTCTATGCGTGTATGTGGTGGTGGACGACATGTACAAGGAACTGGAAGGACATTTGAGATGACCAGGGCCGAAGCCTAAGTGTAGCGACAGTGAATTGATTGCGATTAGTCTCATCGGCGAATGTTTTGGATGGGATGTGGAAACGGAGTTGCTCAATCATATGCAGGCACATCGGGATAAGTTTCCCATCATACCGGAGCAGAGCCGCTTCAATCGGCGGCGACGGAACTTGATGGGGGTCATCAACGAGATGCGGCGCATGATGTAGGGCAGGATGGAGCTCTACTGGGACGAGCATTGTGTCGTGGATAGCTTGCCCATCCCTGTGGTTCAATTCCATCTGGCGCCGCAAGCGCGCATCAAATGGTCCGATTGGGGCGCCGACTATGGGCCCGTTCCCTCCAAGAAGGTGATGATCTTCGGTTTCAAGCTGCATATGCTGATCTCGATGGGTGGTCTCATTATCGACTTCGAGTTAGCGCCGGCTAGCAAGCTTGACCTGGCTGTCGGTCGCGCACTCCTTGCCGCACACGAGAACCGCATCGTCATCGGCGACAAGGCTTACGTCAGTGCACCAGCAGCCGAGGAACTCTGGCACTACAATCGCATCCGCCTGCTCACCAAATCACGCAAAAACCAGAAAAAACAGCTCCCAGCACGCATCTCTCGCCTTTACGACTCGGTCCGCCAAATGATCGAAACAGTCATCAGTCAACTCACCGCACAATTCTCGATTGAAACCAACCGCGCCCATTCTCTATGGGGCTTGTGTGCCCGACTCTACACCAAGTTGACCGCACATACACTCTGCATTTATGTCAACCGCCTCTTGGGTGCAGATGACTATCTGAAAATCAAGAAACTGGCCTTTCCCAACTAGCATAAGGCCCTACTGACAACTGATAACTGCCCTATGGAGCATCAACCGTGAAAATCTTCATGGTAACCGATATGGAAGGCGTGGCCGGGGTCGTCTCATTCGCGGACCAGTCCTTTCCCGACGGCCGCTACTACGATGCCGGCAAGAAGCTGGTGACCGGTGAGGTCAACGCCGCGGTGGACGGACTGTTGGATGCCGGGGCGGAGGAAGTCCTTGTCTGGGACGGACACGGCGCCGGCGGCATCGACTTTGACACGCTGCATCCCCAGGCGCTGCTGCTGCATGGCCGGCCTTCGCCGCCCTGGAGCCGGTTGAAGGAGGTGATCGGGCGCTACGATGCCTTTGTCATCGTCGGCCAGCACGCCATGGCCGGCGTCGTAACCAGCAACCAGAACCACACGCAGAACAGCCACACGGTGGACGCCTACAGCCTCAACGGCAATCTGATCGGGGAGATCGGACAGCTTGCTCTGTTCATGGGCGGATTGGGGCTGCCGTTGCTCTTTCTGAGCGGCGAACGGGACGCCTGCCGCGAAGCGGAGGAGCTGGTGCCGGAGATCACCACCACAGCGGTGAAGGTGGGGCTGGGGAGGGGCTCGGCAATCTCACTTTCCGCGCAGGCGGCGCGGCAGCGCATTCGTAAGGGGATCGCAGCAGCCGTGACCAAGCATCGCCAGAACCCAATCGCGCCCCTGGTCTGGCCCGGCCCTTATGAGCTGGAAAAACGCTTCTTCCATACCGACACGGCCGACGCGGAGATGAACAAAGCGGGCGCCGAACGAGTAGACGCGCAGCGGGTGCGCTTCCGCAGCGACAACATCCTCGATATCGTCTACCGGTGAACGGCAGTGGTTAGTGATCAGTGATCAGCATCTTCATGTGCCGCCGCCTCAGTAGAGGCCTGAACCCATGTCGGGCGGCAGGGCCAACTGGCCGTCTGTGACCTGGAAGTAGGCGGGGTGGGCGGCCTGTTCTTGGGGCCGCGACAGGGGCATGAACTGGCGATAGTTGCCCTCGAAGCAGTCGACGTCGAGGCGCAGGTGGGCGCAGAAGTTGACGCTGTGAACGAGCGCCAGGCCGGGGTTGGTGAGGTCTTGCAGTGTGAGATAAAGACGGTGATGGCGGCCCCAGCAGTAGGCCAGCAGTGAGTGGGTATGGCCCTTACAGGTCTTCACGGCCAGCCCGGACCAGCCCAAACGGTGGATCCAGTCGAGATTGTCGATGTCGTCGAGGCTTTCGTCGACGACCACCGGCGCGCGCGCGGCCACACCATGAAGCGTATCGGTATAGGCTTCCAGGTCGCGGGGAGTGGGTTGCTCGATGTAGTCCAGCGCCGCTAGCGCCTGCGGCTTCTGCGCAGCGACCCGATCCAGCACTTCGAGCACCGTATCGGCCTTCTGGTAGGCTTCATTCGGGTCCACCGACAGGCGCGGTCCGCCCGCCACACCTGCGGTTTCCATCGCCTGGGAGGCGGCGGTGTACACTTCGATCACGCGGCCGGCGTCCTCGACCGGCGACTGGCCGCGCAGCTTGAGCTTGAAATAACGCAGGCGGTCACGCTTGATCCAGGTCGTGAGGTCCGTGGGAAGCGCAGTGGGGTTCTCTAAATCCTCACTCCTCTCCACTCTCTCTTCATTTGTCGGGGTGAGGGCGTCGTTGAAGCCGACGACATGCTGCACGGACAGCGTGCGCCTCCTGGGGCCCAAGTAGTCCGCCGGATAGCGGCCGGCGAAGTCGGCGCCAAGGCCGGCGCTCAGGTCTTCGTTCAGAGTTTCCGCCGTGTATGCGGCGTAGAGCGGCGCCGGCAGGGCCGCGCCCCAGGCATCATGGATGGCGGCGTCGAAGGGCGACATGCAGTTGAGCACGGCCAGCCGCGGCATCGGCGTGCTCTGCAGGAGAGGCTCTTCCTCGGCCAGCTGCACGGCCAGTTCGACCGCGGCCTGTTCCAGCCTGATCCCCTTCTGGATCGGATCTTCGTACTGGTCATCCTCCAGCCAGGCGGCGATGGCCCTGCACAGCCGGCGCATGAGGCGGTCCTTCTCCTCGTGGTCCAGGTCCGGCGCGGGGAAGGCCCACACGTCTGAGAGCAGGATCGCGCCGGTCCCCTGGACAGCGCCGCCCCCGCGGGTGCGCGCCCGCACGGTGACCGCGGCATAGGTGATCGCCTCGATAACGCCCTTGCTGAGATGCAGGGGGACGCTCAAGCGCTCGTCGTCGAAGGTGACCTCCACCGTCTCCACGCGAATATCGGTCGCTTTCATGGCAGTGGCTCTCTTTTGCAGTTGTTGGTCGTGGATTCGTAGTTGGCGCGTTCAGGCTGTTCAGGCGACAATCGGAGTGGTTACGCAGATCTTCGAACGCGACATCCGGTTCGGAAACTGAAAGTTCGTCATGCCCAAAGACCGTTCTTACGTTCGCGCCAGCGATATCGGCGCCTGGAGCTTCTGCAATCGCGCCTGGTGGCTGGCCAAGGTGCAAAAGGCACCGCACGAACGGCCGCAGCAGCTGGACTGGGGCGATCGGTCCCATGCCGACCACGGGCGGCTCACGTCGCGGGCGCAGAAGCTGCGCAGAATCGGAATCACGCTCCTGGCCGGCGGCCTGATTCTGCTCGGATTCGTGCTGCTGGCGCAACTGCTGCTATGACAAGCCGCTGCAAACAAGATGCCTGCGTTGCCAGGGATAAATCGCGGCGCGCAGGCATCTCTATGACGGTTAATAGCGGCCGCCGGTCTCGTTAACATGCTTAGAACAGATTCAGCCACCCCTCGCCGAACGCGCTGGCGAAGACGAGACTGACAATACTCATCAGCTTTATCAGAATATTAAGGGACGGGCCGCTGGTGTCCTTGAACGGGTCGCCGACGGTATCACCGACGACCGCGGCTTTGTGCGCTTCGGAGCCTTTGCCGCCCATGACGCCGGTCTCGATCCATTTCTTGGCGTTGTCCCAGGCGCCGCCGGAGTTGGCCATCATCACCGCCAGCATGAAGCCAGAGGCGATGGCGCCGATCAGCATGCCGGCCAGAGCCTGCGCGCCGAGCAGAAAGCCGATGAGCAGCGGCGCCACCACCGCCAGGGCACCCGGAATGACCATCTCGCGCAGCGCGCTCCGGGTGCTGATGTCGACGCAGGTCTTGTAGTCGGGTTTGGTTGTGCGCTCCATGATGCCGGGGATCTCAGCGAACTGGCGGCGCACCTCCAGCACGATCTCATAGGCGGCCTTGCCGACCGCGGTCATGGTCAAGGCGGCGAAAAGATAGGGCAGCATGGCGCCGACGAGCATACCGGGGATCATGGTCGAGCTCAGCAGGTCGAGCGTATCGAGGTCGGCGGCCTGCACGTAGGCGGCCATGAGCGCCAGCGCGGTCAGCACGGCGGAACCGATGGCGAAGCCTTTGCCGGTGGCCGCGGTCGTGTTGCCGAGGCTGTCGAGCGCATCGGTGCGGTCGCGCACCTCGTCGGGCAGGTCGCTCATTTCGGCGATGCCGCCGGCGTTGTCGGCGACGGGGCCGTAGGCGTCGGTCGCCAGGGTGATGCCCAGCGTGCTGAGCATGCCGACGCCGGCGAGGGCGACGGCGAAGAGGCCGTTGTCACCGCCCAGCCAGAGCGCCAGCATGATGGCCACGGCGACGATCAGGACGGGAGGCAGCGTGCTGTTCATGCCAACGGCCAGCCCCTCAATAATCAGCGTTGCCGAACCGGTCTCGGCCTTCTGCGCGATGCCCTGGGTGGGCTTTTCGGTGTAGCTCGTGAAATATTCGGTGAACCAGCCGATGCCATTGCCGGCGACCAGCCCGACCAGGATAACGGCGAGGAAGTTCCAGCCGACGCCGGTGTAGGCGACCACGCCGGCGGCCAGAATCAGGACGATCACCGAGGCGCTGTAGATGGCCCGGCGCAGCACGCCGAGCAGGTCCTCCTGGGACGCGCCTTCCTGCGCGCGCACGAGAAAGGTGCCTATCAGGGCGGCGATCACGCCCACGCCGGCGACGAGGAAAGGCAGCACGATGCCGGCGCCGTCTGCCACCACCGCGCCCAGCGTGGCCGCGGCGATGATGGAGCCGCTGTAGCTCTCGAAGAGGTCGGCGCCCATGCCGGCCACGTCGCCGACGTTGTCACCCACGTTGTCGGCAATCACCGCGGGATTGCGCGGGTCATCCTCGGGGATGCCCTGTTCGACCTTGCCCACGAGGTCAGCGCCGACGTCGGCGGCCTTGGTATAGATGCCGCCGCCGACACGGGCGAAGAGCGCGATCGAACTGGCGCCAAAGCCGAAGCCGGTGATGTAGAGTATGTTGCCATTGAAAAGGAAGTAGAGGATCGTCATGCCGAGCAGGCTGAAGCTGACGACGGCCATGCCCATGATCGAGCCGCTGCTGAAGGCGACGCGCAGGCCGTCATCCAGGCTCTTGCTGGCCGCGGCCGCGGTGCGCACGTTGGCGCGCACGGCGATGAACATGCCCAGGTAGCCGGCCGCGCCGGAAGCGATCGCGCCGAGGATGAAGCTGAGCGCGGTCTGCCATGCCAGGAAAACGGCGATGATGACGGCGACGACGACCACAAATCCGCCCAGGAAGGTATACTCCCGGTTGAGAAATGCGGCCGCGCCCTCCTGAATGGCGGCGGCGATCTCCTGCATGACCTGGTTTCCGTTGTCCATGGTAAGGACGCGGCGCGCCTGAAAGACCAGGTAGATCAGGCCCAGTACAGCGATGACAAGAGCAAAGGTGATCGCCGGTGTCCCGAGCGTATCGATCCCTGCGCTCAACTGGCGAAATGGTAGCGCAAACAACATCGAGAGTCCCTCCAGGTAGTGGCGGATAGCCGGCAGCTCGCGGCGCCAGCTATGAAAGACTGGAACTAAACAATGATAACGCCTTTCTGCCAGTGGAAGAAAAGATGCGCTACCGCTTCGCTATTTTAGCGCGAGACGGCGAAGTAGGCTATTGTATTTGTAATCTGCTCACCGCCTTTACTCTCACCGCAGTCCTTCATTCAATCACACACATTACAGTTCAGACAAGAGGAAATCCATGACTGAACAGACGGTCTCCGAACTTCTGGATCTGAACGGCAAAGTCGCGATCATCACCGGCGCGGCCGGCCTGCTGGGGACGGCGATGAGCCGCGGGCTGGCGGAAGCGGGCGCAGCCGTCGCGGTGACCAGCCGCGACGGGGAGCGGGCGGCCGAGTTTGCCGCGACCCTGCCCGGCAGCGGCCATACCGGCTTCGGCCTGGCGCAGGACGACAGCGATGCCATACCCGCTTTTGTAGAATCGGTCGTGCAGCGCCTGGGCAAGGTGGACGTCCTCGTCAACAACGCCTACGGGGGAGGCGCGCCCAGCATCGACACCGCCAGCGCCGAAGATTTCAACCAGGCCTATCACACCGGCGTGACCGCCTATTTCCTGCTGGCGCGCGAGGTTGTGCGCCATCTGCGCAGCCGCGGCGCGCCCGGCTCGATCATCAACATCGCCAGCATGTACGGGGTCGTCGCCAGCTACCCGGAGGCATACACCGGATTCGGCGTCAACAGCCCGCCCAACTATCACGGCCTCAAGGGCGGCCTGATCCACCTGACCCGCCATCTGGCGGTCTACTGGGCGCAGGACGGCGTGCGCGTGAACGCGATCAGCCCGGGACCCTTCCCGTCGCCCAAGGTGCGGGAAGGGGAGCCGGAGTTCGTTGCCAGACTGGCTGAGAAAGTGCCGATGAAACGGATGGGTGAGCCGGAAGAGCTGAAAGGGCTGGTGGTCCTGCTCGCGAGCGACGGCAGCAGTTACATCACGGGACAGAATATTCTGGTCGACGGCGGCTGGACCGCGTGGTAGGACGGCAGTGGTCAGTGACCAGTGGTTAGTGGCCTGAGTTGGCCGCTAGCCGGGAAAAATGACAAGAAGAGGAGTATGAGGATATCCAATGACTGAAATCGGACGGGCGAAAGAGCTGCTGGATACGCCGACGCTGTGGGTGGATCTGGATATTTTGGAGCGCAACATTGCGCTGCTGATGGACAATTTCAACGACGCCGGCGTGAACTGGCGGCCGCACACGAAGGGGATCAAGATTCCGGCGATCGCGCATAAGATGATCGATGCCGGCGCGCTCGGCGTCACCTGCGCGAAGCCGGGCGAGGCCGAAGTGATGGTGGCCGCCGGCGTGCGCGACATTCTGATCGCCAATCAGGTGGTGGGCGCGCAGAAATACGCCCGCATCGCCGCGCTGCAACGCCACGCGAGTGTGAAGATCGCGGTGGACAACACGGCGACGCTGGAAGAACTCGGCGCGGCCGCCCAGGCGATCGGCGTCGAAATTCCGGTCGTCGTCGAGCTGAATGTGGGCATGAACCGGGCCGGCGTCGAACCCGGCTCGGCGGCTGTGGCGCTGGCCGGCGCGGTCCACGAGCAGGACGGGCTGCGCCTTGCCGGGATGATGGCCTGGGAGGGCCATACACTGGACATCCAGGATGACGATGCGCGCGCTAGTGCGATCCAGCAGTGCATCGGTCAACTGGCGGCCTCGGTACAGGCCGGCCGCGACGCAGGACTGCCGGTCGAGATCGTCAGCTGCGGCGGCAGCGGCACGATGGATGTAACGATGCACCAGCCGGAGGTGACCGAGATCCAGGCCGGCGGCGCCATCTTCGGCGACGCCACCTACCAGATGTGGGGTGTGCCGACCGACCCGGCGCTCTTCGGCCAGGCCGTGGTCACCAGCCGGCCCGCGCCCGACCGCATCATCACCGACGCCGGCTTCAAGACGCTGCCCGGCATGGAACGGCAGCCGAAGGCAGTCAGCCTGGACAACGTCGTCAACATCTCCGCCTCGGCCGAGCACGGCGTGATCACGCTCTCCGAGCCGAACACGAGCGTGCAGGTGGGCGACGTGCTGGATTTCATCGTCGGCTACGGCGACGCGACCGTCTTCCTGCACGATGCGATGTACGGCGTGCGCGACGGCATTGTGGAGACGGTGTGGCAGGTGAGCGGGCGGGGGAAGCTGCGATAGCAGATCGACATGAAATGCAGTATCGAAGGCTGTCCAGGCGAATACGAGGCGAGAACAATTATGCATACTGTCCGACACGATGGCCAGGTTATTGTCATTGACCATGTTCCGGCTGACGTCTGTTCCGTGTGCGGTGACGCGCTGTTGGAACCCGACACAGTTCGCAGAATTGAACGCCTGTTTGATGAGAAACGCAAGCCGGCAATGACAGTGCCGCTCTACGAATTTGCCTGAAGTGCAACAATGAGATCAGCAGACGAGATTCTCACGATTCTGGACCGCACGAAACCTGAGCTTGAACGGCGCTTCGGCGTGCGTCGAATCGGCCTCTACGGGTCGTATGCTTGCGGCACGCAAACCGAGAACAGTGACATTGACCTGATCGTGGAACTGAAGGAGCCGAAATTCGACGCATTGGCCGGGCTGTACATCTATATGGAGCAAGTCCTGGACCGCGAGGTGGATATCCGCCGCTTCAGCAAGAAAATCGACACGCCCTTTATGCGTCGCATCGAAAGAGAAGCATTGTTTGTATGAATGACGCCGTCCGTAACGGCTGAAGAGCGCAGTGCCGGCAGCCCGGACAAGAGAGAGGACAACTATGAACATCGACGTCGTCGAACTCGCCAGTGAACTTATCTCGATGCCCTCGGAGACGCCGACCAGCAACCGGGCGATCTCCGATTTTCTGCGCGGGGTGCTGGAGGAGGGCGGCTTTGACGTCGAGGAGGTCACCTATATCGACCCGTCCGGTGAGGAGAAGGTCAGCCTGGTAGGGAAGAAGGGCACAGGGGCCGGCGGGTTGGGTTTTTTCAGCCATTCGGACACGGTGCCGGGCGACGCCGGCTGGGAACCGTTCACACCGGCGCTTGAAAATGGGCGCCTGGTGGGTCGCGGCTCGGCCGACATGAAGGGCCCCCTGGCCGCGTCGATTGTCGCGTCCTGCCGCATCAACGAAGATGACCTGAAGCAGCCGCTCTTTCTCACCGTCACCGCGGACGAGGAGGGGGGACACGTCGGCGCGCACGACATCGTCATCCGTTCGCAGACATTGGCGAGCGGCTGGCCCCAGTACTGCATCGTCTGTGAGCCGACGGAGCTGCAGCCGGTCTATGCGCACAAGGGCGGCGCCGGCATCACGGTCACAGCGCGGGGGGTCGCCGCGCATACGAGCACCGACAGGGGCGAGTCGGCCAACTTCAGGGTCGCCCCCTTTCTCGCCGAAATGGCCGAGCTTGTACCGGTTTTCCGCAGCGAGAAACGCTTCCAGAACCCGCTCTTCGACCCGCCCACGAACGGCTTCAACCTGGTGATTAGCGACGGCGATACCGCCACCAACGTGACCGCGGCGCGCACTGTCGTCCGCCTGAGCATCCGCGCCATGCCCGATGCCTGCTTTGAGGAAGCGGTGCAGATGGTTGTGGGTCGGGCCGAAGCGCACGGCCTGGAGGTGGAGCATCGGAGCATCAGCCCCTTCTTCGCCTCTGCCGACGGCCCGCTGGCTCAGGCCGCCTGCCGTGCGACCGGCGCGGCGCAGGCGGTCACCGTGCCCTACGGCACCGAGGCCGAGTGCTACCAGGAGTATGCAGACGCGCTGGTGCTCGGACCCGGCAACATCGCGCAGGCCCATACGGTCGGCGAATGGATCGCGGTCGAGCAGCTGCGGGAGGCGGTGGAGGTGTACACGCGGCTGATTGAGGACCTCTGCGCCTGACAGGACGGCTCTAATTGCTCACAGTCCCGTTGCGCCTGTGGAAGTTGAAGCCGCGAAGGTCCAAGTAACCAACGAGAGAGGTGCGTGAGGAGAATATCGCCTGCGTCTAATCTTGCTGCGATTGAAATTAGCAGAATGTTGAAGAAGCTATTTGCCCTTTATCCTTACCCCGTTGAGATGAGTGCTCGTTTTCTTCACTCCATGGTATTCTTCTCGTAGGAGACTCAACGGAAGCGTGACCGCAATTCAACACGGGCTAGTCTGCCCACTCATGCTTTGCCCACTCCAGCAGATGAGTTTCACGCTCTTTCATTGTCTTTAGTGTCCAACCAGATGTGGACACAATGTCGGCGACCTCTTGGGCGATTAGAAGACCTGTCTTGGTATAGTCGTCTACCTTCTTGCTTGCAGCCTTGTCCTGTAAAGTGGAGTTCAGGCCCGGCGGAAGCATAAGAAGGTTGCCAAGGCCGTGCATTTTACCCTCTTCGGAGTCCTTACCTTTTGAGGTCCACCAACTTTGCGGGCGTATGTGCTCTATCGACCTCGCAGAAGTATCTGCCCAGATGCGACCCCATTGCACGTTGTCGAAGTTCTGTCCTGCTTCTCTCGACAAATGTTCCTCATACCTCTGCATGAAGTAACGCAATTCTTCTCGCCAATATGTGTAGCAATTCGAGTTGCGTAGATTTTCTACCGCTTCGTCTACTGGAAATCTACTACCAATCTCTGACAGTGCCTTCAGCGTGTCGCTGGGAGCTAACGACTCGTTAACTATTCTCCAAGCCAGGCGCACATATTCACCAACGGCTGTGCGGGCATCTTTTCTGAACATTCCGTATATGCGGAAAGTCACTTTTTCCCACAGGCTGAGGATCCTGTCCTTCTCGTCATCAGTAATGTCCTGACGCAAGAGCACTGCCGTGGCAACCAATCTGGCTTGAGCGATTCTCGTAACTGCGTTCATCCTACGACTGACTCTCAAGTCATCGACAGTTGTAGTTACCTCTTTAAGCCATCCGGTTGTCTTAATCACCTGTTCGGGACCAGCTTTGGACTGGTTGTGGAGTAAGATCGCGGCGTCTTCCTCACCAAATGGGCGACTTGGGCACTCGGGGGTTCGAAGCGTAGCGGCAAATCGTAGTGACTCCGTACTCAATCCCAACCGGAGACCTACACAGTCGTAAATCTGTGACCACAGCGAGTGCACCGTATCTATGTGCTCAGATCTGTTCGCTTCATGCTCAAACACGACGGCCATCAACATGCTCTTAAGACGGTCGAACCAAGATACATCCAGACCTCGACTGTTCAGAACCTCAAAAACAGTGTAGACCAGCGACTCGTCACTGATTTCGTGCAAGATAAAGGTCAAACGGTTCTTAAGAAGAGTAACCAGGTCTACAAGAGATTTGTCCGATGCCTGCCAATCTGTCACAAACTGTTCACTTTCCTCCATTGCGGCCAGGAGTTCCCTATCAGCGATGGTTTGCGCAGTTCTTGAAGAGGGATGCGTTCCACGTTTCAGGTAGTTTGCGAAGTAGTCGCTACTATCATGATTGGTCTGCAACAACAATAGTGTAGCCTTATCGTCTTTTATCAGTGAGTTATTGATCTCTTCACGGACGCTCGCATCGTCAGTATCTGAATTCTCTATTGCTACGGCGATGGCTTTGAGCAGCAAGATGAGCGTTGTAATTCTCTGCTGTCCGTCAACAATGTCTATAAATTGATGGGCGGTTGTCCCAATAGTTTCCGTCTTGCGCCTAAGGCCAACTATTGTCGCCATAAAATGCGACCGCTCTGAACCACGACTGTAAGCCTGTTGGATATCCGTGAACAGATCTTGTCGTTGCTTGCGGTGCCAACTATATGACCGCTGATATTGAGGAATCCTGAATAACCGGTCTTGAAACAACTGTGCGAGCGTGACGTACTTCGGTTGAATTTCGATCATCGCCCTTTTTCTTCTCCTTCCTGCGTGTTTTGGTCATTCGGAAGATCCTATACGCATAGTGTCGATGACATCAAATTTTGAGTCAGGGGGGATTCCCTTTCAGCACCGATAGTTACGCTCTGTACGAGGAACTAATCGGAGCGAATTCCTGGCATCCGCCAATTGTCTGGTTGCACTAATCAATCTATAATCCACAAAGTAAAGTTGTCTGAAGGGTGACGTTACGCTCAGCCAGGATGTAGCTGCAGTACGCCCCTTATCGTCAGCAGGCGCGACGGAGAGGAGAAAAAGAAATGGCGGATATCACCGCCCTCCAAGAGGCCGTTCTGGCCCTTCCCGATGACGACTTCGCTCGCTTCCGACAGTGGTTCAGCGAATTGGGCTGGGAAAAATGGGACCGGCAGATTGAAGAGGACTCGGCAGAAGGAAAATTGGACCATCTCATTGCCGAGGCCCTCGAGGCAAAAGAAAAGGGGACACTCCGGGAACTTTGAATGCACCGGACAACACCCCAGCCACCCTGACTACGGTGACCGTGCGGACCTGTAGGAAAGAAGACCTGATGGGAAAGGGCAATGGAATGGAAATCGACGTTGTCGAACTTACCAGTGAACTGATCGCACTGCCCTCGGAGACGCAGACGAGCAACCGGGCGATCTCCGATTTCCTGCGCGGGGTGCTGGAAGAGGGCGGCTTCGACGTCGAGGAGCTGGCCTACATCGACCAGTTCGACGTGGAGAAGGTCAGCCTGGTCGCGAAAAAGGGCACAGGGGAGGGCGGGCTGGGCCTGTTCAGCCATTCGGACACGGTGCCGGGAGACGCCGGCTGGGATCCCTTCACGCCCGCGCTGGAAGATGGACGCCTGGTGGGCCGCGGCTCGGCCGACATGAAGGGGCCCCTGGCCGCGTCGATTGCAGCGGCCTGCCGCTTCAACGAGGATGACCTCAAACGGCCGCTCGTGATCGCCGTCACCGCCGACGAGGAGCGGGGCCACACCGGCGCGCACGATATCGTCATCCGTTCGCAAACGCTGACGAGCGGATGGCCCCAATACTGCATCGTCTGTGAACCCTCCCAGCTGCAGCCGGTCTACGCCCACAAGGGCGGCGCCGGTATCATCGTCACGGCGCACGGCGTGGCCGCGCACACCAGTACCGACAAGGGCGAGTCGGCCAACTTCAAGATCGCCCCGTTCCTGGCCGAGATGGCCGAGTTGGCGCAGACCTTCCGCACGGAAAAACGCTTCCAGAACCCGCTCTTCGACCCGCCCACAAACGGCTTCAACCTGGTGATCAACGACGGCGGCACCGCTTCCAATGTGACCGCCGCGCGAACCGTCGCCACCCTCAAACTTCGCGCCATGCCCGATGCCTGCTTTGAAGAAGCGGTGCAGATGGTCGTGGAGAGAGCCGAAGCGCATGGCCTAGAAGTCGTCCACAGCAGCGGCGGCCCGTTTTTCGCCGACGCCGACGGTCCGCTGGCGCATGCGGCCTGCCGCGCGACCGGCGCGCCGCGCGCGGTCACCGTGCCCTACGGCACCGAAGCCGAGTGCTATCAGAGGTATATGGACGCGCTGGTGCTCGGCCCCGGCAACATCGACCAAGCCCACACCGTCGGCGAGTGGATCGCGGTCGAGCAGTTGCAGGAGGCGGTGGAGGTGTATACGCGGCTGATCGAAGACCTTTGCGCCTGACAGGCCGGTGCAAATCGTTCACGATCCCACTGTGGTCCTCCGTTTTGATGCGCCTAGTCGATGACTCACTCCAACGCCCACATTGCAGGAGCGCGACCCCGGTGTAACCGCATTCACTGTGCTTAATTGGCCTCAGTATGGTGAGCCCCGATCTTTGGACCTCAATACGGGAAAGGTAAGGTGCATCCAGACGAAAGCGGCTGGCTGTGATCGACGACAGGAGATCTGCTGTCATCGGATAAAGTAGCTCCCTTCTGTGGGCATGCGACTGTTGAGATACTGGTTAGTCGTTTGGCTGCCTTCCAGCGCAACCCGGAACTTGAAGGCCGCCGTGTGTCGCCGATGTTTCTTGACCATTGAACTGCCCCTCCACTGGCTGGGTGAATTGCGCCATTTAACACTTTAGATCGTGGTCCAGTTTTTGGGCCCACTTCAGAATACCCTGAATCCCCGCTTGTTTGACAATTCATCCAGGAATTATGTAGTGTAAGAGAAATCAAGAAGGGCGAGACCAACCATTACGCCTAGACTCTTCAAAAATGCTTGGAGAATAGGTCAAGTATGTCCAACAAAATGAAGTTCGCATTCAACAATATAGGTCCTATCACTAGAGCTGAAATGGAACTTGGAGACTTTACAATTGTTTCCGGACGAAACAACACGGGTAAGACTCGGATAGTTTACGCACTTTATGGATTCATGAAAGCGTTCACAAGTCTTGTTGCAATGAAGGCAGAATCGTTTTGCGAAAGCCATTTTCAAAAGGTGGCTTCTCTTTCCACAGGTGATATTATCGAGAAGCTGCGAACCGAAAGGCGTGTTGAATGGCAGGTCAATGAAAGTCTTCTCATAGAAGAACAAGACCGCCTGATTCAAGAAGTGACCCGAGAATTCTCGGACTTCAGGATTTCTCAAGTGTTTAATACTTCTCAATCGGCATTCGAGAACGCATCTTTGGAGGCCGAGTTTAGGAGAGAACTCCCGGTAGGTGATCACCTATCCCTCAACATTAAGAAAGATTTGGATTTGTCCATAAGTTATGACCGAAGCACATTCTCGGTACGCCTGTTAGGTACTGCGCCCTTGAGTGACGATATTATCGAGCCAATTATGGAGGATTTACTTGAGAGGCTGTGTACATTCTTTCTCTTGCAGGACCCTTTCGAACGCCAATACAGACCCTTCATACTTTCATCGGCACGCCATTCCATTCCGTTGTTCCTGAACGAGCTGGACTATGTGAGGAGCCAGGTGATGCGGGCAGTGCAGCAGAAAGAGGACGGACAAAACGGAGAATCAGAACAAAGTTCCGACCCACTTAGAAACCTGAGCCGATATGCGTTGGCTATACATGACAACATTGATTTTGCCAGGAACATTTCGAGCAATGCAGAAAAGCACAACAATATTCCACAAGACATCCTTTCCGGCGGCATAGAGGAAATGATGAACGGACGATTTACCAGCATAAATGGCACTCTTCGCTTTACCGCCTATGGTAACCACAAACTCAGCTTTGACATACCCTTACACCTCGCTTCCTCGTCGGCCTGGGAAATGTCTAGCTTGTATTTTCTTCTGGGCTATTTCTTGAATGACGTGGGCCTTCTAATAGTTGACGAGCCGGAGAGCCACCTTGACGCTGAGAATCAGGTCCAGCTTGCTCGTCTATTCGCGCGATTGGTCAACTCCGGAACGAAGATCCTCATAACAACGCACAGCGACTTCATTCTAAGGGAAGTCAACAACCTCATCATGTTGAGTAGCGCAAACGACGAAAATGGAAAGGAAATGGAAGAACTTGGTTATGAAGAATCAGACAAACTAAGCCTCAATCAAGTCAGAGCTTACTTCGCAAAAAACGGGGGTCTGGAGCCGTGTGTCATGAATGAGTTTGGTATCGAGATGCCGGTGATTGACGAAACAACCGAGTCGCTGAACCGAACAGGATCAAAGCTGGCTGCTCAAATCATTAGAAAAGCCAAGATGAATTCAAATGCAATTTAGGGACTGGATTGAAGAGCATCTGAGATGCGACATGATTCTTCCCGAAGGCTGTAGAGATGGAAGAACAGTTACCCTTAAAGACACCCAAAGCGATACTGCAATAAGAGTCGAGAACGTGCCGAGAGCTTCCGTCGTGGTGAATCTCGAAATCGGGGGCCGCCGGCAGGTTTTTGAGACCGACAATGGGTGTGAATTCTATGATCGTTGCGACTACCTGATTCTTGAAGAATCAGAAACTGAATACATAGCAGTATTCATAGAAATCAAGACCACCTTCGACGATTACGCAGCCTGGTACGAAAGTGACCAGAAGGGCAAGAGTCAATTGCTGTGGTCCCTGCCTTGCCTTCAGCATCTTCTTGCTGTCTTTGAAACAGATACCGAAACAAGGATTCGAACAAAAGCAATCAGGGCATGGTATTTCCTGGCTGCCAAGAACGTGGATCTGAGATTCAACAGGAGGCGCACCGTCGACAAATTTGATTCAGATAACTACAGAGGCCTTCCCGTGCACTATGTCAAAGAGGATAAGATGGAGCTGGAAGATCTTAAAGCCAGAGAACCTCTCCTGTATCCAGTGTCAGTCTGAGTATCCTGTTGTGCATAGCACGGAAATGGCATTTGTGACCGCTCCCTAAGTTACGGAAAGGCATCAACCCCTTTCCTTTTCCGCCGTATCTCTTTCCATTACTGAGCTTGGCCCCAAAAACTGGACCACAAGCTAAGGTGTATGTGCGACGGTTAACGAGCGAATCCACTGTCCACAAAGTGGACACGGGGAGCGGGACACTCCGTAGGTCAACCACCCTACCGGACTCCGAAAGGATGAAGGGAAAATCGCATGGTGGTAAAGGCGGAGGATGGGATAGTCACAATGAACATCGGACCGCCAAGAGAAGAGGGTATCATTCTCCTCTTGTGGGGAGGCACAAAGCACACGCAACGTAAAGACATAGACAAGACCAAGTTCTATTGGGATGAATTCAGGAGCAGACAGCCATGAATGAAGCTTTCGTTATGGAGAACACGGGAGATTACGATGAATGGCTTATCGAGCAATTGAAGGATCCTGAGGAAGCGCTTGTCTATTTGGAAGCCGCCCTTGAAGCATATGAAGAAGACAGTGACGATACCGCCCTGATGCATGCTGTATTGAGTGTTGCCCGCGCGCAGAACTGTCTTCGGAAACTCGCGGCTCAAACCGGCATTGATATTGACAGCCTTGAGCGGTCTCCTCATGTCATACCAAGTCCGAAATTGGACAATCTGCCGGCTGTTTTTTCCTCTCTAGGTTTCCGCGTCCGACTCGAATATGATGGGAATTCCAGCGTCCCCGTCGCTGTGACGTAGGCAGTTGGAAGAAATGTTGCAGTTGCGGCGGCTCCTCCGCTTGCAGGTTGTCTTTTTGCCCAGAACTGCTTGGTTGGCGCTCTATACTTCTTCGTTGACGACGAATTCGTTCTCCCCGACACAGCACCACTATACGATTGAACGCAAGCTGGTCAAGAGCTTGTGAGCAGTTGGTTTTACTCCGAAATCTCCTTCTCTCCGATCCCCAACTCTGGCAGCCCTGCCACAATCTCCACCGTCTCCAGACTTACGCTGATAACCTTGCCGATGAGGCGCAGGATGTACTGGGGGTCGTCGGCGCGGTTGGGGTCGTTGACGATGCCACTGCGCTTGTCCGTCTTGACGCGGTACTGGTCGATGATCCACTCGAGGGCGGAGCGGTTGCCGAGACGGTAGCTGAAGACTTCACTGGGAATGCCGTGCAGCGTGAGGAAGCTGTTGTAGCGCAGCTGCGTTTTGTCTCTGGAGAGGCGCATCTTTTCGACGCGCCAGTCGAGCTGCATATTGGGCGTTTCGACCGATGCAAGTGGATATTCCGGCTGCTCCTCATAGCCAACATGGATCTGGGCGAGGCGGGAGCCGGCCGCGGCAAAGGCGCGGAAGTCGGGAGCGAAGGGGATGCGCGGCAACTCGCGCTTGAGGTTGGCCTGGTAGCGCTCGCGGTAGCCGGGATGGTGCAGGAGGCCGTAGACGTAGTGGAAGATGTCCCACTTGGTGATAGTGTCGTCGCCGTAGTGGGCGCGGAACTGCGCCAGCCCCCAGTCGGTGACGTTCTCGCGGCGGTTGCTGCCGTCCTCGTCGTAGGTGTAGAAGGGGAAGCATTGGGAGCCGTCAAGGGAGGTCAGCGTTAGATTCGGAATGATATCTGTGCAGAAACACCAGTAGTCAGCACGTCCCCCAGCGCTAGGCACGATGATGGCCCTGTTTTCTTGCTCGGTCTCAGGTATAGGGAAAATCCTAAACTGTTGATAACGTTCTTCATTCCAAAAGTTATCGAAATAGAGATGTCTCTTACTGAACGGACGATATAACGAAATCCGAAAGTGCGTATCCTCATAAGTGTTTGAATCCAGTTTCTTGAGCGATGCCTTGACCTGACGCGTCCACTTGATGCGTGGGTCATTCTCGTCGATGAAATTCTCCACAGGAGCAGTGGGGTCGAGTCTTCTCCTGCCGTCAACGGTGCTGTTGTAAATCTCAACAAAAGTGCGAACTCGCTCTTGCAGCAACTTCATGTCAAATGAATAGACCCATGCATCCCTATTGGTAGCCACTCCAAGAGAATAGAGACTGAAAATCGCCTCTCCTTCCCCGATATTCGCCTTTTTCGCTTCCTTGCTTCCCATCGGCGGGAAAGTCTCATAGTCGACGTGATGCCCTTCTGTCAACCATGAGTTTCGTTTGTCGGGTTTTATCGTCTTCCACTCGATATTTCCATACTGATCTTTGGCATCAAGGTAGCGGTACTTCTCTTCCTTGCGCCAAAACTCATCGACACGCGCGTAGTATATGCCGGGCTGGGAACCCATCTCGCCGTTCTTCTTGACGAGGAAGTTGATGCTCACCCCGACTTGAATGCCAAAGACGTTGTGCGTTGTGCCGGAGAGCTTCGGATTCTTGCGCACGTTCCCGCCCAGATCGAGAATATAGATGGAATCGAAATCATCGGCGAGATGTTTGCGCATCCCATCAAAGGCAATAGCGTCCAGAAAACTGTTGTTGGTTATGAAGGCGACTACCCCCTCCTGGTCGATACGGTCCGCGGCCCAGCGGACCGCCTTCACATACGGATCGGAGAGCTTGTTCTTAAGCGTTGCCTTGGAGTCCTTTACATACGTATCCTGGACCCGCCCATCCATCGTCTCGTACTTACGGTTCTGGTTGTTGTCATTCTCGTTGGCCTGGCCCATGTTGTAAGGCGGGTTTCCGATCACCACGAACATCGGCGTCCGCTTCTGACTTTCCACCCGCTGCGTATTCTCCGGCGCAAACAGAGGCAGCTGCCGGTCCTCGGCCAGGTCGAAGGTGTCGACCAGGCAGATGCCCTCGAACGGTTCATAGACGCCGGTGGCGTCGAAGTACTCATGCTCGATGTTCATGCTGGCGATGTAGTAGGGCAGCAGCATGACTTCGTTGCAGTGCAACTCCTCCTTGTACTTGCGCTCCAGCGCGGTGCGGGGGATCTCGCGCATCATGCGCACGATGAAGTTGCCGGTGCCGACGAAGGGGTCGATGAGGTGCACGCCCTCGTCCGCCAGCGACCGGCCGAACTCCCGCTCCAGTATCGCGGCGACGCTTTTCACCATGAAGTCGACGACCGGCTGGGGCGTGTAGACGATGCCGTGGGTATCCGCCACCTTGACGGAAAAGCCCTGGAAAAACTGCTCGTAAACGGTGTTGAGAAAGTGCTGCTTGTGGGAAAAGTCGTGGATTGTCGCGGCCGTGCGCTCGATGGCAATGTAAAAGCGGTCCAGGCTGCCCAGGAAATCGGCGCGGCTGAATGACTGCGACGTGAGGGCGTGGATCACGCTCTCGATCTCGCTGGCAATCACGTTGCGGTGGGTGAAGTCGGGGTTGTTGAAGACGGTGCGGAAGAGGCGCTCGGTGAGGAGGTGCTGGATCAACATCTCTTCGACCGCCTCCTCCGAAAGATTCGGGTTGATCGACTGGCGGCACTTGTCCAAGAAACCTGCAAAGGCGGTGGTGAAGGCCGGATTGCCGCGCCGTTCCTGCTGAATCAGCTGCGCCAGGCCCTGGCCGATGTCGGCCACCCTGTCCTTGAACTGGGCGACGGCCTCCTCCCAGGCGGCGTACTCCTGCGGGCGGTAGGCGAAGAAGGTCCGGAGCGTCTCGATCAGCCGCCCTGCGTCGGTCAGGTCGGCGTCGAGCGTCATGCGCCCGTTCTGCCAGAGGATGGCGCGCTGGGGCGTCTGGAAGAGGATGTTGTCGCTCGGGTAGCCGGCCGCGAACTTGCGCTCGACCTCGACGGGCAGGTCGTCGTCGATGTCCTTGGCTTCCCAGTAGCCGTGCGTGAGGCGGAAGTTGTCGATCAGGGCGCCGTCGACGACGATGCGTTTGGCACGCCGCGTGCTGATTGCGTGTTCGGGGACGAGGGTCCAGCCGCACTGTCGGGCGCAGTGTTCGAGGAGGGTCTGGAAGGCGGCGCGCACCGCGGTTTCGTGGGTGATGCCGAGCTGGGCGAACTGGTCGAGGGCGGCGTAGTAGGTCTTGACGGGCTTGTGGGTTGGTTTGAGGTTGAGGGTGGGCATTTTATTCGCCTGATGAAAAATGGTAGCGTTGACTATAACATAGTACTGCGTTCGCTGCTGGTCAATAGGGTAGGAGGACGAATCAAGTATATGGCGCGCTTGTTGGAAATTTCAGAATTGGATGCGTTTGCAAAGACCAGAAGCATTCCTGAAAGCGCGATTTCAGATGAGATCCTTACCGAAGTAAAAAAGCTTCGCGAGAAGGAACAGCTTGAAGTCTGGATTCAAGAATTAATCGGTTCCCACGATAAGACTCCCCACGGGCCAACCATATTAGCTCCGCCAGAGTGCGTGGATTACAGTCAACAGTTCCAAAATGTGATGGCGTTTTTTCACAATCTTTTCCTAAGTGTATACGTCCGAAGTATTCTTGAATGAACGAACTCCGGAAAATCGCGCATGGCTATTCGATCGCAATCTAACCGATCTGAAAGATGCTTTGCGGAAGCTGGATTACGAAAGAGAAAAGCTGTTGTAATACCTTTCGTGGTCTAGCGATTGGGGCCTACCATACGGAGCTTAGTCGCAGGTTGATGAATTCACATATTGACATTCGGTCTTGTATCCCTATAATGGCTTCACCTTCAAGCGAAGAATTGAGGAAATTGGGGCTGGAATGAGTGACCTGAAACTGTGGCTTCATGCAGTAAGCGTTTCTATCGTAGCGCGAGAGCCGACACTGGCGCTTATAACCCACGACTTCCTCGTCAAGAGAAACATTGTACCTAAAGAGTGGAAGCCGCTTATCAGCAGTAACATTTCAGATGTTGCCAGTTCGATAGCTTATGACAACCAGGTTAACATCGACTTGGATCGGAGTAGGATCACTTTTTCTCAGATTTGTGCATCAGGTATTGATTTTGAACCAGAAATATTCGATCTGGCGGCTACATATCTAAGGAGAACTAGAAAAGTTCCTTACCACAGCATTGGTCTGAGATGGGAAATCCTGACCTATTTTGACGATCCTCAGGAATGGCTTCACAAACATTTCAGCCATCCCGACAGGATACTGCCAGACAACTACTACCTGGAACCACGATATATCGTTATCGATGATGACTGCGATTTGCAGATCTCTTTTCATGTTGTGGATATTACGCCTTCCGGTCAAGATCAGCCTTTAGAGGCTATAGCAATCCAGGCAACCATTGAGGTTGCCAATTTATCAGACACAAATCGTCCAATAAGACTCACGAATCAGTGGCGGCGGTTTCGGGACTGGATTCAAGAGTCAGTAACAACGATTCTAGAGAGCGCATGATGTTGCCAGAGAGAGCAAGTGCTGTTCATTTCGAATATAGAATAGAACCTAAAGTCTATACTCGAGATGAGTGGGAATGGCCTGCAAACACTCCCTACCCTTCTCAGGAAGAGACAATTCTGGCATGGCTACGTTCCAACGATCTACACAATGAAGCTAACGCTATTGATGACATCATATCGTTGACCTCATTTGACGAAGACGAACCATCGCATTGCCATCAGCCCCCAAGTGTGTCGCGGACAGGCCTGCATCCAGGGGACTCGCGTCCCCGTGTATCAGATCCTGCGGATGCTTGCCGGCGGCGATAGCGTTGAAGACCTTCTCCGGGAATATCCCTCTGTCACGCGCAAAGATATCCTTGCCTGTATTGAGTATGCAGCTTCGCTGGTCGAAGAGCAGGTCTCGATATAGCTGTTCGCCTCTGGCTAACTCCCCACACTACACCGACCGGGTCGCGCATAAGTCCAAACGCCAGATGTCTCCGCTCCTCGTGAGCCATGTCTCAGACACGGGATTCGACACAGCTGATCTTGCCGCTGCGGCCGTCTGCGTAACGCGCTGAAAGGCCGGCTGCTTTAGGCGATAGCGGGGCGCTATTGGGGATACAGAGGCTCTCTGCTTTGAGGGGGATGCAGGGCGAGGCAGCTGCGGAGTTCCGGGATTTCGGGTCTTGCGGGGGCGATGGCAAGCAGGACTGGCAGTTCTCAGGATGCGCGGGGATGCAGTTCAGATTTGGGGCGGATCCGGGTGCGCCCAGACCAGCGGGCCAGGTGTACAGAGAAGATGCATAGAGGTAGCCGAAAACTCACCACCATTTTGGACTGCGCCGGCGGTGGCAATTCATCCCGTGGAGAGGCGAGATTTCCGGCTCCTCAGAATAAGCTACATCTCGGGCCGCAGTTCACTTCTCAGGATATCCCCTAAATCGGGACACGCCCGCTTTCGGACGTTACGGCGTTACTGTCCACGAACTGCTCCTGCTACGCGACAACATGAACTTCGACGCTTGCGCCCGTTTCGACGATGGCGATTACCGCGACAACAGTGATAACATTCGACTCGTCCTGGATGCGGCCTGTAAGGCCGGCCACGCCGCGCTGGGGACTTGGCCGCGGCATGGGACGCGCGCTGCTCACCCTGGGCGACGACGTCTTTCATGTCATCGGGGGCGATGAAAACGCGGCGCGCCTCACCGGACAGACCCCGTTATTTGTACTATTTGCGCCGTGCTGTCCCTGACTTAATTTTTCAAACAGGCTTCAACGTTCACGCGCCCGGTTCACCGCGGCGCCCGACTGAATGTTGAAACTCAGGGCTTGCAGAACGAGGGAACGGTCGCGTCGCCGAACACCTCCCCAACCAGCTTGGCGGCTGCCGGATCGTAGTCGGCGAGCTTCGAATAGGTCGTTGCCAGAGAGGGTGGGAGGGATTCGAGAAACCAATACATCGTTGTCTCAGCCCAGTATTCGGTGGCATTCGTTGACGCGTACAGATCTTTCCAGCGGTCTGCGTCCAGTGCAGCCCGGTACGCGGCCTCCAGCCGTGAACTGAACTCTTGACCGTTGGATTGCAGCTTCATCGCGGCCTCCACCAAGTGAGCAAACTCGTGGATCAGAGACTTGCACAATCCGGCCCCATCCGGTACACCTGCCACCAAGTTGTTGGGAGCCTGCCAGGCATATGCCGTCGAAAGAGTTGGGGGTATCCCCCTGAATTCCGGCAGTTGGTGGACGGTTCCGCGCTCCTCGTTGTATATGGCGACCCGGGCGCGGTTGGCAGCCATGGTTGCAAGCAGGTCGGTCCGGCTGGAGAGCATACCGGTGATAATCTCCCGCGCCTGAATCAATTTTTCATCGGCCACCTCAGAGGGGGCGACCACGGCCGGTCCGCCTGCCCCCAGATACTTCTGATAGAATATATTGAGTCCGAGCGACAGGGGGGGAGGTGGAAACCGCTCCGCGGTCAGGGTCGCGTTCACCCGCTTCGACCAGTTGCCCGATACGTCGTTGGCGTCCACCGCGCGGACTTGGTAGATGTACCGTCTCCCTGTCTGAAGTCCGGGGTGGGTGTACGACCTACTTGTCAGGACGCCGCCGATGCGGCCCCACTTGCGGATGATGCTGTCCCACGCCCAGAGTTCATAGCTGGCGGCGTCCGCCACCGCCCCCCACGTGAGCGTGATCTGCTGGGCGTCGGCGTCGGCGGTTGCCGCCAGGTTCTGCGGCCTTCCCGGCAGGGTCACGCCTGTGCAGGACGGCAGATTCAAGCTCTTCACGCGGGCGGCTACAACAGCATTTAAATAGGACAAGTCGGAGCCTTCAGGCAGGCATAACCGATTGCCTGCGAGGTACAGATTTTCTAGGCTGGTGAGGGCGCTCAGATCGGGGACCGGCCCAGTCAACTGGTTGCGACCTATGACCAGCCCTCTCAGGTTGGTGAGGGCGCTCAGATCGGGAATCGTCCCGGTCAACTGGTTGCCTTGGAGCAACAGATTCTGCAGGTTGGTGAGGGCGCTCAGAGCGGGAATCGTCCCGATCAACTGGTTATCGGCGAGGTGCAGCCATCTCAGGTAGGTGAGGGCGCTCAGAGCGGGAATCGTCCCGGTCAACTGGTTGCGGGCGAGGTCCAAATAGCCCAGGTTGGTGAGAACGTTCAGAGCGGGAATCGTCCCGGTCAACTGGTTGACGCCGAGGTCCAGATGGGCCAGCTTGGTGAGGGCGCTCAGAGCGGGAATCTGCCCGGTCAACTGGTTGCCTTGGAGCAACAGCGCGCCCAGCTTGGTGAGAGCGCTCAGATCGGGGATCGACCCGCTCAACTGGTTATGGGCGAGGTTCAGAAATTGCAGGTTGGTGAGGGCGTTCAGGTTGGGAATCGTCCCGCTCAACTGGTTCAATTGGAGGTACAGCGCGCTCAGGTTGGTGAGGGCGTTCAGGTTGGGAATCGTCCCGCTCAACTGGTTGCGGGTGAGGGCAAGAGTGCTCAGGTTGGTGAGGGCGCTCAGATCCGGGATCTGCCCGTTCAAATGGTTGTAGGCGAGGTTCAGGGATCTCAGCCTGGTGAGGGCGCTCAGGTCGGGAATCGAACCGGTCAATCCGTTGTCTCTGAGGTCCAGTCCAGTCACGCGTCCTCCGCTACCGGTGGTAACGCCGTACCAGGTCGAGAGCGGCGCGTCGGTCAGCCAGTTGTCGCTGCGCTTCCAGTTGGCGCCGTTCGTTGCCTCGTAGAGCGCGACCAGCGCAGCCCTGTCAGCGGGCGCGGTCGTTTGAACTGTCGCCGTGGGTGTGTGCGTGGGCGTAGCCGTCGGCTGCTGATCCTGAAGCTGCGGCGTCGGTGTCGGGGTTGCTGTTGGCGTGTGCGTAGCCGTTGCAGATGGTGTCGCTGTGGGCGTGTGCGTGGGCGTCGCCGTGGGCATGGGCGTGTGCGTCATCGTAGGCGTCGCCGTCGCTGACAGGGTCTCGCTTGCGCAGACCGGCAGATTCAGGCTATTCACGTGGGCGGTCACAACGTCATTGAAACCGGACAAGTCCGAGCCTTCAGGCAGGCATAACCGGTTGGAGTGGAGACTCAGCCATCTCAGTTTGGTGAGGGCGCTCAGGTCGGGAATCGAACCAGTCAACCGGTTGCTTTGGAGGTACAGCGTGCTCAGATTGGTGAGGGCGCTCAGGTCGGGAATCGACCCGCTCAACCGGTTGGAGTGGAGGTACAGCGTGCTCAGGTTGGTGAGGGCGCTCAGGTCGGGAATCGAACCGGTCAACTGGTTGCTTTGGAGGGACAGAGACCACAGGTTGGTGAGGTTCCCCAGGTCGGACGGAATCGTCCCACTCAATCTATTCAATCCCAGGCTCAACTGTGTCAGGTTGGTGAGGGCGCTCAGGTCGGGAATCGAACCAGTCAACCGGTTGCTTTGGAGGGACAGCGCCCTCAGGTTGGTGAGGGCGCTCAGGTCGGGAATCGAACCACTCAACTGATTGTTAGAGAGATACAGCTCTCTCAGATTGGTGAGGGCGCCCAGGTCGGGAATCGAACCGCTCAACCGGTTATAACCGAGCCTCAGCTCTCTCAGGTTGGTGAGGGCGCTCAGGTCGGGTATCGAACCGCTCAACTGGTTGCTTTGGAGGTACAGCGTGCTCAGGTTGGTGAGGGCGCTCAGGTCGGGGATCGAACCGCTCAACTGATTGTCAGAGAGATACAGCTTTCTCAGGTTGGTGAGGGCGCTCAGGTCGGGAATCGAACCGCTCAACTGGTTGTAATCGAGCCACAGCTCTTTCAGGTTGGTGAGGGCGCTCAGGTCGGGAATCTGCCCGCTCAATCCGTTGTCTCTGAGGGACAGTGCGGTCACGCGTCCGCTATCGTCCGTGGCGACGCCGTACCAGGTCGAGAGCGGCGCGCCGGTCAGCCAGTTGTCGCTGCGCTTCCAGTTGGCGCCGTCCGTTGCCTCGTAAAGCGCGACCAGCGCAGCCCTGTCAGCGGGCGCGGTCGTCTGCGCTGTCGCCGTGGGTGTGAACGTTGGCGTAGCCGTTGGCAGCTGCTCCTGCAACTGCGGCGCCGGTGTCGGGGTTGCTGTTGGCGTGTGCGTGTGCGTGGGCACAGGCGTGGGCGTCATCGTGGGCGTGGGCGTATCCGTTGCAGTTGGTGTCGCGGTAGGTGTGTGCGTTGGCGTCGCTGTCAGGGTCTCGCTTGCGCAGGACGGCAGATTCAGGCTATTCACGTGGGCGGTCACAACAGCATTGGAACCGGACAAGCCCGCGCCTTCAGGCAGACATAACTGGTTGCCTGTGAGGACCAGATCTGCCAGGTTGATGAGAACGCTCAGATCGGGTATCGCCCCGGTCAACTGGTTGGATCCCAAGCTCAGCGTTCTCAGGTTGGTGAGAGCCCTCAATTCTGTCGGAATCTCACCACGCAACTGATTCGAGTAGAGGTTCAGATATGTCAAGTTGGTGAGGTTCCCCAGTTCAGACGGAATCGTCCCACTCAATCTATTCCATCCCAGGCTCAACTGTGTCAGGTTGGTGAGGGCGCTCAGATCGGGGATCGAACCGTTCAACTGGTTGGCGTGGAGGTCCAGCACTTCCAGGTTGGTGAGGGCGCTCAGGTCGGGAATCGAACCGCTCAACAGGTTAATCCCGAGAGACAACCGTGTCACGCGTCCGTTATCGTCCGTGGCGACGCCGGACCAGGTTGAGAGCGGCGCGTCGGTCAGCCAGTTGTCGCTGCGCTTCCAGTTGGCGCCGTTCGTTGCCTCGTAGAGCGCGACCAGCGCAGCCTTGTCATCCGGCGCGGTCGTCTGCGCTGTCGCCGTGGGTGTGTGCGTAGGCACGGGCGTGTGCGTCATCGTAGGCGTCGCCGTCAGGGTCTGCGACCTCCCCGGTGACGGCAGCGTGATGCTGGCATGGACGCGCTCGCCTTTGCCGGCTTCGTTCTGGGCGCGGACCCAGACCTTGTAAGTCTTATTGCTTTCCAGGTTGCGGAAGGTTACGGACAGCTTTTTCGCTTTGGGCCTCTTGGTGCTGCCCTTGCCGCCGCCCTCCGGATTCAGATTCACGATATAGCGGTTGGGCGCGCCGCCGCTTGCCGGCGGCTGCCAGCTGACGGTTACGCTGTCCGCGGTCGCCGAGAGCTGCAAGCCGTTCACCGGACCGGGCATCTCAACCACCGTTTGCGCTTCAGGTTCCTGCGCAGGCTTCGCCGTCGGTGTATGCGTGGGAGTTGGCTGCTGCCCCTGCACTTCCGTAACCGTCTGTGCCGCGCCTGCGGAATCCTCCGCGCCGCTTGAGTACTCCTGCTGCTGCGCCGTTGTTGGCGTTGCCGTTGGAGTTTGTGTGGGCGTGGCGGTTGGCTGCGGCTGCGCCTGTACCTCCGCAGTCGTCGCATCCACCCGCTCCGAGTATGAGCCCCCAACGCCGTCAGCGTCCACTGCGGCGATGGTGTAGTAGTAGGTCGTGCCGGCCGTCAGTCCGGCGTGCGTGTACGACGTCCCTGTCAGGCTGCCGTCATCCAGGCGTTGCCAGTCGTTGAGACCGTCCCACCACGCCAGCAGCCTGTAGCTGACCGCGCCATCGACCGCCTTCCAGCTGAGTGTGACCGCGTTCGCCTGTGCCGCGAATGCCGTCAGCGCCGGCGCGGATAGTGTGGACGCGGCTCGCGCCTTCACGGTCGCACGCGCGTTCTCCCCACTGTAGTCCGACCATGCGCCCCCAGCGCCTTCGGCCGTCAGCGCACTCACCGTGTAGTAATAAGTCTTCCCGGTCTCTACATCGCTGTCGGTGTAGGTCGTGCCCGTCAGCGCGTCGCTGAGCTGACTCCAGTCGTCGGCGCTCTCTTCCCAGCGCAACAGTTCGTAGCGAGCGGCGCCTTCGACCGATGTCCAGCTGAGTTCGATGGTGGCGCCGCCGCCGGAGGAGGCCGTCAGTTCCGGCGCGGCCGGCGTGTCCGCCTGCGCGTACGCTGCACGCTGCGTCTGAAAGGAGGGGCTGTACGCCGCCAAGATGGCGGCCAGGACAAGGACGCTTACGGTCAATATGGGTATTCTTCGCTTCATCGTCGTCATAGCTTGAAATGGGACCTTTCAGGTCCATGCCTTGGCGATGGACAAATAGCGCGCGTGCAATGCACGCACGCGCGACGGTTGAAATGGCGGAAAGGCTCCGCTTTGGAAAGGGACCTATGCCGACAAAAAGAATATGTTATATATAGGGGGGGGGCCTGACCTGGGCAGAGCAGGGATAGAGGCCGCAAATTTAATAGGACCGGTTGGCCGCAATTCTCTCGACACCTCTTGCTCCTGGCGCATCTGTTCAACGACCATGTATACCCATAGACAAAATTCGTCAACGTGGTCTATCGGTCGAAATATCCTCCTGATGATTTGCTTTGGTTGCGCTCAAACGCCAAAGTTATCTCGCCAGAGGACTCTTTTTGTTCCCTGTCCAGCATAAGGGTCAGTGCTAGTATACAGCATAGAAGTTTCATTCATGTCTAAATTTCCTCATTTTTATATATCAATGTTGTATCAATATCTGTCCAGATGGTAGATTCGGCGGCGTTTGTGCCGCAGGCGTCCCGTATCAGGGTGCGCAGCCCAAAGCGGAGCCGGTTTATCGACTCCCTCCGGGCATCTTCTCAATAGCTCCTGGACCTATTGGACTGAGCGCACCCAGAACTGCCCCAAGTCTGAACTGCACCCTGTGCCAAGCCGCGCTTGATACGGTTGTGCTATAATAGGGGTCCGCAAAGAGGCGGCTGATCAATACGCAAAGGAGCGTGTACACAATGACGACGGATCATTACCTCACCAGAAGGGGGGTAAGCAGACGAAAGCCCCTCGTCAACTGTAAGCGCCAACTGCTGGTACCGGTATCGGTGGTTGATGTCTGCCCGATGTGGCAGGACGAAGGGTTTCCGGAGATCGGCATCCTGCCTTCGGCACTGTTCTACTATTACCCGGACGGGCGCTGGCTGTTGGGGAGGCAGACGGGGCGGGGCGCGTACGTGGAGTGGGAGACGTTGCGACCGCTGGACGCGCGGCACTGGCTGCTGGACAACGGCGTTGAACTGGAGAAGCTGTCGGAGAAGGTGCGCGAAGCGCTGAAGTGGACCAGCAATCACAGCGAAAAGAGGCGCACGCGCTCGACCCGGATCGCGGGCGAGGACAAGGCAGTTTTGGCAAGTTGGCAGAGGTGGAGGCGCATCTCACAGGTCGACATTCTTACGCAGGCGGTGGAGGCGCTGTACGCGGAGCTCGGGGCAGTGGAGGAGGAGAGCGTGGAGAGGCCGTTATTCAACGCGTACCGCGGGGCCAAGATACGCAGCCGCGCTTTGGGGGCGTTGCAGAAGACGGGCCGGAGGCTGAAGCTTTCGCAGCCCCAGGTCTTTCACATGGCGTTGCGCCGGTTTGATCCAAGGAAGGCAGTATATGGCTGAAAAAGACGACTGGTCGCGTTTCGAGGAACTGCAGGAGATAGAAGAGGATACTAAGCAGGCGTGGGACAGGCTCCCCAGCGAACCGATTGAGCAGTATGATCTGTTTCTACGCTTTCTGCGGCAGGGCCCCAAGCGCAAAGTCACGAAGGTGGCCCGTATGGAGGGGGTAACGAAGCACGTAGGCACACTGTACCGGTACTCGCGCAAATGGCGGTGGACTGAGAGGGCCGCGTATTGGGACCGGGACCGGACGCGGCGGATGGACGACATCATGTTCTGGAAGGAATATGAGATCCGGGTACGTAACCTGGAAAAGCTCGACGACGCGGTCGACAAGCTGGTGGACAATATGAGGGCTGCGCATGTTGAAGAGATATCGCCGGAAGCGGCACGGATGCGGCTCGGCCGGAACATGGACCTTTTCTTCAGAGCTATGCGGATGGAAGACAGATTGCTGCGTCTCGCCAGAAGAGATTATTGTCATTTTTGCCGGATGAGATCACAGTAGGGTTGCGGGTCGGGGAGGCGAGCCGGGACGGATAGAGATTTGGCAAAAACAGAGAAAAATCTTATTGTATTGGAAATTCTCATCAAACAACAGGCAGTAATGGAGTAAGCACAGGCCGGGCAAGGGTATATCCTTCCTACCTGTGCGCACAGTTCGCCAGGGGCGCAGCGGATGCGGCCGGCTGAGCGTTGGGGCTTTACGTCGTCCCCGATGTCTTGCGGCAGCCTTGCCCCCTGTTTTGACAATATCCTTACAGCCGCCGTTCAGACACAGGAACAATCCCATGACACTGACAGCCACGATGGACGCCCCCGCGCAGACGGTGACGCGGCCGGAAGTCACCGCTGAACACGCCGCCTCCTTCCGTGAAAACGGTTTTCTGGCGCTGCCGGACGCGCTGACGCCCGACGAAGTGCAGGCACTGCGCGATGAGACCGTGCACATCTGCCGCGGTGAGATGGGCGAAGTCAACGGCCTGCCGCCCGTCGGCCCCGACGACAGCGACGACGAGGTCATCCAACGCACACTCTGCGTCCATTTCCCGCACAAGCTCTCACAGCTGATGTTCGACACGCTCGCGCATCCGTCGATCTGTGACGTATTGACGCGGGTGATCGGCCCCAACGTCAAGAGCATGCAGTCGATGCTCTTCGTCAAGTCGGCCGGCAAGCCGGGCCAGGCCTGGCACCAGGACGAAGCCTTCATCCCGACGCGGGACCGCTCCCTGAACGCCGCCTGGATCGCGCTCGATGACGCCACCGTCGAAAACGGCTGCCTCTGGGTCATCCCCGGCTCCCACGCCAACGGCCTGATCTGGCCGGCCAAGGAGCATGACGACGAGCGCTTCGACTGCGTGGTGGAGGCCTACGATTTCCCCTACACCGACGACGACGCCGTGCCGGTCGAGGTGACCGCCGGCAGCATCGTCTTCTTCAACGGCTATCTGCTGCACCGCTCCCTGCCCAACCGCGCCGCCGGCGGATTCCGCCGCGCGCTCGTCAACCACTACATGAGCGCCGAGTCGCTGCTGCCCTGGCGCTATCCGGGCAATGCCGAATTGGGCGTAGCCAGCTTCGACTTCCGCGACATCGTGATGGTCGCCGGTCGCGACCCCTATGCCTGGAAAGGCACGGAGGAACAGTCCTTCTCGCACATCCGCCCGGACCGGGAAGGCGGCTGCCAGTGGCCGACGAAAAAGGAAGAGAGTTGAACGCGCGCCCTGAGGCAACGGAGCAAGAGGTTTCTGGCATGAAGTTCAGTGCGGTTTTCAAAAAAGTGCCCGAGGGCTACATCGGGTTCGTTGAAGAACTGCCCGGCGCCAATACGCAAGGGGAAACCCTTGAAGAGGCCAAAGCGAATCTGCAAGAGGCCATCATCATGACTCTGGAGGCGAATCGCGTCCTCGCCGAGGAATCTGTTGATAAGGCTCGTTGACGTTCGCCTGAACTGGGAAATGCTGAGGTCAAAACCCGGTTTATCCACGAAAGGCCACGAAGGACCACTAAGAAAACCCTTTTGGGGTTGACGCAGTTGATGGTCGTCGAGCACGAAAAGCGCCGTAACGGCTAATAGAGAAATACGGAATCAACCTTCTTTTCTCAACCAATAGGAGTCAAATCAATGTCCAAGTTGCAAAACAACGCCATCAGCCGGCGATCCTTCCTCAAGGCGAGCGCACTGACGGCAGGCGGAGCTCTGCTGGCGGCCTGCGCAGCCCCGGCGGCAGCGCCGGCCGGAGACAGCGGCGGCGATGCCGGCGCCAGCATGGAGACGATCGAGATGCGCCTCTCGGCCTGGGCCGACGTCCAGGACGCGGTTGTCTATGAGAACATGGTCAACGCCTACATGGCGCAGAACGAAGGCGTGAGCGTCTCCGTGGAGCAGTACCCCGGCGGCTACTATGAGAAGATTCAGGCCAACTTCGCCGCGGACGACTCCGCCGATGTCCTCTATTTCCAGGGCTGGATATGGCAGGCCTACGCCGAAAACCAGGTGATTTATGACATGAGCGACTATATCGCTCGCGACGGCGCCGATGACTTCTTCCCCGGCGGCGAAAACTACGACAACCAGACGCTGTGGCAGGGCGGCCGCTACATGACCCCCACCGACACGGGCTCGCTGGTGATCTATTACAACAAGGACCTCTTCGACAAGAAGGGCGTCGCTCATCCACAACCGGGCTGGAAGTGGGAAGAGTTCCAGCAGATCATTCAGGACCTCTCCTATGAAGAGGACGGCACCAAGTTCTATGGTTGGGGCCAGGCACAGGGCTGGAACGGCGCCTACGGCCGCAGCACCACCTTCATGCGCCGCAACGGCCATATCGAGTGGGACCGCATTACCGAGCCGACCGAGGCCTATTGGGATAACGAGGACATCGCCTCTGCGCTGCAGTATCTGGTCTACGACGCCATCGCCAACGACTGGAGCCCCGGTCCTGAGGTGGTCGAGGGCGGCGGCGTCGGTGTCGATACCGGCCGCGTCGCCATGTACCTGGAAGGACCGTGGGTGATGCCCCGCCTGCAGGGCGAATTGGCCACGACCGAAGAAGGCATCAATTTTGACGTGATTGAGGCGCCGACGGGCACGGCCGATACCAACTTCACCTTCGGCCACGTCCACGGCCATGTGATCACATCACCTTCCGCGTACAAGGATGAAGGCTGGGACCTCATCAAGTTCATCCTTGGCGAAGAAGGCCAGACGATCATCGCCAACGGCGGCCGCATGTGCGGCGCGCCCGACAACATCGCCAACATCTGGGGCGAAATCGCATCCGGTGTTTATGGCTTCGAGAACACGGATGCCTTCGCCAACACGATGCGCGAAAGCTCTATCTCCGTGATCTTCGGTGAAGGCTCACAGATTCAGGCCTACGGCGGCGGCCCTGTCACCGTCCTGTGGGACAAACTGCTGGGCCAGACAGAGTCCGCAGCCGAAGCGCTCGCGATCGCGCAGCCGGAAATCCAGTCGCATCTCGATCAGTACTGGGCCGACCGAGCTTAGTCAGTGCCCGGCGGCCAGTTAGCGCTAACTGGCCGCCGGTTCCTCGTCAAACTGGGAGTACACCTCTTTGACTGCCACGACATCAACGCCCGCTATCCAGACAGAGCCGCAGACCCGACGGCGCATGTCCGCGGCCCAACGCCGCGACCTGCGCGACGGCCTGCTCTTCACCAGCCCCTTCATCTTCGGTGTGCTCGCGCTCTGGGTCGGGCCGATGCTCTACTCCGTTTTTCTGATCCTGCACAAATGGAACATGCTGGCGCCGCCCAAGTTCATCGGGGCGGGCCATTTCGAGCGCATGTTGAACGACCCGCTCGTGGGCAAGTCGCTCGTCAACACCGCCTACTACACCTTCATCGGCGTCCCGCTGCAGCTGGTGGTCGCGTTCGCGCTGGCTGTGATGCTCAACCAGCAGATTCGCGGGCTCAGCGTCTATCGCACCGTCTACTATCTGCCCTCCATCACCCCTGCTGTCGCCTTTGCCGTCGTCTGGGTCCAGATCCTCAACCCCGAGTTCGGCGTGCTCAACGAGGTGCTGCACTGGTTTGGGCTGGGGCCCATCAACTGGCTTTTCGAGCCGGGTTGGGCCAAACCGGCGCTGATCATCATGAGCCTGTGGTTGACCGGCTTCCAGATGATCATCTTCCTCGCCGGTCTGCAGGGGGTGCCCAAGGAACTGCAGGAGGCCGCCGAGATCGACGGCGCCAACGCCTGGCGGCGCTTCATCAACGTGACCATCCCCATCATCTCGCCGATCATCTTTTTCAACATGATCATCGGCATCATCGGCAGCTTCCAGGTCTTCACCACCGTCTTCATCATGACCGACGGCGGCCCGCAGAACGCCACCCTCTTCATGGTGCTTTACATTTACCGCAACGCCTTCGAACTGTTCCGGATGGGCTATGCCGCCTCGCTGGCCTGGATCCTGTTCCTGATCATCATGACCTTCACCGCGATCCAGTTCTTCTTCGCCAATCGCTGGGTCTACTATGAAGGCAGGCTATAGAGGAGACGAACGACCGGCCGCGGCGCTGACCACTTGATTCCGGCAGCCGGCCGCCGATTCAGGTTATGACTGCAAGAACGACCCTGCTCCAATCCCGAAAAAAACAGACGAGAATCGGTCATCTCATCCTGCACATCGCGATGATCGCCCTGGGGCTCACCTTCCTCATGCCGCTTGCCTGGGTGGTCAGCACATCGCTCAAGCTGCCCGGCCAGGTCTTCATCACGCCGATCGAATGGATTCCAACCGAGCCCAAATGGGATAACTACTTCGAGGTCTTCAGACGCCTTCCCTTCCATCTCTTCATCCGCAACTCCTTTTTCGTCTCGATCATGGGGACGATCGGCATGGTGCTGAGTTCGCTCACGGTCGCATACGGACTCTCGCGCCTGCGCTGGCCGGGGCGCGACTTTGTTTTCACCGTTCTGCTGGCGACGATGATGCTGCCAGCCGTGGTAACGATGATCCCGGTCTTCATCATCTTCAAAGAGATCAACTGGGTGGGGACCTTCTACCCGCTGTGGGTGCCGGCCTGGTTTGGCGCCGCTTTCTACATCTTCCTCATGCGCCAGTACATGCTGACCCTGCCCCTGGAGCTGGACGAGGCCGCCAAGATCGACGGCGCCTCCAACTTCCGCATCCTCTGGCAGGTGATCACGCCTCTCTGCGGCCCGGCCGTCGCCACGATCACCATCTTCGCCTTCCTGCAGCACTACAACGCCTTTATGGAGCCGCTCATCTACATTTCCAAAAGTGAAATGTACACCCTGCCCCTCGGGCTCCTCTGGTTCAAAGGCCGCTTCGGCAACTTCTGGCACCTCGTCATGGCCGCCTCCATGATCACCATCCTGCCGGTCATCATCATCTTCTTCTTTGCCCAGCGCCAGTTCGTCCAGGGCGCGCAGTTCACCGGGCTCGCGGGCCGGTAAACGGCAGTTTGAACTGCAGCCTCCTCATTCCAGTCCCGACAAGAGGGTCCCGTGACCCGCTCGAATGAACAAGAAGACCCCAGCCCCAATAAGCCTTGGCTTCCGGCAGACAAACAGTCGTTGCGGGCAGCAGTCCTGATCGCCGTCCTCATCGGCTTCGCACTGAGACTCTATCGACTGGATTCCCAGGAGCTGGGCGAGCTCGAGGGTGTCGTCTATCGCTTTCGTCACATTTCTTTCTCTCATCTCGTCCTAATGGCTTTCCAATGGGAAGAAATGCTTCTTCTTCCCGCAAGCTTCTGGTTGCAAAACGTCTGGCTCAGAATCACAGGTTCCAGCGAATTTGCCATTCGTTCGATATCGGCCTTCTGCAGCGTATTGGCAGTTCCCCTCACCTACCGTATCGCAGCAGACATCCGAATTGGCACATTTGCCACTTTGGCTGCAGTCCTGTTGGCGGCCGTGAACTCGTACGCCATCTGGCATACCCAGAGTGTTCTCCACCATTCGCTGGGTCTAGCTCTCGCCGCCGCCAGCATTCTGTTGGCCCTGAGAATAATCGGCGGCGTAGGGGGAAGAAGGAACCTGGTCGCTTACGTAGTCTGTACGGCCTCTACCTTCTATACCCATGCTTTCGCCGTGCTCCCTCTCCTGGCGCAAAATCTGTACGTGCTCTTCTTGCTGGCTCGAGACAGGCGCGGCGGAGGGAGCGCTTCTGTCCAAGAACCTGCGGGTTCACTGCCGGTGCGGTGGACCGTTTCGCAGATCGCAGTGGGCATCTTGTGCATTCCATGGCTGGTAAGCGCATGGCCCTCGATCACGAATTACAGCACAGGGGCTCTCTCATCGCCGTTGGTAAATGAATTCTTGATGCAATTCGGCGTCCTTACGATCGGATACTCCGTACCGACGCCGACCTGGAAGCTGGGTTCAGGGCTTTTCGGATTCGCCCTTTTGGTGGTTGCGATTCTTGGACTATTCCTGGCTGAAAGGTGGGCGCCCGACCGGGGGAAAAGTGCCAGCGATGGTTGGGTGGGCCCAGAAGAGGGGGAATTCCCGGAAGCGCAGAAGGCAGGGCCCAGACACGTGAGTTCAGGCCCAACAGTTCTCTTACTGCTAAGTTTTCTTGTCGCATTGCTCACCAGATGGCGGCCCGCTCAAATTTCCTTTCCTGTGTTCCCCTGGAGCTACATTGCCTTGGCCCTGACTCCTGTCCTGCTATTGCTGGCTATAGGGCTGGGGAACATCGCCGACTATGTAGAGAGTCGCCTTGGCCGGAGATGGAAAACCTGGACTGGGGGTACGGATGCCAGCATCCCAAAGGCCATGAACAGGATTGGCATCGGACACTTGACGGCAGCGGTACTCATCCTTGTAATTTTCGCAGGCAGTCTGTTCAGCTTTCGCAACTTCCACTTCGAATCGGAATTCTCAAAGTCACGAGGATTGCGGGAACTGGCCCATTTGCTGGACAGCTGGGGCGCCGGACGCAACAAGGCAGACGTTCGTTTCGCCCAGCCTTATTTTGTCGACCCCGCGCTCTGGTCCTACTACTATACGGGAGAGATTGAGAACGCTTCCCTGCTTCCCTGGCCGATGGACATGGAAGCGGCCCAGGAGGCCGTTAGAGAACTCCGCAGTAGCGGTGTCCAATCAGTCATTCTGCTGGTTCGATCGGATCTGGATCTTGAGGAGGTCGAACTGGATATGCAAGGGATTGCAAGTCGACAGGGCCACGAAACTGACCAACAGGGGCGGACCCGTGTGGAACTGACCAGTAATGCCAGGCAGGCACTGTCCAGTTTCTACCAGCTGGCGGGCCAGGAAACGGTTGGGCCATGGATTGTCGATCTCTACTCGCGGCCCCATCCCCAGGCGTGGCGGCTGTTCGAAGTCGAATTCGCCAACGGCTTGACGCTGGAGCGCGCCCAGATCAGCCCAAACATCCCCCCAGCCGGCGGCAGGCTGGTCGTCCACATGGAATGGAGCGGAGACCCAGCAGTATTGAACGGCGGTGAAACGATATTTCTGCACCTGCTCGACGAAACCGGCAATTTGGTCGCCCGGTGGGAACCAGAGCTCCTTTTGGATAGCTCGCAGGTCCTGAAGAGCGTCGCGATGCCCATACCGCCGACCCTGCCGGCCGGCCCCCTGCGCCTGATTGCCGGCCTCTATGACCTATCTGTCGATGGCGCGCCCAGGATTCCGACGGAAGCGGGGGAGGACTCTTTGCTTCTGGTTTACTTCCATGCTGAAGCGTGTGATGCCTGTGGGAGATGACAGACGTGACCATCTGCTCGTTGACTTACCCGGCTTTCCCTTACAGGTCATCCTGACCGGTGGAGAACGCCATGACATCTTCCAAGCTTAATCGTTGCTCGCCCCTTTCCATTGCACCGCTCTGGCTCGAACGAAATGTCAGCGCGCCCTGAAAGCTGACCTCTAATACCCCCCGTAAATCCGCAAATAATGCGCATAATGCGTCAGAATGCGCTGCAGATAGAGGCGGGTCTCGTTGTAGGGGATGCGCTCGATGAAGAGGGCTTCGTCGGGCGCCGAGTGGTCGAACCAGGTTCTGGCGTTGCCGGGGCCGGCGTTGTAACCGGCGAGGGCGGCGACGGGGTTTTCATGCGCGTAATCCTGCACCCAGCGCAGGTAGTAGGCGCCGAAGCGGACGTTGACGAAGGGGCGGTTGAGCAGACTGGTGGAGTAGTTGGGATAGCCCAGGCGTTGCGCGATCTCCGCGCCGGTGGTGGGGATGATCTGGGTCAGGCCGTGGGCGCCGGCAAAGGAGCGGGCGGGCGGCTCGAAGAGGCTCTCCTGGAGGATGAGGCTGTAGAGGAGGAGGGGATCGATGTCGAAGTCCGTGGCTTCCTTTTCCACGAGACGGGAATAGTGCCTGGGGTAGGCGACGCGCTGGATAAAGAGGGGTACGTCGGCCGTATGCCGGGCCTTACTGAGTTGAATGAGACGGTAGGCCGCGCTGATGGAGAGCCGGTTGGCGCCCAGTTCCTCCAAGTATCCCATGAGCGGGAACAGGGCCGCGGGATTGTCGCGGTTGCGCCAGTAGACCTGTTCGAGCAGCTTCAGGCCCTCGGCGCGCAGATCCAGCTCCAACAACAGTGTGCCGCCGACCAGGGCCGGGTCGGCGGCTATGGCTATCGGCAGAACCGAATTACCGCTGCTGTTGCCGGCATTGGTCGTGTCGGGCGCGTCGTGCCATGTCCTCAGCCAGTTTTCGGCGAAGGCGCGGCTGCCGTCATCGCCGGGCAGCGCGGCCGCGGTCATCGCATCCATGCGGGGGATGAGGTCCTGCCCCGGACGGCCTTGCAGCGCCAGCTCCAATCCGGCCAGCACGCCGTAATAGGTTTCCGGCTCCCGTGCGACGAGTGACTGCCACAGGGAGCGGGCCGTCTCTTCCTCGCCCAGGGCATAGCGGGCCCGGCCCAACCAGTAGGCCGCTGTGCCCGACCGCGCATCGGGATAGTCCGCCAGCAGACGTTCGAAGCTGTTGGCGGCCAGTCCGTGATGGCCGTAGGTGAAGGCGCCGATCCCCAGAACCGCCAACCCGTCCGGCGCGCGCGGGCTGTCCGGGAAGCTGTCCACCAGCATCAGCAGATCTGCCACGGCTTCAACCAGGAAGTCGGCTGTTGCCTCTGAACGGCTCCCGGAGCCGATATCCAGGGTGCGATCGGCACGGATGGCGGAAAGCGCGCTCTGCCAGAGGCCTTCGGGGGCGAGCGCGTCGTCGGGGTGATCGCGGGCGAAGGTGCGGTAGATGCGGCGGGCCGCTTCCGGCGCGCCCTGCGCGCTGGCCAGCCGGGCGCGGGTCAGCCAGGCCTCGCCGAAACAGTCGCAGTCAGGATACCAGTTCATCACCTGTTCGAGGGCGCGGACGGCCTCGTCCCACTGGCCCAGCCCCATGTGGGCGCGGCCAAGCCCCACCCAGGCCTGCCCGGCGCGTTCATCCTGCGGCGACTCCTCCAGAAAGCGCTCAAAGGCGCTGACGGCCGGAAAGTAGGCCTCGGCATAGACGTCGACCTGCCCGCGCACAAAGAGGTCGACCGGCGCCTCGCGGTTCACCAGTTGGATGAGGGACTGGTAGGCGGAGTTGCTTTTCGGCTCCTCCTCCAGGGCCTGCCGCCAGCGGGCGATGGCCGCTTCCTCGTCGCCCGCGGTGGAATAGGCGATTCCGGCGCGATACATATAGCCGGCGCGGTGGACGTTCCATATCCTGTAGCCGAGGATCGAATCGAATTCGTTTTCCCGGCTGCGCTCTACCTCTGAATGCTCGGTCGCGGCCAGGATCTCATCGTAGACGGCAGCGGCCTGGCTCCAGCGGGCATTGCCTTCAAGGATACCGGCCACCCGGTCGAGAAGGCGGACCTTTTCCCAGTTGCGGCCGGCATGGTTGGCGGCCCGCCGCAGTGCGTTGGCGGCCTGCTGCCAGTCGCCGGCCGCGAGCCAGGCGTCGGCGATGCGCTCTTCGACAACCGCGGTGACCTCTGCGTGCTGTTGCAGGAAAGCTTCGTAGGCTGCGACCGCTTCGGCGTTGCGGCCCAAACGGGCCAGCGTCTCGGCGCGCAGGAATAGGTTATGGCCGCGACGGGGGTCATCCGCCGGCAGGGAGCCGGCCTGCGGCGAGATCTGTTCCAGCACGGTCAAGGCGGACGCCGGCTGTTCGTCGGCGAGAAAGGAGAGCGCGAGTTGAAAGCGTGCTTCCTGCCGCTGGGCAAGGGTGATCTGGGGGTCGGCCAGCAGCGCCTGGAGCAGCCGCTGCTCCCCGCTGTAGTCGCCGTCCTCATGCAGCCAGGCCGCCTGCTGCAACGGCGTTGCCGCCGCGAACGCCTCAACCGTCGCCCGCTGACGGGGCGCGGAACTGTTCGCCTGCGACGCTGCCAACTGCGGCGGGACAGGGGTCGGGTCGGCCGCGGCAGGAGCGGGCGTGCTGGTGTCAGTCGCGGCGCCGGTGGAGGAATCAGTGGCGATGGTTGTGGCCGTGGCGGCCGCGCTTCGGTTCCCGCAGCCGCCGAACAACAGGACGAGCAGAGTCAGGATCGAAAGAGAGAGCGTAACTCTCAACTGTAACTTTCGTAGTGCAGCGCTTGCCATAGTTACTGTGAAATGCGCCCCTGCTCGAGAGGAGGATACGGCGCGATGAGGGGGCCGGCGGAAGATCATCGCAGGGTATGAGCCGTCCGCGCGAGGCGTTCTGTGTTTGCTTGCACGCTTACGTCAATGGGACCGATAGGCATTCGATAATGGTATCAGGGGGGCGTGGACTGTGTCAATTAAAGACCGAAAGTCGCTGTCCCCGACCAATGGGAACGGGGTGGTCAGCCGCTATCTTTGTTTCGGAATTGGCCCTATGCTATGATTTCGTGCAAAAGAGAGACGGCCGGTCCTTGCAAGTTCAGACAACCCGGCGCCCGTAAGAGACACGAGAACGGCTTACCCCTAATGTATCAGCCACGATTGTTTCAACGTCTCGGAACGCGCTTCCCCTCCACCCGGTACCAAGGCAGCAAGGCCAAGCTAGTACACTGGATCTGGACACAGATTCAAGAGTTGGACTTTACGACGGCGTTGGACGCCTTTGGTGGAACAGGTATTGTTGGCTACCGCTTGAAACAGGAAGGGAAGTCGGTCACCTATAATGACATCCTCCGTTTCAACCACCAGTTTGGTCTGGCATTGATTGAAAACAACTCTGTTCTGATACGTCCTGAAGATAGTGAATGGGCATTGCAACGTCATTCACATATCAACTATCCATCGTTCGTTCAGAACACGTTTCAAGACATCTATTTCACCGATACCGAAAATCGGTGGATTGACCAAACGATCCACAACATTGCCTCAGTGACAGATCCTTATCGCCGGGCATTGCTTTTCTTTGCTCTGGCCCAATCTTGCCTTATCAAACGCCCATATAACCTGTTCCACCGCAAGAACCTTTACCTTCGTTTCGCTAAGGTCGAGCGCTCCTTCGGCAACAAGACTTCTTGGGACAGGCCATTCGAAGATTGGTTTCAATTCTTCGTTGACGAAGCAAATCAGGCTGTCTTTCAGGGTGCAGGGCGTTGCCGGGCTGTCTGTGGAGATGTCGTCGATCTGAATGAAAATTTCGATCTCGTCTACATCGATCCGCCCTATATTTCCAAAAAGGGCGCAGCGACAGATTACGCCGACTTTTATCACTTTCTCGAAGGCTTGTGCGACTACGATGAATGGGAAGGCCGGATCGACTGGGGTTCGAAACATCGGCGCATGATGCGATGCGTCAATCCCTGGACTGACAAGGGGCGAATTCGCTCAGCTTTCGACATCTGTTTCGAACATTTCGCGCAGAGCGTTCTGGTCGTCTCCTATCGAAGCGACGGAATCCCCAGTATCGATGAACTTCACGGGCTTATAACCCGCTACAAGCCGAACGTGCGGGTAGTGGTTTTCGGGGACTACAAGTATGCGCTCTCGACAAATGCACGATCGCAAGAAGCCCTGCTGATCGGAACGTGAACCGATAGGATAATCGCATCCCCCGCCGCGACTGATAGATGCGATACGGCATTTCTCTCCAGCGCTGGAAAACTCCCATGAGACAGTACCTGATGGCTGGATGGAGACTCATAAAATATTCACTGGCGGGTCTTTTCCTTCTTGCAGCAATTCTACTGGTCGCCAGCGGCAGACCCATTGATGACGAGATTGGCCACATTCTCGCCAACGCCCCTACAAATATAAGACCGTACGCCGCAACGGGACCGTCCTGCACCGAACTCGAAGAAGTGGCGCAGGAGACACTGGCCAGTGTCCGTCCGCCGCCCGCTACCGCAAAATTCAGCGCCGCCGATCGTCAGGCTCTTGCCATTACCGCTTTCGGCCACCTGTGCGAGTTGGCGAGAGAAGTGGGGTGGCGGCAGAGCGCCACGAAAGAGGAACGGAAGGCCGCAAAGCTCCTGATGGACCGCTTTACCGAGTTCGGCTACAGTCCGGAGATGCAGGATTTTCGAGTGCGGATTGGGCCTTTATGGAGAAAGTCCAGCAACATAATCCTTGAACTTCCCGGTCAGGGCGAAGGCGTGGTCATCCTGGGAGCGCACTACGACACGGTAAGGAGCTCGGTGGGCGCCAACGATAACGCTTCCGGCGTAGGCGTGCTGCTGACGCTGGCAGAGAGATTGGCGCAGCCGCCCTGGTCCAGCCGGATGGTATCGGTTTTACCGTTTACACTGCGATTCATCGCTTTTGGCTCAGAGGAGACCGGACTGAACGGCAGCTGGCATTACGTCGAACAGTTGACCGACGCAGAGTTAGCCGACATCAGGGTCATGATAAACTTCGATTCAGTGGGGTCCGGTTCACATCTCTATTTCCGGGGGCCATATGACAGCCAGTTGACCGGGTATGTATCAGAAACCGTTAATAGAGAAGGCGTGTCGGTATCCGCCATGGGCATGAGAGAGGGTTGGAATATCAGTGGCTCTAGTGATGAGACCGTTTTCAGATTCCGTGGGGTTCCAACCATTTACTTCTTCGGCAACTACACGGCACGCGCCAACACCCAGGGCGATACGATCGAGTTCATTAACCCGAAGCTGCTGGGAGACGCGGCGCTGCTGGTCCTGGACCTGCTTGCCTCCCTTGAAGATCTGTAATGTCGATGCTGGTCATACCGTCTCCAGGTGAGGACCATATCGACGGACTCGTGGGCAGTCACTTGAGGGTTGGCTCATTATGGAGTTTAACGTACGAAGGGAGTCATTCATGACCGGCAAGCAGCTTACTCCGGCCTGGGTGGTCGTCACAGTTGCCGCCCTGTTGCTGACCGCCTGCAATCCCATCCCTGCAGAGCCGCCTGTCCCGGCCAGCGTTTCGACGCCGGGATCGACCTGCGCGGCGCTCAATGAAATGGCGCGGGAGGCACTGGCCAGTGCCCCTGCGCCGCCTGCCCGCGCAAGATTCGACGCCGCCGACCGTAAGGCTTTTGCCGGCTCCGCTTTCGGCTACCTGTGCGAGTTGTCCGAAGAGGTGGGGCCGCGGGAGAGCGCCACACAGGAGGAAATGAAGGCCGCAGAGTTCCTGATGGACCGCTTTACCGAGTTCGGCTACAGCCCGGAGGTGCAGAACTTTGGGGAGTCGATAACGGATAAGGAATCCATAATGGGGTCACCCCCAGGGCCATCCCGTAACATAATCCTTGAACTTCCCGGTCGCGGTGAGGGCGTGGTCATCCTGGGAGCGCACTACGACACGGTAGGGAACTCAGTAGGCGCCAACGACAACGCTTCCGGGACAGGGATGCTGCTGACGCTGGCAGAGAGGTTGGCGCGGCCGCCCTGGTCGAGCCAGATGGTATCGATTTTTCCGTTTACACTACGGTTTATCGCCTTTGGTTCAGAGGAGACCGGACTGCACGGCAGCTGGCATTACGTCGAACAGTTGACCGACGCAGAGTTAGCCGACATCAGGGTCATGATCAACCTGGACTCGGTGGGATCCGGCACAACTCTCTCGGCGGTGGGCAATCCCTGGTTGACCAGGCATGTATCAGAGGCCGCCGAGAGAGAGGGCGTACCCCTCACGATCATCAGGCGATGGTTCTCCGGGGGCTTCAGCGATAACTTCAGCTTCGGAGACGCTTGGGTCCCGACCATTTTCTTCTCCGGGGACGACATATCACGCATCAACAGCCCATACGATACGATTGAGTTCATCAACCCGGCGCTGCTGGGAGACGCGGTGGTGCTGGTCCTGGATCTGCTCGTGTCCCTTGAAGATTTGCAATGTGGATGCCGGTGAGGCCATTTCCGGGGTGAAGACCATGCAGGCGGACGGGAGCCAGCAGAGATGTTGATGGAAGAAGTGAAGCGCACGGTTTCACCGGGAGGACGCCGCAATTGAAACAGGAATACAACGTCGTCGTGGGCATGGAAGTCCACGCGCAGCTGCTGACGAAAACGAAGATGTTCTGCCGTTGCAGCGCCAACTACCAGGGCGCGCCGCCCAATACGCACACCTGCCCGGTCTGCCTCGGCCTGCCCGGCGCGCTGCCGGTGAGCAATCGCGCCGCGGTCGAGGCAACGATCCGCACGGGGCTGGCGCTCAACTGCGAGATCGCGGAGACCGCTGTCTTCGCACGCAAGAACTACCACTACCCGGACCTGCCCAAGGGCTATCAGATCTCCCAGTACGAGCTGCCCCTGTGCCGCAACGGTTGGGTCGAGATCGAGCTGCCCGACGGCCGCCGGCCTAAACGCATCCGCATCCACCGCGCCCACCTGGAAGAGGACACCGGCAAGAACACGCATGCGGGACTGCATACGCTGGTCGACCTGAACCGGGCCGGGATGCCGCTGATGGAGATCGTCACCGAGGCCGACATCGCCAGCGCCGACGAGGCCTACGCCTTCCTGACCAAGCTGCGCTCGATCCTGCGCTACCTGGGCGTCAACAGCGGCAACATGGAGGAGGGCGCGCTGCGCTGCGAGCCCAACATCAGCGTGCGCACGGCGGAGCAGGCCGCCCGCGGCGAGTTCGGCACCAAGGTCGAGGTGAAGAACCTCAACAGCCTGCGCGCGGTGCGCAACGCCATCGCCTACGAGGCCGAGCGCCAGGCCGACGTGCTGAACGGCGGCGGCGTGATCGAGCAGGTGAACATGGGCTGGGACGAAGACCGCCAGCGCACCGTGCTGCAGCGCTCGAAGGAGAGCAGCGAGGACTACCGCTACTTCCCCGAACCGGATCTGCCGCCGCTGGTGGTCGACCGCCAGTGGGTGGAGGAGACCGCGCGCACGCTGCCCGAGCTGCCGGACGCCAAGGAGCAGCGCTACCGGCAGGAGTGGGACCTGCGGCCCGCCGATGCCGGCGCCATCACCGGCGAGAAGGCGGTGGCCGACTATTTCGAGGCCGCGGTGGCCGCCTACGGCCAGGAGGACGGCAAACCCCAGCGCATGGCCAACTGGATCACCGACGAGCTGTTCCGGCTGCTCTACGCCGACGGCGAGGGCCAGGACTTGAGGCAGATCGCAGACACCCGCGTGCAGCCGCAGCAGCTGGCCGCGCTGGTGCAGATGGTGGACGCGCGCGCAATCAACGCCAACACCGGCAAAAAGGTGCTGGAGCAGATGTACAGCAGCGGAGACGATCCCCAGGCCGTCGTCGAACGCGAAGGGCTGGCAATGGTCAGCAATACGGACGTCATCGACGCGGCCGTGCAGGAAGCCTTCGACAGCAACCCGGACGAGCTAGCCCGCTACCGCGGCGGCGAGAAGAAGCTGTTCGGCTTCTTCATGGGCCAGATGATGCGCGCCACCAAGGGCAAAGCCGATCCGCAGGCGGCGCGTCAACGGCTGCAGGAAATGCTTGATAGTTTTTAGTTGTCAGTTTTTAGTTTTTAGTGATGCCCTGCTGGGGCCTCGCTATTCCAAACTCAGCTGCCAGCGACCGTCCGCCAGCCACTGTCCACTAACCACAGACCACTGAGGTCCTATGTCTCTTTCTCTCACCCACACCCGCAACGAAAAGACCGCGCCGCACAGTCACCGCACGCCCGGCTTCGCCTCGCTGGAGCTGAAGTGGGAGGCTGTAACGCTCTTCCGCTACATCTACGACCCGGACATGCCCCAGTCCGAGTCGCCCAAGCCGTTTTTCCACCCCGTCAACACGCTGGCCGGCGACCTGATCACCAACTACCGCCCGCACGACCACGTCTGGCACAAAGGCATCCAGATGACGATCGCCCACCTGCACGGTCAGAACTTCTGGGGCGGGGGCAGCTACCTCCACGGCAGGGGTTATGTCGACCTGCCCAACAACGGCAGCCAGCGCCACGACGGCTGGGATTCGATCGAGATCGAGGACAACCGCTTCGTCGCAACGGAAAGGCTCTCCTGGATCACGCAGGCCGGCGAGCACTGGATCGACGAGACGCGAGGCATCGCCGTCGAGACCGTCGACCCGGACGCCGGCTACTGGGCGCTCGACTTCACGACCAGCCTGCGCAATGTGCGCGGCAAGTCGCTGCACATTGGCTCGCCCACGACCTCTGGCCGTCCGCTGGCCGGTTACGGCGGGCTGTTCTGGCGCGGCCCGCGCTCCTTCGACAACGGCGAGGTCATCACCGCGGCCGGGCACGAAGGCGCCGACGCGATGGGCCAGGCCGCGCCCTGGCTGGCCTACACCGGCCGCCACGACGGCAGCGGCAACGCCTCAACGCTCGCCTTCCTCGACCATCCCGCCAACCTGCGCTATCCCAACAAATGGTTCGTGCGCCAGACGCCCTACGCCTGCGCCAGCTTCGCCTTCATGTTCGACGAGGTGTACGAGTTCGAGGCGGGAGAGACGATTACGCAGCGGTATAGGCTGGTGATCGCGAATGGCGGTTGGGATGCGGGGCAGGTGGAGGCCGCGGCGGAGGCGTGGCGAGGTTGAGAGTAGTTAAAGGCGGGATGCGCTTCAAGGAGCGAATGCTTTCCCAGAAGCGCCTCAGTTGCTGAGCACAGATCATGCCACTTCATCTGGACAATCTGAGAGACTCGATCGAAGCGCTGGATGAACTGTTGACGGCCAGCGAAGATGAAGCCCGCATGGGACGGTTGAGTGAAATCGAGCGGATCGGCATTCGCGCCGGCGTCGTAAAGCACTTCGAGATAACCTACGAACTTTCCTGGAAGTTGATGGCGCGCTGGCTGAATACCAACGTCGGCCCTGACGCCGCAGATGGCTTGACGAGGCGTCAGTTGTACCGCCTCTCCGCGACGAATAGACTTATCTCCGATGTCGATCGCTGGATGGGGCGCCACGACGCAAGGAATACAACCTCCCATATCTATGACCGCGAGAAGGCCCAACAGGTCTATGAAGCCGTGAGAGGATTCACGCACGACGCGCGGCAGTTGCTGAAGGCGCTGGAAGCCCACAATGATTGACCTGAGCCCAAACCACCTCAAAACGGTGAGGCAGATTCTGGCAAAACACGTACCGGATTGCGAAGTGCGCGCCTTCGGTTCCCGCGTGACACAGTCTGCAAAGGCATACTCCGACCTCGACCTCGCAGTCGTCGGCGTTACCGCATTAGACCGGAACACGCTTGCACGATTGAAGGAAGCGTTCGAGGACTCCGACCTGCCGATTCAGGTAGATGTGCTCGACTGGCAGGAAATATCCCAGAGTTTCAGGGAAATCATCGCGAAAGACTATGCGATCTTGCAAGAGATGCAAGACGGGCCAGGCGAGAGTGTTGCCAGGGGATAGCGAACAGGTTTCACAGACGAGGGACCAGGCTATCAACGCAATACCAACATATAGTTCGTATGCCAGTCCCCATACGTATGCGCCAGCTTCGCATTCATGTTCGACGAATTGTATGCATCTGAGGCGCGAAAACCCTGACTCGCCGCTACCGCCTGATAATCGTCAACGAAATCTGGCCGCGGCGCAGGGCGAAGCCGCGGTAGGGGCTTAGCGGAGTGGAGAGGACTGATAGGATTCCCAGTTTAGATCTGTGGTGTTCAAAATTAACAAGCCCGGGAGAGACGCCCACTTTGCGATGATGCAATCCGGCGACTTACTTGATTCCAAATAAATTTCACATTAGAATTACTGAAACCGTCGTCCCCGCGGCGCAAACTTGCTGCCCTTTGGGAGAATGACAAGCAACATCACAGAACCGCCTGACCAAGACAGCCGTCTTTCGTTTCGTTGCCTTTCGCTGGACCTTGAAGTCGGTCGAGACGACCGCATCTTCAAGGTCGCTGCGGTGCGTCCAGACACTGGTCGGGCCTTAGTCTACCCCGATGACGGCGGTGGCGGCTTGAATGCGGCATTGATCAAGCTGGACGATCTGGCCGACGGCGCGGACTTTCTGCTGGGTCACAATCTGATCGATTTCGATCTGCCCCATTTGCAAGCCGCGGCTCCCCGTTTACGGCTGCTGCGGCTGCCAGCGGTAGATACACTCAGGCTCAATCCTCTGGCCTTTCCCCGCAACCCCTATCACCACCTGGTCAAGCATTACCAGGACGGACAACTGAAACGCGGACGAATCAACGATCCGAAACTGGACTGCGAACTCACCCTGGAACTCTTCCGCGACCAGCAGCGAGCGCTGCAGGGCACAAGCCCGGCCCTGTTGACGGCTTGGCATTGGTTGACCACAGCCAAGAACGGGGTGGGATTTGATCGAGTGTTTGCGTCCCTGCGAGGTTCGCGCCGCCCGTCCAACGCCGAAGCGGATGACGTGATCCGTGCTTTGATGGCTGGAGCCGCCTGCCAAATACACGCGCGTGAAGTCATGACAGAAGCCGTTGGGCACGGCTGGGCACTGGCTTATGCCCTGGCGTGGTTGTCTGTGTCCGGGGGCAACTCGGTCATGCCCCCTTGGGTGCGACACCAGTTTCCCGAGGCGGGGCGGCTGGTGCGACGGCTGCGCGACAGCGCTTGCGCCGCTCCCGTCTGCGATTGGTGCAGGGAGCACCACGACGCCCGCAAGGAGCTCAAACGCTGGTTTGGTTTTTCCGACTTCCGGCCGGAACCGACGGACGGGGCCGGACAGCCTATGCAACGGTCCGTCATCGAAGCGGCGATGGCGGGGGAGCATCTGCTTGCGATCCTGCCCACAGGCGCCGGCAAATCACTCTGCTATCAGATCCCCGCCCTGTCCCGCTACGACAAGACTGGCGCGCTGACGGTGGTGATATCGCCCTTGGTCGCACTCATGGCCGACCAGGTGGCGGGGCTGGAGAGGAAGGGCATCGGCTGCTGCGTCACCGTCAACGGGCTTCTGTCGATGCCCGAGCGTGCGGATGCGCTGGACCGGGTGCGGCTGGGGGATGCCGGCATCCTCCTCATCTCCCCTGAACAGCTGCGCAGCGTCTCCCTGCGCCGCGTCCTCGATCAGCGGGAGATCGGTACCTGGGTGATGGACGAGGCCCACTGTCTTTCGGAATGGGGGCACGACTTCCGCCCCGATTATCGCTACGTGGGACGCTTCATCCGTGAACGCGCAGGGGAAGGACCGATTCCTCCGGTTTTGTGTCTGACCGCGACCGCCAAGCCAGATGTCAAGGACGGTATCGTCGAATACTTTCAAAAAGAGCTTGGCATCGAGCTGAAGGTCTTTGACGGCGGCGCCCGACGTACCAACTTGGAATTCGTCGTCGTCAAAACCAGTCGCGCGGAGAAACACGCACATGTCCACCAGATCCTAATGGCCGATCTGCCGGCAGGTCAGCCGGGAGGCGCCATCATCTATTGTGCGACGCGGCGGCAGACCGAAGAACTGGCGGCGTTCTTGCAGGAAAATAGAATGGAGGCGGACTACTTCCATGCAGGGTTGCAGCCGGAAACGAAGAAAACCGTTCAGGAGAACTTTATCGGAGGCGATCTGCGGGTCATCACCGCCACCAACGCTTTCGGCATGGGTATCGACAAGTCGGACGTGCGGCTGGTAATCCATGCCGACATCCCCGGATCCCTGGAGAACTATCTGCAGGAAGCGGGCCGCGCCGGACGCGACCAGCAGGCGGCGCGTTGCGTTCTGCTCTACACCCAAGACGATGTGGAGCGGCAGTTCGGCATGTCGGCCCGCTCGCGGCTCACACGGCGGGAAATCCATGGTGTCTTACGGGCGCTGCGGAATCTGGACCGCAAGAAACGGATGGGCGGGGAAGTGGTAGCGACCGCGGGCGAAATCCTCGGCGAGGATGAAGACAAAGCATTCGAACGAGACTCCACCACCGACGACACGCGCGTGCGGACTGCGGTTGCTTGGCTGGAAGAGGCGGTGCTGCTGACTCGAGAGGAAAACCATGTGCAGGTGTTTCCCTCCTCTCTGAGAGTGAATTCATTGGAAGAAGCTCGCGCCAAGTTCGAAAAGACTGCCATTAACGATTCCTACCGCCGCCAACTTTTGGCAATCTGCGACAAATTGCTTGAAACGAGCGCGGACGAAAGCGTAACCACCGATGAACTGATGCTCGCTTCGGGTCTGACCTCAGAGGGCGTGCGAAGCGCGCTCTACGATCTGGAACGATTGGGCATCGCCAGCAATGATACGGCGATAACCGCCTTTGTACACACAGGAGTAGCACGCGCTTCGAAAAACCGCTTCGAGCAGGCGTCGGCGCTGGAGCGGGCACTAATCGACCTTTTGCAGGAGATGGCCCCCGATATGAGCACGGGTGATACCCACCCGCTGCATCTCCGCCTCGCCACCCAGCGACTCAAAGACGACGGTTATACTTACGCCCTGCCGGAGCGTTTGCGACACATAATCAACAGCATTGCCGCCGACGGACGCGGAGAGGGTGGCGGCGGCGGAAGCCTCGGAGTACGGGGGCGTGATAGAGAAACCGTCCATGTGACTTTGCAGCGCGAGTGGGGGGCGTTGGAGCGAACGGCCGACCTGCGCCGCGCAGCTGCCGGGCGCCTTCTTGATCATTTCCTCGACTGCCTGCCGCGGGGAGAACGCGGTACGGACCTGCTAGCCGAGACAACGTTAGGCAAACTGCTGGCAGCCGTAGAATCCGATCTCAAACTGAAAAGTTCTGTCAGGGACCCCGCCAAGTTGATGGATCGCGCCCTGCTCTGGCTGCACGAACAGGAAGTTATTCGGCTGAACAAAGGGCTGGCCGTTTTTCGCCCGGCGATGACGATTCGGTTGAGTAACGAAAGACGAGGCTTCGCAGAGGCCGATTTCCAGCCCCTCAGGTTCTATTATGATGAACAGGTGCTGCAGATCCACGTGATGATGGAATATGCGCAGCAGGGCTTGGAATCCTTTTCCGATGCCGTGCGCTTGTCACTGGACTACTTCAGCCTCCCAAAAAAGGAGTTCTTGCAGCGATGGCTACCGGAACGAGACAGAGAACTCTCGCGGCAGACCACGCCTGAGTCATGGCACACCGTTGTCGATAGCTTGAATAATCCCATCCAGCGTCGCATCGTGGCAGACAATCGAGAGCGGACGAACGTCCTGGTGCTGGCCGGACCGGGCTCCGGCAAAACGCGAGTACTGGTGCATCGGATCGCCTATCTGATACGCGTAAGGCGTGAGAACCCGCGCAGCATCCTGGCGCTCGCGTACAACCGACACGCCGCTGTCGAAATCCGCCGCCGCTTGGCAGATCTGATCGGCGATGATGCTCGCGGGGTAATCGTACTTACCTGCCACGCGCTCGCAATGCGCCTAACGGGAGCCAGCTTCTCGGGGCGAGCGACCCAACTTGACGACGAAGATTTCAAAACAATTCTTCGCCAGGCGACCTCTCTGCTACGCGGGGAAGGACTCCCGCCCGAAGAAGCGGACGAAATGCGGACACGCCTGCTGGTGGGCTTCCGCTGGATACTGGTGGATGAATACCAGGATATTGGCCAAGATGAGTACGGTCTGATCTCCGCGCTGGCGGGCCGGACTCTTCCTGAAGAGGACGATAAGCTGAGCTTGTTCGCAGTCGGTGACGACGACCAGAACATCTATGCCTTCAGTGGCGCGTCGGTCGAGTTTATCCGTCGTTTCGGGGAAGACTACAGCGCCAGATCGTTCTTCCTGACCGACAACTACCGTTCCACCGACCATATTATCGAGGCTGCCAATGCGGTGATCGCGCCGGCGCGGCAACGGATGAAGACCGAGCATCCAATCCATATTGACCGGGCGCGCAGGAAGGACCAAGACGGTGGCGTGTGGACTGAGCTTGACCCAGTAGGCAAAGGCCGAGTTCAGATACTTCCGGTCGGCGACACGCCTATCACCCAGGCACAGACAGTTGTCGCCGAGTTGAAACGACTGTCAGATCTCTCTCCATCATGGGATTGGTCTACTTGCGCGGTGGTGACGCGCGCTTGGCGCTATCTGGATCCGGTGCGCAGCCTCTGCGAACTTGAAGGGATTCCGGTACAGATGGCGAACGAGGAGTTCTCAAACGTCTGGCTTCTGCGGGAGACGCAGGCCCTCGTGAGCTGGCTGCGAGGACGAGACTCACTCTTGGTGCAAAGTACCGATCTCAAAGACTGGTTGGAGGGGCAACCTGCGAGTCCTTGGACCGAACTGCTGGAGGAAGCGATAGCCGCGTACGAACTGGAGACTGGCGGCGCGGAAACAGCGGTAGCTCAATTCATCGAATGGCTGGCCGAGTGGGGACGCGATCTACGCCGCCGTCAGCGCGGTCTGCTCCTGCTAACCGCCCATCGCGCCAAGGGGCTGGAGTTCGACCACGTAGTGGTGCTGGACGGAGGCTGGGATCGCGTCAGCCGCGGCGAGGATCCAGATGCCCCGCGCCGGCTGTACTACGTTGCCATGAGCCGCGCACGACAGACCCTCACTCTGGCGCGCTTTCCCGACCCGCACCCATTCCAGAAAACCTTACAAAATAATCCCTCAGTGCTGCGGCGCCAAGCACCTGTTGCACTCCCGCCGGCACCGCCAGAACTTGTCCGTCAATACAAGCAATCCAGCCTGCGCGACGTCCTTCTGAGCTACGCGGGCTACAGACATCCCAACCATACCTTGCACAGCGCTATTGCCGCACTTTTCCCGGGCGACCCACTGCAGATGCGGGCCGGAGCGAGGCGGTGGCAACTGCTGGATCGTAACGGTACGGTCGTCGGACAACTGGCCGGCAATTTCGAAGCCCCGGCGGGAACGCGCTGCACTTCTGCCAGCGTCTTGGCCATCGCTACATGGAGTCGAGAGTATTCAGAGCCGCAGTACCAGAGCGGCCTTAAGTGCGATACTTGGGAAGTCGTAGTGCCGGAGTTGGTGTTCGAGCCCAGTTCGTAATCCAACCTCAGCGGTCCCCCTAAACCAACAACACCCCCTCATGCCGCAGCAGCCACTCCTTGCGCCACAGACCGCCGCCGTATCCCGTCAGTTTCGCACGCCCCCCGCTGCCGATAATCCTATGACAGGGCACGATGATCGCGACCGGGTTGCGACCGTTGGCCGCGCCCACCGCGCGCACGGCCTTGGGGTTGTCAATGGCTACGGCGATCTCCTGGTAGCTGGCGGTCTGGCCGTAGTCGACACTGAGAAGCTGCTGCCAGACCTGGCGCTGGAACGGCGTGCCCTCCAGCTCCAGGGGCAGATCGAAGCAGCGCAAGTCGCCGGCGAAATAGGCGTCCAGCTGGCGCCGCACCTCCTCCAGCAGCGGATGCGCGCCCGCCTGCGGCGATGATGCGTCGCGGGCCCGACTTCTCTCCTCCTCACTCTCTTCTATCTGTTCCCCGGCAAACTCGACTCTGCTCACCGCCGTGTCCTTGGCGTAGATTTCGATAAGGCCGATAGGAGAGTCGTAGTTCATTACTGTTAAAGACATTACTTACTCCGTGACATTTGCGATTGGATACTTGCGATGACGTAGCACTGCCGCGCGCCAAAGACCTGCGCACTTGCTGACCACTGCCGTTCCTACCGCCGCATCTGCTTACTGCGCTGCTTGCGCGTGATAGCCATAGCCATGCCTTGCCCCTGCAGAAAATCCTGGTAGAGCCGGTAAAAGCGCTGGCGGTCCTGCTGCTGGATAACCGCGGTGACGTCCGCCGCCTCCAGCACGTAAGGATAGCCGCCGCCAACGACCGCCTCGGCCAGAACGAGTGCGACGACCTCGTCGGCGCGGCCGGACTCCAGCAGCCAGCGCGGCATCTCCAGCCGGGCCGGCGCGTTCTCCATGCTGACCCGCGCCAGGCAGAAGCAGACCTGCTTATAGAAGTCGGCGCGGCCTGTATCGCTGAGACGGTCCGGGCGTGCGCATATCCAGAACGGGCTGCGATCACCCCAGCTGGACAGCGTTTCTCGCAGCAGGTAGGCGTCGTTGATCTGCGCCGGCGCCGGCAGACCGTGCAGCGCCGCCAGCAGGGTGACGAGGTCGCGGCTGTAGGTGTTGTCCACATAGCCGACCAGCGGCGTACGTGTGCGCTCGGAGCAGGCCAGCAGCTCCTGCACAGCCTGAATGTAGCCGTGTTCACGGCCGGCGCGCAGCTGCCCCGCGAAGGAGATGATCAGCGAGCCGTCAAGAAAACAGACCGGCCTGCGCTCAAACGGCCGCCCCGCACAGCGCTCCATGAACTCACACAGCTTGGCGCACTCAAGGATGAAGCGCTCCTGGTTCACGCGCCAGTTGGGGAAGACGCCGTCATCGCCGCCGGAATCGAGCAGCTCGTCCGGGGCCAGCACCTCAAAGGCGATGTCCTTCTCATAACTGCCGGCGGCGTCACCATCTGTCGCCGTGCCGCGGTCGTTGAAGAACCAGCCGATCTGCACCGCGCCCACCGGGGGAGAGTAGTCGGTGGTGGGCACGATCTGGCTGCCGTCCACCGCCAGCGCGGGCCGGCCTTCGAGCGTCTCCAGCGCCCAGTGACGGGCCTGCTCACGGTTCTGCCAGGTCGCGCCCAGAGGGATGCGCATGTCTACGGCGCGGTCGAACTCTGCCGTGGGCAGTGCGCCGGGCCAGGCGTCGTCGATGGCGTCGAGTTTGCGGTTCAGGGAAGTGGCGGAGCTGGTCTTCAGTTCCTCCAGCCATCCCTTCATGCGCCTCTGCTCCTCCCGCCGTTCGTGGTCGTATGCAGAGAACAGTCCCTTCTTCCGGTCCAACGCGGCGGCCGCCGCGCTTCGCACAAACATTCAGTCTCACCTCAACAGGATTTGGAGAATGGCTTTACTGTTTTGTAAATGGTTTGCATTCGGTCTCTCATCGCGAATGGATGCAACGCAGACGTTTCAAGTATAGCACATTCGTACACATTTTACCTTGCGCAACCAGACTGTGTTATTATATGTTACTCTGGCGTTGCCTTTTCTGCCGCAATGTGTCCAGGTTTTGCGTACCCTACGACGTAAGTGGACCGGAGCGGCACAGGCGCGTAAGTCGCAGACCTGCAGCGCACACAAAATTCACACAGCTATTTCCGTGGTGTCGTCAGATGCCTCCCAACGCAGAGGAGAGCGTGAAGAGAAGAGCGGCAAGAACTGCCCACCCCGCGTACGGCGCGCTGGCGCTCAGCTTCCTGCTGCTGATCATCCTGCTGGCCGCATGCAGCGGACTGCGCCCCTCAACCGTGGAAGAGGAGGACCCGCTGGCGGCGCACGGCGGCATGCCGCATTATGAGATCGAGTTCTCCCTCAGCGACGATCTGATCTTTCTGCAAGGGTCGGCCCGTGTCCGCGTCCCGAACACCAGCGCCGATCCCTGGACGCACCTGGTCTTCCGCCTCTACCCGGCATTGCCCCACTACAACGGTGAGTTCAGCATTCAGAACGTGACGGTCGAGGGCAGCACCGCGCCCTTTACCTATCTGGAGCAGAACAGCGCCATACGGGTGGACCTGCCGCGGGCGCTGCTGCGCGGGCAGACGACGAACGTCTATCTGAGCTGGAAGCTGCGCATCCCCCACTGGGGCGCGGATACGACGGGGGCCTACCGTCTCTTTGGCCTCAGCCAGGAGTTCCTGAGCCTGCCGCTCTTTTACCCCTCACTCGCCGTCTACATGCCGGGGCCGACCGCGGCCAGTGGACGCTGGTGGCTGGAGAGGGGCACCAGCCGCGGGGACGCGGCCTTCAACTACATCTCCCGCTTTGTCGTGACCGGCACCCTCCCCACCGATCAGATCCCCGTGGCGAGCGGCCAGTTAATCACCTCCACAGTCATCGATGACCAGCATATCCAACACCGGTGGGAGACCGAGCTTTCGCGCGAGTTCTTCGTCCACATGAGCAACCGCTTCCAGTCCGACAGCCTGGACGCATACGGCACACGCGTCACCAGCTACTGGCTGCCGGGGCATGAAGAGGCGGGGCGGGCCGTACTGCAGCACACCGCGGCCGCCCTGCGGGTGTACAGTGACTGGTTTGGGTCCTATCCTTACCCGGAGCTGCGGGTGGCCTCCGCGCCGATCAGCTTCCGGGGCATGGAATACCCGCAGGTCTTTCTATTGGGCGTCCAGCTGTATGACCGCTACCGGGACCAACTGGAGATCCGGGCGGTCCACGAGGTCGCGCACCAGTGGTGGTACCAGCTCGTCCACAACGATCCGGTCAACCAGCCCTGGGTTGATGAGGGGCTGGCCGAATACTCCAGCCGCATCTACTATGAGGCGGTGCACGGCCAGGACGCAGCCGACATTCTGGAATACCGCCGCTGGCAGGCGGTCGTTGACGCGTTGATCAGCCGCGAAGAGGACGCGGCGCTCGCGCAGCCGGTGACAGCCTTTGCAAACGGAAGCATTTATGAGGGCATCGTCTACGGAAAGGGCGCGCTCTTCTTCTCCGCGATCCGCCGCACGCTGGGAGAGCGGGCTTTCAAGCAGTTTCTCCAAAACTATCTGACCGACTATCAGTACAAGATCGTAACGCCCGAGGATATGTTGGCGGCGTTGCGAGGGGTCGATCCGGAGTTCGCCGACATGCTGTTTACCGAATGGATCGGTCCGCTGGCGAGCCGGCCGCCGCAAGATACCGCGCGCCAGACCGAGTGAGGACCGTGCAGCCGCAGCAATCCGCAGCGGGCGCCTGCGCGTACAGGCGCGGCGCTTTGTCTGAGATGTGGACGCTGCAGGGGCGGCCGCCCCGACCCCGGCGCGCGAATCCCGGCCGGGCGGTGATGGGCGTTCAGGCGAGCTGAGCAATGGCGAACGTTCTTTGGATCGGCCTGGGCGCCGTGCTGGGCGCCAACGCCCGCTACTTCGTCAGCCTGTGGCTGGCAGCGAAGTTGGGGCCGGCTTTCCCTTATGGAACGCTGACCGTCAATGCCGCCGGCAGCCTGCTGCTCGGCTTCCTGGTAGCGGGCGGCTCCCACTATCTTGCCCTGTCACCCCAGTTGCGGCTGCTGCTGTTTGTCGGCTTCCTCGGCTCCTTCACCACCTTCTCCACCTTCGCCGTCGAGAGCGTCGACCTCTGGCAGAACGGCCGCGTCTGGGCCGGCCTGGTCAATATCCTCGCCAACAACGGCCTCAGCCTCCTCTGCGCGGCGCTCGGCATCCTGCTGGCCGGTCAGTTGCATAAACTGTGACCCGTGCAGTTGAAGGATGGCTTGCGATTCGAGCCGTTCACAGTGCGGGGAATGTGACTCACCCGCCGCCCGCTGTCCAACTGCCGGGGACAGCGGGCGGCAGGAATTCAGCCCGCATGGATTGGACACGACGGGCCTCCCCCTCTATACTGCCCTGGAATATCAGCCCTCATCAGGTGAAGCCGTAGCGCATTGAACCAACCCGCGACCATATTCCGAATTAGATAACGGCAGACAACAGGTTCGCGCGCGCAATGAACCCCTACGGAGCCATGCAATGACCACGGATTTCCGCTACGAACCGAGCTGGGACTCGCTGCAGAACTATGAAGTGCCGCAATGGTTTATGGACGATAAGCTCGGCATCTTCATCCACTGGGGCCCCTACTCCGTGCCCGCATTCGACAACGAATGGTACCCCCGCTTCATGTACCGCGACGAGATCTCTCGCAAGGGGCCGAACTACCACCAGCGCCACACGGAGACCTGGGGCCATCCCTCCAAGTTCGGATACAAGGACTTCATCCCCCTGTTCAAAGCGGAAAACTGGGATCCGGCCCAGTGGCTCGATCTGTTCCAAAAGGCCGGCGCCCGTTACATCGTGCCCGTCGCCGAACATCACGACGGCTTCCCCATGTTCGCCAGCACCCATACCCGCTGGAACGCGGCCCAAATGGGGCCCAAGCGGGATGTCTGCAAGGAGTTGGAACGCGAGACCCGCGCCGCCGGCCTCAAGTTCGGCGTCTCCAGCCACCGGGCCTTCAACTGGCGCTACTACACCTACGCCGACGACTTCGACACCACGCATCCCGGCCTCGAAGATCTCTACTGCCCGCCCCACCCGGAGGACGCGCCCGCCAGCTGGGACTTTCTGCAGAACTGGTACGCGCGCACGCTTGAGATGATCGACTATTTCCGGCCCGATGTGCTCTGGTTCGACTTCGGCTGGCACTTCGATGAGTTCGCGCCCTACCGCCCGCAGGTCGCCGCCTACTACTACAACCGCGCCCTGGAATGGGGCAGCGAGCCCGTTCTCCAGTACAAGGACAAGTTCCCCGACGGCGTCGCCGTTTACGATGTCGAACGGGGCAAGCTCGACGACATCCGCCCGCACTACTGGCAAACGGACACCGCGGTCAGTTACAAGGCCTGGAGCTACATCGAGGACGACGAGTTCAAGAGCCCCGCAACCATCATTCACGACCTGGTCGACATCGTTAGCAAGAACGGCAACCTGCTCCTGAACGTCGGCCCGCGCGCCGACGGCGTCATCCCGGCGGAAGCGACCCAACTGCTGCTGGACCTGGGCGCATGGCTGGATGTAAACGGGGAGGCAATCTACGCGACGCGCCACTGGGAGCGGTTCGGTGAGGGCGATACGGCTGTGGTGGTTGGGCACCTGACGGAGCGCAGTAATCTCCCCTTCACCGCTAAAGACGTGCGCTTCACGCAGAAGGACGACGCCCTCTACGCCATCGTGCTGGGCTGGCCCGGCAGCGAGGCCGCCATCACCTCGCTGGGCAGCGGCTCGTCGCTCGGCGGGCGCATCCGCGACGTCTCAATGCTCGGCAGCGACGAGCCTGTCTCCTGGAAGCAGGACGACAACGCCCTGACCGTCAGCACGCCCAGCCAGCGCCCCTGCGATCACGCCTATACATTCAAGATTGAACTGCGGGGGTAGCCATGTACAGGCGCCAGATCGAACCCTCCCACGACCTGTCCCACGCCTGCCGGCGCTTCCTGGATGATCTGCGCCGGTGGGCATACGAGTCGCTCGACCGCTACGCGGACGAGCCGCCCACCGACGTCCATGATCAGGGCACCTACACGACCGGTTGGGAGCCGCTCCTGCACACCGGTCCGGACGAACGCATCCTGCGCTTCCTTCAACAGAAACGCGATCGCATTCGCGATCACTACAACCAGACGCAGCAGTGGCGGCATGGCTACTGGCGCATGCAAGAGGCGCACCACGGCGCCGAGCACTATGAGCTCTTCCTGGGGGCCCTGCAGCGGGTCCTGCCGGAGGACCGCGAGACAGCGCGGCAGCTGGACGACATCGCCGAGCACATGGGCAACTGGTCGACCGGAACGCCGGACTGGTTCGATTGGGACCGGCGGCGCTTCCACTCGCTCTTCTTCGGCGCGGACGGACTGCGTACAGAGCCGGGCATGGCGCTCAATACGCCGGACCATCTGCGCTGCGTCAACATCTGCCTGCTGGCTGCGTCGCAACCGAAAACGGAGATAGCAAGGAAGCGCTATATCGAGCTGGCAACGGTCTACGCGGGAGAGTGGGCGGACGCCATTCTGGCAGGAGACGCGCTGCCGATCGCTCTGACCCCCGACAGCGTTCTGTACGAGTTCAGCGACGGCGACAAAGCGCTCTACTACTCCTTCATGGGCGAAGCCCCCGACCTGCAGGCGGAGGTCGACCGGGCGGAGAATCTGCTTGGCTCCGACGCCGTCAATACGTTCCTGCGCCTGTGGCAGGAGAGCGGTGAGCTCCGCTTCCGCCAGGCGGCCGAACGGCTCCTAGAGCCCCTAGCCGCGCAGCTGGCCGACCCGGACGCCGGCGCGGCCGCCGCTGCGGTGCGGGCCTATCGCCGCTGGACCGGCGACACGCGCTACGACAAGGCGGTCTTGGAGGGTGTGGCCCGGCTCGACCCCTTCGACATCACACAAGTCACCCTGGACACAGAGTACAAACGCCCCGCTCGCCGCGCATCCGGCGTGGGCAAGCGCTCCGACGCGCCGCGCTGGCTGGAAGACGGCCGCGAGCGACGCCACAACCCGATTACGCTGGCGGTGGCTGCGGAGATCGGAGGGGACAGCGCACTGCAAGCGCGCGCCGTGGACCTGGCCCGCACCTACTTTCTCCTGGCGCGCGACGCCTTCCCAGACGGTCGCGACCACGGCTGCTCGGCCCGCTCGGTCAGCGCGATCGCCCGCGGCCATGGCCGCGAAAACCACGCCGGCATGACGACGGCGGTGCTCGGCCCAGCCTTGGGTTACGACGGAACGCGAATGCGCAAAGAGGTCACAGGGGCTGAACTGGCAACGGCATCTGAACTGATATAGGACTTTGGAGGGGGCTACTTCTCTGGCAGGCTGCGCATGTCGCCGCGAACCCACTCAAGTTGCGCATCTGCTTGCTCGGCTGACTCCTGGGCGCCTGCCAGCATTGCGTCGCTGAGGTCGTAACCGGTCACCTGAAAGCCGCGCAGCGCGAGCGGAATCGTCAGCCATCCGAGTCCGCAGGCCAGGTCCAGAAGCCGTGCTCCTGGTTGCGCTTGCAGCAGGGAAAGAATTTGCTCCAGCTCGGGCGGATTCGAATGCGGTTCATAGGCGGGCGGCCAGATCCAACTGAAGGTCTCATCGGCATAGAGCCTTTGCCAGGATGGGGCGGGGGCGTCCATATGCGCCTTCCTTTGCGTGAGGGTATCTATCCTGTCAACTGTCATTGTAGCATGAAAGAACTGAGCGAATGACACCTCTGCAGCTCGGCATCATCGGTTGCGGAACGATCGGCGCCGCCCACGCCCACGCGGCCGCGGCCTCCGACCAGATCGAGCTGGTTGCCGTCGCCGATGTGCAGCGGGCGCTGGCGGAGAAGATTGCCGCCGCCCGCACGGTGGAGACAGTCTACAACAGCGGCGCAGAGCTACTGACTGATGCGCGGGTGGAGGCCGTTGTCCTGGCGCTGCCAGCCTCTTTCCGCATCGAACTGGGGTTGCAGGCCCTGCGCGCCGGAAAGCATCTGTTGACGGAAAAGCCGGTCGCCCGCAGCGCCGGCGAAGTGCGCCAGCTCATCTCCGTCCAGGGGGACCGGGTCGCGGCCTGCTGCTCCTCCCGTTTTCACTTTCTGGAGTCGAACCGGATCGTCACCGACTGGATCGCACAGGGCAAGCTGGGCCCACTGCGTGTTCTGCGCTGCCGCGTCATCCACCCGGCGGGTCCGCCGCCGGAGACGCACCCGCCGGCCTGGCGGCTCAGCCGCGAGCTGAACGGCGGCGGCATCCTCGTCAACTGGGGCTGCTACGATCTGGACTATCTGCTGGGTATCAGCGGCTGGCAGCTGCGCCCGCAGACAGTCCTGGCGCAGAGCTGGCGCGTTCCATCTATCTTCGCCGACACGGTTGCGCCGGAATCCGATGGCGAGACGCACATCACCGGGCTGGTGCGCTGCGCCGGCGGCGCCGTGATCACCTATGAGCGCGGCGAGTACGCCGCGGCGCAGGCGGAGGCATCCTGGGAGGTGATCGGGGAGACCGGCTCGCTGCGCCTGCGGATGACGCCGGCGCCGGAGAAGGAGAATCTGCAGTTTGAGGCGACCCGCGCCGAGGGAACAATCTCCCGGACGTTGTGGTCGGGCAGCGACTCCTACAGCGACATCCACCGCGGCCTGCTGGAGGACTTCGCAACTGCGATCCGCACAGGCCGCCCTCCCAAGACGACGCTGGCGCAGGCACTGCTGGTGCAACAGATCACTGATGCGATGTACAGGTCGGCGGAGACGGGGGAGTCGGTGAAGATATCTGCAATCTGATAAGACCGCTCTTCCAAAATTCAATTCACAGAGAGAACACGACAGAATAGGAGTTTACAGCGATGAACTATGCATTTATGAGCTTTTCCTGCCCTCAGGCCACCTTCGCGGAGATGCTGGCGCTGGCCGCGCAATACGGCTACGACGGCGTCGAGCCGCGGGCCGCCGGCGCTCAGAACCACGGGGTGGAGTTGGAAGCGTCGGCAGAGCAGAGAACGTCCTTCCGCGAACAGGCGGCTGACGCCGGCATCGCCATCTGCTGCCTGGCTGCAGGCAACCGTTTCGCCGACCCCGCAGACCGCGACGCGGAGGTGGAAGAAACGCTTCAGTACATCGACCTGGCCGCAGACATCGGCGCGCCTGTGCTGCGCATCTTCGGCGGCCGGATCCCGGACGGTATCAGCCGGGAAGCGGCCATCAGCGGCGTTGCGGACGCACTCTCGCGCCTGGCGGGCCGAGCCGGCGACCGCGGCGTGGTCGTATGCATGGAAACGCACGATGACTGGTGCAACCCCGCCGACGTCGCCGCGGTAATGGAACGGGTCGACCACCCGGCGATTGCCGTAAACTGGGATGCCGCGCATCCGGTGCGCACAAAGGGCTGGACGCTGGCGGACTCCTATCGGACACTGCGGCGCTGGATCCGCCATGCCCATGTGCACGACCTGTTCCTGGACGCGAATCGGCCGGACTATACGGCTTTTGGCACGGGAGATATCGATCACAAAGAGGTGATGGAACTGCTGCGCGACGGCGGCTACGACGGTTATCTCAGCGGCGAATGGATCAACTGGGAGCCGCCGGACGTTCACCTGCCGCGCGAGATCGCGACGCTGCGCGGATACGAGCGCGCGCTGGCGTGAGGAAAAGACGCTGGCCGCCGCGCCGGTCGCGTAAGCCTGCGACAGTCACAAGTTATCCTTGCACAGACACCGAGGGAACGAAATATGCCCATCCGCCTGCTCGACTTTGATCTCCATATCCTCAACATGCGCAACCGCATGCCCTTCCGCTACGGCATCGTCACCATGACCGCGCTGCCGCATCTCTTTTTGCAGGCGCGGCTCGAGGTGGACGGCAGGCAGGCGGATGGGGTCGCCGCCGAGGGCCTGGCGCCAAAATGGTTTACCAAAGTGCCCGACTCGTCAATGGCCCAGGATATCGCCGAGATGCTCGACGTGATCCAGGCGGCCTGCCGACACGCCCAGGAAGCCGGCGCGGCCGACACGGTCTTCGACCTGTGGCAGGCAACTTACCAGGCCCAGGAGGCCTGGGCCGCAGACACGGACTACCCGCCGCTGCTGTGGGCATTCGGCGTCTCGCTGGTGGAACGGGCGATCATCGACGGCTTCTGCCGGGTGACGGACACAACCTTCGCCCAAGCTGTGCGCGCAAACAGCCTGGGCATGCGCCTGCCCGAGCTGCGACCTGAGCTGGCCGGGCATACGCCGGCGGACCTGCTGCCGGCAAAACCTCTGGACCGGGTCATCGTTCGCCATACGGTCGGCATGATCGATCCCCTCACCGACGACGAAGTCCTGCCCGAAGATCAGGTCGACGATGGTTTGCCCGCATCGCTGGACGCTTCCATCCAGGCCTACGGCTTGACCCACTTCAAGATCAAAATCGGCGGTGACATCGACGCGGACAGAGCGCGGCTGCAACGCATCGCCGCTCTCCTGGACGAACGCAACGTCGATTACCGGCACACCCTCGACGGCAACGAGACCTATCACAACGTTGCCGATTTTCGCGCCCTGTGGGAAGGGTTGAACGCCGACCCGGCCCTCCGCAGCTTTCTGCAGCGGCTGATTTTCGTCGAACAGCCCTTCCACCGCGATATCGCCCTGAGTCCGGAGGTGGGCGCGGCCCTGCTCGCCTGGCGCGAACGGCCGCCGATCATCATCGACGAATCCGACGGCGAGCTTTCCAGCGCGCCCACCGCACTCGAAAACGGCTATGTGGGCGCCAGCCACAAAAACTGTAAAGGGATCTTCAAGGGCATCGCCAACACCTGCCTCATCCGCCATCGCCAGCGCCAGCAGCCGGACGCACTACACATCATCAGCGCCGAAGACCTGTGCAACCTGGGGCCGGTGGCGCTGCTGGAGGACCTGGCCGTGCTGGCGACGCTGGGCATCGAACACGCCGAGCGCAACGGCCATCACTACTTCGCCGGCCTTTCGATGCTGCCGGACGACGTGCAAGAGCGGATCCTGGCTGCGCACGGAGACCTCTACCGCCCGCACACGACCCCGGGCGGCCGCCGTTTCCCGACTCTGGCGGTAGAGAACGGCTCTGTTGATGTGGGCAGCGTCACGGCCGCTCCCTTTGGCCCAAAAACCGTTCTCGACCCATCGCAGTTTACGCCGGTGGCCGAATGGGAATACGAATCGCTGGGGCTGGACTGATCGCTTGACAGGCAGTGGCGAGGCCGGTGGGGCAACCTGATTCGGGAACGAATACGAAGCGGCAGAAGCGCAACTTTAGGGCGGCTGCCGTGTTTTCCCTTGTAGAACGGCATAAGAATTTCGTCCTGCTTCCTTCCGCATGCGAGACTGTTCCCCCGCTCCTGCGCCGGAAGGTCTATAAGCAGAGAATCGCGCTCCCATACAATGGATTCCATAACATCGCCATCCACAGCGGAAGAAACTGAATCCCAGGAAGCAAGCATCGTACCAGCGCCGAACACCGCGTGGGATACCGCGACCAAGAGAACGGTCCTGATCGTTTTGCTCGTCGTCGGCGCGCTCATCTTCTGGATCAGCCGCCCCGTCCTGCCGATTCTGATTATGGCAGGGCTTGTATCCTACTTCCTGATCCCCATTGTCGATCTGTGCGAACGGGCGCGCATTCCCCGCAGCGTGAGCACGATCGTCCTGTACCTGCTCTTCCTGGTCCTGTTGATCCTGGCTCCCGTTCTGCTTGTGCCGGTTCTGCTGTCCCAGCTCACGGCGCTCTATTTTGATGTGCCGGCAGCAGCGCGAACCTTTCTGCTCTTCCTGCAGGAGTCGGTCGCAGACCTGCCAACCAGTGGGACTATCCTCGGTCTTGACGTCACCTTTGAAGGGGTGGTGGGCCAGATCCAACAGATGCTGGCCGACGAGATTGCGGTGGAACGCTTCCTGCCCGGCGCGCAGCAGATTCTGGACTACGTCAATCAGCTTCTGAGTACGGCGACGAACGTGGTGAGCAGCACCGCGACCATCGGCTTGACGGTGGTTGGCAGCATCGTCAATGTCGTCGTGTTCCTGCTGCTTCTCTTCTTCATCAGCCTGTACTTGACCAAAGACGCGCCCCGCATCCAGCGCTATGTGGAAGGGCTGTTCCCGGTTGAGTACTATTCGGAAGGCGTGGAGCTGATGCGCCGGCTGCGCAACATCTGGAACGCCTTCTTCCGCGGGCAGCTCATCCTCTCGCTGTCGATCGGCCTGGTGACCTATTTCTCTCTGAGCCTGATGGGGATGCGGGGCGCGCTTATTCTGGCCATTCTGGCCGGCGCGCTCGAAATCCTGCCCAATATCGGCCCCATCCTGGCGATGATCCCAGCCGTGATCATCGCCTTGGCGCAAGGGAGCTCCACGCTCGAACTGAGCAACCTGAACTTCGCTCTCCTGGTAATCGGTGTCTACTTCATCATTCAGCAGCTGGAGCATCAGCTTCTCGTGCCGCGCGTGATCGGCACGAGCGTTCATCTGCATCCGGTTGTAGTGGTCTGCGGCGTCGTCGTAGGGGCAAGCGTGGGGGGGATACTGGGCGCGTTTCTGGCCGCGCCGGTCATCGCCAGCCTGCGGCTTCTCGGCAGCTATACCCATGCCAAGCTGCTCAACTATCCACCCTTCAGCGACCGCCGTCCGGTCGCGGAGGGGCAACGCGCCGGCGTCTACCGCAGGGTCGTTGTATCGGAAGCCGACGATCCCGCTGCACGCCCCGAGGTGGAATTGGAAGAGGACGCTCACGCGCCGCCCGCTTCCCAGACCGCCAATTCACCCGCGGGCGATTAGACGCAGCGTACACGCGTCGCCTGCATCCCCAGGTCGTTCACCGCTCCATAGAATCCACTAAAGGCAGACTTGCATATACGTCGAGGGCGAGGAAGTCGCGTGCCGGCGGCTCGCTTGGCTGGTCGTGGGGAGTCGAATGTGCGACCACTTCCGCATCCTGCCGCAGCTCGCGGCTCATAGGAGAGGGTTGTCGGGCCAGGACATATGACTGCCTGTAATATGCCGCGGCGCCGATCATGGCTGCGTTGTCCGTACACAGAAAAAGAGGCGGACAGTGCAGCGGTAGACCGACCTTGGCAAAATGCTGTTCAGCGGCCCGGCGCAGCAGCCCGTTCGCGCTGACCCCGCCGCAAATACAGACCTGCTTCACGCCAAACTCGGCGGCGGCGTCCGCGGTTTTGCCCACCAGCACATCGACCACGGCCATCTGAAAGGCGGTGGCAATGTCGGCCGCGGTCTGCGTCTGGCGCGCCTCCGTTCCCTCCCGTTCGAGCTGCCGCATCAGATTGAGAACGGCGGTCTTCAGACCGGAGAAGCTGAAATTGAAGCGGTGCTCGCCTTGGACGGGCAGAACGGTGGGCAGGAGAGACGCCTTCGCGTCCGGTTGGCGTTCTGGCCGCCGGCCCGGACGCATGAGCGGGCGGGGAAGATGGAAACGGCCGGCATCCCCACTTTCCGCGGCCGCCTGAATCGCCGGACCGCCCGGATAACCCAACTCCAGAAGTCTCGCCACCTTGTCGAACGCCTCCCCGGCGGCATCGTCCAGGGTTGCGCCCAAAAGCCGGTAGCGGCAGTGCCCCTCCATCAACACAAGCTCCGTATGGCCGCCGGAAACGATCAGGAGCAGCGCCGGGAACTGATCAAATGCGCTGCCGCCTCGTTGTGTGCGCCCGTTGCCGTCCTCAGAGGCTGAAGATTCAACACCGGACGAACTATCCGGATACAGCCAGTTGCTGTAGATATGCCCTTCCAGATGATTCACCGGAATCAGCGGCAGGCCGCTGGCGAAGGCCAGCCCTTTCGCCAGATTGACGCCAACAAGAAGACTGCCGGCCAGGCCGGGTCCGTGGGTGACGGCGATGGCGTCCAGCTCGCGCACATGCGCGACCGAGGCATCCGCCAAAGCGTCCTCGACGACAGTCTGAATTGCGAGAACGTGCTGGCGGCTGGCGACCTCCGGGTAGACGCCGCCGAATCGCCGGTGGAGCTCGATCTGGCTGGCAACCCGGTTGCTGAGGATATGGCGGCCGTCCGCCACAACCGCGGCCGCGGTCTCGTCACAGCTGGTTTCGATCGCTAGGATGCGGTATGCAGGCGAGCCGCCTGCGTTCGTCGAGCTCATTTGTCTTCGCTCAAGGTGGATGGGCGCGCTGCCCAGAGCAAAACGAGCAGGCCGACGATGCCCAGCCCGATCAGCGCCACCAGCTTGTAGAGGCGGTCATCCAGCAATAGGGTCAGGCCGCCGAAAAGTGCGCAGAAGGCCCAATAGCCAACCACGATTGTGTGTTCGGCCAGGCCTTTGTCGCGCAGACGCAGATGAAGGTGATCGCGCCCGCCCTGGCCCACCGAGACGCCCCGCCGCAGGCGGCTGTAGATCAGCCACACCACGTCCAGAATCGGCAGCCCGAGAATCAGCAGCACAGTGGCAAGCCTGGCCCCGCCTATAATCCCCAACGCAGCCAGGGCAAAACCGAGAAAATAACTGCCGCTGCTGCCCATGAAGACCCGCGCCGGCGCAAAGTTGAAGAACAGAAATCCCAGTCCGACGCCGAGCAGCGCCACAGGCAGCACCGCCACGCTCAACTGAGGCGGCTGGGTGACGAAGATCATGTGAATGCTCAGAATGGCGCAGAAAATGACGGTGACACCGGCAACCAGTCCGTTTAACCCGTCAAGAAAGTTGACGGTGTTCATCATGCCCATGAACCAGAATAGCGTCAACGGGGCGAGCAGCCACCAGGGAAAGCCATCCGGCCCGAAGAGGAACCCGTCCGCGAACGGATTGTTGACGTGCTTGATAAAGATCAGGCCGGCGACGGCGATCAGGCCGGCGGCAACCTGAATTGCGAATTGGGGACGCCACGAGAACTCATAGCGATCATCGAGAAAGCCGGCGAGCGCGCAGAAGGCGCCGCCGATCAGAAGTGCAATAAAACGGCGGCTCTCTTTGGGGTCGTCCTGGGGTGGCAGCCAGGAATCGCCAAGCAGGGGCAGCGCCCCGGCCATGAGCAGAAGAAGAGCGAGTACGGTCAGGGTAAAGGCGGCGAAAATGGCCAGCCCGCCGGTGCGCGGCACAACGCCCGCGTGTTTGCGCCGCTCGCCAGGGCGGTCCACCAGGCCGATCCGGTGACCGAGCCGAACGGAGAGCGGCGTAAGAATGAGGGTAAGAATCAGGGCGGCGAACAGAATCGAAAGGTAGAACACGGTCGTGGCGGGATAGAGCCGGGAAGCGGGCGCTCCCCGGGCTCAAGGGCGCATCGAGCCAAGCGTGCGCGGGAAGGCGATCGCCTCCCGCAGATGCGTCAGGCCGCAGATCCAGGCGACGGTCCGCTCCAGGCCCAGACCAAAACCGCTATGCACAACGGCGCCATAGCGGCGCAGGTCGACATACCAGTCAAACGCGGCCATCGGCAGTTCATGCTCCTCGATGCCGGCAACCAGCTTATCAACATCGGCCATACGCTCACTGCCGCCGGTGATCTCGCCGTACCCTTCCGGCGCCAGCAGATCGACACTGCGGCACACCTCCGGCCGGTCCGGTTCAGGCTCCATGTAGAACGCCTTCACCTGTGTCGGATAGTGATGGACAAAGACCGGCTTGTCGAACTGGGCGGCAATATAGGTCTCGTGCGGGCTGCCGAAATCATCGCCCCACTCGATATTGGGCACTTTGTCCCCGTACCCGGGCACCAGTTCACCGGCCTCGGCGGCGCGGTTGACGATGTCCACGGCTTCGTCGTAATGGATGCGCGGAAAGCTGGGCGTCACCCGTTCCAGGGCGGATGTGTCCCGTTCCAGCAGCTTCAGCTCTTCGCCATTTTCCTCCAGACAGCGCTGGACGATGTGGCTGACGAACTGCTCCTCGATCTCCATCAGCCCCTTCAGATCGCAGAAAGCCATCTCGGGCTCCACCATCCAGAACTCCTGCAGATGGCGGCGTGTCTTGCTCTTTTCAGCGCGAAACGTCGGCCCGAAGCAGTAGACCTTGCCAAAGGCCATAATCGTGGCTTCACTGTAGAGTTGACCGGTCTGGGCCAGATAGGCCGGTTCACCGTGGAAATCGATCTCGAAGAGGGTCGTGGTGCCTTCGGCCGCGTTGGGGGTGAGGATAGGCGTGTCCACGTTGAGGAAGCCGTTGCTGTCCAGCCAGCTGCGGATAGCGCCAATGACCGTCGCCCGAACCCGCAAAACCGCCCACTGCCGGCTGGAGCGAATCCAGAGATGGCGATTCTCCATGAGAAACTCCACGCCATGCTCTTTCGGCTGGATCGGATATTCTTCAGCGAGCTGCACTACTTCCAGGTCGGTCACGTCCAGCTCATAGCCGCCGGGGATGCCCGGCGCGCGTGTCTCCTCCTTGACAGTGCCGGTAACCCGCAGGCTGCTCTCCTGGGTGAGTGCGCGCGCGAGTTCAAACGCCTCCACGCTGACATTTCCTTTGAACACAACCGCCTGGCAGATCCCCCCGCCATCGCGCACCTGCAGGAATTGGAGCCGGCCTTTGCCTGTCTTGGTATAGAGCCAGCCCTCCAGTGTGACTGCCTCGCCCACATGTGCGGACATCTGCCGAATCGTGATTACCTTGTCCACAAATCGATCCTCTGCAGTGATGGGTCAGCGGCCCTATTCACGAAGGGAAAGGTTGTCATCTGCGCGGTTTTCATCCGCCATCCCCTGAAAAATGTCAGGTTCTTCCCCCTGCACCTCGCCGCCGTCGGTCGAGTCCGTGTCCGGCTCGTTGACCTCCCCGTTTCCGCCGTTTTCAGCTGTCGAGTCTGCGCTCGGGTGGAACCACTCATCCAGCTGCCGCCCGATACTCTCCAGAAGATACTCCATGCCCACCGGCGGGCCGATTGCGGTTGCGCCGGCAAGGTTCAGCGAATGATCGGCCTGGAATTCCCCGCTGCCCCCATCCCGATATGTGGGCCGGATAACGTGGGTATAGATATACACCTCGGTCTGCGGCTGACTCTCCTCTTCGGCACGCTGCGCCTGACTTTCCTGCCCGCGTGTCGCCCTGCCGCGCCGCCGGGAAGATCGGCGCCGGTTCTCGCTGCGGCGGCGATTCTGGCTCTTTGAACGAGTTCGCTGCTCCGGCCGGGCATCATCGCTGTCCGCCCTCTGCTCGGCAGCGAGAGAAGCGTCCTGGCCGCCCTTCCGCCGGCGGCGGCGGAAGTAGCGTCGCTTTCTGGACCTTCCTCTGTCCTGCTTATCGGGTGGTTCGGTCGATGCCATGGAAAACGATTTCCTTTCGCAAAAGCCTGTGGTTATTCGCCGCCGGCCACTGTACTCTGCGCAATCAGTTCACCGCCGGAGTTGCGCAGAACAACGGTAGAGCCGCTCTCCCAGGCCGCTGCATCCCGGCCCCAATAGCGATTGATGCTGTTTTCCTCGCCGGAACCCGTGTTCAGACGGATCCCACTGCCGGGTAACAAAAGGATGTTGCTGAAAGTATAGATCGGTCCCCCGTCGCGGCTTAGAGTCCACCCTTGCAGGTCGACGGCGCCATCGCTATCGTTCACGACCCGCACCGACTCCTCCGCTAGTTCGCCGGCATTCTCGATGCGCAGTTGCAGACCCCGCTGCGGCAGGCCGACCGCGCTGCCCCCTGACGCGTCACCGCTCTGTTGAGAAACGGGAATACGCAGGCGCTGGTCAACATAGACCACGTTCGGATCAGTCAGTTCGTTGAGCTCCAGCAGCCTGTTCGGAGAGACGCCGAAACGCGCCGCGATGGCCGACAGACTGTCCCCCCGCTTGACGGTATAGATCTCCGTCTCGCCTGGATCAAGCGCCGCCGCGACTGCTGTAGGGGTCGCGGCCGGAGACGCTCCACCTTCCGGGGCCGTCTGTGCATCCCCTGATGTCGGCGTTGCTATCAGAACTACCGCTGGCGCCGGTGTCGCAGCCACGATCATCTCCTCCGGCCTCGGCCGCCGCTGCTCCGCTATCCAAACGACGATCACGGCAATCGTCAAACTGACAAAGGCGTTGACGAGAATGAAGAAGACGAGAAGGCGGCGATTCATTTACCTGCAGTGGCCTGTGGCTCAGGGAAAAGATGGCCAGCGGACACCACTAGCCACGGTCACATTGTAGCACAGATCGCAGAAACCATGTACTGATGTAGTATTCTTCGCATAGGTTTTTGGCACTTCGACAGACAGCGGCAACAGAACAGGATCCGCTACATTGGCGGTTTCCCTGTGCATGGTAGAATAGGCGGTGCAGCCTGGACTACGATCCGTATGCTTGAAGGGCAGACTGAGCAGACGTGCCTGCACATCGGAGAGCAACTTTTCTCCGTACTTCGTATGGTGTAAGGGGAGGCGAGACGCCCCCTTCGATTTTGCCCATTGCTGCTTCTCCGGACCGCGGGAGCCGGCAACTGGCAAACAGAGGGATGCAATATGCTGAAAAAATTTCTGACCAAAGTCGTCGGTGATCCGAACGAGAAGGAGTTGAAGCGGCTTCAGCCTCTGGTTGAAGAGATCAACGGACTGGAAAACCGCTTCGAACGGATGGACAACGACGAATTCAAAGAGATGACCCAGGAGTTCCGACAGCGGATCGTCAGCGAAACGACGGAGTTGAGGGACGCGCTGGCCGCCGCTGAAGGCGAGTACGCTTCGGTGGCAGGCACCGATGAGCAGCGTTTTGCCCGCATCGAAGTGGAACGAATTCGCAAAGAGTTGCTGGACGAGGAGCAGGAGATTCTCGACGAGATGAGGCCGGAGGCGTTTGCCGCGGTGCGCGAAGCGGCCCGCCGCACCATCGGCCTGCGCCACTATGACGTGCAGCTGATCGGAGGCGGCGTCCTCCATTCGAGCAAGATCGCTGAGATGAAGACCGGTGAAGGCAAAACACTGGTAGCGACGCTGCCGCTCTTTCTGAACGCGCTGGCTGGGCGCGGCGCCCACCTTGTCACGCCGAACGACTATCTCTCCAAGGTCGGCTTGCAGTTGATGGGGCCAGTCTACCAGCTGTTGGGCCTTTCGGCCGCGGTCATCCAGAACAGCGCCGGCAACCCGGATAGAGGCAGCTTTCTTTACGACCCCGAGTTCCCCGCCGAGGACGACCGCTTCCAGAACCTGCGGCCGATCACACGGCAGGAGGCATACCGGGCGGACATCACCTACGGCACCAACAACGAGTTCGGGTTCGATTATCTGCGCGACAACATGGTGCTGGACAAGGAGCGCCAGTCCCAACGCGAACTGCATTACGCAATCGTGGACGAGGTCGACAATATTCTGATTGACGAGGCGCGCACACCGCTGATCATCTCGGGCGAGGCGCAGGAGAGCAGCGACTATTACAGGCAGTTCGCGCAACTGGTACGCGGCCTGCGTGCCGGCACGGACTACGAAATCAACGAAAAGGAGAAAGTGTCCACGTTCACCGAAGAGGGCATCGCCGCCGTGGAGAAAAAACTGGGTCTGGAAAATCTCTACGATCCGGCCCACTTCGAGATGCTCCCCTATCTCGACAACGCGCTGCGGGGCCACGCGCTCTATCACCGCGACAAGGACTACATCATCCGCAACAACGAGGTGATCATCGTTGACGAGTTCACGGGGCGCCTGATGGAGGGGCGGCGCTACGGCGAGGGCCTGCACCAGGCCATCGAGGCCAAGGAGGGCGTGCGCGTCAAGAAGGAGTCGATGACCCTGGCGACCATCACCTTCCAGAACTTCTTCCGCATGTACAACAAACTGGCCGGCATGACCGGTACCGCCAAAACGGAAGAGGAGGAGTTCCAGAGCATCTACAATCTCGATGTCGTGGCCATCCCAACCCATCTTCCGACGATCCGCCTGGATGAGGAAGATTTGATCTATAAGAACCAGCAGTCCAAATTCGGGGCGGTGATTGATGAGATCGGCCGCTCCCACGAAGAGGGCCAACCGGTGCTGGTGGGCACGGTCGCCATTGAGACCAGCGAACTGGTCAGCCGTATGCTGAGGCGACGCGGCATTCCACATGAAGTGCTGAACGCCAAGAACCACGAGCGCGAGGCGACCATCATTGCACAGGCAGGACGACCCGGCGCGGTCACGATCGCCACCAATATGGCCGGCCGCGGTGTCGACATTCTGCTGGGCGGCAACTATGAGGGCCTCGCCAGAGATCAGCTGCGCAAAGACGGCGTCGATCTGACCGGCATCCCCCAACTGGCGTGGAACCACTGCTTGGAACTGCTCAAGAACGACCAGGACCCCACGGCGACCTACAACACGCGCTGGGCCGCGGCGCTCAAGGAAAGGTGGGATGAAACCAAGACGGATCAGGAGAAGGTGAAGGCTGTGGGCGGCCTTTACGTGGTCGGCACGGAGCGCCACGAGGCGCGGCGCATCGATAATCAGCTGCGCGGCCGCTCCGGACGTCTGGGCGACCCGGGCGCCAGCCGCTTCTTCCTCAGCCTGGACGACGACCTGGTGCGGCGCTTCGGCGGCGACCGGGTGACCGGAGTCATGGACCGCCTCGGCCTGGAGGATGACCAGCCGATCAAACACAATATGATCAGCAAAGCGATCGAGAACGCGCAGACCCGGGTCGAAGGCCACAACTTTGACATCCGCAAGCACGTGCTCAAGTATGATGAGGTCGTCAATGAGCAGCGGGAGACGATCTACATGCAGAGGCGGCGCCTTCTGAACGAGCCGTCACTGAAACCCGCGATTCAGGAGATGATAACCGACGAGATCGATGCGGCTGTGCGGCAACACACCGCCACGCGCTTTGAAGAGGAGTGGAACCCGGAAGACCTGCTTCTCGCTCTGCGCACCGTCTTCCCCTTCCCGCAGAACTTTGACCCGGCCCCGTGGCAGGAGCTGGACGCCGACGAAATCACAGAACAGGCCGCCGGCATCGCGCATCAGACCTACGACAAGAAGGAAGAAGAGATTGAAGCCGACATGCTGCGCGATGCCGAACGCCAGATCATGCTGCGCGCTGTGGACCACCGCTGGGTCCGCCACCTGACTGATCTGGACAGGCTGCGCGAGGGCATCGGCCTGCAGGCAATTGCACAGGTCGACCCACTGGTTGCATACAAGCGCGAGGCCTTCGCCATGTACCAGGAGCTGATGAACGACATCCGCTCCGACATCGTGACGACGGTGATGACGTTGCAGGTGCAGAAGGCGCCGACGCTGCCGGCGCCGATTGCGCGCAACATCCAGACAAATCGATCGGACACATCCCAACCGCGCACAGTGCGCAACACCAACAACCGTCCTAAGCGCAATGACCCCTGCTGGTGCGGCAGCGGCAAGAAGTATAAAGTCTGCCACATGAGGGAAGATGCGAAACAGGGCGGCGCGCCCGTACGCGAAGTGGCGTAGCGTCCTGGCCTAGACGGGCGGCGCCTGTCAACCACAACTTCCTACACAACGGGGGTGAAGGAGGGAATCGCAAGACGATGCCCCAGGTCAACCCTGCAATCATGGTATGGGCCCGCGAGACGGCTGGCCTCTCCCAGGAGGAGGCGGCCAAAAAACTGGGCTTTCAAGACAGTTCCAGATCGTCTGCGGTAGAGAAGCTGGCTCGTATTGAACGCGGTCAGAAAGATCCGTCGCGGCCCCAGTTGCTAAAGATGGCGGGACAGTACCGCCGGCCCCTGCTCACCTTTTATCTTTCCAAACCTCCGCAAAAGAGCACCCGGGGTGTGGACTTCCGCACTCTGCCTCAAATTGAGCATTCCCCTGAGGAAGCGCTGTTGGACGCGTTGATCCGGGAGATCAGGGCACGCCAGAGCATGGTTCGCGTCATCATGGAGGATGAAGATGAAGCAGTGCCGCTGCCTTTCGTTGGCTCTCACCGCATAGAGGATGGCCGCTCTGCCGTCTTGAAATCACTACAGACGCTGCTGAACGTCAGTACGGCAGACTACCGCGCCCAGCGGAACGCGTCGGTCGCATTTGCCCTGTTGCGCAGGAGAGCCGAGGCCGCGGGCATATTTGTTCTCCTCAAAGGGGATCTGGGCAACTACGTAACTGCGCTTGATACGACAGTATTTCGCGGTTTCGCCATCGCGGACGAAGTGGCTCCTTTTATCGTAATCAACGACAACGACGCCAAAACCGCTTGGTCGTTCACCCTATTGCACGAAACGACGCATTTGCTGCTCGGTCAAACCGGAGTTAGCGGAGACAGTGCGGAAAACGAGGTTGAACGATTCTGTAACGATATTGCCGGGGAATTTCTGTTCTCTACAGAAGAAATGGACCTCCTTGCTTTCGACGACAGTGACAATATCAGCGCTGTCACGGACCGAATCAATGCGTTTGCGATTGAGTTCAAGGTGAGCCGCACTATGATTGCATATATAGCACATCGATCTGATCTGATCACTTGGGAAACGTACAAACAGTTGAAAAATTCATTCCGTGAAGATTGGCTTAGGAATCGTGAAAAGAATCGGGAGCGTACACGCCAGAACGAAAAAAAAATCGACCAGAATAGGATACGCCGCCATCGATTGGGCAACCGGATTATCGGCCTAGTGGACCACATGATGGAAGCGGACGCTCTATCAACCTCCAGTGCGGCGCAGATCCTAGGGGTCAAACCCAGACAGGTACAACCGCTGCTGGACACCGGTAGTTCACGATAGCCGATGTCCGTGCTTTACCTTCTCGACGCCTGTGTCCTCATTGACGCGAATCGAGACTACTACCCTATCGAGAGGGTCCCGGAATTTTGGGAATGGTTGTTGGAAATGGACAAGCTCGATCGAATCAAGATCCCTCAAGAGTTCTATGAAGAAGTTATCCTTCCCCTTCCCCCAAGGGATCGCCCTGATCCCTTGGTCGAATGGCTAAAGGCAAACAAGAATACGCTCGTCCTTGATGAAGAAGCCGTCGTGGAACAGGTGACCCGCGTTCTTGAACACGGGTACGCCAGCGACTTAAGCGATGAAGAATTAATCAAAATAGGCCGTGACCCGTTTCTCGTCGCCTATGCTCTCGTTGATTCACAGAATCGGTGTGTTGTAACCACCGAGCACTCCAGTCCAAGCCGGAGCCGAGCCAACCGCAAGTTGCCTGATGTGTGCGATGATTTCAACGTGCGCCGCACTAACACTTTCGTGTTGATTCAGGAACTCAACTTCCGCACGGACTGGAGAGGACAGTCATGATATCCTTCACTAGCTCTCATACCGCCCCGCCACCCCTATCAACACCGTCCGCCGGCGCCAGACCACCGTCCGATTCAGCAGCTGCCCCCTGATCCAATTCTCGACCTGCTCTACCTCATCAGGCTGCATCCGCTCCGCCAGCCGCTCGGCATAGGATTTGCGTCCGCCAGGAGCCGAACTGAACCAGCGCCGGACGTGCGCTTCGGTAATGCGCAGATCGGTGTCGGTGTCGATCCGCTCCAGCGAGACCCGCCCGGCTCGCGCCTCTGCAGGGAAGACGGCGGAGAGGGCTGCCTGTAAAGTCTCCTCGTCCCAGTTGACCAGGTAATCCGTCGTGTCGGCGTAGATCGACTCTTCGGCCACAACCAGCCGCTCGGCCAGCTCCGGCTGGAGTAGAGAGCGGTCCCCTAAGTCGTATATTCTCTGCGTATGTCTCGGTATCGTCTCGGCCAGCGCAAGCCAGCCGCCCGCGGCCAGCTTTGCGGCCAGATGCGCCAGGGCAGCCTCTTTGTCCACGGAGCCGAGCAGCGCGTTGCGTCCGATGATCGCGTCAAAACGGACCTCTTCCGTACCGAGCAGTTGCGCCGTCTCTTCCACCGCCCCTTGCAGCACAACCGGCCGCTCGACTTCGTCCAGGTTTTGTGCCTGCTCCTGCAGCGCATGGCTGTCTGCCTCGTTGAACGCCAGCGCGTAGACACCGCCTTCGGGCGCGCGCCGCAGCGCCTCCCAGGTCAGCAGGCCGCTGCCGGCGTTCACATCCAATACAACACTGTGCCGCTCAAGGGGGCCGCCGTCCAGAATGCGGTCCCGCAACGCAGCCGTCGCTTCCCCGGCCTGCGCAATCGTCCGCTGCAGCCACCGGTCGCGGGCCGACCCATCAGGTTCGAATGTCAGAATCTCCGGCGGCGCGCCAAAGCCCTCCAGCATGGCGGCCAGCTGGGCCTCGCGACGCTGGGTGACGGCGAGGCTGATCCTGGCCTCATATCCCTGGCCCGTCGGCTCGTAAAAGACCCTGCCCTGCAGCGCGCCGGGTAGATACTGCTGCGCCACCCAATGGTCCCGGTAAGCGTGCGGATAGAGATAGCCGGCGCCGTGCCCAAACCCTTCGCTGTCGCGGTTGCCGTCGCGCAGATGGCTGGGAACATCAGAATCAGGTTCATTGCTCACAGCCTCGAGCGCGTCGAAAAATGCCAGAACCGAATTGGACTTTTCCGCAGTCGCCAAGTAGAGCGCGGCCTGGGCCAAAGGAAAGTTACCCTCCGGCAAGCCAACTCGGTCAAAGGCCTCGGCGCAGGCGGTGACCACCTGAACGGCCTGCGGGTCGGCCAGGCCCACATCCTCGCTAGCCAGGATCAACATGCGCCGAAAGATATAACGCGGCTCCTCACCGGCGTAAATCATCTTCGCCAGCCAGTACAGCGCCGCATCCGGGTCGCTGCCGCGCAGGCTCTTGATGAAAGCGCTGATCGTATCGAAATGATAGTCGCCTTCCTTGTCATACAGCACGGCGCGGCGCTGAATCGACTCTTCGGCGATGGCGAGTGTGATGCGGACGGTACCGTCCGGGTCGGCGTCGGTGGTCTCGACGGCCAGTTCCAGCGCGTTGAGCAGGGCGCGGGCATCGCCATTGGCGATAGAGACCAGATGCTCGGTCGCCTCTTCCTCGATTTCAACGCGCCGGCCGCCGTAGCCGCGCTGGGGTGTGTCGAGAGCGGTCTGCATAATCTGGCGCAGATGCTCTTCTGTCAGCGTCTTCAACTGAAAGATACGGCTGCGGCTGACCAGGGCCTTGATGACCTCAAAATAGGGATTCTCGGTCGTGGCGCCGATGAACGTAACCGTGCCATTCTCCACCCAGGGCAGAAGGGCATCCTGCTGGGCCTTGTTGAAACGATGCGCCTCATCGACAAAGAGAATTGTCCTCTGATCGTGAAGCGCCAACCTCTCCTGGGCCTCCGCCACCGTCGCGCGGATGTCCTTGACGCCGGCAAGTACAGCGTTAAGCGCGCTGAAATGGGCCGCCGTGGTGTTGGCGATCACCTGGGCCAGGGTCGTCTTGCCGGTGCCGGGAGGGCCATAGAAAATCAGACTGCTCAGCCGGTCCGCCTGAATCGCGCGCCGCAGGAGCCGGCCCGGGCCCACAATCGCTTCCTGGCCGATGAACTCATCGAGAGTGCGGGGCCGCATGCGCGCGGCCAGGGGCGCATTGGCATCGATCCGCTCCGCGCGTGCCTGCGCAAACAGATCCTCCGCTGGCTTCCTTCCTTGAATATAGGTCACCACAACGTAACTGGCCTTTCGCTGGCGGGAATCGTTCTGTTTCGGCAAAGACTACATGTACCACAATTTCCCCGACAACCTTTACTTTTCAAACACTCTCTAAGAGAGGTCCCTTTGCCAGTATCTGCTGTGGGTAAACGGGAACTATTATAGAATACTCAAAGGACTAAAGCATAGTTTAACGGAAATCTACTGATTTCGGTAGATCGACGTGCCAGTTTTGGCTCGACCTCATGCGGGTATCGGTACATTTTTCGAGGACGCGAAGGGCTCGCACTGAGTATGCTTGTGACATCCTCCGATGGTTATCAACCATCTCACCCAAGGAGATCGGAGAATGTACACAAAGCTCGCAACACTCGCCCTGACGATAGTTCTGACAGCATTTCCCACGCTGAGCTATGCAGAACAGCCTTCCGAAGATCCCGACCCTGTAGTGGTCTCCGAATTCCTGGAGGAGGAGTCAGATGACCTTGTGGAATTGATGCCGGAACGCTGCGACCAGCCGGGCATTGTGAAGAACCGCAGCAGTTTCGTCGTCTTGATTAAGGGGGACTACGCGGGGAAGCCGTATGAGTTCCAGGTGCGAACGCTCTACCCGGGGCAGGACAGCGACAAACACACTGACATGTGCGACGTCGACTATTTCACAGTTCCGACGACCTGGTGGTTCAACATCGACCACAGGCACGCGCATCAGTGGTCGCCGTACATCAGCTACAATACCTTCGTCTGCTACGACAAGGAGTATGTCGAAAACGAGGTCTGGTGCCGGTACGAATGACGTGAATGTGGTGACCTTTTTAATACTACAACCGCACATTGATCGAAGAGGGTTCCTTCGGCGATAATGAGAGAAAGCAAGCCGAACTGGAGGCGCTATGGAACTGAGCGAACTGGACGAATGGGCGGACGACTTCGAAGCGTTTCACAGTCAGTTTTCCTCGCTGTTTGGACGTAGAGAGGTACAGGAGCAGGCGGTGAAGTATCTGCAAGGGTTGGTGTCGCCGGTGGAGCGGAAGAATGGCTGGCGGTTGGCGGAAGCGGTGGGCGACAAGAGGCCGGATGCGACGCAACGATTGCTGTACAAGACGAAGTGGGATGCAGAAGCGGTGCGAGATGCGTTGCAGCGATTTGTGATAGAGGGGTTCGGCGATGGGGAAGGCATCGGTGTGGTCGACGAGACGGGATTTCTCAAGAAGGGGGTAAAATCGGCGGGCGTACAGCGTCAGTATAGTGGAACGGCTGGCAAGGTGGAGAACTGTCAGTTGGGTGTATTCCTGACCTATGCGACGGTGCGGGGACATACCTTTCTGGACCGACGGCTCTATCTGCCTGAGGCATGGTGTGCGGACAGAGAGCGCTGTAAGGAAGCGAAAGTGCCTGCCGACGTCGGTTTTGCCACCAAGGGTGAACTGGCGGTTGCGATGTTGCGCCATGCGTGGCGGCTGGAGGTGCCGATGCGCTGGGTGACGGCAGATGAGGTCTACGGTGAGACGCGTGCGCTGCGCAATGCCGTGGCCGAAAGTGGTCGTTGGTATGTGTTTGCGGTGGGGGTGCATAACAGCGTATGGCTGGCGCGACCCGAGGTAGGCGTCCCTGCTTGGAAGGGACGCGGTCGCAAACCGTTCAAAGCGCGCGTTCTCGATGAAAGCGCACGACTGGTGCGGATCCCGGCGCTGGTCGCATCCTGGCCTGACAGCCGTTGGCAACGTCTGCAGGTCGCGGCAGGAGAAAAGGGAGTTCGCATCTACGACTGGGCCTGCCAGCGGATCGTGGAAAATCAAGACCAGATGCCGGGACGGGACAGCTGGCTCCTGGTGCGACGTTCGCTGACCAAGCCGCACGAACAGGCCTACTTTCTCTCCAATGCGCCGCCTGACACTGCGCTGCTGACCCTGGCCCAGGTCGCCTCGACTCGCTATACCATTGAACAGTGTTTCGAAGAGGCCAAAGGTGAAACCGGCCTCGACCACTATGAGGTTCGCTATTGGCCCAGTTGGTATCGACACATTACACTCTCGATGATGGCACATCTATGGCTCGCCTGGCTCCGTCTCAGACGCAACCAGAAAAAGGGGGGCCTGAATCCTTTCTGGCCGAATTGACCGTGCCTGAAATCCGGCGTCTGCTCGAAATCGCCTTGCCCTTGCCACCGCGCTCGCCCCCCTTACGTCTTGCCTGGTCCCACTGGCGCCGCGCCAGACGCCTGCAAGCTCGTCAATGTCACTACAGACGCCGCTCGTTACTCTCTCTCATTCCAGCCCCACTTCAACCACCTAATATGCGGTTGTAGTATTAAGGCTCGGGAAGAAATTCCCGGGCCTTTTCTTTTATCCTGTGGCTCTGATGTAGAAAAAGAAGAAGAACATCAGAATAAAGAGGATGGCGCATAGCCAAGTCACGTAGTCGTAGAGTGTGAATTTGCGTCGTTTACCTCCATCTTCGGGGTTCATGGCCGTGTTTTCCTTTGTGACAATTGCATTGGGCCGCGATATTGACTATAGTCTATTTGCGCCTTATATGTCTAGTCTAGTGTGGTATTTTCGGAGAAATCCGGACGGCCAGATTCACAAAGCCGGATTGCCCAATATAATTTCAAGGCCGGAGTTTTCCGGGAAAGACGCCGCCCCATGTCTGGGAAAGACACCCCTTACACCCAATCGAAGATTGAACCAATGAAGCTGACCTGCCCCGCTTCTTTCAGCCGCTGACCTGCCCCCCAAAAGCTGGTCCAGTTTCTATGTTAGAATTGGGCCGTAGAAAGGGGGAGATATGGCTAGGAAGAAACATACGCCGGAGCAGGTAATCAAGAAGCTCAGAGAGGCAGAGGTGGCGATAGCCGAGGGCGGCACAGTGGCAGAGGCTGCCCGCCGGATCGGCGTGACCGAGCAGACCTTCTACCGCTGGCGCAGCGAGTACGGGGGTCTCAGGATTGACCAGGCCAGGCGCCTGAAGCGTCTGGAGTTGGAGAACAGCCGCCTGAAGAGAGCGGTGGCGGACCTGACGCTGGACAACCAGATACTGAGGGAGGCGTCTGAGGGAAACTTCTGAGTCCTTCACGTCGCCGCCAGTGTGTTGACCACGTGAAGGAGCTCTTTGGGGTTTCGGAGCGACGCGCCTGCAGAGTGCTGGGTCATCCTCGCTCCACACAGCGATACAAGCCGGTCCTGGTGGAGGATGAGAAGGCGCTGACCGAGGAGATCGTGGAACTGGCCGGTCAGTTCGGCCGGTACGGCTACCGTCGGATCACCGCCCTTCTGAGGCATCGCGGCTGGCATGTGAACCACAAGCGTGTCGAGCGGATATGGCGACGTGAAGGGCTGAAGGTACCGGCGAAGCAGCCGAAGCGAGGGCGTCTGTGGTTCAATGACGGTTCGTGTGTGCGTTTGCGGCCTGCGTGGAAGGACCATGTGTGGGCCTACGACTTCGTGCACCTGAGGCTCCATGACGGCACAGGAGTGCGGTTGCTGACCGTCATCGACGAGTACAGCAGGGAGTGTCTGGCGATCCGGGCTGCGCGCAGCATACGGTCTGCCGATGTGATAGAGGCGCTGGCCGAGTTGATGGTGACGAGAGGCGTGCCCGACCATATTCGCTCGGACAACGGGCCGGAGTTTACGGCCCGGGCTGTGCGTGAGTGGCTTGGGCGGGTGGGGGCCAGGACGCTCTACATCGAGCCTGGGTCGCCGTGGGAGAACGGCTACATCGAAAGTTTCAACGGCAAGTTGAGGGACGAGCTGCTGGACAGAGAGGTCTTCTACACGTTGCTGGAGGCGCGTGTGCTGACGGAGCGTTACAGGCGGACCTACAACCAAGTCAGGCCGCACAGTTCTCTGGGCTACCGGCCGCCGGCGCCTGAGGCTCTCTTGTCTGTCGAACCTGTCCCCGTGCTTGCCGGACTAACATTACGGGTGGTACAAACATCGGGGGCAGGTCACACTAAGCGTATAAGTCCCAAGTATGTCGTTCCCATACGGGATAACTGGGGATAACTTCGGGGATAACCCCGAAAAAAGTGGATAAGGTCTGCTAACAACCTTTATGTTTCTTTATCCCCATTTCCCGCGAGTTATACTCATCCGGGTACAACTTGGGGGTAATTTCTACATCTTGTATCGAGCATTTGTTCGGCGGATCGCCCCATCCAAATCTTTCCTGCGCTTCCCTCTGAATTATCCCCACTGAAATCGCACTCAACGGGCCACCCAGCCACTACATACAGTAACTCTGCTATCACATTACCACATATAGTTCCTTGGATTCACATATCCACATTTCCCCAGCCCCTACGAAGTCATACTAAAATAATAAAAATAGGGAATGAACAAAAAGAGCTTAAAAAGTAAAGAAAAAATCAGTCGGACTCAAACAGAATCGAATTGGGAGGAAGATGAGGGAGTGGATTCGAATGACCGCCCCACCCGTCAACGACAACATACGGAAAAACGCGGATGCCAAAGTGAAAATGCTGTCCTGACTCGGGCAACTGGTTGAAGTAGCCAATCAACTCCCCCCGCTCCACACGCTGCCCCGCTTCGACAACGAAGTTCTGAAAACGCGTGTAGAGAGACTCACCCCATGGGTGGGAGATGCGGATAAAGCGGCCATATCGTTCGCTGTCATTGCCGATTGTCGTGATAATACCGCTGTCCGAGGCCAAGATTCTCTCGCTGGGGTGCAGTTCAAAGTCGACGCCATTATGTCCGAGGAGCGCTTTGGCGCCCACTACAAAGCGGCGGTAGTGCTCCGGGCGGGCTCCCCACTCCTGAACGATACGCCGCTGGCCTTCAAATGGCGCCGTCAGGTAGACGCCTTCCGGTTCGTAACACCCGTTTTCGATTGAGCCTTGAACAAAGTCGAAAGACATCGGCAGGTGAGGGTCTGATCTTGAGCGGGTCGGTGGCCAGACGCAGAGCCTGCGTCTGGAGAAGCTACAAACTTGGGCCGGCAGAGACGGATGGAGTCCGACACATACTGAAGTCAAATTAGCTGTTCGGATTCGACAACAACTCTGCAAAAAGGTATACTTAATTGAATGCGCCCTTTACGGTGCAGGACGCAACGGATCGGGACATGAGAGGACTCCGAGTAGTATAGTTGTGTCCGTGGAATTGACAAAGAAAATCACGATAAGGAAGAGATTTTTCGATGCCAATTTATGAACTTGCCTGCAGAGAGTGCGGACATCAATACGAACGCATCGTGTCATTTTCCAGCACCGCGCTTCCCGCTTGCCCGGCCTGCGCCTCGGTCGAAGTCACCCGCCTTCTCAGCCAGCCGGCCATTCACTTCAAAGGCAGTGGATGGTACATAACCGATAGCAAGAAGGAGGACGAAAAGAAGAAAGCCGCGGCCCAGAAGAAAGAGGCGCAAAAAACTGACAGCAACGGTTCCGGGCCGGAAAAGTCCGCAGAGAGCGAATCGCAGAGCGAGTCCAAGAGCGAAACCAAAGCGGAATCGAATACCAGTTCAACGAGCGAAAAGAGCGCTGCAAAGGAGAAAAGTTAGCTTTCGGCAGCGGTCGCAGTGCGCTGGAAGCCGCATATCTGAAAGCATATCGCGCGCAAACAACGAAGGGGGAGCGCAGCCCACTGCGCTCCTGTCGATCAACACCCTTGCACCTTCAGTAAGGGTGTTTTTGTACCGTTCAATATGGCGCTGAGGGACGGAAGGCCCGAACTTTGCAGAGCGGGTGAGGTGAGTACTACGAGTAACTCTTTGCTTTCAGGGAACCGCTTCCAGCTTGTCGGCCAGAAGGGAAGCAAGAAAGGTGCGCTCCTGGTCGCCGTCAAAGAGGATTTTGATCCGTTTTTCCACCCCCTCCCCGCTCACTTCCGTAACTACACCATCACCGAAATGTGTGTGCACAATCCGCTGCCCGCAAGCGATCTGCGCCAGCGTCCGCTGTTGCGACCGGGTCGGCTGCGGCGCTTTCACTGCGGCCGCCTCCTGCAACGATGTCGCAATGTTCGCTTCCCGGTCCCGCCAGGCCTCCGCCAGCGTGCCAACCGTCTGCTCCGGATTCCTCGAAAGGGTGAAACGCAGCTGATTGGCGCTTTGGACCGCCGCGGCCAGCGCATCCATCGAGACGCCTTTCTCCCGGTTGGTGCGGCCGTCCAGGGCTGTCATACGGCTGGTCCGGCTCAACACCGTCAAGAACCGGTCCATCTGCTTGACCGGGTCGTCAAACGGGTCGATCACGGCCAGCTGAATGCCATGCAGTCGGCACAGTTCATCGCGTGTCTGGTCGCGCTGCTCCTCCTCCATCAGCTCCCAGTCCCCGCGACGGCGGCGCCCTTTGCCCGTCAGACCGGAGAAGCGCACCGCGACACCGACCGGCTGGCATAGATAGTCCAGTTTGAGGCGGCGGCGGGTGGCAGGGTTGATCAACCAGTCCGGGCTGACATTGGACTGCAGGTCGGCGTCATTGAAGACACGCGCGAAAATCTCGCGCCAGGCGTTCACCGATAGATACGCGGAGGACATAAAATTGTTACCTGAGACCCTTTCCGTTTAGAGTTTCTCGTGAGCGCTCGTCAGTCAACTGACGACTGAAAACAGCGCCGGGAAGAAAACATATTGTACAAAACCGTTCCTGCCAGGCAAAAAGTGGCAGGCGTTCACCAGGTCCATCATCCACCGCCATGACGACACCGGACAGCCCCAGCGCAGACGCCAAGAACAGCAACGGAGGCGTGCGGGCGCTGGATAGCAAAGCGATCGCCAGCGCCGCGACGCTGGTCATGATGCTGTTCATCCTCAGCCGCGGTACGGGCCTGCTGCGCGAGATGATCATCGGCGCGCGCTTCGGCACCGCGGCCGATCTGGACGCCTATCTGGCCGCCTTCCGCATTCCGGACCTGCTCTTTCAGCTCGTGGCCGGCGGCGCATTGGGCAGCGCCTTCATCCCCACCTTCGCCGCCGCCTGGACAGAGAACAGCCAGCAACAGGCGTGGCTTCTCTTCAGCCGCGTTCTGAATCTGTTGACCCTGTTCCTCGTCATCCTGTGCGGGCTGGCGATGCTCTTCGCCGAACCCCTCGTCGCCGGCTTGATCGCGCCGGGCTTCTCGCTCGAGCAGCAGCGGCTGACCGCCTCACTGATGCGCTGGATGCTGGCAAGCACGGTCGTCTTCGGCGCCAGCGGCCTGATCATGGGCGCGCTCAACGCGGTGCAGCACTTCCTGCTGCCGGCCGTCGCGCCCGCGCTTTACAACTGCGCCATCATAACCGGCGCCTGGTTGCTCGCGCCTGTGGTCGGCATTCATGGCCTTGTCATCGGCGTGGCCGGCGGCTCTGTGCTGCACCTGCTCGTGCAGCTGCCGGCTCTCCTGCGGCAGAAGGTACGCTACCGCTTCAGCTTCCGTATCGGCGATGCGCAAGTGCGGGAGGTGGCGCGGCTGATGGGGCCGCGCGTGCTCGGGCTGCTCTTTGTCCAGCTCAACTTTCTCGTCAACACGATCCTCGCCAGCGGCCTGCCGGACGGCAGTCTCAGCGCCCTCAACTACGCCTGGCTGCTGATGTTGCTGCCGCAAGGCATCTTTGCCCAGGCCGTGGCAACAGTCGCCTTCCCCACCTTCTCGGCACAGGTAGCGGCCGGCGACCGCGCTCAGTTGCTGGAAACGCTCTCCCGCCTGCTGCGGTTGATCCTCTTCCTGTCGATACCGGCTGCGTTTTTGCTCTATGTGCTGGACGAGCCGCTGATCGAGCTTCTCTTCCAGCGGGGGCGTTTCGACGCTGCCAGCACCCAGGCGGTCGCCTACGCGCTGCGCTTCTATGCCCTCGGGCTGGTCGCCCATGCCGTGGTTGAGATCGTGGTGCGGGTCTTCTATGCACTCCACGACACCGCCACGCCGGTGGTCGCCGGCGTCGCCACCGTGGCGCTCAACATTCTCCTCAGCCTGGCCCTGATTGGCCGCTTGAGTTTTGGCGGCCTCGCCCTGGCTAACAGCATCGCCACCGCGCTGGAGATGCTCGTCCTGCTGATCCTGCTGGCGCGTAAAGTGCGGGCGCCCAATCAGGAACCAGGGCACACGACGACCCTGCAAGGCCTGCCCGTGCGCCAGCTGCTGAAGAGCGGCGCTCGCTCACTGCTCGCGTCCGCTATCATGGCCGGCGCACTCCTCTTTGGTCTGGAACTTCTGCCCGACGGCAACGCCGTATTCGGAATCCCCGCCGGCTGGGTCGCGGCTGTCGTCGGGGCCGGGCTTGGCGTACTCATCTATCTGCTTGCCAGCTATCTTCTGGGCGGCGCCGAGATCCGCCAGCTGGCGGCCCTGGCGCGCAGACGCGCGCAAACGTAAAGCTAACCCTACGCTAACGCAGAAGAGAGAAACTGCGGAGATACTGGATTCGTAATGGTATAATAACGCTTCGATCCAGTCTGTTCAGCTAGGTGACAGCGCCCTGTCAGGTGCGCGTCAGGAACGGAGCGCCGGCCTTGTGTAAACTCAGGACGTAGACTTGGAAAACAGTTCCGAGCCTGCATTCAGCCAGATAACAAACGAATCGGCCGCAACCGGAGATTCGTCTGCAAACTGAAAACTCTCTACGAGGTGAGTTATGTTTTTCTTCGATCCACTCTTTTTCATCATCAGCCTGCCTGCGCTCGCGCTGGGTCTGTGGGCGCAGATGAAAGTCAAATCTGCGTTCAACAAGTATTCGCGGGTGTCGGCGGGGCGCGGCGCGGCCGGCGCGCAGGTGGCGCGGCGTATTCTCGATGCGAACGGGCTGGGCCACGTCAACGTCGAAGAGTCGCGCGGCTTCCTCTCCGACCACTACGATCCGAGGTCGAGGACCCTGCGCCTGAGTCCGCAGGTCTATCAGAGCGACAGCGTGGCCGCGGTCGGTGTCGCCGCCCACGAGGCCGGACACGCCATCCAGCACAGCACCAACTACGCCCCGCTCGCCCTGCGCAGCGCCATCGTTCCCAGCGTGCAGATCGGCAGCTGGCTGGGCCCGATCATCTTTATCATCGGCATGTTTATGGGGCCCGGGCTGGGCTTCACGATCTCCCTGGTGGGGCTGATCCTGTTCGCCGCGGTCGCCGTGTTTACGCTGGTGACGCTGCCGGTGGAGTTTAACGCCAGCAAGCGGGCCAAGGAGATCCTGGTGACGCAAGGGTTCGTCGGTCAGCACGAGCTGAAGGGGGTCAACGCGGTGCTCGATGCGGCGGCGCTGACCTACGTGGCCGCCGCGATCCAGGCGATCACGACGCTGCTCTACTACGCCTTCATACTCTTCGGCCGCAGCCGGGACTGAGGGGCCCGTTTTCGCAAGGAAAGGATTAAAGCAATACGCTGCGTTCGTATACCGTGAACGCTGCGCATAGTTCCTACGGAGTCTGAAATATGTTTACAGGACAACAAACCTCTGTGCGCTTCTTCCGCACAGGGCAGCGAATCTCACAGAAGGCCGGCGGTTTCGGACGCTGGCTGTTTATCGCCCCGGGGCTGATACTGATTCTCTTTGGCATTGCGATTCTGCTCTGGCCGGAGTTGTTGGCCTATATGGTGGCTGGCCTCTTCATTGCAATCGGCTTCAGCATCACCGGTTGGGGCTGGCGCCTTTCCCAGCGGCAGCGCAACAACGCGGCCCGCTGGGAAACAATCGACGAGTTCTGACAACAGCGAGCGCCGGCCACCGGCGCTCGCTAATCAGTTCCCTCTGCGATCGACTGCCCACTGCCGTCCTACCCGTCGTCGATCTCGATGGTGTGCTCCTCCTCGCCGGACCGCCATACACCGTTTCGATCGCCGACCGACCACTTCGAACGAATATGGATGAACCGGCTGCCCCGTCCTTTTCGGGACTGTGCCGGCGGCCGCGACGCGTTGCGGCTGAGCGCGTTGGATGCCAACTCCGGCAACTGTTTCTGCAGCAACTTCCACCCGGCCCGCAGCGCAAAGCTGGCCAGACCGGCCGCCACCGGCAAACCGACTTTCGCCACCACCGCCGGCAGGTTGCTGCGGCTCTCAAGAGGATAGCCGCCCTCCACATTGTAGCCGCATTCGCCGCAGTGCCGCGCCGCCATCGCCACATTCTGCCCGCAGTTGGGGCAAACCCGAAACACCTCGCTCATACCTGGTTCCTTTCCCCTGTAAACTGAGTATCCCAAAGTATAGCATCCTTCCCGCGGCCTCTCAAGCAGGGGCGCGGGCCTCTTTTTTCGGGTTGTTGGTGCCAATGAGGTAATGATATAATGTTGCCGGTCATGGCCGCCCCTTCACAGTCTACAGGCACAAATCATGGCTGACGTCGTGCAGACTCCACACGCTGACGCGGGCAGCATTCCAATGCATCCCACGGGTCAGGCTTCGCTGGTTCAGAGGGTATGGCGGGCGAAGCGCTACTACCTGTACCTCGTGCCGATCTTCGCGCTGCTGGGCGTCTTCTCCTACTACCCGCCGCTGATGGCGCTCTACTACTCCTTCACCAACTATGACGGCCTCAGCGGCAAATTCATCGGGCTGGAAAACTTCACCGATCTCGCCAGCGACCGCATCTTTCTCGCCTCGATCAAGAACGCCGTCATCCTCCTGTTTGGCAACATGGTCACCGGTGTCATCCCGCCCTTGCTGGTCGCCGAGCTGCTGTTTTCGCTGCGCAGCCAGCGCATGGGGGACTTCTACCGCACTGCCTTTCTGATCCCGACGCTCGTGCCGGCCATTGTGATCATCTTGACCTGGCGCTATATCTATCATGCCCGCTACGGCCTGATCAACAACGTCCTCACCGCGGTCGGGTTGGATTTTCTGACGCATGACTGGCTGGGCAGCTTCGATACGGCGCTGGCCGCGCTGGTCTTCTTCAGCTTTCCGTGGATCAACGCCACCATCATGTTGATCCTGCTGGCAGCCCTGATCGATATCCCCCGCGAGCTGATCGACGCTTTCCGCCTGGATTCCTCTTCGACGTTACAACGGATCAGACACGTCGATCTGCCCTATATCGTTGGCGCCATCCGCCTGGTGATCGTATTGAATGTCATCGGCACATTGCAGGGGTTCAATCTGCAGTTCGCCATGACCGGCGGAGGTCCTGGTTCAGCGACGATGGTGCCGGCATTTCACATGTACAGCCAGGCCTTCTTTTCGTCACGTTTCGGGTACGGCTCGGCGATTGGCACGCTCCTGTTCCTGGTCATCGTTGGCCTGACCGTGATGACGCGCCGCTATCTGCGGTCCGGCATCGAGTACGAGGCCTAGACGAGCACTGCCGGAGGCGAACGGAATGTTCTTTAGCGTGACAACAAGCGTTAGTCGCAGAGGTCCATTGCAGCAGGAGTCGCTGCGGGCAGGGCTGCAGCGTCTTCAGGGGCTGTTGCATCTGGTTCTGATCCCGACCCTGTTACTCTCCCTCGGGCCGCTGGTGCTGCTGCTTATCGATGCCGGCAAGACGGCCGATCAGTTCGAAGCGCATCCCTGGACGCTGACGCTGCCCTATCACTTTAAGAACTATTGGGTTATGGCCGGCGGTATGAGCCGCTATATCCTCAACAGCAGCATTATCAGCGCCATCGCGATTCCATTTGCCCTCGCGCTGGCGAGCTATACCTCCTACGTCTTCGCCCGGTTCAGTTTTCCGGGGAAAGAGATGTTTTTCTACGCGATTATCATGTTGATGATGATCCCGTTTGTCCTCTATCTCGTGCCGCAGTATCTGTTGGTGTTGAGCCTGGGGATGATGAACACGCGCTGGGCGTTGATTTTTCCCTATGCGGCCGGCGGCGCTGTCTTCGGCGTCTTCCTCATTCGTCCTTTCATGGCCGGGCTGCCCGAGGAGCTGTTCGAGGCCGCGCGCATCGACGGCGCGGGCGACTGGCAGGTGTTTTACAAGATCGCGCTGCCTCTGTGCCGGCCAATTATGGCGACGCTGATGATCATTCTGCTCCTGGGGCAGTGGAATGACATCATCTGGCCGTCGGTGACGTTGACTTCGGACAAGAATAAAACGGTGACACTGGGCATATTCAGCATTGCCAAATCCGTTTTTCATGGGACGAGTCTTGGCCAGACGCAGTGGGGGTTCATGTTCGCCGCCTTTGTCATCTCTTCGCTGCCGCTCGTTTTCGTGTTCATTCTGGCGCGTAAGGCGTTTATACAAGGGTTGTCGAGCGGGGCGCTCAAATTCTAGGCGTTCATGCAGAGCAATCGCCGTGAATGCAGGAAATGCAGGAGAACGGAGGAGAAGCCTATCGATCGATGCGCAGCAAACGGACAGTTTCAAACGGGACTTAAGCCAGCAAAGGAGAAGCTACCGATGAAATCCAAGGATACGTTTGCGCAAACGCAGAGGAAGTCGTATACAAGCCCGCGACGTCTGATCTTCGCCGTGCTCGCTGTCGCGCTTGTCGCACTGATGGGCGCCTGCGCGCCGCAGGTCGTCGAAGTGGAGAGGGTTGTCGAGAAAGTGGTGGAAGTGCCGGCAACCGGCCCGCCAGAGCTTGACTACGAAGGTGAGCTGGTCGTCATGTTCGACGGGGGCTACATGCCGCCCGAGGGACTGACAGACGCCCAGAAAGCGGCCGGTGAGACCGGCAACGAGTACATGGCCGAGCTGATCGCCCAGTGGGAAGAGATGCATCCGGGTATTGACGTCGTGCCCTTCGGCGTACCCGAGGCGCCGCCCGGCGCGCAGACCTCTCTGATCTGGTACATGAAGACCGCGATCGCCGCCGGTCAGGGTCCCGACCTGATGCGCTACTACGGCAGCACCGGCTACGATGGCGCGGAAGGCGACAGAGGGCTGCTGGTCCCCCTGGATGCCTACTTCCGCCAGCCCAACCCCTATGTGACAGATGGCAAGGCCGGCAGCGACCGCTGGGTCGACCAGTGGGAGAACGGGTTCGACGGCATACTGGCGCAGAGCAAGAGCCTGGCCGGACGCTACTACTCGATTCCGCTCGAGACCGCCGCGCCATCCCTCATCTACTACAACAAGACCGCGCTTGATGAGCTGGGTCTGGAGTTCCCCAGCCCGCGCACAAATATCACCGTACTGGTCGAGTTGTTGAAGGAGTTGAAGGCGGCCGGCCATGAGACGCCCATGCACCTCATGTGTTGCTCGCCCGCCGGCAACTGGGACAGCCTGATTTTCGACCATTCGATCATCGAGCCAAAAGGTCTGGCGGAATGGCGGCTGGACTACAAGGTCAGCCTGAGCGAAAATGTGATTGAGGCTGAGGAGTTCTCGCGCGCCATCAAGCAGGGCCTGTTCGCGGCGACCGATACCGAATACAAGGAGACGCTGCGGCTTGGCAAGCTGTGGGTGCCCTATGTGACCGAGGAATGGAAGATTGGAGCGCCGGTGCAGTTGAGCGACTTCCTGACCGGGAAGGTGCTGATCCGCATGAGCGGCTCCTGGGAAGCCGAGGCCATTCTGGGCAATCCCGAGGTCGACTTTGAGGTGGGCGTGGCTTCCGGCCCGGTGGTCGGAGTGATAGATTCCGAGTATTCGCTTGAAGAGGAGCCGGGACCGTTTGTGGGCGGGCCGGCCGGCGCCTGGGTGGTGAATGCCGCCGCGGTCAAGCGCGGCACGCTTGAGGCTTCGGTTGACTTCCTGCAATTCCTTTCCGCCAACTGGGGCCATGCGGTCAAAGGCCGCCCGGGTTTGGTCCCCGTGATCAAGGATGTGGAGCCGAACGTGCGGCCGGAGGTGGCCGAACCGGCCAAGGCGCATATTCCGACTAGTGTGATGCGCTGGTCGTATGCTGACATGGTCGATGCCGGCGCGCGCGAAGAGGCGTTCATCATCTTGCAGGAGTTCTATCTGGACCAGATCACTCTGGATGAGGCCGCCGAACGGATGCAACAGGTCTGGGAGGAGTGGGCCGACCGTGCGATTGAGACGAACAGCTCGGAAAACGGCGGCACCTGGGATCTGAGCAAGTGGTAAGGCGCGGCGGGCTGCAGGGCGACCTGCGCCGACGCTGGGAACAATAATCAACAGGCAGGTCATGGGGAGCGCCGCGTGCATCCCCATGACCTGCTCACTGTGCAGGAGACGGACATGGCGCAGACGGCGATACAACAGCTTGAGGGCTGTATCGAGGCGCTGCAAAAAGGGACGCTGGAGGAAGATCAGCTGCGAGAGGTGATCGAGACGCTGCGCCGCGGCGGCGCGGGGCAGCAGGATCTGCTCTATCTGCAGGCCGGCCAGACATCGGTGGCTTCGCAGGTGATAGGGTTTTCGCTGGTGGAGGGCGGCGAGGTGGTGGAGCAGCATCCGGGCGACCCGTGGCCCTACGAGACCGTACTTGACGCCATGCAGGACGGCTGGCGGATCGTGCAGTTCCCCAATCTGGCGCTGGTGCCCGATGAGAACCGGCCCACCGGGCTGGGCTGCGAGTTCATTCTGGAGAGGTGGAGATAGAGCGATGAAAATCTACTACGACTGTGAGCCGACCCTGAACGATATCGACGTCCTGGAGCTGTGCAAACAGGGCTATATCCGGCTGGAAGCGGTCGTGCCGGACGATGTCAACGCGCGCGCCCGCGCCTTTTTGGAGAAGAATACCTCCCATGAACCGACTGAGATCCTGTATGAAGACTGGTTCTTGGAGGGCGTGATCAAGAACCCGCAGGCCGCGGGCGCGGTGCGCTCGCTGCTGGGTATCAATTTCGGGCTGCCGCTGCTGATGAGCAATCACCGCGTCGAATATCCGACGGAGGGGCAGGGCTGGCACCGCGACGGCAATTCAAAGTTCACGCATGAGCTGCGCAACCTGCAGGTCTTCTATCTGCCGCAGGACTGCACGATGGAGATGGGGCCGACCGAGATTATCCCCGGGACGCATCTCCTCTACTCGGCCAATGACCACCTCAAGCATCTGGACCGTGTGCGCGGCAGCGAGTTCATGGCCGGGCCGGCCGGTTCGATTTTCATCACCGTCTACTCGATCTGGCACCGGCGTTCGACTTCGACACGGGCGAAGACGCCGGGGGTCCGCAATGCGTTGAAGTACAACTATTTCCGCACCGCGCCGCCGCAGCGCGACTGGCGCTTCGACCCCGACTTCGACTTCGGCAACGCGCCCTACCTGCCGGAGGGGGACTCCGGCTACTATCGCGATAGATGGCTGGCCGCCAGCCATGCGGCCGAGATGTTCCTGTGGCTGTGCGGCAAGCACGCGCAGTTCAAGACCGAGGGCGGACAGACCTGGCCCCTGAACGCGGCCACGGCCCGCTTCGCCGACGCGCCCTTCGGCGTTCCCCCGGGGCTGTGAGCAGAGGGGTTATATACCGGGGAGGGGAGGATCGAGTGATTTTCAATGCCGAAAGCGATGGAATCATGATTGTGCTGAGCGTTCGCCACCGGAGGGCAGCTTATGAGTAGCGAAGAAACGGTCACGCTTAAGCGGTCGGAGTATGATGCTCTGCTCAACTACAATAGCGAGTTGGAAGACAAACTGGCCGCTCTCGATGCCGAAGACGGAAGCCGCGTTCCACACGAAGTGGCTGTGGCTATTATTCGTGGGCAGAGCCCTCTCCTCGCGTTCCGAAAGTATCTCGGCATCACGCTGCGCGAGCTTTCCGCAAGCACGGGAATCTCAGTCAGCTACCTGTCCGAGATTGAGGGTGGACACAAGCCCGGCTCCACATCCGCCCTGACCCGCATCGCCCGCGCGCTTGGCACAACTCTCGACGCTCTTGTCATCGAGTAGCGTAAGGTTGACCAACTACTGTCTGTACAGTCCGGTTGCTCAATGCGGACGCGCGGCACATCCTGTTTGCAAGAGACAAGGAGTGAAGCCAAGCGGGTTTCACGCCTTACCCCCTCTTTTCCTTTCTCCTCTCACTATAGCCCAACCTGATCCCGGAACAGATTCGGCCCTCGCTCCTCTTGGCAGCGATATATAACACATGCTATAATGAAAATTATATGTACACGACTCAGGCATCTGGTTCCTTTGGATCTGGACGGGAATATCACACATGGCTGACATTGCCCAGGGCGAACTGCCAGACAACTACCCGCAGCGCATAAAAGCCGTTCGGGAAATCAGTGAGCTTACCCAGACGCAACTCGCGCAGCGAATTGGCGTCTCTTTCGCGACGGTCAATCGTTGGGAGAACAGGCAGACGCGCCCCAACCGGCTGGCTTGGCGTCGTATCCTCGAACTTGAAGAGACGCTAGGCGCATCCATGATTACAGAAAGGAGCCCGTCCTATGCCCCACTGCGTTCGACCGCGCCAAGCCTGAATTTCGCGGCAGACCCGGAAGCGTTCGCAGCCCTCGTAGAGGCCCACCGCCTGACCTACGGGCACCTTTTCAATTCGGCTTTCGCGACCGAGACCTCCCTGATCGACCCGCTGCCGCATCAGCGCATTGCAGTCTACCAGCGCATGCTGGACCAGTCCCCTCTTCGCTTTCTGCTGGCGGATGATGCCGGCGCCGGCAAAACGATTATGACCGGACTGTACATCCGAGAGATGCTTTCGCGCCGCCTGATTCGTCGCGTCCTGATTGTGCCTCCGGCCGGCCTGGTTGGCAACTGGGAACGGGAGTTGAGGACGCTCTTTCGCCTGCATTTTCGCATCGCCGCCGGTTCGGACGCGCGCGCCGGCAATCCCTTTACCGGTCCCGAAAGCGACCGCCTGATCGTCAGCCTTGACACCTTGGCCGGGGAGCGTATGTTTGCCCGTCTCAAGGAGCCGGAAACGGCGCCCTATGATCTGGTCGTCTTCGACGAGGCCCACAAACTGTCGGCGGATCGCGAGCCAGATCTGCGCGTGCGCAAAACAGGCCGCTATAAACTTGCCGAGGCCATCGCCGGAGCCGAGACCGACGGCGAACGCTGGCGGTTGCCCTGGTCGGCCCACCATCTGCTGCTCCTCACCGCGACACCCCACATGGGCAAGGAGTTCCCATACTTTTTCCTGTGGCGCCTGTTGCTGCCGGACACGTTGTCGACCTATGACGCTTTTGTCGACTATCCCAAAGAGTCACGGCGCAGGCACTTTATCCGCCGCGCCAAAGAGGAGCTGGTCCGCTTTGACGGAAAGCCGCTCTACCCACAGAGAAACTGCGACACGCTGAGCTACGACCTTTCCCAAGGCCCGGGCAGCGAACAGGAACTGTATGACGAAACGACGGACTATATCGCGAACTTCTACAACCGGGCCCAACTTCTGAACAGGTCCGCGGCCCGTCTCGCGATGAGCGTGTTTCAGCGCAGACTCGCAAGTTCTACCTACGCCCTCTTGCGCTCGTTCGAAAGACGCAAAGAGAGACTGGAGGGCCTGATCGATGATCTCAAGAACGGCCGCATGACCGAACAGCAGATGGCCCACCGGCAGAGAAGATTTGAGGGCCTTGAAGACATTTTCGAGACCAGGACCTTTGACGAAGCGACTGCCGGCGAAGACGGGGGCGCGGATCAGGAGGGGTTTGAAGAGAAGGCCCTGGGCGCAACTGTAGCCATCAGTCTGTTTGAGCTCGAGGAAGAGCTACGCAAAGTCGCAGAGTTGCTGGAGAAAACGCGCCGCCTCTACGAAGCCGGAGAGGAGTCCAAATTCGAAAAGCTGCAAAGCGTCCTGAGCGACCCTGAATATGCCGGCGAAAAGCTGATCATATTCACCGAACATCGCGACACGGCTGATTTTCTGATTCGCAGACTTGAGGGCCTCGGCTTCACCGGGCGAATCGCCCTTATCCACGGCGGCATGCCCTACCAGGAGCGGGAGCGGCAGGTGGAGTTCTTCCGCAAGCCCGTATCTGAAGGCGGGGCCGACTATCTCGTCACCACCGACGCCGCCGGCGAGGGCATCAATCTCCAGTTCTGCTGGCTGATGGTCAACTACGACATTCCCTGGAACCCCGCCCGCCTGGAACAGCGCATGGGCCGTATTCACCGTTACGGCCAGCAGCGCGATCCGGTCGTCATCGTCAACCTTGTGGCCGGCGCAACCCGGGAGGGCAGGGTCATGAAGACGCTGCTGGAGAAGCTGGAGACGATCCGGCGCCAGCTGGGGTCAGACAAGGTCTTCGACGTAATCGGCCGTCTGTTCCAGGGCGTGTCGATGCGGGACTATCTCGCGCAGGCAGCCGTCGCGGACGGGAACGAAGCCATCAGTCGCATAGAAGGGAGCCTGACGCGTGAACAGGTCGAGGCCCTCGACAAAAAGGAACGCTCGCTCTACGGGGAAGGGGGCGAAGTGCGCCGCGCGCTGCCCCAGCTGCGGCAGGAGGCTGAAAAGGAATACTACCGGCGTCTCATCCCCGGGTATGTCCGTCGTTTTATCGAAAGGACGGCACCGCGCCTCGACCTGCGCATCGAAGGGGACCCGGAATACGAATTTGCGCTGGTGGCTACCCAGCCCCGTGCCCTTGACCCACTGCTCACTGCGCTCGAAGCCTATCCCAACAACGTTCGCAACCGCCTGACAGTTCACAAGCCGCAACCCGATCCCGACTCGGTCTGGATGCATCCGGGCGAACCGGTCTTCGACCGGCTGGCGAACGAGATCATCCTTCGGTACCGCGACGACGGTTTGCGGGGCGCGGTCTTTGTCGACCCCTACGCCGACGAGCCCTACCTCTTCCATGTGGCGCTTGCCTCAGTGGAACAGGCGGCGCAGCCAGGCGTGGAGGGAGCCGCCGCGCCTGACGCCCGGTTGCTGGACATGCGGCTTGTGGGGCTGCGCCAGAATGCGGACGGCGCCGTTGAAGAGTGGCCGGTGGAGCGCCTTCTTCTGCTCAAGGGCGCGCCAGGCTTCGCGCCAGGCCGGGAGCGGCTGGCCATCTTGGCCGGCAAGCTGGTCGCGGCCGCGGAGGAGTTCGTCCGCGACATGGTGTGCGGGCAACTCGTGCAGGCCCAGCGCCAGCGCATCGTTGCCGACCTGCCTTCCCGGCGGGAGCACATAAGCCGGGGCTATCGCTTTCAGGAGGCGGAGTTGGCCGCGCGCCGCAACAATCTTCTGGCTGACGCACGCGACGGTGACGTCAGTGCGCGGCGGGAGTTGGAAGAGGTCAAGGCGCGTCAGCGCAGACTTAACGCAATCCGCAGCCGACGCCTGGCTGAACTCGAGGCAGAGGTGGACAATGTACGCGCCGGCGAGTTCGAGTTTTTCGCCCACGCGCTGGTCGTGCCGGCAAGCGATCCGGAGACTGTCGAGCAGTTCGACGTGCAGGTGGAAAGGGTGGCGATGGAGGTGGCAACCTCCTTTGAGGAGAACCGCGGCGCGCGCGTCCGGGATGTTTCACGGCCGGAGCAGGCGCGCCGCGCCGGTCTGCCCGACTGGCCGGGGTTCGACATCCTGTCCGTGGATCCTGGGGGCACGGCCCGTAACATCGAGGTCAAGGGCCGCGCCCGCGCCGGCGCGGTTGAGATGACCGACAACGAATGGGCCAGGGCCTGCAATCTGCGCGACGACTACTGGTTGTACGTTGTTTTTGACTGCGCGACGTCGCACCCGCGGCTCATCCGCGTGCGCGACCCGTTCGACAAGCTGCTCGCCAGCAGCCAAACGTCTGATTCCTATACTGTCAATGCTGAGGCGCTCTACGGGGCTGCGGAATCGTAATGGGAGGGACGATATGGCCGCAAGGCAGCCGCGCTACAGCAAAGAGGAGTTCGCCCACCGCGGCCAGGCACTTTACGAGAAGTGTGTGAGGCCGCAGCCGGTCTAGGCTGTCAAGGTCATCGCGAAAAGATACGATTATGCCAACAAATCCGACTGAGCAACAGTATTACGCGGCCCCTCCGCCCGTCACTCCTCGCCCGGAGTTGCTGCCCCTCAACGACCTAAACTCCTCTTCGGACGACTTCGAAGCGTTTTGTGAGGCGCTTATCTCCTGCCTCCCCGGCGTGAAAGAAGTGCATCGTTTTGGGGGCCGAGGAAGTCCTCAGAAGGGAATCGATATTTATGCAGACTTCGAAAACGGCGAGCGGTGGGGTTTTCAATGCAAACAGAGGCAAAGGTTTACAAAGACTGACGCCACGAAAGCGGTTCAGAAAACGGGCTTCAAAGCTGACCACTTTATCTTGATGTTGAGTCGTCGAGCCACCAGCGACGTTCGGGACGCTTGCGATAGTTATCCTGACTGGGATGTTTGGGATGTAGGTGACATCTCTCGGAAAGTCCGAGAGATGGAGATGCATCCAGCCGCGAAGCTTGTGGAAGCCCACTTCGGTACCTCGTGGCGAAAGGCATTCTTGGGCCTCCGCGGTCTATCATCATTCGTTACGCCCACTGAATTCTTTCATTCGTTTTCGAATGCATCGTCTCTGTTCAACCATGTGTGGGAGCTCGTAGGGAGGTCCAAACATCTACGCCAGGCCCACGAGTTTGTCGAGTCGCAGGAGAAGAAGGTAGCGATTCTCACTGGCCGCGGAGGTATTGGTAAGTCGAAAATATTTCACGCATTGGCCGAGTCGTTCGACAACGAACACAAGGGCACGGCCCTGTGGTTCGCGGCCGAAGGGGTTCCCCTCACTCCCGATGGCGCCGACTATTTGCCCTTCGAACCCTGCGTTATCGTCGTGGACGACGCTCACCGACGTGAAGATCTGCCAACCCTGCTCGACCTAACCCGGCAGCGGCCACATATGATCAAACTCGTCATGTCATGTCGCCCCCAAGGCATTGATTATTTGAAGTCGAAACTCATCCGAGAGGGATTCGATGTTCACGAGGTCGTCGACCTACCAGACGTTAGAGAACTGTCCCGAGAAGAAATCATAGAGCTGGGACGCCAAGCGCTTGGACCTGAATTCGCAGGCCTCGCTGAGCAGCTCGCAGCCGTTACATGGGACTGTCCGCTGGTTACCGTTGTAGGAGGACAGCTGCTGGCCAAAAGGGCCATTGCTCCGGCATTGCTGGAACGCGATGCGGATTTCCGAGATACTGTTCTGGTCCGTTTTCAAGAAATTCTTGTCGGCGAGCTTGGCGACAAGATTGACCCAGGGCTGTGTAGGTCCCTCCTGGACCTGATATCCGCCGTCCAACCGATCCGGCTAGACAATGAGATCACCTTGGACTCTGAGGCAGAGTTCCTGAACATTGATCGCCCCACTCTACTTACCTCCCTGGACACACTTGAAAAGGCCGGGGTGTTACTCCGGCGGGGCCATACTTTGAGGATCGTCCCAGACGTGCTTGCAGACCACATCCTCCACAAAGCAAATGTCACCTCTCGAGGACAGCCGACAGGTTACGCTGACCTTGTATTCGATAATTTTAAGTCACTGTGCCCGAGTGAGGTTTTGCGGAACCTTTCTGAACTGGACTGGCGACTGCGGCGGTCCGGGGCCCAGGCTTCAGACCTGTTGAGTAGTATCTGGCAAGGAATCATGCAAAACTTCCAGGAGGCGTCAAACCTGGGACGGAGTATGACCCTCGAAAAACTTGCGAAGGTCGCCGTCTACCAGCCCGAGAGGACCCTCGAACTGGTGGAGTATGCGATCCGAAATCCCGGAACCGAAACGGGAAGTCCGGACTGGCCCCAATTCTATGGGAATATACACAGCGATGTGTTGCGCCAACTGCCCGACCTGTTGCGGCAGATCAGCTACACCTCCGATTATCTTCCTCGCTGCTGCCACCTCCTATGGGAATTGGGAAGGGACGACAACCGAAACCTCAACTCAAACCCCAATCAAGCGATGCGCGTGCTCGCTGATCTCGGAAGCTATAAAATTGGTAAGCCGTTTAGCGTGATCAGCGGGGTTCTGGACACCATAGAGAAGCTGCTTGAGGATCCCGGCATTCATGATCATTTCCGCTCTCCGCTTGACATCATCGACCCGATGCTGGCCAAAACAGGAAGCTCTGCGCACACTGAGGGACACAAAATAGTCATTCGCCCATTCACGCTTAAGTATGAGCGTATCAAATCGATTCGGCAACGCTCGATTTCCCTGATAGGTCGCTGCCTGTTTTCGAATGATCCAAGGATATCGATGCGCGCCCTTGCGAGTTTGGAGAATGCCCTTCGTGGACCTCTCCCCGTGTTTAACATGAAAATATCGGACGAGGACCTAGAGCAGTGGCGACCTGAACAACTTGAAATACTGACGCTCATATCAGATCTGGCGCGGCGTTCGACAGAGCTCGTGACACTCACCCGCATCAGGGAGGTCCTCTTGTCGCATCGCATTTACAGTTCGTCTGACGAAGTGAAAGACAAGGCTGATGCTATCGCGTCTTCCATACCCGAATCGTTTGAATTACGGCTTACCCAAGAGTTGCTGGACCCTTTCCACATGGACGACTGGAAGCTCAGCGAGGACAGCGGAGATGATGGCGACAGACTCCGTCAAGAGAAGTGGGAGCAGATGCGGCGGGATCTTGTCGTCGAGTTCCTGGATCACTCGGAACACGCGGGCAAGGCTTACGAGATTCTCACTGATAGAATGCAGACCATAACCGCCGCTGGATCTCACTCTAACCCGCACTTGTTCCTTGATATTCTTGGAAATACAGCCCCGGAATTTGCCACTGGGCTCTGTGACGTCATCGTTGACAACCCCAATGGGCCGCTAACGCCGCATCTACATTCACTGCTGACAAACGTGAGAAAATGGAGCGCCGAGCGGGCACGCGATATTGACCAACGCGTTTTGAGGGGAGGCTCAGACATCCTTTGTCGCTGTGTAGCTTGGAGCTATCCGTCGCAGGGATGGGCTGACGACGCCACGGAAGAGGATATCGAGGTCATCAGGGAGCTTCTCAATCATAAGGACATCGATGTCAGGGGCTTGGCAATTGGATCACTTGCTTCTCTGGCAAAAATAAATCTGAAGCTTGCGATCGGTCTTGCAAAGAGCGTTGAAATCGGAGACAATGTGCATTTGGCAGAAAAATTGTATCGCCTTTTCTCCAATGGGCGGAGGGTTCCATTTCAAGAGTTGACATCGGATGATCTCAAGACCCTTCTCTCCAAGCTTGAGGATGTTCAGGATATCGAAGACCATTACATCAACACCTTCCTGGTCAAAGCATCGGAACAAGACGCCAAGGCAGTTGTAGGACTTCTACTGACTCGGATCAGGAAGAAGGATAATGAGGGGGTCAACTACGACGCGCTCCCTATACTGGGCTTTCAGAACCCGCTAGTCGGTTTGGCCGCAAGTCCAGACCACGAGACCATCCTGCGAGAGATACGCGACACTTCACTTGAGTCAGGGTCGTCTGTCGAGTACTGGATATCGCAACTATTCCGAGAAGTTTCGTTAGATTTCGAGTCGGCTGTGAGTCTGAAAGTGCTGGACGAATGGATCAACTCAGGAGACGCTGCCAAGATTCAATCTGCTGCTTACCTGGTCTCTCACGCGCAACCAGAGTTCGTCTTCAAGAACGTAGAATTCACTGCAAATTTACTGGGGCGCGCTTCCGACGCGAACTCGGACTGCTATCGAAGCGCGGCCAGTAATCTGAGGAGCAGCGCGCTGTCTGGTACCCACTCGGGAACGCCCGGACAACCAATGCCCCAGGATGAGGCCATAAGGGATCAAGCGACGGCGATTATGAGCCAATTTGACGCAGGTACACCCCCATACAGGTTTTACGACTCGCTAGTCAAGATTGCCGAAGCTTCTATTAGGGAGGACCTTCTGAGAGATGAAGAGCGATTTGGGTAGCCCGTCGCCTACGCGCCGTGATCAGATCCAGACGCATCTTTTTGGATGCACTTTATTTTTCTCGTTTCGTGGTCCAAACATTGGGGCTCACCAATACCCATACAACCAGGAATGCCGGCCCTATGACAGACAAACGCCTCATCGAAGTCGCCTTCCCCCTCAAACAGACCTCCCTCGACTCCGTGCATGAGAAAAACGTGCGCCATGGCCACATCTCCACGCTGCATATCTGGCCGGCGCGTAGGCCGCTGGCCGCTTCGCGCGCGGCGCTGATCGCGACGCTGCTGCCGGACCCGGGCGATGCGGAGAAGCGTAAGGAGATCCTGGAGCGGATGGCAGGACGCGTGACGGAGAAAATCGAGCGGCGGCGGGTCAACGGGCGCCAGGTTGAGAAGGTAAAGGAGGAGACGGTCGGCGGCATACTTCACTGGGGGCGGGAGAACGGGCCGGGCCTGCAGTGGTTCCGCGATGAGATTCGCAAGGCTTACGGGGGGCGCGCGCCCAAGGTGCTGGACCCGTTTGCGGGGGGCGGCGCGATCCCGCTTGAGGCGATGCGTCTGGGCTGCGAAGTTACGGCCATGGACATTAACCCGGTCGCCTGGTTCATCCTCAAGTGCACGCTTGAATATCCGCAGAAGCTGGCCGGGCAGACGCGGCCGCTGCCGGAGTTTGCGCTACACGACGGTGAGTTCATGGAGGCGTTTCTCAAGAGCAAGGAGTTCAAAGGCGCGTCACTGCGAACCATGTTGGAGCGGCTCGGACATGGGGAGGGTGAGACGCAGCTGAACTACCTGAGCCAGGAGGATCCGATTTTTGAGGCCGATCTCGCGTGGCAGGTGCGGGCCTGGGGGCGTTGGGTACTGGCCAGGGCGCGCAAGCAGCTGTCATCCTACTACCCAACCTACGCCGAATATGTGCCGCTGGCGTCCGACAGCGAAGACAGTAGCCCGCCCTCTATGCGGCTGCTGGAGGTCGATTCAGAAGGCGTAGCGCAGGTCGATCCACTCAACGCCGCTTTCGACGCAGACTATCTCAAGGACCCGCACAACCCGCGCTGGATCGCCAAGCCGACTGTAGCCTACCTGTGGGCGCGTACCGTGACCTGCAAACAGTGCCGCGCTACGCTGCCCCTGCTCAAGACGCGCTGGCTATGCAAGAAGGAGCGCAAGCGGGTGCTGCTGACGATGGAGCCGAACGCCGACGGAACCGGTGTCGTCTTTGGGGTGGAGCCGGACGTGCCGCGCGTCGGCGGCAACGCGGCGCAGCGCCGCGAACACGACAGGCGCGCCGGCGCGGGCACGATGTCGCGTACCGGGGCTACCTGTCCCTGCTGCGGCGTCATTATGACGATGGAGGATATCCGCCTGGAGGGTCAGGCGGGGCGGTTGGGCGCGGTGATGACCGCGGTTGTGGTGGATGGCCGGGAGGGGAAGGAATATCGGCTGCCGACGGCGCATGAACGGTCGGTGGCGGATGTGACGGAGGAGAAGTTGGAGGCGTTGTACGCTGAGATTCCATTTGGGTTGCCGGAAGAACCGCTGCCAAGCAAAGAAGCCCCTGGAATACGTGTCCCACTCTACGGACTCGACACATGGCGCAAGCTGTTTACAAATCGGCAACTCCTGGCACTTGGAGAGTTCGTTCGAACGATACGTGATGCTGGAGATTCTTTACAACAGCATTCTGATGATCAGAACTGGCATCAAGCAATTTTCTGTATTCTCACTTCTGCCTTTGACCGGATGCTTGACTTCAATGCCACACTAGTGTCGTGGATCACGAGCGTTGAGGCAATTGGTCACGTCTTCGTCCGGTATGCGTTGCCTATATGTTGGGATTACAGCGAGGCCGCGCCTAATAATGACGTACGTGGAGGATGGGAGATGTGCCTTGACGCAGTCTGTAAAGCGCTTGAGACTGCTTCAAGAGCGACAAATCATCTTGCCCCTATTCCCACAACAGCCATTGGAAGTGCATCGTCTACAAAACTTTTGGAGAACTATGATGTAATTATGACCGATCCTCCTTACTATGATGCAATCCCATATTCGGATCTCATGGACTATTTCTATGTTTGGAACAAGAGAACAGTAGGTAACATCTCCAGCGAGTTCAACAATGCTTTTTCTGGTTTCCTTGGCCCCAAGTGGGACAACGACATATCTGACGGAGAGTTAGTTGATGATGCCAGCCGGTTCAAAGGCGACCGCTTTGCGTCGAAGGAAAACTACGAACGGGGTATGGCCGAAGCGTTCCGGCGTTGTTCGGAGAGTCTGAACGACAACGGGCGGCTGGTAATTGTGTTTGCCAACAAGAAACCTGACGCTTGGGAGACGCTGGTGGCCGCTGTCATTCGAGCCGGGTTTGTCGTGGATGGAAGCTGGCCCGTTCAAACTGAACAGGCTGCTCGCATGCGCGCCCAGACATCAGCAGCGCTTGCATCATCGATCTGGCTCGTCTGTAAGAAGCGCACGCCTGCTCGCCCCGGCTGGGACAGCAATGTTTTGCAGGAGATGCGGAAGAAGATAACGCAGCAGTTGCGCGACTTCTGGGACGCCGGCATTCGCGGGCCTGACTTCGTGTGGGCGGCGACCGGGCCGGCGCTGGAGGCGTTCAGCAAGTACCCGGCGGTCAAGAAGGCAAACGACCCCGATAAACTGATGACCGTTTCGGAATTCCTGCGCGAGGTGCGGCGCATGGTCGTCGACTTCGTGGTCGGACGCGTGCTGTCCCAGGACGGGGAGGAGGCGGTGACAGGGCTGGACGACGTCACCACCTATTACCTTCTGCATCGCAACGACTTCGGCATGGACGACGCGCCGGTCGGCGGTTGTATCCTCTACGCGCTCTCCTGCAACCTTTCCGACGCGGCGCTGGTGAACCAGCACGATTTGCTGGCGCAGGGGAAAAAGCGCGGCGGAGGCGAAGCGGTTGAGCAGGACGGCAGCGAGGAGGAAGGAGAAGAGAGCGGCGGGGGTGGCGCCAAGGTCAAGCTGAAGCCTTGGAACCTGCGCACGGGACGCAATCTGGGAGTTGAAGGCCCGGGCGGGCGGCCTGTACCGCTGATAGACCAGGTGCACAAGCTGATGCAACTCTGGCGCGGGGGTGACCAGGGCAAGGTGAACAGCTACATTGACGAACGCGGGCTGCAGCGCAACGCGCTGTTTGCGCAGATCCTGCAGGCCTTGATCGAGCTGGCTGAAGCTGGCTCCGAGGAACGCTCGATCCTGGAGGCGCTCAGCAATCATGTTGAGGCCCGGGATCATGTGCTCCCGACGCGCCAGGGCCAATTTTCTTTTGGATAGATCCGACATTACGACTGGGCGTTCACGGCAGACGGGATGTGGGCCCTGTCCTACCGTGTAGCAAATAAGGGTGGTGGTTACATTTGACTGATAGGTTTGGCGGCAACCACCTATCAATTGAGCCTCATCAGTCAATGCTTAACCACTACCGCATTTTGAAATCCTCGTCGAAGACCGGTCCGGCAAGAAGGCGCTCGACGTTCTGATACCGAAGATCATCGGCGCGCAAGATACCTTTAAGGCGATTGCATACAAAGGAATGGGAAGTTGGTTGGCTATTGAGGAGGGGTAGCAGCGGGGTCAACTTGTATGGCCGGAATCGCTTGTTTTATGAAGGCTCTTCCTAGATGATTTTCGATAATCTTCACTGTAGGGGTTTGCAAAAATGTGTGAGTAGTTGCATGCAGTACCGATAACATCAAATCTTCGAATTTTTTGTCTTCCTCCACTCTTGTAATCACAAGTTCATTTTCTTCAAGTTGAGGACGCAATAAGTGTCTGCCATGACTCTTGAAATTACTGTGATTTGCTAGCCATTCTGATATTTTCTTGGCTTTCTTTGAGCCGTCTTCCTGTTCTCTAAACATATATTCTTTGAGCCATGTTTCAACAAGAGTTTTTGACAATTCGATTGAATTTTCACAAAGCACTAGAAGATCAGGCCCGTATTGACTTAGCATTGGATACCAAGCTCCTATCGAATCGGAGTTCGCCATGTCGAGCTTGGCTTTGTCGAATTGGTCCAAAATGGCTTGTGCGGCAGCATAACGCGTGCCTGATCCTGAATTAACTAGAATCTGAGGATCAATTGGGCCTAGTGCTGAGTATCGACCCATTACAATTGAATTTGAGGCGCAAGCCAACATCGTAGCTGCTGACATGGCGAGTTGAGGGACGAGAACACGAATGTCAGTAAAACGAGATCTGAGATAGGAAACAATGTGCTCTGCCGATTCTGCAACTCCACCTGGACTATGAAGAACTAGATCTAGTTTGTCTCCATCCAGGCCGTAGACGTTTTCCATGAACGCTTGCATGTCTTCATCAACTATAGATATCATATTGGGCGGAACCTCTGGCTTTTGTAACCATGCAGATGCGTAAATGATCGTGTTCCGCCCAGTGTATCTGTACAGTTGAGCCAAGTAAGTCCGACGCACCTTGTCAAAATCTGGCGTGCCTTGAGACGTCGGTGTTTCGTTAATTTCCCTGAGAATTTCGCTCCATATAGGCATAGAGTGGCCCTCCACTCATACGCCTGAGTTGGTATGAGTTGTAGTGATTGCTTTTGTCAGCGACCTCGATTTGAACGGAGTGAACTTCGCCTCTGCTTTTTGGCACTTTAGAAGCACTTCTGTGGCTTCAAGAACACCAGGTAGTTTTAGTGCTGATTCTAAAACTTCCTCATATTCCTTCTGCCTTGATTCATTCTTGTTCATTGTTGTCGCCTCCGTCATGCGCGAATATCTCCTCACATACTAGACTGATATGCAAAGGTGAATTTCAATCATAAGAAAAGGAATTTTGCTTGTTACCGCGATTGTAGAGTGAGAACAGCAAACAGTCAAATTGTCATATTTTGTCTATGGCACTATTCGATGTAATCCCCAAAAAAATTGAAGAATAAGTTGATGGTATATTTGGAGCGTGAGCATGAAGGATCGTGAGGAAAATTGGAGGATGAATTGGGGGAAGACTTGAAACAAGAAGACAACAGATGTAGCATGAGCAAGAGGGCACGGATGGGTGAATACAGATTTGAGAACGTAACCGAGGAATTGGAAGAGAGCGGACTGCTCGATCTGATGTACCCGCAATATCGGATGCTGCTCAGGTGTATGGCAGAGATGGCAGACGCGTGCGGCGACAGAGAGTTTCCGGCAACGCATGCCCAGATCGCCAAGAGGCCGGGCGGCTGCTGTCACGGAACCATGACGCCTGAACTCGTCTCCGAGCTGGTCTTCGATTTTATCAGGCTGGGCATCGTGGGAATGGTGCCGCCGAGCGGTCCTGTAACCTATCGAACGGGGATCGGAAAGAACAAATGGAGACGAATTTCGGAGGACGAACGAATAACGTATCGTTTCGGCAGCTATGACCATTTTGTCGAAATGGCCGGGGAGATACGGAGAATGCAGGACAATGATGATGCGCCGCTGTTGCCGCCTGTTGTCCCTCGAAGCAGCCCGATGAGAACAGTACGGTAGGGCCAGGTTGCTTTTAGATCGCTCTGGCATGACGGCCGGGCGTTCACAGCAGATTAGATGTGAGCCCTGTTCTATCGTGTGGCAAGTGGGGAATGCAAGATGGCCAAGATTCAGGGGTTCAGCATAAGGAACTTCAAGGCGCTCAGGGATGTGACGCTGGGCCGCTTTTTGAAATCCTCGTCGAAGATGAATCCGGCAAGAGGACACTCGACTTTCTGGTCTCGGCGATCATCGGCGCGCAAGATACATTACAATGTAAAGGGAGGGATAATTCTCCCCAGGTTCTCGGAAGGCAATAACGGCTGCGGTGGGAAAGGAGGAGTCCGGCTACTCTTTGGCTTGGATGACGACGCGGCCTCCGTCCTCTACGTCGATGTTCAGGTTGTGGCGGTCCAGCATCCGCATACCGACGAGAGGCGTCGTATCGGCAGCGTCGGCCAGGACATATTTCGGCTGGCCGTCCCAGAGCGCCGCAACGTCGTAAACATCGAAGGTCACCTCGCTGCCGTCGGCAAGGGTTGCCCGGCTCGTGCCCACAAGGGCCAATCCCAACTCCGTCGCCAACGCAGGCGTCACGGTCAGGAACCCAGTGAAGCCGGTGTCGATAATCGCCTCGATTTCACTTGCCTGCCCCGATGGACCTTGTACGACCAGAACCACTACCGGCTCATAGGCGGCGTTCACCACGCCTTCTATCACTCGGCGCTCCGAATGGGACGGCCCCCAAAGTGGTGCAGTGCCCGGTATCCAACCCGGAGCAGCCAGACGTCAATAGCGCCAGGGCGCTGCGTCCGCAGACGCTTAGCTGCCGTCCGCAGGTCGTCGGAGATGGCCCAAGTCCCGCTGTCAACGTCGATGGCGACATATTCCCCGTGGTGACCCGCCTCGACCTGCGGACGGATGTCCCGCTCATATATCTCGTCGCCCAGGCGGGCAGTCTCTTCGCGAGGTCGGCGCGGGGGCATGGTTTTTTCCCTGCCCTGGGCGGGCGCCGTAGTCTCTGTGTCCCTCATATGTCCCCCTTCAAGGCGTGTTTCCGTACAGGGAGCATACTACCACTGGCAGGAGCGTGCGACAAGGGAAAAAGGTCCGCACAGGGGAGGACGGCGACCGGCCGTGATTTGCACTATACGACCTCCTCAGGGCAATAGGGAGGTGGGATGCCGAGACCGGACAGGCCTTGGCCAGCCGAGTTCACGACAATAGTGAGGACAAGATGAGCAAGAAACGTACCTGGACACCCTGGCACGAGGTCGTTAGCCTGCGCGACGATCTGAAGAGCGGAGAGCTGTCGCTGGCCGTCTTCGCCGCCGACCTGTATGACGTGTTGCTGCAAAAGGGCCAGCGCAAGGTCTACGAAGATCCCGCCGAATTCTTCGCCCTGACCTTTCCAACCCTGAACCTGCGCGATCTGGTGCGCGATGTGGCCCAGCGGCTGGCAGGGCACAGCGACAAAGCCTATCGTTCGCTTTCGGTCACATACGGCGGCGGCAAGACCCACACGCTGATTACCCTCTGGCACCTGGCGCAGGACCTTTCCGCCCTGCCGGAACGGCAAACCGTCGCCGAGTTTGAAGCGCATATCGGCGGCCCAATGCCCCGCGCCCGCGTCGCCGCGCTCTGCTTCGACAAGATCGACCTGGAACTGGGCGTCGAGACACCCGCGCCGGACGGGTCGCTGCGGATGCTCAAGCGCCCCTGGAGCATTCTCGCCTACCAGCTGGCCGGAGCCGAAGGGCTGCGCATGATCCACGCCGAAGGCAAGGATGAGGAGCGCGATACGCCGCCGGCGGAACCGTTGATCGTTGATCTGTTATCGAAGCCGCAGGAGGAAGGACTTTCCACGCTTGTACTCCTGGACGAAGCGCTGATGTACCTGCGGGCGCAGGTCGAGACCGATCAGTCGGCGCGCGGACGCATGGTCGCCTTCTTCCAATATCTCACGCAGGCGGTCGTCAAGGTAGACCGCTGCGCCATGGTGGCCTCGTTGCTCGCCTCCGACCCCGGCAAACACGACGAGTTGGGGAACGAGATCCTGCGCCAGGTCTCCGAGGTCTTTGGCCGCCAGACCGAGGAGGACGCCAGCCCGGTCAGCAGGGAGGATGTATCCGAGGTCCTGCGGCGGCGCTTCTTCAAACCGGAGTCGATCCGCGAACAGGACCTGTTCCGACCGCACGTCAACGCCGTGGTCGCAAGGGTCGCCGCGCTCGACGAACAGACAAAGAAGGGGCGGCAGGCGGCCGAGGACCGTTACCTCCGCAGCTATCCGTTTCACCCTGATGTCACCGAGATCTTCTATACACGCTGGACCCAGTTGCCGCGCTTTCAGCGCACGCGCGGCATCCTGCGCACCTTTGCCATCGCGCTGCGTGACGCGGCGAAGTGGGATGCGAGCCCCCTCGTCGGCCCTGCCGTTTTCCTGGACGCCCCGCCCGCGACAGACCTGGCCGAAGCGGCCAGCGAACTGGCCTCTGTCGCCAGCGTTGAGGCCGGCGCCGGCGGCCACCAGGAGTGGCGGCCGATCATCCAGGGCGAACTGGACAAAGCGCGCAGGATCCAGTCCGAAGCGACCGGTCTGAACCACCGCGAGATAGAGCAGGCGGTCATTTCTGTCTTTCTCAGCTCGCAGCCGATCGGCCAGAAGGCGCAGACGCGCGAGTTGATGACGCTGCTGGGCACGACAAGCCCCGACAGGATCGAGTTGGAGAAGGTGTTGCTCCGCTGGACTGAGTTCTCCTGGTTTCTGGACGAAGCAGAGGTCAATACGGGTGGAACCGGTATCGTTGACGCGCCGCAACTGCCGAAGGCCTGGCGGCTTGGGAACCGTCCCAATTTGCGCCAGATGCACGACGACGCCTGCCGCAATCGTGTCCCGGACCCATTGATTGAATCGAAGCTGATCGAAGCCATTGAAAGCGAAAAGACGCTCACAAGCGGCGCTTCAGCGGTCGGCGCCCGCGTCCATACGCTGCCGCGGTCGCCCAGGGACATTCAGGACGATGGCGATTTTCACTTCGCCATCCTTGGCCCGCAGGCCGGTTCGGAGTCCGGTAGGCCGAGCGCGGAGGCCAGGCGCTTCCTCAACGAAACGACGGCGGCGGACCGTCCCCGCGTCAATCGCAACGCAGTCGTGCTGGCCGTCCCCTCCAGGGATGGGCTCGACACTGTCCGACTCCGTGTGCGCGAGCATCTTGGCTGGCTGGAGGTAGGAAATCAACTCAAGGACCAGTCGATCGACCCCCTACGCGAACAGATGCTCAGTACGAGGACGCGGGAGGCCGGAGGGCGCATTGCCGATGCCATCAGACAGGCCTATTCTGTCGTCGTCACCGTCAACGAGGTCAACGAAGTCCACGCCTTCAAAATTGCGATTGGCAGCGATCCTCTCTTTACGACGATAAAGGCGGACAGACGCGCCCGCATCCAGGAGACAGCTATCAGCGCCGAGGCGATGATGCCCGGCGGCCCTTATGATCTTTGGCGAGAGGATGAGCCCGCACGCCGCGTCAGAGACCTGGTGGGAGCCTTCGCTCAGAACGCCAAACTACCCAAGATGCTGCGCCATAAGGAGATCCTGGACACAATCGTACAAGGGATCGAAGCGGGAATCTGGGTGGGGCGCACGATGCGGCCCGACAAGACGTTCAAGACCTACTGGCGGGCCCCCGTTGACGACGCTGCGCTGAACGATTCAAGTCTGGAGGTTATGCTGCCCGAGTCGGCTACGCTCAGCGACATTACCCCCGCACTCCTCCGGCGCGAGGCGCTTCCCGGCCTCTGGCCCGCTGACGAGATAACCGTCCAAGACGCGCGCTGCTACTTTTCCGGCGATCATACGGTGACGGTGCCGATGGACGGGTACGACGACATCGTTCCCATTCCCGCCTGTGACCCGTCCCAGGTGGACGAGGCGATCTCGCAGGCGGTGGCCCAGGGCTCGATATGGATGACCAACGGGCCTGCCTCAATTCTGGGTGAACCGGTTCCCGCCGGGATACTCGCGCCGTCAGCCGTACTGAGACCGCCGCCGGCTCCGATTGCGGTGGGCGAGTTGATGGCCGAGGAGATTCCGGATGCATGGCAGGACGGCAAGAGCAATGCGCTGGCCGTCATGACCGCCATCTCAGCCAGGCGGGGGGTGAACCTGCCGTGGAGCGCGGTTCGATCCGCGATTGGCGATGGGATTCGTGCGCAGTGGCTGGAGCTTGCTGAAGGGAGCGCCCCCCTGGATACGGACCTGTCGGGCGCTCAAACTGTTCTGCTGCAGACGCCGGCGGCCAAGCCGGGCGGGGTCCGGGACTTCCCGGTTGACTACCAGGAGGGGGGGCTGGCGGGCGAGGCGACGTTGGAGGGGCACGGGATACAGGACCTTGCAGAGTTGATTCCGGAGATTCTTGAAGCCGCCGCTGGGGATCCGATCGTGTTCAAGGTTCGAATTCAGTTTGGCGGTGAAAAGGAGCCTGACAGAGAGAAGGTGGAGAGGATAAACGCTTTGCTCTCTGAGGCGTTGAAGGAGTTGAGGTTGGGGTGCTGAGGAATTGGGGGCCCGGGAACCACAGAATGCCGAGACATCGATCAGGGGCTCTTTCGAAGGCTGTGCAGAGCCACCGAAGGCGCAGAAGCGGGAGCTAAACCTTTCAATCAGCCGCAAGGTAAAGTTGCAATCAGCCGCAGTAAAAAGTTACAATCAGCCGATGGCTGGAGATACACTGTACCCCCGTTTCGCCGAAAAGCGCTTAACAGAGGCCCTGGAGGACTCGCCGATCGTCCTGATCCAGGGGCCTCGACAGTGCGGCAAGACCACCCTTGCCCAAATGGTGTGCGCCTCAGAGAACCTGGCTGGCGGGAGACGTCCGTCAAGAACTTTCCCCGACAGACCCGAGGATTACACCTACTTCTCCTTTGATGATGAGGTTGTGCGCGCGGGCGCTGAGGCCGATCCGCTGGGCTTCGTCGCCGAGTTGCCCGAGCGGGTTATTCTCGACGAAGTGCAACGGGTTCCTGCACTCTTTGCCGCTTTGAAATTGGAGGTGGACCGCAGGCGGCTGCCCGGACGCTTCCTGCTAACGGGTTCGAGCAACGTGTTGCAGACGCCGGCGCTGTCAGATTCTTTGGCCGGCCGCATGGAAACGGTCAGACTGCATCCGCTGGCGCAGTGTGAGCTGCACGGAGGCCCGGGTCCATCCGGCGCCGAGGCCTGGTTGCCGGGCTTTCTTGGCGCCCTATTCGGCGGCGGGTTCGAGAGCCGCCGCTTGGAGCGTTTGGGAAAAGGGCTTATTGGGCGAATTGTAGCGGGCGGATATCCCGCTGCCCTCGCGCGACCTGCAGGCCGGCGACGCGCCAATTGGTACCGAAACTATCTTGAAGCCCAGGTACAGCGGGACGTACCTGAGATCGCCCGCATCCGTTCCCTGGATGTATTGCCGCGGCTGCTGACGCACGCGGCCGTCCAGACGGCTACTTTGTTTAATCTCTCCGGACTGGCTGCCCCGTTCCAAGTCAGCCGCCCCACGATCCGGGATTACATCACTCTGCTTGAACGAGTGTTCTTGCTGGAGCAGTTGCCACCCTGGCACAGCCATCGTCTGAAACGCCTCATCAAGACACCCAAACTCCATCTTGGTGATACCGGTCTGGCCTGCGCTTTGCTTGGGATAGATGCATCCGGTCTCGCGGCAGACCGGTCCTTGTTGGGGCAACTGGTAGAGACTTTCGTCTACCAGGAGTTACGCCGGCAGGCAAGCTGGCAACCGGACCCTGTTACCTTTTTTCACTTCCGGGACAAGGACGGCGTCGAGGTGGACATCGTCCTCGAGCGGGGGACACAAACGCTAGCGGGCGTAGAAATCAAGGCAGGGGCAACGGTGACGGCAGCGGACTTCCAGGCCCTGCGCAAGCTCAAGAAGGCTGCAGGCAGGCGGTTTACCGGCGGGGTGGTGCTTTACGACGGCGAGGCGAGCGTGCGCTTCGACGAGGGGCTCTATGCAGTGCCGCTGCGGCTTCTGTGGGAGATGCCGTGAGTACAGTTGATGGGCGTTGGTCCTTCCCTGTTTGCTTCTCTGTTTAGGAGCGCGTCGCGGGCCCGCACCGATGAGGAGGCGTCATGACAGCTCCAGGTTGGACGAACCGCACCATGTGGACGGGCGACATTCCCCACATTGAATTCACGCAGGCCGATATAGAAAAAGCGACTTCCTTGCACTCCCCAGAGCAGCGTAGCTCGGGGAAGGCCGGGATACCGTGGAGCCATGGCCCTGCAGCCATGGATACCCGGTCAGGTAAGTTGGGCTCGTTGACATATCGTCTTTCAGACAAACGTCAACGAGCCCTGGCAGATCGGAAGTAGAGAACAACCGATGAATCGTGTATCTAGGGGAATCTGAACTGTGCTTGCACATAAGTGGCAGCCTTTAGAGGGCCTTGACGCCCATACTTCCAATATGGACTTCCAGGAGATTGACTCGCTTCACCAGCAGTGGCTGCGCTTTCGTAAACAACGCGAGCAACTGAATCCCGACGCTTACAGGGCTTTTTTGGAGCGCCTGGACCGGCGCTGGGCGATTGAAACGGGAATCATCGAAGGGCTATACAATATCGACCGCGGTACAACCCAGACCGATTGGAAAGACAGATGATCCTGGAGGCATTGGGTGAGCCTGAGCCTGTCACGGACGCCGGCATGGTCAGCCAGGTTCTGGATCATATTACCGGGCAGATCAAGCGGCGGCAACTAGATAGACTAGCTCAGTTGCGCTCGGTCAATGATGTCGCAGGATGACGATGTTGAAACCGTTGCGCCGCGATTCACTGCCTGGATCGAGACGCCGTTAACTGTTGCGCTGCGTCACTGGAGCGGGTTTATGTCGTGATTATCTCCAAGAGCGATGCCTACCACCATATGGGCGCCAACTGGTTTATCATTGACCACAACTTGGTGATGAACTCCTTGCTCGCGCCACTTACTTTGTGACCACTACCCATAATGGAGGCCCAAGGTTTCGGTGAGAGCGGTAGGTGCGTCATCCAGGGCGTTTCCAAAACCACAGAGTTATGATAAATTGACCGGCATCCAGAAGCCACCCAGGAGAGCGCAATGATCCACGACAAAACCAATCACACCTGCGACGGCGAACCGTCCCTGACCGACTCGCAGGTGCTCGAATTCTGTCGCGAAGGGCATCTGCTGCTGAAGGGCGTCGTTCCCGACGAAATCAACCGCCGCGCCTGCGACTATCTCGAAGGCAAGATCCCGGCCAACCCCAGCTACATTCCCGACGGCCTCACCGAAGCCGACCTCGAACGCATCCGCGCCTCCCACGAGCCGAGCACCATCTTCCTCGAAGACTGGTTCGTCCAGAATGTCCTGCTCAACCCCCATGTCGTCGGCGTCATGCGCTCGCTGCTGGGCCGCAGCTTCGGCCTGCCCGTCCTCGCCAGCCATCACAACGTCCAGTGCCCCATGCCCGCGCAGGGATGGCATCACGACGCTGACCACGTTTTCGGCCCCGAGCTCAACTTCGTCGAGGTCTTCTACTTCCCCCAGGATACCCCCGTCGAGCTCGGTCCGACCGAACTGGTGCCCGGCTCCCACATCATGCCCACCAAGCGCCCCAACGACGAGGGCGGCCTCTTCGCCGACGGCCCCGCCGGCACTATCGGCATCCACCACCAGAGCATCCTGCACCGCCGCGGCCTCTCCACCGCCAAGGGCACGCGCCACATGCTCAAATACAACTACTGGCGCACTGCCCCGCCCCAGAGAGACTGGATCACCGAGCCCGATTTCGACTTCCAGGGCGCCTACTACGGCGGCCATAACCAGGCCCGCTACGTCGCCCACATGTTTTACTGGCTCTGCGGCCAGGGAGAAGAGTACCGCATCATCGGCGGCCAGGCCTGGCCGTGGACCAGTCCCAACCAGATCGGCCCCTCCTACGGCTTCGGCAGCGCCAACGGCTACCAACCCGACTGGCGCAAACATAACCAGGACGGCTACGCCGTCTGAGCAAAGACATGATCCACGACAAAGCCAATCACACTTTCGACGGCGAACCGACGCTGACCGACTCGCAGGTGCTCGAATTCTGCCGCGAAGGCCATCTGCTGCTGCGCGGCGTCGTCCCCGACGAGATCAACCGCCGCACCTGCGACTTTCTCGAAGGCAAAATCCCGGCCAACCCCAGCTACATCCCCGACGGCCTGACCGAGGCTGACCTCGAGCGCATGCGCTTCTCCATCGCGCCCAGCTCCATCTTCCTCGAGGACTGGTTTATGGAGCGCGTCCTGCTCAACCCACAGGTGGTCGGTATCATGCGCTCGCTGCTGGGCCGCAACGTCGGCCTGCCCGTCCTCGCCAGCCACCACCTTGCTGAATGTCCCATGCCCGCGCAGCACTGGCATAACGACGCCGACCACGTCTTCGGCCCCGAGCTCAACTTCGTCGAGCTCTTCTATTTCCCCCAGGACACCCCTGTCGAGCTCGGTCCGACCGAGCTTGTGCCCGGCTCCCACATCATGCCCACCAAGCGCCTCGACGACGAGGGCGGCGTCTTCTCCGACGGCCCCGCCGGCACCATCGGCATCCATCACCAGAGCATCCTCCACCGCCGCGGCGTCTCCACCGCCAAGGGCACGCGCCACATGCTCAAATACAACTACTGGCGCACCACGCCCCCGCAGCGCGACTGGATCACCGAGCCCGACTTCGACTTCCAGCGCGCCTACTACGGCGGCCACAATCAGGCCCGTTACGTCGCCCACATGTTTTACTGGCTGTGCGGCAAGGGAGAAGAATACCGCATCATCGGCGGCCAGGCCTGGCCCGCGTCCCACCCCAACCAGATCGGCCCCTCCTACGGCTTCGCCAGCGAGCGCGGGTACAAACCCGACTGGCGCAAGCAAAACCAGGACGGCTACGCCTCTTAAGTTGTCAGTTTGTGGGTAACGACGCGACGATTACTATGCAGTCCCAAAAGTAAGCCCCAACTCGTTCAGCCATCTACGATAGGCAATGGCAGTGCGGTCGGACCGCAGATGCAGTTCAGCCTGTAAGTCCAGCGGAAGCATCTCCGGCCGTTGTGATTCCACGACGGGTATGTCCTGATCGAACAGCTCGTCCTGGAAAGCGCGGATTTCATCTTCAGGAACGTCGTACTCTGTATCCGTAGAAAGCCACAACCAGCCGCGACTAACCAGCTTCTCGACCGGCGTGACTGTGAAGAAAAAGGCGAACCGAGTCTCAGCAGTCGGTTTGACGACATAGACTGTCAAGGGGCGTTGAATATGGAAAGTGTAGGATGATGGATGCTCGGGGTCACTCCCGTCCGGCCTGGGTTGCCAGATACGAACATCCCTCGCAATGACGCCATTTGACCCTACCTCGACCTCGTAATCCTCCATTTGCGGGTAACGCTGGTCGCCCAACAGACCGTCATGCACGAAGGGGAAATGGGCAACATCGACAAAGTTTTCCAGGACACGCGGCGCACTGGCTTGGATGTCGTAGGGTCCACAGAAGGTCTTGTGATAGTGCGGCTCATCCCATTCAGGATACGAAGGAACATCGTGTGCGGGATCGCCAAGGGAGACCCAGACCATGTCATATCTCTCTTGAACCCGGTACGATCGGGTGCGCGCCTTTTGCGGAGGCGCCTGGTCGGGGTGGGCCGGAATGTGTACGCATTGCCCCTCGCCGTTGTAGGCCCAGCCGTGGTAAGGGCAGACGAGGTTATCATTCTCTACCCGGCCAAGCGAAAGACGCGTGCCCCGGTGAAGGCACAGGTCTCTCCAGGCCAGGACCTCGCCCTTGAGACGCCACAGCACGATATCCTCCCCCAGCACACGCGCCGCTGAGATCTCCCCCTCTTTCAGCTCCTGTGAGAGTTCGACCGGATGCCAGTCGTCGATCAGAACAGGGTCATTGATCATAATAGCGTCTCTCTGCAACACTTGGATGACACGTGTGAGTATGCGATTTCAGCTGCAATTTTCAGAGGCTTGCACATCTGCCCGTCTGCTATCGAAAACCGGTTGGGACGAGACCGCATGGAGCTTGGCGCTCGCGGCTCCCTTCAGCGCTACCGTCAGGTTGCTCCAGCTACGACGCTGCCTGACCCCGCGTCAAAACCTCGCATCCGGACTCGGTAATCAGGATCGTCTCGCTCGTGCCAGCGCCATACTCGCCCAGGACTCGCAAGGTGAAGGGCAGGTGAAAGGTCATGCCGGCCTGCAACGGGGCATGATTGTGCAGTTGGATGAAGAAATGGATCGGTTCCAACCAGTCCGGAGGGAAGCCGATTCCGACCGAATAGCCGAAATTGTAGTGGAACTGGATGCGGTCCTCAATGGGCTTGATCGCCTTCTGGTGCGCGGCCGCCGCAACATCCGAGGTCGGGACGCCGGCACGCGCGGTTTCAACGATTGTCTGAACGGCCAGCTGGGCCGCGTCATTCAGCTCCTGACGTTCAGGCGGGGTCGGTCCCACAACGGTGGTCCGCATGATCGGCGCCGTGTAACGCCGCACGCAAGCCCCCAGCTCGATGAAGACCGAGTCACCGTGCTGAATCGGGATGTGGCCCACGGTACTGTGGGCCAGGCCGGAACGATAACCGGCCGCCACGATGGGCTCGATGCACATGAAATCGCTGCCGTTGCACCGCATGACTTCGTATGCGGCGCTGGTCACAGTATGATCGTAGACGCCTTCAGCGACCGCCGCCAGCGCGGCTTCCGCGCCCAACTGGGTGAGCCGGCCGGCCTCGCGCATGTAAGCAATTTCTTCCTCTGACTTGACCAGCCGCACCTCGTCTACAAGACCTGAAGCGTCCGTCCACTGGCTGTCAGCAAGCATCTGCCGCAGGCGGCGGTAGTTTTTCACGCCAAGATTGGGGCTGTTCTCCTCGATACCCAGGCGCCTGCTGCGCAGATTCTGGTCATCAAGCAGGTTGACCAATGACGCAACCGGATCGTCCTGCGCCGTGTAAAGCGCCGGTTCGCTCAGCCAGGCGCTGGCCAGGAAACGACCCAGCTCAAAGTTGAAAATAAGCAGTATGGGCTCGCCGCTGTCGGGGACGATACAGCACTGAAAATCCCACGAGTTGACGCTGTTGTAGCCGGTCAGATAGAACACGTTGCCGGCGCCGAATACGAGCAGCACATCGATTTCCCGGTCCGCCATTTTCTTTCGTGCTGCAGCCAGCCGGCTGTGATACTCCTCCAACGTGAACCAGTTCTCTTTCGGTATTCCCATCGTATGGCTCCATGAGAAAAAAATAGTGGATAAGCAAAGCTACGGGGACCAGGTCATGCGCTGGAAATACAACCTGCAGGCCGGCTGGAAGAAGGCAGAGCCTGTCGTTCTCTTCTCAACCGAGCGCGGAACCCCTGCCTTCTTCGTGAGGCTAGGAAGGAACGTCCAAAGATACGGCCTGCCCGGTTTCCGTGGAACGGATGATGGCGTCGGCTACCCGCAGTATATCCAGATTGTGTCGACCACTGACCTCCGGTTCCACACCATCAACAACGTACTCATATAAGAGGCGTGCGACCCAGTTGATACCGTCTCCCGGCTCAACATCGATCCCCGGGTCGAGCGGCAAGGAAACCACGCGGCCGCCCTGGTATTCAGCGTGCAAGGTGGTTGGGATGTCCTGGAGGGGGCCGCGCTGTACCAGCGTCGCCTCGGCGCACTCGATGCGGAATTCGTAGGCGCTGCCTCGGGCCTGGGAGGTCGACACCAACGTAAACGGAATGGAGCCATCGAATTCGATCGTCGCCACCGCGGTAGAGGGGGTGGGCCAGTTGCCCCAGGAAGGCTCGAATGAGTAGCCGAAGACGCGCGTAACCTTGTGATAGGCGAGCACCGACAGCAGCGAATCGATCTCATGCACCGTCATCTGCCACAGCTGCATGTGATCGCTCAAGGGGTAGTGACCGGAGCGCGGCTTATAGTGGTGCATGTGACCGAAGCCGGGGGGGCCATAGGCCTGCTCCAGCATCAGCCGGCGCATGGTTAGTTCCGTCCGGAAGTAGCGGATCTGCTGGGTCACCACGATCTTCACCCCGTGGGCATCCGCCAGTTCAACCAGGCGGACTGCTTCTACCAGATCGCAGGTGAAGGGCTTCTCAACCAGCACGTGCTTGCCGGCGAGGATCGCCTCCCGGACAAACTGCGCGTGCAACCGGGCGTGGGTTGTCACACCCACCGCGTCGGCCTGTACATGTCGCAGCGCGTCGGTCAGTGTGGTGAAACAGGCCGTCTCCGGCAGTCCATTGGCCAGGCGTTCACGTTCCAGGACTTCCCGGGAGATATCCACGATCGCCACCGGCCGCACATGGGGGGAGTCCTTCAGATGCTCGAGGTAGTGGCGGCCGCGCCCGCCAACCCCCACAAAGATCGCTTGCAGCGGTTCTTCAGCCATCCATCTTATCCTTTCAAGCCGGTGAAAGTGACCCCTTCGACGAAATGTTTCTGGGCAAAGAAGAAAACGATCAGGATCGGGATAAGCGTGGCCACTGAGGCAGCCATCATCAGGTGCAAATCACCGGTGCCCTCCTGGAAATCCAGAAACATGCGCAGCCCTAGAGAGAGGGTAAGGCGACTGTCCTGGCGCAGGTAAATCAGAGGCCCGAGGAAATCGTTCCAACTGTCAATGAAGGTGAAGGCGGTTACGGCAGCCAGGGCCGGCTTTGACAGCGGCATGACGATCCGCCAGTAGATGTTCAGCGAGTTGCAGCCGTCAATGCGCGCCGCATCATCCAACTCTTTGGGCAGGGTCAGGAAGAACTGGCGCAGCAGGAAAATGTAAAAGGCTGTGCCGAAGAAAGCGGGCACGGTGAGCGGCAGAAAGGTGTTGATCCAGCCAAATGGTTGAAGATGAGAAAGGTGGGAATGAGCCTAACATGATAAGGCAACATCATACTGCTGAGAAGAACTACAAACAGGAAATTGCGGCCGCGGAACCGCGTGTAGGCAAAGCCGTAGGCCGCCAGTGAACAGGACAGCAGCGTGCCAAAAATGTTGACAACGGTAATAAAGGCAGTGTTGAAAAACCAGCGGGTGAACGGTAGTGAGGTCCAGGCAACCCAATAGTTGTCCCAGCGGATCACCTCCGGCAACAAGGGTTGCGGAATCCGCTGAATCTCCGGCAACGTTTTTAGGGAGGTTGAAACCATCCAGACGAAGGGGATCAGGAAGACGATGCCGCCGAACACGATGAGCAGATACAGGAATGCATTGAATAGTAGCGCGCGTACCTGAGGCCAGCGCCACCCTGGCGACGAGAGAAGCGAACCTGAACTTTGGACTGCCCCCTGCTCTACTTCCATACTCCCTCTCTGTTAACGTGCGCACTCCTTTGGGCATCTACCTTGCGACCTGCATCCCGACAGTAGCGGGAGTAACGCTCGGTTTTCATTGGCAGGTTCTGTCGTCTCAGGCCAGCTCCTCGCCGGCGTAGAACACCCAGCGCCTCGATAGTTTGAGTTGGATCAGCGTCAGCGCCAGAATGACCAGGAACAGAATCCAGGCCATCGCCGATGCGTAGCCAATGCGCAGCCATTGGAAAGCGCTGCGGTACAGATACAGGATATAGAAGAGCGTCGCGTCCGCCGGCCCGCCTTCGGTCATTACGAATGCCGCTGTGAAAATCTGAAAGGAACCTATGATGGTCATGATCATGGTGAAGAAGATCACCGGCGACATCATCGGAATCGTCACGTTGAGCAATTTGTCCCACGCGGTCGCGCCATCGATCTCCGCCGCTTCGTAGAGCTCGCGCGGCACGCCCTGCAGGCCGGCCAGATAAAGCACCATCAGGCTGCCGAATCCCCATGTGCTCATGATGATAAAAGCCGGCATCGCCCACTTGGTGCTCCCAAGCCAGTTGGGACCATCGATGCCCACCAGCCCAATCGCCTGATTTAACAGACCGTAGTGATAATTGAAAATAAAGCGCCACAGGATGGCCGTGGCGACCCCCGCCGTCACCGACGGCAGGTAAAAAAGCGTGCGGAATACCCCGATCCCGGGTAGTTGGCGGTTGAGCAACAGGGCGATGAAAAGGGCCACCACGAGGATGAGGGGAACGTGGAAGACGGTGAAATACACGGTGTTCACGAACGATTTTATATACTTGGGATCGTTCGTGAACATCGTGCGATAGTGCTCCAGGCCCACCCATGAGGGCGGCCTTACCAGGTTCCAGTCGGCGAAGCTGAGAAAGAACGACGCCAGGAAGGGCCCAAGCACAAAGGCTACGAAGCCGATCAGCCATGGGGCGATGAACAGGTAGCCTTCGATCCGCCGCCAGCGCCACCAGCCAAAAATGCTCGTTTTTTCCGCGGGGCGCACGGCAGGCTGCGGTTGTGAAGTCATGGTTGACTCTCAATGGCAGATGTCACAGGGGCGGAGGCGCAAGCTGTTATCGCTCACCACACAAACAGCCTGCTCCCCTCCGCGCCTCTGCACGCCTGCTCAACTCTACTGGCGCGCCAGTATGCGATCTCCTTCTGCCACGGCCGACGTGATGGCGTCAGCCAGGGATGCCTCACCAATAAAGGCCTTGGTCAGCTCACCGCCGAAAACGGTCTGGAGCCACTCCGTCTTGCCGTTGAAGATGGGAAGATGCTGAACTCCCGGCTCGGCGAACATCTCGGGCACGACGCGGATATTTTCGGGCGGTTTGGTGGCGTAATCTTCTTCCACGGCCGGCGTGTAGATCGGTACCTGAATCTTGGTGCGGCCGGCCCAACGCTGCGAACTGGGGCCGCCCAGCGCGATAGCCAGGTCGGCGTCCAGGTCGGGATGCTCCGACCAGATCGGGCCCGCGAAATTCTGCATGAAGGTCCAGAGCGCGCGCTCGCCAGTCGCCGGCGACTTCGGGAAGTGCAGAATGTCATAGGTGAAGTCGGTTACGCTGCGGTTGAAGCCTCCGACACCGCCGGTACCGCCATATGTCATGGCGACCCTGCCGCCGTTGAAGAGGCTGCCGATGCCCAGGGCTTGCAGCGCCTCCATCTGCTCGGCCAGCGGCCAGACCTTGTGTGTGAAACGCAAGTCGTAAAGGAACTCAATGGCCCCCGCCGCTTCGGGTGTATCCAGGGGCGTATGGAGCCTGTCTTCGGTCACAATTTCGCCGCCGTTGGCAAAGATCCATTGGGCGAAGTGCTCGTCCCAGCGGGTGCTCTGCATGTAGCCCCACTGGTCGATCTCGCCGTCGCCGTCGGTGTCCCGCGTCAGCTCCTTGGTTACGTCGACAAAGTCATCCCAGGTCCAGTCATCGGACGGCCGTTCAATGCCGGCCTCTTCGAACATGTCCACGTTGTAGTAGAGGAGCGGCGCACCGTTGATCCAGGGCATCGCGATCTGCTGGCCCTCGTGCCATACCATGCACTCGGCGCCTGTGGGCACATTGTAGTCATCCATATCCACTGGGGGCTGTTGCATCGGCATGCGGTCGTCCAGCGGCAGAAAGACGCCCTGAGCGGCCATCTCACAGAACAGGTTAGCGTCCCAGAGCATCACCGGCAACGTCTTGGCCGCCACCTCGGTCTGCCAGCGTACGTCGATATCCGGCGCGACCTCCACCTCGACCGTGACGCCCGGGTGTGTCGCCTCGAAAATGTCCTTGACCCGCGTCGTAAACTCACGGCGCACGGGCGAACCGTAATGCGTTACCATTCGCAGGGTCACGTCTTCCATCACCGGCGCGGCAGCGCCATCTCCGGCCGGTGGCGGCACCCCAACAGCACACGCGGCCAGCACGCCGGCTGTGCCGGCGAAAGCCGATGTGCGCAAGAACGTACGGCGTGTGATCTTCTTCGTTGTTGAATCCATTTCTGTTCTCCCTTCCACTAGGTGGATGTCATCCGGCTGAGACCGGGGAACAACAGTGCCTTGAGCTTGTCGCATAGGCTGCCTCCTTTGCCGGCGCTGCCGGCGCTGCCCTGCTTCCAACTTCCGCGATAGATCGTGCCCTTGCCAGGCGCCGGGCTATATGCCTTCTATCCCGGCCGGCATTCAGGGCTGAGCGAGATCGGGGTGAGTACTCCGGAAACCAGGCGTTCGCTGGGCTGGCGACCCTGCCCCCAACGTGCGTCCAGCCCCCGGCTAAGAGCTGCTTTCGCAGACGTATCTCTCCCATCGTGGATTGCGATTGCATGCCCTGACACGGTTTCGACTTTCTCTGAACCGGCAGATTGAACAGACAGTGGGTAGGGCTAATCTCCCAACTGGACCTGCGCGGCATAGGCTATGGCGAGAGCGCCGGCGCAGTTGTCGCTGATCCTGCGGCCGTCGTCCATGCTGAACTCGCGTGAGGTGAATTCCGACACAACCAGTTTCTCTATCAGCGCAGCCTCCATCGCGGCGCGGGAGGATTCGGGATCGCCGGTCACCGCCTGCTTCGCTTTTGCAGCCGGCACACCCAACACGGTCAGACCCCGCTGAAAGCAGAGATTCTTGATCATCCCCTGGCTCTGTCCGTGTCGATATGTAAATTCCAGACGGTCCTCCACTGCCTTTGTATCACTCCGGTCAATGTCTGGGCTCCAATCGGCCACGCACCCGGGCGAGTAACTGTCCATCAGATGCACGAGGCCGAGATGCATGCCGTACAGTCGACGGGTCACCAGTTCGGTGCGCGTCATGGAGTCGATGTCGGCAGGCTCCAGATAGTCGTCGCTCAGAAACACGCCGCCGTCAACAAGCTGCCGGCCTTCGAGGACCGCCCAGGTAGTCCACACAAAGCCACACTCCAACCCCAAGATACGCAACGCCGGCCCGCTCGCCGCCGACGCGGCCGCGCTGACCCAGGGAAAAACCGCTGACGACGGTGACTCTCTTTGGCTGCTCACCAGGACCTCCTTATCAACCTTCGGCCACAATAGGATTCCGCAACACGCCCACCTCAGCCACTTCCAGTTCAATCACGTCGCCGGGGTGCAGCGCCTCCGGGTGGGCCGGCGTTCCCGTCGCAATGATGTCGCCCGGTTCCAACGTCATGTACTGGCTGAGGTACTCGATCAGGAAGGGAATCCGGAACAACATCGTGTTGGTGCTGGCGTCTGCCACGACCTCGCCATTGACTCGCATGATCATCTCCAGGTCGTGCGGATCGCTCACCGCTTCGGGCAGGACCAGGTGCGGGCCGACAGGCGTGAAGGTATCTATGCTCTTGGTATATTCCCAGGGACGCTGGATATCCCATGCGGCATTCTGCAGATCGCGGGCCGTAACGTCGTTCAGCACGGTATAGCCGGCCACATATTGCATCGCTTCCTCTTCGGGTACATCGCTCGCACGGGCGCCGATCACAGCGGCCAACTCGATTTCCGGCTCCACCTGCTTCATGATTTTCTTGTAAATGATTGGCTCGTCAGATCCGATAACCGAAGTCGCGACTTTGAAGAAGAAGGGTGGCTCTTCAGGGTCCGGGTAGCCTGGGAAGGAATAGTTGCCGCCGAGAGCAATGATCTTTCCTGGCCGCCTGATGGGCGCCCGCAATGGATGATCAGCTGCCCCTTCGGGAACTGTCAGAGCTTGCCTCAGGTTGTGCCGGTCAATAAATTCCAACACCGGTTCGATGACCGCCCGATGGACCATATTCTTGTCCAACATCTCATGAATGCTGGTCACCGGCGATGTCTGGGTGTTCTTGTTGAACAGATCGTATGCCTGCATCGCGCGCGTGAGATCGAAGATGCCATCCTGTTCAACGATGCCCACATGATCTTCCTGGCCGAAAGCAAACAGAGCGAGCTTCATGTTAGGTGTCCTCCTGACGTGCGGCGCAATCAGTGATTAGGTTCCTTACTTAGCTTAGACAGTGTGCCTTCTTCATTCATCAGTGCCAGCGGGTTTTCCCCTATTGTCAGCGGAAAGTTAATACAAGCCACGCCCTGTCGTTGGGACTCGAATACGGCCATGATCATCTCCAGGGCGGCCCGTCCTTCACGTCCATTGGATTCCGGCTCACGATCATCGATAACGGCGCTCAGGAAGTCCTGGAGAACAATCGCGATCGGGTCTTCCTCGACCGTCTCGACTGGCCGCCAGTCGTCAGGCGTGTGTCCGGCGGTCCATTGATAGAAGTGAAATCTGTCCACGCCGTCGGAGAGGTGCAGCCGGCCCTTCACACCTTCGAGTTCGGCCATGAACGCAAAGGTACGGTCCGCGCGGTTGCCGCTTACTTCGAAGAATGCCTTGACACCGCTTTCCAGTCCGAAAAGTCCGGTGGCAGCATCTTCGATGTCTACGTCAGGGCGCCAGCGCTCGACATTGGCGAGGCACCAGAGAGGATCGCCGGCGTAGTAGCGGAACAGATCGAAGAGGTGAGTGCCCTGGGCCATCATCCAACCGCCGCCATTCAGCCGGTACTGTCCGGCATAGTTCTCAGGACTGCGCGGCGGCCCCACGCACTTTCCCGAAACTACGAGCAGATCACCGATTTCGCCGGCCTCCACCATTGCCTTCGCCTGGCGGAAGTTGCGCTCGAAGCGGTAGATGTGGTCGATCTGGAGGAGCGTCCCGGCCCGGTCACAGGCATCAAGCATCCGATCAGCCTCGGCCAGATTCATGGCCATCGGCTTCTCACAGAAGATGCCCCGTACGCCGGCCTCAGCCGCAGCGATGGTCGGAGCGCAGTGGGCGAAGGGCGGTGTGCAGACACTGACGATGTCCAACTTTTCCCGCTCCAGCATGACCTCGTAGTCGAGGTAGCGGTTCTCGATACCCCACTCATCGCCAAATGATTGGAGACGCTCCGGAACGATCTCCGCGGCGGCCGCGATCTCCACCCCCCCGAGTTGACGGTATGCCCGCATGTGCGCCCCGGCAATGCCGCCACAACCGATCAAACCCGCTCGCAACGGTTTACTCATATGCGCTCTCCTGATCCTCTCCGGTCGGTTCGCGTTACGCCCTGCACGAAGTGTCTCTGCTGGGAAAAAGGGAGTGGGAAAAAGTAGGTTGTTAGAGTAGGGACCTCATCTGTTCTATCACTGCTTACGATTCGATCACCACCCAGTGACAATAAAGGAAATTATATTTAATTTACTATGTCTGTCAAAGGGGAGTTTTTGCCCTCTTCGCCAACGCGTATGCCGGATCTGTTTCGCGTCAGTGATCTCGCGCAGGCCTGGCCCGCGTCCCACCCCAACCAGATCGGCCCCTCCTACGGCTTCGCCAGCGAACGCGGCTACTGACCCGACTGGCGCAAGTAAAACCAGGACGGCTACGCCTCTTAAGTTGTCAGTTTCTGGGAATCTGCTCAGCCACAGTCAATTCGCGCTCCCAGGCGAGGCGAACAAAAGGTGTTTCTCACTCCTCATTTTCTTCACTCTTTTTCACTTTTTGGGCGGTCGGCCGCGAGCGGCCTCCCTTGTGCGGGGGGAATCTCCCCGCAACGCCCCCCTCCGGTCACGCCTAACCGGCTGTGTGCCGCCAAGCCAGCAGGGCCCCCGCGCCCAAACACGTACCGCCAAATTCCGCACTGTGGCCCGGTCGAGCGCGAGCAAAGACAGACATGGTTTGGTTCAGCTAAACACTGGAGATGGCGCGAATGCCGCGTGTGCGAAGAAGATGCAGCGAGGGAACGTTCTTATTAACGATATCCATTAATATGGCCGTAATCCACCTCCATATTAACGGTAGCCTTTAACATGGAGGCACAAGCGTGTTACATTAAAGGTGGACGTTAATATAGACTTGCCAGACCGTCACACAGGAGCGAGGGAGTTCCATGAAAAACGGCCAGACATCCTCAACCCAAGCCCATCGCCCTCTTTCCACATTCTAAGATGCCGAGCGGCCATCCACTAAGAACTAGATACTATAAACTTTCTGCCCCCGCCTCAATCACCCGCGCCACCAGCCCGCCCGCCTGCATCGGACCGGCCAAATCCTCCTCCTGAAGCGCCGCCGGCGCCGCCCACAGCATCATATTCTGATAATAGTCCGCCCCGAACGCGCGCTGGCCCGTATCCGCATCCCCGCGCACCGTATTCGGCGCGTCCCACGTATAACCCCACTTGCAGCTGATATTGTCCAGGCAGCGCTGCAGCAGATCGCGGCCGAAGTCCTGCTGCCCGTTATACATGTAGGTCATCGCCAGCATGTACAGCTCCGGCGGGAAATAGCTGAACGTGCCGTAGCCCCCCACCTTGGCCGGCTCGCCCTCCGCCGTGGCATAGTTGACCGCGCCCGACTGGCTCAGAGCGCAGTTGTTCTCCGCCACCGTCTGCAGCGTCCGCTCTACCCGCGCCGCCGGGAACGCGCCCGCGACGCCGTGCCAGTCCGTCACCCACTGCCCGTCCAGCTGATAGCCAAAGATCAGGTCGGACTTCTGCCCCGTCTCCGGTTCGTTGAAGTTCAGATAGTAGTCGCCCGTCCACAGGTGCTCCTCCAACGCCGCCGCGCCCGCCTCCAGCCACGCGTCGCAGCGGGCGCGATAATCGTCGTCCCCCATCGCCTCCGCCATCCGCCGCATGATCTGCACCTGCGCCATGCGCACGCCGCCGGCATGGGTCACATAGCCCTTCCAGCCCGGCTCCGGCGCCTCGAACCACTCCGTATCGCCCAGCCCGTGCGAATCGGTGCCCGGCGTCGGCATTGCCATCACCTGCGCCAGCCCGTACGCCGGCCGCAGATTCATCGAAAAGTCGTTACAGAGCTTGAGCGAATCCCAGAACTCGGCCAGCGCCGCGTCGTCGCCCGACACCTGCCAGTAGCGGTCGACCATGATGACGTAGCAGGCGCCGTTCAGCACCGTCTGGTAGCCCACGTCTGGAGCGCTCAGCCCGTAACCGGGCCGGTTCGCCTCCACCGTCGCCGTAATGCCCCCGAAGATCCACGGCGGCCGTCCGTCGGCATACTGGTACGCCTTGTAGCCCCGCAGCGTCGACAGCGCCGCCTCCGGGAAGAAGTAGACCAGCGGGATGTTGCCGTAAAAGCTGCACGGCAGACACTCGATCTGCGGGCAGCCGCGCGGGCACTCGTTGAGCCCGAACAGCCCGTCCTCCTCCGCGCACCATGCCCCGATCGGCGGCTGCGCCTGGCCCCAGATGCTGCACTCCGGGATCAGATGCAGATTGTTGATCAGCGCGTCCGCCAGCCAGCCCGGCACCTCCGCCGCGCCGTACAGCGCCTCTTGCCACGCGATCACCCGCTGCAGCAGATGCTCATGATTGTCGGCCAGGAACCGGGCAGTGGACACTGCGTCCGCATAGTGCCGCGCATACATATGCGTGAACAGCTCCGTCTCCTCGTGCGCGGGCGCGCCCCCCGCCCGCCAGTGCGGCGCATGCCAGGCCAGCGCCACGCGCACCGTCCGGCTGGCGCCCGCGGCGAGGTCGAAGGGGATCGCCAACGATGCGCCGCTGTCATCCGGTGAAGGCGAGGGCAGCCCGTCAGCGATCCGGCTCCAAGCTTCCCTGTCCGCATTGAGCGCGCCCCCGTCTGCCGCCGCGTCTCCGTCTACTACGGCCAGCACGTAGGCCATCTCCCAGGCATCGCCCTGGCGCCCGCTCTCCACCAGCACACCCTGCAGCAGGCCCGTCAGCGGCCGCCGCCGCACCCCCTCCTGTGGCCCGAAGCCGGGGAAGTTGAACACCAGCGTCCCGCTCTGGGCAGCGCCCTCCGGGTTGCGCAGGTGAATCTCAAACACCGCGCCCGGCGCCATCGAGCCCACCGTGTCCCCGGGAATGAACGGCGACCACGCCCGCACGCCCACCTTGACCGGCGCCGCGCAGGCGAACTCCATGTCCAGAACAGGATAGTGCCCCCAGTAGTCGATCGAGTCGGCGATCGCCGCGCCCGCCAGGCCGATCTCGTCATACAGAGGCGCGTAGTCGGTCGGCGGAAAGGTCACCGCGCTCTGGCTCGGCTGCGGCGTGTCCCGCTTACCCAGCGTGTCCGACACCAGTATCCACGCGCCCTCTGCGCCGTCTTCGCCCCGACACGCCAGCCCCAGCATCGGCAAATTCAGCAGCGCCCGCGGCTCCACCAGGTGATTGAAGATCGTGCTGTAGCCAAACATCCCGTTCGGCTCCACGTCGATGCAGCCGGTATCCAGCCCGCCCAGCGGCATGCCGCACGTGGGCCGCGGCTCCCCGCGGTAGACAATGCCGGTGACGGGCTCCGTGTAGCCGGCCGCCTCAAAGCTGTGCCAGCGCGCATGGAGCAGGTGTGGGGGAAAGAGTCGGTCACTCATCGGGCTCTCCTCGGCGATTTGGACTGCAGTTTATCTGCGTCAATAACGACTCAACTATAGTCAATCCGCGACCATGAGCAAAGCGAGCGAAGGCGTCTCTCACTCCTCGCCCTTCTCTACTCTCTCCTCGTTTTTGGGTGGTCGGGATGTACGCCGCGATACGGCCGGGGCTCGCTTACGTCAGCAGACGCTCCATCAGTTGAAAAAGACTGTTCTGAAACCCGCCGTCTATGACCAGCGAATGGCCGGTGATCGCGGCGGCGTCATCCGACGCCAGAAAAATGGCCGCGGCCGCAACCTCCTCCGGCTGGACAAAGCGGTTCAGGGGGATCGTCTGTTCCCGTTTGGCGCGCATCTCAGCCGTCGGGTAGGAGTAGTCGGTCATCTCCGTCTCGGTCGTGCCGGGAAGGATTGTGTTAACGCGGATGTTGCGGTCGGCCCACTCCACCGCCATCACCTTGGATAACATGGCGACCGCCGCCTTGCTGGGGCCGTAAGCTCCCCTGTTGTAATGCGCCGCGAGGCCGGAAACCGAACCGATGTTGATGATGTTGCCGCCGCCCTGCCCAATCATAACCTGGGCCGCGGCCTGGCTGCACAAGAAGGTGCCCTTCAGATTGGTGTCCATCACACGGTCCCAATCCTCCTCGCTCAGCTCCTCCATCGCCGACCTCAGCGTGATGCCGGCGACATTGGCCAGAATATCGATCCGCCCCAGTGTTTCGACGGCTGTACGCATCAACTGCTCCACCTGGGAACGGTTCGAGACATCTGCTTGGCAGGTCAACGCCCGTTGCCCTAAGACCTCAATCTCGCCCTGAACCAGGCGCGCTTTCTCGGCGGAGGCATGGTAACCAACCACCACGTCCGCGCCCTCACCGGCGAACGCAAGACTGATCGCCTTGCCGATCCCACGTGAGCCTCCGGTAACTACCGCGACCTTGTTCGCTAAACGCATTGCCTTCCCCATCCTTACCGGGCCAGTTGATCTGCTGAACGAGCCTGCCTCCCCTATTCACACGCTCGCCGGGCGTGCGCGCGCTTCATCAATGTGGCGCCGGACTGCCTCCTCCAGCGGCGAAATCTTTACATTCAACTCCCGCTCGATGCGCTCAGTCGACCAGTTGTAAATATTGGGCTGATCGGGCGCCGATTCGTCGAACGTGATTCTGGCATCGGGCAGCTGCGCCTGGATGGCGTCGGCCCACTCCTGAGCCGTGATTTCATAGGCCAGCGAATTGTAGACCGCGTAGTTCAGCTCCTCCTGCAAACAGAGTTTGGCAAACAGGTCCGCCGTATCGCCCACATGAATGATGAGCAGCCTCTGATCGCGGCGCGAGGGAACTGTGAACGGGTTGCCCGCGGCCAGCTCGTCGATGCACTTGCTCTGCCAGGCGGAGAAGCCCTTCGTCCGCCCCGGCGCGGCCACGTTGGCGATGCGCAATCCGGGAATCTGCATCCCGTAGCGCTCCATGTATTTGGCCGCCATAAACTCATTCCACAGTTTGTGCGCCATGTAGACCGTAACGGGGTAGCAGTGATCATCCTCCGTAACCGGGCGGTCGCCAAAAGAGTCCTGCAGACCGTAGACGGCGATGGTCGAGGCGTAAACGACACGTCGAATACCCATCAGCCGCGCCGCCTCGAATACATTGTTCATGCCCATCTGGTTTACCCGCATCGCCAGTTGCAGCTTCTCCTCGGACTCCGGCGGCAGGATGTAGGCGAGGTTGACGATCCTTTCCACGTCGTACTTCCGAATCGCGGCGATGATGTCCTCGAAACGGGTAACGTCTGCCACCACGATCTCCACATTGTCGAGGTCGGCCACCGCGCTGTAATCGGGATAGAGATCGAAGCAGATAACGCGCTGGCCCAGGCTGTGCAGACGCCTGGACAACCGTGAGCCGATCAGCCCGGTTCCGCCTAAGATAAGAATGGACACAGTAGCTCCCTAAACATAGGGTTGCTTGTTCATGGCCTGTTACACAAGCACGGTGCGCGCCAGCTCGTCGAACTCCTCCAGCGTGAGGGACGGCTGCGTCTGCAAACGCTCCCGCAGCTTGTCCAGGATCAGTTCAACGTCTCGCGAATTGTACCGCTGCCCGGTCACGTCCAACCGGGCGCGCACCGCTTCGCCGTGGAGAGTCGTGCTGCCGAAGACGACCGTCCGCTTCTGCCCGATCACGTGCGGGTGGACGCCCTCCATGGCCTCCCACAGCCCCTTGACGATGCAGTAGACATGAAGTTCAGCCTCGTGAATGTAGGCGTTTTCCCCCACCAGCGGCTTATTGATCTGGCGCCTGAAACCGGTAACTTCCTCGACGAACCTGGACAGCTCTGTCAGCTTTTCCAGGTGGATACCGGTGGAAAGGCCATAGTGCGTCTCCAGCGCGACGACGACCTCCTCCAGTTTGGTGAGGCCGCCCTTGTCACCCAGGCCGTTGACGACCAGGTCCGCCGCTTCCGCGCCCGCGCCCACCGCGGTCAGCACGTTGGCCGTGCCCAGACCGAGATCGTCATGGCAGTGGATCATCAGCGGCACGTCGACCAGATTGCGTATCTTGCGCACAAGATGTTGCACGCCCGGCGGGCAGCCGTAGCCGTCTTCGTAGAGGATCAGCAGGTCGATGCCGGCCCGCGCCGTAACCGAGTAGAACTCCTGCAGAGTCTCCCACGGCGTGCGCGATACGTCGGGATGACCGTAGGCCACGCGCAGCCCGCAGCGCTTTGCATACTCGATCACTTCAACCGTGCGCGGGATCAGCGCCTCCCGGGCCGGGCCAAGCTCCATGACCTGCTCATCCGACGCCCAAATGAGGATTGGATGCTGGAGGACGTCGACCTGCGCCACTTCAAGCTCCTGGCAACGGTCCACGTCCCTCTGCCAGTCCGCAGACCAGACGCGGGCAAAGCCGGTGATCGCCAGTTCCGGGATCTCGCGCCTGATCAGCTTGGCCGTCTCGTAGTGGCCCTGCTGCGCGCCGACATAGCCGATATCAACCTGCTGCACGCCGACCTCGTACAGCTTCTCGGCGATCCGCACTTTGTCTCGCGTCGTCATCGAAAGTCCGGGCGTCTCCTCGCCCTCGCGGATCGTGGTGTCGCGCACATAGAACCGGGCCGGCAGATCGAGCGTTCTGCGCACCTCCTCGGTGTGCATGTAGCGATCCAGGCACCACTTGTCGGGCATGTAGTAAGGCCCGAACTCCGGCCTTGATTTGCTGGACATTGCGGGTTCATTCTCCATCGTTGGCAAATGGGTGTTTGAAAAGGGGCGCTTGACAGTGCGTGCAAACGGTCGATAGCCGGGGGGGGGGCCTCTATTGCGAGAGTTCGTCCAGAAGTCGCGTGATCCCCTCATGGACCAATCGTTCAGCCTGCGGCTGCGGCGGCAGCCAGGGCGGGTTCCGTGTCGGATAGCGCCATGACTCGTAGCCGCCGGCGGGTCCCAACTCATAGTCCTCTGCGGTTGCCACGTACCCTGTTATCCCGTTGGTGTGGCTGAAGACAAACGTCTGCCCGAAGGGCGACACCGCTTCTGCGTACAGCTGGTATTCGGCAAACATCTCAGCAGTAAACGTGAGGAAACACAGCGCGTCGCCGACGGCCAGCGCTCGCATCGAAAGCGGGTGAAACTGCCGCTCGCCGCTCTCGGCAACTGCCAGCAGCTCGTGAAAGCGCGTGCTGTCCGGGTCCTCTTCCAGCGCCGCCCTGCATTCGGCAGCTGTCGGCGGCTCTTCCAAAGGCAGGGACAGATCGAGCGAGCGCGCTTTGAACGCGCTAGGCGTGACCGGTCGCGCGTCGGCCAGCGCCTGCTTGACGGCAAACGCCAGCGAGAGTCCGGCGGCATCACACGCGCCGAAACCGCCGCGCAGGGGATGGCCGTTGATGTCGCCGCAACAGGCTTGCGCGAACATGAATACGCCCTCCGGCTCACCTTCCCTTGCCAGCAGGTCGCGCAGATGCCTGACCGCGTAGCCCGGAAAGTCCGGCCCGATCTCCTCGCTCAGCCAGTGGACGATCACGGGATGGGCGGCGTGCGAGAAGAGCGCCGCAATCCGCCTGCCGTCCGCATCCTTCGCCTCGAGAACGTCTACCCACGGCACAATCGCGCCGTTGGGATTCGGTGCCATCACGATTTCGCCGTCCTGCATCAGGCGCCGGTTGTAGCCGATCTGCACAGGCGCGCGGCCCGCGTTCAGCACGCAAGGCCGCAGCGCGCCATTGGCGCGCTTCACCAGCCCGGCAATGCAGTCGGACAGCCACTCGCTCGCCTCAGGCGTCATTTCGCGCCCGTCAACGCCCGGCGCATTGTGCGTCTGGGTTGTGGTGATGATGATGTTGCCGCTTGGAATATCCGTCGTCCGCTCAATCCGTCGTAGAAGGTCGTCTGCAAACTCGACGCTGAACGTCCCCATGTCTGCCGCAACGATGACGAGCCGGTCGTCATCCGCGCCAAGAACCAGTGCGCGCGCAAACAGGTCATCGTAGACGACCGGCCTGTCCTTCACGCGCGTAATGACCGCTTCGGCCGCGCCGGCCAGCATGGAAGGGGCGTGCTTCATCGTTTCACCTCCGGCAGCAGAAGATGCGACGGATACTCGGCGCAGTGGTAGATGGTCTGGTTGGCCGGCCGGCTCGGCAGGTCCTCACCGACCGGCGCGCCCGTGTTCGGATTCAGATCATAGGCCGGATACAGCGATGAGGTCACCGCCAGCTGAAGGCAGTGACCCGGCTGAAAAGCCATCGAAGTTGCCATGAACTCAATTGTATACTGATACACCCGGCCTGGCGTGATGGGAGAGGGGGCCGGACTGTCAATCTTGTCTGCCCCGGCGCGGTACGAAGCGCGCATCACCGCCGAAGTCAACGGAACTGAGTTGCCGTCCGGCCGAAGATCGCACAGCAACGCCACCCAGTCCGTATCGACGCAGTCGCTGGCCGCGTAAAGGGTGATGAAGGCCGTGCCGGTTATCTCCAGCTCCTCTGTCAGCGGCGCGCTGGTGTAGGTCAGCACGTCGGCGCGCCGCAGGGCGTAGCGAAAGTCCATCGCCAGCACGTGGGAGTCCCTTATCGGATCGGGCGACTCCGCGTCTTCCACCGAGGGCACGGGATCTTCCGGGTCGTATACATAGCGGTCGCCGGCCTCTTCTCCGGGCGGCGTCAAATCCAGCGTCCCGTAGCCGGCCCCCTGCTCCCCTTGCTTGCCGCCTTCGGGAAACAGATCCGCCGTCCCGCCGCTGTGGAGATAGAAGGCAACAGGCTCCATCCCGCGCACGGGCCACGCAGGCTCGTCCCGCCAGCGGTTGCGGCCCATGGTGAAAATCCTGACTTTGGCATCATCGGTCTGCCCGTTCTCCTCGCCCTTCAGCCAGTAGTCGAACCAGCGCAAATGAACTGCCCTGATGTCCAGCACCGCCGCTTGCGTGAACTCCAGATCGCCCAGGCGCGGCTGCGGATTGGCCGACCCGGCATGGTCCCACGGACCCACGAGCAACCACTGTTTGTCGCCCCCGGGTGAGCGGGCCGCCATCCCGCTGTACATGTACATTTCGCCCCACTGGCAGTTGTCAAACCAGCCGGTGATGTGCAGTGCAGGCAGGTCAACCAGTTCAAAATAGTCCTCGAACGACATCTGTTGCCAGTACTCGTCGTACGTGTTGCGCTCAAGCCACGTGCGCCAATATGTGTTCGTGCGCCCGACCACCTTGTCGACATTCTTGAGCGGTCGCGTGCGGATCAGCTTGTTGAAGTTGTAAGGCGAGGCCACGCCCGGCTGATGCGAGGTCAGCGGCTCGAACGGGTAGTGCTGCATCGTGCGCCCGCCGGTCATGTTCAGCCAGCGGAACTGGAAGACGGGGAACTTCCCGTTCATATAGTTCTCATCGTGCATCCAACGCATGCCGCCGGTGACCGACGTGACGACCGTGGTCAGGTGCGGCGGCCGCTCACGCGCGGCGAGCCACTGCACGGTGCCGCCATACGACCCGCCCATCATGCCGATTTTGCCGTTCGACCAGGGCTGTTCCGCGATCCACTCGATTGTGTCGTAGCCGTCCTTCCCCTCATTCACGCGCGGCTCGAAATGGCCTTCCGAGTCGAACCGTCCGCGCGCATCCTGAAGCGCCACCGCATATCCGCGCGCGCTGAAGAACTGGGCAGCTTCCACCATGCGGGGCGCGATGTTGTCATAGGGTGTGCGCGCCAGGATGACCGGGTAGGCTTCCGCCGCCGCCGGCAGGTAGATATCGGTCGACAGTTTCACCCCGTCGCGCATCGGCACGGGCGTGTCCCACATAAAGCGAACGTCGTCTGTCACAACGCTTCAATCCTCTCCTTGCAAATGTGCGCTGCGGGGGAGAGCAGGGGGGATTCTCGACCGGCAAGCGGACACCGGCAATGCAACAACAGTACAACAATCAGCATGAGTCCCAGGGGAAAACGCGTATGCTCGAAATAGCCGTATCCGTATGTGTGGAGGCTGACCGTTGGATAACCGGTGGGACCGCAGCGTCGTCTAGCCGCTCAACGACCCCTCCAGCAGGCCGCGCATGAACAGTTTCCCAAGCATCAGGTAGACGGCAATCGTGGGCACGGACGCGATCAGCGCGGCGGCCATCTGCAAATTCCAGGGGATGACGCCCATGCTGGAAAAGTTCTTGATGGCCACGGTAACCGGCGCCCTGGCCGGGTTGCCGAGCACAACCAGCGCCATCAGATACTCGTTCCAGATCCTTGTGCATTGCCACACACCCACCACCGCAAAGGTCGGCCCCGAAAGCGGTAAAATGATGCGGCGGTAGATGCCGAAAAAGCCGCAGCCGTCGATCTTCGAAGCGTCCACCAACTCATCTGGGACACTGGCATAGTACCTGTAAAAAAGGAGCGACGTGATCGGTATGCCAAAGATGCAGTAGGCCATGATGAGGCCGTTCACCTTACCGTACAGGCCCATGAACTGCAAGACCCACACCAGCGGGATAAGGATCCCCTGGCCCGGCAGAAACAAGCCGAACACGAACAGGAACAGAATCACATTCGAGCCGCGAAAACCCCACTTGGCGAAAACATAGCCGTTGAGCGAACCCAGAAAAGTTGAAACGATGGCGCCCGGAATCGTGATGCGAACGCTGTTCCAGAAGTTGGAATCCATCTGATTCCACGCCTCGCGAAAGCTGCCAAAGTCGAGGCTCTTGGGCATATTCCAGATCTCGAATGAACTGATGTCTTCGAGCGGCTTCAGCCCGGTCAGGATCATCACATAAAAGGGCACCAGGTAGAACGCGGCAAATGCGATCAGGACGGCATATTTGGTGCTGCCGGCCAGCAGACGACGCCAACTCATTCTTTCTCCTCACGCAAAACGCTGATCAGATAGGGCAGGATCAATGGGATGGACAAGACAAGCATGAAGGTGGCGACCGCCGCGCCCAGGCCGTAGCGGCTGGAGCGAAAGGTCTGCTCGAACATGTAGAAACCGAGCGTATCGGTCGCAAAACCGGGGCCTGTGCCGATGATGCTGGGAATCTCGAAGTTGCCGATGGAGCCGGCGCCGGTCAGCACAATCGCCGTAAAGGTGACCGGCCGCAGCATGGGGATGAATACATGACGGTAAAGCGCGATCGTGCCGGCGCCGTCAATAACCGCCGCCTCCCGCAACTCGTCGGGAATCGCCCGCAGACCGGCGAGATACAGGGCCATAACGAAGCCGGAAAACTGCCACGCGCCCATAATCGTGATCGCCAGCATGCCCAGCTTGGGGTGCATGTACCAGAGGGGCCGGAAGTTCTCGAATCCCATGTTGGCAATCAGCAGATTGATCCCCGCCGACGGCACCTGCAGCCAGCGCCACGCCGTCCCGCTCACCACCGCCGAGACGGCAAACGGCATCAAAAAGACGGTGCGAAAAAACACTTCGCCCCTGATCCGCTCATTGAGCAGCGCGGCCAGCAGAAAGCCGATGACGATGCACTGCGACATGTAGCCAACCGCAAAGAGGACGAGATTGCGCAGGTCGATGTGGAAGCGGGGATCGTTGACCAGGCGCTGCCAGTTCTTCAGACCGGCAAAGGAAAGGTCAAGCGCTGGACGGTCCCAGTTTGAGAACGAGATGTACAGCGTCCAGCCCATGAAGACGTAGATGAACACGGCCACGGCGATGATGGACGGGGCCAACATCAGGATCGCGATCTTGCGGTCGTCGCGGAGCCACTTTGGCAGCAGGGCCGGAAGCGACTTTGCCCTTGCGGAAAGTTCGGAATGCATGGCTCGATTCAGGTGCTTGAATGGGAAGTCGGAAAGCGGATAGAACGGACGCCTATCCGCTTTCCGTGTGAAGCCAGCGAATCAGTTACTCGCCAATGCCGGAGTCTTTGGCGGCCTGAATCAGCTCCTCCTGTGCGCGGGCAACGTCGCCGTGCCCGGTCAGCATGTTGTTCACGATGTTGCCGAGGTCGGTCACAAAGCTCTGCCGCACCAGACCGCCGATGAACGGCAGCAGTTCATGCGTCTGCCAGGCGTCCATCGACTCGCGCAAGTACTCGTCGTAGAGGCTCACGTCGCCGTCCGTGCGCACCGGAATTGAGCCCTTGAGGGGATTGAAGGCGTCCTGTCCATCCTTCGAAGCCACGACCTTCAGCCAGGCGATGGCGTTGTCCCGGTTGGGCGCATTCTTGGGCAAACCGAAGGAGTCGGCCACCCAGACATATTTACCCTGATGATTCGGGATGTCAGCCCATCCGACCAGCTCTTCGATCCCTTCCGACTTGATGAAGCCCCAGAACCAGTCACCCATCAGAATAATCGCCGGGGTCTCGTCGTAGTCGGCGGCAAAGCGCTCCACCTGGTCGCCCCAGCCGACCTCCAGCCAGTCGCCGGAGGCGTACTCCATCGACCGCATGTGAAGCTCCAGCGCCTCCGCGACTTCCGGCGCATCCCAACCGACCGAGCCGTCGAACAGGCCGAGATAGGTCTCGCCATCGGTCACGCTGTTGAGGAAGTAGTTGTAGGTGTGGAAGGCCAACGCGCCCAGAGACGCCCCGCCGATGGCCGGGATACCGGCCTCCTTCAACTGTTCCGCCACAACGAAGAACTCGTCCCAGGTTGTGGGCGGCTCCGTGATGCCGGCGGCCTCAAACCTGTCGACCCGATACCACATGATGTTCTGACGATGGATGTTCACCGGCACGACGTATGGCGTCCCTTCGTAGGAGACGTTGTCGATCACCGACTGCGGGAACACGTCATATAGCCCCTCTTCCGAAAAGAGGAAATCCAGCCCCTCCATTCTGCCGGGCACGACATGGTCCTCGACGACGCCCACGCCCGCCCAGACCTGGAACGAGTCCGGCGGCTCGCCGCCCAACATGCGCGTCTCCAACACCGTCTTCATGTTGACGCCGTCGCCGCCGCCGATGGCTGCGTTGTCGAACTCGACTTCGGGATAGCGTGCGTTGAAGACCTCGATGATGGCGTTGAGCCCGGCCAGCTCGCCGCCGCCGCTCCACCAGGAGAATACCTCGACCGTGCCGCTCGGCTCGGCGGCCTCCATCGACATGTCTCCTGCCGGCTCGCTTGCGACCGGCTGGCAGGCGGCCAAGACCAACGACACAATGATGAGCAGAACCAGGTAATAGCGTTTCATCGTTCCTTTCCCCCTGTGAGTAGTTGATGACCAGGCAAGCCCGGCTGTGCAGTGTCTATAAAATTGAATAATTTTAATGCACGCGGGGCCATTCTAGCATAGGGGTTCCCTGTGAACAATCGCCGAAAAAGTGTCAATGTCCTGGCTGACGCAGCGTGAACGGGGACGTAAGACTTCGTGAATGCTGGCTTTCTGTAGAACGAAAATATGGGGAACTGCGTTCGCCGCTCTCTCTGGCCCGGCAGCGCGCGCAGACATAAACCGCCATAGCGAATTCGCCCTGCTGATCATCCAGGAGGGGGAACGAGCTCGACCTCATGGGCCAGATTTTCGAGGGGCTGTATGGGGTGGGCGCCCCCGTCTACGCAGTCGTGGTTTCGCCGATTACACTGGAGGGCGTATAAGAATCAGAGGTCAGAGTTGGGCGCGCCCAGCTCCGCGGACAGCTCCGCGGCAACCTGCATGACGGTCCGGGCGAAATGGGGCAGTTGCTCTTGCGTAATGCGTGTCGTGGGCCCTGAAATGCCCAGGGCCGCGATCACCTGCCGGCGGTGATCATGGATCGGCGCCGCGATGCAGCGCACGCCGGCAAAGGTCTCCTCATCGTCGACCGCATACCCGTCCGCGCGCACCGCTCCCAGATGACGCTTCAGGTGTGATGGCTCGGTGATCGTCCTGGTTGTGTAGGTGGTCAGGGGAGCGCTCGCCACCCACTCCGCCGTGACCGCATCCGGCTGCGCGGCCAGCAGCGCCTTGCCCAGCGCCGAACAGTGCAGCGGGCGGCTCGTGCCCAGGGCAAAATTCACGCTCAGCGCGGCCTGTCCCGGCTTGTGCGCGATATAGATCACATTATTGGCCTGCCGCACGCCCAGATTGGCAGTCTCCCCGCTCTCGTCCCGCAGCTTCGTCAGAAAGTCCCCCGCAACGTCCGGCCAGTCCAGCAGCGTCGCCACCTTGCCGTAGAGTTGAAAAAACTTGGCCGGGTTGGAGGTGAACTCGCGCGTGCGTTCATCCTGAAGCAGATAGCCCTTCGCCATCAACGTATAGAGCAACCGGTAGGCCGTGCTGCGGTCGATCCCGAGCGCCTCCGCCACCTCAGACGGGCGCACGCTGCCGTCCAGCGCCATCTCCAGCGCCGCCAGCCCCCGCTCCAGCGACTGCACCAACTGTTGCCCGCGTCTCGGTTGCATAATACCCTTTCAGTGTTGCGCTATTCGCACATAGCGCCTATCTTGTATACCATATGCGCCCCGCTGTCAATCAGCCAACGACATTGTAGGGGCGGGCCTTGGGCCTGCCCGGGTGCGCTGTCTACCCTATCGCCCCGACGTTGCGCGGCCACCCCGCCTACCAGTACATGGACGACCGCGATGACGACGGTATTGTGTGTGAGTGAGGAGGAACTACGACATGGCAACGGTTGAACTCATCTGGCAGAAAGCTTCCACCACCGGCGGAGACGAGATTCACCGTTGTGAAGTCAAGGCCCGCAACGGCAAGGACGCGCTGTGCATGGAGGTGCACGGGGGAAAACTGACGGGCGGAATACACATCGTTACTGCCTACTACTGGTTGGAAGACAGCCAGCGCCCCATACCACTCCACCCCTTTCAGACATCCGACAGTCTCGATGACGCCAAGACGGCGCTGACGGCGTGGTATTTCGACAACGCGCCTACGTTGCTGTTGACGCTGGCCAACAAATGACCTGTCGCACGGCGGCTACCGTTCCTGAGTACCTTCATCCTCCCCCACGTCGGCGAAGTTTGTGATCGTTACCTCGCCTTCGGGAAAGTCGGCGACGATTCTCAGTGTGCCCCCTACAGCTTCAATGTAAGAACGGAGACTGGAGATATACACGTCGGCCCGCTGCTCCAGCTTGGAGATTGCGGGCTGGTTCACCTTCAGCATCTGCGCCAGCTCCTGCTGGGTCAGCGCCCGCGCCCGGCGCAACTCGTGCAACGGCATCTCCGCCAGCAGCTCCGCCTTTATCTCATCGATGCGACGGCGGCGCTCCGGCGAGAAATCCTTGGTCAACTCGCTGAACGAATGGCGTCCACTCATTCGAGCGCAAACCGGGCGGTCTTCCGCCATCTACCCCTTCTTTCGTAATCCACAGCGCGAAGAGCCATTTCCATATCCTTTTCTGTTTTCTCAGACCAGCCTAGTTCAGCCTTACGCTCATACAGGATTACCCTGGACTTAGGAGCCGCATTGACAAAGTGGCAAAGTATTTTGCGCTGCTAAGCGTTCGGGCGTGCTGACAAGGACGTCAATGGGCAGAATGAAATGTTCCGCTATCGCAGCGCGGACAGGGTTGTCCCGTTTGGGCCAGTCGTCCAGGGAACTGAGGACGACGAGGAGATCGATGTCACTGTGGGAGCCGGCGTTGCCGCGGGCGTGGCTGCCGAAAAGAGCCCCCGGTCACGGACTTTTGACTGGGTATGTACGAGGATCTACCGTAGACCAGGAGGTACTGCAGGCGTTTCAGTTGGCGATTCGTTGCGAAGCCTCGCCTCCTGCCGCTCCCGCATCCTTTGGTTGCGTTTCTGCCAGAAGGCCAACTGTTCTGCTCGTGACTTCCCAGCCAACTGCTGATAGATTCGCGCCGCGCCGCGCCGTTTCAGCGCGACGCATTCCGGTTCAAGGTTCGTCATGTTGTATCACCTCAAGAGGGGAGTAAATGTCAATATGTGCATAGCCGTTCAGCACATTGACTGCATTGTATTTCGGAATCTTCTCGAAATGAACGATGTCCCTGAAATTCCAGCTTACGATGAGTTCACACTTTGATACGGTGGCCATGGCCACGTGCAATGCATCTGTTAGCGATCTTTCCGCGACAACGCCTCTTTCAATGTATTGCAGTTGAAGGTCTATTGCTTCCCGGGTGATCTCCACTTCGCTAGCGTGTTCGGTAATGCTGGCGAAGAAGCTTCTGATCGTATCGGGGGCTTGATCCAGTTCCTCTTCAACGACAGGTGAAATAACCAGGACAAATCGCCCTGCGACAACTTCATCAAAGAATTTTCTGCTTGGCGCGGAAAACTCAGGGTCGAATACTCCCCCGAATACGGAAGTGTCAGCGTACACTCTTAACCGCCGACTGGTCACCTATTTGACATCCTCTCACGATCGATCGAGCTTCGGTCAGCTTCCTGCTATACTATAGCGGTGGGAGGAGTCGAAAGTCAACCCTATCATATATTCTCCCGATAGTCTCGTACAATCGAAGAAACGAGAACCCGTAAAGCCGGCATGTTATAATGACCTTGAGATCCTTTCATCCCTGTCCGCTTTGGTATCGTTCAGTGTCAACGGGCACGGCGGAGCTCGTCAACGTGCCTCACGCCAAGACGGGGTGCCTCGAACGGGGATATTGAGGAATACGTATCGGAAGGGGAGCGGACGACTGCCCGCTCCCTTCTTTTCTTCGGAACTGGCAAGTTATGCAAAAATCAGGCTCCGTCGGTGATGTGCTTTGAACGGTCACTTCAATCTTCCTAAATCAGAATAAAGGAATGAGATAGCTTGCCAGTATACACTCAACATCATTGGGGAAAATCGGACAGAAATGAGCCTCAGCGGGTTCATCTTCTGGAGCACCATCTTGCCGATGTGGCGGCCTGCTTCGAGGTCCTGTTGAAGCAACCGACGATCCGTAAGCGGCTGGCCTGCGCGGGCGGGCTCAGCGACCTGGGCGGGACGACTGCAGCGCGGTTGTGTGTGTTAGCGGCGTTGCATGACATTGGCAAGGTGAATGTCGGGTTTCAGGCCCAGATTTGGTGCACGGAGGATTTGCCACCGCGGCGCAAGAGGCCGCCGCGCATTGGGCATGTCACGGATCTTGTGCCGGTTCTGGAGGATAAAGACTCAGAGACGGCGGACTGGTTTCTCGACGCTTTGGGTGAATCTGAAATCATGGGCTGGGACAGCGATGACGGGGTAACCGCAAGCGGCCTGTTGATCGCAGCATTCTCACATCATGGTACCCCGCTGAATCGATTTGCCAACAGCGCGGCCAACCCCGAGGCCTGGCGACCGTTCGGCAGCCTCAACCCTCAACAATGTGTCAGGCACATCGTGCAGCTTGTACGCGGCTGGTTTCCGGCGGCCTACGAACCAGCAGGGGCGCCGTTGCCGGCTGCCCCCGGTTTCCAGCATATGTTTTTAGGCCTCTGCACGCTGGCAGACTGGCTCGGCTCTGATGAACGGTTCTTCGAATTTTGTGACCAGCCCCGAGACGATTACATCGATATAGCGCGGGAACGGGCCCACATGGCCGTTTCTGCCATCGGTCTGGACCTGGAAGCGCAGCGGAGCGCTTTGCCGGATCTGCCCTGCTTCGGGGCGCTGTTCGATATCGACGGCCGGCCCAACGCCATGCAGCGGAGAGCTGTGGATCTCCCGCTGGATGAGCCCCTGATTATCATCGAGTCGGAGACGGGATCCGGCAAGACGGAGGCAGCTCTCTGGCGCTTTGCCCGCATGTATGAAGCGGGTCTGGTGGACGGCCTCTACTTTGCCCTTCCGACGCGTTCGGCGGCCTCTCAGATACACAAGCGTGTAACAGACTTTGTTCGCAGTATGTTTCCGGCAGACCATTTCCCGGAGCCGATTCTTGCGGTTCCCGGCTATCTGCGGGCGGGCGCGGTGGAGGGTAAGCATTTACCGCATTACGAGGTCTGGTGGGATGACCAGTACAGCACAGCCGATCCGGTGGTCAAGCGCCGGTGGGCGGCTGAAAACGCCAAGCGCTACCTGGCGGCGCAGATCGCGGTGGGGACGGTCGACCAGGCGATGATGGCGGCGCTGCAGGTTCGGCACGCGCATATGCGCGCGGCCTGCCTGGCCCGCAATCTGCTGGTTGTGGACGAAGTTCATGCCTCGGACCAGTATATGCGAGTAATTCTCGATGGATTGCTGGAGGCTCATGCCAGCGCCGGCGGCTATGCCTGCCTGATGTCGGCCACGCTTGGCTCGGCTGCCAGGCAGCGGTTTTCTGCGCCGGGTCGTCTTGCCGACGGGGACGGTATTTCTCTGCACGAGGTGCTGGAGGTCAGGTACCCGGCCATCACCACGCGCGGCGCGGAGGGGGAGAAGGTGGTTGCGGTCGGGGAGAGTGGCCGGGGCAAGGCGGTCCAGATTCAGACGCTGCCGGCGATGGAGGCGTTTGCCGCGGTGGCAGATCGCGGATTGGAGGCGGCGCGAGCGGGCGCTAAGGTCTTGATTGTGCGCAACACGGTCGGCTTTGCGGTCCAGACCCAGCAGGTGCTGGAGGAGCGGGCCGGGCCCGGAGAGCAGCATCTGTTGTTTGGGGTCGATGGCGTACTGACGCTGCATCACGGCCGCTTCGCTGCCGATGACCGGCGCCGCCTGGACACTGCCGTGGAGGCGCAGATCGGGAAGAGCCGTGGACCGGGCGGACGCGTCATCGTCGGCACGCAGACGCTGGAGCAGTCACTGGACATCGATGCCGATCTGTTGATCACCGATCTTTGTCCAATGGATGTGTTGCTGCAACGGATTGGCCGTCTGCATCGCCATGCGCGCGGCAACCGGCCTGCAGGCTATCGCAGTCCGGCCTGCCTCGTATTGATGCCTGAAGATAGTGATTTGTCCCCCTGGCTGACGCGGAGGAAGGATACGAACGGCCTGGGGCCGAACGGATTTGTTTATGAAGATTTGCGCATTTTGGAGGCGACGGCGCGGCTGGTGGCGGAGCACGCGGCGAATGGCACGTCTTGGAACATTCCCTGTATGAACCGGGCGCTGGTGGAGCGAAGCACGCACCCGGAAGCGCTGGAGGAGATCACGGGGACGATGGGGGAGGGCTGGCGCGAGCACGCCATCAAAATGGAGGGTGCGCATATCGCCAACAACCTGACCGCCCGGCAGGTGATTGTCCGCCGCGACCGTTCCTTCTATGAGGAGAACTGGGATGTCGTGTTTCCCGATGTGGAGGCGAAGATACGTACCAGGCTTGGCAATGAGGGTGTTGAGATCACGCTGGAGTCGGCGGCGCCAAGTCCTTTTGGCGGCGGCGAAACCATCACCCATATCCCAGTTCCCGGCCACATGGCCCGTGGATTGAATGGCGACGAGCCGGTTCCCTGGCACGCACGGGGCGGTGGATTCGAGTTTATGGTTGGCGACAGGCGCTTCCGCTATGACCGACTGGGTTTGGGCAGGCTGTGAGAAACAATCAGGCGGACTGAGGGTCAGCCCGTCTGGTTTGCGGGGGAATCTGAATGACCCCGCGTGTGCGGGGGAACCATCCCTGCAGAAAACACCCTCTTAGCGTGAGTAGGACTATCCTCGCGTGTACGAGGTAAATGTCAAAGACAGTTTTGTCGATCATTGAATGATGGTGTAATATACTTCAAAACACTCACATTAAAAGGGTTTTATAAAGTAAGGACTTAAAGAGTTTGGAAAGTGATGCAACTCGCAGGAAGTATACGCAGAAAGGAGGGCTGAATCAAATGGCCGAAAATACCCTAAATATCTTGAGGGATCCCCTTATCAGGATCTCTACGTCGAGGGGCTCAACGGTCCGTGCGTCGTTGCCGGCGGTCTATGCGGCGCTGATGCGGGATGAGGTTGAGTCCTTCCCCGCGCTCAGGCCTCACCAGCGCCACGCATGGCATGCTTTTTTGGCGCAGTTGGGTGCGGCGGCGATGCAGTGCGCAGGACTGAGCGATCCGTCGGACAGCGCCGAAGAGTGGCGGCGGATGTTGCGCGAACTGACTTCCAACTTCCCCGACGATGAGCCCTGGCATCTCGTCGTTGACGATATCACCAAACCGGCATTCATGCAGCCGCCTGCCAGATCGGACGACAAGCTAAGAGAATACAAGACTCCTGTGCTGACTCCCGACAGTTTGGATATGCTGGTGCTTTCGAAGAATCACGACATCAAGTCGGCTGTGGCCGCGCAGGCTGATCTGGACGATTGGATTTTTGCGCTGATCACGCTGCAGACGATGGAGGGCTTCAGCGGGGCGGGCAATTACGGAATCTCAAGGATGAATGGCGGATTAGGCAGCCGGGCAGCCTTCTCTCTCACGCCTTCGACAAGGCCCGGCGTGCATCTGCGGCGCGATTTGAAGGGACTGTCTGAGAGGTACGAATCGCTGTTGGCCGACTACTCCATGAGCGATTTTGGCGTTGCTCTGCTTTGGATGCTTCCTTGGGACGGGACGAAGAGCGAAGCGCTGCTCCCGGATCGGTTGCACCCATACTATATTGAAATCTGCCGGCGCATCCGCTTGCGCGTCAGCGCTGGCAGCGAAATGTACGGCCTCAGAACAAGCTCCAAGGCAGCGCGCGTTGAAGCTAAGAGTCTGAACGGGATGACGGGCGACCCCTGGATGCCGATCAACCGCAAGGAGAGCAAAGCGCTTACGCTGGCCGGCGGAGGTTTTACCTACAGGCGGGTGACCGAATATCTGACCTCGGCGAATTGGGAGCAGCCCGCGCTCTTGCAGCCAGTCCGCTCCGAGCGAGAGACTTCGGGGCCAGTGTTACTGCTTGCGCGCGCGTTGGTGCGGGGGCAGGGCAAGACCGAAGGCTACTACGAACGCATCATCCCGATCAGCCATAAGGCCAAACGGGCGCTGATGCAGCGCGAGAGCATGAACGAGCTTGGCAGAATCGCCCAGTCCCGCATCGAAAACATCGGCACGGTTCAGCGCATTCTCAGCCACGCGATCCAGGTCTTCGCGGCCAGGGGCGATAGCCGGAATCTGAGCCCAGAGCACCGCAATCTGGCCCGCCCGTGGCTCAACAGACTCGACGAATTCGTCGACGCCCGCTTTTTCGACGATCTGCAGGTCGAGTTTGAAAGCGATGACAGGGACGAGCGCAGTCGCATACGGAAAGAATGGCTGCTGGATGGAGAAAGCGGGATCGTGAACCGGGCGCGTAGAATCCTGGGGGAGGCTGAAGAAGGGTTGCCCTGCCTGGCCATCCACCGCTACCGCGCCCGCGCCAACGCCGAGAGCCTGTTCGAAGGAAGAATTCGAGGGCCGCAAGGACTGGCGTTTCTTTTTGCCGACACAGAACAGGGAGATAAGAAATGACGAGAACAGAGACTGCTGACACGGCCAGCCCGCCCGCGCAGGAACGCCGGCCTGCCAGCTGGGGGGATACTGCCGTGGCCTTTGCCCGCATCCTGGCAAGCCCCGATTTTCCCCGCGGCGATCTGGCCGAACTGCGGCGCATGGACCCGGACGATCCGGATGCCGCGGTCGTCTGGCGTCTGCTGGCAAGGTATGAACTGCTGGGAAGCCCGCGAGTCGAGAACAAGTGGGCGCTCATCCTGCACGGTATCGCGCTGATGACCCCCACATCCAGCGGCGACGGAGCCGGACGCAGCGCGCATGACGGGGCTGTTCCTGTCGGTCAGGCTATCTTCTTCGGCGGGGACAGCCAGCGGAGCAGCGCCTACTACAGCGAGTCCCGCCTCAACAGGCTGCTCACCGCGCGCGGCCCAATTCTACGTTCGCTGCTGGCCCGGATGTTCCGTATGTTAGCGGCCGCCGGCCAGCCCTTCAACTGGCGGGAAATGGCCGCGTTTATCCTGAACGAGGGATATGACGAGGAAGCTGCGGAACAGGGGCGCCGCCGCATCGCCCGCGAGTACTACCGAGCGGAACGACAAAACGCGCCATCAGAGTAAACTCATCCTGAACATACTTGCACCATTGAAAGGAATCTCCACCATGTCCGTTTCACGTTTTTTGCAGATTCATAGTCTCCACTCCTATCCAGCCGCTCTGCTCAACCGCGATGACAGCGGCCTGGCAAAACGCATGCCCTTCGGCGGCGCGGTGCGCACGCGCATCTCTTCACAGTGTCTCAAGAGGCACTGGCGCACGGCTGACGACGACTACGCGATCCACAACATCCCCAACGCTGCCAAAGCGATACGCTCCCGCAATGTCATTGACCGCAAAGTGATCCAGCCGTTGCGGGAGGGCGGGGGCATCGACGAAGAGGTACTGTCTGCGGTTGAAGATGCGTTCAACATTGGGGTATACGGCAGCAGCGGCACCAGCGAAAGCGGTCGTCAGCCCCTCCTGCTCGGTCTGCCCGAGGTGTCCTATCTGCGCGACAAGGCGGACGCCATCTGCCGGGCGCACGCGCAGGATGCCAAGGCCGCCGGCCAGAGCGCGAAGGCTCTGTTCGGCAAAGAGGAAAGTGGCAACTTCAAGGCGTTCCGCCAGGAGACGGCTCTTCCCGGCGGGCTGGAAAGCGCGCTCTTCGGGCGCATGGTTACTTCGGACCCAGCCGCCAATATCGATGCCGCGGTCCACGTGGCCCATGCCTTCACAGTCCATCGCGAGGAGAGTGAGAGCGACTATTTCTCGGTCGTGGACGACCTGCAGGGAGACGATGAAGATGCCGGCGCGGCGCACATCGGCGATACCGAGCTGACCGCAGGCCTCTTCTACGGCTATGTTGTCGTTGACGTGCCAGGACTGATATCGAACTTGCAGGGCTGTGAGGCCGAAGCGTGGCAGAGCGCCGACCGGTCACTGGGCGCGCAGGTTGTCAAACATCTCATCCATCTCATCGCCACCGTATCGCCCGGCGCCAAGCTCGGCTCCACTGCGCCATATTCCTATGCCGACCTGATCCTGATCGAGGCCGGTACGCGCCAGCCCCGCAGCCTCGCCAACGCATTCCGCAGCCCGAGCTCCGCCCAGACAACCGACGCCGCAGCAGCCCTGGCTGGATACCTGACCCAACTCGACAACGCCTATGGCGTGCGCGAGGCCCGGCGGGTGATGTCGGTCGCCGACTGTGACATCCCCAATGCGGACCGCCTCTGCCTAGACGACCTGGCTGCCTGGGCTGCGGGCGCGGTCCAATCCGGGGAGGCGGCCTGACATGCGCCATCTGATACTCGCGCTGGAAGCGCCGTTGATGGCCTTTGGCGGGGAGATCGTCGACAACTTCGGCGTCGTCCGCTGGTTTCCCGCCGCTTCGATGCTGACCGGTCTCCTGGCCAATGCCCTGGGCTGGCGGCGGACTGAGGCCGAACGACATCAGGGACTGCAGGAGCGCTTGATCTACGCGGCCCGCATCGACCGCGAACCGGCCGGCGGCGTGCGGCTGACCGACTTTCAGACAGCCGCCATTTCCAACAAGGACAGCGGCTGGACGACGCGCGGCGCGGCAGAGGGTCGAGAGGGTGGCAACTATACCAACTGGCTGCGCTACCGCGACTACCTAGCCGATATGCGGGTCACTGTGGCGCTGAGGATGGAAGAGGCGGCTGACGGGCCCGGTCTGGATGATCTGGCGGAGGCACTGGAACGACCGTTCCGTCCTTTGTTCATCGGTCGCAAACCCTGTCTGCCCTCTGTGCCGCTATTTGAGAGTTTTCAGGAGGGCGAGACGGTCTTGGCGGCCCTATTGGCCGCGCCTTTGGACAGATGGGATGAACAGACGGGAAGCATTCGTGTGCTGTGGCCTGCTGGCGAGGGTGTAGAGAGCGTTCAACCCAGTCGCAGGTATATGTTGACCGACGAACGCAATTGGGTATCCGGCCTGCACGGCGGCGGCCGCAGCGTGTGCGAATCTGCCGTCCCCGCGGCCCTGTTTCCTGCTGTCGAAAGCGGCGATGCGCTAGCGGAGGAGGGGGAATCTACATGACAGTTCAGGAGAGCAGCGCGGTGACGACGCAACAGCTGCAGATGATCCGAGGTAGCATAGACCTGCGTTCCTTCCAGCGTTGGGCGGGATCGAAGCAGTTGATGAGCCGGCAGACGTTTGATGAGGGGTACGCCATGCACTGTTTCCTGGCCGGCGTATTCGGGGAGCTGGCGCCGCAGCCCTTTCGCTTGATCATCTCCAGAGGCAAGGGCAGCCGATGCGGCGTGTTCTACGGTTATGGCCGCGCTGACGTCGAGGCGTTGCGAGGAGCGGTTGCACAGTTTGCCGACCCGCTCCAGGCCCGTGTATTGCCCGGTTCGAGCCTGGACGGCAAGCTGATGCCGGCGACATGGAAGGCGGGCACCCGACTGGGATTTGATGTTCTCACCCGCCCTACCGTACGCCGCGCGCGAGGGGGCAGGAATCCAGGCGGTGAGGTCGATGTTTTCCAGCGGGAAGCGGAGCGCTATCCGCCCGGGGCCATGCCGCGCAGCAGGGAGGAGGTTTATGCCGAATGGTTGTCGGAGCAGTTTGAACGCCACGGCGGGGCGGAGCTGGAATCGGCAAGCCTCGTGTCTTTTCAGCGGACCCGTTCGATGCGGGCGTTGAGACGGAGGCCCTTCGAGGGACCAACCGCGCTATTGCGGGGTACACTTACGATTGCCGATAGCGATGGCTTCACCAAGTTGTTGGGACGCGGCGTAGGGCGACACCGTTCTTACGGGTACGGAATGCTGCTGTTGCGTCCTGTGGGGAAGCCGGCTTGACGGATGCAGTTGTTCTGCTTGAAAGTGCACTTTAACAATCGAGTATTCGCAATCTCCTAATTCCCCCGCAGACGCGGGGTCAGATCTGTTCACTCCATCGGAAAGGGGAGAAAATGCTAAGAGGAAGATTAGGACTCGAAACCGCGCGCATCCCCCACGCCGACCGTCATGGCCTGTTATGGTTGTCCCGGGGCGCCCTGACCGTGCGGGATGGGACGCTTCGTTTCGAGCGGGACAGTCCGGCCGACTCGAAGAGCCCGCTGGAAAGTGGGCAGTACGGGATTCCGTTTCAATCGCTATCGATGATCCTTCTTGGGCCGGGCTCAACGGTGAGCCACGACGCTCTGCGCCTGATGGCGCGTCACGGCACTGCGCTGGTTGCGGTGGGCGAGGATGGGGTCAGGTGCTACACCGCGCCGCCGCTGATGCCGGACAGTTCCGAGATAGCCCGCCGGCAGATGCGGGCCTGGGGTGACGCCAGCGGCAGCCGCATTACCGTCGCGCGCAGGATGTACGCGATGCGTCTGGGAGAGCTGGTCCCGCATACGGAGATAGACATCCTGCGGGGGATTGAGGGCGCACGCATGAGACAGACGTACAAGAATCTGGCCCAGCGCTACGGCATCCAATGGAAGGGGCGCCGCTACGACCGAAAGAAGCCTTTAGCAGCGGATATTCCCAACCAGGCGATTAACCATGCTTCGGTCGCGGTTACGTCCGCGGCGGTGATTGCTGTTATGGCTGTGGGCGCGATACCGCAGCTGGGTTTCATTCATGAGCATAGCGGTGACGCCTTTGCGCTGGACGTCGCCGATCTGTTTCGCGACACGGTTTTGCTACCTGCCGCGTTTCAGTCTGCCAAGGCGGTGATGGAGAATCCGAAGCTGGATATCGAGAGACAGACTCGAAGGAAGACAGGAGAGATGCTGCGAAGCGAACGCGTCGTCGCGAAGATGATTGACCGCATCAAGAAGCTGTTTGAGGATGTGGATCCTGTCCAAGAGTCGCTGGCTGGCGCATTGGGCGAGAATCAGGGGGGCAGCAGATGACGGTTGTGGTTACGATCAACGTTGCGGCGCGGTATCGAGGTTTTCTCGCTTCGGTCATGCTGGAGATAGCGCCGGGTGTATACACGTCGCCAAACATGACAAGCGGCATTCGTAAGAGGGTCTGGGAGGTACTCGCTGGGTGGTATGACGCGATGCAGCAGGGCTCGATCGTGATGACCTGGCGGGAGCCGTCCGCGGTGGGCGGACAGCGGATACAGTTGTTAGGAGAGGCGCCGAAGGAGATTGTCGATGCTGATGGTGTCTACCTGGTGAAGTACAATTAGGCCATAACTCCTTAGCAGGTTCGTCAAAAAAAGAGCGCTTAGAGGTTCCCCCGTACACGCGGGGATAGACCCGAGCAGGTCGTCTCCTGGCTGATTGGCCTTGAGGTTCCCCCGTACACGCGGGGATAGACCATATTCATGCCCTGCTCGACGGAACGAACCACCGGTTCCCCCGTACACGCGGGGATAGACCCCAGATTGGTTGGCTCATTCTGTCTCCTTTTCGGGTTCCCCCGTACACGCGGGGATAGACCCAACCCACTTTGCATGTTAGTTTTACGCTTGGCGGTTCCCCCGTACACGCGGGGATAGACCGAAATCGAAAGCGGGCAGGCTGAAGCTGATTAAGGTTCCCCCGTACACGCGGGGATAGACCCAATGCCCGGAGACGAAGCGTAAGCGTAATCGAGGTTCCCCCGTACACGCGGGGATAGACCTATATCAAATTTTTTGGTGGCGGGGATATAGCTGGTTCCCCCGTACACGCGGGGATAGACCTTTACGAAAAGCAGTTTGGGCGGCCCTTCGATAGGTTCCCCCGTACACGCGGGGATAGACCCTTCCGAGCCGCCGCCGGGCAGGGGCAACGCTTGGTTCCCCCGTACACGCGGGGATAGACCTTCCGGGCGATTGCGCCGAATGTCCGGCAACCCGGTTCCCCCGTACACGCGGGGATAGACCTCGCGGGTAACGGAAAAGAAAAGCAATCTATTTGGTTCCCCCGTACACGCGGGGATAGACCCTATTCCTCCGTTTGTGTGGGCGAACCGAGACGGGTTCCCCCGTACACGCGGGGATAGACCTTTCTCGGATCACCATTTGGGCGAACTGTTCCAGGTTCCCCCGTACACGCGGGGATAGACCTGGCTTCCATCCTCATGGTGATGGTGTGACGCCGGTTCCCCCGTACACGCGGGGATAGACCCTGTGGGGCGCAGTCGTAATCGTAGGATTTGCTGGTTCCCCCGTACACGCGGGGATAGACCCTGGCGGCCCGATAGCGTGGGGAGGATTCATTGGGTTCCCCCGTACACGCGGGGATAGACCGCAGGTCGGTCAGTACCTGGCCAAGGAGTGGCGGGTTCCCCCGTACACGCGGGGATAGACCGCAGGTCGGTCAGTACCTGGCCAAGGAGTGGCGGGTTCCCCCGTACACGCGGGGATAGACCTTAGACCAGTATCCGTACTGGGACAAGAGGAGAGGTTCCCCCGTACACGCGGGGATAGACCCTACGATCCGTGGGGTCGCTCGCTGGCGGTCCAGGTTCCCCCGTACACGCGGGGATAGACCGCGTAGAAATCAGTTTCCACCCCGCACACGACAGGTTCCCCCGTACACGCGGGGATAGACCGGACGTGCGTCATGCCCTGGAGGTCAGGAATGAGGTTCCCCCGTACACGCGGGGATAGACCGCTCAGCAGTACCGGTAGGCATCTCAGCACCACGGTTCCCCCGTACACGCGGGGATAGACCCCGTGCGCGACCTATTCGTGATATTGAGATAAAGGTTCCCCCGTACACGCGGGGATAGACCGCTCTGGTTACTGCGGGCAGGGAGGCGTTGGATGGTTCCCCCGTACACGCGGGGATAGACCCATAGCTGGGTCCGGGGTGGCCTATATCAGCACGGTTCCCCCGTACACGCGGGGATAGACCGAGCTTCTCGCTGTTGTCCTCCATCTGAACCTGGGTTCCCCCGTACACGCGGGGATAGACCCATTACGAACAAAAATAGGTGGATTCCACAATAGGTTCCCCCGTACACGCGGGGATAGACCCCACTTTTCCACAGCGACACTGCCTCGAAGTCTGGTTCCCCCGTACACGCGGGGATAGACCTCGACAAAATACTCAACCCGATTCGGCAGCGGAGGTTCCCCCGTACACGCGGGGATAGACCTTTAACACAACGTTAACCCCTCTTTCGTTTTCGGGTTCCCCCGTACACGCGGGGATAGACCATTCTAACCCAGTTAAGCACTTCTTCCCCCACTGGTTCCCCCGTACACGCGGGGATAGACCCAGAGAGCATCCTACCAGAGGGGAAATCGCACCGGTTCCCCCGTACACGCGGGGATAGACCTTCCTTCCAGGATGATGCGTCTGGCCAGACTCGGGTTCCCCCGTACACGCGGGGATAGACCCAGAGAGCATCCTACCAGAGGGGAAATCGCACCGGTTCCCCCGTACACGCGGGGATAGACCTTCCTTCCAGGATGATGCGTCTGGCCAGACTCGGGTTCCCCCGTACACGCGGGGATAGACCCATACGCCACGAAACTAAAACAAATGTGGATTGGGTTCCCCCGTACACGCGGGGATAGACCTTTGCGAATGTGTCGTCTTACCGCTGCCATCCAGGTTCCCCCGTACACGCGGGGATAGACCCGCAAAATGACGCTGCGGCGCAGTGACGACCACGGTTCCCCCGTACACGCGGGGATAGACCTGCCGCCCACTCGACCGGCGGACTGGATCGTGATGGTTCCCCCGTACACGCGGGGATAGACCCGAACAAAACAGAATGCAGATGGAATCTGATCCGGTTCCCCCGTACACGCGGGGATAGACCATTCTTTGCGCCTGGGCGATCTCCTGCAAGGGAGGTTCCCCCGTACACGCGGGGATAGACCCTACTTCTGTGGCGTCCCATATCGAAGTGGTTGGGTTCCCCCGTACACGCGGGGATAGACCCTACCTTCTCCTGGTGCCGCGTTCCAAAACCGAGGTTCCCCCGTACACGCGGGGATAGACCCTGCGTGTACGGCACCGAGCCCGAACCGTAAATGGTTCCCCCGTACACGCGGGGATAGACCAAGGATGCGTCTCGGTGGTGGGTGCGCCAACTCGGTTCCCCCGTACACGCGGGGATAGACCATCACGAAAGGGAGGCAGTTCCGCGGTGCCGTCGGTTCCCCCGTACACGCGGGGATAGACCTGCCGCCCACTCGACCGGCGGACTGGATCGTGATGGTTCCCCCGTACACGCGGGGATAGACCGCTGCGCTATTTGACGACTCCGGACGGGGGCTTGGTTCCCCCGTACACGCGGGGATAGACCGGGCTGCGGCTGGCGACTCGGCTACCGAGGCAAGGTTCCCCCGTACACGCGGGGATAGACCGTTCGAGGTCCTGTATAATCCGCGCTTGGGGCGGGTTCCCCCGTACACGCGGGGATAGACCTGCCCTCGCCGGCCTGAATGCGATGGGCGCCAGGGTTCCCCCGTACACGCGGGGATAGACCCCGACGTTTCAACGTCGAGGGAATAAGGTTCGCGGTTCCCCCGTACACGCGGGGATAGACCTATCGAGGTGGCCTTTTTGCCTTCCTTGGTAAGGGTTCCCCCGTACACGCGGGGATAGACCCTGAGGTGGGGCAAGGGGTCGCGCACCGAGTACGGTTCCCCCGTACACGCGGGGATAGACCGGGTAGGGGGATGGGCTGCCGGGTTCAGAACGCGGTTCCCCCGTACACGCGGGGAGTTGAACGACCAATGATCACGTTACCCCGACGTCGAGCCCTAGGCCATAGCCCCGTGCTATGCCTAAACGGCGCGAGGGAGCCCCAGCTTCCGCGGTGCCCGCCAACCCAGAAACAACAGCACACGGACGAAGGGCGAGAGCGACCGACGCTCCCCGCGCTCCTGCCCAAAACGCCCCGCCCCTACAGCCTATCGACCAGCCGTCCCATTGCCCGACCGAGTTCCCTTGCGGCCGCGTCCGATTCGCGTTGCCTTTTCCGTTCCACCTTCCTGTCCTCCGCAACCTTGCGCGCGAGCCGTTGCTTTTCTTCCTCGAAGGCGGCGAATGCGGCCTGCTCCTCTCTCTCCTCGATGCGGTCCAGCCTGTCCAGGAGATGGATTGCGGCCCGACTATCGCCGGCGCCGCGGCTATGAGCGCCTTGTTATCGCTTGCGGCCGCGGTCGCGCGCCAGGTGCGCAGAAGTGCGGTCCGTACAGCCGATCAGAGAGGCCAGGTCCCGCCATGAGGCGTCGCACGCGGCCGCGTGTTCCAGCTCAGTGAGCGTACAGAGGACCTGGACGCGTACATCCCCGCGGTCCACTTTCACGATGCCGGCGCTTTCCTTTAGCGCCGCATCCCAGGCGGCCAGATCGCCGAGATCAGGAGCCGATTCGTTGTCGCCTATTTCCGCTATTTCCGCTTTTCGCCTGTTTTCATGGCAATTGTGCTGGCCCCGCCTGATGGCCAGCTCTGTCGTCGTCACGCTGCCCGTGCTCCTTGTCTTCCCCCTGTTGCAGCGCTACTTTGTACGCGGCATCTCTCTGGCCAGCATTATAGGCTAACGCCCTTTTCATCAGCCGCATACCCGTCCCGCGCGCGCTGCACCGGCATGTATGGGATGGTTATTACCTGCTCATATCGGTCGTGTCGCTTTCAATTGTGGCGTTATGGATGCTTCTGGTCGTAACAGTAGGGGCGATACGCTGATGGGGTGTATCACTCCAGCAAATCCTGATTCAGACAGTCGGCCCAACGCTCGTGAAATACTCGCAATCTCTCGTAAACGCTTGTAAATGCTCGTCAACTTCTCGTACGAGCCCCCCAACCAAAAACCCAAAAATTCCCCACAGCCCCTGCCCGCAATAATACACAGATTGCAAAGGCAACCGAGCTACTGTAGAATACCGGCCATCCTCGCACAGTAGCTACCATCAAAATCCCGAGAGGAGAACACTGTGAACGCCAAGCCCTTGAAAAGACGAGAATTCCTGCAACTGACCGCCGGCGCCATCGGCGGGGCTACTTTGCTCGCCGCCTGTCAACCGGTCGCGTCCCCGGCTGCTTCCGATGACGGCGCAGCCGCCGAAGGCATCCAGCTCGAATACCTGGGATACGAACCCGACGATGTACACGGCGAGGCATTCGACAAGTTCAAAGAGGTCATGCCCGACGTGGACCTTCTCATCAGCCCCACCATCGGCTCCTGGCCCGATATGCTGGCCAAGATCAACGCCCGCATCGCCGCCGGCGATCCCCCCGATATTGCCATCGTAGCCACCTATGGGCCGCCCAGAATCTGGAGCAAAAAGGGCATTCTCGTCGATCTGCATCCGTATCTCGACGCAGACTCCGACTACGACGACGACCCCGTCGCGCCCGCTCTGCTCCAGCTCTACACCGTCGAAGGCAAGCTCTTCGGCCTGCCCAAGGACTATGTAACCCACGCCGTAATCTACAACAAGGGCCTCTTCGATGAAGCCGGCGTTGCCTACCCCGAAGACGGCTGGACCTGGGCCGATTGCCTCGAAATGGGCCAGCAACTGACCTCCGGCGAAGGCCAGGACAAGGTCTTCGGCTGGATGACGCAGACCGGTCCCTGGGCCAACGAGCATTGGATGTGGGCCAATGAGGGCAAAGGATACTTCGACCGTTGGAACGGGGACCTCACCACGCCCACCGCCAACGACCCGAAGAATATCGAAGCAATCGAATGGCTCGTGGATACCATCCTGACCCACGAGATTTCACCCTCGCCCGAACAGCTGTCCACCGAGGGCGCCAGCTCGCGTCAGCTGACAGGCCGCATCGCCATGTGGGCCAGCCACACCATCGATACCGTCGCCCTGCTCCAGAATACCGACAAGATCGACTGGCATGTCGTGCGCAACCCCCGCGCTTTCGAGGGCGGCCCCACGACAACCATGATGTGGACCTCCGGCTTCGGCATCGTCGCCGACACCGACCATCCCGACGCCGCCTTTGCCTTCCTCAAGCATATGTCGATCGGCGAAGGCGCCCTCGTGTTGGGCAGAACCGGCTTCTCCATCCCGGCCGGCCGCCCTGAAGGATTTGTAACCGATGAGATGGTTGCCCGCGGCGGCGAAGTCTTTGTCGATGCCTGCTTCAACTCCGACCTGGCCGCCAACGACTCGCTCGGCGTCAACCACGGTGAGCTGCTCGGCACCGCCGTCATCCCCAACCTCCAGGCCGCTTTCCTCGGCCATATGACCGCTGCCGAAGCGCTCAACGAGATCCAGGTCGTGATGGAGGACATCCTCGCCGACGCCAATGAGGAGCAGTATTAGACCTCTGCCGCCTGCCTAGGCGCTGTCTATAGACGGTCTGGCGGTCTTACGGAAATGTAACGCCGTTTGTCCCCTGAGACCGCCGCATCATCAGCGAACAGGCGCGAAAATCGAAACGGTAATTCTCCATGCCTGCGATACACCTGTAGCCGCACAATAGACGGCGGCAGGTGTATCGCAGGACAGATTATGGCTCAGTCACAGGCTTTGACCCGCCTCGTCGCCAAGACGAAAGCGAACAATATCCGCTGGCACCGCTATGAGGGCTACCTCTTTGTCGCGCCCCTCATCGTCGGCATCGTTGCCTTCATCTTCCTTCCCATCGCCGCATCCCTCTACATGAGCTTCAACAAGTGGGATATGGTCAGTCCACCCGAACTGGTTGGCCTCAAAAACTACGCCCGCCTGGTAAGTCGCGACCGCCTCTTCTGGAAGGTGCTGGGCAATACCTTCAGATATGCGGGCTGGATCATCGTGCCCTCCGTGATCTTCCCGCTCATTCTGGCGGCGCTGCTCGACCGGCCAATCAGACTGCGCTACCTCTACCGGCTCGCCTTCTTCCTGCCGCTTGTCACTTCGGTCGTGGCCGTCGGCCTCATGTTCCGCTGGCTATATGACGGAGAGTTCGGCCTCGTAAACTTTGTCCTCTCTTGGGTCCGCATTGACGGTCCCAACTGGCTTGTCGATCCCTTCTGGGCCATGCCCGCCGTCGCCATGGTCACCGTCTGGCAGGGGCTCGGCTACAATATGGTCCTCTACCTGGCCGGGCTGCAAGGGATCCCTGATCACCTGCACGAAGCCGCCACCATCGACGGCGCCGGCCCGTTCAGCCGCTTCTTCCGAATCACCATCCCGCTGCTCACGCCCACCATGTTCTTCATCCTCGTCATGAGCGTGATCGGCACCTTCCAGACCTTCGGTCTCATCTATGTGATGACCCAGGGCGGACCGATAAATTCGACCAACGTCTACATCTACTACCTCTGGCAGATGGCCTTCGGCAGCTCCAAGATGGGATATGCCTCGGCCATGGCTTGGATCCTGGCCCTCGTCATCTTCACTATTACGATGATTCAGGTGCGCCTGGCCAGGCTGTGGGTGCACTATTGAGAGACCAGCGTTGATTGCGGCGTGAGTCGGCCCTAGGGGGTTGGGCAAACGTCAAAAAGGGGATAACCGTGCAAAGAGTTTCAACCATGCGCGCGGCGCGCGTTGACCGTGTGGCCAGCCGCAGACAACAAGAGCTCGTGGCCAACACCATTACGCACATTCTGCTGATCGTGCTGGGTCTGGCCGCCCTGGCCCCCTTCTGGTGGATGATCTCCACCTCTTTCAAGACCGAATTTGAGGCCTTTCAGATCCCCCCGACCTGGCTCCCGCTTGAACCGACCCTGGAAGCCTACGGGGACCTCTTCCTCGACCAGCCCTTTGGAATATTCTTCTACAACAGCGTCAAGATCGCTGTTCTCGGCGTCGGCGGCCAGCTCATTACATCCTCGCTCGCCGCCTTTGCCTTCGCCCGCCTCGATTTCCCCGGCAAAAATGTCCTCTTCATCATCGTCCTGTCGACCATGATGGTGCCTTATGCCGTCACCGTGATCCCGCTCTACATCGTCATGCACCGCATCGGCTGGGTCAACACCCATCTGCCCCTCATCGTCCCCGCCATGCTCAGCTCCGCCTACGGCACATTCCTACTCCGCCAGTTCATGTTTTCACTGCCGGTCGAGCTGGAGGACGCCGCCCGCATCGACGGCTGCAGCTCCTTCGGCATCTACCGCCGCATCGCCCTGCCCCTCATGAAACCCGCCCTCGCCACCCTGGGCGTCTTCTCCTTCATGGCCTCCTGGAACAACTTCTTCGGCCCCTTCATCTTCCTCGACCGCAAATATCTCTTTACCGTCCAGCTCGGCGTCGCCCTCGTACAGCGGCAGTGGTACACCAGCTGGCCCCGCCTGATGGCCGGCTCCGTCGTCGTCACGCTGCCCGTGCTCCTCGTCTTCCTCCTCTTGCAGCGCTACTTCGTGCGCGGCATCTCCCTGACCGGCATCAAGGGCTAGCGCTCTCTTCATCAGCCGTATATCCGTCAGGCGCGCGGCGCCGGCCGCGTCGGCGCCGGTTGAAAGAGTTTCGGTCGGTTGTAGAGGCGTGTTGGACTGCGCGTGCCTAGAGGGACATTTCCCAGCCGCGTACGTTGGCCGCAGCCCCCGTACCGGCCTCGATGACAAAGCCCAGCCGGCCAGTTGGCGCATGGGGCAGCGTGTAACCCTGGATCAACTTGTCGTCGACGTAGATCTCCGCGAACTCGTTGCGCAACAGCAGCCGCCAGCGCAGAGTCCGTCCCGGTGTGAAAGGGAGCGGCTTCGCGTCTTCCGGTTGGAAGGCGTAGCCGTCTTCCGTGGGCGAAGTATAGGGTCCTGTCGTCAGTCGATTATCGCTCTGTGCCACAAACAAGCTGCCGGCGTAGCCGGAGCCGCCTTCGATGAAGAACCCGGCGCCGCCGAGAGGACCGCTCAACTCATCAAAGGTCAGTTCCGCTTCGAGAATGACGCCGCGTGCCACGTCGAATTTCACCGGAAGGATCGCCAGCCCGCCGGCAGCAGCTGCGAGCTGCAGGCGTTCGCCCTCGACCGGACATTCACCGGACCGCAGGCCGTAGAACTCGCGCATCCCTCCAGCCCAACCGGCAGCGGACGCCCCTTCAACGCTTCGTTGCCGGGCCACCAGCGCAGGCTCAGAATCCCAGCGGCGTCGCGGTGGACCGCTTTCAGCGGCGAAAAATAGGATTCGTCGCCCTTCTGGCGCGGCACCGTGTGGTGGTTCAGCAGCAACTGTTCGCCGCAGCGATAGAAGCGCGCAAAGTAGTTCAGCCGCCTGGGGCTGTTGCCCAGCAGCAGCCGCTGGCCCGGGTCGAGCCGGTACGGCCCCGTCTGCGACTCGGACGACAGAACGTACATCCCGCACTCGCCTGCCAGCAGCTTCGACAGGTGTCGCGAACCCAGCGCATGCGACTTGCCGACCCCCAGCAGCATGTAGTAGCGGTCGCCGATCTTCTCCACCGCGCCCACCTCGATACGTTCGCCCCACAGGCCGGTCTCGATCACCGGCGGCGCGGCCCGAAAGTGGCGTCCGTCATCCGACACAACACAGCCGGCCGTCCCGCACAGCCCCGGCGGCCCATCCTTGGCCACCGCTGTCAGGAAGCCGATATAGCCCGGCCCGTCCTCCCGCGGCAGGACCCAGATGCAGTCCCAGCGCTGGCTGGTGAACGTCGGATCCTCTGCATACCAGCGCGGGTCCGACCGGCACACATACTCCTCGTCAGGCAGCCGCCGCCACTGCAGCAGATCGTCCGATTCGGCGAAGAAGATCTCCTGCACCCCACCGCGCTCCTCCGAAAAGTTGAGCATGAACCGGTCGCCTGCGCGCCACACCATGCCCGTGCCCAGCCAGTTGGCGTCCTTGGCCTTGTGAATGATCGGCCCCCGGTCGGCAAAGTGGACACCGTCATCGGAAGTGGCGACGCTCATGCCATCATAGGGGCCGCCGGCCCGCATGCGGTGAAGATAAAAGAGATAGTGCCTGCCCTCGTGGTAGTACAGCCAGGTATCCCATAGACGGGCTGCGATCTCCGGTTTGAAAATCATGCTATTTCCCCTCTCTGTGCAAATTCACTGAGTAGGTCCACGGCAGGATCCAACTGCATGAGTCCATGATAGCGCAGGCAAGCGCGTCCGCACAGCCACTCCGTTCGCGCCCTCATTAAGTCGCACACCCGGCCGCGCGAAAGTTCTTTGACCTCAACTCACATTATGTTACTATTTTGCTCCAACAGTCTCTTTTGCCCCGAAACATACATTCAATCCACTTCAATCGAACCAAGGAGAAACAGACGATGGAGAATAACGCATTGGGCAACAGGAAGTTGTCACGTCGCTCATTCCTGCATGCCGCCGCGGCGACCGCCGGCGTCATGGTGACCGCGGCCTGCGCCGCGCCCGCACCCGCAGGTGACACGATGGCCAGCGGCGACGACGGCGGAATGGAGACCGTCGAGCTGCGCCTCGCCTACTGGGGCTTCCAGGTAGAGAAGCAGGGCGTCCTCCAGGAGGCCTTCCAGGAGGCCTACCCCCACATCAAGCTGCAGGAGGACATCACCTCCTGGTCCAACTACTGGCAGAAGATGTTGGCCTCCACGGCCGCCGGTGATTCACCCGACATCATGCACCACTCGCCCTACTATCACGTGCGCTTCGCGCACAACGGGGTTACGATTCCGCTGGATCCATTCGTCGAGCGTGATGGCGTCGACCTCAACGACTTCTACGAGGGCGCGATCACACAAGGCCGCTGGCAACCCGGCCAGATCCGGTGCGGCTCCGGCGACCTGCACGCCTTCCCCACCGTCTGGCACTCCGGCACCATGTGGTTCTGGAACAAGAACTGGTTCGCCGAAAAGGGCATTTCCGATCCGGACGAAAGCTGGACCTGGGACACGATCGTCGAGGCCGGCAAAGAGTTCACCGTCATCAACGACGATGGCTCAGCCGAGTCCTACGGCATGGACACACCCGTAGACGGCAATGCCCGTATGAATTTCTGGATCTTCCAGGCCGGCGGCGCCTTCTATGACGAGGACTACAACGGCTGTCTTATCAAAGAGGACGAGCCGATGGAGGCCTTCCAGTGGATGGTTGACCTGATCAACGAGCATGAAGTCGCCATGCCGCCCGAGGCCAACCTCCAGTTCAACCCATTTGAAACCGGCCGCGTCGCTTTCGCCGTCATGGGTGACTGGATGATCCCCTCCTTCTCCGAGATCGAGGACTTCGAGTGGGACGTCTTCACGCCCCCCTCGCATCCTGTAACGGGCAAGAACACGATCGATGCCTACCAGAACGGTATCTCGATCACCAGCTCAGCCCCGCACCCTGATGAGTCGTGGGAATACATCAAGTGGCTGACGATGGGCGATGGCGCCGTCATGTACGCCGAGACCATCTTCCCCTTCCCCGCCCACATTCCTACCGCGGAAGGCCTGATCTACGTGCAGGATCGCACCGCGCCGCCCACGCAGTTGTGGATTCTCAACCAGCTTTTGAAAGACGCCACGCCCGTCTTCAACGGTCCGGCTGAAGGTGAGATCGCCGGTATCGCCAGGGAAGAACAGGAAGCGGCCATGCTGCAGGTCAAGACGGTGCAAGAGGCGACCGACGACCTTGAGTCGCGCGTCAACGCCGTCCTCGAACGCTCCCGCGAAGAGCTGCTTGGATAGCAAACAGCGAGGAGTGAGTGGAGTGAAGAGAGGAGAGAGAAAAGAGAGGGGCTGACTCCTCTTTTCTCTCTCCTCGCAGCCTGGAGAGAGTTGTATGAGCGCCGTAACGACACCTGCGCGCGGACGGGTGCGCGAATTTCTGGGGAGCAACCGGGGGCGGGAGGCGATCGAAGCCTATATCCTCATCCTGCCCACCATCCTGGGGCTGATCGTCTTTACCGCCAGCCCCGTGCTGGCCTCGCTCTATTACAGCTTTACCCGCTGGAACCTGCTGAGCACGCCCAAGTGGCAGGCCTTCGATAACTATATCGAACTTCTGACCGAAGACCCGCTCTTCTGGATCACGATCAAGAATACGGGCTACTACGTATTGGGGACCGTCCCCACAGGAACCGTTCTCGCCCTCCTGCTGGCGATCGCGCTCAACCAGAAGATCCGGTTCGTAGCCGTATTTCGTACCATTTACTTCCTGCCCGTTGTTTCCTCGGTGGTCGCCATTTCGGTGCTCTGGCTCTGGCTCTACCAGTCAGACTTCGGCCTTGTCAATGAGCTGCTGCGCTTACTGGGTTTCCGCGGCATCCGCTGGCTGAGCAGCGTCACCTGGGCGATGCCGGCCATCATCATCATGAGCATCTGGCACGGCTTGGGTTACAACATCGTCATCTTCATCGCCGGCCTGCAGGGCATTCCCCAGGACTATTACGAAGCCGCCACCGTCGACGGCGCCAACGCCTGGCACAAATTCATCAACATCACTATCCCGCTGCTCTCGCCCGTCACCTTCTTCGTCCTCACCCTGTCCGTGATCAACTCCTTCCAGGTCTTCGCCCAGGCCTATGTGATGACCAGGGGCGGGCCGGTCAACGCCACCAAGACGATCGTCTACTATCTTTTCCAACAGGGGTTTGAGAACTTCCACATGGGGTACGCCTCCGCGCTGGCCTATGTACTCTTCGTTATCATCGTCAGCCTGACGCTGTTCCAGTTCTGGTTCCAGAGACGCTGGGTCCATTACGAACTCTGAGGTAGAACCACCATGAGCGCACAAGACGCACCCCCCATAGGTGAGGCCCGCACCACGGCGATACCCGGCGCCTCTGCTGCCGCATCCGAAGGCCTGACCTCCTACAGAGTCCTGTACATCACGTGGCGCGTGCTGCTCTATGCGGTTCTCACCCTCGTTGGCGCCACAATGCTCCTTCCCCTGCTCTGGATGATCTCCACCTCGCTCAAGGAGCCGGGCGAAGTGCTGCTGCTGCCGCCGAAGTGGATCTCGATTCCGCCGCAGTGGGGTAACTACCCCAGGCTTTTCGACGTGCTGCCCTTTGATCTCTTCCTGATCAACAGCATCAAGATCGCTGTGTTTGCCACGGTCGGCGCCCTCTTGAGCTGCTCAATGGCCGCCTTCGCCTTCGCGCGCATGCGCTTCCCGGGCAAAAACGTTATCTTCGCCATCATCCTCGCCACGATCATGATCCCCTTCCACGTCACCCTCATTCCCCTCTTCAAGCTCTATCGCGACATCGGCTGGCTCAGCACACACCTGCCGCTCACCGTGCCGTTCTTCTTCGGTACCGCCTTTGGCATCTTCCTCATGCGCCAGTTCTATCTCACCATCCCCCAGGAAATGGTGGAGGCGGCGCGCATCGACGGCTGCAGTTTTATTCAGATCTACTACCGTATCTTCCTGCCCCTCTCCAAACCGGGCCTGGCCACGCTGGGCATCTTCACCTTCCTCGGCTCCTGGAACAACCTCATGGGCCCGCTGATCTTCCTCACCAAGGTCGAGACCATGACCATCACCCTCGGGCTGACGCTGTTGACCAACCAGTCGGGTGGACGCTGGGAGTTGATTCAGGCCGGCGCCGTCATCAGCATTTTGCCGATCATCGTCATGTTCTTCATCGGCCAGGAACACTTCATCCAGGGCATCGCCCGCACCGGAATCAAGGGGTAGGCCGGTGGCGCACGGCCGTTCTCTGACGACCGAAACCTGGCGGCTGCAACCATGATCCGCATCGGCCTGATCGGCTGCGGCGGCATGGGCCAGTCCCACCGCGCCGCCTTCCAGAAACTGCAGGGTCGCGCCCTCTTCACCGCCGCGGTCGACCCCGACCTGCCGCGCGCCCAGGCCACCGCCGACCTGATGGGCTGCAACATGGTCGCCGCCGACTATCGCCAGGTCCTCGACCATATCGACGCCGCCATCCTCGCCGTGCCCCACCATCTCCATCATCCCATCGGCGTCGACCTGCTGCGCCGCGGCAAACATCTGCTGATGGAGAAACCGCTGGCCAACTCGGAGGCCGAAAGTCTGGACCTGATCGAGACCGCTGAGAAGGCCAACCGTACCCTGATGGTCGCCTACTGTATGCGGTTTCACCCGATCGTCGTCGAAATGGAGCGCCTGCTCAAGGCCAAAACCTACGGCGACCTCTTCCAGCTTTCGATCTGGACCGAGCAGCATACCCAAGGCGAGCCGGGCAGCTGGATGCATCGCAAAGAGACGCTCGGCGGCGGCCAGCTTTTCAGCCACGGCTGCCACTACATCGACATCCTGCTCGCCTGGATGGGGCAGCCCGTCTCCGGCGCCCATATCGGCACCAACTTCGGCACGCCCTGGATGGAGGGCGAGGGCACATCCAACGTCTCGCTCAAATTCGCAAACGGCGCGCTCGGCTACCACTTCGGCACGTGGGGCGCCAAGGGCACGCGGCTCAAGTATTCTTTTCACGCCCATTGCACCGAGGGCATGTTGGAAGGGCAGATTAGCCAGGGGAAGCTGTTCCTTCATCAGGGCGCGCTGGAGGCGGAGGGAGGCAGCGAGCAGCTGTTGTTCCAGGCAGCCGTGGGCAAGCATCTCGAGAACGAGCTGATCCACTTCGTCGACTGCTTGGAGCACGGCCGCCGCCCGCTCACCGACGGCCGCCGTAGCCTGCAAAGCCTGCGCGTCATCTGGAAGCTCTATGAAGCCGAAGCGCAGGGGGTGGTCGCCGACCTGCGCGCAATCGGCAACGGGTGAAGTTGAGTAACCTTCGTATGCTGAATATCTGCGAAGACAGGATCCTGAACTAGAGGAGCGTCAACGACTGGACCGGCAGTGACTTCGCTTCTAGTGTCGATAGATTGGCAACTTTACTGGCATGGTCGATATCGATGCCGACAAGTTGGCCGCTCTCATCGAAATCCAGAATGACGCCCGGGGCGACCTCTGTGGAGTCCGTACTAGGTTTTTCTGAGAGGTCAATGTAGAGGGAATCCGTGTCAGGATAGTAATGGAATTTCATAGGGCTATATGCGACTATGGTCTGAAACTTCGGTCGGGAAACGCATTGTGTACGGTCTCGCCATCTTCTAAAGTAATGACGCGCAAATAGGTGCCGAGTTCAGGAATTAATCCCCAAAATCGTATTCGATTGTCCTCAGGTTGGGCCTCGAAATAGATGGGTTCTGCCAACACGTTTTCGCACCAAGATCGTTTCAGGTATGGCCGTTTGCGCAGGACCTGCTCTTCAAAGTATCGTGTCGTTTTCACAAATTACTAACACACCTCTATTGACGGTGAACAGCGTGATTGTCCTCTAGAGTGTACTACAGGACTGGAGGCATATAAACTCGCACATGGCAGAGTCGCTAGACAGACTCGGGAGAAAGAGGCAGATATGACGACATCCACATATCGTTTCGCCGTCATCGGCCTCGGCCGGCGCGGACGCTACCACATGGAGAGCCTCGAAGCGATGGAGGAAGCGACGGTCCGCTGCGTCGCCGTGGCCGACCCGCGCGATCCCACCTCCGAAGAAGATGACCGCTTCGGCTCCTCCTTCTACCGTGACTACCGCCAGATGCTGGCCGGTACGCCCGACCTCGACTTCGTACTCGTCGGCAGCTACGCCGTCGATCACGTCGAGCATGCGCTCGCCGCGCTGCAGCGCGGCATCCCCGTCTTTCTCGAAAAGGCCGTGGCCTTCTCCTGGGAGCAAACCGTAAGGCTGTATCAAGAGGTGGTCCGTCATCAGTACCCCCTCTTCATCGGCTTCAACCTGCGCCGCTTTCCCGCCACGCTGGCCATGAAGCGCATCATCGACGAGGGCAGCCTCGGCCGCATCCAGAGCGTGCTCGGACACGTCAACACCGGCAACCGCTGGTCGCAGGGCGTCTGGTCGCATTTCAGAACGCCGCCCTCCTCCACCTTGGTCGAAGGCAAGCTGACCCACGACACCGACACCATCCAGCACTGCCTCGGCGCCGAGGTCGTGGACTGCACCGCCACCATCACGCGCAACATCTGGACCGAAGGCGACGACAGGCCCATGACCGCAGGTGATTCCTGCTCCATCTCCGGCCTGCTCTCCAACGGGATCCTCTACACCCTCCATCTCACCACCACCGGGCCCGATTACGAGCGGCGTTACATCGTCAACGGCACTGAAGGGCAGCTGGAAGTGGTGATGCACAGCGTGCGGGCAGGCCAGACGCCTGCAGCGGTGACGCTGTGGCGCAACGGCGAGGAGCCCCAAGCCGTCGAGCTGCCTCCCGCCGTCGGCGGACACGGCGGCGCCGACTTCCGCATCCACCGCGACTTCGTCGCCTGGCTCCAGTCCAACCCCTCAGGCCCCTACGACCCGCGCTCCATCCTGACCGGCATGATCATCCCTTTCGCCGCGCAGGAATCCATGGCGACCGGCCGCCGCATCGACTGCGCCGCACGCCTGCATCAGGCCGCTGCCGGCGTGAGCTAAGAAACGAGTAGAGAGATATGAGAAGCGGGCAAAAAGTTCTCACTCCTCACTCCTCTTCACTCTCTCCTCTCCTTTGAAAGGAATTTTCTTATGCGCAGTTATCGCGTAGGTGTTGTCGGGCTGTACCGCGGTCTGGGCCCGGCGCGCGTCTTCGACCTTATACCCGACTGCGACGTGGTCGCCGGCTGCGATATCGACGCTGGCGCCCTCGAACGGTTTGGCGCCCTCTTCCCCCAGGCCCGCCAGTACAGCGCATACGACGACATGCTGGCGCACGGGCTGGACATCGTCTTCGTCGCCTCGCCGGTCCCCCTGCACTGCCAGCATACGGTGGCCGCGCTCGAGGCCGGCTGCCACGTCCTGCAGGAGGTCACGCTGGCCAGCAATATCGACGAATGCCGCCAGATTCTCGCCGCAGTCCAGGCCCACCCGCGCCAGAAGTTCATGCTGGCCGAGAACTGCTGCTACTGGGCGCATATTTTGAGCTGGCGGGAGATGTGGGGCCAGGGCCTGCTGGGCGGCTTCATGTACGCCGAGGCCGAGTACATCCACGACACGCGCTACCTGCTGCGCCAGGCCGACGGCTCACCCACCTGGCGGGCGTCGATGCCGCCCATCCACTACTGCACCCACAGCCTTGGTCCACTGCTCAAAGTGACGGGCGAACGCTGCGTCGCCGCCAGCGGCATGAGCGTAACCAGCGGCACAGGGGACCTGCCCGTCCGCGTCAAATCCGGCACCGAAGTGGCCATTCTGCAGACGGCCAGCGGCGGCGTGATCAAGATTCTGGTCGCCTTCGGCATCACCCGCGAGCCGATGTTCCACTACTACTCGATCTACGGCACCGACGGCGTCCTCGAGACCTCGCGCCCGCCGACCAGCCCGCTGCAGACCAACGCCTGGCTGGATTCCGTTCCGCATCTGAACAACATGATCGAGATGCCGATCACCGAGAACGTGACCGACGCCCCGCCCGAAGCGACGCAGGGCGGACACGGCACCGCCGAGTACATGATGATCCAGGACTTCGTCGCCTGCATCCGCGACGACACCCCGCCCCCGCTCGACATCCACGCCGCGCTCAGGATGGCGCTCCCCGGCATGTGCGCGCATGAAAGTGCGCTGCAAGGCGGACAGATGGTGGAGATTCCTGATTGGTAGGCATGGTAGAATAGCCGTTGCAAACTTTGGGTATTTGCTAGGAGGCAGTTACGGAGGTGATGGTGTGAGCGACCCGATTCCCGTTAATCCCGATGTGCTGCGCTGGGCGCGTGTCAGCATGCGTCTTTCCTTGGAGGAGGTGGCGGGGCGCATGAACAAAAGAGTGTCGGATATCGAAGCTTGGGAGCGCGGCGACGAATCTCCGACCTATATCCAGTTGGAAAGACTCGCTTACGATATCTATAAGCGTCCTGTCGCTCTATTCTTCTTTCCCGATGTCCCGGATGAGGAGGCCGTTGAGCAGTCGTTTCGTACTCTGCCGGAGCAGGAACTGCAGCGTATGCCCCCACGCATCCTTTTTTTGCTGCGCAGGGCCAGAGTGTTTCAACTGAACCTCGCCGAACTGTATGACGGAATGAATCCAGCAAGCCGTCAGATTTTGCGCGACTTGGAATTCATGCCCTCCGTCGATGTAAGTGCAATGGCGGTGCAGGTCCGGGACTATCTGGGCATCGACCTGGCAGAACAACAGAGTTGGGGCAGTGAAGATGATGCGCTCAAGCGCTGGCGAACGGTATTAGAAGATCACGGTGTCTTTGTATTCAAGGACAGCTTCAATCCACCGGGAAAGAAGAAGGTGGACAGCATGGAAAGCACTTTTTCCGGCTTCTGCCTGTACGACACGGATTTCCCTGTCATCTACGTCAACAATAATAAGGCCAAGAACCGGCAGATCTTCACCCTGTTCCATGAATTGGCGCATCTGCTGATGCACACTGGCGGGGTGGATACGCGGCAGGACGACTATATCAAAAATCTGACCGGCAACAACAGGCGCATAGAGATACTCTGCAATCGATTTGCCGCCGAGTTTCTGGTGCCATCCGGGGATTTTCAAGCTCGGCTTGTGGGCAAGCCCATTCATGATGGAGCGATTGGAGAATGGGCTGAATTGTATGGTGTGAGTCGGGAAACCATTCTGCGGCGGTTGCTGGACTGGGGCCGGGTTAGCCAGCAGGAGTACGAAGAGAAGACGCGGCAGTGGCGGAGTCAGCGAATAGAAAGCAGCGGTGCCGGTGGAGATTACTATCTGACCCGGGGCGCCTACCTAGGGGAAAAGTATATCGAAACCGTCTTCAGCAATTATCACAAGGGGCGGATATCGATTGAGCAGACCGCTGACTATCTGGATGTGAAGCCAAGGAGCGTCCCCGGCATGGAAGAGTGGTTGTTTAAGCAGGGGGCGGCCGCGTGACGGTCTATGTGTTTGATAGTGGTCCGCTGATTGATCTCTTTCGTCACTATTATCGCGAACGCTTCCCTTCTTTATGGGAAAATTTCGATGGGATGATTGAAGACGGTCGCATTACTTCGACGCGAGAGGTCAGTAATGAGGTGGAGGGGCATGGTGACGAGTTGGCGGAATGGGCCAAACAGAATCGGAGAAAAGTATTCGTAACGCCAACTGTTACAGAATTAGAAGCCGTCAGGGATATATTCAGTGTCGATCATTTTCAGGAAATGATTCGAAAAAAGGAACGTATGCGGGGAAGGCCGGTCGCAGATCCATTCGTCATAGCGCGGGCCAAATGCCTGGATAACGGTTGTGTAGTAACGACCGAGAGACATACGCCTAACGCTCCAAAGATTCCGAATGTATGTGAACATTTCGGAGTTGACTGGACAGACCTTGAAGGATTTATGGAACGTGAGCAGTGGCGCTTCTGAGGGATAAACCCTCTGCCCTCTCTGTTAACCTGCGTTCGACAAGCGTGCAAAAAGACCACGACCCACGCCGGGGAGACTGTTCGCCCCTTGGTATCGCGCTCCAGCCGCGAACCCGCTACAACTGACTCCGCACTTCCGCCGTGATCTGGTCCATCGCCAGGATCATGTAGCCGCAGTCGTCGCCCACCTGTAGCCACTGCACACCGCGTTTCGCCATACCGAGCGCAAAGCGCGCGTCGGGCGCCATGCCGGCCCCCACGAACAGACCGGCCGCCCGCGTGCGGGCAATGATGCTGTCCACCGCCCCGATCACCGTCGGATGCTCCACGTCGCCCAGCAATCCGAGAGACGCCGACAAATCCCATGGCCCCAGCGCGATCGAGTCCAGCCCTTCGATGGCCAGAATGTCGTCCAGCGCGTCGAAAGCCTCTGCGTTCTCAATCTGGACGGCCACGAAGACCTCCCGGTTGGCCCGCTCGGTGTAGGCGTTGCCGCCGTCGCGCCCGTAGTTGGCGGGCACGCGCGGCCCATAGCCGCGCTCGCCCAGAGGCGGGTAGCGGCAGCTGTTTACCACATCCTGCACCTCAGCCGCCGAGCGCACCTGCGGCACGATGATTCCGTCCGCGCCCGCGTCCAGCACCGGCTTGATGAAGGGTGTGCCGCTGCCGGGCACGCGCACCAGCGCCGGCCGGCCGCGCGCCTTCGCCGCCAGAAAGTGCCCGCCCAGCGCCTCCGCGCTCATCATGCTGTGCTCCATGTCGATCCAGAAAAAGTCAACCGAGTCGCCTAGCGCGTCGGTCGCGTGCGGGTCGGTCAGCGTGATCGAAGCGCCAATACAGATTTCGCCCCCCGCCATCTTGGCGCGAAAGGCTGCAACGGGTGAGGGTTGGGTTTCGTTTGTCATGGTCACCTGCGTTCGGTGTGGAGGTTGGATGGCGCGGCGGTTGTGCCGTGCTGCACAGGTGCAGTGTTTACCAAATCAGACGAAATGACAAACTGGAACTGCTGAGGAGAGAGTCAAGAGGAGAGACGAGTGAGAGTATTCTGCCTGCTTCTTGATCATACCGCCTGTGGCCGGTAGCGCTCGACCTTGATCTGATCTTCGTTTCTGCGCGCCTGCGCCAGATCATAGGCGGTTTGCCGCTGCAGCCAGAACCCGGCGTTCGACCATCCGGCCTTCTCCAATCGAATGGCCATCTCCGGTGAAATGCCCGCGTGGCCGTTCAGCACGCGTGAAAGCGTATGACGGGCCACGCCCAGCACCTTTGCCGCTTCAGTGACATTGAGGCCAAGCGGGTCCAGACAGTTTTCCTTTATGCTGCTGCCAGGATGCGGTGGACATTTCATAGCCATGGTTGTCAGCTCGTGTCAGTGGTAGTCAATCAGGTCGTCTGATTTTGCATTGAGGAAGCGGTGGTTACCACCCAGCCAATTTCTATAGAGTACACTGCGTGATAAATTGGCTGCCAAACCTATTTTACCACTCACTTGCAGTCCCGTGATATGATTTTCCAGACCGGTAGGCGGTGTGGATTTGGAGAAGCGCCATGATCACCTCAATTCGACTCGTCAATTTCAAGAACTTCGCCGACGAGACGCTGCGCGTCGGTCCGTTCACCGTCATCGTCGGCGCCAACGCCAGCGGCAAGAGCAACATCAGCGACGCGTTCCGCTTCCTTCACGGTATCGGCCGCGGCTATACGTTGGCGGAAATCTTCGGCGAGAAGTATGGCGCCGGCGGCCAAGTCGAATGGGCAGGCGTGCGCGGTGCGATGAATGAAATTATCCGCTTCGGCCAGTCTGCGTTTTCGCTTCAGGTCGAAGTGGCGGATTTTACCTATAAGATCGATGTCGGCAGGGATGAAAACAAGAACGGGGCCTTTCAGGTGACAGCGGAAAGCCTAAAGCTTCCCGAGACTAGGATATATTCGACCCAAACAGATCCTGGAGACCCCCCTCTTCTTCGCTTGGGCGAAGGGAAAGAGCTTCTCTACAAGGTAAGAGGAGCTTCGAAGACGAGCAACCGTAACGGCGTTGAACTGAGGACAGACAAACCAGGGTTGAACCAGATTTCTGGGGCAAGGGCTCTCTCGGACGAGCACGGTTCCTTTGTTCGGCAAGTCACACGAAGCTTCTCCAATATGCGTTTCCTGGATTTGGTGCCAAGTCGCATGCGGGAGCCTGCTCTCCCTGGCCAAACCGTGCTTGGCGATCGCGGTGAGCACTTGCCAACGGTTCTGCAGTCGATCTGCGAAGATCCGCACCGCAAGGAGACGCTGGTCGAATGGATGCGCGAGTTGACGCCAATGGATGTGCGGGACTTCGAGTTTCCGACCGACCCATCCGGCAGGGTGCATCTCGTCTTCCTGGAGGCGAACGACAGAAGGGTGTCCGCTTACGCTGCCTCGGACGGCACGCTGCGTTTTCTCGCTGTTCTGGTCACGCTGCTCGGTCCGGACCCGGACGGTCTCTACTTCTTTGAGGAACTCGACAACGGTATCCATCCCGCGCGACAGTGGCTACTATTGGAACTGATCGAAAAGCAGACAGTGAAGAAAGGGTTTCAGGTCATCACCACCACCCATTCGCCGGACCTGTTGACGGTGATGAACGATCAGACGTTCAAGAACACTTCCGTAGTCTGCCGCCTCGAAGATGCGGACGACGCCATCATTCGCCCTGTTGCAGAACTGCCGCGCGCAGGGGAGTTGCGCAAGTCCCAAGGGCTGGGGCGGCTCCTGACTGGCGGTTGGCTGGAGACCGTGCTCGCCTTTACCGAAGGGGATCCTGTTGAGGGAGGGCAGTGAACGTCCTCATCATCCCCGAAGATTTTCGCAAGGACCAATATATTCTGAAGCCGATTTTCGAGCGGCTTTTCCGCTCCATCGGCAGGCGCAGCGCAAAGATTGAGGTTTGCCAGGATCCTTTGCTCGGCGGCGTTGATGAAGCATTGAAATCGGACAGGATTTCGGAGATTATGAGTTTCTATCCGATGACAGATGTCTTTATCCTTTGCGTTGATCGTGATGGCAGGGAAGGAAGGCGTCACCGACTCGACGAGATCGAAGAAGAATTCGGCAATGGCGCGCAGTTTCTGGCCGAAAACGCTTGGGAAGAGATCGAGACGTGGGTCTTGGCGGGCTTGGATCTGCCAAATGAGTGGCGCTGGGCGGATGTCCGTGCCGAGAGAGATGTCAAGGAAAGGTACTTTGAGCCTTTCGCCACCCAACGCGGTCTGTCTGACAGTCCCGGTGGCGGGCGCAAACCTCTGGCCAAAGAGGCGGCAAGTCGCATTGAAGTCATTCGTCAGAAATGTCCCCAGGATTTTGGTGAGCTAGCCCGGCGTATTGGAGCCGTGACTTGAGAAGGATATGAGAATTGAGAGAACTGACGGGCTACATTTTGCTCTGGGATGAAGTGACAGAGCAGGGGAAGATTCAGGGAGATGATGGGAAGACGTATCGTTTTACCAAGAAAGAATGGGTCGACAAGCACGCTCCTCAGACTGATGGGCAAGTACGGGTCATATGTCAGGATGGACGAAATGCATCTCAGATAGAGTATCTTCCGATCGAAGGCTGGCCTTGGATTACAGTCAAGATTCTTTCGCCAGATGGGAGATGGACGACGACAGAGCGCAATAGGTTTATTGGCGGACCGTGGCGGTTGCGGTCTGATGCCTTGGCTTGGATGAGAACTGCGAGAGTACTTCATTCACAGTTTGCCCAGCACCAGATAAGGGACTTAAGCAACCTGCTCTTGGGAGTTGATCTTCCCATTGGTATTCGTTGTTCAGTCATCAAATATAGTTTCGGGTTTGCGATAGAACTTTATTTCAAATGGATCCTAAAGGAAGCAAAGCAGAAATTCAGAAAAGAACATCACCTTCGTCCTCTGGTTAACAAACTACCCCCCCTTGTCCTGAATGTTTTGAGAGAAAGGTATTTGGAATTCCAAGAAACGAAGAAGCTGACACTTAGGATGTTGGTAGCAGATGTGAATAGCGTAAGTGAACTGGAACTGGACTGGTCAACGTTCGACAATTTCATTAACAATCTCGACAACCAAAAGTTCATAACCGGAAGATACGCTACTCCTGAATCCTATAGCATCTTCCCATCTAATATATCTGAAGAACTTTCCAAGGAGATGAACTCATACATTGACTCTATGGGCTTTTTTGATATTGGTGATGACATTCTGTCATACGAGCCTAACCCTAACGATTACGTGTAGCAGAACGTAGGGAAACGCATCTTATAAATCCCGCACCCAGGAGCGCCCGATGCCCGAACCATCCATCAAAACGACCGTCGTCGGCAGCTACCCCTTGCCGGCCTGGCTGGCCGCCTACCCGTCCGTCCCCAACCTGCGCGACGCCATTCTCGTCGTCCTCAAGACGCAGGAACTGGCCGGGCTGGACGTGATCTCCGATGGCGAGCTGACCCGCTTCGACGTCAACCATCCTGAGACGAACGGGATGATTGAATATTTCGTACAGCCGATGTCCGGCATCTCGAGCGAAATGGGCCGCAAGGATGTGGACGATTTTCGCGCCCAGCAGGGGATGGGCTTCCGCACACAGCCAGCCGCCGTGGTCGAAGGGCCAATCGGCGAAGGGGAACTGGACCTGCCTTCAAGTTGGCAAATGGTGAAGGAGCTGACCGCGAGTCCGCTCAAGTTCACCGTGACTGCGCCCTACATGCTGGCGAAAACGCTGCTGGACCGTCACTACAGCGACCTGCCCAGCCTGACCATGGCGATCGCGGAGGTGCTGCGCCGCCAGGTCGAGGCGATCGACGCGCCTGTCCTGCAGGTGGACGAAGCCAATCTGACCGGCAATCCCGAGGATGCCGCCTGGGCGTACGAGCCGATCAATCACGTTCTCGACGGCGCCCGCGGCGAACGCGCATTACATCTCTGCTTCGGCAACTACGGTGGCCAGAGCATCCAGAGCGGCTTCTGGGCCAGCCTGCTCGGCTTCCTCAACAACCTGCACGTGGACCACCTCGTCCTGGAGTTCGCCCGCCGCGGCTATGATGAGCTGGAGGTCTTCACCGACCTGCGCGAGGGCATCGCCCTCGGGATCGGCGTCGTCGACATCAAGGACAACGAAGTGGAGAGCCCCGACGTGATCGCAGGGCGCATTCAGTACGCGGTCGACCTGCTGGGCGAGGAGCGGGTCAAGTGGATCCACCCCGACTGCGGCTTCTGGATGCTGCCGCGCTCGGTCGCAGACCGCAAGATGCAGACGCTGGTGGCAGGGCGGGATCTTTTTCTGGGGCAAACGGCTGGGTAAGCGGTACGCCTAATTCAAAACTGTTATCTGGCAGTCGTCTCTTTCCAGCGCCTCCGGCTTCAATGCCACGCCCAGCCCCGGTCTCTGGGGCGCCTGCATCCGCCCATTCTCTACCACGAAGGGATGATCGACCAGCTCCAGATAGAATCCCAGCGTAAACGCGCGCACAATCTCCTGCATCCACGTATTGGTGGCGTGGACCGCCAGATGCAGGGAGGCCGCCAGCGTCACCGGGCCGGTGCAGTCGTGGAAGATCACGCCCATGTTGTTGGTCTCGGCCATGTCGGCCGTTTTGCGGCATTCGGTGATGCCGCCCGCCCAGGTCACATCTGTCATCACCACGTCACAGGCATCCGCCCGTAGCATCTCCTCGACCGCGTAGCGATTCATGAGCAGTTCCGACGCACAGATGGGTGTGCGCGTCGAACTGCGCAGCTTGGCCAGCGTGCGCGGATTGTCAGGCTTCATCAGGTCCTCGAGCAGGACCGGCTTGTAGGGCTCAAGGGCCTCCGCGATGCGGCGCGCCGGCTGGAGCGCCCAATAGCCGTGCCCCTCCAGGATAATATCCATCTCCAGCCCCACTGCGTCCCGGACCTGCCGCCACGGCTGCAACCCTTCTTCGATCTCCGCAAACGAAATCGTCTGGCCGTGATTCGCGAGGGCAAAGCGATCAAAGGGCCAGATTTTCATCGCTCGGATTCCCATATCGAGCAGCGAGCGCGCAAGGTCGCCGGCATCGCCGCCGGGCTGCCAGGCCTCAAAGTCCTGATACGTGCCGGTTGCAGCGGTGTTCACTTTGCGGGATATATCCGGTGGTTTCTGCCCGTAACCCGCGGAGGCGCAGGTGTTGTAGACCGGCACGCCCTCCGGATTGCTCGTCCCGCCGAGAAGCTGCCAGATCGGCCGGCCCAACTCCTGCCCCAGAATATCCCAGAGCGCCACATCCACCGCCGAGAGGCAGCGCATCTCCAACCCCTTATTGCCGTAGATATGCGAGTTCTCGTAGGCCCGGCGCCAGAACGCTTCGATCTGGCGCGGGTCGCTCTCCAGCAGCAGCGGCGTCAATACCTCTCTGATATAAGCCGTCACAGAGCGGGGCGTGTAGTAGGTCTCTCCCAGGCCGACGATGCCGCTGTCCGTCGTCAGTTCGAGGAAGGTAATGTTGGCGAAAGGAGCGAAGTGGATGGTTCGAACGCCGGTGATCTTCACGATGGACCTCTGAAGGAAGATGGTGGACCAGCACAGGGCAGACGCTTCAGGGAGAACTATACAGCAGTTGAGCAACTTGCAAAAGGGCTGTCCAAATTCCAAAAAACGGTTTGACAATGGAGGGCTCAGATATAATAATATGTGGACAGAGACACGGTGTAGCGAGGAATGGATCGCTGCGTCGTGCCAAGAGCTGTGTTTCTTGGCGCAGGCACAGATGTCGCACCGGAAGCGGCGGGTGCGCCGGCGGAGCATGGTGATCAACTCCAATAAGCCCCAACGAGTTCCCCTATGACCTACACAGACATCCAGAAGCCCGCGCTTGCGTACCGCTATGAATTCGGCCTCGATGAGCTGGAGGCTGCCCAGACATGTGTCGACGCCCATGGGTTTGCGGTGGTCAAGCAGGTACTGTCCGAGGAGCTGGTTAAGGAACTGCAGGAAGCGGTTCTACAGGTCATTGACCCGGACGGGACATTGGGCCACGGCGAGAGCTACACCCATACTACTTTTGTCGAACACTCCCCTGCACTGTGGAAACTGCTCGACTATGAGCCCTATCTGCGGGTCCAGCGGCTCTTCTGCCAGGCGGACGCGCTGACCATCCACCGCTCAGCCGCGATTCTCCGCAATCCCGGTTCCTCTCCACTCACGTGGCACTCTGACTGGCACGGCTTCAGTCAAGGCCCCCCGCAAAACGCCGGCGATGTCCTGAACCGGGGTCACTGGCCCTCGGGCCGCTGGTTCTACCTCACAGGCTCCTACCCTGAACACGGCGGCCTCGCCGTGATAGAGGATTCCCACGTGGAAGATTGGGCGGGGCCGGAAGGCTTTACGCTGACCCCGGACCGGCGTTCATTTCACCGGCAGGGGAGCGAACCGAAAGGCTATGTCGGCTTCGACGTGCCGGGTACTGTGCCCCTGTTCACGGAGCCGGGCGATCAGATCATCTTCGCCGCTCGCACCTACCACGCCGCTTTCCCCAACCAGACCGACCAGGTGCGGCTTTCCTGTGGCCTCGGTCTCCGCCCGCGCAGCTACCGCATAGAGGCGCCGTGGCCGCTCCCTGAATCAGCGCAGGCGTTTATTGCGGCGCTGCCTGCACGTCATCAACACTTTGTAGAAAACTATGTCGGTATCGATACGGAATGGCGCGGTCAGGAGATGACCGCATGAGTATGGCAGGACAGTTTCACGACAGCGACTTGCGTCGACTTAGGACCGTTGGCGCCCGGCCCCTCGGATGTATTTGACCAGAGTACGTGTTGTTGCATGCGCTTCGATCGCCACCAGATCAAACTATCAGATCAAAGGAGAAGAGAGCATGAAACCGAACAACCTGAGTCGACGTGACTTCTTGAAGCTGTCTGCCGTCACCGGCACGGGAGCCCTTCTGGCTGCTTGCGCTATGCCTGCCGCGCCGGCGGGAGAGGGCGGAGCAGCTGCGCCCGCGGCTGTAACCACAACGATTGATTTCTGGGATTTCCCGTACTACTCATCGGCTCTTGGCGAGCCCGGTTCCTGGCAGTGGGAGCGGGCGAACGCCTTTATGGAAGAGAATCCAACTATTGAGGTAGAGGTGCTTCCCCTGACGTGGGAGCAGGGCAGCAAGGTGACAACGGCCCTCGCGGCCGGTTCGCCCCCGGATGTTGTCGGCGGCGGCTGGATCCAGCTTGCCCTTTCGGCATTAGAGGTGGGACTGGCTCTGGACCTCACCGATTCGCTGGAAGAGCAGTTGTCCAGCGATATGGTCGAGGGAATGCTTGAGCAGTGCTCAATTGAAGGCAGGGTGTACATGTTGCCGTACTGGCCGGTCTGCCAGTCCGGCGTTGTCTACCTTGATGGCGTCGAGGAAGCGGGCGCGATGGATACTGCCCCCCAGGCGCCATGCTACGGGTGGAACATTGACCAGTTTAATGGCTGGCTTGAGGCTGTACGAGGCACCCGACCGGACGGCAGCGAGCGCTACGGACTCGGCATCCCGTCCGCCCATTCCACACCGGCCTTTCACTGGGTGACACTCCTCTACTTCCGTTGCTTCGGCGCCCACTTCTGGACCGATGAGACGGAATCGTGCGTCGACATGGCTTCGCCGGAGGCGATCAAATGCCTGGCCTGGATGCAGGAGCTGGCCGCAAACGATCTGATTCCCGATCCGGCAGGCTACACCGGCGACGACAATAACGCCCTCATCGACCAGGGCAACGTCCTCATGCAGGTTGGCAACGTGGTACCCGGGGGAGCACGCCGGGAGGGGATGGAACTGGACACCGAGACCCTGGTCGTCACTGATACCGAGAACGAGCGCAAATGGCGCTTCATCCAGTATCCACACGATGACCCACATCCCGCCATCGCCTGGGGCGGCGCAAACTACTCCGGTTTGGTGCCCTTCAAGCCCGAGGACCCTGCTGATACGCCAGGGCTGTTGAAGTTCCTCCACTGGATGACCAACACGGAAAGCGAAGAATGGCTGGTCAAGTCGGCCGGAATGCTGCCGTTCCGCAAGTCCATTCTGGAGGAAGTCGCCGACGACCCCCTCGTGGTCTATACTTCAGAATGTCTGATGCCGAACGCATGGTTCGATGCCAAGCGCAGTACGGAGACCATCGTGGTGCGCTCGATCTTTGAGGAACATTTCCAGGGTGCCTTCTCCGGCATGAGCGCGGAACAGGTGATGCAGGAGATGACCGACGACATCAACACGGCGCTCGAGAGCTGTGCGTAGAACCCCACCATGGATAAAGCTGGTCTCCCGCGACGACACGGCTCGCGGGAGACCCTTTCAGACTCTCAAAAGCGGGGACAGCCATGAACTATGCCAAGCGTGAGGAGATGTGGGGCTACATCTTCGTCACACCTTTCCTGGTTCTGTTCCTGGTCTTTGTGCTGGTGCCTACGGTCATGTCAGTCGTGATGGCCGCGCTCGAATGGTACGATCGAAAGCCGGTCTGGGTTGGTATGGACAACATTGACCACGTCCTGAACGACAAGCGTTTCTGGCAATCTGTACGCAACACGTTAACCTACGTGGGGATGTTCACATTCGCTGCTGTCGCCCTGGCGCTTGCGGTGGCGATTCGAATTACCAAGTTCCGTAATCAGGGCGTCCGCCAGGGCCTGCAAAGCGCGTTCTATCTGCCCAGTGTGGTTTCGCTCGTCGCCGTGGCGGTCGTCTGGCGCTATATCTTTAACAACCAGTTCGGGCTGATCAACTACCTGTTGAGCGTGGTCGGAATCGAGCCTGTCAACTGGCTGGGGAATCCGCAGACAGCCCTGCCGTCCCTTGTCTTTATGGATTTGGTAACTGGGCTGGGTGTTGGCATCATCATCTTCGTGGCTGCGGTCCTCGGGCTCCCCTCCGAGCTGTTCGATGCAGCCCACATTGACGGCGCCACCGGGTGGCTGGAAACGATATACATCACCATCCCCCTGTTGACTCCAAGCATCCTCTATGTGGCGGTCACGACAACGATCGTGGCAATGCAGCTCTTCGTCTCCGTCTTTTTCCTCACCAAGGGCGGGCCGGTGGGCTCCACGTTGACACTCGCCTTCCTGACCTACCGCTACGCCTTTGTCTTTCTGAAGGTTGGTTACGCATCGGCGGCCGGATTGGCGCTTCTTCTGCTCACTCTGGCACTGGCGGTGGTCCTCTTCCGCTGGTTCCGGTCGGTGGTGGAATACTAAAGGAGCCCGGCAGCGCTGTGCTGAAACAACCCACTGTCCCCGACAAGCTTGTTGCGCGTCCAATCCAGCCTGAAGGTCGTTCCTGGCGCAGGGTTCGGGAAAAGATCGGCGGCAACATCACATTGCTGCTGCTCCTTTTTTGGGCTCTCGTCTCATGGTTTCCCCTCTACTGGATGGTGCTGACCAGCTTCAAGAAAGGCCAGCAGGCGCAGGCACTGCCCCCCGGCCTGTGGTTGAAGGAGCCCACCCTGGAATCCTACCAGCACGTGCTGAGTTCAACTTTTCCGGTGCTGCGCTGGTTGGCCAATAGCCTCTTCGTCTCCGTCACGGTTACGGTCTTTGGGCTGCTATTGTGCGCGGCTGCCGGATATGCTTTTGCGCGCAAGCGCTTTCGAGGACGTGATATCATCTTCTGGATGGTGCTGAGCACGATGATGCTGCCGGGTTTCTCCAGGCTGATCCCGGCCTTCATGCTGACGCTGCTGCTGAATCTGCATGACACCTACTGGGTCATGATTCTGCCCGGGCTGGCATCACCCTATGCGGTCTTCCTCATCCGCCAGTTTATGTTGACGCTGCCGTCCGAGCTGTTCGACCAGGCGCGCATCGACGGCGCCGGCGAGATCCGTCTGTGGTGGCAGATCGCGCTGCCGCTGACCAAACCGGCGCTGGCGGCATTGGGGACCTTCACCTTCGTGGCAACGTGGAATGACTTCGTGTGGCCTCTGGCCGTGATAAACGACCTGAAGCTGATGCCTATCCAGGTCGGCGTGACCCTGCTGCGCGGCATGGAGCGCACCGGGCGGAACGACTACCCCATCGCAATGGCCTCCGGCGTGCTGATGGCCGTACCGCCGGTCATCATCTTCTTCCTGTTTCAACAGTACTTTATTCGCGGCCTGACCATCGGCGCGTTGAAGGGCTAGTGGATGCCGGCGCAAGTACCCCTCACAGAGCTGTCGCTGCGCCAGGCTTAACCCCAATCAGGTCACTCTCATAGTCGTCTGCAGATGCAGGCCCGCGCAAGTGTCTGTTCGGCCCTGTCCGGCACACCCTGGTTGCGGCCTGCAGCTTGATGCCGCCCTGTCTCAAGACTTCCACTCGATCAACACTCCGAGGAAACTATTCGGGCGCTCAACGAGCATCTCGTATGTCTCTCCAACCTCGTCTGGCTGAATGCGGTGGCTGATCAGCCCCTCGCTCTGCAGCGAGCCGTCCGCGAACAGACCTAAAACCAGATCAAGGTTGCGCTCCCGGGTCCACGGATCTCCGGTCGTGTAGGGATGCCCGGATACGCGGGCATGCGCGCCGATCAGTGAGACGCCTTTGTGGTGAACAGCCTTGTAGAGATCGATTTCGGCTGTACCGCGGGGACTGCCCAGCAGCACGACGCGCCCGCCGTCGCCTGCCAGGTCCAGGGCCTGCTTTACTACATGGGGATTGCCGGTCGCTTCGATCACCACCTCCGCCATCTGTCCTCCGGTGATATCGTTCACTATCTGCCGAACGTCCGACCGGTCCGGATTGAGAGCATGTATACCCCTGGCGCCCGCGATTCGCACGCGACTGGGGAGGAGATCAACCCCAATCACTGGCCGCGCGCCGGACAGGTGAGAAAGTTGCGCCGCAAACTGGCCAATCAGCCCCAGCCCCAGGACGATCACCGTTTCGCCCAGCGTTACTCTGCCCTGACGCACGCCCACCGCGCTGATACCACCCATCACAGCCAGTGCCCCCTGCTCCAGCGTAACGTCCGGCGGCAAACGCCACATTTTGGTTGTGCGTACATCACACAGGGCCCAGTCGCCATGCGATGCGTAGACCACCACACGGTCGCCTTCTGCCCATTCTGTCACCTCGCGGCCGACCGCCTGCACGGCGCCTGCCAGGGCGTAGCCCATATCGATTGGGAACTGCGGCGGGTCCGTCCCTGAAAAGCCGATGTGTGAACCACTGTACATCGCGAGTTCTGTGCCCGCGCTGATGAGGGAGCAGGCCGACCTGACGACAACCTCATGCGGGGCAGGCGCATCCGGGATTTCGAAGGATTCCCATTCAATCTGGCGAATCGCCTTACAGACCAGGCGTCTGGCTCGCATCCTGTTCTTCCTCTTGAGCTGCTGTCCGGTCGCCTTCGCTTCGTCCCTCACTTTGTTATGCCATCCATCCATGTACGCATCGACGACCTGCTGTCACGATTTGCCCATGCATAGTAGGGAATGAAGGTCAGGCCGGCGTCCGGCTGGTCGTATGATCCGCCGTCTCCTTGTAGAGCAATAACCCCGCCGAGAAGATCCTGCCTGAAATCTGCCTCGAATTCGTTCAGCAAAGCTGACTGCCGGTAGTGCCCTAAGAGCTCGCGGCCGTCATCCCTTCCGTTCCCCGGCGGCAACGCAACGTACGGGCCCCACATATCAATGGCGGGATTATCGGTACTTTCGATGCAATACAAAAGCGGTCCGCGACACAGCGCAACCTTGCCCTCATAGTACCTGGCACGCGGGTCGGCAGTCACGGCAACAACATGCATCGGCAGTTGCAGTGTGACGGTATCACCTTTGCGCCATTCTCTGGTGATGCGGCAGTAGGTCCCGGACGCGATGTTGCCTTCGACTGGTCGTCCATTCACCTGCACAGCTGGGCTGCGGCACCATTCAGGTATTCTCAGGTTCAGATCAAAAGTGGAGAGCAGTTCGGGATCAAGGGTGATGTTTACTTTACCGTCCCATGGATAGGACGCGTCCTGGGCAAGGCATAGTTTGGTCCCGTCAGCCAGGCGCCAGTCCATCGTGCAACTGTCATACAGGTGGATCCATACGCCATCCTGTGAAGTGCTGAACATGTATCCAGGCAATGACGCGATCGTTCGCAGCGCATTGGGTGAGCAGCAACTGGTGGAGGCTGATGACCAGGGCGTGCGCTGCCAGTGGTTACCGTCCGATGAGAGGGGACACAGATAGTGGAACTTGTCGCCGTCGACGGATACGTGCGCCAGGAAGCCGTTGTACAGCGTCCTCTCCATCAGATCGGCGTAGCTGGCATCGCCCGTCACGGCCAGCATGCGCCAGTTCCAAGTCGCGTTTCCGATCGCTTCGCATGTCTCCAAACCTGTGCCCAGCAGGAATCGGAAAACACCGGAATGCAGTTCGAAGGCCTCCTTGCATGTCAACTCGCAGTTCTCAGAGTCCACGGCTAACTGGCCGGTGAGATGCAGCTTGCCGGCTGTCATGTCACGCCAGATGGCTGTAAGCTTGTCCATGAATTCCTGGTCGCCTGTCTCCGCATAGTAGTCGGCGCCGCCGCACATCAGGTATGTCTGACGTACAACGTGCCGGCTCAAGTAGCCGAGGAAATCGGAACCGATGATCGGGGGCTGTCTCAGCAGTGGGGTGAGGAAATGTCTGGCGCCGGCGAGATATCTCTCTTTGCCCGTGGTACGGTAGAGTTCGACCAATGCCATTTCGATGACGCTGTGCCCGGCAAAGTTCTCCCCTTGAAACTGCTGGCAGATTGCGTCAGCAACACCCTGCGCGCACGCCAGAAATTCGGTAGATCCAGTTGCGCGGTAGTGTGCAATGGCAGCCTGGATCATATGTCCCGGGTTGCCCAGTCCGTACGATCTTTCGAAATCGTCGCCATAGTAGATAGCTTGGAATGCGCTGTCCTGATGCGCATTGGCAACGCCGGTCACAAACAGATCGAGCAAGGCGCGCGTGTCAGGATCGTTCCCGGACTGCAGGACATATGCGCAAGCTTCCAGCCATTTATGGAAGTTCGCGCGCCAGGAGTGGCCGTTGCGCGTGCGGTTCATTCCGGTGGGATTGGTCCTGAGCGTTTCCAGGCCGGCCGCGATTCCCGCCTTGTCGCCCGCCGCGTAGGCCCTGAACGGCGCGGTCTGGTCGTCTACGTCCAGCCATGCCAGGAACGACGGGATGCCGTTGGTCCGGTTGGCATGCATGCGTGTTTTCCAGAACCCATCGCGCATGGTAACGGCCTGTACCGGGACAGGTTTGAGACGTGCAAAAGGGCTGGCGACGGTGGACACTACGCCGGCCTCCTGCCAATGTGGGATATGTCGACTGTCTGACATGCAAACCTCCTCCCTGGGAACGTGCGCATCCTGTCAGCACGCGGACGCCTCGCCCGCCCCGACGCGATACGCAATCCGGAACCTCATTCCATCTGGACTTCCGTCGCGCCGGCGGCGAGGAACGGGCCGAGCGTTTCACCCCGCAACAGCTTGTCCAGGTCGTCCAGGAACTCCAGGTAGGTGCCCTGCCAGCCAAAGTGGTCCCAGAACCAGCCGTCATACGGCGACCCCGCCGTGGCCTCGCCCTTCGGAACGTCGGCATAGCGGGCGCGCATCGCCTCGATCTGCCCCCCTTGTAGCCGCCCTAGTTTGTAGTCCAGGTACAGCTCGAAACAGTCCACAAAGATGCGCACGTCGTTCACGTTGGCTTCAAGCAACCCGGCGACGTGGGCAAAGGAGGCCGGGTCAATCTTGCCATCCAGTTGCCGCCATGTCGTCAGCACGCTTTCCATATGGGCGATGGACGGTCTCTTCTCGGCCATCAGCTCGGCGGCATAGGCGGGCGTCAGCGGCACGCGGTTGAAGATGAGCTGGTAGCGCGGATCGTTGCGCAGCGCTTCGCCCTCCTCCTCGGGATAGGCGTCGAGCGGCAACGCCAGGCCGAGGACGTCTTCGCCCACACGATCCATCCCCGGATGCAGATAGTCGGTCCAGATTCGCCACGGCCCGTTGAGCCGCGTATCCAGGTAGCTGTAGCGCGCAACATAGCTGTGGCACTGGGTCAAGCCGCAGCGGCTGAACAGCGCGCCGATGGTGGCGGGATAGGTTGTGCGCAGGCCGGGGAGAAACGCGCGCGCCTCCGCGCCATACTCCATCGTCAGCCACTCGGACAGGACATCGTCAGGGTTGAGGAAGGGGTTCCAGCACAGCTTGCCGTAGGCATACCAGTTGGAGAGGTTGAGCGGATGGTCTATGTGTTCGGGATGGATCCCCAGATTGGCGTCAAACCCGTCACAGTTTTTGTCGGCTGCCTTGAGGAACTCTTCCTGCCAGCGGTGGGCCATGGAGCAAGGCAGGAAGTTCAGCCCGGCCGTATCGCCCACCAGCGCCAGCTCGAACACGTATGGGGAACGCTCGCCCGGGCGACTGCCGATGTGGCGCCAGATCGGGTGCGGCGGATAGGGCGGACGAAAGTCCCAGTACAGGTGGCAGGGCGCGATTCGCACATTGGCTGGGAGTTCATCCCCCCAGTCCCCGAACAGCTCTGCTTCGGACTTGGCGTAGGCGGCCTGATCGGTGACCGCAGGCCAGAGCAGCTCTCCGTCGATGGTGGCCAGCGCCTCGCTGACCAAACGCATGCCGGCCAGAACGCGCTCGCGAACCGGCAGCGCGCGACAGCGGTCGCAGTCGTCCTCGTGCGGGCCCGGCGCGTTCTCGCCCGCGCCCCAGATGATGGCATTGCGCACCGACGGCATCGCGGTGGCTAGACGGGCGGCGAAATCGTGCCACTGCGCGCGGACGGCATCGGAAAAGGGACAGACGTCTTCATAGTTCCCGTTTTCGTCCGGCTCGGCATAGTGGAGGGACAGACCGACCGTTACGCCGAAGCGGTCCAGAAAGCGGGCGAACTGCTCGATCGGCTCCGCGTGGGAAAGCCAGCGTTCGAACTGTGAGCCCCTGGCCGCGTACTGAGCGAACAGGCCGAGGTTGTTGACGCGCATGGCCAGCAGCCGCCGGGCGAGGTCCAGGTACTCTGGGCACTCTTCCGGGCGCAGCATCTTTTCGTAGTCCAGGATACTTTTGAAAGGCAGACACCAGACCTTGTTCGAGGGCGTTTCCCACATCCGCAGCGCGCGCACCGGGAAATGAGGGCCATCGGTCAGCGGTGTGATGGCCTGGTCGCGTCGGGCGCGGTCAATGCATTCCTGCACCCCATACAGAACCCCCCGCCTATCCCCGCCGGTAATCCGCAAGTCGGCGCCGTCGTTCACAGCGATGCGAAAATGCTCCGGCTCCAAGTCGGTCCCGTCGGTGTTTAACGAGGCCACGACATCCCCTCGATCGGAATGCGCTCCAATGATTGGCTCTGCGCCACCCAGCTTTTCGATCCAGCGTGCCAGCTCGGAGGCTGCGGTCCGCAGGTGTGGACTGGCGTCGCTGGGAATTCTGATCGCATCGATCGTTGTTATCTGCATATTTATGGTATCCCCCTGCGATTCTCGCTCCACCTTGGCTGCTCAACGAAGTCAAACAGCAGCACAGCCTGTTCAAGCGTGCGACCCCTTCGAACAGCAACCCGATTACGGCCTACAGCTTGATCCCGCCCTGTGTCAAGCCCGTCACAAACTGACGCTGCAACGCCAGGAACAGCATAAGGACCGGCGCGATCATCATCACTGCGCCGGCGCTGGTGAGCGACCAGTCGCGGCCGAAACGCTGTGTGAAGTTGTAGTAGCTTGTCGTCACCGGCATTAGCTCATCCCGCTGCAGGAAGATGAGCGCGGCCTGGAACTCGCTCCACACACCCAACCCGACCACCAGACCTACCGTCAGGAATGCCGGCCACATGATCGGGATCACCACCCGCGTCATCACCTGCCATTCGTTGGCGCCGTCCACGCGGGCAGCGTCCTCGAAATCCCGCGACAGACTCATGAGAAAGGAGCGCAGCAAAAAGATGGCGAATGGCGAATTGAAGGCAATGTACATGATGATCAGACCGGCGCGCGTGTCCAGCAGCCCCAGATTGCGCCACATAATGAACAGCGGAATGACATAGAGCCAGAAGGGAATGGTGGAGAGGGTCAGCATGTAGACCAGATAAAGGTTGTCGCCCGGGGGGTCGAGCCGCGCCAGGCTGTAGGCGGCCATGCCGCCCAGCACGAGAACGCCGGCCACGGTGAAGACAACGTAGATCAGGCTGTTGGTCAGAGTGGTGGCAAACTCGCCCTGAACCCAGGCATTGACGTAGTTCTCTATCAGAACGACCCGGGGAAGCCCAATCGGATTGGTACCCAAATCATTGAAGGATTTCAGCGAATTGAAAAACAGGACCAGAATCGGGCCCAGCGCAAGGCAGACCAACAGGAGCAGGATGACATAGTTGAGAATCAGGTTTGATTTGCCTTTTCTCTTAAACATCAATGGCAACCTTTTGGTTATGCCGCGCCAAGCACAGTCGAGATCGTAGCCAAGCGCCTAAACATCCCAGCCCCTGCGGCGAAAAAACACGAAAATCGTAGCCATGATACCGGCAATCGCGCTCATGGTTATGCCAATTGCGGCGCCGTAGCCGGCCTCAAAACGCTGGAAGGCCTGCTTGTAGAGATAGGTGGCCAGCATCTCCGAACTGCCGGCAGGCCCGCCGTGTGTCAGAATCCACACATAGTCGAAGACCAGGAAGGACCAGATAGCCGTCATCATTAACATGAAGAATATTGTCGGGCGGATTCCGGGCAAGGTGACGTGGAGGAACTCCTGCCAGCGGTTGGCGCCGTCGATCTTGGCCGCGTCATACAGGTCCGAGGGTATGCTCTGCATTGCGGTGAGGAAGAGGATCATCAGGAACCCCCACCAGTGCCAGTTGTCGACGAAGGCAATCGCAGCCAGGGCGGTATTCTTGTCGCCCAGGTAGGGATAAGCAAGGCCTTTGATTCCCCAGTTTTCCAAGGCAACGCCAAAGCCGAGCCTTGGATCGAGCAGCATACGCCAAATCGAGGCGACCACAACACTGGGCAGCACATAGGGAATAAAAAAGGCGGTGCGGATCGCCATTGAGCCGATGCGCACCTGTGCCAGCAGGGCGGCTACGGCCAGCGCCATGACAAACGGCACGGTGAGGAAGAAGGCCAGCCACATCAGGTTATGGCGAAGCGCCAGCAGAAAGTTGCGATCTTCGAAGAAGAGCTCGCGGAAATTGTCCAGCCCGACAAATTCGGCCTGGCCGATTCCGGACCATTCGGTCAAGGAGTAGTACATGCCGGCAACGGACGGTCCGACGACAACGACGAGGTGCAGCAGGGTGATTGGCGCGATAAAGAGCCACGGCATGATCTGGCGGCGGAAGCGCCTACTGTGCAGCCAGGGTCGCTTGTGCTGCGTTACCGTGGTACCGTCGGCGGCGGTTGGGGATGTAGTTTGCAATTCATCCGTTTCGTTCACGGCAGAATGATGGTAGGCCTCGAGCAGAAGCAGTTCAAAGTCAGCAATCGTTGTCAGATGCGCTACCGCTCCGCCATATGAGCGCTCGTGCGCCCGGTGCTCTGATCTGTTCGGACGGTTGCCCGATGCTGGCAAATGCGGTCCTCGTCCGGCAAGACGAGGACCGCAACTGTTTCAATGCATGTGAAAATGGGCTCGCGCAGGGTCAGATATGCTACTGATTCGTCACTGGGCGCGCAGCAGGATACGCTTAACGGTCGGGAATAACCAGAGTCTCGCCGGCCGCCAACTCTTCCTGGAAGGCTTCGTCAACAGCGGCCATGTACTCCTCGGGCGTCATATCGCCCACCCAGACCTTCTCGATCTCTTCGTAGATCACCTGGTTCGTCTTGGGTGGGAAGAATGACCAGGTGGTATAGCCGTAGTTGCCCTCATCCGACGCCTTGGCAAACTCAGACAGAAGATGGGCCATGCGCGGCTCAACACCTTCCAGCTGGGCCGGATCGAGGCGAATTGGCGCGGTCGCATACTGGCACTCGACCAGCAGGCGCGACTGAATTTCGGCCGAGTTGTAGTGGGTCAGGAACTCGGCGGCGGCTTCGGGATGGTCTGAGTTCCGATTGATCGATTGGGTGCTGCCGGTGCCGATGTTGAACATGGGATCGCCGGTCAGCGATGGCATCGGCACCCAGTCCCAATCGTTGCCGTGTTCGCTGTCCTCGGTGAACATTTCGCCCACCAGGCTATCGTAGATCCAGGTTCCCTCCATGGTCATGGCAGCCTCTCCTGTGGCAAAGGCTGCGCGGGCGATAGAGAAATCGGTGACCAGGAAGTTCTCGGGGCTGCCCATCCAGTAACCGGCTTGGAACATGCGGTTCAGGGTCTCGATGGCGGTGACAAAGTCGGAATCTGTCCAGGAGAGTTCACCCTTGAGGGCCTGGTAGACCTTTTCAGGACCGGCGATCTTGTTGACAAACTCAGTGAAGAAGAACTCATTGTTGTCGATGGCGTCGGCCGCGCCCCCGGCAAAGGGAATGATACCGGCTTCCTGGATCTGGGCCGAGAGGACTTCCAGCTCATCCATTGTGGTGGGTGGCTCCCAGCCATGCTCTTCGAAGACAGTTTTATTGTAGAAGAGGACCATGGTCTCCAGTTCTTGCGGGAGGCTGTAGAGGGTGCCCTGTACGCGGCCCAGGTTCAAGGCCCACGGCACGAACAGATCTTCCCAGCCAAATTGGTCGGCCAGATCATCCAGCGGCATGAGCTGATCGGCGAGCGCAAATTCCGCCACAAATGATGGGCCGTGGGTTGGCACGATGTCGGGCCCGGCGCCGGCCGCGAGGGCAGGACGCACGGCATCCATCATGTTGGCCTTCTTTTCGGCAACTACCTCAATGGTGTCGCTCTGCTCGTTGAAGCTGTTTACGGCCACGTCGATAACGCAGTCGGCGCTTTCGGAGGTGCCTTGCCAGAAGGTGATCTGCACCTTTTCCGGCTCCCCTTCTCCCGATTGCGGTCCAGCCGCGGGCGCGCAGGCCGACACAAGCAGACCCAGAATTAGTAGCAGCGGGATCAGTCTCTTCAAGGCTGTGTGCATTTGAAGCCCTCCTTTGTCTGTCGCGGGTTCAATATAGACGAGAAATTCTTCAATGCCGGCACTATGTCGCGCGACAGTTTAGCCCTGCCGTTAGGGGCTGTCAAACGAACTGAATTGACCCGGCTTGACCAATTGTGGCCGTCGCGACATGGGACAGAACCAATGAACAGCCCGGATCTGATTGACACGGGCAATGCGCGCCTGTACAATGCGCCCGCTGTGTACTCACTTCACATTTCACATGGCGGCCTCGACTCTTACGCACTGCCGGGACTCGCTTTTGACTGAAAGCCATCGCATTGTTGTCAGGAGGACATGCCCGATGCGTTATGCTGTGTTACTTCATGAAGAGCTCCACATTGCCAGTAATTTTCACAGTGAGGGATGTGCCCTTCTTCGTGAACACGGTCAAGTAGAAATCGTTGCAATACGAAGAGGGGAGGAAGAGGCCGCATTTGAACAGTTTCTTGCGCTTCTTAAAGAGGTGGATGCCGCGGTGATTGGTTGCTGGCATCGACCGGCGATGCAGCCCGAGCACTGGCGTCAGGCGGAAAACCTCAAGGTATTCGCCGGAACCTTCGACAACCGCTTTGCCGGCTGGGTCGATTTCGACCTTCTGGATGCGTCTGGAATCACGCTTATCGATACATCACGCAGTATGACGCCGTCGGTCGCAGAGTTTGCGCTGGCGATGACGCTGAATCTGGTCCGCGATATCCCGGCATCGATGTATCTGGTGCGGGAAGGAGGCTGGCAGACACATCCCTTCGACTCCTGGGTAAGACCGGGCTTTGTTTACGGCGATCTGACCGGTCGGCGGGTGGGTCTGGCGGGGTTGGGCAGTATCAATCGCCGTTACGCCGAACTGATTGCTCCCTTCAGATGTGACGTTCGGGTCTATGACCCCTTTGTCTCTGACGACGTGTTTGCCCAGTACGGCGTCAAGCGGGCGAATTCTCTCGTTGAACTGGCGCAGCAATCCGAAATTTTCGTCGTCGGTCTACCGCCGATACCGACAACGCTGGAAGTCATCAACCGCGATGTGATCTTTGCCCTGCCCAAGGGGGCCCTGTTTGTCCTGGTGACGCGGATGGCGGTGGTTGAACAACAGTCCTTGTGGGAACGGGTAGAAGCCGACGAGATCGCGGCGGCTGTCGACGTATTTGCCCCTGAACCCCCGCCCGAGGATGCCTGGTTTCGGCGCCATCCGAACGTGCTGGCGACGCCCCATATCGCCGGCGGCACAGAGTTCTGCCATCGCCGCTGTCTCACCGATGCCTGCAAGGACGCCATCGCCGTACTGAACGGCGAGACGCCCCGGTTCCGGGCGACAAAACGAGACGCTCTTCTCTATGAAGGGGAACTGGATCCGGTCGCCTGACAGAGTCTGACTCTGTCCTTGCATACACACGGCGCGACCAGCTACCGGGCTGTTGCTTGACGCAGAATCTTCGTGTTTGGCCGCCGCCAAGTGTACGAACAGCAGGCGTCAGCGGCGGCAAAATCTGTGGATAGACGGGATTGCAGGCGATGGGTCGGCTTCTGTCCAGGGAACCTTTTTCGGCGGTTGAAGGGGCAGACCGCAATTGCCCAACAGTGCAGGACGTACTTCAAAAATTTTATTTGCTTGACAGTGAATCGGTGTTCCAGTAAACTGCGCACGAGTATGCGTTGTCAGACCTCTTGTATTCGAATCCGCAGCGTCATTTTTTCCTCACAGTTCATACCTACGAGACCGTAAGCGCGGCAACCCGTCAGATATCAAGCCCTGCCTGAGGCCAGCCCCCCAACAGCCCTTCAGGCGAATGTCAAGAGTCATATTCTCACTAGTAGTTTCAAGGTGTAACCATGGGAGAAGATGTGACAACAGGCGCGGCGCTGGTTCCGGAAATATCCGATCTCCGCTCACGCCTGCACGACTGGCGCGGGCGGCTGGAGAGAGAATTCCGCAATAACTGGCAGCTCTATGTGATGATTCTTCCTGTGCTGGTCGGTTTTTTCCTCTTTCGCTTCTATCCCTTGTATGGCCTGCAGATCGCCTTCAAAGACTACAACATCGTAGCCGGCGTCAGGGGCAGCGAATGGGTGGGCCTGGAGAATTTCCTCAAGTTCTTCGAGGACCCCTTTTTCTTCCGCGTGGTAAAAAACACAGTCGTGCTCGGCTTCTGGACGCTGGTGATCTCCTATCCGCTGCCGATCGCTTTCGCTGTCTTGCTCAACGAAGTCAAACAGCAGCACGGCCTCTTTAAGCGTGTGACCCAGTCGATCAGCTACCTGCCGCATTTCGTCGCTGTGGTGGTGATCGTCGGTCTGATGTATGACTTTTTCAGTTCCGACGGCATCGTCAACCAGATGGCGGTTGCCCTGACCGGAGAAAAGTGGCGCATCCTGGGCTCGTCGGCGTGGTTTCGGCCGCTGTACGTCGGCTCCGTCGTCTGGCAGGGCGTTGGCTGGGGCTCAATTATCTACCTGGCTGCACTGACAGGCATTCCACCGGAACTGTATGAAGCCGCGATCGTGGACGGCGCGTCGCGCTGGCAGCGTATCCTGTACGTCACCCTCCCCGGACTGCTGCCGGTGATCAGTGTCACGCTGATTCTCTCTGTCTCGTCGATCGTTTCGGTGGGATTCGAGAGAGCGTTCCTGCTGCAACAACCGGCCACCTACAGTGTTTCGGACGTCATTGCGACCTATGTGTACCGCCGCGGGCTGATAAAGTTTGACTTCAGCTATGGCGCGGCGATTGGGTTTTTCGACTCCGTCGTGGCTTTCGCTCTGGTGGTGGCGGCCAACTACATCGTAAAGAGAACGAATGAGGACCGCGAGGGATTGTGGTAGCGAGGAGTAGACCGTGCATACCCTGAGAAAGATGCGGTTGTTCGACTATCTGAACTACCTGTTCCTGATCGGGTTCAGTTGCCTGATGCTCTACCCGCTGCTGTACGTCTTTTCGATCTCGGTGAGCGACGGTGAAGCGGTATGGCGGCAATCGGTAAAGCTGTTTCCGATTGGCTTCAACGTGGAGGCCTACGAAGCCATAGCGAGGGCGAACGCGGTGGTGAGAGCCTACCGGAACTCGATCCTCTACACGGTGCTTGGCACGACCTTCACATTGATAGTTTGCCTGCTGGCGGCATACCCGCTCTCGGAGCCGCGTTTTCGCTTGCGCGGTCCGATAAGCCTGATCCTGGGATTGACGCTGTTCTTTTCTGCCGGCCTGATCCCCACCTACCTGACCTATCAGAGTTATGGACTCCTGAATACAATCTGGGTGATTACCCTGCCGGTTGCCTTTAACTTCTGGTTTATCATCCTGGTGCGGGCCAATATCTCGACCATACCGCGCGAGCTTAAGGACGCCGCCCGCGTGGACGGCGCCAGCGATTTTCGCATCCTGTTGCAGATCATCGTGCCCCTGTCCAAACCGATACTGGCGACCATCGCGCTGTTTGTTGCCGTGGCGATCTGGAATGACTTCTTCAATCCGCTGCTCTATCTCAACAACTCGGAAAAGTTCCCCTTGACCATCATGCTGCGGCGGATGCTGATACGGGGCGCCACCGGGGAGGTGGTGCAGGGGAACTACGCCGACACTTTGCAGGCGAAGGCGTTTTTCAGGCAGGTGAAGATGGCAACCGTCATCGTGACATTGGGTCCGATTCTGTTGGTGTATCCCTTTGTCCAGAAGTACTTTGTACAGGGCACACTGGTCGGCGCGATCAAAGGGTAACCCCGGGCGCGCTATCGCCGAATCGAGGGAAGGAGGTGGTTTTATCGAGTGGAACGTTGGCTACAGCCTGTACTCTATAGAGTCTGCGATCTGTCCGCTTTATGCACAGTAGAGGAGATGGAAATGAAGAAATTCAACCTGCCGTTATCTGCTTGCGTGCTCATTGTTTTGAGCATGCTCCTGGTGAGCTGCGTTCCACAGGCGCCCGGGACCGCCGAGTCCGACGGGACCGTCGAGTTGGAGCTGATGATCGCGCCCGAAGGTGTCTTTGGAGATATCACGCCTGAGACCTACTCGATGCAGTTGTTGGCCGACCGGACCGGATTCAACTATGCGTTCCGCCAGATCCCACGCGAGTTTCTCGGCGAGCGGATCGCCACCACCCTGGCCTCCGGTGATCTGCCGGATATCATGCAGTTAGGCCTGCCGGCCGATTCGACCGGGACGCCGATGGACATTGCGCACGAGTTCGGTCCGCAAGGGCTGTTTGCCTCGCTCACCCCCTACATCGAGGCTGGCGACATGCCCAATCTCGTGGCCGAGATGGAAAGACAGCCCGATATGGAGAAGTTGATGACCTCGCCCGACGGCAACATATACGCCGTGCCCCAGGTCAGACGGCTACGCCAACTCCGGCCGTGGCTGCAACTGCGGGCGGACCTGATCGAGCAGTGCGGGATCATCGAGGACAGGTGGAACGGCAACTGGGACGCCATTCTGACATTGGACGATCTTAAAGGGGCGATGTTGTGCCTGAAAGATCAACTGGGCGGCAAGCCTGTCATCTCCAGCCGCAGCGGTTTCACAGGCCATACGGGCAACTGGGCCAAATGGCTGGGTACCGACCTGACCGTTTACTACAACCCCTACACCGAGCAATATGAATACGGCCCGCTGATGGACCGCTTCCGCACCATGGTCGAGTTCATGAACTGGATGTGGGAAAACGGCGTCCTGCATCCGGAGTATGCGACCATGAGCGACCCGGATTGGGAGGCGCTGGCGCGCGGTACCTGCGAGGCCGGAGCCATTCTCGAGAACACGGGCTGGCACTTCTATTCGTGCGTCGCCAATGCCGGTATTGACCAGGGCAAGTTCTACCCCGTCATGTCGCTGACGGTCGACGGCGAAAAGATTCTCTGGCCCGCCCCCTCCAATGTCTGGCTGGGGAACCCCCTGGTCATCTCGGGCTCCTCTTCCCAGGCAGAGATCGAAGCAGCCGTATGGCTGATCGACTACCTGTTCAGCACCGAGGGCCGCTTCCTGATATACCAGGGCAAAGAGGGCGTGGATTGGACCTATCGCGCCGACGGCACCAAGTGCTATACCGATACCATTCAGCGCCATCCGAGCCTGAAGGAAAAACACTATTGCGCCGGCGCGATCCCCGAGTCCCCGCCCGCGATGACCAACGAAACGGCGTTCATCAATGACATCGGCTCGCTCGCCCGTGTATGGTGGCCAGAGGCCGAACCGCATTGGGGCCTGATGGCAGACTGGCCGGCGCCGGAATTCCCGGATGGCTGGAGATGGATTGACGATCAGTTTATCAATCCCAGCGGCTCCTACGGCGACCCGCTGCCTTCCATCGTACTGAACGAAGAGGAGGCGGAGACCGCCGCCAGCCTCGGCGCTCCGATTGATACCTATCTGCTTGAAACGATCCAGCAGATGATCGAAGGGCAGATTGAAATCAATGACGACACCTGGGGTGAGCTCACCTCCACGATCGAGAGCATGGGCGCCCAGGACATTGTGGATGCGTACAACTCCGCTCTGTCGCGCGCGCAGTAGTGTAGCTGCGACGCGCCCAATCTGACCGGCGTGCGATCCGGACTGTACGCCGTTAAACGACCAAGACGCTGGGGACGGCGAATCCTTCCGTCCCCAGCGTTCCTTTTCACTGGCGAACGGCGGAGCAAAATATGGGGACGGACAAGACAACAAGCGAACCGATCAGATGCGCGGTGATCACCGGCGGTCACGGCTATGACGTGCTCAACTTTCACCGGTTTTTCCGCGGTTTGGCGGGGGTCGATGCCTATATCCAGCATATGGACGACTTTGCCTCTGCACGCGCAAACGTGCGTGACAGCTACGACGTGGTTCTCTTTTACACGATGTTGATGGAGGGCCCCACCGATGACGGAGGACCGTGGTACGCGGGACGGCCCAAGACTGCATTGGAGCGCCTGGGCGAGACGGAGCAAGGCATCGTCCTCCTGCACCATTCCATCCTTGCCTGCCCGCAGTGGCCGGTGTGGAACGAGATAGCAGGTATCCAGGATCGCAGCTTCGGCCATCATCCCGAGCAGACGCTGCGCGTCAAGATCGCCGCTCCTGAACATCCGGTCACCAAAGACCGCAACGCCTGGGAGATGGCCGATGAGACATACATGATGGATGAACCGGGCACGGACAGCGAGATTCTGTTGACAGCGGATCATCCCAGGAGCATGGGCGCCATCGCCTGGGTGCGGATGTACAGGCGCGCGCGTCTTCTGCTTCCAATCGGGGCATGACAATCTGACGTGGGCAGACCCCGATTTTGGCGAGACCGTGTTGCGCGGAATCCAGTGGGCAGCCCAACGAATCTAGGCGCGGCCTTCATCCCGGAGACGGCTGTATGCGTGCGTTAGTGACGAGACTCCGGCCCGACAAGAGACGCGAGAAGGTACTGGTCAGCGACTGGCCCGCGCCGCTGGGACCGACCGGCAACCAGGTCAAGAGCCGGACGATCTATTCGGGCATCACCAACGGGACCGAGCGCAACGACCTGGTCGGCGGCAACTATGCGCACTCTGACGACGCGCTGCCGGCCGGGTGGGGCTATCAACACGTGGGGCGCGTGATCGAGACCGGTCCCGATGTTACCGAGCTTGCCGTCGGCGACCTGGTGTATATCAATGCCGACCACTAAGGAATATGTGGTAACGCGTGAAGATGGGCTGCTCATCAAACTGCCGGAGGACGTTGACCCCCAACAGGCCGCGCTGTTCGGCATGTCCAGTGTGGCGATGCGTTCCTGCCGGCACGCTGATCTGCGCCTGGGCGAACGAGTTCTCGTCGTCGGCCAGGGGTTTATCGGCCAGATGGCGGCGCAGCTCGCCAGCGTGATGGGCGCGCGCGTCGCCGTCTGCGAAATAGACCCGCGCCGGCTCGAACGGGCGCGACGGATCGGCGCTGCCGAGGAGGTGTTCGATGTTGCCGGTGACGGATGGGAGAGACAGATCGCCGGTGGCGCTTTCGATGCAATTATCGACGTGGCGGGCGTCGAGGGGATGGAGGACCGGCTGATTCGCGCGCTCAAGAGCCGGGGCAGGCTGCTGCTCATCGGCGGCCGTTTTAAGGTCAACTATACTTTCAATCTGGGTCAAGCGCACGAGATTACGATCAGACAGAACACGGGCTATGACCGCGATGATCTGACGAACCTGTGCCGGCTCATCCGCCGGGGCCTGGTCGATATCGCTCCCCTGCTCCAGGACGTGGTGCCGGTGACGGAGGCCCAACGCATCTACGACACCCTGCGCGACGCCCCGCATGAACTGTCGGGCACGGTATTTGTCTGGGAGTAAGTCGCTGCTCGCGTGCTGCACGAGCGAGGACGGCGCACCGGAGGCCGGGCCATGGCACAGATGCAGATTGGGGCGATTGACACATGTCAGAATCAGGGAGTTGTACCAAATGCACTTTGGACTATAATATCACCTTGTGATTGAGAGATTGCAGCAGCATTCGGCAGAGCAAAAGCCTGCCGAGCCGGCTTATACCGGATTTCTGACAGAGGTAAGCTGAGGAAATATTATGACGCAGGAAGACTATAGCCTTACCGAAGAGCAGATCCAGCTTTTTGAAGTTTTCGGGTTCCTGGTCCGGAGAAATCTGTTCAGTCCCGAGGAGATGGATAAGATAAACGAAGAGTTCGATCGTCGCCTTGCATCCATTCTGGAGGAAACCGATCCTGAAGAGAAACCTATTTTCAACAACTGGGGTAACCGGATCCCGGAAACCCCCTTTATTGCCAGCTTGCTTGAGGACCCGCGTATTTATCTGCCCGCGGAACAACTGATAGATGAAGATTCCGTTCCCGTCCATTCTAACGCCAACAGCTATGAGAACAATACCAATTGGCATCCGGATTGGAGCGATCCTCATCTATTGGCAATCAAGAACGTCATGTATCTGCAGCCGACAACCGCTGACCGCGGCGCATTGCGTGTCATTCCCGGGTCGCACAAAAATCCATTACATGAAGAACTTCATAGCATCGGATTGCGCAGCACGTTTGGCCCCAAAAAGGCCCGGTTCTTAGAAAAGTCTGGGCTGAGCGGTGAAGATATTCCCTGCTATGTATTTAGTTCGAATCCGGGTGATGTCATTGTCTTCAACCAGTTGACCTGGCATGCTGCCTTTGGCGGCTATAGAGACCGCCGCACCTGCACCTTTAATTTTTATGGCGCCCCAAGGACACCCGAAGCGGTAGAGTCGATGCGCAAAGTGGTGGAACACATTCCTGAACTCAAGAAAAACTTGGGAACGGTGGGGTTGCAATATCATCCCTGGTGGCTGGAAAATCCTGAAAATAACCCCAGGCGTGCGCGCTGGATTAGTTGGTTGGAGGAATGGGGTTTCGTGGAAGCTTATAATAACTAAGAACCTGGAAGCGTCAGCTGTACACCACCGCGCTGGACGCCGGCCTCTAGCTCAATTTGAATAGTAACGCCAAGAAAAGGGGTGTGTCCTGGCGTCTCCTGACTATGCACTCACTGACTTGACATTGAGTCTGTACTAACTGCGAAGGTGGAGTGTGACACTGGTCGACGCCCTGTTTCTGACCAACCCAGAGACTCTCCACCTGAGAGCTGCCTTTGCACCATCACGAGGGTCTAGCCTTCCAGGTACTGGAGCACCCCATCCCAATCACAATACGTGCCGCCGACCATTTTTTGGGGCTCCGGGCGCGGTATGTGCATGTCCGAACCACCGGTCTTGACCAGTCCCAGGCGATCTGATATCCGTACATAGTCTTCCTCTTGGGCCTTGGTGTGCGCGGGATGGAACACCTCAACACCGTCGAGTCCTTCGGCAGCCAGGGCAGCGATATTCTCTTCGTCGAACGTGAAAACGACGCCCGTGTCGTGGCCGGGATGAGCGACCACGGCAATGCCGCCGGCCTCGTGAATAGCCGGAATTACCTCCGGCATCGGTGGGTGGAGAACCCGGACGCCGGAAGCCTCCCGCATGGCCATGAACTCTTTTTGATTCGACACAACGCCTTTTTTCAGCAGCAGATCATATAGTGCTGTCGAATCGGAACTTTCCTGAGCCTTCACCTCGTCGTCGTATTCAGCGATGGTCACCTCTGTGCCTTTCCCCTGCAGATATTCCAGCATGGCGAGATGGGACCTTCTTCTCACCGACCAGATTTTGTCGGCCAGAAAACCTTCCAGAGAAGAAAGCGGACCATCGCGGAAAAAGCCCAAAACATGGGCCGGTTCCCCGCGCCACGAGCTTGTAATCTCGATGCCGGGCAAGAAGGTCACGTCGTATATGGTAGAAAGACGTTGGCCTTCCGCAATGCTGTCGATGGTGTCGTGGTCGCTGAATGTCACGGCCGTCAGTCCGCGCGCCATGGCAATGCTGAAGACCTCCTCCGGGTCAAACGATGCGTCGGAGGACGCATGAGTATGGACGTGCAGATCTGCTCTTCTCACGAGGTTTATCTCCTTACCTGCTGTGATTCTACTGGAATTCTACTGAAATTGTGTTGAGCCCGTCGATGACAAAGACTTCGCTGAGAGGTTGCCTGCGTCCACCTGGGCTCGGATAAGACTTGGGGGCGCGTTCATTGTAGGAAATCATTTCGTTTCGGTGCTCAGTCGTAGCGGATGTGCGGGTCCAGGTATCCTTTCAAAAGATCAACGAGCAAATGAGCGAGACTATTGCTGTCGAAGGGGATCGAAGACATCACGCAGCGCGTCGCCAATGAAGTTGAAGCCAAGCACACAAAGGATCACGGCAAGGCCCGGCGGTATCCAGAGCCAGGGACGGATCTGCAGAACGACCAGGTTATTGGCCTGAAAGATCAGGTTTCCCCAGCTTGGCGTCGGAGGCTGCACACCCAGCCCGACAAAGCTGAGGCTGGCTTCGAGCAGGATGAAGCCGCCGATGCTGGTCACCATGCTGACCAGGATGATGCCGGACAGGTTCGGCAGAATGTGCCGGAAGATAATACGACGGTTGTCTACCCCGATGGATCGGGCAGCCAGGATGTAGTCCTCTTCCCGCACTGTCAGGATCTGGCCTCGAATCAAGCGGCACACACCGTGCCAATTCAGGAGTGCAATGGCAATAAACAGATTGACCAGGCTGGGTCCCAGCAAGGATACCATGATCAGGAGCATCATGAAATCGGGAAATACCTGCATCACCTCCACGAGCCGCTGGATCAAGTTATCCACCCAGCCGCCGAAGAAGCCCGATATGGCGCCCATGAGCGTGCCGATTACCGTCTGCAGTATCACCCCCAGCGCACCGACCAGCAGGGAAATGCGCCCGCCATAGACGACGCGAGACCACATGTCTCTGCCGATCGCGTCCGTACCCAGCCAGTGTTCGCTGCTCGGCGGTTTGACCAGGTTGTACGCGTCGGTTGCGGAAGGCTCATAGCCCGTCACCAGAGGCGCAGCCAGCGTGATGACCAACAGCACGCCGATCATGATCGCGCCGAGGACGCCGAAACGATTGCGCAGATAGCTCTTCCAGGCGCGAGACTGAAATAGGCCCTGTCGGCGCGTCAACGCGGCGTCGCCACCAGTTGAGGGTCGCTCGCGCTGTAAGGAAGGTCGTTCCATTATCTCTGTACGTTTGGTCATAATGGTGAGCCCCAGTCCATGCCGAGTATCTCACGCCGCTGTGCACCGTTGTCTGGGCCGGAAATGAGGCCTGCGCCCGTCATCCTGAACGCAGCGCAGGATCTCATCGGTGTCCTCGCGAGATCTGCAGCTCTATTAAAGGCGATAAGAGGAAGCTCATCTATAGGCGATACGAGGATCGACAAACGCGTAGGCGATGTCGGCGATCAGATTTGCGATTAGCGTCAGGATGGCGATGACAATCACGTTGGCCATCATAACGGGGTAGTCTTTCGACAATGCAGCGTCGAGCACCCAGCGACCGATGCCCGGCCAGTTTGCCAAACGTTCTACCAGCACTGAGCCGGCAAACAGGGCCGGCAGCCGGTAGCTGACGATCGTCACGATCGGCATGAGCGCGTTGCGGAAGGCATGGCGCATGATCACGACACGCTCTGGGAGTCCTTTGGCCTGCGCCGTGCGCACGTAGTCCTCGCCCATCACCTCCAACATGCTGGTGCGTGCAAAGCGGATAAAACCGGCGGAACCACCCAGCCCGAGCACCGTGACCGGCAGGATCATGTGCTTGAGGCTATCCCACAGCCCTCTATCGCCGCCTACGGAATACATTCCGCTTGCGGGGAGCCAGTTGAGCTGCAAGGCAAACACCCATATGGCCAGAAGCAGGAAGAAGAAACCAGGCAAGCTGAGGAAGAGGAAGGAGATGACGGTGGTCACGACGTCGAATAGCGAGTACTGGAAGAGGGCAGAGAGGATGCCCAGCCCAAGTCCTACCACAAGGCTGACCGCCAGGGAGGTCACCGTCAACCTCAGCGTTATCGGTAGTCTTCGGACCATCTCCTCGAACACATCCGCTTGATCAATCATCGAGCGGCCAAAGTTGCCCTGGGACAGGTTCCACAGCCAGCGAAGGTACTGCACGTGGATGGGTTTGTCCAGCCCCAACTTCTCCTTAAGGTAGTCCTCGTACCCCTCTTTTGCCTCATATTTGTAGCCATGTCCGTCAATCGTGATTTCTATGTGTTCGAACGCAATATCGGGCGGCAACATGAATTGGGTGGGATCACCAGGCGCCAGATGCATCAGTCCGAAGTTGACGATGGTAATAATGAAAAGGATCGGGAAGATGAGCCATATGCGCCGGATGATGTAAGTCGTCATCAGACCCCCTACGGCGGGCACAGGGGCACGGGGACGAACATCCCCATGCCCCTACCCCTACCAATCAGATTCTACACAAAACCAAATCGGGCGTGACTAGCCCTCATCGCAGATGTACCAGTCCAAGAGGCCATAGTCTGCACCGCCGCGGTGCACAAGCCCAGTTGTGGTGTTGGGAACGACACCGCAGATATTTGATCGGGTGCCCCAGACGCGCATATTGGTGGAGAAGGTGATCCAGGGACCATAGTCGTACCAGATTTTGGTGGCCCTGGCGAGGTTTTTCGTACGTATTTCATCATCGAGCGTGGCCCGGGCTTCCTTGCACAAGGTGCCGAATTCGTCGTCGTACCAGCCGGTATTCTCGTAATTCCTACCAAGTGGTCGATGGAAGTAGTAACAGGCTCGGAGGCTATATCCCCGAACGGTTCCGCCCCCTCCTTCGCTGACGTCGTACTCGCCGGCCAGCAGTTTGTCAGGGTAGGCAAGGCCGACGATCTGCATCTCGACGTCCAATCCCACCTCGCGCATCATGTCAATCCACAGGTTCCAGATGGGCTTTTCAGCGTCATCGAGGAAGATGATGGTGCGGTCGGCATCCCATTCGCCCGCGTCGATGGCTTCCTGGATCAACTGCTTCGCCATCTCGGGGTCGTACTCGCGCCACACCATGTCCTCGGCTCGATAGGCTCCTTCGTTGGCCATCCAACTGTAGGTCTTGCTGCCATGGCCCAGCGTGTGGGCGGCGACGATGGCGTCGCGGTCGGTGGCGTATTCCATCGCGTAGCGGATCTTGTCCGGCAGGGACCCGGGCCGGCGATTGAACTGAATCCCAAGCATCCCCAAAGATTCGTCCACGAGGATCTTCAGGTCGGGATTGCCCTCCAGGCCTTCGATGTCGCTCACCTGCAAGTACTGGGTAACATCCAGGTCGCCAGCGACCAGAGCCGGGAGCTGCGCCTCGTGTTCCATGGTGATGGCAATGATCTTGTCCACCTTGGGTTCGCCGAAGTACTTCGCGCCCCACCAGTCATCGACCGCAACAGCTTCGAAGAACACATCCCTCTCCAAATCGCCCAGACGGAAGGGGCCGCTCACCACGGTGGGATTCATCGCCTCGGGATTCTCGCCGGTGATGAGGGTTTCCAGGGGAAACTTCTCAAAGATGTGCTTGGGAACAATGCCCACCCTGGGGCCGTACTCCTCGTGGTGGGGCGTGCAGTTGTTTCTGCCCTCTTGCATGTCAAAGCGGACCGTGTGGTCATCCACCATCACGATGCCCACGATCTCGTCGGCTTCGCCTTTCACGTACTCCTGCTCGCCGACCCACCCATAGTTCCGGTTCATGACTTCGGGATGGGACAACATTTCGAACGTGTACTTGACGTCTGCTGAGGTCAGCGGGGTGCCGTCGGACCAGACGGCATCTTCATACAGGTAGAAGGTGGCGGAGTCGCAGTTCTGCGTGAGTTCCCACTCCCTCGCTAGCCACGGCACCGCCTCGAAATCTCTGTTGTGGAGGAGCAACGGCATATAGAAGTAGGGTTCGATGTCGCCCTGGGCCTTATAGGTAGGATAGGGGAAAATGTTGAACCCTTGGGCCCAATTGGAACGGAAGCCCACGCGGATCACGCGTTCACCATCCTCATCCATTGTGGTGTCCGCGGCCATTCCTCCGGATGCGGTGTCCGGAGCAGGCTCGGCCGGCGCGCAGGCGGTCATGACCATGCCGAACGTCACCAGCATGGCGATAAGCGTGAGGTGCCAATGCTTGTTGTTCATCTCGTGTCCTTCCTTTCTGCAATTGTCTTGAGATTGTTCGGAGTAACTGAACGTGAGAGGGCCAATGAGGACCGAAAGCGGCACGATATGATTAACGTAAGGGCGGGACCTTAAGACCGAGTCGGCCTCCCATTTACGTTGAACACTGCGAGGAATCCCACTGAAGGCAGAAACAGCCAAACCGCTTGATGAACATCCGGATCGCACTCATGATCATCGTCATCTGGCCGTCCAGCATTCGTACCACCACTGCTGGCTGATTCCTGATCAGGTGCCGCCGTCTCGGCTAGTCATCCTTACGATGCATTTCTAATATAACATATACTGTAACATAATGAAGACAAGAAGTCAACAACGATAAATCTGATGCTCATATACCGTCGCCGAAAGAAATTGGCCCAAAAACCGCGTTTTTAGACAGCCTGCAATATGGGCAATCACAGTTTAATTCTGACGTACCCCCTCAAATGTTTCGTTAACGATGAGTCCTGTCTTCTCATTCAGCACGATAGTTACTCTATCCGCTTCAAATGACATTCTGAGTTCGAATACGTTGATATCGGCCATCTCATCTATGGTTAAAAGAAAATCTCCATTTGTATCCCAGTTTCCTTTTATTCCCGTAGACAGCCCAAATCGTCCAGGAACGATGGTGTAGATACCATCCAACCTCATTGGGGCCACAAGTTGTGTCAATACTGGGGCCACAAGTTGGTTGAATTTTCCGGATGTGGGATCAATCATGGAAAACCTGACTTCTGCTTCTTCTTCACCATTGAAACGCAAAGAAATTGTCTTGAAGTTAAGAAAATTTTCATCAAGAACAAAAATTTCCCCTGATATGATTTGCGCTATTTCTGGCAAATATATCTGTTCGGGAGACGGCGCGGCTGTGATCGCCTCTGCCTTCTGCTGAAGATTCTCATTACCTTCTGGATTTTTCGGTAATGCCTGATCTGATATCGACAATATGAACTCACCAATTTTCTCTCCATCATATTCCAACAACTCATTCTCTCCACCAGTGATAACCGTTACGATATTTGCGTCTGGTAAAACATTAAGCGATTGCCCACCACGACCAGCAGCATAGTACATTCCCGAAAAAGGCCCTTCTGAAACGAGGTGCCAGGCATATCCATAATCGCGACCTGGACGGACGAAGGTATTCGTCTTTACCGCACGATCAACTTGGGTTTGTGTTGATTTTTCTACCCATGCTGCATTCAATAACTGTTTCCCCTCCCAGAGTCCTTTGTTCAGATACAGGTACCCTATCTTAGCCAGATCACGAGGATGCAGATGAAGATCCCCCCAACCTCTGGTTATTCCCTGAGGGTCTGCAGGCCAGATAACCTCATTAATGCCAAGCGGAGTAAAAAGGTGTTTCTGCGCAAAATCGAGCATGCTCATTCTTGTTGCCTTTGTCAGGATCGCCGAAAGCAAATGTGAATTGCCACTGCAATAAGCATACTCTTGGCCCGGCCCCCTGGCCATGGGTAAATCTAACACAAACTGCACCCAATTTTCACTTGTGAACATCTCATTATGTTCTTTTTCTCCTGGTTGATATCCACAACTAAAACCGGAAGTCATGGTGAGCAGGTTTTCTATGGTTATCTTTTCTTTATTGGCATCAAGATTGGCAATGGTACGTTCTGGGAAAAAAAATAACAGGGGCTGTTCGACACTTTCAATAAAACCCTGATCAATAGCAATACCGATTAGAACCGATGTAATACTCTTGGTAACAGAAGCCACATCATGGACAGTCCCACCCGGGGGGAATGGATAAAAGCAAGCATCTAGTCCGATGTTGCCGTTTCGAATGAGCAACATGCTATGAATGTTCACTTTGTTTTCCCGGTAAAAACTTAGTAATTCCACCAACCTTTCGGAATCCATTCCTTGATTTTCTGGAGTTGAGGTCTGCCAATCTTCAGTAGGCCAGTTTATGGTTTCAATGGACGTGGAAGTGCCGTTAACACAATCTGAATTCTTCATTTTGAATTTCCTTCCAGACTATAGCGCGCCTGAGCCGGCGGATCGCCTGAATCCGAGATATGCCCATTGGTAAATTCTACATCCACACGGTCGGCGGTGACATTGACAGGCAACGAACGGTTGTCACAGCATCAGGATTCATTCACAGCGAAGATGCGCGCGTCGCGCAGAGTGAAGCGCAGGCAGACGTCACGCCCGGCCAGGCCCGTCGTGTCCTTCCCGTCCCATTGCAACGGCAAGGCGGCGCCATCCACGTCGCGGAGAACACACCTTTCGCGCTCGTAGCCCTCGATGGCTTGGCCGTCCGGTTGCCGCACCTCCACCATCACGTATGCCTGATCGGGTAGCAGCGTGCCTGTGCCGCTCTGCAGGTTGACCGTCAGGGGGCGCTGCGGGACCTTGAACAGGCGCGACGAAAACTCGGCGTTCGACTGCGACCCCACCCAGGTTATGCGGTCGACCGGCGTGCTGTAGCGCCGCATCGTGTTGTACTCGAGGAAGCACAGGCGGCCATCAACGACAAAAGGTGTGCAGGTCGTAAACACGCCCACGTGCATCTCACGCGCTGGACGCAGCCAGCGCCGCCCATCGTGACTCACCCACCATTCATAGGAGATATGAGGCCCGTGTTCGCCAATCATGAGCGGGCTGCGGGCATAGTTGCGCATCAGGCCGACAAAGCGATCACGGTAAGCGAACACGGTAAACATGTAGAGTTCGAGATCCGGGGGATCATCCGCATCCGGTTCGATAAAGTTCTCAAGGCGTGACCAGCGGGCGCCGTCGTCGCTGCTGCGGATGGCCAGCACGCGGCGCTGGCTCGGCCCGATGTTGTCCGGAAGCGCCGCCGGGAATGGTCGCTTTACGGCCTGATAGCAAAGGTATTTCTGGCTGCGAGGGTCATAGATGGCCGAAAAGGCGTCGTTGCCGTCGCGGAAGGCCGGGTTATGCTCCCATTCCTGCCAGTGCAGGCCATCCGCTGAAAAGGCCGCGCCCGCGTTGTGGACCGGATGTTGCCCCGGCAACGGACCTTCGGGGTGTACGGGACCCCAGCCGGTGTGAATCATGGCGTAGCGGCGACTGGGATCGGTCGCGTCGTCGTTTCGCATCACCGAAAAGATGCCGCCATTGTCGATCAACACATTGGGAGACTTGGCGTCCGCGACGATGCCCAGGTCCGGCCGTTCGAAGTGGATGCCATCGCGGGTCCGGGCATAGCAGACCTGCCACTTCAGCCTGGAGGGATTCCAGCCCGGGCGTGTTAGGCTAAACGTTTTGTCGCTCTCAGAATGGCTGCGTGCGCTGGCCTGTTCGGCGCTCAGGCGCTCGACGAGAAACCGTCCGGGGCTGCGCCTAAGACTATACCAGACGTGGATGGCGCCGTCGGGCTCCTGGAGGCTGGTGAACGCCAGGTCCTGGGCGAATTCGTTCAGGTCCTCCTCCAGCCCTTGAGGAGGGCTGTCATCGCGAACGAGCCGGCAGCCGCCCGTAAGCAGCCGGCCGCGCGGTTCATGCGCGTCTTCCAGGGCCATGAAGAGCAGAGTCAGGGCATTTCTGTCCTTCGGTTGGTCCGGAACCGGATTGGCGGCGTTCATACGCCCTGCCTCCCCTCTGGCCCGTTCGCCGCCATCGTCAGGGAGAGGCGGCTGCGGGTGAAGGCGCGGGTTTCCCAACCCGCTGCGACGAGCCTCTTCAGTTTTCAGCGTTCACATCATTCCAGCGACGCCACCATCTCGTCGGTGTAGCCGAAGATGGCCGGGGAGCCGCCGGTGTGAACGAACACCACCGGTTCCTGCGCCGGCAGTACGCCCCCGCGGATGTGCGCCACCAGCCCGGCCAGCGCCTTGCTGGTGTAGACCGGGTCGGTGAGGATGCCCTCTTTGCGGGCGAGCAGGCGCAGGGCCTCCAGACCGTCCGGCGTGGGGAGGCCGTAGCGCTCGCCGACGAAGGAGTCGTCGTTGTCGAAGTCGGCCGCGGTCAGGGTCACGTCCAGGTCCAGCCGCTCCGCGGCCTGGTTGGCGATCTCTGCCATGCGCTCTTCATTGTCCCCTTTGAAAGACGGGTTGATTCCCTTCACCTGCATCGGGCTGCCCACCGCCTTTAATCCGAGAACGAGCCCGGCCTGCGTTGTGTCGGCCGCGCTGACGTACATGTTCTGCGGATCGATCTCCTGCTCGCGGCACTGGCGCACGACTTCGAGGGCGGACTGGGCGTAGGCGATGACATCCAGGTCAATGGTATCGGCCTGCCGCGGCACGTAGACATTGTGACCGGCCGCCCGCAACTCCTCAGCCTTGGCCGCGATCGCCTCCTGCTGGCGGTCGCGGTCGTTGTCTGACAGCACCGTAACATGCGCCCCCAGCAGCCGCTGGATCAGGTTGTTGCCGGTGATCGCGGTCTTATCTATCTCCCGTTCAGACCTCAGGATCAGATACAGCGTGATACCCATCTTGGCGCAGGCACCGGCCAGCTGGCGGCAGTAGTTGGACTGCACGGCCGCGCCGAAGACGACTGTATCTGCCCCGCGCTCCACCGCCACCGCCAGGCTGTACTCGAGCATGCGGGTCTTGTTGCCGCCGAAAGCCAGCCCGGTCAGGTCGTCACGTTTGATATAGACCTGCGGCCCGCCCAACGCCGCGCTGAAACGCGGCAGATGCTCCAGCGGCGTGTTCACCTCGCCCAGGTGAACGCGGTTCAGATTGGCCATCGCCATCTCAAGTTTGCTTTCCAGTGCGGACCCCATGACCACGTCTCCTTTTGATCTTTCCGGGTATTGATCTGTCAATACGTCGCAGGCATACAAGCGCCTGACAAGAATGAAGCGCTGGCCGCTAGTCGCCGGCCGGCTGCAGTTCCGGCTGCCCGCTCAGTTGCCACGAGCGCGCCATGCTCTGCGTCTCAACCATCTGGGCGTAGCGTCCGCCGCGTGCCATTAGTTCGTCATGGGCGCCGGCCTCGATGATGCGACCACCGTCCAGCACGACGATTTTGTCGGCGTGGCGGATGGTCGAGAGGCGGTGGGCGATCACCAGCGTGGTGCGGTTGCGAGTGAGGCGGTTGAGCGCCTGCTGGATCAGCCATTCGGTCTCGCTGTCAACGGATGAAGTGGCCTCGTCCAGGATCAGGATCGGCGCGTCTTTCAGCAGAGCGCGCGCGATCGAGATGCGCTGCTTTTGCCCGCCGGACAAGAGCACGCCGCGCTCGCCGATGATGGTGTTGTAGCCGTCGGGCAGGTCGACCACGAACTCGTGCGCGTTGGAGGCCTGCGCCGCCTGCACGATCTCATCGACCGTTGCGTTGGGGCGGCCGAAGGCAATGTTCTGGCGCACAGTGCCGTGGAAAAGGAAGACATCCTGCATGACCGAGGCCACATTGGCGCGCAGGAACCCAAGGTCAAGGCTGCGCAGGTCGTGCCCGCCGATGCAGACCTGTCCGTCCAGGGGGTCGTAGAAGCGGGGAATGAGACGGCTGACCGTCGTCTTGCCGGCGCCGGTCGCGCCCACCAGCGCAACCATCTCGCCGGCGCCGATCTCGAAATCGATCCCGTTCAGCACCACCTCTTCCGACTGGTAGCCAAAGGAAACGTCGCGAAAGGAGACGTCCCAGCGTTTGATGCGGGGGGTTATCGCGTCCGGCGGGCTGCTGATCTCCGGCTGAACCGCGAGCAGTTCGAAGATGCGTTCCTGGCTGGCGCCGGCGCGATGCAGCGTGTCGCTGATGTCGGCCAGCTTCAGGAAAGGTTGGTAGATGTAGGTCAGATAGGCGATGAAGACGAAAAGATCGGCGACATTCAGCGTGCCGGCGAGAGCGAGGCTGCCGCCCATCCAGACAGCGACGATGACACCCACGCCGCCGGAAAATTCGACTACGGCCGAGGGCAAGAGGGAGACTTTGTTTGCCTCGCAGATTTTGTCGCGGTAGTCGGCCGCCGAGCTCGCCACATGTGCCGCCTGCTCCTTCTCCTTGCCAAAGGACTTGATTTCGGTGATGCCGGAGAAGCTGTCCTGCACCTGGGCCACCAGCTCGGAGATGCCGGCCCGCACCTGGCGCCACATCCGGCGGACCTCCCTGGTGTAGCGGTAGATGACATAGCCGCCGACCGGCAGCGGCAGCACCACCAGCAGGGCCAGCAACGGGTGGATCCAGAACAGAACACACCACATGGTGATGGGGATAACGGTCGCCAGGATCAGTTCGGGCACGCCGTGGGCGATGAAGTCCTCCAGTGTTTCGATGTCGTTGACGGAGCGCACGATCAGGGCGCCGGTGCGCTGGCGGTTGTAGAAGCTGTGGGAGAGCTGCTGCAGGTGGCGGTAGACGCGCGCCATCAGGTCGGTGGTGACGCCGTAGGACGCGACGTGGGAGAAGCGGCCGTAGAAGTAACGGCCGGCGCCCCGCAGCAGATAGACAAGCCCCAACACCGCGGTCATCGCCAGCAGGCCGGATGTCGAGCCGCCGCCGTCGGTGATCCATAGGATGAGGCGGCGCACCAGCAGAGGCGGGACAAGGGGCGTCGCCGAAAAGAGCAGCCCGCTGAGAATGGAGAGAGCCATCAGCTTGCGGTGATCGCCCAGAATATGCCAGAGGCCGGTCAAAAAGCCCTGCGGCGGGTTGTTGGTAGACATGGTTATGAATATCCGGTTACAAGTCTCAAATGATACCTGGCCTTCGCGGTTGCCGCAGCTGCTGAACTCGTGACTACTCAGCCACAGTCAGTTCGCGATGATGAACGAAGCTAACGAAGTTCTCTCTCCTCACTCCTCTCCGCACCTGTCCTTCTTCAATTGCTGCTTTCACTGACCACGGACTACTGATCACTGCATTTCTGGGCGGTCGGCCGCAAGCGGCCTCCCTTGTGCGGGGGCTCCGCCCCCGCAACGCCCCCGGTCCTACAACCTCACGCCGCAGAGAGTGCGTGGGCAATACGAAGTTGGCGTCCCGCGGCGTCCAGCACTTCCCCCCGCCTCCTGGTAGATTCCGAAAATGTGCCAGCACAAGCAAGACAGGCGGGGCAACTCCCAAATATCCCCAACGTACACCGCGATGACCTTCGAGAGCCCGTTACAGAAATCCTGACGGTACATTCCCCCCAGGCAAACCGCACACAGTACACACACAGAACAAGGCTTAGTTCGACAACCGCATTTTCGGTAATAGAGTGAAGAAAGGGCAAAATGGGCCTTCGCATTGGCAACGAGAGTTTCAGTTCGTTCAATTCAGACCCGTCTCCAGCAGTGCTTTCTGCCCTTTTTTCGTCTAAACGACTGCAAATCACTGAATTGCGGTTGTAGTACTACTGACTCACTACAAATTGCAGAAACTGTTTAGTTTTTTCCTTAGTGGTGAAGGTCGCTTCTGCCCGATCGCCATTTGAGAACTTTACCAAGATTTCGTATTTGCGGAAGGTTGCTGATTGTTCGTAAATGCTGTGGTGCTCCAGAAATTCCAGAGCCGACTCAATAGTGTAAAATTCTATATCTCTTCCGTATAAGGGAACGATAGCAATGCGTTCTACGTTTCTCCCCAACCGCGCGTCAAGCTCATGAAGAAAACCCCGGATTCCTTCCCGATTGGATTCAAGCAGACGAGTTTTTATCTGATGCCAGAACGACTCTGGTGCGTCTTCCAAAGTATTGATACACTGCTGGAACTCTTCATCGGGCGTACTTTCATCAAAGCGGATATCTATCCCTTCCCTGGCGAAGACGTCAACGATCACTTCATAGGGAAAGTGAAGTAGCTGAAATCCAAGAGAACGAAGTTGGTCGATTGAGCCGTCCGTAAACTCGCCAGCGAGAACTACACCCAAGAAAGGATTGTTCCACCGATACTTCTCAGCCAAGGGCAGCACGGCGCCTTGCATCTCTTGCGCTTTGTTGCGGGAATGCTTTGTGTAACGCCGCCACGCGACTTCAATGAAGCCAATCGGTTGACCCACCGAAGAGTCGGTTCCATTCCTTTCGATCACATAATCGAGATCGTGTTGGTTTCCATAGTCGTCCTGCCATCTAACCTTCTTACCTTTTCGAACGGAGCGCGGTCTGCCCTGATAGTCTAGATATAAATCACGTTCAGAACAGAAATCAACGAGGAGCGGCTGCACAATAGATTCAAGAAGATTTCCAATAACCTGGCCAAATCGATGCGATGGAGATTGAACCACTTTTCTATCCTTGGATCCAGAGTCTACCTTCTTTTAGAGGGACTCGGTGTTTTCTGTTTTTCCATTTGGTATTGCGGTCCCGAGTTTTCTCAAAACGGCAAGATTCGAAGCCGGCAGCCAAGGCCAACTCCCCCAGCCAACTATCAACATCAAGGTAGACTCCATAAGGAGCAGAGTCTCCAATCAAAAAGCAGAGCTCTGCGCCACTCCGACACAATCTACGAAGCGATCTGAATACTTGGGCCATATCTACGAAATAGGCCGCTGCCATGGTGTGGTAGGTTTTCCTACCCCCTCTCGTCAGTCGAACAGCAGCCAATTCATGGCAGGCAGCCGACAATTCTCCGTATATTGGGGCCAAGAGCCTGTTGGCAAGTAGGGAATCTAGTTCTAACCGTTCGGCCGCAGCATGTTGAGAACATGATCGAACAAGGTGACGGCGCACGAAAGATTGAAGTTCGCCCCAACTCTCGATTTCTCCCCAGAATGTCATTTCCAGACGAGTGGAGTCGGCATAGTCATAATTGTTTGGATATGGCGGTGAAGTAATTACGAGATCTGCCAATTCGTTCAGTTCGATTTCGGGTTGGCGGGCATCTGTCCAATGTATCTCAGAATTTGCTTGCCAGTCACTCTTCTGAGCAAAGTCAATATCGTCCACTATTTCCTTCATCCTTAACCTTAAAGCATCGAATGGGTCACGGACTTTGGCTTTACGCTTACCGGGTAGGATGTATTGCCACTGAGCTGTGCCAACTGAACTGGTTGCCCGTAGTATTGCAGTAATCGCCAACCACAAGAGCCGCGATTCAGTAGAGTTATCCTGGAATTCGGAAAGATAGAGTTCACGGAACAACGTTAGCAACGCTAAAGCATCACTCGTATAACACTTCTCAAGCAGGGCCGGATGGTTCTTGCAGTGGACCGGGACTGACTCGCGAGCCGAGAAAAAAAAGCAGTCAAACATCGTTTTGAGCTCGTCCAAGTCTACTGTTACCCCATCTAGCTTCGTTTGGGCGACTTTGAGAATGAATGGATGCATTTCAAAACCGATGCCATATGCTTGACCTGTATTACACGCAAGCAGCGTAGTACCAACACCGGCAAAGGGATCGATCACTAGCAACGACTCCATTGAATTCATCTTTTCCAAAATGACACTGTGTACCCAATCCGCTGAAAAACCGGCAGAGTATCGAAACCATCGGTGGATCGGCAACTTCATATTGTCAATGAAAGTGCCGGAACGCGAAACGGCTCTTGCGTCGAGAGTTTTCGGTCTTTTGTCAAACAGAGATAATTGGTAAGGCGAAAAGTTTGAAGACATATGGTCAGTGCACCAATTTTCAATTGCTTATTACGACAACCGCAGTTTCGTGAATAGAGTGAAGAAAGGGCAAAATGGGCCTTCACATTGGTAACGCGAGTTTCTGTTCGTTCAATTCAAACCCGTCTTCAGTAGTGCTTTCTGCCCTTTTTTCGTCTGAACGACTGCAACTCACTGAATTGCGGTTGTAGTATTAGCAGTCACTAAAAACTGACTACTAAAAACTGCCGTTCAACTACTCCAGCTCGCGGCGCAGTAGGCCGCGTTCCTGGTAGACTGTAGCGGCCTCCTCGACAAAGGCGGCCGTGGCCGCGGCGTTGAACTCATCGCGCAGGCGCTCCGCCAGCGCCTGGTACTCTTCGAAGCTGCAGCGTCCCGGCCGCAGCATCTCGTACATCTCCAGGAGCGTCTCGTTGGGGACGGCGGTCAGCTCGGATGCCCGTTCCAGATTCTGCGCCAGTTGCGGGTAGCCAGCGCCGCGGGCGATTTCGGCCTGGGCGCGCAGCGTCTCCGCGCTGATGCTGTAGTCCTCGGACGATATATCTTCGCTCAGCGTCTTCTGCAGCGAAAGGTCGCGCAAAGGCCGCCCGCTGGCCGCGGCGAGGGTGTCGTCGCCGTTGGCGTAAAGGGGATAGTCTCCGTCAGAGGTAATTCCCCGCCCCTCACTTCGTTCGTCTGTCATGAGCCAGCGTCCTTACGCTCCAGGCCGGGAGACGAGCAGTTCTCTCACTCCTCTCTCCTCTTCCCTCACTCCTCGCCTCTACACATCCGGTTCCCAGCGGAAGTAAAGCTCCTGGGGCGCCTTTTCCTCTATGTCTTCGATCTCGCGGCGGTGCAGCAGGGCCGTCTTGACGATCAGGCGCAGGCGGGCGCCGTTGTCTACCTTGACGCCGACCGGCAGCGGGCTGAGTCCCTTGGCATAGCGGGCCGCGTTGCGCCCGATCGCCTGGTAGATCTCCAGCGTCAAGCTGGGCGACTGCGGGAACAGCTCCAGATTGTTGAGCGGCGCCAGCCCGCGCTTCTGGATCACGGTGGTGCCGCGGCTCTGCAGGCCGACCGCGATGCCGGAGCCGCTCAGACGCGCGCCGGCGTGGCCGATGGCGGCGCAATCGGCGCTGTGATAGACCCGCACAACGCGGCCGTAAAATTCTTCCTCCGCCACACCGGTGAGCAGCGCTTCCAGAACCTCTTCATGGTCCAGCTCGCCGATCGTCTTCACCAGCGAAGTTCCATAGGCCGGCCCCACCGCGACGACGATCTCGTTGGCGGAGGCGCCCACTTTGGCCGTACTGATCTCGGCCAGGTTGGGCAGCGGCTCCCCCACCTGCGCGTCGATAAAGTCACGCGGCGACTTCTGCTGGGGAATGCGCTGGAGCGCGTCCCATGTCTCGCCTTCGAGGCGGTAGCCGGTGCCGGGCCCGGTGTAGTCGTTGTTGTCGTTGATGGCGCTGATCACGTTGAATCCGTCGGCGAAGATCGCCGACGGTTGCAGATAGTCCCCCGCTACCCGTTGACGGCCCATCTCAAGCAGGTTGGCGGCCGCCTGTTCAAAGCCGCTGCGGTGCAGCGCGCGTACGATGTCTGACAGGTTGGCCGTGCCTTCCAGGAAGCGGTCGGCTGCGGCGAGGTCTGCCACCATGTCGCGCTCCGGCATATCCTCGCTGCTGTGGGCGAGCGCGGCCGCCTCTACCTCCTCGTCGCCGATTGGCGGGAAATCCAGCTCGGCGTAGATCGCCTGCAGCGCCTGCGCGGCCTGGCGGCGGGCTGCGACGGCCTCTTCTTCGCGTACCGGGCGGATGCCGCCGTTGACCTGCATGTCGCGTTGAATCACGGTCCAGTCGTCGAAGTCCTCGGCGTCGAAGTTGCCGCCGCCGAACATGTTGTCCTGCTTGGGGATGGCGCTGTAGCCGGAGCAGATGAAGTCGGTGCCGGGGATCATCTGCAGCATCAGTTTGGCCGTCTTGCGCAGCGCCGAATGGGAGGCCAGCGCGTCGTTGCCGGAAGCGCATTCCAGGCCCAGCATCGACGCCAGCAGGTTCTCGGCCAGCACACCGCGCACGCCGCCGGGCAGCGCTTCCGGCAGCGCGATGCAGGAGATGGAGCCGTTCTGCACGCCCTGGCTGCCTGCCCCCTTCGTTATGAGCAGGCAGCGTGCTTCCAGATAGAGCATCGAGCACTGCTCGGCGTAGCCCATCAGCGCCTCGGAGCCGGTGCCGGAGGTGAAGCGTATCTTGATGCCGCGGCTGGCGTAGGCGGAGGCCAGAAAGGCCTTCGACCAGGGCGTGTCGTCGCCGTCGACAAAGGAGCGCTCGCTGCCGTAGACCGAAAGCGTCTCCGCGTAGGAGGTCAGCCCTTTGATGCCCAGGCGCAGACCGAAGGCCTCCTCGACCGCGCACTGGGTGAGAACGCCGCCGCGGCTGGTCTGCGAACCGACGAGAATGGCCAGGGCGTTGAGGGGCGCGGCACGCGCAACGCGCACCGTCGTCTCGATCTCGGCAAAGCCGCGCAGCGCGGCTTCGGCCGCGTCCGCGGCTAGCAGGGCCGGGTTCTCGCGCCAGTTGGTGACGTGGGCCTGGTTGGCCGGGGTCTTACGCACCCGCATCTTGCCAAGCCCCATCATCATCTCCAGCACGTTCATGTGGCGCACGATCTCGCACAGCTTGGCCGGCGTGCAGCCGTCGGCCAAGCGGCGGATGGTCGGCTGCGGCACGTTGATGTCGACCAGCATGCGCGCCATCTGGTGCGAAGGCGTCGCCATCGCCTCTTCGGCTACAGCCAGGTCGAGGGCGTGATCGGCGATGAAGCGGTCGAGCGCGTCGAACTCGGCCCGCTCTTTGCCGTCCATCTCCACAACCTGACCGTCGACGATACCCAGCGACGGCTGCGGGTCATAGGGGCTGTCGGCCACGGTCAGCCCGGCTTCGGCCCACTCTTCGACGTAGGTCTCGCGGTTGATGTCGCGCCCGGCGAGAATGGAAAAGCGCCGCGAGCCGGTATCCCCGTTGACGCTTCGGTCCGCCGTCGCTGTTGTAGTCATTCCTCGTCCTCAATTCCTTGCCCGAAGGCGATGAAGTAGCCGTCCGGGTCATACACGGCGAACTCGATGTTGTCGTATTCGTGCTGGTGCGTCAGGCCGTAGGCGAACTCGGCGCCCTTGGCCTCGAATTCGGCATAGAGCGCCCTTACATTCTGGACCCAGACGTAGGCGTCCCAATAGCCGCCCCGCTCCCGGTTGGGGACAATCTCATGCTTGGGGCCCACCTGCTTGAGCATGAAGATGAAGCCGTCGCGAAAGGGCATAGCGAATGTCGGCGGCTCGCCCCAAAGATGGGGCCGGGTGAAGCCGAGCACATCGCAGTAGTAATCGAGCGACGCAGCCAGATTGCGCACATTGAAATAGGGGGCGGTACCGACCAGCGTCGGGGCGTTCTCAGATGGCATTACAATACTCCAAGGCGAAGGAAGGGATGGCTGTATAGATTATGACGCGGCAACGGCAGTTGGTGCCGTTGCGTCGCAACTCGTCTCTTCGAAGGGAACGACATCCAGAAACTCTACCGGTTCGGCGTCCCGGCCGTTTTCCCAGAGAAGCGAGAAAAACCAGATCCCGCTCTCGCCGGCAGTAAAGCTGGCAGGGCTGTAATGGCTGCGCCGTTTCTGCTTCATGCCATCGTCACTGTCCGCCAGTTCAAACAACGCGCTCTCTTCGACAAATTCCGGCTCGTAATAGACGGGCCAGTCCCACATTTGACCCTGGTATGGCTTGTTTCGAAGATGCAGGATGTTGGCATATTTCCGCACCTTCGCTAGTTTGGGAATGCGACTGTTTTGTCCCCTACCGAGATGACGCTCCATCACTGTTCCGACATCGAATCGAGCGCGGCGCCGATGGCGTCTACGATCTGATCGACCTCATCTTCGCTGATGACCAGCGGCGGCGAGAAGGCCAGGCTTCCGTTCAGGGCGCGTGTGCGCACGCCGCGCGCCGCGGTCGCATTCTGCAGGCTCATGGCCAGCTCATTGTCCGGCTCTTTGGTCTCCTGGTCCTTGATGAATTCGACGGCGCAAAGGAGGCCCAGGCCGCGCACGTCGCCCACGTTACCGAATTCGCTCAACTTGGACAGTCCGCTGCGCAGCCGCTCGCCCATCTCTGCCGAACGTTCGGCCAGCTTTTCGTCCTCGAGAATGGCGAGGTTGCGCAGACCCACCGCGCAGGAGGCGGCGTGGCCGGAGTAGGTGAAGCCGTGCAGCCAGGCCTCATCCTGCGGCGCGCTGTTCATGGCGTCGAGAATGCGGTCGTTGATCTGGATGCCGCCCAACGGCAGGTAGCCGCTGGTGATGCCTTTGGCGAAGGCGAGGATATCCGGTTCGATGTCGTAGCGGTTGAGCGCGAACATCTCGCCGGTGCGCCCGAAGCCGCAGATCACCTCGTCGGCGATCAGGAGAACGTCGTACTGGTCGCAGATGGCGCGCACGCGCGGGAAGTAGTCGTCCGGGGGCACGAAGACGCCGCCGACACCCTGCACCGGCTCGGCGATCACCGCGGCCACCGACTCCGGCCCTTCGCGCAGTATCGTCTCCTCCAGGTCGCGCGCGGCTGCCTCGCCCACCGTCTCACCATCCTGGAGGTCGCCCTCGTAACGATAAGGGTGGGGCGCGTGGCAGTAGATGAAGTTGGGCACCAGCGGGCCAAACATCTTGTGGTAGCGGGGCACGCTGGTGGCGCTGGTGGTGGCCAGGGTGATGCCGTGATAGGACTCGCGGCGGGAGATGATCTTGACCTTGTCCGGCTGCCCCTCCCGTTTCCAGAAATAGCGGGCCGTCTTGAAAGCGGTGTCGTTGCTTTCAGAGCCGCCGCAGGTGAAGAAGGTCGTCTTCAGGCTGGGGTAAGCGTAGCCGGAGAGCTTGTAGGCCAGTTCGCTGGCGGGCAGGTTGGTCATGCCGGCGAAGTTGGAGGTATAGGCCAGATCCTGCATCTGCGCGTAGGCGGCCTCCGCCAGTTCGGTGCGGCCATAGCCGACATTCACATTCCAGAGACCGGCCATCGCATCGAGGATCTTGCGGCCGTCGGTGGTGTGGAGCCAGACGCCCTCGGCACGCTCGACAATGATCGGATTTTCGGTTTGGGAAGGGTGGTGCAAAGGGTGGAGCTGTCGTCTGTCCTGCTCGAGTAAAGATGGCTTTTCCTGGATGGCTGCCATTGGTTTCTCCTTGTCGATGCGGCTTACTGGCCGCGCGCCGCTGCGCCGTTGGCGAAGGGCGTCAGATGGCGGGTGAAGTGGGTGTTCAGCACCTTTTCGTAGGCTTCCTCGTGGTCAGCGATCAGGCCGTGAATCTGCGCGCCAAAACGGTCCAGATTGGAGCCGAATGTCACGTGCAGCAGCTGACGGGCGTCGAACTGCTCCAACAGTCCCGGCAGTTCTGCGTCGGACAGGTCGGCGTTGTCGGGCACCTTGTCCGGCTGGCAGTCGAGAAAGTAGGTTTTGCGGTCGGTCTCAAAGCGGGCGCGCGAGTGGTCGAGAATCTGGCGGAAGAGGGACGTGTCAAGGTCGGCGATGACGCGCAGCGCCTCCAGATAGCTGGTGCCGGCCGTCTTGACATGCACCCGGTCGTCGGCGTATTTGGCGACCAGCGGATAGATGCTGAACTTGTCGGAGCCGGTATGGACGCTCAGTTTGTAGGCGTCGAAATGCTTCAGAATGGCCGCGTGCTTGATCAGCTCCGCTTCGAACGGCGCGGTGTCGCCGATATAGTCGACGCCCTTCTGGAACTTGCCGACAAAACGGGGCGCGAGGCTGACCACCGGCAGGTCCCGCCGCAACAGTTCGTGCGCCATGAAGTAGTGCTCGTAGATCGATGTCGGCGTCTCGGTCTCGTCCACCGACATTTCCAGATCATAGCGGGTGCCGCCCATCTGCTGATCGAGCGTAGCCGCGATATCCAGCGTGTGAACGATGGCGCGTCCGTACTTCGCCAGCGCCCGCAGCAGGCTCTGTTCACTGAAGGTCAGCGTCAGTCCCGCCAGTTCGATGGGGGCGGCCAGATAGTCGGCGCGCAGCGCGTCCAGGTCGGTATCCAGCCGCGCCCAGGGCAGCGCCTCGACCTTGGCGCGCAGTGCCGGCAGCGAGTCGGTCTCGGCCTCGTTGTCGACGTGGTCGCTGGGATCGATCGTGTAGAAGGTGTAGCCGGCGGCGACGAACGCGGGCAGGTCGCTCACCAGTTTCACATGGTCGGCGTCCGCCCCCCAGGGGTCGCGCCAGCCCATCTGTACCACGCCCCACATGGCGTCATCCACCACCTCCTGCGGCGTGCGCCCGATGCGGTCGTTCTCGCGCACCGACTGCTGCGCGAAGATCGGCGCGATGCCGGTGCCCTCGACCGAGCGGATGTGACCGGGCGTGGCCGCGCCCAACCGGTCACCGAAACCGAAGGAGGTCTCCACGCCCAGTGGCACAGGCTTCAGCCACGACAGCCGTCTTCGCAGCGCGGCCGCGTTCTCCGCGGTCAGCGGACAGAGCAGCATCCCGTTCGCTATATCGCCGCTGAAACCGGTGGCATCACCCTGCACGCATAGCTTCTTGTCCCTGCCGTCGCGTGCCAGCGCGTAGGTCGTTCCATCCTGCTCGACAACCGAGTGTGGGTACTGTTTCAGCTGTGTCATTGTGCGTGTTTCCGAAAATGGCTTACTTTAGTCAAGTGCATAACAAACTTCGGCTGCAACGCTGCCAGTTTATGTCTCTGTCAGCGGGTCATGCAGGCCGATTTCTTCAATCCAGTGAAAATCTCTCGTGTTATGAGTAACCAACGTCCGTTCGTAGGCTATTGCCGTGCCTGCAACAATTGAATCCCCTAGACTCATCTTGCGTCGTTGGCGTAGCTTGACCGCCCACTGCACAACTGTTTCGGACAATGGCAATCTTTCCGCGATTTGGAAAAAACCTTCCAAGTATTGTCGATCGTCTACCTTCAGCCCGTGGTATCCAAGCACTTCTATTAGGCTGATGTCGGAAATCGCAAATGAATGCGTTTCTATGAACTCTTGTAAGGCAGCGTACTCTGGCCGGGCCGCGTAGATAATGATATTACTATCCAGGAGCATTATGACTCCCGGTCAGGCAAAGTGCGCTCAGCGCGTAGTTCCCTTTGCCAAGCAACGGGATCGGTAATCTCGGCAAAGGTTCCTCTCCGTGCAAGCTCTGCCAAGATTTCTGCCATCAATCGGCCGCGATTGGACGGAGATACGGAATCCGGTTCCTCCAAGAACGTAATAAAAACATGTGCGGCGTCTGGTTTTTCAGGAGGGTGTTCAAGCCATTCAATCTGATTGTCGTGAAGGACTGCCTTGTACGTACGCATACCCCCTACCTTTGCACTTTGGTGGACAGTGTACTGTCCACAATAGACGCCACAAATCAGTGATTCCGTATCCCTTGCCGCCTCATCGTTAGAAGGCTAGAATACACGAGAAGCAGTTTCTGCGCTACTCGCAGGGGAGACGAACCCGCAACTTTCATAGCCGGAAACCGCAGCCGCGATCACTTGAAAATCCAGAATAAAACGGGTGCTGACAATGCAGATCCATCTCCAATACGGCCAGGACGGGCTGACAGCCGAGCTGCCGACTGAAAACGCCACGATCATCCGCCCGCGCTTTGTAGAGGGGCTGCCGGACGAGCAGGCCGCGTTCCGGGAAGCGGTGCGGCAGCCCAACGGCGCGCGCCCTCTGGCGGAGTCGGTCGGCGCGCACGAGCGCGTCGCCATCGTCATCGCCGACGGCACCCGTCCGCTGCCCTCGGCGCGGCTGCTGCCCTGGATATTGGCTGAGCTGGCGCATGTTCCGGAGGAGAATGTCACCATTGTCGTCGGCACGGGAACGCACCGGCCCAACACGGCAGAGGAGCTTGAGCAGATCGTGGGGAAGGCCGTCTACCGGCGGCTTCGGGTGATCAACCACAACGCCTACGAGGAAGAGAGTATGGCGGTCGTGCGGCCTGGACAGGACGGGCGCGGCCCGCTGATGATGAACCGGGAGTATGCAGAGGCGGACCGGCGCATCCTGGTCGGCTTCATCGAGCCGCACTTCATGGCCGGCTTTTCGGGGGGTTACAAGGCCGTCTTTCCCGGTGTGGCCGACCTGGCCTCGATCATGCACTATCACCGTGCCGAAATGATCGGCCATCCCCAGAGCAAGTGGGGCGTGCTGGAGGGCAACCCGACCCAGGAGCAGATCCGGGCGAACGGATCGGTCCTGCCGGTCGACTTTCTGGTGAATGTCACGCTCAATCACGAGCGCCAGATCACCCGTTTTTTCTGCGGCGACGTCATTGTCGCGCACGAAGAGGGCTGCCTTTATGCGAAGGAAACGGCGATGGCTGCCGTCGACCGCAGCTTCCCCCTGGTGATCACCACCAACAGCGGCTTTCCCCTCGACCAGAACCTCTACCAATCGGTGAAGGGGATGTGCGCCGCCGCCGAAATTATCGAGGACGACGGTGAGATGATCGTAGCCGCGCGCTGCAATGACGGCTTCCCCGCGCACGGCAACTTTACCAAGCTGCTCTACGAGCACAGTTCGCCGCAGGCGATGCTGGAGACGATCTTCCGTCCCGGTTTTCACATGCTGGATCAGTGGCAGGTGCAGAAGTTCGCCGAGGTGGCGCTGCGGGCACAGGTGGCGATCTACAGTGAACTGGAGCCCGATGCCGTGTCCCGCGCCGGCCTCACCCCGGTGGCAGACCTGAATGAACACATCAGCACAGCCGTTGCCAATCTGGGGGCCGGCGCGCCGGTCGCAGTGCTGCCGGAAGGACCGATGACGATTCCATACCTGATTTAGGCGAGGCGGTCAGTCCAGGAGCGCTTCGTTCAGCCGCAGGCCGAAGCCGGGCGCGTCGCTGGGGGTCAAGTATCCGTTCTCCGGCTGCGGCGCGTCCAGCCATAGCTGCTCATGCACCCTGTGCCGGTTGCCCAGCACCAGTTCGCCCAGCTCTTCACACGCCGTTCCCGCGATGACGTGCAGACCCCACGGCTCCCCGCCCCGGTGCAGGATCACGGTGGCCCCGGCCTTTTGTGCCTGCGCGACGACCCGCCGCGTGGCGGTGATGCCGCCGCACCAGGTCACGTCCGGCTGCCAGATGTCGAGGGCGCCGGCCTTGGCGATGTCGGCAAATCGGAAATGCGTGAAGTCATGCTCGCCCCCGGCCAGCTGGATCGGCTTGATCTGCGGCCGCAGCGCGGCCAGCCCGTCCAGGTCGTCCGGCGTCAGCACGTCCTCGAACCAGTAGACGTCGTAAGGCGCCAGCGTGCGCGCCATCTCAAGCGTAGTAGCGGCATCCCAGGCCATGTAACAATCGAACATGAGCAGCGCGTCCGCGCCCAGATGGCGGCGGGACTCTTCAGCCGCGGCCGCCGCGCGTTCCAAAGCGGAGGCGCCTTGCGGACCGCCAAAGCCTATCTTGTGGGCGGTGAACCCTTTCTCAGCAAACCATGCCGCATCGTCGCCGGAAGCGTAGGCGCGAATGCGGGACGCCGACGCGCCGCCCAGCAAGGCGTAGACCGGCTGCCGCTCGGCCCTGCCTAGGAGGTCCCAGAGAGCAATGTCGATACCGCTGAGCGCCATGATGGCGATGCCGCCCCGTCCGTAGGGGATCGAGGCCGCGTACAGCTTGTCCCACAGGCGCTCAATGTCGGCGGGGCCGTCACAACTCTCGTCCAGCAGCAGCTCGCGCAGGTGGCGGTTGACCACCTCGACGGCCGCCACACCGCCGCCGCCATAGCCGTAGCCGCTGACGCCGGCGTCTGTCTCCACGCGTACAACGATCTGCCACAGGTAGGGGCGCCAGCCACCCAGCGGTTGGCGGTAATTGGGATAGACGGCGCGGATGTCTGTGATTTTCATGGGGTTTTTCTTGCCTAGGTGGTCTGTGGGAAAGCGCAGCGCACGACTGCCCAAATCTGAGAGCATCCATGTGCGTTGAACGCAGGGCTTGTCAATCGCGCGGTCGTTTGGTTATACTACCCCGGCTTAATTGGCCGTGTGTGTGATTCCTCTCTAGAAACTGTCAAAAGAGAGCAGAAGCGAACCTGTAAATGTCTATTGCGTTCGAAAATCCGCCCATAAACGAAGTCGTTGTCTCCACATACTTTAATCCGCAGTTGTCAGACTTTCGCGGTGAGCATGTTGGCCTCTTCTGGGAAAAGATCAGAAAGGATTATCCTGTTGCACGCCAGCAACCTCCGGTGGGTATAGGGCCGGAATTGGCCTCTGACGAAGTATACCCAATGCCTAGATACTGGTTCATCGCAGACGATGATGCAAACCTCATTCAGATTCAGAAGAACGCCTTTATGTTTAACTGGCGGCGTAGAGATAACGCTTACCCGCGCTTCCATCGAGATATTAAACCCACATTTAACAGATACTATGACCTCTTCAGCAGATTTCTCCGAACTGAAGTCCAAATGGATGAACCTGCAATTGATCTCTGCGAGTTAACCTACGTCAATGTTGTGGAGCGCTGCGCGTTTTGGGACGGGCCGCAAGATACGCAGGGTGTCATCCCCTCTTTCCCCTTGATAAACCCAGGAGTTGATACTGTTACTTCTCCGGGATTCGACTGCAACTACACTTACAGAGTCGAAGACGATTTGCAGATTAGTATTGGCATACGAAGTGGAGTTATGGCGCAGCAGGCGGATGCTCCGGTCCTGATCTTTGAAATCAGGGCGAGAGCGCGTCTTGGGCAGGTTGCAAAGTCAGAAGCAGATGAATGGTTCGAAAGAGCGCATCATTCTGTTCTCGAATGCTTTGTAGGAATGACGGCCCAAAACATTCAGGAAAGATATTGGAAACCAGTGGAGGAAATACGATGAAGGCGGAAGTGACTGCTACGTCTGCCCCAGGCTATCAGCTACCTGCACTCCACTTGATAGGCGACTCCGTTTCCGCATTTGATCCTGACAGAGAGGTGATTCACCAGCAGTCTAGTACTTCGAGTCCCTTTCCCGAGTCGCATCCCACCAACATTAGGGTGCGTCTAGAGACAGGGAGAAAGTTCTTAATCGTCTCTGGGCAAGTACATCGAATTCGTCCCCTCGCTGATCCGTGGGAAACTGAATTTGGAAGGGACGCAACCATTGCGTTTAACGAATTTCCCGACAGTATTATATACGTGCCTGCAGTAACTTCGATGGGCCATTTAGTTGCCCCCGATTTGAGCACCGTGGCTGATCCGTGGAGTGAATACACTGCTGCCCTTGAAGAAAAGGAGAGCAATGCGAAGCAAGTTCGCCAAGCGTATAAGACAAGAATTGATATGTTACGCGTCGCTGCCACACTTGAAGAAATCGAAATGAATGAAGCCTCCGTGGATGATTTCTGGTCATTCATAGGCTCGTCAAATTTTTCTCGACAAGCAGGGCTGGCGCTTATGGAAAATGGCAACATTCGTGCAGTGTGGAAAGGAGAAGAAGAGAGTCACCTTGGTCTTCATTTTCTCGGAGAACAACAGGTGCAATATGTGATTTTTAAGCGACGCCCAGGCAGCAGAAGTATTTCGAGGACTGCCGGGAGAGATTCGTTTGACGGGGTCAAGAGACAGATTGGTGCATTTGATCTGGTTTCATTGGTGTGCGCGTGACTGACAGCGCTCTTCCAGACGCGGATCACGTTGTACGCTACGCCAGATTTATAGATATTCTTGACGATGGCACTTTGAACTGCTCCGCATTCCAACTGCGAAAGACGGAGTCAGGCTTGTCGGTGAACTGGCTCGAATGTTTTGGTGACAAGACTAAGTCACAACAGCTTGATGAGGTCAGGCGGCTTACTAGGTTAACTATGAAACGGAGTGGCAGGCTCGCCGAATTGAACGTAGGGATTACTCGGAAGAATGTTGGTCGACTGCTTGAGGAATTGCGATTCATACACATGCCCCTAGATGCAGACGAAAACTTTGAAGCCGATCCATCGCACAGTGAAATAGTGGGGTTACCTCCGAAGGATTCGCCGGAGGCAGACATGATTGGAGATCTGATCGCGAAATGCGTAATTGAAGTACACCCCGCGGTGGTATAGTCGTTGTCGTATGTCCACGCGGCCGAAATAAGCATCGGTCCCTAATCTACACTCGCACTGTTAGTCCCTTTTGACACCTAATTGAGCCTAGATGACGGCATCGGCCACTCGCTGAAAGCCCAAGCATCGTCGCGCAAAGTGGCCACAGAAAGCAGGACTGCACCGACGCTGCGGGCGTCCGCACCAGCCGCCGCTACCCCTTCGTCCACGGTCTGCGTTCTTCCGCAAACGGAAATGTCCCGTCGTACCCGCGCGGCGTCGACACATGCCATATCCCCTCGTACATCGGCGTCAGCTGGTAGTGGCAGACGACATTGCTACGCTCGATGTGCTCTTGGTGTTTGGCGCCCTGGTGGGGGATGTGATTGATGAAGATGACGCAGTCGCCCGCCTTGGGATAGAGGATGACGTGCTCCTGCTCTTCGCACCATGCCTCGAACTTGGGCCGGTCCATGGGATCGAGGTGTGGCGGCTCGATCTTATGCCCGTCCTTCACAAACTTCAGGTGGGCCAGGTCCGGCCCGTTGTCCTGAAAGTAGAAGGTAGTGTTGACGCCCACCGGCTGCACCACCAGGCGGGCACGGCCGAGTTCGCGCTTTTCCTGCCAGTAACCGTAGAAATCGAGATGCCACTCCTGGAGGTAGGGTCCCGGGTTGATGTGCGCGCGGAAGCTGCGCAGCTGGCACTGCCGCCCCATCATCCCTTCCAGGATCGGGCGGATGCTGGGATGACCGACCAGGGGCGCATAGGTCTCCGGCTCACGGTCCAGGAGCGAATCGAACCACATATTGCCGACGTCGTTCAGGCCTTCTTCCCAGCCCATCGCGCGCGCATGGTTGATGCGCTGGCGGACGTGCTCGGTCTCTTCCGGCGTGAGCGCGTTCTCGACGGTAATGAAGCCGTCCTCTTCCAACTGGTCCAGCTTGGCTTCCAGATTGTCCATTCTGTTTCTCCTTGCAAAGTTTCGTATCGTGGCCCCCGTTCGTAATGGTTCGCAACTAGGGCCTTATGCTAGTTAGGGTTTGAAATGCGAATCGTTACCACGCTGAACTCCTCTGCCGAGACGCCATCAGGAGGCGGGCTCACAAGGAACTGAAAAGACTAATCGGGGAACTGCTGCAGACGTTGTTCCAGGCGGTCGAGCGATTGCCGGACTGAGCGCAGTTCCCGGAGGGTTTCTTCCCTGGATGCCGGCGTTTCCAACGGTCGCGGTCGCCGGCGATCCCGCATGACTTCCTCCAGATTTTTTATTACGACGGCTATGAATAGATTGGCTATGATAAAGGCGCTGATTATCACAAAGCTGATGAAAAAGGCCCACGCCATCGGTTCTTCCTCGGTGGCAGTATGCATGATGGTGACCCAGTCATCCATCGTCACGATTTGAAACAGCGACAGAACGGCAACGCCTATATTTCCCCAGCGTACCGGGTCGTGCTCTCCGAAATTGGAGTGCCCGACATAACCATACACATAGAGGAGGATGCCCAGCAAAATCACGATGTGTCCCACACTCGGTACGGAGCGAATCAGCGTCGTCAGGATCAAGCGCAGTTCCTGAACGGTTGAAAGGCTCCGAAGAAGCCGCAGCAAGCGCACCAACATGATGAGTATACCGTAGTCGGCGTAGTCGACGGAGGAGGGCCGATAGGTTGCTATGCTGATTATCAGGAAACTGATTGTCAGGAAATCGAACGCGTTCCAGCCATCCCTGAAATAACGGTCAACCCTTGGCGAGAGCGCAAACATCTTGAGAAGCGCTTCCAAAACGAGCACAAGCAGCGTCAGGAGCCAGAACAACCCCATCCAGAGCCCGTACCGGTCAGATAGATATTCAGAGGTTGCCACACCCAGTAAGACAGCGCTCCCGATGATGAGTACGATGAGGATGTATTCGAATGCCCGCGCGTTTACGATACGGTCCGCTAACCTTCGCATGTCCTGATTCCTCCTCGTCCCAAAGTTTTTGCTATCCTGCTGACTTTTCCTGTGGGGCGAACCCCAAAAGCCATCGTTCTTGGCCTGCTCTCTCGGCGAACTCCACGGTTACTTCGGTGTTTGCCGTAAGCGCCCTTGCGCCCGCCCCGCGCCGTCTGAGCCTGTATCCCACTCTTCCGCACCCCGCCCGCCGATTCCGGCCTTCCCGGCCTCTTCAACACGTAATATAATTAGGGCCCAAAAACCGGACCGCGAGCTGAAGTGTATAATCGAGCGACTCACCAACTGCGTGGAGAGGCAGATCTATCATCAGGAATCTGCGGCGGCACACAGTTGCCTTCAGGGTCCGAATGGCGCTGGAAGCGCTTGAATGCGGCAAGACGATTAGCCCATTATCCAGTGAACACGGTATTCGTGCCAACCATACACACCCGTCACAGCAGCGCGACCAACGATGACGCTGACCCCGTCAACGGTCTGATTGCCTGCGCCTGGCAAGCGCAGAAGCCATCACTCTGACATCGATATGGCTCTCTTGCTGCTTCCTCTAACCCCGAACTCGGGTTCTTGTTATCCACCCGTTATGTTAGTCTCACAAGCACGGGGACAGGGTCTGCAGGGAAGATGGCCGATGGATCATCCTTTCAGAAGTCGCACATTAGGTATCACGTCGCCCTTCTGCACCATCTTGCGTGCTCGGCTCGGCGCCTCATTTGCAGAGACAACGCGTGGGCTTGATATGACACCGCTGGTCATATCAATGGACGCAACGTCAATAATTACATCAATTCGAGCCTGTCTGCCAGTGTCACCCCATGAAGGAGGAGTTGAAATGAATCGCCCCTATGCAACACTATCCTTTGTTGTCCTCGTATCCCTTTTGACCCTGGCCGCTTGCCAGCCAATTCAAGCGCCGACAGCCGAGAGCGAAGCGCCGGCTGCCGCTGCGACTTCAGACACAACAACACGCGTCCGCACCTCTACGTTTGACGCGACAAAATATGAGAATGTCTGGGTCCAGGCAATCGAGGAGTTCGAGAATGAAGGCCGTTCGCTGCTCCGCATCTCCTATCCGGTAACGGAGCATGACGCGATCAACGCGCGCATGGAAGCGGTTACGCAGGAGTTCGTTGACGAGTACCGGGCAATCGCCGCCCAGAACGAAAAGAGCTATCAGGAGGAAGGGGGGGCCACATTTCGCACCCACTACCGTCAACACTTTGACGTTGCAGTCGCTAACGAGAACCTGATTTTCTTCGATATTGTGCGGTCAATAGATACAGGCGGTACGGGCCAAGCTTTCGTTGTCGGCTACATCTTCGATCGCCGCAACGGCGCCGAGTTGGCCATACCCGATCTCTTTGTCGATGATAGCTACCTGGAGCGTCTTTCGGCTCTGACAAGAGAGGCACTGGCAGAACGCGTCAGCAAGGAGGAGTTGGCGAGCGACCTGGAATCGGTAGAGAGCGGCACAGCGCCAACAGCAGAGAATTTCGATAACATCCTCTTTCGCGAAGACGGCACAGTTCTGGTCATGTTTGACAAGTATCAAGTTGCCGCCGGGGCAGCGGGAGTCGTCGAAGTTTCGTTGCCCGTGGCCGCGATTGCCGATCTGCTTAAACCGGAAATCCGGCGCCTCCTGGGCGTTCAAGCAGAGGCGGCAACCCTGAGAACGGAGTTTGCCAAGGCATTGGCGAACGTCCGGGCAGCGACTCAGCCGAATTCGCCAGCGGTGGTTCGGGCGTTTTCCCCGGCAGTTGTACAGTCGAACCTACTGGCAGTGGTTCAGGCAAGTTCGGCGGCGGAGGATGAGATCAACTGCTATGAGGTTGCATGTGTGGCCCTCACCTTCGATGACGGTCCATCGGTCTACACCGCAGGTCTGCTGGACATTCTCAAAGAGCACAATGTGAAGGCAACGTTTTTCGTCCAGGGAACTAACGTTCGCGTCCAATCTGAAACCTTATACCGCACGTATCAGGAAGGCCATGAGATAGGAAATCATACCTGGGACCATCCCATCATGACCAAGTTGTCTGATGCACAAATCCGGGAACAGCTACAACTGACCGACAACCTTATCGCCCAGATCATCGCGTACCAACACCCTTTACACCCTTTCTGCGTCCCCCCTATGGCGTATTTGATGACCGCGTCAAGGCGGTATCAGGTTTGCCCATCATATTCTGGACCGTTGATCCCTTGGATTGGAGAGATCGCAACGCAGAGATCGTGGCTGCCAGGATCATCGACTCGCCTGTGGGGGCCATCATTCTGGCCCATGACATACACAAGTCCACCGTCGACGCGGTGCCGGCGATTATCGCGGCGTTAAAGGGCCGCGGGATTCACTTTGTAACCGTCACGAAACTGTTCGCGCCACAGCCACTGCTGCCAGGGCATGACTACTCGATTCAGCCTGCTACGCCTTCCCAATAGGCTGCCAGCGAAGCGGGCTGCCCTGGGCGGCGTCTTGCGGCCGGTATGGAGGAAAACCAACCTTTCACGGCCATTCAGGGTGAAAATGGCGGATTCTGGCCGGTTTTCGGGCATTGGGGGGTTGGCGGCGGAAAGTCGTGGCGCTGAGAGACGTTCCAAGCGATTATTTCGGGTGTTCAGGCACGATAAGACCTTGCAATTCGATCCGACTACGGAGCTATGGAAGGAAAAATTATGACTGCCAATCGCCGCACCTTTTCCTGGGCGATCGTCACGATTGCCGCGCTGTTGTTCACCGCCTGCGATTCCTTACCTGCTGAAACCGAACAGCCGGTCAGCACTCCCGTACCTGCTGAAACCGAACAGCCGGTCAGCGCTCCCGTACCTGCTGAAACCGAACAGCCGGTCAGCACTCCCGTACCTGCTGAAACCGAACAGCCGGTCAGCACTCCCGTATCTGCTGAATCCGAACAGCCGATCAGCGCTCCCACGCGCGCGGCGCCGCTGTTATCGATCCACAACCCGCTGGTGGTCCAGACTGGAGACACGGTCACGTCCTCCGGGGGACCGCTCCATGACTGGCCGCCGGGGGTCGAGGTCGAGAAGCACGGCCTGAGAATCTTCCATCCATACGAGTGGTTCTTCGCGTCCTCACAAGAGGAACTTCTCTCGCTGCGCCCGCAGCTTGGCGACGCGGCCACGGCCACTGCTTTCCTTGAGGAGAAGGAAAACTACTTCGAATCGCTGACACCGGCGGGGCAGGAGCACCTCTGGGCCGGTATGGGTTTCTCCAACCCGAACTTCATGTCGAAAGACACCAATGGCTTTCATCTCCTCGCCGTCCCTACCGAGGGCCGGACCCTGGATACGTATGCGCGCGAGCTGGCCGACCGGTTGGAGGGGTCCGGGTTTGCTGCGGTGGAAAGCATCGAAATCGGTCCCGGTCTGCGGCCTTGGGGCGAGGAGACCGCGACGATCCGGTACCGGATTGACGGCACGCGGGCCTTTAGGGAGTGGGTTGTCACCGTCCCGGACGAGGATGTGGCCGGCCGGCAGGTCATCCTGCTGTCCCCGGACGGCGGGACCTTTCTGACGGTTACGTACGACGTTTGGGGCGAGTATCCGGAATCGGTAGAGAGGCTGCTGCTTGAGGTCGTGCGGCGGGTCCAGTGGGTGGAGGATCCCGCGTACAAGCCCCGCTCCGGGCCGACGGTGACGCTCGATCAAGACATGAATGTGCGCGGGGGGCCAGGCACCGACCATCCGATCATCGGCCAGGCGGCAGCTGGGCAGCAGTACGCTGTGATCAGCAGGAATGCGGCCGACGACTGGTGGCAGATCGAGTACAACGGTCGACTGGCTTGGGTGCATGGCGGCTATGTGACCCCGTCGGTTGACGCGGCAGATGCGCCGCAGGCGGATCAGTCCGGTTGGCTGACGTATGAGGATGATGCACGCGGTCTGTCGTTGTCCTATCCGCCGGGATGGCGCTATTTTGATCCGGCGCAGCCCACCCAGGCCGACCTGGCGCTCTTCACCGCGGCCAGAAGGTACGGCAGCGAGCAGGTCGACGTCGCGGGGATGGGCCAAATGGTGTCAACAATGAGCACCCGGCGCGACGATGCCGTGATTGGGCTTGGCCTGCAGTCCGGCCCGGCGGACGGCGCGGCCAGCAACTTCATGCTCGTCTTTTCTTTCGCAGTCGAGGGGCAGAGCCTGAAAAGCTACGCGCAGGCAGCCGCCGGGGAGAACTACAGTTTGGAGCCCGCCACCGTTGAACTGGCGCAAGGGTTGAGGCCGGCGGGTGAAGAGGTGGTATCGATCCGTTACAAGGAGTGGGGAACCCCTTGCGAAGTCTGGCAGGTCTGGCTCCTGGCGCCGGACGGCAAGACGATTGTCGCGCTTGGGTTCAGCGTTCACATTGACGAGTTCGCGGCGCTGGAGCCGTTGCTGCGCGAAGTCGTGTGGCGGCTGCGTTGGCGCGATCTCTGAAGTACGGGCAAGAAACTGGCCTTCCCTAACTAGCATAAGGCCCAACTACAGAAAAGAGATGGCCGAAGCCCGTGAATGGCATAGACCGAAGTCACCGGCTCATGCCAGCATCAGGCGCTCCCCCTTGGGTTCCGGTATGGGATCGCCAAACTCACGCGCGGTGTCGATCCAGAGTGCCATCGCCTCATTGATGTTTTGAAGCGCAACTTCCTGCGTATCGCCGTGAGCCATGCACCCGGGAAGCTCTGGCGCCTCTGCCACGAATGTGTCGTCAGCATTGCTCCAGTAGATGATGACTTCGTACTTGTACATCACCCCTCCTCCAACTGGTACTTCAGTATCACCTGGCGGACCTGTCTGGCTTGTTAAGGCTTGGCATTGCTGCCGTCGCGTTGCAGATTCAGTCTTTCGGTCACTCCTTCTTTTCTGAAGATATGATGACTTCCCCGTACGCGCTCGACGAATCCCAATCTCAACAACAGGGCGCGCAGCTCGTCAAATCGAATATTTGCATCCGAGCGGCCTTCGAGAATTCGTTGGCGAAGTCTTGTGCGTCTGCTCAATACCTTATACTCCGAACTGTATCAGTCGTGTCGATACAGTAGGCAAAGAAGCGGCTCTTGTCAAACCTATTCTCTATAGATGGCCCGCGTGCTTGGTGAACCTCCCCGTCGTGCATGTTAGCTCCCGTTGCCGCAAAAGTGGTCAGTCACGGTCAAAACATATCGTCAAATGGGGGATACTCTGCCTTGAGCAACTGTTGACACAGCGGCAAACCACGATTACACTCATGCTGGGACACCCCAAATGCGTCTTGTCCGAAACACGCCTTCTCTCCAGCGGTGTCCTCCCTTTACACCACGAAATAAGTCCGACCTTTCTCAAGGAGGCTACGATGTCGAAATCACAAGTCAGTCTCGTCCACGGCGGGGATCGCCGCACCAACGTCTTCAACGCGCTGGAGTTGGTGCGGGCCGATGTGGAATCCCGCCTGGCCGACCAGGTGATGCTCAAACCGAATTTTCTCAGCAGCGAAAACCAACTGGCCTCCAGCCATGCCGACGCGCTGCGCGGCGTCCTCGACTTCCTGCTCACCACGCCCAAGCCGCCGCGTGAGGTCCTCATCGCCGAGGCGGGCGCTCAGGACACGTGGGATGCCTACCGCAACTTCGGCTATCATGCGCTGGAAGAGGAGTATTCGATCCCGTTGCGCCTGATGGACCTGCACCGGGAGACCGAATGGGAGTCGACGCCGATCGTGCTGGCCGACGGCAGCGAGACGATCGTGCGCATGCCCCGCACGGTCCTGGACTGCCCCTGCACGATTTCGATCGCCATCCCCAAGACGCATGATACCTGCGTGGTCACACTGGCGCTGAAGAACATGATCATGGGCACGATCTACCGGCAGGACCGGGTGAAAATGCACGGCTTCAACAGCCACGAGGAGCGCCGCGTCCCCGATGAGTCGCGCGCCATGAGCATCAACCTGATCCGGCTGGCCCGTTTCATGACCCCCGACGTCGCCGTCTTTGACGGCGCCCGCGGCCTGCAGGGGAACGGACCCGGCGGCACCGACGGGCTGGACTTCGGCATCGCCGCGGCCAGTGTCGATATCTTCGCAGCCGACGCGGTCATCGCCAAGACGATGGGCTTCGAGCCGATGGAGCTGGGCTTCCTGCGTTACGGCCACGACCAGGGCATGGGCACTGCCGACCTCGATGAGATCGAGCTGCTCGGCGGCGTCTCCATCGCCTCGGTGGCGCGGCAGTTCAAACCGCACGAGACGACCGAGTTGCAGCTGCAGTGGCAGGTCGAAAACGCGGAGCAGCTGCTGGCGGCGTAATTTCTGAACAACGAGAAGAGAGTAAAAGGGAGTGAGGAGAGAGTCCATTCCGGCCTCATTCCTCACTCTTGACATTTTATTCCTTGACAAAGGCGGTTTCCATGCTTCCCATCATCGACACACATCAACATCTTTGGGATCTGAGCGTATTTGACATGCCCTGGCTGGAGGATGCGCCGACGCTGAACCGCAACTTCGTAACCAGCGATTACCTGGATGCGACCGCGGGGCTGAACGTCGTCAAGACGGTCTACATGGAGGTGGACGTATCCGCGGCACAGAAGGTCACCGAGGCCGAGCATCTGATCGAGCTCTGCGCCGCCGATGACAACCCGACCGCCGCCGCAGTGATCGGCGGCGCCGTGACCTCCGCCGGCTTCGCCGATTACATCCGGCGCTATGCCGGCAGCCCCGCGATCAAAGGCGTGCGCCAGGTCCTGCACGGGCCGGGCACGCCGCAGGGCGCCTGCCTGGCGCCCCAGTTTGTCGAGAATGTACGGCTGCTGGGCGAGTTGGGACTCTGCTTCGACCTGTGTATGCGGCCGTCCGAGCTGGGCGACGGCGTCAAGCTGGCGCAGCAGTGCCCTGATACCCGCTTTGTGGTCGATCACTGCGGCAACGGCGACCCCTATCTGATCAGCGGTGTCCTGCCCGGCAGCACGGGGACCGGTGACGCAGGGCAGGCGGACTCCAACCTGACCATAGCCGACCACACCGACCGCGATGACCCCTTCTGGCATGACCCGCAGCAGTGGAAGGACGGTATCGACGCGCTGGCCGCGCTGCCCAACACCATCTGCAAAATCTCCGGCATCATCGCCCGCACCCGCCCCGGCTGGACCGCCGCGGACCTGGCGCCGGCCGTCAACCACTGTCTCGACAGCTTCGGCCCCGACCGCGTCGTCTTCGGCGGAGACTGGCCGGTCTGCCTGCTCGGCGCAGACTCCACCTACCGCGGCTGGGCGGAGGCGCTGAAAGAGATCATCGCCGACCGCAGCGAGACGGAGCAGCGCAAGTTGCTGCACGACAACGCGGCCGCGTTCTACGGGTTGGCGTGACGGAAGAGGCAGACTGCGGAGACTGTATACTGCAGAAATCGGAACCTGCACCGCCCCTGGGCGTCTGACCACGGGCAACCCACAACCCCATGGGACTCGAATGGAGAACGCTTGAAGACGAAGAGGGCCGGGTCCGGGAAGAGGTCCCGGAGGTAGAAGCGCGGGCGCCCCAACGTCCCGGCAGGAAGCGATGGTTATCCGTTCTGATTGCTCTGCTGCTGGTGGCTGGGGTCATCTTGACGGTCCGTTACGTTCTGCTGGAGAGGTTGGACGCTTTCGCCGCCACCGTCGAAGCGGACGTGCTGTCCATGCATGACATCGTGGCACAGGCTGAGCGCGATCTCGACGGAGCGCTCTTCGGCAGCATGATCTCCCCGGACTACCCCAACTGGGGCAGAACACAGAAAGAGATGCTTCTCAGCGGAGCGCGCTGGGACCGGCCCTATTTCGACTTGACCCTTGACAGCGGTCCTGACGATAAGCCCCCCACCGGCGCCGTGGAGGATATCACTTTCACGTCCGACTGGCGGATGGCAACCGTCACCCTGGCCTTCCCCTACGTTCGTCCTGACGGCTCCCCGGTGACTCTTCACCAGATTGTTACCTACCGGGACGAAGCCACCGGCTGGGCGCTGGTCCCCCCCTATCCTTCCTTCTGGGGCGGGAAACAGACCTTTACCGGCCGCTATCTGACGGTCGAATACCCGACAAGGGACGCGGCAACGGTCGAGCAGCTGGCGCGCGAGTGGGACAAGATGCTGGCCGCAGTCTGCCAGGAGTTGGAAGGTATACGCTGTCGCCGTAATTGGAAGCTCGAAGTGGAGCTGTCCACGGAGTCCAGCCCGCTCGCACGCATGGCGGACCTGGGGCCTCTTTGGAAGGGGATGTCCCATGCCTCTCCGACCAACAGGGCCGCAGGCGGGTCGGAGTTGAAGCTGCCGACGCCGAGCCTCATCGGCAGTCCGCTGGATGAGGCTGGCTTTCAGGCCGTGCGCGCCGGCTACGCGTCGCTGATTGTGGGCGGAGGGATCGCCCATATCGTTGGCTGGCGCTGCTGTGAAAAAATCGTTTTCTTTCGCGCTTTACTCGATAAGCAACTTAGCCGGCTGGGGCTTAAGCCGTGGCCCCTGACCGCCTCCGACTATGAGGACATCCTGCAGGGCTCGATTCACGACGTGACAAGCCTGCACTGGGTCTATCTCCAGCGCTCCTACAACAACGTCACCCCACAGATCCAGAAAATCGTCTACAGCATCGTGGACTTGATCCTTGCATCCAACCCGGAGCGTTCGCCCGCCTCTCTGCAACGTCTGCTACTCCGCTACGATACCTATCGCCCATGGCTGTTCAACGCCCTCCCAATCGACAGAGAGCACGCAAGGCAAGGCAACTATGGACGTTGGATCCAGAAAGAGTGGATCCACTATGCTGATCAGCAGCTGGAGGCCGCCGCGACGCCGGGCGCCGCTCTGCCCGAACAAGACCTGCAGCTCCTCTGCACCACGGAACGGTTCAACGGCGCACACCTGTACCGTTACGATCTGCAGCGAGATGAATTTATCGAGGAGAACAGTGACGGACCGTTTCGTCGGATGTACTCCCTGCCGGACGATGCCGGCGTTCTGCTTCAGAGATTGGACGACAGGGATGCCAGGACGAGGGGTTCCCGGATACAGATCTGGCGGCAGGGGCAAACGCAGGACGTCACCTCCGAGTCCGGTTATGTCGCCCTGTACCCGGTGCAGACCTTTGCAGACGGGATGCTCCTGTTTACATATGACGCCCGTCGCCGGCCGCCCATTCGGTTCAACTTTCTGGATCAGATGGAATGCGACGGCGGCGCGTGTGTCTTGCGGTCTCTGGACGGTTTGCCTGCCTGGTCGCCTGACCGTGAGAGGACGGTCGTCTTGCGCGGGGACGGTCTGCTCTGGCTGGGAAACGAAGCGGGAGAACCGCAGATGACGGTCGCGCGCGGCCGGTCGGCGGCGTGGTTGGACAACAGCCGCTTTGCCTTCATTCAGCCGGAAGATGACATGCAGGTGGGGGTAATGTCGCTGCCGGATCGTGAGTTCAGTACGCTTCTGGAGACTGAGAGGCTGATTGACGCGCTGCGGAACGCGACCGATGCGACCCGGATCACCCGTATCGCGTTGGCGGCGCATCCCACCATGCCGGACCGGCTGTTCCTTGGCGCACGCGTCGGCAACGGGGCGGGCAAAGAGGCCACTCACCTTTTCGTCTACAACCTTGCCACTGATGAGATCACAGAGTTCCTGCAAGTCGACCATCCCCTCGAACCCTACCGGTCAATGCGCTTCTCCGTGGACGGGCGCTGGCTTTTCGTCCACAGCGTAGGAGAACGCGCCAGGGGCTGGCATCTGCATATTTACAACATCCAGACCGGCGACACCCTGACCTATTCGTCCGACACTGCGTTGGCCTTTCCCGGGTATGATCTGTCGGCGGACGGCGCCTGGCTGGTACGCGTTGATGAAGGGTATATCCATCTGATCCCATTGAACGGTGGCCGGCAAAGGCTGGTGGCGCACGACTTTGCCCACTGTTATGCTGCCGTCTGGGTAAACAAAAGTATTCCATAGTCAGTACGTGCTCTTGGTGGCGGCCAACCACGAACACTAATCGCGAATCTTGAGAGGAGACCGAGAATGACGACCTACCGCTATGCAGAGATGACCTGGTCTGCCTGTCGCGAGGCGGCCTACTCCGGCCGGGTGGCGGTGCTGCCGGTTGCCACCTACGAGGATCACGGATACCACCTGCCGATCGACACCGACGTGCGGCTTTGCACGGGAATCTGCGAACGGGCGGTGGCGCGCATTCCGGACGAAGCCGTGCTGATTCCGCCGGTCAGCCACGGGTACAGCCCCCACCACATGGATTTCCCCGGCACGATCACGATTCGCTGGGACACCTTTATCAACTATGTGCGCGATGTCTGCGTCAGCCTGGCCCATCACGGCTTCAAGCGCATCCTGATCGTGAACGGGCACGGCAGCAACACCGCGCCGGTCGAGATGGCCGCCCGTCTGACCGTGCTCGAAACCGAAGGCAAGACCCTGTGTGCGTCGGTCAACCATTGGGGTGTGCGCAAAGGCAGGGAGGAGGGGAACGCAATCCGCTCTTCGGATTTCGGCGGCGCCTCCCACGCCGGAGAGTACGAGACAGCCCTCTATCTGGCGCTGGCCGAGGAGCTGGTGCAGATGGACAAGGCGGTGGACGAGCGCTCGCCGCTTTCGCCGAGCTTCCAGACTGATCTGCTGATGGGCAAACGCGAAGACGGCTCGGTCGCCAACCTGTGGCCCTACTGGAGCTCGTTGACCGACAGCGGCGTGCTGGGGGACGCCACTGCCGCCACGCGCGAAAAAGGGGAGCAGTTTCTCGAGGCCGCCGTGGAAGGGCTGATCGAGCTGGTTCGCGAGTTCCGCACCGTCGCGATCAACCCCCGCAAGGACCACATTTCGCCGGAGAGCGATGGCCCCGCCCGATAGCGGCCATAAGGGACCGGAGGCAGTTCTCACCTTACATGACTGAGCATTACAAGATGAGGCCAGCCGCGCTGGAGGACTGGCCCACTATCGTGGCGCTGGACCAGGAGATCTTCGGCGCGTACGGTGCCCAGGAGGAGCCTGATATTATCCGCAGCCGCCTGCTGACATTCCCGCAAGGCTGCGCGGTCCTTGAGGGGGAGCGCGGCGACGGGCTTCCGTTCATCGCCGGCTATCTGACCACGGAGAAGTGGGCCGAGCTGCGCGAACCTGTACTCGACGAGGATCCGCAGGAGAGCCACCGGCCGGACGGCCGCGTCTTATGTATCACGACACTGGCGGTCGCTCCCGACTGCCAGAATCAGGGATTGGGCCCGCGCTTACTGGACTGCGCTATCAGTATCGCCCGGCAGGAGCGCTGCGAGCAGATAATCTTGGAAACGGCCCACGCTGAGCGATTTTATCTGCGCCACAGCTTTCGACGGGCCGGCGCCCGGACGGAAAGAGGGATCAGGATGGCGATTATGGTCCTTGACCTGACCGATCCCCATCCCAGCGGCCAGTGAATTGCCCCTCCTGGCCGCTGGCGGCTTCAGGTTAAGCGGGAGGAAAAGTCACGACCCGCTGCGGCTTGATCTTGAAGATCACCCGCTCTTCCGTCCCTTTCATCGAGGCCGGCATGACGCTGCCGTAGTACTCGTCGGCTCCCGCGTAAACCTTGGTATGGGCATTGATGTTGGCGAGGTCCGGGTCGGGCACGATCTCCTCGACCACGCCCCGCACATCGATCCAGCGGTATGCATCCTCCGGGTCCAATGCCGTCAGGGCCACTTTGGGATTTCCGCGAACGTTTTGCGGTTTGCGGCGCCCTTCGGCCGTGTTGACGAGTACGTGTGTGCCGTCCCACGAACACCAGACGATCGTGTTTTCCGGCGCGCCGGAGGGAGAGATGGTCGTCAGGACGGCGAAAACGGGGCCGGTCAGCAGGTCAACGTGTGTATCGGGAATCTGTGCGGACATTCTTGTGCTCCTCAAGTTGCTTACGGGTTGGTGATGCGCTGTTGTTCATCGTCACGCGGCATGGATTGACTCCGCCGATTGCAGAATTGCCTTGCGACGGAAATGGTTTCGACTCTGTTCGATCGCTGAACGCTCCACAAGGTCCACGTCTCGACCGAATATCTGACGCAATTCTTCCTCCATGCGCGCCATATCGAGGAGCGTGTGTCGTGCCTGCGGCTGAAATTGGACCAGCACGTCCACGTCGCTGTCGGGGCCGAAGTCCTCACGTACAACGGAGCCAAAGAGAGCCAGTTCAGAGACCTGCCAGCGATGACAGAATCTGTCAATTTGTGATCGTGAAATATGGATGTTGGCGTTCATTTCAGGCCAAATCAGTGCTTGCAACAGGCGGCCATCATCGGAGGGGTGTGACCCTTGGCGATCAACGCCTGCTGGTCCTCGGAAAGCTCGATCCAGGGCATGAGCGGGTCGTCGGACTGGTGGGCCATCTCGCGGCCGTTGATGATCGTCAGCGTGTTGCGGACCAGCTGCTGTCCGGGGCGCGGGTTCATGAAGACATCGTAGAACATGAAATCCCCCTCGACGATCTCGAACAGCGCCACGTCGGCAAGCGCGCCGGGCCGCAGCGTGCCGATCTCCTTCTCCAGCCCCAACACGGCCGCCGGGCGTTCGGTGGCGGCGTGGACCACTTCGGAAAAACTCATGCCCAGCGTCATGAATTTGCTCAGGCAGGTGGGCATGTCGAACATCGGGCCGCTGACGCTCATCTGGTGGATGTCTGAGGAGATGACGTCCGGCCGGTAACCCTGCGACATCAACGCCTCGGCGGTCTTGAATGAGAAGGACCCCGCGCCATGGCCGATATCCAGCACCAGGCCGGCATCCCAGGCGCGCTTGACCGTCTCGCGCAGGTCGCCTGACTCCTCGACAATGCGCATTGTGCCGCCGGTGAAGCAGTGGGTAAGGATGTCGCCGGGCCGCATCAACTCCATCACACCGTCGATCCCCGGTGGCCCCATGCCGATATGGGTCATCAGCGGCAGCTCGCAGCGGTCTGCCGCTTCGCGGGCTTTGTGCAGGGGAGCCAAGCCCTGGCCGCTGGTGGTGAGCTGGTCGATCCGCGCCTTGACGCCCAGCAGCACGTCCCGGTTCAGGTCGATGATCTGACAGCAGAGGTCCACGTTGCAGTAACCGGGGTTGGCCAGTTCCCACGTCTGCGCGGTCAGACCGATCGACGAGATATTGAGCAGGGCATAGATGCGGGCCCGCGCCTCTTCGATAATGAACTGCCGGAAGCCGGGAAAGTTGTATCCGCCGGACGAGCCCACGTCGAGCCAGGTCGTCACGCCGCTGCGGGCCGCGATCGGGTCGGGTCGGATGCCGTAGAAGCCGCAGCCGTAGTTGACGTGGGTATGCAGATCGACCAGCCCGGGCGTGACGTACCGGCCGCCGGCGTCCACGACGCGAAAGGCCGTCTCGGCCGGGATGTCAGCATCGACCGCGGCGATGCGGTTGCGTTTGATTGCCACGTCCAGACGGCCGCTGTGCCCGCCGCCGGGGTCAACCACTTCGCCGCCCTTGATCAGAAGATCGAATCGCATAGTCTCACCTTTCGCGTTTTCATTTTCCCGGTGGATAGCAGCATCGGTGGCCAGTAGTTCGCGGCCGAAACCTGCTCAGCCGATCGGCAACTGGAGTTCGCCGCCAGCCCCATCTAATCCCCTTTCCAGGACATTGTCAAGTGGCGCTGCGCCGAGACGGACATACCCGTTGCGGCTCAGAAAGCGACGTAGCCGCCGCAGACGGGGATGCACTGGCCGGTGACGTAGTCGGAGAGGTCGGTGACCAGAAATTCGACGACCTTGGCGCAGTCTTCTGGCACGCCCAGGCGTCCGAGGGGGATATCCTTCAACAGGCGGTCGCGGACCTCCGGGGTGTTGCGTCCGCCGGCCACCGCCCGCGAGGAGAGCGTAAATCCCGGCGCGATACAGTTGACATGGATGTTGTGCGGCCCCAGTTCGGCGGCGAGGACGCGCGTGTAATGGATCACGCCAGCCTTGGCGACCTTGTAGGCCATACCGTCGCCGTTGCGGCCGCTCCAAAGGCCGGCCTGGGAGGCGGTGTTGACGATTTTGCCGCTGCCAGCGGCCTGCATGTGGGGCGCAGCGGCCTGGCAGCAGAAGATCGTGCCGGTCAGGTTGATGTCCATGATGTACTGGTAGTGGTCCGGCGGCGCGGTGGCCGCACTTTTGTTGGGCGGCGCATGGAGCATGCCGCCGGCGTTGTTGACGAGGATATCGATCTGCCCGAATGCTTCGATAATTTCCTGCATCATCGCCTCCACCGCGGCCTTGTCGGTCACGTCGGCCTCGATGCCCAGGCCGCGCCGGCCCAGCGCCTCCACTTCTGCGGCCACCGATTCGGCGCTGAGTTCTTCGTCATACTCCTGGGCCGCGTTCAGGTCGACGTCGTTGATCACCACGTCCGCGCCCAACCTGGCCAGATGCAGGACATAAGCGCGGCCCAGGCCGCGTGCTCCGCCGGTGACGAGCGCGACTTTGTTTGAGAGTTTCATAATTTCCCCCTCTATTACGTATTGCGTGCTGCGTGTCCGGCTATCATGGTGACGCAACAGCGCGCAGACGGCAAACTCGAATATGAGATTCGGACAGTGATTAGCGTGATATGTGGGATGAGGCCAAGTCGCTGAAGGGCGGGCAGACTGCAGCCGCGGCGAACTGCATGAAACAAGCCAATCTCGGCAGTCATTTGGCTGAGGTGGTGACAGGTGGGTAAGATAGGCGTGGATGTCGCGCCTCTTTTTTTCCAATGCACGATGTAGAAAACGGGAATTCCCCATACGATGGCAGATAATCTTGTGAATGGCGGTTGGCGGGTCGTGCGTTGGCGTGATGCGGCCAAGGCGCGGCATGTCTGATCTTCGAGACGGAAAGCGCTGAGAATGAACTTTGTCGTTGTTTACGAACGGACGCCAAACAACTACGGTGCCTATGTGCCCGAACTGCCTGGTTGCATCGCTGCCGGAAAGAGTTGGCAGGAAATTCAGACAATGATAGGCGATGCAATCGTCTTCCACATTGAAGGTCTGATAGAAAACGGTGATCCGGTTCCCGATCCACAGATGTCGGTTGGGGAGGCAATGACCTATCATATCGCGAGCCTCTCCGACACCGGGGAATCCGTTCCTGACCTGGAAACCACCTTCGGCATGGTTGAGGTTGAGATCGCTCGACCCAAGACGGCCGAGGTGAGCTGAAAGTGAACAGGGTCTCAGCCGCCGGGCGTGGGAACTTTGGGTCGTTCGGCGGATTCACAGGTGTGTAGTCACTGAGAAGGCATTCAAGTACCGTCAGTAAGGATTGAACCGGTCCGCTTATGCAACATGACACCATCGCCGTGCTCGACTACGGCAGCCAATACAGCCAGTTGATCTGCCGTCGCGTGCGGGAGGCCAATGTCTACGCCGAGATGATCTCGTGGGACCGGGCCGCAGAGCGCCTGCCGCAGGTCAATCTGAAGGGCATCATTCTATCGGGCGGGCCGGCCAGTGTCTATGAAGCCGGCGCGCCCGCGCTGCCGGACGTTGTGTTGGAGAGCGATGTGCCGGTGTTGGGCATCTGCTACGGGCTGCAGCTGCTGGCCCATGCGCTGGGCGGCCACGTGGCGCCCAGCGCAAAGCGGGAGTACGGCGCGGCAGAGATCGAGGTGACGGGAGAAACCCGTTTCTTCGGTGGACAGCCGCGGCAACAACAGGTGTGGATGAGCCACGGCGACCGGGTGGAACGGCTGCCGGCCGGCTTTGAAACGGTAGCGCGCAGCGGGAACTCACCGTGCGCGGCCATCGCAAACGAGGACCGTTCACTCTACGGGCTCCAGTTTCACCCGGAGGTTGTGCATACCCTCAATGGTTATGCGCTGCTGCAGAACTTTGTCGGCCGGATCTGCGGCTGCGCAGGGGACTGGACTTCGGGCCATTTCATCGAGGAAAGCGTCGCCGGGATCCGGGCCCAGGTCGGGCCGGATGGGCGGGTGATCTGCGGGCTCAGCGGCGGCGTCGACAGCGCAGTGGCCGCTACGCTTGTCCACCGCGCCGTCGGTGAGCGGCTGACCTGCATCTTTGTCGATCACGGCCTGTTGCGTGCGGGCGAAGCGGAGCAGGTGGTGGACACCTTCGAGCGGCACCAGGGCATGCGGCTGGTGGCGGTTGACGCCAAGGAGGCATTCCTGGACGACCTGGACGGAGTGACCGATCCTGAAGCGAAGCGCAAGCGGATCGGCGCCCGTTTCGTGCGAGTCTTTGAGGAGGAGACGGAACGGTTGTTGCAGGAGGGAGAGGACTTCTCGCCGTCCTCGCCAGAGGTCTTTCTGGCGCAAGGCACGCTCTACCCCGACGTGATCGAGTCGGCCAGCAATGAGGATTCAGCAAACGCGCGCACGATCAAGACGCATCACAATGTGGGCGGCCTGCCCGAAGATATGACCTTCGAGCTGCTCGAACCGCTGCGGATGCTGTTCAAGGACGAGGTGCGCCGCATCGGCGAGGAGTTGGGCCTGCCGGAGGAGATCGTCTGGCGGCACCCCTTTCCGGGGCCGGGGCTGGGCATCCGCATCCTCGGCGAGGTGACGTGGGAACGCCTGGAGATGCTGCGCCAGGCCGACCGCATCTTCCTGGAGGAGCTGCGGGCCGCCGGCCTTTACCGCCAGACGAGCCAGGTCTTTGCTGTGCTGCTGCCTGTGCAAACCGTCGGCGTGATGGGAGACGGGCGCACCTATGCCAACGTGATCGCGCTGCGGGCGGTCACGACCGATGATTTCATGACGGCCGACTGGGCGCAGCTGCCCTACGAGCTGCTGGCGCAGGTCAGCAGCCGCATCGTCAATGAGGTGGACGGGGTCAACCGTGTCGTATATGATATTTCGAGCAAACCCCCGGCCACGATCGAGTGGGAATGATCTGCACGGGTCAGCAGACCCCCTTTCGTCCATCGGAGAGGACAGCGATGACAACGATGCAATCTCCTAAGAAACGGTTCTGGGAAGTAGCGGTTGCCGTGGCAATTCTCGCGGCAATTGTCGCGGCCGCCGTTTGGACGCGGATTTATGACAACGGCAGCCATTACAACCGGGGTCATGCCAATTTCGAGCGCGGTCGATACCGGGAGGCGATCGCCAACTTTGATCAGGCTATCCGACTGGAGCCTGACAACGTGCACATTTACGTCAACCGGGGTGTTGCCAAGTTGTTTCTTGGTCTATATCGGGAAGCGATCGCCGACTATGATCACGCTCTGCGACTGGAGCCTGACGACGCGCACACCTACGTCAACCGGGCCGGAGCCAAATCCAGCCTTGGCCAAATCCGGGAAGCGATTGCCGACTATAATCAAGCTCTGCGACTGATGCCCGACACCGCTTACATCTACGTCAACCGGGCCGGAGCCAAATCCAGCCTTGGCCAGTACCGGGAAGCGCTCGCCGACTATGACCAGGCCCTGCGACTGGATCCCGACAACGTCAATGCTTATGTTTCTCGGGGAAGAGCTAAATCCGAACTTGGTGAACACGAGGAGGCCTTCGCCGACTTCGATCAGGCCCTGCAACTGGAGCCCGACAACGCAAATATCTACACCAGCCGGGGCGATGTCAAGTTCGATCTTGGTCAAATTGAAGAGGCCTTCGCCGACTATGATCAGGCCGTGCGACTGGAGCCCGACAACGGTTATGTCTACTTCTCACGGGCCTATGCCAGGGCCGATCTTGGCCAATACGCGGAGGCAATCTTCGATTATGATCAGGCATTGCGTCTGCGGCCTTACTTTGTTGGCGCCTATATCAACCGGGCCCAGGCCAGGATCGAACTAGGTCAATTCCAGAAGGCGATCACCGACTATGATCAGGCTGCCCGCCTGCAACCGGAAGACCCTCACGTCTACTTCAATCGAAGCCTTGCCAAGGCCGAAATGGGTCTATCCCGGCACGCCCTCGCCGACCTGAAGACCGCTCTGGAATTTGCGCAGGAGGCTGGCGACAGCGACCTCATCACCTCCATTGAAGGAAAGATTGAGGAACTTGAGCAGGAGTAAAGGTGGGCGAGTATCTGTGGCCCCAAACCGAAAGCATTACTGGCTGGATCGTCGAGCAAAAGACCATTCTGGCTATCGAGAGGGAATCGTGCTGAATCGTCCGGCGACCGATGCCGGCAGATCGGTTAATGCCAAGCAGACGCCTTTCGTTCACCGGAGTGGACAGTGATGTCTGCGATGCGCGCTCCCAGGATATGGGCGTGGGTCATCGCAATTGCCGTAGCATTTGCCGCGGTCTCCGCCTGCTTTGGCCCGCAAACTTCAAACGACTACTACGACAGAGGCGTTGCCCGGTTGAAGGACGGCAAACACAAGGGCGCCATTGCCGACTTTGATGAAGCCATTAGTATTCGGCCTAAATACACTGATGCCTACCTCAATCGGGCTGATGCCAAGATCAGACTTGGGCAATATGAGGGGGCGATAGCCGACTTGGATCGGGCCCTCCAACTGCAGCCCGATGACGCCGGCGCCTACACCAGTCGGGGCTTTGTCAAGAACATGCTTGGTCGATACGAGGAGGCGATAGCCGACTTCGATGAGGCCATCCGACTGCGGCCCGACAACGCCACCGCTTACGATAATCGGGGCAGTGCCAAAACCAGCCTTGGTCAATACGAGGAGGCGATCGCTGACTTCGATCAGGCCCTTCGTCTGCGGCCCGATGACGCCTACACTTACATCAGTCGGGGCCAAGCCAAGCTTGAGCTTGATCAAAATCAGGAGGCGATCGACGACTTTGATCGGGCCATCCAGATGCGACCCGATGACGCTTACGTTTACAGCAGGCGGGGCTATGCCAACCTCAGGCTTGATCAATACGAGGAAGCGTTAGCCGACTTCGATGAGGCCATCCAACTGCAGCCCGACGACGCCTACGGTTACTACAGTCGAGGCAACGCCAGGCTCGAGCTTGATCAACACTGGGAGGCGATAGCCGACTTTGATCGGGCTATCCGACTGCAGCCCGATGACGCCTCCGCCTACCATATCCGAGGCGTTGCCAAGATTGAGCTTGGACAATTCCGGGAGGCGATAGCCGACTTTGATCGGGCCATTCGCCTGCAGCCTGACGACGCCTACTCCTACAACAATCGGGGCTCTGCCAAGTCTGGCCGTGGGCAACACGAGGAGGCGATCAGCGACTATGATGAGGCTATCCGACTGCAGCCCGACAACGCACAATTTTACATCAGTCGGGGCGTTGCCAAGACTGAACTTGGTCACTACGAGGAGGCGATTGCCGATTATAATCAGGCCCTGGGTCTCCAGCCCGAAAACGCGGGCGTTTACATCTTTCGAAGCGATGCCAAGGCCGAACTTGGTCAACATCGGGAGGCCATCGCCGACTTGAAAACCGCTCTGGAATTGGCGCGGGAGGCTGGCAACAGCGACCTCATAACCTTCATTGAAGGCAAGATTGAGGAATTCGAGCAAGATGAATAATGAACAGACATCTATCAGACCTGATATGGCCCTTGATGCTCGGCGTCCGCCAGACTCCGAGTATGCTGTTGGCGCGTTCGCGTGATATGAGCATCTGAAATGGCCGGATTTCTGCGCTTCGCCCTACCTCTCATTGCTCTGCTCTCCATCTTCCCTCTGTATACGCGCTATAAAGCCGCGGCTGCGCCCATCCCGCCGGGCGTGCACTTGGCCAGCCTGGAGCTCAGCCATCTAAAGGATCCCGCGGAGATCGAGACGGTCATGGAAGCCGCCATGAGCCAGCCGATCGCCGTCTACTATGACGAGACGCGCCTGGTGCTGCAGCCTCAGGAGGTGGACTTTGCGGTCGATACGGCCGCGATGCTGGCGGAGGCGCAGCAATACCTGGACGGGCCGGATTTTGTCGATATCGCCCTGCGAAAGCTGGCCGGGATTCCCCAGCAGCGCAGGGATATACCGGCGCGCTACACCTATGATCCCCAGAAGCTGGCGACCTGGCTGTGGCAGGTGGGCGAACAGTTGAATCATCCACCCCAGCCGGGCCGCGTGCTGCCGCCCCAGTGGAACTGGCGGACCGAGGGGGGCATGCGGGAAGCGGCTGATGAGGAGAGCGCAGAGGTAGATGTCCTTCCTCCTTACGCGACCCTGCCGGCCACGTTTGTGGGCTCGGTGCAGCGCAGCTGGCAGTGGACATCCGGCACAGTGGGGCAGACGCTGCTGATCGACGAGAGCGCGCAGCCTGTCCTCGACGCGCTCACCAGTATGGATGCGCGCACGGCCCATCTCGTACTGCAGGAGACCCCGCCGCCCCCGCTGTCGATGGCGGAGCTGGAACGCGAGCTGGACGCATATACGTCCGATTTCCCCGGATTCGCCGCCATCTATGTGCAGGACCTGACCACGGGCGAAGAGGCCACCGTTGACGTACATGTGGCCTTCTCCGGCATGTCGACCATGAAGATCGCGATCGCCAGCGAAGCCTACCGGCAGATGGCTGATTTCGAGAACGAAGCCGTCGGCCAGTGGATCGACTTTGCGCTGGGAGAGAGCAACAATGCCGCGGCCAACCGCCTTCTGCAGTGGCTCGGCGACGGCGACATCTATAGCGGCGGGCGGCGGGTGACGGAGATGATGCGCACCCTGGGCTTCACGAACTCCTATATTCAGACCGGCTACGACGACAAATCGATCATCAGCAAGATCCCGACAGAGGCCAACAGCCGCACCGACTGGAACACGAACCCGGATACACATCTGCAGTCCACGCCCGCGGACTTGGGGCGGCTGCTGGCAGAGATCTACCGCTGTCAGGCAGGTGAGGGGCTTCTGATCGAGACCTTCGGCGGCGAGATCACGCCGGAGGAGTGCGGGACGATTCTCTTTTACGTCAGCCACGACGAATTTACGGAGATGATATGGGGCGGGCTGCCGCGCCCGGCGCAGATCTGGATTATCCACAAACACGGCTTTGTCAATGAGGCGCACAGCGATCTGGCGCTGATCTGGGGGCCGAGCGGGCCCTATGTCATCGCCGTCTATCTGTGGCGCCCCGGCTGGATGGACTGGCCGACCAGCAACCGCACGATGAAAGCGATTAGCCGCATCGCCTGGAACTTTTTTGCCTATAAGTCGATGACCGAGGGCATAGAGGCGCCGCCGCCGCTGACGTTATCGCCGCCGCCTAACTATGTGCCTGTAAATACCTATAGCAGCCGCGCCGCGCTCAGCGGCCAGAGCGAGACCGGCGCTCAGTGAGTAGTGCTCAGCAGCCGCACTCGCCACAGACGTGAGGACAGCCTTTATGCCCAATCGATCCGGAGAGGCCCTCGACGGGATTGTTGAAAAGATCACGCAGCAGATGGAGGAGACCAGCCAGTTGCGCGACGGCACGCTCAGCCGCAGCCGCCGCCTGATCCGGGACTGCGCGCACAGCATCCGCGCCATGCACCGGCATGAGCTGGCGAAGGCGGAGGAGATGCTGGCCGCGGCGCGCCGCGATGCGCAGGCGATGGTGGAGCCTCTGGCCGGCCACCCGGAGTTGTACCATGTGGGTTATACGCAGGACGCGCTCAAGGAGCTGGTGGAGGCCCATCTCCTTTACGCCTTTATCACCGGCGGACCACTGCCGTCGCCGGCCGAACTGGCGGTCACCGGCGCGACCTACCTGAAGGGCCTGACCGAAGCCGCCACCGAGATGCGCCGCTTCGCCCTCGATCTGATGCGGCAGGACCGCGTCGAAGAGGCCGATCCCTACCTGGAGATGATGGACGAGATCTATTCGCTGCTGGTGACGGTCGACTTCCCGGACGCGGTCACCGGGGGCCTGCGCCGGCAGACCGATGTCCTGCGGGGCGTTCTGGAACGCACCCGGGGCGACCTGACGACGGCGATGCGCCAGGAGAAGATGCAGGCCGCGCTGCGCCGGGTCGAGGAGCGGTTGGGATAACGGCAGTTTTCGGTAACGTCACTGTTGCGGGTGTCGTCACTGTTCAGAAGGAACTCCTGGCGCCAAACGGAATCCAAATCAGAAGCTCATGTCTGGAGAACTGAAAAATGCAAAATCAACATGTCTTTATGGGCGACCTTACCCGGCGTGAGTTTCGCGAAGCGCTGGCAGAGGGCAAGTTTCAGGCGGCGATCATTCCCACCGGCAGCATCGAGCAGCACCTCGAGCACCTGGCGATGGAGCACGACATCCGCATGGCCATCCACGTCGCCGAACAAGTGGCCCGCCAGCTCTATCCTCAGGTCATCGTCACGCTGCCGATCCGCGCCGGCATCTCGGAGCATCACATGAGGCACCAGGGCACCGTCTCAGCCAAGCCGGGTCCGTGGCTGAGCGTGGTCTTCGACGCGGTGGAGAGTCTGGTGCGCCACGGCGTCAAGAATGTTCTGATTCTGAACGGACACGGCGGCAACGAAGCGCCCATGGGTGGCATCATCGGCCAGTGGCATCTCTATTTCGCGGCCGAGGCGCCGGAGGCCAGTGTTCAGTTCCACTCCTACTGGGATCTGAGCCGGCCGGAAGCTGAAAAGCTCTGCAAAGGAGGGGTGCCCGGCCACGCCCAGGAGTACGAGACCGCGATGGCGCTGGCCGTCTGCCCGCACAACGTGCGGGTGGAGGCGATGCACGACCAGGAAGACAGAAGCCCGCTCGACGCCAGCGCGGAACAGGGGCAAAAGCTGGTTGACGCCGCCGTAAATGCCACCCGCCGTTACCTGGAAGAGATGATCGCCGGCAAGCACCGCGCGGCCGTGAACCCTGAATGAATAGCCGGTGGCTACCGCTTGGGCATCAGGAACCGTTCCAGCTTCGTCTGCGACGGATCACCGGCCATTGCCGCTCAGGCCGCAATACTTGGCAGCGGTGAGCGCGTAGACCTGCGCGGCCTGCGTCAGGCGTGAGAGCGATACCCACTCCACGTCTGAATGGGCCGTCTCGTTGGAGGGGCCGTAGTAGAAGGAGGGCACGCCGCCGAGGTTTACGAACAGGTTGGCGTCGCCGACGATGCGTTTGCCCGCCACGACGACCTGGTCGTCGTGCACAAAGCGATGAGCCTGCGCGGTCGCCTGCACCGCGGCATCGTCGCTGGCTGTTTCGAACGGTTCCCGCTCGTGGATCATGCTCACGTCCAGCTCCAACTGGCCTGCCTCGGCGATGGGCGCGGCCAGCTCCCGCAGCTCGGCCAGGACCTCCTCCGCGCTCGCGCGCGGCCCCCAGCGCAGCGTGCCGGTCAGCCGGCAAAGCGCCGGCGTGCGGTTGAAGTAGTCGCCCGCCGCCACCGTCCCGATATCGATGCGCTCCGCCCCCGCCAGGGGATGCAGCGCGCCCGAATCCAGTTCCTCCTGGTAGGCGGTGATGCGTTGGACCAGGTCGCCGACGAAGCGAATCGGGTTCTCGCCGAAGGGGACGTAGGTGGTGTGCGTGCCGCCGCGTGGGGAAGTGAGCTCGATGATGAAGACCATTGAGCCCATGCTCATGACCCACAGTTCGTTCCAGCCTTCGCCGATCAGGATTCTATCGCCGCCGATCCGCCCGCTCTTGATGTCCTCGATCAGCGCCAGGGGGCCGTCCTTCTGGGCCTCCGGCTCCTCGTGTCCGACGATGGCGGTGAGCCAGAGGTCGCCCGCCAGGGTGACGCCGGCAGTCTTGAGCGCCCGCAGCGCGCCCAGCTTGGCGGCCATCGCCCCTTTCATGTCGGTGGCGCCGCGCCCGTAGAGGCGGTCTCCCTCGCGGCGGCAGGGCACGCAGTCGCCGATCGGGATCGTGTCCAGGTGCCCGTTCAGCATCAGGCTGGGGCCGTCGCCCGTCCCCGGCAGCCGCGCGTAAATATTGTGACGGCCGTCGCTCACCCGGCGCTGGTCGACGTCGAAGCCGAGTTCGCCCAGCTGGGCAGCGTAGTACTGGCAGACATCCGCCTCCTCCATGGTCACGCTGGGGATCTCCACCATCGTCTGCGCCTGCTGCGCGATCCACTCGCCGTCAACCGCGTCCTTCAAGGCTGTCCACTGCTCCTGGTTCTGTTTCATCTCATCTCTCTCAAGAACCCGTCCATCTGTTCCCACCCTCCCGTTTTGCGCGGTAAGCGTATCCGCAAAGCAATGTCCTGAAGCGCCGATTTTCGACCAGAAATATACTATACACACGTAGAAGGAAACATACAATACAATGTATCGGCGCCGTGATCAGCGCAAGGCCTTGTAGACAGTTCCCTTCTGCATTGCATCGTGGACCCGGTCGAAGTCAGCTTAACGCCCGCTCTTGGCCGGGCTGCGCACCGCTTCGCCCAAGAGGTCGATCTCCTTCTCCATCAAAAAGAGTGGCACGCTGGCGCGCACGACGAGCGCTCGTACGAGAGATGGACGAGAGATCCACGAGCGTTTGCGTGAAAAAATTCCGATGATCATAGCAACCTGATAACACAAGAATTATTTGATTGGCGTTGCCAAGAGACGGCGAACGGATGGGACCACTGGCTCGCGGCCAGATGCCGTTTGAACCTCTACTTTCCCGCTTTCGATTACGCAGATCGTGCCTACCTCATAGAAGTGTCAACGATTCCGAATGTGGATTCCAAATGAGAATCGGAGTTTGCAGGTATTGCAGACGCAGGCTGCGCTTCAGCGTTCCTGTTTTGTAGACGCCGCGAAAACTCGTGGTTTCTGATGGAACTTACTTTAGAAAGAAGGCTGAGAATGTCGATGACGACGGTGTATTTTTATGAATTCTCTCATAAATATGTCCGCTTTGTCCGCTCGAAAGCATGTTTTTGGGCGATTTGGGGCGGATCCAGGCTATCTGTCCATGTTGTGCATGGGTTTGGGCAGGGCCATGGCGCCGCGAAGCTCCTTCCTTTTGAAGGCGGGCAGGTCAGCGTTGACAAGCTTCCGGGGCTCTCCGGCGCGGCCGACTCTGGCTGCAGCGAGGACTACGGCAGGCTCATCGGAGATAGGGCGGTGACTTGAGGGAATGGCGGCGGCCAAGAGATAGAGGATAAGACCTGGCTGCCTCTTCCGCGGCCCGCCCGGCCATCCTGTCAATTCTACAGGTCCCGTAAGATCAGTGTTCAGGAAATCAGGCGTAATCGACAGTCCACCTGCTGGCGCCGGGGAAAGAGTTCGGGCCGGCTTTGAAGAGACAGAGCGTGAGGATGTCGTATGAAATCCGGCGAACGCTTGCTTATGCACGTCACAGGCTGGGGTGACCGGTTGATTGAAAAATATAATGATATTTATTTGAAATCATGCGGAGTAATGGGACAAGGGCACCGGGCCACCGGTTTTCGGCCCGGTAGTCTTCGTTGCAATGTAGTAGGTGGGCAGCAAGCGAGTTGCCTCTTGGCCATCGTTCCCCTCTCTACGGCCCAATACTAACATATTACCTGGACCAGTTTTTGGGGGCAGGTCATCACTGACCTGCCCCCGATGTTTGTACCACTTGTTATGTTAGTCCGGCAAACACGGGGACAGGGTCGGCAGGCATGAGTGCCTCAGGCGCCGGCGGCCGGTAGCCCAGCGAGCTGTGCGGCCTGACCTGGTTGTAAGTCCGCCTGTAGCGCTCCGTCAGCACAAGCACACACCCCCGCGCTTCACAATCAACATCGAAGGCTCCTGCAGCTGCGCATCAGATGCGGTCGTACAAGCCTGCGCCAAAGCCTCCCCCCTGGAATGAGCGGCCAGGCACTCCGAAGATGAGAAGTGCAAGCTGTTCTCTCTTTTCTCACTCCTCTTCCCTCTCTCCTCGCCTTTCCTCCTCGTCTCCGCATTCGTTCGCAGGTGCGTGATTAGAACGCAAGCGACTCTCATGTCTGCCTCCTGGCCAGGTGAAGGGGAGGGATATTTCAGTCAAATTTATAGAACTCATGTTCCATTCATCAAATAAGATTTCTCCTGGCTTGCAACTAACCTGATTCCTCAGAACAGTAGTGCATTCCACGGACTTTGAGGGTGCGCCGGATTCGGGACCGACCAGAGTGCCTTGGTTCCAGCATCCTGCGCAGTTGTCCAGAGACAATCAGGAACTCGCCCCTATCCTGGCGCACATTCCGGTAGGGCTGCACGCTTGCCTATAGAACAGGCGTGTTGTAAAATGTGTTCTATGACTGAGCAAAAGGCGACAACCATGACCGAATCACAACGCAAGACGCTCGGCTATGTCCGCGGCTCCACACACGAACAAGCCATAGGCGGACTATCCCTCGAAGCCCGGAAACGCAAAGCTGCTCTGTACGCGCTCGCAACGGTACCGCCTTTGGCAAGCAAGGCGTCTACCAGATCAGTCGCAAGGCTGGCCTCCGCTCACCCGGAGACCAGGAAAACAGGGCATGAAGAAGACAGGACAGATTGAGGCAGCGGCCGATGCCAGTCTGACCACGAAACGCCAACAGCGACTTCAGCCGCCGATCGACGCCGGCGCGGCGCGCGAGTGGGAAGATGCAATCGTGAAGAAGGGGGGCCGGATACAGCGTATTCAGGTACGCTGCACGCAGGCCGAATTAGAGTACGCGGCCGCCTGCGGCGCAAGCTGGCGCGACCTGGCCGAACTGATAGGCTGCACCGACCGAACCCTGAGGAACTGGCGCAGTATGACGCGCAACCTCGCCAACGACATCGACGCGAAAAACCTGACTGCCGAGCAGCGGAAGGCGCTGGGCGTGGGTAAGGAGTCGCCGGAGGCAATACGCGTCGTAATGAAGACGATCGAACGCGGCCGGCGCTGGGCACGGGTCGAAATGGTCGACGTGTTGCGGACGGCGGCGCTCGGCGGCGATACCCGCGCGGCAATCCTCCTCCTGGAAAGACTAGACAGGCAGGACAGGCGGGAAGAGGAAGCAGACGCGGAAGAGGAAAGGCGCCGGGCCCAGAAAAAGTGAACCCCTCCGGCACTGCGCAATTTCCGTTATTTCCGCTTTTTGGCAAAATCAGGGAAACACCGAACCGGCCCAACTGACGCACTCAGCTCAGCCCGCGCCGGCGCGGTAGTCCTCCGTAAAGCTATGGCCGTCAAAACCGGGCGCATCCGCGCGCAGCTCCTCAATGCGGACGGGAGCGAGTCGCCCGCGGCGCATACTCTCACGACCGGCCAGCAGCACCATCACCGCCTCGCACAGCATATCAATATCAGCGGGGAAAGGACTCTCCCCGCGGAAGTGGGCGACAACGTCCTGCAGCAGCGCGCGGTAGAAATCGCTCTCCACGGTCGCCGACCAGCGACCGTTGCCGCCGCTGACGGAAAGAAAGAAACCGCCTGCGGCTTGCAGTTCCAGCACCACCTGCAGGCCATTCGCGTAGTCGACCAGCAGCCGCTCCGATCCATGGCTGCCGAGATGCGTGACCGCGACCGCTGGGCTGCTGCGTTCCCTGCCGATAACGCCCTGCACCATCTCGATCACGTGGATGCCGTAGTTGAAGAAGTCGTTCGGCCCGCTGGCAAAGATGGTGTGGAGGTCGCTCCCCTGGCTCTGCGCATGCATCCGCTTGACCTCCTCACAGCAGCGCAGCGATGAGCCGCCGATAATGTCCGCGCCCTGCGCCGCCCACGCCTTCAGATGCTGCAGATCCGCGACGTTTCCGGCCAGCGGCTTGTCGATATAGACACCCTTGCCGGCCTCCACGAACGGCCTGACCCGTTCCACGTGCAGGTCCCAGTTGCAGCCCTGGACAAAGACCACATCCACCAGCGGGATCAAGTCCGCCAGCGCGGGCACGACTTCCGGGATGTTGTGCTCGGCCGCGAACTGCCGCGCATACCCCGGCGGCCGCACGCTGCCGCCGTCCCAGCAGGCGACCACCGCGACACTGTCCCACTCCTGCAGAATCGGTACCCAGCGGCCCGGGTGCGAGGTATCGAGATCGGCGATTCCGATTCTTAGCATGGGTCAGTTTCCAGTTTTCGGTGGCGGGCCGGTTTCGGAATGGGATGGACTGACTGAAGGCTGAGCGTTGGTGCGGTCAACGCAGCCATTCGTCGAGGTGTTCGGCCACGAAGTCGTCGTCGGTCAGGTGAGGATAGGCGCGGCAGACGCGGTCCAGCGCCTCGCACTGGCCGGGGGACAGGCTCTCCACCGGGTTGAAGCACCAGATCCCCTGCATCAGCCCCTGCCGGCGCAGCACCTCATGGACGCCCGAGATACAGCCGTGGAAGTCGTGTGCGCTGTCGAATACCGCCGCGTTCGCGTCCGTCATCTGCGCGTTGTAGGTGAGCCAGTGCCGGTAGTCGAGCCTGCCTGCCGCAGTCTGGTCGTGGATGGCGCGCAGCATGGCGACCGCTTCCTTCGTCCACACGGCCCACTGCCCCAGCAGCCCGCCGACGATGCGCAGCGGCGGCGCATCCGTCTCCTGCCCGCCAAAGCTGAACTCGGTGAGCAGGTCCGCGACGATGTTGTCGTCGTTGCCCGTGTACAGCGCGATCTCTCCGCTCCGGCATGACTCGGCTACCGCTCGCGCCACGTCCAGCGTCTTGTAGCGGTCGAACGGTGCGACCTTGATCGCGACCACGTTCTCAAGTTCCACGAACTCGCGCCAGAAGCGGTAGGGCAGCGCCTGTCCGCCCACCGCCGTCTGCAGATAGAAGCCGAATACCGGGATCACCTCCGCTACCCGACGGCAGTGTTCGACAAGCTCCGCTGGCGACGCCTCTGCCAGCGCCCGCAGGCTCAGCAGCCCCACATCGTAGCCGTGCTCCAGGGCCGTCTCGGCTTCGCGCACCGCCTGCCGCGTGTCGCCCAGAATGCCCGCCACCTTGACGAACGGACGGGCGTTCTGCCGCATATGCTCGTCCACCGTCTCCGACGCCAGTTCCAGCACCGGATCCAGCAGACCGTATTCGGGCTGATGCAGCTCGAACTGCGTCGTATGCACCCCCACGGCCACCCCGCCCGCGCCGGCCGCGCAGTAGTAGCGGGTCAGCGCGCGCTGGCGCCGCTCATCCAGCTTGAGGTCGGCGGTGAGGGCGAGCGGGTGGGCCGGGATGACCTGCCCGTTGGCCAGATGATGTCGCAGTTCAGGTAGAGTTTGGGCCATCAGAAGCTCCCGTCTCGCGTCTCGAAATGGGTCGGTTTATCCAGCGATGCGCCGTCGTTCTGCACCCAGTCGGCGATCCACTGCAGCATCTGGTGCAGCGAGACGCGCGGGTAGCCGAAAAGCTGCGCGGCCTTGGCCGCGTTGTTGAGCAGCGCGGTCGGCGCCTCCTCGCCGCTGAAACGGACCTCCTTGCCGAGCATGCCGCCCAGCGCTTGGGCTACGCGGCGCACCGAAACGGTCTCGGGCCCGGTGACGTTCAGCACAAAGGGCGGCGCAGAGCAGTGGTCGAGCAGGGCGATGGCCTGGGCGTTGGCGTCCCCCTGCCAGATCACATTGGCCGCGCCCATGTCGAGCGTAACGGGCTCCTCCGCGTGCACCTGGCGGGCAATATCCACCAGAACGCCGTAGCGCATCTCCACCGCATAGTTCAGGCGGACGATGGCGCAGCGCAGACCGTGCCGCCGCGAAAAATAGTCGAACATGCGCTCGCGCCCCAGGCAGGACATGGCGTATTCGCCGACCGGATCCAGGGGGTCGCTCTCCAGCGGCCCGCCGGCGACCACCGGCACAAGCGGATAGACGTTGCCGGTAGAGAAGGCGACGATGCGGGCGTCCACATAGCGCTCGCAGACAAGCCCTGGCAGGTAGGTGTTGATGCCCCAGGTCATGTGCTGGTTGCCCGTCGTGCCGAACTTCTGACCGGCCATATAGATCACGCTGCCGCTGTCCGGCAGAGAAGCCAGCTGAGTCCGGTCCAGCAGGTCGCAGGTGATCGTCTGCACGCCCCACGCTTCCAGCTGATCGCGTGTGCCGGGCTGGCTGAAACGGGCGACGCCGTAGACGCGGTGGGGCGAATTGAGTTCATCAAGCGCGCGCACCGCCATCCGCGCCAGCGAGGGGCCCATCTTGCCGCTGACGCCCAGCACGACCAGGTCCGAGTCCAGCTTGTCGAGCGCGGCCAGAGCGGCGGGCGAGGGTTCCGAGAGCAGCAGGTCGAGCTCCTCTTCGTTGCGGGGGCCGGCGGCCGTGACTTGCATTTCGATACCGTTTGCCACTCTTGCTGCGCTCATCGTTCCTCGCCTTCGTGGTGATTAGTTTCCGGTCACGAGCCCGCGACGGACATCTGTGAATGTAATATAGAACAGATTGGGTGTCAATGTTTTGCGGGTTTTTCAGTGGCAGAAATGCACTCGAAGCGCGTGCGGGGGCATGTAAAGTTCGCCCGCATGATTCACTCAGATCACAAAGGGTTCAGAAGTTGTGTCTTTGACATCCCCGGAAAATTCTGCTAAAGTGCGGCCAACTTCAGTGCAGATGTCTCCGAAGTGGCGAACCGTTTAACCCACACGACCGGATTGGACCGACGTTTCTACGTATAGAGATTTCGCCAGTTCGATCGCCACGTCCGCATATAACGCAACGCAGAGAAGTTCGGTATCTATTCGCCTGGGGCGAGAATTTTCTTTTTTCCACTCAGAAGGAGGAAGGTATGAAAGTCTCGAAGGAAAGAGTAAGTCGTCGCGATTTTCTGAGGCTGTCTGCAGTTACAGCCCTCTCGGGAATCGGCGCAACCGCGCTGGCGGCGTGTGCACCCGCGCCCGCGCAAGAGGCATCCGGCGCCATGGCAGCGGATGAGCCCGCCATGGCCCAACAGACGATCACCTATTGGGATTGGTGGGGCCCAGCCGCCAATGAGACCAGCAAAGCGCTGTTCGACCGGTTGCCGGTTGCCCTGGGAGAGTCGAACCCTGAGCTGGAGTTGAACTATCAGAACGTTCCCTTCGGGGAGTATTTCGTGAAGTTCCTGGCGGCGCATGCGGCCGACGATACGCCCGACGTCATGCACAGCTCGGTATACTGGGCCCGTGACTTCTTCGACAGGGGCGCGCTGCTGGACCTGACACCCTCTATCGAAATAACGCCGGACCTGGCGCCGGAGAACTTCCTTGACGGCGCGTTACTGCAGGCGACAAAGGGACCCGCGCAGTACGGCGTACTGGGCGAAGGGCCGGACAGTAATCAGATCTTCTTCAACACCGATCTGTTTGAAGAGGCCGGCGTTACAACCGATCCCGACGACATCGCGCAGTGGGGTTGGGCGGATTTCACCGATGCGGCCAAGGAGTTGACCAAGCGGGACGGCGACGAAGTTGTTCAGTCGGGCTTCCTCGTCGGCACGCCGACCGCCCAAACGTTGAGCATCTGGGCCAGCACTCACAACGTCGGCTTCTATTCCAAGAACGATGCCGGCATTGAAAATGGCATCGGCTTCAACGAAAAGAACGCGGCGGTGAACGGGTTGAACTGGTTCCTGGACTTGCTGCACGTGCACCAGGTCTCCCAGCCGATCGCGCCAGAACGGCAGGACTGGGCACAGTTCCAGCAGGGGAAGGCTGCGATGGCGCAATCCGGTCCCTGGCAATATGGCCCCCTGTCGAATGACCTGCCGGATCTGAACTGGTTCACGATGCTGTGGCCGGCGGCGCCGGTGGACGGCGGAAAACAGGGCACGGCCCACTGGAACAACATGCTGGTTGTGCCGACCAAGTCGCCGAACAAAGATGCCGGCTGGGCCTTCCTGGAGTTCTGGTGCGGGCTGGGCTGGATGCTGGAGCGGTTCGCGATCGGCAGTTGGTTGGCGCCGCGCAACGACTTCTACGAGACACCGGAATACCAGGCCGCGCTGCAGGAGTTGCCGGTGCTAAGGATGGTCCCGCTGGCGTCAGCGGCGGGCACGCCGCTGGTCTACATCCAGCAGAGCGCCCTGAATGCGGCGATGAGACCAGTTCTCGAGGCGGCGATTCTGCAGGAGATGGAGGCGGAGGCAGCGATCGAGCAGTTGGTCGTTGAGTGCAACCAGATTATGGCAGACGCCGGTTACTCTTAAGATACGGGTGGTTCGTGGTCAGTCAGCATTCACTGGCCGCGAACCACTGTGTTTCAGGGCGCGGTGACAGATGACGACTTTGGCACAACCCTCCCAGCCGGTTCAATCGCGTGCAAGCAGACAGAGAGAACTGTGGAGACGTTTCAGGAAAACCTGGCCGGGCTACCTGTTCATCAGTCCGGCGGGTCTGCTGATCACGGTCTTTTCCTACATCGCGATCATCTTCTCTCTCTACATCAGCTTTCACCAATATGACATCATCTCAGAGGCGCGGCCTTTCGAGGGGCTGGAGAACTATACGCGTGCGTTGAGCGATAAGCTGGTACGGATCAGTTTCCGCAACACGTTCATCTATGTCATCGTAATTGTTCCGTCGATAACGATCATCTCCTTGCTTCTGGCGGTTCTGGGCAACCAGGTCCGACGCGGACGGGCGCTCTTCCGCACCGTCTTTTTCATTCCCACAATTACACCTGTCGTGGTGACCTCGATGCTGTGGGTGTGGCTGTACGAACCCACGGGTGGGATTAATCGACTGCTGCAAATGGTAAACGTTGAGGGTCCCAACTGGCTCTTCAACCCTTCGACCGCACTGCCGGCGATCATGATCATGACCATCTGGGGCGCGGTCGGTTACTACATGATCATCTTCCTCGCCGGCCTGGCCGAGATCCCGGAGGTCTTCTACGAAGCGGCCAAGGTCGACGGCGCCGGCCGCTGGCACACCTTCTGGAGCATCACCATTCCCCTGTTGCGCAATTCGCTGATCTTCGCCTTCGTTACCTTGACGATCGCCGCCTTTCAGGTCTTCACCCAGGTCTTCATCATGACGCAGGGCGGCCCCATGAACTCGACACAGACGGTTCAAATGGTCGTCTACCACTACGCATTTCAACGATTTGAAATGGGCTATGCGTCGGCCATATCCTGGCTGCTGTTCGGCGTCATCTTCTTCTTCTCCGCGCTGCAGCTGAAGCTGTTCATCTCGCGGGAGCTGTACTGAGTCATGGCGCGCACACTGTCCGACCCCGGCGGCGGGGCGAGAGAACAGAACAGGCTGCTTCTGGTTGCAACCAGGCGCAGCTTTACCATCATCGTCTATGCGCTGCTGATTGCCCTCGCCTTCAGCATGATCTTTCCCTACCTGTGGATGCTGGCCAACTCCTTCAAAAGCCGGACCGACTTTTTCACCAATCCCTATTCGGTCATTCCGATGCCGCCAACGCTGAGCACATACTATGACGCTCTGACGATCGGGCGGATGGGAGTATACCTGGGCAACAGCATTCTGTATGCGGCCGCGGTTTTGATTGTCCAGCTACTCATCGACTCGCTGGCGGCCTATTCGTTCGCGCGCGTCGATTTTCCCGGCCGGGAGGCCCTCTTCCTGGCGGTGCTGGCGACGCTGATGCTCCCGGGTTCGGTTACGCTGATCCCGACCTTCCTCATCGCGCATGGGTTGGGTCTCACAAATACATTTACGGGGGTGGTGCTGCCGGGCTTTGCCGGCGCGTTCGGTATATTCCTCTTGCGCCAGTTTTTCCTAAATATCCCGCGCGAGCTGGAGGACGCCGCCCGCATTGACGGCTCCGGCTTCTTCGGCACCTATTGGCGCATCATGCTGCCCCTCGCCAAACCGGCCATGGTGACGCTGGGCGTCTTTATCTTCCTCAACGAGTGGAGCTCCTTCGTCTGGCCCCTCATCATCCTCTCCGACTGGAAAAAGTACCCGGTCACCGTAGGCATCGCTCTCTTCCGCGACGTCAACCAGATCAACTGGCCGGCCGTATTCGCCGGCTCCACCATCGTCTCCTTCCCCATCGTCATCCTCTTCGTCCTCGCCCAGGAGTACATCATCGGCGGCATCAGCCTCTCCGGCCTGAAGGGATAGAATGCCCCGGGCGGCCTAGAGACAAAGTAGGTGAATCTCGGACTGGGAGTAGACTCCCGGGCAGGCGAAGCGGGCGATCTTCGGACAGCACATCACCACAGCAAGAAGTACACCGCAGCCTACATCGTCGAACCCCGCTTTAAGTACAACAACCGACACGGCCCTGACACCGTTACTTGGTTCCTACAAGGGGCGGTCAAGGTTTGGCGGAACAAAAAGCCTGGTTGCGGCGTCTCCCTGTATGTGGCAGACTGTTCCATTCCCATCAACATGTGGCTCCATTTGGATCACCAGAATACCAACATAAATCGCACGCTTGACACATTGCGTCAAGCAGGCAATAATTACGCCGCATTTGACAAGACCCGCCTTTTGTGATTCTAGGGCTTATATCCAAGGAAAGGGTTGCGATACGAATCAATTGTAGTCACCTTATTGTTCAACGAATCCTACCCGGAATGAAAGTCCGAAAGGATGTGTGTGATGACTCCACAAGAATCAGAAAGGCCGGTAGAGTTGCGTTTCTACGAAGAGAATCGCGAGAAGTTCTTAGAGGAGTATCCTGGCAGGTTTGTTCTTATTCATGGAGCGGAACTTATCGACACCTACGAAACCATGGATGAGGCTCTCGAAGAAGGTGCTAAGAGATTCTATCCAGATCCTATTCTTGTTCGTGAAGCCGGAGCTGAGACAGTGGAACTCACAACACATTTCCTAATGCTTGCGGGGTAGTAGACAGTGAACCCCAGATTTGTGAAAGTGCCGCCACTCATGAAGGTTAAGCCTGAGCAAAGAGGTGGGTTGGCAGCACAGTATCTCGTGGGGCGTGATGGACTCTTGAGCGATGTGTCAGTCGGCCCGACTCAACGCCTCCGCAATTTGCAACAAATTGTAGGAATTCCTGACAATACCTTAGAAGGAAAAACTCTTGTTGACACGGGTGCAGTTTTCACCTGTATCGATCGAGACGCAGTAATCGATCTTGGGTTACAAAAGGTCGATCATGTAGACGTGAGTACGTCCCTTCAATCCTCTGTTTTAGCTCCCGTGTATACGGCGGAGGTTGCGTTCGCTGGATACGTTTTTGAACTTTTTGCGGTTGCCGTAAATCTGAAAAAGAACCACTTGCTGTCTCTAATTGGGAGGGACATACTCCAACTTGGCGCCCTTTGTTATTCAGGGGCTGAAGGTAATTGGAACTTCGAGATTCCAGGTCTTTCCCCTACCTAGACTACAATTACGGCAGAGAAAAAAACGAGGCCGCTGGCAACCCAGCGGCCTTTTGTTTGACGTTAGATGCTTGGTGGGAAAAGGATATCAGGTGCGTAGTACAGTCTAGAGCCGCCATGACAGCACTGCGAGACAAGCTGTGTTGCTTGCAGAAACCCGATTATGATTGCGAATATGTTCCATCTGCTTATGTCATACGCTACCAAATCAGCCATATCCTCCTGGCGTGTCGGACACTTTCTCGGATTGATGCCAGGTTGAAAGAAGGGTGGGGCGTAGGTGCCGGCCGCCGGGAATCGCTCAGAATCGTTCTGTATTGTAGAAATAATGGGCGTCAATGCTTCCAATAATATCTCGCAGACCATCTGCTCCGAAAAACCGGTTTGACCGCATCCCCAGGAGATGTTACATTCGGGCGCATAGTCCTCTTTCGACCGTCCCTTCTTCATACCTCTTGCAACCAAAGCGATCGGCAGAACCCAATCAATAGGAGGCTGAAATGAACAGAGCACTGTCTCGCCGCCAATTCCTGATCGGGACTGGCGGCCTCGCCGCCGGGCTTATCGCCGCTTGTGCGATGCCGGCGGCGCCTATGGAAGACGATGCAGCCGAAGGCTCAGGGATGACCGGTGAACTGACGATCGACATGCAGTACGTTCCCGGCAAAGTTACCGCGGATACGCCGGTGGCGCTCCACGAAATCCTGCACATCGCGTCGGAGTACGAGGATATGCACCCCGGCGTCGAGGTCATCTTTGAGGAGCCGTTCAAGGCCACCGAGGCGATGACCCAGCCGACCTACTTCAGGGCCGGCGCGGCCGCAGGTACGCTGCCGGATATCACCTTCACCTACGGCCTCACCTTCATCTACGACAAGGACACGATTGTCCCGACGACCGAGTACCTCAATCAGCCGAACCACTATATTCCCGCGGACCAGCCGGGCAGCCGCCGCTGGCTCGACCAGTGGTTCGAGGACGTACATCCAATCGTGCTGGCCGACGGCAACAACTACGACATTCCCGTCGGTTGGGGCGGCCCGGGACTGGTGATCGCTTACAACAAGGAAATATTCGCTGAGGCCGGCCTCTCCGGTCCTCCCGAAAAGACCTATTACGACTACTACCAGGCCTGCGAGCAGATCCTCGATATGGGCACGATTCCCGTGGAGAGTACGCTGCTCAGCTGGGAATGGGACCGCATGGTCGACTATCTGGTTCGGGCGATGGGGCTGTTCGAGTTGATCGACATCAACGGCGACGGCTTCTGCGACGACGTGGAACAGACCCGCGCCGCCGTCGCCGGCATCGTGCGCTTGGACTCACCTTACTGGGTCGAGCCGACCCGCATCTGGAAGGAAGCGACGAACTACTACCAGCCGGGCTACCTGCAGATGGCGCAGACCACCTCCGCGATCGGCTATGGCGAGGTCTTCATGACGGAGCAGACCTCGATGGTGTGGAACGCGAACCGCATCTGGCCGCAGTTGATGGAGCTGGGGGGCACCGACAAGTTCGGCGTCTTCAATCTGCCGCGCCTGACCAATAAGCTGACGCCGTGGGGCGAAGAGGACCCGACCTGGCTGATCGCACGCGGGACCGAGAGCAAGACGGTGACCAAGACCGCGCGCGAACGGGGCCGCGTCGACCTGGCCGTCGATTTCCTCAAATTCATGACCACGCCGGCGAACACCGCGCGGCTGATCCACGAGCGCCTTGGCACGAACCTGGTGCTGCCCACGATCAAGGGCCTCGAAGATCTCGAGGTCGACGACGATGTCAAGGGGTTGGTCAGCGACTATGAAGCAGATACCGCCAAGCCCGGATTCTCCTCCGACCGCATCGGCGACTGGCACTTCTGGTACGAGTGGTTCTCGGCGATTCAGGCCTACTTCGCCGACGATATGACACTGGAAGAGATGATCCAGATTCAGATCGACGTGCTGCCCACCTTCATCGAAAATTTCCTCGTCGACAAGGAGCTGCACGCAGAGGCCGCGGAGTGGGAGAAGATGCAGGCCGACTACACCCCGCCGCCGTGGGGCGATTACACTGTTCCCAACGAGCCGTTCGTGATGCCGTTCAACGCCTGACCGCTAACTGCAGTTGATAGTGGCCAGTGGCCGGTGATCAGCAGATCACTGGCCGCCGGCCCTTGTGAACCCCATGTCAGTACAGACTGCCGACGCGGGTCTCGACAGTAAACTGTGGAGCGGGCGCCGCCGTGCGCTGCGCCGCAACCTGACCGCGTTCCTCTTTCTGCTCCCCACCTTCCTCTTCCTCGCCATCTTCATGTACCAGCCGACAGTCAATGTCATCTATCATACCCTCTTTCGCTGGGACGGCTTTACGGTGGAGCGGTACGTTGGGTTCAAGAACTTCATAACGATGGTGAACGACCCCAACATGCACATCGCCTCGCGCAATCTCGGCTGGTTCTTCCTCGGCTGGATGTTGCAGCGCATCTCCCCCTTCCTGGTGGCGGAGCTGGTCTTCAACCTCAAGCGGGAACGTTCCAAATACTGGTACCGCACGCTCTTCGTGTTGCCGATGGTGGTGCCCTTTCTGGTCACCATCATGATCTGGAAGTTCATCTACAACCCGCTGCCCACGACTGGCGTGCTCAATCGCATGTTGGGGAGCTTCGGCCTGGAGCAGTGGCAGACGGCCTGGCTGTCCGAGCCGAGCCTGGTCATTCTGGCGCTGCTGTTCGTCAGCTTCCCCTGGATTTCGGGCTGGCCCTTCATGATCTTCTACGCCGGCCTGCAGCAGATCCCCAGCGAGGTGCTGGATGCGTCCGTCATGGACGGTTGCAATGTATGGCAGCGGATGGTGCGGATCGACATTCCGCTGGTGGTCACTTCGATTCAGCTGGTGGCGATTCAGACTATGATCGGCATCATCCAGGAGTTCGCCTTTGTGCTGATCATGACGGCCGGCGGGCCGGCCAAGGCCTCGCTGGTGCCCGGTCTGCTGCTCTTTATGGCCGCCTTCCGCGGGGACCAGATGGGCTACGGCGCAACCATCGGGGTGACGATGTTCATCGCCATCTTCATTCTGACCCTGCTGAGCTTCCGCTACACAACGTCGCCGTTCGCCCGCACGCGACGCACAAGGGAGACCTGATGACCGGGCAGACAGTCGACCGGCCCTTCACATCATCGCCGGACGCCGCGTCGGTGGAGCTTGGCGCCCGGTTCAAAAGCGCGCTGCATCACGCGTTGCTGCTGTTTCTCCTCCTTCTGACCTTCTTCCCCTTCTTCATCGCTATCCTCACCTCGCTCAAGAGCTTCCAGCAGCTGCTGGTGAATTTCTGGCTGCCGGCCTTTCCGCTGCAGTTGCACAACTATGTGATGGCGTGGAACGAGATCTATCGTTCCATCATCAACAGCAGCCTCGTCAGCCTCGGGGCAGTTGCGGGCGTGCTGCTGTGCGCGTCGCTGGCCTCGTACGCATTTGCGCGCATCGACTTCGCCTGGCGCGACGGGGCCTACTACCTGGTGCTGTCGCTGCTGATGATCCCCGGCGTCCTCACCCTGATCGGCCGCTACCTGCTGATCGTCCAGTTTGGGCTGATGAACTCGCTCTGGGGGCTGATCCTGCCCTATATCGCCGGCGGCCTGGCCTTTGCCGTCTTTCTGCTCACCGGTTTCTTCTCCGATCTGCCGGAGGAGCTGTTCGAGGCGGCGCGCATGGACGGCGGCACCGAGCTGCAGATGTACCGGCTGATCGCGCTGCCGCTTTCGCGTCCGATCATGGCGATCGTCGGCCTGCTGACCTTCCTGTCAACGTGGGGGGACTATGTGTGGCCGCTGCTGGTGCTGCGCTCGCCGGAAAAGTTTACGCTGATGTTGGGGCTGGCGAAGTTCACCGGCAACAGCCAGGTGATGTTCGGGCCGCTGATGGCCGGTTACGTGATCGCGTCGGTCCCGACCGCGATTATCATAATCCTCATGATGCGCACCTTCGCGGGCGCCGCCCTGGTAGGAGCATTCAAATGAGCGATGGCAGGAAATATACGGCGGGGATCATCGGCTGCGGCAGGATGGCGAATCTGCACGCGGAGGCCTATACGCTTGTGCCCGATACGCAGGTGGTGGCCGCCGCCGACATCGACCCCGACAAGCTCGATCTCTTCTGCGAACGCTGGTCGGTTACCCAGCGCTACCGCAGCTATGAGGAGATGCTGGCGCAGGCCGATCTCGATATCGTCAGCGTCGTCACATTGGACAATCTGCACGGCCCCGCGACCATCGCCGCAGCCGAGGCCGGCGCGCGCGGCGTCTTCTGCGAAAAACCGATGGCCTTCGACCTCGAAGAGGCGGACCGCATGATCGCAGCCTGCGACCGCGCCGGCGCCAAGCTCGTTGTCGACCACTCGATGCGTTTCGAGAAGAATTTCATCGAAGTGAAGGCGATGATCGAGCGCGGCGACATCGGCAATCTGCGCACCATCCGCGCCAATATGCTCTCCACCGACCAGCGTGATCCCAACAGCTGGCATTCGCAGTACGTGACCGCGGGCGGCGGCGAGCTGATGCACAACGGCACGCATCTGACCGATCTGATCCGCTTCTACGCCGGCGATCCGGAGTGGGTCTTCGCCGCGGTGGAGCGGGGCAACAAGGCCGTCACAATCGAGGACCTCGGCGCCGGCCTGTTCCGCATGGACAGCGGCTGCCTCTTCTTCTTCGAGTCGGGCGGACGGCGCCGCTACGGCGCCTTCGAAATCCTGATCGAAGGGGACGAAGGCCGCCTCGCGATCCAGCACGGCGCGCGCAACAGCATGGGGGCTATGGGCGGGTGGGCCTGGGAACCCTTTCTGCACCGCTGGCGCGGAGGCGCCGAGCCGGTCGAGTGGGAGCCTGTCCCCACGCAGCGGGACAACGCCACCATCAACGCGGTCGCCGACCTGGTCGACTGCATCGAAAGTGACCGCGAGAGCATCTCGAGCGGGCGGCAGGGCCGCGCCGCGCTGGAAATGATCATGGCCGTCTACGAATCGCAGCGGCGGGGCTTGGCGCGCGTCGACTTCCCGCTCGAGATCCGGGACAACCCGTTTGGAGATATGCTCGAAAGAGGTCAGATATAGCGTAGGAATCCCCATGCGCCCGCCGGCGATCGTCATACGCCCGATGACGCCCTCCTGCGCGGGCGCCTCCCTGGCAGGAGCGCCCAAATGAGCGACGGCAAGCGTTATACGGTGGGAATCGTCGGCTGCGGCAGAGTGGCCGCGCTGCACGCGGCGGCGTACACGCATGTTCCCGATACGGAGCTGGTGGCCGCGGCCGACATTGACGCGGACAAGCTGGGCCTCTTCTGCGAACGCTGGTCGATTCCGCAGCGCTACGGCAGCTATGAGGAGATGCTGGCGCAGGCCAACGTCGATATCGTCAGCGTCTGCACGATGGACAATCTGAAGGGGCCGGTGACGATTGCCGCAGCCGGGGCCGGCGCACGCGGCATCCTCTGCGAGAAGCCGATGGCCTTCAACCTGGAAGAAGCGGACCGGATGATCGCGGCCTGCGACCGCGCCGGCGCCAAACTGATCGTCAACCATTCGATGCGCTTTGAGGCGAATTACATTGGTATAAAGAAGATGATCGAGCAGGGGGAGTTCGGCAATCTGCGCACGATTCGGGGCCACCTGCTCACGCCCGATCGGCGCGATCCCGCCAGCTGGCATGCGCACTACCAGACGGCGGGCGGCGGTAATTTGATGCACGACTGCACGCATCTCTTCGATCTGATCCGCTTCTACGCCGGTGATCCGGAGTGGGTTTTCGCCACGGTGGAGAGGGGCAACAAGACGGTCACAATCGAGGACGTTGGCGCCGGGCTGTTCCGCATGGACAGCGGCTGCCTCTTCTTCTTCGAGTCCGGCGGACGGCGGCGCTATGGCACCTTCGAAATCCTGATCGAAGGCGATGAAGGGCGGCTGGCGATCCAGCACGGCGCCGGCAACAGCCTGGAGCGGTCCGGCGGCTACGGCTGGGAACCCTATCTGCACCGCTGGCGCATGAAGACCGAGCCGGTCGATTGGGAGCCGCTGGAGACGCAGCGGCAACACGCCTGGATCAACGCGGTGAGCGACCTGGTTGACTGCATCGACCAGGTCCGGGAGAGCGTCTCGAGCGGCAGGCAGGGCCGCGCCGCGCTCGAAATGATCATGGCCGTCTACGAATCGCAGCGGCAGGGCTTGGCGCGCGTCGACTTCCCGTTGGAGATACGGGACAATCCGTTCATAGATATGCTCGAAAGAGGCCGGATATAAGGAAGAAATGGCCATGCGCCCACCGGACCTGACACACCAACTGATCTACAAGAACCCCCACGCCTACTGCGCCTGGCCGGATATCAAGATCCTGCAGAACGGCGAGTGGGTGCTGGTTCCGGACTGAATGCGGGGATAGTATCGGCCTGGCGCGCCGCTGGGGAGCGAAATGCAAATGGGCATGGCCGCGACCATGCCCATTGTCTGTCGAAATCTGGCGCAATTCGGAGAGTGGCGACGGGTGGACTTGAACCACCGACCTAGGGATTATGAAGCCCTCGCTCTAACCGCCTGAGCTACGTCGCCGGGCCGGAACAATCTGCAGTTCGTGTGAACTGTGCAACCCCGTGTGAACAGTACAACCCACAGTCAAAAATGAGCCGCCGACCGATTTCGGTTCGGCGGCTTTATGAAACTGAGGTAGCGGGGGCAGGATTCGAACCTGCGACCTTCGGGTTATGAGCCCGACGAGCTGCCACTGCTCCACCCCGCAACAGTAAAGGATACTTTACCACACCAACCGCGCGACGTCAAATTTCAGCGTTTCGCAGTTCGACAGAGTTTCGACAAAGTGCCCCGTCCCTGCTGGGACGCACTTGAACTACTCCTGAAGCTGTTGGATCACCGACTGCCACCAGCTCCAGTCCAGGGGCCGGAATGAATCTTCCTCTACGGCCGGGGTCGGCGCCGCAGGCGGGCTCCCCGCCCGCGCAGCCGGCGGGTCCAGCAGAATGTAGACCTCATCTCCCTGCTGAATGTAGCCCAATTCGCCGCGCGCCATTTGCACCACATACTCGTCGCTTGTCGCGAAGCGCAACTGTGCTTCCAGGTCCAGCGAGCTCTGCTGGCCGAGCGCAATGTTCTGCCGCATCTCCGCCACCTGCGCCTGCGCCGCGCTCAACTCGCGCAACTGCTCGACGTGCTGGAACATAAAATACAGGCCAACCACAACCGCAAGCAACAGCAGGGCTGGATAGGCCGGGTGGCGCTGCCGTCGTACATCTTGCGGACTTGGATTGAGCGGGACTCGGACAAGACCCATCGGGTTTTCTCGGCGGACCGCGTCGCGTAAAGTTTGGCTGCGCCCTTGCCGGAATGGACGCGGCCCGAGGGAACCCTGAACACGACAGGATAAGAACAAAAGGAACCCGGACGGATAATCTGGGTCCCTCTTAAATGCCGCAGGAGGGATTTGAACCCCCACGAGCTAATGCCCACTACGCCCTGAACGTAGCGCGTCTTCCTATTCCGCCACTGCGGCTCAGTAAGCTTGATTTATAGCATGCGCGTATATTCCCTGTCAAATCGTTTTCCAGTTAACTACCGTCTGCGTTGCTGTTTCATCGCCTTTGCGAGAGAAAAAGTTGGCCAAAAATAGGTGATCAGTTGACGAGAAATCAGCCTAATTCCCGCTCAACTGTTGATTCACCGGCACGCGGCGGGTGAGGATATACCAGTCGGGGAATGTTGCAAATCGGTCGGCCGGCGTGTTCAACGGCCCAATCTGGACCGCCTTGACGCGCTCGCTGACACCGTACGTATACACAGGGTAGTATAGAGGGATGGCCGGCACGTCGTCGGCAAAGATGTGTTGAAACAGCGCATAAAGCAACTTGCGCTTCTCCGGGTCCACCGTGCTTCTGGCCTCGATCATCAGGGTATCCGCGTCCTCATTGGTCCATCCACCGAAGTTCTGACCTGTTTCGACCTGGCTGCTGTGATAGAGGGGGAAGGGATCGGGGTCGCCGGTGATATCCCAGCTGAGGAGCGCGGCTTCGAAGCGCCGCGGCGTCAGAAAATTGGTCACGAAGCCGCCGAAACTGACGCTCTCCACCACGACCTTGACGCCGACAGCCTGCCAGTCCGCCGCGATCTGTTCGATCAGCGCAATGCGGGTTGGATCGTCGTTTGTGAGCAGAATCAGCTGCATCGGCAGCCCGTCCTTGTCGCGCACGCCGTCTCCGTCGCTGTCGATCCAGCCGCTCTCGTTCAGAATCCGTTGCGCTTCATTCGGACTGTATTCGTAGGTGCGGGTATCCGGCGCGTGCCCCCAGTTATTCGAAGGAATGGGAGATGAGGCGAGCACACCGTGACCCCCGACCACATCATCCAGAAGCCGCTCGCGGTCAAGGGCGTGATAGAGCGCACGGCGCACGTTTGCATCCTGCAAAAAGGGCACATCCGGGTTCTGCAGGTTAAAGATGACACCCACATAGGTTGATAGCGGCGCGGAAAAGAGCTGCAGGTCCGTACGGGCCTTTGCCAAAGGGATGTCCGACCGCAATACCTGGCTCACGCCGTCCAATTCGCCCTCTGTATAGGCTGCGTAAATCGAAGGAAAGTCGGGATAGAAGTGGAACTCGAGCGCTGAAACCATCGGAATGTCTTCATTGGAGAAGGGACTGCGTTCCAGGCGTATGAACTGCGCCGATGTCAAGGTCGCCTGCATCGGGCCATTGCCAACCGGGCGTGCATTGAGGGGGCTCGTCAGCAGTTCAGACGGGGGCACGTCCTGCCAGATATGTTTTGGCAGCAGTCCCACCGTTGTAAAGTCAAGGAACGGCGCAAAGGGCTCGTCCAGAAGTAGACGCACTGTCTGCTCGTCGACCGGTTCCACCGTGACTGAGCGCCACAACTCCGCCAGGTCAGGCAGGATCGGCGAGTCCGGGTTCTGCATCATCTCGATCGTGAACAGCACGTCATCGATGGTTACCGGTTTGCCGTCGTGCCAGAATTGGTTCTCCCGTAGCGTAAAGGTATAGACAAGCCCATCCGGGGCTGTCCAGCGCTCCGCCAGGTCCGGCGCCACCCGGCCCTGTTGATCGAGGCGGGTCAGGCCGCGAAAGAGCAGGCTGCACAGATCGCGATCGATTTCGTGCGTGTGGCACAACAGCGGATTGATGTATTGGGGGTTGCCGGCAACGCCTTCACGAAAGACACCGCCCCGCTCCGGGACCAGAACTGTGGAGACGTTGTATGCCGTGACGCCCATCAGAAGCGTCAGAAGAATGATGCCCAGGACGGCCAGCAGCATCTGCCAGCGGATATACCGGCCCAGGCGCGTCGGCGTCGCGGACGGTGCAGCCGGTCCCGGCAGATGGCTGGAAGGTGGAGTCGTATGCAATCGAGGCGCCGGGGGCGCTCCCTGGCCTCCCCGATTGGCCGGCCTTCCGAATGGCTGTTGTTCCGACATGGGAAAAACTGCAGTGGCCTGTGAGCGGCGGCTACTGCTATTCTAGCGAAGGGCGACTGTCACGAGACTGAGCAGGAGAAACACAGACGCCAAAGTAAGCGTCAGATTGAACATCGTTTTCTCCACGCCTCGCCGGGTGCGCTGGATGCCGGCATCGCCCCCAAAGGCGGTGCCCAGGCCGCTGCCCTGACCTTGCAACAGAACGATGCCGATCAATGTGAGGGCAATGATAACCGTTGCAATCATAAAGAAAACATCCATCGCTCACCTCGGAAGATTGTCGTGTTGCGCTGTCCGCGCATAGACAAAAATACCCAAACACCTCGCTGTCCGACTGCCTGAACAACGCCAGTCAACGACAGCCTGACAAGTGCTGGGCTACTACGCAGGAACTTTCAAATGCAATGTGCTGACAGAAACGAGAAGGCCGGCTCGGCCTTCTCGTCGATTGCCGGACTGTCCGTTGCTACTCGTCAAAACCCTGGCGTAAGCGGCAACTGAAGCGGGCGTCAGACCTTCTCAGGTGGATTCGCCTCAGAACTCACCGCAGGCTCAGCGCTCTCCACAGCGGGGGCGGCGTCCGTTGTCTCTGAATCTTCCTCTTCCCCCTCGTCCTTGGCCGCCTTGCGGAATTCGCGGATGCCGCGGCCGAGGCCGCCGAACACCTCCGGCAGTCGCCCGACGCCAAAGAAAATAATGACAATGACCAGGATCAGAATCAACTCGGTTGGACCCAGGGTCGGACCCAGCAGAAAGAATGGCGGTGTAATTCCTATCATTTGCTAAGCTCCTTGGCTCACAGTATGCGGAGCGCATTGGCGATGTCAATCATGCTGCTTCAATCGTTGCATTATACCACGAATGCCTAAAGCTACAAATCAAGATCCCACATGCGAGTGCACTCCAAAATGGGGGCAAACCTCCGCCGCCTTTTGCAACCACAAAACCGCGGCCAGCCCGTAATCAACTCTGAGACAGAGGAAGCGCCGCCCCCCCCCTCAAAGTTCCCGTACCAATCTCCGGCAGACCAAACGGTGTTACTCTCCCCTCACTCATCTCTCCTCGCCTTTGCAACAATGGGGATGCAACCGATATGAGCAAAGAGTCTCAGGAAAAGGTGGGAAATGAGCGGCGGCTGGACCTGGCGTACGAAATGACGCTGGCCGGGAAGTCGACCCGTGAGATCGCCGCCGAGCTGGGTGTGGACGAAAGCGCGATTTCGCACGATCTGAAGGAGTGGAGGAGGCGGAGGGGGATGCGACGCCGCAGGACACCAGGATATTCCTGCAGCTGATGGAGAGAGAGGAGAAGCTTTTGGACCAGAACGCGTCCAGGCAGCACAACGGGCCGGACGGCGGGCCGGAAGAGGCGGCGAAAGAACTGAATTACCGTGCGCTGACTGAACAAGAGCTCAGGCAGTTCCTGGCACTGATAGCGAAGCTGCAGGGCACGGATGACGCTGAGTCTTCAGGGGCTGCCGCCTGAAAAGCTGGACGAGTTGGCTGGGGCGACACGCAAGGAACCGGACGCCAGCCGGGTGTCGATTTCCGTTCCGAACCGTCGAAAAAAGTCAGGCCGTGCCGTCCGAAAAACGTATGCGGCGGCTGGTTAAGTCGATTGACAGGCGTGTCTGCGACAGAGCATTGCCGCTGTTTCTCTTTCCTTGGCCACTCCATACCGCATCACAGAGTTCGTGAAATCCGAATCTTGATCCCTTTCAGTCTGTTATGTTATATTGCAAATATGACAAACATAACAGAAATTCACGGTATCCCAGCCACCCTCCATGCAATTCGAGCCAACCTCGACCTCACGCAGGAACAACTGGCAGAGCGGCTCGGCGTCTCCTTCGCCACCGTCAATCGTTGGGAAGGCGGCGCATCCAAGCCCCAGAAAGCGGCGCGGGAGGCAATCGCGGCGCTGGCCGCCGATATAGGCATCGACGCCGAAGCGGTTGCTGCGGAACCGGATGAGGCGGCCGCCAGCGTAACCAGGCGCCGGCGCGGAAGGCACACGGCGACACCCTCAACAAAGACAATGGAGCAGATGCTGTGGGACGCGGCCTGCTCCATCCGCGGGGAAAAGGACGCGGCCAAGTTTAAAGATTACCTGCTTCCGCTGCTCTTTCTCAAGCGGCTGTCGGACGTCTTTGACGATGAGATCGAGCGGCTCGGCGAGGAGTACGGCGACGAAGATGTCGCTCTGGAGATCGCCGAGAACGACCCCGATCTGCTGCGTTTCTATCTGCCGCCCGAGGCCCGCTGGGCGATCATTAGCGAGCGCCAGGAGTACGACTGGCCGCTTGACGACCGGGGACGGAGCACACGGCCCAGGGATATTGGCGAGCGTCTGACAACAGCCGTGCGCGCCGTGGTCCGGCATAATCCATCTCTTTCCGGCGTCATTGACCTGGTCGACTTCGCGGCCGAACGCAACGGTGAACGCGACGTCAATCCGGCCAGGCTTGCGGCCGTTGTGGAGACCTTCTCCGATTCGCGTTATCGAGTCGGGCTTGCTGATGTTCAGCCGGACTTCCTGGGCCGCGCCTACGAGTATCTGCTGCGCAAGTTCGCTGAAGGCTCCGGCCAGAGCGCCGGCGAGTTCTTCACGCCCACCGAGGTCGGTTTTCTGATGGCCCACATCATGCGCCCGAAACCTGGGGAGGAGTGCCATGACTATGCCTGCGGCTCGGCAGGGCTGCTCATCAAGCTGCAGCTTGTCGCCCAGGAACGCGACCCCACCAGCCGGATACCACTGAAACTGTACGGCCAGGAGTTGCAGGCCGAGAGTTACGCCGTCGCCCGTATGAATTCCATCATCCATGACATGGAAACCGATGTACAGCGCGGCGACACGATGATCAACCCGAAGTTCAAGACCGCGGACAGCAAGATCCGTACCTTCGATATCGTTGTCGCCAATCCAATGTGGAACCAGCCTTTCAACCCTGAGTATTTCGCCAACGACCCTTTCGACCGCTTCCGCACCCAGGGCGGCGTCACGTCCGGCAAGGGGGACTGGGCATGGCTCCAGCACACGCTCGCCTGTCTGAACGAACGCGGGCGCGCTGCCGTCGTGCTCGACACCGGCGCCATGACGCGTGGCTCGGGAAGCAGACACGAAGACCGGGAGCGCAACATCCGCAAATGGTTTGTGGAGCGTGACCTGATTGACGGTGTGATCCTGCTGCCCGACAACCTGTTCTACAACACCACGGCAGCCGGCGTGATCGTGGTCCTGTCGAAGCGCAAGCCCGCGGACCGGAAAGACAAGATTGTGCTTGTCAACGCCAGCGCGCGGGTGAAGAAAGGCCGCCCCAAGAACTACATCCCGGAAGAGGCTATCCCCCCGGTGGCCGCAGCCTTTGTGAAAGGTGAACCGGTCGACGGGGAGGTTGCGGTCATTACGCGGGATCAAGCGGAGGAGGCCGACTACAATCTGAGTCCGAGCCGGTGGGTGGGGCAAGAAAGCTCGGCAGAGTTCGCCTCAGTAAGTACACTACTCACTGAGCTTATAGCTCTTGACAATGAGGCGCATGCGCTCTCTTCGTCCTTGTCGAAGCTTCTTGAAGGAATTGCTGATGAGTCTGTTTGACGCCTATCTGACTGAACGTCGGCCCTGCATCCGAGTAGGCGACGCTTACGAAATTACCAAGAAACCACGCGAACTTGATAAATCGACATTGGAAGCGGTTCCATTCGTGCCGATGGCCGCCATTCCGCAAGACGGCACGTATGCGCCTGACTTCGCTTTGAAGGCTACAGACCAGATCAGAAGCGGTACCTACTTCGAACGCGGCGACATTCTAGTGGCGAAGATTACCCCTTCCTTTGAAAACGGGAAGCAAGCTCTTGCGACTAAATTGCCTACTCCGTTTGGTTTCGCGACGACGGAGGTTATTCCACTTCGGCCGCGCAATATGGGACATGATCGGCGACTCTTGTTCTTTTACCTGTTGCACCCGGATATCCGACACTACGTTGCCGAGCGTATGGAGGGTACGACCGGGCGGCAGCGCGTGCCTCCTGAAGTGTTTCTCGATCTTCCGTTCCCCGAATTTGCACTGGAAGAACAGCGTGCCATATCAGACGCGTTGGAGGTTATTCAGTACTCTATCGCGATCGAGACAGAAGCCGCAGAAGTAACCACCTCTCTCAAACGCGCCGCAATGCAACAACTGTTCACGCGCGGGCTTCGCGGCGAAGTACAGAAGGAAACCGAGATCGGCCCGATGCCGGTCAGTTGGGAGGCCGAATCTATTGCAGATTTGACCAATGTAGTCTATCGATATCCTAGCTATTACAAGATTGACTACATGGATTGTGGGGTGCCTGAAGTGCGAGGCGAGTTACTCAAAGACGGTGGCGAGATCGAGAGGGATCTGTCTCTATTTCGCTTTATTGACGATGATACGGCTGCGCGTTTTCCGAAGGTTCGACTTGAAACAGGTGACATTGTTATGTCAGTTCGGGGTACGATGGGGAAGATCGGAATTGCCCGAAACATCCACAGAGGAGCCGTCATTACGGCCAATCTGATTCGCCTCGCTCCTGATCGGCAGAAGATTTCACCGGAGTTCTTCAAGTTCGTGCTTACTTCTGAGCGCTTCAGTAGGGCATTGGACATGGCTTCTCCGCAGACTACAATCAAGACAATTACTTCTCCAGTGCTGAAGTCACTGCGTTTACCTACCCCTCCGACACTTGACGAGCAAATTAAGATCGTCGCCATCCTCGACGCCATAGACCGTAGGATCGACCTGCACCGTCGCAAACGCGCCGTCCTTGACGATCTGTTCAAGGCGCTGCTGCACAAGCTGATGACCGGAGAAATTCGAGTAGAAGGACTCGACCTGTCGGCATTGCACTGTGACGTGGAAGAAGCAACGGCGCGATTTAATTGGGACACCATTACACCTTTGATAAAGGAAATTTATGCAACTTACGAAGGTAAGAATAACTGAATTTCAAAGCATCCAAGACTCATCAGAGTTTGAGGTAGGCCCTGTCACATGTCTAGTTGGCAAAAACGAAGCCGGCAAGACCGCATTGCTTAAGGCTCTATATCGATTGCTTCCGGTCAGCGAGACGGATGGGATCTACAACGTCACGCACGACTATCCTCGCCGGTCGTTAGTTGCTTACGAAGATGAAGTTGAGGCAGAAAGGCGAGAGCCAGCCACAGTTGCTCAAGCTGCATACGAACTTGAGCCTGCTGATGTCACCATAGTCCGAAACGTATTTGGCCCGTCATGTCTGGTAGACGACTCACCATCGATTACCCTTAGCAGGGGATATTCAAACCAGCTTGAAGTCAGCGACTTGGATGTCAATTGCCAGGCGGCTCTAACCTACCTCGTAACAGATGCAGATCTCCCGCAGCAGCTCGCTTGTAAATTAGGCCGGCTAACGTCGGCGCGCGACATGCTCCAGCTACTCTCCGAAGCGGAGCAGACAGAAGCTGTAAGGAATCTCTTGCCTACTCTTCAAAAGGTCGCTGAGGTCGGTCTCTCCCTTTACATTCTTGACGAAATCCTGTTGGACCGAATTCCGAGGTTCCTCTATTTTGACGAATACCATCAAATGAAGGGTGAGGACAATCTGGAGAGACTCCAGGAACGTGCTATTAACGGGACTCTCGAAGAGTCCGATCAGCCTCTTCTGGGCCTGATAGAACTTGCAGGGCTGAAGCTGGAGCAATTAGTCAATGCAGATGAAACAGAGGCTCTGATTGCGAGGCTGGAGGCTGCAGGGAGTAGACTGACCCAGAGAGTTCTAAAGTATTGGTCCCAGAACCGTCACATCCGGATCAAGTTCGACATCCGGTCGGCGAGACCGCAAGATGGCCCAGGAATGCAGCACGGCACCAACATTTGGGGGCGAGTAGAAGATACAAAGCACATGGTGACCACACCGCTTCGGACACGATCCAAAGGATTTGTCTGGTTCTTTTCCTTTCTCGCGTGGTACTCCAAGCTTCGCAGAGAAGGCAAAAACTTGATCCTTCTCCTTGATGAGCCGGGGCTCTCACTTCACGCTAAGGCCCAAGCCGATCTGCTCAGTTTTTTTGAAGCAGAACTCATACCTCATCACCAACTTATCTACACAACCCATTCACCCTTCATGGTTGACCCTAAACACTTCGATCGGGTGCGGATAGTCCAAGACCTGAGCATTGAGACCGATGCAGAAGCTCTTCCTGAAGTGCAACAGGGTACGAAGGTGATAAAGGAGGTCTTGAAGGCAACTCCTGACAGCCTGTTTCCCCTTCAGGGCGCTCTAGGCTACGAAATACACCAGACGCTCTTCATCGGACCAAACTGTCTGATAATCGAGGGATCATCCGACCTTCTGTACATTCAGACCATGTCCGCAGTTCTTCAGAAACTGGGTAGGCCCGGATTGAGTTCCGATTGGACTCTCACTCCAGTCGGAGGCGCCAGCAACGTTTCTACATTCGTTGCCCTAATGGGTGCGCAAACCACACTCAACGTTGCTGTCCTAATCGACTTTCAGAAAAGAGGTCGGCAAGCCATAGAAAACCTCTACCAGAGCAGGTTACTCAATCAGAATCAAGTTATGACCTTCGCGAGTATCACCGGCAGCGCTGAAGCCGATATAGAGGACATGTTCGCCCCAGAACTTTACCTGGACTTAGTCAATCGCGAATTTGAATCCTCGTTCAAATTGAGTGACCTGTCTTCAAACCATCCCAGAGTTGTTTATCGACTCGAAGAACACCTGAAGAAGCATCAGCTTCCGAACGACGTACAATTCAACCATTATCGCCCTGCACGTTACTTCAGCGAGCATGTGGGCTCACTTGAATCGGAACTGGATGAAGCGACTATGGATCGGTTCCAGCAAGTTTTCGATTCACTGAATCAACTCTTGTAGAAGGGTATGTCTGCCAGTTGCCCAGATGTTGGTCAGTATATCGAAACAGTCAAGTCATCGCTACAAAGGCCAATAATCGGTGAGACCAGCGAGTCCGACCTTTCATGTCGGTAGCAAATCAAGTAGCCATATCATATTATTCACAAGAAGGAAATAGATAAATGCGCGGTGTCGCCTTAAATTTTTTTCCACTTGATACACACGAGTTTAAGATCACGGTCTACCGCCTCCCATTTATCGAGAGTAAGCGGCCTAGCGAAGGAGACGAAAGTGCCGTTCGTCGGAACTTGGAGGTAGAAGGCAAGCGGAATCTATATTGGACGCTGTTCCAACCGATCGAAGACGGCATTGAGACTGAATGCGAACCCTTTGATAATTCATATATTACGAGGGATGCGCTTAGATTGTCCTTGATCCAGAGTTGCAGGACCAGGCTAGAGCCTAGCCGTTTCCGCGTCACTAAAGGTTTTCTTCCGCGAGTGGAAATCATCACTACTACTCATACTGAGGGGGAACAGGTCATTTCCCTGGAGCCCTATTTGCTACGCTCGCGTGGTCAATTCGGTTTCCTTGCCGACTTCCGCTTTCACCCCACCGAAGCACATCGGCGTACGCGACAGGCACTTTACCTCAGTTTGTCACTCGACAAGAATGGCCGCCGAAACTCAAACTATTACGCCGATCGTTACTCACATCTTGTTGATTTCGTGAGAGAATTCCATGACGTTGTTTTCCCTTTAACCTTGCCGGGGGGGGATGATGTGCAAGTGTCACGGCGACTCGTGGAGATGCAGCCAGAGAAACTTGAAATAAAAAAATATGTAGTGGGTTCTAATCGCGTTTCAAGTTCCCAATTTATGGGCGTAAAGAAGAGTGGTCCGTTAGAGCAGTGCCCACAAGGCGCGCACCTATACTTCCTTTTCAAAGAGGAGGACCGTCCTTTGTCTCGTGATCTGTTTCGTGCGTTACGCGGCGATACATTTAACACGTTTTCAGGGATGAAAAGTATGTTCCAACTTCCAATTACGAATGATAGTGTCAGTGGCGCTGCCCTGGCGGATTTTAGTGATAACGAAATATTGCGAATTCGTGACCGGGTGGTAACGGATGCCGGGGACCGTAATGTCGTTCCCATTTTTTTGACACCTTTTAGCAAGCATGACCAACCGGAAGAAAATGCTGCCTACTGGAAGCTAAAACATGCCTTCCTCTCAAAGGGACTACCGATTCAGGTTGTCGCCTCTAAGACTGTGGCAAACAAGGACCAATTGAAATGGTCTGCGGCAGGCATCGGTCTTCAGATTTTCGCTAAGTTGAAAGGAACCCCTTGGAAGGTTCGTCCTCGTTCAGAGCGATGCTTGATCGTTGGAATCGGGCAGGCCCACCGCGAGGTGGACAAACGCATCGAACGGTTTTTTGCCTATTCCGTACTTACTGATTCGAGTGGTGATTTCGAGGAAGTCAGAGTTCTTGGGGAAGCCCAGGACAAAGACCCGTACATCAAGAGTTTTTCTGCCAACCTTTGGAAGATCTTTGAGGACTATTCGGACAGGTTCTCTAGTTTCGTGGTACACACAACGTTCTCGATTCGTCGAAGCGAGCTCGACATCATCTCTCAAGCTCTTGCGAAGAAGAAAGAACAATCTGAAGCAGGTAGCTTCGTCTCGCTCAAGTTCAACGATCGGAAGGGTCTCTTTGGCTTTGCAGTGGACCACAACAGCCGCGTGCCATACGAAAGTACAATGATACCGCTTGCCCGAAATGAATTCCTCGTCTGGTTTGAAGGACTGCAGTACAGCAAATCTACAGTGCGCGAGTTGGTCGGAAGACCCTTACATGTTGAGTTCACATATCCTCGCGAAGGGTTAGATAGAGATCAGCAACGAGATCATTTGCAGGATGCAGTCAACTTATCAGGCGCCAACTGGCGTGGATTTAACGCCAAATCTCTGCCTGTATCCGTCTATTACGCTCAAATAATTGCCAAGTACCTCAGGGAGTTTGAAAGATACAGACTCCCAGCGCCAGATGTCAACATACTCACGCCTTGGTTTCTATAATGGCCACTACTGTTTTCGGACGCGATGAGATAATTCTACTGCTTGGAGCCGGTGCGAGTGTAGAGGCTGGTATACCTGACTCCAATAGTATGGTTCAAAAGATCGAAAATCTTGTGTCCGAAGATGAAATGTGGATGCGCTTTAGGGACCTTTATCGTTACATTCGCAGTTCTATTTTTTATGCAGACGGCTTGGAAGGAATCTTCGGTGACGATGTTCCTTTCAATATTGAACGGCTTGTAAACGTTTTGGACGAACTCCACAAGAGAGAGCGACATGCGCTTTATCCGTTTGTGGGAGCATGGAATCCCAAACTGTTAGATGTGGCTGGCAATGAATTTGAGAATGTTCGGGATTTTCGAAGGAGCATCATTGATATCCTCCGTAACCAGTGGGTTGTGCTACGAGAAGAAGAGAGTGCCGATTACTACTCGGGGCTCTTACGATTTCAACAGGAGTACGAATATCCTCTTCGAGTATTTTCATTGAACTATGACCTATGTGTGGAGAAAACTTGTGGCCTAGCAAACGTTCAAAGGGGATTCTCCCAAAGAGAATGGAAGTGGCAACAATTCAACGAAACATCGGATGATCCGCCTCCATTATTGCTCTATAAATTACACGGCTCAGTAGACTGGTACTTCGCTGAAGATGGCAAAGTCAGGTATTTTGATTCTCCATCGCCAATTGACCATTCAGCAGTCGCGTTGATCTTTGGAACTTCCTACAAACTTCAGTACATCGATCCTTTTCTCTTTTGCGCATATGAACTGAGGAGATGGACTCTGGATTCCGCACGTGTCATCGTATGTATCGGTTACGGTTTCAACGACGATCACATTAACGGCATCCTGGAACAAGCCCTTCGACAAAACAGCGAGCGAAAGCTGCTTGCTGTAGTCGGGCCAGGAGGTGATCAAAAGGGCGATGATGAGAAAGAGCGAATCTGTCATCACCTACATCTGGAGACTTGCCAAGACAAAGTGATTACGAAGGCCTGTGGAGCAAGAGAATTCCTGGAGACCGGTCTGACCATTTCTGATCTTTCGGACCTTTTTCCACAAGAGGATGATCTGTTTCCACCACTGACCGATATCATTAGCAAGGAGACTGGGACGGATTCTCTACATGACTTTGCCTAACTCAGGGACCAAGAGCAATGAACCCACAGATATCGGTATCGAAGACGGCAATATCCGCCTTCTGCCAAGAGCACGGCATCATGCGACTCGCTATCTTCGGATCAGCGCTTAGAGATGACTTCGGCCCGGACAGCGATATCGACCTGCTCGTCGAGTTCGAATCAGAACGCATTCCCGGGCTGCTGGGCATAGCCGGCATGGAAATCGAACTTTCGGAACTGTTCACGGGGCGCAAAGTTGATCTGCGAACAGCCGAGGATCTGAGTCCTTACTTTCGACAGGGTGTTCTGGACAGGGCGGAAGTCCAATATGCGCGCGCATGACGAAATTCGCTTGCGTTGGACGAGATGCCTGTGATTGAGGCTTCCCAATGCGCATCCGGCGCGGATAGACCGCTAGAAGATCACGGACTACCTGCTGTCGTCTGTCAGTCCGCGTGGCAGAGGCAAAGCGGATTTCTTTCAGAGGTTTGGGTTCAGAACAGAGCGCTGGGAGGAGTTTGCAGACGTACTTAAACGTCAGGCGGCATCCCATGAGGTCGTCAAAGTTGTGGAGACCCCATGCGGACCACGCTATCTCGTGGACGGGGCGATAGAGACACCTGACGGGCGCAATCCGTGGGTGAGAACTGTCTGGCAGATCGACCTTGGACACGACTATCCCAGGTTCATTACGGCATATCCGCGCAGGAGGTGAGAGGTGTTCAAGGAACATGAGCAGATCGTGCTCATTGCCGATGTTTTCGGCGACGAGGGGGAGGAGCTGAAGCCGGGCGATGTCGGTGCCATCATTCACATCCACTCCAATGAAGAAGCCTTTGTTGTGGAGTTTATGTCCCTGGATGGCGGCACAGTGGCGATCGCCACTATCCTGTCGTCACAGGCGCGTCCCGTAAACGGCGCCGACCTCATCCACGCGCGCACGGTGCCGGCGGTTGTCTGATGAGCCCGGCCCTGCGCGTGAATCTGCCCGCTGCAAGACTTGCGGATCGGAATTTTTGGTCGCCGCCAAATGTCCAAACCGCTGGAGTCGTCTGCAACCAGATCGCCCACTTGGAGCGGTTCGTTCCGCCCGAATCCGGTCAACATGAGTGAACGCAACCTGACAGAGGGTTGATCATCTCCACAAATCGCGGGCCGTTGACGCGCTGGAAACAGCGGACGCGATAGGGGCGCGATGGGAGTCAGATAGGAGTCGGATAGGGGCGCGATGGGAGACCTATTGGAGTGCAAATGGGGGCGAAACAGGGTCCACAGCCATGACTGATCTGAAGGTCACTGAGGCTATCACCGTCCAGTTCCCGATGGTTCTCCACGCGGCCGAAATCGGCTGGACTCCCCTGACGCCCCAAGAGGCCGGAGAGAAGCGCGGCGGCGTGGATGGCATGTTCTTCCGCGCAGAGCTTGAAACAAAGCTCGCCCAGTTCAATCCATGGATGGCCGCCGACGCCACACGCCAGGTCATCGAGCGTCTTGAGGCGGTTCCGCCGACCATCGAGGGCAACCGTGAGATGCTTGCCTGGCTGCGCGGCGAACGCCAAATGTACGACGAGGACGAAAGGCGTTCCCGGCGCGTACAACTCATCGATTTCGACCGTCCGGCCGAGAACTGCCTTTATTTCACTTGGGAATGGAGAGCGAATCCCCCCGCGCGCAAGGGCAACCGCGCCGATGTCATGTTTGTGGTCAACGGCGTCCCGGTCGCCATTGTCGAGCACAAGAACCCCAAGGACGGCAACGCCATCGAACATGGCGTATCCCAACTCAGGCGCTACGAAGAGGAGACGCCCGAACTGCTCGTCGCCCCTCAACTCTTCAACGTAACCCATCTGCTCGATTACTGGTACGGCGTCACCTGGAACATCAACCGGCGCTTTATGGCGCGCTGGAAGGAACCACCAAACGAAACTTACAAGTTCGCCGTCCAGTCCTTCTTTGAACCGACCGATTTTCTGCGCACGCTCCGGGAATGGATTCTGTTCTATGTCGAGGACGGCGAAACGCGCAAATCGGTCCTGCGCCAGCACCAGCGCACCGCCATCGACAAGATCGTCGCCCGCTGCCAGGACCTGTCGAAGCAACGCGGTCTGATCTGGCATACGCAAGGCTCAGGCAAGACCTTTACCCTGCTGACCGCCGCCCGCCTGATCCTCGAGAACAAGGAGCAGTTCAGAAACGCCACCGTCATTCTCGTGGTCGACCGCATCGAGCTAGAAGGCCAGCTGAAGGGCTGGGTTGAGAGGCTCCTGGGCGAAATGCAGCAGCAGGACATCCCGCACTGGCGGGCGAACTCGAAACTCGAAATACAGGAGCTGCTCAAAACCGACAAACGCGGCCTGATCGTCTCGATGATCCACAAATTCGAAGGGATCGATAAGGACGCCAACACCCGCGATAACATCTTCGTCTTCATCGACGAAGCGCACCGCTCAGTCGCCAAAGACCTCGGCACCTACTTGATGGCTGCCGTCCCGAAAGCCACCATCATCGGTTTCACCGGCACCCCGATCGCCAGGACCGAACAGGGCGAAGGCACGTTCAAGATCTTCGGTCCCAACGATGAGCAGGGCTACCTCGACAAGTATTCGATCCAAGAATCCATAGAGGACGAAACCACGCTGCCGCTGCGCTACACCATGGCGCCGAGTGAAATGGCTGTGCCTGCCGACCGGCTTAACCAGGAGTTCTTCGAACTGGCCGCGCAGGAAGAGATCACCGATGTCGATGAGCTCAACAGGATCCTGGACCGTGCGGTGGGACTGCGCACGTTCCTGTCAGCGGATGATCGAATCGAGAAAGTGGCGGCCTCTGTGGCGGAGCACTTCACAGAAAACGTAGAGCCGCTAGGTTACAAGGCATTTCTCGTAGCCGTGAGCCGCGAGGCCTGCGCCAAGTACAAGCGCGCGCTCGACAAGCATCTGGAGCCTGAATGGAGCGTGCCCGTCTACACCGAGAACATCAACGACAAGGTCGAGCTCCCGCTGGTGGCTGAGCTACAGCTTTCGCCGGATCAAGAGGCGGACACGCGTCTCATGTTCAAGAAAGCAGACGAGGATCCCAGGATTCTAATCGTCACCGACAAGCTCCTGACCGGCTTTGACGCGCCGCTTCTCTACTGCATGTACCTGGACAAGCCGATGCGCGATCATGTTCTGCTGCAGGCGATCGCGCGCGTGAACCGGCCTTACGTCGACGCCAAAGGCGTCAGCAAGCCCATTGGCCTCGTCGTCGACTACGTGGGCGTGCTGGGCGCATTGGAAAAGGCGCTGCGTTTTGATTCGACCGACGTCAGCGGGGTAATCGAGGATATCGACCTTCTTCTGGATGACCTTCTCGATAAACTGGCGAAGGCGAAGGCCGATTACCTGGAGGATGGGGGAAGCGGCGGCGCGGACGAACGCCTGGAACAGTTCGTATACGGACGTTTCCTGGACGAGAATCCGCGGCAGGAGTTCTTCGACGCCTACAAAGAGATCGAAGCGCTGTGGGAGATCCTTTCCCCGTCACCAGAGCTGCGCGATCACATCGATACATACAAGAAGCTCGTCGAACTTTATGCCGTTGTTCGGAACACCTACGACGACAAATTCAACTATCTGGTGGATCTGGCCAACAAGACGAGTAAAATCGTAGAAAGAAGCGCTACGCAGAGAGGCCTCCTCGCAGAAACGCCATCAGTGACGTTCAACGTTCGCACTATCAGAGCGCTCCAGGATGAGCCAGGCTCGGAGAAGGCCAAAGTTTTCAACCTTGTTCGAGGCCTGAAAGGCGAGATGGAAACCAGCCCGGAGATGGCGCCCGTCCTTCATACGCTCGCAGAACGCGCCGACCGAATCCTCGCCGAACTTCAGGCCCGCGCCATATCCAGCGTTGTTGCGATGCTTCAGATAGAGAATATAGCCAGAGAAAAGGAAGAGGCGTTCAGCGCGGCGCAGGCCAGCGGCCTGTCCAGTCGCGCCTTTGCCGTCTGCTGGACTCTCAGAGGGGATGAAACGCTCAGGTCGTTCGATATTTCTGCAGAACAGCTGGCACGCGAGGCGGAGACGTTACTGGCCCGTTTCCCGAACGCGTCCGGCAACCCCCACGAAAGGCGGAGGCTGCGCGCCTCCCTGTATAAGCCTCTTATCGGAGTTCACCTCGATGAGCGCCGCCGCATAGTCGATCACATAATCGGAATCCTGCTGGACGCAGACACAGATGATGGCTGATGACGAACGTCGCCGCACTCTTCGCAAGCGCGTCGATTGCTGGTCTCAACGTCTCGGAGTTCGTCCCCGTCTCGTTCGCGTTCAACAGATGACCCGCAAGTGGGGTTCCTGCTCGACGTCTGGGACCATCACCCTGGCAACCGATCTGGCCGATCAGGAAACGGGCTTTCAGGACTTCGTCATCGCACACGAACTCCTGCACCTGCGCATTCCCAACCACGGAAAGCTATTCAAAGCACTGTTAGCGGTTCACGTCCCCGACTGGAAAAAGTACCACCTACAAAGAGGCGTTGTAGGCTCTGAGTCGGACTAACATAACGGGCCGTACAAACATCGGGGACAGGTCACATGGTCAAACCGGCTCAGCAACGCCTGCGGCCGAATGATTCAACGACATACTTACTCCACGGAGGGGAGCCCATGCGCACCACAGGCAAGATTCTGATTTCCGCCGTCGCTGTCATCATCGCACTAGCCGTGCTCTGGATCGCGCCGGCTATCACTCAGGCCCAGACAAGAGAAGACGACACGATCTCCTGGCTCGAAGAGCTCGTTGAAGATCTCCTCGATCGTGTTGACCGGCTGGAAGGAGACGTTGAAGATCTCCTTGGGCGCGTCGACTGGCTGGACTGGCTGGAAGGTGATGTTGAAGAGCTTCTCGGGCGCGTTGACTGGTTGGAAGAAGACGTTGGAGATCTCCTCGGGCGCGTCGACCGCCTGGAAAGCATTTGGGAAGGCCCCGGGCCCGCGAACGATAATACAGAGGACACCCACTGCATCATCGCCTTCTCAGGGCAGGGGGGCGACCGTCCCTTCCTCCAGCACGAAACCGTGCTGCGCTACCTGGATCAGTACGGCGAAATGCCTGGCGGCTTTGTGCTGATGACGGTCAAAATCGACCGTGAGACGGGCGAAACCCTGCTTGTCTATGCCACGCAGGAGAGCAGGCGTTGGACGGTTGAACGCTGGCAGGGCTGCAGCTTCGAAGGCAGTAACGATTGGCAGGAAGCCGCCGGTTGACCGCGTCCAGGCCCGGAATCTGCTTACAACGGCGTACTCCGTACTCTTGGTAAATATGAAAGCAGCCATTTCTGTAAGGTCATCGCTTGCGTTCGAAAGGAAATCGTAGACCGCATCGGAATATATGACTGGCCCATGGATCACTTGCTGAATAGGGTGTCTTGTTCTTCCGACCTCTTTGTCATTGACGGTGTGGTTTATCCATCCCCCCTTGTCTTGTGGCCGATCTTCTCTGTCACCATGCGCGCCAGCGCTTGTGCAAACTTCGCCGGTTGTCCTATCTCTGATACATGATCGTAATCGCCGGGGAGTGTAGCTCTCCAGGACTCCCATTCCTCGTCATTCGGTTCTAACTCTTCACTGCAACCATTCACAAAGGAAATTGTCCAGGTCGCGACCGCGTCTGCCCATGCTGATCCGAGATTCCCGCGTGCTGTCAGCCGCGTGTCACCGCATTCTCTGGACAACCGACCTGTCCCTACACCTGCCTGATGTAATGCTCCATTGAACGCCTTGGCACATGCTTTAGTCTGCGAACCAAGAATAACCTGGAACACCATATTTTCTACCTTTTCCCTACGATATGCATACAGAATACCTCCATAATATCTACATAGAGCCTACGAAACGCCTGCGGAGTCTTCATGGCGAATACGGTACAGGAAACGTGTCCTGAGAGAATGAGATTGTACCGATGAGATTTGACATATTCAGAAGGATTGTGGCACAATAGTTCTATCGGGTTTTCCGTCCGTTCGCGGGCTTGCCACAAAGCCCCTCTCTGCACTTCCGCAGTCGAGCCACCAAAGCCCCGCACATGCCGATAGAGCACAGAGACATCCGGTGAGAGAGCCCTGACTGCCAGTGAGTCAATTGGCGCCTGTGTCACCACATAACCGGTGTCGCCATCGCCCGGCACGACCGTTGCGCTTTTTCACCCAATGGTCAGACGAACCAGCCGCCCAAACGAAGGGAGAAGCAGGTGCCGAAAATGCTCTGCAAGAGTCTGAGAAAAGACGGACAGCCCTGCCAGGGTCTCGGCCAGCCGGACCTCGACGGCTACTGCATCGCCCACGCTGCCCCCGAAAAAGTATGGGGGTGGCGCTCGCGCGGCGGCAAGGCGTCCTCTGCCGTCGCCCGCGCAGACAAGGGCATACCCGAACGCCTGCGCGGCGCCATCGAAAAGGTCAACCAGGGCATGGACGATCTGCTTGAAGGGAAGATCGAGCCCGCCGCCCTCTCCGCAATCGCCCGCAGCGCAAAGGTGCTGGTAGACCTCTACCGCCTCGTCGATGAAGAGATGGAACTGATTCGCGGCGAGGAAGCCGCAGCCGCAGCGGCCCAGGTCGTCGGCGGCCGCGGTGTCCCCGATCTCCTCGACAAGGCCAGCGAAATCGCCGCCTGGCAGAACCAGTACAGGATAGATTCCCTCATCGCGCAAGGGCTTGCAACACTGGAATGTGACGATAAGCGGAATACCGACGAAGCCCCCGTGCCCGTCTTGACCGCCGCCGGCAGACAGCGCTTCCGCTACCAGCGTCTCACCAAACACACGCAGGAGGAAATCGACACCTGGAGAAATCTGACATCTGACAGCGATCGTGATAGCGAGGTGCTGCCCGCCGCACTCTATCACCTGTACTTTATACGCACGTCCCTGGAAGAGACCCTCACCGACTTCGTGTCCGATGCAGAGCCGGTTCTGGACCCATTGACCGGACAGACCCTCAACCAACTGCCGGACGGAGTGAAACCGGCAACCGTCCCCGTCGCCAACCCCGACCAGTCCGAGCAGGCCGCAAAAAGGCTGCAGGATCTCCTTCTGCAGGCGAACGAGCTGAACCGGGAAATTGAACTCCTTTACGAAAAGCAGTTTGGGCGGCCCTTCGATATTCGGGACGAGTTGCCGGACGAAGATGACTGAATGTGGGCAATCTTAGCGTCGTTCGATCCCTTCACCTTTTTTCCGCACACGCAAACGGTTCCATCCAAAGAACATATCTATGAAAAATAATATATTATTATGTATTCCGCATGCAACGCTCCCATCTGCCGTGCTGAATCGAAAATTTTTTTGCCCGATCTCTCGTAAACTCTCGTATAACTCTCGTAAATCTCTCGTACGAGCGTATGACGTGCGTAAGCAAGCCTCCCTCTTTCTCTTTCTGAAATTGCACTGGCATTACCTCTCTTCAGACTACGGCCCGAATCAGGCAACTCCGGAACCATTTTCCTGGACAACTCTTCCATCCTCCCGGCCAAATGTGCTAGAATGAGAGCCATAAGAGTTAAGTTCTGGTTCGACAAGGACGCGCCTCGCTCCCATGACTGCGCCAACGCGCGACGCCTCTTTTGAACAGGGGCGCATGCAACCATCACTCCTGTCCGAAGGCGGCGGCCAGGTCGAACCGGCCGCCGCGCTCGCGGAGCTTCAAATCCGCGACTTCGCGATCATCGACCGGTTGCAACTTCGCTTCCACAGCGGCTTGAACATCCTGACCGGGGAAACCGGCGCCGGCAAATCCATCATCGTCGACGCCATCGGACTGCTGCTCGGCGACAGGGCTTCCGCGGAAATGGTGCGCGCGGGCGCCGACCGGGCAGAGGTCGAAGCGGTCTTCCAACTGGAAGCCAAGATGCCCGCGAGTGAACCCGAAAGCCCGCAGAGCGCCCCCGACGGCCCGCTCGCAGCAGACGACATCCGCTCTCTGCTGGAGGCCGAAGGGTTGGACGATCCCGATGCGCCGGAACGACTGATTCTCAGCCGGGAGGTCCGCCGCAGCGGGCGAAACTTCTGCCGCATCAACGGGCGCACCGTCTCGCGGCAACTCCTCAGTGAAATGGCCGCCCTCCTCGTCGACATCCACGGACAGGGGGAGCATCTGAATCTGCTCCGTCCCCGCACACACGTCGACCTCCTGGACCGGTACGGGGTCCTGCTTCCCCTGCGCGCCCGGGTGTCGCGCAAGGCCCATCAGGTTCAGCAAACGCGCAAAGAGTTGGAACGGCTGCGCACCGATGCCCGCACCATCGCCCAGCGGCTCGATCTGCTCAGCTTCCAGGTGGAAGAGATCGCCGCAGCCGCCCTGGAAGCCGGAGAAGAAAAAGAGCTGGAGGTGGAGCGCAAGCGGCTGAGCAATGCCGAAACCCTCTTGCAGCTGGCGAACGGCGCAGCAACGCTGCTGAACGAGGGCGAAGGCGGCATGCCAGCGGTCATTGACGGCCTCAGTGAAGCCGCCGGCCGTGTCGAACAGCTGGCCCGCATCGACGATGGCATGGCGGACGCAGCCGCGACCGGGCAGGGACTGCTGGAGGAGTTGTCCGATCTGGCGCGGGCTCTGCAGGGCTACGCCGACGGCCTGGAATTCAATCCGCAGCGGCTGATCGAGGTCGAAGAGCGCCTGGCCCTGATCGGGAACCTCCAGCGCAAGTACGGCGACACGACCGCGGAGATCCTGGCCTTCGCCGCCGCAGCGCAGACCGAACTGGACGAACTGAGCAACTGGGAGGCGCAGACCGCCGAGCTGGAGGCGGAAGAGGAAAAGCTCCTGCGCGAGATTGGCGCGCTGGGCGCAGAGTTGAGCCAGGCGCGGGTGGCGGCCGGTGAGCAGATGGCCCGGCAGGTGGAAGCGGAACTGGCGCAGTTAAGTATGGGCCGCGCCCGTTTCGCCGTCTCGGCAGAGATGGAGGATCAGGAAGATGGCGCCTATCTGCCGGACGGCCGGCGCGTCGCCTACGACAGCCGCGGCCTCGACCGGGTTGAATTCCTGATCAGCGCAAACCCGGGTGAGCCCGTCAAACCGATGGCCAGGGTGGCCTCCGGCGGCGAGACCGCGCGCCTCATGCTGGCACTGAAGGGCGCGCTTACCCAGGCCGATCGAACGCCGATTCTGATCTTCGATGAGATCGATCAGGGTATCGGCGGCCGTGTGGGCGCTGTCGTCGGCGAGAAGCTGTGGAACCTGACCGGCCAGGGGCCGCGGCCCGGCGCCGCCTCCAATGACGAAGCGCCGGACAAGCCCAATGGCAGCCCGCTGCGCCATCAGGTACTGTGCATCACCCATCTGCCCCAACTGGCTGCATTCGCCGACCTCCACCTGACCGTGCGCAAACGGACTTACGAGAGTGATGGCGAGCTGCGTACCGGCACCGACGTGCTTCCGGTCGAGGGGCCGGCGCGGATCGAGGAGTTGACGCAGATGCTGGGGGCCGTCAGCGACGCCGGGCGGCAGTCGGTTGTGGAAATGCTGGCAGCCGTCGATCGAATGCACGCCGGCGGACCGTGACCGCCGGCCTAACGGCTGGTTGATTGGAAAACGACAGATGACTGGACGCCGAGGAAAAAATACGCATCAGCGAAACGGAACCGTGCTGACAACGCTCTATCGCACCTTCTATCTCTCCTGCCTGCTGCTGGGGATGCTCCTGACCGTCATAGACGGAGTACAGGCCGCCGGCTCTCCCGGACCGCGCCGCGCGGCCCAGCCTGCCCAGGAGAACGAGATCTCTTCGCAGACGGGCTCCTCCGTCGTCCTGGTCCTGACCTTTCGCGGCGCCGTGACCCCCGTCCTGCGTCAGTATCTCAGCGGGGCGATCGAAGACGCGCAGCTCGAGGGGGCCGAGGCGGTGGTCCTGCGCCTGGACACGCCCGGGGGCAGCGTCGAAGTCACCAAGCAGATAGTGCAGGATATGCTGGCTTCGCCTGTGCCGGTCGTGGTATATGTCGCGCCGGCCGCGGCGCAGGCCGGCAGCGCCGGCACCTTTATCACCCTGGCCGGGCACGTTGCCGCTATGGCGCCCGGCAGCAGCATCGGCGCGGCCAGCCCTGTCGGCGGCCAGGGGGAGGACATCGGCGACACCATGGAGGCGAAGGTCGTAAACATCCTCAGCGCCGATATCGAGAATCTGGCCTCGCGTCGCGGCGAGGAGGCGGTCGAGTGGGCCATCGCGGCGGTGCAGGAGGCAGCCGCGGCCACAGACGCGCGTGCGCTGGAGCTGGGCGTGATCGACTTCATCGCAACCGACGTGTCCGATCTGCTGGACCAGATGGACGGCTTCGTCGTCACGGTGCAGGGTGAAGAGCGCACGCTGCGCACGGCCAATGCCCGCATAATGCCGCAAACGCTGTCGCCCTTGCAGGAGTTTCTGAACTTTATCAGCAACCCCACCGTCGCCACTATTCTGCTGACCCTCGGCTCCATTGGGCTCATCGCCGAAATCTACAATCCGGGTACATTCATTCCGGGCATGATCGGCCTGATCAGCCTGCTGCTGGGACTTTACTCGCTGGGCCAGCTGGAAGCGAATTTCGCCGGGCTGGCCCTGATCGGGCTGGGTCTGATTCTGCTGGTGGCCGAAGCGTTCACGCCCGCCTTTGGCGCGCTCGCACTGGGCGGTACGGTCGCCTTCATCTTTGGCAGCGCGCTGCTCTTCGACGCCCCGGGCCTTGCTGTACCCTGGGTGACGATCATCTCGCTCGGCGTGGCCATGGGCGCCTTCGCACTGTTCGTCGGCGGCAAAGTGGTGGCCGCCCAGCGCATGGGCACGGCAACCGGCGGCGAAGGTGTGATCGGCTCACTGGCGACAGTACGCGTTCCCTTTGCCGAGAACGGCCGCGGCAAAGTCCTCCTCGCGGGCGAACTGTGGAACGCGCAGTTGCGCGGCGCAACATCCGGTGAAGCCGCGCCGGCCGGAGTTGGTGATCAGGTCAAAGTCGAGGGGAGAGAAGGCTACATCCTGGTCGTCAGTCCTCGGGAGGAAAGTGGCGAGAACTGAACCGCGGCGGATCGAAGGTGAGGAACGGGCAACTTGAATAAGCCCACTCTAGGTCATTCTCCTCAAAGTGCGTGCATGTCGGTCGGCAAAGGGCAAACTCCCCGAATGCATCCCGAAGACATCGAAAATCATATGAGTTACTGTAGGATCAGTGGACAAGTGAGGCGCGCCGGCTAAACCTCCGCCGACGGGCACAGGTCGGCCAGCGTACAGTTGGCGCAGTCCGGCTTGCGGGCGTCGCACACCCGCCGTCCGTGGAAGATCAGCAGATGGGCGATGTCGATCCAGTCTTCAGCGGGGATGAGCGCCATCAGATCCTTTTCGATCTTCTCCGGCGTTTTCTGCTCGGTCAGGCCCAGCCGCTGGGACAGCCGCTTCACATGGGTGTCCACCACGACGCCGTCGGCCAGGCCGAAACAGACGCCGCGCACGACGTTGGCGGTCTTGCGGGCCACGCCGGGCAGCTTGACAAGCTCATCCATCTCCCGCGGCACTTCACCGCCAAACTCCTGGCAGATCAATGCGCTTGCGCCCTGAAGGCTCTTGGCCTTGTTGCGAAAGAAACCGGTGGAGCGGATCATTTCTTCCAGTTCTTCGCGGTCCGCGGCGGCCATCGCCTCAGGCGTCGGGAAACGTTCGAACAGCGCCGGTGTCACCTGGTTGACCCGCTCGTCAGTGCATTGGGCCGAAAGGATCGTCGCCACCAGCAGCTGAAACGGGTTCTGGTGGTCCAACGCGCAGTGCGCATCCGGATGCGCGGCCCGCAGGCGGCGTATCAGCTCCGACATCAGGAAAGCTCCGGCGCGGGTCGGCGTAGAGATACCAGGTCGTCCGAATCGTCAATGCGTTGCCAGGGGTAGTAGATCCAGTCCTCGGTCAGTTCCGCATAGTAGTCCGGCTTCTCGTTCTCGAAGAGATTCTGCCGCTGCTTCCAGTGGAGCACCGCGGTCTCGGCAGTGGCGCCGCTTCCTTCCACACGGCTCTTGACGGTGACGATCGTGCGCCCCCCGGTCCCAGATATTGTCGACGAGCAGCACCTTCTTGCCTTTCAACAGCGCATCTGCGGGGAACTGCTGGAAACGGGGCCAGCTCATCTCCGCCCGCACGCCGGGCCCGCTCTGGAACACGACCGCCGCGGTCAGCACATCCTTCATCTTCAACGCTTCGGCAATCATGCCGCCCGGCACAATACCGCCGCGGGTGATCAGGAGGAGCGCATCATAAGGGGTATTGAGCTGCATCACCACTTTGGTGATCAACTCTTCCACATCGTGCCAATTCAAATAAACTCTGTCCATCTTTGCCTCCACCGTTCCCCCATTGCCAGGTGATCAAGTTGCCGCCAACTGTCCAAACTGCTGGCGGCAACAACCTCTGCTCTGTTTGCAAGCAGGTGTGCCCGCAACAGGTTTCCATCAGGGGTCCGAACTGCCCGCCTGCTCTGCGGACTCGGATCCATAGAATATGCTGAATAGCGCGCTGGCGGCGCCGGCATCGGCGCGCCGGTCGCGTACGGAAAGTTCTACGACCGTCGCCCGGCCCGTCTCGACCTTTACAGGGAAAACCGCCGCCAAAGGTCCCTCGGAATCCCCCGCCGGCGTCAGCAGCGTGACCTGCTCTGGCAGCGCAAAATGCAGACTGTACGCACCGGGGCGCAGGTCGAAAAAGCGGAACTCGCCGGCTGCATCGCTCTCCGTCCGGGCGACCACTGTGCCGGCGCTGTCTGCGAGCTCAATCGGCGTGTTGGGAATCTGCGCACTGCCGGCAATCCAGGCGCCGCCCCCGGGCCGCAACGTCAACACCAGGGGGTCGTGGTCGCTGGAGCCATATACAGCCGGGTCCCCTGGAACGCCCTCTGTCCCGCTTGGCTGCGCAATCGGGAAATCAGCGTTGATATGCGCGATATCCATCCCGCCGAAATCGGGAACTGTGCCCGGGGTCAGCAGCAGATGATCCAGTGACTGGCTCCCCCCATTGAAGATGTAAGTGTAACGCTCCAGCAGCGGCAGGGAGTCAAAGGCGTGCCATAGGAGAACGCGCCCCGGCTCGCTGGCCGAGCCGTCAGCGGGTTGCGGGCCATGACGCAGGGTCTCCACCGGCTTGCTCGCCTCGAAATCATTCAGGTCGCCCAGCACGACGACACGCGCGTTGGGGTCCGTATCCAGACGGGCCTGCACAATCGAGGCCACGTGCTCCGCCTGCAACGTCCGGTGCACCACGTTCACCGTCTCATCGCCGCGCTTGCTGCGCCAGTGATTGACCACCACCGTCAGCCGGTAGTCCTCTCCCCACGGGCCGCGTACAACCAGGTCCGCGACCAGCGGCGGCCGGCTGAAGAGCGGCAGCAGCCGCGCCGGGCACTGCCCGGGGACCAGTCGCACACTGAAACTGAAGCGGGTGCATGCCTGCTCGTTCTGGGCGTTGAGAACCGTCACCCGGTCGTCGCGTACAAGCAGGCTGTTCGTCAGCGGGAAATCGGTGCTGGCGGTTCCGGGGCCGGCAAAAGCGACTGCGCTGTAGTCCAGCCCGCTCACCTCAGTCAGAACTCGCGCCAGGTTTTCGGCGTCCTCTGGCTTGCCGGTCTCCTGCAGGCCGACGATTTCACAGTTCTGCAGTCCGCCGGCGATGGCTGCAGCCCGTTGCTGCAGCGCAGCCTCATAATCAGCCGCGTCGCGTAACTGATCCAGACCCCGACCCAGCCCTAACACGTTGAAAGAGCAGACCCGGAACGTGCCCGCATCCGGTTGGGCCGTCTGCTCCTTTGACCCGTGCCGGGAGAGAACCTCTACCTCCTGACCGGGCAGCGGCAGCAGCAGATATTTGCCAAAACTATAGTCGATAACCGCCAGCACCGGTTCTCCCGGCTCCGCCGCGCGTACCTGCACACGGTCTCCCCAGGCCGCCGCCGGCAGCTCCGCGCCCAACCCGTTGCCCAGGAAGATCAACCCGGCGGCATCGTCGGGATTCCACTGGAAGACCCGCCCGCCTTGCACGAAGGGCACAGCCTCTTCGGCGATGAGCGCGATCTCAACGTTGCCGTTTCTGAACCGCTTGGTCGGCCCTTGGACGACGCCCCGCATTTCTTCAAATGCGACGAGCATGCCTTCGAACTGCTCCAGCAAGGACGCCGGGTCGACGTTGGGCGCCGGCAGGGGCGCCATTGGCGCCGGCAAAGAGCCATCGCCGCACAGATCGATGGGTAGCGTCTTCAGCGAGCGCGGCGTGGTCAGCTCTGTCTTTTCATAGTATTCGGTCGCTTCCGCGCTGCCCACGAGGATGCACTCGCCCGCTTTCACCCTGGGCGGGGAAGAGGTGTAGACGAAGATGCCGTCGCTGGTCTCCGGGTCGTCGTCGCCGGTCGGGTCTTGCAGATAAAATCCATTCGACTGCACACCACTCACCAGCCCGTGTGTCGAAACCCGTTTCTGCGGCAATGGCGTACTTGGGCCGTCGCCCTGAATGAGGAAGATCGGTGTCAAATCATCCGGCAATTCAGAGGTCGCGGGCGCCGCCGCCGCCGGGCGCACGGCCAGCCACAGCGCGCTCACCAGCACTATTCGGATGATCAGGGGCAACCGCGGAGAAGATCGAAGAATCATACCATTTCATGTGTGGAGGCAGGGCGAATCGCCGGAGGAACCATTCGCTGAATATTGAACACATATTATAGCACACAGCCGGGATTCCTGGTGTCGGTGTGGATGTTTTGTGATAGCCGCTGTCCAATGTGGCTATCAGTTGCCAGCGGCTTCACAGGCGGCTTATAATGTCGTTCTATGTGCCGCTCCTGAACGAGCCGCGGTGGCCGGCACACCTGTTTCCAGAACGCGAGATCCGGATGAGCGCGAAATTCGAACTGCTGGCAGAGGGCCTGGGCGTTGGCCGCCCGCCTTCCGGTTGGGTCGCCATCGTCGATATGCCGGTGCTGATCCTCGTCGGTCTGACCGGCGTCGGCAAAAGCACAACCGTCGCTGCCCTGCGCGCCCGCATCGGCCGAATCTCGCTCCTCCCCAACAGGCGCAAGCTGGCCGATCTGCTGGTCATCCCGGCGGTTCAGGGTTGGGACGGGGATCCGCCCGCCGTGGTTACGGACCGGCGGCGGCGCTTCGACTACACGGGGCGTTACCGGCAGCGGTATCCCGGTGGCCTTGCACACGCGTTCAGTCGGCTGGTATTGCAGAAGCAGGCGGCAGTGTCCGGCAGCGGCGCACTGAACGTTTTCGACGGGCTGCGGGGCGCGGACGAAGTCACCTTTGCCGCGCAGAACCTTCCGCTGGCACGCTTCGCCGTCCTCAACGCGCCGGATGTTGTACGCGTGGAGCGATTGGTGCAGCGCCAGGATGCCTTCGATCAGGTAAGTGAAAATACCAGCGGCCGCACGCCGCACGCCACTGGCCGCCGCAGTTTGGACACAGGCGGCGGATTCTCCTGGGAGGACATCGCGGAGGGGCGCGACATCTTTACACGCGCGGAGCAGGCCCATCTGTCTGCTCTGGTAAGCCGGGCCGAAGTGGACGCCGCCGAACTCGCGGCCAGGATCGCCATCGTCGCCGCCGAGCGCCGCAACTACGATCCACACGCCGCCGTCGAGATCCTGCGCGCCGCCGCCCCCGACCGCACCGTCGTCGTCGATACCACGACCCATGCCCCCGCCGAGGTGGCCGCCAAACTGGAGTGGCTCGCAGTCGGCTGACCGCCGAACTTTCCATGCCTACCACCATCGAAGCCATCGAACCCATTCCTTTCCGCCTTCCGCTGCGGGAACCGCTGCGCTGGGGCGCGGCCAGCGTCATGCAGGAGGCACGTCACGTCCTTGTCAAGGTGCGGCTGAGCGACGGCGCTGTAGGCTGGGGTGAAGCGCCCCCCCGGCCCACGATCTACGGGGAGACCGTATCCAGCATCTGCAGCGTAGTTCGTCAGGAGCTGGCGCCCCGGCTCGAGGGAGAGATGCTCGACGACTCCACACTGTCGAAGCTCTACGCACGCCTGCAGACGGTCAAGAACAACCAGGCCGCCCGCGGCGCTCTCGACATGGCCCTCCACCACGCCCTCGCCACCAGCCGCAACCGTACCCTCTACGAGCATCTGGGCGCCGGCAGCTCCCAGGTGCGGGTGAGCTATATCCTGGGTCTGGGCGAGATCGATGACAGCCTTGCTGAAGCCGAGCGGACTGTGGCGCAGGGCGTGCGCGTGTTGAAGGTGAAGGTCGGACAGAACTGGAGCGCAGACCTCCAGCGTCTACGTCTCCTGCGGGAGCAGTTCGGCGAGCAGGTCGATCTGTACGTTGACGCCAACGAATGTTTCCAGCCGCAGAACGTGCGCCAGCGCTTGGAAAAGATGGCCGAGCTCAACGTTCTCTACTGCGAGGAACCGCTGCCGGTGGAGTTGATACTGGCCCGCGCCGCAGTGCGCAAAGCCTGTGCCCGCGACTCTGCCCTCCCCCAGCTCATCGCCGACGACAGCGTGTTCAGCGCCCGCGACCTGCGCCGGGAGTTGAGCATGGACACCTTCCACATTCTCAACATAAAGACCGCCCGCACGGGCTTCACCGAATCGGCGCAGATGCTGAACCAGGCCCTGGTCGCCGGCAAGGCGGTGATGGTCGGCTCCCAGGCCAGCACCGGTTGGGGAACGGTACTGGCTGCGCTCTTTGCCGCCAGGCCCGGTATCGACCTGCCCTGCGAATTGAGCTTTTTCCTCAAGCTGCAGGAAGATCTGCTGACGCGGCCGCTCACACTTCGCGACGGCTACCTCGATGTGAGTGGACTGGCCCAGGCAGAGATTGACGCCGACCGGCTGCGGGGCGCTCGGCTGAAGGAGTAGTCATCAGCGCCGCCAGGTAGACGCTCTCCCCGCGCCATCGCCATCCTCCTCAAGTGGGTTCAGACCTGAAATTCCCGAATAGCCTTCGGTCGCCAATCAGGCCCGGCTCGTCACACCGTTATCGACACCCGCACCCATCCGTGCGATAATGACGGCTCCAAGACTCCGTCACAGCCACAAGAGAGTGCTACATGAAAAGCTTCAATGGGATTTTCCCGGCCATCATCACGCCGATGACCGCTGATGACCGCCTCAACGAGGACGCCTTTCGCCAGGTAATGGAGTTCAACATCCAGGCCGGTGTACATGGATTCTGGGTGGCCGGCGGCACGGGGGAAAGCGTCCTCCTGGACGACGCCGAAAACTGCCGCATCGCCGAGATCGCCGCCGACCAGAATCAGGGGCGCATCGCCAACATCATGCACGTCGGCGCCCCCACCACCGCCCGCTCCGCCCGCCTCGCCGAACACGCGGCCAGGGCCGGCGTCGAAGCCATCTGCTGCGTCCCTCCCTTCTTCTATGGCCAGAGCGACAAGGGCATCGTCGAACACTATCGCGTCGTCGCCGCCGCCGCCGATCTTCCATTCTTCGTCTACAACCTCCCCAGCGCCACCGGTGTCGAAATTACGCCGGATCTCATGGCTAAGATCCAGGAGCGTGTACCCCAGCTGGCCGGGCTCAAACACTCCGCGCCCTACGTCCCCTACGTAAAGAACTTTGCTGAAATGGGACTCTCCTGTCTGATCGGGAACTCTCGTCTCTTCCTGCCTGCACTTCTGATTGGCGCCACCGGCTGCGTCGACGGCCCGCCCAATATGGCCCCCGAACTCTGGGTCGCCATCTGGCGCGCCTACGAGGCCGGCGACATCCCGGCAGCCGGCAAAGCCCAGGAGAAGGCTTCCACCGCCGCCGAAGCGCTGATCGTTGCCTCCAAGTTCCACGGCGCCATCAAGGCCGTTCTCAGCCAGCGTCTCGGCATCGACTGCGGCGACCCGCGGCTGCCCGGCGAGCCCCTTACCGCCGCAGAGCGCGCTCAACTGGCCGACAAGGTCGTTGCTCTCGGCCTGGACTGCAGTGGTCAATAGCTGCAGTGGTCAATAGCTTTAGTGGTGAATAGCTGCAGTGGTCAAAAATCGGGGTGGGCAGTAACTGCTGTGGGGAGTGACACGTGGCTGGTTGCCCGCGGCCGCGGGCAACCAGCCGTTGAAGCTACTCGTCAGAGGGCTCTACCTCCTGGCGTCGCCAGGTGTTTTCGAACTCCTCTTCGCTCAACTGTCCCTGGAGCCAAACCTCCGCCGCTCTCGTTGCCACCAGGGTCGCGGAAGTTGTCCTGTTGAATGTGCCCGCGACGACCACAAGGCCGTCCGGTTCCGAAGTCATCCGGGGCAGGATGCGGGACAGTTCAAAGATCAGTTGACGTTCCAGTTCGGAGTACGCCTCGCTGTCAACCGCTAGATCGACGGCATAGGCTACGACCAGCGTCCGCCCGCCCTCCTCACTCTCCTCAACGTCCAGGTAGCGGATCTCTACGTCCGCCTCCTGCAGTATCGTCACCGCAGTCGAGATGGCCTCATCATTTTCAAGCCGCAACGATGGGTCCGGCGTAGGCCGCGCCGCTCTCTCCTCGCAGCGCTCCAACACGCCCGCCAGATCTTCCCTATCTTCATCATCGTCGGCCTCGTCCATCAACCAGTTCAGGTGTGGTTCCGCCTCCTGGCATCGCACCTGCGCAAGGAAAAGCAGCGCCAGCGCCTGACGCGCCACAATGTGGTCGCTGTTCAGCTGAATCGCCTCTTCCAGCAGCGGCTGCGCTTTATCGAATTCGCCCATGCGCGTGTAGGTCTCACCCAACACCGCCAGCACCGTGGACGTGCGTGCGCCCCGTTCCAGCGCGTCCAGGGCAATGCTCTGCGCCGCCTCTACATTGCCCTCATACAGTTGCACAAAGGCCAGGCTCTCGCGCGCATCCAGGCTCTCCGGCCGCAGAACGTCCCACCGTTGGGCCGCGACCACCGCCTCTTCCACTTCGCCCAGCATCAGATGGGTCTCATACAAGGCCTGGTAATAAAGCGGGTCATCGATCGAAATGGCTCGGACCTCGTTCAAGGCGCTCCGCGCCTCCAGCGCCTTTCCATCGCGGGCATAGGCGATTGCCAGCAGCCGCGCATCGCTCACCGATTGCGGCAGCGCGTCCAGCGTCTTTCGGAAATAGGTGGCCGCCGTCGTGAAATCTCTCTCGCAAAGATAGCTGACCCCCACCATCCGCATCGCCGAAATGCTGTAGGGCCGCGCTTCCAGCCAGTCCTCCGCCAGCGCCCGCGACTCGGTGCACAGATCCTGATCATTCAGCAGCCGCATCCGGATCAGAGTCACGTCCCGCCGGTGAACCGTTGCCCGCTCCTCCGCCAGCGCCTGGTAGGCTGCCGTCTCGGCATTCCGTTCCTGCTGCAGCAACATCAGCGCCATGCAACTGTACGCATCCGGGAACGGCGTATGCGGCTGGTCCAGCGCGATCGTCTGCATACACTTCGCTTCACTCGTCTCCCAGTCACCTTCTTCCGCCGCCATGTCGGCCTCAAAGAACAGAGTCGAAGCATGGTCCGCCACAAGCTCGATAGCCCGCTTCGCAATCGAGCGCGCCGCATAGATATCACCAAACACATTGAATTCATGGCGGGCGTTGATGATATGCCACGCGAAGAATTCCGGCTCCAGTTTCAGTGCCCGCTCGTACGCCTCTCCCGCCTCGTCCCAATCGTGCATCTGGTACGCGATCGCCCCCAGCGTCGCCCATCCCGCCGCCGATTCCGGATCCAGACGCACCGCAGTTTGGGCATGGCCATAGGCCCTGTCGACCTCATACATACTGACAAGAATGTCGGCCAGAGCCGTGTGTGCGGTCGGGTTCTCGTCATCCAACTCGACTGCTCGCAGTCCCAGCTCCTTCGCCTCGTCAAAATGGTGGGCCCCCTGCTTTGCCCACGCCAGGTAAGCGAGGGCGGTGCTGTCCTCCGGCGCCAGCGCCGTCGCGTTCTGGGCTGATTGCAGCGCCTGCTGCCAGTACTGTGACTGGTAGAGGTAGACGTCGGTCAGTCCCAGATGGGCGGGCAGATAACTGGGGTCGGCGGCTATCGCATCGATATAAGCTGCTTCAGCGCCGATCAGATCGCTGGTCCCAAACAGCGACTTCCCCTTGGCGCTCAGTGACTCTGCCAGGTTTCGATCAGCCTGGGCCAGCGGCTCCGGTGTGGCCGTTGGCGTCGGCCCCGGCGACTGCGTGGGGATGACGATAGCCGTCGATGCCGCAGGAGCTGTTCGCGCCTCCGACATGGGGCGACTTTGCGGCTGTTGGCACGCTGTCAGAATGAGGACCAGCGCAGCCAAAAGCAGAGGAACAGCAGCGGATTGCGGCAATCGATCGTGGTATTTCATCGGGGCTCCTCCCATCTGTGGAGCGCGTACATAAACGTGCCCATAGCGAACCTGTTTTCGCTCCTTACTCCACTTCACTCACTCATCAACCTTCGACAGGGCAAGGCATTTCGAGAGTCGGTTGCCGACCGTATCTTTGCGCACTTGATAGCGGATGAGTATACTCAGGATATGTCGCACTTTGGCGAAATTTTGTGTTGAATATGGCAATGGAATCCAGTCCACAAAAGCGTTCGTCCAGGCCGCTGGTTCAACTCCATGATGTCAAAGTTCATTTCAGCGTTCGCAAAGGTCTCTTTGGCAGTGAGTCGATTCATGCTGTAGACGGCGTGACACTGGACATCGGGGCAGGCGAGGTCGTCGCTGTCGTGGGTGAGTCCGGCAGTGGCAAGACCACGCTGGGACGGGCAGCGTTGGGCCTGATCAGGGTAACGGAAGGCCATGTCCACTTTGACAGTACAGCAATAACCTCATTATCACAGAAGGAACAAAAAGCCTTTCGCCGTAAAGCTGCCGCAATCTTTCAAGATCCGTTCGCAAGCATCGATCCCTATATGACAGCTTACGAGAGCGTGGCCGAGCCTCTGGTGATCCACGGCATCGGCAACGACGGCGAGCGGCGAGAGCGAGTCTTTCAGGCGCTGCACGATGTGCGTCTGCGCCCTCCGCAGGAGATCGCCGGCAAGTACCCGGACCTGTTGTCCGGTGGTCAACGACAGCGGCTGAGCATTGCACGTGCCCTCGTATTGCAGCCGCAATTCATCGTGGCCGATGAGCCGGTCTCTATGGTTGACGCGTCCAGCCGGGCAGAATTACTGGCTTTGCTGCGCGAGCTGCAGGTGCGGTTCAACATCGCTTTTCTATACATCACCCACGACATCGCCACGGCTCGCCATTTTGCTCAACGGATCGTCGTCATGTATTTGGGTTGCGTCGTCGAGATGGGAGAGGCGGCAGATGTGGTGCGTAATCCGATGCACCCATATACCCAGGCGCTCATCGCAGCGGTGCCGGAACCGGACCCGGCCAACCGGCTGCGCCAGCGGCCCAGCCTCCCGGGCGAACCGCCCAGCCCCGCCAATGCGCCTGCCGGATGTGCCTTTCACCCCCGTTGCGCTTCCTTCATGGCCGGCCGGTGTGAATTGACGACGCCGCGACTCCGTGAAGTCGAGCCCAATCACTTTGTAGCCTGTTTCCTGCATGAAGGGATTGACGCTTACCAAAATTGAGAACGCAGTTTTGCTATTATAATATCATTTGATGCCCGTACCGCTGAAATCCAGATTCAGGCTGGCCATTACCAAAACGCACAATTGGTGACCCGCCTGTCACGTCGCCAACCGCCCGAAGACGGGATCGACGATGGCGGAAAAACACTCTTGAGAAAGGGTTCGCTGGCTGGCGGCTCAGCCGCCGCCGGCGCTTTACGTATACATAAGGAGATCTGTATCCCATGAATAAACTGCACAAGATCAAATGGCCCCGCAGCGGCCTCCGGTTGGGCCTGCGGCTCCCCTTTATGGTCCTGGTTCTCGTGCTGCTGGCCATGCCGCTGCCGGCAGCTGCGCAGATGCCCGTGCCGCAGTTGCCGGCGCGCGGCAAGATCAGCAAAAATCCCGCCGATATTATAGATGCCATGAATCCAATCCAGGACGTGCTCTCCGGCCCTGCTTGGCTCATCGCCCAGGGTGTGGATACTCGGATCTTCCTCGACCGGCCAGGCTGGAACACGCTCGACCGCCAGAATCTGTCCAGTCTGCCCGGCAGCGGCACAGACACGCCCCTGCTGCAGTCGGTGGGGCCCGGCATCCTCGTTCCCTACCGCGATCCGGCGCCCGCGTTCAGCCGCGACCTGCTCGTGACCCGCGACTTCAGCAACAGCCCTTTGCAGACAGAACCGGACATCGCAGTCAATCCGCATGATCCCGATCACCTCGTCCTGGGTGTGATCGACTACAACTTCCCCAACAATTCGGCCTACGTCAGCATTGACGGCGGCGTGAATTGGGAGGGGCCGCAGCAGATCAAATACCTGCGCAAAGACCGCATCTCCGGCGGCGACCCGGTGGTGGAGTTCGATAGCGACGGCAATGTCTACATGGCCTCGATATCTATCGGCATCAAGGAGTACTCTGTCGGCAACGCCACCGGCTTCGCCCTCGTCTCTTCGATCGCCGTCTCGACGTCGAATGACGGCGGCTTCGTCTGGGAGGAGCCGGTCGACAGCGCCCGCAGCGACGTCGAATCTGATGCCGTGCTCGATCCCACCGGCCGCATACGCGGTACGGTGAGCCTCAGCTTCCTCGACAAACCGTGGCTGACCACAGGCCCCCATCCCACCATTGAAGACCAGACGGTGGTCTATGTCACTTTTGTCGAATTTAACACCATCTACGACATCCTTTACATCGGCGAGCTCCCAACCCTGGGCGCGCCTGAAGTGCAGACCACGCCCATGCTGGCCTACTCGCTCGATCAGGGTGTGACCTGGTCCGATCCTGTCCCGGTTGGCCCGACCGTAAAGCGCACCTACGGTGAGATCGACGACACCGAAGGCCAGTCGAACGCAATCGGCACCAGGCGAGTCGTGCAGGGGCCCGTTCCCGTCGTCGATTCCAAGGGCACTCTCTATGTGACCTGGATCGACAGTACCGACGACGAGAGCATGAAGGGCCTCGCCGAATTCTATATGTCCAAGTCTGAAGATGGCGGTGAAACCTTTGGCGATCCCAAGCGTATCGCCCGATTCCTTGAGCCGGGGTTCCGGCCCCGTAACGCTTACTTCCGCTACTGGGCGTCGGCCTTCCCCAAAGTATCGGTAGGGCCTGAAGATGAGCTCTATGTAGCCTATGTCGCTCTGCCGGCGGAAAATCCGCTTGATGAGGGCGACGTATACTTTATCCGCTCACTCAACGGCGGAGATCGCTGGTCGCGGCCCGTACGCATCAACACCGATGAGACCGACGCCGTTCAGTTTTTCCCCGCCATGGACGTCGGGCCGGATGGCGTTATCCATCTCATGTGGGGGGATATGCGCGACGACCCCGTCCGCACACGCTACCATATCTACTATACTCGTTCCGAAGATCAGGGCGAGACTTGGGGCTTCGAGCTGGAAGAGCTCGACCTTAAAGTAGGCGACACGCGCGTGACAGACTTCCCCTCCAATCCCAACAAGGGCTTCCCCAGAGGGCTTTTCCTGGGCGACTACTTCGCCATCGCTGCCAGTGAGAACGATGCCTATCTGGTCTGGGCCGATACCCGCCTCGGCGAGTTTGGCCCCGTTAACCAGAAGATCGGTTTCAGCCGCCAGCGTGCCATCGCCCGCCCCGAAATCTTCATCAGCCCTGACGCCGGGGCTGCCGGCGAGACCATCACCGTCCAGGGGCACGGCTTCCAACCAGATATGGATATTTATTTGCAAGTCGGTGGCGCCAACGCTGCCTCCGGCCGCACCGACAAGCTCGGGCGCTATACCCAGCAGATCTTCGTTCCCATCTCCGGCGAAGGCGCCCACAGGGTCGTGTTGGTCGACGAATCGGGCAACTTCGCTTCCACATCATTCTATATGGAGTTCGGCTTCGACAATGTCCAGGACCTGGATAAGAAACTGGATGCCTTGGACGAGAAGCTCCAGCAGATGAACGAATCCGCAACGCAAGCCGGCCTTACGCCTGCTTCACGCCAGGTCGCGGTGGAGAGCGTGCCGGTAGAAACGGCGCTTGCCACCACAGCCGTGCCCGCGGCGAGCGCGACCGGGCCGGTGGTCGGCGGCGTTGGCATCGGCATCGCGCTTGGCCTGCTATGGGTTTCGTTCCGTAAGCGAACCGGATAAGCTGTCAGCGGCAGGTCGCTCACTGCCACTATAGCTTGCCCGACGTCCCCAAAAGTTCGGTGGCGAGCGGCAGCCAGGTGGCCACAGGCCCCGGATGTTGGCAAAAGGATTTGAATATGAAAACGACTTGGTCGACCAAAATCCCGGCATGGCTGCTCAAAGTCGTCCCGATCAGCCTGGCGATCATCATCGGTCTCTCCGTCTCGGTCCTGGCCCAATACGACCCTCCTCATGAGGAACCCGGCCCCGCCGTCGAGCGGCTTTACTTCAAAGCGTTCAACGTGGACCGCGCTCCTCTGGATCTGGAAGCCGGCGAGATGGACCTCTACTACTACAATCTGAAGATCGCCGCGGCTCGCGAGCTGCGCGACAAAGAGGACATCCAACTCTATGAGGCCCCCGCCAGCACCATTTCGTTGATCCTCAATCCGGCGCCCGCGCCCGAAGGGAGATTGAACCCCTTTTCGATTAAGGCGGTGCGGCAGGCGATGCAGCGGTTGGTAGACCGGGAGTTTGTCACCCGGGAAATCTACCAGGGCCAGGCAGCGCCGATGTACACCAACGTGGCCTCCACCGATTACGACTATCTGACCGTCTTCGACGTCATCCAGCAGGCGGAATTGGACTATGATCCCGAATACGCCCGCCAGTTGATCGCCGATGCCATGACCGAGGCCGGCGCGGAGTTGGTGGACGGTGTGTGGCACTTCAACGATCAGCCGATCCGTCTGAAGTTCATTATGCGCGTGGAGGACGAGCGGCGCGAAGTGGGCGATCTGATTCGATCGGCTCTGCAAGACGCCGGGTTTTCCATCGCGGCCAATCGCCAGTCCTTCGCGCCCGCCATCCAGACCGTCTATGCCACCGACCCTGCCCAGTTTGAATGGCACCTCTATACCGAAGGCTGGGGCCGCGGCGCGCCCAACCGCTATGATTTTGGCGGCATCAACTCCTTCTATGCCCCTTGGCTGGGGAACATGCCCGGCTGGAAAGAGGTCGGCTTCTGGCACTACGAAAATGAAGAGCTGGACGATCTGGGCGAGCGCCTCTTCAAGGGCGAATTCGCCGACCAGGCCGAGCGTGACGACATGTATCGCGAAATGACCCGCATCGGCCTCGACGAGTCGGTCCGCATCTGGATCGCTACCGTCATGAACGCCTTCCCCGTGCAGGCCGGCGTCGAGGGCATCACCCAGGATCTGGCAGCAGGACCCCGCGGGCTGTGGAGCCTGCGTTCGGCTTTCAAAACCGGCAGCGACGAACTGACCGTGGGCCATCTTTGGGTATGGACCGAACGCACAACCTGGAACCCGGTCGGCGGCTTTGGCGATGTTTACAGCAACGACATCTGGCGGCATCTGCAGGACCCGGCCGTTTGGAACGATCCTTTCACCGGGATCCCGGCGCCCTTCCGTATCGGTTACGAAGTGGATACGGCCGGGCCGGAAGGCGCGTTGGATGTGCCGGCAGATGCCATCATGTGGAACGCGCAGCGGGGCCGGTGGACGAACGTGGGTGAAGAGGTGACTGCCACCAGCAAGGTCGTCTACGACTACAGCAAATTCTTCCAGGCCCCGTGGCATCATGGCCAGCCGATCAGCATGGCCGATGTTCTCTATTCGATCTATCAGGGCTTCGACCTGTCCTACAATCCTGATAAAGCCAAGATTGAAACGGTTATCGCCACGACCGCGCGCCCTTTCCTTGACACGATCAAGGGATACCGCGTGTTGGACGAAAATCGCATCGAAGCCTACGTGGACTTCTGGCACTTTGAGCAGAATTACATCGCCTCCTACGGCATCCCCGCCGGGTTGAGTACCCCTTGGGAAATGCTCTATGCGATGGATGAACTGGTATTCGGCCAGCGGCGGGCTGCGTATAGCGACACGGCCGCCGCCCGTTACAACGTGCCATGGATCAGCCTGGTGCTGGACCGCGATGCCCGGCTCGTGCGCAAGGCCATGTTGGACCTGCGCCGGTTGGAGACCATTCCCACTGACGTGTTCACCCTGCCCACAGCGGACGGTGAAATAGTCCTCACCAGCAGCGAAGAGGGCGTGGAACGCTACACCGCCGTGCTCGAATGGTTTGACGAAAAGGGCCACATGGTGATCAGCAACGGCCCCTTCATGTTGGAGCGCTATGATCCGCCGGCCCAATTCGCCGAACTGGTCGCCTTCCGTGACGAGAGCTATCCTTTTACCGCCAGCGATCTCTACCGCGGGCTGCCGGACCTGATCGAATATACCGAGATCGAAGCGCCGCCGATCGAGTTGGGCGCCGACTATGAAGTTACTTTGACGCTGGAAGGGCCTGGCAATCTGTCCCTGCGCTATCTGCTGATCGATACCGCCAGCGGGGAGATCATCCAGCAGGGCGACGCCGATACCCTGGACCCCAACTGGTTTGCAATCAGAATGACTGCTGAGACCACGGACCAGTTGGAACTGGGGATATACGAACTGGTGCTGGTAGCTTACAGCGATGAGCTGGCCCGTATGGCGGAGCGCCGCATCGAGCTGGAAGCCGATATCGCCATCATCGGAGAGGAGCCGGCAGCGGAGGAAACAGAATCCTCGGAGACGGAGTCCTCAGATACAGAGGAATCCTCATCTTCCGACTCGGATGAAGAGTCGTCCGAGGCCGCAGCTGAAGAGGAAAAGAGCGCATCGGAAACTGAAGAGGAGTCCGATGAAGCAAAGTCCGATGAAGCAAAGTCCGACACGGAATCAGACTCAGAGACCGATTCAGAATCGGATACGGAGACCGACTCGGAGAGCGCAGAGGCCGAATCTACAGAGGCGGAATCAGAAGAGGCGGAATCTGAACCTGCCGGCGGGCTGCCGGTGACCCCAGTCGTCGGTGCTGTTGTAATTATCATCATCCTTGGCGGCATCCTTCTCGCACGTCGCAGACGTTAACAGCAGTGGCTGGTGCTTCGTGGACAGTGTATAGTGAATAGCAACTTCACAACACCCCCTGACGACTGACCACCGATCACCAGCTACTGTCCACCGCTGTAATGTCACTTTTTCGTCCCCTCCTCGTCCGTTCCCTCACCATGGTCGGGGTCTTTTTCGTCGTCCTGCTCATGCTGGTGCTGACGCTGGGCCTGACCGGATTCTCCGACCGCATCCTTGCTGCAACGATCGGAGAGCAGCTGCGCGCCGAGCGAACCGCGCTGGCCGAAACCATCCGCGATCCCGACGAAATGGAAAAGGTGCTGGAGAAGCGCCGCGAGGAGTTGGAAATCTTCTATGGCTTGCGCACCCCCTGGTACTATCGCCTCCCCCGCACCGCGTTGCGGGTGTTGACCCTCGACCTGGGCGAAGCCCGCTCGCTCCGCAGCTTCGACGGCAGCAATCGCGTCTTCGATATCGTGACCGAGCGCGTGCCCAACTCCATGCTCCTGCTCACCTCATCATTCATCATCACCGCCATCATCGGCATCATCGGCGGCTCCTATCTTGCCACCCGCCAGGGTTCCTGGCTGGATCGCTTTGTCTCCGGCTTCGCGGCCGTTTCTTTTGCCATTCCCACCTGGTGGATCGGCATCCTGTTCATATTGATTCTCTCCATCCAGCTGCGAATCCTTCCTTCCGGCGGCATGTACAGCACGCCGCCGCCTACAGAACCCCTGCCCCGCTTCTTCGATCTTGTCTCACATGCTCTGCTGCCGGTGATTACCCTGGTTCTCGTCAGCTTTGGGCCGTCGATCTATTCGATTCGCACTATCACCCTCAATATCGCCCAGGAAGACCATGTCAAGATCGCCCGCGCTAAAGGTCTGCCCGAAAGCCGCGTTCGCCTCCGCCATATTCTGCGCGTGGCCGCCCCGCCGATCGTCACCGGCCTCATGTTCGGCTTGGCAGGGTCGGTGTCAGGCTCCATTCTGGTGGAAACCGTCTTTAACTGGCAGGGCATGGGCCGGCTCTATTACGATGCCCTCGCCGGCACGCCCGATGAAAACGTCATCGTTGCCCTCACCTTCATCTTCACTCTGATGTATGTCGTGATCCGCATCGTACTGGAAGTGCTTTACGTCTTCCTCGATCCACGTGTGAGGTACACGGACTGATGCCGAACGGCAGCCCTCCGACTGGGGCGCCACCTGGGCCCCGAACAAAGACCGGCGCAAAGAGGAAAACGCTGTGAACAGGGCCAGTGCCTTGCAGGTGCTTCTGCGCAGCGGGCCGGGCTTTGGCGGCGTCAGCTTGTTGTGCCTGCTGATCGTGGTGGCTATCTACGTGTTGCTCGTATTTCCACTGGATTTCGGCGAGAGCCGGTGGAGCAATCCCATCGTCTGGGTAGATAACCCTAAAGCGGTGCCGCCGGCCTGGACCAACTCACTTCGCCGGGAGGCCCGGCCTCCCCACCGTATCTTCGAAGGTACGGAGCCGCACACCGTGCAGATGGCTCGCAGCGGGCCGGTCCATAGCTGGCGCTTCCCCCTGACCTATGCCTCTTCCCATCCTCCGACCTTCCTGGCCGTCACCCTCGCCGACGTCAAATATGCAGAGCGCCCGCCCCTGGTCCTGATCTCGCTCAAACGGCCGGACGGCAAACAGCTGCGCATCTACCGCCACACGGTGCGCGGTCCTCGTGAAGGTGAAAGCGGACCGTTCCTGCGTTATGGCCAATCGCCGTTGCGGGTGCAACTGAGCACCGACGAAGCAACCGTGACCGCAGTACAGAATTTCCTTGCCGACGAGTTTGATCTGCGGCTGGACGGCGCGCAGATCGGCGGACGCGTAGATCAATTCCTCTTTGGCGTCCCCACCGGCGACTCTGAAAAAGCTCTCTCGTCCTTGACCGGCGACTATGAGATCATCGTCCAGGCCGCATTGCGGGAGGAGGGCGACAGCGTGGGGAAGGTGCGCTTCGTCGTGGGCGGCGCCGTGTTCGGCTTGATGGGTACCGACAGCCTGGGCAGAGATCTGGCCCGGGGCCTGCTGTTCGGCGTGCCCATCGCGCTCTTCATCGGTGTCATCTCCGCCCTGATGTCTACCGCGATCGGCACATCGCTGGGCATTGCCAGCGGCTACCTGGGCGGACGGGCCGATATCACCATCCAGCGCCTCTCCGACATCGTTGCCAACGTGCCTGTGTTGCCGCTGCTCATCTTCATGCTTTTCATCGTCGGCCCCAGCCTGTGGATGATCATCTTCATCCTCGTCGTCTTCGGTTGGCCGGGCCTGACCATCCAGATCCGCAGTATGGTCCTCCACATGCGCACCAACCAGTTGCTCGAAGCCATTCAGAGCCTGGGCGCGTCGCGGCGGCGGGTCATGTTCCGCCACATCCTGCCCCAGATCACCCCCTACGTCTTCGCCCAACTCATCTTCGGCGCCCCCGCCGCGATTCTGTCCGAAGCGGGCCTCAGCTTTCTCGGCCTCGGCGATCCCTCCATCCCCACCTGGGGACAGATACTTGAGGCCGGCTTCCGTACAGGCGGCATCTATCTCGGCTACTGGTGGTGGATCGTGCCTCCGGGCCTCTGCATCGTCCTTACCGCCCTCACCTTCATGCTGCTTGGGTTGGGAATCGAACCGGTGGTAAACCCGCGGCTGAGGCGATCGCCGCCATGACATCGCTTCTCGACGTCCGTGATCTCACCTTCCACTATGCCGATCGGGCCGGTGCTGTGCGCGCGGTGGACAACGTCTCCTTTTCCCTCGCGAGCGGCGGCTCTGCCCTTGGTCTCGTGGGCGAATCGGGCAGCGGCAAATCCTCGCTCGCCCTCGCCATCATGCGCATGCTGCCTACAAACGTGGCCCGCTATGACGGCGAAATCTGGTTGAACGGGCAGGAGCTTCTCGGCATGGCGGACGACCGTTTCCGGCAGGAGATTCGCTGGCGCAAGCTGTCCCTGGTCCCCCAAGGCGCGCAGAACGGCTTTAATCCTGTCCTGCGCGTAGGGGAGCAGATCATCGAACCGCTGATGGTGAGCGGAGCCTCCGGTAAACAGGGGGCGAGCGCCCGCGCCCTGGAACTGCTGGCCTATGTGGGGCTGCCCGCAGATGTATATGACCGCTATCCGCATGAGCTCAGCGGTGGCATGAAGCAACGCGCCATGATCGCCGCCGCCCTGATCCTGGATCCGCCCGTGGTCATCATGGATGAGCCGACTTCGGCCCTGGACGCAAGCGTTCAGACCCAGATCACCAACCTGCTCAAACGGCTGAAGCAGGATTTGAACCTGGCCATCATCTTTATCACGCACGACATCGCCCTGGCGAGCGATGTGTGCGACGATCTGGCTGTAGTCTATGCCGGAGAAATCGTCGAGATCGGCAGCGCGGATCAGGTGCTTCTGCACCCCAGCCACCCCTATACGCAACGGCTTCTGGCCAGCATTCCCCGGCTTAACGCCGACACTACCCCGCAGTTCATCCCCGGCGCGCCGCCTGACCTGCGCGAGCCGCCTGCGGGTTGCCGGTTTCACCCGCGCTGCCCTCTGGTTTTTGAGCCGTGCGCTCAAGATAGCCCGCCGGCCTTTGAACCCGAAAATGGTCAGCTGACAAGATGCTGGCTGTTTGAGGATGGGCAGGGGTAGAGGTCGAAACCGGAAGCGGTATCCAGGCAGGCGCCCGAAGACGCGAGTTGACCAGGCGCGTCCCTGAGAAAACGAAAAACTCCCGCTTAGGGAGTTTCCGAGCTACTGATTTATAAGAAAGAGGAGGTTGGCAGCGGTCTACTCTCACACGGGGTCGCCCCCGCACTACCATCGACGCTGGTGGACTTTACTGCCGGGTTCGGGATGGGACCGGGTGTTTCCCCACCGCTCTTGCCACCAACTCCTCTTTGCTCACGCAGGTTGTAAGGTGTGAGTGGAGTGCGGTGCGTACTGCGTGCTGTGCGTCATGTTGCAAGGTCCGGGTCAGAGCTGCTGACGTTGTGTCAGGGGTTCTGCCGGGTCGCCATTCGCACACTGCCATCCGCATTGCCACTCGTCTGGCACACTAAGAACTGAACAGGATAAAGAAGTACTACTATAAGCGCAAGATCTACATACAGGTTAAGCCCTCGTGCATTAGTACGGGTTCGCTCAAGACCTCTCAGCCCTTACACGTCCCGCCTATCAAACTGGTCGTCTACCAGCGCACTTACCAGACTCTCTCTGTGAGGGAACTTATCTTGAGGCTGGCTTCCCACTTAGATGCTTTCAGTGGTTATCCTTCCCAGACTTAGCTACCCAGCTATGCCGTTGGCACGACAACTGGCACACCAGCGGTCTGTCCATCCCGGTCCTCTCGTACTAGGGACAGCTCCTCTCAATTCCCTTGCGCCCACAGCGGATAGAGACCGACCTGTCTCACGACGGTCTGAACCCAGCTCGCGTGCCACTTTAATGGGCGGACAGCCCAACCCTTGGGACTTGCTCCAGCCCCAGGATGTGACGAGCCGACATCGAGGTGCCGCACCTTCCCGTCGATGTGAACTCTTGGGGAAGACTAGCCTGTTATCCCCGGGGTAGCTTTTATCCGTTAAGCCACAGCCTTTCCACTCAGAACCGTGGGTTCACTAACGCCGACTTTCGTCTCTGCTCAACATGTCCGTCTCGCAGTCAAGCTCCCTTTTGCGTTTGCACTCTTCAACTGGTTTCCATTCAGCCTGAGGGAACCTTTGCGCGCCTCCGTTACCTTTTGGGAGGCGACCGCCCCAGTCAAACTGCCCACCTGACACTGTCCCCATACCGGGTCACGCCACAGGTTAGAACCAAAACTCAATCAGGGTGGTATTTCACCAGCGACTCCGCCGATCCTGGCGAACCAGCTTCGCAGTCTCCCACCTATCCTACACAGAGTAAGCCCTAATCCAATATCAAGCTGCAGTAAAGCTCCACGGGGTCTTTTTGTCCTGCTGCGGGTAAGAAGCATCTTCACTCCTACTTCAGTTTCACCGGGCCCTCCGTCGAGACAGCGCCCCACTCGTTACGCCTTTCGTGCGGGTCGGAACTTACCCGACAAGGAATTTCGCTACCTTAGGACCGTTATAGTTACGGCCGCCGTTCACCGGGGCTTCAGTTCAAAGCTCTCACCTCTCCCCTTAACCTTCCGGCACTGGGCAGGCGTCAGCCCGTATACGTCGTCTCTCAACTTCGCACGGACCTGTGTTTTTGCTAAACAGTCGGCAGGGCCTCTTCTCTGCGGCCTCCTCAAGCTCAGGCACGTCTGTACCCTCACTCTACCGAGGCGGTCCTTCTCCCGAAGTTACGGACCCTTTTTGCCTAGTTCCTTGACGAAGGTTCTCCCGTCCCCCTTGGTGTTCTCCACCTGTCTACCTGTGTCGGTTTGCGGTACGGTCGCATAGGTCTCACTAGAGGCTTTTCTCGTCAGCTTGGGTTCAATCACTTCCACCTGATTCAGGCTCGCCTTCACCCCTCAGCTCAGACGGTCTTTTAACCCCGTCCTCATCACCTACAGGCTTGGCACCAGCTCTTCCAGCCGCTGGCTGACCTACCCTTCTGCGTCACCCCCTCGCTCTAACAACCTGATGCGGTACAGGAATATTCACCTGTTTCCCATCGACTACGCCTTTCGGCCTCGCCTTAGGTCCGACTAACCCGACGCGGATTGACCTCCCGTCGGAAACCTTAGACTTCCGGGGACTGCGGTTCTCACACAGCTCTCGCTACTCGTGCCAACATTCTCGCTTCCATGCACTCCACGACTCCTCTCGGTATCGCTTCAATGCGCATGCAACGCTCGCCTACCTCCCGCACATGTCCGCAGACATCTGCAAAACCGTAGCTTCGGCGGGTGACTTAAGCCCCGTTATATTTTCGGCGCAGTATCACTTGACCAGTGAGCTGTTACGCACTCTTTCAAGGATGGCTGCTTCCAAGCCAACCTCCTGGCTGTCTCTGTAACACCACTTCCTTTCCCACTTAGTCTCCACTTGAGGACCTTAGCTGACGGTCTGGGCTTTTCCCCTCTTGACCACGAAACTCATCTCCCGTAGTCCAACTGCCGTTCTAAAGCACAGGCATTCGGAGTTTGGTTGAGTTCGGTAAGCATTTCGCCCCCTACCTCATCCAGTGCTCTACCTCCTGCGCTCAGCAAACGACGCTAGCCCTAAAGCTATTTCGGCGAGAACCAGCTATCTCCAGGTTCGTTTGGCATTTCACCCCTATCCACACCTCATCCGAGCACTTTGCAACGTACACCGGTTCGACCCTCCACGAAATTTTACTCCCGCTTCAGTCTGGACATGGATAGCTCACCTGGTTTCGGGTCTACTGCCAGCAACTCAACGCCCTATTCAGACTCGCTTTCGCTTCGGCTCCGGCTATCACACCTTAACCTTGCTACTGACCGTAACTCGTTGGCTCATTCTCCAATAGGCACGCCATCACCCGGCCAGGGCAAACCCCGGCATCAGGCTCTGACTGCTTGTAGGCATACGGTTTCAGGCTCTCTTTCACTCCCCTATCAGGGGTCCTTTTCACCTTTCCCTCACGGTACTTGTCCACTATCGGTCGCCAAAGGTATTTAGTCTTGGAGAGTGGTCTCCCCAGCTTCTCACAAGGTTTGCGTGCCCCGTGATACTCAGGATACCGACCAGCCCTTCCCAGATTTCGCCTACGGGACTCTCACCCTCTCCGGTCCGCCTTTCCAGTGCGGTTCCGCTATCCGGTCCAGACCTTCCGCCGGTCCTGCTACCCCGCACCAGCTTGCGCCGGTACGGTTTGGACTAATCCGCTTTCGCTCGCCACTACTAACGGAATCGTTTCTTTTCCTCCGGGTACTTAGATGTTTCACTTCCCCGAGTTCCCCGCTACGCAGCTATCTTTTCACTGCGCGCTGCCCCGGCATTCCCCAGGGCGGGTTTCCCCATTCGGACATCTGCGGATCGCAGCCTTACCACAACTCCCCGCAGCTTTTCGCAGTGGTACACGTCCTTCCTCGGCCTTTGGCGCCAAGGCATCCTCCGTATGCCCTTCGTAGCTTAACCTGCTGTGTTCGCGCGCGACAACTTCGCAGCTGCCGCACCCTTCTTACTCCTACAGCAGTTCTTCTCTATCCTATTCAGTTCTTAATGTGCCATCCCTGCTTACTGACTGCTCCGGCCGGGTCTGCAGAACCCTGGCTCGCTGCCATCGCCGGCTGCAGCGCTCACTCCCCGCCTCAGCCAAACGACTGTGGGCCTGCGTGGACTCGAACCACGGACCCCTGCGTTATCAGCACAGTGCTCTAACCGTCTGAGCTACAGGCCCTTCTTCCACCACTTGCCCCGCCTTCACTTCAGAGGCACCTTAACCCCTGAAAAGTGACAAGATAACCAGCCTCCAGCTTACCCTCACTGCTGCGGCGTCTCCGCTTCCCCGACAGCACAGCTACTGCTCTATACAGCTGCTGCACCGTCTCCACAGATTCGCCCACGCTTCCTTAGAAAGGAGGTGATCCAGCCGCACCTTCCGGTACGGCTACCTTGTTACGACTTCGTCCCAGTCATCAGTCCCACCCTAAACAGCTCCCTCCCGAAGGTTGGGTCACCGTCTTCAGGTCTTACCAACTCCCATGACGTGACGGGCGGTGTGTACAAGGCCCGGGAACGTATTCACCGCAGTATTGCTGACCTGCGGTTACTAGCAACTCCGACTTCATGCAGGCGAGTTGCAGCCTGCAATCCGAACTATGACTGGCTTTGATGAGATTCGCTTCAGGTCTCCCCTTCGCTTCCCTTTGTACCAGCCATTGTAGCGTGTGTGTAGCCCTGGACATATAGGCCATGCTGACTTGACATCATCCGCACCTTCCTCCGGCTTGTTACCGGCAGTCTCGCTAGACACTTGTAACTAGCAACACGGGTTGCGCTCGTTGCGGGACTTAACCCAACATCTCACGACACGAGCTGACGACAGCCATGCAGCACCTGTCTACGCTGCCCGAAGGCTCGTTCCGGTTTCCCTTCACTACTACGTACATGTCAAGCCCAGGTAAGGTTCTTCGCGTTGCATCGAATTAAACCACACGCTCCGCTGCTTGTGCGGGCCCCCGTCAATTCCTTTGAGTTTTAGCCTTGCGACCGTACTCCCCAGGCGGTGAACTTATCGCGTTTGCTCCGGCACAGACGGCTTCTACACCGCCCACACCTCGTTCACATCGTTTACAGCGTGGACTACCGGGGTATCTAATCCCGTTCGCTACCCACGCTTTCGTGCCTCAGCGTCAGTAAAATGCCAGGAGGCCGCCTTCGCCTCTGGTGTTCTTCCCGATATCTACGCATTCCACCACTACACCGGGATTTCCGCCCCCCTCTCATTCACTCTAGCACTACAGTTTCCGACGTCCTCTCCCAGTTAAGCCAGAAGCTTTCACGCCGGACTTGTCGCGCCGCCTGCGCACCCTTTACGCCCAGTAATTCCGGATAACGCTTGACACCTAGGTATTACCGCGGCTGCTGGCACCTAGTTAGCCGTGTCTTCGTCCTGGGGTACCGTCCTTCCTCTTCCCCCAGTTAAGGAGTTTACAATCCGAAAACCTTCGTCCTCCACGCGGCGTTGCTGCGTCAGGGTTTCCCCCATTGCGCAATATTCCTCACTGCTGCCCCCCGTAGGAGTCGGAACCGTGTCTCAGTTCCCGTGTGGCTGGTCTTCCTCTCAGAACAGCTATCGATCATCGCCTTGGTGGGCCTTTACCCCACCAACCAGCTAATCGACCGCAGGCCCCTCCCAAATCGCCTCAGCTTTCCTCACCGAAACCACCGTCTCGGCGAGATTATGCGGTATTAGCCACAGTTTCCCGTGGTTATCCCCCTTTTCAGGGCAGGTTACCTACGTGTTACGCACCCGTTCGCCACTCTCCACGGCACAAAATCACCGAAGTAATATGCACCGCTTCCCGTTCGACTTGCATGTGTTAAGCACGCCGCCAGCGTTCATCCTGAGCCAGGATCAAACTCTCCGTATTTTCGCCGCCGTCCCCTCTGCGTACCTCACACTCCCAGTACACCCGGAAACAACAGCACCTCTACGCAAAGCTCTTCTTTACTCCAAAGTCATCTCGCTCCCGTACCGCTCCACGTCCCTACCATAACCAGAACGCAGAACAGTCGAAAACGACTGACAGGTCTGCTGGACTCGCTTATCTTGCCACTCTTCAACTGTTAATGTGCCTCAACTATGCTAGCTTACTACATCCATGCCTCGCCTGACAAATCCCGATTCGGCTGATCTACAACAACATGTGCTGTGCACGGCCCATGTCATCCAGCCAGACCCTTTGTCAGCAATCCTGCGGTCAAACCTCACACGATTTCAGAGACAAGGAATGCTAGACTATCCCATCCTCTTTTCGTTGTCAAATCCGGTCTGCGCCCAATTCGGTTTCTTCCTGGGGCCTTCTCACCATGCAAAACAAGAGCGGCAGCTCCCGTCGGCCGAGGAATGCTCACCGCCAGGACGCATGGTCGATCCGACTTCGTTCCGGGGGAAGGGGCATCCCAATGTTGGGGCAAACTGCTGTATACGTCGGGAAGCAATCAGGCTTGGGGCGTTCCCTTCCTGCTCAACTTTGTAAATCTATACAAAACATAAACAAAAGCTGTACAATATTGACAAACCGCCAACCACGAACAACCGCATTTCCGCGCCGATTCTCTTCGGAAAATCGGCGCGAAAACCCGCTTCCGTGGCGCCTCCACTGATACACTTTTTTCGCGCCGATTTCCCCCTTTTTGCCCTCTTTTACTCTGGTCAGGAGCCCAAAAAAACAGGAATGCAACACTTTGGCGGAAAATGCAACGCTTTCGCGGCCCCTTTTGAGTCCCCCGCCGCATCGCTGACAGACCGCCCCTCAGCCATCGAAATGATGAACTGGCGTCCCCCGCAAAAGCTGTACAAAATTTGCAAAGTCCGGACATTTCAGACGCCACAGTTGTGCCCATTTTTCTCATTCCCGCCCGCCCCCGCAAGCCAGCATGCACAAAGAAGTGCATCCCAAAATGGGGACGAACTTCCGTAATATCTCAAGCAACAACATGACCACGGCCGGCCCGCAATCCAATCTCCGGCAGAGGAACCAGCAGCTCCCGCTCTTCACTCCTCTCCAATCTCTCTTCGCCTCTGTTCCCACCCCAAATCCGGGATGCCACACCACCCGACGGGCGAGATAGCCCGGTCTCAAGAGTGCATGGTATGATTGCGAGAGAAAGAACCAGCCCGTATCGCGTGCAGGGGCGAAAAAATCCGAGGGAATGTCGTTATGTCGCAAACAGGTCCGGCCAAACAGATCCTGGTCGTTGACGACGAACCGCGTATGGTGCGGTTCGTGAAGATGAATCTGGACCTGGAAGGCTATCAGACGCTGGAAGCAAATGACGGCTTCCAGGCACTGGAAAAGATACGGGAATATGAACCAAATCTCGTGCTTCTGGACGTTGAAATGCCGGGCCTGGACGGTTTCGAAACACTCAAGCGGCTGCGCGAGATCAGCGATATTCCCGCTATTATGCTCACAGTACGCTCCGACGAGGAAGACCAAATCAAAGGGCTGGACCTGGGCGCGGATGACTACGTGGCCAAGCCATTCAGCCCGCGGGAGTTGTCCAGCCGGATCCGGGCAGTGCTGCGTCGTTTTGAAGTGACCAATTCCCGGCCGGAGGATCAGATTATCACCATCGATGACCGGTTGCAGGTGGACCTGCAGCGGCGCGATGTGATTGTCGACGGCGAACGACTGAGTCTGCGCCCAACAGAATATCGACTCCTCCACCAGCTCATCCAAAACGCCGGTTGGGTGGTCCCCCATGAGGTGTTGTTGACGAAAGTATGGGGTCACGAATACGTAAACGACAATCACCTGTTGCGTCTGTATATCACCTATCTCCGCAAAAAGATCGAAACGGAGCCATCGAAGCCGCGCTACATATTCACCGAACGGGGCCTTGGATATCGATTCCGCGACTACAAGGATTCAGCACAGTCCTGACCTGTGTCAGAGCTGTCAAACGATCCGGCAGGATCTTTTTTGAGCACAGCCCCGATTATGCTAACATTCATAGTCGGTCTGTGATGGCTGAACATTTCCAACCGATCAGATCGAGTTACTATCCATTCAACACGTCCTGGGACTGAGGAATTGGGTGCCGCCAACGCGCGGTCATTCCCAGTGTGAACAGGGCGGAAGACAAACCCTGGAGGTTCTTGTGGCATCAGTCGTTACCATGAAGCAGCTGTTGGAAGCCGGCGTACATTTCGGGCACAGGACCCGGCGCTGGAATCCGAAAATGCGTCAGTATATCTTTACTGAGCGCAGTGGAATTCACATCATCGATCTGCACCAGACGATGACGCGAATCAATGAATACTATGAGATGGTGCGCCGGCTGGTCGCCGATGGCGGCACGGTCCTGTTTGTCGGCACTAAAAGGCAGGCGCAGGGTACCGTCGAACAGGAGGCGGCCCGTTGCGGTATGCCCTACATCCACAATCGCTGGTTGGGGGGCACGCTGACAAATTGGACCACGATCAAACAACGTATCGACTACCTGAACCGCCAGGAACGGCGTAAATCCAATGGCGAATTCCAGTCGCTTCCCAAGATCGAGCAACTGGTCATCGATCGTGAACTCGCCAAGTTGAATCGTCGTATCGGCGGGATCAAGACGCTCACCGCAATGCCCAATCTGATCTTCGTGATCGATACGCAACGGGAAGAGTTGGCCGTCAAGGAGTCGAACAAGATCGGCATCCCTCTTATCGCAGTGGCTGATACCAACTCTGACCCGGACGAAATCACTTATGTCATACCGGGCAATGATGATGCGATTCGAGCCGTTAAACTGATTACACGGATTATCGCTGATGCAGTTGAAGAGGGACGGCGTTTCCGCGAAGTGGAAATGGTAGAAACCGGACAGGTTTCTGACGACGAACTAGCGGAATTGGAGCAGTACCTCGGGCCGAGCACACTCGCCAAACTGCAAGGCATGGAAGAAGAAGGGCAGGAAGGAGAAGCAAGCGAACTCGCAGTGCCGGTAGCCAGCGACTCTGAGGAAGAGAATACAGGCGCTGTCGCTGAAGCGGACCAAGCTCAGACGGGCGAGGAAGCGCCCCCTGAGCAGGCGGAGCCCGAGCAGACGGAAACTGAGCCGGTCAGCGAAGAGGGATAGCCGCCGCTGCTGTGCACTGGTCTGGCCTATACACTGGCCGCAGCGCAACAGCGAATATCTGTAGCGATATCATGTCGAAATGGCGACGCAGAGTCAATTGCGCGCCGATATCGGACAATCAGACGTAATCGTCCGCACGGCTGCGAAGGCGTAAAGTTAGCGCAGTGCGGACGATTACGCGGAAACAGCATGCACGCATTGACGTGTGAATAATCTGCAGCAAGGGAATCAGGAGGAGGAGTATGGCTGCAATCACAGCACAGATGGTGAAAGAACTGCGAGGCGCGACGGGGGCCGGCATTCTCGACTGCAAGACGGCACTGAACGAAAATAATGGCGATTTTGACAGAGCCGTCGAATATCTGCGCGAAAAGGGGCTGGCGGCCGCGGCCAAAAAGGCCGACCGCGACGCCCATGAAGGTATCATCGGCACCTATGTCCACCACGGAAGCAAGGTCGCCGCTATGGTCGAGCTCAACTGCGAAACCGATTTCGTAGCCCGCACTGAGCAGTTCCAAGAACTGGCGCGAGACCTGGCGATGCACATCGTGGCATCCAACCCGGAATACGTGGCTCGGGAAGAGGTCCCCGCCGACATCCTGGACAGGGAAATAGCCATATACAAAGCCCAGGCGGAGGGTAGCGGCAAGCCCGAAAAGATCCTTGATCGCATTGCCGAAGGCAAGCTGGAAAAATGGTACGGCGATGTCTGTCTGATGGAGCAGGAATACTTCAAGGACTCTGACAAGAACGTCAAGGATGTCCTCGTCGAAAACATCGCCAGCCTTGGCGAAAATATCCAGGTCAGTCGTTTTAGTCGTCTGCAGATTGGCTAAACGTTTCGCGAGTCCAGCCCAGCCTCTTTGGGCTGGGCTTTTTTATGTCATTGCCGGCGCCCCGCCAGGAAGCGGCGCCCATTTCAAGGAGTTGTTGTAATGGATGCTCTTAAATACCGCCGCGTTCTGCTCAAAATGGGAGGCGAGGCGCTGGCCGGCGAAGGCGGATTCGGCATCGATCCCAGACGGGCTGAAGAAGCAGCGCAGAATATCCAGGCGATCGTCAGCTTGGGCGCAGAAGTGGCCCTGGTTATCGGCGGCGGCAACATGTGGCGGGGCAAGGAGGACGGCCTCGATCATGGCATGGAGCGGGTGACCGCCGACCACATCGGTATGCTGGCGACAGTAATGAACGCGCTCGCACTGCAGGACGCCCTTGAGCGCGCCGGCCTGCCCACTCGCGTCATGACCGGCATCGAAATCCGAGCCGTGGCCGAACCCTACATTCAGCGCCGAGCCATTCGCCATCTGGAAAAGGGCCGCATTGTCATCTTCGGCGCCGGCACCGGCAATCCCTACTTCACCACCGATACGGCAGCCAGCCTGCGTGCAATGGAGATCGACGCCGAAATCCTGATCAAAGCGACAAAAGTGGACGCAGTCTACGACAAAGACCCGAAGGAAAACAGCGATGCCCGCCGCTTCAAACAGCTCTCCTATATCGACGCCCTCAATATGCGCATAGGCGTAATGGATAGTACCGCCATCGCCATGTGCATGGACAACAACCTGCCCATCTCAGTGGTCAACGTCTGGACCGAAGACGCTCTCGTGAAGGTCGTCAAGGGTGAGCCCGTCGGCACCGTCTTCTCCGGCTAAGCCTCAGCCTGACAGCGTCGGCGCCCACCGGGTATCAAATATCGTTTTCCGTTTGTTCTGTACCTCTGCTAAAATATCAAGACAACTAAAGAACTGAGGAAGTGAAAGAACTCTATCCAGAAATTCCGATTGAGCCGTGCCTTCATATCTTGGATTTCCGGCGATATCCCACGAGTTCAGCTTCAGCCGCCGACTTACCCCCCTGGCGCAATGGGCCATGCCGCCAACGTCAACTGTAATGGCCCCAAGTGGCCTCAGAACTGTGAACAAGCCCTTTCGCGCCTCTGATGTGGAAGGAGTGCCGTTGTGATTGAAGACATTTTGGATGAAACACGAGATCGCATGAACAAAGCGATCAGCAGTTTGCAATCAGACCTGATGTCAATCCGCACCGGTCGGGCCAGCCCCGCGCTTGTGGAGCGTCTTAGCGTCGATTATCACGGCGTACCGACCCCACTGATGCAGATCGCATCGATCTCGGTTCCGGAGGCGCAAACTCTCCAGATTCGCCCCTATACCCCAACCGACATCGGGGCAATCGAGCGGGCGATCGCCATGTCCGATATTGGTCTGACACCGAGCAACGACGGCAAGCAGATCCACCTGACAATCCCCCCATTGACGGAAGAACGTCGCCGCGACCTGACAAAACAGGTATCTCGGCGTGCCGAGGAGGCCCGCGTCGCAATCCGCAACATCAGGCGGGATGCAATCAAAGATATGCGCTCATTTGAGGACGAGAGCCTGATCACCGAGGATGACCTGCGTGACGGCCAGGACCAGGCTCAAGATGTCACCAATGACTTCGTGGCAAACGTGGACGAAATTGCACGCGACAAAGAAACGGAAATCATGACCATCTGACCGACAAGGAGTCAGTGTTCCATTGAGCAGTCCCGATGTAGTTCGGCAGAGCCCGGATAACCTGATCGAAGACGCTTTCCCTCCTCTCGCCAGAGTCCCCTACCATGTAGGAATTATCATGGACGGGAATGGCCGTTGGGCAAAGGAAAGAGGCCTGATTCGTTTTATCGGCCATCGCGCCGGCGTCGATAATATTCAACCGGTCCTCGAGGCCTCTGTCGAATTCGGTATCAAAGTCCTGACCATCTACGCTTTTTCCACCGAGAACTGGTCCCGTCCCATCGAGGAGGTATCGGGGTTGATGCGTCTGCTGGGAACGACGTTGCGCAACCGGCTGGAGGAACTCCACGAGAACGGTGTGCAGATTCGCCACAGCGGACGCCTGACCGGTATCAGCAAGGAACTTCAGAAACAGATCCTGCACGCACTCGATTACACCAAGCACAACGACAAAATCATCCTGAACGTGGCCTTCAACTACGGCGGACGCGGAGAGATCGTCGACGCCACCCGCCGCATCATCAGAGAGGGAATCGATCCTGATTCTCTGAGCGAAGAGACCTTCAGCCGTTACCTGTACACGAACGGCCTGCCAGACCCGGATCTGATTATCCGGACCGGTGGAGATTGGCGAATGAGCAATTTTCTTATCTGGCAGTCAGTCTACGCCGAGTACTACTCAACCCCGACATACTGGCCGACTTTCGACAAGGCGGAGTTATACAAAGCGCTGATCGAATTTAATCGCCGCAGCCGTCGTTTTGGCGGCGTGCCTGATGCGGAATAGACTCTTCCACTTTGCAGAACGTCCCAAGCCCCTTCTCCCCCCTGGACCTTGTAGTCCTGTAGTCGGATATCGATAACGGTGAAACGACGAGTCATCGCTGGCCTGCTTGCGCTGGTTCCGGTCCTGCTTGCGCTCTGGTACGGCGGTCTGTGGTGGGTACTCCTGCTCACCTTCTTCACATCGCTGGGGGCATATGAATACTTTGTCCTGATCGAGAGGAGCGGCTACAGGCCGGCCCGCTGGTACGGCTTCGCCTGGACGCTGGCGCTGATGTTCTCCTTTTGGTCTTTCGTCCCGACCGGGCCGGAGCTTGTCCTCACATTCGGCTTCATCATCATCTTTATCCGCATCTTGCTGTCTCAACAGAGCTCTCCCTCACACGAGGACAGCAGTAGCCCGGACGCCAAAGACCCGCTTCAACCTGAAACCGAAACCGCGGCCCAAGAGCAGGACCATAAGCCATTTCGAAATTGGGCGCTCACCGTTGCCGGCGCCAGCTACATCGGCCTCATGATGGGACAGGCTTTGGCCCTGCGCCTCCTTCCCAACGGTCTCTTCTGGATGCTTCTTGGGCTGGGCGTCACAATGGTCAACGACAGCGCCGCCTACTTTGTTGGCGTCACTATCGGCCGCAAGCGAATTTTGCCCGCGCTCAGTCCCAAGAAGAGCTGGGAAGGAACCGTCGGCGGCTGGATTGCGGCGACACTTGCGGGCGCCGCGGTGGCGTTCTGGTCACCGCTCGAACTTGCGGTCTGGCTTGGCGCTCTCATAGGTCTGGGGGGAGGAATCCTCGCGCTTTTCGGCGATCTGGCCGTCAGCATGCTCAAACGCCAGATCGGCGTCAAGGACAGCGGCGTCTTCCTGCCCGGCCACGGCGGATTCCTCGACCGGCTCGACAGCATAATGTTCGTGCTGCCGTTCGTCTATCAGGTGGCCCTGCTTCTCAGCGCAGCGTAGCTCTTATTCATCCTCGTTCGCTGCGCGGCCCTCCCACAGAGGCTGCGCATTTCCGGGCAGCGCTCCAGCAACGGCTCCAACCTCCCTGCATCCTCCACCCGGCCCGACTTGAGCACAACAATCTGATACGCGCGCCGCAGGAGAGGCCGTCGATGAGAAACGACCAGATAGGTGGCGTCCTGCCGCGCGAAAAGCTGCTCCCACAAACGTTGCTCGGTTTCCACATCCAGCGCGCTCGACAGATCGTCACACACCCGAAACGCTGCCTGCCGGATGAACACATGCGCGCCGCCGCGGCCCGCTGCCTCTGGCCTCCGGACAGCCTTACCCCCCTCGGCCCCACGACCGTCTCCAGCCCGTTCTCAAGCTGCACTAAGTCCGTTTCCAGCACCGCGGCACGTACCGCCTGGGCTACCTCCTCATCGCCCGCGTCTAGGCCGAGCAAGATATTCTCCCGCAATGATTCGCTGAACAGGCTCGGCGGCGATGCCGATGAACAGGAGCGCCAGGCGCTTAAGGAGCTCCAACGATCCGCCGGCCAGCGCCGTGTCCAGGAATCGGCGCATAATCAGAGGGTTGATCAACTGGAAGAGGATATTGACGCAGAGGAACGTCAGACCAGCCTGCATGCAACGATTTGGATTACTATCGCCCGTCGTCTCATGCGGAGGCCGCGCCGCATGCCTCCCGTAGCGTGGTCAGGTTTTCGGCAACGCTACTGTCCGTGTTGAAAACGGCGCTGCCAACAACGATGACATTTGCGCCGTTGCGCAGCACGTCCCGGATATTGCCGGCGCCTATGCCGCCGTCCACTTCCAGATCACAGGTGGGATTGTACTCATCCAGCAACTTGCGTGTGCGCCGCAGTTTGCTGGTCATCGTCTGGATAAAGCGCTGGCCGCCGAAGCCGGGATTGACACTCATCACCAGCACTTGGTCGACAAAGGGAGCGATCTCGCGAACACTTTCGATCGGGGTGGAAGGGTTCAGAGCCACGCCAACCTGGCAGCCCAGATCGACAATCTGCTGGACGGCTCGATGGAGATGAACACACGCTTCCAGGTGGATGGTGATGATATTCGCGCCGGCGTTTGCGAATGCATCCAAATGCCGTTCCGGCTCCTCGATCATCAAGTGTATGTCCAGGGGCAGCTGCGTTATCCGATTGGCCGCCTCCACCACCAGCGGTCCGAAGGTGATATTGGGCACAAATCTCCCATCCATGACATCCAGATGGAGCAGGTCGGCGCCGCCCTCTTCTGCTGCCTGAATCTGCTCCTGCAGACGACCGAAATCAGCGGTAAGAATGGACGGGGCCAGTTTGACCGCATGCGCCACCATCGCAAACACCTCCTCAGTTTATGTCGAAAGTGGACCGGGCTTCAGGAGGGGAGGCCGCCGCGTGGCCGCCAGGCCCCCCTGCGATTGTATCTTCTCGTTCCTTGGCCGCGCCCATTACCTGAATCAGTTCACTGATGTCGTCCAGGGTTATCAGTCCCAAAAACTGCTCCTGATCCTGGACGATGATGACCCGGCTCCCCGCCTCCAACATCTGTTCCCAAACGTCAGCCAGAGTCTTATCCCCACTGGTGACGGGCACCCGCGCCCGTGGAATCATCACGTCGACGATTCGCCCATCCTGCCCCTGCCCGCGCAGCGTCGCCACAAGCCGCGGGCGAGTGAGCACGCCGACCAAGTTATTACCCAGGTCGTGTACCGGAAAATCTCCTTGGTAGGTCGTCATAATATAGCCGACCGCCCGGCTGATCGGTTCGCTCGTATACAGCACATGTGCATCCTTGTTCACAGCCTGGCGAGCGCTGAAATCCTTCAGCACATAGCGGCTCTGCACCGCCTCCAACTCGCCGCGACCGCCCACATAGACGAAAAACGCGACCAGCAGCAGAAAGATGCCTCCCCCGGAGATGCCCCAGATTGCGAACAATATCGCCATGCCCCGTCCAATCAGAACGGCAATTCGCGTCGCCGGAACATACTGCAGACGCAACGCCAGCAGGGCGCGCAGGATGCGTCCGCCATCCATCGGGAACGCTGGCAATAGATTGAAAACGCCCAGCAGGAGATTCGTGCCCGCCAGCGTAAGCAATAGACCGCCCACGCTCATCGACTGTGCTGTGCGCATCAGGGCCGAAATCAACGCCCACATCGTACCGGTGCGCATACTCATGGACACCACCAGCAGCGCGGCCGGCAGCAGCACTGCGGCCAGCGCGAAGTTGACCGCCGGACCAGCAATCGCGATCAGAAACTCCTGCATCGGTTTACGGGGCATGCGCTCCAACTGGGCCACCCCGCCAATAGGCAACAGTGTGATGTGCGGTACATTTACTCCGAAATATTTCGCCATAATAGCGTGGCCGAACTCATGCAAGACCACGCAGACAAAAAGCAGCAGAATGACGACGACGCCGTAGATTGCGCCGGCCGCCAAATTGCTGGCGTTGTGACCGAAAAGAAACGCCCCGTAAAAGAGAATCAGAATAAAGGACCAGTGGACCTGGATATCGACACCCCAGATTCGGGCGATCTTCAATGAGTTTCCCATTTGTATGTCTTTCATGATCGGCGTCTTCCCTCGCCGGTCTGTACCAGCCATACTTCTCTGCCGCAGGGCGCCTCGTGTCGAAACGACTGGCAAAGCGGCAGAGCGAAAGTTCGCCGTCGCTCAACTGCCGAGCAGGTCGTCCGGCTCGCCCTGGTTGCAGGTCGAGCATGGACACGATGCCCGCAATGAGGAAAAGCCGTAGATGCCATTACCGTGGCCATCGGCCCAGGTAAAGCGGATTGCGTAATTGCCTACCAGCTCCGCGCTGCCAACCTGCGGATCAGGGGGCGGGCCGACAGCCAGCCGCAATGGATCCTCTTCGGCCTGCCGTCTCTCCTCACGGCAGGACGCGCATGGACAGACGCTTCGCATCCAGGCCAGACGGTAGGCGCTGCGATGCCCGTCCGCCCACTCAATGCTAAATGTTCCAGCCGACCGGTCAACGGTCAAATCAGTTGGCTGACAGGCAAACCGTGTCTGCGCCAGCCTCATCTTCCATTTCCACCCCTGCTCATCAGGGCCTCCATCAACTCTATGGGCAATGGGAAGACGACCGTGCTGTTGTGTTCGGCGCTGATCTCAGTCAGTGTCTGCAAATAGCGCAACTGCAGCGCGCCCGCCTGACTGGACATGACCCCGGCGGCCTCGGATAACGTCTCGGAAGCCTGCAATTCACCCTCAGCGTGGATGATCTTGGCGCGCTTCTCGCGCTCCGCCTCAGCCTGACGGGCCATGGCCCGTTGCATCGACTGCGGAAGTTCCACATCCTTCACTTCGACGACACTGACCTTAACGCCCCACGGCTCGGTCTGCTCATCGATGATCTGCTGAAGCTGCTGGTTGATCTGGTCCCGCTCCGACAGCAGCTCATCCAGTTCACTCTGCCCCAGAACGGAGCGCAGCGTTGTCTGGGCGATCTGCTGGGTCGCCAGAAGATAGTTGGCCACGTTGATGACCGCATCCTCGGGGGACAACACCCGAAAATAACAGACGGCATTGACTTTGACCGTCACATTGTCTTTGGTAATGGCTTCCTGCGTCGGCACATCCAATGTAACGACCCGCAGGTCGACCGGCCGCATCTGATCGATAAACGGGATCAACCAGAACAGGCCGGGCCCTTTGGCGCCCGTCACCCGCCCTAAGCGGAAAATGACCCCACGCTCGTACTCCTTGACAATGCGCAATGAAGCCCGCAACAGCCAGACCAGCAACAGCGCGGCGACGATATAAATCGGAATGTTTGTAAGTAGGCCTTCCATCTATAGGCTCCTGTCGACAGGTCACGCCAACGCGTGACAGCGTTCCCGGTATCATTATATCTTCTACCACACCTAGCGGCAACTGGTCTGGAACCACCCTCCTTTCTGTCCAATTTGCCCACCTACTCCCCAAAACTTAGGCACCGTTCCCGCGCCCTCTCCTGCAAACTTCCACCATCCACTGACCTCTAACCACTGACCACTGCAGTCCTCCACCCGCGGGTGCCTGCATGCGCGGAAATTGACGCAGCCCCATACAGTCGATATGATTTATTTAGAGAAGAGCGCTTGGCGCGCCTGATGACACTTACAGAGGAAAACTCTTATGGCTGAAGGTCCTCGTCCACCACTGTCGGGGAAATGGCTGCGGCTTGCGGTCGCTGCGGCCGCACTGGCAATCATCGCAGTTGTCGCTTACATCGGCAGCCTGCTCCTGTTTGGCCCAACTCTGTCTGATACCTCCTTGCTCTGGTGGAATTCCGGGGGCGGCCCCAGTGGCGGGGTCGAAGCGGTCCCTACCGAGCCGGTCGCCGCCCAAACACTGCAGGTGGTCGCCACTTTCACGCCCGCGCCCCAATCCACGCCAACCGACACACCCCCGCCCAAACCGACCGACACGCCCACACCAGCGTACCCGGAGGCGGTCGTACTCACTGAGACGCTGAACCTGCGGGCCGGGCCGGGTACCGTTTACGGCATTGTTGGCCAGGTGCTGGCGGGGCAGCGATTCCGCATCACAGGCCGCAACGAGGCCAGCAACTGGCTGAAGATCTGCTGCCCCGCGGGAGCCAATCGAGAAAGCTGGATCAGCGCCGACTTCGCTCAGAGCAATCTGTCGCCTTCGAGTCTGCCTGTTGCCCAGGTTCCGCCAACGCCGACGCCAACCGCCACGATCGACGCGCCCACTCTCGACGAGGTCGATCTCACCCTGCCTGCCAAGGGAGGATTTGATTCGCCCAGTGGCGTGAATCCACTGACGGGCAAGCCCTTGGCGGCCGCACGCTGGGGGCTGCGGCCGGTCATCGTATGCGTGAACAACGACATCGCCGCCCGGCCGCAGTATGGTATCAGCCAAGCCGATGTAATGTATGAATTTCTGATGGAAGGGTTAAGCCTGACACGGTTCAGCGCGGTCTACTACGGCGCCGACAGCGAGGAAATCGGGCCCGTGCGCAGCGCCCGCTTGCTCAACTACTACCTCGGCGCACTGTATGATGCGGGACTGTTCTGCTCCGGGGCCAGTGACGGCGTTCGCTATCAGCTCAAGAACAACAATTCGCTCTTTCCCTATCTGGACCTGGATCTGGACGATCCGGAGAGTACCCGCTACGCCCGCTCCGTTGGCAACGACTATCGCACGCGCCTGCGTACCAGCAGCGAGTTGTTGCGCCTATGGCTCGCAGATTGGGCTGTCGAGCGGGCGCCGTCCATCCAGGGATTTACCTTTGGCGGCTCGGCTGCCGGTGGTGCATCCGCCAACTCGATCCGGATCCCCTATCCCTCAGTCACGGCCAGCCAGGTTGCCTATCACTACGACGCCGCCAGCGGGCGCTATCTGCGCTCATTGGGGGGTGTTGTCCATCGGGACAGCAACAACGGCCAGCAGATCGCGGTCGAAAATGTTATCATTCAGTACATGCCTCACACGCCTGTGAATATCGTGGAAGACGCCTACGGCAACCTGAGCCTTCTCATCAATCCCTTCGGCGCCGGTAGAGCCATCATCTTCCGCGACGGTTTCGCTTATGAAGGGACCTGGCGTAACGACAGGAGTGGGGAGTTGCCCCGTTTCTTCGCGGCCGACGGCGTCGAAATTCCCCTGAAGCCGGGACAGTCGTGGATCAGCATCGTCCCGCTTTCATACGGAATTGCCTATGAGTAAACGTCGTATTGCAGCACTTGGGAGGTTCGGCTGCCAGGCCGAACTGACGTCACAGCCTCAGTCCAAGTCATAGCGGTGCAGCAGATACGTCTCCCGGCTCAAGAGCCCCATGGCTTTCAGGAAAGCCGTGCCGGCGCGGGCGGTTGAGGGCAGCGGTCCCGCTGTCACCGTCTGCCAACCGCTCGCAGGGCCCGTCGACAGCATCTGCTGCCACAACTGTCTGCCGATTCCCCGCTGCCGATACTTTTGATCAACTCCCATAAACAGGATGCGCACAGAACGCGGCTGCCGCAATTCCAGGGATTGCAGCAGCAAGCGCCCCAGCAAAGAGCGTCCGCCGCGACTGCGGCGCAGGGGGTCCCCGCCGTCCGGCTGTGCCAGAAGATAGCCCACCGGTTTGCCATCGACCTCCGCCATCCATGCCAGCACCGGGCGGCGCAGGACCCACCAGAGTAAAAACTGCGTCTCCGGCCTATCCGGGTGCGGGAAGTCTGCCCATGCAGGCATTGTCTGGCTGAAAAGCGGCAGCAAGTCAGTAGCCAGCTGGTTCGGGTCCAGAGGACGAATGGTTGCCGGGCCGGGAACCGGCATCCCTACATTTGTGTATGCGCCCGCCTCCATCGTGTAAAGCTGACTTCGTCCCAACGGCCGGCAGACGGTCGAAAACAGCTCAGGCACATAGGGAGGAGCATAAGGCGCGTGCAATGGCGGCTCAAGATGAAACTGATCCTGCAGCACGCCAGTGCCCAGGTAAGGAGATAGCCCAACCGGCAGAATCAGACGGCGAATTCCCTCATGTCCAACATGCTCCTGCACCGCGTGCAAAAGACGCTCCAGGCTCTCCCGGTTATTGGCGGCATGCAGCATTGCCAGATGCGCAGTGCTGTCGGTGCGGCGTGGGTCGATTAGAACAACCGCGGCCGCAACCGGCTCCTCCATCAGAACCCCCTGATTGATGTTCGGGAACGGCTGATTGCTGATATTGGCCTGTCGGCGCCGCGGAAGAGCTTCAACTATCACATAATGGGGACGGCTGCGTTCCAGGTGCGCGAACTGCTTGGACACGACTGCCTGCCGCAACCGGCTCCACGCCGGCGGTGTCCAGCGCGAGTCGTCGGCGTAGATGCGCCACCATTTGCGTAGAAAACCTGCGCGTCCCCAATATCCTTCGGCTGTCTCAACCCGAAAATTGAAATATTGTGCCATTTTTGACGCCGCCAGGGCCTAAAAGCTGGGGAAAGTCATGGGGATAACCTCCGGCAATTCGGGATAACTACTGCAATGATGCGGATAACTCTACTGTTTGTCTACGAACAGAAAATGATCTCCCTACTTACCTCGAAATTTCAAGACGTACTGACCCCGTCAGCGCAGTAGGAATTCGCCTATATTGAATGAACTCCTCATTGGGCGCTATATATAGTAAGAGTCAGCCCCCTCTTAAGTGTTTCACAGGCGGAATGTTCGGGCCTTTCATCTTCATTGTGATTGTCTGCCGCGACCGTATTTGATACACTACTTATTCATACAAGTGTAGCTAAGAAGCCTAGCAAGCGTTCGACTGACACAGATTCCAGCAGTCCCAGAGCTAGTCGGACAGGTTGGTGTCTGTCTTGCAGTTTCCCCCACCAACAGCCTGACTGAACTGCTTACGATTTCGTCTATCTCTTTCCCTCCCTTTCGCCTGTTTTTCTGTATCTGCGCGAACAAAAAACCCTTGCGCATCGTCATTTATTGAGGAACAGGAGAGTGAAAAGGAGTTGTTTTGAATACAGACTGGCAATCCGTATCCTCATCACGTCGCAGTGACAACCCTCTGTACGAACGCGCTAAGTCTTCTTCGCCCCGGTCAACCGAGACCCCGCCAGAAGAACAGGAGAGGGCAGAACAGGCAGAGCAATCTGAATTGCAGACGGAAGCCACCTTCGCTGACGAGCAGATTCAGGCAGTTAACGAAGACTTGAACCCCGAAGATATCTGGCAAAAAACGCTGCACGAACTGGCGTTGCAGATGCCTGCCACCACCTTTGAAACGTGGGTGCGCGACACATCCATCATCGACTACAAAGAAGGCGAATTCACCGTCGGCGCACCCCATGCCTGGGCTCGAGATTGGCTGCAGAGCCGTCTGCGCAACAAGATCAAAGACATTTTGAATCAGTTGACTGGTCGTTCAGTGCAGGTCTTTTTTGAAGTGCGCCCCCAACCGCAGAAGCGGTCCGAATCGCCAGGGTCGGCGCCGCTGTATGCGGATGTGCCGCACGCGGCGCCTGAAGCGGCGCCCGAAACAACATCGAAGCCCGCGCAAGTCAGCTCCACCGTCGCCGGCAGCGCCAACCCGGCCAGTCGTGTACAGACCAATCCCCCGCGCCGCCACGATGCGGGTCAGACCCCCGCTGCGGCTGCCGTAACCAAGTCAGACGCAGCGCTTCAAAGCGGCGTGTTCAATCCCCGCTATACTTTCGACACATTTGTGGTTGGAAACCATAACCGTCTGGCCCATGCCGCGGCCCAGTCCATTGTGGAACAACCTGGTCATCGCTTCAACCCGCTCTTTGTGTACGGAGGTGTCGGCTTGGGAAAGACACATCTCCTTCACGCGATTGGCCACGCCATGACAAGGCACGGAATGCAGGTACTTTACTGTTCGTCGGAACAGTTTACAAATGATCTCATTAGCGCCATTCGCCAGCAGAACACCGAAGAGTATCGCAGTAAGTACCGTCAGGTGGACCTTCTTCTGATCGATGACATTCAGTTTATCGGCGGCAAAGAAAGTACGCAAGAGGAGTTCTTCCACACCTTCAATCATCTCCACGCCGGCGGCCATCAGGTGGTGATCAGCAGTGATCGACCACCGAAGGAGATCGCGACCCTGGAAGCCCGTCTGCGCAGCCGTTTCGAAGGGGGCCTGCAGGCCGATATCTCACAACCGGATCTGGAAACCCGCGTCGCCATTTTGCAATCGAAGGCTCAGTCGATCAACCAGTCCATCTCGACCGACGTGCTTATGCTGATCGCAGAACGGGTGGAAAGCAATATTCGAGAGTTGGAAGGCGCTCTCAATCGCCTCATTATTCAGGCCCCCTTCCACAACAGGCAGCTGGACCGGTCCGTGGCCGAATGCATATTGGACACGCTCGTGCCACAGAGGCGGCCACGCGAAGCTGCGAGCGTTGTTCAGATCGTTGCCAGGCATTTCCACCTGACCGAAGATACTCTGCTCGGACGGACTCGCACGAAGGAGGTCGCCAACGCCCGTCAAATGGCAATGTACCTGCTGCGAGAAGAAAACGGTCTGTCGCTGATCAACATCGGCGAACTTCTGGGTGGGCGGGATCACAGCACCGTTCGCCATGGCGTGGAGAAAGTTGCCCAGGATATTGAACGGGATGAAGGGGTTCGCAGAGAAGTCGTGGCCTTGCGGGAGAAGATATACGAGCCGCCCGGTTCATGAGAACCAGGCCAAAGCAAGTGACAGAGTTCAGGAGACAATTAAACTGCCAGCTGGAGGAAGCCGGCACGCGACGAACCCCGCGGCCTCCCACAGGCCGCGCACATCAGCGCCTTCCGACCGATATCCGGGCCGTCTGAAAATGGTTCGCAGGAAACGCTCACCGAACCCGTAGCATAGTTCCCTCACTTTTGAGGCGCTTGCATACTCCTTGCACATACAGTACACTTAGAGTCAGAGTGATAACTCTGCCACCGACGAGCCAAGCTGTATAATTGGTTGCCATGATCTGCTGTCAAATGGCAGCGATAAAATGATGCAACCGCCGATTCAGTGAAGCTCTGACACGGTGGTATCAATCTTTTTGGAACCTCTATTCGGCTCTGGGCCGGTAGAGCACTGGAGCCTGCGATGGCGGATACCGGTCGTCAGAAAGCATTGGATACTACCCTCGCCACCCTCAACAAGCGATATGGCGAAGGGGTCATCATGAGACTGGGTGAGGCGACCCGGCTGGATGTGGCGTCGATCCCGACGGGCAGTCTGAGCCTGGATATCGCGCTGGGAGTGGGAGGCATTCCCCGCGGGCGCATCATCGAGGTGTATGGGCCGGAGAGTTCGGGCAAGACGACTCTCTGCCTGCATGCGATCGCGGAATCGCAGCGGATGGGCGGCGTCTGCGGCTTTGTGGACGTGGAACATGCGCTGGACTCGAGCTATGCACGCAAGATCGGGGTGGATGTCGAGGGTCTGTACGTATCGCAGCCGGATACGGGAGAGCAGGCGCTGGAGATCGCGGAGGCGCTGGTGCGTTCGGGCGCGATGGACGTGGTGGTGGTGGACAGCGTAGCTGCGCTGGTGCCGCGTGCGGAGATCGAAGGAGAGATGGGAGACAGCCACGTGGGCTTGCAGGCGCGGCTGATGAGCCAGGCGCTGCGGAAACTGGTGGGCGCGGTGAAGACGACTGACACGAGCATGATCTTCACCAACCAGCTGCGTCAGAGGATCGGAATAATGTTTGGCAATCCGGAGACGACGTCGGGCGGCATGGCGCTCAAGTTTTACGCCAGTGTGCGGTTGGACGTGCGGCGGATCCAGTCGATCAAACAGGGGAGTGACGTGATCGGCAACCGGACGCGCGTGACGGTGCGCAAGAACAAGGTGGCGGCGCCGTTCAAGGTGGCGGAGTTCGACATCATGTACAACGAAGGGGTCAGCACGCAGGGAGACCTGCTGGACCTGGGAGTCGAGTTCGACATCATTGAAAAGCGCGGCGCCTTCTATCGCTTCGGCGATATTCGCCTGGGCCAAGGCCGGGAGAGCGCCAAAGCCTTTCTCAGCGACAAAATCGATATTGCCGCGCAGATCGACAGCGTCATCAGGGAAAGAACTGGACTGCCAGTCCGCTCCGAAGGCGACGAGGTCCAAGCCTGACAAAGTTCCTTTATAGGAAGTCACGCCCAGTGCAGGCAGTATGCACTGAATTCATCTATCTTGTTCCTTTATCTGCAAACTTGCACAGGAGTTCAGAATACGCCGAAAAGTCTCAAACGTCGCACGTGTTGCCATAATTGAAAACGCTCACCACAGCGCTCTCAAATTGGACGCGATTTTGTGCTGACACACTACCGCCAAAACCAGAACAGCACCCAAAACCTATTTATTCCATTTTATCAGGGGATGCCCTAGGGCGCTGGCGCAACTGCACAGATAATTTGGCAGACGTTCGCTAAACTGTTGATCGCCAATGGCAGATCGAACGTCATAACGAGTGTTGATGTAATACCGGCTGTTGACACGGAACTATAGACTCACAGATATCTTCTCACCGCAACCCTCCCCCATTTGCGATGCGGCCAGGCCCGTCTTGAATCGGTGAGTTGTGTAATGCAACAGCGGGTGTCCAACTAGAATCGCTTCCATCGAGGCGCAACGCTGAACTGATGCGTCTTTTCTTGACATACGCCTGATCTGGAGATGAAGACTCAGGCTATGCCGTTTTGAGACTCTCAAGTCGCTGTGGTCTATGGCCGCGGCGTTTTTTTTTCGGGCCGATTATGACAGGTAAAACGATTACCGCTTTGCGTTTTCAGAAGAGAGATAAGGAACGAGTAAATCTCTTTTTGGACAGCGAATATGCGTTCCCGTTGCCAGCGCGGGAAGCCGCCCAACTGAGGATTGGCCAGCAGCTCAATGAGCAGGAGATCGAGGAGTTGAGGGCCGTTGACCTGCGCAGCCGCGGCTACAACAGGGCACTGCGTTTTCTGGCAGTGCGTCCTCGCAGTCAGGTGGAAGTGCGCCGCAATCTCCAAGCGTACCGGCCAAGGGACGGGCGGCGCCTGGCCGAGTCACAGATCGAATGGATTATCGAGAAGCTGCAAGAGTGGCAGTACCTCGACGACCGGGAATTCGCCCGCTTCTGGGTAGAGCAACGCAATCGATTCCGGCCCGTTGCCCCTAGGGCGCTGCGATACGAGTTGCGCCAAAAAGGGGTCGACGATAGCGTTGCCCAGGAAATTATCGATGAATTGAGTGACGCGACTTCGGCCTGCGAAGCCGCTGCCCGCAGCCGCCTGTACAGATGGCAAGAGGAGACAAACCCTGCTCAGTTTCGCAGGAAGATGGGCAGCTTTCTCCAGCGCCGGGGTTTTGACTATGAAGTGGCCCGGGGCGTGATCGACCGTATCTGGCAAGAACTGGAAGAAGGGCGCGTCCCGTCCCGCGCCGTTCAGGAAGAGCGGTATGAAGGGTGAGCTGGATGGTGTTGCCACTGAAGCAACAATGATCGAACAAGGGTTCAGGCGTATGAATGGAGGGAAGAACAAGATGCGCTTGCATCCAACCGGCGCAGACATAAGTATTTCAGGTTGTGCGCATCCAAACCAAGGGGTTCGGATATGGACTTGCTAGTCGTAGTTGTCATTATCGTCGCGGCTTTGATTGGCGCGGCCATCGTCGGGTATCTCATATATTTTGCCTATCAACGCGGGTTGACATCTGGCGCAAGTCAAGAGGTGGAGCGGCAGGAACTCGCTCTGCAGAGCGCTGAGACACAAGCGACCCAGATTCTTACGGAAGCCGAGGCAGAAGTTCAACGCCAGCAGCTTGCTCTAAAGGAGGAAGAAGTACGAATACGCAGCGAACTGGACGCCACGCGCACACGCCAGCGCAGAGATCTGGATCGTAGCGAAGGCCGCCTCCGCAATCGACAGGAGCAGATCGATAAGCGGGTCGATCAGCTCGAAAACCGCGAGCGCAAACTGAACCAGAGAGAAAGCGGCCTGGACAAACGTACGGCAGATCTGGAAGCCGCCGAACAACAGCGCAATGAAGAACTGCAACTCGTGGCCCATATGACCCAGGAAGAGGCCAAAGAGATTCTGCTTCAGGAGGCTGAAAGGAACTCGCGGCAGGAGCTTGCCCGTACAATTCGTGAGGTTGAGGCGGAGACCCAGGAGATCGCCGAACGCCGCGCCAGGGAGATCATCACGCTGTCCGTGGAGCGGATCGCCAGCGAGCATGTAACCGAGTATTCCGTCAGTGCTGTCAACCTGCCATCCGATGAGATGAAGGGACGAATAATCGGGCGGCAGGGGCGAAACATACGCGCCATCGAACAGGCGACAGGGGTTGATCTGGTTGTGGACGATACACCAGAAGCAATCCTGATCAGCAGCTTCGACCCTGTGCGACGCGAGGTTGCGCGCATCTCTCTCAGCAAACTGGTCTCCGACGGCCGCATTCATCCGGCCCGCATCGAGAAAGAGGTAGAGAGGGCCCAACAGGAAGTGAATCAGGTTATTCAGGAGGCTGGGGAGCAGGCCCTGATCGAGACCAATACCCAGGGGCTGCACAGAGAGATCCAAAGACTGCTCGGTCGTCTGAAGTTCCGCACCAGTTACGGGCAAAATCAATATTACCACGCAATTGAAACCGCCCATCTGGCCGCCGTGATCGCTGAGGAGTTACACGCAGATGTAAAGACGAGCCGTCTTGGGGGTTTGCTGCACGACCTTGGCAAGGCCGTCAGCCATGAGATCGACGGCCCGCATGCCATCGTCGGCGGTGAAATCGCCAAGCGATACGGGCTCAATGCCAAGGTCGTCAACTGCATCGCCAGCCATCACGGCGAGGTCGAACCGGAATCTATCGAAGCCGTTATCGTGGCGGCGGCAGATGCCATCAGCGGGGCACGGCCGGGCGCGCGCCGCGAAAGCCTCGAAGCGTATATCAAACGGGTGACAGCCCTGGAGGATATTGCCAACAGCTTTGAGGGGGTGAATCAGACATTCGCCATTCAGGCCGGCCGCGAGATCCGGGTGATCGTGCAGCCGGATGAAATCGACGATCTACAGGTCATCGAACTGGGGAAAAACATAGCCAGTAAGATCGAAGATAATCTGGAATATCCGGGACAAATTCGCGTTACAGTAATTCGCGAGACCCGCGCCGTTTCCCACGCGACCTAGCGCGCAATCTGACGTGGCTGCATGCATGGTATGGTCGGACTGACAGTTGCCGGGCCGACCGATGGTGTCGGCTGTGCAGCGCCGTCTCTTGCAGCATCCGCTCCCTTCTCTGGCAGGGCACCGAATTCGTCTGAATCCCTGACGCGCCTTGCGGCAGACCCTACTCCTCGCCTGCGCGCCGTTTGACGGTGCAGCCGCCGCAGGTGCCGCAGCCCCCGTCCTTTTCATTCTTCCCCGTAATCAGTTCCGAAAGTCCGAACTCGGCCAGGACGTTATTCTCAAGCAGAACCGTAACGCTTTCCTTAAGCGGGTGCAGGTGACGAATCCGGCCTTTGCCTTGGTTTGTCGTAACCTCTGCCCCGACTTTCGGCATCTTCTTGTTTGCCTTCTTATAGATCGGATCCTCATAAGAAAGGCAACAGAGCAGCCGGCCGCAGACGCCGCTGATCTCGTCCTGATTCAGAGGCAACTGCTGGTTTTTCGCCTGCCGAATGCTCACTGAGGCAAACTCTCGCAACCAGCTGGTGCAACAGAGTTGTCGCCCGCACTTGCCTACGCCGTCCAGCAACTTGGCCTCGTCGCGCACGCCAATCTGGCGCATTTCGATGCGCGTGTGAAAAGTGCGGGCCAGATCGCGTACAAGCGCACGGAAATCAACCCGCTGCTCCGCGGCGAAGTAGACGGTCAGCCTGCCGCCCTCGTAGTTGTATTCACAGCGATGCACCTTGATATTTAATCTGTGTGCCTTCGCCTTCTCGCGGCAGATGGACACCGCCTCGGCCTGCTTGTCTTTCCAAAGATCCTTCTGCAAAAGGTCCCAGGGCGTTGCCCGGCGAACTACACGCTTGATATCGCCGACGATTTCGTTGCTGGAAACATTGTGTGGCCCTTGCACGATCTGCACCAGGTCCCGGCCTTTGACCGTATCCACGATTACATAGTCTTTCGGCGCCAGATCCGTGTGGTGCACCGGATCGAAGAAATATATTTTTGTAACGGGTTTGAATTGGGCTCCGACTACAATGGGCATGGTAGATTCTCCATGATCGCTGCCGCGACGGGCACTGCAACGGACAGCTGAAAGTGTACTTCAGCACCACCTGTCAGGCGCGCGGCCGCGGCATCTGCAAAAGAAGCACGTCCAGTGCCAGCCCTGTATTGACTGTATGCCTCAGGTAGCCCTCGATGCGGCTTAACGTGCGCAGATAGGCCTGAACATCGCCGGGGCGAAAGTCACCGGCCGCATCTGCCAGAGCGTCCACTAGATCTATGTTGGCGCACTGCTCCAGACAGCCAGACTGGGCCAACATAACATCGCGCCACCAACTCGTCCACAGGCCAAGCAAGGTGAACAGTCGAGTCTGGTTGCGAGCGGCCGCCAGCTTCTGTGCAAAAGCAAGGCGAGCCACCCGACTGCTGCGACTCAACTCCTGCAGTTCCGCCAGCCGTTCGCTCCTTTCCGTCAGCGGCTCCGGCTGGTCGATCTGTTCAACCGCCCAGCCCAGACAGCCGTTCGCCAAACGTGCCAGCAGCGCGGCCTGCTGCGGAGATGCTTCCCAGCGAGCCCGAAGCGCGTCTTCCATGATCCGCTCCCCAAGGGGCCGCAGCGCGAGGACTTGGCAGCGGCTGACGATCGTTGGCAAAAGAGCGGACCGGTCCTGGGCGGTCAGACAGAGAACTACGTGCGGCGGCGGCTCTTCCAGAGTTTTCAGCAGTTTGTTGGCGAAGCTGATGTGAGCCCTGTGCGCGTCCTGAATCAGAAAGACTTTGTAGCGCCCCTCCATCGGGTGCAGCAACGCCTGACGAACGATGTCGGCCGCCTGTTCAGCACGATGAAGGCCATTCTCCCTGTCCGGCTGACCGTGACGGTCGGTCGGAGGCAGCAAAACGAAATCGGGATGGCTGCCGGACTGCATGAGTCGGCATGCGCGGCAGTTCGCGCATGCCTGCCCGTCTACAGATTCCTTGCATAGAAGCGATTGAGCAAAGCAGCGAGCCAAGGTCGATTTGCCCACCTGGGCCGCGCCCTCAAACAGATAGGCATGGCGCAGCGTCTCACGCCGGATACCATTTTGCAACAGTTTTACGGCCCACTGATGGCCTACGACCGGGCCTTCAGCCACTTGTATCTCCCTCTCTTAATCAATGGCGAGATATCGCGGCATTTTATCACAGTGCCAATCGGCGGACAAGCAGTCTCCAACTTTAGGTGCATCCCTATATTGGGGCGAACTTTCGTATACCTCAAGCAACGACTAACCCATGTCCGGCCCTCACATCCATCCCCACTCCTCTTTATTCACTCTTCACCATGCCACAGATGCTGAGTATACTGGCAGGTTTTGTCGCTATTTGTCATCTTTTTTGGGGGACCCCCATTCGAATCAACGGCTCAGCAGAGAGAACACTGAAAGTGGAATCCGACGACACGGCCCCAGAATCGGTTCCCCCAACCTCCCGTCTCAATCCACTGACCACTGCAGTTCGGCTGCACCCACGGTTTGCGGTTGCTTTCTACCAGGACCCTGAAAAAAAGGGGGTGCATCCATTTGTGGATGCACCCCCTTGATTGGTCCGCCAGAAAGGTTACTTGATCTCTACAGTTGCCCCTTCGGCCTCCAGTTGGGTTTTGGCGTCTTCGGCGACATCCTTTGCCACACCCTGCACCACGGGCGCCGGCGCGCTCTCGACCAACTCCTTGGCCTCTCGCAATCCAAGGCTTGTTACCGCGCGCACAGCTTTAATGACGTTGATCTTCTTGGCTCCCATATCGGCGAGGATCACGTCAAACTCCGTCTGCTCTTCCGCCTCTTCTTCGACTTCAGCTGCGGCGCCGGCTACTCCGGCCACGGCCACAGATGCCGCAGCGCTCACGCCCCAGGACTCTTCAAGCATCTTCACCAGTTCTGCGGCTTCCAGAAGCGTTAGCTCGTCCAGCTGTTCTTTGATTGCATTCAGGTCTGCCATCTTTGGAATTCTCCCTGTAGTCTGTTTCTGTCTGTTTCCTGTCTCGTCGACGATACAACGTTGCCTGTAGGAGGGGGTTGAGCCCCTCTGTTGTGACGCTCAGGCGGCCTCTGCCTGCGCATCAGCGTGCGCTTTGACGACCCGCGCCAGGCTGACCCCTGGTTCATTGACGACTCGGGCAAGCTGTGTGGCGGGCGCAAGAATTGTCGCCAGCAACTTCGCCAGCATTTCATCCCGCGTGGGCAGTTCCGATAGTGCCCCGGCGGCGGCGGCATCCAGAACGTTCTGCTCCAGGATTCCGCCTTTGATCTCGATAATCTCATCCAGATCCCCAAGACCGTCCTTCAATGCCGTCACGCCTCTGCCGATATCTTCGCCGACAAATGCGACCGCATTCGGCCCTTCCAACAGTTCATCCAACTCCTCGGTCACACCTCTGTCCTTCAAGGCAAGCCGCATAAGCCGGTTCTTCACGACCATATAGGACGTATTCGCCTCTTTGAGGCTGGCGCGCAGCCCGTTGATCTGCGTGACGGTGGAGCCGCGATAATCCGTGAACACCACAGCAGAAGCGTCCTCCAGGTGTGAGGTGTACAGTGCGACAAGCTCTTCCTTCTTCTCTCGACTAAGTGCCAATTGACATTCCCCCTTTCTTCAGGAATCCTGCGGGGACGCATGCAAATCCGCTCTGAGCCCCCTCCAATCTCCGGCGGGCGCTGTAAACAAAAACGCCCTTGCCATGCAGACAAAGGCGTAACAAGCGACTCCTTCCATTCAACGGCGGTAAGGTCGCTGTGTTCAGCCCTTGGCCGGCTGCGCATCTCGGCGCATTTACTTTCGCGGCGCGAATACCGACTGTCTACGGAACTGAGAATCGTATGCTGTTTAAGCGTGCCAATTCTACCTTACAGCCCCAAGCAGTGCCAAACCGGGTCTACGCCGCCTTAAGCATTGAGGCCGCATTGACATCAACGCGAACACCCGGCCCCATCGTGCTGGTCAGCGTCACCCGCTTCAAATAGATACCCTTGATAGCCGAAGGCCTCGCCGCCACGACCGCTTCCATCACGGAAGTGAAGTTGTCGAGTATCTGCTCGCCGCTGAAGCTCGCTTTGCCGATCGGCACATGGACATTACTTGTCTTATCGACGCGAAACTCCACGCGGCCCAGGCGAGTCTCCTGAATGACACGCGGCAGTTCGTCGGCCTGCACAATTGTACCAGCTTTGGGGCTGGGCATCATTCCCCTGGGGCCGAGCACGCGACCCAGCCGGCCAACCACCCGCATCATATCTGGCGTGGCAAGGACGACATCAAAATCAAGCCAACCATCCTGAATTCGCTTGGCCAGATCCTCGCCGCCGACATAGTCGGCGCCGGCCTCCTCGGCTACGCTTACGCCATCCGCGCCGGCAAAGACCAGAATGCGCACGACTCGACCCGTGCCGTGGGGCAGGGTCACCACGCCCCGAACCTGCTGGTCGGCGTGACGGGGGTCAACACCGGTGCTCAGATGCACCTCCACCGTCTCATCGAATTTGGCCGTCGCGCCGTCCCGCATCAGGTCAACGGCTTCAGCCGGCTGGTACTGCGTATTCCGGTCAATCTTGCTACGCGCTGCGTTATAGCGCTTGCCATGTTTTGGCATGGTTCACTCCTTGTGGTGCAAACGGGGCACAAGCGTGTGCCCCTCCCACTCATGAATAAATGGTTTCTGCAGGGCCGCAATCAAATCTGCAGGTCCCGCCTAATCGACAACCGTTACTCCCATACTGCGGGCCGTCCCCCGCACCATCTGCATGGCGCTGTCTATGGGGATATTGCCCAGGTCCTTCAGTTTTACCTCGGCGATCTCCCGCACCTGTTGACTGGTGATCTCCCCCACCAGCTCCGTATTGGGAATGCCGCTGCCTTTATCGATCCCGGCCGCCTTCTTGATCAGTTCGGCCGCCGGCGGTGTCTTGGTGATGAATGTAAATGATTGATCCTGGAAAATCGTGATTTCGACCGGAACGACCTGCCCCATTTGACTTTGTGTACGCGCATTGTACTCCTTGCAGAAGCCCATGATATTGACACCATGCGGGCCCAGCGCCGTGCCTACCGGTGGGGCAGGGTTGGCTTTGCCGGCAGGGATCTGCAACTTGACAACTGCTTTGACTTTCTTCGCCATCTCGCCTGCTTCTCCTTATTACGTATCCCGTTCCAATTGGAGGAAGTCCACCTCCACCGGCGTTTCCCGGTTGAAGAAACTCACCATGACGCGGGCTTTACCCTTCTCTGGCTCCAGCGTATCGACGACACCTGTGAACTCAGCAAACGGGCCCTCGATGATTCGGACGCGTTCACCCACATCGAAGCTGACCTTGACGCGCGGTTCGTCGGACTCGATGCGGCTCATGATGTGGTTCACTTCGGCCTGGCTCAAGGGGCTCGGTTTGTTTCCCATGCCCACAAAGCTAGTTACGCCCGGGGTATTGCGCACCACATACCAGCTGTCCTCATCCATGATCATCTCTATGAGAATATAACCGGGGAAAACCTGGCGCTCTACCTCGCGGCGAATGCCTTCCTTGATCTCGATCTCGGTTTCAGTAGGTACCACGATCTGCAGAATCCGGTCGGTCATGTTCATCGATTCCGCCCGGTGTTCCAGATTCTTCTTTACCTTGTTTTCCTTGCCTGAATAGCTGTGCACCACATACCATTCCGCTCTCGGGCCGGTCGGCTCCTCTTCAGTGGTTGCGGACGCGTCATCGTCCACCAATTCGGAAACCGCCCCGTCTTCCTGCAACTCAGCGTCGACGCCTGCATTCATTATATCGCCCACAGAATCCTCCTTGCGCGTCACATTCCAGAACCGGCTCTTTCTCTACGAAAGAAGGCGGTTGCGCCACAGATGCTGCTAAAACACCTGCAGAAAAAGTGTCACCAGATAACTGAAGAATGAGTCTACTGCGAACAGCACAAGCGCGGCGATTGTGGTGACTATCAACACTACGACGGTCAGGCGGGTCCCTTCTTCGCGCGTCGGCCAGGTGACCTTGCCGATCTCAGCGCGGGTCTCCTTGAAGTACCGCACAATTGCGTTATCAGACCTTTGAACAGTTGTTGACCGGCTCACGATTGACTCCGTTTGGTGTGTGAACACAGGAATGTGTTCACAGCGCCCCAATTCTCACCTTCTTATCGACCGGCTCGCGGCGCTATGGGCCTTGTTAGGCGGAAAATGACCACCGCGCGGCTGCCGGTGGTCATTTCTTGACAGGCGAGGCAGGACTTGAACCCGCAACCTGCGGTTTTGGAGACCGCCGCTCTGCCAATTGAGCTACTCGCCTAAAATGTCCGCAAGCAATGATCTCTTACGGACTGTTTCAACTTATCCAGAAGGTTACTGGATGATCTCGGTAATGGCGCCGGCAGCGACGGTGCGGCCGCCTTCACGGATGGCAAAACGGCCGCCGGTCTCGATGGCGACGGGCGAGATCAACTCGACCTCCATCGTCACGTTGTCGCCTGGCATAACCATCTCCACACCTGCCGGCAGGTCGATAGAACCGGTGATGTCCATGGTGCGGATGTAGAATTGCGGCCTGTAGCCCTTGAAGAAAGGAGTATGCCGTCCGCCCTCCTCCTTGCGCAGCACATAGACCTCGGACTTGAAGCGGGTGTGCGGAGTGATGCTGCCGGGCTTGGCCAGCACCTGGCCGCGGTCCACCTCTTCGCGGTCAATGCCGCGCAGCAGACAACCGACGTTGTCGCCCGCCTGCCCCTCATCGAGCAGCTTGCGGAACATTTCGACACCGGTGACGGTGGTCGAGTGCGTCGGCTTGACACCGACGATTTCCACCTCTTCCATCGGATGGATGACACCGCGCTCGACGCGGCCGGTCACGACCGTGCCGCGGCCTTTGATCGAAAAGACATCCTCAATCGGCATCAGGAAGGGTTTGTCGATTTCGCGCACAGGGGTGGGGATATACTCATCCACCGCCCGCATCAGCTCCCAGATCGGCTCATACTCGGGCGCATCCGGGTCCTCAGAGCTGCTTTCCAGGGCGTGCAGGGCGCTGCCGCGCACAAAGGGGATGTCATCGCCGGGGAACTCGTAGGTGTCGAGCAACTCCCGCAGCTCCATCTCGACCAGTTCCAGCAGCTCCTCGTCCTCCATCATGTCGACTTTGTTGAGGAAGACGACCATCGCCGGCACTTCCACCTGCCGCGCCAGCAGGATATGCTCGCGCGTCTGCGGCATGGCGCCGTCGGGCGCAGCCACCACCAGGATGGCGCCGTCCATCTGGGCCGCACCGGTGATCATGTTCTTGATATAGTCGGCATGTCCCGGACAGTCCACGTGCGCATAGTGGCGGTTTTCCGTCTCGTACTCGACATGCGCAATGGCGATGGTGATGCCGCGGGCCTTCTCTTCCGGAGCATTGTCGATCGCCTCAAACGCACTGAAATCAGCCATACCCCGCAGCGCCAGCACCTTCGTGATCGCCGCCGTCAGCGTCGTCTTGCCGTGATCCACATGTCCGATCGTCCCCACGTTCACATGGGGCTTGTTCCTCTCAAATACTGCCTTCGCCATTCTTCTCTCCTGACTGTTTTACAACTGTACTATGCAGACTCAAGCAGCCTCGCAACGAAGCTGGAAAGTTTTCCCGTATACATTTGCTCAAGCGATTCCACTGCCGCCCGGCAAGCACGCATTCAGACCGTTCCAGACGCAGCCAACCGGACGAAAAATCCGCTTGCAGACAGAATTGGCCTTGAACGGTTTTCTCGGCGGCACAGACGCCGCCTCTGCAACCTGAACAGTATACGAAATGTCCTGACGGTTGACAAGTCCGGACACAAGTGAAACGGCCAATCTGACTGTACCGCCCGTATCCAACTCAGGCGAATTCACGCCGCAGGGCGCCGACATCCGACTTTTGCGTGTCAGGCTGATAACTGTCGAACTGCATCGTAAAGGTGCCCCGGCCACTAGTGATCGAACGGAGCGTCGTCGCGTACCCGAACATCTCTGCCAGCGGTACGATCGACCGCACTGCGGTAACCTTGTTGCTGTGGGCGTCCATTCCCTCGATCTGCCCGCGGCGGCTGGAAAAATCGCCCACAATATCGCCCACAAACTCCTCCGGCACGACCGCTTCAACCATCATGATTGGCTCCAACAGGACCGGGCCCGCCTTCGCCATGCCCTCCTTGAAGGCCATCGAACCGGCTATCTTGAAAGCGATTTCACTGGAATCGACTTCATGGAAACTACCGTCCACCAGCGCGGCGCGAACATCCACCACCGGGTAACCCGACAACACACCGCTTTCCATAGACTCTTCGATCCCCTTGCGGACCGCAGGGATGTATTCTCTGGGGACTGCCCCGCCGACGATCTTGTCCTCAAACTCGAAGCCCTTGCCCTCCTCATTTGGTTCCAGCTCGATCCAGACATGGCCAAACTGTCCGCGGCCGCCTGTCTGACGCACGAATCGCCCCTCAGCCCGTGTCGTCCTTGTGATCGTTTCCCGGTAGGCCACCTGCGGGCGGCCCTCGTTACACTGCACCCGAAACTCTCTCTTCAGACGGTCGACGATAATCTGCAAGTGCAGCTCACCCATGCCGCTGATGATCGTCTGCCCCGTCTGATCATCGTATCGTACCCGAAAGGTCGGGTCCTCTTCAGCCAGCTTCAAAAGACCGTCGGCCATCCTGTCCTGATCGGCTTTGGACTTCGGCTCAACCGCGATCCCAATCACCGGGGCCGGAAATTCAATCGTCTCCAGCAAAATTTCGTTGTTGCGGTCGCTGAGCGTCTCACCGGTCAGGCTCTGCTTGAGGCCAACAACGGCAGCGATGTCGCCGGCGCGGCAAACTTCGATCTCTTCCCTTTTGTCGGCATGCATCTGCAAGAGCCGCCCGATCCGTTCACGCCGGCCCTTGTTGGCGTTGTAGACCATACTGCCGGACGCCAGAGTACCCGAATAGACGCGTACATAGGCCAGGCGCCCGACAAAGGGGTCGGTCACGATCTTGAAGACAAGCGCGGCGAAAGGCTCTTCCGGGTCGGCAAACCGAATCTTCTCTTCCTCTGTCTTGGGGTCAAGGCCAACGACCGGCGGCACGTCCAGTGGGCTGGGCAGATAGCGAACAATCGCATCCAGAAGAGGTTGCACACCCTTGTTCTTGAGCGCCGAACCGCAAAGTATTGGCACGAGGTCATTGCGAATAACCGCATTGCGCAGGCCCTTGATCAGCTGTTCGCTGCTGATCTCTTCGCCTTCCAGATAGAGCGTTGTCAGTTCCTCATCGGTTTCCGCAATCCGCTCAATCATGGTGGCGCGCGCCGTTTCCGCCGCCGCCCGCAACTCCTCGGGGATCTCGGCTGTTTCAGGTGTGGCGCCCAGTGCATCGCTGTATCGCAGGGCCTTCATCGTTAAGAGGTCGATGACCCCTTGGAAATCCTCCTCCACGCCCCAGGGCAGTTGAATCGGCAGCGGGTCCGCGCCCAGGCGGTCGACAATCATGCCGACCGTACGCTCAAAGTCGGCGCCCACCCGGTCCATTTTATTCACGAAGCAGATGCGAGGCACATGATAGGTGTCTGCCTGCCGCCAGACGGTTTCCGACTGTGGTTCGACCCCCGCAACCGCGTCGAAGACGACGATGCCGCCATCCAGGACGCGCAAGCTGCGCTGCACCTCGGCAGTAAAATCGATATGCCCCGGTGTGTCGATGATATTGATCTGGGCTTCCTCACCGCTGCGGCTGTCAACCCAGTTCGCCGTAATCGCGGCCGCGGTAATGGTGATGCCGCGCTCCCGCTCCTGCGCCATCCAGTCTGTGACGGCGGTCCCCTCATGCACTTCGCCCATCCGGTGAATACGGCCGGAATAGAACAGAATTCGTTCCGTTGTCGTCGTCTTGCCGGCGTCGATATGGGCGATAATTCCGATATTACGAATCTTATGTAATGGTATCTGGCTCATCAAAGTTCACCTGATCTTATCCTGGTAGGCAGCGCCCCATTCCACTAAACCGGGCCGCATTCAACCATCGCGCCCTGTTCATTCAGGGGGCAATCTGCCTCACTGCAGTGTTGTCTTCCCGGTAATGTCTTCACAACACTGTATTCATTTTTTCCGGCGACAGTCCGTCCTCCGCGAACGGTCTGCCGTGACCTCCTGTGCCCAACAAAAACGACGCAACCGTCTTACAGACGCCAGAATCCAACGCGCCCCTTTTGAGCAGGGGCGCCTGCAATCTGCATATCCGGCGGCCTGCTCATCCGGCAGCGTCGAATTTCACTCAGCGGACTGCTGAGCGCAGTGCGACATCATCCTGTGGCTCGAATGCGTCGCGTATTGTTCAGTTCAGAAGAAAATCCAAACCCGGAAGGGCTGGATTCCTCCGAAGCTGTGTCCAGCCAGGGCGCCGGACACATCAGGAATAACCAACTCGTTTGTCTATGCCGTCATGCAGGCAAAATGCCTATCGCCTTCTGGCAAAGTGTGCAAAGGCTTGATTAGCTTCTGCCATCCGGTGCGTTTCTTCACGCCGGCGCACGGTCTGTCCTTCGCCGCGCGCCGTGTCCAGAAGTTCATTCGCCAACCGGGTGGCCATATTGCGGCCGCTCCGCCCCCTGGCATTCTGAATCAGCCAGCGCATGGCCAGGGCCTGCCGCCGGTCAGGGCGAATCTCCATCGGCACCTGATAGGTTGCGCCGCCAACACGCTGCGGTTTGACTTCAACCAGAGGAGTGGCGTTCCTGAGCGCTTCTTCGAAGACTTCCAGAGGTGGACGATTGGTGCGTTCGGCTATGGTATCCAGTGCGGTATACACAATTCTGGCGGCCAGACTTTTCTTGCCCCGTTCCATCAAATTGTTGATGAACTTGGCGAGCACAACGCTGTTGTGCCGGGGGTCGGGCGTAACCTGACGCTTTTCGGGCCGGTTTCGTCGCGGCATTCTACAACTCCATCTCCATCATTTGCGCCTGCGCGTCTCCAGAGGTTGGACGTACAGCCTGTCCTGCCTCGCTGGAGTAAGAGCTTAACGCGGCTTCTTGGTACCGTATTTGCTGCGGCTTCGCTTGCGGTCATTGACCCCCGTGCTGTCTAGCGCGCCGCGCACGATATGATAGCGCACGCCAGGCAGATCTCTTACCCGACCGCCGCGTACCAGCACCACACTGTGTTCCTGGAGGTTATGGCCTTCCCCAGGAATATAGGCCGTAACTTCAACGCCATTGGTAAGGCGCACACGGGCTACCTTACGAAGGGCGGAATTGGGCTTCTTGGGTGTTGTCGTTCGCACCTGTGTACATACACCCCTTTTCTGGGGGTTACCTTGCTTGACCCGCTTTGTGCGGCCGGTCAAGGTGTTCTGCGTAAAGCGCAAGGCCGGTGCGGTTTCTTTCTTTGGCTTGGTCTTGCGGCCCTTGCGGACCAATTGATTTATCGTCGGCAAATGGTTCCTCCCTAGTGGTCATCGTAGCCCACGAAAAGACAATAATCTACTGTATCACAACCAGGCTGCCGTAGGCAAATCAGATAGGAACCATTTGGGTGCATCACCCAATGCGGATGAACTTCTGCGTCTCTCTGTGGGCGTAGGCGATGGGTTCTGGCGAAGCGCCTCCGACTTTGGGGCAAGATTCCGGGCGCAGGGACGAAGGCGTGAATGTGGCGTCGGTACGGCGGTGGTCGGGGCTCACCGGCGCCGGTCCACTGCCGAATGCTCGTAGATAACCGGCAGTCAACTCGCAGCCGCTTGGACGAGCGTTCCCCAAGCGTTTCGAGAGTTTATGAGAGAATGACAGGAATTTCAGAAACGAACGAAAATCTGCTGTGGTGTGGAGCTTGGGAGGTCTCTGCAAAGGCCGGCCAGACTGTCCTGCCGCTGCCAGAGCCGCGAGGATACAGTCAGCGGCGGAAAAAGTCCAGGGGAAAGAGAAAGGGTGGAAGAGCCGGCTCTTCCACCCTATGTCTGTACAGGGAAATTTTAGCTGATTTCTAGCGGAGGTCGACGTTGATCTCTTCGCTTTCCTCGTCCTTCAGATTGTTGAAGTCGAAGTCGAGCTCTTCCTCCTCGACGCCGCTGCCAAACCCGGACAGCATCCCCAGCGGGCCGATACCCATTTCCGCCAAACCGGAGAGATCGGCCAGATCCAGATCAGGATCGTCCAGGTCGAACTCAAGTTCGCTCAACCCCTCATCGGCGATTTCGTGCTGTTCCGCCAGCTGCTCAACGGCCTGCTGCTTCTCTTCTTCCCACATGCGCCGCGTGCGGAAGCCGGAGCCGACCGGAATCAGTTTACCGATGATGACATTCTCCTTGAGGCCCCGCAACTCGTCCCGCTGGCCTTGCACAGCGGCATCGGTGAGCACGCGCGTGGTCTCCTGGAAGCTGGCCGCAGCCAGGAAGCTTTCGGTATTCAAGGCGGCCTTCGTCAACCCCAGCACGACCGGTTCGGCCTTAGCCGGGCGGTGGCCGTGGCCGATCGCCTTGTTGTTCTCATCCTCAAATTGGAAACGGTCCACCAGTTCGCCCGGCAGGAAATCGGTGTCGCCGGTCGCCCGGATCATCACGCGCCGCAGCAACTGGCGCAAGATCACCTCGATATGCTTGTCGTGGATCGCAACACCCTGGCTCCGGTATACCTGCTGCACCTGTTCCAACAGGTATAACTGACAGGCTTCCCGGCCCTGAATACGCAGAATTTCTCTTGGATTCTTCGAGCCTTCGGTCAGCTGCTCGCCGGCGGTCACCTCTTTACCCTTCTCCACTCGCAATCGGGCATTGGCTGGGATATCGGTCTCCCATACCAGGTTGTCTTCCCGGCGGATGATGACCTGACCGTTCTCGGCGAAGATCTGGCCCTCCATGCCTGCCAGGAGTCCCTGTGCATCCTCGTCTCCGTTGCGGGCGATGACCGTATCTTCCTGCACCCGGTCATCCGAATCCACCATCAACTCAAAGCCTTCGGGAATGGCGACTTCCCGTCGTTTGAGTTCGGTGCGGCTCACCTTCAACATGCGCTGATCGCCTTCCCACCAGATATCGACCTTGCCATCGATCTCGCTGATGACAGCTTCACCTTTGGGGTTTCGTACCTCGAACAGCTCCTCGACGCGAGGCAGACCCTGGGTGATGTCATCACTGCCGGCCACACCGCCGGTGTGGAACGTGCGCAGCGTGAGCTGGGTACCCGGCTCGCCGATCGACTGTGCCGCGATAATACCCACCGCTTCACCCTGCTCCACCGTTCCCCCTCGGGCCAGGTCTGTTCCATAACATTTCTTGCAGAGACCAAAGCGGGACTCGCAGGTCAGCGGGCTATAGACGAAAGCTTCTTCCACCTCATGACGCTCGATGGTTGCCAGGGCGGCCTCATCAATGACGGTATCGCGCTCCAGCAAAATCTCATCGGAATCAGGATGTTTGATCGCAGCGGCAAGCGTGCGCGTGGCCACGCGGTCGGCGAAGCTCTCGCCCATCACCCTTGAACTGTCGGCATCGATCCAGATGCCGGCATTGGTGCCGCAATCATCCTCGGTCACAATCACATCCTGCGCCACATCCACCAGGCGGCGGGTCAGATAGCCGGCATCTGCGGTGCGCAGAGCCGTATCCGCCAGGCCTTTGCGGCCGCCGTGCGTGCTGAGGAAGTACTCCAGCGCGGTCAAACCTTCGCGGAAATTGGAGCGGATCGGCAAAGGAATGATGCGCCCATTGGGGCCTGCAATCAGGCCGCGCATACCGGCCAGCTGCCGCACCGTATTGACGCCCCCCTTGGTGGAACCGGAGTGCGCCATCGCGCCGAGCCCCTCAAGGGGGCTGAGCAGTTTACGCACCTCGGCCGTCACTTCGTCAGCAGCCCGTGTCCACAGTTCGACTGTTTTTTCGTACAGCTCTTCCTCGGTGATCAGGCCGCGCCGGTACTGGCGCTCGGCCTCGGCCACCTCGTCAGAAGTGCGCTCAACGATCTCGTCCTTTTCATGCGGCACCTGAATATCACTGACCGCAATCGTGATGCCGGACCGGGTGGCGTATTCGAAACCCAGATCCTTGATATTGTCTACCGTTTCGGCAGTCACTTCGCGGCCTAGGTGCTTGTAACAGAGGTCAATGACCTCATTGACGCCTTTCTTATCGAGGAGCTCGTTGACGAACCACAACTCCTCAGGCAGCGCCCGGTTGAAGATGATACGCCCGATCGTTGTGCGAATGATACGATCCTGCGGCCAGGCGGCCCCCAACAGATTCAGTTTCCGCAGGGCGTCCCGCACCTCGGTCATGGCCGCTACTCCAAAAGCCGGGATCTCCTGAATCATGTGGCGTTCGCCCTGGGCATAGATGTCCATCAGTTCGCCGACGGTGGCGATGCCGTGTTCTTGCAAGGCATCCATCACCCGCTCGCTAACCTCCATCGACTCGATAGGCTGAACGTCGAAACGCGTCGTAAAACGCGCCCGGATCGAATCCCGTAATTTGACATGGCCCAGGCTGTAGATGTATTCCGCTTCATCCATCGAGCTGAAGAGCGGCAGTTCGGCATCGGGCGTCGACTCGTCCTCTTCGGTCGTCAGGTAGTAGACACCCATTACCATGTCTTTGGAGGGGCCGACAATCGGTTCACCGCTGCTGGGCTTGAGCAGATTCTGGCTGGAAAGCATCAGTTGCCGGGCCTCATCCACCGCAGACTGGCTCAGCGGCACATGCACGGCCATCTGGTCACCGTCAAAATCAGCGTTGAACGCGTCGCAGACGAGAGGGTGCAACTGAATCGCGCTTCCTTCTACCAGCGTGACTTCAAAGGCCTGTATGCCCAGGCGATGCAACGTCGGCGCCCGATTCAACAGCACCGGCCGCTCCTTGCAGATCTCCTCCAGCTCATCCCATACTTCGGATTGCTGGCGATCTACCATGCGCTTGGCGCTTTTGATGTTGTGCGCATAGTTGTCCTCCACCAGACGCCGCATGACGAACGGTTTGAACAGCTCCAACGCCATCTTTTTCGGCAGGCCGCACTGGTGCAGCTTCAACGTGGGGCCGATCACAATGACCGAGCGGCCGGAGTAGTCGACGCGTTTCCCCAACAGGTTACGGCGGAAGCGGCCCTGCTTTCCCTTGAGCATATCGCTCAGGCTCTTGAGCTTGCGTTTGCCGCTGCGGCTGACCGCCCGGCCCCGCCGCCCGTTGTCAATCAGACTATCGACCGCTTCCTGCAACATGCGTTTTTCGTTGCGGACGATGACATCGGGCGCGCCGAGGTCAAGCAGCCGCTTGAGACGGTTGTTGCGGTTGATGACCCGCCGGTACAGATCATTGAGATCGCTGGTGGCGAAGCGCCCGCCGTCCAGCTGCACCATTGGACGCAGCTCCGGCGGAATCACCGGTAAAATCGTCAGCACCATCCATTCGGGCCGATTGCCGCTTTTGCGGAAGTTTTCCACAACGCGCAGACGTTTGGCCGCCTTCTTGCGGCGCTGCTTGCTCTTGGTCGTAAAGATCTCCAGGCGCAACTCTTTAGCCAGTTCGTCCAGATCGACCTTGGCTACGATATCGCGGATCGCCTCGGCGCCCATTCCCGCTTTGAAGATGTTGCCCCACCGGTCGGCCAGCTCGCGATAGCGGGTTTCCGTCAGGAGCTGCATCTCGTTCATGCTCTTCAGTTCGTCCAACTCAGCTTCCGCGCCGGACTGCAGCCGCTCCCGCTGTTCGGCCACATCGTCCCGCATCTTTTCGAGCAACTCCTCCAGTTTCTGGCGCACGTATGTCTGCTTCGCCTGAATCTGCGTCCGAATATCCGACTTTTCCTCGTCGGACTCAACCTGGAGCGTGTCCAACCGTTCCTGCACATGGTCGTTGATCGTTCGTTCGTGCTTGGCGGTAACCTTCTTTTGGGCTGCGATGATGGGCTCGTCCACCCAATCCAGGCCTTTATCTTCTGGCGCTTTCTTGTCAAGGTTGCTTTGAATCCAGTCCTGGAGCCGCTGGGCCTGGCTGATCGCCTCTGACGAAGACCGGTTGATGCGCTCATCGAGCCGCGCAATCTGTGCCTGCTCATCCTCGTCCAGCTCGTCAAGCTGGCTCTGCGCACTGCCTTCGACGACGTCGATCTGCTCTTGCGCCTCGTTCTCCAATCGGGCTATCCCCATCTGCATCTCTTTTTCGAGACGCTGAATGGCCCGGCCGCGCGCATCTTCGTTCACGTCGGTGATGATGAACTGCGCAAAGTACAGGACCCGCTCCAGGTGGCGCGGGCTGATGTTCAGGAGCAACCCCAGGTGGCTGGGTACACCCTTCACATACCAGATATGGCTGACCGGCGACGCCAGTTGGATATGGCCCATGCGTTCGCGGCGCACACGCTGCGGCGCCACTTCCACACCGCATTTGTCGCAGACGATGCCCTTATAGCGGACGCGCTTGTACTTGCCGCAGGCGCATTCCCAATCCTTCTGCGGCCCGAAGATACGTTCACAGAACAGTCCGTCTCGTTCCGGTCGCAGGGTGCGGTAGTTGATCGTCTCCGGCTTCGTTACTTCGCCGAAGCTCCAGTCGTCAATCTGGTCAGGGGAGGCAAGAGAAATGCGAATTGCGTCAAAATCTCGTACTTCCATTATGGCTCCTTTGCGTTTCGTCCGCTGCCATGCGCACAGCAGTTGCGTCTGACGGCGGCCTCGCGGTGGTCGGTGAATTCACGGGCCACCGGGCGCTGCACACGACTCGCCCGTTGCCAGTTCCGCAGCAGATGCGGTCGGCGGCGGCCTTGGTTGGCGGCGCCCTTACTCGCTGCTGCGGCTCATCGGGCTGGGTACGTTCAGGCTGAAGCCGAGATGCGGCAGACGGTCCTCAACCTCATCTTTGCCGAGCTGTATCACCTCATTTTTTTCGTTAATGACTTCAATCGAAAGGGCCAGACTTTGTAATTCTTTCACCAGAACGCGGAAACTCTCCGGCACGCCGGGGCTCTGGATCTCGTCGCCCTTGACAATCGCCTCGTAGGTTTTCACCCGGCCCGTCGTATCGTCTGACTTGATCGTCAGCATCTCCTGCAACGTGTAGGCTGCGCCGTAAGCCTCCAGGGCCCATACCTCCATTTCGCCAAAACGCTGACCACCGAACTGCGCCTTGCCACCCAGCGGTTGCTGCGTGACCAGGCTGTAGGGGCCCGTGCTGCGAGCGTGGACTTTATCCTCCACCAGATGATGCAACTTGAGCATCTGCGCGATCCCAACCGTTACATGGGCATCGTAAGGTTCGCCCGTTTTGCCATCGAAGAGTTTCTGCTTACCGGTCGTCGGCAGCGGCCAGCCGTTTTCATTCGAGTACTCTTGCGCCGCCGCCTCAAAACTTTCGAGCAGCGAGGCGTCCAACTGTTCCCCCGCCTCCAAATGCGCCAGGATAGGATCGTCGGCAACCTCTGACAGAGTTTTCCCGTCCTCCTCGCAACCGTGATACAGCATCCACTCCCGCACGGAAACATAGCGGGCATACTGATCCGAAGCATCTGATCTGGTTTCCGGGACGACAAGCTCCGCTTCATACCCCCTATCCTTCAGCCATTCAGCCAGGGCGGCGCTGCGCGCGTATTGGTCGTCGAAAAACAGCATTTCAGGGTCGTAGCCGCGCGGTTCCAGCCATTCCAGCAGATAGAGCCGGCGGGCATCGTTGTCGTCCATCAGGGCATCGCTGTCGACTTCCTGCTCGCGAACAGACGCCCATGCCTGCTGGGTGACATCCTGCCAGGCCAGATCGATCAGCCAGGCCCGCGCCAGTTCGGATTCGATCTCGTCCTCTTTCGCGCCATCGAATACCGGTGTTTCCGCCATGAAGCCGAGGCGGTCGGCCGCCCATCCAAGATGGGTCTCCAGAACCTGACCGATATTCATGCGCCCGGGCACACCCAGCGGATTCAGAATAATGTCGATTGGTGTGCCGTCCTCCAGAAATGGCATATCCTCCACCGGCACAACCCGGGAGATCACGCCCTTGTTGCCATGCCGGCCGGCCATCTTGTCGCCTTCAGTCAGACGGCGCCGCTGTGCAATGCTCACACGCACCATCATTTCCACTCCGGCGGGCATGTCCTGGTGGTCTTCGCGCGTGAATACCTTGATATCCACCACCTTGCCCCGCTCCCCGTGAGGAAGCCGTAAGGAGCTATCCTTCACCTCACGCGCCTTCTCGCCGAAAATCGCCCGCAGCAGCTTCTCCTCCGGCGTCAGCTCGGTCTCGCCCTTCGGTGTTATCTTCCCGACCAGAATGTCGCCGGCGGCAACTTCAGCGCCGATCCGGATGATGCCGTCCTCGTCCAGATGTCTCAGCGCATCCTCGCCCACGTTGGGAATGTCTCGGGTGATCTCCTCCGGGCCAAGCTTCGTCTCTCTGGCCTCGATCTCGTGCTTCTCAATATGTACCGAGGTGTATTTGTCGTTTTCAACCAGCCGTTCGCTGACCAGGATCGCATCTTCGTAGTTGCCGCCTTCCCAGCTCATATAGGCCACGAGCACGTTCTGCCCCAGCGCCAGCTCGCCGTTCTGGGTGGAAGAACTGTCTGCCAGCACCGTACCTACATCGACCAGGTCCCCCTTCTGGATCGTCGGACGCTGGTCGATGCAGGTGCTCTGATTGCTGCGATTGTACTTGCGTAACGGGTAGGTATGCTGTGAGCCATCTTCCTCTTGGATGACAATCTCCGTATTGACCACGCGAATGGCCTCGCCTGCCTTGCGCGCCACAACGACCTGACCTGAGTCGACCGCAGCCTGCCATTCCATGCCTGTGCCGACAATCGGCGCATCCGGCTGCACCAGGGGCACGGCCTGCCGCTGCATGTTGGAGCCCATCAAGGCGCGGTTGGTGTCGTCATGCTCCAAAAAAGGAATCAAAGCCGCGGAAACGCCGACGACCTGTTTGGGCGACACGTCCATATATTCGATGCGCTGCGGCTCTTCAAAGCGGAACTCTTCAGCCTGGCGCACCGAGGGCCGCCTGTTGAGAAAGTGGCCGGCCTTGTCCAGCGGTGTCGAAGCCTGGGCGATGGGAGAACGTTCCTCCGTATCGGCGTTCAGATAGATGACGTCTTTCCCTACGAAAGGCCGTACCCGTACCTCCTTCAAGCTTTCGACAGCGGCGATCTGTTTGGCCAGTTTCGCCGTCAGTTCAACGTCTCTCTTCGCGATAACGTCGCCGCTGTTAGGGTCGCTGATATCTTCGGCGAGGACGCGTCCTTTCAACGCATCGACCTGATTTTCGACAGTGTTGAAAACGCGGCGGTAAGGCGTTTCGATAAAGCCAAAATCGTTGATGCGTCCGTAGGTGGCCAGATAGCCGATCAGGCCGATGTTGGGGCCTTCCGGCGTTTCAATCGGGCAGATGCGCCCATAGTGGCTGTAATGGACGTCACGCACGTCGAATCCGGCCCGCTCCCGGCGCAGGCCGCCGGGGCCCAGTGCGCTCAGGCGCCGCTTGTGGGTCAACTCGGCGAGCGGGTTCGTCTGGTCCATGAACTGGCTCAACTGGCTGCTGCCGAAAAACTCCCGCGTCGCCGCCACAACCGGACGAATGTTGATCAGGCTCAGCGGCGTCACCTGCTCCGGCTCCCGGATCGACATCCTTTCCCGCACGACCCGCTCCATGCGCAAAAGACCGATGCGCAGCTGGCTCTGGATCAACTCACCGACCGTCTTGATGCGTCGATTCCCCAGATGGTCGATATCATCGGGCATCTCGCGGCCATTATTGATGTCAATGATGCGACGGACGACCGACACGATATCGTCGTTCGTCAGAATGCGCGTCGAGAGAGGTTCCTCCAGGCCCAACTTGCGATTGAGCTTGTAGCGACCCACCCGCCCAAGGTCGTAACGACGGGGCGTGAAGAGCAGATTCTGCAGGAAATTACGTGCGTTATCCAATGTTGCCGGATCACCGGGCCGCAGCTTCTTGTAAAACTCCAGCAGCGCATCGTCGATCCCTTTCTGCCGGTCCTCGGTTGGATTGGCCGTCGCGTCCCGTTCCAGGGTCGCCTCGATAAACGGGTGGTCCTCATTGTCGTCGACGTCGGAGAACAACGCCCGGATCTCCTCATCCGTGCCGAAGCCGATGGCCCGCAGCAGAATTGTGGCCGGCAATTTCCGTTTGCGATCGACCTTGACGCTGACGATATCCCGTTTGCTCGTCTCGAACTCAAGCCACGCGCCCCGCAGAGGAATCAACTTGGTGCCGGTCAGGTCGCGCCCAGTGCTGCGATCTTCTTCAATGGTGAAGTAGACGCCGGGCGAACGAATCAACTGACTGACCACCACCCGCTCACTGCCATTGACGATAAAGGTGCCGGAGTCGGTCATCAGCGGGAAGTCACCCATAAAGACTTCCTGTTCACTGATTTCCCCCGTGTCGTTATTGACAAGCCTTACCTCGACCCACAGCGGCGCGGAATAGGTGATGTCCCGTACCCGGCATGTCTCCTCTGTGTGCTTGGCGTCATCGAAGCGGAAGTTGCCGAAATGCAGTTCAAGATGCTTGTTGAAACTGACGATCGGCGAAATCTCTTCAAAAAGCTCCTTCAGGCCCTTGGTGCGGAACCACTCGAAGCTCTGAAGCTGAATCTCGATGAGCCGGGGCAGTTCGATCAGATTGGAAGTTCGTGAATAGGACTTCCTCTGCGTCTTGGCGCCAACACCGTTTCCAACGGCAGTATCAATCATATAGCGCATGCTCCTTTGCTGTACACAGTCGCCGGTCTTTCAAACCTGCACGAATGACGGTCAATCCGGACGGGACTTCAGAATGTTGAATGGGGATGAAATCTCCTCTTGTGGCCGAAGGCACCTGCACTCGAACTGTTTCCCGGCTGCCCAGTGCGCAGCAAAATATCCATCCGCCGCGAAGTGCGCAACGAATTATCGGTCCGCCGCGAACGTCGGCGGACATTACGCCGGATCTATTCGCCCTGGTGCCGTCCCCCACCCCTCTACGAGGTCCACAAGTGGCGAACGGAACCGAGCCAATCAGTTCATACCCTGAACTTCAAAGTATAAGGCATACGCGATGTCCTGTCAATATCAGGATGTTAACGGGTGCAGTCCAGATTTGGGGTGGGAACAGAGGCGAGGCGTGAGGAGCGAGGAATGGGAACTGTCGGCGCTTCTGCAGGAGATCGGATTGCGGGTTGGCCGCGGTGTTGTTGTTCGTTGAGATATATGAAAGTTCGTCACTATTTTGGGATGCGTTCATATGTGCAGGTTGGCTTGCGCAGGCGGGCGGAGATGCGCGGACTTTGCCGATTTTGGACAGCTTTTGCGGGGGACTCCGGTTCATCATTTTGATGGCTGAGGGACGGTCTTTCGGCGCTGCGGCGAGGGGGCGAAAGGGGCCGCGCAAGTGTTGCATTTTCGGCGAAAGTGTAACATTACTGTTTTTGGGGCTCCTGACCAGAGTAAAAGAGGGCCCAAAAGGGGGGAAAAATGTTACAAAAAAATGTTCCAATGGGGATGTTACACTTTTGGTCAAAAATCGGGGGAAATTGAGGCGCCGCGGGAGTGGGTTTCCGGGCGCTTTCGGGTAGCTCACCTGGCCATGGGCGTTGACCGCTTTCTATGCTCGTCAAACAGACCCGATATGAGTACTGGGTATTTTCCATACGATATGCCTACGAAAACAGAGAGCCTGTTGGCCGCACGTGTGAACCGGCGCCCCAAATCGATCCTGAAAGCACCCCGCGCTCCTGACAGTTCTCCTCACAAATCTGCCCGATATCAGCAACCTGTTCACCGCCCCGGCGAACGGCAGAAACACGTCCCTACCAGATAACAATCAGGCGGAGAAAGGGCCAAACAGCATGCCCGGATGCCTCCACGCGACGACAAAAAAGATCCTGCGAAAACCGCAGAATTTCAGCATTCGAATGCCATGATCGGTGCAATAAAAACGATGCTGAACCGCCTTTCAGGTTGGTTCATACCCGTTTTTGTCAGAAAAGGTTTTGTGCTATCGTCTTTGCTATGGGGGAATATGGGAGAAAGTGGGGCGCTCTCCCTATACTCTGAAGAGATATTCGTGTCGAGTGGTCACCCACCCGTTTGACGTCGAAATATTCATCGAAATTCCCTGACACATCTTTGAAGCGAAATGTTCGAGGCGCCCCGGTTCGAACGGGATGCGCAAAGGGCAGCTTTTCAGAAAATCATGTTTCTCGGTGCGTTCAGTCACAATCTGGACAGTAAAGGGCGGGTCACGATTCCTGCCAAATTCCGGCACCGGCTCATGCCCGGCTTGGTCGTGACGCGCAACCCCACCGGTGGCTGCCTCATGCTGATGCCGCTCGACGAATGGGAAAATGTGGCGGCCCGGGTCAGCGCTCTGCCCTTGATAGACAGACGTACAGCACAGTTGCGCCGGGCACTGTTCAGCGCCGCCGAAGATCTGAAGCCCGATCGGCAGGGCCGCATCCTGATCAGCCAGCGCCTGCGCGAGTTCGCCGGAATTGAAAACGAAGTCATTATCGCCGGGATGAATACATATATCGAACTCTGGGACCCGGCCCAATGGGAGGAACAGTTGCTTACGCCAACGCAGCTCGGAGAGGATCTCTTCGCCGCCTTGGGCGTTTGAACCATCTCCGGGCTGCCGCCAAGGCCCGGCAGAAGGGGTCGCAAAGGGCCTCAGGCTGCTGCGCCGACCCGCGACGGACATGCAAGGCGCCCCTTACGAACCGGATGGCCTCCAACACCGCCCCGTTCTGGCGGATGAAGTGCTGGCCGGCCTGAACGTCCAACCAGGCGGACGTTTCATTGACGGAACTTTGGGCGGCGGCGGCCATACCCAGCTCCTGCTGCAACACTCGCGCTCCAACCGGAGAAGGGCGCATCGAGATCCCAGTGCAGATGGAGACGCCGGTGGGCAAGTACTGGGGCTGGACGTTGACCCCGCAGCCATCCGACGAGTTCGGAAGCGCTTTCCCGGCGAAATCAGCGCCGGCAGACTGAGCGTGGCCCAGGCGCCATTTGATCAGATGGACCGAATCGCCCGCCAGCGGGGTTTTACGGGAGTTGACGGCATCCTGCTTGATCTGGGTCTCAGCAGCTTTCAGCTGGATACTCCGGCCAGGGGTTTTGCTTTCCGGCACGACGGCCCGCTGGATATGCGTTTCGACCCGTCTACCGGTTCCAGCGCAGCCGAGCTGATAAACGACAGCAGTTGGGAGGAGATCGCCGACATCCTCTACCAATACGGTGAGGAACGACAAAGCCGTTCGATAGCGCGTGCCATCGTAGCCAGCCGCCCGGTTTCAACAACCGCTGAGCTGGCAGAAATTGTATGCAGGACACTGCGCTCGCGCGGCAGACAAAAGATCCATCCGGCCACCCGTACCTTTCAGGCGCTGCGCATCGCAGTCAACGACGAACTGGGGCAGTTGGCGCGGGCCATGACCCAGATTCCTGCCCTGTTGCGGCCCGCTGGACGGGTCGCCATTATCTCCTTTCACAGCCTGGAAGACCGGTTGGTCAAGGAGTGGATGCGTGACAACGCCAGGAGATTCCGGCCCGATCCGACTTTGCCGGCCGGAGGTCAGGACCAGATTCCCGTTCTGGCGGTTTGCAACAAGAAACCGATAGTGCCGACAGCCGCTGAAATTGAAGAAAACCCCCGCAGTCGTTCAGCCAGGCTGCGCATCGCCGAAAAACTGCCTGAACAGTAGTTGACCTGTTTGCCCGTGTGTTTGTTGTGAATGTTTCTGCAGGATAAAACTTTTGTCAACACCGACTATAAATCTGCACCGCGCCGGGCGCCCTGCGCAGGCCGGGGCCCAGCGTAACAATGACGAGCAGGTTTGGCGTCCAGTCGACCAGCGAGGACCGGGGGAAGAGGGAGACTCGGGCCCAAACAGCATGCCAACGTCCAATCTCGCCCGTTTTCGAGTTCTGCGTGGTCTGGTCTGGCTCGATGACTTCGTTCCCCTGCCGCAAACGCTGCGGGGCTATCTCTTTTTTGTGCTGGCTTTAACGGTCGTCTGCGGCCTGGCTGTCGTTCAAGTCTGGACCTCGCTTCGAATTACTCAGGCTCGCGCGGAATTGGACCTGCTCCGCGTCCAGTACAGCCTCATCGAACAGAAGAACGCTGAATTTCTGTGGCAAATAGGCCAGCGCACAACTCTGGAACAGGTGCAGCTGCGTGCAGTCCAACTCGACTTCCGTCCCGCGCTGCAGCGCCATTACATCCCGAATCCGTACAGCCTGAAAAGCGCACCTGCGGCTTCCGCCGGTAGCGGCGGGTCGGGCGGCAGCCGGCAATCGCATCAGCAGGCAGAGAATTCCCTCACTCTTGAGCAACCACCCGCAATGGCAAGGGAACAGACAGCGGTTTCTGCCAGTAACACAGGGAGTCTGGGGGTAGCCCAAGAGCTCCAAGCGCCTGGCACGTCGTCCCCCGATCATGCCCAGACGGTACTGCCCTCTTCGGACGAACCGTCCTTCTGGTCTGTAACCGAACGACTCCCCGTAGCAGAGTTCGAGTTGTATGTGTCCGGTTGGCAACAACAGATCAACGAAAGCTGGCAGACTGTCCGGCAATGGAGCGAGCCGCTGCTTGAACGGGCCGGCGATTTCTTCCTGGGCCAGCTGAAACAGCCCAGATAGTTTCCGCCGCCTGTCTCGCAGCCCCTTTCGTCGCCGTCAGGCGCCCGAACGTGGGGTCGGCGGCGACGAGTGTTTGTGGTCCGAGTCGCGACCACTGTAGTCCTGGAGATTTCCCGCATGCGCGCAAGGAACCGAACCGTTAGTCCCCCACGTGGACACGGTTTCGGCCCTCTATTCGACCCCCGCCAACGCCCCGAAGAAGGGGCTGACGGCGGCCTCGAAAGCGGTGCCCTCAATCAGGCAGCGCCCAATCGCGCCTCCCTTGAACAGGAACATGCCCAGCGTCCCCCGGCGTCAGACGATGTGACCAGGATATGGCGAATCGGTTTTATCGGCGTCTTGCTCACCGGGCCGCTGCTGCTGTTGGTTCTGCGCTTGCTGGATATGCAGGTTATGGGCTGGCAGCAATATGAGCCCCCGCAAGTAGTGACAACTGGCCGCAATACTGTTGACGACACGACCTCGTGGGGCGTAATCGTCGATCGTGATGGCAATTTGCTCGCCGCCGATCGCTTCACCTATCGAATCACGGCAACGCCCAAGTTCATCTCGCAAGGCGACTACGGCGACATCGCGCTGCGGCTCGCAGCCAGCATCGGCGCCCCACCGCTTCAGATCGAAAACCTGCTGATCGAGAACAGCGATAGAGACTACCTGATCCTCGCGTCGCATATCGAATTTGAACAGGGTCAGCAGCTGCTCGCCGAACGCCAGCAGCGTATGGCGGACAGGGACTTCCTGCTGGAGCATATCCACATCGCAGCCCATCCCCGTCGCTTCTATCCGCAAGGTATCCTAGCCAGCCAGGTGCTGGGCTTTCTCAATGCCGAACGCGTGCCGGTGTTGGGCCTGGAGCGGTACTATCGGAACTTCTTGTCCAGTGATGGCGTTGGTCTTCCGCCAGGCCGTCAACTTCCCCGTTCAGAACTCGACGAAAACGTTCTCCGCTTTCTGCCCAGCGGCAATGGCAAGGGACTGGTGCTGACCATCGACCGCACTATCCAGCATATCATCGAAGAGGAGCTTCGCCTGGGGATCGGTCTCTACCGTGCCGAGTCAGGCACGGTTATCGTCATGGACCCAAAGACGGGCGCCATTCTGGGGATGGCCAACTGGCCTACCTTTGACGGCAACAGCTTTGAAGACGAAAACCCCAATACGTTCACGAATGTTGCCATCAGCGCCCAATTTGAACCGGGGTCGGTCTTCAAGCTGATCACCGTTGCCGCCGCCCTCGACGTTGACGCAGTGGACACCTCAACCGTTTTCGTCGATACCGGCGCCATTGCCGTAGAGGGGCATACGGTCCAAAACAGTGACCGCAAGGCTGTCGGTGAACTGAACGTTGCTGATGCCATGGCCCATTCCAATAACGTAATTACGGTCCAGATCGCACAGGAAGTCGGCGCTGAAATTTTTTACGATTATGTGGCCCGCTTCGGCTTCGGCGCCGACACACATATCGACCTGAGCGGTGAAGTGGCCGGTCAGGTCAGGAACACCGATGCCCCGAATTGGGGTGTATCCGACCTGGCCACCAACAGCTTCGGTCAGGGCATTGCCGTTACGCCCATTCAGATGATCTGCGCAGTCGCCGCCATCGCCAACGGCGGCAAACTGATGCGCCCCTACATCGTGCACAGCCGCGTAGCCGGTGAAAGCGTGATGGTGACCCAGCCGACAATGGTCTACCAGGTGATTCAGCCGGAAACCGCGCTCCGGATGAACGATATGATGGCGCATGTTGTCAACACCGGCAATCAGATGGCCCAGGTCGCCGGCTATAGCGTTGCCGGCAAGAGCGGCACCGCCGAAATCGCTACCGAAGAGGGCTATACCCAGGACGAGACGATCGCCAGCTTTATCGGGTATGCGCCGGCCGACGACCCGCAATTTGTCATGTTGGTCAAGCTGGACCGGCCGGACCCGGGCATCAGCCGCTGGGCAGCCTATACCGCAACGCCCGTCTTCAGCCGGATTGCCCACCGCCTGTTCGAGCATATGAATATCCCGCCGGACAATGTCCGGCTGTCGGACGACAGTCAGAGCTACTCCTGTTCGTCCGCCGTAGATTGCCAGGAGATAGCGCCGGCGACAGCTTCAATACCGGCGGCAGAACCGATTGCCGAACTGTCAAACCGGTGACCTGCAGTTCCTTGCCGCTCGCCAGCGCAGCGATGCGTTACTTCCGTTCAAAGGATTTTGATTCGGTGGCAGACCGACCGAAAGTAGAGACCGCTATTACCCAGCATACACTCTGGCAGGCGCTGACCGGAACGCCCCCGCCGCAGACACTCACGCCCCACCCCATAAGCTGTGCGGTACTGGACAGCCGTGATGTCGAAGCAGCGTCACTGTTCATCGCCTTCAGCGGCACCCGCACAGACGGCCATGAATTCATCCGTCAGGCGATAGCCAGCGGCGCCACTGCGGTCATCTGCGAAGAGCGGGGCCTTGAGCAGTTGCACGAGACCGGCGCCCTGCTGGTCGACTGCCGCCGCGGACGGGAGGAAGGCGGGGAGAAAGAAGCGACAATAGCACACCTGACCGCCGGACGCCCCATCGCCTACATTGTCCCCGACGCCAGCACGGCTTTACAGGCGGCCGGTGTCTTTCAACGGTTGCATCGCACACACCCAGATCTGCGGGTGGTTGGCGTGACCGGCAGCGTAGGCAAGACCAGCACAAAAGAGTTGACTGCATCGGTTCTCGCGCAACGCTACCGCACCTATCACAACACAGGCAACCTCAACAGCGAACAGGGGTTGCCGCTGGCTCTCCTCGGGCTGGACACGGGCCACGAGTGGACCGTGTTGGAGATGGGGATGTACGACGTTGGGGAGATTCGCCTGCTGTGCGACCTGGCGCGGCCCCATATTGGCGTTGTGACCAATGTCGGCCCCACCCATCTGGAGCGGCTGGGTACGATGGACCGGATCGCGCAGGCCAAGACCGAACTGGTCGAAGCACTTCCCGACGCGCACAATGGAGGCGCGGCTATCCTCAACCAGGACGACGCCCGCGTGCGGGCGATGGCAGCCGCGACCTCTGACCGGCCCTTCTTCTATGGCCTCACCGCCGAAGCAGATTTGTGGGCCGATGAGATCGAAAGCCTCGGCATGGAGGGTATCCGTTTCCGTTTTCACCATCGCCAGGAAAACGGCTGCATCCACAGCCAACGCCTGAAGGTGCCCCTCTTGGGCAGACACTCGGTCTATACGGCCCTGGGCGCGGCCGCCGTCGGCATTGTCAGCGGCCTGTCCTGGCAGGAAATCGGCGCCGGCCTTCAGCACGCGCCCAGTCAGTTGCGTCTCGTTGTGATGCCGGGCATCAACGGCAGCACCGTCATCGACGACACATATAACGCCAGCCCTGTCAGTACCGTGGCCGCCCTTAATCTGCTGAACGACCTGTTCGCCCGTCGACAATCGGGTGAGGACAGTGCGCCCGCTGCCAGGAGCCTAGGCATAGCGTCAGAGGCGAAACGAAATCCGCAATCCAGCAACGGCCAGCATCAGAAACAACATCGCGGCGGACGCCGCATCGCAATTCTCGGTGACATGAGGGAGTTGGGTACCTTCACCACAGAAGGGCACAAACAGGTCGGCGCCCATGCTGCGGGCGTAACCGATCTGCTCGTTACTGTCGGCGCTCTCGGCAGTCTCATCGCCGACGAGGCCCGCAAAACAGGCCTGCCTTCCCAGGCCGTGTATGAAGCCGGCGATTTTGAGACGGCCGTACAGATTCTGAAGGAAATGGCTCAACCGCAGGATCTGCTGCTCGTCAAAGGCAGCCGTGCAGTGGGGATGGAACGCATTGTCCCCGAGATCTCTAATCAGCCGGCAACAGCAGCAGCGTCAGACCCAGCCAGCCGCCAGATGTCCGACAAAGGGGTCGGCGGCGGCCTCCTGGAAAGTTAAAGGGCTCATTGATGGAATCACCGCTGGTGCTTGGGACACTCAGCTTCTTCATCGCCGTGATTTGGGGTCAGCCATTGATGACCCTGTTAAAACATTATCGAATCGGCAAGCAGGTGCGGATCGAAGGACCGGACTCGCACCAGGAGAAGACCGGCACGCCGACGATGGGGGGACTGCTATTTGTGGTGCCGGTCCTCTTGATTACGGGCGCGCTCAATCTGGCGAATCTACTTGGTTTCAACCTGATAGGCCAGAGTACTCTGTTGCTCTTTTTCTGTCTGGCTGCGCACGCGACACTGGGCGCCGTCGATGACTGGCTGGGACTCCGCGGCAGGGGGAAGGGTATGTCTGCACGGATGAAGAGCGGATTCCAGTTCGTCTTTGCAGCCATTATCGTGGGCATCCTCCATTATGGGCCGCCCAATCTGTACTATGTAGGCGTGCCCGGGATTCCGCAGTGGGTTGCGATTGGCTGGCTGTTCATCCCGGCAGGAATTCTGATTATTATCGGTTTCAGCAATGCGGTGAATCTGACCGATGGACTCGACAGCCTGGCGGGAAGCATCAGCGGAATTGCGTTTGCCAGCTACGGGCTGATTGCACACCTGCAGGGGCAGGCCTATCTGGCGGCTTTCTGTTTCACAATGGTGGGAGCTCTGTTTGCCTTTCTCTGGTTCAATGCCCATCCGGCGCAGGTGTTCATGGGTGACACCGGCAGCCTGGCATTGGGCGCAACGCTTGCCCTGGTCGCGCTGATGACCGGTCAGTGGCTGCTGCTGCCGGTGGTCGGGTTTGTCTTTGTCGCCGAAACCGTTTCCGTACTGTTGCAGGTGGCGTCTGCTAAGCTCAGCCGCCGCTACCTGGGTCGTGATATCCGTCTGTTCAAGATGACGCCGATCCACCACCATTTTGAACTGCTGGGGTGGAGCGAAACACAGGTCAAAGAGAGATTCTGGATCGTCGGTGTGCTGAGTGGAATGTTGGGAGTAGCCCTGGCGCTGTGGAACGGATGACCGCCTTCTGCATCCATTCCATGCCGGCGGCGACTCGATTCCGGGTGGCCGGTTTTCAGTTTCCGGTAAAGGCCGGAGGACAAAGCGTTAACCAGAAACCGGATACTGGAAGGAGAACGATACCATGATTGCCAACGCTGAAGAATTCAACTTCGAAAAACGCAACGTTGTTATTTTGGGGATGGGCCGTCAAGGAATGGCGTTGGCCCGTTACTTCTCGGCGGCAGGCGCAAACGTAACCATCAGCGATGTCGCGTCCGCACAAAAGTTGGCCGAAGAGTTGGAGCAGTTGGGTGATCTGCCCGTAGCGCTTGCCTTGGGCGGCCATCCTCCCAACCTGCTTGATGACTGTGATCTTCTCTGCCTCAGCGGCGGTGTGCGGCTCCAATCGCAGTTGGTGCAGGACGCCATCAGTCTCGGCATCCCTCTCAGCAATGACAGCCTGCTCACAATGCAGCTGGCCCCCTGCCCCGTCATCGCCATCACCGGCAGCAGCGGCAAGACAACGACGACAACGCTTGTCGGTGAGATGTTGCAGAAAACCGTCGGTAACGCCCATACCGTCCACGTCGGCGGCAATATCGGCAGGCCGCTGCTGGACCGCCTCGACGCGATTCGGGAAGATGACATGATGGTGCTCGAGCTGAGTAGCTTTCAGCTTGAACTGTTCGATCCGAAAGTCGCCTATGGCCCGTTCGACCAGCTGGGGCCGGACGTAGCCGCCATTCTCAATGTCACGCCCAATCACCTGGACCGGCACTCGTCGATGGCTGACTACGTTCTGGCGAAGTCCAACCTGTTGCGCCATTTGAAGCCCACCAGCGTCGTGGTCCTCAACGCCGATGATCCGGTGGCGAGCCGGGTGGCTGGCTGGCATGATGACGAGAAACCCATTCCCGCCGATTGGGAACTGGACTCTCTCCTGGCGCAATGCCGTACCGTCCTGGGCAGAGACAGGCGCATCATTTCTTTCTCCTCCTCTTTGAGCCGAATCCAGCGCACTTCACTTTACAGTTCCGAGTCTGGGCCGCGGCCTGTCGCCGGCGCCTGGGCGTCCGAAACGACCGAAGAGCTGTTCTTCGAAGGCCGGCCCTTCTGCCGCCGCACTGACGTACGATTGCGAGGGGAGCACAATATTTCCAACCTGTTGGCGGCCGCGGCCGTCAGCGGAGCGGCCGGCGCATCCCAAGAGGCGATGGGGCGCGTTGCACGCTCCTTTGCCGGTGTACCGCACAGGCTGGAGGAGATGCGGCCCAAAGGCAACGTCGTATGGATCAATGACAGCATCGCGACCGCGCCGGAGCGGGCCGTCGCCGGGCTCCAGGTCTTCCCCCCGGGCGCGCAGACGCTCATTCTACTGGCCGGCGGCAAAGACAAGAATCTGCCCTGGGATACTTTCGCCGACGAAGTGCTGGATCGGGTCCAATGTCTGATCGGGTTCGGAGAAGCGGGGTCAATGATCGCCGACAAAGTGCGGGAACGGGCCTCCTTCCGGCGTATCTCCGCTCCCTGTTGCGCTGTTGTACAGCGCCTTGACGAGGCCGTCGTCCTCGCCAAGCAGACTGCCACGCCGGGTACGGTCGTGCTCTTTTCCCCCGGCGGCACCAGTTACGATGCCTACAAAAACTTCGAACAGCGCGGGGAACATTTCCGCAACCTGGTGGCCGGCGGCTAGTGGACACCCCACTTTGCGGGCCTTCGGCAACGGCCCCCGGTTCCTGCATTATGCTGCGGAAGATTGAGGAATGACAATGGCGCTTCAGGTCGGCCAAGCGAAACAGCTCGGTAGGTTCGGGCCCAACATCGATTGGGCGCTGGCCACCGTCCTGACCTGCCTGATTCTGTTCGGGTCTGTAATGGTCTTCAGCGCCAGTTACCCTTGGGCGCTGGAAAATCAGGTGTCCCCCTTCTATTACGTATTACTGCAGCTCCGCTGGTTGGGTGTCGGCCTGGTGGCGTTGGTCGGCGCCGCGATTGTCCCCTACCGGGTATGGGAGCGGTGGAGCGTACCACTGATGGCGTTGGGTCTGATCTCCCTCATTGCGCTCATCTTTCTGGGTGAAAGCCGTTTCGGCGCAACCCGCGCCTTCCCCGGCGGCCGCGTTCAGCCGAGTGAACCGGTGAAGGTGATCGTTCTCATATACATCAGCACCTGGCTGGCCAGCAAAGGCGATCGAATAAAAGACATCAACTATGGGCTGATTCCCTTCGGGGTACTCATGGGGATCGTGACGAGCTTAATCGTGGTGCAGCCCGACATAAGCACAACGATTCTGATCGTCGTCACCGCGTTGATCATCTTTTTTCTGGCAGGCGCTGAGTTGAAACAGCTTATCCTGGGCGGGTTTGTGGCCGCCGTCACCTTCTGGCTGGTGATCACCCGCAACAGCTATGCCAGCCGGCGGGTCAGCGCACTGCTCGAGTCGATCCAATCTCCTTTGAACAGCTCCGAATGGCAGATCCGCGAAGCCAGCCAGGCCATTGTCAAAGGAGGCCCGCTTGGCGTGGGTCTGGGCAACAGCACCGAAAAGTTGCCGGGAAATCTGCCCCTGAGCTGGTCGGACAATATTTTTGCGGTGATCGGCGAGGAGATGGGGCTGCTGGGCACGCTGGCGGTGATTCTCCTCTTCACGCTCTTTGTCTATCGCGGCCTGCGCATCGCCAGTGAATCGTCCGATATCTTCGGCTCCTTGCTGGCAGTGGGTATCACCGCACTCATCATCCTGCAGGCTATCATTCACATCGCGGTCGCGGTGGCCGTCGCGCCGCCCACCGGCGTGACACTGCCGTTCGTCAGCTTTGGCGGCAGTTCTCTTGTCACGTCAATGGGGGCCGCCGGCATACTGCTCAACATCAGCCGCTATCGCGGTCTGCCCCCTCCCGCTGCGCCCCGTCGCGGCGAAGCCGACGCACGCCCTCACCCCACGGCGGGCGACCGGATTCGCGGGGGCCTGGCCAGCGCTTTCGGGGCAAAAAAATCCGGGGCATCCTCTGGCCCTCCAGGGCAGACAGCCCATGCGCCTTCTAATTTCGGGTGGCGGAACCGGGGGTCACATTTATCCGGCTCTCGCCGTCGTCGAACAACTAAGAATCAACGCACTGACCGTCGCGACCGCTCAGGGTAACCCGGTACTGCTGTGGCTGGGGAGCCGGACCGGCATCGAGCACCCTCTTGTGCAGGATGCTGGCATCCCCTTCCGCGACATTCATAGCGGCGCGTTGCGAGGACGCAATCCTTTGATGGCTTCACGTAATCTGGCCAAAATGTTGGCAGGCATACGCCAGTCTCTGCAAATTCTTGAAGAATTCCGTCCGCAGGCATGCTTTGCGACCGGTGGATATGTCATGGCGCCCGTTGCGATAGCCTGTCGCATGCGCTCGGTGCCGGTGATGATCTATCTGCCTGACATGACCCCCGGCCTGGCAGTGCGCTGGCTCAGCCGCTTGGCCCAGCGGGTCGCAGTCAGCTTTCCCGAGGTGGCCGGCTTCTTCGGCCAAAAGGCGGTAGTCACCGGTTACCCCGTTCGCGCCGCACTCTTGCAAGCGATAGAGAACAGGCAGACAGCCAGGCGCCAACTGACCCAAAAACTGGGACTGGACCTGGAGGACCGACTGCCCCTTCTACTGGTTTTTGGCGGCAGCCAGGGCGCCCGCAGTATCAACCAGGCCGTCTGGCAAGCCGCGCCTACGCTCTTGCCCGCCTGCCAGATTCTGCACGTCATCGGAACGCGCGACTGGCCCCTGCTGGAACAGGAAGGGCCGGCTCTCTGGAATTGCCCCCTGGCTTACCGCTACCATCCCGTGCCTTATCTGCACGAGGAGATGGCTTGGGCCCTGGCCAGCGCTGACCTGGCGGTCGCCCGTGCCGGGGCCAGTGTGCTGGCCGAGTTTCCGCTGGCGCGCCTCCCGTCGGTACTCGCGCCTCTGCCCGGCGCCGGCTCCCATCAGTTCCCCAATGCGCAGAAACTGGCCGAATCCGGCGGCACGATCATTATCGAGGACGGACAGCTGGCTGAAAGACTGGAATCGACCATCGCGACCCTCCTGGCCGATGAAAATCGGCGACTTGCCATGGGGGCGGCGGTCGGCGCCCTGGCCCGGCCCCAGGCCGCAGACAATATCGTACGCGAACTTCAGCGGCTCGTAGCCCATGGATAGCACGGTTCACCGGCCGCCGAGGTTGTGGACTGTGATTTTTGAAAATGATTGCAATGCAGGTGGGATAGGCCCAGAGGGCGCCCTCCTCCCAGGATGAAAGCATAAAAAATGAGTGAAAACACGCCAGGCACAGTTGCATTTGCATTTTACGTTCTTCTATTTGCTTGGATCGGCTTCCGGCGCGGCCTGTTCAGGGAGTTGTTGGTGCTGGTCGTCTCGGTCGGCGGCTTCTTCCTGCTGCAACAAAACCAGGGACTGGCCCTGGATATCGTCAGGCAGGTGCTGAGTATCGTCTTCGGTATCATCAGCGCTGGCGCAAGGTTGCTTGCCTCGCTGCGCGCAGGGGATACAGGGGGAATTGGCGAACCGGTCTACACCCTGGGAGCCTCGGACTGGCTCTCGGATGCGCAGCCGCCTACGATCTCCTTTCTGGTCTGGTCGGGGTTGCTGCTGTTTACCTACCTGTTGACCAATAAGGCGATTACTGACAGCCAGAGTTCATCCGGTCTCCTTGCGGCGATGATCGGAATCGGCAACGGGCTGTTCTACATCCCTACTTTTGCGCCGCGGCTGATCAACTTCATCCCGGAGGTCGGGGTTACATCGGTCTCATCTCCCGGCACGGGGATGGAGGGGCTTCTGCAAAGCGTGACCGACATGATGCATTCCGGTTTTGGCGATCTCTGGGAGGCATTAGGGCCTCAACAGCCCATCTTGGCCGCGATTGCGCTCACGGTGCTGCTCGTGGCGGTGATCAGCACACTGCGCCGCGGCCAAACCTGATCGAGCGCACATTGTACCAGGATGTGACAAGCCGTCATCTGTGAAATACGCCTGCCTACGAAACTGTAATGGGTCTGATCGAAGTTTATTTCGGCTCTATCGCCGGCATCATCACCATGATAGGCCTCGCCCAGGGTTATGCACGCGAACTGGGCAGGTCCATGATCATAATCGTCGCCATCTTTCTGCTGCTCTATGTCCAGGATCGCCTCAATCCGATCCTGGACAGTGTGTGGCGCATGGTATTTTCGACCGAAGATGTGGGCGCCCAGCAGCTGTTTCTGAGCAATTTCTACCTGGTCCTCTTTGTCGTTATCATTTTTGCCGGCTATGCCGGGCGGGTTATTACATTCAGCGGTCAGCAGTGGCCGATGCCCCAGGGCGCGATTCTCAGCTGCCTCGTCGGCGCAGTCAACGGCTACCTGATCAGCGGCAGCCTCTGGTATTACCAGCACATTTACGGCTATCCCCTCTCAAACCTGGGATGGATAAATCCAGACCTGTCGCCGATCGCTGTCGAGCTGGTGCGCTATCTGCCCCAGAATGTCATGCCTTCACCCACGCCGTGGGTGATTCCCATCGCGATACTGCTGCTGATGCGGGTGCGGGGATGAGAGTTGAATACATTCCGACTGAAGCGCGGCTCGGCCGCAGCCACGGAGGCAGGGATGCCGGTTGACAGCTGGCAGAACCAGTTGCAAAAGGCGCTGGACGCCCCTCGACCCAAAAAGGGCGGGGACGACACGCGGCCGCGCGTGCATCTGATAGGAATAGGCGGCGCTGGCCTCTCCGCCATCGCCCACGTTCTCCTGCAACGGGGCATACACGTCAGCGGAAGCGACCGGCAGGAGAGCGAACGCACCCGCCGGCTGGCCGCGGCCGGCGCGAAAATCTTCGGACGCCAGGGCGCGGCCGCAGAACTCGCCGGGCTACCGGACCGGGACCGCCCGGACGTCGTCCTGATCAGCAGCGCCGTCGATGAAAGCAACCCGGAACGCCAGACCGCGCAGAGGCTGGGGATACCGGTCGTCAGACGGGAGATGTTCCTCCCGCCGCTGCTGGCCGGCCGCGATGTCATCGCAGTCTCCGGCACGCATGGCAAGAGCACGACAACCGCCATGATCGTGCAGACCCTGCAAGCAAACGGCTGCGACGCCGGCTATATCATCGGAGCCGACCTGCCTGGATTCGGCAACGCCCATGCCGGGACAGCCGCCGAGTTTGTGATCGAAGCCGATGAGTATGACCGCATGTTCCATGGATTGACGCCGATGGTGGCGGTCGTGACCAATGTGGAGTGGGACCACCCCGACTGCTATCCGACGCCGGCCAGCTTTGTCGACGCCTTCCGCCAGTTTGTGGCGCAGGTGCGCGCCGAAGGATGCGTGATTTCGTGCGGGGACGACCCCGGCGCCGAGGCGCTGCGCACAGGCCGTGCAACCGAAAACGGTCCTGTCTGGCTGACGTATGGGTTGCGTGAAGGGTGCGACGTGCAGGCCGCCGGCGAGACAGTGGGCGGGGGAGGGGGCTATGCCGCCGCGGTGCAAAGCGGAAGGGCGTCGCTCGGACGCCTGCAGCTGCAGGCGCCGGGCATCCACAACCTGCGCAATGCCTTGGCCGCGTTGACCGTGGCCCGCCGCTGTGGTGTGCCGGCGGCGCAGGTCCTGGCGAGCCTGCATCAATATTCAGGCATCGGCCGGCGTTTTGAACTGAAGGGGACGCGGCGGGGCGTAACGGTCGTCGACGATTACGCCCACCACCCCACCGAAATCGAGGCAACCCTGGCTGCGGCCCGCAACCGCTTCGGCGAGCGGCGCATCTGGGCCGTCTTTCAGCCCCACACATTCAGCCGCACCAGGGCGCTGTTGCACAAAATCGCCTCCAGCTTCGACAATGCCGACACGGTCCTGGTGACCGATATCTACGCTGCCAGAGAGAGCGGCGACAGGGCCATGGCCGCGGCCGCGATCGCGGCCGCCAGCCCGCATCCGTCGATTCGCCATAGCGGTGATATCGAGGACACGAGCACGCTTCTCCACGGCGAAGTAACCGCCGGCGATGTCGTCCTGACACTGGGCGCAGGCACAAGCCACCGCATCGGTGAGACGCTGCTGGAGAGACTGGAGACCGATGGCTGAAGGGAGAAATGTGCTGCCGCTAGTCCTGATCGTTTGCGGGGCGCCGGGCACGGGCAAGACGACACTGGCCCGCAAATTGGCCCCGGCTTTGGGACTGCCCTTGATTGCACGCGACGATCTCAAGGAGTCGCTTTTCGAGACGCTGGGCTGGTCAACGGTGGAGTGGTCGGAGCGGCTGGGCGCGGCAACCTATGAGCTGGTCTATCTGTTGATCGAACGCTTGCTGGAGGCCCGCTGCTCGCTAATTGTAGAAACGCCCTTTGATCCAGACTGGGCCAACCCGCGCTTCCAGGCATTGCAGGCGCGCCACCCTTTTCAACCGGCGCAGGTGATTCTATCCGCACGGCCCGACCTGCTGCGTCAACGCAATGCCCGGCGGGTGGACAACGGCGAACGACACCCTGAGCACGTGGACCGACTGCGGATGGGCCAGTACGACACGGTCGAGTTGGAACGGCGCAACCGTCCCCTGGATCTGGACGGGCCCGTATTTCAATTCGACACCAGCAGTTTCGCGGCGCTTGATTACGACCGGCTGCTACGTCAGCTTCGCACCTTACGAGGAAACTGATCACGAAGTGATTGTACTCGACATCATGGCGCCAGCAGCGGCTCCGGCCCGCCAAAAGAGAGAAATCGGCGCCTCCGCTCTCGATCAGATCGAGGCCCTCGGCGTAGCGATGCGGCAGGACCACCCGCTGGCGAGCCTCACCACGATCAAAATTGGCGGACCTGCCGACTATTTCGCGGTTGTCTCAGACACGCATGATCTGCTGAAGCTGACGCGCTGGGCCAGGGCGAACGATCTGCCCTACCTGATTTTAGGAGGCGGCAGCAATGTGCTGATCAGCGACCGCGGCGTGCGCGGGCTGGTGATCCATAACCGCTGCAATGCAGTGCAGGTGCAGGACGCCCCCTGCTGCGATTACCCCAAAGACACGCGTCCCTTCCTCTACGCCGAGAGCGGTGCGCTCATGGCCGGCGCGGCTCGTACCGCCATCAACGCCGGGTTGACCGGCCTTGAGTGGGCGGTGAGTGTGCCCGGGTCCGTCGGCGGGGCCGTTGTCAACAACGCCGGCGCACATGGCGGGGAAGTGAAGGACTCGCTGTGGGACGTTCTGCTGCTCGACGACAACGGCGATATCCAGGTCTACCGCGTCGAGGATCTCGCCTACGCCTACCGTCAAAGTAGCTTGAAACGGGAGGGGGCTGCCGACGCCGGCTTCGGACCCGTCCTCTTGAGCGCCAACTTCCGGCTGCAAACCGGCGACCGGGATACGATTCGCGCCGCCGCGCAGTCGTTCCTGGGCCATCGGCGCAGCACACAGCCGGTGGAGCCCTCACTGGGCAGCACATTCGTCAACCCGCCAGGCGATTTTGCCGGGCGCCTGATCGAGGAGGCCGGGCTGAAGGGGTTCAGTCTCGGCGGCGTTGAAGTCAGCAGTACGCACGCCAACTTTCTCATCAACCCCGGCGGCGTGGGCGCGGCGACTGCTGCCGGGGTCATGGCGATGATCGAACATATTCAGAAGGCAGTGGCCCGGCGAAGCGGCGTAGAGCTGCAGCCGGAACTTCAGAAAATCGGGGAATGGTGACTCTTATGGCGTGCAATCCAGTACGGGTCGGTGTCCTTTTTGGCGGCAAGAGTGGCGAGCACGAAATCTCCCTGCTCAGCGCGCAGACGGTCATCCGCGCCCTGGACGAGGCCGGCTACGAAACGGTTCGGCTCGGCATTACCAAGACCGGTGAATGGCTCACCGGCGCCGACCCGCTGGCGCAGCTGACCAGCGGCAAGGGGAGAGGGAACGGCCACGGCAAGATAGAGGAGACCGACTCCGCCCTTCTCGCGCCCCGCTCGACCCAGCCCCCGCTTCTGCAGCATAGCGAGCGGCTGCCGGCGGTGGACCTGATCTTTCCTGTGCTCCACGGCCCCTACGGTGAGGACGGGACCGTGCAAGGGCTGCTCGAGATGCTCGAAATGCCCTATGTAGGCTGCGGCGTCCTCGCCAGCGCGGTCGCGATGGATAAAATTTCCGCGAAGGCGCTCTTTGCCGCCGCCGGCATCCCCCAAGTCGCCTACCGCACACTGCTGCGCCGAAACTGGACGGAGGGCCAGGAATCGGATCCCGACCCGCAGAATGATCGGCGTGAGAAGATACTGGACGAACTCGAGTCCGCCTTGCCCTATCCACTCTTCGTGAAGCCGGCCAATCTTGGCAGCAGCGTTGGCATCAGCAAAGTCAGGGACCGGGCGGAGTTGTCGCGTGCCATCGGGCTGGCCTGCCGCTACGACCGCAAAGTGCTGGTCGAGGAAGGAGTGCACGATGCCCGCGAGCTGGAGGTCAGCGTCCTCGGCAATGATGAGCCCCGGGCGAGTATTGTCGGCGAGGTGGTTCCCGCCAATGAGTTTTACGACTACGAGGCCAAGTACCTGGACAAGGGCAGCCGGCTGCTGATTCCGGCGGACATTCCCTCCAGCCTGGCAGACGAAATCCGTCTGCTGTCCGTTCGCGCCTTCCAGGCGCTTGACGGAGCCGGCCTTGCGCGGGCAGACTTTCTGTTAGGCGCCGGCGGGCAGCTATATCTCAACGAGTTGAATACCATGCCCGGCTTTACCGCCAGCAGCATGTACCCGAAGCTTTGGGAAGCCAGCGGCGTTCCCCTGACCGAACTGGTCGGCAGCCTGGTCGATATGGCCCTCGAACGGCACGCGGACCGCCGGCAGAACCGGATTCATCGCTAAACGAGCTCTATTGACACAAATGCGAGGCGTCTGCGGCAGCGGTTGAAAGGCGCGGGCGACTTGTAGAGAAGTACAATCTGATCAGTACAATGCAAATTGCCTTCAATTCAGGGCGCAAACAAAAACGGGGATCGCGCGCAGCGCAGAAGGCCGTGTCTTCCAAACGAGTGCGGCGGCGTCGGCACGCGCAAACGCGCCGCCGCTTCTCCTCGGCACTGCGTTCGACGCACGCCTTTATCCTGCGAAGCGGCCGGTCGCGGCTGGGCTCCAAAGGGAGCGCAAAGGGGAAGACCTCATCGCTCCCCGTTCCCGCTGGCACGCAGGCAACCCTCATTCCCGGCTTTTCCGGTCTGGCCCCAAGCAAAACGGTCAGTCTGCTGCTGCTGGCTGCGGTCGCGGCCGCTCTGTACTGGCTGTACACCAGCGAAAGCTTCTACATCTATCGTGAAAATGTGCGTTTTGAAGGAGCGCAATATCTTTCCGATGACGAACTCTTCGCAGCCTGCGATATCGACAGCTGGAGTATCTTCTGGCTGGATCCCGAAAAGATCGAAGAACAGGTAATGGCGCATCCGTATGTCACCGCTGCAGACGCGAAAATCCGCTGGCCCGGGCAAATCGAAATCAGCGTTCAGGAGGTGCGTCCCGTGGCTCTCTGGGCTACCGAGCAGCAGGAGTACTGGCTGCTGGAGGACGGCGTTGCCCTGACGCCCCGGGAACTGGACATACAGCCGGCGATGCGGATCATCGACCCCTCGGCGGAGGCGCGGATTGCAAATGTGGAAGGCACCCTTCAGATCGATAAACGGATCCTTAGCTCTGCCATGATTCTGTCATATCGTCTTTCCATCGTTAGTGAGTTCTGGTACAATTCTCGTTACGGCCTGAATTTCAGTCTTCCCCATACTCAGGCTTGGGTCCACTGGGGAGACGGCTACAAATTCGAAGAAAAATGGACGGTCCTGCAAAGTATAAAACCACAATTGGAAGCAGCCGGAGACGAAGCTATCACCCTCAATGTTTCGGTGCCGAACCGTTCCTTCACCCGCCGGTACGACGACGAGTCGGATGAACAGTAGTTGTTGATACGACGCCATTTTCTATAGAGAAACGATCAGTTAGAGAAATCTTCAGTGACCAGAGAGATTATCGCTGCGGTTGACGTAGGCACCACAAAAATCTGTGCTCTGGTGGGCACTGTTATCCATGACAGTCTGGGTAATCTCGCCGTCAGAGTTCTGGGCGGTGGTGTCACACCGAGCAGAGGATTGCGCCGCGGCGTAGTCATGGATGTGCCGGAGGTGACCACCGCCATCGGCGAGGCGCTGGAGTCGGCCGAGCAGGAATCCGGTAGACAGATCACCAGCTGCTATCTGGGCATCGCCGGCAACCACATTGCCACCTCCAACAGCGCCGGCATCAGCCCGATCGACGGACGTCATGGCGTCACCGGCAACGATATGCAGCGGGCGCTGGAGGCTGCACGCGCCGTTCAGATAGCCGCCAACAGGCAAATCATCCACGTGATCGCCCGCCACTGGAAGGTGGACGAGCAGGAAAATATCCAGCAGCCACTGGGTATTCTCGGCAGCCGCCTGGAAGTCGACGCCCATATCGTCACCGGTACCATAAACGCCATAAACAATCTCGCCCAGTGTATACTGGCCCATGGCATCGACATCGACGAACTGGTCCTGGAACCCCTGGCCAGCGGCGAGGCCGTTCTGACCGCAGAAGAGCGGCAGATGGGCGTCGTCATGGCCGACCTGGGGGGAGGCACTACAGATCTGGCTCTCTTTCGCGGCAACGGTCTTTGGCACACCGAAGTGCTGGACGTAGGTGGAAGCCACATGACCAATGACGTGGCTGTCGGGCTGCGCGCACCGTTCGAAGTGGCCGAAGAGCTGAAACTTCGCTACGGCCACCTGCAACCGGAACGGATTGCCGAAGACGAACAGGTCTGGGCAACCGTGTTCGGCGACAAACCGGAGCGCACTTTCAGCCGGCGCTTTATCAGCCAGATCCTGCAGGCGCGGGCCGAAGAGACGGCCGAACTCATCCAGAGCCGGATTGCCAAGAGCAGCTACGGCCACATGGTGCCGGCAGGGCTTGTCCTCACGGGCGGCGCCAGCCAGCTCCCTGGCGCAGTCGACCTGTTCCGCAGAATCTTGCGCATGCCGGTACGTATCGGCAGCCCCGTCGATCATCCCGCCGTGCATGGATTGAGCAGAGAACTGCAATCTCCGGCCTTCGCAACCGCTGCCGGCCTCCTGCTCTGGGCGCTCTACGAAGACGCCCGCGCAATTCACTACCCCATGCAGCGAATGATCCCGGAAAACGGGCAGATTCTGGACAAGGTCGGAGGCTGGCTCAGGAGCCTGCTGCCTGATTGAGGAAACGTCCCCATCCGTGCGCTCTGCCACACTCCAGTTTTGTAGACAACCAGGTCAAACCGCCCGCCGTAACCGTCATGCGGCCTCCCCTGGATCGACCGGAATAACCTTCAAATATCGCGGTGCCCTGCAGCCTTTGCGCGCGGGCAGCGCGGCAACCAGTTGCTGTCGTAGATGGATCGTAGGTAAGTTGCAGAGAACAGATTCAACGGTGTCTGGCCGGCTCACAGACCGGCCGCGAGCAGAGATTGTCTCCGCCAAAGAGACGGTGAAGAACCCCTTTTGGCCCACCGTTTCTCGTCTTTTGCAGGGCTGGCGGCGCAAAGCGGGTATTTCGTAGATGGATCGTAGGCATATAGTCAAGAAGAAACCCCGATTCAGGCCCAAATCTGTCCGGCAACAGCCGGAGACGGCATCCTGCCGGATTCCAGAGTATTTTTCCTGAAATCGGCCTGAAACACCGTCCAATTTGGGTCCTTTCGCGGAGTCCCCCCAATTCAGAGACTTTGCATTCGATTTCAGGTGTAGTACGATGGAACAATTCTGATACAGAGGTGAGAACGCGGCTTTTGGTATCGCCACGGGAAGTGCGTTTACCAGAAAGCGAACCGGAGAATGTCTGCCAGCGGTTAAAGGAGACCAATCTATGACGAGACGGAGTAGCGCCTCACAATTTGTAGACAACTTTGCCCAGATAAAAGTTGTCGGCGTTGGTGGCGGCGGACAAAATGCGGTCAACCGCATGATTGAGGCAGACGTTCAAGGCGTAGAGTTCATTGCCGTCAATACCGATGCGCAGGCTCTGATGCTCTCCAATGCGCCGCAGCGTGTGCGGATCGGTGACAAATTGACCAAAGGTCTGGGGTCGGGCGGAAAGCCGGAAATCGGCCTGCGGGCGGCCGAGGAGAGTCGGGAAGAGATCGAGCAGCTGTTCGAAGGCGCGGATATGGTTTTCGTGACCGCCGGTCTGGGCGGCGGTACGGGTTCCGGCGCGGCTCCGGTCATCTCCGCCATCGCACGCGAGTTGGGCGCGCTCACAATCGGCGTCGTCACCAAACCCTTCAACTTCGAAGGCACGCAGCGCCGCCGCATCGCCGAAAGCACGATGGGCCGCCTGAGTGAATCTGTCGATACACTGATCACCGTCCCCAACGACCGGCTCCTGCATATTCTCGATAAGACCACCGGCATCCGAGAATCATTCGTCGTCGCCGACGATGTGCTGCGGCAAGGTATTCAGGGTATCAGTGAACTGATCACCGTGCCCGGTCTGATCAATCTGGACTTCGCCGACGTGCGCTCCATCATGCTCGACGGCGGCGCGGCTCTTATGTCCATCGGCCGCGCCAGCGGCGAAAACCGCGCCCAGGAAGCCGCCCAGCAGGCGATTCACAGCTCATTGCTGGATGTGTCGATCGAGGGCGCCCAGGGCATTCTCTTCAATGTCAAGGGCGGCGATGATCTGAGTCTTCACGAGGTCAGTGAGGCCGCCGAGATGATCAAGGCCAACGCCCATCCCGAAGCCAATATCATCTTCGGCTCCGTCATCGACGAAAGTATGAAGGACGAGCTCCACATGACCGTCATCGCCACCGGCTTCGACAAGAGCCGCCGTCCCGAACAGCCGCCCGCTTCGGCACGGCAGCCTGCCACGGGAAGTGTCCGGCAGTCCGGCTTGACCCAAACCCCGTCGAGCCAGCCCACCCAGCCGCAGCAGCCGAAACCCAAGGAGCCAATCGACTTCCCCGTTCGTTCCTTCGACCGCGAAGACCTGGACATTCCGGCATTTCTGCGTCGCGCCAAGAACAACAACGGCCAGTAGCGCCCCATAACAAAGAATACTTACAAAAGGATATCCAGAGAGCCCGGCGATGCCGCGGCTCTCTTTTTTTGTCTCGCGCGCGCAAAATAAGCCGAGCGGTCTGAAAACGTTGACTGGCACCACTTTGGGCCTCTATCTTCTCCACCAAGACAGTCGCATAGGAACACGGTTAAGCTGCTGAACACCGGTCGATCTGTTTGTGCACCTGATCTGTGTGTGCTATAAATGGGCTTTATATCTACCATTTGCCTACGATCCACGTACGCATATACAATGCAAATGCTACGTACTACATGTTGTACTCCTTAACTGCAACTGATACAGCATGTAGTACGCCCGCGTGAATACGAGAAGTATTTGCGATTTAGCTGCGCGACTAGAGCTAGAGCCGAAAGTGGCGGTTTAATCGCTTTACGAAGGATACTTATTTGCGTATCTCAGCGTGACTCTTTTTGAGTTGAAACGTTCTAGGCCAGTCTCCTGCGCTTCCAAAGCTGGCCACGCCGACTGATCGAGAGACGGATCATGCAATGCCCCCATTGCGGACATGGCAAACACCAGGTAATCGATACACGGGACAGAGGGGAGTCGGTCCGCCGCCGCCGCAAATGCTTGGATTGCGAGCAGCGCTTCACTACCTATGAGCATGTTGCGCCCAGCCTGCTCGTATCCAAACGGGACGGCCACCGTGAGCCCTTCGATTCTCAAAAACTGCTTGCCGGCATCCGCATCGCCTCTGTCAAACGGCCCGTCAGCAGCGAGCGCATGCAGAGCATTGCCAACTACGTCGAGGACCAAATTCAACGCCTGGGGCGCGCAGAGGTCACAAGTGAGATGATTGGCAATCTCGTGCTGGACCAGCTGGCCGATGTCGATCAGGTGGCCTATATCCGGTTCGCCAGCGTCTACCTCGATTTCAACGATCTGAGTGAGGTCCGCTCTGAAGTCGACCGGCTGATGGGACGCAGCGAACTGAATGGTGACGCCAGCCGGCGGTTCGAGCCACCGCAAAGACCGTCCGCGAGCTGAAAATTTGGTGGTTGACTTTCTGGCTCATTTGTTCTAATATGGAAACAGAAAACTGTTTTCTGGCGTCCTACCATTCGCTAGAAAGAAATCATTTCCGCTTTTTTACCTTTCCCTAAGGAGCATCCCGATGTCCGCCCACGAATCCACCGTCACCAGCAATGGCGCCAAAACACAGGAGGCTTTCACGACTTTCGAAGTCGTCAAAGGCGAGAAACAAAGAGTCTCCGGCCCGGCATATGTGGACGACGGCGCAATCCAGCTGAGCGAAAATAGCTTGAAAGTTCTGGAGCGCCGCCATCTGCGTCGGGATGTCGAAGGAAAGCTCCTGGAGACGCCTGCCGGCATGTTCTATCGCGTCGCCAGGCATATCGCGGCGGTGGAAGAGGAGCACGGCGGCGACGTTGAGGGAACCACCAGAACCTTCTACGATCTGCTCACCGATCTGCGCTTTTTCCCCAACAGCCCCACCTTCACAGGCGCGGGCACACCACTCGGTCAGCTGGCCGCCTGCTTCGTGCTGCCCATCGAAGACGATATGGGCCGCGCCGATGACGGCATCTTCAGCACACTGCGGGTCGCTGCGCTCATCCAACAGACCGGCGGCGGCAACGGCTTCAGCTTCAGCCGCCTGCGTCCGCAAAAGGATATCGTCCACACATCGGCCGGCCGCGCAACCGGGCCGGTGGGCTTCCTGCGGGTCTATGATCAGGCCTTCGGCGAAATCGCCCAGGGCGGAACCCGCCGCGGCGCCAATATGGGTGTCCTGCGGGTCGACCACCCTGATATTGAAGAGTTCATCCGCTGCAAGGCCGAAGAGGGCGCAATCACCAATTTCAACATCTCCGTCGCCATCACCGACGAGTTCATGCAGGCCGTTAAGGAAGACGGCGATTTCGACCTGCGCAACCCCCGCGACGGCTCCGTATCCAGGACCGTCAGGGCGCGCGACCTGTTCGCGACCATCATCAAGTACGCCCACCATAACGGCGAACCCGGCGCGCTCTTTATCGACGCCGCTAACCGCAGCAACCCAGTCCCGCACCTCTACGATCTGGAGGCGACCAACCCGTGCGGTGAACAGTGGCTCGGGCCGTATGAGAACTGCTGCCTGGGTTCGATCAACCTCAGCTCGCACGTCACAACCGACAGCGCCGGCACAAATGTGGTCGACTGGGATGCCCTGCGCAAGACCGTGCGTGAAAGCACCCACTTCCTCGACAACGTGGTCAGCGCCAACACCTATCTGCCGGCAGTACCGGTGGTGAAAGAGGCGGCGCTCAAGGCGCGCCGGATCGGGCTCGGCATCATGGGCCTCGGCGACCTGATGTACAAGTTGGGCATTCGCTACGGCAGCGAAGAGGGCCAGGAGTTCGCCGCGCAGGTGATGGAGTTCGTGCGCTTCCACTGCATGCAGATGAGCATCGATCTGGCCACAGAGCGCCAGCCTTTCCTCGCCTACGCCGGCAGCATCTATGACGCCGACCATCTCGACGGGATGCGCTGGAAGCCGCCGCGGGCTCTCGCCCCGTATCGCCGCAATTGGGGCCGACCCGTGTTGAATTGGGAGAAGGTCACCGAAGGCATTCGCCAACATGGGATCCGCAACGCCGCCCAGACGACGGTTGCACCCACAGGCACGATCGCCACGGTCAGCGGCTGTGAGGGCTACGGCTGCGAACCGGTCTTCGCACTGGGGTATATCCGCCACTTCAAGGACGGGGACGACGATGTCGAACTGCCCTATACCAGCCCCCTCTTCGAGGAAGCCCTCGAGCGCTTGGATCTCAGCGACGAGCAGGCCGACGTAATCCGGCGCCGGGTCGCGGAGACGGGCTCCTGCCAGGAGGTCGAAGAGCTGTCACAGGATTTCCGAAACACCTTTGTCGTCAGCAGCGACATCACCGCCGAGCAGCATGTCAAGATGCAGGCTGCCATCCAGGCCTTCATCGACAACAGCATCAGCAAGACCTGCAACTTCCCCGAAGGCGCAACCGAGGAGGACGTGGCGCAGGCCTACATGCAGGCGTGGGAGTTGGGTTGCAAGGGGCTCACGGTCTACGTCACCGGCAGTCGCCAAGAGGTGGTGTTGGAAACGAAGGCGGTCAAGGACAGGAAGGGTGAGCTTCCTGAACAGTTGCACAGCGTTCCGTCCGCCAACGGCGCCCAGCCCGTTTCAGCGATTTCACAGGATGAGTATCCTGCCGTCTTCACCAAGCGGCCGCGCCCCTATCTGCTGCAGGGAAGCAGCTACCGCAAGGAGACGCCCCTGGGCACCGCCTACATCACGATCAACAGCGACGAGAACCACGAGCCCTTTGAAGTCTTCCTGAATATCGGCAAGGCCGGCAGCGATGTCACCGCGGTCAGTGAATCGATCGGCCGCTTGATCAGTCTGGCGCTGCGTATGCCCTCTGCCCTGCCGCCCTCTGAACGGCTGCGCTGGGTGATCGATGAGTTGGCCGGAATCGGCGGTGGGCGCCCATTGGGCTTCGGAGTCGGACGTGTGCGCAGCCTGCCGGACGGCGTGGCCCAGGTCCTTTCCGATCACCTCAGCGAGTTGCCCGAAAACAAGGAGTCCGTGGCCGGCGAACAGCTGGCGCTGCCCATCGGCGATCTCTGCCCGGACTGCGGCGAAGCGACCTTCCTCAATGTCGAAGGCTGCCGCAAGTGCCATGTCTGCGGCTACAGCGAATGTTGATCCTTACAGTGGCTCGCGGCCTGCAACGCCGCGAGCCACTGGCTTTTTTCGCGCGATGAAAATCAGGCGCTCGCTGTCAGGCCGATAGGGGCTGCCGTCGAAGTCTCCGCACAGTTCATCCACCGCAAACCCTGCCTGTTCCAGGAGCAGGAACCCCTCGTCGGGCCACCAGAAGCGCAGCGGAAAAGCGAGCCGCGTCTGCTCGTTGCGCCCGTCAGGAAAAACCTCCTCGTACACAAAGACCGTTTCCTGTAGCTGCCGGGCCGCGTCCACATAGCGGGTCGACCACTTCAACACCTGCGCGCCGCTTTCCTCGTCATCCCACCAGTCCGCCAGTTCCTGGTTGCCCGATATCGCCTCCAGATAGGCTACGTCCGGGTTGAACAGGTCGATCAGCAGCAGACCGCCCACGCGCAGATGGCGGTGTGCGCACTGCAGCGCCTTCAACTGCTCGCCCTGGGTCGTCACATGCATCAGCGTATTGCTGACCACAAAGGCGAAGTCAATCTCCCTCTCCGCCAGCTGAAAATTGGTCATATCCTCCTGCACCAATCTGACGGGCGCCGGCCCGTGTGCCGCTGTCTCGGACGCATAGCCGTGCTTCGCCAACTTGCGGCGGGCAATCGCCAGCAGCGCCGCGCTCGTGTCAAGTCCGATGACCTGACAGCCGCTGTGCGCCAAGGGAAGCAGCACGCGGCCGGTCCCGCAGCCAAGCTCCAGCGCAACGCGGCCGGCCGCGCGCGCCGCCTTCAGGACGAGCGGAATGTCATCCCTGTAGTCGCGGTAATCGCCGTCGTAAAAACGAGCGAAAGCATCAAAGTTCAAACGCACTCCCTCTTTGAACTGTACAACAACTGTCCACTGGTTTGCATTTACCCAAAATTTGGGTATAATCCTAACAGATCGAGAGCCGACCTGACGATCCGGGTCGGCGTTTACTTTCCAGAGGTCGCTGCTGAGGGCAGCAGATTCACACGCCCTTGACCGCGCCCTCTCTATTTGTGAGAAGGATATTCCCCCACAGCCAGCGAGTAAGAACTATGAGCGAAAGTCCTGTCTATCTGACTCAAAGCGGCCTCGATGCTCTGCAAGAGGAGCTGGACTATCTGGTCGGTGAAAGGCGGCAACAGATCGCCCAGCAGATCGCGGAAGCCAAGGCTGAAGGCGATCTGAGAGAAAATGCCGGCTATGATGAAGCCAAGAACGCGCAAGCCTTTGTCGAAGGACGCATTCGGGAACTCGAGGTCAAGATCCACAACGCCCAGATAATCGACGATACCCAGACGCCCGATGACCAGGTCGCCCTGGGCCGTAGTGTTGTCGTCAAAGAAAACGGCTACGACGACGAAGAGATCTACACCATCGTCGGCTCGACCGAAACCGATCCGAGCAATGGGCGTATCAGCAACGAGAGCCCTATCGGCAAGGCGCTGATTGGCCGCACGGCAGGAGACGTCGTCCGCGTCGATGCTCCGGCGGGCGAAATCGAGTTCGAGATCGTCCGCGTCGAATAGCGAGCCCCCTCTGCCCGTAAGCCTGCAGCCTCCCCGGCCGACTTGCCAGAAACAGGTATAGGAACAGGTACTGTGAGAGACGCCAGCGAACTGTTCGACCCGGAAAACCTGAGCGATCAGGAACAGAGTCGCCTGCAGAAGCTGGATGCCCTGCGCGCACGGGGGATCGACCCCTATCCGGCACGCGTGAACCGCTCCCATACGATCGCCGCAGCCCGCGCCCTTTATGACGACAGCGCCGAGGAGCAGCCGGTCGTGTCCGTCGCTGGCCGTCTCAAGCGCATCCGCGTGATGGGCAAGGTCAGCTTCGCCGACCTGGACGACGGCAGCGCACAGATCCAGCTCTTCGTCCAGCGCGATAGCCTGCCCGACGGCTGGTACAACGAAGTCTGGAAACGCCTCATCGACCTCGGCGACTTCATCAGCGCCAGCGGCCCACTCTCCGTCACCCGCAGCGGCGAACTGAGCATCACTGTCCAGAAGATCACCTTCCTGGCCAAAGCCCTCAAACCGATGCCGGACAAATGGCACGGCGTGCGCGATCCGGAAGTTCGCTACCGGCGGCGCTATGTGGACCTGCTGGCCAACGAAGATGCACGCGCTTTGTTCCGTGACCGGGCTGTGGTCGTGCGCGCCCTGCGTACCTACCTCGACGACGCCGGCTTCCTCGAAGTCGAGACACCGATCCTGCAACCGCTCTACGGCGGCGCCGCCGCACAACCCTTCGTCACTCACCATAACCAGCTCCACCAGGATCTCTATCTGCGCATCAGCTTCGAGCTCTACCTGAAGCGGCTGATCGTCGGCGGCTTTCCCGCCGTCTACGAGATCGGACGCGACTTCCGCAATGAAGGCGTCAGCTTTAAGCACAATCCGGAATTTACCCAGTTGGAGTTCTACGAGGCCTACGTCGACTACGAAGATGTCATGCGGCGCACCGAGGAGATGGTCGCCTTAACCGCCGAACAGGTGACCGGCAGCCCCGTTGTCACCTGGCAGGAGCACACCATCGATTTTACACCGCCCTGGCCGCGCCTCCCCCTCCGCCAGGCCATCCTCGACGCATCCGGCATCGACTACGAGCGTTTTACCGATGCAGGCAGCCTCCGTGCCGAGATGCGCAGCCGCGGCGTCGACGCCGCCGGCGAGGACAACTGGGGCCAGCTGGTGGACCAGCTGCTCTCCAAATTTTGCGAACCCAAGCTGATCCAGCCCACCTTTCTGGTCGACTACCCGCGCGAAGTCAGCCCGCTGGCCAAAGGGATGCCGGAGAATGAGCGCCTGGTTGAGCGCTTTGAAGGCTTCGCCGCCGGCATGGAGCTTTGCAACGCCTTCACCGAGCTCAACGATCCCGTTGACCAGCTGCAGCGCTTCCTCGACGAAAACTATCGCGCGCAACAAGGCGATGAAGAGGCGCACCCGGTCGATATCGACTACGTCGAAGCGCTCAGCTATGGCATGCCGCCCACCGGCGGTTTCGGCATGGGCATCGACCGCCTCACCATGCTGCTCACGGACCGCGACACGATCCGCGAGGTCATCCTCTTCCCCCACCTGCGCGAAATCGACGACACGCCCCAAGCGGACGCCGCCCCCGATGCCTAAGAGCCGGCCGCCGCAGTCGCGCTCCCCGCAGTCGACGGCGGCGCCTAGCCTAGGAAGTCAACCTTTTCGACTGGGCAGTCCAAGCCGACAGGTATGCAGATGTTTAGAAGAAAAGACGACAATATGGCCATCACAATATCCAACGGACCAAGCAGAGATGGCACGGGCAGACTGACACTTCTAAAGGTAGGAGGCGTTCAATGTTACAGAAAATAACGGACGAGATAACAAGAGATTTTTATCAGCATAATTTCCCCAACGATGGTCAACGGTTTGTGGCATGGTATGTCCACAACATACATGGGCGTGACATGATCGAAACCAAGGAAGATGTCACTGACGGACCCGATGACAAGCAAATCGACGCGTTAATCGTTGACGACGACAATAGCACCGTTTACGTAATCCAAGGAAAGTTTGTCGGTGAGGGAAACGTAGATGCCGAACCGCTACGAGAAGTTCTTGCGTCGTGGGCTCTTTTCAAGAACATTGCAAAGTTGCAAGAAACTGGAAACCAGAAGCTTAAACGACGTCTGACCGAAGTAGCGACTGCGCTTGAGGACGACTACAGTGTAGCATTTGAGTTGATCGTTACAGGACGTTTAACTGAGAGTGCGACGAGCGACCTCGCTGAATTTCAGAAGACACTCGCGGATTCCGACGATGTTCCCGCTGAGATTCATGTTGTCGACTCTGATGAGCTGCAGCGGCGTTATGACATCGCACTTGAGAGAGAAAACCCGCTAATTAGCCATAGAATCCTGTTGGACACGGGAAAATACATGGTCATGGAAATTGGCGGAACAAACTGTGTCGTCGCAGCTATCCCCCTGAAAGACTGCATCAAATTTCCAGGAATCAAAGATGGTACTCTTTTTCAAAAGAATGTCCGGCAGTCATTAGGTTTAAATAATCGAGTTAACAAGGGCATAAAAGCCAGTATATATGGCATGGCACATCACGACTTTTTTTTCTACCATAATGGTATTACCGCGATCTGCAATAACCTGGATTTATCCGATGGCCTATTGACAGTGAAAGGGCTCAGTGTCGTAAACGGATGTCAATCGTTAAACACCATTCTCTCGTGCAGCGAAAAAGTCAAAGAGTTAGACGATGCTTTCATAATGATGCGCTTTTATGAAATCCCGGAACGAAAGCGGGCCGATCAAATCAGCGTATCCACTAACTCCCAGAGCGCGGTCAAACCTCGTGACTTAAGGAGCAACGACAGACGCGTACTGGCATTGAAACGTTCCTATGAAGGAAGATATCCTCAAGGGTTTTTCATCACGAAGCGCGGAGAGGAGGCTCCCGCCAACAAAGAGAGCACCTTGATCGTGGATCTCCTTGACCTCGGCAAATACATGATCGCATGGCACTCTCAACGGCCTAATATTTCTTATAGCGAAAACAAGATTTTCGACAAACACTTTGAGCAGTTGTTCAGCAGAAATCGAGACTACGCTCCAGAAAATGTATATGCGCTTTCTCACTGGATGCAGGAGGTGAAGAGGCGTTGGAAGAAGGACAATCCATTAGCACTTAATGAATCGTTACTTGCGATGCAAGCGTATGCCCCATATCACCATTTATATGCTGTGTCACTTTGCTTTTGTGTCGCCAATAGGATTGGGGACGTAGTGCCGGACCCTGTAATCGCATACCAGAAGGCCAACGCGGCAGATCTTGTCGGTCAGGTTGTCGATATAGCCGGAACGTGCCTAAATAGTGCGTTAGAAGCGGCGGCAAATGAGCCACTGCCACACAATCGCGTTTTTAGTCCACAGAACTGGATAAAAACGAAGTCTTGCCTCTCTGGAATAAGCCTAGCTATCAATCAATACTTCACGATGCTTCCGGCAATGCCGCATGGAAGTGAGCTCAATCAAATGCTTCGCGAAAGTCTCAAGATGGAAACTAAGCACTTTAAGGAGCGTTGGGCGGCTGACTAACCTGATTGCCGCAACTCTTGTAATACACACGGACGCTCAGTTTTTTTGTGGTGTCCTTGGCTGACAAAGATCACGCTCTCCGGACTCGTTGCCCAATGGCAGCTAATGATTTACTTCCCTGATTGGAAGCAAGGACACTGTACGAGTGTCCATACCTGATTTGAGTTTGACCAAAGTAGCTGGTTACCGATGCCAGTGTAATTCCCTAGAGGTAACCGGGAAACAACCCCCATTACGAGATGTCCCCGCCCGTGCGATCGCTATTTGACGCGCGCCGCAACACTCTGCCATAATAACCCCCACAACCGCATAACCTACCTTCGGGGCAGGGTGAGGGCCGCACAGGCCCAATTCCCGACCGGCGGTGAGCCAGACTGACGCGCTGCACACTCAACGAAATGGGTAGCGACTAACTTTGGTAAGCCCGTGAGCCGCAAGGCAGAGTTCGGTGAGATTCCGACGCCGACGGTATAGTCCGGATGGGAGAAGGTGCAAAGAGCGAGGGCAATGCCATTGCGTGTATTGTTCCCGTTTTCTTTAGTTATTCGCAGCGGCTGCTGCGCGCAACGCCCGGGGTACGTATCCGTATCTCGGGCCGTTTTGTGTAGAGGGCTCGCGGTCCGCGAGCCGTACGCGTACGCCAGCCGTTGCGGATGGCAGTTCCCGGCGCACGCCGGGAGCTCGGTGGCTGCACCGCGCAAGGGACCCGAAGCAATCTTTCGCTTCGGGTCATTTGATTTTCAAGGCAAAGCAGGACGATGAAGGACAGCTCCATTCTCTTCCACGGCGCGCCGGCCGATGACGGCACAGAACAGGGAACGCCGCCCGCAGTCGAACAGCAGGCGTCGCAGCGCCGGCGCAAGTCCGGCCGCGTCGGCGACTGGGTGGCGCGGCATCCTGCCCTCGCCGCCTTTCCGTTCGTGCTGGGCGGGGCGCTGCTGCTGTGGGAGGCGCTTGTCCGTTGGCAGGATTATCCCGTCTTTATCCTGCCTCGACCCGGTCATGTACTGCAGAAAGCGCTGGCGATGGCCGCCGACGGCTCTCTGCTGCGCCACGCCAAGGCCACCGTCACCGAGGTCGGCGCCGGTCTTCTGATCGGCCTCACTCTGGCCTTCATCCTTGGTTACTGGCTCGGACGCAGCCGTACCCTTGACCGCATCCTTTCCCCTTATCTCGTCGCCAGCCAGACCATCCCGATTGTCGCCATCGCCCCGCTCCTGGTCATCTGGTTCGGCAGCGGCCTGCTGAGCAAAGTGCTCATCACAACCATCATGGTCTTCTTTCCGACCCTGGTCAGCACAGTCGTCGGCATCCGCAACGTGGACCCGGGCCTGCGCGAGCTGATGCGCTCGCTGCGCGCCGGCCGCCGTCAGCTATTCCTGAAGCTGGAGCTGCCCGCCGCCCTGCCCGTCATCTTCGGCGGCCTCAAGCTGAGTGTCATCCTGGCTGTCGTCGGCGCGGTCGTGGGCGAGTTCGTCGGCGCCGACGTAGGGCTGGGATTCCTCATCAACCTGGGCCGGGGCGTACTGGACACGCCCATGATCTTCGTCGCCGTGCTCATGATCGTGCTGCTCGCCCAGGCAATGTATTGGAGTGTCACGCTGCTCGAAAGCTACCTGCTGCGCTGGAGGCAGCTAGGCCTGAAGGACAGTGATTGAAGGGCGCGCCCTGTATGAGAAAGACCCTAATCTTCAGATATTCAGAGGAACGAATGAAATTTTACACTGACCGTCATCCTACCGCGCGGGCGAACTCCGCCCTTCCCCACCCGGCAGCGGGGAGCCCTCTGGGCTCGTCCCATCTGCTGAAGCTTCTTCTGCCGCTCCTGATTGCCGCCGCGGCCGCGTGCGCGCCCATTTCGCCGGCCGCGCCTGCCGAACCGCAGAGCCTGCGCCCGGTCACGTTGGGCGTCGGCTTTATCCCCAATGTCCAGTTCGCCCCCTTCTATGTCGGCATCGAGAAAGGCTTTTTCGCCGAGAGAGGCGTCGAACTCTCGATGGATTACGGCTTTGAAAACGACTACCTGAAGCTGGTCGCGACCGACGAGATGCAGTTCATGATCGCCAGCGGCGACCAGCTCGTGCTTGGACGCGCGCAGGAGCTGCCGGTCAGGTACGTGCTGAACTGGTATACCAGCTATCCGGTCACCGTTTTTGCCAAGACCGGCGCCGGCATCCACGAACCGGCCGACCTCGCCGGCCGCACCGTCGGCGTGCCGGGTCCCTTCGGCGCCACCTACGTCGCGCTGCGGGCCCTCCTCGATGTAGCCGGGCTGACCGAAGCCGACATCCAGATGGAGAGCATCGGCTTCACCCAGGCCTCGGCCGTGAGCGAGGACCTGGTGGACGCAGCGGTCGACTACGCCGTCAACGGCCCTGTCGTGCTCGGCAACGCCGGTATCGAAACCGTCCAGATCCCCCTTGATCAGTACCTGCAGATCCCCGCCAACGGGCTTGTCACCAACGAACGGACACTGCAGGAAGAGCCGCAACTGGTCGAGGCAATGGTGCGCGCCCTGCAGGAGTCGGTCGCCTATACCCTCGCCAATCCGGACGAGTCCTTCGCAATCGCGTTGAACTTTGTGCCGGAGGCGGGGGGAGAAAACGAGTCCGCCAACCGGCTGGTGTTCGACGCCTCGCTGCCTTTCTGGCAGCCGCGGCCGCAAGGTGATCCCGGCGCCACCACCGACGCCGAATGGCAGACGGTGGCCGAGCTTCTGCTGCGTATCGGCTTTGTGGACCGGCTCGTCCAGCCGGAAGAGATGTACACCAACGAATTCATACAGTGAGTTTGCCAACGGTGACATGGCCGGCGGCCGGTCTTTCGCAACCGGCCGCCGGCAACTCTGTTCCTGACCAACGATGACAGATTCTCTACTGCAGGCGCAGAACGTCAGCCACAACTACCCCCGCCGCAACCGCGTCATGCCGGCGCTGGCAGAGGTCTCCTTGTCCCTGCAGGAACATGAGTTTGTCTGCGTGGTCGGCAATAGCGGCAGCGGCAAGTCGACGCTCCTGCGCATTCTTGGCGGTCTGTTGACGCCTACGGCAGGCGAGGTGCTGTTCGGAGGCATCCCCGTGCGCGGCCCGCAGCCGCAGATCGGGTTTGTCTTCCAGAACACGAATCTGATGCCGTGGCGTACAGCCTTGGAAAACGTCCTGCTCCCGCTCGAACTGCAAAAGCCGCTCGACAGGCAGGACCGGGAGCGTGCCAGCGCAGCGCTTGCCCTGATGGGGCTGGAAGCTTTCGCCGACGCCTACCCCTCTCAACTCTCCGGCGGCATGGCCCAGCGTGTTACGCTCACGCGGGCGCTGTTGCAGAGTCCGGCGCTGCTCCTGCTGGACGAGCCATTCGGCGCGCTCGACGCGCTGACACGCGAGCGTCTCAACCAGGAGCTCCTGCGCCTCTGCCGCGACCGCAAGCAGACCGCCCTGATGATCACGCACAGCATTCAGGAGGCCGTCTTCCTCGCCGATCGTGTGCTGGTTCTGAGCGGGCAGCCCGGAAGATTGCAGGGCGCCATCTTGGTTGACCTGCCCCGCCCGCGCACCCTGGAGATGCTGACCTGGCCCCAGGCCGGCGCCCTCGTCAGCGAAATCCGCGCCTGCCTGGCAACGGGCGCACAGGAACCCCTGACCCAATAGGAAACGCCGGGCATTGCGCCCGGCGCCTTGGTCTCTGACTGTCGTTACAACCTGACTGCAAATCTACCTAACGCGGCAGGCCGATCCTACTGGTCATTCGAATCTCCCAGATTGCGCGGCAACATGGCGGCCAGATTGTCCGGGCGATCGATGTTCAGCGACAGAACCTGCTCCTGCAGCCACGTCTGGAAAGCCTCTGCATACTCCTGCTGCAAGCTGGCCTCTTCCTTCGGCCGCTCATCGTCCCGCTCCAACACTTCGATGATGTGATAGCCGAAAGTCGACTTGACCGGCGCGCTCATCTCGCCCACTTCGAGGGAGAACGCCGCTTCCTCGAATTCCGGCACGTAGCGCCCGCGGCCGGCCCAGCCCAGCTCTCCGCCCTGGGAGCCGCTGCCCGGATCGTTGCTGAACCGGAGCGCTAGGTCCGCGAAGTCCTCGCCGTCGAGAATACGTTGATGCAACGTCTGCGCAAAGGCCAGCGCCTCGGCGTCGTCAACACGGCCATCGCCGTTGGCGTCAGGATTCCAAATTTCCGGGGCGGGCGGGCTGCCAACCCCACCGTCCTCCGCATCTTCCCCTGCCATTGTTTCGGCAGCCGGCGTGACTACAATCTCACCGTTTTCGTCACTGCTTTCGGGCGCTGGTGGAGACGTCTCAGCCGGCGATGTCCCGTCCTCTGCCCCTTCCCCTGCCGTCGTTTCGACAGCCGGCGTGACTGCATTCGCGCCGTCTTCGTCACTGCCTTCGGGCGCGGGTGGAGGCGTCTCGGCCGGCGATGTTTCGTCCTTTCCACCTTCCCCCGCTGTCGTTTCGACAGCCGGCGTGACTACAATCTCGCCGTTTTCGTCACTGCCTTCGGGAACGGGTGGAGGCGTCTCAGCCGGCGCGACTGTGTTCTTACTTTCCTCCTCCGTGCTTCCAGGCGGCGAGGGGGTCGTCTCGGCCGGCGATGTCCCGTCCCCAGTCTCGCCAGCTGGCTCCGGCTCGGGGTCGACAGTGATAAGGATATGACGCACCCGGACCTGCTCTTCGGTGGAAGATACCAGTTCCTGGCTGATCGTCTCCGACACCTTGTTGCGTAGCAGACGCGCCCGGATCACCTCGCGATAGCTGGCCAGGTTCATCCCGGCGTTCTCGCGCAGATTATCCTCCAACGTGCTCAGCCCTTCCTGGTACAAGGCGTCGGTCAGGACTGCTGGCGGCTCCGGCGTTGGCGCCTCTTCCACGGTCTCCGGCTCCGCCGCGGCTGCGGTCGGTTCGCTGTCGGCCTCATCTTCCGGCGTTGGCGTAAAGGTTTCCGCGGTGGCTGTCGCTTCGGCGCCGGCGTCGGCGGTGGCTGTGGCCTGCGGTACTGTCAGCGCGCCTTGCCCTTGCGCCACCTCTTCCCGCAGGGTCTTTTCCACCTCTTCATCGGTCACTGACACGCCCACTTCCGGCGCCTTTATCTGCAGAACAGCCGCCTCAATCATTTCGTTGAGGACTTGTGTCCCCAGCGTCAGTGGGCTGGCCAGAGTCGCGTTAATCGATGCGATCTGGGAGGCGAACAGGCTGGAATCGCCAAACTGCTGGGCAAACAACTGGAGCCGCAAACGCTGGCTTTCCAGTTCGCTCTGCCGTAGGCGCGCCTGTTGCCAGAAGTCGCGGGTGACAATCGACTCGTTTTCGACCTGCGCCAGCACGCTGTTGGGCTTGATGACCAGTTCATTGACCACGCCATACAGGATCAGCAGCAGCGCCACACCGACGATCCCGCCCACGATCGCTGTAAGCCGCAGATTGCGTTCCCTGTCGCGGGCACGCAGGCGGACCTCACGCCGATTTTCGACCTGCGGCTGTTCTTGCTGCCTTCTTCGTCTGCGCTTCTTGGCCATGAATCGATCAACCGCGCCTGCCGGTGATGCGGATATGTTCGCCTGTGTAGGGCATCAATGCCAGGTGCCTGGCCCGCTTGATCGCCCTCGTCACTTTGCGCTGCATCTTGGCTGTGACGCGGGTCTTGCGGCGGTTGTGTATGCGCCCGTAGTTATCGACAAAGCGGCTGAGAACCTGCACATTCTTGTAGTCGATCTCGTCGATCCGCACATCGTTGCCGACGTGGCGGGGATTCCTGCGCTGATTGCCCTGTTTGGCGCGGTTGAATATGGCCGGCCCCTCGACACGGTTGAAGGTGGGGGCCGTCTGCTCCTGCTGGCTGCCGCCTGCGTCCGACTCGGGGCCTGCGCTGTCCGTAGCCGCCTCAGTTTCTGCAACGACTTCAGCCTCCGGCTCAGCAGCCGCCTGGACCTCTGGCTCAGCAACCGCTTCGGCCTCAGAATCTCCATCCGTATCGGCAACGGCCTGCGGCGCGCTCTCTTCCTGCACGGGGGCATCTTCACCCGTGGGCGTCTCGGCAGCCGGTTGTTCCTCGGTGTTCGCTTCGGCTTCTGTTACTTTGTTTTCATCAGACATTCGATGCTCCTTTGTGGCTCAGTCCCCAACGCGGACAAAGAGGAAACGCAATACATCTTCAGATAGCCGCAACTGTCGTTCGACGTTCTGCACCGCGGTGGGAGGCATCGAGAGGTTGTGCAGAATGTAGTGTCCCTCAAAGTGGCCTTTGATGGGATAGGCCAACCGGCGTTTGCCCCAATGATCGGTGCTCGCGATTGTCCCGTCCTCGCCGCCGATGGCCTGACTGATCCGGTCATCCACGGCTTTGACACCCTCATCATCCAGATTGGGCTGGATGATGTACACCAATTCGTACGTGTTCATCTACCCTTATACTCCTTTCCATGAGCATTGTCCAGGGTTAGTTCCTAGTTTTCGGATTTCGGTTTTCAGTAACCGCCCTGAACGCAAGCGAGAGGCAGCACCAAAAACCAGAAACTGAAAACTGAGAACCGCAGTTCAGACAAAGGTCCACAACATTGTGCTGTGAACAGAAAGAACGAGGGAGCAGACAAGCTGTCCCTCGTCGCGGTTCGATAGTATAGCACAGCGCTGCGCGCGCGCAAAAGATTGGGCGTGCCAAAATAAGCGCAATGTAGTGCTGGTTATCCGTAGCAGGTGAGCGGAAAAATTGATAGCCGCTAGTTATTCGCAATCGGCCACTGCATCTGCGCCCGCTCCACTGTTCGCTCGCGGCCGTGGCACTGCTTGAATTTGCGGCCGCTCCCGCACGGGCAGGGATCGTTGCGTTTGGCGCCGGCGAAGCGCGCGTTCAGTTTGCGGTCCGCCTCCGCCAGGTACTGCATGATATTGGCCGGCGCCTGCTGCCGGCGCAGCTGGTCGGCCATGAAGTTCATGTACGGGCGCACATGATTGAAGAAGGACCGGTAGCCGGCGCACAGATAGTTCAGGCCCGGTTCGCCGTCTGGCGTGTTGATGAAGCGGTTCTTCGGGCAGCCGCCGTTGCAGACAAAGCGCACTTCGCATTCGAGGCAGTAGTTGGGCAGGCTGTCCCGTTTGTGCGTGCCGAACTCCTGCTGGCGCGCCGACCCGACCATCTCGATCAGCGGGATCTCCTCGATGTTGCCCAAGAGGTAGTTCGGTTCCACGTAGTGGTCGCACGAGAAGAGATCGCCGTTGTGCTCCATCGCCAGCGCCGAACCGCACGTCTCCTCAAAGATGCACAGCCCGGGCCGGTGTCCTGCATAACCGGCCAGCGCCACGTCGAAGATCTGCACGAAGACCTTCCCCACGTCGCGCCGCACCCACTCCTCGAAGATCTGGATCAGAAAGTCGCCGTACTGCTCGGCGGTGACGGAGCGATCTTTGACCGTGTTCCCTTCCTGGTAGCCGGTGTCGTTGTCGCGCTCGACAATGGGGATGAACTGCATGAAGTCGGTCTTGACCTCGTCGCGCAGGAAGCGGTAGACCTCGAGCGGATGGGGCGCGTTGGCCGCGTGCACCGTCGTCAGTATGTTGTAGCGCACCTTGTGCTTGCGCAGCATCCGCGCCGCCCGCATCACCTTCTCCCAGGTGGGCTGGCCGCCTTTGTCGACGCGGTAGAAGTCGTGCAGCTTGCGCGGGCCGTCCATGCTCAGCCCGATCAGAAAGTCGCTGCGGCGCAGAAAATCACACCACTCATCGTCCAGCAGGGTGCCGTTGGTCTGCAGCGCGTTCTCGACCCGCATGCCCGGCTTCTTGTGCTTCTGCTGGAACTCGACCGCCTTCTTGAAGAAGTCCAGCCCCATCAGCGTCGGCTCGCCCCCCTGCCACGCAAACGTCACCTCCGGGACCTGCTGCGCCTCGATATACTGCCGCGTATACTCCTCGAGCATCGACTCGGACATGCGGAACTCGCTGTCCGGGTACATGAACTCCTTGCTCAAAAAGTAGCAGTAGTGGCAGTCCAGATTGCAGATCGCCCCCCGCGGCTTCAGCATGATGTGAAACGCCGCCGGCGGCGCAATCTCGGTTGCGGGCGTCGGGTCCAGCAGAGAGATCGATTGGGGCATTTGGTGTGTTCGCTTTACTTTAGGGCGAAAAGCTTCTTCTTAATGTAAGTTCAATATGAAACCACGCCTATTCGTGCCAGCTACAGGTCAGAAGCGCAGAAGCGCGGCCTTTGCTTACGAAATACGCAAATTCTGGGTTTCACTTGGGATTCACATTAGAAAGACAAAGGATGAGACTCTGAGCATCCCTCTGTTCAGGCGCGCTGGACGCGCTCAGGCTATACGGAGCGTGTGGTGAAAGATCTCCATAATGAAGTCGTCCCAAGCCTTGCCATCGTTTAATATCTGATAGAGTTCGAAGTCCTTCGCCACATTCATCTCGTCCAAGCGTCTTCGCATTTCAGAAGTGACAACACCGAGAACGGCAAAGTTTCGGGATCTGGAAGGCGTTTGCTCGAAACTTTTCTGGATGGCGCCCAGACGTTCAAGGGCGCCGGCCGGACCGGTGCCACTCTTAATCTCCACTGTTGCGATGATTTGCCAGTCTTTCCCGGTGAGGCGCTCAAATTTAATGTCGGGTTCGGAACCATAGACCATTCTCAACTCTTCCGCGGCTCCAATTATCGTGGTTGACCCGAGAACGGTCGTCGGAATCGTGTCGTCCGCGGTCAGCCATTGGGAAATTCGCTCCTTAACTGCCGTCTCACTTTCCTTTCCGACTAGATTCCGTAACGAACCGTCCTGTGTAATTCCGATCGTTGCCAAGATATTCCTATAACCGTTTTCCAGCGTCCACCCGTCCGTACCTGTAATGATTATAGAGATCACAGCATTATAGACGCGGGCTACATGCAGGCATCTTTCCGGGCTGGGTGGCCGCAGGAATGCGCCGTCCTCCCACTTGTTGACCGCGCCCGCCATCATCTGAACTCGCTTAAGGGACAGGGTGGAAATACCCCGATAATGAAGGGAAGTTTGCGGATGGATATGCAACAGCTCAGGATGGGCAAAAACCAGTTTAGGGTCGAACTGTGCTTGAACGATGTGCGTCCATGCCTCAGGCGCAATCGCCAAGTCCTCCAACCGTCCTTCAAAATCCAGGAAGAGTTCGAAATCCTTGATAGTCTGTCTGACTCCTTCATCGGCTCGTTCTCGAATATGCCTGGTTATGATCAACGCCCGTTGTCTTGCCTCCTCCAGACGAGCCTGTCGATCAGCCATCGCATTTCCTCCAGTAATAAACACATTTCCTGAGTTCTTGTCTCCCGAATCGTCCCATTTGCTGACTGGAGTTCCCCTTTCCCCGGTTGAGAGTCCAAATCGCTTCACATTGCAACCCCGACTGCTCCGCAAAGTCTGAGAGAATAATGTCTACCGGAATTTCTTGGCCGTGATAGCGAACATTGTCATTTATCATGAACACGCTGCCGCCCGGAGTTACCAGGCGGGCCAGTTCGCTCACCACCAGAGCCATCTCTGTGAAGTAATTCTCCACGAGTGAAATGACATTGCGGTTACTCAGGTTATGGGCTTCCTGTTTGAGAATGTTTAGAGCCTCTTGCAAAGCAGTCTGGTTGTCGGTCATTCGGAAGGCGTGTTCGAGTATGGGCGCTTTCCCGTATTCTCGAAGCAGGCAATCACGTTTGGGCTTGTTTTCCACCGTCGCGGAGAGCAGGTCTTGGCGCAGTTCCTTAAGGCGGTTGGCATCATAACCGAGATAGACCAACTCCAAAGCATAGGTTCGGGTATAGTCGTACCGATTGGCATAGGGGGGAGAAGTAACAACAGCATCAAAACTCTTGTCAGGCAGTTTTCTGAGTTCGGTAAGGCTGGATCCATCCACAAAAACTGGAGCCGCATTCCAGTACTTCCGCTGTAGCGCCGGAATATCGTTCATGATTTCCCCAAAGCGTCGCTGCAGGGCCTGAGTGAGCGTAGGTAGCTCCGCCTTTTGCCACCTTTTACTGACGTTGCGGCCCGATCGGGGATCCCATCGCAAGAACTGACCATCCTTTCGAGTATAGCTAACTTCCTCGAGGACGCTTACACATGCCAGAGTCAAAAGGGTCTTTATCGACGGGTCACGAATTTCTTCTACAAACTTCCTGGCTTTGGCCAGATCTTGCTCGGTCTGCTCGGGGAAGGCACGTTGTGTGATAGGGATGTGTTGAAACAAATCATCAACTTCATATTCTTTGGACGAAAGTGCATCAGTCAACTCCTGCCATACATAAAAAAAGTCATCGTAGCGGAGTCCATTAGCGGCAGCGACGATAGCCCGAGCTGACAGGTTCCCGACAGGCATAATCTCGATGCCGGTACTTTCCATTCCCATGCAACTTGCGGTGAGGGGCGCAGTGCCTGAACCGGAAAAGGGATCAAGAAAAGTCTTCGCTTCATTCTGTTCCAGTAGGCTATTGACCAAACTGGCGGAAAACCCTTCTTTGTACTTCATCCAGCGCAGTCCCGGAGCTTCTTTATTTCCTTGGTAAGAGACCAGCTTTCTGGTTAGACTCTCCTTAACAGATATACGGGACGCAAAACGGTCGAACAGGGAGCTCCGCGCCTCTGTGGGCGCGTCAACTGGATTCGTTGAGGAAATCATGTTTGTAGCCATAACCTACGCCGAAACTTTCCAATGCCGATAGTTCCGGACCAAATCGCTCTTCAGTTGCGAGTCTGCGGCGCATTGTAACAGACGATTTATCTTTCTAGCGAGTTTCGGCCTTTTCCCGGCAATCTTCAGTCGCCTTTGTACCGTGCTTCTGCCCCTATCGATTTCATAGGCGCGTGACAATTGGGCAGGGCTGGGCGGGCTGAATCCATCTCGCATATACTGACGATTGGCACATATAGTGGAGTAAGTGTCGATGCCATTCTAAATCAAAGAAAATCTTCGCCAAACTGAACGGTCCGGTCAATACGAAGCATCAGTTAACCTTCCCTCCTACACCTCCAGCGGCGGCACGTCCACCCAGCGCCGCTCCTGCCAGGCCTGATAACCCAGCTCGGCCAGCTGCACGCCTTTCGCCCCCTCCAGCAGCGTATAGGGGAACGGGTCGCCCTTGATTGCATGGCGCAGGAACATCTCCCATTCGATCTTGAAGGCGTTGTCGTAGGGGTTGTTGTTCGGCATCCACTGCCACGTGTCGTAGAAGGGGACCGGCTGGGGAATGTCCGGGTTCCAGACCGGCTTCGGCGTGAAGGAGTCGCCCTGAATGGCGCACTCGCGCAGACCCGCCACCGCGCTGCCGCGCGTGCCGTCCACCTGGATAGTGAGCAGGTCATCTCGTCGTACGCGCACACACCACGAAGAGTTGAAGTTGCAGATGATGCCGTTTTCCAGCTCGAACATCGCGTACGCCCCGTCATCGGCGTCGGAGTTGTAGGATGCACCCTCCTCGTCAATACGTTCCGGTACGTGGTTGGCCGCGATGCAGGTAAGCCGCTGGATAGGGCCGAAGAGGTTGTCGATCACGTAGCGCCAGTGGGCGAACATATCGAGAACGATGCCCCCACTCTCCGACTTTTTGTAGTTCCAGGAGGGGCGCTGCGCCGGCTGGTCCTTGCCGTCGAAGACCCAATAACCGAATTCGCCGCGCACCGCCAGAATGCGGCCAAAGAATCCGGTGTCGATCAGGTACTTGAGCTTCAGCAGACCGGGCAGGAACAGCTTGTCCTGGACAACGCCGTTGCTCACACCCGCGTCTGTCGCCGCCCGCGCCAACTGTAGCGCATCCTCGATGTTGCCCGCGGTCGGCTTTTCGCAGTAGACCGCTTTGCCCGCCTCGATCGCTTGCAACGTATTCGGCACCCGCAGGTTGGTCGCCAGCGCATCGAAGTAGATGCCGTTATGGTCGTCGGCCAGCGCCTCGTCCAGGTTGGTCGTCCACTTGCTCACATTGTGGGCAGCGGAAAGATGTCGTAGCTTGTCCGGGTTGCGGCCCACCAGCACCGGCTCCGGCATGATCCTATCCCCGTCCGCAGTGGCCGTACCGCCCTGCTCCCGGATCGCCAGTATCGAACGGACCAGATGCTGATTCGTGCCCATGCGTCCGGTCACGCCATTCAAGATTACGCCAACTGCAATTTCTGCCATGAGTAGGAGGTGCTCCCATTGATGCGCGGCCACAGAGGACCGCCGAGGGCTCCTGCAGTCCCCTCCCTAGGGCGCCTGCAAAAGCTTGGGCTATTAAGCATGATCTGTGTAGGCTTCTACGATCCGCTCCAGGAACTGCTCCTGATCCATCGCCCAGTAGCGGTTTGAGAAGATTTCGACCTCATTATACCCGTCAAACCCGGCCTCCTCAACCCAGCCGCGAATCTGGCGGATGTCAATGCAGCCCTCACCCATCAGCCCGCGGTCAAGGAGCAGGTCTTCGGTGGGCGTGCGCCAGTCACAGACGTGGAAGGCGAACAGCTTGCCCATCTGACCGCAACGGCGGATCTCCCGCTCCAGGTCGGGGTCCCACCACAGGTGATAGACATCCACAACCACGCCGACAAATGGAGAGTCGATGACAGCGCAGATGTCGTTGGCCTGTCCCATCGTGTTGACCGCGGAACGGCTGTCCGCGTACATCGGATGCAACGGCTCCACGCCCAGCTTGACGCCCGCAGCCTCGGCATGGGGCAGCACCGCTTCGATCCCGTCCCGAATCTGGCCGCGGCCGGCGTTCAGCGGCTGGCCGGGCACCGCGCCGCAGACGAGAACCACCAGGGGCGCGCCCAGCGCCGCGGCCTCGTCGATGGCGCGGCGGTTGTCGTCCTGAGCCTCCTGCCGGGCCGATTCCGTCTCCGCCGGGAAGAATCCGCCCCGGCACAGCGAGACGACCTCCATCCCCGCATCGTGAATCTGCCTGCCCGCGGCCGCGACATCCCGCCCCTCAAGCGCGTCCCGCCAGACGGTCATCGCCGCGACGCCGTTCGCGCTGAAGCGTTCGATCGCCGTTTCAACCGGCCAGGGCTTGGTTGTAATCGTGTGGATGCAGAGTCGACTCAAGTCCATGTGTCTGTCCTGAGAGTGTCTCACGTGCCTAAGAATTCGGCCGTGTCTGATGGTCACGCGCCGCCAGCCACTGCTCGCTCTCCGCCGGCAGTTCGGCGGTGACGCTGATCGTCTCCTCGCCGCGGTAGTGTACCTGCCCCGGCCGTCCGCCGCCCATGCGTGTGACAAAGCGCCGCGGCGTGATCACAACGCCGACGCCCCCATTGCCCCGCTGCCCTGAATGCCAGGCCGCCAGCCGGGCGGCAACGTTCAAAGTCAATTCCGGGACCGGTTGTCCTCCGCAGCGGATTACGACGTGCGCGCCCGGCCCGTCGCGCACGTGCAGCCAAAGGTCATCCCGGCCTGCCTCGCTGAAGGTGACGAGCTCATTCTGGCGGGCGTTGCGCCCCACCAGGATCGGGAATCCTTCGGGCGAAAGATAACGTAACGGCCGTGAGCGGTCTCTTGGCGTCTTTTCCCGCCGGTCGCGACGCTGCCGCAGATAGCCCGCTTCCCGCAACGCCTCCCGCACCGCGACGATCTCCGGCTGATCCAGTGCAAGGCTCAGATCGCTCTCCAGCTGCTGCAAGTAGGCCCGGTCCGCGTCAAGGCTGGCCCGGCGTCGGGGGATAATGCGAGCGGCGCGTTCCATTTTGGCGGCCCGGTCAAACATGCGTTCAGCCTGTTCCACCGGCGTGCGTTTCGGGTCGAGCGGAACGATCAGATCGCCCCCCTCCTCACCCGGTTTCTTATCCCCCGGCTGTCCAAAATCAGCGTCCGCGGAAAAGATGACCAGCTGCATCTGACCGTTCGGCGCCGGCTCTACTGCGGCCATCCCGTCCTGCAGGCTGAAACCGTTCCGTGCCCCGGGGCTGTTTGCATAGCTGATCTGGCTCGAGAGCGCCAGCAGCCACTCCGCCTGCGCGCGCACGCGTTCCGGCTCGCCCGGCGCCGGCTCATCCGCGTCCAGGGCGCGCAACTGACTCTCCACGCGAGCCTGTGCCTGCCGGACCAGCGCGGCCACGCCCCCGCGCACACCTGCATACTCGTCCCGCGAGGAGGAACTGTCCCGCTCCTGCGCGGCGTAGAAGGCGGCCGCCGCCGCGCTCATCGAATCAATTTCTACGAACTCGCCGCAGAAATGAAGCTTATAGGGCGCAAACGCGGCCACGCCCTCCTCTTCGTCCACCGCGATGCCCGGCGTCCATTCGCCCGTAGCCGCTGCCGACCACAGTTCTCCCAGAGCCCTGTGTCCGTCCGTGAACGCCTGCTCTGTCAGCGCTGCGCCGGCGTCTCCGGTTGCGCGCCAAGCTGCTTCCCTGGCCAAAGTCGGGCTGACGCCGGCAAATCGGTTGATCAGGCTGCGCCACAGGACCGGCGTCTGGGCTGGGCTGGCCCCATCCACTGGAGACCGATCGGCCTCCCCAAGCCGCTCTTCACTTCCCCCATACGGCGGCAACCTGTCCTGCGGCGGCGGCAGCTGATAAATGCGCCGCGGCAAAAGGACTCGCTGGGCATTCTCGCCCGCAGGCACACGCACCAGCGCATCCAGAATACAGCCATCGGCATTCATCAGGATCAGATTGCCCAGTTGCCCGATCGGTTCGACCGCGAGCGTGGTGGCATCGTGCTTGGGATGGTGAAAGCGCAGAAACAGCACCCGCTCGAAAGGCATAGGCAACTCGACAGACTCCAGCCGCGCGCTGCGTACATATTTGCGCAGCAGGAGCAGGAGCGGCGTTTCCTTCGACACACCGCGCCGGGGTTTGTGTTCGAGCAGATGGACGCGGCTGGCCTGAGGATGGGCCGAAAGCAAAAGATAACGCCGCTCCCGGTGGGCATAAATCTCCAGGGCGACGCTGCGGCTGTCCGGCAGAACGATCTGCTGTACCCGGCCGCCCGTGACCGTCTCCTTCAGTTCGCCGGCCACCGCAGCCAGCGTCAGAGCGTCGAAATGCATGCCAGGACCGGTTTCCGGCTCCCGAATGTCAGGTTGTCAAGCGATCCTTCGCAAGGAACCGCACGAAGAATGCTGCTCGTGCATGAAGGGCAAAATGCGAAAGTAAGGATAGCACAGCGAACAGCGATCACGTAATGCCTACTGCATCACGGACCGGCAGCGACCGCCCGGAATGCAATAGATCGATAGTGGTGCATGGTGTATAATTATTTTTGCACCGATAGAGTTGGGTAAAAATAGTGGTCCGAGGTGTTGGTTTTGCTTAGGCCGCCGCCCAGTCGTCAGGTTGCCGCTACATGTCCGACATTCTGGATACTGCGGCAGCTTGTCGAAAATCTGGAGAAAACGGCGGCCTGACTGACTCACAGCCCCTGATCGCTACAAGGAGAAAGCCATGCAGAGTGATAACCGGATTCGAGTCGGCGTTTCCCGGCTATTCGCCTGTCTTCGCGGCCGCAAGGACATAGGAGGACGTATCGCATGCTGTGCCGTCCTGCTGGGTATTTGCGCGCTTTCGGTTATCGCACTGAACTCTGCCGACGCCCTTGCCCATGAATCAAATACTACCTGGGACGCCGATTATTGGGACAGCATGTCTCTCACCGGCAACGCCGTCATCTCTCGTGAGGATGAGACGCTGGATTTCGATTGGGGTGACGGCTCCCCGGGCGCCGGTATCTCCGTCGATCGGTTCTCGGCCCGCTGGGAGCGCCATCTCAACATCTCCGCCGACGAGGCCGGCAACTACATCTTCACCGTCGAAGTCGATGACGGTGTGCGGCTGTGGGTCGATGATGTGCTTCAAATCGACAGTTGGATTGAACAGGCGAAAGCCTCCTACGAGGCCAAGTTGCACCTGTCGGAGGGGCAGCACCTTATTCGCGTTGAATACTATGAGCTGGCCGGCGCGGCCTCCATTTCGGTGAGTTGGGAGCGGGAACCGGATTTGCCTACGACCTACTGGCGGGGCGAGTATTACAACAACAGTTCACTTGCGGGTACGGCGCATACGACGCGCGACGATGCCCGTCTCAACTTCGACTGGGGGTACGAAAGTCCCCTTTCCGGCATCAATCAGGATGAATTCTCCGTGCGTTGGAGCAGGTCCCTGCAGTTGCCAGCCGGCGATTACCGCTTTACCGTTACCGTGGATGACGGCGTGCGGCTGATAGTCGGAGACAGAACCCTGATCGATTTCTGGCAGGCGCAGACGGCGACAACCTACTCGCAGATCACCTACCTGGACGGCAATGCCGTTACCGTGCGCATGGAGTATTACGAAGAAACCGGACAGGCGCAGGCACGCTTGACCTGGAGCAGGCTGGAAACATCGCCGACGTCAACACCGGATCCCGCGTCCACGCCGGCCTCGCCCACACCGTCGCCAACAGCGCCAGCCACTTATACGCCGGCGCCAACCGCCACCCCGGCAACATCGGCAACCCCCACATCCACCCCGACGATAACGCCGACGCCGACATCAACGCCCGTTATCGTCTGGCAGGCGCTGTACTGGAACAACCGCACGCTGACCGGTACTCCGATCCTCGCCCGGCAGGAGTCCGCCGTTGACTACAACTGGGGTAACGGGTCGCCCGAGGCGCAGACCATCAACGCAGACAGCTTTTCGGCCCGCTGGACTGCTCAGATTTCGCTCGAGGCGGGAACCTACCGCTTCGACGTCGTCTCCGACGACGGGGTGCGCCTCTTCATCGATGGCACAAAGCAGATCGATGGTTGGAGCGATCATCCGGCCACAACATACCAATACACGCTGCAACACGATGGCGGTTCTCTGAGCCTTATTCTGGAATACTATGAACACGAGGAGGCGGCCCAGGTGAAGTTGAGTTGGGCCGCCGTCTCAGCCGTCGCAACGCCGGAGGCCTCACCTTCGCCATCGCCCACCCCAATCACAGTGGTGGTGGACGACCAGGATTCCGGATTCCAGCGCGGCGGCCTTGCGACCACGTGGCAAGAGGAGACAGTGGGCCACTCCGACCACCTCTTCTGGACCAATAACAATGACAAGACCCGCACCGGATACAATTGGGGGAGGTGGTCTCCGGATCTGGAAGCGGCCAGTTACGAGGTATTCGTTTACATCCCCTCGAACCATGCGACGACCGGCAACGCCCGCTACTGGATCTCCCATTCAGGCGGGTTTACCCTGCGAGAGGTGGACCAGTCCCAGCACTCCGACCAGTGGGTCTCATTGGGCACATACACCTTCAGCGGCACGAATGAGGACTACATCTCGCTTTCCGACGTAACCTACGAAACATACCTCTCGACCAAAGTTGCCTGGGATGCGATGAAGTGGGAGAAGCAGTAATCGTTGTCAGTTCTTAGTTTCTGGTCGTCAGTCAACTGAGCAGCGGAGGAGAAACCGAGATGCGACTGGTGCAGTACCGGACAGAAGCCGGCGACCGCCGGGTAGCGATGGTCGAGAACGAAGAGACATTGCACGTTCTCAAAGGGACTGAGCGGGTATATGATCTGGCCAGGGAGGCAGGGCGCAGCGGCCGGCCGTTGATCGAGCTCGTTGAAGAGCGGCTGGGCGACCGGCGGGCGGAATATGGCCCGATCGCAGCCAGCGGTAGACTCCTGCCGCCACTGGATCACCCCGACCCCACCCGTCTCGTGATCAGCGGCACCGGCCTAGACCATCTCGGCAGCGCCCAGGCGCGCGATGCCATGCACCAGAATCTCAACGTCGAGGAAGAAGAGACCCTGACCGACTCGATGCGCATGTTCCGTATGGGGCTCGAAGGCGGCAAACCCGCGCCCGGCCAGGTGGGTGTCGCGCCGGAGTGGTTCTATAAGGGCGATGGCCGCTGGCTCGTGCCGCCGGGACAGCCGCTGACCATGCCGTCCTTTGCCCTTGAGGGCAGCGAAGAGCCCGAACTGGTCGGCTGTTACGTGATAGGCGACGACAGCGCCGTTCTGCGCGTCGGCTTTGCCCTGGGCAACGAGTTCTCCGATCATGTGCTCGAGAAGAAGAATTACCTTTACCTCGCCCACTCCAAGCTGCGCCAGTGCTCTTGCGGGCCGGAGCTGCTTCTGGGCGACCCGCCGCCGCACATAGAGGGGACCTCACGCATCCTGCGCGACGGCCGCGAGCTATGGTCCGCCCCCTTCCTCACCGGCGAGGCCAACATGACGCACAGTCTCGCCAACATCCAGCATCATCACTTCAAGTACGGCCCCTTCCGCACGCCCGGCGACGTGCATCTGCACTTCTACGGCACCGCCACCCTCAGCTTCGCCGCCGGCATCCAGACCGAGCCCGGCGATGTCTTCGAAATCAGCGCGCCCGGCTTCGGCCGGCCGCTGCACAACGAGCTCCAGGATACGCCAGAGGCCGAGCAACTGGTAGAGATCCGGACGCTGTAAGTGTTCGGTTTCCGCTTCTTCTTGGGCTCCCGCCCGCTCATGGGAAACTGAATGCCTCAGAACGATCCGCCGGGCAGCAATTCCACTTTAGACTCTCTTGACGCGCTCCACACAGCCGCAGCCGCCTGCCGCGCCTGCCCGCGCCTGGTCGCGTGGCGCGAGGAAGTCGCGGCGACCAAGCGGCAGGCCTTCCGAGACTGGACCTACTGGGGAAAGCCGGTTCCCGGCTGGGGCGATCCGAGCGCCCGCCTGCTCGTGCTCGGCCTCGCCCCCGGCGCGCACGGCGCCAACCGCACCGGCCGCCCATTCACCGGCGACGGCTCGGGCAGCTTCCTCTACCCTGCCCTGCACCGCGCCGGGTTCGCCAGCGGACCGACCAGTACCCACCGGGACGACGGCCTCGAATTGATCGACTGCTACATGACCGGCGTGGCCTACTGCGTACCGCCCAAAAACCGGCCCACCGCAGCGGAGCTGGACAAATGCCGCAGCTGGCTCGTGCAAGAGCTGGCCCTCCTGCCCCACTTGCAGGCGGTGCTCGCCCTAGGCAAGATCGCCTTCGACGGCTACCTGCGCGCCCTGCGCGAACTCGGCCACGATCTTCCCCGCCTCACCTTCTCCCACGGCGCCGCCCACGCCCTCCCGGCCAGCCTCCCCCGCCTCTACGCCTCCTACCACGTCAGCCGCCAGAACACCAACACCGGCCGCCTGACCGCGGCGATGTTCGATGAAGTGCTGACGTCGATAAAGGCCAATTTGCAGAGTGTTTGACCTCTGGGAACGGGATGTCTCAAACATGCGCTGACACAAGCGGGGAATTTTAGAGAGGAATGTGCTTGCTTGGGAAATACCCTGGATTTGAATTTTGTGTGATGTCCGTACTGTAAGTGCGTGCATTCGGAATCAGAAGTTATGTGCCACTCGAATAAAGAACAGGGTCAAGATTCAGTTGTAACTGTGGACGCCCTGCACTTCAGCTATGGAATCAGGCAGGTACTTCACGGGATATCGTTTGCTCTGGAAAGAGGCGAGGTCGTCGGACTGTTGGGGCCGAACGGCGCCGGCAAAAGCACGACCATCAAGGTGCTGACGGGCATCCTACCGCCCGCAAGAGGGGCCGTTCACGTAGCCGGATATTCCATGCCCACCGAGGCGGTTGAGGCCAAGAAACGCATCGGGTACGTACCGGAAGACGCCGCGCTCTTTGAGAGCCTGACAGGACAGGAATTTCTGGAGCTCATGGGCCGCCTGCAGGAGGTCCCTGAAGAGATTCTTCAATCGCGAATCAGCCGTTTCCTTGAGCAGTTTGACTTGGTCAAAGTGCGGCACCGCCGTCTGGATGGCTACTCGAAGGGTATGCGCCAGAAGGTGCTTCTGAGCGCGGCCCTGCTTCACAATCCCGACGTCGTTATGCTCGACGAACCCCTCTCGGGTCTGGATGTCAACGCCGGATTCATGGTTCGGGACCTGGTCGCCGCCTTGGCGGCCGAAGGCAAGACCATCCTTTACAGCTCCCACGTTCTTGACATGGTCGAACGCGTCTGTGACCGCGCCCTCATCATCCATGAAGGCCGTCTCATCGCCGATGGCTCGGTGGAGTCACTGAAGGCTTCGACCCAAAGAGGCAGTCTTGAAGACGTCTTTCGACAACTTACCCATACCGATGAAACAGTAAGCGGTGTATCCGAAATCATCGAAAGTTTGCGTTCGTGACAGACTTTCTTTCCTCTGGCGCGCGTTTCTTCCGCGGCAAGGCGTTTACCAATGTGCTCGAACGGTGCCGCATCGAGCCCCATCAATACTGGGTCCTCGTCGATCTGTTCGAAACGCTCAGCAAACGGCAGGAAATGGTCCGGATGGGCAGCCACGACCAGTCCATGCGTTCCGTCATGAGCATCTGGTTTTTTCTTTCGGGTATCATCAGCCTGGTGATGGTCTTTAGCGACGCCTCCCCCGGATTTTACCTCCTCGTCTTTGTCGGACTCACCGTCTTTCAACTCGGCCTGCTCCTGATCTCCGAGGTCGCCGAGAGCTTGGTGAACCCTGTCGAGGGGCTGATTTTGGCGCACCAGCCCGTAAACGGGGCAACCTGGCTGGGCGCGCGGCTGACCCACCTGGTTCGGATCGTCGTCTACACTGTAGTGGGGGTAAACGGCGTGCCGGCGCTTGTCGGCGTCTTTCTTCCTCACAAGGATCGGTTCCTCCCCCTGGCCTATTTCCCAATCCACTTTCTGACCGCTCTGGGCGTTGGACTGATCGTCGCATTACTCTGCTGCAGCCTGTTCGGCTGGCTGGTTCGCCTTGTCCCTGTCCGGCGTCTCAAGGCCGCTGCAACGGTGGTTCAGGTCATTCCCATGTCTTTGCCGCTTGCATTTAACTTTCTGGACGATTTCAGGGAGGAATTTGTGAGTAGGGCAGCTTCGTTTGCGGTGCCCGCAGATTGGCAGACCGTCGTTGACGCAGTGCCGGGTGGATGGCCGGCACTGCTGGGAGCCGTGAGCCTGACGGTGGCGATCGTTGCTGTCGTATCTGGGCTCCGGGCGCTCTCAAGCGACCATCTGATCCGTGTTGCCGATCAGATGTATTCAGGGGCAGGAGTGCGGCGACGGAAGTGGTTACGACTGGAGATTGGTGCCTGGATTTCCAGGTTGGCAGGCGGTCAGGCCGGCCGCGCCGGTTTTGAGTATCTGAGTTCCATGATGGTGCGCGACTGGCAGTTCCGGCGAAACATGGCCCAGAACATCCCGCCCGTGATCATCGGCCTCATCGCCATGCTCATTGGTGGCCGGGAGATCTCTCCGTTTGCTCCAGGTCTGGCCTACACGCACGCGCTGCCACATCTGGTCGGAATAACTGTTCTCTACTGTTGCCTGTTCCTGGGCTATGGCAATGACTACAAAGGCATCTGGTCGCTTCTGATCGTGCCGGATGCTTCTTTCCGTCCGTTTGTGAGGGGAATATATACTGGTTTGTGGCTCATGCTAATCGTCGCTCCCATCGTTTTATGGCTGATCGTGCTGATATGGTCCTGGGGCGCGAGGGATGCCGTTCTCTTGATCGCTTACAGCACGGTCGTTGCATTCCTTTATCTGGGAGTAGGGCTGAGGCTGATCGATGGCCTTCCGTTTGGAAAACAAACACCATCGACCCGAAAGGTTATAACTTTCGGAATGACGCTGGTCCACCTCGCTGTTATGGGTATCGCTATCGGCATCCAATATCTTCTCTTTCGTTGGGATGTGGCGGTCATTGCCTTGATTCTCGTCGCGGGGTTGGGGGCGTACTTCCTCAACAGGGAAGGGTTGACCAGATTCGAGTCCCGCATTCAGGTCGATCTGAACCCCCGCGCGTCGAGGTCCATCTTCCGCTGAACTGTTACGGTCCGAAATTCCCTCTCGGAGATACGCAGATGTCCACCGAATCGCCCCAGCCTGTAACCGCTCCGGTCCGCCCATCCGAACGGATCGTCGCTATCGACATCCTGCGCGGCTTCGCGTTGCTCGGCATTCTGATCATGAACATCCAGGGCTTCGCCATGCCCGCAGACGCCTATTCCAACCCGACCGTCTACGGCGATCTGACCGGGGCCAACCGCTGGGTGTGGACCCTGAGCCACATCTTCGCCGATCAGAAGTTCATGACCATCTTCTCGCTGCTCTTCGGCGCCGGCATCGTCCTCATGAGCGAAAAGCTGGCCGCGCGCGTCCAGCGCGCCTGGGGCCTGCATTACCGGCGCACCTTCTGGCTGCTCGTCTTCGGCCTGGGCCACGCCTACCTGCTCTGGTCCGGCGACATTCTCGTCGCCTACGCGCTGTGCGGTTTCTGGGTCTACTGGCTGCGCCGGCTGCGGCCCGGCTGGCAGATGGCGCTGGGCATTTTCGTCGTGTCGATCCCTGCTCTGATCCTGCTGGCTACAAGCCTTACCATGCAGTTTACGCCTCCTGAAATGCTGAAGGAGCTACGGGCCGACTGGCAGCCGGCTTCCGAAACGATCACAGACGAAGTCGCTTCCTACCGGGGCGGCTGGCTTGAGCAAATGAATGCCCGCGTGCCCACAACCGTCGAATTTCAGACGTTTGGACTTCTGTTCTGGGGACTCTGGCGCGCCGGGGGCCTGATGCTGATGGGGATGGCACTGTACCGCTGGGGGGTCCTCACAGGCAGTCGTTCGCGCAGTTTCTACGTCGGTATGGCTGTCCTCGGACTCGCCATCGGCCTGCCTGTCGTGAGCTGGGGCGTCGTCCAGAACTTCGCCAACAACTGGACGATGGAGTTCTCCAAGTTTGGCCCCGGTGCGCAGCCGAACTACTGGGGCAGCTTCTTCGTCAGTGCCGCCTACATCGGACTCCTGATGCTTTTCGCCCGCTCGCGCGCCCTACACTGGCTGCAGAATGCCCTGGCTGCGGTCGGACGGACCGCCCTGACGAACTATCTGCTGCAAACGATCCTGGCCACGGCCATCTTCTACGGCCACGGCCTGGGACTGTTCGGCTCGGTCGAGAGGGTGGGACAGATCGGCATTGTCGCCGCGATCTGGGCGTTCCAACTGGTGGTGTCACCGCTGTGGCTGCGCTATTACCGCTTCGGGCCCTTCGAGTGGTTGTGGCGTTCGCTCAGCTATTGGCGTTTTCAGCCGATGCGGAGTTCTTCCCTTCAAGAATTCCGCCAACCTGTATAGGTAGATAAACGACTCAGGTAAAGGCGCCCCGACGTACCAGCAGACGTTTCCGCAACTCTGCCAAGTCTTGCCGTCCGCTCTCGATGCGGTTGCGCGCCTCTTCTGCCTTCTGTTCGCGTTCTGCCAGATAAACGTTGATTTCTTCCTGATGGCGTAAGTAGTAGGCAAGCACACCATAAATTTCCGCCAACGTTGCAGCTGGGTAACGTTGAGCGATCGCCTCGGGCGTGGAGCCGTCTTCAAAAGCGTGAATGACCAGTTCGAGCAAAACGCGGGACTTGCCAATACGAAGCCCCCCTGAACTATCCTGACGCAGCGGCGGCGCTTCAGCCTGTAAGACGATTGCAGATCGTCAGTGTATGCGAGATGGATTCAGCCCGTCTAACCCCTCCTAACTGTCAAGTACTTATGAAATCGATAGGGGAAGAAGCCCGGTCTAAAGGCCACTGAAGATCGCGGGAGAAAAGCTGACACTCGCCAGAAAGATAAATCGTCTGTTACAATGCGCTGCAGACTCGCTACTGTAAAGAGAGACTTGGTCCGGAATTGTCGGCATTTGAAAGTATCGGAACAGGTCAAGGCTAAATACATGAAGGCGGTCAACTCCTCCTGGCTTTCACCACTTACTTTGTGACCACTACCTCTATTTGAAGCAACACAGAGAGAGATACTACGATCTGCTCAACTACGTACGCCAAAGCGGCGACTGGGAGGAATAGCTCGCCTTTTTCCTCGAAGGCGTCCGGGTGACGGCCACAGGCGCCGTCGATGCTGCCCAGCAGATCGCTCGAATGTTCCAGGAAAACCACAATCGCATCCAAAGGACTGGTCGACGCGCCGGTTCGGCTATTCGCGTGCACGAAACTCTGAAGGAGCGTCCGGTCCTGCCCCTGTCCGAAGTTTGCAAGAGAACGACGCTTGCCTTCCCAACCGCTACCAGGGCGATGGAGCTGCTCGTCGAGAACGGGATTGCCCGTGAGATCACGGGAAAACGCCGTGACCGGCTGTTCATATATGACCGGTATCTTGCGATCCTGGATGAAGGGACGGAGCCAGTGTAGCGTCGGGCGGCGGCTGATCCTAAACCATGTCGTCTACAAATCGACGTACAGAATTAACCAAGAGAAATCACAGGTCACCGAATCCATCTTTGAAGATACCGACGACGAGTCGCGCACTCCGCGTCGGCACTCTTTAGGAATCGCTCCCCCCCACCCCTCAAATATTGATTGACACCATCCCGAACCCGTGTTATCTTCACCCGCAGTGCCCCATCTTGTTTCAGGCAGGTCCTCACTGCCGTCTGCAACCGCAACCGGCTGCGCGGCGCAAGTTCTTCGAAAAATCTGCCAGTGACTGTCCGTTCTACGAGTCCAATTCACCATTCAAAGGAGCGACGCAAAATGACACAACGCGCAATGAGCCGACGTGATTTCATGCACGTGGCAACTGCAACATCCGTTGGCGCCCTGATCGCCGCCTGCGCCCCTGCTGCCGCACCAACGGCGGGAGACGACGGAGGAGGAGCGCCGGCAATGGAAGAGGTGACCATCGAATTCTGGGTAAACCAGCCGATGGCCCGCTCCGAAGGGCTGTGGGACACGCTGATGGCCGAGTACGAGGAGATCAACCCCGGCGTCACCGTATCCTCGCTCATCATCCCGCACCGCGACTATGAGCCCAAGGTGCTCACCGGCCTCGCAGGCGGCACGGTCGGCGACCTGCTCGACGTCCATCCCATGCACAACGCCACAATGGCGATGCGCGGCGCGCTCATGCCGCTGGATGAGCTGATGCCCACCCTCGGCGTCGGCGATGACGAGATGACCAAGGCCTGGGACTACAACGTCTGGCGCGGAAAGCGCTGGGCCATTCCCCGCTCCGACAACCCGACCATCATGCTCTACAACCGCAGCATGGTCGGCGAGGCCGGCATGGACGACCCGGCCGAGCTGTGGGCGGAAGGCAAATGGGACATCGAGGCCTTCGACAACACCATGGACGCCGTCAGCGGCGGCGAGGGCGAAGATCGCGTTTACGGCTGCGCCCTGCCCGGCGGCGGCACGATCCGCATGCAGTGCGTCTGGATCTGGGGCAACGACGCCACGGTGTGGAATGCAGACGAGACCGCGTCCGCCTTCAACAGCCCCAAGGCGATCGAGGCTTGGGAGTACATGACCGGCGCCGTGGCCAGAGGCTGGGCGCCCACCCCCGCCGAGAGCAACATCCCCGGCGGCTGGGTCGCGATGATGGGACAGCGGCGTCTGTGCATGCAGTGGCCGGGCGCGCAGTTCGTCCTCGGCGGCCAGGCGCAGTTCATCCCCGAAGACGTCATGTCGGAGATGCAGCTGGTGCCGCTCAACACGCTGTGGAACGGCAACCGCGAAGTGCGCAACGCCACCAACTCCCACGGCATCTACCTCCAGACCGACCACGTGGACGAGTCCTGGGCGATGTGCCAGTACCTGATCTCGGACGACGCCCAGTTCCGCATCATCCGTGAGCGCTGGACCTCACCGATGGTCAAGCGCCATGCTGAGAGCGAAGCATGGCTGGGCAGCCTCGAGCCGAGCCTGGAGACGGCGGAGATGTGGGAAGACTCCTTCAACAACATCCGCGCCTTCTCGCACCTGCCGCGTCAGCAGGAGATGGACAACCTGATCCAGGCGGCCAAGGACCGCATCATCCTCGGTGATGCCACGGCACAGGAGGCGATGGACGCCGTCGCCGCCGAAGTCGACGCCATCATCGCCGAAGTGGAAGTTGAGATCCAGGAAGCCGGACTGTAAACAGTGATCAGCGGATAGTGGTCAGTGGCCGGTGAGAGCCGCTGGCCGCTATCTGCCCTTCAACGCGGGGAGAGGCCCATGGCAGACGCCGTGCCGCTGGGGGCAGGCAGCCCTGTTCAGACCCAAAAACCGAGATGGTCGCGCAAGGTCAAAGCCGACAACATCGCCGGCTATCTGTTCCTCGCGCCCTGGATAATCGGCTTCCTGGCCTTTATCGTCGGCCCCATGCTGGCCTCCGGCTACCTTTCGCTCACCAAGTACTCCGGCTTCGGTGACGCCAAATGGGTCGGTTTCCAGAACTACGACAAGATCTTCCAGGACGATCTCTTCTACACCTCGCTGTACAATACCACCTACTTCGCCTTTCTCGGCGTGCCCGCCCAGCTTCTCGTGGCGCTCCTCCTGGCCGTGCTGCTCAACATGAAGGTGCGCTACGTCAACGTCTTTCGCACCGTCTACTACATCCCGACGGTTACGCCGGCGGTCGCCAACGTCTTTCTTTGGGTCTGGATCTTCAACTTCGACTTCGGCCTGATCAACTCGCTTCTGCGCCTTGTTGGGATTTCGCCGGTCAACTGGCTGTGGGATCCGCAGATCGTCAAGCCCGCGCTGATTCTGATGAGCCTGTGGTCGGTGGGGCAGCAGATGGTCATCTTTCTGGCCGCTCTTCAGGGCGTCTCCGAAGAGCTGTTGGAGGCCGCGTCGATCGACGGCGCCAGCAACTTCCGCCGCTTTATCAGAATCACGGTCCCGCTGATCAGCCCGGTCATCTTCCTTAACCTCATTATCGGCATTATCAATCTGTTTCAGACCTTCACCGTCGCATTTATCGCCACCAAGGGCGGGCCGATCAACTCCTCTCTCTTTTACGTGCTCTACATCTATCGCAAGGGGTTCGAAAGTTTTTCGATGGGCTATGCCTCCGGGCTGGCCTGGATCCTGTTCATGATTATCCTGGTGATCACCGCCATTCAGTTCTATTTTGCGCAGAATTGGGTCTACTATGAGAGCGGCGAAGCGCCGAGCTAGAACGCCGGTGGCCGGTTGTGATCGCGAGCCCTGGTTCATAGGCTGCTCTTTCGGAGGTATGCATTGGTAGATAGAGAAGAAAAGTATATCGGATCGATTTCCGGGAAGCTAGCTGCCTACATTCTGCTAGGATTTGGGGCGCTCGTTTCGTTGATGCCGCTCTACTGGCTGGTCATGACATCGTTGCGGCCGGCCGGCGCCGAATTCACCTACCCGCCCGAGTGGATCCCCTCCTCCTTTCACCCGGAAAACTATCCGGTTGCCTGGCGTCGGGCTCCCTTCTGGCTCTTCACATTCAACAGCGTTCTGGTCACCTTTCTGGCCACGTTGGGCACCCTTCTCACCGCCTCGATGGCGGCCTACGCCTTTGCCCGCGTCCCCTTCTATGGGCGCAACGTCTGGTTCGGGCTCACGCTCTCGACGATGATGCTGCCCTGGGCGGTCACGCTGATTCCGCGCTTCCTGCTCTTCAAGTATATGCAGCTGTTTGATTCGCTGTGGCCGCTTTTCCTGCCGTTCTGGTTCGGAGGCGGGGGCTTCTACATCTTCCTCATCCGGCAGTTCATTATGACGCTGCCGGTGGAGATGGAGGAGGCGGCCGTTGTCGACGGCGCCTCGCGTGTGCGCATCTTTTTCATGATTACGATGCCGCTCACCAAGCCTGCGATCGCGGCCGTGGGCGTCTTTTCCTTTATCCACCATTGGAACGACTTTATATCGCCGCTGATCTATACAAACCGCGAAGAAACGCGCACGTTGGCGCTGGGTCTGCGCTACTTCGGCGATGAGCAGTTCACCGAGTTCCGGCTCATCATGGCCGTCGCCACGCTGATGCTTGTCCCCGTTCTGGTCGTCTTCTTTGCCGCCAACAAGTACTTCGTCTCCGGCGTCGCCCTCTCCGGCCTGGCCGGACGCTAGATCGGCGCCTGCTGCCGGGTTTCAGAGTGTCGCCGGCGGCAGCGAAACAACCAATACCGACATCCGACAACGAAAGATCTCTGGAGTACAGGCTATGCAGAGTGCAAACGGAAATGAGGCGCAGGTCCAACGCAAGGCGCTGACCGAGGAACAGATCAACCGCTTCTGGATCGACGGCTATCTGACGATTGGCAAGATTCTGGAAGATGACGAGATCGAGCTGCTGCGGCGGGAATATGATCGCGAATTTGAACGGGCTCGCAAGGGCCAGAACCCCAGGTTCCGCAACCTGTCGATCGAAGATACCGACGACGTGGAGGCCAAGAACCAGGCTGAATCGCAGATGCTCCAGATCATGCAGATGTGCGAATACAACATTCACTTTCGCCGCCTGCTCTATGACGACCGTATCCTCGATATGGTGGAGGACCTGATCGGGCCCAACATCCAGCTTTTCCACGACCAGGCGCTCTTCAAACCGGCCCACCACGGCGGCCCCGTCCACTGGCACCAGGACAACGCCTACTGGAAATGCAGCCCGCCCAACCTGGTCAGCTGCTGGCTCACGCTCGACGACGTCGACATTCACAACGGCGCCATGCAGTTCATCCCCGGCTCCCACTTCCACTCGGTTGATCATGAAGACTCTGCCGACGACAGCGTTCTTCTCGACTACGGCGACAACGTCGACCAGTCCCAGGCTGCCGTCATCGCCCTGCCCGCCGGCGGCGTAACGCTGCATCACTGCCAGACCCTGCACTACACTGCGCCGAACGTCACCGACAACCAGCGCCGCGCCTTCGCCATCCACTTCATGACACCGGGCACCAAGTCGCTGCGCGAGATGCAGTATCTGGGGGTGTCGTTCGAGCGGCCGGTGCTGCGGATGCGCGTGTGAAGTTCGTTTGCAGTTCTTGGTGACAGCGGACGGCCAAATCTTGAAGTGTAACCGGGAAAGTATAAGCAACGGCTCGGACCTGCCCGCTTTGACAGCCGGGCCGGGGCGATTACTTAAGGACCGGCAATGCAGCCCTCAAATGGGAACACAACGAAGGTAGAACGCAAGGCGCTGACTGAAGAGCAGGTCAACCGCTTCTGGATCGACGGCTACCTGAATATCGGTAAGATCCTGGAGGACGACGAGATCGATCTGCTGCGCCGCGAGTATGACCGCGAACTTGAAAAGGCCCGCAGCGGTCAGACCCGGTTTCGCAACCTCTCTATCGACGATACCGATGACCTGGCGGCCAAGAACGAGGCCGCAGAGCAGATGCTTCAAATCGGGCAGATGTGCGAGCGAAATATCCACTATCGCCGCCTTCTTTACGACGACCGCCTCCTCGATCCTGTCGAGGACCTTGTCGGTCCCAACATCCAGCTATTCCACGACCAGGCCCTTTTCAAACCGGCCCATCACGGAGGCCCCGTCCACTGGCACCAGGACAACGCCTACTGGAAGTGCAGCCCGCCCAATCTCGTGAGCTGCTGGCTCACGCTCGACGACGTCGACATTCACAACGGCGCCATGCAGTTTATCCCCGGCTCCCACTTCAGTTCCGTGGAGCACGAACAGGCTGCCGATACAAACGCCCTCCTCGACCTGGAGGACCAGGTGGATGAATCGAAAGCCGTTGTCGTTGCACTCCCCGCCGGCGGGGTGACTCTGCACCACTGCCAGACGCTGCACTACACTGCGCCCAACATCACCGACCGCCAGCGCCGCGCCTTTGTCATGCACTTGATGATAACCGGCACCAAGTCACTGCATGACAGTGCCTACCTGGATGTCTGCTTTGCTCGCCCTGTGCTGCGCATGCGCGTCTAGCCCGCAGCAACCGGTTCCTGAAAGCTTGGTCGCATTATTCAGTTTCGAGTAGCCAGTCTACCCTGGGCAGTTTCTCACCATTTGGAAACATCGTTCGCACTCCTGGACAGACCGAGAACTGGAAACCGAGAACTGAAAGGACTTCAATCCATGCAGTCTACAAACGGACGAAAAGAGCCGGCCCAACGCAAGGCGCTCAGCGAAGAGCAGATCAACAGCTTCTGGACGAACGGTTATCTGAAGGTGGGCAAGATCCTGGAGGACGACGAAATCGAACTGCTGCGCCGCGAATATGACGGGGAATTCGAACGTGCGCATAACGGTCACCATCCCAGGTTCCGAAGTCATGAGATCGGGGAAACCAAGGTTCTCCAGATCATGCAGATGTGCGAATACAATATCCATTTTCGCCGCCTGCTCTATAACGATCGCATTCTGGACCTGATCGAAGATCTGATTGGGCCCAACATCCAGCTTTTCCACGACCAGGCGCTGTTCAAGCCGGCCCGCCACGGCGGCCCCGCGCACTGGCACCAGGACAACGCCTACTGGAAATGCAGCCCGCCCAACCTGGTGAGCTGCTGGCTCACGCTGGACGACGTCGACGTCCACAACGGCGCCATGCAGTTTCTGCCGGGCACGCACTTTCGCTCTGTGGAGCACGGCCGGCTCGCCGAAAACAACGCCCTGCTCGAATTGGGGGAAGAGATCGATGAATCGAAGGCGGTCGTCGTGCCGCTCCCGGCCGGCGGCGTGACGCTGCATCACTGCCAGACCTTGCACCACACCGCGCCCAACAAGACCGACCGGCAGCGGCGGGCCTTTGCCATCCACTTCATGACGCCCGGCACCAGGTCTATGCGAGAAATGAAGTACCTGGAGGTGTCTTTCGAGCAGCCGGTGCTGCGGATGCGGGTTTGAGGTGAGTTCTTGATGGAGAGATGCAAAAAATGACCGACATGACAGCCACACACACGCCAACGGTCGTCGACGGCGTCAACGTTGATGAACTGATCACCGCGGAGGTGCTCACGGAGTACCGCGAGCGCGGCTATTGGGTCAGCCCCAGGCTGTTCAGCGCCGAACAGATCGCCGAGATGCGTGAGGCGCAGGAGCGCATGTGGGCCGGCGAGCACGATTCGGAGATCCTGCCGCAGTACGGCGCGCACGAGGTGGAGCCGGGTTCGCCGGACGTGCGCCAGCAGTGCAACGCGTTCTGGCTCAGCGACGTGATCCGCAAAGTGACGACAAGCCCGCTCCTGGGCGCGATCGGCGCGCGCTTCATGGGCGTCGACACCGTGCGGCTCTGGCATGACCAGGCCGTCTACAAGCCGGGCATCGGACCGGACGGCAAGGACGAAACGGCCGGCAACATCGGCTGGCACCAGGACTACGGGCACTGGAAATCGTCGAGCACGTCGAATATGTGTACGGCCTGGATCGCGCTGCAGGACACCGACCTGCAGAACGGCGGCATGCGTACAATCGTCGGTTCGCACAAGTGGGGGCTGCTGGAGGACAGTAACACCTTCGGGCACAAGGACCTGGACGGCCTGCAGGCCCGCTTCGCCAACCAGGAGATCAGCGGCGCATGGCTGGACGAGCCGTGCATCATGCAGGCAGGCCAGGTGAGCTTCCACCACGCGCTGACGCTGCACGGCTCCGGCCCCAACCTGACCTGGGAGCCGCGCATGTGCCTGATCTCACACATGATGCCCGGGGACACGAGCTATCTGCCCGGGCGGCAGTATCATCCGAACCTGGTCTTCCTGGGCCCGCATGCGCAGGAGGGCGAACCGTTCGCAGGGCCGTACTGGCCCCAGATGTGGCCTGAAGGCGAGGAGTGAGTGAAGAGGAGTGAGGAGTGAGAGTTTTCCGCTTCTCACTCCTTTGCTTTTCTTACTTTTCGCTGATTCTCAATCCTCGCAGTATTTCAACTCTCACTTCTCTCTACTCACTCCTCTCTTCTCGTCGTTCCTTATTCCTTGATTTCACCGGTCGCGCGCAGAAGCGTCTCTTGCACAAGGAGCTCGTGGGCGAGGGGGCGGGCGGGCGGTTGCTGGCCCTGGATCGTCTTGAGAAAGTCTATCAGTTCCAGGTCGTAGAGCTTTTGGCGCGTCTGCGTTTCGATAGGGACCTTCTGGTCGCCTTCGGCATACCCCCCCTGGGCTGCCGTCAAGCAGAGCCGGATCTCCGTTGCCGGCTCGAGCGGCTCCATGATGGCGCTGCCGCGGCTGCCGTAGACCTCAAAGCGCCGCGCGGCCGGCCGCGTCTCCATCGCCGAAGTGTCGACCAGCGCCATAGCCTGTTCAAATTCGAAGACGCCGAGCGTGTTGTCGGGGCATTCGGCGACTAAGCCGGTCTCGTTGCGCAGGAACGCGGTCACCTTGCGCGGTCTGCCGAGCAGCCAGACGACCTGGTCGAGCATGTGGCAGCCGAGCTCGTAGAACACACCGCCCCGATGACGGCTGACCTCGCGGCGCGCGTTCTCGTCCATGGCCGTGCCGATACGCGTGCGCAGGGCGAAGATATCCCCGAGAAAACCTGACTTTACCCACTCGTCGATCTGCTGGAAGCCGGCGTGGTAGCGGAACATGTAGCCCATCTGGACGGTCAGCCCGCGTTCTTCGGCCAGGGCGATAGTGCGCTGCCACTGGGGCCAGTTGTCGCCGGCCGGTTTGTCGTACCATACGTGCTTGCCGGCCTGAACGCAGCGCTCGGTCTGGTCGAGCCCGTGGTGCGTGGGGCCTTCGGATGAGACCGCAACGATGCTGTCGTCGTCCAGCATTTCGCTCTCGCTGCCGAACCAGTTCACGTCCTGGTAGGGCCCGTCGGCCGCGGCCATGGCCCGGCGCCGCTCCTCGTCGGGCTCGAGGACGCCGGCCAGCTCGACATCTGGATTGTCGATGATGGCGCGCAGCTTGCCGGCGGCGTGGGCGTGTTTGGTCCCGTATTGGGCGAAACGTATATTGGACATCGTTGACTCCTGTGTTTCCTTTATGCGCTACCGCTTTGCTATTTGAGCGCTGGCGGATGCGGGATTTACTGGCTCTACGTGTTCAGTTCTGCCGGCAGCTCAACCTTCTGCGGCTGCCCGCTGTGAACCGACTCGATGAGATTTTCGAGGACCAGTGTGGCCACAATGCCGGGATAGGCCGGCACGTAGGGATCGGTATCGTTGCGGATGGCATCGACCAGCAGGGGCATACGGTCGATGAAGGGCGGCGAGTACGACTCGGTGGAGAGCTCTCCGCTGACGGGGTCGGGCGTGGTGATCGTGGCGCGGCTGAAATGCTTGTCGAGGACCGCGCTCTGCTGGCCGTCGTTAAAGGTGGAGAACCATTTGGTCAGCTTCTCGCTAAAGCCGGCGTCGCTCATCAGGTAGGTGGCGACGGAACCGTTGGCGAAGCGGATGTTGGCCGCGACCGTATCGATAATCTCTGGCGAGGCGAGCTGGCCATGATGCGTGACCTGGCCGCCGGTGGCCGAGATCTCGACCGGCGGCGAGTCGTGCATCCAGCACAGCAGGTCGGCCAGATGCACGCCGACGTCGAACAGGGGTCCGCCGCCGATGCCGGGCAGCCACTGCCAGCGCGTGAGGTCCTCGCGGCCAAGCATGACCTGGGCATGGCTCACTTTGGCCGGTTGCAGGCGGCTCTTGATGGCGCGCGCGGCCCCGGAGTAGCGGATGGAGAAGTTGATCATCAGCTTCTTGCCCGCCGCCTGCATGGCGTGGTAGATGCGCATACAGTCGGCGGTTGTCATGGCCATCGGCTTTTCGAGGTAAACGTGCTTGCCGGCCTCGAACGCGGCCAGGGCCAGCTCGGCGTGTGTGCCGTGCGTGGTGGCGATGGTCACGATCTCGATACTGTCATCGGCGAAAACGCGCTCCGCGTCGGTCGTGTAGTAGCGGCCTTCGAACTGTTCGTAGTAGCTGCTGGCGGCCTCTTCATTGATGTCGCAGAAGGCGTGCACGTCGATATCCGGCGTATCCACGGCCCACCGGGAATGACTTCTGCCGACGCTGCCGCAGCCGATCAGGGCCCAGCCGAACGGCTGTTCGTGTGAGCTGGTCATGCTGTTCTTCTCCTTCTGCATTAACGCGCGGACGCGGTTGTGTTGGCTGTGTGAGCTGCCTGGAGAGATATCTGTGTTGGATAGGAGATATTGTGCGGTATCCGAAGTGTAATGACAAGTCGGATGAAGAGGCTGGGTCTTTCTTACATGCACCAGAGAGCATCGAGAGAGGTCATCAACGATCCGCTGCGATGACAAGCCGTGCGTTCAGAGCTTCCAGAACCTGGAACAGAATGTCGATACGGGGATAGCCTTCGTCTGAGAGAGTCCGTTGAGGAGGTGGCCGTCCTGCGCCATCTACTTCGGAACCGGTAGAAATCCCCTTGGCGCGCGCTACATTTGCCATGGCTTTGGCGAAGTAGCCCAAGTCGCTTTCGGCCAGCGCTGCATTTAGGTACTCAACTGACGCTTCATCACTATCCAGAAAATCAACCACATCGAGCTTTTTGAGTATCATCGCGAAATTGAGTGCTCTTCGGGTTCATTGAGGAAAGCTAAAGAGTTACGGATGAATAATTGCCTGGCACGTCAGGCGTTCCTGATTCATCTGTGTAGCAAAGATCCTCGGGCATCCCCAGCAAAAGAAAGAGCGACTAGGTCGGGGTTAGGCCCCGATATGAGACGCTTGGCGACTCTTCCCAGACGCGCTCAAATCATACCATTGAAATCGATGATGTCAAGAGTTTTCGTGTGGAATCTTCTGTCCGCCGCTCTAGCCTGACTTGGAGGCCTTGGCCTCTTCGACGAATCTATCGAGAGGCGTCAAGGCAGCGACCTCGGCGACCAGGTCAAGCGGGATGTCCTCGAGCTTGCGGAAGCGCACGCACGACTTGCCCATGTTGAGCTTTTTGCCCGTGGCGAGATAGCGCTGCCTGAACCAGTCCGAGACCGATTCGTCGGCGTAGACGCTGGTGAGGTAGAGGGACATGTACTGCTTTTGCGAGGCGAGCGCGATGTACATGAGAGGCTGGCCGTTGTAGGTTTCCGGAAATTCACTGAAAGGGACGACGTAGGAGATCATGCCGAACTGCATCACCTCCTCGTAGCCGTCGGGCAGGTTGTCGAGTATGACGTCGCGCACGGCGGAGATGGCCTCGCGTCTTTTGGGTTCGAGCTCAGTCAGGTACTCTTCTGGCGTCTTGGCGTCGCTTCGCATCTTCGGAGTCCCCCGGGAAAGTTCTCAGCCTCATGTCTCTTAGCAAAAACTGCGCCTCAGTCATATCACGGTCAAGAATCGCAAGGCATCGTCGTCTCTGGAAACTGACCACTGCCGTTCTTCCATTGTAGCAGGGAGCAGGCGGGCGACAAGTTGGGCGGGGCGCGGATCATTGGGCAGTTTGTTGCGACGGCGGCCAGGGGTTACAGTTGATTATCCACGAAGTACACAAAGGATCACGATATAGACCGAGGCTGGAGGGATAACCATGACCGAGCAGACCGGATTGCAAAATTTCTCGCTGGAAGGCGATCAGGTGGCGCTGCCCAAGGGGGCGTGGGCGCAGGCGCACCGGCTGAACGTGCGCTGGCGGGGCCGGGACCTCACCTCACTAAGCCAGGGCGCGTTTCGCGCCTACCTGTTCCCGGTCTATACGCCGGCCGGCTTCGCCGTGACGAGTGAATCGCCGCTCGACCATCCGCACCACAACTCGCTCTGGATCGGCGCCGACCACTTCAACTGCTATCTGCCCTATTCCAGCGGCGCGCTGGAGGAGGCCAACTATAACTTCTACGTGAACGACATCTTCCAGGGGCGCGCGCCGGGGCGTATCCTGGGCGTGGATGTGGAGGCGACGGAGATGGCGGACGACCATCTGCGGCTCGTGCAGACGCTGCACTGGCAGGGCCCCATCGAGTGGGGCGCGCCGCTGCGGCGCACGCTGGCAGTCGAGACGAGGACGATCGACATCCGGCCCGGCGAGATTGCCAACCTGTTCGACGTCCGCTCGCAGCTGCGCCCGGCCGAGTGGGACCTGCATGTCGGCCCGACCCGCCACGCCTACTACGGACTGCGCATGACCGAGCCCCTGCGCGTAACAAGCGGAGCGACCATGGTCGATTCCCAGGGCCGCACCGGGGCCGCCGCCATCAGCGGCCAGGTGTCGGAATGGGTGGACTGTTCCGGCGCCATCGCCGCGGGCAGGCGCGCCGGCGCGGCCCTGTTCCCCTATGCCAGCGCGCAGGGCTTCCCCTGGTTCGTGGCGGACTGGGGCACTCTGACCGTCAATCCGATGGCGCGCGCAGGGTATCCGCTGAAGCAGGGCGACGTGCTCGATTTTGCCGTCCGGTTTGTTGTGCACGACGGAGATGCTGACGAGGCGGACGTTGCGGGGATGTGGAAGGCCTTTGCGGCGGGGTAGCTCTTGCCTCAAGCAGGATTCTTGGGGATTTCAGGATTGCGGACGGTGCAGACGGCCCGAAGATACCGTCTCGCAAGATCGCCAAGCGGCTGCGGGTCGCGTCTTTACCGGCGTGCGGGACTCGGACGGCGGGCCGCTTATGAGAAGAGGCTTCTCAGACGGGGGCTCGTCGCCTGAATGCAACTGCCAGCGCGAAGATTCCGCTTGCCACCAGGGTCATGGCAGGACCGGCGGGCAGATTGAAGTGGTAGGAGACGTAAAGCCCGGTCACGGCGGCCGCGGTCCCTAGCAACGCGGCCACCACCATCATCGAGACAAAGCGTCTCACCAACAGATAGGCCGTGGCGGCAGGTGTCACCAGCATCGCCATGACAAGAATGACGCCCGCCGCCTGAATTCCGATGACGATAACAAGGGCAAGCATGACCAGGAACACGTAGTCGACGATGCTGGTGCGCCTGCCGAGAACCTGGGCCCCCACGGGATCGAAGCTCGCGAACAGCAGCCAGTGGTGCAGAGCGAACAGCCCCAGGATGACCGCCGCGGTTATCCCAAGCGACACATAGATGCTGGTCGGAGATATGCCCAGAAGCTGCCCCAGGAGCAGGTCTTCCATATCGACCCGAATCGTCGTTGCAGTCGACAGCATCGCAAGTCCCAGCGCAAACATGGCCGCAAAGAGGATGCCTATGGAGGTATCCGTGCTGAGGCCGGCGCGCCGGCTCACAATCCTGACCAGCACGGCAACGGCGACGCCTGTTGGGACGGCGGCGATGGCCGGGTTGATGCCCGCGATGAATCCAAGCACCATCCCCGGCAGCACGGCGTGGGCGAGAGCGTCCCCCATGAAGGCCAGGTTCCTGGTGACAACGTACGCGCCAACCAGCGGACACATCACGCCAACAAGCACCGAGCCGATCAGGGCCCTCACCATGAAGCCGTACTCAAGCGGCGCGACAAAGAACTCGATCACGTCCTCTTGCTACCGCTCCCCGTCCATCGCGAGATTCACACCGTGGGCGCCGTACAGCTGCTCCATGACCTCGGACGTAAACACCTCGCCGGGAGGGCCGCAGGCGCACACGCGGCGGTTGAGACACAGGACCTGGTCGAAGCGACCGGCCAGATTGGTCAGATCGTGGGTCGCCAGCAGGACAATGCGTCCTTCATTGCGCACCGTTTGGAGGACCTCTACGAGGCCCTCCTGCGCGCCCGCGTCGACGCCGCTGAAGGCCTCATCCAGGAGAAGCACGCTCGCCTCCTGGGTGAGCGCCCTGGCTACGAATACCCGCTGCCTCTGCCCGCCCGAAAGTTCCGTCATCAGAGCGGAGCGATGGTCCGACAGGCCCACGCGGCACAGGCAGTCGTCGACAAGCTCGCGATCTCTCTTCCCGGGCCGCCGGCGCCATCCCAGCCGGCAGCAGCGGCCCATCATGACAACGTCCATGGCGGTCACGGGGAACCGCCAGTTGACGTTCTCTCGCTGAGGCACGTAGGCCAGCGCGCCGTTTCCCTGGTCCACGCGGTGAAGGGTCACCTTCCCCCGGCGGACCGGGAGGAGTCCGGCAATCGCATTGAACAGCGTGCTCTTGCCGGCTCCGTTCGGTCCTACAACGCCCATCAGCGTCCCCGCGCCTACGTCGAAGCTGACGCCGCTCAGGGCCTTGTGCCCATCGAAATCGACGGTCACGTCCTGAAGCGACATTCTCACGGCGTGCGGGTAATGAGCGGTGTTCATTTCAAAGCCTCAACGATGCGTTCCACGTTTGTACGTACCATGCCAAGGTAGGTGTCAGCGCCGGATTCCCGTCGACTTGCATTTTCGCTTCCAGACCACGCCTGCTGACTGTACCATCTTGACGGCGTGACAGAAAATCTCCGTATGCTCCACAACGCTCCTTCGTCCGTACGCGTCAGCCGCTAACCGCAGTTAGCGCCTGCCCTGATGCCCCATGCACACCTCTCCCCATCCCCACAAGACTCCGGTAGCGCCAGGCCTTGCCCTCTCTACTCTCTCCTCGCCGTTCTGCCTGCCCTCTCTCCTCACTCCTCTCTACTCTCTCCTCGCCGTTCCCCCTGCCCTTCGTGGACCCTCTGGCTAACTTCGGCAACGTAGGAAGTCCAAATTGGGTGCGATTGCCTTGGTGTCTGGAGGGGCGGGTCTTGCCAGCGATGTTGCGATGGTGTAGGGTAGTCCACGGGCGAAGTACTTTACTTGGAGGCTACTGATGAGTCTGAATATCAGCGACGCTGAGACCTGCAGGCTGGCCAATGAATTGGCCAAGTTAACGGGCGAAACCATGACTGGCGCGCTTACAACCGCATTACGCGAGCGCCTTGACCGCGAGCGGCGTAAACGGGATGCCACGCTGCTAGCGCAAGAACTGCATGCCATTGGCCGACGCTGCGCCGCTCTACTCGCGCCGGGACCGGCTGCCGTCGAGCATGGCAATCTGCTTTACGGCGAGCGAGGCCTGCCCAAATAATTCTCGACATCTCGACGATCCTGGCCGAATTGTTCGGCGAGCCAGGTACAGAACGCTCACTATGTAGAGGCGACCGTGATGGCGTGGCCCCGACGCTTGTCTGTGGCCGCAAGGAACAGGAACATTGAATCCACACCTGCCGGTATCAGAAACAACACTTGCCTCGTTCTGTGAGAAACACGGCATCAGACGGCTCGCCGTATACGGTTCCGCGCTGCGAGATGATTTCGGACCCGACAGCGACATTGACCTGTTGGTCGAGTTCGAACCGGACCGTATTCCCGGACTACTGGGCGTCGCCGGCATGGAACTGGCACTGTCTGAACTGTTCGCAGGACGCAAAGTCGACCTGAGGACTCCTGAGGACCTGAGTCCCTACTTCCGGCAGAATGTGTTGGACGCAGCTGAAGTTCAATATGCGCGATCATGACGCCATCCGTCTGCGCCATATGCTCGATGCGGCGCGTGAGGCCATGTCGTTCGCGCGGGGACGGGTGAGGGACGACCTGGAGACAGACCGCCAGCTGCTCCTGTCGTTGGTCAAGGAAATTGAAATAATCGGCGAAGCCGCATCCCAGGTAACCGACCCAACCCGTCAGGAACTGGCCGGCATTCCCTGGAACAGCATAATCGCAATGCGAAACCGGCTCGTCCACGCCTATTTCAGCATCAACCTCGATATCTTGTGGAACACCGTGCAGGAAGATCTGCCGGGCCTGATCGACCTGCTGGAACGGTCTGTTCCCCCTGAATCCTGTCAAGACTGAGTCCCAATCCCGACGCGCCCCACATCAACGTTGCGAACGCCCTTGGCTACACGGGTAAAACCCATCTTCTGTCCCGAAAACGCCTGCCCAATACGCAGGTTCTTCAACGTGCTGCGTCCACCGCCGTAGGCAGAGCCACTGCCTGAATCAGAATCCTCAGGATTTGTGGATAGACAGGATGGCAGGCGATGGCTCGATAACTGTTCAACAGATTTTTTTGTAAAGAGTGAAAGGGTGGATTGCAGTGGCTCGAAATTCCAATGATGCAGCTAGACGCATGATGACGGTCGCTCAGGTCATGGGAAATGGTATCGAACTGAGCTTCGCCGACGGAGCCAGGGGGCTCATTCCCTACTCCGACCTCCCTGAAATGGGAGAGCGCACAGCGTTATCGACCCTGAACTTGCCCAACCCGTACGAGATGGTCCTGGAGACCACCCAGGGCGAGACTGTCGAGATTCCCTGGGACTTCGCCCGCCACTACTGTGACGCCTTCTATCGCCCGGCTGTTGAGGCCATCGCCATGCAGGGCAGGCATACCCTGGGCCAGCGCATTCGGCGGCTCCGCAGCGCTGCCGGCTTGTCGCAGGATGCGCTTGCCCGTGCGGCAGGAATCGGGCGGGTGACACTGGTGCGGCTGGAAAAAGGCGAGCAGACGCCGAGGTACAAGACCCTTGCCGCGATTGCCAGGGCGTTGGAGGTTGACGTTCCAGATCTACTGGTTGGACCGGAGCTTCTGCGCTGATGGCTGTTGCCGGAAATCCATTGTTGTGCTGTCATGGCGCGGCGAACTGAGCTTGCCGGGACATTGACTGTTCAGAATCATTGAAGTAACCTCTCTGCAATGCCATTGCAACCTCTATAGCACTAAGCGCCTCCAGAGGCTGGCTAAGGCCCATCTCCATTCTGTCAGGTTCACATCCTAAGGAGTGCAAAATGGAAGTTCAGGTGCCTACCCGACGTCAGTTCCTGAAAGCGACGACGCGTGTCGGGGCTACGCTGACCCTTGCGGCTTCGCTATGCCCGCCCGCCCGTCCTGTTCAGGCTTCCAGCATTTCTCTTCCTCCGGTCTTGCAGGGAAGTGATGTTCTCAGAGATCCTCGCGTTCTTCAGTGGATAGCATCGGGTGTAGGGCCGCTTTGGGTTGCCGGACGCGTTGTCAACTCCTTCGCCCACAATCTGAATTACGATAACCTGCCCGACAACCTAAAGCACTATTTCCGATGCGCAGGAAGTGAATGTAAAGGTATGACAAAAGGAAAGGCAATCTGGGAAACGATACCTGAACAGATTCGCATGGGAGGCGAAAAAGAGATTGAAAGGTTTCTGAAAGGGAAAGACTGGTCGCATGACATTCCAAAGAGCGAGGGGGGATCTTCATATCCAGACAATGGAATATTTGAACACACGGAAGAAAACAGGAGGCGAGGCGGTCGCCGAATGAGGCCGGATGAAATCGATGCTGCCAGAAGAATGATTAGATCTGACATGATCCGTTCAGTTATACGACAGACAACATCCGCAATGGTTAAAGGAGCCTTAGCGGGCGTCATTATGGGTGGACTGCTATTGTGTTTGGAATGTGGCCTCCAATACGCAGAAGGCAAGGTCACCTGGGAACAGATGGTAAGAAAAATTGTTAGGGCAAGCGCACTGGCTGGTCTATCTGCCTTCATTATCACTGGCCTGATTGTAGGGTTAGGCATCCTATTTCCTCCCCTGATTCCGATAATGGCACTCGTTCTGTTCGTGCTTCAGATCGTGTCATTGGTGTTTCTTGCCTACCATGCTGTAAAGATTGCGCAGGGCTGGTGGGAGGTCTTGAAAGACTATGACCTGAAAAACGAGTTTGTCGGTGTGCTGGAGTCTTTAGAAGACTTCGTCCGCGAGATGATCGACGACACGGACGACAGTATACTCAACGTCGTTTGGGAGTGGATAGAAGGGCTGGCTCAACGGGTCGGTATTGACAGAGCCTGGGGGATAGCAAGCGGGTTCCTGCAACGTATAGGGATGGAAAGGGCATGGAGTTGGTTCGCGTCTCAAACCCGTGCGGTCCGAGAACAAGCCTCTGTACTCATGTCATCCCTCAATGCGTGGAACTTCCCCGACTTTGAAATTGATGCGGGTGAAATGCGGGAGGAAATAGCAAAGGTGATCAATCTTGATTTCAGGGAGGCTCTGGAAACGACTGACCAAATACGGCGCAGCTTGAGAGAGAATCTTGGGAGCGCTGGTCGTGAAGCTTGGAGGGCCAGTTGAACAATTTAGTCTGTTCAATCTTGCTTAGCCTCAGAAGCTTGAGCAAGAGCCAAGGCCCATGATGGAACAGTTCCCCGAATTAGAAAAGTGACATGTTCACTGGCCGAGATATGCTGAAAACGCCCTCGGCTACTTGCAAAATCTCTCTGAAAACTCTTTACCTTGTCCGTATTGTGATTCAGAGATGGAGATCAGCTCAGTACTCTCAGGCATAACGCAAGGTGAGGACGACATGAATCCATCAACCAAGAGCCAGACTGTGAGGTTCCGCAGAGCTTTCTGGAAAAACTACGCCGAGGTGCAACCAGGAACGCCCAAAGCGGAAAAGTTTCTGACAGGCTACGGTATCTCCAACCCTCGGTACAGGGTCAAGAAAGCTGATCTTTACATCAAACAGTGGTTAGGTACGGACACCGTTGGCATATCAGTTGTGGGAAGAAACAGTGAGCCTTCAAGTAAAGTTCGGCAGCGGATCGACCCGTTCCGGGAGAGTTTTGAGGACGAATTTGAGGATGTAACCTACAACGAAAGCAATTGGTGGTTCATCTCAAGTTTCACGTGCGAAGGGGGAACGCGCAATTTCTGGAATTGGGACGAAGCGGCAGCTTGGCTGGAGGAGCGCCGGAGGAGGTACGAGGAGATTCTGAGTCGATGACCAGCCGTGTGCATGAGGGGTAGGCCTGCGAGCAGTACGAGGCTGCTGGAGTCCAAACATTGGGACCCACCTTAATCAGCGTGAGTTTTGAGACGGTGGAAACTGTGGAAGGGTTGCCGAAATTAGGGGTTGGGGAGGCATTACAAAGTTAACTCCAAGACTCTGCTCCTGCTGAACACTTGAAGTGACACAGACCTATGACTCAAGAGAAAATGGGCAAGTTTGAAGAATTGGTATCCTATCTGCAGAAATCAAGGATTTCTCCAGAAAACTCTTCCTTACACCTTGAAAACTCCACTCCCGTAATTTACAAGTACGTTACATCGGAGCGAGTCTTCACTTGCCTGCCCGAAGTGGGCGATGGCACTTTGCGAGCAACACAGCCTTCGGCCTTGAACGATCCTTTCGAGTGCGCAGTGAACAAGACCTTTATTGAGGACAACGAAGAGGAGGCCGATGCAGAGTTGTCCAAAGTGCTCACTCGCCTCTATCCGATCAACCCGGTCAGCGAAGGGGATATTGCCAAGGCGAAAGTTAGTTACGGCAGTCATTTTTTGCGGGAATTGCTCTCAAGGCAGTTATCGAGACGATGCGGCATCGTTTCATTCGCATCGGATCCTCGTCATTTGCTTATGTGGGCCCACTACACTTTAGACGGCTCAGGGTTCGTCATAGGCTATGATATGACCGAGTTGATCAGACTCAGTGGGGGAGAAGGACGCTTGCGTCCAGTTTACTACAGCCCCAAACCCATCCCGATCTTGGGATATCGTACGTTAACTGAAGATAACATTAGTGCATTACTGTCTTGCAAAAACGAACATTGGAAGTACGAACAGGAATGGCGATTGATCGTAGATTTGAATGAAACCATTGGCACTGGGCATACGGATAGACACGGGCAGCCAATAAACTTGCTGCGCATTCCCAATGAAGCTGTAGTAAGCGTTTACTACACTGAACGAACTCCAAGTCAAGCGGTCGCAAGTGTGGGAAAGCGCCTGCAAGACCCTAACAACAGGTATCGAGCGAAACAACCAACAAAGCTGCTATCCTCTGAGTATGAATATGGATATGAAGTTGCCAAAGAATAGCATTGTTCACATGACGACTTCCTACTGGGCTTCATCGGGGTTGTAGTAGTCCGTACGAAGTGCCGTCCCCTGACACACTCTGAGCTCTTGTGGAAAATGTTGGAGAGGCATCTTTCTGGACCAGGCCTCGAATACTGTGGTGGGCCCCAATGTTTGGACCACGGAACGGGTAAAATAAGGTGCATCCAGACGGATGCGGCCGGCTCTGATCAGAGCACGAAGTGCTCTTCAGCCGGCGTGCGGTAGTTGAGACTTTGATGCCGTCTTTGTGCGCCATGGAACGATACAATCACTTGCCTGAAAACCAGGCTTAGGAGCAGGATATCCTAAAGGTCAACTGTCTTACCCGAACCCTGACAACAGGGGAAGTTCTCGAAAGAGTAAGGGGACAATAGCATGGCAGTAAAGCCGGAGAGTAGGATAGTCACAAGAACACTAGACTGGCAAGACCCGCGACCTATGACTATGAAAGGAACCCTGGCGTCCATCTGGATTAAAGCATCATCCAAGGGAAACGTGACTGACACCCGTGACCTGCCCCCGATGTGACCTGTCCCCAAAAGCTGGTCCAGTTTCTATGTTAGAATAGGGCCGTAGAAAGGGGGAGATATGGCTAGGAAGAAACATGCGCCGGAGCAGGTAATCAACAAGCTCAGAGAAGCAGAGGTGGCGATAGCCGAGGGCGGCACAGTGGCAGAGGCTGCGCGCCGGATAGGCGTGACCGAACAGACCTTCTATCGGTGGCGCAGCGAGTACGGGGGTCTCAGGCTCGACCAGGCCAGGCGCCTGAAGCGTCTGGAGTTGGAGAACAGTCGCCTGAAGAGAGCGGTGGCAGACCTGACTTTGGACAACCAGATACTGAGAGAGGCATCTGAGGGAAACTTCTGAGTCCTTCACGCCGTCGCCAGTGTGTTGACCACGTGAAGGCGCTCTTTGGGGTCTCGGAGCGACGCGCCTGCCGGGTGCTGGGTCATCCTCGCTCTACACAGCGATACAAGCCGAATCCCGTGGACGATGAGAAGGCGCTGACCGCGGAGATCGTAGAGTTGGCCAGTCAGTTCGGCAGGTACGGCTACCGCAGGATCACCGCCCTTCTGAGGCATCGCGGCTGGCATGTGAACCACAAGCGTGTAGAGAGGATATGGCGGCGTGAAGGGCTGAAGGTACCGGCGAAGCAGCCGAAGCGAGGGCGTCTGTGGTTCAATGACGGTTCGTGTGTGCGTTTGCGGCCTGCGTGGAAGGACCATGTGTGGGCCTACGACTTCGTGCACCTGAGGCTCCATGACGGCACAGGAATACGGTTGCTGACCGTCATCGACGAATACAGCAGGGAGTGTCTGGCGATCCGGGCTGCGCGCAGCATACGGTCTGCCGAAGTGATAGAGGCGCTGGCTGAATTGATGGTGACGAGAGGCGTGCCCGACCATATTCGCTCGGACAACGGGCCGGAGTTTACAGCCCGGGCTGTGCGCGAGTGGCTGGGGCGGGTGGGAGCCAGGACGCTCTACATCGAGCCTGGGTCGCCGTGGGAGAACGGCTTGCGAGTTTCAACGGCAAGTTGAGGGACGAACTGCTGGACAGAGAGGTCTTCTACACGTTGCTGGAGGTGCGTGTGCTGACGGAGCGCTACAGGCGGACTTACAACCGGATCAGACCACACAGCTCTCTGGGCTATCGGCCGCCGGCGCCTGAGGCCCTCTTGCCTGCTGACCCTGTCCCAGTCCTTGCCGGACTAACATAACGGGTGGTACAAACGTCGGGGGCAGGTCAAATCTTCACCAATTTTTCAGGCCTGCCTCGTAGTCGTTTCCCTTGCCTTTCCTCGCCACCCCTCGCATCGCCATCCCTTGCCAGTACGGGCTTTGCCTCGTCGGGCCCTTCACCGCCCTGCCCGGCCCATACCTTGTCGTGCCGTGCCATCACTCTTCCTCCTTCTGTAAGTCACTCAGCTCTTCTTCTAGTTGCCAAAGCTCAAACTTGGCAAAGTTTGTTCGGCCTAATTTGTCGGGCAGCCGATCCAGTTCCCCACGACTTAGAAAAACTCGTTCACCGTCCTGACAGAACTCCAACGATTCCCGGTCTGTCGATGTAGCCACATGTCTAGGTGATTCCTCTATCAGCCGCACCACTTCCACAAGCTTGCAAACCGTCTCCTTCAATTCCTCAAGCATTGCCTCGTAGCGACGCCGCTCCTGCTCCAGCCGTTCATCATTTGCCGCTGACATCTCTCTCTCCCTTCTACGGCCCAATACTAACATATTAACTGGACCAGTTCTTGGGGGGCAGGTCACCTGTGCTTGGCCCCGAAAGTTGGACCAAGAGTCAAGCTATGTAGTTGGGCAGTACACCGGGACAGATGAAGGGATGACTCTGTGACCGTGAACCCTTGTGGCCTGCAAACCAACACAAGCCATCACCTGTCTGCCAGTGAATGAGGTATTATAGGTGAATGCCTAATCTACCATAACTCACACCATTCCACTCAACAATGCCTACCCTCAACCTCAAACCAACCCACAAACCCATCAAGACCTATTACACCGCCCTCGACCAATTCGCCAAGCTCGGCGTCACGCACGAGACGGCGGTGCGGGCGGCTTTCCAGGGACTGCTGGAGAATTGCGCGCGGCAGTGCAAATGGACGCTCGTGCCGGAATATGGGGTGAGTACCGGGCGCGGCAAACGGATCGTCGTGGACGGCGCGCTGGTCGACGACTTCCGGCTGACACACGGCTACTGGGAGGCCAAAGACATCCACGACGACTTGCCAGCGGAGGTGGACCGAAAATTCAAGGCAGGCTACCCAACCGACAATATCCTGTTTCAGACGCCGCAGCGGGCAATGTTGTGGCAGAACGGGCGGCTGGCGCTGGACTCGGATTTGACGGACGCAGGGCAGTTGATCGATACGCTGCAGATGTTTTTCGGCTACCGGCCGCAGGAGTATGCGGCGTGGGAGGAGGCGGTCGCGCAGTTCAAGGACAGGGTGGCGGACATCGGCCAGGGCTTGGCCAAGCTGATCCAGCAGGAGCGAAAAAGCAACCCCACCTTCACAACCGCGTTCGCCGGTTTTCTGGAAAAATGCCGCCAGTCGATCAACCCGAACCTGTCGGAGGAAGCGGTTGAGGAGATGCTGATTCAGCACTTGCTGACTGAGCGGCTCTTCCGCACAGTGTTCAACCGGCCAGCCTTCACCCGGCGAAACGTCATCGCCTTCGAGATCGAAAACGTGATCGACGCGCTCACGTCCCACGCCTTCAGCCGCGACGAGTTTCTGAGTAGCCTGGACCGGTTCTACGTTGCGATCGAGCGCACCGCGGCGACGATCAGCGACTTCTCGCAGAAACAGCACTTTCTCAACACCGTCTACGAACAGTTTTTCCAGGGCTTTTCGGTCAAAGTGGCGGATACGCACGGCATCGTCTACACGCCGCAGCCGATTGTGGACTTCATGGTGAAAAGCGTTGCCGCGATTCTGGAACGGGAGTTTGGCCGTTCACTGGCGGACGAGGGCGTACATATCATCGATCCATTTGTGGGGACTGGAAACTTCATCGTGCGAATAATGCGCGAGATCCCCCGCACCGCGCTCGAACGCAAATACGCATCAGAGTTGCACTGCAACGAAGTCATGTTGCTGCCCTATTACATCGCCAGCATGAACATCGAGCACGAATATTACGACGCCACCGAAATCTACGAGCCGTTCGAGGGCATCTGCCTGGTGGACACCTTCGATCTGGCCGAGGACCGGCAGCTTCCGCTTTTCGCGCCCGCAAACACGCAGCGAGTCGACAACCAAAAGCGTACCCCGATGTTCGTGGTGATCGGCAACCCGCCGTACAACGTTGGCCAAGTCAACGAGAACGATAACAACAAGAACCGCAAATATCCTGTAATGGACAAACGGGTCGCGGAGACGTATGCAAAGGACTCCCAGGCGACGAACAGGAATAAACTTTCAGATGTTTACGTAAAAGCGATTCGTTGGGCATCCGACCGCATAGCGGATGAAGGTATTGTCGCCTTTGTAACGAATAGTGGATTTCTCGACAATATTTCGTTTGATGGAATACGGAAACACCTCGCAGTTGATTTCGATGCGATCTACATTCTGGATTTGGGCGGGAACGTTCGGAAAAATCCCAAGTTCTCCGGCACGACGCACAACGTTTTTGGCATTCAGGTCGGTATCTGCATCAATTTCTTTGTAAAGAAGAACGGCGAGGCAAATTCACCATCCGGAATCTTCTATGCCCGTGTCGACGAGTTCTGGCGTAGGGAGGAGAAATACCGCTTTCTCGATGAAACGGAACAGCACAGCAATATCGATTGGCAGCCGATAACACCGGATAGGCGACATACATGGCTGACTGAGGGATACCACGCCGAATTTGAAACGTTCATGCCAGTAGGAAGCCGAGAAGTAAAGGTGGCCAAAGGAGAGGCCGGGGGCGCAATGTTCAAGACCTATAGTCTCGGTGTCAGTACGAATCGTGACGCTTGGGCTCGCAATTTCAACCGCAAGGCGCTTACAGAAAACATGCAGCGACTGATTGATTATTACAACGGACAGGTGTTCAAGTGGAAACAAACCAATCCTAGTACAACTGTTGATGATTTTGTGATCTATGAGGATCAAGAGATCAGTTGGAGTAGGGACTTAAAGGCGAAGTTGAAGCGTGGTAGGTTTGCTAATTACGTTGAACACAAGGTGAGAGAATCACTTTATCGTCCGTTTACAAAGTCGCTTCTCTATTTCGACCGGATGATGAACGATATGGTGTACGTCGTTCCTTCCATTTTCCCCACGCCGGAAACTGAAGACGAAAATCGAGTCATTTGTATGACGGATAAGGGTTCCGAAAAGCCATTTGTGGCTCTGGTGAGCTGCCAGATTGCTGATTTACATTTCGTAGGGGCAGGCTGTGGCACCCAATGCCTCCCCTTCTATACCTATGACGAGGACGGCAGCAACCGCCGCGAAAACATCACAGGCTGGGCGCTGGACCGCTTCCGAGCCCACTACCGCGACGATACGATCACCAAGTGGGACATTTTCCACTATGCCTATGGCCTTCTTCACCACCCCACTTACCGTGACCGTTACCAAGCCAACCTCAAGCGCGAGCTGCCACGCATCCCCTTCGCTCCCGATTTCCACGCGTTCGCAGAGGCGGGCGCGCGGTTGGCAACGATTCATGTCAACTACGAAGAGCAGCCGGAGTTCCAGCTCAGACAGATCGAAACGCCGGACACCCCGCTCGACTGGCGCGTCAAGAAGATGCGGCTCTCCAGGGACAAGACGCAGTTACGCTATAATGACTTCCTGACGCTGGACGGTATCCCCGCCGAAGCCTTCAACTACCTGCTGGGCAACCGGTCGGCGCTGGAGTGGATTATTGACCAGTACCGGGTGAAGACGGACAAACGCAGCGGAATTGTGAACGATCCGAACCGGGCAGATGATCCGCAGTATATTGTGCGGCTGATTGGGAAGGTGCTCAGCGTGAGTCTGGAGACGGTGAAGATTGTGCAGGGGTTGCCGGAGTTGGGGGTTGGGGAGGAGGGGAGTTTGTCAGGGGAGATAGAGGTGACAGGCTAGGCATCCGATTAGCCCGCGCGGAAACTCTTGGTTTCAAATTGAACGCCCGTGAACCTCTGGACGCAAAACAACTATTATATTATTGTGAAAAATCGCTGTTTCCTTGTGGATAGGCGATCTTCTGTCGCATGAGAATTTTTTCTCGCAAACGCTCGTAAACTCTCGTGGATCTCTCGTAAACGCTCGTACGAGCGTTTGCCTGTTGTCATACGAGCATTTACCTGTTGCCATACGAGCGCACGACCTGTGTTCAGGGAGAACCAAGCCCGGCTTTTCGTGCCGTTGCATTGAAACGGTGTCTCGCCAACCCGCTTTGAAACCCCACCTTTTCACCGCACGCGGCCGCGACAGCTCGCCTGCTCGACACGCCTTGAAAATGTCAACGAGTTCTGGACTGCATAACCCCCCTCCACCCAGGACAATCGCATCTCCAAGGGGACGCTAGGGAGGCCTTTGAGAAGTGTGCCCACAAGGGGCGCCGCTGCATTGGCAGACGCGTATTTTGGGCTGCACAGTTCTTGACGTCGCGCTCTGTAAAGAGCGCGCACAAGGGGTCCATCTGCCCGTTTGGGGCAGGATCACAAGGATCTGTCCCGTTTTGGGCGCAACTCCCCGTCCCCGCTCCCAGTGTGTCTTGACCCGCCTAACCATCGGCTATATAATCCACTTGTAACGAAATTCACTTGCTTTTCCCCCGGCGGTAAGGTATATTTGGAGTACGGTGGGCAAATGGACGCATGGTGCGTTCCGTTTTTAATCTGTACGCGGCGCCGGCCCTGAGAGGTGTGATTGGACAGGCGTCGCGGGAGCATTTGACGGGGATCCCGGCATGGCATCACTTCCGCCCAATTTTCAGCAGCTGAAACAGGACCAGCTAAGACCTTTCCTACACGACGAGATCAGCGTTCCCGATGAGCTGGAGGCGAATGTCCTGATCACGACGGTCGACAAGATCTATAACTGGAGCCGGCGCTCCAGCATGTGGCCGCTTCTCTTCGGGCTGGCCTGCTGCGCGATCGAGATGATCGCGACCGCCGCAAGCCGCTACGACCTGTCCCGCTTCGGGATGGAGGTGATGCGGCCCAGCCCCAGGCAGAGCGACCTGATGATCGTGTCCGGCACGGTGACGAAGAAGATGGTGCCGGCCATCGTGCGCATCTATAACCAGATGGCAGAGCCCCGCTATGTGGTGAGCATGGGCGCCTGCGCCACGGGCGGCGGGCCGTTCAAAGAGGGCTACAACGTGGTCAGCGGCATCGACAAGTACATCCCGGTCGATGTCTATGTGCCGGGCTGCCCGCCCACGCCGGAAGCGCTGATCTACGGCCTGATGAAAATGCACGAAAAAGTGGACCGCCAGAGCGTGGCGTCGGTGCCCTGGTACCAGAAAGACTCGTCGCAGTTTGTGCCGGTGCCCCGCCTGGGGCCGGACGTCTTCGACCCGCGGCAGGTGGAGCTGATCAAGGATACAACGCTCAAGGCGGCGTCGAACGGCGCCGCGGCGGCCGGCAACGGATCCGGCGGCGGCGCGGCAGCAGAAGCGCGTGGGCCGGTGGAACTGTCGGACAAGGCGAAGGCGCGCATGGAAGAAGCGAAGAGACGCTACCGGGAAAAGAAGGGACTTGCTTAGTTCCTGGTGAACTGCTGCGCCCGGCCACTGTGAACGCAAGAGACGGAATTCAGCAATATATCGAGAGTGTGGAATGACCGAGGGAACTGCTGTGGCGGAAGCGCCCGCTAACAATTTGGGGCTTGAACAGGATCTGTCAGACGCGGTCGTGGGCACGTGGGCCGAGGATACGGAGCCGGCCTTTGTCATCGCGCCCGATAGAATCCTGGACGTGCTGACCCGTCTGCGCGATGCGCATGGCTATGACTTTCTCTCCAATCTGACCTGCGTCGACTACCAGGGGTACGGCGGCAAGCTGCGCGCCGATATCGATGCCCGGCTGGAGATCGTCTACAACCTGTACAGCACGCGGCGCGGCGGCGGCTCGATCGCGCTGCACGTGCGCGTCCCGGAAGACGATACGGTACCGAGCGCGACCTCGGTCTACCCCGGCGCCAACCTGCAGGAGCGGGAGGTCTACGACCTGTACGGCGTGAAATTCGACGGGCATCCGAATCTGCGGCGCATCCTGCTCTGGGACGGCTTCAACGGGCACCCCATGCGCAAGGACTGGCATGAAGCCTACTACGAGGAGGACGCCAAACCCTTCCGCAGCCGCCATCCCAAGGGCGAATACGCCTTCCACGAAGACAAACTGCCGTGGGCCAAGAACACCACCTATCCCGCCGGATGGGACCCGGACTCGTGGCAGGAGGCCGTCGCCTACGTGCCCGTCAGCCAGGCGCCCCAGCACGAGAACGAGCCCCACCTCGACACCGAGAGCATCGTGGTCAACCTGGGGCCGCATCACCCCAGCACGCACGGCGTGTTCCGCATGTTAACCCGGGTGGAGGGCGAGACGATCCTGGCCCTCGAACCGGAGATGGGCTACCTGCACCGCAATCACGAAAAGATCGGCGAACGCAATACCTGGCTGATGAACATGCCGTTCACCGACCGGCTCGACTACCTGAACTCGATGAGCAACAACTGGGCCTACGCGCTGGCGGTCGAAAAACTGGCGGACATCGAGGTGCCGGAGCGTGCCGAATATCTGCGCGTCATCATGGCCGAGTTCACCCGCATCGTCAATCACACCTGGTCGATCGGCTTCATTCTCAACGACCTCGGCGCGCTGCAGACGCCGGCCCTCTACGCCATCGAAGAGCGGGAAATGATCCTGGACCTGTTCGAGGCGGTATCCGGCGCGCGCATGATGTGCAACTACATGCGCTTTGGCGGTGTGGTGCGCGACCTGCCCGAGGGCTGGCGCGAGCAGGCGGCCTACCTGGCCAACGAACGCCTCCCGCGGGCGCTGGATGAGCTGGACAGGCTGCTGACCGAGAACGAGATCCTGAAAGCGCGCGGACGCGGCGTCGGCTACCTGGCGGTCGAGGACCTGATCGCCCTCAGTGTGAGCGGGCCGATGATCCGGGCCGGCGGGCTGGCCTACGACATTCGCAAGGCCGAGCCGTACGGCATCTACGACCGCTTCGATTTCGACATCCCTACACTGCCGAACAGCGACATCTACGACCGCTACTACATCCGGCTGCTGGAGGCGATGGAGAGTGTGCGCATCCTGCAGCAGGCGCTGCGGGACATGCCCGAGGGCGAGACGCTCGGCGGCAGAGGCGGCTACACGCTGCGCGCGCCCGAAGGCGAGGTCTACGGCCGCCTGGAAGCGCCGAAGGGCGAGCTGGGATTCTATCTGTCCAGCGACGGCAAGACGCAGCCATGGCGCTATCATGTGCGTTCGCCCAGCTACATCAACCTTAACGCGCTCGGCCCGATGAGCGTCGGCTACAAAGTGGCGGACGCGATCGTAATCCTGGGCGCCATCGACATCGTGCTGGGTGAAGTGGACAGGTAGTCTCCATGACGACCAAGAACTGCATTTAGGAGTCAAATGTATGTTTGGAACAGGACTTCTTAAGGGTTTGGGCGTGACCTTGAAGCACGCTTTGGATACATTTGAGGACGACCGCGACAGTGTGCCCGACCGCTACAAGGGCAGCCTGGATCTGGGCAACAACCGCCGCGTGATCCAGCAGCCGATCGACCAGGAAGGGCTGCTGACGATCCAGTATCCGGAGGAAAAGCGGCTGCTGCCGGAGCGTTTCCGCTATATCCCCATGCTGATCTGGGACTCGGAAAAGCGGGAGGATCGCTGCACGGCCTGCGGCATCTGCGCCAAGGTCTGCCCTCCGCAGTGTATCTGGATCGTGCGCGACAGCGATGAGAACGGCAAGCCGGTAACCCGCTGCTCGGAATTCTACATCGACGCCGCCGTCTGTATGAGCTGCAGCTTCTGTGTTGAGTTCTGCCCCTTCGACGCCATCAAGATGAACCATGACTATGAATTGGCGGTCTACGATCGCTATCCCCAGCTTGTCTATGACATGGAGGAGTTGACGGTCCCGCTCGAGTACTACGCGGCGCTGTGGCCGACGCAGTACGAAGAGGAGCAGGCGCGGCGCAAGGAAGAAGAGGAACAGAAGCGCAAGCAGGAGGAAGAAAAGGCCGCCAAGGCAGCGGCCAGGGCGGCAGCCAAAAGTGCGGCGGCCGCGACCGACTCTGCCGCGGCGCAAGCTGCCCCCAAGCGCTCTGCGGCTGAACTGCAGGCGCTGGCCAAAGAACGGGCTGCGCAGCGCCAGGCCCAGGCGGCAGACGCCGGCGGCAGCGAAGATGACGCGGCGGCGGCCAAGAAGGCGCGCATGGAAGAACTCAAGCGCAGGGCCCAGGAGCGGGCGCGGCAGCGGAAGGAAGAAAACGGTCAATGATCAGTGGTCAGTTACACCTGTTGACCCGTGAGGAGATGGCGGAATGACGGTAAAGATTACATTCTACGGACACGCGACCTTTGGGGTTGACGCGGATGGGACGAAGCTGCTTGTCGACCCGTTTTTGGCGCCCAACAACCCGGTGGCGCCGGCCGGCGCGACGGCGGAGACTGTTGATGCCGACGTGCTCCTCCTCACGCATGGGCACGCGGACCACATGGCCGATGCGGTCCCGGTTGCCAAGCGCACCGGCTGCCTCGTCATCTGCAACTTTGAGATAGGTGACTGGCTGATGGCGCAAGGGGTGGATAACGTTCATCAGATGCACATTGGGGGCGGCTACAACTTCGATTTCGGTCGCGTTAAGCTGACGATCGCGCACCACGGCAGCGCCTTGCCGGACGGCAGCTACGGCGGCAATCCGGCCGGCATCCTGATCCACTTCAATGACGGCACCGACGTCTACTTCGCAGGCGATACCGGCCTGACCTACGATATGCGCCTTATCGGCGACGTGGGCGGCGTGGACCTGGCGGCGCTGCCGATCGGCGACAACTTCACCATGGGGCCGGATGACGCGATTCAGGCAGCCCAGTTCGTGAAGGCCAAGAAGGTCATCCCCTTCCACTACAATACCTTCCCGCCGATTGAACAGGATGTGGAAGCCTTTGCGCAGAAACTGCAGGACGATACCGACATTGAGTGCGCTATTCTGAATCCCGGTGATAGCTTGGACGTATAGTGAAAGGACGATTGCTGAAGCGGGAGTCTTCCTGGCTGGCACGGCGCCCGCGGCCTGGGCGCCAATGTGAAGTGCGTTGGACAAGTGAAGGGAGGACGTATGGTTGATGTAAATGATGCGGTGCTCGACGGAAAGGCGGAGTTGTTCTTCCCGGCCTACTTGATCCCGACGTTGCGGGATCTGCGCGGCGAAAGCTGGCGCGAACTGGTCGATCGAGTGTCGGTGTTGCCCGATACGCACCCGGACAGTCTGGCTTTTGTGCTGATGATGATCAATCTGGGCGACTGTATGAAGTGTCATAGCAACTACTACAAATTCCTGCGGGGGTGCGCCTTCTGCTCACTGCAGACGATCCGCACTTACAAGGGGACCGACACTGATCTGCTGCGGCTCTACAGCAACGCGCAAGAGGAGATCGACCGCCAGCTCAGCGGCATGGGAACGCTGTCACTGGCCGCTGCGTGAACCAAAAGCTGTACGACTTGAGGCAGCGCTTCGCAATCGCAGATAGACCAGCGCCTTCTGTGCGCTGGTTTTTTCTTTCCAGGCCGGAATCTGTAAGGGTCTTGCCTGGCGTCGCAACGCCGCCAACGGGACGCGCTGCAGCTGTCGGAAGCGGGGTAAAACATTGACGAGTCCACCCGGTGCGCGCACACAGGAAAAAGGATCCCTTCGAACTGCGATCATCGGCGGCGGGGTTGCGGGTCTTACCGCCGCCTACGAGCTCGCGGGCGCAAGCGGCGCGCAGGTGCATGTCTTTGAAAACGGGCCGGAGCTGGGCGGGCTGGCTTCGGGATTCAAAGGGCGGGCAAGCTGGGACTGGCCGCTGGAGAAGTTCTATCATCACCTGTTCACCAACGATGACGCTATCATACGGCTGACCGACCAGATCGGCGCGGGCGAACTGTTGGAAATCCACCGCCCGTCGACGGTCATGCACTTCCAGGGCGGGAACTATCCACTTGACAGCCCCGCGAGCCTCCTGCAGTTTCCCCACCTGTCGCTGCCCCAGAAGCTGCGGATGGGGCTGGCGCTGGCCTATCTGAAATATCATCCGCGGCCGCCGTGGCGTGCATTTGACGGCCTGCTGGCGGATGAATGGCTGGCGCGGCGCATGGGGAAGACGGCCTACGGCAAGCTGTGGCGGCCGATGCTGGAAGGCAAGTTCGGCCCGCATTTCCGCGATGTCAATTTGGCCTGGTTCTGGGCGAGAGTCTACAAAAGGACACCGCGACTCGGCTACTACAGGGGGGGCTTTCAGGCGTTCGCGGACAGGCTGGGCGCGGCCGCGCGTGAGCGGGGGGTGACGGTCGAGACCAGCGCGCCGGTGCATGCTGTGACGCCGCTGCCGGAAGGCGGCTTCCGAGTCGAGAGAGGGGAAAAGAAAAAAGATGGTGGAGCGCCCCCGGACTCTGACCGTTTCGACGTGGCGCTTGCGACGGTCAGCCCGGGGCTGATGCAGCGGCTGGCGCCAGAGCTGCCGGCCGGTTATCTTTCGAAGCTGCATTCGCTGCGCCATATGGGGGCGGTCGTGATGACAGTGGCGCTGGACCGCCCATTGCTCAAAGACACCTATTGGGTGAACGTGCCCAAATCGGAAGGGCTTCCGTTCCTGGTGCTGGTCGAGCACACGAACATGATCGACCCAGGCCGCTACGGCGGCGACCATCTGCTCTATCTGGGCGACTACCTGGAGCCGTCGCACCGCTATTTCACAATGTCGCAGCAGGAGCTGCTGGCGGAGTTTCTACCGGCGCTGCCGCGCTTCAACCGCGAATTCCGGCCCGAGTGGGTGACGGGGGCGTGGCTGCATCGCGCTTCGTACGCGCAGCCCGTTCCGGTCCGGGGTTACGCCTCGATGATTCCTGATCTGCGCACGCCGTTGTCCGGCCTCTATTTCGCTTCGATGAGCCAGGTGTACCCATGGGACCGGGGAACGAACTACGCGGTGGAGATCGGGCAGCGTGCGGCGCGGATGATTTTAGAGGACAGTGTTCAGCGGTGAGTGACCCAGCTTGCCAGCGAAGGCAGTTGCTGGAGGGGATGCCTCATTGGACGCGGACCAGGTGGAGGGGCGTGCAGTCTGGCTGACGTGGTCAAGTGTTCCGCTCTTCAGCCCGCGAAGAATCCGGCGTAAGGAACGTTCCTCTTTCGCTGGAGACTTCGCTAATCTTCAGAGTGAAGAGAGCTGGGGACGCCTTTCGATAGCCGCTAACAGGGAATGTCGTTTCGTTCCGATAGCGAAGCGTCTACCGCATGAAGGATCCACCTGTCACTGGAATTGAGAGACCTGTGAGAAAAGCGGCTCCATCCGAGGCCAGAAACGAAACGGCGTGGGCAAGGTCGTCGGTCTGGGCGAGGCGGCCTATTGGGGTACTTCCCGCTGCCCCGGACAAAAGGGCGTCGGTCGCTTCCTTCACTTGCAACGACGGGTTGGTGAATAAGTTGGTCATGTGGCCGACTCGCTCGGTGGGGGTCAAGCTGGGGCAGATTGCGTTGACGGTGACCCCGAACTCGGCCAACTCCTGGGCGAGGGCCTGCGTCAGGCCGACGATTCCGAATTTGGATGAGCAGTAGGCGGCAAATCGGGCAATCCCACGCAACCCCAAGACTGAGGAGACGCTGATTATGCGACCACCGCCGCCGCGGGCCACCATGTGACGCGCGGCGGCCCGGCTGCAGACAAAGGTTCCCTTCAGATTGACGGACATGACGCGGTCCCACTCATTCTCGTCCAGGTCGACGACCGGCACCCGATCTCTACCGCCGCGGGCCGCCGCGTTGTTGACCAGAATATCGATTCGTCCGAACTCTTCCACCGCTCTTTGCATGGCGGCCTCGACCGAAACGGAATCGGTCACGTCGCAGGTCACTGCCAGAGCACGGCGTCCCATTGTCTCGATCTCCGCACGTAGCGCCGGCAGACCTTCCCAGTCGGCGTCGGGATAAGGTCTCTCGACGAGGTCGGTCAGGACGATATCCGCTCCATCCTCTGCCAGCCGCAGTGCGATCCCTCGGCCGATGCCGTGCTCGCCCCCTGCGCCGGTAACAAACACAGTCTTTCCTTCCAGATTGTACATCTCGTAGTCCTCCTCATTAGTGTCCGTCACCTCAATTGTGGCGTCGAGTTGACGGACCATTATGCCGGCTCGGAAACTCATTTATATTTCGATGCAGGCGCCTGTCGCGATTTCGGTCCCGTGCTCCTGCATCGTCGGGCCCCATCTGAGGCGCTTGCGAAATAAAGATACCCTTTTGGGGGAATTTTCCCTATACGCTTTGTACACCGAATACAGTAGGCTATACAAGTTCACTCCCGTATACATGCGGATCTCGGCACCGTTGCTTATGTGCCTCCATTTTTGACACGCCCGAAGGGGAAGAGTAAGGTAGGAAGAGATATTTTGAGTTCTGGCAGGGTCGTTGCGGCGGCTTGGCGGGATTGGAGGGACAGGAACCAATTATGGGCAACGGCAATATGGAAGGCGTCGGCGGCACGAGGGGAGAGCCCCCATTCGACCCGCGAATTGAGGCGAAGTTGGGGATTCCGATCAAAAATATCGTCGCGGTTGCGAGCGGTAAGGGCGGCGTGGGCAAGAGCACGGTCAGCGTGAACCTGGCGGTGAGCCTGGCGCAGACGGGCGCGTCGGTCGGGCTGCTGGACGCCGACATATACGGGCCGAACATCCCTATCATGATGGGGGTGGAGGAGATGCCCCCGGTGGAGGCGGGCAAGCTGATCCCGGCGGAGGCGCATGGCGTGCGCTTCATGAGCATGGGCTTTCTGCTGCCGCCCGAGCAGGCGCTGATCTGGCGGGGGCCGATGCTGCACAAGGCGATCCAGCAGCTCTTCACCGACGTGCGCTGGGAAGAGCTGGACTATCTGATCGTGGACCTGCCGCCGGGAACGGGAGACGCGCAGCTTTCGCTGGCCCAGATCGCGCCGCTGAGCGGCGGGCTGATCGTAACGATGCCGCAGATGGTGTCCGTGGCGGATGCGCGGCGCGGCGCGGCGGCGTTTGAGCAGTTGGAGGTGCCGATCCTGGGCGTGATTGAGAATATGAGCGGGGAGGTCTTTGGCAGCGGCGGCGGCGAGACCGCGGCGCGTGAACTGGGAACGGACCTGCTGGGCGTTGTCGCCCTGGAGGCCGAAATCAGCGCGTCGGGCGACCGGGGCAGGCCGATCGTTGCGGCCAACCCCGCTGGCGCGGCGGCGCGCACGTTTGGTGAGTTGGCGCAGAAGGTGGTGGCGCAACTTCGATCAGTGTCGGGGGGGAGTCAGCCGCAGTTAAAGATAGTTTGAAACTGCAGAGGTCAGTGATCAGTTGACTGAACTTCTCGGTCTTCGGTGAAGCGCCTCGGAGGCGATGGCTGTCTGGTTATTGAATGGCCAGGCATTGGAGTGAGGCTGTAGTTGCGAGGAGTTGGAGGGGCACTCGGAAGACGGAACATTTGCGGCAACTGCTATAGAGAGGAAAACACACCCGGAAGACGTCGAGGAGGTGGCGTCCGCCGGGTGTGTTTTGAGGTAAAAGAGGGAAACGAAACCCTTACTGCAGCGCGTTTACCTCTTGAAGAAGCTCAAGTGTTCCCTGCAGGTCGTCAATGTCGGTCAGGTCAATGTCGGGCGTGTTCACGTCTGCCAGGGGCAGCAGCCCTTCGGCGGTGGTCGGAATTCCGACGACGAGGGGATATTCATTGGTCTGCTCGGAGAAGTAGGTCTGCGCTTCGTCCGAAAGCAGGAAGGCGACGAATGCCTCGGCTGCGGCCTTGTCCTTGGCTGTATCCAGCACGGCTGCGCCGGCCACGTTGATCATGGCGCCGGCATCACCGGCGGCCGGGTGATGGTTCTTGGCCTGGAAACCGGGATCTTCCTTAAGGAATCTGTACAGGTAGTAGTGGTTTACAAGACCGAGCACGACCTCGCCCTTGCCGGTAGCCTCGACGATGGGCGTATTCTTGGGATAGACCTGCACGTCATTGGCGATCATGGCTTCGAGCCATTCCTTGGCCCGTTCCTCGCCTTCAAGGACGCGGACCGCGGTGACGAAGGCCTGGAAGCTGCCATTGGTGGGCGCCCAGCCGACCTTGCCTTTCCACTTGGGATCAGTCAGTTCCCAGATGTCGTTGGGCAGCTCGTCCATGCTGAGCATTTCGGTGTTGTAAACGAAGACACGGGCGCGTCCGCTGGCGCCGACCCAATCGCCGTTGCCGGCCCGGAAGCGGGGATCGACCCTGTCGAGGATCTCTGCGGGCAGCGCTGTGAGGCGCCCTGCCAGTGAGAGCGCGCCGAGGGCGCCGGCGTCCTGGCCGTAGAAGACGTCGGCCGGTGAGTTCTGTCCTTCCTCCAGAATGGTAGCAGCCAGTTCGGCGGTGCCGCCATAGCGTACGTTAACGGTGACGCCGCTCACTTCCTGGTAGCGCTCCAGCAGAGGCCCAACCAGGTTCTCGTTGCGGCCCGAATAGATGGTCAGCTCGGTGGCTTCGTCCGCGCTCTCCATTTCCATCGGCTGAATCGGCATACATGCGGCCAGCAGCAGGCCGGCGAGAAGGACCAGAACCAACGGCAACCTACCGACACTCTTGACGTACATAAGGGACTCCCTTTGCAGTTATATGGATTGATTGACAAATCTCTTCTTGAGCCTGTTACGGAGTCAGCCTGCACACCTTGGGAACCGGAGCCGGCGGGGGCCGTAGACAGGTACGCAGTTGCAAGGCCTGCCGCAACGTTGCGTATCGCGAAAGTTTAGCACACAAAAAGGCCGAAATTCGACGAATTTGGGAGGGGTTTTCTGCGGCAGAGGTAAACGGGCGTTTTAAGGATGGTTCACTGAGGAGTTAACGTCCATTACGTCAAAACCGAGGCAAGGGTGAAGAGAAGTCTTGGAGCGAACGAGGCCTGCCTCCGCCCTGTTCCGGGGCGCGGATTGACTGGGGCGGTGACGAAACTCGTAGGGAAAAGAGTGAGCAAAGAGAAGTGAGGAGAGAGAAACGCCTTTGCTCTCCTCACTCTTGTTCGTGATTTGACTGTGGCTGAGCAATAACGCTCTTGGTGACCCCGGTCGTCTGACGTTGCGGCGGTGACGGAGGTCAGGCCGGGGTGGGGGCGTGGACGGTGTGGGAGAGCAGGCGGAATTGGGGGACGCGTTCGGTGGCCGGCTTGTGACAGCTTTGTGGGTTGACGAACTCCGATTCTTCGGTGGAGACGAAGAGCTCGTGGACGAGATCATCGCCATTGGAGCGGAAGCGGCAGGTCCATACATCGTCCTGCTGGTCCGCGTCGAGGAGGGAGAAGGCGTCGAGCGACTGCTGGTGGGTTTCCTCGCGCAGATAGTATTCGGCGGCCTGGACGGGCGACTTATAGCAGGAGCGGCCGCGGTAGCGGTCGAGCGCATAGACGTCGCCGGCGTTGTAGGAGTCGACGAGCGGCGTGACGTCTTCGACGCTGACGCGACCGTAGTAGAGGCCGTGCGGAAGGACGATCATGGTGGGAGCGAAGCGGTGGCCGCCCGTGTGGGTGGTCTGCCAGACCTGGTCGCCTGCGTAGGCGGCCATGGCAAGGTAGACGGGTACGCCGAATTTGGCGCAGCAGCGGTCGCGGCTGCCATTAGTACAGACGAGGAAAAGCGGTTCGTCATGTTTGTGGGCGGCGTAGCTCTCGGGCGCTGCGCGCATGTCGGCAACCATGCCGGGCAGGTCCATGGCGGCGAGGTCGGTGAAATCGGCCAGACTAAAGCGGTAGAGCGCGGCGGTGTCCTCCTGCGAGAGGCCGATGAAAAAGCTGAAACCGGATCCGTTGCGGGATTCGCCGTGTTTGATGAGCTGCAGGCGGGAGCCGGGTGTGGCCGCGACAGCCTGCTGCAGGTGCTCTTTGAGCGCGTCGTCCAGCTTGCTCTCTTCCATGGCCTTGGCGCCCCAGACGGCGGGGTATTCGAGCACGAACCAGACGTCCGTACCGTTGCCGGCGGTACCGTAGATCTGTTCGCCGGCGGTCTGTGAAAGCAGCGAACAGTAGATGTCCTGGGTCATTTTTTCCTCCCTGTTATAGACGTATTGCCAGAATATTGCCATGTTCGTGGACAGGGCGCAAGTCAGCTGATTCCGTCTCCGCTTTCGACGGCATGGCGGGGGTCTGCTACCCAGAAGGCCATGAGCAGGACGCCGAGCAGGCCGGCGACGGCGCTGAGCGCGAAGAGCCAGGTGTAGCTGACGGTGGCGAGCCAGCCGCCAAGGAGGGGCATGACGACGTTGATGGCGCCGATGATGGAGTTGGTGATGCCGACGTAGGTGGGGCGCTGCTCGGGGCCGGTGAACTCGAGCACGATCATGAGACCGGAGACGAAGGTGGAGCTGAAGTAGACGCCGAGAAGAATGAAAACCAGGTAGTAGAGGAGCGGCAGGGCGGCGAGGCCGGCGATCACGTAGCCCAGGGAAGCGGCAAACCCGCCGAGCACCAGTGCAACTTTGTGTCCTTTGCGGTCGGCGAGCAGCCCGAGCAGAAGATTGCTGGCGGACTGGCCGGCGAGGAGGGCGACGGTGTAGTTGCCGACCGTGCCGCCGGAGACGTCCCATTTGCTGATGGCGGCCGCTGTGACAAACGCCAGGCCCATGCCGCTGACGGCGAGCAGGCCGCGGGCGGTGAGGAAGCGGCGGAAGTTCTGATCGCGGCGCAGGATGCGGCCGAGCCTGGTCCAGATACGGAGGCGGTTTTCTTCGGTGCGGGGGACCTGACGCACCGGTTCGCGGGTGAGGGCGAGGACGGCCCAGCCGGCGAACATGAGGATGGTGGCGAACCCGAAGAGGATGAGGAAGTTGCGGGGGAAGGGCAGTGTCTCCAGGATGCGGCTGCTGCCCAGGGCGCCGAGCGCGCCGGCGATGCCGCCGACGAACATGGTCACGCCCATGAGGCGGCCGCGGCGGGTGGCGGGAAAGCAGACGGCGAGGAGGTCCTGCCAGGCGGGCGCGATGATGCCGGCGCCGAAGTTGTAGATGGCGAACGCCAGGAGGAAAAGGCCCAGGGCCCAGGAAGGCGACCGGACCGCGAGCAGCGTTGTTGCCGTGAGTAGGACGAGCGGAAGACGTTCCAGGAAGAATCCGAGATTGATCAGCCAGGGCTTTTTGCGGTCCGTTCGTTCAATGGGGCCTGCGCTGAAGAGCTGGGGAAAGAACCAGCCGCCGTTGGCGATGACAGCGAGCAGACCGAAGTAGAAGGGGTTGTCGGTGAGTCTGCTGACGAAGAAGGGGAGGATGGTCGTTGCCGACATGAGGCTCTGCGCCAGCAGGAAGAGGGCGCCGTCGGCTACGTTAACGGTGAAGTTCCAGTTGTAGTTGCGCCAAACTTCGGCCTCGACGTCCTCATCGGAGCGGACGGCGGCAGGCAGGTCGGCCTGCAACATGCGGCGCACCATCGCGATGGCGAACCGGCGGGCGGGGATAATGGTTCCGAGCATCGGGACTGCAGTGGTCAGGTGATCAAGTGGTCAGTGATTACTGAAGTATAGGCGGGTTGGGGCTGCTGCGCTACTTTATGGGGCTGTGTATAATTGTGCCGTGGGCTCCTGCGGGGAAGAGGCAGAGGGCCGAGAAGCTGACTCCTACACGATAGATGGAAGCGAGTGTGATCTGAAATGCTGACTCTTGCGGAGAAGCTGATCTTTCTGGCCGCGGTCGCGGTGTCGGTCTATGTGAGCTACGTCCAGTTCAGGCGGGTTCTTGAAGTGGTGCGACGGGGAGCGGGGGAGCTGCCGGCGCGGGATGAGGTTGCGGGCCGGCTGGGGCGGGCGGCGGGCCGGTGGCTTACGTTCGGCAATATGTGGAAGAGCCGCAGTGGCGCTGGTGCCTTTCACGCGCTGATTGCGTGGGGGTTCGTCTTCTATCTGCTGGTGAACCTGGGCGATCTGGTGCAGGGCTATTTTCCGGTCCGCTTTCTGGGTGAGGGTGCTATCGGCGCGGGATACCGTTTTGTGGCGGACGTGGTGACGGTCGGGATATTGATTGGAACGGTCTACTTTCTGGCGCGGCGTTTTGTGGTGCGCGCGGGGGAGTTGGGCTATCACGAGAATGTAATGCTGGTGGAGAAGGTGAAGGCTGGGGCCATCGGGAGGGACTCGCTGCTGGTTGGGCTGTTCATTCTGCTGCACGTAGGGTTCCGGCTGCTGGGCGAGAGCTTTGGAATCGCGCTGGCTCGGCAGGCGGCCGGTCACGGGGAACCGGGCCAGCCGTTCGCGAACGGGGTGAGCCTGCTGTGGGGCGGGATGAGCGCGTCGACTTTGACGGTGGGGCAACATCTGGGCTGGTGGGTGGCGCTGGGGCTGGTGCTGGCCTTTGTGCCCTGGTTCCCGCGCACGAAGCATCTGCACTTGATCATGTCGGGGGTCAACTTTCTGGCGCGGCCGCAGCGAAGCTCGCTGGGGGAGCTGCCGCCGCTGGACTTCGAGGACGAGACGATCGAGGAGTTCGGGGCGGCGCGGTTGGAGCAGCTGCCTTGGCCGCATCTGGTCGATGCCTACGCCTGCATCATGTGCAACCGCTGCCAGGATGTATGTCCGGCATACGTGACGGGCAAGGAGTTGTCGCCGGCGGCGCTGGAGGTCAACAAGCGCTATGCCATCAACGAGCGGGCGGAGGCAGTGGCGGCGGGCGGGGAGACGCCGCCCCTGCTGGCCTATGCGATAAGCGAATCGGCGCTGTGGGCATGTACGGCGTGCGGCGCCTGCGTGGACATCTGTCCGGTGGGCAACGAGCCGATGTTCGACATCATGCATCTGCGGCGCTACCAGGCGCTGACCGAGAACAGCTTTCCCCAGGAGTTGCAGCAGGCCTACCGGGGGATCGAACGCCAGGGCAATCCCTGGAACCAGAGCGCGCGTGAACGGCTGGCGTGGGCGGAAGGGCTGTCGGCGCCGACGGTGGATGAGGAGCCGGATGCGGAGATCCTGTGGTGGGTGGGTTGCGCGCCGAGCTATGATCCCCGGGCGCGGGAGACGGCGCGTGCGTTTGCGAAGGTGCTGAACCACGCGGGCGTGCGCTTCGCTGTGCTGGGCGAAATGGAGAGTTGCAGTGGTGACGCGGCGCGGCGGTCGGGACGGGAGGACCTGTTCTGGGGAATGGCGGAGAGCAATTTGGAGGTGCTGAACGAGGTTGCGCCGCGGCGGATCGTGACGACGTGCCCGCACTGTCTGCACAGCATTGGCAAGGAGTATCACCAGTACAGTGGGAGTGAAGGGGGGCCGCAGTGGGAGGTCATTCACCATACTCAGCTGTTGTCGGAGCTGGTGGCGGCTCGCAAGCTGGAGTACAACGTGCGGAATGACGGGGCGGTTACGTTTCACGATCCGTGTTACCTGGGGCGGCACAACGGCATTGTGGATGCGCCGCGGGCGCTGCTGCAGGCGGGGAACATCGAGCTGGAGGAGATGCCGCGGCATGGGCGGCAGAGCTTTTGCTGCGGGGCGGGCGGCGCCCAGTTCTGGAAGGAGGAGGAGCCGGGCGAGCGGGCGGTCAGTGCGGAGCGCTACGCGGAGGCGCGGTCGACCGGCGCCGAGACGGTGGCTGTGGGCTGTCCGTTCTGTCTGACGATGATGACGGATGCGGCGAACGCGGCGGGGGAGGGTGTTGAGGTGAAAGATGTGGTGGAGTTGATCGCGGAAAGTTTGAACGGCAGTGGTTAGAACTGCAATGATCAGTGGTCAGTAGTCAGTGGCTGGGCGGACTAGCGGAGAGGAGGACCGACCAGGGTGACGGTCTGGAAGGCGGCGAAAAAGAGGAGCGCGCAGAGGAGGGTCCAGGCCAGATTGCGGGCGATGCTTGCTTCGCGGATGAGGGGCTGGCGGCCGAAGCTGAGAATGGAGGGCGCGCGGTAGCGGGGCAGAAGGCCGCTGGCGACGATGGCGCCGCCGGCGAGGCCGCCCAGGTGGCCCCAGTTGTCGACGTTGGTGACCGAGAAACCGAGGAAAAGGTTGATGACCAGAATCGCAACCGCGGACTGGAGCATCGACTTCCCCTGCCGGCCCATGTTTTCCCGATAGCGATAGAAATAAACGATGGTTGCGCCGAGCAGGGCGAAGACGGCGCCGGATGCCCCTGCGGAGAGGGCGGGCGAGAAGGCGTAGCTGGCGATGCTGCCGAGCAGGCCGCCGAGGAGGTAGATCACGGCGAAACGGATATGGCCGAAATGGCCTTCGATGATGGGGCCGAGCCAGAAGAGGCCGATGAGGTTGGAGATGAGATGGATGGGACCGATGTGGAGGAACATGGCCGTGAAGAGCCGCCAACTCTGACCCTGCATGATATGCCAGTTGGACTTCATGCCGAGGTCAAAGAGAACCTGCAGATTGGTGGGGCCGTTCCAGACGCGGTATTCGTACAGCCCGTAGAGGAAAGTGACGGCAAAGGCGAGCAGGTTGACGGCGATCAGGGCGCGGCTGACGCGCGGGGGGACGAGGGGGATGAAGAAGGTCGGCGCCGGGGGCGGGCCGTCCGGGCGGGGCTCGTTGCCGAAGAGGTTCATCGCGCCCAGTCTATAGATCTACCGGAGACCAGTCCACACGGCATTTTTCGGCCTGAATGATGCTGATCACCTTGTCGACGGTCTCTTCCTGGCGGTCGTCGCGATTGACGACGACATAATGGAAATCCTGCAGGTGCTGCATCTCCTTGCGGGCGGTGGCGATGCGCATTTTGAGCCTGTCGGGTGTTTCGGTTTTGCGCTCCAGCAGGCGGCGCATCTGCTCCTCTTCACTTTCGGCCACCAGAAAAATGGTTACGGCTTCGGGGATGAGGCGGCGGATGGTGGCTGCGCCCTGCACGTCGATGCGGAGGATGACGTCCTTGCCGCTTGCCAGGGCCTTGCGCACGTGGGATTTGGGGATGCCTTTGTAGTCGCCGTAAACGACAGCGTATTCCAGGAGGTCATTGGCGTCGATCAGTTCGGCGAATTCGCCGACAGACACGAAATGGTAGTCGACGCCTTCGACTTCAGCCGGGCGGCGGGGCCGGGTGGTGGTGGTTACGACGAAATGGAAGGGAAGATCCCTCTGCTTCATCAGCGCCAGCGTGGTGTCTTTGCCGACGCCGCTGGGCCCGGAGAGAACAACCAGAATCGGATGGGGCTGATTCTGCCGGGCGTAGATTGGCGTTACATCGTCCTGAATGTCTGACATGGGATAGTGGTCGGTGGTCAATGGCTAGTGGCTTGCGTTCACTATTGGCTAATCTTCTGTCGCGACCGCTTTGGGCCGGAGTTTTGGCTGGATATAATGATGCACAGTTGGAAGTTCCATGCTTGGAACAGTATGCAAAATCAGTATAGTTCAAATAAATAATGGGTGAAAAATTCAGGCGTGTATGGATTTTGCGCCGGGGTGGAACGGCGGGGGATATGCCTCTACATGATGGGGAGGCGGGGGACAATTGGGGCCGATGCCGATTTACGAGTACTTCTGTTTTGACTGCAAGAAGCGGGTGAGTGTGCTGTTTCGGACGATGGCGGAGGCGGACGCGGGCGCTGCTGCCTGTCCGGACTGTGCGGGGCAGCGGCTGCGGCGGCTCATGAGCCGGCTGCGGGTGCTGCGTTCGGAGGAGAACCGGATCGAGTCGATGGCGGAGGACTCTTCGCTGCTGTCCGGGTTGGAGCAGGAGGATCCGCGGGCGCTGGCGCATTTCATGCGCAAGATGAGCGACGAGACGGGCGAGCCGCTGGATGATGAGATGAACGAGGTGATGGACCGGCTGGATTCGGGTGAGAGCCCGGAGTCGATTGAGTCTTCGATGCCGGAGGCGGGCGAGGGTGATGATGGCGGCGCGCCGGGGCTGGGCGGGCTGTAGGGGCGGTTATATCTTTTCGAAGTGATCGACGGGGACGACGAAGATAGTGGCGCCGCCGACCTGTTTTTCGACGGGTGTGGGGATGTGCATTTCGCCGGGTTCCATGACGGGGGGCAGGGGTGTGACGTATTGGATGCGGCTGGTGCAGCTTTCGCGGAAGACGGTGAGGACGTCTTCGACCTGCTCGTCCTCGACGCCGCAGAAGATGGTGGCGTTGCCGATGCGGAGGAAGCCGCCGCGGGTGCCGGAAATGGTGGCGGAGTAGCCGCGGCGTCCGAGGCGGTCGAGGAGGTTGGGGCTGTCTTCTTCGTTGACGATGGCGATGACTAACTTCATTGTTCTTGTTTTTGGTTTTCAGTCACCCCGCTTGTACGGGGGAGGTTGTTGGGCGCCGCCCCCAGGGACGTGCGCCGCTTCTCTCTTTGGCGGCCTGTTGTTGTTACATTCTTGAACAGTCTTTCCCTTTCGTCAACTTGGCTTTGTGGCCGGAGGCCCGTGCTCGGTAGAGACGCTTCAGCGGCTGGGCGCGTGCGCGGTGGGCTTGTCTTGAACTGCGCGGACGACCTCTTGATGGACTTCCTCAAGTGAACGGCCGGCGTTGATGATGACCCAGCGCCCCGGCTCCTGCGCGATCATCTCATGGTAGCCAGCCTCTACGCGACGATAGAAAGCCAGTCCCTGCACGTCCAACCGGTTCTGGTAGTCCGCCAGTTTGCGTCTGATCCCTTCCTCAGGCGGCAGATCCAGGTAGAAGGTCAGATCAGGGCTAAGCCCGCCGGTGGCGAAACTGATCAGGCGCTTCAACTCCTCGATATCCTGCTCACGCCCGTAGCCCTGGTAGGCGACAGTGCTGTCGGCGAAGCGATCGCACAGGACAACCTTGCCCTCTGACAGCGCGGGACGAATCTCCTGTTCGATCAGCTGGGCGCGGGCGGCGTTGAAGAGCAGCGTCTCGGTGCGGGCGTGCATCTTCTCATGCTCCATATCCAGCAACACTTGCCGGATTCTTTCACCGATGTCCGTCCCCCCCGGCTCGCGAGTCACCTGAACGTTCTGCCCACTTTTGCGCAGATACTCCTCCAGCAGATGGATCTGCGTAGACTTGCCGCTGCCGTCCGATCCTTCGAATGTTATAAACATTGCGTATTTTCGGCGGCGCTCAGGAGGGGCTGAAGATGCGAACGCAACGGTGTGGTTCGCGGCCGTAGCTGTGGCTGATGAGGTTGGCGGTGCGGGCCAGCTGGTGCTGCTGGCTGCGGATGGAGGCCGCCTGGGGGCTGAGCTCGACCGACTTTTCCCCTTTGAGGAGGCGCTGGATGGCGTGCTGGGTTTCGCGCATCGCCGAGTCGAAGACGAGGTCGGGATCGTCGCGGCGCAGCTGGAAGACATCGAGCAGGTACTGCTCCATCTGGGTGACGGTGTTGCTGCGGAGGACATAGACGGGCACGTTCTGGCGTTCGGCGTCGGCGATGGGCGGGGGTTTCTGGCGGAAGTAGTTTTTCAGGGTCATGACGATGTCGGCGTCGTGCAGCTCTTTGACGACCTGGATCGGGACCTTGAGATTTTGAGCTGCGGTGCGCAAGCGGTTCTGACCGATGCCGTAGGCGAAGACGCGAACGGCCTTGCGCTGGCCGTCGCCGTTGGGCTGGGCGGCGTCGTCGGCGATATTTTGCGCCATGTGGGCGGCGCGTTCCTCGGCGCGTCTGCCGCGCTGGCGGCGCCGGCCCCCGCCGCTGCTTTCGGGGCCCTGGCGGCTCTGACCGATGCGGCCGGGCCGTTCCTGGTTTTCGACGGACTCGATGTGGACCTGGTTGTCTCTGTTGACGTAGCGGGTCTCGGGGGAGAGGGTCCAGCCGCGCAGGAGTGAGTCGACTGCCTCGGCGACCTTGTGGTGGACGATCATGCGCTGCCGTTCCTGGATTTCGATGAGCACGTCGAAGGTGGGTGGGGCTTTGCGCTCGAGGACGGTCTTCTGGGTGCCGCGGCGGCGGGCCTCCTCGTCGGACAGGGTGACGGTGTCGATGCCGCCGACCAGGTCGGAGAGAGTGGGGTTCATGAGCAGGTTTTCGAGCGTATTGCCGTGGGCGGTGCCGATGAGCTGCACGCCGCGTTCGGCGATGGTGCGGGCGGCTACGGCTTCGAGCTCGCGGCCGATTTCGTCGATGATGATGGCTTCGGGCATGTGGTTTTCGACGGCTTCGATCATGACTTCGTGCTGCAGGGTGGGTGTTGCGACCTGCATGCGGCGGGCGCGGCCGATGGACGGGTGGGGGATGTCGCCGTCGCCGGCGATTTCGTTGCTGGTATCGACGATGACGACGCGCTGTTTGTCGCTGAGCACGCGGGAGGCTTCGCGCAGAAGCGTGGTCTTGCCGACGCCGGGGCGGCCGAGGAGGAGGAGGCTGCTGCCGCTGGTGATGATGTCCTGGATAATGTCGATGACGCCGTAGACGGCGCGGCCGACGCGGCAGGTGAGGCCGATTACGGTGCCCTTGCGGTTGCGGATGGCAGAGATGCGGTGGAGCGTGCGTTCGATGCCGGCGCGGTTGTCGGCGCCAAAGTCGCCGATGTTGTCGATGACGTGTTGGAGGTCGTCGCGGGTGATCTCTTCGGGGCTGAGGCAGACTTCGCCGTCGGGGAAACGCGCTTCGGGCAGGCGGCCGAGGTCCATGACGATTTCGATAAGATCGCTGGCGCGACCGAGCTTCTGCAGGGCAGCGCGGATGTGCTCCGGGAGAACGGCGAGGAGGAGATCCAGGTCATCTGCTATGTATAGGGTCATTTGAGTTCTGAGTTTTATCTAGGTCTCGTTGACATTTGATAAGTTTTGACACTTTGGCGACAATAGTAGGATGTCTACAACGAAAATAGCCGACAATCAGTGGCAGAAACTTTATGCATTTTTGCAAGGACACCCACGTGCCTACGCAGGGCAAGAGAAAGAGTGTCGCCGTTTCGTTGAGGCAGTTCACTGGATTCTGCGCACGGGCGCTCAGTGGCGTGAACTGCCAGACCGCTATGGCAAGTGGAACAGCGTCTTCAAGCGCTACGCACGCTGGGAAGAGAACGGTGTTTGGGCCGACATGTTTAAACAGTTCGCCCAGGACCCAGAGATGGCAGCAGTGATGCCCGATAGTACAGCTGTGCGCGCCCATATGTGCGCCGCGGGCGGGTCAAAAAAGGGGGCCCACAGCAGGAACAGTGCCTAGGTCGGAGCCGGGGCGGATTCAGCAGCAAGATCCATCTCCTCGTCGATGCCCTGGGCTTTCCCCTCAAGTTCATCTTGACCGGGGGTGAACGCCATGATATGACCCAAGTTGAAGCCTTGCTCGCCCCTTTCGATTTTGATGCCGTTATTGCCGACAAAGGCTACGATTCGGACCCGTTGCGAGAGCAACTCGCAGCCCAACAGGTAAAGGTGGTCATCCCTTTCCGCAGCTATCGCAAGCAACCACGCGACTATGACCGCATCCGCTACCGAGAACGCAACATCGTCGAACGTTTCATCAACAGAATCAAGTGGTGTCGACGCATTTTCACTCGCTATGACAAACTCGCACGTCGTTTCATCGCTTTCTTGCATTTTGCTTCTACACTGATCTGGCTCAATCGAAATGTCAACGAGCCCTAGTCAGTTTTTGGCTTTTGGTGAGCGGCGCTGATCGGGGCGACTCACCGGGCTGCTTCCTGTTGAATGACGGTTCAGGATGGTGTCAGGGCCTCCAGCGGCTGCTGTGTTCTGCGGCGGGACGGGGAGGCGGGTGGCGCCAGGGAACCGGGCGCCGGCGCGTGTCGCGGCCGGCCGCGGACGATGTGGGCGATGGCCCGGGCGGCGTTCAGTCTGATGGTCGCCGTGTGTCCGTAAGATGGCGTCGACGCCATCAAATTTGGGTATGGCGAGCGAGCCGGGCACGGCCCCGCGCACGGTTTTGAGGGCGGGCATGCGCTGGTCGACGGCGCGGCGCTGCCACTGAAGGATGTTGCGCGCCATGATCACTCTGTCTGTGAAGGGCGCAAAGCCGTAGTCGCCGAGCAGCGCGTTGAGGCCGGTCTGGTAGGCGCGGACACCGATGTAGGCGCGGTGGACCAGGGGGGCTTCTGCGATGCGTTGCAGGGCGAAGTCAAGCAGCAGATGGGCGTTGCGCGTGTCGGGATCGTTGGTGTCGACCCAGAGGCGGAGCCAGGCGCCGCTTTTGCCCCAGAGAATCTGGACGCAGCCGGCGAGGCCGGGGCCGCGGTCGTCGTCGAGCACGTAGCCGGACATGTGGACGTGGTGCGGGTTGGAGAGGATGGGCGGGATGCGGTCCTCTTCGGGTTCATTGGGCGCGGGCCCGGTCTCCAACTGCTGGATGGGCAGGGGGGTTGTGCGATGGTAGAGTTTTTCGAGCTCGGCCGCGTCCGCGGGTTGCTGCGGTCGCAGCGCTGCATCGGACGGGTCCCGGGGCGCGCTGTCCAGGCGCCAGACGGTGACCTGTGTTAGGGGCGCGAAGCCGGCCTGTCGGAAGGTATTGACGAGGAGCGGCTGGTCGGGCAGGTCGCTGAAGAGGCGGCAGACGTTTTTGCGGAAGATTTGCTGGGCGCTGTAGGTCAGCAGTTTTTGCCAGATGGCCGGGTGGCCGCGATGGGCGTCGAGCGCGGGGGAGAGCAGGGTCACGTCGGCTTCGTGCGTGTGGGGACGGATGCGCAGCTGGATGAGGCCTTCGCGGGCGAGGCCGTTTTCTTCCTGGCGCAGGACGTAGGTGAAGGAGCTGTGGCGGTACCAGGGAAAGCAGGAGCGGAGTGCGGTTCGCACAGGCGAATTTGATTGCAGCAGGGTGCGCTCGATCTGGAGGGGCGTAGAAACGTTGCGCAGGCGCTGCAGAAGCAGGGCATCGCCTAGATAGAAAGGGCGAAACGACAAACGGGCGTTCTCCTGAACGGATCGCGATAGTTATGGGCGTATTGTACTTGATTGCGGTGGGTGTGGCAAGGGAAGTTTTCAGCTTGGGCGCATCCCGCATTTGGGGTGGGAACGGCAGGGGGAAGGGGCGACGCGAGGCGAGGCGGTGGTACGGCCAGTTCTACTGCGAGGCGCCTGCAGCGGTCCAGGGCTCTTGTCGTAGAGGTCAGACGGCCGCCGCGTCAGTTACTGACACTCCATCAGGGGAGACCAGTCAAATCCAGTGGGTACGGTTAGAGTATATCCACTCAGATCCTGGCCCGTCACTTCGATGTGGAGTTCCTGATCCGAATTCTTTACTACCGTCTTGTTATGGCCGGCATATCCTGCTACTGAACAGGCAGGCCACCAATCGGCTGGTTCGCCTCGCCAAATCCCTAAGGTGAAGTAATCGGCGGCTTCCAGCAGGCCGGGGTCGACAGCTTCCACAATCCAGAATCTGCCGTCCAGCCCGGTGCGTTTTGCAACTACATCCGGATCGTGGCGTAGCGGCCAAAGACTCTCGCCCTCACGTCGCCAAGCGGACAGTGTGACCCAAACTTCAGGCATTGGATTGCCTCTGTCATCCAATACCCTGCCCCTGACAGCGAACTGCCTGGCCTTACAAAAGTCGGGTAGGGTCGGGTTGCCCAGATATTGTTCAAGCAAGCGGGCCGCTTTGCTGTCGTACTCGGACAGGTCACTCAGTCCGAATTGAGTGCGAAACATATCGGGTCGAAGCCAGTGTACGACCATTTCGGCCCAGTATTCTTGGCTCACGGTGGACTCATACCTGCCGGCCCACAGTCCGGCCTCCATCGCTCTCAAGTAGGTCTGATTGCGAGCCTGCTTGAATCTGGGTTCGCGATTGGCCTCCCATTCCTGGACGCGAATCGCATAGTCCAGTGCGTGGGCTATCTCATGAATCAGTGTCTCGTTGCAATGATAGGTTGTCATTGCGGGGGCAACCACGGCTTGTCCATAGGATGTTTCACCCCACACTCCCGCAAACTTTGAATCAGAGTAATCGGCGAATTCCGGCAACTGCGAAAGCCCGCCTTTGTCTCTGTCGTATAGCAGAATCCTGGTGTTCTGCGATGCCAACACGTCGAGCAGGTCAGGACGGTCCGTCACCATACTGAAAAGGGTGGCCTGCGCTCGCCGCAGTTCCTCGTTCGGGACTGATTCGGGGGCCAGAATTGGTATACCGCCTGCATCCAGATATTTCTGGTAGTAGGGGTCTGCATTCAGGTGCGGGGGCGGCCCGCCGCCGGTGTGATGTGCGGTAACCAGACTGCTGTGCAACCACCCAAGTGTGTCGCCGTCCACACAACAGAATCTGTACCATCCGCCCGATTCGTCCACCACTTCGACCAGCCGGTCCCGTTCCTGAACCTTGCCGATGATGTCGTAGTCCATTCCGGGTCCTGTGCGAACGTTACCCAGCTGAACATGGACGACCAGTACCTTGCCGATGGTGACCCTGGTGGGGGTTGGGATTGCTGTCGGCGTCGGGCTGGCAGTCTCCTCTTGGCTGCCGCTGACTTGCGCTTCGTTCTGGTCCGACAGTGACTGGGCTTGCTCTCTCCAATCGGACGGAATAACGAGCCGCTGTTCCAGTTCCTGGATTCTGGTTTCCAGTATGAGAATCCAATCTTCTGCACTCATCTCTTTGTTGAACCCTATGTTTCTCCAGTCCAGAGCACTCGACAGAGCCAGGAGCCGGTTCTCTATGATCTTTAGATTTGCTTCTGTGTTTTGGGCAAGGGTGATGTACTGCAGTGCTGGGATTTTTGGACCGGACAGGTAGAAGGTCAGGTAGATGGCCAGCACTGTCAGGAGCAGGAATCTGAATAGCCGCCTCATCCTGAAAGGCCGACGACTGTGGGTGCCAGTAAACCCGAATCCACATTTGACGCAATGCGTTTCGTCGAGATGATTGGGCTGGCCGCACGGGCACTGTTTGATGCCGATTTTCCAGTCGACTTGCACTTTTCTCGGACTCATCGTGGTATCGCCTGTACCAACTGTAGTCGAGAGTTAGTGGGGGTCCAGGCTGTCTATTCTGTGAGTGTAAGGCACTGGTTCGTCTTTTGCAATGATTTCGAGGGGCAGACTCTTTTGATTCAGGGGATGGGTTGCGATGGCAGGCAGCGAGGGTTGTCTGAATCAGGATTGGGGGGATTTTCTAGGATTTTCAGGATGGAAGGGCGGGGCGAGGTGGGGATTGGTTAGGGGCGCGGCGCGGTTCAGACGGGCAGGAGGGCGGATGGGTTGTCCGGGGGGATGGGCTGTGCGCCGAGGGCGATGAGATGGGCGTTGTGGGGTGAGGGGAGGGTGTGGACGGGCTTGGCGTCGGCGAGGGCCTGCCGGCAGAGCGCTTCGGTTTTGCCTCCCTGGGCGGCGTGGAGGATGAGGAGACGCTGGGCGAGGGCGGCGACGCAGGCGTTGCGGCGGGAGGCGGAGGCTCCGGTGGGGCGGCGGAGACTGTCGGGGAAGGTGGATAAGAGGAGAAGGCGGCCGGCGGCAAGGGGATCGCGCCATGGGCGGGGGATGCGCATGTTGGCGAGGCCGCGGGCGGGGCAGATGATGGCGGATGGCGACAGGGGCGGGGTGTGGTCGGAGTGGGTTGCGGGCTGGCGCAGGAGGAGTTCGAGGAACTCTTTTTCGATGGGAGATTGGAAGCCGCCGATGACGGTAATGGGGTGGCTGCGCAGGGCGCGGGCGAGGTCGTAGCTTTTGAGGATGAGGTCGCCGGGGCATTGGACTGAGCAGAAGAGGGCAGTGGGTTTACGTTCGAGGAGGGCGGGGTCGCCGATGAGAGAGACGGCGGGATCTCCTGTGGCGTCAGTGCAGGGGCGGAGGGTGGGGGGCGCGAGCGGCGAACCGGACTCATATCGTGTAATCTGCAAGGAAAAGATCCTGGCTCAAGTTGGGGTGACTATACGGTGACAGTCTCCAGGGCGGTGAGATTCAGATTGCCGACGCGGCACCGACGGTTGTAACAGTTCGATGTTGAGGACCTGTCTTTACGCTCTCGCAGTGTGTCGATTGGGCGCCGGCAGTTTGGGACCATAGCGTTCCTGCTTTTCTGTCCGCATATAGACGGCCCACTTTGGGAGGCCGTTTAACAAGGGAGGCAGCCTGCAGGTCTGTTCGGGATGTTCCTGGCTTGAATTCTGCAAGAAGGAGGAACGATCGATCCGCGAAGTCACGCGAAGTACTCCGTTCTTTGATCCACGGAGAACATCTTCTTTGTCCGCGGAGAACGCGGAGGGACGCGGAGAACACCTTTCCTTGATCCGCGAAGTTACGCGAGGCGCCGCGAAGAGCGCTAAGGGTGTATCGGATTTTCTACGCATGGCTGTGCGGCCCTTTGCGGCTCGGCCGTACCTTGTATTCGGAAATCGTTGTTCAGACAAATGTCAACAGCTCTAGACTGCGGCCTGTCTTGGCGCTCTACCTGTACGCGGCGCCTATGGGGCTCGACTGCGGTTATGCAGAGGCTGTCTCGGGGCAAGCCTGCGAACGGACAAGAAGAGATTCAGAACTAATTTTCTACCAAGTTCCATGTACTGTCAAGTCATCAAGGGCACTACATCCACCAGGGTTACACGTTGTCAGCTGACTTGGCAAGCGTGACAGTGTAGGCAGATCGTAGGTGGTCCGCAGAGAGATCGTAGGCAGTTCGTCTGTCATTCAGCTATGTTTCGTAGAATTGACGTAGGCGGAACGTACGGAAACCGATGAATGGGCAGGGGGCTGATGGGGTTGTTCTCCAAGCGAGTTGGGGGGCAGATCGGGGTCAAGGGGTGGGGTGGACTCACGGCGGTCTGGCGCGGCAAAGCGAATGCGCTCTGTTTTGCCTAATTCGTAGTCTAGTCATTGGGGCCAACCATAACTATCTACCTATAAAACCTGTACTTCACGAATACCGCGACAATGACAGGTCCCCAGAATAACGCAAGCAGTGTTAGCCAGGGACCATCGAGCAGTTCTCTGATCGGCATTCTCGGAGCCGCAAGAATGAACACTGCAACTGTTGCAAGCGCCGCGAAAACAAGGAAATACTTTACTGCGTAGTTCACCCCCATTCTTCTGAAATCCGATACGTCCTTGGCTTTTTTTGCCATCAAGTAGAAAACCAGCGACATAGTTCCGACTCCTGCCACGTGGGGCCATGTATCTATCAAGGAGAACTTGAACGGATCTTCGTTTCGAAGAGGCAGGATCTCAGATATCATGTGTCCAGTCAGTACCCCACATAACGAGAGAATAAACAACCAGGGACCTCTTGCAAGGTCCAACATAGTAAGGTTCTTAAGTTTCTCAGGGATTTTCATTTCTCATTGCTTTCCTGACGAAACAGTTCAGCCATACCCAATTCGCATGGGGGATCATGTACGTTAGTGCCATTGGGCGTAATTGCTTGCAAGAGCCAGGATGCAAGGATTCATCCGGGCTCTTCGTTTCTAACCATTGAACTGGCCCTACACGTGCTTGGTGATCTGCGGTCAATACCACGCGTTTACCCTAATCAGAGATCCAGATTGGGGACGATCCGCAGCATGAATTCGTTGAACATAGGAACGGTGAAGGCGGTGTCGCCGTGGCCAGGACTCCATATCATGCCTTTGTTGATTAACTGCGCGCGGGTAGGCCCCAACGAGGAAACAGTGCGTTCCATCACCTGCGCGATGTCGCCCGACCGATGGGGGCCAGCACCCAGTCTCGCCATGGCTCTCAAGTATTTTTTCTGTGAAGGCGTAAGCCTGTCGAACCGGACAAGGAAGAAACTCTGGTCAAGGTCCGCAATAGCCCGGATGGAGGCGGGGATAAAGTTTGCCTCCGTGATCGGGGAATCTTCTGCTACGTCCCAAAGGTGTTTCCCCCAGACCTGCAAGAAGTAGGGATAGCCTTGTGTTCGACTGACGACAGCATCAAGAACTTCGGCTTCTATCTCTACGCCCTCATCCCGGGCAGGCTTGGAAATGGCAATCCTGGCATCGCTGGATGACAGGGGCCCCACTTCGGGAAAATCGAAGAGCCTTTCCGCATAGGACTTGGCGTTGCCCATTGCGCCTCTGAGCTGCGGTAGACCGGCTCCAACCATCGTCACGGGCAGCTGCCTCTGGGCGTCCCGATGCAGGGCAGTTATCAGTGCGGCCAGTTGCTCCTTTTCGACATACTGGAGTTCATCAACGAAAAGGGCGACGCAACTGTTATCCGCCTTAGCCGCAACGCCCACAGCTTCGAAAAGGTCTTGCAGGTCTGTTCCCAGGTCGCCATTGTCCGCCAGGCCCGGCTCGGGGTCGGCGTCAAACCCAACTTCGATATCCTGGTACTTCACCTTAAGTGAGCTAGCGAAGCCCGCCAGCGCTCTCAAGGCTCTCTGGGCAAGCGCCTGCACAGCTTCCCGGTTGGAGAGTCTTATGAGTGCAGATCGCAACTGCGGCGCAATCATCGAGGGCAAAGAACGCTGTTCCGACGCCTCTATCCGCAGCGCTATCAAACCGTTGGCCTCGGCGTCTTCGGCTATCTGGTCAAGCAGTACAGTCTTACCGACGCCGCGCAGACCCACCATCACGATACTCTTGCTGGGACGGCCAAGCCTGATTCTTTCAAGGGCGATACGCGCGGCCTCGCGAAGGTCGTCACGACCCACCATCTCGGGCGGACGTGTGCCTGCTCCCGGCGCGTACGGATTACGAATGGGATCCATATGGCTATCTTATAGCAAAATTAGCAATCTTACAAGAAAAACATAAACTGTCTAACTTAATTCAAATTCAACCGCAAACCTTGTTGCGTAGAGAAACAAGCCAAGACAGGTCAGTGTATTGGAGTTGCCCGGTACGAAGCGACATGAGGCAACCATACATCACACCCTTCAGAGTTTCCCTTCGTTTTGCCGTTCCGTCCGTACTTCGGCGTACTCTCGAAAGCCCGCGGCCGTGTCAACCGCCTCATCCAACTCTAACGCGTCTTCCAAGTCCTGAAGCCGCTGCATCAGGGCGCGGTACTCTTTCATCGATAGAACAGCCGCCGTTTTCCGCCCCTTCTCATTGACAAGATATTTCGGATTGATGTTGAGCACCATAGTCCTCCTGCTTTGACAGGTTTGCCTCAGTCTCACATGTTCGCTCGCGCCGAGGACACCAGCCCGCACCCTGCGCAATCTGCCGATTTGGCATCTGTTGGCGTCCCTTCTACCTTGCCTCGTCCGCTTTCGTCAACAGGAGAATGTTGGACGCGGTCAGATGGAGCGCGTAAGCGGCTATGTAGTCCGGCACGATGGTCTTTTCCGCCTGCCCTTGCGCTGAAAGTTTGTTGCGCATAGGGGGAAGGCCAGATTCCAACGCGCACCTCAGCGCCGAAAAGTGTGACTGCATGGAGGGTTGAATCAGGTCCTTATCGAACACGATCTGAAACAGGCGACCAGAATTAGCTTTTTCAGGGCAGGTCCAGCCTCTCCTTTTGCTAAATTTTTTGATGCACCTTTCAAAATCCTAGAGACAGTCATTCAGACACTCCTTGTATCTTCCCTGGCGACAGTGCGCGTGCGCGCTCAGGGATGCCACATTCGCGGCTCTAAAGATCGGGCAGGTCAATACCTCATCGACATCAGTCCCACTTAGGAGTTCTTGATGGAGCCGGTCTAACGCTCACATTTCTTTCAGTTGTAGGGTGGACATGACACGCCGTCTTGCCCTTCCAGAATGTCAAAAGTAGAGAACAACAGGGTAGACTCGTCAGTAATGCCTGGAATCCTGCTGACAAGTGCAATCGTGTCCTGCTCAGGAGAGACGTCCACACGTGGATGCATATGAGCGTATTCCCAATGTCGCTCCTTTCCTTCCGAATCGTATGCCAGTCGCCATGTTTCCGGATAAATGACGCTTTGAAGCGAGGCGGTCAGATTAGGTGTCTTTTGTACTCTGTTGGCTGCGTAATATCCGGCAAGCGTGTAGTCGAATGAATCCCACGCACGCACTGTTTTGCCTTCGAGGTTGATTTCGACAGTCCACATGTATTCCATGTTCATACTCTCGACGCCATCCCGGTTGAACGTCATCTCTTGAGGGATGTCACGGAGGTGGAAGACTGCGGTCAGGGTTTCGTCTTCTAGGATGGATTCGACTCTGACAATATCAATAAATCCTGGGATATAGTCTGATGATAAGTCGTCCGCACTTTGACCAGGTCGTAGGTTGTAGTATTCCAGTTCGTCGCACTCTGTAGTAGGGGTATCCGCGTCAAAGAGAGGTTCAGGGGTAGGAATTGGGATGAGTCTGAAGGCATCTGGAGGTACTGTGCATCCAATGAGTATCGTTGCCAGTGTGGATGCTAGAACTGTTGCTAGGACTCTTGCGTTCATACTGTGAGCCTCCATGATCTTCAGGTTTCATGAATTTGTTGTCTGTCATTTGGGGATGACCTGCTCCACTATACGCCTTAGCTCGTGGTCCAGATTTTGGGACCCACTTCAAGGTATGGTTGGCCCCAATCGCTAGACCAGAATATGTGAAAGGCAAGGTGCTTCCGGACAGGTGTGGCCGGCGCTGACCAGAGCGCGTAGTTCCGGTCAGCCGACCTTGGACCGATGCGCTGTCCTCGCTGTATGGCATATTCAGGGCCGGACGCTCCCCCAGGCCAGAAGAATGAGACCCAGGACGAGCGACGGCCCACTCAACAATAAGGCATAGCGAACTTTACGCATCTTGGCGCTGACTATCTTAGAAACGATGTGGATTTGGCTGAGAAGCTGTTCCTCAATTGTGTCTAGAGACACTTCTTTTGCTCGCTTCATGAATGCCTCGCTTTGCATCGCCGCGATGTCTTCGAAGTAGATGAGGGACTCGCCAGTGCGCCGGTGCGTCGGCATGTAGACCCGGGCCGCCATAGTAACGGCGGCGCCCATGAAGACAAGGTAAGCGCCGAGAATGACCCAGAGAAGGGCTCTCTCGAAGCACCATGACTCGACAAAGAAAGCGGGAATCAACTTCTCGAATCGGGCCGCCAGTGCACCGAGGATCGCGATTTGGAGAGCCAAGACGGGCGCCGCTTTGGCGTCCGCCGCTCTGGTAAACGCGATGCAGCGCGACAACGACTCGTAATGAGACTTCAGACGTTCTTCCATGATCATTCTTCAGGTCTGCTACCAGTAACTATCGTCTCGCAGAACTCTGCGCCGTGTACGCAACACCATTTTGATTCCAATCTGTAGAGCTGATCGAAATCCAGACCCATCTCCGCGGGAGCCGATTCTTCCGTCCACAGACATTCTGTCTCGCCGATGGGAATATCCAGGCCGTCGCCCTGTACATCATTACTGCAGCCGCAGGTCCAGAGGAGCGCCCGCCGGCGGATGTAAGAAGCTTGCTGGAATTGAGAGAAAACCCGACCGGAAACTACCACTTGGTTGGAACATGCCACCGAACTGAGTTTCGACGCCATATTAACGGGCTTGCCTGCCCACACTTCACTTTGCTTGGCGCCTCTAAGGCCCAATCGTCGAACGAGCAGCGTTCCCCGGTCTATGCCGACACCGGCCGTCAGTTCCCAATCGGTTGAAGTGTCCTTCTTGAAGCGGACGGCAATGTCGCGTTCAATCTGAGTTCTTGCGGTGACCGCACTGGCCACGGCGCAAAACTCGGACTGGGGACCGCTGAACAGAGCAAAAACGCCGTCGCCATGTATGTCGATGTAGTTGGAACCGAACCGTTTGAAGATTAGGACCACCGCCCTTACGAAATAGGTGTACGCGAACGCTGATGTCCTCGGGGTGCTGTCTGCACTCAGTTCAGTCGAACGCTTCAAGTCGACAAACACAGCGGTGACATTCGAAATCTGATTCCATAAGCCCTTATTGACCGGTCCTTCTTCCGGGACTTCATTCAGTGCCGTAATCTGCACGCCCAATTCGGCTTGGGCATCCAGTTGAGATGTCAGGTCCGCCAAGACCTCATCAAAAAGCAATGCGATGGGTCACCTCCTGTCATAAAGGTTAGCCGCAGGCCTCTGCTGGCATCACCGGATACCTAGCATAGCGGCAGACGCGCTACAATTCTCCAGCGCGGGGCCCCGGGTACGTCTCGCGCCACAGGAAACAAATTTAGGAAAACCATGCTCTGGGATTTCCCAGAGCATTTCACTTTGTTAGGGCCTGTTTCGTTCGCCACACCCTATTTTCATACATGCAAAAATGGGATCCCACCCTATGCTTCAACAAGAATGGGCAAAAGAAACCATATTGAACGAAATTTTTGTTTATGGCGTCAACTATGTTACCATTGGCGAATCACTGGGCGACACGGCCCGAAGGGAGGCAGCGCGAATGCGTAAAGTAAAAGAAAAACGGCAGATCTTCCGTCTTCCCCAAGACCAATTGCGCAAGACGAAAGACCTGCTCGCTCTAACCATTCTGCTTGTTCGACTCATCAAGCAATTCTTCGAATAAGCAGAAGCACACATAGTGCAACCTAGCACGATTGTTTGAAGACCGCCGCACTAGGTTACGCTATGCGCCAACATTATATGCAGAGAAGGCTTGTTATCAAAAGGAGGCCGACTTGTGGACAACCGCCAACTATATCGCGCTCTCTTCAAGTTGATGCTGTCGACCCAAAGTGTTTTGGCGATTCTTCAGGAAGAGGTGCTGTCAGAAGAAATGTCGCTTGAGGATTCGGGCCAGAAAGATCTAGCAGTCACTGGTCATTTGAAAGAAGAAAATCGCGACAATAAGTCAGAGGATGATGTGCAGGAAATCACCATTTCGTTTCTCAGCCGGAGAGGCGAAGTACCAGCAACGTCCCGCCTAAACATGGGGCATAGCATACATTACGACAATCATCAGGCGTCCATTCTGATTCATTCATCAGATTGGTCCTTTTTCCCGGACCCTCAGATTCCGTTCACTGTCACCACAGACGATAGTCAACGACTCACGATGAAAGTGGCAGGGGATCGCTCTCGTACTCTGGTAACTGACAGAAGCTATCGGATTCTTAGCGAATACATTCGGGGCAGATTAGGCGTCAGTATTGACACCCCAATAACTAGGAAGATGCTAGAGGATTACGGACGAACAGACATCACCTTCAGAAAGAAGAATGGAGAATACTTCCTCGACTTTTCTGTGGAGTCAACATGAGCGGTATGCTTGATCCAAAGAGCGGGATCACGAGCTAGAGTGTATGCTGGAGCAATTCACTTGGAAAGTGAATGGGCAGCTTCATGGTTTGAAACGGCGGTGACACACGGCAACCTATGAGTTTCGCGTTGCGCTGGATGACCTGCCCCCGAGTTCGGTAGGCAAAGGGGCGAGTTATCTTTCGACACTTTTCCCCTAAGCCCCCGGTCAAACCGGACGTGATAGTTTCCCATCATCCGGCTTTCTCAGATCAGCTACGCTGAGTGATTTGTTCCTTCACTCAGGACATTGAGTACAGTTTCAGTTGTTCGCATCGCGCGCCCCCTCATCGTACTCGCAGTCATAGCTTCACCTGTCTCCCTTCCCCCTGTGAGTGGCTTTCCCACTCTCCCTGGTCGGTCGTTACTCCGACGAGTACCATGGAGACTCCGTACCCGTATGATTCGCACCACTTAGGGCATCCCGTGTTCCGGTTCACAATCTCCGTAGTAGCGACCCTTAGACCCCCTCAGCGCATCCTTGCCCTGCTTCGTTAGCAGGTTCTCCCCATTGGCAGATTCCCACGGACGTAGTGTATCTCCGTGAGTGTGGTGGGAATCCGAACAAACATCATTCGGATTTCTATGGGGCTCGGGCATCAGTCACTTTTCCCTTGGATGTGGTTTGCTCCAGATGGACGCCAGGGTTCCTTTCATAGTCATAGGTCGCAGGTCTTGCGGATCCAGTATTCTCGTGACTGCCCTACTCTCCGGCTTTACTGTCATGCTATTGTCCCCTTACTCTTTCGAGAACTTCCCCTGTTGCCAGGGTCAGGGTAAGACAGTTGACCTATAGGATATCCTGCTCCTAAGCCTGGTATCCAGGCTAGAAATTGTGCCGTGACACGGCGCACTGTTTGTACCACTTGTTATGTTAGTCCGACAAGGACTGGGACAGGGTCAGCAGGCAAGAGGGCCTCAGGCGTCAGCGGCCGGTAGCCCAGAGAGCTGTGCGGTCTGATCCGGTTGTAAGTCCGCCTGTAGCGCTCCGTCAGCACACGCACCTCCAGCAACGTATAGAAGACCTCTCTTTCCAGCAGCTCGTCCCTCAACTTGCCGTTGAAACTCGCAAGCCGTTCTCCCACGGCGACCCAGGCTCGATGTAGAGCGTCCTGGCTCCCACCCGCCCAAGCCACTCGCGCACGGCCCGGGCCGTAAACTCCGGCCCGTTGTCCGAGCGAATGTGGTCGGGCACGCCTCTCGTCACCATCAATTCGGCCAGCGCCTCTATCACATCGGCAGACCGTATGCTGCGCGCCGCACGAATCGCCAGACACTCCCTGCTGTACTCGTCGATGACGGTCAGCAGCCGCACGCCTGTGCCGTCATGGAGCCTCAGGTGCACGAAGTCGTAGGCCCACACATGGTCCTTCCACGCAGGCCGCAAACGCACACACGAGCCGTCATTGAACCACAGACGCCCTCGCTTCGGCTGCTTCGCCGGCGCCTTCAGCCCTTCACGTCGCCATATCCTCTCCACACGCTTGTGGTTCACATGCCAGTCGCGATGCCTCAGAAGGGCGGTGATCCTGCGGTAGCCGTACCGGCCGAACTGACTGGCCAGCTCCACGATCGCCTCAGTCAGCGCCTTCTCATCCTCCACCGGGCTCGGCTTGTATCGCTGTGTCGAGCGAGGATGACCCAGTACCCGGCAGGCGCGTCGCTCCGAGACCCCAAAGAGCTCCTTCACGTGGTCAACACACTGGCGGCGACGTGAAGGACTCAGAACTTTCCCTCAGACGCCTCTCTCAGTATCTGGTTGTCCAGCGTCAGGTCCGCCACCGCTCTCTTCAGGCGGCTGTTCTCCAACTCCAGACGCTTCAGGCGCCTGGTCTAGTCAATCCTGAGACCCCCGTACTCGCTGCGCCAGCGGTAGAAGGTCTGCTCGGTCACGCCGATCCGGCGCGCAGCTTCAGCCACTGTGCCGCCCTCGGCTAGCGCCACCTCAGCCTCTCTGAGCTTGTTGATTACCTGCTCCGGCGTATGTTTCTTCCTAGCCATATCTCCCCCTTTCTACGGCCCAATTCTAACATAGTAACTGGACCAGTTTTTAGGGGGCAGGTCACAAGCGGTGCTCCGGAAAGTTTGGTCCAGTACTTGATCTTCGAACAAGCTGACAACGACATTCGATCTTTCGTGGGACACCAAGAGAATAGCAGGTTGTCTAGGGCGCTTAGCATGATGCATCAGGTCACGGTGGCGGCACAACAGTTACATTCGGTCAGAATCGCTCACCAAGATATCAAACCCGCCAATGCGCTTGTTTTCAATGATGGGATCGTGAAACTGGGCGATCTGGGAAGTTCAACCCAATACAAGAATCCTTCACCGTTTGATCATTACATCATGGCAGGCGACCCAGAATATTCACCACCTGAATTGCGATACCACAAACACGGCGACCTGCCTTACGGATGGACAATGCGACGCATTGGTTGTGATTTCTATATGTTGGGCAGCGTTATCCACTATTTGAGTACCGGCACCACATTGAATCCAATGCTTTTCGAAAAACTCGACCAAAACCTATGGCCAGACCAATGGGCAGGCTCCTACGAAGAAGTGTTTCCATTTGTGCAAGCATCTTTTTTGCAGTGCATCGTCGAACTAAGAAGAACAGTCCATCCCGCCATCTCCTCAGACATCGCTAGTGTTGTAATGCAACTCTGTAACCCCCGACCTGAAGAACGAGGACTTCCCATGAATCATGGGTATAATCAATTTTCGTTACGACGATTTGTGTCCAAATTTAACCTCTTGTGCAGAAGAAACGAACTTGAGCCCTGGAACAACGAGCCCATATCCCAAGAGGTGTTGCAGTGACAGGTTTTATCTCAGAAAAAGACCGCAATATCATCCCACGGTGGAGATCATTCCGCGATTCCCAGACCCTCAACGAACTTCATTCAAGTGTGAAACCGCCCGCGCGCCACACAAATTTCACCAACGATAACCTTGCCCAGAAGATCGACGACTGGAAAGAACACCAAACCGTCGGCCACGCATCAGACCTTATCGGCACTGCACTCGCCGAAAGCAAACTATATGAAGCAACCGACGCAATTGAGTTCTTATTAAAGGAGGACACGAAGGCCGCACCTCTTGCAAAAAAGCTTGCGGCTCGCTCCAAACACTTTCTGGAAGGCAAAGAGGATATCGCTTCAGCATCTTTTGACAAATATGAACTCCGAAAGGAAGCAAAATACCTCAAGCAACTTCTGCACGAGGAACCCAAGAATCCGATCCAATGGGTTGACCTCTCACGCATTTATGCCAGACTCGGACAATATAAGCAGTCCTCGCATTGCATGAACCTGGCAGTTGTCCTTGCCCCCAATAGTCGCTTCATTCTGCGCTCCGCTGCACGACTGTGGGTGCACGTCGGCGAAAACGACAGAGCCTATCAAGTCCTCGCCCGATCTGGCAGAACAAACCACGACCCATGGCTCATGGCAGCCGAAATCGCGGTCGGGATAGTTGCCGAAAAGAAACCAAAATCTGTACGAAAAGCGAAAAGCGTCCTGGCAACAGGTAAGTTTTCGCCAGCACACATTAGTGAACTAGCCTCAGCGGTCGCAACTCTGGAGTGGGAAAACTCTGCTGGAAGAAATGCCAGAAAACTGTTCAGACAGTCCTTGATAGAACCTACCGAGAATAGTATCGCCCAGGCCGTTTGGGTGTCTGGAAAAGAAAATCTGATTGGTCTGAATGACGACCATCTTACACGTGCCGATGCCAATGAAGCCAAGGCACGTACATTCTACTTCAATGAGGTGTGGGATCAGGCAGTAGAGCAATGTAAAGAATGGCAGCAAGTCGAACCATTCTCAACCAGACCAGGAAGACTTGGATCCTATATCGCATCAGTAGTAATTGAAAACTTCCGTGAAGCTCACGAAATCGCAGAAGCCGCTCTTGTTGCCAATCCCGGCGATCCAAGTTTACTTAATAGTTCTGCGTACGCACTCATTAACATGGGTGACTACAATAGAGCAGAACAAAAACTCCGCGAAATGCCCGACAGTGGAAAAACTTTGCATTCGGTACTAAAAGCTGCCACTACTGGCCTGCTTTGCTACCGAAAAAACAATATCAAGGAAGGAAACCAGTTGTACAACCAAGCACATTCCCTAGCGGAAAACATGGTCGGCTATGATCCCGGCCTCCCTGCTAGAGTAGCCGCCTTCCATGCCCTGGAAAAATATCATCACCAACCAATCCAAGACAGCCACCAGCTTGTCTCAGACACTATCCAAGACCTCAAGAAACATAAGACACCATCAAGCGACATCCTGATCAAGAAACTGAACAGGCTAGAACGCCAATCCCCTTAGCTTCTTGAGGGTGAGAAAAAGAGTAACGACTCTATACAGCCCAAAACAACAAGAGCCACTGGCAATGCCAGTGGCTCTTGCTCTCCCCAATGGAGAAACCCAAAACCTTTCGTTGCAATTTGACTATGTTGCCAGGAGCTAGTTACCCTCAAAACGGTAAGTCATCCATAACTTGAGATTTTCCGCGTCGGCCCATTTGGACTGAAATATTATGGCTTCACGTCCCGACACCCGCCAAATAATACGCATCTTTGTTTACTGGATGAAGTATATAGTTCCCCTTTCTTGAGAGCGTTAAGTGTCCAATGCCCGATGGAACGTTGTCGCTTTACCTGGTGAAATTCCTGGATACCCTGTTTCGTGGTCCGGAATTCAAATCCTTGTCCTTCCAGATCGGGCGGTTCCAAACGTATTGAGGCAGCCTTTTCGTCAATGACGTCCAGCATGCACGTCACAGTCCAACGTCCTTCGTACCGGTTGCCATACTTTTCGGCTGCTCCGCCCGCTAACGGCATGGCGTAGTAGCTCCTTCACTCATTCCAAGAGACGGCCCATCATTCCGAATCTACTGGTCACATAAGGACGGCTTGGCCGCCACTGGTTCACCCGCCGCCCTCGCGGGAGTCTGCGTCACTTCACAGGGGATTGCGCGTCACGTTCGATGCCCCCAAAGACCCAGCCTTGGTGAACTGCTCCATATATACACCTTAGCTTGTGGTCCAGTTTTTGGGGCCAAGCTCACTCTTCAGGGCGAAGACGCTAGCGCTCTGAGTAACAAAGAAATACGGAGCCTCTTCACTGAAAGTGAATTTAATGAGTTTGTAGGCAGTCTCCGAGTTGGGCTTCTTCCTCGGCTTGAAGACGTTCGGACAATGTGGGAGGACACTCATGATTCCTCAAGCGACTTGCCCGAAGATTACATGCAATCACTCTTGGAAATCCTGAATTCTCTATTGGAGGAGTTTGGCGAAGACCAAGACATGGCTGAGCAAATCAACTATGAAATCGAGTTAACTTGCCAGTGGATTCAGGAAAACGAGATAAGCAGAATCGATAGGGGGTCTCGGGAACTAGGACACGTCGAAGCAATAGGCAGACCCGAAAGCATGCGAAGCATTTTCGACGACATCGACACAGACGAACAGTCGGAAACCGAATGATGGCGTCTATCGACTAAAGGGGGTACGCCCGCCGCCAAGTAGACACCAAGAAACACCACTATGAGCGTCCGCGTCGTCTTCTGTCAATAACGTGAGGTAATCAGTCTAAGTAGCGGTGATAAGGCTGGCAATTTAATGTTTGACAATTGAACATGGCCTCTACAACCGGGCTGCCATCCTGACGTTCAAGGGAAATATCATAAATTCCTCTCCCTCTAGCGTATCCGTATCCGCGGCGACGATAGACCTTTCGGCACCGGTGCGCAACTATAGCTTTCCTCACGAAGCTTCACTCCCCTTACCATACTTAATTTCGTAGTTGATGATGAAATCCAGCTCTTCTTGTGAAAAGCGATATTCCTGGCTTAACTTTGAATCAATCTCCGTGAAGACCTGAGAGGATCTGTCAGATTCCGATTGAGTTGCGGGAAACATAGCTTTTACTTCCGCTGGAATTCCCTTCTCTCCGGCATACTTGTTGATTGCCAGTATCCGCTGAACATAGTCGAAGATCTCTAGAGCTTCTTCTTGAGTCGTGGATAAGCCATTCATGATCAAGAGATCGGCTCTCCTCGTTATTTTAAAAGCTCCTCGATAATTGTAGTTCCCAACAAATCGTCCGGCGTTCTTCTTGAATACTAGCCACTTGTTTCGTTCGGTATGGAGGATTCTGCCTAGCCTCGCGAGTAGCGCGAAATGTTCCGGGGGCAGATACTCCAACACAGAGAGATAATCACGGACAAGGTGTCCGGTTACATCGAATCCATCACCTCGCACAAGCCAATACCAAAAGAAGAGTTCCCCTGCTGTAGCAGCCAATGCGCCATACCTGTCCGCGCTACCCATTAGTCTCATGTGACTAATTTTCGAGGACGTTACTTCGTCCAGAGAGATGGCGCTTAGGTTTGGTGGGTCTTCAAGGAAAACGGAAACGAAATTTCGAGCAGTTTGCGAAAACCCCAATGTGTGTTTCCCCTTGCCGGAGCCAATGACAGTTCTGACCTTCATATGACTTGAAGAGAGAATTGCATTCAACGCGGCTTCTTGAAAGCTACAGGAAATCTTGGGTAGTCCCGATGCACCAATATCTAGACATTTTCCTATCGAAACGTACGACAGATTTGGTAAGAGATGTTTTCGACGAACGGCGCGCCATCGGTACATAGGAGCGACAAACGTCTCAGATGAAACGTGGCTGCCAATCCAGATCGTGCAACGTTGGCTGACACCCGCAAACAATGCTGCCGGAATGTTGTCGTAAGACGAAAACCAAGCCCCTCCCCAACCGCACAGCTCTTGGCGAACAGTTTTGAAGCCACCACTAAAGGTGATGGATAGGGGAATAATCATCCCGGATCGTCCGCCGCGTTTCGTGAGTTCCAGAGACTTCAGCAGAATATGACCGTATATGTCGGGAATTTTTGTGTCTGACGGTCCCAGTATTCTGTACGGGATCTTCTTCTTCGAAACATACGGCGGATTGCCGATGATTACATCGAAGCCGCCGTTGCGCATGATACCGTAGAACTCGACGAACCAGTGGAAGGGCTGGTGGCTGCTACTCCACCGGGCGTAGGCCTCTTCATCGCCCTCTCTAATGGCATACTCTAAAGCCAGATAGCGGTCCAGTTCCGCGCGCAGCGCGGCCAGCCTTTTCTGCAGATCTTGTTTGCCCTCAGCATGTTTAGAGGCGTCCATTCCGTGATCGGTCTGCATCTTACGGAAGTTGGAAAAGGCGCGGGCGGCAAGTTTGGCATCCTCGTCGATGCGATCCAATTTGGTTTCATCGTCCGCGTAGAGCATTCTGCCTTGTCCGACCTGTATCTTGCTGGATTGTGCGACCGGTGTAAATACTGCGGCCTTCCTTATCTCCTGTAGCGTCGTGAAGCCGACGAGTGTGTTGCCGGCGCGCATGTTAAAGTCGATGTCGGGAAGGGGTTCGATCTGGTCGTAGGTTTCTAGCTGGGCGACGAGTTTGAGGAAGAGGCGCAGCTTGCAGATCTCTACGGCCTCTTCCATGATGTCGACGCCGTAGAGGTTGTTGATAATGATTGACTTGAGGATGAAGTAGGGCTCGCTGGCGTGCTCGGAAACGTGGTCCAGAATCTTGCGGAAGTCGCTCAGTTTCTGAGGACTGTGGGGGCGTTGTGAGCGTTCAAGGTCATCGAGAAAACCTTCCATGGCTTCGAGGCAGGCGGAGTAGAGGGGTTCGAGGATGTTGAGGGCGGCGAAGAGGAAGGCGCCGGAGCCACAGGTGGGGTCGAGCACAGAAACGTCCACGATGGCTTTCCAGAAGGCGCGCACCAGTTCGGGCCCATCAGCTATTGCGATTACGTCCTGGGCGAACTTTTCGATGTTGAGGTTGTAGGTGATGAAGTCGTTGATCGACGTTACCTCGCCGGCCTCCAGCTTGGCACAGATTTCTCCGTAGCGGCGGCGGCGGGCGACGTGCTCGCGCCAGGTCTCGGTAGGGAGGGCATATGCGTCCGGGGCCAGTTCATTCCAGCCGCCGCGTTGGGCGACGTTGTCGAGGCCGGCGGCGATATTTTCCGGCAACTCCTGCTTGGTATTCAGTTTCACGTTGTTGTGGATGTCATAGGTGATGCCGTGTCGGACGGCTTCATAAAAGTAGCTGTCGGGGTCTTCCTGCAGCAGCCGCCATACACCGCCGCCTGGTTGGAAGGCGATGGGGCACCCTTTCTGCGCCCGATCAAAGAGAAATGGGATGATGGTGTTGCGGCTGATGTAGCCGGTGATGTCCTCCTTAGTGTAGTAGGCGCCCATCTGCTTCTGGTTGATGTACTTTTCGAAGATATAGCCGAGCACGTCGGGGTTGATCTCGTTGTCGTTGCGCAGCGGGCGGTCATCGAGATGCCACTGATAGGCGTCGAAGAAGGCAAAGATCTTCTCGAATGCTTCGTCTGGAATGGAGATGTCTGGGTAGTCGTGCTCCAGATCGTGGACGTCAAAAAGGCCGCCATTGAGGTAGGGGACTTGGCCAAGTTCTGCTACCAATTCCGCATCACGTTCGGTTTCTGGCGCACCCAACCCCTCATGGAACAGTCTCAACAAGAAAAGACGGTAGAAGCCGTCGAACCTGTCGGCTCCGTGCTGTTGGCGCACAGTACGGAGGCGAACACGCAGGTAATTGGTGTTATTGTCGAGAAAGCCGCGTTTCTGGATGAAATAGATGAACATCATGCGATTGAGCATCAGCGAAGCGTACCATTCGCGGTCGGCTACTTTCTCTACACCCTGAATGAAGAGGAGAAAGTCCTGATGCTCGTTTTTAAAACGATCATAGAATTTCTTGGTCACCTTTTCGACGTCGAAGGCAGCGAGCACGTGGCCGGTGACGTCCACGATCGAGAGGTCGGCCTCGTCTTCGAGCGTAAAGACAATTCTCTCCAGCTTCTGGATGAGGGGTTCTCCGCTCTGGTCGGACCGATAGATATGCGTGCGCGGGCGGTCCGGCCTGCCCGGCTCGCGTTTGACCCAGAGCCAGTACAACGTGCCGCGGTCGTCGGTAGCGAAGATGATGATATGTTCGCGCACCTGCTTGGCGATCATTTTTTCGATCTGCTGGCGCGTAGGATGGTCGGGAATCTCTTCGCCGGGCTGGGCGAGATACTGGTAGGCGACCATGCCGCGCTTGTGGGCAATGGCCTGGAGGGCGTAAGCGCGATCTTTCACGGTAACTTCGGTGTCGCTGCCGCCGTGGTCCCAGCCAAGCTCCTGTGTAAAGAGGGAGCGCAGGTCGAAGTCATCCAGGTATTGTTTGACTCTAGCGCGGTCGAGGGGGTTTGGCATGGTCAGTCTTCCTCCGGTCCGATGAGGCCGAGTGAACAGATGATACGGGGTTCGCGGCGCTCCTGTTCGCCGTGAACGATACAGAGGCGGTCGTCCTCGCGCATTTCGATGACGAGGCCGGCGAGGTCCTCGTCGGCGATGCCACTGCGCAGCTGGCGGTTCAGGGTATCAGTGGCTGTCTGGCGCAGGGGATGGCGGTAGATGTCGTCAATGGCGCGGCGGAGGGGATCCGAGTCGAAGATTGTACCCTTGACTTTCTCAGTGTAGTTCTTCAGACGTTCATAGGTACGGAAGCGGGCGCCGGAGGGACGGCCCAGCTGTCCGCCGACCTGTTTGTCGTGGCTGGCGACGCTCTGCGCGGCCTGGCGGACGAGCGCGTGGTGCGTTTCATGGCGGGGCAGGGCGGGCGTGTCGGGTTGGCATTGGGCGGCGCGCAGGATGTCGAACTGGCTCTCGGTTACGCTGCGGCCTTCGCGGTCTAGCCAGACGAGGGCATCGTTGTCCTGGGCGGTGCGCAAGTAGACGAGCGCGCCGTCGGGCCGCGGGGGCGCGGTCTGGTTGGCCTTTGAAGAGTGGACGACGGCGGGCATCTCTTCGATCGCCTTCTTGAGGGCGGGGTTGCCGTCGGTGGCGTTGTTCCAGATCTGGTAGGCGAAAGAGGCGAGATCGACCTCGGCGTCGTCGTCGCCGTCGAGGATGCCGGCCTGTTCGTTGTAGAGGTCGTGGACGGCGCGGGTATCTTCGTCCTCGAAGAAGGCTTCGTCGGTGCCGACGACTTCGGCGTTTTCGTTGAGCCGCGTGCGTACGCGGGCGCGGAGGCGGATCAGGCGTTCGATGCCCTCGGCGGGAAGGAAGGAGTAGCAGAGGATATCGCGCGCCTGCTGGCCGATTCGGTCGACGCGGCCGGCGCGTTGGATGAGACGGATGATGGCCCAGGGCAGGTCATAGTTAACAACGATGGCACAGTCCTGGAGATTCTGGCCTTCGCTGAGCACGTCGGTGGAGATAAGAACTCGCAACTCCTGCTCGGGCGAAACCTGGGCACGCTTGCCGTTGGCAACGGGGCTGAAGCGCCAAGCCAGCTGCGTGGGGTCGTTTGAGCTGCCGGTCACGGCGACCAGTTGCTCAATGCCGGCGGCGTTGAGTTGCTCTTCAAGATATTGGACGGTGTCGGCGAACTGGGTGAAGACGAGGACCTTTTCGCCGGGGTGGGCGTCGACAAGAATCTGCCGCAGCGCGGCGAGTTTGGCGTCCTGGGCCGGGTCCCACCGGCCGAACCTTACGAGGATGGCGCGCAGGGAGCTGGCGTCGGAGAGCAGATGTTGGTACAGGTCCTCGACAAAGAGATGGGGGCTGAGCCAGCGGAAGCGGCGACGGTAGCGTGATGCGAAATTGTCGTAGACCTGGCCGGCGCGCTGGCGGAAACCGGCTTCGGTGCGCAGGAAGGGGAATGCGTCCGGCTCCACCGGGGCGTCCTCCTCTTCCTGGTCGAAGATATCGCTGACGGCGGCGTCTGCGTCCTCATCGTAGGACTGGGTATCCAACATGCCGGCGTCGGTGGCGCCGATGGGAAGGGGCTTGCCGGTCTCAATGGCATGGAGGAAGACGAAGTTACGCAGTATATGGCGCTCGAGCGAGAGCAGAAAGGCATGGCCGCTGCTCTCCATGCGTTTGAGCAGGTTGGTGCGGCAGAAGCCCATGAGACGCTTGCCGGCGCGGGAGAGGTCGTCCAGAACCTGGGTTTCGGTTTGCGTCGGCGGAACGCCGGGCGAGTCTGCGACATAGTTGCCGAGGCCGTAGCGGGGCAGTTCGAGGGCGTTAATGGCGGCGACCACGTCATCGGCGAAGAGACGGGCGTACTGGTCATCGATCTCGAAAGAGGCAGTGCGGGGCACGCGCACGGGAAAGTAGGAGGGCGTGCCGTCCTCGAAGGTGAGATATTTGCGCCCGTCGTCCGGGTCGGCCTGGGCGTAGTTCTGCTGGATAAAGCTGCGGGTACGGCGGACGAGGTAGAGGCGCATCAGCTCGCGCCAGTCGTTGGCGTGCTCGGACTGTTCGAAGGCTGCGAGTGAGCGGAGCGGGGCCTGGTGGCGGCGGATGAATTCGGTTTCACCGATGTCAGCCAGCAGGCGATCCGGGCGAATGCCGAGGTCCTCTTCTTCCGGCACGAAGAGACGGAGCTGGCTGGATAAGTCCTGATAGGTCTTGTTGTAGGGCGTGGCGGAGAGGAGGATGCATCTGCAGTCGTTCTCGCGGATGTACTCGTGAATGGCGCGGTAGGTGCGGCCTTCGCGGTTGCGCAGGTTGTGGCTCTCGTCGATGACGAGGAGGCGGTAGCGGCGCATATTGGGCAGTTCGCGGATGGCGCGGCTGATGGAGAGCACGCGGGCGCGCAGGCGGTACTGGTCGCGGTAGTTCTCCCACATGGAGACGAGATTCTTGGGGCAGATGATGAGTGTTTCGAGGCCCTGGTCGTCCTCAAATATGCGGGCGAGGGCGGTGGCCATCAGGGTTTTGCCGAGTCCGACGACATCGCCGATGAGGACGCCGCCGCGCTTGTTGAGGTGATGGGCTGCGATCTTGACGGCGGCGGTCTGAAAGTCGAGCAGGGTGTTGCCGAAGTCGGAGGGGATGCGGAAATCGGTTAGGCCGGCGCGCGCCTCCTGGGACAGATGGTAGGCGATCTTGACGTAGATGTGGTACGGGTCGATCAGTTCTTCGCGCGCCCAGCTATCGTCGATGATAGCGGCGAGCTCTGCTGAGATGTCGATGCACCAGCGGTCGTTCCAGCGCTTTTCGAACCAGACGGCGAGCTTGCTACAGGCGTCGTGGTCGAGGACATCTACGTTGAGTTCGCCCTGATTGGAGAGGCCGGCCTGGGTGAGGTTGCTGCTGCCGAGGTAGCCGACGATGGGATTGATGGGATCTTCGCGGTGCAGCAGGTAGAGCTTGGCATGGAGCGGGTGGGCAAGGAAGAGTTTGACGACGACCTTGCCTGCCTTGAGCTGCTTTGAAAGACGGCGCAGGCCGGCCTCATCCCGATTCGTGGGGGCGCCGAAGGTGAGTTGCTCACGAAACTCCCCGGCCAGTCTGTTTTTGAGACGCAGGGCGGCCTGGTTGTCGAGCTGGTCTTCGGCCGGGGTCAGGCTGCGGGCGCGGCGCAGTTCCTCGTGGGGCAGGTTCTGCATTCCGACGAGGAGGCGGCAGCAGTTGCCTTCGCCGCCCGGCCAGTCTTCGATGTGCTTGTCGATAGAGCGCCAGCCGCGCAGGTTGAAGTAGCCGACGCAGAAGTCGGCGCGATGGGCGTGTTGGAGGGTCTCGGTCAGGGCGTCGCGGAGGTCGTTTTCAATGTTGTCGAAGATGCGGGGCATCGGGGGAACTGTTCCTCTTTTGGTAGGCGGCGTTTTTCGGCTTGGCGCCTGTTTTCGGATGGCCTCCTCGGATTAGGTAAGGGGGAATTATCGCGCATGAAGGCTGATTTTGCCAGTGGAATGGGGGAGGAGGCAGGGCACTCGCATCTTATTGGGAGAGAACTTTCAGGAGATAGTCAGTTTTCCATCCGGCTCGTTTCCGTTTGGCAGCCATACCGATTTGGGCGCTTTTCTCTCTGCGTAGGAGGTTGAGAGCCAGACGGCGCATGATGGCCAGGTTGTGCTGTGCATGGCCCTGACGGATGCGACTGTCGTCTTCACGAAAGGCGACATCCAAAACCCAATGGACAGAGTTCTCGATGCTCCAGTGGCTGCGGGTGGCGCCCAGGAGCAATTTGGCATCGGGAGACAGGCTGGAGATGAAGTATCGAGTTGCGTACGAACTGCTTTCTGGCAGTTGCCGTTTAGCTTCGATCATGACCAGGCTTTGCAGTTGTGACCACTCCTGGTCAGGTCTCCTACTGGAGGGCGTGGATCAGTGCGGTAACTCGGCGGGCTGCATGTCGGTGGATTTGTCGGTGCGGCCGTTGGTGTGTGTGGACGAGTTGGGGGCCGATTTTTGTGATCGTTGAGAGACAGATTAGGCTGGATTGTGCAGGCCATGTCAAGGAATTGGGAGTCAGTCAGAGTGAGGAGCAATGGGGCTATGAAGGCAATTAACAATCGGGGGTGGGCGCTGCTGTGCTGGTTTGGGCTGGTTTTGGGGCTGGCGCTGGGCGGGGCGTGTGTGCCGGTGAGCCCTCTGGGGACGGTTGTGGTCGGGCCGGGCGAGGCGATTGAACTACGGTCGGTGGAGGCGTTGACAGGACTTGGCGAGCTGGGGATTCCGCGGCAGCGGGCGGTGGCGATGGCGATTGCGGATTACGGGCCGATCAAGGGGCACAGGGTGTCGATGGGCGCGGGTGTGGATACGCAGTGCACGGCGGCAGGGGGCGCGGCGGCGGCCGAGACGGTTGTGGGCGACCGGCGCGTGGTGGGCATTATCGGCACGTCCTGCTCGGTGGCGGCGATTGAGGCTGCGCCGATCGTGAGCGAGGCGGGGCTGGTGATGATCTCTTCGTCGAATACGGCGCCTTCGCTGACGTCGGACCTGCGGGGCAGGGCCGGAGCCAACTATCATGCGGGCTTCTACCGGGTGTCGAGCAACGACCTGTACCAGGGACAGGCGATTGCCGAGTTCGCGTACGGTGAGCTTGGCCTGCGCAGGATGGCGGCGATGCATGACGGCGACCCGTATACATCGGGGCTCACGGGCGCGTTTCTGGCGGCGTTCGAGGCGCTGGGAGGCGCGGTGACGGAGGTGGCGGTGGTGAGCAAGGGAGAGACTGACATGACGCCGGTGCTGACGCGGGTCGCGGCAGACGAGCCCGAAGGGCTGGTTTTTCTGCTCTTTCCCGAGGAAGCGGGTCATGTGGCGCGCCAGATCGTGGAGGTGGAAGGGCTCAGAGAGGCGGTGTTAATCACGGGCGTGTCGTTGATGTTCACGGAGCTGGCGTCGGTGGACGTGTATCTGGCGGGGTTGGAGTTCAGTTTTGGGGAGAGTGTGAACGAGGCGACGGGCCGGAGCGGGGATGATGTGTACGCGGCCTATGCGGCGCGGTACGGTGACGGCGCGAATCCGGCGTATGTGGCGCAGGCTTATGATGCGACGACGCTGCTGCTGCGGGCGGTTGAGGAGGTGGCGGTGGCGGTTGGGGAGACGCTTTATATCGACCGGGCGCGGTTGCGGGAGGCGCTGACGGATACGGCCGGCTTTGCGGGGATTACCGGCTCTATTTCGTGTGACGGTTTTGGCGATTGCGGGACGGGGCGGATACATATTTCGCACTATACGGACCCTTCGGTTGGGGATATTGCGGAGGTGCCGGTGGTGTTCAGGTACGAACCGTAGGGGCAGTGGTTAGGGGTCAGTTTATGGTGGGTGGGGCGGGGTGTGGGGTAGGGAGGCTTGCGATCCCGGTGTACGGTGTTCGTGAGGGTTCGCGGTACATTAGGGCGTTGCAGTCGTTTAACCTGTCAGGTGGTAGATGATGTAGAGCGGGTGAATGTCGTCGTCAACGATGAGCTGGCCGCCCGGATACATGTCCATGATCGTGTCGATTTCCTGCATGTAATCTCCCTCCAGGAGGTATGTCACAGGACCGGGGTCGAGTTTTTCCAGGTCGAAGGCTCCGAACTCGCGGGAGCGATCGATGCCGCGATTTTGCGCGTACAGGAAGCGGATGGTCTCGTAGTTGAAACTTCGCCGACCGGAATAGTAGTAGATCGTGCCTGGATCATCGAAAGAGTTGGCCGCGTCAAGAGCCTCCAAATAGTATTGGGGAAAGGTGAACTGAAAGGTCGAGCTTTGGGGTAGTTCAACAAAGTAGTAGTTGAGATTCCAGAGTCCGCCCACAAGGAGGACTGCGGCGGCGGCGGCCGCGGCGACGGCGCGTCCCCGGTTCCCGAAGTGGCGGCGCAGAGTGTCGGCAATGAATACGGCGCCGATTCCGGCCAGACCGAAGACCCAGGGAATGGCGACGATGGCGCGTCTCATGGCGCCGCTTGTCGGTTCGGTCACGACCAGGGTCAGGAGTGCGAAGAAGAGGGCGAGCGCGGCGAACAGATGGGGCGGACTGCGCCACCTTTTAATGGCTACGAACAGCCCTAGGTAGGCCAGCAGGGCGGTGCCAAGATCGAGCGCGCCCTTACCGCCGGAACCGTCCACGGCGTCACGTCTTGTGTTTGAGAAGAGAAACTTCAGAGCGTACCCCGCACGCCGCGCCAGGAACTCCATACTTTCCCAGGCGCCGTCTGCCTCGGAGAACTCTTGGTACTTTCCAACCGATCCGCCCAACATGCGCACGAAGTACCTATCGGGAGAGTCGAGTATTAAGGAGACCACCGGCCAGGCGACGATCAGAGAACCGGCGGCGAAGAGAGCCAGAGAGGTCAATTTTCCTCGAAGCGCTTCTTTATGCAGAAGCAGATAGTATGCGAGCATGACCGCTTCGGCAGCCATGAAAAATGGATAGGCGAAATAGGTGTAGGGCGCCAGTCCCAGGCAGGCGCCGGCCAGCAGCCAGGTCCAGCGCCATTGAGACCTCATGGCCCACAGCAGAGTAATTGCGGCCAGCGCAGCGACGAAGGCGAGGGAGATCAGTCCGAATCCGAGGCGGCTGAAGTGCAGATGCCAGTAGCTGAAGGTGAGGGCGGTGGTACCGAAGAGCGCGGCCCAGCGGCCGAACCCCAACCTCAGGAGCAGATGCGCGGCGGGTACTGTGGCGATGCCAAAGATGCCCATGGAGAGACGGACGGAGAATCTGGAAGCGTCCAGGAGCCAGATCAGCAGTGCAGTGAGGTAGAACGGCCCGGTGGCCTGACCCATGGCGGAGGTCGTGTAAGGCCCGATCCAGCCATGTTGGAGGATGCGCAGGCCTTCGATTCCTGTCCAGGCCTCGTCGCCATGGAAGCCGGCTGGGATCTCTTCCAGGCGGTATACGCGCAGGAAAGCTGCGACGGCGGTCAGGAGAAGAACTGCGAGCAGCTCCCAGCGGTTGCGGAAGGTCCATTCTTTGAGGAACTGCCGTGACCACTGCCATTTGGGGTGGGGTGTGAACCAGACAAACCCCTGTCGCAGTGCAGTTCTGCGGGGATCGGAAAGGCGCTGACCGAGGCGGCCGGTGAAGCCGGGCGCGCTTTCATGCGAGGAGGGCGTTTCGTAAAGCGGAGCGCCGCAAGCATCGCAGTACTGATAGCCGACCGGATTTTCTGAACTGCATTGGGCACAGATGATGTTAACGGGCCGGCCGCAGCGGCCGCAGAATTGGGCGTCGGCGCGATTGACGCATTCGCAGGCTCTGCAGAGCCATGGTCCGGATATGGCGCTCTTTTGGTCGTGCCTATCTGAAGGAGACGTCATTTCGGCAGAGCGGAACTGCATTGGTTGGAACTGCCGTGGTTAGAGAGCAGTGGGATGCTGGCGGGGGAGGCATGACGAAGGGGGGCCGCCCGTTGCCGGTTGGGTGGGGGCTGGCGCCGGCAACGGGCGGAAAGTCTATTCGTTCATGGTGTCGAAGTTGAACTGCCAGGGAATGCCGAATCTGTCGACGCAGGCGCCGAAGTAGGAGCCCCAGAACATGTCGTCGAGGGGCATGGTGACGGCGCCGCCGGCGGAGATGGCGGTAAAGAGGCGTTCGGTCTCTTCCCGGGAGGTTGGGTGGCAGGAGACGGAGAAGTTGTTGCCTTGCTGGTGGGGCGGGCTGAAGGAGGGGGAGGTGTCGCTGCCCATGAGGACGCTGTCGCCGATGGGGAGGCTGACGTGCATGATGCGGTCTTTATCCTCTTCGGAGACGGGCATGTCGTCGGGGCCTTCGGCGAAGGTGGAGATGTGGATGAAGTCGCCGCCGAAGACGGAGCGGTAGAATTCGAAGGCGTCGCGGCAGTTGCCGTCAAAGTTGAGGTAGATGCTGAGTGTCATAGTTGTTTCCTCGCTGGTTGATGATTTATACCACTGTGGCGGCGCGGGTCAGCCTTGCTCGGCGGCGGCCCGCAGCCGGGCGATGTCGACTTTGGTCATGGCGAGGTAGGCCTCCATGACGGCCTGCCCGTTTTTCTCCATGAGCCGGGGCAGTTCGGCGGGGGTTATCTGCCAGGAGAGGCCGAACTGGTCCTGGAGCCAGCCGCACTGCTGTGTTTCGCCGCCCTGGCCGAGCTTTTCCCAGAAGTAGTCGATTTCGGCCTGGGAGTCACAGGCGATTTCGAAGGAGACGGCGAGCGTGAATTGGAAGTGGGGGCCGGCGTCAAAGGCGGTGAACTGCAGGCCTTCGAGTTCGAAGGTGATGATCTTGTTGCCTTTGGCGGGCCCGGCCGAGATGTCATCAACGGACAGGATCTTTGCGTTTTTGAAGATGGAGACGTAGAAATTGGCGGCGGCTTCGGCCTGGCCGTCGAACCAGAGGTTGGGCCTGATTCTGCTGATGGCGCCCATGGGGGTCATTCTCCCTGTTCGTCCGTGCCGGCGGCGATGGCGAACTCGGTGCGGCGGTCGACTTCCTCACGGCGGTCGAGGTCACGAACGGGCAAATTGTAGAATGCCTGCTGAACGCTTAGCATCGTTGTCGCTCTCTTTCGGTTTTAAGGAGATACAGGGCATTGCGGTGATACGGGGCGCGGCCTTGCGGGCGGTATATCACGAGGGGTCTAGCTTTTGTGGCCGTTCATGGCTTGTTCCATGCGCTTGGCGTCGACGGAGAAGATTTCCCAGACATGGCCGTCGAGGTCCTGGAAGGCGCGGCCGTACATCCAGCCGGCGTCGGTGGCGACTCTACATTCGCTGCCGCCGGCGGCAAGGGCTTTGGCGATGGTCTTGTCGACGTCATCGCGGCAGTCTACCGACAGGGCGACGACGACTTCGGCGCTGCGCTCGCTGTCGGCGATCTCCTTGCCTGGGATGAATTTTTGGAAGTATTCCTCCCTGAGCAGCATGGCGAACATGTTTTCGCCGATGATCATACAGGAAGCGTGGTCGCCGGTGAACTGGTCGTCGAAGGTAAAACCAAGCTCCGTGAAAAAATCTACCGAACTGCAGAGGTCGCTGACCGGAAGATTTACAAAAATTCGTTTGGCCAATTTCATTGCGGCTCTAATCCCTTTCCTGTAAAGAAGGTGGATTTTTAGAGATAGGCTTCTCATGATACACCACCATTGTCGCCGGAGTGAAAGAAGGGAAATGCCGGAATGAGTTAAGTCTTGAGTCTTTAGCGGAAAGTCTATATGTTCTTAGTGAATGCCGCGCGTACGGGGTGATGGGATGGCATATTGGGATGCACTCCCTGGGTAGATTTATTTGACATTCAGGGTGGAAGCCTATATGGTTCAGGGGGCGCAGGCGACCCGGTTTTTGGGGCTATAGCTCAGTTGGGAGAGCGCTACAATGGCATTGTAGAGGTCAAGGGTTCAAGTCCCTTTAGCTCCACCAGGCGGTACGGCAGGAGGGCGTTAAGCCGGGTGTAATGTTACGCCCGCAAGGCAGGATTTGACCGGTTCGGGTCCAGTTTGATAGACTGTGTTTTCTTATCCGCGGGCATGTTGCGCAGATTGGACCTGATGAGACGCCGGCGATTTCGGGGCTGTAGCTCAGTTGGGAGAGCGCTACAATCGCACTGTAGAGGCCAGGGGTTCGAGTCCCCTCAGCTCCACACGGCAGGCGGGCGGGATTCTTGATAGTGTGCCCGGGCCGGGATAGTAGATGGAATTGAATATTGGGGCTATAGCTCAGTTGGGAGAGCGCTACAATGGCATTGTAGAGGTCAAGGGTTCAAGTCCCTTTAGCTCCACCAGTTGCGATAGCGGCCAGAGCCTTCACGATGAGATTTGCCCCCGGCGTGTGGGAGGGGAGAGAATGGCCGGCAGGAGTACGAAGAAGCCAGCGAAAACTTCAGAAAAGGCTGTGGACAACCGGGGCGGCGAGAAGCCGGTTCTTTTGTCAGGCGGCAATCCTCAGATTGCGAAGGCGGACGGGGACGCGCCCGTGCAGGCCTACATCGCGGCGATGCCGGGTTGGAAGAGCGAGTTGGGGCGGCGTTTGGACTCACTGATCGTGCGCAATGCGCCCAACGTGCGCAAGGCGGTGCGGTGGAACTCTCCCTTTTATGGCATCAAGGGCGAGGGTTGGTTCCTGAGCTATCATGTATTTACGCGCTACGTCAAAGTTACCTTTCTCCAGGGGGCGTTGCTGCAACCTGAGCCGCCGGGCGCGGGCAAGGACAAAGACGCGCGCTGGTACGACATCTACGAGGACGAGTTTGACGAGGAGCAGATGGCGGAGTGGGTCCGGCAAGCTGCAGCGGTCCCCGGTTGGGATGGCTTTGAAACGCTGAAGCGTTAGATTGGCCTCTATTTGCAGGAGTGTGTTTCGCAGTCTCGAATCGTAATGGGTGCCTGTAATCCGGTCGGCGGGATGTTCTCAGGGAGTCTACGCGGGTTGAGTTGAACGCCTCTGCCTTGTAGATTTTCCCGGCGTAGAGTTCGTCGTGCGATCCCTTTCCTTTTGGCAGACCCGACAGAATCAGGTCGCTAAGGGGGCGGGGATGAGTCAACTGGATTTGGGGTGAGTGTTCGTGGGAGACGATCGCAAACAAGAGTTGACAGACAGGTTCAATGAATCAGCTGAATACCTGAACCGCCAGTTGCATTCGGGCCGTCTTGACGAGTGGGAAGGTCTGGGCATGACGATACCCCAGATCAGAACGCTGGTCCTGCTTGAGCGCCTGGGCCCCCTGCGAATGGGCAATATTGCCATTCACCTGGGTCGAGCGCTTTCGGCTACGACTACGATTGTGGACCGCCTGGTACTTAAGGGGTTGGTGGGCCGCGACTCGGACCCTAACGACCGGCGGGTCGTGATCTGTAAGTTGACTGACTCGGGTGAACAGGCGATCAAGCGGTTCTGGCAGATAGGACGGGAACGACTCGATCTCTTGGCGGAACTGCTGAACGAGGAGCAGTTGGAGACGATCGTGGAGGGACTCGAGCTGGTCCGCTGGGCCGATAATGAGCTTCAGAGAACGTATACCACGGTGCAGTCGGCTGAAAAGCAGGATTCCCCCGCCGACTGACCCCTACCCCAATACAGTTTTCCACCTCAGGATTTGGACCACCATAGGCCGGATAGCAGCCACTTTTGCCCAAATGAGTCCTCCTGATTGGCCTTAACAGCAACGCTATCCGTCCTCCAGTCCGGCGCGAATTGCCTCTCGATCGACCCGGTTCGAAAGACCTCACTCTCCTGATTTTATTGCCAATCCTGGTAAACAGTACCTATAATGTTCATATCAGGACGGCGACGCGCCCCCGGCGATTGCGATAACCCCCTACGGATAGACGAGCGCCCGATCCTGCTTCGAATACGAACCTCTATGCGAATGTCTCGGAGCGGGTGTATTCGGTCGTGTTGCGGCTGATGAAGGTCAGACCATAAATTACGAAAGAGGCTCAGTTGGCGAATGTGTGGCTGTTACAGGACCCAGGAGGAAGAAAGGATGACGACGAAACGCGGTTCCCGAATTGCAGTTCTGCACTGGTTCAGCCTGCTTGCGGCGCTGATCCTGGCCGGCGCGTGTGTGCCGGTCGATTATGAATCTTCCCCTCTTGGAACGGTCGTGGTAGGCGGCGGCGAGGAGATCCAGATTCGTGCGCTGGGGACGCTGACGCGCGCCGGTGACCTGGGTGTGCCGAGCCAGCGCGGTGTCGCGCTGGCGGTCGCCGACTATGGGCCGATCAAGGGGCATAGTGTGAGCATGGGCGCCGGACTGGACTCGCTTTGCAGTGCGGAGGGCGGCGCGGCGGCGGCCGAGACGGTGCTTGGTGACGGGCAGGTGGTTGGCGTAGTTGGGACGTCCTGTTCGGTGGCTGCGGCGGTGGCCTCCCCGATTCTGAGCGAGGCGGGCCTGGTAATGGTGGCGCCCTCGACGACTTCGCCATCGCTGACCTCGGACCTGCGGGGCAACGCGGGGCCGAACTACCATGCCGGATACCATCGCGTCGCCAGTAACGATCTTTACCAGGCGGAGGCGGTGGCCGATTTTGTGTACAACGAGCTGGGCCTGCGCACGATGGCGGCGATCCATGACGGGGACCCGTATACGTCGGGCCTGACGGCGGCGTTCAAGACGGCGTTTGAGGAGTTGGGGGGCACGGTGGCGGTGGCGATGGTGAACAAGGGGGACACCGACATGCTCCCTGTCCTCACTGAAATTGCCGCGGCCGGCCCCGAGGGCCTGTTTATGCCGATCTTTCCGGAGGAGGCCGGGCCGATCCTGCGCCAGAGCAGCGAGGTGGACGGCCTGGCGGGGTTGGTGCGCATTGGCGGCGGCGGCCTGCTGGTCTCCGATTTCCTGGCGTTGCCGGAGTCGGAGGGCCTTTATTTTGCGGGTCCGACGTTGGACTTTGGCAGCAATGTAAACGGGGCGACGGGCCGGAGCGGCGACGAACTGAACGCCGCTTACCAGGAGCGATACGGTGAGTATTCGACGTCGGCTTACCTGGCCCACGCCTACGACGCGACGACGATTCTGCTGCGTGCGATCGAGGAGACGGCGGTTGAGGTCGGAGATGCGCTCTATATCGATCGGGCCAAGCTGCGCGAGGCGCTGGGCGGCACGAGCGGTTTCAGCGGCATCATCGGCGCCATTTCCTGTGACGGGTTCGGCGACTGCGGCACCGGCCGCGTACAGATCTCGCATCACACCGATTCCACGATGACCGACGTTGAAGGTCTGCCCGTAGTTTATCGATACGCGCCGTGAGCGCGGCAACCAACCGACATCGTCTAAGACCAGTGAGCAAAGCTATGACGAAGACAGACCACGGGCGCGGTGCGCCCACGCGAGGAAATGGCAGTCCGTTCAGAAGTTCGCTGTTGCGCTGGCCCATTCTGCTGATTTCGCTGCTGCTGAGCGGAGCATGTATCCCCCGGGACATGGTGGGCGGCCCGCGGGGGACGGTTGTGGTGGGCCCCGGCGAGGATATTCAGATCCGAACTGCATTTGTGCTTTCGAGTATCGGCCAACTGGGATCTTCGACGCAGCGGGCGGTAGCGCTGGCGTTGGAGGACTACGGGCCGGTCAAGGGGCGCAAGGTCACCATGGGCGCGGGCCTTGACTCGCTGTGCACGCCGGAGGGCGGCGCGGCGGCGGCGCAGACGGTGGTCGGCGACCGGCGCGTGGTGGGCGTGATTGGCACATCGTGTTCGGCGGCGGCGGTGAAGGCTTCGCCGATTTTGAGCGAAGCCGGGCTGGTGTTGATTTCGCCGTCGAATACGGCGCCTTCGCTGACATCGGACCTGCGGGGCAATGCGGGCGCCGACCAGTACGCGGGCTATTACCGGACGTCCAACAACGATCTTTACGAGGCGGAGGCGGTGGCTGAATTTGCCCACGACGACCTCGGCCTGCACGACATGGCGGTATTCCATGACGGCGACCCCTACACTTCCGGCCTGGCAAACGCGTTCGCGACTGCGTTCGAGCAGGGGCACGGCAGCGTCACGATCGTGACGGTCAGCAAGAGGCAGACGGACATGATCGCCGTGCTGACCGAGGTCGCGGCGGCTAACCCGGACGGTCTGTTTCTGCCGTTGTTCCCGGAGGAGGCTGGCGAGATCATCCGGCAGATGGGGCAGGTGCCAGGATTGGAGGGCGTGGTCGTGATCGGCGGCGCGGCCTTGGTGGATTTCGGGTTCCTGGCGATACCGGAATCGGAGGGCATGTATTTGGCCAGCCCGGAACTGCGTTTCGGGAGCAACGTCAACGAGGCAACGGGAAAGAGTGGAGGCGACCTGGCCGCGGCGTATCAGGAGAAGTACAATGAGGCGCCGCGCTCGGTGTACATGGCTCATGCGTATGACGCAACTACGTTGCTGCTGCGGGCGATTGAGGAGGTTGCGGTTGCGCAGGGGGATGCACTCTATATCGACCGGGCCCGGTTGCGCGAGGCGTTGACGGGCACGGTGAACTTCAGCGGGATCATTGGCGAGCTCACCTGCGACGAGTTCGGCGACTGCGGCACGGGTCATTTGCGTATCGTGCATCACACAGATTCGACGATCACGGACGTGGAGGAGCTGGAGATTGTCTATTATCACCTTCACGAAGATGAATAGTGGTCAGTGAAGGTCGAGAGTTTGCGGCAGGAGGGGGGTTGAATGCAGGTTGATGGGGCGAATGGGGCTGACACAGCAGGTGGACGCGGTCGATGAAAGAGGTGGCGGTCTATACGGACGGCGCCTGCAGCGGGAACCCGGGCCCTGGTGGATTCGGTGTCGTGCTGCTCTCGGGGGGGCACCGCAAGGAGCTGTGCGGCGGGTATCGCAGGACGACGAATAACCGGATGGAGCTTCTGGCTGTGATCAAGGGGCTGGAAGCTTTGAAGGAGCGTTGCCGCGTCACTCTCTACAGCGACTCAAAATATGTTTTGGACGCTTTGACCAAGGGCTGGGCGCGCAGGTGGCGGGCAAACGGCTGGCGGCGCAACCGGAAGGGCGAGCCGGCGGTCAATCCGGACCTGTGGACGCAACTGCTGGAGCTGTGTGACAGGCACGAGATGCGCTACCAGTGGGTGAAGGGTCATGCAGGTGACCCGGAAAACGAGCGGTGCGACAAGCTTTCGACCGGGGCGCTGGCACGCCCAAACCTGCAGGTCGACGAACAGTATGAACGGGCGGAGCGGGGGACGGCCGGTTCGCCTTTCGATACGGCGTCGTAGGCGCGGCGAGTCCGGTTCAGCCCGACCATTGCACCGCGTCGGCAGAACAGAAAATCTGACAGTCTCATAGATTACCGGACGCGTCGACCTTACGTGTATGGTTGGCGCGCGCTGAAATCGAAGGTGAATCAGCGCCATGAACAGACCGCCGATACCCCGAGATCCGGAGGAGGTCACCGCCCAGTGGATGCAACTGGCATTGACTGCGGGCGGCAGGTCTGATCTTCCTCCTGTCGTAGAGATCACTCGAGAGGAGATCGGCGCCGGCGTCAGCTTCATGGGCACGGTCCTGCGCTGTCAACTCCGGTGTGACGAGGCGAAAGCGCCGGCTGAGCAGAGTCCCTGCGCTCCGGCAACCGTCATCGTAAAGTTGCCCAGCCCGCTTGCCAAGAACCTGCGTCTGAGTAGACGCCTGGGACTACATAAACGAGAATACGACTTTCACAGGTTGATCGCGTCCCAGGCGCCGGTGCGGTCGCCGGCACTGTTGTATGGTGATTATGAGGCCGGCAGCGATCGCTTTGTCCTGGCGCTGGAGGATTTTGGGGAGTGGCAGTCGGTGAGCCACTTTGAGGGCGCGAGCGCGGAGCAGACCCGACGCGCCATCCGCGCGATCGCCAGGCTGCACGGTACCTACTGGAACAAGACCGATCAGCCGCCTCTAAACATATTTACCGACTCCTTTTCGACCAGACGCCGAATACTGATTCAACTCGTCTATCTTGCGAACCTTGCGCCCACGCTCGAAAGGTTCGGCAGCTTTTTCTCGGAAGATATGCGCCGTCTGGCCGAGACCTACGCTTCGCGCATCGACAGCCAGATCGTTCGTATCGCCGCCGGACCGAAGACGTTAAGCCACGGCGACTTCCGGTTGGACAATATCTTCTTTGCGGCCGACGGCGGGGACGAGATCGCGATCATCGACTGGCAGGTGAGCGGATTGAGGAGCCCTCTGTTTGATGTGGCATATTTCCTGGTGGGGAGCGTTACGACCGGGGTTCGCCGCCGGATCGAGCGGGAAGTGCTGGAAGAGTACACCGAAATCATCGGTGAAATGGGGGTCAAGGGATTCACATTCGAGGAGTGTTGGCGGCTGTACCGCGAACATTCGCTTGGCAACCTCCTGGTGATGGTCCTGGCATGCGGCGGGCAGGCCCTGGAAGACGAGGGCCGCAGGAAGGTGGTCGAAGTGGGCCTGCAGCGGGTGCTTACGGCGGTTGAGGACCTGGACGGCGGTGAATGCATTCCGGGGCCGGCGCCGTTGTTCGGTCGCGGGGGCGCGCTGGCCGCTTTTTCGCGGGGGGCGTATAGTGTGGTAAAGGCTTTGCGGGGGTAGGGGGATGGGGATGGGGTCTTAATCTGTTTGGCGACTTACGGAACTGACAGGGTGAGGGCCCAATTGCTTGCAGCCGAGTCTATTTGGTCACGACCGCGACATTCTTCGGATTCACGGGGACCTCGATGGTCCGATCGATGTGGAGTGGGACGCCGTGACAGGTCGGGATTGGGACGAATTTCAGTGATTCTCCTTGACACGCAGATTCTAGTTTGGCTGCGATCCGGTAGCAGCCGGCTAGGCAGACAGGCTGCCAATATCATTGAACGCTCTTGGGCTTCGAGGGAAGTAGCAGTGTCAGCGATAACGTTCTGGGAAGTGGCGATGCTGCACAATAAGGGTGAAAGGGCAGATTGCAAAGGCCCAAAGATTTGGAATGCACCCCATTTTCCATGCGATTGACAGACTCTTTTTGATCCTATATAGTGGAATTGACGTAACACGGGGTTGGCAAGAATCGATATTGTCAGAATTGTAAAGCTCTCGCAGCACTGTGCCTTGCTTTCACGAACGTTACCATCCTGTACGGTTCTGATCAGGAAAGGAGCATGGACGCGATGTCGAACAACACACTGTTTTCGAGACGTCAGTTTCTGAAGTTGAGCGGAACTGCTGGCACAACCGCCTTGATCGCGGCCTGCGCTCCGGGCGCGGGGGAGGAGGCGGCCGCCATACCGCAGACGGCAACGCAGTCGATTCCTGAACTGCTGGACGCAGACATGCCCGGAAGCCCGGATCATCCCAGAGGCTGGACAACCGTACTGCCGGATCTGCCGGAGGGTCTCCCCCCTGCGCCCGGACAGGAGGCAGCCGAGGCCGAACAGTCGAGTTCCGAATCGGGGTCTCCCCCCTGCGCCCGGACAGGAGCCAATCGAGATTTCGACTACGCGGCGGGTGGACGCACAGACCAAGTTCGGCGAAGGGGATTCGCTGGAGAGCAACCCCTGGTCGCGCATGATCGAAAAGCTCTTTGGCGTGAAGCTCACGGTCGCCTGGTCCTGGTCCGGCTCTGACGAAGCGACGACCAAGTACAACCTGGCCATGGCCAGCGGCGACATGCCCGACTATCTGGAGACGATACCCTCCAGCATCTTTATCAAGATGGTCGAGGCCAGTCTGCTCGAAGACATCACCGACGCCTATGAGATGTACGCCAGCCAGCGCTGGAAGGACACATGGGCGCAGTACGGCGATCTGCCCTGGATCTTCACTACAATCAATGGCCGCAAGTATGGCTTGCCTCGGGTGGAGCAGCTGGCTCAGAACGACAATATCCTCTGGTACAGGCAGGACTGGTTTGACAAGCTCGGCCTTGCCGTGCCGCAGACTCTTGACGAACTGCACGATGTCGCCATGGCCGTGGTCGAAGCCGACATCGGCAAGGGCGCGACGGGAACGACCCTCGGCCTGCTGGCCAACAAGAGCTATGCAGACAACTGGTTTGGCAGCATCGACCCGATCTGGGCGCCGTACGGCGTCGTGCCCGGCCACTGGACTGAGGTTGGCGGCGAACTCGTTTACGACAGCATCCGCGAGGAGATGAAGGAGCCGCTGGCCTTGCTGAGCCAGTGGTACCAGGACGGCATCTTCCGCGAGGACTTCTTCACGATCAGCACCTCGGACTCGATCCAGGACGTGGCCGCCAGCCAGTGCGGCATCCATTACACGCCATCGTGGGGCGCGTGGCTGGACACGGTGCGCAACGATCCGGAGACGGTCTGGGCCTTTGCCAACAATCCGTCCGGCCCCAATGGCGTGCGGGCGCGCAACACGCAGAACAACTTTACGCCTTCCCCCTTCGGCTTCCGCAAAGGCATGGAGCATGTGGAGCAGATATTCCTGATCACCAACTTCATGCACGAGCTGACCGAAGACTATGATCGACGCTTCCACGGCTGGGAGGGCCACGACTACGAGTTTCAGGAAGATGGTTCGGTGGTTCAAGGGGGTACCTTCTGGCATCCTTGGGCCATTGGGCCTATCGGCACGCGCGGCGACGGGATGATTGATCCGCGTCACATTGCCAACCAGATCCACTATCAGTTGGAATGGGCCAGCATACCGGCAGAGGAGCGCGACGCCTTCCAGACGTTATCGCTTGAGGATCCCACCGGCGTGACCATCTTGGGCAAACAGGCGAATCTCTTCATTCTGGATACCGCCGAGCAGGGCAAACTTAACCGCTTCCAGAGCTTGCCCACACCGACGATGATCGAGCGGAACAGCGATCTGAGAAAGTTGCAGGACGAGATTGTTCTCGGCATTATGATTGGCGAGAAGCCGCTGAGCGACTTCGATCAGTTTGTTGAACAGTGGAAGAGCCTGGGCGGCGACCAGATAACGCAGGAAGTGAACGAATGGTGGGCGGCACGGTCTTGAGCAAAGGACCGCGTTGTCCATGGATACAGGGGCGCCCTCCGGAGAGTTGAGGGCGCCCTCTTCTTGCCTCGCGCGCGTGCCTTCAACTCTTTTTGTAGAGAGAGCGCGAGCCACGCAGTTTCCCAGGGATGAGTTCATGGCAGTCGCGCAACCGGTTCACGGCGTCGTGGACGGGGCAGCCGTCCGACGTGCGAAAATTCGCAACTACCTGGCGCGCGTTTGGCCTCTCTACGTCATGATGACGCTCCCCGTCATCCATCTCGCCCTCTTTCACTACTACCCCATGTACGGCGTGGTGATCGCCTTCCAGGACTTCAACCCGGGGCTGGGTTTCGGCGGTTCTCCCTGGGTCGGCCTCAAGCATTTCAAGTTCATTTTTTCCAATCCCGACTTCAAGAGTGTCCTCGTCAACTCATTTGTCATCGCCGTCTCGAAAATTACGACGCTTCAGTTCATGGCGGTATCGCTGGCGTTGCTGCTCAACGAGATCCGTTCGATGCCCTTCAAGCGCACCGTGCAGACGGTCATCTACCTGCCCCACTTTCTTTCGTGGATTGTGCTGGGAGGCATTCTCCTCGATCTTTTGTCGACATCGGGCATGATCAACCGGGCGATCGAGTTCGCAGGATTTGATCCGATTCTTTTTCTGGGCAGCAACACATGGTTTCGTCCTGTCGTGGTTCTCACGAACTTGTGGAAGGAGGCCGGCTGGGCCACGATCATCTTTTTGGCGGCCCTGACCGGCATCGACCCGGTGCTGCATGAGGCGGCGGCCATTGACGGCGCCAACCGCTGGCAGCGTATCAGGCGCGTCAACATTCCCGGCATCCTCCCCATGATCATCCTGATAGCCTGCCTGAATCTGGGCAATGTTCTGCAAGCAGGTTTCGAGCAGGTTCTTACCCTCTACAACCCGGCCGTTTACGAAACGGGCGATATTATCGATACCTACGTCTACCGCGCCGGCCTCATCTCGGCCCGCTACAGCATGGGGGCCGCGGTGGGGCTATTTCAGTCGGCCATGGGCTTCTTTCTCATCGTGTTGGCGTATCGTCTGGCAACCAGATATGCCGGGTATCGCATCTTTTGATCTGCCAGGCGTCCCGCATAGGAGACAACAGGAAATCAGTTCACGATGATTCGTGAAAAGAGCGTCACCAGCCGCCTGTTCGACATTGGCAACTACATCTTTCTGCTTCTGTTCGGGCTGGCCTGCCTGTTACCGATGGTGCATGTGGTGGCAGTCTCTCTGAGCAATCGGGCGGCGTCAATGGGTGGGTTTGTCACGCTGTGGCCAATCGGCGCAACATTTCACAACTACCTGGAGATTCTGGAGGCGGGGCCCGTCTACCGAGCATTTCTCGTCTCAATCTCTCGCACCGTATTGGGAACGTCCATCAACATGGGGATGACGGTCTTGGCCGCATATCCACTCTCAAAGTCGTCGGAAGAGTTGAAGGGGCGCTCGGTTTTCATGTGGATCGTCTTGATCGCCATGCTCTTCAACGGCGGCCTGATTCCCTGGTGGCTGGTGATCCGAAACCTGGGGCTGCTCAACAGCCTGTGGGCGCTGGTGCTGCCAGGGGCGCTGCCGATCTGGAACGTGATTCTGCTGATGAACTTTTTCCGCGAGATCCCGAAGGAGTTGGAAGAGGCGGCGATCATCGACGGGGCCTCCTACTGGGGCACGCTCTTCTACGTCTATCTGCCTTTGTCGGCGCCGGCCCTGGCGACACTGACCCTCTTCGCGGCGGTCTTTCATTGGAACGCCTGGTTCGACGGCATGGTCCTGATCATGGACAACGCCAAGTACCCGATCATGACCTTTCTGCGTACGGTCGTAGTAGATTTGAACTTGCAGATTCTGACGGTCAACATGGAAGACATTTACAATCTCTCTGACCGCTCGATTCGAGCCGCTAATATCGTGGTCGCCACTGTGCCCATCCTGATCGTCTATCCCTTCCTGCAACGTTATTTCATCCATGGCATACGCTTGGGCGCGGTCAAGGGATAGCGATATAGAAAAGAGTTAGAGCGATGGGAACCGCTATCAAGATCTCCGTGATCGGCGCCGGGAGCGCGATTCTCCCTGGGGCTGGTCAAGGACCTATGCCTGACCGAAAGTCTTAGCGGCAGCCATGTGAGCTTCATGGACGTTGACGCCGACCGGCTGCAGATGATCCACAGACTCGCCGAACGCTACGCCGATGAGTTGGGCGCGGATATCACTTTTGACCAGACTTTGGACCGCCGCGCCGCGTTGCAAGACTCCGACTTCGTGATCAACACGGCCTCGGTCGTAACCTACCAGTCCGGCCTGGAGACGCGCGAGCTGATCCAGAAGTTCGGCCATGACTGGGACGGGCCCGGCTCGCTGGAGTACTCCTTCTATAACTCCGCCTTCATATTGGAAGTGGCGCGAGAGATTGAGGAGATCTGCCCCGAACGTTCTGCCACACGTTTGCTTCCGATTCTTCCGATAGAAGCAGAATATGCCCGCCCGAAGAGTTTCTTGGGACAGGGAAAGGCCAACAGCGGCAATTCAGCTGATATCCTTATCAGGGTTGCCGCTCTTCTGCGCCCGCGATGATTGTCCTGGCCCAGAGGTCGAGGCCGCTGTCCCGCACTCCTGGAAGAAGCAGCGCCAAGCCGGTCACCGACCCGCCATGACCATGGTCATAACCATGTTATAATTGTGGTCATCAGACGATAGGAGGAGTGAATCATGCCTACCGACGGCGCTAAAGCGACTGGTCCTCGCACCATAAAGGCATCCGAGTTCAAGGCCAGGTGTCTGAAGCTGATGGATGAAGTGGCTGAGAGCGGTGAAGAGATCGTCATCACCAAGAACGGTCGTCCGGTTTCGCGGCTGCTGCCGTACCGGGAAAAGTCGAGGATGGCTTTTGGCCGTAATCGAGACAATATTCGAGTCCTGGGCGACATCGTGGAACCGATGCCTGCGGAGTGGTTCGAAGCTGTGGACGATTCCGACGAGGAACTGTTTTGATACTCCTCGATACGCATGTCCTGATTTGGCAGGAGCAGGGCGACCTCAGGCTTGGGCCGCAGGCTCGTCGCGTCATTGCACGCGCGCTGCAGGAAGACAGGGCGGCTGTCTCTGCCATATCCTTCTGGGAAGTCGGAATGCGTGTTCAGAAGGGCAGACTTGATCTCTTTCTTGACTTGGGTGTTTGGCGTCGCGATCTGCTTGATCGGGGATTGATTGAGATCCCCGTTGATGGTGGTATTGCGACACGTGCGGGCCTGCTGCCAAATATACACGGCGACCCCGCCGACCGTATCATCGTCGCCACTGCCTTGGAGGGCCACCGGTTGGTGACGGCTGACGGGAAGATCCTGAGATGGCCAGGCTCCCTGGGCAGGCTGGATGCGAGGGATTAGGAAATTGCGAAGAAATTCGGCGTGATCGTCGGATAAACCGATAACGAATACTGACGATTTGCAAAAGAGTGAGAATGCGCGTTCAAATAGTGCAAAAGGCCCCGCCGTCACCTGAACAGTAGGGCACGGAGCTGCGCGACGGGCCGCTTTTTCGGGGACTTGGACGGGCGCCGTACAGCGAGGAGGGAGATGATGGGGAATTGCAGATACTGCGGAAGGTCTGCCGGTTTCCTGCGGAGAGAGCATAAGGAGTGCGCGGAGTCGCATGAGCAAGGGTTGGGGATGATCCGAAAGGTCTGCGTGGATGCGGCGCTGCGCGGGGTTGATGTTAACGTACTGACAGACAAGGTGCGCTCGATCGGCGCGGCGGCCTATATTGATATTTCGGAGGCGGCATTGGGCGAGACGCTGGCGCGCGGCTGGGGCCAGGCTGTCGAGGCGGCGATGGATGATCACTTTCTCTCCAACCAAGAGAAGCGGGCGCTTAACCGTTACCGCGCCCAGCACAATCTCGGCGCCCACCATCTGGACGGCAGCGGACATTTCACGCTGTTCAGGATGATGAATCTGCTCAACGCGCTGAGCGAGCACGGTGTGGCGCCCCGGTTCGACCGGCGGCAGGCGCGGCCGCCTTTCAACCTGATGAAAAGTGAGGAGCTGCTGTGGATGTTCGGCGGTACCGATTACCTGGAAGAGGTGACCAAGCGGGAGTTTCGCGGGGGATCGCTGGGCGTGAGTTTTCGCGTGGCCAAGGGCGTCTATATCCGGCCGGGCGCCTTTCGCGGCCGCTCGGTCGCAACGAGCTCGATGCAGCATACCGACTCGGGTATTCTCGGCATCACGACCAAGCACATCTATTTCAAGGGGAACAGTAAGAGCTTCCGGGTGCGGCTGGAGAAGATCGTGTCATTTGACCCGTACCGGGACGGGCTGGGAATCATGCGCGACACGGCGCGGGCGAAGCCGGAGGTGTTCAGGATGGGCGAGACCGATGCCTGGTTTTTGCTCAACATCATTGACGCGGTGATGAGTTTGGACAGCGTGAGGCTGCCCAAGACGGGTGATCCGACGCTGGACGAGATTGTGGACGGGGAGTTGGTTTGAGAGAAGGGAGAGGGGCCATGCAGATGGTTAGATTTCATCTCTCTTTCGAGTTTGAGCCTTCTCGTGCTAAATTAGAGTCTGAACGGGAGCGAACGAGATAGGGGCGCCGTCCCTATCCGCGTCTCTGCCTATAGGGATACAGCAATACGATGTTACAGCGGCCCTATCGCAGGTCGGGCATTCTGTAACCGGAGGTCGATGCGTATGACTACGTCCAACAGTTACGATCATTTAGGGGAGCCAGAATCCGCCCTCATTCGCGGCTGGCTTGAAGACGTTGATCCGAAAAACGGGACTGCCAGACTCAACACTCTAGTGGATCACTCAGTCCCTTTGCAGTTCGACGCCGCCTTGAAGAAGGATATGCTCAGGCTGGAAACCCAGCACGTCAGGGTAGATGGCCGGGGTTGGATCAGTGACGAGGACGAATGGGTCGTCATCAACATAGAAAAGATAGTCCCAACTTCATCTGAGGTACGGACAGTCGAGGCGATTCTTAACGATCCCGACCCGAAGCTCTTCGATCCCGATACAGTCGTCACGGCCAGTGAGCCTTTCGACGTGAATGAGTTCCTGCGTACGATCTATGAGGGCCGCGGGCGAGAGTGGGGGAAATCATAGATCCTCTCGCCTCCCATGACAGCCATTTTGCAGAAATTCCTAATCTCCAACTGATCAGGTCGCCGATACCCTAACTACTCCCAACAACACAGGGCGACCTCAGTTCTCTGGTCAGTTTGCGCCCCAGCGAGTTAAGGCGTATTATTGCGCGGTTAATTAAACAGTTTAGTAAACGCGTTACCGGCAGGGACGGGAATCGCGTGAAAGGAGCGCTGCTTAGGCGTGGCTATGCAGAAGCGGGCGGAGAATGAGTTGCGCCCGGTCCGGTTTGAACTTGATTACATTCTGCACCCGGAAGGCTCGGTGCTGATCAGCATGGGGAATACGAAGGTGCTGTGCAACGCGACGGTGGAGGAGCGTTTGCCGCGCTGGCTGTTCCGGTCTTCGCACCGGCACGGGTGGGTGACGGCCGAGTATGCGATGCTGCCGCGCAGTACGCACCAGCGGGTTGACCGGGAGACGATGCGGCCAAAGGGGCGGACGCAGGAGATCACGCGGTTGATTGGCCGCAGTCTGCGGGCAGCGGTCGACCTGGACAGACTGGGCGAACGCCAAATCATCGTGGATTGCGATGTAATCCAGGCCGACGGGGGCACGCGCACAGCGGCGATTACCGGCGGCTACGTGGCGCTGGCGCTGGCGGTCAAGCGGCTGGAGCGCAAGAAGCGGGCCAAGCCGGGTACGCTGATCCGGCAGGTGGCGGCGGTGAGTGTGGGCATTCTGAACGGCAAGGCGTTTCTGGACCTGGACTACCAGATGGACCAGAACGCGGATGTCGACTTTAACGTGGTGATGACGGACGGCGGCGAGTTCGTGGAAGCGCAGGGCACGGCTGAGGGGGAACCGTTCAGCAAAGGCGCGCTCAACGCGATGATGCTGCTGGCTGAGATGGGCATAGAGGAGCTGCTCCGCCTGCAGAGGAGGGCGCTGGCGGAGGCGGGATACTAGCTGCGGTGGTCAGTAGTTAGTGGTTGGTAACAGCGTGGACGGAATTCAAGACAGGGGAAGCGGGTATTGAGCAGGAAGAGGAAGCGTGTGACGTTGCGCGATGTGGCGCGCCATGCGGGCGTATCGCCGACTGCGGTTTCGTTCGCATACAATGCGCCCCATCAGTTGAGCCACGCTACGCGGGAACACATCCTCGACACGGCGGAGTCTCTGGGCTACCAGCCCCATCCTGTGGCGCGCACGCTGGCGACGGGCCGCACTAACGCGATCGGGCTTCTGGTGCCGACCAGCCTGAACTGGATGCTGCATGATCCGCTGTTCACGCACTTTCTTGGTGAGGTCGGCGCGGCTTGTGACAGGGAGGAGAAGCGTATTCTGCTGGCGTCGATGCACGAGTCATGGCGCCACAACCCGCGCCAAAGCGGCGAGGACGCGGCGCCGATTACGTGGCTGGCCTCGATTGCAGCGGACGGCTTTCTGATGTTCAGCATCAATCGCGCCCACCCGCTGGCCGAAGCGGTGCAACGTTCGCTGCGGCCGATCGTCTTGCTCGACAGCGCCGACGACTTGCAGGCGCCGACCTTCAACATCGACGACCGCGGCGGCGCGTATGCGGCGGCGCGGCACTTGCTGGCGAAAGGGCATCGCCAGTTTGCGATCGCCACGATGACGCCGCGCCGCGATGGGGTGGTGATTCCCTCGATCGAACGCAGAGTGCAGGCGTTTTCGCAGGCGGTTGAGGAGGCCGGATTGCCGCCGTCGGCGGTGCAGATCGTACACGCGCGCGGCGTGCCTGCGGCCGGTCACCAGTCGTTCCAGAACATATGGAATTTGTGCCGGCGGCCGACGGCCGTCTTTTGTGTGAGCGACGTGCGGGCGCTGGGGATCCTGAGCGGGGCGCGGCGGGAGGGGATCTCGGTGCCGGACGATCTTGCGGTGGTTGGCTTTGGCGACCTGCCCGACTCAAGCATATCGAGCCCGCAGCTGACGACGGTTCACCGGGATATGGACAGCCAGCCGCAACTGGCGATTCGCACGCTTTTTCAGTTGATCAATGAGCAGATCAGTGAGGCTGACATCGAGTCGCCGCACATTAGCGCGACGCAGTTGGTGGTTCGGGAGAGCAGTTAGACTTCAGTTGTTAGTTTTTAGTGACCCCCTCGTTTAGACGTATCGTTCTCCTCGTTTCTGAAACCGGTTACCCCAGAAGTTTTTCCCGCTGTGTCGACGCGGACGCGGGTCGTCGAACTGATGGCGCTGTAGGAGGGAGACCGCCCAGAAGTCGAGGGAAGAGTGAAGACGAGCGAGAGAGACCTTGGTTCGCAACGCTTGGGGCGGGGGTGGACGGTTCAGAGGCTGACGGATGCGGGGCGGCCGTCGCCGTTGCCGGGGCGGCCGAGGACGGCGCCGATGTCGTCGCCGCGCTGCACCTGGTAGGTCGGGATGTTGGAGAGGGCGAGTTCGTGGGACAGTTCCTGGTAGGACGCCTGGCCGCCGAAGGTTGAGCCGTCGACGACGACGGCGACGCTGTGGACGCCGCGGCGGCGGATTTCGCGCAGGGCACGCACCCATTCGGGGTCGGGGTCTGCGGTGATGGCCAGGATCATGTCGTTGCGATTGAGCCGAACGCCCTCTGTCACCAGGAGCTGGTCGAAGGGCATGCTGCCCTCTGCCGAGACGACTGCGAGGGCTTCCAGCATTTTGCGCATCTGGCGCTCGCCGCGATCGATCTGTAAGAGGTAGCGCTGGCTGCCGTGCCAGATGAGGCCGACGGCCCGGTTGCGGAGCAGGAAGTAGCGGGCGATGCTGGCGGCGGCGGTCACGGCGTACTCGAGGGTGCTGGGGGCCAGTTCGAGGGCTTCGTTTCGTTTGCGCCCGCTGAGGCCGAAGACGCCGGCCTCCGGGGGGGCCAGCCTCCAGGGCAGGCTGTGCGCGGTGCGGCTGTGGAGGTCGAGAAAGAGCCAGATATCGGCCGACGGGTCGAGCTCAAACTCTCTGGTCATGAGCCGGCCGGTGCGGGCGGTGGTCAGCCAGTGGATGCGGTTGAAGCTGTCGCCGGGCGCGTATTCGCGGATGCCGGAGACGTTGGTGGTGATGTATTGGGCGCGGCGGCTGAGGGCTTCGCCGCCGGCGAGGTCGGCGGCGGGGGGCTGAAAGGCGGAGAGGGTGACGGTTGCGGGATAGACGATGAGGTCGCTGGTCTGGTTCAGCGTCTGGTTGATGGAGAAGAGGCCCAAGGGGTCGCCGCTGAGGAGACGCATTGGGCCCAGGCGGTAGTAGCCGCGCTGCTGGCAGTAGGTACGCACCTGCCAGCGATGGCGGGCGCGGCCCTGAAGGTGGCTGACGACGCGGCTGGCGCCGTGGAAGGGCACGGTGGAGAAGTCTCGCACTTCGAGCCAGAGTTTGGGAAGCCGTCCCTGATTGCGCACTTCGAAGCTTTCTTCAAAATGCTGGCCGACCTGGCTGCGGCGAGCGCGGGTATGGCGATTGATATGGATGGCGCGCGTGCTGGTCCAGGACCAGAAATAGCTGAGCGCGAGGATGCCGCTTATGAGGTAGGCGAGGTTGAAGGCGAGTGGGCGCCCACTGTTGAGCGCGAAGCCCCATGAGACGACGAGAGCGGCGAGCAGGAAGATGAGGCGTGAAGACATAGGCGAGGAGTGAGGGGTGAGGAGAGAGTGGCTCTCTGAAGCCTATCTCCTTTCCCTCTCTGATGTTCAGCCGGCTCTTACGCGGCTGCCTGGAACGGGTGTATGCGCGAGCGCGTCCTCGATAACTTGGGCGGCGTCTACGTTCTTGATGCGGGCGGAGGGGCTGACGATGAGCCTGTGGGCCAGCGTCGCTTCGGCCAGGAGTTTGACATCGTCGGGCAGCACATATTCGCGTCCGTCGATTGCGGCCCAGGCGCGGGCGGCGCGGAAGAGGGCCAGACTGCCGCGAGGGCTGGCGCCGAGGTAGACGTCGGGATGATCGCGAGTTGTGGAGACAAGGTCGACGATATATTCCTTGACGCTGTCGTCGACATACATGTCGCGCACGGCCTCCTGGGCCTCTGAGAGTTCTTCGACGGAGACGGTTCTCTCAAGATCCTCGATGGGATGGGTCAGGGCCTGCAGGCCGAGGATGTTGACCTCGTGCGCCTTCAGTGGGTACCCCAGTCTGATGCGCATCAGGAAGCGGTCTACCTGGGCTTCGGGCAGGGGAAAGGTGCCTTCGTATTCGATGGGATTCTGGGTGGCGAGCACGAGAAACGGCCGCGACATATCATAGGTGGTGCCGTCGACGGTGACCTGGCGCTCCTCCATCGCTTCGAGAAGGGCGGACTGTGTTTTGGGCGTGGCGCGGTTGATCTCGTCGGAGAGAACGATCTGGGCCATGATCGGGCCGGGCCGGAATTCGAATTCGAGCGTCTTCTGATTGAAGACGCTGACACCGGTGACATCGCTGGGCAGCATATCGGGCGTAAACTGAATGCGGCGGTAGGAGCTGCCAACGGTACGGGCAATTGCCCGGGCCAGCATTGTCTTGCCGACGCCGGGGACATCTTCGATGAGGAGGTGGCCCTCGCATAGCAAAGCCACCACGGTCATGCGGACTTCGCGGTCCTTGCCGATGATGACCTTCTCGACATTGGCGATAATGCGATTGGCAACGGCTTGCACTTCTTGCATGGGGTTTCCTCTTGACAGTTGTTCATGGCGAGAGGTTCGCGGTGAAAAGGATTCTTGCCACTGCGAAGGCGCCCTCTTGGTAATGCAGGTTCTCTACGCGACGCAAGGCGGGCTGATTACTCGATTATGACGCATCCTACGCGCAAAGCGTGTACGCCAGGCTCCAAAGTCGTCGGTTTTGGGGACGTATTATGCAGTTAACACGGGATTTGGTTGAAAGATGATGCATCCGCATTGCCGGACCGGACAGATCACGTGCACAGTTTACAGTACGTAAGGTCAGAAAGACAATCCAACGGCAGGCGCAAACGCCGGCTGGTTTGTCGGCGGCGGCTGGATGTCGAATGTCCCCGACTGCTAGTCACGCGTGGTGAACGGCTGTATAATGACCGCTTATGGAGTTGCACGAATATCCCCGCCCTGCAGATGATACAGGTATCGGCGTCCACTGGTGCGCCGGTGTGAGCGCGGCGACGCTTGAGATGGTAGAGGCGTTCTGGCTGCGGGAACTGATCGAATTGGGCGTGAAATGGGTGAAGATTGCGGACCAGCGCGGCGCGCTGCAGTTGTCGAAGGCGCTGCTGGCTGCCCAGATCATGCCGATCGTTCAGATCGTTCGGGAGACGGTGGGACCGGGCCCGCTCTCTGACGAGGAACTGGCGGAAGTGGAGAGGCTGGTCGAGGCCGGTGTGCGCTACTTTGAGCTCGACAGCGAACCGGACGGGGCGGCTTTCTGGGGGCGCGCGAGGCTGCCGGAGGATGCGCTTGCGGTGACGGCGCGGACGGCGGCGGCAAATATGGAAGCGGTTCTGGAGCGGGGCGGCCTGCCGGCGATCCCGGCACTTACGCCGGATGGAGACTGGCAGCTGGTTGAGGAGATCGCACGGGCCGGAGGTGAAGCGCTGTTCGACCAGCCGATCTGGCTGGCGATCCACAACTATTCGAGCAACCGTCCGCCGCACTATCCCGATGACGCGGTGCACAGTGAAGGCGCGCCGCTTGGGCGCGAGTTTTACAGCGCCCTGGCCTCTGAGGCGTGGCAGGGGCGGCCGCTGGCAGAGATCAGCGACATGCGCCGCGAGCGGGAGGACGGTGCGGACCAGCCTGCTGATAGTGATGACGACGCTTCAGATAACGACGCCCCCGTTGACTGGAGGGCGAAGCTTGAGGCCGTGCTGGCGCAACCGCGCGAGGGCGAGCCGCAACCACAGCTGCAGTCGGAGCGCGTGCGCTGGCGGGCGTTTGAACGGCTGAACGACGAGGTAGTGCAGTTGATTGGCCGCAGTCTGCCGATCCTCTCGACAGCAAACGGTTATTTGATCAATGAAAACGGGGATCCGCGCTACCCTGCGACGACGCAGACGCTGCATACGACGCAGACGCTGGAGATCTGCCGGGCGATGATGGGAACGGGCCGCCGCACGCCGCCGGCGCCGGACTACTACTTCTGCACAGCCTTCTGGTTGCTGGCTCACGGTGCGCTGGAGGGCGAGGGCTCGGTGGACGAGCGGTGCGCGTGGTATAGCCCGCTCCATCTGGCGCAGGGGCGAGGAGAGAGGGAGGAGAGAGCAACGCTTTCGCTGCCGGCGGGTCGGGTCCCCGTTGCCGAGACGTTTGGCTGGTCGACGCTCCCGATCGTTCCCCTGCTCAAGACGGAGCCCAAACGGCCAAGGGCGCGGGAAGGGCGAGAAAAAGAGGCGCGTCAGGCCCCGGTCACCGGTTCGGGCTACGGATTCCTGCCAACCGGGAGTGGTGTATTGAGCGGCAAGGTACGAGGCGGGGCAGGCGCGCAGGTCCGGCTTACGCACAGTGACGGGTTCGCTTATGAAACGATCGCCAGAACGAGCGGCGTCTACCGTTTTGTGGATTTGCCAGCGGGCCGTTACAGCCTGGAGGTGACCGACCCGGCGGGCAGCCGTGTCGACGCGCTGGATTTTGGGCCGGCCCAGGAGTTGGTCTGTGACCTGACGGCTTACGGATGGGGTTTTGAGATCGAACAGCGGACTGTGCTTGATGACGGCATGTTGATCTGCGACGTGGAATATCTGCCGAATCCGGCAGATGCGGAGAGCGGATCGGATGAAGGGGGCCGGCGGACGCGTCCGCCGGCGCTGCGAATCAGCGACAGCGAACAGAAGAGCTGGGTCGTGCCGCTGGCGCGTAGCAGCCAGACGCAGACAGCCCAGTGCGAGACGGGGCCGCTGGCGGCCGGCAGTTACCAGCTGGAGGTACTGGGTCTGCCGGACAGCGGTCCAACGCCGCTGAAGCGCGAGGTCTTGATTGAGGAGGGAATGGAGACCCATGTGCTGTTCGCCTACTCTTATGATGAAAAGAGGGCCGCTGCGCGGGCGTCGGAGATCAGCGGCAGCGTGGAAGGCGGAAAGGGATGCACTGTGCGGCTGCGGGCTGAGGAGCCCGGAGGGGGGCCGAGCGAGCGGCTGGCGGAAGTGGACGAGGACGGCGGCTATCTCTTCAGCGGCCTCGCGGCCGGAAGATACTATGTGGATGTGAAGCAGAGGCGGCTGCTCAACTGGCCGCGCCCGCTTGTTTTGGATGGGCGCAACAGGCCCCGCTGCGATCTCATCCTGCTGCGGGAAGAGACACTATCGGCGCTGCCGGAGCCCGCGGTGCTGGAGGGCCGGCTGCAACCGCAGGACCGGATGCAGCCGGGAATGGCTGGCGCCGCAGCGCGCGCCAGGCAGCCGCTGGGGGGCTCGCGGCCTTCGCAGCAGGTGGCGCTGGTGGACGCGCAGAGGCAGCGCTACGTAACGCAGGTGGAACCTTCGGGTGAGTTCAGATTCGAGAGCCTGCCGGCCGGCGACTACGACCTCTACGCTGAAGGTTTCGGGAGTTGGGGAATTCACCTGGACGCGGGTGACCGGCTCAGCATCCAGTTGTGGCAGACGGAGGAGGGATGGCGCCGGCAGACGCGCATTCAGACGGGGGCTCCTGCACCTGGAATGATCCGGGCGCAGTGGGCGGGACGAACTGATCTGACGATCATCGTGACGGTCGCCGACAGCGGCATGGAGGAGCTGGAGGCAAGCGAGGCCGGAAAGGCAGAGCCGTCCTACCGCGCAGAGTTCGGGCCATTTCCGCCGGGCGCATACCTGGTCCACTGCCCGGAGCTGGCGCTCAGCGCCGAGGTGGAGCTGGCGGTGGGTGAGGCGGCGGTGGTTACTTTTGTGGATTATTAGTTTGGACCGGCCCATGCAGACGCATTTGGAGTAGCGTATTACGAACGATAATAGGACCTGTATTGTGGTTCAGATGATCAGGAAAGGATGTGGGAGGTGTGCCGCCCGCATCCTCCTCTTTCTGTTGCTGCTGGGCTCGGGACTGCTGTATGCGGGCTGCGGCGGGGACAGCGGCGCAGCGCGGGCAGAGGAAGCCACGGTGGCGGTGACGCCGCCGAGGCCGATTTTGCGCTGGATGGGGCCGGCGTTTGTGCGGCCGGTGGACAGGGAGATCGTTGCGCGCTGCGGCAAGGAGGCCGGCATGGCAATCGAGCTGCTGCCGGTGCCGGCGAATCCGGTGGACCGGTTGGGGCTCTACCGACAGTTTCTGCCGGCTGAATCGGACGACATCGACCTGATCGACTTCGACGTGGTGTGGTCGGGGACGCTGGCGCCGCATCTGCTGGACCTGAACCCGCATCTGACGGCGGAGGAGCGGGGCCTGTATTTCCCGGTCTACCTGGAGAACAACAGTGTGGGGGAGGCGCTGGTCGGCTTGCCCCTGATGGGGGACGTCGGGCTGCTCTACTACCGGACGGACCTGCTGGAGAAGTACGGCTTCGAAGGGCCGCCCGCGACGTGGAGCGAGCTGGAGGAGATGGCGGCGGCGATCCAGGAGGGGGAGCGGGAGGCGAATGCGGAGTTCTGGGGGTACGTGTGGCAGGGCAATGTGTACGAGGGACTGACGGTCAATGCGCTGGAGTGGCAGGCGAGTACGGGCGCCGGCCTGATCGTGGATGCGGACGGGCGGCTGGCTTTGGACGAAGGCGCGGCGCGGGCGCTTGACAGGGCGGCGGCGTGGGTGGGCGAGATCAGCCCGCCGGGGGTGACGGTCTTCCAGGAGGAGGATGCTCGCTGGCAGTTCCAGAACGGCAATGCGGCCTTCATGCGCAACTGGCCGTATGCGTATGGGCTGGGCCAGGCGGAGGGCAGCCCAATTCGCGACCGGTTTGGCGTGACGCGTCTGCCCAGGGGGGAGGGCGCGGAAGGGCGGCATGCGAGCATAGTTGGAGGGCAGCAGCTCGGAGTCAGCCGCTACAGCCGTTACCCGGATGCCGCGGCGGATGCGGCCCGCTGTCTGACCGATGCGGCGGCGCAGCGGCGGCGTGCGCTGGCCGACGGCGCCCCGCCGGCGATCGCGGCGTTGTACGAGGACGAAGATGTGCAGGCGCGCATTCCGGCGGCGGCGCAGATCGCGGAGAGCCTGGCGGAGCACGCGGTGGCGCGGCCGGCCGCGATGACCGGCGGGCATTACACGGAGATTTCGCTCGTCTACTTTATTGAGGTAAACCGGGTGCTGACGGGCGAGCAGAACGGGGCGAGCGCGGTGGCGCGGATTGGGGAGCAGGTCGCGGCGTGGGTGGAATAGTTTCCTTCCGCGCTCTGTTTCATACCCTGTGTCACTGTCGTTCGTGACTTAGGTCAATTGAACAAGAGAACAGAAGCACGGTCTTCGCTTGCGATAAACGTAAATTCTGGTTTTCATTCGAGATCGACATGAAACGGCACGAACTGCCGCCCCTCCGTGCATAAGTTGCCGTTTACCGTTCTTCGCGCCCCCTTCGTGTCCTTTCGCGGATCAACAAGGTGTTGCCGTTCTTAGTGCCCCTTCGTGTCCTTCGTGGATCAACCAATGTAAGGTTTTTCCCGTGGATGCCCCGGTTCAGACAAAGGCCCGAGTTGGGTTGGCTCTGATTTTGGTTCCCAGGCCTCGTTGACGTTAATCTGTGCCGAATCCTACTCAGTCCAATCGCTGAACTCTCCCTTGGCGGCACTGTTGATTCCGGGTTGAGACGACATGAAAGAAGCGACGGCACGTGTAAAGATCAATAAGCTGCTGGAGACGGCTGGGTGGCGGTTCCTTGAGGGCGAAGAGGGGCCTGCCAATATAAGGCTGGAGGCAACTGTCACCCTCAAGAAGTCGGACCTGGACGGGATGGGGAACGACTTTGAGCAGACGACAAAAGGGTTCGTCGACTTCCTCCTGCTCGACAGCCGCGGCTTTCCGCTCATCGTCCTGGAGGCCAAGTCGGAGGACAAGAACCCGCTGGCAGGCAAGGAGCAGGCGCGGCGCTACGCCCGTTCACAGAACTGCCGCTTCGTCATCCTTTCCAACGGGAACCTGCACTACTTCTGGGATCTGGAACGCGGCAATCCCTACATCATCACCTCTTTTCCTTCGCCGGAGTCGGTAACCGGCTACCGGAAGGTAACGCCGAACCCGCGGAGGCTGGTCGATGAGCGGGTCGAGGCCGACTACATTGTTTTGAGCCAGGAGCCGAACTACGCCTCCGCGGCAGCGTGGAGAAACGAGGCTGAACGGCCCGGTTTCATAACGGCCAGGGGCCTCCGCTTCCTGCGCGACTACCAGCTCAGGGCCGTCCACGCCTTGCAGCGCTCGCTGGAAGAGGGCAACGACCGCTTCCTGTTCGAAATGGCGACCGGTACCGGCAAGACGCTTACCGCCGCGGCCATCGTAAAGCTGTTTCTGCGCACGGGCAATGCCGGCCGCGTCCTTTTTCTGGTGGACCGCCTGGAACTTGAGGAGCAGGCCAGAAAGGTCTTCACCGCGCTGCTCTCTGTCGACTTCCAAACAGTGACATACAAGGAGCGCCGCGACGACTGGCGTTCTGCCGAAATCGTGGTCAGCACCGTGCAGTCTCTGCTCTTCAACAACAAGTACCAGGCCCTCTTTTCTCCCACCGACTTCGACCTGGTGATCTCCGACGAGGCGCACCGCTCGATCAGCGGCAACGCCCGCGCCGTGTTCGACTTTTTCGTCGGTTACAAGCTGGGCCTGACCGCCACGCCGCGGGACTATCTGAAGAAAGCGGAAAGCGCGGGAACCGGCGTCCGCGACCCGCGCGAGATGGAGCGCCGCCTGCTGCTGGACACCTACCGGACCTTCGGCTGCGAGAGCGGGCAGCCCACATTTCGCTATTCGTTGCTCGACGGCGTGCGCGACGGCTTCCTCATCAACCCCACGGTCGTCGACGCACGCACCAATGTGACGACGCAGCTGCTGGCGGATCAGGGCTTCATCGTCTCCTTCACTGACGATACGGGGGAGGAGCAGGAGCAGACCTACAAGCAGCGCCAGTTCGAGAAGGAGTTCTTTTCCGACGCGACCAACAAAGTCTTCTGTCAGACCTTTTTGCAGGAGGGGATGCGGGATCCCGTCAGCAACGAGTTTGGCAAGTCGATCGTCTTCGCGGTCAGCCAGAACCATGCCGCCAGGCTGACGCAGACCCTGAACGAAATAGCCGACATCATCTATCCCGGCAAATACCGCTCCGACTTTGCCGTGCAGGTCAGTTCGCAGGTCCCCGAAGCGCAACGGTTCACGATCAACTTTGCCAACAACAACCTCAAGGGAACAGCCAATTTCCTGCCCGAGTACCGCACCGGCAAGGCTCGCGTCTGCGTCACCGTCGGCATGATGACCACAGGCTATGACTGCACCGATATCCTGAACCTGGGGCTGTTCCGCCCCATCTTTTCGCCAACCGACTTCGTTCAGATCAAGGGGCGGGGCACGCGCCGGCACAGCTTTCTGGACCAGCTGCGCGACGAGCGTCTGAAGGAGGAGACAGCCCGGCCTGAAAAGACAAAGTTCAAGCTCTTCGACTTTTTCGGAAACTGTGAATACTTTGAAACTGAGTTCAACTATGACGAAAAACTCAAGCTGCCAGCCATCACGGCAGACGGCGACCCGGATGGCAATGGGCCGGTCGGCCCGGTCGTCCAGCTCGGCGCTTTCGAATACCTGGGCCGGGACGATCTTTTGACGCTGCGCGAAGAAACAATCGGGCCGCAGGGAATGAAGATCGACCGCATGCTGTTCGAAAAATTCGCGGATACCGTGCGCGCGGACGGGACGATTGCCGAGGCGGTAGAGGCAGGCCAGTGGGACCGCGTCATCGACTATGTGAACCGCGAGGTCATGGAAAAGCCGGAGGAGTACTATACGCTGGCCAAGCTGCGCAAGGCCGCGGCCGTGGACCGGCGGCTGACGCTGCGGGAGATATTGGAAAAGGTCTTCGACATTATTCCCAGGTTCAAGTCCAAAGACGAACTGCTGGAGGAGGAGTTCGCCAAGTTCGTGGCCGGCAATCAGCCGGAGGAGGAAAAGGAGCTATTTGCCATACCATCAATCAAGGCCTACTTCAAGGCTTACGCCACCAGCGAGGAGGTCCGGCAAATTGTGGCAAGCCGTAAACTCACGCAGCTTGCGACCAATGCTTCGCTCTCGCTGGATGATTACGCGCGGGTGCCGAACAAGTATCGCGTCCTCGTACCCGAGTACATCAAGGACTACGTTTCGTTGAATCAGTTTGCCGCGTAAACTGAACATACTGTTGATCCTGACATAGCAAGACAGAAAGTCAGCCGTTCCTATCCATCCCGATGAAAATGGTATACTTGACAACGTGCCAGGAACACCTCGACCTGCCACGCTTAAGCCGACTTTTGACAAGGAGGCGAAACCATGAGCACTGATTCAATGCCTGGTCGTTCCTCTAGTGGCCATCCTCGCAGGAAGATACCTAAGCGGAGTTATCGGAATCCTCCAGTTGTTGAAGCGCTTTGCGAGGTCTACTTCGCCGAATCATCTTGGGACGACACAGCGCCGGGAGCGTTTTACGAGAGAGTCAAAAATGATTTTCCCAAGAAACGACAGAAAGAAATCCAAGAAGCCACGATCACTATGGGACCTGAAATCGCCTCAGCAGGCGTTCAAAGGTTGCCGTCGTGGATGCAGTTCCTGACCGAGAAAGGCGACCAAATGATTCAGGTCGCCGAAAACCTTCTCGTGGTCAATCAGTTGCTACCGTACCGTCACTTTGAAGATTGGGAACAGGTCGTTTACAGAGCGTTTACCGTGTACAATGAAGTTGCTCCCTCCCAGCGAATCACGCGAATCGGACTGCGATACATTAACCGGATTGAGATTCCCGGCGAGAAAATTTCCATGGAAGATTTCTTTGCTATCTATCCGCAACTTCCGCAGTCCCTGGGAAACATGCATGGCCCCTTTCTTGTTAGAGTAGAAGTCCCTCAAGCCGAACAAGGACATACGGTGCTCATAACATTCGGCGCCCCTGACCCCCCTCAATCATTTGAGAGAAAACAGACCTTTATGCTGGATCTATACGATAGAGCCTCACTAGACGAAGAAGTTGGCGAAACAGAGTTGAAGAAGGAACTCCAACTCGCCCACGAAAACGTAGTTTTGGCTTTTGAGGATAGCATCACCGATCAACTTCGCGACCTGCTTAACATGGAGGGCAGGAAATGATCATCGATGCGCTGGCAAAGGAAAAACTGTTCGACGAAGTGATAGTGTCCGACGAATCATGGGAGTTTGGCCGGTCGATTTGGTCTCTCATGAATGTCGGAAGGGTGTATGGTCATTCAACTTCAATAACAGAGTCCCACTCAGGAACGCAACAAGATGACTTGAAAGAGCAATTCGATCGGCTCGCAGCAGTTTTACACGAGGAGTGTGCATTTCTCTCATCCATGGATGAGGTCGCGCAGCATCCGGCATACCGTCAGATCGTGGAAATGGGGGGCCATGCGCTACCCCTAATTCTCAAGGAGCTTGAACAAGGATCCGCCCACTGGTTTTGTGCGCTCCATGAAATAACGCGAGAGAATCCTGTGCTTCCCAAACATAGAGGCTATATCAAAGAGATGGCACAAGACTGGCTGGACTGGGCAAGGAGGGCAGGGTTGCGGTGGTGAACCTGGAAGTTGCGTTCCCCAAACTCAGCGATACCCCCTATGAGATCACCAGCATGGCGACATCCCAATACAACTGTATCGCTTGGGCTGCCGGCGATGACACACGGTGGTGGTGGCCAGATTCTCCTGAGCAGTTTTATTGGCCTGAAGATGTACCCAGGCAACCTACGGTTGCAGCATTCGCCGAAGCATTCCGGAGACTTGGATACGAAATCAGCCAGGATGCCGGCTTTGAGACCGGAGTGGAAAAGGTAGCGATTTTCGCTCACATTGATGGCAGACCTACACATGCCGCTCGACAACTAGACGATGGTACTTGGACGAGCAAGCTCGGGGGATCGGTAGACATCAGACATATCGATCTTGATCATGTCAGTGGGAACCAATATGGAAATCCTGTCTTAGTCCTACGACGACCTCGAAATGACTCCACACCGGTTGTGAATAACTCGGGCTCTTGATCCCACCAGATGTACAGGACTTTCAGCAATCAGATAGAACCCTTGGTTTACTTTCAGACAGAATCTCACAACGTGAACAAAGAGAGCCGCCCCAAACATCTTCCCCGTTTTCCCTGACCTCACTATTGTTGTTCCTACGAGAAACTCGCGCCCGGCACCCAGAATTGTTCGAATCGCCTGCCGTATAATCAGTTTGCCGCCTAGAGGATCACTATGTTAGACGCCGAAACGAAACGCCGCATCGACACGGCCCGCGACATCCTGGTGGGCAAAGTGCCCGACCCGAAGAGCCAGGTCGAGCAGATCACCTTCGCCCTGATCTACAAATTCATGGACGACATCGACGCCATTAGCGAAGAACTAGGGGGAGAGCGCGACTACTTTACCGGCGAATTCGCGCGCTATAGCTGGGCCAGGCTGATGCAGCCGGGTCTGGGCGGCCATGAGATGTTCAACACGTACGATGAAGCAATCAGGCGTATGCCGGAAAACGGCGGCCTTCCCCCGCTGTTCAGGGATATCTTCAGCAACGCCTACCTGCCCTACCGTGACCCGGAGACGCTGCGCGCCTTCCTGAAGGTGATCGACGGCTTCACCTACGACCATTCGGAGCGGCTGGGCGACGCCTTCGAGTATTTGCTGTCTGTGATGGACTCGCAGGGCGACGCCGGCCAGTTCCGCACGCCGCGCCACATCATCGACTTCATCGTCTCGATCGTGGACCCGAAGAAAGAGGATGTGATCCTTGACCCGGCCTGCGGGACCGCCGGATTTCTCATCTCCTCCTACAAGCATATTCTGGCCGCCAATATGGACGCCGAAGGGAACAGTACCCTAACCCCGGACGAACGGGAACGGCTGGCCAGAAACCTGATGGGTTACGACATCTCGCCGGACATGGTGCGCCTGTCGCTCGTAAACATGTATCTGCACGGGCTGGTCGATCCCCACATCTACGAGTACGACACGCTGACGAGCGAGGAGCGCTGGAACGAGTTCGCCGACGTGATCCTGGCGAACCCGCCCTTCATGTCGCCGAAAGGAGGGATCCGGCCGCACAACCGCTTTTCGGTCAAGTCCAGGCGCAGCGAAGTGCTGTTCGTGGACTACATGGCGGAGCATCTGAACGCGGGCGGAAGAGCGGGGATCATCGTGCCCCAGGGCATCATCTTCCAGAGCCAGAACGCGCACAAGCAGTTACGCACGAAGCTCGTGGAGGAGAGCTTGGTGGCGGTCGTCTCACTGCCCGCGGGCGTCTTCAACCCCTATTCGGGTGTAAAGACCTCGATCCTGCTGCTGGACAAGGGGTTGGCGAGGAGGACAGACAGGATCGCGTTCTTCAAGGTGGAGAACGACGGTTTTGACTTAGGCGCGCAGCGGCGCCCCATCGAACAGAATGATTTGCCCAGGGTGCGGCGGGAGATCATCGCACATTTGCAGCTGTTGCGGGAGGGTGATGCGGCGGACCTGGCCCAGCCTGCTTCGGCTTCGCTTGTAGCGGAGAGCAGGGCGGATTACGTGACGGAAGACTCTCGGCAAGGAAACGAGTTAACTGTCGAGAAGGAAAGAGTTGCCGAGAATGGGGAGTATAGCCTGAGCGGGGAGAGGTATAGAGAAACTCAATTCTTCAGTTCGGAATATCACATGACGCAGTTAGGTGACATCTGCAACTTAGTTCGAGGAGTGACGTATCGCAAGAGCGATGAGGTCGGAGAACGGGGACTCCAGATCCTTCGTGCCAATAACATAGATAAGGACACGCATACACTGGATCTGTCAGAAATCAAGCATGTCTCTCGCTCACTTGATTTCCCGGACGCCAAAAGGCTCCTGAAACATGACATTCTCATTTGCCTTGCCAGCGGCAGCAAGGATCATATTGGCAAAGTCGCCTTGTCTCTTGACGACACGGAGTTCTATTTTGGTGGCTTCATGGGGGCCGTTCGAGCCAACAGTTCGCTTGTTTATCCCCATTACCTCTACTATCAACTTCGACGAGCCCAGTTCAACAGTTTTCTTCGTGAACAGATCTCTGGCGCGAATATCAATAATTTGAGTGCGAAGTTGCTCTATCGATTTAGAATTCCTCTGCCGCCGCTGGAAGTCCAAAAGGAGATCGTCGCGGAGATCGAAGAGTACCAGAAGGTGATTGACGGGGCGCGGGCTGTCGTCGAGAACTACCGGCCGCGAATTCATGTTGATCCTGAGTGGCCTATGGTGGAATTGGGAGAACTGTGTACGCTGTCTTCTGGGCAGCATATCAAGAAAGAAGACTACAATACGAAGGGGAACGGTATTGGCTACTTGACTGGTCCCGCTGATTTCGGTGAACCCTTTGCTATCGTCTCGAAGTGGACAACAAGACCAAAGACAATCGCAAAAAGGGGCGATGTCCTTATCACTGTGAAAGGGTCCGGATTGGGAAAAGTAAACCTCCTCAGAGAGGAGAAGGTAGCTATTAGTCGTCAGCTCATGGCAGTCCGAGTCCACTATGCCGTTCCAGAGTTCGTTTACAGCAGTTTGATCCAAATGTATGACCACATTCAAAAGCTTGGAAGCGGGGCAGCAATTCCAGGAATCACAAGAGACGATGTTTTGAGGCTGCCAATCCCTTTGCCCAATTCAGAAGTGCAACATTCTGTCATAACCGAAATTGAAGCCGAGCAAGCTCTGGTCCATGCCAACCACGAACTGATCGAACGATTTGAGAAGAAGATCGACGATGTCATTGCACGCGTATGGTGGAATAACGCCGAAGGCAGGGGGTCGCTTTGACCAGACCGCTGTCTGAACAGTGATTCCCGGGATTTCGAAGATTGACTGCAATTTGTGCCGCGCGGGCGTTTGTACTGGCCGTTTGTTTTGGCGTACCCGAGACTCTGGGTAGAGTCTGCAGCACATGTTGGGTGTGTGCAGGAGCTACCGGGACTTGCGGGTGAAGGCTGTCACAGGCGAGAGCCTGCCAGGAGGAGGCAGTGACGTTGGAATTCGAGACGTTTGCAGGCGGCGGGCTTCAGGGCCGGCTGCTCGCCCCGAAACTTGCAGGCCGCCGCGTGTCGCCGCCGTTTCTTGACCATCGTTCTGCCCCTCCACAGGCTGGGCAGTTCTCTCCATTGCACACCTGAGCTTGTGGTCCAGTTTTTGGGGCCAAGCTCAACCATCACATTTCCAACAAGATGGTGATGGCACACTAATTCTCCATAGCCCCGGACAATTGTCCGGGGCTATTTCGGCAGAGTGAACTTGCTGGCGTATAATTTGGGCAGCGAAAGGTGCCACAAATGGCTCCAAATTGAAAGCGACTGGATGGGTTGGGAGGGGGCCGTACTTCATGTATAGGGGGAGAATTGAGCTTGCGCATTTGCGGCCTTGTGGTCAGTGAGAATTTGCTTGTACTAGCTGGACGGTAAGTCCATCAGCATCAAGGAAAGGGCAGTATGCCGCTTAGAGGGATGAAATTCAAGTTTGAAAACTTGGGGCCTATTGACAATGCGGAGTTGGAGTTAGGAGATCTGACCGTCATTGCCGGCAGGAATAACACCGGCAAGACCTACTTGGCACACACCGTTTATGGATTTCTTAGTGAGTTTTACGGGATGATGTTTGTTGATGCAGGAAGCAACGTTATTTTGGAGCGACTTTGTTCAAATGTGGGTATAGACGAGGATGATTTGGCTCACGAATTAATGTTCAGAGGAAGTCTCGAATGGAAAGTGAGTTATGAGGACTTTCTGGCAGATCGATCCAGAGTCTTGTCGTCAGTGTGTTCCATATTCTCCAAAGAGAAAATCTCTGAGATGTTTAGTGGGTCTTCTTATCTGTTTCGAGACTTTCGTATGGGAATCGAAATAGGACATGAATCAAAAGATTCCTGGCAATCAGGTAAACCTAAAGATACTGTATTGCGCTCTGGAAATATGGCGTTAGTGGGAACGTTCGATGGATCAACGTACTCTGTACTACTAAGTGGAGACATGGATAACGAAGATGATTCCATCTCTCCCTATGAGCTGCTTTCGGGAATTTCCGAGTTGTATGTCGACTTCCTATTGGGTGACTATTCCGAGAGTTTCATTTCACCTCGCGCATTCGTTTCGGAACGTTCTTTCATTCACCTCTTCTATAAAGATCTTGACTTTGCCAAAAATCAGGCAATGGTTGAATTGCGGCGCATTCGAACGGAAGGAGCAGAGAGAGAGCATCGCTGGCATGAGGTAATTGACCGCATGTCTCGGTACACCATTCCCTTTCAAGATGCCATAGATATGTTTAGGGAATTTGAAAGACCGCCTACTGGAAGACCTGCTTTCTCTGATCCTTTGATTGACCGTCTGGAAAGCATGATGGAAGGAAAATTTGTAGATGATGAGGATGGAGGATGGAAATTCATAGTTTCAGGACACGGAAGCGACGTGAGCCTGTCCCCACATTTAGTCTCTTCTTCCGTTAGCGAATTGATTCTTCTCTATCTGTTTCTCAAGAAATCCTTCTTTGCCAAGAGAAGCTTCTTCATCATAGATGAGCCGGAAAGTCACCTTGACACAACGAATCAGATTGAATTTGCCAGAATACTGGCCCGCATGGTCCAAATTGGAATAAAGGTCTTGATCACGACGCATAGTGATTACATAGTGAAGGAGCTGAACAACCTGATAATGTTGCATAACGATTTTGAAAACAGGCAGGAGGTGATAGAAAGGCTGGGATACACTGAAAGCCTTGACCCTGATATGGTCTGTGCCTATGTTGCCGAAAAAGGGACTCTCACCAAATGCGATTTAGATAAGTACGGAATCGACATGCCTCATTTTGACAGGACTATTGACAGTATCAATGCGGTATCGAACGAATTGACCGGTCGGTTGTCGGCGGAAGAGGAGGACTTGTAGCGTGGATTTTATTTCGTGGCTGGACGATCATATCGTGTCCGGCAAGAGAAAGGAGGGAGTTTTCAGAAATGACGTTCATCTTGAAGATGAAAATGATAACGTGAAAATCTGGGTAAAAGGTGTCGGTCAAGCGGTAGTTGGCATTCCGGATGAGATGGGTCAGTGGAGGATACTCAAAGAGGGAGGATGGTACAAGACTTGTGACTTCATTCTGTTTGGGGAACACCCTCGACATGGGTCATATGTATTTCTGGTAGAGTTTAAGGCTACTCCTGAGGATATGGAAGAATTGAGACCTGAAAAAAAGGACGGAGGAAGGATGGAATTGAGGTGGAATATATCAATTTTTCACTACCTTTTTTCTGTCTTTAGGACTGATGAATATAACCAGGAGTTGGACCACAAGTTCACAGTGAGACGCTTCCTGATAGGGAATGAATATAGTCGAATGCTAGGAGCAAGATTTAATAAGGAGGGAGTAAAGGGGAGAGTTTTCGATTACGAGAAGTACAATGGGGTATGGATAAATTTTCTTGCCACGGTTGGAACTACCTTTCCGGTAAGTGTTAAGGACATGATCACCAAAAGCAAGTAATCGAAGACGCTTTGTCATACCAGGCCAAACCGCGCCTTGCATTTGATCGCCAAGTTGCATCCGAACCAAGAAACCCTCACTCAAAGACGCGCCAAACCTTCCCACCCAAAACAGTCAAAAGTCGCTAGCTGGCCACCAGTGGTTTCCTCATGGGTTGGCCCCAGGATTACCCTGATCTGGAGAAGGGTGCAACCTGGATTGGGGGTGGTCCAGAGTAACGGGCTGCGGATCCCGGTGTCACTACCCAGAGGTGGCCTGAAACTTGCCCCCATTTTGGGATGCCCCCGTCCCCTTAACCGTCTTTCACACGCCGTTCGCTATGTACTACAATATCACTTCAACGCTAAGTCCCTGACGAAGTCCTGCACTTTGCGGGGCGCAGACCCAAAGGGCGCGCGGTTCGGGCTGCCTCCGGGCAGGTACCGAAACAACCGCGAAGAAGAACGAGCGTGCCGCCGGCAGTTCCAGGATGACCGCGGCAAGGCAGAATGTGTTCAACAACCAAAGCCGCGGCAAGATCACTTAGCCTCTTGCAGAATATCGATTCCGCGCAGGAGAACTGTCCTTATTTGGACTCTCGCTGACAAAGTGCAACAGCTCGTGGCTTCACAACACAGAAGATCAATGAGGCTGATACAGACGGAATCCGTCTCTATCGTGAAAAGCATTAACTCGGCCCGCAGATTTCGTACTTCATAGTAGGCTGACGTGTAACGACTGCCCCGCTTCACCACGCGATCTGCCTGAAGCGATTTGACGGCCAAAGCTTTTCTCAAGGAGAAGTGCAATGATAGTCAAGATGTTGAATCTTGAAACTGTAACGCCGATGTTTTTGCACGGTTCGAATGACAGAGTACCTGAACTTAGACCGCCGCCTTTCAAATCGCTTATGCGTTATTGGTGGAGAACCGTGCAGGACTGCACGACGGAATCGCTGCGGAAAACCGAGGCTGGCTTGTTCGGTAGCACCGAAGGCAAAGCGCCTTTCTCGATTCGCATTTCAGTAACAAAGGAGCTGAGTGCAGGCCAACATCAACCCTTGCCGCACAGATCCGGCAGTTTTCGCCGAAGCGCTTTCGTCTCGGGACAACTATTTGATCTGTCTCTGATTGCCAGGGACGAGGCAGTTGCTTCGACCTGTGTGCAGATCGCAGAAATGGGTTTCCTGCTCGGAGGCGTCGGCAATCGTTCGCGGCGCGGATTCGGGTCGATTCGTGTAACAAGCTGGAATTTCACAGGCCCTTCCGAGTTACAGAGGGAGATCTTGGAAACCCTTAATTCTGTTGCCGGCGCCGATCGCTTTCACATTGGAAATCAGAGCATTGAATCAAAGCGCCTCCCCAGTATTACGCCCGAATATCCTGTTATCCAGCGGATCTGTTTTGGTCAACCGACAGGCAATGTTGACAACCTGTTGAAAAAAATCGGGCAGGCAACTCACAATCACAAACATGACGCTTTGGGTTATGCAAAAGGGCAGAAACGATTGGCCTCCCCCATCCATGTCCGTGTTCAGAAGATCAATAATGGATATATCCCGATTGTCACACAACTGTACCTGACGGGTAACAAGCCAAAGAACTATCAGCAGAAGCAGAAGAACTTTATTGACGCTATCATAAAGTAGGAGATTCCTAATGAATCGCGATCAGCCGCAGCGCCTTATGCTCATGTTAACGATCGGCCCCGTGCAGTCGTTCATCGCCGCGGCGCGAAAGACCGAGGACCTGTGGATGGGGAGCTACATTCTCTCTTATCTTGTCGCGAAGGCGATCGACAAAGTGCGAGGGGGCGATGTAGAGTTGATCTATCCCGCCATCGGCGCGCAGTCACCGTTTGCATTTTGGAAGCAGCAGGACTTCTCTACCCCATCGTTACCCAATCTCTTTTTGGCAATCGGCAATGGCATTGAGGTTTCACACGATGAGTTGGTCAAACGTGCAGAAAGGGCCGAAAAGAACGTAAAGGCTGAGTTCAGGCGCATGGCGGAATGCGCGGTTGATGAGGCATTCGGCAAGGGTGAATGGCGTTGGACATATGTCGGTCCGATGGTAGAGCGACAGATCTCGAATTTCCTCAATGTCCATTGGGTCATTACCGAAGAGGCGGAACAGGGTTATCAGGATTGGTGCGCCCGCACCGCCGCCAGCCTGGCGGCAACCAAGAACTGTCGTCCATTTACGCAGAGCAGTGAGTTCGGACGGAAATGTTCTCTGGATGGAACACATGAAATCCTCCATCTGCAACAGGATGAGCCGGTCAGCCAAACGATGAATTGGTGGCAAGATTTTACAGAACGCAACCCACAGTATTGCCGCCAGGGAGAGGCGCTCGGCTCTGTCTCATTAACCAAGCGCTTGGGAAGGCATTTTCTGAATACCGAATCCGAATTCAAAGACGAATTCTCAAACAACCGGCCGAGTTTCCCATCTACTTCGGAGGTGGCAACGGCAGACTTCAAGGACAGACTCCGCAGCAATCGCGACGCTTTGGACGTCTACAAGCGATTCGTGAAGCAAGTCAGAAATCTGAAGACATCGATCAACACACCGACAGATGTTCCCACGATTCAACCGTTGCCCAAGGTCGGGGATCTGTTTGGAAACGAGAACATTGACGGTGACTGGCTCTACGAAGAATCGTGGACCGAATCCTATCTCAAGCGCAATCACAACATAGATGCCAACAAAGAAAAGGAGCAGATTCAGATTTGTACTGGATTGCGCCAAGACTTGATCCGAATGCTTGGCGGGGAGCCGGGGCGATACTATGCCGCCATCGCGCTTGATGGCGATAACATGGGCGAGAAGATTCGGGAAGCGCAAAGTCAGACGGAGCATAAGGACCTCAGTCATCGGCTGATTCAATACACCGGAGACGCCCGTCAGATCGTTGAACAGGAGCATTTCGGCAAGTTGACCTATGCCGGCGGGGACGACCTCCTTGCTCTCGCCAATCTCAGAGACCTTTTGCCCACATTGAAATTCCTACGCGCGCAATTTCCAGATTTTACGACCGCCTCGGTCGGCGTGTGCATCGCCTACAACAAGACGCCGCTCGGCGGTGTGCTCCAACAGGCGCGGCGGATGCAGAAGGTGGCGAAAGACGAAGGGCAACGCGATGCGCTTGGCATCGCCTTGTTTAAACGGTCCGGCAATATAAGTTCGGTGGTAACAAAGTGGAAGCATCGCGATCTGGATGTGCTTGCCGTCAGCGATGACCTGATCCGTCTGTTGCATGATGACGAAGTTTCCAAACGGTTCCTTTACGATTTCCGCGGGACATTTGTCAGGTTGATCGAAGATGAAGACGATTATAGGAAACTGGGGCACCCCCTGATCCAAACTGAATTCAGCCGGATTGTGGAACGCGCGCATGCGGCCAATGGAACATTGCCCGAACAAAGCCAGCAGACCATCGAGTCACTTGCCCGCCTGAGTCGTCACATCCAGCCCTTCTCGCACTTTCTCGGATACCTGGAAATCGTCAACTTCATCGCGAGGCAGCAAAAATGAAACTGTTCCTCCAACCCACAGATACATTCTTTTTCCGCGACGGGAGGCCGTTTACAAAAGGCGAACAGTCGGAAGGGCACTCGATCTTTCCTCCGCATCCCTCGACGATCCTTGGCGCCTTACGGAGCGCATATATTGCTGAACTTGGTGACCTGTCGCGTTTCTATTCTGGCGGCATGCGCGAAACGATCGGCACGCCGGAGTCGCTATGCAATGCAATTCGACTGCGCAGCGTATTGCTAGCGAACGATCGCGCCAATCGATTGGAGTTATTCTTCCCGGCGGCGCTTGACCTGATCGCCAGGAAAGATGAACCCCGGGGCAACGGCGCCCCACCGTCACTCCATCGTCTGACGCCCAAGCGCAGCGATTTCACATCCAATGGAACGCTCGACTACCCGCTTTCATGGTCAACTTCTGAATCAATCGAATCCGACGTCGATGGATTGTTGGACATGGGAGCTTTCAGTCGATATTTGCGAGGGAACGACACGCCCCTGCTGCTTACAGAGCGGGCAACACTCATTGAAAGAGAATCCAAGATCGGCATCGCACGGAGCCGGGAGACGTTATCGTCGGAAGAACAGATGCTGTACCGAATTGAAATGTCCCGATTCAAAGACAACGATGGAAGTTACGGCTTTGTCGTGGACTATGAATGCCCAGAGAGCTTACCTCATAGGGGACTGTTGAAGTTGGGCGGCGAAGGCAAAAGTTTCGTCTATCAGAATATCGAAGTGGACATGAGTCCTCTATTCAGCCATCTGGACGCGGTCAAAACTGCCATCCAATCAACGGGGCGGTTCAAGCTCTATTTCGCAACGCCCGCTATTTTCAAACATGGATGGCTTCCTTCCTGGTTGAGTGACTATACGCTTCCGGGGGCATATCTGCCGGAGAATGCTGCGCCAATTTCGTTGAGACTTATCACGGCCGCGGTAGATAAACCTGTTCCTGTTGGCGGATGGGACATGGCAAAAGGCGAGGCAAAACCTACTTTGCTCGCCGTGCCCGCCGGCAGCGTCTACTACTTTGAACTGCTCGACAGAGATCGAATCGATGATCTCATCAACGCTTTTCACTATCAGAACATCAGCGACGAGCGAGCCGACGAAGGATTCGGGCTCGCCTTGGTCGGCGTGGCAAAGGAGGAAACTTCATGAAGACGCTTGTGACGCCGGTTGGCACATCGCTGTTCACGAACTACCTGAATGATAATAGCGACGACGGCTTTCGCCGCGCGTATGAAACGATCAGAAAATCCCCCGCTTCGGAATGGAATGAGTATGACTATGACATCGATGATTTGAGAACGATCAGTTCTGCCTATGTCGCGAGTAAAAGAGAAACCGCCTCGGCCGAACTTCAGAGTATCGCTAAGATTCAAGTCGAACTCCAAGATGACATCAACGTCCGTCTGCTTGCTTCGGACACAATTGTCGCCCGACTAGCCGCGGAAATTCTGGCGGATGAGACAGCGGCTCTTGTTCTGCGCGGTCACGGTACCGTCAAATTCGACGCGGGAACAGAGGTGATCACCGGGCTGCAAGTTGAGAATCCTAAAACCTTCTCCAATGAAGGCATGACCAATCTGATTCGAAAGATCGACTCGATCAGTGCAAATGCCGGAGGCCGGCAGGCAACCGCCATCAATATCACCGGAGGGTTCAAGGCCACCCTGCCATATCTGACGATTTGGGCGCAACTTCATCGCGTCCCGCTTTACTACAACTTTGAAGACACCGACGCACTTATCAGAATTCCACAGGCCCTATTGGTGATTGATTGGGGTCTGATTGAACGTCATTCCGACATTCTTATGCAAATCGACAATGGTATAGTGAATTGGCCGGCATTCAGAACTCAGCATTACCAAGCCGTACAGGATCTGGAAGCATTCATTGAAGTCGATGGACAGGACGCGCTCTTGTCCCCGGTTGGCGGGATTTTCTGGAATCACTATCAGACATACTTTGTTGTCGAATTGCCAAGTGGAAGTTATTTCAGCTATGACTCCCAGGATCGCCGATTGGTTGATCGGGCCATCCAAGAGCTCTACGAACGATTGGATGCTGTTTTGGGGCCAGGTTTTCACAATCCCGATAAGTGCTATGAGCGCATCCGCAATTTGGGCCATAATGACGATCTGAACCACGGCGGGCAGATCCCCAATCCGATTGGAAGCCAGGACCGGGAGACCTTCATCTTTAAGTCGACCAATGATGAGCAGGTACGACTGCTCTATACCTTTAATGTCAACGAGCGAGAGATTGCCCGGCTCAGAATATTCGACATCCTTTGTCGGGATTTCGATCACAAAGCGTATGTCGACGATTGGAAAGGCAAGTTCGGTCGTCAGGCTCTTCCTGCCATTAACTTTGTCACCCGCACATTTGAAATCCCGTCGAGAATCTTATCCAGGAGAAGCCAGCATGTTCAAACAAGCTAAGCCCCTTTTTCTCATCGTCGAGACCCCGCTTCACGCCGGCAGCGGCAGCGACCTCGGCATCGTCGATCTGCCCATCCAGCGTGAGAAGCATACCGGCTACCCGAAAATCGAAGCTACCAGCTTGAAGGGCAGCATCCGTGAGATTTTCGATACGCAAGCGGTGACAAACGAGTTGACTGGGATTGTATTTGGCCCTGAACGAGGCGACCTGCACGCCGGAGCCTTGGGTTTTACCGATGCGCGCCTTCTGTTGTTCCCTGTCAAGTCGGTCAGCGGCGTCTTTGCCTGGGTGACATGTCTGGCAGTCCTGGACCGTCTCAAACACGATCTCTCTATCTGCCAACCCAGCATCGAGCTTGTTGAAAACCTTCCTGGCGAGAATTCAGTGACAAACGACAGCGCCCTCATAGTGAAGGATGGGAAGATCGTCCTTGAAGAGTACACATTCACTGTCAGGCCCGACAAGGAGTGTGAAGCTGTCGCAACATGGATTGCCGAAAACACCCTTCCACCGGACTCAGGCTACGACTACTGGCGGGAGAAGATGAAACGGGATGTCGCCGTGTTGAGCGATGACGACTTTCGTGATTTCGTTACGCTCTCGACCGAGGTCATAGCCCGAACCAAGATCGACAACAAGACAGGAACGGTGGCAGGCGGCGCCTTGTGGTACGAAGAATATCTGCCCACCGATTCGATTCTCTACTCCTTGGCATTGACGACACCGCTATTCCTGAAAGTGGACGGCGTAGATGATGAGAAGGAGAAAAAGGGCATCTTCTACGCAGGTCAAGGGCCGGACAAGAACCGCATGGAAGCTGAAAAGGTAATGGCATTCTTTGCCGACGCATTGCCGGATATCATCCAGGTCGGCGGCAACGCGACTGTCGGCAAAGGGTTGGTCCGGACACGCATGTATCGAGATGGAGGAGAGAGATGTCACAACGTCCGACAACACGTAAGGGGATAGAGCAAGGTCGCGCCAAGTACGCTTTTGATGAAGTTCGGCGTGTCAGTGAGAACGGCCCGGACGGATTGCAAAAGACGTATAAGTCCGCTGCCAAGAAACTTCCCGTTCTGATAAAAACCAATGGACTGGGCCAATCTCTCGCATACATCAAGAAGAGGAATGATGGATACAATAAGCTGTACGAACAGATCGGGGACTGGCTCCAGACCGAAGACGCCAAGGCGTTGGTTCCGCCCGGCGAGTTAGTGGATCAGGTGATCCAACTCCAGTCATCGGACTATCGGCAAGTTACCGTTGAAACTTTGGCAGTGCTCAATTGGATTCGCCGATTCGTGGATGGACTCATGAAAGACGTGGAGGGCGACGATGGCTAACTACCACCCACGCGACACCGCACAACTGGTGCAATCCCACCAGATTGATAACTTCGCCCTGCGCTATCGACATTTCCTGAGAATTACGCCTGGCGCCAGGCACAAGATCGAATCTCAACCATCCACTCACACGCTTGGCGATTCGTCTCAAGGCTTGGTCGAGCAGTTGAGACAGCGGCAAAGACAGCAACTCCTGCACTTCGTCAGGTGTGGCATCAATCTTTACTGCGTAGATGCAACCGTTGATTGGCGGCTGATCATTGGTCTCGGCAGTGACCATGTTCAAGAGACAAATATGACGCTACATCACATCTATGGCATTCCTTACATTCCCGGAACTGCCGTGAAAGGCGTGTTGCGGCATTGGTGGATGCAGGAGGAATTCGACAACGACGAAAACCAAGCTCTATGTGACGAAGGATTTGTCGCTCTGTTTGGCGACCAGAATCAGCGCGGAAAGGTGCAATTCCTCGACGCTTTACCCGGTGAAGTCCGTTTCGCACAGGACATCATGAATCCGCATTATCCTGGGTATTACAGCGGCAGCGAACCACCAACGGATGATCAAAACCCAGTTCCCATCACATTTCTGACCGTAGAGCGGACCGGCTTTCGGTTTGTTTTCCTGACGCAGACTTCGGGACTGCTCGATAGGATCAAAGAGAGATTTGAGAAAGCATTGGAACTGAAAGGCATTGGCGCAAAGACAGCGGTTGGGTACGGCTATTTCCGTGATTTCAAGGACCAGACTGACGACATCATTGATGTGGTCAAACGCCAGCAGCAAGCCAGGCAGGAAGAAACTGAAAGAAAACGAGAGGCCGAGCGCCAGGCAACGCTTTCGCCCGTTGAAAGGCTGGCTGAAGAGTTGAATCGTCTCACCGCCACCCAGGAGGATGAAGCGCGCGCGACGCACGTCTACACCGCGGAACTTCAGTCGCTCCAGGGAGATGACCAACGGATGATAGCGCAAGCATTGAAAGAGTATTGGCAACGTATCAACAAGTGGAGTGGCGGTTCCAAGAAGCAGCGAGCGAAAGTGCAAACGGTTAAGTCGATCTTAGGGGAAAGCTGAAATCAAGGAATTCTAACTTCAGTAGTTTACGCGATGGGTGATGGTTTCTGTTCATAGATTCAGGAGTTGCTTGCCGTATCCTTACCTGCACCCGGCCGCTCACCCACGCCGCTTTCTTATCAGCCTGGGCTGGGGGACCGGCTGGACGAGCAAGACCTTCGGGCCGCACCTGCAGTCAGACACTGACTTTATGGAACGTGTCCTGAGCAATCACCGTCTCGCCCGCGGCCGCCGCCAACGAGGCGACCCCTTCCCCAAAAGCCGGCGCGTCGTCGTGCAGATCAGCCGGGACCGCCAGGGCCGTCCCGCAGAGACCCCCGTCTCGCCTTTTGGCTGGTGCCTGGTCGAAATGAAAGAGAGAAAGCGTGGTTCCTGAATGGCTGAAAGGAAAAGCAAGCGAATCCGAAATCAGTAAGCTGGAGGAGGTCTTCCGCCTGTTTGCAGACGAAGGAGAAGATCGAGATCGACTGATAAGAGCTGCCAGAGATGTAGAAGAAATCGAGAAGCGTCTGGTCCCCCAAAATCCTGAGCAGTTGATCGATCCCGAACTAAAGGAGAGGATCCTGATCTGCTCTGTCGGCCTCCGCCCGTTACCGGTAATCCTGACCATTCTGATCGTGCGCCCAACCAAGCTCTATCTCCTCCACAGCGCTGAGTCGCGCCGCGCCGCAGAGCAGATTCGGGATGATCCCGTAATCCGGAACCAGTGGCTGAACCCTGATGGGCGCATAGTCCTGCGTTCACTCAGTTTGACCGATGCGCCCGAAAATTACGATCATCTCCGCAACATTCTGACAGAGAATCCGAATGGAAGTTTTCTGGTCGACAGTTCCGGCGGAGTAAAGGTTATGGGACTTTCTCTGGCCGCTGCGGCATTCTGGCACAGAGTGCCGGTCGTTTATCAGCTGGGGGAAGAGGTGAAGGGGATCGTCAAACCGTTCAGCGCCAGACTGATTACGCTTGACAACCCCTTCGTGCATTTTGGTTCCACTGAACTCCACAGCATCCAAAACCTCTTCCAGTCCGGCAATTATGATGCTGCGGGCGCGCTGTGCGATAACATGCGTGAAGGGATAAGAGACATCTCAACGTTAGGGAGACTGGACATTCTCCGAGAATTTGTCCAAGTCTATCAGCATTGGGATTCATTTTCCCATAGCCGCCTGGAAGACGACCCACTCCGCAAGACTGCAGAGATGCTCCGCGCAGTTCAGGACAAGATGGCGCGTTTTGATTTGAACTTTGCGGATGATTCGGCGATCGCTGACAACATTCAATTCCTGGCAGAGATCGAAGACAGTTGGGAAAGTGGCGTATCCAGTATCAATGATCATTTTCGCTTAGTTGACATTTACGCGTCATCACAGCGGCGCGCTCGCGCCGGCAAATTTGATGATGCAGTAGCTCGTCTCTACCGGTGTCTTGAGATGTGCGCTTCTATCTGCCTTCGGGAATGTGGAATAAGCAATGTCAAAGCGCCTGTTCTCGAATTCTTCATGACTGCCCAAGGTGGCGAGCAGGAGTTCCTGAGTGCGTTCTACAAATGGGCGGGCTACGCTTTTCCTGAAGGCAGGCCGCTGGGACTTAACGCGCAAATGTCCTTGCTGGCACTCAGCAAGCAGCGCTTGCACGGATTAATCGCCGGCATTTATCGGGGCATGGAACAGAAAGAACTGCTCGAGAAGCGCAATCAGTCAATCCTGGCCCACGGAACTGTGCCAATCTCGGAGACAGACTACCGGCAGTTCGACAGTTTGACCAGAAGGATTGTCAGCCTCGTCACCGGCAAAGAGGGTGAGTTCGAAGAGCTGCTTCAACGCGCTACGCATCCAACGATTAGAATTGAACTTTGACCGAGTTTATCTACACGATAGTTCATTTCAACGGAAAAGCCGCAGCCCTACCGTGAGTCAGCAACCATGACGCGTCACACTCTCCTCTGCACCGTCGGAACAAGCCTGTTCGGCAATCTCGGCCGGTTGTCGGAATGCACTCCGGACAACCCACCCAACTGGCAAGCGCTCCGCCGGGCATACGACAAAGGCGAATGGAACAGGCTCGCCAGAGAGCTGGCAACGCTGCCGCCCGCCGCGCGCGTCTGCGGCGCGGAGATCAATACCGTTGAAGAGGTCAGAAAAAAGAGCTGGCTGACGCTTGAACATCTCATCTTCCTGGTCTCGGATACGCCGCACGGCGAGAATACGGGCAAGCTCCTGAAAGCCTACTTCCAGCAGCGGCGGGAACTGGGGCTGCGCGCAGTCGATTGCTGCGTTGTCGAGAAACTGCAGGACGAGCGCCCCAGGGATTTCAAAACGCATGGCCTGCGCAATCTTGTACGCCGCGCCGGCGAATATATCCAGAAAGCGGGCGGCCCGGACTATGTCGCAATCGACGCCACCGGCGGCTACAAAGCCCAGATCGCCATCGCCCTCCTCGTTGGGCAGGCACTTAACATACCAGTCTCCTACAAACACGAACGTTTCTCTGAAATAATCGACTTTCCTCCTCTGCCGGTCAGCTTTGACTATCAGATCTTCGCCCACAACGCCGACCTGCTGACCGACTTTGAGCGCGGCGAAGCGCTGTCAGCCAGCGAACTCGGTCCCCTTGACGACAAACTGCGGGTCCTGCTGACAGAAGTCTCTGTCAATGGTGAATCTGTCTACGAACTCAGCCCCATAGGCCAGATCTACTTAACCGGATTCCGCATCCGCAACCCGAAACCGGTAAACTTGGCCGCGGCGAAGACGCGCAAACCGCCGACATTCAGAGATGATCACTACCCGATCGGCTTTCAGGAGTTCGTTCACAAGGTCTGCAACCAGAACATCTGGATTCGCGCGGCCAACTCGATCCCCTACGACAAACAGAGATCGATCAAAGGTATAGGCTTTTTCGTCAGACAGGAAGGCGAAGAGCTGCGGCTGATCGGAACCTACCAGGACAGGAATAACTTCGGCGCAAGATTCCGCCTCTACCTGACCGACCAGTCTCCGGCCGCCCTCGCCTGGGCCGCCGACTATCTCAACCGTACATACAGATGAACTCTGCCCGAACGTTCCCGCCTTCTTCGTGCCTCATCGTGTCCTTCGTGGACAAACAAGGTTCAGCACCTACAGAAGTACCCTGTCCGAATCGTCCCATGCCTTCTTCGTGCCTTTTCGTGTCCTTCGTGGATAAAAAAGGATCAACCCATACAGAAGATCTCGGACTGAAGTGGCCGAGATCCTGGACCGCGAACCATTGACATGCTAGTCTCTGTCGTCATCACCGTCGAAACCGATACCGAAACGCTGCTGCCCCGCAACGTCGGCCGCGCCCATTATGCAGCCATCTTGCAGCGTCTGCGCGCCGTTAACTCGGAACTGGTTACAGCCATACACGACGGTGACGGCCCCAAACCCCTCACCTGTTCCGACATTCTCAACGGCCGCAGCAACCGCGACGGCATGCGCCTCGAACCCGGCGCCCCCTACTACCTGCGCGTGACCGGCCTGACGCCGGACGTGAGCCAGGCCCTTCTCGAAACGCTGGTCGAAAAACCGCCCGCCGCTATCGAACTTCTCCACCGTCCCCTGCGCGTGACCGGTGCAACCGCCAGTGAGTCCGACCACGGCTGGGCCGGCGCCACCAACTACGAATCCCTGGTCGCCCGCCAGATGCTGCCGCGCGGATCGATCCCCAAGCAAGTGACGCTGCAGTTTGCCAGCCCCACCGCCTTCAAACAGGCCGGTCGCCAGATGCCCATGCCCCTGCCCGACCTGGTCTTCGGCAGCCTCGTCGAACGCTGGAACCGCTTCAGCCCGCTGGCGCTCAGCCCGGAGATGCGGCGATTCGGCGCCGAGATGCTGGCGCTGACCCGTTACCGCCTGCAGAGCAGGCCCGTGACGCAGAAGAACGGCGCGCTGCGCATTGGCGGCGTGGGCACAGTAACCTACCGGGCGCTGGGGGGCGACCGCTACTGGCTGGCAACCATGCAGATGCTCGCCGAGTTCGCCCGCTACAGCGGCGTAGGGGTACAGACGGCAACCGGAATGGGCCAGGCCAGGCGGCTACAAAACGATTGAGGTGATACGATGCGCCATCCTCTCTATCTGGTGGAGCAGGGCAGTCGTCTGACGAAAAGGGGCCGGCGTCTGAGTGTCGTCCAAGACGATTCTGTGGTTGCCCAGGTTGCCCTCGTGCAGGTGAGCCAGGTGATCGTCTTCGGCAATGTATCCATCACCACCCCTGCCCTGCAGCTTCTGCTGCGCGAAGGGATCGAAGTCGTGCTGCTGAGCCGCACGGGCCGCTTCTACGGCCGCCTCATCGGCGAGCAGAACGGCAACGGCGCGCTGCGCGTCGCCCAGCTGCAGCGCAGCCAGGAACCGGACTTTGCCCTCCGCGCCGCGCGCCAGTTCGTGACCGGCAAACTGCACAACCTGCGCGTCCTCCTGCAGCGCTACGCCCGCCGCGCCGCATCCACGTCCAACCACTGGGAAGCGACTTCGCTGACGCGTGCCGTAGACGAAGTCGGCGCAATGCTGCCGCGCATTGCCGCCTGCCAGACGATCAACAGTCTGTCCGGCGTGGAGGGACGCGGCACGGCCGTATACTTCCGCGTCTGGAAACAACTGCTGAAACCGCCCTGGCGCTTCGAACGGCGCATCCGCCGGCCGCCGCCCGATCCCGTCAACATCCTGCTAAGCTTCGGCTACACCCTGCTGACTCAGAACATCTGGGGCGCGGTCCTCACCGCCGGGCTGGACCCCTATGTCGGCTTCCTCCACCAGCTCAACTACAATCGGCCCAGCCTTCCCCTGGACCTCATGGAGGAATTCCGCCCCGTAATCGTGGACTCGGTCGTCCTGCGCTGTCTGAACAACGAAATCCTCACGCCCGATCATTTCGTGCCCGGAGAGGACAGTGAACGCCCGCTGGAGTTGACCGATGACGGAATCCGTCTCTTCATACGCGAGATGGAGGGCCGGTTTGACCAGGAATTCAAGAATGTGCATACAGGCCAGCGCACGACCTACCGGCGTCTGTTTCTGAACCAGGTCTACCACCTTAGCCGGATAATAACGGAAACAGAGACGGGGCCGTACCGTCCATTTCTGATACGCTAGGAGGCGTCCTCATGCTGGTCGTCGTGAGTTACGATGTGCCCGAGAACCGGCGCCGTGGTAGAATTGCGCAGGCGCTGCAGGACTTCGGCGGTGAGCGCGTGCAGCTGTCCGTCTTTGAGTGCTATCTGACCCCGCGCAACTGGACGCGGCTCCAGGAGCGACTGGGAAAGATCATCAGTCTGGAAGAAGACAGCGTCCGTCTCTATCGTTTGTGCGATCAGTGCCGGGACAACATCCTCTTTCTAGGCCGCGCCGCGCCCACCGAAGAACCCGGCCTGCGTATCATCTGAACGGGTTTAGCGATCACCCCACCATGACCTGCCCTCAAAACAGGGTGTCAAATAGGGGGTGTTCGCTGGCTGTCTGGCAGTCAGGGAAGGAGGCACAGCTATGACAGAAGTTCACGGCAGATATAGGGCCAGGCGACACACTCGATCTGATTCAAGCCATAGGTCTCGCACGCGTAAACCCTGATATTTCAGGTGTCAGAAAGGAACGAATCCCCGTGAGGGGATTGAAACGAGTGCCATTGAACTTTGCCCCGATTGTTTCGTTTCCACGTCAGAAAGGAACGAATCCCCGTGAGGGGATTGAAACGCCTCAAAAGCGATGCGCTCCACCCGGGCAAGACCGTGTGCGGCAGGTCAGAAAGGAACGAATCCCCGTGAGGGGATTGAAACTGTTGTCTCTCAACGAAACGCGTCTGGCCGCGCTGATGGTCAGAAAGGAACGAATCCCCGTGAGGGGATTGAAACGATCGTAATAGTGGACTGTCTGGACATATCTTTCTAGGTCAGAAAGGAACGAATCCCCGTGAGGGGATTGAAACCTGAATCAGTTCAAAGAGATAGCCGGCCGCGTCGAAATCGTCGGTCAGAAAGGAACGAATCCCCGTGAGGGGATTGAAACTTCTACAGTACTGGCGCATTTGGAAGCGGTCTTTATTTTGGCGTCAGAAAGGAACGAATCCCCGTGAGGGGATTGAAACGGGGGAATGGCGATGGATTCGATGCCGTTGGCTTTGACGCGTCAGAAAGGAACGAATCCCCGTGAGGGGATTGAAACTCGGTTCTTGTACTGGAATCCAACTGGGCCGTAGATGAGGTCAGAAAGGAACGAATCCCCGTGAGGGGATTGAAACCCGGTATCCATGCCGTCCAACTCCGCTTTCATTTGACGGTCAGAAAGGAACGAATCCCCGTGAGGGGATTGAAACATTTTGAGATCGTCGGGCAGTTCCAGTTCGCCGTGTATGGCGGTCAGAAAGGAACGAATCCCCGTGAGGGGATTGAAACATTTTGAGATCGTCGGGCAGTTCCAGTTCGCCGTGTATGGCGGTCAGAAAGGAACGAATCCCCGTGAGGGGATTGAAACATTTTGAGATCGTCGGGCAGTTCCAGTTCGCCGTGTATGGCGGTCAGAAAGGAACGAATCCCCGTGAGGGGATTGAAACGCGTCTCCCGTGTCGATCAGGACCTGCAGTTTCGTGTCGTCAGAAAGGAACGAATCCCCGTGAGGGGATTGAAACTACAGGTCGTCGCGATGCTTGATGACCTTGTGGACTTGTCAGAAAGGAACGAATCCCCGTGAGGGGATTGAAACGCGAGTTTGTGGCGCAGCTGAGCGGGATGCCGGCGATCCTGTCAGAAAGGAACGAATCCCCGTGAGGGGATTGAAACTTCGCCATGCGCGTATACCCAGTAGAGGTCAGGGATGCGCCAGTCAGAAAGGAACGAATCCCCGTGAGGGGATTGAAACTTCGCCATGCGCGTATACCCAGTAGAGGTCAGGGATGCGCCAGTCAGAAAGGAACGAATCCCCGTGAGGGGATTGAAACGCGCCGTCTTTTCCGATGCCTTGCGTACCAACTTCAGCCAATGTCAGAAAGGAACGAATCCCCGTGAGGGGATTGAAACGCGCCGTCTTTTCCGATGCCTTGCGTACCAACTTCAGCCAATGTCAGAAAGGAACGAATCCCCGTGAGGGGATTGAAACGCGCCGTCTTTTCCGATGCCTTGCGTACCAACTTCAGCCAATGTCAGAAAGGAACGAATCCCCGTGAGGGGATTGAAACCTCCCTCATGGTGCAACATCATTCCAGTGCTAATCCATTTGTCAGAAAGGAACGAATCCCCGTGAGGGGATTGAAACCTCCCTCATGGTGCAACATCATTCCAGTGCTAATCCATTTGTCAGAAAGGAACGAATCCCCGTGAGGGGATTGAAACCAGGTTGCGGAGCATCGCATTCAGGCGGTCGGCGTAGGGTCAGAAAGGAACGAATCCCCGTGAGGGGATTGAAACGATTTTCTCCTGGTGCCAGCTGATAGCTTTTTCGTGGAAGTTGTCAGAAAGGAACGAATCCCCGTGAGGGGATTGAAACAATCGCTGCGTTGCGTAGCCGCGTTCGTTGACCATGATGGTCAGAAAGGAACGAATCCCCGTGAGGGGATTGAAACTTCCAATGGGTCAGCAGCCATTGAAGGGCGTCTGCTTGGATGTCAGAAAGGAACGAATCCCCGTGAGGGGATTGAAACAATATTACGATGGCTACATGGACGGGTTGGTTTCCTTAGAGGGTCAGAAAGGAACGAATCCCCGTGAGGGGATTGAAACTGCAACATGGTCACGGTCTATGCCTTTGTACCACGGCCGTCAGAAAGGAACGAATCCCCGTGAGGGGATTGAAACAGATACTTCAATCGGCTCTACATGGTTTTCGTTGTCCACAACGTCAGAAAGGAACGAATCCCCGTGAGGGGATTGAAACTTGATTCCTTTGGCGTCTGGCTTGTTCCAGATATCGCCATTGTCAGAAAGGAACGAATCCCCGTGAGGGGATTGAAACTTGGCGCTCCGACGCTGACGGCGGCGATCCGTCTGAAGTGCGTCAGAAAGGAACGAATCCCCGTGAGGGGATTGAAACGCAAGGAGAGGCCGAGGCCGCGACTTATGAGATTCGGAAGTCAGAAAGGAACGAATCCCCGTGAGGGGATTGAAACTCAGCCATTGATCCCCCTCCATTGCTTCCGGCGCATATTCGGTCAGAAAGGAACGAATCCCCGTGAGGGGATTGAAACGAAGCGGTGGTGGATAACGCCCAAAAGCAGTCCGAATGTCAGAAAAGAACGAATCCCCGTGAGGGGATTGAAACCCCGGATCCGTCGTGCCCGTCCGTAGCGCCCACTGCCCGTCGTCAGAAAAGAACGAATCCCCGTGAGGGGATTGAAATCGTGCTGCGGGTGCCTCGGAACAGCGGCGATTCGCTATGTCAGAAAAGAACGAATCCCCGTGAGGGGATTGAAACCTCATAGTGACCACGCCGTGATCAAAGCCGCCGGAACTGGTTTCGTCAGAAAAGAACGAATCCCCATAAGAGGACGGAAACCTGTAGATTTGGCGACCGTCCGGCATGACCAGGTAGAATGTCAGATGAGAACGAAACCCCGTGAGGGGATTGAAACAGTTCGACCGAGTTATGCTTCGGCATATAAACGACGAAGTCAGCAAAGAACGAATCCCCGTGAGGGGATTGAAACTCGCCAAAGCCGCTGCCACGCTCGTCAGGTAACGTAGAGCCCAAATGAGACCGGGAATCTGCGAGTGGAGCTGCAGTGCAGGCACAAGACCCGCCATCTCGGTTTGAAAACTGGGCGAAGATTCTTGGTCTCAAGTTGAACGCGCATCAGGTATCCCCGACATAACTTCACGTCTGCTACGATTTGGCCGGCCGAAAACGGCAAGGCTGAAGCAGCGGCCCCTGTCAGGTCCAGCGTCGGGGCTCAGTGCTTTTCTCTCTGGCATTCTAAGATATATATAATATATTTTATTATCTGGCCTCTCGTAGAGTACTCGCACAACTTTCGTACAAGCGGAAGACCTGAATGAGCGCGTGCCCGCCTGCTATGTGAGATCACCCTGAAACTCTGCCCGTGACAAGCTGCGTCAACCTCAGTTCACATTTTCTCCGAGACCGGATAATGTTCTGCGACATCGGGCCCTGAGCATTCCTGACGCCTCCAGGTTTCCATGGCCCGCAGCCTGGAGCAACCTCGCCGCCGTGATTTTCGCCTCTCACCTTGCCCTGCGCCGCCCTTTGGTCCTGCTGAATCAGTTGGACAACATGCACGAAAGCCTCGATCCGCCCCCAATTTCGCCCAAAAAAACGCTTTCGAGCGGACATTGCGGACATATTTTTATGAAAAAGGTCATAAAAATACCCCATTTCCGCCCCGTTCCCCCTTCCCAGACGCGCCGCCAGCCAAGTACGGGCAGTCCCATCCCGCTCGTCATGAGTCCCGCGAAAACATACGCGGAAAGGCATCCGCTGCTTGCAGGTGCCCTGGCTCGCAAATGCCGTCGCGTCCTGTATTCCCTGCGGATCCGGCCTACTCTCTTCACTGCGTATGCCCTGCTCCCTCCCTCTATCCACCACTCACTTTCCACGACTCCCCGCACCTACCCCTCAGACATCAGCCCATCTCCCACCCATCGGGATTCTTGGAAAGTCGTCACGAAATCAAACCGTTCAGTTGGGTTGCTCAAGTAGATAAGCTCTTGTTACACTACATCTCCTTATCATCATGCGTGAGACCGAAGATGCTTTGTGATGGACCGGGCGGTCCCGCCTGTTGGTCGGCGCAAAGCATACCGATCGGGAACCCCTGAGATAGAACGAACTGATTCACGGATTGGCTGAAGAGTCGCCGGCGCCGCAATGGGACTGCGTCGGCAAGTAAGAGGGAGAGAAGAATGCGGGGATGGCGGTTGACGCGGCGCGGGGACTACATCAACAGCGAGCTGGCCAACCGCACGCGGGCCGCGGTGGTGACGTTGGAGCGGTCCGGCCTGTGGTCATTCGTTGTGCGCACCCTCCAAGGCCAGGAGAAAGAGCGGGGCAGGAACTATCCAACTGCCGCCGCGGCGATGCGGGCCGCGGAAGAGGCCACGACAGCGGCCAAACCGAACAAAGAGATTGCGGCACAGGTGATCGACTATCTGGGCGCCAAACAAAGGGGAGAAAAAAAGGGCGCAGACTAGATTACGCTAACTTCTGGCGAATGGGAACCAATATGTGACAGTTGCCGCTCCGCCGCATCATCTCGTAGGGGCGCCGTCCGTAGGCGCCCTCTCCAGCAGTCGGCCCCCTTTCGGGGATCTGTGATATTTTTGCCGTTCTTCGTGTTCCTCCGTGGCCCTTCGTGGATGATTTGCAGTTTGCCGTTCTTCGTCCTTCTTCGTGGATATCCTGGCTCCAGCAAACGCCAAAAACCCCCGGCATGCAATTTCGATTGCAAACCGCTGCATGTCGAAATTTTTTCGTAATCTCTCGTAAACTCTCGTGGAACGCTCGTACATCTCTCGTACGAGAGCACGGCGTCTGTAAGGGCCCCCTGCCCCCATGCGGACGCAACTTGGTCCTCCCGCCGCGTCCCTTCGACCCCAGGCTTTGTCCAGCCCTGTCACCACGAGCAGTTGGCTGGATCCCGTTGCCGGGACCCAACCATCAGGACCGAACGCGCCCGCCGTCCCAACCCTTCGCGGCGACCACTCCATGATGCGAATGCAGACGTCCCCGTTTACTCGTGCAATCAAAGCGGCGACGATGCCATACGGGCGCAAAACAGATGAGAGACGCACTCTCGACATATCTGACCTGCAACTGCCGATTCGCTTCTTTCCCGTCGCGCTCTTTTCGAAATCGACCAGACTGTTCGACAATTGGGTCGGCAGTGGCGGCGAGAGCGGCGCTTTCGAACTCGAACTCCCCTCCCCTTGTTGACCCGCGAACCTCGATTCGCAGTTGCGTTGTCACGCGGCGGGGAGCGAGAGCGCGGCAGAAGATCTAAAGAAGGGACAAGCAGGATCATGGGCGAACAGAAAAGAAAGCAAGAGCAGCGTGAAGGGACGCGCCCCAGACGGTCAGGGGACTTTGACATCCTTCTGAAGATAAAGGACACGCTGGACCGGGACGGCGAGTTGAACTGGGATAGACTGGTGCCGGTAAGCGAGTGGGAAGGCGTAGTCACCGACCCGGAAGCGAAAGTGCTGCGTGTGATTGGTTTGAACCCGACGTGGCTAGGGTTGGCCGGGAGGATTCCCGCTGAACTGGCCAGACTGTCCGCGTTGCACTGGTTGGAATTCGACGGAAACGACCTTACTGGAATCATACCCCCGGCGTTAGGTCGACTCAGGAAACTGTCAGTTCTGCGATTGAGCGCCAACCGCCTGACAGGGGTCATCCCGCCCTCAATGGGAAGGCTCTCCGAGCTTTGCGAGTTGGATCTTGGAAACAACAGATTGACGGGCCCCATCCCGCCGGTTCTCGGCCAACTGTCCAAACTGTACCTCTTAAGTTTCTATAACAACGAGCTTTCGGGATCCGTCCCGCCCGAACTGGGTGAACTCACCGACCTGGAAGTGCTGGAACTGTCTGGCAACCGGCTGGAAGGGGCGTTGCCATCTGAACTGTGCAATCTGACCAAGCTGGAAAGTCTGTGTGTGGCCGATAACCGATTGACGGGTAGGATCCCACCCGACCTGGAAAAGCTACCCAACCTGACGGAGTCTGATCTCACGGGCAACCTGTTTTCTGGTGAAATCCCGCCTGCAATAGGTGGCCGTTTCGGGGAGGACCCGGAGGATACGGAATAGGGGGGCAGAAGGACTTTGTTCGCCGTGGGGGGCGGGCGCCCGCCTGGGGTGGCGCTACTCGTTTGCCGGCCGCCGGCGGGCCCACTCCAGCAGGACCAGCAGCGCGAACAGAGGCAGGGCGGCCATGCGGCGCCAGCGCCAGGGTTGGCGCGCCAGGCGGTATAGCCATTCGAGGCCAAGGCGGCGCAGCCAGAGCGGCGCGCGAGTGGCAGTGCCGGCAACGAAATCGAAAGCGCCGCCGACGCCGAGAGCGACGGCGACCGGCAACTCCTCTCTGTGTTGGTTTATCCAGATGTCCTGGCTGGGATGGCCGTAGGCGACGAAGAGCAGATCGGGATGCGCCGCGGTCAGACGTTGGCGGATTTGAGGCCACCCGGTCTCTGAGGGCGAGCCGGCGTAGGTGCCGGCAACGGGCAGGCCGGGATAGAGGCGGACCAGTTCGGCGGCGGCGCGCTCGGCGATGCCGGGGGCGGCGCCGAGGAAGAAAATGCGCCATCCTTGCGCGGCGGCTCGTTCACAGATGAGGTGAATGCCGTCGGAGCCGGTTACGCGTTCGGCCAAGCGGACTCCGGCCAGGCCTGCGGCCCAGAGCACGCCGACACCGTCGGGCGTACAGAGATCGGCGTCTGCGAGCGCCTGCGCGAAGGCGGGATGGCGCCGCCCGGTCATGATGAACTCAGGGTTGACGGTGCAGACCTGGCGGGTGAACGGCGAGGTGTGAGAAACTGCATTCGCGCTCTCCCCGGCCTGCGTTCGCGACTGCGCGATCCAGTCGCTGATAATGTCAAGGGTCTGCCGGAAGTCGACGCAGTCGACGCGGACGCCCAGAATCTGTATTGATGCCCACTCCTGCTCCCGCGGTGAGCTCATTTCTTGGCGGCGGCCTCTTCGAGCACGGCCAGCGTCTCCCTGGCTGCTTTTTCCCAGGAAAAGCGTTTGACATTTTCATAGCCTTTGGCGATCAGATCCTGCCGAAGGGCCTCGTCGCGGCTGAGGCGCAGCATGGCCGCGGCGATGTCGTCAACGTCCTCCGGGTCGACGAGCAGCGCGGCGTCGCCCGCAATCTCGGGCAAGGCGGAGTTTTTGGCGCACATAACGGCGACTCCTGTGGTTTGGGCTTCAAGTACGGGCAGTCCGAAGCCTTCGAATAGGGACGGAAAGGTGAAAAACAGGGCCTTCTGCATGAGCGCGGCCACGGCGGCATCGGGCAGGTAGCCGGGGAAGTGGACGCGGCCGGTCAGTCCGCTCGCGGCGACATGCTTTTCGTATTCCTCGCTCAGCCAGCCCCAACGTCCGACGAGAACGAGGTCCCAGCCGATTTGTTGCTGCTGAATCAGGCGGGCGAAGGCGTCGATCAGGCGCAGCAGGTTTTTACGGGGCTGAATGGTACCCACATAGAGGGCGAATGGCCGTGCGTAGACGGGCGTACGGCCGGCATCCTGGCCGGGTGCAGGCGCGCGTTGTACGGGGGCCTCGTGGATGACGCGGATTTTGGCGTCCGGCACGCCGTAAACGCGCTGCAGGTCGTCGGCGGTATGGCGGCTGACTGCTATGATGCGCTGTGCGGCCGCGGCGCTCCAGCGGGTGGAGAGCTCCAGGTAGAGGCGCTGCAGGGCTGTGTGGGAACGGGGAAAGTAGCGGTAGCCGATATCGTGGAGCGTCACGACGGTGGCAGGCAGGCAGGCGGGCGGCAGAAAGGGGACGACGTGGGCGGGCACGAAGAGCACGTGGGGCGGGCGGCGGCAGAGCTCCCAGGCGAGCTTGCGGTGGGTCCAGAGGCGTTTGCCCGGCAGCGTGCGGACGGTGACGGCGCGCTGGTCGTGCGGGGGCGGGGCCGCGCCGCGCATCGCTTCGGCGGTTGGTGTTTCAGGCGCGTAGAGGCGGAAGGCAAAGCGATCGTTGGGCTCGGCCAGTATGTGGCCGATGATCTGGCGGGAATAGAATTCGGTGCCGGTGGGCTCGATTCGGAGGCTGCGGGAGGCGTCGATGCCGATAGAGAGAGGAGAGAGTGAAGAGGAGTGAGGAGTGAGAACCTCCCCCGCTCCCTCAGTTTCACTTCTCATTGAGCGCTCCGGCCTGTATCCCGGCCGCGGCCAGTTCCTCCAGCCCGATCGGTCCTTCCCGCAGCAGTTGCGGCTGCGGTCCGCTCAGGTCCAGGACCGTGCTGGACTGGGCGAGGGGGGCGGGGCCGGCGTCGATGAGGAGAGAGATGCGGCCTTCGATCTGGTCGAGTACGGCGGCCGGTGTGGCACAAGGGGGATCGCCGCTGTGGTTGGCGCTGGAGGAAGCCAGCGGGCCGACGCGACGGGCGAGCGCGCGCAGGAAGGGATGCGCGGGCAGGCGCACGCCTACGGTGTCGCCGCCGGCGGTGAGGGCCGGGGGCAGGTGGCCGCGCGCGGGGAGTACGAGCGTGAGCGGGCCGGGCCAGTAACGGTCGATGAGCGCCTGGGCCGCGGCGTCTACCGGCGAACGCACAACCGCTGTTGCCTGCTCCGCGTCGCCCAGGAGGACGGGTAGCGCCTTGTGGTCCGGGCGCTCCTTGACGGCGAAAAGCCGGTCAATGGCCGCGGCATCGCTCCAGAGGCAGACAAGGCCGTAGACGGTATCGGTCGGCACGCCGATGACGGCGCCCTGCTCTACGGCAGCGGCGGCCTGTTCGAGCGCGCCGGGTTGGTCAGTCGCGATAACGACTGTCATCAATTCTGCTCCGGTACAGATAGTAGGTCTCGATGCGTAGTCCTTTGCGAACCGGGCGTGTTTGCGCCTCTGCAAGGGCTGCCCAGTGTTTTTGCTTTACTGTGCGCTGTGTATACTTTACAGTGCCCTGTGTATACTACTGATGGCTTGAGAGTACGTCAACAATCATTGCGATATGAGAGACGAACATCCATTTGACGACCTGCTGGTGCTGATCAAGGGCGCCGGCGACCTGGCGACCGGTGTCGCCTGGCGGCTGCACCGCTGCGGCATCCCTGTGGTGATGACGGAGCTGCCCCTCCCGCTGACGGTGAGAAGGGCCGTGGCCTTTGCGCAGGCCGTGTATGACGAAGAGCACGAGGTGGAAGACGTCACAGCGCGCAAGGCGCTGGCGGCGGATGTGCCGGACGTGCTGGATGCGGGGGAGGTCCCGGTTCTGGTCGATGAGGAGATGGAGGCGATCGACGAGCTGGCGCCGTCGGTCGTGGTTGACGCGGTGGTGGCGAAGGTAAATACGGGCACGACGCTGGAGTGCGCGGAGTTCGTGGCGGCGCTGGGGCCGGGCTTCGAAGCCGGCGTTGATTGCCACGCAGTGATCGAAACGAACCGCGGCCCGAACCTGGGCCGGGCAATCTGGGAAGGTGCTGCCGAAGACGATACGGGCACGCCGGGCGCCATAAGGACGCCGCCAACCGGCCAGGGATCTGAAGACGGCAGCGATGCTGGCCCGGCAGAGGACGTTGCGGCGAAGCGCGTGCTGCGCGCGCCTGTTGCGGGGCGCTTTCAGCCACTGGCGTGCATTGGCGACCATGTGGAAAAGGGGGCGCCTTACGGCGCAGTTGTGCAAGCCTCGGGCGGGGAGACGACGCTGCTGGCGCCGTTCAGAGGCGTTCTGCGCGGTCTGATCCATGAGAGTGTAGCGCTGGAGCCGGGGCTCAAGATCGGCGATATCGATCCCCGCGGCGAGCCCGCGCATGCGTTCCGCATTTCGGACAAGTCGCTGGCGGTGGGCGGCGGCGTGTTGGAGGCGTTTTTGCACTGGCATTTTGGCCGAAGCGACGACAGCGTGACCGAAGAGTTGGGGTTCTGATGGACGGCAGCCTCTCCCAGGGCCCTCCCGAGCAAGAGGGCATCCGGATCCTTCCGATTCCCGGCATACCGCTGGTGCGGCCGGGCGATGACCTGGCGGCCCTGATTGTGGAAGCGGTCGAAGCCGCGGGGCTTCCCCTGCTATCCGGGGACATCCTGGTGTTGGCGCAAAAGATCGTCAGCAAGGCGGAGGGGCGGCTGGTGCGGCTGGCGGATGTAAGGCCCGGCGAGGAGGCGCTGCGCCTGGCGGAGAAGACGGGTAAAGACGCGCGGGTGGTGCAGGCGGTCCTGGACGACAGCAATGCGGTCGTCCGCGCGCGAGAGGGTGTCCTGATCGTCGAGCAGCGCGGCGGCTGGGTGTGCGCGCACGCCGGGCTGGACCATTCGAATGTGGCGCCGGAGGAGGAAGAGATTGTGGCGCTGCTGCCGGCGGACGCGGATGCCAGCGCGGCAGCGCTGCGCGGCCGGATCCTGGAAGCGACTGGCGCTACGGTGGCTGTATTGATCAGCGACAGCCACGGGCGGCCCTGGAAGATGGGGACGGTTGGCGTCTGTATCGGCTGTGCCGGTCTGCCGGCGCTGTGGGACCAGCGGGGGCTGACGGATCTGTTCGGATATGAGCTGGTCGCCAGCGAAGAGTGCATCATCGATGAACTCTGCGCTGCGGCGACGCTGGTGATGGGCCAGAGCAGCGAGGGCCGTCCGGCCGCGATCATTCACGGGTACAGGCGGCCGGAGGTCGCGGACGCGCCGGCGCGTTCGATCCAGCGGCCGGCGGAGAAGGATCTGTTTCGGTGAGGTCTGGAGTGAAAAACAAAGAGGAGCGAGAGAATCCCGCTCCTCCTGATGGTACCCCCGACAGGATTCGAACCTGTGCTCCCGGCTCCGGAGGCCGATGCTCTATCCACTGAGCTACGGGGGCAGGACGTAGAGAAAACGATACCACAACGGTTGCACCTTAAGCAAACGACATTGTCTGAGCGGCGCCCGGCGCCATTGCGCGGCGGGGCGGTTGTCGAGCCGTTGTGCGCGTGATTATAGATGACTTTCGGCCCTCCCTGTGCTATCATTCATTACAATTGTCTATTGACGGTTGCCAGTTGTCGGGTAGTGCGCGGCCAGCGGAACTGTACGCCAACAACCAGTCTCAAACGCGGGCTCTTGTCGGTACGCAATCGATGCGGCCGCCAGAGCCTTAAACCACCTGTCTTAAGGAACGCGCCACCGTGTCAACGCCAGCAGCAGTCCGAGTCCAGTCTTTCGGCACGACCGTCTTCGCCGAGTATTCGGCCCTGTCACTAGAATACGATGCCATCAATCTGGGACAGGGTTTCCCCGATTTTACCCCGCCGGATTTCGTGATTGAGGCAGCGCGCACTGCGCTGGTCTCCGGCTACAATCAATACGCGCGCAGCGCCGGTCATCCGCGGCTCGTGAATGCGCTGGCGGCGGTGTACAGCCCGGTTTTCGATCGCGATCTGGATCCGCTGACGCAGATCGTTGTGACCACGGGCGCGACCGAGGGCATCTACGCCACGGTGCAGGGGCTGGTAAACCCGGGCGATGAGGTGATCCTGATCGAGCCGTTCTACGATAGCTACCCGCCGTCGGTGATCATGGCGGGTGGGACACCGGTCTATGTTCCCCTGCGGCCCAAGCCCGGCGCCAGCAGCGCGGCGGACTGGCGCGTCGATATGGACGATCTGCGGGCCGCAGTCAGCCCGAAGACCAAACTTATCATTATCAATACGCCTCTCAATCCCGTGGGCAAGATGTACAGCCGCGAGGAGCTGCTGGCGCTGGCGCAGTTCGCGCAGGAGCATGATCTTCTGGTGCTGAGCGATGAGGTCTACGAGTGGATGACCTACGACGGCACGCCCCATGTACGGATCGCGACCCTGCCGGGCATGTGGGAGCGCACGGTTACGCTGGGCAGCGCGGGCAAGACCTTTTCCGTGACCGGCTGGAAAATCGGCTGGGCGATTGCGCCCGAACCGCTGGCGCACGCGGTGCTGATGGCGCACCAGTGGATCCCTTTCGCGGTGACAACGCCGCTGCAGGAAGCCGTGGGCGCGGCCTTTGAGCAGGTGGAGGAGCGCAACTACCTGCATGAACTGAGTGTCATGTACCAGGGCAAACGGGAGATTCTGCTGTCGGCCCTCAACGATGTCGGACTGCCCCCGCTGACGCCCCACGGCAGCTACTTTATTCTGGTGGATACGACCGACCTGGACGCGCCTTTGCCGACCGACGATCTGCGCGACGTGCAGATCTGCCGCTGGCTGACGAAGGAGATCGGCGTGACCGCGATCCCGCCCTCCGCATTTTACAACCCCGAACACAGCCATCTGGCCGAGAATGTCGCCCGCTTCTGCTTCTGCAAGACGGACGCGATTCTGGAGGCCGCCGCGACGCGACTACGCGCGAATCTGTAACTCCCCACAGCAGGCGTACAGTGTATCACGGCCAGTGGCTGCACTGACCGCTGGATGCTGACTGTTGGACAACGACCACAGGACATTGGACATGGAACTACGGGTAGAGCAGGAGAATATCGCTGAGAGCGATGTCGATCTGATCGTCATCAACCTGTTCGCTGGCGTCACCGCGCCCGGAGGCGCGACCGGGGCGATCGACCGCGCGCTCAACGGCGCGATCAGCCGGCTGATCGCGCAGGGGGATTTCAACGGCGAGGCCGAGACAACCGCTCTGTTGTATGCACGCCCGAATGGCAGTGCGGCCGAGGATGAAGAGGCTGACGAAGGCGGGCTTAGCGCGCCGCGGGTGCTGATCGTCGGTTTGGGCGGCAGCGAGCGGTTTGGGCTCGGTCAGATCAGGCGGGCGGCGGCGGTGGCGGCTCAGGCTGCGGCCAAGCTGAAGGGCGTCAGCACGATGGCGACGATCGTTCACGGCGCCGGTATTACCGGCCATGACGCGGACGCGGCAGCGCAGGAGGTAGCGCTGGGAACGCTGCTGGCCAGCTACCAGCCCAGACGATATGGACGCAAGGAAGAGGATGCGGGATTGACGAGTTGTACGGTGGTGGAGTACAGCGCGGCCAAGCTGGAGGACGTTGAACGCGGCGTAGCCCGAGGGGAGGCGATCGGCCGCGCGGTCTGCAGCGCCCGCGACCTCGTCAACGAGCCGGCCAATCTTCTGACGCCGCTGGAGATGGCGGCTCGCGCCCGGGCGATGGCGTCCGACGTCGGTTTGAAATGCACGGTGCTGGACGAAGCTGCAATGAAGGAAGAGGGCATGGGGATTCTGCTGGCGGTGAGCCAAGGCAGCACGAATCCGGCCCAGTTTGTCATATTGGAACATGCGCCGGAGGGAGATACGGAGGCGCCGCTGATATTTGTTGGCAAGGGCATCACATTCGACACGGGCGGTATCAGCCTCAAGCGCACCGGCGGCATGTGGGCGATGAAGGACGACATGGGGGGCGCGGGGGCGGTAATCGGCGCGATGGAGGCGATAGGCCGGCTTGGCGTTCCGCGGCGGGTGATCGGAATCGCGCCGTGCGTCGAGAATATGCCTGACGGCGATGCGTTCCGGCCGGGCGATATCGTCACGGGTATGACGGGCAAGACAGCTGAGATTATCAGCACGGACGCGGAGGGACGGCTGATTTTGGCGGACGCGCTGGCGTACGTCGCCCGTTTCGATCCGGTCGCGGTGGTGGACCTGGCGACGCTGACGGGAGCGATCGGCACTGCCCTTGGAATGCACATTCGCGCCGGCGTCTTCAGCAACGACAGCTCTCTGGAGGAGAAGCTGATGGCCGCGGCCGACCACTGCGGGGAGGGATTATGGCCCTTTCCGATGGATGCGGAGTACGAGAAGCCGATCAAGAGCGATATGGCCGAAGTCAAGAACAGCGCCGGGCGGGCCGGCGTGAGCAGCAGCGCGAAATTTATCGAACATTTCACTGAAGGCTACCCCTGGGCCCATCTGGACATCGCCAATATGGTGCTGGCCGACAGCCGGATCAACCCGGAGACGCCGAAGGGCGCGACGGGATACGGCGTCCGGCTGCTGGTCGAGCTGGCGGAACGGTACGCGGCCGCCTCTTGAATTGCCGTTGCAGGCAGCCGGGCGCCGGGAACCGGAAGCCGGTACTGAGGATTGTAAAACTGTAGGAGAGTCACGTATGCGGATGAAAATAGTGCGACAGTTGGGTTGGGGTGTATTCGGCGGACTGTTTCTGGTGGGCGCGCTGCCGAAGTTGACGCTGGCCGCTGGGACGGAGCAGACGGTCGGGACAGAGATAACGACGGTGATGCCGGCGATGGTTCCGTTGCTCGGGGCGGCCGCGGGGATTGAGCGCTTGATGGAGCTGGGCTGGCACTACCTGGAGTGGGGCGCGCTGCGTTTTTTTGGCTGGCGGCCGAGCGATCTCAAGTCACCCGGTTATGTTGCGTTCAAGCGAAGCACCAGCCTTCTGGCGGGCATTTTCCTCGGCGTCGTAGTCTCCAACTTCACCGGCATGCGTTTGATGGCCTATCTGGGCCAGACGCTGCCCGGCTTTCTGGTCCAGGTCCCCGATATGTGGGACATTCTGGTGACGGGGCTGATGATCGGGGCGGGGACGAAGCCGACGCACGACCTGCTGGGGATCATCACGCAGGTGAAGAACCTGATCGGGAGCACCGCCTTGAAGCAGCGGGAACAGGCCGGCGCCGCCCTGGCTGACAGTATTCTGAAGTTACGGCAAGCTGATGCCCCCGCGTCCTACCGTGTGGATGTTCCAGGCGTGGGCGCGACGCAGGTTCCCGGTGCGCCGGCGCAGGCACCGCGCAACCGCATGCTTGATGAGAGCGGCGGCCGCCGCCGCGAACGGAACATCGACCGCTATGCGAACGCGCTGCATGATAATCTGTATAGCGGGAATTGAGGGGGAGGGGACGAGAAAACCGGAACAATGAACCCACATGTGTCGATATCAAAGGCTTCACTGACTGCCTTTTGTCAGGAGCACGGCATCAAACGGCTCGCCGTCTAATGGAGAGTTACCAGCGGTGCCATAGAGATTGAGGTCCATTCTTTGGTTGAGGCACAGGTTCTCTGCATTCTGACGTAGATAATGACCGATTTGCAAGATTTGACATACTGAGCTCTAAACTGTAACATTTGTTCGGTTCCTGTAGCTGTATACAGTTTGGCGTCCATAAGGTCCGTCACCGGAATCATAGATTGGTAAACGTACCGTTTTCGGTCCCGCAAATCGACAACCCACGTTGAATTGTACGGCGTCTTCACCCTCGTGGCCTTGCTCTAAGGCACTATTCTTACCCCGCGGTAGAAGAGTTTCGACACACCGATTCTTACAGATCTTGTATTTGCGAAGAGCGTTAAATTGAATGGCTAGAACGTATCATACAGATGGCAACATAAGTAAGGAGAGGTTTTCGCTAGCATACATCAGGGCAGTCGCTGCCCACGCGGGATTCTATACAGATGAGCCTCAGATAGATAGAGGCAGTATAGACGGCGTTCTGAGGGCTGACTTTGGAAGAGGTCCCAGAATTGAATTTCAAGCTAAAGCCACCTCCCAAGACATTCAGCGAGAAGAACGATTGACCTTTCCTTTGCCAATCGGAAATTATAAGGACTTGTCACAAGATGCCATGATCCCCCGCATCCTGATCGTTGTTCTAATGCCTCAGGAACGGACACAGTGGTTACACCAGACAAGCCACGAACTCTGCCTGCGTCACTGCGCCTATTGGCTTTCTCTGAAGGGACAGCCACCAGTACCCAATACGACCAGCGTTACCGTTCACATTCCTGTTGCCAACGTTTTCGGCAGTGAGCAGCTTTCTGATCTGATGGCAAAGGTCGAAAGGGGTGAGTTGGTATGAGAGTTGATATTCGCGACCGGAAGGCGTTATCGTCGCTGTCACTCTTAAGCCTGCGTACATATCTCAAGTCGCGGCAGTGGATTGACGAGGGGGATTGGGGAAACCGAGCGACGCTCTTTAGCAAAAACCATGAAAACAGAAAGTGGGAAATCCTCTGTCCATTTCGTGACACATTCGCTGACTTTGCTGAAGCGATGGGCGAAGCGATTGCGGTCCTCGCAATTGTCGAAAACCGGTCGCAGCTTGACGTATTCCATGATTTGGAACGTACTGGAGCGGATGTCATCCATGTGCGCTCACCAAACGGGATGGCTGAGAAGGCACTCTCTCTTCGCCAGAACACGGAAATGCTGGACGCCGCTTACAGTTTGTTGGCCTCAGCTGCCCGCGCCGCCGAAAAAACCAGCGCGGCTTATCGCGGTAGAGCCAGTTCCAATGTGACCGACTACCTTGACAACGTGCAGCCCCTTCCGGGTTTTCATGAAGGATACGACCTGACGCTGCATTCCCCAGTGCCGGCGGGGTTCGGTACGCAGACTGACTTCGGGGACGCCTATGCTGCGCCCTTCCCCCGGCGTGCTACGAAACAGTTATCCAAAGCTCTTCACCATACTTCACGGGCGATCACTGAAACCGTATCCGGAGATACGCTGGAGCCTTTCAGCCAAGTGGTAAAGGAAGGGGTTAGCGCCAATCTTTGCGAATCAGTGGCGACGCTGGCGGAAAACGGTCGGGGGATCGAGATAGCTCTGTTTTGGGCGGGTGTGCGCCCGTCAAACCTCCCAGACACAGACTACAGATTTACTGAGAATTCTGCGGGCATACTGTCGGAGGCGGCCGATTTTCTCCGGCGCAATGACCCTTCCTTTGACGAACACTTGATTGCACAGGTTGTCAAACTAGAGAAACAGCCCAACAATTTCGATGGGAAAGCGGTCCTTTTGACGATAAGGGACGAGAGATTGGTCCGTATTCAAGTTGAATTTGAGCAACCTGTCTATGACTTGGTTATTCAAGCATTTCGAAACCAAGAGTTCGTCAGCTTGGATGGCGATGTACTTCGAACCAGCAACGGGTACGAATTGCGACGACCCCGGAACCTGACTTTCGTTGAGAACAATGGGTGATCCACTGTCAGATCACTTTAGCGCGCGCTAGACTGTACAAAGGGAGAGAGCATCTCTCCATTCCTGCCACCATCACCCCACACGCACCTCGCCGGCCCCGTCCCGCAAATCTCCTTAAGCCACATGCCCTGCTCCATCGGTACAATCCGAACGTACACTACCCCCTATGCCGGCTCCACAAAAACGCGCACATCATAGAAGCTGGCCGACGCGCCCATATCGGTCTCGTCCTGGGGGGTGAGCTGGTTGACGTTGCGGCCGTCGGCGCTGTGTTTGCTCCACCAGATGCCGGGGGCGAGCACTGTGCCGGCCATGATCTCTTCGGTGACGCGAGCGGTGAGCGCGACTTCGCCCAGCTCGTTCCAGACGCGCAGCCAGGCGCCCTCCTCGATGCGGCGGGCAGAGGCGTCGTGTGGATGGATCCAGAGCAGGGGCTCCCGCTCGCGGCCGCGGAAACGCTCCAGATGTGAAAAGGACGAATTGAGGAAGGAATGGGCCGGCGGCGAAATACAGGCCAGCGAACGCGGATCCAGCTCCGCCTGGGCGCTGCTGTTCTCTCTCTCTTCACGCCTCGCCCCTCTCTCCTCGCTCTTGGGCGGCGTGTAGGTCGGCAGCGGGTCGTAGCCGTCCTGGGCCATGCGTTCGCTGTAGAACTCGCATTTGCCGCTGGGTGTGGGAAAGTTGCCCTCGGCAAAGGGCAGATAGGGCTGGGGCAGGTTGAGGCGCACGAACCCTTTGTCCAGCAGGGCCTCCCAGGTAACCGTTTCGTAGAGCGGATGGCGCTGCGCCTCGATGAAGTTGCGCAGGACTGTCTCGTCGTCCTCGTAGAAGCCGCTGTCTGTGTAGCCCATGGCCTGCGCCAGCCCGCGGAAGATGGCGCTGTTGGGCCGCGCCTCGCCCACGGGCGGGACCGCGGGCCGGTTGAGCGCTAAGAAATGGTGGCCGTACATGCGTTGCAGGTCCCAGTGCTCGGCCTGCGTGGTGGCGGGCAATAGATAGTCGGCGTAGTCGGCGGTGTCGGTCTGGAAGTGCTCCAGCACGACGGTGAAGAGGTCCTCGCGTGCCAGCCCGGCCTGGACCGATGACTGGTCGGGCGCGACCGCGGCGGGGTTGCTGTTGTAGACGATCAGGGCCTTCACGGGCGGGCCGGCATCGTCGGGCGCGGGCTTGCGGTCAACGGGCCGGGGCGCGTAGTGGGACGCGGCGAGGCGGGTCCGGTCGAGACTGAGGGCGTCGCCGAGGCGGTTCATGTTGATGGTGCGCGGGATGCGTCCGGCGAGGAGGTCGGGCCGTTCCAGGCCGCTCTTTTCGAGGTGGCGCAGTTGTCCGCTGACGCTGAGCTGGATGCCGCCGCCCTGTTCCCGCCATGCCCCGACCAGCGCGGGCAGGCAGGTAATATTGCGCATCGCCATGCCGCCGCCGTAGTGGCGCTGCAGGCCGTAGTTGACCCGGATGGCCGCGGGTCTCGTCGTGGCATAGTCCCGCGCCAGCTCACGAATTCGTGCGGCCGGGATGCCGGTGATCCGGGCCGCACGCTGGGGCGGCCATTCCTGCAGACGTTCGGCCAACTGCTCAAAGCCGACGGTATGGGCCGCCACATACGCCTTGTCGTGCAGGTCGGCGTTGATAATCTCGTGCATCATGCCCAACGCGAGGGCGCCGTCGGTCCCGGGGCGGATGGGCAGCCACTCGTCGGCGGCCCTGGCGGTGCGTGTGCGGGCCGGGTCGATGACGATGACGCGTGCGCCCTGTTTGCGCGCGTCCTGGATAAAGGGCCAGAGGTGCAGGTTGCTCGTGAGGGTGTTGCTGCCCCAGATCAGGATCAGGCGGGCGTGGGCGTAATCTTCCGTCTCGATCCCGATGGTCGAACCGATGGTATAGAGGTAGCCTTCAAACCCGGCCTCGGAGCAGATCGTGTATGCGAGGCGGCTGGCCCCCATCTGCTGAAAAAAGCGGTTGGAGATGCCGTGTTGCTGTAGAAATCCCATGGTGCCGGCGTAGGCGTAGGGCAGGACCGCCTCCGGCCCCCATTCGTTGATTACGCCTTGCAAACGCATTGCTATCTCGTCCAGCGCCTCGCGCCAGGAGACCGGCTCGAAGCGGCCGCTGCCCTTCGCGCCCACGCGTCGGAGCGGGCGGGTCAGCCTGTCGGCATGGTAAGTGCGCTCCAGATAGCGGTCGACCTTGCCGCACAACGCGCCCTGCGTGACCGGATGATCGGCGTGTCCCCAGATATCCAACGCCCGTTCGCTTGTGCGATCCACGGCAATCTGCCAGCTGCATGTATCCGGGCAGTCGTGCGGGCAGGCGCCGGTTACGATACGGACGGACGGATCTTCTTCATAGAGAGCGAGTTTCGACATGGTTTCGGCTCATGAACGTTGGTCAGCAGGGGGGAAGCTCGTTGCGCCCGGCGTCGAACTGCTTGCTGTTGGGGCATCAGTGTAGCAGTGAAATCGTGCAGGGAGAAATTGGCCTGTGAAGGCCCGGATGGATATGATGGGCGGGTTGCGTTGCGTACAGCCGGCGCGGTGCTGGGAATGCGGGCGATCAGGGAAGGGGGAGCGCCATTCCCGGCGATCATGCAATCTGCACAAACAAATATGGACAATCATTATTCGGATTGTCCATGAGTGGGCCGTCAGCAGCAGGGTATACTACTGTAGTTATCGTGCCATCGTCTTATTTTCAGGTCAAAAGGACCCCACGCCATTTCTGAAAGGATTAAGTGAGGAATGAAACTCAACGTAAGTTCAATTGCCGATCTGAACAGTGCCATTCAGGACAATAACATTCTGATGGTGGATGTCAAATTCACCGATCTGTTCGGCCAGTGGCATCACTTCACAATGCCGGTCGAAGAGTTCGATGCGGATGATGCGGTCAATGAAGGGATGGGCTTTGACGGCTCGTCGATTCGCGGCTTCCAGAGCATCGAGAACAGCGACATGGTGCTGCGGTTGGATCCCTCGACCGCGGTCATCGACCCGATCTGCGCCATGCCGACACTGAGCGCGATCTGTAACGTCCATGACCCGATTACGGGCGAAGCCTACAGCCGCGACCCTCGCAACGTTGCCGGCAAAGCGGTCAGCTACGTCGAAGACGATGGCATTGCCGACACGGTCTATGTCGGGCCGGAAGCCGAGTTTTTCATCTTTGACGGTGTTTCCTATGAGGCGGGCCGCCACACGGCCGGCTACTACGTGGACAGTGTGGAAGCGCCGTGGAACTCGGGCGAATTGAGCGGCGGCCATTCGGTCGGCCTCAAAAGGGGCTACTTCCCAGTTTCTCCCTATGATACACTGCAGGACATCCGCTCCGAGATGACGCGTACGATGATCGATGCGGGCATTGACATCGAAGTGCATCACCACGAGGTGGGCACGGCCGGCCAGGCTGAGATTGATATGAAGTTCAAGCCTCTCTTGCTGATGGCCGATCAGGTGCAGTTGTACAAATACATCATCAAGAACGTCGCCAAGGCTAACGACAAGACGGTCACGTTCATGCCGAAGCCGCTGTTTGAGGATAACGGTTCCGGAATGCACACGCACCTGAGCTTTTGGAAAGACGGCACGCCGCTTTTCGCCGGTGACCAGTACGCCGGCCTCAGCGACATGGCCCTGTACTTTACCGGCGGCCTGCTGAAGCACATCAACTCGCTGCTGGCCTTCTGCGCACCCCTGACCAACAGCTACCGCCGCCTGGTTCCCGGCTATGAGGCCCCGGTGGTCGTGGCCTACTCCGCCCGCAACCGTTCTGCCGCCTGTCGCATCCCGATGTACAGCCAGTCACCGAATAGCAAACGCATCGAGTTCCGCTGCCCCGACCCCGGCGCGAACCCATACCTGGCCTTCGCCGCCATGGTGATGGCCGGAATGGACGGCATCAAGAACAAGATCGACCCGGGCGACCCGGCTGAGGTGGACCTGTACGAAGAGGATGTCCTCAAAGAGGTGGAGATGGTGAAGGGCAGCCTCGGCGAGGTTCTGGACGCGCTCGAGGAAGACAACGACTACCTGCTCGAAGGCGGCGTCTTCACGCCGGACCTGCTGGATTCGTACATCGAGTACAAGCGGCTGGAAGAGGTGGATGCTGTCCGTTTGCGCCCGCATCCGCAGGAATTCGTGATGTACTACGGGATTTAGAGTTGAACCGATAGCTTTTAACAACAAGGGGGCGGCGCGTTGTATTGTGTCTGCCCCCTTGTTCTTTTATACTGAGGATTGTACAGTTTTCAGTCATTCTGGCTCTGTTGTTTCATGTTCGATCACTTTATCGATTAGAGCTGACCACTGAAAACTATCTGAAAGGGGAAGGCAGATATGCTCTTGGATGCATTTGCAGACGAAAAACTGATGGAGACGCTGGAAAAGATCGACGATACGATCAAGAGACACAACGTGCGCTTTGTGCGTCTTCAGTTCAGCGATATCGTGGGCATTGTCAAGCAGGTAACGATCCCGATTGAACTTTGGGATCGCGCAGTCGAAAACGGTGTTTGGTTCGACGGCAGCTCGATTGAGGGATTCGCACGCGTCGCTGAGAGCGATATGTATCTGGTGCCGGACCTGGATACATTCATGCCGATCCCCTGGGAGATGGAGCTGTCCACCGCCCGCGTAGTCTGTGATGTCTTCACCCCGAACGGCGATCCCTTTGCCGGCGATCCCCGTTATATTTTGCGCCGGCAGTTGAAGCGGGCCCAGGAACTGGGATTTGATTTTCTCGTCGGTCCGGAGCTGGAGTTCTTCCTCTTCCGGCGCCACCCGGATAACAGTCTCTACCCCCTGACCCCGCACGACGAAGCAGGCTATTTCGACGTAAGCTCCGATTCGGCGCATGGTGTGCGCCGCCAGATGGTCGATGCGCTTAACGCACTGGGCATCAAAGTTGAAGCATCCCATCATGAGGTTGCCAGCGGGCAGAATGAGATCGACTTCCAGTACGGTCCTGCCCTGGCCGCGGCGGACAATACGATCACTTTGCGGACAACGCTCAAGGCGATCGCGCAGAAGAATGGACTGCACTGTACTTTTATGCCCAAGCCGATCACCGGGGTAAACGGCTCCGGCATGCACGTTCATCAGAGCCTGTGGCGTTTCGGCGAGGATGAAACCTGCATGTACGACCCCGACGATGATTATGGTCTGAGCAAGACGGCGCTGCACTTTATCGCGGGCCAGCTCGCGCACGCGGCAGCGATCACTCCCATCATCGCGCCGCTGGTGAACAGCTACAAGCGGCTGGTGCCCGGCTATGAGGCGCCGGTCTATGTCTCCTGGGGCCGCACAAACCGCAGCGCGCTTATCCGCATCCCCCGCATCAATCCCAACCGGACGCAGAGTACGCGCTGCGAACTTCGCTGCCCCGATCCGAGCGCGAATCCCTACCTCGCCTTCGCGGTCATGCTGGCCGCGGGCCTCGACGGCATCGAACGCAAGCTGGACCCGCCGATGCCGGCCGAGGAGGACCTGTACCAGATGAACGGCGACCGCACAGGCCTGGAGACGCTGCCGGGCAACCTGGGCGAGGCGCTGGAGGCGTTGCGCCAGGACGATGTGGTGCAGGACGCCTTGGGCCAGCACGTTTTCGAACGCTATGTCGAGGCGAAAACCCTCGAGTGGGACAGCTATCGCAATTATGTAACGCAGTGGGAGCTGGACCGCTATCTGGGCGTGTATTAGCGACCGGTCGTACACCTCTTTAACGGCTTTGGACGCAGCCAGCCATATCCCCGCCTCCTTGCAACGGGCAATTAAGAGCACAGTACGCTGACGGCGACACGCACGGATCGAACCACGCGTTCCTTCGCAAGCTGTATCTCCCTACCCTGAACTCGTCTCGCAAACCCCGCATCCACCCCCGAACTGTCCTCCCGCTGTCTCAAGCCACTAGCCCCCAGCCCCTAACCCCTGCCCTTCGCGCCCCCCAAACTCTTACCAATCTCTTGTCTTCGCTTGTATTCTCTAGTACAGCAACCACAACTTCACCCATCCAACCTCCCCCTCAACCTCCGGCACGGCCACGCCTCGCCACTGACCACCGCCGTTCCACTGACCACTGCAGTTCCGACAGCGACCCCACAAAAATCTGGGATGCGCCCTATCGGCGAAGAAAGTAGACAGACAGGCCATTCAAAGGTACAATGAAAGGGAATAACTGAATCCAAGGAGCGAGCCTGGCTACTGACCCTGAGGTTTGTGAAATTGGCCGCGGCCGGAGGATGATGAGGTTCCCCTCTAATTCATCTTCTGCTTGCCTTGCGCGCATAGTTGAACTTTTTTTACATAGGAGATTCTTTTCGCGCTGGGAGCTGCTGCTGCCCGGCGCTTTTCTATTGGACAAAACTTCCAGCGATGCAGGCGCTTCGTCTGTATCGCTTTACAAAGGAGAGATCGAATGGACCAAACTCAAATAGCCCCTGTTGAAACGGAAAGTCCGCCAGAGGATCACGCCGACACGACGCAACTGCGGGTGATCCCACTCGGAGGCCTCGGTGGAATCGGGAAAAACATGATGGTTCTGGAGGCCGGCAAAAACATTCTCATCATTGACGCCGGCCTGATGTTCCCAGAAAGCGATATGCACGGCGTGGATGTCGTGATCCCGGAGACCGAGTATCTGCTGGACCGACTGGACTGGATTCGCGGCATCGTACTAACGCATGGACATGAGGACCATATCGGCGCGCTGCCCTATCTGATCGACCAGGGGCTGGACGCGCCCGTCTACGCCACCGCGCTGACAAAGGGCCTGCTCCAGGGCAAGTTGTCGGAGCATGGTTTGCTGGCCCAGACGGAACTGCACACGGTGACGGAAAATGACGTCATCCCGCTGGAGCCGTTTACAGTAGAATTCTTCCATACCTGCCACAGCTTCCCCGACAGTGTGGGGGTCAGTGTTTCCACGCCGGCCGGCCGGGTGATCCTCACCAGCGACTACAAATTTGATGAAACGCCGGTGGACGGCAAGTTGACCGAGGTCGACAAACTGGAGCGCTGGGGCGACGAGGGTGTGCTGCTGCTGCTGGGGGACAGCACAAACATCGAGACGGAAGGCAGCACGCCCAGCGAAACCAAGGTCGAAGAAACCCTTGACAGCATCTTTTCGCAGGTGAATGGACGGGTGATTCTGGCAACCTTTGCCAGCAACATCAGCCGCGTTCAGCAAATCATCACAATTTCCCGCAAGCATGGACGGCGGGTCGGGATGATCGGGCGCTCGATGATCAACAACGTAAAGATCGCTATCGGACTGGGCTACCTCGATATCCGGCAGGACGAGCTATTGACCGCCAAAGAGATGGAAGAGCTGCCCTCCCACCAGGTGACGATTATCGCCACCGGCAGCCAGGGAGAACCGACCAGCGCGATGGTGCGCATGAGCATTGGGGACCAGCGACAGATCAGCCTGCGCAAGGGAGACACGGTGGTGCTGAGCGCGACACCGATCCCCGGCAACGAGGAGTTGTTCAACCGCACTGTCGACAATCTGTACCGCCGCGGGGCCCGCGTCTTCTATCATGAGCTGTCCGACGATGTACACGTGAGTGGACATGGCGGCAAGGAGGACTACCGCCGCATGTTGGAGCTGGTGCGGCCGCGCTATTTCATCCCCGTGCATGGGGCTTACCGGCATCTTGTCCTGCATGGTGAGCTGGCTGAGGAAGCGGGCATTGCGCCTGAGAACGTCTACGTCGTCGAAGATGGGCAGGTCGTCGAGTTCGGCCATTTCGAGGATGAGACCGATACGACCGAGGCACGGTTGGGCGAACATGTCAGCGCCAACCACGTTTTTGTCGACGGGTTGGGCGTGGGCGACATTGGCAGCGTCGTCCTGCGGGACCGCCGCCATTTGGGGAGCGACGGCTTCCTCGTCTGTATCGTCGCATTGGACGAATTCGATGGCTCGATCCTTTACGGTCCGGAGATCATCAGCCGGGGCTTTGTCTATATAAGGGACAACGAGGGGTTGATTCTGCGGGCGGAGGAGATCGTGCGCAACGAGGTCAAAGGCAAGGTTGCCCCCACGGCACTCTCCCGACGCGTTCGCAACGCTTTGGCCAGCTTCTGCAGCAATGAGATGGGACGGCGGCCGATGATCCTGCCCGTGGTGATTCAGGTATAGGCGGCGGCCGCGGCCGGCCCTTTTGGAAGCGAAGGCGCGGTCGCGCCGAGTCCCGTCCGCGTCGGAAAGGCCGGGTCGGGCGAACTTTCCGCTGCGACAGCAAGACGCCCACCGTTCGGTTGCAAAGCGCGGGCAAAACGTTGGGATTCAGAACGATAAAACATTAAAGATTGATTGGTGAAATCCCAGTTCATTGGTATACTCTACCAGGAACGTTTGTTCTTTTCTGGCGTATCTTTCATTGAACTATCGGACTTCAGTGGCCGGTGCGATTGCCCGCCGGGAGCCATGACCTACTTACCACTGCTGATATGGTAGCCAAGAGGCGTACGAAGAAAAAAACAGTGCTGCAGAAGCAGCTTTTGGACGGGTTGGCGGCGGTCGCCCGCGTGGAGGTTGTCGGCCTCAGTCTCGTGTTGATCTCGGTTTTTACGCTGCTGAGCCTGCTGACCGGTTCGCGCGGCAGTGTCACAGGGCTGTGGATCGATTTCCTGCGCTACGCCACCGGTGACGGCGTGGCCGGGGTACCCTTGCTGACCGGATTCCTTGGTTTGTGGCTGGTTTTGCGCGCCATCGAAGGACCGAAACGCCGAACGGCCCCGCCTGGCGACGGAAACGGAGCGGGCAGAGAGTTGCCGATTCTGCCCTGGCGCGCGCCGAGCGGCCTGCTGCTGATCTTTCTGGCATACATTGCCGCCATCACGCTGGCGCTGCCTCCGATGACAAGGGCGGCGCGCGTCCTCGACGGTGGGGCGGGCGGCGCGCTCGGTCACTTTTTTGCCAATACGCTGGCGGATGGGCTGCCCGGCTGGGGCGCGTGGACGGTGATTCTTCTGGTCGCGCTGTCGGGACTGACGCTGCTGACCGGCCGCCGCTTGTGGGACGGCCTCTGGGTTGGGGGCGGAACCGCGAGCCAGGAAATCCGGGGCGTGCTGCAAGAGCTATGGCGGGAAGAACGGCGCAAAGATCTCTTCAGAACCGGGAAAATGGCCAAAAGGGAGCAAAACGAGACACACACTCCCGTGCCTGACGCCACTCCGCTTTCCCCCCTACGCCAGGCCGGCCGTGCTGCCGAAGATACGCCGTCGATGCAGGCGGAAGAGTTTGACGGCTCTGATGGTCAGTTGTCAGGGGTGAGCGCCGATCGACACCTGAAAGACAGAAACGGGAAAGTTGAACCGGCGTGGGAACTTCCGCAGTTGACCGATATGTTGGACTTCTGGGACCGGTCGATCGACAGCGACGATCTTATCCGCTACCGAGGCCGGCTGCTGGAGGAGACCCTAGCGCTGTTTGGCGTTCCCGCTGATTTTGAAGGGGTCAACGCCGGCCCGACCGTCACCCAATATCTTATCCGCCCAGGCTATACCGAGCGCACTGTGCGCGGAGAGACGAAGCGCACCAAGGTGAAGGTCAGCAAGATCGCCAGCCTGAGCAACGATCTGGCGCTCGCGCTCGCCGCGCGCACGGTGCGGATTGAAGCCCCGATTCCGGGGACAAGCTACGTCGGCATCGAAGTGCCGAATACGGAAAGCAACAATGTCGGCCTTAAGGAGTTGATGGAGGGCGAGGAGTTCGACACTTTACAGGCCAGGGGCCGCCTGCCCATTGCTCTGGGCGAAGACGTGCGAGGCAAGCCGGTGGTCACCGACCTGGCGCGGATGCCCCATCTTCTGATTGCCGGCGCCACCGGCACGGGCAAGTCGGTCTGCATCAATTCGATCATCGGCTGCCTGCTTCTGACCCACACGCCGGAAACGCTGCGCCTGCTGATGATCGATCCGAAGATGGTCGAACTGACCGTCTACAACGGGACACCCCATCTTCTCAGCCCTGTGGTGACCGACGTGGACCGGGCCTCAGGCGTGCTGTTCTGGTGCATCAAAGAAATGGAGCGGCGCTATCAACTGCTCAACAAGGCAGGCGTACGCGATCTGGAGCGCTTCAACGCCTATCTGCGTAAACTGGGCGAGGAGATCCTGCCTTACGTCGTCGTCATCATCGACGAGATGGCCGATCTGATGATGGCCGCGCCGGAAGAAGTGGAGAAGCATGTGATCCGCCTGGCGCAGATGGCGCGGGCGGTGGGCATTCATATGATCATCGCGACCCAGCGGCCCTCGGTCGATGTCATCACCGGCCTGATCAAGGCCAATTTCCCGGCCCGCATCGCCTTCGCCGTGACCAGCCAGATAGACAGCCGGGTGGTGCTGGATGTCCCGGGCGCCGAGAATCTGCTGGGACGGGGCGACATGCTGTTTATGGCGCCGGATGCGAGCAAGCTGGAGCGGCTGCAGGGCGCGTTCCTGGATGATGCCGAGACCAACCGCATTGTCCGCTACTGGCAGAACTTCCACAGTTTGGAAACTTACATCCAGGAGCAGGAGGGGAAGGGACCGGGGAGAGAAGAGAACGAACAGTCCCCGCTCTTCACGCCTGACTCTCTTTCCTCACCTGTTGAAGAGCGGGAAGTGCCGGCAGCGGAGGGTACTCTGCCGAGAAGCGAAGGGGAATCTCTCCAACTTCTCGAACAGGATGACGGGCAAAGCCCCCTGCATGATCATACGCAGGACGGCGAAGGCCGGGACGAACTGTTCGACGAGGCGGTACGGGTTGTGTCCGAGGCTGGCCGGGGCTCGGTGACGATTTTGCAGCGGAAGCTGCGGGTCGGCTACAACCGTGCCAACCGTCTGGTGGAGCAGCTTGAAGCAGCCGGCATTCTGGGACCGGATCGGGGCCGGAGCCAGGGACGGGAGGTCTATCTGAAGACCGCAGAGGAGAGTGAAAAGGAGCCCGGAGCGGAAATCCCCTCACCGCTTACTGCTTCTCCACCCCCCGATCTTGACAATGAGGTCGTCAACGGTAGAGCCAGCGGCAGTGGGTCTGTCGAAAGTGGGCATGTCGAAAGTGGGCAGGCCGGATTGCCGCCGCCTCCTGAGAAGGACGACGCCCCGCCCCGGATCTGGATGTAGCTCTGCGTTCGATCCACAACAGGAGAACTCCCGATGACACAGAGCGTGTCCCCCGCGCGCCCCGCGTGGCTGTCTGACGAGATCTACCCCTTCGAGAGCAGCTTCTTCACGACTCCATCCGGCCATGAGATGCACTACATCGACGAAGGCGCGGGGGAGCCGATTGTTTTTCTGCATGGCAATCCCACCTGGTCTTTCGAATTTCGGCATCTGATCCGGGATCTTCGGTCCCAATACCGGTGTATCGCACCCGACCATATCGGTTTCGGCCTGTCCGCGCGCAGCCAGCGCTCCGCCGACTACCGGCCTGAAACCCATGCGGATGCGGCCGCGGCCTTGCTCGACCATCTCGACGTGCAGGACGCTACCCTGTACCTGGTAGATTGGGGCGGACCGATTGGACTGGACTTCGCGTGCAAGCATCCTGAACGGGTCAAGCGGCTTGTGATTACGAACACCTGGTGCTGGCCTGTCGGGCGCGATCCGCACTATGTGATGTTCAGTTTTTTCATGTCCAACTGGTTGGGTCAGTACCTTATCAAGCGCCACAATTTTTTCGTGAACAGGGTGCTGCCGATGGCGGTCGCGTCAAAGGAAATTCTGACGCCGGAAGTGATGGCGCACTATCGCAATGCGCAACCGACGCCGGAGGCGCGGTCCGCGTGCGCGGCGTTTCCGAGGTACATCGTCGGCGCGGGCGACTGGCTGCGCTCGATCTGGGATGATCGGTCTGCGTTCACGTCGAAACCGGCGCTGATCTTCTGGGGCTTCAAAGACATCGCCTTTCGCGAGAAGGAACTCAACCGGTGGAAGGCGGAGCTGGCCGACTATGAAGTGCACGAGTTCAGGGATTGCGGGCACTTCCTGGCCGAGGAAGCGCCGGGGCGAATGTTGCCTGCCCTGCACGACTTCATGGAGCGGACCCGGTAGCCCAAGGGCAAGGGTTGTCAAGTTGCCCACTTGTTGGAAATGATGTATCAATCTTTGTCAGATTGGATTGTGTCCTCCGAGGTTCCAACGGACCCCTTACAGCTAAGAACTGATTGCCCAAATCGAATACGATGGATCGCAAACGGATCGCCGCAATTTTTGTCGGGCTGGCCCTCGCGGCCGGCATTGGGCTGGCTATCCTCTCTTTCACCACCCGTGTCCCGGATGCCGATAGCTTGCCGGATGAGGCTGCGGCGGGCCTTGAACAGTTGAAGACTGCGAAGGGGCGGCTACAGCTGGGAAAAGATGACCAGATACTCGAGTACGAATTGTGGGTTCAGCGGCCGCGGCATCTGCGGGCGGAGGCGGAACTGGAGGGGCTGGACCGCAAGGCCGTCTTTATTATGGCGTTCAACGAGGAAGAGGCCTGGACGTATGACCCGCTGCTGAACCTCGCCACCGTGACCGACCGGACGGAAGGCGCGCCGGCGGCAGGCTCGCGTTTCGGTACGTCATTGCTGGAAACGATGCCGGATGATGTGCTGGCCGCGCTGCAGGCGGGTGAGCTGCAGATTATCGGCGAAGAGGCGGTGGCCGGTAGGAATGCGCTGCGGGTGCAGGTGCTGCTGCCGCCGGGGCAGAGTCCACTGAAAGAGGCGGGGGAGCAGTTGACCGTCTGGCTGGACAGGATCACCTACTATCCCCTGGCTATCGAAGGGGATACCGGCTTCCGTATGCGGTTCGACTTCATCATATTCGATGAAGAGATCGATCCGCGGACATTTGTCTTTTTCCCTCCACCGGGCGCGACCGTGCGCCGGCTCGGTGAGTAGCGGGTCGCCGCGCGCAGACGAGCGCGCAGAGCTGCCGCGGGGTTTCGCCCGTTTTCGCAATATACTGGCGGCCTGTATCGCCACCCGCCTGGCGATCGATACAACTACGCAGCTCTTCTTTCCCTTCCTGCGGACGGTTGCGCTGGGGATGGGGATGGATATCGTTGTCCTGGGCCGTCTGGTCAGCCTGCGCAGCCTGGCGGGGTTGAGCGCCCCCCTGTTCGGCACGGCGGCGGACAACTACGGCTACCGCCGCATCATGCGCCTTTCGCTGCTGTTGACGGCGGCGGGCATGTTTCTGCTGGGAAGCGGGGCGGGCATCTGGTCGGTCATTGTCGGCATGATCGTGTCGGGGGCGGGGCTGACCGGCTTCCTGCCGACCTGCCAGGCGTATATCAGTGCGCGACTGCCGTTTGCGCAGCGGGCGCGGGGCATTGGAGTACTGGAATACTCCTGGGCGCTGGCAGGCATTGTCGGTCTGCCGCTGATGGGCTTTCTCTTTGGCCGCTTCAGCTGGAGACTTCCGTTCTTCGTGCTGGGCGCAGCGATGCTGGCAGGCTGGGTTCTAATAGGGCTCTTGCCGGAAGCGACGGCCGGCGTACCGGTTGTGGACCCCGAAAAGGCGCGGCGTCGGGAGGCGGCCCGAAAGAGACTGAGGAGCCGCTCTATCACCCCCCTTATTGGTTCCCTCCCCCCTCTGCGTGCGCAGACAGTCGCCGGTCTTTTCGATCTCGGACCCAACTGGCGCGCCGCGCTGGCCGTCATCGGCGCCAACGCGCTCTTCTATTTCAGCCAGGTCCATATCCTGATTGCGCATGGCGCTTGGCTGGAGACCGAATACGGCCTGGTCCCGGAAACACTGGGGCTGGTGGCCTTTGGTCAGGGCGCAGCAGATCTGTGCGGCAGTGTGCTCGTCTCTCTGATTACGGACCGGATCGGCAAGAAGCGGGCCGTGCAGCTCGGCATGCTGGGATCGCTGCTGGTCTACATCTCTTTGCCGCTGATCAATGTGGGGCTGGCGCCGGTAGTTGCCGCGATGGTGCTGCTGCGCTTCGTGTTCGAATATGGGATCGTCAGCGCCATCGCGCTGATCAGCGAACAGGCGCCGGACCGGCGGGGCAAGGTCATCTCCCTTTCGGTGGCGCTTAATCTGCTGGGCTCCACCTTCAGCGGGTTTACGGGACCGTGGATGTACACCCGCTTCGGCGTGTGGGGGCTGGGGCCGGTGGCGGCGGTGGGCACGCTCACGGCGTTTGTCCTGTTGACGGTCTGGGGGCGCGAGTCGGCCTGACCACTCTAAATGCAATTTGGCTAGGGGGCGAGCCATGACAATTCTCTATCGACCTGACGACGGGGTAGCCGGTGACTTCATCCCCTTCTTCTGGGAAGGCGACTACCACCTCTTCTACATTAAAGAATATGGGGCTGAGACCGGCCATGGCCCGGGCAGACCATGGTTTCACCTCGTGACGCGCGACTTTGTCAACTTTGAGGATTGGGGCGAGGCGGTAACGCACGGAGCTCCTGATGAGCAGGATGTCGATGTCGGGACGGGGTCCGTGATCGCGGGCGACGGCATCTTCTACATCTACTATACGGGCATCAATCCATCCTTCGCGGGAACCGGCAAGGCTGCGCAGGTGGTCATGCGCGCTACCAGCACGGACCTGCGCACGTGGCACAAAGACCCGGACTTCAAGTTCTTCGCACCCACGGAGCTTGGGTATGAGCTGGACGACTGGCGCGATCCCTTTATCTTCTGGAACGAGGCGGCAGGCGAATACTGGATGCTGATGACGGCGCGCACGGATAGCGGCCCGGTGCGCAACCGCGGCTGTATCGGTCTGGCCGTCAGTTCCGACATGGTGACGTGGGAGGGGCGGCCGCCGCTGTGGGCGCCGGGTGAGGTCTGGGCGCATCCTTGCCCGGACCTGTTCCATCATGGCGAACTGTGGTACCTGGTCTACTCGGTCTCCAGGGAGTGGATTGCAACCCATTACCGGATGGCGCACAGTTTGGAGGGGCCGTGGACCTCTGCGGATGACGACATGTTCGACGGTCTTGCCTACGGCGCCGCCAAGACGGCGGGAGACGGGTCGCAGCGCTATTCCTTCGGCTGGCTGCCAACGCGCGCGGACGAGTCGGACGACGGCGAATGGCTGTGGGGCGGCCACCTGGTCGTCCATGAGGTTGTACCGCAGCCGGACGGCTCCCTGAGCGTACGTATACCAGGGACGGTTGCCGGCGCCTTTGACAAGCCGGCGCCGCTGCTTCCGCAACCGGTACTCGGCAGTTGGGAGATCGAGGAGGAGAGCGCCGGGACTTCGGCGGAGGGCCGTTACGCGCTGATGACGCTGGGGGAGATGCCCGACGAGTGCCTGATCGAAACAACCGTCACGTTCGCTCCGGGGCTGACCAACTGCGGCCTGCTCCTGCGCGCCAGCGATGACCTGGAATCCTACTACCAGGTGCGGCTGGAGCCGGCCAGGAACAGGGTCGTGCTGGACCGCTGGTCGCCGCAGTTCAGCGTCACCACGACGAACCCGCCCTTCATGCTCGAACGCCGGGTCGTTCTGGAGCCGGACAGACCCCTGAAGGTGCAGGTTCTTGTGGACGGCACGGCTCTGGTCATCTACATCGATGACCGGGTCGCCCTCTCAGGTCGCATCTATGACCGGCGCGAGGGCGCGCTGGGCCTGTTCGCGACCGAGGGTGATGTCCGCTTCGATGGGTTAAGAATGGCGACCCAATGATTTGCCGGGGCGAGTGACTGTGTGGCAACGGTTTTCTTCCCGTTTCCGGGCGCGAACATGGGCTTCATCCAGGGCTGACCGGAAACCGCGTGCGGAGGCGCCGCGTGGCTTCTCCCGTTTCCGCCATATCCTGGCCGCCTGTGTGGCTACCCGGATCGTCGTCGACACAACGGTCCAACTTTTCTACTCCTTTCTACAGATCATTGCGCTGGGGATGGGCCTGGATGTCATCGTTCTGGGCCGTCTGATGAGCCTGCGCAGCGCGGTGGGGCTGAGCGCGCCGCTGTTCGGCAGCGCGGCGGACCGCTACGGCTACCTGCGCGTGATGCGCCTGGCCCTGCTCTTGGCCGCGTCTGGCACCTTTTTGCTGGGCAGCGGCGCGGGGTTCTGGGCGGTGGCGGCCGGGATGGTCATGTCAGGTGTGGGTTTGACCGGCTTCCTGCCGACCGTTCAAGCTTACATCAGCGCGCAGCTGCCCTTTGCGCAGCGGGCGCGCGGCCTCGGTATTCTGGAGTATTCCTGGGCCCTGGCGGGGATATTCGGCCTTTCGTTGATTGGGCTGCTTTTCGACCGTTTCAGCTGGCAACTCCCCTTTATCGTTTTGGGCGTTGCCATACTGGCCGGCTGGGCCCTGCTTGGCTTTCTGCCGAAAGTGCCGAGGGGCGCAGACCCTTCACTGGCGGGCGCCGGCGCAGAGAACGGGCCGGAGCAGGTCGCCGTACCAGGTCGCCGTACCAGGTGATGAAGGCGGTACGGAGGTGGGCCTTGAGAAGGGGGGCACGCCGTCTCTTACTCTTCATCTCTCACGACTCGTTTCCGGCGCGGCGCGGCATATCGCAGGTCTATTCGATCTCGGCCCAAACCGGCTCTCGGCCTACATGATAATCGGCGCCAACAGTCTCTTTCTTTTCAGCCAGGGCCACGTCCTGATTGCGCACGGCGTCTGGCTCCAGACCGAATACGGCCTGACGGCAACTGCCTTGGGCCTGGTGGCCCTGCTGCAAGGCGCAGCGGACCTGGCGGGGGCTGTTCTCGTCTCACTGATCGCGGACCGGGTCGGCAAGAAGCGATCATTTCAGGCAGGCCTTCTCGGTTCAGCGCTGGTCTACCTCTCTCTCCCAGCCATCAATATCGGCCTGTGGCCGGTCATCGCGGCGTTGCTGCTTATGCGATTTACATTCGAGTACGGCCTCGTCAGCGCCGTCGCTCTGGTCAGCGAACAGGCGCCGGACCGGCGGGGCAAGGTGATGTCGTTGGCGGTGGCGATCAACCTGATGGGGATGACTCTCACCGGATTTACCGGGCCGTGGATGTACACACGCTTCGGGGTGTGGGGGCTGGGACCAGCGGCGGCCGTCTGTACGCTATCGGCGCTTGTCCTGTTGACGGTCTGGGGACGCGAGTCGGCGGGAACTGTAGTGGCCAAGGCCTAGTTGTCAGTGGCTGGAGTCGGCGCAGGAGTTGGCTGGGGACGGTGATTTGCGCCGCTGATATGAACCGTGCCATGATGATTTGACTCTCTCCATCAGACTGTTCAAGTAGATTGGAGGCCGCGCCACCGTCGGCTAACACCTTCCCGCACCCATGCTACTGAGGAATCCTCAAATGAACATTATCTACCTGCATTCGCACGACACCGGCCGGTACCTGCAGCCCTACGGCCATGCCGTCCCTGCGCCCAATCTGCAGCGGTTGGCGGAGGAGGGCGTGCTCTTCCGTAAGGCGTTCAGCGCGGCGCCGACCTGCTCGCCGAGCCGGGCCTGTCTGCTCACGGGCCAGAGCTCACACTCCTGTGGGCAGTTGGGACTGGCCAACCGGGACTTCTTCCTGCAGCATCCCGAACGGCATTTGGCGAACTTTCTGCGGGGTCACGGCTACCGCACCGCCCTCTGCGGCTTTCAACACCTGACGCTCGATACGCGCACACTGGGCTACGAATGGATTGCCGAAGCCGACCCGCCCGGGTCCAGGGGTCCGGAGTACAGAACGGAGGCTGCGGTCGAGTTCATCAACCGGGAGCATGACCGCCCCTTTTTCCTGGCCGTGGGCTACTCCGAGACGCATCGCGTCTTTCCGGAGCCGAGCGAGGAGGAGGACGTCCGCTATACGCTGCCGCCGGCGCCGCTGCCCGATACGCCCGAGACCCGCTATGACATGGCCTCCTACAAGCGCATGGCAAAGATCCTGGACGACCAGGTCGGGATCGTTTTGAACGCACTGGAGGAGGCGGGGTTGGCCGAGGATACGCTGTTCATCTACACGACCGACCACGGGCTGGCCTTCCCGGGCATGAAGTGCACGCTGACCGACCACGGCTTCGGCGTTTCGCTGATCATGCGCGGGCCCCAGGGGTTTAGCGGCGGCAAGGTGGTGGACGGGATGGTCTCCCAGATCGACATCTACCCGACATTGTGCCAGCTGTTGGACGTCGACCCGCCGGCATGGCTGCAAGGACGATCCGTAGCGCCGCTGGTGGCGGGTACTGCGGAGGAGATCAACGAAGAAATCTTCGGGGAGGTGAGCTATCACGCCGGCTATGAGCCGAAACGGGCGGTGCGCACGCAGCGCTGGAAGTATATCCGGCGTTTCGATCAGTGGGCAACGACGACGATGCCCAATATCGACAACGGGCCGAGCAAGCAGTATCTGATGGACAACGGCCTGGCCGAGCGCAAGGTCCACCAGGAGGCGCTGTACGATCTTATCTATGATCCGAACGAGGCGTGCAACCTGGTGAACGACCCGGAATACGCGGATGCGCTGGCGGTGATGCGGGGGCGGCTGTCGTCATGGATGGAGCGCACGGATGACCCCTTGCTGCGGGGACCGGTGCCGGCGCCGGAGGGCGCGTACGTGGACAGCCCGGGCGACCCGCATCCGGGCGTTTCGGAGCAGGACTCGGTCAGCCAGTGGCTGCGGCGGGAGAGGCTGGATATTCGGGGTTAGTATTCTGTCATGAGAGGACGGCGGCCGGGGGATGCAGCGGCTGCCGGTGTCATTTTTCTCCCAGGGCGAAGACCAGCGCCTCGATGAGGAGGTCGATTTCGGACTCGGTCGCGACGAGCGGCGGGGCCATGATCAGGATATTCCCCAGGCCGGGAACGGTGTTGCCATTGCGGCCGAGGATGACGCCGGCCTGTTTGCAACGGCCCAGCACCCCCAGTACCTCGGCATCGTCGAGGGGCTGCTTGGTACCCTTGTCGGCCACCAGCTCAACGCCCAGGAGCAGCCCGCGGCCGCGGGCTTCACCCACCCACGGGTGCGACGACAGACTATTCAGTTGCCCCAGCGCGTAGTCTCCCACGCTGCGGGCCTTCTCCACCAGACCTTCTTCCTCCACGATCTGCAGATTGTGCAATCCGACCGCGGTGCTGACCGGATGGCCGCCAAATGTGTTGATGTGGCGGAAGTGGCTCAGGTCGCCGGCCTCGCCCATGAAGACGTCGAAGATGTATTCCTGCACGGCGGTCGCAGCAAGGGGCATATAGCCGCTCGAAAGTCCCTTCGCCATGGTGATGATGTCGGGCTTTACGTCCCAGTGGTCGTGGCCGAACATTTTGCCGGTGCGGCCGTAGCCGGAGACAACCTCGTCGAAGATGAGCAGCACGCCGTACTCGTCGCAGATTTCGCGCACACGCGGCAGATATTCGTCCGGCGGGACGAGGACGCCGCCGCCGGAGATGATCGGCTCCATCAGGACCGCGGCGACGGTCTCCGGCCCCTCGTAGATGATCGTCTCCTCAATCGCCTGTGCGCAGGCGATGCCGTGCTCGGCCGGGGTGAGTTTGGGGTGGGCACGGTAGGGATAGGGGGGCGGAACGTGGATGAAGCCGGGCGCCATCGGCCCGTAGCCGATCTTGCGTTCGGCCTGGCCGGTGGCGCTCATCGCGCCCAGCGTGTTGCCGTGATAGGCGCGGTGGCGGGAGATGATCTTGTAGCGGGTGGCGCCGCCCGGTCTGCCTGACTGCAGGTGGTACTGGCGAGCGACCTTGAAAGCGACCTCATTGGCTTCAGAGCCGCTGGAGGAGAAGTAGACGCGGCCGGGCCAGCCGAGCAGATCCAATATCTTGTCGGCCAGCTGTGCGCCGGGCGGGTGGGTCATGGTGGGCGCAAGATAGGCGAGCTCTGACATCTGCGCGGCGGCGGTCTCGGCCAGTTCGCTGCGCCCGTAGCCGATGTTCACGCACCAGAGGCCGGCCATCGCGTCGAGGTAGCGGCGGCCCTGGTCGTCTTCCAGGTAGCAGCCTTCGCCGCGGACGATGAGCGTAGGCGGTGTGTCGGCGAGCGGTTTGTGCTGGGTGAGGGGATGCCACAGGGCGCGGACGTCGAGTTCGGAGATGGAAGGGGCAACGGTCATTTCTTCTCTCGCTTTTTCGGTGGCGTTGGTATGGTATATGGTGGGATCATACCAGCAACTTGTGATCCGGTCTACAATGGGCTGGAGGCTGTTGCAGACGCGGCCTTTGGGCAGTTTCTGAATCCAAATGGGCGCCGGAATCAGAAACCAGAGGGAGCAACAGATGTCGTGTATGTTCCCCACAGATATGATAGAATGCGGGAAACCGCGCTTGGATGATTAAGATTTTTCCCTTCTGAGTTAGAGGACTCATAGGCAAGTTCTGCCAAATTAGAGAAAAAACGGGGGTCGACGATGGTGCCTACACAGATACTATTGACAGAGAATCAGGCACGAGTGCTGGAGCAGATCGCCGCGGAACAGGAAACGACCATAACTGAACTGATTCGCCAAAGTATCGATGACATGATTCGACACCGAAAGGATATTGTTGGCGGCAAACAGGTCGATGCCGATCGAGAGGAGCGTAGGCGACGCGCTCTTTCCGTTGTTGGGGCGTTCTCCTGCGGTGTAGACGATCTTTCCGTGAATCACGATAAGTATCTGGCCGAAGCATATGCCAACGAAGACGGCGATGAGTAATGGTATTGGTCGATACCTCATTTGCTTATGACCGCGATTTTGTCGAGTACGGTTTCACTCCCATAGATTAGCCACAACATCCCATTTCAGGAGGAAGGAATGACTCAGGATACTATCCGCGTCGGCGTTGTCGGCGCAGGCGCCAACACGCGTGACCGGCATATTCCCGGTCTGCAGGCCATCGAAGGCGTCGAAATCGTCTCGGTCTGCAATCGCAGCCAGGAGTCGGGCGAACGGGTCGCGAAGCGGTTCGGCATTGAGCGGGTCTGCACCAACTGGCAGGATATCGTGCAGGCCGAGGACGTGGACGCCGTGGTGATCGGCACGTGGCCGTACATGCACCGTCTCGTCACGGTGACTGCGCTGGAGGCGGATAAGCACGTAATGTGCGAGGCGCGCATGGCGATGAACGCGTCGGAGGCCCACTGTATGTATAACGCGCTGCGCAGCCGGCCGCATCTGGTGGCGCAGATCGTGCCTTCACCCTTCAGTCTGCGCGTGGACAGGACGATCCAGCGGTTGATCCGCGACGGCTGGCTGGGGGATGTGCTGGTGGTAGACATCCACGCCGGCGGCACCTTCATTGACCAGGACGTTGAGATGCACTGGCGCCACAATATGGACTACAGCGGGCTGAACGTGATGACGATGGGCATCTGGTATGAAGCGATGCTGCGCTGGGTTGGCGAGGCCACCAGCGTGGTCGCCAAGGGGAAGACTTTTACGCCGGTGCGCCAGGATGAGCAGGGCCGCATGATGGGCGTGCGCATCCCCGATCATATCGATATCATCGCGGACCTGGCCGGCGGCGGGCAGGCGCACATTCAGGTCAGCAACGTGACAGGATTCGGTGATCCGCCCTCGGCAACCATCTACGGCAGCGAAGGCACACTGCATTTCAGCGGCGATGTCCTGACGGGCGGACAGCGCGGCGACAGCGGCCTGAGCGAAATCGATGTCCCCGCCCATGAGGCTGGCGGCTGGCGCGTGGAAGAGGAGTTCATCAGCGCTATCCGCGGGCACGAGGTGATCACGCACACCGACTTTGCCACCGGCGTGAAGTACATGGAGTTCACCGAGGCGGTCCATCGCAGCCGGCGCAGCGGGAAGACGGTGAATCTGCCGTTGCTGTAAAGGCGGCGCCCAGGGATCGCCGGCCATTACAACAGGGGAAGACCGATGAAACGATACGGAATGGTCATTCACGTCAGGCCGGAGTTGGAGGACGCCTACGTGCATCTGCACGCCAACACCTGGCCGGAAGTCCTGCAGAAGATCAGCGACTGTAATATGCGCAACTACACGATCTTCATGCGGGACGGCTATCTGTTCGCCTATTACGAGTATGTGGGGGACGACTACGAGGCCGATATGGCGAAGATGGCGGCCGACCCGGTTACGCAGGCATGGTGGAAGCTGACCGACCCCTGCCAGGAGCCGGTGGAGAGCGCGGCGAAAGGAGAGAAGTGGGCGGAGATGGAGGAGGTATTCCATCATGACTGAGCGCAGGCGCTACGTGGATACCCACGTGCATTTCTGGGACAGTTCGGTGATCGACTATCCGTGGCTGGAAGGTGCGTCGTCAATCGCTCATCCCCATCTGCCGGCCGACCTGGAACGGGCGCGCGCCGGTGTCTCGCTCGAACTGGCCGCGATCGTTTTCGAGGAGGCCGACTGTCTACCGGCGCACGCGCTGCGGGAGGCGGAATGGATCACCGAGATGGCGCAGGAGGAGCCGCGTATTCGGGGCATCGTCGCGAGCGCGCCCTTGCACGACGGTGAAGGCGCCCGACCCCATTTGCAGGCGCTGTCCGAACTGCCGCTTGTTAAGGGCATCCGCCGTCTGATCCAGGACGAGCCGCTGGGATTCTGCACCGCGCCGGAGTTTGTGCGCGGCGTACAGTTGCTGCCCGAATACGGATTCAGTTTCGACCTGTGCATCTACCATCCGCAGATGGAGAATGTGCTGGAATTGGTGGCACAGTGCCCGGATGTCTCCTTCCTGCTAGATCATATCGGCAAACCGGGTATCGCGGCCGGCATCATGCAGCCTTGGAAGGATCAGCTGCGCGAGCTGGCCAGCCGTCCGGATATCCACTGCAAGCTCTCCGGCGTAACAACGGAAGCGGACCACGAAAACTGGAACCGGGATGAGCTGCGGCCATACGTCGAGCACGTGCTCGACTGTTTCGGCCCGGACCGGGTGGTCTTCGGCTCCGACTGGCCGGTGGTCGACATGGCCGCGGACTATGTCACCTGGTTTGACATTGTTCAGGACAGCATCAGCCACTTGAGCCCGGCGGACCAGCAGAAGATCATGCACGACAACGGGGCCCGCTTCTATCGACTGAAGATTTAACTGCAATTTTTGGTAGTCAGCTTTCAGTGCATCCTTGTGTTCGCCGGGGACGCTGTTACCAAGGTCTGGAATCACAGAGTTCAAAGCAATTGCGAGGAGCAATTCATGGCCTATACACCCAAATCGGAAAATAAATTCAGCTTCGGTCTTTGGACCGTTGGCAACATTGGACGGGACCCGTTCGGCGATCCTGTGCGGGAGGTGCGCTCACCGGTACAGTTGGTGCAGCTACTGGGGGAGGTCGGCGCTTGGGGCGTCAACTTCCATGACAACGACCTGGTCCCGATCGACGCGACCGCGGCCGAGCGCGACCGGATCGTGCGCGACTTCAAGAAGGCGCTGGATGAGAACGGGCTCGTGGTGCCGATGGCGACGACCAATCTCTTTACGCACCCTGCGTTTCGAGACGGCGCTTTCACCAGCACAGACCCGGAGGTGCGGGCCTACGCGCTGCAAAAGACGATGGCGGCCATCGACCTGGGGGTTGAGTGCGGCGCCAGCACGTACGTCTTCTGGGGCGGGCGGGAAGGCACGGAAACGGATGCCAGCAAGAGCCCGGCCGATACAGGCAAATGGTTCCAGGAGGCGCTGAACTTCCTGTGTGAATACGTGATGGACCAGGGCTATGATCTGCGCTTTGCGCTGGAACCGAAGCCGAACGAGCCGCGAGGAGACCTTTACCTGGCGACGGTCGGGCACATGCTGGCATTTATCGAGACGCTCGACCATCCTGAGATGATCGGCGTGAACCCGGAGGTGGCCCACGAGCATATGGCGGGCCTGAACTTTACGCATGCGGTGGCGCAGGCGTGGAACGCGGGCAAGCTCTTCCACATCGACCTCAACGACCAGAATCTGGGACGCTACGATCAGGACTTCCGTTTCGGCAGTCACAACATCAAGCAGGCGTTCTTCCTGGTCAAATTCCTGGAAGACGTCGGCTACGACAACCCGCGGCACTTCGATGCCCATGCCTACCGCTCGTCCGACTACGAGGACGTCAAGGCCTTCGCCAGCGGCTGCATGCGCACCTACCTGATCCTGAAGGAGAAGGCCGAGCAGATGCGCGAGAACGAGCAGATCCAGGCGTTGCTGGCGCAGATTTCAGCCGACGACGGCTCGATGGACGGTTTCAGAGGCAACTACTCATCAGAGAAGGCGGCCGGTCTCAAGGCGCATGCCTTTGACCGCGACGAGCTGGGCCGCCGCGGCAAGCCGTATGAACAGTTGGACCAACTGGTGGTTGAGCTCTTGCTGGGCGTTTGAACGGCAGTTTTCAGTTCTTGGTTACATCATTGCCAACCAGCGGCAACCATAATGGCAGCCACAAGGGTTGCCCCTACAGATTACGTTAGAAGAGGTGCTGGAAAAATGTACTTGATCGGCATCGACTCCTCTACCACGGCTACCAAATCCCTGATCATTGACGCGGACGGCGAGATTATTGCCGTCGGCGCGGCTGAGTACCCGTTCGAGACGCCCCAGCCCCTGTGGAGCGAACAGCACCCCGATCTGTGGTGGGACGGCACGGTGCAAAGTATGCGCGCGGCGCTCGACCAGTCCGGTATCGATCCGGCGGAGGTGGCCGCGGTCGGTGTAAGCGGGCAGATGCATGGGCTGGTGCTGTTGGACGAGGACGGCGAGCCGCTGCGGCCGGCCATCCTGTGGAACGACCAGCGCACCGGCAAACAGTGCGATGACATGCGCCTGTGGCTGGGCAAGGAAAACCTGGTGCGCATCACGGGCAACGACGCGCTGGCCGGCTTCACCGCGCCCAAGATTCTGTGGGTGAAGGAGAACGAGCCGGAGATCTACAGCCGCGTCCGTCAGATTCTTCTGCCCAAAGACTTCGTGCGCTACAAGCTGACCGGCGACTTCGCCACCGACAAGGCCGGCGCCGGCGGCACGTCGCTGCTGGAGTTGGCGACGCGGGACTGGTCGCCGACGGTTCTGGCCGCGCTCGAGATTCCGCCGCAGTATCTGCCTCCCACACACGAAGGAACGCAGGTGACGGGCACGATCTCGGCAGAGGCAGCAGAGGCTACGGGTCTGAAGGTGGGAACGCCGGTGGTCGGGGGCGGGGGCGATCAGTCGGCTCAAGGGATGGGCGTGGGCGCGATCGAGGAAGGGATCGTCGCGCTGACGCTGGGCACATCCGGGGTCGTCTTCGCGACCGCGAACGAGCCGTTCTACGAACCGGAGGGACGCCTGCACGCGTTCCCCCATGCTCTGCCGGACAAGTGGCATCTGATGGGTGTGATGCTTTCGGCGGCGGGCAGTTTGCGCTGGCACCGGGATACGCTGGCGCCGGGTGTGGAGTTCGACGACCTAGTGGCGCCGGCCGCAAATGTGCCGATCGGCAGCGAGGGGCTGCTCTTTCTACCCTATCTGACGGGAGAACGGACGCCGCATCCGGACCCCTTCGCGCGCGGCGCATTCGTCGGGCTGACCGTCCGGCACGGGCTGGCGCACATGACGCGGGCGGTGCTGGAAGGTGTGGCCTTTGGCCTGCGCGACAGTTTCACGCTGATGCAGGGTGTGGGCTTGGGCGAAATCCGGCAGGTGCGGGTGAGCGGCGGCGGCGCGCGCAGCCCGCTGTGGCGGCAGATCCTGGCGGATGTGCTGGGCAGCGAACTGGTGACGGTCAACACTACTGAGGGCGCGGCCTACGGTGCGGCGCTGCTGGCCGGTGTCGGCGCGGGTGTTTGGCCTGATGGCGAAAGCGCGTGCGCGGCTACGATCCGTGTCACGGGCTCTACCACGCCCAACGCGGACGCCATTTCCGATTACGACAACCATTACGAACTCTACCAGGGCCTCTACCCGGCGCTGCGAGCAACTTTCGATGGCGTGCGCCAGAGCGAGGAGTGAGAATCGAAGGATGAGGAGCCCCGAGTCGTAGTTGTAGTCTCTTTCCTCTCTCCTCTTCATTCTCTTCTCAAAGTCTGAGGAAATGCTGTGCGCGCGCAGTTATTCTACGCTGTCTACGTTCCCACCTTCATTCTCTCCTTCTGCCAAGGGATGCTGGCGCTGCTGCTGCCGGTATATGTGATCGACCTGGGGCTGTCCTTCAGTCTAATCGGTCTTGTACTGGGCAGTTACGGTATTGGTACCCTGATTGGCGACCTGCCCGCCGGGGTCATCCAGGACCGCATCGACAACCGTCTTTCGATGATAATCGGTATCTGCGTGATGGGGCTGGGGATGCTGGCCCTGAGTTTGTCCATGCGTTTCATCACGCTGGTGATGTGCGGAATCTCGATCGGCGCGGGCGCAGCGTTGTGGAACGTCTCCCGCCACGCCTACCTGGCCAACAATACGCTCAACGCCAGTCGCGGGCGGGCCATTTCGATCTTCGGCGGCGTCAACCGCATCGGCATGTTCGCCGGTCCGATTACAGGGGGATATCTCAGCGCCGAGATCGGCATGCACACCACCTTTGCCTTCTGCGGCTTTGTCGCCCTGCTGGCGTTGATCTTTCCGCTTATGTTCGTTCACGACAGCCTGGCGGAAGTTTCGTCGAAACAACAGACATCGATGACACTTTCCTACAGGCGTATGTTCAGCTATCTGCGCCGCAGTGTGTGGCAAATAACGCCGGCCGGTTTCGGCATGATCTGTGCGCAGACGATCCGCGCCGGCCGCCAGACCATCATCCCGCTCTACGCCGCCTCGATCCTGGGCCTGGACGTGGAGCGCATCGGCCTGGTGATGGGGGTCGCCGCGGCGGTGGATATGTCGATGTTCTATCCGGCGGGCTATGTGATGGACCGCTTCGGGCGCAAGTTCGCCTATGTGCCTTCGTTCCTGTTGCAGGCGCTGGGCATGGCCCTGATTCCCCTGACCGGCTCCTTTGCCGCTCTGCTGGCGGTTACATCGCTGATCGGTTTCGGCAACGGGCTTGGCTCGGGGACGATGCTGACATTGGGCGCGGATCTGGCGCCACCCAAGGGTGAAGGCATGGGCGCGTTTCTGGGGCTGTGGCGGTTGATTGGCGACACCGGGCACACCAGCGCTCCCATCATCGTCGGGACGATTGCCGACGCACTGAGTCTGGTGCCGTCGATCTACGTTATCGCCGTTATCGGGCTGGGGGCTGGATCGATTTTGGGGCTGTTTGTGCCGGAGACGTTGAAGAAGGGGGCGGCGGTCGGCGCGGAGCCGGCTGCTTCGGGGTAGGGGTTGGTGGTAGTTGGTGTGTAGAGAAAACTGTAGGAGTTTCCGATGCAAGAGGAACTTAGAGGGCGCTAAGAGGTAGAACAAGCAGAGAACGGCTTGGTAAGGCAGAGGATGGGACTCTGCGCATCCATCTGTTCAGGCGCGCTAGACGCGCTCAGGCGATACGGAGCGTGTGGTGAAAGATTTCCATGATAAAGTCGTCCCAAGATTTGTCATCGTTTAAGATCTGATAGAGTTCGAAGTCCTTCGCTACATTCATCTCGTCCAAGCGTCTTCGCATTTCGGAAGTAACAACGCCGAAAACGGCAAAGTTTCGGGGGCAGGTCAACCTTTACCCCAAATTGCTAACGCAGGCAATGTTAACCGCTTTTTCGAATCCCCAAATCAACTAAGTTCGGCATCCCAAAAAGCATGTCAACACAGAGCAACTACATCACTCCTCTTCCGTACGAACAGTTGCTCTCCAAGTCTTGAGCCACAGTGTCACCGAGTTTCCCCTTCTTGGTACTTGATCAACAAACTCCTCCTAATCCGACACGAAAACAGCAAGGGGTGCATCCCAAAATTGGGGGGAAGAAGGTCAGAAGGGGATTTCATGCCAGCGGTTGCTGAGTAGGCGTGCACGGAGGGCGAGCATGGCTTGAGCGCCGTCTCGGGACCAACGCCTGCCAGCTTGTTTCATACGCTGCTGAATCAAGGTTTTGGCAGCGGATTCGACAGTGCCGCCGCTAATCGGGAATCCGGCTTTGCGATAGGCAGCGTAGTTCATGCGTCGTCGATTTTTCCATAGATAGGTGACCACTTGTTTGACTTCTGAAGGCGCCTCTGCGGGGTCGGGATAGAGACGCAAGATGCGGCGGAAGAAAAGGCGCAGTTGACTGCGAGCCAAGGCGGCTTTCTGCGCGTTGACCCAAGCAGAAGCTTCTGATGAGTCAGGACCAAGTGCCTCGGCTGCGATCTGCCAGACGTACTGCAGCATGTGCCACCAGTCGAGGATTTCGATGCGGCGGGAAAAACAGACGAAGACCATCATCCAGATCCAGATGGCGCCATCGTTGACGCAGACGATCCGTTTGGCCTTTTCGACCCCGCGTCGGCAACTCTCGGCCCAGTAGTGGTTGGTGAAGGTTTTGGCTCCCACAGACCAGCCCGATAGGAGTGCTTTGTCAAGCGCAACTCGCCCTCTGCCTCCTCCCCTGCTTCACGCACAGGCGCAGCCGAGACGCCCGCCACTTTGGCCTCTTTCCAGCCCTCCTCGCGCCGATGGACCATCACCCCAGCGGCCGATACCGCCATCACCTCACTCTCCGGCTCTGGTATACGCCGATAGCTTACCCCTTCCTCCTCTTCAGGCACTCGCACCATCGCCTCTGCTTCCTTCGCATCGGCCTCCACCACCTTGCGCCCGTATGCCTGCACCATCCGCTTCAGCGTACTCGCTGACATCGGCACTTGCGTCAACTCGCTGAAGTTCTCTGCCGCACGCGCATAGGAACCCAGTTCAACCGCTTGGCGCAACGCCATCCCCAGCATTTGCGGACTCCAACTCGACCTAGTCAGCCCGATTCTTCGATCCAGGGAGGAAAAAAACCCTTGCTGACATGAAGGGCAATAGTAGTACTCTCGATTTACCTCGACCGCTCCCTCTCGGTGTTGTATCTCCTTCTTCTTCCCCTTGTTCTGCGCTCGCTCCCCGCACGCAGGACAACACGTATCCACCTCCACCTCGCCTGCCTCGCCTACCAGCTCTTCCATCAAAGGCTTCATCATCGCTTCCCGCTCTTGGCCTACCCGTTCCATGATCTCATCAAAACTGGCTCCAGGTTCCTCCCGTCGCCATGACCACAGACGCTCGTGCATCTCGCCCGCTGATTCCGTAAACTCCTCTTGACTTCGCTCCTGACTCCGCTTCCGACCCATTGCCTTTCTTCCCTTCCTCTATTCCCCTCTTCTCTCCTAAACTCCCTATCAGTTTATCTCACCCCCATTTTGGACTGCACCCACAGCAAGATCCCTCTTGACGTATCAGAACATACGTGCTATAATGTCCAGACTATACCCTCGCGGCCCGGCAACCACCGGCCTCCACCGCAGGCAGAGATGTTCGACCCAACAGCAAGGAGCGACCCGTGAAAAACGACATCGCCAAGACCTCGATAGGACGTGTAGCCCTCCTCTCCTCAAGACCGATACTGGCCCTGGTGGCCGCCATGTTCGTCGCAGACCTGCTCGGAAGCATGGGCTGGGTGCAGGGCCGCATCCAGGGGGAGACCCTCTTCTACCTCTTCAACAACCCGATCTCAAACTGGGGCGTCATGATGACGTTGCTGATCTGGATGCTCACGACAGGCATCCAGATGGTGTCGAGCGGCATGGCCTACCGCGCCAAGACCAACCCCTACATGGCCGGCGTGGGCTTCTACATCTGGCTGTTCGGCTCGATTCTCGGCCGCAAGAGCCTCAAGTTCAACAGCGCCAGCTACGGCTCGGTCTTTACGATCGAGTACGGCAAGCTGGCCAAGGAGTGGTCGGGGATGTCCTTCCTGATCGCGCTCTACTGGCCCTCACAGATTTTCGACATGGCGACCGACGCCAGCTTCTATCTGACCACGCCGCTGCGGGCCTTCAACCTCTTCTTCGCCTTCTCGTCGCTGGTCTCGGAGCAGCTGGCCTACATGGCGAGCGCCGCCAAATCGCTCGGCGACGAAGCCCTGGAGGAGATGCGTGGCTACCTATAGGTCGCTACTGCAGCAGGACCGCGGTTGGGGTCTCTTCTGCCAGATGTCGGTGGCGCCGCTGATCGCGGGCACGCTGGAATGGCTGATCGCGGTCGGCGCCTGCTGGTTCATCGGTGCGCCCTACGCCGCGCCCTGGACATGGCTGGCGCACCTCGCCGCCGCCTACCCCCGGGCCGGCGCGGCCACAGGGCTGCGGGCGCTTTCGCTAGTCTGGGCGGGATGGGAATTCCTGCGCACCGGCATGGCGTGGGGCCAGCTGACACCCTACCTGTGGTTCGTGCTGATCACCGCGCTGGCCGCAGCGCCGCACCGCTGGGGCGTGTGGGCGGCGCGCATCGCCGTGCACGGCCTGGCGCTCTGGTTTATCCTCCAGATCGATCACATTTCCGGCCTGATCGGCCTCGTAGGACTGCTCCTGCTTCTGCTCTGACCTACCGTGAAAAGCCCGCTCTAGCTGCCAGCCACTGCCGCCGCCTCCGGCATCACCACCTCGTATCCCTGGCGATTGTTGGCCGATTCGCGGGCCCACAGGCAGGTCAGGGCGCTGAGGATCCCGGCGTCAATCGGGCTGCGCGAGGGCCGCCGGTCGCGCATCGCCATCAGAAAGTCGAAGCTCAGCTCGCGGTCGCCGCCGAAGTGGGGCATATCGCCGCTGAAGTCGATCGTCTCCACCACAGGCGACGTGTGACTGAAGATCTTGATGTGGTTCTCGCTCCAGTTGAACTCGATGATGCCGCGATAGCCGTAGAGGCGGGCGCCGCGGCGGGCGCCGCGGTAGCGGGTGAAGAAGTTCTGCGTGTAGCTGACCTGGACGCCGTTCTCATACTCCAACATGCAGGTGCCATTGTCCTGCAGCTCGTGCCCCTCGGAGAAGACGCAAAACTGATCGTCGCGGTAGACCTGCTCCTCGGCAAAGCGGACGCGGCCGCCCTCAAAGCCGCTGCGGAAGCGCACGAACGGGCTTTCCGGGCACGTTTCCTGCTCCGAGCAACTGTTGCACTGCAGATCCCAGGGCTTGTCGCCGCCGTAGACGCGGCGGGAGTTCATCGCACTGACCCAGTGCGGGCGCGCGTCGAGCAGATAGTTGATGTAGTCGACGTCGTGCGTGAACTTCTGCAGCCATAGCCCGCCATCCATTTCGTAGTTCCGGTACCAGCTTCTGAAGTAAACACTGCCGTAACCGACGTCGTTGAACGCGACCACCTGCTCGATGCTGCCCACCTGGTCCGATTCGATGATCTCGCGCACCTTCTGGGCGACCGGGCTGAGCCGCAGGGGAAACGATACGACTGTGGGCGCAGCGTGGTCTTTGTAGGTCGCGTGCAGGCGGCGCACCTCGTCGAATGTGATCGAGACCGGCTTTTCCAGGAAGAGCGGGAGTTGCGTGGGCGCGACCTTGATGGCCATCTCCGTGTGCAGATTGCAGCGCGTTCCGATCATGACGCCGTCCAGCTCGCCGGCCCCGGCCAGCAGTTCGTCGGCGGTTTTATGGAAGCGGGCGCCGGCGAGGAAGGGATCGTTACTGGCCTGGATGATGTCGCAGCGCGGGTCGGCGACGGCCGTTATCTTGTAAGGGATATCGAAGATATCCAGCCCTTTGGCCATATTTGAAATGCGGCGGCCATATCCAATGATGCCTACACGTAACATGACGGCTCCTTTCGAGATTCTCGTTCTCTTCTATTGCTTCTTACAGGACGAATTTGATCGACAAAAGGTTGCCGCAACACGACTCAGCTCTCTTCACCCAGATAGGCCAGCACTGCGGCGCCGGTGCGAATGCCGGCGATGAAGCGCTCCACCTCCAGGTTCTCATTGGGGGCATGGTTGGCTTCGTCATGGTTGGCGTAAGGCGTTGTGAAGGAGTGCACGCCCAGTATCTTCGTCCAGGCATAGTCCGGCAGGCTGCCGCCCATCGCCGGGACCAGCAGCGGGTCTTCGCCCTGGGCCGCGCGAAAGGCCCGCTGCAGCGGCCGTGTGTAGGGCGAGTCCAGCGGCGTGCGCGACGGCTCCATCCCGCCCTGGCGGATCACCTCAACCTCGGGCGCGTGGCGGCGGACATGCGCCTCCACCTTGTCCAGGATCTCGTCGACGCGCTGGTTTTCGACCAGGCGCATGTCGCATTTCACCGTCGCCTCGCGGGGCAGCACGGTCTTTGTCCCCGGCCCGCCGTAGCCTCCGTGGAACCCGTTGATCGTGAAGGTCGGCCAGGCCGCCAGCCGGTCGAAGAAGGGCCGCTCCTGAGGTTCATCCAGCCGCGCCAGGCCTGCGCCCTCCATAACCGCCGCCACGTCAACCGGCAGGGCATCTAACGCCTCTCGCTCCAGATCGCTCAGAGGCGCCACGTTGTCGTAGAATCCGTCGATCGTGATGGCGCCGCGGCTGTCCTTCATCGTCGCCAGCAGATGGACCAGCGTCCAGATCGGGTTGGGCGCGACGCCGCCCCAGTTGCCGGAGTGGAAGTCCCGCTGCCCGTGCACCGCGCGCAGTTCGAACGAGGCGATCCCGCGCGGGCCGAAGTTGATGCAGGGCCGCCCGCTCTCGTGCACGGGGCCGTCCGCGGTGATCACCAGGTCGGCGCCGGCCAGCAGGGCGCGATGGTCGCGCACGCAGTCGCTGATATGGGGGCTGCCGACCTCCTCCTCCCCCTCCAGCAGGACGATCACGTTGCACGGCAGGTTCCCGCTGACCGCCAGCCACGACTCGATCGCCAGAAGCTGGGCCAGGTGCTGCCCCTTGTTGTCGCCCACACCCCGCCCCCAGATGCGGCCGTCGCGTATCTCCGGCTCGAAAGGCGGCGAGTCCCAGGCGTCCAGGGGATCGGGCGGCTGCACGTCGTAATGGCCGTATAGCAACGCGGTCGGCGCATGCGAGCTTTCCCCGTAGCGGCCGTATACGAAGGGCCAGCCCGCGCCTTCCAGCAGCTGCGCCTCCATTCCCAGCCCCTGCAGGTAGCCGAACAGGAACTCTGCCGTCTCCCTGATCCCGATCCCGTGCGCGCTGATACTGAGCTGGGCGACGTAGGCCAGCAGGCGGTCGATGAACTCCTGCCGGTGGGCGTCGACATAGTCAAACACTCGCGCCAGATCAGGAGGACTGCTCTCCTTATCAGCCAACTGTTTCCTCCTCCGGGCGCAGGCCCCGACTGCAAGCATCGGGCCAGCCGTTTGCGTTTTTCAAAATTATCTGATGATATGTTCTGGTGGGAACGCCCCGATTCTACTTTAACTATTGCGATTGTCAACTTATCGGGTCTTGGCGCGTCAGAATTGTCCAGCCGTTGCACAGACCACCGATAACCACATGGAGCTGACCTATGAGATTAGGCGTTGTCGGCATGTTGCCGCCGGATCCTGCCGATATTCACGGCCCGCATCTGGTTGCTATCCGCGAATTGGGACTGACGGGAGGGGCCCTCTCCGTCTCTGCCACCGGTTCACCGCCGGCCTCCGCGCCGGTCTGGCAGCGGGTGCGGCGGCTCTTCGCCGACGAGGGCATGGACCTTGTGCAAGTTGGTATTGGCTTCCGGGAATGTCTCTTCGATCCGGACGACGAGGCGCGCAAGCGGCTTCTGGAGAATATTCGCCGCGGCTTCGGTGTTGCGGCCGAGTTGGGCGGCCATGTTGCGCTGATCCGCACTGGCAGCCTCAGCCCCGATGGTTCCTACAGCCCCCACCCGGAGAATCACCGGCCGTGGCGCCGCGGCGTGCTGCTGGAATCACTCTCCTGGCTGGCCGAGGCGGCCGAAGCTATCGGCCAGACCGTCGCCGTCGAAACCCATCTGCTGACGATTATGAACTCGCCCGAGTTCAACCGCGCCGTCATTCGTGACGTGGGCAGCCCGCGGCTGCGGGTCGTGATGGACTATGTCAATCACTTCCAGACGCTGCACCAGGTCTATGACAGCAGGGCCCGTCTACGCCATATCTTCGAATGTATGGGGCCGATCAGCGCCATCGCACACTGCAAGGACATCAGTGTGCGCGACGGTTTCGTGATCCATATGGATGAAGAGGTCCCCGGCGAGGGCGAGCTGGACCTGGGGACCGCGCTGCGCCTGTGGCACGAGGCGCATCCCGACGGCTACATGATGCTCGAACACCTGCCCAACGAGAAGTATCCGCTGGCCGCGGCCAACGTTCATCGCATTTTGAGGAGGGAAGGAATTCCGGTGTACTAGTGGGGTTTGCCAATGAGAGCGGGCTTTAAGGAGAAACTGATCATGCAATATCCAGACTGGACAGATGCCGACTCACACAAGGCCAGCCAAATCTGGACGGAATATCAGCAGCATCATGATCTCTCCGATCGGATCGGTCAGACCGTGGGAATCGACCCGATAAGCAGATCAATCTGGTTCGGCGACTCGATTCAGGATATCGTAATGCAAAGGGACAAAGAGGGCTTGGATTCTCCCTTATTCTTTGAACGAATCGGCTCTGGCCCCTACTTTCGTAAGGGAAGCCGGCAGTGCTAAGAGGGATGGTGTCAGTTGAAGGTGTACCGACAATCACCCTCTTTATCGCAGAGCGGCATTTGGCCGCTACGATAGATACAGGCTTCAACGGGGACCTGGAGTTGCCTGAATTCCTGCAGAAAGCATTGACTTCCCGTTTTGTTGGTCGGGCGATCTCTGCTCTGGCTGGCGGCCAGACAATTGAGGAAGATGTTTACTTGGTTGAATTCCCTTTCGACGGCAGAGTCGTCGTGGCGGAGACCACATTCGTCGCGGGTCAAGATATTCTGATAGGAACGCGTCTGCTACGAGAATACCGTCTACAGATCAACTTTGTGAGCCAAACCGTCGAACTGGAAAGGGTTTCCGCGTCATAGCTCACCCCAGCATCTCGACACAATGTAGACGGGTTCGTCCCCGTCTGGCGTTGCAGGTGACAGACAGCAACCAACCTGGACCGCATTCTGGCGAGAAAGAGAATCCCAGTGTATTAGGGGGCACAGGCGGGATAAGACAGGCGACGGCTGCCGTCGCCTGCTGCGGTTGCTCCCCGATCTCCCATCGGCTATAATCAAAAAAGCTGCACGCCGCAGGGTCCCCCAGTTGCGGTTGCTCCCCGATCTCCCATCGGCTATAATTCATCGTGACCGCGGAGGGGATGCCGCACAGTTGCGGTTGCTCCCCGATCTCCCATCGGCTATAATCTATCTCGTGCTCTTTACGGCCTCGCCGCAGTTGCGGTTGCTCCCCGATCTCCCATCGGCTATAATCTATCTCGTGCTCTTTACGGCCTCGCCGCAGTTGCGGTTGCTCCCCGATCTCCCATCGGCTATAATTTCTGTTGCGTCGGATACTACGCTTTCCGGGTTGCGGTTGCTCCCCGATCTCCCATCGGCTATAATCTCACGTCCCTTCTCCCAATAAAAAAGGCCGTTGCGGTTGCTCCCCGATCTCCCATCGGCTATAATCCACAAGGTCCGTGTAGTAACGCACCCCGGGTTGCGGTTGCTCCCCGATCTCCCATCGGCTATAATAGATGTCTGTCGATCTGGCTTGGTGACAGGTTCAGATCGACGGACAGCAACCGACGAAAAAATGGCGTCATCGATGTCAAAATAGGGTGTATTGCAGCGGATTTTCGTTGGCCGGTTGTCGTCTCGGGCCTTGGAAGCTGACGATACTCTCGTATTGTTTGTCGGTGAAGCAGATAATCTGCACATTGCCCGACTCCGGCAATGCCTTCTGGATTCGTTTGCTGTAGACCTGCGTCTGTTCCTTGCCCGCGCAGAAACGCAGGTAGACCGACAGTTGACAACGTTCGAAACCCTGGTCCAGCAGGAAATTTCGGAATTTGTTGGCGGCTTTACGCTCTTTCTCCGTGAGCGTCGGCAGGTCGAACAGCACCATCATCCACATGAGCCGGTACCCGGACAGCAAAATGCGTTCCTCAGTCAGTCTTTGAAGCTGCGCCGGAGAGTGGCTGTCCGGGAAGAATCAATGCCGGTTTCCCGGTCTCGAAGGATTGGGCCAGCGACTGGGCCGCGCGTTCCAAGCAGGTTTGAAGTGGCGTAGTTCCCCTCTCTGTGATCAGATCCATCGTCAGGACCGCGGCCAGATCCCGCCTGACTTCGCTGCTCATATCTTCCCGCCCGTCTACGACAAGCCCGGCGACCGTGTAGTCCACCAGCGGACGGAACGGCTCCATCAAGTCGTCCACCAGACACATACTGTTAGCGCGGTTGCGGTGGTGGATGCCCAGAGAAGGGTGCAGACCGGCGGCGACGATGGCGCGCGCCGTGGCTGCCCGCAGCACCGTATAGCCGTAGTTGAGGAGTGGGTTGGGCATTGGGCCGAAGCGTTCGCGGCGGAAACTATCGCCAAATAGCAGAGGCCAGTACCGCCGCGCCGCCTGGGCCTCCACATTGTCCGGGTCTCCGGACCGTACCCGTTTTACCAGTTCTCCCAAGTTGCCGCCGGAGACTCCCAGCAACTCAAGTGTGTTCTCCTGTTGGGCGATTTTCGCCTTGACCAGAACCTGCCACATCCGTTTGCACAGAGGTAATGAAGCCTCCAACTGGCAGCGCATTCGCAGCGCCTGGATGTGGTGGCCCTCCAAAGGCCAAATCCAGGCTATGGGCAGGTAGTTGTCGCACAGTACGACGGCCGCGCCGCGGCGGGCCAGTTCCGTCATCAGATCGTTGGAGTAGGTCAGATCGCGCGCGTTGCAGAGCAGAACGCCGATGTCGTCCAGGGGCACGCGGCCGACCTCAACGCCTTCACAGGACACAGTCATCAGGCCGCGATCGCGGGTCAGGTGACGCCCCGCGCTGGCGACTTCGATTACGCGGCCGATCATAGTCTTGGCGGTCCCGGATCCAGCACGCGCCCGATTTCGTCCACGCCCACTTTGCGGAAGCTACTGCGCTGAAGTTTGCGAGCGCCGTAAGAGATCTCTTTAATCTCCCCTCTCCTTCTGCGGCGATCGACATTAGCTTCTTCGTGGTCATCAAGAACTACATAAGGTCCGCGGTCGGTTTTTGTCCCCATGTGTCGTACATGTACAATGCAGCGCTCCTCTCCCTCGCCGATAGCGCCCATATCGTTTTTAAAGAGCCGCATCAGGCGCTTGGCCGTGGGATCCTTGCGGCCGGCCTTGTCGGTGGGACGGAACTTTTCCAGATCGAAGTTGGGCTGGTTGGCTTCGAATCTGGGGACAATGACCATCTTCCAGCTTCCGTCGCGCATCCGCCACACGTCGGCGAACTCGTTGCCATCGCGCTTATAACCCTTGTACGGCTCCCCGGCCTGATCTCTAATCAATATGACGGTCTCCTGTTCGCAGACGCGCACGCGCCGCACGGTCTGGCGGCGTCCCCCCACGAGCACTCCTTCGTTGGCGGCTCGTTCGGCGAACCGCATAGGCGTTTCAGAAACTTTGCCGCCTTCCGCCTGAATAACCGCCGCTGTCTGGTCCCACAGATCTATCAGCGCCTTACGCATATCGGGATCGCGTACATCATCCAGTTCGCTCTTCTTTTTAAACGCGGAGAGTTTTTTCCGCCGCACGACTCGAGACGGGCCATCTTCCGACGGTTCGAGCAATCCATAGGCGGTCTCGTTGTGCAGTTGGCCGGTCGTTTTTCCTTTGACGCCGCGTGTCCCGTGATCCGGCTTGTATGAGACGACCAGGCGATCCAGGATTGGCCGTAACTGTTCCCGCTGATATCCTTCCCATGGATCCGGGACCAGGGAGGCCAACCTTTCCACCGCGGTATGATGGCCGGACGCGGCGGTGCGGGAGAACCGCTGGAACAGTCCTTGTGTCGTGTTGGCCACGACAAAGGCGTCAATGGCGTGGTGGCGGTGGTCGTCGCGTTGTTTGCGGACAATCTTACCTGTATCTGTATCGGCACGCAGAATTCTTTCTAGCCCCCACGCCCGGCGGAGCAGATAGGTCAGACGCCCCGGCGTTGCCCATACGCGCTGATTTCCCTCACCTTTCTCATCGTACAGGTGGGCCAGGTAGGCGCGGGCGGTGCGGGAAAGATAGCGCGTCTCGTTCAACTGTCGGTCCAGGAAGCGGTCCTCTTGCTCGAATCGCTCCATGGCGTCCGGGCCGAAGCGCCAACGCTTGTTGGGAGGGAAATTGGTGGTGCGATCCAGTATTTCCTTACCGAATGCCTCATAAGGAGAGCGGTCGCCCTTGGCGCGGTTGGCGGCGGCGATGCACACTACCTTGTTGGCCATCGAATCGTCCAAAGTTTGGGAGAACGGCAGGATGTGGTCGACCTCGGTCTGACTGTCAACCACCATCGCAAAGGATAAGGTGCGGCCGGTGTAGGGACATACGCAGACCGCACCCTGCTTCTGTTCCTCCCACAGGCGAAGCTTGCGGCGCAGATCGGGGGTGGACTCCAACCCCTTTGCTTCCAACGTTTCAGCATAACGCTGGTTGCGTTCCCTGCCTTCCCGTTGCTGCCGTTGGTCGCGAAGGCGCTGTTCGAGATTGGATTTCAGATCGCGGGCGAGTTCGACCGCTATCTCTTCGGGCTTGCCGTACACTTCGATCAGGCAGTTGACGACGCGGCGCAGTTGGTTCAAGCCGATGTGGACAGTGGGATTGGGGAAGCGCCCATAGCGGGCCTCTTCCCCGTCCTTCTGCGGGTCTTTCGTTGGATCTGCCCCCACCGCATCGCGCCGCAGCACCTCGCCATAGTAGGGCAGACGGTCAAGGGCGGAACTGCTGCGGAAGTCCGAGTGGTGGGAATAGCCGGCGTCTTTTACGGCATCCGAGTAGAGCCGCCCTTTCTCCAGATGGGGGAGGATCTTGCGGATGGCCTTTTCGCTCAGGTCGCCGTAGCCGGTTGGCAGGGAGACGTTGGCAACGGCTTTGGCCTGCGATTCGGTCAGTCCCCACTCCCTTATAGCCTTCAGTTGGATGGTTTCAGGTTCCTCCACAAGGAGCAGAGTTTTTACGATTTCGTTGCGTTTCTTGAGAGAGAGGCTGAGCCAACGGCTGCCGAAAAGCTCTTTCTTTTTCAGAAGTTTGGTTACTACGTCCCCCTGGATCTTCTCGCGCCCGCCGCGGGCTAAGTTGAAGCTGACACCAGAAGACAGTGAAGGGACTTTCAAGCCCGCGGTGGGATTCTTGAAAGAGATATCCAGACCCGACCGCAGCCTTTTCAAAACGCCTTCCCTTTCCTGTGGGTCGAGCGGACGCTCCGGCTCCGAGGCGATCTGTACTTTCAGGTTGTTGACCTCTGTGAAGATGCGGAATTCCTGGAAAATCGGCAATGCTTTGGGCGCCCGTCTTTCCTCGCTTGTGAACTCAAACTGACACCAACCCGGTTTTACCGGTTGCAGCTCCCGCTGGTAGAAGATAATGTCGTGCAGCCTGTCCCATTGCTCTGGGGACAGTTTGTGATGTTCCTCCTGTTTCTGTCGAATTGTATCGAACTCCTCCTGGTACATGGCCCGGTCCGGGTAGAGTCCCACCTCCTCGCGGGCGCGGACCGTCTCGCGCTGCGCGTGCCGCCGCGCCAGGAATTCGCCTAGAGAGCGTGCACCGCTTTCATCGATACTGCGACGTAATCCTTCAATTGCGGGACCAATTTTTTTCCTTTCGTCCTCTTCTTCACCACCAGATTTGCGGTTGGATTTGAACCCGCGTCGCTGGTTAAGGTGAAAGAGCGCACGGCCTAATTCGAAGGGGCTGAGGGGCTGATCCAGAGAGCGCGCGCGGAGCGAATAGGGATCGAGGCGCTGCAGTTCCTTGCGCGTTTCCGGATCCGGAGGCATAAGTCTGTATTCGATAAGGGTTTGCATCAACTCGTCGCGTCGCATCAGGTAGCGGTCCCGGCGACGCCGCAGCCCGCGCGCGGTGCGGCGGGCTACGGCATTGGACGTTTTGTCGGCGGTCGCGTTGCGTCCGTCGGGGAATATGCGGACGCCCATGTCCAGTACTCCGCAAGGCTGTCCCTGATCGTCGAGGTTGACTGCGGCCCAACCAATCGAGTTGGTGCCAAGATCAAGACCGAGACGGTATCTCTTATCTCGTGTAGTTTTCATGGCATTCCTTTTTGCATAGAGGCAGGTCTCGTGATATACTCAAATTGTCAAACATTCTTGCCGTAAAGTGTTGACGGTATTATAGCCGATGGGAGATCGAGGAGCTTCCGTTAACAAGCTTTCGGCACAAAATGAGGAGGCGAGCTACGGCTCGTCTCTTTCTTTTGGGATGTTATGTGTTGAGTCCAAGGCCGGGGTTCCGTTCACCGCTCCCGGTAATGCCCGGCGTCGACCAGCGTCGGGCTCTGCGGCATGCCGCTCACCAACTCCCCGTTCTGCACAAACCCTTCCTCGCGGCCATCCAACTCCGCCATCAACCGCTCGCGCCAGAAGGCTACGCGCTCCGGTCTCGCCGCGGCCAGGTCGTGTAGTTCGGTCGGGTCTTCTTCCAGATCGAAGAGCAGCTCGCGCCCGCTCTGGCTGTACCAGATATACTTCTCGCAGCCGTCGGTCAGCCACTGGTTGGAATCCGCGTTCATGAAATGCTCACCGTGCAGATGCTCGCGCCAGCCGCCGTTTTCGCCGCGCGCCAGCGGCAGGATGCTGCGCCCATCCACATGCGCGGGCGTGTCGCATCCAGCAAGGTCGCAGAAGGTCGGCAGCAGATCGCGTAGCTCGACCACCTGACTCACTTCCCGCAAGGGCTCATCCGCCTGTCTCGCTTGGTGGTGCGGGCTGCCGGCGCGCGGCAGCCGCAGGATGAAGGGCAGGCGCGCCGAACTGTCGTACGGGTAGCCCTTGGCCACATGGTTGTGGTCGTAGAGCATTTCACCGTGGTCCGCGGTGAACACGATGGCGGTGTTGTCAAGCTCGCCGTTCTCAAACAGCGCCTGGAACACGCGGTTGAGGCTGTAATCGATGTGGCTGATCTGCGCGTAGTAGGCCCGCCGCGCGTAGTCGCGCTGCGCGGCATCGGTCGGGATCGGGCTGTCCAGCCCGCGCACCGGCAGACTGTCCGGCGCCCAGTCCCCCATTACCGGGTCCGGCAGCGGCTTGCTCATATAGCGGTCCATGAAAGCTTCGGGCGGGTCCAGCGGCGGGTGCGGCCGGTGGTAGGAGAGCATCAGGAAGAACGGCTTGGTCGGGTCGCGGCGGCGCAGGAAGTCGATGCCCATCGTGGTGACCCAACTGGTCGGATGCAGCATCTCGTCGTAGACCCAGGGCCGCGCCGCGTAGCCGTTGCAGCCCACGCCGGTGTCGATGTAGTCGGCTTCCGGGCCGAGCCGCTCCCGCAGCCACGGCGTGTAGTCGTCAACCAGCCCGTAGTCGTCCCGCTTGGAGCGTTCACGGTGCAGATAGCCGTCGTGCAGGACGACGTTGTGAAAGCCCATCAGATTGCGCGAGGGGTGCGTGTGCATCTTGCCGACGCACTGCGTATGGTAGCCCGCCTCGGCCAGCAGGCCGGGCATCGTGCAGTCGTAGTGCCAGTCGATGCGGTCGTTGTAACCGACAAATCCGGTATGGCGCTGGTTGAGACCGGTGAAGATCGTCGCCCGCGCCGGCACGCAGGTGGGCGTGGCCGCATACGCCTGTGTGAAGTTGATGCCCTCACGGGCCAGCCTGTCCAGATGGGGCGTCTCGGCGACAGGGTGGCCGGTCAGGCTGAGCGCGTCGGCGCGCCACTGGTCTACGCAGATGAAAAGGATGTTGGGCCGGCTGTCGGCTGGCATGGTTCTTCACCTCGGATTTATGGGGATTGAAGTTGCTGGGAGAAAAAGCCGCCGGTAAGAACTGGTCACTGGCTGCGAACCACGAGCCGCGTACTTACCCCTTCAGACCGGTGATTGAGATGCCCTCAACGAAGGTGCGCTGGACGAAGAAGTAGAGGATGATGACCGGCGCGGTGGCCGCGGTGCTGGCCGCCATCATATAGGGCCACATCAGCTCTTCCTGGAACATGGTGCGGAACTGCTGCAGGCCGAGAGCGATCGGATATAGTGCCTCGCTATTGAGATAGATCAGCGGTCCAATATAGTTGTCCCAAGCGAACATGAACTGGATCAGTCCGATGACCGCAAGCGCCGGCTTGGCCAGAGGCAGGATGATACGGATAAGGATGCCCAGCTCTGTGCAGCCGTCGACGCGTGCCGCGTCGGACAGCTCGCTGGGGATGGTGAGGAAGAACTGGCGCAGCAGGAAGGTATAGTAAGCGTTCACCCCAAGAAAAGTCGGCACAATGAGAGGTAGATAAGTGTTGAGCCAGCCGAGATTCTTGAAGGTGAGATAGAGTGGGATCATGCGCACCTGGAACGGAATCATCATCGTCGAAAGACAGATGATGAAGAAAATATCCCGTCCAGGCCAGCGGATACGCGCGAAACCGTAGGCAACCAGCGTGTTTGAGATCAACGCGCCGGCCACCGCGCCCAAGGCGTATCTTAACGTGTTATATGTATATATCTCGAAGGGGCGGGAGGAGAGAGCCTCCGGGTAGTTGATCAGACGGATCGGATTGGGGATCCATATGGGCGGCACTGTGTATACCTGGGGGTCGGTCTTGAGAGAGGTGGAGAGCATCCACAGCAGAGGCCCGGCGAAAATGAGCGCCAGCGCGACCATCATCAGGTAAAAGAGCGCGCGTTGTACCGCCCTGAAAGGCGCGCGTTGCGAGAGCGGGAGATGCTGTGTTGGGCTGCTGGCGATGGCTTCGGTCTGTTGCATGATAGCGTTTGGCGGCGGGGCCCTTGCAGCTAATCCGATTCCCCGGCGTAGTAGACCCAGCGCGCCGAGCTGCGGAAGATGAGCAGCGTAAATGCCAGGATAATGATAAACAGGATCCAGGCCTGGGCCGAAGCGTACCCCATCTTGAAGAACTGAAAAGCGTTGCGGTAAAGATAAAGGCTGAAAAACTCGGTCGATTCGTTGGGTCCGCCCTGGGTGAGCAGCCAGCCCAGCGTAAAGTACTGGAACATGCCAATCATGCCGGTCAACATCACGAAGAGGATCGCCGGCGTGCAGATGGGAACGGTGACGTGCCAGAACCGTTGCAGCGCGTTGGCGCCGTCGACCTCGGCCGCGTCCATCAGCGAACTGGGCACGTCCTGCAATGCCGCCAGAAAGATGACGATAGCGGTACCCTGCGCCCACACGTGGATGAGGATCAGGGACGGTTTCGCCAACTCCATCGAAGAGATGAAGGGGATGACCGCCCACCCCCAACTCTTGATAACGGAGTTGATCACTCCATAGTTGGTGTTGTAGACCCAGCGCCATACCTCCGCCGAGGCCACGGCCGGCACCAGCACCGGCAGGAAGAAGATGGTCCGGAAAAGCGGCCGCAACTTCATCTTGCGATTGAGCAGGCTGGCCAGCAGAAAGGCCGCCACCAGCCCCGCCGGCACGCCGACCACCACCAGGTAGACCGTGTTGCCCAGCACGGTGCGGAAGGTCTCATCCTTGACGAACAACTCGACGTAGTTCTCCAGGCCGATGAAGCGGGCCGGGCGCAGGACATCGTAGCGGGTCAGGCTGTAATAGGCAGAGGCCGCGATCGGGTAGAGGACAAAGCCGGCAAAACCCACCAACCAGGGTGAAATGAAGGCCAGCCCCTTCAGAAGGCTGCGCGTCTGGGCAGGAGTCCATTGCTGTGACATGTCGGTGGCCCGTGTTCAGCGGCCGGCGATCTTTGAAGGTGGCCGCCGGCCGCTGGTGTGCTGCACTATCTTTCTAACCAACCAGTTCGGGGAAGGACTTGAGCATCTCTTCCGTGCAGGCAGCCTGCATGTCGGCAGCGGCCTGTTCCGGATCCTTGTCGCCGAAAATGACGGACTCGTAGGTGCGGGAGCGCTGCTGGTTCACAAAGCCCTGGATCGGGATGACCGGACAGGCCCACAGCTCATCGGCCTCATTGACCGATTGCAGGAACCAGTCCAGGTTCTCATAACGCTGGTACTTGGGCAGGTCGGGGTCGTAGAGAGCCTTGCGGCCGCCCAGCCAGCCGGTATTGTCGAAAATGACGTTCTGGGCCTTTTCCTCCGAGCAGAATTCGATGAACTCGAAGGCGGCGTCGATTTCAGTGACACCGTTGGGAATGTACATCGGGTGGCCGCCCACGTTCTGGAAGGTGACGTCGCTGCGGTCACCGGAGACGGGCGCCCAACCGACGCCGAACTCCTTGTCGGGTGCGGAGTGGAACAGCTCTCCAGGGGCGTAGTAGCCGGTTACGATCATGGCTTGAACGCCGCTGGGGAAGGAGGAGGAGGGGCTCTGCGTCCAGCCGCCGAAGCTGGAGCGGAACGACTCCATCTGCTGCACACCGACATGGTCGGTGAAGCGCTTGATCGTCTTCAGCGCGCTGACGAAGAGCTCGTCGTCGTAGTTGAATGTGTTGGTCTCGTCGTCCCACATGTCAAGGCCGTACGTGAGGGCCCAGAACTGCGGGATGTTGGTGGCCGGGCCGTTGCCCGCGGTGGCGTCGCGGGGATCGAAACCGACGATCTCGACATTGCCGGCGTCGTCGAACTTGGTCAGCTCGACGTGCCACTCGAACATCTCGTCCCAGGTGCGGGGCAGATTCATGGGGTCAAGGCCGGCCTCATCGATGATCGCCTTGTTGTACATCAGGCCGTAGCGAGGTCCAGCCTCGAAGCCGGGCACGCCGTAGGTTTCACCCTGCCACTGCATCGATTCGAGCAGGCCGGGCACAAAGTCATCACGGCCGATGACGTCGCTGTTGTCGATCTGGTCGTCGATAGCCATGACCGCGCCGCGCGAGTAGAGTTCGGCGTACTGAACGCAGCAGACGCCTACGTCCGGCGGGGTGCCGCCGGCGATCGCGGCCAGCAGCTTGTCATTCATTTCGGTCACGTGCAGGCGTTCGACCTTGACGTTGCGGTCCTCCTCGTTGAAGGCCGCGGCGACGCCTTCCATGGCCGCCATGCCGGTGGTGCCGCCCCAGGCGTGCCACCAGGAGATCGTGACAACCTCTTCGGCCGCCATTTCTTCCTCTTCGGGGGCGGCTGCCGGTGCGGCAGGTGCAGCGCAGGCCGCGATGGCCGCGCCGCCAATGCCGACCGCGCTCAACTGCAGGAAGCGGCGCCGGCTGAGTGTGGTATCGTGATTCATAGAGTTCGCGCTCCTTTTCGTTGGGAGTATGGTAAGAAATGTGAAGGGTATATAGTTGTCGTCGAGGGATACGTATGCAAGCCTCTTGGGCCACTCAGATTCTAGCGGATATGGAGGTAGAGTGCAAGCTTCTTCCTGATCTGAGTAGACACGCCAAACAGTCAGACATCGCTGTCTGTCATCTCAATAGAGGAAAGAAGAACGATCAGAAATCGACCTTTCGCCGGCAATGCTTTTAATCCTCGAAACACGAAATTCCTGAACCAGACAACGTCTGCCCATCGAATAGGGGTCGCGTACAAGTACATCAGCCAGTTGCCAGGCAGACCGACTGCAATCGCGATCCCGAAGACTAAAGATTATCACTGCTGACCTTGAGGTAACCTGATATGGCTGAATCGAAGACAATCTTTGATCCACAGCCGGTCACGCTGACCGGCGACCTGGTGCGCCTCGAGCCAATTGCGCCGGCGCACGCTGCAGACCTGTATGCCGCGGGCGCGGATGAACTGATATGGAGATACGCGGCCCGTCCTGCACTAAGCAGTGTGACCGACGCAGAGGGGTGGATCAAGGCCTGTCTGGAGGAACTGACAGCGGGAACACGCGTCACCTTTGCCGCAGTTCACCTGGAGACCGGCAAGGCGGTGGGTTCGACCGCCTACATCGACATCGTTCGCGAGCACCGGACGCTGGAGATAGGCATGACATGGTACGGGACCGCGTGGCAGCGGACCGGCGTGAATACCGAGTGCAAATACCTGCTGTTGCGGCACGCCTTCGAGGACCTGGCAGCGCGCCGGGTCTCCCTCAAGTCTGACAGTCGCAACGAACGGTCTCGCCGCGCGATTCTGCGCATCGGCGCAGTCGAGGAAGGGACACTGCGCAATCACCGCATTGCCCGCGACGGCGTGGACCGCCATACCGTCTACTACAGCGTTATCGAAAACGAGTGGTCTGCCGTGAAGAAACGGCTGGAGGGGCTGATGCGGAGGTGATTTTCGTTGCGGTGCTCTTCTGCGAGGCGAGGAGATGCTGTTGGCCCTGCAGGCCGTTGTCCGACCTTCCGACAGGTGTGCCCCTGTTCGACGTGGGCTTCAGTGAGAGTGGCCACTGGGAAGGCGGGCATGCTCTGTCGAGAGTCCGTTCTTGTTGTTCATCTGTGCACATCAAGAGCTGTTGTTGTTAATGAAACGTCGTTTCATTAACAACAAAACTGTTTCTTGTTAATAGATTGGGCTCAAAGCAGGCGGCGTCCTTCTACGATATTGAGCAGGTCGGTGAAAGCCAAGGTAGCAGGTCGGCGCCCCCGTGCCTTTATCATTTCCTTCAGCAAACCTCGATCCCTGAGGACGCGCAGGATATGTCTTGCAGCAGGTTCGGGAATATCTGAGTTTTTCACACAATCAGTTGTTTGAAATATTGGTCTCGTAAAAATCCAGTCAAGCATCCGACCACTGTACTGGGAGTGCGTTGCCTCAACAATCAGTTCTTTGCGTTCATCATAGAGTTTCAGTAGGTCGTGAATCTTCTGCTGATATGCGAGGGCCTGCTCCGTCAACGCCGTAAGGAAAAAGGCGCACCATCCGGTCCAGTCATTGTCGCGCGACACCGCTAGCAAACCATCGTAGTACTCATTACGGTGACTCTCAAGATATTCGCTGATGTAGAAGCTCGGGGAAGATAAGAGCTCCTTGGTAAACATGAAGAGCGGGACGAGCAGCCGGCCCATCCGTCCGTTCCCGTCCAGGAATGGATGGATCGCTTCGAACTCTGCGTGGACGATGGCAAGTTGTACCAGGGTATCCGGAGCCCCTTCGTGCATGTAAGACTCCAGGGCATCCATGGCCGAGTTCAACTCTTTCACAGGACATGGAATGTATCGAGCCGTTTCAATCGTTGAACCGGGCGGTCCAATCCAACAGGTGTCGGGCAGGCGTCGATATTTGCCGGGCGCCTTGTTATATCCCCGTACGCCCTGCATGAGAACCTCATGTGAATCCCGGACCAGCCTCTGTGACAGCGGGATCTCCTTCAACATGTCGATTGCGGCATAGAGAGCTAGCCGATAGTTCAGCACCTCACGAATCTCGGCTTTTGCGGGCGTGCTTTCGTCCGACAGGTCTCCCTCCGCCTCGAATGTCAGGAGTTCGGTCAAGGTCGTCTGCGTCCCTTCTATACGGCTGGAAAGGACAGCTTCTTGCGAGGCAAGGGGAGACAGAAGCACATTGGCATTGGGCAGACCCTTGAGCATCCCTTCGTATCTGGCTATCTCGGCATGGGCCGGGCCAATGAGTGGCAGCAACCTCTGCAAGTCCAGGTCTTGTGGTGGGAACTGTCCGGAGTGATATCGTACAGGTGTCATGGAAAGGGCACTTTCGAACTGCTTACGTCTTCAATTCAACCTGACTTTACATCAAGTATGACGATGGAACAACGTAAAGCCGGCATGCTCAAATCCGATTCCAGTGTGCCCGCCCCACTACCTTCCCGGCGATATGAGTGCCAGCCCGCCTGTGCTAGAATTCCCTGTGCCGCGACCGACCTTTATACCAGCCCATACCGAGAAAAAGCGTGCAGCAGGTATTGACCGCTGAGCAGGGCCATATCCTACAAAAAGAGCGCCAGCTGCTGGGCGACCTGCAGGTGACCCTCGCGCGCCTCGACGCGCCCGACGCCGACCTGGGGCTGATCCGCAACGCGCTGGCCCAATTGGAAGAGCTTTTCCTCATAGTGGTGGTGGGCGAATTCAATGCCGGCAAGAGTGCGGTCATCAACGCGCTGCTGGGGGAAGAACATCTGCCCGAAGGCGTCGTGCCAACCACCAGCGAGCTGGTCCTGATCCGCCATAGCGATGCCGTTGACCAGCCCGGCGCGGACCGGGGCATGGCGGTGCGCCGTCTGCCGGTCCCTTGGCTGCAGGAAGTCAATCTGGTCGATACCCCCGGCACGAATGCCGTCATTCGCCAGCACCAAGAGCTGACCGAGCATTTCGTGCCTCGCAGCGACCTCGTCCTCTTCGTCACCAGCGCCGACCGGCCATTCAGCGAATCGGAACGCGCCTTCCTCCAGCAGATCCGGGACTGGGGCAAAAAGATCGTGATCGTGGTCAACAAGATCGAGCTGCTGACCACGGAAGCGGAGCAGCAGGAAGTACTCGAATTCGTGCGCAGGAATGCCCACGAGTTGCTCGGCGTTGCTCCGGCCATCTTCGCCGTCAGCGCCCGCCTCGCGCTGGAAGCAAAGACGTCTGGAGAGAGCAGAGAACAGAACGACGACGCCGTGACATCCTCTCCCCCCTCGCTCTGGCAGCGCAGCCGGTTCGAACCGCTGGAGCAGTACATTCTTGACTTTCTCGATGCAGGGGAGCGCGTGCGGCTGCAACTCTCGAATCCAGTCGGAATCGCGGCCGCCCTGATTTCCAACTACCAGGAGGTGATCAGACAGCGTCAAGCCCTGCTCAAGGGCGATTTCCAGGCGCTGGACGCTATCGACCAGCAGCTGGCGGCCTACCAGAACGATATGCGGAGAGACTTTCGCTACCAGAGCGACCGCGTCGATAACGTTCTTTACGAGATGGCGGAGCGGGGCGACCGCTTCTTTGACGAGAATCTGCGCATCACCCGCATCGTCGAGCTGGTCAACAGTGAACGGCTGCGAGGTGAGTTCGAGCGCCGCGTTCTGGCCGACAGCAGCCGGGCGGTCGAGCGTCATGTGGACGAGCTGATCGACTGGCTTATCGAGCGCGACTACCGCCAGTGGCAGGCGGTGATGGAGTTCATAGAGCGCCGCTCACTCCAGCACACCGACCAGATGATCGGCGAGGTGCGGGGGGAATTCGATTTCAACCGGCAGAATCTGCTCAAGAGCATCGGCCGCAGCGCACAGGAGGTGGTCGACTCCTACGACCGCGAGGCTGAGGCGCTGAAGCTTGCAAAGGACGTGCAACGGGCCATCATCCAGACGGCGGCTGTCGAGGCCGGCGCCATCGGCCTCGGCGCCATCCTCATCGTCATTCTCAATACGACCTTCCTCGATGTGACCGGTGTCCTCGGCGCCAGCGCCATCGCCGCGCTCGGTCTCTATGTTCTCCCCTACCGGCGGCAGAAGGTGAAGGCGCAGCTGCGCGCCCGCATCGGCGACCTGCGCCGGCGGCTCGATACCGCCATCACCCAGCAGTTCGAATCGGAACTGACGGCCAGTGTGCAGCGCATCCGCGAGGCCGTAGCGCCTTACACCCGCTTCGTGCGTGTGGAGCGGGAAAAACTGGAGACGCTTGGGGGCGATCTGCAGCGCGCCGAGAGTGAATGGGCAAGGCTGCGGCGCAGCCTGGAAGATCTGGCCGCGAGCCGCACGCCCCTGCCGTCATGACATCCTCCATCTCCCTGCTTCCCCTGGACCCCTCGCTGCACGCCGATGCGCTGCAACGGGTATACGAGCTGTCACCGGCCTACTGGGCGATGTATCACCTGGCCCAGGCGCCCGCCGGGCAGTCGGCGCGCGATCTTGAAGCGATCGAGGCCGAGCCGGGCCGAATGGGGCTGGGGATTGTGGCCGCGAATGAGCCCGGAAACCCCCAGGCCGGCGCGCAACTGGTGGGCCTCATCGACTTCCGCCTGCACTGGCCGGACCCCGACACCGCCTATGTCGGCATCCTGCTGGTGGCGGAACCGTTCCAACGCCAGCGTGTTGGAACCGATGCCTGGGCCCTGCTGGAACCGTGGCTTGCTGCGGAGGGCGGCGTACACGAAATAAAACTGGGCGTCGAACAGTTCAACCCCGGCGCCCTCAGGTTTTTCCAATCTCTCGGCTTTACCCTGACCGGCGAGGCGCAGCGCATCCGTTCAGGCAAGCGCCTGGTGCGTCTGCTGGCGATGGAGAAGAAACTGGATAGCAGTGGCTGGCAGCCGCCGGCTGAAGAGACCAAATTGACCACATGAGTGGGAGTGATGATGGGAGCGAATGACGGAAGAGTTCTGGAGGAAGGGTCGGCGGAGGAGACGATTCTGCGCGTTGCCGGAAAGCTGCGTGCCCTGAGCAACAACGGCCTGTATTTCGCCGACAATCCCTACCAGATCGAGACCTTCGAGCAGATGCTGGCGTTATCTGCCGAGCTGACGGAACTGGTGGACGCGCGCCCGCTGGCGGAAATTCAGCGCCAATTCTTTGCTGATACCCGCTATGTTTCTCCATATGTGGTGGTGGATACTGCTGCCTTCGATGACGCCGGCCGCATTCTCCTGATCCAGCGAAAGGACAACGGGCGTTGGGCCCTGCCGGGCGGGTGGTGCGAGGTAAACGAGCTGCCGGCGGACGGCGCAGTGCGCGAGGTGTGGGAAGAGACCGCCTGTCGGGTCGCGCTGAGCGGGTTTCTCGGCATATTTGACAACAACTATCACGGCGGCGGCGGCCTGCACCATCTCTACTGCCTGCTCTTCGCCGCCCGTCACGTCGAAGGAAAGCCGATCGTCACCAGGGAGACTTTGGACGTAGGCTGGTTCACGCCGCAAAATCTCCCCTGGGATGCCCTGCACGCTGCCCACCCTACCCGTATTCGCTTTGCTTTCGAGTGGCAGCAAGAACCGTCCCGGCACCCCTTCTACGATTTGCCGCGGCGCCAGCCGCACCCTACCTGGCAGCACAATACACACCAGGAATGAGGGGCGAACTTCCCTCTGCCCGCTGTTCGTAGACGGATCGTAGATGTTTTGCACAGCAATTCGATCAAACCGGTCTCCGGGCCTTCCCCCTTGCCCGGCCCGGAGACCGTGCCGCGCTCCAGTGTATTCACCCGGCAAAACGACCGGAAATCAACCCATCGCGGATAGAAATACCGCAAACCCCGGCGCTTTCTCAAGTGCCGGAGCATTTTGGTAATATATACTTTCCATTTGTGGACAGTAGCGGCCCAAAGTGGTAACATTGTCCCGATAGCGAACATTCGTTCATACTCCTCAACTGCTTGACTCTTGTTGGGCGCCGTGACGCGGCCCCTGGTTAGCAGGAACCGGAAACGATTGGAGGCTGCATGGCGCTTGACAAACTGATCATACGGGGCGCACGCGAACACAATCTGCGCAACGTGGATCTGGAGATCCCACGCGATAAGCTGGTGGTGATCACCGGTCTCAGCGGCAGCGGCAAGAGCAGCCTGGCCTTCGATACCATCTACGCCGAAGGGCAGCGCCGCTACGTCGAGTCTCTTTCCTCCTACGCGCGGCAGTTCCTCGGCTTGATGGAAAAGCCGGATGTGGATCAGATCGAAGGTCTCAGCCCCGCCATTTCAATCGATCAGAAGGGCGCCGGGCGCAATCCCCGCTCAACCGTCGGCACCGTCACCGAAGTCTACGACTACCTGCGTCTGCTCTTCGCACGCGTCGGCCAGCCCCATTGCCCCGAGTGCGGCGACCCCATCACCCAGCAAACGCCGCAACAGATCGTCAACTCAATTCTGGAGATGGAAGAGGGCGCCCGTCTGATGATCCTCGCCCCGATCATCAAGGATCGTAAAGGGGAGCATAAAGGCGTTTTCGACGACCTGCAGTCGCAGGGCTATGTGCGCGTGCGCGTCAACGGCGAACTGTTTGAAATCGGCGAAACGCCCGAGTTGGACCGCTACAAGATGCACACAATCGAAGCGGTCATTGACCGCATCATCGTGCGGGCAGAACGGTCCGACCCGGACGACCCTGGGAGCGTGCTGCCGGGCACCGACCGTACAAGGCTCACCGACTCGGTTGAGACGGCGCTCAAGTTGGGCGAGGGCTCTGTGATCGTCTCGGAAGTGAAGCGCGTTCCTGTTGAAGGCAACGGCAGCCTGCGCGAGGTGGCGACCGACCGGATCTTCAGCGAGCACTTCGCCTGTATGCGCTGCAGTCTTAGTTTTACAGAGATCGAGCCGCGCACCTTCAGCTTCAACAGCCCGCACGGGGCCTGTCCTTCGTGCGACGGGCTGGGCGTACAAAAGGAGTTCGACCCCGATCTGATCCTGGATGGTGAACTCAGTATTGCCGAGGGGGCCGTAAGGCCCTGGCAGGGCTCGAACCCCGGCAACGGTGACGAGGGTTACTACAAGCAGCTCCTGCGTTCAGTCTGCCACCAGTTTTCGATTCCCCGTACGGCGCCGGTGAGGGAGCTGAGCAGCAAACAGCGGGATATCATCCTGTACGGACCGCCGGGACGGGAAAAGGTGCTCGTGCAATATCGCAACGCCCGCGGCTACGAGCGCAACTACGAGACGCAATATTCAGGTGTGCTTCCCAACTTGCAACGGCGCTATCGCGAAACCGACAGCGATTGGATCCGCGGCAAGTTGGAAGAGTACATGGGTATCAACCCCTGCCCCGAATGCGAAGGGCGGCGGCTGCGTCCTATGGCGCTGGCGGTAACGGTCGCCGGCAAGAGCATCTATGACATTACGGCAATGGCGGTCAACGATTCGCTGACCTGGGTGCGTGCGGCCGCAGGACGCAACGGGTCCGAGCCGCTCTTCTCCTCTCGCCAGCTTGCAATCGGCGGCCAGGTACTGAAAGAAATCGAATCGCGGTTGGAGTTCATGGTGAACGTGGGGCTGGACTACCTGACTCTCAACCGCACCGCCGTGTCGCTTTCCGGCGGCGAGTCCCAGCGGATCCGGCTCGCTACCCAGATCGGCAGCCAGCTGATGGGCGTTCTCTATATTCTCGATGAGCCGAGTATCGGCCTGCACCAGCGGGACAATGTGCGGCTGATCAACACCTTGCAGGGCATGCGGGATCTGGGAAACACTGTGTTGGTGGTCGAACATGATGAGGAGACCATCCGCGCAGCCGACTGGGTCGTGGATATGGGGCCCGGCGCCGGTGAACACGGCGGAGAGGTGGTCGTTTCTGCGGTGCGGAATGCCTTTGTCGAACACCGGGAAAGCCTGACTGCCCAGTACATTCGCGGCGAGCGGTGCATCGAAATTCCGATGGATCGGCGCGAAGGAAACGGGGAGTATCTGCACGTACGCGGCGCCACCGAGAACAACCTCAAAAAAGTGGACGTACGCTTCCCGCTCGGCCGCCTGATCGCAGTGACCGGTGTCAGCGGCAGCGGCAAGTCCAGCCTGGTCGTGGAGGTCCTCTACAAACGGCTCGCACAGAGCTTCTACCGGGCCAAGGCGCGCCCTGGCAGCTGTGAGAGAATAGAGGGCATCGAGCATTTGGATAAGGTGATCGAGATCGACCAAAGCCCGATCGGACGAACACCGCGCAGCAACCCTGCCACCTATGTGGGACTGTTTACACCGATTCGAGAGCTGTTCGCCAGCATCCCCGAGGCGAAAGCCCGCGGATATAAGGCTGGGCGATTCAGTTTCAATGTAAAGGGCGGCCGCTGCGAGGCCTGTCACGGCGACGGCATCATCAGGATCGAGATGCAGTTTCTGCCCGATGTCTACGTCTCCTGCGAAGAGTGTCATGGCGACCGCTACAACCGCGAAACGCTCGATATCCGCTTCCGCGGCAAATCGATTTCCGAAGTGTTGAACATGACCGTCGAAGAGGCGCTGGACTTTTTCCAGAACATCCCCCGCATACGCTCCCGTCTGCAGACGCTGATGGCTGTCGGGCTGGGTTACATCCGCCTGGGACAGCCGGCGACGACGCTGTCGGGAGGCGAGGCGCAGCGGATCAAACTGAGCAAGGAGTTAAGCCGGCGCGACACCGGCAACACCTTCTACATCCTCGATGAGCCGACAACCGGCCTGCATTTCGAGGATGTGCGCAAACTGCTGAACGTCCTGCATGAACTGGCCGACAGGGGTAACACCGTACTGGTCATCGAGCACAATCTGGATGTGATCAAGAACTGCGACTGGGTAATCGACATGGGGCCTGAAGGCGGCGGCAAGGGCGGCTACGTGGTGGCCGAAGGCACACCGGAGCAGGTCGCGACGATCGAGAAGAGTTACACCGGTCAGTTTCTGCAAGGCTGCCTGAAGGCTGTAGCCAGTGTCTAGTCGCCGCGGGAAAGTCCCTGCGTTGGTTTACAGCCTTCAGCCTATTGGAAAAGGGAGCGAGGCGCATGTTGGGAGTTTACCGTCTGGTCCTGTTCGCATCTGTCTGCACGGCGTTAGTCCTGACAGGCTGCGCACCCATCCAACCCGAGCCGCCGCCAGTCGGTGAACAGGCGCCGGCATCGCCAACCCAGAGCATGCCGCAGGCTACAATGGAGCCGACGGCAACCTCCATACCGGACCCGCCAGCTCCGCCAACCGATGCTACACCGGAATCCCCAGCTCCGCCAGGCACCACCTCCCTGCCGGACGCGCCTTCCCCCGATTTCTGGCTGGTATACGTCGACGAGGCACGCGGACTGTCGATTCCCTATCCAGGGGAATGGGTCCTCTTCGATCCAACAAAAACGGAATTGGCAGAGCTCGTGGAGAAGCTGGGCGAAAAGGCCAATAGCGAAGAGATCAAAGAGCTCTTGGAAACGTTTACACAGGCGATACAGCAGGAAGATCTCTTTGTCGGCATGGGATTCCAGTTTCCCACCGGTGATTCCCGCGACTCTCGGTTTGTCAACAATATCAATATAATTTCTTTTCACACCGAAGGGCTGTTCCTGCAACTGATAGCGCAAATGATCGCTGCCCAGTTGGACAGCTTGGAAGAAATCCAGGTGGACAGCGCCGACGTGGTCGCCGGTCTGCGGCCTAATGGCGCGGAGGTAGCATCAATCCGTTATCGCTCAATGGGCGCCCTTTTCAATCAACCGGATCTGGAGATTATCGGCTGGCAGGTGGGCGTTCTTTCACCGGAAGCAGAGAGGATTGTCGTCCTCACCTTTAGTATCCGCAGCGAAGATTTCGCGGAGTTGGAGCCGCTGTTGACAGAGATTGTGAAGCGCGTCCAGTGGCTCGAGTGAACCGTGGTACGTGGAATTCTCTGTTCATAAGCCACAACTCACGGATATTTGAGGTCTTCTGGAAGCACGTATGCGGGGAATATTTTACCTGGTCACAATATTCCTCTCTTTCCTTGGCTGGTTCTCTCGAGCGGCCCCCGAACTGCCGCTGCTCTACGATTCATCTACCGCTCGTCTCGGGGCCCTGCCTGCCAGTTCTCACGCGCCCGAAACCTCCGGTAAGCTTGACGTAACTTCCAGCGGCATCCGCCTTCCCATTCAGTCCCCCTCTTCTCAGTCCCCCTCCCCTACCTCCACACCGGCGCCAGGCGAAAAAGATACAGATGTCCCCCCGCTGGTTGCTGCTCCGGAAACTTTCAAGGTCTCAGCAGACTGGCAGGCCTTCGAAGACGTAGCCCATGGTCTGACTATCTTCTGTCCTCCGGAATGGCTCTTCTTCGACGGTTCTCAGGCAGCGACCCTTCAGCAGGACATGGCAGCGATGGACAGAGCCGAAGTCGTGAATCTGCTGACGGAGCTGCAGTCCAGCGTACAGCTGAGCAGGTTGGCTTTGGCTTCGCCTTCCCGCAGGAGCCTCCCGAACTGCTGCATGCCAATAGCGTCATTGTGGAGATCTTCCCTGCAAAGGGCCTTGCGTTGTACGAGTTCGGGCAGGGCGCCGCCGCTGCCCTGGACCGGCGGATCGGGCTCGACGTGGATAGCTTCGATCTGATCACAAGGCTGCGGCCCCGCAGGGAGGAGGCTGTTTCGATCCGATTCAGAGGCGCTGTACCTGTCCCGACTACCTCCCAATCAATTCTTTCCGGCGCCCGGACAGCCGGCTGGCAGGTTGTCCTGCTTTCGCCTGATGCCGAATACCTGCTTGTTCTCACCTTTTCCGTCCTTGGAGAGAAGTTCGAGGAACTGGAGTCGCTGCTTACTGAGATGGTGCGGCGCGTACAGTGGGCCGACGACCACAGTGAAACAGAAACTGGGATTGGTCCGGTGACAATTACCAACATGACGATGTACGTCCATAGCGAACCCTCCCCATATAGTCCCACGATCGGCAAAATTGACGCGGGAAGGCAGTTTTCGATCTTGGAGAGAGATTTTTCTGGGAAATGGTGGCGGATAAGCTACGGTGGTCAGCCCGGCTGGGTGTCCGATCGTCTCGTGGCTGCCAACATTCCGGATGCACCCGTATCGGTTCCGGTGGCGATGATCGACCGGCGCGTCAATGTCCGCAGTGGCCCGGGCGCCAGTAACCCTGTAATCGGCGTGGCGGTAGCCGGCCAGCAGTATCTGATTACCGGCAGAAGTGAGGCCGGCGACTGGTGGCGAATTGACAAAAACGGCCGGCACGGGTGGGTTTTCGGAGAGCTGGTCACTCCCGTTGATGTGAGGGGTGTACAGGTGGCCGTCGTCAAATTCCCGGCTCCCCCGTTACTGCCCGTGACAGAGGCGCTCATGTCGGTCAACCGGCGGGCGAACATGCGCGCCGGGCCGGACAACAGCTATCCTATCGTCGGCGAAGTCGTACCTGGACGCCAATATATGATTACCGGCAGGAATGCGGCCGGCGACTGGTGGCGAATCGACGAAGACGGCCGGCCCGGCTGGATCTATGACGATCTGGTTGAGCTGGTCAATGAGGGCAGCGTACAGATTGTGGCCAGATTCCCGCTTCCTCCACTGCTGCCGGCCACGGAAGCGGTGTTGACCTTCAGCCGTCGCATGAACGTCTATAGCGGCCCCGGCGGTCGCTTCCCTGTCATCGACACGACCGTACCCGGCTATCAGTATCCGATCACCGGCAGGAATGTAGTGGGAAGCTGGTGGCAGATCGACAATCACGGCCAGCCCGGCTGGGTCTTCGGGCAATTCGTGGCCCCTGTCGAGCAGACGGGTGAGGGCAAGTAGCTGCAGCGCCTCTTCTGAACTGGAGGGAACGCTGGCCGTTGATCTCACTGCAGGCAGTATTCTGGACATTTCTCAATCGCCATCCTGCCCTGACTTTACTGGTCTGCCTCTCTTTTGTTTCTGCCCGGGTATGGACGTGTCGCGCCCTCCCAAACGGAACCGGCCGACTCCCCGGAGATTGTGGCCGGAGATGGGCCGGGCGGGTCTTCGACCAATCGAAGATCTCAGCCATGCCAGGAAAAGGGACAAATGCAAAGCCGCCCCTCTTGCGCAGCGCCAAAATGGGACTGCACGGGGCGGCCTTAGAACAAGGGTGAGTCTCGTCGGCCTCGGAAAGGCCGTACACGTGAGCACCCCGGGTAGGATTCGAACCCACGACCCTCTGATCCGAAGTCAGATGCTCTGATCCACTGAGCTACCGGGGCAAACAAGCACACCAAAGTATAGCACGATCAGCCCCCTATCTTAAAAAGACGGGGCTGGTTCAAGAGTGAGCTCCGAGTCGGACTTCACGCTGTCAGGATCTCACTTCTCCCCCCGCTAGCCCTCTTCTCTCCTCTCACTCTTCTCTGCAATCTGCATGCGCCAACGCCCAGTGAAGGCGCGCAGCGCGTCCTCCGCGTCCAGGCCGCGCGCGCTCGCCAGGGCGACCAGGCGCCACAGCAGTCTACCCAGCCTTTCCTCTTCGCTGCCCTCCGGCAGCAGGCCCTGCAACGCAGGCTCGCTTTCCGCGAGCATGGCCCGGTCGAGAAGACCGGCCTTGTCGGCCTTGGATTGCATTTCACGCGCCTTGCGCAGCGCCGGCAATGCCGCCGGCACGGCATCCAACGGGCCGCGCGCCGGTCTGTCCTGGGCCGCGCGTTCTTCCGCCTTGATCTCTTCCCAGCGCGTAAACAGCTGTTCCATATCGTCAATGTCATCTTCGCCGAAGACGTGGGGGTGGCGGCGGATGAGCTTCTCGACGCTTATCCGGACTGCGTCGGCCATCTGGAAGCGGCCCTCTTCGGTCGCGATCTGCGCGATCATCGCGATGATCCCGAGCACATCGCCCAACTCCTCGGTGATATGCGCCTCATCTTCGGAGTCCATCGCCTCCAGCGCCTCCGCTACCTCATCAAGCAAAAAGGTCCGCGTGCTCGCCAGTGTCTGCTCCCGGTCCCAGGGGCAGCCGTAGGGCGCGCGCAAATGCGCCGTTACCTCTTGCAGATCGGCATAGCTGCTGTGGGGCAGAGGGGGTACGTACAGGCAGGCGCCCTCGTCAATGCCGTTTGGCGTATCAAGTTCTGCCAGCGGAACAGCCCGCGCACTGCGAGTTCCATTCCCGTCCAGGCAGATGAGTTGTAGCGGGTGGTCGTCAGGGTAGGCGTTGCCCAGCACCGCACAAACCGCCTGCGCAGTTGGCTCGTCGGCGATGTCAAGCACTATCGCCGGCTGCCCCAGGTCGAAAGGTGGATGATGGCGGTCGGCCAGGCGCGCCGCACCGATGATCTGCACACCCTCGTGTGGGTCAATGCCGACGATCTGCGCCGCCGCCGCTGCTGCTCTGATTGGATCACATATGGTCATGGTCGTCCGGTCCGGTCGATTGGACCGCCTGAACCAGTCTCTGACCGCAGGGAAATCTGCCCTCAGCAACCGGCAACTGTGCACTAACTGTGCACTCTACTGCATCGCCTGTTGCAGGTCAATTCCGGCGGAATGGTGGCGCTGAGGCTTGGCATCGATACCAAATACTGATAAAGTAAGGCCCATCAGCCTGTCAGACGGCGCCCAATCCATCTTCCTGTTTCCCTGGGACAATCCGTGACGGATAACCTGCCCAACTGGTATACCAAGCCCGCCCGGCCCACTGCCATCACACGCCGGGGGCCGGACGGCCGCGAGGTCCGAATTTCTGTGATCGTGCCCTGCCGCAACGAGGGTCGCAACATCCGCCCCGTACTCGAATGGGCCGCGCCCCATGCCGACGAACTGCTGGTCGTCGACGGCCACAGCAGCGACGACACGCGGGACATCGCCGCCGAACTGGGCGCGACCGTTCTGCTGGATAACGGTAAAGGCAAAGGCGACGCTCTGCGCGTCGGCATCTCCCACGCCAGCGGCGATATCCTCGTCTTTATCGACGCCGACGGCTCCCACGACCCCCGCGAAATTCCCGCGCTCGTCCAGCCGATCATCGCTGGCAACGCCGATCACGTATCCGGCTCCCGCATGTTGGGAGGGAGCGACGAGCTGCACGCCACCATCAATCAGTTCGTCCGTCTCTTCGGCAGTCAGGTGATCACGCTCAGCATCAACTACACCCAGGGAGTGCGCCTGACCGACTCGCAGAACGGATTCCGCGCGATCCGGGCCGAGGTGGCGCGCAGCCTGGCGCTGGAGTCGGAGATCCCGACCATCGAGCAGGAGATGGTAATCAAGACCGTGCGCAGCGGGTATCGGATCTGCGAAGTCGCGACTCACGAATATGTGCGCTCCAATGGAGAATCCAACTTTCGGGTGTTGGATGTCTGGTTCCAATTTGTCAAGAGCTGGCTCTACTATCTCCTCATCTGGCGGCCGCCGAAACGGACTGCAGGGAGCGTCAATGTAGAAAGTCCGAAACAGAGCGGAAACACCACCGAGGAAACGAATTCCCCCAGTTCCCACAAGCTGTCCGGGCCAGGAGAACAGATACCGAAAGCCAGCTCCAGGTAAATGTCCCAATCCCGTGAAACGGGGGAGGCGTCGCGCCGGTTCGCTCTTGCTCTCCCTGTTGTTCGCCCCACGATTCGCCATCTGTTGGCGCTCTACCTCCTGCTTGCCAGCCTGTTCAGTTTTGTAACCCTGCCATTTGAAGCGCCCGACGAAATCTGGCATTTCGCCTTTGTTCAACATCTGGTGACGCAGCGGACGCTGCCGGTCGCGGAACCGAATACGCGCGCCCTCTGGCGGCAGCAAGGAACACAGGCGCCCGCGTACTACGCCGGCGCGGCCCTGCTTACCGCGCTGATCGCTCAGTCCGACTTCCCAGAGCTCTTCGCGCGCGCCAACCCCCACCGCGTCATCGGTCAAGCCGATACGGCCATCAACCGCAACTATCTGATCCACCACCAGCAGACGGAACGCTTCCCCTGGCGCCAGTCAATCCTTGCCCTGCATGTCGCCCGTCTCTTCTCCGTCTTCCTCGGTGCAGTGACAATCTATTCGGTCTACCGCACTCTTCACCTCCTTCTCCCCCCGCAGAATGCCCTGCTCGGCGCCGCCTTCGCGGCCTTCCTGCCTCAATTTGCCTTCATCAGCGCCTCCGTCAGCAATGACAACGCCGTCAATGCAGCCGCCGCGCTTGTCCTGTGGCAACTGACGGAGATTCTGGTAGAGGGAGGTCGGCCGCAACGCAGCCGCCTGTTGAAACTCGGCGCCGCCCTCGCCCTGGCGCTGCTTTCCAAACTGAGTGGGCTGGGCCTGGTCGGTGTCTGCGCGATCGCAATTCTGTGGCTGGCTTGGCGGAGTCGCAACCTTCGCCCCATCTTCGATGCTGCCCAGTGGACGGCCGTTCCCGCCGTTCTACTTGCCGGCTGGTGGTACCTGCGCAACTGGCGGCTCTATGGTGACCCCTTGGCCTGGGAGATGTGGGAAGCGAACATCTTGTTGCGGGTCATCCCGGCCGGCCCGTCGCAAATCCTGAGCGAGTTGGGAGGCCTGGAACGTTCCTTCTGGGGGCTGTTTGGCTGGCTCAACCTGCCCTATCCGACCTGGGTCTACCTGGCGTTGCGTGTCGTCGGCGCCTTCGTAGCGCTTGGGCTGCTGTTTCATCTCGCCCGGGAAACGCGCGCCGGCGCCGCCCGCCCTGCAACCCGGTTTACCCTCCGCGTGCCTCACGTCTTTCTTACTCTGTGGCTGCTCGTTCTGACCATTTCCTGGCTGCGCTTTATGCGGGTCGCGCCGGCCGCCCAGGGACGTTACTTCTTCGCCGCGCTGCCCACCCTGGCGCTGCTCTGGACGTTTGGCTGGACGGGATGGGGCAGCAGATTCGGCCACAGAATCGGCTGGAGTGTCACCTCCGCCCTCGGACTGCTCACGCTGGCTACACCCTTCTTTCTTATCCAGCCCGCCTACAGGCCCCCGCCGATGTCAGTTCCTGAGGCCGGTACGAACGCTGTTGTCTCTCCGACGTCCCACTCCCTCTTTCTCGCCGGAAACGCCGAGATTCAGCTGCAATATGCTGTCGCCCTGTATGATGGTCAACAAGAGCAGGCGAGCGAAACAGATCATCGAGTACCGACCGTGTTCCCCGGTGACGAAGTGCGGGTGGATCTGGCGTACCTGACCAACGCCCCGCTGACCGATGACTTGTCCCTCTTCATCCATCTCGTGGACGGCACCGCACTGACAGTCGCGCAGTTGGATACGATGCCCGGCGGCGGGCTGCGCCCAACCAGCGGCTGGCAGCCGGGCCGCCTTCTGCTCGACAGCTATACAGTTGTTATTCCGGTGACGGCCCATACACCGAATCGGGCCAGCTGGCAGGTGGGCTTCTACGATCACCGCAGCGGCGAACGTCTGCCCCAAGTCGACGGCGGCACTGGCTATACGTTCGGCGAGGTGACCATCTGCCCCACTGGGTTCACCCCTTCGGATTGCCAGCCTGGCGGGAAGGCAAAGGTTTCCCAGGACGGCAGCCATAGCGTCCCCATTCCACTGCACGTGCAGTTTGACGACAACATCACCCTGGCCGGCTACAGCTTCAATACCCGTACCCCGGTTCCTGGCGAGGAGATGACCGCCATCCTGTACTGGACCGCATCAGGACAGGTGGTCGGATCGTATACGGTCTTCGTCCATCTGCTGACCGACAGCTTCGAAATGTTCGGTGGCGCCGACCTGCAGCCGTCCCCGCCAACTGAGATCTGGACCGCCGGCGAGACAGTTGCGACTGTGCACACATTCACTGTCCCGTCGAACGCGCCCCCGGGCCTCTATCAGATCGAGATCGGCCTGTACACCCGCCCCGATTTCCAACGCCTGCGCGTGCTCGACAGGATCAACCCGGCGCAAGAGGACCGGTTGCTCCTCGGTCCCCTGCGCATCGAGTAAGCGCCCTACCGGTTGCTAGCGCACCAGCGCCTTGATCCGCAGTCCGACTTCGACTATGATTCGAGTCGTTGATGGGACCCGATCTGAGCTACCATGATAATGTTCACCACTCCCATCACTTGAACTTCGGTCGGAAAGGGACTGCGCATGAGCCGTAGACGGGGCAGACGCCGCCGCTTGAGCCGCAACGAAAAGATATTCTACTTTCTCAGCCTGCTGATCGCGCTCAGCATGGTGTTGAGCCTTGTCTACGTGGCGATTACGCCCGCCGCTCCCTAGAGCGGCCAAAGATCTCCACCCCGGAATGCGCAGGTGTGACGCCCGCGCACAGTCTGGACCGTATTCGTGACAGTCGCAGAACGTCGCGGGCTGGCTCTGGTAGCGATCGCCGTCCTCTTTTTCAGTACCAGCCCCGTTCTGGTGCGTTGGGCCGCCCGCTCCGTATCCTCTTTCGAGATCGCAGCCGGTCGTCTCCTGGTCGCTGGCATCATCGTGTCCGGCGTAGTTCTCCTCCGTAGCCGGGGGGCGTGGGGCGGCTCGAATATGCGAGGCCTCCTCTCATCCAATTGGCCTCGTCTTGTCCTCGTCGGGCTGGTCGCTGCACTCCACTTCTTCTTCTACGCCTACTCTCTCGAGTTTACGACGATTACCAATAGCCTGGCGATCATGTATACCGCGCCCATTTGGGTCGCGCTGCTGTCCCGCTTCGCGCTCCGCGAACCACTGTCGAAACGCAAATGGCTGGGCATCCTCGTAGCTGTCCTCGGCGTGGCCGTCCTGTCAGGGTTCGAGCCGGTTCTTGCGTTCGTTCGGCAAAGCGGCAGCGCATCGTACAACTTCACCAGCCGCACGTTGATCGGTGATCTGCTGGCACTGGGAAGCGCCGTCACCTACGCACTCTACAGCATTGCCGGCCGCAGCCAGCGAGAACGTTTCCCCCTGCTGCTCTACGCCGGCGCAGTCTACTTGCTGGCCGCGCTCTGGCTGCTTCCAGCCGCGGCCGCGACCCATACGCCCGGCAGCTTCAGCTGGCCCGCCGTCGCCAGCATCGTCGCCCTCGGTGTCTTCCCTCTGGCATGCGGCCACACCCTCTACAACGCGGCCCTGCGGCGGGTGAACGCCACCTATGTCAATCTTATCGCTACGCAGGAGGTGCTGGGCGGTGTCCTGCTGGGCGCGCTCCTGTTGCGCGAGATCCCTTCATTCAACAGCATCGTCGGCGGCCTGATCACCATCGGCGGAATCCTCATGGTGCTGCTTTAGATTCCGCTCTTTGCCATCTTCAGCCTGTCATCTGACTGGCGGCTACTCTCGGTCGCCTCTGCCATCAACCTCCGCCATCAACCTCTATCCAAAGGTACCTGCGATGTATCGTGACCGTCTCTCACTCTTCCCAGACACAGTTGCCCCGCGCACCGACGAAAGCGGCAGCCCCTCGCTGCACGTTGGCGGCTGTGACCTGAACAGGCTGGCCGCAGAATGGAGTACACCTCTCTACATCTACGATCTTCAGACCATCGACAGCGCAGTCCAGGCCTATCAAGATGCCCTCAGCCGCCACTATCCCGGCCCTGCTGGCATCACCTATGCCGGCAAAGCATCTCTGAATCTGGCCATGGCCCGTCTGATGGCGGCGCACGGCCTGCTCTTGGACTGCACCGGCGTCGGTGAGATGCACATCGCCCGCACCGCTGGTGTCCCGCGCGCCCAGCTCCTGATGCACGGCGTCAACAAGAGCCAGGCGGATCTGCAAGCAGGGATCGCCCACGCCGGGATCCTCGTCGTCGACAACCCTTCTGAGTTGGAGCGCATCGCCCAACTGGCGCCCGCCCGGGGCAGCGCGCCGGCACTCTGGTTGCGGATACGGCCAGGCTACGCGGTGGACACCCATCGTTTCCGCCAGACAGGACAGCATGACAGCAAATTTGGGATGGATGCCGATCAGTGTGTTGACGCAATCGCATTCTGCCAGCGTAATGACCTGCCCGTGACCGGACTGCACTTCCACCAGGGATCGCATTTCCACGCTGCCGAGCAAGTTCTGCCCGCTCTCGAAATGGTGTGCGAGTTGATGGGCCATTTGCAGCGGCAACTCAACTGGTGGCCCCAGGTGCTCAGCCCCGGAGGCGGTTGGGGCACCGCCTATCATGAAGCGGATCTGCCTCACCAGTCGATCGAGCAATACGTCGCGACCGTTGCCGCGGCGATGGTAGAAAAGCTGTCGCCCTATGCCGTGCCCCTACCGCGTCTGCAGGTGGAGCCGGGGCGCAGCCTTGTCGCACGCGCCGGCATCGCCATCTATAAGGTAGGGACTGTCAAACGAGCGGGAGGTCGGCGCTGGCTTCTGCTTGACGGCGGAATGGCCGACAATATTCGCCCGTCCCTCTACCAGGCGCGCTATTCTGCGCTGCCGGTCAAAGACCCGTTGAGCAGGGCGCCGATTTCCGAAAACGCCTGGCTGGCCGGCCCATACTGCGAGAGCGGCGATCTGCTGATCGAGGACCTGCCATTGCCCGAGATCAGATCAGGGGAGCTGCTGGCCGTTCCGGTTTGTGGCGCCTACCAGCTCATGATGGCCAGCAACTACAACGGAGCCTTGAGGCCGGCTGTCGTGATGCTGCGCGCAGGCGTCGCGCAGCTGGCGCAGCGCCGCGAAACGGTCGAAGATCTTCTGCTACGGGATATTGATTGAACGGCCGAAGGGGCAAAAGCGGTGGACTACGATTCGAGAGGGGGTTCTTCAGGCTGGCCGACGAGCAGTTGGCGTACTACGTCATCAATGCGTCGCTTGTAGCGTAGCAGTTCCCGCCTGCATTCCATCTCCGCTGAAGACTGTGGCTTGAACGACCGCAGCGTTTCCTCCAACTCCCAATCGATCTGCACACGGATCCGATTGATGACACGCCCCCGCAAATACTCCCGCATCTCCTGCGCAATCACCGTGTCGTAATGCAGCAGGTCATCATGCAGGTCGACCAGGCGGTCGGAGCCAATGGCAGGAATCGGCAGCGACCGGAGCGTTTCCCAGGCTCTGTTCAGTTTTCGACGATTTACACTCATGCCAGGTCCAAATGACGCCTCACAGTCGGGCACAGTTGTAGCGTCAGTTCTGAAGTAGGAATGGAGGTTTTTCTATTCACGTCTGAAGTAGCTGAGATCTGTAGTCCGAATGAGGGCATCCGAATCGCGCGAGGATTATAGTCGCTGATACCTTCAATAGACAAGAATCGGATAGTGGAAGAATTCGAGTTGCAGGCGTAATGACGGATTCCGTTCCACTTCGCGTCTCCGCAGAGCGTACCGGAACCGCAGGGGCCCAGCTCCCGGAAAGCAGTTTCTATCAACCTGTATCAGAGCGTTACCCCTTGCGAGGGCGGCCGCAGGTGTTTCTCACTCCTCACTTTCTCCTCGCCTTTTGGGGCATCCCTCGCAACGCCCTCTCCTCGCAAGTCACGTCTACTCGCCTGTGTGCCGCCAAAACCATCGAAAATCCGCTGCCGACACCCCGGCGGCTCGGCAGTACTGATTCAGACAGACCGCTCATAGCACATGGCTTGGCAGTCACCCCAAAGTAGACAACACTCCGTTCTCGCACGTCAGCATGGCAGACACTTTGACAGTAAACAAACATATGTTCTATAATGAGCTGTATCAGTTCCCTCGGGGATTGCCCTGGCGCCTTTTCCGAGAAGAGGCGCGTCCAACAGGTTTATGAGAGCCGCAAACAGGCCGTAAGGGAGAATGATGACTAAGAATCGATCAGCCAACAACGGACCGGCCAAAGCGCTGGAAGTAGCCATTGCCAATCTGAATCGCCGTTATGGCGATGGGACCATCATGAGGCTGGGTGAGGCGACCCGGCTGGACGTGGCGTCGATCCCGACGGGCAGTCTGAGCCTGGACATCGCGTTGGGAGTGGGAGGCATTCCCCGCGGGCGCATCATCGAGGTGTATGGGCCGGAGAGTTCGGGCAAGACGACTCTCTGTCTGCATGCGATCGCGGAATCGCAGCGGATGGGCGGCGTCTGCGGCTTTGTGGACGTGGAACATGCGCTGGACTCGAGCTATGCCCGCAAGATCGGGGTGGATGTCGAGGGTCTGTACGTATCGCAGCCGGATACGGGAGAGCAGGCGCTGGAGATCGCGGAGGCGCTGGTGCGTTCGGGCGCGATGGACGTGGTGGTGGTGGACAGCGTAGCTGCGCTGGTGCCGCGTGCGGAGATCGAAGGAGAGATGGGAGACAGCCACGTGGGCTTGCAGGCGCGGCTGATGAGCCAGGCGCTGCGGAAACTGGTGGGCGCGGTGAAGACGACTGACACGAGCATGATCTTCACCAACCAGCTGCGTCAGAGGATCGGAATAATGTTTGGCAATCCGGAGACGACGTCGGGCGGCATGGCGCTCAAGTTTTACGCCAGTGTGCGGTTGGACGTGCGGCGGATCCAGTCGATCAAACAGGGGAGTGACGTGATCGGCAACCGGACGCGCGTGACGGTGCGCAAGAACAAGGTGGCGGCGCCGTTCAAGGTGGCGGAGTTCGACATCATGTACAACGAAGGGGTCAGCACGCAGGGAGACCTGCTGGACCTGGGAGTCGAGTTCGACATCATTGAAAAGCGCGGCGCCTTCTATCGCTTCGGCGATATTCGCCTGGGCCAAGGCCGGGAGAGCGCCAAAGCCTTTCTCAGCGACAAAATCGATATTGCCGCGCAGATCGACAGCATGATTCGGAAGCAGGCAGGGTTGCCCACAAATCTTGCGCCGCAAGAAGAAGCAGGGGATGCGGCCGCGCAGGACAGCAAAACCAGGGACAATTCACAGGAAAAACTTTTCGCCGAGGCGGCCTAGCCTGTCCGGGGCCGAGGACGTCCGGAAGGATATAGGTTCCAAGTGTCAGGTGTGAGAAAGGACGGCCGCCGTTGCGCCAGCACAGCGGCTGGTGGTAAACTCTCCGCAGAAAGCAGCGACGCGCGCTGAGGCCTGAGCGGACGAAGAGAAGAGAGCATGGCCCGCAAAGAGATCGTGCATAACATTCGTCAGAAACCGGCTGATACTGCCCAAGGGAACGGTGTATCACTGTCCGAACAGTATCGCTGGTTTTTTCGCCTCCTGGGCTGCTATCTCGAAGTGAATCCCATCGCAAAGATACTTTGCTTGGAAACCGGCACCTACATGTCGGTCCAGGATGATAGTCTGCCTTCGGGGAAGTGGGAAGTGGTATTCAAGCCTGACATCGGCATCATCCTGGGCGACAATCCGGCGCCCTGGGGAGCGGATGATCAACGCTCCTACATCGGGATTTGCGACATGATCGTGGAGGAGTTGTCCGATTCAACTTCGGCGGAGATCAGGCGCGATACTGAAGAAAAAAAGGATGGGTATGCCCGCGCCGGGGTGAAGGAATACTTCATCCTTGACCCCAAAGACAGGCACCTGCACATCTACCGGCTTGGCGTCGCGGGAAGCTATGAAGAGATCGAGCCGGACGAAGAAGGTGTGATCCGTTCGCATGTGTTGCCCGGCTTCCAGTTCCGCCGTGAGGATCTGCTGCGAGAGCCTATACAGGTGGCACTGGCTCGGGACAATGTGTATGCGGACTATGTCATTCCCGAATTGCTGGTAGCCGAGACCAGAGTCGAAAAGGCAGAAGAACGCGCCGACGCCGAAGCACAGCGCGCCGGCGCCGAAGCGGCCGCCCGGCGTGCTGCTGAAGAAGAGCCCCAAGCACTGAAAGCCGAACTGGCCCGTCTACGCCAACAACGCTCCTGAATACGAATCGCGTAACTTTGGTCTGCGCCGCCTGAACCAACCGCATTGACAAAGCAGAAGGAATGCGATAGCGTTTTTTCTGCTTTTTTGTTGTCCGCATTTTCGCAAACTCGAATCGAAAAAAAGTGACCGCTCAGTTCACGCTTCAGATTCACAGAACAGACGGCCAGGCGCGCCGCTCCACCTTTCACACGCCCCACGGCCCCGTCGAGATGCCGGCCTTCGCCCCTGTGGGCACCGCCGCCAACGTCAAGACGCTGGAGCCGCGCGACTTGACGGAACTGGGCGCCTCCATCCTGCTGGCCAATACCTACCATCTCTATCTGCGCCCCGGCCACGAACGGATCGAACGCCTGGGGGGCCTGCACAGCTTTATGGGCTGGGACGGTCCGATTCTGACCGACTCGGGCGGCTATCAGGTGTTCAGCCTGGCCCACCGGCGCCAGCTGGACGCCGACGGCGTGACCTTTCGCAGTCATATCGATGGATCTGCACACCGCTTTACGCCCGAACGCGTGATCGAGATCGAGGAGCGGCTCGGCGCAGATATTGCAATGGTATTGGACGAGTGCGCCGATCCCCTCGATCCCGACTATCTGGCCCAAGCGCTTTCCCGTACCCACGCCTGGGCCGAGCGCTGCAAAGCCGCACATTCGCGTCCGGACCAGGCCCTCTTCGGCATCGTGCAGGGCGGCATCTATCCGGAACTGCGGGCAGAGAGCGCCCGCATCCTGGCCGGGCTGGACTTTCCCGGCTATGCCATCGGTGGGCTGGCTGTCGGCGAGACGAAAGAGCAGATGTACAATACGCTCGACGCAACCTGTCCCCACCTGCCCGCGAACAAACCGCGCTATCTGATGGGTGTCGGCGCGCCCGAGGACATCCTCGAGGCGGTCTCGCGCGGCGTCGATCTGTTCGACTGTGTGTTGCCTACACGCATCGCCCGCAACGGCGCACTGCTGACGCCGACCGGCCGGCTCAACATCCGCAATGCCCGTTTTGCCGAGGACAGCCGCCCCGTCCAGGAGGCGTGCGCCTGCTACACCTGCCGTACCTTCAGCCGCGCCTATCTGCGGCATCTCGTAATCAGCGGTGAAATCAGCGGCCTGCGCCTGGCGACCATCCACAACCTGCACTTCATGCTAAAGCTGATGGAGCAGATTCGAACGGAGATCGCGCAAGGTACCTTCGCATCTTTCCGCACAAGCTTTTTGCATGCCTATCAGATTACCGATCAACGGGTCCGGCATGAACAGCGCCGGCGAAGAGTAGAGGCGCTGCCGGCCGCGTCTTGACGGATCGGCCCTGTAAAGGCAGAGTGAAGAGAAGAGAATGAACCTTCTCCCTCTTCTCTTCGGTGCCGGCGTCCACAATCGAAGACTTGCGATTCCATGTCTGACCTTTTCAAAGCGTTTGTCCTCGGCCTGGTGCAGGGCGCCAGCGAATTCTTGCCCGTCAGCAGCAGCGGCCATCTGGTAATTGTGCCTTGGCTGTTCGGCTGGCCCACCTCAACGCTGCTATTCGATACCGTCGTGCATCTGGGAACGCTTCTCTCCATTCTGGCCGTCTTCGGGCGGGACTTTGTCGCCATCATCCGGGCTACCCTCCGCAGCCTCCCAGCCCTCTTCAAAACGAGAGGCTTGACATCCTCGTTGACGGACACAAACGCCCGCCTGGGTTGGTTTATCGTCCTGGGCTCGGTTCCGGCTGCCATAACCGGTCTGCTGTTCAAAGATGCCCTGGAAAGGCTCTATCATACTCCGCAGGCGGCTGCCTTCTTTCTGGCAGTGACCGCTCTCCTGCTGGCCGGCAGCGAATGGATGTCCCGCAATGTGAGCGCACGCGCGCCCCTTGCGGCCTTGACGTTGCGCCAGTCCTTCCTCATCGGCCTCGCCCAAGCCGCAGCGCTGGCGCCGGGCATAAGCCGCAGTGGCACGACGATTGCCGCTGCCCTGGCCCAGGGCCTGCGCCGCGAAGCAGCAACTCGTTATAGCTTTCTCTTGGGAGCGCCGGCTTTCCTTGGCGCCGGCCTGCTGCAGGTAGTAGACACCTTGGCTGTGGAGCCGTCGGCCGTTTTGGCCGAAATGCCGGCCCTGCTGGTCGGATTCATCACCAGCGCCGTCTGCGGGTTTGCCGCCATCCGCTTCCTGCTGGCCTATGTGCGCCGCAACAGCCTCTATCTGTTCTCCGGCTACTGCCTCCTCGTCAGCCTTGCAGTTCTAACCCTTTTTGCTTTGCGTCTCCGATGAACTATTGCCGGAAGTACCTTCGTCCCAGCCATCTGCTGAGGCTTCTCACACGGCTGATGTTTGCGGGCAGTCTGCTTTCCGGCTGCACGTTGCCAAGGGGGGGCAATGCGGTTTCCTCTCCCGCACCTGTTACCTTGACTATCGCCGGTTCAACTGAAATGCGCCCCTTGCTGATCGAAATGACATCCGTCTACAGAGAGCGCAATCCAAAAGTGCAGTTCACCCTGTTAGGCGGTGGCAGCCAAATCGGAGAACAGAGGCTGGCGTCAGGGCAGATCGATATTGCGGCCAGCACCGCCGCCTATCCGGACGCCCAAATACCCGCCGGCCTTGTCCGCATACCAATTGGGCTGGACGGAATCGCGGTCGTCGTTCACAGCGAAAATCCGGTGGAGGCACTGACACTGGTGCAAATCCGGGACCTCTTCGGAGGCCGCGCTCTGAACTGGGAGGAAGTTGGCGGCGCTGCCGGAGAAGTGCTTCTGGTGAGCCGCGAGGACGGCAGCGCCACGCGGGAACTGTTCGAAGAACGCGTCATGGACGCAGACCAGGTTGCTCTGACAGCGGTCGTCATGTCCACCAGCAGCAATGTCGTGGAGTATGTGGCTTCCCATCGCGACGCAATCGGATACGTCACATCTGCATACCTTTTGCAGAATGGAATGCCTTTCGCTGTGAATGGAGAAAACACCTCAACTGCCGATTCTGCGGAGCGAACGGTCAAAGCAGTATCTATCGAGGGGCGAGTGCCATTTGGCGCGGACCTCGCCAATTTCCAGTATCCCCTGGCGCGCGCCCTGTATTTGCTCTTCCCTCAGAGTAGTGACCCGTCTATTCGGAAGATCGTCGAATTCGTGCGCGGCGAAGAGGGGCAGGCTATCATCGCCCGCTTTCATGCGCCGATTCGGTAGGGCGTTCCGTTCCTGTTCAATTCCGGACGGCCGCCCTGCATCTCTCCATATGCCCATTTCCAACTTCACCCACCGCTGGCATCGATTCTCCGCAAGACTGTTTCCACCCCAGATCCGGGATGCCCCCCGAAGAGTGCAGTCGGGATTTGGGGCGAAGATGGTCAGATGGGGGTTTCATGCCAGCGCTTCCATCAGAGCTTTCATCATGGCTTCCCGCTCCTGGCCTACCCGTTCCATGATCTCATCGAAACTGGCCCCAGGCTCCTCCAGTCACCATGACCACAGCCGCTCGTGCATCCCCGACTTTCTGCGTTGATCACACAAGAATTGGTGGTTTCAGCCCAGGGAACATCTCGGCCCCATCTGGCAGAAAAAAAATAAAATATCGTACATCCCCCCCTTAAAACACGACAAAACACGACAAACACCTCAAATCATTCACCCATGAGCCCTTGAATCGAAAGGCTCCTTGACCTTTGTCAAGATAGCAATTTGCTCCCGCAAACTGCCTGCCCGCGCAACGCCGTGCACTCTCGCCGCGCTTAACCTCTATCAATCGCCGCAGTCACTGACCACTGCCGTTCCGCCTCGCCCCTGCCCTCGCGCCGCCAGCCCCGCCGCCACTGACTGCTGCCGTTCTGACCACTGCCGTTCTGATCACTGCAGTTTGGCCTTTGCGCCTGCCTTCGAGTAAGCTCTATGTTTGTTGCTTGAAGATGTCCCTCGTGGACCCACTGGTTATCTTCGGCAATACTGGCAAGCCGGATTAGATGCGATTTCCTTGGGCAAAACCCTCAAAAAGCTGCCAAAAGCTGACACATGGTGAAAGATTTCACTATTGAGCCGCTGGAAAAAACGGGGGGGGGGGGGGTCCCCTAAAGGAAGTGATAACCGGAATGCACCCCTCCCGAAGGGTGTAGTTTTATTTTGGGGTTCTCCAGAGTAGCGGGCTGTGGATCCCGGTACGGCTCCCCAAAGGTAGCCTGAATTTCACCCCCATTTTGGACTGCACCCCCCGAAACGGGAGTTGCTCTCTGGCCTGCAATCTGTTATACTCGTAACCAATCAGCGTGAATTAGCTTGGTTTGATAGAGTTGCGTTTTTGAAGTGGGTTCCGCCCACTTTTCTTATTCTACGGGATCATTGCCTGCTGAAACTGTTCGAAACACTTGCCTACCTGCTTCTGTGTTTTCGTCTGCTGACGGCCCTGTCTTCCGGCAGTCCGACAGCAGCAAATATGCTGAGTAGTCAAGTATTCAGGAGTAGTTGAACAAAATGTCTAAGGAACTCATCGCTGGGATCAATCAGGTCGCGTCGGATAAGGACCTCGATAATGAGGTGATTTTTGACGCAATCGAGGCCGCGCTCATCTCCGCCTACAAGCGCAATTACGGCTCTGTTGCCAATGTCACCGCCGCGGTCGACCGGGCGACGGGCGAGATGAAAGTGTTCGCGGAGAAAGAGGTAGTCGAAGATATCCTCAACCCGAATACCGAGATTTTATTGGACGATGCCAGAACCGTGGTGCCGTCTTCAGAATTGGGTGATGTCGTTCTTGTGCAGAATACGCCCGGCAACTTCGGCCGCATCGCCGCCCAGACCGCCAAACAGGTGATCTTACAGCGCATTCGTGAGGCTGAAAGGGATACAGTCTACGAAAATTTCGTCCACAAAGTCAGTGAGACGATCACCGCTCAGGTCCGCAGCGTCGATCTCGTGTCCGGAGCCGTCACCATTCTGATCGACGACAGGCACGAGAACCTCCTTCCCCGGGAGGAGCAGATCCCTTCGGAAAACCTGCGCCGCGGAGACTATATCTGCCTGTACGTTGTTGATGTGCACCGCAGTAGTCGCGGCCCGATGATCAAGCTGAGTCGTACCCATCGCGATCTCCTTCGCCGCCTGATGGAACAGGAGATCCCGGAGGTGCGGGATGGCACGGTCGAAATCAAGGCCATATCCCGCGAACCGGGCGCACGCAGCAAAGTAGCAGTGATGGCAACGCTGCCCGGCGTGGATCCGGTGGGCAGTTGTGTGGGAATGCGCGGCTTGCGTATCCAGAATATCGTGACCGAGCTGGCGGGCGAGAAAATCGATGTCGTCGAGTGGAGCGGCAATCTGCGCACCTACATCTCCAATGCCCTGGGGCCGGCCAAAGTGCAGAGCGTTATTCTCGAAGAAGACAGCAACATCAAGACTGCTATCGTCATCGTACCGGATCGACAGCTCAGCCTCGCCATCGGCAAAGCAGGCCAGAATGCCCGCCTGGCAGCCAAACTGACGGGATGGCGGATCGACATCAAGAGCGAAACCGAAGCCCACGCCGAAGGACTGGATCTGCTGGCAGCCGAACAGGCGCAGATGGCCGGCGGTGAACAAGACCTGCTCAGCATGGCAGAGCAGATCCTGCGCGACAAAGACGAATCTGCGTCAAGCGAGGATACCTTCCGCCAGGCCGCGGAGTTGCTGCAAAGACGGGATGCCGCCAGCAAATCGGTCGATCCCGGCACAGCCGCCGAGTGGCCAGAATCGCTGCCCGCCCAAGATGAAGGACGCGGCCTCGGCGCCGACGCAGAAGAGGCGTTGAGCGCTTTCGAGCGCGCCGCCGCAGCCGTCCAGGAAGAAGATCCCTCCATTCCTTCCTTTGAAGATTTCGCCGTGGAGGAGCCGGAGCCGGTAAGCTTCGGTGAGACGCTGGACGACGAGGAAGACGAGAAGGAAGAAAGCGTTGAAACTCCAGTTGAGGAAGAAGTGAGCGAACTGCCCGCCCTTCATCCATCGGAACCGCCGGCGGAAGCCGAAGCCGAAGAGGAAGAGCCCGAACCCGAGCCGGAACGCACTCTCAGACCTGAAGACCTGCCCCAGGTTATTACCGCTGATATGCTGCGCCAGCGTATGGCCGCACGCCAGCAGGGAACCTCGTCGGGCCCTGTCATCAGTTCACTGGACGATCTGGAAGTTCCCCCCGAACTGCTCGATTCTTTGGACACGGCCGGAGAGTCCAGTGAAGAGCTTGACGAGCAGGAATCCGGACGCAATAGGGCCCGCCGCGGTGGGCAGGCAACGCCGAAGAGGCAGCCAAGGCGCCAGAGAACGCGTCGGGCACGGGGGCTGGAAGTCGACTTGGAAGAGTTCGATGACGATGAGTTCGACCTGTAAGGTGGCTGCTGGTTTGTGAATCGTGCCTGATCTGTTTCAACTGCCGCGCAATACCAAAGATGGCAAAACGGGTGAAGGGATCGAAGCAGCGGCGGGGCGCCTGGAAGGCTCCCCAGCGATTGTGTATCGCCTGTCAGGAGTCTGATGGCAAGCGCGACCTGATTCGTCTGGTAAGGGTTGCAGACGGGGTCCTCTTGGATCAATCCGGCAAAAGGCCCGGGCGCGGCGCCTATGTCCACCCGCAGGTCAACTGTTGGGAAAAAGCGCTGGCTGGTTCGCTGATACAGAAAGCGCTGCGAACAAAAGTCAGCGCCGAAAATCTGAAGACACTTTCCGTATCCGTTTCAACTCTGCTGCGAGTGTCCGACGAGACCGCATAGTTAAGGAGGAAGATAGCAACGCCACCGTAGTTTTTGGCTTACTGGAAACTGCTACTCAAATTCAGACCTTTCGCGCGGGCTGTCAGGACCGTGGCCTGTTCGACTGGGGAGAGTGATGTGATTTCCCAGCATGTGTTTACCTGTTCGTGTCCAACGCAGAAGGAAACATTTCAAACGATGGGCACATTCGCTGATTGACAGGGATTTTCCAATGAACGTAAGCCGATTGTCCGCTCCCTGACATGTGTCGGCATAGTGGGCTAACATTGGCTGTATTGCTATTTGGGATGGAGAGGGGGAGGGCTGCAGGGAAGAGAGGGGGGGGCGTGTAACGACTTGTCTATTCACCTTAACTGCCTCTTGGCTCCCCGCACCTGGCCTCCACCGCATTAGTCTGTGCATACATTCCGTCCCAGCCAAAAACCTGTGTAAAGTTGGAGAAGGGACACGCAACTCGGAGCGTGAATGCTTCTCAGCTTCCTCCTCTTTGTCTTCAGAGGAACGTCTTCGCTGTCAGTTTGCGACCGCACCGCGGCGTATAGAGCTGGGAATCGAAGACGATATTTGAAAGGAAGGCCAGAATGGCAACCGCAACGCAAGATCCAACGAAGATTCAGAATGGCAGCCCGGCCGACGACGCCGCCAACGGTGAAGCCGCTGGGCTGCCTTCTTCCATCATCGTGGAGGAGTACGTTACCGTTCGCGCATTGGCCGAACGAATGGATCGCAGTCCAATCGATCTCATTAAGGTGCTGATGCAGTTCGGCATCATGGCGCCAATCGATCAAACACTCGACCACGATACAGCCGCAATTGTAGGCGAAGAGCTCGGCATCGAAGTGCTGTGGCCGGCCGTGGAGGACGAAGAACCGGAGCAGGCGCCCGACGAGGATCGAAGACCAAAAGAACGGGTGATGATCCAGGAGATCGTGGCCGAAGAGGCGGAACAAAGTCTCGTGCCGCGGCCACCTGTAGTCGCGGTCCTCGGGCACGTCGATCACGGCAAAACGACGCTCCTCGACCGCATCCGCCGCACCAACGTGGTCGATTCCGAAGCCGGTGGCATCACCCAGCATACCGGCGCCTACCAGGTGGAAGTCGACGGCAAGAAAATTACATTCCTGGATACGCCCGGCCACGAGGCATTCACCGCCATGCGGGCCCGCGGCGCGCAGGTTACCGACATCGTCATTCTTGTCGTTGCCGCCGACGATGGCATTATGCCCCAGACCCGGGAAGCGATCAGCCATGCCAGGGCAGCCGGTGTGACGATTGTCGTCGCGATCAACAAGATCGATAGCCCCACAGCCAACGTCAACCGCGTCATGGAGGAGCTCTCAACCGAAGACCTTGCGCCGGAGGAATGGGGCGGTGAAACCATCACGGTCCCGATAAGCGCTCTCAACGGTGAAGGTGTCGACGACCTCCTGGACAACATCCTCGTCGTCGCCGAACTGGATCAGCACAACGCCAATCCCAAAGGGCAATGTGTCGGCACCGTGATCGAAGCCCAATTGGATAAGCAGCGCGGGATCACCTCAACCTTGCTCGTGCAGAACGGGACCCTGAAACGCGGAGATTCGCTGGTTGTCGGCGAGAACTGGGGACGTGTCAAGGCAATGTCCGACTACGAGGGCAATCAGCTGAAGATGGCCGGGCCGAGCACGCCAACAATAATTCTGGGCCTCAATGGCGTTCCCGCTGCCGGTGAGGTCTTTACCGTAACCAGGAACGACAAAGCGGCCCGCACGCTTGCCGCCGAACGGCAAAATCAGGCCTCCCGCGATACCCGGGGCGCTTCTCCCCTGCCCATGACGCTTGAAGATATGTTCGCCCGCGTCGAAGGCGGCGAAGCTGAAACCCTCAACATCATTGTGCGGGCCGATGCGCAGGGGTCGCTGGCCCCAATCATTCACAGCCTCGAACAGCTGGAAAACGACGAGGTCAAAGTCAAGATCATGCAATCGGCTGTCGGCGACATTACCGAATCGGACGTCATGCTCGCGGAAACCAGCCAGGCGATCGTCATCGGGTTCGGTGTGAACATTGACAAGGCCGCTCTGGTGCGCGCAGAACAGTCCGGCGTCGAGATTCGGCACTACCAGATCATCTACAATCTGATCGAAGATGTGGAACAGGCGCTTAGAGGCATGTTGGATCCAATCTTCGAAGAAGTAGTCACCGGCCATGCCGAGGTGAGGCAGATGTTCCGCGTGCGCCGCGGCGGCTTGATTGCCGGCTGTATGGTGCTGGACGGAGTTGTCAAACGCAACAGCCAGGCCCGGCTGCTTCGCAACGACGCAACCGTTATCACGACAACCATTGAAAACCTCAAACGGTTTACCGAAGATGTCACCGAAGTACGGGACGGGTATGAGTGCGGCATCAATCTGGCCGGAGTCAATTCAGACCTCCAGGAAGGCGACATCATCGAGGTCTTTGAGAGGCAACAGGTACGATAATAGTTTCTGGTTTTCAGTTTTTAGTTTATAGTGGGCTCGTGTGTCTGAATACCAGATCGAACGACAGACGGCATGGTAACGATGACAACCACAATTCGTCAGGAGCGGGCAGCAGAACTGCTCTATCAGGAACTTTCTATTTTGATCGGCGCTGAACTGGATGATCCCGCGTTGGAACTGCTGGTAGTGACAAACGTGGTGGTCAGCCGCGATCTGCGCGTGGCCAAGGTCTACATTCATCAGGATAGCGACATTCAGCGCAGTCTGGTCCTAGCCAAACTCAAGAGAGCCGCCCCATTCCTGAGACGCCAATTGGCCCAGAGTGTATCCTTCCGCTCCGTACCGGAACTGCTCTTCTATTATGACGATACCCCCGACCAGGCCGCTCGAGTCGATGCACTTTTGCAGAGCATTGCCGAGGAACGAGAGATACGTCAGCAGGATGAGGGGGGTTCTGATTCACTTCCCTCCTCCTTGCTCTCTTCCCCGGATTTCTCCTCCGTGAATGCTCAGAAAGAGGATGCATGACCCTGAACGCGTCCCTGCTCAAGCAGGGTGCTGCATGCGGCCAAGAGGGCGTCCCGCCGCCACCTCTCCTGCTCAGTCTCCTGGATTCCAGCCACCACATCCTCTGCGTCAGCCATGTAAGCCCGGACGGAGACGCGGTCGGCAGTCTGCTTGCAGTGGGCAGCATTTTGCGCGCGCAGGGTAAACGGCCGACCCTGGCCCTCCAGGACGAAGTGACGTCAGAGTTCCAGTTCATGCCCGGGGTGGAGAAGATCATCGGGTCGGCCGAGGTCGCTCACAGTTACGACCTCATCGTCTGCCTGGACACATCCAGCATTGACCGGATCGGTACCGTCTACAAACCCGAAATCCACAATCAGATTCCCCTTGTCGTCATTGACCATCATGTTACCAATACGCTTTTCGGCACCGAAAACTGGGTGGATACAGGCTGCGCAGCCACCTGCCAGATGCTTGTGCGCCTGGCCGATGCCCTAAGTGTGCCCATCTCTGAGGAGATAGCCTTCTCGCTTCTTACCGGCCTCGTGACCGACACACTCTGTTTTCGGACCGCCAATACGGACACAAATGTGTTGCAGGCGGCCTTGCGGCTGGTGAACGCCGGCGCAAGTCTGGAGTTTGTCGTTCGCAACACCCTGGACAGTAGGTCGTTCGGCCTCGTAAGGCTGTGGGGGGTCGGTCTGGCCAATGTGCAAATGGAAGATGGTATCATCTGGGCGACTCTCAACGCCGAGAGCCGTCAGCGCAGTGGTGTCGAATCCCACCAGAGCGACGGTCTGGCCAACTTCCTCGTTACGGTGCGAGAGGCCGACATCAGCGCTACTTTTGCCCAACGTTTTGCAAAAAACGGACAGGAATTGATCGAATGCAGCTTTCGGGCCAAGCCGGGGTTCAACGTGAGCCAGGTTGCCTTTTCATTCGGCGGCGGTGGACATCCACCTGCCGCCGGCTGCACTGTTTTCGGTACTCTGCAGGAGGTCTCGGCCCGCGTTGTGGCAGCGCTGCGCGAACTGCGCCGCCAGAGCGTTGATGGCAACTGTGGTTAGAAGACAGGGAGCGGCGTCCTTCACGAACCAGCATCATGACCGATCTACATGGAATTCTCCTTGTCGATAAACCGGGCCGTCCGATCTCCCTTCCGCACGCCGGCGAGCATGCTACCGCGGAGCTGCCTACCAGCCACGACATTGTGCAGTACGTCCGGCGTTGGAGTCGTCAAAAACGCATCGGCCACACCGGCACGCTGGATCCGATGGCAAGCGGGCTGCTCGTACTGTGCCTCGGCGTTGCCACACGGCTGGTGGAGTATTATCAGGGACATGACAAAACATACGAGGCCCGCGTAACTCTGGGCCGCGCCACCGATACCTACGACGCTGTCGGACGAACCGTCGCCCAGCCTCCCGTTCCGCCACTGACCGACGCCGACGTGGAGGCTGCTCTAGCTGCATTCCGCGGCCGGATTGCCCAGAGACCACCGGTCTATTCAGCATTGAAGCAGGGGGGTGAAAGCCTGCATCGCAAAGCCCGGCGCGGGGAGGCCGTAAATGTGGCGCCAAGGGAAGTTACCTTTCATGAGATTGACCTTCTTTCCTTTACGTCGCTTGCGAACATATCTCTCCGGATACGCTGTTCCGCCGGGGCATACGTTCGCAGCCTGGCCTACGAGTTGGGGCAGGCACTGGGTACCGCAGGCCACTTGAGCTACCTGCGCCGACTGGAAGCCGGCCCGTTTTCCGTCGCCGACGCGTCAGGTCTGACGGCCATCGAATCCGCAGCGGCCGCCGGGGGGCTGTCCAAACTGCTGCTGGCGCCCGATGCCGGTCTGGGGTTGCCGCGCCTGACCCTTGGTGAGGAAGAGCAAAAGCGACTGGGCTACGGGCAGAAGATCTATCTAAGCTCTACCCTCCCTGTCCAGGACACCCCTCTTCTCAGCTCCTGCAGTTCGGATGGATGGTGCCCGGATCAGCTCGCGGCCGCCTATGATCGACGCGGCCGCTTCCTGGGAATCGCCCGCTCGCAAGCCGCCGGCGGGAACGGAGACGGTACAGTTTGGAAGGCCGAAAAATGGCTCGCCCAACAGCTGGAAAGTCTTTCGTAATCCTCCGCTCTTGGAGTCGAATGTACGCAAAGGTTGAAGCACAGCTTATTCCCACATCATGTAGCGCGTAGAGGGCAGGCAGGACGCCTTCCTTCCTACCGTGAATTCCGCCGGAGAGTACTGGTGGCAAACGGAATCAACGTTAAGAACCAGAATCTGATCTGAGATGAGAATTTGGCGCAGCGATCTGCGATCTCTCCGGTTTCCCGGCCCAACTTTTCTGACGATAGGAAATTTTGACGGTGTGCATCTGGGCCACCAGGCCCTCTTACGCACCTTGCAGACAGAAGCGGCGGCCCATGCGCCCGCCGCCAAAACAGCACTGCTCACGTTTGACCCCCACCCAATGGCCGTGCTGAGGCCGGACCTTGAATTGTGCCTTTTGACCACACCACAAGAACGTCTGCACCTGATCGAACCGTTCGGCCTTGATCTGGGGATCATTCAGCCGTTCGACATGGAACTCGCTAGTCTGACTCCCGAGCAGTTTATGGCGCTTCTCGTAGAATGCTTGGGGCTTGCACGGCTGGTAGTGGGGCCGGACTTTGCGCTGGGTCGAGGACGCAGCGGCAACGTAGACCTTCTGCAAGAACTAGGTGCGCGGCTCGGCTATGAGTTGTCGGTGGTCGAACCGTTCGCATGTGGGGACGGCGAAGTCCACAGCCGCCAGATCCGTCAGTCACTGTTGGCCGGCGCTGTACCGGATGCAGCTCAGATGCTGGGCCAGCCCTACCAGATCACCGGAACCGTCGAAGAGGGAGAACGTCGCGGGCGCGAAATCGGCGTACCCACCGCCAACATCAGGCCCGTTCCACACAAGCTCATCCCCGCCAATGGTGTCTATTCGACCTGGGCATATCTTCCAGACAGCTGCTCGCCACATCCTCGCGCCAGCGTAACCAATATCGGCGTGCGGCCCACCGTAGACGGACGTCGGCGCCGTATCGAGACCCATCTGCTAGATTATCCAGCAGCTGGGGAGTCCGGCACATTGTACGGACAGCAGCTCACCATCTCCTTTGTGTCTCGCCTGCGCGACGAGCAACGATTCGACAGCCTGGAAGAGCTCGTCGCCCAAATTCGGTTGGACATCTCCGTCGCGCGTCGCGCGCTGGCAGAGATATCGACGGTTCCCGACTCTATCACCAGGAAATAGGAGCTTTTCCGGGCGCAGCATTTGGACGAATAGGCGCCCCCCCCAGCAGCTTCGCCCACAGGTTCTCTATCAATGAGTCTTCGCCGCCACCGTCATCAAATTCCATTCTCCGCCATCTCTCTGCTTGTCTGCGCAGTTTTTTTTCTTGGCGCGTGTGTATTTCAACCGATCGGCCCCAATGCCTCTCAAGGCGCCGGCTCCGCTGAATCTGTCAATCCAGAGCTAAAGTGGCCGCGGCCGCCAACGGCACACCCCGATCCAATGGGAGGGGTCGCTGACATTGCACTGATCAAAGGCATGGAAGAAGCCCTTTCCTGTCTTGCCGGGGGGCAGCCAGTTTATGCGGTGTTGCAACGCAACGCCAATGTGCGCAATCAACCCCACACGCAAGGCTGCCAATTGGGCCGCACGCCTGCAGGCGCTTTGGTGCGCGTTGAGGCGATCTTCGGCCAGGAGCAAGAACTCCCTTTTGTCTCCCTCGACCGCTCCGTCGGTCGGGTTTCAATCTCCACGCCGGGGTTTGATGAGGACATTCAGCCGCTCTTGGAAGAAAACTGCGGCGCCTGTCATAGCAGTGTTGTAAGACAGGCCGACCTGCAGGTGACCGAGTATGAACCCTTGATGGCCGGCGGACAGAACGGGCCCGTAGTGGAGCCTGGCTCTCCGGACGCATCTTCGCTCTGGACACAGATCCGGTCCGGCGCAATGCCGATGGTGGGGGAGCTCGGAGATGACGAAAAAGCTCTGATTTACAATTGGATCGTGGCCGGCGCGACCAGGCAGGGCACAGAGCCGGCGCCCACGTCCAAAATGTGGCTGCGTCTGTCAGGCGAAGACTTTACCCGGGCGCCGAATGAATGCGCCCAGAATGGCGGCATTGTTCCCTTTATCAGTGCACAGCTCGCCCTGCCCGCAAGCTGTGCTGCCATTCCAAGTGCTGATCAGATTGCCGCATATCTGCCAAAAGTGGAGCCGGCAAGCGTTGGTCCTGCTTCGACCTCAGGCGATTCCCCCAAAAATGTTGATACCAGTAATGACACAAATTCGGGCGGCAATGCGGAAGACAATGCGGAAGGCAATTCACAAAGCGGCGCCGCCGCCCCACCGCGAGGCATGGCTGCCGGTAGTGTCGGTATTCACGTCGCTCCCTTCAATCTGAACCCCCCGTCGGAATCCGATCCGTGGCTGATTCCCCAGGGTGGCTTCTGTGCAGAGCAGTTCCTGGCCGAGAAACTACAGGACAAATTCAGCATTACTGCTCTGACCTTTGCCCCCGACGGCAGACTGTTCATCGCCTTGGACCATCCGGCCTCCGGCAACTTCGATCCCAATATCCTGTACGATCCCTTCCACGCCAGCCGGTCGCTCGCCATCTGGCACAGCGTTTCCAGGGACAGCTATTATGAGATCCTGCGCGAGTCCAGCCGTGTCACAGGAATGGCTTGGCATGCGGGCGCGCTCTACCTGAATCGGGCCGGTGAAGTGGGCCGCATCGTCGACGGAAGTGGATATGAACCTCTGGCCGGCGGCTTCGCCGTTTCCGGAAAGGATTTCCATGCCAACAATGGTCTCGTTATCAGCGACGGCTGGCTATATATCTCCGCCGGAGGCGTGCGGGACGGCTATGCGGATGGCATAATCGTTCTTCACGATGGCGAACTTCCCGCGGAAACGCTGGCCACCAATGTGGCTGCAGGCGGCAATCCCTTCGCCGCCCGCATCGTACGCGCCCGGCTGGACCGGCTGCTGGCCGAACGCTCAATCGGCGTCTTCCAGACCGCGGCGCGCGGTGTCCGCAATCCCTACGGCATTGCCGTTGACCCGTTCGGGCGTATCTGGTTTACCGACAATGGCGCCACCAACGTACACGGTGATTTCAACGCGGGCGACGAAGTCGACCTGCTTGACCCGCGTACCCTCTCCGCTGCCGCCAATGCGGGTGACGAGAATGCTACCCCGTACTATGGCTTCCCGATGGCGCTGGGTGGGGTAAACAAAGATTGGTGGACCGCTCCTGTGCTGGTCCTTCCCAACTCGGCCGCGCCCACCGGCATCACATGGGCCTACGACACCATCTTTTTCGCAAACTACGGACGCGATCCCGGTCTGTTCCGGTTGGCGAACGCAGGCGGCAGGATCATCGCCGAACGAATTATGCACAACTGGCCCGTGCAGGCGGTCGCAACCGCGCCGGACGGAGCCGTCTGGATTGGAACAGGCGACGGCTTGCTGTTCCGCCTTGTTCCCGGCTGCGTTGGCTGAGGAGTGCTGCTTGCGCTTTCTATGTGTATCCGCCCAACTGGCGGGCCACCTGGATTGGGGCGGCTATCTGCCCACAGCTGTCGAACTGATACGGGAGGGTCACGATGTCCTGTGGGCCACAGGACATGAAATGCAAAGCCGGCTCGATGCGCAGGGCGTTCCCATACATGTCCTGCAAGAGACCGGCTGGCGCTGGCCGCCGCCGCCCCCTCTACAGAGAGGCACAGCTTCAGAAGAAGAGTTCCAGCGCCTGCGCATGGTCCGCTCATTGGATCAATGGCTGGACATGGAGCGCGTGCAGGCGGCTACCCTCGAGCTTGTCGAGGCGGCCAGGCGTTTTCGCCCGCATTTGATCGTTAGCGAGATGTTCACCGCCGCGGCCGGCATCGCCGCCGAACTCTTGGGCGTGCCCTTTGCCGTGGCCGGTTGGCCGGCTATGCAGACGCAGTCGCCAAGTCCCAAAGCAGACGCGCCCGGCGCAGTCGGAAAACTGGCTCAGGCGCGAGTGGATGCACTGCTTGCGGATTTTGGCGTGACCGGCGTCAACTGGGCGCTGGACGGTCCGGCGGCGCTCCGTTCTCCCTCCATACATCTGACCTACTGGAGTCCCCGCTGGTATGCCGGAGCGCGGCTGCTGCCGCAGACACGAATGGTCGGCGGAGTAGCTCCTCCTCCCCTGCCGCGTGAATCCCCTTGGCTCGACCAAATTCCAAGCGATCGGCCATGGATCTTCATCACCCTCGGTACCGCATTTACCAGGGACATCAATTTCTTCCTGATCGCGTCCCGCGCCGCGGCAGAGGCGGGAGGCGTACCGATCCTGGCAGTTGGCAAAGGCTTTGCCAACGTCGGTGCAGAGGGGGGCTGGTCCCCGCGAGAGGCCGAAGCACTGCGGAACAGTCTGCCGCAGCCTTCAGTTTTGGTGGATAGGGTCCGGTTTGCAGAGGTGCTGCCCCACTTTGCTGCCGCGATTCATCACGGCGGCGCCGGGACGACCCATGCCTTGGTTACGTACGGGATTCCGCAGATCGTCGTGCCCAAGGCTGCGGACCAGGCCCGCCAGGCCAGCGGGGTCGCGCGTAGCGGCGTCGGCTACCATATCCCACCCAATCAGTTAACCGTTCCGCTGGCAGTGGAAGCCCTGCAAAAGATACTGGCCGGTGACGCCCCCACTCGCCTGAACGCCGCCAGCCTGCAAGAGGAGTTTGCGTCCTTGGGAGGGATTCCCAAAGCCGCACAAATCCTGGTTGCAGCCGCCTGATTCGACTCGCCGTCAGCCGGTCTCATTCGTAGTGAATTTCGCTCGTCCCGTTTCGTTTCTCCACCCGGATCAGCTTCTCCGTAGCCTGATCGAACGAATCGTCGTGGCTGATGATAAACATCTGCTCAAAGCCGTGCACGCCCACGATCTGCCGGGCAAGCGCGCCGCGCCGCGTTTCGTCGAGATTTGTGGTTGGCTCGTCGAAGAAGGCGACACCGATACTGCTCATCTCCTGGAGTAGGGCCAACCGTACCGCCAGCGCCGCGCTCATCTGCTCGCCCCCGGACAGTTGGGGAAACGTCCGCTCTCGGCCATCGACTTCCAGTATGATCCCGTAATCCTCCTCCCAGCGGAGCGTGCGCGTGTAGTCCTCCATGATCTGGCCGAACAGCTGATTGGCACTGTAACTGATCTGTTGGACCAATGATTTGGTTATGAATGGGCCGGCCTCATGAATAACGGAGCGCAGAAACTGCAGAACCTCCTCCTGTTCCGCCAGCCGGTCGCGCCGGGATTGGGCAGTGGCGAGCCGCTTCTCTGATGTCTGCAGTTGCGCGATCTCTTCCTTCGCCCGAATCAGGCGTTCACGCCACTGGCCCAATTCAGCCGCCAGCCGCGCACTGCGTCCACGGAACTCGTCTACCTGGGCTTCAGCCTCCTGGAAGCGCTCTTCGTCGAATTCGCGACTGCTGGCTGCCAGCTGTTTCTGCCCATCCTCGTAACGTACTTGCGCGGCCTCCAACGTCTTCTCTGCTTCGGCAACCTCCTCCTGGCGCTGGGAGAGGGCTTCGGCTGCGGCCTGATTACGCCGGTAGAGATCGTCGGCTGTCTGGAACTTCTTCAACCGGGAGGATATCCGGGCAGTCTCAGCGTCAAGGTCGGCAAATTCCGCCAAACGCTCATCAAGCTCCGCGAGCGCGTTTCGTTTCTGCGAAACCTGCGCCCGTTGCAGTTGCAAAGCCTCTTCGACCCGTCCCCGCCCCTGTACCTGTTGGATGGCCGCGTCCCGCCGTCGACGCGGGTCGCTCAGCGTCTTCAATGCCTCCTGTAGCCATCCCAAACGTTCCGGCGCCTTTTTTAGCGCCTCAACCGTTTCGCTGGCTTCGGTCAACCGGGACTTCAGATCGGCCAGTTCTCTGTCGGCTGTTTCGACGGCATTCTGACGCGGGAGCGCGCGCAGGGCCCGCTCCTGCTGGCTCAGGGTTGCGCGCGCCTGCACCCGTTCCACCTCGGCCTTACGGATCGTCTCCGCGCTGGCCTGCGAAGCCTCGGCCAACTCCACCCAGCGCTTACGAAGGCGTTGGAGAAGCTGCTCACGATCTTCCGCCGACAGGGGCTGCTCACAAATAGGACAGATTGGAGACTCTTCCGACGTCCGCAACTGCTGGCCCTGTTTCTGAATCGTCTCCTGTTCGGCGCGCATTCGGGCCTCATTGGCCTGTTCGGCGGATTTCGTCTGCTGCAAAGTTTCCAGGTGAGCTTGCAGTGGTTCCAGGGATGCTTCAATCTCCTGGGCCTGGGCCAACTCTTTGCCTAAAGTGCCCAGCCGCGCCTGCGCCGCTTCGACAGCCGTCTGTTCCCGTTGCACGCGGGCGTCTGCATCTTTCAACTGATCGGCCTGCCGTTGGGCATCCCGCAGTTCGGCTTCCAACTTTTCCTGCTCGGCTGCCGCGTCTGCCAGGTCTGCAGCCGTTTTCTCCGCTTCCGCAATCTCAGACAGGGCACGCTCCTGAGCATCCGCCTGCGTTTCCGCCCGCGCCAGTAGCGTCTGGACGCCGGCCCGCTCCTCCTCTAACCGCCGCCGCTGCGCCAACCGTTCGTTCACGGCGCCTTGAGCCTTTTGCGCGGCGCGGTAAGCTTCATGGCCGGTCCGGTTGGCTTCCAAGGTTGTCACCGCCCGCTCGCTCTCAGTCAACCTTTGCCGGGCCGTAGCCAGCGTCCGCCCCTTTTCGGCCGCCTCCCGCTCCTGCAACTCCACCATTCGCCGCAACTCTTGCAGGTGTTCCCGTTTCACCTCCATCGCCTTCCGGGCAGATTCGGCTGCAGTAAGCTCCACCTGCGCGGCGCGCAGTTCAATCTCCCCTCTTTTGATCTGGGCGGTCAGTTTGCCTGCTTCGGCCCGCACGGTTGGCAGCCGCTTCAACTCGCCTTCCAGCCTGCCGACTTCGACGGCAAGAGCTTCCTGGCGCTGGCTGAGCAAGCTGAGGGGCTCGCGCAGTCTTTCCCACGCCCGGCGGTATTCGGCTACCTTCAGGAGTGGATCGAAAACGGCCTTGCGAATCCTGGGCGTCTCCAGAAAGGAGACGGTGAAGCTGCCTTGCGGCACGCCTACGGCGTTTTTGAACAGCTCCTCCGGCTCAGTGTCTTCGTCGATGCCGAGATGAAGGCGCAGGAACTGCATGACATCAGCTTTGCCCTCGCAAATCTTCATGTCCAGTTCCAGGTCCAATATCGTGTAGGCGCTGTTGGCACCGCAGCTTCGGATGACCCGATAGGCGCGCTCATCGAAATCGCTGAGATAATCGACAGCGACTCTCGCCGTCCCCTGACTTGCACGCACGAAATCGGGCCGGCTATAGGGAAGATGATCGAAGAGAGCAAAGCCGATAGCCTCGAGTATCGTTGTTTTTCCTGCCCCGTTGGGGCCAACGACAGCGTTTGTGCCAGGGCTGAATTCGACCGTTGCCCGCGCGTAGCTCTTGACGTTTTCCAGAGTCAGCGAACGGATCAACATGGTGTCTCTTCTCTCTGCAAGAGCGTCTCCTCGCCCCTTGCCAACTCCTCCAGAACTGCATTGGCAGAAGCGCCGTTGACGGCTAACTGTTTGATCGCGATCGTCAGTTCGGTCCATGCGCCGCTTCGGTCGCGGAAACGGTTGTCCCGTTCGAGAAGAGAGGCAATGATCTGCCGCTCCAACTCCCGTCGGCCGAGATGTTGATCGGTCCCCACTGCAAACTCCGCGGCGCGCGTGTCGTCGCGTACAAAGCAGAGCAACGGCTGGTACTGCTCTTCTACGATCTGCTCAAGCAGTTTCAAGTCCAGCGCGCCGCGGTCGAAAGGGAGCACGCCGTTCAGCCGCAGCTCGACTACCGGCTCTTTACCCCGGAACTGACGGCGCTGGCGCGCGACATAGCCCCGGCACCCTTCGACCAGGCCGGCCGGCGTCTCGCACGCATCAACCTTGAAGAAGAGGCGCTCAAACGGACGCCGCGGATTCGCGTGCAAGGTTGGGCGGTGCTTTGGATCCCTCTCCGTATCCACCTCCACAAGATAGTATCCCCTCTCCGGCCAAGCTGCCTCGGTCAGAGAATTTGTTTCCGGGCTGCCGGGATTGAAAATCCAGTCATCGAACTCGAAGGGCTTGTGGATGTGGCCCAGGGCCAGATAGTCCACGTGGGGCCGCAGAGGAGCCAGCTCGCGGTGGCTCAGAGCGCCGCCCTGGTGGTCGAGAACTCGCTCAACACCGGCATGCGCCATGAATATCGTGTATTCGATCCCCTGCCTGTCGGCTGCCGCCAGCGCTTCGGCTACCCGATCCACGACCTGCGCAGCGGCACTTCCGTAATAGCGCATGCCGTAGACCCGCAAGCCCGGAACCGGTTCTACAAAAGCCCCTTCGCGCCTGTCGTAGGGCGGGAGCCCGACCTTTTCCCCGTCAAACTGCGGATTGAGCAGGGCCAGCAATTCCCGCTCGGCCAAAAAACGGACCCAGCCGATGCTGTCGCGATAGTATGCCAGTTCATGGTTGCCCTCTACCGCCAGGCAGGGTATGCCTGCCTCTTTCAGCCGTTCCAGACCCGTGATGGCATGACTGAGTGTAATCGGGTCGATGGCGCGTCTTTCAAAGAGATCACCGGCCAGCAGCACGAAGTCGACTCTGTTGTCGATGGCTGCTTTGATGATGTCAAGGAAGGCGCGGGTAAAGTCGTTCTGACGCTCCCAGCTGTTGTACTGCCGATAGCCAAGATGGCAGTCGGCCATGTGGAGAAAGGTTGCGCGCATAATGTGCCCCAGCGGTAACTTGAACTGTAGTTTGATGAGGAGTTGAGCTGCAGGTCACCACGCGGCGTCGCACGTGAACTGCAGTCAATCTTTGTCGTCTTTCTCAGCGGAGACAAACAGACTGAGGAGAAAGCTGACGAAGCTGATGACGATCGCGCCCAGGAAAGCGGCGCCAAAGCCGTCTACCCGAAAGTCCACGTTGAACAGACCGGCCAGCCAGCCGGTAAGCAGGAGCATCAGGGCGTTTACCACAAAGGTGAACAGGCCGAGAGTGACCAGAAAGGCCGGGCAGGTCACAACCTTGACAACAGGCTTGATGACCGCGTTGACAACGCCAAAGAGCAGGGTAACCGCCAGAAGGCTGCCGAAATCAACCTCTCCGCCTGCGCCAAACTGAATGCCGTCAATCAGTGTTGACGCCGCATAGAGAGCGATGGCGTTCCCGACCAGCCGTAGCAGAAGCGTCATGGGGGCCTACGTGCGGAGGCGCATCGTGTACAAAGTACTGCGCACGGCGAAACCGTGATCAAGCAGTATCTGCGCCGCGATTTCGTCTTTTGTGCTCAGAGTGGCCCGCAGCGGCCAGCGGGGGCACCCCTGCAAAAGGGCCAACGCGCTCAAGACCAAAGGCTGTGCATACCGTTCCTGGGCGTCGGGCCGCAACCAGAGACGGATGTGATGCTCCCCCTGCCACCATCGGGCGGTCACCTGAATTGCGCCTTCAAAGCGGCTGCCGTAGTCGCGGATGGCGTAGCGGTAAATCCTTTGGCGCCCGGCGAGCCTGTCCACCAGTTCACCAATGCGCTTTTCGAGCGGGACCTGGAAGTCGTCTCGCCGTACGGCCCGCCACCACTGAAATTCGGCGTCAGGCCGGCTGGTGGCCAAATCATACAGCAGATTACTGTCGGATGGAGTGAACGCCTGCAGGTTGGACAGAACAGGAAATGCGATCCGCCGCGGCGCGCTCGGCGCGTAAAGTTCGGACGTTCCCCCCATGTTTTCAAAGCGGAGCCTTTCATAAAGGCCGAGAGCGATCTCGTTTTCCCCGCGCACCTGCAGCACAGCCCAGGACCCGCCCATATCGCGGATGTAGTCCAGGGCATGCTCCATGAGCGCGCGGCTGATACCGCGCCCGCGCCAGGCTGGGGAGACGGCCACATTTGCAATTCGCCAGCGTCCGCTGCCACTGGCGGCCCGCTGTACGGTTACGTTCCCCACCACCTGCTTGTTCTCTACCCAGACGAAACCGTTGAAGACATTGCGAAACTCGCCGGTACTGCGGTAGAGAATGCGGACCAGCCCGCTCATATAGCCGAGAATTCGCAACTCGCGCAGCGCAGCCTCGCCCTGTTCGTCCAGTTCATCGGCAAAAGCTTCGGTTATCAACTTGGAGACGGCGCGCAGATCGCGCCCTACGTCAAAGGGGCGTATGCCCTGCTGGGGATCTCGAGGATGGCTGGCGGCAGCGGAACGAGTCAGGGCAACCATTTAGAGGAAGTAGGAAAGCGCCCAGCTATTCACTGCGCTACCCGGACAAGCGCCGGGCGCAGGATCCGGTCCTGGATGCGGTAGCCGGTGCGTAATGTCTGGATTATGTGCCCGCTGGGAACATTTTCGCTCGGCTCATTCGAGATGGCCTCATGTTGATTTGGGTCAAATTCTCCGCTCCTGTCCAGCGGTTCGACCTCTGCATTGGCGAGAATGTCAAGAAGCTTCTGCTGAATCTGCTCGAATCCCTGCAGCCACGCCTGGTCCTCTCCGCGCGCTCCTTCGGGCACGTTCCGAAAGGCCAGCTCGAGGTCATCGATAACGGGCAGCAGCTGACGCATCATGCTTTCCGTGGCGCGCTTGATGCGCTCCTCGTTCTGGCGTTCGCGGCGTTTGCCTGCGTTCTCATATTCGGCGACTGTGCGCTGCATTTTGTCGAGGTGGCTGGCAGCCTGCTCCTGAGCATCCGTCAACTCCGATTGAAGCCGGGCGATGGTCTCTTCGGGCGTCTCGTCCTGCTCCTCAGCCTCTCCGCCGTCCGATACGGCGCTTGCGTTGGGTTCAGCCGCCTCTAAGACAGCCTCATCAGGCAACTGTCCGTTTTCCGGCTCTCCCGTTGTGTTTTCCCGGTTTTCCTGTTTACTCATGAATGATCCTGTTATGCAAATGTTTTTTCTAACGGCTTTGGCCGTAGAGCTGGTGCATAAGTTCGTTCAGAAGTGTGGCGACATAGCGCACAGCCCCAACTGTCCGCCCGTATGGCATTCGCATCGGGCCGACAACGCCCAGCAGGCCGCTGAAACGGTCCGGCACGCCATAGCGGCTCAAAACAAGGCTTATGTCCTGCATATCGCCAAAACGACCCTCACCGGCAATCATCACCTGTACGTCGCTCAACTCCATCACATCATCGTAAATCTCTTGTAGCAGCGTGCGCTGTTCGAATACCTCCACAATCCGGCTCACCTGCGGCCCGTCCGTAAATTCAGGCTCGGCCAGCACCTGGGCCAGACCATGTCGATAGACGCGGTCGGTTATCTGCTCTTCCGACTGGAGTAGGGTGTTGAGTACAAGCTCGCCCACTTCGCGGGTGAAGCCGGTGAACTCCTCCAATTTTTTGGGTAGATCGGCAGCCGTAGCTCCGGATATTTCAACATTGAGCTTGTTGCTCGCCCGGCTCAGTTCCTCTTGAAAGATCGGCTGTTCCAAGGTGATTAACTGCTGTTTCAGCGTACCAGTGGCCAGTACCAGCACCAGCAAAACAACCGTATCCTGAATGCCAATCAACTCCAGATGTTTGACCCTGCTTGAGATCGAACGTGGGGAGGTCGCCAGCGCCGCGCCCGTGGAGGCTTTGGCCAGGACCGCCGTGCTGAGACGCAGCCACTGATCAATCTCGCGCCGGGCTTGATGGAACTGATGGCGGATCATATGCCGCTCATGGGATGGCAGATCGGTGTGGGCCATGAGATTGGCCACAAAGTACCGATAGCCGCCATCTGTGGGAATGCGGCCGGCGCTGGTGTGGGGGTGGGTCAGGAGGCCAGCCTTCTCCAGTGCAGCCAAATCATTGCGGATGGTCGCAGCGCTGACACCCAGATCGTACTTCTGCGCGATCGACTGGCTGCCCACCGGCAGGGCATTCTCCACATATTCCTGGATGACGATTCGCAGCACCTGTTTACGGCGCTGGCTCAATTGCAATTCGGTCATGAATTACCGGAAGAAAGGACTTCCGCCTGTCTGCCTTCCATCTAGCGCGCTGAGTTTGCGGCCGGTGGGGCAAGTCGAATTGTCGAGCAGTTTGCCGCAAGCAGACGCTTCAGACTTGCCCTTAGCACTATTGAGATGGGAGTGCCAATCAAAAAAGAAGTGTAGCAAACCGGGCAGGGGGTTGTCAAGGAATTTGGGTCGGTTCAGTAGGCGTTCTTGTTTGTCCCGAGTAGCCACTGGCCCAGTGTGCGAATGATGATTTTGATGTCCAGAGCCAGTGACCAGTTTTCGATATACCAGAGATCGTACTTTGTGCGCTCCTCGATCGAGGTGTCGCCCCTCATCCCGTTTACCGCGGCCCAACCGGTCATGCCGGCCTTTTCGCGGTGGCGGTCCATATAGCGTGGAATCATCTGCCGGAACTGCTCCACGTAGACCGGTCGTTCAGGGCGCGGCCCGACCAGGCTCATTTCTCCAAAGAGAACATTGATCAACTGCGGTAGTTCGTCGATATTGGCGCGACGAATGAAAGTGCCCAGTTTGGTCCGCCGGGGATCGTCCTCGACCGTCCAGCCCGGCCCAGACTCTTCCGCGTCCTCGCGCATGGAGCGAAACTTCAGAATCTTGAACGACTTGGCATCCAGACCCATTCGTTCATGTGTGTAGAAGACCGGCCCGGGACTGTCCAGTTTGATCAAGAGCGCCACCAGCATCAGGAAGGGACTGAGAATTACCAGGCCGATGGCACTTCCTACTAGGTCCATCCCGCGTTTGAGTGTCAGTTTCCAACCCTGCAGGGCCACGTCGCGGACTGTGACCAGGGGCAGACCGCCAAGATACCCGATCGTCACTTCACTTGCCATAATTCCAAAGGCATCAGGCAGAACGCGAATGCCGACTTTCTCTCGCTCACAAAGGCTGATGATGCCGACCAGTTCCTGATGGGTGCTTTCCGGCAGCGCGATGATCACCTCGTCGACAGTAAATTCGTCAATGATTCTGGGAATGTCGGCGACGCTGCCCAGAATAGGTACATCCAGAATGGAACGCGTACTGCTGTTATCAACGATCCCGATCACCTGAAAGCCCAGCTTGGGATTGGCCTGTACTCTCTGCAGGATCATGCGGCCGGAATCCCCGCCGCCGATGAGCAGGACCCGGTCGCCGCCGATTCCTCTGGCCTGGGCATTCCACTGTATTTGTGCATGCAGGGTCCGGCCGATCGTCAACATGATAATGTTGAGCAGCCAGGCATATCCCAGGAACGTGCGGTGGTAAACAAAATCCCGCAGGAAAAGGCTGACCAGCGCTACGGTCAGGAGCGTGCACAGTGTTGTGAATTTTGCTGTGCGAAAGATTTCGTCCAATTGACCGAGCGGTCGGCGGCGCTGGTACATACGCTGCGAAGAGAAGAGCGATAGCAGCACCAACGACTGTATCAGCGGCAAAGCCAGGAACTCCAAAAATGGGCCTACAATGATATCCGGCTGCAACTCCATCAGCCTCGGCGTAAGGTTCATCTCAGTGAGCCGGTGGGCCAGGAAGAAGGCCAGCCAAGTGCATCCCAAATCCACAACGACAAGCGAAAGCGCGAACAGGAGCTGGGCGCGCTTAGGCACGCCCGGCCGCTGGGCGCGCAGGGCCGAGTATCTCCCGTTTGGACTTGAGTATATGCTCTCCTCGGCCGCAGTCGCGGATGGCCGCGATTCTGTCGGAGGCTCCTCAAGTTCTGATGTCGGCTGTACCGGTGACTTCCACATCGTGCCAATTGTTTATGACTGGAAGTGGACGGTGCTTAACTTTCCACAGTCAGTTTTTTCAAATTCTGGCAGACCGGTTCTCGTTTGCGCCAGGTACGCGCAACCCTGCTAGACCCGTTCCTGTCGCAGCTTCCACAGCCGGATGGCGATGTCTACACCGCCTATCAGAGCAATACTTAGCCAGATCAGTTTGTCCAACGCCCATGAACTGTTGGCCCGGTAGTGTTTGCGATAAAAGATCCACATCGCCTCATAAAAGGCCCGGCGGGCCTTGCGGCTCTTGCGGCTGGAGGCCTCTTTGACATGCGTGATCTCGACCTTGCCGTTGTACCAGACATCCCAGCCGGCGTTCTTGATTCGCTTTGCCCAATCCAGGTCTTCACCGTACATGAAGTAGGCCTCGTCCAACAGCCCGACCTGCAGGATCGCCTGCGTGCGCACCTGCATATAGGCGCCCACGACCGAATCCACCGGATGCACGGCATCTTCCGGCAGGTAGCCTAGATTATAGGCGTTGAAACGCTCGCTGCGAGGAAACAGCCGGCTCAGGCGGGTCATACGGCAAAAGCTCACCCAAGGCGTGGGAAAGCTGCGGCGGCAGGCCAGATCGAGCGTCCCGTCCGGCCGTCGCACCCGCGGGCCCGCTATCCCGAGGGCGGGCCGCTCATCCATGAATTGGATCATCTCTGCCAGCGCGTTCGCCGGCAAAACAGTGTCATTGTTAAGAAGAAGAATGTAGCGGGGAAAAGGCCTGTTGTGCAGTGGTTGGGGTTCAGTGAGGCCGAGCTGGCGCAGAGCCAGGTTGTTCCCCGCGCTGAAACCGAGATTGGTTTCCGAAACGATCAGGCCGGCCTGCGGGAAGCGGTCGCCCACCATGGCGGCGCTGCCGTCACTACTGCCATTGTCAACAACACAGACCGTGTAGGAAAAATCGCCCTTAGAGGCAAACACCGATGTCAGGCAACCGGACAGGAGCGCGCTGGCATTGTAGTTGAGGATGACTATCGCAAGGTCCGGTTCCTCAGCAGACGGCATAGACCCAGAGGGCATCCCACTCGCTGGCAGCGTCACTGGCGAGCCGGTGCTCTCTATCCATTCTGACCAGACGACAAGGCGAGGAGACTGCATTGTCTGAGTTGCTGTTCACCCGCTGCTCAGTTGTCCATTCGGCAGGAGAAGGCCGCGGGCCCCATATGTGAGCAAAATAGGACAGTGATCTGTGCGATCGCATGGGGACGATTAGCTGCCGCGAAGCGCGGGACAGTCAATCACGGCAATCAGACACATTGCAAAAATCACAGCCGAAACTATCTGCTCTGTATCCGTTTGATTCTAGCACGGCACGCTCCTTTCGCCAAAGCAGGTGTCTGAACCATTCCTGAGCGCACACCGGGCAATAACACCCTTCTGCAGACCCGTTACGGCAAATCGACTGGCGTGAACTGCAGTTCACAGGCGCTTGCAATTCGTGTTCACCAATGCTCCTGTCCCCCCCCCCCCCCATAATCGCGACAAAACGACCAGAAATCTCGTGCAAATACGATGCCATTTTACTCCGGCCTGCCTACGGCTGGCGCAATGCAACCTCCAACACGCGGTCAGGCGTCAGTTGCGGCAGCAGGAGTGCATCGGCTGCGGCCGACAGTGTGCGAGGCGACAGGGACTCTCCGTCACCGCCTCCGTTCTGCTCCCTGATTCCTGGCAGGGCGCCTTGAGGGATGAGGCCGATCAGTTCGCTGCGGTCCAGCTCCACAGCGCGGCGGGCGGCCTGCCGGCGAATGGCATTGACCGCCGCTTGAGGCGATGTGGCGCGATAGTCAACAAGATTCATGCTGACCTGGGCCTGACCATCGACAAGGAGGCCCAGGGCCCGGACCGCGGGCAGACCACCGTCGCGCTCGCGTATCTGGCGGGCGATCGTTCTGGCGACGGCGACCTCGGCAGTGCGCAGGAAAACGTTGAAGGCAATGAGAATAGGCCTGGCCCCAACCACAACCGCGCCCGCCGGGCCCGCCCTGGCCGGACCAAAGTCTGGCAGGCGCTGCGGAAGGTGGATTTCCCTGACCAGGGCCTCATATTCACCGCGCCGGACGTCGGCCAGATTGCGGCGCTCAACTCTCGTGGCCGCTTCGCCGTAGAGGTAGACGGGCACATCCAGCTCATCACCGATGCGGCGACCCAGTCGCCGGGCCAGGAGAGCGCAGTCTGCGAGGAGAGCGCTGCCGACCGGCACGAGCGGGACCACATCGGCCGCGCCCAGTCTGGGATGGACGCCCCGATGCCGCCGAAGGTCGATGCAAGCGACAGCCACTTCGACCGCATCGAACAGTCCCTGCAGAACCTGATCCGGCGGGCCTGCGACCGTGAGAACGGTGCGGTTGTGGGAAGAATCGCTGGTGCGATCGAGCAGCCGGGCGCCGTACGCCTGGACTGCTGCCGCCAGCCTGTCGATGACATCTTTGCGGCGGCCCTCTGAGAAGTTAGGCACTGCCTCGATAATTGGGATGTCGTTGGATCTGTGATTCATGTGACGATAGGTTGGGCTGCGACCGTGGTGCGAGCAAAGTTGGGCGCGCTCTACATTTCCCCCTGTCGCTTGTCTGAATCACAAAATGAGGATCTGGGCACTGGACGGTGATAAATCGGACTCAGATCAACTCGTTCGCCCAAGAAGCCACTTCACGAGCAACAGAATGGCGAACGCGGTCGCCATCAGGACAACGGACAGGGCCAGGGCAACATCAAGATCCAATTCGAAGCCGATATAGATGGCCAGCGGCATCGTCTGCGTGCGCCCGGGATAGTTGCCGGCGAAAAGAATGGTGGCGCCGAAATCACCGAGAGCCCTCGCCCACGTCATAACCAGCCCGCCCAGCAAGGAAGCGCGGGCAAGGGGGACCGTTACGAAGCGAAAGATCTGCCGGACGTCGGCCCCGTCCAAGGCCGCGGCCTCTTCCAGCTCGACCGCACTGCGGCTGAGGCCGCCGATAGCCGCGCGGATGTAGTAAGGAGAAGCGACGAAAAGTTGCGCGAGAATGACCGCCAGCGAAGTAAAGGCGATTTCGATTCCCGCCACTGACAGCCCCTGCCCAAGCAACCCCCTCCGGCCAAAAGCCATCAGCAGGGCCAGCCCGGCAACAGCGGGGGGCAGGACGGTGGGCAGATCGATGATCGTGTCCAGCGCCCGGCGTCCTCGAAACTGCCGCCGCGTCATCAGCACCGCCAGAGGCGTGCCCAGCAGGATCGTCAGAAGGGTCGCTGTCGCCGATGTCCACAGGCTCAAAACGATAGCCCGGCGAGCGACAGGCTGGGCCAGGTGTGTGCTGATGTCGGTCAGCTCCGTGCGCCATATCAGTGCCAGCAAAGGAAGAGTCAGGAACAGGATCATAGGCACGGCAGACCAGAAGAGCGCGAGGCCCGGTCGCGTGAGGCGTCTGGAGGCGCGCTGGTCGCCTCCCGCCCGGTCGACGGTTATCCGCATTGCTTCGGCGGCTTCAGTCGTTCGCATGATCAGAGTGCCCCATAGGCCGCAGAGTTTGAGGTCTCTTCTGAGCCTTCAGCCCGGCAATGGGTGGAAAAGCCGTGTGACTCCAGCACGGCGGTGCCTTCCTCAGAAAACAAGAAAGTGACGAATATTGCGGCCTGCTCCGGCTGCCTGCTATCCCGGGTGAGGGCGATTGGATAAACTGCCGAAATGTTGAGATGGGCCGGTATCTCCATGCGCGGCAACTCTGTGACTCCTACGAGGTCACTGGCATAGACGATGCCGGCATCGGCCTCGCCCAATTGCAGTTTGCTGAGAATGCCCCGAACATTCTGTTCTTCAGACACGATGTTGGCCTCGAAACCGGCACGAAATTCGGGGCCAAAACGTTCGTCCTGCGCGGCTTTGGCCAGAAACTGTCGCGTGTACTGCCCTATGGGTACCGCCTCTGCGCCAACGACGATCTTAAGGCCGGGCTGGGCTAGTTTCAGCAAAGATTCGACCTCAGGCGCGCCGTCGGATGGACCCGCAGCGCGCCGGCCGAAGCCGATCATCAGTCGATTGCAGGCGAAAGTCTTCACGCTCGCCTTCCCGATTCGACCGGCGTCGATAGCTGCCTGCATTTGCATCTCGTCGGCTGAGGCGAAGATGTCGGCGCGCGCGCCCTCGCGCAGCTGGCCGGCCAGCTGCTGGGAACCGGCAAAGTTGAAAACAACGTTTCCTGTATGAACCTCTCTGCTGAAGGACTGGGCAGCCTCCTGGAAGACATCGGTAAGTGACGCGGCCGCGAAGACCGTCACTTCGACTGTTTCCGACAATGACGCCCTGCCCGCAGTTGGCCTGCTGCAGCCGGCCAGAAGCAGACCACCCAGCAGCAGCATGGCGGCCGCCGGAATCAGTCCGAGTGCAGTTGTTGTTGAACGCCGACACAAGGATGACACGGATTTGACGATAGCAGTGAGCATTAGCCGTGTCAAATTCAGACCGATTCCACTCTGGACGCGGACCGCTCGCCCAGATGGGGCCCGGGACCGGTACTAATCCTAATGTCGCCGTCCGTTTATTGAAACGAGGCGGCAGCGAGAAACAGTTGGCGCCGGCGTTCTATTCTGTTCTGGTCGGTATGGTATGATCGACTGATAGCGACAGGAAGGCAGCGCGTTTGCGTCCAGGGATGATGCGGAGGCGCCAAGCTGAGCGTTTTTCGGGCCAGAGTCTCCTAGCCGGGCATGCCAGCGGTTGACAGGGGGAGCAGTGACAGATCAAGCAGCTGATTGGAACGAATTCGTCATCAACCATTCGGCCGGCCATCTCCTGCAGACGAGTGAATGGGCGGCCTTGAAATGCCGCTCCGGCTGGTGGGCCAAACGCGTTCTCCTGCCGGAATCGACAGCCGGCGACGGCGCGCAAGCCGGGGCGATGATCCTCTTCCGCAGAATAATGGGCCAGGTCCTGGCATACGTCCCCAGAGGCCCCCTTGTAGACTGGTCCGACTCTTCGCTGACGGAAGCTGTGGTGGCGCGCATGTGCGATGTTGCCCGGCAGGAGGGAGCGTTCGCGCTGAAGATCGAGCCGGACCTGCTGGACACGGCAGTCAACCGGCAGTGGCTCAGCGCGGCCGGCTTCCATCCCAGCCTCCAAACGATTCAGCCTCGCAGCACCGTTGTCGTCGATCTGCAGCCGGACGAAGACACGATCCTCGCGCGGATGAAGAGCAAGTGGCGCTACAACATCCGCCTGGCCGCGCGCAAAGGCGTGAGCGTGCGAGAGCTTGAGGCGCATGAACTGCCCCTGTTCCAGCAGCTGATGGAAGAGACGGGCAAGCGGGACGGGTTTTCCGTCCACAACGCCGCCTACTACCGCGACGCCTACGAACTGCTGGCATCCCGCTGGGGCGCCTTCCTGCTGGCCTCGCATGAGGGCGATCCTCTGGCAAGCATTGCGGTGTTTGCCTGTGGTTCGTCCGCCTGCTACCTGTGGGGGGCCAGCAACAACCGCCGCCGCAACCTGATGCCCAACCATGCGCTCCAATGGGAAGCGATGCGCTGGGCGAGGGAACGCGGCTGCGCCCGCTATGATTTCTGGGGCGTCCCCGATGAGATCGGCGCCATCGCCACCGGTCTCTGGCAGGAAGGGCGCAACGCTGTTGCCGCCGAGAAAACGCCGGTCGATCTGAATGCGCTCCCAGCCGGAGACCTCTGGGGCGTTTTCCGTTTCAAACAGGGCTTTGGCGGCGCGGTCGAGCGTACCGTCGGCGCCTGGGACCTGCCCCTGCGTCGATCGGTCTATGGTCTTTATCAGGGCGCTCTGCTGGCGAAGGACCGGGCTACCTCAAGCAGGTACGGGGCAAATGGGCGAGAGGAGCGGAGGCAGACCTCCTCCTCCGCCATTGAGGTAGCTATGGAGCCGGTGCTGACGGCCGCGGCGTGGGACGAACTATTGACGCAGCTGCCTCCCGATCGCAGCCACGTTTTGCAAAGCTGGTCGTGGGGTCTCGTCAAGGCCGGCAGCGGTTGGCGCGTTGAACGCTGGCGTGTGCAGAGGGGCGGTCAGCCCTTGGGGGCTTTTCAGTTGCTCTGGCGGCAACCTACGGAAGCGCTGCCCTTGCGCGTGGCTTACGTGCCCAAGGGCCCCCTGCTGGATTGGTCGGATGACGAAGCAGCTGCGCTCGTATTGACGCAGATCGAAGAACTGTGCCGGCGGCGGGGCTGCCTTCAGGTAAAAATCGATCCTGATGTTGGCGAAAATCATGCGGAATGGGCGCGTCTGAAGCAGTTGCTTCTCCAGCGCAACTGGCGCTTCAGCCCAGAGCAGATTCAGTTCAAAAATACCGGCTTCACGGACATCGCCCGAACCGAAGAAGAGTTGTTGAATTCGTTCAAGAGCAAATGGCGCTATAACATCCGGCTGGCCGATCGACGGGGCGTCACCGTTCGCTGCGGCGATGTAAAGGATTTGCCGGGTTTCTATCGACTCTACAAAGAGACGAGCGCCCGCGACGGATTTCTGATCCGTCCTTTCTCCTACTACAACTCCCTGTGGCGTACGTTTCTGAAGATGCAGCAGGACGAGGGGACACGGACCGGCGGGGCGCTGTTGTTGGCCGAGCATCCAGACGAGCCGCAGCCCATTGCCGGGTTGTTTCTGCTCCGTTACGGTCGTCAGACTCTCTATTTCAATGGGGCCAGCAGTGCACGCCGGCGCCGCGACATGCCCAACTACCTCTTACAGTGGCGGGCGCTGCAGTGGGCCAAGGCACAGGGCTGCACGGTCTATGATTGGTGGGGTGCGCCGACGAACCCCGATGAACCCAGCGATCCTCTCCAAGGGGTATGGCGCTTTAAGGAAGGGTTTGCCGCCAGAATGGCCGTGCATATGGGGGCGTGGGACTGGTCGCCCAGCCCGCTGCTATGGCATAGCTACCATTGGGGGAAGACGCAGTTGCTGGAAGTGATGAGCAAGCGGCGCCGCTAGCGCTGCCCAACTGAACTATGTCACGGGCCAGCCGTGAGAAACCGGCCTACCCGGACAGAGTGGCGCCGTCGGGGATGACGATCGGCGTGTCCGTGCTGTTCGACAGAGTGACGTCGCCCTCCACCGTGACAGAATCGCCAAAGGTGTAGGGGCCAGTAACGGATAAGCTGCGGCACCGGAGAAGGGAAGGCGGCCCGTGCGGAAATCGTTCCTCGATCTGATCGATGAACTGGTAGAATCGGTCGTCCAGTTCGACAAGCGGAGCCCCCCCAGGGAAGGGACCGCAACCCCGCCGCGGATCCAGACCGACGCACTGTAGCTGGCTCAACGCGAAGGCGTCGGAGCGCAGCGCCAGCAGGTCATTACATCGTTTCACCGGCATAAAGCGGTCTCGCGACACCTGGATCGCTTGCGCGCCATCGAATGCCGAGATCGCCAACCCGACCGCGGTTTCCAATTGGAAGACCGGTGGGGAGTTTGGGCGGGCAGGGTCCACCGGTTTATTGTTGACGATCATCGGCAGATCCAGGAAACCGTCTCGTTCCTGCAACAGCTTTCGCAAAGTGGGCAGGTGAATCCACAAGTTGTTGGTATTGAACAGCCGGTAACGGTCTATGTCCTGAAACTGCTCAACCTCCTCAGGAGGGCACTGGGCAATCTCCCGCAGCAGCAGCCGTCCATCAGGGCTCTGGGCAAGGTGCCCCCCCTTGCGGTCGGCCGCCGTGCGTTCGGTCACTTCCATCATAAAGGGCAGGTTGCGGGCCGCGAAATATCCCAAAATTTCGATGTCGACAGTTGCGCCCAGATTGTCGGCGTTGCTGACGAACATGTATTCATACCCCAGTGAAAGCATCTTTCTGAGCAGGCTGCTCATGTGCAGAGTGAGGTAAATGTCGCCGTGTCCGGGAGGACACCATTCCTTGGCCGGGTCTTGATGCCACTCAACCGGCTGCAGAGTCTCCTGCCAGATTTTGGGAACTTTGTTTTGCAGGAAAGTCAGCGGTAGGGCCCCCGCGTCGCATGCTGCCAGCTGCGGGTAGGCGCCAAGTGCCTGCTGGGTTGCTTCCTGCGTGCTGTAGCTGTTCATGAAGATGAGGGGCAGTCGCGCCGTCATCTTCCGGCGCAGGTGCAGGACATGCCGGACGATAATATCCAGAAAGCGCAACCCGTTCTTTACCATCAGCAGCGATCTCGGCCCATGCAGGCCCATCGTCGCGCCCAAACCGCCGTTCAGTTTCACGACGACGAGCCGGCCGAGCGCGTCCAGGCCCTCGTCATGTAAACCGGTGACGGTGGAACTGTCGGCTATATCGGATGGTGGGCGTGCGCTGGCGCCGGGGATGTAACCTGTGGCGCCGGCGCCGAGTCGGGCGTAGTAATGTTCAAAGCTGCGAATCAGTAGGTCGTCCAGACCCGCTTGTTTCATTTTCTGCCGAACCGGTGCGAATGACACCGTGGGTATTCGACCCATTCATTTACCTCGAAGTTGCGTGATGCCTGGGGTTCTCTGATCGCTGCGGCTTTTCTCTCGTTACCAGCCGACCGCGCAGCCGTCCTTGCGCGGGTCGCTCCCTCCGGTCAGGACGCCGCTTTCCGGATCGCGGACGATTATCTGACCGCCGCCGAAACCGCCTCGCCCCGCCCCGTCCACCGGAACCACCTGATGTCCGCGGCGGGACATTTCTGCCAGGATATCATAGTCCCAGCCTTCTTCAATCGCCAGTTGGCCTCCGGCTTCGTCCGCGCCTAACCCTGCATGCGGGCCGCTCAGCGACCAGCGCGGCATGTCCAGGGCCTGCTGCGGGCTCATGCCCAGGGCCACCATGTTTACCAGCATCTGCAGATGTCCTTGGGGCTGCATATAGCCCCCCATCACGCCGAAGCTGGCCTGCAACGCGCCGCCCCGGGTCGTCATCGCCGGGATAATCGTGTGATACGGCCGCTTGTTCGGAGCGAGACAGTTGGGATGGTCGGGGTCAAGAACGAAGAGCGCGGCCCGGTTTTGCAGGCTGACACCGCTTCCGGGCACAACCAGCCCGCTGCCCGTTCCCTGGTACAGGCTGTTGATAAAACTGCAAGCGTTCCCCTCACCGTCGGCGGTAGTCAGATAGACGGTATCCGAACCGGCCATGGGGTAACCGCTGAAAACCGACGCCGCGGCCCGCTGCGGGTCTATCTCCCCGCGTCTCTGATCAGCATAGGCGCGGCTGGCAAGTGTTTCCAGGGGGATCGGTACCACATCGACATCACAGACCCACTGCTGGGCCTCGGCGTAGCCAATGCGCATACACTCAACCAGTGTGTGCAGACGGTCCACGCTCGACATATCGGCCAGATCGAAGCCGTCCGCCAGATTTGCCGCAACGATGGCCGCCAATCCCTGCCCGTTTGGCGGGCATTCGTAAAGGCGAACATCGCCGAAATCGGCAGTGATAGGCTCATGCCAGGTGCTGGTGTGGGCCGCCATATCCTCCGGTGTGATCCAACCGCCGTAGCGCTGTACGTGCTTGCTCAGTTTGTCGGCAAACTCCCCGACGTAGATTGCCTCTTTGCCGTCAGCCGCGATCGCCCTCAGCGTCTGTCCCAAAGTGGGAATACGCATCACCTGCCCGGGCTGCGGCGCGCAGCCGTCAATGAGAAGCTCATGACCGCTCGGCTGCTCAGGTCCGTTGTCCAGGTCACTGCTGATCCATTCGGGTGAACGCCGCAGTTTGGCTGCCTGCGAGGCCCAGCCCCGCCCAATCCATTCGGTGACGGGATAGCCCTTTTCAGCCAGTTCGATGGCGGGCTTGAGAACATCTGCCAGAGCCATGTCGCCGTGCCTTTCCAGCAGATCGCTCCACCCGGCGACGGTTCCCGGAATACTGACGCTGTGGCCGGTAAACTGGGGCATGTAGGAATAACCGAGACGTCGCACGTCTTCGATCGATGCCGCGCTGGCAGAGCGGCCCGACCCATTGAGCGCGGTCACAGATTCCGTTTGGGCATCCCAGTAGAGGGCGAAACAGTCGCCCCCAATGCCGGTGGAGATCGGCTCGACCACGTTCAGGGCTGCGGCCGTTGCGATCGCGGCGTCGGCTGCGTTGCCGCCTGCCTGCAGAATCGATAGCCCGGCCTGTGCGGCAAGCGGTTGACTGGTGGCGACCAGTCCGTTACGCGCCAAGACATTACTGCGGCGCGAGCGAAAAACGAAATCAAAATTCATAGACAGTTCTTTCCGAAGCGTACAGACAGGGGCAAATGGAATAGACTATTCATGATAGTCCATTGGTAGGGAATAGGCAAAGCGGTCAAGGATCGCATTTGCGCCGTAGCCAACACGCCCGGGCGCGCCCCTCTTAAGAATTCAGATCCTTTTGGCGGAACTACCCGGCTACGGTAGACTATTTGGATAGGGTTTGTTCCATCTCCTCCTGGTTGCCATCTTGCTTCCGGACCCGAAGTCCGCGGCAACCAACAAGTCTGCTTGGCGTCCCGATTCAGTAACTGCCAATGGGTTTTCTGGTTGAGGCCATTGCCAACATTTCACCTTATATCTATGCGACGTGTGGTCTGCTGGCTCTATTTCAACTGTATCGCACGTGGCAGGTGCGCGCTGAGCGGCGCCAGGCCGTCTTTTCCCTCGAGCGGGACAAGGCGCTCGACGACCTGTATCGCATCTTTCTTTCAGCCTTGTTGATGCTTGTGGTGATGGGATTCACCTACTTCACCAGCACAACGCTGCGCGAGGCAATGAGCGCGGTGGAGTCGTCGTCAGTTCTTTCTTCGCCGGACGACCCTTCAGCACCCTCAAACAGTTCATTGTCTGCGCTGATTCCAACGCCGACATTCACACCCGAGCCTCCGACGCCAACCCCCTTACCAACCCGCATCGTCGTCCCCACGCCCGTGCCGGACAACCGGGAGGAAGATGAGCAGCCAGAGGAGCCTGCTCCCGCGCCCAACCAGCTTCCCGTCTCTCCGGCACTGTGTCCCGACGGACGGTCAGTCATACTGTCACCGGGAAACGGGGCGATCGTAAGTGGGGAGGTCCCAATTGTGGGTACAGCCCAGCACGATCAATTCTCCTTTTATAAGCTGGAGTTTGCGTCCAGCGGCGCTAATCAGAGTTTCAACTACTTTGACGGCGCTGAAAGCCCCGTCGTCGGCGGGCTCCTAGGTAATCTGAACAGCAGCGCTATGGCGAACGGAATATATGTTATTCAGGTCGTCGTGGTGGATACCACTGGCAACTATCCGCAGCCCTGTAGCGTGACGGTGACAGTACAGAACTGATGACGGCGAATCCTGAAATATGCGCTACAACTTCGCTTTTTGAGTGCGGCCGATGAAGGAAAGATTCCTGCGCCTGGGGAAAACTCTGGCCGCCGGGCGAAGCCTCATCCGGGGAAATCCGCTGGGGGCCGGCATTGTTTTCGCCATCGTCATTTCGTTGCTTGTGCTTATGTCGTTCTTAGTGCGCGACGTTGATCAAGCCGCCTTGCCAACGCCCGACAACAGATCGACCGGAGTCTCTGCGCTGCAATCGGACCCTGCGGCTAGTACGCCCACGGCCACCCCGTCCCCCAGCGCCAACGCGCAGGCGGCCAATGTCGATGTCGCAACTGTTCCTCCTACGGCAACAGGCAGCCCGCCACCGACGCTGACATCGACCAGTGCGTCGACACCTTCACCCACGGTAACAGCGACAGTCACGCCAACAGCGACAGTCACCCCAACGCCGACAGCGACGGAACTCTATGTGCCGGTCAGTGTCTTTCCTTCGGAAATTGAGATCGGCGCGCCTGACAATGTGACAGGGCGTGTCGTTCTGTTCCCTGCCCGTCTGCGGGCCGGTCCCTCCACGCAGGATGACGTACTGACGCGCTTGGGCCAGGATGTTGAGGTCACTATCGGGGGCATCATCGCCAGCGGCACCTGGGTCCTGTTGAAAGTAACCGACTCAAGAACAGAGCTGGACGGCGAAGAAGGTTGGATGGCGGTCGAACTGCTGGAGATCGACGGCGATCTGACGACGCTGCTGAACTATACCGATGAGGGCATTCGCATTCGGCCGTTCGGCTCGCGCCCGCCCGGCATCGGGATCAAGGTGACGCCACAGCCGACTGCAGCAGCCCAGCTGGCGACGGCCGCGTTTGGTGCCACCCCGATAGCGCCGCCCACAATAACGGCGACGGCAACAGTGACGCCCGCGCCGACCGAAACTGAAACCGCGACAGCCGCACCGACGGCAACATCCACACCAACACTGACGCCAACGGTGACGGAGACTCTTACGCCGACCGCCACGGCCACGCTTACACCGACGCCGACTGCGACATTCACGCCGACTCCACTACCAACGTCCACACCGACCGCCACGCGCGATTCTTCGGCGCAAGCGACGGACTACATACCCACGGAACTATCCGCTGTCGCCCTTCAGCCGGCGCAGGCCCCTCCTCCTCAGGCTGATGAATTTGCAGCGACCGTACTCGACAAGTCCGAGCCGGCCGACCCCGCAGAACTGGTATCCGTTCGCACAGACAGCGGTGAAGTCCTGCTGTTGGATATCGATCCGGTTGAGGAACGGATTATGGTGTGGAGCGGAGTCTTTGGGGCCTCCCAGGGAGAATGGCTGGAGGCGGGTCCGGACTTCCTCTGGCCGGGTTCCAGGGTCTATGTGGAAGGGGGCAAAGATGAGGGTAACAGCGTGGCCGTTTCCGGTATACGCGTGGCCGCTCCGCCTGAGTTCCAGCGCGTAAGGCGCATGGATGTGCCGACCTTCGGCGCGGCCGTCAAGAGCGGCAAGGCTGTCGCACTACTGGGAAGGCGCGGCGACCCCGGAATCTTCCTCCTGCACCAGGATGGTGTGGTGACTGTTGTGCGCGAAACTGGACAGAGTGTGCTGCCCGTCTACGACGGCGCCGAAGGATTCGTGATTCCGGATGCCAACGCGCCATCAGACCAAAACGGTTTCCTCTATGTTCGTGGGGACGGTATCGGACTATCCTTCCGGGCCCATCCCTTCCACAGCGTGAGGGGAATCGTATCAGACGAGCGCGGCGATATCTGGTGGATCGAGATGCCGCAGGTTGGGCTGGCTCAATGGCGGCTCTGGCACTACAACAGTCAAGACGGCGAGATTGTTCTGCGGGTGCAGGCTCCTACCTCTCTGTTGGGGGGAAGGGCCAACACGCCAATTCAGCCGACGCTGATCGCAGCCCTGGCCGGCGCCGGAGACCTGCGATCGTTCGTAATTGATACCGCCAATCTGGATGCCGGGCGTCAGTATACCGGCCTGTACCGCGTCGATCTGAATGCAGAAGGCGAAATCGATGTCAGTCGCCTGGCGCCCGAGGGCATCTATCGCGGGCCTTTCCAGCTCAGCCCCGGCGACCGCCGCCTGGCCCATCTGGCCTATGATCCTCAGCATCCGAGCCTGACGGTCGGCTTTGTCCGCCCCGCTAACCAGCTGTGGGTACGGGAAATGGCTCTCAACGGCGCCGGGGCCCGCGGCCGCTTGAGCGCCCAAACCCAGACTAGATTTGAATTCTTCGCGCCGCAGTTGGCCTGGCGGGACGATGATCGGATTCTCCTTGCCCGCAGCCGTTTTTCACCCCAGGGCGTCTTTTCGCTGGAGATTTTCGGTATCACCCAGGTGGACCTAAGGGAAACGGATTCCGCAGCCCGCTCCTCCTATCTTTATCCGCTGGGCGATGTGGTCGGGGACTACGCCGCCTGCGTCGACGGCTCGGTTCTAATCACTGTAAGGTCGGGCAACCGGGTTCCCCGGCTGGAGGAATGGACAGGTGAAGGGCGCCCCCAGATTCAAGGCCAGCTACCGGGATACTATGACCGTATCTTCCTCTGCTGGCAGCGCTACTCCGGTCCTGTTCGGATTCGCCGGTGATGGGTGGTCAGTGGCCGGCAGCAACGGCAATTTGGCCTGAAGGGTTGATACATTTCGCTGGCGCCACCCATCTGATCCTGGGGATTGTCGGCGTCATTCTGGGTGCCTTGCTGGTGATCTGGTGGACCCAGCAAACGGGCCGTTGGTACGCTGTCTTTGCCGGCACGCTTCTGTTCAGCATGCTGTTGAACGTGGCGGCCTTTTACGTATTCGTCGTCCCGCCCCACAGTGCCGGATGCATTGACCTCTGCCCCGGCCGAATCGGTTTCCCCCTCCCCTTCGCCACACTTTCTTCCGCCGGAACGGTTCAGGTCTTTATCGGAGATTTTCTCCTGAACCTGCTGCTGCTGTGGCTGCTGTTGTTCGGGGGTGTGGTTGTCTGGCGAATTCTGAGCGACGCCATCCAGCTAAGAGAGAGGGGACTTCGTTTTCGGCTGCTGTCTTTTGTGACGTTCGTTCTTCTGTCCTGGGGTCTTCTGCCCCGCTACTTCAGTCCTCCAGCCGCCAATGTAACAGGCGATGAATTGCGACTTGTGGTCAATGCCCGTCGCGCCGCCGAATCAACCTACGGCGTAACCGGACTGTGGGTCCACCGTCTGGCGCTGGAGGACATTCGTTACGTTCCCGTGGAGGCGCCTGATATCTTCGGCGACATCGACAAGCCGCAGGCACAGGTCTGCCTGCGAGGGTATACCTACTTCTATCTTCCCTGGCGCCGCTATAGGGTGAAACTCGACCAGACAGGCGTCACCCCTCTGAATTTTGAGGAGCTGTCTTTGACCAGAAGCTGCTGGCTGCCCTGAAGACCGGCGCCCGGCAGCCAGCGAATCCGCTGGCCACCGGCCACTGGCCGCTAAACTTAGCTCGGGCTGTACAGCTCCGTAACCGGGAAGAAAGCCGCCCACGCAAACCAGAAGTGATCGAAGTGGAGGATCGGCGTCAACTTTTCTCCCGCCAGGGGACCTTCGACGGCCTCTCCCAGAATGTCCCAGGTGCTGCCTGTTTCGGCGTCACTGAAAGTGCCGTCTTCGTTCGGAGAAAAAGTCAGCAACTGATCCCCGACCTGGCGTTCGTAGACTGCTACGGCGCCGATGTCTCGGCCTTTGCTAATCACGGAACTATCTAACGCACTGGCCAGCCCCGCTTTGTGGAAAATAGCAAGCTCAACCCCGCCGAACGAGTCATGAACCACTCCGGCCTCCTCCAGTGCCTGGAAAGGATAGGCGATGGCCTCCGTCTCCGTCGTCAGACCGAGAACACGCTCGGCCGGCGCCAAGCGGGAATCCGGCGTACCCTGGAAGAGGAAGGGCCGGGACGTGCTGTCGTACCCCACATAGGGATTGTAGCCGTAGTTGCGGGGCATGTTCGGCCGTGCCAGCACTTCTCCCTCCGGATGAGCGTCTTTGAAATCCTTCCAGGAGAGAACCTGGCTGGTCAGGAATCTCAACTGCTCACCCGCATACTTGCCGACGATTCCTTCGCCCGTGAACTGTTGCCACCAGGTCTCCGTCTGACGGTCGTACATGATCAGATCACTGTTGCGCAGCCGCCCGGTCGTGCCGAAATCGAGAACCTGGCCGTCAAAGTTGCGGTCAAAGACGATACTGGCGTTGCACAGCGGGCAAAAAGTGATCGAGACCGGCTGGCCGTCGACTTCATCGTTCACAATCTCGTGCCAGATCAGGATGCTCAGTGGGTAGGCGCGTGACACGTCGCCGTGGCTGAACAGGATCACCGGGTCCACGTCCTCCAGCCACTCATCCCCCGCAGCAAGCGACTCAAACACGGGACTGTCGACCGCAGGAATACCGTCCTTGGGAGGTCCGCCGGAAAGGATCGAATCCCACTCCACCGTCCTGCGCGAAAAATCGGTAGAAAATCCGCGTGTGCGGAACGGAGGCGGAACACCGTCGGTGATCAGATCGCCGCTCAGTTGCGGTACGCCAGCGCTGCCGCTGGCGGTCATCTGCGCGCCGGTGTCGCTGCCGTCTGCGTCGCCGCCTTCCGTATCGGCCGTCACCGCCTCACTACTGTCGGATTCCGCCGCTGCCGCGGGCGGCGCCTGAGTTTCATCCGGTGCAATCGGAACGCAGGCCAGCAGAATGATCGTAGCGATCATGAGCAGGCCGCCTAGCTGAATCCATCTATTCCTCAACATGGGATACCCCCTTAGCGTGAAAGCACCGGTCGCCTGCGGTCGGCCAATCGCGAACACAAGACCCACCGCGCCGCTACGCACCAATGCACTATATTTGCGTCTCCACTTCATCTGAAGGTGAATCGCCAACCTTACATACGACAATTATGCCGCAAAAGGAGGCCCTGGGCTGTAGTGAGGCTTACGCAATTTCAGTCCGTCATGGCTGTTCGTGCAATGTTTCCCAATGCCCCGTTGCCATCCAACCGGGATCAGATTTGAAAGCGTGCAGCGCAGTTTGGGGGTGGGAGGTGAGAAGAGAGAGTGAGCGGGCGCCAGGCGGAACGGCAGTGGTCAGAACGGCAGTGATTTGAGGCGGCGGGGCTGGGGCTGGGAGGGGAGAGGCATGGCCATGCCGGAGTTTGAGGGGGAAGGTGGAGAGGTAGGTATGGCTGACACGAGGGCAGGGGCGAGGCGCGGCTTTGCCGGGGACTGGGGGGAGGGTGAGTTGCGGGTGCTGTACTTGAGAATGCAAGCGAAGACAAGAGATCGTAAGAGTTGGGGGGTGGTTTTGGTGGCGGGCGGCTTTTGGGTGTGTGACGGGGTCGGGAGGGGCTGGCGGGCGCCTTTGCGTGAGGAATTGGGGGCGCGAGGTGGGTGTTTGGGCACGTTTGGGGAAGATTTCGGTGTTTTTAGGGTGGATGCGCGGTTTTCAGGGCAAGTTCCGGGTAGGGAAGTACAACTGCTGGCCAAGGGGCGCAGTGTTGATTGTTATATTAACCTGACCTGAGTTCGGAGTTAGATAGTGGTTGGCAAGAGGGCCAACTCATTTTCGGAGAGATGAAGAGACGGTTTTTGGGGTTGCCAAGTGTAGGCAATCAGGCCGGCGATGAGATTGACAAGAAAGTTGGTGCTGCTGCGGTGGCGGGTGTGTTCAATCTGTGAGATATTCTTGAGTTGGTCGACGATGGTCTCGATAATGAAACGTTTGCGTGTCAGCAGCTTGTCTTGGAGAAGGACGAGTCGATTGCGCATATTTTTGCGAATCGGTGTGATCAGTTGCAGTCCTTGTGCGTAGAGTTGCTCAAAGAGAGCCTGGGAGAGATAGCCGCGGTCGCCAACCAGCTTACCCCACAATGCTTTGGACATCTGTGGGACCGGTTTGCGATCATCGGTGTTGGCGGGCGTCTCGGCTGCGCCAGTGCGTGAAGCAGGGGAGGAGGCAGAGGGCGAGTTGCGCTTGACAAAGCACTCCTATCGGGCTGGTCTGTGGGATGCCAAAACCTTTACCAACCACTACTGGGCCGAGAGTTGCCGCCGCGGGGTCGAAAAGGCCAAACGGATCGTCTGCGTCAACGATGGCGCCATCTGGATCTGGATGATGGTCTTCGTCTGTTTTTCCCGCCGCATCGAAATCCTCGACTGGTGGCACATGCTGCAGTACGTCTGGCAGATCGCAGCCGAGGCACTTGGTCCTGACTCATCAGAAGCTTCTGCTTGGGTCAACGCGCAGAAAGCCGCCTTGGCTCGCAGTCAACTGCGCCTTTTCTTCCGCCGCATCTTGCGTCTCTATCCCGACCCCGCAGAGGCGCCTTCAGAAGTCAAACAAGTGGTCACCTATCTGTGGAAAAATCGACGACGCATGAACTACGCTGCCTATCGCAAAGCCGGATTCCCTATCAGCAGCGGCACTGTCGAATCCGCTGCCAAAACCTTGATTCAGCAACGTATGAAACAAGCTGGCAGGCGTTGGTCCCGAGACGGCGCTCAAGCCATGCTCGCCCTCCGTGCACGCCTACTCAGCAACCGCTGGCATGAAATCCCCTTCTGACCTTCTTCCCCCCAAATCTGGACTGCACCCAATTGAAACCGGGTATTGACAAATCGGAACGGGTGTGCTATATTGTATCTATAAAGTGGCGTCCAGCTGACCAGGCAGGGTATCAAAGAGGAGAAGTCATGGCGAAGGACATCAAAAGGATGACGCGGATCGAATTAGAATCTGAACTGGTTGCCGAGCGGGCCGCGACGCGGCGGAGCAACACAATCATCCTGATGATGGCAGTGCTGGCTGCGCTGGGGTTCATGCTGATGGCCGGTACAGTCGTGCCGATCACCGGCTGAGGAGGTCTCGCGCATTCGCAGCACGTTGGAGGACAGTTCTGTCCGTCTTTTGGCTCGTCAGTGGCGCAGTTCGATGGGCTGGCCACTTCGACCGAGGAGACGGCCTATGCCCTGAGTTGCGCCAGGACTGATCGAGAGACGTGCGGCAGCTGTACCGGCGTCCGGGACAGCTGGGATTGAAACTGTTTCGCCTGCCGAAGGGCGAAATGCAATCATTTTGCTACTGTTGTAACTGTTTTGGTCGACAAAGTCCTCTGTGTAACAGTTTTTCGCCTCTCCTCCATATGGTTGTCTAACCGTCCCCAATTGGCTGGTGGAAGTAGTAGCAGAGCCCATCCGGAGCAATAACGAAAAAGACCTGTAACTTCTGCCCATCGTTCTCGTCCACGCGCCAGTTTCCGATTTCGATCCCCTTGCCCTCCAGTTCCTGGCGCGCTCTGTGGATATCCGTCACCCGAATCGCCGCGCCATCGTTGCTGGCATCACCGCCATTTATGGCGAAGCCGATTCGAACGCCGTCGCGCTCAAGGATGACCGCCGGCACGGGGTCATCACGCCGTTCGACCTCTTTGAGGCCAAACATTTCCTGATACCACGCGGAAGCTCGATCGATGTCTTCCACCGGCAGTGCCAGGACATCTTCTGCATAGGGAAAAGCAGCTTCATACAGCTTGTTCGAGTTCATTACCTCTCTCCTATTCGGGGGAAAGTAAAGTTGGAGCGCAAAAAAGCACCTTTGAGTCGATGCCACTGTCAGAAAACGGACCAGTTACAACCAGATTACATGAGGACCTCAAGGAAGCATCCATCCTCGTCAATAGTTCAAACCCCAAGAGTTTCTCTGCGCCTATCAAGGGCTTGCCTGATCAGGGAATGAACCTCCGATCTATTGGCGTCATCAACCGAGCGAATCTTCACATGGCGCATTTTGGCGCCCGTTCCCTCCAGCAGACCCGCCGGATCTTCCAGGTCAACACCTTGGTAGAAGCCGAGATTGACCCATTTCTTATACGGCAGAATATAGGCGTAGCCATCGATTATTTTCCGTGGACCCACGCCATAGGTCGCGGCCCGGTCGCCAAGACGAACCACCTCACATGCATTCTGATCGACTTGGAGCACGGTTTCCCGCAGCGCGATGGTAATAGGTCGAATGGTCTCTTCAGTGAGCTGCAGCAACTCTTCGAATGTTCCAAGCTTCGCTTTGGTCATTTTGGATATTTCTCTCTTTTGGTCTCTCCTAGGGGGCCAGTATCCTATTCCGGCGCTTCCGCCGTTTCTCCGACATGGGAATGAGAACATCCCGATCGTTGTCCCTGTCGATGATTGCTTTGGTCCGACCGGTGCGCCACTTGTCGGGGGCCGAAATGGCGTTCGCGCACCGGATTGAGGAGCCTGTGGGAGAAGGCCTTTGTCCTCTGAAAAGGGCCAGATAGAGCGAGGTCCCGAAGGGTAGTCTCTTCGGGACCTCGCGTCAGTTATCGAATCGTCTCGGTTGGCGGCCGAATGGATGGCTCCTCGGGTTGGATTCGAACCAACAACCCTCCGGTTAACAGCCGGATGCTCTGCCGATTGAGCTACCGAGGATTGGTCTCGGCCTTCGATGGCCGCCCCCGACACCGCAGATGCGGGAAGGGAGCATCAAGACAACAGTTTGCCAGTTTACCAACCTGAGGGGTTGGATGTCAAGATTGCGACCTGGCCGAAACTGTTACAATGCGCATCATCAGCCCAGATAGTCCCGCAACTTTCGACTCTGCAGAGGATGGCGCAGTTTGCGCAATGCCCTTGCCTCGATTTGGCGCACACGTTCGCGCGTAATATTGAACTCTTTGCCCACATCCTCCAGTGTCTGGCTCGTGCCGTCCTCCAAACCGAAGCGCATACTCAGCACTCTGCGTTCCCGCTCGGGCAAGTCATTCAGAATTTCGTTCATCTGCTCCTGCAGCAACAGGCGGCTGGCGGAATCTACAGGAGCCGGAATACTCTCGTCTTCGATAAAGTCGCCCAGGAAACTGTTCTCTTCGGCCCCAACCGGCATATCCAGGCTGATTGGCTCCCGGCTGAGGCGCTGAATGCGCTGCACCTTGGACACGGCCTGGTCGAGAATGGCCTTGAGATCACCTGTGATCGGTTGCTCCTCCTCCCACGCCTGCCGTACCTCGTCCGCCACATCCGGTTCCAGATAGCCCATTTCCAGTGCGATCTTTTCCGGGGTGGGCTCCCCGCCTTTCAACTCCTGTTGTAGTTCTCTTTCAGTGCGCATCTGGCGGTTGATTGTTTCCACCATGTGCACGGGAATGCGAATCGTGCGCGCCTGGTAAGCGATGGCGCGGCTTATGGCCTGCCGGATCCACCAGGTCGCGTAGGTGCTGAATTTGAAGCCAAGCGTGTGATCGAACTTCTCTACCGCACGCAGCAGACCGACATTCCCCTCCTGAATGAGGTCCTGAAAGTTCAGACCGCGGCCAATGTAGCGTTTGGCGACGCTGACGACCAGCCGCAAATTGCTCTGTGCCAGCTTGCCCTGTGCCAGCTTGCCATCCGCAATCTTCGCTTCCAGTTCCTTGGTTTCTTCCGGGGAGAGTTCTGCAGCTGGCTCATCCCGGTCGGCAGTAGCCTGTTCAAGGCGCTCTTCGGCGTCCAGACCAGTCCTGATTCGTTTGGCCAGAGCGGTCTGCTGTTCGGCGGTCAACAGGTCGTGGCGGCCGATCTCGCGCAGGTACATACGCATTGGATCGAGGGCCTGGCCGACCTCCTGCACATCCTCAATGATCTTCTCCACCGGGATGTGCGTTTCCTGCTCAATCTCTTCTTCAAGTTTCAGATCGCGTTCGATCGAGGGGACTGGACTGTTACTCTGCTTCTCGCTTGTCTCCGGAAACGGTTCAGTCTCTTCAAGTGATTCTCCGGCCTGTATGTCGTGACCATCAAGCTCGCTGCCGGCACCTGGATAGTTGGCCGAGGCGCCGGCAGGCTTCGTCTTGGGTGCACTGCTTTTAGGTGCCATATTTCCACCTGTTTTGGGGGACCTCAGGCGATAGCAATGCCTGATTCAACTCGTGTAGTTCCGTATGAGACCTGGATACTACGCGCCATCACGTGTTCCAGGTGATGGCGGTCGCGACGATTGGCGTTTATTATTGCTGAGAATTCCAGAATCGCTTCACGGTTCTCGTTTTCCTGCGCATCGTGCAACAGGAACTGCATTGCCGACAGACTCTCTCGCAGCCGCGCGTACCGAAGACGAATCAGCAATTTGAGCAATTCGTTCCGAACATCCCCTGGCTCCCGTTCCGGCATCGTTAAGATCTGCATCGTCAACTGCGAAATGACAGGGAGATAGCTGGGGTTAAGCGTTTCCTGAAATGCCTTGATATCCCAGAGTTCATCGCTGGCGATGAAGCGGCGCAACGCATCGAAGATCTCTCGGTATTCGATCTGCTGAAAATCTCTTCCCCTCAGGGGGGCGATTTCCAGCTCTTGCGACATCTCTGCCAGCCAAATCAGCAGGTCGGGCTCGTCGATCAACAGGGCCAGCAGAAAGACCTCCAGTTTCGTATCCGGCACAAATGTTGCCAGGTCTGCCGGCGGCGACGATGGCTTCTCCCCGTTGGCCGGGCTGCTTTCAGGCCAGCCTGGACCGGCGGCCTCTTCCTGCGGCACAGCCTCCGAAGCCGCCTGTGGTTCTGCTCCCGCCGGGGCCTGTTCACTCTGTGGCCGGGTAAACCGCCGCCGGTGGCGGCCCTCCTGCGGTGGATTCCGCAGTTCGCGAGCGCTGGCCTTCACACGCTGCTCAATCGTCCGTTCCTCAATCCTGACAAGCCGGCTCAATCGCTGGATGTAATGCTGCTGTTCCTCCTCATCGCCCAACTCGGCGATGAGCGGTGTCAACTCGGCTACCGCCTCTCCTTTGCCTCTGCCACTGTCCAGGTCGTACTGTTTGGCGACAATCCCGAAATAGTAGTCGACGAGGGGTGTAGCCGTATCGATCAACTCCTGCCAGGAATCAGTGTTCTGGCGGATAATGTCATCAGGATCGCGGCCCTCCGGTAGCGTTGTGATGCGTAGGTTGGCGCTGAGCCGGTGTTCTACATGCATACGCCCCGTCGCTGTCAGAACCGGTTTGGCCTTTCTCTTCAGGGCTTGCCGCGCCTGGTTCAGGCCCCGCAGCGTCGCCTGCTGGCCGGCAGTGTCCGCGTCCAACGCCAAAATGAAGTTATCCGTGTAGCGATGGAGCTGTCGCAGTTGCTCCTCGGTCAAGGCTGTGCCCAGACAGGCTACGACGTTTTCAAAGCCGAACTGATGGGCGGCAATTACGTCCATATAGCCTTCGACGACCACGACGCTGTCAGCCTGTCGGATCGCCCTGTAGGCCCGGTCCAGCCCGTAGACCACGTGTGACTTGTGAAAAAGAGGCGTTTCGGCGGTATTCAGATATTTGGGAAGCGAACTGTCCAGCACGCGTCCGCCGAAACCTATTACGCGGCCCTGGCGATCGTGGATCGGTACAATCAGGCGGTTGCGAAAGGAGTCGTAGAAGGAGTCGTGTTCCAGGTTATGTTTGACCAGGTCGGCCCGATGCAGGACGTCGGGCGCGTACCCGGCCTGCACCAGATGGTCGCGCAGGGCATCCCAGCTGTCGGGCGCGAAGCCGAGTTGGAACTGGGCGGCGATTTGAGCATTGATGCCTCGCCGCTGCAGATAGTCGCGCGCCGGCTGCGCCTCCTGGCTGCGGTGAAGCTGGTTTCTAAAAAAGAGCGCTGCCCTGTCGTTAAGTTCGTATAAGAGATCACGGCCCTGGGAGGCACCCCTTTCGGTCTCTTCGGCCAGCTGCACGCCGGCCTCCTGGGCCAGAACCTGTAATGCCTCCCGAAAGTCCAGATTCTCCTTCTGCATCAGGAATGAGAATATATCGCCGCCGGTGCTGCAGGCGCCGAAACAGCGCCACGTGCCCGTGTCCGGGAAAACTACGAAGCTGGGCGTACGTTCCTGATGGAAGGGACAATTGGCTTTGAATGAGCGGCCGGCGCGTTGCAGGGGCAGATAACGGGAAATGAACTCTACGGCATCGATCCGATTTTTGATTTCTTCCGCTACGTTCATTTGCAGGGGCTGGTTGTTCTTGACCGGTGATCAGTCTGTCCGGTGGTCAGATTATCCTCAATCCAATTATATCTTTGCCCAAATCGGGTGTCAAAGAAGGCGCCTCCGGTCCATGCCAGCCTTGCCTGTTCGACTTCTAGCCAGGTCGGCGCTGGGACGTCCGCAAACCGACTTTCAAGAGGACGAATCCTTCTCCCCGGAATGCGCGCATAGCGATGCGCTCCCGCTTTCCTGAACAAGCGTGTAGGCCCGTTCCGCTTCTCGGAAAAGATCGGTCAGTTTCATGGCAAGGAAGATATTGCCGCTTGACTGAATCTCTCCCCCGAAAAAGGCATCCTTCAATTTGCGATGACCGCTCCAGACTTCGTGCAAAAGATCGGCTGTCATCGTCAGTTCCAGGTCCGCCTTGCCTGGCCGAGCTCCAAAGAAAACTTCCATGGGGGGCTGGCGGCCGTCCAAAAGCACCTCCGCGTCCAGGTCGGTCAGCCGCAGGCGTATGACAAGGTTGCTGCTGGTAAAGGACTCGATCGCGTCCGGACGTTCCTTGACCTTCTCGAAGACGCGGCGCAGGACTGAATAGAAATGCTCGGCATCGGCGTAGACAGGCATGGCATGTAAGGTGTTATGATTTATTGTGAAAGTAAAGAGTAGTATAGAGTTGCTGTGGAGCGCCTGTCAAGGGCGAAAGCGACGCGATCGCCCGTCAGTCAATGGGCATTTCCCTGCAAATGCCCATCGCGAAAATGCGGGAGATGTACTTTTGTCTATTCGTTGTATAATAGGGAGATACTGGGATTTCGCTGCGTGTCTTCCTCGAATACATCGACATCGAATCCAACATGTAGGGGAGCTCGGCGAGAAAGGAGAGGCAAGAGATGCCGCTTTTCAAACGTGGTAGGAAGCAGGACGAAGAAGATTTGCAGTGGCTCTATCGGAATCTCCAGGAGTTGGACGATGACGATCCTGCAAGCGAAGGCGCTGAAGAAGATACACCTGCCGACAACGATAGCAAGGATACTAATGCCGAGACTGCCATGGAATCACCGCTTGAGCCTGTAATGACAGAATCACCGCCGCCAGAGCCGATATTGGGCGAGCCGGAATCCGAACTGGATGAAATATCTCCGCCGGAACCTGCCCCGGGAGAGACGCCGTCGCCTGTCCCTTCGGAACCGTCTCCCCCGGAACTGACGGCGCCTGAACCTCCACCTGTTGAGGTTCCAACCCCTGTTTCCAGGGAATCCCTGCTGACGCAGGAAGACGTTACGGCCAAGTCGAACGAATCGTATGAGAGGAGAAGCAGACAGATGAGTGGGAACCGCCGAGAAAACGCGCCGTTCGCCAACCGAGGTCAGCAGCCTCAGCAGTCCCGCCCGCAGCGGCAGGAGCCGCCGGCGGATGAAGGAACAGCCGACACGATCGTGGGCCCTCAGTCCTACTTTACCGGCACGTTCCGTTCAGAAAAAGATCTGCGTGTCGAAGGAACGCTTGAGGGTGAAATTGACTGCCGCGGCACTGTTATCGTTGCCAAAGACGCAACGCTGTCGGCCACGGTGCGCGCCCGCAACATTGAAATCGCCGGGGCGGTCACCGGTGACGTTTTCATTGAGGAACGGCTTCACTTGCGCTCCTCCGGTGAAATGCGGGGACAGTCCCATGCCGCTTCGTTTATTGTCGAAGAGGGGGGATATTTCGAGGGCGAGATGAAGATGGGCGCCCCCGATCAGGAGGAGTGGCCGACCATAGGAAGTGCGTCCTCTTCCGAAGGGCTGGGGCTTTCGGTCGAATCAACCCAGTGGCCGACGAAGCGAACTGAGGGACGCCCGAACAGGACTGGGACGAACCCGATCGACGGTGGACTGGAAGATGCCGGGAGCAGTCGTCATCGGAGCATTTGACGTAGCGCCAACTGACGACCCAGCCGGCGCAACCCCGGAATCAGTCGGGATTGTCACTCCGGTTTTGCGGCGCTTCCGGCTTGCCCGCGGTGTACAGGATCCGCTGGAAGTTGACGGCTCCGGTGAGTAGATGTGAGAAAATGGTCGTCATGTGTCTGCAGGTCAGTTACACAGAGAGTCTTACGACTGAAGTGATGATGTTTTTCAAGAGGCCCTTGATGTAATCCGGAATCGACTGCTGGGCCTGAGTTGAAGATGCAGCAATATGAGAGTAGGTTCGCATCTCGTCTTCCCCTTCCCAAATCAGATCCGCGCGTCGCACTTCTCGCGTGGCAACGTGTGTATAGCTGGTTGGTTGCGCCCAATAACATTTCCTGCAGACTATTTCTTTCTTCCCTTGCCAGTTCGGGCAGTGTTCACAAGACCAAGACTTTGCTCGATTGCACGATCCGCAGAGCAATAAGTAAGCGGTCGTGTCATCTTCTGAATAATTGACATCGCCGGCAATTTCGTAGGGAATTCTATGGTCGACCTGCAATTCTCGGTTGGCAAAAAGGCCGTTGCAAATGGCGCATTTGCCATCTTGCTGGTCAAAAAGCGCTAGTTTGAACTTCCGGGGAAAAGTTATTCTACCTCCAGATCGCCCCTCTCTAGCCTCTTCTGGATTGCCGAATCGGTAAGCCGCGATATTGCGTCCGTCGGGAGACCTGATTCTATACGTTTCGATCGGGATGCCCTGTTCTCTTACATCCCTTACTGCGCGGGGAGGGTGCATGTAACCGTATGTCTGCTCCAATTCGTCAGTGGTGATGAATCCGTGTTCAAGAATATGGTTCACCACGATTCTTGAACGCTTGCCTGTGACATGGTTGAGTTGTTCTCGAAACTCAGGCGGAAGTTCGGACTTACTCATTAGAAGCTAAGTTTAAGTTGTGTGGACGACGTCCTCCACTTGGCAAGTTTTTCGATTCTTTCAGCGGCCGGTTCGATACGGTCAAGCAGCGCTGGCGACAGATAGAGCGATTCATGGGTCAAGTCCTGACGCCCCAGCAATGTGGATTGAGTTGAGCGCCCCGCTTCGATCATCACGTGGGCCAAGTTCAACTCTTGAGGCAACCTTCTACCATAGGTCTTTGACCCCTTCCGGCCGTCATAGCTCAACACAAACATAGCGTTCTGCGAGTTGAGTTCTGCCAGAAATCCGATGAGAGACGACAGATTGACGCCGCTGCAATATCGGGCATCCCGTCCGTTTGATGTGCCCTGATAAGGGGGATCCATATAAAGCAGGTCGGTCGCAGGATCCAGGTAGTCGATTGTGGCGGTAAAATCGCAACAAGTGATACTGGTCTTGCCTTTCAGCAGCCGAGAAACTCTATGGATGTCCTCTCTCATGCTTTGGGGAAGTCTGCCTTTGCGTCGGTTGTCGGGACTCTGATTGAATTCACCAGCAGTATTGTACCTCACCGATGCCTTGACACAGCGCGCGAGCAGATAAAGCAGCAGGTCAGGACGTTTCGTAGCATTGAAACGCGCGCGCGCTTCGTCATAAAATTCCCTTTCACGCCCTAACTGTTGATTCCAGAGACGTTCGTATTCGGACGCAATTCTGTCCGGCTCGTTTACGATAAGATGGAGCAGATTTGTTAACGGCCTGTTTAGGTCATTTAGATGAAAGGAGCGTGCAAGGCCGGCATAGGCCGCCCGAATCGAGATTGCCGCGGAGCCGGCAAATGGTTCAATCAGGGTATCGATATCACCGGGCAGAAGAGATAGAATCTGAGCTGCGATATTTCTCTTGCTCCCCTGGTAAGGTATGGGCTGGGGCATCCGCTTCATAGGAACTCCGCTTCAGTAACTGCCGAACGGGTGTTCAGTCAATGGTACGCTATTCCTTAGTTGTGTGCAACCTCCAAGCGGCCGGTTTACCCGCTGGCGCTCAGCTTTCGCTGTATGCGGGCCAGTCGGTGGCGTAACTCGGCCTGGATTTCCAGGGAGCGAATTTGCGAAGGAGATTGTTCCTCTTCGTGCAAGGCCCACTGGGTCCACATCGCCGCTTGCGTGAGGTCACCGCTTTGCCACTCGTAAAACTTAGCCAGCTCCACATAGGGGCGGCAATCCGGCTCGCCCCCCGCTCCCCGCACGGTCGTCAACCACTGCTGCCAAACCGACACCGCCTCTTCCCAACGGCGCTGCCGTTTGAGCAGGCGTCCCAGACCGTCAAACGACTCCGCCAGGTGTGCACGTCCGCTGAGCCGGTCCAACGCGGCCCGAAATAGCATTTCGGCGCTGTCCAGGCGCTCCAGGTCCGCATGCACACGTGCCATACTGAGTAGGTCGAGGGGCTGCAAATGACCGGCGCCCGCGTCAGTTGGGTCGGCATATGCACTGCAGACCACCTCCGTCAGCGCGGCCATTGAGATGATGTCTTCGCGATTGTGGTAGAAGACGCGTTGCATCATGCGGCCATCGCCGTCGTGCAGATAGTCGGCGTACAGATGAGGGATGAGGCTGCCGGGTACGTCGTCCTCTGTGCGTGAATAGCCAAGGACTCTCCGTTCCAGATTGGTAAGTGCGCAACTGCCTAGGCGTTTGCGCCACAATCTCCGAGAGGGGTGCAGAAGGTCGAGATGCGGCGCGTCACTGTCCAGCGCCTTTGGAGCGCCAACGCCGGCGGGCAGGAAGCGCCCGGTGTACCGGTACCGCCCCCACAAGAAGGGCGCGTCGAAAGAACGCCCGTTGAAGGTCACCAGGCTCTCGCAGCCTTGCAGCAGGTCCGCAAGCGCCGTCAGCAGGGCCGGTTCTTCACCGGGATCGCGCATGAATAACTGGCGCACGACAAAGTTCAGACGCTCCTCCGAGCTGCCCGAATTCCGGTCCTGCGGCTCGAATGTTCCCACACCCACCATAAAGGCGTAGATGCCGGCTCCGCCGCCCAGACCGGTGCTCTCAATGTCCAGAAATGCAGAACTGCGGAAATCAGGGCAACGTTCCAGCCCGTACGCGGGGTAAAGCGGCGCCAGGATCGATGGGTCGCGTTCCCATAGGTTGCCGAGCACAGAGGAATCCCGCAGCGCGTGAGGTTGACTCGCCTCCCGCCCCCATGGAGCGCAATGCCTGGTAACCAGATAGCATTGGCCTGCGCTGTTCTCGACGATCTCGCCTTTCTCCAGCGCCTCAATCGGGGCAGGCTCGGTTTCACATTCGGATCCTGGCGTCTCGGCCTGTTCCCGAATGCTCATACTGGCCGGTTCAGCGGCTGTTCGTCCACTGTGTAAACGCTGCAGACGGCGTAAACGCTCAGAAGCGGAGGACATCGGAAAAGCTATGAAGGGTAATCGGTTCAGATTGGACTCCCATTGTAGCCCAGCCGGATTGAGGCAGGAAATTCCCCATTTTTTGCGCTGCATTTGCGCTCTCGACTATAATTGGGCTCTGTGTGCCGTTTCGATCCCCTCCCGGTGGAGAATCCACTTTGTCGGCGACTGATAAACACTGGAATTTCCATCCGCCAGTGCCGGAAGGCTTCCTGGAGAGCAGCCATGAACATCCGGTGCTGCTGCAGGTGCTGTACAATCGCGGTCTGCGCGAAAAGGCAGAACTCGCATCGTTTCTCCAAGGCGAGGACGCTGTCCAGGAGAACCCTTTTCGCCTGACAGATATGTCGGCCGCCGTAACGCGGATTGTACGCGCCATCGAGACGCAGGAGGTTATCTGCGTTTACGGAGATTTCGACGCCGACGGCGTCACGGCAACCGTCCTGATGACCACGGCCTTGCAACGCGCCGGCGCCCTCGTCGGGGCCTACATCCCCAACCGGGTGGATGAGGGCTACGGTCTGAATGTCGAGGCCCTGAGGTCCATCGCCGGTAAGGGGGCCGGGCTGCTCGTGACCGTAGACTGCGGCATCCGCAGCGTCGCAGAAGTGGCGGAAGCCGCCGAGCTGGGAATGGAAGTCGTTCTCACCGACCATCACACAATCGGTCCGGACCTGCCGCCGGCGCTGGCCGTGATCAACCCGCGACGAGATGCACGTGCAGGAGCATTTCAACCGCTGGCCGGCGTAGGCGTTGCCTACCGATTGGCACAGGGTGTCCTGCGGGTCGTTGCCCAGCAACCCTGGAGCCGGCTTTCAGCCGAGGAAGCGGCGCAGGAAGAGCAGCTGCTTCTCGATCTGGTGGCCATCGGTACGGTGGCCGACCTGATGCCCCTGCAGGGCGAAAACCGTTCGCTGGTGCGGCGGGGGCTGTCGGCGCTGCGCCAGGGCAAACGCGTCGGGCTTTACGCCCTGATGGAGATGGCGTCAGTCCCTCTAACCGCAGTCGACAGCAGCGCAATCAGCTTTCGCATCGCCCCCCGTATCAACGCTGCCGGCCGGCTGGCCAGCGCCAAGATGGCATATGACCTCCTGCGCTGTGACGATTACGACACGGCCTGTGAAATGGCCGCCAGCCTGGAACGTCTCAATCAGCAGCGCCAGGCGCTCACGACTGAAGCGCATGCCGTTGCCGAAAGAGAGCTCTCCGGCCTCGATCCATCCACTGCGCCGATTCTGATCGTCGCCAGCGATGCGCTTCAATCCGGGATTGTGGGACTGGCCGCGGGGAAGTTGAGTGATCAGTTCTACCGCCCGGCAATCGTTATCGAACAGGGGGAAGAATTCTGTCGCGGCAGCGCTCGCAGCATCGCCGAATTCAACATGATTGCCGCACTGGATCAGGTCGGTTCTCTACTGGTCCGCCACGGTGGGCACAGCCGTGCGGCCGGCTTTACCGTGCGCACCGAGCAGCTGCCGGCGCTGCGCGAAGCCCTGGAAGAAAGGGCCGCCCAGGTGCTCGGACCGCTGGAGGCTCTGCGGCCCAGCCTCTTGATCGACACCGAGCTGGAATTCGATCAGATCGACTGGGCATTGCAGGGTCAGCTTGCCCGGATGGAGCCGGTCGGCCAAGAGAATGAGCCCGGTCTCTTTCTGTGCCGTCGTTGCCGTGTGCGCAGCGTACGCAGCGTGGGCGGGGGCAAGCATCTGAAAATCGCGCTCGACGGCCATAATTTTTCTCAGGTCCTGGACGCGATCGGCTTCGGTCTGGGTGGTCGGGCCGCAGACCTGCAAATTGGCAGCCTGATCGATATCGTTTTCCATCTTGAAGTCAACGAATGGCAGGGGCGACGCTCTCTGCAACTCAATCTGCAAGATCTGCGGAGCAGCGGGGACTGATCAAGGATTGAGCGGCGTTGTCTGCTGCTGCAAACAGCCCGTCGGAGTCGACCTCCGACGAACAGTTGAAAGGATTGTAAAGTCCACCCATGGCACAGAGAGCAATTCTGAGAGAGGTGCGCGCCGTTCTGTTGGACATGGACGGCGTTGTTTATGTTGGCGAGGAGCCCCTGCCCGGCGTTCAGGAGCTGCTGGACTATCTGAAGGCGACGGATCGAAACTGGCTTTTCGTTACCAATAATTCTTCGCGCACGCCGGCCCAGTTCGTCGAAAAGATCGCCCGCATGGGTATCGGCGCCGACGAGGCGCATATTCTCAGCAGCGCCCTTGCGACCGCCAGCTGGCTGGCGGAGGAGTATCCCAATGGCGTTCGCGTCTTCATGATCGGCCAGGACGGCCTGCGCTGGGCACTGCAACAGGAAGTCATCACCGTTGTCGAGGACGCGCCAACGGCCGAAGTGATCGTCTCCGGCATCGATTTCAGCGTGCGCTACGAGCGCCTCGCCGACGCCACCCTGGCGATACGCGCCGGCGCCCGCTTCGTCGGCACCAACAGCGACACCTCCTTTCCCAGCGAACGAGGCCAGATTCCCGGCGCCGGCGCCCTGCTGGCCTTGCTCGAGGCCGCCACCGGCGTCACGCCGACTGTGATCGGCAAACCGAACGCCGGCATGTTCCAGCAGGCCATGCACAAACTGGGCACCACCGCGGCCTCCACGCTGATGGTCGGCGATCGCTACGAGACCGACATCGCCGGCGCAATCGAGCTGGGTATGCCCACAGCCGCCGTGCTGACCGGAATCACGACGGAGGAGGAGTTCCGCACCGTTGCCCTCCCGCCAGACCTGATTCTGCCCGGGCTGCCGGAGCTACTCGAGGCCTTTAAGCAGGCAGACAGCTGATCCCTGCCTGCGCGCGGGCATAAACCAGAGAGGGCGCGATCGGGGCACTTTTTGACCGCAACTGAAAAGCTGCGCTACAATTGCAAAGATGAAGACCATTCCGCATACGCCGCCTGACAACTCCCCAATCAGCCGTTCTCTATTGGATTGCTCTCCGCAAGAGCTTTCCGATTTCGTCAGTGCGCTTGCGCCTCGCCAAAGGCGCGCCAATGGAAAGGCCGCGGGCGTCCCCACCTATCGCATCCGCCAGATTCAGGAGTGGATCTACAAGAAATACGCACGCTCTTTTGAAGAGATGACGAATCTGCCGCAGGCGCTGCGCGACAGCTTGGCCGCGAAGGCAACGCTCACGCCGCTGAAGCCTGTCACGCAGCGTGTTTCCAAGGCAGGGGATACCCAAAAGGTACTGTTTCAGATGCCGGATGGGGAGACGGTCGAGGCTGTCCTGATGCTGTATGACAAGCGGCGTACGCTCTGCATCAGCAGTCAGGCCGGCTGCGCTATGGGCTGCACTTTCTGCGCGACCGCCCAAGGCGGCCTGCGGCGAAATCTGACCGCGGGCGAGATCGTGGCCCAGGTGCTCTTTTTCGCCCGTTATCTGAGTGAAGCCGATGAAGGGCCCAAGATGCGGGTGAAGCGGCCCACCACAGTCACAAACATTGTGCTGATGGGGATGGGCGAACCCATGCACAACTATGACAATGTGTGGACGGCCATCCGCCGCCTGACCGCCGCCGACGGATTCGGGCTCGGCGCACGCCATATCACGCTCAGTACCGTGGGCCTGATTCCGATGATCGATCGCATGTCAGACGAGGGGCTCCAGGTGAATCTGGCCGTCAGCCTCCATGCACCCAACAACCCCCTGCGCAGCAAGCTGGTACCTCTCAGCCGGCGTTATCCGGTCGATGATCTTCTGGCCTCAGTGCGACGTTATATTGCCAAAACCAATCGCCGCGTGACGTTTGAGTACGCCTTGATGCGGGGCACGAATGACAGCCCCGCTCTGGCTGAGGACCTGGCGGACAAACTGAGAGGGATCCTCTGCCATGTCAACCTCATCCCCCTCAATCCCATTCCCGACAGCTCATTTCAGCCGACCAGCGACAGGGACACGCAGCGGTTCGCCGAAATACTGCAAAAGGGCGGCATCTCGGCAACTGTGCGCATCCGCCGCGGCATTGAAATCGATGCCGGCTGCGGTCAGTTACGCAACGCGGCGGAGGCATAGGCCGGTGTTTTTCGTCGCAGGGCGGTCGCCGGCCACACAAAAAAACGTCGAGCACAAAGGCTCAACGCTTCTTTCGGTCTGATTCAGATGTCGCGACAGGGAATTTCAGGCTTTCGCAAGCGTGCGGATGCAGGAAGTGCAGAGGCGGCGGGAAACCAGCCTGTCGTTTTCCAGGATTTTGACCTTCTGAATGTTGACCTTCCACTTATGGCGTGTGGCCTTTCTAGACCAGGGACGGTTGTTTCCAAACTGAGGACTCTTGCCGCAATGTTGGCATTTCGCCATGATCTGTTCCCTTCGGTTCCCCAATGGCCTGTCGTCAGTGAATGCCCACCAACGCCAGACCAATGTTCACGTAGCACTGAATTGTCAGAGATTATCATACGGCTGAACCGTTGTCAAAAGTTGGAGTATCTTCAGTGAGCAAGGTTCGTATCGTTACCGACAGTGACGCCAGCATTCCCGCCGACATCCTGGAAAAATACTCGATTGAAGTGATTCCCCAGGTCCTGCGGGTAGGGCGGGAACGCTATGAAGACACAGATGAATTCAACGCCGACCGGCTCTTTCAACTGATCCGGGAGAATCAGTCCGGTGGGCGCATACTGCTGCCAGAAGTGGAGGCCCCCGATCTGAGCCGCCTTATGGATGTCTACCAACGGCTGGGTGAGGATGCCGAGGAGATCGTTGCCATCCACATGAGCAGCACCCTCAGCCCGATGTGGAGTCAGTCCCGCAAGGCCGCCGATATGATGATGGGACGCTATCGAATCCGCGTCATGGACAGCCAGACCACGGCTATGGGCCTGGGCATGCTCGCCGAACTGGCCGCCGAGGCCGCTGAGAACGGGGCGGACCTCTATGAAGTCGCCCGTATCGTCAACGGGGCCATCCCCCATATCTATGTGACCTTCTTCGCCGAAACCCTGTACTACCTGGAGCGCAGTGCCCGCCTGGGGGCAGCCCAGAGTGTGCTGGGGACAATGCTGGGGATCAAGGCGATGGTCACGATGGAAGACGGACAGCTGATCCCGCTGGAAAAGGTGCAGACCAGGGAAGATGTCGCTGAAAAACTGTACGACTATACCGCCGAATTCGCCCAGAATGAACGGATCGGCCTCGTACAGCATCGCTACGAACAGACCCAGGAACAACTGCTGGATCGTTTAGGGGAAGGGCTCCCGGATATTTCCGCAAATGTGTGGCGTTATCCTCCCAGCCTGGCAGCCCATCTCGGACCAAATGTGATGGGAGTGATCGTCTACGAGGGGCTTGGTTGACTATGGCCGAGAAAGCCCTGACTCGTTTGCGCAATCTGTTAAATCTGGAGATCCAGACCCGCTGGCGCGAGAGGGCCTTTTCCGGCGGCGTGGCTGCCTTCTGCGAACGCTGGGCAGCCGACGCCAAAGCCGATGAGGTCCAGCCGGGGCTGTTGCAGGAAATTCTTGAGCGGCTGTCACGGTATGCCGACGCCGAAAGCAACGAAAGAGCGCGGCTCCTGAATTCACTGCTGGACCTGTTGGACGAGCCGCCGCCTGTGGATCCGGCCCTGGAAAATGTGGACCGGGTCGGCCGCGAGCCAGACCGCCAACCCGAAGCAGCCGCAGCCGGCGGCCAAGTCGGTACAGAGTCCGGGTCGGCGCCCCAGTCTTCGTCGCAAACGGACACATCGAATCTGCCTAATGTTCTGGGACAACCGATAACCGACCTGAAGGGGATCGGCGCAAAGAGAGCAGAGCAATATGCACGTCTCGGGATCGAGACCATCAAGGATCTCATCTGGCATCTGCCCCATCGCTACGATGACTTCAGCCGCGTGCGGCCCATTGCCGATGTTGAGGAGGGAGAGAGTCTTTCAGTCGTCGCCAACTTGCGGGGGTTCAGCGAACGCAGATTTGCCTACAAGAAAGAGATCCTGCAGGCCGCTTTCAGTGACGGCAGCGGCACGGTTCGTGCCACTTGGTGGAACCAATCATGGATGAAGAATCGCCTGACCATAGGCAAGACCTATCGCCTGAGCGGCGTTGTCGGCCTGTATATGGGTCACAAGACGTTGGAAAATCCCTTTTTTGAAGAGATCGGTTCCAGCGTCGTTAAAGAAGGACCGATCCTACCTGTTTACAGCCTGACCTCCGGTCTGCGCAGCGGCGACGTCAGCAGGCAGGTCCAGCAAGCCCTAAGACAGGGGTTGCCATCCCTGCAGGATCCCCTGCCGGAGGCGCTCCGCAGCCATCACAACCTGATTCCCCTGGCCGATGCGCTGCGACAGATTCATGCTCCCGACACACCGGAAGAGCTTGACAACGCCCGCAGACGCATTATCTTTGATGAGTTCTTCTATCTTCAGTTGGGCGTGCAGCGTCGCCGGCAAGAGATTCAGCATCTCAATGCCGCGCCCATGCCCGCTGATGACGAACTGTTGACAGACTATCAAACGGCCCTGCCCTTTGCCCTGACCGGCGCGCAGCAGCGCACGTTGGCCGAGGTGCGGCGGGATATGGCCCGGCGCGTACCGATGAGCCGCCTAATCCAAGGTGACGTCGGCAGCGGCAAGACCGTGGTGGCCGCCGGCGCCATGTTGATCGCCGCAGCCAGCGGCTTCCAGTCCGCCTTGCTCGCGCCGACCCAAATCCTGGCCGAGCAGCATTTCCGCAGTCTGAGCGAACTGCTTGAGGGCGTGGAGCTGCAGGGCGGCGCCAGACCAAACGTCACTCTCCTGACCGGTCGCGTCACAGGGAAGGAGCGGGAAGAGGCCCTCGCCGGACTGGCTGATGGAAGCGTTCAAGTTGTGGTCGGCACAACCGCGCTCATCCAGGAAAATGTGGATTTCGCCAACCTTGGCTTTGTTGTGGTGGACGAGCAGCACCGCTTTGGCGTCGGGCAGCGGGCGGCCGCGCGCGACAAGGGCGGAGAATCAGCCGTGCCCCATCTGCTGGTGATGAGTGCCACACCCATCCCCCGCAGTCTGGCGCTCACCGTATACGGAGACCTCGACGTCAGTGTCATCGATGAGATGCCGCCGGGGCGGACACCGGTCAAAACAAAGCGGTTCCTGCCTATAGACAGGGAACGTCTCTACAGCTTCATGCGTAGACAGGTGCGCGACGGTCGCCAGGCCTACGTCATCTACCCCCTTGTCGAGGAAAGTGAAACCCTGGATGTCGGCGCCGCGGTAGACGCCCACGCCCGTCTGAGCGAAGAGATCTTCCCCGATCTGCGCGTGGGGCTTCTCCATGGCCGCCTCAAGGGCTCTGAAAAAGATGCAGTGATGCGCTCATTTGCCGGCGGTGATCTGGACATTTTGGTCAGCACCAGTGTTGTCGAGGTAGGCGTGGACGTTCCCAACGCAACCTTGATGCTGATTGAGGATGCCGAGCGTTTCGGTCTGGCGCAACTGCACCAGTTCCGGGGCCGCGTGGGCCGGGGTGGGCACGAAAGCTATTGCGCGCTCATCAGCCGCGTGAAAGCCGGTACCCAGGACGAGCGGCTCACGGCGCTGGCGGATACGACAGACGGTTTCGTATTGGCGGAAAAGGACCTGGAACTACGGGGGCCCGGAGACTTTCTGGGGACGCGTCAGAGCGGCCTGTCGGAACTGAAGCTGGCGAGCCTCAGTGATACCGCTACGCTGCATCTGGCCCAGGAGGCTGCACAGGACCTTCTGCGCCAGGACCCTGATCTCGGCAGTTTTCCACTTGTGCAGGAGAAGGTAGAGGGGCTCTGGCGCGGCCACGGCGACCTCTCGTGACCTGGAGTCTTAGCCGCTGACGCCCGCCGGCTGAAGTTAGCCCCGCTCGTTGATGGACTCGTAAGGCCGCTCCGCCTCACCCAGATAGATCTGCCGGGGACGGGCGATGCGCTGCTCCTCGTCGCTCATAAGCTCCATCCACTGGGCCAGCCAGCCCGGCGCACGCCCCAGCGCAAATAGCACTGGGAAGATCTCGACCGGAAAGCCATCGCCTGGTAGATGATCCCGCTGTAAAAGTCCACATTCGGGTAGAGCCGGCGGGAGACGAAATAGTCGTCTTCAAGGGCAGTCCCCTCCAAGTCGACCGCGATATCGATCAACCGGTTGCTACCGGTCACGTCGAAGACTTCATATGCGATTCTCTTTACGATCTGGGCGCGCGGATCGTAGTTCTTGTACACCCGATGACCGAACCCCATAAGGCGCACCTCCCGATCTTTCACCCTATCCAGAAAGGCCGGGATATTCTTTGTGTCGCCGATTTCAGCCAGCATCCGCAGGACTGCCTCGTTCGCGCCGCCATGCAGAGGGCCGTACAAGGCCCCGATCGCGCCCGCGACCGCGCAGTACGGATCGGCGTCACTGGAAGCGATGTTGCGCAGCGCCGAGGTCGAGCAGTTCTGCTCATGGTCCGCGTGTAGTATGAACAGGACATCCATCGCTCTTGCCAGAATAGGATCGACTTTGTCGTCACCGGGGAGCCCCATCATGTGCAGAAAATTATCGCTGTAGCCCCGAGCCTCGTCGGGGCCGATGTGCGGGCGGCCGAGCCTGTGCCGGTAAGCAGAGGCGATCACTGTGGGCAGCTGTCCAAGCAGCCGCAGCGCTTGCTGCAAGCGGTTCTCTCTGTCATGGACCTGTTTGGCGTCAGGATAAAGCGTGGACATCGCAGCAACCGCGCTGACGAGAATGCCCATCGGATGAGCGCTGGCGGGAAACGTCTTGACCAGATCTTTTAAACTGCCGTCGATTTGCGATTGCGCCATGACGCGCGCATTCCATTCGGTCAGTTTGCCCGCCGCCGGCAACTCGCCGAAGAGCAACAGGTGCGCCACTTCCAGAAAGGTACTCTTTTCCGCCAGCTGCTCAATCGGATACCCCCGGTAACGGAGTATGCCCCTGTCGCCGTCGACAAAGGTGACGCGACTCTTGCAGGACGCTGTATTTGTATAGCCGGGATCGTATACCATCATGCCAAAGTCATCGGCCTGCACCTTGAGTTGGCGCAGGCCGATGGCCGGAATTGTGTCATTTTCGATCGGCAGTTCAACTGTCTTGCCGGTGCGATTATCGGTAATAGTCAGCGTCTGCTTACTCATTGCCCCGACATCCCTTTCCGTTCGGTTGCGAAACTGATTCTTGTCGTATCAATAACTGTATACTAATTCGACAGAATCTGTAATACTCTTCTGCCGGCCCCGACTGCCCCGACTCGCGTCCATCCGCGCAGCTACGACAACTCGACCCCATTCGGCAAAGGCCGGCCTTCGACACCGGCCAGCAGATTCTCGGTTGTCATCACTGCCATCTTCGTGCGTGTCGCGACCGTTGCGCTGCCAATGTGAGGCAGAATGACACAGTTATCCAGTGAGACCAGGGGGTGATCTGCCGGCAGAGGCTCCGGATCGGTGACGTCCAACCCGGCAGCGGCGATCTCGCCCTGTACCAGCGCGTCGTAGAGGGCGTCCTGATCTATGACCCCGCCCCGGCTGGTGTTGATGAGGACCGCCGTCGGTTTCATCTTGCGAAACGCGTCGACGCTGAACAGCGAGCGGGTCTGGTCATTGAGCGGACAGTGCACCGCCACGAAATCACTCTCTGCCAACAGTGAGTCCATGGGCGCGAACGCCGCACCCACCTCCCGCGCCGCATCCGGCTTTTCCCGGGGCCCGGTGTACAGTATCCGGCAGCCGAAGCCGCCGAGCATGCGCGCGAAGGCAGAGCCAATCCGCCCCAATCCGACAAGCCCGACCGTGCTGCCGTGGATGTCGCGGCCCGTCATCCACATCGGTCTCCAAGTGGGCCACGTCCCGCTCTGCACGGCGTGCGTACCCTCCGGCAACCTGCGCGCCGTGGCCAGCAGGAGGGCCAGCGCCAGCTCCGCCGTTGTCTCGGTCAGCACGCCCGGTGTATTCCCCAATGGGATGCCCCGTTTGCCCAGCGCAGCCACGTCCACGTGATCGTATCCGACCGACATCGTGGCCACGACCCGCAGCCCGGGCCCGGCCGCGTCCAGAAGTTCATCATCGATCGATTCAGTCAGCAGACAGTAGAGTCCGTCTGCTCCCTGAACCCACTCAAGCAGCGTAGCGCGTTCTATCGGCTCTTCGCTGTCCCAGTAGCGGACGTCACATCTTTCCAGGATCGGCGCGATTGCCGCCTCTGGCAACTGGCGGGTTACGACAACTGTCGGTTTGCTCATTTCTTATGCGGCTTTCCGTTACTGTGCGAGTTGGCAACTGCCGGCTGTACGCCGAACTTCAGCGTGCTGCCCGGCCCCTTTATGGTGGTCCTGCCCGATGGCTATCCTGTCCCGCCACACTCCACGCCTGTACGCGGCCGGCCAGATGCGCGGGGAGCCTGCCCTCGATCAATGTCCCCTCTTCGGTAAACTCCTCCCGTTCCACGCGGCCGTGCTCATAGATCAGAGAGACCAGGTCGCCCTTACTGTAAGGGAGCAACAGCCGCAGCGGCGTCATCGTCTCCTGCAACTTCCCGTCCACCGCAGCCAGCAGTTGGGGTATGCCTTTTCCGGTTCGGGCGCTGATAGGTACGGGTGACGGGTACTCCTGCAGGGCGCGGCGCAACTGGGCCTCGAGGCCGGGGGCTTCTTGCTCTCGGGAGTTGACAAGGTCGATCTTGTTCAGCGCGGTCACAAGAGGTTTGTCACCGGCGCCTAACTCCTCCAACATCTCTTCCACTGCGCTTACCTGCTCATCCGCGTTGGCGTGCGAGATATCCACGACATGCAGCAGCAGGTCCGCCTCCGTGATCTCCTCCAAGGTGGCCCTGAACGCTGCCACCAGCGCGGTCGGCAGCTTCTGGATGAAACCGACCGTGTCGGTGAACAAGGCCGTGCGTGCGCTCGGCAACTCGACACGGCGCGTGGTCGGGTCCAGGGTGGCAAACAACTGGTCCTGGGCAAGGACGGCTGCATCGCTGACCGCGTTCAACAGCGTGCTCTTGCCCGCGTTCGTGTAACCCACCACGACGACAACCGGCGTCGACGACTTCTGCCGGCGCTGACGGTAGCGCTCGCGGTGGTGACGTACCTCCTCCAGTTCCCGCTTGAGATGGGAAATCCGGCGGCCGATCTCCCGCCGGTCCACCTCCAGCTGCGTTTCACCGGGTCCGCGTACTCCGACTCCGCCGCTGGCGCCGCCGGCGCGTCCACCGGCCTGTCGCGCCAGGTGCGTCCAGGCCCGCGTCAGCCGGGGAAGGCGGTACTCATATTGTGCCAGCTCCACCTGCACCGCCCCCTCTTTGGTCTTGGCATGGCGCGCGAAGATGTCCAGGATCAAGGCCGTGCGGTCGATCACCTTGACCTCCTGGCCCAATACCTGTTCGATTTCGCGCTGCTGGCGCGGGGAAAGCTCTTCATCGAAGATCACGACGTTCGCACCCAACTCCAGGACCAGCGTCTTCAATTCGCCCAGTTTGCCGGCGCCGATAAAGGTCGCCGGATGGGGATGCTGCAGCCGCTGGGTCAGCTCTCCCTGCACTTCCAACCCCGCGGTCTCTGCCAGCAGGCCCAGTTCGGTGAGAGAGTCCTCCATAGTGAGGATGCCGGGCTGACCGGCCAGGCTGACGCCGACCAGCACGGCCGTCTCCTCCGGCTTGTCGGTCAGGATCAGGCCCCGGTCATCGCGCACGACTGCGTGAACGCCGCCTTCACCTGCGCCGGTAAAATCATCGACCGCCGTAAGGCCGCCTGAACGGTTTTCGTGTTGACTTTCTGACATTTCGCTTACCTGCGCCTTTCACAGCGTTCATCCATTGGGGGGATGCTGTTGTGCCCGCTGAAGGCTAACGCTGTACTACAGTGGAACTGATCCAACCGGAAGCCGTCGTCGTAATGCGTTAACGGTTTCCTTCGGCGACAATTCCAAATGCATCTGCAAGCTGTTCGGTGGAGGTCATTTGCTGCGCCTCCATCTGTGGGATGACGGCCATTGAAGCCATCTTCCACAAAGTTGCTCGGCCAGGAGAGCGCTGCTGACATAAGTGGCGGCGAGCAGAACCGCGGCAAGCCAGGCCCCGCAAGATTCGCATATTGTACACGATTTCGCCATTTCGCGCCCGTCGCCGAAGCCTGCGGGTGCAGTCCAAAACGGGGCTGAGTTCTCCTACACCTCTGGCAGCAACTAAACCATAGCCATTTCGTCATCCAAACTGTGGCAGAGGAAACGGCAGTTCTCTCTCCTCACTCCTCTTCACTCACTCTCCTCGCCTTTCTGGGCGGTCGGGCGCAAGCGCCCTCCCTTGTGCGGGGGCTCCGCCCCTGCAACGCCCCGGTCCTACAACATGCCTCGTCGACAGTGTGTCGACATTGGTGACGAGTGCCCAATCGAAAGTGTCTAGCCAGACCACGTCCCGCCAGTCCCATCAGATCTCCGCAGGTGCCGGCCTTGTGCCTGCCCTCGAACCCACTCTCACCTGCAGCGCGACTGTTGGCGGTATGGGCCCGATGAAAACTGCCGCCGGACTGAGTTGACAGTGACTTACGGATCCATATTCAAGATGAATGAATAACGCCCACTTCACAGCTTCGTCCGGTCAGCAGCAGTGTCGCTGAAACCGCCGAGACTGTTCTCTACCATGCATGATTCTTCAGAATCCAGATCGGTCCGCCCCCCTCTGCCCCTCACAGCACAGGCAGCCAGAAAGGCTCTCTCATTTCTTGATTCCCAATTCTCTGCCCCAGATTGGAATATATCATACATAAATGTCTACCCGATTGAGTCAATATTGACTCATTATGTCCAAATATGGCTCACGCAAACAACAACTGATTATAGCCTCCAGTCGTGTTCTGGCAACCAACCACGGCGCTTCACTTAACGAAATCGCTGCACAGATAGGGGTCGGGCGCGCCACATTGCAACGCTACTTTCCGAAACGGCAAGACCTTCTGCGAGAAATCGCCCTGGGTGCTCTGCGCGAGATCGATAAAGCGCTGGATGCAGTCCTGCGCACGGACTTGAGCCCGGAAGAGAGTCTGCAAATGATGTTTGAGCTTCTGGCGCCAATTGGAGATCGGTATTCCTACCTGGTGACGTACCCGGATCTGATGGAATTTGCGGATGTTGCCAGTGCCTATGACCGGCAGCTTGATAGACTGAACAGATTCGTCCAGGATCTTAAGCAGAAGGAACTGTTTTCCCCGGACATACCCACCGCCTGGATCGTACAAACAATCGACCTGCTGATCTGGGGCGCATGGTATGCCGTGGACAGTGGTTCGGTAGCGCGGAATGATGCTGCGCAACTTGCCGCGCGCACGCTCACGAGAGGGTTGGGAAGATAGTCTGCCCAACCGCATAGCAAGGCTTTCAAATTCGGAACGTAGGAGAACAGATTGGATAACAACGTCCAGGATTCAGCTGGGGGAGCCAGGAACGGCTCATTCTGGGAACTGCTCAAGACGCGCAACTTTCGGCTACTTTGGGGAGCGGGCACGCTATCCGCCATCGGTGATCAGTTCGACCTGATCGCATTTCCCTGGCTCGTTCTGCTCCTTACCGGAGACCCGCTGGCGGTCGGGGCGATCATCGCCGTCGGCAGCGTTCCCACTGTCTTCTTCATGCTTATCGGCGGGTCGATTGTGGATCGCTCTTCCCCGCGCATGATTCTCCAGGTCAGCAATCTGGTACGTATTTTCTTAGGATCCGTCCTGGCTGCGCTTGTGCTGACCGGCATGTTGAATCTGTGGCTGCTCTACCTCTTTGCCTTGGCCAAAGGGATTGCTGACACCTTCTACTATCCCGCTCAGGCAGCGCTTCTGCCGCGAATCGTGACAGAAAAACAGCTTCGTCACGCCAATGTCATTACGCAGACCACGACGGAATCGAGCGGATTTGTCGGACCTATGCTGGCCGGCGCGCTGATCGCCGCGTTCAGCGGCACGAACAATGTGCTCCCCTCGCTGCAGCGTGTAACGGCAGCGGCGCGGGCGGACACGGCTGGCGTGGGATTCGCATTCGCCGTGGTAGCCGGCGCCTTTCTCATCTCCTCCCTCTTACTTGCCTTTGTACGGCTGAATCCGGCGGTGCAAAACGGCAAGAGCCGCGCTGCCGAAGACAAGGACGGCGGCAGCATCTGGGCCTCAATTGCCGAAGGGTTTCGATTTGTGCGGTCCGACGCCGCCATGTCTACACTCTTTCTTCTTATCGCGGCAATCGAGCTCTTCGTACAAGGGCCGGTCATTGTTGGGATTCCGGTTCTGGCAAGTACCCAGCTCCCGCAGGGCGCACTGGCTGTCGGCATCATCGCCTCCGCCTATGCCGGCGGCGCCTTGCTCGGCGCGGTGTTAGCCGGGGCATTGCCTACCCCTAAAAGGCGACTGGGGCATTTCCTAGTCATTACCTATGTCCTGAGCGGCATTCTGATCATGCCGTTTGGCTTCCTGACAGCGACCTGGCTTGCCGCCGGCCTGGTTGTTGTCATCGGCGTAATGGGAGGATACACCAACATCATGTTTACGACCTGGCTGCAGGCGCGGACGCCCCAAAAGGTGATGGGACGCGTAATGAGCCTCCTCATGATCGCCTCAATCGGCCTGTCCCCAATTTCAAACGCCGTCTCCGGCGCGCTGATCAAGCTGAGTCTGGGCTGGGTCTTCGTCGGCGCGGGAGCAATGATGGCCCTGCTCTCCATAGCCGCCGGCCTGCGACGGGAAATAGCCGAGATGGAGATGGCGTGAAATCTGCGCCAAAGGGAGAAGTAAGACGGAGTCGATGTCAACGTCAGTTTCCTCAGGCCGCGACGCCCCGTAACCTCGGACAAAGCAGCAGGCGCGCATCTTGCAACCCAAAGAGCGGGTCGCACTGACACGCACCACTGTCTCCTGCCAAAATAAGCATAGGTACAAAGGCAAAGAGTGGAGGAATCAACGATACGCAAAAAGCTTCTATAGGCTGTAATTCCCGGTGCCTCTACGATCTCTCCTGCAACTAAGGTTGCTAGTTCAATCTCGCTCCCGCTCGGACTGGAAAAGCATTCGAACGGGAGAGCCTCGGCCCAATAGTTGCCGCCCCCTGCGGCTGGGATATCAAATCGGCAGGAACGCGCCAACGCATCGCCTGGACGATTAGGTAGCGTTCTCTGCGATACTCTCCGCAAAGATCAGCCAGAAAGGCATCCACGCGCTCAGGCTCATCCAGCAAAGTCGGGCCGTATTCAGCGAGCAATTTGCGCAGAATGTGACGGGGAAATGGATTCATCGCCAAATGTGTCTTTCGTTTACTAGTCCATGAAACCCGCTTCGTCAGGAGGCTACCCATATTTCTCTGATACCGCTTCGATCTCTGTCGGCAGGTCATCCCCCTTCTGTAATGACCAGGAGATCGAATGTTCCTTGGACTGGTAGCAAGGGTGGTGTGAAGATCGTTTCAACCAAACATATTCGATCTTACCTGCTGCCTGTAGGCGTCTCAGCCAAGAGATGGCCTGTTCATGCTCACGGTCCAAGAATGTAGCTACCTCGCACGAGGTCAAGGGGGTTTGCTTCAAGATCTGTAACGTAATTTCTTCCAAGGCCATCTGTCGGGCGGCCCTTTCTGCAGCGGACTGCTCTTCGGCCTTCACGCGAACGGCTTTTTCGGCGACGGACTGTTCTTCAGCCTTTACGCGAGCGGCTTCTTCGGCAGCGGACCGCTCTTCAGCTTTCACGCGAGCGGCTTTTTCGGCTGCAGCCCATTCAATCATCTTCTGACGAGAGGCCGTTTTGGCCGCGACCCATTCCTTAATCTTCTGCAAGACAGCCGCTTCGGCTTCGTCCCATTCTACTGTTTTCTGATGTTCCGCCGCTTTTGTCGCGACCCACTCTTCAGTCCTCTGCAAAACCGCCTTTTCCGCTGCGACCCACACTCTTGCCTTTTCATTTTCTTCAGCTTTAGCTGCGCTCAATCCTGCTATCTTCTGATGATCCGCCGCTCTTGTTGCGACCCACTCATCAGCCTTTTTCAAGACCTCCTCTTCCGCTGCCTCCCATTCTTTGGCCTTCTGATCATCCGCCGCTTCTGTCGCGAACCACTCCTTGGCCTTGGTCAGAGCTGCCTCTTGCGCTGCTATCGTCTCTTTAGCCCTCTCTAGGGACATAGCTTTTTCCGCTTTCCGCTTCTCAGCTTTCTGGCGAACTACTTCCTCGGCTGCTTTTCGTTCCTTGTTCTTCTGACGAGCCGCGGCCACCGCTTCATTTTGCTCCTTGGCTTTCTGGCGAACTACCTCTTCGGCTGCTTTTCGTTCCTTGTTCTTCTGACGGGCCGCGGCCACCGCGTCGTTTTGCTCCTTGGCTTTCTGGCGAACTACCTCTTCGGCTGCTTTTCGTTCCTTGTTCTTCTGACGGGCCGCGGCCACCGCGTCGTTTTGCTCCTTAACTTTCTGGCGAACTGCATCTTCGGCTGCTTTTCGTTCCTCGTTCTTCTGACGAACCGCGTCTACCGCGTCGTTTTGCTCCTTAGCTTTCTGGCGAGCTAGGACTTCAGCTGAGACCCAAGTCCTGGATCGGGGGTCATGTTGGTGAATCCGTAACATGATTTCGTCCACAAATGGGAGAGGTTTGCCTGTCGTTGTCAGGTTCTGGACTGGAGGAGCGATATTCAGGGCGAAAGAACAACCCTTGACTACCCACTGCGTGGCTTCGGCCGAAAAGCCATACCTGTTCTGTAAGCGTTGGGAAAGCCAGTTGGCGTGAATTGCGTTCCCGTGCGGGTGGATCAAATGTTCTGCAAGAGAGCGTTCCTCAGGCGCGTGTACCAATACCAATTGGGCAGGAATATGCTCCCGCAACGCGTGTGCCAAAACCAGTTGAGAAGGAATACGCTCCCGCAACGCGTGGAACAGCAAGAACCGTTCGCGGGGAAACGGGCTGCACAGGTCGGCTAAGAGCGCATCCACGCGCCCGAGGTCATTCAGTAGATCCGGATCCCAATCTGTCAACAACTGGTATAGTGTGCGCTGGGGGATTTCGGAAAGCGTCTCAAGACCGACATTAGGAATTTCTTTACCGGCCTGGTTCGTATTCGTAATTGTAGAAGCGATACCCAGGGCACTTAACCAACTCTCGACCGCCCATGCCGCGGCCTCAGCAGAAAAGCAATACCGCTTCTGCAACCGCTGGGAGCACGAACTGAGCCAGAACTCGTCGGACCAGTTAGCATTAGAATTGCGCTCCCGCAGGGCGTGACTCAGAAGAAAGCGTTCGCAGTGGTAGGGGCCGCAGAGGTCGGCCAGGAGGGCATCTACACGCGCGGGTTCATTTAGGAGAGCCGGTCCGTGGTCTGCGAGCAATTGGCGCAGAACGCGCCGTGGGAGTGGGTGCATCGCTAGAAGCGCACTTCTCCTTCGCGGCTGCCGAACTGAATCCGCAGGCCGGGCGAGAGGGTAACGGTCTTTCCCGACTCAACTTCATTGACCTCTCCGTCGGCGTTTTGGCTTGTCCACTTCTGTGTAGAGAGATTGCGCAGCCCCCAGATCTGTGGATTCTGCGGGTGCTGGGTGACTTCGGCGACCGGCGTATCGAAGTCGTAAGGACGCCATGTGTCAAGATGATGAGGGTAGAGCAGAGTGTCGTGGTTGAGCATCACTATATCGCTGTCAATACGCATGCGAGGCGGCAAACGGTGCGGTGATGCACACGACCAGCAAGCCTTGGCGTTGCCATCGGAGTCTCTGCGCGCGTCCGGATCATGAAAATTCTCGGCGGCACAGTGCTGACAATAGAAGATTGAATCCCGCAGGCGGATCAAGGCTTTGGTCCACTGGCTTTCCTGCACCCGACTGTGGGTGTCGCGCAACCCGTCCGTGAAGGCGCGAATGAAGAGATCCTGCACAAAACGCGGGTAGAGCGGCCACAACGTCAGCGCGTTGTCATGGTCACCGTGCAAAGGCCAGTTGCCGCTGTCGTCGGGGTCGAAGATGAAGAGTGGATCGGTTCCATATAGCCTGATCATGGCCGGCGCATCGAGGATGGGGATCTGCGCCTCTCTTTCTCCTTCGAGCGGATGATGGTTGACAAGCATGTAAAAGAGAAGAACCGCAAGAGAGAAGAGATCGGTCTGAGTGTCGGGTGCTGCCTCGCCGCGCACGATCTCCGGCGCCATGAAGCGAAGTGTGCCGGCGATTGCGCTGCGTTGCTTGTTCACGCTCACATTGTCGTTGTCACAGATACGCACTTCACCGCTTTGGGGATCGAAAAAGACGTTGCCGAAGGAGATGTCGTGATAACAGAGTCCTTGGGCGTGAAGTTGCAGATAGTTGTGCGCTAGTTCGAAACCTGCCGTCACTAGCGTGCGGAATGTCGGTACCGCCCGCCGCGTCACCAGATCGGTGATGCCGACAAAGCGATCCTCCCGCAGCGGCATGACATATCCGAATCCGGGCCGGTTTGCGGTATGGACCAGTCCCTGCGGCCAGAGAAAGCGGTCGCTGGGCGGACCGGTGTCCACCGCGCGCTCCAGCCGCGCGCGCAGATCCGGATCCTGACGCAAATAGTCGGGGAAGAACCATTTGAGCGCCACCGGCGCGCCTCCGCCCTGCCCGTCTGCCGGCCGGGCGCGATAGACTTCCCCTTGGCTGCCCCCGCCAAGGAATTTCTCGACTTTGTAGGCCAGACCGACGGTTTGCAGCTGCACGATTTCGCCAGAACTCAGCAGTTGGTTCATTTTACAATCCAGGAATGAAAGACGGATCGGTTCTTATCAACGACAGGTTTATTTTCAGTTTATCGTTCGTCCGGTAGACGGGGAGCGCTCAGGCCAGAGAGGCATATTCATAGACTGGCATCTGAATAGCATTGTCGGGATGGCATCGTTCCCACATTGATAGTTGCAAGCGTTCGACGGTCTCTGGTGAAAAGTACCCTTCACCCATCTCCGCGTTGACTCTGGCCGGCACATTTTCGATAGAAAAAGGAGTTGTCCGCCGACCTCAAGAGTAGTAAATCACGGTTTTCTCCATCAGCGTCTCGTTCCATACTGTGTTAACCGTCACTGCTCTCTCTTCATTGCAGATACTGCTAATGTCCCAGAGGTGGGCAGTATATGTCCCGCGACTATCTCAGTCGGCTCGCGTCTGTGGCGATGATAACGGAGATATCGTCTCCACTACCGGCCTTGGATGTTTCCTCCAGCCAACCGGGCAACCGACCGGCTACCGCGGCGGGGCCGTCCTGTTGAATCGTGCCGTGGATGTCCTTTGCTGCGTGTTCGAAAGCGGCGTCATCGGCGAAGGAGTTTGCATAGCCATCGGTCGCCAGCATGACGAGAGCTGGCGGTTTTTTGTCGATCTGCTGGAAATGGATGCGCACGAAATCCCAGGCATTTCTCGAACACAGGGAGGTAGTGTAATTGGCAATGAGTTGACTGTCCGCGCGGAATGGAGGGCGCGTTATTTCCCCCTCTTCCGAAACGGTCAGAATGTCGCCATCGCCCAATTGGATGTAAAGATGCAGTTTGGGGGTAAGGAGAGCCGCTAGAAGCGTAGCTCCGTAGCGCCGCTCGACAGGAACGTCTGGCTGCGCAGCCGTCTTGTTCTCTGGGAGGGGATTGTCAGCTTCGTGTTCATCGATTGATGCCAACCATCGTTTCACCAGTTCTTTTGGCAACTGTTGGTCGGGGTCGAGGTGTCGCTTGAACCGGGCCAAATCCATCAGAGCGCTGCCGTCCAGGATGCGGGGCAGCGCCTCGTTCACAAGCAGCATCTGGGCTTGTTCCACTGCTCGGCGAGCGCCTATATCGCTGCGGGTGTACTCGCTGCCGCCGTGGCCATCGGCTACGCACAGCACCGCGAGCGGCCTTTCCCCCTCGGCCGACCACCAACTCAGCGCGTCCTGATTGGGCGCGCCACCGCGTACATGGACGGCGCCAGGCACCGACGCGCTCACGATCTGCCAGCCGCAAGCGTCTGTCGTGCTGCAGGACGGGCTATCGTTACTACTTTCTTGTGCCGGTGGCAGCGTCGACTTCATATTGTCGTATCCGCGTCCGCTATCTCCCAGTCAACATCACCGACGTTCTGGTCCGACGGTGGCAGCAGGGGCATATTTGTGCCCTGGTCTGTATTCAATGCCTGGTTGGCCGGCGAGGAGGCCGCTTTCAAGACAGCTGTCGATACCCACTTGATGAACTTGACCAGGTCTGCAGCACGATTGGCTTGCAGCGGCTCCAGTTCCAGGTGGCCGATGAAGCGTTGCAGTACGGATTTTTCGGCATCCTCGCCGATGGCTATGGCGATGCGCACGGCCTTTTTACCCCAGGGTTGATCCATCAAGGCGCGCAGACCGGCGCTGACATCGTCGGTGGGTTGCCCGTCGGAGATGAGAACGAGGACAGGAGGCAGCGCCCGCTGGGGCATCACCGCTGGGTCAAGCTGCTCGGCGACCAGTTGCAGGGCCTTGCCCATGTCGGTTACGCCGCTGGCCTCCAGGTCATCCCATTGGAACTCCTTGACCGGAACCGGGCTGGCCACGTGCCAGCTTGCGCCGCTGGAGAACTTCACGGCGCGCACCATTACTTGGGCATAGGGATTCTCGGCCGCGGCGTCCTTCATGTCGGGCAGTGCATTTCTGATAGCATAGTTGAGGGCTTCGATCTTTTTGCCGCCCATCGAGCCGGAGCAGTCGGCAATCCAGATGAAGTGTAGAGGGCGGTGGGCTAAAGGGCCGCCGGGTAGTTTGGGCATAGTTGTTTCTCCTTTCGTCGATACCAATATGATGGATGTCGAAACCCATTTGATGAACTTGACCAGGTCTGCAGCACGATTGGCTTGGAGCGGCTCCAGTTCCGGGTGGCCGATGAAGCGTTGAAGGACGCTCTTGTCGGCGTCTTCGCCGATGGCGATAGCGATGCGCACAGCCTTTTTGCCCCAGGGTTGATCCATCAGGGCGCGCAAGCCGGCGTTTACATCATCGGTAGGTTTACTATCCGATATGAGAACCAGGACGGGAGGCAGCGCCCGCTGGGGCATGATTGATGGATCAAGCTGTTCGGCGACGAGTTTCAGGGCCTTGCCCATGTCGGTTACGCCGCTGGCCTCCAGATCATCCCATTGGAATTCCTCGACCGGAACCGGGCTGGCCACGTGCCAGCTTGCTCCGCTAGAGAACTTCACGGCGCGCACCATTACTTGGGCATAGGGATTCTCGGCCGCGGCGTCCTGCATGGCGGACGGTGCAGTTCTGATAGCGTAGTTGAGGGCTTGGATCTTTTGGCCGCCCATCGAGCCGGAGCACTCGACAATCCAAATGAAATGAAGCGGCCTCCGCGGAAGCGGGCCGCCCGGGAGTTTGGGCAAAGCTCTCTATATCTTTCAATGGGTTTTCGGCGGGAAATCCGGTTCAATTCACCGTCGAATTGGGGAATACCTATAGAGGTCGTGCCCACCGACTGCACGCAAGCGCATTCTATCAGAAAAGATGCCCATCCAACAACTCTGGACCAGTCCCGGGACCACTCGCCAACACACGCCCCACCGCCGGCAGCTCACCCACACGCCGTTCCACCTCAGGCGCACTGTCCGCTTCGCAGATCAGATGCACGTTTGGCCCCGCATCGATTGTGAAGTAGACCGGCACACCCTCATCCTCGCGCCAGCTCCGCACCGCCTGCAGCACCTCCAGCGTGCCCGGCTGCCAGTAGAGCAGACTGGGTGTGCTCGTCATCATCACCCCGTGCATCGCCAGCGCGTCCAGCTCCAGCACAGGGCCGAGTAAACCGAAATCGCGCTCGGCGATCGCCTGCCGCACGGTATCCAGCCACGCCCCGACACACCGCGTGCGCGCCGTGTTAAGAGGGCTGGTCGCCGCGAGTCGGTGCCCGCTGCTGCTGCTGACCCGCTTGGCACCGGCGCTGACGATGGCGATCACGTCCCGCAGCGCCCAGTGGCTTTCGTCATGCATCTGATGCGCAACACTCCTAGAATCGAGACGTGAACTGCTTTCACGCTTTCCTATCCCCCAGCCCCGCTCCCATTCGACAAAGCCCCCGAACAGGCTGCGGCTGGCCGAACCGCTCCCTTGACGTGCGACCGCGGACAGCCGCGTTGCGTTCAGCCGGAGTCCCAGCGCCGCAGCCCCGGCGACGGTGAGCGCGGCGAATCCACTGGCCGAACTGGCGATACCGGAAGCCATCGGAAAATTGTTGTTGCTGACAACGTGGGCCCTGTCGGGAACGCCCGCGAGGGCGCGCAACCGGTCGAGATGGGCCACAATACGCTCTGCGGGCCCGCCCTCAAGCTGCACGCCGTCAATAACAACTGTATCCTCTGGCAGGCAAGCGTAGTCGTCCCAGACGACCGTCGTGGTTGTATGCGCGTCCGCCAAGGTCATGCTGATTGAGTTGTTGAGTGGGATGTTCAGATCTTCACCTGCGTCGGCAACGCCCCAGTACTTTATAAATGCAATGTTGCTGCCGGCGCGGCAAGTGGCCTTGCGTTCAGACAACGAAGCGGGTGCGCATTCGTCAATCACGCTTCTCGTTCTGCCTGCTGTTCGCATCGACGCAGCAGGTCGTCGATCAGTTCGTCATGCGCGCGGAAATGGATCTCTACGCCGCCTTGCACCGGCTCGATGCGCGCCTGCCAGCCAATCCCCTCTACCAGCGCCAGCTTCTCGACCACGCCGGCCCCCAGCCGTTTCAGCACCGCTTCGGCCTGGTCTGCCGTCAGTCCGGGGAACGCCAGACTTTCGGACTCATACAGGTCGTCATCCTGAAAGCGGGGATCTCTGCGGTCTTCCTCGTCTCCCAGCGATGGGGCGCTGATCGGCATCGAAAACTCCTTCAAGTCCTCTTCGTTCAAGGGGGAATTCCAACTCTATTCTGCCTCAAGTAGTGCGACGCCCACGTCGTCGCCGGCGCCCAACTCTTTGAGAAATCGGGGCACCAGCGCGTGCAACTCGGCAATCCGTTCGGCTGGTGTCTTATCGGGAAGATGGATGCGTCCACCGGCCATTGTGTTATGACCGCCGGCAGAACCGTTTCGGCCCGCGATGATGCGTACCAGGCGACCTGCCTTGGCATTCGAATCCGCCGCCCGCACTGACATCACCCCCTGGTCTCCGAAGATTCCCAGGCAGACGACCCAGGCGACGTTTTCCATGCGCATCAACAGATCTGCCACCTCTGCGGCCATATCGGGTCGCGGCATATCAAAAAGCAGGCTGACGGCAATGTCGCCTGTCCTTTCGGAGTCGTCCTCTGGCTCTCCATCACCTTCGCCCGTGTCCTCGTCCCCATCCTGCAGGTTCGACGGCGGACCGGGACTACCGGGCGCGAGCATTCGTGACAGCGCAATGATATCGAGATCGAAACGCTCAAGGTCCGACTTGTAGCCGTTCTCTTCGTCCTCGTCCAGGATCTCCTCCGCCTCCTCGTCGTCCTCTTCATCGACGGCGCTGGGCATCGAAACCGTGTAGATTGTCGTGTTGGCCAAGGCATCGCTTATGCTGCGGAAGTAGGTACGGGGAACCTGCACATGTTCAATTCGGTTCAGCAGATCCGTCTCGACAAGATGGCGTAAGGTCGAATACGCCCAGATATCCAGGGTCGACGTGTGCCGGCTGAGGCCTAGCGTGTCAGATTTGATCCCGTAGAAAAGGGCGGTCGCCAGTCGCGTGTCGACCGGCACTTCGGCTACCGCCAGGTATTCGCACAGTAGCGTGGAGGTGGCGCCCACCTCCGGACGCACGTCGTGGACTTTGGCCCGCAGTTGGCTGCGCCGCGGAGGATGATGATCAATCGCGGCCAGCACCTCTTCGCCAGGGTAGTCCGTGCTCCACAGCAGATGATTTGCCGCCACAGGCTGCGTATCGACCAGCATCACACCGTCATATACGCTCATCTCCTCCGCGGCTGCCCGCTGCGCAATGCGCACTTTGTGGGGCACGATTTCATTGGCCATCGTATAGTTCTCGGCCCGGCCGATAATGCCGCCGTGTCCCAGTGTGACGGGCGTGCCCGGTGCATGAATTCGCAGCATCTCCTCCAGCGCGCGCGCGCTGGCGATCGCGTCCGGGTCCGGATCGTTGTGCATCAGAACCAGGAGGTTGCTCTTCCCCTCCGCCAGCTCAACGATCTGCTGAACTCTTCTCTCTGTAGCACTCCGCCGCCTGGCGCCATAGCCTTCCGGCAGGGAGAGCACCATTGTTGGCGTTTCTTCCATGACTCGTCCGATGGCCCTTTGAACCGTAGGTTCGATTGCCAGATATCCCCCCAGACAATGGACGGAAATCGAGCAGGACGCGGGTATTATACCCAACATATACCTTTCGTGGAAGCACTGTTTTTGGCGGAATCTCAAACATCTTCTTCGTGCCCCTTTTGGGCGGCGGCCCAGCCTTCACTGTCCTTCCGGCAATCGCGAACCTGAGCGAGGCGAGCTAAGGTGTTTCTCTCTCCTTTCCTTTAGGGCGGTCGGCCGCAAGCGGCCTCCCTTGTACGGGGGGATGGGTCCCGCAACGCCCCCCTAGAACACGCCACGCCGCCAGTTCGCGGCCAAAGTCGCAGCGTGTCCGTCAGCCCAAAGTGCTTCGCCTACCCGTGAAATGTGGCCAGGAATCGAAGATGAACCGAGAATTGCAAAAGTCGGTCAATGTAGGCAAGGGTCTGTCCAGACAGCCACTGCATGTGACACAAATGGCATCAGAGGTCTCAGACCGCAATCCTGAAAACCCTCCAAATCCTGAATCAGGAAACCTTTACCCGTAATCCGGGACATACCCCCCACTCGTGTTCCGCTTGTTGAGCAATCTACACATTTAAGGTACGATTGGGCGCACTTGGCATCCGGTCGCTGGCACCGGAATAACCGCAGATATTCACACAAAGGATGCGCGCATGACAAACACAACTGATACCTTGACTGGCGCTGGCGCGCAAACTATCGTCCGGCAAATGGGTGAGGCCGCGGCTGCCTTTCTGGCCTGCCTCTCTATAGACCAGAAACACAGAGCCGTCGTTCCCTTTGCCGATCAATCAGAGCGCACAAACTGGCACTATACACCGATCTTGCGCAAGGGGCTTTCTCTGTCTGAAATGACCTTTCCGCAGCGGCAAAGTGCCCTGCAACTGGTCAATGCCGGCCTCAGTCGCGCAGGCTTTGTTACCGCCTCGACCGTGATGGGGATTGAGAATGCTCTCGACATGTTGGAGGATTGGGAGCGGACGCATCCGGGCAGGGATCCACAGCTCTACTTCCTGACCATTTTCGACAGCCCGGATGAAAAGGGCGTGTGGGGATGGCGCTTTGAGGGCCACCACATCTCGCTCAATTACACGATTGCCGATGGGAGAATCATCTCGCCCACGCCTTTATTCTTTGGTTCGAACCCGGCCGATGCGCCCTTCAGCCCTGCGGCCACCCTCCGCCCTCTGGCCGGCGTCGAAGATCTGGCCCGCGAGCTGGTCCGGTCATTTGACGAAGAGGACCTGGCAGTCGCCAGCATCTCCCCGGCGGCGCCGCCAGACAATGTACTCTACAATCTTCCCCAGGTTGTTGAAGGCGCATTTCGCATGCCTGCCAACTCTCCCGACCTGGAAGCTTGGAAAGATGCCAAAGGTGTGGACGATTCGCACGTGCAAGCGTTGCGCTATTCCGACACGCCTCGCGGGCTCTGCCGCAGCCGCATGAACAGCAGTCAGCAGGAACTTCTGCTGGCGCTCATCGGCGAGTATATCCATCGAATGCCCGACGAACTCGCTGAAATCGAGTGGCACAACCTGGGCGAGCACGGCCTGGACGGAATCCACTTTGCCTGGGCCGGCGGCCTGGAAAAGAGGCAGGGCCACTACTACCGCATCCAGGGGCCCCGTTTCGTCTGCGAATACGACAACACCCAGAACGACGCCAATCACATCCACTCGGTCTGGCGGGACCCGGTCAATGATTTCGGCAGAGATCTGTTGGCGCACCATTACGCCCATCATCACTAGTGGTCGATCGCGCGCTGCCGGTTGAAGCTGTCGACTTGGCATACGTGTTCGTTGGGAAGGTTGAGCGTGGATGGGGTCAGGAAACTTTCCATTTGGATTCGTCACCCACGTATTCTGCTCTCTAGGAATACAGATGCCGACGGTAACTATTGAGATAGCAGCACAAATCGTTTGACGGAGCGGTTGAAGATCGGTACAATCCGATTCATATGCCAGAGATCGCACCTTTGCAATTGATGGCATTCGAATAGAGAGAAGCTGACAATTTCAGTTGAGGCGTCCTGCATGGATGAGGCGTCCTGCATGGATATCGAACGACAGGCAGCACGCGTACTGATTGTCTGCAAGGTTGACTGCCAGACGTCCCATCCCCAAGGCGGCAGGCTATCGCACTGCTCTTGAATGGTAAAATGCAAAGGCCCGCAAGCAACTTTCCACATGTAACCAACTCTTAAGGAGATTTTTATGGCTGAAAACGGCAAATCGGTGATGTCCGGAAATTACCAGGTTGTGGGGACCCGGCCCATTCGGCACGATGGTACCGATAAGGTTGTCGGCGCAGCCCGCTATGCCGCTGACCAGAACGTGCCGGGCATGTTGTACGGCAAGTATCTGCGCAGCCCCCACGCCCACGCGCGCATCCTGAATATCGATACCAGTAAAGCCGAGGCTCTGCCGGGCGTAGTCTCGATCGTTACTTCGTCCGACCTGGCCGAAGCGGCTGACAAGATTCAGGAGATGGGCGAAGACGCCGTCAATCTGAGGTATCTGAGCGCCAATATGCTGGCCCATGACAAGGTCCTCTACCACGGCCACGCCATCGCTGCCGTGGCGGCAAACAGCGTTCATGTCGCGGAAGAGGCGGTCGGACTGATCGATGTGGAATATGAGGTCCTCAAACCGGTGCTGGATGTGCGCGAGGCCATGGCAGACGACGCCCCTGTCCTCCTGGAGGAGTTGCGCACCTCCGCCTTGGGCGAGGTCGGCGATAAGCCCACCAACGTCGCACAACATTTCCGCCATGCACGCGGCGACCTCGAAGCCGGCTACGAAGCAGCCGACGCAATTGTCGAACGCGAATTCACAACGGCCATGGTCCATCAGGGCTATCTCGAACCGCAGGCCTCGACCGTGCAGTGGCGGTCCGACGACCAGATTCATATTTGGACCAGCACCCAGGGACCGTTTCAGATTCGGGATTCTGTGTCGGCCCTCCTGCAGGTGCCCGTTTCGCAGGTGAAGGTGACGCCCGCAGAGATCGGAGGCGGATTCGGCGGCAAGTTCACCCCCTACACCGATCTGCCCGCGGCCCTGCTCTCCCGCAAGAGCGGCAACCGACCGGTCAAGATGGCGCTGACCCGCACCGAAGTACTGCAGGCGACCGGCCCCACCTCCGGCAGCTACATCAAAGTGAAGATGGGCGCTTCGAAGGACGGCCGCATCACCGCAGTTGAAGCCGACCTGATCTACGAGGCGGGCGCCTATCCCGGCTCGCCCGTCGGCGCCGGCGCCGGCGTGATCCTGTCGCCCTACAAGCTCGACAATCTGCGCATCGACGGCTACGACGTTGTCGTGAACCGTCCGCAGAGCGGCGCCTACCGCGCGCCCGGCGGCACCAATGCCGCCTTCGCTTCGGAGACGGTTATCGACGAGCTGGCCGAGATCCTGGAGATCGACCCGCTCGAATTCCGCCATATCAACGCCGCCCAGGCAGGAGATCGCCGCCCGGACGGGCCCGAATACAAGCGCATAGGTTACAAAGAGACCGTTGAAGCCGCCATCGATCACCCCCATACCGCGATGCCGAACGAAGGCACAAATCGAGGCCGGGGCGTGGCCTCCGGCTTCTGGTTCAATGGCGCCGGCCCTTCAAGCGTCACCGCCGTCGTAAATGCCGACGGCACCGTGAACCTGATGGAAGGCTCCGCCGACATCGGCGGCACGCGCGCTTCTGCCGCCATGATGCTGGCCGAGACAATCGGCGTCGCCGCCGAGGACATCAACCCGCAGGTCGTAGACACCGACTCGATCGGCTACACCAGCGGCACCGGCGGCAGCAGCGTCACCCATAAGATCGGCGTGACGACACATCAACTCGGGCTGGAGCTGCGCAGGAAGATGAGCGAACAGCTTGCCGATTACTGGGAGATGGACATTTCCGACATCACCTGGCAGAACAACCAGTTCAATGGCAACGGCCACAGCCTCGGCTTCAAGGAAGCGGCCCAGGAGCTGTCCAGCGGCTACGAAGCGCTGACGGCCAGCGTCACAATGAACACGGAAGGGGCCGGGCCCTGCTTCGGCACGCATGTTGTTGACGTCGAGGTCGATCCGGAGACGGGGAAGGTCGAGATTTTGCGCTACACCGCTGTCCAAGACGTGGGCAAGGCGATCCACCCCAGCTATGTGGAAGGCCAGATCCAGGGCGGTGTCGTGCAGGGAATCGGCTGGGCCCTGAACGAAGAGTATATCTACGACGACGAGGGCCATCTGCTCAACGCCAGTCTGCTCGACTATCGCATGCCCACAGCGCTTGATCTACCCATGATCGAGACCGTTGTGGTCGAGGTTGCCAACCCCGACCATCCCTTCGGCGTGCGCGGCGTCGGCGAAGTGCCGATCGTTCCACCCGCCGGGGCCATCGCCAACGCCATCTACGATGCCATCGGCGTGCGGCCGACCGAACTGCCCATGTCGCCCGCTCGGTTGCTGGAAGCCATCTGGGAGAAAAACGGCGCATAGCGCCCTGTTCTCAGTGACTGGTGAGGGGCGCGCCCCCTGGGCCACTGCACTGGCCACGAGCGACGAACAACGTATCACTGCTGTTCACGAAGGCGGGTCGGTAGACCTTGTGTTGACCGGCCCGCCTTTTCATTATTAACTCCATGAAAGGGAACAGATGCTGGAGCAACTCGACATATCTCAAAAAGCATTTTGTGAAGCACCGGCAACGAATATCAGGTTGCTGGCTCCGGCTGGGTGTGGAAAGACACTTTGTTTACTTTTTAGATGCAAATATCTTGCCGAACAGAGTCAGTCACAGCGTCTTCGTTTTCTCATCGTGACCTTTACGCGAGCAGCAAGAGATGAACTCTTTACCCGACTCAACGAAGACAGTCGATTCTCAGGGCTTCGGGACTTTGTCGAAATAACCACTCTAAACTCATGGGGATATCGTCGAATAAGAAACGCGGCATTCAGTCCCAAACTCATCACATCAAGAGATGACTTTCACTTTGCTATGCTGAATCAGCTCCAACCGGTTTGGCAGAAGCATGGACCAATCAGAAGCGCGATTGAAAAAAAGAGGCATAACGCACCGCGCGTACTGATGGACACTCTGGATGCCTTCAAGTCATTGGGTTTCGACCACGTCCGGCACTCAGACTATATGCAGTTTGAACATCATCTGACCGAACTCATAAACCAGAATCTGACTTGGAAACTGTTGGAACAATTCCACGAGTTGACCAAGTTCGGGGTGTTTGAAAGTAGATTCCAAAACGGGAAGGAGGTCCCACGAGCAGAAAGGCATGAGGTTTACGATGTCTTTTTCCGTTTCTGGGTAGAGGCTACAGCTCATCTGATCGATAACGCTACGTTCACTTTGGAAGACCAAAAGTACTTCGCTTTCCTTGATGAACGCAAAAAAATTGAAGAAGGGAGTTATCTTACTGGCGCTGCAAGTTATAATCATGTCTTTGTCGATGAGTTTCAGGACATAAACCCCCTTGACCTTGCTCTCATTAGGGCCATTGCCGAACGCAACCGGGCCAGCACAACACTTGCTGGCGATGATGACCAGGCGATATTTGAATGGCGTGGGGCGACACCAGAATACATTTTGGATCCCGCTAAGTTTTTCGGTTCTGATTTTCAGACTTACACCCTAAGTGTCAATTATCGATCACCCGCGAACATTGTTGGTCGGTCTCAAAGATTAATCTCCAACAATTCGCGTCGAGTTCCTAAACAGATATCAGCATTTCACTCCAACGAGGCGCAGATTGAGATCACAAAGACCGGTGGTCTTATGGACTCTCTTGACTACGTTTACAACATGGTCGACAGGTCGATCGGTCGAGGAGAAAGTCCCAGTCGGGTTGCGATCATCGGTCGTAAGAGAAGTCAACTCATTCCATATCAAGTGTTCTTCGCTTCGCGTAACGTCTCCTTCTGCGCTGCCGAGGATTTACAGGTATTTCTAAGCGATACTTTCGAGCGCCTCCTTGATCTTCTCATGATCAAGACTCGAGCGACGGTGAGACAGGGACGCAGTCAGGTTGTAAATGACCTTCTGAAACTGTGCGATCTTGTCAAACGGTACAAGGTCAAGAAAAGTGAACGAGAGAGCTTAAGGAGATATCTTCAGCAATCTAGGCCGCATACATTAGAATCTGCAATTGATACATTGGCAAAGTACGAGGGGCCACTCAAGGGGAAAAACGAAGGGGGCAAGATGAGTCTCGCTATGGCGGAAGCGGCGAGGGAGTACGTTGACGCTACGACCGTCTCAGACGCCCTCCTGAAGTTGAGCGAATGCTTTGAAGGACTGCGATATGATTTTGGCAAAGCAGAGGAGGACATTTTCTATACAGATCCGCCTTTTCTGCAACTGGCTGAATATGCATCAGCGTACGATAACGATTATGAGAGTTTCGTTGATGACATAGAACTCGCGAAGGATTCTCTAGTCTACATTCCACCTTTCGAGGACAGCGATCAAGCGGACTCAACGGAGGAGCTTTGGAAACAACCTCTTCATTTGATGACCGCATTACGTGCGAAAGGGAAAGAATTCGATACCGTGATATTGCTTGACGTACTAGGTCTCGTTGACATTTGATAAGTTTTGACACTTTGGCGACAATAGTAGGATGTCTACAACGAAAATAGCCGACAATCAGTGGCAGAAACTTTATGCATTTTTGCAAGGACACCCACGTGCCTACGCAGGGCAAGAGAAAGAGTGTCGCCGTTTCGTTGAGGCAGTTCACTGGATTCTGCGCACGGGCGCTCAGTGGCGTGAACTGCCAGACCGCTATGGCAAGTGGAACAGCGTCTTCAAGCGCTACGCACGCTGGGAAGAGAACGGTGTTTGGGCCGACATGTTTAAACAGTTCGCCCAGGACCCAGAGATGGCAGCAGTGATGCCCGATAGTACAGCTGTGCGCGCCCATATGTGCGCCGCGGGCGGGTCAAAAAAGGGGGCCCACAGCAGGAACAGTGCCTAGGTCGGAGCCGGGGCGGATTCAGCAGCAAGATCCATCTCCTCGTCGATGCCCTGGGCTTTCCCCTCAAGTTCATCTTGACCGGGGGTGAACGCCATGATATGACCCAAGTTGAAGCCTTGCTCGCCCCTTTCGATTTTGATGCCGTTATTGCCGACAAAGGCTACGATTCGGACCCGTTGCGAGAGCAACTCGCAGCCCAACAGGTAAAGGTGGTCATCCCTTTCCGCAGCTATCGCAAGCAACCACGCGACTATGACCGCATCCGCTACCGAGAACGCAACATCGTCGAACGTTTCATCAACAGAATCAAGTGGTGTCGACGCATTTTCACTCGCTATGACAAACTCGCACGTCGTTTCATCGCTTTCTTGCATTTTGCTTCTACACTGATCTGGCTCAATCGAAATGTCAACGAGCCCTAGAGGGCATTTGGCCGAACCGAAATGCGAGAACTGCATTGGAACGCGAGGCGGAACGGCGTGTCTTCTACGTGGCGTTTACTCGAGCCAAGAAGAGAGTAGTGATGCTCGTAAGTCCGCGCGGAAAGGCAGCTCTGTCACCCTACATTAGTGAACTCGGCTATTCCGTTGAATGACGATAAAATTAGAGAAGCATTGATGTCTGCTTCGCGTTCCGTCGCCGTTACCGGCGGGCTCGGCAATCTCGGTACAAAGCTGCTGCTGCACCTGGCCCGCACCAGTCCCTGCGCGCGGTTGATTGGGCTGGACGTGCGTGCGCCGTCGCCTGATCAGCTGCAGGCATTACAGGACGCCGCCGCGCAGAATGAGACTGGCACAGCACCTGTTATCGAACTGCTCGAATGTGACCTCACCGACCCCAATGACCGTTGCTGGCGGGATGCGTTGAATCGCGTACAAGCGGTCGTCCACTTCGCCGCCTTCAACCCCTACCCCGACGCCAGCTGGGACGAAGCCGCCATCTCCATCGACATGACCCTCAATGTGGCCCTCGCCGCCGCCGGCAGCCCTGGAGTCGAGCGCTTCGTTTTCGCCACCTCTAATCACGTAATGGGCCGTTATAAGGACGATCCCCTCGCCGCCACCGTCGGCCCGGGCACGCTGACCCCCGAAAGTCCCCTGGGCGTGGGCACCGTCTGGGCAGAGACCGACCCGCCCCTTGACGCCACCGCATATTCAACAACCAAGATGGTGGGCGAACGTATCTGTCGAGCGCTGGGCGCGCAGTCGAATGGCGCTACGACCTTTGTGAGCGTGCGCATCGGCTGGTGCCAGCCGGGCCCCAACCGGCCCGAAACGCTCAACGCCACCGGCGACCCGGGCGTCCAAATCGGTGGCGCCGATTCCCATCCCGACCCCGTAGGATACCGCCGCGCCGAACGCTGGTTCCGCCTGATGTGGCTGTCCAACCGCGACTTTGTGCACCTGTTTGAACGGGCCGTCAACGCCGATGCCAGCGCATGGCCGGCGCCTGCCATCGTAGTCAACGGCATGTCCGACAACACCGGCATGACCTGGAGCCTCGACGAGACCCGGCGCTATCTCGGATACCAGCCCTCGGATGACGTAAACGCCAGTGGCCAGTGACCGAATTCTGACGTCCTGTCATCTCAGTTAGTAATTGAGACCGGCCGCAAACATTTCGCCACCCAAAGGAGATTCCACATGAGCTACAAGCTCGCCTACAGTACCTTGCGCTGGCAGAATCCCGAACTGGAGCCGGCCTTGAACAGACTGGCCGAAGCGGGCTGGCAGGGCTGGGAAAGCAGACTGCCCCTCAACTGGATGGGAACGCCCGAACGTCTGCGCCGCGTATGCGACGACGCCGGGATGCCCCTCGTCGTCTTGACCGCCAACGGAACGCCCGATAGCCGTGATCGCGAAAACGTAGAGGTAAACCGTCGCCGCATGGAGTTCGCCGCCGAAATGGGCTGCGACTGCTTCATGTACATGAACGGCGGCAAGCCCGACGACCGCCCCGTGAGCGACGAAGATGTCAAAGCGGCCGCCGAAGGCGCGGACGAGTGGGCCGATTACGCGGCCCAGTTCGGCCTGGAGCTGACCTACCACATCCATACCAATCTGCTGGTCGATTCAATCGATCACTGGAAGCTGTACATGGAGAACCTGCGCACGGCCAAGCTCTGCATCGATGTTTCCCACGCACAGCTCTGGGGCTATGACCCCGTCGCGTCGCTATGGGACTTCCGCGCACAGCTGAACTACGTGCACCTGCAGGACTGGGCCACCACCACCCGCCGCGCCGACGGCTTCTACGACCCACAGTGGTGCCAGGTCGGGGAGCACGGTAACGTGGATTTTCCGGCCATCCGCGGTGTCCTGGACGAAATCGGCTACGACCGCTGGGTGACCGCCTGCCCAGGCCAGCCCATCCCCGGCCGCGAAGATCCCATGAGCGAGGCCGAACGCAGCGACGGGATGGTCACCTATCTTCGGGGAATCGGCTACTAGGGGTCCAGGTCAATCTCGGGGTGATCGCGGTAATATCTGGCCGTATCGATAACCAGATTTTCCTGCAACTGAATCGTCATGCCACCGTCAATGACCAGCGTGTGGCCGGTGATGAACTTGGCCTCGTCGGAGCAGAGAAAGCGCACCCCGTTGGCGATGTCGTCGGGCACGCCGGTGTGACGCAGAGGATAGTGCTGGTCGAAGAAGCGCAGCATAGAAGGGTTGCGCTCCCAGCGTTCGGCCTGGCGCTCGGTCACGATATGGCCGGGGCAGATGCAGTTGACCCGTACGCCGACCGGCCCGAAATCTAGTGCCATCTGGCGGCTCATCGCGATAATCGCCGCCTTCGTCATCTCGTAGGCCAGGCATGACGGTGCCACCATCTGCCCGTGCACCGAAGAAATATTGACGATGCTGCCGCCGCCGCTGGCCTGAATGTGCGGCACCCCGTACTTCGCGCTCAGAAAGACCGCCTTCTGCGAAGCGTCGAGCGCGCGGTCAAAGGCAGTCTCAGTTAAAGTAATGGCCGTGCCGTCCGGTTCCAGCGCCCCCCAGGCGTTGTTCACCACGATGTGCAATCCGCCCCAGAGTTCAACCGCCCGTTCGATCATCGGCCGCATCTGTTCCGGCTGAGCGATGTCAACCTCATAGGCGGAAGCCGTGCCGCCTCCCTCCTCGATGCGGGCCGCGTTTTCCACGGCCCCCTCCGGCATGATGTCGGCGACCAGCACCTTCGCCCCATCCGCGGCCAGCCGCCGCGCAATGGCCCCGCCAATCCCGATAGCCCCCCCGGTTACGATGGCAATTTTTCCTGTCAGTGTCATGAGAGATTTCCCAAGCAAGTTGTGGAGAAAAGACCCGGATCAGTATACTTGTCCACTCTGCGATAAACAAACCGGATGCAACTGGCTTCCTGTGCTGTACCGCAGAGGCTAATGTTTTGGCCTGATTATGAGAGATGGGTCAAACGTTATATGCTGAATTGGCATCAATTTCTGCAGATCCTTGGGAACGGCACTGTTGTAAGAAAATGGAAGCCAAGACCGGCGCCATCCACGATATCGTTTCGCGTCTCATAGCTCTCGATCCCTATCGGATCGTGCTATTCGGCTCTGTGGCTTCGGGAACGGAGGAGTTGGGAAGTGATATCGACTTACTGGTAATTCTGGATTCTGAGAAAATCTCACAAACCTATGAGGAGAGGATGCAAGGGAGGCTTATGGTTAGGAAGAGCCTCCTGTCGGTCAACAAGCATGTTCCCATAGACCTTATCGTCTATACCAAGGGTGAGTACGAGCTTCTAAAGAAGTATGGTTCCTCTTTTCTGCTCGAATTAGAAAGCTCGGGGAAGACGTTGTATGAGAAGGCAGACTGAGGCGTGGCTCGCTTCGGCTCGCGATGACTTGAGAGTTGTAGAAGAGATCCTCGATAACGAGGATCTTACGCATATGGTTGCTTTCCACTGTCAGCAGTCGGTAGAGAAGTCTTTCAAAGCGGTTCTCGAAGAGTACGATCGGCTCGTGCCAAGAACGCACGATCTGATCGCGCTCCGCACACTGGTGGAGAAGCATATCAGAGTGATGGTAGAACCTGATCTCCTGAATCAAATGAATGACCTGTATGTGGATTCAAGGTACCCCTCAGATTTCGGGCTGCTCCCGGGCGGGAAACCCCCTCAGGATCTGGCACAACAAATGTATAATTCCGCTTGCAAGATACATGAGAGCATAGGGAAGAGTTTTGTTCAGCAAGCGGGAAACCAAAACAAAGAAGACTGAGAAAATGAAGAGATTGGCAGTCCCCAAATTCCAAAGTTATGAGGAGGAAGCTGCTTTCTGGGATAACTTGGATACCGCAGATTTCATGGAAGACGATGGGGAATGGTTTCGTTTTCAAACGTCGCAAAATCAGCCAACTAAAGATGCAAAGGTGTTGGACTGTCGAGAAACGTTCGACAACCCCTCGCTCTGAATGTCAGGAATAGGATGACTGATCCTGTCTACAAAGTGGAGAGCAAATAGCAATGGAAATACCACAAATCGATCTACCCGCGCTGCTTGGGCAAACAGAAGCGTATCTTATCGGTGCTCCATTCGCAGCCATCTGGCTTCTGTCCGGCATCGTCAGCGCAATGGTCGCCACCAATAAAGGAAGAAGCGGATGCAGTTGGTTTCTCCTCGGTTTCCTATTGGGACCTCTGGGTCTCATTCTGTCCTTTGCAGTCCCCAAGAACCAGCCGGTGCTAGAGCAAAGAATGGTCCAGCGCGGCGAAATGCAGTACTGCCCATACTGCGCCGAACTGATCAGAGCGGAAGCGATCAAATGCCGCTACTGCGGCGAGGGCTTCGGCGGTGACCAGTCGTCATCACATTCAATCTACATGCGCTGAACCGCCTTTCGGCTAATCACCTCCAATAAACTAAAGTGAATACAAGAGAATGCCGTTTCCGTGGAGCAGGTCTACCATGAATTCAACCCCTACTTCGTCCGACGTATCCTAAATCCAGTCCCTTCATAAGGGGGAAATTTGACGCCTACGTTGCATTTGGACATCCTGGAAGCATGTAAGCACACAGACATTGGACTGTGGGACGCCTACGCTCGTAGTGCAGGCGGGCAACCGATCAACTCCGGCGCGGGTCGTCTTCTCTTTCCACAGTACCGTGGCAAGGGTCTGCGTGTCAGTGAACAGGAAGCAAGATTCGCTTTTGTCGAAGCATTGGCACAGGGTCCACTCAGGTATTCGGTTGAGGCGCCTACCAGCAAACTCTACAGCTTTTCCGGCAAGACGCCTCTGTCTGCCCAGACCGACCTTCAGCTCCTCTCCGAGAGTGAGACTGGCGTATGTAACGTAGAGTTCAAGGCGAAGGGCGTGAGTTCATCTGCGCAAGACAACTTCTCAATTTATAAGGACGTGCAAAAGCTACTGAGGGAGCCTTTGTGGGGACTATGGTTTCATCTCTTGGAGGGCATCGACAACTCTACCATAGGCAAATTCTTGGACGTGATGGTGCGGCAGATTGCCGAAGTGCAGAGCGATTTCGAATGCGATGTTGAGACTCCGGGTATTTCCCTCCACATCTGCGTGTTGAGGCATCGCTTCTCCCTTCATAAGGATCTGCCTTTCTTACCCGGCAATGTAATCGACATTGCCGAACTGGGTAGGCAACTGACCGTAGATCTTCATGTGTCCCGCTACGAGTTAAAGGAGCCAAAAGATCTGAACGATTGGAGGCTGCACAGATTTCGTGGTTGCAAATAATAGCTGCTGTATCAATCCCTGTTGATACATTTTTCAAAAGGAGCGCAGAAACCCATGCGTCACGAAAAGTGGACCTGCCCCAAATGCGAAAACCTCGAGTTCGAAACCGATATCTTCCAGGCGACCGGGGGGACGCTGGCCAAGATCTTCGACGTGCAGAACAAGAAGTTCACCACCGTCACCTGTACTCGCTGCCAGTATACCGAGATCTACAAGTCAAGCACCTCCAACCTGGCCAACGTCTTTGACTTCTTCACCTCGTAACACGCAACATCACTTTTGAGAAAAGGAATGCCGTATCGAGCCGTCATCTTCGACCTGTTCGGCACATTGGTCGACAGCTTCACCCGCCGGGAGTACGACCAGGTCAACGCGCAGATGGCCGCCGCGGTCAGAGTTCCATATCCAGAATTTTGGCGGCTTATGGGCGAAACGTACCGGGACTTTTGCCTGGGCCGCTACAACGCCTATGAAGATCTTGTCACCGACATCTGCTCGCGCGCCGGCGTCCAAGCCGGCATGGCCCAGATCACGCAGGCAGCCGCTTGTCATTACGAATTCATCAGCGATGCAATTGTGCCTGAGCCGGAGGTACTTGAATCATTGCATAGACTAAAGAAAAGAGGATACCGGCTAGGTCTGATCAGCGACTGTGGTCCGTCAGTGCCATTACTTTTCCCGATCTCTCCTCTGGCAGGCATCATTGACGTCCCCGTATTCTCCTGTCAAGAGCAAATGAAGAAGCCTTCAAGCGCTATCTATCAACGAACCTGCCAACGCATGGAGATAGAACCGCAAGAATGTATCTATGTCGGCGACGGCAGCAGCCAGGAGCTGACCGGCGCCGCAGCAGTAGGCATGCGACCCGTACTGAAGCGGACCGACCTGAGTGATGTCTACGATAGCCATCGTCCCGAAGTAGAAAACTGGCGGGGCCCTGCTGTAGATGAAATCAAGGAACTTTGTGAAATGCCCTTTTGAGATGGGACAACTCGAAAGCAAAGTATGCCCTCCTACAAGGCGAAGATGCTTTCTTTCGCTAAAGCCGAAAACACTCTCTCAGATCGTTGAATGCCCTGCCATAATGCTAAGTGAACGCGTAATGACGGGTTCCCATTCTCTCCTTGCGCGGACGTTCCAGCCAGAATAAGCCACTGGACGGGGACGCTGCGCCAGCCTCCAAATAAGGATCAAGAAATGCTACGCATCTCAATCTTCAAACACAACGCCGAAATAACCGACCAGTGGCTGCGCCAAAAAGTCGCCCTCGGCGCCGACGCCATCGACTTCGGACGCGACGCCGACATGCCCGGCGTCACCGAACAGGGCTACCCGGACCTCGATGCAGTGCGCGCGCTGCGCAAACGGGTACGCTCCTTCGGCATCGACATCAACCGTGTCACCCTCCCTACACTCACACACACCTTCATCGAAGAGCGGGTTGGCGCTGAGGATGAACTCGACAATGCCGCCAAAGCCCTCGAAGTCTACGGCCAGGCACGCATCCCCATCGCCCGCCAGCGCGTTGAGGGCGACGTCTTCCCGCAGATGATGGAGCAGTACCGCACCAGGCACCGCGGCGGCTACCTTGCTCGCGCCGAGTCCCTCATACAGGGACAACCCGATATCCCCTCGCGCGCCGAACTCGAGCGCTGGTGGGATCGCTTCAGCCACGCCTTCGAGCGGCTGACACCCATCGCCGAGGAATACGACATCAAGCTCGCCGTCCACCCCTCCGATACGCCCAACGTCGACACGCCCTTCGGCGGCATCGGCTTCCACCGCATCATCGACGCCTTCCCCAGCCCCAACGTCGGCTACGTCTACTGCATCGGAACCCGCTCCGAGGCCGGCGGCAGCTCACTCGTGATCGACGAAATCAACAACTACGGGCGCAAGGGCAAGCTCTTTATGCTCCACATGCGCAACGTGCGCGGCAGCCTGGCCACCGCCGGCGGCTTCGAAGAGACCCTCCTCGACGACGGCGACCTCAACATGGCCCGCATCCTGCGCGAACTGCGCAACGTCGGCTTCAGCGGCTACATCAACCCCGATCACATCCCCGATCTGCCGGGTGACAACGAGACCCGCGACGTTGGCTGGGCCTACTCGATCGGCTACCTGAAGGCGCTCTTCGCCGCGGCCGTGGCATAGTGCCGCAAGTGGCAGAGGAAGGAGGTAGGCGGCCGGCGCCGAAAGACCATCGGCCCCGCCTGCCCTCCCCATCCTGCACCCTTAGATCTGCGACACCCCCCTCAAATGTTCCGATTCAAAACCAACAGGGCAGAGCTAACGCCCTTCCTGGTTCTTCTGGCGTTTACTGTAATCGCTCTGTTCTTCCGACTATATCGGCTGCACGAACTCGAGCCCGGGCTGAAGTTCGACGAAGGCTGGAACGGAATATACGCCCTCCAAGTGCTTCAGGGTGAGCATGCCCTGACATTTGGAGACAAGGATGGGCTGGGAATCTATTTAATAGCGCTGGCGACGAAAATCCTGGGCCGCACGCCGCTGGCGCTACGTTTGCCTACGGCCCTGGCCAGCGTAAGCACTGTTTTTGTTGTTTTCTGTCTGGGGCGTTTACTGTTCGGATGGGACGAGCGCGGGTTGGAGACGCGGCAGCGCGGCCTGATAGTTGGAGGCGCTGCATCCGGTCTGCTGGCCGTGTCGCTTGGTCAGACGATACTGGGGCGCACTTCATATCGGGGCAGCTTTCTGCCATTCTTCCTTGCTCTAAGTCTGGCCCTGCTATGGTGGGGATGGACGCGGCGTCGTTGGTGGGCAGTTATGCTGGCCGGCGCGTGCGCGGGGCTATTGCCCTACATCTATTATCCCGCGCGTTTTGTCCCCTTTCTCCTCCTCCTTTTCGGTACCAGCTTTCTGTTGCCACTTCGCTCTGGATCCCTAAAGAGAATGCAGGCCGAGGTTCCTTGGGCAGCCGCTTTCACAGGCACTGCCGGGCTGGTAGCTGCTCCAATTCTCCTCCACTACATTCGGAATCCCGACCTCTTTTTCAATGAACGCATCCAGATGCTCTTTATCTTCCGTGAGTTTCAGGGCACCCCCGTGTTGACTCTGGCGAAGATACTGGCAGTCCATGTGTGGGAGATTCTTTCGGAATTCAGTTTTCGCCTCTTGGCCGGATGCTGTTCTCCCTTTGGGCACGCTGTGACGCTGAATGTATGGGAATCGCTCTTCTTCTGGCTGGGCGTGGCGATCGCAGTGTGGCAATGGAAACGGAGGCCGGCCTGTCGTCTCCTGTTGCTCTGGGTGGGACTGATGTTTCTGCCCGCGTTTTTGGCCGATACCAAATCCACGATGCGCATGGTCGGTGCAGTGCCGGCTATCTATCTTCTGGTGGCTGTCGGCATATGGGAGACGTTCCAATGGTCAGCTTCTCGCAAGTTGGCGAGAGCCAAAACTTGGCCGTCGGTCTTTGCCATTGCAATCAGCGTCGTGATCGTGATTCAGGGCGCCAGCACTTATCGAGCCGTGTTCGGCAAGGGGATGGCCGGCAGTTTCTACCACTACGATATGATATGGCCAGCTTTCGCCCAGAGGCTGAACGCGCGGCCTGCGGAGAAAGATACAGTCTACTTCATCACCCACCAGCGGTATGATGCCTTTGATTATCTTTATCAAGGGAAAACATCAGTAGTGAGAACCTATCCTGACGTGCCAGACCTTGACCATCACATCGAAGCGTCGTTGGCAGAGATAGAAAATGTTTCAACTGTGAAAGTTGTGAACTGGGTTGATTGGTCTCCTACGATTGAGTGGAGGTCAAACTATAAGGCCGACTTCCTCACCATTCTTTTGGACAAGTACGGAAGATATGTCGCCACTGAAGATTTCGACGGCATACATGTCGATACCTACGTGGATATCTCTCTCAATCGTCCTTGGGTTCTCTTCGAAGACCTGCCGAGTCCAGTCGTCTTTGATGGAGACATCACCCTGGAAGGGCTGGCCTTGGGTTCGAGTCGAGTTAAATTGCCGATGCGGCAGCAGTTGGATGCAGAACAAAGTCGCTCGCTAAAGGTTGGCATGTTGTGGCGAACCGCTCCAGAACTGTCGGTTGATTACTCTATATCCCTACGCCTGTACAACGACGATGACGTCAAGGTCTTTCAAACCGACCATGTCCTGAGGAAACCCTATGAATATACACTTACTACGAGTCTATGGACGACCCAACCGGTAAGTACGGTTTTCAAGCTTGAAATTCCAAATGAGCTGGCCGCAGGCGGATACGAGTTGCGGATGGTCGTCTACGACTTGGAGACGTCTACACCAACTGTCGAAGTGGGCGTTTGGGAGCCGGAGACCGCCTTGGGGCGCGTCCAGCTTCAGCCATCCGGTCAATAGGGGAAAACGCGGCACTGTTTACCGGCCTCTACCTGCGGCAAAATCCTCTGGCCTGCTCTGTCCTTTCGGTCCGATCGTTTAGGCTGCGATGGCCTATGCTCTTGCCGGGAGACACCCAGTTCGAATGGGAACCTTGGCGTGTTTGCCAATGCCTTATGCATCAGTACGGGCAGGTCCACTGTATGGACTTGAATCCAGCACTGGCAAGAAAAAAACTGGGAATCCGAGAGGCATTTTGTTAGCTCTACCTTTGTGGAATGCGTGCAGTCGGTGTAAGGTTGGTCACACGGGCGGCACGCCCAAATTTTGCAATCAAATGGTGCAAACGATTCTTGGCAAAAGAACTTCCAGCGTTTCAGCCATTTCAGTCACTCGCAGGACAACAAGATGACACTCAAAGTCGGGATCGTCGGCGCGCGCGGCATCGGTGAGAGACACGCACGCGCCTATAAGCAGGACCCCCTCGCCGAACTGGTCGCCGTCTGCGATCTGATCAAAGAGCGGGCTGACGAGGCCGCACAGATGCACGGCGTCCGCGGCTACACCAGCCTCGCCGAAATGCTGCGCCACGAAGAGCTGGACATTGTCGACGTCTCCACCGGCGGCTTCGAAAACGGCAGCTGGCACTTCGAACCGACCATGGAGGCCTTGGAGGCAGGCAAGCACGTGCTCGTGGAAAAACCGATCTCCAATCAGATCGACGAGGCCCGCCAGATGGTGGCCAAGGCCGCCGAGTTGGACCTTTACCTCGGCTGCAACCTCAACCACTACTTTACTCCCCCGGCCGAAAAAGCCCGCCAATACATGGAGCAGGGCCAGATCGGCGAACCTGTCTACTGCCTCCACAAAATGGGCTTCAACGGCGGCGAGCACACATACACCAAGAACAGCGCCCCCAACGTCGCCGGCTTTCCCTACTTCCACGTGAAAGCTTTCCTGGCCCATCCCTTCTCAATCATGCGCCACTTTTGCGGCGACGTGACCCACGTCCAGGCCTTTTTCAGCCGGCCCACTTTCCGTGTCGAAGCCGACGACCCCATGCTCTCGGTCACCAGCATCCACCTCCAGTTTGCCAGCGGCGCCGCCGGCTACCTCCTCAGCCAGCGCGGCGACGCCACCTTCGGTCTGGGCGGCTGGTGGAGCGTCGAGGTCGCCGGAACGCGCGGCACCTTCTGCATCGAAAACTGCATCGAAAAGATCACATATTGGCCCGCACCTACCTCCGAAGGATCTGCGCCGCCGCAGGTCACCAATAGCGGCATCAGCGATTTCGATGAGACCTTTCCCCGCCGCATCCACGCCTTTCTCGAAGACGTGAGCAACGGAGTACCGAAAAACGCTCTGCGGGCCTCGGGCCGGGACGCCCTCGCTACCCTGGAGTACACGTGGGCAGCCATCGAATCCTACGAAAACGGAGGCATACTGGTCGAGCCCCAACCCCTGCCGAACTGCGGCGATGACTGAACAGTCGCCCCTGGCCGGCTAGGCACATCAATCCACCGATCTCGAGCAGCCAGCCGCGAAAGGAAACCACAACCATGAGCGCCGCCGAAAGAACCGATAACACCTCCCTCGTGCCCCAGTTTCGCTTTCCCGATACCTTGGCAGAGCAGGAGGCCGCGCTGGAGACCAACTCACTGATGCAGCGGCTGCTCGCCTACCGCAAACGCTACGAAGGCGACCCCCACCGGCCAATCTACCACTACGTCAATCCCGAAAACACGCTCAACGATCCCAACGGCCTCTGTTTCTGGCAGGACCGCTGGCATCTCTTCTACCAGGCCTACCCGCCCGAAGACCCGCGCCAGCACTGGGGCCACGCTATCAGCGACGACCTCATCCACTGGCAGGATCTCCCCTACGCCATCTATCCCAACCCGGAGGAGTGCTGCTATTCGGGCGCGACGCTGGTCGAAGAGGATCGCGTGATCGCCATCTATCACGGCACCAAGGTGGGCAACATGGTCGCCGTTTCGCAAGATCCACTGCTGCTCAACTGGGAGAAGCTCACCGGCGCGCCTGTCATACCCATCGCCAGCGAAGACGGGTCACCGCTCCCCTATCGGGTCTTCGATCCCTGCATCTGGAAGAAAGGCGATCACTACTACGCCCTCTCCGGCGGCACCCTGCCCCACAAGGCCTCCGGCAAGCGCACACGCGCCAACTTCCTCTTCCGCTCACCCAACCTCATCGACTGGGACTATCTGCACCCGTTCGTAGAAGACGACATCTTCACGCTCGTCGGCGACGACGGCGCCTGCCCCTACTTCTGGCCAATCGGCGACCGCCATATCCTCCTCTTCTTCAGCCACATGAGCGGCGGACAGGCCCTGCTGGGCGATTACGACACCGAACGCGACAAGTTCGTCGTCACTTCGCAGCATGACTTCAACTTCGGCGCCTTCGGTCCTGGCGGCGTACATGCCCCTTCAGCGACGCCCGACGGCCAAGGCGGCGTCAACGTCATCTTCAACATGAACCCGGCCAAGCCGACCGAAGGCTGGAACCAGATCATGACGCTCCCGCGGCGCTTGACGCTGCAGGGGACCGACAAGATCGGCCGCGACACCCTGCTGGTCGAACCGGTCGGGGATGTCGAGTCACTTCGCAGTGAGCACCGGCAGATTACCGACATGGTCCTGCCAGCCAATCAGGAGATCGTCCTGGGGAGCATCAGGGGCAACGCGATCGAGCTGAAGGCGGAGATCGAGACAAACGACGCACCGATGGTCGAGTTAAACGTGCTGCGCTCCCCCGGCAAGGAAGAGTTCACCCGTATCGCCTTCTACCGCGAACGCGGCTTCCGCGACTGGGAACGCTACAACGGCTGGCAGCGGGACAAACTGGCTGCTGCCACCGACGGCCTCATCTCCATCGACTCCTCCTACTCCTCTCTCGCGCCCGACGTCCGATCGCGTGCGCCTGAGACCGGGCCCGTCTTCCTCGAAAGGGATGAGCCGCTGCGCCTCAGAATCTTCATCGACAAAAGCGTCGTCGAAGTGTTCGTCAACGGCAAGCAGTGCCTGGCTATGCGCGTCTACCCCGACCGGGAGGACAGCGTCGGCGTCTCTCTGCGCTCGCAAGGGCAGGACGCGCGCGTCGTCTCGCTCGAGGCGTGGCAGATGGAAAACATCTATGAGTAATCTGCGGCGATCGCAAGTCTATCGCCCGACATTGCTGTGAAGGAATCAAACTATGGACATGCCAACCCTGTACGTCAACATGCTGGGGACGAGCAACTACGTAATCAAGCAGAAAACAGAGGGCCTGACACACGCCGACAGCATGTTGCAGTTGCCCTTCCCCGGAAACTGTATGAACTGGATCCTCGGCCATCTCATGGTCTATCGCATGCAGTGCCTCGGCAATATCGATGGAGTCAGCAAGGCCGACGAGGATGAGCTCGCACTCTACGGCTTCGGTTCCGAACCGATGACCGACCCCGACAAAGCCATCCCGCTCGAAACGCTGCTGGCGCGTCTCGATGATCTCTCCGAGCAGATCGGCGCCGCGCTCGAAAAGATGCCCGAATCCCGCTTGGATGACTTGCTGGATGAGGAGCAGGGCGTCACCGTGGCTCAGCGGCTGCACTTCAATCTGGTCTACCACGAGGCCTATCACGTCGGCCAGCTTGAACCTCTGTACGAGTTGGCGATCAAGAACCGTTCCTGACAGTAATCCGTCGCCGCTGACCTGGACTGCACAAGGAGCCGCGTAAGGAATACAGTTTCCATGAGTGTCGAAAGAACCGACAACACCTCCCTTGTGCCCAAGTACAGTTTCCCGGAGACCCTGGCCGAACAGAAGGCCGCCCTGGAGGCCAATCCCCTGCTGCAGCGGCTGCATGCTTACCGCAAACGCTACGAGGGCGACCCCCACCGGCCCATCTACCACTACGTCAACCCGGAAAACACGCTCAACGATCCCAACGGACTCTGCTACTGGCAGGACCGCTGGCATCTCTTCTATCAGGCCTGCCCGCCCGAAGACCCGCGCCAGCATTGGGGCCACGCCATCAGCGATGATCTCATCCACTGGCAGGACCTTCCCTATGCCATCTACCCCAATCCGGAGGAACGCTGCTATTCGGGCGCGGCGCTGGTCGAAGAGGATCGAGTTATCGCCATCTATCACGGCACCACAGTGGGCAACATGGTGGCCGTCTCGCACGATCCGCTGCTGCTCAACTGGGAAAAGCTCACCGGCGCGCCGGTCATTCCCAAGGCCAGCGCCGACGGCTCGCCTCTCCCCTACCGGGTCTTCGATCCCTGCATCTGGAAGAAAGGGGACCTCTACTACGCCCTTTCCGGCAGTACCCTGCCCCACGCAGCCTCCGGTCGACGCACGCGCGCCAACTTCCTCTTCCGCTCGCCGAACCTGGTCGACTGGGAATATCTGCACCCATTTGTGGAAGACGACCGCTTCACCCGCATCGGCGACGACGGCGCCTGTCCCTATTTCTGGCCGATCGGCGACCGCCACATCCTCCTCTTCTACAGCCATGTGAGCGGCGGGCAGGCCCTCTTGGGCGACTACGACACCGAACGCGACAAGTTTGTCGTCACCTCGCAGCACGATTTCAACTTCGGTGCTTCCGGTCCCGGTGGCGTGCACGCCCCGTTTGCGACGCCCGACGGCAAGGGCGGCGTCTACGTCATTTTCAACATGAACCCGGCCAAGCCAACCGAAGGCTGGAACCAGATTATGACGCTCCCGCGGCGCCTGACGCTGCAGGGCACCGACGCGATAGGCCGCGACACTCTCCTGGTAGAACCGGCCGGGGACATCGAATCCCTGCGCGGCGAGCACCGTCAGATTGAAGATATGGTTTTGCCGGCCAATCAGGAGATCGTCTTGGGGAGCATCAGAGGGAATGCGATCGAGCTGATAGCGGAGATCGAGACAAATGACGCGCCTCTGGTCGAGTTGAACGTGCTGCGTTCCCCCGGCAAAGAGGAGTACACCCGCATCGCCTTCTATCGCGAGCGCGGCTTCCGCGACTGGGAGCGCTACGACGGCGCCCGGCAGGCCGCGCTGGCCGCCGCGACCACCAGTCGCAGCTCCACCGAGTCCTCCTCCTTCCCCGTCTACGATCCGCAGGGCCTGTCCGTTGCCGCCACCGACGGCCTCATCTCAATCGACTCCGCCTATTCCTCCCTCTCACCAGACGTCCTTTCCCGTGCGCCGGAGACTGGACCCGTCTTCCTCGAAAGGGATGAGCCGCTGCGCCTCAGAGTCTTCGTAGATAGAAGTGTCGTCGAAGTGTTCGTCAACGGCAAGCAGTGCGTAGCCATGCGCGTCTACCCCGAGCGCGAGGACAGTGTCGGCGTCTCGCTGCGCTCACAAGGACAGGACGCCCGCGTCGCCTCGCTCGAAGCGTGGCAGATGAAGAATATCTATGCATGAATAGTGGTCAGCGGAAGGTGACCCGCGGCCACTGTGAAATACCCATCAGATCTTGTAACGAAAGGAGATGCTTGTGCATACCCCAACCCTGTATGTCAACATGCTCGGAACCGCCAATACCTACATCAAGCAGAAGACCGAGGGCCTGACCCATGCCGACAGCATGCTGCAGCTGCCCATCCCCGCCAACTGCATGAACTGGATCCTCGGCCACATCATGGTCTATCGGGAGCAATACCTCGGCGTCATCGACGGCGTCACCAAGCCCGACGAGGACGAATTCGCCATTTACGGCTTCGGCTCCGAACCGTTGACCGACCCTGACAAAGCCATCCCGCTGGAAACCATCCTGGCGCGCCTCCATGATCTCTCAGACCGGGTCGTCGCCGCGCTCGAGAATATGCCGGAATCCCGCTTGGATGAAATTTATGATGAGGAACGCGGTGTCACCGTCGATCAGAGGCTGCACTTTTACCTGGTCTTCCACGAGGCCTACCACGTGGGCCAGCTCGAGTCCCTGTACGAACTCGCGATCGCGAACGGCAAGAATTAGCGATCAGCTGGCAGTGATCGTTGAAGCCCTGCCAGCCGCTGGCCGCTGAACACCGGAGAAAAAACCATGCAGCTATACGACATCAAAACCGTCGGCGTTGTCGGCGGCGGCACTATGGGCTTCGGCATCGCCATCAACTTCGCGCTTTGGGGCTACCCCACCATCATCAGCGACCTCAACGACGACATCCTTGCCGGGACCAGGGCCAATATCGCCCATGCCCTCCAGCTCTTCGTCGAAGGCGGACTGATCACCCAGCCCCGTGCCGAAGAAACGCTCGCCCGCATCACCACCACCACCGACCTGGCGCAGCTGGCCGCGAGCAGCGACTACATCACTGAAGTCATAGTTGAGAGGTTGCCGGACAAGCAGGCCCTGTTCAAACAGCTCGACGAACTCTGCCCGCCCCACACCATCATTGCCAGCAACACCTCGCGCCTCTTACTCAGCGACATCGGGGTGCACGCCCGCCGCCAGGACAAGCTGGTGCTCACCCACTACTTCGCCCCGCCGCACATCATCCCCGGCGTCGAGATCGCCAAAGTGCCGGGTGCCACCGACGAATCCTTCGAGCTCACCTGCGAACTGCTGAGCAGCGCGCGCAAAATCCCCATCCGTGTGCGCGGGGAGAAATCAGGATATCTTGTCAACCGGATTCAGCACGCGATGGCGAGGGAGGCCAGCCAGTTGTGGGCCGAAGGCATGGCCAGCGCAGAGGATATCGAGCTTGGGATCGTTTCCACCTTCGGCTTCCGCATGCCCCACGAAGGCCCGTTCCTGCACTACGACTTGGCAGGAATCTGGAAATGGCCCGAAGACGCGCGCAATCCCCGCGCCATCGAAAACGAAAAACTCCGCGAACAGATGCTGAAAGCCCAGCCCTGGTTCCTGGACCCGGCCAACTTCGACGAGGCCGTCGAAAAACGCGACCGGGAATACATCCGCCGTCTCAAAGAACTCTATTGGAAAGATTCGGATTACTAAACACTAACCGTTGCTTCAAATCTCCCGCGCCACAGCGGCAACCGCAGCCACCGTCTCGTCGACCACATCCGCCGTATGCGCAGTCGATAGGAACCACGCGCCCCGCTCCAGCGCACGTACGCCCCGGTAGTGCAGCGCCTCCGTGAAGCGCACATAGCGCTCCTTGTCCGCTTGCAGTGAGCTGCGGTAATCGGTGACCTGCTCTTCCACACCGAATCCCACATGGAAGATCTGCGGGAATCCCTCGACGCGGGCCTGGATGTCCGCCGCGTCCAACGCTTCCCCGATGCCCTCCATCAGCCGCGTCCCCTGCCTGTCGAGCGCTGCAAACGTCTCCGGCTTTTTCAGTTCCCCCAGCGTCGCCACCAGCGCCGCCATGCATGCAGGATGCCCGTTGAAAGTGCCGCCGTGCATCACCCCGCCGCTCGCGAACAGCTCCATCAGGTCCGCGCGCCCGGCAAAACAGGAGACCGGAAAGCCGCTCGCAATCGCCTTGCCAAAGGTCGCCAGGTCCGGCGTCACTCCGAAATGGGCCTGCGCGCCCCCCGGCGCAACCCGAAAACCGGTGATCACCTCGTCAAAAATCAGCACCGTGCCCGTGTCCGTGCATGCGCGGCGCACGCCTTCCAGGTAACCGTCACCCGGAAATACCGTGCTCGTATTGCACATCGCCGGCTCCATGATTACGCCGGCCACATCCTCCCGCTCGAGCCGCCTCTCCAGCACCTCCAGGTTGTTCCACGGCAGCACCTCCGTGTGCCATCCGGCCTGCAGGTCCTGCCCCGCGCTGGCGGGAATGGCGTTCGGCGCATCCTCGGGGCCGTACTCCTCCGGCGTGGGCGCGATGCTCCACAATATGTTGTCCATCCAACCGTGGTAGTGCCCCTCGAACTTGATGATCACCGAACGCTGCGTCGCCGCCCGCGCCAACCGGATCACCGCCTGCACCACCTCACTGCCCGCGCAGCTGAAGCGCACCCGCTCGGCGCACGGAACCATCTCGCACACCATCCTCGCCGCTTCCTGCTCGACCCGGCTCTGCCCGGCGTAGAGGATGCCCGCTCTGAGTTGCTCCTCCACCGCCTCCAGCACCGGCGCTGGGTTGTGCCCCAGAATCATCGGGCCCATGCCCAAATAGTAATCGATTAGCCGGTTGCCGTCCGCGTCATACAGGTAAGGGCCCTCGCCCCGCTCGAAAACCAGCGGCGTCGGCGCTATCCCCAGCCGGTAGTTGCTGTTCACCCCGCCGGGCAGATGCTGCGACGCCTCGGCGATCAGTTGTCTCGATTCATCAAAGGTCGTCATCAGGTCCATTCCTTGTCTCGTCGTAACGATTCCGTCAACTTCAATTCGCCCCTCCTTACCTCTTCCGCAACCAATTGCCATACTCACTGGCCAAAGAGTACTGACCACTGCAGTTCCGCATTATCGCAGTTTCAGTCTGCCTGTACAACTGCGCGCAGAGTCCCACAATTGCATTTTTGTCTGTTGACGGGTACCCTTTCCCTACCTCAATCTTCATCGACCTCCCGCACACACGACAGTGGAGACTCGCTCATGTCAACCAACAGTCAGAGCTCAACCCGCCAACCCGCTGAGCAGTTCACCTGGGCTGGAATGTATGCCCGCAGTGCGGCTGAGCCGAAGGGCTTGGGCCAGGGAAAACGCGGCCGTTACGACTTTGCCGTCGCCTATCCCGATCCCGGCTCTCTGCCTCTGGCAGGGCTTCTCGATGGCCTGAAACAGGCGATGGACGATGAAGGCGGCGACCTCTCACTCTATGCCAACCCCCAGGGCTACACGCCCCTGCGCGAGTTTGTGGCCGCCAAGCTGCAACGCGACAGAGCCATCAACGTGACCGCCGACGACATCATCCTCGCCGACGGCTCCAGCCAGCCCATCCACATGGTCGCCGAGACACTCTTGGACCCCGGCGATGTCGTCCTCACCGAGGATTTCGTCTACGCCGGCACCCTCAATACCCTGCGTCGTTTTCGCGCCGACCTCCGCGGCGTCGCCACCGATGAAGAGGGCATGATTCCGGCCGCCATCGAAGAGGCCATCCGCACCGCCGGCGCCGAGGGCAAAAAGCCCAAGTTTATCTACACCGTGCCCACCTTCCAGAACCCACAGGGCTGGACCATGACCCTCGCTCGCCGCAAAGCCTTGGTGGCCCTCTCCCAACAGTACGACGTCCCAATCCTGGAGGACGATTGCTACGTGGACCTGCGCTACGAAGGCACCGACGTTACCTCGCTCCATTCTCTCGACGAGACCGGCCGCGTGCTCTACGTCGCTTCCTTTTCCAAAATCATCGCACCGGGCATGCGCCTCGGTTATCTGACCGGCCCACGGCAGTTCCTCGAACACGCGATCGGGGCAAAGAGCGGCGGCTCCGTAAATACATTCGCCTCATGGGCCGTGCATCGCTTCTCCACCACCCATCTCTACAGCCACATCGAGGAAATCAACGATATCCAGAAAGACCGCCGCGACGCCATTCTGGACGCGCTCGATGAGAATTTCAGCGGCAGCGGCGCCGCCTGGAGCCGTCCCCAGGGCGGGCTTTTCATCTGGCTGCAACTCCCGGAGGACGTCGACCTGGTCGCCGTCCGCGACGACATTCTCGAAGAGTACGACGTCGGCTATCTCCCGGGCCCAAACTTTGCCCCCGACGGCGTCTCCGGAAAGAACTGCGCACGGCTCTGCTTCGGCTACAACCAGCCTGATGAGATCAAGGAAGGGATCCGCCGCCTCGCAACCGCATTTCGCGCCAAAGGACTGATTCCATAGCAGCTTGTAAGGATGCTGACCACTGGCGACCTGCCACTTGGCGCTGGAGAGTCGTATGAACAGTTGGGAACCAACACCGGAGCAGTGGGCCGGCTGGGCGGCAAAAGGATACTTCGTCATCCGCAACGCCATCGACGGCGTCTACTCCACTCCACAGATTACCCGCCGTCGCAAGCTCCCCAAACATTTCTATTGGGTGATTCGCAACGGCGCACTGTGCACCGCCTTCCCACCGCAACAAGTGGATATTTCCGAAATCTCAGGGCCGGATCTCTTCCCCGCGGCAGAAGAGGCGCCGGCGCCCGTCGGCTGACCTCTGCGGTAGCCATGCAGGCCCCGCACGTGTCGAAGACTCACCCACAGATGCTAAGCCATCCTGCACACGACGACCTCGTCCGGGAGGTGCGCTCCTGGGACATATGCGACTTTCCAGCCTTGGGCAAGGTCGTGGCGCGCCGCCGGTTCGGCTACTACAGCCGCATCCAACAGACCGACTACTGCGACATCCACATTCTGGAACCGTTCGACCCGGCAGAGGCGCCCGCATTCATTGCAGACGTGTACACCTTCTACGGCCAGCGCCGCGTACATATCTTCACGCACGGGCAGGCTGTCGACACGCGGCTGTCCCACGCGCTGGAGCAGGTCGGCTGCACCCGCGGCGCGGACATTCTCTATCTGGCCCATGTCAATACGGGTTTGCCGCCCGAGGCCGAGTCAGGCCCTGGACGCATCGAGCCGGTCACGCCCGGCAATCTCCGGGACTATACAGTTACAAAGCTAAAGGGGTTTGCCGGCAAAGAAGAGGAGCCGGACCCGGCTGCCGTCGAAGCCGAAATGGTAGCCCGCCGGGCGGACCTGAATGCCGGCGGGGCCTTCCTCATCGCTCGTGTCGGCGACGAAGCTGCCGGTATCATCGGTTGGTACGAGGGTCCCGACCGCTACATCTTCAACCTGGCGACACGGGCGCTCTTCCGCAATCAGGGCATCGCACGCCAGCTACTGTCCCGCGTGCTCGCAGCCACCTACGCACTGGGAAAACGATCGCTCCTGATCAACACAGACCCGGCAGATACGCCGGTACAGTTCTACCGTCGTCTAGGCTTTGTTGATGAGATCTACTGGAAGGGAAAGTGGCTCTGGGAAGGCTCTTCTTCCCGATAACGGGCGGTCGGCCGCTTGCCGTCATCTAAATCACTGGGAAAGAGGCAGATCAGAGTATTCGAGGTTGCCCAGGTCGGTCATTTCGCCATCTGTTATCTTAAAGAGGACCGCGTTGAGTGTACCCTCCTGGTACAACAGGAAAGAACTCATCACGATGTCGAGAATGAGGCCGTACCGTCCGGATTCGAGGTCCTCGAACACGAAGCGGCCACTGGCATCTGTATAGGCAACCGGCGCAGTCGCTGGGTCGTACGCGACCACTCGCTCCGTCCCCTCATCATCGCTCAACGTCTCACCGATCGCGAGCTTCACGTCGGCCACCGGCTCAAAGCCATCCTCCGTTTTCAAGAGGAGCACCCCGGTCAGAGCGCCGCTGCCAGTCGCGTTCTCCAGCGATGAACTTGTCGAATCCGAGCCCGCTCCGCTGTCCGCGCTTGTGCTGCCTTCCCTGCTGTCCAGTCCCGCCGTCGTCAGAGAAGGGGTCTGCTCTTCCCCGGGAATGCCGCCGCTGCACCCCAGGAACAGCAGAACCGCAATGAGAATATACGCCTGACGTTTCATAGGCTGTTCCCACAAAGAGCAGCGAAACGCGTCCCCGCTTCCCTCACACTTAAACGTTACTGATTGATCGCCTCGTACACCTGGAACTGGTCGTCCGTAGCGCCAGTCTTCAACTGGTTAACCACCGCAATGATTTTGGCGCCGTCAGTTGTAGCCCTGCAGGTAGCGCTGCCCACATAGCCGTCCTGAATCTTGTTCGCCTGCAAGTCCGTCAAAGTCTCCTTCGGTTGCAGTGTCCCCGTGACCGTGTAGGTCGTGTCCGTGAAACTGCACTCAATCGCGGTCTCTGACGACCCTACGTTCATCACATTGATGCTGGTGAAAAACCCGGCGTTGCGGTCGTTGATTGTAGGCATCCGAACAGCGCTCGTGGCATCGTCCGGATCAAAGCTGGCGTAGGTCGCGAACTGGGTTAAGGGAGAACTTCCGGCTCGTTGACTGACGACCGCCGCCAAAGGCTGACTTGCGCTGTTTGTGGTGACATAGCCGGAGCCGATGAACTTCTCGCCGCCCGAGCAGGTGGAATTGGCGCCGCTCTCAAAAGCGCCGCCCGCGAAAGTAACGGTCTGCCCGGCAACGACCGTCTGTGTTTCCGTGCAGGCGCTGCCCGCCGCCGACGGCATGTAGGATACCGTTACACTCGTATCCGTGTCACCTGTATTCTGTATCTGAATATCGGTGTTGATGCCGTTATTGTTGGCGTTCACCAGGGGCATTGCCGGATTGACAGCGCCGCTGGCGAACCCGTTATAGGCCGCCATTGAGGCGGTATCTTCCAGAAACGCGACCACGACGACAGGCTCGTCGCTTGTCACCTGGGCAGAGAAGAGATTACTCGTGTGCGGCTCCTGTTTCTGATAGAAATTATGCGAAGCGTAGGCTGCCAGCGTGATGTTCGTCGTGATTCCGTCGCTGTAATTCACAGTCACGTTCGTAGAGGAAGGGTTGGGATTCTGCAGAGCAAACCAACTGTTGAATCCTCCATCACTGTTCGCCATCAGCAGGGGCAGGTAGACGGTTGTGCTGCCCTGACTCTCTCCTACGTACGTTCCTCCCGCTGTCAGCGCGCTGTTCATCATGTTGCTAAGCGCGGCGACCGGCTGATCCGATGAGATCACAACCGATCCGCTGAATCCCTCCTGCACCGGCAGTGTGAAGTAGATCTTTGAACGGTCGCGCTCGATGATATCAGTCAGTGTCTTCTCCAGGCTGCCATCCTGTCTATAAAAGGCCAGGATGATATTGGCCGTGGATTGACTCATGTTGTAGGTCTGAATCGTAGACTTGTAGCCGGGAAACTGCCCCTGGGCATGAGTGTGCGAATAGCCTATTACAAAGGCAAACACCAGTGCCAGTGCAATTGTGACAAAGGCATAACGCTGTTTCCGTTTCATATCTCTGCAATGCTCCTTCCACAATCCGTTGCGCACTGCCTCGCAGAATCAGGGGAGTGAACTTTCATTATAGTTTTTTAGTGTAGTGTAACAAAGTCATGCCGTCAACAACTATCCTGTCGGCGCATATGAACATCGGAGGGCGCGCGCCCGCGTATCGCCCGCTCTGCGACACGCGCAGAACAGGCCCTCCCGCTATATATCATCTGCATACTGAAAGGGCCGCCAACCCATGTCGCGCCGAGCGACTCGGGTCAGCCTCAGGAGGGATAGGACTGTCTTGCACGGCGCCAGATCGGTTCGCCGAAGTTCCGACACCGTTCAGGTTGCGCAATGGGACCGCGAATCGACCTTGCAGGCCTCGATGCTATCGCTTCGCCCGCGGATCTTTGTCGCTGCGACCAGGATCGCGACGGCCTGCCCGCCCGCGCAGAAGACTGCCGAAAAACATCTGGCCCAGCGAATTGCCATAATCTTCGCGTGAGGTCGGCTCCGTCAGGCGGTCCCAATCGCGCAGCTTCGCGTCGCGCTCCCACTTGGCCCGGCCCTCCACCAGTCCATCCAGCGCCTCCTCCAGCGGCTTGGCGTCCTCGGCCGACAGGTGCTCGCGCCACGTTTCCAGCAGCCCGGAAAACAGGTTCATCCGTTGCAGAATCGTATCGCGATTGGCGAACAGTGAGGCGGCAATTTCGGCCGAACTGGCGTCCAGCGCCGTACTAAGGGCGAAGCGGCGCCCGGCCAGCTTTTGGCTTTCATTCCAGCCGGGGGCATCGAACGCACCCTGGAAGAGAACCGCCGCCAGGAGTTCCGGCAGTTGGTCCACCGCTGCCACAATGCCGTCATGTTCAAGCGGATCAATATAGAGGGGCTTCGCGCCCAACCGAGCCAGCAGATTGCTTACCAGTTCCAGTGCGCTGGATTCTGTCTGCGTGGCCGCGCCAATGCAGAAGGTGCTGTCCTTGAACAGATCGCTGCGCGGCTCCGGCTGGCTACTGACGTCAACGTATACCGGCCGGCCAGCGACAAAGTGGATACCCTCCGGCAGGTTGTCGGACGCAATTTCGAGCGCCGGTTGCATCACTGCCCCGATTCCCAGTATCACCGCGCCCTCAGCCACATCCTCGCGGATGTGCTGCAAAAATTCCTGCAGTTCCGACAGTGGTTCGGTGGCGATGACCAGGCTAGCGTTGTCACAAGCCGAATGCAGATTCCACGTGGTCGAGTCGAGGGCGCCCAGCTGCTTGGCTTCGTTCATCCGCGAAGGCTCGCGGTCATGGCCGATGACCTGGTAGTTGCCCGCATTTTCGCGTAATGAAAGACCGATGCTGGTTCCTATCAGATCCATCCCAACAATCGTGATTCTTGCTGCCGTCTCTGCCATAAGTTGCCGTCCTGAATATTATAGAAAACCTGTCCCAGCACGCGCTGCCATGTCGTCCCGAATCCCCCCGGAGAATACAGCCTCTGGCCTTACTGTCTCACCCCGCGGGCCGGCATCAGTTCTGGCTGTCAGCCCACTGCAGCGCCGTCAGCAGCCGCATCCGACCTTCTGCCGCCCATTGCGGCGCAGGATTACCAGACGAGTTCAGTACAACGTCCGCCTGCCCTGCCTTGTCCTGATGATGGGCGATCAGCCAGCAGGTAAGCGGGCTGCATCCGTCCGCCTCGGCCCAACGCGCGCCAATCCGCGCATGCGTCAAATGAACATGCATAAGATAGCGCCAGCCGCCCTTGGCGTCCTCTACACACAGGCGGGCAGCCAGACCAGGAGCAAACCCATCCATGAGCACCAGCGCCGTCCGCACCCACGCATTGAACTTCAATCCCGCCTTCGCCGCCGCCAGCTTGCCCGCATCGTGGAGCAGAGCCGCCGCCGCAAGGTCCGCATCATTCCAGCCCGCGCCCTGCAAACTGCTCAGAACATTCAGACTGTGTCGCTGGGCATCCACCGGCATCTGCTGAAAGCGGGTCAGCCCGGCGGGTGGGAGAATCTGGGCGGCCCGTTGCAGTTCCTCAGCCGAAACGGAAGCCGTTACGCCGCGCACGAACTGGCGTATTCGCCGCGTAATCCTCCGGGCCGTTCCCTGCATCTATCAATCCAGTCCAGCTCCAGCCGCCCCATCATACTCAATCAATGCCGCCCACCCAAATGGACAACTGTCACCGCACCTCTTTCCCCCAGATCACAGATCACTCCCCCCCAACCTTCCAAAAATTTTCTTTAACCTGTCATCCACCTAGACTGACCGGATCCAGAGTGTCTCTCACTCCTATCCATTCTCTCGTCGCTCCTCCGGACCCAAGCTAGTCGCTGTCCACTGACCTCGGATGTTGGAGTGTTCAGCCCCCGAAAATGCGAAGTAGCCATACTGTGATCTGGTTGGCTGGCCCCAAAATGATTCTGCCAGCGAGGAAGATCGTGGCCAGAAGGATAAGAAAACCGTAGCGATTCAGAAACAGGCGAAGTTCAAGGTGGTCTCCAGGCAAGATGCCAAACAGGATGTGGGAGCCGTCCAACGGCGGAATCGGTATCAAATTGAAAACAAACAGCAGCGTATTGATCCGGATGAAGGAGAAGAGAATGCCCTCCAACAGGGGAATGTCAACGAACGGGAAAAGAAAAGCGCCCACCGCAGCTAGCACTAGATTGCTGACGGGTCCCGCTGCCGCCACTAAAATCGTCCCCACCCTCACGTCTACATCGATGTTGCTGGGATTCCACTGCACGGGCTTAGCCCATCCAAATCCGGCAAATAGGAGTAACAATGCGCCGAAGGGATCGATATGAGCTACGGGATTGAAGGTATAGCGTCCTTGCATGCGAGGCGTAGGATCCCCCAACTGGACGGCCATCGCCGCATGGGCCATTTCGTGGACAGGGAGAGCAACAATAAGTATTAGGGCGACAGCAATAAGCCATGATGGATTACTCAGTCGCCCCAGCGAACCACCACCCGACAGAAGCGCATACAGGACCAGAATCCCGACAACCCCGATCGCGATCTGCTGCCCGCGTGAGAGGGCGTTCCAACCCCGTCCGCCAGAATCTCGATACATGTTACAGCTCCGGACCACCGTGCCATGAGTGGGGTATGAACGCTTCCGCGCCCGACTGAACGTTGATGGGCCGTTGCCCGTGTACCCACCAGCTATAGCCCCAGTACAGGATCACAAAAACGATCATCCCGACCGCCAGCCAGTTGCCCACGCGGCCGTACGCACGGCGCATCACCTGTGTCCCCAGCGCCACGAACATCGTAAACGCCGGCGCAATCCAGATGATTCCCTGGAACCGGGCCGCCCCCTCACCGATCTGCGCTGTGGGCTCCACAAAACTCCGCCCTGCCAGACCGATCCCGTAAAGCAGCAGAACCGGCAGTATAAGCCACGTCGCCAGCATGCCCACATTGGCAATCCGCCTCCGAACTCCGTATACCCAACCAGAAGTCCGGTCAGACCAAGAAAGAAGATTGGGATCAGCCACAGATGCGAAACTGGTTCCAACAGCCCCTGGGCATTATCCAGGAGCAGTGTACGCGCCATTTCCGTCAGAGGCGTGACCGGTAAGTCGGTAGCGACGCCTAGCAGCGCGCTCCCACTCTGAAATTCGGCCCCACCGAATACCCTGGCCAGCATGTTCCTGCCCCACGCTGTCAACGGCAGGACGGGCAGCGCAAAGCCCACCAGCGTCAGTCCGTATCCCTTCCAACGCTTCCGGTTAAGCGGGTTTGCCAGTAGAAACCACACCAGGTGGACCGGCAGGAGAAGCGCCGTCAACACCTGTGTATAGACGGCTACAGACGTTATGACAAGGTAACTCAGCCAGCGCCCGGTTCCGCTGTACCACATCGCCTGCAGCCAACTCCAGCTCGAGAACAACGCCAGCATCACAACCAGCCCGTACGCCCCGCCTTCCTGGCTGTACCACAGCTGTAACGGATTGAAGGCCAGAAAAAGTGTGGACAGCAGCGGCAGATTCCTCAGAAGCGTGCTGCCAACCGCCGGCACCATCCTCCGGGCCACCTGCCACATCAGGGCGATGGTGATGGCGCTGGCCAGCACAGAAAAATAGCGCAACGCGAAGAGATCGGTTCCGAAAAACTGGATCCACGGCCGGATCAGAAGATAGTACATCATCCCGCCCTGCCCGGGCGCGACCAACGCACCGACCGTCTCCTCCACCGGCCACGTCGCCAGCTCGATCGTCTCCTGTTCCACCTGACCCAGTTTTCGCGCAATCAGCCCGATCATCCGCCAGCCAAACGAAATCAGGATCACCAGGGCCATCCAGCGCTGCTGCGCCTTCGGCGACCCACGCGGGCGGTCGCGCGGCGTGTACCTCGGCTCAGGCGTCTGCACAAGTTGAAATCGGACCGGCGATTCAGAGGACAGATTCATAACAGGAAATAGGTTTCTGGTGGAACGGCGATCAACAGGGACAATACATCTTATGATACCCTCTCCGCTAGAGAAAACCAATCATCCGGGAAACGGGGGTGCATCCCAATGTTGGGGCGAACCTACGTAAACCTCCGGCAGCGCAAGCGCCGCCTCAAACCACTGCCGTTCCACTAACCACTGTCCACTAACCACCGACAACTGCAGTGGGTGAATCCCGGATTTTTTGCGGTGATCACGCAAACGGCGGTGGTTTCAGCTCAGGCAACAGTTCGGCCCCAGCCTTTATACAAAAATATGTCATATTTTAACCATTGCAAACATCGCCAGGATGAACTGGGATTCCCTGAAAAGCTGCGAGAACCGTTCGGCGCTTTCACTATTGAACCGTGGAAGAAAAAGGGGGGCCCCTAAAAGCGTGACAAATTGTGCCATTTTGTGCCAAAACCCTTCTGTGCTCTCACTATTGAACCGTTAAGTGGACGGCTCGTTGACCTTTGTCAGAATAGCAATCTGCTCCCCCAGACTGCCCATCCGCGCAAGGCCACGCGCTCTCGCCAGAAAAATTCGATATGCCCTTGGTGTTCGTCGCGCCACTTCGCAAAACTGCACGAGTCAGAGAAGGCTGTCCTCCACGCCCCCTCTCCTCGCCGCGCCTGATCTCAATCGTTCGCAGCAGTCACTGACAACTAACTGCCGCAGTTCCGAAACAGGCCAAACAAAAATCTGGGACGCACCCGGAAACGGTTGCTTATCACAATAAATTGGAGCATGATGACCAGTCGAAAAGTTCGGACGTCAGGCGCAACATGGTAACAGCACCTCGCATGGCGGCACCTCGCCCAATGGAAATCAGTTCAACCCGGATACCGCTCGCCGCCGATGCTGTCCCAATTGAAGACGACCTCTCCCGAGTGAATTTCGACCGTCTCCCCCCCGCCCAAACGCACCCGCAGCGCCCCCTGCGCAGATGTTCCAACCGCCCGACCTCGGACCGTCCCGTCGGCGGAATGCGCCGTGACGGCCGCGCCCAGTCCGTAGAGAGCCCGCTGCCAGCGAGCGTGCAACGCCTCCGCAGAAGGACGCGAACCCGGCGCGCACAAATCATCCAGCGCCCGGCACAGAGCGACTAACAGGTCTTCTCTTTCGATCGGCGAATAACCGCCATGAGGCGGACTGCCGCCGTGGTCCAACAGCGCCAGGCTGGATGGAGGCAACCCGCCGCCGCGAACAGACGGCAGCTCCTCCTGACGCTGATTGACATTGACACCGATGCCCAGAATGACGCCGCTCAGTTCCTGCTCCTGGAAGATGCTTTCCACCAGAATGCCCGCCACTTTTACCGGGCTTTCAGCTTCCACTGCGATCACGTCATTCGGCCACTTGAGACGTACATGGTCTTCCAGCATTGGACGGCACTCGCCGATCGCCCGCACCGAAGCAAGGCCCGCCAGCATCACCGCTAGCGACGGATGTTCCGGCAACAGTTCACCACACAGAATATAGCTGCCCAGCAGCCCCCGCCCGCTCGCGTCTTCCCAGCCGCGATCCAACCGGCCCCGCCCGGCTGTCTGATGGTCGGCAATTACCACCGCGCCCGCGGCGCCGTCGCCCCGTTCGTCCAATATCCCACGAGCGAGCGGCATCGTACTTGGCGCCGAATGGTGAAACTCAATACAGTGCCCCACATGGTGACGTGATCTGGGCCCTTCCAGGGCGTTCAGCGTGGCTCGCGCCCGCGCAATCCATCCAGGTGGATCGGACGGTGGGCGGCAGGCACTACTCTTTCCCGACTTGGCCCCGGTGCGGGCCGTTTCCGCTTGGTCCAATTTCCTTGTGATCTCCTGTCGAATCGTGTAGAATGATCGCGCACTGTAGCAGTCAAGAGCGGCAAGTAATGGGTATCCGCACTACGCCCACGAACTGCCGTCTGCCGACCACGCTCAGACGCTGTTCCTGCGCCCATCCCACCATTGACGATAATGTACGCGTGCGTTGCCGTTGGTCTGGGGAGCGCCGGGTTTGTCGTATGCGCTATAATATCCAGTGCGCTACCGCGTCACGAAATTTGCGTAGTGTGCACCGCCGCCTGCAGACCGGTTCACCAGGCGCCGAGAGGGCTGGTGGGAGTTGTCGCCTTTCTGATTCTCACAGGAACTGGGAATTGTTTCAAGTGCGCAGTTCTGCACCCGTCTACAGCCTTACCGTGGCCTGAAGGTGACCAATGATGCAAAAAGCCGCAGTAATTCAGCCGGAACTGTCGGAAAGAGACGAAAAGTCGACCGGGATTGATCGACCGGAGAGCGACGCCGACGAAGCAGTCCCTTCCGACGCAACTCCTGCCGTCACCCGCTTCTGGGAGGTTGACAGCTGGCGCGGCGTGGCCATAATCACCATGGTCATCTTTCATCTGATGTTCGACCTGCGCAACTTCGGTGGCGTACCGGTCATTCTGCATGAGGGCTTCTGGTTCTATTTCCAGCGATTCACCGCGATCTCATTCATCTCGCTGGCAGGGGTCTCGGTAGTTCTGAGCTACAATCGGGCCCTGATTCTACGTGGTTCGGCCGATGGCCTGGCCTGGAAAACTGCCCGCCGGGGGCTGCACATTCTCGGAATCGGATTCATACTCTCACTAGTTATGCGGGTGGCCGTTTTGCCGCCAATCGACTTTGGCGTGCTGCATCTGATCGGGACATCGATAGTCTGCTCTATCCCTTTGTTGAACAAGCGCTGGCTGACGCTGGCGGTGGCGGGCGTGCTTTATGCGTTCAGTTATCTACTGCAATACTTGGAAGTTCAGGCGCCTGCCGGTGTCTCCTGGCTCGTTCCGCTGGGCATCGAACCGCCTGGCTACTATTATTCCGACTACTTTCCATTTCCCCACTGGTTTGCCATCTTTCTGATCGGCGTCTTCGTGGGCACTGTTTTCTATGAAGGCGGCGCGCGCAAACTGCCGCTGCCCAATTTCGGAGGGACTTTCCCATTCCCTGTTCTGCAGTATCTTGGCCGTCACTCCCTCGTCATCTATGTGATCCATCAGCCGGTACTAATCGGCCTCCTGCTCCTGACAGGTACCATCTCGCTATAATGACCGACAATGGCGCCTGACCCGAACTTCGAAACCTGCCACGGCCAGCGAGCAAGGCGCCGGAACCTTCTGCACAACGAACAATGACAGGATAGAGGAGTTTGTCTTGACTGACTCGACAATCGATCCACGTATCATCGATCTGCGCAGCCGTAAAGACATGGCCAAACTTGGGGGCGGCCTCGAACGGATCGAGACTCAGCACGCCAAGGGAAGGGCCACAGCACGCGAGCGGCTTGAGCTCATGCTGGACAAAGGCAGCTTTCGCGAGTTGGACGCCCTCGTCACCCATGACAGCCACGACTTCGGCCTCGACAAGCAGCGCATCCCCGGTGACGGCGTCGTCACGGGCTTCGGCACGATCGATGACCGCCTCGTCTACGTCTTTTCCCAGGATTTTACCGTATTTGGAGGCAGTGTAAGCCGTCACCACGCCGCCAAAATCTGCAAAATCCTCGACATGTCCATGAAGAACGGCGCCCCCGTCATCGGCCTGAACGACTCCGGCGGCGCCCGCATCCAGGAAGGCGTCCTCAGCTTGGCCGGTTACGCCGATATCTTTTTCCGCAATGTCATGGCTTCCGGCGTTGTCCCCCAGGTCAGCGTCATCATGGGGCCCTGCGCCGGCGGAGCAGTCTACTCTCCCGCCATCACCGACTTCGTCATCATGGTGAAAGATACCAGCCACATGTTCGTCACCGGGCCCGATGTCGTCAAAACGGTCACTCATGAAGAGGTCACTTTTGAAGAGCTCGGCGGCGCCTCGATCCACGGCAGCAAGTCCGGCGTCGCCCACTTCACTGCTGAAAACGAAGAAGACGCACTCTTCATCGTGCAGCAGTTGATGAGCTATCTGCCCAACAACAACATGGAAGATCCTCCCCTCGTGCCTTCCACCGACGATCTTCTGCGCCAGGACGAAGAGCTGGACGCAATCGTGCCGGACAACCCCAACCGTCCCTACGACATGAAAGAGATCATCCGGCGTATCGTAGATGACGGGCAGTTCCTCGAAGTCCACGAACAGTGGGCCCGCAATGTGATGGTCTGTTTCGCCCGTCTCGGCGGCCGCACTATCGGCATCGTCGCCCAGCAGCCGGCCGTCCTGGCCGGTGTGCTCGACGTCGACGCCAGCCAGAAAGCGGCCCGCTTTGTCCGCTTCTGCGACTGCTTCAATATCCCCCTGGTCGTTCTTGAGGATGTGCCCGGCTTCATGCCCGGTCTCAATCAGGAGCACGGCGGCATAATTCGCCACGGCGCAAAGCTTCTCTATGCCTTTTCCGAAGCGACGGTTCCCAAGCTGACCGTTATCGTGCGTAAAGCCTACGGCGGCGCCTATTGCGTTATGAACCCCCGCCACATCGGCGCCGACCTGGTCCTGGCCTGGCCATCCGCCGAAATCGCGGTCATGGGGCCGGAGGGCGCTGTAAATGTAATCTTCCGCCGCGAAATCGCCGCTGCTGAAGATCCTGTCGCCAAGAGAAACGATCTGGTCGCAGACTATCGCAGCCGTTTCGCCAACCCCTACATCGCCGCCGCCAACGGCTTCATCGACGACGTCATCGAACCGCATGAGTCTCGGCCCCGTTTGATCAATGCATTGGAGATGCTGCAGAACAAACGCGATCGGCTCCCCCCCAAGAAACACGGGAATATCCCATTGTGAATCCAACGCTGCCGGGACCGAATGGGGAAAGAAATACCGAACGCATGACCGGCCAGAATGGTACGCAGGAAGAGCTTCAAATCGAGTCTCGGCCGTTCACTGGCAAAATGCAAAAACTGCCCCAGATCGAAATCGAGCTGTCCGCCGAACAGTTCGCGCTTATGGGTTTTCCTCGACTGCAACAGGGTCTGCCCCTGACAGCCGTGCTCGATGGCGGCGTCCTGCTGCCCGAACCTGGGCCGGATCCCTGGTACGCTGTCCGGAAGGAACCACTGACTCCCCGCTTCACCCAGATCGGACCCGCCCTCTACGCCTTCGCAGGCCAGATTGTCGAGGCCGATATTCAATACGGCAGCAGCCAGATGGCTGTGATTGTGGTCGACTGCGGTTTCGTTACCCTGCGCGTAGCCTGCGCGCCAAATGACGACGGCGTCCTCCCGGAAGGAACTTGGGAAACCCGCTACGCCGCCGGCTTTGCGCCCGTGCAGGCAATTGTAGAAGAAAGTTTCAGTTCGCCCGTGGGACGCACCGTCGATCTCTCAATGTGGGGCTTTCGACGTTTGCTCCTCTCGCCGAACGACAGCGCCTTCGGCGCCTGGCATCCGAGTAGCGAGATTCCACCGGCTCCCTTTACCTGTGACCGCCTTTTGATTAAGGCTCGAGTCCATCGTCAGGGAATTTAGTGTTCGGATACGATGTGCGGATACAAAGCAAAATCGCTCCTGGGGCACGATGCAGGACTGTGTCTTGATGCAGACACAATGCTTGCCTTCAATCGGGACTTGCAATAAGCTCCCGTAGCGAAAAGAGAAGAGAGAGGAAAACGACGCGTTTCGCCCAGGGGCACGCCCCTCTTGAAATAGACGTAAGACTGTAAGGAACTGCGCATGTTCAAAAAAGTTCTGGTTGCGAATCGAGGTGAAATCGCCGTCCGCGTGCTACGGGCCTGTGAAGAGAGGGGCATCGCTACCGCCACCGTCTTTTCCGACGTGGACCGGACTGCCCTTCACGTGCGTTACGCCGATGAAGCCTATCACATCGGCCCGGCCCCCAGCCGCGACAGCTACCTCCGCATCGACAAGATCATCGATGTGGCCAGCAAGGCCGGCGTTGATGCCATCCATCCCGGCTACGGCTTTCTGGCGGAAAACGCTGAATTTGCCGCGGCCTGCGCTGACGCCGGCATCACCTTCATTGGGCCCTCACCTGATGCCATCGCCAAGATGGGCGACAAACAGACCGCCCGCGAAACCGTTGCCAAAAACAATGTGCCCCTAGTCCCCGGCTCGCGCAAGGGGCTGCGAGATGACGAGTTGAAGGCAACCGCCGTACAGATCGGGTTCCCTCTGATGATCAAGGCCACTGCCGGCGGCGGCGGCAAAGGCATGCGCGTCGTCCATGATCCCAACCAGTTCACCAGCGCCCTCCTGGCCGCCCGCCGCGAGGCCGTTGGCGCCTTTGGCAATGGCGAAGTCTACCTGGAGAAATTCATCTCCAGCGCCCGCCATATCGAGGTGCAGATCCTGGCCGACAGCTACGGGCATACCATCCACCTTGGCGAGCGCGAATGCTCTATCCAGCGGCGCCACCAAAAGCTGATCGAAGAAGCGCCCAGTGTGGCCGTCGACGAAAACCTGCGCCAGGAGCTCGGACGCGTCGCAGTGGCCGCCGCCGAGTCAGTGAACTATGTCAACGCCGGTACGATTGAATTCCTGTTCGACCCTGATGAGGAGAAATTCTACTTTCTCGAGATGAACACCCGCCTGCAGGTGGAGCATCCCGTCACCGAATTTGTGACCGGTGTCGATATCGTCAAAGAGCAGCTCACCATAGCCGCCGGTCGCCGGATGCGCTACCGTCCCGAAGACATCCGGCCCAAGGGCTGGTCCATAGAATGCCGCCTAACCGCCGAGGATCCGTTCAACAACTTCATGCCCAATAGCGGCGTCGTCACCTACCTTAAGGAGCCGACCGGACCCGGCGTGCGCGTCGAAAGCGCTCTCTACCGGGGCTACGAAGTTAGCCTCTTCTACGATCCCATGGTCGCTAAACTGATCGTATGGGGTGAAAACAGGGCCGAGGCCATCCTGCGCATGCGCCGTGCGCTCAACGAATATCGAATCAGTGGCATCAAGACGTCGATCCCGTTCCACCAGGAGATAATGGACAGCACCGAGTTCATCTGGGGGACCTTTGATACTGGCTTCCTCGACCGTCGCCGGCTGGTGGCCAAGAACGAACCCGATCCCGAGCAGGCGCGTATCGCAGCCGTTGCCGCCGCGCTTGTAGCCCACGACGCCGGCCGCCGCGCCGTCAATATCGGCGGGGGCGAGAGCGACGCCGCCAGCGCCTGGAAGCAGGCCGGCCGTATGAGCACGATGGGAGGACGGTGGTGAAATACTTTGCCAGTGTCGGCGACCATACCTTTGAAATCGAGATCAACGAGGACGAAGTCCTGGTCGACGGCGAGGCAATCACCGTAGACCTCCGCCAGAGCGGTGTCACCCAGTTGTACAGCCTGCTTCTGGACGACGCCAGCTTCGAAATGCTGGTCGAGGAGACTCCGCACAGCCACGATGTAACCCTTCGCGGTGAGCAGTTCCGTGTGCGGATTGAGGACGAACGCACGCGCCGCCTCAACGCAGCCCGCCAAGGGCCCGCTCTGCCCCAAGGGGACCTCGCGGTCAGAGCGCCCATCCCAGGCATGATTGTGAAGATACTGGTGCAGGATGGCGATGAGATCATAGAAGATCAACCTCTGATGATCCTGGAAGCGATGAAGATGGAAAACGAGATTCGCGCCGTCCGTTCGGGCGTAGTGCGCAAAGTGGAAGTTACCGCCGGCGAGAGCGTCGAGCAGGACGCCGTACTGATTGTAATCGGATAGTTCCCAACCCATACACAAACGTCCTCCTGATGGCGGTGCAGCACAGATGAAACTCAGCCCCGGGGCAACTAAGTCGAGTTTAGACAACTCCTCTTGAGGCTGCCTGAATCAGTAGGGGCAACTCTTGTGTGTGTCCCTTGTTGGCTACAATGGAGTCCAAGGCGTCCAAATCTTGACGCGTTTGTTTTGAATTCAACCCGATCTCCATTTGACAGGCCCAATGCGGTGTGATACATTAAGGAAACCTGCATCAAATCGGAGACGATTTGTCAGGTCAATCTACATGTAGTAGAGTGGTTGAGTTGAGGCACATTAACAGTTGAAGAGTGGCAAGATAAGCGAGTCCAGCAGACCTGTCAGTCGTTTTCGACTGTTCTGCGTTCTGGTTATGGTAGGGACGTGGAGCGGTACGGGAGCGAGATGACTTTGGAGTAAAGAAGAGCTTTGCGTAGAGGTGCTGTTGTTTCCGGGTGTACTGGGAGTGTGAGGTACGCAGAGGGGACGGCGGCGAAAATACGGAGAGTTTGATCCTGGCTCAGGATGAACGCTGGCGGCGTGCTTAACACATGCAAGTCGAACGGGAAGCGGTGCATATTACTTCGGTGATTTTGTGCCGTGGAGAGTGGCGAACGGGTGCGTAACACGTAGGTAACCTGCCCTGAAAAGGGGGATAACCACGGGAAACTGTGGCTAATACCGCATAATCTCGCCGAGACGGTGGTTTCGGTGAGGAAAGCTGAGGCGATTTGGGAGGGGCCTGCGGTCGATTAGCTGGTTGGTGGGGTAAAGGCCCACCAAGGCGATGATCGATAGCTGTTCTGAGAGGAAGACCAGCCACACGGGAACTGAGACACGGTTCCGACTCCTACGGGGGGCAGCAGTGAGGAATATTGCGCAATGGGGGAAACCCTGACGCAGCAACGCCGCGTGGAGGACGAAGGTTTTCGGATTGTAAACTCCTTAACTGGGGGAAGAGGAAGGACGGTACCCCAGGACGAAGACACGGCTAACTAGGTGCCAGCAGCCGCGGTAATACCTAGGTGTCAAGCGTTATCCGGAATTACTGGGCGTAAAGGGTGCGCAGGCGGCGCGACAAGTCCGGCGTGAAAGCTTCTGGCTTAACTGGGAGAGGACGTCGGAAACTGTAGTGCTAGAGTGAATGAGAGGGGGGCGGAAATCCCGGTGTAGTGGTGGAATGCGTAGATATCGGGAAGAACACCAGAGGCGAAGGCGGCCTCCTGGCATTTTACTGACGCTGAGGCACGAAAGCGTGGGTAGCGAACGGGATTAGATACCCCGGTAGTCCACGCTGTAAACGATGTGAACGAGGTGTGGGCGGTGTAGAAGCCGTCTGTGCCGGAGCAAACGCGATAAGTTCACCGCCTGGGGAGTACGGTCGCAAGGCTAAAACTCAAAGGAATTGACGGGGGCCCGCACAAGCAGCGGAGCGTGTGGTTTAATTCGATGCAACGCGAAGAACCTTACCTGGGCTTGACATGTACGTAGTAGTGAAGGGAAACCGGAACGAGCCTTCGGGCAGCGTAGACAGGTGCTGCATGGCTGTCGTCAGCTCGTGTCGTGAGATGTTGGGTTAAGTCCCGCAACGAGCGCAACCCGTGTTGCTAGTTACAAGTGTCTAGCGAGACTGCCGGTAACAAGCCGGAGGAAGGTGCGGATGATGTCAAGTCAGCATGGCCTATATGTCCAGGGCTACACACACGCTACAATGGCTGGTACAAAGGGAAGCGAAGGGGAGACCTGAAGCGAATCTCATCAAAGCCAGTCATAGTTCGGATTGCAGGCTGCAACTCGCCTGCATGAAGTCGGAGTTGCTAGTAACCGCAGGTCAGCAATACTGCGGTGAATACGTTCCCGGGCCTTGTACACACCGCCCGTCACGTCATGGGAGTTGGTAAGACCTGAAGACGGTGACCCAACCTTCGGGAGGGAGCTGTTTAGGGTGGGACTGATGACTGGGACGAAGTCGTAACAAGGTAGCCGTACCGGAAGGTGCGGCTGGATCACCTCCTTTCTAAGGAAGCGTGGGCGAATCTGTGGAGACGGTGCAGCAGCTGTATAGAGCAGTAGCTGTGCTGTCGGGGAAGCGGAGACGCCGCAGCAGTGAGGGTAAGCTGGAGGCTGGTTATCTTGTCACTTTTCAGGGGTTAAGGTGCCTCTGAAGTGAAGGCGGGGCAAGTGGTGGAAGAAGGGCCTGTAGCTCAGACGGTTAGAGCACTGTGCTGATAACGCAGGGGTCCGTGGTTCGAGTCCACGCAGGCCCACAGTCGTTTGGCTGAGGCGGGGAGTGAGCGCTGCAGCCGGCGATGGCAGCGAGCCAGGGTTCTGCAGACCCGGCCGGAGCAGTCAGTAAGCAGGGATGGCACATTAAGAACTGAATAGGATAGAGAAGAACTGCTGTAGGAGTAAGAAGGGTGCGGCAGCTGCGAAGTTGTCGCGCGCGAACACAGCAGGTTAAGCTACGAAGGGCATACGGAGGATGCCTTGGCGCCAAAGGCCGAGGAAGGACGTGTACCACTGCGAAAAGCTGCGGGGAGTTGTGGTAAGGCTGCGATCCGCAGATGTCCGAATGGGGAAACCCGCCCTGGGGAATGCCGGGGCAGCGCGCAGTGAAAAGATAGCTGCGTAGCGGGGAACTCGGGGAAGTGAAACATCTAAGTACCCGGAGGAAAAGAAACGATTCCGTTAGTAGTGGCGAGCGAAAGCGGATTAGTCCAAACCGTACCGGCGCAAGCTGGTGCGGGGTAGCAGGACCGGCGGAAGGTCTGGACCGGATAGCGGAACCGCACTGGAAAGGCGGACCGGAGAGGGTGAGAGTCCCGTAGGCGAAATCTGGGAAGGGCTGGTCGGTATCCTGAGTATCACGGGGCACGCAAACCTTGTGAGAAGCTGGGGAGACCACTCTCCAAGACTAAATACCTTTGGCGACCGATAGTGGACAAGTACCGTGAGGGAAAGGTGAAAAGGACCCCTGATAGGGGAGTGAAAGAGAGCCTGAAACCGTATGCCTACAAGCAGTCAGAGCCTGATGCCGGGGTTTGCCCTGGCCGGGTGATGGCGTGCCTATTGGAGAATGAGCCAACGAGTTACGGTCAGTAGCAAGGTTAAGGTGTGATAGCCGGAGCCGAAGCGAAAGCGAGTCTGAATAGGGCGTTGAGTTGCTGGCAGTAGACCCGAAACCAGGTGAGCTATCCATGTCCAGACTGAAGCGGGAGTAAAATTTCGTGGAGGGTCGAACCGGTGTACGTTGCAAAGTGCTCGGATGAGGTGTGGATAGGGGTGAAATGCCAAACGAACCTGGAGATAGCTGGTTCTCGCCGAAATAGCTTTAGGGCTAGCGTCGTTTGCTGAGCGCAGGAGGTAGAGCACTGGATGAGGTAGGGGGCGAAATGCTTACCGAACTCAACCAAACTCCGAATGCCTGTGCTTTAGAACGGCAGTTGGACTACGGGAGATGAGTTTCGTGGTCAAGAGGGGAAAAGCCCAGACCGTCAGCTAAGGTCCTCAAGTGGAGACTAAGTGGGAAAGGAAGTGGTGTTACAGAGACAGCCAGGAGGTTGGCTTGGAAGCAGCCATCCTTGAAAGAGTGCGTAACAGCTCACTGGTCAAGTGATACTGCGCCGAAAATATAACGGGGCTTAAGTCACCCGCCGAAGCTACGGTTTTGCAGATGTCTGCGGACATGTGCGGGAGGTAGGCGAGCGTTGCATGCGCATTGAAGCGATACCGAGAGGAGTCGTGGAGTGCATGGAAGCGAGAATGTTGGCACGAGTAGCGAGAGCTGTGTGAGAACCGCAGTCCCCGGAAGTCTAAGGTTTCCGACGGGAGGTCAATCCGCGTCGGGTTAGTCGGACCTAAGGCGAGGCCGAAAGGCGTAGTCGATGGGAAACAGGTGAATATTCCTGTACCGCATCAGGTTGTTAGAGCGAGGGGGTGACGCAGAAGGGTAGGTCAGCCAGCGGCTGGAAGAGCTGGTGCCAAGCCTGTAGGTGATGAGGACGGGGTTAAAAGACCGTCTGAGCTGAGGGGTGAAGGCGAGCCTGAATCAGGTGGAAGTGATTGAACCCAAGCTGACGAGAAAAGCCTCTAGTGAGACCTATGCGACCGTACCGCAAACCGACACAGGTAGACAGGTGGAGAACACCAAGGGGGACGGGAGAACCTTCGTCAAGGAACTAGGCAAAAAGGGTCCGTAACTTCGGGAGAAGGACCGCCTCGGTAGAGTGAGGGTACAGACGTGCCTGAGCTTGAGGAGGCCGCAGAGAAGAGGCCCTGCCGACTGTTTAGCAAAAACACAGGTCCGTGCGAAGTTGAGAGACGACGTATACGGGCTGACGCCTGCCCAGTGCCGGAAGGTTAAGGGGAGAGGTGAGAGCTTTGAACTGAAGCCCCGGTGAACGGCGGCCGTAACTATAACGGTCCTAAGGTAGCGAAATTCCTTGTCGGGTAAGTTCCGACCCGCACGAAAGGCGTAACGAGTGGGGCGCTGTCTCGACGGAGGGCCCGGTGAAACTGAAGTAGGAGTGAAGATGCTTCTTACCCGCAGCAGGACAAAAAGACCCCGTGGAGCTTTACTGCAGCTTGATATTGGATTAGGGCTTACTCTGTGTAGGATAGGTGGGAGACTGCGAAGCTGGTTCGCCAGGATCGGCGGAGTCGCTGGTGAAATACCACCCTGATTGAGTTTTGGTTCTAACCTGTGGCGTGACCCGGTATGGGGACAGTGTCAGGTGGGCAGTTTGACTGGGGCGGTCGCCTCCCAAAAGGTAACGGAGGCGCGCAAAGGTTCCCTCAGGCTGAATGGAAACCAGTTGAAGAGTGCAAACGCAAAAGGGAGCTTGACTGCGAGACGGACATGTTGAGCAGAGACGAAAGTCGGCGTTAGTGAACCCACGGTTCTGAGTGGAAAGGCTGTGGCTTAACGGATAAAAGCTACCCCGGGGATAACAGGCTAGTCTTCCCCAAGAGTTCACATCGACGGGAAGGTGCGGCACCTCGATGTCGGCTCGTCACATCCTGGGGCTGGAGCAAGTCCCAAGGGTTGGGCTGTCCGCCCATTAAAGTGGCACGCGAGCTGGGTTCAGACCGTCGTGAGACAGGTCGGTCTCTATCCGCTGTGGGCGCAAGGGAATTGAGAGGAGCTGTCCCTAGTACGAGAGGACCGGGATGGACAGACCGCTGGTGTGCCAGTTGTCGTGCCAACGGCATAGCTGGGTAGCTAAGTCTGGGAAGGATAACCACTGAAAGCATCTAAGTGGGAAGCCAGCCTCAAGATAAGTTCCCTCACAGAGAGAGTCTGGTAAGTGCGCTGGTAGACGACCAGTTTGATAGGCGGGACGTGTAAGGGCTGAGAGGTCTTGAGCGAACCCGTACTAATGCACGAGGGCTTAACCTGTATGTAGATCTTGCGCTTATAGTAGTACTTCTTTATCCTGTTCAGTTCTTAGTGTGCCAGACGAGTGGCAATGCGGATGGCAGTGTGCGAATGGCGACCCGGCAGAACCCCTGACACAACGTCAGCAGCTCTGACCCGGACCTTGCAACATGACGCACAGCACGCAGTACGCACCGCACTCCACTCACACCTTACAACCTGCGTGAGCAAAGAGGAGTTGGTGGCAAGAGCGGTGGGGAAACACCCGGTCCCATCCCGAACCCGGCAGTAAAGTCCACCAGCGTCGATGGTAGTGCGGGGGCGACCCCGTGTGAGAGTAGACCGCTGCCAACCTCCTCTTTCTTTTCCACTCCACCGATGAAAGCTACTCTGGACAACCTGCTGCTTTGTGTTACAATGTGCGCAGACACCAATTTGGCCCCCGTCTGCGATCGATTTCATGGATGATAACCCTCCAGAACCCGGTTCATTACCATCCTTATCCCCGAACAGATTTGACGTCCCTCTTGCGCTCCACCATGTAACCGACGCTTTTACCACCATGGCAGCATGCCACTGGCGCAATTCGCGCGCGCCTTTGCCTCTCTTACCACTGGAGCATCCTGTATGACCGTTGCCGCCGTCATCTTGGCCGCCGGGTACGGCACCCGTATGAAATCAAAGTTGCCCAAATCTTTGCATCCCCTCGCTGGCCGGCCTCTAATAGAGTGGTCTCTGCGAGCGGTTGAAGGGCTTTCTGATCTGCGGCCGGTCGTTGTCGTCGGCCATGCAAAGGAACAGGTGCAGGAGCGCCTCGGCAACCGCGTCGATTATTGCGTACAGAAGGAGCTCCTGGGCACAGGGCATGCCCTCATGCAGGCAAAGGAGAACCTGTCTCAACGTGCTGACAAGGTCCTGGTCATCTACGCCGATATGCCCCTTTTGCGCTCAGAAACGCTCGAAAGGTTGACACAAATTCGTGCTGGTAGCACCCATCGGCAGCACTCTCAGTCTGCGCTGTCCCTTCTGACGATCGAACGGAAGGATTCCCAGGGGTTCGGTAGGGTCGTGCGCAATGAAAACGGGTCAATCCGCCAAATCGTGGAAGAGGCGGACTGCACGCTTGAACAGCTTGCGATTCGCGAGCTGAATCCCGGCATCTACTGCTTTGACGCCCAATGGCTCTGGGAAAACGTCTCTTTGCTAACGCCAAGCACCACTGGGGAATATTATTTGACCGACATGATCGGTATCGCCGTTGAACAGGGCCAGGAAGTTGAGACCGCTCCGGCCTCGCCCGACGAGACTCTCGGCATCAACGACCGCAGCCAGTTGGCCGTCGCCGCCGAAGCGCTGCGCCAGCGCATCAACACCGAGCATATGCTCTCCGGTGTGACCATCGTCGATCCCGCTTCCACATATATCGATGCAGACGTGACAATAGATCAGGACTCGACTATCCTTCCGGGGACCCATCTGCAGGGCAGCACCACCGTTGGCGTCGGCTGCCTCATCGGCCCAAATAGCCGCATCGTCGACAGCGCAATCGGAGATGCCTGCCGGGTGGAATACAGTGTCATCGAGCAGGCCAGAATGGACCGCGGCAGCGAAGTCGGCCCTTTCGGCCACCTGCGGCCCGGCGCCCATTTGGGTGAAGACGTACACATGGGCAATTTCGGTGAAGTGAAAAACAGCCGCCTCGGCAAAGGCGTCAAGATGGGTCATTTCAGCTACATCGGGGATGCCACCGTTGGCGACAATGCAAATGTCGGCGCTGGCACCATCACTTGTAACTTCGATGGCGTCTCAAAAAACCGCACAACTATCGGCGATGACGTCTTCCTCGGCAGCGATACGCTCCTCGTCGCGCCCGTTACCCTTGGCGCACGCGCACGGACCGGCGCAGGCTCTGTTGTAACGCGCGATGTGGATGAGGAGGCACTGGTCTACGGCGTGCCCGCCCGGCGCCCCCGTGCCGGCGAAACTTCCAGTCAGCCTGAGTCGAATGAGTAGCGCGGTTGAGTCTGACGAAAAAGTAGAGTGATACACCAGCACTTCGGGTCCATTCTTTCCGTCATACTGCCTGCGCAGGGCGCGGCGCAGGGCAACGTAGAAAAAGGAGTCTCCAGTGGAACCTGCATGGCTGATCGCGGCACAACTGCTGCCACTATTGACGATTGGCTTTGTCTCTGTCGCCGAAGTATCCCTCTCGGCCGCATCGAGAAGCCGTATGCGAGAGCTTCTCGCCAGCGGCAACCAGCGGGCAAAGCTGATCGATCAAATGCTCTCCGACCCGGCCCGCTTTCTCTCCACACTCCTGATCCTCAAAAGCCTGGCCTACATTGCTGCGAGCTCGATGGCCGTTTGCGTGGCTATGATCCTGCAGTGGTCCAATGTCGGGGTCAGCGCCGCCGTGGGGCTGGTCTGGCTCCTCCTTCTCGCTGTTCAGGTCATCAGCCGGGGTTGGGCTCTGCGCCAGCCGGACACGGTCGCTCTCGCCATCGCCCGTGTAGTCGACTTCGTCGCTGCAATTCTTGCCCCCTTATCCTTTCTGCTGCGCCGCCTGGCTGCCTACGCCCGCGGCGACGCAGACGAAGTGACCCCTGAAAGCGTATTTCTGAGTGAGGACGGCCTCCGCTTCCTCATCCACGTGGGCGAAGGCGAGGGGGTGATCGAAGAAGACGAAAAGCAGATGATCGCCGGTATCTTTGAATTCGGTGAAACGACCGTGCGCGAGATCATGGTGCCGCGGCTCGACATGGTGGCCGTTGAAGTGAGTTCGCCCCTCAGTGAAGCTCTCGACCTGATTATCGGAAACGGACACAGCCGCATTCCTGTCTATGAAGACAGTATAGATCATCTGCTCGGCGTACTTTATGCCAAAGACCTTCTCCTCTGCCTGCGCGATGGAAGCCAGGACATCTCCATTCGCAAACTGCTGCGCCAAGCCTATTTCGTGCCTCAAAGCAAGAAACTGGACGAGTTGTTCGAGGAAATGCAGGCCCACCGCATCCATATGGCCTTGGCAGTGGACGAATACGGCGGTACAGCCGGCCTCGTTACGATCGAAGACCTGCTGGAGGAGATTGTTGGCGAAATCCAGGACGAGTACGATTCCGAGGAGCCCCAGTTGAAAAAGCTGGCGCCCGAGATCTACATCTTCAACGCGCGTTACGATATCGATGAAGTGTCCCGGCTCATCGACGTCGACCTGTCCGCCGGCCCCGAGAATATCGATACGTTGGGCGGTTTTATCTACAGCCAGCTTGGGCGCGTTCCCGAGCAGGGCGAAAGCATTCAGTTCCATGACTGGCGGTTCACCGTGATGTCCGTTGATTCCCGCCGTATCGAACAGGTACGCGTTGAACCGCTCCACAGCTCAGAGAACGGAGTGCAGACCCTGAGTCAACCTGGAGTCGAGGAGCAGACCGAGGATTCGACGGGATCCGGTTACCTTCAATCGGCCGCCTGAAAATTTGGCATACGCCCCCTGCTCGAAAAGGCCAGGCAGAAAAAGGACGCTATCGTGACCTCGACGGTATCCCCGCAACAGCTGGTTGCAGCAGCACAGTCCGCCCGCAAAAGGGCCTATGCACCCTACAGCAACTATGCCGTCGGCGCCGCCGTGTTGACACAAGACGGCGAAATCATCCCGGGATGTAACGTCGAGAACGCCTCCTACGGAGGGACGATCTGCGCTGAGCGGGTCGCCCTCACGGCCGCAGTCGCCCAGGGAAAAAGAGAATTCAGTGCGATAGCCGTTGTTACGGTGGACGGCGGCTCGCCCTGCGGCTTCTGTCGCCAGGTCATGACCGAACTTGGGGCAGAAATGGATGTCTATATAAGTGATGCAGCCGGCAACTTCCGCAGCACGACCGTGCGCGCGTTGCTGCCCGATGCCTTCGGCGGCTGACGACGGTCGCAACCTGTCCCCACCGACTCTTTTTCGCCCTATCTAACATGCGGACGAATCCATGGCGCCCCAAGTGGGGCGCCACGGAACCAGCACTGAGCCCGAAAAGGAAGTAAACCAGTGTACTTCTGAGACTACCCGGCAGTATCCTCCTGCAAGCAGTAGTGATCTGGAGGATCCCAGTCCCACCCAGCGAGTGAAACACCGATGAAGAACTGCTGCAAAGCGACGATCGGACTGTTGGCACTGTTAGCCGTTGCCGCCTGTGCGCCGCTTCCAGAGCCAGCCCAGCTTACTGTAACGGCGGCCGTTGCTTTGCCGACCGCCGCCACCCTTAACGCTGAAGCAAGCACGCCGACCGCCGCGCCCGCAACCCCTACCCCAACACCGCCACCGTCGATAAACGTGGCCTCCTCAGCTGAGGTTATTCCTTCGTCGGGGCAAGAGTCCGCGCACTTGGCGGTCGATGGCGATCTCGACTCACTCTGGAATTCGGGACGCGTTCCCCTGGGATGGTTTCGGGTTGCACTTGATGGCCTGTACCTCGTCAATCGAGTCGAGTTGATCATCGCGCAGACTCCTCCCGGTCCCACTATGCATGAGCTCTGGCTGGGGGACGGTTCGGGCACGCGCTCACTGTACGAGCGGCTCGTAAATGAGAAAACGGAGGATGGACAGACCCTCGCCGTAACAATTGAGCCGCCCCGTAGCATAGACGAAGTGATGGTTCGGACCGTGAGCAGCCCCAGCTGGGTCGCATGGCGCGAAGTGCGTGTATTCGGCGTTCCTGCGGACAGCGCTCCGCCGCCGCCCCTCGCACTCACCGAAATCGTCTCCGGACTGAGTCTTCCCGTACAGCTTGCCCACGCCGGCGATGGCAGCGGCCGGCTCTTCGTGGTTGAGCAAGCGGGCAGCATACGTATCATCAGGAACACCGCGCTCCCAGACGCCGCACCCGCGTGGTCTGTCCTCGAAACTCCCTTCCTGGATATCACGACGCGGGTCAGTTGCTGCGGCGAAAGGGGCCTGCTTGACGTCGCCTTTCCGCCCGGCTATGATGCCAAACAGCATTTCTACGTGGGTTATACCGACCTCGACGGCCACACAGTCATCAGCCGTTTCAAAACCACAGCCGACCCACACATGGCCGATCCGGCCAGCGAGGAGGTTCTTCTCACCATCGAGCAACCGTACAATACGCACAATGGCGGGCGCCTCCTTTTTGGACCGCAAGACGGGTACCTGTACATTGGCACCGGCGACGGCGGAGGTCTTGCGTTCAACGATCCTGACAACCGAGGGCAGAATCTCAGTTCACTCTTGGGCAAAATACTTCGCATCGACGTCGAGTCGGGCGTCACGCCATACGCCATTCCCCCCACCAACCCTTTCACGTACAATGAAGGCTACCATGAGGAGATCTGGGCCTATGGTTTGCGCAATCCATGGGGATTCGCATTCGACAAGCAAACAGGCGATCTCTATATCCCCGACGTAGGGAATATCACACTCGAAGAGGTGAACTACCAGCCGACAAACAGCGCCGGCGGCGAAAACTACGGTTGGCGCATCACAGAAGGCAGTATCTGTTTTGAGCAATGGGGTTGCGTTAAGGGCGAACCCTGTGAGGTCGAACACTGGATATGCAGCGCGGAAGGCCAGACTTCGCCGGTAACCGAATACAACCACGACGTGGGGTGCGCAATCGTAGGGGGCGCCGTCTATCGCGGGCCGGGACTGCCCCAGCTCCAGGGCAATTTCCTCTTCGCCGATTTCTGTCGCGGGCAGATCTGGGGTCTCAGAGGAACCTCCCAGGACAAATGGCAAAGCCCCTTGCTTTTAAACACCTCCCTTCCCATTAGCGCCATCGGCGAAGACCAGGAAGGCAACGTCTACGTCATCGGCTATCAGAATGGCGTTATCTCGATGATTACAGAGGAGTAGCGGGAGAACGAATCGATTCAGTCACCGGAACAAAAGTGACCCCTGTATCCTGAACGGCCCCATTTGAGACACCGGACTTCTGCATTGGGCCAGCGTCAAAGCGGCAATACCCGTCGACCAAGTCCCTGCTCCCCCGCCGCATTCACGCAATGCAGACCGAAAACCTTAACGCGGCGTTTCGATTCCCGGGCCCGACGTTAAAAGGATTGGCCGCGATCCTCCAGCTCTCCCCGGATCGTTGACTTTAATTTCCCGCTCTGTTATTTTCTTACCATGAATGTTCCGGCGCTGATGGCAACCTACCAGTTGCGTCAACGAGAATACCTGCTGCGCATTACGCGGGCCATGACCTCGCGACTCGATCTGCCGAGCCTTCTGCGCCTGATCCTCGAAAGTGCGGCCGAAATGCTGGCCGCGCCCGCAGGTGTCATCGTCCTCGATGACGAAACGGCAGCCGTGCCCCTGGCAGACGGACGCAGCACAGTGGAGAAAGACGAACCGTTCCGTATCCGTGCATCCTATGGAATTCCACGACAACTCCTGCCCGCCTTTCGTCCCCTCCTCAAAATCGCCTCGCAGTCCTGGCCGCCATTCGAAGATCAAGTGGCCCAAGGGGAATCGAGCCATCAGGCATTGGTCGGTGAATGGGATGCTGGCCGGGCCATCGCGGCGGAATTCTCACTGGGCGATAGCTACCAGCAGGAAATCGAACGCCGCGTCCGCGAGGTCGAGTTGGCGCTGGGTCAAAAGCTAGGGCAGGTGATCGGCCTGCCTCTCCTCTTTGAAGAAGATCTCCTCGGTGTAATCTATCTCTTCCGCGGCGACTCCGCCTTTTCTCCGCTGGACTGGCAATTCCTGCAAGGGTTTGCCGACCAGGCCGCGATCGCCGTGCGCAACGCCCGCCTCTACCAGCAACTGGCGACCGAGCGCAGCCGGCTGTCGATGATTGTTCAGAACAGCGTCAACGGCATGATGATCCTGGCGCCCAACAAGCGGGTGGAAGTGATCAACGAGCCCCTCTCCTCAATGACAGGGATCGCCCTTAACGAGGCGGTAGGGCAACCCTGCGAAAAGGTCCTGCCTCTCCTGAATCTGCAAGGAGAAGATCTGTTCAGCGCCGATTACGACCTGATGTCGTTACCCGAAAGCGGCGCTCAGTGCGAAGGGGACATCGTCCTGCCGGAAGGGGGCCAGATCTCGGTTTCCGTGACCTTCATCCCGATAAAGGATGAGCGCAAACGGCTCGTGAATATCATCGCCAGTGTGCTGGACATTACACGCTTTCGCGAAGAAGAGGAGATGAAATCCACCTTTACCTCAATCATCAGCCACGAACTGAAGACGCCCGTGGCCCTGATCAAGGGATATGCGCAAACGCTAGCCCGGCCCGACGCCGCCTGGGATGCCGAGACAGCCCGGCAAAGCCTGGAAGTGATCGAAGAAGAAGCCGACCGGCTGGAAGCGCTCATCAACAGCCTGCTCGACGTCAGCCGCATACAGGCCGGCGGCCTGCGGCTCGAGCGCTCCGATGTACAACTGCGGAGGCTCTTCGAGCGGGTTGCACAGGACTACCGCACACAGACCGACACCCATGAAATCGCGCTCGATCTGCCCCCCGACCTGCCCGTCATCTACGGCGATGAAGAACGTCTGCGCCTGGTTTTCACCAATCTACTCAGCAACGCCATCAAATACTCACCCGACGGCGGTGTGATTCGCATCGGTGGTTGGTACGAGGAGCCGCAAGAGAAAGACGCGTCCGGCCGGCTCGTGTTCTATGTCGCCGACGAGGGAATCGGCATTCCGGCAAAAGAACTCCCGAATATTTTTGAACGTTACTACCGCGTGGACAGCGGTCTCCGCCGCGGAACGGCCGGCGTCGGCCTCGGTCTATTTCTCAGCAAGGCGATAGTCGAGGCCCATCAAGGGGAAATCTGGGTCCGAAGCGACGTGAACAAAGGCACAACCGTCTTCGTTGCCCTGCCTGTGGAAGAGATCGAAACCACATAATCCGGCGGCCCTATTGCCGGTGTTCGTGGCAAAGTTAGATGCGTCTGCGCAGGTAAGGCGCGTACAAAGAGACTCGGTCATGCAACTCATTCTGGAAAGACGCTTGAGCCGTCCCCGCCACGTAGAGTTCCTGTTTCCGCTGATTGCTCTCGGTCTGGCGCTCATCTTCAGTGGCATTCTACTGTGGATATTCGGCGCAAATCCCTTCAAAACCTATGCGGCCATGGCAACAGGCGCGTTCGGCCAGCGTTACCACATAAGCGAAACGCTCTTGCGCGCCATCCCCCTTATGCTTACAGGTCTGGCCGTCGGCATTGCCTTCCGCATGCTTTTCTGGAACATCGGCGCCGAAGGCCAGTTTGTGTGGGGAGTCATAGCCGCCACCTGGGTCGCCCTTTTCTTGCCGGAACTGATTGGCGGGATGCCGAAATGGGCCTTCCTGCCAGCCATGATCGTGGCCGCCTTTGCGGCCGGCGCCATCTGGGGACTGATCCCGGCCTTCCTTAAGACCGCTTTAGGGGTCAACGAGATCATAACTACGCTTATGTTCAACTATGTGGCCCTGCTGTGGATGCAATACCTCTATACCGGATCCTGGAAAGATCCCGAAGGCTTCGGCTTTCCCGGCAGCGCCCAATTCCCCGAGTACGCCTGGCTGCCTCGCCTTCCGGTCGACCTGGGCCGCGTCCACTACGGATTGGTGATGGCGGTCCTGGCCGCGTTCCTGCTCTGGCTCGTTCTCGACCGGACCAAATGGGGCCTCGAGATCAAAGTTATTGGCAAGAACCCGCAAGCCGCCCGCTACGCAGGAATGAATATTGCCCGTAACGTACTTCTGGTCATGTGCGTAAGCGGTGGCATAGCCGGACTGGCCGGATTCAGCCAGGTGGCCGGCGTCGCCCACCGACTCCAGAATGGGATCGCAGTCGGCGATGGCTTTACCGCCATTATTGTGGCCTGGTTGGCAAAACTGAACCCTTGGGCCATTCTGCTCGTCAGCATACTTCTGGCCGGACTCAGCACCGGGGGAGATCAGTTGCAGATTACCATGGGGCTGCCTGCGGCCGTTGCAGGCGTGCTCCAGGGTTCGATACTTTTCTTCGTGCTCGGCGCCGACGTCTTTATCAACTACCGGTTACGGGTAATCCGTACGCAGCACCGGCCCGCTTCGAATCCCGCGCCTGCCCCCGGCGGACCGACACCGGCCGACTAGATAAAGCGCATACCGTTCGCCGGTCGCCCGCGCTTTACCGTTGCACCCTGTGCAGATTCTGACGAAAGACAACAGGCGCTGGCCGCCCGCCAATACGCATGTGAAGACGTAACGACAATGGAACTCGCCCTTCTTATCTCCATCCTGACGGTGACAGTTCAGGCCGGCGCCTCGCTTGTCTTTGCCGCAGTCGGTGAAATCTACACAGAGAGGGCCGGCGTACTCAATCTCGGATTGGAAGGCATTCTGATCATGGGTGCTGTCAGCGCCTTTGCCGTTGGCTTTCACACCGAGAGCCTCTTGCTGGGCACGCTGGCGGCCGTTATCGTCGGCGGCGCACTGGCCTCTATCCACGCCTTCCTGTCCGTCACACTCCGCGCCGATCAGGTCGTCAGCGGCTTGGCCCTCACGCTCTTCGGCATCGGGCTGAGCAGCTTTCTCGGTCAGCGGCTTGGGCCGGAAGGCGCGCCGCTCGTTGGCTTGGTCGGCCCGAAGTTCAACAAAGTCGCGATCCCCGCTCTCGGCCAGATTCCGCTGCTTGGCCAGGCTATCTTCAAGCAGGACCTGCTCGTCTACCTGATGTATCTGACAGTCCCCCTCGCCGCTTTCCTGCTCTACCGTACCCGGCTTGGCCTCAACGTGCGCGCGGTCGGTGAAGACCCGGACACCGCCGACGCAATGGGTATTTCGGTCACGCGCACACGCTATTTTGCCACCATCGGCGGGGGCATGCTCATGGGGCTCGGCGGCGCCCATCTGAGCCTCGCCTATACGCCTGGCTGGACCGAAAATCTCACCGGTGGACGGGGCTGGATCGCCATCGCTCTCGTTATCTTTGCCACGTGGGATCCCGCGCGTGCACTGCTCGGAGCCCTCATCTTTGGCGGCGTCAACGCGATTCAGTTTCGGCTGCAGGCGGCCGGAGGAGGTGTGATACCCGCGGCGATGCTGGCGATGATGCCCTATCTTCTGACAATCGTCGTACTCACTCTCATTACAGTTTACGAAAACGTTAGCCGTCGGCTGGGTGCGCCCGCCGCGCTTGGACTGCCCTACATGCGCGGCGAACGTTAGCCTTTCTGATCAAATCAACAATCGGAGCAGAAAAACCTTATGAGTAGCCAGGAATTCCGCATTGAGCGTGACAGTTTGGGCGAGGTAAAAGTGCCCAAAGATGCCCTCTACGCTGCGCAAACCCAGCGAGCCGTCGACAACTTCCCCATCAGCCCGCTACGCTTTTCCCGGCAGTTTATCCGTGCAGTCGGGCTCATTAAAGGGGCGGCTGCAGCCGTCAATCTCGACTTGGGTGACCTGGATGCCGAAATGGCGGCGGCAATTCAAAGCGCCTGCGCCGAAGTCGCGTACGGCGCACACGACGCCCATTTCCCCCTCGACATCTTTCAGACCGGCTCCGGCACCAGTACAAACATGAATGCCAATGAAGTCATCGCCACCCTGGCATCCCGGATCCTGGGAAGCAGCGTCCACCCCAACGATCATGTCAATATGGGGCAAAGCAGCAACGATGTCATTCCCTCCGCCATTCATCTGAGCGCCTATCTCGCCGTTGCCGAGGAGCTCCTGCCGGCTCTGTACCATCTTCAGGAAACCCTCGACGCCAAGGCCGCAGAAGTGGACAAGGTCGTCACGACCGGCCGCACCCACTTGATGGATGCCATGCCTGTCCGCTTGAGCCAGGAACTGGGGGGCTGGAGCAATCAGATCGACAAGGGGCAGCGGCGCCTGCGCGACGCGCTGGTGCGGCTGGCAGAACTTGCCCAAGGGGGGACCGCCGTGGGCACCGGCATCAATGCGCATCCTGAGTTCGGTGAGCGCATCGCAGCCAAACTGGCAGAGATGACCGATCTGCCCTTCAGGACAAGCGAAAACTACTTTGAGAGCCTGAGCAGCCAGGATGCCGCCGTGGAGTTGAGCGGTCAGCTCAAGACCATCGCGACCTCCCTAATGAAAATAGCAAATGACCTGCGCTGGATGAATAGCGGGCCGATTGCCGGCATCGGTGAAATCGAGTTGCCTGCCCTGCAGCCGGGTAGCAGCATAATGCCGGGCAAAATCAATCCGGTCATCCCGGAGGCGGTCGCCATGGTTGCTGCCCAGGTGACCGGAAACGATCTTACAATCACCATCGGGGGACAGTCGGGCTCCTTTCAACTGAATGTTATGCTCCCCGTCATCGGCTACAACCTGTTGCAAAGCATCTCGATTCTGGCTGGCGCCAGCAGTCTGCTGGCAGACAGAGCCATCGCCGGATTTACTGTCAATGCAGAGCGGATTGGCCGGCTCGTCGACAGCAACCCGATCCTGGTAACCGCCCTGAATCCGGTTATCGGGTATGAACTGGGCGCGCAGATTGCCAAGACCGCCTATGCGCAAGGGCGCACCCTCAAGGAAGTCGCTCTGGAAATGACCGAACTCAGCGCCGGCGAACTGGATGAGTTGCTCGACCCCCGGAAGTTGACCGAAGGCGGCATTCAGCAACTCTGACTTTCGACGCTGGGTTACTCTCCCTCTCTACCGTCGCGTCTACCTGATGACCGGGACGAGTTGTAATCAGCTCTCACCCCTGTCATTCCGAAAGTCTGCGACACTGAGCGTTTGTTGGGGAATAAGAAAAGGTCCGGCGCCGGGCGCCGGACCTCTTTGTGTTCGGGAAACCTGTTCTGTCTACGGCAGGAAGTAGAATGGGTTGCGCGCGGCGCCGTCCAGTCGGATTTCAAAGTGCAGATGCGGCCCCGTGGAGCGACCGGTATTGCCTACCGTTCCTAACTGCTCACCCTTGGCGACGTTCTCACCCTGGCGCACGTAGACCGTATTCATATGGGCATATAGCGAGACAAAACCGTTGCCATGGTCAATCATGACCATTCTGCCATAGCCGCCATTCCAGCCGTGTGACGCCTTGATCACGTAGCCGCTGTCGGCTGCAACAATCGGCGCGCCTGCCCTGGCTCCCACATCAATCGCTCTGTGACCGTGCCAGAAATGCTGGGTAATGTGACCGCTGACAGGCCAGGCAAAGTTTCCGGAACCTCTGATCGCATTGGCAGGGACCGGACCTCGATACATTGCCACCTGTCGGGCGACATAGGGCTTGGTACCATTGGGTATGATCAGCTGTCTGCCCCCTGTGAGCGGGGAGTTTGCCGAGTCCAGATTATTCAGAGGGAATTCAACAATCTCTTCTACGCTTACTTTGTACTTCAACGCCAGAGTCGACAGCGTATCGCCGGGTCGAACCACATGCATAACGCCGTCCACCGGAGGGATAATCAGCTCCTGGCCAGGCCACAACAGATCCGGATTCGATTCCAGTTTTGGATTGGCCCACAGAATTGTCTCGGGCCTGAGATCGTATCGGGCGGCGATCTTCTGAAGATTGTCAGCTGGCAATACTTTATAGATCTGGATACTGAGAATTCTTGACGACGCAGCGACCGCAACCGGTTCCCCTTCCGCTCCCTGTTTGCTCGGGGAAGCAACTGCAGGCTCCTCGGAATTTCGGGTAAAGGGAAGTACCGCGCGTTGCAGTGCATTGCCAACTTCGACGATGGGATTGCGCCGGGCCAGCTGTGTGTCAGCAGCGGCACTTTCAACAAGCGGTACGTCCGCCGGCAGAGTGTGCAGCGGGAAATTCCAATCGGGGGGGTCGACCCGTCTGACAAGAATGACAATCGCTGCCACTACCAGGACCGCAAGGTGGCTGGCAAGCCGGATTGGCGCAACCTGCTCGCGCAAAAAGCTCTGTATGCTTGATGACAGATGCCCAAGCGAACCGCCAGCCGCATCGGCGAGCCCGTTCGATCCTTCTTCCAGAGCGGCTTCGGCCGCGTTATCGGAACTCTGATGAATCTGACTCTGTGTTGGACTGGAATTTAGTTCTGACAAACTACTGGAGACGGAGGAGAGGAAGGCTTCCCGATCCGATGCGGGAGGGTTGTTTGATCGGCGGGAATTATGATAATTGAATTGGCGTTGGTCTACGTGTTGTTTGCTCTTAAGCATACAGTCTGCCCCACACTAGGGATACAGAACAAAAACTGTACCACATTGTACAAAAAGCACAAAGTTCGAATGACTGCGGGGCGGGGGGTGAGGCTATTGAGTCTAGAATATACCACAGCCAGGAGGGAATCGCCTATTTTTCAATCCTCTCAACCGGCCCGAGCCACCTCAAGGATGCCATTATAGGCACAAATCAGGACCTGTACAAATCGGATTTCGGGTTTCAACCTGGTTTTCACCCTACCAGCGCAGCCTGGTTGGAAAGCGTAGGGAAAGCGTAGGTTAAGCGTCATCTTTCTGCAATCAAGCCCATTTTTCACTGTCCGTCTCTACATTTATGGCGCCGGCCCGCCTGCCAGGTTCATTGCCCATTCAGGGACGAAATGATCGCCGCAACGATTCACGCTGAACACCGATTCGTCTGTCAATCAACCTACTTGATAAGCGTGTCCAGGAATTCCTGGTTGTCTCGCGTTCGGCTAAGCCGTTCCAGGATAGGCAAGATCGCTTCGTTGCCACCTCCCATGGCATCGCTCATACGCCGCAAAGTATAGACCTTCGCCAGCACCTCCGGCTCCAGCATTTTCTCTTCAGCTCGCGTGCTGCTTCGTTCAATGTCGATGGCCGGGAAGATGCGCCGTTCTGACGTGCGCCGGTTCAGATGCAGCTCCATATTGCCTGTGCCTTTGAACTCTTCGTAAATGACATCATCCATGCGGCTTCCGGTATCAACAAGACAGGTCGCAACGATGGTCAAGCTGCCCCCCTCCTCCAGATTTCTGGCCGCGCCAAAGAATCTCTTTGGCGGATAGAGCGCCGCCGGATCGATCCCGCCCGAAAGCGTGCGGCCCGACGGCGGAACTGTCAAGTTGTAAGCACGCGTGAGACGGGTAATGCTATCCAATAGTATCACCACATCGCGGCTGCTTTCCGTCAGACGTTTGGCTCGCTCCAAGGCCATCTCCGCAACCCGTACATGGTTCTGGACAGGTTCGTCAAACGTGCTGCTGATCACCTCCGCTTCCACAGAACGGTCCATATCGGTTACTTCCTCTGGCCGCTCTCCGATAAGAACCACCATCAGGTGAAGGTCCTCATAGTTGCTGGACATGCCGTTGGCAATGCGTTTCAGAATGGTCGTCTTGCCGGCCTTGGGGGGACTGACGATCAAACCGCGCTGGCCCCGGCCAATCGGGGCCAGCAGATCGATCATGCGGGTAGCCAGTAAACTCGGTTTGGTTTCCAGGTGAATCTGGTCGTCCGGGAAAATGGGCGTCTGTTTCTCGAACACTGGACGCCGTTTCGCCTCCTCCGGGTCAAGGCCGTTGACCGCTTCCACCTTCAACAAGCCGTAATACTTCTCCGTGTCCTTGGGCGGGCGTACCTGGCCTACAACCAGATCGCCTGTACGCAATCCAAAACGGCGAATCTGACTCTGACTGACGTAAACGTCTTCCGGCCCCGGGAGTAGATGGTCGCTTCGAAGGAAGCCGATGCCGTCCTGCACGATTTCCAGGATTCCGCCACCAAAAATATAGCCCTGTTTTTCGGCATTGGCCCGCAATAACAGAATGATCAGATCATGCTTCTTCAAACGGGTGTAACCGCTAATAGCCAAGGAGCGTGCAATCTCTCTGAGTTCATCCAGAGTGCAGTCCTCCAATTCGGCCATCGTCATACTAAGCGTTTCCATAGTTCGTTCCTTGTCAGGCTCAACAAAAAGTCACTCATTGCTTGCGCAACAGGACAGTTTCATTTGCATACGAGTGAGTGTGCTGAAAGCGCGGGCTGTCAATAGGTTGTGAAGACGATTAGTCTACACAAAGCGATCTTTGGGGATTGTCCGAATCCGGACAGATTTTCTGTGTAAATTGACTTACGCCAGGGTTGGGTAAATGCGAAAGAGGTGCACTCGATGGACAATCAGGCGCGTCTACCGCCCATCCGCGACTGTCATCCGCTCTGCTCGGTCATTCTAAGTCGATCATCGCCAATTGCGTAAAGAGCAAGCCGGCTACTTAGCTAAGTTCTGTTTGGATAGTCGAAGCGGACATATAGGGTGGAGGCATACCTGCAATATCGACAACCAGTATAGCAGCACTTTCAGTATACGTCAACTATGATTTTTTCGCAGATGAAACGCAAATTTGCCGTGCGCCACCTGTCGCAGCCGGCAATCTGTGTCGAACGCAGGGGTATCGCCCCCATATTTCTGATCTTATACATTGACGCCGGATGCAGACAACGGGGAACTGAAGCCCGATGGGCGCGAGTTCCGGGTAAACCTTCAGCCTCAGAAAGAGGGACCTGCAGCATATGAATTACTGTCGTTGCGTTGGTCGTCGTCAACTTTCCCGACCGGTCGGGGACACCGGCAACCACACGACCAGTGCCAACCGGTCGCCGCCGGTGTCCCGCCAATCCCCTTTACCACTCCCAAATGCCGGCGATTTCCTTCAACGTTTCAATGTCAAGGATTGCTATTCTGCGGTAACCCAGTTCCACCAGGCCCTGCCGCTTGAAATCCCGTAAAATGGCGCTGACCGTCTCTCGATAGGTTCCGAGTCGGTCCGCGAGCACCTGATGGCTGACTCCCTGAATTATCTCTTCCGAGTCGCTGCACAGTTCAACCAGCAGTGCCGCCAATCGTTCGGGCAGCTTCTTGTACGCTACATCTTCTAACCTGTCTTCGACCTGGAGAAGCCGTCTGCCGTACGTCTGCAACATCCCCCAACCCAATATCGGGTACTGAAGCGTCATGTTTCGCGCCTCGGCAGCCGGAATCGACCAGACCACCACATCAGTGTCCGCTTCAGCGAAAACGTTTGCCTCCTGTGGCCTGTTCAAAGCGCCTTCGCCAAATATGGCGGCGGGTTCCAAAGTGCCAATGACCAGCCGCCGTCCTTCTTGATTTGGGCAGACCAGGTTGACTTTGCCCTGCATTAGTACAAACATCTCCCTCTTCAAAGCAGTCGCATCGGCTACGACCTCATGCCGCCGGTAAGAGCGCATGCGCACATGTTTCCCGAACGATGGGTTGTCGTTGCGGAGATCCATTAACGTCTGCAAAAGCTCAGGTTTTCGGCCCAGAACATCGTCGGCAACGGTGTGTCGATAGGGATTATCGAACATATGACACATCCTTTCTGGCTGCCCCGCAGAATCAGGCTCATACGCGGGCCGCCAGCTAGGGCGGGATTAAAATACTTCCGCCGGAGGAATGCCACAACTCATACCAAACCTGTACGAATACTGTGGCGTAAAAGGCACATATTTCAATAGTTGCTCCGGATCGTCCCGAAAATTGATTCAGTATCTGTACACTGCCTGAAGTATAGCAGTTTTCGTCAACGAATTCTATACTTTATTGTTCTTACAGAATTCCTATCAACAGTGCATCAGAATCTCTACTCTCTATCTAGGTTAACATGGGAAAGTTACGGTTCTGTTGCGGTAAAGTTAGCATTCCATATACATTGGGAATGACATACCTGAGTGCGCAAAATTCAGCCCTCCAGATCTGGTGGCCCAATGTAATACAGGGTTTGCTTGAAATCGGTCGATCAGCTGGTATACTGCGCTACGCAGTTCGGGCTTCGCCGAGGGCGAGAAGGAGAGGGTCTGGAGTTCCCGGAGGATGCGCAAGACGAATGGGCCGAAGCCCTAGAGACTGTTACGGCGCAAAACTATTCGTATAATCTCAGGACGTTGAAAGCCGTTCTGTTGGCGGGCGCGAGGGTAGAGGCTTGAGGGTGTTGGGTCAACACCGAACGTGATACCAGGCCCAGAAACACGAATCGAATAGCCAAGTAAATTTCACGCTATTAGAGGGGTCGGACCTTGGGCGGTTTGACTCCTTTTTGATCTTGCAATTAGGCCAAAAGTTGGAACTCACATCGCAAAGTAGCATTTGGTGGCAGACACCATTGTTGTTCACCGAATCTAACAGGAGCGAGTTCTGTTGTCGGCAACTGAGTCCAGCAGAATCCGTGAGGTGTTGGGCGCGTGTCGATGGCTGTACAATCGTTCACTGAAAGAACGGTGCAACACGTACCGTGCGTGCGGAACAGGCATGTCAAAGATTGGACAAAAGAAACACTTGACCAGACTGCGTGCCGAATCACAGTGGTGGCGTCAGTGGAAACTACACGCTGTCTGCTCACCACCGACCTCGCCGCAACACTCTTTAACTAAAGGATTATGCTATGGCGGAACAAAGCAACAACCCAAATCAACAGTCAGAGGACAAGGGGCAGGACGCACCTGTTGTAGGCCCATCAACGCCACCACCAGACGAGTTAGATGTATATGTGCCGGATCCGGAAATGTTTGAAAGTGTTGATTCCTAGAGGAGTATTGAATGGTTATTCCCGCAACACTAACAGGACCTTAGTGACCTGCCCCGATGTTTGTACCACTTGTTATGTTAGTCCGACAAGGACTGGGACAGCGTCAGGTCCGCCACTACGTGTCGAATCAGGCGATGCGGACCTCAGATTATCTCGCTACCACTGTCTCGTAACGCCCATGAGCAACCCTGGCCCCCGCAAGTCGGCCCACCCGACAGCACTCAAGATTCTCTCCGACAATCAATCTCTGAAGGGACATCGCACACATGCGCGCCCGCGCAGCGACTCCTGTCAATATTGGCCCATATCAGGGACAAATCGCGTCAAAATAGCGCAATTGTGGACTATTTCTTGTTATGCTACACTAAATTTCTGTGAACAATCGCCAGGCAATTGAGAGCTATCAATCGTTTCTGTGGCTCTCTCTATTCTCCTTGACGAAAGTACTGGGCTGAAGCTTTTCTCATGCAATACTCCTTTGCACCCAGATCCGTACACACGGAAGTCGGGTCGAAGAATGGACTCTTCCATTAATTTCATTCAAATCACGTGACGAGAAAAGCTTAATGGCAGGAATTTTGAAGAGAATCGCCGCGGTTCTCGTAAGTATCGTTTGGCTCAGTCTCATTCTCGCATTGCTCGCAGGTTTTTTCGCGCCCGATCTTCACCAGCTTCTGCCCGCGCCGGTAAGGGAATTCACTGACCCAGGCGTGCTGCGTGAACGGTGGCAATCTTTCACCGATTCACCGGTGATAGGTATCGGCCTCCCGCCTCCCGCTGAACCTGAAGCCACTGTGACGCCCACGCCGGATGCCGCACTGCCCCCCCCGCCAACAGCTACGCCCCTACCCGAAGCTCCTACTGCCACGCCGCTGCCCGCGGAAACTCCGACACCGACGACCGCCCCGGCCATGACGGCCGAAGAGGGTGAAGAGACCCCCTCTCTCGAAACGAGCGTCTCGGTCTCCGTGTCAGAGGCTGGACAAGCCGACTTGCGCTCCGCACCAAGTGAAGATGCAGACGTGATCGGGCTCGTAGCAGCAGGCGGAAAGGTCAACATCGACGGCCAGGATCCCACCGGGAACTGGTATCGCCTGGAAGACGGAACCTGGATTAACGCCGAAGACCTCGTTGAAGCTCCACTTGATCAGGTCCCTGTTGTCATGGTCGAGACCCAGCAACCCCCCGAAGAACCAGAGGAGCCGACGCCACCTGAAACAACCGAAGACACGACGACGACACCGCTCGTGCCCGTTAGTGCCGTTGTCAATGCCGACTCGAATCTGCGGGCCGGCCCCGGGATCGAATACGACCGCGTAGACGGTATCAATTTCGGCGAAGAAGCTATGATTGTCGGCATTTCCACCGATGGTGAGTGGTACCTGCTTGAGCGGGGGCTTTGGCTCTTTACCGCCCTCGTCACAGAAGCCGTTGACGTTCCTGTTGTCACTGAGGACACGTCGTCAGATCAGATGGTTGCAGCGGGTACGGAGCAACCGGAGACAGAACAAACAGACACGGGCGAACAAGAGGCAACTACGGAACAGACGCAAGCGGACAATGAACAGACAGATGCCGAGCAGCCTGACTCGGACGACGATCAGACGACGGCAGAAACAGAGGAGATGGAGACTGACGCTGAGCAACTGCTGCCGGTCGTCATTGCCCTCCGCGGCGCCAATCTGCGCGCCGGTCCTGGTGTCGAATTTGACCGCGTGGACGGCGCCGAAGAAGGTCAACTATTGACAATCGTAGCCCAGGACGATTCCGGTGAGTGGCTGAAGCTTGATGATGGATCCTGGATCCTGGCCGCACTTGTGGACAATGTTCCCGCAGATCTACCCGTAGAGTCGGAGGAAGCCGCCGAAGACGAGCAAGATTCTCAAACCGACGAGGACGAACCGGAAACGCAGGAAGAGACTGTGCCGCTCTTGTTCGCCACCGTAAACACAGACGCAAATCTGCGCAACGGCCCCGGTCTTGACGCAACTATCGTCGAGTCCGCCCCCGCCGGAACGCTTGTCACGATTATTGACAGGACTGATGATGAACAATGGTTACAGCTCGAAAATGGTTTCTGGATTTTCGCTACACTTGTGGACATCCTCCCGGCAGAGGGAGAGGAAGACGCCGACGGCGATGTCGGGGCAGATGGCAACGACGATAACGGCAATAATGGCGGTAACGACAATAGCGATCAGGGAAAAGTTTCCCAGCCGCAGGTGAGTAAAGCCTCACAAAAGATTGTGTGATGGAGGTGACAGAAGTCATCTGAGTCACAACTGCCGCACTTGATACTGCAGCAAAACAGCGCCGTACCGGCCACCACAGGTTTCGGACACATTCGGGAACCAATCTGGCCGTACGGCGTACTTATTTGTACATGATTAACTGTGAAACGGAACGCGCGCTGGCAAATAGAGTCAGGGAGTGAAACTGATGCGAATTCTTCTCTATACCGGGAAAGGAGGAGTTGGCAAGACCAGTATCAGCGCGGCCTGCGCTCTGCGTTGCGCCGAACTGGGCTACCGGACTGTCGTACTCAGCACCGACTCCGCCCATAGCCTCGGCGACAGTTTCGACACCCGCATCGGCAGCGAACTGGTGGAACTGGCGCCCAACCTCTGGGGACAGGAGATCGACCTGCTCCACCAGATGGACAAATACTGGGGCCGCGTGCAGGAATATCTGAATGTACTTTTCTCCTGGCGCGGCATGGATGCGCTGGTCGCCGAAGAAACTTCCGTGCTGCCGGGTATGGAAGAACTCGCCAGTCTAATGCACATAACACATCTCGCAGACAGTGGCGCCTATGACACAATTATCATTGACGCGGTGCCCACCGGGTCCACCCTGCAGCTGCTCAGTTTTCCCGATATCGCCCGCTGGTATATCGAGAAGATCATGCCCTTCGAACGCCGCACACTCCAGATCGCGCGGCCTATCGTGTCCCGAATGAGCGACATTCCCCTGCCGGACGACGACCTCTTTGAAAGCGTCGAAGACCTGGTGAACGTTCTGGAGCGTACCAGTCTTCTTCTGAGCGACAGCAGCGTCAGTAGTATGCGGCTGGTGATCAACCCCGAGAAGATGGTCATAAAGGAGGCCCAGCGCGCCTACGCATACCTCAATCTCTATGGCTATGCCGTCGATTCTGTCGTCTGCAATCGCGTCTTCCCGCAGGAGCTGCAGGATGCCTACTTCAGCGGCTGGATCGAAGCGCAGCAGCGAAATCTGGCCTTCGTCGAAGAAGCGTTCCAACCTCTTCCCATCTCCAGAATTCCATTCTTTGAAGAGGAGGTGCTGGGCCAGAAGATGCTCCAGCGTATGGCCGCTACACTCTTCGGAGACGATCTGGCGCGCGGCGGCAAGGGAGACCCCACCCGCCTCTACTACCAGGGTGAACCGCAGAAAATCTTCGCCCGCAATGGCCACTACATTCTCAGCATAGCCCTGCCGCTCGTGACCAAGGAGGAGGTGAACCTCCATCGAAGCGTCGTGGACGAGCTGATCGTCCGCATCGGCAACTGGAAAGGCAATATCGCCCTGCCGATTGGCCTGGCGCGGCTCAAGATCGACGGAGCCAACTACGAAGGTGACCGTCTGAACATCCTATTCTGCAAACAAGAGGGCGATTCCGACTATGAGTTCGACTCGTTGGAGCGCAGCCCCTGGGAGCAGTTGAAGGCAAGGCTGCAGGGGGAAGGGGTCTGAACCGTTTGTGCGCTATCGACACTACAATGCATGTCTACAGTCTCTTAAGCGCGGCTCGCGCCGCGTGGTAGCCGCACATGCCATGGACACCTCCGCCGGGCGGGGTCGATGAGGAACACAGATAAAGCCCGGGAACTGGAGTGCTGTAAGGGGGAAACCGCAACACAGGCCGCGACCACAGTTGGCGCATATCCTGCACGCCGCTGTTGATGTCGCCGCCCACATAGTTGGGGTTGTAGCGCTCGTAATCAGCGTTGTTCATCACCGCCCGCGCCAGAACCGTGTCCCGAAAACCGGGCGCGAACCGTTCTATCTGCGCCTCGATAGCATTTGTCATATCAGTGGTCGAAGCATGCGGCGTATGGCAGTAAGCCCACAGCGTGTGCTTGCCCGCCGGCGCGCGTGTCGTGTCAAACAGGCTATGCTGCGCCACCAGCACATAGGGCCGACTCGGTGTGGACCCGCTGCTCGTCGCCTCTTCCGACGACGCAATCTCCGCCAGCGTCCCGCCCAGATGAACGGTACCTGCACGGCGGCAGACCTGCGCCCGCCAAGGCACAGGGTCGCTCAGCGCGTAGTCCACCTTGTACACGCCCGGGCCATATCGAAATCTCTCCAGTCTGCGCCGGTATCCGGCCGGCAGCCGCGTCCCCGCCAGCCGCAAGACCTGCTGCGGCGTCACATCCAGCAGAACGGTCCGGCTGGGCGGCAGTTCGTCCAATGTCTGCACCTGCCAACCGGCCACGATATTCCCTCCCAGCGCGCGCAAATATTCTCCCATTGCATCAGTAATGGCCTGCGCCCCGCCCCGCGCAAACGGCCACCCGACCGCATGGGCCAGTATTCCCAACAATATTCCGAAGGCAGAAGTAAAGGGTTGGCGAAAACTGAGAAAGGAGTGAGCCGCAAGCCCGGCAAAAAGCGCCCGCGCCCGTTCTTCACGGAAACAAAGACGTGACAGCAGATGAACCGGCATCGCCGCGGGAAGACCAAAACGGACCAGCGCCGGCAGATCGACGCCCACAGGATACGGGCCCAGGACCATCGGCGCCAGCTTGCCCCAGTCAGCCGCAGACGGGCCAAATAGCCGGCTCCAACTCAGGCCGTCCACCCCGAGTGACGCCGCCGTCTCCGGCAGCGAACGGTACAGTCCGACCGCCGTGCCGTCATCCAACGGGTGCGCCGCCGCAACCTCCGGCTGGATCCACTCCACGCCGAACTGCTCCAACGGCAAGCTACTTAGAAATGGCGAACCGGCCACCAGAGGATGAACCGCGGCGCAAACGTCGTGTCGAAAGCCGGGCAGTGTAAGTGCGGCTGTCCTGTTCCCTCCGCCTATCGTGTCCCTACCTTCAATCACCAGGACCGAATGTCCGGCCCGGGCAAAAGTGATCGCGGCCGCCAGCCCATTGGGCCCGGCACCGACAACGACGGCGTCATACTTGGCCATGAATCTACTGGTTCGCGCGACTATTGTAAATTCCGCAGTTCATCCCAGGCTGCAGATAAGTCAGACGAGGCACAGACTCAGTCTACCAACCGCAGCCGCTGCGGACTGCGCCCATCTACCCGCTCCAACACCCCTCGCGCCTCCAGATCAAGTTTCACCGACGTCACATACCAGCTTATCGAACCGTCAAAGATGTCTCCAATCCGCTGATCTACCGCCTTCGTCATCCCGCTGAACGTGATTCCCGGCTGCGCCTGCAGCGTCTCCTCAATCGCCTGTCGTACCATGTCATACTTGCCTTTATCGATATTCACGCCCTGCTTGCCAGCCGGGTGCAGCGTCATGACTCTTTCGGTCACACTTTCCTCCGAAAAGGCGGCGGTATGGGAAGTGAATCGTCATCCCAAAACAATGAGCGGTGAGAATTGAGAGACAGCGCCTCTCTCTTCCCACCGCTTTCTCTTTCTAACAGAGAGTTTTACTCCCCCTCGAACAGCTTTTCATTACGGTGCAGCCGGCGGGCGATGCCGAAAGTCTGGCCTTGGGCGCGCATCGTCGGCGCGTGTGCGCCCAGATACCGGGCCGCAGCCACCAGCACCAGCACGGCTTCCTCCTGCGAATCCGGCTCGGCAGACAGCAGCTCATGCTGGCGGAAAGCCGTTTCCACACACTGAATCGTGTGGAAGTTGCGGTCTTCCCTCAGCAGAAGTGCGCCAAGCTCTGCCCGCAGCGCCTCCGCGTCGCCGCCTTCGAAGAGGTAGCTGCCGACCGCGTCGCCCGCCTCGTTCACCTGTTGCTGCTGATCCAGCAAGTCAGCAAGCGCCTGCACCGAAGGGGCTGTCCCGCTAGTGCCGTTTGAGGCCGGCAGGCGCGCCGCGGGAATGTTCAGAAAACGGTCAAGATAGATGCTCATCGCCGCGTCGAAAACGCCCCGCAGCAGTAGCAGATACTCATCCGGCGGTTCATATCCCTCCAGTCGGCGCAGACCCTGGTGGACCGCGTTGGCAAATGTGAAGGTGTGCAGAGCCGTGTCCCAGTCGCCGAACTCGTTGCTCGTGTGGAAACGGGCAATACGCAGCGCCGCGGCATAGGTGACAGCACCCGCCAGCTCCGCTTCGCCGGCGCCTGCGCGCAGCGCTGCCAGCAGCGCGTCAGCGATGGCATGCGGATCATCGCGCAGCAGCACCGGCACCAGGTCGGCGCGTCCCGCCCACCGGCCCCGCAGCCCCTGACCTTCGGCCAGCGCAGCCGGGATCTGCGCACGCGCATCCTCCAACAGATCGATAAGATCGATTGGATTGCGCCACGCGTTCGACTCCTCCATCCGCCGCGCCGAAGCATAGCCGGGCACCAGGCTGGTCAGTACCGCTTCCGCCTGCTCCCAGCCGACGATGTCCAACGCTTCGAAGGCCTTATTCGTAAAGTCCAGCGGATGTCCGACATCGATATAGCGGAAATCCGTTGCCGCGCTGAACAGAATATCCGCCATCTCCTGCGGCCCGGCCCCCGCCCGCAACGCCGTGATGATGCACCGCTCCGCGCCCTCCGCATCCCGTACCAGAATGAAGCGGCGGAACCACTGCTTCAACGTTGTCAGGTCCGGGCTGCCGTCCGGCAGAGGCGTAACCGGGAAGCGCGGCGAGCTGCCCGCCGAATCGGACGCCACCGCGGCCAAACCGTGCGCCAGGGCTCGGGCCCGGTCTTCGCCCCCTAGGCTCGGTAGGAGATTCTGGAAACAGGTCAGCATCGTCAGCCCCTGCCCCCAACCTTCCATGCGGTAACGCGCCCCAAACTCCAGGCCCGCGGCAAAGGGAGACAATGTGTCTCCGGCTTCGTCCACCAGCGTGATCGCCGCCTTGGCCACGACCAGCGAAAGATTGCGCTCCAGGCCGACGGCCAGGCGGTGGCGCTGGTGTTTCACCGGGTCCTGTCGCGGCGTAACATCGACAAAGACATCACCGTTCCGCAGCTCCACTGGGAAATTGGGAGTATCGTCCGCCCAAAGATCGAATGATCCGCCTGTGCAAAGATCAAAGCGGGCGTGATGCCAGTGGCACGTAAGAATCCCATCCTGGACACTGCCTCTGTCCAGGGGGAAGCCCATATGCGGGCAGCGGTTGTCAAGCGCGTAAATCTCGTCTTCGTGATGAACGAGTACGATTACGTGGCCGTTCACCTGGACCGTATGCAGCCCAGTTTCCGTGACTTCAGCCACACTTGCTATGCGCTGAAAAGCGCCAGCAGCAACTTCGGTTGTCATACTTGGCCTCCTCATCTCCTATTGCCCAGTCCTTAAGCCAGGCCTCAATCCGCACTGTGAATCATCAAATACCATCAACAATAATCTTTCAGTACAGCCACCGTCGTGGACAATTGGAAACGATGCGGCCAGCGACAGTTGCCTGCATCCCAGCCCGCACTAGCCTGCCATCCTCCGACTACTGACTACTGCCCACTGACTGCTGCAGTTCCGCGCTCCTCACGCACCGCCGTCAACGCGACCAGGCCCACCAGCGCCAGCGCCGCCCAGAACAGAAACGGCACTCCGGGGCCAACCGCTTCCAGTCCGTTGCCGAGTGGGGGCGCGACCACTGAGCCAATCCGCGAAATCGCCATGATCAAGCCGGTCGCCGTGCCGGCAAGGGTTGGGCCAACCCCACGCAGCTCGATGATCAACGTCATCATCGTCGCCATGTAGCCGTCCCGCGTGATACCCGCGAAAAGAACCGCCAGCCACACAATGATCCCCTGCACGAACGAGAGGAGACCGAACCCAACCGTTAGCATCAGCGCCGACGCCAGCAGCAATGGTCTGCGCACACCCATCCGGTCCGACAGCAGAGTAAACGGAATCGTGAACAGCAGACTGGCGAAGTGGAAACTGGCCAGGGCACTGTCCGCCGTGCTCGGCCCCCAACCCTCATTGCGCAGATAGAGCGGTAGGTAGCCAAGCGATCCCTGTATCGCGCCGCCGATGCCAAACATCGCCACCGCCAGCAGCCACACATTGCGCAAACGGCCCACCTGCAGCATCGACTCGCGCAGCGAAGGCCGATTCCCTTGTGCCGTGGTCCTCCCGTCGCCGTCCGGCCCAGGTCTTGTAAATGCCCACAAAAAACCGACGATGACCGCCAGCACGCCGTAGAAAAGGAGAACGTTGCGCCAGCCGCCCAGCAACGGCGAAAGGAACGTCGCGCTGATCAGCGAGCCAAGCAGAAAGCCCAACGCCATGCCCGCCGACACTACGCCGTTCGCCATCCCCAGCCGCTTCCCCGAAAACCAGACGCCGCACGTCTTGTGCACATTCATCGGCGCCGCCATCGGGAACAGACCTGCCACCAGTACCGTCGCTGTGAGGCTGGCGTAGTCGCTGGCAAACGCCCGCGTCGCCCCCGTAACGCCGGCTAGCAGACAGGCGATCACCAGCATCCGCCTTGCGCCAATGCGGTCGCCAACTACGCCGCCCGTCAGGCTCATCGCAACGCCCAACAGCGAGGACGCGCCCCAAACGTATCCGATCTGCACCAGATTCAGCGAAAGTTCAGTGCCAATTTCCTCGAACAGGACCGGCAGCGACATCATCGGCATCCCCACGACGAGCGTGTGGGTCAGTGCGGCCAGCACCAGAACGTACCACCGGTATGGGCCTTGCGCTGGACCGGCCGCGGCTGGCGGGGCCGAGACGCGCAGCGGATCAGACACTCGCGGTTGCTCCGCCGTCGATGAGGACCTCCGCTCCCGTGATGCTCGCCGCCCGGTCCGAGATCAGGAACAGGGCCATGTCCGCGATCTCGTCTGCCTCGGCCATGCGGCTCAACGGCACCGAAGCAATGCGGCGGGCTTTTGCCTCTTCCACCGAAATGCCTTGCGCTTCCGCCTCCTGGCGTGCGAGCTGCCTTGCCCTTTCCGTATTCACGGGACCGGGCGAGATGGCGTTGATGCGCACGCCGTAGGGGGCAAGGTCTTGGGAGATGCCCTTTGTAAAGTTGATGATGGCGGCGTTGGCCGTGCCGCCGGCGACAAATGTCGGCGTGGGATTGTGGGCCGCGGCGCCCACAATGTTGACTATGCGTCCTTCCTTCCGCGCCTTCATCTGCGGCGCGAGCGCCCGCACCATCCGAATATATCCGAGCAGTTTCAGCTCCCATGCACCCTGATAAGCGTCGTCGCTCAGGCTGTAGAAGTCACCGCTCGGCGCCGCCCCGGCGTTGTTGATGAGGATGTCCACCTGACCCCAGGTTGAGAGGGCGCGTTCGACGGCCCGTTCGACCCCTTCCGCCGTGCTCACGTCCGCGCTAACAGAGAGCGCCCTGGCACCGCTTTCGGGCGCATGGTCCGCGATTGCTTCGAGTCCTTGGGCCAGCCGGTCTTCGTCGCGCGCCGCGATCAGCACACTGACTCCCTCCGCGTGCAGGGCCTGCGCGCAGGCCAACCCAATGCCCGCGCTGCCTCCTGTGACAATGGCTGTCTTGCCCGAAAGATTGAGTTGCAAGGTCTGGTTTCTCCTTCAAGAGTGGTGTCCTGCAAGATCTGCCTGCGCAACGACGGTCTACGTAGAGGCCGCCCTCATCCGCCTCCTTCGCTTGCCTCCCCATAGATTTCGCAGTTCGGAAAGGTCAGCGAGAACCCGTACCAGCGGGCAAAGAGGTGTAGGGGCTGTTCGGTTGGCAACTCGTCTCCTGAGGGATCGTAGAGCCTTCCGTTGCGCACGAAAGCGCCGTCTTCCAGGCGAAGGTCGCTCCCATCCCATTCGGCATCCTGCCCATCGGCGAAAAGCGGCGTCGGTGTGCCCGACACCGGGTCAAGGTAGATCAGCAAGTTGCTGCTGTCAATGACGTCGAACAACACGCCGCCCTCCGCCTTGAGAACCTCCAGCGGATAGTAACGGCTGACCCTGTCCGTCCAGACGCCCAGCCCCATTTCCAGGCGCGGCCGTCGCGGGTCTTCCGCACCCATTGAACCCGCGAACCCCGGCGGCAGAAAACGTCCTCTGGTCAATCTCACCAGGATCTTCATCAGGCCCGCCGCCAGACCGAAGGGCAGCGGCAGCCGCGACCGCCCGATTCGCGCATCCGGGAACTGCGACAGCGCCTGGTCCGCACGCATATGCCGCAGCGGCTCCAGTTCGAGACACCGTCCCTTGAGCGGACCGTGCAGACATTCGCCTGTTACGTGATCCCAAACAGAGCCGGTCTGGTGATCTCCCATCAGCGACATGCCGTTATAGAGACCACGCGTTGCAAAAGTGTAAGTTTCCCCGTCAAGGACCGGCGTCAGACTGACGCCGCTATTGCACGGCGCTCAGAAGGTCGCGAGAAACGGTGTTCCATTCCACTCACCCTGCGCCACATGGTGAAAGATCATCTCGCTGGTGAGAAGAGACAGGGCTGCCCCGTTCCGGTCCAGCACCAGTAGCGGCGTCTCCGCGCGGACCTTCTTGCTGCTCAACGCGCCGGCCAGCCCCTCGGTGCGCTGCACAGCCAGCGGCCGGAACATATCTCGTTTGCTCAGGATGGCCCGTTTCGCGTCAAAGGTCGCGGCTGCGGTCAGTTCGCTTGGATTCGCCTCCATCTTCAGCCCCTTTGCCAGTCGAAAACTGGAAACGGACGCCGACCGTGGGACGCTTAGCCCCGGAGCCGGGTCTACTGATCGATCGAAAATCGGAAAATTGTGGTCTGCGTATACTCTTCGCCGGGGCGAAGAACGATCGACGGGAAGTGCGGCTGGTTCGGCGAATCCGGGAAATGCTGTGTCTCCAGGCAGAACCCGCCGCGACGGGGAAAAACCTTTCCGCCTTTGCCCGGGTTCGCTTCCTCCATCTGGTTGCCCGCATAAAACTGCACACCCGGCTCCGTTGTCAGCACCTCCAGCACCCGACCGCTGTTTGGCTCCGAGACACGTGCTGCCAAGCGTAGCGTGCCCGGCTCGCCGTTGAGGACAAAGTTATGATCGTAGCCGCCGCCCGCCCGAATCTGTTCGTCGTCCGTATTGATGCGTGCGCCAATGGCAGTGGGCTGGCGGAAGTCGAAGGGTGTGCCGGTCACGTCCCGCACTTCACCTGTCACGATCAGAGCGCCGTCCATCGGCGTGAACGCGTCGGCATCGATCATGGCGACATGGTCGTGGATGTTTCCCTCCCCGGCCAGGTTGAAGTAGCTGTGATTGGTCAGGTTGACGATCGTCGGCGCGTCGCAGGTCGCGTGGTAGTCGAGACGCACCTCGTTGTCATCGTTCAGGCTGAGTCTCACCGTCGTGTCCAGTGCGCCCGGATAGTGCTCTTCCCCGTCCGGGCTGTGGTAGGAGAGCACCAGGCCGACCTCCCGTTCATTCTGGAAGGGCTGGGCCTGCCACACGACTTTGTCGAAGCCGCAGTCCCCGCCGTGAAGATGGTCGTCGTTGATGTTGCGCGCAAGCTGGTAACGCACACCATCCAGCTCGAATTTTCCCCCGCGGATGCGGTTGGCACAGCGGCCCACCAGGACACCGTAATAGGGGTGCCCGGCAAGGTATTCGTCGAGCGTATCGAATCCCAGAACCACGTCCCCCGCCTGGCCGTCGCGGTCCGGCGTCGACAAGGTGCGGATCAGCCCGCCGTAGTCGAGAACATCGGCCTCGATGCCCGTGTTGTTGGCGAGCGAATACTGCCTGACCGGTTGCCCGCTCTCCGTCTTCCCGAACGCTTGGCTGCTCAGTTTCATATGTCGCTATCCATTAGATTTATCCATATTTTTTCTGCCGGTACTCCGTCAGCATTTGGTCCATCACCCACGATGTCCGCGCCCCGCTGACGCCAGTGCTCGGGCAGCTCCCGCGACCATTCAACTCGTCCACAATGGTCTGGATTAACGGCTGATGCACGTGGTCCGGCTGTGTGACGGGGATCTCCTCAGTACCGGCGCTCGTCGTCAGCGCGATCGGGCTGGCATCGAAACAGACGTAGCCGATGCGTCCCTTCGTGCCTTCGATCTCCGTCCAGTCAAGGTTCTCGAAGCCGGAGAACATCCAGGACCCCGTCCCCTGCACGCCCGATTCAAACGTGAAGCTGCCGCACACAATGTCCTCGGCGTCGTATAGCTCCGCCTGATTGGCCGCGAACCCTTGCACGCGGCTGATCGGGCCGAGCAGGTAGTCAAGGATATCCAACATGTGCGAGCCCAGGTCCAGAAAGAGCCCTGCGCCCGCGATCTCCGGATCGACCCGCCACCCCCGCTGGTCCGGGAACGCGTCGGCCGGTCTGGCCGGCTGGTAGTAGCGGACAAGGGCCGATCGCACCTCCCCTATCGCGCCCTGTTCGATAAGCTCCTGTACTTTCAGGAACTTCGGCAGCCGCCGGCGGTAATAGCCGACCCACAGAGGAACGCCGGCCTCTTCGCAGGCCCGGATCATCGTCTGGCACTCTTCGTACGTGCGCGCCATCGGCTTCTCCACGTAGACCGGCTTGCCCGCTGCGGCCGCCTTGCACGTATACGCCATGTGGGTGTCAGGCGGCGTCGCCACATAGACCGCGTCCACCTCCGGGTCATTGATCAGCCTGTCGCCGTCGTCGTACCAGCGGGCCACACCATGGCGCCGCGCAAAGTCGGCCGCAAGCTCCCCATTGCGCCTCATCACTGCCGTAAGCGCCGAGTTCTCCGCCTTGTACAGCCCTGGCCCGCTCTTGACCTCGCACACGTCTCCGCAACCGACGATCCCCCAGCGAATCTTTGCCATGTCTCCGTCCCCATCACTCGTCTGGAATATCCACAAAAACACCGACCTGTCACCAGGCCCCAAACACGCGTGCCCCCACGAAAGAAGAAGGATCCCGTCCCCTGCCGGGTGCGCCGTCAATTGCCTATCACGAGCCTAAGATCACCCATGAGAGTCGTCACTGACAATTGACTACCGACTACTGACCACTGTCGTCCTCGTGCCCGTGCACCGGCGTATGCTCGTGGTAAACGCCGTGCGCGTGCATGCGCTGGTGCAGGCGGTTGTGGGCCGCCTCCAACACCGCCCGCATCTCCCTGAAACGCTGCGCGTTCGGCCGGGGGGCGATCGTGTCCACATAAGCGATCGCGCCTTCGATCTGCTCCAACACCGCCGACGCGTCCGGCTCGTTGAACAACGGGCTGTCCGCAACCAACGTCTGCACTGCGCTCGTATGGGCCGCAATCTCGCCCTCCTCGCCGGTATAACTGCCGCGCACACGCAGCGCTATCCACGACGAAGATGTAACCGCAACTTGCAGGCTTCCCGAGGCGCTGTACTCGCCCTGGACGTCAACCTGGTCAACCACCAGCCCGCCCTGTACGACCTCCACCTGCTTGATCGGAACCTGCACCGACTCAACCCGCCAGTCGACGCCCACGCTCCCGCCGCCGGCTGGCAGCTGCACCTGCCCGCCCGGAGCGACGCCCTCAACCGACAACTCCGCCAGCGGACCGATCGTCATGAACGTATTGCCCGCCTGCACCGCCGCCATCCAGTTCTCGTACGTGAACTCCCGCTCCCCCAAATGCGCGTAGGTTCGCACGCCACCCAACTGCGACGAGGCGGCCATCTTGTCCGAGCCGCCCACGATCGGCAGCTGGTAACCCAGGTTCAGGTAGCGGTACCAGTCCGCGATACCGTAGGGGTTGAGCTCCCGCTCACAGGGGTTGAAAGTCATCATCTCGATGGCATGGATAAGGCCTAGAACGATATCCGCGGCCCGTTCCAGTTGCGGGTTCGGCGCGTGCGGCATCACTACCAGCCCGCCCTGGTCGATACACTTCTGCGCCCATTCGGCCATTACCACCTCCTGGGGATCCCCCAGGGCCGACTCCGACGGGCCGCCGCTGCACAGCGGGTGGATCATCTTGCCGTTGTAGCCCAGAAGCGAAATGTGACCCAGGATCTGCATGCGGTTCTCGGTTCCGACCCGCACCAGAAACTCGCCGTCGCCACCGAACTCGCGCGCGCCCAGCGTGGTCCTGCCGTCAAAGTCACTGACGTTGCTGAACATTTCGCCCCACTGGCTCGCCAGCAGATTGACCACGTGCACGTCCTCGGCCTGGCCCTCCAACAGCGCCGTCGAAGGGCTCAAAAAGTGAACATGCGTATCCGCCGTCACCCAACCGTTCTCCCGCCACGGCAGCACACGCTCCAGCTCGAACACCAGTTCATCCGTGTCGGGCCCGATCGTGATCTGCTTCCGCACCGGCGCCGTCTCATAGCCCTTCGTGATCTCCACGAAGACCTCCCCCAGCGGCATATCAACCTCGCAATGGCCGTCGATATAGCTGTACTGGTTGCGCCCGTTGACGAATTCACCGTAGTTGTCCTCAAACCAGTGCGGGTTCACCTTGCGATGGCGCCCGCGCGGCGGCAGATACTCGCCGTGCTCGCCGTGGAAATGAATGCGCACCGGCACCAGGTTGTTCGTCCCCTTCTGCACCACGCGCACGTCGACCAGCCGGTGGGCCGGCGCCACGCCGACGATGGTGTCTGATGCCTGGCCGTTTTCGAGTTGCGAAAGGTCATAGACGATCGGCTCGTCACTGTCCACGCCCACGTGCAGCCAAGCCTGCGGATGCGCGCTGTACTCGATGATCAGGTCCCGTTGCGATACCGCGGGCTGGACGTTCGCTTCATCTCCCATCCAGCGGCCGCGGTCGTAGTCGAACGCGGCCCGGGCCGACATCACATAGCCCAGGTCAATAGCCAAGTCCTCGTATTCATCAATGGCGTTAAACTCGACGCCTTCCGGCAGTGTCAGCCGCAGCTTGCGGCGCACACCGGGGCGCAGCGGGTGCTCCGCCAAATTCGTGAGGCTGATGGCGTAAACGGTCGACCCCTCGTTGCGCGGCTGCAGAACCAGGCGCCGGATCGGCTTGTCCGGATGTGGGTTCTCCAGCGCGTACAGCCACATCTTCTCTTCCATCTGATCGCGCCCGGAACTGGTGCGCGTTTCGCCGCGACCGTAATCCGTGGTTGGGACCCGCCCCAGCTGGATCTCCTCGGTCGCCGCGTTGAAGACGGTCGCCTTCGCCGCCGGCACCGTCTCGAAGGGGCTGCCTCCCCATACGACGCGGCTCTGCTGAATTGCAAATCGGCGCCGTACCGGCGTCTCGTACCGGCTGCCGTCCTCGTATTCAAATGTATAGGAGGAGACGTGATCGCCCAGTTCGTTTCCGTCCTGCGCGAAGTCGGCGAAACCGTCGAGATAATTGGTGACGCGGTCGGCTACGGCATGCAGAAAAACCGCGTAGGTGGCGCGCTCCCCTTCCAGTTCGACCGTCACCGGTTCATTGTCAAGCAAAATGACGGCAGGGCCTTCGAATCCACCGAGCAGGAACGGTACGCCGTTGAAATCTGTCGGCCCCGTCCTGTCCTCGACCAAGGAGGGCACGCGCAACGATTCTGGAAGCTCGGCGCGTCCGGCATTGAAGGATTTCGTCAGATCAACGGGCGTGAAATGTGGGGAGATTGGATTCATGGGACTCTCCATTTCTGCCGCGCCTCGCGGCGGTTGATGCAGCTGTCTCGTCTGTATATTCTTTCCTACTCCAGGTGTGTCAGGACTCCGCCAGCCAGCGGTCGAACCAGTCGAACGCATCCTCCTGCATCGCAATGTCGAATTTGTGCTCGCCGGCATAAAACGAGCAACTGTAGCGGTCGCCTGCGTCCGCCTTCTCGTACACCTGCCTCAGCATCACGTCAGCCCGCCTCATCTCGGCCAGCGTGAACAGCGGGTCTTCCGTATTGTTCTGTACCAAAGTCGGCAACGGCACACGCATCCCCAGAATGTCCGGGTAGTCCATCTCGGTCGCCAGGTGCGGCACGTAGATCATCCATGTGTGCGTATGACTCTTGTTCAGCAGAAAGTCCCGCCACGTCGTCATCATTCCGACGCAGACGGCGCAGCGCACGCGGTCATCCAACCCGGCCAGGTAGACCGTGCGCAGGCCCCCGCCCGACAGCCCGCCGATACCCACCCGCTCAGCGTCCACGTCATCGCGCCCGCACAGCACGCCCAGCGCATGCACATCCTCGGCCAGCCATACGCCCGCCCACGTCGTCCCCGCACTGAGCAACGACTTCGCCAGGGTCGACTCGTGACCGCCAGCCCAACGGTTGTAAGCGGCGATGTATTCCGGGTCCTCCGACTCCTGCTCGTCCATACCGTCGCGAATTACTGCAGGCAGGTCCGCGATGCGGACGCGGCGGCTGCCAAAAGCGAAAGCATCCGGCACCAGCACCGCATACCCGCGCTGGGCCAGCCGGTTGGCCCAAGGCGCGCCCCCATACGCACGCGCCTGGTGGTCGATGTCTACCGCGTTCTGGTCCTCATTCGTTCGCGTGATCTTCTGCCAGCCGTGGAACTTATGGCCACCGTGATCGTGCAAAGACAGCACCCCGGGCAAAGGACCGCGTGCACCCGCCGGCTTCAACAGCACCGCCTCCGTGCGCGGGCCATACGGCAACTGCCACGAGAGCTCCTCCACCTGCAACCCGTCATACTCGTACTGACGCTCGACCCGGCACTCCTCCGCGCCCTCTGTGTCCGGCATCGCCACCCGCTCGCGAAATCTCTGCCGCGCTGCCGGCCGCCAGGCTGCCGGCTCAATCCAATGGGTATGGCGAAAAGAGAGAAAGTTGGGGCCTTCATTGGCCAGAGCAACTGCCCACGAGCCGTAGGCGCCGAGCATCGAGTGAGAGGACATTCCGTCTGTTTCCTGGTGCATGGTATGACAGGGTCTTCAGAGTGGTCGCGCGGCCGCGCTAAGCGGTCTGCGCTGTCCGGGATACTATAGCAGGGATTGGAAAGAGGGGAAAAGCCGCGCTAACTTGGCGCGTAACCACAGAAACAAAGAAAGGGGACCGCCATAACCGTGCAGTCCCCCTTGCCACCGTGCTGGAATTCCGGCAGGACGTGTGGCTTACTCTCGTTTGTCAGGCGGCGACGCAAAGCGTCCCCAGGGCGCTTAGGCTCTATTCAGTCTGGTTACCCTGCCCCCTATGAGCCATTCGGCCACATACAGGTTACCGGTGGCGTCCGCAGCCAAACCGTGAGGGCTGTTGAACTTGCCCGTCTCCAGGTGGCTCGTGCGTACTGACTGCCCCGATTCGTTCACATTGTTGGGCCAGCCCTCAACGTCGCACACCTGCTTGTTGCCGCCGAGGTACGTGACCAGTTCATCGTTAATGTCGGTGACCACGAGGCGGGCGCGAAGCTCGGCAATGATCATCAGATCGCCATGTGTCGCGAAACAACTGGGCGTGTTCAGAAAACCGTCACCAAACATCCGCCTGAATCCACCCTCCATGTCGTAGACCTGAACGCGGTCGTTGGCCCTGTCCGCCACGTAGAGCTCCGGCTCGGACTTGCGATAATCAAAGAAGATGCCGTGCGGGCAGTTGTAGGCCCCGGCCCCTTCCTCGCCGTTGATGCTGCTGATATACTCGCCATCTTTCGTGAACCAGTGGACCTGGTACGCGCCGTACCCATCGCCCACCCAGATGTCGCCGTTGCCACCAAAGCGCTCCTCGTTCACCGCGACGGTTGTGGGGGCGTAGCGTGTGTCCTTGTAAATGGGAAGGGGAGGCGTCTCCAGCCTCATGACCACTTCACCGTCCAATGTCGTCTTGAATACCTGACCGGGCCCTTCGCCCACGCCCGGAGGGTTCTGGTAGCCGTGAAGATCGTCCTGGACTTCGATTGCGGGGAAGCCAAGCCGGGGAGCGACGGCCTGCGCTGTTCAAGATACTTTAGCAGGGATCTGAGTGAGGCGGAAAGCCGCGCTCACATGGCGCGTCGCCGCAGACACAGAAAAGGGGGACCGCCGCAGCTGCGTAGTCCCCCTTCCTCACACCCGGATCATGGCCCCGTGAAAGCCTGATCCACAGCAGTTCCTCTCCGAAATCAGGACGCCCCGCTCCACCTACGTAGTACGCAAAACGTTATACGCATGGGAGTCGAACACGGCGTCCTAACGCGACCCCCTAGTACCCAGGCGGCGGATCGACCGGACCGTCAAACTCCATCGACGTGAAGACCCCGCCCTGCGGGTCCCCGATCACCGCAAATCGACCGACCGTGCCCGTATGGGTCGGCGGAACATGAATGACGCCGCCCAGCTCCTTCGCCTTGGCCGCCGTCGCCTCGATATCCGCCGACATGAAGTAGGGCGCCCAATTGGGCGGAACCTCCCCCCAGGAGTCGTCCATCTTCAGCATCCCGGCCTGCATCCGCTCGCCCAACTTGAAGAGGTGATAACCGTTTGGGTCGCTGTCATGGCCCCAGCCGAAAACCTCCCCGTAGAAACTGCGCGCGGTGTCGACATCCTTCGTCTGAAGCTCATTCCAGACAAGTGCATTGGGCACGTTGACCAGCTGCGCGCCGATGTGCTGCCTCGGCTGCCACAGACCAACCATCGCGCCCGTCGGGTCCTGGAGCACGATCATGCGCCCTGACTCCATGACATCCATGGCCTCCATCGCCACCGTTCCGCCGGCCGCAACCGCTTTTTCCGCCACCGCATCGACGTTGTCGTGCTTGATGTAGGATGACCAGATCGGCGGAATCCCCTGGTCCGCCATCTCCTGCGGCAGGTTGCTCAGGCCGGCCACGTTATACCCTTCAATCTGACACAATGAGTAGTGGAAGCCCATCCCCGTCGGGATATCAAAATACTCCCAACCGAACAGACCGCTGTAAAATTCTTTGGCCGCGGCCGGGTCGGTTGTTGCCAGGTCCACCCAACAGAACATGTTGTCCGGATAGCGCTGTACTACCTGCATGAAACTCTCCCTTCTTTGACAGAATTCGGTTTGTTCTTTGCCTGCTTGACGCAGACCCTTTCCAGCTTAGCACGAATAGATCATGCGTGCTAATTCGGCAACGGTCGCGATCGCACAATAGGACGACGTCGGGGGAAAGCAGGTTCCATGCTGCGCTGTAACAGACGCGAAAGAGCCGACCGGAAACCGGTCGGCTCTGTACTTGTCTTCGAGTTGAAATCAGGCCTCTTCAAGGTAGTAGCGGTACAGTACACCGGCAATTACACAACCGATGATCTTCGCTACGACGTAGACCCAGAAGGGTGCGTCGCACCATTTTCAGGGTGCTGGCGATAACAAATGCACAACCTGCCGGCGGATCAGTCGGCGGCTTTGGCCAGTGACTCTTCCGGCACCGACTGTAGCTCCGAATATGCTTCTGCGCTGGTTTTCTCTATCAATTCAGCCAGAGACAGGTCCGCGAGGGCAGCCACCCGCTCGGAGGCATGGGTAAGGTCCAACTTTCCGGCGACGCCGCAAGCGTAGTTCGGATCGGCTTTGTAGAAATGGACAAGCTGGCGGACCTGGATGCGCTCGGGCACACCATCCATCGCTTCGGCGATATTGCTGAACAACTGCCCTTTCTGGTCGTCGTTCATCAGGCGGAACAGATTACCGGGCTGGGTATAGTCGTCGTTGCCGGTGCGATGGTCGTAGCGATCAGCGTCGCCGGACACCTTGAGCGGTGGCTCGAGATGACGGGAATCTTCGACTGCTCCTCCCATGCTGTTGGGTTCATAGTTGACCGCGCCGCCGAAGTTGCCGTCAAAACGCAGGTTGCCGTCGCGATGATAGTTGTGAACAGGGCACTGCGGGCTGTTGGCAGGAAGAGCGGCATAGTTTACCCCGATGCGGTAGCGGTGGGCATCGGCGTAGGACATAATCCGGGCCTGGAGCATCTTGTCTGGCGAAAAGCTGATGCCGGGCACGATGTTGGAGGGTTCAAACGCGGCCTGCTCGATGTCGGCAAAGTAGTTTTCCGGGTTGCGATTGAGTTCCATGATGCCGATCTCGATCAGCGGGTAGTCGCCATGGGGCCAAACCTTGGTCAGATCGAATGGGTTGACATGGTAGGTTTCGGCGTCCTCTTCCGGCATCACCTGGACGCAGACGCGCCATTTCGGATAATCTCCCCTCTCGATGGCTTCGAAAAGGTCTCGCTGCGAGCTTTCACGATCCTGCCCGACAATCTCTGTCGCCTGGGCATTGGTCCACGTCTTGATTCCCTGCATGGTCTTGAAGTGGAACTTTATCCAGAAACGCTCATTGTCGGCATTGATGAAGCTGTAGGTGTGGCTGCTGTAGCCGTTGACAAAGCGATAACCCTGCGGCAGACCGCGAGTACTCATCAGGATGGTGACCTGGTGCAAGCTTTCAGGGGAGAGCGACCAGAAGTCCCACATGGCTGTGCTGGAGCGCATGTTTGTTTTGGGATCGCGCTTCTGCGTATGGATGAAGTCGCCGAACTTGTAGGGATCGCGTACAAAGAAGACCGGGGTGTTGTTACCGACCATATCCCAGTTTCCGTCTTCGGTGTAGAACTTGACAGCGAAGCCGCGGACGTCGCGTTCAGCATCCGCGGCGCCGCGTTCACCTGCGACGGTCGAGAAGCGGAGCAGGCAGTCGGTCTGTTTACCTACTTCGGAGAATATTCTGGCCTTGGTGAAGCGCGTGACATCATTCGTAACGGTGAAGGTGCCGTAAGCCCCCGAACCTTTGGCATGCACGACCCGCTCCGGGACGCGTTCGCGGTTGAAAGTGGCCATCTTCTCCAGGAGCTGATAGTCCTGCATCAGAAGTGGACCGCGGGGCCCGGCAGTCAAAGAGTTCTGGTTATCCCCAATCGGCGCTCCGTGAGCCGTTGTCAGTTGTTTGCGTTCAGCCATTGATCAACTCCTTTGATTCTTGACAGTCAAAGTGAACTTTCCTCAGACCACCTGTTGGCGAGAGCGACGGATACGACACCCTAATGGCATGCTCGGGGTAGTGCCCCAGAGTACGCTTCAGGACAAGAGAAGATCTGCGGGTATCGCGATTGACCGCTTCCCGGTTCGCGTGGGCTATGTTCGATATGGTAGTGTCTCACCATAATATACAGAAACTCGACGACTTTGTCCATAGCGCCAGGGTCTAAACTCAAGGCAGTAGTGGCAAGGATACATCTGAAATGGGCGATTACCAAAGGGTAATCACCCGTTCTTCGCCATCTCTGAGCGCCTGGCGATTTCTGCTGAGCGAGATGGTGACGGCCAGATAGGCAACAAGACCAAAGATCACATACGGCCAGGGCGTCTGTCCGGCGATGGCAAAGACGACCGCACATACCAGCGAAGTCGCGCTCACGCTGTAGGTGCCGATCGAAGCCATCCGGCTCCACCATATCAACAGCAGCCCGACAAGGCAGACGACCCCGCCGATAAGCGGCGAGATTGCCAAAATGGTGGCCGCAGTCGTAATTCCGCCGGCGCCTCCCTTGAAGCCCAGATAAAGCGACCAGTTGTGACCGACAACCGCCGTAGCGCCGGCGAGCGCCGCGGCTGCGGCCACCGCGATCGCGTCCATATCGGGGAACAACGCCCCCGCCGCGTAGCGAATCAGCAGCACGGCCGCCGCGCCCTTGAGAGCATCACCCAGCAGCGTGGGGACAGCGGCTTTCAGACCGGCCGCGCGCCATGCGTTTGTCGCGCCCGTGCGCCCGCTGCCCACCGTGCGGATATCTACCCCGTATACTCTGGTGGCCAGCAAGCCGACCGGCACCGACCCAAGCAGATAGCCGAGCAGCGCACCGGCGATGATCAGCAGAAATTCCATAGCAGAGGCGCCGTCAATCTTTGCGCTGGAGCGACCGCAGAACCGGCCCACTTGCGCCCAATAAACAGATAGCTCTTGCGCTTGTAGCGGTCATACGTTAACTGAATTCCGGCTCTTCCTGGGATTGAGCGCCCGGCAGGACAACCGGCGCCTCCGTATCGACGGGCAGGTCCAGCGGCTCCTCTGCGTTCTCACTCCGCATGTGCAGCTCCCCTTCAAGGGTGGCGCCCTCATCCAGCAGGAAACTGTTCACATGAAGAGCGCCGCGCACGTAACAGCCCGCCAACAGCTCAACCCGGTCTGCCCGTATGACGCCGTCAAAATAACCCCGAATGCTCACGTTGCGGGCCCGAATTTCGCAGTTGACGCGGGCAGCTTCCGTCAGAATGACGTTGGCCAGCGTTTCCAGCAACCCGCTCTCCACCACACCGTCAATACGGATGCTGCTGTCGCTGCGCAAAGCGCCGTTGTAGGTGGCCCTGGGCCCAATGATGACCTCGATCGCGTCCGGTTGCGGTCGTTCGTTTCGTCGAAACACCTGTTATCCCCTGTTGTACACCGCCAGCTGTCCCGACGGCCGCAGGCAACTGTGGCCCAACCGGCAAACGGCTTCCCCAACTCGACCGCGGGAAACGAAAAACTGCCTCCATCTACTGTCAGATGGGAGAACTGAATGCGGTGGGGTGAGGAACGACTTTCGCTGCGCGAAGTCTAGCACAGCCACCAAATCTGGGCAACATCGACTTCCGAATCCTGGGCAAGGAGTCCTCTTGCGGCCAGCCCTCTGTGACGACCTTCAGAGCACCCGGGCGCACCCTCTTTGGCTGCAGCGTTGCAGAGCTCCCGGGAACCAGAATCGATACCTCACAGTTACATGGTGTATCGGCTACTACTTTGTGTACCGGCCTCCTGCACAGTCCCGGCAGGAGGAAATCTGAAGGATAGGAAGAAAAATGAAGCGGAATCTGATCCTGATACTTTGGACACTTGGCATCCTCACGCCCATGGCTTGGCTCGTCCGGCCCTCGCCCGCGGTCTACCAGCTCTTCAACACTCTGTTCAGTCCTGCCTGGATGCATATCTTCATGCACAGCCTGCTCTTTGCCGTATTGGGCGTCCTCCTGATGCAGCGTCTGTCCGGCACGCTTGCCAGGCGCGTCGGCCTCACCCTGGCCTTTGTACTCTGCGCCGCCATCCTTCAGGAGGGCTTCCAGCTCCTCAGCAGGCAGGCCGTACTGCACCCGGACAACCTCTTTGACATTGGCGTCGATATGCTGGGCGGCCTGCTCGGCGTCTTGGCGGTCTTGGCCTCCAGGAGGCTTGCAGAAAAATGGGCCGGAAGACATCCTGCACTGACCCGGTGAGACCGGGATTCGAGAGAAGGTGTCCAGGTCTGCCGCGCCTGCCACTTGGAATAACTGTTCAGGGCGATCCTCGCCATCTGAAGTGGTAAATTGCAGCAGTTTCCAAGCGCCGGCCTAGTCAAAGCGACAGGACCTGCCATATGTGCGCAAAACGTGTAGAATGAAGTGACCTGCGAACAACCCGGACCCGACCAGTACACCCCGCGGACCTACCCATGAATCTGCGACTGCGCTCTCTCCTCTTTATGCCAGCCGACTCGCCCCGCAAGATAGCCAAGGGCGCCGAACTGCCCGCCGACGCCATCATCGCCGACCTCGAGGACTCCGTGGCACACAGCCGCAAACAGGAAGCCCGCTCGCTCCTCGTAGACTCGTTCCAGGCCCTGCCTCCGGACGCTCCGCTGCGCTGCATTCGGATCAACCCGATCCACAGCCCGTTCTGGCCGGACGATCTGCTCGAGACTTTCGCGGCCGCACCCCAGATCTACGTAATCCCGAAAGTCGAGTCCGCCGCCGACCTTCATCGCGTGGACGAACAGTTGACACAACTGGAACGACAGGCAGGAATGCCCGCCGGAACCGTATCGCTGCTGCCGCTCGTTGAGAGTGCTGCAGGGGTAGTGAATCTGCCCGAAATCGCTCGCGCCGGTCCTAGAACTGTGGCGCTTGCCTTTGGCTCCGAGGATTTTGCCGGCGACGTCGGTGCGCAACGCACGCGCGAGGGCTGGGAGGTCTTCTACGCCCGCAGCGCTGTCGTGACCGCGGCGGCCGCCTTCGGTCTACAGGCTGTCGACACCGTCTATACCGACCTGGCCGACGATTCCGGTCTGGCTGAGGAGAGTGAGACCGTTCAGAAAATGGGCTTCCGCGGCAAACTGGCCATTCATCCTCGTCAAGTGGAAGTCATCAACCGCGCTTTCACTCCGGACCTCACTGAAGTGGCCGCGGCACGACGGCTTATCGCCGTTTTCGAGGCTCACCAACGCGCCGGGCGCGGCGTCTGCGTACTCGACGGCAAAATGGTAGATATGCCGATGTATCGCTCCGCGCAGGATCTGTTGGCGAGGGCAGAGAATGGGCCGAAAGAGGACAGGCGGAACTGAACTGTGAGAAGGGAGAATTGCTCTCTCTTCCCACTCCGTTTTCTATTCGCGCACCGGCCGGAGGCCAAGATAGACCACGCGCCCGCCGAGCGTCTGCAAAATAGTGCGCGCCGGTTTCCACGGGAGGAGCTGATTCAATTCAGATGGGCTGAGCGGGGTATTGTTGTTGGCCAGAAAGACGCGGAAGCAGGCCGCCGTCAGCGAAAGATGCTCGTTGATGTAGTCCGGATCTTTGGTGCATCGGCTGCGCAGGCATTCCCACAGGGCGTCTGTGCGGTGGACCTCTCCCGTCTCCGGGTCGATCCAGTCCACATCTTCGGTATCTCTATGGTCCTGAAATCGGTCCCGACACTCCGCACATAGCTGATCGCGCAGGTACAGGCGGAAATTCCGTCCGCTCTGCTCCCACCAGTTATAGTCAATATGAAACTTAGTGTTCACGTCAGGTCGGAACCACTTGAGTTTCTGTCTAGGCGCTGCCGTTGTCATCTCCTTCTTATCCCTCCTCGATGTTCAAAAACCGGTAAAGAGCGTGCTATACCGGCTTTGCATCCTCATCTTACCTTGAAGAATCCGTCCCTGACATCCTGGAACCGGGAGTTGCTTATCAATGTATAAAATATTGGTCCTGGCGGACAGCGCCAGAACATGTTGACCGCACTGTAGATCGTCTTGACATGCGCTGTGCCCTGCGGGTTCAGCTTCGCAATCTCCGGCACGATCATCTCCACGATCTGCTCCAGCGCCGCGTCGTTGCCTTCGAAAGTGGCGTTGAACGCTTCCAAGCCCTCCCTGTCCTCGCTTGAAACGATCAGGTTCTCGTCGTACTCACAGGAGATCTGCACTTTGTTCATCTCGAGAGCGAAACGCTGCCGGTCCGCATCGACTTTCGCAATTCGGCTCCACTCCCGTCTCATCCGACGGGGACGGAAGTCGATGATGACTTCATCCGGCTCATCGGTTCGCTCCAGCGTGATCTGCGCGCTTACCGGCAAATTGTGCGCAACCATCCAATCCTTCAGGCCGCACACGTAGCGCCCCTCATGAACGACCCAGGCCGTGTAACGGTTGCCCCAGCGGCCGTCGACAACCGTTATCATCGAACGCTCCTGCGCGCTGTGTGGGAAGAGCGCCCGTGTACGGCTACTGAGCGGCAGGGTGCCATACAGCCAGTGCGGGAAGGTCAACGTGAAACTGATACTCGGCACGACCGACGATACCGGTGTACTCGCGCCGCTATCGCCCCATTCATCGTCCAACTCCCATTCCATCTGCAAGAGCTCCACGCTCAAGATAGCCCGGTTGTAGCGGCCAATGTTAGGTTGCAGCAGAGGTGGAGTGTTCTGTGCCTCCGGTGGTTCCAGCCGTGACAGAAACCAAACGGGGCCGCCGGCGCTGCCAACCTGGTCAAAGCGTTCGTCGCTTCCAAGCGTGTGGTTCACGCTGATAACCTGCATTGCCTGCGACACATCGTCTGCCTGCAGGTCAAGCTCCGGCAGCAGCTCCTCGGGCGTCAACGGCCGGTTCTGCATCTCCAGCAGCGCCTCGGCGATGTTCAGATGGCCCACATGTACTTCTGCCAGCATGTCGGCAAGCAGCCAGTAGTCGTCAATATGCACGAAATCTTCGTTTCGTTCGCCTTCCTTCAGGGTAAAGAGCAGACTCTCTTCGATCTCATTCTGGTACAGCGAATGGATTTCCTCTGCCGATAGGAGAGCTTCCTCGTCACCGGTCGTCTGTCCATTGGTTCCGTTGAGTCGGTGGCCCGTCTGAAGATTGGCCGCAAATTCCCGGGTCTCATCTGTGTCGGCGAACCCGACCCGGATAACGTCGAAGGCGCCATGCTCCGGGTTCTGGCCGGAGCGCGTTTCCAGGACTTCTCCAACCAGAAAGTCCATGGCGGGGAAAATGAGGGTCTCCCCGACATCATAGAGGTTTTTGGGCTGGTAGACTGCGCCCTTCTTCAGCTCGGACTCCATCCGCGCTGTCTCGCGGCGCTGGTATTCCTGGATCAGCCGCAGCGCCAATTGACTGGTCGTCATCGGCGACTCTGCATCCAGGATCAATTCATGGGTAAAGTCCAGGTCTTCATCGGTAACTCTGAACTGATCGCGCCAGAATGAAGCAGTTTGGGTCCTTCGTAACAGCACGTCTTCCTCCTCCTGAAAACACAGGCGGCGTCCCCGCAACAATTAGCTCAGCGCCGCTTTGCCCGTGGGGATCAACAGCGCCCGCACAGCGTACACGCTGTCCATGCCCGGTTGGAAGAACCGGTCCACCAGACCGGAGAGATCGCCCAAATCATCGGACTGTACAGAGCGTGACACATCCTCCCTATCTTACCTCCGCCCACAACCCGCAAGAAGACAGGTTGGCAACTCAAAAATAAAGTATAGCCGTTCAAGCGCCAAAGTTCAAGAACGCGTCAATACAAAATGTGCGCCGCCTCTACTCAACCACCGTCATCCAGCCGTACCCGCGCCAGGACAATCTCCGGCTCCCACACACCGATCTCGACAGTCGGCACATTTGTCTCGGTGCCGTATACGATCAGCCGCAACTCATACTTTCCCGGCCGCAGATCAGCGCCAAGATCAAGGTGAAAAAGAGTGTCGACCGGCTCCCCCACCGCCCAATGGCGCGTGCGCGCAAAAGTCGAGTTGCCCAGGACATGGTCGTCCTGGTACGACTTTGCGCCTTCACTGTCGTAGAGGCGCAGCGAGACCGCATAATCGGTCTCCAGGCCTGGCGTGGTCTGCCATTGTAGAGCAACCCAAAGCGAACGGTCCTTTCCCAGTTCCAGCATTTGCTGCGACGGCATCTGCTCCTCACCCTGGCCCAACGCAAGTCCCACAAGGTCGATTCCGCCGTCGTAGTGGACTGTCAGCGGCTCAAGAGTTTCATAGAATGTCCAGGACCGGTCCAATTCAAGATCGGTATAAATGTGGAGCCGGAAATTGGTGAACTCCTCACTGCCCGAGTACCGTCCAAACTTGCCCAGCAAGGCGATCAGGTTTTCATCCCCCTGGCCGGCCCAGACAAACTCCTCGTTCCAGTCCAGCACCTTCACGGCGGACACCTCACCCATCTCCGCCAAAAGAGATTCGACCTTGCGCGCCAGATCCGGCCTCACCGCGCGGACGACGCGGGCGGGCGCATCCCCGTGATACAGGTACTCGAATCCATAGTGTTCATCAAACCTGTATGGGAGCAGGTAAACCATGTTTTCCGCCGCAGGCTGCGCGTTCAGCACCTGGGCAGCATCCGCCCATTCACCATGGTACGCCAGATAGAACTCGGACGTGACCGCCCATTCCTGAAAGTATGTGCGGTATGTGTTTACCCCTTGAAGCAGCACCACGACGCAGACCACAGCCCCCAGCGCGATCGAGACCCTGGTCCAGTCCCCCCCCAAGATTCGTGTCTGGCCCCACCGGTCTCTCAATAGTCGGTACATCTCCCACATACCCGCGCCAATCAACAGATAGACAGCCGGCGCCGCTCCGATCATGCGCAGGGTATTTGGCCCCAACCCGACATCCCGGGCCAGCATCGCCGGGACGAGAAGCACCGCCAGCCACAGTAGCAGCAGACGATAGGCGGGCTGCCGCTGCCAGCGCCAGAGCGCCATCCCCACACCAAACCAGAAGAAGAACGCCTCCCACGGGTTCAGCATCGGCCGGCCCGCAAAGTTGTAACGTTCCCGCAGGTCGCCCTGAATCCCAAACGCCAACAGATGCTCCCACACGTTGTACAGAAACGCGCCCAACGCCGTTCCCTGGCTCTCGTTGAGTACCCACACCTCTCTGCTGCGAATGAAGAAGTGCTCAGGATGGAGGGCAAAGTAGATGAGAATCGGCGCAGCCACCAACCCGGCCGCGCCGATGAAGATGGCCGCCCACGGCAGTTCGGCCTTCAATCTCGCCCGGGTGACCGCGCGCAGCGGCCACAGAAAGCTCAGACTAAAGAAGAGAAACAGAAACGGGGTGAAGCGTGACGGAATGTAGGTGTACGGCAGCAGTCCTGCACATACGCCCGCCAGTGCGACCAGTGGCCAGTTCCTCTCCTGCGCGGGTCTCGACCACCCCCACCAGAGCAGGGCAAAACAGAGACCAAGAAACAGGGGCAGATAGTTGGCCCGCAGAGAAGCCCGGCCGATAATCGTCTGGCCCAGCGAAACTGCCAGCAGACCCGCGCCTACACCCCCGATCAATAGACCCCGCCAGGGCGTCTCCTGCCCAGTCTCGTTCCGCCCAAACAGCAGCCGCCCCAGCCAGAAGACGACTAACACCGTGCCCGCGCTGGCCAGCGCCGTCGGCAAGCGAAACGCAAGCAGCGTGCGCCCCAGCACGGACGTCGTCAGAGCAATCGTATAGACGCCCATCCACTCGCGTCCGCTGGCCGCTTCGGGGAAGAATACAGCGTGCTCACCCTCCAACACCTGCAGCGCATACACGCCGTCCGGACCCTCATCGCTCTGAATCCCCTGGGGAAATGCTGTAATGTGCTGAAGACGCAACAACGCCACCGCCGCCGCCAGCGCGACCAATACCGCTAGTGTAACCCATAGGATTCGTTGTCGCGCTGCGCCCTCGGACTCGGCCGCGCCCGCCTTTCCATTCGCGCGAACCTTTGCCTTGCCCCCCTGATCAAGTGAGGCGCCGGACCACATTTCAGACATACTTTCTCGCTCTGGTCCTACAATTAGTTCCTGGCAGTCTTGCCTGGGAGATCAATAACATGCCAATCAGTATCTGGAGCGGCCAGACCGTCTATCTAGATGCCTGGAGTCAGATGCCATCTTCTTTTGCCCAATCGTCAAGTATAGAGATTCAGGCAGCCAAACCCAAGAACACGCGCAGTTTGACGCGTCGCCGGCACATCGTGGCGCGCGTAACTTGCTTCTCCACTGTGGGCGAGGTTGCGCATTTAAGGTTGATACTGTTACCAGCTTCGAGCAGTCGCTACTGCCGCCGGGATGTTTGAGAGGGCCGTCTCAGCGTCGGGATATCCAGCCGCGTCACTGCGTCCCCGCCAAGTAAACGCGCGCCAACACCAGTTCCGGTTCCCAGACATCGATCTCCACTGTCGGAATTAGGGTCTCGGCATTGTAGACGGTCAACCGCAAGTCGTATAATCCGGGTGGCACGTCCGGCGGAATGTCAAGGAAAAAGAGAGTCTCAACAGGATGGCCAGGTATCCGACCTCTTGTGGCATCCCCGTTCAGATTCCTTAGAAAACCATCATAGCTTTACTGGTACGCGCCGGCTGCATCGTAGAGTCGCAGAGATACCTTGAAATCGACCTCGGTTCTGCGGTCTGTCTGCCAGGACAGCCCCACCCAGAGGGGTTGACTTCTATCCATGCCGATCAACTCTTCGGAGTTCATTTGCTCCGCTTCCTGGCCGACGGCGAGACCGAGAAGGCTAATGTCTGCGTCGTACGAAACGTGCAGCGGCTCCAACTGCTCGTAGAATCGCCAAGGTAAATCGACAGACAGATCGGTGAAGGTGTGAATCTGAAAGCTGGAAAACTTTACGCTGCCCGAATAATGCCCAAATTGCCCCAGCAGATCTAACATTTCTCGTTCCTCTTCGTCATTCCAGCCCAGCTGTTCGTCTCAGTCCAGAAAAGCGATAGTGGACAGGTTCTCTTCCGCCGCGACCTTGAACAATGTCTGACGCGATGTTTTCGCGTCTGCCTCATAGGGCATTCCTGGGCCGCGATGATTGACTATATGGACCGGGACGTCCCCCTGATAAATGTAATCGAATCCGTAGTGCGCAAAGCGGTCTTGGCTGAGGATCAGATAAACCTTTCCATCATCTGGCGTTACGGCACTCAACTCCATAGCAGCATCGGACCACTGGCCATGAAAACTCTCACTGCTCCTGACAAAAGGCTCGTAGTCGTTGAAGTAGGTGCGATAGGTGAGTACACCCCGCACGAAAACTGTCGCTGCCAGAAAAAAAATCAGGACAGGAGCGACTGTAGGCAACCGCTTCTTGAAAAACTGAAACGTTTCCCATAAGGCTAGGCCGATGAGAAGGTAGACGGCGGGTGTAGCCCCCGTCATACGTAAAGTGTTTGGTACATTTGGATAGGGGTTCCGGGCAAGTAGGGCAGGCAGCAGCATAATTCCAAACCATATCAGCAGAAGACGCGAATTAGCGTGCGAGCGCCATCGCCATAGTGACAACGCCAATCCGAGCCAGAAAAAGAAGGCTTCCCATGGATTCAGCATGGCACGGCTCTCATAGTTGTGAATCCAATTTGGGTCGCCTCGAAAACCGAAGACGAGGATATGATCCCACACATTTAGCAAGAGGGTTCCCAGAGGATCGCCATCTGTTCTTGTTGGGGCGAATATCGTAACCTGGTTCATCCTGTCAGCCATGTGCTCGGGATGTAAGGCAAAGTAGACGATAATCGGCGCGGCCACGAGAGCGGACGCGGAGGCGAAAAGAGCGGCTCTGGGCCATCCTTCACGGACTCTGTGAATAGCCTTGTCGTTTATAGGAATCAGGAAAGTGAGGCCGAAGAATAGAAGGAGTGCAGGGAGCAAGCGTGCAGGGATGTATGTATATTGCAGGACACCGCAGCACAGGCCAGCCAGGGTGATTGTCAACCAACTACGCCGCCGCCATCCCCGCCACAGTAAAGCTAGGCAAAGGGGCATCAGCAGGATGAGGAAATTTGCCCTAAAGGCTATACGGCCCAAGACCACGTGGTTGAGAGAGACTGCCAGCAGGGCCGCACCGATACCGCCAATGAAAATTCCCCGCCAGGGCCGGGGCATCCCCGTCCGCTCCTCTGTGCCAAAAAGAACATGGCCTGTCCAAAACAGCGCGAGAACCGCCGCGGCGCTGGAAAGTGCAGTGGAAAGGCGAAGAGCTACTATTGACGGCCCCAATAGGGAGTGAACGAGGGCGATGGCATAAACGATAAGCGCTTCGCGTCCGCTGTTGTCTGGGAAAAAGACACCGTGCTTTCCCTGTAAGACCTTGACTGCATCTACCCCATGTGCCCCTTCATCGAAAATGATCCCCGGCGGAATTTCGGCAAGATGATGAAGGCGCAGCAACATAGCGGCAACAATGATTGCGAGCGCAATTGCCCCGGAGGCCAAATGGATGAGGTAGCGACCCTGTCTTGTTGATGCAGCCGCGCCTGACGCGCGCTGCGCAGCAGAAGACGGTTCGGACATTTGTCCGTGATGCACAGTATGTAGTCTACTTTGCCCCGGCCAAGATCGAAGGGAACTCATGAAGGGCCAGGCTGCAGGGGGTTGGTTCGACTGCTGGCCCACATGCTCACGATTACGGAACGGGTTCGCGTTGATTCAATCCAACTGCCAAGCTCCGGGACTCCGGAAAGAAACTCCAGGCTCGCGCCATTCACAACTGCCCAAGGACTCCACGACCTGTATTGAAGATCCCCTGTCTCTATAGGTCTTAAGCCCAGGCCCCTAACCCTAGTGAAGCCTGCCAGGGGCTGCCTCGCAGTTGGGTATTAGTACCCTTTAAGATATCATATACCTAATCGCCAGTTTGAAAGAATGCTTCGCCCCAAAGGTGTTGCTGGGAAACTCCTCTATGAGAACCGCTGCTATGATTCTGGCTGGCGGAGAGGGCACTCGCCTCACAGTCCTGTCCGAAAAACGGGCCAAACCTGCAGTTCCCTTCGCCGGCAAGTTTCGGATTATCGACTTCACAATCAGCAACTGCGTCAATAGCGGCATCTACTCCGTAGGTGTTCTCACCCAGTACCGTCCCCACAGTCTCAACGAACACATCGGCATCGGTAAACCTTGGGACCTCGACCGTCAGCACGGCGGCATCCGTCTCTTGCAACCCTTTCAAGGCCGCGGCGAATCGGATTGGTATGCCGGCACCGCCGACGCAATCCTGCAGAATCTGAACTTCCTCGCTGAACACAACGCCGACACCGCCCTGATTCTCTCCGGCGACCACATCTATAAGATGGACTACGGCCCGATGCTGGACTTCCACCAGCGCAAGGGCGCCGACCTGACGATCGGCGTAATGCCCGTGCCCATCGAGGAGGCGCACCGTTTCGGCATCATGGAGACGAACTTGGAGGATGAGATCGTCCGGTTCCATGAAAAGCCGGAACAGCCGACCAGCAATCTGGCATCGATGGGCATCTATGTCTTTAACAGACGTGTGATGGAACAGCGCCTGCAGGAAAGGGGCGCTGACGGCCCCCGCACCGATTTTGGCCAGCACGTCGTCCCCGCCATGCTCGCCGCCGGCGACCGCGTCTATTCCTACCCCTTCACCGGCTACTGGGTCGATGTTGGCACCATCGACGCCTACTGGAAAACAAGCCTCGAGCTGCTCCAATCCAACCCGGCTCTCGACCTATACACCGACAACTGGCCTATCTCCACGCGCTCGGAGGAACGCCCGCCCGCAAAATTCGGACCCCAGTCCCAGGTCGTGCAGAGCATGGTGTCCAACGGCTGCGAAGTCCATGGGGTCGTCAAGAACAGCATCTTCAGTCCTGGCGTCTACGTAAGTCCCGGCGCGGTTGTGCAGGACAGCATTCTCATGAACGATTCCTGGATCGGCCCCGGCGCACGCGTGGAACGGGTCATCATCGACAAACAGGTCATCGTCGGTTTTGGCGCCCAGGTCGGCTGCGCCACCTCCGACGCGCCTCCTCCCAATCAGCAGTTTGCCGACAAACTGGACACCGGCCATACCGTCATCGGTAAGGGCGCTTTCGTACCCGATGGCGCCAGGATCGGCACCAACGTCATCGTCAACAGCGATCGGGGCGAACAGGATTTTCCACCAAGCCTCGTCGTGGAGGACGGGCAAACCGTATAGCTTTCGTACTGCATCCCTGCGCGAACGGACCGCGAGGATTGTTTCCTATGTCTTGTGCATTTGCCGTAATCATGGCCGGCGCCGACAACGCCGACCTCAGTGTCCTTACCGAAGTCCGCTCCGAGCCGGCCGTCCCCTTCGCCGGCAAGTTCCGCCTGATCGACTTCTCTCTCAGCAACTGTGTCAACAGCGGCATCCACAATGTCGCAGTGCTCACCCAATACCGCCCCCGCAGCCTCAACGATCATATCGGCATAGGCAAACCCTGGGATCTCGACCGCTCCAGCGGCGGCGTGCGCCTCTTGCAGCCCTACCGCGGCGGGCCTTACGGTGATTGGCAACGCGGCTCCGCCGACGCCATCCGCCGAAACCTGGACTACGTGATCCAGCAAAAGGAGGAGTGCGTACTGATCCTTTCCGGTAAACATATCTATCTGATGGACTACCGGCCCTTTCTTGAGCACCATCAGCGCACCGGCGCCCCGGTCACCATCGCTGTCCGCCGCGTCAGCCGCCACGAGACCCATCGTTTCGGCATCGTCTCACAGGATGCGGATGACCGCGTCGTCGAGTTTCAGGAGAAACCGAGGCGCACCCAGCAGAATCTTGCCAGCATGGGCATCTATATCTTCAACCGCGACTACCTAGTCGAAGTCCTGAGCAACGCCGGCGGCGATGACATCGGCCGCGATATCCTGCCGGGACTGGTCGCCAAACGCCATGTCAACAGCTACACTTTTCCGGGCTACTGGGCCGATGCCAGCACGGTTCAGGCCTACTGGGATGCCAATATGAGCCTGCTGGCGGAGGAGCCGGCGCTCAATCTCTATGCGCCGGAATGGGTCGTACATACCCGCAGCCAAGAGAGGGCCCCGGTCAAGCTGGGGCCGGCTGCAGACGTGGATGGGGCTCTTCTATCCAATGGTTGCCAGATCGAAGGCGCCGTGGAACGCAGCGTCCTTTCCCCTGGTGTGCAGGTGGGGGAGGGCGCCCTCGTGCGCGATAGCGTCATACTCAACGATTCCATCATCGAATCGGGCGCAGTCGTCGAGCGCTGTGTGATCGACAAAGAAGTGCGCGTCTGCCAGGACGCGCACATCGGCTATTCGGACGGCAATAATCCCAATCCGGAGCTGCCGGCCCGACTCAACACTGGCCTCTCCCTCGTCGGCAAGGGCAGCGTCGTGCCCGCCGCCGCGCGGCTGGGCCGCAATGTCGTAATTCATCCCTACAGCGGAGCCGAAGCGTTCGGCGACAGCAGGGGCGTGGACAGCGGAACGAGCATAGGCCGAAATCTGCGTTAACCGGAACCTCCGAAGCCGATTTCGGTAACCGCCTTGAAAACTCTCTCTTTAACCCTGTTTGGCCCGAAACCCAAGCTCATTCAGAAGCGCAACCAGCCTCTCTCTCTGATCGCCCTGGATTTCGATCTCCGCTCCCTTGACCGCGCCGCCGCATCCCAACTTGCCTTTCAGGTGTTTCAACAAAGCGCGCCTGCCCACATCAGGGCTCTTTACTCCCGTAACAATCGAGACCGTCTTCCCCTTGCGCCCCTTCCGCTCCAGGCGCACACGCACCGGTTGCGTCCCCTGGATCGCGAAGGGCGCGGCCGGGTTGCGGGGAAGCTCCTGCGGACTTTGGTCAGGCTCCGGCTCCGGGTCCGTCGAATAGACGAGTCGGGATCCCGCCCCTCTGGAAGCGCTGCGTTCCGACCTCTTTGCCTTGCGCTTGGACATGGTTCGTTCTTCTTCCGGTTGGAAAGTGGAAAGGAGTTGCAGCATGCAGTATAGCATTAGCGGGGAGATTGCCCAGTCCGCACGCCTCGCTTTCGCCCCGGGGGAACGAGCCTGGGTCAGCAAAGGCGTCCTCATGGCCTATTCGCCCCAGATGCAGTGGAGCCTGCGCCTGCCGGGCGGCGCTGGCGGGGCCCTGCGTCGCAGCCTCTCCGGCGAAGGCATCGCCCTTACCTATCTGGAATCGAAAGCCGAAGACCAGTACGCCCTCCTCGCCGCCAACGCCCCGGGCCACCTGGAACTATGGGATCTTGAACGCGACGGCCCTGTGACGACGACGCGCGGCGCCTTCGTCGCCGCTTGGGGAGAAGACATCGATATCACCGTGACCGTCGCCCGCCGCGCCGGGGCAGCCGTTTTCGGCGGCGCCGGCCTCTTTCTGCAGACAATTTCCGGCTTCGGCTTTGTACTCGTGCACGGTAGCGGCGACTTCTTCGAACGGCAAATGGCCGCTGGCGAAGAACTTCTTGTCAGCACCGGCAATCTCGCCGCGTTCTCCTCGGGCATCGACTACGACATTCGCGGCGTGGGCGGCTGCCGTAGAATGATTTTCGGCGGAGAAGGGCTGTTTATGACCAACCTGCGCGGCCCCGGACGCGTACTGCTCCAGACTCTCAAACGCAACTACCGCGCCAGTTCAACCGGCTGAAGAACGCATCTTGCCTCTCTCGCCGCTGAGAGACTCCCAATAGACTTCTGTCGCGACTGCCTGGTCGAAGTTATCCTTCTACGAAATTGCGATTTGGCGTCTGTCTGCATTTCGACCACAATGTTAAGCGGAAATTTGTCAGTGGTTATCTTGATACGCCCCTCCCCTTTCAAGGAGGTCTTTCATGGTGGTAGATACTCTGTCTATGAAAAGAGCAATCAGTGGCGAGGTTCGGTTGACTGATCCTCTTGATGATGCGATTCTGACTCTGGGAGTGCGTGTCCAGGATCCCCTTTCGTATAAGGATATCGCGTCGTTGTTCGGTATTTCCCGCGACGAAGTGAGCGAGATCTGCGAGCCGTACAAGGAGTTTCAGCGAACGACTGGAGAGGAAGGCCCTGCCCTCGTCTATGCGGGGAACCTATCTCGGGAGGCGGTTCGACCACGCGCCATGTGGGAAAATGCTTCGTTTGGGAACAGCGGACGGGAGTCTTTTCAGAAACAGCAGATAATTAACGGCGCCGACCGGCTAGCCGATCCTGTTGACGATGCCATTCTGACGTTAGGGCTGCGAATGCCCAATCCGCTTTCGTACGAGGAAATTGCAGCGCTATTCGACGACCTGGTTCGCAAGGACGTAAGTAAAATCTGTGAGCCCTATAAGGAATTCTTACGCACAGCAGGAGAATATGGCGTCCGCGGGGTGACCAGGACGGGATAGGCTTCCTGGTACATTCTCGCCGCTACACCACCCACCCCTGAGCCAACTGCCGTCATACACTTCGCTCAATCTGGGCTACTCTCAACGCGCCGGCGCTGCGTTGAAGATCTGCCTCAAAAGATCAGAGCGTTCAACCGCAGTTGTCCAGCGCGGTTGCGCATAGTCTTCAAGCACCGCGGTCAGGATCTCCGTGCTGATAACACGTCCGCCATGGATCGTATGGCGGACAATCAGTGAAGTACGCGTCTGCCAGCTCCACATCTGATCGAAGAACAAATTGCCCAAACCGTAGACTATGATGCCGGGGTTCTCATTCCCATACCCATACGGCTCCATGGCCTGCGGCACGTGGCTCTGTACACCGGTGACAATGTCCGCGCCGGCCGCACGCAATTCGCGATACTCCTGAACTTGCCGGAAGATCGGCCCCGGGTTGTAAACTTCCTCATGCTGCAGCTCAACCGCGATCACGTCGACTTCGTTGCGGAGTGCCGCGATCCTGGCAAAGATGCGCTCTTTATTTCCGTAATAGTGGCAGGCGCCCGGCCCGTCCTCGGTCGCCCAGGCAAAGCTGGGATAGTGGGCCAGCGCCGCGAAAAAGGCGAAACGGTTGCCGTTGTGCTCAAATAACAGCGGCGCGCACGCCTCCTCCTCATTCAAACCGCTCCCATAAATGGGAATCCCGTTCTCCCGATACCAGCCAATCGACTCGCGCGCTCCCTCCTGTCCGAAATCGTTGACATGGTTCCCGCTCAGTCCCACGATATCGGTACCAAGCGCCTCCAACGCCGCCCAATAGGCCGGACTGCTGCATAAGATCATGTTGTTCAAGGACGGATCAACGCTACAGCCATCCAGAAATGGCACTTCATTGCTGATGTGAGTAATGTCGGCCGCACGCAAGGTCGACGAGATCACCTGGGCCGGGTAGTCGTACCCCTTCGTTTCCATGCGTGCCGCCGTAACGCGGGCCATCGCCGTGACACCCGTCATGATCAGGGTCGTTAACTCTTTGGGGTTGCGGTTCGTCGGCTCAGCGATCTGAGGTCGCAGGGCCGCGGCCACGGCTTCTCTCTCCGTACCAAATACGGATACCACGGCAGTCAGCGGATAGGCGGCCGCGTCAAAGGTGTTGCTGACAATGTTTGAGCCGTTCAGGCGCAGTACCTTAAGAACGGGTGTAAGGCCTTCGAATGGCACAATCGCCACGGCTCCGGTCGACGCCTCCAACACCGCGGGAAGGACGCTGCCGCCGGCCTTCTGCACCGTGTCGGCTGCCTCTTCACCGAAAATCGCCTCCAGTTCCGATACGTAATCGGCATCAACGATCAGCGGGCCGCTGCCTCTGCCCTGCCAGCGCAGCGTCAACTCCGCCATCGAAACGTCATCCTGGACTGTAGCAAAGGGCGCAACCGCCACCAGGTAGCGGGTGTATAACACACTGCCCGCCTCCCCAGTCCCGGCCACCAATCGGATCTGCACATCCGCGTTACGCGGCTGATCGAGCAGAAAGACCGTCTTGCGAGCGCCGCCGGACACAATCTCGTCCAGTCCAAAGGCCGCAGTGAGCAGTTGACCGAAGTAGCGTTCCGGCAGAGCGGTGTCAAGCGCGACTGTCAACCAGCCGTTGCGGCTGTCTGCCTGCTGCGCCTCAGCCAGCAGCTGCGTCTCGGAGATGGTTCCCGCCTCTTCGGCCCCCTGTGTCCCGCTTGCAAAACTCGCAATCGAGGTTGCCGCCGCCACGCCAATGAGGCCCAGTAGTACAGTGACGAATAGCCGGCCGGGAGCCGGCAAGTTTGTGACTTCCACCCTGAAGGGAGCGATCCGGGCGGCTGCGAACATCCCGCGCACCCGCGCTCGAAAAACGTGCGATCCGAGCCGCAACTGCTGCCTTATCTGTCTTCGGATGGCGCCTAGTCGGTTCGACATTGCCAATTAACTGCCTGTGCCTGATATCTGCTGGAAATCTGAGCTTTGGAGGTCTCCTGACACAGAGTCCAAGTCAAAAGTATATGGCCAACATTGGCATTGGTCAACATCCTCTCTGCCTCCCACATGCGCCGGCAGGGTCTGTCAGGAGCGCACTCCCGCTGGACGCCTCCAGTCTGACAGCCCGCCGTAATGCGGGCTTCTGACCTCAGATCCCCTGGCTACGCGGCTCGGATCCTGCGATCGGCCTGTAGATCGGACGTTGACAAACGAGATGCACTTCGGTACATTTCCGTCTGATTCAAACAATACAACCATGTAGTCTCAACGAGTCGTATGCGCGCGGAGTTCCTGGCAAAGTCCCTCCATATCAGAAGGACTCAATTCAGTCAGCAACAAAGGTGTGAAATTGGCTACCGGAAACGTTGGTGAAGTCGTCAAACTGTGTGGAAAACTGGGGATCATCGGCTTTGGCGGGCCGGCCAGCCACATCGCCATGCTTGAAGACGAGGCCGTCGCCCGCCGCAAATGGCTCAGCCGCGAACACTTTCTCGACCTGGTCGGCGCCACCAATCTGATCCCCGGCCCCAATTCAACCGAGATGATGATCCATATTGGCTACCAGCGCGCCGGCTGGCCCGGGCTTATCGCCGCTGGGATCTCCTTTGTGCTGCCTGCCGTCCTCCTGTCGACGCTGATAGCCTGGGTCTACATGAAATACGGCGCGTTGCCGGCCGTGCAACCCTTTCTGGCAGGCGTAAAGCCCGCCGTCCTGGCAGTTATCCTCGGCGCCCTCTGGCGGCTGGGCCTAACAGCCTCCAAGCCCAAGGAGGCACCACACACGCGCATCGCCCTCGCCATTATCGGTATCGCAGTCGCGGTCGCCGTCTACCTCGGCGCGCCCGTAATCTGGTCGCTGATTGCGGGGGGCCTGCTGGGAATGCTCGCCCTACGTGCTATGTCCGGCTGGGGCGGAGCCGCGGCGCTGCTGGCCCTGCCGGAGAGCCGCGATGCATTCCCTTGGGCAGACCTTTCCCCTGCGTCAGCGCTCAAGTGGGCGGCTCTGCTCGCGGCCGCCGCCGTTCCCGCCTTAACCCTCGGCGCGCTCGGCCTCTTCTTCCTCAAGGTCGGCAGCGTTCTCTACGGCAGCGGCTACGTCCTCGTCGCCTTTCTCGAAGGCGATCTGGTCCACAATTACGGCTGGCTCACCCAGCAGCAACTTCTCGACGCCATCGCCATCGGCCAGTTCACGCCAGGCCCTGTCCTCTCCACCGCCGCCTTCATCGGCTACGTGCTTTACGGCATCCCCGGCGCCCTCGTCAGCGCCGCCGCCATCTTCGCGCCCTCATTCGTCTTTGTCGCCATCCTCAATCCCATCGTGCCCCGCCTGCGCCGCTCAGCATGGATGGGCGCCTTCCTCGACGCTGTCAACGTCAGCGCCGTCGGCCTGATGGCCGCAGTCCTCGTGCGCCTGACTACTGATATAGTCACGGCCTGGCCGGCAGCAGTGATCGCCCTGCTCGCCGCGGCCGCGGTACTTCGCTGGCGCGTCACCTCCGCCTGGGTCGTCATCGGCGGCGCCCTGCTCGGTTGGCCGTTGTCGTTGTTGGGATAGTATTGTGAGTTCCAGGCCTCAACCCTCGAGGTACTGAAAGGGTTGTTCTATGGCCCGAATCAAAGGAATCATAGGCACGCCATCCACATCCAGCCATCTCCCCCAGCAGCCATTGTCAATTACGCCCTCACAATGGCCCTTGATGACCCGCTCCCAGTGGTCCTCGGAGTGAAAAAGATTTCCCCCTTTGGCGATATCCGTCGCATAGAGGAATCCCAGATAGACGAGAACAACCGGCGTCCCCAGGGAGGCCAGCTTCCACGACCAGGCGAACCGGTTGGACAGCTGGTAATGACTGTCCCGCGCGATACGCCAGTTGCCGCTGGTCGCAGCTCGGAGGCCAACAGCCGCTTCCTCGATCGCTATGCCGATCTTCTCGTGATTCTTCAGCGTTCCATCAGAGGCAGGCTTCACCAGCCGTTTCCCTTCTGATGACCGGGCCAGTTCGTTCCAGTGCGCTTTCGCCTCAACCAGAAGAAGGCCTTTGTTGCCTTGAACTGTGCACGTGCTGGCAATGTCCCAGTTGGGTGTTTTGGGGTCGTTTTCAGAGGCCGCCAGCCACCAGTTCCTCAAGCGCTCGCTCGTTGACAGGGGCAAGAGGTCCGTTGGCTTGTCCAACTCCACTTCCTCCGCCGGCGTTGTGTCCCACGAGCCGTCCTCTTTCTGCGTCGGTTTCCCGCGGGGCTGCCATATATCGTCACCTGTTATCGTGACACCATCAACGCCCACCAACCGGGTCAGCCGTCCAGCGGCCTCCTCTTTGTCGCCGTCCACGAGCAGCACACAGCGCGGCCGGCTCCCGCGATTATCTTTTCCAAGGTGCTTCGACCAACCCACCCCATTCCTCCCCGCCTGTGGCCACAGAGGGTCAAGCTACCTCCTCCTCCTGCGCCTGCCTCTGCCGGAACCCTTCCCCCTGCTCTCCCGCTCGGCCAGCATCTTCACCGCCTGCTCCAGGGAAATGCTCTGGGGATCCGTCTCCTTCGGAATATTGGCGTTCGTACTATTGTGGTTGACGTAGGGACCGTAGCGCCCGTCCAGCACGCGTACCGGCTCACCGTCTTTGGGATGCGTGCCCAGCTCCTTCAGTACCGTGCGCGCCGAACTCCCCCCTCTCCGAGTCGGCGCCTCCTTTATCAACGCCAGCGCACGCGGGAGTTCCACTTCCAGCACATTGTCCGGCGCCTTCAGGCTCACAAACTTCCGGTTGTGCACCACGTACGGCCCGTAACGCCCAACGCCGGCACGCACCTCTTCACCGTCTTCAGGATGCGTCCCCAGCACACGCGGCAGGCTCAAAAGTTGCAGCGCCGTCTCCAGGTCCATCTCCTCCATCGTCATGCCCTCAAGCAGGCTGGCCCGCTTCGGCTTCCCATTGGACTCGCTCTGCCGTTTCTCCGCAGACGCGTCCGCCGCCTTGGGCTTGCCTTTGCCCGCGACAACCAGGGGCTTGAGCGTTTCAACCGCCTTGGCGCTGAGCCGGGGAACCCGCTCCAAGTCCGCCGCCGTTGCATAAGGACGTCCTGCCATGATCCCCTTGGCCAATCCGGGACCGATCCCCGGCAGGGTGGCCAGATCCTTGGCCGTAGCCGTGTTGATATCGACCGGACCAGCCGGGGTAGTCGGCCTCTCCTCTCTCGCCCCGTCCTCGCCCAGTTGCACATACGCGCCGAAACGCCCATCCTTCACCAAAACCGGCTGGCCGCTCTCCGGGTCCTTCCCCAAATTTATCGGCCCCTCCTGCTTGGCATTCACCAGCGCCTCTGCCGCGGCCGCATCCAAATCTCCCGGCGCCAGATCATCCGGCAGGCTCACCGTCTGCCTGTCGCCGTTCACCTCCCGCGCCAAGAACGGTCCAAACTGACCAATCCGCACTTCCACCGGCAGATCGGGAAAGTCGACCCGGCCCGCATGGCGGGGATCGATGGCGTTCTCCTTTTCCCTGACCTGGCTCTCCAACCCCTGCTCACTCAGATAGAACTGGTTCAGATATTCGAGCCAGTCGACCTCGCCCTCGGCAATGTCATCCAGCGTCTGCTCCATCTCCGCCGTAAACTTCAGGTCCACCAGCTCCTGGAAGTTGCTCTCCAGCAGCTGCACGACCGCAAACGCAACGAACGTGGGCACCAGCTCCTGCCGCTGTTTGAATACGTAGCCCCGGTTCTGAATCGTGTCGATGATAGTGGCGTACGTGCTTGGGCGGCCGATCCCTTCCGTCTCCAGGGCTCGAACCAGTGTTGCCTCCGTGTAACGGGCCGGCGGCTTCGTGGCGTGCCCCACCGCTTCCAGTTCCCGACAGTCCACCCCCTCATCCTTGGCCAGCGCCGGCAACGGCGATTCCTGGTTCTCAATCGCGGCATCGGGATCATCGGAGCCTTCTACATAGGCACGGAAGTATCCCGGGAAGAGGATCTCCCGCCCCGATGCGCGGAATAGCGCCTCATCCGCCGCGTCTCTTTCCAACTGGCCAGTGGCGCGGATCATCACCGTCGTTGTGCGCAGTCGGGCCTTCGCCATCTGCGTCGCCACCGTCCGCTTCCAGATCATATCGTAAAGCGTTGCCTCATCGCCCGAGAGCGGCAGCGTTTCCAGCGGACGCATCGCGTTGCCCGCCGGCCGGATCGCCTCATGCGCCTCCTGCGCGCCCTTTGACTTCGTCCTGTATCGCCGCGGCTTCTCAGTCAGATACCGTTCGCCGTATCGCTCCTGCACACGCCGCCGCGCCGCGTTCACGGCCTCGTCGCTCAGATGCACCGAATCGGTGCGCATATACGTGATGTATCCGTTTTCGTATAGCGACTGCGCCACCCGCATCGTTCGCCGCGCCCCCCACCCCTTCTTGCGGTTGGCCTCCTGCTGCAGCGTGCTCGTCGTGAAGGGCGGCGCCGGCGAACGCGACTGTTCCGAGCTCTTGGTCGAATCTACAACCCAACTGCCGTTTTGCAGGCGCTGCCGCAAAGCCCTCGCCTGCTCCTCGTCGAGCAGCAGAACGTCCCCGCTGCCTTCGCTTGGGTGGGTCTTAACCCGCTTTCCTGCCGCGATCTTTCCCGTCGATTCATCGAAGTCCCGTCCAGTGGCTACCCGGGTCCCGTTCACCGAAACCAGCGTGGCCTCAAAACGGTGCGCCGCACTGTCCGGGCGCTTATTGAGCTGCGCCTTCAAGTCCCAATAGGAGCCGCTCATGAACGCCCGCCGCTCCCGCTCCCGCAGCACCAGCAGCCGCACCGCCGTACTCTGCACACGGCCGGCAGACAGCTTCGGCGCGATCTTTTTCCACAACAACGGCGAGACCGTATAACCCACCAGGCGGTCGAGAATACGCCGCGTCTCCTGCGCCCGCACCAGATCGTTGTCGATCGAACGCGTCGATTTCAGAGCCTGCTCGATCGCCTCTCTCGTAATTTCGTGAAATATCATCCGCCTGACCGGAACCTTCGGCTTCAGCACCTCATAGAGATGCCAGCCGATACTCTCCCCTTCCCGGTCCTCGTCCGTGGCGAGCAAGACCTCGTCCGCCCCTTTCAAAGCCGACCTCAATTCGGAAACGACCTTCTTCTTGTCCGACGGAACGACATACAGCGGCTCAAACTCATCCTGTACCTTGACACCGAGCCGCGCCCAGGGCTCACCCTTCACCTTCGCGGGAACCTCGGCAGCGGAGGCCGGCAGATCGCGCACATGCCCCATGCTGGCCTTGACTTCATATCCCCTAGGCAAAAAACTGCGAATCGTTCTGGCTTTGGTCGGCGACTCTACAATGACTAATTTCGACATTCTTCTTCTTATGGCTGTTGGTTTATGTACATTGCCTGAACGCAAAGATATTCTACCGATCAGGGTCCTACCTGCATTTCAGCCGAGATAGAATACACAAGAACATAAACGCGGGCAAGTGAAATGTTGAGGAAACAGCGCGCTTCCCATTCGCTCCCGGCAACTCGTACAAAAGCCGTACACTTCTCGTCATGCGCTCGTAAGTGCGCCACGGTGTTCGCCACTCGGAATGACCAATGACAGGCCGTTCTCTCTTCTTTCTCCTCCCCACTCTCTCCTCGCCTCTGTGCGGTCGGGCCTTCGGCCCACCCTTGTGCAGGGGCTGCGCCACCTCCTCCCCAACGCCCTCTTCTCGCGAGCCACCGATCTTACGGTTCCCCAGCAGCCTTTCTGTCCAACAGTGTCCCCTCCCCACCCGCCAACCCAATCCACTGACCAACTCAGAACTGACCAACTCAGAACTGACCAAGATCGGTTCTCAGGCCGATCTCGCTATCCGTTGACAGCCGCGGCCCTTCGACATATACTGAACACACTTCCTTACCCCTCACCTTCAATGCAACGGGGAGACAGAACCGTGAATGCAAATCGGAATGGGCAATCGGTTTCTCCGATGCTCTCGCTTAGCCGGTCTCACCTTGCCGGACGTTATCGGACAGCCGTTAGAATCAAGACAGGCTCCACGATGATGCCCGCCGCTGTTCTCTTCGCCCTGTTCTGTCTCGTATTCAGCGGCTGTGCACCGAACTACGATCTTCTCAACCTGACCGTGCCCGCTTCGGTCCAGGTCGAGCAGTTCAACCCTGAAGCGGGTCCCTGTGACGACCAGTTCATCACCCACGACCTCCCCCACATCACCACGACCGCCGACGGCATCATCCGTATGTACGAGGCCAACGGCGCCGGTGTCGCCATCAACGATCTCGACAATGACGGCGACCTCGACCTCGTCCTCGGCAACTACGACAACCCCAACTCCATCTTCTGGAACGAAGGAGACCTGAACTTCCGCCAGGAGCAGATGCCGGTCGGACGCACCCGCGCCGTAACCGCAGTAGATGTGGATGGGGATGGTTGGACCGACCTCGCGCTGACACGCGTCGGCGGCGCAATCAATTTCTGGCGCAATCGCGGCGACGACCTGGCCGCCGGCGAGCCCGGTCGCTTCGTACAGGAGTTCGTCAACGGACTTGCCAAGCCCGCCTACGCCATGGACTGGGCCGATTTGGACGCCGACGGCGACCTCGACGCCGTAACCGCCTCCTACGACATCGGGCTGCTGACCGAGTTGGGCAACGAATACCTGCTCAGAGATGAGGCCGGCGTCTATATCCACTGGAACGAACCCGGCCGCTTCCGCGCCCAGCGCCTCGCCGAAGAGGCCCAGGCCCTCGCCATTGCCCTCTGGGACGAGGACGGCGACGGCCGCCTCGACCTTCTCGTCGGCAACGACTTCGCCCTGCCCGATCAGTTCTGGCGCAACAACGCCGACGGCTGGCAGCTGGCGTCAATCTTCCCTGAGACGACTCACAGCACCATGAGCTTCGACCTGGCCGACGTCGATAACTCCGGCCGCACCGCGCTATTTGCCAGCGACATGAAGCCGCCCGACATGAACCCCGAAACGATGCGGGCATGGGCGCCGCTGATGGAGGCGGAACACCCTCCCCTGCCGGCCGGCGATCCCCAGCGCATGGAAAATATGCTCCTCGTGGCCGACCAAGGAGGTGGATTCCAGAATCTAGGACGTGACCGTCAGCTCGACGCCACCGGTTGGAGTTGGGCCAGTCTCTTCGGCGACCTCGACCAGGATGGGCGACTCGATCTCTACATCGTCAACGGCTTTGCCGAGTCCACGACCTTCGCCCACATGGAAGATCACGAACTGGTCGAGCGAAATCAGGCCCTGCGCAACACCGGCGGCCGCTTCAAGCGTATGCCGGACTGGGGCCTGGGCAGCGAACGCGGCGGACGCGGCGCAGCCCAGGGTGACCTCGACGGTGACGGCGATCTCGATATCGTCGTCAACAATCTGCGCGGCAACGCCCAACTCTTCGAAAACCGCCTCTGCGGCGGCGCCTCTTTGCAGGTCGAGCTGCGCCAGCCCGGCAGCGCCAACCCCGCTGCCATCGGCGCAACAGCCATTCTCGAAACGCCCGACGGCCGCCTGCGTCGCGACGTGCGCATAACACGCGGCTACCTCTCCAGCGATCCGGGCCAGCTCCACTTCGGCTTTCCCGCTGTAACCCAGCCCCGCCTCCTCCTGGTCCGCTGGCCTGATGGCAAGTGGTCAACCGTATCCAGCCCGGCCCCGGGGCAGCGACTGACCGTTTCCAGAACGGACCTCGGGCAGGAATAGAACGTTGCCTGGCGCAGCACTATCCGGCGAGACCAACGACCGATCGAAAGAGGACAAACGACAATGCCCGCATCCAGCGCCCGTGAAGATGCCATCAATAAGATCCGCCGCCTGCCCCTGCAGGTCGAAGAGCTGGTTTCCGGGCTCTCGCCGCAGGAACTGACCGCAAAACCACTGGCCGGTGAATGGACCGTGGCCCAGAACGTCCATCACATCGCCGATTCCCACATAAACAGCTATGTCCGCTGCAAACTGATGGCAACCGAAGACAACCCAACCCTCAAACCCTACGACGAGGGCGCATGGGCCCTGCTCTCCGACGGCAGCAGTGCCGACCTGTCCGATTCCTTGACCCTGTTGAAGGCACTTCACGCCCGTTGGGTCCAGTTTTGGGAAAACCTGCCCGACGACGCCTGGCAGCGCACGGGCATGCACCCGGAAAGCGGCCCCGTCACCCTGGCCAGACAGCTCGAACTCTACGTCGAGCACGGGGAAGCCCACCTGGATCAGATTCGCAGTACGCTGGCCGCAAGCAAGAGGTAGCCGGCCGCAGACAAGCCGAAGAGCGGCCGCAGTCACTCGAAGCCGAACAGGCCCGGCTGCGCCGCCGGTTGTCTTGACTGGGACTTGACCAGACCAGTTTCCCCACCGGCGAGGAAGACGCTCGAAAAGGGCCTGGATCGCCTTGACAGGAAATAAACGAGTTTGAAACGCGCTCTCGATTCCTGTACAATAGATCGGCCGCGCGCTCCCGTGGAATTTCGGCAGTTTACGCAACCTCACTGCGTTCCTTTCGAGCAGGGGCGCTTGCGACCATTCATTCGCAGTTTCAGATGTATACAGGGAGGAAACGAATGCAGAACCGACAATGGCAGAACCGCTTAAGTTTCAAAGCGCTGATTGTCCTGGCGCTGGCCGTCCTGCTTCTCTCTGCCTGCGCCCCCATCGCACCGGCAGCTGATAGCGGCATGGAGATGGCCGACGAAGGCCCGGTAACCATTACCTGGGCCATGTGGGGCAGCCCCGCAGAGGTCGCGACCCACCAGTCAGTGGCCGATGCCTTTATGGAAGAACAGGACGACATCGTCATTGAGATCCTGGCCGAGCCCTGGGGCGACTACTTCACCAAGATCAAGACCCTGTGGGCCAGTGGTGACTCGTCGGTCGTTCCCGATGTCCTCTTCCTCTCGCCCATCGTGAACTATGCCTCCGAGGGCGTGCTGGAAAACCTCGACCCCTGGATCGAGGCCAGCGGCTACAACGTCGACGACTACTGGCCGTCTCTGCTGCAGTACGCCATGTACGATGGCAGCGTATACGGCTTCCCGCGCGACATCGGCCTTGAGGTCCTCTACTACAACAAGGACATTTTTGACGAGGTCGGCGTCCCCTACCCCGACGATACCTGGACCTGGGACGACCTTACAGCTGCAGCCGAGCAGTTGACCGTCGTCGAGGACAGCGGCCGCGTTTCCCGCTATGCGCTCGGCATGGAGGGCGGCAAGTGGATGATCTGGGTAATGCAGAAAGGCGGCATGGCCCTGGATGACATGCGCAACCCCTCCAGCTGCACCCTGAACGAGCCTGGTGTGGTCGAGGCCGTCCAGTTCTTCAAGGGCATGATCGACAACAATTACTTCATGCCTCCGGCCAATATGAGCCAGGCCGGTGGTGACGCCGCTGTCTTCCAGAGCGGCCAGGTGGCGATGATTATTCAGAACGCCAGCCGCGTCTCTGCCTTCAACGCCGCCGGTATGAACTACGATGTCTCAGTCATTCCGATTCCCGCTGACGGCCATCGCGCTTCCGCCGCCGGCGGCGCAGCCTGGGTCATGAGCGCCCTCAGTGACAACAAGGAAGAGGCCTGGACTTTCCTGAGCTGGCTCCAGAGCACCAACGGCGGCCAGCGCATCTACACCGCCTCCGGTGAGATCCTGCCGGCGCTCCAGTCCACCGCCAAGTCCGACGCCTTCCTCAACAGTGGGCAGCCGCCCGCCAACCGCCAGGCTTTCATCACCGAAGGTGAGAACGCCCGCATGGGTCGCATCGGCTACTTTGTCGAATGGAGCCAGATAGGCGGATCATTCATCAACCCGGGTCGCGATCAGATCCTGATCGGTGAAGTCGGTGTCGCAGATGGACTGAATTCCATTTGCGAGCAAGTGGACGCCTTCCTTGAAGAGAACGGATTCCCGAAATAGGCTCAATTGACTAGCGGCCGGTAGCCGGTTACCAGACCGGCTACCGGCCGCCTGCCATGCGCCAATGACGCCATGACCGCGTCCACATCCTCCCATAGCTCCCTGCCGCGCTGGCGGCGCTACCAGCCGGACCAGCAGTGGGAAGCGTACCTGTTCCTGCTGCCCAGTTTCGCCGGGTTCCTTATCTTCGTGGCGATCCCTGTCGTCGCATCCCTGGCCCTCAGTCTTTTTGAGTGGTCTCTGCTCTCCCCGCCCGAATTCGTTGGCTTCAAAAACTACACCCAACTCCTCTCCAGCGACCTGGTCTTTCGCAAAGTCCTTGTCAACACCTTTTACTTCATCGTCACCATCGTCCCTCTTCAGCTCGCTTTTGGCTTGCTGCTCGCTGTCGCCCTTAACCAGGGCATGCGCGGACTTGAAATCTACCGCCTGATCTATTTCATGCCGGTAGTGACGACGATCGTTGCCGCTGCTCTCGTCTTTCAGTGGTTCTTCAACCGCGATTTTGGCATTCTGGCTGCGGCCGTCTGGGAACTGGGCTCGAAGACCGGCCTCCCAATTCGCCCCCCGGACTGGCTCAACGATCCCGATTGGGCCAAACCTGCCGTCGTTATCCTGACCCTGTGGAAAAACACCGGTTTCACCATGGTTATCTACCTGGCTGCCCTGCAAGGCGTACCGGCTGAACTGTACGATGCCGCCAAGGTCGACGGCGCCAGCGCCTGGCAGCGCTTCCGCTCTGTAACCTTTCCCATGGTCAGTCCCACCACCTTCTTCCTGATGGTCATCCAGATGATCGGCGCCTTCCAGCTTTTCAGCGAGGCTTTCGTCATGACCCAGGGCGGTCCGGCCAATGCCACGCTCACGATCGTCTACTACATTTACCAGATGGCCTTCGAATTCCAACGCATGGGCAGAGGAGCGGCCGTCGCCTGGGTGCTCTTTATTTTCATCTTCATCTTTACCCTCGTGCAGACACGCCTGCAACGACGCTGGGTGCACTACGAAGCGGGCGGGGAATCGTGACAACCACAACCACTACCCCTCCCACTACGTCTACGCCTGCCTCCATACGCCCTGGCGCCGCGCCGCGCCCGACTCTCAAAGCGGGTCACCTGGCGTTACACGTTGCCTTGATCCTGGGCAGCGTCGCCATGCTGCTGCCATTCGGCTGGATGCTGGCCACTTCATTGAAGTCGCCGCCGCAGATCTTCACCTACCCTCCCTCCCTCGTTCCCAGCCCTGTCGTCTGGCGGAACTACCTGGACACAGTGCAGGCGATGCCTTTCGGGCGCTTCTATCTCAACAGCCTCTTTGTGGCCGTGAGTGTGACGTCCCTTCAGATCCTCACCTCCTCGTTGGCCGCCTTCGCCTTCGCCCGCCTGCGCTTCCGCGGCCGCGAAGCTCTCTTCCTCGTCTACCTGGCCACGCTGATGATCCCGTTCCACGTGACCATGATCCCCAATTTCATCCTCATCCGCTTCCTGCGTTGGTTCGACACGTTCTACGCTCTTATCGTCCCCACTGCCTTTTCCGTCTTCGCCGTCTTTCTGCTCCGTCAGTATTTCCGCGGCATCCCCACCGAGTTGGATGAGGCCGCACGTATGGACGGCGCCTCCTCGTTCCGCATCTGGGGCCAAGTGATCATGCCCCTGAGCGGGCCCGTGTTGGCCGCACTCACGATCTTCGTATTCCTCGGCTCGTGGAACGACTTCCTCTGGCCGCTGGTCGTCTCCAACTCACACGCCACCCGCACCATTCCCGTCGGGCTTGCCACCTTCAGGGGTCAGTACAACACAGACTGGCACCTCCTCATGGCCGGCTCCGTCATCGCACTGCTGCCGGTGCTGTTGGTCTACGTCTTCGCTCAAAAGCGATTCGTCGAAGGCATCACGCTCTCCGGAATGGGCGGTCGCTAACGCCTGCTCGTCCACCGGCTTCTGGTAGTCCAGCTTCACGCATCTTTCCCATTCTGCAAACACATCCTCGCCGCGATTTGCCACCGAACAGATATTCCGATTCAATATACGCATGACAGACCAGATCGGCGTGATCGTCAACTCCAATTCGCATATCGACTACGTCTGCCAACTCCACGGCCCCCTGGAAAGGGAGCAGCGGCCGCCGCCGGACGCCTACGCCTTCGGCTCATTCGTTGCCATTTCTCTGCCCCCCTTTCCTGCAACCTCTCCGGACACCGGGCAAAGCCCCACGGCCTACGCGCCATGCCTGATCGGCGTTGTCTACAATTCAATGCTCGTCAATCCGAACTTTAGCAACCTGGGACCCCGGCTCTCTTCCCAATACGAGCAGACCGTCTTCAGTCCCGACCTTCTCGATGAAACCGCAACCCTGGTCGGAGTCCTCGCCCTCGGCTGGCAAGACTCCGCTGGCCCGCAGCAGGGGACCCCGCGACTGGCCGCAGAGGTCGGCGCAACCGTACGCCGCCTGACCGGCGAAGAGATCAAGAAGTTCCACCGCGACGCGCGCGGCCAGTTGAGCCTGCGCTATGCGGCCGCGATCCTTGCGCTCAACAACACGCTGGTCCCCGCCCTTCTGCTCGACATCATCGACCGCCTGGGAACATTCTTCCCCCAGGAACAGGCCATCCTTCAGGTCATGCGAGACAACGTAGCCTGGAAGTCCATTGTGCAGCCGGCCGGATAGCCGTGCAGTGGACCCCAGAAACCACCTGACACACGCAACCAAACATGCTCTCAACAGCCATCGGTACAGTCAAAGGACCAGGGGAAACCCTTCACGAATACAACTTCATCGCGCCCGATCCCGACCGCCAACTCAAGCACGGTGAGTTCGTCTACTACACCGCCCCGGTCGACGGCAGCGAACGCCGGATCCTGGGGCGCATCACCGACCGCGCTGCCGTCAAGCTTTTCCCCGATACTTTCATGGCCGACCCCTCCGTACCGCCCCACACAGTCGCCGCCATGCTCGGTTACGAAAGCAACGCCACCGAACTCTTCGAGATCACAGTCACTGTCCTCGGCTACTACGACGAGCGCCTCAACGACTTCACCAACCCGCGCGTACCTCCACAAGGCGGCGCGCCTGTCTTCATCGCCGAAGACGAGATGCTTACCAACCTGCTTAGCCGCGGCCGACAGGGGGAGCTCGGCAGCGCATACATCGGCGACCTGCTCAGTCGCGACCCCGGCGCCGTTCCTGTCGCCCTTGAAGTGCGCGGCTTCACCAGCACCCATCTCGCCATCATCGCCAGCACCGGCAGCGGTAAGAGCTACCTCGCCGGCGTCCTCCTCGAAGAGTTGATGATGCCCTACAATCGAGCCTCAGTCCTGGTCATTGACCCCCACGGCGAGTACGATACTCTGCAGCAAGTTCAGAATATGGAAAGCTTCCGTGACCTTGGCTACAGCCCGAAGGCGCGCATCTTCCGCCCCCAAGATCTGCGCGTGCGTATCAGCAGCCTAACTCTGCCCGATCTCCGCTATCTGCTGACAAACCTGTCCGAGAAAATGCATTATCAACTGGGCCGCGCCTACAGATACGCCCAGCGCACCTGGGGTGAAGACAAATATACCTTGGAACAGCTACTTAGGGCCGTGCGCGAAGTGGGGGACGGCGCGCAGAGTGAGGATGAAGCCGCCGATGACGATCCTACAACCGGCGCCCTGATCTGGCGGCTAGGCGCGGCCCTGGGCGGAAGCGGCATCTTCCACGACTTTGAAAACCTGGAACTGGATGAACTCTTCCAACCGGGGATGTGCACCCTGGTCCAACTGAATGAGGTCGAGCCGAGACAACAGCAGGTGATCGTCGCCGCCCTTCTGCGTCGCGTCTACCAGGCCCGCATCGATACCGAAAGAGGCAAAGTCCAGCGCGGAGAACGCAACCACGTGCCCTTCCCCGTCTTCTGCCTGCTGGAAGAGGCCCACAACTTCGCGCCCGCCAACGCCGATGCCGTCAGCTCAGACCAACTCAAGATCATCCTCAGCGAGGGCCGAAAGTTCGGCGTCGGCGTCGGCCTCATCTCCCAGCGGCCCGGCCGCCTCGACAGCGATGTCCTCAGCCAGTGCATGACCCAGTGCATCATGCGCATCACCAACCCCATCGACCAGAACCGCATCGCCGAATCCGTCGAAAGCGTCGGCCGCGACATGCTCAAAGAGCTGCCCGCCCTCAGCAAAGGCCAGGTCATCGTCAGCGGCGCGAGCGTCAACACGCCCCTGATGCTCCGTGTGCGCACCCGCCGCACCGAACACGGCGGCGAGGATATCAACGCGCCTGCCCAGTGGCGCCACTGGTTTGAGAACGAACAGCCCGCCCAGGCCGCCGAAAACGCCCTCTTCGCAGAGAAGGAGCTTGAACGCGACGAGGACGGGATGCTGTGGGCTTAGAGATGCCCCAGTCTATTCGTTCGGCTGCAGCGGGCGCCCCCACAACAGACTGCCGGCGTACCGATGCACAATCAAACCGTCCTTACTGTCCGCATGACGCGTCGCCATCTCTGCAAATAACGCATCAGACTCTGCCGCCTCCCTCGGGTCCATCCGGTCCCGCGAAAAGCCGTTGCGCGCATGGATGCTCTCCACCCACTCGCTGATAGGCTGTCGCCATTCGATCATGTCCGTCTGCGTGCTGCCCAACAGCCGGAATAGTCCCCTCCCTTCCAGCTCCGCCAGAATCCCCGCCGCGCTGTACGGCGCAAACTCCTTGTTCATCGAATAACGCGCCAGCGCCGGACCCAGCTCCTCTCGCATCCACTCCGGCCTCTCATGCTCCATCCCCACCGCGACAAACAGCCCGTCCGCCGCCAGCAGCCGCGCGAAACGCGGGAAAGTCACGTCCCAATTGAACCAGTGCAAACTCGCCCCCGCCGTGATCAGACAGTAGGGCGGATTGACAGCCGCCGACTCGATCGGGCCTTCAATCCAGCGCAGATCCGCATGATCTCCGCCCGGCAACCGCTTGCCCTCCCGGATTGCCGCCGCCGAAAAGTCCACCGCATCCACCCGGTCCGCCAGCCGCGCCAGCGGACGCGCAACAAAACCGGTCCCGCACCCTGCATCCAGCACCGCCCGCGGCCTGCAACCCGTCGGCAACAGGTCTGCCAGCAGATCGAACGTGGCCGCCGGATATTGAGGCCGGTACCGGTAAGCCCGCACCACACTCTCGTCCTGAAAGACACTCGAGTACTCGAAACCAAACTGGCTGGGCTGCCCGCTCATTTCAGGACCTCCGGTTCACCCCACGAACGCACACGTTCCCCCCGCAGAAAGCTGCTGATAAATTTTGCCTGCGGATGCTGCACTTCCCATGCCTTCTGCTCCGCCAGGTTCCTGTCGTACTCCACCGCCCTATGCTCCACCCGGTATCCTCTCTCGTCCGCCTCCAGGATGGCGTAAGTAGCCCGCAAACTGGGAATAAGCGGGTTGCCCACACTGCCCGGGTTGACCACGTGCGCTCCGTTCAGATGGAAATTCTGCGGCCAGTGCGTGTGTCCTACACATAAAAGGTCCGCGCCGCAGCCCTCCAGCCGCTCGCTCATCTCCTTGTCGCTGTACCAGGGAACGAAACCGCTCCCGTCGTCTCGGCCCGGCGACGCATGCACCAGCAAGACACGGGTGCCGTTCGGCAGCGTCAACCTTTCTTCCAAAGGCAGATCCAGCATAAAGGGCAGATGGCCCCCGGCAGCCATCGCACCGGCGGTCCACGAAAACGATTCCAGAATTCCTATACAGTCGCGCAGCAACGAAAGATCCGTCACCTCCTCCACCGGTGTCGCCAGAGGCCTCGCTCCCGTAGTCAGATACCGCTCCGAATTGCCCCGCACGATTCGCGTATTGTCCAGGCCCAGCACCCGCTCCATCACCTCCAGCGGCTGCGCGCCCGCCGCTGCCAGGTCACCCAAAATCCAGTACTCGTCAACGGCTTCCTGATCGTCAGATTTAATATCCGCAAGCACCGCATCCAGCGCCACGCAGTTTCCGTGAATGTCTGAAAGAATCGCAATACGCATGACGAAAATCGGTCTCCAGTTCCCCTTCCGCAACTGCCCGTAGGGGCACTCCTTGTGGGTCTCCTTGTTCACTCTTGACTGAACACACCACTGACTTCCCGGCCTACCTGTGCGAAGGGATATGATAGAATGATGGGAATACGCACAGTTTTTCATTTTAGCACATCGGCACGGCACGAGCTCCTGAAACAGGCAAGGATTACGGCATCAGATGGCTGCGTCGTCCAGTCGCCAGCAGACAAATGGCGCTGCGAAATTTACAGGTTCGGAAAATGGACAGCGCCATCCCGCCGGCATGAGCGCCTTCCTCGCGGACCTTCCAGACCAGATCAGGCAGGCCGCGTCGCGTATCCGCCCGCACATCGTCGAGACACCGCTCCTCCTATCCCCTTCACTGTCCAAACGTACTGGCGCCCAAGTCTACCTCAAGCTGGAGAACCGCCAGCACACCGGCTCCTTCAAACTGCGCGGCGCAACCAACAAGCTCCTCAACCTCACAGCTGAGGAACGCGCCCGCGGCGTCGTCACCGCCTCAACCGGCAACCATGCCCTGGCGGTAGCCCACGCCGCCACCCTACTCAATGTCAAAGCAACCATCTTTCTTCCGGAAGCCGCTTCTCCCCGCAAAGTAGAGAAGCTTGAGGCTTTTCCGGTCGCGCTTTGCCGCACCCCCGGCGACGCCCTCAACGCCGAAATCAGCGCGCGCCAAGCCGCCCAGCAACGCAACCAGCCCTTCATCTCCCCCTACAACGACCCGCACATTATCGCCGGCCAGGGCACCATCGCCGTTGAGCTGCTGCGCCAGCAGCCGCAACTGGCCGTCGTCTTCGTCACTGTCGGCGGCGGCGGCCTGATGGGCGGCATGGCAAGCTGTCTCAATGCATCACATCGTGCCATCCAAACCTTTGGCTGCCAGCCCGAAAACTCCGCCGTCATGCTCGCCTCCGTGCGCGCCGGCCGCATCGTCGAGACCGAAAGCCTGCCGACCCTCTCCGACGGCAGCGCCGGCGGCATCGAACCGCACTCCGTCACTTACGATCTCTGCCAGAACCATGTCGATCACTGGCTGACCGTCAGCGAAGCCGAGATCGCGACCGCCATGCGCCTCATTCACCGCGAATCCGGCGAGTGTATCGAAGGCGCGGCCGGTGTGGCCGTAGCGAGCCTGTTGAAGACCGGCAAGCGTTTCGCGGGACAGCGGCTGGCCGTCGTCATCTGCGGCGGCAATGTGGATTCAGATAGTTGGCAACAGGTTTTGGAACAGAGAGATTAGAGAGGATACAGCGAGGAAACAGTTTATGCCGAATCCCTTTCGCCTCGGCTTTCTGAGCCATCTGCGCGGCCGCGCAGACGCTGAGCAGGCCTATCGAGAAAACCTGGAGATCTTTGACGCCGCCGACCGGCTGGGCTTTGACGCCGTGTGGGTCGCCCAGCACCATTTCAAAGACCTGGGCGGCATGTTACCTTCCCCGTTTCCCTTCCTCGCGGCGGTCGCCCAGCGGACCCGGCGCCTGCGTCTCGGCACGTCGATCATCGTCCTTCCCTTTGAGCATCCTCTGCGCGTCGCCGAAGACGCCGCAGTGGTCGATATGATCAGCAACGGGCGCCTGGAGTTGGGCGTAGGCAGCGGCAGCGACGCCGACGAATTCGAAGCCTTCGGTGTCGACATAGACAGCCGTCACCAGCGCACCACCGACGCTCTCATCACGCTGAAGAGAGCCCTCGCCGGCGAAACCCTGGGAGAGGACAATCAACGCCTGCGGCCTCCCGCCCCCACGCTGGGCGACCGCCTCTGGCTGAGCGCGCTCAGCATTCGCGGCGCGCAATACGCGGCCCAAAACGACGCCGGCCTCCTACTCAGCCGCTTTGTCGGCAGTGAAGAACAGGCAGCGGGCCAGGAGCAAGAGCCGGTAGCGGTCGCTTTTCGCGAGGCTTGGGGCGAGCGCTCCCTGCCGCCGCGTATCGGCCTCTCACGCGGCATTTACCTCGGCAGCGACCGCGAGGACGCCCTGAGCCAGATCGAGAGTTACGCGATGGGAGGCATCCCGTCCGATCTCACCCCCGAAGGTTTTTGCCAGCGCGTCCACATCGCCTACGGCGCGCCGGAAGATGTCGCAGCACGCCTCAGTTCGGACCGCGTGTTACCCTACACTACCGACCTTATCCTCCAATTCGACCCCATCCACCCACCTCTCGAACGAATCCTCGAAATGCTGGAACAGGTCGCTAAAGAAGTAGCGCCAGCCCTCGGCTGGCGCCCCACTACCCACTGATCACTCCAGTATCACCCCAGCCAGCGTTTACGCCGCTTGTAATGCTTCACGTCCCGGTAGCTCTTGCGCCCGCCCACCTGCGTCATTCCCAGGTAGAACTCCTTGATGTCCGCGTTCTCCGCCAGCTGCTCCGCCGGCCCGTCCAGCACAATCCGTCCCGTCTCCATAACGTAAGCATGCGAAGCTGAGCGCAGCGCCACGTTCGCGTTCTGCTCGACCAGCAGCATCGAAACACCTGACTCCTCATTGATGCGCCGGATCACCTCGAAAATCGACTGCACCAGCAGCGGCGCCAGCCCCAGGCTCGGCTCGTCCATAAGCATCAGCTTCGGCTTCGCCATCAACGCCCGGCCTATCACCACCATCTGCTGTTCGCCGCCCGAAAGAAAGCCGGCCGTGCGTCCGCGAAACTCCGCCAAACGGGGGAAAAAGCCGTATACTTCGTCCAAGTCCCTGCGCAAGTCCGCGTCGCTGGTCCTGCGGAAGATCGCGCCCGTGCGCAGATTCTCCTCCACCGTCAGATGCTCGAAAAGCCTTCGCCCCTCCAGCACCTGAACAATTCCCATCTGAACGATTTCGTCCGGCGACTTACCGTCGACCCGCTCGCCGTTCCACTCGATACTCCCGCGCGTGACCTCCCCCTGCTGCGTGCGCAGCAGGCCCGAGATCGCCTTCAGCGCCGTCGACTTGCCCGCTCCGTTGGCGCCCAGCAGCGACACGACCCGCTTCTCCGGCACTGTCAGCGAGATGCCCCGCAGCACCAGAATCACATCGCTATAGACAACTTCGATATTGTTGATCTGCAACATGAACGCGAAAGCGCCAGTGACCGAGACCTCCCCCGGCCACCGGCAGCTGAATTCTGCTATCCGCAACTATTCTGTGTCAGGCCGCATATCTGGCAAGGTCACGAAGTCCTGGACCACGACGAAGTCGATACTGCCGTCCTCCATTATCTGCGCCCGCCGGATCTGGGCCTTATTCGGCGCCCGGTTGCTCCCTTCCACATTCATCTCAAACACGCCGGCCGCGCTGACCGTCCCCATCTGCTGCATCGCCTTCAGGAACTCCGTCCCGTTCAGGCCGTCGAAGCCGACATTGTTCAACGCCACCGTCAGTACGTCCGCGAGCCCGAACATTGCGCTGTATAGGAGCAGGTACGTGAACGCCTTATCATGTTCAGGGTAGCCCTTGGCCGCAAAAGTCTCCAGCGCCTGCTGCACGCCCGGCGCATCGGTGTCTGTCCACCACAGATAGGGGAATACTCCATAGTAGCCGGCGGCAAGCGGCGCATTCTCGCCCAGGATATTGAGCACGTCGCGGTTCATGCCCCAGTTCACACTGCCCAGCACCACCTGATCGTAAAAGCCCATGGCGTGCAGCGTGCCGATCACCTGGACGATGCTGAACGACAGGGACTGCATATAGATCACATTCGCGCCGTTGACCAAAAGGTTCTGCAGCTGGCCGGTAACGTCAGCGGACGGGTCGACCGGCTGCTCCTCAAGCGGCAAGACGTTGATTCCCAAAGACTCGGCGAAAGCCAGTGATTCCGGCGTGGTCGCGCCGGCCCCGAAAGCGTTCGCCCAACCGATAACGCCGACGGTGATGCTGTCTCCCGCGCCTTCAGGCTTGATCTCCGCCCAGTTGCTGTGCACGAACTGCAGGAAACCAGCGAACTGGTCGGGGTAGATCGGCACCATCCCAACCGTGTAGCCGTCCGGCGGGTTGTAAATCGACTGCGAGTGGACCCCCGTGGCCAGGTTGACGATCTCGTCTTCAACCACCCGGTCCTTAAGCGCGACCGTCGCCGCGCTGTTGGCCGTTGTGATGAACAAGGGCTTGGGGTCCTCCGCGCGGAACTGCTCATAGACCTGAATTTCCTGCTCGAGAGCGTACTGTGTATCCTCCAGGCGTACACTCAACATCACACCGCAGACTCCGCCCTCCGCGTTGATCTGCTCGATCGCGTCCTGCGTGGCGCTGATAAAGCCCGTTCCCATGAGCGTTGCCAGCGGTCCGGTCAGCCCCGCCTGCTGGTAAATGACCAGGCTTTCTCCCTCGTAACTGTTATCGCAAGTTATCTCCATCGGCGCTTCCGGTGGCGCCGCCTCCTCCGCCTGCATAGCCTCCTTCGCCCCATCCTCCGCGGCCATCGGTTCTTCCGCAGGCACCGGCACACAGGCCGCCAACAACAGGAAAATGAGCAAAATGCTGGTGATGTTCAGGTGCTTTTTCATTTGGATTCTCTCCTCTCCAGTGAGTCTTTCTTCCAACGTTTCGCGGTAGTATCGATCCTGCCCTTCACAGTGAGTCTGAAAAAACTGGCGCTCGGTCAACGTGTAAATGGACGCAGCCGCCAGCCTGCTCTCAGAAGCTGCCAGCGGTGCGCAAGGCCGCGCGGTTCATAAATGAGAAAGAGCATCAGCGCCCCGCCGAAAAAGATCGGGCGGAAAGACGTAAGTAGCTGGCCGGAAAGCTCGGGAAAGGCCGCGGCCAGCGCCCCGCCCAGCAGGTCCGAAAGGTCCTCCAACAGAATGATGAAGGCAACACCCAGAAACGGTCCCAGATTCGTCCCGAGGCCGCCGATCACCAGCATCCCCAGGAAGATGATCGACTCGTTCAGGCTGTAGCCGAACTCGGTGCCGACGCCCCGCTGGCTGTGCGCCTTGATCGCGCCCGCCAGCCCGGCCAGCATCGCCGCAATGAAAAACGACCGCAGCTTGTAGGCGAATAGGTTGACCCCCAGCAGCTCCGCCGCCAAGTCGTTGTCCCGCACACTGACAAAGGCCCGCCCCAACCTCGTGCGCGAGACGTTGAACATCAGGACCGTCGTAATCAGCAGCACGACCAGAGAAATGTAAAGATAGTTGCTGACTTCGCCGAAATTTACACCACCCAACTGCGGGACCGGTACCTCGATTGCGCCGTTTGCGCCGCCAAGGTACTCCTTGAATGTGTGGCGGCTAAGCCACGGGATGATGAACTGCGCCGCCAAAGTGGCGAAGGCCAGGTAGAAACCTTTGACTCGCAAACTCGCCAGTCCGAATATCAGGCCAATCGCGCCCGCTGCCAGGGCGGCCAGAGGCAGCGCAATGAAGAAAGAGAGCCCCGCATGAATAACCAGTAGCGCCGACGCGTAGCCGCCTACCAGCATGAAGGCCGCCTGGCTCAATGAGATCTGGCCTGTGTAGCCGGTCAGGATGTTCAATCCCTGCACCGCGATGATCGTATAGGCGATCTGGTTGGCAGTGGCGACCAGATAAGCGTCGCCCCAAAGTGGCAATGTGAAGGCGGCCAGCAGGCTGATTCCCAGCAGCCAGTAGTGCCAGGGCTGGCGCAACAGCGCCATGTCCTGTTCATAGGAACGGTCAAAGTCCCCCGCAGGTCGCAACATCGCCACCGGCTAAATCCTCTCGATCCTTTTCTGCCCGAACAATCCCTCCGGCCGTATCAGCAGAACCACCAGCAGCAAAAGGTAGGGCGCGATTTCAGAAGAGTTCCGCACCTCGATCAATCGCGAAGCCTGCACCAGCGCCTGCACCAGGCCAATCGCGAACCCTCCCGAAAGCGCGCCGCCCAGCGACTCCAGCCCGCCCAGCAGAATCGCCGGAAACGCGATCAGCGCGACCGTCGACAGATTCAAACTCACACCGCTGACCGTCGCCAGAAGTACACCGCCTAGCGTCGCGATCACGCCGGCAATCCCCCACGAAAGTCCGAAGACGCGCCTCACCCTGATGCCCACGGAGCGGGCGACCTCGTGGTCCTCCGCCGTTGCCCGCATCGCCAGGCCCGTCTTTGTGCTGTTGAAAAACCAGATGAATACAACCGCAGCCAGGGTCGCCACCACAAAGGTCGCCACCAGCGTGTACTTTAGGCGGATCGCATCTCCGAACGCACCGGGGAAGGGAATGATCAACACGTCGCTGGGTGAAAACGGCGCCGGGAAGTTGCTCTTCAACTCCACGCCGAAAAGAACTGCCGTGGCTCCCTCAAGCAGTTGCGCCAGCCCCAGCGTCATCAGCATGATCGCCAGCAGCGGCTGCCCGGTCATCGGTCGCAGCGCAAACCGCTCGATCAGCAGGCCAATCCCCATGGAGACGATCAGCGCCGCGACCACGGCCGCCCACAAGGGCAGATCGATCAGCCCCGCGCCCGGCTCCGCCCCACCCCCCGTGAACCACCACGTCAGAAACGCGCCAAACATTACCAGATGCCCGTGCGCAAAGTTGAACACTTCCGACGATTTATAGATCAGCACGATACCCAAGGCGATCAGACCGATCGTCCCGCCGTTGAGTATCCCGGTGACGAATTGTTGCGGTACCAGTGGCCAATTCATTTTTGCGGTTGGTGGTTAGTGCCGGTTGCCCGGCGCAACTTCACTGTCATTGCTTTCCACGATTCTTAAATTCGTTTCAACTGCTCCTTCGCTGCCGTCCTGATAGCGTACCGCCGTCTGCACGTGAATCCGCTCCTGCCCTGCGTACATCGCCTCGATCATCTCGCTATAGCGCGTGTAAAGGATGTCACGGCGCAATTTGCGCGAGCGCGTCATCTCAGACTCGTCCGCATCAAACTCCTTGGGCAGCAGCACAAACCGCCTCACTCTGCTGGACGGCGGCATCTCCCCATTCACATCGTCCACCGCCTGCCGTATCAGCTCGCAGACTTCCGCCTTCTGCGAGAGGTCTGCGAAGGTGGTGAAGGAAATGCCCTGCCTTTCCGCCCAGCTGCCCACATTGTCAAAATTGATGATGACCAGGGCGGTAACATACTCCTGCGCCGGCCCGCCCACCGCCATCACGTCCAGAATATGCGGGCTGAACTTGAGCCGCCCCTCGATGAATTGCGGCGCGTAGCGCTCGCCGCTGGCCAGCGTGATCATATCCTTCATCCGGTCCAGATAGATCAGGTGGCCGTCCTCGTCAATGTGGCCCGCGTCCCCCGTGCGGAACCAGCGCACCCCATCCTCCTCAACAATCGCCTCTGCCGTTGCCTCCGCATTGTTGTAATAGCCCTGGAAAACGGTCGGCCCGCCGATCTGGATCTCCCCGTCCTCATCCGTACGCACAGAGACGCCGCCACCAGGCCGCCCGACGCTCGCAAACTTGATGTCAAAGTCCCAATGAATTGTACCACTACCGGTAACTTCAGTTAATCCATATATCTGTTTCAGATTGATGCCCAGGGCGTGAAAGAAGCGCATCGCGTCCGGGCTGAGCGCGCCTCCGGCCGTATAGGCAGCGCGCAGCTTGGTAAAGCCCAATTTATCGCGCAGCGGATGGAAAAGGCACCAGTCGCCGATGCGGTAGGCCAGCCGCAACCCCGGCGACACCGCCGCGCCCGCCATCTTCCTGTCCGCCAGCCGTTGACCAACCGGCAGAAAGAGTTCATACAGCTTGCGGTTGATCCAGGAAGATTCCGCCATCCGCACCTGGATCGTCCCCAGAAGCGCGTCCCACAACCGCGAATTGTAAAGGACCCGCTCCGGCGCAATCTCGCGCACGTTCTCGCGCACCGTCTCCAGATTTTCCGGAAAGTTCATAACCATGCCGTGAACGCAGTGCGGCGCAACCCCCCACGCGTGCTCTGCAATCCAACCCAGCGGCAGCAGGCTGACATGGTTGTCGCTGTCGTAAAGCGCATCTACCTGGGTAAAGGCCTTATTCGATCGCAGAATGTTCTCGTGGCTGAGCATCGCTCCCTTGGGGCGGCCCGTCGTGCCCGACGTGTAGCAAAGTATCGCCAGGTCATCGCCGCGCCCCTGCGCGACCTCCTCCTCGAAACGAGATGGTTCCCTGGCCGCCAGCTCTTCACCCCGCCGGCATACCTCGTCGCAGGCCGCGAGCCAGGGGTCCTCATACTCCCACAACCCCCGCTCATCCCAGTAGATAACCCGCTCCACCTTGGGAATCCGCTCCCTGATGCCCAGCATCTTGTCCACCTGCTCCTGGTCCTGCGCCAGGACGAAGCGGGCGTCGCTGTGGTCGATAATATAAGCGGCCTCTTCCGCCGTGGCGTCCGTGAACAGCCCCACCTGCACGCCGCCCACCGCCTGCAACCCCAGGTAGGCCCACAGATACTGCCGGTCGTTGTCCCCGATCGTGGCTACGTGATCACCGCGCGCCAGACCCAGATCCTGCAGACCCAGCCCGAAATTCCGCACCTTCTCGCAGGACTCCCGCCAGCTGAACTCCCGCCAGATGCCGAACTCCTTCTGCCGCAGCGCGACCTCGCCGGCCCCGCGCGATTCGACCTGCCGCAGAAAATGCTGGGGTACTGTCTCCAAGCGGTCTATCTCGGCCATCTAACTCGCCTGCCCCAGATAAGCGCGTATCACCTCAGGGTCGCGCCCGATCTCCTTTGGCACGCCGTCCGCGATCTTCGTGCCGAAATCAAGCACGACGATCCGGTCCGCAATATCCATCACCAGCGCCATGTCATGTTCAACCAGGATAATCGTCACGCCCCGCCGCGAGTGTATGTCGAGGATAAAGCGGGCCATGTCCTCCTTCTCCTCCGCATTCATGCCCGCCATCGGTTCATCCAGCAGCAGTAGCTTCGGCTCCAGCGCCAGCGCCCGCCCCAGCTCAACCCGCTTCCGCAGGCCGTACGGCAGCGCGCCTACCATCGTCTTGCGAATGTGCTGGATCTCCAGAAAGTTAATCAGCTCCTCCACGACCGCCCGGTGACGCGTCTCCTCCTTGCGCGCAAAGCCCCAATAGAGCGCGCTCGCCACCATATTCTGGCGCATGTGGATATGCCGCGCCGCCATCAGATTGTCGAGCGCGCTCAGGTAAGTATAGAGACCGATGTTTTGGAAAGTGCGGGCGATGCCCAACTGCGCCACTCGCTTGGCGCCGGTCAGGTCATGTTCGCCCTCAAAGAGCAGCCTGCCCTGCTGCGGGCGGTAGAAGCCGCTGATGCAGTTGAGCATCGAAGTCTTCCCCGCGCCATTGGGGCCGATAATGGCGCGGATTTCACCTGTCCGCACATCGAAGTCGACCTGGTCCAGTACTGAAGTACCGCCAAAGGAGAGGCTGACACCCTCCACCTGCAGGATGCGTTCAACTGTCGCGGAGTGTTCGTCCGGGGCCATTCTGTGAGCCGTCATGGCTGGGCAGATGATTCTGAATCAGGCGTCTTTTGCCAGATACCCGTATGTTGAATTCTAACACCCGCATGGTGGAATGAACAGATATGCGTGTAAGAAGATGTTTGGCGAAGTGCGTGTTACACGGAATGACCGCCGTTCTCAGGGGCGACGCCGAGAGCTCGCAGTTGGGCAGCGAGCCGTTCGGCTCTATTCCTCTCCTGCTCAGCCCTGTCTTCCGCTTGCTCAGCCCTATTCCTCTCCCGCTCAGCGGTTTCTTCACCGGTCTGAATCAGTGCGCCGGACGCGTCATGCCAGCGCAACCACGTCGCTTCGTCTCCTTCATATTCGCCCCGCCATAGCTGCAAGCCCAACCCCACCCCCGGTAAAATGTCGGCTGAACGCGGCGCATATGCGCCAGAAACGAGTTCATAAACGCGCAACAGGCCATCCTGCACCTGCTCCTGCGGGTCGAGAATGACATAACAGGGCACGCCAAAGGAGGCGTAGCGACCCATCTTTTCGCCAGTCTCCTCCCCTTCTTTGTTTGACACAATCTCGATCACCACATCGGGCGGCTTCTTGTAATACCACATAAAATAACTGCGCCCCTCCTTGGCCCACCAGTCCGCTGGACGTTTGACGTCCAGGCTGAGAAAAACATCGGGCACGAGCGGCGGTTCATACGGCGTGCGGAAGACACCAACATCGGCCGCCACCAGGAAGGAGCGTCCGTCACCAGGACCTTGCCAACTGAGATTTAGAGGGTGGGTAAGCAGACGTCGTTGTCTCTCGGAGAACAGATTATCCACGGGCGTGTCGTCCTCAGTGACAAGATGCTCGACAGCGAGAACATCTTCCGGCGACAGGGGTGCGGGCGCAACCGCTGCGTCATTTGCGCGCGTTGTCACAGCCGGTTCGTTTTCTGCTGCGGATTCCAACTCCGGAGGGGACGCTCCTCGCGCAGAAGCTATGCTCTCAGTCATTTGGATTTCCTGATTTGACTACAAAATATTATATGGGGCGTGTAACCTCCGCCTTATCGTAGCAGGAGGGATGTAACCGTTGCAAGGACGGAGAATGCGCAAGCATTCAGGATACGAACTCCTCCAGCACAACCGCCACCCCGTCCTCCTCATTGCTTACCGTCATCCGGTCTGCCGCTGCCTTCACCTCCGGCACCGCGTTCGACATCGCCACCCCCAACCCCGCCTCGGCGACCATCTCCACGTCGTTAACGTCATCGCCGAACGAGATCATCTCCTCCATGCCAACGCCCCACCGATCCAGCAGCCAGCGCAGCGCCGCCGCCTTCGAAGCGCCGTACGGGATCACCTGGACCAGATCATACTTGGGCGATATCAGGGCGCGGCACGTTGCCGGCAGCCCGCGCAGAAATGTCTCCGACGGCTTCCCCACCACTGCCTGGCCATTCAGCGACAGCGGTTGGGCCGCGTCCAGCTCCTCCAGCGAAGTGAGGATCTTGGCCGCGGGCCGGTTGGTATGTTCCAGCACGTCGCTGACAAGATGGGCCCGGGTCCACGCCGTCCCCCCGTTAACATAAAGCGTATCGTCAATTTCGATACCCAACCGGCAACCGGGGGCCCCATTTTGGATGGCGCCGACGATCCGGCGGGCATCGTCTACTGGAATCGTCGCCTGAAACAGAACGTTGCCCTGCAGTTCGATCCAGGCCCCGTTGTAGCAGATCATGGGGAAGTCGTTCAGATAAGGGTGGACCAATTTCGCCGATCGCGGCGGGCGTCCGGTCGCAACCACGATCCTGCGGCCCAGGGCCTGCCAGCTGTCCAACGCAGCCATTGTGCGCGGCGATATGGCGCCGTCATCTGCCAGAAGCGTGTCGTCTAAATCGACGGCCAGTACTGAATACATGATGGTGGAACTCCCGAAATCGGTGGATCATCGACAGTGGACGGCGCCAACTTCGCTTCACCCTGAAACGTTCATTGCGCCCGGCCATCAAGTCTACCCTACCTCCTGTTTTCAGTCCATCTGATGCGCCCTCCGAGCTACACAAATCATCCCGTCCCGACCGCGAACAATCTACCGTTTAACCGATTTGACAAGCGCTCCGGACTGGCGTATTCTTATAAGCAGCAAAACCAGTTTGTGTTCTGACAGCTTTACGTTGGGACGTTCCCCAAAGGCAATGGAGCTAGGGGCATTTTTCATGTAGTATCGCCAGTCAGTGCGCGGGTTGTTTTGCGCCTTATCTGGTAGTCGCAGTTAGCACAGGAGTGTTCTCACCATGAGTGAAACAGTAGTCGGTACGGTGAAGTGGTTCAGTGATCAGAAGGGCTATGGCTTCATCGCCCGCGAGGATGGACCCGATGTGTTTGTACATTTCTCCGCGATTCAGTCGGAGGGCTTCCGCAGTCTGGCGGAAGGTGATCAGGTTGAATTCGTGATTGAGGACGGCCCGAAGGGCCCTGCCGCCAGCAATGTCGTTAGGCGTCAGAGCGTGGCCTGAGAAACGGTCCGTTTGTCATAGCAGGGAGTGACCATTATGTCGCCAAGCCCCTGAACTCGGGGCGGGTAACATGAATCCGGGTCGCTCCCTATTTTTATTTCACAACTCAGGGGCTATTGAGCGTCAGTCCTGTCTGTGCATACGACGGTCAGTTGATATCCGTCGAGAGTGACCTTGTCCCCATTTTCCCAGGGCTGACTTTGCCCCGTCCAGGGGTCCAACTGCAGAAACGGACCTTTCCCCCTCAGTTGCACGGTCCCCGCCAGCGGTGCACCCTCCTCGTTGAACAGCATCCACCAATCCCGGCCACCCTTGCGTACCCGCCGCACGCGCAGCGCCGCCGCGGCTGGTTCAACGCACACATCCACCCCGACCAATCCATCCACAAACCCCACCAGCTCTGCCGCCGGCGTATCCGGGCCGCACCGCAACAGCCTGCCTGCCTCTTCCAGCCTCTGCAGCGCCGGTAACGCCCGCGCGTCCGGCTCGTGCATCACCAGCACCGCCTCGTACCGCATCCCGGCCAGATGGATACCGCCGGCGTCCACAACCGCGTCCTCCCACAGATGCCGCTCCTCCACATAGTTGAAGTCGCGCTGGTGCTGGAACAGCGCCTTCGCCGGCTCCCAAGGCAGCCAGTCCACTCTGCCCAGAATGGCCACACTACACAGATGCCGGCTGTCCGTATTCAGCCAGCACAGCCGCCGGCAGCGGTCCGCGTAGCTCTTGTAACGACCCCACCAGGCGCTATTCGGCCCCACGTCCGGCGGCCGTTCATCCCAGCGGATGCCCCGCACACTGTAGTAGAAAGCGTGCGGAAACAGCATATTCGTGCCTCGCACAAAGCACCAGTCCGCCAGCCAGTTCATCTCCTCCCACGTCAGCTCGTGCCCGTACGCCCCGCACAGCTCGTTCGCGTTGCGCCTCCTCCCCGTATGGATCATCGCCGAGCTGCCGCACTTCCCCTGCGTCGACTGCGGCCCCTCCAGCGCCGTCGGGTCATCGGGCAGCACCCACCGCCACACCAGGTCCTGCCCCGGAATATGGAAATACCGCTCCGCCCCCAGGTCGTCCGCCTTCGCCGGATGCCCCGTCAGCGCAATACCACGCTCCGTACACCATTCGTACAGCGCCGCGTACCAGGTCTCCTCCATCCGCAGCGCGATCGCCCGCTCATAGTCTGCCCGGTAGCGCTCTGCATCCGGCTCGTCATCGAACCAAAGCGCCGCCAGATGCGGCGTAAAGTCATAGCCCAGCAGCCGGTTCACATGCGCCAGGATCCCCGTGGTACCAGGCCACACCCCGCGCTCCCGCGACTTGCCCACCGGACTCGGCTCGTCCGTAAAGATCGCCGGAATCAGCGCTCCGAAGTGCGCCCCGAACCGCTCATAAAACCCGTCATAAACAAGCCGGATAAAGCACGCAACCGCCTCCGGGTTCAACAGGTCCCCCGCCAGCGGCTCATCCTCCGCCGGCCCGCCATCAATATAGTGCAGCCCCCGAATATAAGCGTCCATCTTGCGGTCGACAACCGCCACCGGTCCGCCGCTCTGTCTCCTGACCACCGCCACCAGCGTCTCATCCGCCTGCAGCCCCGGCTCCTCTCCGTCTCCCAGCGCCCGCGCCTCTAAACAGCGCGTCTGAAAGGCCGGATTCTCTTCAACAACCTGCCCTGCTGAAGACCCCGAGGGGTACATCCCCTCATCGTAAAGCGCCACCTGCAACCCCCGCCGCGCCGCCTCCTCGATCGCTACATCATAAAACGCCAGCAGCGCCTCAGACATCCACCCCAGCGCCCGCGGCAATCCCACACGCGGGTGAATAATGAATCCGTGCACGCCATGCGCTTCGAAGTCCGCGATCTGCCGCCGGATTTCGTCCGCGTCCAGTTCATCGTTCCAGAACCAGAACGGCAGCACCGAGAACTCTTTTGGCGGGTTTCTAAATGTATCAAGCGCGGATGGCATAGTCAGGTCCTCGTTGGCAACGATTGTTTGGCGATGTTAGCTCCTCAGCAGTTTACTCCATTTTCAGAGGTTCCGGCATATGCCGGATGGCGTACGCTAAGTCGAGCATAGTAGCAGCGCTCAAAAAGTTGACCGTCAATACCGATCTAAAGTAGCATCAGACATGACAGAACAGGCCGCGCCACGCACTAGCCGTATGTTCTGGCCGTAAACTCCCACGACAAACATTCCAAAGAATGAAACTGGAAGAACTGACAACCAACGCCGCTGTCGAGGGCGTCCTGGCAAACAGCCTCGTCACTGTGGTCAGCGTTCAGTGGTACGGGGACGCCGCCGTCGAGCTGACCTACAAGACACCCGCGGGCGAGGTGGCCAACGAGCTCCTCTACCGCGACGACGAATCCCGCATCAGCGTCGCCGAGCAGGCCCGCCCCTGGAGCTTCGACGGCGACGGCGCCCTCTTCCGCCTCGTTTCCGAGGCCCAGCGCATCCGCCTTGCGCATCTCTTCGACCCCCTGCTGGCCGTGCACACGTCCGACGTGGAGCCGCTCCCCCACCAGATCACCGCCGTCTACGAGGCCATGCTACCCCGTTCGCCGTTGCGCTTCCTCCTCGCCGACGACCCGGGCGCCGGCAAGACCATCATGGCCGGGCTGCTCATCAAGGAGCTGATCGCCCGCGGCGACCTCCAGCGCTGCCTGGTCGTCTGTCCCGGCGCCCTGGCCGAACAGTGGCAGGATGAGCTCTTCCGCCGCTTCCAGCTGCCCTTCGAAATCCTCACCAACGACAAGCTCGAAGCCGCCCGCACCGGCAACTGGTTCCTCGAGACCGACCTTGTTATCGCCCGCCTCGACAAACTCTCCCGCGACGAGGAAGTACAGCAGAAACTGAAGGCCCGCGACTGCGACTGGGATCTTGTCGTGTGCGATGAGGCACACAAGATGTCGGCCAGCTACTTCGGCAACGAACTGCGCTATACCAAGCGCTACCGCCTCGGCCAGCTCCTCTCCGACCTGACCCGTCACTTCCTCCTGATGACGGCGACGCCCCACAACGGCAAAGAGGAGGACTTTCAGCTCTTCATGGCGCTGCTGGACAGCGACCGCTTCGAGGGCAAGTTCCGCGACGGCGTTCACAACGTCGATGTCTCCGACCTGATGCGCCGCATGGTCAAGGAGAAACTGCTCAAGTTCGACAGCACGCCCCTTTTCCCCGAGCGCATGGCCTACACCGTCTCCTACAAACTGTCGCCGGAAGAAGATCAGCTCTACAAAGCGGTCACCCAGTACGTTCGCGAGGAGTTCGACCGCGCCGGCGCGCTCGAAAACGACAAACGCGCCGGAGCCGTCGGCTTCGCCCTCACCATCCTCCAACGCCGCCTCGCCTCCTCCCCGGAAGCGATCTACCGATCCCTGCGTCGCCGCCGCGAACGGCTGCAGGGCCGCCTCCAGGAGTTGGAGGGGCTGCAACACAAGGGCGAGACCGGTTTCATCGCCGCGCCGGCTATGTTGGCGCTCGACAGCGAAGAGTTCGAAGACCTGGAAGACGCCCCTGAGAACGAGATCGAGGCGCAGGAGGGAGAGGTCCTCGACCAGGCCACCGCCGCCCAGACCATCGACGAGTTGCAGCAGGAGATCGGCACTCTCGCTGGCTTGGAGGCCGAGGCAGGACGCGTCCTGCGCAGCGGACGCGATACCAAGTGGCTTCAGCTGGGAGAGCTGCTAGACAAGCTGTTCATCCGCACGCTCGCCGAGACCGGCGCTCCCTACGGCGCAGGCAAAATTTCGGAGCCCGTGCCGTCGCCCCAGCAGAAACTGGTCATCTTCACCGAACACCGCGATACCCTCAACTACCTGCATACCCGCATCGCCGGCCGCCTGGGACGCGAACGGGCCGTCGTCATTATCCACGGCGGCCTGCGCCGCGAGGAGCGCCGCGCCGCCCAGGAGGCCTTCCGCCACGACCCGCAGGTGCGCGTCCTCCTGGCAACCGACGCCGCCGGCGAGGGGATCAACCTCCAGCGCGCCCACCTGATGGTCAACTACGACCTGCCCTGGAACCCGAACCGCCTCGAGCAGCGCTTCGGCCGCATCCATCGCATCGGCCAGACCGAGGTCTGCCATCTCTGGAACCTGGTCGCCTCCGAAACGCGCGAGGGCGACGTCTACGAGCGGCTGCTGGAAAAACTGGAGCAGGCGCGCCAGACGCTCGGCGGCCAGGTATTCGACGTGCTCGGCAAAATGCAGTTCGATGGCAGGCCGCTGCGCGAGCTGCTCGTCAACGCCATCCGCTACGGCGAGCAACCTGAGGTGCGCGCCCGCCTCACCACCACCGTCGAAAACGCCTTCGATCCCGAAAAACTGAGCGAACTGCTCGAAGAGCGCTCCCTGACGCCCGACGCATTGGATTCCAGCCGCGTCCACAGCGTGCGCGCCCGCATGGAGCGCGCCGAAGCCCGCCGTCTCCAGCCCCACTACATCGAGTCCTTCTTCCTCGAAGCCTTCCAGCGCGTCGGTGGCCGCGCCCGCCAGCGTGAAAGCCGCCGCTACGAGGTCACACACGTCCCCGCCCCCGTGCGCAACATCGAGCGCACCGTCGGCGCCGGCCTACCCGTCATGCGCCGCTACGAACGCATCGCCTTCGAAAAATCCCTCGCCGCCGGCGACAACCATCCCCCCGCAGCCTTCGTCTGCCCCGGCCATCCCCTCCTCGACGCCGTCATCGACAGTACCCTGACCAGCCATCCCGACCTGATCAAGCAGGGCGCCGTCCTCGTCGACGAACGCGACCCCGGCGCCGAACCCCGCGTCCTCTTCTTCCTCGAACACGCCATCCAGGACGCCAGCCTCACCCGCGCCGGCACCCGTCGCGTCATCTCCAAGCGCATGCTCTACGTCGAGCTCGACGCCGCCGCCAACGCCCGCCACGTCGAATACGCCCCCTACCTCGACTACCGCCCCCTGGCCGCAGATGAACCGCAACCTGAAGCCATCCTCGCCAGACCCGAATGCACCTGGGTCGGCGCCGGCCTGGAGCAGACTGCCCAGCGCTACGCCGTCGCCAGCGTCGTGCCCGAACACGTCGACGAAATCCGCCGCGCCAGACAGCCGCTGCTCGACAAAACACGCGACGCCGTTCAGGACCGGCTGACCAAAGAGATCTCGCACTGGGACCGCCGCGCCGAAGACCTCAAGCTGCAGGAGCAATCCGGCCGCACCAACGCCCGCCTCAACTCCGCCCAGGCCCGCCACCGCGCCGACCGCCTTGAGGAACGCCTCCAAAAACGCCTGGCCGAACTGGAGCTGGAGCGCCAGATCTCACCCCGCCCGCCCGTCGTCCTCGGCGCCGCCCTGATCGCGCCCCTCGGCCTGCTCCGTGCCATGGCAGGCGAACCGCCGCCCCGCCCTCCTGCCGCAACCACCGACACCCAGGCCGCCGCCGCCCGCGCCCGCGAAATCGTCATGAACGTGGAACGGAGCCTGGGCTACGAACCCACCGACCGCGAATTCGAAAAACGCGGCTACGACATCGAAAGCCGCGACCCCGTCACCGGCCGCCTCCGCTTCCTCGAAGTCAAAGGCCGCGTCACCGGCGCACCGGCCATCACCGTAACCCGCAACGAGATCCTCTACTCGCTCAACAAGCCCGACGCCTACATCCTCGCCATCGTCGAATTCCTCGACCGCGACGACCACCGCGTCCACTACCTCCGCCGCCCCTTTCAGCGCGAACCGGACTTCGGCGTCACCAGCGTCAACTACAGCTTTGTCGAACTGCTGGCGCGGGCGGAGTCGCCGGCATGAGCCGGGCAATTCCTTTGCTGTGGAGGGATCTGCGAGGACCAAGTCGAAACACCTGCCCTTTCTGACTCAATCGACTATGATAGGAGGAGAACAACGACATGGCGACGGAATCATATCAATTCCGGCCTGATTATGCGATACCGCCGGGGTGGGTCTTGGAAGAGCATCTGGAAGTGCATGGCATCTCGCAGGACGAGTTTGCCCGTCGATGCGGCTGTTCTCCGCAACATATCAGCGAGATTGTTGCCGGGACAGCCCCTGTAGATGCCGAGACGGCGCTTCTGTTTGAAAGGGAGTTGGGACTCGCTGCAAGCATCTGGCTCGGCATCGAGAGAGACTACCGGCTGCACCAAATGAGAAAGGCCGATACAAATACCTGCGGCTGAGCCTGAGCGTGGACTGCAATAAGGACAAGAAAGAGGCGGACAGTGCGGAGCGTCGGGCCAATGGCGTTATCATAAAGAAGGTAGCCATAGACATAGCTCAATGCAGGGAGTCAGTCAAAAAGCGTATTGATTTGCGGGCGCCGATGCCGCGTACGGATTGATGCGTCATCTTTCTGAGGGGAGAACATGCAATGTTGACCCGGCTACGTCTTGAGAACTTCAAATCCTGGCAGGATACGGGAAATATCACGCTCAGGCCGATCACCGGTTTCTTTGGCGCCAACAGTTCGGGCAAGTCCGGCCTGATACACGCCCTGCTGCTGCTGAAGCAGACCGCCGATTCGGCAGATCGCGGCATCGTCTTCCATTTCGGCGGAAAAGGGGCGCGTGTGGACCTAGGCGACTTCACAAGCGTGTTGCACCGGCATGAAACGGGTAACTCGCTGGGGATCACCCTTGACTGGCAAATAGGGAAACCTATCAGGATAACGGATACATATGCGCGCAGTAGATTCGCTAACAGAAACGTTGCCAGCAGCAACGATGTCGGATTTAGGGTTGTCTCGCGGATGGAGGGCGGCGACGCGGGTGAACAGCCAATCGTGGAGCAGATGTCGTATCACGTCGGAGACGCAGAATTTGGTCTGCGCCTCGAGTATCACGAAAAGTATCCATATGACCTCTTTACCGAGAATACAGAGTTCAGCTTTTTCCGCTATCAAGGGCGAAGGTGGGGATTCGATTCCCCGGCAAAGTGCTATGGATTCCCGGACAAGGTGCGACTCTATTATCAAAATGCCGGATTTCTCACCGATCTCGAATTTGCCCTGGAACAACGTCTACGGAACGTCTACTACCTTGGCCCTTTACGCGCCTTTCCACAGCGGATCTATACCCGGTCCGGCGAGGAGCCGTTGGATATGGGAGAGGCGGGGGAGTTGGTCGTGGACGCGCTGCTGGCGGCGCGCCAGCGGGACGAGAGGATAGGCCTCGGCAAAGGCATACCCAGACCCACTTTGGAGCAATATGTCGCCCAATGGCTAAAGGAACTCGGCCTAATCCATGACTTTCGCGTCGTGCCTATGGCTGAAGGTAGTCACGTCTTCGAAGTCAGGGTACGAAAGTCCCCCAAAGCCGCCGAAGTGCTCATCACCGACGTGGGCTTTGGCGTCTCGCAGATTCTACCCGTACTCGTCCTCTGTTTCTACGTGCCCGAAGGCTCTACAGTCATTTTAGAGCAGCCGGAGATTCACCTGCATCCGAGCGTGCAGGCCGGTCTTGCCGACGTCTTTAACGACGCCTGGGAAAAACGCAAGGTACAGGTCATTGTCGAAAGCCACAGCGAACACCTGCTGCGCCGCCTCCAACGCCGCATCGCGGAGAAGAAGCTTTCCCAAGATAATGTCGGGCTTTATTTCTGTAAAGAGGAGAATGGCGTCTCCAGACTTGAGTCACTAGAGATTGACCTGTTTGGCAATATCTCCAACTGGCCCCAGGATTTCTTCGGCGACCAGTTCGGCGAGATCGCGGCTATGAGCGAAGCGGCTCTAATGCGCCGCCAAGCGGCAGGTTGAATATGAGAAAAGGAGAGGTTGTGGTGGACACAAACGTTCCCCTGGTCGCCAATGGCAAGACCGAACAGGCTGACTTGGAGTGCGAGGTCGCCTGTGTCAGAAAGCTCATTCAGATACAGTCGGAGCAACGGACTCTTTTGGACGACAGGATGCTGATTATGGGGGAATACCGCAGAAATCTCAGCCAGTCCGGGCAGCCCGGCGTGGGAGACGCATTCTTCAAGTGGCTTTGGGAGAACCAAGCCAACGAACAACATTGCCGAACTGTGCCCTTAACTGTCCACGCTGACCGCGGGTTCGTCGAGTTTCCGGACGATGCGCGCCTCTCCTCGTTCGATTTATCCGACCGCAAGTTCGTCGCAGTTGCGCTGGCAAGCGGGACCGATCCACAGGTGTTGAACGCATCGGACACCGACTGGTGGCATGACCGCCAGACGCTGGCGGAGCACGGAATACAGATTGTTTTCCTCTGTCCGGAACTCATGCAGATGGAGCGCTGATAAGGGCAAAAAGAGACGCCCCCCACACGGGAGGACGTCGGGCCAACGATGCTATCGTTGGGGTGGTATTGACAATTTACACCATGACCGACTGAACCCCCAAAAAGACGGACGAGGCATTCTCATGGCCGGAAAACAAAAGAGAAACGCCCCCGGTAAGGGGGACGTCGGCCCAACGATACTCTCGTTGGGGGGGTGTTCAAAACTTACCCTATGTCTTATACAATGTCAAGAGTGAGTTTTCAGCCTTTACGACTGGTCGTGGCGTCTTCAGAGACAACCAGTTGCCAATCCAAGTCACCAAACCCGACCGCCACAAACTGACGCAGCAGCCCTGCAGGAAATGAGGCCCAACGTGGATCAGACCAGGACCCGCAAGAAACTCATCGAAGTCGCCCTCCCTCTCGACGCCATCAACGCCGCATCCGCCCGCGAAAAATCGATCCGCCACGGCCACCCCAGCACCTTGCACCTCTGGTGGGCGCGCCGCCCGCTGGCCGCGGCCCGCGCCGTCCTCTTCGCCCAACTGGTCGACGACCCCTCCGACCTGCCGGAAGAGTTCCCCACCGAGGAGGAACAGAAGAAAGAACGGGACCGCCTCTTCGAGATCATCGAGGAACTGGTGCTGTGGGAGAACACCACCAACGAGCGCGTGCTGGAGGAAGCGCGCGCAGAGATCCGCAAAAGCTGGCGCCGCGCCTGCGCCGACAACCGCAACCACCCCCGCGCCGCCGAACTGTTCGACCCGGAAAAACTGCCCGCCTTCCACGACCCCTTCGCCGGCGGCGGCGCCATCCCCCTCGAAGCCCAGCGCCTCGGTCTTGAAAGCTATGCCAGTGACCTCAACCCCGTCGCCGTCCTCATCAACAAGGCCATGATCGAGATCCCGCCCATGTTCGCCGGTCTGCCGCCGGTCAACCCTGAGAGCAACGTCGGCCAGGTCGGCATCAGCGCGGCCTGGAAAGGCGCCACCGGCCTCGCCGAAGACGTACGCTATTACGGCAAATGGATGCGCGACGAGGCCGAGAAACGCATCGGCCATCTCTACCCCAAGGTCGAGGTCACGGAGGAGATGGCCGATGAGCGCCCCGACCTGGAACGCTATGTAGGCCGCAAACTCACAGTAATCGCCTGGCTGTGGGCACGCACCGTCCGCAGCCCTAATCCGGCCTTCGCCGATGTGGAGGTCCCGCTCGCAACAACCTTCATCCTATCGAAAAAGAAGGGTAAGGAGGCTTACGTCGAACCGACAAATGAGGCCGGCGCGTATCACTTCATCGTAAAGGCTGGGACGCCGCCGGAGTACGCTAAGAGGGGCACGAAATCCGGCGGAAGTGGAAGTGTCTTTCTGTGTCTTATGTCGGGTGTCCCAATGCCGTTTGACTTTCTGCGTTCTGAAGCGAAAGTAGGGGGAATGGGTGCCCGTCTGATGGCTATTGTTGCTGAAGGTGATCAAGGCAGGGTCTATCTATCGCCAACTGCGGAACATGAATCAGTCGCCCTGAGTGCCACGCCTGAAGACTCGCCGGAAACAGACTTGCCCGAACAAGCGCTCGGATTCCGAGTGCAACAGTACGGCATGTCGAAGTGGCGCGACCTCTTCACCGACCGCCAGTTGGTGGCGCTGACCACCTTCTCCGACTTGGTAAGCGAAGCCAGCGAACGCATTCGCCTCGACGCGGTCGCCGCCGGCCTGCCGGACGATGGCGTTCCTTTGAGAGAAGGCGGCGTCGGCGCGACGGCGTACGCTGAGGCGATTGGTGTGTACTTGGGAATGTGTGTAAGTCGGCAGACAAACAGATCGGCTACACTGAACTTCTGGGATACGAGGGGAGGAAATGTTCAGCAGATATTTGCCCGGCAGGCACTTGCTATGACTTGGGATTTTGCTGAAAGCAATCCCTTTAGTAACTCAACTGGAAACTTTACGGGCCAAGTTGGATTTCTGGCGAAAGTGCTAGTACTACAACCGCATATTAGGTGGTTGCAGTGGGGCTGGAATGACAGAGAGTAACGAGCGGCGTCTGTAGTGACATTGACGCGCTTGTAGGCGTCTGGCGCGGCGCCAGTGGGACCAGGCAAGACGTAAGGGGGGCGAACGCGGTGGCAAGGGCAAGGCGATTTCGAGCAGACGCCGGATTTCAGGCACGGTCAATTCGGCCAGAAAGGATTCAGGCCCCCCTTTTTCTGGTTGCGTCTGAGACGGAGCCAGGCGAGCCATACATGTGCCATCATCGAGAGTGTAATGTGTCGATACCAACTGGGCCAATAGCGAACCTCATAGTGGTCGAGGCCGGTTTCGCCTTTGGCCTCTTCGAAACACTGTTCAATGGTATAGCGAGTCGAGGCGACCTGGGCCAGGGTCAGCAGCGCAGTGTCAGGCGGCGCATTGGAGAGAAAGTAGGCGTGTTCGTGCGGCTTGGTCAGCGAACGTCGCACCAGGAGCCAGCTGTCCCTTCCCGGCATCTGGTCTTGATTTTCCACGATCCGCTGGCAGGCCCAGTCGTAGATGCGAACTCCCTTTTCCCCTGCCGCGACCTGCAGAGGTTGCCAACGGCTGTCAGGCCAGGATGCGACCAGCGCCGGGATCCGCACCAGGCGTGCGCTTTCATCGAGAACGCGCGCTTTGAACGGTTTGCGACCGCGTCCCTTCCAAGCAGGGACGCCTACCTCGGGGCGCGCCAGCCATACGCTGTTATGAGCCCCCACCGCAAACACATACCAACGACCACTTTCGGCCACGGCATTGCGCAGCGCACGCGTCTCACCGTAGACCTCATCTGCCGTCACCCAGCGCATCGGCACGTCCAGCCGCCACGCATGGCGCAACATCGCAACCGCCAGTTCACCCTTGGTGGCAAAACCGACGTCGGCAGGCACTTTCGCTTCCTTACAGCGCTCTCTGTCCGCACACCATGCCTCAGGCAGATAGAGCCGTCGGTCCAGAAAGGTATGGCCCCGCACCGTCGCATAGGTCAGGAATACACCCAACTGACAGTTCTCCACCTTGCCAGCCGTTCCACTATACTGACGCTGTACGCCCGCCGATTTTACCCCCTTCTTGAGAAATCCCGTCTCGTCGACCACACCGATGCCTTCCCCATCGCCGAACCCCTCTATCACAAATCGCTGCAACGCATCTCGCACCGCTTCTGCATCCCACTTCGTCTTGTACAGCAATCGTTGCGTCGCATCCGGCCTCTTGTCGCCCACCGCTTCCGCCAACCGCCAGCCATTCTTCCGCTCCACCGGCGACACCAACCCTTGCAGATACTTCACCGCCTGCTCCTGTACCTCTCTACGTCCAAACAGCGAGGAAAACTGACTGTGAAACGCTTCGAAGTCGTCCGCCCATTCGTCCAGTTCGCTCAGTTCCATAGCGCCTCCAGCTCGGCTTGCTTTCTCTCATTATCGCCGAAGGAACCCTCTTCGATCAATGTGCGGTTGTAGTACTAGAGGTTTCCATTTCTTCATTTGCTACCGGCATGAGTCAGCAGCTTGAGGCACAGTCCCAGGGAGTAAGCGTAGACAAGATGGTCTCTACTGATCCTCCTTACTATGACAACATCGGGTATGCTGACCTATCGGACTTTTTCTATGTCTGGCTTCGTCGCTCCATCCGACAGATTTATCCCACGCTCTTTGCTACACTTGCAGTTCCAAAATTCGAAGAATTGGTCGCCACGCCATACCGGCATAATGGTAGCAAAGAGAAGGCAGAATCATTTTTTATGGATGGCATGACGAAGGCCATGCTGCGCCTCGCGGAGCAGACTCATCCGGCAGTTCTGGTTACGATCTACTATGCCTTCAAACAGTCCGAAAAAAAAGGTGATGCGGGTAGCACAAGTACTGGATGGGAAACATTCTTAGAAGCGGTGATAGATGCTGGGTTTGCGATTTGTGGGACTTGGCCCATGCGTACGGAATACACAGGCAATCTAAAGATTAGCGTGAATGCATTGGCGTCCAGCATTGTTCTTGTTTGTCGGAAACGCGCAGCCAATGCGCCGATGGTCACCCGCCGTGAATTCGTTGACGCGCTCAAAGAGGAACTGCCCGCAGCCCTGCGCACCATGCAAGTCGGCAACATCGCGCCGGTGGATCTGGCCCAGGCCGCCATCGGACCCGGAATGGCAGTATTCAGCCGCTACGCTCGTGTCCTCGACGTCAATGGAAACGCTCTTACTGTACGCGACGCCCTCTCGTTAATCAACCAGGCGTTGGACGAGATGCTAGCGGATCAGGAGGGCGACTTCGACGTCGATACGCGTTGGGCTGTTGCTTGGTTCGAGCAAGTGGGCTTCAACACTGACTCATTCGGCGTAGCCGAGACGCTCATAACAGCCAAAAATACTAGTGATTCTGGTTTGATCGAGGCCGGCATCGTAGAATCTGGTGGGGGCAAGATGCGCCTGCTCCGCCCCGAAGAATTCCCCGACGACTGGGATCCCGAAACCGACACCCGTTGCACCGTCTGGGAAATGGTCCATCATCTCATCCGCGTACACAGCCAGTCCGGCGAGGCAGGAGCCGCCGAGTTGCTGGCCAAGCTGCGCGCTGACGCCGAGTCCGCCCGCGAACTCGCCTACCGCCTCTACCGCATCTGCGAACAGAAGAACCGCGCCCAGGAAGCCTTGGGGTATAATGCCCTCGTACAAAGCTGGCCGGAGATCGCCCGCCTGGCGCGCGAGCGGCCACGGGTCGAGCAGGCAACGCTGATCGGCGGGGCTGGAACGATACAGTGACGACCGAAACAGTTATCGATACTATGGTAGAGCGCATCGTCGCCCGCTTCCAGCCGGCGCGCATCCTGCTCTTCGGCTCGCGGGCGCGCGGCACGGACAACCGCTGGAGTGACGTCGACCTGCTCGTCGTCATGGAAGAGGTAGCGGACAAACGCCATGCCGCGGTCGAGATGCGGCGGGCGTTGAGCGACCTGCCGGTCAGCAAAGATATCATCGTGACGACGCCGGAGGAGATTGCCCGCCGCGGCCACATCGTTGGAACTGTCCTTCGCGCCGCGCTGCGCGAGGGGAAGGTCGTGTATGAACGGACCTGATATAGTCGTGCAAGAGGTCCAATGATGGCTGCAATGCTGCCGAACAATCAACGATCCGGAACTCATGTGTGAGGTAAAATGGCTGTAACCTTTACGGATCAAGAAATAATCGCGCTGATGGGCGAACGGAAGACTCTTCCCACGAACTGGCCTGCGCAAATCAACCTACGTCAAAAACTGGGACATAAGGAATGTTTTATTGATATCGCAGGGGAATCGGGGAGTGATTTTCGTCTGATCCTACGGCAGAATCGATTTATTTGGGTTGACTTTTCGATTATTCTGACGCATCGAATCCCCCAGTCCAATCAGCTGTTTCGTCTGCGGCGTTGCAATGGAAAGAGCCATCCACATACCAACCACATTGAAGGAGTTTCTTTCTACGACTTTCATATCCATATGGCAACCGAGAGGTATCAGTCAATTGGTTCACGCGAAGACACCTATGCCGAGGTCACTGCTGAGTACAGCGACTTTGCCGGGGCGCTCAACTGTATGTTAAGGGACGGAAACTTTGTTTTTCCGCCAAGCAGTCAGATGGGCCTTCTCTAAAGGAGCGATGTCATGTTGACCGACACAATTGAGAAGGAGTTCAGGAAAAAGGTCTCCTCTGAGATTTGGTTGGAGGAGGAAGGAAAGAAACGCTTCCGGGTCTTCACGCCTTTTCGCTTTGATGATGGCGATCACTTGTCGATCGTCCTGAAGCAGGACGAGGCCCGCTGGGTGCTGTCGGATGAGGCGCATACCTACATGCACCTTTCGTACGACATTGACGTAGAGGCTCTGCAGAGTGGCACTCGCCAGAAGATTATCTCCAACGCTTTGTCGGTCTTTCAGGTCGAAGATCGTGAAGGGGAACTCTTGCTGGAAGTTTCGAACGGTGGGTATGGTGACGCGCTCTTTTCGTTCGTACAAGCCTTGCTGAGAATCACTGATGTTTCGTACCTATCACGTGAGCGCGTCCGAACTACATTTGTGGATGACTTCCAGGCGCTCCTCAAGGAGAAAGTGCCTGAAGATCGCCTGTTCTTCAAATGGCACGATCCGCAAAACGATCCGCAGGCTATGTACATGGTTGACTGTCACATAAATGGAATGCCCCGACCGCTTTTTGTCCACGCCCTGGATGGTGATGGGAAGACGCGGGATGCGACCATTGCTCTGCTACAGTTTGAAAGGTGGGGTTTGGAGTTCCAGTCGCTCGTTATTTTTGAAGATCAGGAGAAGATCAATCGCAAGGTTTTAGCGCGCCTTAGTGATGTCTGTGGAACACAGTTTTCCAGTCTCACTGGCAACCATGAGAGGATTGAACGCTTTCTCAGAGAGGCAATTGCAAACGGACGTGTAGGTTAGTGGCCTTGGATTCACAAGATCACGTACACGCGCAGGCGCGTGTATGGAGCAGAGAGAATATGGACGACAATCCGAATGGCAGCGGCCTGCCGCTTCCTGATCTCTATATCGAGAACTTCCGCGGCATCAGGAAACTGTCGATTCCACGCCTGGGGCGGGTGACGCTGCTGGCGGGGCGCAACGGCGTGGGCAAGACGACGGCGCTGGACGCCATAAGAGTCTACGCGGCGCGCGGTCGCCATCAAGTACTGGCCCAAATCCTGGATGTTCGCGACGAGATCACCACGCCCAGAGACCCAAGCGAAGACGGACCGGTTCAAGTCGACTGGGCGGCTTTGTTCCACGGGAGGAGTATCTCCGCGAATACCTATCTATCAATCGGCTCAAGAGAAAAGACAGATCAACTCAGAATTGAAGCGACTATCATAGATTATGCGCATCCTGCATTTTCCCATGTGCCGCCGAGACTCCTGCAGCGCCTTTCGGGAGACCGTCTGCGGGCATTTGAAGTCGATTACCAGGGCCAAGGGTATTTTCTCATTCCCTTTGGCTATGGCGGAAGTCTTCCCGGCGCCAAAGAGATGCTGCCGGAGATCAAGTACGAATTTGTGGGGCCGGGTTTGCTGGCCCTGTCCGATGTGGGCCGAATCTGGAACAAAATCGCGCTGACCGATGACGAGGAGCAGATCACCCGGACGATTGGTTTGATTTACGGCCTTGAAGTCGGCCGCGTCGGCGTGATCGGCGATGATGTGCGCGAGAACGGGGGGGACAGGCTGCGGGTCATCGTCAGGTTCAAGAGCGATAAGCGTCCAGTACCGTTGCGAAGTCTCGGCGAAGGCGCGATACGGCTGTTCGGCGTCGCCTTGGCGCTCGCCAACAGCCGCGACGGTTTCCTGCTTATCGACGAAGCGGAGAACGGGATTCACCACTCCGTACAGCGAGACTTCTGGCGTATGGTAATGCAGACCGCCCATCAAAACAACGTCCAAGTTTTCGCCACGACGCACAGTTGGGACTGCGTCCGGGGCTTCGCCCAAGCGGCCGTAGAAAATGAGAACGTCGAAGGCGTACTGGTGCGTCTCGAAAAGGAAGATGACGGGCTGCGCGCCGTCCGCTACTCCGAGCGCAGACTGAAAATCGCTGCCGACCAGAGAATCGAAGTCAGGTAACGCAATGCAAGAATCCGCCTCTCACCCCCGAGTACTGCTTGTAGAAGGGCCGGATGACAAGCACGTCGTTATACATCTCAGTGAACGCAGCGGGTTGGCACCGAATTTCACAGTCGTTGAGAAGGAAGGGAAGGATTCGCTGCTCGATTCGATCGAAGTTGAGGTCGACATACCGGGGCGCACAGTCCTTGGCATCATGCTGGATGCAAATGACGATCTGGACGCCCGCTGGCAAGCGGTGACCGACAGGCTGAACAGGTTGCGGCGGGAAGACCACTTCGATCTTCCCGACCTGCCTGCTAAACCTGAGCCTGGCGGGACCATCATCGATGGCAGACTGCGCATCGGTATCTGGCTGATGCCCGATAACCGTTCGACTGGAGAACTCGAAGACTTCGTTGGCAGCATGATTCCATCCGGCGATCCGGTTTGGCCGCGGGCCGAAGACTTTATCGACGGCATTCCACCAGATGATCGTAAGTTTGCGCCCGGCAAAATCCAGCGGGCCAAAGTCCACGCCTGGCTGGCGACTGGAGAGTCTCCCCGCCCAATGGGCTTGTCGATCAGGGCTGGGGACCTGGACACCAGCGCGTCAAACAGCACTACTTTCGTAAACTGGCTGCGAGAACTGTTCAAAGAAATGTCGTAAGCGAGAATGTTCTATGGCAACCACCAATCGAGAACGCGTCGGCCTCGCGCTGGAACTCCTCAAGAGCGGTCTGGGGCCCTACGTTTCGCGGGAGTTTATCGCCCGCCACAAGGGGCAGGCCAAAGCAGAACTGGAGCGAATCTTCGACAGACCCCATGACCAGAGACGCATCTTTTCCCACACCGAGCCGACCAGGCCGTTCCATCACATGGATGTCACCGACCTGCTGCGCGTGATGTGGGTGTCGTGGAACGACGTCTTCTCCTTGACCTTGGGCCGCATGGAACGCAGTCTTGTGAGCGAGTTGCGCGAGTATCGCAACGCATGGGCGCACCAGGAACGGTTCTCCGGTGACGACACGATCCGCATGCTCGACTCCGCTCAGCGGCTGTTAACGGCCGTTTCCTCCAAGCAGGCGTCCCAGGTCGAAAAGATGAAGAGTGAGCTGCAGCGCCTGCGCTTTGACGAACAGGCCCGCAGCCAGCGCCGCCGCGCCGCAGCCTCCGTCACCGCGACCGCCGCCGGCCTGCCCGCCTGGCGCGACGTAGTCAATCCCCACCCCGACGTCGCCAGTGGCCACTACCAGCAGGCCGAGTTCGCCGCCGACCTCTGGCAGGTGCACCTGGGAGAGGGCTCCCCTGAGTATCGCAACCCGACCGAATTCTTCCGCCGCACCTACCTGACCCAAAGCCTGAGCGGCCTCCTCGCAAATGGACTGCGCCGCCTCAGCGGCCACGGCGGCGAGCCCGTCGTCCAGCTGCAGACCAACTTCGGCGGCGGCAAGACCCACTCCATGCTCGCCCTCTATCACCTCTTCTCCGGCGCCCAGCCCGGAGAGCTGGACGGCATCGACGACATCATGCAGACGGCAGATGTGACCGAACTACCGCAGGTCAATCGAGTCGTCCTCGTAGGCAACCGCATCTCCCCCGGCAACCCCGTCACCAAGCCGGACGGCACCGAGGTGCGCACACTGTGGGGCGAGCTTGCCTGGCAACTGGGCCACGCCGCCGGCGGCCCGGAAGAGGCCCGCGCCGCCTTCGAACGCGTGCGAGCTGACGACGAGAGCGCCACCAATCCCGGCGACGCCCTCCGCAAACTGTTGACCGAATACGGCCCGGCACTCATCCTCATCGACGAGTGGGTTGCCTACGCCCGCCAGCTACACGACGAGGACGACCTGCCCGCCGGCTCTTTCGAAACCCACTTCACCTTTGCCCAGAATCTTTCCGAGTCTGCTACACTTCCGCCTAACTGCCTCCTCGTTATCAGCCTGCCCGCGTCCGACCTGCCCAGCGACCACACCGCAACCGACGATATCGAGGTCGGCGGCGTGCGCGGGCGCGAGGCCTTGGCCCGGCTGAGCAATGTGCTTGGACGCGTCGACTCCTCCTGGCGTCCAGCCAGCGCCGACGAGAGCTTTGAAATCGTCCGCCGCCGTCTCTTCCAGCAGATTTCAGGCGACAGCTACACCACCCGCGACAATGTCGCCCGCGCCTACCTCGACCTCTACCGCGCCAAGGCAGATGATTTTCCTGCCGCAACGAAGGAGGCCGACTATGAAAAGCGCATGCGCGAGGCCTACCCGATCCACCCCGAGGTCTTCGAGCGCCTCTATTCCGACTGGTCCACTTTGCCCAGCTTCCAGCGCACCCGCGGCGTACTGCGCCTCATGGCCGCCGTAATCCATACCTTGTGGGAGTCAGGCGACCGCAATCCGCTCATCCTCCCGGCCAGCATCCCACTGGACGACGCCCGCGTGCAGTTCGAGATGACCCGCTATCTGCCCGCAAACTGGGCGCCCGTCATCGAGCGCGACATTGACGGCCCCGGTTCCCGGCCGGTTCAACTCGACGGAACAGTCACCAATCTCGGCCGCCACAACGCCTGCCGCCGCGTGGCCCGCACCGTCTTTCTCGGCTCCGCGCCCACGCCTGCCGCCGCCAACCAGGGCCTGGATGAACGCCGCATCAAGCTCGGCTGCGCAATGCCGGGCGAAAGCGTCTCCGACTTCGGCGACGCCCTGCGCCGCCTGGCCGACAGCGCCACCTACCTCTACCGCGACGGCACGCGCTACTGGTACTCGACCCAGCCGACCGTGATCAACCTGGCCGCCGATCGCGCAGAGGAGCTGCGCCGCGACCCGCACAAGGTGGAGCGCGAAATCGAAAGACGGCTACGCGACGATCTGAAGGCAAAGGGCGAATTCAGGCGCGTTCACCTCTTCCCCGATTCCGGGCAAGACGTCCAGGATGATATGGAAGTAGGGTTGGTCGTGCTTGGCGTACAGGCCACCCACACCAGCGGTACCGAGGCCAGCCCGGCCTTAAGCGCCGCCAACGACATCCTCGAGTCCAGGGGTACCGTGCCCCGCCTCTTCCGCAACGCGCTCCTCTTCCTGGCCGCTGACGAAGCCCGACACCAGGACCTCGACCAGGCAGGCAGGCGCTACCTGGCCTGGCGCTCGATTCTCGACGACCGCGAATCGCTCGACCTGCCGCCGCACCAGGTGCGCCAGGCCGAACAGCAGGCTGAATCTGCCGACGGCACCGTCAACGCCCGCATCGGCGAGACCTTCCAGTGGCTGCTCGTCCCCAGCCAAAAGAGACCCCAGGCGCCCATGGAGTGGCAGAAGATCCGCCTGCGGGGTTCAGGTCCCCTAGCACAGCAGGCCAGCCGCCGCCTCCTCAATGACGAAATGCTCGTGACATCCATGGCCGGGACCCGTCTCCGCATGGAGCTGGACCGCGTGCCGCTCTGGCGCGGGGATCACGTTGACGTGCGCCAGCTTGTGGATGACTTCGCCCGCTACATCTATTTGCCCCGCCTGCAGCAACCAGACGTCCTGCTCGGCGCTATCACCGATGGCGTGTCGCTGATAACCTGGACGCAGGACTCGTTCGCCTTTGGCGATGGGTACGACGAAGACAAGGAACGCTATCCCGGTCTACGCGCCGGGCAGGGGCTGTTCATCAATGAGACTTCGGCAGGTCTGCTGGTAAAGCCGGACGTTGCACGGCAGCAAATGGACGCAGAGACGGTTGTTGATCCACTGCCTCCGGACCCTGACCCTGATGACAGGACAGGTCCCGGTCCAAAGCCGGTTCTTCCTCCCATCACTCCGCCGCTGCCGCCCCCTCCGGCCAAGGCCAAGCGCTACCACGGCTCAGTCCAGCTGGACCCTACCCGCGCCGGCCGGGACGCCAGCCAGATCGCCGACGAGGTGATCTCACACCTGTCCGGCCTCACCGGCGCCGAAGTGCGGCTGACACTGGAAATCGAGGCCGAAATCCCCGACGGCGCCCCCGACGACGTAGTACGTGTCGTCAACGAAAACAGTCGGACGCTCAAGTTCAGCGACAGCGGATTCGAGAAAGAATAAGGGCGTCCCAACCCTAATGAAAGCCCCCCACCTCGCCTGGACAACCCTATCCGTCAACATAGTCGTCATCCTCCAGGGCGCCCTTGTCAGGGCCACCGGCTCCGGCGCCGGTTGCGGTCGCGACTGGCCTCGCTGCCAAGGCGAAATCCTCCCCCTCGACCACGGACTCGCCACCTGGATGGAATTCTCGCACCGGGCCCTGTCCGGTGTGGCCCTCATTATGGGCGTATGGCTACTGGTCAAAGCCGTGCGCCTGCGCCATGAGCTGCCCGGATTCCTGCCTTTCGCCATCGCCTCCGCCGCATTCCTGCTGATCGAAGCCCTCATCGGCGCCGCGACCGTCCTCACTGGACTCACCGGCGACAACGTATCCGTTGCCCGCGGCCTCCTCGTCGCCTTCCACCTGCTCAACTCCCTGTTCCTCGTCGGCGCCCTCGCGCTCACCACCGTATACGCCTATCCCGGGCACACCTGGCCTCCCGCCTGGACAGGTCAGACCGGGCTCAAGATTCTGTTTGCTGCCGGCATGCTGGGGATGATGCTTCTTATGTTCTCAGGCGGCATCTCTGCCATGGGCAACACCATGTTCCCGCCGGAATCTCTGCAAGAGGGACTGAGAGAGGATTTCAGCGCCGCTTCCCATCCGCTCATTCGCCTGCGGATACTGCATCCGTTCCTTGGAATTGGCGTCGGCGTCTACCTTTGGGTAAGCTACGCCCTGACGGGATGGTTCAAACGCGCGCCGCAGGTGGGGCGTTTCCGCAAAATGCTACTCCTGGTCTTTGTTGTACAACTGCTCGTGGGGACAGTAAATCTGGCTATGCTCGGTCCGATTCCGCTCCAGATCCTTCATCTTGCTCTCGCCGTAGCCGTCTTCGCTCTCTGGTCCGTCGTCGGCTGGCTGACACTCAGCGCGCCCCAGACCGGTAGCATGGCGCCATCCATGCCCTGGCAAACCAAAGAGATCCAACCTTCATGATCAATACCGCCGCCCGTCTGCCCGCCGCCACCTGGCGCGACTACCTGACCCTGACCAAACCGAAAGTCATCTCTCTACTCCTCTTCACCGCGGTCTGCCCCATGTTTATCGCCGCTCGCGGCCTGCCGCACTGGCTGCCCCTCCTCGGCGTCCTCGTCGGCGGATACATGGCCACCGGCGGCGCCGGCGTCTTCAACATGGTGCTGGACCGGGACATAGACGGACAGATGCGCCGTACCGCCAAACGACCTCTCGTGACCGGCGTCATCAGCGTGCGCAACGCCATCATTTTCGGGCTGCTGCTCAGCGTCGGCTCCTTCCTGGTCCTGTGGCTGACAGCCAACCTGCTGACCGCCCTGCTGGCCTGGTTCGGCCTGCTCTACTACGTGATCGTCTACACCGCCTGGCTCAAACGCACCACCTGGCAGAACATCGTCATCGGCGGCGCCGCAGGATCCGTCATGCCCCTCCTGGGTTGGGCTGCCGTCACAAATGGCCTCGACTGGATGGCCGGCCTGCTCTTCGCCCTGATCTTCCTCTGGACACCCGTACACTTCTGGGCGCTCGCCTTCCTGGTCAAAGATCAGTACGAAGCCGTAGGCGTTCCCATGGCGCCCGCCGTCCTGGGAAGCAGACGCACCTTGCAGCAGATGCTGGTCTATGCCGCCCTGACGATACTGGCCTCGCTGGCGCCGTTCGCCATAGGCGAGGCCGGCTGGCTCTATTCCGGTGCTGCCGTCCTGCTGAATCTTCTGCTGTTACGAAAAGTGGTCAGGCTCAATCGCCAGGTCAAAGAGGGGCACGAAGTAGCCCGCGAAGACGCCCTCGACCTCTACAAATACTCCATGCTCTACCTAGCCCTCATATTCCTGGTCCTCGTCGCCGATCGAACCCTGGCAGCCATACTCCCCATCTGACAGAACCCCAGCCAACGCCCCAACTTACTTTGTTTGAGGTTTCCACTTACAACCGAACGCTCCAGATCCATCCGGTGCTCCGACTGCTTCTCAGTCAGAGTCAGGATCCGGTCCGCCGCACCGGTCACGATTGCTTAAGAGAGTTGGAGATCTGCAGGTGAGGGGAGTGGCCCGCTCCACGAGGTAGACCGGACGCTTACTTCTCTGAGGACTTCAACTGATGTACTGCCTGTCTCCTGTACGACCGGGGGATCTGAGGGCTTGTGCTCACCAACGTCACTCATGTGTCAGACGCTCGGAAATCTCGCTGTCCGCATATGTCGCAATCGCGTCTCGAAAGTCTTGTCCGATGACAATCCAGTCACTTCTCAGGGCGGCCAAATCCTCCTCGGGACCCCTGCGAAATATCGGGTCATAATCATTCAAGGTGCCGCCCAGATCAAAAATACGCGACATGCCACTGAGAATGGATGGCAGGTTGAAAGCATAGTAACGAAAACCACTATTTTTCATTTGCTATCCTCCAATTCTTTCGGGGCCTCGATTGGACAAAGATCTCTCCCCATTTGGCGATTTGCGTACCTTCTATCCGACCGCGATTCCGTCACGGCAGGCACAGGATACCATATCTTATCCGGCTCTGTAAGTAATCCTCAATCCTTCCAAACATACTCCTCCCGCACAGGCTGAAACACATCCAGAATCCGGCACCGCGTAATCGCCTGCCCCGAATGCTCAGCCCCGCCCGGAATCACATACACATCCCCAGGCCCCAGCACCCGCGTCTCCCCGCCCGTAATCCGGATCTCAAACTGCCCCTCAAACATATTGATCACCTGCTCGTGCGGATGCGAATGCGCCGGCAGCGGCGACCCCTCCGCAACATCCCAGTACACAAACGTCATATTCTCGCTGTGAATAAACTTCCCCACAAACCCCGGGAACAGACCCCGCTCCTGCACCTCATCCAAACTATATACAGTCATCTCCCTCTCCCACCTACTGTGAGTACGATTCCCACTGATCACTGACCACTGCCCTCCAGCTGCGCCACCAGCGCCATCGAATGGATCGCATCCCGAATATCCGTCAGCGGCTTCTCTCCCGTGCGCACACAGTCCACGATATGCTCGTGCATCGTCAGCACACCGTCATACCGGTACGTATCCGCCTCCGCCACGCCGTCGATCTGCCAACCGCCCAGCGTGCGCGCCTCGTCCTCCTCCGTGATCTCGATCTCGTGCGGGATCTTGAAGTAGCAGCCCACGCCCGTCCCGTGCAGCTCCCCGCGCAGCACGCGGCCGCCCGAAGCCCGGTTCCCGTGGATAAAACCGGTCGCCCCGTTATCGAAGCGCACCAGCCCCGTATAGCAGTTGCGGTAATCGCTGTCAAAGCTGTCCTGGTAGGCCGTCACCTCCACCGGCTCGCCGCCCACCATATAGCGCACCAGGTCAACCGCGTGGCACAGGTCGTCCCAGTTCGTCGTTGTGAAACTGAACGCATTCTCACCCAGCATCCGCTTGTGGAAAATGCCCACCGCCGTCGAGACCGGCCCCAGCCGCGCCACCTGCTTCATCGCCTCCCGCGTCACCGCGGCATGCCGCCGCTGGAAGCCCACCGCGCAGATCACGTCGTTCGCCACCGCCGCATCATGGATCTGCTGCACCTCTTCCATGTTCATGCCCGGCGGCTTCTCGATAAAGATGTTCTTGCCGGCGTTCAGACAGTCCAACGCCGGCTGCAGAATCCAGCGCTCGTGCATCACACAGTAGACCAGGTCCGGGTCCACCTCATCCAACATGCGCCGGTGGTCATCGTAGCGGTACTGGAAATCGTAGGCGACCGCCACCTCGTGCAGCCGCGCCTCGTCCAGCTCGCACGCCGCTACCATTTCCACCTCCGGCAGGCGGTTCACGTTCGGATAATGCGCGCCCTGGCTGCGCGGCCCGGCCCCGATAAAAGCGGTACGTAACATCAGGCAACTCCTTCCCAATCGTAGTCAATATAGTCCCCGTCCCGCACCAGCAGCGCCGACTTGATCATCGCCTGCAGACTGCCGCGGGGCCGGAAATTGATCAAACTGCGGCCCTTCGTATTGTCATGATCATACTGGTAGCGCACCGGCACCCGTACCTCCAGCGGCTCCACACCGCTCTCTTCGGCCAGGATCGCCGCCGCTTCCGGGAAGCTGAACGGGGCCGGCGCCCCGCAGTTGAACGACTCGTCCACCGCGCCCGGCTCCTCCACGGCACACACCAGCATATGCGCAATGTCGCGGGCATCGTTCGGCTGGTACACCCACGGCCGTCCATCCAAATCGCGCACGCTGCACGGCTGGTTCTCGTCCTCCGCCTGCGCCAGCACATCGTGCCACAGCTCCGTGCCGTCGGCCATGTACAGCTCACCCAGCGGCGCGTTCTGTCCCCTTTCCAGCAGCCCAGCCACGGCGCCCACCGTGAACCGGCTCAGGATCGCGCTGCCCGACTGCACGTGGCTTGGCCGCACAATCGAAATGCGCAGCCCCGTCTCCCGCGCCGCCATCTTCGTAAACTCCTCGCCGATCAGCTTGCCCAGCGAATACTCCCCCATCGGCCGCTTCGGATGCCGTTCGTCCACCGGATGATAGGCGCACGCGATCGTCTCACCGTTGTTCGGAAAAACGCCCGAAGAGCTCGTGTACACCATCCGCTCCAGCCGGTCCGCATGTTTGCCGCTCACCCGCGCAATCAGCCGGTCGATCTGCATATTATTGTCGAACTGCGGCCCCACGATATTCGCCGTATGGATCACGGCGTCCACACCGGCCACCGCGCTCTCCACGAAGCTCTCATCCGTCAGATCGCCCGCCGCCAACTCAACATCCAGCCCATCCAGCCGATCCAGGGCAGGGTCGTCCGGCAGCACCGTGCCCCGCACCTCGTGGTTGCGCTCCAGCAGCTGCCGCACAAGCCGGCAGCCCACCTGTCCGGCAGCGCCGGCGACAAGAATCTTCATAAAGCCCCCTCTCTGGTTGCCAATGGTACTGGCTGGCGACGAAAGCGTTCAATCAGTCGGACCAGAATTCAACCCACTCACAGGACTCTCCAAGTACTTCCCACACCAAACGCGGAGACCCCAGCCGTCTCTCACCCCTTCCGGCCACTACCTACCTTCAACTGATCACTACTTTCCTTCCAATGCCTCATTCAGATACCCGACCACATCCCGGAATGAGATAATCCCCGTCGGCTGGCCGCTGTCATCAACCAAGGGCAGATGACGGAAGCCGTGAATCGACATCAGATTCAGCGCCTGCGCGATCGGCAGGTCCCCTTTCAGAGTCAGCGGGTCGGCCGTCATGTAGTCGGTAATCGTCTCCTGTGTCAGATCGTCGACCAGCCCTGCCACCCGGTTCAGAACATCCCATTCCGTGAAAATGCCGACCAGCCGGTTCTCTTCGTCCGTCACCAGCATGCAGCCAATATTGTGCTGGTTCATCTGCCGGACCGTCCGCGCCAGCGAGCTTCGTTTGCCCACTGTAATGGGCACCTTCGGCTTCAACTCGGCCAGCGTCTTGGTCACCAGAACGTCCTGAAACTCCGACACGACCTCTTCCGGTTTGTCCATGTCATCGATGTATTCTTCGTCCAGTCCCGTGACTGGCATCTCGTCGCCATCGGAGGCCACCGAGGTGATCTCTCTCTCCTCTGCCTCTTCTCTCTCCTCCACCGTCCACAGGTCCGCCGCCAGGTAAAGCTGGTTCAGGTCGCCGGGCCCACGTTGCGCCTGCGCCGACTGCACCTGCTCCATCAACTCGCCGGCGTAGTCCGGCTTGCGGACGTCGCGGATTACACCCATCGCCGCCGGGTAGTCCGGAAACTCCATGCTCCCCAGAATCGACGCCAGCGGCTTCGACGTCGCGTCGTGGACCAGGATCTCATCCAGGTCCACCTCGTCGAGTGAAACCACCTCAGGCGTAAAGCCGTTCAATCTGATCCCCTTGTCGCGGTCCTTGCCGAAGATCATGTGCTTTCCGTGTTCCAGGTAGAGGATCGAGTCGTCTCTATTCTTGCGGTCGCTCAGATCGGTCCACTCGTTTGGGTTGAAGATCACGCAGTTCTGATAGATTTCCAGGAAGGAGGCGCCCTTGTGTTCCGCGGCCCGCTTCAGCGTCGCCGCCAGATGCTGAGGATGAGAATCGATCGAGCGGGCCACAAAGGTCGCCTCCGCCGCCAGCGCAACCGCGATTGGATTCAGCGGCTGCTCCACCGATCCCATCGGCGACGATTTCGTTACCGTCCCCGGCCGCGAGGTGGGCGAATACTGTCCCTTCGTCAGCCCGTAAATCCTGTTGTTGAAGAGGACGATGTTCAGATTGACGTTGCGCCGGATCGCGTGCAGGAGATGGTTGCCGCCGATAGAAAGGCCGTCTCCGTCCCCGGTGATTACCCAGATCGTCAGGTCCGGGTTGGCGATCGCAAGACCCGTAGCCAAAGCCGGCGCCCGCCCGTGAATGCTGTGGATGCCGTAGGTGTTCATATAGTACGGGAAACGACTCGCGCAGCCGATGCCAGAAATGAAGACCGTCTTCTCCTTTGCCACACCCGTATCCGGCAATATCCGCTGCATCTGCGCCAGGATCGAATAGTCGCCGCAGCCGGGGCACCAGCGCACAGTCTGGTCTGATACAAAGTCCTTGCGGGTCAGCGTGATCTCATCCGTCACTGTGGTACTCATCTATGCCCTCCCCAATTCTGCGTGGATCACGTCCCGCACCTCTGCGATTTTCAGCGGGCGGGCTGAAAGGTTCGCATACGTCTCCACCTTCACACCCAGTTTGCCCTGCAACAGCAGCGCCAGCTGCCCGCTGTTCAGCTCCGGCACAACGATCTTCCGGTACCGCTTGAGGACCGAGGCGAGATTGCGCGGGAAGGGGTTCAGATAACGCAAATGAGCGTGCGCCACCGACCTTCCGGCCCGCTGCGCCGACGCCACCGCCGATCGCACCACGCCGAACGTTCCTCCCCAGCTGACCATCAGCAGCTCGGCCTCATCCGCGCCGAACACCTCCTGCTCCGGAATGACATCCGCCAGCCGCGCGACTTTCTCGGCCCGTTCGCTAATCATCTGCTCGTTGTGCTCGGGGTCATAGGAAACGTTACCGGTGACCGGCGCCTTGCTCAGCCCGCCCAGCCGGTGCTCCAGCCCCGGTGTGCCCGGCAGCGCCCACGGCCGCGCCAGAGTCTCCGGGTCCCGCTCGTACGGCAGAAACGGACCGTGGCCGTTCCTGTGCCCAGGCGGGTGCGTCACCCCGATTTCAGGGATCTCCTCCGCCTTCGGCGCCTGCCACGGCTCCGCGCTGTTCGCCAAAAACCCTTCCGAGAGCAAAAAGACCGGGGTCATTGCCCGCACGGCCAGCCGCGCCGCCTCCAGCGCCATCTCGAAACAGTCCGACGGCGTCGCCGGCGCCAGGATCGGGAGCGGGCTCTCGCCGTTACGCCCGAACATCGCCTGCAGCAGGTCTGCCTGCTCTGTCTTCGTCGGCAGACCTGTGCTCGGGCCGCCCCGCTGCACATTGACGATTATCATCGGCAGTTCCAGCGTAAGCGCCAGGTTGATCGCCTCGCTCTTCAGCGCGATCCCGGGCCCGCTCGTGCCCGTCACCGCGAGCGCGCCCCCGAAAGCTGCGCCGATAACCGCGCAGACAGCCGCGATCTCGTCCTCCGCCTGAAAGGTGCGCACGTCGAAATGGCGCAAAGGCGCCAGCGAGTGCAAAATGTCGCTCGCCGGCGTGATCGGATACGAACCGTAAAAGAGCGGCTTTCCCATCTTCTGCGCCGCCGTCACCAGGCCCATCGACAGCGCCTCGTTGCCCGTAACCTTGCGGTACGTGCCGGGTGGCAGGGCAGCCGGCCGCACCTGGTACCGATGCTGGAACGTCTCCGTCGTCTCGCCCAGGAAATAACCGGTCTCCATCGCTTTCAGGTTGGCCTCCGCGATCACCGGTTTGCGCGCGAACTTCTTGAAAAGCCACTCCCGCGTCGTATCCATCGACCGGTCGAACATCCAGAAGACCATGCCCAGGGCAAAGAAGTTCTGACAGCGGTCCCGCTCTTTGTTGGTCAGATCTTCGAATTCGGCCAGCGCCTCCCGGTTCAACGACGTCATCGGGACCGTCAGCACCTGGTAGCCTTCCAGCGAGTCGTCCTCCAGCGGATTCGAACTGTAGCCGGCCTTCGACAGGTTCTGCTTTGTGAACGCGTCGGTATTGACGATGATCGTCCCCGCCCGCTCCAGCTCCGGCAAGCTGGCCTTCAACGCAGCCGGGTTCATCGCTACAAGCACCTGCGGCGCATCCCCGGGCGTCAGCACATTCTGGCTCGAAAAATGTACCTGGAACCCGCTCACGCCCGCCAGCGTACCCGCCGGCGCCCGAATCTCGGCCGGAAAGTCAGGCATCGTACTGATGTCGTTTCCGAACACCGCCGACGTATTCGTGAACTGCGTTCCCGTCAGCTGCATTCCGTCACCGGAGTCCCCGGCAAACCGGATCGCAACCGACTCCAACTCCTCTACTTCATGTGTCTCTTCGCTCATTCTCTCCTCGCCCTTCCCTACCCTCCCTCGGCTTTCCGCGGGAAGCGTTCCGGATCGATCGGCCGGTTCAAGACCTCGACCGGATAACGGTCCGCCAGGTAATCTATGATCGCCTGGTGCGACATAATCCCCAACAGTCTGCCGCTTCCGTCGACAATCGGCAGATTGCGGAAATGATTCTTTTCCATCAGGCGCAAGGCGTCGGCCGCCGACGCGTCCGGGCCAATCGTAATGGGATCCGTTGTCATCACCTCGTCCACCGGCTTCTCCAGCATCCCTGGCACATCGATGACCTTGCGCATCACATCCCGCTCGGTAAAGATGCCCACAAGCCGCGCTTGCCGCGAGTCCTCTTCCTGCCCGTCTCCGGCGCCGGCCGCAGCGCCCTGCTCAACCACCAAGCAGACGACCCGCCTGTCCGCCCGCATTCTGGCCAGCGTATCCCGAACCGAAGTGCCCAAGGGCACCTGCGCAAATCCGCTGACGACCAGGTGGCTGATGTGTTCCGATTTAAGATCGGTCTGCAGATTCATTCTGTCACCGCACCCCTCGCATTAGCCAGCTGCGCAACAAAAACGACTGCGCAGTTGTGTTGTGATCTCCTGGAGAGTATATCCCTCAGGCAGAAGATCTTGCGCACTGCCGGTCCTTATAGCTCCGGCGCCCGCCGCACCTGCGTGATCTGTTCAAATGCGTAAGCCAGGCGGATCAGCGCCGGCTCGCTCCAAGCCCGTCCCATAAACGTGAGACCGATCGGCAAGTCGTTCCCCGCGCCGCTCTCACCGCCCTGTCGCACGAAGCCGGCCGGCACCGTCACCAGCGGATAACCCGCAATGGCCGCAAAGCGGGAACTGCCGCCGTGAACAGCATCCCCCGCTTCCTCTGGGTCCAGCGGCCACGCCGGCCCGCCCGTCGGCGCGATCAGCGCGTCCAGACCGTGCTCGTCCAGCACCGCATCCAGCCCCTCCACGCCCGCAAGCCGCTGTCCCGCAACCAGCGCTTCCAGGTACGCCTCGCCATCGAGCGGCCCGCTCTGCTGCGACCGCTCAAACTGCTCCTGTCCAAAATGGACCAACTCCTGCTCGGCGTTCTCCTTGTTGAACTCAATCAGGTCGGCCAGCGAGCGGGGCTGCGCAAGCGCCGCATCCACCACAACCCGCGTCGAAAGATAGGCCGCAATGCCATGCTTGAACTCCGTCTGCATGACGATCATCTCGCACTCGCCCATTCTCTTGCCGTCTACCGTCGGAATGTCGGCGGGATCCACCACCTCCGCGCCCGCGTCGCGGACCGCCCGGATCGCCTCCTCGAATACGCCGTCCGTGGCCTCGTCATATCCGCTCACCCCTCTGCGGGCAACGCCGATACGCGCACCGCGCAAGCCGTCTGCCTCAAGGAAGGGGAGGTAGTCGCTATGTACTCTTCTCCCTTTAGCCGCCGTCGCCGCATCGCGCCCGTCCGCCGTCGTCAACGCGCCCAAAACGGCCGCGGCATCGGCGACGGTACGCGCCATCGGCCCCACCGTGTCCTGCGTATGCGAGATCGGGATAACCCCGGCCCGGCTGCTCAGTCCCACCGTCGGCTTGATGCCCACGATGCCGCAAGCGCCCGACGGGTTCACGATCGAGCCGTCCGTCTCCGTGCCCAGCGCCGCCGCGGCCAAGTTCGCGCTCACCGCCGCCCCCGACCCCGAGCTGGAGCCGCCTGGATTGCGGCTGAGATCATAGGGGTTGCGGCACTGCCCCCCGCGCGCGCTCCAGCCGCTCGTCGATTCTGTGGAGCGGTAGTTGGCCCATTCACTCAGGTTGGCCTTGCCGAGGATCACCGCGCCCGCCTCCCGCAGCGCCGCCGCCACGGTCGCATCACGCGCCGGCCGCGACCCCAGCAGAGCCAGCGAGCCCGCGGTCGTCTGCATGCGGTCGTCCGTATCGATGTTGTCCTTCAACAATATGGGAATCCCGTGCAGCGGACCGCGCACCTGACCCGCCGCCCGCTCGCGGTCCATCTGCTCAGCCATCGCCAGCGCATCCGGGTTGGTCTCGATCACCGAGCACAACGCGCCGTCAACCGCCTCGATAGCCGCCAGATAACCCTCAGTTACGCCGGCAGCCGTCCGGGCGCCCGCAGCCATATCCTCCTGCAGTTGGGCTATCGTTATTTCATGTAGCGCTGTTGGCATATCGTCATAGCCTACTTCTGAAGCTCGGCACGAACTGGCATCCCGTACAGTCGCGGTCAACTGACCACAGACTACTGACTGCTGACTACTGTCCTATCAAACTGTCCAGGGCGGTGCGCAAATCCTCTTCCGGCTGCGCTCCAACGTACTCCTGCACGACGTTTCCCTCCCCGTCCAGCAGGATCAGGTGGGGCTGGTAGCGAAAATTGAACTGCTGCTTGTACTGCGCCACCGCACTGTCGTCGATATCCAGATAGATGAACTCAACCTGTCCCCAGTAATCGATTTCGAGCCTGTGAACCACAGGCGCAAAGCGTACGCAGACAGGTCACCAGAATGCGAACAGTTCGACGACCTGCGGTGTGCCCGCGCCCAGCGCCACCGTCGCCGGGTCAGTGGCCTGAAGCTCTTCACGGAAAGCCGGCGGCGGTCCGATCGCAACTTCGGTTGGTTCCGGTTCCTGGGTTGCAGTCGGCTCTTCCACCGCCGTCGCCGTCGGTTCCAGCGCCTCGGTTGCCTGCGCCACCTCTTCTCCGTCCGCCGCAGGCGCATCATCGCCTGAGACCGCGTTGCAGCCGGACAGCACAAGGGCCAACACGATGACAACGAGGGCTAACTGTCTGTGAATTGCCGTCATAGTCTTTGTCCTTTCTCTTCGGACAGCGGCCCCGTTGCCTGTGTCCTCCTCTTGCATAGTTCGTTCGCCAGGCACTTGATTCCGGTGGTCACCGCGAGTAAAATCATCCTCGCTGCACAGTTCCGTCATCCGCCGCTGTACAACCGCCTTGGCAGCCCGTCAAGCTCCTTTTGTCTGCCAACTTTTGTATGGAAGTGGGAAGGCAGAAACCGGGAAGGCAGTCTTTGCATTATGCCAAAGCAGAAGCCGCCCTGCCAAACACCAGGGGCGAGTCGCAAGCCCTATTGCACACCTTGAGAGGCGCCCAATGATAGTAGACACACATGTCCACGTTTGGGAGATCGATCCGCCCAAATATCCGGTCGGCCCCACCGCCCCGACCTGGAACACCTACCCCGATGAACCCGGCACCGCCGACGAGCTTCTCGCCGAGATGAACGCCCACGGCGTTGACTGGTCCGTGCTCGTCCAGACCAGCTGGTCCACCTGGGACAACGGCTACATCGCCGACTCCGCCGCCCGCTTTCCCCATCGCTTCATCGGCCACGGCCTCATCGACCCGCAGGACCCGAACAACGCCGAGCAGGCGCGCTACTGGCTGCACGAACGCGGCCTGGCCGGGTTCCGCTTCCATCCCATGTATTATCCAGATGAGAAGATCCTGCTGACAGCCCAAAACGGGCCGATGTGGGAGGAGATAGCCGCCGCCGATGCCGTCATCCAGTTCCACCTGCACGCCGCTGAGGCCGACCAGATCGAGGCCATCGCCCGCCGCTTCCCCCACCTGACGCTGATCCTCGATCACCTGGGCTACCCCAAGGTCGACGCCGATGAGTCCGACTACCAGCCCATCGTCGACCTCGCCCGCTACGACAACGTCCACGTCAAACTGTCCGACGTCAACGGACACTCCAGCCAGGACTACCCCTACACGGACGTGCATCCTTTCATCATTCGTGTTTTTTCAGCCTTCGGCGCCGAGCGCATGATCTGGGGCACAGGCTACCCCGGCCACCATCGCGCCAAGCACAACTGGCCCTCACTGGCCCAGGAGCTGCGCCTGATCCAGGAAGGCCTGTCGTTTCTTCGTGAGGATGACAAGGAGAGAATTCTAGGAGGAACCGCCGCCCGCATCTGGGGGCTGACAAAGCCTACCGACTAAACGCCGGCGCCTTCAACAGCATCTGCACTCGCGAACCCGTACTCGCTGAATGCAAATGAGCGTCGACCAAGGCTTCGCCGTCGAAGGTGGGCCAGGTCTTAACAGTTCGCAGCAGGCCACGTAGGTCCGGCCCGCCACTTTCAGCAAGTCGAGGGCGATCTGCACGATATCGGATATTGTAAAGGCCTCTATGGGGATTCCCACGGGTTGAAGACTTCGACGTCCAGAGCGGCAAAGTCCTTGACATTGCGCGTAGCCAGTATGAGATTACACACCTTGGCTGTACCCGCAACTAAGGCATCGGCCAAGTGCAAGACATGGCCAGCGCGCCGTGCACGTGCCCTTAACAGGCCTGCCTCCTCAGCTTCTGCTCGCCCAACGGGCAGAACGAAGTCGGCATTTGTTTCGATGTAGGCTGACAGAGCGTTGCGGAGGTCTTCACGACGGCGGCCCGGGGAAAGCAGATTCAGGCCATATTCCAACTCATGCAAAACGATTGCCGACAGCCACAACTCTTCTTGCTCGGCTAGAAAAGATAGAACCTGAGAATCAGGAGCAGATCTGACAATCTCCGAGACAACGTTTGTGTCGAGGAGATAGCCGTTCATTCGTTTTCTTGGTTCAAGAATGGAATCGGGCGTTCGGGTTCGCGTCGGCTGGGGAGTTCAAGGTCAATCCCGCGCGGCATGTTTTCCAACAGCCACTTGCCCATATGTGTACGGCTCTGCTGATGGGGCAACCTACGGGGTTGTTCGTGGGCGTACCACGCTTCGGCGGGCACGACGACGAATGGCCTGTCCGCGCCGATATGTTGCGGCCCCTCCTCCGCGGCGAGCCGCAGGATTTCGCTTAGCTGAGATTGGGCTTCGGCAACGGTCCAAGTGCGCTGATGATCAGGCTGATTCATGTTGCTCGCCTCCTCCTTAAACGCGGCCGTCCCCAGCGAGACCGCTTGAGTGAACCCCGGCAAAAGCATTCAAGCAAAATGGCTGGCCCGCAGACAGCCCACTGTCTACGAAAGCCAGCCGCTGACCACTAACCGCTGACCACTGCCGGCCGCCGTTCCCCCACCCTCGTCGCCTGCTCAAACGCATGCGCCAGTTGCAGCACTCCAAAATCATCCCGGTGCCGCCCCACAATCTGTACGCCCACCGGCAATCCTTCCGGCGTAAACCCGCAGGGCACGGCAATCGCCGGATGACCGGTCACGGTGATGTAGTAGCAGGACTTCATCCAGTCGATATAGGTCTCCATCTCGACCACTCCGTCCCCGCTGTCAATAGCCATCGGATAGGGCACGTCCACCGAAAAAGGCGGCACCTGGTTAACCGGCAGCAGCAGGAACTCGTAGGTATCCATAAAGTGGCGCATCGCATGGTACAACGTCGTGCGCATCTCTTCTGCACGACCCAGGTCCGCGCCGGTGAGGTGGGCTCCCTGTTCGACATTCCAGATGATCGTGTCCTTCATCTGGTGGCGATGCTCTGCCAGCAGCGGCCCGTGCGAATGATGGAAACTCCACGCCCGCATCGTCTTGAAGATCTCGTCCGCGTCGCTGAAGTCCGGCAGCTCCGGCCCGTCACCCCGCGGCCGCGTCGCGCCCGCGCCGCTGAAATCGGTTACCTCGCAGCCGAGCCCGCTGAACGCAGCCAACTGCCCTTCGAGCGCGTCCTGCACCCGCGGATCAACGGGGAACTCGCCCCCCAGGTCCGCGCTGTACGCGATGCGAACGCCGCTGAAGTTGCGCTCCAAAGGCCGCGCGAAAACGCTTCCCGGCTCAGACTGCGCGATCGGCGAGCGGGCGTCCGGCCCCGCGATCACGCTCAGCAGAAAGGCCACGTCTGCCACAGTGCGCCCCATCGGCCCCTGCACCGACAACCCAGACCAGGCGGTCAAACTCGGCCACACCGGGACCCGGCCCGGCGAAACACGGAAACCGACCACGTTGCAGAAGTTACCCGGGTTGCGCAGCGAGCCGCCCATATCGCTTCCGTCCGCGAGGGGCGTCATGCCACATGCCAGCGCCACTGCCTGCCCGCCGCTCGACCCCCCACACGTCTTCGTCGGGTCGTACGGATTGCCCGTCGCTCCAAACACCGGGTTGAACGACTGCGAACCCGCTCCGAACTCCGGGACATTCGTTTTTCCCATCGGGATCGCGCCTGCCGCGTGCAGCCGCTCGATGATCAGCTGGCTCTGGACCGGTACATTGTCCTTATGGATCGGCGACCCGTACGTCGTGCGGATGCCCGCCGTGTCGGTCGTGTCCTTGTGCAGCATCGGCAGACCATGCAGCGGCCCGACTTCTTCGCCCCGCGCCAGCGCCTCGTCAGCCGCCTGCGCACGTTCCAGCGCCTGCTCCGGCAGAAAGGTCACTACCGCATTGACAGCCGGGTTGACCCGTTCGATCTGCGCAATATGCGCCGCCGTCACCTCCACACTGGAGAATTCCCCTTTGCGGATGCCCGCGGCCAGTTCCCTCCCATCGCGAAAACAGAGATCAGTCGTCATCTTCAGGCGCGTCTCCAGGTCGGAATCCATCTTTGAAAAAGGGCAGCTTCTCGCGTTTCGGATTTCGGCGCCAGTTCTCGCAGCCGCCCTCACCGGAAGGCCGCACTTTCGGCAACGCCAGCTCCTCGGACCCCTTCCAGGGGTAAGGGTCTTCGCCCGCAATCATCACAATGTCACGATAGTCGGCCGTCGCCATGTGCTCGGTCTCTTTTGGACTCCGCCACGGCAGGTAGGACTCGGCGCTCATGTAATGGTTTACGAGCACGCGGCGGTACCCGCTCTGCGCGCGGTTCGGGAACGAGCGGTGCAGCAGGTAGCCGTTGAAAAAGACCAGCGCCCCGGCTTTCACCTCCACCGGAATCGAGTCCTCATCTCTGTAAGGGAAACCATACGCCTCGCCGGCGCAATCGAAGCGCGGGTCGTCATGATCGTGCTGGGGCCAGATAATGCCCCGCTTGTGCGAGCCGGGAATAACCCAAAGGCACCCGTTCTCGACGGTGGCATCATCCAAAGCAATCCAAGCGCCCGTGAGCGTCCGGTCGCGCGTGGGAATGAAGAACTCGTCCTGGTGCCAAGCCTGGCCCGGTTTGCCCGTCGCCTTGATGAACAGCATCGACTGCATACACTTCACGTTCGGCCCGATCACATGTGTCAGCACCTCCGCGATATGGCGGTGGCCCAGATAGCGCAGCATAACTTCCGAAATCTTGTGGGGAAAGTGGATGCAGAGATAGCGGCGGAGCACATCATCCTCAACTTCACCGGGGACATTCGGCTCGAACCCGTCCACATCGCCGCGTTCACCCCGGCAGATCGCCGTCGTCTCCGCCCGCAGCTCTTCCACCTCCACCGGCGTCAGCGCATCCGGCAGAATATAGTAACCATTCTCGGCATAAAACTCCCTGATGCCTTCAGCGGATTCGGCCACCGCAGTCACCCCATTGCCTGTCTCCAGACCATGGGACGCCGCGGCAACTTCAACCCTGCCGCCAGGATTAGAGGTCGTTGCCATCGGAACAGATGCCATCAGGAAACTCCTTGTTGTCAAGCGGGAAAAACAAGATGAGGCTTCTGGCAGTATAGCCGACGTCACCCCGCTGGTCAACGAACCCCACAAGCAGGAGCGTTCCTTTGAGCAGTCCATCTGACGAAGAACCTACATGAGACCATGAGGATTCGACGAATGTTGAACTTAAGGATTTGCATCGCAAGTACTAACTAACTATAGTGGTACATGTCGAATGGCTCAAGCTTTTGCGTTGTCGAGGGGGGTAAGGCGATGGAACGAGACCAACTGTACAGGAAGATGGCGGCGAGGGGAAAGTACCGGCGCCTCTACACACATCTGGGCGGGCTTGCTACGCAGGAGTGGAGAACTACCTTCGGGGAGATAGAATCCGTAATCGGCTTCCCACTGCCTCCGTCCGCCCGTCTTCATCGACCTTGGTGGTCCAACCAGTCCGGAGGCAATGGTCACAGCCAGGCTTTGGCCTGGGGCGCCGCCGGATGGGAAACCGCGGAGGTGGACATGGATGCAGAAACTCTGCTGCTCCGGCGCAAGCCAGGGGCTGTCCTTCAAACCTTCAATCTTGACGAAGTGTTGCCGGTACATACGGCCGGGGGCTGGCCCGAAGAGCTCAGTCTCAGGCGCGAGGATATCTACGAAGACAGGATCTAGCCCCCCCATGTTTGTGGACACTAACGTGTTGATAAATGCCCGATTCCTGGAAGCCCCGGACCACGAAGCCGCCAGGGCCGGCTTGGAGAGCGCACTAAAGGAGCCTGAACCGCTTCGCATCAGCCGCCAGGTCTTACGCGAATACTTGGCAGTAGTCACCCGTCCACAAATCTGGCTGGCGGCCATCTCCCGCGATGACGCCCTCAATGACGTTGAGCGCCTCGCAGCCACATTTGAAGTGTTGGAGGACGGGCCCGTAGTTACCGACTGGCTGGTATCGCTGTGCCGCCAAACTCCGGTCGGCGGCAATCAGATTCACGACGCCAACATCGTCGCAACCATGCTGGCCTACGGAGAGCGCCGGCTGCTGACCTTCAACGTGGCTGACTTCCGCCGTTACGTTGACCACATCGAGTTGGTCGCAGGATAGCCTCCCAGCCGCCCACACTGACATCCGGGCCTATAGCAGACCGATCCCGAAAGCTGGCACGCCTGGGCGCGAGATCATGCCCCAAAAACCGTTGGGAAGGGGCGCGGACGGACGAGTTGATAGACGAGTTGCCGCACGAGTGATGGACGAGTTAACACACGAACGCTCATACGAGAGTTGGACGAGCGTTTACGAGTGATTACGAGCGTTTGACATGAAAAATTTTTGTTGCCAGAGAACGGCGGAAGGCGCATGGGCGGTACATCAGGTGTAAGACCTCAGAAAGTGATATGGCATTTATTCTTTACATGGCTCGCGGGCGGTAGGGAGAGAGAGGGTGGCTCCGTCAAGTCACTTTAGAGTTTGAGATCAGCCGGTCCAATGTATCATCAACAAGCTCGTCTTCGTAGTCCTCCTTGAATTCACTGGCAATCATCTTCGTCTGCTCGAGCTGATCCTCGAGGATTTTTGCGGCCTGTTCGGCGCTGTCGGGGTTGGCGGGCGGCAGCGGGCCGGTTTTCACGCCTGCCGGCAGCTGGCTGAAGGGCTGTCCGGTCAGGGGGTCGAGGGGTGGAGCGGGGTTGCGCGCGAGGTCGGCCAAGGCTTCTTCCATTTCGGCGCGCATCTTGGCCAGAGCGTCTCGCAGGTCGGAAATCTGACGCCCACTCAGAATCCTTTCCATCCTCACGTATTTCAGGGTGTCGAGGTCCTCTTGCGTGTAGTTGGTCAGGCGGTGGTAACCGAAGCGCCGTCTGCCTTTGTCTGTGAGGACCGGTTCGGCGGGTTCGCCGGCATCCTGCGATTGTTCGAGCGTAGCCAGGCCCTGGGCGATGAGCGATTCGATTCTGATCTGGTTTTGCCAGTCGGCGATTTGGGCGGCGGCGTTAAGGATGGCGGGGTCGCCGTGGTCGCCGACGACTTCCATGGCGGCGGCATCGGTTTCTTCGTTGCGGATCAGTTCCATTTCCTTATCGGAGCGGCGGTGGAGGGCGAGCATCGCCATAACGCCGCGGGACATTGCGGAGTAGGCGGTGGGGGCGAGATTACCCTCGCGCACATCAACGAGGCCTTGTTCGAGCGCTTCGAAGGCACGCCGCAGTCGTTCGGGGATGCGTTTGTCGGCCCTGGCGGCGGTGGAGGAGTTCTGGCCGCCGCGCGAGCGCCACTCGCGCGTTTTGGAGGCGGGGGCGTGGGCGATGCAGTAGCCGCCGAACTGGGGCAGGCCATTCCCTTTGCAGGGTGTTTTGGGCATGTTTTCACTCTAACGGTGTAATGGCCGCAACGTTGCAGCGAAGCCTAAGAACTACTGTACTACACATTTCAGAAATTGGCAACTCGAATACTGTATGTTGTGGTGTGGGAAAAAATATGGGCATATGGGGCCCACACCGTGAGTCATGTGATTTGGGGATTGACTGTGATTGAAGGCCAAGGGCTGTGGCGGGCCGAACGGGCTGGAGCGACTTTGGGTTCTGATTTTTCCGGCCTGCCGCGCCTTATCCTGATTTGATCTGGATGGGCGGACGCAAGCGTCTCATCACTTCATTTACTTCGTCCTGGCAACATTTCTTGAACTTGACTCCACTTCCGCAAGGACAGGGATCGTTTCTGCCGAGATCACGCTTGGCGTAACGAAGCATTTCTTCAACGTGTTCCCTGTGGCCCCGGTCTCCATGTGAAAGTTCACCCCATAGGTCTGTCTGGGCAGCCTTGATACCATATTGATCCGTATAAGACAACCGGTAGAAGAAGGGAATGATCAAGTGGTAAAGAAATCGTTCTAATGTGAGATTTCTTTCACGGGCGTATCCGATTCCCAAGCAACAGGCCCCATTTTCAAAGAAATGCAGATCGATAGGTTCCACATTGTTCTCTGCTGCGATTTCGCTAAACTTACCGCCGGTTTCATGGACTATCGGCCAGCCGTTGTCCTCGATTGAATCGGAATCCAAGTGAATCTCTATCTCAAAGACGTCACACAGATGGGTGCCCAAAGCCCTGATCGCAGGGTCGCAACCATACTCCATCTTCCCAGAATCCCTGTTAAATGCTGCACAAAAATCAAGTTCTCCCATGATTCTTTGCGCTTCAGCGTCGTAGCTCAAGTTTGGGAACGAGGACTTAAGCCACTCGATGTCACTCTTGGCAAGTCTCATCGTGCCCACGGACGCCTCGGCGTTACAGCAGCGACCGCAGGGGCGCCGCTGCGCTTTGCGCTGTTTCCGCTTGATTTGTCATCATCCTCGTCTCGCTTCTCTCCAAACTCGTCGCCGAAAAGGGCTCGCCACTTGTCGACACTATCATTGTGTTCTTTGGCGTCGTAAGCTTCGTTGATTCGCTTGTTGTAAACGTCGAATTTCTCCCGGAAGTTTTCGTACTTCGTTTGGTCCCAGTGCCGATTGAAGTCTTCTTCAGGCAAGACGGGATTCTCGATTGTCGGCATTGTTTCGTTGTCCTGCAGGAAGTCGTTGATCCGGTTGGACACGGTCTTGAGGGCGTCGGGGACGTTTTTGAAGTTATCTCCATCGTTCTCACCGCAGACGGTCTTGCCGATGAGCGTCGTCAGCAGGATGGATTTGGCGGTGAAATTCCCCTTGTGGTCTCTCAGAAATTTCAAGAGCCTGGTCACTCTCTTCAAGTTCCCATGCGTAATGCTTGTCTTCTCATTGAACCAGTCTCTGTATCCTGTTCCATCGGTACGTTCCAATTCATTGGTCTCTCTGTTGCAGACCCACTTGCTGCCATCCGGCTTGGTGACGCAGGGAACCACGTCCAGGTGAAAGTCTCCGGCATAGTCAAGGTACACACACCTGGTCTTGCGATGCACCTTTTCCTTGTAGGTGCCGTGGCCTCGAAAGCAGTCGTACAGTTCTTGGATGTAGGCTTTCGGTTCCTTGTCTTCTTCGTACTTCATATGGAGTTGGATATCAGCATCATATTCCTGCCCTTCCTTAACAGGCCTGATGATCGTTTTCAGGCCGTAGGAGCCTTGAGGCTCAACTCTTCCGAAGGAGTTCAGATTTTCTTTGAGGAAATCGGTAACGGCTTGCACGTGCCCGCTCAGCCTGTCAAGCCGAGCCTGGTTCAGGTTTACAACGTCATCGAGAAAGTCGATAAAGTATTGCGTATGTTTCATGATTGTGTTGCTCCTGCCCCGGGATTCAATCCCGGTCTGTTGTCGCTGGGGTTAAGTCAGCGAATGAGGTGTGTATCGTGTCGCCGGTTCTTGCAAAAAGAGAGATGCAACGGTTTCGCCGTAATGCTCAAGCGCCGTGGTCGCGGCAGCGGGCAGTTCGCTGGAAGCGCGCACATAATCATCCAGTTGGATCGGTCTTGCGTTCGCTCGCGCGTCCACCCTGACAATCCGGTCCGCCCCGACCAGCAGGCCCGCTTGCCCCAGCGCGCTGTGAGACTGAAGGCGCATCGCCGCGAAAATGATGTCCTTCCACGCCCAAATGCCCCCAAGCTTTTTCTTGATGACATTAACGGTATAGGGACTATTTCCACAGCCAACGCTCAGAATGCGAATGCGCTCGTGGGGCACGGCAAAGCAAGTCAAGGCGTCGAGCAAACCAACCATAATCGGATTGTTGCACCAGACTCCGCCGTCCACGAACGAATATCCGTTATCTTCCAGAGGTCGGAAGAATGTTGGGGCCGCTGACGTAGCCACAGCCACCTTTCGCATCCGCTCCCGGCCATCCAGCTTGTAGTCCGGGTGATGGGGCGTCTTGAAGATGTAGACTTCGCTGTGCCGCCCGTCAAATGACGGGATGCATAACCTTGACATTGATTCGCTGAATTTCCTTTTCCCGAACGTCTCGTCTAGTACACGCGCAAGAGCATCGCGGTCGTAGCGATACAGAACGAACTGGCGGGCCTTTCCCAACAGGCGGCCAAGCCAGCGCTGCGGGGGAAAGATTTCGCTCCCCCGGCTGATGTAGAGATCGCGAAGTTCGGCGGCTGTGAGACCGGCACCCAGACCCAGGGAGATGATCCCGCCCGTTGACGTTCCCGCAATGAGGTCGAAGTAGCGGGCTATCGAGGACCCACCGAGAAAGCGTTTCTCCAAGCCGGCCAGAAAGGAAGCCGGGAAGATTCCCTTGATTCCGCCCCCGTCGATGGCCAGGATGCGAAACTCCTGGGCCTCCGGCCAAGGTTGTGGGACTCTGCGACATTTGATCGCGCCGGACGATCGGGCTGTCGGCGCTGTTGCCCGTTCTTTATCGCTCATGTGACTACTTGAATTCCTCCTGACGCTTTCTGGAAATCCGAAAACGTCTTTGTCTATTGGCTGTGATTCTCGGCAGGCCGGGCCTGCATTGCAGGAATACGGCGCGCTTGCTACAATGCAACCCAATCCTCGAACGGAAGTATACCACAAGTGCTTTTCGATTGCAACAGTGAAATCCTCTTTTCACTGCTTTCGCCGTTCCGTTAAGGAACGGAGCCAAGGAGAAGACCATGAAAAGGAGACGGAGCTTCGATGCTGACGCTTTTTACGCGGCACTGGACGGAGAGCGGCAGGCCAGGCAGTTGACATGGAAGAAAGTGGCCGACGAGAGCGGTGTCAGTGCATCAACTCTTACGCGCATTGCGCAAGGCAAGCGCCCCGACGTAGACAGTCTGGCAGCTCTGGCGGCCTGGTCGGGGCTGAATGTGGACAGGTTTGTGAAAGGCAGGTCGTCCGGGCAAGAGGAACCGGAGAGGCTTGCAATGATTTCCACATATCTTCGCACCGATCCACAGTTGAATGAGGAAGCTGCCACAGCACTGGATGAAATTGTCAAGGCGGCCTACAACAGATTGAGAAGGGCAACGAGGTAAACGTGAGACGAGGATTCAAGAAAGAAGCGAAGTGGATTGCCAGGCAGGTGAGGGACGATCTGGGACTAAGTCTGACTGACCCGCTCGACCCTTGGAGGCTGGCAGAATTACTTGATATTCCGGTCCTCAGGCTTTCGGATTTTCAGGAGTCTGCGGAAGGGGCTTACCACTACTTCCGGGAGCGAGGGCGGTCGGTATTTTCGGCGGTCACTGTTTTCTGCGGGAACAGGCGCTTGATTGTGCATAACGATTCTCATTCCCCGGGCCGGCAGGCCAGCAACGTATGCCACGAGCTTGCACATGGCCTGTTATTGCACGCGCCCACTCCTATCCTTGACGACAAGGGATGCCGGTATTGGAGCAAAGAGATAGAGGAGGAGGCGAACTGGCTGAGCGGCGTTTTGCTGGTGCCCGATGAGGCCGCCATTGCGGTGGTAAAAGGAGGAATCGACCTAGCGCGAGCGGCAGCCCTCTATGGTGTGAGTGTCAAGATGATGACGTTTCGCATAAACGTTTCCGGCGCAAGAAAGAGGGTACGGCGTTTTTCGCGGACATCACGGCAATCGACTGTAAGAGCAAGATGACACCGGAACAGCAGGCGCGGGCGAACATAGATGAGATGCTGACAAGAGCGGGCTGGGCGGTTCAGGACGCGGACGCGCTCAATCTTTACGCGGGCCAAGGGGTAGCGGCGCGCGAATTTCCGCTGCAATCGGGGCACGGCCATGCCGATTACCTGCTGTACGTGGACCGGCGGGCAGCGGGCGTAGTAGAGGCCAAGCCGGAAGGGTTCACGTTGAAAGGGGTCGAGGCCCAGTCGGAGAAATACAGCACTGGATTGCCGGATGGCCTGCCGGTTTACGAGCGACCCTTGCCCTTCCTTTACGAAAGTACAGGGGTTGAGACCCAGTTTACGAATGAACTGGATCCGGCGCCCCGCAGTCGTGCCGTCTTCTCCTTCCACACACCCAAAATGCTGGCTGAATGGGTCGGTGTGAATGTGGGTCCATCTACAGCGGAAAACCTCACGATTGAGACAGGAGTAAGCTATCTCACGTCAAACAACCTGCGTCAAAGTCTAACGTGTTTGCCGGACCTTGACTCGACCGGGCTATGGCCGGTGCAGGAGCGGGCGATTAGGAATCTGGAGGAGTCGCTGGCGGCTGGGCGGCCGCGGGCGCTGGTGCAGATGGCGACCGGCAGCGGGAAGACGTTTATGTCGTGCAACCTGATATACCGGTTGATCAAACATGCGGGGGCGCGCCGCGTGCTGTTCCTGGTGGACCGGAGCAATCTCGGCCGCCAGACGCTGCGCGAGTTCCAGGGGTTCAGCACGCCGGATGACGGGCGCAAGTTTACTGAGCTCTACAACGTGCAGCATCTTGATTCACCACGAATCGATCCTGTGAGCCGGGTCTGTATCGCGACGATCCAGCGGATTTACTCGATGCTGAAGGGGGAGGAGCTTGACCCCGAACTGGAGGAGCTGTCGGGATATCACTTCGCGCAGCGGGACCCGTCGCCGGTGGAGTACAATCCCGATTATCCGATCGAGACCTTCGACGTCATCATTACCGACGAGTGCCACCGCTCGATTTACAACCTGTGGCGGCAGGTCCTGGAGTATTTCGACGCTTTTCTGATCGGCCTCACGGCGACGCCCTCCAAGCAGACGTTCGGCTTCTTCCAGCAGAACCTGGTGATGGAGTACAACCACAGGGAGGCGGTGGCCGACGGGGTGAACGTTGATTTTGACGTCTACCGGATCAGGACTGAGATTACGCAGAAAGGCTCGTCGGTTGATGCGGGCTATTACGTGGACAAGCGGGACCGCCGCACGCGGAAGGTGCGCTGGGAGCAGCTGGAGGAGGACCTGGAATACACGGCCAATCAGCTGGACCGGGAGGTAGTGGCAGAGGACCAGATTCGCACTGTTATCCAGACCTTCCGCGACCGGTTGTTCTCAGAGATATTCCCCGGGCGAACGCACGTGCCCAAGACGATCATTTTCGCTAAAGACGACAGCCATGCCGATGACATTGTGCGCATCGTGCGGGAGGCGTTCGATAAGGGCAACGACTTCTGCCAGAAGATCACTTACAAGACGACAGGCGTATCTCCAGAAAGTCTACTTTCATCTTTCCGAAATAGCTACGCGCCGCGCATTGTCGTGACAGTGGACATGATCGCAACGGGCACTGACATCAAGCCGGTGGAGATCGTCTTTTTCATGCGCAACGTGCGCAGCCGCAGCTTCTTTGAACAGATGAAAGGGCGCGGCGTGCGGACGATCTCTTCGACGGAATTCGAAGGGGTAACGCCCGACGCCAAGGACAAACTGCGTTTCGTCATAGTGGACGCGGTGGGGGTGACGGAATCGGAGTTTTCGAACTCTTACACGCTGGACAGGAAGAGGGAGGTCGCGTTTGACAAGCTGTTGGACCTGATAAGCATGGGAGACCGCGATCCCGATGCGCTTTCCTCTCTGGCCAGCCGGCTAGTCCGACTGGACCGCCAACTGAGCGCGAGCGACCGGAAGGCTATCGAGTCGGCGGCCAACGGCGTGTCGCTGCCGGAGTTGATTTCGGGGCTTATCCGCGCTACCGATCCAGACGCCGCTTTGGAGGCTGCTCAGCAGTTGACCGGACAGGAGGAGCCGGGGGAAGAGGCGGTTGCGCAGGCGCGCCAGGAACTGTTGGAAAGAGGGGCGCAGCCATTTGTGGCGAATCCTCAGCTTCGTCAGTTGCTTGTCGATGTCCACAAGAGTTACGAGCAGACGATCGACACGGTGAGCGCAGATCAGTTGATTCAAGCCGGGTATTCGGATGAGCAGGCGGGGAACCTGGTGCAGTCGTTTCAGGAGTTCATCCAAGAGAATCGGGACGAAATTACGGCTCTACAGGTGTTGTATGCGCGGCCCTACCAGCAGCGGCTGCGCTTCGACGACATCAAGGAACTGGCGGACATGTTGCGTTTGCCACCGCGGGCGTGGACAACTGAACGGCTGTGGCAGGCGTACAGGCAGCTGGACCAGTCCAGGGTGCGGGGGTCAGGTCAGCGGGCGCTGGCGGATATCGTGTCGCTGGTGCGGTACGCCATGGGCGAGGAAGAGGAGTTGGTTCCTTTTGACCAACGGGCGAACGAGCGTTTTGAGGCGTGGATGGCTGCGCAGGAGGTCGACGGGCGAACTTTCACCGCCGAACAACGTCGGTGGCTGGAGGACATCCGCGACCACATCGCGGGCAGCGTCAGCATCGAACTGGATGCCTTCGATTTGGCGCCTTTCAACCAGAAGGGGGGCCTGGCGCGGGCATATACGCTGTTCGGAGAGGAGTTGACACAGATTCTGGAGGAGTTGAATCTGACGCTGGCGGCGTGAACCAGCAGTATGACGATTTTGTCAAGATCTATCAAGATAAATCTTGACAAAATTGCCATTCCTTGCAAGAATAGCGTAAACACACAAGGAGGTTATGGGATGGGCAGGCAGAAAGTAAAGTTTTCCAGCCAGGCTTCGCCGGAGTTGCTGTCTTCCATGCGTGAGATTGCCCGCAGCGAAGGCCGTCATTTCCAGGCAGTGATGGAAGAGGCGATGGAGGAGTACATTGTGAACCGCAGCCGGAAGTCACCCCGTCCCGAGGTGATGGCTCATTTCCGGGCCAGCGTCGAGCGTAATCGTCGCTTGGCTGAGTTGCTCGCCGAATGAGGTATAACTACCCGGAGATTGGCGAAGCGATCGCGATGCACGACGCTTTGATTCACGAGTTTGGCGGCTCGATGGGCATGCGTGATGAGGGCGCGCTGGCTTCGGCCCTGATGCGACCCCAGTTGGGGTACTACGACAGTCTGATCGAGGAGGCGGCCGCGCTGATGGAAAGCCTGGCCAACAATCACCCTTTCGTGGATGGCAACAAACGAGTCGCTTTCTTCGTCACCGACGCATTTTTGCGCCTGAACGGCCACTTTATCGATTGCGACAGCGTCGAAGTCTACGAGTCTTTTATGCGTCTGTTTGAGAAGAATTCGTTCCGGTTCGCGCAGTTGCTTCCGTGGCTTGAGGAGAAGGTCAGACCCTCAATTGCGATTTAATAGAAGACTCTACCTAAAATATCGCGACCTAACCCGTGAAGAGCGAGAATTGTATGGGGAATGAAACCCTATGTATAGGGGATGAAACTCTAATTGTGTGGTTCACCGGCGTAGTTGCCGTGTCTACAGTCTTTTACGTCATCTTGACGGGGTGGCTTGCCATTGAAACATGGAAAACGCGCATGGCTTACGTCGAACCAAGAGTGAGTGTTCGAGTAGAATTGGACAGCTCTGGGCACCATGGGTACGAGTTGGTGATTGCCAATGAAGGACAGGGCGTCGCAAAGAACGTGCGTTTCAAATTTGAAGGTGACCCAACCTATTTTCGCGATAGTTTTGTTACCGGAGGGCCGCCCACTGTCGACCAATTGCCTGTTATAAAGAATGGGTTGGAATTTCTGGAGAAGGATCAGAACATCAGATTTCCCATTGGGACGGTGTCCAATGAGGAATATGAACGCTCCGCTAAATCTCCTTGGACCTTCAAGGTGAAATACGAAAACCTATATGGAAAGCGTAGAAAGGTCACTCATATAGTAGACTTTTCTCTATTGAGAGGAACTTTCTTTGTGCCAAATAGGTTGAAAGAAATCGCCGAAAATTTAGAATCCATCAGCAAGGGCATCGGAAAACTGAAAGAGGGATGAGTGACAGAACAGGCTGTCGCATGAACTGAGGGAGAATCTCTCGATGCCCACAAGCACTATTGTTCCAATGCTTCTCAAGTATTTCCTACTCCACGGCGACTTCCGACAATTGCGGATCGCACGAATTCAGAGGCGTTACTTCTCGGGCCGTTGGGGGAAAGCGACCCTTATGGGTGACTACAATTGCTAGACCACGAAAGAATACCTACAATGTGCATCCGTCAGGGCGCTGCAGCCCTCCCTTCTTCCTGGGTAACGACCACCTTAGGCGACGTTACTTTCCCTCGTGGGGTCAAAGTAAAGCCCTCAGAAATGAAAGATGCCCCGTTCATTGGCCTGAAAGATATTGAGGCTCACACCCTAAGGCTATTGGGGATAGGCCAAGCACGTGATGTCAAGAGTTTCGGATCTTACTTCGATCGGGGAGACGTTTTGTATGGTAGACTTCGACCTTATCTCAATAAAATCTATCAGCCACACTTTAGAGGTTTGGCCTCTGGCGAATTCATCGTATTCCCAAACCAATCGCATCTTGATAACAGCTATCTGATGTATTTCTTCAACCAATTGGAATTTGTGTCCTATGCGACTAGATTGAATGCTGGAGATAGACCGCGTGTTGACTTTGGTCAGTTGGCAAATTACCCGTTCCCTCTTTCACCCCTTCCTGAGCAGCGGCGCATCGTGGCGGAGATTGAGAAGCAGTTCACGCGGCTTGACGCGGCCGAGGCTGCGCTGAGGCGTGTTGAGGCCAATTTGAAGCGCTACCGGGCCAGTGTGCTGAAGACGGCGTGCGAGGGGAAGCTGGCGCCGACCGAGGCGGACCTTGCCGAGGCTGAGGGGCGCGATTACGAAGACGCGGAGCAACTGCTGGAGCGTATTTTGGTCGAACGGCGCGCTCGGTGGGAGTCTCAAGAGAAACGGCGGGGGAAGTACAAGGAGCCGGTGCCGCCGGACACCTCCGACTTCCCAGAGTTACCGGCGGGATGGATCTGGAGCAATATCGGGGAAACTTTCGAAGTTTTTGTTGGGGCCACTCCCCGAAGATCCCGACCCGATTACTGGGGCGGAGATATATCTTGGGTAAGCAGTGGCGAAGTGGCGTTCACCAGAATAAAGAAGACGCGCGAATGCACAACAGCAGAAGGGCTTAAGAACAGCAGTATGGACTTACACCCTCCGGGTACAGTCTTGTTAGGGATGATTGGTGAAGGCAAAACTCGAGGTCAAGTATCGATTTTGGATATCCCTGCTTGCAATAGCCAGAATTCAGCAGCGATCAGGGCTTCGCAGTCAAAGCTTCCCCCAGAATACCTCTTCTACTACCTTTGGGGCCAGTACGATGTAACAAGACAGATTGGGTCAGGAAACAATCAGCCTGCTCTAAATAAGTCCCGCGTCCAAGAAATCCCTTTTCCTATCCCACCAATTGCCGAACAACGACGTATTATTGCTGAAGTGGAAAGCCGCCTTTCTATCATCCAACAAGCCGAAGCTACGGTCGGGGTCTGCCTGAAAAGGGTCGGGCGATTGCGCCAAAGCATTCTCAAACAGGCTTTCTCCGGTCATCTAGTTCCTCAGGACCCCGACGATGAACCGGCTTCAATCCTGCTGGAGCGCATCCGCGCGGAGCGCGCCGATGAGGAAGCCGCCGCGCCTACCCGACGCAAGACCCGACGTCGTCGATCCAAAGCGGCTCTAGATAAGCAACTCTAGATAAGCAGCTCCACCTCTTGGAAGACGGGCCATGACCAACTCCTCTGCCATCGGACAGAAACTATGGACTTACTGCGACGTTCTGCGTGATGCCGGGCTCTCCTACGGCGACTACCTTGAACAGCTGACCTATCTCATCTTTCTCAAGATGATGCACGAGCGCAGTCAGCCGCCCCATACCCTCGTGCCGGGCTACCGGCCTCCGCCAATTCCGGAGGGCTACGACTGGCCCAGCCTGCTGTCCCGCGACGGACGCGAGCTTGAGGAGCACTATCGCCATACGCTGGAAACGCTGGCGCAGTTGCCTGGCACGTTAGGCGTCATATTCAGCAAGGCGCAGAACAGGATCCATGAACCGGCGATGCTGACGCGGCTGATCCAGGAGCTGATTGATAGCGAGAACTGGCTGGCGCTGAGCGCGGATGTGAAAGGGGACGCGTATGAGTCGCTGCTGGAACGCAACGCCCAGGATGTAAAGAGCGGCGCGGGCCAGTATTTCACCCCGCGCCCCTTGATTGAAGCGATCGTGGAGGTGATGCGACCCGAGCCTGACAGCACGATCTGCGACCCGGCTTGCGGCACCGGCGGCTTCCTGCTGGCGGCCCACGATGACATCGTCAACCACAACCGGAGCATGGACCAGGGACAGTTGGCGCACCTGAAGGACAGTGCGCTGCACGGTTGGGAGATCGTTGACAGCGCGGCCCGCCTCTGCGTGATGAACCTCTATTTGCACGGCATCGGCGGGGACGAGACGAATATAAGAGTCGATGACAGCCTGCGCACGCATCCGGGTGTTAACTTCGATATGGTGCTGACCAATCCGCCTTTTGGACGCAAGTCGAGCCTGACCTTCGTCAACTCTGAGGGCAAGTCGGAGAAGGAAAGCCTGATGGTGGAGCGCCCCGATTTCTGGGCAACCACGAGCAACAAGCAGTTGAACTTTCTGCAGCACGTGCGCACGTTGTTGAAGAACCACGGACGGGCGGCGGTTGTAGTACCGGACAATGTCCTGTTTGAGGGCGGCGCGGGCGAGACGGTACGCCGCAGCCTGCTCAGGGAGTGCGATGCGCATACGTTGTTGCGGTTGCCGACGGGCGTGTTTTACGCCCAGGGCGTCAAGGCCAATGTGCTCTTTTTCGACCGCAAGCCGGCCAGTGAAACGCCGTGGACAAAGGATCTGTGGATCTACGACCTGCGCACGAACCAGCGCTTTACCCTCAAGACGAATCCGCTGGGCCGCTCGCACCTGGAGGATTTTGTCGCCTGTTACAGCGCGGAGGACCTTGGTAAACGTGAAGAAACGGAGCGTTTCCGGCGCTTCAGCTACGATGACCTGATCAATCGGGACAAAGTGAGTCTCGATATATTCTGGCTGCGCGACGAAAGCATGGAGGATACGGCCAGTTTGCCGCCGCCGGACGAGATTGCTGAGGAGATTGTGGAGGATCTGCGGGCAGCTTTGGAGCAGTTGGAGGAGATCGCGGGGGATCTGGCCTCGGAGCCGACGGCCGGTTGACTCTTGGGAAAACGGTAGCAAGAATGTTGCCAGCGGGACGAAGAGCGTTCAGGAGAATACGGTTACGCACAAGACGCTTCATCGGATTTGTTTTCAAGAGAGATGGCCGCTGGTGGATTGCGCTTGTCGCGGCAACGGTGGCCGCCGGCGTTGGACTGTCGTGGCGTTTCTGGGAGATATTGCACAACGACACGGACTCTCTCAGTACGACGATCAGCAACTTGAGTTTCGTGCTTGGAGGCATCGTCGCGATAGAACTCGCTCTGTGGCGCAGCCTTGTGGGAGAGCGCCAGACAGCTGTAGCACAGCGACAAGCCGAAACTGCCCAGCGCGATATGCTGAATCAGCAGTTGCAGAAGGGCGCTGAAATGTTAGGAAGTGGTGTTCTTTCTGTTCGCTTAGGTGGTATCTATGCGCTAAGACATCTCGCTGTAGAACACCCTGAACAGTATGGTTGGCCCCAATCGCTAGACCACGAAATGGGAAAACCAGTCTTGCGCAAACTCGGCAATTTGCGAGTATCACGAATGTTTATCGCCGCGTAATCTTCAAGCCAATATAGGCGATATAGAGGGGAGCACGATGGGAAACAGGCCAGGCAAAATGGATACGATATGGTGGGTTGTTCAGCTTTCCATGCCAAGTGCAGAACAGGGGATTCCCGTCGGGGCCGATGAAAGTCAGCTCTTTTTCGAACTGACGCTTTTCAGTTTCCGAAGAATCTGAAAACCACGCCCTGGCGCCCGTAAAGTGTTCCTGATATATCCTATGTCCTTCAGGAGTTCGCTGGCCGCCCACGTCGACCGATCCCACCAAGTCATCCAGGATTCTCAAGCGAGCGAGAATTCGGACCGCTACGCCGGGCCCGAAGGGTTGCCCTGACAGCTTGCTAAAGCATTCGGCAGAGAAGGTAAGTCTCTGAAATTCCCTGCGAGACAGACGCTCCATTTGCTCCCAGGATGTAACCGGCGGCCTGGCCTCTTTCAACGCGGCTTCCAGGCCGGAGACTTCCCAATAATTGCGGACAGTTACCTCGGTCGTTGCTTCTGAAACAACCCTTACACGTACTGGTGTGAGTTGCCAGTCAGATGGGGCAAAGCTTATGAGCGCTCGGCTGATGCCGATGGATGTACAGTACGCGGCCTCTCCCACAGCCATTTCGGTGACTATTTCGCCTCTATAGTCCATATAGAGATCGGAATCGTGCAACGCCAAGTCCTCCCAAAAGGGACCATATCGGGTCAGCCACTGCAGGACAGACCGTTTCTGATCTTTCGATAGTCGTTGCAGGGCCTGGTTAAGTGACGTTGTCGGTGTTGCAGGTCTGTTGAGGATATCTTTGGGAGAGTGCAATTGGAACCCGGAGCGAATTGCGATTCTTCGCATCGACATTATGCGACTGACGGCTTCTTTGAACGTTGTGGTATCAAGAAACTGTCCGTGGAGCGACAGATCGTTCAGCAGAAGATCCATCACTTACCCCAGTCTGCAAAGTAGTCGATATCTTTGTCAAACTGGTCAAAAAAGCCGTCCGGCCAAACGTCTACATTTCCTGAACTGTCAATGACCGGACTCAGCGCCTGTGGCGCATCTAGGGATCTGGCTCTAAAGAAGTGCAGCACAACTTTTTCTGAGGATAACCGGCCTGCTTTGACTGTTCTGCGGATTCCATTTAGAACGTGGTCGCTATGTGTCTCTACAATTACCTGTACTCCTGAATGGGCCGCTTGGGCCAGGAACTGGCCCATTAGCGCCTGACCTGCGGGGTGCAGATGCACTTCAGGGTTTTCAATGAGGAGGAGGCTCCCTTTTGGGACCGAGAGCACGGCAACCACAATGGGAAGGACTTGTGTTATACCAAAACCGCAGTGAACCGGCCGAAGATAGCCGGTGTCACTGGATACTCGTATTCCCAGTACTACGACGTTTGCGTTGGGGACCTGCTGGACATTGACCCCGAAACCGGGGAAAAAGGTATCCATTCTTGCCTCGAACTGGCGGAGCAATGTTGGCACAGTATTGGGTATTCTCAGCCCTTCGCCAACTTGCTCATCCCGACCTCGATAAAGAACGCTAATTGCATTTTCGCCTCGGGAGCCGACCCTGGCCAACGAATGATGACTTGGAGAGTATTCACCGCTTGAGACTCCCCAAGCTTCCGTCCGTGTTCCAGCGAATTCATCTTCTAAGGGATAAACTTCCCTGGGGCCTTCTCTCTCAGCTGTTATGTAAGTCAGATCTCTAATTCGGCTTACCAGTGGCGGTATCGTGCCTTCAAGATCTGAGGGGAGTAAGAATCGCAGATCGCAAGGATGGTCGACTGCCTTGTCGTCGACTTCCACTTCTTCTACCTCCAGAGACATATCGCTCCGATCACCATAGAACGACCAGCTACAACGTGCCTCTTCGTCTGACAGACCGATCATAAAGCTGTTTCGGCCATACACCTGGTCAACAACGTCGGTCACCGTCCCTAGCTTTACTACATTTCCGTTAAGCAGGATTCGAGGAGACCACTCGTCTTCCTGCATTGTCTGGTGCAACAGAACCAGGCTATGCAAGACTGAAGACTTCCCGGACGCGTTTATCCCTGAGAGCAGGGTCAAGTGACCTAAGGGGAGACGCAGCTTCTCAAAACACTTGAAAGTTCTGAGGTCAAGCTGTCTAAGCACCAAGAACCTCCCGGAACATGCCGCCGGCCATCTCAAAGCGTCGCTTCACCTTAATTGTCTGGTTGGTACCCAAAGAGATGGCATCGTTGAAATCTTCGTCCTCAAGCAAACGGTAAAATGCCGACAATATGGCTTTTTTTTGGGAATGGACTGCGGCTTCTTCGTATTTGGCAAGGCCGGTGCACATTACGTCCCACAATGAGGCGTTAATGGGCGCGCGGCGGCCGTCCTGCTCTTGGGTGTGCTTACGAAATGCGTAGGGGCCAAAAAGGTTTAAGTTGTTGGATAGGCCAGTGCGCAGGAGCTTGGAGAGATTGGCGAGGCCTTCAGAACTGAGAGAATTCATTTTCTTGAGGGTTTGGGCTAAGAAAAGATCCATATCTCCCCGGTAGCCTTCAAGAGAAAGCAACTCGAATGCGCAGAAGCGGTTTATGAATTCACGATCTCTCATCTGACGCCGATTCAGGCTGCTTCCCGTCGCCTCCAGGAACAAACAGCTTTCCGCCTCTTCTCTCAAGAACCGTGTGCCTGGCCCCATATACAGGCTATTGCGCATTTGTTGGCGTGTCAATGGAACGCCGCTATTCACACGTTCGAATATATCCAGACGTGCCCTTTCGTGTGCTTTGGCATCTATGACGTACAGAGTCAGATTGCAGTCCTCGATCCGATTTTGAAGTTTGTTTTCCAGTTCTCCGAACCGTTTCCTATCAAGTTGAGGCTGGTGGGGGAGTCGAAGCCGTAACCCTCCCTCAACGAAATTCCGAAAGGTAGACAACCTCTGTAGCCCATCAACAACAACCATTGTCCCATCTTCATTTTCTGCAATATAGAAAACGGGAAGCGGTATTCGCATCAGGACGGACTCGATAAGCTTGCTCTGTTCAGCCGGTGTCCATATAAAGTCCCGTTGAAAATCGGGATCCATAATGAACTGCTCTTGCGTGATTCTACGCAGGACATCGTGGATGGTGCGGCTCTCATTGCGTATCATCATCGTATCCAAGGGATATACGCCAAGCATCTCGTCGTCAGCACTCCCTAAGCCTTCAATTTCCTCAAATTCAGGAGAATTCTGTTGAATTGTCATATTGTCACTTTACCTTTAAAGGCTGACCACACTGGTTCTCCAGCATACCCCGGTTTGTTTGAGTGCCAGTCCTTATGCACGTTTTTCACGTACAGAAAACTTTCTGTTTATCATTTACTCTTGCTCTTTATGGTGGGTCCCAATGATTGGATCTCGGAAATTACCAGCGTTTCCTCAGAACCACATAAAATGATCATAATACATTGTGCAGGGAGAATCAAGAGGGACCTGTTCCTGGGTTTTATCCCAAAATGGCGGTAAGTTCCGGTCTACCTCTGGGGAGTTACACCGGTGAAACTCTCGATGTAGCCGTTTCCCCACAGCGAATCAGGTTCGATGTAGTAGAGCGTCTTGGCTCCCACTCGCCCAAGCTCGAAAACGCGCACACCCCAACTCCCCAGGACAGCTCGATTCAAGTCGCCATACTCGGGAACACAAGCAGATTTGACTTGAACGCCTGACAGACCAATGCTAAGATTGGCAGCAGCAGGTTCCATTTGAGAACTCACCCAAAATAATCTGACTAAGCTGGCAGAAAAAGTTTATCAATTCACTGCCCCGTCCCGTCGAAAGGTAATTCGCTCATGCCTACTCCACCCAAAATTTTCCTTCTCCTGGCGCTTGTCTGTCTCCTGTGCGCCTGCGGAGGAATCAGGGCGGAGCCCCAAGAGGAACGTTTGCAGGTCGTCGCCACCGTCTCACCGATCACCAATATCGTCTACAACATCAGCGGAGACCATGTCGAACTGACCGGCCTCGTGCCCGCCGGCGCCGACTCGCATACCTTCGAACTGGCCCCCTCCGACGCCGTCACGCTGTCCAACGCGGATCTTATCTTTATCAACGGGCTTGATCTGGAGACCTCCGCAATGCAGATGGCCGAGGCCAATCTGAAGGACGGAGGCGAAGTCATACTTCTCGGAGAATTGGTCATCGACCCTGAAGACTATGTTTTCGATTTCTCCTTTCCCGAAGAGGCCGGCAGCCCCAATCCTCATCTGTGGACTGATCCGATCTTCGCCCTCGCGTACGCCGAAATCGTACGCGACAAGCTGACCGCTCGCGACCCGGACAATGCCGAAGCATACCAGGCCAACTATGACGAGTTCGCCGCACGCATCGAAGCGCTGGATGCCGCCATTCAGGCCACGACGGCCAGCATCCCGGCAGAAAATCGCAAACTGTATACTTATCACGACTCGTTTGCCTACTTCGCGCCCCGTTACGGCTACACAGTACTGGGGGCCATCCAGCCGTCCGATTTCTCCGAACCGTCAGGTCAGGAGGTCGCGGCCCTCATCGACCAATTGCGGGAAGGAGGCGTACCCGCTATTTTTGGCTCGGAGGTCTTCCCCTCCCGCGTTGTCGATCAGATCGGCCGCGAGGCGGGCGTCAAATTTGTCAGTACTTTAAGTGACGACGATCTTCCCGGAAATGCGGGCGATCCTGAACATTCCTACATCAGTATGATGGTAGAAAACCTGAAGACGATGGCGGAAGCCCTTGGCGGCGATCCCTCGCTCATGGAAGGTGTTGAGACCGGTAATGTGCCCGGCCCGGATACGTCTGTCAACCAGTAACTTCAGCAATGCCAGTTGACCACATCGACACCCGCAACGCGCCAGACACGGAGTAAATTCGCTAAGCAGCCGAAACGCCTCGACGAAGGGGATCTGTGAAGCATTGGGCGATTTTCCGTCTCGTCGACAAGATGGTACAGTCTACAGGAGCAGTTTGGAGGCGAGTAAGCGGTTGACGGAAATCCAGCGCTGACACTGCCATCGCCTGGTGACTTACCGAGTCTTGTTGCGAATTTTCGCAACAAGCAAAATTATCGTGACACACAATACGACAGAGATCAGCCGGCAGTTACGTAAATCCGGCTACCGGGTAACACCCCAACGCCAACTCATTCTGGACGCCGTCTGTCGGCTCGGTGAACATGTCACGCCCGAAGCCGTGTACGACCACGTGCACCGCATCGCTCCCACGCTGAGCCGGGCGACCGTCTACCGGGTACTGCATTTTCTGACAGAACAACGCATCCTGGCGATGGTGCATATGGCCGACGGCCGACTTGCCTACGAGATGGCCGGCCCCGAGCCGCACCACCACCTCGTCTGCCGCTCCTGCGACAGCTTGCTTGAGCTGCCGCACAGCGTCTTGCGGTCCTTTCGCCAGGCGATGGATTCCCAGTACGATTTTGAGGTCGACGTAAGTCATGTCTCATTCTTTGGGCATTGCGCCGACTGCCGTGACTCTGCCGGCGCCTGACGTCAATTGTGGGGGCACACACGTCAGCAGCCTGGCGATAGGGTACCCGCAGATGCATCACTCACTTCCCCGGCGAGCCGGGCGATCCCGAGCACACTTACATCGGAATGATGGTGGAAAACCTGAGAACGCTGGCGGATTCCCTTGGGGGCGACTCCTCCCTGATGGAAGGAGTCGACGTCGGCAACGTGCCCGACAGTGAATGAGAAGTAAAGCAGGAGAGTAACAGGCAAAGGGAGTGAAGGGTGAGAGTTTCCTCTCTCCTCACTCCTTTTCACTTTCTCCTCAAAAGGAAGCGCAAATGAATCCGCTCATCGAACTAAGAGGCGTGGCCTTCGGCTATGGCTCGTTCAATGTCCTGGACGAGATCGACCTGCATCTGCATCCCGGCCAGTTTGTCGGCCTGGTGGGGCCGAGCGGCGCCGGCAAGACTTCCCTGTTGAAGCTCATTTTGACCCTCCTCACGCCAGGAGAAGGCGAGATCCAGCGAGTGCGCCCGGACCTGCGAATCACCTATGTACCGCAGATTGAGACCGTCGACTGGAGTTTTCCTGTCACGGCCGAGGAAGTGGTGTTGATGGGCCTCGACCACCGCCAGAACATCTGGCCCTGGCCCCGCAGCCGCGAGCGCAAACGGGCGCGCGAAATCCTGGACCGCCTGGAGATCGGCCATCTGGCAGGGCGCCATATCCGCGATCTGTCCGGCGGACAGCAGCAACGCGTGTTCCTTGCCCGGGCGCTTGTCGCAGACCCGGAGATTCTCGTGCTTGACGAGCCCACTACCGGCGTTGATGTCCGCAGCGCCGAAAATATCTTCCACTGGCTCACCGTGCTTAACAAAGAGGGGATGACGATCCTGCTGACAACCCACGACCTCAACATGGCCGCCGCCCACGTGCCCTGGGTTGTCTGCCTCAACCGCCGCATCGTAGCCCAGGGACCGCCACAGGAGATCTTTACCGAAGAGATACTGAGCGACGCCTACAAAGGAGACTTCATTGTCATCCGTCAGGACGATTTGATCTTCGTGCAACAGAGGCCCCATCCCCACGGACTGAAGGAGGTGCTCCCGGACCCGGTGGAAGGAGGCCTGCCCAATCACCACAGCGTGGAAAAGATAGTTTAGCTCAAAACCGCCTCAAAGGAGGCCTGACCGCTATGGACGTTTTGCTTGCCCCTTTTCAATATGAGTTCTTTCGCAACGGCACAATTGCCGCCGTTCTCGTCGGCGGCCTCTGCGCCCTGATCGGCGTCTACATCGTCCTGCGCGGCATGAGTTTCATCGGCCACGGCCTCTCCCACGCCGTCTTCGGCGGGGCGGTGGTCGCCTTCATTCTCCAGTTCAACTTCTACGTCGGGGCCGTGTCCTGGGGTTTTATCGCCGCCCTGCTCATCAACCAGACCGTACGCAAAACGACAATTAGCGCCGACGCCGCCATCGGGGTGGTGACAACCGCCAGTTTCGCCTTGGGGGTCGCACTGATCTCTCGCTACCGCCGGTTCTCCCAGTCGTTCGACGCGGCTCTCTTCGGCAATGTCCTCGGCGTGACTCCGACCGACATTGCCGTGATCGTCTTCGTTACCTTGGCGGCGACGTTTATGATCTTTTTCTTCTACAAGCAGCTGCTTTTCACAACTTTCAACACCGAGGTCGCGCAGGTTTACGGGATTCCCACCGTCTGGGTCGAGACCTGGTTTGCCCTGATACTTGCCGCCGTAATTATCGCCGCGGTCCAGATCATGGGCGTGACCATGATAGGCGCCGCCCTTGTCGTACCACCGATCACCGTGCGGCTGTTGACCGACAGCTTCCATCGCCTCATGATCTACTCAACGATTCTGGGCGCGGTGACGGGATTGGTTGGAATGTATCTCAGCTTCTACGTGGACGTTTCCAGCGGGGCATCGATTGTCCTGCTGCAATCGATACTTTTCTGCATCGTTCTTTTTTACGTTGCCAAAATACGCAACAGACGCCAGTTTGTCGAAACGCCGGTTTACGGCCCTACCTGAAGAGGAGAGCGTAGAGAGAGGGTGGCAGTTGGAGGGCCCGTACACGAGAGGTAGCCCGGTGTGCGGAGTAGAACGCTGGCGCCGGGGAAAACGGCTTTCACCGTTCGCTCTTCATTTCTTCCATCTCCACAGACGCCAGTTCGTATTCCTGTGCCAACCCGCTGTCTTCGTACCCGTGTATCGTCTGCCCCAGGCGAAAAAGCGCCATCGCCGCCGCGGCCTGTTCGGCCTCCTGCTTACTCTGCCCCTGACCGACGCCGTAGGGCTGCTTGCCGATCGTCACCTGCCGCGTAAAGAGCCTGGCATGGTCGGGCCCCTCAGCGTGGACCGTCCTGTAACGAGGGGTCTGGCCCATGGCCGCTTGCACCCACTCCTGCAGGCGGCTCTTGGGATCCTTGGTCAATGCGTGCTGCGCCACGCGCCCGATCTCCTCGATCAGGCGCGGTTCGAGGAATTGGCGCAGGGCCGAGAGTCCCTGATCAAGATAGAGAGCGCCGATAAAGGCCTCATACGTATCGCAAAGCGTTGTGTGGCGGCCGCGCCCCCCACTCTCCTCCTCGCCGCGCCCCAGCAGCAAACTGTCGCCCAGTCCCAGCTCCCTGGCGAAGCGGGACAGCGTTTCCCGTTTGACCAGCGCCGACCGCAGGTTGGTCAACTCACCTTCCCGACGCTCCGGGTAGCGCCTGAAAAGCAACTCGCTCACAACGAAACTCAGCACAGCATCGCCCAGAAACTCAAGACGCTGATTGTCCTGCAATTGGCTGTCGTCTTCGGCCTCGTGCAGGTAGCTGCGATGAACGAACGCGCGCTGCAACAGGGCGCGATCCTTGAAGCGGACGCCTACCGCTTCCTCAAGTTCGTTCAAAGAGTCGTGCTGGAGCTCCATGCCAATGCCTCCCTGGCACAGATAGACGCTAAACCGCCGGCAGCCGTTTGAGACCCAGACCGGTAAGGTTGACGACCACGGTATCCGACGGTTTCAGCTGGGGGCCCAAACTCGTCAGAGCCGCCGCCACAGTGGCGCTGGTCGGCTCGACAAAAAGCCCGCGCTGGGCCAGACCCTCCTGCGCATCCAGAATCTCCTCATCGTTGACCACGATCGCCGTACCGCCGGACTGCCGCAAAGCCCACAGGATAGAGCGGTTGCGGACCGGATTCTCCACTGCGATGCCGTCGGCCAGAATGCTCGGCGCAACCTGGCGGCGCGGCACGATCTCGCTGCGGCCTTCGTGAAAGGCGTCGCAGATCGGCGTAATCGGTTCGGCCTGCACCGCCACCATCCGCGGCAATCTTTCAATCACGCCGCTGCGGTGCAAATGCTGAAACCCCCGCCAGGCGCCCAGGAAGAGGCCGCCATAACCGACCGGGCTGACAAACCAGTCCGGAACCCTCCCCCCAAGCTGTTCCCAGATTTCCCACGCATTGGTCATGAAGCCCAGCAGGCAGGCCGGATGCCAAGCATGGGAGGCATACACTACGTCATCGCCCGTTTCAGAGGCTTCAGCGGCTTCCGTCGCCGCCGTACGCGGCCCGCTGACTTCAACGAGCTCCGCCCCGTAGACTGCAATCTGCGCTTTCTTGGGCTGCGGCGCGTACGCCGGCACAAAGATCCGGGCAAACAGTCCCGCCCTCGCCGCGTAGCAGGCAAGGCTGGCGCCCGCATTGCCGCTGGAGTCATCCATGACCGTCCGAACGCCCTGGCCCACAAGCCAGTTCACGATCACGTTGACCCCGCGGTCCTTATAGCTGCCTGAAGGCATCAACCCTTCAAATTTCCAGTAGACGCGCTGGCGCCCCCAGTTGTCCTTGATCAACGGTGTCCACCCCTCCCCCAGGGAAAACAGCTCGCGCCCCTCGGCCACCACCGGCAACATCGCCCGATAGCGCCAGTGGCCCGGCTCTCTTTCATCGATTTGATCCGGGTCAAAAGGAGGGAGGTCGCGATACTCCAACGGCTCGCCGCTGAGAGGGCAACGCAGGGGAGCTTCTTCGGCAGCAACCCGAAAATTGCTGCTGGGGCAGTAAGCTATCAACCGTCGGTTCCTTTCCGGGGGCTGACTAGGAGTTGCGCTCCGCGCGTGCAGGGACGCGTAACCATTCTTCCTTACTGTTGTAACCGAACTTACCAGATTGGTCAAGTGGGAAGGGCTCCAAGCCGGAGAACCGGCTGCCTCTTCCAACTGCGGCGGAACAACGAAAATATGTTAAAATCGGGCCGTTCCAATGACAATCCAGGGACCGTGCGCCGTCCAATGTCCTGACCAGTCCCCGCCAAACTGCCAACCATGGAATAGAGAGGTCCGAATATGAAAATCAAGCGCATCTCCGCCTACCAGGTTGATCTGCCCTTGCACGAAGGCCGCTACGCCTGGTCCGGCGGCAAATCGGTCTCCGTTTTCGACAGCACCATCGTCCAGGTCGAGACGGACAGCGGCCTCGTCGGCCACGGCGAAGTCTGCCCCCTCGGCCCCTTCTATCTGCCCGCCTACGCCGCCGGCGTGCGCACCGGCCTGGCCGAGCTCGCCCCCCACCTCATAGGACTCGACCCGCGCCAGCTGGCCATCCTCAACGAACAGATGGACAGGGCGCTCAAAGGCCACCCCTACGTCAAATCCGGTATCGACATTGCCTGCTGGGACATCCTCGGTCAGGCCGCCGGACAGCCCGTCTGCGTCCTCCTGGGCGGACGCTACGGCGACGACTTCATCCTCTACCGCGCTATCTCCCAGCGTCCCCCGGCCGAAATGGCAGACTCCGTCGCCGCCTATCGCGCCGAGGGATACCGCCGTTTCCAGTTGAAAGTCGGCTCCGACGCCGACGCCGACATCGAACGGATCCGCGCCGCGGCCGCCGTCCTCGGCCCCGGTGACGTGCTCATCGCCGACGCCAACACCGGCTGGCTCGTCCACGAGGCCGCCCGCGTCGTACGCGGCGTTCAGGATGTCGATGTCTATATCGAGCAGCCCTGCCTCAGCTACGACGCCTGCCTCTCGATCCGCCGCCGCACTTCGCACCCCTTTATCCTTGATGAAACCATCGACGGCATCGACGCCCTCCTTTCTGCGCACAGGGATGACGCCATGGACGCCATCAACATCAAGATCAGCAAATTCGGCGGACTGACCAGGGCCCGGCAGGCGCGCGATCTCTGTGTCTCCCTTGGCATCGCCATGACCATCGAAGACAGCTGGGGCGGCGATGTCACCACAGCCGCCATCGCCCATCTGGCGCACAGCACACCGCCCGAATTCCTCTTTACCGCCACCGATTTCAACAGCTACGTCACCATCAGCACCGCCGAAGGCGCGCCCCAGCGCCGCAACGGCCGCATGGCAGCTTCTACTGCCCCTGGTCTTGGCATCAACCCCCGCTGGCCGGCACTGGGCGAACCCGTGCTGTCGATCGACTCTTAGTTTTCACCATTGAATATGCAGTTGCCAAGTCCCGATTCGCCGCGGGCCCCAACCGACTCAATCCGAATGGCAAAGTCCAAGCGCACATACAAGCCCTCTCTGATTTGTAATATCACTGCCGGAAAGCATATAATTCGCCCGCAACGAATGGACTGAGATTCCCCCCTCATCTTCAGCGCAATACCTTAGCTCCTTTCGATCCAGGGCGCACTTAGCGAATCCGGATCCATCTCTTGCCCTCCCACCGGCAAGCCGGACACTTCTTTGCTTTTGCCGTCCGGAAGGTCACTGCGCCTCTGTCTGTCAGCAGCGAAGCCCACATTCCTTCGGCGACTCGAGCCAACAAAGAGGACAAGGTACTTTTGTCAACCGAAACTCGGAGCAACGGCGCTCATCAGTCCAATTCCGACACCGTTTCCTCTGCCTCCGACTCTCCCGACAACTCTGCGAAGTTGGCTACCCGCGTTCAACTCTTCGAGTCCTTCTTCGAACAGCTATACGTCGAGAAAGACGTCTACGCCTACGAAGACAAGATCGTCGTGAAATGGCCCCGAAAGCTGGAGGCGCCAGCCGATTACAATTTCCGCCTGCAGCTGTCCGACGGCCGCATCTACGCTGAATCCGAAGGTAGGGAAGGCGATAACGGCGACCGCACCCTGGGCCAGGCGGTTTCGATCCCCGACGGGGAATATGAACTGATTCTGATGCCTTCCCCCAGCGAGTACTATGTCCGCGGCGTCCGCGTCCAGCGCAGAATCCCGCTGTCGGTCGTGCGGTCAGATTATAGGACAGAATCCTACGGCACCTATGTCGAGCGACAGATCGAACTTCTGCGCCACGCCGTTTCCGGGGACGATGGCCTCTATTCCGAGATCGCCAAGATGACCTTGGGCTGGTGGAATCGGAACAATACAAGGAAACTCGCTGCCGCCGTCGACTCGGTCGCGGGCTACGAGGAGGATCACCTCGCCCGCCTGATCGCGCTCCTTGGCATGGTCAGCCGCTACAGCGAAAACGACGAATTCCCCTCCGAAATCCGGGAGGCGCTCGACGACTGTATTACCGGTTTTGCCTACCACCAGCAGGACTATGCGGAGAAAACTGGCAAGGCCGTCGACGACACCGAAAGCCTCCTGCTCGCCGCCTGCGAACTCCTGGCCGGGCAGATCTATCCTGACCGCCAGTTCCTGTACAGCCGTCAGACCGGACAGTGGCACCGCCAGCGCGCCGCAGAGGCAGTCCTGCCATGGCTCCAGCGCGCCGCGACCGCCGGTTTCACCGACCCGTCCAGCCACTGCCTGTCCCAGCTGCTGACCGCCCTCTCCCACCTCATCGATCTGGCCGACTCACAAGAGATCTGGGATCTGGCCGCAGTTGTGATCGATAAAGTTCTGGTGACCTTGGCATTGGACTCCTTCCAGGGCGTCTACGGCGCCGGCCAAACCGCAGCTGAAAGCGGCGGCGTTGTCCCGAACGGACACGTGTCTCCAGTGGCGGGCGTTGCCCGCCTGATGTGGGGCATCGGCGCCTGGAACCGGCATATGGCCGCGCCAGTCAGCCTCTGCTGTTGCCAGGGATATCAACTGCCGCCCCTCATCGCCTCGCTGGCAACCGAACCAGCCCCCGCCGCCACGTGGGCCAGCCAGCGCCACGCCATAGCGGCGGCGTGTGATGAGAATAAGACAGCCGGCGATGACCATCTGTCCCAGTCTCTCCATAAAGCGATCTACAGGACGCCCGACTATCTGCTCAGCAGCGCGCAGGACTTCCAACCCGGTCAGTCCAGCCAGGGCGGGCAGAGTTGGCAGGCGACCCTGGATGCGGACGCGATCGTCTTCGTCAACCATCCCGGCGCGCATGACCTCAAGCAAGAACCCCACAGGAACGGCTACTGGCGCAGCGGGCGTCTGCCCCGCGTCGCTCAGCGCCGCGATCTACTCATCGCGCTCTACGCCCTGCCCGATACAGATCCCTCTGGCTTCACACGCGCCTATTTCCCCACCTTCGCCTTCGACGAGCATCAGGTAGGCAGAGAGTGGACCTTTGCCGCCAAGGGAGACGCCTACATCGCCCTCGGCTGCTCACAACCTATCGAACTTGTCCAGGACGGTCCCGCCGCCCTCCGCGAACTGCGGGCGACCGGGCATAACGTCGCCTGGATTTGCCAGATGGGCCGCAAAGCCGACTACGGCTCCTTCGCAGAATTCCGCAAACGGGTCCTGGCTGCCCGATTTGTCTGTGACAGCCTTTCCGTATCCTATCGCCCTTTGCAGGGTGATACCGTTACTTTCGACTGGAACGGTCCGCTCTTGGTCAACGGCGAAGCGCAACCGTTGCATGGCGCCAATCACTACGAAGGTCCGAACTGCGTGACAGACGGCTGGCCGGCTACACAAATGGTCGTCGTTCATGGAGACCAGGCAATACAACTCGATTTTGCCGATGGTTAAATCCATCATTTACCAAATTTCACAGTTTCAATCCAGGAGGAAAGCATGACCCAACGAAAGATGCATCGTCGACGCTTCCTGCAGCTGTCGGGAGCAACAACCGCGGCCGTGGTACTGGCTGCCTGCGGTGGCCCGGAACCCGAAGTCATGACTGAGGAGCCGGCTGCACCGGCGGCCGAGGAAGAGGCGCCAAAACAGGCCGTAATGGAAGATGCCGAGGCGCCTTCACAGTACTCGGAATCCCCGCGCCTGGCCGAGATGGTGGCAAATGGCGATCTGCCCCCTGTCACCGAGCGCCTTCCGGTCTCGCCCTTGGTCCTGCCGCGCGAATCGATCGGCGAATACGGTGGCCTCGTACGCCAGATTCACCTCGATCCGTCCAGCTTCGTCAGCCAGTACGGTTGGTTCGCGGAACGAATGCTGACCTATTCGGACCAAGATCTGAAGACCATCAAGCCCAACCTCTTCGCCAGCTGGGAAGTCAGCGACGACGCCACCCACTACACCTTCCATCTGCATGAAGGAATGAAGTGGTCCGACGGCGAGCTCGTGACCACCGGCGACGTCGATTTCTGGTGGAACTCGATCGCCACGCATCCCGAAGTCGCCTCCAGCGTATGGTGGGTCTACCGCCACGGCGGCGAGAACATGGTCCTCGACATTCACGACGACTACAGCTTCTCCGTCACATTTGCCGCCCCGTTCGGCAACTTCCCCGCCTACCTCACGCGTCGTATTCAGGGCGACTTCCTGCTGCCCAGCCACTACCTCAAGCAGTTCCACGGTGACTTCGCCGACGAAGACGACCTGGCCGCTAAGCTCGAAGAATCCGAGTATGAGACCTGGGTACAGCTTCTCAGCAACGCCCGCAGTGGCCGTAGTGTCTGGGGCACGCGTCCCAACTCGCCCGAGTATCCCATGCTCTCCGGCTGGATCGTAGACCAGGAACCGCAGCAGGGCCTCGTGCTGATGATCAGGAACCCCTACTACTGGAAGGTCGATACCTCCGGCCAGCAGTTGCCCTACGTCGAAGACCTGCGCATGGACTTCGTGGCCAACCACGAGATCGCCACGCAGAAGACCATCCAGGGCGAGCTCGACTATGTCGGACCGCATGATGTCTCGATTGCCCGCTACCCGCTCTACAAAGAAAACGAGCCGAGCCAGCACTATCAGGTCATGGACTACACCAGCTGCATGACCGACCGCTACACGCTCTATCCCTGCCACACGCTGACCGAAGACCTCGTGCTGCGTGAAATCGTGCAGCACCCCAATTTCGTCAAGGCCTTGAACGTCGCCATCGACCGCGAGGAGATCAACCAGAATCTCTTCTTCGGCCTTGCTAAGATGGGCCAGCTGGCGCCGATGCCCAACTCGCAGTATTACGAACCGAAATATGCCGAAAACTGGTCCCAGTTCGATCCGGACCTGGCCAACCAGCTGCTGGACGACATGGGGCTCTCCGAGCGCAACAGTGACGGCTTCCGCCTGCGCCCCGACGGCGACGTGCTCAAATTCAACATCGAACACGCCGGGCCGCGCGTTGGTGTCGCCACCCACGAGTTCACCGAGATCGTCGTTACCTTCTGGCGCGAGGTCGGAATCGAAGCCTCCACCAAAGAGATCCAGATTTCGCTCTACAACGAACGCTGGAGCCAGGGCCTGGTTCACTGCGGTTGCTGGCACGCAGACCGCTGCACCGATACGTTGCTGCCGGTCGAAATGCGCTGGTTCATCCCCACCAACATCGGCCAGGGCGGCCCAGCTCCCGAGTGGGGCCGCTGGTTCAGGAGCAACGGCCAGGATGGCGAAGAGCCGCCGGCCGCGATCCAGACGCTCTATGACCATTACAACACCATGAACACCGTGATTGATGATGCTGAGCGCGTGGCTGCCGGCAAAAAGATCTTCGACTGGCTTGCCGATAACCCGCTGGCCGTTGGCTCGGTTTCCGAGAGCCCGGCTCCGCTCATCTTCCCCAAGACGATGCTCAACCTGCCGGCCGCTGGCAAACCCGTCGGCTGGGATACCTATGGCATCTCCACCTACCACCCCGAAGCCTTCTACTACGAAGGCGGCGTTTCGTAAACGGCGAGAAGTGAGTATAGAGGAGTGAGGAGTGAGAGGTTACTCTCTCCTCTTCACTCTCTCCTCAACTATGTACTATCGGAAAACAATTCTGTGGCAGAAGGCAATGGAGGCGGCACGCGAGACATATCGTCTGACACCAAATTTGCCAAGCACAGAGAACTACGGCATGCGTTCGCAGATCACCCGTGCGGCAGTGTCGATACCGGCCAATATTGCTGAAGGCTGGACTCGAGAAACAGTGAAGGACAAGGCCCGCTTTCTTGCCATCGCACAGGGTTCCTTAGCAGAAACCGAAACACTGCTGACACTTTGTGAGGACTTGGGCTGGTTTCCCCATAGCGAAACCAGGGCACTTCGAGGCCTGTTAGACGAAGTAAGTCGAATGCTAACAAGCATGCGCCGCAAAATGAGAAGCGAGAAATGAAGAGTGAGGAGCGGGAAGTGAAAGGTTTTACTCTCTCCTCACTCCTCTTCACTCTCTCCTCAAAGGGGAGTTCCCAATGACCGTCTACATCATCCAGCGCGTCATGCGCATGATTCCGCTGCTGTTTCTGCTCTCGCTGATCGCCTTCCTCATTATCCAGCTCCCCCCGGGCGACTATCTGACAGAGCACATCAACGCGCTGCGGGCATCCGGCCGCGATGTAGACGAGGCCGAGGTCGAGCGCCTCATGAAGCAATACGCGCTCGATCGACCCATGCACGTTCAATACCTGACCTGGATCAAAAACATCCTGCTGAAGGGGTCGTTCGGACAATCCTTCCAATGGGGCAGGCCGGTCAATGAGGTAATCGGCGACAAGATGGCGCTCACCTTCCTGTTGGCCATCTTCACCACCATCTTCGTCTGGGCCGTCTCAGTCCCAATCGGTATCTACGTGTCGGTACGCCAATACACCTTCACCGATTACCTATTCACCATGATCGGATTTATCGGCCTGGCAGTGCCAGGCTTTCTATTGGCGATGGTGGTCATGTACTTCTCCTTCGCCTGGTTCGGCCTCAAAGTGGGGGGACTATTCTCCCCGGCGTTCGAGCTCGAGCCCTGGAGCATAGCCAAATTTCAGAATATGCTCACCCGCATCTGGGTACCTGTTCTTATCCTGGGGATTGGCGGCACCGCCCACATCATTCGCGTCATGCGGGCGACCATGCTCGACGAACTGCGCAAACAGTACGTTACCGTGGCCCGCTCCAAAGGGCTGTCCGAGTTTGCCGTCCTCATGAACTATCCCGTACGCATCGCCATCAACCCCCTCATCAGCTCCCTCGGCTTTTTGCTGCCCTGGATCATCTCCGGGGGCACCGTTGTCGAGATCGTGCTCAATCTGCCCACCGCCGCCGTCGTTCTCTATCGGTCCCTGCTCTCGCAGGACATGTTCCTCGCCGGCAGCTTTATTCTTCTTGTCGGAACCCTGGCGCTGGTTGGGAGCCTGCTGGCCGATATCGCCCTCGCAGCAGTCGACCCGCGCATTCGGTTTGGCAGCGTGGAGGAGATGTAACTGAGACCATGACTTCAATCGTCGCCAATATCTTGAGGCTGATCAACCCGCGCCAACGCTCTGTTGAGACCGCGCCAAGCCCGGCCACGACCTTTACCGAGTCGGAAGACTTCTACCGCGCCGGGCAGTGGCAGCTGGTCTGGTGGAAATTCCGCCGCCATCGTCTGGCCCAGACCGCAATGTGGGTGCTCGCTTTCTTCTACTTCGTCGTTCTCTTTGCTGAATTCATCGCGCCCCATGCCCCCTTGACACGCTACAAGGACCTTGCCTCCGCGCCGCCCACCAAGATTCGATTCTTCGAGGTCGTCAGCGATAGCTATCGCGGCCCCTTCGTTTACACCCTCGTGCGCGGGCGCGATCCCGTGACTGCGCGCCCCATCTACAAGGCCAACGCCGGCGAGCCAAACCCGATCAGGCTCTTCGTGCGCGGTGATTCCTACAAGATGTGGGGCCTGATCGAGTCGGACCTGCACCTCTTCGGCACAGACAACGAGACAATGCCGCTCTTCATCTTTGGCACCGACCGCATCGGGCGAGACATCTTCTCCCGCATCATCTACGGCGGCCGCATCTCTCTGACAATCGGCCTGATCGGCGTTGCCCTCACCGCCATTTTCGGCGTCCTCCTGGGCGGCATTTCCGGCTACTTCGGCGGCGCAGTCGATGAAATCATCCAACGCCTTATCGACCTGCTCTACGCCCTGCCCGCCATCCCCCTTTGGATGTCGCTGGCCGCAGCCCTGCCGCAGGACTGGCCCAACCTGCGCCTCTATTTTGCCATCACCATCATTCTGTCGATCCTCAACTGGACGCGGCTCGCCCGCATCGTACGCGGCAAAATCCTCAGCCTGCGCGAGGAGGATTTCGTCATGGCCGCCCGACTCGATGGCGAAAACCAGTGGACGATTATCACCCGCTACCTGCTCCCAGGCTTTGCCAGCTTCATCATCGTGGAGCTCACGATCGCCATCCCGTTTATGATTCTCGGCGAGACCGCCCTGAGCTTCCTCGGAATCGGTCTCCAGCCGCCCACCATCAGCTGGGGCGTCATGCTCCAGGACGCACAGGACATTATGTCGGTCGCTCAGACCCCCTGGACGCTCTGGCCGGTTATCTTTGTCGTCATCGCAGTTCTCATGTTCAACTTTCTGGGCGACGGCATGCGCGACGCCGCCGACCCCTACCATTAGCCCGCAATGAGCTTCCAGAAGCCAGTGACTGCACCGGCCGCCAGCCGCCTACCACCGGGATTACACGCTATGGCGTCAGACGAAAACGGAGCGGGACAGCAGGAAGTCCTGCTTGAAGTCAGAGATCTGAAAACGCATTTTCCTCTCGACGAAGGCACCGTGCGCGCCGTCGATGGCGTCGACCTCGACGTCCGTCGCCGCCAGGTTGTCGGCGTCGTCGGCGAGAGCGGCTGCGGCAAAAGCATGACCGCCATGTCGATCATGCGCCTCATCCCGCCGCCGGGCCTGATCGTCGAGGGCGAGATGCGCTTCCACCGTCCATTCGACGACCGCGACGACGCCTCCGACATCATCGACCTGGCCCAACTGGAATCCAACGACCGCCAGCTACGCGACATCCGCGGCAATCAGATCTCGATGGTCTTTCAGGAACCGATGACCGCCCTCAGCCCGGTCCGCACCGTCGGCAAACAGATCAGCGAGGCGATCCTCCTGCACCAGGATGTCAACAAAGCCGAAGCGCGCGATATTGCCATCGAGACGCTTGCGCGTGTAAAGATGCCCAACCCCGAGCAGCGGTTCGATGACTACCCCTTCCAGCTTAGCGGCGGCATGCGCCAGCGCGCCGTCATCGCCATGGCCCTCGCCTGCCGCCCCCAGCTGCTCATCGCCGACGAACCAACCACCGCTCTCGATGTCACCACCGAGGCCCAGATCCTCGACCTGATGCGGGAGCTGCAGGCCGAATCCGACATGGCCATCCTCTACATCACCCACAATCTCGGCGTAGTGGCGGAGATGGCCGAGGAAGTTGTCGTCATGTATATGGGCAAGGTGGTCGAGCGCACCGATGTCGACTCGATCTTCTACAATCCCAAGCATCCCTATACAAAAGGACTGCTGAACTCAATCCCACGCCTCGAAGATGTCCTGCAGGACAAGCGAGAGAAGCTTAACGCAATCGAAGGCATGGTACCCAGCCCCTACCAGCGGCTCCAAGGGTGCACCTTCCACCCCCGCTGCCCGGATTTCATGCCCGGCGTCTGTGATGAGGCCGAGCCGCAGCTGATCCAACTCGAGGAGGGGCATGCCGTACGCTGCCACCTCTATACCTGAGACACAACGAAATCCGCGACCGTATAGCGCAGCGGTAGCGCACTGAAACAAAGTAAAATGTCAAACGAAAACGGAAACGCCTCCCCACACCAATCTTCATCAATGCTTCTGGAGATCAAGAATCTCAAGAAGCACTTCCCCATCCGCCGCGGCCTGTTCAAACGCACCGTAGGCTACGTCAAAGCCGTTGACGATGTCAGCCTGCAGGTGGAGGAAGGCGAAACATTGGGGCTGGTCGGAGAAAGCGGCTGCGGTAAGACAACCACCGGACGCATGATCCTGCGCGCCATCCCGTCAACGGAAGGCAATGTCTTTTTCCGCGACCCCGACCTCGGGCGCGTCAATGTCACCGACCTGGACGATCAGCAACTGAATCAGGTGCGCCGCAATATGCGCATGATCTTCCAGGATCCACACGCCTCCCTCAATCCGCGCATGACAATCCTGGAACTGATCGGCGCCCCCCTGCGCGCCATGAACCTGGCAAGAGGGTCCGAACTGGAGGATCGCGTCGCCCACACCCTCGGTCTCGTCGGCCTCGCGCCCGAGGTCATGCGGCGCTACCCCCATGCCTTCAGCGGCGGCCAGCGCCAGCGTATCGGCATCGCCCGCGCCCTCGTCTGCCAGCCCAACCTTGTCGTCGCCGACGAACCGGTCTCCGCCCTCGATGTCTCGGTTCAGGCCCAGATCCTCAACCTGCTGCAGGAGATGCAGGAACAGATGGGGCTTACCTATGTATTTGTGGCGCACGACCTCAGCGTCGTCGCCCATATCTGCGACCGCGTGGCTGTGATGTACGTCGGCAAACTGGTCGAGATGGCGTCGACGCTCGAACTCTACACCAACCCCAAGCATCCCTACACCGAAGCGCTCCTGTCAGCCATCCCCAAGCCCGATCCCCGGCGCAAGGGTACGGCGCGCATCCTTCTGGAAGGCGAAGTGGCCAACCCGGCCAATCCACCGTCCGGCTGCTATTTCCACCCGCGCTGCGCCTACGCCCAGGACCTCTGCCACGAGCAGGAGCCCGCCTGGGAAGAGGTCGAGCCGGGTCACTTCGCAAAGTGCCACTTTGCCAGTGAGTTGGAGCTGGCCGGCGTCGTCGCCTGAACTGCCGGGCTTTGGCCGCTACTCCTGGACTCTAGCTCCTTTGTTGGATACTCCCCATGAGAAACGTGAAGTTTATAGGAAACGCCGCCGCACAGGTCATACTGTTTTACCTGCTCTGGTTCGTCTCTTGCGGGCTGTTCATCCTCAACATCGTAACAGCCCTCCCCGCCCTGCGCGCCATCGCCATCGTTTTCGGCGCAGACCAGTGGACGCTTCCCGCCGTCCACCGCTTCTCGCTCCTGGGACTGGCCGTCGCCGCCGTGGTCTTCTTCTTCTGGAGCGAGGCAGGTTACCGGAGGGCGTCCAAAGTCAGCCTCAGCCGGTTCCTGCGCGCATTCGCCTGGGTCACTGGTTGCCAGCTCGCCGTTATAGTGATCGCAATTCTGATTCCCCGCATGGTACTATAGTGCCCTGGACCGCCAGCGAATAGAGGACAGATGAACATGGCTGCTTGCCAGCCGTCCGTTACGCTTGGCGTTCACCATCTGCGGTCTGCCAGCGCCGCAGTCCCGCCGGCCAAACCGGCACAGACCACAACTTCGGAGCGCCAGCAATGCGTATCGACTCCATCGAAACCTTCCTCCTCGAAGCGCCCATCCAACCCGGCTTCGGCTGGTCACAGGGCTGGGCCGACAAGCGGCAAGTCGGACTCGTCAAACTGGTCACCGAGGACGGTATCGTCGGCTGGGGAGAAGGTCTCAACGGTCCCTCCGCGCGCATCGTCCACGAAGAGTTCGCCCACATCCTGCTCGGCGCCGACCCCATGCAGCGCAACCTGCTCTGGCAAGCCATGTTTCGCCTCTTCTACAACGGCAACGTCGCCGGCGGGATCGGCGGCAGCGCCATCAGCGCCGTCGACACAGCCCTCTGGGACATCGCAGGAAAAGCCAGCGGCCTACCCGTCTGGGCCCTCCTCGGCGGCAAAGTACGCGATCGCATAGCAGTCTACGCCACCGGCCTCTACTATACCGAGGAAAACCTTTCCTCCGACGGCAGCGTAATCCCGCAACGGCTGCTTGACGAGGCCCGCATGTATGTGGACCTGGGTTTCGCCGGCATGAAGACAAAGGTCGGCGGCCTCCCCCTGGCCCAGGACGTGCGCCGCGTCGCCGCTCTACGCGAGGTGATCGGCCCTGACATCTTCCTCATGGCGGACGCCAATCAGGCCTATAACGCCACCACAGCCATCCGCATCGGCCGCGAACTGGCCGAGCTCGACGTCTATTGGTTCGAAGAGCCTGTCAACGCCAAAGACGTAGAGGGCTATCTGCAGGTCAAAGCTGCGCTGTCAATGGCCATCGCCGGCGGGGAAAACCTGCGCACGCGCTACGAATTCAAGGACTTCATCGGCCGCCGCTGCATTGACATCGTCCAACCCGATGTCGTAATGGCGGGGGGCATAACCGAAATGCATCGCGTCGCTTCCATGGCCAACGCCTTCGGCATTCTCTGCAATCCCCACGTCTGGGGCTCCCCCGTGATGATCGCCGCCAGTCTCCATGTCGCTTCGGCCGTGCCCGAATGTCCGCCCGCGCGCACGCCCCGCCCCTACCAGCAGGAGCCGGTCATGGAGTTCGATCGAACGCCCAGCCCGATTCGTCAGGGCATCGCCGAACCCTTCGACCAGACAGACGGCTTCCTCGACGTGCCCACTGGTCCCGGGCTGGGAGTCGACATAGACGAAGCGGCCGTGCGCCAGTTGAGTGTCGACACGCAGAGGACCAGCAAATGACCTCTGTGGCCAGTATCCAATAGGCAGCAAAGACCCTGGCTACCATGTATTGATCTTTGGCACTATCGTTTCTCCACTGTCGAAAGGAACCTGTTCCCATGCCTCCCATCGCCCTTCAACTCTACTCCGTGCGCCGCGAATTTGCCGCCGATATGCCCGGCGCCCTGGCTGCAGTGGCGCGGATGGGCTACACGGGCGTCGAGTTCGCCGGCCCGCCCCAGCACTCCGCCGCCGCCCTCAAAGCCGAACTCGACGAGCTGGGCCTCGCCTGCGCCGGCTGGCATGTTCCCTTCGACCTCGTGCAGGACGACCCGCTGCCCAAGACCATCGCCTTCCACCATGCCCTCGGCAACGACAAACTCATCATTCCCGGCATCCCCGAAGAGCTGCGACAAAGCCGCGACGACTGGTTCAGACTGGCCGAATTCACGAACCGCCTCGCCGAACGCCTCGCCTCCGAAGGCATGCGCACCGGCTACCACAACCACTTCCACGAGTTCCTGCCTCTCGACGGCGAAACACCCTGGGACACCTTCTTCGGCAACACCGACCAATCCGTCATCATGCAGTTCGATACCGGCAACGCCGTCTTCGGCGGCGCCGACCCGGTCAGCGTCATCCGCAGCTATCCCGGCCGCGCCGTGACCGTCCATCTCAAACCGTTCACCAGACGCCTGCACGACGGTCCGGGTCACGACTACCCCCACCCCGCCTTTGACCCAGTCATCGGCGAGGACGACACCGACTGGAGCGGCTTCTTTGACGCCTGCGAATCGGTCGGCGGCACGGAATGGTACATCGTCGAATACGAGAGCGAAGCTTATCCTCCTCTCGAAGCGGTCGAACGCTGCCTGAAGGCGCTGCGGGGCATGGGGAAATAGCCTGCCAACCTAAATGACCGCCAATCCCACCTCGCAGACCGCCGTCGGATATACCGACCTGCTACGCCACAACCGCAACTTCCGCTTTCTCTGGTTCGGCCAGATCGTCAGCCTGCTCGGCGACTGGTTCAATCTCGTCGCCTCCGCCGCCCTGGTCGGCATGCTGACCCAGTCCGGCCTAGCCGTCGGCTCTCTCTTCGTCGTGCGCATGCTCGCGCTATTTCTCATCAGCCCCGTCGCCGGCGTCGTCGCCGACCGCTACAACCGCAAACAGATCCTCATCGCCACCGACGTCGTCCGCGCGGCTGTCGTCCTCGCCTTTCTGCTCGTACGCGATGCCGGCGACGTCTGGCTCTTCTACGCCCTGACAGCCGCCCAGTTTGCCGTGAGCGGATTTTTCTATCCCGCCCGAAACGCCATCCTGCCCGAGTTGGCAGGAGAGGGAGAACTGGGCGCCATGAACGCGATCAGCTCCGCCACCTGGTCCACGATGCTCGCCCTCGGCGCCGCGCTGGGCGGGCTCGTGGCAGGCGCCTGGGGCATCTATCCGGCCTTCCTGCTCGACACCCTGACCTTCCTGCTGTCTGCCGCGCTCTTGATGCAGATCAGGATGCCCGCCGCGCCCGCGACCCTTTCAGCCGACAAGACCATCGCTGCCGGCCTGCGCCAGTACATCGATGGCATGAAATATCTTTACAAACATCCGAATATCCTCTTTATCGCCTCCCAGAAAGCGCTCAACTCTCTCTGCCTTACTGCCGGCTTCCAGGTCGTCATGGTCGCCATCTCTCAACGGGTCTTTACCGTCGGCGAAGGCGGCGGCATCAGCATGGGACTGATGTTTGGTCTGACCGGAGTCGGAACCGGCATCGGCCCGATTCTCGCCCGAAAGCTGACAGGCGACGACGGCCCCACACTGAGAAAGGCGATAATTGTTGGCTACCTGCTCATCGTCCTTGGGTCGGCGGCCACCGCGCCGCTCCTGAGCCTGCCGGCAGTGCTGCTGGCGTCAATCGTACGCGGTGTCGGCGGGGGCATCGTCTGGGTTTTCTCCACCCAGCTGCTGCTGCAAAATGTGTCCCGAAGTGTGCATGGAAGGGTATTCGCCACCGAGTTCATGTTCTTCTACCTGGCAAGCGCACTCGCATCCGGTGTCGTCGGCTCCGCGCTCGACAGCAGTCTCAGCATCGCGGGGATCATCTGGTCGATGACAGCTCTGAGCCTTGTTCCAATGACGTTGTGGACGCTATCGGTGGTTCGGGGAAATCAGAAAGCAGGCTGAAGTTGCGACTCCCTGTTGGCGTCTGGTACTGTATGCTGATCTGAACAAGCTTAAGTTAGAGTTTATCAGCCACTGAAACTGAACTACATGACTGCAAATCCAACCACCGAATCCGCGGTCAGCTACACTGATCTCCTCCGCGACAACCGCAACTTCCGCTTTCTCTGGTTCGGCCAGATCGTCAGCCTTCTCGGCGACTGGTTCAACCTCGTCGCCTCGGCCGCGCTCGTCGGCATGCTGACGCAGTCGGGTCTGGCCGTCGGCTCACTCTTCGTCGTGCGCATGCTCGCGCCCTTCCTCGTCAGCCCCATCGCCGGCGTCGTCGCCGACCGTTACAATCGCAAATATGTCCTGATCGCGGCCGACCTAATCCGGGCGGCCGTCGTCCTTGCCTTCCTGCTCGTCCGCAATCCCGGCGACGTCTGGCTCCTCTACACACTGACAGCCGTGCAGATGGCCATGAGCGGATTTTTCGATCCGGCCCATACGGCCATCCTGCCCGACATCTCCAATCCGCGCGAGCTCGGCGCCGTTAACGCGCTCAGCTCCGCCACCTGGTCGGTGATGCTCGCCCTCGGCGCGGCGCTGGGCGGGCTCTTTTCCGGCATATTCGGCATGTACCCGGCCTTCGTACTCGACACCTTTACCTTCCTGCTCTCAGCCGCCCTGCTCGCGCAGATTCGCATGCCCACCAAGCTCGCATCCGCAGCCGCCGACAAGACAGTCGCGGCCGCCGTGGGTCAGTACCTCCGCGGCCTGCGCTATCTGCGCGCACATCTGGATGTCCTGGTGGTTGCCCTGCAGAAAGCGACCATGGCCCTCTTCCTGGCAACAGCGTTCCAGGTCATTCAGGTCGCGATCGCCCAGCAGGTCTTCACGGTCGGTCAGGGGGGCGGTATCAGCCTAGGGCTCATGTTCGGCCTCACCGGCGTCGGCTCGGGCCTCGGCCCTATCGCCGCCCGCAAACTTACCGGCGACGACCCCCGGTCCTTGAAAGAGGCGATAGCATACGGTTATCTCCTCGCCATCGCCGGCATGATGGTGACTGCGCCGCTGCTCAGTCTGCCCATGGTGCTCCTTGGCTCCTTCATCCGCTCCATCGGCAGCGGCATCATCTGGGTCTTCTCGACCCACCTCCTCCTCCAAATGGCGCCCGACGAAGTCCGCGGCCGCGTCTTCGCCAGCGACTTCATGTTTTTCTACCTCGGCAGCGCAGTGGCCTCCAGCCTCGTTGGCGCCGCCCTCGACACCAGCCTGACCATTACTTCTATCATCTGGGCTTTGGCAGCGCTCAGCGTTGTACCGACTGTGCTGTGGACATTGTGGGTGGTGAAGGGTAGGCGAGAGGTGGTTTGAGTGTGTCGTCAAAGACGGGTAAACTGTTTCGTGATCGCCGGAGGCATCAGTTCCAGAATCAAGAGAATGATCGTGGAGCTATAAGTGTGGTAAGGAGGTTGTCATGCTACAGACGATTGAAGCCACAATTGATGAACATGGCAATGTACAATTGCTTGAACAAGTCCAACTCTCAGAACCACGGCGGGCATATGTAACGATTCTTCCTAGTGAGTCAGATGCTTCGGAGATTGCACTGCTGAGTGAAGCTGCACTCGCAAAAGACTGGAAACGTCCCGAGGAGGACTTGGCATGGTCGCACCTGCAGCTGGAGTAGTCGCCTAAGAACGACTTCAACAACCTGAGTTCCACTCGGGCGAAATCGGGCATTTGGACGATACTGGCAGATTCCCACGTTGAATTGTTCCACTGAAAAGCTGAAATGTTTGACAGTCTCTCCGAACTAATCGAGAAAATCCACCTCGGCGAAGACTCAACCATCGAGTTCAAGAGACAGTTGCCGCGCAGGGACAGTCTCGCCGACGAGATCGCCGCCTTCGCCAACGCCAGAGGCGGCGTGATACTGATCGGTGTAGACGACAATGGAGAAATCGTTGGTCTTGGCCAGCGCAACTTGGACCAGACCGAAAAGACAGTAGTTGAAGTCTGCCGCGATAGCATTGAGCCCCAAGTCTCCATCTTCACCGAAAAGCTGCAGTTCGATGGGAAAGTCCTTCTCAAAGTCGAAGTCCCAAGAAGCCTGTTCGTTCACAAGAGTCCCGGCGGGTACATTGCCCGCCAGGGGAGCAGTAAGCGTGAGATGCCAACTGATCAGCTCGCTCGACTTTTGCAGAGCCGTTCACAGGCGCGGATCATTTCTTTCGATGAGCAAGTCGTACCGAATACCACCAAGAACACGTTACACATAGATCTCTATCAGAGATTTGTCAGAGAAGGATCTACCGAAAACGAGGTCGAAGACCTGCTGCAAAAGAGACGTCTACTTGTCAAGGACGGGCAGGTGTACCGCGCCTCGGTCGCCGGTTTGTTGATGTGCCACGACAGGCCCAATGACTATCTATATAACAGCTTCATTCAGGCCGTCTTCTATCGCGGCAAGACAAAGGACGCGAACTACCAGATTGACGCCAAGGATTTCAGCGGACCTTTGGACCGGCAGATCATGGACGCCTACAAATTTGTCGAAAGATACAATCAGGTGTCCGCTCGCAAGGATGTCGGTCGTACGGAACGTTCTCAATACAGCATGAGAGCAGTGTTTGAGGCATTAGTAAATGCTGCCATGCACAGAGACTATACCAAGACAGTCTCAAAGACTCGTCTGTTCATGTTTGCCGACAGACTGGAACTTAGTTCGCCGGGCGCGCTGGCCAACACACTAACAGTAGAACGGCTGCGCTACGGACAGGCCACCCGCAACGAACTACTGGCCCGCCTGCTGTCCGAAATTACGGTTGAAGATAACGTCAGCAGACAGGTGGCCAGACGGTATTTCCTGGAGCGGCGCGGCGAAGGCGTGGGCATAATACTGGACGAAAGCGCGGCCCTCAGCGGCAAGGTTCCCGTCTACGAACAGATCGACGAGACTCTGTTCCTGACCATCTTCGCCGCAAAATCCCTGCAGCCAGGCCAGGATCTGTAACTCCCTTGCTCGCCACACACTCACGCTCTACAATTCACAGCATCATCCCAACCAACTCTCGCCACCTTCGCTGACTACCGCCCTGCCGGAGCCTGACCATGAAAATCACTGACATCAAACTCCATACCCTCCAACACCCAACCCTGACCCAGAGCCGCCACCGCCTCATCCAGGTACCCGGCCTGCGCCGCATCCAGTACACCCACACCGGCCGGTCCATCGACACACCCATGCAGTCGCACATCCTCGAAGTCGAAACCGACGAGGGCGTCACCGGCCGCATCGCCCCCACGTCCATCAACAAATATCAGCTCGAAATTCTCAAAACCCACGCCATCGGCGAAAGCCCGTTCGCCCGCGAACGGCTCTTCCAGATGCTGCACAAGGGCACCCGTTGGGTCTACCAGGAGCCCGGCTGGTTCGGCGAATTCGATAACTGCCTCTGGGACATCTTCGGCAAGACCGCCGGTCTCCCCGTCTACGCCCTCATCGGCCGCGTGCGCGACCGTCTGCCCGTCTACCTCACCGCCGGCGACATGGAGCTCCAGGGCTACCTCGACCACATCGAAGGCGGCCGCACCTTCGGCGTAAATGCCTACAAGCTGCACACCTACAAAGGCGGCAAAGTCGACATCCCCATCCTGACCGATGTGCGCAAAGCCGTCGGCGATGACTACGACCTGCTCAACGATCCCGTCTGCTCCTACAACCTGCGCGAAGCCATCGAAGTGGGAACCGCAATGGAGGAGCTCGATTACATCTGGCTCGAAGAGCCCATGCACGAGCAGAAGATGAACCAGTACCAGGAGCTATGCAGCTTACTTACCATCCCCATAATGGCCACCGAGCGCCTCATGCACGACATGGACCTCACCGCCCAGTGGCTGATCCAGGGCGCCACCGACCGCCTGCGCGCCCGCGCCACCTTCGGCCTCACCCAGGTCCTGAAACTGGCCCACTTCGCCGAAATGCACGGCGCCAACATCGAAATGAACGGACCCGGCGGCCTCTACGGACTCGTACACGCCCATGCCGGCTGCTGCATCGACAACACCGACTTCTACGAGCTGCTCGGCCCCGCCGACCCTCTCCGCCTGCGCACCGAAGGCGAAGAGTGGGGCCTCCTCAACGCCCCCCTCATCGAAGACGGCCACATCGCCCCACCCGACGGCCCCGGCTGGGGGGCAGTATGGGACGAAGACCGCATCCGCTCGCTCACAATCGCCACCGACTGAGATGGAAGCGCTGCACATCGAAAGAACTGGATCGCCTATCAGGTCTGCATTCCCTTCAGGCACAATCGCGAAAAGCGCGCAGCCGTCGCAGTTCACAAAAAAACTAAGAACAAACCACTAAAAACTGCCGTCACAATGAAAATCACCGACATCAAACTCCACACCCTCGAACATCCAACCCTCACCCAGGTCCGCCAGCAACTCGTTCAGGCGCCCGGCCTGCGGCGCATCCAGTACAAGCAGATCGTCATCTCCTCCGACACCCCCATGCAGATGCAGATCCTCGATGTAGAAACCGACGAAGGCATCACCGGCCGCATCGCCCCCGTATCCATCACCAGGAACCAGCTCGACATCCTCAGAACCCACGCCGTCGGCGAAAACCCCTTTGCCCGTGAGCGGCTCTTCCAGATGCTCCACAAGGGCACGCGCTGGGTCTACCAGGAACCCGCCTGGTTCGGCGAATTCGACAACTGCCTCTGGGACATCGCCGGCAAAGCCGCCGGCCTCCCCGTCTACGACCTCATCGGCCGCGTGCGCGACCGCCTGCCCGTCTATCTCACCGACCACGAGCTGACCCCGCAGGGCTATCTCGACCACATCGAGCGCGGCCGCACCTTCGGCGTCAACGCCTACAAGCTGCACACCTACAGGGGCGGCAAGGCCGACATCCCCCTCCTGACCGATATTCGTAAAGAGGTGGGCGACGACTACGATCTGCTTAACGATCCCGTCTGTTCATATAACCTGAGGGAAGCTATCGAAGTGGGGAGGGCGATGGAGGAGTTGAACTACGTTTGGCTTGAAGAGCCGATGCACGAACAGAAGATGAATCAGTACCAGGAGCTGTGCAGCACGTTGACCATCCCCATCATGGCCACCGAGCGGCTCTGCCATGATATGGACCTCTCCGCCCAGTGGCTGATCCAGGGCGCCACCGACCGCCTGCGCGCGCGGACCAACCATGGGCTTACCCAGGTACTCAAACTGGCCCGTTTCGCCGAACTGCACGGCACAAACGTGGAGCTCCACGGTCCGGGCAGTCTCTACGGAATCGGACATGCCCACGCAGGCTGCTGCATCGACAACACCGACTTTTTCGAATTCTTTGGCGGATGCGGCCCCCGCGACCTGCGCACGGAAGGCGAGGAATGGGGTCTCCTCAGCGCACCCCTGATCGAAGACGGCCACATCGCGCCCCCCGAAGGCCCCGGCTGGGGGGCAGTCTGGGACGAAGACCGGGTCCGTTTTCTGACAGTGGCCACCGATTGAGCACTCGCATGTGGAAGCACTGTGCGGCCGACCCGGACCCGACAACTGTGTTATAATTGCGTGTATCCCGGGACATGGTAGCCAACTGACAGGGTTGATTATGCGGAAAGTGTTTTTCGAGCGCCGAGGAAAACTGGAAGAGTTGGATCGTTCATTTGATCTGCTCTTCTGGCAGGCTCAAACGCCAGAGGCGCGTCTCAGAGCGACTTGGGAACTGGTCGTACACTACGCCAAAGTTAAGGGTCTTGATGTTCGCCAACTCCGACTTCAACGATCTGTTGAGAATTTTCAACGCCAACAGCGTTAAGTATCTCGTTATCGGTGGCTATGCCCTGATTCAGTATACAGAACCTCGCTTTACAAAAGATCTCGACCTTCTGATAGGTACCGATATCAGCAATGCTAGCGCGGTATTCAAGGCATTGCGTGAATTTGGCGCTCCTCTGTCAGGTATGACTGAAGATGATTTTGCTGAAGAAGGATATTTTTATCAGACTCTTACCCACTCAAATGCGGCAGCACCGTCGCCGCGAACAGATAAGATCCCTCAACGCGCGGCGAATCAGCAATATTGACCGTAATCCGCTCAGCCCCCTGTTCCACAATCCGCAACAGCGCATCCGTCACCTGCGCAGGGGTACCCTCAATCGTGCCCTCGCCGGAAGGCCGCACGTCCGGGTCCTCTCGCAGCCGCTGAAGCTCCCGCTCGTTCTCAGCGATCAGCACGCTCACGTGCATCACCTGCAAAATTTCGTCGTACTCCCGCCCCACCGCGCGGCAATGCTCCTTCAGCACCGACTGCTTGTGCGCATACGCCTCCACATCCGCGCAGACCCAGTTCCACCAGTCCGCATGCTCCGCCACGACCCGCAGCAGATACCGCTCCCCGCCCCCGCCCACCATGATCGGCGGCACAATATCCGGTTTCGGCTCGCAATACCCGTTCTCCAACTGGTAATGCTTGCCCGCAAAATTCACCGGCGTATCCGTCCACATTGCCCGCATTATCCGGATCCCCTCAGCCAGTTGCTCGATGCGCGCCCGCGCCCGCGGAAACGGCCAGCCGTACCCCTTGTACTCCTCCTCATTCCACCCCGCCCCGATTCCGATCACAACCCGTCCTCCGGAAAACGCCTGCGCCGTCGCCGCCATTTTCGCCAGATGCGCCGGGTTGCGAAAACTGTTGCACAGAACATCGTGGCCCACCAGCTTGTCCGGGTAGCGCGCCAGCGCCCACACCGCCATCGTCCAGCCTTCGGACACATTGTGCCCGTTGTACTGCACATGGTCCGGAAACCACAGTGAATCAAAAGGATGGATGATCTGGTCGAGATAGGGGAAAAGTTCCGTTACGTGGCGGGACCACGTGTTGATGCCTACAGGGACGCCCATGCTGCCCTCCTCAGAGATGGAACGCGCGCCGTACGGGTGCCGCAAAAGGCGCGCTGGACCGGTTGAACTAACCTAAGCCGGTAGAAATTCCTGCCCAGCCGGCTTGCATTTCGTATACCATTCATCGACAATCATACCAGAGGCGCCGCAAGGTAAGACTGCTCAAAATGCGATGGGCCCGTCTTCAACGGCGCCAGTACCGGCCCCCAGACCGACACATGCCAAACCAACCCAGGAGCGCAACCGATGGCCTTCGAAGTCTATGATTTCCGCGAAGTGAACAAAAACGTACTGACAACGCCCGAGATCCGGGCGCGGCTTTATCACATGGAACCGGGCCAGGTTGACAGGCTCCACAGCCATGACCTCGGCCACGAAATCTTCCTCATCCTCGAAGGCAAAGCCGAATTCATGATCGCCGGCCACACGGAAGCGCTTGAGGCGGGCCAGTTGTGCGTCGCCCTCGCCGACGAAATCCACCAGGTGCGCAACCTGCTGCCCGACCGCCGCACCGTCATGTTCCTGTCCGTAACCCCTCACATCCAGCCCACGCACACCGGCCGCGACCCCGACGGCTCCGTCCATCCGCCCCAGTTCCGTTCCAACAGCTTCTACGATGACGTCGACGACACCGGCCCCATTGCAGACCTGCTCGACGCCTTCGTTCGCGGCGCCGACGCCCTCGCCGACGAGGCCCGCCAAGCCGCCGCCGCCCACGCCCAACAGGCCGAAAGCTGGCGCAAGGCCCAGGACGCTGACGACAAAGACGCAACCGTAGCCGCCCGCAACGCTATGTGGAAGGCAGTCCGCAGCCTCCACACCAAACTCTTCAAACTTGACCTGACCTGGAACAGACTCGCCCCACGAGCCGACGAATAACCGGCCCGCCGCTAACTGCTGCCTTCCGCCCTCCTGTTGATCTCGCCGACGACTTGGTCCGCCTCTTCAGTCTCGTGCTCGATGCAGAAATGCGCATCCTCCAGCAAAAAGAGGCAATCGGCGTAGAAACGGACGCGGTCCCAGCACAAGCCCATTAGCGGATAGACCCGTGCGCAACGCCGTATGAACGCATCTCCGAAGCAGACGTACAGCCCCGCAAAGTCGACGGCAGGGTCGCCAATGCCGGCATGTCCGAAGTCGATCATGCCCACAACCCGTCTCTCCTGCGCGCTGTACAGGGTATTGCTCGACCCCATGTCACCGTGGCGGAGCACGTTGTCGAATGCGAACTGTTTTTCGTCCCCCAGGAAGGCGTCGAACTGCTCAGTCGTCCACGCGCGCGCCTCGGCCGTCAGCCGCGGGAAGACGACCTGTTCGAACCGAGCGAACATCTCCCGCCAAACGGCCGGCGAGTCAGACGGCTCCTGAGGAATATCGACAGTTTCAGGCGGGACAGCGTGCAGCGCCTGCAAGAACGACGCGATATCTGCAGCCAAACGGTCGATCGTTCCCGCATCAGCGATCCGCCTGAAATCTGCCGGCCACAGCGGACTGCCCGGCAGTTTCCGGTAGCCCACGAAGGCCCGACCTACCTCGTCGTCCAGATTGTGGTAAATGTATTCCGGCGTCGCCAGCGGAACCCGCGGCCGCGCCGCCCTCAATATCGCATGTTCATGCCGCAGCCCGTCAACGCCCTTCTCGTACTTCGGAAAGCGAAAAATCAGCTCATTGTTGACCAGGATCAGCTGATTATTCTGCCCCGCCCGAAACAGTTCGACCGTCTCCACCCCCAATTCAGGGCAGACCGCAGCAATACTCTCTCTATACCCTTCTATCCCCTCTCCCACTTTCCCTCTCCAAGTGACGTCTATGCCCTCAACCAGCTCACCGCCGCCAAACTATCATACCCCAGTTGCTATTCTGACCACTGTCCCCTTACCATCGCCGTTCAGCCACCGACCACTGCATTTCGCAACGCCTCAATACTCGTCACGGGCAGCCTGCAAGCGTAGTTTTCGCACACGTACACGGCGGGCTGACCGTCTACGAGCGTGCGGCCCTCCAACAGGGGCAGCGGGTTTTCTTCCTCCGGCTCCTTAAGCGCAAGCACACTGTGGGGCAGATAGTGGCGCCGGATCTCCTGCAGCAAGAGTTGCGTACGCGGATCCGTGAGTTCTCCCACCACGGCGATCTCCTGGCTGGGTCCGAGCAGATCATCGAGCGCAGTCAGCAGCCGCCCAAAGCCGGTCGGCTGCTGCGCCATCGCCGCCGCCATGATCTGGAAGATGCGCGCCGCTTCACTCCGGAACGCATCGCTCCCCGTCAACTTGGCCAGCCGCAACAGCAGCTCAGCCGCCATCGAATTCCCGCTCGGAATCGCATTGTCAATGAAGTCCTTGCGCCGCACCACCAGCTGCTCATGCGCGATGCCGGTCTGGAAGAACCCGCCCCCCGCCTCATCCGCAAACTGGGACTGCATCACCTGCGTCAGGCGCACCGCCTCTGCCAACCAGCGCAGCTCGAACGTGGACTCGTACAGCGCGACAAGGCCCCGCCCAAACGCAGCGTAGTCTTCCAGGTAGGCGTTAAAGCGCGCCCGCCCGTCCTTGTAGCTGCGGAACAGGAATCCATTCTCCTGGCTCATCTCTGCCAGGATGAAGCTGGCCGCGGCCCTCGCAGCCTCCAGAGCATCCGCACGGCCGAAAACGACACCGACGTCGGCCATGGCATGAATCATCAGGCCGTTCCATTCGGTCAGGACCTTATCGTCCCGCTCCGGTTTCACCCGCTTTTCCCTCTCAACAAAAAGCTTCTGCCGCGCCGCGGCCAGCCGTCCCGCAACCGCTTCTGCCTCCACGCCCGACTGCCGCGCAATCTCGGCCGCGGTCCGTTTGACGTTCAGAATTGTCTTGCCCTCGAAGTTGCCCGCCGGCGTCACGCCGTACGCTCCACCCAGCAGGACCGCCTCCTCCTTCCCCAGGACCGCCTTGATCTCCTCCGCCGTCCAAACGAAGAATTTGCCCTCTTCGCCCTCACTGTCCGCGTCCTGCGCGCTGTAGAAACCCCCTTCCGGCGCGGTCATTTCCCGCAGCACGTAGTCGACCGTCTCCTCAATTACCCGGCGATCCTCCGGCCGCCTGTTGATCTGCCACGCGTGCAGATACGCCCGCAGCAGCTGCGCATTGTCGTACAGCATCTTTTCGAAATGGGGCACCAGCCAGATGCGGTCGACGCTGTAGCGGTGAAAACCCCCTCCCAGATGGTCGTAGATCCCGCCTGCCGCCATCTGTCCCAGCGTATGTTCGGCGACATGCAGCACGTCAGCGTCGCCGCCGCGCCGGTACTGGCTCATCGCAAATTCCAGTGTCATCGGCTGCGGAAACTTGGGCTGATCGCCGAAACCGCCGTACTGCTCGTCGAAATACTGAAGCAACTTTTCCGTGGCCTCGCGCAGGACCTCCTCACCCGGCGCGCCGCCGCTGGCGGAAAGGCTGCCCGTACGCCCGATCGCGTCCGTCAACCGCTGCGCCTGCTCTTCCAGGTCATCGCGCCGGCTCTTGTAGGCGTCCGCCACCGCCAGCAGTATCTGCGAAAACGAAGGAATCCCGTAACGGGGCTGGGGCGGGAAGTACGTCCCCCCGTAAAAGGGTTTGCCGGACGGGGTGAGGAAGACGCTCATCGGCCAGCCGCCGCTTCCCGTCATCGCCTGTACCGCTTCCATGTAGATGGCGTCCAGGTCGGGGCGCTCCTCACGGTCCACTTTGATGTTGACGAAATTGGCATTCATCAACTCCGCCGTCTGCTCATCCTCGAAGCTCTCCCGTTCCATCACATGACACCAGTGGCATGCGCTGTAGCCAATGCTCAAAAAGATCGGCCTGTCCTCCGCCCGCGCCGTCTCCAGCGCCTCCTCCCCCCATGGGTACCAGTCCACGGGATTGTGGGCGTGCTGCAAGAGATAGGGCGATGTCTCGTGAACCAGCTGGTTGGAACGGGTCGGCGTTGCTGAGTCGGTCATGGTGAGTCCCTTGACGCGGATGCGCCGCTACTTAAGGATGGGCCTGAGAAGACATCGGGCGGGAAGGCAGTACGCTTCCCGTCGCTGACACAAGCGGTTGAGCGCAGGCGAAGTCGACTAAACGGCACTGCGCTCAACGCCCGGCCTCATTGTGCGGAGGCGTACCCAGCATTATAACGGAATGGCGAACGCGGCGTCGAATCCGGCTGTGGAATCGGGCATTTGCGTATTGACAGCAAAAAGTGGGAATGCTAACATTCCCCTACCCCCCAGGCTATATGATGTGAGTCGCGCGTCTGTCCCGCAGGATACTGACGCAACGCTGTCCTTTGCCATAGAATGGGCAGCAGATCCATTCTTGGCTGCTGCACTTTTCTGGCGCACTATATTCCAAGGGTTGCATACACTTAACCGGATCCGACCTGGGATCCACACAATGACGTATGGCTCTCCATTCTCATTTCAGGAGGTCTTGGTATGACAAAAAATAGATTTTCACTCTTGGCAGTTCTCTTGGTGGCCGCGTTGGTCCTGGCCGCCTGTCCTCAACCCACACCTGTTGTTGAGACGGTGAGGGAAACCGTCGTCGTCACGCAGGTCGTCACCCAGACCGAAGAGGTCGTGGTCACGCCGACGCCCGTGCCGCCGGTCCAGGGCGGTGTCTGGGTCGAAGGGTCCAGCGCCGACGCCACGATTCTGAATCCCATTCTGGCCTCGGACAGCGCCAGCTTTGACGTGCTCGGCTGGTTCTTCCCCAGCCTGCTAGGGCAAGACCCCTTCAGCGGCGCCATTGTCCCCACCGAGATGGCCGCAAGCTGGGACGTCTCCGAGGACGGCCTGGTGTGGACCTTCCATCTCCAGGACGGCGTCATGTGGTCCGACGGCGAGCAGGTAACGGCCGACGATTTCAAATTCACCTATGACGCCATCGGCAGTGATCTTGTCGAGACCCCCCGCAAGGCAAATCTTGACAATATCGAAAGCATCGAAATTCTCGATCCCCTCACCATTCAGGTTACCTACGGCGAAGTAAAGTGCGACGCCCTCAACAATCTCGGTCTGGGCTGGCTGCCAAGCCACCTTTACGCCGAAGATTACAGCGATGTCATGGACAGCCCGCTGAACGAGGAGCCGACTGTCAGCGCCGGCCCCTTCATCTTTAATGAATGGATTCGGGACGACAACTCCACTGTTCTGCGCAACGACAACTACTGGAAAGGCGCGCCCAACATGGACGGATGGATCTACAAGATCGTCCCCGACCCCGGCGCCCGCCTGGCCCAGCTCCAGACCGGTGAACTGGACCTGATCGGCGTCCAGCCCGAGCAGCTGACCACCGTGCAGCTCAATCCCGAACTGAACCTGCACAAGTTCAAGGACGACGGCTACAGTTACATTGGCCTCAATCAGGCCAACCCGGCGAATCCGCAAGCCGGTCAGGACGAAGACGGCAATCTCGTTGAGCAGGACCCCCATCCCATCCTGAGCGATCTGGCCGTTCGCCAGGCAATCGCACACGCGCTCGACTACAATGCGATTATCAGCAAGGTCTACCTCGGCCAGGGCTATCAGATCGCCTCCAACGTACTGCCGGCCGTCGGATGGGCCCACGATCCTTCTCTCCAGCCCTATGCCTTCGACACCGAAAAGGCCGCGCAGATTCTTGATGACGCCGGCTGGACCGACAGTGACGGGGACGGCGTGCGCGAGTGCAACGGCTGCGCCACAGCCGAAGCGGGCGCAACCCTCACAATTCGACTGCAGACCAATGCCGGCAACACGACCCGTGAAGATCTCGGCGCGCTGGTCAAAGATCAGCTCGACGGCATCGGTTTTGACATCCAGTTCGAAGCCATCGAGTTCGGTACACTCGTGGGTGAGTTGCTCGGCCAAACCTTTGATATGGTCATCATCGGCTGGACCGGCCTCGGCACCGACCCCAACGACGACTCCTTCTGGCACTCCAAGTTCGACACACCCGGCAGCGGCTTCAACTTCGTCAGCTACCAGAATGCCCGCATTGATGAACTCCTGGAGCAGGGCGTCAGTGTTCCCGGCTGCGCCACCGAAGCTCGGGCCCCCTTCTACCACGAAATTCAGAAGATCATTCACGACGACATCCCCTACGTCTTCGTGACCGGATCCATCGGCAATACCGGTTACTCAAAGAAGTTCAGCGGCGCCAACCCTGGCCCGTGGAGCTTCTACCATAACATCGAGACCTGGTCTCTGGCGCAGTAGTCCGGATCAACTCTTTCCGGAAGACTTCGGCGCCTGACGAATAGGTCTTGAAGGAGATCTGATCAATCCGCCACCGTTCGCTTCCTGCGGGCGCTGGCGGATTCGCACCTAATATATATATGTGTCGCGTCCGCCTGAAAGCACAGGCGGATCGAAGGACTGGCTCTGTTCATGACCCGTTACGTAATTCGTCGCCTCCTGCAGGCAATTCCCACCCTGCTGGGCGTGAGCGTCATCAGCTTCGTGCTAGTCTACAACTCTCCCGGTGATCCGATACTCATCCGTACCTTCGATCCCAACATCACACAAGAAACCCGAGAAACTCTGCGCAGGCAACTCGGGCTTGATCAACACTGGGCCCTGCAATACATCGCTTGGTTAACGGGGTTCACATTGCGAGGCGGCGACGTGAGCGAAGAGTTTACTCGCCAGGATATCAGCTGTAACTACGTTGCCGGTCTGAATGCTACCTTCTGTGATAACGGCGGCGGCATCCTGAGGGGTAATCTGGGCACCAGTATCGCCACCAATCAGCCCGTTTGGGAGCGGCTGGTAGAGCGTATGCCGGCGACCTTTGAGTTGAGCGTTTCCGCGCTCCTGGTCTCAATGCTCCTTGGCGTGCCGTTGGGCGTCCTCAGCGCCGTTCGCCAGGCATCGTTCTTCGACAATGCTACGCGCGTGCTTGCGGTTGTTGGCAATGCCGTGCCAGCCTTCTGGTTAGGCCTGATGCTCATATTCTACTTCGGCGTTGCGTTGGGCTGGCTGCCCACCGGCGGCAGGCGCACCGTTTCCCTCACCAATGAGTTCGACCTGGTGGACCGGATCAGACATCTGATCCTGCCGACGGTTATGCTTGCATTTGGAGGCATCGCCGGCATCAGCCGTTTTATGCGTACAGAAACTCTGGAAGTGATCCGCACCGATTACATTCGCATGGCCAAGGCCAAGGGGGTAGCGGCCAGCCGCGTCTGGTTTGTCCACGCCCTCCGCAATGCCCTCCTCCCCCTCATGACAATTCTTGGCCCGTCTATATTGGGAGTTCTCACCGGCGCCGTAATCGTTGAAACTATCTTCTCCTGGCCGGGAATGGGGCGCATGACCTTTAGCGCGGCAGTGCAACGGGACTATCCTACCGTCCTCGGCGCGGTCATGTTTTTCTCGCTCCTGACGATTCTCGGTAACCTGCTTTCCGATATCCTGTACGGTGTCGTCGACCCCCGCGTGCGGCTCGCTTAACGGAGACACAAGCCTTTATATGACGGTAGCCCAAGCAGACAGTTCGACGCTGACCCCTCTGGCAGCCGATCCACAGTTGCAGCGCAAGCCGCGCACCTACTGGAGTATGGCGCTCCAATCTTTGCGCCGAGATACGGTTACACTGTTCGCAATCGGATTTCTCGTGATCATGGCTGTCCTCTCTCTACTCGCACCGGTTATAGCCAGCAGTATCGGCATTGGCCCGAATGATACAAACCCTGACAATGCTTTTCAGCAACCCTACTTGGGCCCATATATTCAGTGGCGCACCGGTCAGGACCCAGTTCGCGCTCCCCTCATGCTCGGCAAGTCCGGCGGCATCCCCCACTGGCTTGGAACCGACCAGCTTGGTCGCGATCAGTTTGTACGCCTTCTCTACGGGGGCCGGGTCAGTCTCGGCATCGCCTTTGCCGCCACCGTCCTTATACTGATTCTGGGCGTGACGGTTGGCACCGTTGCCGGCTTCTTTGGCGGCGTCGTTGACGACCTCATCATGTGGTTTATCAATACCTTTGTCTCCATCCCAGGAATCTATCTCCTGATTATCGTAACCGCGATGTTTAAGCCCAATCCCATTACCCTGACTCTCTTTCTCGGTCTGTTCGGTTGGTTTGGCACCGCCCGCCTGATTCGCGGCAATGTGTTCAAAGTGCGGGCCCTGGACTTTGTCCTCGCCGCTCGCTCTGTTGGCACACGCAATGCCCGCATAATGCTCCAACACGTGATCCCCAACAGCCTGCCAATTATCATTGTGAATGCCGCGATCGATATCGGAGTTCTCATTCTGATCGAATCCGCGCTCAGTTTTTTGGGATTGGGCATACAGCCGCCTACCTCCACATGGGGTAACATGCTTAACAGGGCCAACAACTTTTTCTTCTTGCGCGACCCCGAAACGGAAGCTTTCCTGGCCCTCCATCTGCTCGTCGGCCCTGGCCTGCTGATTACACTGACGGTCCTGGCCCTCTATCTCATCGGCGACGGACTGCGCGACGCTCTGGACCCGATGATGAAAAACATACGATGAACAGTATGGCGCACACAGTCGGTCCGGCCAGTGCCGTCCGCCGGCTGGGCGCCAACTGCCGAAAACTCTCTGCACGTTCTAACAAAGGAGATAAGCGAATGTCTAAGAAGCGATTTACCTTCCTGGCGGTCCTCCTGATCGCCGCACTCCTCTTCGCTGCCTGCGGCGGCGACGCCGAAATGGCCGATGAACCGGCCGCGCCTGCACAAGAAGAACAGGCCGCTGAAGAGAAGGAGGAAATGGCGGCCGAAGAAAAGGAAGAGAAGGAAGAAGCGCCCGCGGCTGAAGAAGAAGCCGCAGCCATGAGCGAACGCACCGGCGCCTGGGTCGACGAGGTCATCGCCGTCGAAGAACCCTCAGCGGCCGCGGCCGTAACGCGCATGGATCTCGCGGAGATCGACGCCTACGCCTTCTCCATCAGCGATGCCGAAGTCTACGCCACTGTCCAGGGGATGGATAGCCTCACCTACTCCAACTCCTTCGGCGTCTACGCAGAGCTGACCTTCAACCCCGCCGGACCGATCTTCGACGGCACCGGCAAACTCAACCCGTTTGCCGTGCCCCGCATCCGCGAGGCCATGAACTACCTCGTCGACCGCGATTTCATCTCCCAGGAGATCTACGGCGGCCTGGCTTCACCGCGTTACATGGCCATCACCAACGCCTTCCCCGACTACGCCCGCCTGGTCGACATCGTGCGCCAGCTCGAGCTCGAGTACGCGCACAACCCCGACAGAGCGGCCGAGATCATTAACGAGGAAATGGAAGCGTTGGGCGCCGAGATGGTCGACGGCGTCTGGAACTACGAGGACGAGCCCGTCGAGGTAATCTTCCTCATCCGCACCGAGGATGAGCGCAAGGAGATCGGCGACTACGTCTCCACAATGCTCGAAGACCTGGGCTTCAGCGTTGTCCGCGACTACAAGACCGCCTCCGAGGCCTCACCTGTCTGGATCGGCTCCGATCCCAACGAGGGCAAGTTCCACATCTACACCGGCGGCTGGATCACAACCGCCATCAGCCGCGACCAGGCCGGCAACTTCGACTTCTTCTACACCAACCGCGGGCTCCCCTTCCCTCTGTGGCAGGCTTACACCCCGTCGGAAGAATTCGACGCCATGTCTGAAAAACTGGACCTGCGCGACTTCACCACCATGGAAGAGCGCCGCGAGCTCTTTGGCGACGTACTCGCACTCTCCATGCAGGACTCTGTGCGCGTCTGGCTCGTGAACCAGCTCGGCTTCTCCGCCTACAGAGGCGACGTCTCCGTCTCAACGGACCTGGCCGGCGGCCTCAACGGCGCCCGCCTCTGGCCCTATACTCTGCGCCGCACCGGCGAAGAGGGCGGCTCACTCACTATCGCCATGCCCAGCATGCTGCCTGAACCCTGGAACCCCGTCGCCGGCACCAACTGGATCTACGACACCATGCTGATCCGCGCTACCGCCGACGTGGGCGCCATGCCCGACCCGTTCACCGGTCTCCAGTGGCCGCAGCGCATCGACAGGGCCGAAGTAACGGTCAAGGAAGGGCTCCCGGTCGGCAGCACCCATGATTGGGTAACTCTGTCCTTCGCCGAGCAGATCGACGTTCCCGAAGATGCCTGGCTCGACTGGGACGCGGTTGAACAGCAGTTCATCACAGTCGGCGACCTCCATCCCGACGGGCTCACCGCCAACATCAAGAGCGTCGTCTACTATCCGGGCGATCTCTCCGAACTGTCCTGGCACGACGGCAGCCCGCTGAGTCTCGCCGACGTCGTGCTGGGCATGATCACGACATTCGACCTGGCCAAGGAAGAGAGCGCCGTCTACGACGAAGCCCAGGTGCCGAGTCTCAATAACTTCCAGAGTCACTTCAGGGGCTACCGCATCGCGCAGACGAGTCCGCTCGTCATCGAGTACTACAGTGACCAGTACACGCTCGACGCCGAGCTGAACGTGGCCAACTTCTTCCCCGGCACACCCTGGCACACCATGGCGGTCGGGCTCCTGGCTGAAGCCGCCGGTGACCTGGCCTTCTCATCCGACAAGGCCGATGCCAACGAAGTCGAGTGGATGAGCTACATCGCCGGGCCAAGCATCGAGATTCTCGAAGGCCATCTCGAATCCGGCGCCGCCGACGGGCACATCCCCTACGTGTCCACTCTCGGCTACTACATCAGCGCCGATGAAGCGGATGCCCGCTGGGCTAACCTCAGCGCCTGGTACGAAGATAAAGGACACTTCTGGGTCGGCAACGGGCCCTTCTACCTCGAAGAGGCCTTCCCCACCGAGAAGACCGTCCAGCTGCTCCGTGTCGCAAGCTTCCCTGACGCTTCCAGCAAGTGGGAAGGCTTCGACACACCGATGATCGCCGAAGTCTCCGTCGACGGTCCGGCCCGCGTCGCCTCCGGCGATGAGGCCACCTTCGAGGTGATGATCGACTTTGGCGGCGACGCCTATGCCATCGACGACATCGACGAAGTCAAGTACCTCGTCTTTGACGCCCTCGGCGAGCTCGCCCTCACCGGCACGGCCGAAGCCGTCGAGGATGGTCTCTGGCAGATCACCCTCAGCGCCGAGGACACCGCCGGCCTTGAGTCCGGCGCCAATAAACTGGAGGTGGCCGTCGCGCCCCTGCGCGTCAGCATCCCCACCTTCTCGTCCCTCGAGTTCGTGACCACGAACTGACACTGAGACCGTGAATCAAAGAGAGTGATGAGCGAGAAGCGAATGATGAGAGGTTAGGGCCGAGAAGTGAAGTGAGGGGTGAGGGGTTTTCTCTCTCCTCTCTCCTCTTCACTCTCTCCTAGTCTTATAAGGACCCTCCATGACCGATGCCGCGCTGCCCCTCCAACCCGACGCCGCCAGCGTCGAAAGACCCAAGTCGCAAAGCACGCTCAGCCGCGTCGTGCAGTACACCGGGCTGCGTATGATTGCCATGTTCATTACCATCATGATCGGCGTCTATCTGACAATTATCATCGCCAATATGGGTGGGCATGTCGATAAAATTCGCAGAGGTTATATCCGCGAGACTGTGGCGCTCTCCGTAGGGTTTAATGATGAGTTCAAAAACATGACCTCCGAAGAGCGTCGGGCACATATTGACAAGCTCGTCGCTTTGCAGGAAAAGCGGATGGGGTTGGACCAACCCTTCCTTCTGCGCAGCTTCCGCTTCCTCTGGGGGGCCATGATACTGGACCTGGGCTGGGCCGATAACATGTCCAGCGACAGCGGCTCGCGGCAGGTGCGTAACATCATCCTGGAGCGCTTGCCGGCAACCTTGCTTCTCTTCTCCACCTCCTTCATGTTGAACTTCCTCGTCGGCATCTTCGTCGCCCTCTATCTTTCTCGCAACTACGGCAGCAGGCTGGACCGGCTGATCATTGGACTGGCCCCCACTTCCGCTGCCCCCAGCTGGTTTTACGGCCTCTTCTTCATTCTGCTTTTTGCCGCCCTGCTGGGCTGGCTCCCTTTCGGAGGGCTCGTCTCCGCGCCCCCGCCCGATTCAATCGTTAACTACGCACTGAGCGTCCTCAACCACATGGTTCTGCCGGTCATCGCCATCTTTTTTAGCAGCATCTTCCTCGGCATCTACGGCCAGCGTACCTTCTTTCTCATCTTTTCCCATGAAGACTATGTCGACATGGCCCGCGCCAAGGGCCTGTCCGACCGTGTGGTCGAGCGCCGCTACATCATGCGCCCCACCATGCCCACCATCGTCACCGGCCTGGCGCTCTCGATTATTGGCCTCTGGTTCGGTTCAATCGTACTTGAGACTATCTTCAACTGGCCGGGCCTGGGGCGGCTCCTGTATCTTGCATCCAACATCTTTGAAACGTCGGTGATCGTGGGCTCCACCGTCGTCTATGCCTACCTGCTCGGCATCACCGTCTTCTTCCTCGATATCGTCTACGCACTCATAGACCCCCGCGTCAAGGTAGGCGGAAATCAAGGAGGGCAGGCATGACGGCAATTCGCCGCACCCTCTCCGCTCTTTCACAATATCCCTCCGCCGTCGTCGGTCTCGCCATTATCGCGGCCATGGTCCTCTTTTCAATCTATATCGTTATCGCCATTCCCTACGGCGAAGCGGTTGACCTTTGGCGCGGCGGGGAAGGCGTGTGGCTCGAAAACCCGCGCACCGCCCAGCCCAAATGGGTCAACCTTTTCCCCGGCGTCAACCTGCCCGAAACAATCATTATGGGGCCCGCGGGCGAAGCCGATGACGATTCCGTGCAAAAGGAGCGCATGGAAGTCTCTGAAGAGATGACCGACGTCATTACAACCTTCACCTTCGACTACACCGCCGACGAGTTTCCCCAGGAAATCTCCCTCTTCCTCACCTCTGAACATGAACGTAAACGCCCCCTCGTGTCCCTCACCTGGCTGACGCCCGATGGACGCGAGATCCGCATCGCCGACGTTACCGTCGAAGGGCCCGTTACTGTCCGCTTCTCGCAGGAAGAAAAATTGCAAAGACGCCTCGACGACGTTAGACCGGAAATCGGCCTCTTCGCCGATCCCGACTCCGACGCAGACGACCCCAGGCCGCTCAAGGGCACCTACAGGCTCGTCGCCGCCGGACTCGTTTTCGAAGATGATGCCGACGTCGACGCCCGCCTCGTCGTCTACGGCCAGGTCTATGGCCTCGCCGGCACCGACCACCTGCGCCGCGACCTCATGCTGGCCCTCATGTGGGGCATGCCCGTCGCTCTCGCCTTCGGCCTCCTGGCAGCCGTAGGAACCTCCGTAAGCACCTTCATTGTAGCCGCCATCGGTGTATGGTTTGGAGGTATCGCTGACGCTGTAATTCAGCGCATAACCGAGGTCAACCTCATCCTGCCTACCCTGCCCATCCTCATCATGGTCGGTCTCTTTTTCTCGCGCAGCATCTGGGTGATGCTCGGCGTCCTCATCGCGTTGAGCGTCTTCAGTTCAGGCATAAAGACCAGCCGCGCCATCTTCCTTCAGATCAAGGAATCGCCCTACTTCGAGGCCGCCCGCGCTTACGGCGCCGGCAACTTCCGCATCATCTTCCTCTACCTCATCCCCCGCCTGATTCCCACCCTCGTGCCCGGTTTTGTCGTTGCCATCCCTTCCTTCGTCTTCGTCGAGGCCACTCTCGCCGTGCTCAACCTGGGCGACCCCCTGCTGCCCACCTGGGGCAAGGTGCTCAGCGACGCCCGCGTCAATGACGCCCTCTACCAGGGCAACTACTACTGGGTGCTCGAGCCGGCCGCGCTCCTGCTCATCTCCGGCCTCGGCTTTGCCATGGTCGGTTTCGCCCTCGACAGAATCTTCAATCCCAGATTGCGAGATCTCTAATGGCCTTTTCCGATCCGCCGGTACTCCAAATCGAGGACCTGCGTCTCTATTTCCGCACGCAGCAGGGCGTCCTGCACGCCGTCGACAGCGTCAGCCTCAACCTGCGCCGCAACGAGGCCATGGTCATCCTCGGCGAATCCGGCTGCGGCAAGACCTCGCTAACCAGGGCGATCCTGCGTCTGCTCCCCCGCAACGTCCACACCTACTCCGGCAGCGTCAGGATCAACGGCCAGGAGGTCATGCAGCTGAGCGACGAAGAGTACCGTCAGCAGGTGCGCTGGGTGCAGATTTCACTCGTGCCCCAAGCCGCCATGAACTCGCTCAACCCGGTCCTCAAAGTCGGTGATCAGGTCGCCGAGCCGCTCCTCTCCCACTACGGGATCCACCGCGCCCAGGCCCTCGAACGGGTCGCCGCCTCCTTTCAACACGTAGGCGTCCCCGCCGATTTCATCAACCGCTACGCCTTCGAGCTAAGCGGCGGCATGCGCCAGCGCGTCGCCATCGCCATGGCCATGGTGACCGACCCGGACCTCATTATTCTCGACGAGCCAACCTCCGCGCTCGACGTCCTCACTCAGGCCAACATCATGAACGTCCTTAAGAGGGTCAAGCAGGAGACCAACACCAGCTTCATCCTCATCACCCACGACATCGGCACCTCAAGCGAACTGGCCGACCGCGCCGCGGTCATGTACGCCGGCCAGCTCGTCGAGGTGAACGACGCCGAGCGCTTCTTTGTCGAGCCGCTCCATCCCTACTCACAGAAACTGATGTCCAGTGTTCCCAAGCTCCGCCAGACCGAGGAACCGGACTTCATCAGCGGCCAGCCCCCCAGCCTGCTCGACCTGGCCGCGGGCTGCCGCTTCGCGCCCCGCTGCGACCACCGCTTCGATCTCTGCGAAAGCGACCCCGAACTGGTCCGTGCTGGCCGCCGCCAGCACGTGAAGTGCTGGCTCCATCAGAACGGAGAAAGCCGGTGATGCGCACGGCTGCCTGTTTCGCCGTTACCCGCGCTGCGGAGTCCCCGCGGGCACTGAAAGGTCGACGATGACAACGACCACCCCTGAAACTGCACAGACCCAAGCCGCCAACGGCTCCGACGCCCCGGCCGAGCCCCTCCTCTCCCTGCGCAACCTTCGCACCTGGTTCGAGCTCAGGCGCTGGGGCTTCGGACGCGCCGGCACCGTCCGCGCCGTCGACGACGTCAGCTTCGACCTGCACGCCGGTGAAGCCATCGCCATCGTCGGCGAAAGCGGCTGCGGCAAGTCCACCCTCATGAAGACCATCCTCGGACTGCACATGCCGACCGAAGGATCCGTCATCTTCGAGGGCCGCGATCTCAGCACCCTCGACGCCAAAGAGATGCAATGGTTCCGCTCACAGGTCGGCTACGTCCAGCAGGATCCCTTCGGCGCGCTGCCGCCCTTCATGGACATCCGGCGCATCCTCGGCGAACCCCTCAAGATCCACGGCAACATGAACGAGTCCGAACGCCGGAATCGTATTCGCGAGGTCATGGAGGAGGTCAGGCTTACGCCCGTCGATGACATACTGCCGCGCTTTCCCCATATGCTCAGCGGCGGTCAGCAGCAACGCGTCGTCATCGCCCGCGCCATGCTCCTGCGCCCGCGCATGATCGTCGCCGACGAACCGGTCTCCATGCTCGACATGTCCGTGCGCGTCGAGGTCCTCCGCCTCCTGCAAGGGCTGCAGCGCACGCACAATCTCGCCGTCGTCTACATCACTCACGACCTCTCCACCGTGCGTTACTTCTCCGAACGCATCTTCGTCATGTACGCTGGCGAAATCGTCGAGCAGTCCCGCATGGACGACCTGCTCCGCAACCCTCTCCATCCCTACACGCGCGCCCTTCTTGCCGCCATCGCCGACCCCGACCCCGAAAACGCGCACGTTTTCCGCGACGTGCCGCCCGGTGAGCCGCCCAGCCTCGTCAATCCGCCCACAGGCTGCCGCTTTCACCCCCGCTGCACCCATTTCATGGAAAATCTCTGCGAACTGGAAACGCCGCTCGATTTCGAGCCTGAGCCCCAGCATTTCTCCCGCTGCTTTCTCTATAGGGACTAGCTGCAGTCAGCCGGCAGCCTGAAACTGCAGTTGGGTCTTCTATCCACTATCCACTATCCACTATCCACTGGTCTCCCTCATGCCCTCCTCACCCCTGCACCTGATACTCTCCGGCTTCTTCCTCCTCCTGTTCGGCTTTCTTCTGGCCTTCGCCATGGTCCTCAAGCTCATCGAAGCCGGTTTTCTGCTCAGTTTCCTCTCCTACTTCGCCTCCCTGGCGGGTCTGATTGTCGGCATGTACGGCGCCGTCAGCTATGCGCGTTCCAGGCGCAAATAGCAACCGGTCACGAAATGCGAACCGGAAATCCGGAGTCTGATTTGTCCTACCCGAAAGATTGAAGCTATAATAAAGATCTATGGGCAAAAAAACGGTGCGTGACCCGCCGCCTGGCCGTACAGGTTTTGCCTCGCTTGACGACATCAGACTCCCCTGCACTCTGAACGAAAACGAATACACGAAAAGTCTATGTTTGAAAAACAGATTGGAATCGACCTCGGTACAGTAAACGTTCTTGTTCACGTGCGGGGGCGGGGGATCGTTTTGCATGAACCATCCGTCGTGGCCATCCGCCGCGACGCCAACAAGATGGTGCTCATCGGTCACGAGGCCTATGACACCCTCGGCCGTACCCCCGAGAGCATCGAAGTCATCCGCCCCATGCGCGACGGCGTCATCGCCGACTTCGTCGTCACCGAGGCCATGCTGCGCAAATTCATCCAGGACATCGTCGGCCGCTTTCCCCTCTTCAAGCCAAGGGTGATGATAAGCACCCCGCGCGGCGTCACCTCCGTCGAAGAGCGCGCCGTCCACGACGCCGCCATGCAGGCTGGCGCCGGCGCCGCCTATCTCATCCCCGAACCGCTCGCAGCTGCCTATGGGGCCGGCCTCCCAATCGGCACCCCCACCGGAAACATGGTCGTCGACATGGGCGGCGGCACCACCGAAGCCGCCATCGTCTCCATGTACGATATCGTCGTCTGGAGCAGCGTGCGCGTCGGCGGCAACCGCCTCGACGAGTCCATCGTCAACTACATCCGCAAAAAGTACAACCTCCTGGTCGGCGAACAGACCGCCGAAGAGATCAAAATAGCCATCGGCTCCGCCCTCCCCACCGAAGAAGACCGCGGCATTGAGGTGCGCGGGCGCGACCAGATCAACGGCCTCCCAAAGACCATCGAAATCATCAACAGCGAAGTCATAGATGCCATGTCGGAGCCCCTTCAGGCAATCGTCCGTACCGTGCGCTCAACCCTCGAAAAGGCGCCGCCCGAGCTCGCCGCCGACATTATCGACCGCGGCATGGTCATCACCGGCGGCGGCGCCCAGCTCCGCCTCATTGCTTCACTCTTTACCCACGAAACCGGTGTCCCCGCCTACGTCGCCGAAAACCCGATGGCCTGCGTGGCCCTCGGCGCCGGCCGCGCCCTCGAAAACTACGAAATCATGCGCCGCAGCCTGCCCATGCTCTACTCATAAACCGCCAGCGCCTCCCCTCCGCGGACAAATGGGGTGTTCTTCGCGCCCCTTCGCGTAACTTCGCGGATCAATCAGTTCTGTCTCTCAAAATACTCAAGCCACCGCCCACCCAATGCCATGCCATTTATACCCAAATCAATAGACAGCAAGGCCCTCCACGGCGGCGAAGCCCGCCGCTATGCCCCGCCCGCCAATCCGGTCTCCTCCGCGCCCGTCGTCAGCGGTATCATCCCCAGCATCGGCTACGTCTACGATGACACAACCCACCTCGACAGCGCTCTCGGCGGCGACCCCGATCTCTACGTCTACGGACGCTACGGCAATCCCACCGTCGCCGCCTTTCAAGACGCCATCGTCGCCCTCGAATGTCACGACATGCCCGAACGGGCCGGCGACCACTTCGCGCTCGCCACCGGCAGCGGCATGGCCGCGATTCATCTCGCCATGGCCGCCTGCGGCATCCAGTCCGGCGCCACCGTCGCCGCCGCGCAGGACTGCTACGGCGCCACCTATTCGCTCGTCGACAGCCTCTGGCCCCAGTATGGCGTAAAGGGCCTCTTCGTCGACGCCACCGACCTCGCAGCCGTCGAGCGGCTGCTCGCCCGCGAGGCGCCCGTCTTCCTCATCGTCGAGACCATCTCCAATCCGCTTCTCAAGGTCGTCGACATCCCCCGCCTTGCCCGGCTCTGCCGCGCCCACAACACCCTTCTGCTCGTCGACAACACCTTCGCCACCCCCATGCTCTTCCGCCCCCTTGCCCATGGCGTCGACGTCGTCATCCACAGCGCCACAAAATACATAGGCGGCCATGGCGACGTCCTGGGCGGCGTAGTCGTAGCCCGAAACGAGCTGCGTCCCGCCTTCTGGGACTTCCTCAAAAAGACCGGCGCCAATCTCGGACCCCACGAAGCCTGGCTCCTCCACCGCGGCATGAAGACCATGCCCCTGCGCGTCGAGCGCCAGTGCCGCAACGCGGCCCTCGTCGCCCAACAGCTGAGCTCCCATCCCGCCCTCGCCCGCGTCCGCTATCCCGGCCTGCCCGACCATCCCCAACATGAACTCGCCCATCGCCTCTTTGACGGCCTCGGCTACGGCGCAGTCGTCGCCCTCGAGCTCAGAGACGCCGGCCAGCCCGAAGTCTTCCGCTTCCTCGAAGCCCTGCAGATGGTCCAGCCCGCCACAACCGTCGGCGACATCTACTCACTCGTCCTCTACCCCAGCCACGCCTCCCACCGCGCCCTCTCCCCCGCCCAGCGCGCCGCCGTCGGCATCTCCGACGGCCTCGTCCGCCTCGCGGTCGGCGCCGAAGACCCCCAGGACATCATCGCCGACATCACCGCCGCCCTCAACCACTAACTAACCCCTAGCCCCGAACCACTGCAGTTCTCTCGCCCTCCCGCCAGCCCCCAAATCCCCTTAATCTCCTGAGTCCCTTAAAATCACAGTTCAGACAACCCCGAAAACCGATTTTGACAAAGATTGGATGATCGCATACAATAGCCGACAATTTGCAGTCATCTGGACGTTGTCAGAGTTTTCCAGTTGATTGCAACGCTAAAAGGACATGATTCAGCGGAAGTCTCGCTGAAGCCCTGCATGACTCAAAAGACAATTCTCACCGAGAAAGCGCCTGCCGCCATCGGTCCCTACTCTCAGGCCGTTGCGACAGAGCATCTGATCTTCACTTCGGGTCAGATCGGTATCCATCCCCTGACCGGTCAACTACGACCAGGCGTTGTTGAACAGACCCACCAAGTGCTGGAAAACCTCGCCGCAGTCCTTGACGCGGCCGGCTCCGGCATGGGCCAAATCGTCAAAACGACGATCTTCCTGACTGACATCGCCGAATTCTCCACTGTAAACGAAATTTACGCGCAAGCGTTTCAGGAGGACCCTCCTGCTCGGAGTACAGTGCAAGTAGCCGCACTGCCGCTCGGCGCGCTGATCGAGATCGAGGCGATCGCATTACGCGCCCGCGGCTCTTCCGTCGGCGAAAAGTAGTACCTTTCCACAAAGAAGACAAGGTAGTCTTCACCCCTGTATACCGTTCAGAGTAGTGCAGTCCCCTGGCTTGCACTGATAAGAATGTGGACATAGCGCGCCCAACGCTGGCAGGGTAGCGCTTGAGTAAAATCTGTTTATTTTGATGTTCGATTGGTTCTCGTGTTTCTATTTTGCCGACGTCAGAACACAACTGCCGTTACAATCTATCTCTTATTGGAGGAAGCAACACCGTCATGTCACACCACCATGCAGCAGCAGTAATGGAAGCGCAGCCGGATTTCCTGACTGAAGAGATCGACGCCGGACCGCCGCAGGATGACCATCCAATGGCCCTGCTCCTGCAGGAATCCGACGAATCCTTCGTCAACCAGCCGCAACAAGGCGACATTCGCCACGGGGTCGTCGTCGACAAACGCGCCGGTGAGCTCCTCATCGACATCGGCTATAAGTCCGAAGGGATCGTCACCGGCCGCGAAGTCGACCGCCTCGAAGGCGACTTCAAGGAAATGACCATCGGCGACGAGGTGCCGGTCTACGTAATGCGCGAAGACCGCGACGGCAACCTCCTCCTCAGCATCTCCCGCGCCCGGGCGGAGAGCGACTGGAAACTCGCCGAAGAGCTCCTTGAATCCCAGGACATGTTCACCGGCTCGGTCAGCGGCTTCAATCGCGGCGGCGTCATCGTCAAAATCGGGCAGGTGCGCGGCTTCGTCCCCGCCAGCCAGCTCAGCAGCGAGAGTCAGTCCCGGCAGCTCACCGAAGGCGAACCCGACAATCGCTGGATGAATCTGATGGACGCCGAGCTGCGCATGAAGGTCATCGACCTGGACCGGCGCCGCAATCGCCTCATCCTTTCGGAGCGGGTCGCCATTCGCGAGTGGCGCCGCGCGCAGAAGGAAAAACTGCTCGAATCCCTGGAGGAAAACACTGTCTGCGAAGGCGTCGTCAGCAGCCTCGCCGACTTTGGCGCCTTCGTTAACCTCGGCGGCGCCGACGGCCTCATCCATCTGAGCGAGTTGAGTTGGGGCCGCATCAGCCATCCCAAGGAAGTCGTCTCAATCGGCGAAAAAGTCCAGGTCATGGTCCTCAACGTCGATCGAGAGCGCAAGCGTATCGGTCTCAGTCTGCGCCGTCTGCTCCCCGAGCCGTGGGAAACAGTGCCCGACCGCTATGAAGTGGGGCAGATCGTGCGCGGCGTCGCGACCAAACTGGTCCACTTCGGCGCCTTTGCCCGCCTTGAAGGCGACACCATCGAGGGTCTTATCCACATAAGCGAACTGACCGAACGCCGCATCGCCCATCCCAGCGAAGTCGTGACCGAAGGCCAGGGGCTCGAGCTCCGCATCATTCGCATCGATACCGACAAGCGCCGCATGGGACTCAGCCTCAAGCAGGTCGCGCCCGAAGAGGAATCGGTCGAGTTTGATTGGGAACCAGTCCCCCTCGAAGAAAACCGGTCGGACGCTGAGAACACTGCAGAGGCCGCCGCCCCCGCTAAGGCCCGGGCTGAATCTGACGGCAAAGCCGCCGGCGGACAGACCGACCCGACTGAAGCTCCGGAGGTCGCCAGAGTAGTAGCCTAGTTCACGGCCCCCTGCTTCTCCCGTTACGGCCGCCGCGGCGCCGCGTAGTACGGCGCCCGGCCGCGCCAAAACAGAATCCAGGTCGCCCGCTCCCCAGGCATCGACCATCTCGCAAAAAACGTGTCGGACACCGCGTCCGGCCCGTTTTTTCATTATTGACAAAATGCATGGGCCGTCGTTAAAATATATGCAGTCATCGGATGCATGTATGGCGCGCCAATACGATTGGTCCGGCCCCCCACATGCCGGTCCTCTCAAACGGCTCGTCAGCCCCTGAATGCCAACTGCACCTTACCTTCCGACAGGCGCCAGGTCCTCTCCTTGCGCGGCCGTGCGCTCGGATCCGCTTCCGAACCGTCCTCCGCCTACGATCGGCATCCAAGGCATGAACAATTGCCGGACGCCAATCTTTGCCAGGGTCGCAAACGGAGTTCCGATTACGGAGACCAGTCGGTCTCTATGGTATAGTAGGGTCTGTCTGATTGCCTTTAAGCAGGAAAAATGACGATTGAGGGAACGTACCCATGTCTGATAAACTCGAACGCTTCACGAAACGTGCGCGCCGAGTCCTAACGCTTGCACAGGAACAAGCCCTGCGGCTTAACCATAACCACATCGGTACCGAACATCTGCTCCTCGGCCTCGTCCAGGAGGAGAATAGCGTCGCCGTCAAGGTCCTCAAGGAGTTGGGCGTCGAACCGGGCCAGGTCGTGCGCGCCGTGGAGCGCACTGTCGGACGCGGCGAACGCGCCCCTTTGGGCAAGCCAACCCTCGCCCCGCGCACAAAACGAGTTATCGAACTGGCTGTCGAAGAGGCCCGCATGATGGGCAACCACTACATCGGCACCGAACATCTGCTCCTCGGCCTCGTACGCGACGGAGACGGCGTGGCCGTCAACGTGCTGCGCAACCTCGGCATCAACCTCGATCGCGTCCGCACACAGACCGCCCGCGATCTCCTGCAAAGCAGCGCCCAATCCAAAGAGAAGAAGAAAGAGTCCAAAACGCCTCTCGTGGACCAGCTCGGGCTCGACCTCACCGCCTCCGCTGAAGAGGGGCGCCTCGACCCGGTCATCGGCCGCCAGATGGAGATCGAACGCGTAATCCAGATTCTCAGCCGCCGCAACAAGAACAACCCCGCCCTCATCGGCGAGCCCGGCGTAGGCAAGACCGCCATCGTCGAAGGACTGGCCCAGCGCGTCGTTGACGGCGACGTGCCCGAGCCTCTCCTCAACAAGCGCATTCTCATGCTCGACGTCGGCAGCCTCGTCGCCGGCACCATGTATCGCGGCCAGTTCGAGGAACGCCTCAAAAAAGTTATCGAAGAAATCATAAACAGCAGCGCCATCCTGTTCATCGATGAAGTCCACATGCTCGTCGGCGCAGGCGCAGCCGGCAGCAGCGTCGACGCCGCCAACATCCTCAAGCCCGCCCTCAGCCGCGGCGAGCTCCAGGTCATAGGCGCAACCACGCTCGACGAATACCGCAAGCATATCGAGCACGACGCCGCCCTTGAACGCCGCTTCCAGCCCATCCTTGTCGAAGAGCCGACCATCGAAGAGACGATTGAGATTCTCAAGGGCATCAAGGGCCGTTACGAGGAACACCACAAACTCATCATCTCCGAAGAGGCCCTCGACTCCGCCGCCCATCTGGCCGCGCGCTACGTGCCCGACCGTTTCATGCCCGACAAGGCCATCGACCTCATCGACGAGGCCGGCAGCCGCGTGCGCATGTACAAAGCCCCCCACGCCGTCAGTCTGCGCGAGACCTTCATCGATCTCAAACGCCTCCAGAAGGAAAAAGAGCAGGCGCTCGAAACCCAGCGCTTCGACGACGCCATTGACCTCCGCTATCAAGAGGTCGAGCTCCAGTCGAAACTCGACAAGCTGCGCGAAGGCTGGCGCCAGGTCGCCGACCAGCCCGTCGTCTCCGCCGACGACATCGCCGAAGTCGTCTCCATGTGGACCGGCGTACCCGTCTATCGCATGGGCGGCGAAGAGCGCGAACGCCTCCTCGGCATGGAAGACGAGCTCCATAAACGCATCGTCGGCCAGGATGAACCCATCAAGGCCATCAGCAAGGCCGTCCGCCGCGCCCGCGCCGGGCTCAAGGACCCCAAGCGACCTATCGGCAGCTTCATCTTCCTCGGCCCGACCGGTATCGGAAAATCCGAGTTGACCAAAGTCCTTGCCGAATTCCTCTTCGGCAGCGAAGAGGCGCTCATCAAACTCGACATGAGCGAGTTCATGGAGCGGCATAACGTCAGCCGCCTCGTCGGCGCGCCTCCCGGTTACGTCGGCTACGAAGAGGGCGGCCAGCTCACCGAAGCCGTCCGCCGCCGGCCCTACTCCGTCGTCCTTCTCGACGAAATCGAAAAGGCCCATCCCGAAGCCTTCAACATGCTCCTCCAGATCATGGAGGACGGCTCCCTCGCCGACGCCAAGGGCCGCCGTGTCGACTTCCGCAACGCCCTGCTCATCATGACCAGCAACGTCGGCGCCAACCTCATCCAGGGCTCCAAGGGCATCGGCTTCGCCATTACCGCCGATGAGCAGACCCGCATGGAAACCGAATATGAGCAGATGAAGTCCAAGGTCATGGATGCTCTCAAGAAGACCTTCCGCCCGGAATTCATCAACCGCCTCGACGGCATCATGGTCTTCCGCAGCCTCACCAAAGAAGAGATAACCGAAATCGTCGAGCTCGAACTGCGCACGCTGCGCGCCCAGCTGGACGAGCAGGAAATGAAACTGGCGCTCACCCCTGCCGCCCGCTACGCCATCGCCGATGCCGGTTACAACCCGGATTACGGCGCCCGCCCCCTGCGCCGCGTCATCCAGAGCGAAGTCCAGGACCCTCTCAGTGAAGCCCTCCTCGAAGGTCGCTTCGTCCCCGGCGACACCATCCAGGTCGACTTCATCCCCAACGCGCCTAGCGGCCCGGGCGCAGAGCACGCCGCCGGCGAGCGGATGACCGGCTCGCGCAACCCCTTCGACGCATCCAACGGCGCCGACGCCGACTCCGCGCCCAAGGGCGTCTACGAATTCACCGCCATCGCCCACCGCCCACAGGAAGAAGAGCCCGAAGACAACGAGGCCACCGAAGAGCTCGAAGCCCTCCTCCAATAGCCCCCAACCCTGCCCCCGGCTCAACCGACCGGATCAAAAAAAGAACCCCTGTCAAGGGGTTCTTTTCTCTTACTGCCCACACAACTCAACTACCTGACTCAGTTAACCTCCCCACTATCCACTGCAGTTACCACTGGATGTAGTTCACGTTGTGGCCCGGGTCCAGCGTAAAGATATAGGGCTTGTTGGTGTCGTATTCGCTGTCGGGATAGAACGTGCTGACCCGCAGCAGAATCTGGTCGTTTTCCGTGATGTAGTCGATCGTAACCGACTTGCCGGTCAACGGATTGGCGCCGCTGAAGCTCTCGATCTTGGGCTCGTCCGGCAGGAACGGGCCCGGCTGCGCGCTGCCGTCCGCGCCGATGTACCAGTACTGCAGTCCGTTCGGCACCGAGCAGATCTGTGCCGGCGTGGCCGCGTGACTGATGTGGCAGTCCACTCCGGTGTACACCGGCGTCGTGCCAGAGCCGGAACCACCATTGCCACCGGGACCACCACCCGTGTTCGAGCTCGGCGGCGGAGGCGGATCGTCTGATCCAGGAGGCGGAGGCGGAGCGCCGTTGCCTCCCGGTGTCTGCGGATCGGGTGGCGGAGGCGCAGGCAGGTGCATGTCGTGACCACCGGCGGCATTCTGAGCGTCGGTGCAGTGGCCGGTCAGGAGTGTTCCGTCGGGCATTCGGCAATAGCTGGGCATGTTGGGGTGCGCGCTTGCGGTGGCGGTTATCGCCAGCGCACTCAGTGCGAGTATCAGGGCCAAAGTAATCCGGAAGGTCTTCATTCTATGAATCTCCTTGATGTGATTCCCGCCCTTGCGAAAGGATTCCTGGGCGGTGACATGATATAAAGACGCCGTGTCACCCCCGCATGTTCCCTGTCACCGCGCACCTGCAACGAATCCCACCGCTTTTTCGCCTTCCCAGCGAAACCATTGAGACACCCTCCCCCTCGAACCGCCGCCCCCCAACCCACGATCGCACAGCAATCACGCTTAATCTCCTGAATCCCCCCAAACTGCGGTTCAGACAAGCCCCCCTTCTTGCCGTTTCCCCGCGACAGGCGTATCATAAATAGCCCGCGAGCAATCTCTTCGTGACAACTACCATTGGAGGAACCACAGAATGACTGATCGCATCGGGTTCGTCGGCCTTGGCATCATGGGCCAGGGCATGACCCGCAACCTTCTCAAAGCCGGATTCAGCGTGCGCGTCTGGAACCGTACCTCCAGCCGCATGGACCCCCTCGTTGAAGCGGGCGCCACCGCCGGCGCCAGCCCCGCAGACGTCGCCGCCAACTGCGACATTACCATCGTCTGCGTCAGCGACACGCCCGACGTCCAGGAAGTCATCCTCGGCGATAACGGCATCCTCTCAGGCGCCAACGACGGCTCCCTCGTCATCGATTGCAGCACCATCAGCCCCCAGGCCACCATCGAAATCGCATCCCGGCTCGACGCCAAAGGCGTCAAAATGCTCGACGCGCCCATCAGCGGCGGCAGCGAAGGCGCAGCCAATGGCACGCTCAGCATCATGATCGGGGGCGACGAAGACCAGGTAGAACGCGCTCGCGGCGTATTCGAGGCCATGGGCAAGACCATCACCCACGTTGGCAAACAGGGCGCCGGCCAGACCGTCAAACTCGTCAACCAGATTCTCGTCGTCGGTAACTGCCTCGCCATGAGCGAAGCCCTCGTCTTCGCCCAGGCCGGCGGCGTCGATCTTGAAAAATGCCTCAACGCCGTCACCGGCGGCGCCGCCGGCAGCTGGATGCTCGCCAACCGCGGCCCCCAGATCATCGAACGCGACTGGCGGCCCGGCTTCACCATCAACCTCCAGCAGAAGGACGTCCGCCTCATCATGCAGGAAGCCGACGCCCTCGGCGTCCCCGTCCTCCTGACCGGCCAGATCTTCAGCCTCTACCGCACCCTCCAGCAGATGGGGCTCGGCGAAGAAGGCAACCATGCTCTGGTCAAGGCGCTCGAAAACCTTAGTGGCGTGCAGGTCGCCTGACCCCGTCCGCCGGCGCCCGCCTGCACCGAAACCGACCAAGCGCCTACCCGCGCCCGCCCGATTCGAAACCGACCGGCCAGCGAAACGCTCACCCGTCGCAACCGCCAGTTCCCACCCCCCGGCGGATACCAGCCCACACCCGAACCGCGCGCATGACCATCACGCTTAATCTCCTGAATCCTTTTGAATCACGGTTCAGACAATCACCCGAACCGGTACGATTCATGTCCGATTGGACTATGATCTGCCGCCATCATGCCGCAAACCGTTGCGCGCCTCCCCGCCTCTCGTGTATAGTTGAATTCTAGATCATCGGCCCCCTTTCCTCCTTTCTGGGAGGATTGCCGGGGCCGGCCTCGCACCCGGCAATCTGGATGGCGGTTGAACTGCCCGCCGAGCACGCGCGGCAGCGCCCTTTGTCACAAACAGCTGGACGAAAAGGACTGCGTGTAGTTATTATGAAAACAAAGATACGCCTACTTTCACTGAGCGCACTTGTCCTCGTTGCCCTGCTCGCGGCATTCTACTTTGCCCTCCCTTCCAGCGAACTGAGAATAGCCTTCCCGCGGCCCGGAAACGGACCCGTCCCGGAAGCTGGCATCGGTACACCCGGTACATCGGCATCAAGTCAGGATACTATCGCAGCGCCCGCTCTGCAGGCGGCTGCCGGCAACGGCGAAATCACGATAAGTTGGCAGGCCGTGGAGGGCGCCGCCTCCTACGAACTCTGGTTTCGCTATGACGACGTCTCCTGGGAACAAATCGCCGCGGGCGTACTGACAGGTACCTCTACCTCCTATACACATACCGGGCTTACAGCCAGCCAGAAATACTTCTATACCGCCCGCACCGTGCCCGCCTCCGGCCAAAAGAGTTCTTGGGCAGACGAGGTAGAAGCGACTGTGTCCGATACCCCCGGCGCGCCGGCGCTCACCGCCTCCCCCGCCATCGGAAAAATCGAGCTCAACTGGAGCGGCATCACTGGCGCCGACTCCTACCATCTCATCTCCTGGACCGACGGCCAGGAAGACTGGACACGCATCGGCGATCCTATCACCGGCGCCGTCACCTTCTACACGCACAGCAGCCTTACACCCGGAATCTCCTACCACTACCGCGTCAGGGCCGTCATCGACGACAAGGAAGGAGACTGGTCCGATTCGATCAGCGCTGTCCCCACCGTGCCCGCGGCCCCAACCCTGATCGCCGCCGCCGGCATCGGCCAGATCCGGCTCAACTGGAGCGCAGTGCCCGGCGCCGGAAGCTACCATCTTATCCTCCATACCGAAGGCATTGATGACTGGAAACGCATCGGCGATCCCATCGCCGGCACTGCCACCTCCTTCACGCACACTGAGCTTACCGCGGGACAGTCCTACTTCTATAAGCTGAGAGCCGTGGTCGACGGCATTGAGGGCGAATGGTCCAGTCCGATCGCCTCGATCCCCACCCTGCCGGCCGCCCCAACTCTCTCCGCCGCCGCCGCCGCCGGCCAGGTCCAGCTTTCTTGGAACCAGGTGACCGGCGCCGACGGCTACCAGCTTATCGTCTGGACCGAAACCCAGAACGCCTGGCAACGTATTGGCGATCCCCTGGTTGCCGCCACAACCTCCTACACCCACACCCTCCTTTCCGAGACGGAAACCTATTACTACCGCATCGCTGCCCTGGATCGCGACGCTGCCGGTAGTTGGTCGAATACCATCAGCGCCGTCCCCGCGACCTCCTCGATTCCCGGGCTCGTTGCCACCGTCGCCAGCGGACAGGTCGCACTCAGCTGGAGCCCCGTCACCGGCGCCGAAAGCTACCATCTCATCACCTGGACCGAAGGCCAGTCCGAATGGACGCGTATCGGAGATCCCTTGACAGCCGCCACCACCTCCTACACCCATAGCGGCCCCACCGCCGGCACAACCTACTACCGCGTCCGCGCCGTCGTCAACGGCGCCAACGGCGACTGGTCAGTACAGGTCGACGTCACACCGTAGGCAGCGGCATCCCCATTCCCATCCCGCCTCCCCCAACTGTGATCGCCAAGCCCCTCCCAACCGGCGATCACAGCTCAGCCCGGCGAGCGGTATCGTTCCCCCCTTTCCACACCTCTCCCTGATCAATCGCTGCCTCCACTAACCACTACCCCCTATCCACTATCCCCTATCCACTCCAAATGGGCATTGCCTTACAGAGCTTCCCACCCACCCGTTGTACGCTGACACACATCGGCTCGCACGGACGTGAAACTACCGTCCCGCAGGGCCGTACTATATATAGTGGACCGGCAAACAAACTGTTGTCCCGCCAGACACCAGGCCCATTCGCGCCCTTCGCCAATTGGCACTATAATTGCCCTGCCAGCCCTTTCGCTATTCGCAAGCCGCCTTTGCCGGTACGCCGGGATTGAACCAAAATGAAGAAATTCCTGATCACGCTCGTCCTGCTCCTCGGTATAGGCGCCGCTGGCTGGTTCGGTTTCCAACGCTTCCAGGAGAGCCGCGCCGCCCTCGACGAAGAGCCCAGCTATGAGACCGTAACCGTCGATCGCGGCTCCATCAGTAGTACCGTCAGCGCTACCGGCAGCATCGAACCCGAAGCCGAAGTCGCTCTCTCCTTTCGCGCCAGCGGCCGCGTCGAGCAGGTACTCGTATCGGTCGGCCAGCCTGTGGAGTCCGGCCAGCTCCTCGCCCAGCTCGACGTGACCGACGCCTCCCTCGCCCTCGAACAGGCTGAAGTCTCTCTCCTGATCAGCCGCGCCCAGCTCGACAAGCTCGAAAAGCCGCCCGCCGACTCCGACATCATCGCCGCCCAGGCCAACGTAACCGTCGCCCAGGCAAGCGTCGCCAGCGCCGAAGCCGCCCTTGCCAGCGCCCAGGCCAGCTACCGCCAGCTCCTCGCCGGCGCCTCGCCCGAAGAGATCGCCGTCCAGGAATCCCAGGTCCGCCAGGCCGCCGTCAACGTGCGCCAGGCCCAGAGCGCCTACGACGAAGTCAAGAGCTTCCCTGACGCCGGCGCCTCCCCCCAGGCCGTCCAGCTGGAGCAGATGACGATCACCTTCGAAGTCGCCCAGGCCCAGCTCGCCCTTACCCAGCGCGGCGCCGACCAAGCCCAGATCGCCGCCGCTCTCGCGCAGATCGCACAGGCCGAGCTCGGCGTCCGCCAGGCCCGCAGCAACCTGCTCGTCGCCCAGGACGCCCTCAACGCCCTCATCGGGGGCCCCTCCCAGGAGGACCTCGACATCGCCCGCGCCCAGGTGCGCCAGGCCGAGCTCAGCAAACGCCAGGCCGAGCTCACCCTCAACAACGCAATGCTCTACGCGCCCATCAACAGCGTCGTCAGCCAGGTCAACCTGCGCCAGGGCGAGCTCTACGGCGGCGGCTCCCTGCCGGCCATCGTCCTCACCGACCTCGACAGTTACCACATGACCGTCCTCGTCGACGAGCTCGACGTCCGCCAGGTCCAGATCGGGCAGACCGTCCGCCTCAGCCTCGACGCCCTTCCCGACGCCGACATCACCGGCCAGGTCACCAAGGTTTCGCCCACCGCTCGCGACGTCGGCGGCGTCGTCGCCTACGAAGTCGAAATCGTGCCCGACACCACCGTCGCCCAGCTGCGCGCCGGCATGAGCGCCACCGCCATCATCACCACCGCCAAGGTCGACAACATCCTGCTCGTCCCCAATCGCTATATCCAGCTCGACCGCGAATCAGGCCGCGCCTTCGTCCAGAAGATCGTCGCAGACGTCCCGACGCTCCAGGAGATTGAAATGGGCCTGCGCAATGACCGCTTCACCCAAGTTCTTGCCGGCCTCGCCGAAACCGACCAGATCGCCCTGATCCGCGCCAGCAGTGAAGAACAGCTGCGCAGCGCCATCTTCGGAGGCAACTGACCGCCCCTATATATATAGACAACCCTGCAATGTTCAAACAGTTCTCCAGGACGGATACCAGCACAATAATGAATGCCAACGGCTTCGACGCCCCCGCCGGCGCCAATTCCGTCATCGAGGCCCTCGAGCTCACCAAGACCTACAAAATGGGCGACATGGAAGTGCGCGCCCTGCGCGGCGTCGACCTCACCATCCAACTCGGCGAAATGGTCGCCATCATGGGGCCCAGCGGCAGCGGCAAATCCACCCTCATGAACATCATCGGCTGCCTCGACGTGCCCACCTCCGGCCTCTACCGCCTCGACGGCACCGACGTCGGCGCGCTCGACGACAACAACCTTGCCGAGATCCGCAGCCTCAAGATCGGCTTCGTCTTCCAGAGCTTCAACCTTCTCGCCCGCACAACCGCCCAGGCCAACGTCGAGCTCCCGTTGCTCTACGCCGGCATCAGCGGTCGCGAGCGCCATAAGCGCGCCGCCGAGGCCCTCCATCTCGTCGGCCTCGACGACCGCCGCGACCACAATCCTAACGAGCTCTCCGGCGGCCAGCAGCAGCGCGTCGCCATCGCCCGCGCCCTCATCAACCGCCCCAAGCTCATCCTTGCCGACGAGCCCACCGGCAATCTCGACACCAGGACCAGCGACGAGATCATGGACCTGCTCCAGCGCCTCAACCGCGAACAGGGCATCACCATCCTCTTCGTCACCCACGACCCCGAAATCGCCGAATACTGCAACCGCGTCATCCACTTCCGCGACGGCCGCATCGAAAGCGACCAAAACAACCACACCCAACCCGCCGCCGACCAAACACAACAACCACTACCTACCGGCCCAGCAGTCACTGACCACTGACCACTAACCACTATCCACTGCCCTCATGTCCTTCTACGAATCCGTCCGTGTCGCAATGCTGGCCCTCGCAGCCAACAAGCTGCGCTCCATCCTCACCATGCTCGGCATCATCATCGGTGTCAGCGCGGTCATCGCCCTCATGAGCATCGGCCGCGGCGTCGAGAAGTTCTTCGTCGACCAGTTCACCAGCCTCGGCACCAACCTGCTCTACGTCTTCCCGGGCCAGCTCGACGACGGACCCCGCGCCGGCGGCCGTGATCGCGGCGTCCTCACACTCAACGACAGCTACGCCATCGCCAATCCAATGCGGGTCCCCGACGTCATCTCCGTCGCGCCCGAAGTGCGCGGCAACGCCCTCGTCGCCCGCTCCGGCAACGACATGGAAGTCTCCGTCAGCGGCGTGACCGCCAGCTACCAGGACACCCTCTCCGGCGACGCCGCCATCGGCGTCTTTCTCACCGACACCGACGTCGAAGAGCGCTCTCGCGTCGTCGTCATCGGCTCCGACGTCTTCGGCAAACTCTTCGAACCCAACGAGGACCCCATCGACCAGACCATCCGCGTCAACAACATCCTCTTCCGCGTCATCGGCGTCATGGAAGAACGCGGCGCCGGCGTCGGCGGCGCCAACCTCGATGAGATGATCTTCATCCCCCTCACCACCGTCCAGGACCGCCTCTTCCGCCGCCGTACCGTCAGCGGCGAATACCAGGTCAACCTCATCTACGCCTCCGTCGTCTCCGAAGACCGCATGGAGGCGGCCCAGGAGCAGATTGCCGAGCTCCTGCGCGAACGCCACAACATCTCCTTCCGCGGCGAAGACGACTTCGTCATCATCAACCAGTCCGACCTCATCTCCATTTTCGGCGACATCCTCGGCGCGATGACCATCTTTCTCAGCGCGATAGCCTTTATCAGTCTCGTCGTCGGCGGCATCGGCATCATGAACATCATGCTTGTCAGCGTGACCGAGCGCACCCGCGAGATCGGCCTCCGCAAAGCGGTCGGCGCCAAACGCCGCAACGTCCTCGGCCAGTTCCTTATTGAAGCCGTCACCCTTGCCCTCATTGGGGGCATGCTGGGCATCGCCCTCGGCGCCGGAGGGGCCGTAGCCGCCACATCATTCGTACCCAACTTCAGCGCCGTCGTCGGCGTCGACGCCATCGCCATCTCCATCCTCTTCTCCATGGCCGTCGGCCTCTTCTTCGGCATCTATCCTGCCTACCGCGCCAGCCGTCTCAACCCCATCGACGCCCTCCGCTATGAATAACCCGTCCCGTGTCCCCGCCCTCCCCCCGCCGTTCCCCCGCCGTTCCCCTGCCGTTCCCCTTGCCCTTTTCCTCCTCATCCTCCTTCTTTCCGCCTGCGGCCGCCGCCCGGCGGCGCCCACGCCCTTGCCGCCCGGCACCCGCGTCGCCCAGCCCACCCCCGACTTCAGCGCCCCTGCCCAGGTCGGCTCCGGCAACCAGACCCCGGAACAAAACAGATCCCGCACTGCCCAAACTCTCGCCACCCGCCTCGCCCAACAGCGCGCCCTGCCAACCCCGACCCCCGCCGTTTCTCCTGCAGTTTCCCAGCAGCTCCCCCGCAGTTCCCCTGCCCTTGACCCTTCCCTCGACGTTTTCAACCGTCCCAACGCCCTCGGCATCCTGGCTGGCGGGGGCATCCTCTACGCCGCGCCCGGCGGCGCGGCACGCGCCAACCTCCAGGTCGGCGCCACCCTCACCCTGACCGGCCGTTCAGCCGACAGCGTCTGGTTCGCCGCCTACCTCGCCGACGGCACCGCGGGCTGGGTGCCAGCCGCCCAGGTGCGCGTCTTCGGCGACGCGGCCGAACTCGAAGTCGTCCAGGAGTCCCTCGGCCCTGCAATCGTCGCCACCCTCATCGCCCAGGCCAGCCAGCCCCAGACCCCCATCGTCCTCACTGCCGGCGCCCCCACCCCCGCCGTTTCCCCTGCCGTTTCCCCTGCCCTTACCCTTACCGTCATCGTCGAAGCCGCCAACCTGCGCGCCGGCCCCGGCACAGACTTCCCCGTCGTCGGCGGCCTCAACCGGGACGCGACCGCCGCCCTCCTCGGCCGCGACGAGACCGGCGACTGGCTCCAGCTCCAGCTCCCCGACGGCCTCGCCTGGATCTTCGCGCCCCTCGTCGAGACAACCGCCCCCATCGCCAGTCTCCCCACCATCGACCCACCCCCCGACAACTAATCCCTGTCCCCAACACTCAGCCGTATCCCCTTCCCTCGCCCGCCAGTTCGTGCTAAAATTCTTCAGGCAGACAGGAGTGCCGACCGCCGTTGGTTATGTCAGAGGAGGGAGCATGGTGACGATAAAGGCGCCGCGAGACGCGCCGCCGCAGCGGACAGGCCCGTCCAGGGGTAACCGTTATGCGCCTGACCATGGCCGCCGGGTTACTAAAGAGGAGTACTGGGCCAGGTGGTACGAAAACCCCTACCCGGACATGGACGTCAGCTACGAATGGAATAACGGCATTCTGGAGGCCAAACCCTTGCCGAACTACCCCCAAATCAGGCAGTATCGATGGTTCAGCCTCCTCCTGGGCTGCTACGTTCAGGTCAACCCGATTGCCAAGTTCATCGATCTGGAGACTGGAGTCAGCATGACGGTACTCGATGCGGGCGAGCCGTCGGGGAAGTGGGAGGTTGTGTACAAGCCGGACATTGGGGTGGTGCTGAACGAGAATCCTGCGCCGTGGGGCGCGCTGGAGTTGCGCGCCTTTGAAGGCGTATGCGACATGATAGTGGAGGAGGTGTCGGATTCGACGTTGGCGGAGGTGCGGCGGGACACGGAGGAGAAGAGGAGAGGCTACGCATTGGCCGGCGTGAAGGAGTACTTCATCCTGGACCCGGCAGACCGCTACATGCGTTTCTACCGGCTGACTGCGGGTCGGCGCTATGCGGAGATCCGGCCCGACGCGGGCGGCGTAATCCGTTCGCAGGTACTGCCCGGCTTTCAGTTTCGGCGCAGGGATCTGCTCAACTTGCCGGACCTGGAGGAGCTGGCGCTGGATGAACTCTATGCGGGCTATGTCATCCCCAGCTATCGTGACGCTGTGGACAGGGCAGAAGCGGCGGAAGAAAGAGCTGCCGGGGAAGCGGCAGCCCGCCGCCAGGCGGAGGAACAGATACAGGCTTTGCAAGCTGAATTAGCTCGACTGCGCCAAGACAGCGACTGACCACAGATCACTATCCCCTATCCCCTACCCACCGCCGTTCCGCCGCCGAAATCCATACGCGCTCCGCATGAATGACGGCGGGTCAATACAGGTTTGTCCCGCATCGCGCATCGCTTCCAAGGGCCGTTCAGTCCAGTCCAGGCCGTCCAAATCCACATTCTTCCCGTAACGCTGCGCCATCGCCTACGATTGCCCTACGCTGGCCTCTGTCGCAAGCATCCCCCTTGTGCAGGCGGCGAATTGTATGCACCCTGGATTCTCCGATATAGTATTCTGGACAGAGCCGGGAATGTCTGACCGGTCCGCTCTTCCCAAGCCAAAACGTGACGATGGCAAGCGCGCCTTACATCACAACTGTTGAGGCGGAGCCTCCGTGCATTGGCAACCGGTTCAGTTTCTGCCCTGCAGTATCTGCTCGGCGGCAAACGCGCTGCAGGCGCCCAATAGTATATGTGTGGAGTTATAGACGTCCGGGGCTTATCCGAGTATTATCCTTTTCATCGCCCCGGCCGGCACTGAAAGTTCCGCGCGCCGTTGAGCCGCCGCTGTATCAAGAGGTGTTTTCCGTGACCCTCTGTGTTCCTCCGCGGATAATAAAGGTGTTCTCCGCGTTCCTCCGCGCCCTTCGCGGACAGACCGGGTCTTACCCTTACAGCTCTCATTTCGGGCAAACTTCATCCAGCCCTGAGTTTCTACCTCTGACAGTTACTCTTAATCTAATGCACTCATCCGCTGCCGGAGCTCCGTCATGCAAATCCGAATGCAACGTTTCACGCTCGCGCTGGTCCTCCTCAGCGCACTCTCCTCCATCGCCTGGCGCAGCGCCCACCTGCCCGCCGCCGCCGTCCCCGGCCTCGACCTACTGCCCCCCCTCCCCTTTGCGGCCGCCTCCATGGACCTGCCCCGCATTCGCGACGAGCGCCGCACAAAGGTGGCCGCCGTCAACTGGCGCCGCCTGTTGGAAGAGGATTCCCAACATGCGGTCACCTACAACGGGCTGACCCTCCTGCACATGAACGTCGATCGGGCCCGCGCCCAGGGGGAGAAGTGGATTGAAGTGAGCCTCAAGGACCAGACTCTCTACGCCTGGGATGGCGGCCGCCTCGCGAACCGGTTCCCCATCTCCTCCGGCGTGGAAGACAACCCCACCGTCACCGGCCTCTTTCGCATCTGGGCGCGAACCGTTTCCCAGACCATGGACGGCGGCGACCGCGCCTCCGGCACCTACTACAACCTGCCAAACGTTCCCTGGGTCCAGTATTTCTACCACGGCTACGCCTTCCACGGCGCCTACTGGCACAACAATTTCGGCGCCCCCATGAGCCACGGCTGTGTCAACCTGACGATCGAAGATGCCGAATGGCTCTTCAACTGGGCATTCCCCGACTGGAGCGGCTCCACCGCCTGGCTCCGCTCCACCTCCAATGACGCCACCCTCGTCTGGGTCCACAATTAGCATCGGCGCAGTTAGCATCGGCGCAGTGCAGTGCAGTGCAGTGCAGGGCAGGGACAGGGCATCTCGCCCGCTCTTCCCTCCCCCGCCGGTTCGTGCTAAAATCGTTCAGGCAGACAGGAATGCCGGCCGGCGATTGATCTACCGGAGGAGAGAGTATGCAGTCGATAAAGGCGCGGCGAGACGCGCCGCTGAAGCGGACAACCAAAGCCCAGGGCAACCGCTACGCGCCTGACCATGGCCGCCGGGTTACTAAAGAGGAGTACTGGGCCAGGTGGTACGAAAACCCCTACCCGGACATGGACGTCAGCTACGAATGGAATAACGGCATTCTGGAGGCCAAACCCTTGCCGAACTACCCCCAAATCAGGCAGTATCGATGGTTCAGCCTCCTCCTGGGCTGCTACGTTCAGGTCAACCCGATTGCCAAGTTCATCGATCTGGAGACTGGAGTCAGCATGACGGTACTCGATGCGGGCGAGCCGTCGGGGAAGTGGGAGGTTGTGTACAAGCCGGACATTGGGGTGGTGCTGAACGAGAATCCTGCGCCGTGGGGCGCGCTGGAGCTGCGCGCCTTTGAAGGCGTATGCGACATGATAGTGGAGGAGGTGTCGGATTCGACGTCGGCGGAGGCGCGGCGGGACACGGAGGAGAAGAGGAGAGGCTACGCCCTGGCCGGCGTGAAGGAGTACTTCATCCTGGACCCGGCAGACCGCTACATGCGTTTCTACCGGCTGACTGCGGGTCGGCGCTATGCGGAGATCCGGCCCGACGCGGGCGGCATAATCCGTTCGCAGGTACTGCCCGGCTTTCAGTTTCGGCGCAGGGATCTGCTCAACTTGCCGGACCTGGAGGAGCTGGCGCTGGATGAACTCTATGCGGGCTATGTCATACCCCGCTATCGTGAGGCTGTGAACAGGGCCGAAGCGGAAGCTGCCGCGCGCCATCAGGCGGAGGAAAGGGCAGAAGTGGAAGCGGCCGCGCGCCGCCAGGAGAAGGAGCGGGCCGAAGCGGAAGCTGCCGCGCGTCGTCAGGCGGAGGAAAGGACCGGAGAGGCGGAGCAGCGGGCTGCCGCGGAAGCCGCCGCGCGTCGTCAGGCGGAGGAAAGGACCGGAGAGGCGGAGCAGCGGGCCGAAGCGGAAGCTGCCGCGCGGCGTCAGGAGAAGGAGCGAGCCGACGAGGAAGCCGCCGCGCGGCGTCAGGAGAAGGAGCGGGCCGAAGAGGCGGAGGGACGGATGGAAGCCTTGAAGGCCGAAATAGCTCGACTGCGCCAGGACCGGTCCTGACCTTATAGCCTCGCATATGCCCTTCCCTTACCCAATTCATCCCCCCTTCGATTCACGCTGGAATCGTTCAGGCAGACAGGAGTGCCGACCGCCGTTGGTTATGTCAGAGGAGGGAGCATGGTGACGATAAAGGCGCCGCGAGACGCGCCGCCGCAGCGGACAGGCCCGTCCAGGGGTAACCGTTATGCGCCTGACCATGGCCGCCGGGTTACTAAAGAGGAGTACTGGGCCAGGTGGTACGAAAACCCCTACCCGGACATGGACGTCAGCTACGAATGGAATAACGGCATTCTGGAGGCCAAACCCTTGCCGAACTACCCCCAAATCAGGCAGTATCGATGGTTCAGCCTCCTCCTGGGCTGCTACGTTCAGGTCAACCCGATTGCCAAGTTCATCGATCTGGAGACTGGAGTCAGCATGACGGTACTCGATGCGGGCGAGCCGTCGGGGAAGTGGGAGGTTGTGTACAAGCCGGACATTGGGGTGGTGCTGAACGAGAATCCTGCGCCGTGGGGCGCGCTGGAGTTGCGCGCCTTTGAAGGCGTATGCGACATGATAGTGGAGGAGGTGTCGGATTCGACGTTGGCGGAGGTGCGGCGGGACACGGAGGAGAAGAGGAGAGGCTACGCATTGGCCGGCGTGAAGGAGTACTTCATCCTGGACCCGGCAGACCGCTACATGCGTTTCTACCGGCTGACTGCGGGTCGGCGCTATGCGGAGATCCGGCCCGACGCGGGCGGCGTAATCCGTTCGCAGGTACTGCCCGGCTTTCAGTTTCGGCGCAGGGATCTGCTCAACTTGCCGGACCTGGAGGAGCTGGCGCTGGATGAACTCTATGCGGGCTATGTCATACCCCGCTATCGTGACGCTGTGAACAGGGCCGAAGCGGAAGCTGCCGCGCGGCGCCAGGCGGAGGAAAGCGCTGCCGCGGAAGCTGCCGCGCGGCGCCAGGAGAAGGAGCGGGCTGCCGCGGAAGCCGCCGCGCGTCGTCAGGCGGAGGAAAGGACCGGAGAGGCGGAGCAGCGGGCCGAAGCGGAAGCTGCCGCGCGGCGTCAGGAGAAGGAGCGAGCCGACGAGGAAGCCGCCGCCCGGCGTCAGACGGAACAGCGGGCCGACGAGGCGGAGGGACAGATGGAAGCCTTGAAGGCCGAAATAGCTCGACTGCGCCAGGACCGGTCCTGACCTTATAGCCTCGCATATGCCCTTCCCTTACCCAATTCATCCCCCCTTCGATTCACGCTGGAATCGTTCAGGCAGACAGGAGTGCCGGCCGGCGTTGGATCTACCGGAGGAGCGAGTATGCAGTCGATAAAGGCGCGGCGTGACGCGGCGCTGAAGCGGACAACCAAAGCCCAGGGCAACCGCTACGCGCCTGACCATGGCCGCCGGGTTACTAAAGAGGAGTACTGGGCCAGGTGGTACGAAAACCCCTACCCGGACATGGACGTCAGCTACGAATGGAATAACGGCATTCTGGAGGCCAAACCCTTGCCGAACTACCCCCAAATCAGGCAGTATCGATGGTTCAGCCTCCTCCTGGGCTGCTACGTTCAGGTCAACCCGATTGCCAAGTTCATCGATCTGGAGACTGGAGTCAGCATGACGGTACTCGATGCGGGCGAGCCGTCGGGGAAGTGGGAGGTTGTGTACAAGCCGGACATTGGGGTGGTGCTGAACGAGAATCCTGCGCCGTGGGGCGCGCTGGAGCTGCGCGCCTTTGAAGGCGTATGCGACATGATAGTGGAGGAGGTGTCGGATTCGACGTTGGCGGAGGTGCGGCGGGACACGGAGGAGAAGAGGAGAGGCTACGCATTGGCCGGCGTGAAGGAGTACTTCATCCTGGACCCGGCAGACCGCTACATGCGTTTCTACCGGCTGACTGCGGGTCGGCGCTATGCGCAGATCCGGCCCGACGCGGGCGGCGTAATCCGTTCGCAGGTACTGCCCGGCTTTCAGTTTCGGCGCAGCGACCTGCTCGACTTGCCGGACCTGGAGGAGCTGGCGCTGGATGAACTCTATGCGGGCTATGTCATCCCCAGCTATCGTGAGGCTGTGAACAGGGCCGAAGCGGAAGCTGCCGCGCGCCATCAGGCGGAGGAAAGGGCAGAAGTGGAAGCGGCCGCGCGGCGTCAGGAGAAGGAGCGGGCCGAAGAGGCGGAGGGACAGATGGAAGCCTTGAAGGCCGAAATAGCTCGACTGCGCCAGGACCGGTCCTGACCTTATAGTCTCACAGATGTCCTGACTCACACCGTCCCCACCGCCGCGGCCACCCCGCCGTCGAAAGAACCGTCCCCACCGCTGACCTCCTTACAACAGGCCTCCCCCTCCTCACCCCAAACCCACGCCTCCCCAATTTCAAACCTTCCCCTTCACTCATCCGTCCTTCCCTCTCACACCACCGCCAGAACCCTCCACCGTAGCCGGGCCCAAATCTTCCTTAATCTCCTAAATCCCCCCAAATCACGGTTCAGACAACCCACTGACTACCAAAAACTGCCTTACATCGTTCTCCATGCCCCTTCGCGTCACTTCGCGGATCAAAAAACTATCCACTATCCACTATCCACGGAACTTTCCCCCCACCCCCGGCGTCATAATTCCAATCGCATCTCGTGTAAGCGATTTGTCTTATCCGGTTCAAACTGAAACGAGGAGCAAAATCCCAATGAAACCTTCACCTCGACCTTCCAAGAAACTTCGCAGAGCGGCGCCTTTCATCCTGGCCCTCCTGCTGGCTATCGCTTTGCTGCCCGGAGCTGCCCTCGCAGCGCCGCCTCCGCCTCCGCCCGACGATGACACGCAGCAGGCGCCGCCCCCGCCCGACGATGACACGCAACAGGCGCCGCCCCCGCCCGACGATGACACGCAACAGGCGCCGCCGCCACCCGACGATGACACGCAGCAGGCGCCGCCTCCGCCCGACGATGACACGCAACAGACCCAGGAGACTGAAGCGCATCCTGACGCGCCCAGCTACCCCTCCGCCGACTGCATCGTGACCCATGCCGCCACACCGGCCCAGCTCTGCCCCATCGCCGGCGGCCTGCAGTACTACTTCATCGGCGCCGACGGCAGTTCCCAGACGGGGCCCTACATCAAGCCCTTCAGCGAGCTGGCGACGCTCTACGCAACCGGCGCTTCGGTCCGGCTTTACACCGGCTCGAATCCCTTCACCGGCAAGTCGGTCCTGATCGACTACCTGCCGGCCGAGAAAATGCTCCGGATCAGCACCTACTACCCGGACACTGTGTACGACACCGACAAGCCGTACACCTTCACCGTCGATTCGGGCAGTTCGATCACCCACGAAGCCTGGTAAAGCGCTAGCCAACACCCGTCTTTTACACGAGACGCGCTTCAGGTAGTACAGGAGCGCCGGGGGACTCTTCCCCCGGCGCTCTTGCGTTATTGGGGGCAGTAGTCAGAGGGGGAACTGTCGGGGAACGGCGGGGGAACTGCCGGGGAACGGCACTGCAGCGGTCAGTAGGCAGTGGTCGGTGGTCGGTGGAACGGCGGTAGGCATCAGGACACGTTGACATCTGTCAGAACAGCGGTTGCCGGCGCAAATTGCGACTGGTTGTATCTACAACAACATTCAAGCGAGAAGAATCCCTGCCAGGCCTGCCGGCTTTCCGATCCTGCTGAATCCTGAGCGGCCTCCCCAAAAGGTCAACGGAACCTGGTCAGTGGTCGAAGGCGGAGAGGCGGCCGTGCTCGTCGGGAGCCGGCGTGTATAATAAGAGTAGAGCAAGGGGCGTCTATCTGCGGGTCTCGATCAGGGAGGAGCGGCTGCTATGGAGAACGACTGTTTCCCGGTGCCGGTGACTATTCTCAGCGGCTTTCTCGGCGCAGGCAAGACCACCATGGTCAACCACATCCTGCACGGCGATCACGGTCTGAAGATTGCCGTGCTGGTGAACGACTTTGGCGCCATAAACATAGACGCCCAGCTCGTCGTCGGTGTCGAAGGCGATGCGGTCAACCTGTCGAACGGCTGCATCTGCTGCACGATTCGCGGCGACCTGCTCAAGGAGACGCTCAAACTGCTGCGGCGGGATGATCCGCCCGAGTACCTCGTCGTCGAGACCAGCGGCGTATCGGACCCAATTGCCGTCGCCAATACCTTCCTGGCGCCGGAAGTCAAGCCGCTGGCCCGGCTCGACAGCATTCTGGTCGTGGTGGATGCCGATAACATCCTGACGCTGGAGGAAGAGAACCTGGGGCTGGCGCTGGACCAGATCGCGGCCGCGGACATCGTGGCGCTGAACAAGGTTGATCTGGTCACGGCGGAGGAGCTGGAAGAGGTCAAGACCGAGCTGAATCGTCGGATCGGGCCGAGGATGAAGATGAGAAAGGTGTCTCTCAACGTGGTGGACTTCAAGACCGATCTGATTCGAGGCAACGCGCCGGGCGCGCGCATTCTGGAGGTAACTTACGGACAGGCGCCGCTGGAGTTGGTGCTGGACGCGGGCAGGTATGCGCCCGAACGCCTGCAGCGGCGCGCCGAGCGCGACGTGCACGTGCATGGCGCCGATGAGGAGCGGGAGCACGAAGACGGGCGCCGGCATGAACATGGCGACCATACGCTGGTATTCAGCACCTGGAGCTGGACGACGGACAGACCGCTGTCGCTGAAGGCGCTGCGTGCGCTGTTCGAGGCGCTGCCCGATACCATCTACCGGGCCAAGGGCGTGGTCCACCTGCATGATATGCCGGACAAGAGGATGATTCTGCAGATGGTGGGGAAACGCGCCAGCCTGACGCTGGCCGGCGCGTGGGCCGCTGGACCGCGCCGCACGCAGATTGTGATGATCGCCTCGCACGGCGGGCTGGACGTCGACTCGCTGCGCAGGCAGCTGGAAGCCTGCATCGTTGTGGACAGGCTACCGTCCGCCGGCGCCTGAGGCCCTTTTGCCTGCCGACTCTGTCCCCGTGCCTGTTGGACTAACATAACGGGTGTTACAGACACCGGCGGCCGGTCACTCCCTCCTGTGAGCGCAACGAGGCGCCAAAAAGCGTCTGTTCGAGTGTGATGGTTCTGATTAGAGTTTTTCTCAAAGAGCTCAACTGTTTCACCCATTCTCTTGCACGCGGGCAGCCTCTTGTCCGTGCGTACGTGATCGTCAACCCATGCGACAAACTCCGCGTCACTCATCCTCCCTTTCCCTCTCTATGCGTGTGTACAACTCCCGCGCCCTCCTGTTGATGTCATCTATGGTTTGATCGAAAACACGCATCTGAATGCCGTACTCATCCACCCTGTTGCGGATCAATTCGCCGCCCCGCGCAGTGTAAGCCCGGACCTGGTCTGGTGACAGTACATCGGTCTCCTGATACCCCAGTCTTTCCATCGTCTCCTCTTTTCTTGCGAAGCCGCTGCTGAGCATAATCAGATTGTTCACCTCCTTTGCGATATAGTCGCTGTGCGTGGTTATCAGGACCCGGTTGCCGGCATTAACCAACTCTGCCAGCAACCGCGCCAGTCTGATCTGGTTTGTCGTGTCAAGATGACTTTCGGGCTCATCAATGATGATGAGGCGGCTAACATCCAAGTCAAAAATGTACTTCAAGAAGAAGTGGAGGCTCGACAACTCCCATGCTGATGAAGATGCGAGATGCAGGGGAATGTCAAAACCGGCTCCGTCGTCCAGACTTGATGTCAGACGCACCGCGTCGTCTACAACCTTGAAGCGTCCGTGCAGCATCTCTTCTATGGGTCCGGCAGAATTTTCCGAAGTGTCGTCTCTGTAGAATTCCGCTAAGCGAGGGATCCTCCTGTAGAAGTCTATGTTGTCATGTACTGGCAAAGGATAACTGCTTATGTTTTGTAACGGCTCAATATCGAAAGGCGGGGAACTGTTCGACTCGCGCTCCTTGAATTGCATAGAACGAACGACTTGGTTCCTGACGTAATCCAATTCCCTTATGAACAGCGGGATTGTGTGGCGTGCAGAAGAAAAGATATACGGGTTCTGCACAAACATGAAAGCGCCCCCTAACAGGAATCGCAAATATGTACGCACGAAGACCCGCTTCAAATGGTCGGGGGAAAGAGGTCTTTTTCCCTCAACTGTATCGTCTACCAGACTCACGATAACCTTCCCCTCATCGTGAGTCCAGTAGATAAACCTCCCTCTCTGATCAAGACGCGCACGAAAAGAAGAGGTTTTCACAAAGAGTTCGTTTTCATAATCCACACGCATTGACGCGCCTCGAAACTGCTCCGGCGACGCGTTAAAGGTGCGGAACATTCCACTTTCCGAATACTCCTTTGCCATTTCCACCACCAAGCGGTCCCGTTCTCTCTCCCGCAACTCTGCGCTCAGTTCCCACCTGACCTGGCCGTCCTCTCGCAACCTTCGCGTTGCTTCCTCAACTGGACCCGCCCCAATCCTGGTGAAACAGTTCTCAACAAAACTTTCCCCCCAACTGCCGGTTAACTGCCTGTCGAATCCATTCAAGAATCCATAGAGCGCATAAACAATACTGGTCTTGCCCGTATTGTTGCGGCCGGTAATGATTGTGAGATCGCCCAGCTCCAACTCTGCCTTCCTGATTGGCCCAAGATTCTCAAATGTGAATTTCATTCCTGCACCCCTTCCCTGCCGGATCAAAGCGAAAATGGATCTGCTGGGAAATGATAATCAAAGAAATGGCAAAGTACCAATGGAGGAGGTCGATACTGCTTGCCGTGTTAGCCTGTTTTCCCTTTGGCATCTGGCAGGATTGGCTATGACTTGCCGTAGTGATAGAATGTTGAATCCGCTACAAGGCATTTTTTCCACACGCAATCAAGAGCGCAGTGATGATTTATGGTCCAATGAGGTTTGTATTCAAGAATCTGGGCCCTGTCAAAGAAGCCAGGTTGGAACTTGGTGATCTGACGGTGATATCCGGTCGCAACAACACCGGCAAGACCTACATGGCTTATGCCTTATATGGGTTCATGGTGAAGTTCGCCGAGGTTGTGTTGAGTGATCCTGTATCTGAATTCTTCGACACGATTTTTGAAGAAATGGTCTCGATGCCTTCGCATGAGCTAGGGGATTACTTAAACTTCCATGATCGCAAAGAGTGGAAAGCTGATCAAAACACTTTGGCTGAACAACGTTCTCGGTTGATTCGAGAGGTGTCGCGTGCGTTCTCCAGGAATGAACTAAACGGAGTGTTCGCCGCGCGTGAGGGATTGTTCGAAGACGCTTCGCTGGAAGCCGATCTTGAGGCAGGGCTGCAATTCAACGTGAATAGGAGCATGAGAATCCCTGAAAACAGGGAACTGCATCTTGGATATGACGGCAACAGCGTCAGCATGGAAGTAAGAGACAACAGTCTTGAAAGCGAGGACGAAGGAGAAAACGATCTTGGCAAAATCGATATGGTTACGGAACAAAATGTAAACAGGTTGTATTCCTATCTGCTTCTCAGAGGTATTTTTGAAACCAATTTGATCCCGTCCATTTTCTCTTCTGCTCGTCATACGATTCCGCTATTTTTAAATGAATTGGACTATGCAAATAGCCAGTGGATTCAAGCGCAGATACAAGACAGGCTCAGTGGCAAAAGCGCTGAAAAGTCTGGCCGGCTGGAATCGAAAAAAAATGTCGGCAATTACGCTTTGCCGGTCCATAACAACATTGACTTGTTCAGGGAGATTCCTGACCGCGTGCAGAGGGACGACAACAAGCCGGCGGGCAGGTTTTCCGCCCAAGTGGAAAGAATGATGGGTGGTCGCTTTTCCAGTGCCGATGGGGAACTTCGTTTCAAGGCAAGTGGCGAGGACGAGCCCTCTTTCGATATCCCCTTGTATCTCGCCTCTTCTTCGGCCTGGGAGATGTCTGGCCTGTACTTTTACTTGGGATTCTTCATGAACAATAGTCGGAGCAATCTCATCTTAATCGATGAACCCGAGAGTCATCTTGACACGGCAAATCAGATTCGGCTCACGCGACTGCTGGCGCGGTTGGTCAACTCTGGCAACAAGGTCCTGATTACAACGCACAGCGACTATATCGTCAGGGAAATCAACAATCTCATAATGCTAACCTCCCCATTGGAGGATGGTGATACGATCAAGCGAAAGTTGGGATACGAGAAGGATGATGAGTTAAGCCAGGATCAGGTGAAGGCTTATGTCGCCGGGGAAGGCACTCTGAGAGAGTGTCCCAAGAACAAGTATGGTATTGAGATGCAGGTTCTTGACAAAACGATCGATGAGCTGAATTTCAGGTCGGAGGAACTGGCCTCTCAAATAATGATGAAAGATAGCGAGGGCTAGGGCGTTGTTTACAAGATGGCTAGAGGACCATATAGACCCTCACATGCTACGCAAGGGAGAGAAATGGAACCGGCGAACATTCATGTTGAGGGAAGACACGAAGGACGGAAGGATGACGCTGCGTGTTGACAATGTTCCCGGGACTGCCACGGTCATGCGGTTTGATGAAGGCAAGAGGAGAGAACTCTTTGATGCGGATCAGGGGAATGATTTTCTCAAACGTTGCGACTTCCTGATATTGGATGAATTGGAATCCGAGTACAGAGCAATCTTTGTAGAACTCAAGAGGAGTTTTGAGGAAAGAGAAGCTGAGCATCCAAGCAGAAAGAGGGGCGAAAAGCAACTGCGCTGGTCTTTGCCCAGTCTGAAATACCTGCTTTCCGTGTTTGAGGTCGATAGTTGTATCGAAAGTTCAGGAAAGGAAATTCACACAAGGTACTTTTTGGTGGCGAAGAATCCAAACCAGTGGTACAGAAAACGCACGTCCAGAGGGCATTTCGTGTCAGATAGTTACGGCGGAATTGTTGTTCACTATACCACGAGGGACAAGATCAACTTCAAAGTCTTGGTTTCAAGGGAACTGATTCCTACCGTTTAGCAAGAGAAGAGTTATGGTTGACCCCAATGCCTGGATCCCCACGACCCTGAGGAATAGGGCGAGCGCTCTGGACTCTATCCCATCATCCCCCGCCCTGCCCTCCCCCGCCAATTCGTGCTAAAATCCCTCAGGCGGACAGGAATGCCGCCCGCCGCTATGCAGAGATCCAGCTCGACGCCGCCGGCGTAATCCGTTCGCAGGTTCTGCCCGGCTTTCAGTTTCGCCGCACCGATCTGCTCAACTTGGCGGATCTGGCTCTGGACGAACTCTACGCGGGCTATGTCATAACCGGCTTTCGCGAAGCTGTAAACGGGGCCGAAGCGGTGGAGGAAAGGGCTGCCGTCCGCCCACTATCCACTATCCACTGCCGATCCCCCCCACGCTCTCCCACCGACACAAGTACGAACCCCCGCCCCACCCCCAATACCCGCTCCCCGCCTCCTCACTGTCCTTGCCGCCGCCTGCCCAACCGTAATATGCTGACTTAACACCGCGCCCAGGACCGGCTTCCGACCCGAAGAACCGTCCGAACTGCAGTTGGCCCCCCCTGGGCCCGCCCGCGTGACCTGCCCCCCAGGAACCGTTCCAGCTGATATGTAGGTATTGGGCCGTAGAAAGGGGGAAATGCGGCTGGGAGCAGGCCTGCGCCGGAGCAGATAACTGCAGAGCTCAGAGAGGCTGACGTGGCGCTGGCTGGTGGCGGCGCAGAGGCAGGGGCTGCCCGCCGGATAAGGGAAGCCTGCCATCCCCCTCACACCCACGCCAGAACCCTCAACCGCAGCCGAGCAATAATCCCCCTTAATCACCTGAATCCCCCCAAATCATGGTTCAGACAATCCCCAAACCGCAGTCCGGGCAACCGTAGTCAAATCGTAGGTATATCGTCAACCGATGGTCTTGCCTGCTTCTGGGCCTCTTCTCACCCCTGCGCGCCCCCGGATCTCCGCCCCATCCACCGCATCGCCGCCGCCCAAATCCCCTTAACTGCCTGAATCCCCCCAATCTGCTTCCATCCAGCCCCCACCCCGCAGTTCCCCCGCAGTTCCCCGGCTTGACACCCCCAAAATAGCCGTGTAAACTAGCGCATTCACGGGTTGACGCCCCTTCCGATTCTGGTGTAAAGTAATGCCGTTATCGGAGTTGACGCCTCTCCCATTCATAGTGTAAAGTAGGAAAACTGGAGTTGGCGCGATCAATGCCAATGATGTACAGTAGAGTATCGAAAAGAGTTGACACGAATTTTGATCATGGTGTACAGTATTGGAAGTAAGAAGACCGCTGAGGGATGCGTAGGCTAGATTGCTGAATTGCTGGTTCTTTTGACCTATCGACCTGAATTCCTGCTTACATGGTGCTTGTGACGCGTGCGGATCAGCCGAATGGGTACCAGGGCGCCCCCCTCTTTACCAAGAGACTAGGTATGGGTCTGCTAAGCCCGTCGGGAAATCCCTTGCAAGTATGCCGGTGTTTCTGCACCTCCTGCCAATGAGAACAGTGTTTCGCGCATTCCGCATGATAGGTCAAAACGTTCAGTCCCGGTTGTATCTCGAAAAGGAGAGTCTTATGTTCCTTAGGAAGCGATTCAGGTCGACGATCGCTATCATTCTTACCCTGTTGTTGGTTGTCACCGTGGTTCCCGTAGCTTCGGCCCAGCAGCCGCCGGACGCCGGGGATCAGCAGCCGCCGCCGCCTGAGGTGCCGGAACCCGGTCCCACGGACCCGCCGCCGCCGGGACCCGGTCCCACCGCCCCGCCGACGCCGCCGCCCGGCACCGGAGAGCCGCCGACGCCGCCGACGCCGCCGTCGCCCCCGACGCCGACGAATGGCATGGACAACGGTGACAAGGACATGATGGACGACATGATGATGGCGCCCACCATGTGGCCGCCGCCCAACGCCATCGTGCGTCACGCAGCCACACCGGTCCAGATCAGCGCCCTGCCCGGCGGGCTCAGCGTCTACTTCGTCGGATCCGACGGCGCCACCACCGGCCCGGTTCTCGACTCGTTCAGCTCGCTCGCCGAGATGCATGCCATGGGCGCCGCCGTCGAGCTCTTCAGCGGCATGAATCCGGGCACCGGCAAGATGGTCACAATCGAATACCTGCCCGACTCGAAGAAGATCCGCGTCAGCACCTACTACGCGGACAAACCGCCGCATGACTACAACAAGCCATATGTATTTATCGTAGACGCCGACCATTCAGTTACCCACGAAAAATGGTAGGCCACGTTCAAACAGGAGATTGGACAATGAATCAAAAGACTGTTGGGTTGACGTCGAGGGCAGCTATGCTCGCCTTGGCGTTCATCATGGTGGCAGGCCTGGCCCTGCTGCCACTCGACGGCGTGGCCTACGCGCAGACAGCCGCGCCCGCAAATCTGCAGGCTGTCGCAAGGCCGGACGGCAGTGCCGTCGACGTAAGCTGGGGCGCAGTTGCCGACGCCGACAGCTACCAGCTGTACAAGCGAGTGGGCGAAGGCGCCTTTGGCAGCCCGATGTCCATAACCGGCACCACCTATGCCGACACCGCCGTCTCCGCCGGCATGACCTACGGCTACTACGTGCGCGCCGTAGTCGGCGGCGCGAACGGGGCCTGGTCGAGCTACGCCAGCGCCACCGTCCCCGGCGGCGCATCCAGGCCTACGGCCGCGCCGGCAAACCTGACCGTGACCGCCGACGGGCTGACTGCCGTCGATATCTCTTGGGGCGCTGTCACCGGAGCCGCCACCTATTCGATATATCGCTGGGACGGCACCGCCGGTACCTGGATCCACGACCTGACCGGAACGTCGCACAAGGACACCGGCCTCACGGCAGGGACCTACTCGTACAACATCCGCGCGGTCAACGCCGCCGGCACGGGCCCCTGGTCCGGGTACCAGTCGGTGGCGTTGGAGGTAGCTACTGAAGTACCTCAGCTGTCGTTGACGCACGAAGAGCGTGGTGAAATCGAACTTGATTGGACGGATGTGGCGAACGCGCAATACGAACTGCAGAGGAGAAAGTCCGACGGCACGTGGGCCCGTCATCCTGGCGACGATCTTCTGACAGCGTCAGAATTCCTTGACTCTGGTGTTGGCGCCGGCACGTACATATACAGGGTTCGGGCCGTAGTCGACAACGAGGCTGGCCCCTGGTCAAACGAGAAGAGCACTATCGTCCCAGATACGGGTAGGCGGCCCGGCACGCCGGCCATTACGAGCGCAACGCCCACCGGGACGGACACAATCGTAATTGATTGGCGGGTGAACGCCCCCGACAACGCCACTTCCTACAACGTGCAGTGGAAGAGTGGGAGCCAGGACTGGTCCACCAACAGACAGACCTCGCGTTCCACCAAGTCATATACCCGCGACGGCCTGAGCGCAGCGACGGAATACACCTTCCGCGTGCAGGCAGTGAATGTCAACGGCGCGAGCGACTGGTCGAATGAGGAAAGCGCCACGACCTATAGTTCGGCGGTTACAAATGTCGTAGGACGGCTGGGTCCGCCGCAGGGTGTGAAAATCGAGGATAAGTCGACGACCGGATCTGATGGGACAATAACCCCCAAACTCAAGGTGTCATGGAGTAAGGTAAAAGACGCAACTCACTATCAGGTCTATATGTGGATGGAGGATACCACTACGCCTGCAGACTCCGCTTGGGGTATTGTCGGAGGGGATAACGCAGCAACTGCGAAGACGTCCTACGAGGATACCAGTGATACCCTTGCTCCTGGTATGACCTACTCCTACGTCGTCAGAGCGGTGGTTGCAACTAGTGACGCCGACGACAGTGATGGTCTCGGCAATGCCGAAATCGCAGAATATGGCGAGTGGTCCGATTACGCTATGGGCACGACTAAGGCGTACAAGCCGGGCACGCCTACCCTGTCTGCGGAAGTTAGGGGAGGAAACGCTATCTGGCTCGCTTGGGAATACACTCCGGATGCGGATAGCACACCTCCCGAAGGGTCCGCAACCGGATACCAGCTTCAGTATCGGCGAAGCGGATCAAGCGCGACATGGAGCACTTTCCGAGATGTTCCTGGCGGGATGAAGAACTACTTCCACCAGAACCTTAGCAGCAGCAGAACCTACTTCTACCGCGTTCGCGCGATGAATGGAGGCGGCTATGGGCCTTGGTCGGAAGTGCAGGAGAAGAAGATCCCGTCGCAGGCAAAACCGGGCACACCCACGGGCGTGGAAGTGATGGATGCCTCGATTTACGCACCCGACGATACGAATGAGCCCGCAGATGCTGACAGTGATCCCGATCTCGTAGCCAAGCTCAAGGTGTCATGGAACCAGGTGACAGGGGCAACCGGTTATGAGGTCCAGAGATGGACTATGATGGAGGAAGACGGCGAAGTCACGTGGATGTGGAAGCAAGCTGGATCGACGAATGCCGGCAATAAGACGTCCGTTACTGTAGACGGCCTTATGGCAGGCACGGCATACCACTTCGTTGTCCGTGCGTTGAACGGAGGGATTGCTGGAGATTGGTCTAGGTCGATGTATGGTACCACCAAGCAAGAGGTGCCAGACGCGCCGACACTGAAAGCAGAGACGGTTGGAGAGAAGATGATCCGGCTCTCCTGGACGAAAGTGTCTGGCGCAGACTCCTATCAACTTGGGTTTGTCAAGAAGATTGGAGCACTTGCTGCCGGTGACCGCCGCCCTGAGCACTACACGGTGATTCCGGTAGATGGCGTGCATTACACCCATGGTGGCCGTGCAGCAGGGACGGCGTACGACTATCGAGTCCGAGCTGTACTGCCCGCGGGCGTCTTTACTGACTGGTCGGCTGTGGTAACAGCCACCACCAGACCTGCCAGGCCAGGTAAGTTCAGTGCCACTGAGGCCACACCTGTCGCCGCTACTCACAATATAAATCTGAAGTGGAATCCGGTGGAGTACGACGGTGATACGGCCAGAGCTGCACTTGCTGCCGACAACTATGAGGTTCAGCGCAGGGAGGAAGGGACAACTACATGGAGTGCCGCCATTACTGGCGCAGATTGCACTACGGATACCACCGTGTGCACGTTGGCAGATAGTACGGATCTTGACGAGAGGTCGAAGTATCACTATCGCCTCCGCGCAAGAGGAGCTACGGATAATGCCGCCACAAATGGCTACTGGGTCTATACCAGTGTGACGACAAAGGTGGATCCGTAGAATTAGTGTGAGACCTGGACCCAGCGTTCAGATTGTAGCAGTACGATGCGTCCCGGCCCCGGGCCGGGACGCATCTTCTTCTCATCTTCCCGTCACGTCTTGCGTTGCAGGGGATGTGGCCCGGAATTGCAAACTGAAGACGGTTCGCTCCGGACGCAAGGTGAGACCGACAGGAACGGAGGCAGGACCGGTCGTGGGCCGCACCGTTTTCAACCGTAGGCCCATTCAAGGCGGCTCAGATTCGGTCGCCGCACCCATAACCTGACAGGCACGATTTCTTACCCAGCGTCTTCCTCTTGTAAAGTTACACAGCGTAGACGCCGCCAGCAATCATTCTCTTCATACTATCTCTTGGACTGGTCGTGCCTTATCAGAGAAAAGAGGAGGAGCACATGTTAACGAAGAAACGAATCAGGATGGCAACCGCGCTCATACTGGCCCTGCTGCTCACGGCTGCCCTGGCCCCCGCGGCCGCTGCCGTTCCGCCGCCGCCCGTGCCGCCCGAAAACGGCAACACGCCCGCGCCCACGCCGCCCGCGCCGCCCGGCAACGGCGCGCCCCCGCCCCCGCCCGACGGCAACAACCCGCCCCCGCCCCCCGACGGCACAGCCACGCCCACCGCTGGCAACGGCATGAAGGACGGCATGGACGGCATGAAGGCGCCCGCCTGGCCGCCGGCGGGACTGCTCGTCACCCACGCCGCCACCCAGGTCCAGCTCGCCCCCGTCGGCGACGGCCTCCATGTCTACCTCATCGGCTCCGACGGCAAAGGCCATTCCGGCCCGTTTATCCCGTCCTTCAGCAAACTGGCGCAGATGCACGCCGGCGTAACAACGCTCTGGACAGGCAGCAACCCCGGCACCGGCAAGTCCGTCACCATCTACTACCTGCCCGCCGAAAAGAAGCTGCGCATCAGCACCTACTACCCCGACACCCAGTACGACGTCAACAAACCCTACGTCTTCACCGTAGACTCAGGCCACAACGTCGCGCACGAGCAATGGTAGCTCTCCCCCGCACAGCAGCGGACCACTCGCGCCGGTGACGAGGGCATCTCCACGCCCCGCCTCACCGGCGCTTCCCAGAGCCGCCCTGCCAGCTCCCATAGTGCACCCTCAGCGCGCCCCGGCCACCCGCCGGGGCGCTTCTCTCCCCTCCCCCCGGTCCTTCCCCGCAGTTCCCCACCACCCCCCAACGAACTCGCGTCCAAAATCCCCCCTTCATCTCCTGAATCCCCTCAAACTGCGGTTCAGACAGTTCCCCTGCCCGCACCCGTATAGTATAATATGCATAGCAGCGAGATACTGCGTATTTATGGCCGCCATCCTGCATCTTCCGACAAACGCTGAACAGAGGCGTGACCGCAATGGCAACTGAAACGGAACGGATCGCACGCATAGAAGGCGCCTACGAGCACCTGGCGACAAGAGCTGACGTCGAGACCGTCAAATCGGATCTACAGTCTGTCCACTCCGAACTGAAGGCCGAAATACAGGAAGTCAGGACCGAAATACAGTCCGTCCGCTCCGAACTGAAGGCCGACATACACGAAGTCAGGACCGAAATACAGTCCGTCCGCTCCGAACTGAAGGCCGACATACACGAAGTCAGGACCGAAATACAGTCCGTCCGCTCCGAACTGAAGGCCGACATACACGAAGTCAGGACCGAACTGAAGGCCGACATACAGGAAGTCAGGTCCGACATGGACGTCATGCGCAATGAACTTCGCTGGCTCCGCTGGCTCATGGCAATCGGCGTCGCCGGCATCCTGCTCCCACTCCTGCAACGCCTCTTCGCCTTCCTCGCCTGAGCCTTCCCCGCTCCTTTCCCCGCGCAACCCCCATACATCAACTTGGTTCCCTCCGCACCCAGGCAACCGTACCTCCCCCCGCCGCCGCCACAATCACAGTTAATCTCCTGAATCCCCTATATTCACAGTTCAGACAACCGACCGCCTCTGGCCCAGCCGAAGCAATGCCTTCGCCCGCACGCCCTCCACAACGCCCCAACCCCCGCGCGCATCGCCGCCGCCACGCTAATCCTCCTTAATCTCCTAAATCTCCCCAAATCATGGTTCAGACAATCCCCCGCCCTTCCCCGCAGTTCCCCCGCAGTTCCCCTGCCTCCACGCCTTGCTCAAACTACCTGCCGGGATTAGAATTGCATCAGATACTGGGCAAAGCAGGCAACACAGAAACTATGCCTGAAACAATGGCTTGTTCAAATTGAATGCCAGTCTTTGAGAATGCCGGGGTGAACAAGAATGTCTGAGTTGAACCCATTCCTGAAGGAAGTTCACATTTGTAACTATCTCAGCTTGCGAGACGTTGTGCTGCCGTTTAAGCCGCTGACGGTCCTGGTAGGACCCAATGCCAGTGGCAAGTCCAATGTCTTAAGCGCTTTGAGGCTGCTCAACAGGATGATCCGGGCCGAGGCGCCGCCTCCGGCGGACCTGATCCAAAGGCTGCTGTGGGCCGGTGAAGCGAACTGCATCACGCTTCTATTGCAGGCCGAAGTGAGGGAGATTCCCGCCGAATATGAGCTTGAGCTCAGGTCGGATTCGGAGAACCGCCTTGCCTGCGAAAGACTTCTCATCCAAAACATTGACGTTATATCTGTTCTGGATGGGCAGGGTTATGTAAAGGACGAAGACGGCCGCAACAAAACAACCTATAAGTCCAGGAAGCTCGCCCTGAAGTCCGCTGGCGACTATGGCGACAAACCCATTACGAGTCTCCTGACAGAGTTTGTCAGAGATTGGGAGTTCTATGACTTTCAGCCGCGAGTCATGCGAGGAAGAGTCACGAGCATAGATCAGCTCATCCTCGGTGAACCCATGGAAACACGCGGTTCGCCGCAGCTCGACGATGACGGTTCAACGTTGACGGAACTGCTCTCCTACTGGTTCGAAAAAGACCCAAAGCGTTTCAAGACTATCAGTCGGTCTCTTGAAAAAAGTGCCAACATCAGCATTGACCACCGCATAATCGACGAAGAACCTCAGATATGCCTTTCGGAGGGTTACAAGAATCCAATCCCGCTGCAAGGCGCATCAGATGGGACCCTGCGTCTCGTTGCCTACTATACTCTGCTGAACCAACCGGAACTTCCGCCGCTGCTCGCCATTGAAGAGCCGGAACGGAACTTGCATCCCGCTGCCCTGCACGACATTGCCGAGGTACTTGAGCGAATCGCTGAACAGTCCCAGGTTATTATCACCACCCACAGTTCCCAGCTGTTGAACGCATTCAGCTCCGACAACCCGTCCGATTCCCTCTCCATACTGCTCTTGCGCAACCGTCCGGGACGAGGTACTGAAGTCATAAACCTTGAAGATGCGCGTCGCGACCGGCAGGCTCTGGATGGCTGGATTGCTGATTTCGGTATCGGCAGCGGAATCTTCGATAGCGGGCTTCTCCAGGAATATGTGGAGGAGCCGGCATGCCAAGCGTGAGAATCTGGACCCTGGAATCTGATTATGATGCCAGAGCCGTCGGAAGCCTGGCAGAGAAACTGGCGCTACACCTTCAGCTCGACCGGCTCTCAATCCAAATATCCGGTAAAAGTGCGCTCCCGAATCCGCGAGGAAGAGCTGTTTCTCCGCATGAAATACTGAGGAAAGCGGTTCAAAACTACCTCAGGCAAGACGACTGCGTGATTCTCGTCATCGACAGCGATGGGCCGATGTCAAGCCACCGGCGGCGCCAGGAGCCGAACTCTCTGTTCAACCAGATCATGCAGATCGTCAATGATCAGAGTTTCAGTCGAAGCGGTGGCGGGCGGCAGCGGTCCCAAAGAATACTTGATAGATTTTTCAGAACAGATTCTGCTCGGTCTGAATCCAAATATGCCGCAGAAAAATATCAAGAGAGAACGGTACAGCGAAGCAATGGCCCCCGACATTGCAGAACATATAGTGATTAACGGACAAACGCTTGGTCGTAACGGCTCCTTGCGAAGACTGGGAAACTACCTGGCCGCAACTGGCTAACCGGACGCCCTTCCTCCACATTGACGCCGCTACCTCCGCTCGGCCCCACCGCGGCACAGGCAAGTCCGGCGCCATCTACTACCTACCCGCCGAAAAAAAACTGCGCATCAGCACCTACTACCCCGACACCCAGTACGACGTCAACAAACCCTACGTATTCACCGTAGATTCAGGCCACAACGTCGTGCACGAGCAATGGTCGCTCTCCCCCGCACAGCAGCGGACCTCACGCGCCGGTGACGCGGGCATCTCCTCCCCCCGCCTCACCGGCGCTTCCCAGGCCGCCCTGCCAGCTCCCATAGCGCACCCTCAGCGCGCCCCGGCCACCCGCCGGGGCGCCTCGCGTCCCGCCCCGAATCCCCCGCAGCTAATTGACCTCCGTCAGCACACCAATTCGCAGCAGCCAGCCTCTGCCGCCGCCACGCTAATCCCCCTTAATCTCCTAAATCCCCCCAAATCATGGTTCAGACAATCCCCCCAAACCGCGGTTCAAAAAACAGACCGGAATTGACACCATTCCCGCCCGCGGTGTAAAATACGATGCGTCTTTCACCATTTTGCGCACCGCACCGGGTTGCGTTGCCTTTGAACAGGAGAATTCCATGTACCATCGGAATCGAACCGGGCCTGTGATCGTCCTTGTGACGGCTCTGCTGCTCGCAATTGCCATAGCGTCTGTCGCCGCTGCCCAGATTCCCCCGCCCCCGCCGCCCCCACCCGGCTTCGGCGGAACGCCCACGACCGATCCGAACGCTCCGCCGCCCCCGCCCGGCTTCGGCGGCCCGACGGCCACCCCGGGAGGAGGCGTACCCCCGCCCCCCACCCAGCACGGCCTCATCAAGCCCGTGATCTACCCTTGGCCGCCCCCCAACGCCATCGTCCTCCACCCTGCAACGCCAATTCAGCTTAGCCAGGCCGGCTCAGGCCTGCGCGTCTACTTCATCAACCGCGACGGCAACAGCAAAATCGGCCCCTTCTTCGACAACTTCTCCATCCTCGCCAGCACATACCAAGGCGACCCTGTCACCCTCTACGAAGGCAGCAACCCCGGCACCGGCAAACCCGTCACCGTCGAATACCTGCCTGCCGAAAGGCGCCTCCGCGTCAGCACCTTCTACGCCGACCGCCCGCCGCACGACTTCAACAAACCTTACGTCTTCACCGTCGACGCCGCCCACAAAGTAGAACACCTGCAATGGTAAGCGCGCCCCCGTCTCCCCCCTGAAACTGACCGAAACCGGTCAACACATCTGCAACAAAGACGCGCTCCAGCCCAAACCGGAGCGCGTTCCCTTTCCCAATCCCCCCCACCGCCAACCATCCCCAAAACCCTCTAATACCCTGCAAATCCCGAATCTAACGCCAAATCCGCAACGCGCCCGCCCCGCCGCCACAATCCTCCTGCCGTTCCCCCTGCCGTTCCCCCCGCTCATCCCCCCACCTTCGCCGCCGCCAAAATCCCCCTTAATCTCCTAAATCCCCCCAAATCATGGTTCAGACAATCCCCCAAACTGCGGTTCAGACAATCCTGCCGCGTACCCCGCAGTTCACCAAAAACTGAAAACCGGCTACCAAAAACTGCCCTTCGCCGTTTCCATGCCCAAACCGATTTTGAACCCCCGCCGGGAACACTTCTCCTCCCCGCAGCGTCCTGACTTACAGAAGAATCCGCTCGCAACTGCGCAAGGATGGGCCGCAAGGCCTGCCCTGCCGCCCACTGCAATGCGGCCGCGATCAGATAGTTATCTGCCCTGAGGCAGGAGCAAGACAATGTTCAGCTCGACAGAGTCCAGCATGGCGGCTAAGTCTCTGCGGCGCGTCCGCTTCACTCTGGCGGCGCTACTCGCGGCTTTCGCGGCCGCGCTGCTGATCGCCGGCCCCGCCCCCGCCCAGGACAACAGTCCGGAGTCCCCCCTTTCGGCGCCCGCGCTGTCGGCCCAGGCCGCGGCCGGCGCGGTCAATCTGGCCTGGACGGAAGTCGCCGGCGCAGACCGCTACGAGCTGATCAGCTGGTGGGAGGCAGACGGCGGCTGGCAGCAGATTGGCGGCGAAACTCTCACCGGCAATGCCTTCAACCACGCCGGCATCACGATCGGCGTCACGTACTACTACCGCGTACGCGCCGTCGACGCGGCAGGCCGGCACGGCCCCTGGTCCGAGCAGGTCTACGCCGCGCCGCTCGCGGATCTGGCCCCGCCGGCCCTCAGCGCCCGGCCCGGCCCCGCCGGCGTCACGCTCAGCTGGACAGAGGTTCCCGAGGCGGCGCGCTACGAGTTGATCAGCTGGTGGGAAGCAGAGACAGGCTGGCAGCTGATCGGCGGCGACAACCTGACCGCCGCCGCCTACACACACACCGGCCTGATCGCGGGCAGGACCTACTACTACCGCGTTCGCGCCCGCAACGCCGCTGGCCAGCCCGGCCCCTGGTCCGAGCAGCTCTCCGCCGCCGTGCCCGGCGCCCAACCTTCAGCAACCGCGCCTACCCTGACGCCTACCCTTGCGCCCGCGCTCACGCCCACAGCTGCAGCGCACTCCGCAAGGCCCAGCCCAACCGCAACGACCACTGCCCTGCCCGCGCCGACACCGACACCGACACCAACGCCGACATCAACGCCGGCCCTGCCCGCACCGGCGTCGTCGCATACGCTCGTCGTCTCCGACCTCGAAGCGCCCGTCCTCAGCGCCCATCCGGCAACCGGCGCGGTCGCCCTGAGCTGGACGGCCGTTGACGGCGCCGCCCGCTACGAGCTGACCTCCTGGACCGGCGCCGGCGGCTGGCAGCCCATAGGCGGCGGCAGCCTGACCGCCACATCCTTCAACTTTACCGGCTACGGCGATACCGGTCTGACCGCCGGCGCGACCTACCACTTCTACGCACGCGCTGTCAACGCCTCGGGCAGCCCCGGCCCGTGGTCTGATCCTGTCTATATGACCGCGGCAGAGGCGACCGGCTCCGCGGGGACGCCCGCGCCAACGGCAACGCAGACTGCGGAGCCGACTGCAACGCCATCTCCGACGCCCACTGTACCTTCCACCACTGTGCCATCCACTACTGTGCCATCCACTACTGTGCCCTCCTCTTCTGTGGAAGAGTCCGCGCTTTCCGCGCCGGTCCTGTCCGCATCGTCGGCAGGGCTCAGCGTCGAGCTGCGCTGGACCGCGGTCGACGGGGCGGCGCGCTACCAGCTGGTCTCGTGGACCAGCGCCGGCGGCCACGTATGGCTGGGCGGCGACGACCTGACGGCCACCGTCTACAGTCACACCGGCCTGATCGCAGGCGCTACCTATCACTACTGGGTGCGCGCGGTCAGCGCGGCCGGTGAGACCAACCCCTGGTCGCAGCGGGTCCCGGTGACCGTGACCGGCGCGGGTCCGTCAGATTCGACGTCCACACCGACTCCAACACAGGTTGCCGACCAGTCGTCAGCAACGCAAACGCCTGCAGAGACGCCGGATCCCGCCGTCGCAACGTCCGGGTTCGCCCCGCCCGTCCTCACCGCCGAAGCCAGTGAAGGCGCTGTCCGAATCCGTTGGAACGCCGTCCCCGGCGCAGCGCGCTATATTCTCCTGACCTGGTGGGACGCGACCATCGGCTGGCAGGACATCGGCGGTGACAACCTGACCGGCGTCGCCTACACCCACGCCACAGTCGTGCCCGGAACAACCTACCACTACACCGCCCGCGCCGTAAACGATGCCGGCGAGCTCACCGACTGGTCGACCAACGTAACCGTAGTCGCGCAGTCTGCACAGCCCTCCGGCGAAACATCGACGCCCACCCCTACGCCAACGGCAACACCGTCAGCCACCCCTTACACAGGTCCCACCTGGGAATTTGTCGCCGCCGCCAACATCACCGGCTACAGGCAAGGTTCCACTGTCACCCTCAACTGGAATCCGCTTCCCGGCGCAACCCACTACAACATCTACTTCTGCCTTTCGGTTGGCGAGGGCGTTCCCATCTGCAGGTTCCCCCTCTTCTTCAGGTCTGCATTCGAACTAATCGCCCGCGACCTGACCGCGACGACCTTTCAGCACGAAGACGTCCTCCGCCCACCCTCCGGCGCCACATACGCTTACTACTACCGCATTCAGGCCTGCTTCATCCCCGGCTGCCCTATCCTGACCCGGCCGTCCGCCGCGCCGACACCAACGGCGACGCCGACCGCGACGCCCAGACCAACCGTCAGCGCGTCCGAGCTGCCCGCGCCGGTCCTGTCCGTGGCTGCCGTGGACGGCGCAATTGAAGCGCGTTGGAACACCGTCCCCGGCGCCGTACGCTATATTCTCATCTCCTGGTGGGACGCCGCCCTCTCCTGGCAGGAGATCGGCGGCGACAACCTCACCGCCGCCTCCTTCACACACTCGGAACTTACGCCCGGCCTGACCTACTACTACAGCGTCCGCGCCGTCAACGCCGCCGGCGGCCTCGGTCCCTGGTCCAACTATCCCTCCATTACCGCGCCGTCGCCGCCCGCGCCAACGCCTGCGCCGACCCCGCTCCAGCACGTGTCCTCACTGCCCGGCTGGCTCGACGTCTCTTCCTACTACACTAAGTACCTCGACGCCGCCGGCGTCCCTGTCCTCTCATCCGGCGATGTCTCCGACGAAGAGCTCTACCAGGTGCGCGACACCTTCCTGTCCATGCTCTCCGACCGGCCCGACCTCCTCAAGACGATGACCGAACACCGCTTCCGCCTCCTCATCTATCCCCTTAGATTCGAAAAAGGCGGCCTCGTCTCCGACCTCCCCGAGTTCAGAGGCCTGGGTTTTTCCCGCCGCGTATACGGCGCCGCCGGCCGTACACCCTACGGCTGGGTCGCCGGCGCGCCCGAAGTAGCCCGCCACTGCAATCGAGTCATGATCCACGAAATCGCCCACCTCGTCGAAGATGCCCTCAGGATGCAGTCCGGCGGCGACAGATTCATGCAACAGCTCAACAGCGCCTACCAGGCCGCCATGCTCAGAGGACTTTGGCAGGACCGCTACGCCTCAACCAACGCCCTCGAATACTGGGCCGAACTCGTCCTCGCCTGGCTCACCCCCAGCCAGTTCGCCGGCTGGCTCGGGCCCGGCTACCACAAACTCGCCGACTACGACCCCGTCGGCGCCAGCCTCGTCGCAGAAGTCCTGGGCAATCCCACGCCGTTGACCTTCTGCGAAGTCAAGCGCTTCGACCTGCAGGGGACCCTCAGCGGGATGGATAGCCAGAACCCTCTGGCAGACTCCTACATCCTCCAGCTCAGCATGCGCTCCCCAATCAGCGGCTACAGACTCCTGGGCACGAGCGCCTCCGTCCGCAGATCCGACAGGACATTCGCCTTTGAGCGCCTCTATGTTGAAAAAGTCTCCATGAAAACGCACGGAGAAAAGCCCTACATCGTCATCGGAATCTACCGCTACGACAGCGCCGGCAACGCCTCCTGCCCCGCCGCCGCCTTCCTCGCCCGCGACGGCTCCCTCGCAAGGACCACCGACCAGGCCCAGTGGCAGCGAATCCAGGTCACTGGCAACCACATCGCCAACCTCTCCCTCACCATACCCCCAAACTTCAACTGGACCCCCCTCCACATGTGCATCTGACGCCAATCCCCCCGCGCCGCCACCTGGGGGCGCCCTGGACCCTTACCCACCTTTAGTCCCCTGCCCCTGTCTTCTGTCAGTTGTGGCCAAAAAAGACTGCTCATGTATAATGCATAGGGTCGGCTGCAAGGGGCCTCCGGGACTTCAACCCTGTCTTCTGACCGCGACTCCTGTAGAGTGGAGGCTGACCTTGCCCGCGCCTGGATCATCGGCGATCCGCCCCCCTTAACGCTTATTGTCGTGCCGTGCGGCTAGGCCTTCGACGTCCGCATTTACCCAATGACCACCCGAAAAGGGATAAACGATGGTACCAACGCCACTGCGAACCTACACGATGGTCCTGGCCTTTGTACTGGCCTTCACAGCCGTTCTTTCATCCGCCAACCCAACCGCGGCGCAGGAAAACACGCCGGCCTCCACTCTGGCCGCGCCCACGCTCACCGCGCAGACAAACGACGGCGCCATCGAACTGAGCTGGGACGCAGTCGACGGCGCCGTCCGCTACCAGCTGGCGGCCCGGCCCCGCGGCGGTGAGTGGCAATACCTCGACGACAATACCCTGACCGCGACATCCTTCACCCACGCCGGTCCCGCCCCGGCCACCACCTACGCCTACCAGGTCCGCGCCGTCAGCGAAAACGGCGATGCCGGTGAGTGGTCGCAGCGTGTCTTCGCTACCTATGCCGGAACCTTGGTCGCGCCGGACCTCACATTGCATCCCGTTGCTGACGCCTTCGAACTGAGCTGGACCACGGTGTCCGGCGCCGACGGCTACCAGTTGATCGTGTGGAGCGGTTCAGGCCAGTGGCAGCTGCTCGGCGAGGGCGCCCTTACAGGTACAACCTACAGCCATACCGAAATCTCTGCCGGTACGACCTACTACTACACCGTGCGCGCCGTCAACGCCTCTGAAGAGGGCCCGTGGTCCGAGCAGGCCTCTGAAACCGCGGCCGGCCCGCAGACGGCAACCTCGACGCCAGCCTCTTCTCCGACACCTGCTCCGACACTGACCCCAACGCCAACTTCAACGGCGCTCCCGCTTGCAGCGCCTGAACTGTCGGCAAAGGCGGCCGCTGGCGCAGTCGAGCTGACCTGGAATGAAGTGCACGGCGCAGTGCGCTACGAGCTGTGGTTCTATACGCAGGCAGACGCCCAGCAACAACTCGATGACGGCGCTCTCACCGGCGCCGCCTTCACGCACGGGGACCTCGAAGTCGGCGCCACCTACTATTACACCGTGCGCGCAGTCGGCGCCGCCGGCCAGGTAAGCGACTGGTCCGCCTGGGTACACGTGACCATAAACGAAGCCAGTGCGTCAACGGCAACACCGTCGCCAACACCGACTTCGACAGCGACGGGAGCGGCCGCCCCAACAATCGAAACCACGCCCACGCCTACCCCTGCGCCATCGACATCCGCCCCGCCCCCTCCCTCGCTCAACCTGCAGATGGCCGAGGACGCAGTCAACGTCAGCTGGGATGCCGTTAGCGGCGCCTCGCGCTATGAGCTCTGGGTCTGGACCAGATCCGGCGGCCTGCAGCGGCTGGACAACGGCTCCCTGACCGGCACGACCTACACACACACGGCACTGCAGCCAGGCGCGACCTACCGCTACACCGCCCGCGCCGTCAGCGCCGCCGGCGTGCCAAGCCGGTGGTCTGCCTACGTCGCTGCCACCATCGCTTCCGCGGACACGACCACCGCATCCCGGGTCTTCGCCCAGGTCGCGCCCTCGATCGCCTATGTCAAGACCAAAGACGCCTCCGGCAGTGGTATCCTCATCGAAGGCGGTTGGATAGTGACCAACGCCCACGTCGTCTGGCCCTCAACCTCGGCACGCGTCGTCTTCCCCGACGGGACCTTCTACGCGAACCTGCCTGTGAGATACTGGGACTATCTGGCAGACCTCGCGCTGCTTGGCCCGGTCACAACCCCCGCGCAATACGCAACCATGGCCGACGGCGAAAGCCTTCCCATCGGCTCCCCCGTCTACCTCATCGGTTACCCGGGCGAATACGAGCTGTTCCCACAACCCACCATGACACAGGGCATCCATTCGCGCCTGCGCCAGTGGGAACCAGGCCCCTTCACCTTCTTCCAGACCGATTCAGCGATTGCCGGTGGACAGAGCGGCGGCGCCCTTGTCTCGGCTGCGGGCGATGTAATCGGCATTAGCGGCTTTAAGATCTTCGGCGAATTCGGATTCGTTACCTCCTCCGCCGATCTCCTGCCCCGCATCCGCATGCTCGTCGCCGGCCAGGCCCCCTCCGGCATCGGGCCCCGGCTCTTTCCCAGGGGCGGAGGCGCTCTCCGCCATGACATCACCCTGAATAACATTTGGGACGAGCAGGTCTATGTGATCAATGAGCCCCCCGGCTCCACCATCAGGTTCAGTCTGCTCGGCGAGAACGATGGCGCCGTTACCATCTCCGATGTCCGCGGTCTTAGAAGTCAGACCTTTGACCTTTTCAATGTCACGGGCTTTGAGTACGGCGCCTTTTTCCTTGGAAGGTTTACGCCGCATTTCCTCATCGTGCGCCAGAATTCAACGACCCAGGGCTCCTTCATCCTTGCCGCCAACCACAATCTCGCGCCGTTCAACGATCCCGACCGCGGCAAACGGCTTCTTGTGGGGCACTCTGCCTACGGAAACATCGACTTTCCGGGCGACACCGACTACTTCCTCCTCGATCTGGAAGAAGGTGAAACGGTTGAGATCCTCGCCCAGTCAGTCCTGGCCGACATGTTCCTCACCGTCGGCTTGGATAGCCCGTTTCTCTCCATCAGCAATGATGACAGCGTCGGCCTGCTCCGCCGTGACTCAAGGGTACTCTTCCGAGCCCCCGTCAAAGCGCGTTACTACGTTGTCGTCAGAAGCTTTTTCGGCTCCGCGCCAGGCGGGTACATCCTGACAGTCAACCGTGGACCCTGAATACCATCTCCCGCAAGCCCCGCTCCCCAGGCCCATCTCCCAGGGCCTGGGCAGGCCCCAGCCAAGCGGTTAACTATCCCCGGAAAGGATGAAGACTACGAATCTATTACTGCAGGATGAGACCTATAAGGTGAAGACCGTTTCGGCTGCCATGCTTCGAAGACAGACGGGCGTCACTGAGAGATCTGGCGGCGAAGGGAAAGTGCAATAGAAAAACCACCGTCGCGCGACGGTGGTTCTCAAATGGTAACTATATGCCTGGCCGGAACTTTCCTGGTGGCAATTTGGCATTTGCCACAGCATTGTACTGGGGTGGCGTAGGGCCAGTTATTCCTCTTTGGCTAATATCGCTGTCACGAACATTCTGACTGCGGTATTCGTTTGTTCAACTGCGGCATTCGTTTGTCTGACCGCTTCATTTGTTTGTTCAACTGCGGCATTCGTTCGTCTGACCGCCCTATTGGTTTCGGCGATTTCTTCAGACAAACGATCCAGCTTGTTATCGAATCGCAGCTGGTTTTCCACTACTGTCTCAAGGCCGGCTTCAATCCTGTTCAGCCTCGCCTCAATCAATGTCTCCCGAGTCGAAGTAGCCACGCTAGACCTCGCCTTTCCTATAACTGTGCTTGATGCGCTCTACCTTTTTCTCCATTTTGTTCTGCCGTTTTCGCTAGAGCGACATACCTTACACTATCATAGCCATCTGAACTACTGTGTCAAGGCGGGCGCTACATAAACCACCGGTTTTTGACTTGCGACTCGTTTTGGCCTACGATCGACGACTGTATAACTCGCAAAGACAGCAACCTTCCGTTCATGCCTTATGCCAAGACAGTGAGATGAAATATGCAAGCGCTTGAAGAGCTACAGACCCGGGCGCAAGAAGAGCTGGCCGCAGCAGACACGGTCGAGGCGACGGAGGCCTGGTTCCGCGACTACCTGGGCCGCAACGGCGCGCTCACCGACTTCCTGCGCGGACTGAGCGACCTGCCCCGTGAGGAACGCCCCGCCGCGGGCCGCGCCGGCAACGAGCTCAAAAAGCTGCTCGAAGAGGCCCTGCATACGCGCCAGGAGGCGATTCGCCGCCAGGAGATGGAGGAGACGCTTGCCGCCGAAGGCGTGGACGTCACCATGCCCGGCCGGCGCCCCGCGCTGGGCAAGATCCATCCCAGCAACCAGACGCTGCGCGAAATTTCACAGATTTTCGGCGAGATGGGCTTCCAGGTCTACGATTCGCCGGAAGTGGAGACGGACGAATACAATTTCGGCCTGCTCAATATCCCGCCGGGCCATCCCGCCCGCGACATGTGGGACACCTTCTACACGACCACGCCGGGCGTCATTCTGCGCACGCACACAAGCCCCGGGCAGATCCACGCCATGCGGGAGTACTGCCCGGAGCCAATCCGTGTCATTTTGCCGGGGAAATGCTACCGTCACGAGGATGTCAGCGCCCGCTACGACATGATGTTCCACCAGGTCGAAGGGCTGGTCGTCGGCCGCAACGTGACCTTCAGCGACCTCAAGGGCACGCTGGTAAACTTCGCCAACCAGATGTTCGGTGAGGGCTGCGCGCTGCGCTTCCGCAAGAGCTACTTCCCCTTCACCGAGCCCAGCGTCGAGGTCGACGCCGGCTGCGTCCTGTGTGAGGCCAAAGGCTGCCGCATCTGCAAACAGACGGGCTGGCTTGAGATTCTGGGCGCCGGCATGGTCCACCCGATCGTGCTGCACAACGGGGGGTATGACCCGGCAGTCTTCAGCGGTTTCGCCTTCGGCATGGGCCCGGAGCGCATCTCGATGCTGAAATACGGTATCGACGACATCCGCTACTTCTTCACCAACGACGCGCGCTTCCTTGAACGGGTCGGCTAGGGGCGCCCACCGGCCGCTACTCGTCCAAGGCCTTTCGCATATCCTCGCCTTCCTTCTGCCACCATTGGTGCAGAATGGCGATGTCCGTGCCGATGCAGAAGTGCCGCGCACCCATATCCAGGTAACGCTTGGCGTCGTCCGCAGTGCCGATCTCAATGCGCGGATGAACGCCGGCGGCCAGGCAGCCGTCTATGACGCGCTGCGACGCCGCCTGCACCTCGGGATCATTGCGCTGTCCCAGCTTGCCGATACTCATTGAAAAGTCGGACGGCCCCCACTGCAGTATCTCCACGCCGTCCACCGCCAGGATTTCGTCCAGCTCATCGAGGGCGGGCTTCTTCTCCAGCATCAGCGCCACCACGATGTCGTCGAGCGCCTGCACGTAGGCGTCATTGCCGCCGTAGCCCATGTAGGAGAAGCGGCGCGTCGCCACGCCGAAGGTGCCGCCCGCGTCGGGGGTATCCGCCCGTACATAGCTGACACAGTCGGCGGCGCCGGCGGCGGAGCGCACGTCGGAAAAGAGCACGCTGTTGAAACCCGACCCGACGGCCCGCTGCGCGACAAACTCGTTGTTCGCCCAGTCGATCTTTATCATCGAGCCGAGGCCGTGGAGCTCCGCGGCGCGGCAGATGTTGTCCAGATCGTGCAGCGTATAGGTCCCATATTCGGCCACAAATTCCACGTAGTCGTACAGGCCCGTATGGCCCAGCGCCTCGACAACATTGGGCCACACGCTGTGAATGTGGGTAGCCAGCGTCGGTTTGCCCTCATCGAGCGACTTGCGAATCGGATTCGCGCGCATTGTTCTATTCTCCGGTTGGGATGGTGAACCGACCTGCCGCCGCCGCGGAAGTCAGCCTTGATGAGAAGTAGGAGGGGAGAGAGGGTGTTCTCTTCCCCACAGAATCCAGTATAGCACAGCAGAAAATGGAGTAACAGTCGGGGGCAGGCTTTTCTATCTGGCTTTAGGATTATCAACCCTTTTGCCTTATGGTACCATATCCACATGTGCGAAAGGAGCAGGTTGCGCGCAAAGGAACAAGGGGCGATTAACCATGTTTTACGACTGGAAATTCAGATTCAAGGACTTGGGTCCTGTAGACGACGCCACATTGGAGTTGGGCGATCTCACGATCATCACGGGTCGAAATAATACCGGCAAGACTTACATGGTATACACCCTGTATGGGTTCCTGCGCGATTTTTCAGAGCTTGCGGATGAAATAATTGAGGAATGGTCAACGAATGGAAGGATGTCTCCTGAGCTCCCCCTTTCTGCTGGAGAGATAGCAAAGCAACTTCTGAAAAGTGGGCATTTCGAATCCGAGTTTTCCATGCAGGCTTTTGATACAGATAGAATTCAACTGATCCGACAGATGTTCAGGCGGTATTCGCACAACAAGATTGACGATGTCTTCAATGCGCGTTCCGGCACTTTTCGTCGGGCTGTCTTTGACGCTGAAATAGGTCAAGGGGAATCAGACCGCTCACTTATTGGTCTTACTTTCGATGTTCAGATAGGGGGCGATCTGTCTATCATATTTGATAAAGACAGGCTGCATTTCGCTCTTGAAAGAGACAAAAGAATAGAAAGAAAAGAGAGAGAAAGAACAGAGGTGCGGGCAGATGAGATTGTTCGGGAGTTGCTCTTGGAGAGAAATCTGAGGCAGGCATACGCACGATTCCTGTTTTACGACACCCAGGATGTCTTCAACAGGTCGCTGGACTGCAGTAGTTCTGTTCGCTTGGCAGTTTCTCTGTTCTATCCTGAACTCGAAAGCAAGAGAAGAATCACGGTGAGGCAGATACAACAGTTGAAGGATGAACAAGATCAGAAGGGGGATACTCTGTCGCCCGCTGAAATCATAAGCAAGCACACAAGCCGCTATGCTTTGCCAATTGATGATGAAATAGACTTTGTAAAGTCCATTCCCAATCTCCCTTCTGAATGGGCGGCTTCGGAAAAAGGAGAAGCCGAAAGAGACTTGGAGAGAATCGTGGGCGGGAGCTTTACCAAGTCAGATGGAATCCTTTACTTCATGCCTTCAAAGGGCAATCCAGGTCAGACTGGAATTCCTTTGCACTTAGCCTCTTCTTCAGCTGTAGAAATGTCCAGGCTTTTCTTCCATTTTGTTCTCAGGCGAGAGGGAGACAACCCACTTCTGATTATTGACGAGCCTGAAAGCCACCTGGATACAATGAACCAGATAGGACTTGCCCGCGCCCTGGTCCGGTGGGTGAATTCAGGGATGAAGGTTCTGATTTCCACCCATAGCGATTTCATAGTCAAAGAGATCAATAATCTCATTATGCTGAATGGGTCCTTTGACGATAAAGAGAATCTCGTGGGGGAACTGGGCTATGAAGAAGGGGATTCGATAGACCCGTCGAAGATCAAGGCATACTATGCTGTCGATGGCGGCCTCGAACCATGCCCAATGAATGCGTTTGGCATTGAAGTTCGGTCATTTGAAGATTCAATCGACGAGTTGATTCGAGTCTCCGGAGTTCTTGGCTCCAGAATTATGTTGGAAGGCGCCGGAAGTGAATAACCTGTCGTTTCCGGAATGGTTAGACAAGACAACACTTCCGTTTTCGGACTGGCTATGCAGGAACATCACAGAGGAGAGGAAGACAGAGAACATTCACTGGAACGGTCGTACAGTCACCCTTGAGGAGAAAAAGGATGGCTTCCATATGTCTGTAAGGATTGATAATGTTGATCGGGGTCTTGTCGTTATCAATTTTGAGCAAATGGGAAGAGCGACCACGTACCTTAGAGGGAATAAGGGGTTTGGGGATAGGTGCGATTTCCTTGTTCTCGAAGAAACAGATGACGAATATGTCGCCTACCTCATCGAACTTGAAAACACAGTGCCTGAAAGACACCCAACGTCACAGTTGAGATGGTCTGCCCCTTACTTGAAATACAATTTGGAAGTGTTCCTGGAACATAGTTCAATCGTGTCCTCCGAAAAAGAGCTCAATGTGAAGTTCTTTATGATAGGGAACAGGTATCCCACTTGGCTGAACAGGTCAGGTATGAAAAGGAAACCAATTCAGAAATTTGAAAAGCTGGACGTCAGCAGCAGATTGGACATGTATTGTAGCATCTACGCAGCATACGGATTTGACTTCTCTGATTTTAGAAACGTTAACGAGCCCTGACAACTGACAACCGCCCTTCAGTCGTTGGGCGCCAGAAGGTCCTCCGTCTGCGCACTGTGAATCAGCAACACCGTCCCCACGGCGCTGAGCCAGCCGTCTAACTGGTTCCCATAGCTCGCACGATCCTCCGCTTCCGGCCGGTTCATACCAAGCAACGTTAAATCCGTCTCCCTGCTCCACGTCTTCACCGTATCCGGGAACCGCTCACCCCGCGGCTGCACAACCACCACCGGCTCGGCGTTGACCCGCACCCGGTCCAGCAGCGCCCGCAAATGCGCCTCCACCTGTTCCCGCCCCTCCCCGCGCGGCAGAGCCTGAAGCAGCCGGATCGATGCCCCCTCCCATCCCGGACTCTGCGAAATAATATGCGCCAGCAGAAGCATCAGGTCACCGTTGGCCGTCCGCCCGCCCCACCACACGTCGATCACCCTGCGGTTGCCAAACCCCCGCTTCTCATCGTGATGCAGGAACAACACCGACTTCTCCAGTTCGAACAGCGTTGACAACAGGCGCAGCAACAGCGTGCGCCCGCCCTCCGTATCACTCCAACCCATCAGCACTGCGTTCGGCTCCAGCCCCCCCACCCCATGCGACTGGCACACCGTCACCGCGCCCGCATAAAAACTCTCTACAATGTCCGCCTCCGCAAAGGCCGTCATGTTCTGCTCCTGGATGAAGGCGCGGATCTGGCGGCGGGCGATGCTGCGCAGCCGCCGTCGCGCCAGCTGATCGATGTCCCCGACGAGCAGCTGGTAGAAGGAGACGATGCCATAGCCGCGGCTCAGCAGGTTGGCGATCTCCACCAGCGGCGCCCGGTTGTGGGGTTGCCCGGTGAAGACCAGAATGTTCGGCCGCCAGTTCTTGGCATGAAAGACCGAACGCTCCAGATTGAGCAGCGACCGCCTGGCCAGCGCAAACCAGATCCCGTTGCGTACGTCGCCCCAGGTGCGGATCGTCGAGCGGCGCTCCAGGTAGAAGTAGATGCCATAGCTGATCAGGATGGCGAGGACGGTCGCCGCGGGATTGATGACGAACATCGCCCCGTAGCAGCCGGCCGCTCCCAGCAGCGAGAAACTGAAATGGATTTTGGCACGCGGGCGGAAACTGGGGTTGCCGACCAGCTTTTCGATCCCGGCCACCAGGTTGGTCATGCCGTAGGTGTTGAGGAAGAACATGGTGATAATCGGCGCCACGACGTTCAGATCACCGGCCCAGATCACCGCGAAGGCGATGCACGCCGTGATCAGGACCCCGACCCGCGGCTCGGTCCTGCTCCCCAGCCGCGAGCCCAACGCCCGCGGCACGATGCCGTCATTGGCCATCGCCTGCAGCGTGCGCGGCGCGGCCACGATGCTGCCCAGCGCCGAGGAGAGCGTCGCCGCCCAGACGCCGATCAGGATCAGCGGCGGGAAGAGCGCGATGTCCCGCATGATCAACGTGTTGCTCTTCAACTCATCCGGCGACCCATGCAGCGAGAGCCAGACGACCGAGAGAAAGTAGACGCCGGCCGTGAACATCACTGAAAAAAGCGTACCCTTGTGGATGCTGCGGCCCGGGTCCTTCAGATCGCCCGACATGCTCGCGCCCACCGCAATGCCGGTCACCGCGGGGAAGAAGACGGCGAAGACGCTCCAGAAGTTCATGCCCTCGCCGTAGTTGGCGGTCAGCGTCGGCGCCTGGATATCCAGCCAGCCGCCTCCAAAGAAGGAGAGCAGCGCGGCCATCAACGCCGCCAGAATGAAGTACTGGATCTTGATGGCAAAGTCGGCGCCGATGAACGCAACCGCCGCGAAGACGATCGCAATCAAGGTCGAAAGCAGGCGCGCGTCGATCTGGCTGAAGAAGGCGATGCCCTCGAGCGACTCGGTGAAGCCGATGATGTAGAAGGCGACCGAGATCGCTTGCGACAGATAGAGGGGCACGCCGATCGCGCCGCCGATTTCACGGCCCAGCGTCCGCGAAATCAGGTAGTACTTGCCGCCCGCGCGCACGTTCATCGAGGTGGCGATCGCGGAGAGCGACAGACCGGTCAGAAAGCTGATCGAGTTGGCGATCAGCACGATCAGGAGCGCGCCCAACAGACCGGCCTGGCCGACAACCCAGCCCGCCCGCAAGAACAGGATCAGGCCCAGAATCGTCAGCACGTTGGGCGTGAAGACGCCTCCAAAGGTGCCGAAGCGGGCCGAAGCATTCGCCGTCTGCGCCGAAGCCGCCTGTGCAGATGCAGTCATAAGCCCTGGTTGACCTCCTTCTCCAGTGCGTCGCGCCAGGGAGCCGGGATGCTTTCTCCCAACTCGACGCGTTTGGCGCCAATAAACCGGGCCAGCTCCAGCAGCGATGCGGCAGCCGCCGCCCGCGTCTGAGCGTCAACGCGCGCGCCCTCCTCTTCGTACAAAGCGTGGATACGGTAGATCCCCGTCTTACGCTGGATCTGCGAATCCATTCTCCCGATGAAGCGGTCGCCGTGCAGCAGCGGCAGCACATAGTAGCCGTACGCCCGCTTGGCTTTCGGCACGTAGATCTCGATGCGGTAGTAAAAGTCGAAGAACTGCTCCGTGCGTTCCCGGTCACAGATCAGATTGTCGAAGGGCGACAGGAAAACGGTGCGGGGCGCCCAGGCGCCGTCCCGGACCGACTCCAGCAAGGGCACTGTCTCCCGGTGGATGTACCATTCGCCGTCCCAAGGCCCTTCGTCAGCAACGATCTGCGCCGGCAACACGGTCCCTTCCGCGGCCAGATCGGCCAGCCTGCGCGCCAGGTTGGGATATTTGCCGCGGATGAAATGACGGCTGATCTGCCGCGGGCCGGCCACACCCAGCGCCTTCAGCGAGCGCTGGCAGGCGAGACCGACGACCTCCTCTTCCTGCGGCAGCGGCTGCTCCGCCCACTCGGGCAGCCAGGCGTCCCGCAACTGCCACAACCTCTGGTTTCCCTTGCGGCCAACGGGCATGACAACGCCCTGCCAGCTCAGAAGAGACATCATCATGGAGGCGGGCTTGCCGCTGAACCATCGGGAAGGGTACCAAGGCACGGCATCCAGGTCGTCGAAAACGGTGGCCGTCAGCGGGCCTTCTTGCCCCAGCCGCTCGACGATCGCCGCGCGCAGCGTCTCGTTTGCCTCCATCCAGGCGCGGGCCCGCTCCATGCCGGCGTCGGTCCTCTCAAAGAGGGAGCCGATCCAGCGCCGAAAGAGCGGATAGTCCTCTGTCAGGACGTAGGAGGCCTGGTGGGCGTTGCCCTCAATGATGACGCGCTCCCGCTGCAGGTCATCCAGCCAGGACGGGTCAAATGCCCCGATCCGGCTCCACAGCACCAGCAGCTGGGTCCGCTCCACCGCCCGGATGGGATCGATCTGCAGACAGTTGATCTGGCGGAGCAGCTCGAGGATGCCCGCTTTGCTGGCCTCAGCGCGCGGCCCCGCCAGACACTGGACGGAGACGGCTAAACGACGCGCCTCTGTGGGCGTGAGAGTGACCGTATTCATTGTTTCACCTGTTGGGGGAAGCCTCCGGGAGCGAACCAGGGCGCCGAGGGACCGGCTGACGCATTGGCGCCAACCGGTCAGGGGTCTGGAAGTCGCCGGCTTCAGCCACATCTCTGCCGGCGTCTGAATCGTCAATCATACAGTTTTCGGAAACGCTATCGCGTCGTTGCCATAGCCGGGATGTCTTCTCACTCAGTTTGAGGCCCCGTCATCCCAACACGGCCTCGCCGATCGCCCGGTACCCCTGCGCCGCCGCGATCAGATCGTCGAGCTTCAGACTCTCATTTATGACGTGCGCATCGGCCTCGGTGGCCGGACCGAAGCCGATGGTCGGAATGGCGGCCGCGCCGGCGCTGTAGGCCGCATTGGTGCAGAAACGGTAGGCGTTCAGCCCTGCGTCGATCCCGGCGCCATGCACCGCGGCCAGCGCGCCCGTGACAAAGGGATCGTTGTCAGCGGCCAGCCACGCCGGGAAGAATTTTTCCGTCACAAAGGTGTGCCCCGTGTAGCTGGTATACTCCCCCGTGCCGACGCGGGCATCCAGCTTGATATCCGCCAGCTCCGGCCGCTCGCTGATGTCGGCCAGTACACGCTGCGCGGATTCGCCGGGCAGCAGCCGGCGGTCATAGGTCACGCGGCAGATGCTGGGAATGACGGAATGGCCCGGGTAGGGGTCGCTGATGATGTCGGTCAGCGCGAAGATCGCGGGTCCCATCTGGGGGTGCTCGTCCAGGGCCAGGTCCTCGACGGCTGCGATCACGCGCATCATGTCGAGCACGGCGTTGCGGCCCATGTGGGGCGCGGACGAGTGTGAAGGCCGCCCGGTGGTGGTGAGGTGAATTTCGGCGCGTCCGCGGCCGCCGCGCACGATCTGCAGATCGGAGGCTTCGCCAATGACGACGAAGTCGGCGCCGGTCTGCGCGATCACCTTCTCCAGGGCGACACCCTCCAGCACTTCTTCCATCACCGAGGCGCTCACAACGGCCCTGCCTTTGAGCGCAGTTCTGTCCAGCCCGGCTATCCCGTGCACCATGGCGGCCAGGGCGCCCTTCATGTCGGCCGCGCCGCGGCCGTGCAGGGCGCCGCCGCGCACTTCTCCGCTGAACGGGTCCAGCTCCCAGGGTACACCGGGCGAGACGCCGACGGTATCGGTATGGGCGTCGAAAACGATCACCGGCCCTGGCTGCGCGCCTTCGAGTACGCCGACTACGTTGCCGACGTCGTCGGTCCACACGCTGTCGAAGCCAAGCGCGGTCATTTCGTCTTCGATGCGGCGGGAGACGCGGGCCTCCTCACCGCTGAGGCTGCGGATGCGGACGATGTCGCTGGTGAAGGAGATGAGGCGGTCTGTATCGAGCACTGGCGGTTCCTCGCGTATAGCTGTTGGGGCCGGGAATTCCTGGAGATTCTTTTCGTTTGCGGACGCTCGGTCAGTCGTCAAAGGGACGCTGTTTCGGGGGCACGCGACAGAAATATAGCTGAAGTAGCGAAAATCGCGCAACTGCCTGAAAATTACTCGCTTCATTTCCATTCAGAACATTAGTTTGTGTTTGGTCAGATAGTGGTGTAGCATATATGTTAGAGTGTAACAACGAGCCCAGTCGTGTCGGGGATTCGAAAATACCTGAGTGTTGTTTTCAGATCATTCCAACTGTTCCCATGGTTGACCATGCTCCCCTCATAAAAATAGTAGCAGAGTGGTGGAATTCATTCCCTTCAAAATCGAGGTCGCGCGGCAACATCGCAGGTGGCCTTGTCTTGCTGGAAAACCTTCGCGACAACTTCGACCTGGACATTGAGGCGCACAAAGCTTCGGGCAGCGATCAATTAAAGAACGCTAGTCGCCAGAATGTTCAGAAGATTCTGGCGCGTTTTGGTGAGGAAAGGATTCTGCTCAAGGAAGGAGGTCGGACCAACAAGGGGACTTTCAGATAAATGATTGCATTTTTCATGTGTCCGTAGCGCCGAGTAGAGGTCATTTCGACAAATGCATGGACAATCTTGCTGACGGATTCAGGGTGTTTCTCCTCGTTCCAGATGATTCACTGCAAGGGTCAAGATATAGCGCTCAACAAGATACAGATGGCCAAGTATCTGTAGAATCAATAGAGTCATTTGTTTCACAGAACATTGAAGAGCTTTCCGAATTCGCTGGAGAAAAGGTCGTCTGCAACATAAGGCGGCTTCTGGTCAAATACAACGAGAGAGTTGCCCAAGTTGAAACTGATCTGTCTCTACAGATTAGGATTCCTAAGGCGCTGGAGGAATAGATGAAAGGTCCTTCTCCAATTTCGAACGCGAGTACCGTGGATCCCAAACCAACAGATCATCCCCATACCTTTGTGGAGTATTTCGCGGGAATCGGACTGTTTCGCATGGGGCTTGAGCAAGCAGGATGGCAAGTGGTCCACGCCAACGACTGGAGCGACGAACGCGCGCAAATGTACAGTGGCTTCTTTGGCGAAAGCTACCAGGTGAGAGACGTCTTTTCGCTGAACGCCGAAGCAATACCAGAGGCGACCTTAGCCACATGCTCCTTTCCTTGTATTGATTTGTCACTGGCTGGAAAAAGGGAAGGTATCAACGGACGACATTCGGGCGCCTTCTGGGGATTCCATGATATTTTGAAAGAGCAGGGAGAGACTGCCCCGCGAATAGTACTCCTGGAAAACGTTACCGGCTGGCTCTATTCCAATGGTGGCAATGACTTCTGTGTGACGGCGAGGGCTCTCAATGAACTGGGCTATGCCTGTGATGTATTTCAGTTAGACGCTCGGTCTTTTGTCTCACAAAGTCGCCCGCGGATCTTCATGATCGGAGTCAGATCCGTCGGCCTTGTGGATGATGCCCCGTACTTCTCTTCAAGGTCTAAGAGGTTGATGCCCCCCCGGCTGAAATCTTTAATGCTGGAAAATGATGACATTCAATGGGCTCGATTGGACATTCCTGAACCTCCTCCCTATCGGAGCAAAGGATTTTCGGATCAAATTGTCGAAAAGCTTCCAGAGAGAGATTCGCGATGGTGGCCAGAACAGAAAGTTGAAAAACATCTGGCTATGATGTCGCCAGCTCATTTGGAAATGGTGAAACGCTTGGCAGACAGCCGAGAAGAAAGTTTCAGAACATTTTTCCGGCGTCGCCGGGCGCAAGGCCAGAGAGCGGAAGTTCGGTCCGATGACATTGCAGGTTGTCTGCGTACAGCCGTAGGTGGAAGCGGCAAGCAATTTCTGGTATCGGCGGGACACGGAAAAATTCGAATGAGAACACTCACGCCGCGGGAATACGCCCGCTTGCAGGGCGTGCCTGATTCATTTCCCATTGTGGCAAAGTCGGAAAGACAGTCTCTTAGCGCCTTTGGCGACGCCGTATGTGTCCCTGTTGTCAACTGGATAGCGACACAGGTGTTACGCCCCTTGACAATGAGTCTCCAGACAGACCTTGATGACGTGCAGTCAGTCGAACAGTCTCCCACATGGGAAGTCGTTTGGAAGAGTTCGTAGTATTCAACTTAGTAATCGGCGCGTACGGCCTCTTTGGGAGCGGGGCTGGCGATGGTTGACAAGGTAACGCCAGACGTTCGAAGTCGCATAATGGCGCAAGTTAAGTCGAAGGGCATGAAGCCTGAGATGCAAGTGCGCCGGCTACTTCATGGCTTAGGGTATCGGTATCGTCTGCATAGGACTGACTTGCCGGGAAAGCCTGACCTGGTTTTTCCAGGGCGAAACAAAATCGTTTTTGTAAACGGCTGCTTTTGGCACTTTCATCCTGGATGCAGTCGCGTGCGGATTCCTGCAACCAACCGAGCCTATTGGCTGGATAAACTGAATCGCAACAGGGCCAGAGACGAACGCAATTTGAAACTGCTCAGAGATGACGGTTGGGAAGTAATGACCGTCTGGGAGTGCCAATTGAAAGACTTGGCTAAAACAACGGAATGTCTGGTAGCTTTTCTTGGTGAGTAATGAGGCGCCTCTATTTGTGCCCGCTATAGCAATTTGGTCACCGAGTGCCACATGACACTGGACAAAAGGCAGGAAGTTGAGCGAGGGCAACTGAGATTTCAAGTGTGAGTTCGCCGCGAAGTAGAGCCATCACCCCCATTGCCAGTTGTACAGGCTGGCGCATACCATTATGGTAGACCCTCCGCCAACCCAAGTCAGGCCAGCGCTGAATGCCCATAAAAATTTGCGGCGCCTTGCCAACGGCCTGCCTGTCAGATACACTGCAATGTACCGCAGCGGCACGATGCCAGCGTTCATGCGCCAGCGTTCAGGCGCCGTTCAAAGGAGCCACCCCCTCACATGAATACAACGAGCGCATTTCAGTCGATCGAAGAAACGACAGTCTCTCTCGGCGGGCAGCAGTACATCGCCAATGACGAAATCGCCACAACGGTCTACCTGTCGCAGCAGCTGGGCAAACCGCTGCTGACCGAAGGACCGGCGGGCGTCGGCAAGACCGAGCTCGCCAAGGCCATCGCCGGCTCGCTCGGCCGCTCGCTCATCCGCCTGCAGTGCTACGAAGGCCTGGACGAGACCAAGGCCCTCTATGAATGGGAGTATGCCAAGCAGTTACTCTACACGCAGCTGCTGCGCGACCAGCTGCAGCAGACGCTGGCCGGCGCCAAATCGCTGGCCGATGCCGCGGACCGGCTCAGCGACGAGGAAGACGTCTTCTTTTCAATGCGCTTCCTCCTGCAACGGCCCCTGCTGCGCGCGATTCTGAGCGACGAGCCGGTCGTGCTCCTGATCGACGAAATCGACCGCGCCGACGCCGAGTTCGAGGCCTTCCTGCTCGAGGTGTTGAGCGACTTCCAGGTCAGCGTACCGGAGCTCGGCACGCTTGAGGCCAACCACGTGCCGATTGTCGTCCTCACCAGCAACAACACACGCGAACTGAGCGAGGCGCTCAAACGGCGCTGTCTCTATCTTTTCATCGACTACCCCTCCCTGGAGCAGGAGCTGGACGTCGTGCGCCTCAAGGTGCCGGACCTGGCGCCGCAGATGGCCCGGCAGGCGGTAGAGCTGGCGCAAAGCCTGCGGCAGATCGACCTGCGCAAACATCCCAGCATCTCGGAAACGCTGGACTGGGCGCAGGCGCTGGTCACCCTCAATTCCGAAAGCCTCGACCGGAAGACGCTGGAAACGACGCTCAGCGTCCTGCTGAAACACGAGACAGACCTGCGAAAAGTGCAGCGCCAGCTTGGAAGGATGGACGGCCAGGACGACGACGAAGATGAAACCGATTGGGACGAAGAGCTGCCCCGCCGCCGCCGGCGCATCGACTGAACCGTTTTCAGCCGCGGCGCCATCCGGGGGCATTGCGGGCGACGGAAGGCAGGACGCCTGGGCGCCCCGTTGGAGAGGAGGATCCCATGGAAGAGCGAATCGTAAAGTTCATTTCGGCCCTGCGTTCGGGCGGCGTGCGCGTGAGCCTCGCGGAAAGCGCCGATGCCTTCTCCGCCGTCGATAACCTCGGCGTCCAGGACCGGGACTCCTTCCGTCTCAGCCTGCGCGCAACCCTGGTCAAAGATGCAGAGAGCCTGCCGACCTTCGAGGAGCTCTTCCCCCTCTTCTTCGGCAGCGGCGAGCCGCCCCCGCTCATGAACCTGATGGAAGACCTGACCGAGGAAGAGGCCAACATGCTGGCCCAGGCCCTCCAGGAGTTCGGGCAACGACTGCGAGAGATGCTGGAACGGCTCCTGCGCGGCGAGGAACTTTCGCAAGAGGAGCTGGACGCCCTCGGCCAGATGGTAGGGCTCAATCATGCCGACGATCTGCGCTATCGTGAATGGATGGCGCGCCGCATGCAGCGCGCTCTCCAGTTCGAACAGGTGCGCAAAGCCATGCAGGAGATCATGGAGCTGCTGGCCCAGATGGGCATGAACAAGGAACGCCTGGAGCAGATGCGCGAGCTGATCGGCCAGAACATGGAATCCCTGCGCGAACAGCTACGCCAGCACGCCGGCCAGCGCATCGCCGAAAACATGGCCGAGCAACGGCCCGAGGACCAGATTGAAGGGCTCATGGACCGACCGTTTCAGGCGCTCTCCGACAGCGACATGCAAAAACTGCGCCAGGAGGTGCGGAGGCTGGCCGTCCTCCTGCGCAGCCGCATCGCCCTGCGCCAGAAGAGGGCCAAGACCGGTCACCTCGACGCCAAAGCGACGATCCGCGCCAACCTCAAACACGGGGGCGTCCCCTTTCACATCAAACACCGCGACCGCACGCTCAAGCCGAAGCTGGTCGTGATCTGCGACATCAGCACGTCGATGCGCCACTGCACCGAATTGATGCTCTCTCTCCTCTACGAGCTGCAGGACCAGGTGAGCAAGTCCCACGCCTTCGCCTTCATCGACCACCTCGAATATATCACGCCCGACTTTCAGGGCAACCGCGCCAATGAGGCCATTCAGCAGGTGCTGATCAGGATGCCGCCCGGCTATTACAGCACCGATCTGGGCCACAGCCTGCAGAACTTCTCCGACGACTACCTCGACACCATCGACCACCGCACCACCCTCATCGTTGTCGGCGACGGCCGCAACAACTACAACGATCCGCGGCTCGATATCTTCAGGAAGATGGCCCGCCGCAGCCGCCGAACACTCTGGCTGAATCCGGAGCTGCCGATGCTGTGGGGCACAGGCGACAGCGACATGCTCGACTACGTGCCTCTCTGCGACACGATTCTGCAGGTCAGTACGCTCTCCGAACTGACGGCGGCCGTGGACCAGCTGCTGGTCGAAAAGTCATAGCGGCGCTGGAACGCGGCAGGGACTGCCCATTGGTCTTTGGCCGCCGCTGATTGATGAGCGCTATGGGAGCATTCGTACGGGTCATAAGCTGGGTCGGTGGGCTCTGCCTTGCGGGGGCGCTGCTCTTCCTCGCTGTACAGCAAAACCAGGTCGTCGAACCTGCAAGGGAGCTATTCCTCAGCATCGCCGGCGTCAGCGCCTCTCCCCTTGAGGAGCCCTGCATACAGGACGACACCGCGAACGCCATCGTTGCCCGCATCGACTACACGGACGCACACGCTCTGCACACCCTCTTCGATCGGGTCGACATCTGGCAAGTCGAAGCCGAGCGGCAGACCGCTGTCGCGATGATTTCACCCGCCCAGCAACTGTGGCTGACCCAGGAGGGCTATCCTTTTACAGAGGAGACGGAGCAGACGGCAGCCTTGCCCGACCCCTGCGCCTTCCAGGCTCTGGCCGACAGCCGCAGCATTTCCGGGTACGCCTGCTATCGCACCGTTGAAGCAACCCACGCCGATATGGCGTCCCTGGCCGAAGAGCGCCCCGACCTGGCCGAGCTGAACGACATCGGCAACAGCTGGTACAAAACCCGCTCGTTAGGCGTGGCCGGCTCTGACATCCAGGCACTCGTCCTGACCAACAGCCAGTCCACCGGCTTTGAGAAGGGCGAGCTGGTCGTGATAGCGGCACAACACCCCCGCGAACTGGCTACCACCGAGATCGCGACCCTCTTCGCCGAACTGCTGCTTTCAGAGTACGGCGCCGACCCCGATCTGACCTGGCTCCTCGACTACAACCGCATCCACATCATCCCCCTGGCGAATCCCGATGGACGTACCTGGGTCGAGAAGGGGCGCCTCTGGCGCAAAAACACGAATAACACCGATGGCTGCGAATTCCCCAAGAACGGCGTGGACCTCAACCGCAACGGCAGCTTCCTCTGGAACCACTGTAACGGATGTTCATCGGGCGACGTCTGCTCCAACTTCTACCGCGGGAACAAGGCCGCGTCCGAGCCGGAAACGCAGGCCATCGAAGCCTATCTGCGCGACGTTTTTGCCGACCAGCGCGGTGAAGGCTACAACGATCCCGCTCCGGAGGACACAAACGGCGTTTTCATCTCGCTCCACTCCTACGGCCGCCTCCTGTTCTACCCTTGGGAACACTCTTCAACGCCGGCCCCCAATCGCGACGGGTTGCGCCGTCTCGGCCGCAAGATGGGCTACTTCCCCGACTACAGAGTCTGCAATCCCGAGCAGTGCATGTACCGTTTCGACGGCAGCGCGACCGATTTCGCCTACGGCGCCCTCGGCGTTGCCGCCTTTACCTACGAGCTCGGCACCACCTTCTTTCAGTCTTGCCCCTACTTCGAGACCTACATCGTCGACCAGATTCTCGACTCCCTCGTCTACGCGGCCAAGGCGGCCCGCCGCCCCTATCAGCTGCCGGCCGGACCCGACGTGATCGAAGCCAGCGCCGAGCCGCCGCGCCTTCTGCCGGGAAAGGAAGTCATACTCACCGCGACCGCCGACGATACCCGCAGCGCCGGCACCGGCTCCGACACCGAACCGGCCCAGCCCATCAGCGCCGCCCGCTTTTCCATCGACGCGCCATCCTGGCTTGCAACCACCTTCGAAACGCTGCAACCCCTCGACGGCGCCTACGATTCCACCGTCGAATCTCTGACAGCGACGCTCGACACCACCAACCTGCAGCCCGGCACCTACACCATTTTCCTCGAAGCCCAGGATGCCGACGGCAACTGGGGCCCTCCCACAGCCCTGTCCATCGAGGTCGTCGCCGTCCCAACCGAGCGGACACCCCAACAATACAAGCTGTACCTGCCCCGCGTCTGGCGCTAGACCTGCAATGGCGATCGGAACGACCTGTTTCCCGCCAGCAAACCTCCTCTCCTCTTCAAGCCTATCATTCATCAGTCGGCGCTTTCACTGACTACTGATCACTGCCGTTCAGCAGGTCCTGCTCCAGTGGACCTGTACTCAGAAATTGGCTCAGACGTTGCCTTTCTCTTACCGCGCGGTCGATTCTTAGCCGATCAGATTCTTCCACTGTATAATGCAACCTGACTTGGCATGGCAGGCGGGTCGCCTGCTCTCCCAGCCTACAAATCACCAGCCGGTTGGCTCGCACAGGCCAATCAGGCGCGCACCTGGCATGAAGGAGTTCATTGATGGCGAAGATGCAAGCGGACTATATCTGGATGAACGGGGAGATCATCCCGTGGGAGCAGGCAACGGTGCATGTTTTCACCCATGCTCTGCACTATGGCAGCAGCGCCTTCGAAGGAATTCGCGCCTACGAAGTCAATGACGCCGCCGCGATCTTCCGCGGCCCCGAGCACTTTGAGCGCCTGCTCTACTCCTGCAAAGTAGCACACATTCCATCACCCCTCACCGTTGACGAATGGATGGAAGTGGCCAAAGCCGTCTTGCTGAAGAACAATCATCACAGCGCCTACATCCGGCCATTGGTCTTCCGCGGCTACGAGAGCCTGGGGGTGGACGGCCGCGGTTGTCCCGTGGACGCCATCCTGGCATCCGTACCATGGGGCCGCTATCTCGGCGCAGAGGCCATCGAAGAAGGGGTCGATGTTCAGGTAAGCAGCTGGCGGCGCATGGCCTCGAACATGTTCAGCCCGATGGCGAAGATCGGCGGCCAGTACGTCAGCAGCCAGAACGTCGTCATGGAAGCCAAGGACAACGGCTTCACCGAAGGCATCGCCCTCGACATCAACGGTCAGGTAAGCGAAGGCAGCGGCGAAAACATCTTCGTTATCTACAAGGGCGTGATCTACACACCGCCCCTTGGCAGCAGCATCCTGGGGGGCGTCACCCGCGACGCCGCCATCACCATCGCCCGCGATCTTGGGTACGACCTGCGCGAACAGGCCATGACGCGCGAAATGCTCTACTTGGCCGACGAAATCTTCTTCACCGGCACCGCAGCCGAAATCACGCCTGTGCGCTCGGTCGACCGCCTGCCCGTTGGCGACGGCAAACGCGGCCCCATCACCCAGGCGATCCAGGGCGTTTTCTTCGGCATCATCGAAGACGATATGCCGGACAAGTGGGGATGGCTGACACAAGTGTCATGACACAAAAGTGAGGAGCGTGAGTCCTCCGCTCCTCACTCACTCCTCACCATTCGCTACATGCCCAAACCAGCGCTCTTCCAGCAACTCCATCCGCCCTTCCTCCTCCAGCGCCGCCAGCGCTTGCAAAAGCGCGCTCTGCAGCTTCGGCGCCTCGATTGACACCGCAATCACATAGGGGTCTTCGTCGAGCACAGCCCCCACCGCGCGAATCCGTTTACCCTCGCCCTGCGCCAGCCGCAGCGTGACGCCGTCGATCAGCAGGGCACTGCTCGCGCCGGATACGAGCGCCTCGATCGCCTTCTCCGAAGACTCAAAGGGCAAGCGCGTGAAGCCGGCCCCCTCCCTCTGCAGGCGGCGCGCAATCGCATCTCCCCGGCTGCCCCACTCCACCGCCACCGTACCTCCTTCCAGGTCGCCAACTTCTTCATAGGCGGCGCCGGCGCCGACCACCAGCCGCACACCGGCCTCGAAATAGGGCGGCGAATAGTGCACGTCTTTCGTCATGCGGGCGTTGTAAGGAAAGGCGCTGATCACCGCATCCACGCGGTCGACCAGCAGCGCATCCAATAGGCTGTCGAACCCGATCGCGACGATCTCCGCCTCCAGCCCCCACTCAGCAGCGATCTCCCGCGCCAGGTCTACGTCATAGCCGACCGGCGCCCCCTCCGCATCCAGCGTCTCAAAGGGCGGGAAGCTGGGGTCCATGCCCACCCGCCAGCTCCCTCGCTCCTGCATCCTGAGCCAGGTCCCGTCCACCGCAGGGCCGCCTGTACGCAGAATGAGCCAGCCGGCGACCGCCAGCGCCACTATGCAGAGGGCGAGCCATAGCAGCGGCCGCCGCTTGAAACCGTCTCGTATAGAAAACGCCGTCCAACGGCTGCTTTGACTCGCGGCGACGAGCCACTGCCGGCTGGCAGCGGCTGTTTCCGCCAGAGGGGGGTCTCTCTCCTCGCGTTTACCCTGTTCGTTCATGGCGCCTCGAACCGACCCTCTGCGTACTCCTGCATTTCCAGATAGATCGCCTTGGGCTCAAAATCGGCGCCGACAAAGGTGAAGTAGTCCTGGTAACTTTTCTGGTCCCAGGGGAAGCGAAAAACCCAGAGACAGACGTTTTCGAGCCAGGGCCATTCGGCGCCCGCGATCTCGTACGCCCGCACAGAGTTGAGAATGCGCTCGGCTGGACGCACGGCCCGCGTCCAGCGTGGATGATCGTTCCAGCCCCCTTCCGTGATCATCGCCGTCTTGTGACCGTCGCCGTTGCGGACCATGATCTCTCGAAGCAGCTCGGAACGCCGAAAGTTGATCACCGATTCGCCCGCCGGCTCGTCCGCGTCGAATCCCAGGCCGTAGGCGTGAATCGCCAGAATGTCGAAATAGGCGCCCGCGCCCGCGTCGTACATCCGCTGCAGGTAGTCCAGGTCGTTCATGCTCCATTCGCTGCCCGGCGGATCCAGCGTCGGCGCCAACGCGCCGGCCAGCACCTGCACTTCAGGGGCCGCCGCCTTCACCATCGGGTAGACCACCTTCAGCATCTTCACATAGGAGGCCGGGTCGACCGGGCGAAAACCCCACTCCAGGCTCAGATTCGGCTCGTTCCAGATGATCAGATAGGCGACCTTGTCCCGATAGCGGCGCACGAACTCGACTGCATAACGCCCGAACGCCTCGTAGTTTTCCTCCTCCAGGTAGAGATGGTGGGAGTCTTCCGGACGGGCCCATTCCGGAACATACCCCAGCCGGGCGATCACTGTCAGCCCCTGCCTGTTGGCGTGGTCGATCACTAGATCCGGATGGCTCCATTCGTAGTGACCGCGTCTCGGTTCGTAGTAGGCCCAGGGGAAATACTCGACGATCCAGGGCGCGCCCATCTCGCGCACCATTTCGAGGCTTCGTTTGATCTTGGCCGCGTCCGGCTCATCGGTGAGGCGCGTATGGACGCCCATTTTGGGGTTGATCGTCGCCACCGTTCGCTGCGGACCCAAAGGGACCCAGTTACGAAAGTAGGACCGGTAGGACAGGCCAAAGACAGCGCACAAAAGGAGCGCCCCAATCAGCTTTCCGGCGCGGGGCGACCGCGGCGCCAGCGGCGGTATGCGGTTGAAGGCGTCTGATTTCCTGCGCAAAAAAGAGGAGAAGCGGCCTATCATCAACAGGAGGCGGGGGGCATGCTGCGGTTACGTCTCTTCCTGCAACTCTTCATCATCTTCATCGGCCGGTATCGCAGGAGCAAATTCGAGTTCACCGTCCTCTTCTTCCAAAGGGAGCTGCTCCTGGGGCGTCTGGCTGGCTTCGATGGCCTGGATTCCGTTTTCGGCCTGGTGCAGCGAATTGTTCAGTTTGTCTCGCAGTCGATAGAGTACGTCGAGGGCGTAGACCTCGGCTTCATCAACCAAACGAATCGCCTCGGTGTGTCCGTGCGCGATGATTCGCTCCGCCTCTTCCCGCGCCCGTTCGGTGATGGCGTCTTCACTTACAATCTGGATCGCCTGCTGCTCAGCGTGGGCGACAATCTGCTCCGCCCGCGACTGCGCATCACTGAGAATGCGATCGCGCTCGGTTATCATGCGCTCGCTTTCCTTGATTGCGCTCGGAATGCTGATACGCATCTGATCTATCAGCCGCAGACACTCCTCCGAATTTACCATCAGAGAGGGCGAAAACGGCATGCGCCACCCCCTGTTCAGGGTCTGTTCAAGTTGATCCACCAGTTGTAAAATTTCCATGATCAGTTTGAACTCTCGTTTGGCAGTTCCCGGCAGCCGCCAGAAACAGAAAACCAGGAGCGAATCCGTTACTGTTTACGCTCCGCAAACCGTTGCTGCAACGCCTGCTCAGTATGCGGGGTCACCCAGTGGGAAACATCCCCGTCCAGGCTGGCCACTTCCTTCAGAATCGTTGAGCTGAGATAAACATACTGCGGGCTGCACAGCAGGTAACATGTTTCAATCTGCGGCGCCATCTGCCGGTTGGCCATGTCGATGCGGGATTCAAATGAAAGATCATCCACGTTCCGTATCCCGCGTACGATCACCCGCACACCATGTTGCTGTGCCCATTTTACCGTTAGTCCGCTATATGACACAATCGAAATATTCTGCACGCCTTTGAGGGCTTCCCGCGCGATCTCTATCCGCTCTTCGGTAGAGAAAAGCAGCCGCTTGGCAGGCGCGTCAAAGACGGTCACCAGCAGCTCATCAAAAAGTCCGGCGGCCCGGCGGGCAATGTCCACATGGCCGAAATGAAGAGGGTCGAAACTGCCGGGATAGATGGCGCGGGTCATAGGGCATCGTTGTCTCGAATGTAATCTGCGTATTGCCGGTGAAGCAAGGTCATTCAGGCGGCAGTGCGTTCGGGTTCGGGCGGTCGAAACAGGCGATCAGCTCATCCGGCGCAATGCTGGCGATGGAGTCCAGGCAGAGATCCGCGCCTGAGAAGTCGGAGTCGCGCGTAACGCTGTTCGGCACTGAAACGCAGCGCAATCCGGCCCGCTGCGCCCCGAGCATTCCGTTGTAGGAGTCTTCTATCGCGATCGCCCGGTCCGGCTCTACCTCCAGCTTCTGCGCCGCCAGCCGGTACAGGGCCGGATCAGGCTTGACCCGCTCGACGTCATCCGCCGTGACGATCGCGTCAAAGCGCCCGCGCAGTCCCAGCCGCTCCAAGTGCGACTCCACCCACTTGCGGTCGGAGCTTGAGGCCACCGCCAGCCTAACGCCCCGCCGCTCGGCTGCGTCTATCAGTTCGAGCACGCCGGGCATAACCGGCTTGGCCCGGACCCGGTCCAGGAACCGCTTCCGCCGTTCTGTCCGCAGACGCTCCCGGTCGATCTTTCTGCCCAGAAGTTCCTCCAGGTAGTCGTCGGGCGCGAACTCGCCCGTGCCGCCCCCCACACATTGCAGCCAGACCTCAAGCGGCAACTCGACGCCATGGCTGCGGTATACCTCCTGCCAGGTCTGGAAGTCAGGCGTCTCCGTGTCCAGAATCGTTCCGTCAAAGTCAAATACGATCGCTTCCAGCACCGCCATTCTTCCTCTCTGTTCTGGTTAGGGGATGTTGCTACCGATTTGTCGTTCGTGCGCGGGCAGGGTCCGTCAAGGCTACTGCGTATACGCCGCTCATGCCACAAACTCGCTGAACACGCGGTTCCCGACCAGCAGCCCCTTGGGGGTCAAACGCACTCGTTCCCCGTCCGACTCCAGCAGGCCGCCGTCATGCAGTCGATCGAGGCTGGGGCCAAAAGCCGTGCGCATCGGCTGCCCGTGCATGGCCTCAAAGCGTGCAAACGGCACACCCTCCCGCACGAGCCGTAGTCCCAGCATCATTGTCTCACCCATGGAAACGCCGGCCGGCAACTCTTCATGGAAACTGACAGGGCTCTGGTCCGCTTCGACCCGCCTGATGTAGCCCTGCACGCCTCTGACATTGGACCAGCGTGCGGAGGCGGCAGCGGGGGCACCCGATCCGGTTGCAGGGTCACAGGAGTCGCCAGAGAGGAATGCCAGGTCGTCTGTATACTCGCGTCGCAGCCTGGTCGGGAAACGCAGATGGCTGTGCGCGCCGGGCCCAACGCCGATCCACTCCTGGTTGCGCCAGTAAAGGAGATTGTGCCGGCACGCAAAACCGGCGCCCCGCACCCAGTTCGACACTTCGTACTGTTCGTAACCGGCTTCCCGCAGGCGGGACATCGCAATTTCGTACATCTCTGCCGCAACGTCATCATCGGGCGCCGGCGTCCGCCCGGTCTCCACCCAGTGCGCCAGGGGCGTCTCCGGCTCCACGATCAGACTGTAAAGGCTCAGATGCCGGGGCGCAAGTTCCAGGGCTTTGTTCAGGCTGTCTTTCCAGGCTTCCGGCGACTGTCGGGGCAGCCCGAACATGAAGTCAAGATTGATGTTGTCAAGGCCCGCTTCCATTGCCGCGTCATAGGCGCGTAAAGCATCCTCCGCGTCGTGGATGCGGCCCAGAAAGTCCAGCTCCTCCGGCTGAAAACTCTGCACGCCCATGCTCAGCCGGTTTACGCCCAAGCTGCGCAGCAGGGCGAACTGCCCTCGATCCTCGATTCCCGGATTGGCTTCACTGGTAAATTCTACGTCGACGGCCAGCTCGAACCGGTCGTGGACCTGTTCCAGAATCCGGCTCAACTGGCCCGAACTGAGCACGGTTGGCGTGCCGCCGCCGAGAAATACGGTGTCTATCGTGCGGCCGTCGAGGCGCGCCGCCCACCGGCCCATCTCCCGGCAAAGAGCCTGAGAATAGGCTTCGTGCAGTGGTTCCAGACGGGCGTATGTATTGAAATCGCAGTAGGGGCACTTGCGGGCGCAAAACGGAATGTGGATGTACAGGCCCAATGGCCCTTCGCCGGCTTCAGGAACCAGCGTCTCGTCCTGTGCGCAGCGCTCGGAATGTGTCGGACGCAATCCAGCCAAGACGTTCATCAGCCCTCAGTCGTCGCTCCCTGGGCGCGGAAAAGTGAAGGGGAACGACAAGAGAGATAGCCTCGCCTTTCACGCCCCGCCCTTACGGTCAGGGATTCTCCAACCGGAACCCGTGGCCGCGCACTGTTACAATGAAGTTGGATTTCTCGTCGTGTTCGTTGAGCCGTTCCCGCAACCGGCGCACCAGGGCGTCAATGGCCTGCTTGCTGACACCGGCCCCGCTCGTCTCCGGCCAGACCGCCTGCACGATCTGCTCACGAGTCAACACGCCGCCTCCCTCGTGCCAGAGGGCGCTCAGCAGACGGTACTGATGAAGACTCAAGGGGGGCTCCAGGAGAGAGCCGTTCAGCCACACCTGACGGGTTTCTTCTTCAATGCGGAGCCCTGTTTCGGCCTGCGCATCCTGTTCCCCGGAGTCCAAAGTCAGGGGTGTGGTCGCCTCGTCGTCGACGAAAGAAAGCTTGAAACGCAGCGCGATTTGCACCTCGTCACCGTCCGACAGACTGCGCGACCCGTCGGCAATGTCCACGCCGTTGACATGGGTTCCGTTCTTGCTGCCCAGATCCTCAATCGAATATCCGAAACCGTCCCAGAAAATGCGAGCGTGGTTCCGGCTTACCTGGCGGTCCGGCAAGGTGACCTGGCATTCATCGTGGCGCCCAATGATCAGGGGCGTGGTTCGGCTGAGGGGCCAGCCCTGGCCGGTCTGGTTGCCGTGCCGGAGGATCAACATGGCCGTCTCGCGTTGCCTGTCGACGGGGCGAGTATTCTGTGACTCTCCGTATCGCTGTTCAGCGTTAGGACCCTCTTGCGTCATTTCCATCCCTCTTAAAAATAGCATGCAAAGTAAGTATTTGCGTCACTTGCACATTTTGCCGTCTATTTTTATAGTATGTGTCCCTGCAACTGCGCCCCCGAACGATACCGGCGACAGGACTTTCGCAAACTTGGCGTTGCGATGCCGAGGGGGAACCTCATTATATCGAAGCGGTTGACATACGTCAACCAGTTCTTCAAAATGAGGTGCACGTTCAGGCAGTGGAACAGGATCTCCCGGCCCGACCAATGCGCCGTAAGCAGCGGTCTGCAGCACCGGATTGCCGCATCGCCTCCCTTACATGCGCGCGGCGGGCCGCAGCTTTTTCCCTTCCGGAAATAACCTGTCTCCGGCGGACCGGCAGTTTTTCAGAGGTGTCTTTTGGCAACTGTATTGGATTCAGATTCGATCCTGCGCGGACGATATGAAATTGTCCGGCTCGTCGGACAAGGCGGCATGGGCGCGGTCTATCAGGCCAACGATTTGCGCCTGGACGGGCGCGTCTGCGCGATCAAAGAGATCCTGCCTGCCCTCCTCATCGACCAGCGCGGGCCCGATCTGGACCTGGGGCAGACGATTGAACAGTTCTACCAGGAAGCCAGTGTTCTCGCCCGCCTCGATCATCCCAACCTTCCCAAAGTTTCGGACTACTTTTCGGTGGACGGACGGGAGTATCTGGTCATGGACTTCATCGAAGGCCGTGATCTGCAAGAGATCGTAAATGAAGCGGTGCGACAGAAAAAGCGCCTCTCCGAAACGCAGGTGCTGCTCTGGGCTTCACAACTCCTGGACGCCCTCGAATACCTGCATAGCCAGGACCCACCGGTGCTCCACCGCGACATCAAACCGGGAAACATCAAAATCACGCCAGAGAACAGATTGAAACTGGTGGACTTCGGCCTTGTAAAAGTCCTGCAACCGGACGACGCCCGCACTGTGACGGTCGTCCAGGGTCGCGGCACCGTAGCCTATACGCCCCTTGAGCAGTATGGCGGCGACACCGGCCACACCGACGTGCGCACAGATATCTATAGTGTCGGCGCAACGCTGTACCACCTTTTGGCGGGGACGCCTCCGCAGGATGCCAAAGAGCGCTTCCTCAGGTCAGGGCTCCTCGATCCGCTGCGGCAGCTAAACCCGGCCATCTCAACGCGGACCGAACGGGCTGTCTTCCAGGCGCTGGCCATGCATCCCGACGAACGGCCCCCCAGTATCGCGGAATTGCGGCAGGCACTGTACGGCGCCGACAGCGCACGCAAGGATCCGACCACGGATCTGCTGCCGCCTCCCTCCTGGACTGAAATCCTCCACAGAAACAGAATGCTGATCGGGACCACCGTTTTTCTCTTCATCATCGCCACCGTCATCAGCATCTACGACCTCTGACAAAGCCCTCCGATAATTTTCGTATCCTGCCCAAGTCATGGGCTCAAAAAGCCCGGCAGAGGCGCGTTAAATTCGCGTAGTCCGCTCCTGGCCAGCAGCGTCGGCCAAGTGAGAAAAGAATGGTTCAACAACGCTGTGAAAATTTGCGCAATCCTTCTCCGCCCCTTTATACTGAAAGCTATCTTTTTCAGGAATTTCGGCGACCCCACTGTTGTCTTTCCCCCTGATCTGACGATGCAGCGGGCAGTTGCGAACTGGAAGACGGTCAAGGGAGATCACCACATCCCAGCCCGTCGCCTGACTTTGCATCAGTGGCCGACCGTCTTAAATTGCCGTTAACAGGAGGATAGATTTTTTCCATGAATCTTCTCCGAGCTTTCCTCTCGAATTCACGTCTTCGCAACGCGACCATCGGCATCATTGCGCTGCTGGTCCTGAGCGTTGTGCCTTTCTTTAAGGCCCCCCCTCCTCACGTCGAATTGGCCGCCGAAGCGCTGCTCGAACACGGGCCAAAGTGGTTCACCAACGGCCTGCTGACCACCTTGCTGGTCGATCTTATCATTATCCTGATGGCCATCTTCGCCGTATCCAGAATGAAAGAAGTGCCCGGCGCCTGGCAGAACATCGTGGAGATGATGGTCGAAGGCATGTGGAATCTGACCCAGAGCATCGCCGGCCATGGCTCCGCCAACAGCCGCAAGTTCTTCCCCTGGGTGATCACCATATTCATCTTCGTTCTGGTCAGCAATTATATCGGCCTGCTGCCCGGATTCGGCTCAATCGGCATCTACCATAGTGGCGCCGAAAGCCACGCACAGGCAGAGTTGGGGAACCAGCTCGCGATGACCGGCGCGGAAGGCGTCGCCGTCGCCGCTGCCGCCGAAGAAGGCAAGCCGGTCCTTGTTCCCCTGTTTCGCAGCCCCTCCGCCGACCTGAACATGACCCTGGCCCTGGCCCTGATCTCCGTCTTCATGACCCAGTTTTTCGGCGTGCAGGCCCTGGGAATGCGCTACTTCACCAAGTACTTCAAGAACCCGTTCAAGGATGGGATGGGGGCTGTGGTGGGCTTCTTCGAACTGATCGCCGAAATCTCAAAGATCATCAGCTTCTCGTTTCGTCTCTTCGGCAATATCTTTGCCGGTGAAGTCGTACTGCTGGTGATGGCCTTTCTCGTTACCTTCCTCCTGCCCAGCATATTTTACGGGCTGGAGCTGTTCATCGGATTCATCCAGGCGCTTGTATTCATGTTGCTGACGCTGGCCTTCTTCACCATGGCCACCGTCAGCCACGACGACCACCACTAAAGTCAGTTGCGAGTGACCGGATTGCTTTCGGGTCCACTCGCGAATCTGATCACGAACTACTAATCACAGCAGTTAAGAAAAAGGAGTTCACACTCATGGATGTTGAAGTCGCAAAGGAACTGGGTTCTGCACTTGCTATCGGATTGGGCGCAATTGGCCCTGGTGTAGGCATCGGTCTGATTGGCGCCAAAGCGATGGAAGCGATGGGCCGCAATCCTGAAGTGACCAACACTGTGCAGACGAACATGCTGCTCGGTTTCGCCTTCTGTGAATCGGTCGCTATCTATGCGCTCGTTATCTCTCTGTTGGTCAAGTTCGTCTAAACTTGTTCTCAGTGGCCAGAGTTCAGTCTTCAGTGACCTGTGTTCACTTCCGTAAGCCAGTGAAACGACTGGCCCCGAACCGCGAGCCACTGCAGCGTATCCAGGAGGTTGGCCTTGGACGCTCTCGATAAATTAGGTATCAGTTGGCAGTTATTGCTCTCGCAGATCGTCAACTTCGGGCTGTTGATGGTTATTCTGCAGCAGCTACTCTACAAGCCCGTTCTGAACATGATCGAGCAGCGCAAACAGCGCATTGCCGAAGGTTTGGCGCAGGCCGATAAGGCGTCGAACGCGGCCGCCGAAGCCGAAGCGGAGAAACAAGGGATCCTTGAAGAGGCCCGCCGCGAAGCACAAGAAGTGCGCGCCCAGGCGACCCGTGATGCCGAACGCATCGCCCAAGACGTTCGCGGCCGCGCCGATCAGGAAGCCCAGGAAATCCGCATGAAGGCCCAGGCCGACGCCGAAGCGCAGACAGCCGCCGTCATGGCCGACGCCCGAAAGCAGATCGCCGACTTGGCCATCGCCGCGACCGAGCAGATCCTGGGCCGAGAGCTGGCAAACCGGGATGAGCAAGAACGCTTTGTCGCAGACTACCTGGCCCAGCAAAACGGGAGCGGTTCATGAGTGAGCGCGCGACGGCCGAACGATATGCCCAGGCCATTCTCGAGGCAATCGTGGAGCAGTGGCAATCGACGCTGACCGAAATCGCTGACGCCCTGGCGCAGGATCCGAAACTGGGCGCAGACGTCGACTCCGTCGCCGCCGCGATTCCTGACGATGCCGCCCCGGAACTGCAGAACTTCGTCAAAATGCTCGTGCAGGAAGGAGATGCAACGCTCCTGCCGCGCGTAATTGCCGCTTTGGGCGCCAGTCTGCGGGGTGAGACCGGACCGCAGTCAGCTGACATCACAAGCGCCATCGAGTTGGGTGACGACGCACAGGAGCAGATTCGCCAGCGGCTCACCGAACAGTACGGCGAGGACATTGTCTTCAGCTTCGATGTCGACCCATCGCTGATGGGCGGCCTGCGCATCCGCGTCGGCGATCAGCTGATCGACAATACCGTCGCAAACCGGCTGATGGCTCTGCGCGAGATGGTCGCGTTTTCGGTGCGGTGAATTTGGAATCGGTAGTCGGTTTCGGGTCCTGACCTGCAGGCCGCAAGCCTGCCAGTAGCCGAAAACTGAGAATATACAATAAAGGACAGCGCTTATGGCAGTTCAGACTGAGGAGCTGACCCAGGAATTTACCGACCGGCTCAAGCAGCAGATCCTCAACTTCCAGCCGGCCCCCAGCAGAGTGGACGTGGGCGAAGTCGTCGAAGTCGGTGACGGCATCGCTATCATTTCCGGCCTGCAAGGGGTCATGGCCAGCGAACTGGTCGAGTTCACCAAGACCGGCGTGCTCGGGATCGCCCAGAACCTGAACGATGATTCCGTCGGTATCATCATTATGGGCGAATACACCGAGATCGAAGAGGGTGACCTCGTGCGCAGCACCGGCAGGCTGGCTTCCGTCCCCGTCGGTGACCCGCTGATCGGCCGCGTGGTCAACGCCGTCGGTCAACCTCTCGACGGCAAAGGCCCCATCGATTCAACCGCAACCCGTCCGGTGGAGCGCATTGCCCCTGGCGTCGTGCTGCGTAAAGGCGTCGATACCCCCGTCGAAACCGGCATCACCGTTGTCGACGCGCTCATTCCCATCGGTCGCGGCCAGCGGGAGTTGATTATCGGCGACCGCCAGACCGGCAAAACAGCCCTCGCCGTCGATACGATCATCAACCAGAAGGGCAAAGACCTGATCTGCATCTACGTCGCCGTCGGTCAGAAGCAGTCAACCGTGGCGCAGGTCGTCGGCACGCTCGAAAAATACGGCGCCATGGATCACACGATCGTCGTGACCGCCTCCGCCGCCGACCCAGCCGCCCTGCAGTTCCTGGCGCCCTACGCCGGTTGCGCAATGGGCGAAGAGTTCATGGAGCAGGGCCGCGACGCGCTGATCGTCTACGACGATCTCTCCAAACACGCCCAGGCCTACCGCCAGGTATCGCTGCTGCTGCGGCGCCCGCCCGGTCGCGAGGCCTATCCCGGCGATGTCTTCTATCTGCACAGCCGCCTCCTGGAGCGGGCCGCCCGGCTCGACGACGAGTTCGGCGGCGGCAGCCTGACCGCGCTGCCGGTGATCGAGACCCAGGCCGGCGACGTCTCGGCGTACATTCCCACCAATGTCATTTCCATCACCGACGGCCAGATCTTCCTGGAGAGCGACCTGTTTTACGCCGGTATTCGCCCTGCCATGAACGTTGGCCTTTCGGTCAGCCGCGTCGGCAGCTCCGCCCAGACCAGGGCCATGAAAGGCGTGGCCGGCCGCCTCAAACTGGAATTCAGCCAGTTCCGTGAGCTCGCGGCCTTTGCCCAGTTCGGCTCCGACCTGGACGCGGCAACCCAACGCCAGCTCAATCGCGGCCAGCGCATCCAGGAAACCTTGAAGCAGCCCCAGTATGAGCCTTTGCAGCTGGACAAGCAGGTCATGAGTCTCTTCGCAGTGAACAACGGCTATGTCGACGACATCGACGTCACCGATGTGAAGCGCTGGGAACTGGAAATGCACGCCTACATGGACGCCAACCATCCCGAGATTGGCCAGACCATCATGCGAGCGCAAGATCTTCCTGACGAATCGCTCGATTCGCTGCGCCTGGCCCTTGAGACGTTCAACAGTAACTGGAGCGGGTCCGAATAAAAGAAGTGATCGGTTGTCAGTGACCTGCTCAGCTATCTGACAGCCAGCCACAGATCACTGCACTTTAGGAGGCATTGGTGGCAAGCACACGTGAGATTCGCCGTCGCATCCGCTCGGTCACGAACATCTCTCAAGTCACGAGAGCGATGGAAGCCGTGGCTGCATCCAAGATGCGGCGTGCCCAGCAGCAGGTGTTGGCGACCCGCCCCTATGCCGAAAAAGCCCATGAAGTGCTCAGCCACATCGCTCGTCTGCATGGTAGCGGCGACGCCTTGGATGCGCTCATTACCTCCAGAGCCGACATAAAGCGCGTCGGGATTGTCCTGATAACTGCCGACCGCGGCCTGGCAGGCGGCTTCAATGCCAATGTGTTGCGGCAAAACGCGGCTTTCATCAAGGAGCAGCGTGACCAGGGCCGAGAGATTGAGGTAGTTGCCGTGGGCAAGAAGGGCCGCGACTGGCTTCTGCGTTACGATCCGGTCATCCGCGCCGAATTCACCGATATGCCCGATACCCTCGCCACCGCTGACATCGGTCCTATCTCCCGAACCGTCATCGATGACTTTCGCTCTGAGCGTTTCGACGAAGTCCATCTCATCTACACCGATTTTGTCAACACACTGATCCAGCGGCCGACCGTGCAGCAGATTCTGCCTGTCATTCCGGCCGAGCCAACCGTAACCATGCCGCCCGACTATATCTTTGAGCCAAGCGTCGAGGCCGTGATGGAGCAGGTACTGATCGGCTTCACCGAAGTGCAGATTTTGCAGGCCATGTACGAAAGCATCGCCAGCGAGCACTCGGCCCGCATGGTCGCCATGCGCAACGCCACCGAAGCCGCCAATGAGCTCGTCGACGAGTTGACATTGACCTACAACAAGGCCCGTCAAGAAGGCATCACCCGCGAACTGATGGACATTATCGGCGGTTCGATCGGCCTCGAATAGACCTGAGCGGGCTGAAAGGCCCCTTCCCATAGCAGAACGGAGCGTACCATGTCAGAAAACGGAAGCAATGGCCGCATCAGCGGTTCTGTGTCCAGCGTAGTAGGTCCGGTTGTGGACTTCTCCTTCACAGGCGATAATCTGCCCGAGATCTACGATGCCGTCTATGTCGACCTCGACGACGATTCGACCTTGGTCTGCGAGGTGCAGCAGCATCTCGGGGAAGGCGCTGTGCGTGCTGTTGCCATGAGCTCTACCGACGGCATGCGCCGCGGCATGGAAGGCTACTCCTTCGGCGCGCCCATCACCGTGCCCGTTGGCCCGGGAACTTTGGGACGCATCTTCGACGTATCCGGCAATACAATCGACAGCGATGACGAGGTCGATGCCGCTGACCGCTATTCCATCCACCGCGAACCGCCCAGCTTTGCCGACCGCAGTACACAGGCCGAGCTGTTCGAGACCGGCGTCAAGGTCGTCGACCTCATCGCCCCCTTCACCAAGGGCGGCAAGACCGGCATCTTCGGTGGCGCCGGTGTCGGCAAGACGGTCATCATTCAGGAGTTGATCAACAACGTCGCCGAGTATCACAGCGGCTACTCCGTATTCGCCGGTGTCGGCGAACGCAGCCGCGAGGGCAATGACCTCTGGCACGAAATGCGTGAATCGGGCGTGATTGATTCGACCGTAATGGTCTTCGGCCAGATGAATGAACCGCCCGGCGCCCGCCTGCGGGTCGGCCTCACCGGCGTGACCATGGCCGAGTACTTCCGTGATGAGGGCCGCGATGTCCTCCTCTTTATCGACAACATTTTCCGTTTCGTGCAGGCTGGTTCCGAAGTGTCGGCGCTGCTTGGCCGCCTTCCCAGCGCAGTCGGTTACGCCCCCACGCTCGGTACCGATATGGGTGAGCTGCAGGAGCGCATAACATCCACCAATGTCGGTTCAATTACGTCGATGCAGGCCGTATACGTGCCCGCCGATGACTACACCGATCCCGCGCCGGCCACGACGTTCGCCCACCTGGACGCCACAATTACCCTGGAACGCGCCCTTGCCGAGCAGTCGCTCTATCCGGCCATGGACCCGCTCGGCTCCACAAGCCGCATCCTCGACCCGCTCATCGTCGGCGAAGAACATTACAACGTCGCCCGCGAAGTGCAGCAAACTCTCCAGCGCTATCGCGATCTGCAGGACATCATCGCCATCCTCGGCGTCGAGGAGTTGAGCGAAGATGACAAGCTCATCGTCGCCCGCGCCCGCAAGATTCAACGCTTCCTCACCCAGCCGATGCACGTGGCAGAGGTCTTCACGGGCCAGCCCGGCGAGTATGTCAGAATCGATGATACTGTGAGCGGCTTCCGTGAAATCCTGGACGGCAAGTATGATGATCTGCCCGAACAGGCCTTCTATATGGTCGGTTCTATCGAAAAAGCGGTCGAGAAGGGCGAGCAGTTGAGGCAGGAAGAATGACGATTCAGGTCGAGATCGTAACGCCCAGCCGGCAGTTGTACAGCGGCGAAGTCAAAATGATCACCATGCCCGGCGTCGAGGGCGAGATGGGCGTACTGGCTGGCCATGCCCCCCTGCTCACGACGCTGAATATCGGTGAACTCACCCTGCATAACGCCGGCGGCGAGCCCGAATATATCGCCGTTAGCGGCGGCGTGGTTGAAGTGCTGCCTGACAAGGTGATCGTAATGGCTCGCTCAGCCGAGCGTGCCGACGAAATCGACATCGCCCGCGCCGAAGAGGCCCTGCAACGCGCCGAGGAAGCCCTCCGCACCCGGCCGGACGAAGATCGCCAACCCGTAGAAATCGCCTACCGCCGCAGCCAGCTGAGACTCAAGGTCGCCCGCCGTCGCCGCCGCACCCGCCCGGGTGTCTTCGTGGAGGACGAAGGGTAGCGTCCTTTTGCCGCAAAAAATCAGGCCGGGTCTTCGCTTATGAAGGCCCGGCTTTTTTTTCTCTATGCATATCCGTTTATTTCCGCAAATGGACCTGGGCAAGGGCAAAAACAATGGTTAGGTTTCTTGTCCATTCGGATGGATAATGCCTGACACAAAGTGGAAACTGGTACTGTCGGCTCTACCGCCGTACTGCAATGACAATCTGGAAGAGTGCAAAGTAGCGCTGGTTCGCATGAAGCCGTTTAGCACTACCCTGCAAGTGAAGCAAGCGCCATATTAGTTGAGCTTCAACCAGAGAAGAGGAGACGCTCTATGGATCGCAAAAACATCCACGACTGGCTGCGCGGCCCCGTAGTGGCAGTCGCGACACCCTTCCAAGAGGACTTCTCCCTCGACCTGACCGCCTTACGAGATAATATCCGCTTCATGATCGAAGGCGGCGTCACGACCGGTGACGGCGCCCTGCTGGTTGGCGCAGCAGGCGGCGAGTTTCCAACTCTCAATGTGAATGAACGCAAAGCGGTCATGGACGCCTCAATTGAGGCCGCCCAGGGCCAGGTGCCCATCATGACCAGTATTCAGCACACCGATTACCGGGTCATCCTCGACCTCGCCACCTACGCTGAGCAAACCGGTATCGCCGCAGCCCAACTGGGCCAGCTCTACTACTACCCATCCACCGAACGTGACATCTACAATCTCTTCAAGCTGGTCGCCGACAATTCCGGTGTAACACTCATGGTCTACCACACGCCCTGGGACGGCATCCACATGAGCCACGATCTGCTGACCCGGCTGACGTCGATACCGTCCGTCGGCGCGATCAAGTGGGCCTCAGACGATGTGGCCGCCTTCCGCGACATGATCCTCGCTTTCAAAGATAAAGTGGCCATGGTCGATAACGAGGGCCTTCACCTGCTCAGCCACATGTATGGATCACGCGCCTTCGTGACCCACCTCAGCGGCTTTTGGCCGCAATATCCCCGCAAGCTCTGGCGCCAGTTGGACGCCGGAAAATACGACGACGCAAACGCGACGCTCGCTGCATTCAAGTGGAAGTGGTCGGCCTGGGTGGAAGAGGCAGTCAAGTATACCGAGGGCGAGGGACCCTTCATCAAGGCGGCAATGGAAGCGGTAGGCCTCAAGGTCGGCCCGCCGCGCCCGCCCTATACACGCTTATCGACCGAGCTCCTTGCCGAACTGCAAACCCTCTTTCGCGAGGCAGGAGTGCCCCGCGTCTGAAACTGTTGTGCCGGTCAACTTTGGCGCCTTCGCGTAGCCCGCGTAAGGCCCATCCACAGTAGCCGTCTGATCCACTACACGCCAGACTTCAGCCCCGTCTTTCATCATGCCCAATGGCACCCTCAACCTCGCCTCCGAGCAATTTATCTCCTTACCGGCGTCAGGGCGCGCGGATTCAAAGCGTCGTTGAGACCATCGCCGAAGAAGTTGAAGGCAATGATCGCCAGCATCAAGAGGATTCCCGGCATCAGCACTAGGTGGGGGTAGTAGCGCCACTGCCCCATGCTCAGAACAATCATGTTACCCCAACTGGCCCCTGGGGGCTGGATGCCGATGCCGATGAAACTAAGGCTCGACTCATACATCATCGCCCCGCCGAAACTGCTGCTCAGGGCCACGATCACCGGACCGATTGCGTTCGGCACCAGATGGCGCAGAATGATCCAGCGTTCCCTTGCCCCCACGCACCGGGCAGCCAGAACAAAATCGGTCGCCCGCAGTGTCAGCACCTGCCCGCGGATCAAGCGGCCAATACCGGCCCAGCCAATCATCGACAACGCCCCAAACACAACCAGATAATCAATGTAGACCGTGTTGTTGGCAAGCAGGCTGATTCCCTGCGTCTCCTCGAGGCTCCGCGCCAACCGCAGGACCCAGGGCCTCATCGTCGAGGCCAGCAACATCGCAACCAGAATGTGCGGAAAACTGTCGAACAGGTCAACCGTGCGCACAAACACGGCATCGGTAAGCCCGCCGCGATAGGCCGCCAGCGTACCGAAAAGGATACCGATAAAATAGGAAATCGAGGTGCTTACCACAGCCACCATGATGGCCGTCCGTCCACCCCAAAGCAGGCGCGACAGCATGTCACGCCCCAATTCATCCGTACCCAGCAAATGCCCGCGGCTCGGCCCTTGATTGTACGCCCGCAAATCCTGCTCTAGGTAGTCCTGCGGCGCCAGCAACGGTCCGAAAATGCCGATGAAAAAGACGAAAACAATCACAAATAGGCTGACCATCGCCAGCCTGTTGGCAACCAACTTGCGCACGGCATCGCGAACGAGGCTACGTTCCTCTTGGCGGAACAGCTGGCTGGCCGCAGACGCCTCGCTGTACATGATCATACCTCCTCGACACGCCTACCCAGCCGGACGCGCGGGTCGACCAGCCCGTAGGATACGTCAAGGACCAGATTCAGGGTCATGGCGATGACCGCCGCCACCACAGTCGTCGCGAGGATCACAGGAAAGTCCCGTGCCACAAAGGATTGAAAACTGAGAGCACCGTAGCCAGGAATGTTGAAGACGCGTTCGACGAAAATGGAGCCCTGCAGGATCCCCCCGAACAACCCCACGCCGACCGACAGGAGGGGCGTCATTACGTGGCGAAAGATATGCCGCCAAATGACCATTCGTCGCGGCAACCCCTTTGCGTAGGCCGTGCGCACATAGTCCTGTCGAACTACTTCCAGCACCGCACTCCGCGCCTGCCGCACGATCCCCATCAGCGGCCCCACCGCAATACAGAACGCAGGCAGCACAATACGCGCGTCAAAGACGCCGCCCCAGCCGATTGGATTCTTCAAAACAGGGATCACAAGGACAAACAGAATGAGCAGCATCGGCGCCAGTACAAAGGTAGGGATCGACGACACCACCACCGACGCCGACACAATCGCGTAGTCGACCAGAGAATTCTGTCTCAGGGCCGCGAAAATCCCTAAGGGAACCCCCATCCCTACCGTTATGATAAAAGCGACGAAACCGAGTTGGACGCTGACAGGCAGCGCGCGCCCGATCATGACCTCGATGGGGCGGCCGCCGGCCCAGATCGACTTGCCAAAAGTACCGCGCACGAGGCCGGTGACGTAATCGCCGAACTGCACGAGAAACGGACGGTCCAACCCATATTGCCTGCGCAGTGATTCGTAGGCTTCCTCGCTCAACCTGCCCTGCTGCTCCAGAAAGACACGGATCGGATCGCCAGGGCCGAAATAGGTCAGCGTGAAAGCGATAAAGATGCCAACCAGAAGCGTCGGTACGATCGCACCCAGACGCCTGATGATGTACCCAATCACTCAGGTTCACCGCCGCTGTCTTGCAGCATCGAACCCCAGGTCCAGCGACAACCCGTTGGGTATCCATTCATACAGCATCTATTGCGGGCAGTGCGGCCTGGAATCTTGATCGCAACCTCCCAACAGTCCTACTTTCCGTAAAACCAGTCAATTCCGATTCGCGCCACGTAAATGCCGTCCCGTTTGTGATAGCTGACCAGCGCCATGTCGTTCACAAATGTCAGACTCGGATAGCCATAGTCGTCCTCAGGATCAGAACCGATCTCGCGTTCGTGGACCCAGGTGTGGCCTTCATCCGTAGAGATCGCCGAGACGAAGGGCGTCCGCAGTCTATTCTTGGTGTCCGTCGAGCGCAGCAGTAGCAGGTCGCCGGTAGACGGGATCCGCTTGACGTTGAGTGCCGACGAGTTGCTGGGGAGCTTCAAACTGCGCACATGCTCGCCTGGCGACCAGGTGGCACCCTCATCTTCGGAGTAGGACCGCACAATGTATTCGCTGTACGTCCGGCACAGCATCATCACTCGCCCGTCACGCAAAAGCACCACGTGCGGCTCCTGCGCCTCCACCGGCAGCGTATTCACGACGTTCTCAGACTGGTGCCAGGAGTATCCATCGTCGTCGGAGTAGAAAACCAGACTGACGTAGCCGCGATGGTCGCCGCCTTCTTCCTTGATTTCCCTCTCACAAGGAGCCAGAATCCGGCCGGAGGGCAGTTGGACCAGTTTGTCGTTGAAAATATGGTTTGTGCCGGCATGGGGCGTCACGATGAGCTGATCGCCCCATGTCGCGCCGTCGTCTGTCGAGCGGCGGTAGTACGTGTGCGCGTAACGCGGCAGCGAGCCGGCAAAGTAAATGTAGGACATGAGCAGCTGCCCGTTCGCCAATCGCAGAAAACTGGGGTGCCAGTACGCCTCTTCTTCGCGACTCGGCTTCGGGCGCGCGACCAAAAGAAACGGCTCTCCCCAGCTCTTGCCATGGTCATCAGAGATCTGTCCCATTATGTCGCCGACAATGGCGCTGTCGCCAGGGCTGTCATAGTTGCATGTGTAAGAGAGCAACAGACGTCCATCGTCGAGCCGCACTATATCCCCCGCATTCCCGCGGTAGCCAAACCTCCGCCTGGGCAACTTCACAACATGGACATCTTCGAAGAGCGTGTCGGACCCCTGTGCTGCGCAACTGTTATTCACGATAAGTCACCCGTTACTAGCTGGTCAATGGTGGAGGCAGCAGTGGAGAGATGTGGCCAGTCTCCACCACTGCCGCGCAGTCGTCTTATCCCTCGGAATTGTACATCTATTCGGCGTCGGTCCATCGCAACCTTCCAGCAGTCGGCATCTATTTGCCGTAAAACCAGTCAATTCCGATTCGCGCCACGTAAATGCCGTCCCGTTTGTGATAGCTGACCAGCGCCATGTCGTTCACAAATGTCAGACTCGGATAGCCATAGTCGTCCTCAGGATCAGAACCGATCTCGCGTTCGTGGACCCAGGTGTGGCCTTCATCCGTAGAGATCGCCGAGACGAAGGGCGTCCGCAGTTTGTTCTTGGTGTCCGTCGAGCGCAGCAGTAGCAGGTCGCCGGTAGACGGAATCCGCTTGACGTTGAGTGCCGACGAGTTGATGGAGAGCTTCAAACTGCGCACATGCTCGCCTGGCGACCAGGTGGCACCCTCATCTTCGGAATAGGACCGGACAATATATTCGCTGTACGTCCGGCACAGCATCATCAGACGGCTATCTTTCAGTGGGACCACGTGCGGCTCCTGCGCCTCTACCGGCAGCGTATCGACCACGTTCTCCGACTGCCACCAGGAATAGCCGTCGTCGTCGGAGTAGAAAACCAGGCTGACGTAACCGCGGTGGTCGCCGCCCTCTTCGTTGATCTCCCTCTCGCAGGGTGCGAGAATCCGACCGGAGGGCAGTTGGATCAGTTTGTCGTTGAAAACATGATTCGTGCCGGCATGGGGCGTAACGATCAACTGATCGCCCCATGTCGCGCCGTCGTCGGTCGAACGGCGGTAGTAAGAGTGCGCGTAACGCGGCAGAGAACCGGCAAAGTAAATGTAGGACATGAGCAGTTGCCCGTTCACCAGCCGCAGAAAACTGGGGTGCCAGTATCCCTCATCCTTGCGATACGGCTTTGGTCGGGAAATTAGTAGGAACGGCTCACCCCAGGTCTTGCCCCGCTCATTTGAGACCCGTCCCATGATGTCACCAACGTCGATGCTATCTCCTGGGCTGTCATCGTTGCAGGTGTAAGAGAGCAACAGACGTCCATCATTGAGCTGTACGATATCGCCCACATTCCCGCGGTAGCCAAACCTCCGCCTGGGCAACTTCACAACATGGACATCTTCGAAGAAAGCGTCTGAGGTCTCTGCTGATCGAATGGATTGCATTGGTAATCCCGCCCTTGTTTTGCCTTGTCCATTGCCGCGGCGGCGGTGGAGAAAGGCCAGATCTCTCCACCACCGCCGTGTAGTCGTCACTCCTCGGCAATGTATATGTATTCGGCGTTGATCCAACGGAAAGTAGGATCGAAGACAACGCCCTTTACCTGCGGCCTCACTAAGAACCTGCCTTCCGGCCAGTAAAGTGGGATCATCCAGTACTCGCTCCAGACGACATCCACAAACTCCGACCAGGCTCGAATGCGCTCGGCCTCATCGGGATTCGATTCTATTTCCGCCAATAGCGCGTCGGTTCGTTCATCACCCCAATGCGCATGACGCGTGGATATGAAAGAATCGCTGGCGAAGTTGTAAGAACCCCAGGCCTGGGCATCCATGGAGAACGTTTCATAGCCATCTTCCCAGATTTGGAACTTCTCTCTTTCGGACTGCTCCATGCTGGAAGCGACGGTGATCTGGATCTCGATGCCAGTCGCATCGGCCACCATCTGCTGGACTGCCTGGGCTACCTGTGCCCACTCGGGGTCGGGATAGCGGGACCAGTAGAGAATTGGGGGTACGTTTTCGGCGCTGCCGTAAGAGGAATCTGCCACCGCCTGTTTGGCGCGTTCCAGGTCCGGTTGCCAGTGCCCGGGTTGGTCCTCGCGGTGGAAAGGACCCGAAGGAATGATACCGGTCGCCCTGCGCTGCAGGTTGCGATACACTGTCTCATGGATCAGGTCCAGATCGATTGAGTAGAAGATGGCTTCGCGGATTTTGGGATCGTTGGTCGGTTCCGCCGCGAGGTCAAATTCGAGCCATTGCAGGCCGGCAATGCCGAAGGTCTGCACATGGTCATTCAAGGGGTGGTTGGAATCGTTGAGAAACTGGGCGAAGTCAGCAGTGGAAGGCATAGCAATGTCCAACTCGCCACTTTCGTAGAGCACCAACTGGGTCTGCCGGTCCTGAATGCCCTTGAACGTCATCTTCTGAAGAAGGGCCTGGGGTCCCAGCGTGTAGTGGGGGTTGGGCACCAGCACGCTCACGTCCTCTTCCGGATCGAAGGATTCGACCATGAAGGGACCAAAGCCGCCACAGAAGTCGGGATGTTCATGCCAGGGCACTTCCGCCGTTCCAAGTCTGATCTGGGCCGGGTCGAGAAGCCCCCAGGCGCCCAGGTTGCCCGAGGATGTGACGTCGATGAAAGCCGGCGTCACGCCCTTCAGTTTAACCTGAAGTGTGTGGTCATCCAGCGCGACTAAGCCGCTGATCCCGGCGCCGCCCCACTGGTCGAAGTCCCACGGGCCCACGTCGGCGGTTGCTTCCAGGAAGTCTTCAATGCCTTCCACCATGTACCAGGCGTAATCCTTGGCCCACTTGAACTGGATGTTGAGCCACTCCCAGCCCCATTTGATATCCTCGGCCGTAATCTTCTCACCTGTACACCACTTCAAATCGGGATTCAGGCTGAAAGTATAAACGGTGCCTTCTTCGTTGACTTCCCAAGATTCGGCAGCCCACGGGCGTATGCTACCGTCAGGATGGCGCTCCAGAAGGCCACCGCCCATGACAAGACCGCCATCATACCACGAGCCCTCAGTGAAGTGGCCCGAGAAATAGAATACCCTGCCCATGGTCAGTTCCTGGTTTGCGGCCATGTCGGCCGGCTTAGCAGGGCCGGTAGATTCCGCGTCGGAGGCCGGCACCTCCTGCGGCGCTTCGGAAGGGACTGCTGCGGGGGCACATGCGGTGAGCAGAATCGACAGAACAACGATCAGATTGGCTAGCCTAAGATACTTTCCCATCAGATTTCCTCCTTGCCATTGAAGAGCCTTCAGGATTTCGAATCTGATTTGCGGGCCTACCACCTCCCTTCCCTACATGAGCCGGAACAATAATCTATCTGTTCCAAATACCAGCGCAAGGCTGCCTGCGAGTTGCCTCAGGAATCCAAAACCTTCTCTAGTTCGAACCCCTTCACGACCGGTCGTATCGCCGCAATATGCTCCGGCCCCGTTGCGCAACAGCCGCCGATGATCTGGGCGCCCATCTCGAGCCAGTCACGCGCAAACTCGGCATATCGCTCTGGGGGATAGTCGTCGGTCTCGATCACGTGCCACTGCCGTTTGGGAAATTCTGGACGTTCGGACGACTGATTGTAACCAATATTTGCGTAGGCCCCGACAGCTCCGCCGAAAGCGGCGCGCAGATTGGGCAACGAGGCCGAAATCGCCTCAGGCCGGCTGCACATCGGCAGGATTGCATCGACGCTGAATCCTTCCAACGCATCAGCCAGCTTCTCAAACGATTCGCCGTCAGAGTTGGTCCCCTCTAGGGTGACATGCTTGAGGCCTAGAAAAACGGGCAAGCCGGTTTCGGCGACAGCCTGGACCGCCTCAACACAGTCGGCCACAGATCCTACATATTCGAGCAGGATGATGTCCGCACCCCCTGCCGCCAGCACCGCCGACTGGTCGCTGAACTCCTTCGCCAAGTTCCCCCAGCCCGGAGGAGCCATGCTGCCGGCCACATACGCCTGCGGATTGAGCCCATCGCGTGCCTCGCAGGCAATCTCCGCAGCCAAATGTGTGTACTCTTCCATCTTTTCGGCCAGCCCCACCATTCCCAGCCGCTCACGATTGGTCCAGAAGCTGTTGGTCGTAATGATATCCGCGCCTTCGCGCAGATAATCTTCGTGGACCTCTCTTACCAGTTCCGGCGCATCCCCCATGGCCGTCGCCGACCATGGACCGAGACCACCCTCAGCCGTCACGCCTTTCGAAACATTGACGCCGCGGCGCTGCAATTCCGATCCGGTAGCGCCGTCCAACAGCAGCTGATCTCCCTCTGCCAGTCGAGACCGAATGTCAACCCTATCCATGCTTTTCTCCTTGGGCGCGCTGGTGACGCCTGCATCTGTGTACGGGGGACGCGTCTCCGTAAGACCTATGGATCGTTAGAGAAGTATCTGCTACGCGGGATCTGACAACCGGCTGACTCGAATGCCCAAACTGAAGGCCGCCCTGTGGTCGAATGGACCCGTCAAACCGAACCGTGGGCAAGACCAAAAGGCTACGCGCCAGTCTTGGGGCGTAGTATAGGAAATAGTATTAATTCTGTCAACGGATGTTTGGCGGAGAGGGCTAGGGCCAGTTCAGGAGGGAAGACGGCAGAAGCCACTGCACAAGGACTTGCCCAGCTGATGCCTCTGACTACTCCCACCTACTCATCCAAGCACTGCTTCCTCTCAGAATGCAAAAAGTAGCTAGCATGCAGTTCTCGCTGCATACTAGCTACTCATCGACGTCAAATTCTACTGTGGGCCCGGCAAAGCTCTCAGGCCAACCCGGGCCGATTCCGCGCGCAGTGTCCCTATTTCGGCATATCCCGCAGCGCATTAAAGATCGGCAGGTTACCCCAATTGTGGTCCACGATCCCCCACTGTGCCTTTTCCGTATGATTCGCCACCACGCGGAAGTTCAGATTCCAAAGGATCGCTGGACCAACCCAGCCCCATCTCTTCATCATCTGATAGGCCTCAACCGTCCACACGGCCTGTTCGTTAAAGTCGTTGTCGTTCGCATACCCGTATCGCGGGTCAAACGCGCCGCCGGCCGCCCAGCCAAATTCCGTCGGCCAGATGCGCTTGTTGCCCGCGCCGTACTTGACCGCAATGTTTCGATAACCCTCCATCGTACTGCGGAAGCTCCAGGAGTGGTGCGGGTTGTCGCACGCGCCGTTGAAGCTGTTGCCATGCTTCTGAATCGCTTCACATCCCTGCTGCCATGTGTACTGGGGCGGCACGTTGTATCCGCTCGGATGCGCGCCGATGCCGTCCATGTAGCTGTTCAGCCCTTCCTGGAACATCCTCTCAAGATACTCGAAATCATCCATCGCCGCGGTGCCGCCCCTGCTCTGTTGCGCGCCGTTGCTGGCAGCCGGCGTCAGCGCCCCGCTGATCACGAACATCTGAGGACACGCCCTCTTGATCTCCGCGTATGCCGGTCTCAAGAGCGCCACATACTTGGCAGGATCCAATGGCAGGTTGCCCCATTCGTAATGCAGGTTCTGCTCGTTCCAGACCTCAATCGCCTTTAGAGAGGTGCCGCAATACTTGCCGGCCATCGCCCCTAGGAACCTGGCAAAGGTATTCGGGTCTACTGGAGGTCCGCCCACATTCGGCTCGAATCCTCCTTCGCGAGCCCAAGGCGGCGCATTCACAACGCTGAACAGCAGGCTGATGTTCGCGTTGTTGGCCGCGTCGATTATCCCCTGCATCGAGCCCCAGTCGTAATTCCCCTGGCTGTGCTCAAAGACCTTCCATTCGATCTGCTGCTTCACCCAACCGAAGCCCATCTCACGCGTCTTCTGCATGACCTGGCCGGCCTGGTTATTGTGGACCATATGCGCCTGGACCCCATAGCCGAAGCCGCCGCCCCCAGCGGGTGGCGGCGCTGCCGCTGCCGGCGCGGCGGCAGGCGGGTCCGGAATATCGGTGATCACGCCAACTGTGTTCAGAGGACCGCTGGCCGTCGTCAGTTCAGCAAACACCCAACCCTTATTGCCAATATCGATCTGCCACCAGGTACCGGCGTCGTTCTTACCAAAAATAAGGTAGGGCTGACCGGCCTTGAGCTGGGTTACAACGCGATAATTCGTGCCCGGCCCTTCACGGACGTTTACGTTTTGCGTGCTGACCACTCTCGGGGCTTCTGGCGTCGGCGTCGGCACCGGCGTATTAGTTGCAACAGGCGTCGGCGTCGCCAGGCTCATCGCTACCGTGTTCTGCGGGCTGGCAGCCTGCATGCTGCCCAGATTCGAAATCTGCACAACCTGCGCCTCGACATGAATGTCCCCCTCGCCGGCAGGCGCCATGAAGGTATATACCGGATTCTCGATCGGGACCGTTACCTCCTCCATCACGCCGCCGTCAGGGTGGAAAATCTTGTAGGACACCTTTATCATCGTTGGCGCCGTATTCACGCCTCCTCCCGTCTGGAACTGGCGCGCGACCTCCCACAAGGCCGGGTCCACATCTCCGGAATCCGCATCACGAACCATTACTTGGGTCACTTCATAGCGTTCGAGCAGGTTCAGTTTGCGGGCAAAGCTGCTACTGTTCTCGATCGTAACCGTCCGCTCCATCTGCTGGTCGTCCGTGTACGCGTACACATATGCGCCGATCGCGTCGTCCCAGGCCAATGGACGAGTGATACGCGGGTTAACCGCCGCCACCTCAATATCTGCGCCGGGAACGATCACGCCATCTACTCCACCCAGGTGGATCTGAGCCACCAACGGTTGCAGAGACTGTTGAAAGCCCTTCAGCCACAGCTGGTTTCCGCTCCGTTCCACCGACATGCCCGGCAACTCCACTTGGACCTTGCTCCGGTCAATCTGGTCTGTCGCGAAGGCCAGCAGGGCTCCCATCTGCCCGCCCAACTGATAGGCCGCGGGGTCAGCTGGTCCTGGAATTAGAACGCGATCCGCGACGCCGCCCAACGCCTTCCAATCGTAGCCGCGTGTGTTCCACTCAACCGTGGAGATCTGCTGCGGCCACTCCACCCGTACGGCCAGCCAGCGATTCATATCGGGCGCGTGCAATCGCTCCGCCAGCTGTTCGACAAAGTGGGTAAACTCTGCTTCTCCAGCCGGTATCGTTTCCATGCCCCGATAGTCGATGATGACACCAGGGTAACTGTACTGGGTCAGGAGATTCGCGATCGCGGTAAGTTGGTTCTGCAGCTGGCCCGGTTCCACCAGCATATTGTGGAGCAGATCACTGCGCGGCGCCGCGCCGCCCTGCCAGTTGCGCAGCACCGGCACAATCGCATAGTTGCCGGCAGGAGGATTGGTGCGCACAATATCCAGCGCCCCGTCCCCCCGCAGGTAATAGCCCCCCACCGCAAGTGTCGTTATCGCCGCATTCGCCAGGCTGGCCGGAGGCTGCTCGCCTACGCCAATGTTGGTCCCCACACGCGCCGGCGGCGCGCTGGTCTGCATCACGATAAAATTGGATGGCGGCGGACCGCCTAGGCGGGCTTCAATTCTGTCTTCCACTGCCAGCACAGCGCTGGGCACAAATTCCCAACTGTCCCCGTCCCAGCTGTACAGTTCCAACGTTTCGTACGGCTGGCTGTCGTTGGGAATCGGGATACGCACGATGCTTTGCTCCAAGCGTCCACCCTGCACCTCCACCTGGTAAATCGGGCTCTTGGCTTCCAGACCCGCGGCGGCCAGGGCATTCAGCGCGGTCAGCCACGCCTCTCCCGCATTCCCGTCTAGAAACTCTGCACGCGGAATGCTGTCAAGGCTGACTCGAAATGACTCAATTACACCTTCCGGAGGAAAAACGATCGTCATTCCGTCTGGATCCATGAGCGAGCCGCCGTTCCTGTCAATTGCCGTTGAGGAAAGGCCCTGGATGCGCTCTAGCAAACTAATGGGCGGCAAAAGCAGCGCCGCGATGAGCAGGGCGGGAATCAGGACAAGCGAGAGAATGGCCGTTGCAAACCTGCGCAGCCCGGAGGCCGGTCTCGTTTCAGGGCGGAGCGGCTCATCATATTCGAAAGAAGACCTTCCCATTTATCTTTTCCTCCATTCCGCGCCGCTTTCGGGAAACGGCGCGCTGAACGTGAATCCTCTGTACTGGCATGTGCCCAATTTCAGCGGTCGCTTCGCCTCCATATGCCGAGGTGACCAGGCATCTGTCAGTTTACTGCTCTTTGCGGCACGCTGTTGAGTCCGGGGAATCTGTCTGTGTCGCCCGTTGCCGCGTCACCCGGCTGCCGCGAACCGTCAGAATTGCCGGAATCGGCAGCAGGAGAACCCGGCCATTGCGCTGTCGCGCCTGATGCAGAAGTCCTGCAACCGGGCAAGGGGTACACCGCCCTGCTTGGCGCACGCAGTCCACTAACTATCTTAGCACAGGCAAAAAACTGAACAAAAACAGTTGCATTTCACAGGGTGTATCCCATTGTAGGAGCGAACTTTCGTATACCTCCGGCAGCGCAAGCGCCGCCTCAATCCACTGCGGTCCCAATTACCACTGTCCGCTGCAGTTCTGACCACTGACAACTTCAGTCAATCGATTGCCGGATCCTTCTTCACTGCATTATACTGTTAACGCTATCCCGGTGACCTGTATTTGCCTACTGGCGATCTTGCAACCGGTGGACAGTCTCCTTTTTTCGGTGGGGCGGGAAGTATGTATCGCAAAATTGTCGTCAAGTTGGGTACAGGTGTACTGACCAAGGGCACCCGTTTCCTCAACCAACCTCAGATGGCGGAATTGACCCGTCAGATTGCTGCGCTCCATCATCAGAAAAAGGAGTTGATCGTCTGCTCCTCCGGGGCGCAAGCCGCCGGCCGGGCGCGTCTGCGGTTTCCCGACCTTCCTGATACGCTATCCAGCCGCCAGATGCTGGCCGCCGTCGGCCAGAGCAGGCTGATGCTCATGTGGGAAAGGTTCTTCGAAATCTATGGTATCCATGTCGGGCAAATTCTGCTGACGAGGGCGGACACGGAGAACCGCCAGCGTTTTCTCAATGCCCGCGACACGTTCAGCGCCCTGCTCAAGCACCAGATCGTTCCGATTGTCAACGAAAACGACGCCGTGGTTGTCGAAGAGATCAAGGTTGGCGACAATGACAATCTCTCCGCACTGGTGGCTGTTCTGACCGACGCCGACCTGCTGCTGATGTTGACCGACCAAGAGGGCCTCTTTACCGCCGACCCGCGCACAGACCCGAACGCCCAACTGATCCCTGAAGTCCAAACGATCGACGATTCCCTGCGCGCTCTCGCCGGCAACACAGAGTCCGACTTGGGAATCGGCGGCATGAGCACCAAACTACAGGCTGCGGACATCGCCTGCCGGGCCGGCACCGACGTCGTGATCGCCGACGGCAGCGCCCCCGACGTGATCTTGCGCGCAGTCTCCGGACAGCAAGTGGGCACCCGCTTCCCCGCACAGGAAGCGCCGCTGGAAAACCGCAAACGCTGGATCCTGGCCGGCCCCGCGCCTTCGGGCCGTCTCCTGGTGGATGCCGGCGCCGCCAAAGCTCTGCGCCTTCAGGGTAACAGCCTTCTTCCCGTCGGAATCACGACCGTAGAGGGCGAGTTCGAGCGCGGCGACGCAGTCTATGTGAAGGAAAAAAATGGGCCGAATCTGGCGCGCGGCATCACCCGCTACAGTAGTGCCGACCTGAAACGAATTTGCGGCTGCCAGTCGAACGAGATAAGCGAACGGCTTGGCTATGGCTACGGGCCGGTCGCGCTCCACCGCAATGACATGATCCTTTTGGAATAGGGCTGGGAGGAAATCCATGACCGTCGCTGTCAAGCAACCAGGCACAAGCGACCAAAATGCAGGTAAACTTTCTCAAAATGAATCTCCTCAGCCCGCGGCGCAGCAGGTAGATATTGAGGCGATGGGAAAGGCCGCGCGCAAGGCCAGCCGCAAACTCGCCGGGCTGTCATCAACGCGCAAAAATGAGGCGCTTCACGCCATCGCCGACGCCTTGGAAGGACGCAGCGCAGAAGTCTTGGCGCAGAATGAACTGGACATCGCCGACGGCCGCGCCAACGGTCTCAGCGATGCCCTGCTGGATCGCCTCCTGCTAACGCCCGAACGAATACGAGGGCTGGCGGACGACACGCGCAAAGTGGCTGCCCTCCCTGACCCGGTCGGCGCCGAGCTCGAAAGCCGCCTCCTGCCCAACGGGCTGCGCCTCAGCCGTCGGCGCATTCCCATCGGCGTCCTCGGCGTCATCTACGAGGCGCGCCCTAACACCACTATAGATATCGCCGTCCTCAGCCTCAAGACCGGCAACGCCGTCATCCTGCGCGGCGGCAAAGAGACCCTGCGCAGCAACTTGGCGCTCGTCTCAGTTATCGCCGGCGCGCTGCAAGCCCAGGGCTTGCCCAGCGAGACCATTCAATACATCGGCAACCCGGACAGGGCGCTAGTCTCCCAGTTCCTGCGCATGGATGAATATGTCGATATGCTCATCCCTCGCGGCGGCAACAGTCTTCACCGCCTCTGCCGCGAACAGAGCACCATTCCAGTCATCACCGGCGGCATCGGCATCTGCCATTACTACATCGATATCAGCGCCGATCAGGAGCGGGGCATGGACGTCATCGTCAACGCCCGCACCCAGCGCCCCTCCGTCTGCAACGCCCTCGATACCCTCCTCGTCAATCGCCAGATCGCTCCCGAGTTTCTGCCCAAGCTGGCGCAACGCATGGCCGAGTGCGGTGTCGAAATTCGCGCCACACCCGACGCCATGCCGTATCTCACAGACCGCGGAGCAACGGTCATTCCCGCCGGCCCTGACGACTGGGACACTGAATGGATGACGCTGATCCTCGGCGTCAAACTGGTGGACTCACTCGACGAGGCCATCGCGCACATCCAAGAGCACAGCCAGGACCACTCCGACGGCATACTCACTCGGGACTGGAACAACGCCCAACGCTTCGTTGACGCCGTCAACTCCTCAGCCGTCTTCGTCAACGCCAGCACCCGCTTCAACGATGGCGGCGAGTTCGGACTCGGCGCCGAAGTCGCGATCAGCACGCAGAAACTCCACGCCCGCGGACCCATGGGCCTGGAGGAGTTGACTACCTACAAGTGGATTGTGCTGGGCGATATGCAAGTGCGCGAATAGCGACAGGACAGAATATGTCTCTGGCACAAGCCGGCAGTTCGCGGCTGTGCTCGTCCCTACTTTCTGCCGGCTAAGGTTCGACCCGGTCTGCGTAGTCAAGCAACGCAGCCGCGGCTGTCTCCAGATCTCCAAAATTTCCCAAGCCAACCGACGCCGCCACCGCCGCGCCGACCGCCGCCTCCTCCGCATGGCTCGGAATCAGCAGCGGCTTCCCGAATCGACCTGCCAGGATCCTGGCCAGCAGCCGGTTCTGGCGAACGCCATTTCCCGCCCCCACTAGCACCGGCGGTGTACCTACTACCGGATTCATCTGTTCAAAGAAGGCGAAAAAGCCGTCCGCCATGCCCTCAAGCAGAGCGCGCGCGAAATGTGCAGGCGTAAAGTTATCCGGAGAAAGTCCTCTGAAAGAGGCTCGCAGCCCCGGGTTAGTGCGGCTGCCGCTGAAAAACGGTTCGCACCGCAGGCCGTCGCAGCTGGCGGGTACCGTCGCCGCCATTTCTGTCATTCGTTCGTAGAGGTCATTCGGCGTCTCCACATCCAGAAGTTGCGCGCCCACCTGCTGAAAGAATCCCTGTAAGTAGGCATAGGAACGACCCCCGAAAAGGCCTCCCCCTATTAGCAGATACTGCCCGTTAGGGAAAGGGCGGTTCTCCAAACCGGGAATGAAATGAAAACTGTCTGTGCGGGCGGAAATCTGGCCGCCGGTTCCCACATTCAGGAGAAGACTGCGCCCCGGTTCCGGCGCACTGCCGATAAAACTGGCTTGATTGTCCCCCAGCGCAACCGTCACCGGCGTGCCCGGCTCCAAACGGACGGCTTCAGCCAGCTCGCGCCGCAACCCACCCACAACATCCCCGGCGCCCCCGATCGGCGGGAAAAGATGCGCCGGCAGTTCCAACCTCTCCAATAACCTCGAATCCCAACAGTTCGCACGGATGTCAAAGATCCCGGAACTGCCGGCCAGCGTCGGCTCACACACCACCGTCGCGCCGGTTAAGAACGACACCACCGCATCCGGGACAAAGCAGGCCGTCACCGGGGGATCAGGCAGATCCCCCTGCAAATTGAGCCAGTATAGGCTGGGGCCCAGAAACCCCGCCGCCGGCAGACAGCCGGTGTTGCGAAAGGCCTCACGCCCACCCGCGGCCGAGATGAACTCCTCCAGCACCGGCCTATCAGAACCGGGCAGCGGCTCCTGCACCCGCAAATCCTGCCACGTAATCGCGGGCCCGGCCGGCGATGTATCCGGCCCAATCAGGGCAACCCCATGCTGCTGTCCCGTAACCCCGATCCCTTGAATGGCGCCCGGCGGCAGGTCTGCCTGCACGACCAATTCGGCCAAACACTGCACTGTCAGCTCGTACAATCGCGACAGGTCCAGTTCAGCGCGTCCGGGCCCGGGAGACGAACCGGCCCGGTTGGCAACAGTCCGGTGGGCCAGCTGCCGGCCGCTCTCCGGGTCCAGCACTACCGCGCTCAATGAGGTTGTGCCGATATCGAGTCCGATGAGCATAGTGTTTTCCCTTTCCAAAAGTACACTTATTACAATGAGATTGTATCCCATGGAACCGTTTGGGAACATACGCGCATCGCTGGACCAGTATGGAAAGACCCCCGCGTCTCTGTTACAATAGAGACGCTCTTGCGAGAGCGGCGCCGCAATTCTGTGCTCTGCACGTAAACACGAGTTTGCACCCTTGCCATTCCATTTTTCCTTTTACTCCATGCTATACAACGCAGGGGAGGCATCATGACGACAACCACCATCGCCCAAGACAAAAGGACCCAGTTGATAGAAGACGGCTACTGCGTCTTCGAGCAGGTGCTGTCTCCCGAGATGCTGGCCCGAGTGCGCGCCGCCAGCGACGGCCTGATCGACGCGCAGACCGCCGAACACTTCGAGGAGCAGAAATCCACCGGCAGCATGATCAGTGTCTACGATGATCCCTTCTTCGCCGAACTGGTCGCCTATCAGCCTGCCCTAGACGCGCTGGCCTCGATGGGCTATCCAAAGCCGCGCTGGTCCTCCGGCTTCGTCATCAGCAAGCCCGGCCACTCGCCGCCCCTATTCTGGCATCAGGACTGGTGGGGGTGGAACGATCCGCTTAGCTATACCGACCTCCCTCTGCAGGTCTTTGCAATGTACTATCTGGTCGACACGCGCATCGAGAACGGCTGCCTGCGGGTCATCTCAGGCTCTCACCGCAATCGCCATCGCATGCACGACGTCGTGCATACTGCACATACCGATGAACTTCGCCGCGCCACCGACCCGAACCATCCGGCCTATCAACCGATGCCGGAAGATCAGGCTGTGCCCGTGCGCGCCGGCGATCTGGTGATCGGTGACTCCAGGCTTCTCCATGGCTCCTACGCCAACCAGACCGACGAGCGGCGCACAGTCATTACGATCTGGTACCATCCAAATTTCGACATCTCCTCGCCCCGCATTCAGGCCAATCTGAGTCGGACCCAGACACGGGTAGTCGACTGGCCGCAGCAGGCTCAGAAACTCGTTCAAAGATTGGTGCCCACATACGACGGCGACGAGGAGCCACTTGAGTGGAACCGGGTGCCCGGACCTGAACTGAAGTGAAAACCGTGGGCGCTTGACGGGATGCGATTGTCTCCCTTTCTCCTGTCTATTCGGCAATGTCGAGAACGTAGACATTGCGATGGGGAGAGCGGCACAGGGCTTTGAAATGAATCTGGACCAGGGCGGAGCGAAAAGAGTGCCGGAATTCGCAGGGTCAATTCTGCATTTTCTCGAGGAGGCGCAGTTCCGTACATTGCCTGTGACCGGGGCAGGCAAAGAACGAGCTCACAGACCTATTTCCATTCTTTCTTGTGATTCACGCTACACTTCGCAGGGGGCGTGTCAATGACACGAGCACTGGTCTTCCACGACATGCGAGAGCAACTGTTGCGCGATGGCTACTGCGTCTTGGAACAGATCTTGTCACCGGAAATGTTGGAACGCGTGCGCGTCGCCAGCGACGACCTCATCGCAGCCCAGCCCGCCGAGCATTTCGACAGATACAAGTCAACCGGCAGCATGATAAGCGTTTATGACGACCCCTTTTTCGCCGAACTCGTTGCCTATCAACCTGCCCTCGACGCCCTGGATTCTCTGGGCTTCCCCGATTCTCGCTGGACGTCAGGATTCGTTATTAGCAAACCAGGCCACTCGCCGCCCCTCTTCTGGCACCAGGACTGGTGGGCATGGAATGATCCGGTCAGCTATACCGATCTCCCCCTCCAACTCTTTCTCATGTACTATCTGGTCGATACCAGCATCGAAAACGGCTGCCTGCGCGTCATTGCCGGCTCCCACCGCAAACGCCATCGTATCCACGACACCGTCCACACCACACATAACGAGGAGCTGAGCCGGGCCACCGACCCATCCAATCCCGCTTATCAGCCGATGCCCGAAGACAAAGCCGTTCCGGTGCGCGCCGGCGACCTTGTCATCGGCGATGCCAGACTCCTTCATGGATCCTTCCCCAACCATACGGAAGAACGCCGCACCGTCATCACGCTCTGGTACCATCCCAATTTCGACATTTCACCTCCCCCCATCCAGTCCAGCCTGAGCCGTGATCAGACGCACGTGTCCTCTTGGCCGCCGCAGGCGCGTAAACTCGTTCAGAAGCTGGTCCCCACATATGAAGGGGATGCAGAACCGCTGGAATGGAAACGGGTTCCGGGTCCCGCATTGAAGTGAAATTCGCCGCCGCAACTTGCGCGGCGACAATACATACAACTACGCAACCATTCTGAAAAGATTCTGACATCAAGGAGAACAATTCGATGAAAATGCACATTGGCGGGCAATGGGTAGACAAGTCCGAAAAGATCGAAGTACTGCATCCCTTCGACGGCTCCGTCATCGACACTATCCCCAGGGGCGATGCGGCCGATGTCGAACTGGCCCTCGCGACCGCCGAACGCGGCGCCAAAGTCATGGCCAGTCTGACCGGCTACGAACGATACGAAATCCTGCACAAGGCCGCCCACCTGATGGAGGAGCGCAACGAAGATTTGGCCCGCACTATTACGCTCGAAGAGGGCAAGATCATCGCCGAGGGCCGCATCGAAGCCTCGCGCGCGGTCGAAATCATCGCCCTCTCCGCCGAGGAGGCCAAGCGCCTCGGCGGCGAAGTCGTCCCTCTTGACGGCGCACCCGGCGCGGCCGGCAAATTCGGCTTTACCGTACGCGTGCCTTGCGGCGTCATCGTCGGCATCAGCCCCTTCAACTTCCCCCTCCACCTCGTCTGCCACAAGATCGGTCCCGCCCTGGCCGCCGGCAATGCCATCATTCTCAAGCCGGCCACAGACACGCCGCTCTCAGCGCTGAAGCTGGTCGAGATCTTCCTCGAAGCCGGCACACCGCCCGAGGCGCTCCAATGCCTCACCGGCTCCGGTGGCGTCATCGGCGATGCTCTTTGTGCCGACCCCCGAGTCCGCAAGATCACCTTTACCGGCAGCCGCGACATCGGCGAGCACATCTGCCGCACCGCAGGCCTCAAGCGCGTCACCATGGAACTTGGCTCCAACGCGCCCCTCATCGTCATGCCCGACGCCGACCCCGAACGCGTAGCCCAGGCCGCCGCCGCCTCCGGTTACTCCAATGCCGGACAGGTCTGCATCTCCACCCAGCGCGTCGTCACCCACGAGAAGATCTACGGCGACTTTCTCGATGCCTTCAAGGCCACTGTCGAAGACATCACAACCGGTAACCCGCTCGCCGAAGCCACCAAAATGGGGCCGATGATTCGCGAGGAAGACGCCGTGCGCGTCGATCAGTGGGTTGATGAAGCCGTTAGCGGCGGCGCCGAGCTCGTCCTCGGCGGCCAGCGCAACGGCCAGATGTACCAGCCCACCATCGTCTCCAACGTCAGCCCCGAGATGAAGATCTCCTGCGATGAGGTCTTCGGCCCCGTCGTCGGCGTGACCCCTGTCAGCGACATCGACGAGGCCATCGCACTCGCCAATGACACCAACTACGGCCTGAGCGCAGCCATCTTTACGCAGAATATCGATTGGGCTATGAGATTCGTGCAAGAGGTGGAGTCCGGTAACCTGCACGTCAATTGGGGCACCCAGTGGCGCGCCGACCTGATGCCCTATGGCGGCGTCAAGGAAAGCGGTATGGGCAAGGAAGGACCCAAGTACGCAATCGAGGAAATGACCGAAACGAAGATGGCGGTCTTCCACCTGAGCTGATGAGGTAGGCTGGATTCAACCCAGTCGACAAAAGAGGTTATCGACTTCGAAAGGCATCGGCGCGAGAACGTTCCCGTGTCGATGCCTTCTTCTGTATCCCCTTAGCCGCCGCTGTGAAATACCGCCAACCGGAACTCGTGGTTCATTCCCGCCTCTTCCAAGGTCAACCACGACTCACCGGCGATCTGTTCGGTGCAAGGGCCGAATGAACAGATCGTCAACCGCCGCGCGCGAGCTTCTTGCCTTAGCCTGTTGAGAACGGTCTGGAGCATCTGCCCTCGAAAAGGGGAAAACAGAAAGTAGACCGTGCCCCCGCACAGGCCCGCGCTGCGAGCGTCCCCCTCACTGAAAGAGACCCCGTCCAATCCCAGCCCTTCCGCCTCACCGCGAGCCCGCTCCACATACGCCGGCACGACCTCCAGCCCGGTCGCATCCACGCCCGTCAGCAGATGCACTAGCAGAACCACCTGTCCCAGTCCGGAGCCAATGTCGACAAATCTCTCGTCGCACGTAAGCGGCACTCGGTCCACCAGTTCCAGCACCGCGCTCACTGGCGTCGACTCATAGTGAATCATCTCGCCGTCGCCGCAGCCGTCCCACGGCTGCGGCGGGCAGTCACTGCGAAACAGCCTCGCGGCCAGCGCGTCCGCAGCCTCCGCGCCCCAGTGCATGCAAGACCGATCACCGCGCCGGTAGCGGCAGTTGCTTTCGAGCAACGTCCGCAGTTGGCCCGGCGTGACGGTTCCTGTTCGGATGCCAGAACGCAACTTCCGAAAGAGGGCCTGGTTACGCGCCCCTAAATCTCCCTGCAATGCGCGCACCCGCTCCAGACCGGTTGTGGCGAGCCGGCGCCCGGCCTGCATCTGGAACGCCTCTCCCAGGAAGTCGAGTGTCTTTAGCGCCTCAAAGCGCGCTGCCAAATTGTCATCACTGTGGAGTGTGGAGTCCCGTTCCAAAGCGGCCAGATCCCGTTCCAACTTCGAAAGATCGGCCATTACGGTCTCCGCGCGGGGTAAAATGCTTTCTACTCGAGCTCCGCCATTAATTCCGTGCGACTGGAAAACGTCTCTGCGATCAGCGGTTCACCCACCAGGTCATATTCCAGCGCACCGTTGATATGCACCTGCAGAATGGCGCCAGCCGGCGCCTCCGCAATGCCCGGCACGAGCACCAGCCCGTCTACCTCCGGCGCATCGCGATAGCAGCGGCCCATCACCAGCGGCGCGCCGCTCTCAGCGATTTCGCCCTGGCCCTCGACGAGGATGTCGAGTACCTTTCCAACCTGCTCCTGATTCTTGCGCAAACTGATCGGCTGCTGGACCTCCATCAACCGCCCGTAGCGCTCTTCTTTCTCTTCCTCAGCCACAGGATCGGGCAGCTCCGCCGCCGGCGTTCCCGGCTCCGGGCTGAAGGGAAACGCGCCCACCTTGTCGAACTCCATCGCCTGCGCGAAATCCAACAACCCCTGAAACTCCTCTTCCGTCTCGCCAGGGTAACCGACAATGAATGTTGTGCGCATCGCGATTTCCGGCATCGCCGCCCGCAGCTTCTCCACATGGTCGTAGATCATCTCAAGCCGGGATGGCCGGCGCATACGGCGCAGCGTGCGCGGGTCGCCGTGCTGAAGCGGCATATCCAGATAGGGCACGATCTTTTCCTGGCTGGCCATTACTTCGATCAGCCCGTCGCTCACGTGGCCTGGGTAGGCGTACATCAGCCGCACCCACTTCAGAGCGTCGCTGGTGCGGTTGCAAAGTGAACTCAATAGGCGCGGCAGGCTGTCCGGCTCTCCCTGGTCCCGCCCGAAGTCGGTCGTATCCTGCGCGACGATCACCAGCTCCTTGGCGCCCGCCTCCACCAACGAGTTGGCCTCGTCGATAAGGGCCTCTACCGGCCGGCTGCGCAGTTTGCCCTTAAAGCTGGGGATCGTACAGAACGCGCATGGCGCATTGCAGCCGTCCGAAATCTTGAGATAAGCGCTGCCCCCGGCCACAGGCGGCCGCGGCACCGCCTGCACAAATGTTTCCTCCGGCTCACCCAATAGGCTGTACCGTTGTATACTGCGCTGCTCCGGCCCACCCCGCACCTGCTTGATCAACTCCACCACATCCATCCAGCGCCGCGTTCCCAGCAGACCGTCCACCTTCGGCACCCGCTCCAGCACCTCCCCACCGTTTCGTTGCGCCAGGCAGCCGGCCGCGATCAGCATCTGATGCCGCCTCTTGCCGTCTGCCAGCTCCTGCAGCACGCCGATCGACTCCTCTTTAGCCGCATCCAGAAAGCCGCAAGTGTTCACGATCAGCACGTCCGCCTGGCGCGCATCGGCACTGACGCCAAAGTCGGCCTGCCGCAGCAGCATCTCCATGCCGTCACTGTCAACCTCATTCTTCGGACATCCGAGGGTAACCAGGTGATAGCTCTGTCTATTCTTCATTTACGAAACTCTTTATCACACTCACTTGCGTTGAAACTGTACTAAGCTCTTAGCTAGGGAAAAGAGCCCTCCCACAGCCAAGCCATTTTAGCACAAATTCCAGTGAAAATAGATTCAACTTTCGGGGAAAATCCGCTTACAAAGGCACACGCGAGGGCATTCACAATCAGGGTCGAATAAGGTCCAACAACTCGTCCAACTCCTGCTGACTCGAGATCGGCCCGACAACCGTTTCGACGATCCTACCTTCGGGGCTGATGAAGAAAGTCTCCGGCACACCCTGAATCCGGTACCGCCGCGCTGCCTGGCTGCGCAGATCAGGTCCATTGGGATAGGTGATATCAAACTCCGCAAGATAGGCAAGCGCCGCCGGCTCCTGGTCCAGATAGTCCAGCCCCAGAAAGACAATCCCGTTCTCCTTCTCGCGGCGCCACGTCTGCTCCAACAGGTCCGCCTCCTCGCGGCAGGGCGTGCACCAGCTGGCCCAGAAATTGATGACCACACCCTTCCCCCGCAGCTCGTCCAGGTCAATCTCCACCCCATCGAAAGTTGTGAACCGCAGTTCCGGCGCCTCACCCGCGGCCCGCTGTTCCTGCACATTCGTCTGCCACAACCTAACGGCCAGCAGAACGATGAAAGCCAAGCTCACAGCAAGGAACAAGACGCGCCAGAAACGCACCGCCCGTCTGGAAGGCGCTTCCGTCTGTCGGTCAGTTTGCGACTCTAGCGGTGTGTCTCTATCAAGAAGATGTGGTGCGCCGCGCTCAGACTCACTCACTTCAGTCATAGCGGGCCAGTTCCTCATCCAAACGCCGCTCCCGCTCATTGGCCTCCGGCCTGCTTACTCTCGTCGGCGTCGGTCGCAGCGGACGCGACATCTGTTGCAGGCGCAGCCAGAGAAAAATGCCGCCGCCCGCCACAGCAACCAGCGGCAAGATCCAAGCCAGCCAGTTGAACCCCTGCCTCGGCGGTACTCCCAGCACCTGCGGCCCATACTGCTCTAGGAAATAGTCCCGTATCGACGCCGCGTCCTCACCTTCGGTCAATTTGATCTCGATCACCTCCCGCATCTGCGCACAAGCCTTCAGTTCGCAGCTGTCCAAACGCAACCTGCCCCCGCACAGCGGGCACCACAGGTCCCGCGCAACAGTGTTCACTTCATCAGCTGTGACGCCGGTGGTTTCGCTTTGGGCAAAAAGAGGCGGGCTGCTGAGAGTGGAAGTCAGCAGCAGGCAAAAAACCAGGATGACAAAACGTAGGGTGGTCAAGTGCGCTGCAGTATAGCGTACTGTGCGCGTTGTGAGGGGAGAAGAGGACATGCGTGTACTGTGCAGAACAATGCGCGCCTAGGCGGCAGGCTGCTCAGTCAAACTTACATAGAGACATTTCGCCAGCGAGCGGCCAATTATCTTGACGAGGCCACCCGGGTCCGTCTGCGTAGGACTGTCTTCGATCTGCACGATGCTCGGCCCGTCAAAAGGTTCAACATTCAACACTTTGACCCGATATCCGGGTTCAAGATTCATCTGGGTCAGATATCGCAGCATCGGCGCATTGTGGTTGGCTACCCGGCGCAATTCACCCACCTGTCCCGGGCGCAACTCCGCCAGACAGACCAGATTCTCGCTCTGAACGTGACCGTCTTCGCTCGGAACCGGGTCTCCATGCGGGCAATGGGTCGGGAAGTTGCACAGGATCTCCATCCGTTTCTCGAATTCTGAACTGATAGCGTGCTCCAGCCGCATGGCTTCTGCCTTTACCTGGTCCCAGGTAAAGCCCATCACCTCGATCAGAAATACCTCCAACAGCCGGTGCCTTCGCAGCAACTGCAACGCCGCCAGCCGGCCCTGATCGGTCAACTGAATTCCGGCCTTTGCAGAGCGCACGACATGACCGGTCTCTGTCAGCCTTTTCGCCATGCTGCTGGCCGCAGCCGACGACACGTCCATCTTCTGCGCAAGCGCAGAGGTGGAGATTCTGTCGCTGGTTTCGCTCAACTCGTAGATTGCAACCAGGTAGTCGAGCATCCCATCGGTGATGATGTTGCAGAAAGTACGCATGATCGCTATAGTTCAACCGCTGGGAGATGAAAGGGCGACCCTGACAGTTGCAAAATTATAATACGCAGTCTATTCGTTGTCAATACTGTTGTCATAGTCATGCAGTTTTCGCTTATTGTTGACTTCGAGCCCAGCTTGGAAAGCAAATATAGCCACTCTCACGTCGCTCCTCTCGGTCCCGACCCTCCCTCAGCCGGTTCCGGTTGGGGCATCTACGGAAAGACCTTATGCAGCGCAAAATCGTCGACCTGAGTTACCCTCTTGCTCCTTCGACGCCCCCGTTTCCGGGTGATTCTCCTGTCGAGATCGAGGTGCGTACGACTATCCCCGCCCATCTCCCACCCGGCACGCCGGGTTACATGAATACCAGCAACGTGCGCTCGTCTCTCCACACCGGCACCCACATGGACGCCTTCTACCACTTCTATCATGAAGGGGCGACGATCGATCAGATTCCGCTGGCACAGTGCATCGGCCCGGCCCTGATGCTTGACCTCTCCACAAGAAAGTCCAAGACAGGAATCACCGCGCAAGATCTGGCGCCCCATCAACAGGACATCAGTCTAACACCCAAGGTAATTCTCAACACCGGCTGGGCGCAGAACTGGGGCAAAGCCAAGTATTTCACCGACTATCCGCCGCTGACAGAGGAGGCAGCCCGTTTCCTCGTGGACTGCGGCATCGAACTCATAGGCATCGATACGCCATCGGTCGACTATTCGCCGAATGATGCCCACTTTGTACTTCTGGGGAACAACGTCCTGATTGTCGAAAACCTGACCAACCTTGGTCGGGTTGGTCAGCGCCACTTTCAATTCGCGGCTCTGCCCCTCAAAATTACAGGCCGGGACGGATCCCCCGTGCGCGCTATCGCCATCACCGTAGAGACGTAGTACATCCCATACCACTCTCCCGCTCGCTTCCGCCGCAACATACCGGGATAGGAATGACCTGAAGAGGCTAAATCATGGCACAGAAGATAGCAAAGAAAGCGGCGCCCGCCCTCCGCAGTGACAATACACTGACGGTCGTTGACAGCAGCCCCACGCCAGCGGAACGCTTCTTCTTCGACAATAATGGCTACCTGGTCCTGGAAGACTTCCTGGATGCAGACCACGTCAACGCCTTGCTCCAGGCCCTCCATCGCGTGATGATACACCGGCGCAGCCTGCAGGAGCAGGAGTCCCCTCATACCGGCATGACGGCGCCTCTGGGCGAAAAGAGCACCCGCATCTTTTACATTCTCGATGACGATCCGCTCTTTCTCGAGATGCTCGACTGGCCCGCCATCTGGCCCTACGTAACCGGTCTCCTCAATACCCTCCCTCATCACCATGCATCTGACGCAATCATCGAGCATGGCAGCGACCTCATCGGCCGCGGCATGAGATGGCATATCGACGGCATTGACGACGGATTCAGAAATCTCGGCCCGCAAATTCCTCTGTTGCAGCTCAAAATCGGTTACTATCTCAGTGACATGACCCAACCCGGCCAGGGCAACCTCTGCGTCGTGCCCGGCAGCCACAAGGCCGCCTCTGCGCCAAGTCGCGAAGATCTGCAGCAGTGGGGGACGTCCGCCGGAGTTGCGGAGATCTGCGCGCCCGCGGGGACCGCAATCCTCTTCCACAATGCCCTCTGGCATTCCGCCGGCCCGTTCAGCAGTAAAGAGGGTCAACGCGCCATGCTCTACTATGCCTACGAGCATCCTTGGATGATCGCCTCGCAGGAACACTGGGGGTATTCCAGCGAATTCTACAACAGGCTTTCACCTGCACATCGCAAGCTTTTCCACGGTTTCCTTTTCGACCCACCCGAGCAGCGCTGGGGTTAGGATACGCTAAACGGTCTCCGGCTCCATCAGACCCCTCTTCGCGATGACCCTCAAAACTGGACTGACCTACGACTCTGCTGGTAGGATTGGTGCTCTTGCACCTCGTCCCCGCCCTGCTGTAAGAAGGGGAACTCCCGCCAGGCGGCGGTTCGAGTTGGACAGCGCTCCAAATGCAAGCCGCGGTTCCCGAACTGTAAGGTTTGCCGCTGCCGCGTGTCCGAAGCGAATGCGTTCTGAAGGAGGGAAGGAAAATTAAGATCAACGCTTTCTGGAGAATCTGCGCACTGCTCGGCGCAGTCGTATTCGCCGCTTGTGCCCCAAGCGACCCTCCCAGTTCTCCGCAGCCGGACGCAAACGGGACGGCATCGTCCACTCCCACGACCGCGCCAGCCCGGACGCCCCCCGCCACCCCGCCAACCGCCGCCGCAGAAACCAGCACGCCGGCCCCCGCGCCCGACTCCCAACAAAGGCCGGCTTGGCCCGACATTGTCTTGATCAAAACAATGTCTGGGCTGAAAAATCCAGTTGACCTAGCTCACGCTCGGGATGGCTCCGGGCGCGTCTATGTGGTTGAGCAGAGGGGGTTGGTTCAGGCGTTTAATAATAGCTCCCAGGGCCAGACCCTGTTCATGGACATCCGTGAACGGGTCAACTGCTGTGGGGAAAAGGGGTTGCTTGGCATCGCCTTCCCCGCGGACTTTTCCAGCAACGGAATCGTCTACGTCAACTACACGACCACAGTGCCCGGCACCCTGCACACCCGCGTCTCCCGCTTCCGCCTCCGCCCCGACGCTCATCAAGTCGATCCTGATACAGAAGAAATCCTTCTGCAGTTCCATCAACCTTGGGGCAATCACAACGGCGGCCAGATCGCATTCGGCCCGGACGGTTACCTTTGGATCGGGACCGGTGATGGCGGCAGCGGCGGCGATCCCCAGGACAATGGGCAGAAAGGTCAAACTCTCCTCGGCAAACTCCTTCGCATCGACGTCTCCGCTGCCACCGCCGCCCCCTATGCTATCCCTGCGGATAACCCATTCGTTGGCAATGATCAATTCCTCGACGAGATCTGGGCCTACGGTCTGCGCAACCCCTGGCGTTTCTCCTTCGACCGCGACACCGGTGACCTCTACATCGCAGATGTAGGCCAGAACGCCTGGGAAGAGGTGAACTTCCAACCCGCCGGCAGCGCCGGCGGCGAAAACTACGGCTGGCGCATCATGGAAGGCCTTCACTGCTTCAACCCCTCTGCCGGCTGTCCCACAACCGGTCTGACCATGCCGGTGGCCGAGTACGACCGTATCAGCGGAAAGTCCATTACCGGCGGGTATGTCTACAGGGGGCAGGACTACCCCTCCCTTCAGGGCATCTACTTTTTCGCCGACTATGTTACCGGTAATATCTGGGGTCTGAGGCAGGTCGACGGCGCATGGGAGTCCGAACTTCTTCTGGATAGCGCCTACAACGTCAGCAGCTTTGGCGAAGATGAGGCAGGCAATCTCTACCTCCTCGACTACAGAGGTGTAGTCCTTCAGATTCAGGCTGCTGGTCAAAACTGATTCTGTCGCGTTGAAAATGTGAAGGCGAGCACGCCGCGCATGAAACTCTCTTGAGCAGCACTTTTGCAACACAGCGCCAGCCAAAGGACCTTCCATGGACTTCGACTTGATCATCATCGGCGGCGGCATCGTCGGAGCGGCCGCAGCCTATCGCGCCGGTCAGCTCGGCGCCCGAACTCTCCTGTGCGACCGCCGTGACAAAGGCCGTGCCACCGACGCCGGCGCCGGCATCCTGGCCCCCGAAAGCAGCACCCGTGACGGCCGCCTCTGGTACGATTTCGCCCTCGATGCCGTGGATTACTATTCAGTGCTGATCGATGATCTCACTGCCGACGGCGTGCCCAACGAAGAGCTCACTCGGGCCTATAGCCTGTGTTCCAAGCTGTCGGTCGCCCTCGACGACACCGAAGCGGCCGCCCTCGCCGAAATGGAGCAGGAAATTTACGCCCGCCAGGAGGAGAGGCGCCCTCCCTCCGCGGAGTTGATTCGACGCATCTCTCCCGCAGAAGCCCGCGACTCCTTCTTCCCTCCACTGGCCGACGCCAGCGCAGTATTGCTTCAGCCAGTCTCCCGCCGCGTCGACGGCCGCCTGATGACAGCAGCTCTCCAAGGCGGCCTGCGCAGCCGCGGCGTCCAGACACTCGACGCCGACGTCCCGGACCTGCTGCTGGAAAACGGCCAGGTGAACGGTGTGCGAACCGTTGCAGGCGAAGAATTTACGGCTGGCGCCGTTCTCATCGCTGGCGGAGCCTGGTCGGCCGCCTTCGCCGACCAGCTGAACGTCCGGATTCCCGTTTCCCCCCAGCGCGGGCAGATCATCCATCTGCTTGTCCCCGGCCAGGATACGAGTACCTGGTCGATCGTCGGCGGATTCAGCGGCCACTATCAGGTGCCCTGGCCCGGTGGTCGCGTCGCTGTTGGCGCAACTCGTGAGACCGGAAGTGGCTTTGCTCCCCATTCAACCGTTGAGGGAATCCAGGAAGTGCTGGACGAAGCCCTGCGCCTCGCCCCCGGCCTGCGCGACGCCGCTATCCATGAAATTCGCGTCGGCCTGCGCCCCTATACCGCCGACCATCTGCCGCTGCTGGGATCCGTTCCAGGCGCGAAAGGTGTATTTCTTGCTACCGGCCACGGGCCTACCGGTCTGACCCTCGGCCCGTTCAGCGCAAAGCTGGTGGTCGAGCAAGCCCTTGATCAATCGGTCTCGTGGGACCTGGCGTCCTTTTCAGTAACACGCATCTTTCACTAGGTGAACAGCGTCTCCTGAGCCCGGCCGTTTACGGACGACATGCAGTCACACTGCGCGCTCAGCCCCCGGCACATTTCGAAGGTTGCAGCAAGAGTTCCGCAAGAAAACCAATGCATTCGATTCTGTAGCATCGACAAAAACTCCAAACTGAATGAGGCTTCCCTATGGGCGAAATCCCCCCCGCCATCGAATCAATTCCAAGCGACTATCCCACCAACACCGATCCCTCTCCCAAAACGCATACCGCTTACACAATCAAAGAAATGCCGGAGGATTTGCGCCCCAGAGAGAGGCTGGAGTATGTCGGCGCCCGCGCCCTGAGCGCCGCCGAACTCCTTGCAATTCTGCTGCGTACCGGTGGCAAGGGCGAAAACGTCATCCGCCTGTCCGAGCGGCTGCTGACCGAATTCAATGGTCTGTCAGGCTTGGCCCAAGCCAGCTTCGAAGAGTTGACAAAGACCCGCGGCGTCGGCAAAGCCAAGGTCACGCAGATCAAAGCCGCCCTCGAACTGGGGCGCAGACTGCTGCTCGCCGCGCCCCAGGAGCGCGACAAGATCCAGAGCCCCTCCGATGTCGCTAATCTGCTGATGTTGGAAATGGGTATGCTGGAGCGGGAACAGGTACGGGTCGTTCTCCTGGACACGAAAAACAATGTCCAGCGCACCCCCGTCGTCTATTCCGGCAGTCTCAATGCCGCCGTTATTCGTGTAGGAGAAATCTTTACCGAGGCCGTACGCGCCAACAGCGCCTCACTCATCGTCGTCCACAACCATCCCAGCGGCGACCCGACTCCCAGCCCCGAAGATGTGCAGGTGACAAAACAGATCGTCGCCGCGGGCAAGCTCCTTCAGATCGATGTTCTCGATCATCTGATCATCACCCGTAACAACTATGTCAGTTTGAAGGAAAGAAGGCTGGGGTTCGAATGATGCCAGGCGCTACTGTTACGCCAGCGCGCTGACACTCAGCAGGTACTCTGTCACCGCGCGCACGTCGCCAGCATTCAGTTGATAGTCCTTCTTTGTGCGCACATACTTCTTCAACTGGTCTACCCGCAACACCGGCATCGAGGGGTTCTCAAGCTCCAGTTGCATCGCCGGATTGATGAAGACCGCCGCGCTCTCGATCGGAATGTCGGCAGCGTTTACCGTCAGTTCACCGCTTGACTCTCCCTCTTGAAGCAGTTCCCGAACTTTCCGCTCGGTCTCCTCGATCTCACGTGTGGGGTTGCCCAGCCCCTCCCGGTTGAGAAACGTAAGTAGTCGGCCCAGGCTGAACCGTTCCCGCCATCTGTCCCCGTATACGGTCACCGTCCCTTTGTCGCTGCGCACAAGAAAGACCCGTACGCCGGACGGCCCCACCAAAATGTACGGGACTTCATCCAGTCTCCATAGAAAAAGCGCGTACTTGTCGTCAAACCCTTTCAGACCGTTCTCGACAAGCTCATCCGGTCGCGCAAATCGCTTGCTGCCAGGCCAGCGCCGCGGCGCAAAGCGGTTAATATAGTAGCTCCCGACATTGGTGGCGATAAAGCCCACCGCCAGCGCGCCAAAACTGACAACTGTCCAGTATCGTTGAATAAAACCGGTCAGAGCGTTGGCTGCCGGTTCATCCGGCGGGAACCAGTTCGGCGTAAAGCTGGCGAGAAGGCCGACAAAAAGGATCGCCAGACCACCCAGGGCAATTCGCCGCCCCCTCTGCTCTCTTGACTTAATCGCCGGCAGATTGCGGTACACTTTCATGGAGTTGAATTCTTCGGTGATTTGGCTGGCTACCGCTGGAGGGCGATCATTTCATCGGAGTTGTCGATAACTTCGCTGACGCCCGACTGAATCTCCTCAACCAGCCGCGAATCGATCAACTGCTTCGCGTTGCGAATCGTGTGGCGGATGGCGTTGGCGTTGCTTCTGCCGTGGCCGACAACCATCAAATTGGACAGGCCCAGCAGGACCGCCCCTCCAAACTCGCTGTCGTCAAGCCTTCGCGCCATCCTGCGCAGCGCGGAGCGAACCAGCAGACCGCCAATGCTGCTGATCGGCCCGGCCGTGATCTCATCCAACAGTACACCTTGAAGTAACTTGACAATGCCCTCCGCGCCCTTCATGAAGACATTGCCCGTAAAGCCGTCCGTGACCACCACATCAGCAATGCCGCTGGTCACGTCCCGAGCCTCGATATTTCCCATAAACCGGATGCCGGGCGTTTCCTCCAGCAACGCAGTCGCCTCCAGAACCAGCTGATTGCCTTTGCCTTCCTCTTCACCATTGCTCAAAATGCGAACGCTCGGATTTCGCACGCCCATGATGCGTCGCGAGTAGACACTGCCCATCACGCTGAACTGCTGCAACTGCTCCGGCTTGACGTCGGTATTGGCCCCAACATCCAGGATCAGGCAGAAACCCCGCAAAGTGGGAAAAGGAACGATCAACGCCGGACGCAGGATACTCTGCATCCGACCAAAGTGCAGAATGCCGGCAGCCAGCGCGCCGCCCGTATTGCCCGCCGTCACAAATGCATCCGCCTTGCCTTCCTTCACCAGCTTGCAGGCTACCACCATTGAACTGTTCTTCTTGGTGCGTACCGCCTTTGCCGGTTTGTCCGACATTTCGATCACTTCATAGGCTGGCACGATCGGCAGGTCCAGCCTGTGCGTCGGATGCCTCGCCAACTCCCTTTCTATGACGTCCGGGCGCCCCACCAGCGAAACAGTAACGTCGTACTGTCGTGCCGCCAATATCGCGCCGGCAACGATTTCGCGCGGTGCGTTGTCGCCGCCCATGACGTCAAGGGCAATATTCATGCAGACTTTCCTCCAATAGGCAATTGAATCAATGCTATACTACTATAGGTCCGGAGCATTTGAGAAATCGTTCCAAATGCAAGAGATACCGTGCCGGATTCGATTTTCCTGGAGGGGCTGCCAATCTGCTGCCGCAACCACCAATGAGCGCGAGTATGAATTTCAGACCAGAAGAGATGGCGCGTGCAGTGCAGGACGACGGCATCGTCGCTATCGTACGCGGGGACTTTTCCGCCCAGAAAGCGCTCGAAATCGGCGACGCTCTCTTGGCCGCCCCCGTGCATGTGATGGAAGTAACTCTGAACACGCCCGGTGCGCTCGAACTTGTCCGTATGTTGCGGGCCCGCTTCGGCCAGAATATGTACATCGGCGCCGGCACTGTGCGTACCGAAGACCAGTTCGATGCCGCCCTCGCCGCCGGCGCACAGTTCACCGTCGCGCCCGGTCTCAACCTTGCCGTAGTTGAACAGGCACGTAAGGCCGGCGCCTTGCACATTCCAGGTATCTACACCGCCACCGAAGCCGAGACGGCCCACGCAGCCGGCTCCCATCTCCTGAAGCTCTTTCCCGCCAATCTCGGTGGCCCTGCTTATCTGAAAGCCCTGCGCGCTCCGCTCGACGACATCCGGTTCGTGCCCACAGGTGGCATCGGCCCGGAAAACGCCGCCGCTTGGGCCGCCGCCGGCGCCACCGCACTGGGCGTCGGCAGCTCCCTCGTCAGCGGACCGGACCAGACCACGGCTGACCTGATTAAGCAGGCGCGCGCTATACGTCAGGCGTGGGAATCCGGCTGCAGTTCCTAGTTGGCGGCCGTTTCCCGTCTATTCCCGCAACTCGTTCATCGCTGCAGGCAGAATTGTAAGCAGATCCGAGGCGATGGTCCCGGCGCTTCCAATCCTCCGTTCGCACAGCTCTCCGGCGCGTCCATGGAGCCAGGCCCCCAGACACGCGGCCTGAAATGGAGACAGACCCTGAGCCAGCAACCCTGTGATCGCGCCGGCCAGAATGTCCCCAGTCCCCGCCGTAGCCAGCGCAGCAGTGGCCACCGGCAATACAGCCAGCTCCCCTTCAGGCGTGGCAATGACCGTATACGGCCCTTTGAGCAGCACGACCGCCTGCCAGGCCGCCGCCCGCTCCCGCGCCAGCTCCCAGCGGTTGTCTGCAACCTCCTGCACCGTCGACAGCCCGCAGAGACGCGCCATCTCCGCAGGGTGCGGAGTCAGGACGCAGTCCGCCGGCAGCAGCGACGGCCAGTCCTCCAGCTGCGCCAGAAGGTTGAGGCCGTCCGCGTCGATCACAGTAGGCGGCAACAATGGCCCCTCAGCCGGCAATTGATCGCGGCGGCGGATCGTGCCGAATGGCGAGTCGGTTGACACATTCGTGTCTGATCCTTGTTGCTCGTCTTCGACCGCATGACCGTCAGACGGACCAAACGCGCCCGGCAATGCTGACGGGCGCCGCCTGTGATTCCTCAGCAGCAGCCGCTCCATAAAGGCCCGTGTCGCGCTTTCCTGACCCAGCCCGCAGCCAATAAGAAGCGCGTCATACTCCCCCAGCTTTGCCGTGACATTGGCCGCCGCAGTCTCATTCACCACCCCCAGGTCATGGCTCAGAAGGATCCATGTCGGTTCAGCCAGCCCCGACGACACCGGCACCCACACCGGCTGAGGAATCGCGCCCGTTACCAGCCCCGCGCCCACACGGCACATCGCCGCGCAGCTGAGATAGGCGGCGCCCGGATAGTTCACGCTGCCCACCACCGCCATCCCCTTGCCAAATACGCCTTTGTGACTGTTGGGGCTGCGCGTCGGCAAGAGATCGGCCACCTGTTCCGGCGTCAGAAAAAACGTCCGCATGTCGGAGGCAAGCTCAGCGGGAATACCAATGTCCGCCACCACCAGCTCGCCGAGGACGCCCGCGCCGGGAAACTGGAACTGCCCCGCCTTCGCGCAACCAAATGTCACAGTCATATCGGCTGCAACCGTTGCCGCATCGAGCGCGCCGCTGTCCGCGTTCAAGCCACTGGGCACATCGACTGCGACCACAGCCAGCGGAGGCCGAGCTTCCGGACCACCCGCCACAGTGCCAGCTTCACTCGCAGAAACTTTTCCAGGCAATGGGCGGCTGCTGCGCACCTCCGCTACCTGCTGCAGGATGCGGGCCAGTTCACCCTCAATGGGCCGGTTGGCGCCCGTACCCAGCAGCGCATCAACTACGACATCAGCTGCGTCCAGCCAGGCTCGCAGTTGCACCGCATCCTCGTCTTCTTCTGCCTTGTGGACGGGCACATTTCGTTCAACCAGCTTGCCCAAATGGCCCTCGTAATCTTCCGGCGGTTCCGCCTTCTTGCGCGTGCCTCTTTTCCGCCGCTTACTCCCAGCCCGCTCTTCCTTAACCGCAGAGCCGCCCCTCTTCCACAAATAGACCCTCACCTGATAGCCGGCGTCGTTGAGATGCCGTGCGCAGACGAGCCCGTCGCCCCCGTTGTTGCCCGGACCCGACAGGACCAGCACAGTGCCTTCCCCACTGAGGGTATAGTTCTCCTGAACCGCTTCGGCAAGGGCGGTACCTGCCTGTTCCATCATCGCCGCATAGCTCTGGCCGCCTGCATCGGCCTCCTTCTCCAGAAGTTGCATCTCAGCGACGGATACGATTCGTGTATGGTCGGCGATTTCAATCATAGCGTGCCTCTGTCAAGCCGGTCTCGTCACATTTACGCCACGCGTATTGGATGGGGTACCGGCTGGTTGAAGAGATACCCCTTCTCGTTAAAGGGAATTTCATCCGGTTGTCTAGTGCCCGCGGCGTCCGTCGCCCGCGTCAAAATCGTGTGCTCGCCCGGCCCCGCATCCCATGTAAAGCTGAAACGCGTCCATGAATATCTGAATGCGTCGTCGCTGAGAACCTCAACAAGATGCTCGAATTCCGGTTGAATCTGCGGCTCCTCCAGCGTAGAGGCGTTCCATGTCGCTCCAAAGTCACTGCTCCACTCCACTTCCGCGATCGGCCCGTTCGGTGAGTGCGCAAATCCATGAATGCTGTGTTCCCCTGCCGCCAAATCAGCCGGCCACGGCAGCGCCAGCGCGCTCTTGAGCGTCTGAGTTGTCAAAGGCCTTCCCAACGCTTCGCCTACAGGTGGATAAGCATCGCCGATCAACGTATATGAGGTCGTGTTATTTCGGGTCCAAAGCTGCTTCGACGAAACGACGATTCTACCTAGCCACTTGACGTTGGCCGCTCCTACCCATCCGGGCGCCAGCGCCCGCAAGGGAAAGCCGTGATCCCTCGGCAGGACTTCACCATTCAGCGCATAGGCAAGCAGCGTATCCGGATCCATCGCCTTTCCAACCGGCATGACGCGCCGGAAGCCCTCTTCCGGTGAATCCGTGTCCAACCCAATCAGAAGCACGCTGGCCGCCTCTTCGGTGATGCCTGCCCGCTCCAGCACACCCCGCATCGCCGCCCCTGTCCATACGCCGTTGCTGACCGCCCCCGTCCTCCATTGCGTCCCCTTGGCGGCCTGTCCTTTCACCAGGTCGAACATGGATCGATGGTTGCCCGCACATTCCAGGTACGAAATGAACGTCCGGCTGGGCAAATCCAATATGTCATCGTAGGTAAGTGCCAGCGGATTAGCGACCGCGTCGCCTTCGATAGAAAGCCGCCAGTCGGCAGCGTCGACTTCCAGACTGATCGAGTTGTTGCGCACAAAAAAGTACTGGCGCGGAGTGATCAGTCCCTGCATGTTTTCCAAGCGGGCTTCCAGATTCCCGCTGCCGAGTTCGATGAACGGCGCCGGGTCCTTACTGAATGGGGGAGCCTCTGCCGCGCTCTCTTCTGCCGCCGGCAGCGTCGCCGTGGGCAGTGGCAGACCCGTACAAGACGCCAGCACAGCCGCAGTCCCGCCGGCCGTCAGTAGCTGCAAAAGACGACGCCGGCTCATGCCTCGCTCACGCGCGAGCTGCCAGAGATCGCCTCTCTCTTCTGGGTCCGTCCGTACTCCCAAACTCTCTGCTGTCATCCCCTTACCCTCCCAACCACTACGTTCAGCCGGCAGACCAAATCACCGGCGCGGGCGCAGTAAGCGTACAACGATCATTTAGCAGCTATCCATTCAACTCGGCCTGCCAAATCGCAGCAGATACCCATTACAGTCGCGAATCGCGAACTCCCTCATCCCCCACGGCTCGTCCGTCGGCTCCCGTTCGATGTGTACACCCGCTGCCTGGCACTTTTCAAACAGACCATCAACGTCCTCGCCCATGAAAACATAGAATCCCACCGGCGGTTTCTCCGGCAACGGTTGGTCCGTAAGAGTCAGCTGAATATGCGCGCCTTCCGACGTCCATTCACCGCGGTGGATGCCAGCGTGCGTGGGCGGATTTCCGTACAGAAATCCGATCGTAAAACCCAGCTTGTCACAGTAATACTCCGCCGCGTCCTGCACATCCGGCACAGCCAGAATTGGCGCTAAACTGTAAGCAGCCTGCGCGTTGCCCGCCAGTTGTCCCGTGCGCCACTGCTCCGCCGTAATCCCGTAAACGATCTTATCGTGACCGATCTCGTCCTGGTGATACTTCTGCCGCATTCGCCCCCGCCGCCTGAACCCGACCCGCTCGGCGACACGCAAAGACGCCTTGTTTTCCTCACTGATCCACAGTTCCACCCGGTCCAGCCTCATCTCGTCAAAACCGTAGTCCAGCGCCGCCCGAACAGCTTCGCTCATATAGCCGTTTCCCCAATGGTCCGGGTGCAGAAAGTAGCCCATCCCTGGCACGCCGGCGTTCCCGATGTAATCTACAAATCCCAGCGCCGGGCCGTCCTCTGCCGTCCGAACGGTCCAGACCGTACCTGGCCCATCGAGCATGCCATCGACCATCTTCCTTGTCTCCGTCGCAGAAGTGTGCGCCGCATCGTCCATAAACCGCATCGCTTCCGGCCTGCGATACGCGTCAAACAGGTCCTCCGAATCGTCCACGGCAAGAGGTCGTAAAATTAGTCGCTCAGTCCTAAGTGTAGAATGCATCGAATCGTCTCCCAAAGTGTTCCGTCTCTCTAGCGCTTATGTATTTGTGAACCTGCATCGAATAGGCTCCGGCCAATTCACGACCATGTATAACAGTCGCACACTGCCGTCGCACACTGCCGTCTCAAACTCCTCGCCGCAAACTGCAATTAAAGACCGTACAGCGCCCGCAGCGGCTCCCTGAGCTCCGTCGCCTCCAGCAAATCAGTGTTGTCACTGAACTGGTCAATGCTCCCTATGGGCCGGCGTTTGGCCAGTTGCATTACTCTCGGATCCCGGACAGACCGCAACAGCGCGTCCGCGAAGCCGTGCAACGCCATCACGCGAAAGGGCCGGCCAAAGAAGCGCATCGGCCTTTCCGGCATCGAATCCGTAAGCCCAAGCCCGTTGTGCCGGCCAGCCGCGACTCGGTAAGCCTCGCTCAGCCAGCGCTCCCGCTCCTGCCAGATGGACGCCCTCTGTACACCCATCAGTATATCGGTCAAGGCAGCCGCGCTTTCCAACTGCGAGAAAGCCGAGCCGAACCACTTGGCATACGGAGCATACTGTCTTTCCATCAGAAAACACAGGCGCATCACGTCCCGAACCAGTCGAGAACCAATCAACGCCGAGCCCAGCTCGTCGCCCACCAGCCCCGCCCGCCCCATCAGATGCTCCTCCTGCCCGATGCGAGCCCAACCCGCAGCCAGCAGATACCGCCACACATCCTGCGGATACCAGCTGAACCGCGCCCGCACGCTCTCCAACCCGATTTCGTCGTGAAAGATCCCGCCTGTCGTGATCGTGCGTAGCTTCTGTTGGGGAAAAGTCAGCCAATCCCCCGCCCCCATTTCCCTGCTGATGTCGATTCCCAAGTACCCGCAGAAAAACCCGCCAACCGTCTGCGTTTCCACCCGGTGATTGACCGGCCCGCCTTCCGACGCCTCCAAAAGCTGGACTCCATTGTCATCGGGGTCCGGTTCACTGAAATTCGTCGGGTAGCCCAGGAAACTGTGGGGTAATCCATCGCGCAGCGCCTCGTCGATATCTTCAGCGTGAGTCTTCCAGTCATTCGGCCGCAGAAAAAGCTGTAGGCGCGGCCCCCAGCCGTGGTCCGTCGACATCTCGTCGTCAAATCCGAGTGTCTCCGACCCCGGCCCTATCAAGGCCGCGCTATGCCGCAGGCCGCTGAACGACCCCTCCAGCACCGGCCGCACCGCCTCCCAGTAAAACCGTCTGCTCAATTCCAGGCCGGGGATGAATCCCATTTTCTACATCGCCAGATCGAAGGGAAGATCGCTGATGTCGCGCAACCGTTTTCCCTCAAGCATAATCTTGAGCATATCCATCTGGTCTTCGTTATCGATCTCTTCGATGGCCGCGAGCATCTCATGCAATGCGAAGTGATAGACGCAGTCCACGTCTCCCGTGCCGAGAGCGATAGCGGCAATGCGTGTCGGAAGCGGTTCAGCGGTAACAACCACGATGTGAGGTAGGCGTCCTTTACGGTTGCGGATCAGATTTAATGCCTCAGTGCGTGCATTCTGTACTCGATCGCTTCGAATGGTCCATTTACACGATATACTAGCGTGAAGAAGTGGACGGGAATCTTCGGCGTTTGTGGCTCGCAGAGACGTCATGCTTGCCACCTCTTCGTCACTCGATAGAATCTCCCCTAAACGGTTGAATTCCTCGTCAGAAATTAGTTGCCGGCCAACTACTATATCCGGCCTGATGATGTAATCTTCGCCTAAGGCCGATGCTAACAGCGGGTCTGAAGTCGACTTCTTGAATTGGTCCAAGTACTCAAGGTGCTCATATTGGTCAAATTGCGAGATAGCATAGCGGGTCGAATAGAACCAGTTGCCTGGTCGGATGTGTCGCAATAGCTGGAAGGTTTTTTCGATAAATGATGCTGTAATGTTTTCGAACTTGGCGCCGACCGTTTGGCCTGAGAGTGGCTGCGACGTATCGATAGTTTTCAGGCGATTTACGATTCCCCAAGCGATTTCGCAACTTGCTCGACTCGACCCATCAGCAAAATTTGGAAATTGAGAACTCTTCTTATTTTTGGAAAGTCGAACCACCTGCTGGTAGATCTGTCTATGATAATTGCTACGCAAATCTCTAATTGACACAATCAATACTCCCCAATCAGTTGTCTCCCTTAAGAAATCCGATGACAAACTCTTCATGCATGCGTTTCTGGATCTGGGATTTCGGATTCCGGTTTGTACTGGCAGGCATCATGCGTCGGTTTCGATCAAGCTGACGCACACCTATGCTTGGTACATCAAATCCAATAGAGCGGCCGATGTCAGCAAGGCACTTCCCTGTTCTAGTGTCTATTCCCCTCATTTCTGAGCTCCCTACGACGACAATCGCCGCCCTGCCAGGTCGCAGCACGCGGTACATCTCCTGTAGAGAACTGGTCATCTCGGAAAAATAACGATGCAAGACTCGACCCTTGCGCGCATCCCGCCTTCCTATCTCCTCAACAATCTGCGCAGGATATTTGGGCAGATCAAAAAACTCTACATCGATGGTCGATTCGCCGCCGATGTAACGTTTTCGGGTATCACTAAGTTTGTCGATCGAGTGCCCGAGCCACACCAGCGAGAATTTATGTGCCCTCATATAGTCGATTGCATTAGACGCATAAGGGGGTGAAGTTACAATCAGGTCCACTGAGGAGTCTTCGAGCGACAGTTCACGTGCGTTGCCAAATTGAAGGCGTGGGTGGAATCGGCCATTTCTTAGAAAAGATAGCCCCTCAATGTTTTGTAAGTAGCGCTTTTTGAAATCCTCAATAGGAGAACGCAATCTCTTTGTGACGAAATCAGCCCGTCCATTTGCGCCTTCCACTACTTTCCTCTTTTGGGCAGGGTCCGACTTAACGACCGTATCCCCATCAAGAACACGTCCTTTTTCGTCAAGTACAATTTTGGCCTTGTGTGGGCGCGTATGCGCCAAGTCAAGCGCCAAAGAAACGCCGCCCGACTTAGTAATAATGATGGAGGACAGCGCCAACTCGAAAAAGGAGCGAAGACTGGAATCGGAAATATGGGCGATTGCCTCAACTAATGCCAGCAGTTCAAATTGCGTATCAGTGGCAAACCAGTAATCGACGAACTCCTTGGTCTTGCTGTTCCAACGCTGCTCAAGGCGGCTCATTAGCCCGACTCGATCTTGTGCCGATACAGCCTTTGCACTCTCGACAATGTGGTTCCCTGTGCGACGCGTCTCAGTGATGTCGAGAGGGCGGACTTTTACCCGCGTCAGCAACAGTGCTAGAGGATCAATATCAAAGCCAACTGCCTGTCTATTGAGCAAAAACGCTTCCAGAATAGTAGTGCCGGATCCCATCATAGGATCAAGAATAACGTCTCCCTCTTGAGTCAGTTCACTGATAAACTTGCGGGGGAGCTGCGGGGGGAACTTAGCTGGAAAGGAGTGAAAACTGTGAGACGCGTAACGACTTTGTTCTTTGTGAAAATCCAAGTCCTGCCTAAGTAAGACCTGTAGCCGCCTGCGAGTCTCCGTGGGTAAGGATGTCCTGCCAAACAAGCTTTGTTGTAAATGCATTAGTCGTCTCAGTTATGTGTGTCATGAAAGGGGCGGACGTGTAGAACGCATTAAGTATAGCATTGATTCCTATCAGGTGCCAGAACGAATTTTCTATTTTCGTGCCAATGACTCCCCCCACACAAACGCGCCGCCAAACAGCGTGGCCTCCACATCTGTCTCCAATATCGCCATCGGATGGATTGTGAAAATATCCTGTGACAGCACCGCTAAATCAGCCAACTTGCCCGGCGTAACGCTGCCCTGGCTTCTCTCCGTTCCGCCGGCGTATGCCGCCCCAACCGTATACGCCCACACCGCCTCCCTCACAGTCAGCCGCTCCTCAGGATACCACCCGTCACCGCCGGGGCTGCCGTCCGCCCTCATCCGCGTAACCGCCGCGTGAATCCCCTGGATCACGTCCGGCGTCTCCACCGGCGCGTCCGAACCGAAGGCCAGCCTTGCCCCGCTGTCCCACAGGCTTCGAAAAGCGTAGGCATAGCGGCTGCGCTCCCCCCAATATCTGTCGGCTAGGAGCATGTCCTGTGTGGCGTGAATTGGCTGCACCGACGCAATGACATCCAGCTCCGCGAAACGGGCAATGTCGTCCGCATGCAGCACCTGCGCATGCTCAATGCGGTGCCGCAAGTGCAGCCCCCGACCGGCGCGACGGCTCGTTTCCAGCGCGTCCAGCACCATCCGATTCGCCCTGTCGCCGATCGCATGTGTGACCACCGCCAGCCCTGCGTCCGTAGCCCTGGCGATGATGTCCGCCATTTCTTCGGCGCCAGTCACCGCGATGCCGGTATTCTCGGGTTCGCCATCATACGGCGCCAGCATCCACGCCGTCCTCGGTCCCAGCGCGCCGTCGCTGAAGACCTTCACCCCGCCGATGCGCAACAACTCGTCGCCAAGTCCTGTACGCAGCCCCAGCCGAATCGCGCTGTCCAGCTCGGCCACAGGGATCTGCGCCACCGTACGCAGCGTGAGATCACCCTCCGCACGCAGCTGTTGAAAGGCCCGCAGAGAGCCCGCCGCCTCCTTGGTGTGTACGCCCACGATCCCCATGCGGTTGACGACCTCCTGCGCGTGGCGCACCGCGGCCTCAGCCTCGGCATCAGACGGTTCCGCCATGCAAGGAAATGCCAGGTCCATCGCCCTTTCCAAAAGAATGCCCGTCGGCCTTCCCTCGCTATCCCGCACAATCTCGCCGCCCTCCGGGTCCTCTGTATGGGCTGTGATCCCCACCTGTTTCAATGCCAGACTGTTCACCCACGCCGCGTGGCCGCACTTGCGCGCCAGATAAACGGGATGCTCCCCCGCGACCGCGTCCAGCTGTGCAGCCGCGGGAAACGCGCCGCCCTCCCAGACCGACTGGTCCCAGCCGCGGCCTGTGAGCCACTGTCCGGGCGGCGTATCCGCAGCCCTCAACCCGACCCGCTGCTGCGCCGACGACAATGTCGCCACCCCGCTCAGATCGATCTCCCGCAGACTCATCCCGTAGGAAAGAAAGTGGATGTGTGCGTCAATGAAACCGGGCACGACCGTCGCGCCCCGCAGATCAATCTCCCGCCCGCCAGGCGCCAGCAGCGACCGCATTTCACTGTCGTTGCCCGTAGCCAGAAAACGGTCGCCCGCGATAGCCGCCGCCGAAACCCGCGGCTGACGAAGGTCCATCGTGTGGATATTGCCGTTGAATAGCACCAGGTCCGCTTGCATGGCCGCCCCCACTGTGGATGGCCCCGAAGGGCCGCTCATCTGCTGCTTTCGAGCCATCAAAACCTTTTGTTCACTCTTCTTCTGTTATACCATACAGCTGCCGGAGCGCCACTGTAAAGATTCATCACCACAGAGTTTGCGACAGAACCGGAGTCGGCACGGGGTGCTCCCCCGCGATGAATCAAGGCACTGCAACTCCCTTTCTCCAGCCCGCAGCACTGAACCGCCTGATGAGTACACCATCGGATCTCCTCCCCGTCAGCATCGGCCTTCTTATCCTTCTGCTCTGGGCCGGCGCAACTGTCTGGCTGACATACCGCCGTGACGAGCGGCGTTGGGATCTCCTGGGCGCAGCCCTGCTGGCCGGAATGTTTGCAGCCTTCTTCGGGCGCACCATCAGCGGCGCCGTCTACCAGCCCGCCGACGGCGGCGACCTGGTCAGCTTCCTCTTCCCCATCTACCGATTCGCCGCCCGCACCCTCAGCCAGGGCCAGCTACCTCTCTGGAATCCACACCTCTACGGCGGCGCCCCCTTCATCACCGACATTCAGGCCGGATTCCTCTATCCCCCCAACCTGCTGCTCTTTCTGCTCAATCCCGCCTTCGACTACCGCTGGATGCAGTTCCTCAGCATCGGTCATCTCTGGTGGGCCGGGCTTGGTGTCTACGCGCTCGTGCGCACCCTCGGCCGCAGCCGCCCCGCCGCCCTGCTGGCCGGACTGGCATTCGGTCTCTGCGATATCCTCTTCATCCATTTCGGCAACCTCAATCTGGTCGCCGTCCTCTCGTGGGTCGGCTGGATCCTCACCGCCTGCCACCTGGCACTGACCCGCCGCAGCCTCACTTGGGCCGGCGTCGCCGCCGCTCTCTTCGCGATCGCCAACTACGCCGGCCATGCCCAGAGCAGCTACTATCTGGGCATGACTGTGGGGATCTATTCGTTGGGCCTGCTGGCAGCTGACTATTGGGAAAACCTGGCCACAGGATCCCACCGCACAGCCCTTCGACAGTCCTTGGCAGACCTTCAATACCCTTTCACCGTTTTCCTCTTGGCAGCCCTTCTCTCCGCCCCGATCCTTTTCCCTGCATTTGAAATGCTCCCCTACACCCAAAGAGGAGAATTTGACTACCAGGATACCGTATCCTACTCATTGGCGCCGGGACCCGCCTTTATCGGTCTGCTGACACCCGGCTTCTTCGGACGCGGACCAGCGGCCTACTGGGGTTCGTGGGACCGGGTCGAACTGCCCTATGCCGGTCTGGTCACCCTTCTCCTCGCGGCCGCAGCCTTCCTGCTACCCATTCCGGAGAGGCGGCGCCGAATGCTCCCTTGGCCGACGTTAGCTCTGTTCGGCTTTGTCATTGCGCTCGGCGGCGACACACCCGTCCACGGCTGGCTGACACGGTTCCTGCCCGTCTACGGAAGCTTCCAGGCACCGGCCAGATCCATCGTTCTCTGGGCGCTGGCTTTGTCAGTGCTGGCTGCAATCGGGTTGGATGCCCTGCTGCAACCACGGAAGAAAGGCATGGGGAATCCCCTTTCTCCCCATTTCACACTCTATTTCTCCGTGATTAGCATCAGCGGCCCCGCTCTCCTCCTTGTCCTCATCCCACTGTTGATTGTCACGACGCAGCTGCTCAACGGGGATCCTGTGGCACTGCAGCGGGCCGCAACGGCCGGCCGGGCACTGCTCCTTGCTTCCATAGTATGGGTTACCGCGTGGCTTCTGCTGGCCCAGTACCGGCGCCAACGTCTTGCGAGCGGCACCGTAGCCGCGCTGCTTCTTGTCCTGCTTCTACTGGAACTGTTCGTCGCCGGCGCGAACATCGACACCGGCAAGAATGATCCGACACGCAAGTTTGTCCATCCAGAGATTGTCGCCTTCCTGCGCGAGCAGGCCGGAGAAGAAGCTGACTGTGTCCCCACCGAAAATGAGCGCTGTCCTGCCGCTGCCGGTACTCCCCGCCGCCACTTCCGCATCGACACCCGTACCGGCATTCTCGATCAGTGGCAGCCGAGCACTGCCGCCCTCGCTGGCTTGCAGGACGTATGGGGCATCTCCAACCCCCTGGAACTGGTACATTGGCAGACGCTGTGGGAGAACAACGGCGGCCGCCACACGAGGATCTATGACCTGCTCAACGTCCACTTCGTCCTGGTGCGCGATGGTACACCGCTTCCCGAAGAATATACACAGGCCTACAATGCCGCCGGCCCCCTCGCCGTCTACGAAAATCCTGACCCACTGCCCCGAGCCTGGCTGGTTCCGTCGGCGCAGTTCCTCCCCGACGAAGAGGCCGTACTCGTTGCCCTGAAACAGCCGTCCTTTGAACCGTTGCACACCGTCGTTGTGGCGCAGCAAAATGCCCACTCGCCAGATTCCGCGGCCGGCGCAGAGTCGCCGTCGTCGGGAATGGACGGACCTGTCTCGATTCTCGCATACAGCGAAAACGAGATCGTACTGGCTGCCCATGCCGAAAGGGCGGGCTATTTAGTTCTCAGCGAAGTCTGGTTCCCGGGCTGGCTCGCAACGGTTAACGGCGAGCCAGCCCCCGTGTGGAGGGCCAACTACACCTTCCGGGCCCTGCCCGTACCTGCCGGAGAGCTGGAAGTACGACTCTGGTACGCGCCCGCAAGTTGGCGTCGCGGGCTCGCGTTGTTTGGCGTGGGTATCCTTTTGTTTGCCTGCCAACATCTTTGGAAGGTCAAAAGAAGGAGTGCGAGTTAGGCCCGCAAGAGTCTTTGCAATTTGCAGTTTATGGTTGGGGCGGAAAAGCGCTGTGTTCCTTCATGGGACCCCTCCAAGGCGCAGGCGCGCCAAGGTTGTCTCCGGTTCCCAGACGCCAATTTCGACAGTCGGCTCAAGAGTTTCGAAATTGTAGACGACCATCCGCAACTCATATTCGTCAGGCAATAGGTTGTTCGGGAACTGTTTGCCAGCGAAATACTCCCCACATCGAGCGCACCTGCCCTAGGTCGAGCAGTTGACCCAATGACAGTTGCATCTCGCTGTGGCCCAAGGCAAGCCCGTGGAGAGAGATACCGCCATCGTAGTGCACTGTCAACGGCTCCATCTCTTCATAAAACGTCCATGGGGGATCCAAGGAGACATCATCGAAAATGTGGATCTGAAAGTCAGTGTACATCTCGCTACCTTGATAACGACCGTACTTTCTAAGCAGAAATGTCACAGGTTTGGCATTATCCCTTACCCACCTGCTGGTAGTGCTCCACTCCACTACTCTCACAGTTGAAACTTTCTCTCTTTCTGCCAGAATAGTCTCGATCTGCTGCGCTAAATCAGGAGCACTCATATAGACCGATCGGGCTGAAACTGTGCCTTGATACAGGTACATAAAGCTGAAATGCGTGGAGATGGGGTGGGTTTAGGAGAAACCAGGAACAAGATAGATCGTATTCGCATCGGCAGGAAGGGCGTCTAACGTCCGGGCCCAATTACCCAACCAGGTCTCGTAGGAATCGCTAACTTCACGATGTCCTACCCACTTTCCGTAATAGTCGCGGTAAGTGGAGACACCCTGAACAAGAATCAGGCCGGCGGCCAAGACCCCACCAGCAATGGGAATCATGGCTTCGTTCTCCCTGAAAAACCGAACCAGTGGCCGAGGCATAGAGCCCATTCGTTCCCTCAAGAATCGGAACGTCTCCCATATGCCGACACCTGTTAGCAGATAGACTGCCGGCACGGCGCCTATCATGCGCAGAGTGTTAGGGGCCGCAGTGTCCCGAGCCAGAATGGCCGGCAGAATCAGCGCCCCCAGCCAGAGCAGCAACAGACGGTAGGCAGGTCTCCAGCGCCATAGGGCGATGCCGACGCCAAGCCAGAAAAAGAACGCTTCCCACAATTTCAACATGGGTCGGCCAGGCAAATTGCGGAGCAGGGCCGGGTCGCCGCGAAAGCCGAATAGCAACAGATTCTCCCAAATGTTGACCAGAAAAACCTGGAGCGGGCCTCCTTCATTGCGATTACCATCCAAAACCCACACCTTACTGCTGCGGGAAAAAAAGTCTTCCGGATGCAGACCGAAATGAACCAAAATGGGTGCCGCCACCAGCCCTGCCGCGCCCAAAAAGATGCCTGTCCACAGCAGGTTTTGCTGCAACAGATCTACCCGAAAACCTACCCCGGAGGCAGGGCGATAGAGAGCAGAAAACTAAGCCCAAAGAATAGAAAAAGCAAGAGTGTAAAGCGCGCTGCTATATTAGGTATGGGGCAGCAGCCCAGCGCAAACACCCGCTAGCGCGATCATCCACCAACTCCGTCGGCTGTACCCTTTCCAGAGCAAGATCAGACACAAGGGAATCAAGAAAGGGAGGAAGTTCCCTCGCATCGCAGTGCGGCCGATAATCGTCTGCCCGAGGGAAACTGCCATCAGACCAGCCCCGACTCCGCCGACAATCAGGCCACGCCATGGCGTGGCCTGACCGCTTTCCTCATTTCGACCGAAGAGAGTGCGTCCCAACCAGAAGACGACAAATACAGCGCCCGCACTGGCCAGCGCCGTAGGCAAACGAATCGCTAACTCAGTGCGCCCAAAAAAAGAGATGCTCAGAGCTATGGCGTAGACAATAAGCCCTTCGCGCCCGTGATTCTCCGAAAAAAAGACAGAATGCTCTCCCCGACGCACCTGAAGTGCATTCAAACCATGGATCGCTTCATCTGAGTCCAGTCTGGGTGGAATATCGTCCAAGCCAAGTAGACGCAAAGGCACAACTGCCGCCCCCAAGACCAGTAGGATGGGTCCCTGTAACTAGCAGGAGGCGCAGGTGTTCGTCTCTTTGAGCACTGGCGATGCTTGTGGGATTACAATCTGCAGTTGATGAGGGCCTGTGGAAGAGGGCCCATCGCCTCACGGCAGCACCGCCTTCGGCATCTTGCAGATCATCGTGTAGGCCGGGTCATATATGTTACCAAGGTCATATTCCACCGTCTGCCCCATCAGAATGTGCGCGCCAACCGGATCGATCCCCAGATCCTTCTCCAGCCAGCGGATCATCTCTGTGGTCGCATGTTGCGTTGCCTGGTCCAGCGGACGCGCGTTGCCCGCGGTAAAGATATACGCCTCGTTTTCCCCTCTCGGCCAATAGATGCGCCGCCCCTTCTGAACATCCACCGTTAAGCCCACGTCGAAAGAGATCTCCACGCCGGTACCCACGATCTCACCATCCCCCTGCACCGCATGGCCGTCGCCTATGTGAAAAAGCGCCCCGGGCACAAAGACAGGAAGATAGACGGTCACCCCTTCGACAAAGCCGCGATAGTCCATGTTGCCGCCATGGGGACCGGACGTGGCCGTCGAGATCGCCTCGCCACGGTCCGGCGCCACCCCAAAACAGCCCGGCATCGGCGCCAGCGGCAATGTCAGCGCACCCAGGCTCGTCTGCGGCTCCACCAGGGTCACCGTACCCGCCTCATTGTCCACCCGCCAGTTGGCCAGCTCCTGCCCCTCCGCTGGCCATGGCATATTGGGCACCTGCTCCGGATCGACGACATTGGGGGCCACCATTGTCCGCGTCCACCCGTAAGGGCGGTTGCAGAGCAGCTTGTCCAGGTGCACCACCAGCGTGTCCCCGGGTTCGGCCCCTTCCACAAAAAATGGGCCGGTCATCGGATTGCCCCCTGACGTTACCGGCTGGCCGCTGCTGTCCTGCCCTCTGGCATCGACCGTCGTTGTTTCGATGCTGTCACCCGGCTGCACGCGTAACACAGGTGCATGCGAGCCGATCGTGCTGAAATAGTGGTCCGGCTGGAACTGATGAGTAGCCATACATCTGTCCTTTCGCGGCTGTCTGCTAAGGCGTCTCTGATTTGTATACCCTTGGGAATGAACTACAGTTGGGAATGAACTACAGTGATTGACCGGGGAAAATCAGCCAAGACCGTCGGCAGCAGCCAGCCGGGCCGGTCACTTTACTCAATTGGCAAACAACTGCCCTGTCGGGCCAATGGTCATTGCCGGCAGCGCTTCTTGACTCTTGATCATATGGTCGAGCAACTGAAGTTCGCGCCCCAGATAGTAGTTGCCCAGCTCCAAAAGCTGCGGCACACCCGGCAGCGCCAGCATGCGGTGCTTGTCTTCGGGCCGCACCTGCAAAGTGATAGCCGTGAGAAACGCCAGGCTGGTGGCATCCTCCGGCAGACGGTCCAATTTCAGCTGCACGCCCGTAGCCTTCGTCAACAGTTCAACATAACGCGTAATCTTGGGGCGTACCTTGTGGGCCCGCTCGACCGCCAGTTTAGTATCCCCATCGGTTACTGGAAAGTGCCGCACACGTCCCGTAAGATAGGGAAGATCGCGGTTCAACGCCTCGATCCGAAATCGACGTGTGCCCACAACCTGGATGTTCATCCTTCCATCCGGCTGACGGTCCACCTTTACGATTCGCGCAGCCGTCCCCACCCGGTGTGGCTCCGCATCGCCGCCTACTTCCAGGCCCTCCTTGATCAACACGACTCCGAACGCCAGGTCTTCGTCCAGGCAGCGGTTGATCATCTCCCGGTAGCGGGGCTCGAAGATATGCAGAGGCAGCGCCATACCTGGGAAAAGCACAACATTCAGAGGGAAAAGCGGCATTTCCATGGTAGAACTCCGTTGCCTAAGGGAGAATACGTTGTCGCCTATGGGCTTTCCGTCTTGCACCGTTTATGTCCCGTCATCTTCATCAATCTCGTCGCTGTCCGTAGCTGTTTGGGCGAGTAAGTCGTCAGGTATTTTCATGAACTCTCGCAGCACCGTTGTGGCAAACGCCCCTTTCGGCAGCGAAAATGCCGCGACAATGTCCCTCCCCTTCTGCCTGACCGACAGATCATTGAGCAGAATTCGACCCAGCCGTCGCGTACCCATCATCTTCGCCCTTGCCAACGAGCCCATGTCCAGGCCGCTCTCTGTCAAGATTTCCTGCTCCAGCGCACCCGCCTCCGCCTCCGCCTCCCACATCTTTGGCCCATAAATCGGCGCTGTAAAACTGATCTCCTTCCGTTCGAAACGGCCCTGCTCCGTAGCCTGATCGGCGACAACGAACAGGCCGCCGGTGTCATGCTTTTTTGCGATGTCTCCTGTCAGCAGCGTTGTGAAGCTGCCTTGTTGCTGCCGCAGAGCCAGGTAACGGTTGCACAGATAGCTTTGCACACTCGCAAGCAGGAGACTGCGCAGCCAGCGGTTGGCCATTCTCTTGTTACCATGGAGCAACTCCCATCCGCGCCGCACATTCGCGCCGTTCTGCCCTAGGCGTTGCGGGCCGTAATAGTTGGGAAGCCCGCTGTTCCGCACCTGCTCCGCGATTGCCGTCGCCCGCGCCATCGCCTCCTCGCCATTGACGGATGGTCGGGTTACCGTAATCTCAAAGCGGTTGCCCAGCAGGTGCCCCTTTTTGAGCTTGTTGCGATGCAGGCGCACCCAGTTCACCTTCACCGGCGTCTTTTCGCCGATGCGCGCCGGCGCCGCCTTCAGAAACTCATCGTCTACGTGGCCGACCAATAGACTGAACGTCTGGGTTGCCCGCGCGTGCTTGTCCTTCATGCCGGCAAAACCGACCGCCCTGTACGGTAGGTCGAACGCCTCTGCCAGCCCCCGTTGTACTTCCCGGCTGGTCAACTCCTCTTTGGTTATATTGACATAGAGATGCTGGCCCGACCCGCTTGCTTCGTATAGCGGTATTTCCTCAACCACAAAAGCACCGGGCGCGGCCCGCAACTGTCCGCCGAGCCCCGGCAATCCCTCCGTACAGTACGGCAGTCTCAAATCCAGTTCCACTTCCGTGGACCTTTTCACGTCGTCTCAAGAAATTATAGCAGAACGATGCGCACCGCTTAGGAAGCTATGTTCCAATGGCACTGTGCCGCCGCGGCTATTCGTCTTTGAAACAGAGTAAGCTGTAACAAAATGGAGTGCCCCTCAACCCGCCGTAGCGAAAACCCACTTCCTGCTGCCAGCGCCGCACCGTTCTCTGCAGTGCATATCCCGTGTGAGGCATCTCTTCACTGACCGCCAGACGCCCGCCCACTTTCAGGACCCGGCGAATCTCGTCCAAGGCAAAAAGCGGCTGCGGCATCTCGGAGAGCGAAGCGATCGCAACCACAACGTCCACACTGTCCCTCTCCAGCGGCAGGCGGTACGCGCCGCAATGATGGAAGCTGACGCGTGAGGCAAAGCCGGCGCTCTCCACCTTCGCCCGCGCCGCGTCAATCATCAACGCCTGTATATCCACTGCGTGCACGCGCCCCTTGCTGCCAACCTGCCGCGCCATCTCGACAGTAAATGTGCCCGTGCCGCACCCCAAATCCAGCACCGTCTCGCCAGGACCAATGCCGAACGGGCCCAGCGTGGACACGGGATCGCGATACCTCATGCGCAATGGATGGTCGAGGAACTCCCGCAGCGGCCCAGGATATGGGCGGGGTCGTATGCGGTGCGCGATTCGCGTGCCAACCTGCGCACCGACAGTCATGCCCACGCATCGTATCAGAAGGTTTCCCAGTCCCATTCGTCAAGGTCCCGCGGCTGCTTGACTGTGCCGTTACGCAGGCAACCGCCAACTGTTTACTGGCTGCTACAGGGAAAACGGATGCTCAGAATCCCTCCGGCAAAAGCGGCGCCGCTGGCGTCACGTTGCGCCAGGACCGCAGGCAGCAGAAACTCCCGCTTAAAGTTGCCGATCGAAATGAAAAGTTCGTCGCCACGTTTCGTCAGGCGGATCTTGTCCAATTCAATGTGGGGCAAAGGCAGCTTAAGGACGAAGTCGTTGCCCTCCTCCTCAATCTCCTGTGCCTGACCGACAAACATCACTTCGCCCGGGTCTCGTTGTCCGTACAGCTCATCTGCTAACGATCGCAACGGGCCAAAGCCGACCACCTCCTTGCTGCGCCAGCCGCTGTACAGAATCGGCAGCGGGTAGAAGTCCCGTTCGATTTCAGCCAGGTAGCGGGTCTGCTGCTCCTGAAGTTGGCGCAGATACGGATCGCTGCTTGGAGCAAGAACGGCTGCTTCACCGGCTCGCCGGCCCCCCTTGTCGTCCGCGGAGCTCCCGTCACTCTCTTGCGCCCGCACACCAGGCAGAATGCGGTTGACTACCACAGCATCCACTGGACAACCGAAAAGGGACAGATAGGTTACGGCCCGAGCGCCCTCCTTGATCACCATCTTTTCAGGATTGACCACAACCCGGTAACTGGTGGTCTGAGGGTCGCTAAGTACCTCCTTCAACTCCTTTACATCATCCACCAGCTTGGGCAGAGCGGCCAGCGCGTCCTGCTCCGGCATCAGCCGCCGCAACAGCCCCCCGGTCAGGCGCATCGCCGTCTCCCCCCAACCGAAAAAGCGCTCGACATACCACTGGAAGCTCTCCGGCATCGCCAGCAACCGCATCGACTCGCCCGTCGGCGCTGCATCCACGATCACCCGGTCAAACTCACGCGTCTCCGCGTTGCGGTAGATCTGTATAAGGCTGAAGATCTCCTCCATGCCCGGAATTACTGCCATCTCTTCGGCAACTGTATTGCTCATGCCCTGCTTGCGCAAAACTTTGCCCATATAGCCCTGCAACGCGCCCCAGTTCTTCCGTACCTCGTCCAGGACGTTGATTTCTTGCGCAAAAAGATTGTCTGCTATCTCTGTCGGTTCGTTTTGCAGCGGTCGGTCCAGGCTGTCGGCCAGACTGTGTGCGATGTCCGTGCTCACTACCAGCGTACGGTAGCCCATCTGCGCGCAGCGCAACGCCGTAGCTGCCGCCGTCGTCGTCTTGCCTACGCCCCCCTTACCCAAATACAGAAGGATACGCACTGTTTTCACCTCGCGTCACTGCACAAAAACGGGGCGTCTGATGATTCTGCCGGCGCAGAGGACAGATCCGCCCGCTCAACTATCTGTTTGGGCCGCCGCCCGTCCCTCTCTTTGCGCACGCCGCAGGGCGCCCCCGCGCCGCAAAATCGCGGCGACAGCCAGCGCGATCAGCACGGCCGCGGCCAGCACATAGAGCGCAGCCGCTCGGCTTAGACCGAACCAGCCCCGAATCCGCCACCAATACAGCGGCAGCTGGGCCCAATAACTCCACCGTACATGCCAGCGATGGCCGATCGAGACTACATATTTGCCCATCCGGTTGTGAGGCGTCCACACCACAAGATAGCAGCGCCCGCCCACCAGCGTACGCGTGTCGATGAGAGGACCGGGATAGTAATGCACACGTGTCAGCACATCCTTAACCGGTTGCAGAAGTTCGCTTGGCGGCGGCGCCACAATCGCTCTGTAGCCCTGGGGCAGCTCCAGTGGCAGCTTCTCCGTGTCAGCACTGTACGGCAGGCTCCGTGCAACGACCGCAAACGTCGGCACCACCGAACCGCCGCGGGGCAGGACAGGCGCGAACATCTGCGCCCGCAAACGGTCGCCCGCCTTGCAGTCCACCCGGTACACATGCGTCTCACCAAGCCGGGTGAACGACCCAAAGATGAGCCGCTTCCGGCTGAAGTCGGCGAACGATTCGCCGTCTACCAACTGGCTGCCCGGACGACTGCCAAATATAGGGACACTACCCGCAAGATCGACGCCGGGAACCGCTCGGGGCCCAGCTTCAGTACCTACCTCAGTCACAAACCCTCCTGAATAAGAATACGCATAAAGAAGCGTGCACGTTGCAGTTCGGTATCACGGGCAAGAGTCTATCACCCGTGCGCACGCTCCGTCAACCGAACGCACCTCTCGCCGGAGCCCAAATCCCTGCCTCAATCACCCTCGTTTGGGCCATCCATTTCGATGTCGGAATCTTGGAATTCTCAAGACCTCTATGGTACGCTTCAACCATGAATGCGCGCGTCCTCGCCCAGCTTGCCCTCGTACATGTAGGGGTCTCCATTACAGTCGTCCCGGTCACCAGCACGCTCAATCGCGTCATGATCGCCGACATGCAGATGCCGGTAACACTGGTGGCCGTCCTGGTTGCATTGCCTTACCTGCTTTCCCCTCTGCAGATATTCCTGGGAAACTGGTCGGATCGCCATCCTGCGGCCGATTTCCACCGCACACCTTGGATTCTCCTCGGCGGGCTTCTCGCCGCGACCGGAGGTTACTTCACAGTCCACGCAGCCTATCTGCTGGACAGTAACTTCATGTTAGGTCTTGGGGCCGCTGTCGTCGTTTTCTGCCTCTGGGGAGCCGGCATCAACGCCGCCTCGGTCAGCTACCTCTCTCTGGTCACCGACCTCGCTGACGAAGAGGGGCGTAGCCGCGCCGTCAGCATCATGTGGACTGCGATGATCGCGGCGACTATCGTCACCGCCTATGCGTTATCTCTCATGTTAGCGACCTTCTCGAAGGAGACGCTCTTCACAGCATTTGGCGCGATCTGGTTCGTATCCGTCATCCTCGTCCTTGTGGGCAGCTATCGCATAGAACCACGGGCATCAGCCAGAACGGCCCAACCTTCCAACAGCGCCGATGATCCCTTGCTGGTGCTGCGCCTGCTGGCTCTGAACCCACAGGCCAGACGCTTCTTTTTCTATCTGATGATCGTGTTGATCAGCATTCACGCCCAGGACGTACTGCTCGAACCGTTCGGCGCCGAAGCTTTGGGCATGTCGGTCTCGGTTACTTCCCGTCTGACATCGATCTGGGGGACAGGGCTCTTTATTACCCTGCTGGCCGGAATCCTGTTTGTAAAACGCTATGGAAAAAAATCCGGCGCAAACGTCGGCGCCTGCGTGACCGCCGTTGCCTTCGCCTTGATTATCGCCACCGGACTGCTCGGCCAGTCCAACCTGTTTCTCGCCGCCGTCTTCCTGCTGGGGCTGGGCGGCGGCCTCATGACCGTTAGCAATCTCAGTTTTATGTTGGATATGACCCTTCCCCAGGCCGCCGGTCTCTACATCGGCGCCTGGAGCGTTGCGAACTTCGCCGGTCAGGCTGTCGGCAATATCATCAGCGGCATTCTGTGGGACATGTTCTACTGGCTGACGGGAAACACCCTTATGGGGTACGCTGCCGTCTTCTCCCTTGAAATCGTCGGCCTGCTTCTGGCGGTCTGGCTCTTCCGTTCAATCAGTGTCGAACAGTTCCGCCGCCAAGCTGAATTGCGCCTGCATACCGTTCTCTCCCTGGCCACCGATTGACGCCTTCCTTACCCCTGTTCCTTGGCGCGAGGCCAAGCGCCAACAAAGGCCTGCAGAACAATCCCCCAGCTGCTTCGGCTATGCACTGTCCTGTCCTTCTATGCTATACTGAACCACAGAACCTGATTTTCGGACCGGTTCTGGTTGGCTCCGATCCCAGCTCTTCCGACTCTTGGCAACGGGCAATCTGCAGCGGGACATTTTCCCAGCCCCCGAGGACGACAGTATGGTCAAAGTCTTACTGAGTTACGATATGCGGGAAGGGCATGAAGAAGACTGTCAACGGTATGTCGTGCAGACGCTTGCCCCAGGGCTTGCGCAACTGGGCCTGCGCATTACCGACGCCTGGTACACTCTCTGGGGCGAAGCCCCCCAGATCCTCGGCGGCGGAGTCCTTGAAGACAAAGAAGACGCCGCACGCATCCTGCGCTCAGACGAGTGGCAGGAACTGATCGCCGGCCTCGAACCCTTCGTCGAAAACTTCAAAGTCCGGGTCGTTGACGCCAACGGCCGCTTCCAATTCTGAGCGGCCTGTCCCCGCTCCGCTTCACATTGCACTCCCCATGGCTCTTGCCCGGTCGCCCGAGGATTCCGCAACCGCAGCTCGCCTTCGTAAGGCTCAAAAGCCATCCTCACAACTTCATGATGGCGCCAAGTCAACTGCCGGCAGACCCTTGGCGCTGGTCGTCTTCCTGGAAAACGTTGGCCACATCCACGGCGTCAATCTACCCAACTGGGTGATGGCCGTCATCGACTGGGTTACTGAAGAGTACGCCAAACTCCTGCTGCGTCTCCTCGGCGCCTACCGCCGCTACCACCGCATAGTCATCCTTGAAGACGAGGCCGCCACCGCCGCCAACCTGACCGGCGCCCTCATCGATGTCAGCGCCACTCACACCGTCGATCAACTTCTGCTCGTGCATGGACAGAACCGCTGCCTGATCGGGTACAAGGGGCGGGAACTCGTCGACGCTGCCGCGTTCGACCGGCTTCTGGCCCGCTATATCGAGGACAACTCCCTGCTCGACCTGCGCATGGTCTACGGTCTCAACTGCTACGGCGCCAGCCTGGCCTCCACCTGGCTGGCCTTGGGCGCACAAGCCGTAAACGGCGCGCAGGCCGTCAACTGGCTGCCGGAGCCCAGCCTAAGCCTCTTTCTGCGCAAATGGCTCGGCGGCGCCCCCTTCAGCGAAGCCGTAGGCTGCAGCGCCCGCCGCGCACGGGCAATCGGCAAATGCCTCTGGCGGGACAGGGCCGACGGCAGCGAACACCCGAACATCGCCGGCAGCCGACAGATCGTTTACGGCCGGCGCGACGTGACCATCACTTCGGTTACCGGTCCGGCTGTAACCGCTCAATTCTCACACGTTCAAAGTGCCGCCGCCGCACGCCCCCAACTCGCGACTAACCGCGAACTGACCACACCAGACTAGAGGAGCCGCTATGACCCTGCCTAGCCGAAACGAAGCGATACAACTATTGCACGAATGGGTCGAAAATGAGGGACTGCGCCGCCACATGCTGGCTGTAGAAGCCGCTATGCGCGTCTACGCCCGTCACTACGGCGAGGATGAGGACCTTTGGGGACTGACAGGTCTGCTCCATGATCTGGACTATGACCGTCATCCCGACATGGACGACCAGGAAAACGGCCATCCCCGTACCGCCCTCCGCCTTTTCCGCCAGCAGGACTACCCGTCGGAATTCATCCACGCCATCGAGGCCCACGCCACCTTCCTCGGCGTTCCGCGCCAGTCCAGGCTCGACAAAGCGCTCCTGGCCTGTGACGAGCTCACCGGCCTGATCCTCGCCTGTGCCTACGTGCGCCCCGACAAGGACCTGCGCGGCGTCAGGCTCAAATCCGTCAAAAAGAAGTGGAAGGATAAGCGATTCACCGCCGCCATCGACCGCGCCGAGAATCTCCACTTTATCGAGGAGCTGGGCGAACCCTTCGATGAGCACGTGCAGCGCGTTCTCGACGCCATGAAAGAGGTCGCCTCGGAACTGGGCGTCTCCGGCGAACAGAACTGACTACGCCCGCGGCGCTTAACCTGGCTGCCTCCCGGTTCAGGATCCGCCCCCAGCTAGCGTATCCAGAACACGCGCCGGCGTCATCGGCAGTGTCCGGACCCGCCTGCCCGTCGCCGCCGTGAACGCGTTGCCGATCGCCGCGCCCACCGGCCCAATCGGCGGCTCGCCCATGCCGTAGGGCGTGTCAATACCGGTGTCCACCAGTACCGAACGGACATCCGGCGCCCCGCGCATCGTCAACAGCGGGTAGCTCTCGAAATTGCTCAATTCCAGCTGTCCGTCCTTCACATACGCCTGCTCGATCAGCGTCGACCCCACGCCCCACATCACGTTCCCCTCTATCTGCGCCTTCGCCCCATCGGGGTTCACGACCAGCCCGCAGTCCACTGCACAGTCCATCCTGTGAACGGTGACCTCCCCGGACTCTTCGTCCACTGACACCTCCGCCACCTGTGCCACCACTGTGTTTGATCCAAAACAGGCGACGCCCCTTGCCCGGCTTTCAGGCGGCGCTGTCCCCCAGCCGCTAAGTTCCGCGACCGTTTCCAGTACCGCCCTCTTACGCCCACCAGCTGGACTATCCGGTAAATGATCGAGACGGAACTGAAGCGGGTCCGCGCCCGCCGCTGCTGCCAGTTCGTCAACGAAACTCTCCACCGCAAATGTATTCGCGAAAAGTCCCAGCCCCCGCCACCAACCGGTCCAGACCGGCAGTGTCTTTCGCCAGGCCGTCACAGTGCGGTTAGGCACGTCATAGTCGATTCGCGCCCCTACTGTTGCGCCGAAGTCCGCACCCAATACCACTTCCATGAACTCAGGCATGAAACTGAAGGCCACGTCGCTGCTGCCCTGTCGGTGCTCCATGGCGACGATCCGTCCATTACCGTCCAGCGCACCGGAGAGAACGCTTTTCGTCGGCGGCCGCAGGTAGCCGTGAAGCATCGCCTCCGTTCGATCCCATCCCACATGCACAGGTGCGCCGGCTGCCTTCGACAGGCGCGCCGCTTCAACTGCCACCCCCGTATCGAGCTTGGCGCCAAATCCTCCCCCGAGATAGGTTGGGACAACCCGAACTGTGTCGGCCTCCATGCCGAGCTCCTCTGCGATCAATCCCTTCGCCCTTTCGTGGGACTGGGTCGACACCCACACCGTCACCTGGCCGTCCTGTACATCCGCCAGTGCTGCCGGCGCCTCGAGCGGGGCCTGTACCGCGAACGGCGAACGGTAGGTAGCCGTGATAGCGGTCTCTCTCCCCAGCACACCGGCGGCGTTGCCCTCGCGCTGGATCGTGATGCCGCCCTCTCCTGCCGGTTCGATCAGCGCCTCGATCTCCTCCTGTTGCCACAGATGCCCTTCATCCCATTCCGTCTCCATCGCTTTCACCGCCGACCAGGCCGCGCTGCGTGAGCTTGCCGCTACCCCGGCAAAGCCGTTTTCCACGTCGATCAAGATCTCTTCGACGCCCTCCATCGCTGCCGCCTCGCCTGCTGACGCGCCGACCAGTTTGGCCTCCAGTGTAGGCGGACGCGCCACAGCGCCATATAGCATGTTGGGCACCCGCACGTCATAACCGTAGACTGCCTGCCCCGTTACCTTGTCGGGAATGTCAATACGCTCCACCGGTTGTCCGACCACGGTAAATTCATCCGTCGCTTTCAGCTGCAGCGCCTCCTCCTCGGGAAGGTCCCAGCTCGTCACCGCTCCAGCCAAACTGGAGAAGTCAGCCTTTTTCTCAGGGCTGTCCGCGACCGCAAAACCCCGCCCCGCAACTCGCAGAGCCGCCTCCGGCCGCTTCAAAACCACCGCCGCCTCCCGCTGCAGCAAACTACGCATGCCCGCGGCCGCACGGCGCAGCGGCCCGTAACTGGTCGCAACCGAAAAGCTGCCGCCGGTACCGAAGCCGTCCACCAGCTTTGAAGAACTGTCCGCCTGCTCCACCACCAGGTCATCCCAACGGATGCCCAGCTCCTCAACCGCGATCTGAGCAATCGATGTATGAACCCCCTGCCCCATCTCCACTTTGGTCAGAGAGAGGCGTATCCGGCTGTCCTCCAATACATCCAGCCAGAGCAGCGGCTCGTCAGGCAGTTGCATGAAACTGCTCCCGGCGTGTTCAGCCTCTGCCATGCTCTCCGCCATGATTCCGTGGAGAATCGGCCTTCCGAAATACGCGCCCACGGCCAGACCGGCCCCCGCCGCCCCCAGTCCGATCAGAAACCCGCGCCGCGACAGCCGCCAGCGCCGTTTCTTGGCCGGAGTAGCGTCAGCCCTCTCACCTTCTTTAACTTCGGCGCTTCCGTTATGCGAACTGGCCGGCGGCCCCGCCTGCTCGCTGTGGTCCCGATCCTGCGTCATGTCGCCGTCTCCTTCTCACCCGCCATCTCCGCCGCCTGCTGGATCGCCTGCCTGATGCGTACATAGCATCCGCACCGGCAATAGTTCCCGCTCATCGCGCGCACAATCTCCTCCTCCGACGGCCGCGGACTCTGCGCCAGGAACGATGCCGCCTGCATGATCTGCCCGCTCATACACCAGCCGCACTGCGGGACCTGGTGATCGATGAACGCCTGCTGGACCGGATGCAGCGCGATCGTGTCGCTGCCTTCCTTCTCGGCCAGACCCTCAATCGTCCGAATGTCGGCCCCCCGAACCGCGGCCAGCGACATCAGACACGAACGGACCGACGCGCCGTTCACATGGACCGTGCACGCGCCGCAGATACCTATGCCGCAACCAAACTTTGTACCCGTAAGCCCAAGCCAGTCCCGCAGCACCCACAGCAGCCTTTCTTCTGCAGGCGCCTCCAGCGTATAGCTCTTTCCATTCACATGCAGTTCCATGCCAATCTTCTCCTGATCCCGCCTGCGCTACAGCGCAATCTCCCGTCCCGGCTTCGCGTCCAGCGAACCGCCCAGGTCCACCAGCGCCGCCCCGACCGCCCGCAGGCAGCCCTCCAGGTCAGCTGCAATCCGGCTCTCAGGGATTCGCAGTATCGTCCAGCGATCTGCCGGCTGGGACGACTCACGCATATCGCTGGCCTCTTCAATCCGGATGCCCAAGTATCCATTGCGCACTCGCAGCGCGATGTCCACCGGCCACTCGCCCGCCAACCGGTTGGGAAGCGGCCGCAGCCGGCTCGCCCGCAGCGCGCTCCACAACGCCTGGAATGGCTCTCCCTCCAGCTTCAGCTCCTTGACATCCTTCGCGCTCAACAGACGCTCCAACGTCGTGTGGATGAAGGTCAGCCTCCTGAACGTGGTTGCCGGGACCGGCTGCGCCAAACGCAACAGCGGGCCGATCTCAATGCGGAAGTAGTACTCCTCCGCCCGCGCATGGTCCGCCTCCTCCGGCATCAGCTCCGCGCGCGAGAGTAGCTGATAGCGGCGGACTGCCGCATAATAGCTGATCGTCCGCGCCTCCGTTTCGTTCCTGAAGGCGCTCGTCTGATAAAACGCCAGGTAGTCGGCGCCGACCCGCCGCGGCGCACGCCTCTGTGGAATCCGATACCAGCCTTCAGTTGCCGCCCGGAGCAGGTCTGCCCGGTTGTTGACGACCGCGACCAGCACCGTCCTTTTGAGATGATAGGGGTCTCTGTATTCCTGGGACATTTTCCCGCCGTTACTCCTCAATGAACATGCCTTGCCAGATGCGGCGCGTACCTGCCGATCTGCTCCCTCAGCCGCAGCAACGCGACATCCTTCGCTTTGGCCTCCAGCATCACATCAAAAGACCGCAACTTTGCCGAGACCGCCGCCTGCAGCAGGTCGATAACTTCAAACGGGTGCAGAAAGTCGCTGTGCTGATGCGCCAGCGGCATCTGTACGCGGGCCTTGCCATCGCGAAAGAGTGTACGCACCGCCGTACGCGGGCTGCTAACATGGATCTTCGGACTTGTATCGTCCGGCCAGGTCGCCAGTGCAATCTTCAGCGCATCCAACTGCGGGATCGCATCTGGATTGTGGCACCGGTGGTGCAGCGTATCCAGGACCACCGGGATTCCCGTCCGCCGGTGTACCCACAGCACATCACGCAGACTGAACTGTCGGTCTCCGTTCTCCAGGACCAGACGCCTACGCACTCCGTCCGGCAGCAAATTGGCCGTACGCGCGAACCGGTCCAATGCCGCCGGTACGTTATCGTGCCCTCCCCCCACGTGAACGACAACCACGCTGGCGGCGTCCAGCCCCATCCCATCCAGCAAAGCGGTCGCGGCGGCCAGCTCCAGGCTCGACCGTCCCGCTAGATCTGGGTCCGGGTGGCTCAACTGCACGTAGAACCCCGGATGCAACGTCAAGCGCACACGCTGCTGCCGCGCCATATCCCCTATTGCTGCCAGCTCCGTCGAGCACTCCTCCAGTTGACCGTGGAACGCCGGCAGGTCCGGGTGGGTCAGATAGGGGGCAAGCTGCCCTGCCATACGATAAAACTGGATCTCCTTTCGTTTCAGATAGAGAAAAATGTCGCGCAGATAGACCAGACTTACGCTCAGATGGGGTTGGTTCTGCCAGCGCCGGCTGTCGTGCGAGCGTAACCCCGCCGCACCCAGCACCTTGACGGGAAAGCCCAAACGGATACGCGTCTCATTCGGCATACGTCGGTTGGACTTCAATATGGTTCTTGAGAAACGTGAAGCTGCGAGGAGAGGAATCTTTACTTGTCTGCGCGTAGTCCATCCTGTTTCCGCTCGGGGGTCAACTGCATCTGAGAGAACAGCGCCGTTCCCGGGGCCATAGCAGTCCATACCTGCCGGCCTGCAGGCAGCCTATCACAGAAATGACCCTCATTCCAACATTCTCGGCAGAAGTACGCCTCTGAATTCGAGCTTGTTTCAAGGCTTCTTTGCAAGCCCGCATCCTTGGGAAATGGACGTCTCGCCCGCGTCCCACGAAGCTGACCAGAGGAGCGCGCAATAGCGAACCCTGGGAGTCGGTCCCTCCATCGCCCACACCATGTCTTTACGGTATTGACACCGGAATCGGTTCTACTGTACTTTTTTTGTGGTCGAATTGAGTGCACTGCGGTTGATTTCAATGACTTCACAGCCCCGGATACGCCCGCAGGGCAAAGCGATTCTGGTATTCACCCGCCTGACTTCGTTGTAGGATTCAATTTTCTGGCCCGCCATTGCTCGTAAATTTGAAATCCACGCAGATGCGAATAAGGTCGCAGTGGGTTGCGCTTCATACGCAATTCGGTTCACCATCGATTCGCTGTACAACCCGAGCACAGACCCGCAGTGACTGAGGATCCAAAGACATGTACAGAGCACATCTCTTGGCCATAACGGCGGCTTTTGTCATCTCAATGACCTTGGCGCCGGGGCTATTGTCGGCGCAGGAACTGTCGCCGCCCGCCCAGACCGAACCCTCAACAGCCCTTCCTCCCGCAGAGACTTGGCTGACAGGTGTACACGCTTCTGTAGCGAATCCCGCTAGTTCATCACTCCCTGCTTCCGCAACCTCACCCAACTGCGTACCCTGTTCCTGCGAGAGAACAACCTGAGTGGACCGATACCTTCCGAACTGGGGAACCTTGCTGACCTGAAATGGCTGTACCTGGAGGACAACGAGCTCAGCGGCGAAATCCCGGCGGAACTGGTCAACCTTGTGCACCTGCAAGGGTTCAGCCTGAGCGCAAACCGGTTCCAGGGCTGCGTTCCGGTAAGTTGGAGTCGCGTAACCCATAGCGACGTCAACGATGTCGATCTGCCATTCTGCATCGAGCAGGAAAACTAACTTAGAGGAGCGAGTAGCGAAGAGGCTCTCGCTCCTTGCTTCTTTTCTTTCTCCTCGTCATCGGGCGCGCTCTGGACCGCCGCGGTCAGAGCCGCAACGTAAGCTCCAGGTGCAGAAGCCGGACGTTTCCGTTCCGCGACGAGCGTTGGCAGCGCGGCCTTTTCCCTCACGTGACCCGACTTCAGACGCCGCGCCACCACCAGCATCAGGACCAACAGTACCAGACCGCCCGCCAGTGGCAGATAGTGCAGACCCAACTCCACCCGGCGCACCACTTCCGTTGTCTGATAACCGATGACCGCCAGCGCCGGTACCCAGATCAGTTCACCGAGCAAGACGATCGGAAACCAGCGCCGGAACGGCACTCTGGCCATACCCGCGGCGACCAGCATCGGAATGACAAGCACAGAGAAGGCTTTAGCGGCGAAAATCAGTCTCGGACCGCTCTCCCGCATCTCCGTCTGCAGCTGTTCCAGATGATGGCTCCGCAGCCCCAGCCAGCGGCCAAAGCGCAACACGGGCCCATTACCATACCTGTAACCGAGCAAATACCATAGACCGTCGGCAACGATGCCGCCAACGATTGCGCAGACCATCACCAGCGGCAGCCGCATATAGCCCAACGAAGCCGCCACCGCAGCCAGCAGAGTAACGATCCGCCCCTCCAGAATGACCAGAACTGTCAGCAGCGGATAGCTCCATACGCCCCACTCCTGCAGGCCTTCGCTGCGCAGTAGATTCAAAACTGTATCGAATATCTCGGAAATAACGTTCATTCACCCGTTTCCTCTATTCGCCAGGTCAACACGTCCAGCCGCTTGACAAAGTGGAGCAAAGGCTCCGTATCCGGCAGGAGTACCCCGTGTGCCTGCGCAACCCAATTGCGCTCGAACTCAGCTTCGGCCGGCTGAAGCGGCCAGGGACGGTGGTGGATCTCACCCCGATAGATGCACCCTTTACTGTCAACACTGTACAGGCAATACCGCTCGATCAGCCACTGCTCCAACGAATCGGGTTCCGCTTGATAAACCGGACCTGACGGCCGGTAGACTGCCCGGAACTCTGCCTCCGGCGCGCCTCTGTGTGTGCGCCGGCTGCTATAGCGAATGCCGTCATCGCTGACCCTGCAATCCATCTGCGCCCGAAAATAGGGCAGATGATAGAACCTCCGCGCCACCGCCACCGCTAGCGGATTGCCCGCATCAAGGCTGAAAAAGAAAACGCCCGGTCGTGGCTCCTCCCCGCTGCTACTCTTTACGTAAGTACGCACGTTAAGTTCCGGAAAAGCGGAAACCCAGGGCGCCGCCGGCGTAAACCGCTGCCGCACGCCCCGCATACGAAAGGGGACCACCGACACCCACGCCTCGCCCGCATACGTATCCAGCGCCAAGCCATCTGGCAACAGTTTCTCGATTTGCGGGGCCGGTATGGCCCAATGGGCAAACAGAAGGTCCTGCCACGACTGAAACATGAACCATGAACGAACGGGCAGATGCCAGGGGCGGTGTTCCTGTTGGGCAAGAATGTCATCGGCGCCGGCCTGACCGCGCCGCCGCAGAGAGGCAAGGGGGAACTTTTCCATCAACTGTTTCTTCACTCTCCGTAAATCCAGAAAGCGATAAGATCATCGATTGGCGTGCTGCTGTGACCCCGAAAAACGTCCAGTAGATCGCCGGCATAGGCGATCCCGTAGCGAAAACTCCGCACATAGTCCAGCATTGCCGCAAAGAACGCCTCGTCCCCGATTCGTTCACGCACGGCGTGCAGGAACAAGGGTCCTTTACTATAAATGATGTTGATATAATTGCTCTGATCGAACCCGACGACTGCGCCGCTCACCGGCCTGTCAATCCCCAGATTCCGCGCCGCATCGTAGCGGTATCGGAAGACATTCTCCAGCACCGCGGTCTGCATCTGTGGCCAGTCCACTGCCTCGTAATAGAGATAGACCGCATAGTTGGCAAGTGACTCGTCCAGCCACGGTTCATCCGGCTGGTCGTTGCCAATCAGATTGAAAAACCACTGGTGGGCAACCTCGTGTGGCGTGGCAATGCCGAAACCGCCTCCGGCCTCCGTATAAAAGCTCGCCGCCAGCCCCAGCAGTCCGGCATGCTCCATCCCAAACGCCGTTGTCGGCAGCGGCACAACATCCAGTTCGCGATACGGATAGTGACCGAAAATGCGGTTGAAGACGCTCAGGCTGCCCGTTGTATAGCTCATTGCCGTCTGGGCAGATGCCAACCCCCCAACCGGATAGTACGAATTGACCGTGATTCCATCCACCTCTTCACTGATCGCCTCCCAGCGGTCGGTCACAGCCGCATAAAAGGAGCGCACCGGCCCTGCCGCGATCCGCCAAACGGTTGTTCCGTCATCATTGGGTTCCTGCGCCAGAGTCGAGCCGCTCGCCACCACCGCCAGCGCCTCAGGCACAGTCAGCTCCACCTGATAGAAGCCGGTGTCCGCAAAAAGCGAGTCACCGAAACTGGCGCCGGCGTCCAGGTCCCAACCCCTGTGGTCATAGACCGCCAGTGTGGGGTAGAATCCGGCCAGATCATAGACGCCTCCCACAAACCCGTACAGGCCCGCTCCCGCCGTTCCGGCGTTCACCTGCGTCGGCAGCGTCGCTCGAAACCAAAGCGTCACATCAGTCGCAGCCCCCGGAGCCAGGCCGCCTTCAAGCGGGATAAACACAGCCGTACCGTCGAAAAGATACCCAACCGTCGCGACCTTCCCGTCTACCAGCGCCCGGCTCACCTCCGCCGCGCCCTCGTAGGCGGGCAAATTGGGATACAGCCGGAAGTAGAGTTCGTTGAGGCTCGTCTCCTCCTGATTCGTGACCCGCACCCGTTGCAGGCCTTCCAGGCTCGGAACCTCACCCGGCAGCAAGCGGACTTGGATAAAATAATGGGGCGCGTCAGGCAGCAGGGCCGCCTCCTCTGCGTAGGCTTCCAGCAAAGTCTCGCTATAGACCGTATAGTCGGTCAGGTCAATGTCTGGGGTCGGAAAGGGAGGTGGATCCTCTACCGGTTGGGCGACCTGTGTGGGCGTAGGCGGCGGAGCTGTCGGCTCTGGCGTGAAGGTCGCGGGGGCAACTGTCGCTGACGGGGTTGGCGCAAGGACGGTGACTTCAGGTTCGTCAGGTGTCGGATATGCCTCTCTGTCACAAGCTGCCAGCACAGTAGACAACGCCAGCGCAACAGTAACCAAGAGCGCGCCTCGGGGTCGCGGCCAGCATCCACCGCCGCGCTTCCGTATCGCGCTCATCAGCCTCCTTTCAGAGGCAGACTGTTTAAGTCCACGGGTTGCCGGTTCCATCAATCCCGTCCCCTATAGCCCGCCGCCGACTCATTGACTCCAGCAGGCTGCTTCCCAATCCTGCAGCGCATCCCTTCGGCGGCAACACCACAGCTTGGTGACGAGCGGAACTGGCGATGTGTAAGGCTCGCCACAGTCAACCCTGCGGTCCAAAAATGGCTGCTTGGTGTTTCCTCTCCTTTGCCTCCAACTAAGACGAAGGCCCCGACGCGGAGCGAACGTTCGGCAATGCGTGCAGTTCTATCAAGGCCTCTACTACGGCGAATTCAAATCTGGCGATTCTCGCTGCAAGCTCTCGACAAGCCGCCTGGCCTCCCCACTGAGAGGCACCGGCAGTTCAACCACCACCTCCACCAGCAAGTCTCCCCGATTCTTGTTATCTTTCACGTCCGGCATGCCCTGCCCTTTTAACCGGAAAACCTTCCCGTTCTGCGTATCCGGCGGAATCGTCAGCGCCACCGCGCCCTGCATGGTCGGGACTCGCGCCTCGCCCCCAAGGAGCGCGGCAAAGAGGTCCACCGGTACTTTTGTGCGCAAGTTGGTTCCATCCACCTCGAAATCTTTGTGCGGCTGAACGGACACGGTCATGATCAGATCGCCGGCCCGCACCTTCGAACCGGTCTTGACGCCGGCCGGTATCGTCACCTCGAACCGGGAGTCGCCCTGCTGTACCGTCCGCTTCGTCCCCATGAAAGCCTCTTCGAGCGCGATCTCTACCGGTACGGTCTGGTCGCTGTTGGGACGGCCGAAACTGGGATGTTGCGTCTGCCGGGAAGCCCTGCGCGTCGGCGCCGGTCCGCCGCCAAAGAGCTGCTGAAAGAAGTCGGAAAATGAGCTGCCCCCGCCCGCGACGCCCCCGAACATCTGCTCAAACTCTTCAGGACTCACCGCACGGCCCTTCTGACGCTCCGCGCCGCCGGCATTGTACCACTGAGACCAATCGAAATTCTGTCCACTTTGCTCGTACTGCTTCCACTGCGCGCCAAACTTGTCATACGTCCGCCGCTTCGTTTCGTCAGACAGGACGGCATAGGCCTCACTGATCTCTTTGAACTTCTGTTCAGCAGCTGCGTCGCCGCTATTGACATCGGGATGATACTCGCGCGCCAGCTTGCGATACGCCTTCTTGATATCATCAGCGCTCGCCTTGCGGCGCACGCCCAGCACTTGGTAGTAGTCCCTATAGTCCACTGATCCGTTCTCCGCTCTAATTGGCCTCTACCCTACGCCATGCTTGAGCCGCATCAAACAAACTCGGTCACCCATTAAACTAACACATGAATCCAACACAATGGACGCGAAACCGGGCACAGGGCGCCCGGTTTCTTTTCCTCATATCGTTTCCGCGCCCAGGCCTAAATCCCTGGTTCCAATCTCGGCCTACACCTGCCGGAACTCGCCTTCCACCACATCGTCCTCGTCTGGCGTGCCGGTGCCGTCCGCTTCGCCGGCTGCACCGGGCCCGGCTCCGTTTTCATCTGCCTGCTGCTGATAAACCTGCTGGGCCAGCGCAGAGCTCGCCTGTTGCAACTGCTCGGTCAGGCTGGTGATCCGTTCATGGTCCTCACCCTCCATCGCAACCCGCAGGTCGCCAACCGTCTGCTCAATCTGCTCCCGATCAGAGAGCGGCACCTTGTCGCCCAACTCGCCCAATGTATTCTCTGTCGCGTAAATCAGACTGTCGGCGGCATTGCGGCTCTCTACCAGCTGACGCTGCTGCAGGTCCGTGGTCTCGTTCTCCTTGGCCTCCCGCACCAGCCGGTCCACCTCATCGTCGCTGAGGTTCGTCGAAGCCGTGATCTGGATGCTCTGCTCTTTGCTCGTCGCCTTGTCCTTCGCCAGCACATTCATAATGCCGTTGGCGTCAATGTCGAACGTAACCTCGACCTGCGGCACGCCCCGCATCGCCGGTGGAATCCCGTCCAGCCGGAAGTTGCCGAGCGTCTTGTTGTCGCGCGCCATCGGCCGTTCGCCCTGCAAAATGTGAATGTCTACGGCCGTCTGATTGTCCTCGGCTGTGCTGTACGTCTCCGTCTTCTTCGTCGGAATCGTCGTGTTGCGGGGAATCAACGTTGTCATCACCCCGCCCAGCGTCTCCAGCCCCAGGCTCAGAGGCGTCACGTCCAGCAGCAGCAGGTCCTTGACCTCGCCGCCGAGCACGCCGGCCTGCAGCGCGGCGCCTACCGCCACCACCTCGTCCGGATTGACGCCCTTGTGCGGCTCTTTGCCGGTCAATGTGCTTACCAGCTCCTGGATCATCGGCATCCGTGTCGAGCCGCCAACCATAACAACCTCATTCAGCTCGCCCGGGGTCAGGCCGGCGTCCTTCAATGCCGCATGGAACGGTTTCTTCAACCGTTCAACCAGTACCGCCGTCAACTGTTCGAACTGGCTGCGCGACAGGGTCAGCTGCAAATGCTTCGGCCCCGTGCTATCCGCCGTGATAAAGGGCAGATTGATCTCCGACTGCGGTGTGCTCGAAAGCTCGATCTTCGCCTTCTCCGCCGCCTCTCGCAATCGCTGCAGAGCCTGCCGGTCCTGGCCCAGATCGATCATCTGCTCCCGCTTGAATTCGTCGATCAGCCAGCGCACGATCGCCTCGTCCCAATCGTCGCCGCCCAAATGCGTGTCGCCGTTGGTCGCCTTCACCTCGATGACGCCGTCGCCGACCTCCAGCACCGAGACATCAAACGTCCCGCCGCCCAGGTCAAAGACCAGAATCGTCTCGTCCTCATTCTTGTCCAGCCCGTACGCCAGCGCCGCCGCTGTCGGTTCGTTGATGATCCGCAGCACCTCCAACCCGGCAATCTGCCCGGCGTCCTTCGTAGCCTGCCGCTGGCTGTCATTGAAGTAGGCCGGTACCGTGATCACCGCCTGCTTCACGTCCTCGCCCAAATAGGATTCCGCATCCCGCTTGAGCTTGCTCAGAATCATCGCGCTGATTTCCTGCGGCGTATACACCTTGTCCTTGATCGGAATCCGCACCCGCGCGTCGTGATTCGGCCCCTCGATGCTGGCGTAGGATACCATCGCCTGCGTCCGCTTCGTCTCAGGATCGTCAATGTGACGCCCCATCAGACGCTTCACCGAGTAAATCGTGTTCTCCGGGTTGACAACCGCCTGCCTCTTCGCCGTCACCCCGACCAGTCGCTCGCCGCTCTTGGAAAACGCGACCACCGACGGTGTCGTGCGGCTGCCTTCCGCATTCGCAATCACCGTGGGGTTGCCCGCCTCCATAACAGCGATGACACTGTTGGTTGTACCCAGATCAATACCAATAATCTTTGCCATCTCTCCTTGGCCTCCTGTATGAAATGATGCTGGGCTCCCGTCCGGTCCGCGCCGCGGCAACCCAGTCCATGACTCCATTTATGAACTGTTCTTCACTATTCACCACACTCTTCTATTATAAGAAACTTCTGTAAGTATGGTATTGGGCGAGTATTAGCAATTCATATGAATTTGCCCACGATAATCCTACGCATCCTGTCCAATGCGAAACGCACAGAGCTTGGCCCGCCCCCTCGTCGTCCCGAACCACGGACCATAAACCGCTAACCACTGCAGTTCAGACCGCCTCCAATACCCCCAAGCACCGCTCAATCTCCTCCACCGTGTTATAGTGCACAAGCCCCAGCCGCAGCCACCCCCCGCTCTCCTCCACGCCCATCCTCTCACTAACCGACTGTGCGTAGAAGGTGCCGTTCCACGCGAAAATGTTCTCCTCCGCGAGCGCCAGCGCCATCTGATCCGGCGTTGTCCCCCGCTTAAGCAACGAGACCGTCGCCACCCGCCTGTCCCAGTCTTCCCGCTCCGTCAGGCCGTAAACTTGAACGCCCGGCAAACTTAGCAGACCTGTGACCAGACGCTCAGTCAGTAATCGCTCATACGCTCCAACAACCGACCAGGCTGCTATCAGCTTCTCTCTCCGGCTGTTCGTGGCCCCGGCTCCGCCGTACTCAACCCCGAGTCCGGCCAAATAGTCAATAGCCGCCGTCACCCCCGCCATCCCCTCATGATTCTGCGTACCCGTCTCCCACTTGTCCGGCGGCACATCCCCCGCCGGCCGCACCCGGTAAGCCTCCAACCGCTTCAAATGCGCCCGCTTGCCGTACAACTGCCCGCTGTGCGGGCCGAAAAACTTGTACGCCGAGCACGCCAGGAAATCGCACCCCAGCTCCCTCACGTCAATCAACCCGTGCGGCGCATACTGGACCGCGTCCACAAACGTCAGCGCGCCCACCTCCCCGGCCCACCCGATGATCGTGTCCACATCATTGATCGTCCCCGTCGCGTTGCTGGCATACCCGACCGCGACCATCTTCGTGCGCGCTGTAATCTGCCTCCGCACATCCTCCATATCCAGCGTACCGCTCTCCACATCCACGTCCGCCCACCGCACGCTCGCCCCCCGCTCCTCCGCCGCCAGCACCCACGGCATCACATTCGCGTCATGGTCCAGTCGCGTCACCACCACCTCGTCCCCCGGCCCCCACTCCCGTGCTAGCGACCTGCTGACATGAAACGTCAGGCTCGTCATATTGCTGCCGAATACCACCTCATCTGCGTCGCACCCCAACAGGTCGGCCGCCGCCCTGTGCGCCCCCTCGATCACCGCATCCGTCCGCACACTGGTCTCAAACAGGCCGTGCGTATTCGAATTGCGCCGCGTCATGTAATCGACCATCGCCGCCACTACACCCTCATGTACCTGCGTACCGCCGGGGTTGTCGAAAAAGATGGCCGGCCTGCCGTTGAACTCCTCACTTAGCGCCGGGAACTGCTTCCGAATCTCTTCCACCTGGAACATTTTTCTCTCCACCCATTCCCGCTGCACCGAGGCGCAACGATAGTTTATCTGCTCTTAGGCAAACCGTCCGCAAGCATCCACACGCGCTCCCGCCCCATCAACGAGGAGACATCCCCCTGCAGGACCCCCAGCAGCGCCTCAGTCAGCTCCGCAAAGCCGCCCCCGCCCACCGCCAGATCCAGGCTGCCTTCCGAAACCGGCGGCCGCGGTCGTTTCTCGTCCGCCTTCACCTGTACCACCGAAACCGTCCCGTCCGTCGGCAACTCCGCGATTTCGCATAGCACATCGACCGCCGTCGCAAAATCCCCTGTCTCATCCACCAGCCCGCGTTCCAGTGCCTGCCTGCCCGTCCACACGCGCCCCCCGCACAGCGCCTCAAGCGACTCCGGCTCCAGTTGCCGCGCATCCGCCACCAACCGCTTGAAATTCTGATACGTGAAGTCCATCAGTGCCTCAACCTTCTCCCGCTGCTCCTGCCGCCACGGACCATCGCTCGCGTAAATGTCCGCGTTCTCCCCCCGCTGGACCGGAAAACGCTTCGCCCCAATCTTCCCTTCCGCCTCGCTTGTGATCAACTTGGCCATCACCACGCCGATGCTCCCCGTCAGCGTCGCCGGCTGGCACACGATCTTCCGCGCTGGCAGCGCCACGTAATAACCGCCGCTGGCCGCCACATCCCCCATGTACGCGACCACCGGTATCTTCTTATTGAGCAGGGTCAGCTCCCGCCACATCAGATCGCTAGCCAGCGCCGAGCCGCCCCTCGAATCAATGTGCAGCAACACGCCCCCCAGACGCTCGTCTCTCAAGGCCGCCCGCACCAGCTGCTGCACCGTCGTACTCCCGGCCGTGTTATTGCCAACGATCGGCAGCCCGCCCGGAAAGCGGCGGCTCTTGCCCGTCGTGATCATCCCGCTCAGCGAAATCACACCGATCCCCTTCCGGTGCCGCAAGCGCGGCCGCCGGTAGAGACTGCCGCGCGCCCGCTCATAGGGCAGAACACGCGCCTCCTCCTTCCCCGCAGTTGCCAACGTTGCCGCCAGCTCGTCCTCGTAAACGGTCCCGTCGACCAGACCCAGTTCTAGGGCCTCGGTGGCGTTCAGCGGCGCCCTGTCGATCGCGGCCCGCACCTGCTCTTCCTCGATATCGCGACCCCTGCTGATCGCCCCGACCATCTCCTCGTACCAGCCTCCCAGCAACCGCTCAATCTGTTCCCGGTGCGCGTCGCTCATCTCCGAGCGTGCCAGATTGTCGAGCGCCGTCTTCCACGGCGCCACCTTCACCACCTCCGCCTTCACGCCGATTCGCCGCAGCGTCTCAGCCAGAAACAGCGGCTCAGCCCGCAATCCGAGTACCGTCCAGTCAGTGAGCGGCGAAACATAGATACGGTCGGCCGCCGTTGCCATAACATACTCGGCATTCCCGCACGACTCCAGATAAACAACAACCTCCTTCCCCGCCGCGCGGGGATTGAGCTCCCCACCCCAGGCCCGGAAGCGGTCAAAAAGGTCGGCCAGAGTCTGCGCCTGAGCTAGGCTGAGCTGCGCGCCTTTGACCAGAAACAGCACGCCCCGCACATCGGGATCCCCGGCAATCCGCCTCAGCGCATCGTGCAACCCTTCGACCGTGAGTGCCGGCTTGCCCAGCGAAAGGAACGAGACATACCGCGGCCGCTGCGGCGTCCGCTCCAACAGCGGCCCGGAAAGTTCGAACAGAACATAGTCAGCCCAACTCCCCTTGGACAGCCGCCGCACGGTATTGGCCAGCACGCACCCGCACGCCTGCCACAGCCACGATATACCCCGCACAAGCCGGATGACGCCTCTGCCTATGAAGCTCATAACGGACCCCCTTCGTATCAAAGCGTCATCGTCATATAACAGATCGCAAACGACGCTCTTCTCACTTATATTTTCTTCGCAAAGCCATACTATACCCGTACGATCTGCTGGAGAAAAATCAACCTCCAGCAAATACCCGTAGGAGCACCCCTTGTGGGTGCCCTTTCACCCCCTGACAATGTTTTCCCGGATTCATACGCAACCCCTTTTTCGACTGCACCCGGCGCGCAAAAGTACTTTGAACCCTCAACGCATTTCAGGTTATGATGAAACACAACCGCAGTTACATCCCAGAGACTCGACGGCCAAACCCAAGCCTGTGCACAGGGCGATTGCATCTAAATTGGATGGAAATGTTGATAAGTGGGGCAGGTAAAATGTAGTTGAAGGCTGAGCGCCTCTTGGTGGATTAGTGCGAATTAGACGGTAGGCCGGAGTGGAAACTGCGGAGAGCCAAGTCAGGCTTCTCATAGAAAGACTGGGAGTTAACGCTGGCGACTAGAAGAACGAGTCCAACCTTCAGCACTTCGCTGGCGATCCTGGATCCGCGGGTGCGGTTTTCGTAGAGACGATCTTTCAGCAATAAGAGGACCATACCAATGGCGAGCAAGAGAAAGAACAGGGCCGCATTGGCTGCGCTATCGGTGCCTGTGGCGGTGGCCTTGATTCTCAATACATTCGTTCGGCCGGTGCAAGCCTCCTTTTGGAGCGATCGTCTGACCCCGTGTCCGAATTCGGTATTGGCAATTGGGAATGAGAAGATAGGCGATTTACTGGCGCATTTGGAAGGGGCCGGGGTGGGTAGTTCGTTCTCTGGCGAGATGCAGGACGGAACGGAGGGGGAGGCTAGCGAAGGGCACGAATCAGCGGCCCAGGGACCGGAAGCTACCGCCAAGAATCCGAAACCCAGCGCGGAAGATACTGTGGGGAAGGGCACCGAGTCCGATAGCCCTGAATCGAACGCAAGTAACGGCCAAGAGCAAACTGGCCTGTGGGACACAATAGTAGAGTATTGGCGTCATTTTCGTGCACTTCGTTTGGAAATGCCTGAACTCAATCTGACGGAAGCCCGGGAAGCCTGGGAGCAAATCCTGAGTCTTCTAAATGAAATGCCTGAACTGAGTATCGGCGAGGCAAAGAAAGTCTGGAGCGAAATTCACGCAATACGGCGAGAGATGTCTGGCCTTGGTTTTGAGGAATCAAAGGAGATTTGGGAACAGATACGCGATCTGCAGGTCGGATTGCCCGATTTGAGCTTTGAGGAAGCGCGAGAAGTAATGGGCCAGATCGGAGACATGCGCGTTGAAATGCCTAACCTGAGTTTTGACGAGGTACAGGCGGTCTGGCTACAACAGATTCAAATTCTTCAGTCAGAAATGCCCGAGCCTAGCTTTGGAAAAGCATGGGAGCTTTGGCCGAAGATCAAAGGCTTGCAAGTAAAATTCCCTGACTTGAGTTTCAATGACGCGAAGGAGGCATGGAGACACATACAGGCAATGCAGATCGAGTTTCCTGACGTAAATGTTGGGAATGCCCAGGATTTTCTGAGTCAGCTGCGAGCCGTTCAAATAGGTATGCCGGAAGTCAGTGAGGAGGAGGCAAGAGCCTTATGGGTACAGATTCAGCGGCTCAGTGAAGATGCATCGCCCCCAGATTTTCCCGAACTGGAGCGGGTCTTACAACAGATACAAGAACTGCGGCTTGAAGTTCCGTCCTTGGATTTTGAAGAAGCCAGGGAACTCTGGTTTGAATTGCAAGAGCTGAGAGGAGCATTGCCCGAACTGAGTTTCGAACAAGCTAAGGATCTGTGGTTCGAATTGAGGGATTTGAAGGATGAGCTACCTGCGGCAGATGGAATACTCGGTCTCGTCGTTCATCGCGCTGAACGATTCTTGCACGGACTGGGATTCGAAGACACCGACGGCGATGGTCATCTGAACTGGCCGGAAGGCACTCCGTTCGAAGGTCAAGATGTAAATCTGGAAGTTATTATCACCGACGGTGCAGGCATCGCAATAGCCTTTGTGCCAGTTGGGGGCGACATTGTTGACGGCGTCTCGTTCCTCATTGGTAAAGACCCCTACACCGGCGAGTGCCTCACCCAATTGGAGCAGTTTCTGGTCGCAATCGCCATTATTCCCCTTGTGCCTCTCAATGTGAAGAGCGCAAGGTTTGTCGGGAAGCAGGTAGATAGTTTTTTGCCACTGGTAAGGAGAGCCTTGGTCAATTTTCTGCCCAATTTACCCGCTTCCGTGCGTCTCAGGCTGGTGTCCGACCTTGTGCATCCCCTCTTCAAGGAGTTCCGCACAATGGCAGGAGAAGGTGCAACAACGGCACAGGAGCTGGCTGACTCAATGAACATCTCAAAGTTCACGAGTAACAATTATCGCGAGTCTTTGCGCAGGTTTACAGGAATCAGTGAAGAAGCAGCGAGTGGCTTGGAGGCCCATCACATTTTGCCGCGGGAATTTGAAGAACGATTTCTTAGACACGGAATTGAAACTATCCATGACCCTAGGTTGATGGTCTGGGTAAATCCGGATGAGCACAGGACCTGGAGTAAGGTCTATAGCAGTGCCTGGAAAGATTTTTTTGAAGGTACGCCTGACGCAACCAGGCTCCAGGTCTTGGAACAAGCTCGGGAACTTTCCGCGGAATTTGGATACAAAGTTCTATTCGAGATTGCCGAGTGACCGCAGAAAGGTGAGCGGCTTCCATGCTTCTCGGAGATCAACATCGAGGAAATCATGACTTCTTCCGGAAAACTCAAGTACGAATCACTCTTTTTGCTGGCTGATCCAATGGCAGCTGAGCCTTATCGTCTTCGCAGCCGCCTCCCTGGCGATGCTGAAGCTCAGGGCGTTGATTTGAATGCGCTTACACGGGGCGAGTCGCAGACAAAAGGGCCAATCCTGTTTGATGCCGCTCAAGGTTCGAAAGCGACCAATATTCTGTGGACGCAGCTTGTGATGCCCGTCTGCGTGTCAGGACGTGTAATACACATCCTTAGCGCGAACGAAGTCAGCGGGTGGTCGACATACCCTGTGGAAGTTTTCGACCCGGAAGGCGAGCTTTTGGCGGACTACCACGGCCTTATCGTTACAGGTGGGGTCTGCGACGCTGATTACGGCCGCAGCGCGGTGATAACGAAGCCGCCGCCTGCGCCCCGCGGCAAGAGCTACGACGTATACAAGGGGCTCTTCTTTAATGAGGATCAATGGGATGGCAGCGATATGTTCTGGGTGGGAGGTGTTCGCGTTGTCGTGGACAAGGTGAAGACGGTCTTTGAGAAAAGCGGAATCGAGAATGTGGCGTTCACTCCCTTGCCACAGAGCGAAATTCGTGTCAGGCACGTTCGGTAGAATTGAACCCTGAGCTTGGCCCCAGAATCCGGACCACCAGCTAGGGTGTACTGTGGGGAAAAGTTGGGTCCCTTCATCCTAATTTCTGGCTAGGAAACGCCCATCGCATCTACCACAGGCTCTACTTTTTCAATCCCCAGTTCCGGCGCCCTGTAAATGCAGGCCGTACGCTACGAAATACGACGGGTGTAGGTACCCCCAAACGATTTTACGGCTTCTACGGGCCTCCTGTGCGGTCGGTTTTCGACGAAACAGACGAAAATAGCCGGATTCCGGGCTTCTAGAACTAGAGTGGCGAAACGGGCGCCGGTCAACTAACATAACGGGTGATACAAACATCGGGGGCAGGTCACTATATCAATGCAAATTAGCCGACGTCAGTTCCTAAAGAATGGTTGCTTGGCCGGGGTTTCTTTATCACTTACATCAGCGCTTCGTCCGGCCACCGTCTTTCAACTTTGTCCCCACGAAATTAGCTGGGGCCCTCTTGAAAACCAACAACTTTGGGAGCTGGTTCGAAGCGGCACAGCACCTCTTTGGGTCGTGGGTCATACTCTAAACTCCTTTGCGCATCACTTACGCTACATCAATCTACGACCGGAACTGATAACCTATTTGCAGAAGCCAGGAGGTGAGTGGAAAAGTCTCCTACAGGCAAAGGGGCTATGGGAGACGATTCCGCCTCAGATTCGAGAAGGCGGGCGAAGCGAGATTCTTCACTTCTTAGGTGATAAAGATTGGTCGCACCGTATACCCAGATCGCTAGGGGGCCCTACCACCCCCGAAAATGGGATTTTCGAACTAAGACTCTTGAACCGTATGAGAGGGGCGAGAACGATGACTCGCGAAGAGATTGCTGCGGCGAAAGCGGTTATCCGGTCTGACGTCATCGTTTCTGTTGCCCGTCAAACTCTGGGGGCCATGGTGAAGGGCGCGATTATTGGGGTCATCGTTAGCGGTCTCATAGCGTGCCTTGAATGCGGATTGCTGTATGCCGATGAAGAGATCACTTGGGATGAGATGATTACAAAGATCATGAGGAGGACTCTCATTGCGGGAGGACTGTCGTTTATCATTACAGGGTTACTAGTAGGACTAGGCTTACTATTTCCTGGCCTCATTCCACTTCTGGTTGCCCCAATGTTCGTAATGCAAATTGCTGGGTTAGTCTTTCTTGCACAGAATGCCGTCGGCCTAGGAAAACGCTACGGGGAATTATTTGAAGAGCACGGTCTTATCTTTGAGGCATGTCAAGTGTTGAGAGTAGCGGAAGAGAAACTGAGGGAGACCGTAGACGAGTTGGAAAAAAGTATTGCTGAAAGGATTCGCGAGTGGTTACGCAGCATAACAATACGGATCTTGCGGAAACGTACCGATCCAGCCATAGTTGAATTCCACAACATTCCAGGGAAGGATAGAGTTTGGGTATGGTTAGCTACTCAAACTGACGTAGTTTCGAGGTACGCGTCTGACACAGTTTCCCCTCTGAGAATGCGGGGCTACGCCATAGACGATCACAATATATTGCGCGCTCTCGATCTCCCCGAATTGAATTTGCCTGAAATCAATTCTAGCATTGAGGAATTGAAGAGGTGGATTGCCTGGACCGTTCACTGTGAATTCAAAAAGGCGATCTGTTCAGCTATTAAACTCAGAGAATACTTGAAAGCGTGCTCTGAAGGGACTGATTGGAAGCTAAGCACTATTTCTAGAGTCGTAATTGATCCAACTGATAGATGGTGTAACACGTTTCCGGTAGTGATTCGTTGACGTTCCCGGAGTGCGGATAGACCTGCCCCCGATGTTTGTACCACTTGTTATGTTTATCCGACAAGGACTGGGACAGGGCAGGGCATACGCATCTTTTTGGGAGAGAACTTTCAGGAGATAGTCAGTTTGCCAACCGGCTCGTTTGCGTTTGGCAGCAATACCGATTTTTGCGCTATTCTCTCTGCGTAGGAGGTTGAGAGCCAAGCGGCGCAAGATGGCCAGGCTGTGCTGTGCGTGGCCCTGACAGATGCGACTGTCGTCCTCACGAAAGGCGACATCCAAGACCCAGTGGACTGAGTTCTCGATGCTCCAGTGGTTGCGGGTGGAAGTCAGGAGCAATTTGGCATCGGGAGACAAGCTGGAGATGAAGTATCGAGTTGCCTGCGAAATCTGCTCTGGCAGTTGTCGTTTGACTTCGACCATGACCAGGCTTTGCAGTTGTGACCACTCCTGGTCAGGGTCCATGTAGGCGAGGAATTCGGGGGCAGAAATAACCCAACAGCGCCTGGTTTCGATGCGACCGTGGTCCTTTTCTATCGTCTGGTGGAAGTCGTGGGCAACATCGGCGAATTCGTTTTGTCTCTCCAGGGTGAACATGGTCTCGACCGCTTCACGCAACTGCGGTTGATTCTGTTTGAGCGCCAGAACGTAGTCGGCGCCACTCTCTGTGATCTGTTGCGCAATCGCTTTCTGACAGCTGATCGCATCGATTGTCACAATGCAACCAGATAGCTCCAACATATCCAGAAGTTCAGGGATTGCCGTGATCTCGTTGCCATCTGCCGCCACCTCGGTCTGCCCCAGTACGAGCCGACTCGTCGTTGCCCAGGCACTGACTAAGTGCAGCGGTTCCTTCTTCTGCCTCCGATCATGCGAACGACGAACCGTCTTCCCATCTATCGCCAGCAGCTGTCCCTGCGTCAATTCATGTAAATGCTGCACCCATTTCACAAAACAGGTCTCAAACTGCTCTGCACCCAGCCTGGCGAAGACCCGGCCAAAGGTGTCATGCGATGGGATTCCGTTTGGTAGTCCCAGCAACGCTACCAGCCAGTCCCGTTTGGCGTGTCCAAATTCTTCTATCTCGACCCAGTTGTCCGCTCCGCATATGACTGCACAGATTGCAATCACGATGTTGTCGCGCAACTGATGAAACTTTGTGCGTTCAACCCGGGGGTTTTCCAAATCCTCGAAATGCTCAACCAGTGATCCACCCTTTCTCTCCGCCATGAGTCCCCCCTTTGTCTAGTGAAAGGACTCTAAATCGTATCAAATCGTCTATCTTACGTCATCTAACCCATTTTTCAACCCTATTTAGATGCAATTGCCCCAAGCCTGTGCAGAACGCCTCTCCCAATCCTCTGACTGAGGTACATGTTGGCAGCAGCAATCGAAGTACGAAATATCAATAAGCGCTACCAAAACGGAACCTGGGCCAATCGCGACATCACCCTGACCGTCGAATCCGGCGAACTCCTTGCCATCCTCGGCCCAAACGGGGCCGGCAAGACCACCCTTGTCCGTCAGATCACAACCGAACTCCTGCCGACCTCCGGCGAAGTTCGCGTATTCGGGCTCGACGCCGTCTCGCGCCCCAACGAAGCCAAGGCCCGCATGGGCGTGATCCCCCAGGAGACCAACTTCTACTGGGGTCTCTCCGTCCGCCATCACTTCCGCATCCTCGGCAAACTGCGCGGCCTGCCTCCATCGACTGCATCCAGCCGCGCCGCCCAGCTTATCTCAGACCTCGGACTGGATGAACACAAGGACAAGCCGGCCGAACACCTGTCAGGAGGGCTCCGCCGCCGCCTTCTGGTCGGCATCGCCATGCTGGCCGAGCCCCCACTCCTCGTCCTCGATGAGCCCAGCGTCGGCCTCGATCCTGAGTCCCGCCGCGACCTGTGGGACCTCCTCCGCGACTACCGCCGCAGGGGAGCCACCGTCCTCCTGACAACCCACTCCATGGAAGAGGCGGAAGCGCTCAGTGACAGAGTAGGCATCATCCACGAAGGCGCGTTGCTGGCTCTCGACACCATCGCCAACCTCCGCGCCGCCCACGGCTTCGACTATAAAATCAGCTACCTTGCGGACAGCCGCACCCAGGTCCTCTACGGCGCCAGCGACACCGAACTCCTCCAGCAGGTCCAGGCCCTGGGCATACGCGAATACGCCGTTTCGCGGACAACGCTGGAAGACGTCTATCTCGGCCTGACAAATGGGCAAGGACGGCTCAACCAAGGTCCCACCACCGATGCCTGAACCGAACGATTCCGTCCCCAACCTCCCCGTTCAGCCCTACGCGACCGGTGGCTTTAGCAAGTTCCTTTCCGATACGCTCAGCGTCTTCGAACTCAACTTCCTGCCCGCGCTCAAGGTCTGGTACGTAACCGTCCTCCTCGCCGCCGCCTTCCCTCTCCCCTGGTTCTATGTCACCAGGGCCATCGCCCCCGACGATCCCCAGGTACTTCGCCGCCTCCTCGCCGGCACCCTCGTCTTCGGCGTCGCCTTCTCCATCGGCACCCTCGTCGGTCAGAACTTCGTCGGCCAGCGCTTCTCCGGCACGCTTCGCCTGCTCATCACCATGCCGGTCTCCAAAGGCGCCTATCTCCTCGGCTCACTCGCCCACGCCTCAATCACAGGCGCGCTGACCGTGCCCATCCTGCTCGCATTCGCTGTGGTGGCAGGGGTTGACATCAACCTGGGGTGGGGGTTGGCGCCCTCGCTGATCCTCACCGTCCTCGCCGTCAGCGGCCTGACCCTGTTCGTCGTCAGCTTTGCCCCGTCCATGCAGGTCGGCAATCTCACGACTGGCCTGCTGTCGCTCATTTTGGCCGCCCTGACACCCGTCTACTTCACAATGGACCAGGCCCCCCTGCTCATGAAGATCGTTGGCTACATCTCGCCTCTGCGCTACGCTGCCGACGCAATCGAAAAGTCGCTGTCAGGCAGAGCAGACGTCTGGGCCGAAATCGTAATACTCGCTGCTATCGCCTTAGTCGCCATCTCCCTCGGTCTCTGGAAAATGCCATGGAGAGAAAAATAACCAGGGCTCGTTGACAATTGACTGAACACGATCTGCGGAAGCAAAGTGCGGCCGACCCGCGCATTCACGCAAGGGAAATTCCAGTAGCCCTAGGTGTCTTTCGCGGCCCTTCGTGGAAAAAGAGATGTTCTTCGCGAACCTTCGCGTGCCTTCGCGGAAAAAAAGGTGTTCTTCGCGCCCCTTCGCGTGCCTTCGCGGATAAAAGGTGTTCTTCGCGTGCCTTCGCGGACAAAAAGGTGTTCTTCGTGGCCCTTCGCGGATCGATCGATTTTTGTTCTTCACAACATTCAAGCCGAAAACATCCCTAACTAGCCTGCAGTCTTTACGTTCTTGTTGTATTCTGAGAGGCCTCCCCAAAATGTCAACGGCACCCAAATAAACACCGTCTCTCGACCGTCTCACTGTTCAGCCAGTGCAATACCCATTAAGCAAAACGCAGAAAGGAGCAAGCAAAGTGCCCCACCAGTACACCGCCGCAGTCATCGGCGCCGGCGTCGGCGGCAGAATCAGCATTGCCGCCCTCTCCGCCTCCCCCCGCTTCGACCTCGTCGCCGTCGCCGACATCCATGCCGAAGCCCGCACTGCCGTTCAGGAGACGCACCCCGGTGTCCGCACCTTTCCTGACCATGCCGAACTGTTCGCAGCCTGCCCCACCGACATCGTCTGTGTCTCCACCTGGCCCCCCTCCCATCTCGCGGTGACCCAGGCCGCCCTGCAGCTCCCTCTCAAAGGCATCCTCGTCGAAAAGCCCCTGGCGGACACGCACGCCAGCGGCCGCCGGATCCTGGATCTAATCCGCGCCAGAAACCTGCCCATGGCCGTACCCCATGGCCTCCTCGTCGCCGACCACAGCACCCAGGTCCTCAAACGCGTCCACGCCGGCGAAATCGGCCAACTCAAACTCGTCGAAATCCAATGCACCGGCTGGGACATCATCAACGCCGGCATCCACTGGCTCGACTTCTTCGTCGAACTGACCAATCGCGAGCCCGTCGAATACGTTGTAGGAGCCTGCGATGCCAGCACCCGCACCTACCGCGACAGCATGCAGGTCGAAACGCTCGCCGTCACCTACGCCCAGACCGCCTCCGGCACACGCGTCGTCATGAATACCGGCGACTATGTTTCATTCTCCGAACCGGTTGAGAATACCCTCTTCCGCCTCGTCGGCACGCTAGGGACGATCGACTTCTACGGCTGGGAGAACCGTTACCGCATTCTTAACGCCGAATATCCGCAAGGCCGGCTGTTCGAATTCGACCCGGGCCCTACCGTCCTTCACCAGCGCCACCTCGAAAACCTCGCCGCCCAGATCGACCGCGCCCAACCCGACTACACGATCGCCGAGGGATCACTGGCCGCCCTCGAGCTCTGCGAAGCGGCCTACGTCTCCTGTCGCAACGGCGGCGTACCCGTTTCCCTTCCCCTCGACGCCTATACGCCCCCGCCTACCGTCGACTGGCAGCCTGGCCTCCCCTACACCGGCCAGGGCGGCGGTCGCAACGGACGCCGACTACCCCCTCGCCCGCAGCAAAACAACCGGCCGCCCCACCCCGCACAATCGGAGGAAGAATAATGGCACGCTTTGGCATCGTCGGCGCCGGATGGCGCGTAAACTGGTTCCTGCGCGCCGCCCGCGCCCTCCCAGAGAAACTGCAGGTCGCCGGTCTCGCCGCCCGCCGCCCCCAGCGCGCCTTCGACCTCGCCGCCGCTTACGGCGTCAACCTCTACCGCTCATCCTCCGAAATGATCGCCGCCGAAACGCCCGACTTCGTCGTCACCAGCGTCTCCTTGCCGGCGAATCCGACTATCATTCGCCAGCTTGTAGAACAGGATATGCCCGTCCTTTCCGAAACGCCTCCCGCGACCACCGTCGAAGAAATGACCGAACTTTGGGCTCTGCAGGAGCAGGGCGCCCGCATCCAGGTCGCCGAACAGTTCCATCGCCAGCCCCACCATGCCGCCCGCCTCGCCTTCGCCCACAGCGGCCGTCTCGGACCCATCAGCCAGGTCCAGCTCTCCGCCTGCCACGGCTACCACGGCATCAGCCTCATCCGCCGTTTCCTCGGCATTGGCGCCGAACTGGCAACCGTAACCGCCCGCCGCTTCACCTCGCCCCTCCTCCAGGGCCCCACCCGCCAAGGCCCGCCCCTTGAAGAAAAGGTCTCCCAATCCAATCAACTCATCGCAACCTTCGACTTCGGCGACCGTCTCGGCATCCTCGACTTCACCTCCGATCAGTACTTCTCGTGGGTCCGCGGCCAGCGCCTCCTCGTGCGCGGCGAGCGCGGCGAAATGATCGACGACAAAGCCGCCTATCTCCACGACTTCCGCACACCCATCAACGTCCAATTTACCCGCCGCAGCGCCGGCCCCGACGGTAACCTCGAAGGCAACTACCTCAAGGGAATCCAGGCCGGCGAACAGTGGTGGTACCGCAATCCCACCCTCCCCGCAGAGCTCTCCGACGACGAAATCGCCGTCGCCGACCTCCTCCTCCGCATGGCCGCATACGTACGCGGCGGCGAAGAAGCCTACTCGCTCGCCGAAGCCTGCCAGGACCGCTACCTCGACATCCTCGCCGCCCAAGCCGCCGACACCGCCCAACCCGTCACCTCCCGACCCCAGCCCTGGTCCCAATCCCTCTCGTCGCACAGCAGACCCTGAACTCACGCCCCGCATCGCCCCCACTTCTTTCAAAAAATATATTTTTTTCTTTCAGGCGTCGCCAGGATGAACTTCGGTCCCAATGAAAAGCTGCCAAAGCACGTCGGCGTTTTCACTAGTAAACCGTTGAAGAAAAAGGGGGGGTCCCCCTAAAAGCGTGCCAAATTGTGCCATTCTGTGCCAAAACACGTCTGGGCACACACTTTTGAGCCCTTGAGTGGAACGGCTCGTTGACCTTTGACAGAATAGCAATCTGCTCCCCCAGACTGCCCATCCGCGCAAGGCCGCGCGCTCTCGCCAGGAAAATTCGCTACACAGCACGAATCAGAGAAGGCTGTCCTCCCCGCCCTCTCTCCCTGCCGCGCCTGACCTCAATCGTTCGCAGCAGTCACTGACCACTAACAGCCGCAGTGTCGACACATTCCTAACAAAAATCTGGTGTGCACCCCCCGCCAAGGGTGCAGTCCAAAGTGGGGGTGAGATACAGGCTACTCTGGGGAGTTTTACCGGGTTCCACAGCCCGCTACTCCGGAGCATCTCAAATCTGTGATACACACCAAAATTGGATGAATTTCATATACATCGGCAGGCAACCAGGCTTGGGGCATTCCCTTCTGCTAAATTCTGGAAACCTGTACAAAACATAAACAAAACCTGTACACCTTCGGCTAACCACCAACCGCGAACAACCGCATTTCCGCGCCGATTATGCGGCCAGAATCAGCTCGAAAACACGCTCCCGCGGCACCTCCATTTCCGCCAATTTTTGACCAAAAGTGTTGCATTTCCATTGGTGCATTTTTTTGTAACATTTTTCGCCCCTTTTTGCCCCTATTTCTCTCTGGTCAGGAGCCCCAAAAACAGAAATGCAACGCTTTCGCAGAAAATGTAACACCTTCGCGGCCCCTTTCGCGCGCCCCGACGCACCGCCGAAAGACCGTCCCTCAGCCATCGAAATGATGAACCGGAGTCCCCCGCAAGAGCTGTACAAAATCCGCGAAGTCCGCGCATCCCCGCCCGCATTCGCAAGCCAACATGCCCATATGAGCGCACCCAAAATGGTGGCGAACTTTCATGTATCTCAATCAACAACACCGCGGCCGGCCCGCAATCCGATCTCCTGCAGAGACGCCGGCTGTTCCCGTTCCTCGTTCCTCACCCCTCGCCTTTGTTCCCGCCCCAAATCTGGGATGCACGCCCCGCCAACGTCCTTTAGACAGTCGACGCCGCTAAGTGTATAATCACTCTTGGTTCTAAGTGGACGGCCCCACACACAAACTGTCCACTGAAGACAGGTATCCAGACCAATGGCGAAAATACTTCTCGTTCACCCACTGTTTCTCAGCCTCAATCCGGAAGAACAGGCCCTCCAAAGCCCCTACTTCCCGCTCGGCCTTCTCTACCTCGCCGGCTATGTGCGCGACCAGGGCCACGAAGTCGCTGTCTTCGACGGCACCTTCGAAGAAGACGTCAGCGCCTTCTCCGCACGCCTCGCCGCCGAAAGACCCGACCTCGTCGGTATCTCATCCGTCCTGCCCCTGCGCGACATGGCCCTCACCCTGGCCTCCGACGCCAAAGCCGCCGGCACCCTGACCATCCTCGGCGGCCCCGATCCGACCAAAGACCCTGCCTCCTATCTCCAGTTCCCCCAGGTAGATATGGTCGTCCACCATGAGGGCGAGCAGACCCTCGACTCGCTGCTCCGGCTCATCGACGCCGGCCCCCTCACGCCCGAAATCTTGGCGCGTGAACCGGGCATCGCCTTCCGCGACGCCGCCGGCGCGCCCGTTGTTAACCAGCCGCGGCCCCCCGTCGAAAACCTCGACGAACTGCCACTGCCCGCCCGCGACCTCATCGACATGGATCGCTACCTCGACACCTGGCGCGAAGAAAACGGCTACTCCTCCCTCACCATCTCCACCTCCCGCGGCTGCCCCTATGGCTGCGACTGGTGCCAGGACTCCGTGCACGGCCAGTCCTTCCGTCAGCGGTCGCCCGAAAGCGTCGCCGCCGAAATGAAGCAGCTCAAAGAGACCTACGATATCGACCGCCTCCGCGTCGTCGATGATGTCGACGGCATAGAGCGCGAATGGGTCGAGGGCTGGGCAGAGGCCGCCGAAGCCGCAGACGCCGCCATCCCCTTCGAGGCGCTCTACGACCTCGAACGCCAGGACCTGCCGATGCTCGATGTGCGCGATACATTGTGAAAAAAGCGCAATCAGTATCTCCCCACCGTGGGTGGGGCCCTACATGCACCACCGGATGACGCGGCTGCCGGGAACTGAAAGTTGAATGACTTCTTCTCGGACGGCTCCCCCTTCCTCCGCCATCCCCTGCTGACCGCCGAGCGAACCCGGCAAGAGATCGACTTTCTGGTCAACGCACTGCCCCTGAGTCCCGGCGCTCGCGTCCTCGACGTCGGCTGCGGCTTCGGCCGCCACAGCGTCGAGTTGGCCCGTCGGGACTATCATGTCCTCGGCGTCGACCCCGCCGCAGCCATGATCAGGGCTGCCAGGCAAAACGCGCAAGAGGCCGGTCTCGATGTCAACTTTCAGCAGGTAGCCGCAGAAGGGTACTTCGCCGCCCAGCCGTTCGACGCCGCTCTCTGTCTCTTCACAACATTGGGACAGGTCCCGCCGGCGTCAGATGATGACAACCGCGACCTGCTTACGACCGTCTTCAATTCTCTCAAAGAAGGCGGCCGCTTCGCCCTTGAGCTCCCCCAAAAGGAACCCGCCCTCGACGCGCTAAAGCCGTCCGACCGCTTCGGCGGCGACACGAGCTACGCCGAGGTGCAGCGCAGCTTTGATGCTCAAACCGGTATCGTCACTGAACAGTTTCACATCGTCTCCCCTGAAGGCATCCAGGACTACCATCTGCGCTATCGTCTTTTCACCCGGCAAGATGTCATCGGCCTCCTTGCCGCGGCCGGACTGCAAATCCTCAAGAGCTATGATGGCTACAACCCCGCCGACCTGACAGGCGATAGCCCCGCCATGCTCTTTGTTTGCGCCAAATGACTCCGAATTGGCTTACGCCCGACCTTCTCAATCTGCTCCTGCAGGGCCTCCTCCTCACCGTTGTCCTGACGGCAGTCACCGCCGCACTCGCCCTCATCCTCGGCGTTGCCGCTGGCACAATGCGCATCTCCGGCAACCGCTTCGCCGCCGGCCTCGCCGTACTCCACGTTGAGGCGCATCGCAACCTGCCCGCCCTCGTGCTCATGATCATCTGGGCCTTCGCCCTCCCAAACCTCTTCCCTGCCGAGCTGAGGCGCTCCATCTTCTTCGATAACGCCTTCCTCAACTGGCTCAACAGCTGGAGCGGTCTCTCCCTACCCTACTACACGCTCGCCGCCGGCGTCGCCTTGGTCCTCAATACCAGTGCTTACCTCGCAGAGCTCTTTCGCGCCGGCGTCGGCGCTATTCCCCAACAACACGTTGACGCCGCCCGCACGCTCGGCGCCTCGCGCCTGAAACTCTTTTGGACGGTTCTGCTGCCCCAGGGCCTCCGTACCTCTTTTCCGGCCATCTCGACCCGGCTCATCCACCACTTGAAAAACACCGCGCTGGCCGCCTTTGTTGCCACGCCTGAATTTTTTCACAGCGCCCAGACCGCGATTACCCGCACTTTCCTGGCGCTCGAATTCCTCATGCTCGCCGCCATCGTCTACCTGTTGCTCGCCTTCGCCTTCTCCGGCCTGCTGCGCTGGGTCGAGAAGCAATGGCTCGTCGCCGGAGGCTGACAGTGCCCGTACTCCACCGCTTCCCTTGGCTCCTGATCGCCGATGAATGACCACATATCCTTCCTGATCGAAAAGCTGCCAGCCCTCCTTTTCGGTTTCTCCGGGCAGCGGCCCGGTGGACTCTTCCTCAGCCTCATCCTGGCCGTGCTCGCAGTCGCCGTCGGCTTCTGTCTCGCAGTGCCTGTCAGCGGCGCCGAACGTTCTCGCTGGCGCCCACTGCGCTGGTGCGCCGTCGCCTACGTCGAATTCTTTCGCGGCATTCCCCTCATCCTCCTTCTCGTTCTCGTCCACCAGGGCGTCGGCGGCGTACGCTTTGGGCTCAACTGGAGCCCCCGCACCTCGGCGCTGGTCGCCCTGGCACTCTATTCAAGCGCCTATCAGGCCGAAATCCTGCGCGCCGGACTCGCCGCCGTACCCCAGGAGTTGGTCGAGTCTGCACGCCTCATGGGCAGCCGGCCCCGCCAGGTCTACTTCCTCGTCAAACTGCGTTACGCCCTCCGCGTCATGTTGCCCGCCTTCACCGGCCAGGCCATCAGCCTCTTCAAGGACACCTCCGTCGTTGTCGTAATCGGAGTCGCCGAAGTCATGACCGTCGCCCGTATGGCCCTTGGCGCCGACGTCACCAACGCCCCCTATTGGGTAACCATGTACACCTTTGTCGGCATACTCTATTTCGTTCTCGCTTTCACCCTCTCTCGCCTCTCCCAGCGCTGGGAACGGCGCAGTCGACCATCCGATCTTGTCCACCCTTTTTTCAGCTATTGAAGCAGACCCGCCAAAGAGGCTTACACTCGTACCGGTTACCAGGAACATCCCTTGAAAGGCTCTTGGAACTCCGACTCTCCGCAGAGAGAACGCGGCGCAAATGCGTACCAATCCTTACATTTTTTTATCCCCAACCGTGGTACGCTTGAACGAATATGCTGCAAGTGTGATTTCATCAGCGTTTGCACAGCCGTCGCAACGAGATGACCGCCGCGCTGAGCAGCGCGTTTCCGAAAAACACCTCCGTTTTGCCCAACTTTGGTGCCATCTGATACACTTCACAAAAGGGAGCCACATTCAATGAAGAATGCACCGCAATATATCCTCCTTCTCCTGCTCGCTGCCCTTCTACTGGCCGCTTGCCAGGCGATCCCGGCAATGCCCTCTGGCGACAGCCTTTCACTGGCTGATGAAATAGACGCTCGCGGAACCGTACGCATCGGTGTGCGCAACGACAATCCCCCATTGAGCTTTGTCACAGAAGACGGTGATTGGGTCGGGTTCGATGTCGACCTCGCCCACGCCATGGCCGCCCAAATGGGCCTGCAACCCGAACTGATCGTCGTCGACGGAACCACCCGCATCAGCTTTCTCCAGGAAGGCCGCGTGGACATATCCATCGCCAGCATGAACCACACTCGCAAACGGGACAACGCCATCGACTTCAGCATCACCTATTTCTGGGACAACCAGTCCTTTCTCATTCGCGCCGGCGAATACACCTCCATCGATGATCTGATGGGCAAAAAGGTGGCCGCCAATGCCGGCAGCTCCGCCATCCCCTCCTGGAACGCTTACAGCGAGGCCCAGGGCGGCCCGGCCCCCGAAATCGTCGAGTTCAGCGATAAGCTCGCCGCCATGCAGGCCCTCCGTGACGGCGCCGTCGAAGGCTACACCGAAGACAACATCACCATGTTGGCCCTCGCAGCCGGCGACTCCGCCCTCGAGCTCCTGCCCGGCGGACACAATCCCGTCCAATTCGGCATCGGCGTGCCCAACAACCAGTCAACCTGGCGCGATCAGGTCAACTACGCCCTCCAGGAACTCTGGAAGTCCGGCGTCTACCACGAAATCTACTCACGCTGGTTTGAAGGTCCTGATGCTCAGATACAGCTGCCATTAGGCGGTCAGATGGAGATCTGGCCGGAATAAACTGCTTACTCTGTTCCTCGGCCCACCCTGCCTGCGGTCGAGGAACAGGACACCGTGCAACGATTGGCTCGCAACCGCAGCGTCTTACCAACCGCATTAACATGACCAACGTCTCACTGCACAAGCTTTCCCACGCCTTCCCATTCAACCCTCCCGTTCTGCACGACGTTTCCCTGACGATCGGAAAGGGTGAGTTGATGGTCCTGCTGGGACCGTCCGGCAGCGGCAAGACCACCATTCTGCGCTCCATAGCCGGGCTTGTGCACCCTGGTAAGGGCGACATACGCTTCGACGACCAATCCGTGCTTGGCGTGCCGCCGGAAAGACGCGGCGCCGTCATGGTCTTCCAGGAGCATGCCCTTTTCCCCTTCATGGATGTCGGTGCAAACGTCGCCTTCGGCCTCAGGATGCGCCGGATCGACGCAAGTACGATTCGCGCCAAAGTCTCACAGGCGCTGGCAGCAGTGCAACTGGCCGGCTACGAGTCCCGCCGCCCCGACGAGTTGTCCGGAGGCCAGCGGCAGCGGGTCGCTCTCGCCAGAGCCTTGGTCATCAAGCCGCGTGTCCTCTTGCTGGACGAACCTCTCAGCAGCCTGGAACCCAGCTTGCGCGAGGACCTGCGCGACACCATCCGCACGCTCCAGCAACAAGCCGGAATCACCATGATCTTCGTCACCCACGATCAGACCGACGCCGTTGCCGTCGCCGATCGCATCTGTCTGCTAATGCAGGGCGCCGTCCGCCAGATTGGGGAGCCCCGCAGCTTCTTCGAACGTCCGGTCGACAGCGATGTGGCCCGCTTCTTCGGTGGCATTAACTTTCTGCCGGGCATCAAGCGCGGCCGCATCGTCGAAACCGATCTCGGGCCGCTCGAAGTAGACGACACCGAAAGGCCCGATGGCGACGTGCTCGTGACCATCCGCCCCGAAGCAGTCGAGGTCGGAACAAATGGCCACAACAATCTGGTCGGCATGGTCGAGTCCTACAGCTTTCAAGGACTGGTCGCCCGCTGCGGCGCCGGCATCAGCGATACCCAGCTTCAGTTGACCGTGACGCCCTATCAGCGCTTTCACCGTGGCGAAGAAATCGTCCTGCACCTGCCTCGAGAACGGATCCATCTCCTGCCTGCCGAGACCGATCTATGAGCCTGCAGGCGTCCCTGTGGCCTATTGCCGTCGCACGCGCCATCATCGGACTCCTGTGGCTTTTTTCATTGCGCTGGAAGCTGCCGCCCGATTTCATGCCCGCAGAGGGCCGCGGCCTGATGGACTGGCTGCAGCTGGAAGTGGCCCATGCCGCCTTCCCGTTCTACGGCCGTCTTGTCGAGCAGTTGGTTCTGCCAAATTTTACGCTCTTCGCCTGGATGATCTTCCTGGCGGAGTTGCTCGTTGGCCTCAGTCTGCTTACCGGCGCATTTACCCGCCTCGGCGCATTGCTGGGCTTGGGCCTCGCTCTCAACCTAGGCATCGGCCTCCTGGAGGTGCCCGGCGAATGGCCTTGGAGCTACGCCATGCTTGCAATGTGGCACGGGTTATTCTTTGTAACAGGCGCCGGCCGCGTATGGGGGCTGGATGGGCTGAGAAATAGGAACTGAAGCCGCGAACCGGTCTATGGAACTGTCACTCGCTTACTGCGCAATGTTTTTAATGCCCTGCCAAAAGAGACTGGCTGCTAAACAGTTGTTGGTTGGCTGGCGGCTGCGGCAACCGGCAACAGAAAATTGCAAACGGAACTCTGTCGCATGACCATCCTGCTGGCCCTTGCCGCCGGTCTGGCGCTTGGTTACCTCCTCGAAAGAGGTGATTTCTGCTTTCACAGCACCCTGCGCGGCCTGATCAGGCGGCCGCCGCAACTGGACCTGTTCCGCGCCTATCTGCTTACGCTGCTCATAGCCATCCCCCTCGTGCAGGGGATGATTGCCCTCGGCTGGATAACGCCGTGGGTAGCGCCTTGGGCTTGGCAGGCGAACCTCGTCGGCGGCCTCATTTTTGGCGCAGGCATGGTAATCGCATCTACCTGCGTGACCGGTATCTTCTATAAACTCGGCCACGGTATGCTTGGCACGCTCGTCGGACTGGCAACCTGGACAATCGGTGATCTGCTCGCTTGGCGCGGGCCGCTCAACACTCTGCGAGTCGCATTGAATGAGAATCCTGTGGTGACGGGAGGAATGGCAACGACGCTCTTGAATCTGTTCGGCTCAACATTGGGGATCGGCCTGCTTTTCCTGTTGCTGGCCGCAGCCGCACTACTCCTCTGGCGCAGTCCCCGTCCCCAACAAGGCGACTACTGGTCCTGGCTCCCCCTTGGCGTGTCCGTTGGCCTTTTCACCAGCTTGGCCTGGCTCTTGGCACGCGCCGGCGGCGCTACCTATACCTTCGGCACGTCACGCGTGCCCACCACGCTCTACGAATCCGTGCTGGGCGGAGGCGAGATCGGAAATCTGTGGATTCCCGTGGCACTCATCGCTCTTCTGCCCGGCTCCTTCATCGCCGCCCGTACGGCTGGCACTTTCTGGGCTAGAGGCGAAACGCCCACCCGCTATTCTCAGTTGGCCGCAGGCGGTCTGCTCATGGGCGTCGGCGCCGGCATTTCCGGCGGCTGCAACCTGGGCCACTCCTTGGTCGGCGTCCCCCTCCTCAGCCTGGGCAGCATGACCACCACCCTCGCGATGCTGGTCGGCGTATTTCTGACCGACCGCGCCGTTGGCCTGCTGCGCAACCGGCAGCCGCAGCCAAATAGGACTTCGACAGGCGCTGCAGCGCCGGGCTGATCAACGATCATCAAGCATCATATTTCAATAGGAGCACTCACATGGATAAGGCAGAAAGCAGACTGAGACAAGCCGTTGCCATCTTACGCATTACTCTAGGGGTGATTCTCGTTTTCGCCTGGTTCGACAATCTGCAAAAGGACGTGTACACGGCCGACGGAATCATCGGCCTATTCAACTATCTCTTCAACGAAAACGGCGGCGGTCCCGCCTTCTACCGTGCAATAATCAACGGCACTATCTTGCAAGTCCCTGGGCTGTTCGCGGTCTTTCAATTGGTCGGAGAGCTGCTGCTGGGCCTGGGCCTGCTGGTCGGCCTCTTTACGCCCTTGGCCGCCATCGGCGCAGCCCTTTTCTTCTTCAATCTGTTTCTGGCTCATCTCGGCGGCCATGCGTGGATATGGACCTATGTGCTGCTCACCGTATCGGCTCTGGTGACAGCCCTGACCCAGTCCGGTCGTGCTTGGGGCTTGGACAGCCTGCTGCTGCGGCGGCTGGGAGAACCCCCGCGCGGCCCTATCTGGTAACATGGTCCGATCCTTGCGCATGGTCTGACTCCGAGGAACGCACGATCAGGGCACAAGGTCGTTAACACAGAAAAAGAAACACACTCCTGCAGCCGCCTCCTTGCCCCGAGCGAGTACTGACTTTGCAGCCGGAGACGGCAAACTGAAGGCTGAAATCTGCGTATGACGGTTCTGCAACTTATCTACATCATAGGCGCATCTCTTCTCGCCATCTATGGCCTGCAGGCGCTGCTGCTGACCCTCATCGCCCGGCGAACCCTCTTCGACGCGGAACCGCCGCCGTCTCCCGACATTCGGGACTACCCCTCCGTAACCGTCCAGCTCCCGGTCTTCAACGAACGGCACGTCGTGCGGCGCCTGATCGACGCCGTCGCCGCTTTCGACTGGCCCGCAGACCGGCTCCAGATTCAGGTCCTTGACGACTCCACCGACGATACCAGCCAGATCATCGCCAGCAGCATCGCCTTCCACCGTCGCAACGGCATCGACATTACCCAATACCACCGAACTGACCGCCAAGGGTACAAAGCTGGCGCCCTGCGCGATGGGCTCGCCCATGCTCGCGGCGAATTCATCGCCATCTTCGACGCCGATTTCGTGCCGCCGCCTGACTTTCTGCAGCATACCATCTCTCCCTTCGATGATTCCGAAGTCGGCTGCGTCCAGGCCCGCTGGGGCCATCTCAACGCCAGCGTCTCCCGCCTGACTCTCGCCCAGTCCCTCGGCATCGACGGCCACTTCGTCGTCGAACAGCGGGCCCGCAACGAACTGGGGGCACTGCTCAACTTCAATGGCACCGCCGGTCTCTGGCGCCGCTCCTGCATGGACGAGGCAGGAGGCTGGCAAGAGGACACGCTCACCGAAGATCTCGATCTCAGCTACCGCGCCCAACTGTGCGGCTGGCGCGTCGCCTATCTGCCGGACGTGATCGTGCCCGCAGAAATCCCCGTCTCTGTCGACGCCTTCAAGCGGCAGCAATTCCGCTGGGCCAAGGGCAGTATGCAGACGGCAAGAAAACTCTCAATCGCCGTCCTCGGCTCCAGGCAGCCTCTGTGGCGCAAGGCGCTCGGCATCGCCCATCTGACAGGCTACGCCGTCCACCCCTTGATGCTCCTCAACCTGCTCTTCCTGCTGCCGATGATGTCCTCTTTCAGCCCGGCCCTGAGAATCGCCTCCCTCTTTTCCCTCACCGCCATCGGACCCCCGCTCATGTACTGGACCGCAATGCAAAGCCAGGGCGTCTCCGTACGCCAGCGGATTCGTCGGCTCTTTGTGTTGTTGGGGCTGGGAACCGGGCTTTCCGTCAACAATAGCCGCGCCGTCTTTGAGGCGCTTCTCGGTGTCCGCAGCGCCTTCAAGCGCACGCCAAAGTTCGCCGTCACCCGCGCCGGCAAGGACTGGCATACCAGCACCTACGTCTTGCCCAGCGACCCCACCGTCTGGGCCGAAATCGTCCTCGCTCTCTACGCAAACGCACTCCTGGTGTACAGTCTTCTCAATGGCTTCTGGTGGCTCTTCCCTTGGCTCTCCCTCTACGCCGGTGGCTATACCTATATCTCCTACCTATCCATCCGCCAAGCCTGGGAAAAACGCGGCGCACTGCGCCACGGGCTGGCCGCCGTACGGGAGGCGGGAGATTGAACACTGGCGGCGAAGAGACGGAGCAATCGAGGGACTGCGTACATAACGCGCCCGACGCCCGGTCCCTGCCCGCCGACGACCACCCAGACCGCCAACCGCCCGCCGCCGAAGCCGCCCGCCGCGCTCTGCTCGTCATGGCGAAACAACCTGTCGCCGGACGCGCCAAGACCCGCCTCGTCCCGCCCCTCACCAGCGGCTCCGCAGCCTCCCTTTATCACTGCTTCCTCCTGGATATCCTGGCAACCGTGAGAGTCGCCGCCCAACAGGAAGCTTTCACTCCCGGAATCGCCTATACTCCGGCTGCCGCCCGAGATTTCTTTCGCCAGCTCGCGCCCGACTTCCTGCTGATACCACAGCAAGGCCCGCCGTCCGCCGTTTCCGGTCCTCGGACTGAAGCGGCCTCGGGCTCTCTGTCCGGCGTACGTCAACAAGCGCCCTCCCTCCGCCAGCCTGAACGCTTGGGTGACCGCCTCCAATACGTCCTCTCCGCCGCTCTGAACCGCGGCCATCGCCAGGTAGCCGCCATCAATAGCGACAGTCCCACTCTGCCCCCGGACCTGCTGTGCTCCGCCTTTCGACGTCTGGACGATCCCCGCGTCGACGCCGTGTTCGGCCCCTGCACCGACGGCGGCTACTACCTGATCGGCGTCAAAAAGCCGCCCGGCCGCCTCGTTACTGACGTCCAAATGTCCACGCCAACCGTCCTGCGCGACACCCTGGCCATCGCCGCCTCAGAAGGCCTCCGCGTCGATCTGCTGCCGGAGTGGTATGATATCGACAGTGCCAATGAACTCCAGCGTCTGTCCATCGAACTGTCTTCCCATCCCGATCGTGCCCCAGCCACCAGCCGCTTCCTGACCGCCCAATGGATGTCGACGTCATCATCCCAGCTCTGAACGAGGCCGGTAACATCCCGCAACTCGTACGCGAGGCCGCTTCGCAGCCCGTTGCCCGCGTCATCGTCGCCGACAACGGCTCCACCGATGGCACAGGTCCTCTTGCCGCCGATGCCGGCGCACACGTCGTCGTTGAGCCGCGGCGGGGCTACGGATACGCCTGCGCCGCCGGTGTCGCCGCCGCCACCGGAGACATCCTCCTCTTCCTCGACGGCGATTTCAGCTCCCTCCCCGCTGAAATGCCTCGGCTCTTCCTGCCCGTTCAACAAGGCCGGGCCGACCTCGTTCTCGGTTCCCGTGTTCTCGGCGAAATCCTGCCCGGCGCCATGCCCCCCCATCAGCGCTTCGGCAACTGGCTCACATCGGCGCTCATGCGTCAACTCTGCAAGGTAGCCGTCACCGACCTCGGTCCCTACCGAGCCATCCGACGTGACCTGCTGCAAGAACTCCATATGCAGGAAATGACCTTCGGCTGGCCCACCGAAATGATGGTAAAATGCGCCCGCAGGGGCGTCCCTATCCTGGAAGTACCGGTCAGCTTCGCCCCCCGTCGCGCCGGACAGTCCAAAGTCAGCGGAACGCTCCGCGGCTCCGTCCTGGCCGCCTACTACATACTTGGCGTCACCCTGCGCTACGCATTCTCTTCCCGGTAGGATCAGGAGCAATAATGGGCCCGAACGTCTCTTTCCGCTGCGCGCCGTTGTTTACTGACCACTAACCACTGACCACTCCACCGATGAGCCACCGTAAAGCAATCTACTGTATGGCTCTGGCAGCCGTCCTTTTCAGCACAAGCGGACTTCTGATCAAGGTAATATCCGTTGCGCATCTGCCCTTGCTGGGAGTTCGCGGCGCCATCGCTGCCCTGACAATCGCTCTCTTCATGGCACGACCGTTCCTGCCCTCGCGTCGGGACCAATCGACCGGTTCGCACACGCGGCACTCGAAGCCCCGGCTTAACTTTCACTGGTCGCTCCCCCAACTTGGCGGGGCCGTCGCTCTCGTCGCCGCGCAGGCTTTCTTCATCATCGCTGCCCGTGAAACCACCGCCGCCAACGCCATCTTCATCCAATACACCGCACCGGTATTCGTAGCCTTTTTCGGCATTCACTATCTCCGCGAGGCCGTGAGCAAGCTGGACTGGCTTGCCCTCGCGGCGATTGTAGTGGGGCTCCTCTGCTTCTACGGCGACGGGCTCAGCGCTGGAGGTGCGGTCGGCAACTTCCTTGCCCTCCTTGCCGGCCTGACCTTCGCCTGGTTTCTCCTCTTCATGCGCAAACAAAAGGACTCGTCCACCATCGAAACCGTCCTGCTTGGCAACGTCCTCGCTGCGCTCCTCGGCCTCCCCTTCCTCTTCGGAGCCGCGCCGACCCCGGCCGACTGGGCTGGCATGCTCTTTCTCGGCGTCTTTCAAATCGGTCTCCCTTCGATTCTCATCGCCCTCGCTATCAAAGAGTTGACCGCGGTGGGAGCCGTCCTTATCCAGACCTTGGAACCGATTCTCAATCCCGTGTGGGTCCTCCTCTTCATCGGCGAGATGCCTACGCCTCTTGCGCTGCTCGGCGGAGCCATCGTGATCGGAGCAGTAACCGTCCGCTCAGTCCTGGCCAATCGGTTGCGGCGTGTGGCGGCTGCCTCCCAGCCCACAGCATGACAACGCAACAAAGACCACAGTGACCCGCCTCATATCATCCCCCAAGGGCCGGATTGCCATGGCGGCCGCGCGTCTCACAGCGCTCCGTCAGCGCCTCTGGCCCACCTCTCTGCCCGAACTGTTCGTCCTCCTCCTGGCGGCTCTGCCCCGACTCTGGCGCCTGGAATATCACAGCATCTGGTTCGACGAAGCCGTCTCGCTCGACTGGGCAAGGCTCGGCCCCGCCCACATTTGGCCGGGCACATTCCAGCTGCTCCGAGACAAACATCCGCCCGCCTACTATCTCGCGCTCCACTACTGGCAGACATTTCTCAGCTGGTTTGGCGTCGCCGAACGCGACGCCGCCCTGCGCATCTTCGGCGTTCTGATCGGTATTCTTTTGGTCTGGGGGGTCCTTCGCCTTGTAACCCGGCTCAGCGGTCGCGCCACCGCCTTGCTCGCCGGCGTCTTCACCGCGCTCGCGCCTGTCCTTGTCTGGTACAGCCAGGAGCTGCGCATGTTTCTGCCCGCAGCCGCCGCGATCGTCTGGGCCGCCTTCTTCCTCGTCGCTGCCCGCGATCACCTTTCTCCGCAGCCGGCTTCACTTGGCCGGAGCTCCGCAGCCTCCCGCATTCTCTGCTGGTTCGGTCTCGCGGCCGCTCTGGTTTTCGCGCTATACAGTTATCTCTACGCCGCCTTCTTCCTGCCTGGCCTCGGACTGACCGTCTTTCTGCTCGCCCGCCGCCGCAACACTTTCAACAGACGCTACATTCTCGAGGCCGTCGCCGCCTTCGCGTTTGTCACCCTCCTCTTCCTGCCACTGGCCCGCAGCGCCTGGACCGTCAACGGCGCATCGAGCACGCCCGAAGCCCCTTTTGCCGGCTTCTTGCCAAACCTCTGGCGCCAGCTGCACGTCTTCACCGTCTGGTATACCGGCTGGCCCTCGTCAGTCCGTACCGCCGCAATCCTCTTCTTCGCCCTGCTCGTCCTCGCTGGCCTGGTCCTCCCCGGAGACCGCCGCCGTGACACGCGCCCGCTCCTCTGGCTCTGGATCGGCGCGCCCCTGCTGATCGGCAGCGCCCTGCTCGCCACCAACGCCGCCATCTTCCGCGAAGATCGCTACTTCCTCTTCCTCGCTCCCTTCGTCCTCTGGGCCGCCGCCCGCGGTGTGAGCGCGCTTGGACGCTGGCAACCCTCTGCCGGCGCCCTCAGCGGCCTCGCCGCCCTCGCCCTCCTCGCCGCATCGCTGCCCGTCCTCTGGACTCCCCCGCTCTTTCGCGAGAACTGGCGCGCCGCCGCCGACTACATCAGTGCCTATCAGGAGCAAAGCCCGCACGCTGCTGACGCCACCCTCGTCCACCCCTACTTCCTCGTGTTAGCCCTCGACTGGTACCTGCGTCAGCAACCCGCCGCAACAGAGATGCCCGTCTACGGTAACTTCAACGCCCTGCTGACTTCCGAACAGGCCGAATCCCTCATCTCCGCCCATCTGCAGGATCTGGCCGGGCCCAACGGCGCCGACACACTCTGGCTGGTCCAGAGCCACCTCGCCGGCATCGACGATCACCGGCTGGTCCAATCTTGGCTGGATGGGAGATTCCCTCTCGTCACCGAACAGTATCCGGCCGGTGTTGAGATACGAGGCTATGCCGTCCGCTACAGATATCAGACCCTGCCCGCGCTCTCTGAAAACGCCGTCCATCCGCAGGCTCAGCTATTCCCCGGCGTCGAACTCACCGCCTGCGAGATCACCACGCCGATCGTCCCCGCCCGCGACGTCATTTACCATCCGCCCAGCGGCTGGGTCCATTTGAGACTGTGGTTGAGGACATTCGGAGGGGTAAGCGAAGCGCCCCCGCTCTTCGCCCTGGTCCAGTCAGATGATGGCCAGATATGGGGGCGGTCCCTGGAACGCGCCGGCGATGTGCTGTCCGTCTACCCGCCCACCAAGTGGCAGCCAAACGAATTCGTCCGCGTCGAATTCGACGTGAACCTCAATCCCCTGGCCCAACCCGGCGCCTACAATGTAAAAGTCGAAGCCGAAGGCCAACCCGGCGTCCCCTGCGGCAGAGTCCAACTCGAATGAAACGCACCACCTGCTCAGACGCTCCAAGAACCTCCGCTCAATCATTCTCTGACCACTAACTACTAGCTACTGACTACTGCAGTACCCCGTTCAGCCCTAGCGCCCCCACCGGCGCCCGCTGAAAGAATCGCCTGTATGCGCGCATCTCGGCCAGCAGTTCCTTCAACTCCTCCTGCAAGAGCGAGCGCTCATCATCGTCCCGTTCTCTCCCGTCTCCCGGTCCGACACGCGCAACGTCGCCCTCCTCCCATCCCTCTATCCGCAGGAGCCCCTTCTGTTCCAACCATAGCAGACTGCGCCGGATTAGCGCTTCCGTCACCCCGATGCGAGCCGCCAGCCTGTCAATAGGAAGCCGGCTGTTATGGGCCGCGCCACCCTCGCGCCCATTTGCGCTGGGTCGCATCGACCACTTCGCCATCCCCGCCACCTGTTTCAGTACGGCGTCCGGTTGCGCCTCCGCCGTGTCGCGGCCGATCAGATATATTTCGGACGGCGCCACCCTCTCCACCAGCCAGCGCAGCAGCTCCGGCGACGGCGGACTGCTCCACAGAACCAGCGGCAGTCCTGTCTTCGCCCGGGTCGCCTCCAGCCGCGACCGGTAGGGAACGCGCCCCAAGCGAGTACCCTCCGCAAACCAGACTGCGTTGTCAACAGTTGGCAGATCGGCTGCAGACACACGTTCGCGGCGCAAGTCGTGGAGAACGCACTCTCTCGCCTGCGCGTCAACGAAGCCCGCCGCCGCCACTTCTTCCGCCGACCGCACCGCCTCCATCGTCAACTGCGCAGACCGCACCCCGCGGTACTCGTTTACGCCCAGCGTATAGGCAATGTCTACGGCGCTGCCAGGCAGGTCCACATCCGCGCTCCGCCACCAGACCGCCGTCTGTCTCCTCTCCTCCCTATCCTGCAACAGCAGCCTCCGGTGGGCGCCGTCCCGCCCAATCCGCCGGTCCTGGACCACCGTCAGGCCCTGGCTTACAAATCTGGGCTGCGGGTTGCCGTTGCCGAAGGGGGCCAGCCGTTCTATTTCCTCCGCCAGCGACAGGTTAACTTCGGAGAAGGGCAGCTCCGCGTCAATGTGCAGACCTTCCGGCCCAGCGTCAATCCTGTGCTGCTCAACCTGCCGGCTCAACTCACGTCGAAAACGGTCAATGTTGGCTGCTTCCAGCGTCACACCAGCCGCGCCGGGATGCCCGCCATGGTGCATCAGCAGCTTCCCGCACCCCGCGATCGCTGCGCCGATATCCACGCCGCTTGTGCTGCGGGCGCTCCCCCGCGCCGGCTCACCCGGCGGGCTGCATAGCAGTACCGTCGGCCTGTGGTACTCCTCAACCAGCCGCGCTGCAACGATGCCGATGATCCCGGCATGCCAGTTGGGATTCGCCAGGACGATCGCATTGAAGTCGAGCAGAACCGGCTCCCGCTCCAGCATGTCGAACGCCGTCTGCGTAATCTGGCTGGTCAGCAGCCGCCTCTCATTGTTCAGCCGCTCCATCTGCGCCGCCAGCTGCCCCGCGCGGATCGCGTCTTCCGTCGTCAGCAACTCCACCGCCACCGTCGCATCATCCAGCCGTCCCAGCGCGTTCATGCGCGGACCGATCTGAAAACCGATTGCCTGCGCGTCAACGCTTTCCGGCGACAGCTGGGCACTCTCCATCAACGCCTTCAGACCGATCCGTTCCGTCCGCCGCAGCCTGTCCAACCCGATCTGAAGCAGGTAACGCGTGTCATGCTGCTGCTCGGCCACGTCGGCAACAATGCCCAGTGCAACAAGGTCCAGGAACTGGGCCGCTCCGTCAGGGTCACCAGCCAGCTCGTACAGCCGTTGCACTAATTTGTAAGCCACGCCCACACCGGGCAGCGTGCGCAGCGGATCATCGGCGCGCAGGAACTTGGGGTTGACTATCGCGTCCGCCCGCCGCACACTTTGCTCGCCGGCAACTTCGCTCGTTTCACCGCACGGAGGCTCCGCGCCCGGCTCCACGTCCTCGAACTCAGCCTGCAAATCATGGTGGTCCGTAACGACGACCGTCAGCCCGGCATCCTTGGCAATGCCAATCCCCTCCCCATCGCCGATGCCCGTGTCGCACGTCAGCAGCACGTGCGGCTCAAAGCTCGCATCCTCGAGCAACTCCTTCAGCTTCCAGGGCTTGATGCCGTGACCTTCATTGAAGCGGTTCGGCACGTGAAAGCGCACCCGCTGCGTCCCCGCCAGCTCCTGCAGCGCCGCCACCAGCAGCGTCGTGCTCGTCTGGCCGTCCACATCGAAGTCCCCCCAGACGAGAAAGCTCCTGCCTTGCCTGACGCCATCGATCAACGTTTCCGCCGCCCTATCCAAACCGACCAGCGCACTCGGGGGCGCCGGCGCATACGCCCTGCTGTCCAGAAAAGGCAGCGCCTTCTCCGCAGTTTCGATCCCCCGCTGCGCCAGCAACCGCGCCACCAGAGGATGCCCACCCACCGCAGCCTGCAGCGCCGCCGAAGGTTCAATTTGAGGTCTCAGTATCCATGGTTGAGGTGGCATAGTATTAACGAGGTAGGATTTGAGTGGGCCAAAGTGATTCCTAGCGGGATTCTTACGACAGGTCCTCCATTCGTCTCGAAATCAACCCTCCGCGCTAATCGGGATCCTACCCAGAGGAAAGTCTTGAGACATCGATATGCTCACCTGCATGCTCAACTGTTAAGCTGACTATCTTCACGCCGGCGTCCAATGCAATAAGAAAACTCTCACTTTCATCTCGAGTTTCGGCGAATTCCACCTAAAAAGCCAGCTCCTGAACCTCCTCCAGCGTGAACTCCAACGCCCTCTCCAAGTCCTCCTCCGCAAATTCCTCCTCGTCGTACTCGCCCAGGTCACCTGCAGCGATGCCCCGGTCGCAGCGCGAACGATAGATGCAGTAGCCGCAGAATCGTTTCCGATTCTCCTCAGTATCGGCCACCTTGGGAAAGTCCTTCTCCCTTTCCCCACTGAGAATCTCGTTCAACCACTGCTCGAGCCTGGCACGATTCGCCGCATGACGTTCGCTACTGTAACCGAAAGAGACCGCCTCAGCCGGCGCCGCTGTGAACCAGTAGCGCATCTCCACCTGCTCAGGCGCCAACGGACCCCACGGCAGGCCCGCGCTCGCCTCTACCAGCACGTAAGGATACACGAGCGTCTGCATCCGCTGCTGCAAGTTCGAACGCCGCGTCACCCGCTTGTTCGTCTTCCAGTCGAGAACTACCGCCCGGCGGTCTGCTCCCTCTCCGCCCACTGCGATCAAATCGTAGCGTGCAGCCAGCCGGAACTGGCCTGCTTCCACCACCAATGGCGCGCTCAACTCGCGCTCCACTTCAACAGCCTCAGTTGGCAGATCGGCCGGCCGGTGGCGCAGATAGCTCTCGAACCACTCATCCAGCGGATAGTCCAGACCGTCCGCCAGCAGATCGGTTGGCATACAGGCCTCCGCCCGTTCCACTAGTTGGTGAAACTGCCAGCCCAATCTCAGCAGCTCTTCGTGCTCGTCGTACGGCGCGGCCTCCAACGCCGGCCACTTGAGCTGCTCCACATAGGCCAGCCAGAATCGACGCGGGCAGTTTACGTAGGATTGCAGACTCGACTGGCTGAAAGCGAAGGTTGAGGGGAGTTTCAGAGGCACGGCGAACAGTTCTCTCAATCTTTCCAGAAGGCCGAATGGCCTTGCGAATCTGCCGTCATTGTAGCACACGGGATCGCGCACTCTCAATCGAATCGGTAATTCAAGAACGGGCCCATATCCTGACGAACGGCCCGCAGCTCAAAGTTAACCTGTTAACCGTACCACCGGGATACGGGATCTTACGCCCGCCGGTGCCTCACCCATCCCTGAGAGTCCAGTAGACCCCTTCAAATCACAGCTCAGGCAGGCCGTCACATTCGCCACCTTCACGATACCCTTCCCGTTTGCGGGAATCGACTTCTTCGCATACCATCAGAAAATCATCGCGCCCCGATTCGACCGGTGCGCGCCCTGTCAGTTAATCCGGATTCACCCAGCAGAGGACCCCGCATTATGAGTAGACCCACCCACGACTACGCGGCCATCGAGGTCCCACCTGCCGGCGTACACTTGCCCATCGACGGCGGCCCCGTCACCCGCCCGCAGCCGGAACTGATCGAGCAGTTGCGGCAGGTTAGCACAGCCACTGCCAGCGCCACCATGCACCGCTTCGGCATCCGCCACACCTTCATCCAGGGGCCGCTTCCCCGTACGCCCGGCGCCAAAGTTGTGGGCCCTGCCGTCACACTGGCCTTCATGCCCCAACGCGAAGACGTCTTTTCCGGCGCGGCCCAGGAGGGCGCCGAAAAGCGCGGCGCGCTGTGGGCTGTCTTTGAGACCGTCGAAAACGGCGACGTGCTCGTCATCCAGGCCTTCGCCAGCCGCTATACCGGCTGCGTCGGCGAAATGCTCACAACCTACTTCAAAGGCCGCGGCGGCGCAGGTATCGTCGTCGACGGCTGCGTTCGCGACTGGCCCAACATCCAGCAGGTCGGCGTGCCCCTCTGGACCGTCGGCTTCACACCCAACTATGCATCCCAGGCCGAGCTCTTCCCCTGGGGCCTCAACGTGCCCGTAAACATCAGCAACGTGCTCGTCCTGCCGGGCGACGCCATAATCGCTGACGACGATGGCGCCGTCGTAGTACCCCGCCAGATGATCCCCCTCGTACTTGAGCACACACTCGAGCACGAAGAGTGGGAGGTCTTCAGCCGCATCAAGCTGGCCGAAGGCGGCGCCCTCAGCAAGTACTACCCGCTCAATGACGAAGGCTGGGCCGAGTATGAGGAGTGGAAGAAGAGCAACGGATAACCCGGCAACCGCAACCCGTACAACCGAGAAGGAGCAAGCGTAAATGTATCTCACCCGACACAGTACATCTGCCGGGCCGCGCTGGGCAGTCGATGGAAAGCTGTTACCCGCCGGCGTGACGCTCAGCACGCTGTTGGCCCTCCCCGAAAGTCGACTGTCCTCGCTCCTGACCGAATTGGCGACGGACGAAGAGGCTGGCGGTACCCTACTTGCGCCGCTCGACGACCACCAGGAAGTCTGGGGCAGCGGCGTCACCTACCTCCGCAGCCGTGACGCCCGCAAAGCCGAATCAGAAACAGCCGCCGACGTCTATCAACAGGTCTACGATGCCGCACGCCCGGAGATCTTCTTCAAGCAGGTAGGCTGGCGCACCGTCGGCCACGGCCAGATAGTTCGCATCCGCGCCGACACCACCTGGAACGTGCCCGAGCCGGAACTATGCCTCGTCATCAATGCCGCTGCGCACATCGTCGGCTACACCGTCGGTAACGACATGTCCAGCCGCGACATCGAGGGCGCAAACCCCCTCTACCTGCCTCAGGCCAAAACCTACGACGGCTCGGCCGCGGTCGGCCCCGGCATCCGCCTGGCTCCCGCCGGCGCCCTGACCGATCTTGCAATAAACCTGGAAATCGAGCGCAACGGAGCAATCGCCTTCGCCGGTGAAACCTCCACCAGCCAAATGAAGCGCACCTTCCCAGACCTGGCCGAATACCTGATGCGCGAGATGACTTTCCCCCACGGCGCCCTGCTGATGACCGGCACCGGCATCGTACCGCCCGACGAGTTCACCCTACATAGCGGCGACATCGTCAGAATTACGATCGATGGTATGACCCTGGAGAACACCGTTGCGTAAGACCTGTGGATCAAGAGAAGACGCGCTGCTGGCTGTAACTGAATTCTAGCTGAATCGACAAAATGTGTCGTAGTTGAGGTCTGAGATAGGGAATTTCAGAAGGAGATTTGCAAGTGGCTTCAGTTGAGCGAAACAAGGTCGAGTTGACACAGGTTGTTTCCCGGGATCCCGAAGTCCACAGCGGCGATTTGGTGTTTTCCGGCACGCGGGTTCCCGTTGAGACATTGGTGGCTTATCTAATAAGCGGTTCTTCGATCGAGGAATTTCTTCTGGATTTCCCCACTGTCGAACGGTGGCAGGTCCAGTCGTATCTGGAGTTCTCACCCGCAGGACTTGAGCACTTACGAGTAGATCATGCGAGTTCTGCTTGATGAAGATGTCCCTATCCGGCTTAGACTTCATTTTCCAGATGAAATAACGGTTGAGACGGTGGAGTACAGGGGCTGGAAGGGTATCAAGAACGGCGCCTTATTGCGTGTTGCCCAGAATTACTTTGACGTTCTCGAAACCTTGGATAATAGCATTCCCGACCAGCAGCCACTGCAAAGATAGGATCTGGCAATAGTGGTCCTGCGACCACCCCTCCCGAACTTGAAAGATATAGTGGAGCTTGTTCCTGAAGTACAGTGAGTTCTTGAGCGAATCCAACCGGGTCATGTAGTGCGAATCTTTCCTTCCAAGTAATCTGTACTCTCAATTTCGGTCGCCCCATCTCCACTTTTGAGACCTCAGCTAGTTTATTAGACCCGACAGGAACATCCAATGGCCCGTCCTAACATCCTCCTCTTCTTGACCGACGATCATGGCCAGTGGGCAAACGGATGCTACGGCAACAGTGAACTGCAAACGCCCAACCTGGACAGGCTCGCAACCGAAGGCACCCGTTTCGCCGATGCCTTCACCCCCTGCCCCGTCTGCTCACCCGCTCGCGCCTGTCTCATGACCGGTCGCACACCCTCGCAAGTAGGCATCCACGACTGGCTTCAGGAGGCCGAACCGGTCATCGGTGACCACGACTGGCTGGCCGGAGAAGTGACTTTGCCGCAGCTCCTTTCCGGCGCCGGCTACCACTGCGGTCTCTCAGGCAAGTGGCACATGGGCCGCTCACACCGCACGCCGCCCGGCTTCAACTGGGCTTTCGGCCTCCCCCGCTGGCAGGGCGCCCACAACGGTGACTATACTTACCACCTCAACGGCCAACCTCGGGAACTGACGGGAAACAAGAGCACACTCATCACCGATCACGCACTCCAATTCCTCGACAGCGCGCCGGCAGATCAGCCCTTTTTCCTCAAGGTAGGCTACATCTCAACCCATTCACCCTACCAGGCCGAAACCCACGACCCGGCTCTGACCGCCCAGTTCGAAGACGCCGCCTTCACCGACATTCCCCCCTACCAACCCCATCCCTGGCAGCGCAACGAGGGCCTGGCCGGCGGCTTCCAACCCACTGACCAGCAGATCCGCACCCGCTACATCGGCTACTACACCGCCGTAACCGAAATCGACCGCGAGGTAGGCCGCCTGTTGGACCGGCTGGAGCAGGACGGCACCCTCGACAACACAGTCGTCATCTACACATCCGACCATGGCTGCTCAGTAGGCCAGAACGGCTTCTGGGGCAAAGGCAACAGCACACGCCCCCTGAACATGTATGAGATTTCAACACGCGTTCCACTCATGGTCCGCGCTCCGGGACTCGTGCAACCCGGCCACGTCAGCCAGCGCTGCGTGGACCATTACGACACCTTCAGCACCATCTGTGACTGGGCAGGAATCGAGCTCGACGAGACCCGCAGCTACGCCGGCGCCAGCTACGCCCACTTGCTCGACGGCAGCGGCCCCGAATCATGGGACGATACCCGCTACGGCGAATACGGCGATCTGCGCATGATACGCACACCGCAGCACAAATTCGTCAAGCGCTATCCCGACGGCCCCCACGATCTCTTTGAGTTGGACTCAGACCCCGGCGAACAGCTCAATCGGGCCGGCTGGGACGAATTCGCCGCACTGCAGGACGGGCTGGAACAGCGCTTGGAAGAGTGGTACAGCCGCCGCGAGGCGTCGACCAGCTCCGGCCTACGCATCAAATTTCAGCGCACCCACAACCGTAACGAGGCATGGCGCGACGGCATCCGCGAGCGACGCGGGCTCCAGGTGTATGAGAAATGGCAGAATGACTGAATCAGAAGAGAAACTGGCGATCTGGGCGGGCGCCCTCTTCGCCGCCGGGGACCAATACATCTGCAATGGAATGACGCTTGAATTGATCTCTTCTACAGGCCGTGCCAGTTGCCGCCCTTGAACCAGTGCAGGAAAACCTCTCGATCTTCCTTATCGGCAATGGCATCGCCGGCAGCCTGTGCCTGGTTTCTGGCTTCGCGTGCTGCCGCCACATCTCCGGCGGCCGCGTAGGCCCTGGCCAGGGCGTCATAGGCGAAAGCCTTGTCCCAATCTTCCAACGCATAGGGATTGGCTTCTATCAGCTCCAAATAACGGCGGGCGTGACGCAGCGCAGCCTCGCCTAGCCCCGCCGCCGCATACACGCTCGCGACCGCAAACTCTCCCCGGCCATGATTGGCAACAGTTCCAACCTGCATCCAGTGATAGCAGCTGGCATGAGCCGCATGAATATACGGCTCACACGATTCCGGTGTTACCATTCCGGCGTCCAGCGCGTCCATTGTGCTGTTGTTCAGATCGATGCCAAACCAGCGGTGAGCTTTGTCAACTTCAAAGGGCGCTTCAGCCATCGCTCTTCCTTTCCCGGCACTCCTGGTTTCGCCCGCCTTCTGCGAAATCTCCTGAATTCCTGCGGCGGACATCCTGTCTACGTAAGGGGTAATGGCGCCGCGACCCGTGTAATGATCCTGTCGTCCCTCAACACGCTGGGAATCTTCTTTCAGACGGTTCCCAGAAGGCAGGCGTAGTTCTGGGACGACGTCGGCGCCTCGAGCTCCTCCTCCCACAGATGCAGACAGCGTCTGTCGGAAAAGCCGGCCTCCTCGAGCAGCTCCAAATGACGGCCGATCAGGAACCGTCCCGGTTCAAACGGAAGGCGCGTCCCGTCCGGCTTCACAAAGTCACCATTGAGCAGGATCCCGCCCACTGGCAGCGCCGCCGCACACGCCCGATACACATGCAATGTTTCCGTCTGGCCCCCCAGATCGTGCAACGCCCAGGTAGATACGATCGCCGCCGCTGGACGCGTCAGATCGCCGACCCAGCTGTCGCCCAGCAAGTCAGCCTGCTGAAACTGCGCACGCTCGCCAAACCGCGCCAGACGCGTCGCCGCCTGCTTCAGCATCGGCTCCGAAAAGTCGACCCCTTCATAGGAAATGTGCGGCATGCGCGCTAGCAGATATTCCGCCAGATAGGCGGGCCCTATACCCAGCTCGACTACATGACCATCGGCCGGTACAGTGCTCTGCAACTGCTGAAGAACTGTCTCAAAGAGATGTAGCCGCTCCGGCGTCGGCTTGAACCGCCGCGCCCAATCCTCGGCGTATTCCGCCTCGTGAAACTGATGCGTTGCGCCAACAACCTCGGTCATCGGTCTTCCTTCCGGACTCTGAATTCCGTTGAAATTGATTGCCAACCGCCTGCATACGGGCACGCGGCGTACACTGCCTTGTTCAAATAACCACATGCCTCACAATTCAGACAAATGAAAACATGACTGAGAACGATGAAGATCTCTCTGAAATAGCGAGGAGCCGGGCGTCATTGACCCGGCTCCCCACCTGCAATATTGGAGGAAGTATCTGTCAGCTGAAAGAGAAGGGAGCACGCGCCCCTGCTTTGACAGAGGCGCGCCAAACCCCACTACTCAATTGCCGCTGTCCACTTCCAGTCTTAGAACCTCGCCGCTAAAGACGTCAACCAGTACTATCGCCGTCTTCTCCTCACATCCACTGTGATGATTCCGACCCGGTCGCCGCCGCGGGCGGGATTGCTTTCGACAGCACCGATGTAGCCGACTACGGCACTCAAAACGATCTCGCCCTCTTCAGTATCGTGAATGGCATGGTTTTTGTCCTTCCACGAATTCGAGCCTTGCAATGCTTACTTGGAATCACTTGGTGATTGTGGATGCAAACACGCTACTTTTTCAGAACCATGTAGATAATCGTACGTCTCAAATGCAAGAACTGATTCTGGTGTTATTCCAGGAATATCTCCAACAAGCGTAATTGTGTCTTCCTGAGGAGACACCTCAATGCTGACACTCTCAAGATAAGTGCCACCGCCATTACCATACACTTCCCAAGAGTTTGCTTGTACTTCATGTTCGATTGGAGCATCCCTATTCATGCCGCTTCTCGAGCCAAGTACAAAGTAGCTGGCAGACAGAGTGTAATCGAATCCATACCAACCTGTTTCCGGGTCGTTGTCCACATCGACTGATGCCTGCCACATATACTCCAGGATGCTTTCCTGTACACATGCTCGGCCAAAAGCTAAGGTTTCCGGGACGTCTCTGAGATGAAATACAACAGTCAGCGTCTCCCCGGACAGAGCTGTCTTGACCTCGGTAATGTCTATATGTGCAGGCAACTCTTCCGTGGCTTCGTCAGTGACAGTCTGCCCCGGTATTATCGCGGCTGTGTCAGTCTCACACTGGAGCAACGCCGCGTCCATAATTGGGGGGAGATCACATCCCTCCTCTAGACCGATTGTGTTCGGTGTGTCATCTCCTAGGTCGTGACTCGGTGTAGTAAGGAATACTTTTGAATCGCTCTTGCTCGCCTCAGCGCTGGGAAGGCACGAGACCCCATCTTGTCCGAGCAGAATGTCATAGGTCGAAAACAGTAGGGTAGACTCGTCAGTGATGCCAGGAATCTGGCTGATAAGTGTAAGCGTGTTGTCTTCGTGAGAGACGAGCATGTGGTCATGAACCAGAACGTCTTCCCAGCGGGTTTCGTTTTTTTCAGGATAGTGGACGTTTTTCCACACCGCGGTCCGTATGGCGTTTTGGAACAGGCGAATTGCGGCTGGCGTGTCTTCCAAGACCCTTCTTGCAGGGTAAAAGGCGGTCAATGTGTACTCAAGCAGTTCGGACTCGTCTTCGTCCCCCATCTCCACGTCGATTTCAACGGTCCACATGTATTCCAGGTGCATATCTTCGACACCTTTTCTGTTGAAAGACATCTCTTCCGGGATTTCCCTCAGATAGAAGATGGCCGTCAAGGTTTCCCCATCCAGGCTCGAATCCACTCCGATAATATCAATATATCCCGGCAATTCCTCTGAGATAGGGTCGTCGGCACTCTGGCCGGGCAGCATGTCAAGGTAGCCCCCTGGACAATCAGCGGGTTGCTCTGTCATCTGCGTCGGTTCTGATTCTGCCAGCGGCTCTGCCGGTATGGGTACGCAGGCTGTGGCAAATAGTGCCACTCCAACGATCAGGAGTTTCTTGAACATAGCGATGGCTCCTAGACAGCTCAGGACGGGGTCCGGTTTCCGGTTTCGCACGCCCTTTTTCTGGGCGATAAGGACGAACGGGACGGACCGCATCAGCTTGGTCGGCAGGAAACGGTATCTTGCCCGAGCAGAAAATCATAGGTCGAAAACAAAAGAGTCGATTCTTCAGTGACGCCCGGAATCCGGCCAATAATTGTAAGTGTGTTGTTCTCGTGGGAAACGATCAGGCTGGGATGGTCAGGCGTTTTCACCAATTGAGCTTCCTTTGTTTCGGAATTGTAACTGTGTTTCCATACCGCGGTTTGAACTGCGCTTGCAAATGGCCGGGTTGTGGCTGGTGGGTGTGCCGATTCCCTATTGGCGGCATTAAAGGCGGCCAGCGTAAAGTCGGTCTGCTCGGATGTGATGATGGGGCCGCCCTCGATGTTGATTGCGACAGACCACATGTATTCAAGGTGCTTGTCTTCCACACGTTCTCTGTTGAAAGTCATCTCTTCGGGAAGACCTCTCAGATAGAAGATGACCGTCAGCGTGTCACCCTCCAGGCTGGATTCCACGCTGACAATGTCAATGTACGCCGGCAAGAACTCTAAGACCGAGTCGCCGGCGCTCTGGCCGGGCAGCACTTCGAAATAGCCGCCCGGGCAATCAGCTTGTCGTTCTGTCGTCAGCGTCGGTTCTGATGCTGGCGGCAACTCTCCAGGTATCGGTACGCAGGCTGAGGTGAGGAGGGCGAGTCCGCCAATCAGGAGATTCTTGGACATCGGTTTGTTTCCTTGATTGATTAGGGTGAGCCTTCGTTCAAGGCTCCGCCTTCACGTGCTCCACATTTCGGATCTGAGTGCAATCTGAGAGGCATTCCATGTGTGAACGCCGGGCGACCTGCAAGAGACTGGCCGTTTCGGGTTTCGGTCAGGCTTCGCATGAAATGCCGTCGTGTCCGAGCAAAACGTCACCCGTGTAGAAAAAGAGGGTTGAGTTGTCCGTTATGCCAGGCACATGACCGCTGAAAGTAAGGGAACTGTCTTCGTAAGCGACTTGCAACTGGGCGTTTCCAGCATGGCGCAAGTGTGAAAGCTGCTGTCTGTCAGCAGGGTGCTCGAATCTGAAAAAGTTGAGCTCCAGAGCTGTTTGGAAATCGAGCTCTGTTGGTGGTGATTCCGAGTCAAGTGTCCCCGGGTCAATGACCGCACTGAACATGTAGTCGAAAAGTGAGTTGTTCGATGGGCTTCGGGCGGCGCCTTCTACGTCGATGTTGACATTCCAGTAGTACTCGTAATAGATCTCGGCTGCGCCCCCATCTATGTCTAAGTCAGAAAGACCTTCCCTTTTGACTGTCAATTCTTGAGGAAGGCTCTTGAGGTAGAACACGACCGTAAGGGTTTCGCCCTCCAGGCTGGATTCTACTCTGAGAACGTCAACGTAAGCCGGCACATCGTTGGTCGGCAGGTCGTCTGCGCCGTGACCAACCTTGAGGACCGAAAAGGTTGGATCACAGTTCTCGAGTTGGTCGGTCATCTCGCCGGATGTTTCAGGCCCCGTGGCTGCTTCTGATGGCAATGGCTGAATCGGCACGCAGGCTGCGGTGAGAAGTCCGAGCCCGACAATCAACAGTTTCTTGAACATGGTCTGTCTCCTCAAAGGAAAAGATGTGGCTGTGCCCTGGTATTTCGGCCGCCCTACTTAACGCGAAAGTCAAAATCGAACCGCACAACATAAGTGAATGCCGCTTCAAGGGTTCCCCTGAATGAATGGCTCATGGAAGGTTCTCTTCCGGCCTTCCATGAGCGCCACCTGAAGGGAACCCCACATCTCTCCATTTTGATTCCTGAAGTCTGCTCAGCGCTCCTCTTCAACGAGAACCCGGCCCGGAGTTCAGGAGCGCACGCAACGCTAGTTCTCGCTCCGCTGCACAGTTGGGCGGGTCCCTAGATTCACTTCAAAGGTGCGGCTTCTGCCCCGGCGCAATACACCGATCTCCACTGTCTCGCCCGGCGACTTCCGCATGACCAGATAACTGATCACGTCCTCGAAGTTGCGCACCTCGTCTCCGTCTATGTTGACGATGATGTCGCCTCTGCGCAGACCGGCTTCGGCGGACGGGCCGTCGGGCATGACGCTGTCCACAAGGACGCCAAGAACATTCGAGTCCAGGTCCATTCTTTGCGCGACCGGCGCCGAAATCGTCCCGCCCGCAATACCGAGAAATGGATAGACAAACTCTCCGTCATCGATTAGAGCTGGAATGACCCGATCAGCCACCGAGATTGGAATCGCAAAGCCAACGCCCGAGTTGACGCCGGTGCCTGCAGGAGAACGCTCCTGCGTACGAATAGCGAAGTTGACACCAACGACCCGGCCGCTGAGGTTTAGCAGCGGCCCTCCCGAATTGCCGGGGTTAATGGCCGCATCAGTCTGTATCACCTCCGGCAGAGAGTATCGCCCTGAGCGTCCGGGATCCCCCACAGGCAGGCTGCGCCCCAATGCGCTTACAATACCTAACGTCATCGAGTTTTCGAGGCCGAAAGGGCTGCCCAGAGCGATCGAATAGTGGCCTACCTTGGGTAACTCAGGTGCTCGTTCCAGCGGGCGCAGACTCATTCCTTCCGGCGGTTCAACTAGAAGCACCGCCAGGTCAGACTGGGGATCGCGGGCGACCAGTTCAGCCTCTGTCCACAGGTCGTTGGCGAAGGTGACGAAGATGTCGGCCGCGTTCTCGACGACATGGTTGTTGGTAACTATGTGCCCCTCGTCATCCCACACCCAGCCACTGCCCTGTCCCCATCCGCGCGGGTCAAATTCAGAAGACCTCGGCCCGGAACGTCGCACCTGTATGCTGACGACAGACTGGGTTGCCCCCTCGTAGATCCGGGACAACAGTTCCTGGTCGGGATGATCGGGACTCTCCTCCTGCGAGATGTATGTGATCTCTTGCTGCTGAGACTGTGGCGTCGTGGCATCCACTGTGGCCGGCTTGATCTCTACTCTGCCAATACCAGCCAGCCCAATGACAAATGCCACGCTCAGAACGCCAACCACAGTCAAAAAGGTTCGCAAACTTACGGTTCTGTGTTGCACTTAATGTCTTCCTTGATCTTCCTGGCATTTCTCTGCAAAATCAGAGAAAGCGTTCCACATCGAAACTTCCCATCCCATACAGCATAGCAGGACCCGCGGCAGGAGTCCTTACCGGAATCCTATGGCAACTTTAATGCGACCTTAAGAGCTGTGACCAGAATCGGGAGTTACTGCTTCAGGGTCTCGGGAATACGGTTTTTGGGAATTTCCTTCGGGAGAAAGAGTACGAATTTCGCGCCCGAGCCCGCAGCGCGATTGTGGGCGGTCAAAGTACCGCCCAGTGCTTCCGCCAGCCGGCGTGAGAGCGCCAAACCAATGCCCATCCCTTCCCGTATCCGTTCTTGGCGCGGGGAGCGATAGAGAAAGTCGAATATGCGCTCCAATTCGGACGGGTCAATGCCGGGCCCGGAGTCCTCGACCGTCAGACTGATACTGTCGGCATTGGAGTGGACATCGACCTGGATCTTCCCACCATGTGGAGTGTATTTGATCGCATTGTCCAACAGATTGCCTACAATTTGGCTCAAACGCACCGGATCTGCTGCCGGATGAAACGTATCCGGCGGGACCTTCGTGACAAGCCCGATCTCTTTCTCTCGTATGCGCGTGTGGTAGCGGCGGCACTCTTCCAGGACCAACTCCCCGATTTCGGTGGGGACGAGGTCTAGTGCCAGGTTCCGTATCTCGTCCCGGGCCAGTAGGGCCAGATCATCCAGCAAACGACGTAACTGATCGACCTGGTCGTCAATGCCGGAAGCAAGTTCGACCACCAACTCCGCATCCTTGCCGTTCTGACTGAGAATCTGTGCGCCTGCCTTGATCGCGCCCAATGGACGGCCCAATTCATGCACGACCGCGCTCAACAACCGCCTTCTCCCTTGCTCCAACTCATACAGGCGTTCGGACATCTCGTTAAACGTGCGGGCCAGCGTGCGTGCTTCGGTCGGCCCTTCTTCCTCCACCCGGTTCGGTGGCGAATCGAAGTTCACATCACGCGAGGCCTTCGTCAATCTTTCCAGTGGCTGACTCAAAGAACGGCTGAGAGCAAGACTGAAAAACGCTGCCAACAGCAGGCCTGCGCTGATCGTTCCCCATACCGTCCAGCGCAGGACCGTCAGTCTGCTTGTTACATGCGGCAACTGCTGTGACAGATGCACCGCGCCGACCACTTCCTGATCTTCATTTCGCATCGGCACAGCCACATCAACCGCATTGCCCTGCCGGATCTTCCGTGCGGTCTCCCCTGCCAGTGCCCTTAGCAATAGCTCTGGATCCGGTGGGGTCTCAGGTGCTTGTTTCGAAGCGGTTGCAACGCCCGGCCGGACCACGATGTTGCCGCTTTCATCCACCCGGTAAAGCGAAGAGGGCGAATGGGGTACCGTGTGCCTGGCAACGACCAGCACGTTTCCGTTTGCATCAACGAGATAAAACTGTCCCGGAATCCGCAACTGGAGTTGAGCGACTCGAGACCAGGCCTGTTCCGGGTCCTCAAGTGCAGCAAGTTCGGCCTGATACAGCCGCGAGACCAACTCCCCCTGCCCCTCCAGCTCCGCCGCCGCTTCGTCCAGGACGAAGCGAATCTCCAGCAAGTAAACCAGCACAAGGCTGAGTAAAGGGACCACAACCAGCAGAGGAAGAAGATGGCTGATCGTCAGCCGGCTACGCAGGTTACGCCACATGCAAGTCATCCTGTCCTGCGGGGGTCAATCGGTAGCCCACGCCCCTCACGGTGTGAAGACGGCGCGGCCGGGCCGCATCCTCCTCGATTTTCGTGCGCAGCCAGCGAATATGTACATACACCGTCTGTGTTTCGCCGACCCATTCCGCCCCCCAAACGTTCTCCAGAATGTCGTCGATAGGCACGGCTTCCCCCGCCCGACTCGCCAGAAAAGCAAGCAGTTGGAACTCCCTGGGCGTGAGTTCCACACTGCGTCCGCCGACCGTAACCTGATGAGCGGAGCGGTCCAACTCCAGATCGCCCACAATCAGATTGGACAGGCCGCCCCCACTGCTTCGCCCCCTGCCCGCCGCGGCCCGCCGCAACACGGCCCTCACCCTTGCCAGCAGCACATCGATATCAAACGGTTTCGTCACATAATCGTCCGCCCCCAGTTCCAAACCGACAATTTCGTCCAGTTCCCGCCGCCGAGCCGTGACGAAGATTACTGGCGCGTCGAACGACTGCCTCAGCGCGCGCAATGTTTCCAAGCCGTCCATCCCCGGTAGACCTATATCCAGCAGCACCAGTTCCGGTTGCACTTCGCGGGCCTTTTCCAGCGCCTCCTCTCCGCTGCCAGCCGTCTCAGTACTGTAGCCGGCATCCTGCAGTCCGATCGAAACGCTGCGTCGCATCAAACGATCGTCATCCACCACGAGAATGGTCGTCATAGACATTTCAGAGAATCATTCTACCCGAAAAGAAATCGAACAGGAGGGGGAACGCCCCCCCTCTCGCCCCCCGTCAGCGCACACCAGCGCCGAACTCATAGACCATCTGTCCGCCCAACCAGCCACTAAAGATGACCAGCCCGATTCCCAATAGGAGTTGCACAGTCATACGCCATTTCCCTCCGCGGCCGGTCGGAAGATCATCCGTCCAATCCCAGCCTTTCCCTTCCAAACCTTTCATCCGCCTCCAATGGAGCCAACTGCGATAAATCAGGTCACCGTAAAGTACTGTCAAAGCCAGGCCGCTGCCCGTATGCCAGTTGAGCAGGGGGCGGTAGGGCGCATCCGGCGGCAGAGCCCCTTGCGAAACGATGCCGCTGACAATGGCCGCCAGCAAAGTCAACCACCCTGGCAAGAGCAGCCCCCAGCCTATGATACGCAGTTCAACCCGCGGCCAGCGGTGGAGAGTTCCCAGCAAGGCAAGGCTGCCGCAGATCAACAGCGCAATGGGAAAATGGACCACAGCCGCATGAATGAGGGAAGGTTTCATTACAATTCAGTTTAGATGCGTTCTGACTGCTCCGAAGTAGCAGCGATTCCCGTTCCCGGATGATCGCTGAACTGCACAAGAAGACCGGCTTGTTTCGGACTCCGTAATCAGTACTGTAATCCTCGATTCGGCCTCCCCGCAACTCCGCGCCGGAATGTCCTGTGAACGACAAGGTGCAGAAGAGATTCTACCCTGTATTTCAATTATCGATAACGATCTGATAAGATTTGGGGCAATAGTTACATAATATATGAGGTCTATACTGGATGATGTAAGTATATTCATGGGACCGAAACCAGCCTGGCTGGTAAGCGCATGGAGAAAGGATGAGAAAAATGTCTCGCATTCAAATTCCCAAGATCCCCTGGCAAGAGATTACTCCTGAAGAGGTCTTCCTGAATCGGCGCAAATTCATGAAGGGCGCAGGACTGGCACTGGGAACGGCAGCTCTCGCAGCATGTTCGATGCCTGAAATGGAGGAGATAGCCAGCGAGGGTGATACCGAGACCGCCGCCCAACCCGAGGCGGCCTCAGCAGAACTCGGAACCGCCGACGAACTTGGCGACCCGCTCAACACATTCGAGCAAATCACCAATTACAACAACTATTACGAGTTCTCCACCGACAAGCAGGCCGTGGCCCGTTTGGCCGAAGGTTACCCCACCTCCCCCTGGACCGTTGAGATCGGAGGGTTGGTCAACAACCCCGGCACCTATGATGTCGACGACCTTAAGCAGATGTTCGATATCGAAGAACGCATCTACCGGCTGCGCTGCGTGGAAGCCTGGTCCATGGTGATCCCATGGATGGGGTTTCAGCTCTCCGACCTGCTTGAAGTCATCGAGCCGACATCGGACGCGCAGTATGTGCGCATGGAGACGATTCTCGACATGGAGGGAATGCCAGGCCAGAGGAACAGCAGTTGGTACCAGTGGCCCTACGTCGAGGGTCTGCGCATTGATGAAGCCATGAATCCGCTCGCCATTCTCGCCACCGGCCTCTATGGTAAAGACCTCCTGCCCCAGAACGGCGCACCGATCCGTCTCGTTGTTCCCTGGAAGTACGGCTTTAAAAGCGTCAAGTCGATCGTGAAAATCGATCTCGTCGCCGAGCAGCCGACCTCCCTGTGGATGGCCGCGGCCGGCCACGAGTACGGCTTCTATGCCAACGTCAACCCGGAAGTCAATCACCCCCGCTGGTCACAGGCCACCGAGCGCCGCATCGGCGAGCGAGGCCGTCGTCCCACCCTGATGTTCAATGGGTATGAAGAACAGGTCGCCTACCTCTATGAAGGAATGGACCTGATTGCAAACTACTAGAGTACCCGTCGAGTCTGCAGTGGCCGGCGGTCAGTGCCCGTACCGACCGCCAGCCAGTTGTGTCAAAAGCGTAGAAGGTGACGCATGAATCTCGATAAACTGCTGACCAAAGGGCAGATACTTTGGCTGACCCATATTGGCGCCTTGATCCCGCTGGCGTGGCTGCTGTACCAGGACTACACGAGCGCACTGAGTGTCAATCCAATCCAGGACTGGACCCTCCGCACCGGCAAACCGGCACTCGTCCTGCTCGTCCTTTCTCTCGCGTGCACGCCTCTCAATATCATACTCGGATGGCGTAATATCATCCCGGCCCGCAAGTGGCTGGGCCTATATGCCTTCGGCTACGCGGCCGTCCATTTCTACATCTTCATCGGTGAAGACTACGGCTTTCAGTGGATCTACATCTGGCAGGATGTCGGCACCAAACTCTATATCATCGTCGGATTCTGTGCCCTGCTGATTCTGCTTCCTCTTGCTCTCACCTCGTCAAAAGGGTGGATGCGCCGCCTCGGCAAGTGGTGGAAGAAACTCCACCAGTGGGTCTATGTCGCCGGCGTCCTTGCAGTATTTCACTATATCTGGGTCGTGAAGGCCGACTACCGCGAACCGGCCGCCTGGGGTGTTCTGCTCGGCATCTTCCTGATCGTCCGCATCCCCGTCGTCCGCAAGCGCATCGCCAGGTGGCGCTCCAAGCTGCGCGGCCCGACCGCTCCGAGGGCGAGACGATCTCCGGCCTGATGCCGGCGCGAAGCCGTCCCTACGAACGACTCAACCGGAAGTTCCTGATAGGGGGTGTTCCTGTAAGTCCGCAACGGACCGGAACAGCGCCCTTACTCTTCTATTTCCTCGGCGCACTGGGGACAGAACTGAGGGTCCTCTAACTCGATCAGATGCTTGCTGCAGACCGAGAATGTAACTTCTACACGTTCAGAAAGAAATCGCTTCTTGACCTCGGCTTCGAGCACAAGAGAGCGGCAATTGCTTGTCAGCAGAAAAATGGGCACCGGACAACGATTGCACAGCTTGCGTTTCCAGGGACGTTCATTGCGGGGGCTTTCTTCGAGCAACCTGCATGTCTCCCGCTCGTTGCCGCGGTGATAGTCCCCATAGAAATACCGACAGTTAACCGGTTGTGACATCGAGTTCTACCAGGTAAGGCCGCCCTCCGCTCACACTCTGCAAGGCTGGCAATAAACGTGAAAAAGAGTTGAAAAAACAGAACCGCCGACACCGATCGGCGGCCCTTTCACCTGACTGTCAGTATGGCGCCCAGCGGTGCCTAGTTGTTCCAGAACGGGACATCACCGTGGTCGTCCTGGTCCCAATCACCGCCCAACAGATAATCAGGATCGATAAATAGCCGGTCAGCCAACTCGTTCTTCCGCCTCTCCTGCTCCGGCATCAGAAATCCAAACTCGTGTTCCAGGCTGACAAGCATCTCTAGTTCCGCCTCCAGTAGGTGGAACTCCGTATGGTTGAGAGGCGTCATGTCAGGAGCGCACTCCTTGAGTTCGCTCAGGTACGCCTGATACGCTTCACACGAATCCTCTTCACCATCCGACGCCGAAAGTTCTCCTCGCCCCCATTCCAGTGACGGAAGTTCCGGATGACCATTCCCATGGAAGATCTGATCATAGCCTGCACCGTCCCCGTTCTCGAACAGAAAACCGTATCGGCTCTTGGGCGGTCTTTCTGCCTGGGAGGGCGTCTCGCGGCCATATGGCGCCGCATCATCCCTGCTGTCATCCTGGCTGTCGATCGTATATCCGTCGCCCTCGATCAGGCGCAACCCGCTGCACTTGTGCAACACAAAGTGCATATCGTCAGGCGGTATCTCGTCGCCATACACGCTCTGTCCGATCAGGGCGCCGGCAAGCTCCCACACCGGCATCGCTGCACGGGATTTCCTGTCTCTGTCGACGATCTGCTCCGCAGCCCTGGAAAGTTCGACGTTGCGTTTCCGAATCAAGGCCTCCTGTCGGGATTCCTTGGGCTGCAATCGCATCCCATATTCGCCGCCGACCGCATCCTTCACCTGAATCAGCAAATCGTCCTCCGCTGTCCCGCCGGCCTGATCAACCCATTTCACAAACGCCTGACCAAGCCGCAGTGCCCACGTGCCTCGTTCTATCTCAGCGTGCACCTGCAGCGTCGGCCCCCCCATTAGCTCAACTGAAATCAGCCGCGTGTCGGGCCGGTGCGTCTGAAAGAACTGGGGAAAAAAGACAGCATGTTCCAGTTCGTCCAGCAGCAGCGTTCCCTTCCGGATTTCGCTGCGGGTGAGGGGATGTCGAAAGTGTTGATCTGACAGCAAACAGGAGAGCCACCCGTAGCGTCCAGACCCGACCGGGATCGCCTGATACAGCTTTCCCAGCGCCTGATAGACTGCGCTGCGGGCGCCGCTGCCGACTGGCCGCTCTCTCGCTATAAGGGAAACCAGGGTATCGACACTGAGGGGTCTAGGGGAGTTGCTCAGAATCTCGGCAACACAGGTCAAATAGCTGGGATATTCTCTATCTCTCGCCATTCAATATGCCTCCTAGGAGTAATTATCCCATACGAGGCCTCGTTTGTCCACCATTAACGCTTGCGCCGCAACAAACTGCTTCTGCATCATCCGCGCTGCCGTGGCACAATTGAACTGCTTGTCGTTCCGGCAGTCTGTTTTCGTCAAGGCGCGCCTCAGTCCGCCGCTGCGAATACGGGCCGGAACTTGTATCCGTAGACGATTTCGCCGCTATCACCTTCCTCGCGTAGCTTCCGTGTCACCATCTCCACCGGCATGCCAATCTCTACTTCCTCATCAGAGATATCGGTCAACTGCGCGGTCACCATCGGACCTTCCTCTAGTTTGACCAGCGCTACCGTGTACGGACGTTGCGCCAGAAAACCATCCGGCACATTGAACATCTTCGTATAGCTGTAAACCTCTCCGCGCCCGCTCATCGTGCGCAGAGGGCCAGCAGCCTCGCTGCAATACGGGCAAACATCGCGCGGCGGAAAGATCGCCTGATGGCAGTCAGGACAGGTTTCACCCTGAAGACTGTATCGCTGCTGTCTTGTGCGCCAAAGGCTGGCAATACTCATGGCATCCTCGCTGATTTAATCCGATCACCTCCGCTTCTACACTCAGATCTTAAGCCTGTTCACCTGTCAAACTCTACCTGACGGCGGCCGGTGTACAGTGCTGATAGCTTCTGACAGCCGTTTGACCCCTGGATCCGCCGTCGCAGCCCGCCCTCTCACCCGCCCAAAATATGCGTAACGATCGTCGCGCCGCTGCCGCCTATGTTCTGTGCCATCCCAACCGAGGCATTCGCGATCTGACCCTGCCCTGCCTCCCCCCGCAACTGTTGCACCGTCTCGACAATCTGGTACATTCCCGTTGCGCCAACCGGATGGCCCCGGCTCTTCAATCCTCCCAACGTGCTGATTGGAATACGTCCGTCCGGACTGATCGCATCATCGGCCGCCAGATGCCAGCCCTCGCCTCGCCTCGCATAGCCGGTCGCCTCCAGGCTGAGCGCGCTCATGATTGTGAACGCATCGTGGAGTTCAAAGAAGCTGATGTCTACCGGCGTCACCCCGCTCTGCATATACGCCTTCTGGCTGCTGACATAGGCGGCTTCAAGAAACAGCGGGTCTCTGCGATCGTGCAGAGCGACAGTATCGTTCGCGCTGGCGCTTGCCAGAATCTGCACCGCGCCGGGATGATGGCCTGATGTGTATTGCCCCGTCTGCTCCGAAGCCACCAGAACCGCCGCCGCCGCGCCGTCGCATACAGGACTACTGTCCATCATATTGATCGGTGTCGCAATCATCGGCGCATTCAGGTATGTGTCCAGAGATATCGGCTTCTGAAACATGGCATTGGCGTTTTTGGCCCCGTTCCGATGTGCATTGATGCTGAAACCGGCAAATGCATCGATTGGTACGTCGAACTCGTACATATACCGCTGCATAATCAGCGCATTCAGCCCCACAAAAGAGACGCCGTGTGCCGCTTCATATTCGGCGTCCGCCGCCGTGGCGAGGCCGGCCGTCGTGCCTTCTCCTGTCGTGTCCGTCATCTTCTCCACGCCGCAAACGACGACAACATCGTGCATGCCGCTGGCGACCGCCATGTGACCGATGCGTAGAGCCGAAGCGCCGCTCGCGCAAGCCGACTCTATCTTCGCCGCTTCGACGTTTCGCAGTCCACTGAAATCTGCGATCAGAGTCGCCAGGTGTTCCTGGCTCAACAGGCTGCCGCTTAGCATGTTACCGACGAACAAAGCGTCTACCTGTTCCGTGCCGGCCTCCTCCAGCGCTTCTACAATCGCATGATGGGCGATATGACGGATGGACAAATCCCAGTGTTCACCGACTGGCAGCTGACCGATTCCAACTATCGATACTTCGCGCATGGTTCTTTCTTTCGGTAAAGCCTTCAAAGATCTGCATACCGCTTGGAGGGATGCTCTGCAAGGCAACTCCCTTCCAGCGCCTGCTGGATCCCCTGCACTCTCTCTATCATGACCCAATCTGTGTTTCAATAGCTACCGGACGGCACGCCTGACCTGCCAAAACCTATCGCGCTGCCCATCTCGCATCCTCATCTGCCTTCCAATGCCGGCGCGCAATCACGATTCCCCACCAATCACAGGCAGCGCCGGACCACGCAATACCATATACGCACTGCGCCGTTATATGTTCCGCAAGATTATGAACGCTGAGGTTGAATTGAGGGGAGGGCTATTACGTCGCTTGGAGACCACCGTGTGCGGTCGCCCGTCAGGCGCGCCGGCAGAGAGGCCAATCAATGAGGTGCAGACTCATATCACTCTTTCAGCTTCACACCTATGATCCGCCACTGGTCCGTCGTCCGATTGCTCAAGTCTGAGGGGACGTGCTCCAACGTAAACGCATAGAGCCTGCTCTCCAGTTCGCCGCCGACCTGATAGACAAGCGATGCCCAGACCTCCGTCGTGATCGTCTGAGAGGTAGCTGCCTGACCGGCAAAAGTTGGAATCGTTGGAAAATATTGCAATGCATCCACCCAGACGAACCCTTCCAACGTGCGTGGGACAGTCTGACGCGCCCCCTCGCTCAGAAGCTGCGCATTGTGGTCGGGCCTTAGCAGATACGCCAGCACGACCGCTTCCGGGTAGAACGGGGATTGGGGAATGCCGTAACAGAAGGTAAACTTGCGCGGGCCTTCTTCATAGTAGACGGCTGCACGATAAGCTCCGGGGCTCGTAAAGTTTGGGTCCAGTCGCCTGTGAAAGCGGGACTCCTTGCAGAGCAGGCTGCGTTCATTCATGGGATATCGGGCGCGTATAGTCCGCATGGGGGAACGATTCGCTGCACCGTCCCACTCCTCCACATACAGGCCGCCAGACGCGGAAATCTGTGTACTGCCGTATCCTTCGCTGATCGTGCTCCACCAGAAGATGCTGATATAGGTCGGGCCACCGATTGGGCTGTTGCCGCCGTACACAATCAACTCGTCGAAATCGGGCAAATCACCCGGCGCCTCTCCCACTGCCTGGCCGCTGACAGATGCCGGCATCTGCTCCGCCAGCACCTCGAAGTACCTGTTCCCGGTCTCTCTCGGATCTTCACGTCTGACCAAGGTCCACTCAGGACGACCCGTCTGCCGCGGCGGCGCCACAAAGCCAAATCCGGAACCTTGCCAGTAGCTGGGCAGCAGCGCATAAGGCTGAAGCCGGGGGGCCGGCGGCCTTGAACTATCATCCGACTCCTCAGGCATACCGAACGGCGTCTGTGAGTCGTAGATCACCGCCCCGATCGGACCACTGATCTCTTCGCCATCGGCGGTCGTACTTGCGTCATAGCGGTAGAAGAGAAGGAACTCATCCTCAGCGTCCGCGTCAATGTTGATCGACTCCCATGTGGAGACGGCCTTCCACTCCTCAGGCAAAATCATCCCCAGGTCAATGTTCAGTTCGGGGCTCGGCTCCGGAGGTTCACATGCATTCAAAAGGATCAGCATGCAGAGCATGCACAACACAACCGCCCGCGCTCTCAACTTCCGATGGAAGTTGGCGCCGCCGACTTTTCTTTCAAAGTCGTGTAAGACTAGGGAGCGGAGGTCAGATATGCCCCCTACTCCCGAAAACAGCTTGCTGGAGGGCAGTGACTTCATGGAGTTCATCGGTCAAGTGGCGCCGTAACCGGGCGGCAGTGGCGCCAGCGGCGGGTCTGTATTGGCTTCGTGAATCCAGTCATCAGCCGGCAAAAGACCGGGGTGCAACCTGTTCCATGCCTCTCGCAGCTCTGCGGCGACAAATACCGAACCGGTCCCGACGATGTAGCCGTCGGCAGGAGTGATCTCCCGCGCGGTACTGATCGCCGCTTCCATTGATGGCGCCGCAACCACCGTTCGACCTTCTCCCACAGACAAAGATCCGATGGCCGCGCGCAGGTCCGGCACGGACAACGCCCTCGGATGGCGACTCTGCACCAGTACAATGCGTGGCGACGCGGCCATGGCCAGCGTCAACATCGGCCCGATATCCTTGTCGCTGTTGACCCCGAATACGAAGGTAAAGGGTCGCCGTTCGTGGGTTGTTGCCAGCGTCGAAAGCAGTATCTCCAGGCTGTCTCTGTTGTGCGCGCAGTCCACAACCACAGGCTGGCCCTCATTAGCCGGTTGCGGCAGCCATTCAATCCGGCACGGCCACCTTGTGTGGACCAGTCCGCTGTCTACAAGTTGATCATCCCACCGGGCCAGGCCGGCTCGATGCAGTTCTCGCACCATCTCGTAGGCGATCCCGGCATTGATCTTCTGGTGTTGCCCAACCAGCGGCAGCGTGGCCCGCCGGTAAGTCTGTGCCTCGGACAGAGGCGCCTCCAATTCCGCAGCTACACACCGCAGTATCTCCTCCGCTCTCCGATTTTGCGGCGCACTGAATACCGGCGTATTGCGCTTGATGATCCCGGCCTTCTCCGCTGCAATCTCCTCCAGGCTGTCACCGAGAATATGCATGTGGTCTTTGCTGATATGGGTGATGCCGCACACCTCTGGCAGCACAACATTGGTGCTGTCCAGCCGCCCGCCTATCCCCACTTCCACCACCGCCCAGTCGACCCCGGCCTCCGCAAAAAAAAGAAAGGCAATCACCGTGATACGACCAAAAACGGTCAGATCAGGGGTCGTCTCCAGATGGGGTAATGCTCGTTGGATCAGTTCAGCACACTTTTCTTGGGAGATTAACTGTCCGTCAACACGTATGCGTTCCCGGAAAGTGTGCAGGTGGGGGCTTGTAAACAGACCGGTGCGGTAGCCCAGATGACGAAGAATCGATTCCGTATAGGCGCTGGTGCTTCCTTTGCCCTTTGTGCCCGTCACATGGACAGTTCGAAAGCACCCCTGGGGGTTGTCCAACCCTGCCAGCACTGCCCGCATGCGGTCCAATCGGCTTTCAGGGTCCTTCGAACGTGGAGCGCGGCCGTCGAATCTGGCATCGTGGAAAAGTATGCCGATCGCCTCTTCGTATGTAAGCCGCCTTGTGGAAATGAACTTTGGCGCCGGCCCTTTCGACACGGACACTCCTTGATTCTGCAGATGCACACTTTGACATTGATTGTAAACTCTGTCCCTGATGCACGCAAACGATTGCCGGAAAGCTACCCCTGCTCACAGCCAGAACAGCGGCAGCCTTTCGGCCGCGCAAACTTCAGTTCCGACACGGGGATTGTCAGCGATCCCGGCCCGATATGGTAAAATTGCCAGCACTAGCTATCGTCTAAACTCGCCGAGGAGACTCTTAAATGACCACGAAAATCGCCATCAACGGCTTCGGTCGTATCGGTCGTCAGGTAACCAAAGCTCTGTTCGAGCACCACAATGATACATTCGACCTCGTCGCGATAAACGATCTGGGTGATGTGCAGACCATGGCCCACCTGTTCAAATATGATACCAACTACGGCGTCTTTGAAGGCACCGTTGACATTGACGATGGAGATCTTACAATCAACGGAGACCGGCTGAAAGTCCTCAGCGAGCGCGACCCGAGCCAGCTGCCCTGGGGTGAGTTGGGCGTTGACGTCGTCGTCGAGAGTACCGGCGTCTTCCGCGATCGAGAAACGGCTGCTCTCCACCTCGCCGCTGGCGCAAAAAAGGTGATCATCAGCGCCCCGGCCAAAGGCGAAGACATCACAATCTGCATGGGCGTCAATAACGATCAGTACAACCCCGACAGCCATCACGTTATCAGCAACGCCAGCTGCACCACAAATTGTCTGGCCCCCGCAGCCAAAGTCGTCAACGACACCATCGGCATCGAGCAGGGGCTCATGACCACCGTCCACGCCTACACCACCGACCAGCGCATCCTCGACTTCGTGCACGAAGACCTGCGCCGCGCCCGCGCCGCCGGCATGAACATCATTCCAACCACCACAGGAGCCGCCAAAGCCGTGTCCCTCGTTGTGCCGGAATTGGAGGGCAAGTTTGACGGCATGGCCATGCGCGTTCCGACTTCCACGGTCAGCGTAGTCGACTTTGTCGCCAAAGTCAGCACCCCGGGCAGCACCGAAGACCTGCTGGACGCTTTCTCCGAAGCCGCGTCCGGACCTATGAAAGGTATCCTCGACATCACCTATGAGCCCCTGGTCAGTTCGGACTTCCAGGGCAATGCACATAGCAGTGTGATTGATGCCGAATTTACAGCCTGCTACGGCGACCTGGTCAAAGTCGTCACTTGGTACGATAACGAGTGGGCGTACAGCGTCCGCGTCACCGATCTCGCCGCCTTTGTTGCCGGCCAGGGCGTCTAGATCAACTGCCACCCATCAAAGGCACTGGGCCGTGTCGCGCAAAAGGACTATCCGCAATGTCAACTGGCAAGGCAAGCGCGCCCTCGTCCGCGTAGACTTCAATGTGCCTGTCGATGCCGACGGTTGCGTCGGCGATGACACCCGCATCCGCGCCACGCTGCCCACCCTGGAATACCTGCGCTCCCACGGCGCATCACTTGTCCTGATGAGCCACCTCGGCAGGCCCGATGGCGAACCCGATCCCCGCTACAGCCTGCGGCCCGTCGCCCAGCGGCTCAGCCAGCTCCTTGACGCAGACGTTCAGTTCCCCGGCGCCGTCACAGGCCCACATGTCGAAGCCGCCGCAGCCGACCTCGACCAAGGGGAGCTACTTCTCCTCGAAAACACACGCTTTGACCCAGGTGAAACCAGCAATGATCCCGCGTTGAGTGAATCCCTCGCCCGTCTCGGCGCTCTCTTCGTCAACGACGCCTTCGGCAGCGCTCACAGGGCGCACGCAAGCACAACCGGCGTGGCCGCCCATCTGCCCTCTGTAGCCGGTCTGCTGATGGAAAAGGAGTTGACCTACCTCGGTGAAGCGCTTGAGGACCCCGAACCACCCTTCATCGCCATTCTCGGCGGCGCCAAGGTCAGCGATAAGATCGCCGTCATCGAGCAGCTCATCCGAAAGGTAGATGCCATCCTCATCGGCGGCGGCATGGCCAACACCTTTCTTGCCGCTGCCGGCTGCCGGATGGGGGCCAGCTTGGTCGAAACGGAAGTGTTTGACACCGCCCGGGCCCTGCGCAGCGTCGGCGAAGATGTTATCCAGCTGCCGGTCGATCTTACCGTTGCCGACAGCTTCTCAGCCGCCGCCACCTCCCGCACAGTCAGTGTGACTGAGATTCCGGCTGGCTGGATGGCCCTCGACATCGGTGAGGCCACCGTCGCACACTTTGCCAATCGTCTCGCCGGCGCCCGCACCGTTCTCTGGAACGGTCCTATGGGTGTCTTCGAATTCCCCCCCTTTGCCCGCGGCACCATTGCCGTCGCCGAAATGCTGGCTGGGCTGTCCCAGGCCACCACAATCGTTGGCGGCGGCGACTCGGCCGCTGCTGTGCAGCAGGCCGGACTGGCCGGGCGAATCTCCCACGTGAGTACAGGCGGCGGCGCCAGTCTGGAGTTCCTTGAAGGGAAGCTTTTGCCCGGCGTGGCCGCCCTGAACGAGGAGGCGTGACCTATGAGTTTTCTCAAAAAACTTGCATCGCTCTTTTCAGGCGGCGGAGGCGGTGACAATCGCGCCTTCCCTATCTACGTATTCAGTAACCGCTGCCGTGAACCGATCATGGCCGAAATCGACCTGGTCAACAGTCTCAGCCGTGATGAGGAAAACGACGACAAGTACTACACCCGCAAAGTGCTGCAGGGGAGTGGCAAGAACCGCTGTTTTACCCAAGTCGAGGTCGAAATCTGGTTCGACCGCGGCAAAAAGGTCTCCCATTACGAAGTCAGTGGCGGTCGTTGGCTTACCCAGGAGGAGTATGAAGAGGAGCTGGTACGCTTCGAAGCTTCCCCCGAAGATGAAAACTCGGCAGACGACGATTCCCAGTAAGGCTGGAACACTGCAGCATCCGCTGAAGGCCGGATCCAATTGTCGTCTGTCTGAAACAGTTTGTCGTGTGACAGAAGCAGGACGCCTGAAAGCAGATTCTGGCTGACCTTCACACGGCAAGAAGCAGCTCGCCCTTTCCCCCGCGTTCACAAGACCAGTCGAGGCCTCGCCGCCTGACCCAGCCCCCTGCGGAGAATACCCACAATGCGAAGACCGATGATGGCCGGCAACTGGAAAATGAATATGACCGTGGCCGAGGCGCTCGCCCTCGCGCGGCAGATATACCAGTTGGTCGGCGGCGACACGTCCGTGGTGGAACAGTTGCTGTGCCCCCCTTCAGTCTGTCTGCACCCGCTGAAGGCGGCTTCAGACGGCATGCCATTCCTGCTCGGCGCCCAAAACTGCCACTGGCAGGAAAGCGGCGCCTTCACCGGCGAAATCAGCCCAATCATGTTGCGCGGCCTCGCCGACTACGTCATCCTCGGGCACAGCGAACGCCGCCAGCTCTTCGGCGAAACCGACGAAACCGTAAACAAGAAGACCCGTGCCGTCTTGGCGCATCAATTGAACCCAATCGTCTGCGTAGGCGAAAGTCTTGAGCAGAATGAACGCGGAGAAACCTCGTCAACCATCACCGCACAGGTGCGAGCCGCGCTCGACGGCCTGAACGGCGGGCAAGTTCAATCCCTGGTTATCGCCTACGAACCGATCTGGGCTATCGGCACGGGCAGGGCCGCCACCGCTCAGACGGCTGGCGACATCTGCGGCCTTGTGCGCGCCATCCTGCGCGAAATGCACGGTGCCGCCGTCGCCGACACGACTCGTGTCCTCTATGGGGGCAGCACCAAACCGGACAATATCGGCGCCATTATGGAACAATCCGACGTCGATGGCGCGCTGATTGGTGGCGCATCGCTCGAGGCTGACAGTTACGCTGAGATGGTGAAGATCACCGCAGGGGTCTACAGCGGCTGACCCGCGCCTCTCTCCTCTTCACTCTCTCCTCGCCCCACGCCCTTCCCCATGTCTCCGTTCTCCCCTTATCTCTTTTTCGTCCTCTTCTTCATCCTTCTCGCCTCTCTCTGGTGGCTGAGCTGGCGAATCGGTCTGTTGATCCAGGAGATCGTCTATCTGATCACCGGCTCAGATGACCTGGCGATGGTGATCCTCTTCCTGGTCTACCTGCCCGGCATCCTCGTTCACGAGGCCTCCCACTGGCTGGTAGCCAGGATTCTGGGCCTGAAGACCAGCAAATTCCGCGTATGGCCCAAATACACCCGCAATACCATCGGCTTGGGGAGCGTGACGGTTTCGTCCGGTGGTGTGGTGTGGGATAGCCTCGTGGGGCTGGCCCCCCTCCTGATCGGGTCCGCACTGATCGTACTGATCGGTGAGCAAGTCTTCGATACGCAAACACTCGCCTTCGCTTGGCGCACCGGCCGGCTGCTGGACGGGCTGAACTTTGTCGTGACCGGTCTGGCCCAAAAGCCGGACAGCCTGCTGTGGAGCTATCTTCTTTTCGCCATTGCCAACGCGATGATGCCCAGCGCCAGCGACCGTGCGCCGCTCAAGTCACTGGGCATCTATTTCGTCCTTATCGGCGCGGTGTTCGTCCTGATCGATCAGTCCGGCCGCAATGTGCTGCTCCTGCTGGATCTCCTCTTTGGTCCGATTCAGCTGCTGACCGGCGCCTTCTTCCTGGTCGCAGCCATCGATCTCGCCGTCATTCTGCTACTTCTCGCTGCGAGAGAACTGTCTAAACTGTTTCTCAGCCAATGACTGCCTTCCGCTCTACTTCCCCGCCCGTGGTCCGAACCCAACGCGCGCCTAAAGCGAAGGCACCTTTTCCAGGCTCGCCCGTATAGCCTCCTCCGGGTAGTCGAAGTCCTCCAGATTGTCGGCCAGATGTTGCTCATAGGCAGCCAGATCGAAGTGCCCGTGGCCGCACATGTTGAAGACGATCACCTTGCTCTCGCCCCTCCTCTTGCACGCCAGCGCCTCCTGCATCGCCCCCCAAATCGCGTGGGCCGGTTCGGGCGCCGGCAGGACCCCCTCCGCGCGCGCAAATGACACCGCGGCCCCGAATATCGCCCGCTGCTGAACATTGACCGCTTCGATCAGTCCCGCAGCATGCAGCGCGCTGACCTGTGCGCTCATGCCATGATAGCGCAGTCCGCCTGCGTGGATCGGCGCCGGCACAAAGTCGTGGCCAAGCGTGTGCATCTTGATCAGCGGCGTCATCTGTGCCGTGTCACCGAAATCATAAGTGTACACACCTCGCGTCAGACTCGGCGCAGCCGAAGGCTCCACTGCCACCACGCGGGCGTTCCTGCCGCCGCTGATGTTCTCCTTCAGGAAAGGGAAAGCGAAGCCGCCAAAGTTGCTGCCGCCCCCCGTACAACCGACCAGTACGTCCGGCCAGTCCTCCCCGAACGCCTCCAGCCCGCTGATCACCTCCTGCCCTACCACCGTCTGGTGCAGAAGCACATGGTTCAAAACCGAGCCAAGCGAGTACTTCGTGTCCTCACGCGTGGCTGCGTCCTCTACCGCCTCCGAGATAGCAATCCCCAGGCTTCCTGTGCTGTCAGGACTCTCCGCCAGAATCTGGCGGCCCGCGTTCGTGTCCGGGCTGGGGCTCGGCACAACCTCCGCGCCCCAAGTCTCCATCAGAATCTTCCGGTAGGGCTTCTGCTCATAGCTGACCCTCACCATATAAACCTTGCACTCCACCCCAAAAACCTGGCAGGCGAAACTGAGCGCACTTCCCCACTGTCCTGCGCCTGTCTCCGTCGCCAGGCGTGAGACTCCCTCCTCCTTGTTATAGAAGGCCTGCGGCACCGCTGTGTTCGGTTTATGGCTGCCGGACGGGCTGACTCCCTCATACTTGTAATAGATGCGGGCCGGGGTATCCAGAGCCTTCTCCCATTCATACGCACGGATCAGAGGCGTTGGCCTCCACATCCGGTACACATCCTGCACCTGCTCAGGAATCTCGATGTACTGTTCGGCGCTTACTTCCTGCAGGATCAGCGACATCGGAAAAAGAGGCGCCAGATCGTCCGGCCCAATCGGCTGACCTGTACCCGGATGCAGAGGCGGCGAGAGCTCAACCCCGGCCGCGGGCAAATCCGCGTTTATGTTATACCAGTGGGTCGGCATCTCCGACTCGTTCAGGATCACCTTCTTCAGTCTGCTCATTTCTGTGCTCTCCCTGTGATGGTGAGATTTCCGTTGCGAAAATGCGTCGGCGTAGCGAAGCCGAAGCTGCCCAATGCGCCGCCCGGTGATAAGAACAAAAAAGCCTGCCGCAATCGCGGCAGGCCCTGTCACGATACCACTTCAATCTGTCGTCAGTTCAAGTGCGCCTGAATCTTGCCTAGCAATTGGGCTTTCTGCTGAAAACCAACGATCGTCTCCACCTGCTGACCGTCTTTGAACAGCATCAGCGTGGGAATGCTCATCACGCCAAATGCCATCGCCGTGCTCTGATTCTCGTCCACATCGAGTTTGCCGATCGTCAGTTTGCCGTCAAGCTCGGTAGCAATTTCATCCAGAACCGGTGCGATCATCTTGCAAGGACCGCACCACTCCGCCCAGAAATCCACCAGTACCGGCGTTTCCGATTGGATGACCTCATCCTCAAAATTCGCATCTGTGACTACAACCGTGTTCTCGCCCATTTTCTTGTCTCCTACTCCTGTATTCGAGCGTACAAACTGCAACTTTCCGGCGGATCCGTCCTGTACTTGCCAGTCACTTCCTATCTTAACATGCGATGTCTGGCAGGGCTGTAGACTAATCTACAAAAAATATAGTACGCCCAACGGAAGCCAAAAGTCAAAATACCGGCCCTTCGATTCATACTATTCTGTCTCTAGGTTCTGTTCGTAGTTGCCATGCCGTGGCAATCTTTTATTCATTCTTCTGCCTCTTTTGCAAAAAAGCCGCGAACTCCTCCTTGTCCAGGGTCCCGGAACGGGGCCTTTCATTCTCCTGTCCAGGTTCAACCGGCGCGTCCTCTGTGACAGTCTGTTCATCATCCATGCCAATCCGCGCCATCACCGCAGGGAGCACGCCTGAAATGCCTTCCAGAAATGTCCCTGTCAACGCCTGTCCGCCAGGCAGGTTGACTATCAGCGTCCGTCCCCGGATGCCTGCAACCCCTCTATCCAACATCGCCATCGGATTCTTCTCGACGGCCTTGGCGCGCATCGTCTCCGGCAGTGACGGCATCAACCGTTCCAGTACGGAAGTCGTCGCTTCTGGCACGATCTCCTCCGCTGAAGGTCCCGGCGCAGGGAAAGTGCCGCCTACCGTCAAGATCAGGTCCAGCTCCTCTTCATCGCACCACCGTCGCAGGGTCTCCTCCAACTGGTAGCGAGGAGGCTCTCTGTAAACGTGACTGAGCAGGGGCAGAAATCCATCCAAAGCGCCGGCCAGCATTCTCTGCACATCAGCCAGAACTGCATCCGCGTCAACGCATTCAGTCGAATCGACAACTGCAAGAAATCCGCACCGGATCACCATTGATGTCGGTCTCTCCTTCCCCGTTACCCGAGCTCTGTTTGGCCCATACCGTCAGAAAAATGAACGAACAAAAAGCGATGGCTTGGCCACCGCTTTTGTATTGCCTCGATTTCTGACAGGCGTCTCTCACCGCTTGGTGTACTGCGGGGCCTTGCGCGCCCGTTTCAGACCTGGCTTCATCCGTTCCTTCACACGCGCGTCGCGCGTGAGGAATCCCGCAGCCTTCAAGGTAGGTCTCAGATTCGGATCCGCCGCCACAAGCGCGCGCGACAATCCATGCCGCGCTGCGTGAGCTTGGCCGCCTTCACCGCCGCCATGAACCTTAATGCTGATATTGAAACTACTCTCGGTACCCGTCAATGACAGCGGTTGCCGAATCACCATCTGGTCCAAAGCGCGCCCAAAATAGCCATTCATCGGCAGGCTGTTGACGATGATCTCACCGTCCCCCTCATACAGCCGCACACGTGCCGTCGCGCTCTTGCGTCGTCCGACCGCCTCGATATACTCACTCATATCTGCTCTCCTGCAGTTCCAGCACCTTCGGCTTCTGCGCCTTGTGCGGGTGATCCGGACCAGCGTAGACTCTCAACTTTTTCATCTGGGCGCGGCCGAGCCGGGTCTTGGGAACCATACCTTTGACCGCTTCAAAAATGATCTTCTCCGGTTGTCTCTTCAACTGTTCGCGCATCGTTCGGCTCTTCAGGCCGCCTGGATAGCGCGAATGCCGGTAATAGCGTTTCTCATCCAGGCGATTGCCCGTTACGTGAAACTTGTCGCAGTTGATGACAATTACGAAGTCACCGCAGTCCACGTTGGGCGTGAAACTCGGCTTGTGCTTGCCGCGCAGGACCTGCGCGATCTCCGAAGCCAGCCGGCCGAGTGTCTTGTCCGTCGCATCTACAACATACCACTCACGTCCACTCTTGGCCTCTTCATAACTCAGGCTCAGTGTCTTCACCCTGTAATCTCCTCGTTCGCACCTGCAAGCAACTCTCTGCTATCTGCCGTCAACATCATGAATGCGCAGAAAACAGATCAGGATACTCGGCATAGAGTACTCTTTCCAGAACAAGCCCATTGGGCGGAAGCGGCGGGGCTGAGCGACTGCGGTCTTTCGCCTTCAAAGCCGCCACCATTTCATCCGCCTGCCACACACCCAGACCAACCGCCAGCAACGAGCCGGCCAGATTCCGCGCCATCCGTCTCAAAAATGCGTTGGCGGTAACGGTCAAAACCAGCCGCTCGCCTGCAAACGGGTCCAGCGCCGGCAGCGACTCCTCGACCTGTTCCCAAAAGAGCGACACGATTCGGCGAACCGTATTCTCTCCTTGGGGCGCCTGCCCAAACGTGGCAAAGTCATGCGTCCCGATCAACAGGCCGGCAGCACAATTCATAGCATCCAGATCCGGCCGTCTGGGCAACACCACTGCAAACCGGTCCGCCAGAGGAAAACGTCTCTCGCCCTTTCCTCCGCCCGCCGGCGTCCACGTCGTGTAACGGTATGTCCGCTCTGAGGCGCTGAATCGCGGGTGGAACTCCGGTGGCGCTTCCTTCAGGCTGCGAACGAGTATCGAATCAGGCAGCCGTTGGTTCCAGGCCTGTCTCAGGGCTTCCAGCGAATGCCTCCACGGCGCTTCCACCGCAATAACTTGCCCTCTGGCGTGAACGCCCGTGTCCGTCCTTCCCGAGCCGCTTACCCGGCAATTCGCACCGGTCACGTCCTTCAGCGCTTCTTCCAACGCGCCCTGGACTGTCGGCGCCTCTCTCTGTACCTGGAACCCAAAAAAGTCTGTGCCGTCGTAAGCGATCAGACCGGCGACCCTCTGCATTCGCTCCTCACCGGCGTGGCGCACGCGGCCACAAATCAACTGCCCTGCCCACTGCCGCCCAACCGTCATACGCTTGACTTGGGCGGCAACTTGCCCGGCTATTCGTTGCTGCCCTCCGTCACCAGCTCGATGACTGCCATATCTGCCGCATCGCCGAACCGTTTTCCCAACTTGACGATGCGAGTATACCCGCCATTCCGCTCCTCATAACGGGGGGCCAGCTCGTCAAACACCTTTTTCGCGACCGCCTTGTCATTGAGGTACGCCACAACCTGGCGTTGCGCATGTACACGATCTACCTTACCTGCCAGGCCGTGCTTGGCCTTCGTAATCAACTTTTCAGCATCGCCGCGCATTGCACGCGCTTTGGCCTGCGTAGTCGTTATCCGTTCGTGAACGTAAAGTTCTCGAATCAGGTTGCGAAAAAGGGCCTTGCGTTGCGCCGCATTCCGGCTCAATTTCTGGCCCGCGATCCGGTGTCGCATCGTGCTATTCCTCCGCTAGCGGCGTTAAGTCCGCCTCTTCAACGATCTCGACTGCTTCAGCCGCTTCGGTCTCAGCGACTTCGTTGTCGGGCATCTCACTCTCAGCTACTTCGGGTTCAGCGACTTCGGCCAGAATCTCCTCAACTTCGGTACCGTTGCCTCCACCCAAGTAGGCGCTGAGATCGACCCCTACCACGTTCATGTATCCCTTCTCACTCAGTTTCTCGACCAGTTCATCCAGCGACTTCTTGCCAAAGTTGCGGATTGCGAGCATCTCGTCCTCGCCCTTCTCCATCCGCTTCAGGATCTCCCCGACCTTCGTGATGCCTGCCCGCTTCAAGCAGTTGTATGCCCGTACCGTCAACTCGAGCTCCTCAATCGGCGCCTCGGCAACACGACTGGGGATGCTTTCCTCCTCCTCCTCTGGCAGCTCGACCATCGTCGTGCGGTCGCCCACAAACAGCGTCAGATGCTGTAAGAGAATGTCAGCCGCCTGTCGCATCGAATCTTCAGGAGAAATCGTGCCGTCGGTCCACACTTCCAGATTCAACCTGTCATAATCGGTCTGCTGGCCGATGCGCGTTCGTTCGACCCGGTATGATGCTTTCTTAACCGGACTGAAAATCGCATCCACTGGGATCTCTCCCAGCGGCAGCTGCACCCGTTCCTCCGCCGGGCTGTAACCCCGGCCCTGCTCCACCACCATCTCTATGTCCAGGTCAACCTCGTTCGAATCGGCGAACAGCAGGTACAGGTCTGGATTGACGATCTCAACTTCCGGAGGGCAGTTCAAATCTCCCGCCGTAACCGGGCCTTCATGGTACACCTCAACCGAAACACGAACAGGTTCAGCGCTCTCGCTCCTGAATCGAATCTGCTTTACATTCAATATCAGTCGAGTGGCATCTTCCAGTACATGATCGATTGTCGAGAACTCATGATGCACCCCGCTGACCGAAATTGAAGTTACGGCGGCGCCAGGCAAACTCGACAGCAATACCCGGCGCAAAGAGTTCCCAAGCGTAATCCCATAGCCGCTTTCCAGCGGGCTGATCACAAAATGGCCGTAGTTCCGAGAACTGGCCTCTACTTCTATCTTCGGCAATACTAGATTGTTAAGCAACGGCTACCCCTCCCGGCTATATAGCAGTCTCAACCAGACAACGTGTGGCGACAGACAATCGTTGCAGCCCTGCCGGTCCTCCCTGCATCCGACCTCTTAAGGCAACGAACCCGTACCTTGTCAGCTAACGACTGTAGTACTCAACGATTAACTGTTCATTTAGGAGTACGCCAATCTCGTCCCTTTCCGGCGCCGAAGTCACCGTACCGTTGAGATTGGTCGCATCCAGACTGAGCCACGTAGGGGGGGACGCACTGCCGAGAATCTGGGCGCGTTCACGAAAATAGGTCTTGGACCGACTCGTCTCGCGAACTGAAATCTGGTCGTTAGGCGACACCAAAAAGGATGGGATATTCGTCTTGCGGCCATTCACGGCAAAGTGACCGTGTCGCACAAGCTGACGCGCCTGCGCCCGGCTATCGGCAAACCCGAACCGGTACACCACATTGTCCAACCGGCTTTCCAACAGCTCCAATAAAATGCCGCCGGTCTGCCCTTTGCGCCGTGATGCTTCCTTGAAATAGCGGCGGAACTGCCGTTCCATTACCCCGTACATGCGACGCGCCTTCTGCTTCTCGCGCAACTGGATTCCAAAATCCGAAACCTTTCGTCGCATTACATTTCGCCGGCCTGCTTCGCCCGGTGGGAAAGGACGCCGATCAACCGCGCACTTGGGGCTGACACAGCGTTCGCCTTTCAGGAATAACTTCTGTCCTTCTCGTCGACAGAGTTTACAAACCGCATCTGTATATCGTGCCATCTCTCCTCCAGGTCGACTATCGTACGCGGCCCTTTGCCCCTTTCAAGACCGCAACGTAGCTTAGTGTGCCGTTCTATTCTGACTGAATGGTGATCGCGTCCCCAGTGAACGCGCCGTCCGCTTCGTAACCATCCGGCGGACTCCCGCGCCACATTTCGATCACCTGTCTGCATTGTCACCGCAGCACTCTCACTGCAGCACTTTCACTCCACTGCAAAACAAGCGGCATCGCGCCAAAACACGATGCCTCTCTTCTTCCGGCAGGTCAATCCCGTTGTCGCGCAACCCCTCCAATCTCGACTCCTGAGGCAACGCTATGTCCGTTCTCCTAAACTCTCCGCTTACTCGGGGGGCGTACCCCGTTATGCGGAATCGGTGTTATGTCCGCGATCGACGTAACCGTCAGACCGGCCGGGTTCAACGCCCTTAATGCACTCTCGCGGCCCGGTCCCGGACCCTTTATAAATACCTCGACCTCTCGCATATTGAACTCACTCACGGCCTGGCGTGCCGCAGCCGACGCCGCTAGCTGCGCCGCAAACGGCGTACTCTTGCGGCTCCCCTTGAATCCGGCTGTGCCCGAACTGGCCCAACACAAAACCTCCCCTTGGGGATCCGTTACCGTGATGATCGTATTGTTAAATGTGGCGCGGACGTGAATCTGCCCGCTCGGCACGTGCTTCCTCTCCCGACGGGACGACCGACCACCCCGACGGCGCTGTGTTCGAGCCATCGTTTCTCCCTAGCCTGATCTTCCGGTGCAACAACTGTCTTAAACGATAACCTGCCGCTACTTCCGCGCTCGCTTCTTCCCGGCGACCGTCTTCTTTACACCGCGGCGCGTGCGCGCATTCGTGCGCGTGCGCTGCCCCCGGCTCGGAAGATTGCGCCGGTGGCGCAGGCCTCGATAGCTGCCAATCTCCATGAGGCGCTTGATGTTCATGTTTACTTCGCGCCGCAGATCCCCTTCAACACGGCAGTGCCGCTCAATGTAGTCCCGCAAGGCGACCAATTCATTCGTGTCCAGGTCCTTGACGCGTTTGTCTTCGTCAATCCCCGTCGACTCCAGAATCTCCTGGCTGACTGAACGGCCTATCCCGTAAATGTAGGTCAGGGCGATAACGACCCGCTTGTCCCGTGGAATGTCGACGCCTGCAATACGTGCCATGGAAATTGCCCCTTGGGTTTCTAACCCTGTCTCTGCTTGTGCTTCGGGTTCTGACAAATCACATATACAACGCCTCGCCGTCGTACGACGGAACACTTCTCACACATCTTCTTGACCGAAGGCCGCACTTTCATCCTTCAACCTCCCTCCCCAAAGTCTTTACGCAATTCCACAAGTGTAACATAAGACTATGGCCGCGTCAAGATTTCGGGGCCTCTGTTAGTGACGGCAACCGTATGCTCAAAGTGGGCGCTCAAGCTAAGATCTTCGCTGATAACGGTCCACTTGTCCTTCAATGTCTCCGTCCGCCAAGTGCCTATCTGGACCATCGGTTCAATCGCAACGACCAGCCCAGGGCGCAGTACAACCCTTCCATCCGTGTCGTCCGATACATAATTCAGCACCTGCGGCCCCTCGTGCATCTCCCGACCCACGCCGTGCCCCGTGTACTCCCGCACCACATGAAAGCCGCTCGGCTCTACGCTGTCCTGCACGGCCGCGCTGATGTCCAGTACACGGCCGCCCGAACGCATCGCCTGTATGCCGGCGTTGAGGCTCTCCTCTGTGACCTGCAGCAACCGTTCGGCCGCAGGCTCGATCGCACCGACTGGGTATGTCCAACCGCTGTCGCCCACAAAGCCGCGGTAGAACACGCCTACGTCGATACTGATGATGTCGCCCTCTTGCAGCACCCGCTCCCGGCTCGGAATGCCATGCACCAACTCCTCGTTGATGCTTGTGCAAATGTTCGCCGGGTAGCCGCGATAGCCCAGAAAGCTGGATTTCGCACGATGGCTGTGTATCGTCGCCGCAGCCAGCTCGTCCAATTCCCCCGTGCTGATCCCCGGCCGAATCGCCTCCCGAAACTCCTGATGAACTCTCGCAACGATGCGCCCAGCTTCCCGCATGATCTGGATCTCACGCGTATTCTTCAAGACCGGCGCGGGGCGTTCCTGTACTTGTCTGGCCCTGAGACGCGGTCGCCCATTGCCGTGCAGCCTGCGCCTGAGTCTCGTCATCATGCTCTCGTCGTTCACCTAGCACCTGCTGCCAGCGACATCCGGTCCTCGCACTCGTCAGGCGGATACAGTACTCCTCGCCGCCTTGATATTTCTGGTCTCCAACCGCTCCAACAGCTGCCCCTGCATCTCCTGGATCGACCTCGCGCCATCAACCTCCTCCAGCAATCCCTTCGCGAAATAGTACCCAATCAATGGCGACGTCTGCTTGTAGTAAATATACAGCCGGTTCTGGACCGTCTCCGGCTTATCGTCATTGCGCTGGTACAACTCTCCGCCGCAACTGTCACAATCTTCCCCCTGGGGCGGATTGAATGTCAGGTGGTAGACCCTGTCGCAATTGCGGCACACCCGCCGCCCGGTGATTCGCGTCGTCACGACATCATCTTCCAGCTGGAAAAAGGGCACCACATCAATGCCCCCGTACCCAGCCGTCATCTCGTCCAGCGCCTGAGCCTGAATCAGATTGCGCGGAAAGCCATCCATAATGGCCCCCTTTGCGGCATCATCCTGGGCTAGGCGCGCTTCCACCATCCGGATCGTCACTTCGTCTGGAACCAACTCGCCTTTGTCGTAATAGCTCTGTGCAAGCTGCCCGAGTTCTGTCTGATTCTTTAAGTTGTAACGGAAAATCTCTCCCGTCGAAATCTGCGGAATCCCCAAACTCTCTTCCAGCAACTGGGCCTGTGTGCCCTTGCCGGCTCCAGGCGCTCCCAACAACACCAGATAGATACGGTCGCTCATTGGCAACGATTCCTTGCGCTGCGAAAGACAGTGGCGCGCTAGCGGATGAAGCCCTCATAATTGCGCATCATCAGCTGCGCCTCGATCTGTTTCATCGTGTCCAGCACAACGCCGACGACGATTAGGAGACCCGTGCTGCTGATAATCAGCGTATTGAAACTGCCGACGCCTCCCCCGAAAACCATGCCAGCGAGGAAGGGTAGCACCGCAACCAGACCGAGAAAAAGCGCCCCCACCAGCGTAATGCGCCCTAACACCCCGTTCAGATACTGTTCAGTCCGTGGACCAGGCCGGATGCCTGGAATGAATCCACCCTGCTTCTGCAACGTGTCAGGGAGATTCTGTTGCCGGAACATGATATCGGTATAAAAGTATGTGAACGCGACCGTCAGCATGAAATAGAACAGCCAATACAGAAAGTTCTGCGGACTGAACGAGGTGAAAAAGAAATTCGCTATCGCGCCGATCCAGTCATCTCGAAGTATGAAATAGGATGCCATTGTGTTCGGCAGAATCAGTAGGCTCTGGGCGAAAATCAGCGGAATCATCCCCGCCGTATTCACCCGCATCGGCACGTATGTACTCTGCCCTCCGACCATCATCAGCCGGTTGCCGCGCATCGTGCGCACCCGTTTGCCGTATTGAACGGGAATGCGCCTCTGGCCCTCCTGTACCCAAACAATCAGGGCCACCGTCAGAACTGTAATAACGCTGAATATCAGCAACTGTGTAATGCCCTGCTGCGTCAGCAAACGCACCTGGCTTGGCGCCGCCGCGACGATGCCTGCAAAAATGATCAACGATACGCCGTTGCCGATGCCCTGTTCGGTCAGCAGCTCTCCCATCCACATGGCCAGCATCGTGCCCGCCGTCAAGCTGATCAGAATCGTCAGAGAGGGCAGCAGCGCCTCGCCCGTGAAGCCCCAGTTCTCAAGCACCGCGCCAGTCGTCGCGCCGCCCACAGGACGGCTAAGCAGCGTAGCCTGACCGAAAGCCTGCAAAAGCGCCAGTGGCACCGTCATGTAATGTGTGTAGCGGTTCAGCTGCTGTCGCCCCTGTTCACCCTCCCGGCTCAACTCCTCCAACTGGGGCACGATCGGGGTCAGCAGCTGCATGATAATCGTGGCGGTGATATAAGGATATACACCCATCGCCATCACGCTGAACTGGGCCAGCGCGCCGCCGCTGAAAAAATTCAATAGACTCAGAAGGATATTCTGGTCCGTCGAACGAAATATCTGGTCCAGTACCTCTCGATTGACGCCGGGAAGAGGGATATGCGCGGCGAGCCGGTACGCGACCAGAATCAAGAACGTATACAGTAGCTTCTGACGCAAGTCCGGCAAACGAAAGGCATTGCGTACGGCGTCGAGCATAAAGATTCTCCGGTAGAGCTTCGCCCGGTCCCGGCCAGCTGTTTGGCCGCCAACCCGACCTCTCTACAGTTAAGACCGCGGCAGATTCCTGTTGACTTCGAAGGGCAGAATGTCGACCGTGCCGCCCGCGGCCTCTATTTTCTCCCTTGCGCTCTTGCTGATGCGATGAACCTGCAAATGGAGCGGCTTATCAATTTCGCCACGCGCCAGAACCACCACCGGCTGCTTGCTGTTGCCAAGTAGCCCCGTGTCAAAGAGCGCCGCTGGTGTCACCTGTGCGTCCGCTTCAAAACGTTCGCCCATTTTGTCAAGGTTAACCGGCGTATAGGTAACTTTGAAGCGGTTATTGAATCCGCGCATCCTGGGCAGCCGGCGCAGAAAACTCAACTGACCTCCTTCAAAGCCTCGCAGGCCTCCGTTCGCGGCACGGGCATTCTGGCCCTTAGTACCGCGTCCGGCCGTCTTGCCCCGTCCCGATCCTGTGCCGCGGCCAATGCGCTTTCGGTTTCTAGTGGCGCCCCCATCGGGACGCAAATCGTGTAGTTTCATATTCCGTTTACTCCAGCCAGATGGAAAGGCCGTAACAACCCTGTACAGCTCCGGTCCGCCCGTCCTGCTTGCTTACGCCTCCGTCTCCTCCACCACCTCAACAAGGTGAGAGACTTTGGCGATCATCCCCCGTACTGTAGGACTGTCAGCCTTCTCGACCGTCTGATTCATCTTTCGCAGTCCTAGGGCCTCAACAGTTGCCTTCTGTCGTTTGTGGTAACCGATCGGGCTCTTGACCAGTTTCACGGTGATCGTCTTTTCCATAGGTCTAATCTTCCTCATACCAGAAGGGACGCAGCTGCTCGGGATCGACACCCCGCCTTTGCGCCTCGACTCTGTAATCCTGCAACTGCCTGAGCGACGCAAAAGTGGCCTGAACAACATTCAAAATATTGTCGCTCCCCAGCGACTTGGACAATATGTCCTTCACGCCCGCAGCCTCAACCACCGCGCGGACGCCCCCACCGGCAATCACACCGGTCCCCGGGCTCGCCGGCCTCAACAGCACTTCGCCGGCGCCGAACCGGGCCTGGCTCACGTGCGGAATCGTCGTGCCCAGCAGATTAACCTCGACCATCGTCTTGCGGGCCGTCTCACTCGCCTTGCGGATAGCATCCGGGACCTCGCGCGCCTTGCCTACACCAACGCCGACTCGCCCGTTGTTGTCTCCCACGACCACCACTGCGCGAAAAGCAAACCTGCGTCCACCCTTCACCACCTTCGCCGTGCGCGCGATGTGAACGACCTTTTCATCTAGTTCATCCTTCTCTTCTTCCTGCTCGCGGTCCCGTCGACGGTCTCGACGTGCCATTTCCTACTCTCCTTGCTCTGTTTAGAAGACGAGACCACCCTCTCGACTGCCATCGGCCACCGCCTTCACGCGGCCGTGATAACGGTACCCGCCCCGATCGAAGACCACCTGCTCAATTCCGGCCTCTTTGGCGCGTTCCGCAACAATCTTGCCGATCTCTTTTGCCTGCTCCACCTTCAGCTTGTCGGCCAAAACCTCCTGCAGGTCGGCCTCCATTGTCGAAGCGGAAACGAGGGTATGGCCGGCCTGGTCGTCGATTACCTGTACATTGACGTTCTTCAGGCTGCGAAATACATTCAACCGCGGCCGCGCCGCCGTCCCTGAAACCTTGCGCCGCACACGCATATGCCGGCGCTTTCGTGCATCTGTCCGAGTGACTTTCGCCATAATTCTCCGTCCCTGCCCGGCTAAACTGCCGCGGCCCCGGCCTTGCCTGCCTTGGACCGCACGTATTCGCCCTGATAACGTATGCCCTTGCCCTTATATGGCTCCGGCGGGCGCTCCTTGCGAATCTTCGCAGCCAACTCGCCTATCTGTTGCTTGTCGATACCTGAAATCGTCACCGTCCGCCCATCTCGCGACACTTCAAACTCGACATCCGGGCTCGGAGGCGCATATTCCACAGCATGACTCTTCCCGACCTGCAATAACAGGTTCTTGCCCTCCTGTTGGGCTCGGTAGCCAACACCGTGGATTTCCAGGGTTCTCTTGAAACCGTCCGTCACCCCCACAACCATATTGTTGAGCAACGACCTCGTCAGCCCGTGCAACGCGCGATGCTGGCGCTGGTCTGTGGGTCGGGTCACCAAGATCTCGCCGTTCTCTCTCGAAATCCTCATGTCCCGGTTGAATTTCTGGCTCAGTTCCCCTTTAGGGCCCTTAACCGTTACCACGTTGCCTGTCACAATATCTACCGTCACACCGGCAGGCACAGAAATCGGCATCTTCCCGATTCGTGACATGTTATCCTCCCAACATTACCAAACGTTGCACAGTACCTCGCCGCCAACTCGTTCGCGCCGGGCCTGCCTTCCACTCATGACACCTTTGGGCGTCGAAACTATGTTGATCCCCAGCCCGCTCCGCACGAGCGGTATGGTTCGATAGCCCAGGTATGTCCGCCGCCCGGGCCTGCTCACCCGCTCTATCCCGGAAATGACCGGTTGCCCCTTGTCGGAATACTTCATCCCAACGATCAGATTCGGTCGGGCCTTGTCGCCCGTCACCGAATAGCCGCTGATAAAGCCTTCCTCCGCCAGAATCTTGGCAATCGCGACCTTTATCCTGGAACTGGGCATCACCGCACGGCGATGTCTCGAGTTTGACGAGTTGCGGACTCGCGTCAGAAAGTCCGCGATTGGATCGGTCATCATAACCAGTGCTTCCTCTTCACTCTTGCAGCGCACCCGGCGCCGGCAATGGCGGCGGCAGAAACGCCGATTTTTGGTCCTTCTACCAGCTGGACTTGACTACGCCCGGCAAATGGCCCTCAAGGGCTTCTCGACGAAAACAGATGCGGCACAGGCCAAATCGGCGCATGTACGCTCTCGGGCGGCCGCACTTCGTGCAACGGTTGCGCACCCGTACTTCAAACTTCCGCCTGGACTCCCGCAAAACGATACTTTTCTTAGCCACAGACCGCCCTCTCCTTCATCTTCGTTGCCACCGTCTCTCTATGATTACCGTCTCTATCGTCGTTGGAACGGCATATCCATCATTGCCAGCAGCCGCCGGCCCTCTTCATCTGTGCCCGCTGTTGTGACGATCGTCACTTCCATCCCGCGCACCTTGTCGATCTCATCGTAATCAATCTCAGGAAAGACCAGCTGCTCCCGCAGGCCCAGGCTGTAATTGCCCCGTCCGTCGAAAGAGTCCGGCGAAATGCCGCGAAAATCGCGCTGCGCCGGCAAGGCAATACTGATCAGGCGGTCCAGAAAGTCCCACATGCGCCGGCCGCGCAGCGTCACCTTCACGCCAATCGGCATCCCTTCCCGCAGCTTGAACGTAGCTATCGATTTGCGCGCCCGCGTCACAATCGGCTTCTGCCCCGTGATAATCGTCAGATCCTGGCTGGCGCGTTCTATCGTCTTTCCATCCGTGATCGCCTCGCCCATGCCGATGTTGACGCTGATCTTTTCAACCCGCGGCGCCTGCATGATATTCGTGTAGCCGAATTCCGTCATCAGCGCCGGCGCAATCTCACTGTCAAATCGTTCCTTCAACCGGGGCTTCTGCATCCGCGCACCATTCGCTTCACTCATCGTTTCTCACTCCTCGCCCGCAACTGACGCCACAGCGGCATCTGGCAGTCTTTCTCACCTCGAACTAACCCTCGCCTGCAACCGGCAGCGGCTCACCGCTGCGCTTATCGATCCGGATCTTGTCCTCGCCTTCAAGCCGGTAACCGGCGCGAGTCACTTCATTGTCCGTTCCCACCAGCGCCACATTGCTGATGTGTAACGGTGCCTCCAGCTCGATCCGTCCCGTCTGTGTACGCACCGTCGGGCTGCGGCGCTGATGCTTCGTAACGAAATTCGCGCCCGCCACAACAACGTATACACGATTGGGATCCTGCCGGCCCTTCTTGTCCTTCTTGCGTATTACGCTCTGGACTTCGCCGCGGTGCCCCTTGTCATTGCCGGCGATCACTTCGACGACGTCACCCTTCCTGATCTTTACGCCCATCCCTTCTTCTCCTCAAATCCTGAACGACACCGTCCGCCTGCTCACCCAACCACTGGCCAGACCACCGCGCTCCTCAGAGTACCTCCGGAGCCAGGGATACGATCTTCATATACCCGTGGTCGCGCAACTCACGTGCAACCGGCCCAAAAATACGAGTGCCGCGTGGATTCCTGTTGTCATCAATCAGTACAGCAGCATTCTCGTCGAATCGAATGTAGCTGCCATCCTTCCGTCGCACCGGACGTCGCGTGCGCACGATAACCGCCCGCACGATCTCACCCTTTCTCACCGACGCCGTCGGACTGGAGGATTTGACCGTCGCCACGATCACGTCGCCAATCCCTCCATAGCGCCGCGTACTACCCCCTCGGACTCGGATAGTCAATAACTCTTTCGCGCCCGTGTTGTCGGCAACCCGTAGGCGGCTCTCTTGTTGAATCATAGCTCCATACCTCTTCTCTTACCGGCGCGCCTCGATTTAGACAATAGTCGCATGGTCCAGAATCTTCGAGACATAAAACTTCTTGTGTTTACTGATCGGCCGGCATTCACGAATCTGGACCGTATCTCCAACCTGGCAGGCATTGTCCGGATCGTGCGCTTTGTATTTCTTATGTGACTTGACAACCTTGCCGTACAGGGCATGGCGCGCAGCCCGCTCCACTTCCACGACCACAGTCTTGTCCATCTTGTCGCTGGTCACCACGCCAACCAACTCGCGTCTTCGCTCGCGCATTTCCCTTTACTCCTCGTCCTCTTCGGCCATCAACTCCCGCTCACGCAATATCGTCTTGATTCGCGCAATCTCCCGGCGGACCTGACCCTTGCGTGCCGTATTTGTCAACTGTCCCGTTGCCTTCTGAAAACGCAGGTTAAACAGTTCCTGATGTCCCTCGTCCAACCGGGTGTAGAGTTCACTCTCCGTGAGCGGGCGTAGTTCATGTGCTCTCATCTTGCTTTCCTCCTCGCCTTCACGTCAGATATCCTGCCGGGCGACGAACTGTGTTCCCATCGGCAGCTTATGCGCGGCCAGCCGGAATGCTTCGCGCGCCTGCGTCTCATCCACACCTGCGATCTCGAAAACCATTCGGCCTGGCTTTACCACCGCCACCCAGTGTTCGACATTGCCCTTGCCCGAACCCATCCGGGTCTCGGCGGCCCGCTCCGTCACTGGCTTATCCGGAAAAATGCGAATCCACAACTTGCCGCCGCGCCGCACATATCGGACAATCGCTCGACGGGCCGCTTCGATCTGCCGGCTCGTTACCCAGGAGGGCTCAGTGGCCTGTAGCCCGAACGTGCCAAAATCGACCTTGTTGCCCCGTGTTGCCATGCCCCGCATCCGGCCGCGGTGCATCTTGCGAAATTTTACCCGCTTAGGCATCAACATTTTCGAATCTCCATCCCGCTTCCTTTGGTCCGGCCCCGCCCATACTTGACAGAGACCTCTACTCGGTCAGTGCCATCTCCGCATAGCGGGCATGGTACTCCTCACCCGGCAGCACTTCCCCGTGATAGACCCATGCTTTTACGCCAATCACGCCGTAGGTCGTGTTCGCCTCCGCGGTACCATAGTCTATCTCGGCCCGCAGTGTATGGCGCGGCACCTGCCCGTCGCGAATCGTGTCGACGCGCCCCATCTCGCTGCCACCCAACCGCCCCGCCACCTGGATCATGACGCCTTCGGCCCCGGTCCGCATCGCCCGTCCCGCGGCCTGCTTCATCGCCCGCTTCCAGCTGATGCGGCGCTCCAACTGCTCTGCCACGTTCTCGGAAACCAGTTGGGCGTCCGTCTCCGGCTTATCGATCTCGCGCACGTCGATCTTGACCTTCTTGTTCGTCAGCTCCTGCAGGTTTACCCGCAATACATTTACATTCGCGCCTTTGCGCCCAATAATGATCCCGGGCTTGGCTGTGTTGATGATTACATGTACCTGGTTGGGCTGACGTTCGATCTCGATGAAGCTGATGCCTGCACGAGGCGCATCACGATGAATCATGGCCCGGATCTCTCGATCTTCGGCTAGCTGACTCACGTATTCAAACCCCGTGGCGAACCATCGGCTCTTGTGTTCCTTGATAATGCCCAGGCGAAAACCGGTCGGATGTACTTTGCGTCCCATTGGGCCTCCTTGTGCAGTGCCTGCCGTCCATACAGACCGTCAGGCGCCGCTGATCGTCCACTATTCCGTGTCCAAACGCTCTTCCAGCACAACCGTGATGTGGGAGGAACGCCGAATCCATGGCTTGAAGCGACCGCGCGCGCCAAAACGCCGCCAGCGCCGGTTCGGCGCCTGATCAGCATAGATCTGGCTGATGTAAAGCTCATCAGCCTCCAGTCCGAAATTCTCGACACCGTTTGCGATCGCGCTCTTCAGCGTCTTCGCCACCACCTTGGCCGCCTGCTGAGGCATGAACTGCAACAGTGTCAAAGCCTCTTCCGCTGGCCTACCACGCATTTCGTCCAGTACAAGGCGCGCCTTCTGTGGGCTGATCCCCGTGTACTTGGTAACTGCTCGAACTTCCATCGTACTTGCTCTCCAATCTCCAGGATGGAGGAAGATAACAATTCTCGACTTGAATCCGCGATTCTAAACCCTGCGCGTGCTTCTCTCCGACCTCACATGACCTCGGAAGAATCGGGTCGGCGCAAACTCGCCCAGCTTGTGCCCCACCATGTTCTCCGTAATGTAGATTGGTACATGGCGGCGGCCGTCGTGAATCGCCAGCGTATGTCCGACAAACTGCGGAAATATCGTCGATGCCCGGGACCACGTCTTGAGCACCTTCCGCTCACCGGCCCGGTTCATGTCTTCGATCTTCTTCAGTAGCCGCGGCTCGACATACGGTCCCTTCTTCAGACTACGTCCCATCGGATCTCCTCCACATCTGCACTTCTATCGACGCTTACCGCCGCGCCGGACAATATACTTCCCCGTTCTCTTGTTGCGCCGCGTTCGCTTACCCAGCGCAGGCTGCCCCCATGGCGTCTTTGGCCCGGGCATGCCAATCGGCGAACGCCCCTCGCCGCCGCCGTGAGGATGGGACGCAGGATCCATCGCTACGCCGCGCACCGACGGCCGGACTCCCATCCAGCGGCGGCGGCCGGCCTTGCCCAGCGAAATATTGCTGTGATCGGGGTTCGAAACCTGGCCCACCGTTGCCAGACAGTCCATCTCAATGTAGCGAACCTCTCCGCTCGGTAGTCGCACCTGCGCACGCGGCCCCTCTTTGGCCACCAATTGCGCCGAAACGCCTGCGCTGCGTACCAGCTGGGCGCCCCGCCCCGGATACAGCTCAATGTTATGTATCTGCGTGCCCGGCGGGATATTGCGAATCGGCAGCGCATTCCCGGGCCGAATGTCTGCGCTCGGGCCCGACTCCAATACGTCGCCGACCTGTACGCCCAAAGGCGCGACAATATAACGCTTCTCTCCATCCTCATAACTGAGCAAAGCAATGCGTGCACTGCGGTTCGGGTCGTACTCGATCGACTTGACCCTCGCTGGCGCCCCCCATCTTTCCCGCCTGAAATCAATGATGCGGTAGCGCCGCTTGTGTCCCCCGCCGCGGTGGCGGACAGTGATACGCCCCTGGCTGTTGCGCCCGCCCTTCCTGTTCAGAGCAACCGTCAACGAACGCTCTGGCTTGGTGCGCGTTATCGTTTCAAATGTCGAGACACTCATGTCCCGCCGTCCCGGAGACGTGGGACGGTATATCTTTACAGGCATAAAACGCTATCTCCGTTCGAGAAGAAAAAGATGGGAATGAACCGCTCCCGTTTCTCCCTCCTGTTAACGACCGTTACACACCTTCGAAGAACTGGATGCTTTCACCTTCACCCAACGTAACTACCGCCTTCTTCCAGGGCGACTTCCGCACTAATTTGCGCCGCCCGCGCATCCCCGTCTTTGCCGGCATCATCATGACCCGCACGTCCAACACACTCACTCGGAATGCGGTCTCCACTGCATCACGAATCTGGTGCTTGTTGGCTCGCGTGTCGACCTCAAAGGTGTACTGATTGTGGAAATCGGCCGCATCGTATGATTTTTCTGTAATGACTGGGCGCTTTATCACTTCATAAACGTGCATCTGGTTCTCTCCGTATCGGACCCCGGCTACATCTTCCCAACCGCCGCCAATAACCCGTCTCGCAGGAAATGGCAGCCGTCAAGCAAGCCAGTCGTGAATGTTTTCGACCGAGGCCTGCGGCAATAGAAGCCTGTCATAGCTCAGCAGGTCCTGAATGTTCAGATTACTGCTCAGAAGCGATTTCGCCTGTGGCAGATTGCTTATCGACTTCTCGACAGCCATGTCCCGCTCCGGCAAAACGACGAGTACGCTGCCGCTGTCCAGCCCCAGATCAGCCAGCGCCTGCACAAAGACCTTAGTCTTCGGTGCATCCATCGCCAACGCATCCAGCACCACAATCTGGTCCGCACCGGCCTTGACGCTTAGCGCGCTCCGCAACGCGGCCCTGCGCATCTTCTTGGGCATCTTCTTCGTATATTTGCGCGGTGTGGGGCCGAATGCCGTCCCGCCGCCTACCCAAATTGGAGACCGGATCGAGCCGTGCCGAGCCCGCCCCGTGCCCTTCTGACGCCACGGTTTGCGGCCGCCCCCGCGAACCTCGCTGCGCGACTTCGTCTTGTGCGTACCCGTGCGCGCGTTCGCCAACTGCCTCACCAAAGCCTGGTGCATCAGCCCCCGATTGATCGGAGCGGCAAATACCGTATCCTCCAACTGCATCTGCCCGGTCTCTTCACCGGCCATATTCCGAATTGGTACTTCCACCGTTTCGCCTCCGTACCGGTAGCTGCCTGTTCGTCAACCTGTGAACCGGCGGCACCCGTCTTACACCTTTGCCGCCGTACGAACGATTACCAACCCCTTGTTTGGGCCGGGTATCGCGCCTTGTACGGCGATGAGATTGCGTTCCGCATCAACCAGAGCTACCTTCAGATTCTGCACGGTAACGCGTTTGTTACCCATCTGTCCCGCGCCCTTCGTGCCCGGAAAGGTGTGGCCCGGTGTCGTGCCCGCGCCGCGTGCGCCAGGCGCCCGGTGACGGTCCGACTGCCCATGGGTCTTGGGCCCGCCTCGGAATCCGTGCCTCTTGACTCCGCCGGCAAAGCCCTTCCCCTTCGACGTGCCGGTTACATCCACAAGCTCGCCCTCGGCAAACACATCCGCCTTGATCACGTCGCCAGGCGCATGTTCCGTCTCGCTCGGCAGTCGCAACTCGCGCACAAATCGCAGCTTCGGCACGTTGGCCTTCCTTAGATGACCGAGTTGCCCTTTGGTCAACTTGCGCTCCACCACCTCTTCGAAACCTAACTGAACTGCGTTGTAACCGTCCGAATCTTCAGCTTTCACCTGTGTGACATAACAAGGACCAGCCTCGATGACCGTAACCGGCGCCACCGCGCCGCTGTCATCAAACAGCTGGGTCATCCCTACCTTGCGGCCCAATATCCCCTTCACTTGCTCCTCCAGGACTGACAGTCCGCATCAACGACATTCTGACCGGCTGTCACTTTGCCCAACCAGGCCCGTGCCTGACCGCCCGGCGCGGATCCAACCTGCATGATCCTCTCCGCCCGCGGCCCCAACCCGAGCCCTATAGCTTAATTTCGATATCGACACCGGCGGGCAAATTCAGACGGGTGAGGTTCTCAATCGTCTTGTTGCCTGGATCCACCACATCGATCAAACGCTTGTGAGTCCGAATCTCGAACTGCTCACGGCTGTCCTTGTCGATGAACGGCGATCGCATCACCGTGAACTTCTCGATCCTCGTAGGCAGAGGCACAGGCCCAACCACCTGGGCGCCCGTCTGCTCAGCAGCAGTGACGATCTGCTGTGCCGACGCATCCAGGACGCGGTGATCGTATGCCTTGAGCTTGATACGGATCTTTTGCTTGGCCATGTACTCTTCTCACTTGTCGTGGACCACGAACAAAAAGTGTGGCGAGCCGTTGCACTCGCCACACACATCTATACGCTATTGAATGATCTCGGTGATGGCGCCGGCAGCGACGGTGCGGCCGCCTTCACGGATGGCAAAACGACCGCCGGTCTCGATGGCGACGGGCGAGATCAACTCGACCTCCATCGTCACGTTGTCGCCTGGCATGACCATCTCCACACCTGCCGGCAGGTCGATAGAACCGGTGATGTCCATGGTGCGGATGTAGAACTGCGGCCTGTAGCCCTTGAAGAAAGGAGTATGCCGTCCGCCCTCCTCCTTGCGCAGCACATAGACCTCAGACTTGAAGCGGGTGTGCGGAGTGATGCTGCCGGGCTTGGCCAGCACCTGGCCGCGGTCCACCTCTTCGCGGTCAATGCCGCGCAGCAGACAACCGACGTTGTCGCCCGCCTGCCCCTCATCGAGCAGCTTGCGGAACATTTCGACACCGGTGACGGTGGTCGAGTGCGTCGGCTTGACACCGACGATTTCCACCTCTTCCATCGGATGGATGACACCGCGCTCGACGCGGCCGGTCACGACCGTGCCGCGGCCTTTGATCGAAAAGACATCCTCAATCGGCATCAGGAAGGGTTTGTCGATTTCGCGCACAGGGGTGGGGATATACTCATCCACCGCCCGCATCAGCTCCCAGATCGGCTCATACTCGGGCGCATCCGGGTCCTCAGAGCTGCTTTCCAGGGCGTGCAGGGCGCTGCCGCGCACAAAGGGGATGTCATCGCCGGGGAACTCGTAGGTGTCGAGCAACTCCCGCAGCTCCATCTCGACCAGTTCCAGCAGCTCCTCGTCCTCCATCATGTCGACTTTGTTGAGGAAGACGACCATCGCCGGCACTTCCACCTGCCGCGCCAGCAGGATATGCTCGCGCGTCTGCGGCATGGCGCCGTCGGGCGCAGCCACCACCAGGATGGCGCCGTCCATCTGGGCCGCACCGGTGATCATGTTCTTGATATAGTCGGCATGTCCCGGACAGTCCACGTGCGCATAGTGGCGGTTTTCCGTCTCGTACTCGACATGCGCAATGGCGATGGTGATGCCGCGGGCCTTCTCTTCCGGAGCATTGTCGATCGCCTCAAACGCACTGAAATCAGCCATACCCCGCAGCGCCAGCACCTTCGTGATCGCCGCCGTCAGCGTCGTCTTGCCGTGATCCACATGTCCGATCGTCCCCACGTTCACATGGGGCTTGTTCCTCTCAAATACTGCCTTCGCCATTTGGTTGCTGCCTCCTGCTTATGTTTAATGGTCTTATCCGCTGCTTCGCTGCAAAATGAGCGAAGACTTCGAAGCGCGAAAAGATCGTAACCATCAGTAACTGCTGCAAACCGCCCACCAGGGATTAGGTGGGCGGCAATGATCCTGCGGCTCCTGCACTCAATTGTCAAAAACGCGATAAACCTGAAGGTTCAGGCCCGCCTTTCCCCGGCGCGCCTACCTCGTTTCGTCTCTGGAGCCCACAACCGGACTTGAACCGGTGACCTCATTCTTACCAAGAATGCGCTCTACCGACTGAGCTATGCGGGCAGATCATACGACTTCCAAATCGCACTACCTTTGAAGTGGGCGGGGGCGGATTCGAACCACCGTAGGCGACAGCCGTCTGATTTACAGTCAGATCCCTTTGTCCACTCGGGCACCCGCCCATTCTCTTTAGCGCTTCTATTAATGTGCTTCGCCTGCTCAGCCGCCGCCTACGCATCTGCAATCTCAAATCGGCTGCGGTAAATACGCCTATACCGGGAAGCCGACGATCGGACTCGAACCGATAACCGGCTGTTTACAAAACAGCTGCTCTGCCGATTGAGCTACGTCGGCGCGTGCTCAGGCGACACCTGAGTGATTATAGCACACTCAAAGGGCTGGTCAAATCTGAACACCTCCAATTGCAAATACGTTTCTTACCCTTTTTTCACCCGCACACTCACCCGCTTGGAAGCATCAGGACAGCCCGCCGTCAGTCCCCCGCCGTCCGAATTTCCCGACTCCACAAGTCATTTCGCGTAGCCGCCAACCCTCGGGCCGTTCGCGATCCATAATGAGGCTGGAAGATGCTTTTCGCTCCCCGCCTCTGGCCCTCTGGCCTTTATTTCCTGTTCAACTCTGAGCGGATCCCAAAATATGTACAAAACCTGTACAAAAGTTATACATCACCAGCCACGAACAATCGCATTTCCCCGCCGATTTTCCCGCCAAGATCAGTTCGAAAACGCGCTCCCGCGGCGCCTCAATTTCCCCCGATTTTTGACCAAAAGTGTAACATCCCCACTGGAACATTTTTTTGCAACATTTTTCGCCCTTTTTTGCCCCTCTTTCTCTCTGGTCAGGAGCCCCAAAAACAGAAATGTTACACTTTCGCTGAAAATGCAACACTTGCGCGGCCCCTTTCGGGCGCCCCGCCGCACCGCCGCCCCTTCAGCCATCAAAATGATGAATTGGCGTCCCCCGGAAAAGCTGTACAAATCCGCGAAGTCCGCGTATCCCTGCCCGCCCTCACCATCCAAATGGCACAAAGAAGCGCATCCCAAAACTGTGACGAACCCTCTTATGCCTCAACGACCGACAAGACCACGGCCAGCCCGCAATTCGAACTTCGGCAAGGGAACCGGCTGCTCTCACTCCTCTCCACTCCACTCTCGCCTCGACTCTGTTCCCACTCCGAATCCGGGATGCGCCCCGGTTCCACCGCAGTTCCACCGCCCAAACAGTCGTGATACAATCAAACATATGAAAGCCCGACTACCGCAACAGGTTCGCCGAAAACTTGAGGAGCTCCCCGGCAAACCAGGCTGCTATCTCATGTGGGACGAGCAAGCCAGGCCCCTCTATGTGGGCAAAGCGCTCGTCCTCCGCCCTCGTGTGCGCAGCTACTTCCAGCGGTCCGCAAAGCACTCGCCCCGCATCGACGAGATGGTAGGCAAGGTTCGGGACATCACCTGGTGGGTCACCGGAACCGAGATGGAAGCGCTGATCCTCGAAAACGACCTGATCAAGCGTTACCAGCCCCACTACAATGTCATGCTCAAGGATGACAAGGGGTATCCTTATATCAAAGTCAACTGGCAGGAAGACTTCCCCAAAGTAGAGCGCGTGCGCCAGCTTCACAACGACGGCGCCCGCTATTTTGGCCCCTTTACCAGCAGCTGGGCTGTAGGCCGCACGCTCGAATCGGTACGCAAAGTCTTCCCCTACCTCGACTGTGACCGAACCATCTCCGGCAACGACGAGAGCCCCTGCCTCTACTACCACCTCAAACTGTGCGGCGGCCCTTGCATCGGTGCCCAGAGCCGCTCCGAATATCGCGAAGGCATCGGGCAGCTCGTCAACTTCCTCGAAGGCGACACCGAGAAAGTGATAGACGAGTTGGAGACCCGGATGCACAACGCCGCCGGTCGTTTCAACTTCGAGCTCGCCGCCGTCTACCGGGACCGCATCAAAGCCGCCCAGCGCATTGTCCACCAGCAGAAAGTTGTCGGTGTCCACAACGACGACGAAGACGTCGTCGCCATCGCCCAGGACGCAAAATCCAGCGACACTGTCGTCCAGATTCTGATGGTGCGCCGGGGCAGACTCATTGGTAGAGAAAACTTCGCCTTGCAAGGGGTCGAAGTTTTCGAGACAAGCGCCGAAAACCTCGGCGATCTGATCGGAATCTTCATCCAGCGCTTCTATGCCGACGCCTCCCACGTTCCGCCCCGCGTGCTCGTCCAGTACGCGCCCCGCACAAAAGACCTTCTGGCAGCTTGGCTCAGCAAACTGCGCGGCACTAAGGTCGAGATCCGCATGCCCCAACGGGGCCAGAAGCGCAAACTGATGGAGTTCGCCAAAAATAACGCCGCAGAGCACCTGCGCGTCCAGAAGGTCGAATGGGCCGAAGACACCAATCGCCAGACGGAAGCGCTCGCCGAGCTCCAGGACGCTCTGACCCTCCAGGTGCCCCCGACCCGTATCGAATGCTACGACATCAGTACCTTGCAGGGAACCAATACTGTCGGCTCCATGGTCGTGTTCGCCCGCGGCGCACCCATGAAATCCGCTTACAAACGCTTCAAGGTTCGCGGAAAAGGCGCTCACGGCGAGCCGGACGACTACGCCAGTCTGCGCGAAGTCCTGCGCCGCCGCTTCCGCCGCGCCGTCGAAGATGACGCAGACCGGCCCGGCCGCAGACCGGCCAGCGCCGCTCACTGGAAACTCCTGCCCGATCTCGTAATCGTCGACGGCGGCAAGGGCCAGCTTGGCGTTGCAAATGAAGTGTTGGAGAAGTTTGGTCTGTCCGGCAGAATTCCCGTCGTCGCCTTGGCAAAACGGGAAGAGGAGATGTTTATTCCCCAGCGCCGCAGTCCGGTCCACCTGCGCCGCGGCAGCCGGGCCTTCTATATGGTACAGCGTATCCGCGACGAGGCCCACCGTTTCGCCGTCACCTACCATCGCAGCCTGCGCCGCAAGGGCCAGACGACAACCGTTCTGGACACGCTGCCCGGCATCGGCCCCAGAAGGCGGCGATCACTTCTCCAATACTTCAACGGCGATCTCGATAAGATGCGCCAGGCCACCCTTGATGAATTGCGCACCGTGCCGGGCATGAACCGCAGCGCAGCGCAAACGGTCAAGGAGCATCTGTGAAGGAGCACCTGCAATGACTCGCGGCAACCGGGCCGGCCTCGCCCGCTTTGTCGGCGTCCCCCCCTCTCTGGCGCTGCTCCAATCTCTCCTCTATCTCAAGGGGTTGCCCCTGGATGAGGTCGCCGATCTCCTCCTGTCCAACTCCCTGGTCATCGAATTCTCCCCCGGCGATGAACTGACCCGGCAGGATGACGTCGCCGAGCACCTCTTCTTCATCCTTAGCGGCTCCGTCCGCGTAACCCGGAGGGACACAACCGCGGCCGGCGTCGAAGACGCGCTCGCCCGCGTCGCCATCGCCGGCGATATCCTCGGCCGCTACGAACTGACATTCAGCCTCTCCTACACAAGCACAGCCACGGCCGAAAACGATGTCTCGGCCCTTTGTGTCGAACGTTCAACGGTCGAACGGCTTCTCTACCGCTACCCCACCGCCCACCAGCAGACCGCCTATCAGACAATGGTCAATCGTCTGCGGACCATGCCGCTGCTCGCCGATGTTGACATGGTCATCCTGGGCTTCCTGGCAGACGAGATCCGCAGCCAGACAGTGAAGACGGGCACCGTCCTTTACACACAGAACCAGGTCCCGGGCACACTCTATCTCATCGCCCAGGGACAGATTGAACTTTACCATCCTCGCCGGACCGACAACCGTCTGCTGTTGGGTACCGGCGGCGCCTTCGGCTTTCCCGGCAGTGTCGGCGTGACCGGCAGCTCGGTCCCGGACAAATACGGCCACTGGGCTGAAGCCAAAACCGAAACGACCGTCTATGAGCTGCCCTGGAGAACGATCCGCCAGGTCGGCCGCCGCTTCCCCCAGGCGATTGACCCGGAAATTCAGTTGCTGCCTGCCAAAACCATCAGCGCTGTCTCCATCTTCGCCGGTCTCTCACCCCACGAACAGATCCAGCTGTCCGGCTTCTGCAGCTTCTACCGCATCCCCCAAAGCCATCCCATAATGCAGCAGGGCGACAGCGCCGACAGCATGTGGATCCTACTCGAAAACAGCCGCGCCGTCTTGAGCGCACTGGACGAAGAAAACCGCGCCCTGCCCCGTGCACCGGTTCGCGGCACTGTTACTTTCAACGAGACTGCCCTCCTCGCCCCGACTCCTGTGGAGCTGACCGTCGAATCCGAACCCGGCAGCCTCTGGCTTCGGCTCCACCGGCAGGACTACCGGCGCATGGGGCAAATCTGCGGCCCCGAAATCGTGGACAAAGTCGCCGACCGCCTGCCAGCCCAGACCGACGACACCGATAACGGGCAGCGACAGGACTACCTGTGGTTGCGCAAAGACGAGCTGCTTGTCAATCTGCATCTGCGCCACTGGCTCGCGCTGCTGGGCCAGACGAAGGTCTCCGCCCTTGCAATCCTCGCCGGCGCCGGTCTGATCTGGCTCCTTTCCAATCTCGGTTTCTCCCCCTGGGTCGCCCTCGGAATCAGCGCGCTTCTTGTGATCCTGTCGCTGATCTGGGGTGTTCTCAACTACCTGAACGACTACTTCATTGTGACTAACCGGCGGGTTATCCAGCAAGAGAAGGTCATCTTTTTCAGTGAACGTCGCCAGGAGGCCCTGCTCGAACAGATCCAGCGTGTTGACGTAGCCACTACATTCTGGGGAAACTTGTTCAATTACGGTACCCTGTCCGTTTACACCGCTGGCACAACCGGCTCCATCGACTTCGACTATGTCGGCGACCCCGACAGCCTCCGAACGGCAATCTTCCACCACCGCAGCCTGTCCCAGCAGCGCTCCAGCGCCGAAAATAAGCTGGACATCCAGAACGCCCTCGAGGATCGTCTCGGTCTGTCCGTCGACCTGCCAGGCAGAGTCTATACCGATCCGACGCGCTCCACCCCGGAAGACACCGCTGCCGGTCTGGACCTCTGGCAAAGACTGCGCCAGTTCGTTTCCCTCGACCGCTCTCTCGACTGGGAGTCTACCGAACGAATCGTCTGGCACAAGCATTGGTGGGTCCTCTTTGTCCAGGTTGCCCTTCCCTGTCTCCTGCTCCTGTTTGAGCTCCTGTTTCTGGCCGGTGGTTTCGCCTCGGTTGCCCTCTTGCAGCAGCTCCAGTCCGGCCTCGACGTACAAACGTTGCTGGTGTCCGGGGGACTGGTGACGCTCGCCACCCTGGGCTGGATACTCTGGGCCGTCGCCGACTGGTGGAATGACACCTACACCGTGACCGAAGATAGGATTATCGATGTCGAGAAGCTGCCGCTCTTCCTCAGCGAACAGCGCCGTGAAGCTCAGCTCAGCGACATTCAGGACATCCGCCTCGAGATGAACTCACCCCTGAAAGTAATGTTGAACTTCGGCAACATTGTCGTTCAGACCGCGGCCGGCGAAGGCGCATTTACCTTCGATCACGTTCCCAATCCCAGAATCGTCAAGGAAGAAATCACCCGCAGAATGATCGCATGGCGGCGGGAGGATGAGCGGCGCAAAGCACAGGACCGCAGCAAGGACCTGCCCGACTGGTTCGAAATGTACAATCGGTTGGAAACGGGACAAGCCAGAAATGAGGAGTGAGGATCTGGCAGAAGAAAGAAGCGGCAGCAGCGAGCGGGAAACTGCCCAGGTCTGTCTTACGTATCTGATGAATAGATACTACGCACCTTAACTACCATATGTCAGACGGTCGATCAGCCGGCGCGGCAGCTTGACAACGCGCATCTGGCTCTGCGTCAGATCGATCGGATAGGCGACCCTGCGCTGTTCCCACGTCAACGCCTCCAGGTCCAGCAAAGCGTAGGCCGCTCTGGGATCGTTATCCCTTGGCTGCCCCACACTGCCGGGATTCAGGATCAGGCGCTCCAGTTCCGTCAGTTCCAGGCGCACACGTTGCCCTTCGTAAGGCCTCAAAAGGTCTACAGTCACCGGAATTCCGTTTCGCCTGCCTCGCCTCGAAAATATCTTTCTCAGCTGCCAGCGGTAAATCGCCGGCTTGTGAGTGTGACCCACCAGACACATCTTGGTTTCAAAATGGGCAAAGTTCTCCAGGGCGATCTCCGGCGACTGCACATATTCCGACACCGGTTCGCGTGGACTCGCGTGTGTGATAATTAGACTGTCGGCGCCTTCCGGTTCAAGTGGTTTGGCTGGTAAACTGTCGAGGAAACTGCGACTCTTTTCGTTCAACTCGCCTTGCGTCCATTCAACGGCCGCTCGAGCTAGGGGGTTGAAATACTGAATATCCAGGCCCGGACGGCCCAATACTGCCCAATCATGATTGCCTATGACGCACAGGTCCGCCTCGGACCGAACAAAATCGATACACTCATTCGGTGCCGGTCCGTAGCCGACCACGTCGCCCAAACACCAGATCGCGTCGAAACGGTCCGCGGCATCGGACATAACCGTCTCCAGGGCGACAAAGTTTGCGTGAATATCTGAAATGATCAGTACGCGCATTTTTTCATCTTAACACAGGCCAAATTTGACCTCAAACGGTCAAGTGTATTAATTGAGTATATGTTTTTCGAATTCAACTGCAATGCCCGCACCTCAGCGCGCGAGAAAGATAACTGACATGACCGGCGACGCAAGTTGCGCATTTCAACGCATCGGCATCCTCCACCACCCCCGCAAACCGGAATCGCTGGACTTGGCGGGTCAGATGGAACAGTTTCTGCAAAGTGCCGGTGTGAGTGAAACCTGGCGCCATTCCGCCTGGGATTCCGATGTCGTCAAATCCAGGCTTCCCGACGTCGACCTGCTGATCACCCTCGGCGGCGACGGCACAATGCTGCGCGCCGCACGGCTCGGCGCGGCCTTCAACGTACCCATGCTTGGCGTAAAAATGGGAAGGCTCGGCTTTCTGGCGGAAATCTTTCCCCAGGACTGGCCCTCTCCCTTGGAAAAACTTCTCGATGGCGACTATTGGATCGAAGAGCGCCTCATGGTGCGCGCAATTGTGGAAAAGGCCGCCGCCAACGGTGCCGAACGCACCATTCGCTGTACCTTTGACGCCCTCAACGATGTCGTCCTCAGCCGCGGCAGCCTCGCCCGCATCGTCCGTGTCAGCGCCAACCTCGATGGCGGCTACCTCACAACCTATACCTGCGACGGCCTCATCGTCAGCACCGCCACCGGCAGCACGGCCTACGCGTTGGCAGCCGGCGGGCCTATCCTGCCGCCGGATCTGCGCAATATCCTCGTGATCCCCGTTGCCCCCCACATGAGCATGGACCGCGCAGTTGTCCTCTCCGAGGGCGCGGAAGTGCGCCTGCGCGTCTACAGCGACCACTCCGCCATGCTCACGGTGGACGGACAGTTCGAAGTCGAAGTGGACGACACGGACGAAATCGTCGTCGACAGCAGCCCCTATCAGGCACGCTTTGTTCGACTTCGCCCGCGCAGCTACTTCTACCAAACCCTTATGGACAAGCTGAAGTCACCGGTCTGACGCTCACATTGCCCCCTTGCGGGAGACCGGTGGCCTAGTGGAAAGCGGATTCTCATGTCAGAAGACTTAAACCAATCCGACAAGGAGCTTTACCGAACCCTCGATCTCGAAGAAGATGCCGGGCAAGAGGAGATTACACAGCAGTTCATGCGGCTGCAGAAACTGTATCAGCCCGAAACGCTGGAATCCGCCGCCGACAGGGCCTACGCCGAGCAAAAGCTGGTAGCCGTCCAGAAAGCCTACGAAATCCTCGGTGATCCCGCCCGCCGCGCCATCTATGACGGCAAACCCGCTCCGATCCAGGTAGGGAGCGACGGCGAACCGGAAAGTCTAACCTGCGCCAACCACCCCGATCGGGAAACACTCCTGCGCTGCAACAAATGCGGGAAACCGATCTGCATCTCCTGCGCCGTGCGTACGCCCGTCGGTTACCGCTGCAACGAATGTGTACGCGAGCAGCAGAATATCTACTTCAACGCCTTGGGCCGGGACAACATCGTCGCCCTGGCCGTTGGCTTTGTCCTTACCTTGATCGTGGCCCCAATCGTCGGCTTTCTGCTCGGCAGTATAGGCTTCTTCGGATTCTTCATCGCCTTCATCATCGGTTCCGGCGCCGGTACACTCGCAGCCCGCATCATTCGCCGCGCAGTCGGCAACCGACGCGGCCGTAAACTGCCCCACATGGCCATCGCCGGCATCATTCTGGGCGTGGCGCCGTGGGGGCTTCTGTTTCTCCTTTCAGGCGGCAGGGCCTTCCTCATGCTGCTCCTCTTCGCCGGCCTGACCATCGCCTCAGCCTTTCCCCAACTGCGTTAGAGCGCTCAACCGGATTCGTCCCCGCTGTCGAACTGAGTTGCATGCAAAGCCCCGCCGCCTGCGCACCGCACCCTGTCAAGAGTCGGCACAGATCTCGGAGACGCCCACGAGGGAACGGGCACCTCCACATCGCAGTCCCGGGTTCCGGTAGCGACACAGCAGCGGCAGCAAGGGCAATCTCCTTCAGCCGGCCTGTACTGCACGCATACCGTAATCCGTTCCAACTCTCCGCCGGCCCCCTGCCCTTATTTCACTCACAACCAGAATAAAGAGCGCCGCACTGGCGTGCCCCGCCAGGACCCAGGCCAGCAGACCGGGGCTTCTCAGACCTCTCTCGTGCCCCCCGCCCGCTATGGGCATCTCCAGCGCTGGTTCGACTCCCAGTGCAACTGGCGTCCGGCTGGCAGTCGTAAGCGCGTAAACCAGACCTTTCCACCCAGCTGCCGGCAACAATTCTGCAACCTGGGCACTTTCCAACTCCGCCAGGCTCTCCCAGCTATCGCCGCCGTCGCTGCTCATCGCGACCCTGCCCGAAAATCCCTGCAGCTCGCCCATGTCCGAGACGCCCGTCGCGGCATACAGGATCTCGGGCTGCGCCGGGTCCACCGCCACGTCGTTGACGATGAGCTTGCCGTCACCAGTCCCGTCCAGTCCCTGATTGACCGGCCGCCAGGCCGCGCCGTCCTTGCTCACGAGCACGCCCCCGCCCGCCGTGCCTGCATAGACCCTCGGCGGCGACGCGTCGGCAACCGCAACGGCTGTCGGCGGGCCGGGCAAACTGTCCACAACCACCCACCGCAGCCCGTAGGCCTCAGACCGGTAGAGCTTCTCCGTAGTACGCACAAAGGCCAGCCCCGCCCCGGTGCTGTCAGCCGCGACCTCCTCCACCGGCTCATCCAGCAGAAGATGCCCGCTCGCAACCAGGCCCTGCCCTTTCCCACCACCGATGTCCCGCAGACGATAGACCCCGTCCGAGACCGTCCCCACATACAGCAGCCGGTTGAATGCGTCAAAGGCTACCGCGGTAACGCCGCCAATCGCTTCTGAAGCAAGAGTGAACTCCATCCACCTCTCTCCGCTGTTTCGAGAGACGAAGACGCTGAGCCTGTTGGCGGCGCCGATAAACACAATGTTCGAATCCGTCCTGTCCACCGCGACCGCGTTTACGATCACACCATGCGGCACTGGTAGCGGTTCCCAAGCCCCATTGACCCCGGCATACAGCCGGCCGCCGTCGACCGCGTAGCTGCGCCCGTCCACCTGCGCCGCCGCCGCATACGCGCGAACGTTCTCCAGTCCCGTAAACGAGACCCTTTTCGACTCAGAACCTGCCGCCGCGCCAACCGATGCCACCAAGGTCAGCAGCAGCAGCGTAGTTACTGTCAAGAGTATTCGCAGAATCATGGCTAGACCTCCCTTAACTACGATTCCTTCCGTCAATGCCATGATTGTACGTTCTTCTCAAACTATCTTCCGGCCAGCTGTCGGAACGTTTTCGGACCGTTCCCTTACGATCGGTTCAATCGGACCAAAATGTAGGGGAAGTTTTAGCGCCAGCCCGCGTTCCTCCAACCTGGCCTGTCCCCCAATCTCAAAACTGCTTGCGGGCCATTTATGCGTGTGCTATCATTTTATTTGCCAACTGAGACGCACTGGCAGATTGTCTATCTGAATGCCGTCTTCTGTCTGTTCCCCGCAGCAGAAAACACAAAAAAGAGCCCAGGGGCAGTTGAAGATGCCCTCTGGGCTCGGGTTTCCAGATTTCCGGCCCGCATGAGTCGGGCTTTAGGCTTTCAGGAGTGGAGAAAAACGATGGGCACGCAGTCCCGCTCACATCCCAGAGCAGAAACGCAGTCAACGATCTCAAAGCGGACGTCTGGCGTTATCCTGACGCTGGCGGCAATCCTCCTGCTCTCCGCATGTACCCGTGAGCGCTTGGCCGAGGAGGTGGGCAACTCCTTGGAATCGCCGCAAGAGGAACCGGTCGTTATGGCGCCGGATACGCCGCTGCCACCCCCGACCGAAACGCCGCTGCCCACACCCGAAGACACGCCCGAACCGACTACAATCACCTATGAAGTCAGACCGGGTGATACGCTCACCACAATCTCAGAAAAATTCGACACCGAGATCCAGCGAATTCGGGAGATGAATCTGCTCACCACGGACGCGCTCCAGGTGGGCCAGGTGCTTCGTCTTCCCTTCGTGCCCGGCCTGACAACGCCGGAGGGCATCCCCACGCCCACGCCCGAACCGTTCCAGTACACGGTCCAGGAGGGCGATACGCTGCTGTCAATTGCCCTTCGCTACGACGTTTCCTTGAACCGGATCCTTCTTGTCAACAACCTGAGAGATGAGCACAGCATCACCATTGGCCAGGAGTTGCTGATTCCCAGTTCGAGCGCGTCCGCCGGTCAGTCCGGCGCACAAAGGGGCGCTGCCGACCCCGCCCTCTCTCGGCAGGTGGGCACACACACCGTCCGCCCCGGCGAGACTTTGGCATCCATCGCCGATCGCTACGGGGTGACCGTGCCCGAACTGATCGCCTTCAACAGCAATACGATCACCAATCCGCATGTCGTTAGAGTCGATACCGTTCTACTCATTCCCGGCCTGTCCGCCGCCGACGTAAGCGTAATGAACCAGACGCTCTACACCGTTCAGGAGGGTGATACCCTTCTCGGGATCTCCCAACAGTTCGGTGTCAGTACAGAAGCGATTATGGCGGCCAACAACATCTCCAACGCCGACCTGCTCCGCGTCGGAGATCAGCTCATTATCCCGCAATCGACTCAGTGAGTCCTTCCAGTCGGGCTTCCTCCTTGCCTCCACGTAGACGCACGGAGGAAGCTCGCGCCCCTTGAAATAGGCAAGCGGGACGCGCAACGCGCCCCGCGCAGCAGAGCGGGCTCTCTCTTCGCCTCCTCAGTTAAGCTGATTGGTCAACTATCGGGTTAGATGTCGGGTGCCCGAGGGGCTGGCAACAATCAAATCCGTCACCAGATCGAGGAATAGGCCGTGCTCAATGACTCCGGCATGCCTTTCCAACGCGCCGGCAATGCACTCCGGATCTTCCATCGGACCGAACTGACAATCGAAGATTAGGTTTCCGCTGTCCGTACGGAAATGACTGCCGTCAGGCCTCTTCCGCACCTGAACTGCGGCGCCAAGCCGTTCGATATACTCGACATGGGCCCGGAGACCGAAGGAAAGCGCCTCCACCGGCAGTGCCCATTTCATGCCCAGTCGCTCGGATAACTTGCGCTCATCGACGATTATGATCTCCCGTTCGCTCGCCTGGGCAACAATCTTCTCTCGCAAAAGCGCGCCGCCCCCGCCTTTAATGACGCGCAGCTGCGGATCGACCTCATCAGCGCCGTCGACTGTCAGGTTGACGGCTGGATGACTATCGAGTGTGGTGAGCGGAATCGCCAGCCGCCTGGCATCTGCCGCAACCTGCTCTGAACAGGGTACGCCGACTATGTCTCTCAGCGTACCCACTGCCAGCCGCTCCGCGATACATTCAAGCGCCTTCAGGGCCGTACTCCCTGCGCCCAACCCCACCACCATCCCGGATTCAATGTGCGCCACCGCAGCTTCGGCTGCTTGCCGCTTCAGCGCGTCTATCTCTTGCATCAGATTACTCTACCGCCAAATAAAATGAACGCGGCCGGAATCAGGGTTCCCACACCCTGATGTGGGAACCATCCACCGATCGCGTTTGCCGCCCGTCCCACGCCGCCTTCAAGCCATCGCCAGCGAATCGACGAGCCGCTCCAGTTCCGTTTGCGCGTCTTCTCCCAGGTCGATCCGTATCACGCGCCGCCCTGCATTCATCAGCGCCTGCCGGTCGCCCAGCGACTGCGCCTCGATCAGGACGCCGAACGGCAGCGCCGACTCCGACGAACCCGCCTCGTCGGGTATGTCAACGTCAGAAGAAGGCCTGTCAGTAAGTTGGATAAAGAGACCGTTTCCTCGGTCCCCCTTATGCAGCTGACCCGTAGAGTGGAGAAAGCGGGGACCGTAGCCTGTCGTCGTCGCCAGCTTCGTCCTGTCTCGCAGACTTCCCTGCATGGTCTGCAGCAAACTGCTCACTCGCGAACAGGGCCGCATGTAAGCCTGCACGCTGATGTAATCCCCCGCGGCCGCCTGTGTCACAAAGTCTGCCAGCGCTTCGACCGCACTGCCGACCGGTCTGTCCCCGTCCTCGCCGCCTAGGTATACCCTTAAGCCGCCCGCTTCCAGCGACGGTTGCAGTGCAGGCAGGCTGCCGCTCTCCATGTAGGCCGACATCATCTGACGTGACTGCTGCTTCGCCGACTCAACGTCCGGCTGGTCGAACGGGTGGATGCCCAATCGCGCCCCTGCTACGGCCGTCGCAAACTCCCACAGAAAGAACTGTCCTCCCAGATCGTACCGATCGCGGAACTGCACCCGGATTACCGGATGGCCTGCGTCGATGAGCGCCTGCACCTTCGCATCTTGCGCGCCTGTATCGCTCCACTGCAAATGAACGAATAACCGGTCCCCGCCGTAGGCATCCGGTGATGCCGCCGGTTCTCCCACTACCGGCACGATCCCCGTCCCCGACTTCCCGGTGCTCTCGGCGATCAGCTGCTCCAGCCAGTCGGCAAACGAAGCCACCTCCTCGTCCGCGATTACTGTCAGTTTGTCCTTCCCCGCCTTGGCCATTTCGGCCATCATCACACCGATCTGCGCGCCGGGGTTTAGTGAACCGGTGATATGCCGCCCGCAATCGTTCTTCGTCTCCTGACCCCTCCGCAGCAGACGTCGCAGATTGACCCCCAACAGCGCCGCCGGAATCAATCCGAAGTGCGACAGCGCCGAATAGCGGCCGCCGATGTTGGCATCGTTTATGAAGACTGAGCGGAAGTTGTAGGCCTTCCCCAGCCTGGCAAGCTCGCTGCCGGCATCCGTTATCGCGACAAAGTGGGCGCCCGCCTCGGCTTCACCGAGCTGCTCCTGCAGCCGATTGTAAAAGAACTTGAAGAGCGACAGCGTTTCAGCTGTGGTCCCGGACTTGGTGGCAACGATAAACAGCGTTCGCGCCGGATCCAATCCGTCAGCCAGGCTCTGAACTGCCGCTGGATGCGTACTGTCCAGTATCCGCAGCGCCAACGGGCCGCTGCTGAATGTGCGCGCAAAAACCTCCGGCGCCAGGCTGGAACCGCCCATCCCCAGCAGAACTGCCTGCGTGTAGCCCTCCTGCTGCAAGTCCTGCAACAGGGCGCTGATACAATGCCGTTCATCCTCCATCCTGACGGCAATATCCAGCCAGCCGAGCCGGTTCACGATCTCGTCCGGCTTGTCACTCCACACGCTGTGACTTCTGGCCCAGATGCGTGTGACTACTCGCTCCCTGTCGATCTCCTCCAGAGCGCCCTCTACCTGGCTCCGGAGGGTACCGTAAAAAAATCGGCGCGCGCTCTTGTCTGGTTGTCGTCCCCGCCTGCGATGGCGGCCGCCTTCTCTGCAATTCCCGACATCAACTCATCAAATGAGTCGGCGAAGGCGTCCACGCCTTCACCCATCAACTGCGTGGTGACCTCACCAAGATCGATGCCAAGACCGGCCAGTTGCGCCAGATGCTGTCGGGCCTGCTCTACATCTGCATCCACCGTGCGGGCCGCGTTGCCGTGGTCCAGGAACGCCTCCAAAGTCTCAGGTGGCAGTGTGTTGACCGTATGGGGGCCAATCAGTTCGTCCACATAGAGCGTGTCCGGGTAGTCAGGATTCTTGGTGCTCGTACTGCCCCACAGTGGTCGCTGCACCCGCGCCCCCTGCGCCGCCAGCTTGTCCCAGCGAGGACCGCTGAAAAGCTCACCGAATCGGTGATAGGCCATCTTCGCATTCGCAATCGCTATCTTTCCCTGAAGCGAGTTGTTGCCAATCTCAGCCAGCTTGGGGTCAATCTTGCCGTCCACCCGGCTCACGAAGAATGAAGCGACCGACGCTATCCGGCTGAAATCCACATTTGCGGCAGCCAGCTTTTCCAGGCCGCGAATATAGGCCATCGCGCTGTCTTCGTACTGCTGCAATGAGAAGATTAGAGTGACATTGATATTAATGCCCTCGCCGGTGAGCGTCTCGATTGCCGGGATACCCTCCGGCGTCGCCGGCACCTTGATCATCACATTCGGCCGGTCCACCAGAGACGAGAGGCGGCGGGCTTCCATGACTGTACCTTCCGTGTCGTAGGCCAGCTTCGGATTGACCTCGAGGCTCACATAGCCGTCCAGCCCGTCCGTGCGCCCGTAGACCGGTTGCAGGATGTCGCACGCGCGGCGGATGTCCTGGATAGCCAGCGCCTCGTATATGTCATTGACCGATCTGCCTTCACCCACCAGCCGTTCAACCGCGGCGTCATAGTCTGTGCTGGCCGTGATCGCCTTCTGGAAAATCGACGGGTTGGACGTAACGCCCCGCAAACCCTTGTCGACCAGACCCCCCAGCTCCCCGGAATCCAGGAAGGAGCGCCTGATGAAGTCCAGCCAGATCGCCTGACCAATTGCCGCCGCTTCGTTCATTCTTGTCATGATTGCTCTTCTCCTCAGTTTCCTCTCTTCGTTGAGACTTGGTTCGACCGCGCCCAGTGCCCCTCCCCTGATAGAACGAATTCAAATCTGTGCAGAGTCAGAGGCCAGCTGGTTGCCCGCGAATGATTTCAAACCCTGAACACCTGGAGACATGTCTGGACCTTCAATCCTACTTTGTCACGTAGAGAACGTCGGGATCCAGCTCCTCGTCTCCTTCCCCTTGAATCAGTGCGAGCGCCGCCATCGCCCCCCCGATCAGTCCCGCATGATTGCGCATCTGCGCTGCGACTATCGGCGCCCGCACGTCAATGTATTTCACAAACTTTTCGCTTCTCTTGCTCACGCCTCCGCCAATGATAAACAGATCCGGCGAAAGTAGAAATTCAACGGTCTGAAAATATCTGTTTAGGCGCTTCCCCCACTTCTTCCAGCTCAGCTGCTCCCTGTCCCGGGCACTGTTCGCCGCCCGGCTCTCTGCGTTATACCCGTCAATCTCCAGGTGCCCGAACTCCGTATTCGGCGCCAGGTGTCCGTCCACAAACAGCGCCGAACCAATGCCTGTGCCCAATGTGAGCAGCACGACCACGCCCGGCTGGTCCCTCCCCGCGCCAAACACCATTTCCGCAATACCGGCCGCATCGGCATCGTTGACGATCGACGCCGGGCACCCCGTCACTTGCTCAAACAGTTCCGGCGCGTCGGTCCCGATCCAGGAGTCGTCCACATTAGCCGCCGTGCAGACAATGCCGTTCCGGATCACTGCCGGAAACGTGCAGCCCATCGGGCCCACCCATCCGAAGTGACGGACGATCTCCAAGACTACCTCGGCAACCGCCTGCGGTGTTGACGGTTCCGGCGTCCCAATCCGCCGCCGCTTGGTAAGCAACTCCCCCGTTTCCGCGTCCACCACCGCGCCCTTGATACCGCTACCGCCAATATCAATGCCTAAGATGTCCATCTGGTCCTCCTTGGGCGGGGGCTGACAGCTACTGGTCTGAACGGTGTCGGCAGGATTGCCTCAGTTCGATCTCTGCTCATCAGGGCTGTGGCGCCGCCACGTCACACGTGCCGCTGCACTCGCTGCAAAGTCCCGGTCTGCGCCGACGCCAACATCGCCTCCACAACGGCCAGGTCCTGCAACGCCTCCTGGGGCGAATTACGGTGCGGGGTTCCATCCCGTACCGCCGCGATAAACGCTGCCAGTTCCTCCCGCACGCTGATCAGCACATTGAACATCTGGCGCTCACTCTCGCCGTCTCGCTCCAGCACAAGCTCTCCCCGCGAAACGCGCAAGCTGCCTTCACTCCCGCCAATGTGCACCGCATCGGTTCCCAGCGTACTGCCCACCGCGTACGTTATCAAATAGGTGCCTACCACGCCGTTGCTGAAGCGTAGCGCCGCGCTCATCGTATCCGCCGGCGGCAGGTCCTCTCTGTGCGCCGTCGTCAACGAACACACACTCTCTATCTCTCCCAGAAGCACACGCAGACCGGCCACATGATGCACACCGCCGTCCAGCAGATAACCTCCCCGCACCTCACCGGAGTTCCGCCAGGTTGCCCCCTGATAGTCGGCCTTTATCGGCAGCTGCAGCGACAGATCGCAGAACAATGGCTGCCCGATCCGGCCGGCCTGCACCGCCCGCGCCCCCGCCTGGAAAGCCTCTTCGTAGCGCCAGTTCTCTCCCACCATCCAGACCAGGTCATCGAAGTGCCGGCAGGCCGCGATCAAGGCCTGCGCCTCGGCAACGGTCTGTGCGATTGGCTTCTCGCTGAAAACATGCTTCCCCGCCGCCAGCGCCTGGGACACGACCTCCGGCAGCATCGGAATCGGCAGGACAATATCGACGGCCTCGACACTCTCGTCCGCCAGCAGCATTCCGATATCCGTATAAGTGTCAACGTCGTATGGGATCGATTCCGCCACCGTCTCGGCAGATGCCTGCGTGCGGCTGTATACGGCCGCAATTTGCACTGCATCTCCCAGCTCCAGCAAGGAAGGCGCATGCGCTTTCCGCACAAAGGCGCCGGCTCCGATCAGTGCAATTCGAACCGGTCTGCCCATCGACTTTCTCCAATCACGTTGACAATTCCGATATCGCCATTCGTTTTGCTATCACTGGCATCTGATGCTATCGTGGACGCAGATAGATCCTGCCGCAGGTTGAGGATAGCCACATTATAGCACACTGCCCCAGGAGAAACAGTTGAATTCACTGCTGCTTCTGCTGGCCGTTCCGCTTCCACCGCAATCCCTGGAGGCCATCGGTCCTCTCATCGAAGAACGCCAGGTCGATACCCGCTACGGACCCGTTGGCCCCCTCGCCCGGCGCGGACGCCCCGGCGCGCCTTCGGTCTGGATTCAACCCTACCACGGCCTGCCCTCACGCACCGATCCCAGAGCCACGCTCCAGGCCGCGCAAACACTTCACATCGGCCGTATCGTCGCCTGTGATAGCGTCGTCGCCGTCAATCCTGTGTTGGCTCCGGGCCACCCCTGCCTGATCACCGATTATGTCGACTTCACGCGCCATCAACCACAGACATTCTTCGAAAACGAGGGCACGGGCGGCCTCAGTCAGACTCCCGCTGTCTGCCCCCGTCTGACCCAGACCCTATCACGCATCCTGCCCATGGCGCCGGGCGGCGTCTACCTGGGAGTCGACGGCCCAAGGCGTGAGACTGCAGCCGAGGCCCGCATGTTTCGCAACTGGGGAGCCGACGTCATCGGCCAGAATCTCGTGCCTGAGATCGCCCTCGCCCGCGAGTTGGGCCTCTGCTTTGCCGGCTTGACTGTCGTTGAGGAAGTCAGCGCCGAATACCCACCTGCGCCGACCCGGGAAGACGACTCTAGCGGGCTGGAAGCCGTCGTGCAGACGCTATCCGTTCTCGCGCAACAGATCGACCCGAACTCCGCCTGCGACTGCGGCGGGCGCCTCGACTCGCGCCCAGCTGCCGGGCCCGGCGGCACAGCGGAACGTCCCGCTCAGCCCCCCCGCATATGAAGATCTCCCAGCTCTATGACCAGTTGGAACTGTATAGCGAAGGCGATCCCCCTTCCCACTCGCTCTTCGTCCTCGCCCGCCTGCTCGGCACGCCCGACAGGCTCCTGATCATCGATCCGCCCCATGACGTCGCAACCCGCTTCGACGTCGCCGAAGATTCGGCCGTGCTCTTTACCTCCGCTGCCCGCGACGTCGGACTGCCGCTCGTCCAGACCCGGCCCGGCGGCGTCGCCCACATCAACGTCGGCCAGCATTTGCTGGACATCTACTCTCAGCAGCACGCCAACCTGGTCTGTTTTCCGGCTATGGGGATACTCTGTGGAGGTGTTTTCGGCAGCGACTTGGCGCTGCCCGAACTTGGAGAGGGCTCTGACGGCGAGGATGAGATCGAGAGTCTGCGCCTTCTCGCGCGTCTGGTGAAAGCGCGCCGTCTTCAGCTATACATTCCTGGCGCCGGTTCCGTCTCATCCGACAAAGTGGAAGTGATGGGACGGCTGGCTGCCGATGTCAGCTACATCCACGGACTGCGCCATACAATTTCCCAGGCGACCGCCGCAGACGAATTCTGGAGCCGGTCGGAACAAATCGCGGAGCAACTCCTGCCCGAAAGCCGCCGTACACCCGCCGCCGTCACCACCCACCGCCAAAACATCGAGCGCCTCTATAACGCAATTCTGGCGTGAGGACCCGGCTCGGTCTGCATTCTGCCCAAAGGCTTATTTAGCTTGCCGTAAAAGCTTCTGGGGTGAGGCTCAATTCTTCAGCTTTCTTTCACCGGCGCGGTGGCGGCGGAACCTTACCTATTTTTCGTAAGATAGTTCTCCAGCTTTTCAAAAAGTGTCAACTGTTCAGGCCCACTGGCAGCTCTTTCATAGAGAACTTCCCCCTCTGTCAAAATGACTTGACTCGCAAACGTGTCTATATCTCTCTCTATACTGTCCAACAACTCCTCTTCTCTATCCGGATTTCCTATTCTGTGTATCTCGCATAGCATGCGCCCCATTAGAATGACCTTTGCATCGCCAAGAGACACTCTGATTCCTATCCTTCTGAGAGAGTCTATTTGCTGCTTTGCTGCACTGACAATGTCCCCAAAAATCAGTTCTCCACTGTTTTGCGTTTGGCATTGCGATTCTCTGCGACAGACGACAATCAGATCAAGATGAATAGGTGACTTAGCCTGCCGTAAAGGCATCGAAACTGACATCTCTGCTTTGATTGGATAACTCTGGAAACACAGAAATCCCGCATGTCTGATGGCTCTGTGCACCGCTGTCCATCCTTCGTGTCGAGCGTGATGGTAAGTAAATATCAGAAGCCCACCAGGACGGAGAACTCTGCTACTTTCTGCGAAGACGTTCGTTAGCTTCGCTGTGAACATGTCCGAATCTGTGTCTTGAACTTCCTTTGGAGAGCGCGTGGTGGTGTTGGACGAAATCTCAAGTGTCTGATTTAACCAGTAATAGAAGAAATCCGCGAGTTGCGAGTAGTGCACGTTGTCGAAGAACGGAGGATCAGTTATGACCAAGTCAATACTGTCATCAGCCAAATCTGTATAGCTTGAATCGCCGACGCTTAGGTAGACTGCCTTTGAATTCGACTGGAACTGAGCAAAGGTGCTTGCAATGGGGAGGGCCATCTGTCTGTTTATGCCGCGAACTTTGGTGCTCTTAGCCCCATTTAATCGGAGTTCGAACGGATCGGCCTTGTAATCAATTGCCCTCTCAACGCGCGAACGGAACAAGCTTGAAAAGGCCCCGGAAGATCTGCCGGTTCCCCACATGTTGGCCTCTATCGGCATCATCTCAGGCTTAAGAATATGGTGGGCAAACATGTGACGAACCGCGCCCGTCCCCTCGCCCTTAAAGGATGCGAAGAGATTATTGAATTCGAGCACGCCCGAAAATAAACACGCAAACAGCAAACGCAGTTCGTCGTTGTCGGTCCCTCTGATAGCGTCAATCATATGCCGAATGCAGACCAACTGTCTGTCAGACACCAATTGATGCCAATACCTATAGTTGTGCTTCAAGATTTGATTTGTGTTGTATCCAGGGGCGATGGCTGCTTGAGGAAAACTACCTACAATTTCTCCGTATTTAGCCGCGATTTGGTCCTCGAGCTCCCTGTCACTATCGTTTAAGGGCTCATATATCTTCTTGTTTTCTCCGGTCAGAAGCAGCTTTGCATAGCGGCGATAATCGAGCGGGCATTCAGACTCCGTCATTCTTTCAACGAGGCGAAACACATGCTGACAGTGATTGCACGTGACAGAAGTTCCCTTGATATTCCCTCGTCGAGGGTCATAGGTCAACCTGCACTCTTCACAGCGCACAGTTTCGGCGTCGTATGTTGTCAAGCTCACTGCTCCGCAATCGGGACAAATACACCTGGCGGAAGGATCTTTCTTTGGAACCGCGTTTCGGGAGAACATCCGAGTCTTGAAAAGGTCTACTTCGCGGTTGCATTTTGGACACGCCACGATTTTCACGAGAAAGTAGTAGAGTACAGTGGCCTCAGCGCCTTCCTTGGTTCGCGTTGCAAAGTAGGAGAGCAAAGTAGGGGCCACTTCTTCTTTCAACTTTTGATATGTAGACAGGACTTCGTCTTGCGAGTACCTGGACATAGACGCTTGGCAGGAGAGATAAGCAACTGGGTTGATGTCACGCCCAATTGCCCTGCATCCCACTTTGACTGCTTCTCCAACTGTGACTCCGCTACCCATAAAAGGGTCAAAGATTGTAGTCCCCTTGAAATCATTGGAGGAATAAAAATGCTTCCAGAAGTCGTCCGATTCATCTAAACACGCTCCTAAAAGAATGCCCCGAAACACCGACCCCAGTCTTCTCGCCCACCACTTGTGGAGGTAGTAGACGGGCCGATAGATTTCTTTGCGCCACGACTCTCTTTCCGCAATTAGTGAGAGTTGCGAAAAAGGGAACTTTTCCTCTATCAGTTTTGGCATTTGCTCCTCTTATGTAAGTTCAATCTAATCCTTGTCCTCGCCTACAGACGAATCAGCCAGGAATACCAGTTTATCGCTATCTGAACTTGTGCGGTAGGCAATGAATGAATGTTCCTTCCCTGCCGACTGATTAGGGATTGTCTTCGCAAGAATCTTATTCGATCTTAAGTCGAACTCATAGCCTACCACGAGCTGCTTGGCTTCTATTCGGATCACCTTACCTACAGGTTTTAAGCTGTCTGGAACACGCCACGACGACGGTACCAGAAGTGTGTGAGTGCCGGTGAGTCCTTGTGCAATTGCAAAAGGGGTTGGAGCTACGTACATCTTTCGGTCTCGAATCAATAGGTCTCCGTAGCTGCCGAAACCCTTCACACTCTTGTTCCTATGTGTGTAGTCATGGTCAGCATTGAGAAAGTCACCATGACATACGACAAGATCGATTACCGGGTACTCGTGACCCTCTGTATCTGCCCTAGGATATCTTCCAAATACATAGAAGATATCGCGGCCGTTGTGGTAGCCCGTAGGAATTTGACTGTTGGCATCGTACGAGGACTCCCGACCGGGCCAGGCAAGCCCTTTTACTTCATATCCCTCGGTGAATTTCACAAGAGTAAAGTCGGGATAGGAATTCCTACCACTCTTGTCAAACAAGATCCCGGTTCCGATGAGTCGATTTTCAAACCAGTCTTGGAAGTGGAACTCCTTGTCAGTCCTACTGACTCGTTCTATCAACTCTCCTTGCGTGATCGCGTCCACGCATGAAGTGAATATTTCGAAGACACGTGTCTTAGTCATACTTGTACCATCCTGATTATCCTTTTCAACTTGTGCTCATTTGGTCAAGAGACGGCCTAATCTTGACCATAATTCTTGTGTAGGCCATTCGACCAGTACTTTCTACTCTTTCGCCCCACCGTTTCCGTTCACTCCGACCCGCCGCCGAACAGACTCCTCTGCTCCGGCGAGTCCGGATAGTCCGCACCGATGTGCTCGTATGCCGCTTTCGTGGCCATCCGCCCGCGCGGCGTCCGGTCCAGAAACCCCAGTTGTAGCAGGTAAGGCTCCACAACATCCATGATTGTGTCATCCTCTTCACTGATGCTGGCCGCCAGCGTCCCAAGCCCGACCGGACCGCCGCTGAACTTGCTGACAATCGCATCCAGCACCCGCCGGTCCAGGTCGTCCAGCCCCAGATGGTCGATCTCATTCACGGCAAGCGCCTCACCGGCTAGGGTCGCGTTGATCTTCCCATCCCCCCGCACCTGCGCATAGTCGCGCACCCGCCGCAGCAGCCGCAAGGCCACCCGAGGCGTACCTCGGGAACGCCGCGCAATCTCCACCGCGCCCTCGTCGTCAATGAACGTCTCCAACATCGCCGCCGCCCGCAATATGATCGTCTCCAACGCCTCCCGACTGTAGAAGTCAAAGCGCTCCACAACCCCAAACCGAGCGCGCAGCGGCGCCGTCATCAACGCCAGACGCGTGGTCGCGCCGATAACCGTAACTCTCGGCAGTTTCAGCCGGATGCTGCGCGCGCTTGGGCCGCTCCCAACCGTGATGTCGAGCACAAAATCCTCCATCGCAGGGTAGAGAATCTCCTCCACCACACGTCCCAGGCGGTGGATCTCATCGACAAAGAGAATATCTCCCTTGCGCAGATTTGTGAGTATCGCCGCCAGGTCCCCCGCCTTCTCGATCGCCGGTCCTGAAGTCGGCTTCAGATTTCCTTGCATCTCATGGGCAAGGATATGGCTGAGCGTAGTCTTGCCCAGCCCAGGCGGGCCGTACAGAAGCACATGATCGAGCGCCTCGCCCCGTTGACGCGCCGCCTCAACCAGAATGCGCATCTTCTCTCGCATCTTCTCTTGGCCGACCATTTCATCCAGGCTCTTGGGTCTCAACGCGTAGTCGACGCGACCGTCCTCGGCCTGTCTCTCACCCGATATCTCCCTCCTGTCACGTCCCGAAGCCCTTTGGACGCCTGCCTGCCTCACGCTGCGTTCATCGGCCATTTTGTCCCGTCCATTGGATATGAAAGAACGATTGTGCTATAAATTGTATACCAGCGGGCGAATGGAAACAAAACTGTGAAAATTGCCCTGCCTTTTTGCCCGGATCCCCTTGACGGAAAACACAAAAGCTGATATAACATCTCCCACATTTTCTACTTTAGCCGTCAATTAGAGGAAACTGTCATGCCGAAGAAGGCTACTAAAGACCGCAAACGACTGTTAGCAAACCTTGAACAGGTGAATGAAGAGTTGGAACATCTGCGTAACATGATGCAGGGCGAGGTAGATGTTGAACTGGATGAAGGCGACACCGAAATCGTCGAACGTGAGAAGACCGCAGCCCTGATCACCGTGCTGGAGCGTCGTCAGAAGGACATTGAACACGCCCTGCGCGTCATCGAGTTGGGACAGTACGGTATCTGCGAACGCTGCGGAGGACAAATCCAAAAGGAGCGACTGGAAGTTAAGCCCGACGCAACCCTGTGTATGACCTGCCAGCGAGAAGTCGAATCGATCAACCGCCGCAACCGCGCGCCGCGTACCGCGCCGGCCCGCTGGTAGCTGAAGACTGCCTGGGAGGCAAGTGGGGAAAACCAGCCGGGCAAGGAACCTTTATGTCAACCAATCTGTTTGTGTCTAGCCATCCGCTGGTGGAGCACAAAATAACACAACTGCGCGACACGACGACCGACTTCCGTCAGTTTCGGTCCATCGTCGCCGAACTGGCCATGATCCTGGCCTACGAAGCTACCTCCGATCTGGACACCAGGCAGATTGAAGTTCAGACACCCCTCACGACCACCACCGGCAGCAAATTCGACGAACGCGTTGGCTTGGTCCCAATCCTTCGCGCCGGCCTGGGTATGGTAGACGGAATGCTCAGTCTCATACCCCAGGCCGAGGTATGGCACCTGGGCTTCTACCGCGACGAAGAGACGCTGCAACCGGTAATCTACTACAATAAACTCCCCGAAGATCTCTCCACCCACACCTGCTTCGTACTTGACCCCATGCTGGCGACAGGCGGCTCTGCCTTGATGGCCGTCGACATCATCAAGCGCCGCGGTGTCACTCGCGTAAAGTTCGTCGGTCTCCTGGCCGCGCCCGAAGGCATCGCCGCGCTCCAGGGTGCCCATCCCGACGTCGCCGTGCATGTCGCCGCTGTCGATGAACGCCTCACAGACGCCGGTGACGCAGCCGCTGGATTCCCGCCCGGCTTCATCTGGCCGGGCCTCGGCGACGCAGGCGATCGGCAGTTCGGAACCAGGTAGACCTGTCCTCGCATCAACAGTGCAATTCTGGCTTGGTAAGCGGGACCTCGGCTTTCGCTATTGCAGCGCGATAACCGTAGCCGCTTTGTCAGGCGCCTCTTCAGGCACACTGATGACAAGGGCGCCGCTGCTCACTTCCACTGGCAGCGTGGCGCCTCCCGCGAGTAACCTTGCCCCCTGAGCAGCAACCCCTTCGACGCGAATCCGCCCGTCGGCCGGCCAGTCGAATACATGCAGGTAGACGGCGCCTTCCTTGCTGGTCGTGCGCAGGTCCGCACGCCCCTGGATCGGTCCCGGCTGCGTGCAGTAAACTGCCTCGCCGTTCACCTCCAGCCAGCGTCCCATCGCCTCCAGGCGCTCCACGTTCGGCCGGGGGATGACGCCCTCACCCGTCGGGCCCACATTCAGAAGGTAGTTGCCCCCCTTGCTGACAATGTCCACCAGCTTGCGGATCAGGTCGACGCTGGATTTCCAGTTGTGATCGTTGATCTTGTACGACCAGCTGTCGTTGATCGTCGCCGGCGTCTCCCAGTCCAAATCTAGGACCTCTTCCGGAATACGGTTGTCACCCGCCGTGGCATAGTCCCCCAGCGCATTTCCCAGCCGCCCGCAAACCAGGCAGTCCGGCTGCAACTCGTTGCACAGCTCTAGCAGGGACCGGCTCTGCTCCTCCGAGATCCCCTTGGGCGTATCGAACCAGATGATGCCGATCGGCCCGTAGTTGGTCAACAGCTCGCGCACGTGTAGTTTCACATACTCCTCGATATATCCGGCGAAATCTTTATCCGCCGGATCGAAGTCCCAGTCGTTGCCGTCGCCGTCCGGGTGATGCCAGTCCTGCGTCTGCGAGTAGTAGAAGCCCAGCTTAATCCCCTGCGCCGCGCACGCCTCAGCCAACTCCTTCAGCACGTCCCGCTTGAACGGCGTAGCATCGACCATGTCGTAGTCGGTAACTGCCGAATCGAAGATACAAAAGCCATCATGGTGCTTCGAAGTGATGACAATGTACTTCTGCCCGGCCCGCTTTGCCAGCGAGACCCACGCCTCAGCGTCGAACTTGACAGGGTTGAACTGCGCCGCCAGCTTTTCGTACTCCTGAACCGGGATTTCCGCCCGGTACATCAGCCACTCGGCGATGCCCGGCCAGTCGCGTCCTTCCCACACGCCCGCGGGAATCGAGTACAGACCCCAGTGAATGAACATCCCGAACTTGGCCTCGCGCCACCAATCCAGGCGCGCATCGCTGCGCGCCCCCGGCCGCTGACTCCTGTCCGGCTCCACCTCCGGCCGCGTCACCGCGAAATCATATCCCCGCCGCAGCAACAGCATCGCCATATCCTCTAGCGACTCATTCTCCTCAGCCGCCAGACGCTCGATCCGCTCCACAAATGTTGAAGGAATATCTATCAGAAGTTCCGGCACGGTTATCTCCTGTAGAAGGTGTCTGACGTCTACCAACGAGTGGCTGCGTCACCCTGTCTTGTGTAACTGGAAACTAGCCACTGACCACTGAATTTACGCTTTGATGCCTGACAGGATCACCCCGCGAATCATCAATTTCTGTGCGAAGAAAAAGACTATGATCATCGGAATAACCATCAGGAAAGACATGGCCATCATGTAAGGGATCTGTGTATTGTAGAGCCCTTTGAAAAAGGTGATGCCAAGTGCCAGCGTGTAGTTCTCCTGGCTCGTGAGGAAGATAAGCGGCCCGAAGTAATCGTTCCAAACCGCCTGAAAGGTGAACACCGAAGTGGTGGCGATGACCGGTCCTGAAAGAGGAACGAATATCTGCCAGAGAATGCGCAAGCGGCCCGCGCCGTCAATGAGTGCGGCCTCTTCCAGCTCAATGGGTATTCCTTTGAAAAACTGGCGCATCAGGAAAATGTTGAAGGCCCCGCCCCCGAAAAAGGCCGGTACCGTCAGCGGCAGAAAAGTGTCCAGCCAGCCAACGCGGTGAAAGCCAACGAACAGCGGGATCAATGTAACCGTGCTGGGCAACATGATCGACGCCAACACCATGATGAACCATACATCTCGTCCAGGGAAGCTGATACGCGCGAATCCATAGCCGCACAATGTAGCCGAAATCAGAGTTCCCACCATCACCGCTGTTGTGATCGTCAGCGTATTCACCAGCCAGCGCGTCCACTGCATGCTCTCGTAAGTCCATCCTTCCGGGAAGTTCTGCCAGCGAAATGTCTCCGGGAAGAATGTGGGGGGAAAGACGTACACTTCTGCCTGAGTCTTTAGCGAGGTTGTGACCATCCAGAAAAGGGGCAGCAGAAATACGACCGCGCTCACGATCATGATCAAGTAAATGAACAGGATGCGGTAACTGTCTTTCGGCCTGCGCCGCCAGTCTAGATCCAGGATTCCCCTGTAGACTTCTTGTTCGCTGACCATCACTTGACCTCCGCCTCGTAGAAGACCCATAGAGCGGAAGAACGGAAGACCAGCAGCGTCAGCACCAGGACGACAAACAGCAGGAACCAGGCCATCGCCGAGGCCATACCCATCTGCGTCCAGTTGAACGCGCGCTCGTAGAGCATGAGGTTATAGAAATAGGTCGACTTGAGAGGCCCGCCAGAGGTGAGAACAAACGCGTTCATGAAGGTCTGCGAGGCAGCGATCATCCCCATGACCAGATTGAAGAAGATCGTGGGGGTCATCATCGGGATCGTGATGTTTCGGAAAAGCTGCAGTTCGTTGGCGCCGTCCAACTTGCCCGCCTCATAGAGGGACTCGGGTATCCCCTGCAGCCCGGCCAGATAAATGATCATGCCCGCGCCGACCCCCCACAGACTCATCATGACCATCGACGCCAGCGCTGTCTCCGGTTCCGCAAAAAAGGAAAACTTTGAAAAACCCAGGCGCACGAGAATAGCATTGATCAGCCCGTAATCGCGGTTCATCAACCAACCCCACAGAATCAGGCTGGCGATAGCCGGCACGATGGCGGGCATATAGAAACTGGTGCGGAAAAAAGCGATTCCTTTGACGCGCTGGTTCAGCAGAAGAGCGAGGACAAAGGCTCCAACCAGACCCAAGGGCACCGACGTTCCGGCGTAGATGAGAGTCACCTTGCAGGCCTGCCAGAAGTTCTTGTCCGAAGTGAACATCACAATATAGTTGCGTAAGCCTATCCACTCTGGCGCCCGCAAAAGGGGAAACTTGGTGAAGCTCATGTAGAAAGAGGTCAGCATCGGGCCAATTGTGAAAATCAGCAGCCCCAATACCACCGGGCTGATGAAAAGATAGCCCTGGACTGTGTTCCGCATTCGACTGTTCATGAACTGAGTCTGTCCTGCGAATGTAAATCGGGGAGGTGCGGGCGAATGGGATGAGCGAGTGCCTCTAATTCAGTTCATCCCGGCAGCCGCATATTTCGCCTCAGTGTAGAGGCTGGTGGCCGCGAGGACCACCAGCCGTTATAGACCTGCTACTTTCGACCTGCTGCTGCCTCTACGCGTTCTGGTCCAGGCAGGGCTGAATCGTTGCATCCGTCTCCGCGAAGGCGTCCGCCGCGTTCGCTTCTCCGCGGATGACCGCCTCAAGTGCCTGTCTGTAGCTGTCACTCACCATGCCGGCGTAAAAGCTGCCGCAATCGCCTGGGTGTTCAATCACAGGCAGGATCGCGTCGTCTGCCCCGTTGATGAAGGCCATCAGATTCTCGGGAGGTGTCGGCAGGCCCTCCATCCAACTCGGATCGCTGGCCACCGATCTCAGCAGAGGCACACCCAGTTCGGCCCTGGCTGCCTCAAGCTGCACCGTCGGCCGGATCAGCTGCTTGATGTACTCGTAGGACATGTCGAGGTTCTTCCCGCCGGCGTAGGCCGACATCCCCCATGTACCCATTCCGGTTCGATGACGGCCGTCCGGCATGAGCGGCATCACCTGAACGTCCCATTCAAACTTGTCCGCCGCCGCTTCCCGTACGGGGCCGCGCAGGCTCTGAATGTGGCAGAAGGTTGCGGCCCGGCCCAGGAAGAAAGCGTTTCCGCCCACATCAAGACCCAGGGGCTGGGCTACGTTGTACTCGTTCCAGAGCGCTGCGTAGGCAGTCAGCGCCTCAACCGTATTCGGGTCCGACCAGGTGGACTGATTGTTCTCAACATCGAGAATCTTGCCGCCGTACCCAACAACCCAGGGGTAGACCGTGGCCCACCAACTCCATGTGGCGTTGGAAAGACCCCAGTATCGAGGCGTACCGTCGGCCTCCGTCTCCAGTTCAGTAATCATCTGGCAGTTGAGGATGAAATCGTCCCAGGTCCACTCGTCATTCGGTACCTCGGCGCCGGCCTCTTCAAAGAGGGACTTGTTGTAATACAACGTCACCACGTCCAGCGCAGACGGCAGCATCTGAATCTTGCCGTCGAAAACGCCGAGACCAAGCATATTGGGGAAGACGTCGTCAATGTCTACATCGGGATCGCCTTCAGTGTACGGCGTCAGGTCCAGCGTAACGTTGTTGTTGGCAAAAGGAACGACGAACAGATCCGCGCTGAAGAAAACGTCGGACAGTGTGCCCGCGGCCGCTGCCGTGTAATACTTCTCCGCCAGGTCGCCGGAAACCATATTGAACGTGACCGTTACGTCCGGGTGCTTCTCGTTGAACGACGCCTTGATCAGCTCATTGACCGGCTCGACAGGCGCCCCGGCCAGGATCGATATTTCCAACTCGACCGGCTCATCTGCCATGGCGGCATCTCCGCCGGCCTCCGGTCCTGCCACCGGCGCGCATGCAGCCAGCGCCGCCGTGCCGCTCACAGCCGCCGCTGCTCTAAGGATCCCCCGTCGTGTAAAAGTTCTGTTACTGCCCTGACTTTCGATAGTCATCGATCTCTCCTGATTGGGTTGGAACGTTTATGATTTTTGGGATTCTTCAGAAATAGTGGTATGCCATTATGGCAAATCTGTGTCCTTTAACCAAATCTGGCAGTCATAGCGCGGACACAACCCCTTCGGCCGCGACCCTTTCTCCCTCGCGCCGAATTGGGGGAGTCTTGGACGGACACACTGCTCCGGACGCGGCGCCCATCACCAATACCGAAAGGACCTGCAATGAGTACTCTGAAAGTTGGCCTCGTCGGCGTCGGCGGCATTTCCCGTTTGCACATGCCCGGCTGGGCCGCCTCCGAGGAAGCCGAAGTCGTGGCCGGCAGCGACATCAGCGCCGAAGCGCTCGAAGAGTGGGGCGCGCTCCACAATATCAAGAAGCTGACCACCAATGCCGACGAGCTATTCTCCGACCCGGACATCGACATCATCGATCTCTGTGTGCCAAATATGTACCACGCTCCCCTCGCTATAGCCGCCCTCGAAGCCGGCAAGCACGTGATCTGTGAGAAGCCTCTCGCGCCCACACCGCAGGAGATCAAAAGGATGATCGCCGCGCGCGATAAAGCCGGCAAGATGCTCATGACCGCACAGCACTTCCGCTTCGCCGGCGTATCCCAGGCCATGAAGGCTGAGATCGACACCGGCACTCTGGGCGATGTCTACCACGCCCGCGGCTGGATGCTCCGGCGCAACGGCCTCATCCCAACCGCCACCTTTATCGAGAAAAAACACAGCGGCGGCGGCCCTTGCATCGATATCGGTGTCCATATCCTCGACCTAACCCTCTGGTTGATGGGAAATCCCCAGCCCGTGACCGTCTCAGGTGTCGCCGACGCCCGCCTCGCCCACCTTCCCGGCGCCTTCGCCACCTGGCGCGAAGGGCCTATCCCCAGCACCTTCGACGTTGAGGACTACGCCGCCGCCTTCGTGCGTTTCGAAAACGGCGCCACCCTCGTTCTGGAGGTAAGCTGGCTCCTCCACCACGACATCCGCGGCGAAGACATGCAGTCCTGGATCTACGGCGACCAGGGCGGCTGCCACTGGCCCTCCGCCCAGTTCCTCGACACCAACTACACCACCCGCCAGTTCAACAACCGTACCCTCCAACTTACCCAGGACAAGATGGAGCCCCACGCGCTCGAATGTGTCGAATTTGCCAAAGCCGTCGCCGCCGGCGCGCCCTCACCGGTGCCCGCCGAACAGTCACTGCAGGTGCTCGCTATACTCGACGGCATCTACCGCAGCCAGGACCAAGGGCGCGAAGTGTCGATCAATCTGTAAAGGCTCTGGAATTCAGCGGCTCGTGGTCGCGACCTGCTAGAGCAACTTCACCAAAACCAGTTTACTGAAAGCCGGACACCGGCGTCCAATCACCGCTCTTCAATGGAGAGTTTCATGATTATCGAACCAATTGCCGATTACGCTTGTGAAACGGGTGAAGGCCCCCTCTGGCACCCTGACGAAGGGCGCCTCTACTGGGTCGACATTCCCCCGGGCAAACTCTACCGCTACGACCCGGTCACAGGCGCGCACGGCCTTGTCCTCGACGCCGGCGAAGCCATCGGCGGCTTTACCATCCAGGAAGACGGCGCCCTGCTCCTCTTCATGGCCCGCGGCCGCATCGCCCTCTGGCGCGAAGGCCAGCCCCTCCAAGACCTTATAGACGAGATTCCGGCCGAGCGCGAAGGCCGCTTTAACGATGTCATCGCCGACCCCGCCGGTCGCGTCTTCTGTGGCACGATGCCCCGCAGCGGCAGCAACGGCGTCCTCTACCGCATGGAAACCGACGGTACTCTGACAATCGTCATCGAAGATGCCGGGACTTCCAACGGCATGGGCTTCACCCAGGACCTCAAGACCTTCTACCACACCAACACACGCCGCGGCATCACCCGCTACGACTACGACATCGACAGCGGGCAGATTACCAATCCTGAATTTGCCGTGCGCGAAGGCGCGTCGTCCAACGGCCGCCCTGACGGCATGACCATGGACGCGGCCAACTGCTTCTGGTCGGCCCGCTGGGACGGCCACGCCCTCGTCCACCACATGCCCAACGGCCGCGAGATCCAGCGTCTCAACTTCCCCGTTCCCAAGGTTTCCAGCGCCACCTTCGGCGGCCATGACTACACCGATCTCTACGTCACCACCGCTGGCGGAAACATCAAAGAGACCGACGGGCCGGAGGCCGGCACACTTTACCGTGTCCGCTTGGGCGTGATGGGCAAGCCTCCTTTCCGCTCCAACATCAGCGTCTAGACACCGGCGCCACAGTTGCATTTGGCGCAAATCGAAGTCCTGCGCCTACGGCAAGAGTAAGGAATGCCGAGGCTGCCCTGACATTCAAGAGCGACTCTGTACCATGCCTCGAAAGGACTGAAAATGACACCTGATTCCGATTCGCCGGCACAACAGTCACCGACTTCCGGCAAGCGCTCAGACACTGCCGCCTACCGTGTCGGCATTATCGGCTGCGGACGCCCTCTCAGAACCGAAGGGGCGACAGGCTTCGGCATGGCGCACCGTCATGCCATGGGCTACGCTGCCTCGCCCCATACGCAGCTGGTGGCCCTCGCCGATATCAGCCGCGAAAATGCCGAGGCATTCCAGGAAAAACACGGCGGCGACACTATCTATGAGGACTACCGGCAGATGCTGGCCGAGGCAGAACTCGATATCGTCTCCGTCTGTGTCTGGCCCCACCTGCACGCCGAAATGGTCCTTGCCGCAGCCGAGGCCCGCGTGCGCGCCATCCACTGTGAAAAGCCCATCGCGCCCACATTCGGCGAGGCCCGCCGCATGCTGGAATCCTGCGAAAACAACGGTGTCCAGTTGACCTTCAACCACCAGCGCCGCTTCGCGCCGCCATTTGGCGTCGCCCGTCAACTGGTAAGGGACGGCGCAATCGGCGACCTTCAGCGCATCGAAGGCCGCTGCCCCGACATGAACGACTGGGGCACCCACTGGTTCGACATGATGCACTTCTTCAACGATGAAATACCGGCCGCATGGGTCTTAGGTCAGATCGATACTAGCGAAATCCGGTCGATCTTCGGCATGCTCCACGAAACCCAGGGCATCAGCCACGTCAGCTTTCAGAACGGGGTCGAAGGGCTTCTTATGACCAGCGCTACTATCGAAGTGGGGGCGGCGTTCAGGCTCCTGGGCAGTGACGGCATCATCGAATTTGGACGCGGCCGCGAAGGCGGGCTTCGTATCTTGAACGAGGACGCCTCCGGTTGGCGTGACCTGGATCCGGAGGGCACGATGCACGACCTGGACGCCGTGCAGAAGGGGATTGCTGACCTGGTCGAAGCCCTCAATGAAGGTAGGGAGCCGGAACTCTCCGGAAACCGTGCTTTTCGGGCTGCAGAATTGACCTTCGCCACTTACGAGTCAAGTCGCAAACGCGGCCGCGTGGAACTGCCCCTGGAAATCGATGACTCGCCTCTATTGGAAATGCTGGCCAGCGGCCCACCCAGGCCGGAGGTAATCGAAGACTGGAAAGCGTTACGCAGTCAGCCGGAACCTCGGGACGCAGCCGGTGCCAGCCGGGGGCCGTAGGAGTGTTGCGGTAGGTACTGTCTGAATCAGGAGGTCTTACCAGGCAATTGGCGCCCGCCCCCGACCGGCGCTGGTTTGGCCTGAAACGGATGGGACAGGTATATTCTTACAAATGCGAGCGACATAGACCGCGACTCTTTTCCCCTTCGTCAATCTCAACACCATGAAATTCGAAGGCGAATCCGTACTCGGTTGAAGGGAATGCCTCCCTCCAGGTTCGACGTCATCTGTTTTGTGTCTCAACTCTCCTCTTACGTCACAGGAGCCGGTTCATGTCCGAAATCAACATCCCTGCCATCCAGTCCGCCGTCCACAAGCACAGCGACGACATCATCACCTTCCTCCGTGAGATCTGCGCCATCCCCTCCATCGATTCACAGATCGGCCCCGTAGGTGAACGCGTCCAGTCCGAACTTCGCAAACTGGGCTTCGACGAAGTCTGGTTCGACTCCATGGGTAACACCGTCGGCAGAATCGGCAACGGCGACCGCATCCTCGTCTACGACAGCCACATCGACACCGTCGGCATCGGCGCCGCAGACGAATGGGAGTGGGACCCGTTCGAGGGTAAAGTTGAGGACGGCATCTTCTACGCCCGCGGCGCCTGCGACGAAAAGGGCAGCACGCCCGGCATGATCTACGGTCTGGCCATCGCCCGCAGCCTGGGCCTGCTCGAAGGCTGGACCTCCTACTACTTCGGCAATATGGAGGAGTGGTGCGATGGCATCGCCCCCCACGCCTTCGTCGAACACGAAGGCATCCGCCCCGACTTCGTCGTCATCGGCGAACCCACCAAAATGCAGATCTATCGCGGCCACAAGGGGCGCGTCGAGCTGAAAGCTGTCGCTAAAGGCAAGAGCGCCCACGCCGCCAGCAATCATCTCGGCGACAACGCCATCTACAAGGCCCTCCCCCTGGTCGAAGGCATCAGCCGCCTCGAACCGCACCTGGGCGACCACCCCTTCCTGGGCCCCGGCAAAATCACCGCCACCGACATCGAAGTCGAAACGCCCAGCCTCAACGCCGTCCCCAACCAATGCACAGTCTACATCGACCGCCGCGTCACCTTCGGCGAAGATCTCGACGCCGTCATCGAGCAGGTGCGCGCCCTGATCCCCCAGGCCAATCAACAGGCCGGAGACGTGACCCTGGAAATGCTCTACTACGACGATCCCAGCTACACCGGCTTCGTCTTCCCCGTCGAAAAATACTTTCCCGCCTGGGCGCTCGAAGAAGATGAACCGCTCGTGCAGGCAGGGCAAGAGACCCGCAAACGCATCGGCCTGCCCGACGCGCCCACAGGCAAGTGGGACTTCAGCACCAACGGCATCTACTGGCGCGGCAAAGCCGGAATTCCCAGTATCGGTTTCGCCCCAGGCGACGAGGTGACCGCGCATACCGTCCTCGACAGTGTCCCCTTGACCGACGTCGTCAAATCCACGGAGTTTTACGCACTGCTGCCGGCTATGATCAAGTAAATTCCACCCTCCGTGTGCTGCGTTCTCCACGACGCTGACCAGCTGGCCGCAACCGAAAAACTGAATTGGACGAAAACTGAACAATTGGCGACAATAAGGTGTCTTATAGGTGCCCTCCTCGCACGGAGGGCGCCTATTCGGTATTCTGCTTGACAGCGAAGTAGTCGTGCATTCTCTGATACGCCGTCTGTGATGACTCGCCATGACGATTGCTGACAACCTGCTCCACGTACGTGCACGCATGGCGAAGGCCGCGCAGCGCGCGCAGCGCTCCCCCGACGAAATCACGCTCGTCGCGGTCAGCAAAACAAAACCGTTGGCGCTGATCGCGGAAACCGCCGCCGCCGGTCAGGTCGACTTCGGTGAAAATCGGGTGGAAGAACTCTGGGAAAAGGCCGAAGCTGCGGCTGCAGCCGGACTGAACCCAATCCGCTGGCACGCAATCGGTACCATCCAGAGCCGCAAAGCGAAACTTGCGCTGGGACCGCCGCCTGCCGCCGACCAGCCTGGCAGCGGCGCAATCTGCCTGATCCATGCAGTCGACAGGCCAAAAATCGCCCAGCGCCTCAGCCGTCTGGCCGCCGAAAACGACCGCCCCCTCGACGTCCTGCTCGAAGTCAACGTCAGCGGCGAAGCCACCAAACACGGCTTCTCTCCTGCCAGTCTGGTCGACGCGCTGCCCGCACTGCTGGACCTGCCCGCACTGCGTTTCTGCGGGCTGATGACAATGGCCCCGTATGTGGACGATGCCGAGGAGGTAAGGCCTCTTTTCCGCCAATTGCGCTGCCTGCTTCAGGAGCTGCAGCACACATTCCCGCCCGCTCAGTTTCCCCAGGCCACCTGGCAGCATCTGTCTATGGGCATGACCAGCGACTTCGAAGTCGCCATCGAGGAGGGAGCCACCATCGTGCGTGTCGGTACCGCGATCTTCGGCCACAGGGAGTACGAATGAATCAGCTTCAAGGAAAAACGACCTTTATCGGCGGCGGCGCCATGGGAGAGGCCATAATCGGCTCACTCATCAGTAACAAGCTGCTTAGCCCATCCCGCATCTGCGTTTCCGAGCCCGTGCCCGCCCGCCGCGAATTTCTGAACACCGCCTACGGCGTGACGACCGAGACCGACAACGCCCAGGCCGCAAACCGCGCCTCCTTCGTCGTCCTGGCCGTAAAGCCCCAGGTGCTTGGCCTGGTTTTGGCAGACCTGCGTGGAAACCTGTCGCAGGATACACTCGTAGTCAGTATCATGGCAGGTGTGCGTATCCAAACACTCCAATCCGGTCTCGGCCACGACAAGATTGTCCGCTCCATGCCCAACACGCCGGCGCAGGTGGGCAAGGGCATGACCGTATGGACCGACACAGCCGCCGTTAACGAGGCCGACCGCGCCGCCGCCCAGGCCATCCTTGAGGCCATGGGCGAGGCCATCTACGTCGCCGAGGAACATTACCTCGATATGGCCACCGGCTTGAGCGGCTCCGGGCCCGGCTTCGTCTATCTCCTGCTCGAGGCTCTCATCGATGCGGGAGTGCATATCGGCTTCAGCCGCGATCAGTCCCAACTGATGGTGTTGCAGACGGTAGCGGGCAGCGTCGAGCTGATGCGTCAGAGCGGTCTCCATCCCGCAGATCTGCGCAACCGCGTGACCAGCCCCGCTGGCACAACCGCCGCCGGTAACCTCGTACTGGAGCGCGCCGGCGTACGATCCGCACTCATCGATGCAGTCGATTCAGCCTACCGCCGCAGCAAGGAACTGGGCGGTGACGATAGTGACGCTTAATTGTCGGCACAGGTACCGCCCGCTGGACGCAGATGAAACCTACGTATCGTCCTAATAACGTAAGGAGTTGTCGTGATTTTCTTGCTCTTGGCCCGTGTGCTCCAGATCTACACCTTCGTTCTCCTGATCCGTATTCTGATCACCTGGATCCCCAACCTGGACCCCTATCACCCCATCGTGCAGCTTCTGTTTCAGGTAACGGAACCGGTGCTCGAACCCGCCCGCAAGCTCATCCCGCCTATCGGCATGATCGACATCTCCCCGATTGTCGTCTTCATAGTGTTGGGTATCTTGCAGGATCTGCTGATGCAACTCGCCTACTAGCAGTCTGCGCTAGTCTGCTTGCCTATCTCCCATGAGATACGGGCTGAACGTGAAATCGTCACGTCCCGCAATTGCCATTTCCAAGAGGAATCAATGTGTCTGAGAGTCTGAAAGAAAGAGCTGCCGGTCGCTGGCGGCCTCGCGCGGCGTCCGGCGCCAGCGTGTTTATCGTATTCCTCATCCTCGCCTTCTCCCTCAGCGCCTGCAACATCCGCAATCCCTTCGCTCCGAGACCCGAGCCGGCTGATGTCGAAACGGCCGGGCAGCCGGAAGAAGGCAGTCCTCTGGCCCGCCTTGTCGATCGTGCCAAAGAGGATCTGGTACAGACAGCCGGCGCCGATACAGACGCTATCACTCTCGTCAGTACCGAGGAAGTGGAATGGGGAGACACCAGCCTAGGCTGTCCCCATCCGGATGAAATGTACGCGCAGATGATCACCCCCGGCTTCTTTATCGTTCTGGAATCCGGCGGCAACACCTACGACTACCACACCGGCGCCGACCCCGAAGGACCGCTCGTACAATGTACTGAAGACGGAACGCCCGCAGGCGCAGCTCTTTCCCTCCCGGAAGAATCCGAAGAACTGGTTCAGGTGGAAATCGAGGACGCCCTGCCCCGCCTCATCGAACGCGCCACAGAGGACCTCATACAGGCGTCCGGCGCCGCCTCCGACGAGATCACCGTCGTCAGCACCGAAGAGGTGGAGTGGAGCGACACCGGTCTCGGCTGTCAGGAGCCGAACAAAATGTACGCTCAGGTCATCACCCCGGGCTACAAGATCGTCCTCGAATCCGGCGGCAACACCTATGACTATCACACCGGCGCCGACCCCGATGGGCCGCTCGTGCAGTGCACCGAAGACGGGACGCCCGCGAGCGCGGCTATCGCCCTCCCGGCGGAACCGGTAGGAGTGACCCTTATGGACGACGATGCGATGACCCTTCTGATCGAGCGGGCCAAAGAAGATCTCGTGCAGGCCACAGGCGCCGAGTCCGGCGCCATCACCGTTCTCAGCACCGAAGAAGTGGAGTGGAGCGACTCCAGCCTCGGCTGCCCGGACCCGGACACAATGTACGCCCAAGTCATCACACCGGGCTACAAGATCGTCCTCGAATCCGGCGGCAACATATTCATCTATCACACCGCGACCGACCCCGAAGGACCACTGGTGCAGTGCACCGAAGACGGCACGCCCGCTGCTGTGGCGATGGTCGAAATCGCGGCGCCGCAACTGGTCGTCGAAGACCCCCTCTCCCGCCTCGTCGAGCGCGCTACCGAGGACCTCATGCAGGCCACCAGCGCCGAATCCGATGAGATCACCGTCGTCAGCACCGAAGAGGTCGAGTGGAGCGACACCAGCCTCGGCTGCCCCGAGCCGGACGGGATGTACGCCCAGGTGATCACGCCAGGCTACAAGATCGTCCTGGAAACCGGCGGTGAAACCTTCGACTATCACAGCAGCACCGACCCAGAGGGCCCGCTCGTACACTGCACCCTTGAGGCCGATAGCGAAGAATAACCAGTTCGTTCAAGCCAATGAACGCGATCAGAAATCCGGATCAGTTCGACGAGCTGGTCCTCAGCGCCATAGAAGACCTGCCCGAAATCTTTCTTGAATGCCTCGAAAACGTCGCCATCGTTGTCGAGGAATGGCCCGATCGCGCCACCCTCCAGTCCGTTGACCTGAATCACCGCAGCGAACTCTTGGGACTCTACCAGGGCATCCCCCAGACCGATCGAACACACGGCTACAACTTGGTCATGCCCGACAAGATCACCATCTATCGCCGCCCAATCCTCATGCGCTGCAGCACCGAGCCCGAAGTCCACGACCTTGTCCAAAGAGTCGTCCGCCACGAAATCGCCCACCACTTCGGCATCGACGACGACCGCCTCGTCGAAATCGGCGCCTACTGACCCCTCCGAACTGACCCGATCGGCGCTGGCCGCTGTGGACACGTGTTACTCTCCTGAACACTGCCCGTCGACACACCCAATTTTTTAGTGCATTGGCAACCCTCGCCGCCTATGCTAAGATGACTTCTATATGTCGTATTGTTTTTTCCCGCGCCACTCTCTGAACAGGCGCATTGGGAACGCATCACGGTTCCTCGCCAACCCAAACGGGCGCCTCTGACATATCCTCGTCGAGCCCAAGACGGCAGAAGCCCCGAATTCGCGACACACGACCTGCCGACTTTGGGCCGTACGCACATGTTGTACCCCGGGCGCCTCACAATTTCTGGTCTGCAGCTCCCGCGAGCACGCTGACTGCCAGCCACTGTTGTTCAGGTGTCAAATGGTCGCTTCCCGCAGTTTCCGGTTCCGCCTTGAGTCAATCCTGATCTACCTGGGCCTCGGTATCTTCGCCTTCATCGCCGTGACGCCCTTTCTCCACACCATCGCCCGCTCCTTCAGCGCCGAAGCCCCCATCCTCCGCGGTGAAGTCTATGTCTGGCCGGTCGGTTTCTCCTTCGACGCCTACGAGCGCCTCGTCATCGGCGGCACCTTCTGGCTCGCCTACCGCAACTCCTTCATCATTACTACCTCCGCGACCCTCGTGCAGATGCTCATGACCATTCTCTGCGCCTATCCGCTCTCGCGCACCTACCTGCCGGGCCGCAATTTCTTCATGACTCTGATCGTCTTCCAAATGATCTTCCCTCCCAGCCTTATCCCGTTCTATCTGACCGTAAAAGAAGTCGGCCTCATCGACAGCTGGGGCTCTCTCATCTGGCCCTACGCCATCAACACCTTCAACATGATCGTGCTGAAAAGCTATTTTCAGGCGCTGCCCAGGGAACTGGAAGAGTCCGCAATCATCGACGGAGCCAACGATTTCAGGGTCCTCATCCATATCATGCTCCCCCTTTCCGTCCCTGTGCTACTGACCTTGACCCTGTTCTACGTCGTCGCCAACTGGAACCTCTTCCTGCCCGCCATCTTCTTTATCAACGACGGCAACAAGCAGCCGCTCCAGGTGATCCTGCGCGACATGATCTGGTCCATGCAGCTCGCCACCCAGACCGCCAGCGCCGACGATTTCGAAAGGCTGGCCGGCATGGAAGCCCTCAAGGCCTCCAGCGTCATCATCGCCGCGATCCCAATGTTGATCGCCTATCCGTTCTTTCAGCGTTACTTTATTAAAGGCATCCTCCTGGGAGCAATCAAAGGGTAACAGTCGTAGAAATCCGGGTTGCCTCCAACCTTCCTTGAACCGTGATTGAAGGATATGTCCGATGCATTTGACGTGAAGCGATTTTCATCTCTGGTATGATCAAAGTTCAGTTTCCACAGGAGGGAATCAAACATGTCCGTACAGTCAAAGTTTACCCGCCGCCAGGCCCTCAAGTTGATGGGAGTCGGCACCTTCAGCGCCTACCTCGCCGCCTGCGCCGCTCCCGCCGCCCCGTCCGACATGGCCGACTCGGATATGCCCGCCGGCGAGAAAAAGAAAATCTCTATCTCCCACATCGGCGGCGGCAGTATGGAGGCCTCGGAGAAGTCGCACCGTATGAAGCTGCTGCGCTCCAGCTTCCCCGACATCGAATTCGAAAACCGCTGGGTCAGCTACGCGGCCTACCTGGACAAGATTCCCGTCCAGATCGCAAGCGGCGACCTCGCCGATCTCCAGTTCTGCAACGCCTTCAACGACATCCCGCTGATGATGGAGAACCAGATCATCATAGAGACTGGGCCGCTCCTGGAACAATTCGGCAAGAACATACTCGCCGTCACCCCGGAACCGGCCTGGGCCTCCACCATCTACGACGGCAAACAATACGCCGTCACCCACAACGTCTACGACCTCAACAACATGTGTGCCCACTACCGGGCCGATTGGCTGGATAAGCTCGGCTTGGGAATCCCCCAGACAATCGACGAATATGGCGAGGTCATGCGCGCCTTTTCTCACGGCGACCCCGACGGCAATGGCCAGGACGACACCTACGGCCGCCTGCTCTACAATTCCGTCCGCTTCGACGACGACTTCTTCCATGCCTTTGGCGTGGCCGTTGGCCACCATCTCAACGGCTTCTGGCGCGATCGCGACGGTCGGCTGGAGCTCGACTGGGTTCAGCCGGGCATGAAGGACGCGCTCGCCTGGATGAGCTCCGTCTGGGCTGACGGCGGCTTCCATCCCGATTCAATCAGCATTCCCTTGGGTCAAAAGGATAACGCCTTCCATGCCGGGATTGCCGGTAACGTGTACTCGGGGTGGCCCAGTATAGATTTCGCCCAGAACAAGATCAGGGCCGTCGCCCCCGACGCTGTGGTCATGGCAGGTCCAGCCCCCGAAGGTCCCGGCGGCAGCGGCTACACCGGCGAAGGTTGGCCCTGGACATTCGTCATTCCCATCACAGCCCAGTGGCCCGAAGACTGCGTGAGCGTCATCGACTGGTTCTTTACACCGGAAATCGCTTCCCAGATCCTGTGCGAAGGTGTACTCGGCGTCACCAATAAAGGACTCAACGAGAACGGTTGGTGTGTCGAGTATACCCCCGAAGAAAAGGCCGCCATGGGCGATGAGTGGACCCAAAAGCAGAATGAAGTTCAGGACATCAACGTCTTCTGGGGCCTCTGGTTGACTATCGGGACATTGGGAGGGACGCAGCCCTTCCCCACCTTCCCACCCGACATGAAGAAGCATTTCGACGACATGCTCGCCGCCAAGTATTCGGAAAACGCACTGGCAGGCAGGGACATTTCGCAGGAATATCGCAGACTCACTGCCAAGGCGCGTCCTGTCTCCTCGGAAAAGGAGTTCTGGCCCACCCTGCAGACCCGCTTCGGCGAGTTCATCTCGCAGGCGGTGGCTGGCACCATCGATATCGATCAGGGCTGGTCGGAGTGGCTCGACTTCTTCGAAAAGAATGGTGGGCCTCTGCTGACTGAGCAGGTCAACGAGATCTAGCAGTCAAACAACAGTGGTAGGAGGCCGGGGTAGCACTTGGGCTCCTACCACTGCCAGTTGAGGATGGAAAAGTGGCAACATCAGCCGTATCCAAGTCCGCCGCGACACCGGGCCGCAACAGGGGCTTCTGGGCGCAGTTTCTCTTCAACGCCTGGACTTACCGCTATCTCTACCTGATGCTTGTCCTTCCCTTCGTTTTCTTCGCTGTCTTCCGCTTCTACCCCATGTGGGGCAACGTCATCGCCTTCAAAAAGTACCAGTTGATGCACGGGATCTGGGGTAGCCAGTGGGTTGGACTCAAGCACTTCAACACACTCTTCGACGATCCCGCCTTCCTGCGCGTCCTCCGCAACACCGTATCAATCGCCGTATTCAAGATGCTCTTCACCTTCCCCGCCCCCATCATTCTGGCGCTATTCGTCAACGAAGTCCGCCACATGGCCTATAAGCGGTTTGTTCAAACCGTCGTCTATGTCCCCCACTTTCTCTCCTGGGTCATCTACGGCGCCATACTCTACATTGTGTTGTCGCCCGCGAACGGCATCGTTAACAACATCATCTCCTCACTCGGCATGGAAAAAGTCGCCTTCTTCCAAAAACCGGGCTACTTCCAACCTATCGTCATCATCTCTTCACTGCTCAAGGAGACCGGTTGGGCCGCCATCATCTACCTCGCCACCATCTCGACCATCGACCTCACCCTCTACGAAGCCGCCATCATCGACGGCGCCAACCGCTGGCAGCTCATGCGCTATGTGACGCTGCCCGGTCTCGCTATGACCATTGTTACCCTCTTCATCCTCCAAATCGGATTCTTCCTCAACGTCGGTTTTGAACAGATCTTTATCCTGCAGAACAACATGGTCCTCACTACCGCCGACGTCATCGAAACCTTCATCTACCGCGTCGGCATTCGCCAGGCCCGCTTCGACTTTACCACCGCCGCCGGCCTCTTCAACGGCCTCGTGGGTATGGTGCTCGTCCTGCTCGCCGACCGCCTCGCCAAACGCCTGGACCTGCCCGGCATTTTCTGACGCTGATCTGCTGCTCTCAACTGTCTGTTCAGCCGCCAAAGGCCTTCAGCGCATCTAACGTCGTGCCGTTGAAAAAAACGGGCGTTCCCCCAGGGCAATTGCTTTCTATTGCGTCAACTTACCGGGAGTCTGCCCGAAACGCATGGCCAGGCCGTGCCCCCGCCCTGGCACCCCCAGCCCCACCGCACGCGCCGCCTCTCCCCCTCACCCTTAAACTCTGACAGGGGCAGGCCTTGTGCCTGCCCTCCCGGCCCAGCCCCGCCGCCCCTGCCCTCTGCCGACCATACCCACCTCTCCACCATCCCTCTCAACCTCCGGCACGGCCACGCCTCTGCCCTCCTAGCTCCGCCGCCACTGACTACTGACCACTGACCACTGACTACTGCCCTCCCCTGAAGTTCAGTTGCCAAGCGGGAATGACTACTGTAAACTGAAACTTCATAGTGGAAGGAAGAAAAATGCGGCTGACGGAGAAAGTCGCCATCATTACCGGAGCCGGCCGCGGACTTGGCCGTGCTATCGCCGGTCGCTTTGCCAAAGAGGGGGCCAGTGTTGTCATCGCCGAACAGGATGAGGAATCCGGGCGGCGTGCCCAGGCCGAGTTGCAAAGCGCCGGCGCCAGTGCCATCTTTGTCAGGACCGATGTCTCCAGCCGTCCCGACGTAGAAATATTGGTTGACGAGACCGCGCGGCATTTTGGCCGCATCGACATCCTCGTCAACAATGCCGCTCTCCTCGGCGAAAACGGCCACTTCCTCGAGATATCCCAGTCCGTCTGGGATCATGTGGTCGGCGTCAATCAGACGGCCGTCTTTATCTGTTCGCAACTGGTGGGCCGTGTCATGGCGAAGGCCGGCAGGGGAAACATCATCAACATATCCTCCATAAATGGCGCCGTCCCTCTGCCCCGCTGCGCAGCTTATGTCGCTGCCAAGTGCGCGGTCGAGTCCTTGACCCGCGCTGCGGCCAACGAGCTCGCTCCTTACAATATCCGCGTTAACACCATCGCTCCCGGTCCCATCGAAAACCGACCTCCGCATTTGGAACGACCGCGCTCCACCGAAGATACCCTGCTCGCCCGCAACGGCCTGCCGCACGAAATTGCCGCTGCAGCCGTCTTTCTGGCGTCGGAAGAGTCCAGTTTCATCACCGGCCAACGCATCGCCGTCGATGGCGGCATGCTGGTCAACGGCTATCGAATCTACGACGTCGAGCGCCCTGAAAACCCTGCCCTGCCCGCAAATCATCAGCAGGAACCGCCCGCTCTTGGCAGAGATAACTGAAACGCGAGGAAATCCGAGAATACGTGCCTGCCGATAATTCGAGTCCTCTGTCCACAAGAATGCGCCGCCTGATACCTTCCCTGATCATTGCGCTCGCGCTCCTGTCCGCCTGCTTCGGCCCGGATCTGCCAGGCGCGCCCCAAATGCCCAAGCTGCCCTCGCCCCGTTCACTGCCCGGCGTTGACGAGCTGCTGGACCAACTTCCCGGCTTCGATCTGGATCTACTGAAAGATCTGGAAATTCCCGACCTGAGCGATATCGCCGACCTGCCTCAGCTTGTCGACCTTCCCAGCCTCGACGTCCCGGAAAACGCCATTTCCTTCACCGGACCGACAGAAATGCGCATCGAAATCGGCGAATTCATTCGCGGTACCGACATACAACTGTCAGGCATCGTCGACGGCCGCGCCGAATTCCTCTTCTCCGGCCTGCGCGCAGAACGTATCGCCGGCGACTCGCTCGACTTCGACGGCCCCTGGCCTAACATCGGGGGCGTCGACTACCTGCTGCGTCTGCGCGTCTATCGAGTGACCGAAGAGTACGTTCGCGCCGCCGGCGTTCACCGCCTCGTGATCGAGGGCGTCCAACCAATACATCAACCCGCCATGGCCCTGCGGGAAGACCTCCTCAAGATGACCTACACAGGTTCGGTCGGCCCTGGCGATCAGCTCAAGGGAACAACCTTCGGTTACGTCGGAAAAGCGGAGCAGGGCGCCGAAATCAGCGGAATCCCGGCCGGTGATTTTCCCTTTCGCAAATCCGGTGATAGTCTGCGGTGGCAGGGCATGCTGCGGCCGGACCTGCCCAGTCGGTTCGACTTGCGCATCGTCCATTTCGGAGAGAATTCAGTCCAGGTCGCAGGGATCGTCTCTCTGCAACTTCCGGATTAGACGCGATTGGCAGTCGGTTGCTTTGCTGCGCGACCGGCAACACGAAACTAGCTCTTCTTCTCGACTGGAATCTCCAACCTGGGGCTCCGCAATGAAGCAGAAAAATGAGGACGGCCAGCGAAGAAAACTACCAATTTGCTCCGGAGAAAGAAGCGATGGTTGAGGCCGTGAGCAACTCCGGTACGTTGAGTGTGATCCGAAGGTTCAGACCACACGCCGACCTCCAGGGTATCCGCGCCGACTATTACAACCTCACCGACCTCCAGGGCCAGCCCCTGGCCGGGCTTCTCGTACTCATGGACCGGCGCGGACGGCCCGTGCGCGCCGAAATCCATATGAATAACAACATCGCTGACGCTCTTTACGAGATTGCCCTGCGCCAGAGCCTCCGCCTCATCGAAGACCGCTACAAAAGCGATCGTCCCGTTCGTCTCTACCCCCTGCGCATGCAATTGAACAGCGACCCGCTCTCCGTCCAGCCCAGGGGCAGCGCCTCGGGTTCCGGCATCGCGCCCGCGCCCGCGTCGGGCAACCCACTTTTGCTGGTGGCCGCCGCGCTCCTCGCGATCTCCGCTCTGTTCAGCGGTTGGTTCCTCAACGAATGGCTCACAGGCGACCTGGCCGCCACCGGATCATCGTCCGCGATTACCGCAGGGTCCTCCTCGGGGGCCGCCGGTCAGAATGTCCTCATCGTCGAAACCAATGGTCTGCCTCCCAGCCGCAACGCAATCCCGATGAATGTGGGCGACCGTATCCAGCTCTTGCCCGACTACAAGATCTCTCTGCGCACCGAAGCAGGGGCCCAGGCCGGGGCCGTCGTTACCCACTTGCAGAACGCCGATCCCATGACAATTCTCAACGGCCCCATCTGGCTGGAAGGCAATAGCGATACCATCGTCTGGTGGTATGTGCGTGTCGATAGCGGCGCTGAAGGCTGGGTACCCGCCAATACAAGTGAATTGACACTCTTGGAACCTCACTCCCAATAGGCAATGACAGTTTGACGGCGCCCGACATGACCCAAAAGAGACTGACGCAACCCAACGTGATCGTAGTCGTTGCCGATACCTTGCGCACAGCCTTTCTCGGTTGCTACGGAAACGACTGGATCCACACGCCTTCCATCGACCGCTTCGCCCAACAGAGCGTCCGCTTCAATCGCGCCCATCCTGAATGTCTCCCCACCATCCCCACCAGGCGCACCTTGCACAGCGGCCGCCGCGCCTTCCCCTTCAACGACTACCGGCCGGTCCCGTGGGACAACGTCTACCTGCCTGGCTGGCAGCCCATGAACGCCGAGGAAAGCACCATTGCCGAAACGCTCCAGCAGGCCGGCTACCACACCGGCTTCGTCGCCGACGTGCCCCACTATTTCGTACCGGGCATGAACTTCACCCGCGGCTTCCAGCAGTGGGAGTTCGTCCGCGGCCAGGCCGAAGACCGCTGGCAGGCCGTCGCCGACGCCGACCCGGCTCTGCTCGACCGCTATCGCGCCGGCGCCCCGGACCGCATCGCAGCCCATCTTGTCAATGTGCGGCCCCATCGCCCCGAAGAAGATTGGCCGACAGCCCGCACATTCCAGCGGGCCATCGATTTCCTGCGCGACAACCACCCACCCGGCCGCAATAAGGACACCTCCCCCTTCTATCTCTACGTGGACAGCTTTACCCCCCACGAAACCTGGGAAGCCCCCCTCCACTACTATGACCTCTACGGCAGCCGCGCCCAGCGCGAGCCAATCTGCCTTACCGCAGCCTACGGCCCCTTCGCCGACCAATACGACGATCGCATTCCCAGCATCCGCGCCAACTACGCCGGGCTGGTCACCATGGTCGATACCTGGTTCGGCCGCCTCCTGAATGCCGTCGATCAACTGGGACTGCGAGACAACACCCTGATCTTCTTCTTCAGCGACCACGGCACCAACTTCGGCGATAACCCGGATAAAATCATGGGAAAGCCCGCCGACTACATGTACCCCGGAACCATGGACATCCCTCTCCTTATGCGCCATCCCGCCGGCCTCGGCGCCGGCCAGGTAAGGGATGAGCTGGTCTATACCTTGGATGTGCCCGCCACAATCCTTGACGCCGCCCGCCAACAGTCGGCCGACCCCGTTGAAGGCCGGAGTCTGCTGCCCTTGCTCAATGACGGCGGCGGATTCAGCCGTCGTGAATATCTGACCTGCCGCTACGGCAACTCCGCCTGGTACCGCGACGACCGCAACTGGTTCTTCGACTCCATCGACTGGCAGTCGCCGCCCTCCAACACATCCTCGTCCGGCGGGCGGCAGCCGGTCACCCGCCTTTTTGACCTCGAGACCGACCCCGACTGCCGCCTGAACATCGCCGGCCGCAGCCCGGAGCGCATCGCCTTGGCCCGCGAACGGATCCTCGCCGACGCCGGCGGTCATCTCAACTACTACGAGCGTCAGGATTCCACCGACGCTCTGGGCCGGCCGGAGTTTTCCAGCAGATAGCTATCGACCCGCCGGGGGTCGGTGACCGCCGGCCGCTCCGCCAACCGGCCCCAGCCAACTGGAGTTTGCCCTATGCCCAATATCGCTGCCGGTCGACTCGAACGGATCGCAGGACGGCTCATGCAGGCCGCTGGCGCCTCGTCCGCCGAAGCCGCTACCATCTCGCGCCACCTGATTGCCGCCAATCTGGCCGGCCACGATTCCCATGGTGTCATCCATGTCCCCTCCTACATCGCCTCAATCAGAAAAGGGCACCTGCAGCCCGGCGCCCCCTTCACCATCACACAGGAGAGCCGGGCCACGACTGTCGTAGACGGAAACTGGGGATTCGGCTTCACTGTTTCCGAGCGCGCTATGCAGCTGACTATCGACAAGGCGCGCCGGGAAAACGTCGCCGCCGCCACCGTCGTTCGTCAGGGCCACGTCGGACGTCTGACCGACTATCCGCTGATGGCCGCCGAAGCCGGTATGATAGGGCTGATGACTGCCGACTCCGGGCGCGGCCCCAAGAGCGTTGCCCCGTTCGGCGGACGCGAACCTCGCCTGGGCACCAACCCAATCTGCATCGCCGTTCCCTCCAATCTGGACGGCCCCTTCTACATCGATATCGCAACCTCTGCCGTCGCCGGCGGCAAACTGGGGGTCGCAATCCAGCGCGGCCAGTCGATTCCCACCGGCTGGGTGATCGACAGCGAAGGACGCGCCTCCACCGACCCTGCCGCCGCCCGCAACGGCGGGGCCATGCTGCCTCTCGGCGGTTCGGAAGGTCACAAGGGTTTCGGTCTGTCCGCCATGGTCGAAATTCTCTCCGGGCTCCTGACCGGCCTCGGGTTCGGGATCGAACCGACCGGCCGCCACAACGACGGCTGCTTCATGGCCGTCTTCCAGGTCGATGCCTTTCGCCCTCTGGAAGAGTTCAAACGCGAAGTAACCGATTTCGCCCACTACCTGACGTCAACACCGCCCGCCGAGGGAACTGAACGCGTCTACTACCCCGGAGAGCTCGAATACATGCGCACCCGCAAAGGCCGCGCCGGTGGCATCTACGTTGAAGAGAAGACTTGGCAAAGTCTTGCCGAACTGGCCGTTGAGTTCGACATCGACGAGGACTTCTCCTCCGACGGCGATGGCAGCTGACCGCTTCCGCCTCTCCCCCACCCGTTTTCGACGCCTCCTGCAATGCCCTCGGCGTTGAAAAAAGCGTGACTTCAGGCTACAATGGCCTTGGTGTTGTAATGCATTGCCCACAATGAACGATGCAAAGCTTAATGAATAAACCGGGCAGTGCCATCACGCAGAGCTTGCGTGGCATGGCGCTGTGCCATCCGGACACAATCAAAGTACATTTCGACCCGGACTATGTCGAGCGCCTGGCCCCGGCACCTTCCGGAAAAGTCGCCGTGATCAGCGGTAGCGGCAGCGGACACGAACCCTTGCCCATCGGTTACGTCGGTCTTGGCATGCTCGACGCCGCCTGTCCCGGCCCCATCTTTACCAGTCCCTCCCCCGTTCAGCTCTTGGCGGCCGTCCATTCCGTCGACCACGGCGGGGGCGTCCTCTTCGTCGTAAAGAACTACTCCGGTGGCGTGCTCAACACCGAGCTGACCATCGAATTAGCCTTGCAGGAGGGAATCGACGCCCGCTACGTCCTCGTCAATGATGACGTGTCCATTCCACAGGTCGCCAATCGCCGTGGGCTGGGCGCAGCTACCTTGGCCTGCAGAATCGCCGGCGCGGCCGCCGAATCCGGGTATTCGCTGGACGCAGCGGTCCACGTAACCCGTCGGGCCGTCGCAGCCTCCCGCAGCATGGGTGTCGGCACCAACGTAAACACGCTCCCACGCAACGGCCCCGGAGAAAACCTGGCCGACGATTCCATCGAACTGGGCGTGGGCATTCACGGCGAACCCGGCGAAGTCCGTTCCGTAACCAAAGGAATGCCCGAGATCGTCGACCTGATCGTGCAACCCATTCTCGATGACCTTCCCTTCGCTTCCGGTGATAGCGTCCTGCTCCTGATTAGCGGAATGGGCGGCACGCCGCCTCTGGAGCTGTACCTCTTCTCCGAAGCAATTCACGAGCTGCTTGCCGCGCGACGGCTTCGGGTCGAGCGCCAGCTGATCGGCAACTACCTTACCTGCCTCGGCCGCGGCGGGTATACCATATCCCTGATGAGACTGGACGACGAGTTGCTGCAGCTGTGGGATTCCCCCGTGCATACACCCGTCCTGCACTGGTAACGAACTGGCCGGCCGACTACGGACTGCGAAAATGGCCCAGGAGATCACAACGAAGCAACTTCGCAAATGGCTGCTGGCTTACGCCGCTCGTATCATCGAGAACGAAGGCCATCTCACCGAGCTGGATACCGCCATCGGTGACGCCGACCACGGCGTGAATATGCGCCGCGGTATGGGAAAATTGCAGGAGCGCCTCCATGACGAGGGCCAGTCCGAAGACGTCAGCGCCTTCCTTCGCTCCGTCGCCATGACCCTCATCAGCGGCGTCGGCGGCGCCGCCGGACCACTCTACGGGACCTTCTTTCTGCGCGCTGCCACCAGCCCCACCAACGGCAGCTCCATCGATCTGGAACAGTTGACCCAGATGTTCCGCTACGGCCTCGATGGCCTCCAGCAGCGGGGCAAAGCCCAGGCCGACGACAAGACCATGATCGATACCATTCAGCCCGCCGTCGAGGCAATGGAGGCCGCGCTGGCTGCCCACCAGAGCGCCGCCGTCGTGCTGGCCGCCGCCCGCCAGGCCGCTCACCTCGGCATGAAACATACGATTGAGATTGAAGCCAGAAAAGGACGCGCCAGTTACCTTGGCCCGCACTCCATCGGTCATCAGGACCCCGGCGCCACCAGCGCCTACTTCCTGTTCGAGACCGCCGCCGAGGTCTTCACCACAACTGGTGCTGACTGATGACCCATCTGATCGGTGCAATCGATTCCGGCACCACCAGTACCCGTTTCATGCTCTTTGATCAATCGGGCGCCGTCGTCGGATTCGAACAGCAGGAACACCGGCAGATCTTCCCTCGCAGCGGCTGGGTCGAACACGATCCCCTCGAAATCTGGCAGCGCACCCAAAACGTGATTCGGGCGACCCTCTCCAAGTGTGACGTCCAGCCCGGCCAGATCGCTGCCATAGGCATCACCAACCAGAGAGAGACCGCTGTCGTCTGGGACCGCAGCACCGGGCAGCCCGTCTGCAACGCCATCGTCTGGCAGGACACCCGCACCGATCGTATCTGCCGCCGCCTGGAAGAGGCCGGTCACGCCCCGGTTTTCCAAAAAAAGGCCGGTCTGCCGCTCGCAACCTATTTCACCGGGCCCAAATTCCGTTGGATTCTGGACAACGTCGAAGGCGCCCAGGCCCGGGCCGGTGCCGGCGAACTGATCTGCGGCACAGTTGACAGCTGGCTCATCTGGCAGCTCACCGGCGGCGACCGCATCCACGTCACCGATCCCACAAACGCCAGCCGCACCATGCTGATGGACCTGGAAACCCTCTCCTGGGATTCGGAGCTGTTGGATGTCCTGGCGATTCCGGCCCCGATGTTGCCGGAGATCCAGCCCAGCAGCGCGCCTGCATTCTACGGCGCGACCGCTGCCGATGGCCCCTTCGCCGCCGCCATTCCGCTCTGCGGCAACCTGGGAGACCAGCAGGCCGCAACCGTCGGCCAAACCTGTTTCAGCCCGGGCGAGGCCAAGAACACCTACGGGACCGGCTGTTTCATGATTTTGAACACCGGTGAAGAGATCGTCTATAGCCGCAACGGGCTGCTGACTACCGTCTGCTACCAGATGGGCGAATCAGCCCCGGTCTACGCCCTGGAAGGTTCCATCGCAATGGCCGGCGCCACTGTGCAATGGCTGCGTGACGAGCTGCAGCTGATCGATTCGGCCGCCGAGACCGCCGAGATCGCCCAGAGCGTCGACGATTCCGGCGGCTGCTATCTGGTGCCCGCCTTCAGCGGCCTTTTCGCGCCCCACTGGCGCAGCGACGCCCGCGGCGTCATCGTCGGTCTCACCCGCTACGTCAACCGGGCCCACGTCGTGCGCGCCGCGCTCGAGTCCATCTGCTACCAGACCCGTGAAGTGTTGGATGCGATGAACGCCGATAGCGGTGTGCCCTTGCGCCGGCTCAAGGTCGACGGCGGCGCAACCGTGAACGACGTGCTGATGCAGATGCAGGCCGACATCTTGGGTACAACGGTGATCCGGCCCCGCATCGCCGAAACGACTAGCCTTGGCGCGGCCTATGCAGCCGGCCTCGCGGTCGGTTTCTGGCCCGATCTGGATACTTTGCGCGCCCAGTGGCAGGAGGACAGGGTCTGGCAGCCGCAGATCGGCGATTCCGAACGCGCCCATGGATACGCCGGCTGGCAAAAAGCTGTCAAACGCACGCTCAATTGGGAGGAGTGAGCATCGCAGTGTCCGTTCATCACAGCGCTGGCCCTCGGGAGAGTCAATCCTGATCGGTCTCGTGATCGTCTCCCACAGTGCCAAACTTGCCGCGGGCGTACATGAATTGGCGGCGCAGATGGCTGGAGGTCAGGTCGCCATCGGTCAGGCCGGCGGCCTTTCAGATGACGGCGAGACACTTGGCACCGACGCGTCGAGGATACTTTCCGCCATCGATGAGGTCTGGTGTGACGACGGCGTTCTCCTGTTGATGGATCTGGGCAGCGCCGTCATGTCGGCTGAACTGGCTCTCGAAATGTTGCCGGAACACCGGCGGAAGAACTGCCTCCTGAGCAACGCCCCGCTGGTGGAGGGCGCCATAGTCGCGGCGCTTCACGCCAGCCTTGGCGAGCCCTTGCAGGCCGTGAACGCAGTCGCCGAGGCCGCGCTCTCGGTGCCGAAACTTGCCGGCGCCGGCTGAGCAAATCGAACTATCGCAGTCCTGGAACTCTCTGATGGAGCATCGATCTTCACAGGCAGACCCTCTGGATGGAGAACTTGAGGGCAAACAGCAGAACCGGGAGAGTGGGTTGAGCGGCAACGCCTACTCACCTCTGCCTGACGGCCGCCCCGAGCATCCGGAGGCGCCGCTTCAGGCCTCCAGGAGCGTCGTGGTCACCGTCAGTGATCCCCGCGGCCTTCATCTCCGCTCCGGCAGAGATGTGGTCCGCATCGCCAGCCGGTTTCAGGCCAGCATCACTGCCGCCAATCTCAGCCGTAACACCAGCGCCGTCGATCTGAAGAGCATCCTCCAACTGATGCAGCTTCAGGCCCGCCAGGGGCATTCCCTGCAGCTGGCCGCATCTGGCCCTGACGCCGACGCAGCCATCGAGGCTCTTTGCTCCCTCTTCTGAACACCAGCGAGTAAACCTGTGCAGCAGCTTTTCCACGGCCTCTCAGCGGCGCCCGGGGTCGGAATCGGCAAAATATACAAGTACGCACCTGTCGCACCCGACGACACCGCCGGGACACCCGCGCAGCCGGCCGGTGACCCCGAAGAAGAGTGGGAACGCTTTCTCGCAGCTCGCCTTCTGGTCGATGAAGAACTGGCCCGGCTGGCACAGATCGGACAAGCGGCAACCGCGGAGATCTTCCTCGTTCACCGCGAAATCCTCCATGACAGCACGCTCACCGACGCGGTGCGCGCCGCCATCGACTCAGGCTCCGACGCCACCCGCGCAACCCGGCGGGCCACCGGTGAGCTGGTGCGGCTCTTCCAGGGCCTCAGCGACCAGTATTTCGCCAGCCGCGCCACCGACATCCGCGATGTAGGGCAGCGCCTCGTCTTCCGCCTGGGCGGTATTGTCCCTGCCCGCCAGCTGAACCCCCTGCCCGACGATACCATCCTGCTCGCAGAGGACTTGACCGCGTTCGACACAACGCACCTGGACCAGGACCACGTCGTTGGCATCGCTCTCGCCGCCAGTACACCTACCGCCCACACCGCCATCCTGGCCCGCAGTCTGGGCATCCCCCTCGTCTGCAGCGCAGGCGCGGAAATCCTGCAGCTGCACACCGGTATGTTCGGTGTGGTCGATGGAATCCGCGGCCGTCTCCTCGTCGACCCCGATGAGGAAACGCTCGAACAGTACGAGTTGACCCGTGCCAGGTTGCGGCGCTTCCAGGCTGAGGCCCTCTCACACTCCCATGAACCCGCCTTGACGCCCGATGGCGAACGCATCCCCGTACGCGTGAACGTCAACAGCCGTGAAGATCTCCTCCACATCCACCCCAACGGCGCCGAGGGTATCGGTCTCCTCCGCACTGAAAACCTGTTTCAAAACCGTACCAGCCCGCCGACCGTCTCCGAGCAGTTGGCGGCCTACCAGGATGTCCACTCCTATACCAACAACCACTCTCTGACTGTGCGCCTGCTTGACATCGGCGGCGACAAACCGGTTCCCTATCTGCAGCCTCCCGCCGAAGCCAATCCCTTCCTCGGCGTGCGCGGCATCCGCCTCCTGCTTCGCCATCCGCAAATGCTCATCGACCAGGCCCAGGCGTTGATAGAACTGGCCCAAAACGTCTCGCCCGTAGACCGCATTCGAATCCTGATCCCCATGATTTCGAAGGTGAACGAAGTCCGCCAGACTTTGGATCTGCTTGAAGAGATTCCCGGCTATCAGCATTGCCGCCGCGATCTCGGCACGCTCGAAGTTGGCGTGCTGATCGAAGTGCCGTCGGCCGCTCTCCTTGCCCACCACTTCGCTTCGCAGGTCGACTTCCTCAGCATCGGCACCAACGATCTGGCCCAATATACCCTCGCCGCGGACCGCGTAAACAGCGCTGTCGCAACCTTGGCTACCCCCCTCGACCCCTCAGTGCTGCGCCTGATCGCCCTGACCTGCGAAGCCGGCCGTGCCGCCGGCATCCCCGTCGCCATCTGCGGTGAAGTCGCCGGCGACCCTTCCGTGCAGCCCCTGTTGCTGGGCCTGGGCCTCAATGAAATCAGCGTGGCCGGCCCGGCCGTTCCCCTGGTCAAATCCGCAATTCGGCGCGTGGACGTTGACGCGGCCAGAGAGCTCGCTGCCACAGCGCTCAAATGCAGCCGCGCCCAGGAGATCCATCAACTCCTCCATGACGTTGGATAGCGCCCGATGAAGAGGATGCAGACCGAGATCCTCGTGATCGGTGGCGGCGCTACCGGAACCGGTGTCGCCTGGGATGCCGCCCTGAGAGGATTTCGCACCGTCCTCGTCGAAAAACGCGACCTGACCCATGGGACGACCGGGCGCTACCACGGCCTCCTCCACAGCGGCGCAAGATACGTCCTGAAAGATCCCGCCAGCGCCGTTGAGTGTATCAACGAGAATCGCATCCTGCGCCGTACCCACACCCACTGCATCGAAGACACCAGCGGATTTTTTGTCGTTCTGCCCGAAGACGAAGACGACTATTCCGATCGCTTCGAGGACGCCTGCCGCCGCCTCGATATCCCCTGCACCGAGATCCCGCCCGCGTCCGCCCTCCGCCGCGAACCCCTGCTGAACCCCCGCATCAGCCGCATTTTTGAACTGCCCGACGCTGCCGCCGACAGCTTCCTCGCCACCCATGCCACCGCTCAGGCTGCCCGTCAGGCCGGCGCAACGCTGCTGCCCTACCACGAGCTCACCCGTCTCCACCTCTCCGGCGGCGACGGCAACCGCACAGTCTCCGCCGCCACCGTTCTCGACACCGTCTCGGGCGAAGAGCTGCACATAGACGCCGACCTCGTCATCAACGCCGCCGGCGCCTGGTCCGGACAAGTCGCCGCCCTCGCAGGCGTCGAAGTGAAAATGATTCTTGGCAAAGGCGTGATGCTGGCCACCAACGCCCGCCTGACCAACACCGTCATCAACCGCTGCAAAATGCCCGGCGACGGTGACATCCTCGTCCCCATTCACACAGTCAGCGTCATCGGCACCACCGACGAACAGGTGGCCGACCCCGAAAACTTCCCCATCGAACAGTGGGAAATCGACCTGATGCTGACCGAAGGCGATAAGCTGGTGCCCGGCCTCAGCAACAGCCGGATCCTGCGCGCCTGGGCCGGCGTGCGTCCTCTCTACCAGGAGACCCAACCGCCCGGCGAGCCTGCCCCGGCCAACAACGATTCCCCGTCCGAAGATCAGCCGGCGCAGGGCTCACCCCAATACAGCCGTGACGCCACCCGCGCCCTCGCCCTGCTCGACCACCAGCAGCGGGACGGCGTGCGCGGCTTCATCACCATCACCGGTGGCAAATGGACGACCTTCCGCCTGATGGCCGAGTCCGCTGTCGATGCAGCCTGCGGGCAGCTCGGCGTTTCCCGCCCCTGCCGCACCGCCGCTACACCCGTGCCCGGTGTCGAACAGGGACACTACTGGCTCGGTCATCGGCTCAACGAAGTCGAAGATGAAAACCTTCAGTCGGAGCTGGTCTGCGAGTGCGAGCTGGTAACCCGTTCGATGTTGGAAAGCGCAGCGCAGCGCAACCCTACCGTCACCCTGGACGACCTGCGCCGCGATGTACGCCTCGGCATGGGACCCTGTCAAGGGGGCTTTTGCACCTATCGCGCTGTCGGCATCCTGCACCAGCTGCGCGCCGGCAAAGCCTTGCCCGTCGCCGGCGAGTGGAATGTTTCCCACATGCAGTCCCCGGCCCATCACCACCGCGACGGCGCCGCGGCCGAACCCTCCGGCGCCGGCCCGGTCCCGGCCTCCAATCCCACCCCCCCGGACGAGTCCCGCCGGCCCTCCGCCGCCGTCGATCCACATGCATCCGTCTCGCAGCCGAACCTGCTCCTGCGCGACTTCCTGCAGGAACGCTGGAAAGGCGTTGCGCCGATCCTGTGGGGACAGCAGCTGCGCCAGGAACGCCTGGACGAACTGATCTACCTGGGTATCCTGAACGCCGATCATCTGCCCGTTGATGACGACGAAAGCCCGCTCTCCTCCTTCTATAGGTCCGATTCCTCGTCTTCGACTCTTGATCCCTGATTCATGCTTGATCTCCTTGTCATCGGCGCCGGCCTGACCGGCCTCTTTGCAGCATATACCGCTGCCCGCGCAGGTCTGCGCGTACGTGTAATCGCCCGCGGCGCCGGCTCGACCCACTGGCATGCCGGCACAATCGACCTGCTGGGCTATCTCCCAAACGGGCAAGATCCGGTCGCGAACTGGACGCAAGCGCTTCCCGAGCTGCCGCCCGCACATCCCTACCGGCTTCTCGGCGTCCACGCGATCGCGCAAGCGCTGGACGAGTTTCAACGCCTTGCCGCCGCCGCAGGGCTCCCGTATGTTCGCGCCGGCGGCGCCATCGATCCCACCACTTCTAATCCGAAAGCGGAGCGGCTCTCGCAAAGAGACGGTCCTGCCGAACAGTTCCATGACCCCAATCTCGGGCGAAACGCCGCGCTCGTTTCACCGGTTGGCGCCGCCCGCCCCGTCTATCTCGCGCCGGCGGCCCAACAGGCAGGCAATCTTGACGATGACCGGCCGCTGCTGATCGTCGGTCTGGACGGCATGCCCGACTTCTACCCGGCGCTGATCGCCGAGAATCTGCAAAGGCAGGGCTACCCTGCTCGCAGCGCTTCCCTGCCTCTCGATCAGCTCACGGAAAGGCGTGATCATGGTCCGCTGCACTTAGCCCGGCTGCTGGACCGGCTGGCTACGCAGGCAAAACTGACTGAAATGGTAGTGGGTGTAGCCGCCGCCGGCGAAAGGGTCGGTCTGCCCGCGGTATTGGGGCTGCACGACCACGCCCGCCTCCTCAAGAAAATACGCCAGGCGCTCGTCACAAAGGATCCGAATACATCCCAATCTCAAGACGGCCGGGGGTCGGGCGCCGCCGTCTTCGAAATCCCGACACTGCCCCCCAGCGTGCCGGGTCTGCGTCTCGACACCGCCCTGCGCACCCGGTTGGATCGCCTGGGTGTACGCGTTGAGATCGGCATGGAAGCCTGCGGGTTCCATGCCGCCGGCCGGCGCATCGAGTGGATCGAGACCGAGACCGGCAGCCGCCCTCTGCGCCACACGGCCCGCAACTACCTGCTGGCCACCGGCGGCGTCCTTGGCGGCGGCATCTACGCTGACCGCCTCGGCCGCGTAAAGGAGACCGTCTTCGACCTGCCGCTGACCGCGCCGCAGACGCGTACGCAGTGGCTGCGCCCTCTCTTCCTGGACAAACGCGGTCACCCCATCTTCCAGGCCGGTGTCCCCGTTGACCATCTCTTTCGTCCGCTGGACCAATCCGGCGCGCCAGTTTACGATAACCTGCAGGCCGCGGGCGCAATCCTCGCCCACACCGACCCGATCCGCGAGCGCAGCCGCGAGGGAATCGCCGTTTCAACAGGCTACGCCGCCGCAAATGCTGTCGTCCATGGCCGCTAACTTGGAGCTACCGTCCTAATGCCCGCCGCATCTCTGACCTCCGTCGGCCTGAGCCTCAATGACTGTATCAAGTGCAACATCTGCACCAGCTACTGCCCGGTCTCCCAGGTGACCGACAGCTTCCCTGGACCGAAGTACGCCGCGCCCCAGTCCGAACGCTTCCGGGATTTCGGACACCCATTTTACGCGGACGGCGCCGGCCCAATCTCTCGCACACTTGCCGCTGGCCTGATGCCCGACGCCTCCGTCGACTACTGCTCCGGCTGTCGCGTCTGTAACGAAGTCTGCCCGACCGGTGTCCGTATCGCCGAAATCAACGCCCGCGCCCGCGCCCGGATCGTAGAGGCGCGCGGCCTCTCCTTTCGAAACAAGCTCCTGGGCCGCAACGAGCTGCTTGGGCGGATTGGCAGCTTCGCGCCCGGCCTCGCCAACTTGCTCCTGCACAACCCGCTCAGCCGTCGACTCGCCGCCGCCCTCTTCGGCGTGGCGGAGAAGGCGCCCCTGCCCCGCTGGCGCCATGAAACGCTCAACCGCTGGCTTGCGCGTACCCGTGCCCAACGGCTGCGCAGCGAGCGAAAAGTCGTCTACTTTCACGGCTGCGCAACCCAGTACTATGAACCCTTCGTTGGCATCGCGGCGATTCTGGTCTTGGAGCATCTCGGCTACGAAGTTATAGTGCCGCCGCAAAACTGCTGCGGCCTGCCGATGCTTTCGAACGGGGAATTCGGCGCCGCCGAGAGCCACCATCGCCGAAACGTTGCCCGCCTCACCGAATTCGTCGACGCCGGCTACCCGGTCATAGGCACCAGCACCAGCTGCACCCTCACCCTCAAGGAAGAGGCTCCCGAGCTGCTCGACCTGGAGAACGACGCAGGCACCCGGGCCCTCAAGTTCGCCACCTGGGATATCTTCGAATGGCTGCGCGAGCGTCTCGACCAAGCCCGGCTGCCCTCCGACCTGCGTCCGCTTCACCAATCGGATCAGCCCTTCATTCTGCCCTACCATGCCCCCTGCCAGCTGCGCGCGCACCGTATCGGCAAACCCGCGCTCGAACTGTTGGCTCGCATCCCGGGCCTCGACCTGCGCGAAAGTCACACCCGCTGCTGCGGAATCGCCGGGACCTACGGCTACAAGACCGAAAAATACCAGATCGCCATGGACGTGGGAGCGGAGCTGTTCGACTACGTCGCGGCGCAGTCCCCGCAGTCGGACCAGGAGTCCGAGGGTTCGCTTTCCTTCACCGCCTGCGACTCTGAAACATGCCGCTGGCAGCTGGAACATGGGACCGGCCTCCCCTCCCGCCACCCCATCGAGCTGCTGGCTGCCGCCTACGGCCTCTACGACCTCCACGCCCGGCGTCAGGCGGATCGGAACTGAGCCATGGACTCTCTCCGCATCCTCATGATCGGCGCCGGCGCCATCGGTTGTTTTGTCGGTGGCAAGCTGGCCTCTGCCGGGCACGCTGTGACACTGGTCGGTCGCGCCCGCACTGCCGCGGCTCTCCAGACTCGCGGACTGGAGCTGTACGCCGCCGATGGCGCACTGGAGTTGGTCTCCTCGGTCAACGCGGTTGCATCCGTCCCGGAGGCCTTTCCTGACACCTATGACATCGCCATCCTCGCCGTCAAGAGCTATGACACGGCAACAGTGTTGGACCAAATGGCCCCATTGGAAGCGCTTCTTCCCCCGGCCATCCTCAGCCTCCAGAATGGCGTCGGCAATGAAGAACAGATCGCCGCCCGTTTTGGCCCGCAGCGGGTCCTCGCCGGAACAACCACCGCCCCTGTCGAGGTGAAAGAACCCGGCATCGTCCAGGTGACAAAGCCCAACTTTGCCATCGGACTGGCGGACTTCTCCAGAGGCAGCCAGGACGCGGCAAGCAACTCTCTCTCCCATCTCCTCTTCTCTCTCTCCTCAAGCTTCTCCTCCGCCGGACTCCCCGCCCGGGTGTACGACGACGCCCGCAGCATGAAATGGTCAAAACTGCTCATGAACATGATCGGCAACGCCACCAGCGCCATCCTCGCCGAACCGCCCGGTGTCACCTTCGCCGACCCCCGCATCGCCGACCTGGAGATCGACGCCCTGCGCGAGGCCCTGCGCGTCATGGCCGCCGCCGGCATCCGCCCTCTCAACGTCGAAAAGTACCCGCTTCGAACGCTCGCTCCCCTTCTGCGTTGGGGTCCCCGCCCGCTCCTGAGGACCGCTCTGCACCGGGTCGTCGGCGGGGCCAGGGGCGGCAAGATGCCTAGCCTTTTCCTGGATCTGGAACAGCGTAAGAGGGGAAGCGAAGTCGCCTGGTACAACGGCGCCATCGTACGCAAGGGTGTCGAAGTCGGCGTCGCAACGCCGGTCAACCGCTTGCTGACCGAAACTGTCCGGCAGTTGGCGGCCGAACCGCAATTGCGGGCTGATTGGAGAGGAAACTTCGGGCAGCTCGCTGCCGCGGCCGCAGAAGAGGCCGGCTAGTAGGCCGCAGCAGTCAGAAGGCGATCAGAGGCAGTTGGAGAGTTAAGCGGGGAATCGAGAGCCTGGGGCTCGTTGACATCTGTCAGAACAGCGGTTACCGGGTGCAAATTGCGGCTGATCCCCGCATTCATGCCAGGGACTTCCCAATGCCCTTTGGTGTTCTTCGCGACCCTTCGCGTGACTTCGCGGATCAATTCGTTGTGTCTATCACAACATTCAAGCGAGAAGAATCCCCATCAGGCCTGCCGGCTTTCCGTTCTTGCTGAATTCTGAGCCGTCTTCCCAAAATGTCAACGGAGCCTACAGTCCTGGCCCGATCAACACGATCAGGACAAGTGCCAGTAGCGCAAACGCTGAATACTCCAGCACAAGCTTGCGGCTCAGATGGCCCTCATGCAGCGCGTGCCGGGCCAGCCCCACGAACAAGTAGAAAATCAACAGCAGAACCAGCCCACCGCTCGCGCCTGATAGCGGCCAGTAGTTCAATGCCCACGCCGCTTCACCCAGTACGATCGCAACCAGCGCCGCATACATGAGCACGACATTCACCCGGGGCATGATGTCCCGCAGCAGCTCAACCGCCAGCAGCGCCGACGTCGCCGCGATCAGAGTTCCCGAGAGCAGGCTGCGCGTTCTCGTCTGATATACCAGCAAAAAAAGGGCCAGCGCCGCGGTATAGGAGAGTACATTGAGCAGGATGCGTGCCTGCCGGTAACCCGCCGAGCCTTGATCAACCGAGGCGTAAAGGTTGAACAGAATGATGGCGATTAACCCGCCGCTGAGCAGCGCCGCGCCCGCCTGGAAGAGCGGCGTCCGGGCCTCGGGCGCCAGCAGGACCGCCAAAATGGACACGGCCGCGGGCAGCCCCCAGAACAGCCAGGTGTGCCCGCCCAACTCGGGTTCGCGGCCCGAAGAGTCCCCGGAATACAGCGGATGAGTGCGGATCGCCCGCTCCGTACCGCTTGCAGTGAGCAACGCAATAAAGACGGCGATCACGGTCGTCTCGCTGATCCGGATCGACATCGGCGAGCCCAGCGCGTTCAGTGTGAATACAACCGTCGGCAGCCGCAGGAAGAGACTGATCGCAACCGTCGCTGCAACCGTCCACGCCAGCACGCTCACGCGCTGCACAAAAAGTCGGTTCGGGCCGTACCCAGCCACCGCCGGCGCAATTCGGTCCATCCCCGTCGCGGCCAAAGACGGACTGCCGCCCGCCGGTTGCCCCGTATTCTGTTCATCGCCGGCGCCGAACGCCGCATACCCGTTCTCAGTTCCCAATTTTCGACTTCCAGTTTCCTGTTGCAAAGGATGATGATACTATAAATCAAAAAGATATAACTGGAAACCGTAGTTGAGCGAATACGCAAATTTCGACATCACAATAACCGGCGCAAAGGCGCCTTACGCTGTCCTGGCGTCCTATCGCGGCCTGAGTGGCGCCTCCACCTTCAGTCAGGATGCCCTCCACTCTGTCTGGGTGGACTACCTCGCGCGGCTGGGTGACCCGTATCAGACACAAGGGGAAGAGTTGCTCGCCGAAATCGGCAGCAGGCTCTATTCCGAACTGGTCCGTGATCAGGTGCGTGACCTTTGGACCCAGGCCCGCGCCGACCTCGATGACGGAGGAAGACTGCGGCTCAGGCTCATCCTGCACCCGCCCGCAATCGCGGCACTGCCCTGGGAAACGCTCCACGACCCCCGCCGCAATCAGTCCTTTGCCGCCGACACCAGTATCTCGCTCGTCCGCACCCAGAATCTCGTCAGCTATGTTGCCCGCCCCAGGGCGCTGGAAGCGGCGCCTCCCCTCAAAATCCTTCTGGTGACGGTCGATTCGGAGATTCCGGGCCTCCCTGTGCAGCACCAGCTTGACGGGGATGATCCGGGCCGCGGGCTGGCAGCAAATGTTGAGACCGAACAGATCCGTTCGGCAATCCAAAAGCTCCCCTCCGCCCTCGTCAAGCTGGATCACCTGCACGGACGCGTTACGATCCAGCAGATCCAGGAACGGCTGGTCAGGACCAGGCCCGACATCCTGCACTTTGTCGGCCACGGCAATGAGGAATGCCTCCTGCTCTGGGCTGGTGACGCCCCTGCCCTCGTGTCCGCCGCAACCCTGCGCACCGTACTGCAGCAGGCGGAATCGGTGAAACTCGTCTTCCTCAACGCCTGCCTTGCCGGACAGGTCGACAGTACACGACCCTTCGCCGGCATCGCCCACCAGCTGCTTCAGAGTGGTCTGCCTGCCGTGATCGCAATGCGCTATGAAGTCATCGATCGCTCCGCCGTGCACTTTGCCGCCGGCGTCTACCAGGCCCTCGTAACCGGCCGGGGCCGCGGCCACATCGACGCCGCTGTCAGCATCGCCCGCAACAACATCTATATCAACGAACCCGACCGCGTCGACTATGCAACGCCTATCCTCTGGCTCAATTCGGAGGACGGCTGCCTGCTGCCCTTCGACGATGCCCGGCAAGCCGAACCTGTCGCCTCTCCTCGCTCAATCTTCACCCGTTCACAGATGGGGAGTTCCGTGTTGCGTCTCGAGTTCAAGCTGGCGGAGAAGGAGGCATGGTACCGCTCCCTCCCCGAGACCATCTCCGACCCTCATCTGCCCTTCGAATATCAACGTCGTCGTCGCATCGTCGGTCTGCTGCTGAGGATATTGCAGCAGGCGGTAGAAGAGCGGGACCAGGGCCGGGACATCGACATCAGGTCTGTACAAAAACGCCTGTCTACATTCGAAGAGGAGAGGCGTCATATCCAGAATATCCTTGACCATTGCCTGGATCCTTCGTAAGACATGATGCCGTGGCGCAGACCACCATCCGACTGCTCCATCTCGCACTCCTCTACACTATCCTCTGCTACCTGGGTGTAGAGATCGCCCTGACACTCCGGGACCTTCGTGAACAAGACCCCCGCAGCCTGCCGGCGGCTGTGGACCCCCTCTCCCAATCCTCCCCGGCCGGCCAGATACCCTTTCTCGGTGTCACCGTCGAGCTTGAGCAGTACAATAACCCGCTCGACCGGCAACAAGCGCTGCATCGCCTGCGCGGCGCCGGCTTCGGCTGGGTACGCCAGCGTATCGACTGGAGCGCCGTCGAACCCCAACCTGGATCATTCCAGTGGGCGTGGACCGACCAGGTCCTGACCGAAATTGCCACCGCTGGAATGGTCCCGGTCATCGTGCTCGACGGCAGCCCCGCTTGGGCCAGGGACCCGAAAGACCGCCCTCCACAGGCTGTTGCGGACAATAACCTCCCCTGGCGTCTGGCGCCCCCCGCCGCGCCTGATACCTTCGCCCGTTTCTCCGCCGCCTTTGCCCGCCGCTACCGTGACACGGTCCGCTTCTATCAGATCTGGGACGAGCCCAACATCGCCCCCAACTGGGGAAATCGCCTGATCGATCCGGTCGGTTATGCCCGTCTACTGCGCGCGGCTTCAGTTGCTGTCCGCGAGGCCGACCCGGACGCGGTCATTCTGGCCGCTGCGCTCGCCCCCACCCAGGACCGCGGCCACACTGCCATCGACGAAGGCTTCTTCCTCCAGCGCCTTTACGCGGCCGGCGCCGCGCCCTACTTCGATGCAGTTCTTGTCCAGCCCTTCGGCTTCGGAACCGGGCCCGCTGACACCCGAAGCCGCGTCGACGCGCTCAACTTCCGTCGCGCCGCGTGGGTTAGGCGCGTGATTGTCGCCGCCGGTGACGCACAGACGCCCGTCTGGGCAGTCCGTTTTGGCTGGAACCGGCAACCGCAAGACCCTTGGAAGACCGTCCCAACGGCCGCTCAACTGCGCTTTTCAAAGGAGGCCATCCGCTATGCACGCACGCACTGGCCGTGGCTGGCTGCAATGGGATGGCCGGTAGATCGACCGGATGCACCCCCGTCGGATCCAATGTGGGGCTTTTCACTCATCACCCCTGACGGAAAAGATCACGCCCTGCTCTCCCTGTTTTCTGACGCCGCGCAGGCGCCAGCCGCAACCGGACAGTCCGCAGCAAGGTACTGGCTACACCTGCGCTTCGCACTGCTCCTCCTGGCCTGTGGACTCCTCCTCTGGTGGGCAGTACGCACGCTCGGCGCCCTGCAACTGCCCCGCTGGCAGGCCGCCTACCGCGCCTGGCCGCTGACTGCCAAGCTCGCAATCTGGGCCCTTCTCCTCACCGTCTACTTCCTGGCCGTCTGGCCGCCCCTGATCCTCCTCTGCTGGCTTATCGCTGCGTTTCTCATCTCCGCCGAGCCGCAAACCGGACTGATGGTCGCGGCCGCCGCCCTGCCCTTCCATTTTCAGCACAAAGAGCTGCGGCTCGTCGGCGCCGTCTGGGCAGTCCCCCCCGCTCAGGCCGCACTGCTGGCCGCGCTATTTGCCGCGCTTCCTGCCCTCTCGAAGCACTTCCTCTGCGCCAAACCTTGGCGCATCAGGTCTGCTCTCAAAGCCATCTACCCGGTTCGCCGTCCGCTATTCGCCGCCCGAAACGGGCAGTACGCCGATCTGCTCGTCGCGGCCTGGATCGTGATCAGCCTGCTCGCCGCTCGCAACGTCTGGCACTGGCCCGGCTATATTGAAGGACTGTGGGATCTTGTTGCGGTTCCTGCCCTGCTCTACACAGGCATCAGGCTGTTGGCCGCCGAGCCGCGTCAGCAGCGGGCAGTGCTGACTGCCCTCTTCGCCGGCGGCGTTTTCGCCGCGGCTGCCGGGGCAATCGACTGGCTGATCGGCGGCGGTGTCTCCGCCGACGGCGTGCGCCGCCTCATAGGGATCACCTTCTCACCCAATCAGACGGCCCTCTATCTGCTGCGCACACTCCTTATCGGCATCGGCCTCCTCGCAACCTGCGCGCGCAGTCGCTCCGCGCTGGCCGCGGGCTGTATTCTGGTAGCCGCGGCCCTGCTTCTTACAGCCAGCCGCGGCGCCCTGCTGGTCGGCCTCCCTGCCGGCCTTCTCGTTATCGCCGTGGCGTGTGCCGGGCAGGGTCGCTTCCGCTTGGGAGAGCGCAATGCCGTATGGCTGACTGTGGTGTTCGGCCTGGCGGCGGCGATTGGTCTGCTGTCACTCCTGCCTTACGGAGAGCGGCTCTTCAACTTCGGGACCCTGCACGCGCGCTTCGCCATCTGGAGTGACGCCCTGGCGCTCTGGAGGCACTACCCGTTATTCGGCGTGGGGCCGGGTGGATTCTACTGGAACTATCCCGCTTTCCTGCAGCCCTCGCCGGCGGCCGATCCCAACCTGCTGCACCCGCACTCCGTCTGGCTGGAATACGCAACCGGCTGGGGCGTCGTCGGCCTGGCATGGCTGGCCGCGCTTCTTGCCTGGTTGGTTGGTGCGCTGAGACGCACATGGCGCCAGCCCCGCGCATGGTACCGCATGGGCCTTCTGGCGGCCCTTTTTGCCGCCCTTGCTCACGCCCAGGCCGACGCATTCGCCGCCCTGCCCGAGTTGGCGGCATGGAATTTCACCGCGCTGGCGCTACTGGCAATGCCGCCTGGCGAGAACGAGTGATCCCCTGCCTCGGCAATGATGGTTGCAATTCTCTGGCGCTGCCGTTACCATTTCGTCAAAGGGAAAGTTGCGCAACCCACAGCTGCCGCAGAACCGGTTCGACAGATTAAAGGAGGGTTCACAATGGCACAGACGCAACTCACACCGCAACAGCTGGCCTTCTTCGATACCTTCGGCTATCTCTACTTTCCCGGGCTGCTGGCCGACTGCGCCGACAGGATCATCGCAGAATTCGAAGCGATCTGGGCCGCACACGGCGGCGGTCACCACGGGCAGGAACACGATGGCGTGCAGCGCTCCTGCATCCTTCCCTTCCCCGACAAAAGCGAGTTCCTCAGTTCCCTTCTGGACGATCCGCGCATCCACGACATCGCCGCCGGCATCTGCGGCGACGACTTCAACTACACCAGCGGCGACGGCAACTACTATGCTGGCGACACCCGCTGGCACTCCGATGGATTCAATGCCGATCGCGTTCTCAGCATCAAGATCGCCTTCTACCTCGACCCGCTCACCCGCGACGGCGGCGCGCTGCGCATCATACCGGGCAGCCACCGTGCCGGTGATACCTTCGCCGATGCGATTGAAAGGGACATTAAGGAGAGCGGGAAGGTCTGGGGGCTGGAAGGGACCGAAGTGCCGGCTCTGATCCTGGAAACCAAGCCCGGCGACATCGTCGTATTCAACCACAATCTCAAACATGCTGCCTTCGGTGGCTCCGAGCGCCGCCGAATGTATACAATGAACTTCTCTCGCCGCTATCCGGAGCACCGGCTCGCAGAGTTGCGCGAGGTACTAGGCCGTGAGGCCCGCTTCTGGATCGACCGCATCCACGGCGAAGCCATGATCGCCACGGCCGGCCCGGAGCGCATGGTCCATCTCGAGCAGGTCAGGGCCAATGATACCCACCTGGCAGAGCTGACGCGTGAGCTGAAGAAGACAATGAAGGAACCGGCGCGCGGCTGAAGACGCAAGCGCCAGCCGGCCGCCGCCCCAATCCAGTCCACCGCCTAAGCGGCAACCTGCACCTTTTCCCCCGTCTCCGCGCTCAGATAGATCGCATCCAGCAGCTTCATGAAGGTCAGCGCCTCCTCTGGCGACACGTCGGGCGGCTGCTCGCCGCGAATGGCCGCGGCAAAGTCACGGATCTCCCCGTCAAAGTCGCCGCTGCCGTGCTCCGCGTTTTCCTCCACAAAGTCGTCGCCCTCGTTGTAAATCGCGCCCAACAGGCGTCGCGTGCCCGATCGCGTCTGCCCCGAAGCCAGCCGCGTCGACTCGACTTCAACCGTCCCAACCGTGCCCAGGACGCGTAGACCCAGGTCCCACGCCCGGTCCGCCCACGTGGCAATTACCGCAGACGTGTCCATCTGAATGGTGATGCCCCCGGCGCAGCCCACCAGAAAGCTCATGTAGTCCTCGGAATGGCGCTCCACCTTAAGCCGCGTCGGAAACGCGCTGTGGCTGATCGCGAAGGCCCATTGCGGCTCCGGACTGCCCAGCAGGTACCAGGCCTGGTCCAGGTAGTGGGAGCCGTGCTGCCCCAACGCGCCCCCCTTCAGGCCCCAGCGGTACAACCATTCCCGGCCGGCCGGCGGCTCATAGTCCAAGCCTCGCTCTCGATAGTGGTACTGGACGCGCGCGTGGTAGGGACGCCCAATCCTTCCGTCGGCGATGAGTGCCCGGCTCCTCTTGTTCTCCTCCTCGTGACGCATAAAGTAGGAGTAGACAAGCCTCTTTCCGCTGCTCGCCGCAGCCGCATTGATCTCTTCGACGTCCGCGGCGTTGCGGCCGTGCGGCTTCTGCACCAGCACATGCTTGCCGGCCTTCAACGCGTCAAGGACCATCGGCTTGCGTACGTCCGGCGCCGTGGCGACGCCCACCGCGTCAACCTCGTCATCGGCCAGCAGCTCCCGATAGTCTCCGTAGACCCGGGCGACGTCGTTATCTTGCGCCACCTTTCGCGCCAGGTCCTGGTTCAGATCGGCGACCGCCCAGGCCACCGTACTGCTGCCCGCGTGCGCGCCCTCAACCCACGCCCCACCGACCCGGCAGCCGACAACGCCGATCCTGATCTTGTTCGTCATAGCCCTACCCGCGAGCCGGCTCTGCCATCTCCGCCCGCGCCTTGGCCGAAAGCGCCGGCAAATGGCTCTCATGCGCCATCACCTGCTCCAGGTGCCGCATCCGTGAAGGCGAAGCGGTGCTGCGCATGACATCGGAGTGCATCTGGTCCTTCCAGAAGCGGGCGCCTCCTGCAACGAACTTCTCCAGCTCCTCAATCTCTACGGGCGTTTCGCAGTAGGCGCAGCAATTGATGGTAAACATTCGCCGGGCCGTGTCCCCGCCAAAAGAAGCGTGCATGAGATTGTGGTTGAAGGCCACAACGTCTCCCGGTTGCGTTTCCAATGCCGCGTGAGGCACCATCTGCTGTGAGATCCCCCAGAGTTCGGAGGCCTCCCGCGCCTGCCTTGCCGACCAATCCTCCACGTCCACCCGGTGCGAGCCGGGGATAACGCGCAGACAGCCCGTATCAGCCGTCAATGGATCTAGATAAAAGGCCACCTTCAGGTACTCGCCAATGGTATGGAAGCCGTCACTGTGCCAGCGCGTATCGCCGGTGTAAAAGTTTCCGTCACCGCCGAGATAGTTGAAATCGTCGCCCAGGATGCTACTGATCAGTCCGTCAATGCTGGGGTGATCAAGCAGCGTACAGAGCCTCTCTCTCTGATCGATAAAGGGCACAATGCAAGAACGCTGCGTTCCGTCATGCACCTGCCCGCTGGTCGCGAAGATCGATTCGAAATCCTCGGTAATCCAGTCGATCTCCTCCTTCATCAGGCCGGGAAAGTGGAGATAACCGAAAGTTTCAAAGAACTGAAGTTGCTGTTGGCTGAGTTTCATTAATTCGTCTCCTGAGAAGGGTGATTCTATCTTACGGGCTGCCGCCAGTTGCTGGAACTATACGCCATATGTCCAAGTTGGCGAACATCCTTATTTCTGTACCCACTAAGCCCTGGGCAGTTCACGATAAGCCTAGAGCAGTTCACGATAAAGAGCGAGGCCAGGCAGGTTTTCATCTCTCCTCTGCGCTCCCGAGCCCGCACAGCTTACGCCACCGCTTTATTCAACGCCGGCATGAGCTCGGTCGCAAAAAGCTCTATATTGCGCAGCCAGCTTGCCTTGTCGTCCCAATCAAAGCCCATCAAGATCAGAGTGCCGAACGGCCCACTTTCCTCCCACACCGCCAGCAACCGTTCCAGCACATGGTCCACGTCGCCGGCGATGATCTGCTCCGACATCCAGTAGTCCATGTTGCAGTCCGCGTTTGACATCTCCGGATCCCGCTTGAGAACGTCCCTGCCTCGGCTCTTGTCCAGCAGGTTGGCGATGTACTCAAAGTTCCCCCCCACCGAGTTGGTCCGCGCCCGCGCCACTGCTTCTTCGGTCGTATCGGCCAGAAAGATCGCCCGCGCCACCCTCCAATCGGCCCTGTCCGGCTGCCGTCCCGCCTCCTCCGCGCTGCGCGCATAAGTTTCCCAGTTGTCCGCCAGCACATTCCCCGCCGCCAGTGCGGCTGAAAACGGCGCGAAACCGTACTGCCCAGCCATCTTCAAGCTGTAGGAATCGCGCGTAATGCCCGGCACGAGGATCGGCGGATGCGGCTGCTGCAGCGGCTTGTGGATATAACCAATCTGGCTTTCTTCGTTGACATTTTCCTTGAGCGAGAACTGCCAGAACTGGCCTTCGTGCTCATAAGGCGGGTCCGACGCCCACAGCTTCAAAATGACGTCAATCGCTTCCAATGTCATCCTGCCGCCGTCTTTCGGGTGCTGACCGTAGAGCTCGTAATCCGTGCTCACCCCGCTCGGTCCCAAACAGAGATTAAGCCGGCCATGGGCCAGGTGATCGAGAAAAGCAAGCCGCGTCGCCAGATAGGCCGGATGATGCAAATTAACGCAGATCGGCGAAGGACCAAACCGAATACGTTTCGTAAGCCCCAACGCTTTTCCAATAAAGACCTCCGGCACCACTACCGTCTCGTACCGCATCGTGTGGTGCTCGCCAATCCAGAACTCCTCAAACCCCAGCTCATCCGCCAGCACCGCCAGCTCAATGTCCTCGTCATACCCCTGCGCCAGCGGCTTCTCCGGCGGATGAAAAGGCATGATGAAAATGCCCGACTTGATCGGCTGTCCGTTTGTCGTCATGGCTCGCACTTCCTTTCAATTGGCTGGTGGCAGTCCCGCGATTCCCTACTCGTACTCCGTCGTCTTGACACGGAAACTGTATAGTTGGGCGGTATCCAGATGAAAACGCAAACGCAGCGGCTGGCCCGTCGGCAGCCGCTGGTTATCCCGCCAGCGAATGACATGCCGCACACTGTCCGAGACGACCGCCGTGCAGTCCTGGCTTGAGTACCCTGGCACTGTCTCGCCCTCAGGGGAAAGAAGCTCGACCGCCAAACTGCCCTGCGAGGCATCCGCATTGACCACAAGTTGGCCGGACGGCATCGTGAGCGGAACCGTCTCGACGGTCCCGCCAAAATGACCCGCGTCAAACGACACAAATCCGTCCAGCCGCCAGGACGCCCGCGCGACGGTCGCGGTCTTCGGCGGCATCGGGCCGCCGTGCAGCGTGTTGATGGCGGTGTAGTAATGCCAAACTTCGTCCCCATGGACGATCGGCCGGTCGGCTGAACAGAGAATGCAGCCGGCGTCGAAGCTCCCCGGCCCCCCGCGCGGGATGATTGGCGAACGGTCGGCGAAACGCTCCCACCTGCGCCCGTCCCGGCTATGCGCCAGCTGCGCCTCGATTGGCCCGTCCCAGGGGCGTTGCTCTGCGCCGACCTCCTGACCTCTCATGTCGCGGTAAACATTGAAAACAGGCAGAAAACCGAGAAACTGGTCGCCATAGACGAAGCCCGACATGCCGTAGAACTCCCCCCGCTGTTCGGGGTCCTGGGTCCAGGCATCGTCCTCTTCATCGCTGACGATAGTCAGTTCCGGCTCAGACCAGTCCAGGAAGTTCCTGCTCGTGCATACGGCGATCAGGCGGCGGTCAAAGCCGCCTATGTCGCCCCAGCGTCGGTGAAAGGCGAAGTACTCGCCTGAACGGCTGTGATGCGCCACCGTGATCGCCTCCAGCGTCTCGGTCGAGTTCATCAGTATCGGATTGACGTCATACTCGTTCCACACCAGGCCGTCGGCCGAGTGGGCAACCCAGTAGCCGAACTGATCGCGGCTCCAGTCCCAGGCCGCCATCTTGTAACGCTCCGACGGGTCCGCCGCTTCGTCAACGATCACGGTGGGGCTGTGTTTATCGAAAATGAGGATATTGTTGGCGCGCGAGCCGTCAAACTCATGCAGGCCCAGCTCCGGCTTCTCCCAGTTGAGGCCGTCGGACGAGGTGGCGTAGAGGATCAAGTCCCCTTGCCGTTCACGCAGGCCGGGCGCTCGGTGCTGATGCCCGCGGCCAATCCGCGTCAGGTACCACATGCGAAACTGCTTAGCATCGGCGTCGTAATGCACCGTGCCGTAGATGTAGACCCGGCCTCCCTCCCACGGTCGGTCGGGCAAAAGCATCGGCTGCGCCAGCTTCTTCCCAGGATGGAGCGTGCGCACCACCCCGCGTTTGGCGCTGACGATGGCATCATCGACAAAAAGCTGGGGCTCCGCACCGATTGCGAGCGCTTCATTCTGGTCCGTGTTCTGAGAGCTCATCAACCAACCTCCAGGCGGCCGCAGGCGCCGGTTAGCCGTTGTCGACAAACTGCAAGGAGTACAACTTACAACCGTTCATCTGGAACCGCAAGCGCACAACGCGCCCCGCCAATTCGCCGACATGCGCACGGCCTCCCCAGGTCGCGAAGTGGCGAACCGAGTTGCCGTTCACTTCGTCGGCTTCGCCCATACTGAAACCTTCAACTGGTGTCCCGCCTTCGTCCTCTATCTGAACTCGGACTGCACCGCCCGCGCTTGTGTCCGCGTTGAGAGCCAGCCGTTCCCCGCGAAAACGCACCGGCACCGTCACCAGTTCGCCGCCCTCGTACGGGGCGTCAACCGAGACAAAGCCGTCCAGCCGCAGCCGTGCTCGAAAATAAGCGCCCCTCTTGAGCGCAACGCCTTCGCTGATTCCATACCGGAAGCCGCCATAGTAGATCCACAGTTCATCCCCGACCTGCACCGGCTGCGTGAACGCGTAGATCATCTTTGAATCGCCCGCATCCGGCGTCCCCAACCGCAGGAACGGATTGCGTCCCCCCGCCCGCTGCCATTCGATCCCGTCGCGGCTCGTGGCGAGTTGCACGTCGACCGTGTCCGGGAAGCCTCCCATCTTCTCCTGGTCTCTGCCGACTTCTGGAAACGGATTCGTCGACCAGTGCCACCAGACCTCAGGCAGCGCGAGGTAAGCGTCCGAAGTTCCCGGGTACTTGAAAACACAATTGCCATGGAAGTCCATGATCTGCCGGCTCTCTCGCTCGCGCTTCACCGGCAGCCCCAGATCGACCTCGTCCGCGCCCATTACCCGCCCTAAATCCTCCCACTGCTCAAAGTCCGGCGACACCAGCCGCCGCACCGCCCGGTAGCGGTCCCCGTGCCTATCCGCAGTCCACAGACGCGAATACCCCACATACTGCAGGACTCGTTCATCCCAGAGGACCACGTTCAGGCAGTCGCAATGCCCCGGAATAGGATTGTTTCCACACGGCGTCCAGCGTAGCCCGTCCGGAGAACAGAACCCGGTCAATCCGGACCTGCCCTCCTCCGCCACCACGATCTGGCTCCAGAGCTTGTACCGCCCCTCCGGCGCCGCAGCCGGATCCCTAAAGACCGTACCCCCATTCCAGCCAGCCTGCTGCACTGCATCGTGCGCCGCCGGCCCCAGGATATTGTTGTCCCCACTCCCGCGGTAATCCACCAGGCCCAATTTAGGCCGCTCCCAGTGCACCCCGTCCGTCGACTCAGCGTAGCAAAGCCTCCCCCGCGTATGCGCCCAAAACCGCCTCGCATCCTCCGCCGTTCCCGCCACCGGCAGCTGCACTCCCGCCGGCGGGTCCCACTCATACGCCAGATACCAGAGCCGAAAAACTTCGCCCTCCCGCAACACCGTCGCATAAGGATGAATACGGTACTCCCACGGAGCCTCCGGCAGAAACACCGGCTCATGGTCCTGGTAGGGAGTATTCATCGTCAGCCGCACATTCTTCATCGAAGTGACCGGCGCTTCGTCAATGAACAGTTCCTTGTGGCCGCCGAGGTCGCGTATCTGGTCTGTCTGGCTCATGCTGATCCGGTTCTCACTTGAAAATAGGACTTTGCGCGCGGGCTTTACCTTGGGATCGCGGGCGTCTCGCTGGCTCTCACGATATACGTAAACTCTTGATCTCAGTTTGAATTTACATTAGGGTCTGTTGACATTTTCAAGGTGTGTCGAGCAGGCAAGCTTTCCCAGCTGCGTGCGGTGAAAAGGCAGGGTTTCAAAGCGGGTTGAAGAGACACAGTTTCAATGCAACGGCACGAAAAGCTGGGCTTGGCTCTCCCTGAACACAGGTCGGGCGCTCGTATGGCAACAGGTAAATGCTCGTATGGCAACAGGCAAACGCTCGTACGAGCGTTTACGAGAGATCCACGAGAGTTTACGAGCGTTTGCGAGAAAAAATTTTCAAATGACAGATCATCGTCTATTCACAATAATATAGTAATTGTTTAATAAGCAGGGACTCATAAGCGTTCAATTTGAAACCAAGACTTTTCTCACGGACTGCCGCCTGGTATCGCAGGCGTCTTACTCGCTCTATTGATACTCGCAAGCTCGTGGACTCATTTGGGATCTACATAGAAACGATAGCGGCGCTGGGCCCCTGGCGCACGGCCAGATATCGTCTGCTCCCCCACTTCCTGCTTTCGATTGCGCGGGATCTTGCCTGCTTCGTTGAAATGTCAACTACCCCTAGAGATCAAATACGTCGCGCACGGGGTAGTTGAAACCGGGCAGCACCTCGCCGCCGTCGAGGATGTCATTCTCGGTCAGACTCAGGAGGGGTTGATTGGGGCGGTGGACTTCGATGGCGCGGTTCTCCGGGTTCACAACCCACACGAGCGTCACGCCGAAGCTGATCCACATGCGGGCTTTGTGGTAGACCTCCCGCGGACCATCGCTGGGGGAGACGATTTCGACCACCAGATCGGGAGCCCCTTCATAATAGCCGGAAAGTCTGACATTCAGAGGCAGCTTCTGCGCCGAGATAAATGCGATATCAGGCTCCCGCACCGTGTCCGGATCACGTTCCAGCATCATACCGGAATCCGAACCGACCAGCCGGCCCAAGCGCCGGGGCCTGATGAAATTTCCCAACGCACCGCCCAGATTCATCACAATCTCGCCGTGGGTTAGTCCTGCCGGCTTCGTTTTGCAAAGCGCCCCCCTAATCAGCTCACCTCGCGCCCCTTCGCTGTAAAGGCGGAGCAAGTCGCCGGCGGTCAGCAGCTTTTCCTTTGTGCGTGTTATGACAGTACCCCCGTTACGTGGTGAGGTGAGGGCATTATACTACAGATCACGAGGCAGCTGACGGGCATCGTTCCGTCATGCACTCGATCTTGCGTGCAATAACCTTGACGCGATCAAGTATTTCTTCGAGCGAGCCGGACAGGTCAAGGGCGACGACCTCAAGCTGCTTGCAAGTGTTCCGAATCTTGTACGTCGCGGCCTCGGCCTCTCCTTGCGCGTAAATGAGCAGACCTCCCGGCAGACCGAGCGCAGTAGCGTAGGCCAGCAACTGGTACAGGTCGGCATTGGGCACGGAACTGTGAATGATTTTCTTGTACTTGGCATCACCCACGAACCTACAGGTCTCGCCATCCCACCACGAAAGGTCAGGCTTGAGTTGCACCCTGTTTTCCTCGGCGAGCGTCAACCTCCGTATGCCCCTATCATCGCGGAGTGTTTTGTCAGAAACGTTGAGTGCCTCACGCAACGCTTGGGTGACAAATTCTTGAAACAGGTCGTTCATGTTGATCAGGAAGCCGGATGCTCGCACATCTCCTCGGAAGGACTCGAACTCGCTGTGCAGCAGGATCAATCGCGCCAGCCCCACGACGTGGCGGTAATGCTCATTGAGTCGGTCGAAACGGACTTCCGGCACGTTTCGCCGCCGGAAATCGAGCAACGAGACGTTTTCGAGGATCGCGGCAATCCGGCCCAGTCCCCGCCGCGCCTCCGACGAGCGCAGAGTCATACGACCGAGCCGGGCAGCCGCCGCCTTCACCAGCCTGTTCGCAAGAATGTCCTCAGTAAACTCGTCGAAACGTAGTTCCACCGGCAGGGGCATCCCGTACCTCCGCCGTATCTGCTCGTCGAAGCGGATGCGACCCCGCACGGTGTGCAGCGCATCTTCCTCTGTCAGGTATCCGCGCAGAAGTCCCCGCGAAAACGCTCTGCGCGCCGCCTGGCTCAAGGCGATAGCCAGCATGTCTGGCAGTGACTCGTCTTCTTTGAAATCGAACAGTTCCTTCCGGACTTCGAGCTTGCTCATGGCGTAGCAGGCCAGTGAAAGCAGCTGCGTCATTTCGATCTTGGGCTTGATTAGTACTGAAACGCCGTCAAAGTCGAGAGCGCCGACGGTCGAACCGGGTCTAAGCCTATATCTTTCCCTGGCGCCTCTGACCGGTTCAATGGTGAGATCGAGAGTCTTCGATTCTCGCAACAGCGCGTCAAGCTGTTCAGTTGTAAGTCTGTGCTCACTCGAGTCGTACTCTTTCAGGTTGAGCTTAATCATTGGGCGGACGCGTCGCTCTCTCCAGTCCCTTCAGACTGTTCTTGGTCTGCCTTATCCTTAAGGGTTTGAGCAGCTTTGTTCTTCAGCTTTTCCAGGTCGAACTCATCAAGGCGGTTGTCATCACCAAAGAGGCGCTCCTCAATGTAAGGCAAGACGCTGTGTTTCCAGATACGCTCCACCACATTTTTGTCAAGACGTTCTTTCATAAAGTAGCTGGGGCCAATGGCAGCGTGCTTGTCTTTCTCCAAGAGCTTGTTCGCCTCCTCAACGACATCAGCCACCCACTCCATGTTGTCGAGTTGCTTTTGCTTCAGCCACTTGCGGAGCACGCACTTCACAGGCTCAACGTCCGGGTGGAATTCCACGAAGTAGAAGCGGCGGCGCAGCGCCATGTCCACCAGAGCGATCGAGCGGTCCGCCGTGTTCATCGTGCCTATGATGTACAGATTATCAGGCAGAGAGAACTTCTCGCCGTTCTTCCGTTGGTACAGCAAGCCAATTTCCCTATCGCGGTATTCCAGGAGGAAGTACAGTTCTCCAAACACCTTGGCAAGATTTCCGCGATTGATTTCGTCGATGATGAGGAAGTGTTTCGAATCCTTGTCTTTGCGCGCCTTTTCAGCCGCCCGCAGCAGAGGACCATCCTGCAACGTGAAGCCAGCTTGGTCGCTGTCAGTGATAGTAGGACGGAAGCCCCGCACGAAATCCTCGTAGGCGTAAGAGGGGTGGAATTGGACTAGATCGACTCGTTGATCGGATCCTGCCAGGCAGTGGGCAAGCGCCTGCGCAACATAAGTCTTTCCTGTGCCCGGAGGCCCTTGAAAGATAACTTGGCGCTTGTCTTCAAGCAGTGCTTCGATTTCTTCCAGAAACGGTAGAGGAAGTAGTAGCGTTTCAGACATTCCTTCCAGTGTCGGAGAATCTGGAGCAAAGGAAGTGGGCCTATCATCTTGGATTACTTCGCGCTCGTTCTTTTTCAGATTATCTAGCTGACTCTCCACGTGACGACTAATTTGCCAAACCACGGATTGCGCTGCGAGCCGGTTTCGATACGGCCAGTCTAGTCCCCTTTTTTCTGCTTCCACAAGGAATTGGTCAAGGAAGCCCAGAGCATGTTTGTACAATGTGGCTTCGTTTGCGCCGCTTCCTGGCTCTTCGTATCCGGTGAACTCGTATGCGTTACTGAATTTTCCCTTTCTAAAGGGAGGAAACTCCTCTACATTCAGACCCATAAGCAGGGCGGAGGCGATTGTAGCTCGAGTTCCATGGCCGCTTATTACTTCACTTGTAAAGATCTGACCAAAAGAGTGAATTCTTTCATGAATCGACTCGTCGTTAGGCTCAAGGTCGGCTGTCCAGATCGCCCGCAGCGCCTCCAATGCGGAATGGGGGCGATCTAGGAACCAACTATTGAACTTACGGAAAGTACGACCTCGCCAAGGGATGGGCTGGTCTTTTACCAAAGCGCTTTCTAGCAACTGTGCCCAATGCTGTTGGCCCTCTAAGACTGAATCACGGGCGGCAGCTGTATTGCTTCCAATTTCTATCTTGTAGTCATATTCGTCTTCCTCTAAGGTTCCCGTTCTTAGGTATCTCTGGGCAAACTTGACATACTCGTCCCAACCATCAGCGGCTATCATTGCTCCCCTTTCCGAATTCAAAGTTCGTCCCTCAATAGTTGCTATAAGGAAAGTCTGGGCGACATTTCTGTATTACCACAACGACCCCAACGGCTCACACGCATTATACACATCACACGTCAACCGAACTGCAAATAACTCTGCCTCAACCATCGAGACCTCCACCCGCACCGGCCGCCCCACCAACTCTCCAATATCCTCCCGCTCCCGCCAGCGCGGCCGCGCGTAAAGATGATCCCCGCGGATCGGCACCGCCTCCTCCCACGTATAACCAGGAATCGGCTGCGCCGTCATCCCATCCAGCATCTGCACGCGGACCCCGGTGTGCGCCATCGTCCGCACATTCAGCCGCATATCACCATCGCGAGGAATAATCACCTTCGTCCGCAACACACCCTCACGCCCCCACGTCTTCAGCGAACAGAAGCCGTCCAGCCGCATCTCGTACAGCATCGGGCTCCGATAACCGCTGCCATACGGCCACTCCGTCTCCTTATCGACGCGGGCCGCATGACCGCCGTAATCGCCGATGACAAAAAAGAGCAGCCTGTCGTCCTTCGTCCGCAGCATCTCCTTCCCGTAAGCCGACCCGCCCCCAACCTGGCCATAGTCGCGCACGCCGATAAACGGCTCGCGCTCCGTGCGGTACCAGTACAGCCCGTTGTAGCTGTAAGCCAGCTGCGTATCCATACGCCCGAAATACTTGATCTGCGGCCAGTTGCTGCTGAGGCTCACCTCCTCGAAGCGGTCACTGGTCATGATGTTGAGCAGCCCGATATAGAAATCCTCATAGGGCCGCGGCGGCATGTCGTACAGCTCCGTCCCCACCCGGTCCAAACTATCGGGCTGCATGATCGTGACCGGCCGCGTAAACTCCCTGAAGTCAGTCGTCGTCGACATCGCCACGCGGCGGTCGCCGTAGACCGGACGCACAAAGAGTTGATAGAGTTCGGCCTCCCGATTCCACAAAATATCGCCGGCGATATCGGAACCGGGATCCAGCCACGGCCCCGAACGATCTACCTCAAAACGCACGCCGTCATCCGAGAACCCGCCCCAGGTCAGATGCCGCGGCACATCCAGCACAGCCGAAGCATACCCCCGCTCCGCCAGCGGCGTCCCTGCCAGCGAATGTACCGCGTGCGCCCAGATCGGCGCGCCGTCTTGGTCAACGACCACATCGTCAAAGCTGCGCCAGGCCGGGCCGGAGATAGGACTGTAGACTCTTGTTCTGTCAGTGACATAATTCCCCTGTTCCCGCCACTATTTGAATCCCAACTCCACCAGCTTGCCCACCATGCCCTGAATACGCGGACTGTCGCTGTACAAAAAGGCATCTTCGTACACCCGCGCCGACTGTGTGTACTGCATGTTCTTCACGTGCCCAAGGTTTCCCTGGTAGACCCGTTTCAGAAACTCGATGTCCTTTTCTCTTGACGGCTGCGCGCCGAAATTCATCGTAAACATGCGCCGTCCAGTCCTGCCGCCGAACGCCGAATGCCACAAGTTCTGGTTAAAGAAGACCACGTCGCCCGGCTCCGACTCGAGCGGAAAGCAAGGAATGTCGCGACCGGCCGCGCCGAACGCCGTCTCATCCGGACTGTGCCGCATTTGCCTGAGAGGGTCGAGCGCGGCGTGCAGCGGCAACTGGTGCGAACCAGGGATCACCCGCAGGCAGCCAGTATCCTCTGTCACCGTATCCAGATAGAGGGCGACCTTAATACGCCCGTAGTCAAGAACCGAGCCGTCGGGATGCCAGCCCGTGTCGCCAACGTACAGGTTGCCGTCCGAACCGATCCAGACGAAACCGGGGCCGAGCAGCTGTTCGAGCGGCTCATAGATGCGATCATCCTCTGCCAGCGCGCTCAAAAGCGGCCTCTTCTCGATAAAGCCCAGCACCGCCTGTCGTGCCTTCCCGTCGAACGACTTCCCCTGCCGGTCCTCCGCCAGCACCTCATCGAACGCCTCGCTGATCTCCTCCATCTCGACCGACGAAAAGCACTGTCGCCGGATGACGAAGCCAAATGTCTCAAAATGGGCGATCTGTTCCGCAGTTAACATCTGGGCGCCATTCCTTCCTGCTGCGCGGCAGCGTCTGTTCCTTGCAACGCAATCGACCGCGGGCATTGTGTAAGCTTATGACTGGAGCAACTTCCTGCATTGGATTTCCTTCGATGCGACGGTCAACAGCTGCTCATAGCAGATCGAACATGCGGACGGCGTTTCCGCCCAGGATCAGCGCCTTCTCATCTTCCGAAAGAAACGTACAATGCACGCGGATATAGTCGATCGCCTGCTTGTATGTACACCAGGAGCCGGAGCAGTAGGGCATGTCCGTCCCCCACAACAGCTTGTGAACGCCGATCTCCTCGCGCAACTCCCTGATCTTTTCCTGCGCGCCGGGGAACGGATATTCCGGCCAGAACGCGCAGAACAGCACCTCAACGTGCATATTCGGCCGCTTGAGCATCGTCATCAGCGTATCGGGAATCTCATAGCGCTCTTCTCCGCGCCGCATGCTGAAGGTATCGATGCCATGCGTGAGCAAGGCAGGTATGTCGGGATGTGCCTCAGCCCAGCGGTCGAGTTCCGCCACGTGCTCCATGAACCCGCCTAGACGGTCGCGCTGGCGGCTGTGCAGATACCACCACACGGGGATACCTAGCTCGCGCACCTTCTCCCACAGCGGCTCGAACTTGGCGTCGTCCAGGTGGTCGGCGTAATTGCTAAGCGCGAACGGCTCGACGCTGAAATAGAGACCCATGAGACCATGTTCTCTCACAGCCTGCTCCAGCCTCTCATGTTCCGCCGGGCTGTCCGCCTCCCATTCCCGCACCTGCGCCAGCCCAATGAAGCGGTTGGGAAAGCGCCGCATCTGCTCGCCATAGTACTCGTTCAACGCACCGTAGATGTGGTCGTGCTGGAGAACACCCATGTCCACGCCCACCAGGTCCATCTCCCCGATCATGCGCTCAGGCGGCGCCTCACAGTTGATCAGACTGGGAGGATAGGCCTGTGTGTAGTAATCGACGCCATCAACCGTGATTTCCGCGCGGCCAAAATCGGCCATGCGAAAGTTGACTTCCGGCATCTCGTTGATGTCGTCCGAGTCCCACTGCAGGAACGGCTCGGGCACCGGCTCGTCATCGGCTTTGCGGCGGAAGCGGCTGCTGTCGCGCATGTGGCACTGCCAGAATTTCATCCGCAGCGGTTGCAGCGGGTCCTCCTCAACGGATGCTCTACCGAGCGGAGGAAAGATGTGAAAGTGCGAGTCGATAATCACAGTTGTTTTCCTGTCCTGATTCCCTGGAAGGCGCGGGCCGCAATTTGCTACCCCTTCATCCCGCTCACGACCACACCCTGGATGAAGTGCCGCTGCGCGAAGAAGAAGACCATGACCGGCGGCAGCGCGATCAGGGTCGAAACGGCCATGATCGCCACCCAGGGAACGTAGTGCATCGAGGTGGAGCCGTGCGCGGTCTGCACCCAGGTCTTAAGGGCGACGGCCAGCGGCTGTCTTTCGAAACTGTTCAGGTAGATCAACGGCTCGAAAAAGGCGTTCCACTGGCTCATGAAGGTGAAGATCGCCATCGTGCCCAGCGCCGGTTTCGACAGCGGCAGGATGATGCGCCAGAACACGCCGAACGTGCCGCAACCGTCGATACGCGCCGCGTCGTCGTAGTCCAATGGAATCGTCAGAAAGAACTGCCGCAGCAGGAAAATGTAGAAAGCGCCGCCGCCGAAGAAACTGGGCACGATCAGCGGCTTGAACGAGTCCAACCATTTCAGCTGGCGAAACAGCAGAAACTGCGGGATCAACGTGACGTGCGATGGAATCATCATCGTGCTCAGCACCAGGATGAAGAGGACGGTGCGCCCAGGAAAGCGCACGCGCGCGAAACCGTAGGCAACCAGGCTCGCGCTCAGCACCGTCCCCACCATCACCCACACAACGAGGATCATCGTGTTAATAGTGGAGCGAACGAAGGGGAACTCGGTCAGCCCCGTCACATAGTTGCTCCACTGCACCGGATTGGGGATGAAGCTCGGCGGGATGGCGAATGCGTCGGTCTCGGTCTTCAGCGAACTGGAGATCAGCCAGATAAACGGGACTGCCAGCATAAAGCCGACTGTGAGCAACAAAAGGTAGATCAATGCCTGACCGGCTATCTGTTTTCCGCTCGCGCTCTGCAACCAGCCGGAACTCCAACCTCCGGTCTGTCCATTCTTCGAATCTACTCGCGCCTTTATGGTCATTGTAGTCGCGCCCTAACCATTTGTAAGCCCCAAAACTATCGGTTCCAAGTTCTTGAAAGTCGTCGCCGGCCAGCGCCTGACCACTGAGAATGAGAGACTATTTGACCGCCCCTTCGTAGTAAACATACCGTCCCGAAACGCGCAGAGAAATGAGTGTCAGCACAAAAATGATAGCGAAAAGAACCCAGGCCAAGCCGGCCGCATAACCCATCTTGAGGTAGTTCCAGGCATTCTGATAGAGATAGAGAATGTAGAACAGCGAAGCGTCGGCCGGGCCGCCCTCGGTAATGACGTAGGCGCCTGTGAACACCTGGAATGTGCCGATCATGCCGGTAAGAAAGGTGAAGAAGATGACGGGGGAGGTCATGGGCAGGGTGACGTTTCGGAACTTGGCCCACGCGCCGGCCCCGTCCAGCATCGCTGCTTCGTAAAGTACGGTCGGTACCCCCTGCAGGCCGGCCAAATAGAGGATCATATTGCCTCCCAAACCCCACAGGCTCATGATAATGAAGCTGGGAATCACCCACTCGCGCGAAGCAAACCATTGCGGCCCTTCGATGTCAATGCTGGCCAGAAAGTTGTTGACCAGGCCGATCTCCGGGTTGAGAATCCAGGCAAACAGATAGGAGGAGGCGATAGTCGGCGTTACCACCGGCAGGTAGAATACAGTGCGAAAGAAGCCAACCCCTTTCACCGCCTGGTTGAGCAGCAGCGCCAGCAAGTAACCGCCAACTGTGCCCAGCGGGACGAGGAGGACCGTGTAGATCACCGTCACCTTGAGCGACTGCCAGAACAAGGGGTCGCCGCTCACCATCTTTGTGTAGTTGTCCAGGCCGATAAAGCGGGGCGAATCGAGGATCGTGTAGCGGCTGAAGGAGAGCACGAAGGAGGCGATGATGGGGAATGCAGTGAAGACGATGAAGCCCAAAACCCAGGGTGCGATGCAGATGTAGCCGTCAATCGCCTCGCGCAGGCGCAATCGGGACATCCGTCTTCGGCGTCCGTTGCTGGCGGCCGGCGTGGCTACGCTCACGGCTGTGCCTCCATCCATTCCCGAAACTCGCTCTCCCGCCACGTGTAGCGGGGCTCATATCCCAGCAGCCGGCGCGCCTTCGCCGTCGAGACAAAGCTGTCGAAACCGGCCAGCGGGCGGCGCAGGGGCACATTGCCATAGTGGCGGGCGGCGAGGGTCGGCGTTTCCTCCAGCGAGCAGGTGTCCGCACCGTTAATCAGGAACACGTCGTGTCCGATCGCCTCGTTCTCCAACGCCAGCCTGAACGCACGCGCCGCATCGCGTGCATCTGTGACCGTCCACAGGTTCGATTGACCCTTCTCAGAGTCGACTATGTAGCCTCGGTATCCCGCCCACTGTTCTTCCACAGTGCGGTCCCGGCTCCAGCCAGACCGCACCGCGACGGCCGCCCCTGCCCTGTCCAGATACCAATTGTGATTAATGCGCAAGCTGATGGTCTGAATGCCGTAGTCCTCAGTGTATCGTTTAAACGTGATCTCGTTGATCAGCTTGCTGATCCCGTATTCGTTGCGCGGCTCGGCAGGATGTTCCTCGTCGACGGGGAAATAGCGCGGCCGCGTGTCGCTCCGTCCATAGTCCGTGTTCATCGCCTCCTTGGAGGAGCCGAAAATGACCTTCCGTGCGCCCGCGCCCACCGCGGCCTCCAGCACGGTATAGGTGCCCCGGTCGTTGACATACATCAGGCGTTCCGGCGTCGTGATCCCTGGCCCCGGAATCGCCGCCAAATGGACGATCGCCTCCTGATCCTGAGATGCTTCCCGCATCCGTTCCAAGTCGGTGATGTCACCGTCGATATGCCGGACCGGCTCGACGAACGGGGCGGTCTTGCTGTAGTTTGATACCGTGTGGCCAGCCGCCAGGAGTTCGCGTAGCACGTACCCTCCGATTTTGCCGCTGCCGCCGGTTACCAGAACATTCATCTGAAGTTTAGGCCGCCCGCGCCCGGCGCATGCGCATCCAGCGCGCGCGGTCAGAGAGGGGTGTGTCCGGTGGCCGGCGACTCGCCGGCCACCGGGAAGCAGTCAATGCCGTCTGTGCCTATCCCTCTGCCAGGGCCGCGTCGATCTCTACCTTGGCGTCTGACATGGCCTGCTGCATTGACTTCTCGCCCAGGAAGACCTTGTCATATTCGCGCCGCACCGTGTCGGAGAAGAACCTCGCCTTCCGCCCGTACCATCTTGGCATCCAGAGTACGTTCTCCGCGGCCGATGGATGCGTGGTAAAGCGCTCGTCCCGGCTCAGGAAGACCTCGTAGAAGCGCCGCATCCATCCTTCCGGCAGAGCGGGTAGTTTGTCGATAGCCTTCCGCATATCGTACCCAGTGAGATTGATATTGGGCGTAATCCAGTCGCTGATCGCTTCACTGGTAGTGGCCCAGATGGCGAAGGTGGCGGACGCATCCGTATTCTCGCTTCCACTCCACACGCCCCAGGAGTTCGTCCCCATCATCTGGACGCGGTGCTCCCGCCAGGGAACCGGCATGAACAAGAGTCCGAATGCCTCCTGGTTCACACGCTGGTCTCCAACTCCCGGGTGTCTGATCGAACAGAAAGCTTTGCCCGAATTAAACAGACCGCCCTGAACCGCCTGGGCCTCGGCTGGCGTTGGTGCAACCTTGTCCACCAGCGTCAGATCGATGTAGTCCTGCAGCGCTTGTACCGACTCCTCCGAGTCGATCAGCGCCTCGGTCTCATTGTAACCCCACAGGTCGTCCAATGCTTGGGCGCCGTTGCTATACATGAAATAGAGCGAAGTGGCGCCAAATCGCGCGGTGCTGTTGGCAAGTCCCCACTGTTCCACTTCACCATCGGAGTTGACCTTCGTCGTCGCCTTCAGCAACTCGACCAGATCGTCCCAGCGCCATTCGTCGTAGTTCGCGGCCGGTCCGTCGTCGCCCCAATCGGGCAGAGCGATTCCCTCCTGCTCGGCCAGCGTTCTGTTCACCACCAACTGCCAGTTAGGGCAGTAGACCTGGGAGAGGGAGTAGATCTTCCCATCATTTCCGCACTGCATCCACGGATCCGCGTCCCATTTGCTGTTGTCCACGCCGTGCGCGTCCAGGGAGTCATCCAGTGCCAAAAGCACCTTGAACCATTCCCCCTGCCAGTAGCTGTCGACCATGACGACATCTGGCGCCACACCGCCCACCATCTGCGTCAGGAGCTTGGTCGAGTATTCTCCCCACGGCGTCGACTCGCTGATTGCAGTGATCTCCGGGTGCGCCTCGCCTATACCGTCACGAATTGGATCCCAGAAACCGCCGTGCCAGTGGCTGAAACGGATTTCGACCGACTCCATCGATGGAGCCGCAGCCTCCTCCTCCGCCATTTCCGCTGCCGGCACAGCCGGTTGACAAGCTGCTGCTACAATGCCTGCAGATCCGACTGCCGATGCCCACAGAAAATCCCGCCGGCTCATTCTTCGCTTTGCTGTCATCGACTTTCTCCTTTGTTGGAAAACTGCGATTTCTTCACTCGCCTGTCTTTGCAGCAGCCCGACGTCAGGCTACCTCCATGGATAACTGCCGTTCCAGCCACGCAACTACCTTCCAGGATTTAACTCAACGACGACGTAAAGCATATCTCGAAAACTGGTCCGGGAAGCGTCATGAACTGATTTGGCCGTCTCCGCCGGGTGCGTAAGCATCTTGTGGCTGTGGTCACTCTGGCCCCTTGCAAAAGATCGATCTTCTCTTGGCAAAGTACGCTACCCTCGTCGTCCACCTATGCGGCGTCGGGAGGATGACCTGTTTCCACAAGCATCCGCACTCAATTGATCCGACAGTCCTACCCCTTAATGGCGCCCATCGTCAGGCCGCCCGCCAGGAAGCGCTGCACCACCAGAGCAAGCAGCAGAACCGGCAGCGTGACGACCGTAGCCGCCGCGCACAGCGCGCCCCAATTCACCTGGCCGTACGTGAGGAAGTTATATACGGCCAGCGGCAGCGTCATCGTCTTCGAGCCGCCCAGAATCAGCACAAAGATGAAGTTGTTCCACGAGGAGATGAAGCTGAGGATCGCCACCGCCGTAATGCCGGGCAGGCTGAGCGGGATCATGATGCGGATCATCGTGCCCAGCTGCGAGCAGCCGTCTATCAGCGCCGCGTCCAGAAGCTCGCTCGGCACGTCTTCGAAGAAGCCGATCATGACCCACATGATCAGCGGCAGCACCGTCAGAATGTGTGTGATCACGATGCCTGCGTGCGTGTCCAACAGCCCCAGTCGCTTGTAAACGATGAAGAGGGGAACGAGAAACGTGATCCCCGGCAGCATGCGCACCACCAGCAGCGCCAGGGCCAGCCCGTCCTGCTTGTACTTGGCGATGCTGTAGGCGGCCGGCAGCCCCACCACCAGCGACAGCCCCACAGAGGTGACAGCGATCGTCAGGCTGTTGAACAGGTACCTTGCAAAGGGATTGCGCTCAAAGACCTCACCGTAGTGGGCCAACGTCGGGGTGAAAAACCAAACCGGCGGATCGCTGACGATCAGCAGGTTCGGCTTGAACGAGGAGACGAACATCCAGAAGAAGATAAACAAAAAGAAGACCAGGAAGATCGACAGGATGATCCAGAACAGTGAGTCCTGTATCCGTCTCGTTTTTCGCATTCCCAATGGCCTGAGAGAATATCTGTTCATGTGTCTTGCCCGGCAGCTTTCTGGTTCAGAGCCATGCACGCTGTCTCAGTCTGATCAAGACCGCGCTGATGATCAGGATGATCACCATGAAGACGAGGATCACGGCCGATCCATAGCCCAAATCGTAAAACTCGAACGCCGTCAGGTAGGAGTAGATGTGCAGCGTCTCACTCCGTCTGCCCGGCCCCCCGGCCGTCATGATCCAGATGGCATCGAATACCTTCAGCGTGTCGATAGCCCTGAAGAGCATGGCGACGACGATCGCCCCTTTCAGCAGCGGCAGCGTGATCTGGAAGAACTCCTGCAACTTGCTCGCCCCGTCGATGCGCGCCGCCTCGAACGGCTCCGTCGGCAGTGAGCGCAGCCCCGCCAGCAGGATCAGCATCACGAACGGGACGCCGTGCCACGCGTTGATCCAGACAAGGCTGGGCACCACCGACGTATCGCCGGCCACCCACAGACTCCGCGGCAGCCCTACGACCTCCAGGAAATGGTTGAGGATGCCGATCGAAGGCTCCATCATGATCAGCCAGATTACCGATGTCGCCGTCGGCGTCGCCACCAACGGCAGCAGGAACAGCGTGCGGATGACGCCCAGTCCGCGGAAAGTCCTGTTCAGCACCAGCGCCATGATCATCGCCAGCACCAGCTCCAGCAAAAGACTGGCCACCGTGAAGTAGAGCGTTATCAGGAACGCATTCAAGAATCTTTCGTCTGCAGTCAGGACCTCCAACAGGTTTTCGAGGCCCACAAAAGAAAAGCGGGTCATCGTAACGTTGACCCGCTGCAAGCTCAGCGAAACTGTATAAAAGAATGGGTAACCCATAAGCAGCAGGATTACGATGGCCGCCGGCGCCGGCAGCACAAACGCCAAATTGCGGTCGATCAACAAAAAGGCGCGTTGCAACAAGCCTGCAGGCTGGGTACTCCCTGGCTCCTGGTCGTTCTTCCCGCCTTCACCGCCTTCGTCGGAATGAACACGGGAACCGTTCTCAGCCTGTCCTCTCTGCTCGGGTTCCGACTCTGCTTTCCGCTGCATAGGCAACTCTCTGTGTATGCTGAAAGAGGCCGGCGGCACGCTTGCCGCCGGCCACCGGTTACAACCCTACTCCTCCTGCTCTTCCAGCATCTCCAGCAGTTCCTGCTGGCTCTTCTGAGCCGCAGCCGCCACATCGCCGCCCTCGATCGAGGTCACGATCACCTGCGCGATCGACTCACGCGCCCGCATCAGGTTGATGATGGATGGCGGGGCAGGCGGTGAGAAGTCGCCGATCGCCCGTGAATCGAGCAATACCTGCACGAAATCCAGGTCGTCCTGCGTCGCCTGCGTCTTGTACGCCTCCGTCTCATACGGCGAGCGCCGCGGCACCGCGCCACCGTCGAGTACGTACTTGAGCATGCTCTCTTTGTTGGAAATGAACTGCAGCAGGTACCAGCTTGCCTCTTTCTTCTGCGATAGTCCGCCAACCGTGATGCTCCAACCGCCGGCCGACGCTCTCTGGCCGTTGGGACCCGCCGGCATCAGGAAGTATCCAATATTGCCGGCTACCGTAGACTTGCTCGGGTCCTGGAAGTCCTTGCGGAAGACCGCGTCGTCAATGATCATGCCGGCCTTGCCCTGGCTGAAGATGTTCACAGCGCCGACGTGGTCGATGTTGGGTGAGCCGGGCGGCCCGTAGAGGCGCAGCAGGCGGCCGTAGAAGTCAAAGGCGGCGATCGCCTCCTCCGAATCCATCAGCGGGACGCCGTCATCGTCCTCCCACATGATTCCCATCCCGCCCAGGAAGCCTTTGAAGACCGAGGTCGGCACGGGAGGCTTGCCGCGCATCGTGATGCCGAAAACTTCCCCGCCGCTCTGCTCCTGAACAGTTGCCGCGGCGGCTTCGAGTTCTTCAAACGTCGTTGGCGGCCCGTCGATGCCATACTCCTCGAACAGGTCCTTGCGGTAGTAGCCGATCATCGCGCTCATCTGCATCGGCACCGACACCAGGCTGCCCCTTGACGAGTAGCCCGCCATCAGATAGTCTTGCCCCATGTCCTCCCAGAGATCGTAGTCTTCATGGGTCATGCTCGGGTCGTCCACCCACGGGCCGATGTCATTCAGCCAGCCGGCGTCGAACCAGACGTTTCTTTCCTCCGCGCCCGCCGGCAGCTGGAAGACATCCATGTCCTCGTTGCTCGCCATCAGCTCGACCCGAATCTTCTGCACCATCTGCGCCCACGGCAGGATCTCGGTGTTCACCTTGATCCCGGTCATCTCTTCGAATTTGGGCAAGATCGACAGCACGTGGTCGCTCAGCGGCTGGGTCTCGCCGACGTACCGCAGCTCAGTGCCCGCGTAGCGCTGCCAGTCGAAGCCTTCCGGCTCCGCCATAGCCTCGTCAGCGGGTGCGGCTGCGGGGGCCGCTGGCACGCAGGCCGTCAGGGCTGCCCCTGCCGTCCCCGCGCCCAACAACCGCAATACCTGTCGACGACTGATCTGTGATCGCATGATAGGGTTCTCCTTTCCATCTTGGTTGGAACTACGCCTAATTCACTGAATTGGATCTGTCCTTCTGAAGGATCTTTGAACAACGAAAACAAACCGATCCTTGAACCACAACAATCTGCCAGGTTGCCTACGATATTCTGCTGCAGTCTCTGCGAGAAGCTCGGAAGTTATAGAGGATTTTCTGGGAGTATAGTTACTTTGGCGCGGCCTGTCAAAGAGGATTTTTGGTCCTGTATCCGGATCAAGGTCGCATTGGGAACATCATGCAGTCTTTAAGGCCAAGCGGCTTTTCGGGAATCAGGTATGTCGGTAAAGGGTATCGTCAAACTGTGGATAGAGGCGCCGCCGCGGGCGACTTGTTCTGCGGCAGCAACAGGAGTCTAGCGTTCGAAAACCTCCTCGTCCTCTTCCAGGCCGGCCAACACCTCGGTCCGTTCACCGTCGGTTACACCTAGTGAAATGTCGACCTCAATCGTGCTTTCACCCTCTTTGACCAGCGCGTAGCGGCGGTTGAAGTAACTGTGGATCGCCGCATTGGGGATGGTCAGTATGTCCTCTTTTCGTTGCACAACAATGCGCAAGTCGGCCAGAGCCCCGATCTCCAACTCTAATTCGGGCGCGGCGAACTCGACGCGAATCGGCAAGCCTTCATCGGCGGCGCCTGGCGTTGACACTTGCATAAGCTGGCCCGTAACCTCACGCTGCGGGTAGTCGCGAAAGAGGATCGTGACGGACTGGCCGATACGAAGCTTCGGCAACGCCTCCTCGCTGGGGCCCGAGCTCCTGATCTCAAGGGCGTCAGGAGCAGCCAGCCCCATCACAGGCGCGTATTCCGCCACCAGCTGCCCGGCCTCCCCGTCCGTGTAGCGCACCACCCCGTCGAACGGGGCCAGCAACTGCGCCTGCCCGATCTGATCCCGAAGCATGTCCACGTCGATCGCCTTCAGTTCAGCCTCCGCCTGGTAGAGGGCGATTTCTCTGTCATGCTGCTCCGCCAACAGCGCCAGTTTCTTCTCCGCAGCCGCCACCGCCAGCTCCATGCGGGCAAGGTCGGCCTCCCCCGCGTTGCCCCGATCCTGCTCCAGCGTCAGCCGCTCCATATCCAGAGCCGCCTGCGCCTGCGCTAAGGAAAGCTCCTTGGCTCCCAGCGCCGCTCCCACTCGCAGCCGGGCGATCTCCAGCTGTTTCTCCGCTTTGGCAAGCTCGTGCGGCAAGAATCCGACATCCAGTTCAGCCAGCAACTGTCCCGCCTCTACCAGTTCGCCCGGTTCAACTAGGAATGCGTTCAGACGTCCGCCAATGCGAAACGAGAGGTTCACTCGCCGCAGCGAATCCACCATACCCAAGAGCGTCACACTGTCGACGATATCGCCGCGCTCTATTCGATGCACCGCCCTGGGAAGCGGCACAGGCGTAGGTATAGGCGTCGGCGTCACCAATACGTCGCCCGGAAGCTGTTCGCATCCCGCCAAAGATCCGGCCATCAGAATCAAACAGAAAGCCAGAAGTGTCGTGCTCTTCTTCGCACAGGCAATCCAGCGTCCCGTCATCGTGAAGACCTTCTCAACTTGCTGAACACTGCAGTCACGCCGTCTCCTCAGGCCTGACCTCGCGCCCCTCTTTCGCCGACAGCTGCGCGGCGCGACAGAACCGGAGCACTGCCTTCCCCTCCTCGCCGCTCAGTTCCGATTGCCGTCCCTCCGCAATCGCGTCAACGAAGTCATGCACGCCGGCAACGAAACTGGCTCCCCAATCCGAATCTACCTCGGGAAACGCCGTCGTTTTTCCGTCACGGTACATTTCCACCGCCGGTCTGTCAAGCAACATCGAGGTGCAGCGGTTCACCCAGATAAAGCCGCGTGAACCGGTCAACTCGACCCACTCGTCCTCAGGACGGCCGTATTTGGTCGGCACCAGCATGTCGTCGGAGGTTACCGCTTCGTAGGAGCCGTACTTCTCGGCATCCCTGTACTTCCAGATGACCACGGCCGGACTGTCAAGCATCCAGCCATGCTGTATGGGGCGGTGCGTGATCCAGGCAAACACCTTTTCCGGCGCCCCCATGAACCACCGCGCGACCGAGAAGAGATGGTACCCATAGTCCAGGATCACCCTGCCCCCGCCTCCCTGCGCTGGGTCGAAACGCCATACCCAGCGCCTGTAGGGTATCTCCCAGTCCTCCCCCGAGGTCCCCTGCACGCACTTGATGCGTATCGAGAGCGGCTCACCAACTGCGCCCTCGTCAAGAAGCTGTTTGGCCTTGACCAGAGGTGGGTAGAAGCGAAAGTTCTCAAAAACGCGCATCAGCTTGTCCGCACGTCCCGCCGCCTCGATCATCGCATCGCACTCGGCAACCGTGATCGCCATCGGCTTTTGTATTGAAACGTGCTTGCCCGCCTCCAACGCGGCAATGCCCATCTCCGCATGCAGATGATGGGGCGTAATCACCTCCACCGCGTCCACTTCCGGGTCGGCGAGCAGATGACGGTAGTCGGTGTACGTCTTCTCAATCTGCCACTCTGAAGCGCGCCGCTGCAGCAGCGCCTCATCGACGTCGCAGATGGCGTGAAGTTCTGCTTTGGGGTAGTCCTGGTAACCGAGGTAGTGCAGGTCGGTAATCGCGCCGGCGCCGATAAAGCCGACGCGTAGCTTTTTCCTGCCGCCGCTCACTGTTCCGCCTCGAACATGCGCGCCGACGGCTCCATGATCGGCCACGGCAGCGTTCCCGGCAATTCGATTAACGCACTCCTGTCCGCTTTAATCGCCTTCGTCACGGCAGGGCCAAGCTGCTCGATTGATTCGACCCGGCAGCCGTCCACGCCGAACGCCTCCGCCAACTTCATGAAGTCCGGGTTCACCAGGTCCACCTCGTGCGCGGCGCCGTAACGAACCTCCTGCTGCGGCCGCAGGACCCCATATGCCGAGTCATTGAAGACCAGAGTTACAATCGGCAAACCAAGCTGCACCGCCGCCGCCAGCTCCTGGCAGTTGAACAAGAAACCACCGTCGCCGCACAACACAACCACAGGCCGTTCCGGCCTGGCCATCTTCGCCCCGATCGCGGCCGGCAGCCCAAAGCCCAGCGTGCAGAAGCCCCACGGATATATGTTCGTCCGCGGTTCATAGACGTCCAGCAGACGACGGCACCAGTACGCGGCAACCGTCAAGTCGCTCACGATGATCGTTTCACGCGGCAGCGCCTTTCGCAGCGTTTGCACAAGCTCCACGCCCTCAGGCGCCCGTGTCTGGCAGTAGCCCCATACATTCTGCCGCAAGTGGGAGACTCTGGCTGCACTGCCGCCATCCTCCCGTTTCGCATCCTGAAGCTGCGCGCTGATCAGCTGCAGCGCCGCACGCGCATCCCCCAATACGCCGACCGTGGCCGGGTAGTTGCGGTCGATCTCTTCCGGATCGATTTCGACATGGATTAGCGACTCCGGCAAACGCAATCCCCATCGATCCGACTCCTCCTCGGTAAAGCGCGTGCCGACCGCCAGCATCACATCAGATTCGGCCAGAAACGCCCGCGCGTGCGGATGCAGAATCGTCGCGCCCGCGACCAGCGGATGGTCGTCCGCGACCGCGCCCTTTCCCAGCACAGTCGTGAAGATCGGCGCCTGCAACAGCTCTGCCAGTGCCTGCAGCTCTGCGCCCGCCCCGCTCCCGATCACACCCCCGCCCGCCCAGATTACAGGCCGCCGCGCCCCGCGCAGCAGCCCCGCCGCCCGCTCCACTTGCTCCGGATCCGGCATCACCCGATCCAAGTCAGCCGGCGCTGGGATCGTCACGTCATCGGTTTCGTCCAGCGTATCGCACGGAATCTCCACCGCGACCGGTCGCGGCCGACCGCTCCGCACCTGAGAGAAAGCCTCCCTCATCACCCGAGGGATTGATGCCACCGAATCCGCTCTCGCCCGCCACTTCGTCACCGGCGCAAAGCTCGCAAGCTGGTCCTCGCACTCATGCAGATAGCCTTTGCCAAGCCCGATTCCTTCAGCCGGGATCTGGCTGGCGATACACAAAACCGGCGAAGAGTCGCTATAGGCCGTTCCCAGAGAGGCAAGCGTGTTGAGAGCAGCCGGCCCCGTTGTACTCAGGCATACCCCAATCTCACCGCCAGCGCGTGCGTAGCCGTCGGCCATAAACGCCGCCCCTTGCTCGTGGCGGGCAAGAATGTGCCGGATGCCGCCAATCTCCCGCAGCGCGTCATATATGCCCAGATTGTGCGTCCCCGGAATGCCGAACACTGTGTCGACACCATGCGCCGACAACGACCGTACGACGGCTTCACCACCGGTCATGCGCATCGATCAGTAACTCCCGTGAAAGCGAGGAGTGAGTAGAGAGAAGTGAGGAGTGAGAGACTGCAGTTGCCGTTCCTCTCTTTTCTCTCTCCTCTTCACTCTCTCCTAGAATTTTGGAGCGAGAGACTGCAGTTGCCGTTCTCTCTTTACTCTCTTCTCGCTTTGCGGTTACGCCTTGAGGCCAGTCATCGCTATGCCGCGAATGAAGTAGCGCGACGCAAAAGCGTAGATCGCCATGACCGGGACAACGGTCAGCATCGAGCCGGCCGCCCACATCTCGTAACGCGTCCACCACAAGTTGCGGAGACCGGCCAGCACCAGGGGCAGCGTCTGGTTGTCCTGGCTGTTCAGAACGATGAGCGGCCACAGGAAGCTGTCCCAATTGATCAGATAGACAAACACTGCCAGAGCGGACATCGGCGACATCGACATCGGCAGCACCAGTGTAAAGAAGATACGCCACTCGGACGCCCCGTCAATGCGGGCCGCATCGATCAGTTCGAAAGGGATGCTCTCCATGAACTGGCGCATCAGGAAGATGCCGAATGCCGTATAAAAGCCCGTTACGATGATGCCGGCCAAATGGTCAGCCAGGCCGAAACTGTTCGCAATCGTGATATACAGCGGGACCATGATCACTGCAAAGGGCACCATCATGGTCGACAGGATGATGGTAAAAAGTACTTCCTTGCCCACAAAACGATACTTGGAAAAGATGTACCCCATCACCGAGGACGTGAAAACAGATACGACCGTAACCGATACAGCCGACACAATGCTGTTGCGGAAGGCGGCGACGAAGTTCACCCTGCCCAGAATCTCCTCGTAGTTGCGCAATGTCCACGTCTCGGGCAGCAGCGCCCTTGATTCGACAAGCTCTTTGAACGGCTTGAGCGAGGCAAAAATCATCCAAATGAAGGGGAAGATGGCTACAATGACCATCCCAAGGAGGAAAATCTGGATTAGACTTTGTGATATCAGAATGCGCCTGGGCAGCCGGCGTCGCGCACCTCTTGTCTCACTTATGACTGCCATCACCTCTCTCCTTCATTGTTGGGTAGCCGGTCTCCGCCGCCACTGCCCGGTCCGGACCTGTTTCAAGATCCGGGTTCGCTAGTATGACCACGTCGGACGGATCAACTTTATCTGCAAAATGCTGATGACCAGGATGAATGCAAACTGCAGCAGGGACGCGGCCGTTGCCGTGCCGAAGCGGATATCCAGGAAGGCTTCCTGGTAGATCAACATGTTATACAGGTATGTAGAGTTACCCGGCCCCCCCTCCGAGCCAAACAAGACGGTGGGAAGCGTAAACTCCTGCAAAGAGCCGATCGCCAGCAGTACGGTGATCAGAAGGATCGTATGGCCCATCAGGGGCATGGTAATGCGCCAGAACTGCTGCCACGGATTGGTACCGTCAACCAGGGCAGCATCGTACAGTTCCGACGGAATGTTCAACATGCCTGCCGTGAGGATGACGACGAAAAAGCCCAGCCCTTTCCAGGTGGCGATAATGACTGCAGTTGGAAGCGCCGATGAAGAGCTGGAAAGCCACTGTAGTTCGGGAAGCCCCACACCGCTTAACAGCTTGTTCAACTGCCCTACCTCTGGGTCCATCAACATCTTGAATAACAGTGAAACGGCCACCAACGAGACCACAACCGGAACGAAGATGAGCGCCTGATAGACGTTTCGACCTCGCCTCACCTTGGACAAGAAGACAGCGATAAGCATGGCCAGAGGCAAATGGAATATGAAAGAATATACCGCCCACATAATCGTATTCTTCACCGAAACCCAGAAGAGGGGATGACTAGCAATTTTGAGAAAGTTGCCTGCGCCCACAAACGGGCTGTTGGTCGGGTCCAGCAGCTTGTACGCGACCGTTGACATGCGGAACGCCTGAATGATCGGCCAGAAGCTGAATATCCAGTACCAGATCAGCAACGGTACGATCATTGTGAAGCCAAACCAGAACTGCGGCTTACGCAGCGTCTTTTTGACAACGAACCAGACGCCCATCGTTTCAGCCCGGCTCGAAGCTCCGCTCCCGTCTGCAATTGATGTCATTTTCAGGTTCCGTTTTCAGAAATGGATGAGCGACTTTGCAGCCTTTCCGGACCAACCTAATTCACCGCTTCAACGAGCAGCAACTCCGACGTCAAGGCCGTTTCCAGTCGTGACGTGATGCCGGTCCTCGTGAGCGCAATTCCGTCGACTTCGCAGCTTTCAGAACTGTTGTCAAAGGTGACCCGGTAGCGCTTTCCTGGATCAATCCCCCTGAAGCGCAGCAAGTACTCCGGTTCCGCCGGGTCGCTCAGACGAAACAGCCCCGCAACGGCCCGCGTTCGGTCCCGCGCCGCCAGCTCCAGCACACCCCAGCCGCGCGGCTCGAATCCCTTGACCACCGGCGTATGATGATATATCCGGCTGGTAGGATGGATAGGGCGAACGAACTCCTTGTAAATCCGCACGGCATTGCGGATGCGCGCCTGCTGGACCGCATTGGGCGCGGCGTCTTTGAGATGAAACCAGTTCAGCGACGGATGCACGAACAGCTGCAGCCGGAACTGGAAATCCAGCTCAGCCGTGCGCTGCCCCGACTGGCCCATGCCGGCCAGCCGATCCACCCGCTCCGGCGGCAGCGCCATCGACATCCCATTCGTAATCGAAAAGGCGCGCGGCGCAATCTGCCAGTCGGTCACCCACGTATGGTCGAAGTAGCGGACCATACCCACATCGGTCCGGGCGCCGCCGCTGGCGCAGTTCTGAAAGATGACATGCTTGTGGCGTGCGGAAAGCCGCGCATAGATGTCGTAGACGGCCTCGTAATAGCGCCAGTAAGCGTTCTCAATAAATCCCGACTGTTCACTGTATGCCCCCGCCCCAATGTTGCCGATGTTGTAATCCAGCCGGAAAAGATCCAGCTCGTGCTCCACGATCAAACGGTCGATCTCGCTCTCCATCCATTCGGCCACGTCGGGCCTGGTGAGATCGATCATGCCGCCCAGCCCGCCCTTTGTTTGCGCTTCGCTAAGTGGCCGAGGATGGCGTCCGCTCAGCGCAAAATCGCCGTACGGCCGGGCCAGCCAATCGGGATGCTCCCTGGCAACGCTGCTTTCCGGTCCGACCCGCTCCCCGTCCATCCACAGGCCGAACTTCATGCCCTTGCCGTGGACATAGTCGCGAAACGGCTTCAGGCCCCCTGGAAAACGCTCAAAACTTACTTGCCAGTCACCTACCGTCGCATGCCAGCTTCCATGCGGCGGCGTGTACCAGCTCGCGTCGATGAGAAAGACTTCGGCGCCTGCGTCGGCGCAGGCGTCGATCTCAGAAAAAATGAGCTCCGGCGTAAGCTCCTGTTCCGGCCCGATGCCGCTCACGACCAGCCCGGCATGTTCTGGGTTCTGTGGTGGGATGACGCTTGTCCGCAAGTGGTCATGCAGCGCCTGAATGCTGTCGTCGAAATCTCCGATGACAACGCCCAGGTGCATCTCCGGCGTGGTAACCGTCTCGCCCGGCGCGATAACGCGTAGCGGCGCAGGTCCGTCCGGGCCCGCCCGAAACCAGAGCCGCGACCCCTCCCGGCTTTCCCCGTCGTCCACGTCAAATTCGAAAGCATACCCTCCGGACCAAGCCAGCGTCCCCACGAACTGCTCACCGCCTTGGTGATTCCGCACCACAAAGAAAGGATGTCTGTGCCGCCCCCGTCGGTAACGGCCGTCAATCCGGTAGCCCGCCCGCGGCAGCGCCCGCCAGTCAAAGTCGCCCTCATTGCCCCAGTGCGTGTCGATAAAGTAGCCGACCGAGTAAGGCGACTCCTCGTCATCGATGTCGTACGCGCACGTCTGCAGCACGCCGCTCCACGGGAAAGCCGCCGAGAGCGCAGCCGGTTGGTCGGAGCAATTCTCAATCTCCAGCCAGCGCGTCAAGATCGGCGTGCCGTCCAGAAGCGTGTGAACGCGAACGACCACCGGACGCACCGTGTGGCGCAACTCTAATACCGACTTCAGCCCATTGAACGGCGAGGAGTGAGTAGAGAGAAGTGAGGAGTGAGAGACTGCAGTTGCCGTTCCTCTCTTTTCTCTCTCCCCTTCACTCTCTCCTAGAATTTTGAAGTCACTCCATTCCCAGTGCGATCGCAGAAGCTGCCCATCCAGCTCCACCCAGAACGCCTGCGGAGCCGGATGCGAACCCGCGTCAAACCGCTCCGGCTCGGGATTCGTGTAACCCGAGCCGTTCCAACCCCGCCCCACCAGCTGCCCCCGGCTCAACGATTCCTGGTAGGCAGCCAGTCCCGACCGGTAACAAACCGTCGGATCCGGGTCATTCGAAAGAAAAATGTCTGCGAAAGTTTCAGTCATGAACGGCGAGGAGTGAGTAGAGAGAAGTGAGGAGTGAGAGACTGCAGTTGCCGTTCCTCTCTTTTCTCTCTCCTCTTCACTCTCTCCTGGAATTTTACGGTTCTACACCCAGCTCGCGAACGTCGCTGACCCACTCCTGGTACTGCGCTTCGCACCGGGCCTGGATCATCTCCACCGCTTCTTCGCTGCCGATATTGCCTTGTCGCACTTCCGAGCACCCTTCGCTTATCGCCGCGCCGATTTCTCCGATCGAGCCGAAGCCGACACCCTCGAAGGTGGTCTGCGGCAACAGATGCTCCTGCAGAACCTTCGTCAGCTTCACCAGCGGTCCTTCCGGATCGCTGTTCACGAAGTGGTCATAGCTGCCGACCAACCCCTTCCAGGCAGTGTTCGGCTGACCGCCGTAGATCATAGCGTAAGAAGTCTGCCCTTCATCCGTCACCAGCATGCGCAGGAACTCGATCGCCATGTCGGGGTTCTTCGCCTGCTTCAGCGAAATGAAACCCCAACCGCCTTCACCGCAGAAGATTGGCGGTTCGCCCTCATGGATCATCGGCGCACCTGCCATGCGATACGTGTAGCCCAAGTCCCAGGCAATCGGCATCGAAGGCGTGCCGTTCCCACGCGCCAGCGCCACCTTGCCGGCCAGCGCCGCGTCAACGTGGTTCTGGTCCAACTGCGTCTCGATGCCCATTTCCACCGGGCCCTCAACAAACAGCCTCATCGCCTCCATACCCTCTTCAGTGTTGATGTTGAACTGCTTGTTCTCAAGGTCCCACCAGTCCATTGAACGGCGAGAAGTGAGTAGAGAGAAGTGAGGAGTGAGAGACTGCAGTTGCCGTTCCTCTCTTTTCTCTCTCCTCTTCACTCTCTCCTAGAATTTGGCTGCTAAGGCCCCACTTGGTCACTTTGCCGTCCTCTTCGACCTGCAAGGCCTTTCCCAACTCCCACATGCTTTCGTAGCTCTCGAAATAGACTTCACCGTTCAATGGTGGATACTGGTCTTCAAGCCCCAGCGCAATCACATCTTCGCTGGGCACATTGACCATGTTGCCCACGCCGTTACACTCGGTCGGCACGCCCCAGATCTCGCCCTGCCGAACGGCGAGAAGTGAGTAGAGAGAAGTGAGGAGTGAAAGACTGCAGTTGCCGTTCCTCTCTTTTCTCTCTCCTCTTCACTCTCTCCTAGTGGTTGTATACCTGCTCGGTGCAGGGGACCAGCGCTTCGTGAAGGTGCAGGCTCGTCAACTGTTCACCCATAATGCAGGCAACGTCAGGCTGCGTTCCCGCGGCCAGGGCGGCAATCACCTGAACGGCGAGAAGTGAGTAGAGAGAAGTGAGGAGTGAAAGACTGCAGTTGCCGTTCCTCTCTTTTCTCTCTCCTCTTCACTCTCTCCTAGAATTTTGACGCTGGTACGCTTCCACGTGGGGATCATACTGTAAGCCCCACATCACACCTTGCCTTTGCTCCCTGGGCATGGCTGCCGGTTTGCGCTTCGCCAAGTGGCCGAGGATGGCGTCAGCAAAGCGCAAAGTCGCCACCAGGCGCCGTCGGCGCAACACACGCCGCCAGGAGACCGGCTCCCGCCGCCCCCGCCGAGACTTTCAGAAAATCTCTACGACTGTGCATCGTTCGCTCCTTTGTTAACTAACGGCGAGGAGTGAGTAGAGAGAAGTGAGGAGTGAGTGACTGCAGTCCCCGTTCCTCTCTTTTCTCTCTCCTCTTCACTCTCTCCTGGAGTTTTACGGTTCCAAGCCCAATTCACGCACGTCGCTCACATACTCCTGGTACTGAGCCTCGCAGCGCGTCTGGATCAGTTCCACTGCTTCCTCGCTGCCGATGTTCCCCTGCCGTACCTCGGAGGCCCCCTCCGTGATGGCAGAGCCGATTTCGGCGATCGAGCCGAAGCCCACGCCCTCGAACGTAGTCAGCGGCTGCAGATGCTCCTGGAGGATCTTGGCCATTCCCACCTGGGGACCATCAGGATCAGGGTGCGTAAAGTGATCGTAAACGCCGACCAAATCCTTCCAAGAGGTGTGGACAGCGCCACCGTAGATCTTCGCGTACTCAAGCTGCCCTTCGTGCGTGACCAACATACGCAGGAACTCAATGGCCATATCGGGGTTATGCGACTGTTTCAGCGAAATGAAGCCCCATCCGCCCTCTCCGGCGAACAGGGGCAGTTCACCTTCAAAGACCATCGGCGCCCCGCACATTACATACGTGTAGCCCAGTTCCCAGGACATCGGCAGGGATGGCGTGCCGTTGCCCCGCGCCAGCGCCACCTTGCCGGCCAGGGCAGCATCGACATGCGACTGGTCCAGCTGCGTCTCGATACCCATCTCCACCGGTGTCTCGACGTAGAGCCGCATGGCTTCCATGCCCTCTTCCGTATTGATATTGAACTGCTTGTTCTCCAGGTCCCACCAGTCCATGCCCTTCTTGTCAAGCAGGGTCCGCAGGATCCCGAGATAGCTCATATCGTCCCAGCCCTGACTGCTCAGGCCCCACTTGGTTACCTTGCCGTCCTCTTCGACCTGCAACGCCTGCGCCAGCTCCCACATGCTGGGATAGCTCTCGAAGAAGACCTCACCGTTCAGCGGCGGGTACTGGTCTTCCAACCCAAGCGCAATCACATCCTCACTGGGAACGTTGACCATGTTGCCGACACCGTTGGCCTCGGTCGGCACGCCCCAGATCTCGCCCTGCCACGTGTAGGCGCCGATCGCGTCACCCACAAAGGACTCGTCCGGGTCCACGCCCATATGGTTGTAGACCTGCTCCAGGCAGGGGACCAGTGCCTGGTGCAGATGCAGGCTGGTCAGCTGCTCACCCATGATGCAGGCTGCGTCCGGCTGAGTCCCTGCCGCCAGCGCGGCAATCACCTTGGGCGGAATCGGCCACGCCTGCGGCTGCACTTCGAAAGTTCCCCCGCCCTGCGACTCGAACAGATCGGCAAGTCGCTGGTACGCTTCCACGTGGGGGTCATACTGCAATCCCCACAGCACGCCCTGCCGCTGCTCGCTGGGTATCGCAGCCCCTCCGTCCGCAGGCGCCATCGGCGCCGCGCACGCCGCCAGCAGGCCAACGCCCGCTGCACCCGCTGTCGTCCTCAATACTTCTCTGCGACTGTACAACTTTCTGGACATCTTGTCCCTCCTGAAAGATGGTGAGTTTGAACACAGTTGATGCGTTCGCTTGAGGAGATACCTACAAAAGCAGGGGAGAACCAGGGAAAAATCAGGGGACCCCCAAGGGTTTCCCGGCAGTTCCCCAGCAGTTTCCCTGCCCCTATCGTGAATTGACGTGTCTGGCCGAGGTACTATACAATCGTTCCTGATTGTCGCCAACCACAAAAAATTGCGTTACATCGACCCCAGAATGGCGGCGCCGCTATCTTATCACCGTCGTCAGCAATATCACAACAGCAAGAGCGGCGAGGAGTGAGTAGAGAGAAGTGAGGAGTGAGAGTCTGCAGTTGCCGTTCCTCTCTTTTCTCTCTCCTCTTCACTCTCTCCTGGAATTTTGGCGTGGGAGGCGACCTATTGCTGACACGAAAAAGAACCCAGGAGGGAATCCATGGTTCGGAAAACGACTTGGAGATGGATGGCGTTAGTCCTCGTGCTGGCCCTGGTGCTTTCGGGCTGCCAACCGGTACAACCGGCAGCCTCTGGCGACGACGCCGCAATGGCAGGCGAAGAAGTGGTAATCGCCGTCGGCATCGAACCGGTCAGCCTCGACGCCTGGCGCTCATTTGCCGGCACCGGCGGACCCGGCTTCCGCAACGCCATCGAGCAGCTGATCAACCGCGATTTCACAACCGGTGAGTTCGTCCCCATCCTGGCAACCTCCTGGGAGCGGCTGAACGACACCACCATTCGCTTCACGCTCCGTGAGGGCGTGACCTTTCACGACGGCTCACCCTTTAACGCTGAAGCCGCCGCCGCCAGCATCAACCACACCTTCGACGCCGACAACGCTTTTGACCTGCTCGACTTCCTGGGCACGATGAGCGCCGAAGCCGTCGACGAGTATACTCTCGACATTTCAACGCCGGAACCCGATCCTATCCTCCTCGGCAAAGTCGAGTGGGTAGGCATCTCGTCAGCCAGGCAGTTAGCTGAAGATCCCGACTCCTACCATACAGAGATCGTCGGCACTGGCCCCTACAAGTTCGTCGAGTGGCGCAAAGGCGAGTCCATCACCTATGAGGCCAACTCCGACTGGTGGGGTCTCTCCCATCCCGATGACGCCCGCGGTGCCCAGACATTCAAGAACATCACCGTCAGATTCCTGCAGGAAGACCAGGTACGGGTCGCCGCCGTGCAGGCCGGTGAAGTCGATCTGGCCCAGTTCATCACACCCGAACAGTGCCAGCTGCTCGATGACGAGGCTGACGCCAGTTGCGTGTCCGCCCCCAGCGTCGAGACGATCTTCATCCGCATGGATACCAATAGCCCTCTGTTGTCCGACCGGCGCGTTCGCCTCGCCTTCCAACTTGCCATCGACAAAGAAGCCATAGTCGATAGCATCCTTGGCGGCGCGGCCACCGTCGCCAGCCAGATTGTCAATTCTTCCGCCACCGGCCACGACCCCAGCCTGGAGCCGTATCCTTTCGACCCCGACCAGGCACGTGAACTCCTGGCCGCCGCAGCTGCAGACGGCGTACCCGTCGACATGGAGATCACGCTCGGCGCCCGCCATGCCGTCTTCCCCAGAATCGACGAGGTCTTACAGGCCGTTGCTTCCATGCTCACCGATGTCGGTTTCAGCGTGACCACCACCTTCTACGATCCTGAAGGCTTCGGCCAGGTGATGCTGATCAACATCAAGGACGTTCCCGAAGATCGGAACTTCGTCGCCATTCATCTGCATGGCAATGAAATCATGGACTACGCCTCCTCCTACCGCTTCTACTACTCCTGCGAAGGCATTCTCTCCGTCTACTGTAACGAAGAAGCTGACGCTGTCTGGACGAAGGCGCTTCCCCTCACAGGTGACGAGCGTGCAATGACTCTGCAGGAACTCAGCCGGATCGTGCACGAGGACGTCGCTATAGGTTACATTGGTCACCTCGATCTCGCCTACGGCCTGGGCGGCCGGATCGAATGGGCACCCCAGCTTGATCACCGCATCCTCGTCAAGGAGATGACCCTGAAGTAAGTCGATTCAGATCTAAGGTCATCTGCCGTATGTGACAAGAGCGGCTTCTACCGCTACAATGTCCGCACCATTAGACCGCGGCGCTGGCGCCAGCGCCGCGGTCAGTTTTGGCGACGTCCCGCACGCTGTTTGGTATGAATGGGGTCGGAACTGCGAATTGTACAAGCGCTTACGCGTAGAATTGCAGGCGCCGGATATAGTGGAGACTGACGATGAAGGAAGGTGGCCGGACAGGTATCATTTTGGCAGGCATAATTGGGGGCGCGCTGCTGGGCGGCGTCTTTGCCTGGCTATCCAGCGCGCGTACCGAAGAGGACGGCGAAACGGCTCTCGAGACCATCGGCCCCGCCGAGTACTTTCAGCTCGGTATCGGCGTTCTAACACTCGCGCGGCAGTTCCAGTCTCTTTTCCAGCGAAAATTGTGAAATCCTCTGCCGTATTGTTGTTTTAACGCAGATTCAGAATTCAAAAGGGAAATTGCGTTGGCCTTTACAGGAAGACTTGGCAGCAGCAGCAGACCAGTACGCGTCGCGATCATTGGCGCCGGACCATCCGGATTCTATGCCGCCGGCGCATTGCTGCAACAAAAGGATGCCCACGTTTCGATCGATCTCTTCGACCGGCTACCGACCCCGTACGGACTCGTGCGCTACGGCGTCGCCCCCGACCACCAGAAGATCAAGTCGGTCACCCGTATCTACGAGCGCACTATGAAGGACAAACGCGTCCGCTACTTCGGTAACGTCGATCTCGGCGCCGACGTCACCCATGCGGAGTTGAAGTCGCACTATGACCAGATCGTCTACGCGGTCGGAGCCCAGTCCGACAAACGGCTCGGCATCCCTGGCGAAGACCTGGAGGGCAGCTTTTCCGCCACCGAGTTTGTCGCCTGGTACAACGGCCATCCTGACTTCCGTCACTTTGACTTCGACCTGAGCGTCGAAAGTGTCGCAGTGATCGGCGTCGGCAATGTGGCCATGGATGTAACCCGTATCCTCGCCAAATCGGTCGCCGAACTGGAAACAACCGACATTTCCGACTACGCACTCGAGGAGCTGCGCGATAGCAACGTCAAGCGCATTCACATCTTCGCCCGCCGCGGCCCTGTGCAAGCCAAATTCACTAATCCGGAGATCAAAGAGCTGGGCGAATTGGAGATCGCCGACGTTATCGTCAACCCGGCCGATCTCGTCCTTGACAACGCCAGCCAGGCCGAAATGGAAGGCGACCGCACCGCTCGCCGCAACCTCGAAACCCTGCAGGAGTTGGCCGAGCGCGGCGCCACTGGCAAACCGAAGCAGATCATATTCCACTTCCTGCGCTCGCCAACCGAAATCACCGGCGAAGCAGGCGCGGTCAGCGCCATCACAACCGAGAAGAACGCCTTGCAGGAGACCGAGTCAGGCTATATCGCCTGCCGCGGCATCGGCACCTACGCAGAGTACGACGTGGGACTGGTGTTCCGCTCCATTGGCTACCGCGGCGTCCCGATTCCAGGCGTACCCTTCTATGACCGTTGGGGCATCATACCCAATGAAAAGGGCCGTGTGACCGCCGAACACGGCGGCGCAGTCGTGCCCGGCGAATACACTGTCGGCTGGGCCAAACGCGGCCCCACCGGCGTGATTGGCACCAACAAACCCGACGCTGTGGAAACAGTTAAATTGATGGTGGAAGATGTGAATAGCGCCGCCGCGCCACTTCCCGGCGACTCAGCCTCGGCCAATAGTTCTGGCTCCCACACAGATGGGCACGGCCGGCCGGGTGACATTATTCCCCTTCTGCAAAAGAAGGGCGTACCCTACGTTTCCTTCGCCGACTGGCAGATCCTGGAGCAGATCGAAAACGAACGGGGGGCCCTGCGGGGACAACCACGAGTCAAAATCACCGACGTCGACGAGATGCTGCGCCTGATTCAATCCGCCAAGGCAGAGCCTGTCCTCCCATAGCGTTAAAAAGCGAGGAGTGAGGAGCCAGGAGTGAGGAGCGAGAGACTGCAGTTGCCGTTCTCTCTTTACTCTCTTCTCTTTACTCTCTTCTCGCCCTCCGCCCTTGGCGCCAGAAGAGCATCCATCTCCTGGGTCTCCTCCTCACTTTCCTCGGCCTGGCTCTCACCTGCCTGCTTGGCGGCAACTGTCTCCGGATTTTCGCTTTGCGCAGCCATCCCTTCTTCAGCTTCCGCCTCAGGCCCGGAAATCTCCTGCAGTTCATCCGACTCCCATGTTTCGTCGTATTCCCAATCATCCGACTCGGGCGTCAAACTGACCGGAACATGGGCAGGCAAGGAGGCTTTGATCTCCGAGTCGGACGCGTCTCCCCAGTAGGAGGTGACCGACGAAAGGACAGGCAAGTCATCCAGACTGAGGGTTGAATTCGTTCTGTTAGGCGTCGTCACCTTTTCTTCCATTTCCACGGGGTGTTCTTTTGTCTCAGGTTCCTGTACTTCAGGAACTGCCAGCAGCGCTTCTGGTCCTTCCGGCAACTGGTTCATCTTGTTGTAGAGTTGCGCCAGGGCCGGGCCGACCGCGTCCAGGGGCAGCTGACTCCGCACCGGCGTGTCTGATGTCTCCCACAGTTCGGCCAGCTTTTCAAAGTCCCACACTGCCGACAGCACGCTTTCGCTGCGAAAGTTAGAAGACTCCACCAGAATGCCGCTTGCCCGCGGCGTAAGCTCCTGGGGCGCAAGCACGGACGAACGACCGACGAATGGGTCCCGCTGGCGGCGGCTGAACTCATTGTGGCCGACCAGAAAGCTGATGGCTGCGAACAACTGGTTGTCCTGCATCCGCGCCAGCATCCCGGCCCGCAACTTTTCATACATCACTCGCTCCGTGGCCGCGCCCTGGGCGATCAATAGCTCCGCACCTTGGTAGGCCAGCAGCCGCCCCACCTCCGGGTAGAGCAGGTCGCCGCCCAGCATCAGCCCGATCCTACCGACCGGCGTCGGGATGACGTTCCACTCGTGGCCGGGCTGGGCCAGGTCCTCGTCCTCAGGGTGCAATACCCGTTTGGCCTGGTAGCCCAGCCGCTCGCCGCCAGGTCCGTACACTACCGCCAGGTTGCGCAGCACGCCGTCAAGCGGGTCCGGCAGATATGCGCTCGGCGCAACCAGCGTAACGTCAAATTCCTGAGCCAGCCCCCCGAAAACCTCGTCGTACGCCTCCCAAACCATATCCGACTGCGTCGTCAGCAGTGCGCCGGTCATCTGGCGGAAATCCGAGTTGAGCCATCCGGCCAGCGCGCTGGAAATGCCGCCGCTGAACTTCTGCCACAGGGTTGTCTGCCGCCGCCGCGCCAAATCCGCCCGCTTGAGCAGGTTCGCCTGGAAACCGCCCAGAAGCGGGGGAATCACCATCACCCCGGCCAGTTCCGGGAAGACCACCAGCCGCGCCCGCTTGTTTTCTGCAGCCCGTAGAAACCTGCGCAGGTCTTCCCTGTACTCCTCCAGCGTCTGGGGCAGCCGCATTTTCTGTTGGATACACGCGACGGTCAGCGTCTTCATGGGAGGTAGTTTATCAGGCTGTTCCTGGCTTTGCGCTCAGGCGGGTGATAGTCAGATCAGGGAACCTCTTGTTCCACGCTGTTATGTTGAAGACTGTACAGCTTCTGACAAGCGGGCGAATCCACGTACCTGACGGTGGGCCATGCAAAGGTAGCCGCTTTTGCAATGCACCTGTCCTGCGATCCAGATCAGCTTGTCTCAAACTAGCCAGAGCGATGAGAACCAGGTAATGAACAGGCTTTTCATCCGCACGTCCTGCCGCCCATTCGTAGAGAAAGGAGTCCCGAAATTTGAGTTTGAGATCCTCATCAAGCTGTCCACTCTTGAATCTCTGTATGAAGTCTTTCTGGGAGGGTGGCCTAGCATTCGGGTTCTGGGGGTCCTTTAACTCGATGAAAAGATAGAAGTCTGGGTACTCGACAATAAAATCTACCGCTTTCATACAATGGCTCAATTTGTGACTTGAGTCGTCGTCGAACTTTCTTGCGCCAATTGCGCCATTGATCGTGAGTTGCAAGTCTCCTTCTGTAAGATTCCGTACCGTCATCGTAGAAGATCTCCCAGACTGCGCTCCACCTCACGGTCATACAAGTCGTCGAATGTATCCGCAATTGCATTTGGGTCGATTTCAAGAAAGGAGTCCGTCGATCTGCAGGCGATCTCGCCGTTCTCTTTCTTCTTGTGCAGCGAATGGAATACGACCTCGTCCTCGCTTTTCCGCTGTAAATCAAGTTCCTTGAGAATGACATAATCGTGCGTAGCCAGGAAGATTTGCACACCGTTGCGCTGCAAGCCCAAAAGGACATTAACTACCACACTGAAGAGTTTTGGATTAAGATTAGTTTCTGGTTCATCCCAGAATAAAACAGAGCCTCTGGGCAGAGCCCCGTTCCTTATAAGTATCCACAAGAGGCCGAGCTTACGAATGCCTTCGGCGAGCAGGGAGAATTCGGTATTTCTTCCCTGACTGCTGCGCAGGAAAAACTCTTCGTTCTTGACGGTCACTCGTCCTTCAATCGCATTTTCCAACTCTGGGAACAAATGCTGCCTATCTGTCTCGATTCGGCCGCGCGGCAACGGTAAGTAGGCGCGCTCTAGGATATCGTCATAGACGGCTTCGAAGTGGATTTCGCGCTGCCCATAAAGGGATCGAAAGCCGGGTGCGTTGGCAAGCATCTCCTTAACCGGAATGAATACACTCCTGATGGGATGATTCGCCCAACGGCTCACTCCGGAAATCTCCGCTGAACCAGCGACCTTAGTTCGATTGGTAAACTTGGCGCTCAACCTACCGCTTTCTCTGTGAATCTCAACAAGGCATCTTGAACCACCTCGTTGAGGCGTAACTAGCCTCCCAAGAATGCGACCGGATGGTAGAAAAACATTGATCAGCTTATCGGCAAAAGAGGATCCTGTATTTGACACATCGCACGCCGCATAACACACTTTCATCAGGTGCGTCTTGCCAGTGCCATTCTCGCCTATGAAGACATTGACACCTGGAGAAAACTCCAAGTCCAATTCTGTGAAAGCTGTGAATCGTTCAAGAATCGCTCGTGTAAGAGTCATGATCGCTTACCCTTCCCTCCCTACGTGACAAACAACCAGCCCAAAGTATTCGCCGCCCTCATCTACAATTCCTTTGGGTAAAGTTGATGGCCCCCTGACCTCTCCCACATACGCTATTCTCGATTCTTCTCTACCCTTTATACGCCCCAATAATGTCGATGATCAACTTGACATCCTTGCGCGCATGCTCCAGCGACGTGCGCGACGCCTTGCCGTTGGCGATGCAGTCATGGAAGTGGCGCAACTCCTGCACGAAGGCGCTGTCCCAGTCGATGTATGGCTCGGTCCGGTAGGTTGTGCCCTCGCTATCGATCCCCTGGACCGTCACCGTCGACAGGATTCCCTTCGAAAAACCGGTCGGATAGGCGACAACGACCCGTTTGTCGTCGCCGTAGATCTCCAGCGTCTCCTTGAAATCCCACAGGTCGGGCAGGTCGATCCAGGTGCCCACGCAACGGGCGCCGTTTTCGTAGATCAAAGTGAAAGTAACGGCCCGACCCTCCTGCCAGATCTCCGTATGCGACACCTCGACCGGAAGCCCCATGATCTCGCGCAAACCGTACAGGTCGTGAATCATGCTTCCCGACAGCAGATGGAACGCGCGCTCTACGTGGGGAGCCGCGTCGCCGATGGCCTGCTTTCGCGCCGCTTCCCTCCCTTCCATGGCGCTCTCGATCGCCCCTTCCGGAAGATCACCGAAGCTGCGCACGTCAAACTGCTGCAGATGCAGCGCGTTGTTCGGGTGCATGTGATTGATCTGCACAAAACGCACATCCATATCGGCCGCTTCCTGCTTGGCCCGTTCAAACGCCGGGTCATAGACCTTCATATAGCCCGCCTGCCCCACCGTCCCGGCACGTTTGCAGGCCTCGATCATCTCGTCGCACTCCTGCAGCGAAAAGCAGACCGGTTTTTCCACAAATGCGTGCTTTCCCGCGTCAAATGCTTCAACGGCCACGCCCTTCTTCGGGTCCGTCTGACACAGCAGAACAGCCTCCACGTCAGACGCCAGCAGATCGCGGTAGTCTGTGAAGTACTGGGGCACGTGAAAGCGGTTGGCCACATATTGGGCCGCGCCCTCCGACACGTCGCAGACCGCAGTCACCTCAAACTCGTCCTGCAACTCCTTCAGGTTGGGCATATGATGGACTTGGGCGATCGCCCCGCATCCGATGACGCCGATCTTCACTCTTCTCACTTGCATTTCTCCGGTCGGTGGTCAGTGGTTAACATGTCTGGTCGTTGGAGGAAAATTAAGGACCGGTATATTCCGTGTCCACGGTGCGCGAGGTGAAGCTGTTCCAAACGTCGGCCAGCGCGAAGGCGCGCCGGAAAGCTGGGTAAAGAGAATCCCACATCGCATCACGCGCCGCCAAGGCAGCCTCTTCATCTCCTGCCGCACGCGCCGCCCGAAAGGCCGCGATCTGTTCTCGCTGCGTCTGCGTATTCGACTCGACCGCGTCCATCCATGCCTCGGCCGCGGCCAGCTGCTGATCGAGCAGTTCGTCTGTAGCGGTATCGCGGTCCGGCTCTACGTCGTAGCCCGTATTCAGTACGAATCGAGGCGGCTTCTTCGTGCCGTCCTCGTTCCAATACGTATGGGTCGGCTGGATGTGCGGGGTGACCGAAAGAAACATGATCACCGGTTCGTCCCCCACATTGCGTACCTGGTGCGCCTCATCGGTCAGCGCAATACACATCTGTCCCGGCCCCAAGACCTCGGCGTGACCCTCAATCGTGAACTCCGCCTGCCCCTGCAAAATCAGGAAAATCTCATGGCCCAGATCATGCGTATGGCTCTGCGCGGTGTGGCCTACGTCGACCTGCAGAAACCTGGCGCGGATCTCCGGCGTAGTCAGCACATTTCGGATGTCCGTATGGAAGTCCAGAACCTGGAAGGGCACGGCTATCTCCTTATCTGATTTACTCTGTCGAAGATTATCTCATCGCGGCGGGCTGGCTCTACAGAAAGGACAAAACGAACGACGGAGCCGGAACTTCAGTCAATCCGCCGCCGCAGCTTCGGATCGAGGAAATCTCTGAAGGCGTCGCCAAAGAGGTTGGCAGCCATAATCGCAATCGTGATCGCCACGCCGGGAAAGATGACCAACCACCACGGCGGACGAAACGCCGCTGCCAGTACGCCGCCCAGCATATTGCCCCAGCTCGGCGCCGGAGGTGGAATCCCCATCCCCAGAAAACTCAGTGCCGATTCAGCGAATATGGCGCCGCCCAGATGCAGCGTCGCCACTACCAGAATTGGCGCCACCGCCTGCGGCGCAACATGGCGTACCATGATCCGGACATTCGACGCCCCGATCATCCTGGCCGCTTCAACGTAGGAGGTCTCCTTGATCGATAGCACCACCGCACGCGTAATCCGTGTGGCCGAGGGAATCCGGGTTACCGAGATTGCGACGATTACCGTCACCAGGCCAGCCCCCAACACGACCAGCAAGAGGAGCGCCAGGATCAGACCGGGAAAGGACATCAAAACATCCACAACCCTCTGGCTGATCAGATCGAATCTCTGCCCCAGATACCCGCTCGCAATGCCCCACACAAAACCGATCAGATCCCCGACAAACACCGCCGTGATGCTAACAATCAGCGTGATCCGCGCACCGTAAATGATGCGGCTGAGCAGGTCCCGCCCCAGCTGATCGGTACCCAGAATATGCTCCGCGTTCGGCGCGGCGCGAATCGCGGCGTAGTCGGCCTCCAGCGGATCGTAGGGGGAGAGCAGCGGCGCAAAGACAGCCATGATAAACATTATCAGCCAGATTCCCACCGCCGCCGCTCCGATCGGCGAGGACTGCACAAAGCGTCCCGTTGAACTGCCGAATCGAAGCAAAATATGTGGGCGCTGGCCCTCGATATCGAGAACGGGACCTGCGGAATCGGCAGTCGCCGCGCCTGATGTAGCCATGTCGGCTCCCTCAATGGGTGGATAGTGGCCGGTTCTCAGAGGGCCGCGGACTCTGTAAACTGGACCGCCGGCCGCAGCTCTCTATCCACTATTCGTAGCGAATGCGGGGATCGAGAAACGCGTAACTAAGATCGACAAGAAGATTGATAATGACGTAAATCAGACCATACAGAAGAACGAGATTCTGGATCATCATCCAGTCCCGTTCGGTCATGCCCTGTACCAGCAGCTTGCCAAGCCCGGGCACCGCAAAGGCTGTCTCAACCGAAACTGCGCCCCCCAGCAAGCCGCCCAGCGCCAGCCCCGTCGTGGTGACGACCGGCAGCATCGCGTTCTTGAAGACATGACGCCACACCACCAGCGTCTCCCGCAGCCCCTTGGCCCGCGCCGTGCGGATATAGTCCTCAAACAGGACCTCCAGCGCGGCCGAACGGGCCATGCGCGCGGTCGCCGCCGAAAGACCCAGCCCCAGCGCCATGGCCGGAAGCACGGTCATCGACAGATTGCCCAACGGATCCTCCCACAGTTGGATAATCGTAATTGGAGGTCGCCAGGTAAAGACGAGAACCGAAAAAAGAATGATTAAGAGGCCCAGCCAGTAGCTTGGCACCGCGATAAAGACCGTAATGCCGACGCGCGACAGATGGTCCATCAGCGAATTGCGCCACATCGCACTGAGCATCCCGATCGGCACCCCAATCAGCCATGAGAGCAGGACGGCCATGATGGCAATCTGCGCCGAAATCGGGCCCCGCCGCAGGATCATGCCGCTGATCGGCTCCTTGTTCCAGAAAGAGGAGCCCATATCTCCGCTGATCACCTGCCGCATCCAATCGTAGTACTGGATGTAATAGGGCTGATCCAATCCCAGACTGGCGCGCACGGCCTGCAGCTCTTCTTCACTCAGAACGTAAATTCCGTCCGACTCAGACACGATCAACTGCAGCGGATCACCTGGGATCACGCGCATCGCCAGGAAAATCAGTACTGTGACGCCAAATATGGTCGGGATGGCGATCAGTAGGCGGTTGAGAAGGTACTTTGACATGAGCGTTTGGAGGGGTTCCGCTTTTCTTCGTCGAATGGGCGGCGCAACAGCCCGGAGACCGGGCATCGTTGCGCCGCCCATTGGATTTTCAACTGTTTGCAACCTTCACGGCTGACGAAGTCAGCGTACAGTTGCCGGAACCCGCATCTTCAAAGACCACGGATCACAGGCAACGGTCGCCAGTGTTTGCGCTTCGCTAAGTGGCCGAGGATGGCGTCCGCTCAGCGCCAATCTATGCATCAGGGTCGATCCAGACCGTCTCCATGCGGCCCCACTCGGCGAAGATACGCCGGTCCAGCGCCAGGCCATGAACGCGATTGTTCCACATCGGCAGGTGGTAAGTGTAGCCGACGAGGTACTCCGGCGGGTTCTCGTCCAGCAGATTCTGCGCATCGGCGATCTGCCCTGTGCGAGTCTCGACGTCCAGTTCCACGTCAATGCTACCCAGCAGCGCGTCGAAGTCCGGGTTGCTGTATCCCCCGAAATTCTGCGAACCTCCGGTGGCCCACCACAGGTTGCCGCGCGGCGAGATATCGGAGACACTGTGCCCGCGCGTGTGCACCATCAACTGGTAGTTGCCCGACTGCTGTTCAGAGCCAAGCAGCGCACGTTCGACTATGCGGATCTCTGTCTCGATGTTCAGATGCCGCTTGAGCATATCCTGGAAGGCGGGGGCCAGCAGTTCGCCCTGGGGACCCGCTGCCGCCAGCAGTTCGATGTCTGACAGGCCGTCACCGTATCCGGCGTCGGCCATCAGCTGCTGCGCCGTCGCGATATCTTCATCCTTATCCGCCCTGTAGCCAGGCATCGTCGACAGTTCTTCTGGCGTTGTGGCGTAGGGATCACCCTGCGGCACCCAGCGCGTGATGTTGATCAGCTCCTGCGTGCCGAACGCGGCCGCCAGGTTCTGCTTGCTGACGGCCAGATGGATCGCCTTGCGCACGCGGGGGTCGTCAAAAGGTGACTCGCGGTTATTGATAAAGACCCAATACGCGCCGAAGTTGGCGAGCTGGTTGGCCTGCACAGATTCGGGGCGATTCTTGCCCTCGTCCCAGGTCTCTTTGGCGACGTTCCACGACATGTCAGCCTGGTCGGTAAGTACGGCAGTACCGCGGTCGGACCATGCCGGCACGTGCAGCAACTCGATTCCGTCTACATAGGGAAGCTCAGGATCCCAGTAGTCCGGATTGGCCTCAAGTATCCATTTCTCTGCTGGCAGATGGTCGACAAAGCGGAACGCGCCCGTCCCCGGGGCGATGACTTCGCGCAGATCGTAGTTGTGCTCTTCCAACGACTTCTTCGAGTAGATCAGCGCATTGGTGGGCGTCAGCAGGTTGAGGAAGAACGGTCGCGGCGAGTTCAGATTGAACCGCACCGTCATGTCATCCACTGCCTCGACCGAGTCCACAAAGGTGAAGTTGGCCTTCAGTGGGCTTACAATGCCTTCCGGCGGGTCGAGGATGCGACTGAATGTCGCTACCACGTCCTGGGCGGAGAACGCTTCGCCGTCATGGTAGGTAACACCCTCGCGCAGCGCAAAGGTATAGGAAAGGCCGCCCTCACCTACCTCCCAGCTTTCGGCCAGGTCGGGGATGATCGTGCGCAGTCCGTCAACCAGGTTGTTGCGTACCAGGTTGTTGTACATGTGGCTCAGGACATGGGTGCCGCCGCCCTGGTGGGCGTCAAAGTGCGACATCGTCACACCAAAGGCCGTCCTCAGTGTGCCGCCGCGCACCGGGTTGCCTCCCGGCCGCATCATGCCGGCCCCGGCAACAGCCTCGGGTGTCGGAACCGCCGTGGGCGCAGCAGCGGGAGCGGCCATCTCAGTGGGCGCGCCGGCCGCGCACGCGGCCAGTGCAGATGCGGCAGCGCCAGCGGCCATCATCTTCAGAAAAGTCCGGCGGCCAACATTGCGAGCTTCGTTGTCCGCCTGCGGGGGCGTGTTCGACTTACGTGTCATTGCTTTGGCTCCTGTTCACATGGTGAATTGCCGATATTCTGAGCCTATGTTGCCTCCCTGCCGGAATTTCTGAAAACCCCGCGCCGTTGCGCCGGCTGCAGCGACTGCCAAGGAGCCTGGCGAAAGCGGCAGGTCGAGGACTCAGATTTCCAACGGGATTCACTCTGGCTCAGAGATCGTGGTACATTATATGGGAAGAAAAGAGCAGCGCCAAAATATCCTCTGTTCATTTCTTGCGTATCCACAATGATTTTCAGACCGGAAACGGCAGCAAACGTCGGCTGGAAAGGGCCCTCAGGGACCCCGCACACCGACAGCCGGGCGCCGCTGGCAAAACGTCCCTGACCAACTCTGATCACTCTGCTCTCACCCATTTCGCCACCCAACACGCCACGGAGCACCAGACCCATGCTGGCAGACCTATCAACGATCACCGCCGCGCGCACCGGCCGCGCCTCCTCCTGGGACACCACCGGCCGCAACGCCGACCGCTGGACCATCCCCGCAGGCGAATCGCGCGTCCTCGCCGACATTGCCGGCCCCGGCCTCCTCACCCATATCTGGATGACGCAGCGCAACCACTACCGCGACTGCCTCCTCAAAATCACCTGGGACGACGCTGACCACCCCAGCGTACTCACCCCCCTGGGGGACTTCTTCGGCTTGGGCAACGCGATCGTCAACTCCTACCAGTCCCAGCTGTTCACCGCCTCCACAAAATGGAACAACCAATTCGAGTCCGGTTGTGCCCTCAACTGCTACGTCCCCATGCCCTTCCGGGAGCGCGCCCTCGTCGAGCTCGTCAACGAGAGCGCCGAAGAACACATGCAGTACTTCTACTTCGATTACGAACAGGTCGACGAGCTGCCCGCGACGGAAGGCTATTTCCACGCCGAATTCCGCCGCGCCAACCCTTTCGGCGGCTGGGGACACGAGATCACAGTCAACAGGCCGGAGGCCAATATCGTCAACAAGGAGAGGCAGGCATGGGAGGACAACTACGTCATTCTGGACACCCAGGGCCGCGGCCACTACATCGGCTGCACGCTCTCCGTCACCAACTTCCAGGGAACCTGGTGGGGCGAAGGCGATGACATGATCTGGGTGGATGGCTACAGCTGGCCGCCCGACATTCACGGCACAGGCAGCGAGGACTATCTCAACCAGGCATGGGGCATGCAGAGAAACGCATTTCTGCGCAACGGATCATCCATCTTCGAAGAAGACACCGACGGCTACCAGTCCTCCTACGTGCTCCATCTCGAAAACCCCGTGCGCTTTCAGAAAGAGGTCAAAGTCACGATCGAACATGGTCACGGCAACCATCTCGCCAACGAAATGTCATCGGTCGCCTACTGGTATGCGACCGAGCCGGCAAGGGCAGTCGACCCACCCCCCGCGGCGCAGCGGCAACCCGTTTTGCGTGACAATCAGGGGAACTGGCTTTACGACGAAAACAGCCTTTTCCCCGGCAGGGCCGTTCCCGTCAACGAGGAAATGAAGGCTATGAAGGAACGGTGGGCGCAGGCCAATCCTGCCGGCTGACCCGGCCTAACTCTCATCCAGAGGTGTCATCTGCCGGTATTTCCCGCCATAGAACAGCACCGGTTCACCTGCGTTGTACTCCAGATATTCGACCTCCGCGATGTAAAGCGTATGGTCGCCCGCGGGATGGGCGTCCACCACCTTGCACACGAAATAGGCCAATGCATCGGGCAGGACAGGGTACTCTTCGCGACGCTCGAACTCGACTTCCAGCCCCTCCACCGGCCAGCCGGCAAAGTGACTGCTGAAATCCTCCTGGTCGTGTCGCAAAACGCTGATTGCATAGCTGCCGGTCTGCTGCAACAGATCATGCAGCCTCGCCTTGTGCCCGACGGAAACCAGCAGCAGGGGGGGATCCAGCGACACCGACATGAACGCGTTGGCCGTCATGCCATGCACTTCACCGTCCAGTTCGGTCGTAACAACCGTGATTCCCGTGGCGAACAGGCCGCAAGCATTCCGCAATTCACGTGTGTCTATCGCGGCAGAACTGTTTTCAGTCATGTGTAGGTCCGTAGCGCCTTCTTCGCGGTGAGCGCAACGCTGAGGCCCCGGTCTGCCGGCTGCGAAGCGCATGGGATTTGCAAATCTTAAACGTTATCCGAGGTAAACTCAAATCTACCGTCAGAATTGACAAATGAATCGCCAGTGGTAGGATACCACGAAACTGACCGGACGTTTGAGTCGTGAGAATCTCTCCTGTATCGCGACTAAGAAACATTATGGAAAACGCGAGCGAGCATGATGGCTGACGAACGATTCTTTGTGACCGGCGCCCTGGGCTGCCTTGGCGCCTGGACCGTGCACAATCTGATCCGCGAAAACGTCGATGTTACCGTCTACGACCTGGGCAATAGCACGCACCGGCTCGAGCTGCTGATGGAGCCCGAGGAGATCGCCCGGGTCCACTTCGTCAAAGACGATATTACCGACAGCGAAGCCGTCGCCCGCGCGGTCAGTGAAAGCGGGGCCAATCGCATCATTCACCTGGCCGCCCTGCAGGTTCCCTTCTGCAAGGCCAACCCAGCGCTCGGCGCGGCCGTGAACGTCGTCGGCACCGTCAACGTCTTCGAAGCCGCCAAGCAGGCCGGCATCTCTTCTGTCGTCTACGCAAGCAGCATGGCCGTATACGGCGGCGCCGACCTCTACGGGCCGGAAGTGCAGGACGGCGACCCGCTCCATCCCCTCAATCTCTACGGCGTTTACAAAAGCGCCAACGAAGGAACAGCCCGCATCTACTGGCAGGACGACGGCATCGCCAGCCTTGCCCTCCGACCCTACACGGTCTACGGCCCTGCCCGCGATCAGGGCATGACCTCAACCCCCACCCAGGCCATGCTCGCCGCCGCCAAGGACGAAGCCTACCATATCTCCTTCGGCGGCACCTGCGGCTACCAGTATGCCGACGACGTTGCACGCACCTTTATAGAACTGGCCCGCACTCCCTTCGAAGGCGCAGAGGTCTTCAACATCCGGGGCAGCGTTGCCCACATGTCCGAGATCGTAGACGCCATCGTCGACGCCGAGCCCACCGCAGCCGGTCGCATCACCTACGAGGACACACCCCTACCCTTCGCAGAGGCACAGAATGATCAGCCCCTGCAGGCCCTGTTGCAAGAGGCGCCTTACACGCCCCTGAAAGAGGGCGTCGCCCGTACAATAGCCCATTTCAAGCAGGCACTCGTCACAGGCAGAATCCAGTAGCCGTTTCCCCGTCCGGGCCGGGCATCCCGCCCCAACCGACCGGGGCCAATAGACCGAATCCAGACCCATTCAAGCCAATTCGTTGAGGAGCAAAACAGATGAGATGGTTGCGCTTTGAGCATAACGGAAAAACAGTCTACGGCGTCGCTAGCGGCGACACCATCGAAGTCACCGACGCCACCTGGCGCCACATCCTCGCCGGCAAAACCGGGACCGTCACAGACTCCGTCGATCGGGGCAGCGTAGGCCTTCTCTGCCCCATGGACAGGCCCGGCAAGATCGTCGCGATAGGCCTGAACTACCTAGACCACTGCCGGGAGACCAACACGCCACCCCCCGATAAGCCCGTCATCTTCACCAAGTTCACCACCAGCATCGTCGGCCCCGGTGACGAGATCGTTTGGAGCCCGCAGCTCACCGCCGAGGTTGACTACGAAGCTGAGCTGGCCGCTGTCATCGGCAAGACCGCCCGCCACGTCAGCCGCGACGACGCGCTCGACTACGTAGCCGGCTACACTTGCTCCAACGACGTCAGCGCCCGCGATCTACAGCTGGGTGATCCCCAATGGATCCGCGGCAAAAGCCTCGACACCTTCTGCCCCATCGGCCCCGCCTTCATTACCGCCGACGAGGTGCCCGATCCCCAGGTTCTCGACATCCGTTGCCTCCTCAACGGTGAAGTCATGCAGGAGAGCAACACGCGCGAAATGATTTTCGGCGTCGCCGAGCTGATCGAGTTCAGCTCCAACGCCTTCACCCTTGAGCCCGGAGACGTAATCCTCACCGGCACACCCCACGGCGTCGGCATGGGCCGCGACCCCAAGGTCTGGATGAAGGACGGCGATAGTGTCGTCATCGAAATCGAAAAACTGGGCCGCCTCGAAAACACCTGCCGAATGGTGTGATTCTACGCAGTATGATTCGACCGGCCGCTCAAAGAAATTCGTCCAAAAAGCCCCGGCAGACACCGGGGCTTTCTCTTTGACCCGCCCCAGCCGGCATCCCCGGTCCTGCTACGCCGGGTCGGTCTTTAGCAAGTCCTCCCGCTTTCTTCGAAGAGCCCAACTAACGCAAGTCCCACCTGACACGAATTTCTTTCCCACGGGAAACGCAACTGAATCAGCGCTGTCATAACTGCAGTTACGCGAAACTGCAGTTACGCGAAACGAAATGTGCAATTCGAAACCGAGCGAGTTTCAAATGTAAGGCACCTTGAACCGCGCGATCCAAAAACATGTTACTTCCCGCATAAGCAGGAAATGTCTTCAGCTTGCCTCCCACAGCATTTGCCGTTAACCATTTGAGACGCGATAATTTTGTCCGTGTGCGGTTCGACCACCTTCATCTTTTCGTCCTGGCAGACCCCCGTCAAACACCGATGATTGGCGATCCGGTGTGTCTGTAACTTTAAGGCGAAAGAGTGCCGTGCTTCGATCCGAAAACCAGGTTCCCACTTCTGTTGGCATAAGGTTCGGTGGATTTATATGTTAAAACAACGACGTTTTTTCGTATTGGTCGCTGCCGTCGTGGCGCTCCTTGCCGCTTTCGTCCTCGCCGCTCTTTTTTCGCAGGACCAGTCAGAATCCGACAACTTCAATGCAGAAAAGACCGGATCCGCTGAGGGCCCCGCATTACAGATGGGTCCCGTCGTCGAGACCGTCCTGACAGGGCTCGACAACCCGCGCGGTGTCGTCGTACTCTCGGACGGTTCGCTGATGGTGGCGGAGGCCGGGATCGGCTTGAAATCCGACAATCCCCAGGAGTTGACCGGCCGGCTCACCCACTTCCAGGACACCAACAAGGATGGTGATTACAGCGACGAAGGCGAACGCGTCGTCTGGCTTGACAACCTGCCCACCTATAACGCGCTCAGCGAATACTCTACCTGGCGCGATGAGGTCAGCGGACCGGGGGATCTGCTGCGGCACACCGATGGCCACCTCTACCTCACCGTAGACGGCGGACATGGCAAGATCGGCGTCTATGAAGTCAGCCCCTACAAACAGATGGGCCGCAATCTTTCCGCGCGCGGCAATATGAACGGTCTCGCCTTCTCGCGCGATCATACGCATATCTATATCGCCGAAAGCACGGCCAATGCACTCTCCGTTGTCAATATCGACGACGGCGCCCACCGCAAAATCACACAGTTCGGCGCCCTCGCCAGCGGTCAGCAGTCGGTGCCCACAGGTGTCGCGGTAGACCCGCGCAACGGCGACCTCCTGGTGGCTCTCTTCACCGGCTCCCTCGTCGTTGACGGCGAGACCATCGCCTTCGTTCCCGGCGACAGCGTTATCGTGCGCGTAGACCCCGAAAACGGCGCGATTAAAGACGCTGTCCTGGGTCTGACAACCGCGATCGATGTGGCTGTCGACGGCGACGGCAACATCTATGTCGTCGAAATGACCAGCGGGCCCGCCGACCCGATTGAACCCACCCATGATCTCTTCGACCCGGACCAGCCCGCCCTCCACGGCGGCTACCTCCGCTTCACCGGACGCGTCACCCGCTACGCACCTGACGGCAGCGCAGAGTACCTTCTCGCCGAGGGCCTAGACATGCCCACCAACATCACCCTCGTCTCGCCAAACGAAATCTACATCTCGACCGGTCAGGGCACACCGAACCGCCCCATCCCCGGCCCCGACGGACCTACGACCATCGTCGGCGAGGTCGTTCGCATCACCTTGCCGGACGAGAACTAGCGCTGAGAAGCCAGGCCCTAGCCAACCGGATGCGCGTGCAGCACCTCCTCCACAATATCGACGCCCCAACCCGGGCCCGAAGGCGTTGTCATCTGCCCGTCGATGATCTCAGGCACGTTCGTCACCATCTCATCCTTCCAGGGCACGTCGTCGATGTCGATCTCCATGATCTTCACGTTCGGCAGCACCGCGCACAGGCTCGCGCTGATAAACGAGGACAGGTGGCTGTAGTAGTTGTGCGGCGCGATGTTCATCTGGAAGGTCTGCGCCATCTCTCCCACCCGCTTCGACGGCGCAAAGCCGTTCCAGGGTACGTCAATCATCAGATAGTCTGACGCCCGCGCCTGCAGATAGGGCAGATATTGGCGTTCGTAGTAGAGCGTCTCACCCGTGCAGATGCGCGTGCTCGTCTTGCGCCGCACCTCTGCCAGCGCCTCCGGTTCATAGAGATCGATCTCCAGCCACATCAGATGCAGCGACTCCAGCGCCCGCGCGATCTCCAGACAGCTCTCGGGCTTGAAGTTGAAGTTCAGGTCCAATAGCAGGTCGAACTGCGGCCCCACCGCGTCGCGGAAAGTGCCCATCTGCGTGACGATGTGGTCGATCAACTCGTTCGACGCGACCTGATCGGTGGCGCCGCCTGGGTTCCGTCCCGGAAAGTAGACGTGTCCCGGATCGCCTGGAAACAGAATGTTCGTCTTCAGAGCGGTATAGCCCTTGGAAACAACCTCATGTCCCAGCGCAGCTACATCCTCCATTGATCGCAGCGGCGGCGTGCCCATCAACTCATGCACACGGATCCGGCTCGTCCCGCAGTGCGACCAGTAAACGCGCACGCTCTCCCGCGTCGGCCCGCCGAAAAGCTCGACCACCGAGCAGTCCCGCGCCCGCGCCGCGATATCCACCAGCGCCAACTCGATGCCGGCAATCGCCTTTGCGCCGATGCCGCCCGGGCTCGACTGAAACGCCCGGTACATATCCCACCAACGCTGCTGAAACGCTCTCGGATCGCGGCCCATCACCACCGGCGTCAGATCCCGCACCGCGCCCGCCACACCATTCATGGCCTGGTCGCTGCACTCCCCCCAACCGGTGATGCCCTCGTCCGTCTCAACCTTCACCAGGATCCAATGGCGCCAGCCGGCATCCATGACAATCGGCGTAACTGCTGTAATCTGCATTGAAGGGTCCTCCCTTGAACTGGGCACAGCTTCAAACGGCCTGTGCCCGTGGTGACGAATTCATACGCAATGAACAACCAATCCAAACCTCGACAGAAACCAAGACTTTCTGTGGGGATTTCGCATAGCTAAACAAGAAACACACAGCATGAAGAGATGCCTTATCAACTTGAATGCACATAATGGGGTTGAAACAGCAAGAACGGGATAGTTTGCCCGATTTCATTCTGCTATACTGGCCGCATGATAGACCAACAGGCAGTGCAGACGCGTGAGGAGACAGTCCTCCACCATCGCGAGAGGCTCAACGCCGTACTCCTCCACATCCAGGAGAACATCGACGCGGCCCTCACCGTCGAGACGCTGGCCGACATAGCCGGCTTTTCACCCTTCTACTTCCACCGCATCTTCGCCGCCTACCTGCGTGAGACAACCAGCGACTACGTGCGCCGCATCCGCCTCGACTGGGCCGCCCGCCGCCTCATCCTCAGCAACGACCTGGTGACGCAGATCGCCCTCGAAGCCGGTTACGAGACGCCCGCAGCATTTGGCCGCGCTTTCAAGAAACGCTTTCGGGCCAGCCCCCGCACATTCCGCAGGCTGCGGCGACCCACACTTTATGCAAACTACTGGGAACCGCTCTTGCTGCAGCCTGAGATCCGCCAGCGACTCAATCACGAACTGGTCTACATTCCCTGCGTCGGCGCAGAAGCGGACAGCGAAACCGTATGGACAGCGTTGAAGCGACACACTGGCATTGCCGGAGGAGGAGCCTCCGACGTCGATCCCTTCGAACCGACCTCCTACGTACAGGTCTGCCGCGACCGTCCTAACTGGGGTGACTCTGCAAGTGACAAAGTGCGGGTCGATGCCGGCATTCTTCTCGAAGAGAACGCCTCCATCCAGCCGCGCAGACCCGTAGACGTCGAGCCACTTGAAGGGGGAGTCTACGCTGTCTTTCACCACCACGGCAGTCGCCGCGATGCCATGTGGCAGGCCATCTACAAGCGCTGGCTGCCGCAGACCGAAATCAGCCTGCGCGACGCGCCGCCCTATGCAGAAAGCGCTGACCCTCCAGGCCTTCGCGGTCGCCGGGACCAAACAACTGCCTTCTATGTACCCATCGACGGCTCGCTATATGAGCTGCAAAAAAAGGAGAACGAGATGTCCCCCACAGTCGAGACGAAAACACAGCCAGACCGCCCGATGGTCAGTATCACTCGCCATGTCTATATCAGCGAACTCCACGACCACTTTCGAAAATCCATGGAGCAACTGTCAGCCTTGATAGCCGAATCCGGGGTTGAACAGGATGGAAGACCCGTCGCCATCTACCACGGCCACGTGGACGCAGAGAACAACGGACCGGTCGAAGTGGGCATTCCCGTCAAAACCGTTCCCCCCGTCAGCGGCGACATCAAGAGCGCGACCCTGCCCGGCGGCACCATCGCCTACACCTCACTTACCTTGCGCCAGGCCCACTTCCCGGAAATACTGGGCTACTACGACGCCGTTCACAAATGGATCGAAGAGAACGGCCACCAGATCGCCGACTCCCCGCGGGAGGAGTACGCCACCAGACCAATGGACAAGGAAGCAGGCATGGATGAACCCTTCCTGGACGTCGTCTGGCCCTACAAATAAGCGCTACGCTAGACCGAATTTAGTGCCGCAACCCTTTATCAGTTCGAGTACGAAAAGAGGGATTCTCCGCCTCCAACCCATTGGCGAAGAATCCCCAATGACTCCCTCCGTAACCCTTCAACCTGGACAAAAGACTGGAGTCAGATAGTCAAGCTGTATTCCGTTTGGACAAGTCTAACGCCGCGGCATCACGCGCCGCCGCCAATTCGTGACCAGGTCGGGAAGGTTCCATAAAGGTGATTGACTCGTAAAAGTCGTCCAAAGCAATAAATGCTCCATTTTCTTCAGCCCACTCGCGCATCCTCTGATTACAGGAATGTGCCCAGGATAATATCTCGACACGCCATCCCCGCTTGTGCATGCGTTCCAAAGTGCTGTGGAAGCCTGCACCCTCAAGATAACCCGCGCCATCGCCAGTCAACATCACTACGATGCCGGGATCACCATTGAAATCCAGTGCATCCTCCAGCATTCGCAGCTGCAAGACTCGGTCGGGCATCTCCTGTTCTCCCCGGTCTGGTGTGCCGCGGTCGAACAACTGGACCTCAACGCCTCTGCTTTCCATCCTGTTCCATAGCTGACGCATTTCCGGGGGCACTGAGCCAGCTGCCAATGCCTTCTGCACAGGCCGGTCAGCGTGCGCCAAGCGAAGCATGTGGTCGAAGTGAATGCGTACACGGTAGCGGGCATTTGGACCTTCGCCCCGCTCTTCTGCCAGGCGCTGCGCCTCGTGGAAAATATTCGAGTTATCCCAATAGATGAATACGCTGTCCATGTAGCCCCACTTCGAGACGTTTTTCCGATCCAAAAGAGTTCGCGAATTACCAATCCCAAGAGATGACTTACTCTCTCAATTCTAACATAGCAGCCCTCCGGGAATGTAAGTTCAAGAACAGTTGTCTCGCCCGTATCGCAGGCAGGTCAACTGGGCCGGAACATTCCGTCCTTGAAGGCCCATATGTTGGAAAGCCCGTGGAACCGTTTTCGGCTCAGATTCGAACTGTATACCTACTCTGCCTCCGCCGGGCTGTGCTTCTTCAGCCACATGCGCAGGGGCACGTCCTCGTCCGTCGGCGAAAAACGGCCGTTCGCGTTCACGCTCCAGCCCAGCAGCTGCCGGCGGGTCGGGCTGACGCTCTCCCACAGATGGTCGACCGTCATGTCGTCTTTCGTGCGCAGCCAGCGATAACCGTAGCCGTAAAACAACACGCGCCGCGTGATGTCCGACCAGTTGGGGCTGGCCGTATGCCACAGCCGCCGGTCAAAGAACACCGCGTCCCCCGGCTTGGCCAGCACCGGGATCGCCCCCCTTTGGCTGGCCGATTCCGCTCTCCGGCCTGTCGATCGTATCCCGCACGTGGCTCCGCGGCACCACCCAGAAATTGCCCCGCCCCGGCTCGCTCGTATCCGAAAGAAAATAGGCCACCTTCAGCGACAGCCGCGGCCGCGGGTGGCTCTCCATCTCAACGTTGACGCGGCCGCTGTCCTGGTGCCAGCTGAACGTCTTGTCGTTTATCGCCTCACCGTTCGGAGGAGTAACGATCAGATGCGCGTGATACAGAAAGATATTCCAGCCCAATATCCCCCACACCTTGGGCAGGACCCGCTCGTAGTCGATCAGATCGACGAAATACGGATCATCCGGAATAAAGTTGGGATAGAACAAGGCCGTGCGCGGGTCGTGTCCCTCCGCCAACTTCGCCTCGTGGATCCGTTCCGTCAATTCGACCCCGTGTTCTACCTGCTCCGGCGAAAGGGCATTCCTGACGTAGATAATACCGGTCTCGTTGAAGGTCTTCCGTTCCTCCTCCGTCAAACGGTGCTCAAGCGATGCCGCGCTCAGGTCAGACATTGGTTCTTTCCTCCCCTGAAATTGAGTCATGTGCCCACACAATGCAGTTAGTGTAGCATGAAACTGTTCTCTTGCGACCCTCCTCGTACACGGAGAAAACAAGCGTGCGGAATCTGCGCCCCGCCTCCTGCTGCAATCCACAGGAACAGAACGGAATCCAGCCCCGCCATCGTTTGTGGCAGCCGTCTGTTAGACCAGGTGAACTGGCCGGAGGAATGCTCACAAACGCGTCCATCATAGGAGCCATTCATTTTGCAAAATTTTTTTTCTCCATCAACTGTGATACCCTATGCCGGAATCAAAACAGAGACCGCATTTGTCACCTTTCCCATTTCAGTCTGGTTACTCTTAATTCAAAAACCTCGGGAGGAAAACAGAACATGCGAAAGCAAAGTTTCAGCCGCAGAGAGTTTCTTTCACTCGCCGGAGCCACCGGCGGCGCTGCCCTTCTCGCCGCCTGCCAGCCCGTTGCCCAGGACACCGCTGACGGCGGCATGGAGACAGCCATGGAACCGGTCACCGTCTCGGTCCAGTCCGGCTGGCAAACCTCCGGTGATAGCGACATCTGGACGCCCTGCATCGAACTGTTTGACGAAAAGGGCACACACATCTCCATCGAAATGATTCGCCTCCACGTATCCCCCGAGGACACAATGACTGCCGTCGCCGGCGGCACCGCGCCCGACGTCTACCATCGCTACATCGGCGGCTTCGCCGAACTGATGGCGCGCGGCGTCATGCTCCCTCTCGACGACCTCATCGCCAACGCCACCGACTTCGACCCCGACATCTACCTCGGCTCACAGTGGGACAACGGCAAATGGGACGGCGTCACCTACGGCATCCCCGCCCTTGAAGGCGGCTCCATGCCTGCCATCTGCTGGCACAAACACCTCATCGAAGAAGTCGGCGGCGACCCTGAAGTCGGCCCAAGAAGCTGGCCCGAAATGCTCGAGTGGTCCCGCATGCTCCTCCAATACGACGACGATGGCAACCTCACCCAGGCCGGATTCGACCCCAAAGACGCCTACGGCTTCACCGTCATCGCCTGGCCCGTCGTCTTCGACGAAAATTACATCTCCGAAGACAAGCGCACCTTTACTTTCGACACCGAAGCGTGGGCAGAAGGCCTCAGCATCATCACCCAGTTCTACACCGACCCGGGCATGGACAAGATGCTGGCCCTCAGAGACCAGTGGGGCTACTGGTCCGGCTATCCCTCCAGCGGCTTCAACAACGCCAAGCGCGCCATGGTCATGGACGGCAACTGGCTGCCCGGCATGTTGCGCAGTATGGTCGAAGTCACAGGCGTCGAACTCGAATCCATCGGCTACAACTTCCACCCCAACCTCAACGAAGGCTACAAGGCCATCGACTTCGGTACTGGCCATACGCTCTTCATGCCCCGCACCACCCAGGTCGCCGAAGACGCTCTCACCTTCATAATTCACATGACCAGCGTCGAAGTCGGCCTCATAGAATTCGAAATCCGGGCCGCCGCCATGTGGAGCAAACCGCTGCTCGACGCCATCGATCTTTCCAGCGTGCCCGGCCTGCAATGGTTCTTCGACGCCCCCCTGGAAGCCGACCGGCTCTGGAGCCCCGGCGAGTTCCTCACGCCCGTCCAGTCCCAGTGTGAAAACCTGTGGACTCGGGCCTTCGAAGAGGTGATCGTCGGCGTCAAATCACCCGAAGACGCCCTTTTCGACATCAACAAAGAGCTCCAGCAGTCCCTCGACGAATACTGGGAGACCCAAAGTTAGCCTCCCGACTTTGCGCTGAGCCGACCGCATTCTTTGCGTTTCGCTGACGCCATCCTAGGCCATTTAGCGAAGCGCAAACAGCGCAATTGGCGAAGCGCAAACCGTGACACATCACGGTCGTGCCTTGGCTCCCGCCCCAAGGCGCGACCGCCCCTTCAGGGGTCCCTTCCCAAAGGCCTCGAATCAGCTCTCGACCTCCAGGTTTGATATGACTTCGCCGCTACTGAGCGCCCCCCAACCCGGCCTGGGTCCCGCCGAAGACCCCGGTCTCCCTAACCGGCTGGCCCGCGGCCGCAGATTCCGCCGCCGCATGCTCCCCTTTCTCTTCCTCCTCCCCTGGATCGTGGGCGTTCTCATTTTCCAGGCCTACCCCATCCTCGACTCCTTCTACCACAGCTTCACCATCTACGACGGCTTTCAGCCCGCCAAGTGGATCGGATTCCGCAACTACGTCAATCTCGCAGATCACGACTATACCCGCAAGGCCCTGACGAACACTTTTATCTTCGTGGTTGTCTCCGTTCCCGGCGGGCTGGTGGTCGGCCTGCTGCAGGCGCTGCTCCTCAACGTAAAAGTGCGCGGCCTTCAGCTCTTCCGCACGCTCGCCCTCGTGCCCGGCACCGTCCCCGTAGCCGGCGCCGCCTCCGTCTTACTCTTCATCTGGAGCCCTTCCATCGGCCTCCTCAACACCTTCCTCAAAATCCTCGGCTTCCCCAAGGGGCAGGCCTGGCTCACAGATCCGGTGATGGTCAAATGGGTCTTCATCGTCATGGCCATCCAGGGCGGCATCGGTATGCTCATCTTCCTCGCCGGGCTCCAGAATGTGCCCCAGGAACTTTACGATGCATCCAAGATCGACGGCGCAAAGTCTATCCAGACACTGTTCACAGTCACACTGCCCATGCTGACTCCCTACACCCTCTTCAACCTCCTCACAAGCCTGATCGGCGCCTTTCAGATGTTCTCCGGCCCCATGCTGATGACCGGCGGAGGCCCCGCCGGCGGCTCGATGTTCTACGGCCAACTCATCTATGAAAACGCCTTCAGGTACTTCAAGATGGGCCACGCCGCCGCGCTCTCATGGATTCTTTTCGTCATCAGCATGGTCATCGTCGTCGCCGTCTTCCGCACCTCCGCAAGCTGGGTCTACTACGAGGGAGGCAACTGAATCGTATGGCAGGCATTCGCACTGCACGCCGTTACATTTTCCCCGAGGGCCGCTTCACTCTCGGCATGCGCGCCAGCAGAATTATTCAGCACTCCAACGCCTATCTGCTGATCGCAGCCTTTCTCTTCTTAGCCCTGTTGCCCGTTTTCTGGATGTTCAGCAACGCCTTCAAAACGCTCGAACAGATGCGAATCACCTTCCCCATCCAGTGGTTTCCCAACCCCGTTACCTTCGAGAACTTTGCCGACGGCTGGCGCGCGCGCGACTGGCTCCTCCACCTGCGCAACACTCTCATGCTAGCAGTCTTCGTACTCATACCCACAATGGCTTCCTGTATCCTGGCCGCCTATGCTTTCGCACGCATGAGGTTCCCCGGCAGCGAGCTGCTCATGATGCTAAACATCAGCCTCATGCTTATGCCCGACTTTGTAACAATGGTACCCCGCTACGTGATGATGGCCCGCTTGGGCTGGGTCGGGACCTGGCTGCCCGCCATCATCCCATCAATGCTCGCGCTCAATCCCGCCATGGTCTTCGTCCTGCGCCAGTTCTTCCGCGCCATCCCCAACGAACTCTCTGAAGCCGCCCGCCTTGACGGCTGTAACGATCTGGTCATCTTATGGCGTGTCATCATCCCCCTCGCCAAGCCCATCCTCGCCCTACAGGTCGTCCTCATCACCTCCTGGGCCTGGAATGATCTCCTCTTCCCTCTCCTCTACCTCAAGGACAAGAGCATGCAAACCATCACCCTCGCCATGATGGGCTTTATCGGCTCGCGCGGCGACACCCAGTGGGGGCCGATGATGGCCATGTCCGTTCTTGTATCTCTGCCCATGATGGGGTTATCGTACTATGGGCAGCGCTACTTCACCGAGGGCTTCACACTCACCGGCATCAAAGGGTAGTCCCCGGTCGCGCCGCCCTCAAGTATCTATCGAAGATGCCGTTTCACTGAACACAACTAACAATCTCCATGTCCTTATTCACATCCAATCGAGAACGCCGCCTCTGGCTCTGGGCACTGGCCGTAGTCGTTGCTATCTACTCCACGCTCGGGCTCGCGCGCACACTGGCCGGGCACCTGCGTACACACGGGCTGCTCGAAGCCCTCTTCATGGTCAGTTTTTTACTGGTCGGGGCTGTCATCCTGGCCTACGGGCTCAAAGCGCGCCCGGGCGGCCTTGAAATCGGGGTCGCGCTCGGCGTGGCCGCCGTCTACATCCTCGTCTTCGTGCGCATGGCGACCCCGGAGGAGCGCACGCACCTCATCGAGTACGGGGTACTGTCCGTCTTCATCTACGAAGCGCTAAAGGAACGCGCCAGCCACGGCCGCCGCGTCCCCGTACCCGCTCTGCTCGCGGTCATAGCCGCTTCGCTGATCGGCCTGATCGACGAAAACATCCAGGCCTACCTGCCCAATCGCGCCTACGACGAGCGCGACCTCCTCTTCAACGTCCTCGCCGCCGTCATGGCCGTCGCCTCCAGCATGGCACTCTCCTACGCCCGCCGCTGGCGCTTTCGCAATCAGCCGGACTGACGGCCAACGAATAGGAAAGAGTTAAGAGGAGTGAGGAGAGAGAAAACCGCTAACTTCTCTTTTCTCACTTCTCTACGCTCTCTTCTCGTTAATAGTACTTGCTGTACCCAAGCGCCGGCCGGTAATTCATCGTCTCATCCGCTGACGGCCACGTCACGTCGTAGCCCGCCGGCGGCTGATAGGGGAAGGGGACCTCATCGCGCCCGTAGCTGCTCTCCTTCCGCAGGTCGATGGCGTGCATCATCAGCCGCAGACGGTCATCTTCCTCTCATACCCTATACCTTCAAGCCTGATTCAACCAGTCCTTCCACGTAAAACTTGCCCAGAGCGAAAAAAAGCGCGGCCAGAGGAATGGAAGCGATGGTGTATCCGGCAAAAAGCGGCCCCCAGCCGGCGCCAAGCGTATCGGCTCGTAGCAGATAGAGGCCGACCGAAAAAACGCGTAACGATTCGGAATTCACCGCCACAAAGGGCCACAGGAAGTCATTCCAGGCATTGATAAAATCGAGAACGGTCAGGGTAGCGATGATTGGCAGAGACATGGGCAATGTGATGCGCCCCAGCCGAACACCAGGCCCAGCGCCTCGTCCACCTTGATGATCTTCGTGCGCACGTCGATTGAATTTTGCACAAAAAAAGGCCTGAACCTGTGATAGAATGCGCCTATCACGAGGATACAGGCCTCGTGGTATGCTTTGCCGTGCTGCGTTGGGGGCACGGCAAAGCATCAATATCCGATTTGTCCGCAGTATATCACATCTTTTTCCCTTTTTTCGGCCAATTTTGGCGGAATTCGTATAAAAAAGGCCCGCCGGCAGCTGCGCCGGCGGGCCTTTTTCGGGGTCAGCGTCCCTCTTCTCTAGCGGAAGCTGTCCATCGATCCCAACTCTTGCCAGGGCGTGTGGCCGACAAACTCGCATCCCCGCCACAGCTCGGACACGACAAAGTACCTGTCGGGACCACCCTCTGCGTACCAGATTTCTACCTGTCCGCTGAGATGCCAGACCACCTTGACGATGCCGCCCAAGAAGGCACGTGCGCGCCCGCCGGTGAATCGCTCGCTAAAGGCATCGAGGGTCTCCTGCCGCAGCTGAAAGGGTTGCTGGCCGAAAGTCAGGTCGCACATCGTCTGCACCGGGGTGGGCGCAACCGCTCTGGCCCAGTTGGACCAGTTCGAATTGCGGGATCGGCCGCTGGAGTCACGGGCCAGCATGATGTACTGGTACTCCCTGTCGGGCACAAGGTCGGCATGGCTGAAACTGGTGCCAGTGATTGACCCGCCCAGGTTGATCCAGCTGTCCGTTGCGGATCAACCCCAAATCCGATAATGCGTCGCGTGCGGCACCGCATCCCAGGATAGTTCGATCGTCGAATCGGAAGCCGTCGCAGTCAGAACAGGCGTGGTCAGCTTCGCAGGCGGGTCGTCGACGTTCCCGCTCTGCGCCAGCAGGCTGGCAGGGATGAGCAGCGCCAGCAGTGCGATGATGATGAGTGTGCGTTTCATGGAATTTTCTCCTGTGTTGTTCCTGCGTGGTCACGTCGCTTAGCCAATTCAGAGTCGCTGAGAATAAATCCCCTGCCGTGGGGAAGCTGCGCCGCCCTGCCTCGCTGCCGATCTGCGCCGCATAGTTGCGGTTCGAGTTGAACGGCGGGTCCAGGTAGATGAGGTCCACGCACCCGGAATTCATGCCGCGCATGATGTCCAGGTTGTCGCCCGTCCACATGGTGCGGTTGGCGAAGTTGGGGGGCATAACCTACGATCGCCCCTCAAACGATCTCAGGTTTATGTCAACGTCTTCTGCCAACTCCCGAAACTCCGAATCAAATTTATCTGAAATGTCCTCAAATTCCTTTCCTACCCCTTTGAATGCTTTTACGACCTCAGCATACACATGGACTAGAGCAACAACTCCCTGATCTGCTCTTTTCTCAAGTTTTGATACCCTGTCAGTCAATCTGTCGATTTCTCTCTGCATTTCTTCTGGGTCGAAGTCCATACTCGCCTCGTCCTTTAGTGTCGTTTGCTCCTCATCAGGAGCTTCTGAGTAGCGTTTTTTGCGGTCCGCAAGCAATTCGCCCTCATATTTCCAATATCTATTGCCGTTGAGAGAGTATGTGCCAGGGTATCCACCCGCTTTTTTTGCTGCTTCGGTCACCGACGTGACCTGGCCCCCGTAATATACTTTGGCTGGTTTTTGCTCAACGACTAGACACGTAACATCGTCCTGGTCCTTGTAGGTCAAGTTAGCCCCAACGGGAATATCTAACGCTTCAAAATCATTCTTCGCAGGCATTCTCCCTCCTTGAATCCAACAATCCCATCTGCCCCGCCCGCCGTTCCACAGGTATGTCTATACGCTTTGGCCCGCGCGACATAGCCCGGGTTCACGCTTACGCGCACGGCGGGCTGGCCGGAATACAGTTTTCGGAGACTCAGTCAGAATTCAATCTCATAATGTCATGCACTATAAGAAGGGCAATCGCCTATTCAGTGAAACTGCGGCTCCGGATAGATCAAGTCCACCGGCTCAGAGTTCATCCTCCGCATGATGTCCAGGTTGGCCCGGTTTTTGGGGGGGCATCTTGTCAGTTAGCACTCAACCCAGGACATCGCGTCAATCCGATCCATCCGAACTTCCCACTCCGGCTTTTGCCCTGTCATTTTCTCCTTCCAGAGTCATGATGTTTTTCAATCTTTTTCCGAACGTCTTCTAGGTCGACCTCATCTTCCGTCCTATATTCAACCTGCTCCCAACCGGAATGGCCCAGGAATTCACACCCGTCGAAGAACTCCGCGACAAGACGATACTTAAAGGATTCTAGGTAGATGATGTAATTGACACCATGCGTATTCCACCCTACCTCCAAGATAGATAATCGCGTCAGGTTCTCACCAAAGGTGTTTCGGTAAGCAATGTAGGTTGCGTTCCGAATAAGCGGGACGCTGATAGTCGGATACGCCAAATCAGCAAGAGCGTATTCAACGAGCCTGCAATCGCTTGGTGCACTAGATGCCTGAGTCGGAACCGGCGTATAGGTCGGATACGGCGTGTAGGTTGGATACGGCGTGTAGGTCGGGTAAGGGGTTGGGCCTGTAGCATTAGGATCAAGAGTAGCGGTAGGCTCTGGTGTGTTGGTTGGCTGTGCCGTAATGGTCCACTCCGCATAATCGGCCCATTCACTCTTATTCCCATCCTGACCAACCGTCTGGCCCGTCCAGAAATACCTAACCCCTGCGGTCAGACCCGAATCCGTCAAGGATGTGGAAGTCAGGTTACCGTCGTCAAGACGAGCCCACCTCACACCTTCCTCGTATCGCCATATCTCATACCGAACCGCTCCCTCCACCGGACCCCAACTCAATTCAACCGAAGTTCCATTTGCCTGTAGTTGCAAAACGGGCTTGGCAAGCGTGTTATCCTGGGCAACTACCTGTCCGGGCCTCACGGACAGGGCGGCCAACAATACGACCAGAACGATAACCAGATGATTCACTCTACAGCGCATGGACAGTCTCCTGTAACGGTGAACGTCTCGAAATAATCGAAGTAAAGGCGGGGGAGATAAGGCGCACGCGCACGGCGAGCTGACCTGGCACGATGACGCTAACCAGAATCAAGCGGAACTTTGCGCTTCACCTTCATTTTGAGTCCCCTTTGGGGTAAGCAAAATGGAATAAACTGAACCCGGGCAAATTACCCATGATTCCGCGCGCGCCGAAGCACGGCATTGCGCCGCCGTTCCCTGTTCGGATTGATTCTCGTTGTGGTAAACTGTGGGGCATCTACGAGCCCTCATCCTCGTGGGTCACCGCCCCTGCTGCGCCAACAGCGAGGGGCTTTTTGTTATTTAACCTGAATTCGGAGTAACTGAGCGCCTAAACAAGCTGGTAGAATAGAAGTTCGACAACAACGATTCACCAGCATGGAAAGGCGCTCAAGATGAGTATACTTGAACTGTTCTGTGATGTCGATGATTTTTGTCAGTGGCTGAGTAGTTGGGAGGATGCGAAGCTGTTTGTGCTGACTGGTAAGCGAGGGCCGGCCCCTCGGCTGAGCTTGAGCGAAGTAATGACGATTCTGATTCACTTTCATCAGTCGCATTATCGCAATTTCAAAGCCTACTATGTGCAGCACGTGTGTAAGCATCTATGCAGTGAATTCCCTGCTCTGGTCAGTTATACGCGTTTTGTGGAGTTGATTCCAGCCGTTTTGCCAGCCATGTGTCTCTATCTGCGCGTGCGCTTTGGCCAGGGAACAGGGGTCGCATTCATTGATTCAACCCCGTTGCCAGTCTACCACAACCAGCGCAATCGACTCGTCCTTCTCCAAGACAAGCTGCTGACACGCAAACGTTTCATTATCGAGACCATCATTAACCAACTCAAGAATATCTCCCAGATTGAACACACCCGCCACCGCAGCAGCACCAACTTTCTTGTCAATCTCATCGCCGGCCTGATTGCCTACACTTGGCAACCCCAAAAGCCGTCTCTTCATCTCTCCGAAAATGAGTTGGCCCTCTTGCCAACCACTATACTAACTCCGAACTCAGGTTATAGAGGAAGATCCCACTCCCTGCAAAAGCTACAGTGGCGAAATCGTTTATTGTTGGTTGATGCGTTCCCCACCAACCGAACACATCAGAGGTCAGACTTTGGCGTATCATGGCCTTAGCAATTTACGCAGGGAAAGTTGCCTGTGAATTACGATGTCTGCAAGAGGAGTGAAAACCCGATGTTGTTCGTCAACGCCTGCGTAACTTGAATATACTTGATGACAGGGCGATAGTCAAGGAGGTCTCAATGAGACGAATGCATCCCCCAACGGGGGTGAACATTCGTATAGCTTGGGTAACGACTCCACCACTGTCAATTCGCAACCCTGAGCGAGCCGAGCCCAGGTTTTTCTCACTCCTCTCCACTCTCTCCTCGTTTTTTTGGGCGGTCGGGCCTTCGGCCCTCCCTTGTGCGGGGGGACTCCCCCCGCAACGCCCCCCTTCAGCTATGCCACCTTGGCGCCGCGTTTCGACCTCATGTCTATGCCGCCGGTCGCTCGCCCACGTCGTGCCGCGAAGCCGCCTGACGCGATCATGCTAGAAGCGGGCCGAGTGCCTGCCCGGTCCCACTCCAAATCTGGGATGCGCCATGCAGGGACTCGGAGCCGAAAGCGTCTAAGCTCAGTCCTCACCGTAGTCGAGCACCACCTGCAAAATATCCTCTGGGCGCTTATCGATCATCTCATAAGCCGCCGCCGCACCGTCAAGGTCGACCACATCCGTAATCAACCCCTCCAGATTCAGCTTGGGCATCAATGACAGCACCGCCTCCATGCGCCGCGCGGCCGACCATCGATGCGACAGTTCAGGGCTGATGCCGCTTATCTGCGACGAGATCAGCTGTATGCGGTTGTGGTGGAACTCCGCGCCAGGGTAGACGTTGGCCAGCGCGCCCGCATACCACGACATCACGATCACCTTGCCGTTGTAACAAGCGGTGCGGATCGCCTCGTTCAGAGCGCGATCACTCGCCGAAAACTCGAACACCACGTCCGCGCCGCGATGGTCCGTCAACTCCCGCACCGCCATCGCGATGTCCCTTTCCTCGCCCGCATTGAAGACAAGGTCCGCCCCGCTCACCCGCTTCGAGATCTCCAGCCGCTTATCGATCAGGTCCACCGCGATAACTGGCGACGCGCCCGACAGCTTGGCCCACTGTACCGTCAGCTGCCCCAGGACACCCTGGCCGAAAACCACCACACACTCTCCCAAGTGCAGGTTCGCGTCCAATATGCCGTTGAAAGTAGTGTTCAGGACGGCCGTGAGCACACCTGCCCTCGGATCAAGTCCCTCCGGCAGCTTGGACACCGAACCCGCCGGCAGCACGTGCGCCGACTGGTGCGGGGCAAAACTGAAGACGATTTCACCTTCGGTAAACTCTGTCACATCGCTCCCCAACGCCGTGATCACACCAACGCAAGCATACCCGTAGCGCAAGGGGTATGCCCACTCGGGCTCGTCAGACTCCACGAACAGCCGTCTGCGACGGTCCTGTTTCCGCTGCCACATCGGCGCGTCGCCGCGATACACGTTCATCTCCGTCCCATGACTGATGCCCGAGTACAGCGAGCGCATCGCCACCTCCCCCGCGTCCGGTTCCGCAAGCTCATCCTCGACCACAGTTACCTGCCGCGGCCCAATGATTTCAACAGCCTTGATGCTGATCATCTGTACTCCTTCATTGCTGCTGACTGGTCTTCCTGTTGTCGCCTTTCCTTCAACCTTTGAGCCCTGTGATTGAAACCCCCTCCAGCAATGTGCGCTGCCCCACGAGCTTGTCAACATGGTGGATCGGCAAGAAACCTAATGATCTCGCGGTTACCCCGATGTATGCACGCAAATCAACCGCCACCATTGTGTAGACGGAAACTGAACCAAGAATCCGTGGGACGGTGTTTAGGAGCGTGTTCTATTTAGTAATGCTGGAATGGGGCGGACGTCAGAGACGCGGGAGATAGCCAGGAACTTCGCGAAAGCTAAGACGTGCCCACAAGTACGGCCTATGCGGATTGGGTTTCGCGGTGTTCTTTTTGAAGTTCCACTAGATCTGCCTCGACCGCTTTGATGTCCCCGGTGCGCAGCATATCGTATCCACGTTGATTCTCGATATGGACTACGATGCGTTGGAGAAGGTCAGATTTTCGCTCTTTGCTGCGCGTGCTCATGCCGAGCAGTTTGGCCAATTTCGTTAGGACTGAAAGAGGTTCGCGCATTTGCTCGAGAAAGGCTCTGACATCTGAGGTATTCAATTGGCTCAGTTCTTGCGCTAAGCTTGAGGCTCTTGCGTAAGAATCGTTAGGACTAAGCGCCTTCCTTGTAGCGGAAGTCGAAGAGCCTCTCAAACCGAGGAGCTTACGGAGACCGTTGTCCCTGTTCGCGCGGGCTACGAGAATGTCAAGGCGCGACAGCCCTTCCGATAGTTCTTGACTGGATTCCATCGTGGGTACCGCTTCTATCAAAGATCGAATCTCATCAAGAAAATCCTGAGTTTCGTTCAATGTCAGAATCAGTTCCTTCTTCTCTTCCTCAGAAGGGAGTGAGGAGAGGAAAGTCTTGAGACCTTTGAACAAGGCCTCCGTAGGATAGTGTGATGCGCTTTTCTTCATGTCTAAGGAGTCTCCCTCAGCATTGCAAGCAACTCTCGCGTTATCTCCGGATACTCGTTTTTGCGCGCCGCTCGTCGAGCGTTTTCCGAATTGTGCTCCCAGACCGGAACGCGGCTTTCGGCTGCTTCACTGTAGCCAATCAACTCTGTGGTGTACTTCGAGACTACTTTGCCCTTTGCAAATGGTCTTGAAGCTATATTGCGTATAGTCGTGGAATGTGTTGTTGTTATCATGTCCCCACCTATCCGAACCTTTACGAACACGATAGCTCCAAGCTCGGCCACCGTGTGGGCATCGCTTACCCCTACCAGCGTCTGAATCGCTGAAATACCCTCACCCATAGTGCCGATTTTCTGTGTTAGGATATTCAGCCCAATTGTGGACAAGTGGTCAGGAATAGCAGTCACAACGTAGTAGTCGCTGGCATAAAGGGCATTCCGAGTCATCAGGTACAAATTTGGTGGGCAGTCAATTACGATCCAATCGTATCTGTCCTCGACTTCCCTTATCACTCTCTGTAAGAAGGAATGCTCTCTCAAGTATCGTTGTGCATCTTTTTGGAGCGCTTCTATAGTTGGAAAAGTGCCGGCGACTTGCCCGCCGCCGATGTCCTCGCCAAGCAAATCGATGTCACAAGGGATCAGGTCGAGTCCTGAGATTGGGTGTCGCCCAATGACGACGACATCGTTCCAAATGAACCTTTTCACGTCAAGCGCATGGCTCTGAGTGAAATGCCTGTACAGATTCGTTATTGTACCCGCATTTCTCTTACGGCGTCGCCATTGCTCATAGCTGGTACAGAGGAACGTCAGATTCGTCTGTGGGTCTATATCGATCATGAGAACTCTCTGGCCATAATGTTGGGCCAGTGAACTCGACACGTGATATGCCGTCGTGGTTTTCCCAACGCCTCCCTTATAATTGATAAACGAGACTACTCTCGTCATTGCCGATGAACCTCGTACATTTCAAATAATTTGTCAAGGAAGTGGCTGATCTTTTCAGTTCCCATCATACCTCACATTTTCAGAACTGCAATGGTGTGTATTGCAGCGTATGGAATGCAGCAAGCCTTACAAAAGCGTCGGGAGTGGACGGGGGGTCTTTACTTTCTTTACCCTCTTCGCTCCATATCGTTTACAACCTCAAACCCAAGCAACTGCCCCAGATCCTCAATCTCATCCACCCAGTCCCCGTAAAACAGGAGCCTGTGGCCCCCCGGCGTCAACGGGTGCTCCGCCTTCATACAGTTCCGCAGCAGCCGCTTGGCGTCAGCCACCCGGATCGCCACCGACGTCCGGCAGTCCCGCTGCGGATTCACGTTGCTGTCAATCACCCCGGTAAAGACATACATGCGGTCGAACGGCACATACTGGGCGATCGTCACCGTCTGCCCCACCTCCATCTGCACGTTCACACACGTGCTCCGGTACAACCCCTGGTGATTGCGAAAGGCGTATTTCTCCGATTCCTCGCTGTCCCATCCCCCCAGCCTCGTCGCGCTGAAATCGTGCGACATCCCGATCAGATTTCGCCCCGTATCGATGTGAATATGGCCGATAAAGCCCGGCCGGTCCGCGAGATACCCGATCAAAAGCTGCGTGATCGTACTCGACAGGTCCAGCTGGCAGATCCCGGCCAGCCCCTCGTCGTTCAGCATCGAGAACGCCAGGCACGGCAGAGGATACGGCCCGCTCCCCATACAGATGCCGTGCTCGGTGATACCCTGCGCCTCCTCCTCCGCCAGGATCTGCTTGATCCCCAGGTACAGCTTGCACGATTCGACCACGTCCTCCCTCGTCGGCTCAATCACATCCGTGGCCCCCGTAATCCTACTCTGCGCCAGCGCCTCCGCAGCCCCGGCATCGGCGTTCTGGTAGGCCGTGATCAGCCTCTGAGGAGGGATATCCTTGATCTCAAGCCCCAGCCTCTCCTTGGCCTGCCTGATAAAGCCGTCGCTCAACGGCGTCAGGTCGGAAAAGAGATGGATCCCGCCCCACCCTTCCTCGAACCACCTGCGGCTCGACTCCACCTGCTTCGGCGTATGCGACTGCTGGTACAGCACCTTCGACTGCCGCATCTTGTGAATAGCCTTCAACACGCCTATCTTCTTTCCCACGTCCGCGAAATCCGACGAAAGTACCGGAATCACATTGCTTTTGCCCTTCACTGGCACGAAGTTATGCAGCCAGGCAAGCGGCGAAAGCGGCGATTCCGTCGGGTTGAACATCACCGTCGGCTTGCCCCAGCTCGCAATCTCCTTCTGCATAACATTCGGAAACAGGCCCAGAATGAAGACTAGGACACCGTCCTCGTCCTGCACCTTCGCCGCCGTTTCTACCAACTCCCCACGCGTCCGCACCAGCGTCTGGCCCGTAAACTCCACCTCCCGCCCGTATGCCTTCAGCTCTTCTCTGTAACGCGCGGCCAGGTTTTCGTGGCTGAACGAACCCTGATAGATCGGCCACTCTTCGTTCTCATCACCGGGAAAGCTGTCACCCTTTGGCCTGCCCAGAAACAGTGTTCGAATTCTCGTCTTTTTCACAACAAGCCCCTTTTGGAAACCGGCCGTTACATCCTGGCGCCTGATACCGGAACCGGTACGTGCTCAACAACCTCGTATCGGCCGCCCTGAAACTCCCGTCCAATTAAGCCGCTGACGGCTCCTCTGCGCGCAGCACTGCGATAAAGTACGCCCCAACCCCGACAACAATCAGGCCCAGCACAAGCCCCAGCGGCAGGTAGCCCACCGCCTGCAGCTCGGCGGCCGCGGCCGCGATCAAATCTGCGCTTGGTTCACAGCCGGCCAGCTTCTCCCCTTCCGGCCACGGTCCCAACGGCCAGCCTTCGTTGTTGCCGAACGGCATTGGCTCCCACTGCCATCCGGACGGCCACGGCTCCCCCTCGCCCGGCGTGGTCACACACATGCGGCGCAGCGCGCGCACGTTCTGCAGCTGCGACGCCCGCGTCGCCGCCGTGACGACAAAGTAGGCCGCGACCACGCCGACACCGATGGCCCAGTTGCGCAGAATCCCGCGAAACCTGACCACGGGGAGCTTCAGGAGCACACAAAGCAGAAAGACCGCCGAGACCACAAGGCCCAGCATCCAGTCCTCCACCCGGTCGCCCTGTCCCAGAATCCAAGGCGGCAGAAACACGGCCACAAACAGAAACATGTAGAGTCCGTTCAGAATTGCCATCCCCAATACAATCATCTGTACCTTGGCGTTCCGCCACCAAACCAGCGGCGCAGCGGTGACAAAAAGAATATTGAAGTGGTCGATAAAGGCCATGCTCGGAATGCCCAGGGCCGCGCCCAGGCTCAGTTGCAAGTCGAAGGCGTCGTTACGCGCCGCACCTCCGTCCAGGCCGAGGCCGAACGTGTAAATGGTGAACTCATATCCCGGATATCCAAAGGCCAAAGCCAGCCACAAGAGTGTCAAAAGAACGTTTGCGGTCATGAGTCTGACTATTGTCATTTTAGGCATATCTGATTCTTTCCCTTGAGCCGTTCAAAATGTGGTTGCCTGTCTTCCCCGCCGCGGCCCTGCTTGTCGCGTACCGCAATACGGTAGTACTATTCCTCTCATCCAGCCCACCAACTGAGGCGACACCATGAAAGTAACCCACGCGCAGAAACTCGAACTCTACAAAAAAGGCTATGTGCAGATTCCGGGCGCTGTCCCACGCGTGATGGTCGACGCCGCAGTCAAAGCCATCAACCACTCTTTTGGCAAAGGTATCGATCCGGCGCAGATGATCACGTTTCAATCACAGACATTCTGCCCGGAGTTGCAGAATGCCTCAGAAATCACCGATCTTTACAACAAAACGCCCGTAAAACAGTTGGCAGAGTCAATGATCGGCGCCGGGAAGATAAATCCGGTTGAACACGGCCAGATAGCAGTTCGTTTTCCCCTGACGGACGATCCGCCGCCCGCGCTGCGTCCCCATCTCGACGGGCTCTACTCGCCCCACAACGGCGTCCCCGCCGGCGAACTGCAAAGATTCACCATGCTGGTCGGCATTGCACTAAGCGACGTGCCCTCCGATTACGCCGGAAATCTGGGCGTCTGGCCCGGAACCCATCATCTCTACGCACAATACTTTTGCCAGAACGGCCATGACATCCTTCTGCGCCGCGGCGCAGAAGGCATGCCTCCCATAGACTTGCCCCGCCCCCAAATGCTGACCGCTCGCGCCGGCGACGCCTTTTTCGTGCATTACCAGATTGCACACTGCGCCTCGCCCAATGTCTCACCCCACCCGCGCTATGCCATCTACTTTCGCCTGCGACACGTCAACCTCCAGGACCAACTCTACGAGGCCCTGACCGATATCTGGCTCGAGTGGGACGGAATGCGCGAAATCGTCGCTCAGCACGGAGAACCTGTTCCGACTGCCTAGCTTACTCGTCCTCCATCTCCAGCTGCCCGGCCCTTTCCATTGCCGCCCAATAGGCGTGGTCCGCGCTGTTCACAAGCGTGTTTTCCAGGCTGCGCTTGATCAACTCCCCCTCGGCCGAATGCGCGCCCGCAGTATGCGCCACCGCCTCCGGCAGCCCCACCGTCAGCGCCACGTGCACGCCGTAGACCGAATGCCGGATCGAAGGAAATCCCGCCGCGCCCACATCGTTCTTCCAGCGCGCCTGATTCGCATGGCTGAACTCAAACGGCTTGCCCACGTCATGGCACAGCGCACACGCCCACAGCAGGTCCCTGTCGATCCCAATATCCCCGTGGACCGCTTCCAGGCCGTCGGCAAGCCCATGCGCCATGCGAGCCACGCCGCGCAGATGCTCCGCCTGCGTCCCGTCCTTCAGCGCCGGCGAGTCCGGCACACCCGACCCCCGAATCTGGTCGATGCGCGTAAACTCCGATTGTGAAAGAGCAAAGGCCCAAGCCTCGATCACCAGCCCCCGCAGCTCTTCATCCTTGATCTCATTGACCTCCGGCAGGCTCTCACTTACGCCCTTTCGCAGTTCGTCCATCGATGCCATGCGTCTCTCTCCTCTCTTTGGCGAAAAGTGATGGGCTGTTCGCTTTGCTACCCCCCCCCGCAGCAACGGCCTCTTCCCTGGCCAGAACCTGGGTCGAAGCGTTGGGAAAGATGGCAACCGTGGCGTCCGCAGGCAGTTTGGCCGCCAGCTGGTCGATAACCGTCTGCCAGTCGCGGTAGAGAAGGTCGCCGCCATGCTTGGCTGCAAACTCCGCTGCCTGGAAATGCTCAGAAACGATCAGCAGGCTCTCCCGACCATTGACCATGGATGCTGGGTCAGGCGTGCCGTTGGCCGCAGCCCTGCGCTTCAGATATTGGGCCCAAGGCAGCTGCTGATGCAGGCCATGATACGAGATGCCGTCACTGGCCGCGTTGAGAACGACCTTGTACGGCTCTTTCTCAAAGTAGGGCAGCGGCCATAGCGCCTTTGACCCCTGGACCGGATCGGCATCCAGTGGATACCCGTTGCAGACCACAACGTCCGCCTCCTGCCGCAGCCGGTTCGGAATCGTCGTGCCGTAAGTCCTCTGCGCAAAACGAGCGCCCGCCCGATGCGCCTCAACGAAATCCCCGACAAAGAGACCGGCGACTTTCCTGCGGCTGGTGATGACGCTGTTAACCACCATATCCAACCCAATCTTGCCCGCCACCTCCTCGGCCACATCACGCAAATCCCGCACACCGCCGTCGATGAGCGTTACCTTGCCTTTATCCCCTTCAGACGGCTTCCGGCGTTCGATATTCCCCTGCCCCCGCGTAGGCGAAAATCCGTGGAAATGAAAGATGGTGGCGAATCCGGCCACGCCCGGCACGATCAGCTTGGCGCCGCCTCCAAACCCCGCCGACCCGTGCGGAAAGATGCCGCCCACACAGATCTTGAACTCGGCCTCAGCCACAAAGCGGTTGATATAGATCGGCGTGCCGTCATCAAGACTGCCGTAGGCGACCAGGTCCCCCGCCATGAAATCGTGCGAAGTTGTCGCGTAATTCGCCGCCACCTCCGCGCCCACCTTCTTCACCATCTCCTCGTCCGTCAGAGGCCGGTGCGTGCCGCCGCCGACAACGATCACCGTCTCCCCTTTAGGAACGCCGGCCTCGGCCAGCTCCTCCAGCACGTAGGGCAGCATCTCCGCCGCCGGCGTAGGCCGGCTCAAGTCATCGACAATGATCGCAGCACTGGCCCTTCCCCTTGCTGCATCGCGGATCCGCGGCGTACCAATCGGATTATCAAACGCCGCGGCCATCTGTGCCGAACTGAGCGCCGGGGCATCCGCGCTGCCACAGACGTGAAGTTCCCAGCCGGCCGGAAAAGTGAGCGTGCGGTCTGCGTCCCCATACCACGAGCGGGAGGGGACGGTTACGGTTTGCGGGCTGTTCATGGCTTCTTCCTTCTGGTGTTACTGATGGATTTGATTCAATCTAACGGTCTATGCGGGGATGAGGTAACTCTTCAATGTGTCGATCAGTCGTTTCGCGAAACTAGAGCGCTGGATTACTTTCTCCGGGTCAATCTGAGCCAGTATGGCAAAAGAATGGCTGCCCTTGTCATAGGCGCCTTTCTGGCTATCGCGACTAGCCAATCTGAGTTGGTCCAGGACATCTTTCTTGGGGACATCCTCAATACTTTCTCGATTCGTGAGGGAAGCGGACCTGAAATTTCCTCCAAAATACCTCTCCAGCGAAGGTACGTCCGCCAAAAACCAAGACTCCATAATCTGCGCCATGAGGTGTGCTTGTTCATCCAGGGCACCTGCGGGGCGTTGCCAGCGATCGCGCGAATTCAAATGCTGCCACGAGGTTCTTTTTGGCTCGACATTAGCTTCAGCATCGACCAAGAGCAGTGAAATCACCTCCGAGTCTGCCTGAGATAGAGCAGTGCGAAATCTCTTAAAGGCTTCGGTTCTGCTTCCGCAAGCAATTACTCTAGGCATGTGACCAGATAGGCCGGCTTTTTTGAAGAATTCAGAAAACGCTTTGCGGCACTGAGTATCAAGACTGCTAGAATAACCTCCCTCCACATATACTCGCACTCTTACCAACGATTCCCTCCAAGTTCCCCGCTGCGCCACAAATCTCCCAGCGAATACTCGTTGAGCCAAACGCGCAGCTGCTCCTGTTCAAGTCGGCGCACGGATGTAGAATTGCTTTCTTTCTCGCACACCAGCACAGCTTCAGGCACGTGGGATAACGCATCAACAAGAATGTCTGAGTGGGTGGTCACAATTATTTGTGTTCGATGAGAAGCCTTGATAAGCAGTTCCGCGATAATCGGCAGGATATCGGGGTGTAGCCCCATTTCTGGTTCTTCGATGCAAATCAATGGCGGAGGAGAAGGATGGCAGAGGATGGAGACAAGGCAAAGAAATCGCAAAGTTCCATCCGAAAGCAGGGTAGCAGGTACCGGACGAAATAGTTCCCTTTCGTGAAAGAAAACCTGCACAGTGCCTCCCTGAAAATAGACTTGATATCTCTCAAACTGTTCGTAAAACTGTTCTATTTGTGAAAAGAGAAGGCTTCTTACGTCCCCCATGAGATCCAAGTGATTAAGAACAAGACCAAGATTGCTCGCATCTTCAGCCAGAAAGTCGCTGGGCATGTCTACTGGCTGCGGACGGCGCAGGCTGGAATCCCGGCCCAAGTTCCAGTTCCGAAACAGCTTGAACCTTTTGTAATTGTCACTCAAATAGGTGATCTCCGGGTATTGGGTTGGGTCTCGTAATTGTGAAAGTACGGACTGATTTGGCGTTAGGTATTCATCTCGAAAGAGTCGGGCGCCTTTCTTGCTTCCTGTGGTTCTGTCGTCGTCATTATCTTCAGGAATATCGAAAACAGGATCTCCTTTGTTAAGGGAATAAGAGAAGGCCGTCTTCTTGTCCTCACTAAACTCTTCAACTTCGTAATCGAGCTGCTCATCGACCAATGAAAAACGCTGTCGAACCGACACGAAGGAGAACTTGTGGCGTAAGGGACTCTTGTGGTCAGGTAGGCGAATTGTTGCGTCGAGCCTTGCCACAGGCATTTGCTCGACTCCCTTCCACAGCCATTCCTCCGTACCCCCTCCCTCACGAATTGGCGCAACCAGGTCGGTAGCCGATGACCGCAGCAGGTCAATTGCCCCGATGACATTCGACTTGCCCGACCCATTCGGCCCGATCAGCACATTCAGCGGCCCAAATTCAATTGGCGCAGAGTCCGGTCCGAACGACAACAGATTTCGCAACTGCAGCGTCCGGATAAACTTTGTATCTCCCTTCATTGCCTTCCATTCTCCCAGTCAATTTTGTTCCGCATGACCCCAGACATTCTAACACAACCACTGCTCCCGCACCTGCCCGGGTATTGCTTTTCCACCTCTGTGCTCTCGTCTATCTTCAGTTGCATGTCAACCATTCACGAGGTCTGATTCCTGCACGTGACTAACGCCCCCTGTCAGAATTCCCCCATTTTTTGACAGCACCCCTTTCTCTGTTTATACTCACACGGACTGACGAGGCGACGGCTCCCTCTGATTGGTTCAGAGTCGCATCCAGCTTGTACTTCGCGCCGAACAGTCGTCCCCTTTTTGCCCCTCAACTCCTGAACCGGGGCAGGCTGGGCGGCCAGACCGCAGTTTCCGAAAAGTCGTCAGTGCGTCCCTTTGGTCGGCCCTTTCAGCCGTCGAGTCCCATTTGAACCGGAGGCGTCGACCGCCGTCAACTTCAACCCCATCGGCTGCGGGTCGACACCAATCACACTATCACTTTCACCAATCCAAGGAGACTATTCCCAATGAAGCAGAAAAGAACCTTTACAAGGCGCGACTTCCTGCGCTATTCCGCAATGAGCGGTTCGGCCGCGCTGCTGGTAGCCTGCGCGCCCGCGGCGCCCGCTGCGGACGGCGAAGCGGCACCGGCCGCCGCTGCCGACGAAGCCCCCGCCGCCGAAATGAGCGGTCCCAAACAGGGTGGCACCATGACCTGGGTCGGCCACCAGGAAGTCGCCGGCCTCAGCCCGGCCTTCATGGGCCCCACAGTCCACTGGGTGATGATCATCAACATCCATAACCCGTTGGTGACCATCAATGAATTCAACGAACAGGAATTGGTACTGGCAAAGTCGGTTGACGTCTCCGCTGACGGTCTCACCTACACCTTCCAGTTGCACGAGGGCGTCCTGTTCCACGACGGTACTGAGTTGACCGCCGACGATGTTGTCTATACCTACGACTACTACCGCAACCCTGACAACGGCGCACCCATCGTGGGCTCCTTCACTGGCATTAGCTCGGTAGAAGCCCCCGATAAGTACACTGTCCAGGTCAATATGGAGAATGTCAACGCTGCTTCGCTGGCCTCCTGGGCCACTGTCCCAATTGTCCATTCCGCCTATCACGCCGAAGTGGGCGAGGAGACCTACAGCACCTCTCCAATCGGAACCGGCCCGTACAAGCTGCGTGAATGGCGACCGGCAGAGTTCACCGAACTGGAAGCCTTCGACGATCACTTCCGAGGCCGCCCCAATATCGACGTGCTGCGCGAAGACATCGTGCCCGAACCCTCCGTGCGCATGATCGCCCTCCAGACCGGCGAGGCCGACTCCGCCGTCTGGCCGCTCCTCGTAGAAGACAGCATCTTCCTCGAGGCCGACCCGGGCTACGTCAACTTCCGTACACTCGCCAACTCGATCAAGCACTTCCCGCTCAACAACAGCATCCCGCAGCTGGCTGAGAAAGAGGTGCGCCAGGCCCTGATGCACGCCCTCGACCGCCAGCGCATCATCGACGAACTCTGGAACGGCGCCGCGCAGGTCTCCCACTCCAACCTCACGCCTGCCAGCCCCTATCACCACACCGGCCTCAAGCAGTATGACTTCAACCCGCAGGAAGCCATGGCCCTGCTCGACGGCGCAGGCTGGGCCGCCGGCAGCGATGGCATGCGCGCCAAGGGTGACCAGAGTCTTTCTTTCACCATCACCACCATTACCGGCGACCAGGCCCGCCGCCCCATCGCCGAGCTCGCGCAGTTGATGTTCGCCGACGTCGGTGTCGACGTGCAGCTGCAGGAGGCGCCGGTAGCGACCATCCTGCAGGGTATGCGCGAGGGTACAATGGACGCATCTCTCTACAACTGGACCTACGGCAGCGCCGTCGAGCCCGACCCGTTTAGTACGCTTCACTCTACCGGCGGCAACAACTTTGCCCAGTTCAACAACGCCCGCATGGACCAGCTGATCGAGGAAGGGTTGCAGGTCGTCTCCTATGAGGAGCGCGAGCCCTACTACCATGAGATCCAGGAGATCTTCGCCGAAGAGCAGCCTGTCCTCAACCTGCAGTTCGACGAGTGGATGAACGTCTTCAACGCCCGCATCAAGGGGCTGCCCGAAGGCCCCAAGAACAGCTCGATGTACCAGCAAGCCTACAAGTGGTGGATTGAGGAATAACACCCACTGGCCGGTGACTCGTTCAATTTCGGGTCGCCGGCCTCTGGCTACTAACCACTGAAGTTCGACCTCCGCCCTCAATGCTTACCTACATCGCCCGCCGCATACTGCAAGGCGCCGTCGTAATCGTTCTGATCAGCGTCGGCACTTTCGTCGTTATTCGCTTAATGCCGGGCGACCCCACCTACCTGCTGTTGGGCGAAGGGGAAATCCGCATCAGCGAAGAACAGATGGAGGCGATCCGCGCCCGGTGGGGGTTGGATCGCCCCCAGCATGAGCAGTTCTTTATCTGGGCGTGGAACCTCCTGCGTGGAGACTTCGGCGACTCTCTGATCCGCAAGGGAATCCCCGTGCGGCAGATGATCTTCGAGGCGATCCCGGTAACCGCGATCCTCAACGTCACCTCTCTGGCAATTGCGCTGTTGGTCGCCATTCCGGCCGGCATCATCGCCGGCGTGCGCCGCAACTCCACCTTCGACTACGGCACTGCGGTAGGCTCGACTCTGGGAGTTGCCCTGCCCAACTTCTGGCTGGCTCTCATGCTGATCGTGCTCTTGGCCCTCTATGTGCCGCGCTGGTTCGGAGACCTGCCCCTGGTTGGCCGCATCCCGCCCTTCGGGTTGAAATCGTGGCAGGGCTACATTCTGCCCGTCCTTGTTCTGACCACCGAACAGATGGCCGTCCTGACGCGCGTCATGCGCGCTTCGACCCTGGAAGTCCTTACCCAGGACTATGTGCGCACAGCCTACGCCAAAGGGCTGCCGAACGTGATCGTGCTTGTCCGCCACGCGGTCCGCAATGCGCTGCTCCCGGTCGTAACGGTCATCGGTTTTCGCATCGCCTTCATTCTCAGCGGCACAATCGTCGTCGAAACCGTCTTCGCCATCCCGGGCATCGGACGCCTTTTCACGGATTCGATCTTTCGCCTCGACTATCAGGTCGTCCAGTCGCTGGTCGTCGTGCTGGCCGTTCTCGTAGTCGTCGTGAACCTGCTCACAGATCTGACCTACGCCATCATCGATCCGCGTATTCGCATCAATTAGGTTGATTCAATTCATTCTTAGCAAGGGCCTAGTCGTCTGGTCGGCGCAAACCGAACGCCGTCAATCGACGGACTGGCAGACACGAAATTGAAACTTTGAACAGCTATCTCTTGGCGGAAACAGAGGGAACGTTTAACCCGTCAGGTAGCGCTACCGCTGTTATGCCGGAGGAAATTTCGCAGCCAGTAATGTGGACAGAACAGAATTGCGGGAACTGCGGCGTCCCCCTGCTTAAAGGGCAGTGCATCTACTGCAGCACCGCCTATGCACCTGATTGACCTATATTTTGATCCTGTTCAGGAATCTATTGCGAATTCAACCGGCAAGGCCTATAGTCATGGGCATCACACTATGTCTGCATTGGCCTGAAGCCCGCCGTCGAGGCTGGTCAAGAACGATTAAGACGAGCAGCTGCCGGAACGAAGGAGACTGTATGGGAAACGTTACACACGCCCAAGTCCAAGAGTTAGTCAACAGCCTACCCGAGACAAAGTTGTCGCTTGCCTTACGACTTTTACAGGACCTTGCAGAGAAAGACGCGGAGTTCGTCTCCCAAGAGGATTTTTCGCGTTCTTTCCGTAAGTCGTTCAGGGACAGTTCTCTTGATGAACGCCGCCAGCTCTTAGCACAACAGGCTGAACGGATAAAGGTTCACTACGAACAGACGGCCGATGAGCGTGCCGATTGGCAAGCGGTAGGTTTCATTGACCTGTAGGTCGATCAAGCGTTGCAAGTCGATGTCCTCTAACTCTTGTCTGACCGGAACGCAGCCTGATCATTCCAGCAAAAGGTTAGAACTACACGTCTATCGCACCGCTATAACTTTGGGTTAAACTGTGTCGGATTCGAATACCTCGGCGGCAAACGCCCAACTCATCTCTGAAACGGCCCACCGCTCCGAATGGAGCCAGGCCTGGAGGCGCTTCTCCGCCAATCGCATCGCCCTCGGTGGCTTGGTTGTCATCCTCTTCCTTGCGCTGATGGCCATTTTCGCGCCCCTTCTCTCACCCTACGATCCCATCGACGAAGTCTTCCGCGGTATGCGCGGCGGCAGCCCAACTCCCGCCCATCCCTTCGGCTACGATCACCTGGGACGGGACCTCCTCAGTCGCGTAATCTTCGGTACCCGCGTCGCCCTGCTTGTCGGCCTGCTGGCAACTGGCATCGCAGTTACCTTAGGCGTAGTTATCGGCGCAATAGCCGGCTACTCCGGCAGCTGGATTGACACGCTGATTTCCAGGGTGATCGATACCCTGATGGCCTTCCCTATCATCGCCCTGCTCGTCGTGCTCGCCGCAGTTCTGGGGCCGAGCCTCGTTACCACAATCGTCGTGATCGGTACGACCGGCTGGGCCCGCTTCGCCCGCGTCGTACGCGCGGACATTATGTCCCTCAAGGCGACCGATTTCGTCACCGCCGCCCGCGCCGTCGGCGTGCGCGACTGGCGCATCATCTGGCGCCATCTTCTCCCCAATGTCATGGGCCCAATCATCGTTTTGGCGACTCTCGGCATTGGGGGCATCATAATTCTTGAATCGGCGCTCTCATTCCTGGGTCTGGGCATCCGCCCGCCCAATCCTTCTTGGGGCGGCACCCTGGCGGATGGAAGAGCGTATATTCTACGCTTCCCCCATATCGCCTTCTTTCCGGGTCTCATGATCGTGATCACAGTGCTGGCCTTCAATTTCCTGGGCGACGGCCTGCGAGATGCACTTGATCCACGCGAACGGGATTAGTAGAGAGGTCTGTGCCATGGCATCTGAACGCTGGGTTATTCCTGGAGTCGTAAGAGACGGTGTAGCCGTACCACGGCATAATATGCCACTGCCCGAAGGTATTCCAGTAGAGATACATATCAGACAGGTGGATCTGGCGCCGGAGCTTGAGTCCGAACTTCAGCAATGGGACAAGGCCAGCGCTGAAGCATGGGCGATGATCGATGAATGGGAAGCGGATTCGCCGTGAGTGAAGAGGTTCTGGAAGTAATGTTTGAAGTGCTTGGGAAACTTATGGGTCGCAGCCTATAACCGGACTAGCCGCAAGCCATCGATAAATTCTGAGCCGTTTCTGAATCGACGGCAAGAAATCCTCAAGACATGTCGGACTGCATATTCAGTCTTATAGAAGCACCAACGGATTCGCACTGTTCACAACGTAGTGGACCAAGCTTCAGGAGGAAGAACAGATGAAGTTCCAGTCACAACAGTTCACAGTACTCGCCCTGCTGCTCGCAGTCGCACTGGCGCTCACCGCCTGTGTCGCAGTCGCGCCGGAAGCAGGCGGTGGCGACATGATGGAGGAGGAAGGCGGCTATGTCGTCGGCGTCAGCAACACACTCGTCGGCAACGGCTGGCGCGAGCAGATGATCTGCGCCATCAAGGCCGAGGCCACCGCCAGCGGCCTCGTCGATAGCGTCGTCGTCGTCAACCGCAACGGCGGCCCCACCGAGCAGATCGCCGATCTCGAGGGCCTCATCTCGCAAGGCGTCGACGCCATCATCCTCAACCCGACCGATCGCGAGGGCCTCAACGCCGTTATCGAGTCGGCCATCGCCCAGGGCATCGTCGTCGTCGCCGTCGACCAGGCCGTGACCGCCGAAGGCGCCTACGTCGCCACCAACGACCAGACCGCCTACGCCCGCCTAGGCGCTGAATGGCTCTTCGAGCAGCTCGGAGGCTCCGGCAAGGTCGTGGAAATGCGCGGCATCGACGGCGTCCCCGCCGACACCGACCGCCACAACGGTTTCATGGAGGCGCTCGCCAACTATCCTGACATCGAAGTCGTGGCCTCGACCTTCACCGGCTGGGACCCCTCAACCGGCGCACAGCAGGCCCTCGACCTCATTACCACGCAGGAGATCGACGGCATCTGGACCTCCGGCATCGACTACCCGGTCGTTGAACAGTTCCAGGTCGCCGATGTTGATTTCGTACCCATCGTCGGCGCCGACAACAACGGCTTCGTGGAGCAGCTGATCCAACTCGCCGATGCGGGTCTGATGGGCGCAGCCGTCACCAACCCGCCTGCCATCGGCGCAGTCGGCATGGCCATCGCGCTCGACGCGTTGACAGGCAACAACCCGCCCCACGAGACCATTCTCACACCGAAAGTCTTCACCACCGCCGATCTCGATGCGCTCAATGCAATCTACGCGCCAGACGAGCAGGTAGGTTGGAGCACATACGTCGACATTGAACCCTACACCAGTTACAACGGCAGCGCCGATGTGTCCGCTTGCACGGCGCCGGGCGAGTAGTCTGCAACCCGCCGTTGGATTAAGGTCGCTATGAGTGAGTCGCAGCCACTGCTTGCGACCGTCAAAGTAGCAAAATCGTATGGACCCGTCGCGGCGCTGCAGGAGGTCGACTTTGCAGTCCGCCGCGGCGAGGTCCATGCGCTTCTTGGCGCAAACGGGGCCGGCAAGAGCACACTTGTCAAGATCCTGGCCGGCGTCCATCCCGCCGACGCTGGCGAGCTGCATGTCGATGGCCGCCCAATGCGCATCCACGCCCCCGTCGATGCCATCGCCGTCGGCATCGCCACCGTCTTCCAGGACCCCGCCCTGATCCCCGATCTCACCGTCGGGCAGAACCTCCAGCTAAGCGAAATCGAGGAGGCCGCCTTCACCCACTGGCTCTCCTGGTTCGATCTCGAAGACCTCGACACCGACTCGCTCGTACGAGAGCTGCCACTGGAAACACTGCGAATGGTCGACCTGGCCCGCGCCCTGGCGCGCGAACCACAGGTCCTGCTGCTCGACGAGATCACGGCCGCCCTCACCGCCGATCAGGCCGAACGCGTCTTCACCCTCCTGACTCAGTGGCGCGAACAGGGCCGTGCCGCCGTGCTCATCACCCACCGTCTCGCCGAGGTAAGGCGCATCTGTGACCGCGCCACGATCCTGCGCGATGGCCGCAATGTCGCCCTTTTCGAGCCCAACGCGGACACGGCAGCGGAACACGGCTCGTCAACCGGCACCATGCAGGACGTGGAAGAGCACGAGCTGGTCGAAGCCATGCTCGGCGCGGAAGTCAGCGATTCCGCGGCCATTGAATCACCCGGCCCCCGGTCGCCGCAGCAACAGGAGACCCCTTCCTCTTCACAGGAGATGTCCTTTGCCGCCCGCGGGCTCAGCTCCGGCGATGTCGTACGCGATATCTCTTTCGAGCTACGCCGGGGCGAAATTCTCGGCCTCGTCGCGCTGGAAGGCCAGGGCCAGGAGCGTCTCTTCTCCCTCCTGTCGGGCGACCGCCGGCCGAGTTCCGGTGACATTCTCGTCGTCGGCAGTCAGCGCCGCTGGACTGCGCCCTACGATGCCGTCGGCGACGGCGTCGTCCTCATCCCCGGTGACCGCCTGCTGACTCTCTTGCCAAATCTGCCCGTGCGCCAGAACCTCGTCGTCCCCCTCTTCAGCCGCATCCGACAGTGGCTGCGCATCCCCGCGGACGAGCGCCAGCGCGTAATGAACGCTATCGACCGCCTCTCCATCGATACCAGGGCCGCATCCCAGGTGCGGCGCCTCTCCGGCGGGAACCAGCAGAAGGTGGCAATCGGCCGCTGGCTGGTCGCCGGCTTCCGGACGCTCCTCTGCTTCGACCCGACGCGCGGCATCGATGTCCAGACCAAGCGTGAGATCTACGCGCTCCTGCGTGAACTGGCGGCCGGCGGCGCGGCGATACTGCTCTATACCAGTGAGCTCGCCGAAATCCAGCTCGTCTGTGACCGTGTCCTGATCATGCACGACGGCCGCATTGTCGACGAACAGGACGCCGCGCACGCAACCGAATCTTCGCTTCTCACCGCCGCCCATGGCTTGGAGGTACTAGCATGATGACGACGGTCCGGTCCGCAGGCGTTGCCGTTTGGCGCGCGGGGTTGGCGCGCCACAGCTGGTCCTTGGGCGTGTGGCTGCTCCTGAGCGCGCTGCTCGTTTGGTACGCCACCCTGATCCCCGTCTTCGGACAGTTCCAGATCACCTCGATCAGCAAGAACAGTTTGCCCCTCGTCTATCTGGCGATCGGACAGGCCATCATCGTCATCGCCGGCGGCATCGATCTCTCGCTTGGCGCGCTTCTTCTGCTTACCAATGCGCTCGCCGCCCGCTTCATGGATGATCAACCGTTTGCGATGGTGCTCTTTATCGCCATTATCCTGATCGCGGGACTCGGTGTCCTCAACGCTCTCGTCGGCTACATCATCAGCGTGTCCGGCGTGCCCGACATCGTCGTGACGCTGGCCACCGGTTACATCTGGTCCGGTTTCGCCCTCTGGATCCTTCCTTCCCCCGGCGGCGGCACCGCCCCCGAATTCCGCTGGCTCTTCACCGGCGCCCAGTCCGGGATCGGCGGCACCTACGTCATGCCCATCCTGATGATGATGGTTCCCGCAGTTCTGGTATTCCTCCTCTCCAGGCATACCCGGATCGGGCTCTCCATCTACGCAATTGGCAGTGACAGCGTCGCCGCCCGCCTTGCCGGTCTCGACGTGCGCCGCGCCAAAGTGTCCTCTTACGCCATCGGCGGCGCAATGGCCGCCCTCGCCGGCCTCGCCACCGTCGCCCTCACCGGCACCGGCGATCCCCGCTTCAGCGTCGGCGCCAATGCCACCCTGAACAGCGTGGCCGCCGTCGTTCTCGGCGGCGTCGCCCTCGTCGGCGGCACCGGCCTTGTTCTCGGCGCAGTCGCTGCCGGCGTCATCCTCATCATGCTCAACCCAATTCTGAGCGCCATGGGCATCGACCCCAACAACGCTCAGATCATCCAGGGCATGTTGATCGCCGGTGTGATGATGGTCGGCGGCCTTGTCACGCTGCTGCGAGAGAGATCCGCATGAGCCAGTCTCCCCAGACGTCCCAGGCGGTCGCGACTGAAGCCGCGCCCGCCGGTTTCGCCGCCCGCGCCGCCTCCGTCGTATCCGAGCGTCCCACGCTGGCTCTTACCGGCATTCTCGCCGTCCTCGTCCTTGTAACCGGCCTCATCGAACCGAACTACCTCTCCGTCAGCGGCGCCCGCAACACCCTCCTGCAGGCCGCGCCACTCGGCATCCTCGCCGGCGCCCAGACCATCCTCATGCTCACCGGAGGAATCGACCTGTCCGTGACGATGGTCGCCACCGGCTCCGCTTACGTGGCTGCCAATCAGTCTCCCGAGGGCGCCGTTATTGCCATCCTATTGGGCATAGTGGTCGGCCTCGCGGTCGGCAGCGCAAACGGGGTCGGCGTAGCCGTTTTTCGCGTCAACCCCCTTATCATGACCCTGGCCATGTCCGGCATCCTGCTCGGCCTCTTTACCGCTTGGGCACAGACCATCCTGCAGGGCTCAACGCAGATGGGCCCCTTTATCAAACTGATTGGGGGCGGCTCCTTCCTGGGGAATCGCATCCCCTACAGCGTGGTCGTCTGGGCCCTGATCGCCGGAGGATTAATCTGGCTGCTCAAGCGCACAGGCTGGGGGCGGCTCCTTTATGCCATCGGCGACAACGAAATCGCCGTTCGCCTCGCCGGCGTGCGCGTCTGGCAGGTTCGCATCACCGCCTACATCGTCGCCGGTGTCCTCGGCTCCATAAGCGGCATCCTTCTCGGCGGCCGCACCGGCGCCGTTGATCTCCAGCTTGCCAACGCCTTCCTCCTGCCGTCGGTCGCTGCGGCCGTAATCGGCGGCACCTCCATCTTTGGCGGCGTCGGCGGCTACACCGGCACGATACTTGGCGCACTGATTCTCAGCGTCCTGAACTCGATGCTCACCTTTCTCAACGTCGGCCAGGCCATCCAGCAGGTCGTCTATGGAACGATCGTCCTGGCGCTGGCATGGGGCTATGCCGGTCTCACCCGCCGGGCGTGAAACCAAGAACGCGCATAGACCATACCGACTACAGATGACTCTACTGATTCGGACCAGAAAACCTCACAGGGGTTACCTGAAGACTGGACTGAAACTCACGAAGTGGGATAACCACATGCTAAGCGTATCGCAAGGAAAGGCCATGGGGGGAAACATAGGATGACTGTCGCAACTTCAAGTCTCCATCACGGACACACGAGGCTGAATCTCACCATGATGGATGTACTAGGCCACCTGATAATCTGGCTGCTTATCTCGATTGTCACCTTTGGTATTGGCCTGTTTTTCTGGCCCTATGCGTCCGCAAAACTGATTATCAATGCTATCGAACTTGAAGACCGGACGAGGTCTTCGGTGGGTAGACTAGAGTGTCAACTCAGCGTCGGTGAGCAAATTGGGCACATTATCTTGTGGATACTGCTGTCAATCATAACCTTCGGCCTTGCCTATCCATTCTATTTCTTTGGCGTAGTCAGAACGGCAATCGACCGAACTCGTATTACATAGTTCGTGTGCAGCTAAGTCTAATAGAGGTGAAATGATGAGCGTCTCAAACGTAGCCATTGTCGGTACCGGTTTCATGGGCCCTGCCCACACCGAAGGCCTGCGCCGCCTGGGTATCAATGTGGCCGGAATTCTGGGCTCCTCCGCCGAGAAGTCCCGCAGTGCCGCCGCCGGCCTGGGCATCCCGAAAGCCTATGGCGACTTTTCCGAGCTGCTTGCCGACGGCGAAATCGAAGCCGTCCATATCACCTCCCCCAACCGCCATCACTTCGAGCAGGCAAGCCAGACCCTACAGGCCGGCAAACACGTCCACTGCGAAAAGCCCCTCGCCATGACCTCAGCCGAATCCGGCGCGCTTGTGGAGCTCGCAAGCGAGAGCGGACTCGCCGCCGGCGTCAACTACAATATGCGCTTCTACCCGCTCAACTGGGAAGTCCGCTCCATGATTCAGAGCGGCGCGCTGGGCCGTATCCACTCCATTACCGGCAGCTACGTGCAGGACTGGCTCCTCTACGCAACCGACTACAACTGGCGCGTCCTCAGCGGCGAAGGCGGCAAACTGCGCGCCGTCGCCGACATCGGCACCCACTGGCTCGACCTCGTCCAGTTCATCACCGGTCTCTCCGTCACCGCCGTGCAGGCCGACCTCAAGACCGTCCACACCACCCGCCAGCGCCCTCTCGGTGAAGTCGAGACCTTCTCGGCCAAGGTGCAGGCGCCCGACGCCACCGAGTCGATCGACATCCAGACCGAGGACAGCGGCGCCGCCCTGCTCCGCTTTTCCAACGGCGCCCACGGCTCACTCTGGGTATCGCAGATAACTGCCGGCCGCAAAAACTGTCTCCGCTACGAGATCGCCGGCAGCGAGGCCTCGGTCGCCTGGAACAGCGAACAGCCCAACGAGCTCTGGATCGGCCACCGCAACCAGGCCAACCAGGTGCTGCTTCGCGACCCAGGCCTCGTCTCCGAAGCCGCCCTCGCCCACATCGGCTATCCCGGCGGCCACAACGAGGGCTACGACGACTCCTTCAAGCATTCCTTCAAGTCCTTCTACGACTACATCGCCGCCGGCGACTTCAGCGCCCCCGAGCCCTTCCCCACCTTCGCCGACGGCCACAAAGAGATCCTCCTCTGTGAGGCAATCCTGGAGAGCCACGAAGGGGAGCGGTGGGTGGAAATTAAGGGGGCGGATGAATGGAACTAACATGCCGATAAGCCGAGACTGGTCATATTGCGAGTTACCCTTCTTGACGAGTGTGACCTGCCCCCCAAAAGCTGGTCCAGTTAATATGTTAGAATTGGGCCGTAGAAAGGGGGAGATATGGCTAGGAAGAAACATACGCCGGAGCAGGTAATCAACAAGCTCAGAGAGGCTGAGGTGGCGCTAGCCGAGGGCGGCACAGTGGCTGAAGCTGCGCGCCGGATCGGCGTGACCGAGCAGACCTTCTACCGCTGGCGCAGCGAGTACGGGGGTCTCAGGATTGACCAGGCCAGGCGCCTGAAGCGTCTGGAGTTGGAGAACAGTCGCCTGAAGAGAGCGGTGGCGGACCTGACGCTGGACAATCAGATACTGAGAGAGGCGTCTGAGGGAAACTTCTGAGTCCTTCACGCCGTCGCCAGTGTGTTGACCACGTGAAGGCGCTCTTTGGGGTCTCGGAGCGACGCGCCTGCCGGGTGCTGGGTCATCCTCGCTCTACACAGCGATACAAGCCGGTCCTGGTGGACGATGAGAAGGCGCTGACCGCGGAGATTGTGGAGCTGGCCAGTCAGTTCGGCCGGTACGGCTACCGCAGGATCACCGCCCTTCTGAGGCATCGCGACTGGCATGTGAACCACAAGCGTGTGGAGAGGATATGGCGACGTGAAGGGCTGAAGGCGCCGGCGAAGCAGCCGAAGCGAGGACGTCTGTGGTTCAATGACGGCTCGTGTGTGCGTTTGCGGCCTGCGTGGAAGGACCATGTGTGGGCCTACGACTTCGTGTATCTGAGGCTCCATGACGGCACAGGAATACGCTTGCTGACCGTCATCGACGAATACAGCAGGGAATGTCTGGCGATCCGGGCTGCGCGCAGGATACGGTCTGCCGATGTGATAGAGGCGCTGGCCGAATTGATGGTGACGAGAGGCGTGCCCGACCACATTCGCTCGGACAACGGGCCGGAGTTTACGGCCCGGGCCGTGCGCGAGTGGTTAGGGCGGGTGGGAGCCAAGACGCTCTACATCGAGCCTGGGTCGCCGTGGGAGAACGGCTACATCGAAAGTTTCAACGGCAAGTTGAGGGACGAGCTGCTGGACAGAGAGGTCTTCTATACGTTGCTGGAGGTGCGTGTGCTGACGGAGCGCTACAGGCGGACTTACAACCGGATCAGACCGCACAGCTCTCTGGGCTATCGGCCGCCGGCGCCTGAGGCCCTCTTGCCTGCTGACCCTGTCCCCGTGCCTGTCGGACTAACATTACGGGTGGTACAAACAGTGCGCCGTGTCACGGCACCAATTTCTCGCCTGGATACCAGGCTTAGGAGCAGGATATCCTAAAGGTCAACTGTCTTACCCTGACCCTGGCAACAGGGGGAGTTCTCGAAAGAGTAAGGGGACAATAGCATGACAGTAAAGCCGGAGAGTAGGACAGTCACAAGAATACTAGACCGGCAAGACCTGCGACCTATGACTATGAAAGGAACCCTAGCGTCCATCTGGAGCAAACCACATCCAAGGGAAAAGTGACTGATACCCGAACCCCATAGAAATCCGAATGATGTTTGTTCGGACTCCCACCACACTCACGGAGATACACTATGTCCGTGGGAACCTGCCAATGGGGAGAATCTGCTAACGAAGCAGGGTAAGGATGCGCTGAGGGGGGTCTAAGGGTCGCTACTACGGAGATTGTGAACCGGAACACGGGATGCCCTAAGTGATGCGAATCATACGGGTACGGAGTCTCCGTAGTACTCGTCGGAGTAACGACCGACCAGGGAGAGTGGGAAAGCCACTCGCAGGGGGAAGGGAGACAGGTGAAGCTATGACAGCGAGTACGATGAGGGGGCGCGCGATGCGAACAACTGAAACTGTACTCAATGTCCTGAGTGAATGGAACAAACTACTCAGCGTAGCTGATCTGAGAAAGCCGGATGATGGGAAACTATCACGTCCGGTTTGACCGGGGGCTTAGGGGAAAAGTGTCGAAAGATAACTCGCCCCTTTGCCTACCGAACTCGGGGGCAGGTCATTACACGCAATTAGGTCTTGACAAAGGATTGGTTGCAAGCGATATTCACAATATTTCCATTAGCAGATTGCCGCGCCCGGCTCGAGCGAGCAAATCCCCCTCCACTACCCCGACTCAGCCTGCTTCTTCCTTTGCTCTGGATCGCAATCTCTTGCAACTGCTCGAGGAGGAAACCAAGGAGGCCCAATCTGTTCTTGAGTCCATCTTCTCGGAGGAAGAATTCGCAGAAGATTTTGAAACTGATACGGCAACGACAGTGCCAATGAACAACGGGTCAAGTCCGGGGCTGGACACGCAATTTCAACAGCTGTACAACAAGCTCATTTCTCAAGCAGAATGGAGCCATGAGGAGTTGCAAGGACTCTGCGATGGCCTCCATCTAATGACCGAGGGGGCTGTTGAAACGATCAATGACTGGGCATTTGAACACGTCAACGCGCCTTTGATCGAAGACGGCAGTACCGTCTACGTTGACATTGAGCTCGCGGAAGAGATAGCCGCATTGCAGACACAAGAGCAGTTGCCATGAGCACAAGACGAACGCGCATCAGAACCGGAGCACGGGACTCAATCATCCAATCGTCCAAGGCCGGAGTTGCTCCCCGTGTCGGCATCCAACACATACAGGTCGGACGCGTCAACGAGATAGGAGCGATATACAATAATATCGGACGCAGGCCAGGGAACCGGCCACCGGCACGCTGGCTTCTGAAAGGAAGCGCTGGACTGGGGCTTGGAAAATGCGAAAGTCTCAGTTAAAGGGTTTCATTCTGACGCTGGTATTTGGTCTACTTGGATTGTTTTACTCAACTATCCGGGCAGGCCTGGCATTAACGGTCGCTGCAACTGTCCTTGGGGCGGTTTGCTCGAGAGCGCCGCTGAGCCTCTCGCCTGTTTCCGTCATCGTCAGCGTGTTCGCCATAGGAAACATAACATGAAGGCAAAACAGGAACTGCAAGAGCTGGTTCGGAAGTAAAGCAGGTTGAACAGGGGATAATGACCGCCGAAGAGGAATTGCGGATGGCCGAAATGATCGAAAGTCGCAAAAGAGTGGCAGAATTTCTGTCAAGTATGGCGGATATGACAGAGGAAGAAATGGCTGATCTTCACTTTGATCATCCGGGATTCGTGGATGGCGAACATTTCACGGCTTATGTTAAAGAGGTTAAGCAACTGAAAAGAGAAAAGCGGCACGAGGAAGCCATCGCGCTGCTGCTCAAGTTGATTGCCGCGACCGAAGCTGAGTCGAGAGATCCGGGAGGGGCCGACCGCGTAGCCCCCTGGTATTACGAACAGCTTGCTATCATCTATCGCAAGGAAAGACGATTTGCCGATGAAGTGGCGGTACTGGAACGGTATGAGGATCAATGCAACCAGCTGGGAAGAAGCGCCGGCAGGCTTGCAGAGCGTCTGACAAAAGCAAGAGCAAAGAACGAGAAAGCAGCCAGGACATCGAAAGCAATCCCCAACCCTGTTGCGGGCTTCCTGATCGAAGGTGTGGAAGAGGGGACGAAAACGGATAAGCCGCCATTGGCAGGCGTTCGAAGCCTTGCCGAGTTCCTGGAAAAAGCAAAATCCATATTCCCAGAACTGATCGAATTCCGAATTGACCTGTCAGAAGGGTTTTTTCCAAAACCCAGGGCCAAAAACCAGCAGCCGGCCAGATGGGTCCAGCCCGGTGAAACGGTCAAGATAGGCAACTTTGCAATTCGGCGCGGATTCTTCTACGTTGGCGGCCACTTGAAGAGTCTGGACCCTTTCGAATTGGATAACGACCCCTCACTGGTGGACCCCACTCTGGACGTTGACGCCGACGCAACCGAGTACGTCGGTGAACGACCGGAATACTGGTTTGGTTATGGCAGTTTCACCCCCCAAGACCGCGCGGAATTTCTTGCTTGGCTGGCCAGCGACCGCAGTGACCCCGAAACATTCATAGATTATGTCCTTCTCTACTTTTGTGGTATCGAGAGACGACTATTGGTCGATGATATGGATGGAACGGTTTCAGATGACGAACGAAAGGCCCTGATGCAAGAGCTAAGTCGGTTGAAAAGCGTCTATGGCGGCCATCGTTCCTTTAGAAACTGCGTTTCCAGATTGCTTTCATATGTCTGGGCCATCAACTATCGAAAATTTGACGAGCCACCGGACGATGACCTGTTGTTTGCGAAAAGCAGTTTTAACCCGGCGCTCAAAGTTGCGCTCGCGGAAACCGCCCAAAGTGGAGAGCCTGTTCGGGCGGAGTTAGCCCTGGCCTGGGTAAGAAGTCACCCGGACTTCACATTGCGCACCCCCGCGCGGCGCTGCCCGGAACTATACGATACGCTCTTCAAGATGCGTTACAACCAAGAATTCGGCGCCGGCTTGACCCTGAGACCGGGCAGAGCCAAGTTGAGACTCGAATACTATCCGGCCAACCCGGCCCTGGAGTACTTGATTCCTGCTCCCGATCTTGATCTGCCTGATGTCAGTCGCCGGAAAGCGCCATTCAATAAACTGATAATCCTGGCCGGGTCTTGCGCCGATGAACTGGATTCATTCAGCCGATTTCTTGGCAAAACCGGCAACTCACCTGAGTCTCTGCAAGCCCTTTCTCTCCTCCCCGATGATCTGGTTTCACTGCGGCCCTATTCCGAACTTGAACGGTTTAAGGTTTGGGTGAAGACGAAGCTATCCGATTCCGGCGGCACGGCCTCAGCACAGTCGATGGCTGACCGCACATTGGGAAAAGAGCGGCTTGATCAACACAATATAGCCCATTTCGAAAGTTTGGTTTCGGTAGTGTCGCTGCTGAGCCAACTTGGCAAGGAGGCCCCCTCCGCAATCAATCGCAAAGAAGCTCAGATGCTGTTGAACATCGCAGAGAAGGCCGGCTATGGCATCGCGCCGGATATCCGCTTCCATCATGCCAAGCCCGATATTGACGGCAAAATTGCGCTGTTTGCCGGCGGGCACGGACCAAATTTTGCGCCGTCCAGTGAGTTCAACAAAGTCGTGACCATGCTACGACTGGGCGCCCTGGTCGCTGTCGCTGACGAATACATCAACGACTCTGAGGTAAGCGCTTTGAACGATGCAATTGCCCATAACAGTCGGCTTACGGAAACTGAAAAACGCTCGCTTTATGCCTACATGCTTTGGCGACTGCATACACCTCCCGGCAAGACGGGTCTGAAGAAGCGTCTGGATGCGCTCAGCGCCAGCGAAAAGGTTGCCATCAGCCATGTATTGGTCGGCGTAGCCCTGGCTGACGGCAAGATCGATTCCGCAGAAATCAGGCAACTTGAAAAACTTTACACGCAGTTGGGTCTCGACAAAGCGATGGTCGCCCGCGATATTCACAGCCTTGCTTCCAGCAGGTTGCCACGCCCGGAGCGAAAGAGCGACACCTCATCTGCAACCCCGATCAAGGCGCAGGACGGCTCCACCTCTTCCTTCTCATTAGACTATGAACTGTTGCGCCGGTACGAAGAGGAAACCAGAGAGGCCCAATCCGTCCTCGAGTCGATTCTCGTGGATGAAGATCCTATCGAAGAATTTGACAATGAAACATCGACCGCAGCGCCGACCGGCAGCGGGTCAATTCCCGGATTGGATACCCAATATCGACGCCTTTTCGACAAGCTCATTGCCAAAGAAGAATGGACGCATGAGGAGATGGCGAGGCTCTGCGATGGCCTGCAGGTGATGACCGACGGGGCAGTTGAAACGATCAATGACTGGGCGTTTGCGCATGTCGGCGCACCGCTGATTGAAGAAGGCAGCGCCGTCCACATTGATATTGAAATCGTCGAAGAGATTGCGGCCTTGCAGTCACAGGGGCAATAACGATGGCCAGCCGACGAACGCGCATCAGAGCCAGGGAGCGGGACGCAATCATCCAGTCACTCAAGGCCGGCGTTGCCCCTCGCGTCGGCATCCAGCACATACAGGTCGGGCGCGTAAACGAGATTGAATCGATCAACAGAGATGTCGACCGCATCGCGCAAGGAGGATCCGCGTTTCGACTGATTATCGGCGAATATGGTTCCGGCAAGACCTTTTTCTTGAACGTGGTCAGGTCCATCGCTCTCGAGAAACAGCTGGTGACGGTCAACGCGGACTTGGCGCCAAACAGACGGATTCACGCATCCGCAGGCCAGGCCCGAGCTCTCTACTCCGAACTTATGCGCAACATGGCGACCCGGAACAGGCCACAGGGCAACGCCCTGACCGCCGTTGTCGAGAAATTTGTAAATCTCGCCCTGCAGGAAGCCGACAAAAGGGGCGTCACCGTTTCTTCCATTATCAATGATCGTCTTTCATCGCTTGCCGAACATGTCGGCGGCTACGATTTCGCCAAGGTGATTGAAGCCTACTGGCAGGGTCATGAGAGCGGTGATGACGAACTGAAGTCAAACGCCATACGCTGGCTGCGCGCGGAATTCTCGACAAGAACCGATACGCGCAAGGCGCTTGGCGTGCGCGACTTCATTTCGGATACATCCTTTTACAGCAGTCTGAAGATCATGAGTCTGCTCGTGAGGCAGGCCGGGTATCGAGGTCTACTGGTCTGCCTGGACGAAATGGTAAATCTCTACAAACTCAGCAGCACACGGGCCCGCCTGTCGAACTACGAACAGATTTTGTGGATTCTCAACGACTGTCTTCAGGGCACTGCCGAACGCATGGGGTTTCTGCTGGGTGGCACGCCCGAGTTTCTCCTTGACACGCGCAGAGGACTTTACAGCTATGAGGCGCTACAGTCTCGGTTGGCTGAAAACAGTTTTGCGCAGAGAGCGGGTGTTGTCGATTACTCCTCTCCTACCCTTCGCTTGGCCAACCTGACACCTGAAGAAGTCTACATCCTCTTGCAAAACATCAGGCGCGTATTCGCCTCGGGCGATGAAACGCAATATCTCGTTCCAGATGAAGCTCTGGAGGCATTTCTGCGCCACTGCAGCAACACGATCGGAGATGCTTATTTCCGAACCCCGCGCAATACGATCAAGGCATTTGCCGACATGCTGTCGGTCTTGGAGCAGAACAGAGATATTGAGTGGCAGGATCTGATCAGTTCCATTGACATCTCGGAAGACAGAGCCAGCGATATGCCCGAGATGGAGGATTCCACAGACAACTTGGCCAACTTCACTCTGTGACAATGAACGACGAATTTTCACTCTTGCATCCCGCTGTTCAAAGATGGGTCTACAAACAGGGATGGAGAGACCTGCGGGCGATTCAGAAGAGTGCCATCAGGCCGATTCTTTCCGGTAGATCAGACGTCGTAATTAGTGCGCCAACAGCCGGCGGAAAGACGGAGGCCGCCTTTCTGCCTGCCTGCAGTGCCACAGCAGGCGAGTCCGATGGTTTTGGCATTCTGTACATAAGCCCGTTGAAGGCTTTGATCAATGATCAGTACCGCCGCCTGGAGAGTCTCTGCGAAATGCTGGAAATGAAGGTGACTCCCTGGCATGGCGACAGCCCCCAGTCCAAAAAGAGGGCTGCCAGGCAATTTCCTGAAGGCATTTTGCTCATTACGCCAGAATCACTTGAGGCTCGGCTCATTCGAGATGCCGGATGGGTACGGGCAGCGTTTGAGTCACTAAAGTACGTCGTCATTGACGAGTACCATGCCTTTATAGGTTTCGAGCGTGGTCACCATCTCCAATCTCTGCTCACTCGGTTGGAACATCTCCTCGGTCGTCAACGAATCCCTATCCCTAGACTAGCGCTAAGTGCCACATTGGGAGATATGGATGGCGTCCTGCGTTTCTTGAGACCGGACAATGACTTCCCATGCAAGCTAATTGTCGATTCGGAAGGTCGGGGTGCCTTGAGAATGCAGGTGCGAGGTTATATCGATTACGCTTCCAGCGAAACGCGCGCTCTCAACGAATTAACAGCCCCAACGGATCAACGGGTTGCCAGAGATCTATTTGAGGTCCTGCGGGGCGACTCTCATCTCGTCTTCGCGAACAGTCGCGGGAGAACTGAACTTTATGCAGCGCTGCTAAGCGATTTATGCGAAAAGGATTTCCTGCCCAACGAATTCTTCCCCCACCACGGTTCGCTTTCCAAAGAGCTTCGCAGCGCTCTGGAACGTCGTCTGCAAAAAGAGAAGTTGCCCACAACGGCTGTCTGTACTATGACTTTGGAACTGGGCATCGATATCGGCAAGGTCAACTCGATTGCGCAAGTCACTGCGCCGCACTCTGTGGCAAGCCTCCGGCAGCGACTGGGGCGCTCCGGTCGCCGTGGCGATTCTGCGCATGTTCATTGCCGAGAGGGAGTTGACTGCGAACGCAAGCCTTTCCGACAAACTGCGCATGGAACTGCTCCAGTGCGTAGCGATGATCCGCCTTCTGCTCAGAAAATGGTACGAGCCTGCAGACACCCGATTGTTTCACTTTTCGACCCTCTTACACCAGATTCTCGCGATCATCGCCCAATGGGGAGGCGTGGGGGCAGACCAGCTATGGTCGCTGCTGTGCAGATTTGGCCCTTTCGAAAAGGTTACAGTAGAGCATTTCAAGACCCTGCTTACTGATATGGGCCAAAGGCGTCTGATAACGCAACTGTCCAGCGGTGAATTGGCCCTGGCAGAACAGGGTGAAAAACTGGTGAACCACTATACTTTCTATTCGGTTTTCCATGCACCGCAGGATTATCGAATCGTCGTCAAGGAAGGCGGGAAGACGCTGGGGACTCTGCCTGTGGATTCCCCGGTAGCGCAGGAGCAACATATTGTATTTGGAGGCAGGCGTTGGAAAGTTATGGATATCGATGTTGAAAGAAAAGTGATTTATGTGTCTCCTGCAGCGGGGGGTAAGCCACCTGTATTCCATGGCAGTGGTATGTCTGTTCACGAGCGTGTTCGTCAGGAAATGTTGAAACTCTACTTGGAGGGAGATTGCCGGGTTGATGTCAGAGGGGCTAAGATTGATTTCATGGATGACACTGCGAGGAAGCTGTTTCAGGAAGGACTGACTACATTCCGCGATCTGAAGTTGGAAAGCAGGCGCATGGTCAGCAATGGAAAATATGTTTACCTGATTCCCTGGACGGGGGATCAGATCGTGAATACATTGACTATGCTGATGGTAAGAGCCGGTTACACAGCGAGTAATTTTGCAGGAATTATCGAAATCCACGATGCTTCTCATGCGGCAGTCTCCAAGCGCTTAAAGGCTTTTGTTGAGGATAGACGTGTAAGCAATACTGATCTGGCCAAACTGATCAAGGACAAACAGACAGAGAAATACGATCATCTGTTACCTGAGAGCTTATTGGAAGAAGGGTATGGCGCTAAGGCGTTTGATGTGCCCGGCACAATTGAATGGCTCACACAAGCCAACCGGATGAATCTACTGCAATCAGAGTGAACTCTGGGGGTCGTTGACATTTCTATGGGACAGATAAGATCCGGGCAATCGATAGCTGGCAAGCGGGGACCGAAGGGAATCTGGCCGAGTGCCTATGCCAGCTGCTACCGCTGTATGTTCAATGCCCAACCTGGTCATTTCTTTTCCGACGACTCTCAATTATGTTGTAGCAGTGGTTCTGTCTAAACAAGAATGAGGAGGCATTACCCAAAATGATGCAACTAGGCTACGCCAGCGCCATCCTCCCCGACCTCTCGCTCGAAGAGGTCATCCAATTCACCGCCGCCAATGGCTTCAGCACCGTCGAGCTCATGTGCTGGCCCGCCGGCAAAGCCGAGCGCCGCTACGCCGGAGTAACCCACATCGACGTCGTCGGCTTCACTGCAGCAGACGCCGCCCGCGTCAACGAGCTCGCCGCCTCCGCCGGCATCACCATCAGCGGACTCGGCTACTACCCCAACCCCCTGACCCCGGACCAGGACGAAGCCCAGGTCGCCATCGACCACATTAAACGCGTCATCGAGGCCTCCGCCCTGCTGGGCATCGGCATCATGAACTCCTTCGTCGGCCGTGACTGGACCAAGTCCGTCGACGACAACTGGCCCCGCTTCCTCGAAGTCTGGACGCCCCTGATCCGCTTCGCCGAAGACCACAACGTCAAGATCGGCATCGAGAACTGCCCCATGGCCTTCACTAACGACGAATGGCCCGGCGGCAAAAATCTGGCCCACACGCCCGCCATCTGGCGCCGTATGTTCGCTGACATCCCCAGCGACAACTTCGGCCTCAACTACGACCCCTCCCACATGATCTGGCAGCACATGGACTACCTCAAGCCGATCCGGGACTTCACCGACAAGCTCTTCCACGTCCACGCCAAAGACGTGCGCCTCGACAAGCACCGTCTCGACGAAGTCGGCATCATGGCCACCCCGCTCGAGTTCCACGTGCCCAAACTGCCCGGCCTGGGCGACATCGACTGGGGCCAGTTTTTCTCCGTTCTCAGCGATGTCGGCTACGACGGCCCCGTCTGCATCGAGGTCGAGGATCGCGCCTACGAAGACTCACTCGAAAGCCGCAAGGCCTCCCTCGTCCAAAGCGGCCGCTATCTCAAGAACTTCATGCCATAGCCGCAACGACCGGCCGAACACACGGAACCTGTCCATGACTCTCGAATCCGACATCCGCAACATCACGGCAAACAGTGGCGCCGAAATGGCCGTCTCCGCCCTCCACCTCGAGTCGGGACAGCGCTTCGATGTCGACGCCGAGAGCGTGTACCCGCTCTGCAGCGTCCTCAAAATCCCCGTTCTCGTCGAAGCCTTCCGCCAGATCGAAGAGGGCCTCTTCACCCTCGACGACCGCTGGCAGCTGACTACCGCAGAAAAGAATCTGCCCAGCGGCATCCTCGTCTTCTTCGACGACGGCCTTTCACCCACCGTCCGCGACCTGCTGACACTCATGATCATCATCAGCGACAACACCGCAACCGACATGGTCATGCACCGCCTCGGTGAAGGCAGCGTCACGCGCACCATGCACGAACTGGGCCTCACCGACATTCACGTTCCTCTGACCATCCGCGAGCTGTTCGACGACCTCCTCCCCTCCTCCGACCCGACCCAGGATATGCTGGCCCTCGCCGCCGGGCCGCGCAACCGGGAGGGTGTCTGCTACAGCCTCGGCCCCGACAACGACACGGGCACGCCCGCCGCCCTCACCGAGCTCCTGGCCCGCATCTGGCGCGGAGAGACAGTCAGCCGCGCCGCCTACGACGCCATGCTGGAGATCCTCCTCAAGCAGCAGCTCAATGACCGCCTGCCGCGCTACCTGCCGCCCGGCACGCCCTGCGCCCACAAGACCGGCACGCTCCCCGGCATCCGCAACGACAGCGGCATCATCTACGCCGGCCAAAGCGCTCACGTCGCCGTCACCGTCTTCTCCCGCTGGGACGACGAGGCCGTTTCCGACGACCCCATCGCCCGCAGCGAGCAGCCCATCGCCGTCGACACAGCCTTTGGTCGCATCGGACGGCTACTCTACGACACATTCTCTGACGCTTGACTGCAACCATGCCTGAGTCCTCTACCCTGATCCGCAACGCCCGTATCATCGACGGCACCGGCAACCCCTGGCAGTACGGCGACCTGCTCTTCACCGGCGACCGCATTGAAGCCATAGCCCCGCCCGGCGGCATTCCCCCCGCCAACTGCGCCGAAGTCGTCGACGCTTCCGGCCTTGTCGCCTGCCCCGGTTTCATCGACATTCAGAGCCACTCGATCCTATCGCTCATGATCGACGGCCGCTGCCTCTCCAAAATCACCCAGGGCGTCACAACAGAAATCATGGGGGAAGCCTGGACGCCCGCGCCCGTTGCCGGCCGCCACACCGACCCCATGGCCAACTCGATTCTGCCCATGCCGATCAGCGACGAATGGCGCCGGAGAATTCTTGGCTGGACACGTTTCGGCGACTGGTTGCAGGCCGTCGAAGATGCCGGCGTCTCACCCAACATTGGCTCCTTCCTCGGCGGCGGCACGCTGCGCAACGTGGGTAAGGGTATGGAGATGGGCCGGCCCTCCGCCGACGAACTCGATATCATGCGGCGGACCATGGCGGAGGCCATGGAAGACGGCGCCTTCGGCGTCTCCTATGCCTTGATCTACCCCCCGGACTCCTACACCGACACACCAGAGCTGATCGAAATCTGCAAGGTCGTCAGCCGTTACAACGGCCTTTACATTACTCACATGCGTTCGGAAGGGGCGCAGCTCTTCGAAGGGCTGGAAGAAGCACTGACCATAGGCCGCCGCGCCGACCTGCCCGTCGAGATCTATCACCTAAAGGCCTCCGGGGCTGCCAACTGGCACAAGATGCCTTCCACGATCGCCCGCATCGAAGAGGCCCGAGCCCAGGGCCTGGACATCACCGCCGATATGTATCCTTACGCCGCTTCAGGCACGGGGCTCTCTTCGCTGCTGCCGACCTGGACCGCGGCCGATGGTAATTTCTTCGAGAATATGGAGGATCCGGCTGTGCGGTCGCGTATCAGAAAGGAACTGTTGGAAGATCTGGACAGCGATGGCCAACCGTCGACGCGCGGAGGCGCCGCGGGCGTACTGCCGGTCGGTTTCCACAGAGAAGAAAACCAGCACTACGTCGGCATGAACCTCGCACAGATCGCCTCCGAAAGGGGCCAGGACTGGCTCGACTGCACCATCGACCTCCTGCGCTCCGAAGGCCAACGCATCGGCACCATCTTCCTCTCCATCAGCGAAGAAAACCTGCGCTCCCAGTTGCCGCTGCCGTGGATAAAATTCGCCACCGACGCCGCCGGAGTCGATCCGGCCTGGGCCGCCGAGCTCGGGCCGACCCATCCACGCGCCTATGGCACCTATCCCCGCGTTCTCGGCCACTATGTACGCGAACGGCGCCTGCTCACCCTCGAAGACGCCGTCCGCAAAATGACCGGCGCCGTCGCAGACCGCCTCGGCCTGCGCAAGCGCGGCCACCTGCGCACAGGCTGCTACGCAGATTTAGCGCTCTTTGATCCGCACACCATCAGCGACCGCGCAACCTTCGCCGAATCCCACCTGCTGTCGGTCGGAGTGCAGGATGTATGGGTCAACGGCCAGCGTGTTCTGCGCGACGGAGAGCACACCGGCGCCGTTCCGGGCCGGTTCGTCAGAAGAGATTAAATGTTTCTGGGGTTTCGACCTGCAGAATCTACAGTCGGGAATAGGAGGGTACGAAAAAACGAGGAATTACCAAGGGGATTCGCCGTCCCCTTTCGTAGCGCCAATGCGCTTCAACTCTTCATCCAACCGCAAACGACGCAACTCCATCCGCCAAATGGGGAGCGAGATGTTCAAGTTGACGATCCGCTTGTTCAGTTCCTCTATTTGCGTTTCCCAGTCGGAAATACTGCGGCGCCAGGATCGTGCAAAAGCCTCCCTCTCGTTCCCAGCGGCCTCTGCGCCCGCACGCGTCAATTCCCATCGACGCTCCATCTCCGTTCGCAGCAGTTCGATTTCCGACAGAAGCGCCTTGCGATCGCCGATCCAGGTCGGCGTCAGATCGTTGTCCTTGAGCAGCTTATTGGCCATCCGCATATCGTCTGGCTCGTTGGGATTCCTGTTCAGACGCAGAGGCCGGCCTTTGCCCGGGAGGTTTTCAAAGGCGCCGTTTGCAGCAGCCTCGTCGAGCTGCTCCGTAATCAGGTCCTGCCATTCATTCAGGCCCCGTCGCCGTCGGGACTTCGGGCGCCTGCTCGCTGACCTGGGCAGGCTGTCCTTTTTCTTGGGTCCGTCAACCTGGTTTGCCATGTATCACCACCGTAACGGTCGATTCACGTGAATTTTATCACAACCGCCCCCATCCTCTGAAAGCGTGAATGCGATTGATCCTGAAACAGCAGGAGGAAAGCATGCAAACGTCACCAAGCCCGATCAGGAAAGTGTCGCCGAACAGCCTACTGTGGAATAATGACTGCAATTACATCCCAAGTGGCGTCGGCCACTCTTGTTCGGAGAAATCGACTGTGAGCACGAAGCTATGGGGAGGCCGCTTCAGCGGGGCGCTCGATCCGCTGATGGAAGAGTTCAACGCGTCGATCGATTTCGACCGGCGCCTGTGGCTGGCCGACATCCGCGGCAGCCAGGCCTACGCCCGCGCGCTGGCAGCGGCCGGTCTTTTGACTGAGACGGAGGCAGAGCAGATCGTCGCAGGCCTTGAGCGCGTTGCCGCTGAATGGCGCGCAGGACAGTTCGAAATAAAAGCCGGCGACGAGGACATCCACACCGCCAACGAGCGCCGCCTGACCGAACTGATCGGCCCCGTAGCCGGTAAGCTGCACACCGGCCGCAGCCGCAACGATCAGGTCGCGACCGACCTTAGGCTCTGGCTGCGGGAAGAGCTGAAAACCTCGGAACAGCAGCTGCGCACCCTCATTGGCGTCTCCGTAGAGCGCGCCGCAACCGAAATCGATCTCCTCATGCCGGGCTATACCCATCTTCAGCCGGCCCAGCCCACCCGCTGGAGCCACTGGCTCCTCAGCCATGCATGGGCCTGGCAGCGCGACACCCTTCGCCTCCGGGACATCTTGAAGCGCGTCAACCTGATGCCGCTTGGCAACGGGGCCCTCGCAGGCAATCCCTTCCCCATCGACCGCGACCGGCTCGCGCAAGACCTGGGTTTTTCCTGCCCCACCCCAAACAGCCTCGACGGCGTCAGCGACCGCGATTTTGTCGCCGAAGCGCTGTTCTGGGCGACGATGACCATGCTGCATATCAGCCGCTGGGCCGAGGACCTCATCATCTACAGTAGCCGCGAATTTGGCTTCGTCACCCTTGCCGACGCCTACAGCACCGGCAGCAGTCTCATGCCTCAAAAGAAAAACCCCGACTCGCTCGAGCTCCTGCGCGGCAAGGCAGGGCGTGTCTTCGGCAACATGGGAGGGCTGCTGATGACACTGAAAGGTCTCCCAAGCACGTACAATAAGGATCTCCAGGAGGATAAAGAGCCTCTATTTGACGCGATTGACACTTTGACCGGCTCCCTGCCAATCGCCGCCGGCGCGCTCGCCACCCTCACCGTCAACCGCGAAAACATGGCCCGCGCCCTCGTTCCCGAAATGCTGTCCACCGACCTGGCTGAATACCTCGTGCGCAAGGGTGTCCCATTTCGCGAAACGCACCACGTCGCCGGCGCAGCCGTGGCCCTCGCCGAATCCCAGGGTACTGCTCTTACCGAGCTGACGCTGGAAGCGCTTCGCAACTTGCACTCCGCCTTCGAAGAGGACGTCACCTCAATCTGGAGCTACGAACGCAGCGTGGAGCAGCGCGACGCACACGGCGGAAGCAGCCGCCGCGCCGTACAGGCGCAAATCGACGAACTGCTCCTTTGGCTCGGCCAGCCTGGCCCCGTGTAGCGCCGCAGGTTTCTATCGCGCCCGGCAGCGAGCAGCAGGCGTCTATATCTGTCTATGACCCTTGAATTGTGGCAGGTGCGTTACGGCCAGTTGGCCAGGGGCAGCGCCTGCTGGCTCCAACGACGACCGGTGGCCTAGTCGATCTGCTCTTTCCGCAACGCGGCTACGATCTTTCCGAACGTCTCGCGTTCCACTGACTTCTCCGTTGCCTGGTGTCAGATCCATCCATCAGTCACGGGAGTTCCTTCTCATGTAACATAATAGCACCCTGAAATTGGAGTTCAACGGGTCTTGGCTCCAATATTGGTTTCTTTGTGTCCCTGTTTCGGTTTTCCTTGGGCAGATACTGGAAAGGGCAGCTGGATCCGCCGCGCCGCCCGGCTCCAGGAAAGATTTGATCGCGACCGCCTCCCTGTGATATAGTCGTCCAAAGCCTTCAGCCCAGCATGTAGATCAACTTCAAAGCTGCGACTCTCCAGCCAGTAGCTGCTCGCACTTGACCCGCGGAAGATGGCCCCCTCCTCCGCCGTAGATGAGGATTTTTCAGGAGACTACTGACGGTGTCATCACTTCGGATCCGGGACATGCCTGCCTCAGAATCTGATGTTGACAAGGAGCCCGACTCTTGTTAGAATGCCTCATCCAATACCGCCCTATCCACCGCACTGACAATGCAATAGGAAGAAGCGAGACATGGCCAACCTGATTGAAGTCCGCAACCTCCAGACACAGTTCTTCACCCAGGATGGAATCGTCCACGCGGTGAACGGCATCACCTATGATGTCGCTGAGGGAGAGACGGTCGCAATCGTTGGCGAGTCGGGTAGTGGCAAGAGCGTCGGCGTCATGTCACTCATTCGACTGATTCCCGAACCTCCGGGAAAAATCGTCAACGGTGAGGTGAATTTCGACGGCCAGGATTTGTTGCAACTTAATGAAGAAGAGTTACGGCAGATTCGCGGCAATCGCATCGCGATGATCTTCCAGGATCCGATGACCTCTCTCAACCCGGTCCTCACCATCGGCCGCCAGATTACCGAGGCTCTGGAGCTGCATCTCAACATGAACCGCGAGGAAAGCCGCGCCAGGGCCATTGAGTTGCTGGAACTGGTAGGCATCCCTGACGCCGGAGCCAGATTGGATGACTACCCCCATCAGTTCTCCGGCGGCATGCGCCAGCGCGTCATGATCGCCATGGGCCTCAGTTGCAACCCCCAGCTGCTCATCGCTGACGAGCCCACAACCGCTCTCGACGTCACTATCCAGGCCCAGATCGTCGACCTGGTTACGCGCCTGCAAAGCGAACTCGGCATGGCGATCATCTGGATCACACATGATCTGGGCGTAGTGGCCGGATTGGCCGACCGCGTCCTGGTCATGTATGCCGGCTTTATCGTCGAGGAAGGGCCGGTTGACGTGATCTACGGCCAACCCAGGCATCCCTACACGCTCGGCTTGCTGCGCTCGATTCCTCGCCTGGACTTGGGCAGGCAAAAGAGACTCATCCCTATCGAGGGACTGCCGCCCGATCTGCTCGACCCACCGCAAAGCTGCCCCTTTGCACCCCGTTGCCCCTTTGTAATCGACAAGTGCCTGGAAGAAAACCCGCCGCTGATGGCGATCAGCGCTGTCCGCAGCTCAGCCTGCTGGGTCGATCTCTCTGACGTTGAAATCTATGACACAAGCGCCGACGAACAGGTGGAGGCCGTCGCATGACCACACAGAACTCCAATAGCGCAGACGTTTCGACTGCCGAAGAAACGACCCAAGACGAAGTGCTGCTGAGTGTAGACAACCTGAAGATGCACTTCCCCATCACCCGCGGCATCATTCTGCAGCGGCAGGTGGGCAGCATTAAGGCCGTGGACGGCATCACTTTCGATCTGATGCGCGGCGAAACCCTTGGCCTCGTCGGAGAATCCGGCTGCGGCAAATCCACCACCGGACGCGCCATTCTCCAGCTCTACGAACCCACGGACGGAGCGGTCGTCTTTGAAGGCCAGGACCTGACCGATATCAACAGCGGTGAACTGCGCCGCATGCGCCGCCGCATGCAGATGATCTTCCAGGATCCCTACGCCTCGCTCAACCCCCGTATGACAGTCGGCAGCATCGTCGGCGAACCGCTGGAAGTTCACAAAATCGGTGGTAGCCGCCGCGAACAGCAGCAGCGTGTGCAGGAGCTTCTCGAAATCGTCGGGCTCAATCCCTACTTCATCAACCGCTACCCGCACGAGTTTTCCGGCGGCCAGCGGCAGCGCATCGGCGTGGCCCGCGCCCTTGCAGTCAACCCGTCATTTATCGTCTGCGACGAACCGATTTCAGCCCTGGACGTCTCGATTCAGGCACAGGTGATCAATCTTCTCGAAGACTTGCAGAGCGAGATGGGCCTGACCTACCTCTTCATCGCCCACGATCTCTCCGTCGTCCGCCATATCTCCGACCGCATCGCCGTGATGTATCTGGGCAAAATCGTCGAGCTGGCCGACCGCGAGGTACTGTACGAAAACCCGCTCCACCCCTACACGCAGGCCCTCCTTTCCGCCGTGCCGATTCCTGACCCACAGGTAGAAAAGAAGAGGCAGCGCATCATTCTGGAAGGCGACGTCCCCAGCCCTGCAGAACCGCCAACAGGCTGTAACTTCAACACGCGCTGCCCGCAGGTGATGGACATCTGCCGCCAGTACGAGCCTTCCTTTACCGATGTGGGTGAAGGGCACCGGGTTGCCTGCTTCCTCTACGATGAGGTCGAGGCCCTGAACGAAGCGGGCCAGCCGGTCTCAGTCGCCGCCTGACCCGATTGAGCAGGGCGCAGCCACGCCTCCTCCCTGCCTCACATTTCTGATTCCTTGCCGCAGTACAACGCCTACGGGGCAAAACTCTCGCCGCCGGTTTCCGACCTTCTGTCGCTGTCAGTAACCCTTAGCCCCAGTCGCAGCCTGCAGCGTGCCTTTTGGATCACCTGCGCAACCGGCGTTACGGCCCGACCGCCTCGCCACCCAAAAAGCAGAAAATACTTTCCGCAACGGCCTCGGCCACCAGCCCCGGCTCCTGCGTCAGCAGTCTGCCGTCGCCGCCCAGAAAGCCAAGCTCCAGGATCGCCGTAGGCGTTGTCGGCAGCACCTTGCGAAAGGCATGGTAGTAGGTCATGTCGTGCGTAATTGAATTGGAGTGTAACGGCAGGCCCGTCAGCGCCGCGTACTCCGTGTTGATGCAGGCAACCAACCTTCTGTCCGTTGTAGGAATCGCGCTGTTCAACGGGTAAGCCGCCTTGAAGCCGCTTGCCGCGATACAGCTGTCCGCGTGCAGGCTCAAAAGAAGCTCTGTGTCCAGTCCTTCCAACCTTTCATCATATTCATCCAGCACCAGGACCTCCAGACCCGCATCCTCCAACGCCTCACGCACAAGTTCGGCTATGCGCGCCACGACGTCGGCCTCCATCAAGGTGGGGGCGTTGGTCGGCCCGCATATTGCGCCCGAGTCGGATCCGGCATGACCGCTGATCAACGCGACCGTTTCCCGTTCCGGCGTCGGTGTGACTAATGTAAGGCGTTTGATTGGGCTCGGAAGCAGGTAGTTGACGCCCGTCGCAGCCAGATAGACGATACCTGCAAAGAGGATGACGCTGATAATGAGGAACACACGCTGCAGTCTGCGTATCAGAACTGTTCGCATCATCGAATGTATGGTTGCCGCAAGAGCATGCCGTCGTCCACTTCAGCGGTAGTCAAAGCTGCGCAGGCCCCCGCGTCCGGCGTCTCCGCGCGTCTCGGGGGCCCCCTCGCATTGTACCCTCTGGGATCGGGTTGTCAATACTTTTCTCCTCAACCGAAACATCGACGTATCTGTTCAGGCCACTTTCGCATGACCGCCTCGCCCGCAGGTACCTCCCTCGACCGTCCGAACCCGTTTGGGACGCTTCCTTCGTCAATATCCCGCTTTTTCCCGAAAATTACCTTTAAGAGACATTCAGTGAAATGGTTGGATTTTGAGAGAACAGTTTCGCCTGTGTAAAATAAATGCTGACCATGAGCGAAAACGCCTCCTTCCTCGACTCCCCTACGGCGTCTCCAGAAAGCGGAACTGCCGGTCAGGTTCCCGGCCTTCCGTCCTTGCAGTCGCTGGGCGCCATCCTGCGAGATCGCCGCGAAAGCGCCGGCATCCCGCTGTCAGAAGTCGAGCACGCGACCCGCATCCGACAGAAATATCTCGCCGCTATCGAGGCCGACGAGTGGCATCTCCTGCCGGGTGAGGTTGTCGGCCGCGGCTTCCTCCGCAACTACGCCTACTATCTCAATCTCGACCCCAATCAAATGATCGACCGCCGGCGGGCTATGGCCGACAACAGCCTCTCCCGCACGCTGGCAAGCACCAGTACCGGGGTCAGGCTGCCGCCGGTCCGCCCCGTGGACTACCGGCCGCAAGACGTCGACCTTGAGCATACCGCCTTCTCTACCCGCATGTCGGAATTCTTCGAATCCGTACGCGACTGGCTCGTGCCAATCATGGCGGCCGTTCTGATCGTACTGGTTGTCCTTGTTCTCTTCTGGGGCTTCAGAACGATGGGTGGAGAAATCGGAGATGCTTTTTCGACCATACAGGATAGGATCTCTTCAACGATCGACCGGAATGGCGCGCGCCAAAACGGGCAGACAGGCGGCTCCGACGGCGGCGAAGAAACTTCCTCAGGCGCCGCCGCGCTCCCCACTGCAGTCATCCCTTCGGCGACCGCCACACCGACCCTGACCCTGACCCCGACCGCCACCAATACACCGCTGCCGACTCCGACACAGACACCCGTACCGGCTCCCACCGCTACCGCTACGGCCACGGCAACGCCCACCGAAGAGCCGCCGGAGGAAGCGCCGCCGCCGGTGCAACAGGAACCGGCCCCGCCGGCCATTGTTCCGGTAACCTGCTCTGACAGCCGCCTGGCTATCTTCTCACCCGGCATCAATCAGACCGTCAGCGGCGTGGTCCCCATCACAGGCCGGGCCACCCACGAACAGTTCGACTTCTATAAGCTGGAGGTCGCCCCCGGCGCCGATGCCTCCCAGAGCTTCACCTGGTTCGACGGCAGCGACAGATCAGGCGACGGCGGCGCCAAAGGGGGGCCCGTCGAAAGCGGTACCCTCGGCCACTTCAACAGCGCTGGTGTCGCCAACGGCGCCTACACCATCCGCCTCACAGTCGTCGATACAAGCAGCAACTACCCCACTCCCTGCCAGGTCTCGATCAACGTGCAAAACTGACAGGCAAGTCAACCTCTGCTACTGTTGCGGCTCGCTCCCTCTCCGCCAGAACGCGGCCGCGCTGGCAGCAGCCGGATAAACGTGACATGCGGCGGCGCCCCGAATCGGACCGGGATGCCCTCTCCCAGCCCGCGATGGACATAGACCTGGATACCCCCCCGCCGCGAGTAGCCGGAAGCCTCACTTCGGGACAGCTGCTCCGTCTGCGTATAAGTGGGCCCAAACAGGGGCAGAACGATCTGCCCGCCGTGCGTGTGGCCGGCCAGAATCAGGTCTGCGCGGCCGGCTGCGGAAGCCTCGATGATGTCCGGATTGTGTGACAGCAGCACCGTGGGCGCGTCCTGTGGCACCTCCTCCAGACCCCTTTGCAGGTCCGGCCTCCCTTCCATAAGGTCCTCGATACCGACCAGGTAGACGCCCGTCTCCCCCAACCGCACGGCCCGGTTGTCCAGGAACTGCATCCCCCGATCCTCCAACTTGCGGCGTAATCGGCCGATGTCATTGACACCGACCGGTTCCCCGTCAAAGCCCTTTTGCAGCAGGTGCCTCCCAAAGCGGAGAAGCTCGCGCAGTCCCGCTTTGCCGGAATCCGCCGTCATCAACCTGGCGCGAGCCCCGCTTCCTGCGCCGTATTGCCGCCCACGGAAGAGCCGCCATGAGTAAAGGGGCGCCCTGCTCAGGTTATAGAAAACGTGGTCATGATTGCCCGAAACGGCAAAGGCGCCTAGGCGCGGCTGGGGGATGCTATCAATCAACGTCAGGACATTGTCCAGACCCCTGTCGTTGTGAAGGAAATCGCCCGTATGGATGAGAAGATCGATCTCTTCGCCTACTGTCGACCGGCGAACCTGCTCAATCTTTGCATGCTCGCGGCGGTCCGCGCCACGAAAGTGCGTATCCGAAAGATGAAGGATCTTCAACCCATCACGCGGCAATCCCGCCTTGTCCCGCAGCAACCGCACCGCCACCCTCTCGGTCCGCACGTCAAATGGCTCATAGAGAAACGCGTAACCCCCAAGAGCCGCGCCCAGCCCGGCTACAGCACCCAGTCCAGCCCAAAATACGGAAGCGTGCAGCCTTCCACTTCTGTCGATTGGACCACCTTCATCAAGCCTGGGACGGTCGCCCATTAGACCTCCTCCGGTTTTTCCGCTTCCCTCTGCACCTGCAGGCACTCCCGCCTCGGACCTCCTGGCAATCGCAGCCGGCAACGCCCCGCATAAACTGGGCACGAAGAACCAATCCTACCGGAGTAGACGCCCTTTGGCAATCTTGCCGCCCACTTGTGTCTATCCCAAATTGGGGGCAAACTCTCACAATCCTCTGGTAGAGCCCTGACCAGAACCTGTTCGCGATCCGATCTGAGGCAGAGGAACCAGCAACTCCCTCTTCCCTCTCCTCTTCCCTCTCTCCTCGCCCTTGTGCCTGCCCGTCCTCTCCCACAAAACCGTTTCATTGCGCTTTTCCCGCCTCATCCATACCAATTCCGCGCTCCCCAACGATTCTTTCAATCCTTGTGGACCCCCTTCCAGTGTGGTATCATCCCAACGCAAGCCCAACTCGACACGACAGACTCCTCATACAGTCGATTCAGCACAGCGCAAAACAAGGAGGCAGTTCATGAACCAGCAACTCAGCAGACGTCGATTCCTGCACTATTCTGGCGCCGCCCTCGGCACGGCGGCTCTGGCCGCCTGTCAACCGGCCGCGCCGGCGGCGACTGGCGAGATGAGTGAAGTACAACCGGCCGCCGAACGGGTCCAGATCGAGTTCCTCGGCATGCCAGGCAGCCCCGATCTCATCTCCGAAGAGCAGGATCTCTTCCACGACGAAAATCCCAACATCGAGTGGGTACAGGTCCAGCAGGCCCAAGGCACATCTCGCCTTGAGCAGCTCATGGCTCTGGTCGTGGCCGGCACACCGCCTGACACCTCCCGCGTCGAGAGCGACGTCTACCGTACATTCGCCCACCTGGGTCTCCTTCTGCCCATCACCTCCTACATCGAAGCCGATCCCGAATTCTCCGCCCCCGACTACTGGATCCAACCCTAGGAAGACGATCGCCAAGTCTACCAGGGCGAAAGCTACGGCATCGGCTCCTGTTGGGTCGCGCCCCACTTCTACTACAACGTCTCCCTCTTTGAGGAACTCGGCGTGGAACCCCCCAGCAACGACCCCGAAGAGGCCTGGGGCTGGGACGACTTCCTCGCCATCGCCACCGAGCTGACTGTAGACGTCAACGGCAACCACCCGGGCGACGCCGATTTCGACGCCAACAATATGGAACGCTGGGGCGTCAACTGGCCCACCTGGTGGATCCCCCTCCACGCTGCCGTACAGTCAAACGGCTCAGACTGGATCGACGCCGAATCAGAAAAAATCGTTCTCGACAGTCCCGAAGCGATGCAGGCGCTCCAGAACATCGCCGACCTCCGCATCGCCCACGGCGTAATGCCCCGCACCGAGGCACTCCAGGCCCTCGGCATGGGCGGCACCCAGCTCCTCGAAACCAAGAAGGTCGCCCTCCAGGTGGACGGCTCCTGGGCCCTCTCCTGGAGCTGGGAGATCGAAGGCGGCATCGGCACCGCCGTCCTGCCCGCGATGCAGCGCCCCGGCACCGACATGCAGGCCCACTTCGTTACCGTCGTCCAGGACGCCGAGAACCCGGACGAAGCCTGGGAGCTGATCCGCTTCCTCTCCTCCCCCTGGTACCAGGAACGCTACTGCCGCTCCGGCCTCTGGCTCCCCAGCCAGAACGCGCTCATGACCGAAGACTCGATCGCCGACTGGTGTGTGGAACCCGAACATCCGCCCGGCTACGAACTGATCGTCACCGAGTACGCCCCCAACTACGGCCACTACCTCACCATGCCGGTCGGTTACGTAAAGGCCGCCGAGACCGCCATCAACCCGGTCTTCAGCCAGATCTTCAACGGTGAAGCTCGCGCCGAGGATGTCCTACCCGCGGCTGTCGCCGAAGCCAACCAGATCATGGAGACGGAGCAGGCGCGCCCAACGTCGTAGTCCGCACACTCTTTCCGCAACTTGAGGGGAAGGTGGACAGGCTGGAGAAAACCATAGATTAAGCCTTCCTGTCCCATTTCCTTACTATTCCACTAACAGCATAGCTGGCTACAGGCACTGCCTTACGCCCCCAGGGGCGCCTGTAGCCAGCTTCGCGGAGTCTCCGCATGGCAGTAGAAGCGCAAGGAACGAGATTACCCTGGCCCCGCACGCGCCGCGCGCGCCGCGCCCTCACCGGCTACTTCTTCATCTCCCCCTTCATCCTCGGCTTTTTCCTCTTCTTCGTCGGCCCTGCCCTCGTCGCCGCCTGGCTCACCATGTTCGACTGGAACATGATCCGCCCTCCCTTCTTCATCGGCCTCGGCAACATCAAGAAAATGTTCGCCGACGACCTCTTCTACCAGTCCCTCAAGGTGACCGCCTACTTCTCCCTCGTCTCCGTGCCCGTCGGTCTGGTCCTGAGCTTCTTCCTCGCCCTCCTCATGAACTTCAAGACCCGCAGCATCGCCGTGTTTCGCACCATCTTCTACCTGCCCAGCATTGTACCCGCCGTCGCCAACGCCGTCCTCTGGAGCTTCGTCCTCAACACAGAGTTTGGTCTCCTGAATGCCCTCCTTGACTCCATCGGCCTCCCCAAAATCGCTTGGCTCCAGGAGCCCGAATGGGCCATGCCCGCCATGATTCTCATGAGCCTCTGGGCACTGGGCGCCACCATGGTCATCTACCTCGCCGGCCTCCAGGGCATCCCCCAATCCCTCTATGAGGCCGCCGAAATCGATGGCGCCGGCCGCTGGGCCAGTCTCATCAATGTGACCATCCCGCTCATGTCGCCCGTGATCTTCTTCAACCTGATCATTGGCATCATCGGCTCCTTTCAGATTTTCACAGCAGGTTTTCTGATCACCAACGGCGGCCCCCAACACGCCACCCTGTTCTATGTTCTCTATATCTATCGCAATGGCCTGCAGTATTTCGACATGGGCTACGCTTCCCTGCTCGCTTGGGTACTCTTCTTCCTCATCTTCGCACTGACCCTGCTCGTCTTCAAGTATGTAGGTCGTTATGTCTACTACGAAGACGTGGGCAGCTAGGGTCGGACTTCAACCCTTCTACAGGACCGTACAAGCTTGCACGGCGCACAATGACCGGCAGTTGGCAGTAGAATACTGATGAGCGCTACGACACCGACCACTGCATCCCAACTCTTGGACAACGAACGCTTCTGGCGAATCTTCGTCTGGACCGTCCTGCTCGCCGGCGCCGTTGTCATGATCCTGCCCTTCCTCTGGCTGCTGTCCAGTTCTCTCAAAACGGAGCTTGGCGTCTTTCGCTATCCTCCCGAATGGATCCCGGACCCCCCGCAGTTCAGTAACTATTTCGACGCCTGGACAACCAGACCTTTCGCCCTCTACCTCCGCAACACGATAGTAATCCTGCTGCTGAACGAAATCGCCGTCCTTGTCTCCGCCTCCTTCTGCGCCTACGGCTTCGCCCGCATTGACTTCCCCGGCCGCAACATCTGGTTCGCCATTCTGCTTGCCACCGTCATGCTGCCCGGCATCGTCACCATGATCCCCCAGTTCGTCATCTTCAGCCGCATCGGCTGGGTCAACACCATCCTGCCTCTCACAGTCCCCTTTTTCTTCGGCGGCGGCGCCTTCAACATCTTCCTCCTCCGCCAGTTCTTCCGCACCCTCCCCGCCGAGCTCGCCGACGCCGCCTACATCGACGGCGCCAGCGAAATCACCATCTACTGGCGCATCATGCTCCCCCTCGCCAAGCCCGCCCTCGCCACCATCGCCATCTTCACCTTCATCGGCACCTGGAACGACTTCATGGGCCCCCTCCTCTACCTCGCCAAGGACCCCAACAAATTTACAGTCGCCCTGGGCCTCGCCATGTTCCGCACCGCCTTCGCCGGCCGCACCCGCTGGGACCTCCTCATGGCTGCCTCCACCATGATGATCATACCGGTCATCTTCGTCTTCTTCGTCGCCCAACGCTACTTCATCCAGGGCATCGCCATCAGCGGCCTCAAAGGATAGCTCTCTCCTCCAACGCCTCTCTCCAATTACGTTACCCTCGTTGGCAACCATCAAGATCGAGGCCAAAGATCGGTGTCTGTCTTTCGCGCCGCTGTTAATTGACCAGGATTCGTTGACGATTGTCCGAACAGCGATTTACGGGAACAAAGTGCGACTGATTCGGGCAGGGCCCCGCAGCTGCGCAAAAAACCCGATACTCCTTTGGTGTTCTTCGCGCCCCTTCGCGTGACTTCGCGGATCAAAAAAGGATTTGGCGTAGCCGTTATGGTCGCCCATTGACGTTTCTCTCGGTCTGCATTACTCTTTAGCACCATGAACCACAGCGAGATCGTCAGTTTCATTTGGGATGTAGCCAACCTCATACGCGACACCTTCAAGCGGGGCAAGTATCAGGACGTCGTCCTGCCCCTGACCGTACTTCGGCGGTTGGACTGCGTGCTGGCCCCCACAAAAAAGACGGTGCTTGAACGGCAGACCGAGTATGGAGAACGGTTGGACAACCTCGACAGTCAACTTCGCCTTGCGTCGGGATTCGCATTCTACAACACATCCCGCTACGACTTTGAACGGCTGCTCGCGGACGCGCCCAACGCGGCCGCCAACCTGAGAAACTACATCGCCGGCTTCAGCCACAACATGCGCGAGGTCCTGGAACGATTCGATTTCGACAACACCATCAGCAAGCTCGACGAAGGGGGCCTTCTGTTCCAGGTGCTGGAGAGGTTCGGAAGCGTTGACCTCCACCCCGACAACGTCGACAACGCCGCGATGGGCACCATCTTCGAGGAGCTGCTCCGCAGGTTCAACGAAGCCCAGAACGAGAATCCGGGGGAGCACTTTACGCCGCGCGACGTGGTACACCTCATGGTTGATCTGATGCTGGCAGGAGACGAAGACCGCATCGGCGTCCCGGGAATTGTGTGCACCGTCTATGACCCCTGCTGCGGCTCGGGCGGAATGCTGACCATCGCCAAAGAGCGCATCACCTCCGGTTACCGCGAAAACGGCAACCTCGTGGCAGAACCCATCAACTCACAAGCCGGGATCTTCCTCTACGGTCAGGAAGTGAACCCGGAAACCTGGGCGATTTCCAAGTCAGATCTGTTTATGAAGGAGCCGACCGGCCGCGACGCCGACAACATAGTCTTCGGATCCACCCTCTCCAATGACCGCCACGCGGGCAGGAACTTCGACTACCTGATCGCAAATCCGCCCTACGGCAAGGACTGGAAGCGGGACGAGCGCTCGGTACGGGAAGAACACGCCCGCGGCGCCGCGGGCAGGTTTGGCCCCGGTCTGCCGCGCATCAGCGACGGCCAGCTTCTCTTCCTGCTGCACATGCTCGCCCGCGCCACCGATCTGGAGGAGGGCGGCTCCCGCATTGCCATTATTATGAACGGATCGCCCCTTTTCACCGGGGACGCCGGCAGCGGTGAGAGCGAGATACGCCGTCACGTCTTCGAGAACGATCTGCTGGAGGCTCTGATCGCGCTGCCGGAGCAACTCTTCTACAATACAGGCATCGCTACCTATGTCTGGCTTCTCAGCAATCGCAAATCCCCGGAGCGCCAGGGCAAGGTGCAACTGATCGACGCCTCGTCCTTCTGGGAGCTGATGCCTCGCAGCCTGGGTGACAAGCGCCGTGCAATCCCACCGGAGAAGGCGCGGGAAATTGTGAAGCTGCGTAAGGACTACCGGGAGGGCGACACCCGCCTGATCGACAGGGACGGCAACCGGGAAGATGCGGTGGTGAGCCGCATATTCTCCACGTCGAATTTTGGTTACCGCAAGGTTACGGTGGAGAGGCCGCTGCGCCTCAACTTCCAGGCCAGCCCTGAGCGTATCAACCGTATCAACGCGGAGAGGGCATTCCAGGCCCTGCCCAAGTCAAGGAAGCGCGGCCAAGCGGCTACCGACGAAATTGCGCAGGGCCGAATACTTCAAGAGGAACTCATCGATTTGCTAAGCGGCCTGCCGGACACGATGGCGCGCGACAGGGCCGTCTTCAATGATGTCCTTGATGACGCAGCCAAGGCCGCCGGACTCAAGCTGTCTGCCCCGGTGAGGAAGGCGATTCTGGCCGCGCTTTCCGAACGCGATGAAACCGCGGCAATCTGCCGCAAGCGGGACGGCAGCCCGGAGCCGGACCCCGATCTACGCGACACGGAGCGCGTGCCGTTGACGGAGGATGTGAACGCCTTCTTCGCACGAGAGGTCGCGCCCCACGTCCCGGACGCCTGGATCGACGAGTCCAAGCGCGACGCCAGGGATGGGCAGGTGGGCGTAGTAGGCTACGAGATCAATTTCAACCGCTACTTCTACCGGTATGACCCGCCGCGCGCGCTGGAAGAGATCGATAGCGACATCCGGGAGATCAAAAAGGAGATCGTCCGCATGCTGGAAGAGGTCACAGTTGCGCCATCCCTTCCGTGATTCCTGCTCACAGCCGTAAAATAGGTCGGCAATATGAAGCCATATGCCGACCCAAATTGACAACCAGGTCGCGGTCTTGGTACACTGTCGCCCTTTGCGACCACGGCGCTCACAGGGCTGACGCGCAGTGGCCGTCGAACTCAATTCAGGTGGTCTGCCTTAAAACTCGAACCCGCACTTTTGCACGGTTGCCCAGATGACCAGGATCACAACCCGCTTTCAGTCCCATCAGGTTCTCGGCCGACTCTTGCAGTTGTCGCTGACGCCGGTGGCGATTACGGTAAATATAGAGGTGGACCTTCTGGGCGAGTCTCCCAAGGCCGATGCGCTCCTCCTCCGCAGGCAGGGCAGAGCGTGGAACGCAGCGCAAAGAGCGCGGCTGCCAGATGGCGTGCGCGACAGCGCGGCCGGCCATGTTCTGATCGAGTTCAAGTATACCGAGTCTGTCACCGAGCGCGCGCTCGCCCAAGCGGTGGCGTACGACCACTTTTACCGCCAAGCGCAGAGATTGCCTGAAGAACAAGCGCTGTCTGAACCCGAAGTAACGATATCGTCCCAATTGCACGCCTACATGTTTGGCCTGCAAGAGACGTTGGACGTGATGGGAGAAAGCAATATGGCCGAAATGTTGACTCCGGACAGGATCATGGAGATAGGCGAAAAGATACGCCAGCGCGTTCTTGACGCGGCTACACCCGAAGAACGACTGGCGGGACTTGACCTCGAAGAACGACTGAGAGGTTTGACCCAAGCCGAACGTCGCCACCTTCTACAATTGCTTCAGAAAGAGGCAAGCGCTCCTTCCGGCGACATAACAAACAGCAATGACGATCCTGCATAACCTGAGTTCGGGGTTGAATCACAGCAGGCGCGTCATATTCTTGCGCGAAAGATGGAGCGTGAGCGCCTTGCGCAGCCGGTGGGTTTAGGTTGAGAATCTCTATTCCACCAGCTTGACAAGGCGCTCTTAAACTCCGACGTCAGGTCAACCATAAAATAGGGCGGCAATGCGAAGCCATATGCCGACCCAAACTGACAACCAGGTCGCGGTCTTGGCGTACTGTCGCCCTTTACGACCACGGCGCTCACAGGAGCGACGCGCAATGACCGTCGAACTCAATGAAGAGATCCTCCACGACGCCGGCATCGGCAGCTTCTTTCGTCCCAGCCAGCTGGAACCGCTGGGAATCCCCTACCACAGACTGCGACAACTTGAGAGGACAGAAGCTGTCGAGCGCATCGGCTGGGGCCTCTACCGCCTTGCCGCCGCCGAACTTACCGAGTGCTACTCAGTAGCTCGCGTCTGCGCCCAAGTCCCCAATTCCATCGTCTGCCTCCTTTCCGCGCTTCAAGTGCATGGCATCGGCACACAACTCCCACACCAGATCTGGGTCGCCATTTCGCATAAGGCAAAGCCCCCAGTCCTGACCAATGTCGCGATTCGTCTAATCCGCTTCAGCGGCGCGGCCTGGACCTATGGCGTCCAGGAAACGAAATTCGAGGGCGTGCCGGCTCGCATCACGTCACCGGCCCGCACCGTCGTCGACTGTTTCCGGTTCCAGCGCCTGATCGGGAGAGAGACGGCGCTGGAGGCGCTGCGGGAAGGACTACAGGACGGGAAGGTGACCACGGCGGCTCTGAGGCGCACGCTTGAGGAGTTGCCCTCGCGCAGCCTCAGAGCCATACTGGAGGCGGGTGTGCTATGACTGTTAGGCAATACCATATTGAGAATGCACAAACATGGCAACTTTGAACCCAAAGCATAAACACTATTCCACCTACAAGTCGTCCGGTACTGAGTGGCTCGGCGATGTGCCCGCGCATTGGGAGGTGAAGCGCCTACGTCATGCTTCCGAAATGCGGGTAAGCAATGTCGATAAACACACGAAGGAGTACGAGTCGCGGGTCAGTCTCTGCAATTATGTCGATGTATACAACAACGAATACATTACCGAACGGATAGAATTCATGTCGGCCACCGCAACTCTCGCTGAAATTGGTCGCTTCCGGTTAGAAGTCGGCGATGTCCTGATCACAAAGGATTCAGAGAAATGGGATGACATTGGAGTACCTGCATTGGTCCAGCATGTTGCAGACGACCTGATTTGTGGATACCACTTGGCGCTATTGCGATCATCTAAGTCCAAGTTAGATGGCGGGTTTCTATTTCGGGCCTTGCAGAGTCCAGTTGTAAGTTCCCAGTTCCACGTAGAAGCGAAAGGAGTTACCCGTTACGGGCTAACCCACGACTCAATAAAATCCATCCAATTGCCTATCCCACCCATTTTCGAACAGCGCGCCATCGCCGCCTTCCTGGACCACGAGACAGCGAAGATCGACGCCCTGGTATCCAAGAAGGAGCGGCTGATCGAACTGCTCCAGGAGAAACGCGTCGCCCTTATCAGCCACACCGTTACCAAGGGCCTCGACCCCGACGCACCAATGAAAGACTCTGGCATCGAGTGGCTGGGGGAGATTCCTGCACACTGGGAAGTGCTTCGGTTGCGATATCTCATTGAAGATAAATTAACCTATGGTGCCAATGCGGCGGCAGAGTACGTTGACTCCAACTGGCCACGTTATCTTCGTATCACTGACTTTGCCCCGGATGGTACATTACGAGAAGACACCTTTCGAAGTCTACCCCCTGAAATGCCAGTGATCACCTAGTTGAGCCCGGTGACTTGCTCCTGGCGCGTAGTGGGGCAACTGTGGGCAAGGTTTTCCTGGTAGATGCCGAAATAGGCCAAGCATGTCATGCGGGTTATCTCATTAGAGTTCGCCCTCGGAGGGGTCTTATTGAGCCAAAATACCTTTTTGCATTCGCCATGAGTCACGGATTCGCTTGCTGGAAGGATTCGACCTTCATAATCGCGACTATTCAAAACATTAGCGCTGAAAAGTATGCTAATTTGCCAGTCCCTACGCCGCCCACTTCTGAACAACGGGCCATCACCGCATTCTTGGATCGGGGAACAGCCAGACTCGACAACCTTATCATCAAAACGCATGAGGCAGTCGAACTGCTTAAAGAGCTCCGCACCGCCCTCATTTCTGCCGCAGTAACCGGCAAGATGGACGTCAGAGAGAAGACTGAATGTACGTAGATGTTTCTGAAAAGGCCTTCGAAGACGCCATAGAAACCGGCTTACTCCGGCACGCCGAAAGCGCGTTTGGTGAGGAACGAAGCTCCTACCTGGATACGAAACCCGGCGGCTACAACCAGCGCAAATCCGAAGACTATGACGCTAGCCTGTGCCTGATCCCGCGCGATGCGCTCGACTTCGTGCTTGCAACGCAGCCCCAGGAGTGGGAGAAGCTGACCCAGCATCACGGAGATCAGGTGAAGGAACGGTTCCTGAAGCGTCTGTCATCCGAGCTACGCAGCCGGGGCGCGCTCGACGTCCTGCGCCTTGGAATCAAGGACATGGGCTGCCGCTTCCAGCTCGCCTACTTCCGCCCCGCAAGCGGTCTGAATGAAGAAACTCGAATGCTGTACCGGGGCAACGTCTTTTCCTTTGTCCGGCAGCTTCACTACAGTGAGAAGAACAACAACAGCCTGGACCTTGCGCTCTTTCTCAACGGCATTCCCATCTTCACCGGAGAGCTAAAGAACCCGCTCACGGGTCAGTCCGTTCTGGACGCCATCCACCAGTACCGTACGGACCGCGATCCCCGTGAGCCGCTGCTGTCCTACGGACGCTGCCTGGCGCACTTCGCCGTCGATCCCGATCTGGTCTATGTGACAACGCACTTGGCAAAGACTGAGACGCGTTTCCTGCCCTTCAACCGGGGGAAGTTCGGCGGCGCCGGCAACCCGCCCGTCCCGCCTTCCCAGAGTGGTTACCCTACATCCTATCTTTGGGAGGAAACCTGGGCGCCTGACAGCGTGCTGGATCTGGTGCGCCAGTTCATCTACGAAGTCCGGGAGGAGGATGAAAATGGCAAAAAAACGAGCAAGCGCTTCCTCATCTTCCCCCGCTACCAGCAGCTAGACTGTGTACGCAAACTGGTATCCGATGCACGCGAGCAAGGAACGGGGCGGCGTTATCTGATTCAGCACTCCGCAGGAAGCGGCAAGACCTTCACCATCGCATGGCTTGCCCATCAACTCTCTACCCTGCACGGCGCCGATGATCGCCGCGTCTTCGACTCCATCGTGGTGATATCCGACCGGCGCGTGCTGGACCGGCAGCTGCAGACCGCGATGCGCCAGTTCGAGCAGACGCTGGGCGTTGTCGAAAACATCGACACCACTTCGCGGCAGCTCAAGGAAGCCCTCGAATCCGGCAAGACGATCATCGTAACCACGCTGCAGAAGTTCCCCGTCATCGCGCAGGAGATCGGCAGTCTGCCGGGCCGGCGGTTTGCCTTGATCGTGGACGAGGCGCACTCCTCGCAGTCCGGCGAAGGCGCCCAGGGGCCGAAGGAGGTCCTCGCCTCGGCCACCCTCGAAGCGGCGGAGGAACAGGAGCGCGGCAGCGCTGTGGAGGAGGTAGACGAGCTGGACAATGTGGTGCTAACACAAATGGCGAGGCGAAAGCAGCCTGCAAACGTTTCGACCTTCGCCTTCACCGCGACCCCGAAGTCCAAAACGATGGAGCTCTTCGGCGAGCGCCGGCCCGACGGCTCATATGCGCCGTTCCATCTCTACAGCATGCGCCAGGCAATCGAGGAAGGATTCATTCTCGACGTTTTGGCGAGCTACACAACCTATCGGTCCTATTGGAAGCTGTATAAGACGATCGAAGACGACCCCAGTTATGACAAGGCAAAGGCCGCCTATCTGCTGAAGGCGTACGTAGACCTGCATCCGCATGCAATTGAAGAGAAAGTGGGGATCATGGTCGAGCACTTCATGGCAAAGTCACAGCATGAAGTCGGCGGCAGGGCCAAAGCGATGATCGTGACCCGTTCCCGTCTGCACGCTGTGCGCTACAAGCTGGCCGTGGACCGGCGCCTGGCAGAGCTCGGCAGTCCATTCAAGGCTCTCGTCGCCTTTTCGGGTACCGTGCAGGACGGCGTCGCCTCCTACACCGAAGCCGGGATGAACGGTATCCCGGAAGTCCAGACGGCCCGGACTTTCGAAGGCCCTGAATACCGGTTTCTGGTTGTCGCCAACAAATTCCAGACCGGATTCGACCAGCCTTTGTTGCATACCATGTATGTGGACAAGAAGCTTGGCGGCGTCAACGCCGTGCAGACCCTGTCGCGGCTGAACCGGGTCCACCCGCACAAATCCGGCACAATGGTCCTGGACTTCACGAACGAAGCGGATGACATTCAGGCCGCCTTCCAGCCCTACTATGAGACGACAATCCTGTCGGAGGCAACCGACCCCAATCTGCTTTACGAGATTCAAACCCAGCTCAAAGCATTTCCAGTCTACACCGATGAAGACGTGGAAGCCTTTGCGCGGTTGTTCTTCAGCGGCAATACGACCCAGGATCAGATCTATGCCGCTCTCGCCCCGCCTGTCGACCGCTTCTCCGACCTGCAGGAGGACGAGCAGCGGGACTTCCGCAGCCAGCTCGCCGACTACGTGAAACTGTATTCGTTCCTTGCCCAGGTGCTGACTTTCCTGGACGCCGATCTTGAGAAGCTCTACGTCTTCGCCCGGCAACTGCGCCGCTTGCTCAAGGTCGACCGGGAAGAGTTGCCTCTCGAAATCCAGCAGAACATCGACATGGAGTCCTATCGAATCCAGCAAATCACTGATGGAAAGATCGACTTGGAACGGGTTGGCGACAAGCTGGAGCCGATACGCACGAAGGAACAAGGCCAAACCCCACCGGAGGAGCTGGAAGCCCTTTCCCGCATCATAGCCGACCTCAACGACCGCTTCGGCATCGAGATGGGCCCCGAACACCGCATCACCCTCAACCGGATGATGGAGCGGCTGCAAGAAGACACCGCCCTCGAGGTAGCCGCCACGGTCAACCCCCCGGAAAACGTCCGCATCGCATTCGACTACAAAGTCGAGCAGGTCATCCAGGAGATCGTTGACCAGAACTTCGACCTCTACAAGCGAATAACCGACGACCCGGCCTTCGGGGACGCAATCAAGAATCACCTCTTCGATCAGTACCTCCATCGGAATCGCAGCGACAGGGACGCCGGCAGTTGATGAGTATAGCTGGGCTATCGTCCTGCTGCCTTCAACCGCTTCCAGCGCAACCCGAAACTTGAAGGCCGCCGTGTGTCGCCGCCGTTTCTTGACCATCGTGCTGCCCCTCCACAGGCTTGGTGAATTGCTCCATTATACACCTTAGCTTGTGGTCCAGTTTTTGGGGCCAAGCTCACAAGCTCATCAATCAAGAACAAACGCTATCAGCATCAGTCCAAGGACGGCTCCGCCGATTCCGGCTGTTGCCAACAGGGTAAAGTAACTGAAATCTTCTTTCTTGTACTTCCATGTCACTATTCCCAGGCCAAGGGCCACGAGCGCACCTAACGGTATGAACACCGTAGAGGTGAGGTTGGTGTTGAATGACCCATAAATCGGGCTAGGTCCAAAAAAGAAGCCCGCAAAACCTGCCACGACCGCACTGAGGACACGCCACTTCCCCATGGTGTCTCTCCTTATGGTTATTGTGCTGTAGCTTCCAGCACGAGGCCACCAAATCAGCAGGACAACCAAGCCGATCAAAACGAACGGGATGTTGCACAATGACTGCATGATGATCAATTCACAGTATTTTTCAAACGTGTAGAAGTCCAGCCCATCGCAAACCTCTTCTGCGCGTATCTTGTCCACAATCTGCAAAAGAGCGTTGATGATGACCGCCATCAACATTGCGATTCCAAGGCTTCTGATTTGAGTCTCTCTTTTCAGCATCCAAAACGAAGGGACGATAACGAGCAGCAGGACCAAAAGCTCCAGAACCGGAAGGGCAAAGAAATTCAGGTTGGTGTACCGCCTGTAGTCGATTTGTTCCAGTTGGTGGAGCCCCACAACCCCTGCTCGCAGCAGGGCCGCTAACGCCGCAACGCGGATTGCGCGACCTAGTGTGGAGTAAGGTTTTGGTTGTGTCGTGTGCTGACTGGCGACGCTACCCACATTTCACTCCGTATTTGTCGGATTGGTTGCTGGGCGGATCACTACAGATGACGCGGGCAATCGAAACCGTTGCCCAATCGCCGACGTTCTTGTCCACCAGGAAGTAACGCCATTTGCTGGGCGGGGAGTTGTCGTGTTTATGGAACTGTAACGGCCCGGAATGGACGCTGTGGCTGGCACGTATGCCTACCTAGTGGAATGAGTTATGGGAGTATTTCCTGAAAAATCTGAAGTAGTGGAAGGGGAAGAACACGCTCAAAACTAAAGAAAATCCCAACCATGCCCACGCTACCCAAGTTGGAATCTCAACAAAGTTGTCCACGACCATCCCCAGAGGGACACCGATAACAAAAAGCATGATCCAGAACACGGCGAAATTCCGGTCAAACCTGGGTGGTATGACCCAGATCAAAAAGAGAAGCAACGCAAGCCCGATAGCAATCTCTGGGAAGGACTGTTCCCCTTCAACTATCGCCCAAATCAAGAAGATCACCACCCCGTAATACGGTGCGAGCTTCTTTTGTGTCTCTATGTCCACATTTGCCTTCCTCTTGCTATACTGAGACGGCATCTACAGATGAAGCATAACACATTAGGATGACGTTTTTCACGATTCTGTATACCGATTTGGGTAGACGAATGTACCGATTTCGGTAGACTTATAGTAATTGATATATAATTTAATTGTCAATCTTTGCTGGCAGATTAGTGAGCTTGGCCCCAAAAACTGGACCACAAGCTAAGGTGTATAATGGAGCAATTCATCCAGCCTGTGGAGGGGCGGAACGATGGTCAAGAAACGGCGGCGACACACGGCGGCCTTCAAGTTCCGGTTTGCACTGGAGGCGTTCGAAGGCAGCAAAACGATTAGCTATCCCGCCAAGACGGTCCAGGGGCAGTGGCCCTACTCCCTCCCATACAATGACATATAATAAATATCATTATATGTTTAGTCGATTTTTTTCACGCAAACTCTCGTAAGCTCTCGTGCAACGCTCGTACATCTCTCGTACGAGCGTTTGGCGTGCGCAAGCAAGCATCCCCCGGTTTCGCGAGATTATCCTGACACCTTATCTCTTCAAACCTAGCCCGAATCCTTGCCCCGGTACCAACAGGTGGGGCGTCGATTCCGCCTGCGCGCGGCTGCTCGAACTGTGATGCCATGCGCTCCGGAGAATAGGCAGGATGGCGCCACGGACACCGGAAATGGCAGCCATGTGCTTTCCCTATCCCCTGACGAGTCTGCCGCGATCTTCGCCACTGTCTAAGCCGACAGCCCGTCAAGCGAAAGGACCTGCGCGGCTGCACGCCCATGCTCAATTGCATCGACAACATGTAATTATTGCTACGATCTATCCCAAATCTCACCCAAAAAACGCTTTTGAGCGGACAAAGCGGACATATTTATGAAAAAATTCATAAAAAATACCCCCGATCTTCCGCCGGGTCCCCCTTCACGAATGGACCGCCATCCAGGCGCAATTCACGCGTCGCCCTCATCCAGACACAGGGCAATCCCATCTTTCTCGACCAGCGCCTCTTGAGGGCATGACTGTAGGGATATCCCAAATGCGTGCCTTCGTACTAGATCGTTGACGTTTTTCTGAATAACGACTTTCGAGCGCAGATTGCGGCTGATCGCAAAGCGGGCGGTCTGCCGCCATCATCAAAGGGCGCCGCAGCTGCGCAAAGAAAATTCGATACGCCTTTGGTGTTCTCCGCGCCCCTCCGCGGACAAAAGGGTGTTCTTCGCGACCCTTCGCGTGACTTCGCGGATCAATTGGTTTTGTTTGTCACAACATGCAAGCGAGAAGAATCCCTGTCAGGCCTACCGGCTTTCCGTTCTTGCTGAATTTTGAGCGGCCTCCCCAAAATAGCAACGAACCCTAACCCCTGAGCACTGACCACTGCAGTTGTGCGGTCGGGCCTTCGGCCTTCCCTTGTGCGGGGGGAGGCGCAATCCTGGAGGTTTTCTAAACTGCATCTTTCCTCCTCAAGAAGTCGACCGTTCTCCTCTTGACCTCACAAAGTAAAATAGGTAATGGTGACGGCCGCGCAGTCTCAGCCCACGGCCGGTCACGAGGGCACATTATGAGTCCGCAATTCACAACCGAAATGCCCAAATCCGCTTTCACCCTCCTCAAGGAGGAACTGAAAAAACAGATCCCCCGCATAGCCCTCCTCTTCACCCTCGCGCTCATCGGTACGGGGATAGGGCTGATCCAGCCTTTCCTCTTCAAACTGCTCATAGACACCGCGATACCGACCGCGGATGTACGGTTGATCGGCCTCCTTCTCGTAGGCATGGTTATCGTGCCCCTTCTAAGCGCCGGCCTCAACGCCGCAAACCATTATCTGCGGGCCTACATAGGCGAAAGCGTCAACCAACGCCTGCGGCACGACCTGTTCGACCATCTCCTGCACGTCCGCCTCGCCGATCTCGAGAAGTTCAAGACCGGAGAGCATCTTCATCGACTTACGCGCAGCTGCGGCAGAATCGGCGATGTCTTCGTCGGCAACCATCTACTGCCGCTTGCAATGAGCACGATCCTCCTCTTGGGCACGCTCGCTGCCATGACAGCGTTGCACTGGCGCCTCACGGTCCTGGCACTGCTCGCCTTCCCCATCTCCTACCTCCTGACAAGGAAGACGCGCAGCCATGCCCAGAGCCTCGAACATGACTTTTCCAGTACTTTGGAAGCCGGCCAGAGTTACCTCAGCGAATTCTTCCCCGGCATGCGCACAATCCGGGCCTTCAACGCCGAAGCCTATGAGAAGACGCGCTGGCGAGACTGGCTTGCAGCGCATCGAAGCATCAAAGCCAGAGTTGAGGCGTTTCACGAGTTTATCCGCATCGTCCTGCCCGAAACCGTCAACTACGTGGCCGCAGGTCTGGTATTTGGTTACGGCGCCTTCGAGATCATCCAGGGCCGGCTGACCATAGGCAGTCTCGTGGCGTTCGCCGCCTACCTGCCCCGCGCCTACTCAGTGCTGCAGTCTCTGCTGGGCGCCCAGGTCAACCTGCAAGAGGCCCGCGTCAACGCCGAAAAGGTGGATGCGCTTTTTGCTCTCTCCCGCGAACCATCCGGCGGCAGAGTCCTGTCGCCTTCGGGCACGTCCCGGGTCAGAAGCGCCGCAGGCGCAACTTCCTATGCTGGCGCCGCGCTGGCCTTCAATAACGTCTCCTTCGACTACGGCCGGGGCGACTTCGGCGCACGCGACCTCACCTTCCGCGTTGAACCCGGCGAATTCGTCGGCATCGTCGGACCCAGCGGCGGCGGCAAGTCCACCATCATCGACCTGATCATGGGCTTCCACACGCCCCAGTCCGGCGCCATTTTTCTGGATGGGATCGACCTGCGGGGGCTATCCCTGACCTCACTGCGGGATCAGATTGGCCTCGCTTCCCAGGACCTGTTTTTCTGGAACGACAGCATCAGCCGCAACATCAGCTATCCGCGCCGCGATGAAGATTCCGGCGCCGTCGGCGAAGCTGCGCGCGCCGCACAGATCGATGAATTCGTCACCGGTCTGCCCCTCGAATACCGTACCGTCATCGGTGAACGCGGCCTTACGCTATCCGGCGGAGAACGCCAGCGCCTCGCCATCGCCCGCGCCCTCCTCAAGCGCCCCAGGCTCCTCCTGCTTGATGAAGCCACCTCCGCGCTCGACGCCCTGACAGAGCAAAAGGTCCGCACCGCCTTCGAACAAGCACGCGCGGGACGGACCGCCATCGTCGTCGCCCATCGCCTGTCAACAATTCTCGATGCAGACCGCATTCTGGTCATCGACCAGGGCCGCATCGTCGAAACCGGCAGCCGCGATGAACTGCTGACCCTTCGCGGTCTATTCTATGACCTGTACAAGGCGCAGTCTTTCGATCTTCCTGCAATCGCGTTATAATCCGATCTGAACTCTGCGGCCCATGTATTCTTTACGCGCCGCTGGCTGACAGCTACCATTTACGCTAAGGAATCTGCCACCGATGTCACCCAACACCAACGGCCAGGGCGCCGCGTCCCTGCTTTTCGAAAGCCCCACCATCGATCCGGATCTGGAGGAAAATGTAGTCAATACTATTCGCATGCTCGCATTGGACGCCGTCCAGGCCGCCAACTCGGGACACGCCGGCCTGCCCATGGGCATGGCCACCGCCGCCTTGACGCTCTGGCGCAGGCATCTGCGCTACAATCCGGCCAACCCCGAATGGCACAACCGCGACCGCTTCATCCTCAGCGCCGGCCATGGATCCATGCTCCTCTATTCCCTGCTCCACTTGACCGGTTACGATCTGCCCCTGCAGGAGCTCAAGAACTTCCGACAGTACGGCAGCATGACGCCCGGCCACCCCGAATACGGCCACGCACCCGGTGTCGAGACCACCACCGGCCCGCTCGGCCAGGGTTTCGCCAACGGCGTCGGCATGGCCATCGCCGAACAGTGGCTCGCCGCCAACTTTAACCGGCCCGGACACGACGTCATTTCACACCACGTCTACGCCATCGTCAGCGACGGCGACCTGATGGAGGGCGTTGCCCAGGAGGCGGCCAGCCTTGCCGGTCACCTTGGACTCGGCAAACTGATCTACCTCTACGACGACAACCGCGTCACCATCGACGGTTACACCGATCTGGCCTTCACCGAGGACCAGTACCAGCGCTTCGAGGCCTACGGCTGGCACGTCCTCAAAGTGGACGGCATGGACGGCGCGGCCGTCGACGCCGCCATCGCCGCCGCCAAACAGGACCCGCGCCCCAGCCTCATCGGCTGCACTACCGTCATCGGCTTCGGGGCCCCCAAACAGGGCGAGCCCGATATGCACAGCGACGCGCTCCCTGACGACGAGGTCGCCCAGACCAAGGCCAACCTCGAATGGCCGCAGGAGCCGGCATTCTATCTGCCCGAGGAAGTCCGTGACTTCTGCCTCCAGGCCGTCGCGCGCGGCAAAAGGCTCGAATCCGACGACAGCGCCCTGTGGGATGCCTATGCCGCCGCACATCCGGATCTGGCCGCTCAACTGAGCGCGATGCTGCAGGGACAGCTCCCTGAAGGCTGGGAGGACGTCCTGCCTACTTTCGACCCCGGCGGCAGCCAGGCCACGCGCAACGCCAGCGGCGATACTCTCAACGCCCTCGCGCCCGTCATCACCAATCTCATTGGCGGCAGCGCCGATCTCGCGCCCAGCAACAAGACGATCATCAGCGGCAGCCCCGACTTTCAGCCCGATTCCTACAGCGGACGCAACTTCCGTTTCGGCGTTCGCGAGCACGGCATGGGCGCCGTCCTCAACGGAATGGCCCTACACGGGGGCGTCATCCCCTACGGGGGCACCTTCCTCGTCTTCAGCGACTACATGCGCGCCAGCGTCCGTCTTGCCGCCCTCATGGGCGTGCCCGTCATCTATATCTTCACCCACGACAGCATCGGTGTCGGCGAAGACGGACCCACCCATCAGCCCGTCGAACAGGTGGCCGCACTGCGCGCCATACCCAACCTTACCGTCATCCGCCCTGCCGACGCCAACGAGGCGGCGCAGGCTTGGAAATCGGCCTTGCAAAACAAGAGCGGCCCCACCGCGCTGATCTTCTCACGCCAGAATCTGCCTGTTTACGATCGGTCCGCCGCAGGTGTCGCCTCGGCCGACGGCGCAGCCCAGGGCGGATATGTCTTCTACCAGAGCAGCGGAGCAACCGGGGCCGCGCCCGAGCTGGCCCTCATCTCTTCCGGCAGCGAGCTCGAGCTCGCCTACGACGCGGCCCGGCAGCTCGCCCAGCAGGGCGCCGCCGTGCGCGTCGTCAGCCTGCCCAGCTGGGAACTCTTCGCCGCGCAGGGGTCCTCTTACCAGCAGGACGTCCTGCCGTCAAGCGCCCTCAAGCTCTCCGTCGAAGCGGGCGTCACTCAAGGCTGGGAACGCTGGGTTGGCAACGACCCCGCCCGCGGCGCCGCCATCGGCCTCAATCGATTCGGAGCGAGCGCGCCCCAGCAAGAGGTCTACGCCAATCTGGGCCTGACCGTCGAAGCCGTCATCAGCGCCGCGCAGAATCTCCTGGAGGCGTAGCCGCCTATGCTTGGGGCCTTGGCCGCCGTCCTCCAGCAGACCCGGCAACATCACGCCATCGAACACGCCACCATTCATCTGCTGGCGGCCCGTTTTCCCCGACGTGTCTTCGCCGGCATGAGCGATCCCTGGGGCTTTACGCTCTACGGGCAGCTGTCCGGCGAAGCGATCGAAGAGGCCGTCGGCGAGGCGATCCAGCGGCTTCAGGATGGCGAAGAGGAGTTGGCCTTCCATCCCTACTGCGGAACGAACCTGACTGCCGGCATCCTGCTGGTGACCGCAGCCGTATTCCTCGGCAGCCTCGACTGGCGGAATCCGCAGTTACGCCCGCCCGAAGGGACACTCCCCTCGGGAGAAGAAGGAAGTCCAGCCCTACGCGCGGGGTCTCCAGTCCGGCGCCGACCCGGCAGCGCTAGGTCGCTACTCGACAGAGTGACAGTGACAGCAGGACTGATGACGCTTGCCCTCCTGGTTTCAAGGCCGCTGGGAATGAGGTTGCAGCGTCTGACTACCTTAACGACTATCGGCAATCGCGTGCTGGCCCAGGTCGTCCCTTTGAAGCGCGGCCAGGCCTATCGCGTCACCTTCGCAGAACCGCAATAACCGGGGGCCGCCGCCTCCGAGATTGGTAGCGCATTGACAAACTATCTGTTCCTCGCGCCCGACGAGTTTCTCTTGGGGAAGCGCCTCAGCCGGCTGAAGCAGGCCATCGGCGACCCGGAAATGGCCTCGCTGAACATCGCCGAGCTTGACGGCGCCCGCTCCGACGCAAGCGATATTCTCTACCATGCCGGCGCCCTGCCCTTTCTCGCCGACCGGCGCCTGATCATCGTGCGCGAATACCTTTCCAATCTGGAGTCCCGTCTGGGCACAGCCAGGTCGCCCAACCGCGCTGGGCAGGCCGAAGCACGCCAGGTCCTGGAAGCGCTTGCTGACCCAGGGCTCTCAAATGATCTCGTCTTTATCGACGACAAACTGGACAAGCGGCGCGCAATCTGGAGAGGTCTGGACGGCCTCGCCGGTCTCGACCGGCTGAGCAAGGACGGTCTGCTGGCGATCGAGGAGCTGGCCACGCCCAACCCCCGCGCCCTGCCCGCCTGGATCGCCAATACCGCCCGCCAGGATGGAATCGACATCGCAGGCCAGGCTGTGCAGATGCTGGCAACCTACGTTGGCGCCGACCTGCGCCGCCTGACCCTGGAGCTGGACAAACTGCGCTCCTACGCTGCCGGCCGTGCAATCACGCCGGACGATGTCCAGCGCCTTGTAAGCGACACCAGCGAAGCCCTCATCTGGGATCTGACCGACGCCATCGGCCAGCGCGACGGACGCAAAGCGATGCGGGCCCTGTACGCCCTGCGCCGCAACGACGCCAACGCCTTCTACCTTCTGACCATGATTACCCGCCAGTACCGCATCATGATAAAGGTCAAGGATGAGACCTCCCGCGGGCCCGGGAATGAATACGACATCGCCGGCCGCGTGGGCGAGAGCCCCTTTCCCGTAAAGAAAGCGATGGCCCAGAGCCGCAACTATGCCCTCCCCCAACTGGAAGGGATCCTCGACCGGCTCCTCTCGTCCGACTTCGCCATGAAGACCGGCGCCGACCCAAACACTGAAATCGACATTCTGGTGGCAGAGTTGACCCAATCCCGTTAGAGGAACACAATTCCTGATGAACAGAAACCGCTCCATCTCTCCCCGCATTCACGCTCTGTCGGCCCGCGCCGGTGAGGCAGGACAGGCAACAGTTGGCCCTGAGACGATTCATCGCGTCCGGACCGCAAACGGCATCACCATTCTCGTCCGGTCCAATCCGTCCGCGCCGGTCGTTATGCTGGAAGGGGCTCTGCGCGCCGGAAGCGTCGATGAGCCCCCCGCATTGACAGGGCTGTCCTCCTTCACCGCCTCCATGCTGAGCCGCGGCAGCGCTGGCTACGACTTTGATCGCTTCAACGAAGCCGTGGAGTCGGTCGGCGCCAGTGTAAGCGCCGGCGGCGGCACCCACGTCACCAACTTTGGCAGCGAGAGTCTTGTCGAGGACTTCCCGCTCATGGTGGAGATCCTGGCCGATATACTGCAGCGGCCAACCTTCCCCTCAGAACAGGTCGAACGCTTGCGCGGCCAGCGGCTCGTGCGCTTGCAGGAGCGCGAACAGAGCACCCGCAGCGTCTCCTACCGCCGCTTCAACGAAGCAATATATGGGGACCACCCCTACGGCCTGCCCACGTCCGGTTACATCGAGACCGTTCAGGAGATAAGTCGCGACGACATGGTCCGCTTTCACCGCGATCATTACCATCCCAACCAGGCCATCGTAGTCGTCAGCGGCGATGTCGAACCGGAGGCGGTGGTTGCGCTGTTGGAAACACACTTCGGCGCCTGGCCTGCCGCTCCGGAGCCCTCATCGCCCGCCGATTCCATCCCCCCGGTGAGCGGCGCCAACGGCGTTCAGCGCAAAACGTTCCCCATGCCCGGCAAGGTCCAGTCCGATGTCGTCATCGGTTGCCTCGCCATCGCCCGCAGCCATCCCGACTACCATGCCGTCCAGGTCGCCAACAACATCCTCGGTCAGTTCGGCATGATGGGCCGCCTGGGTGAAACTGTCCGCGAGCGTCAGGGTCTCGCCTACTACAGTTACAGTGCGCTCGACGCCGACATCGGCATCGGGCCTTGGGTCGCCTTCGCCGGCGTCAACCCCCTAAACGTCGACCAGGCCATCGACAGCATCCTCCACGAATTCGAGCGGCTCGGCCAGGAGCCGGTCAGCGATGAAGAGCTCTCCGACAGCATCGCCAACATGACCGGCACACTCCCCCTGCGCCTGGAAACAAACGACGGCGTTGCCTCAATCCTTCTCAATATGGAATGGTTCGGCCTCGGCCTCGACTACCTTCAGACCTATCAGGATCGAATCAGATCCATCACGAAAGAGGATGTACAGCGTGTCGCCGCCCAATACCTGCGCACAGACGCCTATACCCTTGTGACTGCAGGTCCCGATGCAAACGAGAACTGAACCACTGTGGAACAGAACCCTGTCATTCACATCGATCAACTGAGCAAAGTCTACACCGTCAACGAACGCGAAGCGGGGCTGATCGCCGCCATGCGCAGTCTCGTCAGGCGCAAAACGCGCGACGTCAATGCCGTGGACGCAATCTCCTTTACCGTCGGCGAAGGTGAGATTGTCGGCTTCCTCGGCCCCAACGGCGCCGGCAAAACCACCACCCTCAAAATGCTGTCCGGCCTGCTCCATCCGACCGCCGGCAGCGCATCGGTGCTCGGCTACCGTCCCTGGGAGCGCAACCGCGACTACCTGCGCCGTATGACATTGGTGATGGGGCAGCGAAACCAGCTCCTATGGGATATCCCAGTCATTGATACCTTTGAGCTCAACCGCGCCGTCTACCGCATTCCCGAAGCGCAGTACCGGCTCGCCCTGGACGAACTGACCGAGCTTCTGGAGCTGGCGTCGCTACTGCAAAAGCCGACCCGCAATCTCTCTCTCGGAGAGCGTATGAAGTGCGAAATCGCAGCCGCGCTCCTCCACCGTCCGTCCGTCCTCTTCCTCGACGAGCCAACCATCGGGCTGGATGTGACCATGCAGCGCCGCATCCGTCGCTTCATCACCGAATACAATCAACAGACCGGCGCCACCGTCCTGCTGACCAGCCACTACATGGCCGACGTCGAAGCCCTTTGCAAGCGCGTCATCGTCATCCACCATGGCAAACTGCTCTACGATGGCGAGCTGACCGGCCTGGCCGACCGCTTCGCGCCCTTCAAGACCGTCGAAGTGAAACTGCAAAACGGTCTCGACGGCCGCCCTCTGGCGCAGTACGGCGAGCTCGTGGCCCAGACCGAAGGCCGCGTCACTCTGCGGATCCCCAAAGTCGATACCGCCTCCGTCACCGGCCGCCTGCTTGCCGAGCTGGACGTCGCCGACCTGACCGTGCAGGACCCGCCCATCGAGGACGTGATCGAGCATGTATTCAGTCAGACCCCCAGCCCACTCGACGACACTGACCCGCAACAGGCCCAGAGCGTATAGGATGGTCGAAAAATGAACTTCTGCTCGCGCCTGGAGTTGACAACATCTCTGGGCTCCCTGCTCCTTCCGGTCATACTACTGGGAGCATGCGTTGGTCCCGTTTCGAGTACAGAGTCAGTCCCGACGAGGGAGAAAGAAGAACTGTCCTCTTTCTCAGCAGCCGCGGACAAGGGCCCACCGACGGCGCCGGCGCTATCTACTGCCGAATTCAGAGCCCGGTTTTGATAATCGAATTCTTGACGCGAGGCCCGGTAGGCGCCAGTGATGGCCACTATCATTCGATTTACCGTGACCCAACCAACGAATACGGCCAGCAGAGATAGCAATCAGGGAGTCCGCGGCACACTTGGAGACATGCCTGCCGAGCGCTTTCGACGGTTTCATTTCCCTCTGCATTGAATGCCCGAGCCCAGGATAACGAATGTTTGCCTACTATCCGATCTACAAAGGCTATTTCCGCACGTCGCTGATGATGATGTTCCAGTATCGGATCTCGATGCTGATCTGGCTCCTGGGCAGCATCATCGAGCCGCTCATGTATCTGGTCATATGGCGCACAGTCTCCCAGCAGCAGGGCGGTTTCGTCGGGAGCTACAGCACCAATGACTTTGCCGTCTACTTCATCGCCATGATGATGGTCAGCCACGGCACCTTCACCTGGATCATGTGGGAATACGTTTTTCGAATTCGCATGGGCCAGTTCTCGGTGATGCTGCTCAAGCCAATCCATCCCATCCACAGCGACATCGCCGACAACATCGGCTACAAATTCCTGATGTTGACCGTGATGGTGCCCACCGCTCTGCTGCTGGCCTGGTTTTTCGACGCCTCCTGGCAGCCCACCTACTGGACATTGGCAGCCTTCGTTCCTGTTCTCATTCTGGCCTTCCTGATGCGCTTCTACTGGGAGTGGTCCCTGGCCATGGTCGCCTTCTGGACGTTGCGTATCGACGCCATGAACCAGGCCTACATCGTCATTACGCTCTTCTTTTCCGGGAAGCTGGCTCCGCTCTCTCTGTTTCCCCAGTTCGTTCAGCGGGCCGCCGACTTTCTACCCTTCCGCTGGATGCTTTCATTTCCCGTTGAGCTCCTTCTCGGGCGCGTCACCCCCCGGGATCTGCTCATCGGCATCGGCGCACAGCTATTCTGGCTGCTCGTCGGCTATCTTGTTATGCAACTCATCTACCGGGCCGGAATCAAACGCTACGCTGCCTTTGGTAACTGACCCGCAACTGAAACCATGTTCTACTTACGCCTTTTTGCCACATACCTGCGCATCGGAATCCTGGGCGAACTGGAGTACCGGGCCAATTTCTGGATCAGCCTCGTGCAGTCCGCCTTGGATCTGTGCGTGGCCCTTGGCGGACTGGCCGTGGTCTTCAGGCATACCGACACACTGGGCGGATGGCGTCAGGAGGAGCTTCTGGCGCTTGTCGGCGTCTACTTCCTCATCGGCGGCCTCATCCGTACCATCATCCGCCCCTCAATGACCAAATTCATGGATGATGTGCGCCAGGGTACACTTGACTTCACCCTCACCAAGCCTGCCGATTCACAGGTCTTGGTCAGCATCCAGACCGTGGAAATCTGGCGCCTCGTCGACGTGCTCATCGCGCTCCCCGTACTGGGAATCGCGCTCCTGCGCCTCGGAGCCCGCCTCGGTCTGGTCGACACCGCAGTCTTCGCCGTCACGCTCGTGTGCGGCGGCTTGATAATCTACAGTTTCTGGCTTATGCTCAGCACCTGCGCGTTCTGGTTCGTGAAGGTCGAGAACATCCAGGTCATCTTCATGAGCATGTGGCAGGCCGGCCGCTGGCCCGTCAGCATCTATCCCGTCTGGCTGCGCGCCGTGTTGACGTTCCTGGTCCCGGTTGCTTTTGCCACCACCGTGCCCGCCTCCGCCGTCAGCGGCCGCATCACCGGCACAACCCTTGTCGGTACAGTTGCCCTGGCCGCCGCCATGCTGGTTGTCTCCCGCTGGTTCTGGCGCGTGGGCATCCGCTTCTATTCCGGCGCCTCAGCCTGACAATTCAAGGAGAAAAGTCAATGCGGATACTCATCACATCGGCCGGCCACGACCGCAGCACAGCCCTGGCCGACCACCTGGCCCAAAACCACGAGATCAGGCTCACCGAACGGACGCATGTCGAAACCGAGCGCGAATTTGCCCTCTCCGCGCTGGGACACGACCGCTCCACCAATCTCCTCACGCGCGGCATCGACGCCATCATCCACGCCGTGGAGCCTCTGCCCGGGGAAGACGTGAGCTCGCAACTCGACGCCGCCACCCGCTGTACCTACAACCTGCTCATGGCCGCGGCCGAAGAGGGCGTCCAGCAGGTCATCCTCCTCAGCACGCTCGAGCTCATGGCCGGCTATCCCCCCGGTTATCGCGTCGCAGAAACCTGGCGGCCTCTGCCCGGCACCCAGCCGCCAACCCTCACAAACCACATGGCCGAGCAGGTGAGCCGTGAATTCGCCCGCGAAGGCAGTCTGGGCGTCACTGTCCTTCGCCTGGGAGAAGCGTCCTACGAGACCATCGCCGTCGCCGTCGACGAGGCCCTCGCCGAGCCCGCCTCGCTCGCCGTCAAACACAGGTCGCGTGAAGAAGGCGGCGCTGAAGCCTGGTCCATCACACACATAGGGGAAAGAGCATAATGAACGTACTCATTCTCGGCGGCGCAGGCATGCTTGGCCCCTACGTGGCCCGCGAGCTGGCGCCCGCCCACAATCTGCGCATCACCGACATTAACCCGCCGGAAGAAGATCTTCCCGGCGAATTCCTCCATCTCGACGCCGCCGATCTGGACGGCGTCGTCGCGGCCGCCGCAGACATGGACGCCATCGTCAACCTCTCCGTCCTCCGCCGCCATCGCCAAACCGCCTGGGACGTCAGCACCCGTGGCTGCTACAACATGATGCAGGCCGCGGTTACCCACGGAATTCGCCGCGTCATCAACACCGGGCCGCACTACACTGTCGCCGGACGCCATATCACCGAAATCCATGACTTCGACATCGTCCCCGACATCCCGCCGCAACCGGGTACCAACCTCTACGCCCTTACCAAGGCCATGGGCCTGGAAATCTGCCGCGTCTTCACCCAGCATCACGACATAAGCGTGCAGCACTACCTTTTCTACAATTTCAAAGACCCTGCGGCCATCCAACCCGGAGAACGCTACGCGCCCTACGTCATCTCCTGGGAAAACTCGGCCGAAGTCTTCACCCTCGGCCTGGACATCGATCTCGACGCGCTGCCCTCCCGCCACGAAGTCTTCTACGTGTTGGCAGACATGCCCCACGGCAAGTTCAGCAACGAAAAGACAAAACGCATCCTCGGCTTCAAGCCTCGCCAGGACGTGGAGATTCTTTGGAAGTAGAGGGAATCCGGTGCGGACGAAAACTCAGGAGGAAGAGAAATCACATCGTTTGTGTAAAGAGTAAGCGTCTCTGCAAGAGTTGACGCAGCAGCATGAACCGCGAACGACGAAGAAACTTGGCGGAGTTGAGCGAAGAAAATCGGGGACTGAAAAAGCTCTATCCTTCCCTTGCTGAGGAGCGACAACTGTGGCGCGCTGGCTTCGCCCGCGTCGCCGGCTTGGACGAGGCCGGACGCGGAGCGCTCGCTGGTCCCGTTGTGGCCGGCGCCGTAATCTTGCAGGCAAACACCAGGCGCGCCGGGCTGTGGGCTGAAGTCCAGGATAGCAAGCTGCTGTCGCCTCCACGGCGAGAAGAGCTCTCTAAACGCATTCAGGAGCAGGCAGCCGCCTGGTCGCTGGGCCAAGCCTCCGCCGCCGAAATCGACGCCCTCGGCATCGCTCCCGCCACCCGCCTGGCCATGTGCCGCGCCATCCAGGCCCTGTCGCCTTCACCAGATCATCTGCTTCTGGACTGGGTTCAGCTCAAGTCGCTGAACCTTCCCCAACTGAGCTTCACCAAAGGCGATTTGCACGTCGTCACCATCGCCGCCGCATCGATACTGGCAAAAGTCCATCGCGATCGGCTGCTCTGCCAGCTGCATGAACGCTTCCCCGCCTACGGCTTCCACAGCCACAAGGGCTACGCAGCGCGCTCACATCTCGCCGCTATCGAAAAACTGGGCCCCTGCCCGGCCCACCGCCGCTCCTTTTCGCCCCTTCGCAAAGACGAAACTCTTTTTGACCGGCCGGCCTGAATTCAATCACCCGCCAGCGCAGCCAGCAGCGCCAGCGCCAGCCGTTTTGTCTCCAACAGCGGCCGCGGCTCCGCCTGCGCTCCGTCTCGGCCCGGCGTGTCCCTCCAAAATCGGACCTCTTCACTGGAATTGACGGACATAGCTTCGGCATCAGCAGGAGCGGAGTCCTGGCCTCCGGCCAGCTGCGCGCTGTCCACCAGCAGCACCGGCCCCACACACGCAGGGCATCCGTAGCGGCACGCGCACCCTCGAATCAGATCAGCAGCGCCCGTCATCAATTCATCGTGCCGTTCGTATAACTGGGCACTGAAACCGATTCCGGCAGGAATTCGCTCGTAAATGTAGATACGAGGGGCTGTCAACTCCTCCTGGGGTGGTGGAGCAGCAGCCGGCGGCCTGTGTGAAAGCAGTTCGCCTTCGAACTGTTGTCGAATGATGGCAACGTCAATGTCGCGCCGGTCACACATCAGAAGCAGAGGAGCCAGATTACCCAGCGCATATGCCACCCCGTCCATTCCCGTACGCGCTCGTACACCCGCCTCCAGCCTGTGATGACAGCGCCTGCAAAGCAGCACCAGATTTTCGAGCCTGTTTGCCAACCGGTCGTTTCGGTTCAGCCCAGGAATATAGTTGTAAACACGGAAGGGGACCCGGTGATGCACGTCATGTTGGCGGTTGCGAGTCTCCGCCGCGCCGCACTCGGCACAGCGATAGGCGTCTCTTTCACGCGTCTTTGCGCGTTGCTCTTGCCAGTCAGGCCCGTAGTCGTTGGGTGAATCCCGCCAGTCCCCCGCCTCCATCAGCGCCTCTTGCGCTTCAGTTGTAACTTCCAGCCAGTAGCCAGCCGTATCCAGCGTCGTTGGCGGGTAGTCAAGGGGCAGAATCCCGAGGTTTTCGTGCGTGAACCGCCGCACTCGACGGTACTGCGTCACCTGCGATGTCACGAAGACCTCCCCGTAACCCAACGCCGCGCCCCCGCTCACGCGGCTCTCGTGCACCGAGAGTACATCAATCTCAGTCTCCCCGCTGGCCTCCGTGTAATACTCGACCTCCGCCGGCCACACCCACGCCTGTCTCTGCTCCAAATCCAACTTCTCAACCAGGTAGCTGCGCCCCTCGTGAAGGTAGACCGCTCCCTCATGCACCTGTAACGTCGCGTTGGCCGCGTCGACCTCTCCAACAACTGTAAACCTCTCTTCTTCCTGAACGGGTGTTACACTGGCGTCAGACACGCGCCGGCGGCCAGCCCTCTCCTCCCCGCCTCGCTTCCCTGAAATAGTCGCCTTGTCTGCAAGCCCCGCCTGGACAACAACCGGTTCGCCGCCGACGCTGCGCAAGCCGAACTGCCGCGAAGGATATCCGCCTCCCCGCCACAAAAAACGATTGCCGAACTGTTGCACACTTCTTTCTTCAGCCAGCAGCTCAAGAACCTCACGGGTGAAGGGAGACCTGCCGAACCTGTCCTTTTCTGCAAAGGGCAGCTCAAACGCCGCGCAACGCATCTGGTCGACAAGCAGCATAAGGTTATCCGCATTCGCCAGGGCTCTCTCCGGTGACCGCTGCAGAAGATACTGCGGGTTGTTGACGACATACTGGTCGAGCGCGCCCGCCGTTGCCACCAGCACCGCCACTGACTCTCCGGTTGTGCGCCCGACCCTGCCCCACTGTTGCCACGCCGCCGCGATCGTCCCCGGGTAGCCGCAGATCACCGCCGCCTCCAGCTGGCCGATGTCGATGCCCAGTTCGAGCGCATTCGTGGCAACCACGCCCCGCACGCTTCCATTCCGCAAGCCCGCTTCGATCTGGCGGCGCTCCAGCGGCAGATAACCTCCCCGGTAACCTCGCACTGCGCTGGACAAGATGTGACCAGCGTCTTCCTCCTCTTCACCGGCCCTGTCGCTTCTCTGCAGACCCTCCCGAATGTAGCTGAGCAGCAGTTCCACCGTCAGGCGCGCGCGGCCGAAGACGATTGTCTGCAGACCGCCCTGCAAGAATCGGACCGCCAGTTCCTGGCTTTCCAGTACGCTGCTGCGGCGCAGGCCTTGGATAGGATCGTACAGGGGGGGCGCGTACAACACAATGTGCTTCCTCCCCTGCGGCGCGCCGTTATTTTCAATGACCTTGACGGGATGTTCGCTGAGGCTTTCAGCCAGTTGCTGAGGGTTGGCGATCGTGGCGCTGGTCAGAAGAAACTGGGGATGGCTACCGTAGTGGCCTGCAACACGCCGCAGCCGGCGTATGACATTGGCCACGTGGCTGCCGAAAACACCGCGATAGCTGTGCATTTCGTCAATGACGACGTAGCGCAAACCCGCGAAAAAACGCGCCCATTCTCCGTGATAGGGCAGGATCCCCGCGTGCAGCATGTCCGGGTTGGAGAGAACAGCACGGGCACTCTGTCGGATCGCACGGCGCTGCGCGGCAGGCGTGTCACCGTCGTACGCCGCGAGGAAGCCCGCACCGGTCGGTGAATCCGCGCCGGCAACGTCTAAACCGGCTGCTTCGCTAATCCAATCTCCAATCTCCGCCAGCTGATCGTGGGCCAGTGCTTTTGTTGGAAAAAGGAACAGGGCCGTCGCCTTGGAATCGCCGAGCAGCGCCTGCAGCACCGGCAGCAAGTAGCAGAGCGTCTTGCCGCTGGCAGTAGGGGTTACGACTGCAATCGAGGGGTGGCCTTCCAACGCGGATGTTACCGCTTGAGCCTGATGGCTGTAGAGTTGCTGTATCTCCCGGCGCTGCAGTGCCTCTCTCAGAGACGGATGCAACGCTTCCGGTAGATCGACCAGTTGACCAGTGCGAGCCGGCAAGGTTTCCCAGGCAGTGACGTTGGCCATAAAGCCACTGTCCCGCCCCAATTCGGCGATGACTTCTCCGATGCTCATGGTTCTGGTTGATGGACAACTGCAGGGAGGTCAGCTTGCATCCAGTCCCAAGCGCTAAACGCCCGTGATCCGGATCCCACTGCCTTTCACTTTGTTGCGGATGTTTATTCCGATGAGGACCGCGGTCAACCCCTCGCTGACGCTGCTGTTCACCAGCGGGCCCGCGTCGATTCCCCGCATTCCTGCTGCCTGCGCCAGTTCTATCGCGGTCAGCTTAGCCTCTCTGTCGTTACCCGTAACGAGGATATCGCAATCTACCGCGTGGTCCAGCTCTCTCAAATGTGTTGCGCTGATGTTTTGGAACGCCGCAACCACGCGCGCACCGTCTCCCAGCAATGCCTGCGCTTCTTCCGCCGCCGAACTGCCCGGCGGACGCCATACCCGGCTTACCCGCGGCGGCCGCAACGGGACCACCACGCTCACGACCGTCTTTCCTTCGCACCCCTCCCGGATCTGTTCCAGGATTCCGGCCTGCGAATCGTATGGGACACTGAGGACGATCACATCCGCCTCCGCCGCCGCCTCTGCGTTGGAATCGCCGCTAATTCGCGCCGGGAGTTCAGCCGGCAACATCGACCTCAACTCTGCCGCTGCGGCAACTGCCCGTTCACGGCTGCGGCTTCCGATCAGAACTCGATATCCGGACGCCGCCCAGCGTAGTGCCAGACCCGAACCCTCCTCACCTGTACCCCCGATAACGGCGAGAGTTGAATTGGTCATCGCGCTCTCCTCTCCAATTGCAAACCAGCTGTCAAGTGCCCGGTTGCCAGAACCTCTCCCAAGTCTCCTGCGCACGCTCCCGGCTCCGGGCACTGATCTCCGCCTCATCCAACGTGAGCAACTCCCGATCGCGCATCAGAACTCGGCCGTGACAGATCGTACTGTGGACGTGACCGCCGCTGATGCCGAACAGGATATGCCATGGCAGGTTGTCGCCGTGTAATGGCGTTGTGGGGAAATAGTCGAGCAGAATGAGGTCGGCAAGGGCGCCGGGAGCAAGAATTCCAATCGGTTTTTCGAAGAAGGCGCGGGCCAGCCCTCTGTTGTTGTGAACCGCCATCTGCAACACTTTATCCGCGCCCAAAGTTCGCGGGTCACTGCTGTTCACCTTGTGCAGCTGATCTGTCACTTTCATCTCAGCGAACATGTCATTGCTGAAGCCGTCATTGCCGAGGACGACCGGCATCTCTCCACGCAGCATTGCCGGCACGTTGGCCGCGCCTACCGCGTTGTTCATGTTCGAGCGTGGCTGGTGCGATACAAAGGTCCCCGTATCCTTCAGCAAGGCCATCTCCCAGCCATCGATGTGAACACAATGGGCAAAGATGCTCTCAACCCCTGTGACGCCAAATCCGTGCAATCTCTCGACCGTTCGTTTACCGCTCCGGCTTAGGCTGTCCCAGGCGTCAGCCTGATGCTCGGCAACGTGAACATGGAAACGGTTGCTTTCCGCCCTGCAGGCCTCCAGAGTATCGTCAGAAAGCGTCATGCTGGCATGCAAGCCAAAGGTGGAGGCCACCCGCTCCGCCAACGGTGAATCGAGCAACGCCTCGGCAAAGCGCACGTTCTCGCGTATCCCTGCCCGCGCCGCCGCAGGACCATCCCGGTCCGTCACCTCGTAACAAAGGACCGACCGCAGCCCGCTGGTCTCTACCGCGGACGCGATCGCGTCCAGGCTCCCATCGATCGCATTCTGGCTGGCGTGGTGGTCAACCAAAGTGGTCGTACCGTTGCGGATGGCATCGACCAGACAGACCTCAGCCGAACTCTGCACGCCCTCCAGGTCCAGCGACCGGTCCAGTGGCCACCACAGTTTCTGAAGAATCTCCGGAAAATCCCTGGCCGGCTCACCCGGAATATACATCCCCCTGGCAAATGCGCCGTAGTAGTGCGTGTGAGAGCAGATCATGCCCGGCATCAGCAGCTTACCCTGCGCATCCCACCGTTCAGCGTCAGGATAGCGGGTCAGCAAGGGACCGCTTTCGTCAACATCCACAATTTCGTCTCCGTGGACATAGACGCCGCCGTCTTTCAGGACCCGGTTCGAACCGTCAAAAGTGATTGCGGTTGCATTGTGAATGAGCATTCCCAACTCGTCCCCTCCGCTGAGTATCGAATCGCGACCTGCTGTCTCTTGCAACCCGAAATGTGGGCTACCGAAGTTATGAAGTATAAGGTTGCCCGTTGTAAACGCAAAAGCCGCGAGGGGGCCCGCCCTGATTCCGGGCCTTTCGAGCCCATGGCGGGAAATTTCCTTCCAGGTCCAGAACTGTTCTGCCGATGGCTCACGGGCGATCGCGGGCACATCCACGCGGCTTGCCTGATTTTCGCAAAGTGAATGAACTCCTTATACTGAAATCTCCGAAACGGAACTCGCCACAGAGGAGCGCGTTGTGAAAGTATTGGTTACGGGGGGAGCAGGCTTTATAGGCAGCCACATAGTGCACTGGCTGCGTAGGGCTGGCTACGAGGTCGTGACCGCCGACAATCTGCGAACCGGCAAACGGACCAATCTCCCCGCCGATGTACCGCTCTATGAGTTGGACATTCGCGATCAAGCCGGTCTGGCCGACCTTTTTGCAGCCGAACGTCCTGAGGCGGTAGTGCATCAGGCCGCCCTCGCCAACGTGCGCGAAAGTATGGAAGACCCCATTACCTACGCCGAAGTCAACATAATCGGAACGCTGCATCTTCTGGAACTGGTCAAAGACTATAACTGCTCCAAGTTCATCTTTGCCAGCACCGGCGGCGCGGTCTATGGAGAAGGCAGTCTCCCGAACAGGACAGCAGTTGAAGGTGATGAGGAAGGCCGATCTTCCCCCGGTTCACCGACCCTGCCTTTCACCGAGGAAAGCCGCCCACAACCCAAGGACAACTACGGCGCCAACAAGCTCAGCTGCGAACACTACATCGAGCTGTACAATCAGAACTACGACCTGCCCTACGTCATCCTGCGCTACGCCAACGTTTACGGCCCACGTCAGGATGCAAATGGCGAGGCCGGTGTCGTCGCCATCTTCACCGGCGCCATGCTCTCCGACCAAGCCACCCACATCACCGGCGACGGCGGCCAGCAGCGTGATTTCGTCTACGTGGACGACGTCGCCAGGGCCAACATTCTCGCCCTGAACAGCGATCTGACAGGCACCTACAACGTGGGTACAGGCCTCCCTACCGACATCAACACGCTCTACCGAGAGCTCGCAGACCTGACCGGGTATGGCCGCACGCCATCCCGTTTGCCCCGACCCGCCGGCGAAGTGCGTGCTACATGGTTGGACTGTTCCAAAGCCGGGCAGGAGTTAGGCTGGGAAGCCGAAATCGATCTGAGTGAGGGTCTCCGCCGCACAGTCGAGTGGGCCAGAACTGCAGCGGTAACAGCGTAGCAGCAGTCCAATCGCACGATCCCCCACCTTTGATTTCGCTGTCAATAGGGGCAAAAATGCACATCGTCGTCAGTGGCTGGTTTTGGGGACAACCCAACACGGGCAGCGGTCAATATCTGCACCGGTTGCTGCCCCACCTTGCGGCCCTGAACGCGCCGGCAGGGACGGCAGATGCCGCGGACAGCAACGGCCGCGCTGTAACGCACAACCAAGCCCGGAGAGCAGACAACCAGAATCAAATCAAGTACACGCTGCTACTGCCCCGCAACCCGGTCGAAAGCAGGCAGGGCGACGCGTTGGCCCAGATTCCCTCCGATTTGACCACTGTCGTTTCACCGCCTCCACCGCTGCCCCGCCAACTGGCAAAAGTCTACTGGGAACAAGTGACCGTGCCTCGCCGCGCTCGCAGTCTGGGCGCCGATCTGCTGCTGGTTCCCTATTGGGCAGCCCCCTTATGGCAGCCGACCCCGACAGTGGTCACCGTCCACGATCTGATCCCTCTGCTACTGCCTCCCTATCGCGGGAGCCGGCCTGGCCGGCTCTATACAAGGTTGGTTTCCATTTCGACCCGTCGTTGTGCCGCCGTGTTGACCGTCAGTGAGGCCAGCAGGCAGGACATTATCGTTCATCTCGGCCTGCCTGGCGAACGTGTATATGCCGTTCATCACGGACCGAACAGGGACGATGAGGATCCGGGGCGACAAGAAAGGGATGCGCCCTTCTCCCGCGAACGGCGTGTGGCGCGCAAGTATTCTCTGCCGGAACGCTACTTTCTCTATCTCGGTGGCTTTGACGTGCGCAAAAACGTGACGGGGATCGTGCACGCCTATCGAAGATACCTCGACCTGGGCGGGGACCCGGCGGTAAAGCTCGTCGTGGCAGGCAAACTGCCGCATTCGGACACGGCCTTCTTCCCGGACCCAAGAAGGCTCGTCCGCCAACTCGAACTGACCGACCACGTGCATTTCATCGGTTGGGTCGAAGAAGAAGACAAGGCGCCGCTCTATGCCGCCGCCGCCGCTTTTCTCTTCCCCAGTTTTTATGAGGGTTTCGGCATGATGCTGCTGGAGGCCATGGACGCTGGCTCGCCGGTCATTACCAGTTCGGAGTGAGCTGGAATTCGAACTCCTCGCCGCTATTGGGTACAAAGCAGACCTGGCGCATGCTCAACGACGGGTGATCGCGTCCAAACTCCTCGGTGATCTGCCAGAGTTGCGGGCTGTCCAGGAAGATCGACATCACTGCCGCACAGGCTGCCACAGGATTGGGGACCGACGTGTAGGCAGCCAGCCAGGCACGGGCCGCTTCCGTGTATCGGTTTTCCGGCTGGTCCTCCTCCAGCGTTTCCAGCAGCGACTCGGCCTCTGATCGCTGGTCGTTGAGCGTCAGGACCTGTACCAGCCGGAAGTTGGCCAGCCCTCTCAAAAGCGCAGTCTCCTCCTCTGGAGCCGTACCCTGAACGCTGCATGGCTCCACATCAGGCGACTCCAGCGTATCCCTGTACATCTCGATCGCTGTCGCGTAGCTCGCTCGGTTCCCCTCCGGCCCAGCAGCCTGGAGCGCTACGTTCGCCTCGATCAAGCGCAGCCCCAAGCAGTTGCTGGCGTCGTTCGCACGGTCATAGGACCACGTGTGGCGGCGCACCGGCGTGCCGTCCATGCTGTACCAGATCTCCGTATGCGGTATATCCAGCCCCTTCTCCTCCCTGCCGCTGACACCGCCGCTGAACCAGAGGCGCCGGATACGGGGGAGATCTGACGTCTCATCTTCGACCATGTCAACCAGGACTTCGCCTTCCGCGATCGCGGCGCCCGGACCAATCACCGACCGGTATGCAGCGGCTTCACTGTCCCATGTGATGGCCTCTACTGTCAGCAGACAGAATGTTGTGCAGCGCTCCAACTGCCAGATTAACTCTGCTCTGCCATCCCCGTTGGCATCACCAATCGCCAGAATCCTGGGCAGTCCCTCTATTTCAGGCGTGTAGACCGTCTCAAACCTGCCATCATCTCGCTGGTGCAGAATCAGAACAACGCCTTCCGCCCCGCCCGGACCGTATCCATCATCGCTCACTGCCGACGGCATCGCAATGACATCTTTCAGCCCGTCCTGGTTCAGATCGTAGATAAGCAGCCCGCCCCGCTCATCACCCATTGCGTCACAGGCCTGCAGCCAGGCGTCGAGGAGGATTCTCAGCTTCAGGATTTCACCTTCCTGTCTCTCGCCGTTTGATTCACCGACTGAACTCTGACCCCCGGTCAGTTCATTGATTACATCGGGAAGGATCGCGAGATACTCTGCCGCACTCTCTGGACAGACCGGCAGTCCCTCGGTCTCGGTCCGGCGCGGTTCGGGCAGCTCGGGCACTTCGTCCTGCTTAAACTCCAGGTATGGGCATACGTCCTCAGCTGTAAAATCAGGGTTGGCATAACCGAAATCGGCCAGTATATTCACGACCTCAGGGTTGGCTACGGCGAAATTATGGACTGCTTCGCAAGCTGTCCTGGCGTCTCCGCTTTGCTGGTACGCCGCCAACCACCGGACACCCACCTCTGCATAGATCTGTCTCTCATACGTGGAGGCAAGCCGCTTCACCCTTGCCGCGGCCAGCTCGGGATTAGACTCATAGCCCGCGATCAAAGCAAGCCGGAAGAGTGCAAAACTGCGCAATTCGGACAGCTCATTGGCCCGTTCCCCACAAGCCTGCCAGGTACTGTTCTCAGCAGCATCGGTATAGAGCCACTGCGCCTTTTCGAGGTAGAGTTCGCTCGTCATGGCGTAATTGGCATCAATTACCGTATGGTAAAGGCAGAGGCTGGGGACCATTCTCTCACTACTTAAGGCATATGGAGCGCCGTCTGTGCTCGTCCATACCGCGACCCGGGCCCGTTGCGGACCGGCATCGGCTCCGGCGTACTGACCTCCTATCAAGCGGATCTCAAAGGGGCGGCCCGGTTTGTCGCTGGGCGCCAACGATACGGTTGCCCCAGCCATCGTAATCGTGCCTTTGGTCCAGTCCCGCCACGCAACACCGTCCCAGCTGCGGATATGCACCGTGACGAAGCAGGAACCTGATCCGCATACGGTATCCGTCCACACGACGTCGGTAAGACCGTCGGCGTTGATGTCCTGGGTTTCCAGCAAGTCGATCGTTCCGGTCGCAGTGATCTCATAGCTGAGAGAGTGTCCTTCTCCACCGTCAAGTATCACCAGTTCCTGACTGTTCGTCTCGGTCCCACTCCCTTGTCCGGTAGCCGCGCCTGATCGCCTTCCTTCAGCGTTCGTAAACACGAGGACGGCGTCATCTACGCTATCGGAGGTGAGATCAGCGTTGACCAGAGTGCGAAACTCGACTCCGCAATCCGCCAGAAATGAGGTAAGTTGTGCATGGCGGTTGGATGTCGGAATGCCGAAAAGTGCAGTCAGCGTCTGGCCAAGGCCGTCTTGCGCTTCCGGACACGAGGGCAGGGTCACGCGCCGGGGCAATGGTAGGCTGATGCGAGGCATGAAAAAGGGTTCCGGCTCGCTGTCCGACGAGAGAATGGACAAGAGATCCAGGACAGGCGTTGGCGTAACAAGAGGAGATGGGCTCTCTGCCGGCGTGCCTTCCTGCACCTCTTCCTGCGTTTCGACAGGCGCAACTGTCGGCACAAGGGTCGGCACAGGGGTCGGGGTTGTCAAAAAGACCGGGATCAGTAGTCTCTCCCCTACAAGCAGCGTTTCATTGGGACGTACTAATTTAGGATTCGCGCCTTGCAACAGATCAACGGGCACGCCAAACTTCTCGGCCACGGAAATCCAGCCTTCTCCCCGTTGGACGATGTAATACTCTTCATCGCCATCCGGAGTCCATGGTACAAAGAGTCTTTCGCCGACAATCAGCCACCCGTTTGGACGTACGGAATCGGGATTTGCCTCCTGCAGCTGGCTCACCGTCAAACCGACTCGCTGAGCCACCAGCGGCCAGCTGTCCCCCGGCTGCACGATGTATGTATAGCCGCTCTCCTGTGCCGATACCGAAACGATCTGCAACAAGCAGAGCAGCGCAGTCACCAATAGTGCCAACCGTAAACCCAACTTCATCGAACTCTCCTGCAACCTCCAACTGCCCATTGTTCCTGGTCGCAAACACCGATTCAACACTGTACCTAGACTTCCCACTCGGACCGCATCCTGATATTCCTGAGCGTCGATCGCTGATCCGAGACAGGAAGGCACCCACTCCCTTCCATGATTTCAATCAGCACTCAGAACAAACGGCAGAACGGGTACGAGAAATCTCAGTTTCCGCGAACTTCATTGTATGCGGGCGCGCTCCGCTTGTGCCACGAAAACCGCATCAAGAGTCCCGGCGACAGAAATGTCCACGTCAACACCCGTGGACATGTTAATTAGTATACTTCGTGTCAAAATTGAGGACAAGCAAAAGGCCGCGAATTCCTGGCTATATCCGCCATTCGAGAATTCGTGACAGTTAAGGGGATTCCAGTCCGAGCTTCTCACGGGAAAGTGCCTTTCACTGTACCCCATCATGAAAGTCGGTGCAAGGTCAGGTTCCGCAAGGCTGCAGTCAAGAAATGGGGTGGGAACAGTCTGTCGGGGAATTAGTGGCGGCGGTTGGATTTGATTGCGGGATTTGGAGAGAGGCAGTGAAGGCGTCAGGCTTGGCTTTGTCGGGAGGGCCGTCAACTGTGGGGCAGAGGGCAGGCACAAGGCCTGCCCCTGGCGGAACTTTGAGGGGGAAGGCGGAGGCGCTTCCGCCGCCTCAGAGTCGATTGCACACCGGTCATGGTTATGTCTCTGCCAATGGTTTGCGAAAGCCGCCGCCCATTTTGAACTGCACCCGTTTTCATCCCCGGCTTGGCGTGACTCTCAGACAGCGGGTAGAATTCAGCGATGAACTCGACTCTGACGATTGAGCTTACGCACGTTGCCGAGACAGGCGAAGCCGTTGGCCGCGACGAGGATGGCCGGGCTGTTTTCGTCGAAGACGCTATCCCGGGCGAAACAGTTGAAGTTTACATCACGCACGAGTCAGATCGCCTGCAGCGGGGTGCTCTTCGCAGGATAGTGAACACCAGCCCGGATCGCGTGGAGGCGCCGTGTCCGCATTTCGGGCTCCGACATCCTGTGACAACCGCCGAAGGACGACTCTTGAACTCATCCTGGCGCCGCGCCGGTTGCTCCGGTTGCCTATGGCAGCATATCGACTACGAACGCCAGTTGTCGATGAAGCGAGAAATCATTGTCAGAATTCTGGCTCGCGAGGCGCGCCCTGGCGGGACCCGCCAGAAAAGCCGGCAAATCGCCGAAAACCTGGTAGCGGATGTCATCGCCCTCGGCGCAAGCGCAGACGAACGGCCCCCTGCCGCGCCGGCCGTGCTCGACTTCGGATTCCTCACACAGATGCGATTCGACCTGGCACAGTCCCAACGACTCACACTCGCAGGTCGCCACCGGGAACCGATAGCCGTTGACGCCTGTCTTCTCCATCACCCGCAACTGGCCGAACTGTTCGCAGGATTCCGAAACGATCGGGACGAAGTGGAGAATGCAGAAGAAGAAGAGCTCGCTCCGCAATCAGAAGCAATCACCGTCCAACGGGTTACACTCGCCGCAGGCGGTACGTCTGGCTCCCTGAGCGAGTCGGCAAAGGGCGTACTCATCCTGCACAGCAAAAGTGACGATCCTCCCACCCTGGAACTGGGCCTGCCAGTGAACGTCTTCTTCCTCCACGAAGCCGATGATCCTACGCTGGAGTTGCTCGTCGGCGACTGGAGTTACGGCCTGCAGGTGGAAGGTCATCAGCTTACCGCCTATCCCCCTCTTGGAGACGCTGCCCGCGACAGGCATTTTCTGGCCGATGAAGTCCTGTCTGCCGTGGCGGCAGAGGTGCTCGAGCTGAAGACGTTCGAGCATCTTCTCGATCTGTGGGCCGGCATCGGCGCTCGCGCCACTGTCTTGTCCGAAAGGGTTGCCACCATCGTCGCGGTTGAAGAAGCAGAGTTGCCTGCAGCAGCGTTGCGCGCCAATCTTGAAAGGCTCGAAAACGCCGACGCCTGGCACGGGGAAATGCTACCCACGATCAGGAAACTGCGCCGCGGACAATACCATTTTGACGCCGCCCTGCTCGCGCCGCCAGACGGCCACATTGAACCGGAACTGTTTTCCCTGCTCACCCGCATGCGCATCCGTCGATGCGCCCTCATTACCGAAGAACCGGGGCGCCTGGCGCGGGCGCTGGCTGCCTTGGAAGAGGAGGGATATCGTCTGGCGGCCGTCCAGCCGGTCGATCTTCAACCCCATCAGCCCGGTTCGACGCTTGTCGCTCGCTTTGACAGAAAGTAAGTAGATGCAACAAAGAAACGGTAGAAGCATGCCACAATCCGCCTCAACAGAAAGCGAGACTAAGGACAGATGAGCGATTCAATTGAGATCCGCACCGTCACATCAGTTGAAGACTGTCGTCGCGTGCAGGTGGTCCAGGATCTTGTCTGGGGCGGTGGGCATGGCGACACCATGTCGATCCACGTGCTGGTCACGCAGACCAAGAGCGGCGGTCTACTGCAAGCAGCGTTTGTCGAACGGGGCGCCGAGGAGACGGAAGGCATGGTCGGCTTTTCCTTCGGCTGGCCAGCATTCGGCTATGACACGAACGGCGAGCGAAAGCTGAAGTTCTGCAGCCATATCATGGGAGTCCTGCCCGCATGGCACGGCCGCGGTATCGGGCTGGGCCTGAAGCAATCCCAAAGGGAGGAGTTGCTACGCCAAGGTTGGACCGACTGGGTGACGTGGACCTTTGATCCGCTGCAGAGAGTGAACGGCCGCCTGAATATCAGCCGGCTCGGCGGCATCAGCACTACTTATCTGCGCAATGTCTATGGCGAGATGACGGACAGCCTCAACGCCGGCATGCCGACCGACCGCTTTCAAGTGGATTGGTACCTGGACAGCCCTCGCGTACGAAATGCGATTAGCGCAGACCGCCCGACCGCGGAATGGCCTGCAGGCTCTCTGCAGCGCGCACGTACACATTCCTCCAGCAACAGCCTGCCGCGGGCTCCCCAAGACCAACCGCCCCCGCCGGATGGCCGTCCCTACGCACTTCCTTTACCCGACAACGTCGACGATCTGCGTCGCGCCGGAGGCACACTGCTCTTTGATTGGCGCTTCTTTGTGCGCCAGGCCGCAGAGGGCTGCCTGGCCGCAGGCTACGCTCTGACGGGTTGCACACTGATCGAAAATGAGTGGCATTACATCTTCGAGTTGCAGGACTGATCTCTTTCCACGCGCTGCGGGAACGGTATGCCCAACTTCAAGCTGGCAACCGCCGCAAGTTCACAACACGGTGAGCGGCCAACTTTCTGCAAATAATTGACTCTTTCATTTGATTTCGGTATACTTCCTTGCTTGTAAGGATAGAGAACTGTCCGACACCGTGAATTGAGTAGCTCTCGTTATCGACATGAACTCCGGCCAGCACCGTGCCAGGCGCGCGGCGGTCAAACATGACATCAAGCGGGTTAGGAGTTGAAGCAGTAACTCAGAGTGAATCACAGTTTCTGACCTCCACGAACACCGAAAGGATTCCACATGTTTAGGGAAGCCATTGCCCAGCTAATCGCCAAGACCGCGGTAGAAACCGTCAGCGCCCACTGTGACGGCCCCTGCGGCGTCTATGACCCGGCCTCGGCACGCATCGCTGCTGAAGCAGCTCTTTCGATGACCAAGAAGATTATCGACCTTGGGTCGGCAGAGTCTGCGGATCACAACACCTATGGTCGCTTCGTTGCCATCAAGGAACAGCAGGCACACCTGGCCAAGGAGGAGTTGCTCATCCTCTGGACCGACTACTTCAAGCCGGAGCACCTGGGCGAATACCCGGACCTGCATGAAAAGTTCTGGAACGCTGCCAAGCTTTGCTCGGCGGTCAAGCAAGGCGTGGACGTTGATGCAGCCAACGATTTGATGGCTGCTATCGAGGACATCCACAACGTCTACTGGGCCACCAAGGGGCGGGATGTAGCCTACTACGTGGCTACCTGATCCCAGGCAATCCGGAACCGGCCTGACCCCGCAGGCCGAACACAACGAATATTTAAAGACAGCGGCCGGATCCATAACAGGATCCGGTCTCTCTTTTGGAGAGGGAAATGGAAGAGGGGATGCCCCGCAGCGGTTGGCGCGAGATGGCGCTGTGGCTGATCCGCAGGCGTCGGCTCTTTCGCGTGACCGGAGATTCGATGACGCCAACTCTTGCGTCCGGCGCCGTAGTAATGCTGGATCCCAGCGCCTACCGTTCGCAAAGCCCGCAAGAGGATGAAATTGTCGTCACGCGCCATCCCCGCAACAACGAGCTGAAAATCGTCAAGCGCGTCGCGGCGGTTATCGAGAGCCGTACTGAAATCAGTGCCCCAAGCGTAGGACTCATACTTGCCAGCGACAACGCCGCCGCCGGTGCAGACAGTCGCTCATTTGGGCCGGTCGCACTGGACCTCGTGCTGGGAAAGGTAGTCAGTTGCCTGCGCCGGTAGGTGCCGGGTATGGAAGTACCTGAGGATACCGCTTTAATTTGGTTGCAACTTGAGTTCTAGCGGCGCTGGCGGGGATCGAGCGCGTCGCGCAGGCCGTCGCCGATGAAGTTGATGCTGAGAATCGTGAGCGAAATGAACATGCCTGGCCAGATGACGAGCCAGGGATTCTGAGTGATGAAATCTTTGTTTTCGAAAAGGAGTCGCCCCCACGTAGGCACGTTGGAAGGAAAACCCAGTCCGAGGAAGGAAAGCGCCGACTCTGTGAGTATCGCCGCTGCCACGCCCAGCGTTGCTGACACAATAATCGGGCTCAAAACGTTGGGCAGGATGTGCTGCCACAGGATTACAGGCTCGCGCGTCCCCACGCTGACCGCAGCCTCGACGAACTCCTTCTCTTTGATAGACAACACCGATCCCCGCACGACACGGGCCGTCGGCATCCAACCCAAAATGCCGATCACAAGCACCACGAGCAGGAAAATGCCCAGTTCTGGGCCCAGCAATGCCTTGAGCGAATCACGGAACAGCATGATGATGACCAGCAGTAATGGCAGGCTCGGTAGAGCCAGCATCAGGTCCGTGAAGCGCATGAGCGGATTGTCCAGGCGGCGGAAGAAACCGGATAGCACGCCGACCAGTGTGCCAAAGGTGATGGAGACGAACATGGCGACGACGCCTACCGCCAGCGAGATGCGCCCGCCGAATAGATTGCGCGCCAGTGTGTCCCGCCCCAGGTCGTCCGTGCCCAGCGGGTACTCCACCGAGGGGGATTGATTGATCGAATCAATGTCATCGACGATGAAGCTGTATTCCGGGTCGACCGTGTAGATGAGAGGACCGGCGAGGACGCCTATCACCAGTAAGACAAGAACGACAACGCCGATATTTGCCAGATTGTGGCGGCGAAAGCGCAGCCATACATCCCCCCACAAAGTACGATGCTGGCGTTGCGGGAGTTCTGAGGAGAGGCTTTCAGCCGATGCCGTTTCCGTACCTACGGCCATATCAATTCCTGTGGCCAGCAGTTCGCGGTGCCTGGCCTGTTAGCCCAGTGACAACTCGCCACTGCACTCTAGCTGTACCGGATACGCGGGTCGAGTATGCCGTAAATGACATCGGCAATGAGATTGAAAACGACAATCAAGCAGGCAAAGATAAAGGTGACCGTCTGTACTAAGGGAATGTCGTTTAACTGAATTGCGCCGATGAGGAGCGCTCCCAGGCCGTTTACGCGGAAAATCTGTTCAGTAATGATAGCGCCGCTGAAAATTGCGGGAATGCCCAACGCGATGAGGGTGACAACTGGGATCAGGCTGTTGCGCAAGATGTGGCGAATCACGACATATCTTTCGCGAAATCCTTTCGCCGTCGCCGTACGTACGTAGTCCATCGGAATGTTGTCGAGCATTGACGAGCGCGTAAAGCGGGCCAGAATCGCCGCCTGGAAAAAACCGAGAACTGCCACCGGCATGGCACTTTGCCTCAACTGCTCGACGAAACTGTGCCAATCCAAGACCTGGAGATTCGTGTCATAGATCATGGGAAACCATTTGAGCTTCACACTGAACAGCAAAATCATCAAGAGACCGGTGAAGAAGGTCGGGATTGAATAGCCGATAAGCGAAATGAAGGTCCCAACTTGATCGAAGATCGAGTACTGTCGAATTGCAGAGATGACACCGATCGGCACCGCGATAACGATCGCGACTATATAGGCCAGCCCCACAACCCAGAGCGTCTGCGGCACACGCTCTACGATCATGTCCATCACGGGAACGCCCCGACTGCCCCAGGAGGTCACCCGTAACCGCTTCTCCCCATCCCCGATTTGAATGTCGAACGCGTTCTCGATCAGAGACAGCGGTTCATTCACGAAGAACTGGCGCATCCACAACCCATACTTGACCGGAAAGGGCTCATCCAGCCCCATCGCCTTGCGAATCTGCTGGCGGACCTCGGGGCGAATGGTTTCCGGCAGAGCGCTGGTCGGATCTCCTGGCGCGAGATCGAGCACCGCAAAAATGACAAAGCTAATCGCGATGAGGGTGGGAACAATTGTCAGGACGCGACGGACGAGATACTGGCCCACGGTGTTATGTTGGGGAGACAGAGACAGAGGGAGGAGAGGAAAACTCTCCTCCCTCTCTAATTCAGATTAGCGATGCCAGTCGCCGACATTCCACATCTGGCTGTCCCAACCGTTGATCCAGACACCCTTGAGGGTGTTCAGCTGGGCCGAGACTTCGCCGCGGTAGACAAGCGGAATCTGATAGAAACTTTGAACATTGATATCGTTCAACTGCTTCACCAACGCTTCACGCTCCGGGCCGACCGGTGTCTGCGTCAGTTGTTCGAAGAGCGCGTCGAATTCCGAGTTACAGCCGCGGAAGATGTTACCGCCGCCCCAGGAGTTGTCTCTCATCGGAATCTGGTCGCAGATCCAATTCGAAAGATGCTGCTGCGGGTCAATCGTGGGACCGGTCGTATACATCTGCAGGTCCGTGTAGAACTTCTGATAGGTGTCGGGGCTGTTGGGATCGCCGCCAAAGAACACGCTCGCGTCGTGGTTGATCAGTTCGGTCTCGATCCCGATCTGCAGCCACCACTGGCGCAGAAGGGCCTGCGTTTTCTGACGTACCGAGTTCGTGGAGGTCTGGTAGGAGATCTTGAGCGGAATGCCGTTGTACTCGCGGATGCCGTCACCGTCCGTGTCGAGGACGCCATTTTCGTCCAACAACGCATTGGCGCCGTCAATGTCCTGGGTCAGGCAGCCGTCGTTTGAGTCTGACACGTAGTGGAGCGGGGCCGGGATCACGTTGCAGGTAGGCTGGCCGGCGAATCCGTAGAGCTGTTCGGATATGAGCGTGCGATCGATCGCCATCGACATCGCCTGCGGAATCGGCGCGAATGTCAGGAAGGGATGGGCATTTTCGCCGCCCATGTATTCGGAACGATCGTCGCCCAAGTCGGAATGCGGGTTGGTCTGGTTGACCAGGACGCGCTCGACATAACCGGCAAAGGCGGAGATCACTTCTCCCAGCCCGGCAGCTTCCATGTCGCGCAGAATGTCCGGTTCGACCTGCAGATTCCAGGCATAGTCGGCTTCTCCCGTCTCCAGGACGGCTCGGGCCGCCGATGCGGCATCACCGCCGCCCTTGAAGACCACCGTGTCGAAGTAAGCCGGTTCGCCGTGGTAGTGCGGGTTCCGCTCGTAAACAGCGACGTCGTTCACCTTGAAGTCGATAATACGATACGGTCCTGTTCCCAGGGGGGCGACATTCTCTTCGTTGCAAGTCTGCGCAGCCGCGCCCACACAGTCTCCAAATTGGGCACTACTGATAATCGGTGTATTCGCGCCGACAAAAGCGTTGTAGGGATACGGTGTCGGCGAATCGAAAGTGATCTTGATCGTTCGGCCGTCTAGCGCTTCGACACTCTCAATGCCCAAGAAAGCCTCGCTGGCAGTGCAGCCGGTCTCCTCATGGCTGCAGTACTCCCACGTGAAGACCACGTCCTCGGAGGTCAATTCGCTGCCGTCCGACCAGAGCACACCTTCCTTCAACGTCCACGTAATCGACATCAGGTCTTCTGAGATGCCGCCGTTCTCGATCGTGGGGATTTCCACCGCCAGTCTCGGAACGATGGTGCCGTTCGGGTCGTAGTTGGCCAGGGGTTCCAGCGTAATCGCGCCGGCGTCCTGGTCCTTAGTGCCGCCTGACAAATACGGTCCGGGCAGAGAGGCAGCCTGCCAGTAGAGTATGGTCAGAACTTTGCCCTCTTCTTCCATTGGCTCTTCTTCAGCCATCTCTTCATCCGCCGCCATGTCCGCGCCGCCAGTAGGCGCAGCGGCTGGACAGGCGGCCAGCAGAAATGCCGTCGCCAGCAACAGGGCGACGACTCGCAAGTACGAAATGTGCCGTCCCATCATCGAAATCTCCTTTTCCTTGCAATGTATGTAATACGTTGAACGTTCCCTGCCTTCCGATGGTCTCTCAATACTCGGCAGAGTAGAGTATTGTCGCGCAAGGGGGATTTTCGAGCCAACAGGTCCAAATGGGGCAATCGTGTTAATCACTGCGGTAGAAGAAACCGGCCCGTAAGATTACGGCCTCGTCTCCGCGATCTGTACAGATGCTATCCTACCATTCTTTTCCGGTGCAATCCAATTGGATTCAGGAGAACAAGGGATCCGAATTACGAGTCGGTTGCCAGCCTTTCGCCGAATTTCTGAAGCCCCGTTGCAACCCTTTGCGGCACGTGGCGCGCCCGGGAATTGAGAAAGGCCAAAATGCGATCCGGCTGGACGCCCTCAGCGGAGGCCCTGTTCAAACTGCGCTGGTTGATCTGGTAGAGATAGTTGGGGAAACTGGCCTGCCAGTTGCTGAACCGTTCCACGCGAAATCGGTCCATCAAAGGCGTGTCTGCGGGCAGCTCAACAGTGAAGTCTTCTTCGACAACGATGGATTGCCGCCTCGCGTCGTTCGGCGTCTCGCTGTCGTGGCCCAACCAGCGGGCTCCCCCGGCGCTCAGCGAAAACAGCAGATCATCGCCGGCCGAAGGCTCCGCCAGGTCGACGGCTGAGAGCCAGTAGACAGGACCGTTTAGAAGGAAACGCAGCAGGAGGCCTTCTACCTGATCCCAGTGCTCGAAACCGCGCAGAAATTTTTCCGAATTTTCGACACGTATATACCAGCTGTCATAGTCGCCGGTGGGGCGCTGAAAGTCAGGGAATGTCTCCTTGATAGCGCTGACGACGTCAGTCTGACTGTACCAGGCGCCTGGCTGTAAACGGCCAATGAGCTGCAGAACAACCTCTCTCGTTTGCAAAGGATTGTTTTGCCAATTACCAACCGAACAGTCGAGGCCGGGAATGCGCACCAGGTCGTTCCACTCTGAGGAGGTACGCCAAGCCTCCCAGAGCGAGAAGCGCTGTTCGGAACGCGGTTGCTCCAGAAAGGCGTAGACGCGGTTCCCTGTGAGGCGAACCCGTTCGTCGTCCGCGCGGCGCAGCCAGCCCAGCCGTTTCGCCAAGTGCAAAAGAAGGGCGACTCGGGTCTCTTCGATATTGGCTGAGGCGGACGGAGCCTCGAACGGAGACACGAAACCGTCTTTGGACTTGAGGCGCATCATCAGTTGGTCAATGTCGTCAGGGTCCGGAGTGCCATCGGCCTGTAGGCGCAGCCCTTCGGTATGCAAAAACCCTAATAACGTGCCCGCATCTTCAAGAAAAGCATCCTCCAGCAGGAGCATTCGGGATGACAGCGGAGGGGGTACCGGCGCAGCGGCCAGCCCCTGCTCGCCGTCGGCGGTCGCCGGCTGCGGCAGCCAGGGAATGATATCACTGGGGATGAAGATGATCGTGTGGGCGTTCTGGCCTTCCCCTTTGTACGTGCGGCCAATCAGTCCGTAATAGTAGAGAAACTCAGCGACGCTCTCCGGCGCGTTCCATGGTTGTTCCCGCTCCAATTTGGATGGACCCATCTGCCGGATGCTGCCGTATTCGCGGCTGAATTGAGCTTCCCGCATTTCGCCCCCCTCTTCAATGAGGAGGTCCATGGCAGACCTGACTCTTGGATAGGAATCGGTAATCTCCTGAAAGGCCATCAACACCGAGGTCGGGTCTGTGATCTGGCCAGCCAGGCTATCGATCATCGCATGGACATTTTTTTCGCCATCCAGAGAGGCTCCCCGAAGCTCCGCAATTACATGTAGATGGATCTCCGGGTATTCGACAAGCATCTGACTGGTTTGCGGCATCTGCGTTTTCCGGAAGCGCTGTGGCTCAGAACTCAAACACCTGGTCCAGGTAGCGCTCAGTTCTCTCTGTCTGATGGCGAGTACCGGTTACGGCCGTTCCTGCACGCCAGGGTATCCAATCGATTCCACCTGCTGGTTAGCGCTCAGCCCCTGTCCAGACTGACGCTTCGGAGGGCCTTGCCAATCTGGGCCAACCTGTGAGACAATGTGCCCAGAAAAGAAGATGAAGCGGCAATCTCACAGTGACTGGAGGCCTGTCCAAAATGACCCGCGATTCATCCTTGTTACCCCAAAGCGGCGGATGGCGCTTTTCCGATATTTTACGCGATTTTGCAGTCGTCTGGCAACTAATGGGTGATCCCCAGGTGTCGATTTTTCTGCGAGTCGGTTTTCCCGTATTGGCCATTTTGTATTTTATATCGCCGATCGATCTGTGGCCGGGGCCTATTGACGATATTGCCGCTGTCATTCTGGCAGGGCGGCTGTTTGTGCAAATGGCCCCGCAGGCCGCGGTGCGGCGCGCCCTCGTGCGGCTTGGACATATTTCGCCGGATGAACCGGATCGGGAGGTCTGGGATATCTGGGACGAAGACGACAAGACGATCCCCGGAGACTGGCGAGTCGTTGACGACAAGTAGGAGACGACGCGCCTTCCACAACAGATGAATAACGCGCTGTTTGATCAAGTTGCCCGTACCGTCGACCGCCAGCGGCTGATCGACACTGCTGTAGCGCTGGTCGAGGTACCCAGCCCCACTCGCAGCGCGGGCCCAGCCGCCGATCGACTTACTGAGATCCTGTCCGCTGACGGCTTTTCCGTCCAGCGGCATGACGCCGAATGGCCGCAAGCGCCAATTGTCATGACCGCGCTCGACAGCGGCAGGCCCGGCCCTACCCTGCAGTTCGACGGCCATCTTGATACCGTGCATTTGCCCTACGTGCCGCCGCGCGTGGAGAATGACACACTGTACGGCTCCAGTTCCGCCGATATGAAAGGCGGCATCGCGGCGGCCTTGGAAGCGTTGCGGGTGTTGCGTACGCTCGACGCTTTGCCGGCGGGCAGAGTGCTGTTTACGGCACATGATCACCACGAAGGTCCGTGGGGCGACGGCCGTCAGGTGCGCGCCATGATTCGTGAGGGCCTGGTTGGCGATGCAGTTATGCTGCCGGAATATCTGGCCAGTCCTCTCCCGGTTGCGGGCCGTGGTCTGGCTATATTTCGAGCGACGATTCATCGTGATGGCGAGCCTGTGCATGAAGTGCTGCGCCCGCCAGATACGCCTGACGTGGTAGTTGCCGGCGCTAAGTTGGTGAACCGACTGCATACCTGGAACGAAGACCTAGGGCAGAACAGCCATCCCCTGGTGGGCCATGACTCCACATTCGTAGGGAATATGCAGGCAGGCGAAATCTATAACCAGTCGCCGACTGAGTGTCTGGTGCAGGGAACGCGACGCTGGGCGCCGCCCTCCGGCAGCGCAGCCGTTCAAGACGAGTTCTCCCAGCTTCTTGCCGAGGTCGCAGCCGAAACCGACACGACAATTGACGTCGAATTCGCCGTGCAAGGTGGGGCCTACCAGATCGATTCCGACGACCGCCTGGTCCACGCGTTCCAACAGGCACATACTGCCGTGGCTGGCGCCCCCTTGCCGCTCGGAGCCAAGCCATTTGTGGACGACGGCAATATCTATGCCTCTGAGGCCGGCATCCCCGCGCTGACCCACGGGCCGGCTGCGACAGGCGCGCACACTCTGCACGAAGCCACGCCCGTGGAGGAGTTGGTGCGCGTCGCCAAGGTCTACGCGCTCACAGCCGTTAAGTTCTGTGTCGAGGCATAGACAGGGTTCAGACCGCAGGACTCTGAGGTGGTTTCCCTCTCGCAGGTGAAGATTCTAAAGTTCGCCGCGCCGCGGGATCGAGTCAGCCGCGCCCTGCCTTGTCACGCAAAGCGCCGCGGCCCGCGATGCCAGGGCTAGCGACGCCTGGACAGATTCACCTGCCAGAAGTTCGGCAAGAAAATAGCCAATGAAGGTATCGCCGGCCGCCGTCGTATCCACCGCTTCGACCGGTTGCGCCGGCGTCCTGATATGCTCCCCGTCGCCGGTATAGAGGGAACCTCCTCTCCCCAGAGTGAGCAGAATCGCGGCATGTGGATAGCGGGCTTGCAGCGTATCCACAATCGACGCCGGTGAGGCGTCCTCAACTTCCGCCAGCGCCGCGCCCTCAGTCTGATTGACCACGAACAGGGAAACGTCTTCAAGAGGGTATGTCAGCACATCCGGCGTCATCGGCGCGGGGTTGAAAGCGACGGTCATCCCTCGTTCGGATGCTTCGCGCAGGATTGCAGGCAGGGAGCTGATTTCGTTCTGGAGCAGGAGCCAGTCGCCTTCACCGAAGTGAGAGAGCACGTTGTTAGCATCATCGGAGGTCACAGTGAGGTTGGCGCCCCCATAAAGAAGGATCGAGTTCTCGCCGGCGGGGTCTACCTGAATGACGGCGTGACCGGTGGGCTGGTTGTCGAGACCGACGTGCGTTACGTCAACGCCTTCGGCGGCGATGGCGTCTCTCAACCAAAGTCCCTCCGGGCCAATACGGCCTGCGTGAAAGACGTTTGCGCCCGCGCGCGCCAGGGCGACAGACTGGTTCGCCCCCTTTCCACCCTGAAAGCGGCGATACTCCGTGCTGGGCAGCGTTTCCCCCGGGCGGACAAGATGCTCGACCTGATAAACGTGGTCGATGTTTAATGAGCCGAATACAAGAATGGACATGGTTCACCTGACTGGAGCTCTCGAACTTTCCAGCCGATTGTAACATTTAGAACTCGGCAGCCAAAAGAGGCCAACATCCCCACCGCCTGTGCTATAATGCCCGCGAGCAGTTCGCAGGTGGCCTGAGGACAGTGAGGTCTGGTTTCCCTCTGCGTCTGCCCGCAATTGCAAGTTGAAGGGACGATCCATGAACACTTCTGAGTCGCTCGCCGTCGCCCGCGGCGACCAACCCGCCGACCTTTTGCTGCGCAACGGACGCGTGGTCAATGTTTTTTCCGGGGAAATCGAAGACTCCGACGTCGCGCTGTTTGGTGGACGTATTGCCGGTGTCGGTGCGGGCTACTCAGCCGTGGAATCGGTCGATCTGCAAGGGGCCTTCATTGCACCGGGCCTGATAGACGCTCATGTTCACATTGAAAGCAGCCTCTGCCTGCCCGCCCAGTTCGCCGCCGCCGTCGTTCCATGCGGCGTGACGACGGTCGTGGCCGACCCCCACGAGATCGCCAATGTGGCGGGCGTGGACGGCGTCCGGTATATGGCCGAGTGCAGCAGAGCTCTCCCTCTACAAGTGGTTCTGATGGCCCCCTCAGCCGTGCCCGCCACACATATGGAGACGAGCGGCGCCTCACTTTCGGCCGAAGACCTGGCCGCGCTGCTTGAGGAAGGAACGGTCCATGGGTTGGCCGAGTTGATGAACTTTCCCGGCGTCGTCTACGGCGATCCTGACGTGCTTGCCAAAATGGCTGCCTTTGGCGGGCGGCCCCTGGATGGCCACGCGCCTGCACTCAGCGGCCCGGCGCTCAATGCATACGCAGCGGCAGGCGCTGGCAGTGACCATGAGTGCGCAACAGTGGCAGAAGCGGCTGAGAAGCTGGCGCGCGGCTTCTACATCTTGATTCGAAAGGCGACAAATGCTAATGATCTGGATGCGTTGCTCCCGCTGGTAAACGAGCACAATAACCGGCGCATCTGCTTGTGCACGGACGACCGTATCCCCAGCGATCTCATCATGCAGGGAAGCATCGACCACTTGCTAAGAGAAACCATTGCATTTGGAATCGAACCTGTAACTGCTTTCCGCATGGCGACGCTTAACAGCGCCGAATGGTTCGGCCTGCATGATCGCGGCGCTGTTGCCCCTGGCCGCCGTGCGGACCTGATTGTGTTTGACGACTTGCGTGCGCCAAGTGCTGCACAGGTCTATGCCGGTGGCCGCCTGTGGGCAGAAGACGGCCGGCTCTTGGGCGACCCCTATCAGGACCCGGCTCCAGTTCCTGCGGTTGTTTCTTCCTCTGTCAGAGTTGCCTGGGACGCCTTCGATCTGCGCATCCCGGCTGACGGCGCGCGGGTGCGAGTGATCGGTTCGCTGCAGGATCAGTTGCTTACGGAAGAACGCATCATTGCCCCGCTTGTCAAAGATGGCCAGGCGATGGCTGACCCGGCGCGAGACATTTTGAAGATGGCTGTGGTCGACAGGCACACAGCCAGCGGGGCGACAGGCCTGGGATTCATTCAGGGTTTCGGTCTCAATCGTGGTGCCATCGCCGGCACAGTCGCCCACGACCATCACAATTTGGTTGTCATCGGCGCGGATGACGAATCGATGACGACAGCAGCCAGAACCGTGGCAGAGATGGGAGGAGGACTGGCTGTCGCCGAGGGTACGCAGGCGCTGGCGACGCTGCCACTGCCGGTTGCAGGCCTGATGAGCGACCGGCCGCTCGGCGAAGTACGCAATCGGTATGACTCTCTGCTCGACGCGTCACACGAATTCGGCTCTTCGATTCGGGATCCGTTCATGGCGATGAGTTTTATGGCACTGGAAGTGATCCCAAAGTTGAAACTGACGGACCAGGGCCTTGTGGATGTCGAGGCTTTCGACATCGTCGACCTGTTTGTAAGCGAGTAATGGAATCAGTTTCCCGCGTTTCCGGCATTTTCCGAAACAGATAGAACACAATTAAACGAATCCTGCGAGGCAATACGAATGTTTGAGACGATAACCTCCGCACCTGCCGATGCGATTTTGGGATTGACGGATGCCTTCAAAGAGGACCTCAATCCGAACAAGATTAACCTGGGCGTCGGCGTGTACAAAGATGGCGGCGGTCAGACTCCTGTGCTGGCCACCGTTAAGGAGGCCGAACAGCGCCTGCTGTGTTCGGAGGCGACAAAGAGCTATCTACCCATCGATGGACTGGCGGAATACGGGCGTTTGAGCCAGCAGCTCGTCTTTGGTCGCGAACATCCAATTCTGAGCAAAGGGCGTGCGGCCACTGTGCAGACGCCCGGAGGGACCGGAGCACTGCGCGTGGCTGCTGATTTCGTGCGTCGGATATTTCCTCAGGCGACGGTCTGGCTGAGCGACCCGACCTGGCCGAATCATCCCAATGTGTTCGGTTCGGCGGCGCTGCAGGTACAATCCTATCCCTACTTTGGGGCACCAACCAACGGAGTAGCCTTTGACCGCATGATGGCCTCGCTTGAGACGATCCCTACAGGGGATGTCCTGCTGCTCCATGGCTGTTGCCACAACCCTACCGGCGCCGATCTCTCGCCGCAACAGTGGCAGGCGGTCGCTTCCGTTTGCGCCAATCGCGGCATTCTGCCTCTGCTGGACTTCGCCTACCAGGGCTTTGGCGACGGGCTGGATGAAGACGCGACCGGCGTCCGAATCGTCGCGGACCACTGCCGCGAGATCCTGGTCGCCACCTCCTATTCCAAGAACTTCGGACTGTACAGCGAGCGTGTTGGCGCGTTGACCCTGGTTGCCGACAGCGCAGAGGCAGCGGATGCTGCCAACAGCCATTTGAAGATCTGTGTGCGCACCAACTATTCGAATCCCCCCGCCCACGGCGGCCAGATCGTGGCGGAAATCCTTGGAGATCATGAGCTGCGTAAACGCTGGGAGAAAGAACTGGCGGAGATGCGCAACCGCATCAACGACATGCGCCACCTGTTTGTAGAGACGTTGGACGAGCAAGGTGCCGGACGTGACTTTTCGTTCATCGCCCGCCAGCGGGGCATGTTCAGTTACAGCGGTCTGACGCCGGCGCAAGTGCAAGCACTTCGCGAGCGCCATTCCGTCTATGTCGTAGGCTCCGGCCGCATCAACGTGGCCGGGATGACCGAAGCCAACATGGATTATCTCTGTGAGGCGATAGCAGACGTACTGAAGTGAATGTGGGATATGAACTATGGGAAGAAAGGGAGAAATCTGATTGTGTTCTGGTATTCATGCGGTTCGGATGCTCCCCAGACAAGCTGTAGCTCAGTTGCAATTTGACCAGTGGTCATCTTGGCATTGAGCACGAATACTGCCGGCGCTATCCGTCCCTCTGCAATGAATTCGCGTAAATGTTCGAACATTGAATTCCGGTTGTTCGTGATAAGCGTGTATTCATTTCGGGCGCACCAGTCCAGGATTGCAGGATCGGACGTACCGTTTTTGGGGACACCGGGATCACCGACGCGCCATACTGTCATCTCCGGCTCCTTCCCATGAAGGGCGTCACGCAGTACTGGGTTTACGTTCTCATCAAGCAGGAAGCGAAACCGGTTCACGGAGAGTCACGTTGTGCGGCAAGCCGTCGAAGCCGCAAAATGACTGGCGGCAAGTTTTCTTCCTGCTCGCGTCGCATTCTCTCTCCGTGCTCTAACCAGTCTACGATATACGCTTCAACTTTCTCTCGATTGTGCAAATAGTAAAGGATCGTCGCGTAAACTTGCTCCAGTTCAATTGATGGATACGTGTCTGCAATCTGCTCTGCCGTCTGGGAGCGATAGATGTAATCATAGAGGACAGTTTCTATCCCGACGCGCGTGCCCGCGATGCGGATGTCGTCATCACTTAGAAAACTAAAGTACTGTTCGATTTCCATGTCGAACTCCTTTCCATTTCCAGCGCAAGTATACCACACCAGGCAGGTGAACCCTGATGAAACCCCTTTCGCAGCTTGTCGAGTCTGTGCCCGGAAGCCCAACAACCCTGATGATGCAGAAAGGTCGCGAACTCGCCGCGCAAGGGCTGGACGTGATCAATCTGGCCGGAGGCGAGCCGGACGCTGACACGCCCAAGCATGTCCAGCAGGCGGCTTTTGACGCCATTGCTGCCGGAGACACCCACTATCCGCCCTCCTTCGGCAAGCCGGAGTTGCTGGACGCAATCTGCGCTAAGCTGGAGCGGGAGAACAACGTACGGGCTGTACCCGACCAACTGGTGGTAACGCCGGGGGGCAAGTGGGCGATCTACACTACACTGGCATCAACCCTCAACGAGGGTGACGAAGTCATGATCCTCGATCCTGCCTGGGTGAGCTACGCGCCCATGGTGCGGCTGAACGGGGGGGTGCCCGTGCATGTTCCTCTGCCGGCCTCCGACAACTTTCGCGTTCGCGCCGCACAGCTGGACGAGCATGTCAGCGAGAGGACCAAGCTACTCATGATCTGTTCGCCCAGCAACCCGACGGGGAGAGTGCTGACCCAGGAGGAACTCGACGACATCGCCGCCGTGGCGCAGCGGCATGACTTGTATGTCCTCAGCGACGAGATCTACGAACACATTCTCTACGACGGCGCCCTTCACCGCTCTATTGCCAGTATGCCCGGCATGGCTGAACGAACCATCATCATCAACGGGTTCAGCAAGAGCTACGCGATGACCGGCTGGCGGCTGGCATGGCTCGCTGCGCCTCTGCCTGTTGCCAAACTGGCCCGCACCTACCAAACCCAGACGGTTACGTCTGCAGCCAGCTTCTCCATGGTTGCGGGGGCAGCCGCTCTTAACGGCCCCCAGGACTGCGTGCACGAAATGGTCGCCTCTTATGTCCTACGCCGTAACTTCCTTCTGGACGCTTTGGACGAGATACCCGGACTGCGCAGCAGCCCGATCGAGGGCGCCTTCTATCTCTTTGCCCAGTTTACGCAGACCGACAAAAAGAGTCTGGAAATCTCTCAGGTCCTGCTGGAGGACGGCCTGCTCGCCACTACGCCCGGTATCGCCTTTGGAGAAGCAGGTGAAGGCTACGTTCGTTTCAGCTTCGCCACCGCGATGACCGATCTGGAGAAAACAGTCGAACGATTAGCCCGAATCGTGCCGGGTCTCTGAGGGTTTCTATGGACATTTCTCCTCTGCAGTATCTACTGGCTATTCTCGCCGGCATTGTCGCCGGCGTAATCAACACGTTGGCCGGCAGCGGCTCGGCCGTGACGCTGCCAATGCTGATCTTTTTGGGGCTGGATCCTGTTTCGGCGAACGCTACAAACCGGATCGGTGTGATCGTGCAAAACGTGGTAGGAATCGCTACCTTTGCCCGCGGCGGCCGGATGCAGTTGCGGGCGGAGAAAGACGGCAAGAATCTGTCGGAAAACATTCTGGATGCTGACTCTCTGCGTTTCGGCCTCTGGCTCACCGCGGCCGGAGTACCCGGTTCACTGATCGGCGCGTACGTGGCGACCCTCTTGGACAGGGACGCGATGAACCTTGCTATCGGTGGCATGTTGGTTGTCGTCCTTATTACGATTTTCTTAAATCCGACGAAATGGCTGCGTGAAAGATCAGAGGTGCGCAAGGAACGGCCGGAACTCTTTGTGCTGATTCTTTTCTTCGCCATCGGCATCTATGGCGGCTTCATTCAGGCCGGAGTGGGAGTTTTCCTGGTGACTGCACTGGTATTGGGTGTGGGCTACACAATTGTCCACGCCAATGCCGTAAAGCTGATCTTCGTGTTAGCACTAAATGTCGTCGCTTTGGCCACCTTTATCTGGTTGGCGGTGGAAATAAATGTCTGGATAGGCGCGCTGATGGCAGTCGGTCAGAGCATAGGCGCCTGGGCCGCAGTGCACTTTGCCGTGACGGTAAAGGACGCCAATCGCTGGGTACGTTATCTCTTAATTGTTGTCGTCATCTATTCGATTCTGCGCTTCTTCGGCATTCTGGATCTTATCGGCGGCCTTCTTTGAATGTTTCAAATTGCAGTCCGATAGAGTACGATCTCCGGTCCTGGTGGGTTCGGGGTTGACGAAACACTTTCGGTCATTCCCCAGTTCTGGGAACTCTCGAACTGTTCGACCGGAAGATGAGCGACGACCAATTGACGTTATGCAGCGGCGAATGACAGGAGCGCCCCAATGAGCAGAACTATCAGCCATGTTACCGTCATCGGCGCCGGTACGATGGGCGCCGCCATCGCCGGACACCTGGCCAACGCCGGCGTCTCCTCGCACCTGCTCGATGTCTCGCCGACCGAACTGACGCCCGAAGAGCAGGCCAAGGGCTTGTCGCTGGAAGACCGGGCAGTCCGCAACCGGATCGCGCAATCAGGACTCGAGCGCATGACCCAGGCCCGGCCGGCCAGCCTCTTCAGCCCCGAACTGGCCGGACTGATCACGCTGGGCAACGTCGACGACGATCTGGAGGCAGCTGTCGCGCAGAGCGATTGGATTGTCGAGGCCATCGTGGAGCGTCCACGACCCAAACAGGAACTGATGGCTAGGCTTGACGCCATTGCTCCTGCCGACGCCGTCATCAGTACAAACACCTCCGGCATCCCTATCCATATCATCAGCGCCGGCCGCAGCCAGGCCTTTCAACGGCGCTTCCTGGGCACCCACTTTTTCAACCCGCCCCGCTACCTGCGCCTGCTGGAACTGATTCCCGGTGAGCAGACCGACTCCGCCATCGTCGCCGATATGAGGGCATTTGCCGAGAAAAGGCTGGGCAAGGGCGTTGTCATCGCAAGGGACGTGCCCAACTTTGTCGGCAATCGCATGTTCAGCTACATCCTAAGCAGTCTGCTGGAGTTCGCAGTCGCCAACGACTACACCGTCGAGGAGGTAGACCGGCTGACCGGCACGTTGATTGGAAGGCCCAAGACGGCAACCTTCCGCCTGCTCGACGTGGTCGGCATTGACGTGGCCTCGCTCGTAGGTGAGCACCTGTACGATATGATCCCCGACGACGAAGATCGGGACACTTTGCGCGGGCCTCTTGGCACCGAAGTGCTCATGACGCTGCTTCAGAACGGTTTTCTCGGCGCCAAAAGCGGCCAGGGCTTTTACAAGACCGTTGTCGACCGTGAGGGCAGAAAGAGCTTTTGGGGGCTGGACTTGCAAGCGGCTTCCGAAGGGGAAGTGGACTACATGCAACCGGCTCGCACCAATTGGCCAGGCGTCGACGCTGTAAGAAACGCCCCTCTGCCCGATCGACTGCGCGGCCTTGTCGCGTCCCGTCCCGCCGGTGAGGACGGGGAGGAAACAGGCGACGAGGCGGCCGGGCTGGTCTGGCACACTCTCAGCCGCACTCTGGCGTACGCTTCCAAGCGTGTGCCAGAGATCGCGGATAGCCCTATCGATATCGACAACGCAATGAAGTGGGGCTTCGGCTGGGAGATGGGGCCGTTCGAAACCTGGGACGCACTTGGTGTCGCTGATACGACGCAGCGTATGGCAGACGAAGGCCTGGCGGTTGCCCCATGGGTGCAGGAAATGCTGGGCAAAGGTCATGACAGCTTTTACCGGTCTGAAGAATCTTCAGGTCCTGGGGTGAGCGCGGCGTCTATGCAGGTGTACAATCCGCAAACGGGCCAGTACGAGTCTGCAGATGATGGCGACCGGGTCGTCAGCATTCCGGCACTCAAACGCGGGCGGGGCGTGCTTGCCGGAAACAGTGCCGCCAGCCTCCTGGACATGGGCGACGGAGTGCTTCTGCTGGAGTTTCATACCAAGATGAACGCCCTCGACCTTGAGATCAACTCCATCGCCGACGCGGCCATCGAGCGTCTGCATGGGAGTGCGACCGGGCTGGTGATCGGCAACCAGGGAGGCAACTTCAGCGCTGGAGCAAACCTTTTGCTCATCGGCGCTCTGGCCCAGTCCGGTGACACGGACAAGCTGGACGCGGCGATCAAGGCGCTGCAACAGATGATCTTGCAGCTGCGCCAGGCGCCCAAGCCTGTCGTGGCGGCGCCATACCAACTGGCCCTCGGCGGCGGAGCGGAAGTGACGATGTGTGCCGACCGCATTGTGGCGCATGCGGAGCTGTACATTGGCCAGGTCGAGGTTGGAGTCGGTCTGATCCCTGCAGCCGGTGGGTGCAAGGAGTTGATACGCCGCCTGATCAGCCCACACATGAAGACACAGAATGCTGATCCCTCCTCTCATCTGCAGAGGGTTTTCGAGCTTGTGGCTCTGGCCAAGGTTTCGACCTCGGCCGCTGAGGCGCGCCAGATGGGCTTTCTGGGTCCTCGTGACCGTGTTGTGATGAACTCCGACCATCTGCTCGCCGAGGCCAAGGCGGAAGTACTGCGTATGGCTGAAGAAGGCTACGGACCGCCTGCGGTCACAGGTAACATTTATGCTGCCGGACGCGATTACCTGGCCAATCTGCGGGTGGGTATCTACTCAATGCGTGAAGCACGTTACATCACCGAGCACGAGGCCATCATCGCCGACCAACTGGCGTATGTCCTCTGTGGCGGGGAGCTCAGCCAGCCGGCCTGGATGGACGAGCAGTATTTCCTCGACCTGGAACGCGAGGGGTTCAAGACCCTGTGTGGCTACCCCAAGAGCCATGAACGCATCTGGCACATGCTGAAGAACGGTAAGCCGCTGCGAAACTAAGTGCAGTCTTCAAGCGCGTCTGACTTCGCGCGGATGAAGTGATGGCATATCACTCCTATCGCGAGGCTGCGGTACTCCAATCTGCATCACCCAGGCCAAGCAGTGAGAGTTTGACTCAATGGGTTCGGAGGAGTAAGATTTCGCTGTTCCTGTTGGAGGTATGAGCGGTCCGAACCCGGTACCATTGAAGTTGCGGCTACGTTAGGCCCGGATAGAGTGCGCAATGCCGGCATGAGCTATATGTCCATTTGGAGAGGCGCATGCCGACCAGGAGTTTTCTATGCATGACCAGGCAGTCCTGGCTGGAGACATCCGGCGCATTGTAGAAGTTGCCGATCCTGAAAAAATCATCCTTTTCGGCTCAACTGCGCGCGCTGACATGACTCGTCACAGCGACCTCGACCTGCTCATCATCAAGGAAGGGGGAGACGCCCTTGACCTGATGGGCCGGATTTACATGAGGCTGCATAGTGTCGGAACAGCCGTTGACGCGCTCGTGGTCGCGCCGGATGATGTAGAACGTTACAAGAGCAGTCACGCTTTGGTTTTCAGACCCGCCCTCCAAGAGGGCAAAATCATAAATGAAAACCCCCGAACTCCTTTCTCCCGACGCCCCGGGAGAGTGGACGAATCGCGCCAGTTAGACTACCCGGGCGGCATTTCATGCTACCCTGATTTTCAAAGGAGCATTTCATCATGACAAGCGCAGTTATCGTTTCCGCCGCACGCACTGCGATAGGTAAGGCCCCGCGCGGGACATTGCGCACGACCCGGCCTGAGGAGATGGCGGCTGCGGCAATAGGGGCCGTGATGGAACGCGCGCCGGCGGTGGACGCCAAGGAGATCGACGACGTCGTCCTGGGTTGCGCGATGCCGGAGGCCGAGCAGGGCATGAACGTGGGCCGAATCGCCAGCCTGCGCGCCGGCCTGCCGGTCGAAGTGCCTGCGCAGACCGTCAACCGCTTCTGCTCCAGCGGGCTGCAGACGATTGCTTTGGCCGCGCAGCAGATCATGAGCGGAATGGGCGAAGCAGTTATCGCCGGCGGCGTGGAGACGATGTCGCAGGTGCCGATGAGCAGCAACAAATTCATGGCCAATCCTACGCTGGCTAAGGAGCACCCTGGCGTCTATATCGGCATGGGGCTGACCGCGGAGAACCTGGCGCGCCAGTACGAGGTGACGCGTGAAGAGCAGGATGCCTTCGCTCTGCGCAGCCACAGGCGGGCGGCCGCCGCGCAGGACGCCGGCAAGTTCGACGAAGAGATTGTGCCGCTGGAGGTGGAACTCACGCTCGGCGAGGGTGGCAGCACACAGACATACAGGACGACCTTCGACAAGGATGAGGGAATCCGCCGCGACTCTTCGGCCGAGGCGCTGGCCAAACTGCGCCCGGTCTTTCACGCACAGGGGACCGTCACTGCCGGCAACAGCAGCCAGACAAGCGACGGCGCCGCGGCTGTCCTGGTGATGAGTGAGGAGAAAGCAGAGCGCTTGGGGCTCAAGCCGATGGCCCGTTTCCGCAGCTTCGCTGTCGGCGGTGTCGCACCAGAGATAATGGGCATCGGCCCTGTGGCTGCTGCGCCCAAGGCGCTCAAGCTGGCCGGCGTCAGTCTTGACGAAATCGATCTGGTGGAGTTGAATGAAGCCTTCGCCGTCCAGGCCCTGGCCGTAATCCGTGAATTGGGACTGGATGAGGAAAAGGTCAATGTCAACGGCGGCGCAATTGCGCTTGGGCACCCACTGGGCTGCACCGGCGCCAAACTGACAGTGCAGATGCTGCACGAACTGGCTCGGCAGGACAAGGAGCTTGGCCTCGTCACCATGTGCATCGGCGGCGGCATGGGCGCGGCCGGAGTCGTCGAACGGTTGAATTAAGTTGCTTTGACTCCGTTGCCAGTCAGTGTGCTAGCTACTGTATTCCGCTCACAGTCCCCTGCCGTTCACCACGCCCTGGAGTTGGGCACTTCCATCCATTCGCCGCTCTGGCGGATTGATTCCTGGCTTACCAGCCCCGGCAGGGTCATGTCCATCGCCGCGTGAATGTCGATTGGCGGCGGCTTGCGGCCCTGCACCGCGTCCACGAAGTCCATCACCTCGAAGTAGTCGCCTCCGCCGTGTCCGGCGCGCACAGCTTCTTCCGGCGGGTCTCGCCAGATCTCAGGCATGTACTCGGCTTCGAAAGTCTCCAACGGAACCCAGACATCTGGATCGTCGCAGAAATCTTCCAGCCAGATCCAGTCGCCCTCACCCGGTCGGCGTCTGCTCTCGTAAGCGCCTTTTGTTCCTTGCAGCGTGTAGTTGGTCATCGCGTGAGGGCGCTTGGAGAGCATGTCAACGCGCACCCGCATCAGTTTTTCGCTGGCGGTTTTGCACAGGAGCAGTACCGTGTCCTCCATTGCGTGCTCGGGGTCGGACCAGATGCCGGTACCGATACAGCTGATGCGTTCGGGCCTTTCCCTAATCCACATGAGGCAGGGGCCCAGGCTGTGGGTAGGGTAGGTGCAGCCATTGACTCCTACCTGCCAGTAGTAGCGCCAGGTTGGACTGCCGTCCGGCATGTGATGGAGAACCGAGAGCTCGTGCAGGTATTCGCCCTCGGCGTAGTACGTCTCGCCGAAGAGGCCGGCCTCGACTAGCGCCCGCACCAGCACATTGGGTTTCATGTACATGTAGTTCTCGGCCATCATGTAGATGGCATCGCTGCGGTTGCAGGCGTCAACCAGCCAGCGGCATTCGTCCATTGACACGGCGGCTGTCACTTCGCTGAGAACGTGAATGCCGCGCTGGAGCGCGGCGATTGCCTGCGGCGCGTGGTATTGCATGGGTGACGACACGACTACCGCGTCCGGCCGCGCCTCGTCAAGCATCGTTTCGAAAACGCTGTAGAGTTGAGTCACGCCGGTGGCCTCTCCCGACGCTTCCAGGGTCGGCGCGTAGGGGTCGCAAAGAGCAACGATTTCAGTTTCGGGGTGGGTTTGGAATGCCTTGAAGAATGAACCTGCGCGGCGCGCCCCTGAGAAGGCGACCTTGATCTCATTTGACATTGCTCTTACCTGGGGCCTCTTGTGTGAAGGGGTTGTTCATTTCCCTGTCTTCTCGTGACTTTCTTTTCCGTGATGGAACTACAGGTAGGTTCCGAAGAACTCCGTCGTTCCCTCGACACCGCCCCATCCGTGCCCGCTGGGGTGGACGAGCTTCCACAGGCGGTCGGCTGCTCCGGCAGCTTCATAGATGCGTTTCACGCCCTCGTATCCTTTGAGCATGTCGTGGATGTAGAAGCAGTCGTCGTACATGCCCATGTCGAGCATGAGTGGGCGGGGGGCGATCAGGCCGGCGATGTCGTCGGTGTCGAACCAGGCGTGGATGCCGGGTACGATCTGCGAGCCGCAGAAGTTGACGCGTTCGAACGCGAAACCCTTCCACGGGTTGACGTATCCCATGATGTCGGCGGCGGCGATGCGCGGCTCTGCGGCGGCGGCGAATGTCGTCATGGTGCCGCCCTGCGAGAGGCCCATCATGCCGATGCGCTTGGAGTCGACCTCGGGGCGGGTCTCCAGGTAGTCGATGCAGCACTTCATGTCCCAGATGTTGAGGGTCAAGGGCCAGCGGTCGAGCATCGTGCCCCGTATATAGTTGACATTGCACGGGTCGCGGCCGGGGAACGGATTGCGTCCGTCGCGGCGTTCGCCGAAGCCGCGCAGGTCGGGCGAAATCGTCAGATAGCCGGCCTTTGCCATCTGGAAGCCGTAGTCGTAGTTGTGCAGGTCGATGTTGGCTTGCATTTCGTCGGTGGAGCGGATCCCGGCCACAGGATCTTTCCCGAAGGGACCGTGTCCGTGGGAGCAGAGGATGGCGGCGTTTGTGCCGTCGGCTGCCATCGACTTGGGGCGCAGTACCTGGCAGGGCACGCTCATGTACGGTTCGGAGTTGAAGACCACCCGCTCGCGGATCAGGCCTTCGTCCTCGACGCTGCTCTCGACTTCGGCCTCCAGCGGTACCGGATCGGGGAAACTGCCCAGGAGTTCCATATACTTGGTATGCGCGGTCTGACGCCAGCTCTCCCAGTCCTTCGTCTGGCCGTCAAAGTGCAACTTCGGTGTGAAGTTTTCTACCTGATCTTCCCAGTATGCCTGCATCGAGAAGTTTCGTCTCGGCATTGTCCTCTCCCCGCGCGCTCGTGTAGTGGGCGCTTGCTAACTCACCATCATAACATAGGAAATTGGCCGGAATAGCCCGAATTTGCGCCCAGAATGCCTCGAAGTTCATCGTCTCGCACGGTTTTGAGAACGTAATCGGGGACTTCGGTACCGGGCCAGTTGACAAACCAGTTGGGCGTGAAGCCATAGAACATGGTATAGCGAACATTTTCGCTCAGGATCGGCACGCCGGCGTGGAGCAGCGTCTCGGTGAAGTGGAGGATGCTGCCGGCCGACGCGTTGGCCTCGACGATGGGGCACTGGTCCTTCAGCGTCTCGTACGTCCCTTCAAGTCTGTGCGAGCCGTCGAGGATCATGGTTCCGCCGTCGCCGGGCGAGACGTCGGTCAGGTAGGTTATGTTGTTGAGGAAGACGCAGTTTATCAGGTCGGGGTCGGTGTCGTGGGGGAAGGTGCCCCACTTGGGGCGCAGGCCGCGATGCCAGCCCATCTTATCGGGATCGCGTAGTATGGTCTTCTGCCCGCTGCGCTCGGGGTGGGGCCGTTTGATCATGGCGTGGCATGTTTCGTACTTGATCTCGGCGCCCATCAGCTGGCGGTTGGCCTCAAGCACCTGGGGAATCATCAGCCACTCGCGAAAAATCGGGTCACCGTTGACCATGCAGTCGATGTGGAGGATTTCGTCGTCGTCTTCGTGGGCGAGGGGGCGCACATAGTGGGACTGCCGTTCGAGGGCAGCCTTGTAGGCTTCGATCTGCTCCTGGCTGAGGACGTTTTCTTCCAGGACCCAGCCATGCTCGGCAAAGTGGCGCAACTGATCGTGGGATAACATTATCTTCCTCCCCAGCTATTTTTCTCAGAACCAGTGGGGCGTCTGCGGCTTCTTTGTGCGGATCGACTCGAGCGCAGCGGCGCAGATGGAGACGATATTGGCGCCCCAGCTGGCCGGGATCGGATTGCTGATCTTGCCGTCGAGGAGGTTCAGGTAGTCGATCACCGAGCGGCCCCACCCGTGACCGCCAACTATCTCATCGGCAGATGCTTCTTCGATGTCGGCCGGGTCGTGGTCGCGGCGGTAATGTTTGCCCTTCCACAGCGTGCCTTCGGTCCCATAGACGGCGAGGAAGCCGCCGCCCATGCCCTCGCCCATGCCGTGGCCGGAGCAGCCGCTGGTCACGTAGACCTTGCCGGCCGCGCCGTTCTCGAATTGGAGGATAACGATGTAGCAGTCGTCATCGGGGAACATGGGGACGCTCAGCTTGTTGCTGTAGGCGTAGACCTCGGTTACGGGGGAATCGACGCTCCAGAGAATGAGGTCGAGGGGGTGGCAGCCTCCGCCCAACAGGATGTTCTGTGGATTTTGCTTGTCGATGCGCCAAGGGGTGTGGTGCGCGCCATCGGGCGCGTAGTGGCTCCACATATCGTGAATGTAGTCGCCCTGGACGAAGAAGACTTCGCCGACCTGGCCTGATTGGGCCATCAGCGCCATTTCGTGCCAGGGGTGCATGTAGCGCATGGTCTGGTCGGTCATGACGTGGGTGCCGCTCTGGGCTTCGGCGTCGAGGATGCGCTGGCAGTCTTCCACCGTGGTTGCCAGCGGCTTTTCGACGAGCGCGTGGCAGCCTTGCTCCAGCGCCATGACTGTTTGATCGGCGTGCAGATGGTCCGGGCCGGCTACGACGACCACGTCGGGCTGCGTCTCGCGCAGGAGCTGGGCATAGTCGCCGCCGAGGGCGGCCTGCGGGTAGAGGCCTTTCATTCTGTCGAGCATGTGCTGCTGGGGATCGACTACGCCGGCGATCTCGCCGCGTCCGTCGGTCGCGGCCACCTGTGCCACGCTGCGTCCGGCGCTGCCGCCGCCGCTGATCAGAAATTTATACTTGCTCATGTTGTCGCTTTCCTTACTTAGTCGTCGGACGTGGGAATGTTTTCGGGATCGAGGAAGGCGACATCGCTTTCGTCGTCTTCGAAGCGGGTCATGCCGATCTCTTTGATGGCGCTGTCGGGAACCTTTTCGAGCGGTGTGTAGCTGGGGTGATGCGCCTCACGGTAGGGGTTGTTGCGGGCGGCGTTGTAGCAGCATATCAGCGACCAGCGCGGGTTGTTGGAGCGGTTCTGGTCGGAGCGGTGGAGGATGTTGCAGTGGAAGAAGAGGGCGTCGCCCGGCTCCGCTTCGCAGTGGACGAGCTCCAGGCGCTCCTCGGCTTCGAGGACGCGCTCCAGCTCGGCGCCGGCTTGCTGGCCCGTTTCGACGTGGGTGATGCGGCCCATGTGGTGCGAGCCTTTGAGCACCTGCATGCAGCCGTTTTCGCGTGTGGCCGGGTCGACGGCGATGGAGACGCTCGACATGAGCGGGTAGAGGACGTAGTTGTCGTACCAGTAGCCGTAGTCCTGGTGCCAGGCCCAGGCGCCGCCGACCTCTGGGTCTTTGAGGATCATTTTGGAGTGGTAGTGGTAGACTTCGCCGCCGAGAAGCTGCTCCATGGCGTTGACGACGCGGTTGCAGCGGGCGTACATGCCGTAGATGCCGTTGCCGGGGTGGTTCCAGAGTGTGAGGCGGACGGTTCCGCCTTCGCCGTCCTCGCGGCCGAAGGATTTCTGGTCCATCTGGCGATCGGCGATGGCTGTGCGTCGCAACAACTCGATTTCTTCGGCATCGAAGAAGGATTTGACGATCAGGTAGCCGTCGTCGTGGTAGGCCTGGATTTGTTCTTGAGTGAGCATGATGTTTTCCTTCTATTCAAGCGGTGTCGGACATGAGCCGACTGCGATTGGTGAGCGTCTGTGCTAAGGACAGATTCAGAGTATCCTTTCCATTGCGACTACCATCATCGAAATTCCCTCAAGCTCTTCCTCTTTGCGGGATATCTCCCTGAATCCCTGTTTTCGATAAAACGATAGCCCTTTTTCGTTCTGTTCCTCTACCTCGAGGCGGAGAATCTCTGCCTCCGGGAAAGCAGCTACGCAGGCATCGAGCAGCTTGCCGCCGATGCCCTGGCGCTGGTGGCCAGGCAAAACATAGAGGCGAGCAATGTATACGACTTTGTCGCTTCGCCGGCCCGCCGTCAACAGCCCAATGATTTCGCCTTGCTCGTTTTTCGCGACGTTGAAAAAGACGCGCTCGTTCTTGATTTCAGCGGCCAATGTTTCCTGACTGTGCCAGAGCGAAGTTATCTTATGGATCACCTCTACATGCAAGAACGAGCTATAGGTGTCGATCCAGGTCTCTCTTAGGACCTGCTTTATCTCCTGTACCTCTTCAAATTCGGCCGGCTGAATCGCAATCATTCTGACTCTGCGTCGCCTATGCCCACTCTGTCGAACTCTTTGAATCCCGGCTCAGACAGGATCTGGGTGCCCCTCGGGCCACTGTTCGGGCGTGTAGGGCCAGTTTAGCTTGGCGCAGACATCGCGCCAGCGTTCCTCCATGTCGGGCAGGTAGAGGAGTGGGATCCAGCCCAGGCGCAGGTAGATGCTGAGGGCGGGCAGGCGCCAGTCGTCGGTGTTCAGGTAGATGTTCTTGTGGCCGGACTGGAGCAGTCGGCGCACAACGGACGCACACACAGCCATGCCCAGCCCCTTGCCGCTATGCTCGGGATGCCCGGCGACCCAACCCAGTTCGCCGCCAAAGGGGTGGATTTCCTGGGGCCGGTGTGTTGCCATGGCGGTGGCGACGATCTTGTTGCTGGCGCGATGCTCGATCAGGAACCAGCCGTCTGGCAAGATATGGTCAAACCACGGCTTTAACATTTCTTCATTCCAGCGTGAGAAGCCGGCCAGGTCCATGACGTCGTACCAGCCCTCTTCGTCGCCGGGTCTGTAGGTGCGCAGCGTGTAGCCGATGGGGACATGGACGGCGGGCGGCGAACCGAGCAGCTGCTCGGGCCAGATCATTTTCAGCTGTTCCTTTTTTCTTTCCTCGCTCATGCTATCTATCCTTTGATTCCTGTAATCACTATGCCCTGCAGGAAGGTGCGCTGGGTGACGAAGAAGATGGCGATGGGTACCAGGGTCGAGACGACCGTCATCGCCATCAGGTACTGGATGTCGACCTCCGTGCGCCCTTTGAATCGGCTCAGGCCCAGTGTGATGGTGAACAGCTGGGGCGAGTTGATGTAGATCAGCGGTGCGAAGAAGTCATTCCAACTATAGGTGAACTGGTAGATGGCGACAACAATCAGGGCCGGCCGCACCTGAAAGAGGAGGATGCGCCAGAAAACGGCGAAGCGGCTGCAACCGTCAATTAGGGCGGCGTCGTCGAGCTCGCGGGCGATCGTCAGAAAGAACTGGCGCAGCAGGAAGATGCTGAAGGCGTCGCCGAAGAAAAGGGGCACGACGAGAGGCTTGAAGGTATTGACCCACTCCAGCCAGCTGAAGATCATGAAGAGCGGGATCAGCGTCACCTGCATGGGCAGCATCATCGTGCTCAGGACGATGACGAACAGGGTTGTGCGGCCGGGAAACTGGATGCGGGAAAAGGCGAAGGCCGCGATGGAGCAGGAAAAGAGAACGGCCACCACGTTGAGCGAAGCGACAAAGGCGGTATTGGAGAAGAAGGTGATGAAGTCGCCTTTGAGCCAGGCCTCAACGTAGTTGGCCCAGCGGTAGGTCGGCGGGATCCAGACCGGCGGGATTTTCCAGATCAGGCTCTTGTCTTTACCAGCGGTCAGCAGCATCCAGACCCAGGGCGTGAGGAAGAGCGCCGCGCCCGGCAGCACCAAAATCCACAGCCAGACCTGGTGCGCCACGGAGCGCCACAGCGGCCCGGTTGGGCGGGTGTAGCTGAACCTTTTCTGCTCGACAAAGACGTTGTCAGTGCGCATCGATTCTGTTGCTGGTTACTCTCGCCAGAGGAGAGAGTTAAGAGAAGAGAGGAGAGAGAAAAGCTCTCCTGATGCCTGTGCGGCGATACCAGTGGCCGTTATCTGGCCGCTTCTCCTTCGTAGTAGACCCAGCGGCGGGACGAGTACTGGAAGATCAGGGTAAAGGTGATGATGATTGCGAAAAGGACCCAAGCCGCGGCCGAAGCGTAGCCAAAGCGGATCTGCAGGAACGCCTTGCGATAAAGGAAGAGCACCATGCTCAAGGTGGCGTTGTTGGGTCCGCCCTCGGTCATGATGAAGGCCTGCGTGAAGAACTGGAAGGCGTAGATGAGGCCGATGGTGACGTTGAAGAAGATGGTGGGCGTCAGCATCGGGATGGTGACGTGCCAGAATTTGCGGATGCTGTTGGCGCCGTCGATCGTGGCGGCCTCGTAGAGATGGGTGGGGATGCCCTGCAAGCCGGCCAGGTAGAGGAGCATGTTGGCGCCGACGCCCCAGACGCTCATGATGATCAGTGAGGGCAGCGCCCAGGTCGATGAGTAGAGCCATGACGGGCCCTCGACGCCGAAGATGGCGAGGAAGTTGTTGAGCAGGCCGGCGCGGGGGTTGAAGATCTGCAGCCAGAGCAGAGAGACGGCGACGCCGGAGATGACCGTGGGCAGGTAGTAGATGGTGCGCCAGATTCCGAGCCCAAGCAGCTTCTGGTTCAACACCAGGGCGATCATCAGGGCCAGGCAGGAGCCGAGCGGGACGGTTGAGAAGGCGTAGATGAAAGTTACGCGCAGGCTCTTCCAGAAAAGGTCTTCGCTGAACAGGTCTCGGTAGTTCTCGACGCCGACGAAGAAGGTGCTCGTGAGCAGATCGGAGCGGAAGAAGCTCAGACCCAGCGAAAAGAGCATCGGCCCGAACACAAAGGACAGGAAGCCTACCATCCAGGGTAGGAGGCAGAGATAGGCGGTGATCAGGTCCTGCCGTTTCTGGGAGGACCCCACCCGCCACTGTCTTGCCAAGCGCATTGCCATACTGTTCCTCAGTATCTTTTGGGAAGAGAGGGAAGAGGAGTGAGAAGGAACATCTCACTCCTCATAACTCACTTCTCTCTACTCGCTTATCCCATTCGTTCAAGTGTAGCGTGCTGGGCTTCAGTCACCTGCTGGGAGATGTCGACCAGGATGCTGACGGGCTCGGAGCCTTCAACGTAGATGGCCTCCATCGCAGGGACGAGGAGCTCTTCGGCCACGGACTGGAAGCGGAAGAGCTGCGGGCCGCGGGCCTCGCCGGTCTTCAGCTGATTCACGATGACCTCCAGGTTTACCGGCTCGAGGCGGCCGTCGATCTCACGCAAGAAGCCGGGCCACTTGTCGGCGGAGCTGGCGAGGCCGGGCAGACGGCCTGACCTGCGGGCCACGTTGTCCTGGTACCATTCGCCGGCGCCGATCCACTTGACCCAGTTCCAGACGTCGTCGTGGTTGCCGCGGTCGGCGACGCCCTTGTAGACGCACCACTGGTCGGGGGCGCCCATGCAGACGCGGTCGACGGGACCAGTGGGGATGTGGTTGATGTCCCAGGAGCCTTCCTCCATCTGGTCGGCCAGGTCAAAGAACTGGTCGGCGCTGCGTTCGGCGAAAGCGACGATGTCGGCGGGCAGGACGCCGGTCCAGGTGTTGGGGATACCGGAGGCGTTGACCTGGTTTCGCTGTGCCAGGCAGTTGAGATCCCACATGTTGTGGCGGATCCACTCGAAGGCGGCCAAAGCCTCCTCTTCGCCGAGCATGCATTCCATCAACGTCTCGTCGTCGCGGACCATGCCGCCCCAGGCCTCAACATAATAGAAGTAGCCCAAAACGTAGCTGGGCCGCAACTGGCCGCCCCAGCGTGTAATCTCGCCATCGTCATCCTTCTTAGTCAGCGCGCAGGCGGTTGCGGCGCAGTCGTCGACGCTCCAGTCCTGCTCTGGGTAGGCGACGCCCAGCTCGTCGAAGGCCGGTTTGCTGTAGTAGACGCTGGTCACGTCGATGTTGGTGACCATTGCCATGCGGATCTGCGTAATCTGATCCCAGCACTGGTCCCAGCCGGCGGCGAGGAAGATGTCGTCGGCGTCGGGGACGTCCTGGTCAACGAGCGGCTGCAGGTCGAGGAGCTGGCCTTTTTCGGCCCAGGTGTTGATGATGGGGGGCCAGGTGGACATGACGTCGGGCGCGGTGCCGGCGGCCATGTTGGTCAGCACTTTGGTGGACCAGCCGTCGCCGTGGGGTTCCCAAAGGATTTCAACTTCGGGGTGTTCTTCGTAGTAGCGGGGGAAGGCCTCGTCCTGGTGGTACTCGGCCCATTGGATGCCGGGCACGTTGGCGAACCAGTCGAAGCTGGCGAAGCGGATCTGGGTCCGTTCGCCGTCTGCGTCGGAGGCGGCTGCGCTGTCTCCGGCCATTGTGTCGCCGCCGGCGGGAGCCGGGGCGCAGGCGGCCAGCGCGGCTGTACCCGCGATTCCGGCGCTTAAGCGCAACATATCGCGGCGAGTTAATCGGTTGGACATGGTGAGTTCCTCCTTTGGGAAGATGCTTGGCTATGCCCTGACAAAATTGAATCGGGAAGACCCCCGAGCTGTTTGCGTTATTCGCTTCCCGCTAAGTCACCTCGGCGACCTTCGCCGGCAGTCCGGTGCGAATCGACTCCCAGCAGGCCGAGGCCGTGGCAACTACTTTAGCTCCCGCGACTTCATCGATGAGGGGACGCTTGTCCTCTCGCAGACACACTTCAAAATGGCGCATGTAGCGTATGACTTCCTGGCCGTGCCCGGCTTCGCGCTTGAATTCCACGCTCAACTCGGGCTGGCCCTCGAGCTTGTCGAGAACGAACTGGTCGTTGACGAAGGACCCTTTATCGCCGAAGATGCTCAGTCCCAACTGGGGCAACGGCGCCTCCACCAGCCCGTATACGGCCAATATGCGGGCGATGACCCCGGAGCGGAAACGCAGGTTGATGAGAAAGTTGTCATGCTTGTCGGCAGGGTAACGGTCGTCCATGTGACTGCAGGAGGCGTAGGTGAAGACCTCATCGACATCGCCCAGGAACCAGCGAAGCAGGTCGATGGGGTGGCAGGCGCCGCCGTAGAGCCAATCCTGCGGATGCTCGTGACGCCAGGCGGTGCGATCCATTACCGGTCGCATGTCGTGGACGTAGTGCGCCTCGGCGAAGAGGGGGCGGCCGAGGTCGCCGTCGTCGTACAGCTTTTTGGCGGCCATGAAGTTGGGGCGGAAGCGGGAGGTCTGGCCGGTTAGGAACTTCACGCCTGCCCTTTGCACTAGCTGCACAACGCGTCTGGCCTCCTCCAGGGAGACGACCATGGGCTTCGTGCAGATGATGTGCTTGCCAGCGGCGACGGCGGCCTCGATATGTGCCATGTGCAGGTGGTCGGGCGAATAGATGCCGACGACGTCGACATCGGGCTGCAGCGCCAGCTCCTGGTAGTCTGTGGTCAGGTGCGGGATCCCGTGCTCCTGGCCCAGCCGCTCCATTCGTTCTGTGTCGCTGTCGCAGAGGGCGCGCACCTGCAAGCTTGACGTCGGATCCTGGTTGATGGCAAGCATGTTCGCGCCCATCCCCAAGCCGATGACGCCGACCCCGATCTCTTTGCCCATTCTTCTACCTAACATGAGGATTCCCGTCTGAACTGTGCGCGGCGCGTGAATTGCCGCTTCCCGGTTTTTTCTACGTCAACCCTTGATTCCCGTCAGAGCGATGCCTTTCACCAGGTTGCGCTGGAAGATGAAGAAGACGATGAGCGGCGGGATGAGGGTGAGCAATGAGCTGGCCATGACCTTGGAGTAGTCGAACCAGCCGAATGAGTTGCCGATGCCGCGCAAGGCGAGGGGGAGGGTGTAGTTGCCGCCGTCGGTGATGGTGACGAGGGGCCACAGATAGTCGTTGAATGTGGCCCTGAAGCTGAAGATTGCCAGCACGGAGATGACCGGCTTCATCATGCCGACGATGATGCGGGTGTAGATGGTGAAATCGCCGGCGCCGTCGATTTTGGCGGCATCGTAGAGCTCGACGGGGATGCCGTAGACGAACTGGCGGCAAAGAAAGATGCCGAAGGATGAGAAGACGGAGGGCACGATCAGGACCCAGAGCGTATTGAGGAGCTCGAGTCGGTCCATGACGATGTAGAGGGGGATGAGGAGGGTGAGGAACGGCACCATGGTGGTCGAGAGCACGAAGTAGAAGAGGGGTTCGCGCAGGGGGAAGCGCAGGCGGGCGAAGCAGTAGCCGCCGAGGGTGGAGGTGATGAGAACGGCGATGACGGTGACGACGGTGACGAAGATGCTGTTGATGTAAGAGCGCGTGAGACTGCCTCCGCCGATCTTGTGGGACAGGACGACCTGGAAGGCTTCGAGCGACCACTCTTCGGGCCAGAGCGTGGGCGGGATGCGAATGATGTCGGCGGGCAGCTTGAAGGCGGAGAGCACGAGCCAGGCGAAAGGATAGAGCATGACGAAGCCGCCGCCGATAAGGACGGCGATGAGCAGCCAGGTCTGCCAGCGGGTGCGCTGCCAGTAAGGCGTCGAGAGGCGGGCAAGGTCTGTCGTGGTCGCGGTCATGGTGCTTCTCCGTCAATAGTCCCAGGATCTGCGGCGGCGCTGGAGCTCGAAGAGGGTGGCGCTGAGCAGGATGACGAACATCGCGATGGAAACGGCCGCGCCGTAGCCGAGGTTCAGCACCTCGAAGCCGAGCTGGTAGGTGTAGAGCGAGAGAGTGCGCGTGCTGTGGCCGGGCCCGGGCATGAGCTGGAAGGGCTCGAACATCTGCATGGTGCCGATGATGCTGGTGACGACCTGGTAGGCCATGGCGGGCTGGATCAGGGGCAGGGTGACGGCGGTGAAGCGTTTCCAGGCGCTGGCGCCGTCGAGCTGGGCGGCCTCGAGAAGGCTGTCGGGCACCTCGTTGATGGCGGCGAGCAGGACGATGGATGAGTTGCCGAGAAAGATCCAGACGACCATGAGCGTTATGCACCAGAGGGCCTGGTCTGGGCTCTTGGAAAAGGGTTGGGCCGGCAGGCCGACCGATTCAAGGATGGCGTTAAAGGCGCCGCCGTTGGTGCGGTAGAGCCATTTCCAGAGCAGCACGCTGACAACGCCGGGCATGATGACGGGCAGGTTGTAGACGGCGAGGAGCGTGTACTGGTAGACGGGGCGCAAGTGGCTGAGCGCGAGCGCGAGCAGGAGAGCGAGGCTGAGGGCGACGAAGATTTCGACGACCGAGAAGGAGACTGTTGTCCTGAGCGCCTTCCAGAAGCCGGGGTCGCCAAGCAGCTTTTCGAAGTTGCGGGTGTTGACGAAGACCGGTTTCTGGATGTAGTCCCAGTTGTTAAATGAGAGCCAGATCGCGGTCCCAAACGGGATCACGAACATAATCAGGTAGAACAGGCTCAGCGAAAAGGCGAAACCCATCCCCAGCCAGCTGTACTGGGAGAGCCAGGCGCGCGGGGACCGGACTGGCGCGGCGTCAGTTGGGCTGGGCCCTGCTGTGACTGCCATGGCTGCCTTTCCCTTCGGCGTTGCGGCAACGGGTCAGGCGGCAGGCAGGGACGGCCCGGAAGGACCGTCCCTGCCTGCCGCGGAAGATCAGGCGTTGAGACGTTCGAGGGCCGTGTCTTCGAGGCCCTGCATTTCGGCGTCTATATTTTCGACGGCTTCCTGGATGGAGATCTCGCCGGTGAGCGCTCTTTCGGCTTCGCGCCAGGCGGGGGCCGGGTTGGCGACGTGGTGGCCGGCGTAGCGGGCATGGGGCCAGACGCCGAGGGCGCATTTCTTGGAGACGGCGCCGTATTTGGTGTCTTCGATGCGCGGGTCGGCATAGACGGCGGGCGTCATGAGGCTTCCGGAGTAGAACTCCATGGCCTGCAGCTGCCCTTCGGTGCTCATGATCATGTCGATGAACGCGATGGAGGCATTCAGCTTGTCGGAGTCGTCGCGGAGACGCCGTGAGAGGGCCCAGGAGCCGATATGGCTGGGGCAGAGGATACGTTCGCCGGCGTCGGGGTGGCTGGGCATCGGAACGGCTTCGAGGTTGAGCGGGAACTGGTTGGCGAGAACGCTGTAGGTCCAGGAGCCCATGCCTTCCATGGAGAGGATGCCGTTGGCCATGTCCTGCCAGACGTTGTCGATGAAGTCCCAGTCGAAGAGGCGGTGTTCATAGATGATATCGTGCATGAACTGGAGGGCGGCGATGCCAGCTTCGCTGTTATAGGTGAAGGTGGCGGACTCGACGTCGTAGGGTGCGCCGCCGAGCTGGTACATGAGGGTCTGAGGGAATAGGCCCAACATGCCGGTGAGGGTCCAGGCGGCATGGGTCATGTTGCCGTCGTCGTCGATCTGGCGGACCTTGAGGCAGTCGTCGATGACGACGCCGAGGTCGCTCCACTGGGTCCAGTCGCCGCCGGCTTCGGAAAAGTGATCGGTGTTGAGGACGAGGACGCAGTCGGAGAGGCCGGAGATGTAGGGATAGTAGTAGGCCTTGCCTTCGGGCGCGTTGACGGCGGTGAAGGCGGCGGGGAAGAAGCGTTCTTCGAGAGCATCGCGGCCGCCGGCGAGGTCGGTGATCTCGAGGAAGATCTGAGTTACGTCGGTGGCGACGACCCAGTCGGTATAGTGATAGTTGATGTCGCCCTCATTGCCGGCTGCGATGGAGGGGAGGAGTTTGGCGAGCAGGTCGCCGTAGCCAATGGGTTGTGTGTTGACGGTAACACCGGGCTCGACTTCGGCGAAGGCCTCGGTGGCCCAGGCCAGGATGCGGTTCATGCCGTCCCAGTCCTGGTGCCAGACGGTGATCTCGGCTTCGAGCTCATCGGGCATGTCGTCGGCCATATCGCCGCCGGTCATGTCGCCTGCGACGGGCGCGCAGGCGGCCAGGACGGCGCCCGCGGTTGCGGCTGACGAAATTTGCAGGAAACTGCGTCGGCTCATTCTGTTCTGCTGCATCGTTCAATTCCCTTCCGCCCTGCTGGGCATCGATGAATAAACTGTTGCCGGTTTCCGGCTTTCAACGAATGATTCGAAACTTCTGCAATCTCTATATGAACAGGCAAGATGTCGGACTGCACTGCAGCCCGGCCCGCCGAGTTGGGACCTAGTAGAACCACTCCACCTTCTCTGACCGGCCCGTTTGCACCGAGATCAATCCCGCTTCACAGACGGCGACGTTGTTTGCCCCGGCTTTTGAAGTGATCGGGTTTACGGCCTTCCCCTCCAGCAGGTCGAGAAAGGCCACCACCGATCCGGCCCACCCGTGACCTCCCACCACATTGCCGGTAGAAGTATCCTCCAACTCGACGGGCTCCTCGTCGCGGCGGTAGAGGCTGCCCTCCTTCAAAGTGCCGGTGAGCCCGTAGCTTTCGAAAAAGCCATGCCAGGTCGGCCCCGAACAGCCGCTGGTCACGTGACATTTGCCGAGGACGCCGTTGGCGAACTTCATTATCAGAATATAGCAGTCCTCGCTGGGAAATTCGGGAACGCAGCGTGCGCTGCTGTACATGGAGACCTCTTCGACGGGCGAATCCACGGCCCAGAGCATGAGGTCGATGGGGTGGATGCCGCCGCCGAGGAGGATGTTCTGCGGGTTGTCGGCGTCGATGCGCCAGGGCGTATGATTGCGGCCGTGGGGCCAGTACCAGGCGGTCATGTCGTGGATGTAGTCGCCCTGGATGAAGAAGGGTTCGCCGATTTCGCCCGCCTTGGTCGCCAGCACCATCTCGCGCCAGGGGTAGACATAGCGCATGGTCTGGTCGGTCATTACGTGGAGTCCGGTGCGCTCCTCGACTTCGATCATGCGGCGGGCGTCGGCGACGCTGGTGGCGAAGGGCTTTTCGACGAGGGCGTGGCAGCCGTGTTCGAGAGCCGTGATGGTCTGCTCGGCGTGCAGATGGTCGGGTCCGGCCACGACGACGACGTCCGGATTGGTTTCGTCGAGCAGTTTTTCGTAGTTGGTGCTGGCGGTGGCGTCAGGGTACTTGTCGAGGGCTTCTTCGAGCTGGGCGCCGAAGGGGTCGAAAAGGCCGACGATCTCGCCGCGGCCGTCGGCGGTGGCGACGTGGGCGCAGTGCAGGCCGGCTCCTCCTGAGCCACAGATTAGGAATTTCGCTGGCGGCATCCTGTTCTATTCCTCCGAGCTATGTTGGGCGATGCGACTGGTAATATGAAACATTCTCAATTCAGAGTAGCAGCAAGGGCTCGTTGGCGATTGTCTGCGTTGAGGGCCGCTGAGAACACCATTCTATGTCCGCGGAGTGCCGTTACGGGCATCACTTTTCTTTCAGTGAGGGCCGCGTAGGGCTGCGCTGCCACGGTTTAAATTAGAAATCGTTGAACACGTCGACGGCGTTGCCGGTGTGGATCGATTCCCAGGCGGCGACCCCTGCCGCCACCGATTTGGCGCCGTCGAGGACGCCGGGGGAGGGGTCCTTGTCGTTGTCCAGGCAGTCCTGGAAGTGGCGCATGTAGCGGATGACAGTGGCGCCGTGTCCGTAGGCGCTGAGATCGGTCTCGGCGTCGTAGGGCGTGGTCTCAACCTCCTCGATCTTTTCGTCGAGGACAACGCGGATTTCGCCGGGTTCGTTGTCGGTGTACTCGCCCTGGAGGCTGCCCTTGGTGCCGTAAACGCCGTACTGCATCATCGGCAGAGGCGGATGGACGATACCATAGAGGCCGGAGACGCGGCCGATTACGCCCGACGTGAATTCAGCGTTGATGAAGAAGTTGTCCTGGATCGGGTAGTCAGGGGTCAGACCGCCCTTGTTGGCAATTGCGTGGACCCTTCCAATGTCGCCGCCAAAGGCGCGAATGATGTCGATGCTGTGCACGCAGCCGCCGAACATGAAGTCCTGCGGCATGGTCAGACGCCAGGGCGTGAAGTCGTAGATGGGCCGCATGTCGTGCAAGTAGAAGCTTTCGAGAGCGATCAGGTCGCCTAGCTGCCCGTCGTCGTAGATCTTTTTGGCGGCGACGAACTGGCGGTCGAAGCGCATGGTCTGGCCGACGAGAAACTTGGCGCCGGTCTCGCGTACGAGGTCGACCAGTTTCCTGGCGTCCTCCAGCGTGGTGACCATCGGCTTTGTGCACATGACGTGCTTGCCGTTTTCGAGGGCGCCGATGCAGGACTCGGCGTGGAGGGCGTCTGGTGAGTAGACGCAGACTACGTCGACGTCGTCACGACCGACAATGTCGCGGTAGTCCGTGCTCCAGTAGGGGATATTGAACTGGCGGGCAGCCTGCTCGAGCACGTCGGGGCGCCGGGCGCAGGCGGCGGTGATGGTGTAGCGCAGGTCCGGCTCGTCCTCGAGCATGGTCATGGTTGACGCCATGTTGGCGGGCCCCATGCCGATGATGCCGAGGCGGATGGGAGAATCGCTCATCTGTTACGCCTCCTTACAAAGAGAGGCCGCACGCCAGTTGTGTGTGCGGCGTAAGTACTGAACAAGGTTCGCTATTTTTCTCCTGGCCGCTGGATGACATAGCAAGGGTTCTGACTGCAACGGGCGGCATTTTGTAGTGAGGGCTGCAATCAATTGGATGTGAAGTGGGCAGAGGGGAAGCTTATCGAAAACGGCCCGCAACTGTTTCCATTGCCGAAATGTGCTCAAAGCAGATGTCCGGGCGTCGCCTGAGAAGGACCGGCGGGCCTTGCGGCGAGCCATTCCGATACAAATGGGTCTGGTTTTGGAGAAGAATAGTGGAAAGCGGGGCAACTGTCAAGCAGGAGCAAAAGGGACTTGCGACGATCTCGTGAGGCGGGGTTCAGGCGAAAGCCAGTCTGCATGAGTTGCACGATTTGACGGGGCAGCAAAGGTGTCGTAGCTGTCGTCGGCGTCAAGACGTTTATGAAAGAAGGCTGAAAAGGATGTGGGGAGGTGAAGGCAGCAAAGGTGTCGTAGCTGTCGTCGGCGTCAAGACTCTCTTCGATGTCGTCCATTTAGGGCACGTTTTCGGGGTTCGAGCTTGGCCCCAAAAACTGGACCACAAGCTAAGGTGTATAATGGAGCAAGTCACCAAGCCTGTGGAGGGGCAGTACGAAGGCCAAGAAACGGCGGCGGCACTCGGCAGCACGCCAGTTGCTGAACAGAGCCGGGCACATCCGTCAGGATGCGCCTCGCTATTCCCGTCTCGTGGTCCAAACATTGGGACCCACCTCAGTAGTCAGGTGGTCAGGTCCCAGATTTTTTACGGCCAAGCCCACTTGAAGGCAGAATGGCAATGGTGGTCTCTTGAGTCCTTTCCGGCAGCCTGGCGAAAAAGGATTGAGTCGTCAAGGTTGGTCTTCGGGGAACAGGAGTTGCTTGAGTTTTCTCCACAGGTGCTTTCGGCGTCTCCACGGAGTGCTCGTGCTGATCAGCCACCAGAAGATCAGGATGGGAGGGATCAGCGCTATGAATTCGGCGTATTCCAGGAGTTCCGGGAAGTAGAGCATGATGGCGGGACGTGTCGGGTTGGTGAACTGGATTGTATCACATGCTGGTTTGGGCTGGTGCTTTCGTGAAATCGAGTCATTTTTGCGGCAGTCCCGTTTTGCCGCCGCGACCAGCGAGCAAGCTAGGCTGGGTCACGGGAGGGACTTAGGTCAACTGGCATCTATCTCACTGAGCGCATCCTTGAGGGCGACGTCGAAGCCATAATTATCGCCTTACTCCCCTTCGCGCTTGCGTTCTGGTGGTTCTTGCGCGTCCACATATTCCCTGCCAGACAGTGGAAGCCCCCCTCAGGGCCGAAAGAGCGCACCTACTTCTACCGGAAGAAGAAAGTCACGGCGCAGCCAATACCGTCAGAAAGATCTAGCCGGCGCAAACGCGGTGAAGAAGCAGGCACTGGAGGAAAGCCCCATGCGTCGCGCTAGTGCCCGGCTGCCGGCAGGCGAGCGGCCGGGATGACCGGCAGGCGACTGCATTGCGCAGGGAGCGTTTACTATGGCCTCGTCCCATTGAGCTGGCAATCCACCTGCCTGGTGATGTTCTCCATTGCCACCTGCTCGCAGTCCAGTTGTTGGGGGCAGGCTCACCGACCCGGCTGTAAGTGCGGAGTAACATATGTGTGCGTCCGGCAAAGGAAGGAGACATCACCCATGCTAGAGTCCAACGGAAAAGAGCCTGGCGACCGCAGACGAACTCCCTACGACTACGTCACCTACACCGCTGCAGTACTGTATGTGCTGTTCGTGGGCTTCATGTACTACGCCCACTATTTTGGCAACGGATAACAGAATCTCAAACGCTTCTCTGCGTTCGGGCATTGGGAACGGTCTAGAGAGCTGGGTCAAGCGTGCCTATTGAAACTAAGAGGAGGCACTGGAGTCTTAGTGAGTGAGTACACCTTTGCCTTCTTTGCTTTGAAAATGGGCAAGAAGGGGCCTGGAACGATTCAATCCAGCGTGGTTCAAAGTTGCAAAAGCTACCAGGGGGCGCCTGCAAGGGGCGTCCCTTACGATTGGAAAACCATATGATCTATGTTCCAGACATTCATCGTCGGAGGTCAATCCGACTGGATAGGTATTGTTGCTCCAGAGCCGGCGCGTGCTCTGTTTCGACTGTGGCGTAGGGGGATGTGTCTCTTCGGCAGTGTGGAAGGCGGGGGCGGGTTAGCCCTTGAGACCGGTCAACGCAATGCCGCGGACGAAGTTTTTCTGGAAGATGAGGAAGACGATGAGGGGCGGGATGGAGACGAGGACGGAGCCGGCCATGACGGCCTGGTAGTCGGTGCCGCCGAAGCGGTTGGCCATGCGGGCGATGATGAGGGGGAGGGTGAGCTTCTTTTCTTCGTTGAGGATGACGAGAGGCCAGAGGTAGGCGTTGAAGGCGCCGAGGAAGACGAAGATGGCGAGGGCGGAGAGGATAGGTTTGGTGAGGGGGAGGATGATGTTGCGGTAGATGCCGAAGTCGCCGCTGCCGTCGATTTTGGCGGCGTCGTAGAGCTCGCGGGGGATACCGTAGACGAACTGGCGGCAGAGGAAGACGCCGAATGAGGAGAAGATGCTGGGCACCCAGACGCCCCAGAGCGAGTTGAGCAGGTTGAGCTCGCGCATGACGATGTAAAGGGGGATCAGCAGCGTGAGAAAGGGCACCATCGTGGTTGAGAGCACGAAGTAGAAGAGGTAGTCGCGGCCTGGGAACTCGAGGCGGGCGAAAATGAAGCCGCCCATGGATGATGTGATGAGGACGCTGATGACGGTGCCGGTGGTGACGATGATGCTGTTGACGTAGGCGATGGGCAGGTTGGCGCGGGTCGGGTCCATCACCATGAGGTAGGCGCCGAGGGTCCACTTTTTGGGTAGGAGGGTGACGGGCAGGCTGACGATGTCGGCGCCGGTCTTGAAGGAGGAGAAGAGGAGCCAGATGAATGGGTAGAACATGGCGAAGCTGAAGAACGCAAGGATGAGAAATACAACCGCTCTTGTCCACTTGCCGGAGATGAGCCAACGGCGGAAGGGGGAGATGGGGGTGGGCAACGGCCTGGAGTCAGCGGTTGTGGCCATGTAGCATCAATGTTCCCATTCGATTTTCCAGCGGCGGAGCTGGAAAACGGTGGCGCCCAGCAGCATTACGAAGATGATCAGCGAGACGGCCGCGCCATAGCCCAGATTGAGGGCGCGGAAGCCCAGCTCATAGGTGTAGAGGGCGAGCGTGCGGGTGCTGAAGCCCGGGCCGGGAATGAGGAAGAATGCCTCAAACATCTGCACTGTGCCGATGACGCTGACGACCATCTGGTAAACAAGGACAGGGCGGATGAGGGGCAGGGTGATGCGATAAAAGGACTGCCAGAAGCCGGCGCCGTCGAGGCGGGCGGCTTCGAAGAGGCTCTCGGGGACGTCGTTGATGCCGGCCAGAAAGAGGACGATGCCTGTGCCCAGATGGGCCCAGATGATGACGACGGTGATCGCCCAGAGAGCCTGCTGCGGGCTGGCCAGGAAGGGCTGCTCGGGCAGACCGACGCTGCTGAGCATGGTGTTGATGGCGCCGCCGGTGGGGCGGTAGAGCCAGCGCCAGAGGTAGATGGAGACCACCAGCGGGGTGATCACCGGCAGGTAGTAGACGGAGAGGTAGAAGTTCTGCCACTTGCCCAGGATCTGGCTGAGGGCGAGGGCGAAGAGCAGGGCGATGGAGAGGCCGAGGCTGATCTCGACCACGGAGAACAGGACCGTCTTTTCCAGTGCTTGCCAGAAGTACTGGTCGGTGAAGGCCTTCGTGAAGTTGCGCAGGCCCACGAACTTGGGATTGGTGATGAAGTCCCAGTTTTGGAAGGCTAGCCAGATGCCGGTACCGAATGGGATGATGAAGATGATGGTATAGAAGATCAGGATGGCCGCGGAGTAGATGAGCGCGAAAGGGCTGGCGCGGCGGAAGCGCCGCCAGACGCTGTCACGGCGAGCGACGGGCAACTGCGGCAACGTTTGACCACCGGAGACGGGGTGATCCTGCAACGTAGTCATACTTCTGTTTCCGCTCGTTGGCGGGCGCCGCGTACCAATGTACGCGGCGCCCTCTCAGTCTGTATCCTGGTGAGGTCAGGCTGCCAGCCGTTCTCTGGCCTGGTCTTCCTGCTCCTGCAGGTAGGCGTCCATGGCGTGCAGCGCATCATGGATGCTGATTTCCTGGCGCATGGCGCGGTCAAACTCGGCTGCGGCCGGGCCCTGCTGCGCCACGTGGTCCTGCGGATAGCGTGCGTGGGGCCACATGCCCTCGGCGACGCGCTTCGAGACGAGCCCGTACTTGACGTCGCCGATGCCGGGATCGTTGTACACGCCCTTGGAGGGAACGACGCCGGAGTAGAAGTCAAGCGCCTGCAGGAGCGCGCCGTTGCTGACGATTAGCAGGGCAAAGTCGACGGCGGCATCCAGCTTGGCGGAGTCCTCCGCCAGCCGCTTCGAGAGTCCATAGCCTGCGACATGCTGCGGATAGAGCACATATTCGACGGCGTTTGCAAGGGGCGGCTTGACGATGTTGTCGGCAGGCACGTCGGCCACGTCGGTCATTACGCTCATGGTCCAGGCGCCGTTGCCCCAAATGGAGACGAGCTGCTGGGTACAGGCTTCGTATTCGTTGGTAAACAACTCGAAGTCGACGGAATTGTGGACCCAGTAGATATCATGCAGGATCTGGGCCGCGGCTTCACCCACCTCGCTGTCGTGGGACCAGACGCCGGTCTCCTTGTCGAAGAAGTCCCCGCCCATCTGCCAGATGAGAGACCACAACAGCTGATATTGGGAGCTGGCAATCGAGTAACCTGAGCGTGTGACCTTGCCCTCGTCGTTCTTCTGCGTCATGGCAACGCCGGCTTCGATCACTTCTTCGTAGGTCCCGAAGTTGAGGTAATCGATGCCTGCTTCGGCGCAGTGGTCCATGTTGACGGTCATGGCGGCGCCGCGGATGCCGGCGAGCCAGGGCAGGTAGTAGACCTTGTTGCCGGGCACTTCGACGGCCTGGAAGGCGGCCGGCCACATCTTCTCTTCGAGCTCGGCAGCGCCGCCGGCCGCGTCGGTGATGTCGAGGAAGACGCGGGTGATGTCCGTGGCGACGACCCAGTCGGTGTACATCATCATGACGTCGCCTTCAGTGCCGGAGGCGATTGAAGGCAGCATCTTGTTGAGCAGGTCTCCGTAGCCGATGGCCTGGAGGTCGACGTTGACGTTCTCGTGGTCCTTCTCAAACTCGGGCTGGACCCACCCCATGATGCGGTTGGCGCCATCCCAGTCCTGGTACCAGACGACGAGATCGATGGGTTCTTCCATTGCGTCGGAAGCCCCTCCGTCCATCTCTGTTGCTACTGGGGCACAGGCAGCCAACAATGCAGCGGCGCCCATGCCGGCGCTCACTTTGAGAAACTGGCGGCGACTTGTCTTGTGCATCTTTTCCTCCTGAAATGCTGATTTGGATGTCTGCTGCTGGAGTGGAATCCGGTTGGAATCAGGTGCAATTACGCGAACCGTCCTGACTTGACAGTCCCCTTTAGATCAAATCGCCAGGCTGCCGCGATGTGACCGTGAAGGCGGTGTCTGCCGCTGGCGAACAATGAACTGTAGAAATGGGTTGCAGAAGCAGTGCAGGCGTACCTTTTGTTACTGAACGTTGTAGGTGTACCTAAGAGAAAATCAGAGTCGAACTGTTTGGCGGTCAGTCAATGTTCGGACGTTCTGATTGGTCGCTGGCCACATTGCCGATCAGGACTGAGGGGACGGGGGGCAGTATAGCACTGAGTCGGCCATTGTCAAACTGACGGGGCAAGCAGGCAGGGCAATCGCATCTTATCGCGTTGATCTCTTGAGAGGCCGCCCGAAACGCATGGCCAGGCCGTGCCCACGCCCTGCCGAGCCACTCCGCCTCTGACCACCGACCACTGCAGTTCCGCCCTTCCACCTCTGGCTCCACTTTGGGGACGGGCACAGGTGCTGATAGAATTCCACTACACACACGGGAAAATCTGGCGCCAGGTAAACCGGTTTACTTCCTCTGCCGGGAAAGTACGGATGAATCTCAAACGGCTCAGCTCGGTCTCCTTCGGCCATATGGCAATCGATATTCTGAACGCTTCGATCGCCATGATCCTGGCTGTCCTTGCAGTGCCTTTCAACTTATCGAACGCGCAGATCGCGCTGGGAGGGATGGTCTACGCCCTGATGGGCTCGCTCACGCAGCCCTTCTTCGGCGTGCTGGCCGACCGTTTCGGGGGCCGCTGGCTGGGTGCGGTCGGGCTCTTGTGGACGGCGGTCTTCTACTACGCGGCCACCTTCTCGCAAAACTATTTCACCCTGATCACGCTGATGACCGTCGCCTCACTGGGCAGCGGCGCCTTCCACCCCCAGGGCGCCATGAACGCAGGCGCAGCCGGCGGTCACAAGGCCACGACCGGGACATCAGTCTTCTTCCTCTTGGGGCAGTTGGGGCTGGCCTTAGGGCCGATGATCGTGGGCGTCCTGCTGGAGGAAATCTGGATGCTCGGACCGCGCATCATGGCGGTCGCGACGCTTCCGTTCGTAGTGTGGATGGCCATTGGTCTGCGCAAGCCGTTGGTGCGAGTCGAGGAGGAGCCGCCTCAGCCGCGGCCGGCAACGGTCGAGGAGCGGCAGCGCCTGCAACAACGAATTGCGCGCGCTCGCGCAATGCCGAACCGTGTTGCCCAACCTGACAAGCGCTGGGTGGTGCTGGTCGCCTTCGCCGTACTGGTTGCGTTGCGGGCTTCGGTCCACCAGATCTTCTACGGGATGCTGCCAAAGTACTTCGCCGACCTGGGCTTCTCGCCGACACAGTTCGGCTTTATGGTCGGCGTCCCCAGCGTGGCCATCGCCCTCGGCTCGATGACGGGTGGCGTTCTCGGCGATCGCTATGATCAGCCCAAGCTCCTCCTGTGGTCGCTGCTGGCGGCCACGCCTTTTTCCTGGCTGATGCTGGACATTGTGCATGGATGGGTATTCTTTCCACTGGCCTTCGCGGCCGGCTTCCTCGTAGGCATTCCTCACAGTATTCTGGTGGTCATGGCCCAGAGGTTTTTGCCGAACAGGCAGGGGCTGGCGAGCGGAGCCATCCTTGGCTTCACCTTTGCCTCGGGAGCGTTGGGAATGGGATTGGCCGGTCCGGTCGCCGACTTCTACACGCTTTCGGCCGTCATGCACGTTGTCGCGGTTATGCCTCTGTTGGCTGCGTTGTGCGCCCTGTTTTTACGCACGCGAACGGCGACCGCGCTGCCTATGGCGCCGGCAGCCGGGTCGGCGGACTAAGATCGCGATCGCCTATGTTTTCGCCGCCATAGCCAAAGTTCTGAACTGTTCAAGGGACATTCCTTCGCGTTCCACTTTATCAAGGACAGCGGAGTGAAGTGACTCAGGAATGGAAAGACTAGGGCTCGTTGACACTTGTCAGAACAGCGGTTACCGGGAGCAAATTGCGGCTGATCCACGCTGGGCCAGGCAGCCATGCGAACAAAATCCGATACACTTCCGGTGTTCTTCGTGGTCCTTAGTGGCCCTTCGTGGATAAAAAGGTGTTCTTCGCGACCCTTCGCGTGACTTCGCGGATCAATTGGTTGTGTCTATCACAACATTCAAGCGAGAAGAGTCCCTATCAGGCCTGCCGGCTTTCCAATCTTGTTGAATTCTGAGCGGCCTTCCCAAAATGTCAGCGGAACCTAATTGTTGTCATTGTACAACCTGAGTCACCTTCCCTTCGGCCAGGCCACCTCCGTAATCTCCGGCTCCACCCTCACCCCGCGCTCGCCGGCGTGCACGCGGCCGGTGACGACCTGGCTGTCGTGCTGGAAGACGAATAAGGTGTCCTTCTCCTCGGCCTGTCGGCGCAGGTTGCGTTTTCCCTCGATGCTGCGCATCGGTTCCAGGTCAAATGCCGGTACCCACGCCAGCCGCTCCAGGTGTGCGGCCCAACTGCATGCATCGCCCAGAAAAAGGAGCGATTCCCCGGTGTCCTCGACCCATACGACCTGCATGCTTCCGGTATGGCCCGGTACTGAAACCGAGCGTACACCTGCCGCCAGCTCCTGATCGCCGTCTACGAGTTCCAGCTGGCCGGTACGGCGCAGCGGCTCCCAGTTTTCTGGAAAGTAATGGCCGCGCGTGCGTTCATTGGGGAAGGATGCCTCGGCCATCTCCAGGCGCTGGATCAGGTAGCGCGCGTTCGGAAACGTGGGCACAACCTCGCTCTCCGCATCTGCGGGATCACGCAAGCGCGTGTTTCCGCCGCAATGGTCGGCGTGCAAATGCGTCAACAGCACGATATCGACATCCTCCGGGCCGAAACCGACACGGCCCAGATCGGACTCCAATCGCCGGTTGCTGCTATCCATACCAAATCTGTTTCGATACTCGGCGGTAATCTTGTCCCCTTGGCCCGTGTCCACCAGGATCAACCCCGCCGGCGACTGCACCAGCAAACAGCGCATCTGCGCTGGAATGCGGTTCTTCTCGTCCGGGCGGATGATCCGCTCCCACAGCACGCGCGGCACGAGACCAAAGAAGCTTCCGCCGTCGATCAACTGCTGGCCGTCGCTGATGATATGACACGGGATCGAACCGACCTTAAATGAGTATGGCACTGGTTATGTCCTAAGAATCTGAATGCCTGAAAACCTGCGAACTGATCTGAGAGCTGCTCCCGCCAACGTACCCTTCCCACCCTCAACCTGGCTTCATCCGAACGAGGCGGTGCGGCCTGATATCACTCCGGCCACGCCTCCTCCGTAATCTCCGGCTCCACCATAGGCCCGCGCGCGCCCGGCCGTAACCGTCCGGTCACCACCTGCCCGTCATGCTGGAACACGAGCAGCGCCTCCTTCTCCTCCGCCTCTCTGCGCAGATTCCGCTTGCCCTCTATACTTTGTATCGGGTCGAGGTCGAAGGATGGCACCCAGGCCAGCCGGTCCATATGCGCGGCCCAGCTGCAGGCATCCCCCAGGAAGAGCAGCGACTCGCCGGCGTCTTCGACCCATACGACCTGGATACTCTCGGTGTGGCCTGGCACGGTTACCGTTCGGACGCCGCTCGCCAGGGCCAGGTCGCCGTCAACCAGCTCCAACTGGCCTGAGCGGCGCAGCGGTTCCCAGTTGTTGGGGAAGTAGGTGCCGCGCGTGCGTTCGTTGGGGAAGGCGGCTTCGGCCATCTCAAGGCGCTGGATCAGATAGCGGGCGTTGGGGAAGGAGGGGACGGCCTCGCTCTCCGGATCGGCGGGATCGCTCCAGTGTGTGCAGCCGCCGGCGTGGTCGGCGTGCAAGTGCGTCAGCAGTACGATATCTACGTCTTCCGGGCTGAAGCCGGCGCAGCGCAGCTCTGCCGCGAGTCGCTGGTTGCCGTCGTCCATGCCGAAGATGCGCCTCTCCTTGGCGGTGATCTTGTCACCCTGGCCGGTGTCGACCAGGATCAGGCCGGCGGATGATTGGATGAGCAGCGAGCGCATCTGCACGGGGATGCGGTTCTTGCCGTCGGGGCGGATGATCCGCTCCCACAGAACGCGGGGCACGAGGCCGAAGAAGCCGCCGCCGTCGACCAGCTGGCGGCCGTCGCTGACGATGTGGCAGGGGATGGATCCGATTTGGAATGAGTATGGCATGGTCAGTTGTGAGAAGGTGAGTGGCGGAACAGTTGCAATCTGGTTGACGCGCTGCCTTTGCAGGGTCAGAGCGGAGTATAGCACGGGCCTGTACAGGTGCCCACACGCAAGAAGTAAGTGAAGCCAATTCTGCTTCGTGCAGGGATTCCGTATTGGCCGCTTTAATCCTGTCCATTGCAAGAGCCGGATCCGAAGTATAGGCCGTCATGCAGTACGATCCAAGTGTGTTTGCGTTCTTCTTTGTCTGTCTCCGGATTGAAAAAGACGTAGCTAATCAACTTGCCCTCCTCTGTGGCGCTAACCAGGTCGTCGCCATAGTAGTAGCCGGTGGCGTCGTACCGGTCGGAAGGGCCGAATCCGATTTGACAGACAAGGGCCCGCCTCCGCATACTAATCCCCATGACAGAAAAGCAGACCGGGCAAGCAAACTCTTCCAGCGCAGACAGTTCCCTATCCGGGCAGGATGAGGAACCCAATGCGCGGGGGATGGAGCCGCTTACCCCACAGGAGCTGGACGAATTTTTGCGGCGCGCCAGGGAGCGGGACGCCGGTCTGACCCAGGAGGAAGCGCGTGCAAGCATGGCCCCCGCTGACTCTGAGTTGGAGGATGTGGCCCAAAATCAAGGGGATGTAGCAGCTGACAGTTCTGCAGCGGCCAGTCTCAGCGGGCAGTTCTTCAGCGGCGAACCAGCGCAAATTCGCCCGCGCAAACTGGTCCAGGGGTTGGTCTTCGACTTCGACAATACGCTCGCCCGGCTCAACAAGCCTCTGGATGATCTGATGAAAACGGGCGCGCAGACAGCCGTCCAATACATGCGCTCAACCGGGATGACCGATCTGCCCGACGAGATTTCGGAGCACCTGGTAGAGGCGCGCATCTTTGCCGAGACGAAATCCGACGATGAGCAGGAGGAACACACCGCCGACGACACCTTGAGCTTCCTGTTGCAGTTCGTCGGTTATCCGGCTTCACGCATGAATGAGGAGGTCCTGCGCCGTGCGGTCGATCTCTTCTACGCGCCGGAGATGACGGCGTGGGAGCCGATGCCGGGCGCAATCGAACTGCTCCGGCAGTTGCACGGCGCGGGTTTCCCCCTGGCCGTTATCGCCAACTACGCCAGCGATCGCATCTTCCAGCGCATAATCGACTATACCGGCCTTCGCGCCTACCTGGACGTCTGTCTGAGCAGCGCGGCGGTGGAGTGGCGCAAACCGGAGAAAGAGATCTACGCTGCCGTCCTCGATCGTTGGGACGCGGAGCCGTATGAGTTGGTCTGTGTCGGCGACAGCCTCAAGCATGACGTCGCCGGCGGGCAGGAGATCGGCGCGCTCACCGTTCATTGCCGCATGATCCCGCTGGCCGAAGACCAGCGCCTGGTGGACAGCATAAAACCGGACGCGGTGATTCAGGAACTGTCCGAACTGCCCGCCCTCATTGAAACGTGGTGTTGAGTATGTGTAGCGCCAGAGGCACGTCGCACGAAACTTTCCCTGTTACGATTAGCCGCGAGTATCCGCCTGCGCCGCTGGTGGCGGTGGCTGCCGTCGTTGTCGACAAAGTAGGGCGAGTCCTGATGGTCGAACGGGGCCGGCCGCCGTCGCAGGGAATGTGGGCGTTGCCCGGCGGACTGCTGGATTTGGGCGAGCCGGTGCGGGCTGGGGTTGCTCGTGAAGTGCTGGAGGAGACCGGAGCCGAAATCGAGATCGTTGCTCTGGTCGACCTTTTCGAGCCCATTCATCGCGATGCGGCCGGACGCATCCGCTATCACTATGTCGTGATCGACTTCTGGGCCCACTACCGCGGGGGCGATGTCGCGGCGGCCGATGACGTTGACGACGTCGCCTGGGTGTCGCTCACGAAGCTGGACGACCTGCCCATGGAAGAGGAGACGCGCCGGGTTGTTCACAAGGCCCACGCTCTCTGGCGGCAGGCTAACGGGCCGGAAGGCGCCGCACCCTCCTCTCGGCCGGGTTAGTCTCCCCTCTTTCCCGCGGCTCCCGGTCCTTCCTCTCGCAGAAAACAGAGTTCCGGGCACAGCCTGTCAACCTTCCCGAGTTTCACGCCGCCGCAGACCTCAATCAGCCAAACAGCGCTCGCGCCTCATGCAGGTGGTCGAATGTGCCCACCAGCGTCAGGTGGTCGCCATATTCCAGTTGCGTGTTTCCGCGCGGCACGATGAACTCCCCGGCGCGGCGGATCGAGAGAATGAGTACGTCACCCGGCAGCTGGAGCTCGCGCAGCGCCTTGTCGCCGTAGTCGTGATTGTGTACCAAGACTTCCGACACCTCTTTGTTGTCGTCGGTGCGGGTCAGCAGTTCGTAGATGTCCGGATTTCGCGCCAGTAAGCTGAGCAGCGCCGCCTGGTCCAGCGAAGGGTTGAAGACAGTCACGTTGAGCGTTTCAAACTCCACAAGCCGGTTCGTTTCCCGAACGAGTGTCACGATGTGGTCAATCCCGTAGCGCGTGCGGGCCACATGGCAGACGTGCCGGTTGCGGTCTGTGTCGCTCAGGGTGACGACGACGGTCTCTGCGAGATCGAGGTGCCCGGCTAGTTCCTCTTCTTCATCGTCGATGCTGGCGTGCAGGACCTCGATGCCTTCGGAGGTCCGTCGCCGCGCTCTGGCAATCAGACTTTCATCTGCGTCGACGAGAACCACCTGCTCATGGTGGCCCAGCAGCTGTTCAGCGACCTGGAGACCGATACGTTCCGCGCCGAACACAACAATCGGCCGCTGCGTAGTGTCCGCTGTGTGCGGGACAATGCGGTTGAATATCAAGGGGGCGGCCGTGACGGTTACGATAGCCACCAGGATGATCATCGTGTTTACCGATTCGCTGATGATCCCCAGGTTCAGGCCGATGGCCGAGGCCGCGACGATCAGTGAAAGGCGCGACGAGAGAAGAAAGCCCGCCGAAAAAGTTTCCCGCCAGCTGAACTGCAGTCGGAAAAGCAGGGCCGGCAGGAGCTTGACCAGAAAAGCGGCCAGTACCAGGAACGGCAGCAGAATCAATGCGTCGGTTGACCCGATCAGGGCGCCCAGATTGAAATTCACACCCACCATGATGAAAAAGATCGGGATGAAGAAGCCGAAGCCGACCGCTTCCAGCTGGTGCATCGCCTCCAGATCTTCACGGGTGGAGAGCAGAGACAGCATGGCCCCGGCGATGAACGCGCCCAGAATGATCTCCGCGCCCAGCACTTCGGCCAGCACCACAAAAAGCAGCATGACCGTGAAGGCGCCGCGAATCTTGATGCGGGCGGTGGTATGGCTTAGGTCCTCAAGCGTGCGGCGCAAGGAGTCAAACCGGTTCAGGGAAACGATGCCCAGGCGGTAGAGAAGGAAGAAGACGACGAAGAGCAGGCTGATAAGGAGGATGTCGAGGGTCAGTCCGTGGGAGATCGTGGCAATGACCACGGTGATCAGGATCATGGTGGCGAAGTCGGCGACGAGGGCGGCGATGAGGATCGTCTGTCCGAAGCGGCCGCGGATGAGCTCCTGCTCTTTGAGCACGGGCATTACGACGCCCAGCGACGTTGTCGACATGATGAGCGCCATCATCCAGGGACTGCTGACCAAGCCGATCCGCAGGAGCGCGAAGCCAACAATGGCGGACAGAGACAGGGTCAGGATGAAGCCCATCAAGCTGATGGAGAGCGGGCCGAAGGCGCGGCGCTCGCGTTCCTGTGATGAAGAGAGGTCGGTACGCGTACCGCCGGCGCGGGCGACGCCGGGCAGCTCAATGTTCAGGTTGGCAAAGTCGATTTCCATGCCGGCCAGGAACATCAGGAAGACGAAGCCAAACTCGGCCAATAGGGTGAGCAGCTGGTCTTCGTGGGTCACCCAGCCGAAGCCGCTGCTTCCTATTACGATTCCCGCCAGAATTTCGCCGACGACGATCGGAAGGCGCAGCCGCTCGAAGCGCGTGAGCAGCAGCGGCACGAGGAAGGCCAGCGAAATGACGATAAGTAAGGGCGTAAACGATCCTGCGATCTCTTCCATTTGGAGTTCGCGATAGTCCTGCTTCCGGTCTCTTTTGTAAAGGGGGCCGGTGAAATGCGCTTCCGCTACCCGGTGGAGCTGCGTTATTGAGCACGCAGCTTGGGCGGCGCGGGTTGATCGGTCCAAATCGTTCTGTTACCCTAACACTTATGAGCGACGAAACGCAAGAAATTCTGCGTGGCGTAATCCAACGCATCACCTTTCATAACGAAGAAAACGGCTTTACGGTCGCCAGGCTGGCGCCGGAGAACGGTTCGTCCCGACCGTCCAACACGCAAAAGGAGGTGCCGGTCGTAGGTACGATGGTCGGCGTCAGTGTAGGGGAGGCGGTTGAGTTGCAAGGGCGCTGGGAAACGCATCCTCAGTATGGCAGACAGTTTGCCGTCAGCGAGATGCGGTCGGTGCTGCCGGCGACAGTAGCTGGTATTGAGAAGTATCTAGGCAGCGGGCTGGTGAAAGGGGTCGGCCCGGTGACGGCCAAGCGCATCGTTGCCCACTTTGGCGCGGAGACGCTGGACATCATCGACAACGATCCGCAGCGGCTGTCCGAAGTCGAAGGTGTCGGCCGTAAGAGAGTCTCGATGATTGTTGCCGGCTGGGTCGAGAAGAAAGCGATCAAGGAAGTGATGATCTTTCTGCGCGGCCACGGCGTTAGCGCTGGCTTGGCGGCAAGGATTTACAAGCGTTATGGCGACAGTGCGGTCAAAACCGTGCAGCGGAATCCTTACCGCCTGTCTGAGGACATCTTTGGCATCGGTTTTCTCACCGCGGACAGGATTGGGCGGGCTCTGGGAATCGCCGATGACTCGCCCCAACGCATCGCGGCCGGTGTCGAGTTTGTGCTGAACCGGGCCAGGGATGAGGGCCATGTCTACCTGCCAGGCGGGGAGCTGATCGAAAAAGCCGTCAAGTTGCTTGAGGTAGCCAAGGAGAAGGTGGCGGCCGCGCTGCTCCATCTGAAAGGGGCGGACCGCATCAAGTTGGCGTCCGGGCCGGGCGAGGAGGCTGAAGCGCTGTACTGGGAGGTGGCTCGTGTTTTTGAACCTTCGAGTCCGCAGCCCATGCCGCTGATGCCGGACGACCGCGGGGCCGGCGAAGCCCCGACGGCGCAGCAGATGGATGACCTGGTACAGGGCCGGCAGGCGGTCTATCTGACGCCGATGTATTACGCCGAAGTGGGCGTCAGCAACCGGATGAACCGGCTGATGCAGGATTCCGCCGGCGCGCCGCCCGCGGTCGTACCCAATGCCGGCGCGCTTGATTCCTTTCGGGCAATGGACTGGGAACGGAAATTCGCTCAACTCGAAGAGAGAGAAAGCCATGAACACGGCCTTTTACGTCTTGCCGCGCGCCAGCGAGACGCGGTCCGGACAGCCCTGACCCGCCGCCTGACCGTGCTGACCGGGGGGCCCGGCACAGGCAAAACGACCGTTGTCCGCACTATCATCGATCTGTGCGAGGAGGCCGGCGCGGACGCGGTCCTGGCAGCGCCAACCGGACGGGCGGCTAAGCGGCTCGCCGAGGCTACCGGCCGGGAGTCGAAGACCATCCACAGACTGCTCCAGGTGCAGCCGTCTGCCGGCATCTCCTTTAAGCGCAACGAAAAGCATCCTCTCCGCGGCGACCTGCTGATCGTCGACGAGTCCTCCATGCTGGACCTCACATTGACGAATCATCTGCTCAAGGCCGTTCCTCCGGGGATGTCCCTGCTGTTGGTCGGTGACGTCGACCAGCTGCCGAGCGTGGGGGCTGGCAATGTGCTGCGTGACCTGATCGCGGCGATTGAGGGAGAGGATGAAGAGACACGGAACGCTTCGCAGTCAGGCGCCCGCTCCGGCGCAGCGGTGGTGCGGCTGGACAGGATATTTCGGCAATCGGCCGGCAGCTACATCATTGAGAATGCCCATCGCATTAACCGCGGCCAGATGCCCGTTCTGACGCAGTCGGCCAGAGAAGGGAGTGCAGAGACCGACGACTTTTTCCTGTTCCGTACCGAGGAGGCTGAGCGTGCTGCTCAGCTCTGTGTGGAGCTTGTCACGGAACGCATCCCGCGTCGCTTCGCGGTTCCCTCCCGGGACATTCAGGTTCTCAGCCCCATGCATCGGGGCGCGGCCGGCGTCGGGTCGCTTAACGGGATTATCCAGCAGGCCCTCAATCCGCCCGCGCCGGAAAAAGCCGAGACAGGCCCCGGGGAACGCATCTACCGGACAGGGGACCGGGTGATGCAGGTGCGAAATAACTATGACAAAGATGTATTCAATGGCGATTTGGGTTATATTAGAGATGTCGACCTGATCGAACAGTATGTCACGGTCGAAATCGACGGGCGTCCTGTTGGTTACGAATTCATGGAGTTGGACGAACTGGTGCATGCCTACGCCGTCAGCGTACACAAGAGCCAGGGCAGTGAATTCCCGGCCGTCGTTATCCCACTACTCACAAGCCACTACATGCTGCTTCAACGGAATCTCTTGTATACGGCCGTCACGCGCGCGAAGGAGCTGGTAGTGTTGGTAGGACAACCGAGAGCGATCGGCATAGCCGTAGACAATGACGACGTGGCCCGGCGTTACAGCGGGCTGACCGAGCGGCTGCGGCGCGCGCCAGAATGGGAGACATTTGCATGAGCAACCAAAAGCCGACCATCGCTGTACAACTTTACAGCCTGCGTCACCTGTCGGACAGTTTTGCGGAGATCGCGGGCGCGGCCGCTGCGGCCGGGTATGAAGGTGTGGAACTGATCTCTTTGCCGGACCACACCGGCGAGCAGGCGAAGGCAATATTGGACCAGCATGGCTTGCAGACCGTGTCGGCCCACGTACCCTACCAGGCTCTGGCCGAGGATTTCGCCGGCACAGTGGATTTTCACAGGGCGGTCGGGAACGACTGTCTCATTCTCCCCATGCCCGATCCCCAAGTGCGGGAGGCGGTCAGCGCCGATGCGTGGCGCACATTCGGGAAGACGCTCGATGAGCTGGGGCGGCGCTGCCGGGATGAGGGCATGCGGCTGGGCTACCACAACCACGCTTTCGAAATGGAGGAGTTTGAAGGCGTAAGGGCGATCGACTGGGTGCTGGCCAACGCCGACGAGGAGAATCTGTTCTGGGAGCCGGACCTCGCTTGGATTACCGACGGCGGCGCCCATCCTCTGGAGCTGGTGCAAAAGTACGCGGGCCGCTGTCTTCATATTCATGCGAAGGACCTGGCGCCGGCGGGTGAGAACGAGGACCAGATGGGCCTGGCCGACGTCGGCTACGGCACGCTGGACTGGGACGCGCTCATCCCTGCCTGCCGCGCGGCTGGCGCCGAATGTTACGTGGTTGAACACGATCTGCCTAAAGAGCCGGTCGCAAGTGTCCGCCGCAGCCGCGAATTTCTCGAGAGCCGGGCGGCGCTGATGTAGGGGTTCGCTGGGAAACTTTGTCGCCTGCCGCGGCGTAGGACCCGGCAGGGCCTTTAGATTGCGGCCTGGCAGTCTGAGTGAAATGACTTGCCCCAGGGCCGCATCCGCAACAACATCGTGTTTTTGAGAACTGCAATCGGAGAATACCTTGGCAAATTCGGCGATGTTTGAAGGGCTTGTGTTCGATGAACGCCGAAATGCGGCGCAGGTGAAACTCGTGGGCCAGCGCGCCTGCTACGTCGTCGACGAGGATGGCTTCCTCCGCCACATCGACGCCGCGAAGGTGGACCAGCAGGTGCTCGAGTTCCTGAAGGGTCAAGTCGACGAGCACCGAGATCTGGCCGTGACCGGCGTGATGGATCTGATGGGCAAAGACGACATCTTTACCAAGGCTGCCGTGGAATCTTCCATTGACAACATCGACCAGGCGGTTGGTCAGGCGATTCCTGAGCAGTCGCGGCAGTGGCTGGGGATGATGGGCTTCCGCGTCATCATCGATGATCAGGGCGAGGTCGTGGATATCGAAATGCCCGCCGGTGAGATTGAAGAGGACGACTATTGAACCGGGTGCGGGGAGAAGGGTTGGAATCCTGGACACCCTCCTCCCCCAGGTAGTCTCACTTCTTGAGGTGCCAGTCGGGATCGGTGAGCGCCTCGTAGACGACCCCGCCTTCGACGTTGCGCGGCATGGGCAACCCCAGCAGGTAGCAAAGCGTTGGGGCGACGTCGACCGCCCGCACCTGTCCCGTCAATGCCAGCCCTTCCTTGACGCCCGGTCCGGACAGGATGAAGGTGCAATGCTGTCCGGCGATGCCAAAGCTCACCGAGGGCAGCTGTTTGCCGTGCGCGCCGTCGAACTCCGGCCGCAGTGCGTAGACCACGTCCCCTGTCGTATCGCCCCACAGGTTGACCATCTCAGCGTCCTCTCGCGTCAGCGCCAGCGCGAACGGATGACGGCCCGTGGCTGGGTCGGTGTAGGCGTGCAGCGCGGCGATGATTTCAAGCTGTGTGTCCTTATACTCTTCTGGCGACACGATCCCGTCCGGCTCGCGTCCCTCCAAATTGATGAACACGTGCACCAGGCCCACCGACGCAGCCCGTGTACGCGACCAGTCCACTGCCCTCTTCCCGTCTTCTTTCTTATAGACCAGTAGACCTGCCTCTTCCAGAACCTCATCGATCTCTATCGCCCGGAACTGGTTGGGCGTGCCCCCGTGATCCGAGACGAGACAGATGAGCGTCTCCTCGTCCGCGATCGCCGCGACGCGGCCGATCATATTGTCAATGGAGCTGTAGGTGCGGACCACGCCGTCCAGGCAGCGCTGCTGCGTCTCCACGTCGGCGCCGCTGAACTCTTCGGCCTGCCCAAGGAAAAAGTGACTGGTGTAGTCCGACGCATGGGTTTCGATGAAAAGCATCTTCCAGTCGTCGCGGCTGGTCGTGAGATAGTCGGCCACGTCGGCCAGGCGTTCGTGGTGGAAGTCGAGCAGCTCAAAGTACGTGTCGTCGTCCATGATGCCCAGTGCGTCTCGGGCGGGGTTCTGCAGGAAGTTACCCACGTGTTGGTCGATCTCATCGGCCGCTTCTAGCGGCATCGTGTAGCCGCCGGCCGGCCAGATCTGGGGTACGAACAGCTCGAAAGCGTCGGCTTCTGCGGTGAGGTTGACCAGCTTCATGCGCACGTAGCCGCTGATCTCCTCGGCATCGATCTCGAACTGGTCCAGCCACCAGTCGCTCCAATCGCCCATCCCCAGTTCTGTAACCGCGCTGTCCCCGTCGCGCGCCCGGCACACGCGCACTCGGTCGTAGCCGTTCTCCCCGGAGGCGTAGATCAGTCCGTGAAACGTCTTGGGCGTGCCTTCCTCGCCCCGCAACATGAAATCGCGGCCGCGCGCCAGGGGCTGGATCGTCAATTCCACCTCTTTGGGCGGGCGGCTTGAAGGCGGTAGATTTGTCCAATTCCCGGCCTCGTTGATTGTCACGGGATCGACGTCGGAGCCGGTCTGCAAAGCACTCGGGTCCAGGGTCTCCGGGTCGCGCTGGCCCCCAATCGTCCTGCGCTCCCATTTGCCGGCGACGAATAGGTGATAGCCAGCGATCTGGTGATGGTTGGAAACGCCGGGGCCGGTGCCCTCTACCTGAACACCGCTGGTTACTGTCGGAGGCCACGACATCTCCCATTTGACCAGCAACGGCCTGCCCCCGGCCCGCTCCACCGTGTTCCAAAGGTATTCCGCTCGCGATAGCTCAGTGTTGACGCCCCACACCGTCTCATCGAGTGGAGCGCCCAGCTTGCGGATGTTGAAGTCCATCACACCGTGGTTCCCAGGCCAGGCGCCCGTGGACGTGGCGGTCCAGCCTGGCGGCGTCAAGGTGGGGAAAACGCCGATCATGGGGCGGTACACGCCCCGAGTTATCAGCTTGCCAAGATTGGGCATGTGGCCCCCGTTTACCATGTTTATCACCAATTCCATGGCGGCGCCGTCCATACCGATCAGGATTGCGCGCCGTGCCGGGCTTTGCATCTCTCTCTCCTTTTACGGGTTGCGAATGGTTTGATGGACCGCCCGATCCGTCTGGCGGTCCCACGTTGTTCATGCAGAAGGATATGGACATTCATCATAACTTGCAACCGGTTGGAATCCACAAAGCAGGCCGGGGAGAGTGGGAAATCGGCTGTCATCTCTTCCTGGGCCATCCGGTCCGACTGACCGGTTCCGCAGAAACGCTTGCCTTTGTGCTACAATTCGTCTGGCGTATAATTCTTTCACTTCCTCTCCGGCGCCCCATTTGGAGGCTCTATGCACGCTGGTCATCAGCAAAAACTGGGCGGCAGACGCCGTAAGAAAAGGGAGAATTCGACTCCCACGGCCCTGCCGCGGCTCTGTCTGATACTCACTGTTCTGACAGTCCTGATAACGCTGGCCGGCGGGCAGATCTTTGCCCAGTCAGGCTTCGTGCCCTTTTCGAATAGCATCATCGGCCTCGATGTGTCACCAGATGATGCCGCCATCGTTGTGGCCGGCACACTCAACGTGCCCGTGCCCGCGGGAATCTATCGCAGCACCGACGGGGGCCACACGTGGAGCCGGGCCAACGTGGACCTGCCGCCCGATACATCTGTCGCCTCCATTCGTTTCGATCCGCAGGATGGAAACCGTGTACTGGCTGCGGACGGCGGGGTCGGCAATCTGTTCATTAGTGATGACGGCGGCCTGAGCTGGCGGCAGGAACAATCGATCAATCAGGTGCTCACGCCCAACAGCGGCATCGGCCGTCTTTTCACGCGCATAGAAGACGGACTGACCGTCTTCTATGCCGGTACCCGCTACGACGGTGTCATCCGCAGCCTTGACGGCGGCTTGAGCTGGGAGTGGTACGGCGAAGGCCTGACCGGGAGCGCCCTGCGCGTGCGCGCCTTTGCCGATAAGGACGGCGCCCTCTATGCCGGCACGCACGACGGCGTCTGGCGCCTGACAGCGGACGCCCCCACCTGGCAGCGAGTCGACCTGCCGGCAGGCATAATCGCGCGCGGGATGACGATCCTGGACGGACGCTTGTATGTGGGTACTTTCGCTTCAGGCCTTTACATGAGCGACGACGGCTACAATTGGATCCAGGACCCCTCCTTCCCGGCTGGGGTTGTCATCTACGACTTGACCGTCAGCGGACCGGAGGTAGTTGTCGGCACCAATGTGGGACTCTGGTCCCGGACCCTGCCGGACTGGACGCGGGTGACAGTCAACGAGGCCGCCTATACCAACCCGGTTTTCCGGCTGGCCTCTTCATCTACATTTGTCGGCGTCACCTACGCGGGAACCGAGCAGGACGGCGTGCTGCGAACGATTGACAGTGGTGCCAGTTTTCTGTCTTCGGCCCAGATAACGCCCATCAATCCGGCCGAGCTGGACAGAGTGCTGACGCCAACGCCGACCTTGTCGCCAACGGCCGCGGCAGCGCCGCCTCCTTCCGATACGCCCACCCCCACCGCGACGCCGTCGGTCATAGCTACGCCCGATCCAGGCGTCCCCACGGAAACACCAACGGCTACAAGCACACAGACCGCAACGCCGGATCCCAACGCGCCGACCGCTACGCCAACCGCGACATCGGATCCCCATGCGCCAACCGCTGCGCCTGTAGAGGAGTGTACGCCTGTCGCGCTGCACTTGCCTGTGGAAACGCCGTCCGCCACCGCCACGGCGACCCCTGGTCCCGATCCGAATGCCCCCACGGTTGCGCCGACAGCCTCGGCTACAGTGACCGCAACGCCGGATCCAAATGCCGCCGCGGCAACGCCAACGGCCACTGCGACGCCTGACCCCAATTCGCCAACCGGTGCACTGCCGGTCGAATGTACGCCGGTCCCCACACCGGACCCCAATGCGCCCACCGAGACGCCGTCGGACGATTCACCGTCCGCGACGCCGGATCCCTCCTCCAGCGCTACCGGAACCCCGCCGCCCGCCCCCCTGACCGAGGGCACTGCAACAAGCGCCCCGACCCCTACGGAGGGCGGAGTGCAGTCCACGGCGACAGCGACAGCCACCTCTGTGAGTTCAGCCAACGTCAACGATAGGCTTGCGCAGATACCGCCGATCTGGATAGGCGGCGCCGCGGTCTTCTTCCTGCTGATTCTGGTTGCCGGCGTTTCGGTTGCACGCGACGGGGGCTCCGGCAACGAAGAGTTATGACGCCGAATGTCCCGAATGCTGCCGACTCGGAGACTGAATCCTCCTCCACCGCTCTTCCCGTAGCGGCGAACGCCGAAGCCAGGGATCTGGCAAGCCTGATGGCAAGCCTCCCGGAGAATTTGCGCGTCCCCGGTGCCGCGGCCCTGCCGGCGGTTGCCGTGCGCCGCATCACCGAGGACAGCCGCGAGGTGGACGCGGATACGCTCTTCGTCGCGGTCGAAGGCCTGCAGCAGGACGGGCATTGCTTCATTCCCCAGGCCGTTGCTGCCGGCGCCGCGGCTGTGGTGGGCAGCTGCCCTCTGGCCCGGCTTGAAGAACGCAACTGGTGGCCCCGGCACGCCCGCACACCTTATATTCAGGTGACCGACAGCCGGGAAGCCCTGGCCTGGCTCAGCGCAGCCTTTTACGGTTACCCCAGTTGCGATCAAACTGTCATCGGGGTCACCGGCACTGACGGCAAGACGACGACCTGCTCGCTGCTGGAGGCGATTCTGAGCCGCGGCGCCGGTGTGGGTCTCATTACAACGGTCGGCGCGCGCATCGCCGGCATTGAGCAGGAGACCGGGCTCCATGTGACGACGCCCGATGCGCCGACCGTGCAGGCGTTTCTGGCGCAAATGCGTGCAGCGGGCTGCGGCTACGCCGTCGTCGAAAGCACCAGTTTCGGTCTGGATCAGAAACGGGTGGCAGCCGTTTCCTATGACGTGGCCGCGCTGACGAACATAACCCATGAGCACCTGGACATTCACGGCTCCTTTGAAGCGTACCGGGAGGCGAAGTTCCTGCTCTTCCGGACCCTGTTTCACTCCGAGCGCAAGCCGGGTGTGCCCCGCGTCGCTGTCTTTAACCTGGATGACGGCAGTTGCCAGCCTCTGCAGGAGGCGCTGGCTGAAGAGAGCGCGCGCAACCACGCAGCCGGCGTCAGCACCTATATATATAGTGTAGCTGATCCGAGCGCCGACGTTTACGCCCGGCACGTCGAATATCTGCCTGAAGCTACCCGCTTTGAACTCGTCTGGCCGGGGGGAACCCTGCCAATGGAGACTCGGTTGATAGGTGAGTTCAATGTGTCCAATATACTGTGCGCGGCTGCAGCGGCTCTTGGGCTCGGAATCGCCCCTGAGCAGATTCGGCAGGGCGTTGCCTCGCTCTCCGCTGTCCTGGGGCGCATGCAGCGTATGGACTGCGGGCAGGATTTTTTGGCTGTGGTGGACTTCGCCCATTCGCCTGCCAGCCTGGAACGCGCTTTGGAGACGCTGCGCCCGCTGGTAGCCGGAGATTCCGGTAATGCTGGCGGCAGATTGATCGCCATCTTTGGCTGCGCGGGCCTGCGAGACCGGGGCAAACGTCGGCTGATGGGTCAAGTGAGCGGACGGCTGGCCGACTTCACTGTTATCACCGCGGAAGATCCCCGGACAGAAGATCTGGAGGAGATTAACCGGGAGATCGCGGCTGGCGTGCGCGAGGGTGTCGAAGGCGCTGTTGTAGGGGATGACGAGCAGGCGCACAACAGTATCGAAAGTGCCCGGCAGACCGGGACGCAACCTGAGGCCGCCTCTTCCTACTATGCGGTTGTTCCCGATCGCGCCGAAGCCATCCGCTTCGGTGTGGAGATGGCGCGCGCCGGCGATGTCGTAGCCTCGTTTGGCAAGGGCCACGAACGCAGCATGTGCTATGGCGATACCGAGTACCCTTGGAACGAACAGGAGGCGATGCTGTCCGCCCTGCGCGCCCGCAAAACTGCAGCGGCTTGAAATCTGTAATCAGTGGGTCGTAGATACCACGGCTCGTCCACCTCTGCCTGAACTGCGATCTGCGGGCATATACTGAGGCCACACCTCGCGCCCCCAGCCCCGCCGCCCCTGACCACCGACCACTGCCGTTCCGCCTAGCCCCTGCCCTTCCCGTCCGCTCACGCGCCAACTCCGCCATACCTCTCAATCTCCGGTAGGGGCAGGCCTTGTGCCTGCCCTCCTGGCCCAGCCCAGCCACGTTCTGACCACTGCCCTTCCACCGACCACTGCAGTTCCACCGACCACTGACTACTGCCGAGTACGTATTGAGTACGGAAAATGTTGTTCTTTCGCCCTAACTCTGGAGCCGGGGCGTCTATCTGTGTCTCAAATGTCAGTTTTGTGTCTCCTCGCGACCTATTGTAAGATGTAAGGAAATCTTTGACAGTGCCCGACTCGTCTCAGTTCCGACCGTCTCGACGAGTCAAAAGGCGGGCCGTCAGGGCAATAAGCACAACCTCTGTTCAAGTACGACCAGAGCGCAACTTTAGGCATTGTCTTTCCGAACTGATCGTGATATAACAATGCCAACAGTGATCGGCTGACGCGCCCGCGCCGCGCCGCAGGCGTCTATCTGCATTTTATTGTTACGCACCCAAAAGGAGGCGGCTCGTGCCGGCCTTACTCCGCAAATTTATTATTGTCCTCGTCTTCATTCTGGTACTGGGCGCTTGTAATGGCGGCGGTGACGGCGGCTCTACCTGGCTGAACCTCCCGTCCGTTCCGATCAGAGTTGACGGCAACGGCAATGGCACTGCACTTGGCTTCCCAATGGGGCGGATTCTTCAGCAACCGATGTTGGATCAGTTTGCCACTGCAGGTGTTGATGTTCTGGAAGTTCGCATCGGCTACCACGGTGTTTTTCTCCACGCAGACGGAGAGCCTCTCCCTTACCTCAAATGGAGTGACGAATCAGCCGACCTGGTGGGTCGCGTTCTGGCCAACGTGCCCGTCGCCGCTCAGGGGGCTGACGCTCTGCCCTTTTTGAGGCGGGTTGGCTTGGGCGCAATTATCATACTGCCCACGGCCGGGCAGGACATTCCCCGTTGGCGGGGCGAAGAGTTGGTAACTACAGAAACCGCAGCCGAGACGACGATTGGGCCGCTTCAGTTTGCCAGTCTGGCCTTCGACGCAAACGGCCAGGCGTCATTCGAAGGTATCCCTCTGGCGGAAATCGAACAGGCTCTGGGCCAATCCTTTGGCGTGGCACTTCCGCCGGAGGCTCTACAGATTATGACCGCGCTGGGCGTGCAGCAGTTTTCCCTTGCTACACAGCCGAATGGAATCGATCTTGCGCTTGACAGCACAGCGCTGCCCGGTCTCGCCTATGACACCGAGCGCCTGAACAACCTCATGCCTATCGTCAGCGCCTTTGTCGACCCATCGATGAGCGGCTTGATCGGTGAAGTCATTCCCAAGCTGCCCGGCGCAGATTTGGACATTATCGTCTCCTTTACCGGCGAACCGGCTGCGGATACGCAGTTGCCAACAATTCCAATCAGTGTCGGTGACGACGGCTCCTTGGGCGCGTGGGGCATCCCCCTGGGAACAGGCTCCCTTTTGCCGTCAAATCTGCTTGACATTCTTAGCGCTACGAACGCTCAAAGGCTGGATCTGAGCATCCAGGCCGACGGCCTCTATCTGGCGCTAAACCAGGAGCTTCTGCCTTCCATTCTGTGGACGGATACGTCGCTCGATACGGTTGGTGATATCGCCGTCGACCTTCTGGGCGTCGCGCCCGGTATGGTCGACGCCGGCTTGACGGTGCTGCGCAGTCTGCTCGCCAAGACGAATGTCGCCCTCTCTTTGGACCTGCCTGGCGCGGATGCCGCGGCATTCAGCGCTGACTTCGACGTTGCGGCCACCAACTTCGCGGCGGCGCCGGAAGGGATGGAACCCGCGCTGCAGATCGGCGCGGCCATCGACAGGGATGGCTTTGTTCAGTCGGCGCTGGGGCTCTCACTCGCTGATCTCGCCGGCCTTCTGCCGTCGGTCAGTCTGCCCCCTCTGGTAATGAATATCGTCGGCGGCATTGGATCGGACTCCATTCAGTTGACTACTTCCGCCGCTGGCATCGACCTGGCGGGGGATGGCGGCAGCCTTCTGACTCTGCAGTACGACGAAGCGGCTCTCAACCGTCTCCTGGTCGTCGTGTCCTCGCTCTCGGACACTATCCCGTTTATTGGCACGATAAACGAGTATCTGCCGCATCTGCCTCCCGTCCTCTCATCCGGCCTGGATGTGCAGCTGGCCCTGGCGGGTCAGGAGGCTCCCGCGACCAAACTGGACTCACTTCCAGTCGAAGTCAAGGCGGACGGCTCGCTCGCCTTGATGGGTATCCCACTGGGAGACCAATCGATTCTGCAGCCGCGCTTCATTACCGACATGCAGGCCCTGGGCATCCAGAGACTCGACCTGAACATCATCGACGCCAGCCTCTATCTGGCCTCGAATGGCGGCCATCTGCCGGTCATCTCCTGGACGGAACAGTCCATGGCGACGGTTCAGCGGGTCGTGGGTGAACTGCTTCTCGTCCCGCCTAGCGTGCTCGACGTCGGCATTGAATTTCTGCAGAAGACGGATATCGGTGTCGCCCTTTCGATACCCGCGGCAAATGGGGCTGAGGCCGTAGACGTGCCGTCGGCTTTTGACGTAACCGCCGTGCGCATGGAACCCCCCGATATCGATGCCGAGTACCGGCCCGTGCTTGCAATCGGGCTCAGGCTGGACGGTTCGGAAATCACCTCTGTCGGCGGCGTGCCCGCAAGCAGGTTCCAGGAGAGCGGCCTGAATCTGCCTTCACTGCCTGCGAACATCGCCTCTATCCTCTATGATGGCCTGCAGGTAAGCGAGTTGGAACTGTCCTCTTCCGCCAACCAGTTGAATGTGGTCGCCGACGACGAAGTCCTCCTCACCGTTCACTATGATTCACCTTCGATCCTGCGTACGCTGGACCTGGCGGCGCCGTTCCTTCCTGAAAATGTCGCCAATATCCTGGCCGATCCAAACATTTCGACACTCTTCGCAGAGGAGCTCCTGCCATTGATCGTGGGCGCCCAGTTGGACGTGACCGCGGAGTTGAATCAGGAGTAGGTTTCCTTTAGGCAGTCGCTCTGAATGTGAATACGGGCGAGAGCGGATTTCAACGCTCTCGCCCTTTTTGTTCCTAACGCTCAGGAGAAACTCGCTATGCCAAATGGAGGCTCAGACTGCTGTGGGACCTGCTGGTTCAACCGCAGGAACCGCGGTGAAAAGGGTTACAACAGGGCTCGCGACACCAATGTCGAAGCCTACTGCGAGATCAGGGATGTCCTAATCGAGAACCCCTTCTGGACTTACTGCGCCAACCATCCGCACAGAAGACCTCAGCGGGATCCAGTTCCGATTGGACCGATCATGCTGAGTGACAGCAGTGAGTATGAAAGTAAAGGATATGTTCGCAAAGTGTGGATATCTTCACCAGATTCAGAGGAGATCCGTCAGCATCTACTTGATCTTTTGAACAGGTTACCCACACACGTCGCTGCAGATCGCTATCCTGCCCGGCCCGGCTTGGCCGAAGTCGTGGTGCGACAACTCGGTGAGTTCAAAGAGCGGCGAGCCGAGAAAAAGCTCCTGTGGCTCAGCGAGAACTTGCCAGATTCCTGGGCGGACGTGGCGCGAGAAGCATTGGCAAAGATCAGAGGGGAGGGCTAAGACGAAAAGTTCCGCTTACTCGAAAAGGATTTAGCTCCGAGGGAAAACTCCAGGTATGTTGTCGCGGCTGCGCCTCCGGGGATACCCCAAAAAAGGCTTCCCAGGCGTGAAATCCTCAAATTTCAACTCTCCACTTGAAGCGACCCTTGCCCCTCTACAGTCGTTCGTAACAGTTACGGTCATAACACGCCGCGGCCGGCCGTCCCTTGTCCAGGGTACAGCCGGACCAGCAGGTCATGTCAAGAAAGTAGGATTGACCGGAGTGAACGCGTGTGGTAGATTCTGGCAATACTTGATGAGAACCTCTGGCTGCGGGAAATGCCGCTCCATTCCATGCTACTGATTGTGTGTACCGGAGCTCTGAATCTCCCTGGGCCCATCCTTTGGGGCTGAGAATAAAAGCCCTGTCAGCGCATCTGAACAACTCCAGTGGCCTGCCACTGAATTGGAAGATCTTTGGTGCGTGCCTTTATTACCTAAATCTGTACGTGATATCCATACGCGTTCAGCGGCAGATTCAGGCAACCTGAATACGCCGCCTCTGCCAGAGAGAAAATTCTGAAGCCTAAGCAACCCGATGTGAGGTACTGATGACAGATCGTGTAAAGGGAAAAGTTGCGCTTGTTACCGGGGCCGGCTCAGTAGGTCCCGGCTGGGGAAACGGGAAGGCAGCGGCGGTTCTATATGCCCGTGAAGGGGCGAAGGTCTTTCTCGTCGATTACAACCCGGATGCCGCCGGTGAAACGAAGGGCATTATCGAGCAGGAAGGCGGGGAATGTACTGCCTTTGAGGCCGACGTGACCGACTCCCAGGCGGTTGAGGAGATGGCCAAAGCCTGTGTCGAGACTTATGGCAGGATTGACATCCTACACAACAACGTCGGCATTATCGAGGTGGGTGGGCCTGTCGAGATCAGCGAGGAAAACTGGGACCGGCTGCTGGATGTCAATGTGAAGGGGACCTTTCTGACCTGTAAGTTCTCTATCCCGCAGATGGAGAGGCAAGGGGGCGGTGCTATCGTCAACATTTCCTCGATTGCCAGCATTCGTTATACGGGCTACCCGAGTGTCTCCTACAATGCTTCCAAGGGGGCAATCAACCAGTTGACGCAGAACATCGCCATGCAGTATGCGCCCAAGGGCATACGCGCGAACTGTGTTCTACCGGGTCTGATGAATACACCTTTCATCACCCAGGGCCTCCAGGACGCCTATTCTGACGAAGGCGTCGAAGAGATGATTCGGCAGCGGGACAACCTGTGCCCGATGAAAAAGATGGGGGATGCCTGGGATGTCGCCTATGCGGCCCTGTTCCTGGCGTCGGACGAGGCCAAGTACATCACCGGCGTCAATCTGCTTGTGGATGGCGGATTGACCTGCGGATTTGCTCCCTAACCGACTATGCCGAAAGAAGTCCTGTTTGTCGGTCCCCGACAGGTGGAGCTGGGCGAATATGTTGACCCGCCGCTCGGTCCCAGGGATGTGAAGGTCGAGAATCTCTACTCCGGCATCAGCCACGGCACCGAGCGCTCCCATTATCGCGGCGAGGCGGTCTGGCATGGCCGCAGCGTTGAGACGGACGGTTTTGTCACTGAAGGGCGCTCCATGCAGCACCCCTTCACCTATGGGTACGAGGACGTTGCTCGTGTGGTGGAGGTCGGGGCTGAGGTTAGCGAGCTGGCGGTCGGCGACGTCGTGATGGGTTCGGCGCATCATCGCGAGACCCGAAACTTCAACTTGGATTTGGCGAAGGTCGGGGCGACGACGCGCGGGGTCGGTGTGAGCGTTTTCCCTCATCCGCTTCCGGCCGGCGATGACCTGGAAAAGTACGTTTTTGTGAGTCTGGGCACGGTGGCTTTGGACGCCGTCTTGGTCGGGCCGGTACGCATCGGCGAGAGCGCGGTGGTGGTCGGTCAGGGGGTTGTTGGCCTGCTGACGATGCAGCTCTGTAAACTTTCTGGCGCTGATCCGGTCATCGCGATTGATTTGGTGGATGAACGGCTCGAGACTGCCAGGCGGCTTGGCGCGGATTACGCTCTCAACCCTAACGATGGCGATGTCGGGCGCGAGGTGAAGCGCATTCTCGGCGGGCCGGGCACCGACGTCTGCTTCGAGTGCTCCGGCCAAACGAGCGGCATCGGCCTGGCCATGCACTGCGGAACGCCTTTCCCTAAGGTCGTTGCCGTGGGAATGTACGACGGGCCTGCCGATGACCTTTACTTGGGTGAAGAGTTCTGTCGCAGCGCCGGGCAGATCCTCCACTCGCGCAGCGGCGGCTACCGTCTGCCTCCCGAAGACCCCGGCGGCGGCCTCTATCATCGCCGCTGGGACATCATCCGCGTGCACAACGTGATCATCAAGCTCCTGCACACCAGCCGGCTCGACGTCAGCGGCCTGATCACGCATCGATTCTCGCTTGAGGAAGCCCCGCAGGCATACAGGCTGATCGATGAAGGGGCGGAGGGGATGATGAAGGTCATCTTCGACCTGACGACAACCTGATTCTCTACGACTTTCAGTGCCTTCAGTTTGAATGCTGTTTCGCGGCGAAGGGGGGTCTGTTTTGTCTAGCAAAGTAAACGCCGCCGTCGTCCTGACCACGCGAAAGATGGAGATTCAGGCCTTCGACCTGCCCGCCATCGGCGAGGACGACGGCCTGCTGAGAGTCGAGATGTGCGGCGTCTGCGGCAGCGACCCCCGTATCTACAACTGGACCGATCCCCGGCGTTTTCCCCTCATCATGGGGCATGAGCTTGTCGGGCACATCGGCGAGATAGGGAGCCGGGCCGCAGCGCGCTGGGGCGTGCAGGTCGGCGATCGGGTCATCGTTGAGCACCTCTTCGGGTGCGGGCACTGCCGCTGGTGTTTGTTGGGCGAGTATCGGTTCTGTAAAGAGCGTCAGGGTTACGGAGGAACGACGCCCTCCAGCGTGCCGCCCCACCTGTGGGGCGCATACAGCCAGTTCATGTATCTGGCGCCGAACTCGCGCGTGCATCGCATTGCCGAGGAGGTGCCTGCCGAGGCCGCGGCGATGACATGCGCTAACATCGGCAACGGCCTGCGTTGGGTGCGCACAATAGGCGGGGCCGCCATCGGTGACAACGTCGTGGTCATCGGGCCGGGCGGGCAGGGCTTGGCCGCGATCCTGGCGGCCAACGAGGCCGGTGCGTCAAAGATCATCGTGCTTGGCCTGAGTCAGGATGAACACCGGTTCGAGCTGTCCAAGCTGTACGGCGCCACGCACACTGTCAACCTCGACCGCGAGGATTCGGTCGAAGCGGTGCTGGAGCTCACTGACGGCGTGCTGGCAGACATGGTCGTGGACCTGACGGGGGCTACGGCTTCGTTTCCGCTGGCGCTTGACCTGGCGCGGCCGATGGGCACTGTCGTGGTCGGCTCGAACACCGGTGAGCAGGAGGTTGCGATCGTTCCCAGCAAGATACCGGTCAAGGAGTTGCGGGTGCAGGGGGTGAATACGCACGACACGCCGGCAGTGCAGGCCGCAATCAAGATCGTTGAATCGAGGCGATATCCCATCGAGAGGATGGTCACACATCACTTCTCGCTGGCGGAGGCCGAACAAGCAGTGCTCGCGGCCGGCGGCGAAATCGAGCTGGACGGCTTTATCAAGGGCGTGATCGTACCGAACTGAGGAGTATTGACATGGATATCACCTGGGATTACACGAACCAACGCGAGTATGTCAGGCGGGTCAGCGAGGGCATGCCGCCGGTGATCATCAGTGCGGTGGTTACGGGCGGGCATCAGAAGAGTGAGAATCCGGCGATGCCGGTGACGGCTGAGGAACAGGCCGACGCTGCGGCCGAGGTTTTCGCGGCCGGCGCCACGATCATTCACATTCACGCCCGTCAGGCGGAAGACCCGACCCAGGCCTCTCACGAGGCGGACCGCTATCGCGAGATCAACGACATGATGCGCGCCAAGGCGCCGCAGATCCTGGTAGACAATTCGCAGGGGATCGCAGATCTGACGACCGAGGGCAGCGATTTTGTCGGCACGGCGCATCATTACAAATCTGCGCCGATCGACGCCGGTCCGGACATCATGGCCTTCAACCCCGGCCCGATGACCTTTCGCGGCGGCGCAGCATACACGGGCGGCGGCAGCGGGCCGAGCAAAGTCACGCTCGCCACCTTTGACGACTCCGAACGCACGGCGCACCGTCTTCGGGAACGGGGCATCAAGCCGCAGGTGTTCATCTACCACCCGGGCCATCTCGACATTCTCGACTATCTGATTCAACGCGACGCCCTGGACAAGCCCTACTTCCTGCAATTGGTCTTTGGGCAGCAGAGCGGCATCAACACGAGCATGGACAGCTTCCTCTACACGGTCCGCAACCTGCCTGAGGATTCACTGTTCCAGACGTGCGCCCTGGGCCTCGAAGAAATCCAGGTGAATGTGATGGCAATGCTGCTTGGCGGTCATGTTCGGACCGGACTGGAGGACTGTATCCACTACCAGCGCGGCGAACTCGCGCGTAGCAACGCACAGATGGTAGAGCGGATTGCGCGCATCGCCAACGATCTGGGACGGGGCGTTGCCACGATTGACGAGACGCGTCGGATGTTGGGCATCGATAAGTGAGATGGATGCAGAGTATTCCTGACGCGCATCGATAGACCTTACAAACCCTCCTTCACCACAGTTGCCGGAACGCCCCGCCAGGATACCGCTGGCGGCCAAAGTCAATTGGCGTCTACTTGCTGGCAAACCAGATTTTTTTGACAACTTGATCAGTGCTCTTACCTCGCATATAATCGGGCCAGAACTTCGGCGGCGGTTCCCACCCGGAAGGCATTGATTCCCTATCTGGTATCGGCCAAAGACACTATGCGCGACGCAGAAATCCTGGTTGTCGGCCTGGGCGGAATGGGAAGCGCAGCCCTCTACCATCTTGCTCGCCGTGGAGTGGCTGCGCTTGGCATCGAACAGTTTCAGATCGGCCATGCGCTGGGCAGCTCCCACGGCTTTTCCAGGATCTATCGCAACTTTTACAATGATGCCCTCTACGTAGAGCTCGCTGAAGCGGCGCTCCCTCTATGGCAGGAGCTGGAGGCCCTCTCCGCGCAGAAACTCCTCCACCTCACAGGGTTGCTTTACTTCGCCCGCCCCGGCAACGACAACATCGAAGAGAGAATGAGCGTTATGCAGGCGCTGAAGAGGCCCTATGAGCGGCTGTCGGCGCAGGAAGTAACGGCTCGCTTTCCCGCACTGCAACTGCCCGTCGGGTCCGTTGCCTGCCTGACGCCTCAGGCCGGATTTCTGGACGCTGGCCGCTGTGTACTGGCGCAGCTGAAACAGGCCGAGCGCTTCGGCGCGACCATCCATGACCAGGTACGTGTCGACAGTGTTGACCTCAGCCGGGACGCCCCCGTCGTCGAGACATCCGCAGGACAGTATCGCTGCGAACGGCTCATCATTTCACCGGGTCCCTGGGCGTCCGAGATCCTGGAGGAGCTCGCGCTCCCGTTGCGCGTGACGCGCCAGCAGAAGTTCTACTTCCGGCCCAAGCACCGTGTCCCTTACCAGCCCGGCGAGCTGCCCGTCTACGGAGACAGCGACACCAAGTTCTACGGCTTCCCCGACTACGGCCCGGGCCTTAAGGTCGCGGACGACGGGTTGGGCGCGGAGTACGCTCCCTCTGAAATCGACCGCACCCTGGACATGTGTAAGCGGGAAGAGCTGCAGGCGTGGCTCGAGTCCATCATGCCCGGTGGCGGCTTCTCCTACGTCGAAGGCTCGACCTGCATGTATACCGTGACGCCCGACCGGGACTTCCTCTTGGGACCCCATCCCAGGAATCCAAATGTAATTGTTGGCGGCGGCTTCTCCGGGCATGGCTTCAAATTCTCGACTCTTATCGGGAAAATGCTGGCTGATTTGGCTGCTGACGGGACAACCGATCATCCTGTCGAACGATTTCGGCTCGACCGATTTGAGAAGGCGCCAGCATAGTGCTTTGTAACCTGCGGCCGCGTCAAAACTGAATGTAGCGCAACTGATTCCGAGAATTGTAAAACCAAAACTTCAAGGGAGCACTTGATGAGCGCATCATCCGCAGAGGCCGCCCGAGATCTCTATCAGGAAGCGCTGATCATCGACGGCCTGAACGTGAGCAACTGGGACAGCCCGGCTGTGTTCGAGAGTCTGCACGCCGGCGGCGTTACCGCCTTCAATGCCACTGTCGCCACACTGGAGAACTACACACAGACGCTGGACAACATTGCCGCCTGGCTGGGACGTTTCAGGACGTACGAGGAGACGGTCCTCCAGGTCAAATCCGTGGAGGACATTCTCCGGGCAAAGCGCGAGAACAAAGTGGGGGTCATTCTCGGCTTCCAGAACGCCACGCCGATTGAGAACGATCTCGACCGCCTGGCCCTGTTCCGTGCCTTGGGCGTGCTTATCATCCAAGTGACTTTTCACGAACGCAATCTACTTGGGAGCGGCTGCTACGAACGCCGCGATGACGGTCTCAGCCACTTTGGCGTTGACGCGATCGAGGACATGAACCGGCTCGGCATCCTCATCGACCTCTCCCACGTGGGCATCCGCTCGACGATGGAGGCGATCGAGGCGTCGGCGAAGCCGGTTGCAATAACGCACGCCAACGCGAAGTCCTACTACGACGTTCCCCGCAACAAGACCGATGAAGCGATAGAGCGCGTGGCTGAAGGCGGTGGCGTAATCGGTGCTACGGCGATCGCGGCCTTTCTACGCACAGGCTCGGACTCCAAATTGGAGGATTTCATCGACGCGATCGATGACATGGTGTCCAGGGTAGGAATCGACCACGTCGGCTTTGGCACCGACTTCACCCAGGACCAGCCGGAGTCCTTTGGGAGGTACATCGGATCACAGCAGGGCACGAAGTTTCCGGCCAAGTTCGTTGACCCGTCGAGAAGCCAGCGCGCCGGCCTGCGTTATCCACTGGGGCTGGAGTCGCCCGATGAAATGCCGAATCTGGCCGGGGCTCTTCTCGATCGCGGCTACAGCGCCGGCGACGTTGAAAAGATTCTGGGGGGAAACTGGCTGCGGCTCTTCCGTGAGGTCTGGGATGTTTGAGTGGTGCAGGCTTCTACCTGACTCGGCTTCGCAGAGAGTTGGGGAGATCAAAGAATCCATGCGCGCTCAGAGATTGAACGAGCGATGACCAAGTACATCATCCAGCGCGTCCTGGTCTCGATTCCGATCTTCTTCGGCATAACCGTGATCGTCTACGCGCTCTATGCGCTGGCGCCGGGCGATCCGCTGGCGATGCTTCTGGGCGAGCGAGCCATGTTGGAGATGACCGCCGAAGAGATCGAAGCGGCGCGCGAGAGTCTTGGCCTGAATGATCCCTGGCACGAGCGCTATATCGCCTGGTTCAGCAGGGCGATTCGCGGCGACCTTGGCTATCCCCTTACCGGCGGGTACACGGTTATGGAGCTGCTGCAACAGCGGATTGGACCGACGTTGCTGCTGATGGCGACCGCTTTCGTCGTTTCGCTTCTGGTTGGCGTTCCCATGGGGATCGTCATGGCCCTCAAACAGTACTCCTGGATCGACTATCTCGTCACCGTACTCGCATTTGCGCAGCTGTCGATCCCCTCATTCTTCCTCGCCCTTGGGGCGATGTACGTCTTTTCGCTGAAGCTGGACGTTTTCCCCACTTCCGGCCTGCAGACAATTGGGGAGCCCTTCTCGCTGTGGGACCGGATTCACCATCTGATCATGCCTTCGTTCATCCTGGCCGCTTACTTTGCCGGCGTCTGGGCGCGTTATACGCGTTCCAGCATGTTGGAGACGATGCACCTGGAATTTGTGACGACTGCGCGCGCCAAGGGGCTGAGGGAACGGGTCGTAGTCGCACGCCATGCCCTGCGCAATGCACTGCTGCCGATGATTACCGTCGCGTCGCTGAGCCTGGGTCACCTGCTGGGTGGCTCAATCATCATCGAGACAATCTTCCAGTGGCCGGGGCTGGGTATGCTGGGCTGGCAAGCCACATTGAACCGGGAATACCCTATCCTTATGGGGATCATCCTGATCGCTTCCACGACGGTCCTTGCCAGCAATCTGCTGGCCGATATTCTGTACGCAGTGGTCGATCCGAGGATTCGCTACAACTGACCATCCGCACGGGACGGTGCGGCGTTGGAGGGCAGGGCCTATGACCAACGCTCTGCAGGCCGAGCAAAAATTGCGAGTCGATACGCCCGCCAGGCGCGCGATGCGGCGCTTTGCGCGGCACCGGTTGGCGATGCTCGGTCTCGCTGTGCTGCTGATTCTGGTGGCACTCGCCGTCCTGGCGCCCGCGGTGGCGCCCCACTCTCCGACGAAGCAGGAGTTGAGCCTCTATCGTAAACCGCCTAACCAGGACCACTGGCTGGGCACCGACACTTTCGGCCGTGACGTCTTTACCCGCCTGATCTATGCGGGACGCGTCTCGCTGAGCGTGGGCCTGGTCGCCGTGGGCATCTATGAGACGATCGCCATTCTTCTGGGCGCGGTCGCCGGTTACTACGGCAGCAAAGTTGATTGGGTCATCATGCGCGCCGTGGATGTGGTCATGACGATCCCGACCATGATCGTTATCATCTTTCTGGTCTCGATTCTTGGTCCGAGCATGTACAACTCGATGCTCGCCATCGGCATAATGGGGTGGCCCGAGCCTACGCGCCTGGTGCGGGGGCAGATTCTTTCGTTGCGGGAGATGGACTACGTGACCGCGGCGCGTTCCCTTGGTCTGCCGACCTACCGCATTATCCTGCGGCACGTGTTGCCCGGGGTGGTGGCGCCGCTTGTGGTTCACGCCACCTTCGGTGTCGCTGGCGCCATTCTCCTGGAGGCAGGTCTTTCCTTTCTTGGCCTCGGTGTGCCGCCGCCTACACCCAGTTGGGGAAACATGATGAGCTCTGCACAGACGCTGAACATCCTGGAGCGCGTGCCGTGGCTGTGGGTGCCGCCCGGTATCGCCATCATGCTCTCGGTGCTTTCGATTAACTTCATCGGTGACGGACTTCGTGATGCACTCGATCCGCGCGGCATGGAGACCGGCTAGGAGAGAGTGAAGAGAAGTGAGGAGAAAGAAGCTACCTGTTTGACCCGCATTGGATCGCGATCTGCATAGGGCTTGGACGCTACGACGCTGAGCCGAAAGGAGGTGCGAAGCAAAACACCGGTCGTTGCCGCTGCTTTCTCGTAAATTTACGGACAAATCAATCGAGCCGCACTGGCTCATGACAGGACCGGAGGAAAAAACGATGAAACGGCAATTGCTAGCAGTGAATCTGTTTATCGCGTTGGCTTTGATACTTACGGCTTGCGCTCCTGTGGACACGGCGCCGGCCGCGACCGCGATGCAGGAGCCCCCGACGGAGAGGCAGTACGGCGGCACGCTTAACTTCTGGCAGCCTTCCTGGGACGGCAGCAAGGACTGGTTCCACCACATCAAGAGGGACGAGGTGACGACCTGGATGTGGGAGGAGCTCTTCTGGACGACGACGGGAAGCTTCATTCCTGTGCTCGCGACGGGATACGACGTTTCCGATGACGGCCTTGTCTACACGGTGCATCTGCGCGAGGGCGTCAAATTCCACGACGGCGAGGACTTCACCGCCGAGGACGTCAAGTATTCCTTCGAGCTGAAGTACGATCCCGGCATTCTGCCGCCGGAGGCGCTGAAAGCCGAAGCGGAGAGGGTCGAAGGGCTGTTCGCCTACAAGCAGGGTGAAGAGGGCGCCGATGAGATAACCGGCATCCGCGTCGTCGACGACTATACTGTCGAGTTCGTGCTGACTGATCCGGATCCCAGCTTCTTCCCGGGATTCCTGGGCTATGTCGAACATCCGATGATGCCCAAGCATGTTCTCGAAACGCTGGACAGAGATGAACTGGTCGCCGGGACAAGCGACTACTGGGTCACCGGTCCGATTGGTACCGGTCCCTACCAGTTCGTTGAGCATGTGCCCGGTCAGTATGTCGAGTATGCGCGCTTTGATGACTACTGGGGCGGCAAGCCCGGCCCCGAGCGCGTCTTCGTAAAGTTCGCGCCCATCGAGACCGCCATTATCATGTTGGAGAAGGGCGAACTGGATATCGTTTGGGAGGCGCCGGCCGAGGAGGCTGTGCGGTTGCAGGATAATCCCGATATCGACGTGCTGGTCGCCGACAACGTGATGGGCTTCTGGATCCAGACGCCGAACTGGCATGCCGGCGACGGCCTCTGGCAGAACCCGAAGGCCAAGCAGGCAATGCTGCACGCGGCAGACCGCCAGGGCTACGTCGATAACGTGATGCACGGGCTGGGCGTGGTGCGCCACAGCTGGTTCCATGGAACGCCGTTCGAGTGCCCCGATCTGGTCGAGTACGACTACGATCTGGACAAGGCAAAGGCGCTGCTCGATGAGATCGGCATGACCGCGGACAAACGCGCTGAGTACAATCTTTCCCTCACCGTCTATCCGGGCAACAAGATGCGCGTCGACTACGCGGTGATGCTGCACGAGGCCTACACCCAGCTCGGTTTCAAGACCAACGTCGATCTTATCGACGCGGCCTCCTGGGCCGACTACCGCAACGGCAGAGGGCCGCGTGGCACCGAGTTCGACTTTGCCATCGCCAACTGGGGGCCGGGAACGAATCCCTATGTGCTCGAGCCTTACATGGTTGGTACGGTCGACCTTGGCTACTGGCCGCTGGACGTAGAGCGGGACTATCACTGGAATGAGTACAGCGCTAATGCAGAAGAAGCCGCGGACCTCTGGGGGAAGATATTCGCTGAGACTGACATCGAAGCGCAGAAGCCTTACTTCCAGCAGCTCGACTGCATCCTCAACGAGGAGGTCTTCATACCGCATCTGATCGGTGAATCCTGGATCGCGCTCAAGAGCAAGCGCCTTCAGGGCATAGACCTCGACCTCAATGTGAGCGTGTACATCGTGCCGATGATGGTCGATATGGCCAACTGGTGGATCTGGGATCCGGATGCAGATTCTCAGTAGATAATTGCGTCCCATTTGACTTCCGGTCAAGTGGGACATTACTTTGCGAGCACTCCCGCAGGAGTGCTCGCAATTTTTTCAACGACGCCGGACTGCAGGCGGCCCTTCCATGCTCTGGGCCCGGCAGCAATCTCAGCCGAAAGGCGAGGTGGACAGATGACCAAAGCAGTCGCGGAAACAGCGGACCAGAGCCGTCAGAGACTTGCGTCCGACCCGTATCGACCGGCCTACCACTTCCTGGCCCCGTGCAACTGGCTGAACGATCCGAACGGAACGATTTTCTGGAAGGGCAGGTATCACCTCTTCTATCAGAACAACCCTGACGCCGCCTTCCACGGCGGGGCGACGGGAACGATTCACTGGGGACATGCGTTCAGTGAAGATCTCGTGCACTGGCAGGACCTGCCCATCGCGCTGGCGCCGGTGGACAGTTATGACCGGGACGGCTGCTACAGCGGCACGGCCTTCGTCAGCATGGAGGGCGTGCCTACTATCATCTACCATGGCGTGCGGGGCGGTATCTGTCTCGCCACGAGCCAGGACGACTTGCTGGTCGAATGGGAAAAACATCCGGCGAACCCCGTCATCCCGACACCCGAACCCGGAAGCGGCTACACGGTGGACGGCGCCCCGTGCGCCTGGATAGAAGGCGACACTTACTATGCCCTCACGGGTAACACCAGCCGGGAGGAGTACGAAGGTCTTAAGCCGGACAGGGCCTTCCTGTACAGGTCAGACGATCTGGCGCACTGGGAGTACCTGCATCCCCTTTATGAAGGGGGAAAGTACACGGAAGTCGGTGAAGACTGCGCGGTGCCGGACTTTTTCCCGATGGGAGACAGGCATGTCCTTCTCTTTGCCAGCCACCACCGCGGGCCGCACTACTACACGGGGACTTACGCGAACCGGAAGTTCACGCCGGAGCGACATGGGCGCATGGCTTTCGGCGAGACGAACTTTTCCAACAGGACCGGTATTCTGAACGAGTGCCAGACGCTTCTGGATGGCAATGGCAGGCGTGTTATGTTCGGTCGGCTCTCAGAGGGGCGTTACGGTTACATTCAGCGCGCATCGGGTTGGTCCGGGATCATGGGCCTGCCGATGGCGCTCACCATGGGCGAGCAGGGGGAGCTGCACCTGAACCCCGTGGAGGAGCTGGAGGCTTTACGCCGCAATCCAGTGAGCTTTTCCGACATTCAACTGGCCGGAGATTCCTCGATCACGCTTGACGGAGTGCACGGCAACCGGCTGGAGATCCGGGCGGTTTTCAGTTGGGAGACCGCCGAGGAGTTTGGCCTGAGCGTGTGCTGTTCGCCCGACGGCGCAGAACAGACGATGATCCGTTTCAACGTCAATCCCAATGATTCGACGCAGCCGCAGGACCGGTTGGGCCCTGACAGGTTGCTGGTCCTGGACGTTACTCGCTCAAGTGTCAGCCAGGAGGTCAAGAATCGGGAGTCGCAGCGTTGTACCGTCACGCATTCATACGGTGAAACGATTGAGTTGCGGGTCTTCGTTGACCGCAGTGTAGTGGAGGTCTTTGCGGAGGGCGGCCACTACCTGGGCAAACGAATCTATCCGGCGCGGCCTGACAGCTTGGGCGTGCAGATCTTCTCACTTGGCGGCGATGCTACACTCCACTCTCTTGAGGCGTGGGAGATGGACGCGATCTGGCCGGTCTAACCCTTTGGACGGGCACAGTCGTATTCAGCCGGCACATTACTTCAGGAGGCAACCATTTCCAAATCATCCGAGGCGCGGCCAGTCCGCGGTAGCGAAGCGCTTTTGAGCGGGAAGCCGGCCGTGCTTGAGCCGCTGGAATGGGAGACCGATACGCTGGAGGAAGGGGCGCGGCTCTTCCTTGATGCGGATTTCAAGATTGCCATGCTGCCCGAGGCGCTGTCCGGGAGGACCTTCATTCGTTCGAGCCTTTTGGGGACGCGCAAGGTCTGCCTCCAGGCGGGTGTCGCGTATGCCATCACGCCTGGGGGCGGACAAGGCAGGCTTGGCCGTGCGGAGCAGCTCGAACGTCTGGGATTTCGGCTGACGGCTGTTCCCCTTGTCCGGGCAACCAGCGGCGGTAGAACCGTAGACTGTTCGGTCTATCAGAAACGGCTGCGGGAAGATGAGCGCATCGACTTTGGCTCGCCCGGACTGGAACTCACCACGGAGGCGCCCTGGTGTGTGTTCGTCTCAGCTGCGCCTTCCACGGCAGGATCCGTTGGGTCCTCGTCTTCAAGCTTTCCGGCCCGAAATCCTTTCTCGCCGCCACTTGCGCAAGACTACACCGTCGCGGCTGAAGTTCCCGATCATGTGAAGTACTTTATCCACGACCCGGGGATGGCCCGGCTGCCCAGCGGTCATTTTCTTGTCGCCGCCCCCTGCTGGCAGCGAGGGGTCGGACCGGACCACCTGATGATGTCTCGCAGCGCGGACGGCGGCAGCAGCTGGCAACGGCTGCCTGTGCTGCCTTTTGCTGAAGGAACTCCGTTTGTGGTCGGCGACGAGCTCTACATGTTTACGCAGCCCCGCCAGCACCAGGACGTCTATTTCATGCGCAGCGTTGATGAGGGGGAATCCTGGACCGATGCTGTCAAAGTGTTGGAGGGAGCCTTCTGGAACTGCCAGACGAACATGGTGATCCGAGACGGCCAACTTTACTGGGTTCTCGACCAGAAGCACAAGGCTACGGTTGCGATTGCGGCGGACCTCTCGAAAGACCTGCTGGATCCTGGCGCGTGGCGCATTTCGCAGGTCATTCCGGCAAACCAGACGGCGGTGCAGTTCAGAACCGCGCATGCCCAGCACCAGCCGGAGCGGTTCGACGACTGGAATCTAGAGGGGAATGTCATGGATGTGAATGGGCATCTCCGGATCGCCTGCCGCGTCAATCCGAAGCACACGGGAACGACTCCGGGCATTGCCGCGGTTTTCGACCTGGAGGATGATGGAGCCGGCCTGAACCTGCGGTTCGACCAGCACTATCCCTGGCCGGGCGGACAGTCCAAGTTTTGTATCGTCTATGATGAACTGACGCGGCTGTTCTGGATGACCTGCAATATTCTTTCAAGCGCTCAGCCGCAGATGTTGGAACGCGGGCCTAACGCAGAGAGACGTTTCCTGATGCTCTACTGCGGTATGGACGGGCTGAACTGGCTGCCGGTCGGCTGCGTGGCCATGGCTCCCTGTTCGAGTCAGTCGTTCATGTATCCGTCGATGGTTGTTGACGGTGACGACCTGGCGATTTTGTCCCGAACTTGCAGAAATTCAGGTCACTACCACGATGCAGACTTGGCGACCTTTCATCGCGTTCACAACTTCCGGGAACTGGCGTGGCATTGAACGGCTCCCGCAAGCATCGTTGCCCAGGTGCAGGACCATTCCCACTGTAGAATGACAGATTACCCAAAAATCTTCTCGCCGCTGACGATCAAGGGCATGACGCTGCGGAACCGCATCTGCAACACGGGGCACATGTCGACGTGGATGCATCATAACGGCGTGCCCAACGACAGGTGCTGGGCATACTTCGAGGAGCGGGCCAGGGGCGGCATCGCGCTGGTGACGCTGGGCGCAACCTCGGTTAGGGAAGGCGACCATCCGGCCTACTTTCAGAATCTTGACGATCGTTTCATCGCTTCCTACCGCACGCTGACGCAAGCGGTGCACCGACATGGCGCCAAGTTCATCGCCCAGTTCTGTCCTCGTGGGGCACAGGTGCATCTGTCCGAGTTCTGCGAGCCGATGCCAAGTGCGCCGGTCGCGCGCCTGGTGCCGGGCGTCATCAATCCTCCCGTACTGGCATCGGAGCATGTGGCCTCCTGGTCGGCGGAGGAGCTTGAGGACCTGGCGGCCTGTTGCGGTCGGGCGGCCCGGCGGGCGCGAGCGGGCGGCGCCGATGGCGTGGAGCTGCACGCGCATCAGCATCATCTCTATGCGCAGTTCCTCAGCCCGGCCTGCAACTTTCGCGACGACGCCTACGGGGGCGACTTCGCGGGTCGCGCCCGGCTGCTCGTTGATTCACTGACGGCGATGCGGCAGGCGGTGGGACACGACTTTGTCGTCGGCGTGCGCTTGAAGGCGCATGACATGCACCCGGAGGGCTATGACGAACAGGACTGCGTCCGCCTTATCGGGCTTCTGCAGTCCAGGGGATTGATCGATTACGTGAGCCTCACCGTGGGCGGGGCAGTCCATCATACAGGGTCACTGTATATGCGGGAAGCGGCACAGCTTGAGCGGGTTGCGCGAGTGCGGAGGGCGATCAACCTGCCTGTAATTCATGCCGGAGGCATTGTCACGCCGGAGGCGGCGGAGGCTGCGCTGGCGGAGGGCTGCCTTGACGTGGTCGGCATCACCAAAGGCCATTTCGCGGACGCCCATTTTGTGAATAAGCTGCGCTACGGGCGGCGGGAGGAGATCCGGCTCTGCATTCGCTGTCAATTCTGCTGCGACGGCGGTGAGGGCCCGGTCGGCTGCATCTACAACCCGGTGACCGGGCGGGAGAATGAGTGGGGGATACCGGCGCCTGCACCTGTTCGCCGCCGAGTGGTGATCGTCGGCGCGGGGCCGGCCGGTATGGAGGCGGCCATTACGGCGTCGGAACGGGGGCACGAGGTGATCGTCCTGGAAAAGGAGGGTCGGGTCGGGGGTCAGGTTTGGCTGGCGGGTGCAGCCCCGCTGCGCCGCGGATTTTCGACGATCGCTGAGTTCTATCAGCGACAGGCAGGGCAGGGCCGTTTCGAAGTGCGGTTAGATGTCGAGGCAACGGCTCATGACATACTTGCTCTGAAGCCGGATGCGGTGATCCTGGCAACCGGCTCAACGCCGGTCCGGGCGCGGGTCGACGGCTACGACAAAAAGGCCCTGACCGTTCCTGAAGTGCTTGCAGGCAACGCGGATGGTTCCAAACGCGTTCTGATTGTGGACCGCGACGGGCATGCGCCGGCATTTGTGGCGGCGGACCATCTGCGCTGCGCTGGCGTGTCGGTCACTTTCGTTTCGGCAATGGCCCGGGCCGGAGCCGATCTGGGGGAACGGGACGCAGCCATGCTGTGCCAGCGGTTGGGCGAACAAGGCGTGACCTTCACTGTCGGTTTCGATCTGGCCCGAGTTGAAGGGTCAATCGCGACCCTGAGAGGCATCTTCTCGGATGACGAGAAGTCGGTCGGCCCCTTCGATGAAATCGTCGTTGCTGCCGGCAGCCGGCCCTGCAGTCCTCTGGCGGCGGCGTTGGAAGGCAAGGTTGACGAACTTCATGTTATCGGCGCTGCCAGTGCTTCCCGTTACATCTTTGAGGCTACCACCGACGGCGCGCGGATCGGGCATGCGATCTGAGAGTCGAAAAATCGTTAATGATGTAGGGAACACCAGTCCCCGTGCCTCTTGCGTTTCGTGGTCAGCACGACCTGCGCGACTCTCTCAAACGTGATTTACTCCCCGACCCCCTTTTACAAGAACATGGTTTGGTACCTCCGACATATTGGATACAATGGATGATGAAGGAAGGAATGCTCCACAACAGCCACTCTGAAGTGACCCCCTCGACAAGGATTGTCATCTCCGACTCTTTGGCGTTCGAATTGTGCGAGGGGTAGTTCGTCAGCACGACAGCAACTTGATCGGGTGGCCGATTGGCAGCAGGCAAATGGGGCGCGTTTCGTCTCGCTGTTGGCCCGGCTGATCTACGGTTGTGGTGGCGGTTTATCGTTTTGTCTGTGCCATCAGGGGGCAACTCATGGGTCCACAACAGCAGCCAGAGACAGTCTTAGGCCAGAGCGCGAATTTGGGGAAAGCCATCATGCTCTCCCTGGGGTTGATTGTACTCCTGGCTTTTGGAGTATATTTCAACTATGTCCAGGGGAAACTCCGCGACTCCTCAGCTGCCAATGCCCCGTCAAGTGAGCCTACTGTGACGCCTGTGCCAACCCTTACCTTTGCGGAGTGGAAGGGTGAGGCTGAGACGATCTCCTACGACACGCTCCTGGACCAAGCCGATCAAAACGAAGGCAAAACCGTCTCTTTCCGTGGACAGATAGGGCACATTGCCTCGGAGACCGAAACCTATGTTGAGATGTGGGTGTATGTCTCGGGCGACGATTCAGCGGGGAGTTACGATGAGGACCAAGTCGTGTTGCATTACCGTGACATGACCGAAACTGTTCAAGTGGACGATGTCATTAACTTTGTGGCGGTCATGGACGGTATTGACTCCGTTCATCTTGTGCCGGAATTAACCGTAAAGGCCCTGGAGGTCGAATAGACGGAAGCCTGCTATCCCTGCGGAAAGTTCATTCAGACCTCTTCACTATCGGCTTAAGCCAAAGAACGTCGCGCGCCGAGGCGAATTGCCCCGGCAAGCGAAACAGACCCACTTGGCTTTCTCGACTCCTATTGTCCTTGTGGTTGCTCTGCCACTACTGCTGGATTCCGGAGCGCTTCTTCAACAACCCCCTCCTGTCTCTTGGAGAGATTCTAACCCGCCGAACTGAAGTTGACGGAAGACCAACGAACGCCTGACTCACTTTCGTGTACATCAAGATAAAGGGTGAGAACGGTCTGGCGGGGGATTCATGTCAACGGTGGCTGAAATTGTCAACCAGCTCTTGGCAAAACCCATGGCAGGCGCTGAGCCGGGGAGGAGTACTATGCGCGACCTGAGCAGGGACAGTACACATCTTTATGTGAAGGAGTTTACGCAAACGTTTCTGGACAACGTTGTTATCGAGTCGGTGCAGGATGTGACCCGGCGCTGGCACCGGCCCGAGCGGAGGCTGGATACGCCCCTTATCAGCAAGGACCGGCCCTGGGAGCATGTGCCCTACTTTACCTATTCGAACTACTGCGTCCTGCGGGACCCGCTGGACGGGCTCTTCAAGTGCTGGTATGAGGACATGGCGGGCAAACCGGCGCCTGAGCCGATCCCCAACAACCCGTTCGGCACCTTTTCGCGTCAGCTCTATGCCGAAAGTGAGGATGGGATCCACTGGGAGAAGCCGGAGCTGGGCGTCTACGAACTGTACGGACACAACACGAACATCATTCTGGGCGACAGCGAATTTGGGCAGGTCCACTCGATGAACGTCGTACTGGATCCCCATCCCTCCAGGCCGGATGAGCGCTTTCGAGCGCTCTTTTCGCATATGCGGAATGACGAGGTCGCCAGTTTTCACAACATCAGGTGCGCGCGCTCGCCTGACGGCATCCACTGGACCGTTTACGACGAGCTGCCTTCGATCGGTATCCTGGGCCCCAAGCTGGACGACGTGTCGGCGCTCTATTACGACGAATACGCGCGCGAGTTCGTGCAGAATACGCGGCATGTGATGATGGTTGCGGCCGGCGCGGTCAACATGCGCAATCCGCAGAATCGCCGCTCCTTTACGATCACGAATGAACCCCACAACTTCGCAGCCTACAGTCAGAGGCGGGTCTTCCAGTGCCGCAGCCACGACTTTCTGCACTGGAGCGAGCCGGTGCTGGTGGCGGCGGCCGACGATGAAGAGGACAATCTGGACGATTCGTTCTACGGGATGGCGCAGTTTAAGGTGGGCAACCTGCATCTGGCTACGGTGGGCGTGTTCCAGGCGGTTGACAACGAGATGGAGGTCCAGCTGATGATGAGCCGGGACGGGCTGCGGTGGCAGCGGACCGGCAAAAGGCAGCCGTTCCTGGCCCCGCGGGGAGAGGGGTTCTGGGACGCCTACATGGTCTCGCTGGTGAGCCCGCCGATCGAGATGGGTGACGAGTTGTGGTTCTACCACGGCGGGACGAACTACCACCACGACTTCTTCCTTTCGGGCGCACGTGAAAACCTGGACCACCCGGAGGCGCGCGACCCGCTGAACGCGAGGTTCGGATTGGGGTTGGCGACCCTGCGCAAGGACGGGTACGCCGGGTTGTTTGCCAACAGGTATCGCGAGGGTATGGTCGTGACAAGGCCGCTCGTCAGCTTGGGGACGAAACTGGTGATCAACGCCCGCTGCGCGCCGGGCGGCGCCGTGCGGGTTGAAGTGGCGGACAGGTACGACGAGCCGCTTGAGCCTTGCCTGAAAGAGAGCTGCGATCCCTTTACCGGAGACAGTGTTTCGCATACGGTAACGTGGGCGGGAAGTCCCGAAATTCCGGCGGGGGTCGGCTCCCGCTGGGGCGGGCCGGGGGAGAGGACGTACTGGCGCAAGCTGCGGTTCTTTTTGCGCGACGCCGAACTTTTTTCGTTCCACTTTGAAGACCCGGTTGAAGCCTGAACAGGGCCCGGGGATAAGGTCTTGAGCAAGGCAGGAGGCTGAACTGGGATATCCCGATGGCACTATTTTACGTCTCAACCCTCAAGGCGCTGGTAGGCTATACTTATGGGTGAACAGAGCTCCCACAACAATCAGGAGGCATGACCCATGTCCGAGTCGCTACGAATTCTTTCGGTCGGCGCCCATCCTGCCGACATTTTCGACCAGTCCGGTGGGACGATGGCCCACCACGCGGCGCGCGGCGACTATGTTGGCTGTGTCGTCCTCACGCACGGTGCGCGCGTCCACGATAAGGTCATCAGTGACGAGATGCACCATGCCAGCGAGGTACCCCCCGCCGATGAGCTTGCGTCCCTTATGGCCGAGCGTTCCGACGTGAAGGCGGAAGAGGCGCGAGAGGCGTGCAATCTCTTGGGGGTTGAAGACGTTTACTTTTTCGGCGCGGATGATGCAGTCCTGCTCGTTACGGACGAGGCCGTCAGGCGTCTGGCGCGGCTCTTTCGCCAGCTGAAACCGGACATCGTTTTGACGCACTTCCCCAAGGAGGGCGACGGACTGACCAACGCTCATGCTATCGCCGGGCAGATTGTGCTGCATGCGATGGCACTGGCAAACGGCGTCGATCCCGGCGACCGCAATCCGCCCCACAAGGTAGCCCAGGTCTTCTTCTTCGGGACCGGCGCAGCTGCGATCCCCCGTAGTGTTTGGCAATCAGAAGGGGGATATTACAACGACGTCTTTATCGATATCACCGACGTGGTGGACAAGAAGCTGGCTTCCCTGGACTGTTTGGTGAGCCAGGGCTATGGCGGTGCCTATGCCCGCAAGCGCATCGAGACCAGTGACGGCGCGTTCGGGATGTCCGGCGGTGTTGCCTACGCGGAGGGGTTTATCTCGCTTCACGCCGAAACCCATTACTTTCTGCCGGTGACGGAGCGGGCGATGATCAACGCCCGGGCTTCCGACCACGAGCGGATTGAGGAGACTTCCTACCGCGTGCCGGTTGACTGAGGACTCTTGGATCTGAGGCAATCGCAACCTGTCCAAAGGGCAGGCACGGCTGTCCCCTTGTTAGTTTATCTTTGCATCGATGGAGGAACCGATCTTGGCATCGTCAGCCAAATATGACCTCGATCTGAAGCTGGCAGAGCTTCGTATCAACGGTTATGTACTCTTCGAAGACCTGATACCGGTCGAGAAGATCGACAGGATCAGGGAAGCTTTTCTGCCCTATCTGGAGCAGGTGCGGGCGCACGGCGAACCGGAAAACCGCGTGATGCTGCATGGACGCAGCGATGATCGTCTCGTCTTCGAGGGGCGGCTGCAGGTGGTCAATCGCTATACCCTCTACGTCCCCTGGGAGCAGCCGTTTGCCGACCCGGAGATCTACGAGAACCCGGTCTTGCTCGACTTTCTGGACCGTTACTGGGGAACCCAGGACTACCGCATCACCTGCTATCACTCAAATAACCCGTATCCGGGCAGCGAGTTTCAGAGGTGGCACCGCGACGCGGGCATCTCCAAACTGGTGCCCCACGTCGGCCTCGAGGTCTGCCCGCACTTCGGGGTGAAGTTCCCCTTGGTGGACACGTATGAGGAAAACGGCAGTTTCGAGATCCTGCCATGTACACAGTATCTTGCTGATCCGGAGATGGAAAACCGCTACGACGAGATCCTGGAGACCGGGGATTTCCCCACGCGTCGCCGTCTCGAACTGAAAAAGGGTACGCTCTGGATTCAGGACCCGCGTACACTCCACCGCGGTACGCCCAACCGTTCTGACCATGCGCGGCCGGAACTCGTGATCTGCTACTCGTTGCCCTGGTTCGGCCAGCGCGTGCCGATCGAGATGACGCAGATGGAGTACGAAAAAATCTCAGAGAGAGGCCGTAAGCTGCACACGACTTGCCGGGTGATCAGTTGAGCTGGCCGGTTGATTGACATTTCAAAGCGCGAACAGGACTCAAGTCTGGAAACGGCTACCTGGGACGAAGATGGAGAGGCAGAAGCCATGAAATTCAGCCGCGATCAGTTCCTGGAAGATGGCTATGTGATCCTGCGTCAGGTCATCCCGCCGCAAGATCTTGACGACCTGCGGCAGGCCTATGAAAAGCTTGTCGAGCGGCAGAGGGTGATATGGGCACGCGAAAGGGGACCGGATGATCCGCCCGGCGGCGTCTGGGAGACGAGTGCCCAGCCCCGCCTCAATCTGGGGATGCTGGCCGGCCAGATCGATGCGCAGACCGTAGGCGCCGTCGAGATCTGGCTGCACGAGAACACGCAAGGGGTCAGCAGCCAACTGCTAGGCGTGGATGACGCGGCTGTCACCGAGATGATGCTGATGTGCAACCCTGTACGCGACCACGAGACCGGCGGTCATAGCGGCTGGCACCGCGACTTCTATCCGCCCCACACCGCGCCCCTGCAAGGCTACGCCGACGACATTCTGGAGAACGGGCCTCGCTACGTGCAATGGAATCTGCCGCTGTACGATGACAGTGTTCTCTGGGTCGTGCCCGGCAGCCATGCTCGTCTCAACACGGATGAGGAGAACGCGGCGCTGAACTCGGATGCACGTACCCCGGTGCCCGGCGCCGTACAGCCCCACTTGTCGGCTGGTGATGGCGTGGTCTATATCCTGCCCTTGCTGCACTGGGGCAGCCGCTACAACGCCAAGATGCGCCGCACCATCCATGGCGGCTTTTCGGAGTACACCACGCACAAGGAGCTGCCTTACCTTGAACATCTGTCTACAGAGTCACAGGAGTCGTTCAAGCGCTGGAACGGGCGCAGCACCCGGAAGTTCGAGTTGATTGAGGCGGCGTTGCGGGCTGCAGTTGACGGCGACGGCACCGCCTACGTGGCCGCACTGGACAGGCTTCATCCGGGCCGAGGCGAAAAAGGCCGCCTGCTATCCACGATCTTTCTGAGCAAGAGCGCCAAGCGTATCCATCACCTCAAGAGTCCCCATTTCGACAGCCTGCCCGAGCAGGAACGGACTTGGGCGACGAGCATACATCCTATGACTCTCCAGTGGGGCAGGCCGCTTGCCGACCGCTTCTCTGAGCTGGAAGCCGACACTCTTTGGACGCGCTTCAAGTTCGTCGACGATCTGCTGCAGGATGAGGAAGATCAGTGGACGCCTGGCTTCCAGGGAGAGGAGACGCGTTACTATTTTGACCAGGTTCCCGATGCTCTCAGCGTCGAAGCGTTTCTGGCTGCTTTCTGAGACCGGCTGTGACTTCAGCCCCAGGTTTCCGAGCAAAATGCGCAGCGGTGCTTGCTGATATCACTTTCTTGACGCGCGAAGGAGTCGATAGGTGGGAAACAAGCCAGTCAAAATCGGGTTGATCGGTACCGGCATGGTCGCACAGGTGATGCACCTGCCGCATCTGTCAGAACTGCCGGAGCTGTTCGAGATAGCGGCCCTTTGCGACCTGTCCCCGGGCACGGTGCAGGCCGTCGCGGCCAGGTACGGAGTCCGACACACATTTTCCGACCATCGTGAAATGCTGGACCGCGCCGACCTGGATGCGGTGATGGTGTTGACGCGCGACCACGCCCGGCCGGCGACGGATGCGCTGCGGGCCGGCAAACACGTCTTCATCGAAAAGCCGATGTGCAACAACCTGGATGAGGCCGACGAGATCCTGGATGCGCAGGCGCAAAGCGGCTGCATTGCCCAGCTCGGCCATCACAAAATATACGATCCCGGGTATGTCGCCGGGCGTGAGCGAATCCAGCAGATGCAGAGCCCCCATCTGATCCGCCTCTACGATATCATCGGTCCTAACGATCTTTTCCTGGAGCACTACGACATCGTGCGCGTAGATGATGTCGACGCGGCCGAAAAGGACAGGATGCAGCAACTCAATCAGGACAGTTTACAGCGCGCGATCGGCGCCCAACCCGAAGCGGTCATGCGCGCCTATGGAAAGATGTTGGGACTGTCGATTCACGATGTCTACATTCTGGACGGTGCTTTTGGGTTGCCGGATCGGGTCGTTTCCACCGAAATCTGGGATGGGGGCGGGGCCTTCGCCTCGATCCTGGCCTATCCGGACAATCTGCGCTGTCTGCTTGACACCGCCGCTGTCATGGACCTGCGTCTCTTCGACGAAAGGATGACCGTTTACGCGCCGGACAGTATTGTATCGATTGTTTTTCCCAGCCCGTTTCTGAAAAACGCCGCCACGGTGGTCGAGGAGTGGAGCATGGATGGGAAACACTTCCGCGAGTCGACGACCACCGCCTCATACGAGGAGGCGTTCAAGCTGGAGTTGATTCACTTTCACGACTGTATTGTAAACGGCAAGACGCCGCGCACGCCGGCATCCGGAGGCCGCGCGCAGATTGCCTTACTGATCGACATGATCAAAGCCTACCGGGCGTAGGTGTTCAAATGAGAGTGGGACTGGGCGTTGAGGAGACGCCCTCCAAGTACATCCACAGCGAGTCGACCATCGCCAAGGCGCGGGCTATGCTGGGCCTATATCCGACCATGTACGTGTCTTAGACAGTGGACGAAGGCTGGACGCCGAAAATCTGACGTGAAGTCGCTTTGAGGAAAGAGAGTACCACACACCCTTTCTCCCTCGAATCAGCAGACCACAACGACAAGAATCGCCAGGCGAAATTGTGATAAGAGGGTTTCCCGACCGGCTACGGGTGCGCCGCCTGTGGTACGGGCGCGTCCAGGGTTCCGGCCAGGTCCAGCTCCAGTGCGCGGTGGCAACTCACCGCGTGGCCGGGAGCGACCTCCTCCAGTTCGGGTGTTTCCTCGCGGCAGCGGTCGACGGCGTAGCGGCAGCGGGGGTGAAAGTAGCAGCCGGACGGCGGGTTGGCGGGGTCGGCTACTTCGCCCTCGAGGATTATCCTCTGAGAACGCAGGGTCGGGTCCGGCTGGGGAACGGCGGAAAGCAGAGCTTCGGTGTAGGGATGTTTGGGGGACTCGAATAGCTGCTGCGTTTCCGCGGTCTCGACCATGCGACCGACATACATGACGGCGACACGGTCGCAGATATGCTTAACGACGCTGAGGTCGTGAGCAACGAACAGGTAGGTGAGGCCAAGGCGCCCCTGCAACTCCAGCAGCAGGTTGAGTATCTGCGCCTGCACCGATACATCGAGCGCGGAAACCGGCTCGTCGGCCACGATCAGGCTCGGGTTGAGGGCTAGGGCGCGGGCGATGCCGATGCGCTGGCGCTGGCCGCCGCTGAAGGCATGAGGGAAGCGCTGCAGAAATTCAGGCCGCAGGCCCACCAGGGCGAGCAGTTCCTCCACCCGTTCGATGCGCTTCTGCCGGTCCGCCACCCCGTTCACGAGCAGGGGTTCGCCGATAATTTCGAACAGGGTCATGCGCGGGTTCAGCGAGGAGAAGGGGTCTTGGAAGATCATCTGCATGTGCCGGCGCAAGGGCCGCAGTTCGTCCCTCGACAGGTTGGCAACGTCGGTCATTTCTCCGCCGTCGGCGCGGAAGTGGATTTCTCCGGCCGAAGGCTGAAGCGCGCGCACGATGCAACGGGCAGCGGTCGTCTTGCCGCAACCGCTTTCTCCCACGATGCCGAAAGTCTCCCCCTTGTAAACGTGGAAGTCAATGCCGTCCACGGCGCGGACCTGGCCCACCGCGCGTTGCAGGAAGCCCTTCCGTATCGGGAAGTACTTTCTCAGTCCATTGACCTCCAGCAGTACGTTATCGTTTTCCATTGTAACAATCGTCTACGGACTGTAACTATTAACCGGTCGTCGTTTCAGATCGCTGCGAGCTGGGTTCAGGTACCGGATGATAGAGAAAACAGCTCACCAGATGCTCATCTCCTACAGATTGCAGCTCAGGTTCATGTACATCGCAGACGCCCGGGATTACGTCCGGGCAGCGGGGATGGAACGGGCAGCCGGCCGGGCGGTTATACGGGTGAGGAATGGTCCCGGTGATGGTGGGCAGTTGTACTTTGGGCGTCGAGTGGATGCTGGGGATCGAGCGCAGCAGGGACTGTGTGTAAGGGTGCTTCGATTCGCCGAAGACGGTGTCCACCGGGCCTTCCTCCACCACGCGGCCGAGGTACATCACCACCACCTGATCGGCCATCTCCGCGATCACGCCCATGTCGTGGGTGATCAGCATGATTGCCATCCCATTCTGTTCCTGCAGGGAGCGCAGGAGATCGAGAATCTGGGCCTGGGTGGTCACGTCAAGGGCGGTCGTAGGTTCGTCGGCGATGAGAAGCCTCGGGTCGCAGGAGAGTGCCAGCGCGATCAGGGCGCGCTGACGCAGGCCGCCACTGAGTTGAAATGGATAGGCGTCAATGGCCCCCTCGGCCCGGGGAATGCCTACCAGGCTGAGCAGCTCGACCGCCAACTCGCTGGCTTCCTGCTTGGTGAGTTTGCGGTGCAGGCGGGCGGCGCCGATGATCTGGTTGCCGATCGTGTGGACGGGGCTTAGCGAGGTCATCGGCTCCTGGAAGACGAGCGCGATCTCGGCGCCGCGGATTGCACGCATCTCGCTGCTGCTGTCGCCGAGGGAGGTCAGCGCCACCTCCTGTGACTGGCCGTTTTCCGTTTCGCGGCGCAGCAGGATTTCCCCTTCGACGATGCGGCCGGGACGGGGCACGATGCCGAGAATCGAGAGCGCGGTAACGCTCTTGCCGCAGCCGCTCTCACCAACGATGCCTAGGGTCTGGCCGAGGTGAACTTCGAAGCTGGCGCCATCCACGGCGCGGACGATACCCTCGTCGGTGAAGAAGCTCGTTTTCAGATTGCGTACCGACAGAATCGGTTGGCGGTCATCTTGCATGACTTTGGAGGCGGGTGGGGAATATCATTAGAGAGTTTTACTTCTCATATGCCATAGGGGTCGGCAGCGTCGCGCAGACCGTCGCCCATGAAGTTGAAGGCCAGGGTCACGACAATCACCGGGACGGCCGAGACCAGCAACCAGGGTGACAGGGCGACGGCCTCGACATTCTGCACCTGCTGTAGCATGACGCCCCAACTGATGGCCGGTGGGCGCAGACCCAATCCCAGATAGCTCAGCGCGGTCTCCGCCAGGATCATGGCCGGGATGGACAAAGTGGCGGCGGCGATGATATGGCTCTGGAAGGAGGGTATCATGTGCCGGAAAATGATGCGCTTGCGGCTGCAACCGGCCAAATCGGCAGCTGTCACAAAGTCCTCCTCACGCAGGGAAAGAAAGCGGCCGCGCACCTCGCGTGCCAGCCCTGTCCAGCCGCGCAAGGCGATGACAATGGTAATGGCAAAGTAGATCTGCTCGACGCTCCACTCCCTGGGAAAGGCGGCGGCCATCCCCATCCACAGCGGGATGGTGGGAATCGAACGCAGTATCTCGATGAGGCGCTGGATGACGGAGTCAATCGCGCCGCCATAGAAGCCTGAAATCCCGCCCAAAAGCACGCCGAGCACGAGACTGAGCGCCACTGCCACAAGGCCAATGGTGAGCGAAGTGCGCGTAGCGACCATCATGCGCGACCAGACATCACGCCCCTTTTCGTCCGTGCCAAGCAGGAAGAGGGACTCCGCGGCGGTAGCGCCCTCGACGCCAATCAGATGGCGATCGGTGCCGATGAACCCGAAGAGTTTGTATTTGTAGCCGCGGGCGAATAAGCGCACTGTCAGTTTATTGTTGGGGTCAGCCACGTAAACGCGTTTGAAGGTCTTCAGGTCACGCTTGCCGGATACGGCGTAGACATGGGGTCGGAAGCTGCCATTGTCGAAAAAGCGAATGGGCTGGGGCGGCATCAGCAAACGGTAGGCCTCGGTCGTGTTGGGATCGGTGTAGGCGAGGAAGTCGGCTGCCAGTACGACGACATAGAATGCGACGACGACAAAGGTAGCCACCACGGCCACACGGTGCTTGCGGAAGCGCCACCACATCAGTTGCATCTGACCGGCAACGAAGATCCGTTCCTCGCTGTCGGAATTAACGTGTTCTTCGGCCACAGTTCACCTGCAATGCGCGGCGCGTCCAGGTGGGTGGGAACCAGCGCCCCGGCACGCGCCGCTAGCTTACGGTTATTGAACCATTCCAAAACGGATGCGCGGGTCGATCCACATCAGCAGAAGGTCGGATAAAAATGTGCCGATGACGGTCAGGGCACCGAGCATCATGACGATTGTCCCTGCCAGGAACATGTCCTGGGCGACAAGGGAGCCCAGGAGCAGCGGGCCGAGCGTGGGCAGGCCCAGTACGACGGAAACGATAACGCTGCCCGACAAGATATAGGGCAGAAGATAGCCGACGGTGCTGGCGAACGGATTCAGGGCCACGCGCACCGGATACTTGAGTACGAGGCTGCGCTCCGACATGCCGGCGGCGCGGGCAGTGATCACATAGGGTTTGCGCAGCTCATCCAGCAGGTTGGCGCGCATCACGCGAATCAGTTCGGCGGTGCCGCTGAGGCCGATGATTATGGCAGGGAGGGGAAGATGATAGAGCAGGTCCTTCACTTTGCCCCAACTCCAGGGCTCCAACTGGTATTCGGGGGAGAAGAGCCCGCCGATGTCTGAGTCGAAGAGGGTGAAACCGAGATACATCAGGACGAGGGCGAGGAGGAAACTGGGCACCCCCAGGCCGACGAACCCGATGAAGGTGAAGACGTAGTCGCCGATGGAGTACTGACGCACGGCTGAGTAGATGCCAATCGGCAGGGCGATGGCCCAGGTCAAAATTATCGCGCCCATCGACAGCACCATGGTCATGGCGAGGCGGTCGCCGATCACGTCGAGCACCGACTTGCGCCACATCATCGAGGTACCGAAATCGCCGCTGAAGACGCCGCTCATCCATTTGAGGTACTGCACGTACATCGGTCTGTCGAGCGCGTACTGGCGGCGCAGGGACTCGAAGTGCTGCTCAGAGACGTTTGACTGCGTGGCAGACAGCTGAGCCATGTAGGCGTCGACAAAGTCACCCGGTGGCAGCTGGATGATGATGAAAGAGAGCACCGTGACCGTCCACAGCGTGAAGATGGCGAGGACGAGTCTCCGGGCGGCGTAGGCGAGCATGGAGCGCTCCGGCGGTCAGGGGCCTGCGGCCAGGGGGTGACCCCTGACCACAGGCCTGAGATTCAGACTTGACTAGTCCTTGAAGTAGTAGGTGGGTGGATGGCTGGTTGCGGGCGTGCGGCAGTGCTGGGCCGGGCACTGGTTGCGCGGCACATTGCCCAGTCTGTTGCTGGTAACAGCTATGCCTGCGCCCTGGCCGACCGTGCCGATCTGCCAGACCTCGTCGACGACGAGCGACCAGATCTCCTGGGCGAGCTTGTTACGTTCTTCGCCGCCGACACCGTAGCCCTGGCGGAAGAGATCAAGCGCGCGCTCCATTTCCGGATAGGGCGGCGCCATGCCTTCCTCGCCGTTGCTGTTGTACCAGCGGGCGATGTCCGGCCCCATGTAGGCTTCGACCAGGTTGACCGGCAGCACGTGGCGCGGGTACAGCCAGAGAGCCGAGGAGCCGCCGTTGGTCCAGACTGCGAGCTGATGATTGTTGGCGCGTGATTCGGTCTCGAACAGGCTGCGCTCCTGGATCTTGAGGTCGGCCCAGACGCCGATCGCCGTCCAGTGGTCTTTGATCATCTCGAGCATGCCGTCCCATTCCCAGCCGATGTTGGCGGGAGCGGCAAGTTCGATGCGCAACCGGTCACCGGAGCCGTCGGGTCGGAGGCGCCAGCCATCGTCATCCTTGGCCTCCAGGCCGATTGAGTCAAGCAGTGCGTTGGCCTGGTCGGGGTCGAAGGTGGCCCACTTTTCGACGTACTCCTCGCCGGGCGTGGAGGGCAGACTGGCGGCGATCATGGCCGAGCCGGGCACGCCGAGGCCGAGGAAGATGGCCTCATTGATCTGGTCACGCCGGATGCCCATTGAGAGCGCGCGGCGGAAGTCACGGTTTTGGATCAATTTCTGGATTTCGGCGTCGCCGTCGTAGCTGTGATTGAAGCTGACGACGTTATTGTGGAAGAAGGCGCGGCTCATGTCGATGCGGTAGTTGCCCTCCTCCATGTTCTCCAGGAAGACGGGCAGTTTCGAAATCGAAATGTGGCGGGCCTGATGGTCGTATTCGCCGGCGATGGCGCGCAGCGCGAGTACCTCGCTGTCCTGCGCCAGCGTTACGACGATTTCGTCGATATAGGGCAGCTGGTTGCCTTCCGTGTCAACGGCCCAGTAGTAAGGGTTGCGGACCTCGGACCAGACGGCCTCATTGACGGGTGTAACCGTCTTCCATGGCCCCATCGTCGGCACATCGGGGTTGTGTGGCAGATAGGCCATATAGCTGAACATCTCCAGCCAGCTGTCGAATCCTTCGGCATCGGCCTTGGCCGTCACTTCGGCTTCGGAGGAGTACGCGGGTAGGAACTGGCTCATGTAATGCTTGGGCATGTAGCCGCCGCCGTTCCATGCGCCCTCCGTGTCCGGGCCGACGCCGACAGCGTTGTGACCGGCGAGGATGTCCAGGAATAGCGGATAGGGCGAGGCGAACGTCCAGCGCACCGTGAATTCGTCGATCTCTTCCAGCAGGCCGACTTCGCCGCCGATCACCATCTCATTGGGCGGGGTGGGCCAGATCTCCTCGTTCAGCGCGACGTCCTCGTACCAGAAGAGGATGTCTTCGGCGGTGAAGGGGTGGCCGTCAGACCACTTGGCGCCGCGGCGCAGATGGAGCGTGTACTGCGTGTGGTCCTCGTTGATCTCCCAGTCTTTGATCAGGCTGGGGATGATCTTGGAGGCGTCGTAGTTCCAGGTGAGCAGACGGGACGAGGAGTTGATGCGCATTAGGTTCTCGCCGTCGGCGGGCCCGGTGAAGCCTCGTCGCCATGTGCCGCCGTACTTGCCAATCTCATTGAGCGGCTTGATGACGTAGATGTCCTCGGGATCGGGCAGCCGTTCTTCCACCGGCGGCAGGTCGCCGGCGGCCACCATTTCGGCCAGCATCGGCGCTTCGCTGAACTCGGTGGGGAACATGGCCGGGTCGAGGATCACTTCCGGCCCTTCTATCGGTACGATCTGGGGCGGTTCGGCCGGCCCCGCGGCCTCTTCCTCTGCGGCTGCCGGCGCGGCCTCCTCGGCCGGGGCCGCCGGTTCTGCTGGGGCACCGCAGGCTGAAAGCAAAAGGGTTACAACCATCACGATTCCCAACAGCCACGAATACTTGGTCCGTTTCATCTCTTTCCCTCCTTTGTGGAAATGAGAAAACATCTGTGGGCCCTTTGGATGGATTCACCTCTGGTTAGTATTCAGGTATCGTGCCCGAGAGATTCTCTCGAAACGTCCGTTCACCCACAACAGTTGACACGTCGTCAGTCCGAGGCCTGAGCCTGGCGCTCTCCCTGTCGAGGTATCTGCTGATAAAAGGCATCCCACCACTCCGCTCTGGGGAGTACCTGGTCCTGGTCGAGGATGGCCTGGAAGCGCGCCAGGACCTCCTCGTAGCGCTGCTGCATTGCCTCCATCGATTCAAAGGCCGGCAGCAGCCATCTGCGTCCAATCTGGGCGTGCAGTACCTCGTCAGCCCAATCGAAGTCCTGGAACGCAGTCGACAGCGGGTCGCCCGATTCGCGGGCGACCTTGTACTCAAGTTGCTTCCCGTCCGGTTTCATCAGCCCCTGTTCGATCCCCCACAGAAGGCAATGCCTGTCGGCGGGCTCGAGTTGGGTATTGGGGAATTCGCCAAAGCTGATTTCGTGCGGAACCTCCGCCCAATTCAGACCGCTCAACTCGAATGCAATCTCGCCCATCATGGCGTGGCGCGCCTCATCCCAGAGTTGGCGGGCCATGTCGTGGTAGAACTCCCAGGGTTGGTCGTCCCAGTCGTAGATTATCAGTGCCATCAGTTCGGGGACGTGCATTTCAGTCAGCCGCATGTACAGCTGAAACCAGTTGCGCTCGGTGGCGGAGATGTCGCCGGTGGGGAGGCGCCCGCGCGACTGCCACACCCTGGTAAAGCGTTCATCTCTTTGCGGTGTACGGATTGGGTCGAACGGCTCTTGGGCACGAGCCGGCGGCAACTCGTTCTCGGTTGCGGAAGCACTATCGGCGTCGATTCCGCCCGCGGCATCTAGGTAGGCCCGCAGATGTGCGGCCCAACTTTTCCCTGTATCAGTGTCTTCTTCACTGATCAGGCGGCGCAGTGTGGCATCGCCCCAGGCGAGCTGCTCTTCTTCTTCAAGTAAAATGAATCTGAGCAGGCGCCGCGTAGGTTGATCGACCAGCGGGTTGGCTGCCGACAGGTGGCGCTGCATAGCCGCGATGCTGGCCGGTTTGAGGACCCGGTATACGCCGGTCAGCAACTCAAGCGTGGTGGAGGACCGGATCAGTTCCTGGAAGAAGGCGTCCAGGGCAGGGTCGGGAATGCGGTCAAGGTGGAGAGGCGGCGTGCGCATCTCCTTGACCCGGTTACGCAGCCAGGTGCAATGTTCCGCGTCCTGCCACAGGTGGAGCGAAAGGCCGCACTTCACCTCCCACTCGGGCACAGCGTTGAGATGAGCAACCAGACAGCGCATCGTCTGGCTTTCGACAAACAGATAGCGCCGCAGCAACTGGACAGTGCGTTCGACACTGTAGCCCGGCTCGCCGCCCTGCGCATAGGTGCAGAGACCAGCTAACGGCGGTGCAGTTGCGTTCATCGGCTCGCTTTTCCCTCGTCAGGCCAGGCAAACTTACCCTGGAGAAAGGAGTCAGCCCGGCCTCACACGCTTATTCAGGCTAAGGACCAGATGCAGTTCGGCGTCGTTCCCTGTCAGACCTTTACAAACTTGCGGGCCTTGTTGCCTTCGGTGCCCAGCTCCGCTACGAAAATGTTTCCCTTTGAGTCGCACCAGATGCCGTGCGGCATCGACATGCCGGTTTCCTCGCCGCGGAAGCGGCCGACCAGCTCACCGGATTCGTGGAAGATGGAGACGCCGATCGGCACCGGGCCTTTGCCGAGGGAGCCGCCCTGCTCGGCGACATAAATCAACTGGTCGGGGCTGCAGTAGACATCGCCGGGGCCGTTGACGTCTTCCCACATGGTGATGAACTCGCCCTCGTGGTCGAAGAACTGGATGCGGCTGGACTCCCGATCACAGATCAGGATCCGGTCCTGCGAGTCGATGCCGATCTGGTGCACGAGCGCGAACTGGCCCGGCTCAATGCCGGAGGTCCCCCACGAGATTTCCAACTCGCCCTCAGCGGAGAAGCGGTGGACCTGGCGGTTGCCGTAACCGTCGGCAGTGAAGATACTGCCGTCGCTGGCGATGGCCACCCCGGCGGGCATGTTGAAGGGGGGATCCAGTGTCGTTCCGTAGGGCGTTACCGTCATCATGGCCCAGCCGCGGCGGCCCAGCTCGAGCAGCTTTTCACCGTGTTGCGTGTGCTTGGTGACGACGTGCTCCTGGCGGTCTGTGACCCAGATGTGGTCTTCGGCGTCTATGAAGATGCCGTGCGGCTCGGTGAACTCGCCCTCACCCCAGGAGGTGATGAAATTCCCGGTCTCAGCCTCAAAGGCGACGACTGGGTGTTTGTGGCGGCAGAAGACGAAGACGCGATCGCGGGAATCGACTGCCACATCGGGCACCGAACCGAGCGACCATCCTTCGGGCACTGACGGCCAGGAATCGTCCAGTTCATAGCGAAAGTCGCCATATCCAACTGTCATGATCAGCAGTCCTCCGGTGTCGCGCGCGAGTGCGGCGCGCAGAGATGAATGTTACTCCTTGCGCCAGTGGTCGTCGGCGCTGTCGACGGGCATGAAGTCGAGCAGTTCCCAGGCGTACGGCGTGTCGTAGATCTTCCAGGTGTTGTTGGACGCGCCGTAGATGATTTCGTACTTGATATTGGGGCGCTCGACGCAGGCGCGGAAGAAGCCCTTGGCGTCGCGGTGGCTGAACCAGCTGACGAGCGAGCGGTAGTCCTTGCCCGGGGCGTTCCAGGGCGGGAGCGTGCCGAGTCGGACGCAGATGACCTCCATCGGGCGCTCGTCGGGCCGGTCGATGTTGGCGCCCTCGGTGTAGTAGCGGCCCAGGGACTCGCCGAAGACCTTGGTTGCGCCATAGCGGCTGTCAGGCCTGGCGTCGTCGTCGCCCTTGACAAGGGGGATGGATGCCGGGTCGAGGCCGTCGAGGCGGCCTGAGACGATGGAGGCGTAGGGCTCGTCGAACTCGTAGCAGCCCATGACGTGCATAGAGCTGGCGAAGATGACGCGGCGGACGCCGGCATCGTGGGCGGCATCAAACATGCGTGCAGTGGCGATCAGGTTTGGGTTGGTGAGAACGTCCCAGCCGATTTCGACCTCGTGGCGGGGGTCGGCGGCGAGGTGGATGACGACGTCCATGCCTTCAAAGACAGGCGGTAGGGCATCGGGGTCGCAGAGGTCGATCTGGGTGGAGTTGGGCCAGTCGGACGGTTTGAGGTCGATGCCGTAGACGTCGTGGTCGCGGCTGAGGTCGGGCGCGAGAAAAGTGCCTATCGTACCGCTGATGCCGGTAATGAGGATTTTCATTAAGTTCTCCTTGTGGGTCAGGGCCCATTATATGCGGGGAGAGTTAGTTGTCAAGCACCCGGAAAAAAGGGCAAGTTCGGAGATGTGGTTGAAGCCTCCGCTGTGCGTAGGGCGCGCCAGGCAGTGACCTGCTGACGGAGGCGGCAGCGACAGCCGGCTGGGAGCAAGGGCCAGGCCCCCGCTAGTCCTTGCGCCAGTGATCTGAAGCGTTGTCCTGAGGGACAAACCCGAGCAGGTCCCAGGCGTAAGGCGTGTCGTAGATTTTCCAGGTGTTGTTGGATGCGCCGTAAAGAATCTCGTAGCTGATGTTGGGCCGTTCGACGCAAGCGCGGAAGAAGCTGATGGCGTCGCGATGGCTGAACCAGCTGACGAGAGAGCGGTAGTCCTGTTCGGGCCGGTCGAAGCCGGGCAGAGTGCCGAGCCTGGCGCAGATGACCTCCATGGGTCGTTCGTCGGGGCGGTCGATGTTGGCGCCCTCGGTGTAGTAGCGGCCAAGCGATTCGCCGAAAATCTTGGTTGCGCCGTAGCGGCTGTCCGGCCTGCCGGGATCGTCGCCCTTGACGAGGGGGATGGAGTCGGGGTCAAGGCCGTCGAGGCGGCCGGAGACGATTGAGGCGTAGGGTTCGTCGAACTCGTAGCAGCCCATGGTATGCATGGAGCTGGCGAAGATGACGCGACGCACGCCGGCGTCATGGGCGGCGTCAAACATGCGGGCGGTGGCGACGAGGTTGGGATTGGTGAGCTCTTCCCAGCCGATTTCGAGCTCGTGGCGTGGTTCGGCGGCCAGGTGGATGACGACTTCCATTCCCTCGAAGACCGGCGGCAACGCGGCGGGGTCGCAGAGATCGGCCTGGGTTGCATTGGGCCATTCGGAGGGTCTCAGGTCGATGCCGTGTACTTCGTGGTCGCGACCGAGCGCAGGCGCAAGGAAGGTGCCAATGGTTCCGCTGATGCCGGTGATGAGGATCTTCATTCTTGTCTCCTGGAGGGCGTTGATAGCAACTGATTTGCCGGTTGTGCCAACTTCTTTTCAGGAATTTCCTGCGCTTTGACGCCGGAATCAGGTTAAGGCTTCAGTTCGTGAATTCTCAGACCTTTACAAACTTGCGCGCGCGGTTGCCCTCTTCTCCCAGCTCGGCTACGAAGATGTTCCCCTTTGAATCGCACCAGATGCCGTGCGGCATGCGCAGGCCGGTTTCAGGGCCGCGGAAGCGGCATACCAGCTCACCCGATTCGTGGAAGATGGAGACGCCGCAGGGGAGAGGGCCCTTGCCCATGGCGCTGCCCTGCTCGGCGACATAGACGTACTGGTCGGGGCTGCAGTAGACGTCGCCCGGCCTGTGTACGTCTTCAAACATGGTGATGAAGTTGCCGTCGCGATCGAAGAGCTGGATGCGGTTGGCCTCGCGGTCGCAGATCAGGACGCGGCCCTGCGTGTCGATGCCGATGTTGTGTACCAGTGCGAACTGGCCCGGCTCGAGGCCGGAGGTCCCCCAGGAGACTTCCAGCTCACCTTCGGCGGAGAAGCGGTGGACTTGGCGGTTGCCGTAGCCGTCGGCGGCGAAGATGCTGCCGTCCTGGGCGGTGGCCACGCCGGCGGGCATGTTGAAGGGGGGATCCAGTGTCGTTCCGTAGGGCGTCACCGTCATCATGGCCCAGCCGCGGCGGCCCAGCTCGAGCAGCTTTTCGCCGTGCTGCGTGTGCTTGGTGACGACGTGCTCTTGGCGGTCTGTGACCCAGACGTAGTCGTCGGCGTCGATGAAGATGCCGTGCGGTTCGGTGAATTCGTTTTCGCCCCAGGAGGTGACAAATTTCCCGGTGTCGGCCTCAAAAGCGACGACCGGGTGTTTGTGGCGGCAGAAGACAAAGACACGGTCGCGTGAATCTACAGCCAGATCGGGCACCGAGCCGAGCGACCATCCTTCGGGCAGTGTCGGCCAGGAATCGTCCAACTCGTAGCGGAAGTCGCCATAACCTACTGTCATGATCTGTGGTCCTCCCTTGCTGTCCCGCGGCTTAAAGGAATCCCGATTGCCTTCCATTTGCCAAGGTTGTCATCGGCGCTGCCTGCGCATATGAAGTCGAGCAGTTACCAAGCGCAGGGCGAATCGCAGGTTTTCCCCCCAACTGTTGGAGGCGCCATCGATGATCTCACGGCAGATTTCAGGCAGCTTGAGGCAGGCGGACCAAGGCTATCCGGCGGCCACCGCGTCGGGCCAGCGCAGGCGCTCGTCGGGCGTCCGCTTCTGCTCCATGGGCTCGACGCCGCCGTGGTAGTCGGGGATGAGCGTCTCGATCTTGGCGAGCGCATCCTGCGGCCAGTCGGCGTGCTGTCTGTGCATGAAGTCGTGGATCCAGCTTTGCGTCGGCTCCTGCAGGTCGGAGAAGAAGGGGTGAAACCAGATGGTGATCACCGTCCGTTTTTCGTCCGAAAGGTTTGTGTGGGCCGAATGGAACATGCGCGCGTCGCCGACAACGACATCACCGGCTTTGACCGGTACGTCGACCTCGCCGGGGTAGTCGCGGAAACGGGGGTCGTCCGGGTCGTCGAGGCGGTTGATCTCCCGGGTGTGGGCTTCGCCCATATCGTGGAGGACGTGGCGATGGCGGTGCGTGCCGGGAAGCAGGCGCAGGCAGCCGTTGTGGCGCGTGGTGTCCTCCATATAGTACATGAGGAAGATCATCGGCGGCCTGTCGCTGTACGCGCGCGGGTCCTGCCACATCAGGCAGTCCTGGTGCCAGTAGAGGCGGGGCCCACCCGGCGGCTTGCTGATGATGACCGCTTTCCAGAACTTGATGTCCTTGAAGCCCATACGGTCGAGTTCGGCGAGGGCGCGCGGATTGCCGATCAGATCAGCCAGCTCCGGATAGTTGTTGGAGTCGATCAGGCTGCCCGGCGACTTTGTTCTTTCCAGCCGTTCGGGATCAACCTCGGCCAACGCCTTGTCGACGCAGGCCCGCGTCCGGTCCAGGAGCCGCTCATCGGCTACATTCTCGATGACGCAGAAGCCGTTCCGCTTGAGTCCGGCCATGCGCGCTTCGGGTGTCAAAACTGTCGTCATCTTCGCTCCTTAACCGAAATAGGAACGGTGAGAAGCCGGGCTTCCTCGCTCCATTTCACTTTTTGTCAGGTTTGGGCAACGTCCTTGACGCAGCGGAAGCCGACGGTGCCGCATCGGTCTAATCCGGGATACATCAGCAGAATCTTTTCGTGGCAGTCGTTGGGCTGCGCGCCGCTGGCGTTGTACCAGATGCTGCCTTCGACCTTGAGGTAGCTGCCGCCGCGAATGATGGCGTAGCGTGTGTGGCCGTCGTCGCGTTCGCTTTCGGTCCACTCCCAGACGTTGCCGGCCATGTCGAGGCAGCCGACGTGGCTGGCGCCGCCGGGGTACTGGTCTACCGGGGTCGTGTCGTCGCTGCCGCTGTTGCAGAGCGTGGGGTCGAAGCCGTCGCCCCACGGCCAGACGGCGAAACCCGCGGCATTTTGCCACTCTTCTTCGAGGGGCAGCCGTTTTCCGGCCCAGTTCGCGTATGCGCGGGCATCATCCAAATCCACCCAGATGACCGGGTGCCTCTCCTTGCCTGGCGGCAGCGTCCACCGCCAGGGCTCCTGCTCGCTGCCGGCAGGCTTGTGCCAGTGGCGCAGGAAGTTGGTGAGATCACGCGGCAGGTAGCGGGACTGTTCGAGAAAGTCAAGGTAGGAGGCGTTGGTAACTTCGGTACGATCGACCCAGTATTCAGGAAGTTCGATGTGTTGCCGGGGGTGGTACTTGTCCCAGAGCTGATCGATCTTGTCGTAGCACGCTCCCTCCATCACGGACCGGTTGTTGTGGCGTACACCGAAGCTGAAGGGGCCCGCGGTTACACGGCACATCTCTTCCGGCTCTTTCCCTGCGGCCACCGGAGCGGAAGGCTCGACCGGACGCAGGGAAAGGTCGGAAAGGGTTAAACGTTTACGGTCGATGCCGGCAGCGCCTGCGCTTGCGGACTCCTCCTGTCCGGAGCCCAGGTCGACCTCAACCCCCTCGGGTGCCGAGACGATACATCCTGCTTCGCCCCTTGACATGGAAAGCGCAAGCAGGTGCGCTTCCCCTTGCTGCGCCGGCCCGATTTCGGCGCCATTCCAGAGGTCGTAGTGGCGCATAGGGCGGCCGTCTGGCGAAACTGCCGCCGCCTGCAGTACTGGGCCGTCGACCGCAGCGTCCGATTCGTTGATCAGCGTATGCATGGTTGTTTCGCCGCTGTGCCAGCGGTGCGCGTAAACGCCCTCTACCTCTGTGGCCACGTAGGGTTGCCAGTCCCGGTCCTGAAATGCGTCCGAGAACTGGCGCAACAACCGCACACAACGTCGCAGGAGCACGCGATCAGATTCGGGCCAGGGGTTCCACCAGCCAAAGATATTCTCCCAAACGACCTGGCCGCAACCGTGGAAAAATGCCTTCTGGATGATATCGCTGTGTTCGTCAGCGTTGCGGTCTATGGCGCGAAAAGAAAAGCGGGGCTCCACCCAACGGATGGTCATCAGGTCAGGGGGGACAACCGTATTGCGCTGCAGCCAGCTGCCCGCAATCGAGGAGAGGGCTTCTATGGGGGGCAACGATTCCGGGTTGAAGACAACGTTGGCGTTGGCCCGCTCCATTGGCGCCAGGAATCCCGGGTCGTCTGAGGCCATGGTATCCAGGAAAACGCCGTCGGCGCCGATCTCCTTGATCACTGCGCCCAGGGCTTCGGCGTCGGCCACTGCGGGCGCGTTCGTGTCCGGAAATCTGCCGCGGTAACCCCTTTTGTCGGTATAGGGAGGCGCGCCCGGCTCGCGGCGCGTGCCGATATCCCAGGGGTTGTAGTTGACGAAGACGCGCACGCCGCGGGCATGGGCTCGGTCAACGACCTGGCGCAGCCCCTGCAGGCCACCCGGCATGTCGCGGTAGTAGTCGATCTGGTTTCGGTCATCGATACCGAGGCGAGGGTAGGACTGCCAGAGGAGAATGATGTCGTAGCCGCCGAACTCGCGTTCGCCGTCGTCCAGGATTTCGTCGATACGGTAACGCCCGGCTTCGCGGTCGTAGAAGGCGGTGTCGTACATGAAGAGGAAGGCCTCTGTGTAGGCGCTCCGATACCATTCGATACCTTGGCGCGTGAAGAGTCCGAGGTCGAGGGAATCGCGCAGCGCATTCCGCATCCGGTCAAGCTCGGCGGCCTCTTCTTCGTCGCGCCCGATGTGGGCCGAGAAGTCGTTCTGAAAGTTGGCGGCAAATGAGGCGAGGTGTTCTGATTCCAGTGGTTTCATCTCTCCTCCTGTCCGCGGCCCGAACCGACCGCTAACTCTTATGGGCGTGGTCTGAAACGCCCGATCTGATCGTCGACCCAGGCGAGGTTGGCGTCTTTCGTGCGGCCAGCATTGTGCGGAGTGTGGACTACGTTGTGACGCCCGAGTAAGGGGGAGTCCAACGACACGGGCTCGACGTCAAAGACATCGGCGGCCAGGGCCAGTTCATCCTTGAGGACGCGCTGGTAGAGCGCCTCGGTATCGCAGATCCGGGCCCGCGTTACTTGTACGACCAGGCATCCGTGCGGCAAGGCGTCGATGAGGTCCTTGCCGACCAACCCGATCGTATCCTCCTTTAAGGGAAGCATTGGCACAAAGATCTCGGCATCCTTCACCAGTTCCGGCAGATGAAAGCAGCGTCTTGCACCGGCAGCGGCAAAGGTTGCGTCGGGGGCAAATGGGTCCCAGATGGCAACATCTGCGCCCATAGCCGTGCACCATGAGGCGTAGCGGGCGCCGATATTGCCGGCGCCGACGACGCGTACCCGTTTGCCTGCGAGCGTGCCATTGGCAAACCGTGAATCATCGGCATACTGGATACCTTTCCCGCCCGGTCTGCCCACATCCGGCCCGTGTTTCCAGGGCTCATAGCTCTCAATCATCGCAGTGTGAGCCTGGGGGATGCGGCGCAGTCCGCAGAGGGTCAGGCAGAGCCCGTACTCGGCCACCGACTGCCCCCAATAGATGTCGACCCGGTGGGGAATGATGTGAATGCCGCGAGACGCCGCCTCTTCGAGGCCGTCTCTAGGGTGTTCGCCGTGGGAACTGTGGAAGCACTCCTCAAGGGAGGTAAAGGGGGCCAGGTCCTCGCTGCCGGCGGGGAGACCGAGGAGGACCAGCCGCTGCACCGCGGCGGGGTCGGGCACCAGATGCAGCGCACGCGCCTCCGGCTCCAGCGTACGGTAGAGCTCGCAACAGTCGCTCTGCCAGCGTTTCTGCCAATAGTCTGCAGCAAACGGCCATACGGCGTCAAAACGTTCATGGACGCAAATTACCGATCTCATAAGTTTATCATTTCGGGTTTGCCCGCCAGCCGCGAGGTTGGATGTCTATCTTCGTTGGCATGATAAATGTTAATGCGTTCACTGTCCAATCGCAGGCGAACCAGCTTTGGTTGCAGTCAAGACAGGGTCGACTGGCGTACGCATCCGGCCGCAATGGCCCCTGGTGGAGCGACGGCGCCAACTGATTGAGGTCGGGCTTGGAGGAGAGGATAGCTCGCTGTGCTCCCTGTAGTAAGGTGAAGCGGCGCGGAGTACAGTAAAGGCGTATCGGGTCTTTTCAGCGAGCGTGCGCGGCGTTGCGCGGGCAGGCAGTTTGCGGGAGCAAATTGCTTGACTGACAAAGGTCAATGAGCCGTTCAGTTCAAGGGCTCAAGGGTTATTGATTTGAGGGGTTTGTCGTGTTTTGTCCGGTTTTAAGGGGGGATGTACGATATCTTGTATCTTTTTTCTGTCAAATGGGGCCGAACTGTTGCCTGGGCTGAAATCACCATTTCTTGCGTGATCACCGCAGAGAATCCGGGATGCACCCGATTTCGCAGGGCAATGGCATCTAATCCGGTTTGCCAGCATTGCCGCATTTAGCCTGAGGGTCGACGAAAGGCGGAACGGCAGTGGTCAGTGGTTAGTGGTACAACAGTAGTTTGAGTCGGCGCTTACGCTGCCGGAGGTATATGAAAGTTCGCATAAACATTGGGATGCACTCTCCGTAATTGGACGAGTTTCATATACATCGGCAGGCAACCAGGCCTGGGGAAATCCCTTTCTGCTCCGTGCCGAAAACTTGTACAAAACCTGTACGTGTTCGGCAGACCACCAACCGCGAACGACCGCATTTCCGCGCCGCTTTTGCGGCCAGAATCAGCCCGAAAACACGCTCCCGCGGCGCCTCTATAGCCGCCGCTTTTGGGCCAATTTTTTGCAAAAGTGATGCATCCCTAGTGATGCACTGCTTTCGCACCGTTTTTCGCCCTTTTTCTCTCTGGTCAGGACCCCAATATCCAGTAATGCATCACTTTTTGGGCAAATGCAACACTTTCGCGGCTCCTTTCGCGTGCCCCGTCGCAGCGCCGATAGACCGTCTCTCAGCCATCGAAGTGATGAACCGGAGTCCCCCGCAAAAGCTGTACAATATTGGCTAACCCCGCGCATTCCCGACCGCCCCCGCAAGCCAACATGCACATATGAAAGCATCCCAACTAGTGACAAACTTTCATAAGAATCCACCAACGACAACACCGCGGCCGGCCCGCAACCCGATCTCCTGCAGAGGCGCCTGCAGTTCCCGTTCCTCGCTCCTTACCCTTGTACCCACCCCAAGTCTGTACTGCACCCTCGGCAGATGACCGGTTGACAATCAAAACACGGTTAACTATACTTTCTCTCCAACACTTACCATCACCTATATCCGGGCTGTGTCCCCCGGAAACGCACTGGGCCCGACGTTATTCACTTTTTCGCGCCAGGGTGCTGTTTCATCAGCGCCCCACAAAGACCACGGGAGGTTGAACGTGAACGAAACGAGATTGAGTCGTCGGAATTTCCTTCAGATGGCTGGCCTTTCCGCCGCAGGCGTTGCACTCGCCGCCTGCGCGGCACCCGTTGCGCCCCAAGAAGGCGCCGGCGATATGGAAGGCGGGGCCGAGCCTCAGACGGTGCAGTTCTACACACTTGTGTGGCAACCGGGCGCGGTAGAGGCCGCACAGGCCGCGATCGACAATTGGAATGCCGAGCATGGCAGCCGCATTACCGCCGAATATATCCAGGGGGGATGGGGTCAGGCGCGTGACTACCTGACTACGTCGATTGCCGGCGGGGTGACGCCTGATATCGTCCACGGCATCACGGCTTGGGCAAACGAGTACGGAACGCAGGGCGGTTACCTGGATCTGACCGAACTGATGAATAACTCCGGGCTGGTTGAGTCGACCCATCCCAAGGCGCTTGACGCGGCCGTCTCCCCCTTGGACGGCAAGATTTTCAGTGTGCCTTGGTGCTGGGAAGTCGGGACGATGTACGTGAACGCGGACCGGTTCCACGAGGCAGGATTTGAACTTCCACTCGATGGCTGGACCTGGGACGACTTCATTCCGGCTGCCAAGGAGCTCACCAGTCCGCCGGAGTATTACGGACTGGCCGCCAACCTTACGGCGACACAGACGACCGAGGACATCATCGCCTGGATGTGGCAGACCGGCGCCGAGGTTATGGGCGGATCGGGACAGAACTGGGAGATCGACGTGCAGCCGGCGCGCGAAGCCCTGCAGTTGTGGCATGACATGCTCTGGGTGGATGATATCCTGTCTCAGGAGAGTTTTGGCGGCTCCAACACTTTGGAGGCGTTCGGACTGGGCATCTATACGATGCGCCAAACGGGCTGTTGGGCCAGACGAATCGTGATGGAGGCCGAACCGGAGTTCGAGTGGCACATGGTCCCGCTTCCCCATTACAAGCGCCACGCAAACAGTAGCGAACCGCAGACCTGGTCTGTTGCCACGGACTCGACTGCCAGAGGTACGGTCGATGCCGCATGGGAAGTTACTCTGTGGCTATCCAACGACGAGAATTCTTCGGCCATCGCCTACGGTGACTGGCTCTTCCCAACGAGCATAAAGGCGATGGAGGATCCCCGGTTTACGACTACGGAACACGCCTGGGACGTTGCTCTGCGCGAGGTGGAGCACGGCGTCGGTTATCCCAAGCACCCTGCCTGGGCCGAGTTCGATGACCGTCTGCTGGGACCGAATATCCAGAAGTATCTGCAGAATGAAATGACTCTCGACGAACTGATCGATCTTCTGGAGGTCGAAGGAACCAAGATACTGCAGGAGTATCAGGCCTAGCGAGCCGGTCTTCTCTCGCACCGGTCGTCGGTGCCTTCTCCCTATTCGTGCGTTGATCAGTCAGGATACGATTCAAGTCGTCCGGCACCCTGCCCTCAGCGGAGGGCAGGGTGCCGGATGCACAGTAGACAGGGCATCCCCTGTCTACTGTTTTAAACTGACGGGTTTCGCAGTTTCCTTGGTGCAGGCAACACAATGGGCCTGTGCCCGCTCTTTCTTCCCGTATTTCCCGGTTCGCCCTCTTCGACAGTGACCGTCCTCGCCCCTTAAACGGAGGTCACTGAAGTCTGGTTGGAGGCAAACGTGTCTACGAAAACGTTGTCCGTTCCCTTGCCCGAAGGTCTTGAACGCCTTTCGCGCCGCCTGAGCAACCGCCACATTACGCCCTATTATTACCTGCTGCCAACCGTCATTCCACTCTTGCTGTTGACGGTGTATCCGCTCTTGCGCGGGATTTACCTCGCCTTCACCCAGTACAATCTCTACAATAAAGATACGACCCTGGTCGGCGCATTTAATTTCATCGAATTGACGACCAACGACACGCTATTCTGGGGGGCGCTGGCCAACAATATCCTCTGGACCGTTGGCATCGTAGTCATTACCTATGCGTTGGGACTGTTTACGGCGATCGCTCTAAATGAGAATATGCCATTGCAGGGTCTGTTCAGGGGACTTGCCCTGATTCCCTGGGTGTGCCCCGCCGTCGTTGCCGCCCTGACATGGCGCTGGATCTTCGATCCGCATTTCGGGATGTTGAACTACGCGCTAATGGAAGTCGGCCTTATCGACCGCCAGATAGGCTGGCTGGGCGACAAGAATACGGCCCTGGCCGCGACGATGGTCGTGGCTATCTGGAAACTGTTTCCCTTTTCGGTGGTGATGCTGCTTGCCGGCCTGCAAACGGTGCCCGAGGAGCTCTACGAAGCGGGCGCGATTGATGGCGCCGGCGTTCTGGGGCGCTTTCGTTACATAACCGTTCCGCTCCTCAATCGCGTTGGCAAAATTGCCATCCTGCTGACCACGATTTGGGCCTTCAACCATTTCGATAGCGTCTATGTCCTCACTGGGGGCGGCCCGGGCGATACGACGATGTTACTCTCAATAATGTCCTACCTGAACGCCTTCCGCTTCTTTAAGATAGGCTATGCCTCGGCTGTTGGTGTGGTCATGCTGATTTTGCTGCTGCTGCCGATCACGCTCTATACGCGGCAAGTGCTGGAAGACGTCGAATAGGAGAGGCCCTCATGGAAAAGTTTGTCCGCCGCCGGCTCGTCCGCTATGTGTTTGCGTATGCCTGGTTGCTCATCATCAGCACTTTTACTGCGTTTCCCTTTTTCTGGATGTTGACCAGTTCATTCAAGGCGCGTCCCGAGATTTTTACGCGGATTCCTGTATTTTTTCCCAAGGAACCGACCCTGGCCAACTATAACTATGTACTCACCGAGACTCCGGCCGGGCGCTATTTTCTCAACAGCCTCTATATCGCTACCGTAACGACTTTGCTGGCACTGGTGCTGACCACGCTGGGCGCGTACGCGCTTTCACGCTTTCAGTTCCGCATGCGCCGTTCGTTGGGCGTCTGGCTGATCGCCGGCCAGATGTTTCCGGGCGTACTGATGCTGATCCCGCTCTTCGTCACGTTGACGCGCCTCAATCTGGTCAACACCTATGCGGGTCTGATCATCGTCTATACAATGGGGGCATTGCCATTTTCGACCTGGATGCTCAAGGGCTATTTCGATACGGTCCCGCGCGAGCTGGAAGACTCGGCGATGATCGACGGCTGTAGTCGCGTGGGGGCGATTCGGCGCGTCTTTCTGCCGGTGGCCGCGCCCGGAATCGCGGCAGTGGCGCTGTTCGCGTTTACGATCGCGTGGCAGGAGTTCATGTTCGCGCTGACGATGATGAAGGACCAGGAGAAGTATCCGCTCTCGGTCGGTATCAACTTCTTTGTCGGTATCGCCGGCTCGGTGGTTTGGGGCAACATCATGGCGATGGCCGTGCTGATCATCGTACCGGGTCTCATCTTCTTCCTGTTCCTGCAGCGTTACATGATCAGCGGTCTGACAGCCGGTGCGGTCAAGGGGTAGGTGCAGAGCCCGGTAGTATTTGCCCCGCACTAAAATGACATTCGAGAGTGGAACCATGACAGACAACAATAATCGCTATCTGCCTGGGGAGCATGCCCGTGCGCGTTTTCTGCGCCTGGACGCGGCGACCATTCTCAAGCGATTCTACTTGTGCGAGCGGGCACTGATCATCAGCCAGTCGGGCTGGTTGCCCGGCATTGCCGCGTTGGAAGTGAAGATGACGCTGCCGCGTTTCACCTGGCAGGATACGCTGACTGCGCACGCGCTGCGGGAGCGGGTCTTCGAGCTGCGGTATCCGAGGCGGATGCTGGAAATCGGTGAAGATGCGCCTTTGATCGAGGTCTTCGATGAGTCTATAAGTGCACCCAGCGCGCAGGCTTTCATTCTCGCGCTTGCCCAGGTTTTCAAGCCCGCACTGTTGACAGCCTATCGCAGCTACGTCAGTTGCGCCGATGACCTCAGCGACGGACCGATTCTGCGCGCTCTCAACCTGGCGATAGCGGAGAAAGAAGCGCAGATCGCCTGGCTGGAGGGCCAACTGGAAGCCATGGCCGGATCTGAACCGGACCAATGGCAGGAAGCGGAGAGCTGGGCCTCGGCCTTGGCAGAACGGTTGGAACAGGTGGGAGGATTGAAGCTGGAGGCGCCTCACGCGGCCCCGATGCCGAACGATTTACCTGGACGACGTCCCTTCAAGCTGGCCGAAGTTCCTGCGCGGGACCCTCGCTTCCATCTCTGTCACTTCTACTGGCCCGATATTGTCGATCCCAATTTTGCTTACGGTGAGGGGATCAATCTGCAGCTACGCAGCGGAGTCAGTCATCTGAATGAAGTGTGGGCGGTGGAGACGGGCGGCGCCATCTTGCACGCTTTCGCCGACGACCTTGATTGGGAGTACATTTACGATGCCGCGCGCTGGACCTACGACGAAAGCCGCCACGTTCTGATGGGCTACGAGCGGCTGCGTGCATGGGGTTTTGCACTGCACGAAATGCCTCTGGGCAGCTATATCTACGACAGTGCGGCCGGGCAGGAGCCGATTATTCGACTTGGTATGCTTCACTACTTTGAGACCAAGAATATCGGCAACAAGGTCAAGCGGGCGGAAGCCTTTGAGCAGTACCAGGACAGGATGAGCCAGCACGATATGGAGTTCGACTGGGCTGACGAGACGATTCACGCCGCCTACGGCAAGCGCTGGCATACCACCCTGCACGAGAAGTTCCCTGACCGCATCCCCGATATGGACGGGCTCCACCGGCGTTGCGACGAGTTGGTTGCGGAGGAGATCGCCGCAGCCACCGACGCCGAACGGGCCGATATTCGTCAGGTCGCAGACGCTATGATCGCCAAGGCGGGTGAGGTCGGCCTGAAAGAGCCGGCCCAGGCAGCCCAGCCCAACTGAGCCGCAGAGACTCCTCGACATACGATCCCTGACAGCGAAAGAGAGACCCACCGATGACCAAGCCCGTAATCACCGTTGTCGGCAGCTTCGCCGTGGGAATGACCCTGCGGACGCAGCGCATGCCTGTCTTTGGCGAGACGCTGGTCGGCTCCGACTTTGACATGGGGCCGGCGGCAAGGGCTCGAACCAGGCTGTCGGCGTGGCCCGGCTGGGCGCGCAGGCCCACTTCGCCGGCATCATCGGCGACGACAAGATAGGGGACATCGCCGTCGACCTTTACGACGAGGAAGGGGTCGACACGACCTACCTGCAGCGGACAGAGGAGATGGCCACGGGCGTCGGCTTCATCATTCTGAATACCGAGGGCGAGAACGGCATCATTCTCGACATGGGTGCCAACGAACTGATGGACAGTGCATTTGTCGACCAGGTCGAAGAACAGATTGCCCACAGCGACGTGGTGATGTCGGTACTGGAGATTCCGGTCGAGGCGGCGGCGCGTGCGATGGCGCTGGGCAAGAAACATGGCGTACGCACGATTCTCAATCCGGCGCCGGCCACAGCGCTCGATGAGAGCGTTCTGCAAAACGTGGATTACCTGTCACCTAACGAGACCGAACTGCGAATTCTCCTCGGCCTGGCCCCGGATGACCCCGCAGACACCGTTGACCTGGCCGGGCAGCTGCGGGCTCGCGGCGTTGGCAACTTGATCGTGACAATGGGAGAGAAAGGCGCTCTGATTCTGACCGAAGACGGGCAGGAGGAGGTGCCTGGCGTTGCGATTGACGTTGTCGATACGACCGGCGCAGGGGATGCCTTCAACGCGGGCCTGGCGGTGGCGCTGGCTGAAGGGAAGAGTCTTACCGAGGCGGTTGCGTTTGCGAATCGCTGCGGCGCGCTCGCCTGCCAAGCGCTGGGTGTGATCCCGGGGCTGGCGACGCGGGCAATGGTTTGAGGGCAGTTCTTGGTGGTCAGTTCTTAGTTTTCAGTTCACCCCAAAATCCGCGACAAAAGCCAGATATTGGGAATGAATTGGGCTGGGACAGTTGTCAGGTTACCGTTACCGTGCGTACCAGGATGCTCTTGCGCTTCAGGCCTTGGGCGTCGGGGTAGTTGAAATCGGAGTAGGCCAGCAGCGCCGTGTTCCCGTCCAGTGCCAGCAGGGCGGAGTAGGAGCAGGTGTCCTGGCGCCTTTCGGCTGGCTCGACCACCACCTTTTTGTCATCCCATTCAAGACCAGCAGGATCCTCTGTCGCGCGGACGTACAGACCTGGCCGTCCATACGACGCCAGCGTTATCCCGTTTCCGAGCGTCAACATGCGCGGCCACACGCCGCGGTCGTCAAATACACGCGGGTCGCTCCAGCTCTGGCCGTTGTCCAGCGAGCGGGACCAGTAGGATGGACCGACGCCCAGCAGGTCGTGGGTGCGCAATAGACACAACACGCCACCATCCGGCATGAAGTTGAACTCTGGCTCGGTGAAGCCGTCCCGCTGGTCCGCGTGCGGATCGGCCTCCCTGTCCGGCTGGTAGAGGATCTCGCTCAGAACATCCCAGGAATATCCCGCATCGACCGACCGCAGATAGACAATATTGTTCGCCGGCTGTACCTTGCCTTCGACGATCCGCTTCGTATGGATCGCTTCCCAGATGGAGCCATCGGGTGCCAGTTGCGAGCGGCCGTGATGAAAGGAGGGCCAGAAGGCGTACATCTCCTCGCGGACGATACGGATTTCGCCGGGCATGCGCACGGTGGCCGTCTCCTCCACCCAGTCCTCTTCTCCGCTGCGCTGGCGCAGGAAGCGCCAGCCCGAGAGCTCTGCGGGAAAGTCGGCAGCACGGTATATGTGGGTTATCCGGCTGGGCGCATCCTCCTGGACCAGTACCGGTTCGGGCAAAGTGACCTCGTCACGGTGGCGGGACTGCAGCTGCACAGGAAGCAGCCGGTCTCTGTTCGGCAACAGTAGACCGCCGCGTGCCTCGCGGCTTTCAACCGCCTGCCAGGTCCCGCCGTCGTCGGCAGAGAGCGCATGCCTGGTGGGCAACCCGTAGGCGGTGACCGAATCGGCTTCGACATGGAATTCGAGGTGGATGCGGCCGTCGGCCAGCCGTTCAAGGTGGGGGAATTGCCAAGGGCCCCAATCTTTCAGGCCTATCGGTGCCTGGTCAATCAGGACCGGCTCACCAAGGGTAATTAGCGGCATTACAACCTTCCTCCTGTCGTGGCTTACTGTAAGGCGCTGTACGGGATACTGCCATGCTCAGGTCAAGCCCAATTCCTCGGCGCGCTCGCGCACCGCTTCGGTCAGACCGGGCAGGAAACGCAGGCGGCCGTCCGCTCCGGTGTGGTGCCTGTCGTAAAGGGCTGCGGACTCATACATGGTGTAGCCGTCCAGCCGGCCGGAGTGGAAGGAATACTCGATCTGATCGGCCAGGCGGCCCCCATCGCCCTTTGAAATCCCCACCGGCAGGCTCAGGTGCGCGGGTACAGCGTTCGTTTCCACCTCGTCCAGTACATTTTGGACAAAGCCATCGCTGAGAAGGCGTTCAGGCGACCAGGCGCGGCCAAAGAGGGTCGTCTCGTCGGCCAGACCGGTGCGCAGCCAGCGGCGCCAGTGGAATGTGATGTTGCCGGGGCGGGAACGCGTGCGCGACGGCGAGGCATCGGGGCGGAATGATTCGATTTCAATGTGGTGGTGCAGCGGCAAACCGGCCGCGGCGAGGCGCGCCCTGGCCGCATGCAGAAATTGATCATACAAGTCGCCGCGCACGGCGCCCAATAGGACCGCATCGTATGGCTCGACATCGGGGTTGATGCCGTAGCGCCGTTCGTACTCGGCCGCGACCGGGGGGTTGAAGCCGTAGATGTCTGGTGAGTCGGTCCAGGAGCTATGGCAGGAGATGCGCACGTCCAGGCCGTCGACGCCGGCGGCAATGCAGTCGCTGACCCACTCCATCCAGTGCGCCTGCACATCGGGATAGCTTTCGCAAAGCGAACCGGCGACATAGGTGTTTCGGCCTTTGGCAAAGGCAATGACCCCGTCGGGTGCGTCGTCGGCGTGGGAGAGGACATTGTCGAAAACTGAGGCGGAGTTGGACACGTCCAGCCGGACCACGGCCCCGCCTAATCCGGTGTCGTACTCCAAGTCTCCGCTGCGCAGGTCGCGCTGCGGGCGCCATATGGCTTTGTGGCTGGCGACCACGATGGGCAGGGGCTGGTCGTCGTGGCCAAAAGCGCGCACCATCTCCACCGCCGTGTTTGTGAACGTGCCCTCGCCGTCATCGAAATTGGTCGTGACGGCGATGAAGGGATCGAGAAGATTGAGGCCGCTGACATTGAGGACGCGCACCTCTTCGCCCTTGCGGGTGACCGGATTGTCGTCGATATCGACGACATCGCGGGGGCATGTCTCGGCCCCTTCGCTGACTTCGAACGCCAGGTCGCGCTTGCGATATCCGTTGTTGTCGTCGCTGGTCCAGATCTCCAAATTTTCAGGTTGGATGCGAAGTGGCGTCGCGTCTCTCTGGCGCAGCTGGATGCGCGTGACCGGTGTACCGTCCAGGCCGCGCGGCAGTTCGGCCTGACGGGCTTTTACACGCAGTTCCGGCCGCGCCAGCACCCATGGATCGACGTGGTAGTAGCCGCCGATACCGGGCAACCCGATGATGCCCTCTTTCGCCAGTACCGCCTTAGGATGCGCGTGGCTGACGCCGTTCTCATAGGGCTTGATGACGGCGTAGAACTCCATGCCTCGCTCATGGGCCAGACGCCGTCCCACACGCATCGGATCGCCCAGGTTTTCGAGCGTTTTGGCTACGCCGCCGAGCGGGCCGTAGGCCAGGAACCACTCCCAATGACCGGCATGATAGTAGTTCCAGTAGACACGGCGCACACCCATCCAGTGCAGACGGTCAATCAGCTGCGCGACCAGATCTTCGGTGAATTCGATTCGCTGGCAGTCGTCGGGGAAGTCCACCAGGGTAGAGAGGAGAAAGGGACGGTCTTTCATTGTCATCTGCTCCAGGTGGTGTGCGGCCAGAGGCAGGTCTAGCTGAAGCCCGTGCGTTGGCCAGGAGATGGCGGTCAGTCGAGACTCATGCGGGGATCGAAGGCGTCGCGCAGGCCGTCGCCCACGAAGTTGATCGCCAGCACGGTGAGCAGAATGGCCAATCCGGGGGGTACCCAGATCCACCAGTGGCGTTCGAGGATGAAGATGGATTGGGCGCCATTGAGCATATTGCCCCAGGAGGGGGTCGGAGGCAGTACGCCCAGGCCCAGAAAGGACAGACCGGCCTCGCTCAGTATTGCAGAGGCGACGCCAAATGTTGCCGCCACCAGCAAAGGCGCAAGCACGTGCGGCAGGATGTGCTTGAACATGATGCTTCGGTCCAGCACCCCCAGGCAGCGCGCCGCCATCACGAAGTCCCACTCCCGCACCGAAAGGATCTGGCCGCGCACCAGGCGCGCTGAGCTTGGCCATCCAAAAAGACCTATTACCGCCATGACGTTGAAGATGTTAGGTCCCAAAATGGAAACCACGGTCATGATCATAATCAGAACGGGGAAGAGCATCACGATGTCGGTTATACGCATGATGATCATGTCGACCGAACCGCCATAATAGCCCGCAACTGTCCCCAGGAGTACGGAGATCAGGATCGAGATTGAAACAGCTACGAGACCAACCGAGAGGGAGACGCGTCCACCGTAGACGACACGGGACCAGACATCGCGCCCTGCTATGTCTCCCCCGAGAATGTGTTCGGCGCTGGGGGCGGCGCGGCTCAGGCCGGATTGGATATCGGTCGGAGGGTGCTGGGTTACCCAGGGCGCGGCGATCGCGAGCAAGACAATAACGACCAGGAAGACCAGGCTTGCCATCGCCATTCTGTGGCGTCGAAAACGGCTCCAGAAGCGGGCGCGGAGCCTGGCCCTGGAGGAACTCCGCGGCACATCAAAGATTTCCTCGGACGCAATCGCCGTTTGTTGCTCCGTCATAGTTCTCAGCCTTCTTCATAGCGGATGCGCGGGTCGGCCACAGTGTAGAGCAGGTCCGCCAGCAGGTTGGTCAGCAGGACCAGGATCGCAGCAATCAGGACGCCCCCCATCATCAGGGGATAATCTCGATTGTTGACGGCCTGCACTAAGGTCCAGCCGACACCAGGATAATTGAACACGGTCTCGATAAGCACTGCCCCGCCAAATATGCTTGGAAGACGCAGTCCGAGAATGGTTATTATCGGCAGCAGAGCGTTGCGCAGTCCATGCCGCAGGATTACGACGCGTTCAACCAGGCCCTTTGCCCGCGCTGTTGTCATGTAGTCCAGGCTGAGAACCTCCAGCAGGCTCGACCTTGTATAGCGCAGCAGGCTGCCGGTCGTCTCATAGGCCAGGGCAAACCCTGGCAGGATGATATGTGAGAAGCGGTTCCCAAAAGAGGGATCTGCGCCCGGTGTCGTGACGCCTCCGGTCGGCAGGATGTCCATTTTGATTGCCACCGCATATATCAGGAGCAAGGCGAAGAAAAACCCAGGCACGGCCACACCCGCAAAGGCGAAAGTGGTCAATATGCTGTCGAGCAATGAATATGGCTTCAGGGCGGATATGATGCCCAATATGATCCCCGCGATGGTAGACGCCAGGAGGGCGAAGATCATCACCGGCATACTGTTGCCCAGAGCGCGCAACATCACCTCGAACACAGGCGTGTTGTACCAGATCGAGTAGCCCAGATTGCCCTGAACTGCCTGACCGAGCCAGAGCAAGTAGCGGACCGGAATCGGCTTATTCAGGCCCAGAGCCTCGCGCGCTTCCTGCAGGTCTTCTGCAGTCATGTTGCTCAGCTCAAAGGGGTCGATCATGGCGGAAACCGGGTCCCCTGGAGACAACGCGAATATCGTGTAGTTGATAATTGTAGCGCCGAGCAGGAGTGGGAAGACAAGCAGAATACGGCGCAGAACGTAGGCTGACATATCGATCGTGTGAAGTTCGGCCCTCCGAGGCCGTTACGACCCCGGAGGACCAGCGATTGTTGGAAACCTCGTGCTCAGAGTTCAGTGGCCATCCACATTCTAGTCCACGGAGCTGACCACCGACTACAATACACTGACCCTAGGCCGACATATGGACGTTGACCCAGTCGATCCAGTCGGTGCGCGGACCGTAGACCGGCACGACCCCGCCGTTCTGCACACGTTTATTTACCACGTGAATGCCCGGAACCTGGGCGATCACACAGTGGCGCTGGAGGTCGGCTGCATACTCTTGCAACTTCAGCGCGCCGGCGCGCAGTTCTTCGGGGTCCTCCACCAGAATCAGTTCATCGACCATGGCGATGCCCTGTTCATCGGGGTCTCCCCAGCGGGGGTCGGTGAAGTTGTGGATGAAGCCGCCAGGCGTCAGGCCCCAACCATAGCCGCTGAAAAGCGTATCGAAGTCGTGCGGAGGATTGTTGAGAATGTTGGTGTACTCGGCCGCCATGACGTGGAACTCGGTCTTGACGCCGACGGCATCCCACATCTCTCGCAACATGGCGTAGAGCGGCTCGTAGGTCGGCGAAAGCGACGACATCCCCAGGCGGAACGTGTAGTCAAAGTCCCAACCGCCTTCCTCCAGGAGCTGGCGGGCCTTCTCCGGGTTGTACTCATACCATTTGGCCGAATCGGGGCTGATGCCGTAGTCGCCGTACCAGAGCGGCGCCTTGGCGCCCTCGACTGCGCCGTAGAAGAAGTCCTGGGCGATCTGGTCGCGATTCAGGGCAAGACTCAGGCCTTGGCGGACGCGCTTGTCGTTGAGGACGTAACGCAGGTTGTGGTACCAGGCAAATGCGCTGGGGCCGTGGTTGAGCACAATGTCGACATGGTCCATGGCCTGGAAGCGTTCGTACTCCGACTGCGGCGTGCGGATGGCTATGTGGCACTCGCCCTTCTCCACCGCCGCGGCCATCGCCAGCTGGTCGGTGTAGGGGACAAAGGCCAGCTTGTCCAGCTGCGGCTTCCCGCCCCAGTAGTCGTCGAACGGTTCGTATTCGACGATCTGATCGGGGATGTAGTTGCTGACTTTGAAGGGACCTGTGCCGATGCCCTGCTCCTTGGCATAGGGTGTGTTCTTCAGCCCCTGCTGCCCCTGCTCGTCGATGCCCCAGGTGTCCTCCGGATACTGGCTAATGAGGTGTTTGGGCATGATGGGGAAGTTGAGGAGCTTCTCCAGGAAGGCGGCCCGATACGGGTTGGTCATGTGGAAGACGATTGTATGGTCGTCAGGCGCCGAGATACCGGTCACCGCGTCAGCCTCACCTTCGGAGAACTCGGTCATGCCTTCGATGATGCCCTTGAAGTGACGGACGCCGTTCCACTGGTTGACGTTGGGATGGCCAACAAGGCGTCCGATCGTAAATTCCACGTCGGCTGACGTGAACGGCTCGCCGTCGTGCCATTTGACGCCCTGGCGCAGATTGAAGGTCGCGTCATTGCCGTCAAACTCCCAGTTCACGGCCAGTTCGGGCAACCACGTCGTGTAGTCAGCACTGATGTTGACCAGGCAGTTGTGCGTGAGACCGACCAGGTAGTATCTCCTGTTGCCGGCATTGTGCTCCATCGCCAGCAGGTCCTGATAGCTGGTCTTCTGCGGATAGCCGAAGACGAGGGTGCCGCCCATGCGGTCCGATGCCATGGCGGCATCGTCGTCTGCGGCAGGCGCCTCTCCTGCAGGCGCAGCCGCCGGCGCGCAGGCTGCCAGAATGCCGCCGGCTGCGGCGATGACCGACCCCTTGAGGAAGTTGCGGCGAGAGAAATCGCGGGATTCAGAGTGTTGCATGTTTTCCTCCTGAGTTCTACTTTAACTTGAGCGAAAGCCGTGGTAGTCCCAGTAAGTCCTTCCAATCACAAGAATCAGATGAATCAGCTTCCATCGAGTGCATTGGCTCCTCCTGAAGGGAGACAACCTCCGAACCAAAATTGCAAACTGAGGGCGGCCGGCGGCGAACGGCTTCACCGGCCACGGGACCCCAGGTTGTCAATGCCGTTACATTTCCAACTCCAGCAAGTAGATGCGTTCCCGTTCGTCCGGCGTCATGCTGTCCGGCGCCAGATTGGAGACGGCGTAGCGCGCGAGGATGCGGCTGCGCACCTCCGCGTCGGTTGGGACCGGCATCCACCCATAGGGCATGCGGTCGTAAACGATCAGCAGCCGGCCCGGTTCCACCTCGAGCATCGAAGTGTAGGATGTGGTCTGGTCCGGCTGGTCGAAATTGTGATGGACGGTGTAGTACTGCTCGCGGGTGACAGGCTCCAGCCCGTACTTGCCGGGGCTGATCTGATGGGCCTCGCCCATCTCGGAATTGTGGTGGGCCATGAGGTCGAAGGGCTCCCATCGCTCGCCGCGCGGGTCGGTCGAGAACCAGATGAAGAGGCCCGGGCGGCCGCATGAAATCACCAGCGCGCCATTACTCAGCCGCTTCACTTGGGGCAGCACGCCCCAGGCCGGCAGGCGGTCGATAGGGGACCAACTCTTGCCTTCATCGCTGGAGTAGGAACGCGCCAGCAGCTGATCACGGCCGCCGCCCATGCGGCCGACGCACATCAGGTCGCCGTCTTCCAGGCGAACCAGTGAGGACTCGCAGAAGCCCTCCCAGGAGTCGGCGCCGTCTTCGGCGGTGGCCACGGTGGAGAGGTAGTGCCAGGTGCGGCCTCCATCCTCGGAGGTCATGACCACGGTGGAGTAGCGGTCGTCCCCTGCGAAGGTCAAATAGGTGGTGGACAGATGACGGCCCGGCTCCAGTTCGATGATGTCGGTAAAGGGGGAGATCTCAGCCCAGCGCGTGGGACTCTGCACGGTGCGGGCCTTCGCGTCACGCGGCAGTCCTTCGAGACGTGAGCCCCACAGATCGACCGAGTACTGCTGGCCGCCCTTTCCGATGCTCCCGTAATTGCCCACGAAGGTGCGCCACTGGCCAAGAGGCTCCGGCTTATAGGGCTGGTTGGGACCGGCCAGAGAACCGTCAGGCAGGCTGATGTTCAAGCGCCCGCTGAGGCCTGAAACATCGGCATGCTGCGTCCAAGTAGCACCTTCGTCCTTCGAGAGCGAAATGCCGTTTACGTTTGTCAGGTTTTCGGCAGAATCGGGGTTCTTGCTGTAGGAGACCAGCAACTCGCCAGTGGGGAACCGGCGTATGCTGGGATACCAGCAGAATCCGAGGCCTTCGGCTACAATGAGCGGCGTCCCTGCGGTGAATCGCAGCCCTCCCAGTTCTACTTCCTGTGCCATGTCGAGTTTCCCCCTTGGACCTGTTGGTAAGCCAACTACATGTGAAGCGGCAGGCAATTGACAACCTGAGTATTACAACTCCCCCCTTACGTGCCCTTCAATCCTGGAAAGTGTCGGATTCTCGCTCGTCGGGTCTTCGCCTCCGTAGAACCAGGACAAGGGAAGAACCTTGAGATGGTGGCCGCGGTGTCGGTGGCCCGCCATGTCGAAAGGGAAGTGGTTGTACTGGATCAGGACCCGGTCTTCAGCAATATGCACTGCCGGGTAGGACCACATGCCATATCCCTCCGGCAACGGTTTCACGGAGTCGACGTCGCATTCGACGCCGCCCCCCGGCGCCCCGTAGGCCCCCTCGGGACGGACCGTGTATAGAGGACCGGGCTCGACATGGGTCTCCTCGTGCAGCGATTCCAGGTTCTGGAAATGTTCCCAGATACGACCCTGGTTGCGGCTGATCGCTGTCGACAGCCGAGTGCGGATCAGGCCCCGCTTGATCTCCTCTTCGCTCTGCTGCGTCCAGACGACGAGCAGGTGCCCTGTGCCGGGGAACTGGCGGATCTGGGCCGGGGCCTGCGTGCCCGCCAGCTGTGTCGGTTCGGGGCGGGTCCAGGTGTCGCCGTCGTCATCCGACCAGGCCTGATACATGCGTCCCAGCCGCGTGCGCAGGATCATGAGCAGTTTGCCGGGCTCGTACTCCACGAGGGTCGGCTCGTTGGTCAGTTCCCAGCGCCCGCCGTACTCCATGATGATTAGCAGCTCGCCGTCGCTGTTCTTCTGCCAGGTCTCGCCTTCGTCATCGCTGTAGATGACATAGCTGGCGGTGAAGTGAGGATCGTAGAAATGGGCGCTTGTCGAAACGAAGACGCCATCAACGTATCCACCCGGAAACGGCGCCCCTTCCTGGTGAAAGCCCCCCTGTCCGATGCCGAAATAGACGGGCAGGAGGATGCGGCCGGACTGTGTGCGGATCATGGTGTCATTAAGGGCGTGCGCGGCCAGCATCCAGTGGTTCATCAGGGTGAGGGCGGACCATGTCCTGCCTTCATCCTCGGAGCGCCTGAAGACCATCTGCGACTCATACAGGCGGGTGGTGCCTGGTCGAGTGCGTTTCGTTGCCATGCCGATGGCGCCGCCCGAGAGGTTTACCATTGAACAGTTCCTGAGCGTGAGCGGCTCGCCGTTTTCGTCCAGCCCGTGGTAAGGCTCGCTCCAGGTTACACCGCCGTCGGCACTGACGGAGAAGTGGGTGCCATTGCTGAAGAGGACTCGCCCGCCTTCAAGGCCTAAGAACGCGTTCCCTGGGAATTGACCGTCGTGGAAGGCCAGCATCTCCTCGGGCCGTGTCATCGGTACGTTGCTCACGTCTGTGTCCCCTTCTGTTCATGGCTTTTTGGAACGACTCTGACGCTTCCAAGCTCTACCTGGCAACGCAGCCTACCGTTTGTGCCAATCGAACCTGTAGGCGCCAGATTTGCCGAATAAGTCTTGCCGCTGCTCTCTTGTTGGAGGTAGCAGGCGTGGCGAGTTTCTGCTCTGTTGTCGTACGGCGTAGATCAAGAATGGGGCGAGGTCTGGAGTCAGCAAGTGGTCGTTTCCAAGAATGCTGCTCGGCGGTTCGTCATGCAACTCACCCCGATCATTGGGTCGCACCCTGTTACCAACACTGCCTGCTTCTGAAGGAGTTTTATAGCATATCTCTGAATCGAGGTCAAAGAGCAAAAATCTCACCCCGGGCCTGGTATCTGCGTCCATTTGAAACCTGGTTGACGAGGGTTGACTGACCTCCTATACTGGGAGTCCATCACCTCATCTGAGGGACTTAAGGGGTGCAGGTTAAGATTGAGTTGGCTCAGACTGCGATAATAAACGAGGCTTGCTCAATAATTGACCGTCCCCATTCCTTTCACTCTTTTCAAAAGGCAGGAAAGACGAGCGATGAAAGTTCTTTACCTACGCGCGCCAACCGGACTCGATGGAGCCTACCCCGACTTCGTCAAGGCGAATGACGGACGCTTTCCTTTCGAGGTCTACGGCCCCGACGAGCCAATGGCTGAACAATTCGAGGGTGTAGAGGTTGTCATCGACCCCGGCGGGGCGGTGGGTACGCGCGCGCTGATCGACGCGGCCCTGGCCGCGGATGTGAAGCTGTGGCACGTCACGACCAATGGCACCGATCATGTCGATGTGGCCTACTTTCTGGAGCAGGGGCTGCCGCTGGCCAACTCGCCCGGTCGGTTGAGCGCAGTGCCCCTGGCCGAACACGTCATCATGCTGATCCTCTGTTTCGCCAAAGACCTCTTCCACAATCGTGCCGACGGCTGGCAGAAGGCGATGGGGGAAGAACTGGCCGGCAAGAAGCTAGGGTTGATCGGATTTGGCGCCAGCGCGCGCGAGGTGGCGCGGCGGGCGTGGCCGCTGGGCATGCGGATCATGGCGATCGACGTGGTGGCGTTCCCGCAGGCAGAGTTGGACGAGTTTCACATCAAGTTTCTGGGCGGGCCGGAGCAGATGGATCATGTTTTGGGAAAGGCTGACTATCTTTCGCTGCACGTCCACCTGAACGCGACGACGCGCCACATGATCGACCGGCGCGCCCTGGACCTGATGAAGCCGTCCTCGGTTCTGCTCAATATTGCCCGCGGCGGACTGGTGGATGAGGAGGCCCTGGTGGAGGCGCTTCAGCAGGGCGGAGTCAGGGGCGCCGGGCTGGACGTCTTCGAGCAGGAGCCGCTGCCGGCCGACCACCCGGTGCTGCGGCTGGACAACGTCATTCTCACGCCGCACTCATCGGGTTACACGCCGGATACGCCGCGTAGGCGTATGGAGGCCGCAGTTGAAAATGTGGAGCGCATCGCCAAAGGGCTGCCGCCGGGCGACCTGGTTACGACGCTGGTGCGGTGACTCTGGAAAGCGGTCTGTGCCAGAGCAGTGCCCTATTTCGTCTGGAGCCGTGCTCGGCAAGGCGTGACTGGGGCCAAAATCAAAGGAGAGAAAATGACGCGATTCAAAGTGGCCATGGTACATATGGATCCGGAGGTTCTGCCCGATTGGGTTCCAGAAAAGATGGCGAGTCATGACATAGAGTTCGTTTTCCAGGAATGCGAGACGCGGGCGCAGCTGGCGGCCTGTGCTGGGGACGCCGATGTGGTGTGGATCTTCGGCGGCAGTCACATCGTGACCGCCGAGAACGTGGCCGATCTACGACGCTGCGGCGCGCTGATCCGCACCGGCAGCGGCACCGATAACATACCGATTGAAGCCGCAACTGCGCACGGCATTATCGTCGCCAACACGCCGGAAGCCTTCAACGACGGCGTGTCAGATCATACGATCGCGCTGCTGCTGGCCGTCGTTCGTCAGATTGCCCTACAGGACCGGAACGTGCGCGCCGGCATCTGGGACCGCAACGCGGGCTTTCCAGGCTGGCATCTGCGGGGGCAGACGCTGGGTCTGGTCGGTTTCGGGCATATCGCCCGCCTGGTGACGCGCAAGCTGAGCGGGTTCGAGATGAAGGTGCTGGCGCATGACCCCTTCGTGAGCGCCGAATTGATGGCTGACCACGGCGTGCAAGCGTCGTCAATGGAGGAAGTGCTGTCCGGTTCCGACTTTGTTTCGCTGCACTGCCCGCTGTTGGACGAGACCCACAAACTGATCGGAGAGCGTGAACTGCGGCTGATGAAGCCCCGGGGTATTCTGATCAATACCTCACGCGGCCCGGTCGTTGACGAGGTGGCGCTGTTCAGGGCGCTGACCGAAGGCTGGATCGCGGCCGCAGGTCTTGACGTGCTGGAGCAGGAGCCGCCGGAATCGGACAATCCCCTGTTCAGCCTGGACAATGTCGTCTTCACGCCGCACATCGCCGGTTATTCTGATGAGTCGCTGGATAACAGCTGGCGGCTTTCGGTCGAGACGGTGCTGGACCTGGCGCAGGGGCGCTGGCCCCGTTCTTACGTCAACCCCGGTGTGAAGCCGCGTTGGCAGCTGCAAAGGAGATGAAGACATGAAGGGATCAGAGTTGAAGAAGCGCCTGCATGGAGGCGAGCAAGTCTACGGAACTTGGTCGGCGTCGACCGATCCGCTGGTGGCAGCGACGGTGGGGCAAGCCGGCTTTGATTGGATGAGCATCGACATGGAGCATTCGCCGCGCAATGTGGAATCGTTGCGCTACATCCTGTGGATGGTTCGCGAGACCCCGACGGTGGCGATGGTCAGGGTGAAGGACAACAGGCCCGATGAGATAAAACAAGCGCTCGACAACGGCGCAGACGGCGTCGTCGTTCCGCTGATCGAGTCGGTAGAGGACGCCCGCCGTGCCTTAGCCGGCTGCAAATACCCGCCGGCCGGTGTACGCGGCTACGGGCCCTTTATGCCATCGTTCGGGGGCGATGACCGTGCCTACCAGAGCACCGCCAATGACGAAACCCTGGTCTTCATCCAGGTCGAACACTACCGCGCCGTCGATGTAATCGAAGAGATCGCGGCGCTCGAAGGCGTTGACGGCTTTATCATCGGGCCGAACGACCTTACGCTTTCGATGGACATTTTCGGCGCCTGGGAGAGTGAGGAGTTCATCAGCACGATTCAGCGGATCGTCCAGGCGGGTGACGCCAACGGTGTACCCGCCGGTTTTCCCGTAGATGTGCTTGGGGGAGCGGAGGCGGGTATCGCGTGGGTGAAGGAGTATGCGCCGACACTGCGGCTGTCGACGATTGGCGGGGATCTGGGCTTCGTCTCCGTAGGCGCCGAGGCCGCTCTGCAGCAGATCAGGGACAGGTGACAATGGGGGGTCAACGACTCGGCTGCTAATCCTCGATACCAAACATCCGCGCCGCATTGCCGCCCAGAATGAGGTTCTTCTCTGCTGTCGTAAGGAAGTCGCAGTGCAGGCGGATGTAGTCCACCGACTGCTTGTACGTGCACCAGAAGCCGCCGCTGTAGGGCATGTCAGAGCCCCACATCAGTTTTTCCACGCCGACCTGGTCGATCAGCCATTTGAGCATCTCTTGCCCATCGCCGTAGGGGTACTCGGGCCACTTTGCCTGCATCAGGATTTCGGCGTTCATGTGGGGCCGCTTCAGCAATGTTATCACCTCGTCGGGTATGCCGATTTCGTGGATGATGGCGGCCGGCACCAATCCGTGTGTGATCACCGACGGGATGTCTTCGTGGGCGTCCGCCCAGCGGCTCAGCTCGCCGACGCGTTCCATAAACCCTGCCACACGGTCCTGCTTGCGGGCGTCGATATACCAGAATATGGGAATCCCCAGGCGGCGCACCATCCGCCACAACGGTTCGAACTTGGCGTCGTCGATCCGGTCTACATAGCCCCGTAACGCGAACAGCTCCACACTGAAGTAGAGCCCCGTGCATCCCAGCTCCGTGACGGAGCGTTCAAGTCGCGCCAGCTCCTCAGCCTCATGCCCTTCGGTCTCCCGTATCTGCGCCAGCGCGATGAAGCGGTCCGGATAGCGGCGCATCGCCTCGGCGTAGTACTCGTTGATGTTGGCGCCGTAGACGTGGTCGCTCTGGAGTATCCCCCGGTCCACGCCGGCGACCTCCATTTCGGCGATCATTCTTTCCGGGGTCGCCTCCAGGTTCTCCAGGGCGGGGGGATAGAACTGCATGACGTAGTCGACACCGTCCACGGTGAGCTCGGCTTGGCCGTACCTGCCGAAACGGAAATTGAGGTCGGGCATGGCGTTGATGTCGTCGGAAGGGAAGTCGAGCAACGGCTCCTTGACGCGTGCCCCGTCCTTCTTGCGCCAGAAGTCGGTGAAGTCGCGCAGGTGGTGCTGCCACAGTTTGAGCGTGAGCGCCGCGCTGGCCTCGCCCGAGCCGGTGGCAAAGCGGCGGAAGATGTGGGAGTGGGCGTCGATGACGAGAGAATTCTCCTCTTCCCTCGAGTCGACCTGCCGCCAGCCTCCGCCGAAGAACTCCATCTTTCTTTCTGAGGTCATCTTTTCTCCATCCAGGACTGAAAGTCGCTTTGCCGCCAGGTGAATCTCGGGCGATAGCCCAATAGGCGGGTCGCCTTCGCGTGCGACCAGAGCGAGTTATGGCCCTCCAGCGGCTCTTTGAGGGATATACCAGGGTCGGCTGCGTTTGCTTCCCCTTCCCCAAGCGGGCACCGCAAACGGTCAATTAGCACTGCCGTTAGCTCTCTGGAGCAGGTGTCGGCACCGTTGACGAGAAACACTTCATGCTTGATCGTGTCATTCTCCACGGCCAGGCGGAAGGCTTGCGCGGCGTCGCGGGCGTCGGTAAAGGCCCACAGAATCTTGTGCGGCGCCGGCGGACCCGGCGACGGCCACTCACCCTCGGCGTCCTCAATTGTCTTGCGATAGCGCTTGGTCCACAGGTCATCGACCGTGAACTGCTGCGCCCATCCGGAACGCACGGCCACCTCGGCGGTTCTGCGTTCCAGATACCAGTTGTTGTTTATGCGCAGGCAGATGGTCTGTATGCCGAAGGCGTCGGTATAGCGCTTGCAGGTCAGCTCGCCGAGTAGCTTGCTCAACCCGTATTCGTCCTGCGGTTCGCAGGGATGTTCTTCGTCGATTGGAAGATATAGCGGCAGGATCTCCCGCTTTTGGAAGGAGAAACCGGTTGCCGCGCCGGAGGAGGCAAACACAACTTTGCCAATCCCGGCATGGACGGCGGCTTCAAGGACATTGACGGCGCCGATCACATTGACGTTGAGCAACTGCGCCGGCGTTGCCCTGCCCGGCCCCGGTACGGCTGCAAGATGGACCACGGCGTCCTGGTTGCGACAGGCATCGGCAAGCTGGGCGGGCTCCATAATGTCGCCCTGGACGAAACCAGCCCCTTCCACCCGCGGTGCAGTGCGGCTGAAGCTGGACACGGAGTGGCCGGCCTGAAGCAGCTCTCTCAGTACATATCCGCCGATAGTGCCGCTGCCTCCTGTTACGAGGACTCTCAACATCATGTGTCTCCCGAGCAAACTAAGTTTCGTAGAGTGTCAGCAGCCTGCGTGCAGCATCGAAGAGGGCGCAAGGCCTCTGAGTTCGTTAACTGTTCACTCTCCCTCTTCCTTCTTCTCCTCCCAAAGCTCATGCACCTCGGCGACCTCCCACCAGGCCGGCCCCACCGGCTTTTCCAGCAACATCGGTCTGATGAAGGCGGCCGCCTTTTCCAGGCCCTCCTGGATCTCGATATACTCGCTCTCCATTTCCAGGGTCAGGATTCCAGTGTAGCCGATAAAGCGCAGGGTCGAAATAACTTCGCGCCAGGTGCGTTCGTCGTGTCCCCAGCCCGGTATCGTGAACGTCCACGAACGGTGCTGGTACTGCTTGAGGTCGGTCGAGTCGAAGTAGCCGCGCAGCCTCAGATTCGGTTCGTGGATCAGCGTATCCTTGAGATGAACCGCCTGGATGAGGTCGCTCAGCTCGTGGATGGCGGCCAGCGGGTCTATCCCCTGCACCCACATGTGGGAGATGTCATAGTTGCAGGCGACCACCGGGCCCAGTTCGTCGCGCAGGCGGCGCAGCTTGACCGGGCTGTGGATCATGTCGTTGATCTGCATTTCGAAGCACAGCGTCACTCCGTGGTCGGCCGCAATCTTTGCATGCTTTTTCCAGTAGGGAAGCAGGCGCTGTTCCCACTGCCATTCGAGGGCGTCGCGCAGAAAGGGCAGGTCGGTATTGATAATCCAAGCCGGCAAGCTGTCGCCCTCGGCTCCTTCGGGCAGGCCGGCCACAAGGGCCAATCGGGTGCAGCCTACCTTCTCCATAAGAGCGCACGTATTGCGGAACTGGCGTGAATAGTCCTGTGCGATGCGGCGGTCGGGCGCCAGGGGCGTCCCGTGTCCGGCGAACGAGTAGATCTCGAGTCCATACCCAGCGTAGATGTCCAGCCAGCGCTCCAGTTCGTCCTGGTCTGCGAGCAGTCTGTCTACGTCACAGTATTTCCTGGCCCCAGGGCCGCCCGCCGCCACCTCGACTGCCTGTACGCCCTGGCCCTGGCAAAACTGCAGACCCTCTTCGAATTCAAACATATTGATAAAGAAGGTGTTCATGCCGAGTTTCATATCTACTGCCTTTCGTTTGGAGACCGGATGCGACTCGGGAACTGTCGGCACGGCTCACCAGTTCGCTTGCGCCTCTGCGGCAAACATCTCACCTTGGCACGGCCATCATATTAAGGTCCGCGTAGTTCGTCAATCACCTGAATTCGCCGACCGGCAGCGGTTAGCGCAAAATTGCAGGTCGTGTATACTATGCCCAATCCACTCGCCACAGTCCACTGAGTTTATCCGTCTGCCAAGCACCGAGGGAAACGAAAATGACTTATCCGCGCAAAATGGAGGGAAAACGCGTACTCGTAACCGGCTCCGGCACGGGCATCGGCCGCGGCGTTGCCCTGGAGTTTGCCCGCGAGGGCGCGTCCGTCGTGCTGCACTACGCCCACAGCGCGGACGGGGCTGCCAGCGCCGTCGACGAGATCCGAGGCGCCGGGGGCACGGCTGAAGTTTTTCAGGCGGACCTGGCCGATATTGAACAGGTGAAAGGGTTGGGCGAGAGAGCAATCGACTTCCTTGGCGGGCTCGATGTTCTCGTTAATAACGCCGGCATCACGATGAACAGACCGTTTCTCGACGTGACGCCGGAACAGTTCGACACGCTTTACAATGTGAATATCCGCGGCATGTACTTTCTGACCCAGGCCGCGGTGCCCACCATGATCGAGAACGGGGGCGGCGCGGTTATCAACCTCACCTCGGTGCATGCCTTTGCGGGAATGACGGAGCACACGATCTATGCCGGTACCAAGGCCGCCATCGTAGGATTCACGCGCGTCCTCGCCCTGGAGTTGGCGACTCGAGGCGTTCGTGTCAATGCCATCGCTCCCGGTTGGATTCTGGTCGAAAATCATCTTAAGGTGCTGGGCGAATTCGACCAGCAGGAAGCCGGGTCCACCATTCCGGCCGGTGTAATCGGCGCGCCCCACGACATCGGTAAACTCGCTCTCTTTCTAGCGTCCGACGAAAGCCGCTACATCGTCGGCCAGACATTGGTGATCGACGGTGGCATGCTGGCGATCATGCCTCTTTCCGGCGACTTCCGCGACCCGCGCCAGGAACAGTGGGGGCAGGGTTACGTGGCCGGTCTTTGACATACATATCCCGCGCAACACTGAAGGAGAGCGGACCATGCTTTTCAATCGCGACCGCGCAGTCAACTATATGCGGGAGTACGGGCTGGATGTCCTTGTTGCGACATCTCCGGTCAACATAACCTATTTCAGCGACTACTACTGCTGGATCGACCCACTCTTCAAAGAGTACATGATGGCGCCTGGGGCATCTTCCAACCTGGCTCAAACCTACGCAGTCTTTCCGTTGGAGGGCGAGCCCGCGCTGGTTGTCAATCCGCTGTTCGCCGCCAACGCCGAGGACCTGTGGGTGAAGGACCTGCACATTTTCGGTAGCGCCGGCCTAGACGTATCGCTGCCTGCCGGCGAGCTGCCCCAGTCCCTGCTCCGTTTCCTGGAGTTGCTTCATGCCCCACACGACAACGCCACGCCGACCGACGCACTCCTGACCATCCTGAACCAGCGCGGGTTGACGGACGCGCGCATTGGCCTGGAGATGGAGGGCCTGCCGCCGGAAACGAATGAGCTTATCAGGCGGGCACTCCCAGGGGCGTCGCTCAGGAACTGCGCCGACCTGATTCGTATGATTCGCATGGTGAAGAGCGCCGAAGAGATCCAGCGCCTGACCCGTTCCGCCGAAATCAACGAGCAGGCAGCCATGGAAACTTTGGCCATCGCCCGCCCGGGGCGGGCGGTCTCCGAAATGGCAGATCATTACCGGGCGCTGGCCGCACAGATGGGCGCTGATTTCGATCATTTCGCGTTCGGCGTGCGCGGACTGGGCATGACGACGGAGACCGGCTACCAGCTGACGGAAGATGACGTTCTCTACGTCGATTACGGCTGTATCTACCGGTACTGCTTCTCCGATAGCGGCACGACGCTGGCGATGGGAGAACTGACGGCCGAGTTGGGCGAGCGCTTTGCAGCCTTGCGTGCCTGTATGGACGCCGGTGGGGAGGCGCTCCGGCCCGGCGCAAAGGCGTCAAAAGTGGCGGACGCAATGGTCGCAGCACTGCACGACCGCGGCGTCACCGCCTCCTTCCCGCACGGTCACGGCGTCGGCCTGGAGGTGCGCGACTACCCGGTTCTCGTCCCCGATAACGGGCTACGCATCAAAGATGATTGCGTGGACCTTCCGTCTGACCTGACGCTAGAAGCGGACATGGTCCTCAACCTGGAGGCTCCTCTCTTCATGCCGGGCGTCGGTTCTCTGCACATCGAGCAGTCGTACGTAGTAACACCGCAGGGGAGCCGGCCCCTCGTTGAACAGCAGAGGCGGCGGCCTGTGGTCATTGGACAGTGAACCGAGGCCGCCAACCACGCCAGCCGCGACTGCGCTTTACCGGTGACTCGCCATGATGGAACTGGCGCTGCGGCGCTATTTGAGCAAATGGCAGCCAATGTCATTTGTTGTTGTCGGCCTGGTTATCACCGTTGCGTTGATCGGAGCGATTCCTCTCTTCACAGCAGCCTCGCTGGACCGCTTTCTCCGTAGCGAACTGCATGCGCAGGACTCCGAACTCCCTCTTTCGAGCCTGCTCCTTGTGCACCGTGTGCCTCTATTGAGCTCAACCCCTCTCGAACGGTACAGTCGGGCCGATGACTTCATTCGTCAGCGCGCAACGCGGCTTCCGGGCCTGCCGCTTACTCGCATGACCCGTTACGGCTCGACGCGCGTCCTCAAGTTCCTGGCCGCAGCCGACAAGGAGCTGCCGGAAGACCTGCGCCAGTATCAGTCCGCCGGTCTGGCCTTTCTGACCGGTCTGGAAGAACATGTGGAGATCGTGCTGGGTGAATCCTTGGGACAGGTGGACCCGGCCGCAGCCGGAGGCGTTATTCCGGCTTGGGTCAGCGAACGGTTCTACTACGACCACGATGTTCAGGTCGGCGACCGGATTCTCTTCGGCCTCGATGAGCCTGATAACGTTGCGCCCGTCGAAGTGTTGGTCAAGGGCGTGTGGCGCCCGGTCGACGCCGATCGCGGCTTCTGGTTCGAAGAGCCGGACGCTTTCGCCTTCTACTTCATCGTTTCCGAAGCGGACTTCATGGCCCGCGTAGCTCCGATTCTGGGTGACCAGGTCCGCAAATACGCCTGGTTCCTGCTCTTCGACAACAGTGAATTCAGGGTCGACAAAGTGGCGCCCATGCTGGCGGCCATAACACGTATTCAGGCCAGAACATCCGGTATCCTGTCCCACGTCGACCTCACCGCGCCGGCTTACGAGCTGCTGCGAAAGTACGCCGAACGGGCTGCCGCGCTGCGGACCTTTTTGCTGCTATTGAGTCTGCCTGTGCTGCTTGGCCTTTTGCTCTACACATTTATCTCGTCTGACATCATGGTGGCTTCGGAAGAGGGTGAGATCGTCACGCTCAAGAGCCGGGGCGCGTCCAGTCTGCAGATCGCAGGTCTCTATCTGCTGGAAATGCTCGCGATTGGCGCGTTGTGCCTGATCGCAGGGTTGCTGGCTGCCGGCGGCGTCACCCAGGGGATGGGGCAGGTCTACCGTTTTCTGACCTTCGCGGCCAGACCGCTCCTGGACCTTTCTTTTTCCACTCAGGTCGCCGTGTACGCTGGGGCTGCAGTTGTTCTGGGCATCGCCGCGACACTGTTTTCTGCCGCCGGTGCGGCCAGGCGTACAGTGGTAACGCACCAGCGCAAAACAGCGCGCGAGGAGTTCCTCAATCGCGCCCGGCGTAGCGTTTGGCTTCCCTTTGAACTGCTGTTCCTTGCCGGCGTCATCTACGCTTACTGGCGCCTGCGGCAACAAGAGCAGGCACTTCAGATTACGGAAGGCACGTTTGTAGATCCTCTCCTCCTGCTGGCGCCGACAGTGTTTGTCGCCGCAGTGGCGCTGGTCTCCTTGCGCGGGCTTCCCGCAATCACCGGCTTGTTGGGCCGGGCGGCGAGCCGCTTCATCAGTGTGCCGCTGTGGCTGGCCATAGCGCAGATCTCGCGGCGCTCAGGCAGCAATCGCGCTCTTCTCTTTCTCTTGATCTTTACGATTGCGCTCGGCCTCTTCAGCGCGACATTCGCCGGCACGCTTGATACGCACTATACCGACGTGGTCCGTTACGCCGTCGGCTCCGACCTGGTCATCCAGGTGCAGTGGGAGCAGGTGGGCGGAACTTCCGAGCAGCGCTGGCGCCATCCTCCTTTCGCCGTAGTCCAGTCGATTCCAGGCGTGGAGGCCGCGACGCGTGTGCTGCGACAGCCGGTTTTCGTCGATGGACTTGAGGGGAATGTAAATGCTACCGTGCTGGGGATCGACCGCGCCGAGTTCAGCCAGGCCGGCTGGTGGCGAGATGACTTTTCCCAGGAATCGCTGGGCGCCCTGACCAACAGGCTGGCACTCAACTCAATGGGCGTTCTCGTCAGTAGCAGCTTCATCGAAGAGACCGGTTTGCAGGTGGGAGACAACCTCTTCGTTTTCGTCGAGGGCATCAGTCGACCCATCAGCTTTGCCATTGCCGGCGTACTCAGCTATTTCCCAACACTGTACCCGGAGGACGGGCATTTCTTTGTTGGCAATCTGGAACACATCTATCGCACCATAGGTAACCGGCCATACGATATCTGGATGAGACTGGACAGCAGTGCCGACCCGGGGGCCATCCTCGAATCTCTGCGCACCCGCGGGTTCATCATTACCGCCGCGACCGACAGCCGCCGGGAGACCGCCATCTGGCGCACCGATCCGCAGCGCACAGCCCTGTTCGGCATTCTGTCCCTGGGTTTCGTCGTCGCGACGGTTATCTCCGGGCTGGCGTTCCTGCTGCACTCGCTGTTTGCGCTGCGGCAGCGTATTCTGCAGTTCGGTTTGTTGCGTGCCATTGGGCTGTCGACGGCTCAGATTACCGCGGTCGTTGTTTTCGAAAAGCTGTTCCTGGTGCTCCTGGCCGCCGTGGGCGGCACACTGATTGGCGCATTGACCGCAGCGCTGTTCGTTCCCCTTCTCCAAATCGGAACGGCCGTGCATGGCTCGACGCCGCCCTTCGTCGTTGCCCTGGCCTGGGGGCAGGCAGTGAAGATCTATCTTGCTTTTGCTGCTATGGTGATCGTGACGCTGGCAATCGTAGTTGGGCAGTTGCGCCAGCTGCGCATTTACGAAGCCATCAAGTTAGGCGGTCTGGAATAGGGCCGGTTATTGCCCGCGTTGGCCCTTCGCGATTTCCTGGGAGAAGGCGCGTGTCGCGGTCTCAAGAGGGCATTGAGTCCACCTGCTTGGCGGCTCAGGTCCAATTTGGCAACGAGTGTAACGGGAGCGCGTGTATCCTATATTATTGTCCGTCAGGAGGGACTGACTCATTGACCAGGCTGAATCCAACACTGGTCAGACGGGGCTCGCAAAAAATTTGGGATGCGCCCACGGGAGTCGCGTTTTTGACACAGGCAATAGAATAGAGGATACTTCCTGCGGTGGACTGGAAACGGCCCGCGCCCCCCAATGGCATGCTCTCGGCATCGCAACCAGCGGGAAGTTCTGTTTTCTCCATATCAACTTCATGCGCCTAAAGCGCTCCACAGAAGACACCGATGTCCTGAAGAAGGAGGTGGTGACCCGCGCAACAAACAGAACAGTCACGCTCGATCAGAAAGGTGCAAATCGACCTGTTTCGTTTTTGCGGCGAAGTCCCCGTTTTCCGAATCGAAACAGCCCGATCTGCCCCAAATCCTTCTCTTTACCTTTCCTCATCACAAGGAGACCTGAACAACCATGATGTCGAAAAAGTATTCGCGACGCGATATGCTTAAGTTGACCGGCACGGCCGCCGGCGCAACGCTCTTGGCGGCCTGTGTGGCGCCTCCGGCTGCTGCGCCTGCCGGCGGCGACGCCGAACCGGCCATGGGCGCCATGCGCAAAACGATCCGCTGGTGGGATAACTACAACGCCGAGCATCCACTTGGCGCCACTCTGATCAAAGAGGTTTTCTCCGTCTTTGAGCAGGAGAATCCCGGCTGGGACGTCGAGTTCACCTTTGTCACCAACACTGAGTTGGTGCCCAAGATGATCACCTCCAGGATGGCCGGCGAGCCTGCCGATCTGTTTGCCAACTTTGCCGGCCGCGGCAGCCTGGCCCATGCCGGTTACACGCTTCCGCTCCAGGACTATGTCAAGGAGTGGGGCCAGTGGGACGACATGATCGACGGCTTCCGCAATCTCTGCACCGTCGGCGGCGACCTGATCGGTTATCCTGCCCTCTGCGGCACCAAAATGTACATCTACCGCAAGGACTTCTTCGATGAAGCCGGTCTCGATGCGGACAACTTCCCGGACAACTGGGATGACCTTCTCGACGCCCAGCTCAAGCTGACGCAGCGCGACGGCGACGGCAACATCACGCGCGCCGGCATGCGGATGGGCAAGACGTGGGACTGGGAGCAGATGACGGTCAACGCCTACCAGAACGGCGGCGGCGAGTTCGACCAGAGCGATCCGCTGACCGGCAAGTGCACGGTGAACGCGCCCGAGTTCGCCGAGGCCTTTAGCTGGAACCTGGACCTGAAGCGCGTCCACGGGATCAACCCGTTGGAAGGGCTGACCCTGCCGCCCGGCACGTGGGCAACGGTCGAAGGCTTCACCGCGATGGAGATACAGGGGCCGTGGTGGGTGCCCAACATGCGGCTGCGCAAACCCGAAAACGCCGACCTGATGGGGATTGGCGCGCCGATAGCCCGCAATGCCGGCGGCGAGCGCATCGGGCTGGCCAATGCCAACCATATCATCAGCGTTTACTCCGAGAGCGAAGTGCAGGAAGCGGCGCTGGGGCTGCTGGAAGTCTACTCCCGCCCCTCCAGCCAGGAAGCTCTGCACAACGCCATCGACGATGAAGGCAAGTTCCCGCAGTTCTTCCTCACGGCCTTCAGGTCGATGAACGAAAACCTGGCCTGGCTCCAGGATGAGCCGTTGATCCGCGATACGGCTTTCCTCGAATTTGCCGGCTCGGGACGCGACGTCGGCTACGACCACGTCGGCTATCGCGAGATGGCCATCAATATCTGGAGCCCCTTTACCGAAATGGCGCTCTTCGGCCTGCGTGAGGACCAGGACGCTCTGGACAGCATGGCGAGCAAAGCCGACGGGATCACGAACAGAATCCTGAGCACAGGCGCGTAAGCTGAGGACGTAGTCTTAACAGAAATTCGGCGAGTGGATAGCGGGTAGTACAGTTACTGTCCACTATTCACTTGCCACTATCCACCGGGGTCAGGAGGTCGCCTGTGGCTGTTGGCACGGCAAGTCGATTTCAGGAGTTTCGCGCCGAGTTGCGCCGCAGCGAGGTCAAGTGGGCCTATACTCTGATCCTGCCCGCCGTCCTTCCACTGCTGATCTTCACCGTCCTGCCGGTCCTGGGGGCGATCGGCCTCAGTTTCACCCAATTTGACGCGTTCAGTGCCACAATGCGGTGGATAGGTACGGACAATTACGGGGAGGCGTTCCGCAACGACCTGTTCCGAACCACGATCAGGAATACACTGCAGTTCACGGTCGGTTTCGTTCCGCTCTCCATGGCGGTCGGCTTTTCCGCCGCCATGCTGCTTAATCGCAGGTTTCGCGGTATCTCCTTCCTGCGCGGCGCCTACTACCTGCCAGTTTTGACATCGACGATCGCCATGGGCATCGCCTGGATGTGGCTCTTTCAGCCGCAAGTGGGTTTGGTCAGCCTGGCGCTGAAGCTATTTGGCGTTACACCCAAAGACTGGCTCAACAGCCCGTTCACCGCGATGCCGGCCGTGATCGGGGTGGCGGTGTGGAAAGCGTTCGGCGGCACGATGCTTATCTACCTGGCCGGACTGCAAGGGATCCCGGAGACCTACTACGACGCAGCCAAAGTTGATGGCTGCGGGCGCTTTCAACTGCTCCGTTACATCACCTGGCCGTTGCTGCGACCGGTCACTTTCTATCTTTTCATCATCGGCATGATCGATTCATTACAGGTGTTTGACCTGGTGATGATCATGACCGAGGGCGGTCCGGCCTTCCGAACCACCACCATCGTTCACCAGATCTATCTGAACGCATTTAAGTTCAACCAGATGGGTTACGCTTCAGCCATGGCAGTTGTGCTGTTCGTTGCCATTGCCGTTCTTACCTTTTTCAACTGGAAGTTCTTTTCTTCATCGCTCGAATACTGAACACCTGGAGCCGGTCGCTCGCCTGATCAGTGGCCGCGAGGTTTGTATATCACATGGCACAGACTAGCAGATTGCGTCTTCCGCCGCGGGAGGAGTTGCTCTATCGAACTCTTCTTATCCTCGGCATCATCATAGGACTTATCATCGCGGCGCTGCCTTTTCTCTGGATGGCGGTCAGCTCTTTGGGCACGGCGGGCATGGTCATACGCATCGGCTTCACCTGGGATATGTTCAACCCGCTCAACTGGAGCCTTGAGCCCTATGTCGTTGCCTGGAAGATGGCCAGCATCAGCAAATACATCCGCACCACGACCATCTACGCGGTCGCGGTTACAGTGCTGGCGACAACTACATCCTCGTTGGCCGGATACGTCTTTGGCCGCCTGCGGTTTCCGGCGCGCGATTTCCTGTTCGGGCTTGTTCTGGCCACGATGATGATTCCCGGATCAGTCACTTTTCTGCCGCTCTTTATTCTCATGCTGCGGCTGCCGCTGTTGGGTGGCAACGACATTTTTGGCGCAGGCGGGCACGGACTCTACAACAGCTATGCCGGCCTGATCCTGCCCAACGTCGTCAGCGCCAGCTCCATCTTTCTCTTCCGCCAGTTCTTCCGTACGCTGCCGAAGGATTTGGAGGACGCCGCGCGCATCGACGGCTGCAGCGAGCCGATGATCTGGTTGCGGGTAATCATGCCCCTGTCCGGCCCTGTCGTCACCGTTGTGGCCCTTTTCCAGTTCCAGGGCAGTTGGAACGCTTTCGTCTGGCCGCTGGTGATGTCCAGCTCCGAACGGCTGTACACGATTTCGGTCGGAATGTATTCCCTCGCCTACGGCTCCGGTTCGCTGACTTCGATGGCAGAACTGTTTCAGTCCGTTCTGCTGGCCGGATCGGTTATGGCGGTGCTGCCCATTCTCCTTCTCTTTATCGCTTTTCAACGCCAGTTTGTGCAGGGCATCGCTCTTACCGGCCTGAAGTAGACAGACAGATCCGCGCTCTGCGCTTCCATGTGGCGGAACTCATGACATCACAAGAAATATTGGCGCCCGCACTGGCTGAAGTCGAACACACGCTGGTCGACTATGCGCGCGACCGCTACGCCGGCCACCCCCGCCAGGGCGGCATCTTCAACTTCGGCGGCGGCGAAATCGCTATCATCTACAACCGCGCGCCCTGCGCCTACCGCCACCGGAGCGATGTCCAACACGGTCCGACCGGATACCACGGCCGCTCGCAGTTCATCCTGGCGCGCAGCTTTGACAATGGCGCAAGCTGGGACCGGGCCAATGACACTGTCATCTTCGACGAAAGTGCACCTGTTGAAGAGCGGCGCGCCTTTCTGCAACAGGTGGAAACAGACCCCACTGTCGCACGCCAATGGATAGACCTGACTGCGCCCGACACGGCCATCTTATTCGGCCGTACCCATGCCGGCGAAGGACAACCCCCCGCTCTGCTCTGCTTCGCCGTGCGCTCGTCGGATCGCGGCCTGACCTGGGAGTCCGTTCCTACGCCTGTTCACCCGCCTGCCGGTCACGACATGGTACATAAGGACGGGCACCCGCTCGTACAGATGCCGGACGGGACACAGCTGGCCGCGATGACGGCCGGCCTGCCCACCGGCGGCGTGGTCCTGTACGGGACAGATGACAACGGCCTAAGCTGGGAACCGCTCGCCCGGATCTGCGATGATCCAACCGGAGACGGCCGCCCAACATACGCGGGACTGCTGCTTCTGCCGTCGGGGCGTTTGCAATGTTATTCGCTAAACATTGACGGGCTGCGTGACGCCATCCAGATGAACTATTCTGACGATGGCGGCTACTCCTGGTCTCAGCCGAAGCCGATCGTTCGCTGGGGGCGGTCCCCCTGGGCAAAGCGCGCGCGAGAGCGGAAAAGCAACTATTTTGAGGCAGGCAAACATTATCGCTCGCCTTGGCCGATGCAACTGGCTGACGGGCGCATTCTCGTACTTTTTGGCCGCCGCAAGATTCCGCATGGGATCGGCATGATCATCAGCAATGATGAAGGCGAAAGCTGGAGCGATGAGCAGGTTCTCCGGGACGACAGCCCCATCAGGGACTTGGGATATCCGGTAGCAACGGAGGTGGAGCCGGGCCGCATATTCACCGCCTACTACTTTACGATGGACGATGGCAACGGCATGGGCGGCACCCGTTACATTGCCGGTTCAACTTTTCTTCTCAAGTAGGACGGTCGCGTTAATGGAGGATCGTCCAGTTTAGACCGCCAGTTGGGGGCGTTCCCGACGGCCTCTGAATTCGGAGGAAAGCACAATGACTGATTCGATCAACATGGCACTGATCGGTTGCGGAGGAATGGGGCGCAGCCATATGGGCAGAGCCCGCGACCTGCCGGAGTTGAACTTTACGGCTTATGTCGATGCCATCGAGGAGGCTGCCGCCAGCGCCTGCCAGGAGTTCGGCGGCCGTTACCACACGACAGACGTCGAAACCGTGTGGGACGACGATGAGATTGACGCCGTTCTGATCGCCACCCACCATGATTCGCACACGCCCTTCGCGACACAGGCGGCCGCAGCCGGCAAGCACATTTTTCTCGAGAAACCGATGGCGCTCACGATTGAGGAGTGTTACGAAATTGAAGAGGCGGTAGCCAAGGCCGGCGTCAAGCTGATGATGGGCTTCAAGTTTCGTTTTGCCCCGCTGGTCGCCAAGGTGAAGGAGGTCATCCAGAGGCCCCTGGTCACGGTGGGCCAGAGCTTGCATGCCAATATGAAGGGCTGGGCGATTACGCCGGAGCGCGGCGGCGGCCCGGTTCTCTCAAACGGCTGCCACGCCTTTGACCTGGTCTACTGGCTCAACGAATCGGAGCCGGTGCGCATCAGCGCGGCCGGCGGGGCGCTGACCCATCCGGAACATGGGCTGATCGACAATGCCGCGGTCTCGGTCGAGTTCGAGAACGGCAGCATTGCTTCAATCATCGCCGGCGACAGTGGGGACGCCCGCTACACGTCCAAGTTCTTCTTCGAGGTGCTGGATGGGCAGCGCACGGCCACGCTTCACGACCGCTGCCACAAGGTTACATTTGGCGGTTACGAACTTGATTCGCTGTCGGTTGAAGAACTGCCACCCCCTGCTCCCTCTGATCCGGAGGGTACGCGGGGCGAGCTGGAAGCCTGGGCCCGGTGTCTGCTCGATGATACCGAGTCGCCTATCGGCCCCCGTGACGGCACGAGGGCGACAGCCATGGTGCTCAAGGCATTTGAGGCGATACGCAGCGGCAAGACGCAGGAGCTGCGGTTGTGAGGCTGCTCTTTGTCTAACTGGTCACGGAAGGCACCGTCTCCGTCAGAAGCGCGTCGAATGCTCATACCCATTTGAGAAAGCGCCCGCGCAGTAAGGTGGCATGGTGTAAATTGTGCCCTTAGTCCAAGAAAAGTGGCTACGGACATTCAGAGGTTTTCGTGACGTAGAGAGGCGTTAGACAGATGACACAGCTCCTTCAACAGGCTTTCGAAAGAGCCGCGGCGCTGCCGCAAGAGGATCAGGATAGATTCGCCCGTTTTGTACTGGCTGCACTGGAGTCGGAGGAGCGCCGGGCCGAGCTTTTCAGCCGTCCCGAGTCGGAGGACCTGCTGCAAGAGATGGCTGATGAAGCCCTGTCCCTTCATCGGCATGGAACACTCGAAGATCAATATGGGGCCCTAGCTGACGGCGAGCCAGCCCTTTCCAAATCCGAGGAGCGTGAGGTGGCGCGCAGAGCAAGGTCCTCCCGATATACCGGCGAATCCTCGAGTCCTCTTGCATGAAACGACCCAGTCCCCCGAATCGTGGGTCCCGCTTACGTAAACAGAATCGTCACCAACACCGCGCACTCCTCATCCGCCTCCAGTGCGTGCATCGTCCCACCTTCCAAGAAGAGCCAGGAACCTGGAGCAAGCGTACGCGGCTCATCCCCGACGTAGAAGGTGCAACTACCGCTCAGGCAATGGACCGTTATTGGCCCGTCAACTTTGTGCGGTGGAATCTTCTTGCCCGGGCCAAGGTAGAGGCGAATCGCTTCGAACTCTTTCTCCTTGACGACGGCGGTCGAAGCCGTTCCACCAAAAGTGTTGAGGTCAACTACCATCCCGTGTTCTGCATGCTCAACAGCCATACTGTTTTTCCTCCCAAGTCCTCCACGGGCGGCCGCTCGCCTTGAATCTTGGACAACTGAAGGGCCACACGTACAGCAACGTTAGCGGTCTTAAGCGGTTTCTCGAAGGCGCGCTAAGCGTCATCCTCCTACCTGGGCCGTTTGACGCACCATCCTTTCAAGGTATTTTTTGCGCGACATGCCGCGTCGTTTGGACTCCGAAGCAATAAACTCGGCTATTCCGGCATCCAACGTGATACTTAGCCTCACACTTGGCCTTTCGGGCGTGGCGCGTACCAAGACGATGGAAGTCAAGACGCAGCCTTCAGGAACCTCAATTTCTTCCAATGTGCTGGGCGAAACCAAGTCCAGTCCATCTCGCTCCATTTCTATAGCATAGTCCTGTAGTACTGCGGCACCGTTCAGGATCGCTTCATCCAATGTTTCGCCCATCGCCGCAATGCCCTCAATATCTGGGAACACGATACCGTACGCGCCGCGCTCGCCGTCGATTAGCGCTGGATATCTCATCTAGTCCTCCCAACCAGCCTTCTTGGCAATCGATCGAGCCACTCCTGGAGAGAGCCTTCGATGACGTGGCAAAGTAACAATGCCGCTTATGCGAGGATGCCGGTAGATATCGTGGTTCGATCCATGCCTGTACAAGAACCAGCCCTCCCGCTCCAACCGCCTTGCTACCCTCTCCCGCCGTGTTTCCATGTGCGTGATTCTAGCACTATGGAGTTTCACTGTCAGATTTATGGTTTCCAGTAGTGAACTCTAAGCTGAGGGCAAAGAAGAAACCGTTTGTGTCTCTTTGCGCTCAAGCTCCCCTTGAGTTAACTACGTGCCCTGTAAAAGGGTCGTCTGCAAATACGTGCCCGGCGCGGCCTGCCGCGGATCAAAACGTGGATCTCCGATCCGATGCGGGTCATTCCCCGCGGCAAGTACCCCAACCCGATGAACTTGTCCAGAGTAGGGCTTTTCATGCCGGTTGTAACGTGCCCGACCACCTGCCCCTCAAGACCGATGATCCCGTGCTCCTCCCTGGGAACGGCCTTTTCTATCATTTCAAAGCCCACCAGATAGCGCTCGGGGCCTTCCAGCTTCACTTTCAGTAGCGCGTTGCGCCCCAGGAAGGCCGGTTTCTGCAAGGCGACGACCCAACCGAGCCGCGCTTCGTAGGGGTTGGTCCTGGCGTCGATTTCGTGGCCGTATAGCGACATGCAGGCTTCGAATCGCAAACTGTCGCGGGCCGCAAGGCCGCAGGGCAGGAGACCATCGCGCGTCCCCTCCGCCAGAAGGGCATCCCAGAACGGGACCGCCTTGTCCGGAGGCAGGTAGAGCTCAAAGCCGTCCTCGCCCGTGTAGCCGGTGCGGCCCAGGAACATCTCGATCCCCCCGACCTCAGCCTGCAGAGCCGTGCGGGGCGGCGCGGCTGCAATGTCCGAGGCGCTCATCCTGTCCAGGATAGCGGCTGCTTTCGGGCCTTGCACAGCCAGCATATAAGTCTCGTCCGAGATGTCGGTCAACTCCACGCGGTACCCATGGGTGAAGCTTTGCAACCAGGTAAAATCCTTCTCCCTGTTGGCGGCGTTGACGACGATAAGCCACTTTCCCGGCAGGCGGTAGATGAATATGTCATCAACGATTGTGCCGTCATCATAACAGAGCAGGCTGTAACGGGCTTCCCATTCCTTCACCCCAGAGACATCCGCCACCTGCACATTTTGCAGAAACGACAGCGCGTCCTCGCCCCTGAGCGCAAACTGGCCCATGTGGTCGATATCGAACACACCGGCGGCGGTACGCACGCTTCGATGTTCTGCGTTGGGCCCGGCCGTATACTGCACAGGAAGTTCGTAATCGGCAAAGGGAACCATGCGTCCGCCCAGTCCGACATGTCGGTCGTAAAGTCGGGTCTGTTTCATTAATTCCTTGTCTCCAAAACCGCACCGGGTTTCCCCGGAATCACTCAGATCAAACAGCACTGATCATACAACAAAATGGCAGGGAATTGGCAAATATTTGAAGGATTCGTTGTCGCTCAGGAACGGGTTCTTAATCCGGGTCAGACTGTCGTCTTTTCCAACTGTCAGGAGGCCGACGAGCGTGCGCGTTGACAGGAAATGTCCATTCGTTATATTCTGAAAGTTCAGTGACCAGTGATGAGTCGTCAGAAAGCCCTCGCAACGACTGGTATGGCCGGCCACTGGTCACGACCCGCTGGCCTTGCGCGCGAAAAGTAATGTTCAAACGTTCATCAGCATCAGACAGCTTTAACAGGCGCGCCGTGCTTCTGCCGGTCGCCGCGGCCTTCGTCCTGCTTTTCTGGCCTGCACAGATCTTCGCCCACGGAACCCTGATTCCTCCCTGGTCCGACTATACACAGGAAGACGGCCTGGCCTCCAACAACGTTCTGGCCGTCACGGTAGGCGTTGGGGAGGTCTGGTTCGGGACCGACCACGGCATCAGCCGCTACAACGGCGCCTGGAGTTCGTGGACGGAAGGCGCCGATCTGCAGGGCGTTGTGTATAGCTTGACTCTCGGAGAAACCAGCTCAGATCTTTGGGCTGGCACGGCAACCGGCGCTGTCCTCGCCTGGGAAGGAAGCTCCTGGGACCTGCTCACGCGGCTGGATTCTCCGGTGCGGGCACTGCACTACACGGGAGGCCAACTCTGGATAGGCACGTCGTCCGGCCTCTATCTTTGGAATGTTGACGCGCCGTCACGCGTTACCGGGCTGGACGAAGCATATATCAACGTGATCGGCAGCTCGAACGGCGGAGACAGTATCTGGGTCGGAACGTCCGACGGGCTCTGGGTCAGGCAGGACGGCCGCTGGAGCGCTATCGGCGAAGCGGAAGGCCTGCCCGCAAGGGAGGTTACTGCCCTGTGGGCTGATGCCGCCGGATCGGTGTGGGTGGCAGCAGACGGCAACATCGCCTGGCGGGATCCCTCCACAGACGACTGGGAGCTAGTTGAGACCGACCCTCTGCATGCCCGTGAACGCGTGCGCATCACTTCGCTGGGCGGCGATGGGACCGGCACTGTCTGGGTCGGTACAGAAGGCGGCGGACTCTTTCGCCTCGTGGAGAGTAAGGTCGAACCCTCGACAACGCCGCAGTACACTTTGATTCCACAGTCGATAAACAGCGGGGAAACTTCCTTCATCCATGCTGTCGCGGTCGACCAGGCCGGCTCTCTCTGGCTGGGTACCGTTTCCGGCGTCTTCCGTTCGGACAGGGAGATTTGGGGGCGGGAGATTCATCCCCCGGCTTCAAGCCCTGCCAACGAGATTCAGACGATGCTTGCCGATGAAGAGGGCCGCCTCTGGATCGGCACACGAGGTGAGGGGATCCGCCGCAAAGCCGCCGGCAATGGCCTCGCCGATGAGGCTTTTTTCGACGTGGAGAGCGGTCTCCCCAGCCTCTTTGTCACAGATCTCGCCATCGACGCGTCGGGCCGTATCTGGGCCGGTACATGGTGGGGCCTTGCTTCATTGGAACCCGGCGCGGAACTGTGGACACAGCCCATTCCTCCGGAAACTCTCCCTTCAGCACTGGTGACTACCGTTTTGGCCCGGGAGCGTCAGCTTTGGATAGGTACCGACAACGGCTTGGCGCGTTACGATCTTGACACCGGCGTTCTGTCAGTGGAGGAGGCCCTGACTCAACAGGTCGTCCAGGATCTGGCGCTTGACGCCTCAGACCGTTTGTGGGCGGCTACCGAGAGCGGGGGAATATTCGTCGGCGAACCCGATGGCGGTTGGACCAGGTATCAGGCCAGCTCGGAGGCGGGTCAGTCGATCTTCGGGGACAATGTCGCCGCACTGGTCTCGGACCCGAAGGTTCCCGGCGCCATGTGGGCTGCAGTCAATCGTCACGGCCTGATCTATTTTGACGGCCAGGTCTGGCGCGATCGCACGGCAACCGCCCGTCTTCCGAGCAAGCTTTTCTACGACCTGTACGTCGACCCGGTCGACGCCTCTCTGTGGATCGGCAGCGAGGGCGGCGTCACCCGCTATGACGGCCGCACATGGGAAACGCTCATTGTCGAATCGGTCCTGCCAGCGGCGTCCATCTCTTCAATCGTTCGCTCGCCGAGCGGGATCTACTGGTTCGGCAGCAGAGAAGGACTGACATTCCATCGCCCGGATTCTGTGCCCCCTTGGATCAGGATCGGGGACGTCTCAGGCCAGGCCGTACTGACTTCTGCAAATGAATGGAAGGTGGAATCCGAAGGCAATATCATCATTGGCTATGAAGCGGGCGATCTCTATACGCCTCAATCTGAACTCGTCGTCCTCTACCGGCTGAGTCCACCCGGAGAACTCGGCCAGTGGCAGCTCCTGGACCAGCCTTTTCTGGAGTTGTCCGACTTTACCGAAAAGGGCCAGTACACGCTCGAATTTCAGGTGAGGGATTTCGCCTTCACCTATTCCGAAATAAGCAGCGTTTCTTTTGAAGCAGAGCCGCTGCCTGCACAGATGCGGCTCCCCCTGCTGGGATCGATCCGCACAGACTATCTCATTACACTCATCTTCACCGGCCTGCTGGCGCTTATCGGCTTCGGCTACATGGGTATAGAGGTCATCCAGACCCGCCGCCGGGCACTGGACGCCGTCGTCCGCTCCTTCAATCCATTCATCAGCGGCGAGCCGGTGCGGCGAGAGGACATGTTCTTCGGCAGAAGGGAGATGCTGCAGAAGATCGTGGATACATTGCACAACAACAGCATTATGATTCACGGCGAACGCCGGATCGGCAAGACGACCCTGCTCTATCAGCTGAACAACCATCTCTGGGGTCTGGAGGATGAGGAATACTGGTTTGTGCCGCTATACGTGGACCTCGAGGGCACTGAGGAGGATACATTCTTCCATTTCCTGATGGAGGAGATCCTGCACACGTCTTCTACGCTGTCCGGGCTTACGCCTGAGACGAAAGATGCCCTCCAGGACCTTCTCTACTACCGCCCCGGCCACGAGCAGTACACCGACAGAGAGTTCATCAGAGATCTGCGTGACGTCATCAAGGCACTGCAGCATTTCGGCGAAGAGAGCCATCCTGGCAAACACCTGCGCCTGATCCTTCTGATGGACGAAATGGACGTATTCAACGCCTACGATCACCTGATGCAGCAGCGGCTGCGGCGAATCTTCATGCGCGACTTCGCGGCTACGCTCGGAGCGGTTATTGCCGGCATCAGAATCAGCAAGGAGTGGGGTCGAATCGAGAGCCCCTGGTACAATCTGTTTAATGAGATCGAACTGGAGCCCTTTACCCGTGAGCAGGCGATGCAGCTGCTTACCGAGCCCGTACGAGGCTTTTACCGCTATGAACCGGGGGTCGTGGACTTCATTATCGAGAACTGCGCCGGGCGCCCCTTTCGTATTCAACAGTACGGCCTTGAGGCGGTCGGGCGCATGCTCGCTGACGGGCGGCGCACGATTACGAAGGCAGACGCCGTCTTCGCCCATGGGCACATTCAGCAGATGGGTGATACCATCAATATTGGACTGAGTGAAGATAAAGACTCTTAGTCCTTCTGTCCGGTGAGCCAAATGAGAGCTTTCTCCCGGCACAAGACCGGCTGTCGAAGTCAAAAAGAGGAATGCCTGCAGCGTTATGCGTAATCCTTACACCGTTGGCCGCTGGCTGCGCGGGCCCGACCACTATGGCCGGGAGCAGCTGCTCGAATACTTGATAAACGCCGAGGACCCCGCCATCTGGGTGGTTGGCACGCGTCGTATGGGCAAGACCTCGATGCTGCGGCAGCTTGAATGGCTGCTGACCAGACAGGAAGGCGCAAGCGCTGTTCCTCTGTTTTGGGATCTGCAAGGAAGTGAAACCAAGGACGATTTCGACTACGAGCTGTTTCTTGCAGTCGAAGACGAGACGCCCAGGTTTCAGGCCTACGGAGTCGATGTGAGCGCTCTCTACAATCAGGATGCGATTCAAATCCTGCGTGCTTTGCAACGTGCTCTGAGAGCCCATGGCAAGCATCTGCTCCTTCTCATCGACGAAGCCGAAGCCTGGATCAGTCTGGCCAAAAATGACTACCAGGCCTTGGCGCGGCTACGCAAGGCCTTCCAGAACGGTGGCATGCGCACAATAATGACGTCGACCAAGTTGCTGATGCAACTTAACGACCTGACCCGAAACTGGCTCACAAGCCCGTTTCTTTTTGGTTTCACACTTGTAAACCTGTGGAACCTCGAACCCGAGGCAAGCGTTAGCCTGGTGTTGCAGGAACAGAGCAACACGCCAGTCAATGTCGAGCGGGAACGCATCGACGATATTCTGCGGCACTCGCACCGCCATCCCTACCTGGTGCAGACGCTCTGTTACCGCCTGTTCGAAGAAAAGCAAGGAAGAGGTTCTTTGCGGGAGATTGGCGAGGAGGACTTGAGGGCCGACCATCTGCTCGCCGGGTTTTTCGAGGTCGACTTCAAGTGTCTCGCCCCAACCGAAAGGCAGATACTGTTGACCGTTGCCCGCCAGGGCGTAGTCAGCGAAGAGGAGCTGGTGGCCAAGAACGACAACGAATCAATCGATCAGATCTCGATGTATGTGCATGGCATGAATAATCTCGGTTACCTGCAGAGGGTCTACAGCCGGTCGGATAGTACTGCAGAGACCACTTCCCACGATGAATTCCCGCGCTGGACAATCGGCAACGAGTTTCTGCGCCGCTGGATGCTGGAAAACCACCAGGAGCTGGCCCAGACCCTTTACTCCGACGTGAGCGATTATGGGGTCGAAGCCCTGCTTGAAATGGGGCGCAAGGTGGAATTGGACTACCTGCAACACGAGATCCCGGAACTGCAAGGGCGCCTGGAGTCGTTACTGACAGCATACAGCGGACATGCCGATCAGACGCCGCCGGAGGTTTTGCAGGAGATTCAGGAACTGCGCAGGGAGTTGGAGAAAGCCAGCGCTCAGCTACGTAATATGGCCGAATAGCCGGGAAGAATGAACTCGTCCTCGCCGCCCCCCACAGCCGATAAGGCCGCGTACGTCAACCAGATGTTCGCCGGCATCGCGCATCGCTACGATCTGCTGAACCGGCTCATGACCGGCGGGCAGGATGTGAACTGGCGTCGCGAAGTCGTCGCGCTGTGCCGGCTGCCTGCCTCCGGCCGTCTTCTCGACATCGGTACCGGCACAGGCGATATCGCCTACGAAGCCAAACGTACGCGTCGCGACGCCGAAGTGATTGGCTGTGACTTCACTCTCGAAATGATGGAAGTGGGACGCCGGAAGAGATCCATTCGCTCTTCCCGCTCTCTCGGCGGGGGAAGGACGGGTCGCGTCGAATTCGTTCAGGGTGACGGCCTGCATCTGCCCTTTGCCGACGGCTACTTCGATGCAGTTGCCAGCGGTTTCCTGTTGCGCAATGTGATCGACGTCGACACCTGTCTGGCCGAACAGCGGCGTGTGACCAGACCGGGGGGACGCATCGTCTGCCTGGAGACATCGCCGCCACCGCCCACGATGCTGGAACCGCTGCTAAGTTTCTATATGCTCAAAGTCATCCCTGTAATTGGCCAGCTGTTCTCGACCGGGATCGGGACAGAAGGAGAGGCTTTCCGCCCGCGAGACTCGGCCTACAGGTATCTGCCGCAGAGCACAGTAGCCTTCCTGCAGCCGGAAGAGATGGCGCGGCAAATTGAGCGGGCAGGATTTCGGCAAGTCTCCTACGTGCGAAAGATGATGGGAACGATCGCCATTCACGTGGGCACGGCATGAGTGACCAGTGCCCTCCAGTCGTTTCCGCCTCCGGAAGGACAAGGCCGTGACCGACCAGCCAGACCGCGCAGCTCTGCGCGGCAATCCTTCATTCGTCTGGCGAGCGGGCCAGGCGCGGCGCCTGCAGATGATCCTTGACGCGGCGCCGCAGCCGTTGCAACGCGCGCTGGTTGACGGATGCGGCGTGGGCGTCTACTTGAGGGCGCTGCAACAGTCTGTACCGGAAGTTCACGGGATCGACATCGAGGGTGAGCATCTGCAGGCGGCTGCTGGAATCGTTCCCGGTGCACCACTGAACCTGAGCCAGTGTGAGCGGCTACCTTATCCTGAAGAGACTTTCGATCTGGTCCTGTCTCACGAAGTCTTGGAGCATGTACAGGATGACCGTCAGGCCGCGGCCGAAATTGTACGCGTCCTGCGGGTCGGAGGCCGCGCAGCCATTTTCGTCCCCAACCGCCTCTTTCCTTTTGAGACCCACGGACACTATTGGCAGGGCGTCTACCACTTCGGCAATACGCCCCTGATTAACTATCTGCCGGATTCGATGCGCAGTCAACTTGCCCCTCATGTGCGAGCCTATACGCACTGCGACCTCCTGGACCTGTTCATAGGACAGCCTGTTCTCGTCCGGAGGCACACGCAGATCTTTCCCGGCTACGACGGCATCAACGCCCGGCGCCCGGCCATCGGGCGACTCCTGCGAGCCCTCACTTACGCTCTGGAGCAGACTCCTCTCACCACCTTTGGCATCAGTCACTTTCTTGTGCTCGAAAAGGTTGGATAGCCGGTCCCGCCCCGCTATGACGCCACGGAACCAGCAATGGGACCCGTTGATTCACGCCAGCGACGCTACGAATTCCGCCGAATCCAGATGTGTTCATCAGCCTCTTCTCTCCAGACCGTTGCATCTCAAGCGGATTTGGGTCGGTATTGGGCAGGTGCTAGAATGCTGGCAAAAGCAGTCCACAGAAAAGCGGTCGGCGACATGGTTGGAAAGGAACTGGACGAAGAGAATGCAGGATAGGGTTGTTTACAAAGAAGATGTGCGCAGTGACTCGGCAGATGGGAAAGGTCGACTGTTGTGGCGGAGATAAGTCGCGGCTCTAGTCCACTGTCAGGCTCAGAAAGGCCCAGTAGATCCGCTCGTATCCTGGCGCACCGACGGCGGCGTTACCGGGCCAAGACCTACCGCGCCCGCCCATGGCTTTGGTTGTTCCAGGGGACGGCAGCTCTGCTTCTCGCGGTTCTCCTTTCCGTAGGTGGGGCGGTCGGTGTGGCAGTTGCCAGCGTCTTCGGCATCTACACCTTTTACGCCGCGCAACTGCCTGACGCCGGCATCATCGAACGCCAGCAGGAAAAGTTCGAGACCATCCGCTTCTACGACCGCACTGGCAAGCACCTCCTCTATGAAAGCGTAGACCCCCGCCCCTTCCGCGGAGACCGCACCTACATGGCTCTGCGGGAGATGTCGCCCGCGGTCATCCAGGCCGCCGTCGCGCTTGAAGACCACAATTACTGGGACAATCCAGGCATTAACGTGCGCGGCCTGATGCGTGCCTTTGTCTCCAACCTGCAAGGCGGCAGCGTGCAGGGCGGCTCGTCGATTACCCAGCAGTTGATCAAGAATGTGGTGATTCCGGTAGAGGAACGGACGCAGCAGTCCTATGCCCGCAAGCTTAAGGAAGTCATTCTGGCGATGGAGGTGACGCGCCGCTATGACAAGGGCAAAATCCTGGAGTGGTATCTCAACTATAATTTCTACGGCAACTTGGCCTATGGAATAGAGGCGGCCAGTCAGGTCTATTTTGGCAAGAGCGTCTCCGATCTCAGCGTGGCCGAAGCAGCCATGCTGGCGCCGATTCCTCAGTTTCCGGCGCTCAATCCCATCGACAATCCGGACGATGCCAAGACCCGTCAGGGGGTGACGCTCCAGGTCATGGTCGATGCCGGGTATCTTACCCAGACCGAGGCCGATGCTGCTTTTGCCCAGGAACTGGATCTGCGGGGCTCGGTCGCAGAGCGTTTCGATATCATCACGGCCCCCCATTTCGCTCTGTATGCGCTCGAACGAATCAAAGACGAATTCAACACGGCCGACGACCCTTATCGCATCTGGAAAGAGGGGCTGACCGTCTATACGACACTGGACGTTGACCTGCAGAAATACGCCGAACAGGTGGCTCGCGACCATATCGCCAGGCTGAATGAACAAGGCAGAAATGTCGACAACGCCTCCGTCGTCGTCATCAAACCGGAATCCGGTGAGATCCTGGCGATGGTCGGTTCGCTCGACTACAACAACGAGGAAATCGACGGACAGGTCAACGTCGCGATTTCAGAACGGCAGCCCGGATCCAGTTTCAAGCCCTACGTCTATCTGACCGGACTGCTGCAGGGTATGAATGCCGCCTCGATGATCCTGGACGTTCGTACCGCATTTCAGCAGAACGACGGCTCCGTGTACGTCCCCGAGAACTATGACCGTCTTTACCACGGACCCGTCGGCCTGCGCGACGCCCTCGCCCAGTCGCTCAACATCCCCGCAATTCGCGTCATGGACCAGGTCGGCGTCGCCAACGCACTGCGCACGTCCCATAAAATGGGCATCAACGGCCTTGACCGCGGTCTCAACTACTACGGACTCAATCTGGTGCTGGGAGGCGGCGAGGTCACACTTCTGGACCACACATACGCTTACAGCGTGCTGGCCAATGGCGGCGTCATGGCAGGCAAGCCGGTCCCCCCGGAGTCCAGACGCAGCGGATTTCGCAACCTGGACCCCGTTGCGATTTTGCAGGTCCACAACTCCCAAGCGGACATTCTGAGCAGATATGACAGCCCCGACCAGGAGCGCATTATCAGCGCTGATGCCCAGTTTATCCTCGCCGACATTATGAGTGACAATGTGGCCCGCTCACCGATGTTTGGCATCAATAACAATCTCGTGCTGGCGGACCGAAGGGTCAGTGCCAAGACCGGCACGACCAATGGCTGGAAGGACGCCTGGACTGTCGGGTTTACCCCTCAGTTGACTGTCGGCGTCTGGATTGGCAACACTGACAACGAGTCTATGAACAACGTTACCGGTGCATCCGGCGCGGCGCCGATCTGGAAGAGCGTGATGGAGCGCTACCATGAAGGCCTTCCCTCCCGCTGGTATGAACGCCCCCCGAATGTTGTCGCCGAGACGGTCTGTCAGCCGAGCGGTCTGCAGCCTTCGCCGGACTGCCAGCGCCAGAGGGTAGAGTTGTTCATTGCGGGCACCGAGCCGAAGGTCGTCGATAACCTGTGGCAGCCCTTCGATATCGACCGGCGCAATGGGCTCCTCGCCAGAACGTCCACGCCGGAGGAGGAGCGAGAGACCAAGGTTTTTCTCATCCTGCCGCCTGAAGCCGAAGATTGGGTGGGCGGCAGCGGAATCGAGCAGCCTCCCCAAGGTCAGAGTCCAGAGGATTTCATCGACTTTGATCCGGACGTCGCCATCACTTTCCCCCCGCCCGGCGGCTACATCGGCGGCCAGGTCGAGATTCGCGGCAATGCCCGCGGGGGGAATTTCGCCAACTATCGCCTCGAATTCGGAAACGGTGATGAACCAACGCAGTGGACGCAGATCGGCCCGGAACACGGCCAGCAGCACGCCAACGGCCTGCTGGAAGTGTTTAATACCGAGGGGCTTGCAGAAGGACAGTACACGCTTCGGCTGACGGTCCGGTATCATGACGGCAACGTGCGCGTCTGGGATGCTCCAATCACAATCGACAATACCCCGCCGACCGTAGAGATCAGCGATCCGGAGCCGGACGCACTCTACGTGTTGAACGAGGACGACCAGATCAACATCAACGCGCTCGTCAACGACGAATGGGCAATGGACCGAGTGGAATTTGCAATCGACGGAACCTGGTTCATTACCCGTACCGTTGCCCCCTACAACGAGCGCTGGCCTCTTGAGCTTCGCTATGAGACCGTCGAGTCGCCCGAAACTGGGAACTGGCCCGCTTTTGAGTCGGATGATGAAGACATTCGCCCCGGCCGCATCCGTGAATTTGAGGATGGATTCGCGGCGATTTACGCAGGCAGCGGCGTCTATCTGGAGCGTCATCTAATCAAAGTACGAGCTTTTGACCGCGCCGGCAACGAAACGGAAAGCGACGAAGTGCAGGTATACGTCCGGCAGCCGCTGCCCGACCGGTGACCGGCGCGTCAGACGGTTATCCGCATTCGAAGTTTGCAATCCTGGTTTGCTATGCCGAACATTCTAGTTACAAATGACGATGGCGTTCACGCAGACAGCATAAGTGTGCTGGCCGCAGCCCTCGATGACTTAGGCCGTGTCACCGTCATTGCCCCGGAGAGAAATTGGAGCGCCTCCGGGCACCCTAAAACGCTGCACAAGCCACTGCGTTTGGCGCCGATCAGTTGGCCCGACGGGCGCCGCGTCTACGCTTGCAGCGGCGCACCTTCCGACTGCGTAGCTCTGGCCATTCTTGGTGCGCCGTACACGCCGAACAATTCATCTTCGCATCTGGCCGCAGGGGAACCGAGAGACGCTTACGATCTGGTGGTCAGCGGTGTAAACGACAGCTTCAATCTCGGTTGCGATGTTCTTTACAGCGGCACCGTGGCGGCGGCGATGGAGTCACTGGTGATGGGTGTACCGTCTCTGGCGCTAAGCACCGGCTCCGTAGAAGGTTTCGACATTGCCGATTCCGAAGCCTGGCAGAACGCAGCCAAGTATGCCCGTACGCTGGCCGCCGCCGCGCTCAACCGGCCGCTACCTCCGCAGACCATGCTTAACGTCAACGTGCCGCGGCGGCCGGCGGACCGGATCCGCGGCTTGCGCTACACATTCCTGGGCCGGCGCATCTACGGGGATGTGCTGGTCGCCCGCGACGATCCGTGGGGCAAGCCCTACTACTGGATTGGCGGCGAAGTCCCAACCGGAATTGCCGACGCCGGCAGTGACTTTGGAGCAATCGAGAGCGGATACGTCAGCGTTTCACCACTGGGCATCGACCTGACAAGACATGAAGTCCTCGCCGATCTGGCTGAAGACGCCCGGGCTCTTCCCAACTGAACGCGGCCAGAACCCGGTCAGAACCCGGCAAAGGGGGGCCCTTTCACAGTTTCAGGTGAACGCCTAAGCAACGGGAAACGTCTCTGGAAAGCGGGGCAAGAGGCTTTTCCCTAGTTTGCGGCATCGTCATTTGAACCGGTTCTGCTGCCGGGTACGGAGATCCGGGAACCGCAGAGACTGCTGTCAGTCATGAGTGCAACGCAGGGGTTATCGATTTGTCACGGATGGTTTACACACCTCCTTCAGATGGGTCTCGGTGGCAGGGCTTGGCTGCGCTCTGCTGGCTGGTTCTGACCGATGCAATCATCATCGCCTGGGTGGCGTTGAAACCGGTTGAATGGAGCAGCTTCCTGCTCATTCTGGTCTTTGCCGCCACGCTGCCCGTTCTTGTCCATCTGACGGTTCGCACATGGGGGGCGTTCAATCTTGAGTACTGGCTCGACCGCAATGCCTTGCGAGTTCGCTGGGCCGGTATTCGCCAGGTGATCCCGCTTCACAGCATACATCGTATCGTCGAAGGCGTTGACGAGATCTCCTCGCGACCCTCATTTCTGGACTGGCCTTCACCCTTTGTTCGCATCGTAGAAGGAGGACAGGGCCGGCGTTTGGTGCGCTTGGCCAGCGTTCCTCTCGACCAATGTCTGCTCATGGAAACCGACAGCGGCATTTTCGCCATATCCCCTGAAGACCCGGTCGGCTTTCTCGAAGAGCTGCAAGCCCTCAATCGCCTTGGCCTGGCGCGCACCTTGCCCTTGGTGCGGGAGCAGCCAACCAACTACTATGCCCTGGCGATCGAATCCCCGGCGGGCCGCTGGTTGCTTCTGGCTGGACTGATCGGCTGTCTCGTCCTCTTCGGCTATCTCATGATCCTCTTCCCGGATTTGCCGGAAGCGCTCGTTTTTCATTACAATCGACAAGGTGTGCCGGACAGCATCAGGCCCAAGAACGCTCTCTTTCTCCTTCCTGTCATCGGTCTTCTGACGTACTTGACCAATACGATGGCCGGCCTGTGGATGAGACTTCAAGGTCAGCTTTCAGGCGCCTACCTGTTCTGGACCGGTTCGCTTCTTGTGCAAGCCCTGTCGCTTCTGGCGCTCTTGAGCCTGACCATTTGAACCGAGTTGGTATCCTGTGTTCGGAGAAGATACGGTAGTCCAATTGCAAGCAGGATTTCCTGAATCGCTCGACGCGTCAATCGAAAACTTTGCTGACCACAGCACAAAGGTTTTCGCTGCGACCCAGTCGGCCGAGGAGGTCTTTGTGTCGCGCCCTTTCTTGACCATTATTATTCCCGCCTATAACGAAGCACAGCGTCTCCCCGATTCACTGACAAGAATTGCTACCTATCTGCGGAGTCAAAACTTTACAACCGAGATACTGGTCGTAGAGAATCGGTCGACCGACGAAACCAGCGCCGTTGTACGCGATTTTGCCAGAACCGTTGCAGCCTCAGATCCATTTACGCTTGAACTGCTTCACAGCGCACCCGGCAAGGGCGCAGCCGTGAAGACGGGGATGTTGGTCGGAAAAGGTGATTACCTGTTTATCTGCGATGCCGATCTCTCGATGCCTATCGAAGAGGTCGAGAAATTTCTGCCGCCGCAGCAAGAGCAAAATGGATTTGACGTCGCCATCGCCAGCCGCGAGATAGCCGGCGCAGTGCGTTACAACGAGCCCTTCTATCGCCATCTGATGGGGCGTGTTTTCAACCACGTGGTGCAGAAGCTGATCATGCCGGGGATCGAGGACACACAGTGCGGATTCAAGATGTTTACACGGGAAGCGGCCGCCCAGGTCTTTCCCCACCAGACAATCGACGGCTGGGGGTTCGACCCCGAAATTCTGTACATCAGCCGCATTCGCGGATTGCACCTGGTCGAAGTGCCAATCAACTGGTATTACATGACGGAGAGTCGGGTCAATCCCATCCTCGACACGATCAATATGGTGCGAGAAGTCTTACGCATTCGTGTAAACGGGCTGCGTGGGATCTACGAGCAGGTCCCCAAGACGACGGAGTGACGTCTGTTCGCCCCTTCCGCATCTTCAAATCCCGCCCGGCCGCCACCCCAAGTATCGCCCACGACCACGCCAACCGTTTGGACCACCTGTCAGGCTTCTGAAGACGGGTCAAACTCCAGGCTTGCCAGCCAAATCTGCACACCGTTCGCCACGAAATGTGCGACCAGCGGGGTGAGCAGGCTCTGGTACCACACGAACATGAGCCCAAATATTGCGCCGGCCGTACCTGCCCCGACGATGCCCCACGTTCCTTGCGGGCTGTGCAGCAGGCCGAAGATTGCGCTGAAGCCAATTATCAGCCAGGCGGTCGGGAGCAAGGGCGAAAGCCCGCCGATGAGCAGGCTGCGAAACAGGACCTCCTCGAACAGTACGCTCAGCAGCAAGGCAAATGGCAGCAGCCCCACCTCCCTCCGATTGCGTGGCACGACCAACTCCAAAATCGAACGGTAAAACCTGGTATCACTGTAGCGTGTGACTATTCGTCCCATGCCCGCGAAAGTCAACGCTATTGCCAAGCCGGCCAGGGCCCCGGTCACAATCTGGGACCCGGCATTGGGAATCTGCCATCCCAGCGTCTCCGGCGGCAGTCCGCTGCCTCTGCCCAGGAGCAGGCATATGACCAGGACAACAGCCCTGAGAGCATTTTCGGCTGGAAGAAGCAGTAGATTCTCTTGCGGTTGCCAGAAGCGCAATAGGCGGGCGGTCTTATACGCGCCGTATCCGACAACCGCGGTGATGAGCAGAGTCAATATGGCAAAGAGAGCATAGCGCCAGTCCATGACCTAAGTGTAGGGTACAGTTGGCGATGCATTCAAATATTTGTATATCCTCTTCTGCGAGGCATAGTTGCCCACGCCTCCGGGCCCGTCTACCCAATACTTTTGTCAGACCGACAGAGACTTTGAGTCTGACAGCAGAACTGCCCTGAAACGCCGCCGCCCGCGCAATCGTCACGTCACAGGCTCACTCTGCGCCTGCTTTTTTTGAAGATTTCCAATCAGTTGCTATACTGAAACCATCATCACTCTTAATCTGGCGCGCCGCTGTTGGGCGTGCCGAAGAGGGGCGTTCCTCTTCTTCGGCGGAGACAAAGGCGTCTCCGCCTTTTTCTTCGACTCGTCATCGTAGATTGTCACCGCGGCTTGTCGTACACACGCCTGCTGGCAGTCGGGAAAGGACCAATCCGATGGCTACTTCAACCGAGTTGCTTTACTCGGAAGAGCACAATCTGGTACGCAAAATGGCATATGACTTTACCCGAAATGAGGTCATGCCAATCATTGCCGAACACGACCGAAAACACATATTTCCTTTTGAGCTGCTGCCCAAAATGGCACAGCTTGGCTTTCTTGGCATCTGTCTGCCCGCCTGCTACGGCGGCGCCGGGATGGACTTTCTGTCATTAGGAATCGTTTCCGAAGCGCTGGAATACGGAGATTCGTCCGTACGCGAGACGGTCGCGGTTCACCTTGCGCTGCACGCGCTGCCAATATTTCAGTGGGGAACTGAAGAGCAGAAGGAGACCTTTTTGCCGAGCCTTGCCTGCGGAGACCATATCGCCTGCTTTGGCCTGACCGAGCCGGGCGCCGGGTCGGACGTTGCGGCCATTCAGACTCGCGCCGTAAGTGAGGGCGAGGACTACATTCTCACCGGCGAAAAAATGTGGATAACCCTGGCTGACGTGGCAGATCGGTTCCTCGTTTTCGCCAAGACGCAGCCGGACCAAGGTGCGCGCGGTATCTCTGCCTTCATCCTGGAACGCGGCTGGAAGGGCCTTACCACCGGCACGCTAGAAGGCAAAATGGGCGTCCGAGCCAGCAATACCGGCTGGATCAACATGCAGGACGTACGTGTGCCGGTCGGTCACCGCCTGGGGAAGGAAGGTGAGGGCTTCAAGATCGCGATGAGTTGCCTCGACAACGCCCGCTTCGGTGTCGCAGCTGGTTCGGTGGGCATCATTCGCGCCTGCATCGACGAGTCGGTCAAATATGCTTTGCAACGCAAGACCTTCGGCAAGTTGATCGCTGAACACCAACTTGTCCAGCAGATGATCGCCCAGATGCAGCAGGATCTGGATATCGGCGAACTGCTGGTGTGGAAGGCCGGTACCCTCAAGAATCAAGGGGTACGCAATACGCGGGAAACCAGCATGGCCAAATGGTTCTGCACCGAAGCCGCACGCCGGGCCGCGGACAACGCCGTCCAGGTTCATGGAGCCTACGGATATTCAGATGAGTACAACGTGGAACGCCATCTACGCAATACAAAGAGCGCAGTGATCTACGAAGGCACCAGCCAGATTCATACGCTGATGCAAGCCGCGTACACCCTGGGCATTCGCAAGGACCGCCCTTTGCGCTGTCCCATGCCGGCATACGATCCGGATACCTGGCAATAGAGGGCGAACTGCCACCCACGACCAGAGGCTGCATCTTCCGGAACTGGTCTGGTGGGGTACAGTCTCTCACGAAAGGAGCGCTACGTGAACGTAGCGGTGTTGGTCAAGCAGACTCCAGATACCGCCGAGTTGCCCAAGGTGACGGTGGCCGAGGCGCAGTCCGGCGAACTGCAGGCGACAATGGTCATCAACCCCTGGGATGAATTTGCAGTTGAGGAGGCAATCGATCTGTCCGACAGGTTCGGCTGCGAAACAATCGCTGTCTCTATGGGTCGTGAAGGCGAAACCGATGCCCTGAAGCACGCGCTGGCGATGGGCGTGGATAGCGCCGTTCACGTAGACGAACGCGTTGTCGACGGCGGCGACGAGTGGGCAACTGCCGAGGCCCTGGCTGCGGCCGTCAAGAGAGTCGACACCGGTGAGGAAGTGGAGCTCGTTCTGGCCGGCAAGATGAGCGTGGACGGCAACAGCAGCGTTATCTATGCCGGAGTAGCCTGCAAGTTGGGCTGGGACCTGCTGGTCAATGTAACCCGAATTGTCGATATTGTCGATGGCAAACTGATCGCGGAACAGGCTTTTGAAGGAGGGCAGGAGTCGGTTGAGGTTCCCCTGCCTGTCGTTATCAGTGTGGCCAAAGAGATCAACGAGCCGCGCTATCCCAGCTTTATGGGTATCCGCAAGGCGAGCCGCGCCACGATACCCACCCTTGGGCGTGACGAACTGGAGATTCGGCCCTCAAGCACGACCCGCTGGACCGATCTCAATAAGCCGGAGCCAGAAGACGTACAGGTGCGTATCTTCGACGGCGCCAGTATCGAGGAAAAGGTAACCCAGCTAGCCGATGCCCTGATGGCGGAAAAGGTGATATAGAGCGATGCAAATGGTTGGCAAGGGGATTACTGCCGGCTTGCCTTTCGAAAGCTCTCTCGGAAAGAGGGAAGACAATGGCGATTCTCGTCTGGATTGAACTGAATGACGGGCAGGCGGTGTCCAACTGTTGGGAACTCCTGGCAAGAGCGAAGGAGCTGGGCGGAGAACTTGGCGCCGACGCGACGGCCCTCCTGATCGGGAGCGACACTGGTGAAGCGGCACAGCAGGCTTATGCCTACGGAGCCGACCGAGTCCTTGCCGCGAACGCACCCGCATTGGAACATTTCCGGTTGCAGCCCTTTGCAGCTGTCGCCGAACAGGCGGTGGAGCGCACCTCCGCGATCGCATTCCTTACCAATGCCTCAATTCGCGGCGGCGTACTGGCCGCGACGGTCGCCTGCCGCCGGAGTGCAGGCATCGCCGCCAACGCTACGGACCTGAAGGTGGAAGAAGGCAGACTGGTTGCCTCCCGCACGATCTATTCGGGCAACATCCACGCCGAGATTCAGTTCGAGAGTTCTCTGGCCGTTGCCAGCGTGCGGCCGCGCTCCTTTCCCATGCCGGCGCCGAGAGACGCGTCGGGTACGGTGGAAGACCTGAATGTTAAGCCGAATGAAGATGAAGTCCGCCAGAAGATCAGCGAATTCCGGGCAGCCGATGCGGGCGAAGTCAGCCTGACCGATGCCCACATTATCGTTTCAGGCGGGCGCGGCGTGGCAGAGGACCCGCCGAAGGGCTTCGAGCTTGTGGGTGAACTGGCCGGTACCCTGGGCGCAGCCCTTGGCGCCAGCCGGGCCGCGGTCGACGCCGGTTACATCCCTTATAAGCATCAGGTGGGACAGACCGGCAAGACGGTCAGGCCGGACCTCTACATCGCCTGCGGCATTTCCGGCGCCATCCAACACTTGGCCGGCATGGGAAACAGCAAAATCATCGTCGCCATCAACAAGGACCCGGATGCCCCCATCTTTCAGCGCGCCAAGTACGGAATCGTCGATGATCTGTTCAAGACCGTGCCCGCGCTTACGGCAGAGTTCAGCAAAAGGCTGAAGTGAGTCGCCTCGCCCTTGCAGGCTGCGCTCGAGGCTCCCGCGCGGCCCGCGCCTCTTGTTCACACTGATCATCTGTGCTATACAATTGTGATGGCTGTGCCTGCTGCGGTGCGGCGAACGACAGTTTCTGGGAGTCATTGTTCCCCCGGCCGAAGGCGGGCGAACAAGCAGGCAGTGAAAGTTTCTTCTTTGTAATATTTGTCAGGAATTCATCGTCCCATCAGCCCCCTAAACGCGGGGCGGGCGTGTGAGTGCTGCCGGGCGTGAGGGTAAGCGCGCTGGCGACTTGGTGAAAAGAAATGACCGAGTACAATTCCCGTTTTCGCTGCTTTCGGGGCTGCGCCGGTACATATTCGATATTTGAAGTAATCTATACCTGTCCGAAATGCGGCGGCCTGCTGGAAGTGGAGCACGACATCGGCGCCCTTCGAAAACGATCCGCTGAAGAGTGGAAGTGGCTGTTCGACAACCGCGTCGGCACCACCGAGTGGCCCTACGGCAGTGGCGTATGGGGCAAAAAAGAGTGGATCATGCCGACCATCGCTGATGACAACGTTGTCAGCATGTACGAAGGCAACTCCAATCTCTTTTGGGCCGAGCGGTTGGGCCGGCAGATTGGTCTCTCCGATCTCTGGGTGAAGCTGTGTGGGAACAGCCACACCGGCAGCTTTAAGGACCTGGGCATGACGGTGCTGATCAGTGTGGTCAAGCAGATGCGGGATCAGGGTGTCCCTGTCCGGGCCGTGGCCTGTGCCAGCACTGGTGATACCAGCGCCGCCTTGGCCGCCTATGCCGCCGCGGCCGGCATCCCCGCCGTCATCTTCCTGCCTGAGGGCAAGGTCAGTCCCGCGCAGTTGATTCAACCCATCGCCAATGGCGCCAATGTGCTGGCCCTCGACACCGATTTTGACGGCTGCATGCGCGTCATCCGTGAAATCACCCACGACGGCGACAGGCCCGACACTTCAATCTACCTGGCGAATTCGATGAACTCCTTGCGCATCGAGGGCCAGAAAACGGTCGGCATAGAAATCGTGCAGCAGTTCGACTGGGAAGTTCCGGACTGGATCATCATCCCCGTCGGCAATCTGGGCAATATCAGCGCCATCTACAAGGGACTGAAGCTGATGCTGGATCTGGGTGTAATTGACCAGCTGCCCCGTCTGGTTGCGGCCCAGGCCGCCAAGGCGAATCCTTTCTATCTCAGCTACCAGAACGGTTTCAGCCGGAAAGAAACTGTTGAGGCCCAATCGACCCTGGCATCCGCTATTCAGATCGGGGATCCCGTTAGCTACGAGAAGGCCGTACAGGCGATTCAAGAGACCGACGGCATCGTCGAGCACGTAGAAGAACACGAGATGGCCGCGGCCGCAGCCATGGCGGACGCCACCGGCATGTACACCTGTCCACACACGGGAACCGCTCTAGCTGCTTTGTTCAAACTTCAGCAGCGGGAAGCTGTACAGAGTCATCACCGGGTTATCGTTGTCAGCACTGCCCACGGGTTGAAATTCACCCCCTTCAAGATTGGCTACCACGAGGGTACACTGGCGGAGGTGGAGAGCGATCTGGCCAACCCGCCCGTCTACCTGCCGGCCGACGCCGACATCGTCCGGGAAACAATCCAGCGAAAGCTTGCATGACCGGAAGGGACAGTGAATACGTCTCGCCCAGTACGCGGCTGTTGGCGTACTGAACTGCCCTGATCAGACCTCCCAAGTCCTTTTGAACCAGGTGACCGAAGAAAACAGATCCCCCCTCGACTATGGCCCAACCTCCTTTTCGCAGGGACGGATGGACTTCGCCTGGGAAGAGTTGACGCCCGCGCAAAGGGCCCGCCACTACGCGGACTGGCATGCCGGAAAAGGCCTTATCGGCGGCGATCCGCGGCAGCGTCCCAATTCCGAGACTCTTCCTTCCTGGGCAATGGAGCGGTCCTTCGTGCGCGCCCTGGCCCTCGACGACTGCCGTGCGGTCAATGGCGAGCGGTTTCGCCACCAAACTGCCGGCCCGCACCCGCTCGAAATCGAGATCGGTTTCGGCCGCGGCGACTTTCTGCTGGACCGGGCCGCCCGCTGGCCCGAGCGATGGTTCGTCGGCTTTGAAGTGAGAACCAAGGCCGTCCGCCTGGCGCTCCGACGCCTGGAGAATCAGCGATTGGAGAATCTGTGGCTGAGCGACGACGACGCCAGGGTGGGCCTGCAGCTGGCGATCCCCGATCGACGCGTCGAAGCGGTTCACGTTCTCTTCCCAGACCCCTGGTGGAAGGCGCAGCACAAAGTCAAGCGCCTCTTCTCTCCCCCATTCGTCGACCTGCTGGCGGCCAAAATTCTGCCGGGCGGCTATCTGCAACTGAAAACCGACGTAGTACAGTACGGGGAGCTAGTTCGCCATCTGCTTTCCCATCACCCGGCATTCTGTGACCACCGACCGGAACTGTCTGACCGGGTCGGGCCCTATCGCCCCACGCACCGCGAACACTGGTGCAGGGAAAACGGCATGCCCGTGTGGACTTTCTATTTTCTCAGGCGGGATGAAGCGTAGCGCCATGCCAGGAAGACACGGCTCGGTCAGCAGTGTGGTAACATCGAAGTAGAGGAGGTCACCTGTGCTGACAAATCTGACAATTCGCAACTTCAAACGCTTTGAGAAAGTTGATATTCCTCTGGGGACGTCCGTTGTCTTCATCGGGCCTAATAATTCCGGGAAGACGGCGGCCCTGCAGGCACTCGCTCTGTGGGATGGGGGATTGCGACGGTGGCAGGAACGGCATCAGGGCAAAGAGGCCCCAGAGCAACGTCCTGGAGCCACCATCAACCGCCGCGATCTGATTGCGATTCCTGTTCCAAGAGCCAATCTATTGTGGCGGGATCTACGAACTCGCCAAAGAACTCAAGTCGACGGCAAGCCGGGCACACAGAATGTGCGTATAGACATTATCGTAGAAGGAATTACAACCGGTGAACCTTGGACTTGTGGCTTGGAATTTGACTACGCAAACGAAGAGTCCTTCTACTGCCGACCACTGCGGGCTGATAGTGTTGGATTGGTTGGCAAAAGATTGCCCGTCCCGGAACTTGCACTTCAGACGCGTGTCGCGTATCTACCCCCAATGTCTGGTCTAGCGGCAGTCGAGCCAAAATGGGAACAGGGGCGGGTAAACGTACTTATTGGAGAAGGTCAGACCGCCCAGGTGCTGCGCAACCTCTGCCACAATCTTGCGCAGAGCCAGCCAGAAGATTGGCGTAAGGTGCAACTGCACATAGATCAACTCTTCGGGGCCAAATTGGATAGACCTGACTACATCGCTGAACGCGGCGAAATCACGATGTCCTATAGTGAGTCGGAAGGTGTTTCGCTGGCACTGTCAGCTTCAGGTCGGGGACTTCAACAAACACTCTTGCTGTTGGCGTACCTCTATACCAATCCCTCGGCCGTCTTGCTTCTTGACGAACCTGATGCCCATCTCGAAATTCTTCGTCAAAGGCAGATTTATCGCCTTCTGTCTGAGATCGCCGCTGAAGTGAACAGTCAGATAATTGCAGCCAGCCATTCTGAAGTAATTCTGAATGAGGCCGCAGCAAAAGACGTTGTGGTCGCATTCGTTGGCAAACCACACAGAATCGACGATAGATCTGCTCGCACACAGGTTGCAAAGGCGCTGAAGCAGATTGGCTTTGAGGAATACTACCAGGCAGCACAGACTGGATGGGTGCTCTATTTGGAGGGTTCGACTGATCTTTCATTTCTTCAAGCGTATGCCGAAAAGCTGGGTCATCCCGCTGCCAAATTTCTCACCCGACCTTTCGTTCACTATGTGGGCAATCAGCCTCTGACGGCGCGTAATCATTTCCATGGGCTGCGAGAAGCTAAGAAGGATCTGGTAGGAATCGGAATCTATGACCGGGATGTTTCGATACCTGAGGTATCTCCACATCTTCGGGAAATCCTATGGACAAGACGGGAAATCGAGAATTACCTGCCAATTCCTGGCGTATTGCAAAGGTATGCCCAGTCCTCTGTGGATGAGGATGCATCCAGCCCCGGCACGCTCTTTTCGGCGGCTGAAGAAGACAAACGTCTCACAATCATGAATGAGGTTATCAATGACTTAGTACCTCCTGTTGCTCTGCGGAATCTAGCCGATAGCTACTGGCGAGACGTAAAGGCGAGCGACCTGCTGGATAGAGTATTTGAGGAATACTTCAACCATTTGAAACTTGTCAACCTCATGCGAAAAACCGCCTATCATCGCTTGGCCGCGCTGGCAAAGCCCGAAGAACTGGACAAAGAAGTGAGAGACGTACTGGATAAAATCGTTGTAGTGGGGCAGAAGGCAAAGTCCGAGGGCGCCTGAAGGATGGACTTCTGCTTCTGAAACCGCTCCCTGAGAGCTTTGCAGCCCTAGCGGCGGTGGGCAAGGTGAATCTGCTGGCGCAGTTCACGACGGGCGGTGTTGAGATTCTCCTTTATCTTGAAGAAAACTGCCTCCGTGACCTCCATCTCCTGCGAGATCAACAGTTCCTCCAGCGCTTCCACGACCCGCAGCATCTTGGCCTCCAGCAGTTCTACGGTCGTGGCATAGAGCGATTCCGGCAAAAAGTAGAGAAGCACAACCAGTCCCCAAATACCGAACGCCAGTATCCTGTTCCCGCCCATGCTAAGCTGTTCTCGCAGCAGGAACATCGACACAAGCCACAGCACAACCGCCGCCACCATCAGGTCATAACGGGTGATCGGGCGAGCTGCCCTGATGTCCTGCACGCCCGCGGCCAACTGATCGTAGGTCTTCAGTCGTGCCAGCCACATGTTGAAACGCCGGCATTGGTGGCGGTTGACCCTGTTCTGATCAAAGTGGGCCAACTCCAGCGCCCGTTCCCGGCACTGGTCGGCTAATTCGTAAAACTCTTTGCGAGTTAGTTCTACCATGGATTGAGTCCGCAAGATTCTCGGACGGGGTCTGTCGTGCTGTCGGAAGAGGCGCAACAACACGTCTGATTTCCGACACGCGCTCCTCGCAGCCGGTTGCCCAACGGGCGGCTTTGGCACCGGCGCCGCGCAGGTGCTTCCTCCTTTCGACCAGTTCTGCGCTGACTGGACCACGGACTTCCACCTGGAACTGCCGAACGACTTTCAGATGAGCCACATAGGCACAAGCCACAACAACCCAGCCACTATCACCGCGTTGATAGCGTTTTCAACGGTCCCGATGCCGGCCTGCCGGGAGAAGGGCCATACGCGTGCCCTGGCAAATGCCCGCAGAAATAGAGGGAATGCTCCTAGTACGAGAATCGTCCAGACCGGGACGGCGCCTGTTGCCATCAACAGAATCAGGGCGATAAACCCGGCAATGGCGATGATCGCGGCAACGTCCAGGCCTCGTTCGGGCCCGAACACCACCGCCAGAGTGCGTCGGCGAAGACGCCAGTCTCGGTGCCAGCTATAGAAACTGTAGGACTGATACGCCAGCCAGGCGAATGTCGCCGGAGCGAAGGCGATCAACAATACGAGTCGCGTGATCGTACCGGTCAGAACAAAGTAGGTTCCCAGCAAAGGGAATACGCCCAATCCCAACCAATAGGCAAGGTCGCCAAGCCACCAGAATCTCCGGGCGAAGCGGACGACCGGCCATTGCGGAACACTGCACATCAGCACGCTGATCAGCGCAAAGAACCAGACTGGCCACTCAACGAAGATTCCGAGCCACAACGCCGCCAGTACATAGATCGTCACCGATATTAGACCAAGACTGAGGAATGTCTCGGGACGCAGTAGGCCCTGTTGCATCCAGTCAAAGCCATCGAAGGCCCCAAACGGCGACGGTCGTCGAGAACTCCGCACGTTCGTCGCTGTCGAGTACTGGCCTTCGGCCCGAATATGGCGCAAGTAGTCCACATAAGCGCCGAAATAGTTGCAGGCCAATGCCAGCGCGCCATAGATCAACACCAACACGGCTGCCCACCAGATACTTATGGTTTCAGATTGCCAGTGAGCCGTGGACGCTCCCCATAGAACCGGCGTAAGCAGTGCGGGTATCGCCCGCAACCGTCCCATCTGGGCGATCACGCGCAGATATCCGACTCTCTTTGGTCGGATTCGGGCCTGCTGGGTCGGGGCGGCTTCGGCGTCGCTCTGACTTACTTCGGTCGGAACTCGGCTGTACATTTTTCGTCTTTGAACGACTACTCCTTGACGTGCCCACATTCTATCAGCTATATCCGATATGCTCAACCGAGCCGGAGGAGCTAAGCGACTCGACCACAGTGCCTGTCTACTCCCACCGCCAATGTGGTGGCAACGGAAGGAGAAACATCTCGGCAGGTTCGGAAGTGAAGTCGAATCGCACCGAAAGGCTTCAGTATCTGACTCGCCAGAGTTCGTATAAGTGTGTGCCGTCCTGTTGGGTATAGACCTGTTCACGCTCCAGCAGGCCGTCCCTCTCATTGACCAATCGCTCGAAGACTTCACGCCTCCCTCGGAAGAGTTCGTTTCCCGGAGCACGCAAAAGATAGACGTTATCAACATTCCCCAGAAACGGCTCGATTCGCTGGACGAACGCATCGTCCGGTTCCGACAGCGAACTGTAGCCAAATACCTCAATCGGTCTGACGCTTCCCTCGCTCAGAAAACGGACTGGCGCCTCCATTCCCCAGTCCAGAACAACCGGGGCGCCCATGCTTCCGTAGCGCAGGTCATAGGCGAGATGGTAGGACGCGTCTGAGTGGTCCACCAACCCCCCGCTGCGCGTCAGCGCCCTGTGGTAGGCGGCCGTGGCCCGCAAGTCGAGCAGCACACTTGCGCACACGAGAAGCACAAGAATTACCTGGAGTACAGAAGCATGTCCGAAAGGCAACTCCAGAAAGTCGCGCAAAGTCAGGGCCTGTAACCGTTTCCACACGCTAAGGCCTGGCTCGCGGAGCCGCATGCGGCTCCGCGAGCCAGCATGTAGTGTTTTCTTCCGGGTCACCGGGCCGTCTCTCGCACCACACGATCGACAAAGTACGTGCAGACTTGCGCCCGTTACAGCAACTGCCAGGGGATGAAGCAGCGCATAGTGGGTGATGAACAGATCGCTGACCGTGTACAGACTGGCCGCGAATGCGGCCGTCAGCAACAGTAACGGCGGCCCTACAACACGGCGGCCAAGTGGTCGGGACAAAGCGGCTGCCGGCAGCGCCAGCGCCAGCCACGGCGCAAGCGCGTTCTGCTCGACCGTGCCCAGGTACCAGAGATGGTCGCCGCGCAAAGTCTGCAGCAACTGCTGCCAGCGAACCGTCGCGTTCGACCAGATGGAGGCATTGTCCACGCCGTAGTAGCTGCTGACGAGATTCTCTGTTATCGTCGTCAACGTTCCACCTGTCTTGAAGTTGAACAGAAGGAGGGGGAGCAGGGGCAACGCGAAAGCGAGCGCAGCTGTAAGGGCCAAGGCAAGAGGACGAACATGACGCAGTCTCTTATGGCTGTTTGGCGTCGACATCTCCAGCGAAGTCCGTCTGGTTCCCTCCTCAATTGCGCGTAAGGAAGACCTACTCCATTGCCAAAGCCGCCATCCCGCACATATCAGGCCGAAAGGCAGGATTATCCACGCCGCCAGCAGCTTTGCATAGACGGCCAGCCCCCCGCACAATGCCGAAAAAATCAGAGCGCGGCCCTGCCCGAGACGCAACCAGAGGAGCGCCTGCCAGATGCAAGCGAAAGTGAAGGGAATCGTGGCATTTGTTACGAAGATTCCCTGCCGTTGCCAGAATACAAAACTGGGCGCGGCGGCCAGCAGAGTCAGGCACGCGAGAGCGGCCGGGGCAACGGGGGCAGCGGGGACGGCACTGCGGCCACTGAGCGCCAACCATTCCGATACGGATCGTTCCAGCGCAAGCAGCCCGAGAACCGCCAAAGTCAACGGCATGAGCCGGAGATTGGGCACGCCGATGCCGGTTACCGCTAGAAACGGCACGGCCAAGTAGACGTTCAACGCGCCAATGTAGTCCTGCACCATCAAAGGGAGATTCAGACCAAATAGGGTTACAGTCGCGCCGCGGAACGCGGTCAACGGCGCTTGCTGGAGCAATTCGATCGCGTTGACGCCAGCTTCCTTGGCTTCGTCGTAATGGAGACCGGGCAAGCCCAACTGATATGCGGCCAGAAAAAGAAAAAGGCTGACTGAAGCGACCAGCCAGCCAAACCGTACCTTGCTCTGTCGGCGGGTCATTCGACGATCAGTTCCAGGTCGCTGGCGAACGACAGATAGTTCCAGCCACTGGCATAGAGCCTGATGCTCTCGATACGGGCCGGCGGCGTCGCGTCCAGCAATTCCATCAGGTTTTCCGACTCATAGCTATGCCAGATGAATTGGTCGACCTGTTCGCCGCCAATCAGAGGATATTCCGGTCTCGGGTCCATGTTATAGAAGCCATGGCCCCACTTTCTTTCCTCGCCAAAATCGTCCGTATAGGTAATTTCGACGCGTATGGGGAATTCAGAACTCTGCTCGCCCGCGCCTGCCAGTGTCTGCCAGTCCAGATTGACGTCCAGCTTGACGACCATGGAGTCGTAGTTATGCACGTCCTGTTTTATAACCTGGCGAATCCCAATTTCGGTATGGACCTGGTTCGGGCCCTTATAGTAAAAGCGGGCGGCTTTGCGACCGTCCTTCTCGATGAATTCAACCGTGCCCGCAGTAACGTAAGGGGGCGTGTAGCTTTCCCACACCTCGCCCAAAGGTCTGGCAAAAGCGCTGTCCTGAAGCAGGTTATGCAAGGCCGCTTCAGCTGGCCCTATTGTCCCGTCAGCCTGGAGCCAAGAGCGCAGACCGGGTTCAATCTCGACTGGCTCCTGTCCCGGCTGAATGATCCTGGCAACACCTTGCTTCACCACGATCTCGCTGCTCTCGGCGTTGACAAAGAAAGCGTAGTTGCCTTCCTCAAGCTGGGCCTCGCCTTGAGGGGTCTCGATTTGGACTTCGACCGGCCTGTCAAATCCGCTCTTCGTAAATAGCCGCACCTGCCCCTCATGTACTCGAATGCGCAGCCGGTAGGGTTCACTGCTGCCGGCAAAGTAGGGGCGCCGGCTTCTCACGATTTCAAGAGTTGTTTTTGGGTAGAGGAAGATTGTTCCCATCAGTTCATCGCTCTGTCCACCTGCGGGGAGGCCCAACACACCCTGGGCCGCCGCGTCCGTCTCCAACCGGCTGCCTTCGCTAATGCCTTCGCGCCTGTCCGTGAGGGCAATCGGTTGATCGGAATTTGGCGGGTAGAGAAGTACTGTCCCGATCGTGGTCTCGAATTGGAGAGATTGTTTCGCGGCGGCTGAATGGTAGAGGTTGCGTAGCGCCAAGGGGATGCCCGCCACCAGGACAAGAAAAAGGGCGAAAGAGAGCAGAATGACGGCCCAGGCTGCGCGTTCCGGGCGTTCACGCCAGCGGGGCATCGGCTGTGCATGAACGGTCGTCGTCTCGTCAACGGTGGCGCTCGGCGATACCGATGGTTCCGCCGTCATGGTCAGGATTCCTCTCCACCCCGGTCCGGCGGGCGCCCATTTGCGCCGCGTCTTCCATTCCCGCGCCCGTGCCGGGAGCGACTTTGCTTCTTCTCGCGCTCTCTTTCCACCAACTGGTCACTGAGTTTTTCCATCCAGTAGCGAGCGTCACGGTCATTGGGATTGATTTCAAGGGCCCGCTGGAACATAGCGGAGGAACGGCTCAGGTTCCCCTGCTGTTTGTAAATCAGCCCCAAGTGATAGTGGACGTTCGGTGTGGAGGGATCGATCCAGAGCGCCTTTTCATACGCGGCTATGGCCCTCGCCTGGTGCTTCGGACCGGAGGTTTCGAGCCGGCCCAGATAGGCGGCAGCCAGGTTTGTCCACAGCAGGACATTTCCAGGTGAAGCATCGACGGCCTTTTTCAATATCTCGACTGCCTTCTGCCACTTACGCTGCAGGATCAATGCGCCGCCCATATTGATTGCGATATCGGGGTCGTCAGGCATGTCTGCCTGCAGCGGCGCAAGCACGGCGATTGCCTCGCCAGGCCGGTTCGCCCGCAACAGGCGGGCGCTCTCATTAAGTATCCGGCGGTAGTCGTAGGACGTGCCGCCATTCTCAGAAGTGGAACTGTTCCAATCGATTTCGGTCATCGCTGCTTGCGTACTTTCACTCGGAAGGGTAGGCCCGGCACAGCGTCGTGCAATCACAGTTCAATCGAAGTCAGTCTGCCTGCTCTAACGCTTCGGCAGAGTTATCCGTTCCCTCGTCTAAATTGTGGAACACTTCGTATTCGTCCAAAGTGGGTGCAAAGAATTCGACGACGAATTCGTTGGGAAGACCCATGGGCAGCACCAGCTCACTGAGCAGGGCCTGCACGAACATGCGTCGGCGTTCAACCTCTAACTGCTGTGCTTCCAGTTCCCACAGCAGAAGCGTGCCATAAGTGCCCTCACCTGTGTAATGAAGATCGAGTTTGCCGATTGTTAGGGGTTGATTTTGTTCATCGGTCTGGGCCAGGTCAAAGAGTGCGTACTGTTCGGAACTGTGCGTGCGCACCAGACGCTTTAGCTTCAGATTCACCACGACTCCCAGTCATCAGCGTCATCTTCCCAGTTTTCGAGGGATTCATCAAACAGCGGAATCCCCTGGACATCTCCGTAAAACAAGGCCTCTTCCAAGGCGTGCTCAGCCGTTTTCGCTTCGTCGGAGTCTTCGCTGGCGCTCATGGCATTCAGCATCTCTTTTGCCCGCCTTCCGCCCAGCCTGCCTAATGCGAAGATCGCTGCCAGCCGCACCGCTTTGCTCTCGTCAGACAGCAGCTCGATCAGGTCTTCAAGCGCGTCTCGGACCTCCAGCTCGCCGCAGGCTCGCGCCGCGGCCGCTCGCATTTCCGTGTCAGGGCTGCCGAGCTCGGCCTGTACGATTGAACGCCAGCGCACGTCTGCGCTGCGCCCCATCGCCCGCAGTGCGGCCATTCGCATCTCTTCATCGTGGGAATAATAACAGTCTTCGATCAGCTCTCGAATGCCCGTTTCCCCTGAAAAAGCGATGCTCTCCAGCGCTTGGGCCTGGACTGTGAGAGGTTCCATTTCGGCATGCAGAATCGCCAAAAGCGCGTCCTCGGCGCGCATGGCCAGGGCCGGTGAGAGCTCGTCCAACTCACCGGCCAGCACGAACGCGCCCAGTGCTTCGGCCGCGGCCGCGCGGACGACGTCGTAGGGATCGTTGTTGAGAATGTGGACCAGAGGACCGACAAGATCTGCTTCTCTATCTTCCCACAACCCGCGGATGGCAAGAATTCGCACGTCGGGCAGAGGGTCCTTCAGGGCCAGCCGCAGCAGCCGGCCCAGCTGCACGTGTAAATTAGCGGCGCTCTCCTCCACGAGCGAATGGACAATATGCAGCCTGCAGGCGTCACTGAGGGTCCCCCACGCCACCTGCACGCGGCTCATGTCGGCCAGACTCAAGTCGGAGAGAACCACCAGTTCTTGCGTACTCGGTAGAACGTCCTCTTCCCGCAGCTGGGCTAACAGTACCTCCACTGACTTGGCCGGCTTTGGTTGCGTCTGCGCGTCGCCGTTGGCTGCGACAGTATCCGTCACTTGCTGCCTCACATACGAAGAGTGCAATTTGCCTGAGTTCGGATGTTCACTGCCTGCACTGGTTGGTTGCATTATAAACGACATTCCCACTGTCGCCAGATGAACAGCGCGTTCTGGCATACAGCCGCGCAAGGCTACCCGGCAGGTGTTGCCGTCGGCGCCTCTGTGGAGACCTCCGTTGGCGTCGGCGTCGGCGTGGCCTGCAGTCTTCCCGGTAACACAATTACATCTCCTATCTGCAGGTTCCTATCATCCTGAAGAGTGAGATTGTTCGCTCTGCGCAACTCATCTTGCGGTATGTCAAATCGATTTGCGATTCCGACGATAGTATCACCCGCCCTGATCGTGTAGGTCATCCACGCTTGGGTGGGGATGGGAGTCGGAGTCGGCGTTACCGTCGCTGTCGCCGTCGCCGTTCCAGTCAGGGTCGGCAGCGGTGAAAATGGGGGAGTCGGCGTTACTGTGTATTCGACTGCGGCGGCGGTCGCAGTCGGCGCTTCTTCGATGGGTGTCGGTGTTTCAACAGGGGGCTCGGTTGGCGGGACTGCAGTGTCTGCCGGCATGGATCCGGCCTGAGCTCCGTCGTTCGCTGTACCTGATCCCTCCGGCGTAGGCGTCGGAGTCAAGTCCGCGCCAACTGCAGGGGCTGCTTCGGAGCCGGACGACTCTTCCGGCTGGCCGGGGCCGCTCTGGACGACCGCGGGCGCCAGGCTCTCGCGCGCGAGCCGAACTGTCGGTTCACTGTCTGAAGAGGCCGGAGTAATCACAAAGTTCGGGAGCAGGGACAAGTTCCCATTTTCCTGAAGGAAAGAAGGCATTCCGCGGACGATGAGAACAACGGCCAGCGCCCCGACGAGCAGCGCCGGTACGCCAATTGTGAGCAGTCGTGATGGCGCAGCCTGCAGGTTGCGTCCACAACTGGGGCAGATTACGTGGTCTGATGTAGCGTGCTTTCCGCAGCGGAGGCACCGTACCCTGGTGACACGCGGGGCCAGGCGAGTTCCACACTCTGAGCAGACGGTCTGGTTATGTAAGACAACGGTATAGCAGGCAGGGCAGCGCTTTGCCCCCCAGGATGGGACCTGCTTTTCCGACTGGGGAGGGATAAACTGATCGGAATCGGCATCCGAAAAGCTTCTGTCATCTAGAGACATTGTCGGGGCTTGAATCTCGCCTATCCGCGAACTGCCAGGTTATGTCTGCGCTGTCAGGGCCCCAACAGTTGGGACCAGTCAATGCCCTGTGGTCCGGAGCGGATGTCATTGATTGTAATGACAACCATCAGTCCCAGCAGCAATACAAAGCCGACCAGGTGGATCACGCCTTCTTTTTCCGGTGGCACGCGACGCCCGCGCAGCTTTTCGATGAAAATGAACAGCAATCGGCCTCCATCAAGAGCAGGAATCGGCAACAGATTGGCGATGGCCAGACCGGCGCTGATGATTGCAGCCAGCTGCCACACCGGGAACCAGAGTCCGGTATCGGCAGTGGCGCTGACTGCTCCGCCGACTAGCTGCGCGATCCCCACCGGGCCGGAGAGCGCGGCGTCCTGGGGCGCCAGCTGCCCTGAAATAAGCAGGACAGGCAACGCGATCACCGCCTGCACATAGTCGACGATGCCAACGATTCCTTGCCAGATACTGCGGAAAAAGGGCAGTGTAACCAACATCAGATTTCCACCAATTCCAACACCCATCGCACCTTGGCCGGGCGGAGGATCCTGACGGGCCAGCACTTCGCGGGAATACAGTTCATCGCCGCGTAGCACCGTCACTGAAATCGTCTCCCCCGAATGGGATCGAACTACATCGCCGAGGTTGCGTTCAGCCGTTACGGCCTCCCCGTTTACAGCATAAAAGATGTCTCCCGGCATCAGGCCGGCCTCCTCCGCAGGGCTGCCAGGTGCGACCAGGGTGATCTGGGTATAAAGAGCTGGTTGCGAGGGAACGTTCTCCAAGAGAAGATCCAACTCCGCGCGAGTCGCAAAGGGAACCTGCAAGATGTGCAGAGCGTCACCGCGCAGAATGACGACAGTCCCGGCTTCGTCGGCAATTGCGGTCGTTCGCCGTTTGGGCGTAAGCAGCTCACCTGAGTTTACGTCAACGTAGACGGGTTGACCGTTAAGTCGGATGAGTGTGTCATTCTGCTCGAGGGCTACTCCCATCAATTCAGTACCGGGAGGGACATCGCTTAACAGGGGGTGGGCGGCGCCGGCGGGAAAGCCGGAGAAGACACTGGCGATCGAAAAGAAGATAGCCAGAAGAAAGTTCATCGCCGGTCCGGCCAGAAGGGTCAGGACGCGGCCGCGTTTGCGGGCCGCGTTGAAGGAGCCGGGGCTGGTGTCGGCCATATCCTCTCCCTTCATGCGCACAAACGCGCCGAAGGGGATGGCATTAAGGGTAAAGACAGTGCCGTCGTAAGTGAATAACTTGACAAGTCGCGGCGGGAAACCAAAGACGCCAAACTCCTCAACCTCGATTCCATTGCGCCGCGCTACCAGGTAGTGGCCCAGTTCATGGAAGAAGATCAACAGGCCCAACAGGAGAAAAAACGAAACTATAGTTAAGAACATCCGAATCCTAACTCCTGAACCCGCAATGGAGGCGCAATGCAGGCCCTCTCCGGAATCTGCATATCATTGGCGGTAAAACGAAGCGCCCTGCGGGCGTGCCTCTGCCAAGCCTCGCGAAAAAAGTAAAACAGCAATTGAACTTCTGGAATACGCCCATGCAACAATTATACTAGGACGCCAAAATAGCGGGCAAATACTTCAGGCCTACCCTATCCCCGCAACTTGACCACGAATCGGTACCGATCGACGGCCGGTCCTTACTCTCCGGAGTCCGCAAAGTAGACTTGAACAAGCTGCTGTTGTGTGCAGAGTGTTTTTCAGGCGAGGCCGCGCGGCGCCCCGGCATGAATCAGAGTGCCGGGAGTGCCGGAGAGATCTGTCAACGCGGAAAAAACGGCGCCCGGTAAGAGCCCGCCGCAAACGACTACCTCAAGGCCAGCCAAGGCGCGAACCATACGCAGGGACTGTTCGACTTTTGCGGCCATGCCGCCTGTCACATCGGTTGCATGGCTGGCGCCGAGGGCAGCCTGCAAAGAGTCGAAAGAAGAGGGCGTAATCTCCCTCAACAGGACGGCTGTCGGGTCCTTTCGGGGATCGCTGGTATACACACCGTCTACCTCGCCTGCCAGCACAATCCGGACCGGCGGCAGCTGCGCGGCCATCTCTTCGAAGATCTCTTCAGTACTGGCAATTGTCCCGCCGCGTACGCTGTCTAACGCCACGTCTCCGTGAATCAACGGCAGGAGTCCTCGCTCCAATGCCAGGCGTACAGTTTCGACCGGTCCGCAGATGACTTGGCCGTCCTGGCAGCGAAGGGACGCGCTGGGCTGCACCGTCCAGGCGGGCTGGTCTGCCTGCAGCAGTCGCGCGGCGACGATTCGGTTCAGGCGCGCGGCCGCATCGGCCGTGACGGCGAAGCCATACCAGTCGTCCTCGCTTTTGACGCCAATGCGCGTTCCATGTCGCTGCGCGCTGACATGGCCAAAACTGCCGCTGCCATGGCCCAGAACGAGCTGGAGTCGAGGTCGCGCCTTTCTGGCCTGTGCAATTTCCCTGGTCAGCCGCTCTATTACTTCCAGTCTGGGCGTTTCGGGGTTGGCCTTCTCGGTGATCAGCGATCCGCCGAGTTTGAGGTAGATGAGGGGCACAGAATTTCCGCTATCCCGCTAGAGGACTGTGCCATCTGCCCCGCCGTCACGACCGGGCAGATGACTGCAGAGGATTTCCAACAGTGCCTGCTCCTGCTCCGGCAGAACAGTTCGCAGGTCGAACAGCAACTGGTCTTTCTGGATCCGGCAAATAACAGGCGGATCAGCCCTGCGCAACGAGGCGGCCGCGCTGTCCGGCCGCCGCATATCAAGCGCCAGAAGCGACGTGGGCAGAGTTTCGCCCGGTAAACTGCCTCCGCCAATTGTGCTCTCGCCTGGAATTACTGCGGACTCGATCTTCGCCGCGGTCAACTGGCGTTGAAACTCGCGTGCGCGCTTCTGAACGGAGTCTCCCTTCTCCGCGATCATGCGCCAGGCGGGAATCTCGGCAGTTGCACGTCCCCGTCGATAGGACAGCAGTGTGGCATCCAGGGCAGCCAGGGTCATCTTGTCAACGCGCAGGGCGCGGGCCAGCGGATGCGCGCGCAACCTGCCGATCAGTTCCGCTTTGCCCACGATCAGACCGGCCTGGGGCCCGCCCAGAAGCTTGTCGCCACTGAACGTGATGATGTCCGCGCCGGCCTGCACGCTGCTCTGTACCATCGGTTCCGGCGCCAGCCCGAACTGGGCCGTATCCAGCAGAGTCCCGGAGCCAAGGTCGTCGATGACCAGCGGGCGGCCGCCACACACCCGGATCCGACCTTCGCCGGCTGGTTCACTCTCGACGCTGGCGTCCGCGGCCTCGGCAGTACCCCGCGACCTGGCGGGCTCTTGCTCGCGGGCAATCTCGACCAGTTCCGAAAGTTCCGGCTTTGTGACGAAGCCGACCTGTTTGAAGTTGCTGGCATGTATCCTCATGAGGGCGGCAGTCCGGAGGCCGATTGCGCCCGCGAAATCGTGCGGATGCGTGCGGTTGGTAGTGCCGACTTCCACCAAAGTTGCCCCGCTCTGGCGCAACACATCGGGGATACGAAAGCCGCCCCCGATCTCGACTAGCTCACCTCGGCTGACGATCACCTCCCGTCCCTGGCACAGCGCCGTCAGCGCAAGAAAGACAGCCGCAGCGTTATTGTTGACGACGAGCGCGTCTTCGGCGCCGGTCAGCTGGCACAAGAGTTTTGCCGGGTGGGCGTGACGGCTGCCCCGCTGACCGGCTTCCAAATCGTATTCAAGCGTACTGTACCCCTGCGCCAGGCGGACGACAGTATTCTGGGCCTCATTGCTGAGGGGCGTGCGTCCCAAATTCGTGTGGATGACTACGCCGGTGGCGTTGATGACAGGGCGCAGGGAGGAGGAGGAGGCTGCCAGCACGCTGTCCGCAATGCGCGTCCCCCACTCCCCCTCTGTGGGCGCCGGCTCTCCGCTTTCGATGGCAATGCGCGCCGCGTCGAGTTCAGCCCGGGTTGCCTCGGTGACAGGGCCGCTGCCGTAGGCCGCAGCGAGTGCCGCGATCTCCGGCACGGATAGGAGCTTGTCGACCGCCGGAAGCTTTCGAAACTCCGATTCCTTCCTTCCCGCACTTTTGCCGTCGGAGGCGTTTGGGGGTCGGTTAGGTACACTCTCAGTCATGTCTCTGTCTTCACGCCGCAGCGTCGCGCACAAAGCAGTATCGCAACTGTACTGTCTCCGCTGCCAATAAACCCGGGAATCAGCCTGAACCATAGCGCGGCAAATGATCGACCGGCAGTTCAGCCAAAAAGGGATTGCTGCGGTCACGATCAGACAGTTGCGGCGTACCTTGCTCCCACTTCACTGCCAGCTCCGGATCATTCCAGGCTACGCCGTGTTCGTCCGAGCTGTCATAATAGTTGTCAACATTGTAGGTGAGTACGGCATTCGTCAGCGCCAGAAAACCATGCGCAACGCCTTCGGGGATGAAGACGCCCTTGGTTTTCTTCTCGCCTATTTCCAGCGTCTCCGTCTGCCGAAAAGTCGGGCTGTCCGGCCTCAGGTCGGCCAGCGCAACCTGAACGGTGCCATTCACGCAGAACCAGTAGTCGACCTGATGATAATGGAAGTGTAAGCCGCGCAGCACACCCGCCTTCGAATAACTGACGTTCGACTGCACTCGCGCCCAGTTGCGTTGCGGAAACCACTCTTTGCGGAATGTCTCCAGAAAGCGCCCGCGGTCGTCGCCGTAAGCGCGTAGCGCGGCGAAATTAACGCCTTCTATCAACCGTGAATCTGTTATCTCTGGCACAGGAATCCCTTTGCCAACTCTGACTCGGACGCAGCGAGTCGGACGCAATGAATGTCCTCTTCGCTCTGATCAGCCCCCTTATCAGAGTTGGCTTTCTATGTCGTCAGCGATCGCATTCGCTCAATGATCCTGTTGATCTCAGCAGCCTTGAGTTGGTACGAGGCCCGGTTGACCAAGAGCACAGCCTGGCTCTCCAGAATTGTGCGGATCTCCACCAGCCCGTTCATGCGCAGAGTTGTCCCGGTCTGGACTACGTCGACTATCAGGTCGGCGAGCCCCAGGATCGGCCCAAGCTCGACCGAGCCGCCCAGAGCGATGATCTCAGCGTTCACGCCTCTGTCGGCGAAGAACCGGCGGGTAAGGCGCGGGTACTCGGTCGCGATGCGGGGCTGGCTCATGTAGCGCAAGGGCGTACCCGGCAAGCTGGAAGATGTAGCCGGCTTGACGGCAAGGTCGTCAAAGTCGCCACTCTCTCCAGGAGGAACCGCATCCTCGTCCGCTGGGCCGGCGACGCTCAGGCGGCAGTGGCCGAAGGGAAGCAGCAGCGGTTCATAGACCGCGCGGTCCGTCTCCCGCACCACGTCGAGACCGCAGATGCCCAGGTCGGCTGCCCCGTGTTCGACATAAGTTGGCACATCCCGCGGCTTGGCCATTACAAAGCCGGTGGAGCCGTCGGCCGCCGGCAAAATCAACTTGCGGCTTTCCGTGTCGGTGGGGATCGATAGCCCGGCCTGTTCCAGGAAGGACAGACTATCCTGTGCAAGCCGCCCCTTTGGCAGGGCAAAGAGCAGCGACCGCTGGGTTCGCTCGCTTGCTGTGGCTGGCCGTGACTGTTCGATGGTTTCGGCCGGTACGCGAGACGGCACAGCAACTGCTGAAGTCATTTTGACAGCTCTTCTCGACAATTTGCCGTCCAGCCCGGAAGCCGGCTTTCCTCGAGTTGGCCGAGAAGCGCAAAGTCCCCCTGGTCGTCGCGCTGGTGATGCTGAAATCCATCCTCCCACAGCAGGACGTCGCATACGCCAGTCTCTACCGCAAAGGCAAAGGCGGAATCAATCGGCCAGCCGTTGACGTCTACCTGAATGTGCAGCCCGAACTGCCGCAATCTCTGCACCTGGGCCAGGGCCTCCTGGCTTCCCTGGGGCAGTGCCAGCGCGGCCTGCGGTCGGCGGGGGCCGGCCGCCGTATCGACCTCGTCCTGCCGCTGCTGCGCCACCAACAGACGGTCCACTCCCAAGGCCACCCCCACCGCGGGCTGCGAAGGTCCGAAGCGGCCCACCAGGTCATCGTATCTCCCGCCGCTGGCGACCGCTGTCCCCAGTCCCGGTGTCACCGCCTCGAAAGAGACGCCCGTGTAGTAGCCCAAATTGCGGATTTCAGTCAGGTCGATGACAAAGCTATCCAGAATGTCGTAACCGAGCAGAGCGTCAACGATGCCGCGCAGGTTCTGCAGGGCCTCGTGCATCCCTCTGTTCTGGATATGGCGTTCCGCCAGGGAAAGGATCCCGTCTACGTTCTCGCCGACGAGTTGCGGCAGAGTCTCAACCGCCTGGCGCTGCCCGGTACGCAAGGGCGTCTCCCGCAAAAAGTCGTCCAGAAGCGGTTCGCTCTTTCGCTCCAACGCCCACTGCAGCTGCTGCGTCTGCTGCGGATTGAGGTCCAGAGCTTGGAGAAGACTGCGATAGTAACGTATGTGGCCGACAATCTGTCGAAACTCCGTGAGGCCGGCAACTTTTAAGGCGGTGGCGGTAAGCGCTAGGATTTCGGCGTCGGCGGCGGGGTTCGGCGCGCCGATCAACTCACCCCCTGCCTGCCAGAATTCGCGCTGGCGGCCGGCTTGCGGTTCCAGGTAGCGGAAGACACTGCCGCCGTAGCAGAATCGTTGCGGCATCGGCCAGTCGTGGAGCCGGGTTCCCACCAGCCGGGCGACCGGGGTGGTGAATTCGGGACGGAGGGAAAGCGTACTGCCGTCGCGGTCCAGAAAGCGGTACATGCCGCTGCGCAGCCGGTCGTCATACTGCGCGCTCAAGGTTGAGTCGAACTCAAACATCGGCGGAATCACGTCTCCGTAACCCCAGCCGCGAAACGTCTCCATCAGTAGATCGAGGAGGCTCTGCCGGTTGCTGGCTTCATCCCAGAAGTAGTCGGCGACACCGAAGGGGACGCGCCCGTTCATCTGCCCTGCTCGCGTTTTCGTTGACTGTTGGCCTGAAGGGTGTCGATCTGTTCCTTTGACGTGTATGAGGTCGCCCTTGCCGACTCGGCGCTGGACGCGCTCTCTTCCTGCGGCGTGAGTCCGCCCAACTCCCCCAGAACGGCAACCCGTGAGACCGTCTGCTTTGTGGAGGTGCCTGCGCAGTCAGGGCAGGCCGGCTGCTGGTTCTGTGCAGAAGCCATAGTTGGCCAGAGCCGATCGAACTGGTTTTCGCAATCCAGGCAGATATACTCGTATATCGGCATATCGATCTCCGTTCCAACTCAGCTGCCGGCGCTCCCGGCAGTCCCTCTTTGCTTCGACTGCCCACAGTATGCCAAAGAAGGAACCAATGCTCAAAGGCTGGCGCTCCCCAATGAGTTCAATCACTCTGGCCCGATGGCCTTGGTCTGCACCCCTCGGCCATGCCATTTTGACAGGCCTCATCCCTGGTTGTATACTGGCGGCAACTGAATATCGACAGTCAGAGGTGCCCTTGGTCCGGATACCAGGGCTGAAAAGGCGAAGCCGGTATGAGTCCGGCGCTGTCCCGCAACTGTAAGGGAGAACATCCTGCGTCCCTTCAAGATTGAAGGGAATCTCGCAAGAGATTCGCGATGGGGATTCTCCCAAGCCAGGTCGACCGCCTCTGTCGTACTCTTGAAACATCTCGTGGATCGGGTGACGGAGTGAAGCCTTCGCTTGTGAGGCATGCATGACCGGTAGCGTCCGATCTCGACAGAGATCGGACGTTTCAGTTTATGTGGCTGTTTCGGGTGAAGCGTCACAAGGATAAGCCCATTTCAAGCTCTGAGGAGAGAGTGATGCAACGTCTGCCAACCTACCTTCTTTTCATCCTATTCCTGGTTCTGAGCGGTTGCGTGGCACAGCCAGCCGCGGTATCCTCGCCGCCGGACGGAGCTTCTGGCAACTCTGCCGCGGCGGCCCCTTCCCCGGACCAGAATCTGCATGACGGCTGTGTCGAAACGTACGACCCGGCAATCGACTATTTTCCACAGAAGCTGTCGGTTGACTATTCTACCGGTTTCGACGTCGAGTATCACAACAACTACAAGATCGTTACCGTAACCAATCCGTGGCAGGGCGCGCAAGAGAATTTCCGTTATGTGCTAGTCCAGTGCGGCACGCCGGCCCCCCAAGGCGTTGAAGGCGCCCTCGTCGAAGTGCCGGTTAAAAACATCATTGCCATGTCAACCACCTATCTGCCCACTCTTGAGGATTTGGGACTGATTGACAGGCTGATCGGGTTGGACAGCTTCATGTGGACGACTAACCCGGCCGTGCGGGAACGCATAGAGTCCGGGGACATCGCCGAAATCGGCGGCGGCGCGGCCGTCAATGTGGAACTGACGCTCGACCTGGACCCTGCCTTGGTGATGACATACGGGACCGGTTTTGCCGACTATGACACGCATCCTGTGCTGCTGGAAGCCGGGATTCCTGTCGCCCTCAATGGCGACTTTGTCGAGCAGAGTCCGCTCGGACGGGCGGAATGGATGAAATTCATCGCGCTGTTTTTCAATCGGGAGGCCGACGCCGCGGCGCAGTTCGACACGGTCGCGATGGAATATCATGCCGTGGCGGAACTGACGGAAACCCTCACTGAGCGGCCCTCGGTGCTCATCGGGAGCGTCTACAACGGTACCTGGTATGTTTCGGGCGGCGGAAGCTACATGGCCAAACTGCTGGCCGACGCCGGCGCTGCCTACCTCTGGTCGGATGAAGGGGACGTGGGCTCGCTGCCGCTGGACTTTGAGTCGGTATACGCGGTGGCGGCAGAGGCCGAATTCTGGCTCAACCCCGACAACTCCTTCTGGTTCAGCGTCGAAAACGTACTCGACAGCGACCCTCGCTACGGCGACTTTGCCCCGCTGAAGAATGGCCAGATGTACAACAACAATGCCAGAGTGAACGAGAACGGTGGCAACGCCTATTACGAAGAGGGGGCAGCCCATCCCGAAAGAGTTCTGAAGGATCTGGTCAAGATCCTGCATCCCCATCTGCTTCCGGATCACGAACTCCGGTTTTATCAGCAGGTCCAGTGACCAGGACCTTGCCGCGGCGAAAGTGTGACAGCCGGCGTTGGCGCGGTTCAGGAGGCCAGGGCGCCCAGTGAGAACTGTCCTGATCAGTGTAGCGGTCGCGGTTCAATTTCTGACTGTAGTACCGCCGCCCCTGCGCCGGACGATAACACCTGCAGAGCTGGGAATGTCGGTGACGTTTTTCCCGCTTGTCGGCCTTCTGGTGGGGCTTCTTCTGTTCGGGCTGCATAGAATCTTGTCTGCCATCTTCCCGGTAACGGTGGCAGCGGCAGTTCTTGTGGCTATCTGGATTGCCTGCAGCGGAGCACTGCACTTTGACGGGCTTCTGGACGCAGTGGACGGCCTGCTGGGAGGACGCACGCCTGAAGACCGAATGCGCATCCTCCGTGATGAGCGCGTCGGCGCGTTTGCGGTCGCCGTCGGTGTTATTACGATTCTGCTGAAATACGCTGCAATTGCGGGCATCGGGGCAGCGGCGCCCCTCATCTTTGCGCCGGTCGTTGGGCGCTGGCTGACCAGCATGAGCGTTGTTCTGTTCTCCTACGCCCGTACCGATGGTCTGGGACGGGATATGAAGGACAATGCCGGCTGGCCCCAGGCCGTCGGAGCGACCGCCATTGCTGCCGCGACGCTGGGAATCCTCGCTCCGTCCGTGGGCTTCGCGGCTACCGGCGCGGCTGTTATCCTGGCCTGCTTCAGCGGCTGGCTTCTTGTCAGCTTCACTCTGTCTCGCATCCCAGGGCTGACCGGTGACATCTATGGCGCCTTGTGTGAAGTCGGAGAGACTGTCTGCATCGTGACGCTGGCGGCAAACTGGGCTGCCTAGAACAGAACTCCCTTGTCGTTGAGGCCCGCTGAAAAGCGTGACTCCGTCTGCAAAACAGCCTGACCGGCGGGACAAATCGGGAACACGTTTCGGGGCCTGTTGACTCGCTGGCTGAAAGAGGGAAAGAAATCAGTGGGCGATCTGATACTGATACTTGGGGGCGCACGTAGCGGCAAGAGCGCAGAAGCCGTCCGTACAGCGAGTGAGCGCACAGAGGGACAGGTGCTCTTTGTAGCGACCGCCGAACCCGGCGACGAAGAAATGCGGCTTCGCATAGAGAAACACAGGGCCGAGCGACCCGCCCACTGGCACACCCTGGAAGCCCCCCGCAATGTAGCCCAGGCCATCAGTGGACAGTCCCAAACCTTTGCGGCCATTGTCGTGGACTGCGTCACGCTGCTGGTATCGAACCTGCTGGTCGACAGACCAGACCCTTACGCTGAAGCAGTGCGACTTGACGTGGACAGCGAGATCGCGGAGCTACTGAATGCGGCGAACGAAATGCCGGACGGCAGCCAGTTGATTGTGGTTTCAAATGAGGTGGGCGCCGGTCTGGCGCCCCTCACGCCTTTGGGGAGAGCCTTCCGTGACCTCGTGGGTCATGCGAATCAGACATTGGCCGCAGCAGCTGACACAGCGGTCCTGATGGTGGCCGGACTTCCGTTGATTCTGAAGGGCGAAGCACACCAGAATCCCGACTCTCTCCGCCCGGGGTCAGCGGCAAACGCAGCCGCAACGAGAGATGAATAGAAGCAATGTTCCCATTGCAACACCCGGTATTCGGGTCCATCCTTCGCTGACGCGGGGCTTTTCCATGGCGCCCGGTCTGCTTCTGGCCGGGCTGGGGCTCGTGGCTATTGCGGCATTCATGTTGAGCCTGGCGGTAGGTTCCGTTCGCATCCCTCTCGACGAGATAGTGTCAGTCCTGTTGGGTGGGGATGCCTCCAAGCAGGCCTGGGCGACGATCGTTCTTAAATTCCGCTTGCCCAAGGCCTTGACCGCGATGCTGGCCGGCGCCGCACTTTCGGTCAGCGGACTGCAGATGCAGACCCTGTTCCGCAATCCTCTGGCAGGACCGTTCGTGCTGGGCATCAGCTCCGGCGCGAGCCTTGGCGTCGCTCTGACCGTGCTGCTGGCCGGCGTGGCTGTCGGCCTCGGCGGAAGCACGACCCTTCTGGCCGGGATAAGTCTTGCGGGTGATGCCAGCCTGGCTCTGTCCGCAATTGCCGGCTCCGGTCTGGTACTGTTGCTTGTCATGTCGGTAGCCCGTAAAGTGCAGAGCGGCATGACACTGCTCATCCTGGGCCTGATGTTCGGGTATACGACGAGTGCCCTTGTGAGCGTGCTGATCTATTTCAGTGTCGTTGAGCGCATTCAAGCCTACATCTCGTGGACGTTCGGCTCATTTGGAGGCGTCACCTGGCGCCAGCTCCAGGTCATGGCGCCGGCGATTCTTGTGGGGTTGGCGGGCGGTCATCTGCTGATGAAACCGCTCAACGCGCTGCTTCTGGGAGAGACCTACGCCCTTTCTCTTGGACTGAACGTTCGCCGCGTGCGCTTGGGAATAATCGGCACGTCGGCAGTGCTGGCCGGCGTTGTTACCGCTTTCTGCGGGCCGATCGGTTTTCTTGGGATCGCGGTGCCGCACCTTTGCCGCAGTCTGCTGCATACGTCGGACCACCGTCTGCTGCTGCCCGCCGTCTCTTTCATGGGCGCCATCCTGGCTCTGGGGGCAGATATCGTCGCCGGCCTGCCCGGCAGTCAATTGACTCTGCCCCTGAACGCGGTAACCGCACTGCTTGGCGCACCGGTTGTTATCTGGGTGATTCTGCGCCAACGCAATCTGCGGCAGGCATTTGCAGGGTGACCAGGTGCTGGCATGAAGATGAACGGGACCGTGCTGCAAACCAGAAAACTCTCCATAGGTTATCGCCGCGCCCGTAAAGCTCCCGTTGTCATCGCCAGTGATCTTAACTTTTCACTTCGGCCGGGAGAGCTTGTCTGTCTGCTGGGACCAAACGGCGCCGGGAAGTCAACCCTCATGCGCACGTTGGCCCGTTTGCAGCCTTCCCTGTCAGGACAGATCTGGCTGGATGAACGACCCCTAGACGAACTGAGGCCCGGCCAGTTGGCCCGCCGTCTGAGCATCGTGCTGACAGACCGAGTCGACGTTGGCGCGATGTCCGGTTACGGACTGGTCAGCTTGGGCCGCCATCCCTACACTGGCTGGACTGGGACGATGAGCGAGCAGGACCAGCAGATCGTTCAGTGGGCGCTGCAAGCCGTACGCGCCAGAGATCTGTCTAACCGGCTGACTGTCGAAATGAGCGACGGAGAGCGCCAGAAGGTCCTCATCGCTCGTGCACTGGCGCAGCAGCCGCGGGTCATGCTGCTAGACGAGCCAACCGCCTTTCTCGATCTCCCCCGACGGGTGGAAGTGATGGATCTGTTGCGCCAGCTCGCCAGCGAGAACAGTCAGGCAATCCTCCTTTCCACGCACGACCTGGACCTGGCGCTCCGCAACGCAGACCGGTTGTGGCTGCTATCGGCGGATGGCGATCTGCTCGAGGGCGCGCCGGAGGACCTGATCCTCAACGGCGCGTTTGAACGCGTTTTCTCCGCCGAAGGTGTGACTTTTGACCGCGAGCGCGGCTCCTTCCATACGCGCCAGGAAGCCTGCGGGCGGCTGCGACTGCAAGGAGACGGCGTAGAGGCCTTCTGGACGCGTCGTGCGCTGGAGCGAATCGGGTATTCGGTGGAGCGAGAAGGCGAGAACGGGGACTCCTCTGCCTTCGCGTCCAACCTCAATCCCCCGCCATCGGTCAACGCCACCGTTACCGTGCGCAATCATGACGGCGGACTGACCTATATGCTTGACACTGAAGGGCGAGAAGAACAGTTTGCTACGATAAATGCTCTGACCACATACCTGCGCCGCAGCGGCGCCGGAGGAGAAATTGATGCCAAGGTTAACGAAGATCTATACGCGCGGCGGTGACGACGGGACAACCGCCCTGGGCGGCGGCCAGCGCGTCTCCAAGGATTCTTTGCGCGTCCAGTTATACGGGACCGTTGACGAATTGAACGCGCACATCGGTGTCGCCTTGGCCGGCGGCCTGTGCGAGCGCCTGCAAAGGACGCTGCCAGAGATTCAGAATGAGCTGTTCCACCTGGGATCCGATCTGTGCTTTCTGGAAGAGGATAAACTGCGCTATACGCCCCCGCAGATCGAAGAGCGCCACGTCGATCGCTTGGAGACACTGCTCGACGAGCTGACGCCGGTCGTCGGCCCCCTGGAAAACTTTATCCTGCCGGGCGGCTCGCAAGGAGCGTCCTGTCTGCACGTCGCGCGTACCGTGTGCCGGCGAGCGGAGCGGGAAGCAACTTCCCTTGCCAAAGAAGAGAGAATTAACCCGCAGGCAATTCGCTATTTGAATCGTCTGTCCGACGCCCTATTCGTGATGTCCCGCCTCGAGAATCTGCAACAGGGTGTCGAGGAGCCGCTGTGGGACCCGTCGGCATGAGCGAACGCGGGGGACCCAGGAGCGCAGCGGCCTGCTGACGCTTCCACGACCCGCGGTCCTTTCCCTCTGCGCTGACTGCCTTTAGTGGGGAAAACTATGGAGGAGACTTTAGTGGACCTGCCGGAGATGGCGCCTTACTCGCGTCACGTTTTCATATGTTCAGGGGCGTTCTGCGATCCCGAAGGCAAGGCGAACAGGCTCTATGCTTTGCTGGCCCGCAAGTTGGGCGAACTGGGAGAATACGACAACCCGCTGCGCGTTAAACGGGGCGCCTCACCGTGTCTGGGCGTATGTCACAGCGGCCCTGTGCTGGTCGTTTATCCAGAGGGCATCTGGTACTGCCAGGTCGATGAAGCCCTGCTGGACAGAATCGTCGAGGAGCATCTTCGCAACGGCAATCCCGTCGAAGAAGCGATCTATCATCGTCTCAGTGACAACGATCATTCAAGTGACGTCAGATAAGCAAAAACCGCACTCAGTCCGTCAGGGCTGATTTTGGTAGAACCGAACAGGTGATAAGGTCCAAGTTCGCCCCCAGTGCGAATCAGGTCTTCGAATTCGTCTTCGCTCAGCGTGAGCCCTACGAGTGATGAAGCCTGATCGGTGCCCGTGGCCCCTTCACCGTGGCACTCAGCGCAACGGTTTCCATAGACAAACTCTCCCGTAGCAAGGTCCGGCGCCTCCGCAGCCTCCTCTTCGTCCTCCAGTCTGTCCGCTTCGCTGGCGCCTTTCAGATCCGTGACCGGTGTCGGCTGATCAAATCGGGCCGCTGGCATCGTCGGCACCGCGCCGCTGTCCGCTTGCGCCTCCTCGCCGGCCGATTCTCCGTTGGATTCGGACAACTCATCACCCGGTCCGCATCCTGCCGCCAGACTAAGGAGCAACAGGAGGACCGTTAAGACCGGCACAAGGCGGCTGGTAAGTCTTCTCATGTTCATTTTCCTCTGTACCATTTTGCCAGCCCTCTCCCTCGGTCTCTCTGGTCTGGTCGTCGCGCCCTTTCGCATGCTGCAATCAGGGCGAATAGGAAAATCGTCTCAGGGACGCCTCACTCGATCATCTTTGGGTCCAGAGCGTCTCGCAGGCCGTCGCCGACAAACGAGAAGCCGAGCATGGCCAGAGCAACCGCAATGGTGGGGAAGAGGGCAAGATGCCAATAGACGCGCACGTACGCATTGCTGACGCCGACCATCTTCCCCCAGCTGGGGATCGGATCGTTGATGCCGATACCGAGGAAGCTCAGCCCGGCCTCCCCGAATATCGCCGCTGGGATCCCGAAACTGATCGAAACCAGGATCGGTGTCAAAGCGTTTGGGAGCAGATGACGCAGAATGATCCGGTTCTGGCTCACCCCCGTGCAACGCGCCGCCTCGACATACTCCTTTTCCCTCAGCGAAAGAATCTGCCCCCTCGTCAAGCGGGCGATGCCGATCCAACTGGTGATGCTGAGTGCGAAAATTACCTTGGTGATACCGCCGCCCCAGACCGATATGATCAGAATCGAGAACATCAGGCCGGGGAAGGCCGTCATGGTGTCGATGAAGCGTGAGATGACAAAATCGGTGCGTCCTCCTACATATCCGGCCAGGCTGCCGAGCGGTACGCCGATCAGAAAAGCAACCAGCTGCACGGCCATCCCCACGGTCATCGACGTGCGGGCGCCGTAAATGAGGCGGCTCAGGTAGTCCCGTCCCACCTCGTCCGTGCCAAGTGGGTGGCCCGGCAGTTCAAAGGGGAATCGCAGTACGCGATCAAAATATACCTTGTCGTAGGGATATGGGGCAACCAGGTCGGCGAATAGCGCCAGAAAAAGAAAGAGCAGGACGATAGCGAGGCCAAAGACCGCCAGCCGGTTGCGCAGAAATCTTCGCGCGGCGTCATGCCAGAGCGTTCGGTGACCTTCCCCGCCCGCTGGCGAGACGTCTAAGCCGGTCGCAGCCCTGGCAGTCATCAGGCGCCTCCCTCCGCGCCCAGACGAACGCGCGGATCGATCCAGGTATAGATGATGTCAGTGAACAGATAGGTAAGACTCCACAAAAAGGCGATAAGCAGGAAGAGTGCCATGATCATAGGATAATCGCGATTGAAGATGCTTGTAACGAAAAATTTCCCCAGGCCGTTTATGCGAAACACTGCCTCGATGAAGATGCTGCCTGTCAGTAAATTGGGAATTATCACGCCTAGGGCGGTCACCATCGGAATTAGCGCGTTTCTCAGGATATGGCGAAGCATGATCGCCCTGTTGCCCAACCCCTTTGCCCTGGCCGTTCGCGTAAAGTCCTGGCGCATCACATCCACCACGCTGGAGCGCGTGTAGCGGGCGATAATCGCCAGCGGACCGAGCGCATAGGCGATGACCGGCATGATCCAGTCAGTACAAACAAAGCTGCTCCCCACCAGACAGAATTCGGATGCATTCCAGCCGCCCATCGGCAGCCAGTCGAGCCGCACGGCAAAAAACAGAATAAGCCACATCGCCACCACAAAGCTCGGCACCGTGATCCCCAGCATGGCGATAAAGGTCGTGATGTTGTCGATCCAGGAGTTCTGGTGATAGGCGGCGTAGATTCCCAAAGTGATCCCCGCGCCGAACGCCAGCAACACGGTCATCAGTCCCACCTGCGCCGTCACCTTCCAACTTTTGGCTATCAGAGCCGTCACGGTTGTGGTTGGCTGCTGGTAAGGGATGCCAAAATCGAAGTGCAGGACCGCATTCTTCATATAGTTCAGGTACTGAATGTGGATCGGTTTGTCCAGGCCGTACTTGCGGAGAATGTTCTCTTTGGCCGCCGGCGGAAGCGGTGCTTTGGTTTCGTCAAAGGGGCCGCCCGGCACCTGGTGCATGAGGAAGAAGGTGACTACGGAGACGACAAAGAGGACAAGAATCAGTGACAGAATCCGTCCTAAAATGTATCGTGCCATGGAGTTGCCTGAGTGCTTGAACCTGTGGCGGGAGGCCGCCAAGGCGGCCTCCCGCTCCGCTCAAACGCAACATGATTGTCGAGGGCATACCTGCCGAGGTCTACTCGGCGATATAGATGAGAGAGATGTCCTGGTCATTACCCCAGTGCCAGCCAGTAATGCCCTGTGAGTCAGGGTCGCGGACTGTGCCCTGTACCCAAGACTGCATCAGGTCTCCCGCCCATCGATGGGCGATGAAGATCCCGCCGACGTCATCCACCAACACGCGTTCGGCGTCGCGGAACATCTGGTCTCGTAGCTCCGGATTGCCAACCATGCCGGCCGCCTCCGTGACCAGAGTATCAAACTCATCGTTCTTCCACGAGTGCCGTCCGCCCGATTTCCAGACGTTGCCAAGCAGGTTGGCCGGGTCAAGGAAGTCCATGCCGTAGTCAACCGCTCCGAATGTAAGTTGCGTGGGCTTGGCATTCAGCGCATCCATGTAGATCTTGCGGTCCACGTTCGAGATCTCGATGTCTATGTTGAGACACTGCGTAATGGAGGCGGCAACCGCCTGATAGACCGCAGCCATCGCCGGCGCCTCCCCGCGCAGCATCATCACCTGGTCCGGGAACCCCTCGCCGCCGGGATAGCCGGCAGCGGCCAGGTGCTCGTTGGCCAGCTCACAGTCGTAGTTCTGATACTCTCGCAGATTGCCCTCTGTGTCGGAAGAGGGGTAGCCTGGCATCAGCATCGAATAGGCGGGCATCGCCTTGATCTCACCATACACGCTCGCCACAATGCTCTCGCGGTCAACTGCGTGGGCGAAGGCTTTGCGAACATCCAGGTTGCTGAACGGTTCGGTGAAGGTATCGAACAGCAGATAGTCCGTGCGGAAATCGCCGAAGTGGCGTAGGTAGTTGCTGGCCATTTCCTCATCGCGCAAGATCAGTTCGAAGTCTGCCGGTGTCAGCGCTCCGTACGGCACCTTGTCTATTTTGCACGCAAAACCGGGCCACTGTTCCGGCGCCTCACGGTATGGCAGGACAGTGACCCGGTCGCAGTGCACTGCGTTGATTCAAAGGCGGCCGGTTCCTGGCTTCAGGTCTTCGATATCTTCTGGCCGTTGACAACCCTGACCGCTTCAGCCGTTACTCTGCCCAGGATCCCTGCGCCATCATGCCGCCATCTACATTTACGTATTCGCCGGTCATGAAGGAGGCAGCGTCGCTGCTGAGAAAGAGCACAACTGAAGCAATATCTTCCGGTGTGCCGATGCGGCCCATTGGATGCGTTCTTTCCGCGGCGGTTCGCAGGGCCTCCAGATCGTGGTTTACACTTTCCATCGCCAGGCTGGTCTCGATCGTGCCGGGATTGACAGCCAGAACGCGAATGTTCTGCTCCGCATATTCCAGGGCCAGCTGCTGAGTGAGCGATATCATGCCGCCTTTGCTGGCGGCGTAGGCCGGCACGCCCTTCATCGACTGGCGCCCCTGCACGCTGGCGATGTTGATGATGACGCCTCCGCCCTGCTGCAACATGAACGGAACCGCGTACTTTGACATCAGGAATCCGCTCTTCAGGTTGACGTCCAAAATGCGGTCCCACGTCTCCTCGGGAAACTCATGGGCCGGCAGGTAACTGTCCACAGGCTGAATGCCGACATTGTTGACGAGGACGTCGACGCTCCCGGTCGCGGCTGCCTGACCTACCAGCGCCTCACAAACTGCGGCCATGGAAACATCGGCATTTGCGTAGGTAATCGTTCCGGCTACCGAACTGCTTTCGGCCTCCATCTTGGCGCCGGCCTCCGTGTCGACGTCGGCGCAGAATACGTGGGCCCCGGCCTGGGCGAATGCTCTCGTTACACCTTCGCCAATGCCTTTCGCACCGCCTGTCACGATGACGGTCTTTCCGCTGAAATCGCTCATAGTGCATTCTCCATTGGTTCAAAGGATCTGTCGTTGATGAGTCGTGCTCCCATTATCAATCCAACTCAAAGAATTCCGCAATCGCTCGTGCTTCTTCCTGGCTGACGCCAACTGCGGCCATCGTAGTTTCCGGTGCGCATTGGGCTGGATTCACAATATAGATCGACGACCCTGCTCTCCCCGTCACTGATTGGCCGCGAGAAACTCGACGATGAGCAGGGCCTCCTCATCGGTCACACCGACGCCAGCCATCGTAGTTCCTGGCGCAAACCGGGCAGGATCGACAATGTACTCGGCAAGGTTTTCTTGCGACCAGACGATGTCCAGAGCAGACATGGCGGACGTGAAGTTATACCCGGCAACGCTTCCCGCGTCCCTGCCTATCACACCGCCCAAGTGTGGGCCGATATTGTGCTCGGCAGCCAGGTTGTGACAAGCGGCGCAGCGCGCCGCGAACAGCTCGGCGCCCGGGCTGGAGACTTCTGCCTCCGCCTCGTGGTAAGGTGAATCCCCGGTCTCTGCCGCCCCCTCGGAGGCTTCACTGAAAGTATGGCTGCCGGTCCAGACCGGGCCTTTCCAAGAGACCTCCCCACCAGGTTCTTCCACACGAATCACCTGTCCGGTGTAGATGTGATGGAGTGCAAATTCGGGTAGAGCGCGGGTCACAATGCACACGTCCTCGTGCATGGTCGAGCCGATGATGTCTTCATCGGTGTTAAAGTCAAGAACGTTAAAGCCGAAATCTGCAGTCTCCTCAACCAGGTTCCTGGCATCGGCCGGGGTTATGTGCAAAAAGAAGCGATGTTCCATGTCACTGGCGACGCACGCGCTCTTGACGTAGGTGAGACGGTTCTCGTGGATGTAAATGCTGTAGAGCGAACGGATGACAGGACTGTCGAAATGGGCGTAGCTGAGAGTGCGGACCAGCGGGTCGTCTGAGGTGCGATCACTCGGGAAAGGTCGATGCAGACCTCTTCAGCATCATGGGAATAGATCGAATCGAGGTCATTTTCGCTCTGGCAATATATTGGTGCGCGCTGTAAGAAAAGCACCTTGGCGCTGTCTGTCAGAAGGGCAAAGCGGCCGTCCGGCAACTGCGTGATGTCGCGAATGCGAGCGCCAATTTCTATCTTCTCAACATACATCACGTGCCCTTGGCGCAGCCGGGTGCGGTATAGGGATGTGTGAACAACGAAGCAATCAGAAGGTCGCCTCGCCACAAGGGGAACTGCCGGCTGTCGCTGACAACCAGGTTGGATATCCCTATCGCCGGAATCCAAACGTAGACGGGCCTTTCGTAGCCGTCATGCCGGCCCTGAGCCTCGTTGTATGGCCAGATCTTGTTCCCATACTGAATTCCGTGCGTTACGTAGGGCCAACCGAAATCCAGGCCGGGTTTCAACTGATTGAGTTCGTCGCCGCCTTGGGGCCCATGTTCCGTCTGCCACAGGTTGCCGTCCCTATCGCGTGCAAGTCCCTGCGGATTCCGGAAGCCGCTGCCAACGGTCTCTACGGCCCCGTTCGCCAGTTCGAATCGCAACAGCTTGCCAAGGTGTGAGCCTTCCTCGATCCTTGGAGGCGCCTCCTGAGGGTTCTCCTCCTGGTACCATTCGTAGTAGGCCTGGTCGCCTGTGACCAGAAGAAGATGGTCCGGGCCGTCCATCAACATGCGTCCGCCGGCCTGGATTCCCCCTCTGTGGCCGAAGTCGAAAATGTCGTTGTCGATGCATGGACTGGCGGTGAATTCATTCTTCCATTCACCCGATAGGCTTACGTCGGAGTCATCGATCAGCAATGATACAGAGGAGATCCTGAACTCTACGCAACTGCCTGTGAAGTAATGATGGGAAGCGAACAGAGTGTATCTGTTTTGCTCGCGCTTCTGAAGCAGAATGTCTGCAACACGAAACCCGGTCCAGAGGATTGGTCCTTCCGAGGCAGACTCATTCATCGGTACTCTTTGCGGCAGGTACGCCACCCTTCCAGCATCGTCAATCAGCGCCGGTCGACCTCTTGGCGTCGCCACCAGCAGTTTGTCTCCCAGAGGTTCGATGGCGCCTCCCCGGGTAGGAAATGCTTCCAGTTCGACGACGTCAATCTGAATCTCATATAAGTGGGTTGCAATGAGTCGAGACTCCAATGGAGAGATTGCCGCCCGGGGGCGTGGATGCTCGAACCCGGCGGTAAGGGTTTCAACTTTCGCCACCCGCTAAGTCGAGACCCCGCGCTGAAATGTGGAACCCGTTTGCCGGCGCTATTGCCGATGATGCCGCGCCGCTTTTCCTGGTCCACTTTCTGAACAGCAATCATAATCCTGTTCTTAACCTCTAACAAATCCTGGGCTGCACTTCAAATTGGTCTTTCGTTTCGAGCCTCCTGGGATTTGACTCACTTGTGCGGGCCTGCTATAGTGGCTGGCAGTTGGCAGCAAGTAGCGGGTGGGACCTGATTGCTCCCACCGACTGTATGTAAGGAGGACCGGTGAAAATGGATCGTATCAGAAATAGAGCCGCAGTCTTTTGCACTGCGAGCTTCGTCCTAGGAGCAGAGCACCGGTGAACCTTACAGAGGATGGCGGTTCGGCCTGAGTACCGACCCCCTCCCAAATCGGCAAAATGGTCACGGTGCAAATGCCCGTGGCTTTTTTGATTGGCGTAAACCAATTCAGAGTCATGGGCCCGGCCTGTGGCTCTTTTGTTTTGTGCGGGCAATCGCCCGAAATAGGTAACCGGCAGTTTCGGTTTGATCTCCCCCGACGAACTGGGGCTGCCGTTACCGAACCCCAAACGCCCGTCGCGCCGAATTGGTGCGTACGCTGTAAAGGCGGCTAGGAGTTTTTCAGTATGGCAGACAACAGGCCAGAAAACAGGATGATCAGTCTATCCCTGCCGGAACAGGAGGCGTCAGCCTGGATGCGGCCTCTGCGCAGAATCTGGTCGGCCTTGGGCCTCCGATCTGAAGAAGACTGTGATGAGGAGACCGGCGACAAAGGTATCCGGCTTGAATACGACCTGAAAGACACGCTGACAGCCAACCGCTTCGTGGGTCTGTGGCGGATGGCATCCGGCTTTCGTACCATCTATATCTTCGCCGTCGTCGCTGCAGGGCTTGCCGCGCTCAGCCGCTCCGCAGTCTTCTACCTGCTGCGCTACTTTGTGGACGATGTCCTGGCTGGCCCCGAACTTCGCTGGCAGATTCCGTGGGTGGCGGCTGGAGTGACTGCCCTGGCATTGCTTCAGGGCCTGTTCTCCTATGGCATGGGCCGGCTGGCAGCGCAAACGGCCGAAGGCATGGCCCGCCGCCTGCGCAACTATCTTTATGATCACATCCAGAGGCTGACGTTCACCTATCACGACACAATGCAGACCGGCGAACTGATCCAGCGAGCGACCTCCGACGTGGACACGCTGCGGCGGCTTTTCCAGGATCAGTTGATCGGGCTCGGCCGCACCTGCTTGCTCTTTTTGGTGAACCTGAGCGCGCTGGCGTTGCTGCACGGCTGGCTGGCCTTGTTGTCCGTCCCTGTACTGCCCATTGTCTCCATTGCCTCCTTCTTCTTCTTCAGAAGAATGGAGAAGGTTTTCGAGTCCTATCAGAGCCAGGATGCCGCTGTCACCAACCGGCTGCAGGAAAGGCTGACAGGCGTGCGCGTCGTAAAGGCTTTCGCTCGGCAGTCCTATGAGATCGACCGCTTCGAGGAGGAGAATCAAGAAAAACTCCGGCGCGGCCTGCGTATGGCCAACTACCACACCTTTTTCTGGCCAGTGATCGAACTGCTGACCGGGGGTCAGGTCCTGTTCGGTACGGCTATGGCCGCTTTTCTCGCACTGAATGGAGAGATCAGCCTGGGCACATTCGTCGCATTCACCGGACTGCTCATCGCGACGATTTGGCCTGTACAGGGCGTTGGCCGGCTGGTCGCACATATCGCTACAGGGCTTGTCTCGTTGAATCGCGTGCAGGAGATCATTCGCAAGGACAGGGAGCGGCTGGAAGAGGGCAGCGCACCTTCGAACAAGCGTCTACGCGGCGCTCTCCAGTTCAGAAACGTGCAGTTCGCCTACGAAACAGCCGAAGCAGAGCAAAACGTCGAAGTGAAGAATACTGAAGAGGTAAGCCAGGACCCGAAAGCAGCGCGGCGGAAGGCATTTGCCGAACGAGGTTACGTTCTTCGCGACATAGACTTTGACGCCGAGCCCGGCCAGGTGGTCGGCCTGCTTGGCGCCACCGGTTCGGGCAAGTCGTCTTTTGTTAACCTGCTGCCCCGCTTCTATGACTACAGCGGCGGCGGCATAGTGCTGGACGGCGAAGAGTTGCGGAACTACCCTCGCGGCTTCCTGCGGGGCCAGATCGGCATCGTACAACAGGAACCGTTTCTGTTCTCCACGACGATCCGCAACAATATCGCCTTTGGAGTGGGAAGGGACGTCTCCGATGAAGAGCTGGAGGCAGCCGCCCGGGCCGCTGCCATCCATGACGTCATCATGAGTTTTCCCAAAGGATACGACACACTGGTGGGCGAGCGGGGCGTGACTCTTTCCGGCGGCCAGAAGCAGAGGGTGACCATAGCACGTACTCTGCTGAAGGACCCGGCGGTCCTGCTTCTCGATGACGCCACCTCCAGCGTAGACACGGAGACCGACGCAGCAATCCGCGAGGCGCTGCGCCGGTTGATGAAGGGCCGCACCACATTCATTATCGCCCACCGTGTGCAGAGCGTCATGACGGCCGACCAGATACTGGTGATGGAGGCGGGCAGGATTATTCAGCGGGGCAGCCATCAAGAGCTGGTGTCCCAACCAGGCGTCTACCGCAGGATATACGAGTTACAGGTCCAGATCGAGGCCGATCTGGAACGGGAAATTGCTGAAGTCGTCGCAGCGGCGGAGACCAAGTTGGAAGGCTTGGTCGAGCGGCGGCCCATTCCAGAGGACGGTGCCGCGTCACCCGAACCTGAGCTCCCCCATTCTGCTACCAAGGATTGACCCATGTCAGAACAAGAACATTTCGAGGAAGAGGAGTTCGAGACGGAATTCAACGGGCAAACCGTCGCTCGCATCCTTCGTCTGGGCCTTACGCACTGGCCCCTGATGTTTGGATATCTCATCTCGATGGTCGTTACGTCCTTTATGGACGGGTATCTGACCTTTCTCTCCAAGCGGATAATCGATGAGGGAATTCTCGCGGGAAGTGCAGAACAGCTCTGGCAGCTGGTCATGCAGTACGGCTTGGCACTCCTTTTGGTTGCGTTAGGCGTGACGGGATTTATATTCTCAGCGGGAAGAATGGGCGAGCGCGTGCAGTACGACCTGCGCAAGAAAATGTTTTCCCGGTTGCAGGACCTGTCGCTCTCCTACTACGACCGCACACCCGTTGGCTGGCTCATGAGCCGGCTCACGTCCGATGCCAGTCGGGTGGGGGACCTCGTTGCCTGGGGCATCATGGACCTGGCCTGGGGCGTATTCAATATTCTCGTCTCTCTCTACTTCATGGCGGTGATCAACATCCAGATGATGTTGATCATAGCCGCCGTGATACCGTTCCTGGTAGTCGTTGCCCTCCGTTTCAAAAAGAAGATCCTGATGGAATACCGCGACGTACGGAGGATGAATTCGAAAATTACGGGGGCCTACAATGAGAACATAACCGGTGTCCGCGTCGTAAAATCTCTGCGCCGCGAAGAAGCCAACCTTGAAGAGTTTCAGGATCTTACTCGGACCATGTATCGCGCCGGTTTCAGGGCCGCCTGGCTGTCTGCCCTCTTCCTGCCCGTTGTGCAACTGATCAGCGCCGTCGCCGTCTCCAGCATTGTCCTCTACGGCGGCTGGCAGTTCGAATTGGGCGGCATGACCATCGGCGGCATCCAGGCCTTCATCTTCTACATTACATTCATGCTCTTCCCAATCCAGGAGATGGCGCGTATCTACGCTGAAATGCAACAGGCCATAGCCTCCGGAGAACGCATCTTCAGCCTTGTCGACGCCGTACCCGAGATACAGGACAGGATAGGCGCGCAAGCGCCCGAGACCCTCCGCGGCGATATCGTCTTCGAGAATGTGGACTTCCAGTACGAGGACGAAAAACCGGTTCTGCGCGACTTCAGTCTCCACGTGAAACAGGGAGAAACAATCGCTCTGGTCGGGCCGACCGGCGCCGGAAAGTCGACAATCGTCAACCTGGCCTGCCGCTTTTACGAACCCTCAAAGGGACGTATTCTGATCAACGGCAGGGACTACACCGAGTGGACCCTGCACGGAATCCATAGTCGCGTCGGCGTAGTGCTTCAGACCCCCTATCTCTTCTCCGGGTCGATCTGGGAGAATCTCCGCTACGGTCGGCTTGACGCTGCTGACGACGAGGTCGTGAATGCTGCCAGAATGGCCGGAGCGCATTCCTTCATTGTGGACTTGGAGGAAGGATATGACAGTCAAGTCGGCGAAGGAGGCGTCCTCCTGTCGGTCGGCCAAACACAGCTGTTGAGCCTGGCTCGGGCAATCCTTGCCGATCCCGATATCTTCGTGATGGACGAGGCCACCAGTTCGGTCGACACCCTCACCGAAGCGCTGGTCCAGGAAGCGATGGACGCGATCCTCGCCGACCGCACCAGTTTCGTCATCGCCCACCGCCTCTCGACCATCCGCAAGGCGGACCGGATTCTGGTGATCGAGGATGGCCGCATCGCCGAACAGGGCACACACGCCCAACTGATCCGCCGGCAGGGCCACTACTACGACCTCTATACAAAGCAGTTCCGCGACGAGCGCATCGGGTCCGCCCAGCCGCTCCTGCAAGCAGGGAAGCTGGTCGCGGCCTGAGCGGCTTCGGCCAACCCGGAAAATCGCGCCAGGTCTCGGAAGGGACTTGGCGCTTTACTTTCCTGCGCTCAGTGCAAGTCTACGAGATTTCCGTATTTTCCTGATTTGACGTACAGAACCGTCTCAAATATAATGTCTACAGTCGCTCCTGAACAGAGCGATCTGGCACCTGAACAACTGATTCGCAATCGGGAGCTCGGAAGAACTGGGCTGAGAAATCTCCTTCTGCGTCCGAATGGCGCTCTGTGGAGATGACCGACACACCTGATCCAGGTAATGCTGGCGTAGGAACCTTAGCGACACGTAGACTAACTGTAAATTGCACCAAACGCCAACCGCCTGCCAGGGCGGTTTTTTGTTTTGGAAAGGAGACACTATGTCCAACACGGTGATTGTCGATATTGAAGTGCTTCCCGGGACCGGAGGCGATGTCTACTCGGTTGTGGACGGCGCCATCGAAGTAATTCAGGAATCAGGCCTGAAATATGCAGTCGGCCCAATGGGGACAACGGTCGAGGGAGACCTTGACAGCTGTTTGGAAGTGGCCAAAGCAGCCCATCGCGCTTGCTTTGTAGGCGACGTCGAACGGGTCGTTACGATCATTAAGATCGGCGAGTCTTCTGGTGGAACGACGATAGACGGGCTGGTCTCGAAGTTTAGAGAAGATGCACCATGAGGACCACCCGGTTCCTCGTTCCCGCGATCATACTGATCTTTCTCGCGGTCTGCTGGGAGTTAGCAGTACTCGCACTGGCCGTGCCAAAGTGGATCTTGCCCGCGCCCTCGGCGATCTGGCAGGCATTCTGGGACACGCGTGCCCTGATGGGCGCCCATGTGGGCCAGACTATGCTGGAAGTCGCCATTGGGATTGGAGTGGCCTTGATGACCGGTGTTACCGTGGCTGCGGCTCTCGACTTCTCCCCCTGGCTGCGGCGGGCTGTCTATCCACTACTCGTTATATCGCAAACGGTGCCTGCTCTTGTGCTTGCCCCCCTGTTGACCATCTGGTTTGGCTTTGGCATTGAGCCGAAAGTTATTGTTGTGACGCTGTTCTGCTTTTTCCCTATCGCTATCAATACAAGCGACGGTCTGACATCGACCGAACCGGAAATGATCGACCTTTTCCGCTCGATGGGAGCGACGTGGCCTCAGATCTGGATAAAGGTTCGGCTGCCGGCCGCCGCGCCATATTTTTTCTCGGGTCTGAAAATCGCCGCCGCCTATAGCGTAGCTGGTGCGGTCGTCGGGGAATGGGCTGGCGCTAAACAGGGGCTGGGAATATTTATACTGCGCTCTTCGGCGGCATTCAACACCGCTCAGGTCTTCTCCGCCATCGTCATAACCTCGCTCCTGAGCATTCTCCTATTCCTGACGGTCTTTGCGATCGAGCGCGGGACGATGCCCTGGTACTTTGAAGAACGTAACGGCAGCAACTAGTGTTCAGCTGCCGGCGGCCAACTACACTCTCGCCGCACACTATTGGCCTTTGCCAATTATTCACTATGAGGAGACGAAGATGAGAAAACGAATGCAACATTCAGTCCTGTTGATCGCAGCGCTAATTGCGTTGACGCTGGTTGCCGCGTGCGTTCCTGTAGCGCCCGCCGCAACGAGTGACGGTGCCACTGCCTCACCGACAGACGTCACCCTTATGCTTGGATGGACACCAAACACCAACTACACGGGAATCTACGTAGCCCGCGAAAATGGCTGGTATGAGGAGGCCGGTCTGAACGTGGAAATCGTCCTCCCGGGCCAGTCGGATGTGCATAAGGTGGTGGGCACTGGTTCCGCCCACTTTGGGTTCAGCTACCAGGAAGGCACTACTTTTGCCCGCAATGAAGGTGTGCCGGTTGTATCCGTTGCTGCCATTATCCAGCACAACACTTCGGGCTTCGCTTCGAGAAGCAGCGCGGGAAAGGGGATCAAGACGCCCACCGATATGGCCGGTAAGCGGTATGGCGCTTTTGGTTCTCCAATCGAATTTCCTACTATCGACCTGATGATGCAGTGTGAGGGCGGATCGGCAGAAGATATCGAGTTTATAGACATCGGTTGGGCAGATTTTCTGTCGGTCACGGAGGCGGATCAGGTCGACTTTGTCTGGATTTTCTACGGCTGGGGCGGCATCAACGCCGAACTCCAAGGTGTCGAACTGGACATCGTCATGCTCAAAGACTATCTGGATTGCATTCCTGACTACTATACGCCGATCCTCATCACTAGCGAGGCCCTGATCGAAAGTGATCCGGAGACCGTGCGAGCCTTTGTTGAGGCATCAGCCCGGGGCTATGAATTTGCAATCGAGAATCCAGGAGATGCAGCAGATATTCTGCTTGCGGCCAATCCGGATCTGGACGCCGATCTGGTACGAACAAGCCAGACATGGTTGTCCAAAGAGTACCAGGCTAACGCGTCCCAGTGGGGAATTCAGACCGGCGATATCTGGCAAGGATATGCCGACTTTCTGATGGAGAACGGCATCATAGAGTCGTTTGACGCCGAGGCCGCATATACGAACGAGTTCCTTCCCGAACGAGAATGACACTTCTGGCGGTCGATTCTCTTTCCAAGACCTTTGGCAGCGGCACCCGCAGAGGGACACGCAGCCAAGTCGAAGCTGTCGTTGACCTGACCTTCAAGGTTGAAGCGGGCGAGTTCCTGACCATCATCGGTCCCAGCGGTTGCGGCAAGTCCACCCTTCTGCGCCTGCTGGCCGGCCTGGAACAGCCGGATAGCGGCCAGATCATTCTGCAAACCCAGCCCCTGCCGGATCCGTCCGACCGGCAGGGGCGCTTCGGTTATATGCCCCAGCGGGATACCCTGCTGCCGTGGAGGACAGTGCTCGACAACGTCATCCTGGGAGTGGAACTGGCGGGAGGCGGCCGCGGCGCAGCCCGTGAAGAGGCGCGTCAACTGCTCCCCCTTTTCGGGCTCGACGGCTTCGAAGACAACTGGCCCAGCACGCTCTCGGGCGGAATGAGGCAGCGCGCCGCTCTGCTTCGCACCTTCCTGGCAAGCTACGACATCCTTCTCCTCGACGAACCGTTCGGCGCACTCGACGCCCTCACCCGCCGCATGCTGCAGCAGTGGCTGCTGGGCGTTCGAAGGCGTTTCTCCAAGACGATTCTCTTCATCACCCATGACATCGACGAAGCGCTGCTGCTGGGAGATCGCCTGCTCGTCTTCAGCCCCCGTCCCGGCCGCATCACCGCCGATCTGAAAATCGACTTGCCCCACCCGCGAGACGAGAATACAATCCTGGAACCGGATTTTCTCACACTGAAACGCAATGCGCTTGCGCACCTGAAGCTCTGAACGTGGAGAAGCCAACCCGTGATTGACCGACAGAGCGCAGACCACCTGAAGTCGAGAGGATACCTTGTAACTTCCTTCGCCGCCTTGGACTGTTCCGAACTCCTGGAAGCGTTTCGAACTTTCATCCACAGAAGTCGTGATTATCAACTCCGCTTCCTTCAGAAGCGATTCGGATATGCCTACGACGGCTTTTCCTTCTACGGCCAAACTGACAGCAGCCATCAGGCCGAGGACGACCTCATCAGCACCCTTGTCCTCTCCGAGTTCTATCCGATAGACCGCTATCCTGAAGAGTTTCAAGGCTTTCTAAAGGGTGGTTGGAAAAAGGTAGCGGAAACGGTGCGTTCGCTCGAAACCGACCTGCTGAATCAGCTGGACATACCCGGCCTGCTGGACTTCTACCACCAGAACGCCGGCCACATGGTCTCCAACAACTACTACCCGCCGCAACAGCAGTTTACCTCCACCGCTGCCGGCAATACCCGGCTCTCCGCGCATCCCGATGCCTCTCTTTTCACCGTTTTTCCCTTTGGGATCGACGATGAACTGGAGCTGCAGCTCACCGGCGAAAACGGGGAACCTGTGTGGCAATCAGTTGACGCCGCGGACTCGATCCTGCTCTACCCGGGTTACCTGTTGGAGATGTGGACCCAAGGCGCGATCAAAGCGATGAATCACCGGGTTCGGCTGAGCGCCAATAGCGCGGCCGAACGATTCACCTTCTCCTCTTTCTCGCTGCCTTTTCCTCTGCGGGAGTTCGAAATGCCTGGGCGGGGATTGATGACGAGCGAAGCCTACTTCGATGCCTATGGGGCCCTATTCTGATGGGGTCAGGTTGACGCCGTACCGCTCGGCCGCGGCGCAGATCTTGCCCCACGCCGTCTCGTCAATGTGGATGCCGTCCCGTGTCCGCTGCTGGCGAATGCGGATTTCCGGCTCGCCCGGCGCCAGGATCTCGTCGAAGCCGGCCGCCAGCTCCGAACCTTTGACGTGCTGCACCAGCCCCTCGACATCAGCATAAAAGCCATCGCTGTCTCTCATCTGCTCGGGTCGGATCAGAATTGCCAGGAATCCATTGCCGATGCGGTTCACGCCATCGCGACTGCACCCTGCCCCCGTCAGCGCGCCGGCCAGAACGTCGATGACAAAGGACAGGCCAAATCCCTTGTGCCCGCCAAAAGGCAGCAGTGCGCCCTCAGGCGGCCCCACGTAGTCGGCGGGGTCCGTTGTCGGATTGCCGTCCGCGTCAACGATACAGCCCGCCGGCGCCGGCACGCCGCGGTTCAACATGTCCTTGAGTTTACCGTCGGCAATGGCCGATGTCGCCATATCCAGCACCAGCGGTTCGTCGTCCTGGCGCGGAACTCCAACCGAGATCGGATTGGCCGAAAGCCGCCGGCCGCGCCCACCCCACGGAGCGGCCAGCTTGCCGCCCCCGTGCGTATTGACAAACATCACCGTCACCAGCCCCTGCTCTGCCGCCAGGTAGGGGTAGTGCCCGACGCGCCCGATATGCCCGCACTGGCTGACCGCGACGATGCCGACGCCGTTCTCACGCGCCTTCTCAATCGCGACCGCAAACGCCTCCAGTCCGATGACCTGGCCGAAACCCCAGCCGCCTTCCATGACAGCCAGTATTGGCGTCTCATGTATGATCGTAATGTGCTGCCCGGGAACGACGTCACCCGCTTCCATCCATTCCACGTATTCCGGAATCCGCAGCACGCCATGTGAGTCGTGTCCGGCCAGGTTTGCCTGAACCAGGTGTTCAGCAACAGTCCTGGCCTCGACCTGTTCCAGGCCGGCCGCTACGAATATGTCCTCGGCGATGGTCGTCAGCTGCTGGGGAGGAAGAATTGGCATCGTCTTATGAAGGACGGCTCTTGAAAAGACACTCTGGCCGAGATTCTAGGAATCATTGGAAGAACTGTTTGGATAGAGGTGCGCTCAGTATTGCCCAAACAAGAGTTGTCGACCAAGCCCCTCCGAGTCGATGCCTTCGGCATTGTCCATAGCCACGTTCGCCGATTCCAACTTTGCCGCCGCCTGCAAGTCGGCGAAGGCGCCATCGAACAGACCAAGGTTGTCTTTGGCAAGGCCCCGATTGAGGTAAGCCTTGGCATAGTCGTGCTTTAGCTGGAGCGCTCGGTCATAATCGCCGATGGCGTCCTGGAACCGACCAAGGTTGGCCCTGGCGAGGCCCCGGTGGAAGTAGGTGTGGGAACTGTCGGGCTTGGACAATAGAACCTGGTCATAGTCGGCGATGGCAGACTGATATTGGCCCATTTTCTCCCTTGCAAGGCCCCGGCTGAAGATGGCACTGACATGACCTGGTTGCAGCTCGAGGGCCAGGTTGTATTCGACGATGGCCTCCTGGTATAGACCTAATGCGGCCTTCGCATAGCCCCGACCGACGAATGCTTCAGCAAAGTCGGGTTCCAATTGGAGTGCCCGATCGAGATCGCCGAGGGCGTCCTCGCTCCGACCAAGGTTAAGATAAGTGACGCCGCGACCGTGATAGGCCCTGGCATTGTCAGGATCGTAATGGAGAGCCCTTTCAAAGTCGGCGAAAGCCTCCTGATGCAGACCAAGGCAGGTCTTGGCATTACCCCGTTGTACGAAGGCATCAGCGTGGTCATGCTTCAGCCGGATAGCAAAGTCATAGTCAGCGATGGCCTCCTTGAACAGTTTGAGGTTGCCTTTGGCAGTCCCCCGGTAGTAGTAGGCACTGACATTGTATGGTTCCAACTGGAGTACCTGGTCGAAATCCGCAATCGCCTCCTGGAACCGACCTCTCCAGATATATGCGATGCCTCTGCCGATGTGGCCGGCGACCATTTCGGGCCGCAGCTGGAGGGCCCTGCCGAACTCGACGGCGGCCTCATCGTACTGACCGAGCTCAAGCTTTGCGCTTCCCTGCTCGATGAAGTCTTCTGCACTTCCCTCGCTTTGGTTGGCGGCGATAAAGATACATGCCGCGGCGAGGGCTAACAATAAGACTCTTACTCTGTTCTTGCGCTCTATCTTAGTGCCCATTCGCTTGCAGAGGAGTTTAGGCTTTCCGGCCATCCACTAGAGGAATAGATTGGCGCGATCGCGGCGGGAGATTCAGAGATCGCCTAATCGTTGGGCTGTCAGCCGCCTAGGAAGAGCCGGATAGGCGCCTCCAACAGCTCTTTCACTCTCTTCAAATAGAGGGCGCACTCAGCGCCGTCGGTCACCCGGTGGTCGGCGGAGATCGTCATCTGCATGACCGTGCGCACCACCAACTGGCCCTCCTCAACGACCGCGGTCTCCCTGGCAGTCGCCACCGCCAGTATCGCGGCCTGCGGTGGGTTGATAATCGCGGCAAAGTGATCGGTGTCATAACTGCCCAGGTTGCTGATCGTAAAGGTGCTGCCCGCTACATCATCCGGCCTGGCCCTGCCCGCACGCGCCCTCTCGATCATGGCTCGATTCTCGCGGGCGATGTCAGATATCGGACTGCGGTCTGTCTGCCGGGTGGTGACCGTCAGCACGCCCCCTTCCACCGCCACCGCCGCGCCGATATTAATGTCAGTGTGAACTTCGATGCTGTCGTCGACATAGGACGCGTTCAGGTTGGGGAAATCGCGCAGCGCCAGGGCAACGGCCTTCACAACGATGTCGTTGACCGTGACCTGCGCATCCGCTGGAAATGCTTCGTTGTACTGCCTTCTCAGCGCCAGCGCATCGTCCATCGTGACCGAACTGGTGATGTAAAAGTGAGGGATTGTCTGCTTGCTTTGACTCATGCGCCGCGCTATCGTGCGCCTCAGCGGCGAAGTGACAGTCCCAACGGATGGAGGTCGGTCTCCGTCCTCTGGCGGGCGCTGGACGACCTCCTCAATCGCCCCTGGACGGGCTTCGGCCAGGTGATTCTCAACGTCTCCTCGCAGAATCCGGCCGCCGGGTCCGCTGCCGGCCACGCGGCGCAGGTCCAGATTGTGCTCGCGGGCCATGCGTAGTGCAATCGGCGTTGCCAAAAGGCCATTGCCCGCAGGCGCTACAGGCACGAGACTCGCCGGTTCAACCTCCTGCGGTGCGGCGGGCAGGGGAGTGGATGGCGTCCTCGCTTTGGGGGGCTCAGGTGGTGGTCGTGGTGGGGCAGGTTCTTTGGCAGGAGCAGGCGCGGGCGTGGAGGAGAGTTCCTCTGCCTCCCCAACTCGGGCAATCGGCGCGCCCTCCGCGACGCTCTCCCCAGGCTGAATGAGGTGCTCCAGCAGAACGCCCGCAACCGGCGACTCCACCTCCAGCGTAACCTTATCCGATTCGAATTCGGCGATCGGTTCGCCCGCTTGCACCGCGTCGCCCACGCCCTTCAACCAGACCGAAAGCTCACCTTCATCGGCCTCAAAACCCAGGTTGGGCATGGGGATTATCTCGGCCACGAATTCCTCCCATGAACGGTAACGGCAGCCAGCCGCTCACCGTCTCACATACACAGATGTTGGCCTGATGGCACGTCGGTCCTACCCAAACTCTGTTCGATTCAGTCCCACCAGCGCCGCTTCAAAAATCGCCTGGCTGTCAATCTCGAAATGACGGTAGAGATCAGCCGGCGTACCCGACTGACCGAAATCGTCCACCCCCAGCGGTATCAGGTAGCTGCCAAACAGGCTGCCCAACCAGGCCAGATTGTGGGACGCCCCATCCTGCACGGTGACGATCGGGGCCTGGCGCTCGTTCGGGGGGATCAACCAGGAAAGCAGCCGGCTGGGCTCTCTGCCCGGCCTGCGTCCCCACTGCGCGGCACGCCAGTTCTCATATAGACGGCGGGGGCTGGATATGTTCAGCACATTGACCGCAATACCTTCCGCCTGCAACATCTCCGCCGCCTCCATCGCCTCCGCCAGCATGATGCCGCTTGAGGCAATATGGACCAGCGATCGAGGATCCGCTTCCGGCGTGGCCGTCTTCCAGTCCAGCAGCCTGAAACCGCCTTCGAGCACCTGGCGGCGCAGTTCGGTCGCGCCGAGACGCTCCATCGCCGGCTCAAGCAGCGACTGATCGGTCGGCTTAGTGGAAAGTCGCAGATAGGTCGCTCTGCCGTCCACGTCGCGGCAGCACTGCCGCACCGCCTCCAGCATGATCCAGACCAGCTCCTGGGCAAAACAGGGTTCATAGCTGTTCAGATTGGGCAGCTCCGCGCCCAGCGAAGGGGTCACGGTAGATTGGTGCGCGCCGCCCTCCGGGGCCAGGCTGACACCCGAAGGCGTGCCCACAATGATAAAGCGGGAACCGGCGTAGAGGCCGTATATGAACGAGTCCAGTCCCCGCAGCACAAAGGGATCGTAGACCGTGCCGATCGGGATCAACTGCTGGCCGTTCAACTCCGCCGAGAGGCCCAGCATCGCCAGCATCATGAAGAGATTCATCTCCGAAATGCCCAGCTCGATGTGTTGGCCGTCGGGCCCGTAGTGCCAGCTCAGACCCCGATTCTCCTCCAGTTCGTAAATCTCCTTATCGGCCAGGGAAAAGACGCCCTGCTTGGCGATCCAGCCCGACAGGTTCGTAGACGTGGAGACATCGGGCGAGGTGGTAACCAGCCGCGGCGCCAGCTTTGGATCGCGGCTCATGCTTACCAGGATCTGGCCGAACGACTGCTGCGTGCTGAGCATGCCATGCATACGCGCCGGCACGCTTTCGGGAACATCCTGCGCTGAAAGTCCTGCAGGTTGCTGTGCCACGCCGTTCACCTTCTGCTTGGCTGCGGCCACCTCTCCATTTGGCGCGGGGTAGAGCTGTTGGGCGATCTCTGTGCAGAGTGCCCCCTCCTCCGAATCCGGGTCAAAAGCGGCCCATTCATCGTCGCCGGGGATCGACAGCTCCTCGGCCAAAGCCGACATCTCTTCAACGTTCAGCAGTTTGGAATGGTTGTGAGGGTCGCCGGCGATCGGTAGCCGCCAGCCCTTAATCGTGTAGGCGAATATCACAGTGGGCCGGTCGGCCGTTGTGTCGGCCTCTTCGAGCACGCTTATCATCTCAAAAAGGTCATGGCCGCCAAGATTGCCGACGACGCCGGGCAGCTCAGCATTGCTTATCGGCGCCAGCAGCTCCTCCAGGTGAGGGTCCTTGTGCCCGTTTACCGTCACAAATCGCTGGCGCAACTCATCGCCCGGCAGCCGTACCAGCAGCTGGTACTCCTCGTTGCTCATGTCGTCGATGCGTTTGCGGACCAGTTCGCCGTTTTCTTTGGCAAAGAGGTTTTGCAGTTTGCGTCCGTACTTCGCCTCCAACACCTGCCAGCCCCAACTGTCGAACATCGACTTGAGCGTCCCCGCGCGGATTCCGGGGACCACCCGGTCCAGGCTCTGCCGGTTCAGGTCCACGATCCAGATCGTGTTGGCCAGTTCGGCCATCCATTCATCAAAGACCGCTTCCCAGACATTGCCCTCGTCCAATTCCGCGTCACCGATGATGGCAATGAAGCGATTGGAGGTTACGTGGCCAAAGTGCATCTTGGCGTAGTAGTGGGAAAGCCCGGCGAAGGCAGGCGCTACCGCGCCCAGTCCCACCGAACCGGTTGAAAAATCGACCGGGTCGGGGTCCTTGGTACGGCTGGGATAGGCCTGCAGGCCGCCAAAGGCGCGCAGCGTGGTCAGATATTCGCGGGGCAGCTGTCCGAGGAGGTATTGAATGGCGTGGAAGACCGGCGAAGCGTGGGGTTTGACCGAAACCTTGTCCCCGTGCTTGAGCAGGTGAAAGTAGAGCGCGGTCATGATCGTCACCATGCTGGCCGACGAAGCCTGGTGACCGCCGACTTTGACGCCGTCCCGTTGCGGACGAACGCTGTTGGCCTCGTGCACGATCCGCATCGACAGCCACATGATGCGGTCCTGAATCCGGTTCAGCGTGTCCAGATACTCTGATGTCAGCTTCATTGGCTTGATTGGCGCCTTGCAACTGCTCTCAACCTGCAACGGCTCTGCGGACGCGCTGCGCTCACTTACTTCGAAGCGCCGCCTCCCGTTTCGGTCTATTCATCGAAGATTATAGCATATCGCCGTATTTCACTTACCCCCAGCCCCTGGCCCCTCACCCCTGCCGTCCAGCGGCTCATATCCGATAGCCCGGCGGCCGTGTTCCATGTCATAGAGCGGCCAGTCGCCGCCGGACACGCCAAAGACCACCTCGTACTCAACGTCAGGATGGATGACGGCGCGCTCGAAGACCCGCACCAGGTCTTCGTGGCTGAGGTGATGCGGATGCTCCGCCTGCGGCCGGTCCGCCCGGACGTTGCCGATGCGCACCGATACGCACTCCAGTCCGAACTGGCTGGCATACATGTAGCACAGGTTCTCGCCGAACACCTTGCTTATTGAGTAGTAGCTCTCTGGCCGGGGCGGCATGTCTATTGTGCGCGTGATATCCTCGGGATAGTGAGCCAGCAGCCCCGCGCGGCTGGCGAAGACCACGCGGCGCACATTGCTCTGCCTCGCCGCTTCGAACAGGTTGTAGGTCCCGATGATGTTACTGTTCAGAATCTCTTCCCACGGCGCTGATCCCAGCGGATTGCCGGCCAGGTGGACCACCGCCTCCATGCCCTGCGTGGCTCTGGCCACCGCCCCGAAATCGGTCAATTCACCGACGACAACGTCGTCAAGATCAGGTACCGGGACGCGGTCAAATGCCCGCAACGGGTAGCGGTCGCGCAAACCATTCACCAGGACGGCGCCGACCGCGCCGGCAGCGCCCGTAATCAGAATTTTCATCAACATCTCCCTAGCGCGCGGCGACGATCAAGTAGGTCAGCCGCGATTTGTCTGTGTTGGATATGCGGTAGGCCGTCTCTGGCAGCCTCCCTCCTTTTCCGATTCGGGGCCGCACAGATGCCAGCGCAGGGCGCCCAAATCGTCGCTGACCGGGGCGGCCTCTCGCCAGTTTACAACATTTGGCACGGTACACTCTCTCACCTCCGCGCCGTAAGCCGTGGACCCATCAAGGCCAGTCCTCTGCCGGCAGCAGTTCGGTCATCTGCCGGATGCGCGGCCGCGCCAGGTCCACAAATGAACGGTGAAAAGAGAAGGCGCCGTGCTTTCTCAGCCCTTCGTAATGATGCGCCAGCGTTGGCTTCGCCGCAAACTTCAGGGCAATGTATCGCCGGTCGGTCTGCTTGCCGAAAACGGCATGATACAGGTACTGATTGAAGAAGACGGCGTCGCCCGGCTCGACCTCCAGTGCGCAACCGGGCAGCTCCGGGCCAGGCACGCCGAAGGGCATCACTTCCGGCCTGGACTGAATGTGGTTGAGCCTTTCGAGCTGATCATAAAACGGCTTTCGATGCGAGCCCGGCATCACGCGCAGCGCCCCCGCATCTTTCGTCGTGGACGTCAGGTACAACATCACCTTGATGCGCACATAGTCCGGCTCTTCTTCCCCGGGGCGGTCGCAATGCCACTCGTGGCTCTGCGTCTCATTGAAGCTGCCCTTGTTGCCTTCGGAGCCGCCCCACACGAAACCTGCGCCCAGCAGCTGTTCAATCGTCAGGTAGATACGGTCGTCTTCCACGAGCCCGGACAGATCGCGGCTTGACTCGATGAAGGGCGCGATATGCTGGTACTCGCCCTGGTCCGGACCGCCGCCCCGCTCCTCGCGCCACAGTTCATCTGCCGCGCTACGCATTTCGCCGATCTCGTCGGCAGAGAAAAGCTGCGGCAACAGGAGAAAACCGAACGTACCGAAGTGGTCGATCTGTTGGTCGTTGAGCATGAGTTGCCCCCTTGATCGCGCCGCCCTTCAAACCCGGGTGAACTTCTGAAGCCGGTTGTCGAGAAACGGCACCTCCGCCACGTACAGGTCCCCTTTAGAATCCAGCCAAATCCCATGGGGACCATTGGCAAACTGGCCCGGCGCCTCCCCCTGCTCGCCCCAGCGCGCCAGCAGTTCGCCATCCAGGTCGAAGACGCTGATACGGTACCTGCCTTCAGCCATATAGACGTTGTCGTCGCTGTCGATGTACAGATCGTTAGGCCCGTCCAGGTCCGACCACTCGCCAAGGTACGTGCCCTCGGCATCGAAAATCTGCATGCGCCTGTTCGTGCGGTCCAGGACCAGCACGCGACCGCGGCTGTCCACCCGCAGGCCGTGCGGCAACGCGAACTGCCCCGGCCCCGTGCCCTCCTCACCCCACGACTGCAGCAGCGCCCCGTCCGCAGAAAAGCGGTGCACGCGATACTGGCCGTACCCGTCGGCTACATAGATGTCTCCCCAAGGCGCCTCCACCGCCCAGGTCGGCCGGTTGAACGGCTGGCCCGGCGCGCCGACCGCGTCGGGCGTGCCCAGCGTCTGCAGCACGCGCCCCTCGGTGTCGAGCTTGCGCACTGTGTGGTCATCAACGTCGGCCACGTACAACTGGTCCTGTCCGTTGAACCAGACACTGTGCGGATTCTTGAACAGGTCCTCGCCCCAGGCAGAAAGGAAGTTGCCCCCGCTGTCATAGACCAGGATGGCCGGAGGATCGCGCCGAGCTATGTAAACGCGGTCACTCGAGTCGGTCGCCACCGCCGGCGTCACCCCGCCGAAAACGCGGCCTCCCGCTCCCTGGCCCCACCCTTCGACTACCTTGAATTCGAAACCGCCTTGGCTCCCTGCCATCTCCCGTCCTCCTCTGCTGGTTCGGTCCGCCGGCCGCATGCCGGCAGTACGACCTCAAGCAGGCGCTACGGCCTTGGGCTTTCCATCAGTACTGTGACGCCCATATCAATGTATCTGTTGCGTTGGTCCGGCGAGTAGCTCCTGAAGCTGATCTTGGCGTCCGCGCCCTCCAGCTGCTTGAGCGCATGGCGCACACAATCGTCAACGGTCTTGAACGGATGCTCAGGATGCGCTTCCAGGTCATAGAGCAGATCGTTCGGCCCCCAGGTCAAACAGTCGACGCCCGGTTTGGCCAGTTTCCGAACGTTGGTCACGGCCCGTACCGACTCCATCTGAAGGCACAGGATTCCGGTGCGGTTCCACCAGTCCGCGTACGTCAGACGATCGTCGCGTCCTTCGATGCCATAGCGCGCCGCGCCGCCCCAACTCCTCCTGCCGACCTGGGGATAGTAGAAGGCTTCGAGCGCTTCATCCACCGTCGCCTCCTCCTCCACGATCGGAATTTCGATGCCGAGGGGGCCCAGGTCGAGGATGTTGCCGATCAGGTAGGCGTGCCGCGTGTGCTTGATGCGAAACTGGACCGGCACGCCCAGCTCCGCCGCCAGCCCGCAGATCTCCACCACCCGCTCTTCATTATAGGGGGAATGCTGGCTGTCCACCGACAGGAAGTCGTAGCTGTCCTTGCTCAGAATCTCTTCCAGTTGACTCTTGTTGGCGTCAAAGGGGGCTGACACGCCGATCACGATCTCCCCTCTGCGTATGCGCTGCTTCAATGACGCGCCGTCCGACATGACCGCCTCCCGTGACTCTTGACAACGTCTAGTTGAACCTCAATCCAACTGAACTTGATCACAATTTTTAAACCGGTGCTTATCCCACGCGCAAACTCTGGGGTGGATTCGATTCCCGTTCTGAATCTCCACCAAAGTCGCTGGCCTGGTTACTATTGACAGTCTAACATCATCGCGCCTTCAGTGCAGACCGGCGCGCGCCGTCTTTCCCTGCGCGTGAGGCCCGCCCCTCTCAACATCGAGGTGACGCTTTCGGTCCGTGGGCCGTTGGTACAGGAGCTTCCCGGGTAATATTCGGCTGTACCGCTTAATCAGGTGGGCAAGCAGAGGTTGGGCCTGCAGAGCGGCCGACCGTTCAAAGGAACCAATCCGCGGAAGTATAGCGCTCTTGATTCAGTCCAGGAACTCCATCTGGCTCCTCAAGGCAAAAGACTCAGCGTCTATCGCCCGCGACACTGCCAGCACGCCGTCCAGATGATCGCACTCATGCTGCAGCAGCTCCGACAGATCATCTTTAAGCAGCATCGTCTGCTCCTGCCATGCCCGGTCAAGAAACGTGATCCGGCACCTCTTGTGCCGCCTCACCTTGACCACCAGATCGGGAAAACACATGCAGTCGTCCCACATCGTGAACATCTCTTCACTCTGCTGGTCTAAAACCGGATTGAAGAAGACCGTCGGCGAGGCGATATACATGTAGACGAGACGTTTCATTACCCCAATCTGGGGCGCCGCGATCGCCCGGCCGACGCCGTACTTGCGCCGAAAATCGAACAGTGTGTCATGCAGGTCCTGGATGGCGGGCGCAAGGCTCTCAACCTCCTCCCGCCGCACCGGCTCGCATACCTCGTACAGCTTCGGATGTCCCAGCAAGAGAACCTTTCGAACTGCCATCTGGATGGCCCTACTTTCAATTCAAGAGCTATCGAAACAATTGGTATTCTTGCTGATAAAGAGGCCCATTCGTATGCGCCGAGTTCCCCGCCAAAATTAAGCCAGGGCCCGTTAACATTTGCAAGGCGTGTCGAGCAGGCAAGCTCTCCCGGCTGCGTGCGGTGAAAAGGCGGGGTTTCAAAGCGGGTTGAAGAGACACAGTTTCAATGCAACGGCACGAAAAGTCGGGCTTGGCTCTCCCTTTACACAGGTCGTGCGCACGTACGAGAGCAGGCAAACGCTCGTGAAACGCTTGTACGAGCGTTTACGAGAGATCCACGAGAGTTTACGAGCGTTTGCGAGAAAAAATTTTCAAGAGGCGGAACATCGTTCATCCGCAAGGATATAATAATTATTTGATAAGAAAGAACTCATGTGCGTTCAGTTTGAAACCAAGACTTTTCGCACGGGCTGCCGCCTGGCATCACAGGGGTCTCACGCGCTCTATTGGGGCCTTATGCTGCGGTGCATCCCAGATTTGGAGGTTGCCCAAGTCGCAGCTGCAGTTGCCGTTCTCTCTCTTCTCTCTCCTCTTCACTCTCTTCTCGCCCTTCCGCGATTCCCGACATAAGTATTGACGAAGGCCCGAAGCCGGTCTCGCTCCATGATCCACTTGTTGCCGAACCAGTGGTGGTGAGCTTTCCCTGCCGGATCAAACGCTTCACCGTCTCGGGGCGGAAATCCAGTATTTTGGAAGGCTCTATGACGACGATGTAGTTCCCAAGCATGAGTCAAACCTAGTATGGTTAGTATACTGCTATACTATCATACCACGAGGGCAGAGGCGATTTACATGTCGCGGTACTGAGCCGTCTCCTCCATGTATATTTTGCAACGGCGCCTTGCGTCTTTTGGCGGCTTTGCGCCCTGGGCTCATGTGCCGGAGCGTCAGGTTGCGTGCCCCGGCCGTTATGGGACTGAAACTGGAGCGCATGGCCAGATTTCACAGTTCAGACGCGTGTGGCTGCGGGTCATTGATGCGCAAGGGGAAGCTCTGATGGAGGTTGACCCGGGGTTGATCTTCAAGATTGTGTCCCATATCCGGCAGCGCAGAGAGCGCCGTGAAACCGGTCTGCATTATCAGGATGTTCCTGAGGATTACAGGTATGATCAGGGGGCCTACCATGTGAAGCGGTGGGCTGAGCAAGGTCTGCTCATCAGAAGGGGCGTTCTTTCAAGGGATTGGGTTATCGTCTCTTTGACGCAGAAGGGCTGGGACTACCTTCGCGACGAGGAGACTTGAGCATTTTTCAATTTGGGAGGAGGCCGATGCTGTATGGGAACCCGCGGGTCTATGCGTTTAGCCCGACAACGATACGTTTTTTCGGCGCGCGCTCTCTCTGTCGGGTTGTAAGGTGAATCAGCGGCGAAAAGTCTGGTCGGTGGCGGTATGGAATTGCGGGGTATGATTCCGGCAGTAGGCCGCCGCTTTGTCCATCCCCGCTTCCATTGTGGGCGCCGTGCCTATCAGTTCCCCGTCCATGTGAATTTGCCAGCTGTCGGAGTGTGGTTGGACAACGATTGTCATGCGAACCCTCTTGCCGTGATTCCAGCCGGAATGCGGTTCATAGAACGTAGCGATGCCGCGAACCCATTCAGCTGGTTCCTTTGGGTCAGGCATTGCTCACCAGCGGGTCGAATGGCGTGATACTCGAATAGTTGCCATGTTTTGTCCGCCCCTTTCATCGCCCCAGCCCCACGCCGGCGCCCTTTCAGCTGCACAGGTCTGGATCGCTTGCCTGGTCTTGGCCCCGTTCTCCCGTTTTCCCCCGGACCGGGGGTACTGCAGCCCCTCGAAACGCTTAGAACGCCTCTCGGTGCCTCGAAGTCGGCGCCGGTCAGGTCCTTTGTCTGTCCGCAATTCGTACAGGCTTTCCTTTCAGTGCTTTCTCTGTAGAGCCGTTGAATCGAACTGGGCTGTAACTTGACAGGGGAAAAACGCAGCCCCGGACGCACTCTACCTAACACCTTAGAAATAGGGATCTGCCAGAGGTAGAACCAGACATTTGTCGACCGTAACGGATCGGTCCGTGTGTGTTCTACACAGCGCGTGTTGCTGGCCTGGTTGCAGCGAGAGGGCGTGGAAAGGGCGTCGCAGGCAGCCGCAACTGTGCTGAAGAAGGACCTGTCTGTAGTGAAGCCGGTCAATGGGGCCGGGCCTTGCGACCCGGAAATAGGCTGGGCTGCTTCACACAATCTCACAATACATATACTTCAAAGGGGTCTGATCGGGGGCATAAAGCCTTTTTCGATCAGAAAATCTATTTCTCAAGAGATGAAGTCTTGACAGCACGGGCGTTGTGGTTTAAAATCGTTTTATATGCATTGTAAGAATAGATAATATGGGACTGGAGTAGAGTCCCTCGGGGTGCTTGGCATTGTATCACATTGGGAGAGTCATGAATGGATTTCGTTGATTTTTTCGTTAGTGCGACCACTCACCATCCCTATCCCTATCAGGCTGAATTGGCCAACAGTACGAGCCTTCCATCTCTGTTGAGGATCCCAACGGGGGCGGGGAAGACCGAGGCTGCTGTCCTGGGATGGATGTACAGGTATTTTCATTATCCTGAACCGAACTTGAGATCGGCTACAGCGCGCAGACTCGTCTATTGTCTCCCTATGAGGACGCTGGTCGAGCAGACTGCAGAGCGAGTCGAAGGCTGGCTTACGAGATTGGGTATGACCGGTGACGTCAATGTCGTCATTCTTATGGGCGGAGAGCCGCGTAAACAGTGGTATCTCTATCCTGAAAAGCCACAGATCATTATCGGCACGCAGGATATGTTGCTTTCGCGTGCTCTCAACCGGGGATATGGCAGTACACCTTTCATGTGGCCCGTTGAGTATGGCTTGCTGAACAACGACTGCCTCTGGGTCATGGACGAGGTGCAGCTCATGGCCAACGGCTTGCCGACCTCGACCCAGTTGGCCGGGTTACGACACAGGCTGACCACTTTCGGTTCAACGCACAGTATGTGGATGTCGGCCACGGTCAAGCCGAGCTGGCTCGACACGATAGACCATAGGGCGCCACCAGCATCACAGGTGCTGGAGTTGGAACCCCGCGACCTCAGAAACCCTGAACTTGCGAAGCGGCATGCTGCCCGCAAGATGGTCTCGGAACTCTCTATTGAGAACGGCAGGAACTACGCCCGCAGGTTGGCAGAGTTTATTGCGAAGAAACACGAACGGGGAACACTGACGCTGGCGATCGTCAATACCGTAGAGTGCTCGCAGGAGATATACAAGGCACTCAAAAATCCCCGGTGGGTATCGTTGGAGGCCGAGACGGCGTTGATCCACTCACGCTTCCGAGCCCAGGAAAGGGAACGGCAACGAGAGCGACTCCCACAGGATACGGACGCGAAAGATCCGGGAAGGATTGTGGTTGCAACACAGGCTATCGAGGCCGGCGTGGACATTTCGGCGCGCACGCTTATTACTGAATTGGCCCCTTGGGCGTCCCTGGTGCAGAGGTTCGGGCGATGCAACCGCGAGGGAGATGATGAGAAAGGCGACATCTTCTGGATAGACACTGGCACGCGCCCCCAGGATACAGCGCCCTATGACCCGGGTGAGGTTGAACCGGCCCGCCAGCTGATGAAGTCGTTGGAGGGCAAGTCTTCCGGACCGTCGGACATTGAAAAGTTGGGCGACGTCATGGAAGACGCTGATCATCTCACGGTGATTCGCAAACGCGATGTGGTGGGCCTGTTCGATACCACGCCCGATCTGTCGGGCAGCTATTTGGACGTATCGCAGTACGTGCGCGGCATGGACGAACGGGACATTTCCGTATTCTGGCGCCATATACCCGTAGAAGGCCCCGGTAAAGATGAACCGAAACCGGTCCATTCTGAAATTGTGAACGTACCCAGATTTGGCAAGAGCAAGAGCCTTCTTGATTACTTGAAAGAAGAAGGTCGCAAAGTGTGGCGGTGGGACTTTCTGGATAGCCGCTGGATAAGGGTTTTCTCGAGAGAGATCCACCCTGGAATGACCTTGATGTTGGATGCAGCGCAGGGGGGCTACTCCGAGCAGACCGGTTGGGACCCTTCCAACAAGGAGGTAGTGAATATTGTATTCATGGATAAAGAGGACCAGGAGCCGGAGGAAGGCCAGAGCTCCGATCCCCTCTCCACACAGAAACGATGGGTAACTCTTCCCGACCACACCCGCCGCGTCGTAGGCGAAGTGGACAAAATTCTGAAGGACCTGTCCGGACTGTTCGTCGATCAGGACATACTTGAAGCCGTTAGAGTTGCCGCCCGCTACCATGACGCGGGCAAGGCGCACCCGGCTTTCCAGGAGATGTTGCGAAAAGGCGCGACAGCCCCGCCATCAAAAGAAGTGATGGCCAAAAGCCCGGGCAACGGCAGGATGGATCCCTCGCGCCGGCATTTCCGCCACGAACTAGGCAGCGCTATAGCCATCCTGGAACATGTAAATGGAGTTGGAGAGACGGTCCGCGATCTCGCCGCGTATCTCGCCGCCTCCCACCACGGCAAGGTTCGAATCGGCATCAGGTCTCTCCCCGGACAGCGAAGGGGGTTCACGGACAGCAACCCGGATACGGATTATCTTTTGGGGTACAGGTTGTCGACGCTGGAGACGCTCCCGGCTGTCGAGCTTGACGAGGGACTACGTATCGATAAGACGACACTCGATCTGTCCCTGTCACAAATCGGGCTCGCTGAAGACGAGCAGCCTTCCTGGCTGGAAAGAAGCCTGGACCTTCTGGAGTGGTTTGGTCCACTCAGGCTTGCCTACCTGGAGGCGGTCCTGCGCGCCGCGGATATGCGCGCCAGCAAAGAAGAACAGGAGGACTGACTTTGAACAATTCCTACGAGGTTGAACTGCGGGGCTGTACGCCGGACCCTCTGATGGCCTATCTCAAGGCTCTGGGGCTGTTTCGCCTTGTTTCTGAACAGAAGGATTCGTCCGCACGTACCTGGTGGCAGAACGACTCGTTCTTTCTGCGCTCCGCTTTGGACCGTGAGGGGCTGGTGGAGTTCTTTTTGAATGAATACAGGCCTACGCCAATCGCATCGCCCTGGAACAACAGATACAAGACGGGGGTATTGAAAGGGGACAAAGCGGGCCTGGATGTCATTCTGGCCAGCCCCGACAGGCGTTTTTCAGACTACGCCTGCACAATTCTCCTGACCAAACAGATCATCGAAAAAGAGGAAGAAAAAGAACGCATCCTGAAGCGATGCCGTACGCTTCTTTCTGATAAAGCGTTGGAGTGGACCGATGCTGTCTTTGTGTTAACAACAGGCAGGCCGAAATATCCCCCGCTGACCAGCAATGGAGGAACGCTGGGCACAAGCAGCAGCGGGGACATCTCGATGAACTTCGCCAAGAATCTCGTCTCAGCCTTAGGGCTGGGCAAACCTCAGCGCAAAGATTCTGACCTATCAGCACTGAATTGGATAGAAACATCGCTGTTCGGTGGCATATCTCCAGCGCTCAAGAACCCAGGAGGCCAGTTCAACCCTGGAGGATGGGGCCCCAACTCCACAAATGGATTCGAAGGGGATTCTCTGATAAACCCATGGGATTTTGTCTTGATGGTAGAAGGTATGTTGGCTTTTGCCGGCGCTCCGGCCCGCAGACTGTCACCTGAGAGTCAGAACAAAGCAGTGTCGCCGTTCACGGTCGACATGTCCGCTGCAGGGTATAGTACACCGACATCCAGCGAGTATGGTTCGTCTGCGCGGGCGGAATTCTGGGCCCCCTTGTGGGAGCGGCCGACAACGATGAAAGAGTTCCTGCATGTCGCAATGGAAGGACGCGCTCAACTAGGCAGGCGCCAAGCATCGAATGGTGTCGGATTCGTTCGGGCCATCGCCGGTCTAGGCGTAGAGCGGGGCATATCATCATTTCAACGATTTGGATTTCTCCAACGAACAGGGATTGACGGAGTTTTCGCAGCGGCGATTGGAAAGTTTGTCACACAAGAACAGCCTGTGGCGAACGTGCTCTTCGACCTGGATAGATGGCTGGACAGATTACGAAGTCAGGCGCGTGGAAACAAGGCGCCGGCGGGTCTTGGCCTTATGTTAAGTCAACTTGACAATGCCATCTTCGATTTCTGCCAACGCGGGCAGCCGGAGGACCTGCAGAATGTTCTGATAGCAGTTGGCCATGCTGAACGTTGGCTTTCAAAGTCCAGCCTGAGTAAGGACAGTGACAGAGGCGCGGGAATCAGACCCCTCGACCGTCTTTCCCAAAGCTGGGTTCGCCATGCCAATGACCGTTCATCTGCCTTCCGCTTGGCCCGTGCCATGGCGTCGATCCTGGACGAGTCCGGGCGCGAAGAGAAAAAGGTAAGGATCGGTGCGGTGCGGGAAAACATGTTTCCGGTTGATACCGAAAACCGGGCCGCATGGAAAAGGGACAGCAACTCCTTCGTCTGGACGGCTGGAGACCCTCTCGACAACATGCTGGCCGTGTTGCAGCGGCGCTGCCTTGAAGGCCGCATGCAAAATTGGAGTTACGCGCCACTTTCCTCGGCCGATTCCGCCTCTCTGACCGACATAGTAGCGTTTCTGAACGGCGACGTAGAGCCGCAGCGTGTTGCCGACCTGGCTCTGCCTCTGTCCATCGTGCACTACCGGTATCCCATCAATAGGGGCATTGATCTCGCGCCATCTGACCTGCCCGCGGCCTATGCTGTGATGAAGATGACTTTGTTGCCCAAAAACACATTGTTATCCAAGAACTTTGTCTGCCGGGAGTTCAACACAGAAACAGACATATGGATGGAACCCCGGATGCTGTCCATGCTGCGGGCAGGCCGCGTTGATGACGCCTATCAGGTGGCCTGCCGGCGTCTCAAGGCATCCGGACTGCAACCGCTTTCCGACAAACCGGGCATTGCCAACAGTTCAAAATTTGGCCGCCGCCTGGCCGCCGCGCTGCTCTTTCCTCTTGACGAAAACGCGCACTGCGCCCTCGCGCAACGCGCAATTCGCAAACCGCACCAACCTGAAACACAAAATTCGTAACCAATATCAATCAGTGGAGAATTATCACTATGGCCATCCAATGGCAGCAGTTGGAAGAACAACCCCGCCTTCTCCTGGAGGCACAGCTTAGGCCCATACAGGGCAAACGCTTTCAGCCAACCGGATTCCCGGATCTTGGGACGGCAAAGTATGAGGCTCCCGGCGCCAACGGGAAAGTCGACATGGTTCTAGTCGAATCGGCGCAGTCGATGGCCAACCGGCTGGAGGCCGTGTGCTGGGACGCAGGCAGAGACAAGGTGGTCGATGTGTTGGACGGAATACCGTACGTCCACGTTGACCTGTGGGAGCAGGGACAAACCACGAACTCCATTATCGAGCCGCATAGGCTCAACTCCCCCTACATCCTGGAGAGTGACGATACAACCGTCTTGGACAAACTGAAGCTTCGTCTGGCAGATCGAGAGAGAGGACAGGTTGACCTGCAGGAACTCGCTCGCGTTCTGGCCGAGATGGATGCAAACTCGCTGCTGCACGGGGTCTTTCTGGCCAAAAGGGATCTGGCAGGTGGCCGCTATCGATTGCCAAGAGCGCTGTCCGCGTTCATCGAGGCAAAAAGTGTCACTCCTGCAGACAGCGGCGGCGTCAAAAACGATCCGGTTGACCCGAGAGGCGATAGGAACAAGGGATTTGGCAACGTGCCATTTCACCGCACCGAATACACGGCTGAGGGCATCACCGCCTATTTCAACCTGGATCTGGCCCAGATCAGGGCATACCCCTTGGGATCGACGGGCGAACGCTTCCTGATCGCGCTGGCGCTGTGGAAGGTGCGCAGGTTCCTGGAGACCGGGCTGCGGCTGCGTACGGCCTGCGACCTGGTTATGGATGGAGAGTTGACTGTCACGCGGCCTGCGGACGGTTTCAGTGTGCCTTCGACCGCAGAGCTGGAGGCAGAGCTTCCCGCGCTGATCTCGGCCTGCACTTCAGAGGGGTTGTTTGGAGAGCCCCCGGTGACGCGAATGACGTTCAAGAGGTAAGGACTATGCTTGTCATCAAACTGACCTTTACGGCGGGCCGCTTTCACGCCACCCAGTGGGGGCGGCACGTCAACGAGGGTGTGCCGGAGTGGCCCCCGTCTCCTTGGCGCATCCTGCGGGGTATCGTCGCCACATGGCGGCGCACCCTCCCGCAGTTGCCCGCCGAACGAGTCGTCCCGATCATGGAGGCGCTGGCATCGGAACATCCGCAGTTCCATCTACCGTCGGCCTCAACCGGCCACACCAGGCATTACATGCCATACAACGAGGGCAGGAAGGAGCGGACGACGCTGGTGATCGACACATTCGTGGCTATGGACGCGAAGGACGCCGTCTATGCTGTGTGGCCGGAAGTAAAGTTGAACCAGGCTCAACGCGACGACCTGTCCAGCATTCTGCGCAACATGCCCTATCTGGGCCGGGCTGAGTCCTGGGTGGAAGCCTCGCTGGTTTCGCAGCACCCTCCGATCAACTCCCACGCTCTGGATACAGGCTCGCTTCCCAAAGGTGACCTGGAAATCACGCGGACATTGACGCCGCGATCACCGCTCAAGTTGAAAGACCTGGAAGTAGAGAGTTCCACGCTGCGGCGGGGAGGACGCATAGACCCCGAAGGCGCGCAGTGGTGGCCCTACACCCGCAAGGCCGACTGCTTTACGGCGTACCGCGCCGTGCGGCGGCAACCGTGCGGACACGGCGCTGACGCTACCGTGATCCGATTTGCGTTGGCGGGAAATCCGCAACCTGTTGTCTCCAACACGCTGCGGTGGGGAGAGTTGACGCGCAGCAGCGCAATGGCCAGGTATGGCAGACGGAATTCGGGAGCCAGGTCGCCCATGCTTTCGGGCAAGAGCGCAGAGGGGAAACCGTTGCAGGGGCACCGTCACGCCTTTTACGTACCGACCGACGAGGACGGCGACGGCCGTCTCGACCATCTGACCGTCTGGACGCCCGCAGGACTCTCGGTGGACGAGGAAGAGTTCAATGCGTTAATTTCCATAGACGCGCTAGACCCAGGCGGGCGGCGGGATTCGGTGCAGTTGGTCTATCAGGCCCACGGGAATGAGAAGGACTTCGCTGCCGTCTCTCGTCTGTTCGGAAGTTCCAGGCGCTGGCGCTCGTTGACGCCGTACGTACTGACGCGTCATGTTAAATTGCGCGGGCCCAAAGATCAGAAAAAAATGGTGGATGGCCCGGAAGAGCAGATCAGACGGGAACTCAGCCTGCGATTCCCCGATTGGCCTGCCCTGACTGGCGTAGAGATCGCGGCGCACCGGAAACCCATCAAACCAATGCAGGCGGGAGGCTCCGGCGGGGTCCGCCCTATCGACTTCTTCAGGTATAGGCGGGGAGGATCGAACGGAGGTGGAGCGTTCAATTTCCAGATAGAGTTTGCGCGCGAAGTTCCCGGCCCGCTGCTGCTCGGTTTCGCCTGTCACTACGGGCTCGGCATCTTCGTCCCGGATGACTGAGGTAGGAGGCACTATGACGTCAGACCTGACCCACTACGCCAGCGCCCCGGAACTCGTTCCAGCTAGGATGCTGAACGAGTATACCTACTGCCCCAGGCTCTGTTACATGGAATGGGTCCAGGGAGAGTTTGCACACAGCGCAGACACGCTCGACGGACGCTTCCAGCACAAACGGGTGGACCGGCCGGCGGGGGATCTTCCGGCGAGGGAACGGAATGGCGAGTCGCCGGGGCCGGACGACGAAGACGCGCAGCCTGAGAAGATCCACGCCCGCTCAGTCATGCTTTCGGACCAAGGCCTGGGCGCGATCGCCCGCATCGATCTCGTGGAAACGGACGGGGCTCGCGCCACGCCGGTCGACTACAAGCGCGGGACCGTACCGGATATTCCAGGCCATGTGTACGACCCGGAGCGCGTGCAGCTGTGCCTGCAGGGTCTGCTGCTGCGGGCCAACGGCTATGAGTGCGGAGAAGGCATCATCTATTATGTCGGGTCCAAGCGGCGGGTTCACGTCGGCTTTGATGATCTGTTGGTGAAGCAGACGCTGGAGATGCTTCAAGGGGCGCGGGAGATGGCGGAAGGCGGCGAGATCCCGCCGCCCCTGGAGGACAGCCCCAAATGTCCACGATGCTCCCTTGTCGGCATCTGTCTACCGGACGAGGTCAGCTTTCTCAAGGGCAGCCGCTACGTTGTGCGGCCGGACGACGTGCGGCGCCTGATGCCGGCGCGGGATGATGCCTTGCCGATGTATGTCGCCTCACAAGGCGCTGTCGTGGGGAAGTCAGGCGATACGCTGACGGTAAAGGTCAAAGGCAAGACCGCGGCCAGGGCAAGGCTGTTGGACGTTTCCAGCGTTTCGATTTTCGGCAACGCACAAGTGACGGCACAGGCGACACGCGAGTTGTTGGAGCGGGGGATACCGATCTGCCACTTCACCTATGGGGGCTGGTTGAAGGGCGTAACCTGGGGGATGGCGCACAAAAACGTAGAGTTGCGCATGCACCAGTTCCGGGTGGCAGGCGATCAACCAGGGTCGCTGGCAATAGCCAAAGAGATGGTGACGGCCAAGCTGCGCAACAGCCGGGTGATGCTGCGCCGCAACCACCAGCAGCCGGCAGCAACGGCCCTGGAGGAGATAAAGCGACTGACCGCCATGGTGGAGCCGGCGGACTCTTTTGGCACGCTGCTTGGCATCGAAGGGGCGGTTGCCCGGGTCTATTTCGCCCACTTCGGCGGCATGATCAAGGCCGGGAACTCCGCGTTCGATTTCCGCACGCGCAACCGCCGGCCGCCCAAGGATCCGGTGAACGCGGTACTTTCCTTTCTGTACTCGATATTGATGAGGCAGGCCATGGTGTCGGCGATGGCGGTCGGTTTTGATCCCTATATGGGATTCTACCATCAGCCCAAATATGGTAGGCCGGCGCTGGCGCTGGATCTTGCTGAAGAGTTCCGGCCCTTGATAGCGGATTCCGCCGCGCTGACGCTCTTCAACAACGCCGAGTTGAAAGAGAAGGATTTCATCCATCGGGCTGGAGCCGTCTCCCTGACCCAGGACGGGCGCAAAACGGTAATCACAGCTTTCGAGCGCAGGATGGATACATTGATAACGCACCCCCTGTTTCAGTACTCGATAAGCTATCGCCGGATTTTGGAGGTGCAGGCGCGGCTGTTGGGCCGCCACCTGCTGGGGGAACTGAAGAGATACCCCGGTTTTACGACGAGGTGACGCATGCGCAACAGGTATATCGTGGCCTATGACGTCAGCGACGGCAAGCGACTGCGCAGGATCTTCAAGAAGATGCACGGTTTCGGCGACGCGTTACAGTACTCGGTATTCGCCTGCGATCTCTCAACAAAGGAGCGGGTCATCATGGAGGAGACGCTGACTAAGATCATGGACCTCAAGGAAGATCGGGTTATCATAATCGATGTTGGTCCTGTAGAAGGTCGCGGTGGGGACGTAATGCGAACTTTGGGCCGCCAGACCAAGCCAAAGCAGAGGGAGGTGTTGGTCGTCTGAGCGTGCTGTGGCAGACTGCGTAAAGAAGGGGCAGATGTGCTTACTATCAGATTGCGAGAGGTCGGGTGCTGAATTCGCTAAAGGGTTAGCGCTCGCACAATTTAGGAGAAGGAGGGACGTATTGCAGGTATAAAATCAACAATCGAAAAACAGGATGGACGTCGAAACCTGAAATCGCGGGCGCGAACGGCAAAACCTGTGCGGAAAATCTTGAATTTCTGCCGTATCCATGACTGAAAGGTCGTGGCTCCATTGAAGCATTCCTAACGACAGCAATGTGAATGCAGATCGAATCAGGTATCCATGACTGAAAGGTCGTGGCTCCATTGAAGCGTTGTCGCTGTTGTTGTATATGCTCGGTGGGAAGGCATGTATCCATGACTGAAAGGTCGTGGCTCCATTGAAGCCCGTCGAGCACATGGGCCATGGCCGCCAACACCCTTGTATCCATGACTGAAAGGTCGTGGCTCCATTGAAGCGGGTTCCTACGAAGTTCGTCATCGCCTGGGCATACCCCTGTATCCATGACTGAAAGGTCGTGGCTCCATTGAAGCGTCAAACCGTTCAGCCGTCCCGTGCAGTCCTGATTTGTATCCATGACTGAAAGGTCGTGGCTCCATTGAAGCATCGACATTCCGGTCTTCAACAAAAACCCGGACGGATCCGTATCCATGACTGAAAGGTCGTGGCTCCATTGAAGCCCTATTTGCAAGTTGTATACGTGCATCAGTCGGTCGCCCGTATCCATGACTGAAAGGTCGTGGCTCCATTGAAGCACCACCAAATCGGGCAAATCCGAATCGTTGCGAACAGTATCCATGACTGAAAGGTCGTGGCTCCATTGAAGCGATCATATAGGAGGCACTGAATGGCATTCCGACTCGGGTATCCATGACTGAAAGGTCGTGGCTCCATTGAAGCCGGCTATGCGGCTACGCCACGCGGTCAAAATGGCGTTGTATCCATGACTGAAAGGTCGTGGCTCCATTGAAGCGTTATCCCCGGTCGGCGCCTAGTCGGCTATTTCTTTGTATCCATGACTGAAAGGTCGTGGCTCCATTGAAGCATCTTCGTACACGTCGGCTGGAGTGAGGAGGCCGGGTGTATCCATGACTGAAAGGTCGTGGCTCCATTGAAGCTTTCAATCCATTCAGCGATACCACCAAACGTATTCCATAGTATCCATGACTGAAAGGTCGTGGCTCCATTGAAGCAGGGGGAATTGAGATAAACAGTACGCTTTTGGGTTACGCGTATCCATGACTGAAAGGTCGTGGCTCCATTGAAGCGTTGGGGCTTCGAGCATGGGGGCGCACAAATTCAATTGTATCCATGACTGAAAGGTCGTGGCTCCATTGAAGCATCTTCGTACACGTCGGCTGGAGTGAGGAGGCCGGGTGTATCCATGACTGAAAGGTCGTGGCTCCATTGAAGCGATTATACTGCTGACCACCAGTGTGCGTTGTACACGTATCCATGACTGAAAGGTCGTGGCTCCATTGAAGCAATCACACTTACAGCCTCATGGTATTGAGTCAGTACGTATCCATGACTGAAAGGTCGTGGCTCCATTGAAGCGCTTGCGCGCGCGTAGGTGGGCAAAATGACCGTCTAGTATCCATGACTGAAAGGTCGTGGCTCCATTGAAGCGTTCGCTTTGTGTCCGGGTTGGATACAGATACGCGGGGTATCCATGACTGAAAGGTCGTGGCTCCATTGAAGCAAGACTGGTAACCCCATCCTCATAATCAAGCATGGCGTATCCATGACTGAAAGGTCGTGGCTCCATTGAAGCTAGGCGTGGCGATCGGGAGTCTCGGCAACGGTCTGCTCGTATCCATGACTGAAAGGTCGTGGCTCCATTGAAGCGAAAAGTTCCGCCGGATCAAGGCCGACAAAGATTTAGGTATCCATGACTGAAAGGTCGTGGCTCCATTGAAGCTGGAGTACAGACCATAGACCACACGGCGAATGCGCCTCGTATCCATGACTGAAAGGTCGTGGCTCCATTGAAGCGGGGCGAAGTGGGACGATCTGTGGCGGCGAAGTCAAGGTATCCATGACTGAAAGGTCGTGGCTCCATTGAAGCTCGTAGGGACGCCTTGGCGCGTCAGGTGATGCGCATGTATCCATGACTGAAAGGTCGTGGCTCCATTGAAGCATGGACGAAAGAGGCGGCAAGTGGAACCTTCAGGACCTGTATCCATGACTGAAAGGTCGTGGCTCCATTGAAGCCTATTTCCGCTATTTCCGCTTTTGGCCCGTTTTGCGGGTATCCTTGGCTGGGAGGTCATGGCTCCATTAAGGAATTTCTCGCTCGCCCAGGCAAGTCAACGCACGTAATTTTCTCGAAAACTCTCGTGAACACTCGCACGACCTCACCGGCGCCTGAAGACATCCGACACCCCGAGAATCCTACGAAAATCCAGCAGATCCTGATCCCGATTGACAACGCGCCACATTCCGTTTACAGTTTCAACCCATGACCACCACCTGGACCACCCGCGGTTTCGAAAGCTTTCGCCAGGGCCAGTTCGGCAACGCCGGCCAGAACCTCTACGTTTCCCGCGCCGGCGTGCTGCAACGCATCCACCAGTACGACCTCAACGGCAACGGCTACCTGGACCTGGTCTTCTGCAACAGCCAGAACCACCAGGAGCGCCCCCCGGCCTTCGTCTACGCTGACCCCCTCGGCGCCGCCCACCGCACCGAGTTGCCGGCCGAAGGCGCATGGACCGGCGCCGTCGCCGACCTCAACAACGACGGCTTCGACGACCTGATCCTGGGCATGCGCCACAACGGCATCCGGCCCGACCTCAACGCCACTGTCTACTACGGCGCGCCCGACGGCATGAGCGAACGACGCCAGCAGCAGCTGCCCGTTCCCCATTGCGAGTCGGTGGCAGCCGGAGACTTTGACGGAGACGGCCGCCCCGACCTTGCCTTTGCAAGCCAGGGCGCGCTCCGCATCTTCTTTCAATCCGATCTGGGTTTCGAGCCGCAGAGATTCGCAGATATGGACATCGCCGCCGAACAACTGTCCGCCAGCGACCTCGACGGCGACGGCTTTGACGACCTGGTTGTGCGTTCTGAAGCGGGCGGTGTGACCGTGTACTGGGGCGGCGCTGATGGCATCCACCCGGATCGCGCAACCGTCTTCCTCGAACCTGACCCGGAGAGGCCTCGCCTGTCAGAGGGTGCGGTACAGTACGCTGAGCACGTCGAGGAGGCAAAGCCCCTGGCCAGCATCGTCCATTTGCACGGCCGCCCCCACCTCTTCCTGCCCCGGTCGCACAGCGTCTCCCTTGCTCCGGTCGGCAAGGACCGGCGCTTAGGCCCTCCGCTGGAACTGTTCTGTTCCCATGCCATGGCCGTGGCGGTCGGCGACGTCAACGGCGACGGCTACGATGACCTTGTGTTTGCCTGCCGCGAGACGTCTGACGAGGGAGAACGTTCCTGGATCTACTGGGGCGGCCCGGAAGGCTTCGACGAGATCCACCGCTCTCCTCTCAGCAGCTACCGCGCCTGCGATGTCGCCGTCGCCGACCTGTCCGGCGACGGCTGCGCCGACATCATCCTGTGCCAGACCCATACCCCCGATTCCTACAGTGCTGACTCGCTAATCTACCGCGCCTCACGCACTGGCATCGACCCCGAGCCGGTCCGCCTGCCCTGTCAGGACGCCCGCCGCGTCCTGCTGGCGCGAGCCGGCCCCGACGCCAGGCCGCACGTAATCTTTGTAAACCATTTCGGCCGTAACCGCCTGGGCAACATCAATCCCTACATATACTTTGGCGAAGCGGATGGCTTTTCACCGCAGAAGAGGCAGGAGTTGCCCGGCTGGGGCGCGGTCGAGGCCCTCTGCTGCGATTTCAACGACGACGGCCGCGTCGACATCGTCCTCGCCAACGCGTCGGAAAACTCGGTTGACCGCGATCCGGGTTCCTACCTGCTTCTCAATGGGCCCGACGGCTTTGACGAAAAGCCAACCTGGATCCTGCCTACCAACCGGGCGCACGGCGTCTGCGCCGCCGACATCAACCGCGACGGCCATCTCGACCTGATCTTCTGCGGCTTCGACAATCCCGAACTCCTGATCTTCTACGGAGTTGCCGCAGATTCAGCGAACGGGCTCTGCTTCGACACCGCCAACCCGCAGCGCATTCGCCTGGAACACGACGGCAAGCTCTACAACGAGCCGCGCTGGATCTACCTCGCCGACCTCAACAACAACGGCTGGCTCGATCTGGTCGTCCCCCAGATCGCCTACGACCGCAGCTTCATTCTCTGGGGTGGACCCGAAGGCTTCAGCATGGACCGCTGCCAGCCCCTCTCCGTCGTGCGCGGCGCCTGCGCCCGCGCCGCCGACCTGACAGGCAACGGCTACCTCGATCTCATCATCGGCGGTCACATCACCTCCCAGGACGGACCCCACGACTCCTTTGCCTACATCTACTGGAACGGGCCCGACGGCCTGCGCGAGGACCGCCGCACGCTGCTCCCCGCCAGCGCCGTCAACTCCATGGCCGTGGCCGACTTCAACAACGACGGCCTGCTCGACCTCTTCATCTGCTCCTACCACAACGGCCGCGAGCGGGACATCGACTCCTTCCTCTACTGGAATCGCGCCGGGCGCGGCTTCTCCGCAAACGACCGCACTCGCCTCTTCACGCACTCCGCGTCCGGCTGCGTCGCCGCCGACTTCAACGGCAACGGCTGGATCGACTTGGCCGTCGCCAACCACAAAGTGGAGGGCGACCACATCGGGCATTCAGCTGTCTGGTGGAACGGCCCCGAAGGCTTCAGCGCCGAGCGCGTATCCCGGCTCCCGACATCAGGCCCGCACGGCATGACCGCCGTCAGCCCGCACAGCATCGCCGACCGCGGCCCCGAGGAATACTATCAGTCCGCCCCCTGCAAACTGCCCGACGGCGCACACGTGACAGGGTTAAATTGGGAAGCAGAAACGCCGTCTCGCGCTTGGGTAAAGGCCCAGTTGAGATTCGGCGAAACGGAAGATGATTTGGAAGAAGCGGCCTGGCAGGGACCGGATGGAGAGGATACGTGGTTCGAAAGTCCCCAGGCCGTCGGCGCCCTGAACCAGTCCGGCCAATGGGTGCAGTACAGACTCGCACTGGGCGCCAGCAACGCATGCGGCACACCCCGCGTGACCGCAGTGGATGTACACTACGAGTCGCCGGCGCAACCTTGAGCTTCCGCGCCGTCCCCAAGGCAACTCTGCTGCTGATTGAAAAATGACGGTTGCCGTTATGTGCCAGAACTGCGAGAATAACCTAGTGGTTGGCGCCCCGCGCCGCCACTGGAAGACGTACTTCGCGAAGAGGGACTTTCGCTCACTTGACGCATGACTGCCATCTTCATGTAAGAGCCTCCCGTTCAAATCACAAAGAGGAGAACCGTCGATGAGAACCCTTCGTAAACTCAACCCGTTAATGCTAGTCGCAATCACTGCCATGATGCTGGCCGCCTGTGCCGCGCCCGCTGCACCCGCCGGCGACGCCGCAGCCGAAGCCCCGGCAGACGAGCAGGTGACCTTGCGCATGACTGCCCTGGGCGGTATCGTCGCCGAAGCCGTCACCGCGCTCACCGACAACTACATGGAGGAAAATCCTAACGTGGAGATCATCGTCGACGTCCAGGGCGACGATATGAGCTGGCAGAAGACCGCTCCCACAACCATGTTCGCCGCCTCCGACGGCCCCGATCTTTCCTGGTGGTGGTGCGGCCGCTTCGCCCAGTTCAATGACATGATGGACGCCGGGCTGCTGGCCTCGCTCGATGACCTTTATGAGAGCGAAGGCTGGAACGAGTCCTTCCCGCAGGGCACGCTCGACTACTTCACGCACACCGACGGCAGCCGCTACGGCGTCAATCTGGACGCTGTCTGGACGCCGATGGTCTACTACAACAAGGAAATATTCGCCGAAGCGGGTGTCGAGCCGCCGACAACCTGGGATGAGTTCTACGCGCTTGGCGACAAGATCCGCGCAGCCGGCTATGAGACGCTCACGACACCCTATGAAATGGGCGTTCGCAGCCACCTTCCGGACGGCCTGATGCTGCGCTCCTGGACCGAGCGGGAGTACCAGGCCTTCCTCCTCAACTGGATGCCCGACGCGCCGGAGTGGTCCCTCGAACACAAGTGGACCGACCCCAACGGCGTCCGCATCTACCAGTACATTATGGATATGGCCGACAGCGGGCTGCTGATGGAGGGCTACGCCGGCATCACCGACTACGGCCAGTCCAAGGGGCTCTTCCTCTCCGGCAAAGCCGCCATGTTCCAGGACGGCAGTTGGTCGACGGGCGCCACCTCACTGCCCGAAGAGGCAACCTTCGACTGGGGTTACTTCTACTATCCGCGGCTGGACCAGGACAACTACGGCGAAATGGGCTCCTTCGTCGCCAACTGCCTGATCGTCTTCGAGGACCGCGACAACGTCGAAGCAGCTAAGGATGTAGTGGCATACATCCTGCAGCCCGAAAACATGGTGCTGTGGGCCGAGACACTGGGCGGCCCGCCTGGGCGGACCGACCTGCCGACCGAAAAAGTGACGGAGGTACTTGGTCCCGTGATGGCCGGCATGTTGCAGGAGATCGCCGCGGCCGGAGCGCCTACACTCTATGAGGGCGTGGTGCCACCTGAGCTTCTGGCCTCTCTGAAGGCCTCAATAGACCTCATGCTGACCGGCAGTCTCACACCCGAAGAGGCAGCTGCCATGCAGCAGGAGGAGACCGAAAGGGTCCGCGCAGAGCTTGCCGACCAGTAGGACAGCTTGAGGAGCTACCATAGTTTGGGCGCTTTCCTGGACTGAACTCGCAGGAGACGAAGAGCGTGGCGCGAGGAACCGCCAGCGTCGAAAGTAGAAATGGGAGTCGAGAAGAGAGGGGGCAGAATTCGCCTCTTTCTCCTCACTCCTCGCCTCCCGGTCCCCGCCTTGGTTCGCGTCTGGCGCGATGGTGGAATCGGGAAGGCATCTGGTACCTGTTCCTTGCGCCCGCCGTTCTCCTGCTGCTTGTCTTTTTGGCCTATCCTTTGGCCGACTCGTTGGTGTTGAGCTTTTTTAAGTGGAAGGGACTGGGCGCGCGCAAGTTCGTCGGCCTCGACAACTTTGAGCGTCTGCTCGACGACCGATTCTTCTGGGGAGCCACTTGGCACACGCTGGTCTTCGCGCTGGTTGTTACCCTGGGAACGGTCGGCATCGGTTATCTCCTTGCGACAGTAATCTCACGCCGGGTCTTCGGTTCGGGCGTTTACCGTGTAGGATTCTACCTGCCGGTAATGCTCTCGGTTGTCGTGGTCGCGGCGCTGTGGGTTCGCATCTATGAGTTCAACTGGGGCCTTCTAAATACTGTTCTGCGCGCCATTGGATTGGATGTTCTTGCCCTGCCTTGGCTGGCCGACGTCAAGTACGCGCTGGCCGCCGTGATTGTCGTTCCAATCTGGCAGTATGCCGGCTTCCCCATGATCGTTACGCTGGCTGCTATCGAGGGCATCCCCCAGGACCTTCACGATGCCGCTACAATTGACGGCGTTAGCGAGTGGCAGCGTACCTGGCGTCTGATCTTCCCCCTAGTGCGCCCTGTGGTCGCCTCGATCAGCATCCTGCAAATCATCTTCTCACTGAAGGTATTCGATCTGGTTTGGGTGATGACCAAGGGGAGTCCCGGCAACAGCACTGCAGTCCTGGGAACCTTCCTCTTTCGACAAGGCTTCGAAACGCAGAAGTACGGCTATGCTTCAGCCGTAGCAGTGGTAATGTTCCTGATCGTATTCACGCTGACCTATCTCTATCAGCGTTTGGTGAAATTCGATGCGGTTGAATTCTGAGGACGGGGAACTGGAAGTGGACGACAGGCGAACCGCTAACGGATCGCCGTTCGCTGCGCGATTGCTCACGCGCATCATGATGGTCGCGCTGGCCGTCTGGTTTATCGTCGAACTCTACCCTGTAATCTTTCTGATCAATACTTCGCTAAAGACCGATTCCGAAATACTGAGCACGCCTTTTGCCCTGCCCACCGCCTTCAACTTCGGCAACTACGTGCGCGTCTGGGTGGGAGAAGGAGCAAACAATAAGCCGATAGCTCTCTATCTGCGCAACAGCATCGTCGTGACGGTCGCCACGTTAGCGCTGCTGCTTGCAGTCTCTTCATTGGCCGGATATGCCTTGGCGCGCGGCCGCTTCCCCGGCAGCGCCGCCACTCAACAGACATTTCTGCTCTGCCTGGCCGTGCCCGTCCACGTCCTCATCATTCCTGTCTTTTTTATGATGGACCGGTTCGGGCTGCGCAACGACCTGTTGGGCCTGTCGCTTATGTACACCACGATGGGCGTGCCATTTACTGTGCTGCTGATGCGAGCCTATTTCCTGAGCTTCCCCGTCGAAATGGAGGAGGCCGCACAGATCGACGGCTGTTCCCGCTTCGGCGTCTTCTGGCGCGTAGTGGTCCCCGTCTCGCGCAACGCCATCGCCAGCATGGCCATCATCAACGTTAGCTGGGTCTGGAGCGAGCTCTTTTTCGCCCTGGTGCTCATGGACCGGTCGGAAGCGCAGACGATGCCCTTGGCGGTGATCGCCTACGCGCCCAAAGCGATGATGGGCGAGTCGACGATCGGCCCCCAATTCGCGGCCATGGTCACCGCCGCGATGCCCTTAATCCTCGTCTACTTCCTCTTCCAGCGACAGATTACCAAGGGCATGACGATGGGCGCGATCCGCTGAACGGAAGCGCGTATTCCGAAGAGCGTTTCCGGGCCAGGCCCTCAACTTCTGCCCGCCATGATGGGAACTGCTCACCCTCCGGAGTCCCGGAGTGGGCCCGACTCCCGGCACTTGTAAACACCACAGAAAGGGGACGAGCGCGATGAATTGGTTCGCTCAGACATTTCGCAAAGTCCATATTATCTATGCCTCGCCACTCTGGGCGAAGAATCGGGGCACAGCATTCAATGCCGAAGAGTATGCCGAATCCCTCTCCGGGGCCGGCGTAGATTGCGTGGAACTCTATACCAAGGACCATCACGGGATCTGCTACTATCCCTGTTCTCTCGGAGTCTCCTATCCGCACGACGTGGTCGGCCAGCTGCTCGCCGCCCTCCGCAAACGCAATATCCGCCTCATCGCCTACTTCAGCGTATGCTTTGACAACTACGCGCTCGGCCTGCACCCGGAATGGCGCGCCGTCAATGTCTGGGGCGATCCCTGCAAAGTCGGGCCCTTCTACATGGCCTGCTGGAGTTCCGGCTACATGGACTATGCCCTGCAGCAGATTCGCGAGCTGGCGCAGAGCTACGAGGTCGACGGCTACTGGCTGGATATCATGCCCTATGTAAGGAACGTTCCCCAGACCGAGTGGATGTCCAACTCGCTGCCGTCGCCCTGTTACTGCTTCAGCTGCCAGAAGGGGTATGAAGAGGAGACCGGAGAGCGGCTGCCCCTGCTCGAAACGCCTGAGTCACAGGTGGGGAATCCTCTGTTCGGGGATCTGTCGCTGCAACATATCGTCGGCCAGCCTTACCTGGCCCACCACGCCGACCAGGCCTACCAGTTTCTGCTCGGCAAGGGGGAAGCCTTCCTTACGCAGGCAATGGAAATCCTGCGCGCCAACAATCCGCAAGCCTTGATCACCTACAACGGCGCCAACGGTCCTGGAGATCCCTTCGACTACGCCGACCTGGTCTCTATCGAAGGCCACGCCCCTCTCTACACACGCCAGAGTTTCATCGCCCGCTGGGGCCGGGCGACCGGCAAACCGTTCGAAATCCTCGTCTCCGCTGGTCTGCCCGGTGGCCCATTGGGCGGCCTCTGGTGCCGCTACGATCACAAGCCGCCTCCCCTTCTCCAGATGGAGAACGCCATCAGCCTGGCGCACGGCGGCAGCAGCGTACTCGGGCAGTTCCCCTATCCCGACGGCTCCACCGACCCTGCCCAGTATCGCGGCTATGAACAGATCTTTCGACCCACCGCAGAGATTGAGCCTTGGCTGCGCCAGCCCCAGTCGGTCAGCGATATCGGCATCCCTCTGCTGACCAAGCCTCGCACGGCCTCGCTCTTCTGGTATCTGATGACCGAGGGCGTCGAAAACATCCACCAGGCTCTGCTCGAATACCACTATCAGTACGACTTCCTGCGCAGCCTTGACGACCTGGAGTCCTACCAACTCATCGTTCTGGCTGACCAGGCCGCGCTCTCCGACGCCGAGCTCGAGCGGCTGCGTGACTATGTGGCGCAGGGCGGCAAGCTGCTGGCAAGCGCGTACAGCTCCCTGTGGGACGAAAACGGGTGCCGTCGCGATGACTTCGGCTTGGCCGATCTCTTCGGTATTTCCTTCCGCCGCGATCCCGGTCTGCCCTATGTGAGCGTCCGTCTGCGCGACCAGGATCTCATTGACCGTGTCACCTCCTTTCCCATGTTTGCGGAAGATGCGCCCCCTGTCGAGGTAAGCCTGAACGGCGCCGCCTTGCTTGGCGACTTGATCTATTCTGAGGCAAACCGTACAAGCGGTACGACTGTGATGTGGGGAAATGCGCCGCCGGACGAGGACCAGGTCCACCCCGGGCTGTGTCGAAACGAATACGGCAAAGGAGTATGTTGGTATGCCGCATGGCCGCTGCGAACCGGGGGTCTGTCAAACGTCTGGATAAAGCGTCTGATCAAAGAGCTTGTCAGCGACGTGGTAACCCAGCCAGCGCTCACGACCACCGCACCGGCGGGAGTGGAAGTTGTGCTGAACCGTCAGGACGGACGCAACGTCGTTCACCTTGTAAACCATCACGTCGGCTCACCGGACCGACCGTCGTTCGATCAGGAAAATGGGCTGGTCCTGGACAACCTGGTGATTCAACTGGATCTGAAACGGCTGGGACTGGAAAGCGTGCAGCGGGTCTACGCGCCCCCGCAAAGCGATCTCAAGTACCGAGTAGATGGGAATAACCTGATCGTGCAGGTTCCGCCACTGCGGGCGCATGCGCTGATCGCAGTCGAGTGATCTCAGACAGTCTCAGAATCAGACCGCCGATTCCGGCGGCGTCCTGACCCGCTGATTTGTCGGAACCCAACTGCTTTTGGGTCATTCAGGCGGTTACAAGCGAGGATGAAGTGGCAGCCAATCAGCGGCCGGCCGACGAGTAAGCGCCAGCCGGCACAGAGGTTATCTTCGCACTGGCGTAGGCCAGCTTCACTTGTGGGCAGAAATCTACTACTCAACCGCCCCCGAACTGTACAAACTCCAGCACCGCCGGGTTGCATATATCTTTCGGCTGCCGGTCGTTGAAGAAGTCGAGCACCGCATCCACGGCCATATGCTCAATGCGTCTGCGCCCTTCGATCGTCGTTGACGCCGAGTGCGGGGTCGCCACGATCTTGGGATGCGTGCGCAGCCGCGACGAGACCGGGGGAGGTTCCGGGTCAAACACGTCCAACCCCGCCCCGCGGATCTGTCCGCCGTCCAGCGCTTCCAGCAGCGCGTCCTGGTCAACCAGCGGGCCGCGCGCCAGATTGAGCAGGATAGCCTCATCCTTCATCTGCCTGAAGCGGTCTGCATTCATCAAGTGGCGCGTTTCCGGCGTGGAAGGCGCGTGCAGACTGAGAATGTCGGCGCTGCCGATAACCGTGTCCAGATCAGCGAGCTCTACGCCAATCTCCGCGGCCCGCTCCGCTGTGATGTAGGGGTCGAACGCCAGTACACGCATGTCGAATCCCCGCCCGCAGATGTGGGCCACGCGCCCGCCGATCCGGCCCAGCCCGACCAGCCCGAGCGTCTTGCCCACCAATTCCGTGCCCATCGGCACCGCGCGCGGGGCAAAGTCGCCGGCGGCCAGTTGTTCCTGCCCCGGCTTGACCTGCTTGGCAACAGCCAGCATCAGGGCCACAGTGTGTTCGGCGGTCGATTCCGTGGGCCCGTCCGGCGTATTGCAGAAGACGACGCGATGCCGCGTCGCCGCGTCCAGGTCCACATTGTCAATCCCGATTCCGGTGCGCACCAGGAAACGCAGATTGGGCAACCGGTCGAATACATCATCGTTGTAGCGGATGGCCGAGGCCGCCAGAATCGCCTGTGCCGGCTTCGCGCTGCCCACCGGGTCATCCGGGTCCGCAATCAGCCGCGTAACCGTATCGGGGAACTTGGACAGAGCGTCCGAAAGCTGGGGCGCTTCGCTCCAGACATGCGTTAATTCAGAAAGTTTCATGGATTCTACTCCGAGTAGGAGTGAGCTAGTGGCTATGTCTGATGTTCGAGAGGGTGCTGCCAGGTCAAACCCCTGAAACGACCGAAATGGCGGTCGGTAGAAATCCAAGTACAACCGGACTCAATGGCAAGGGCCGCCAGGTAAGCGTCGGGGACCAGATTTCCTTTGGCGCCGGATTCCTGACAAAGGCGACAGAAGATCTCCCAATGTCTTTCCCCCGGCCGAATAATCCTACAATTGGTCTGTCTACGGATCACCTCAACAAATGCCAGGGCGTCCTCAAAGGAACTGGGAGGATCCAAAATACGTGGATGCGTAACAATTCTTAGGAAACCGCTGAGAATCACATCTGCAATGCCGTAAGCATTCGTTCCATTTATCAGGTCTTCCATCCACTGCAGATAGGCGAGATGATTTGGGTATTCTTCTCTGTGGGCGTAGACCAACACGTTTACGTCAGGAAGAAACATCCAAATCTTCCATCTTATCTAACAGGGAGGCAGAGTCGTCGAGATTAATTCCGGGACGTACGCTATTGCCTCTGACAGTTGTCAAAGACACCCGAGGGCGATCCGTTTGCACAACACGTCGTGAAAGCATTTCGCGCAGCGCCTCTTCTACGACAGAAGTGAGAGTCTTGCCCGTCGTGGCTGCGTATACCTTCGCTTTAGTCAATAGGTCGTCGTCTAAATTGATTGATGTTTTCATGCGAATGAGAATATTACATGCTCCGGTTTAAGTCAATTTCTCTGGCGAAACTCGGGTAAACGTTGTGTGTCGCATCACCAACCTCTTCTGTCCCGCCGGAGTCACATCCACGAAGCCGGCGCGGCGATACGTCTCCGGCGTCCCCATGTACGTGTACGACGGCGCATCCGGCGCTACCGGGTACCCTTCGACAGCAGGCGCGCCCTGATCGCGGGCATAATCGACCGCAGCCTGCAACAGCCTGCCCGTCAACCCTTGCCGGCGGAAACGCCGGTCGACGAACAGACACACCACCGACCAGACAGGCGAGTCGTCAATGCGCGGCAGCACTCGGGACCGCTCCAGCGCCGCGTAGCTCTCTCGCGGTGCAACTGAACACCAGCCAACCGGTGTCGTTCCGCTGTAGGCTAGGATCCCGACGGGCGTGCCTGTCCGCACCAGTTCTTCCAGAGCGGCCACACGCTCTTCTTTGCTTGAGCGGCCAAAAGCGGAGCTGGTCATTCGCCACCGCATGCAGGAGCAGTATCGAAACTTGCCGTGACATTGTGAGAATTCCGTCAATTCAGTAAGCCGTTCCGATGTCACCGGGCGGAACTGGAACTGTGCAGACAAATTGCCCTCCCTATTCGTCGAGGTAAGACTGAAAACCTGATTCCCTCATTAAGCGTCGCCTTGCCCTCTGCGCCTCAGGCGGATTGCGCGGACCTCGACCCCCATGCAAAGTACATCGCCAGCAGGCCGGATACATGAAGATAACCAGCCGTAATTCCCCACGCAACTGCGGCCTGCCCAACATTGACAACTTGGCCGAGACGACTGCGCAAGCATGCGCATGGAGCCGCGAGAGGAGGCTTGACGGCCCGATTCCCGCTGTAGTATAAGTAGCCATGTACGCCGGTTTCAGTGTGCCTTTAGTCTATGGTTCCTCATTTCTTTCGCCGTAGCAAGTATCATTCTCTTCAACATTTGGGGGAAACGAATCCTTTCCTCCAATTCACATTCTGCATGACAGGACGAAGCACGTCCTGCCGCCTGACAAGGTAGCTGTCTTCTCCGGAACCCCTGGTCGTTGTTATCGACTGGCATGACTAACAATGGGGCGAACGGCGATGTTCGTCCTTGGCCCTGCTTAATCAGAGCCCATAAGACCGAACCTCAGAACTGCTTCAATCCATCCTTTCCATGTTTCCACAGGAGGAAACTCATGCAGAGAAATATTCGGTTCCTGATGGTCGCAACCATTCTCATGCTGGCTGTTATCCTGTCAGCCTGTGTGGCGCAGCAACCGGCGTCGGGAGAAGCTGCCGCCTCCGATGCAATGGAGGACGAAGTTGTTGAAATTACCTGGCTGCAGTGGTGGGTCAACGAATGGGGGCCGGACAACCACGGCCAACTAATCGCTGACTTCGAAGCCGCGCATCCAAACATTAAGGTCAAAGTGATCGATGTACCCTGGCCCGAAATGGCAGGCAAGCTCCAGGCTGCCGCAGCCGGCGGCAGTGAGACCTACGATCTCTTCGGCACAGAGTCTACCTGGATAGCGAGCCTGACCAAACAGGGGTTCATCGAGGATCTCAGCCCCTGGCTGGCGGACGACCCCGACTTTGCCGCCAAATTGACGGCAACAACGCCCATGGACTTCCTGGGCAAGACCAGGGGGCTATGCCTCTATCTTATACCCTATCAGTTCGCCTACAACGTTGACGTTTTCGCCGAAAAGGGGCTTGAGCCGCCGACCAACTGGGACGAGTTCGTGGAAGTTCTGCAGGCGTTGCGCGATGAGGATTCAGGGTCCTATGGCATGAGCATGCCGCTCCAGGACGGCGGCTTCCTGCTCCTCCGCTACTTCAACTTCCGCCTGGCCCAAGAGGGCGGGCAAATGCTTGATGCAGATGGAAACGTGGCCTTCAACTCTCCCGAAGGCGTCGCCGCGATGCAGTGGTGGAAAGATTTCTACGACATGGACCTGGTCGTGCCAGGGTCGTTTGGGGAGGATCAGGCTCTGATGCTGGAGTTCGTGGCCAGTGGACAGACGTCGGCGATCATCGACGGGCCGTTCATCTGGACCAAAGCGAAGCAGATCGATCCCGACATCAAGATGGCCTACGCGCCGGCCTGGCGACACAAGACAGGCGGCTACTCGTGGGCATGCAGCGGCATGGGCATCGCCGCCAATTCACCACACAAGGAAGAAGCCTGGGAGTTCTTCAAGTACATCTATTCGGACGAGGTGTCACTCAACATGACCAAGCAGGTCAGCCTGCTGTGGGCGACGAATGCTGCTGTCGCCTCGCTTGAAGATTCCGATGATCCCATGCTGCGCTACGTCCCTGACTTTGCGAACCAGGATCCTGAGCATAACATCCTCTTCTCACCGCTTCCCGAAGCCCAGAAGCTGAGGGATGCCTTCCAGCAAGCCTTCCAGCAGGTACTTGCCGGGGAAAAGGACGCTCAGACCGCCTTGGATGAAGCTGCTGCAATCTGGCAGGCGGAGTTGGACGGCTCTCAGTAACAGGTAATGACTTGCTGTGGCCCTTTATGATTTCGGCATGAAAGAACATAGCCGGTGCCATAAGGGGCCGCGCCTTCTGTCGCGTGGGGTCTTGCTGCTGTCCCGTTTCTTCAACCCCACGCGGCAGTCGGAAGCTCAGCCGCAGCATCATCAGGCCACCCAAGAGAATCCATATGCGTGAAGGCGGGACGACGCGCGCAACCGTTGTAGAACCGTCCGAAAAAGTCACGGCAGGCGAACTGCCGCAGCCTGGATCTGTGCCCCGTAGAGTGACCCGGCGCCAGCTCAATGGCTATTTCTTCGTGGGGCCGGCCATTTTATTCCTGCTTCTCGTCAGCATCTTCCCTCTGTTGCGCACCCTCCAAATGAGTATGACCGACGTAGACGCAGGCGTACTCCAATTCGTCGCCCTGCGCCACTACGTAACCTTGCTGCAAGACCAGTGGTTCTGGAACAGTCTTAGAAACGTCGTCATTTTCACTGCCGCTTCTGTCATCCTGCATATCGCCATCGGCATGGGCCTGGCCCTGCTATTGAACGAGACCTGGTTCAATACGACCGTAAGAAACTTTATGCGCGGTCTGTTGATTCTCCCCTGGGTCTTTTCAACGGCTTCCTCGGGCCTCATGTGGACCCTTCTTTACCATCCATTTGGCCTCCTCAACTATCTGTGGGTAGGCGTCCTGGGTCAGGATGCGCCGATTGAGTTTCTGGCAAAGTCCGGCCTGGCGATGGCTTCGGTCGTCGCGGTCAATACCTGGAAGTCCTACCCGTTCTACATGATTATCATTCTGGGTGGCCTGCAGGCCATTCCAGCCGAACTTTACGAGGCCGCCAAGGTCGACGGCGCGAACGCCTGGAAACGTTTCTGGCACATCACATTGCCTCAGCTGCGCCCTATCCTTATCGCTATTTCCACCATCGACATCATCACGACCGTAGGCCACGTCGATCTTATCAGAATGCTCACCAAGGGGGGGCCGCTCAGAAGCACGGAGACGGTCGCCTACTACATTTACAAGACCGCTCTGCTGGACGGCAATCTTGGCTACGGCGCGGCGATCAGTACCCTGATGCTGCTCATGCTGGCCATCCTGATCATCATCTATCTGAGGCTGTTATCCCGAGGGAGTGAGGCCGGTGAAACAAGCTTTTAGCTCTCGCTTTCGATCCCGATATCTGATTCACCAGGTCTTTATCGTCGGCCTGACGACGCTGGCGGCCGTGATCATTTTGACGCCGGTCGTCTGGATGATAAACGCTGCCCTTCGACCCATAAAAGAGGTGCTGACCTATCCACCACAGCTTGATCCCAGTCAGCTCACATTCGAGTACATGGCATCACTGATCCACAATGAGCTGTATCGAGGGTATTTCGCGAATAGCGTCATTCTGGCCCTGTCAACCCTCGTCATCACCATCGTTCTTGGTCTCCTGGCTGCCTACGGATTCTCCCGCTTCAGTATGGGTGGGGGCCGCATCATGCTGCTGGGCATAATGGCTTTGCTGATGCTGCCAACCGTAACTCTCATCGTCCCTTACTTCCGACTCGCGCATCTCGTCGGTCTCTATGACTCTCTTTTTGGACTGATTATTGTCAATACCGCTTTCATCTTGCCGATTAGTATCTGGCTGCTCAAGGGGTACATGGATGCGATTCCGATCGATCTCGAGGAAGCGGCGATGATCGACGGCTGTACGCGCCTGCAAGCTATGTGGAAGATCCTGGTGCCGCTGACCGTTCCGGGAATCGTGAGTACAGGCACTTTCGCCTTTATCTTCGCCTGGAACGAATTTCTCCTTGCAGTGACGCTAACCGACACGCCGGATGCGCAGCCGCTCACGATCGGCCTGGCATCCTTTTTCGGCCAGTTTGTCAGGGACTGGAATTCAATTATGGCTCTCTCAACCATAACCAGTCTCCCTCTGATGATAATATTCGTCATCTTTCAACGCTGGGTGGTGCAGGGCATGACCAGCGGCGCCGTCAAGTAGCCGCAACCACTGCTGACGCTCTCTACGGGCGCCCTTCTCGGTTCAAGGCGCATGTCTCTTGTTCCAGCAATTCAGAACCGCGTGCAGTGCGGACTTTCCGGGTGACCTCTGTCGATTCGGTCCAGAACCACAGGTAGTCTTGGTTGGTCCGCATTTGCGCCATTGTACGCAGGAGTCAGGAGGCGGCTAACGATTTCCGGCTCCTCCAAAGCATAGGGAAAACAGCAATGCGCATCGCTATCGCGGGTATCAGCCATGAAGCCCTGAACACCTCCCCTATTCCGACCACAATGGAACACTTTCAGGTCTGGCGCGGCCAGGAACTCTTGCATGGGGAAACCCTGTTCTCGCCCTACCCAGCGGGGACGGCGACTGGGGCAATGGTCCAACCCAAATATCACTCGCTTGCCGAAATGATGGACGACTTGGGAGCGGAGCCTGTCCCCATTTTGCACGCAAATGGCCTGTCCCCGTCAGGAACGGTTGAACAGGACACCTACCTCCAACTGAGGGACGAGATCATCGACGGCATCCGGCAGGCCGGTCAACTGGACGGCATCTGCCTGATTCTCCACGGCGCGCTCCTTGTCGAACACATCTGGAGCGGCGAGACCGACCTGGTTCGGTCGATCAGGGCCGAAGTCGGTGACGACGTCCTCATCTCAGCCAGGTTCGACCTGCACGGCAACCTCACCGAAGAGTTCGCCAACAAGACCGATATCTGGACCGTCTACCGAACGGCCCCTCATCGCGACGCGCCGCAAACACTGGAAAGGGCGATGACGTTGCTCGCGCACTGTATTCGTCGCGGTCATCGCCCGCGCCCGGTCTTTGTCCGCGTGCCGATGATCCTGCCCGGCGAGAGGGCCACGACCGACGTTGATCCCATGAAATCGCTGTTGGAGCTGGCCATCGAAATCGGACAGCAGCCCGGCATCCTGACCGCCGAGATCCTGGTCGGCTTCGGCTGGGCCGACGCTCCCTACTCTTCCAGCAGCGTCGTGGTGATCGCCGAGGACGAGCCTCACCTGCCCCACGCACGGCGGCAAGCCAAACGCCTGGCCAAGGCCATGTGGGATCAGCGCCTTAACTTTACTTTCGACCAGGAGGTCGCCGCCTCCGCCGACGAAGCCATCGACCTCGCATTGGCAGCCGAGGAAAGCTGCGTCTTTATCGCGGATTCCGGCGACAACCCCACCGCGGGCACACCCGGCGATGTGCCCCACTTTCTGTCGCGTCTCCTTGCCAAAAATGTCCCCGACGCCATACTGGCCGGGATTCCCGACGGCGAGGCCGCCCGTACCTGTTTCGAAGCGGGAGTAGGCGCCACCGTTTCGCTCAGCCTCGGCGGAAAACTGGACACCGAATACGGCGCTCCCCTGGAAGTCTCGGGCACTGTCGAGCATCTCTGCCGCCCCGATCAGGCTTCGCAGGAACCCGCGATCGCTACGTTACAAGTGGGCGGCGTAAGTGTCCTGATCACCGACCGGCGCACCTACTTCTCATCTCTTAACGACTTCCGCAAGGCCGGTGTCGAGCCCCTGGACCATAAGATCGTTGTCGTGAAACTCGGCTATCTCATGCCGGAACTGCGCGACGCCGCGCCGCGGGAAATCCTGGCCCTCACTCAGGGATACTCTGATCTCGACTTCACGCGTCTGCCCTACAGATACGTAACCCGTCCGATCTTCCCCTTGGACGAAGAGTTCGCCTGGTCGCCCGTGATCTCGAATGTCGCAGGATACGGCGGCTGACTTGGCAATGAGACGACCAGTCGACAATGGAGCGCCTGTGAGCGCAATGTTAGAGCCGGCCACTGTGCGGTCGGTTCGCTGAAATCGAGGAGAACAAAACATGGCCGGACCCGGCATGGAACTGGTCGGTGAAGAGGAGATAGAGGAAGTCCTGCAAGTTCTGCGAGCAGGCTATCTCTATCGCTACGGAATTACAACCGGGGACGGCGTCGACCCGCGCTTCCAGGGTAAGGTTTACCAGCTGGAGCAGGAAATCGCCGCCATGTCGCAGGTCCGGTACGCGGTCGCGGTCAACTCCGGCACGTCGGCGCTCTTGGCGGCGCTGGCGGCGTTGGGCATCGGTCCCGGCGATGAGGTGATCGTCCCCGGCTTCACCTTCGTCGCCAGCATCTCGGCCATCGTCTATTCCGGAGCCGTGCCGGTACTGGCCGAGATCGATCGTACCTTTAACCTTGACCCGGAGGACGTGAAAACGAAGATCAGTCCCCGTACCAAAGCGATAATGGCTGTCCACATGATGGGCAACCCGGCCCGTTTGGAGGAGCTCAGGCGAGTCGCGGACATAAACAACCTGCACCTCATCGAAGACTGCTGCCAGGCCTTCGGCGCCGCCTACCGCGGCCGCCCCATCGGTTCAATCGGCCATGTGGGCGCCTTCAGTTTCAACATCTACAAGACCATCACATCGGGCGACGGCGGCATGATCATCACCGATGACGAGGAGTTGTACAGGCGGGCGTTTGCCTTTCATGACCAGGGACATTCCCCTTTGCGGACCGGCGTCGAGATCGGCCGGCGCCCCTTCCTCGGTCTGGACTTTCGCTGTACCGAGTTGCAGGCCGCCGTGCTGCTGGCCCAACTGCGTAAACTCTCCACTTTGATCGACCGCCTGCAAACCAGTAAGCGGCACTTCAAGGCCGCGATATCCGATCTGCCAGGCCTGGAGTTCCGCGAAGTCCTCGATCCCGAAGAGGAGGTCGCTACGATACTTACGGTTATCCTCCCGGATGCAGATGTGGCCGCGAAGATCGCCGCAGCGCTGAAAAGCAAGGTCGTGGCCGAAGCAGGCTGGCACGTCTACAACAACATGGAACACCTGCTCGAACAACGCATGCCCACGCCGTTGTCCTGCTCGTTCAATTGTCCTCACTACGCCGAAGCCGGCGGTTCGATGCAATACGCAAAAGGGATGTTGCCGCGCACCGACGACCTGCTGAACCGTTCGATCAATATCAGTATTGGCGTCTCCGACGCTGGCCTGGGTTCCGCCTTTGGCGTGACAATCAACGACGATCTGGACGTGGTGGCGGAGCGGGCCGACACCTTTCGCCGAGTCGCCTCCAGCTATCTCATCTGACTGCTCATACACCGGGATGTGAGCCACCTGCAAAAATTCTGGCGATTCGTTTTTCTTTCTTATTGAAGTATATTAGAGTCCCTCGTCCAATCGGCAACAGATCATTTGTTTTCAAAAGTGAATAAGAAGGGAAAGTCAATGAACGCATCCATAGCTGAAATCGCCCAATCTTTCGCGCGCGATGGGTTTGTCGTCGTCCCCAACCTGTTCAGTCACGCGGAGGTAAAGGTCTTTAAAGAGGAAATTCAGAATATTCTGCACGAGGTAAGGCAGGAGTCTGAAGGAGAGGGCAGCCAGAAGAAATTCGTGGATGAAACCGGGGTCTACGTCGGGTTGGCCGGCCGCAGCAGCCTGTTTCGCCAATCCGTGCGCGACGACCGCCTGGTCGATATCCTCGAAGCCATCATTGGCCCAAATGTCGAATTTTTGAGCGACAAAGTCGTGTACAAAGACGAAGATACGCATATCGCCAGCCCCTGGCATCAGGACTGGCCGTACTGGGAAGGAACGCACAAGATTTCCGTATGGGTCGCGCTCGACGACGCTACGCCCGAAAACGGCTGTCTCAAGCTCTTGCCCGGCTCGCATCGCGGCAGCGTGATTCACGACGGCGACATGAGCGACGGCTCCGGCTTTGGCCACCGCATCCGGCCCGAGACGATTGATGAGAGCACCGCCATTACCGCACCGGTAGAGGCTGGCGGAGCGGTTTTCTTCCATGACCTGACCATGCACGCCAGCCACCCGAACACGGAACGACGCGAACGCTGGACCTGGGTCCCCACCTATCGCGATGCCCAGGCCGACGATCCGCCCTATTCCTTTGAAGTCGCCAACGTCGTTGTTCGTGGAGTCGGTCGCGAGTAGGGGCAGCCAAAGCCCGACTTACCATCGAATCTGAGTGTCGGGTTCCTGGCCTTCTTCGTCTATCCCCTGCTCCTGTCTCTCTATTACAGCTTCACCGAATACAATCTCCTGCAGCCGCCGAAGTGGGTCGGTTTGCAGAACTATTCCAACCTCACTGAAGACACGCACTACCAGAACGCGGTGGGGAACACCGTCTACTTCGTGGCCTTTTCCGTCCCTCTGGGCGTGCTTACCGCTTTCATCATCGCATTTCTGCTCAATCAGCAGCTGCGGTTACGCGTCCTGCTGCGCATGATCTTCTATATCCCGATCGTCGTACCGATCAGCGCCACTGCGATACTGTGGATGTGGATTTTCAACTCGAATTGGGGCCTGCTCAACAACCTACTCGCCCTGATCGGAATCCAGGGCCCCTCTTGGCTGGGCAGCCCATCCTGGTCAAAACCTTCCCTGATCATCATGCAGCTTTGGCTGGTCGGAGGGTCTGTACTCATCTTTCTGGCGGCCCTGCAGGACGTGCCGCGGGCGCTCTATGACGCCGCCATGGTGGACGGCGCCAACGCCATTCGCCGCGTCTGGCACGTCACCATCCCCATGGTGACGCCCGCCATCCTCTTCAGTCTACTGACCGGTATGATCGCCGCTTTCCAGACCTTCGCCAACGCCTGGATCATGACCGACGGCGGACCGATACGCTCAACCGAATTCTACGTTCTCTATCTTTACGACAATGGCTTTCGCTTCTTCCGCATGGGCTACGCTTCGGCCATGGCTTGGATTTTATTCGGCGTCGTGGTTGTCGTTACCGTGATCCTGTTTCGGACCTCAGCGCGCTGGGTATACTATGGCGGTGAAGGATAGAAGAATCTAGAGTGAGAGATACCATCGCGGAGTCACAGTGACAAACTCAGAGGGGCAAATCGCCGGCCTGCCTGCACAGAACAGGACTCTTCACCTCAGCGGGCGCGCATTGGGCAAATCAATCTTCTATCTCGGAGGCCTGATCGCGGCCGCCGCCTTTGCGCTGCCCTTTTTCTGGATGGTCTCCACCTCCCTCAAAGTCCCGGGAGACGTATTTATCTCGCCGCCAAAATGGATCCCCTGGCCACTCCAGTGGCAGGCCTACCCCGAAGCGTGGACCTTCATCCCATTTTTCAGCTATACGATCAACACGCTGCAGATCGCCATACCTTCCATCATTGGAATCCTTTTCTCCTGCACGCTGACCGCCTACGGCTTTGCCCGCATTCGCGCCTGGGGCCGGGACGTTCTCTTCTTCATCTGCCTCTCCACCATGATGATCCCATGGGCCGTTACCATGGTCCCTCTCTTCATAATTTTCAAGAACTTGGGCTGGACCGGTACCTACCTACCCCTAATCGTGCCCAGTTTCCTCGGCAGCGCCTTCTACATTTTCCTTCTCAGACAGTTCTTCCTGACGATCCCCATGGAGTTGTCCGACGCAGCGCGTGTCGACGGCTGCTCGGAGCTGGGCATTTTCGCCCGCATCATTCTGCCGCTCTCGAAACCTGTCCTGGCGACCGTGACCCTGTTTGAGTTTAACCGCGTCTGGAGCGACTACCTCGCCCCCCTCATTTTTCTCACCCGCCAGGAACACTTCACCATCGCTCTGGGCCTGACCTACTTCCTCGATCGTGACCGCCCCCTCTGGAACCTGGCCATGGCCGGCAACACAATGGCGATCCTGCCCGTAATCATCGTCTTCGTGCTCGCCCAGCGGGCCTTCATCGAAGGCATCACGCTCACAGGCATCAAGGGCTGATCTCCCGCCAGTCGTCCAATTTCCTGTCCTCGTGCTAAAATAGTCGTTTCCTTTGAATCCGGTGCACCGAGGAGCCGAGACTCATGAGCCATCCACTTCTGGACAGAAGGGCGATAGAACAACCGCCCGGAGAATATCTTAGCGAGAATGGCAAGGTCTACGCAGTCTTTGATGCGCAGGTCCAGGACTCCGGCAACATCTCCTATGGCGTTCAGGTCGGACAACAGCGCTTCTTCGTCAAGACCTCCGGAGATCCTCACGACACCCGCCCCTTTCTGCCCCACGATCAAAGAGTTGACCTGCTCCGAAACGCGGTCCGTCTTAGGCGCAGTTGCTCTCACGGCGCCTTACCCAAGCTGCACAACGTGTTCGAGTCGGCGCACGGGCCGCTGCTCGTCTACTCGTGGGTCGAAGGCGAGCTTCTTCACGCCGGAAGCGCAACGCGTCAAGATCCTCAATCAGCCATGCAGCGCTTCCGCAGGCTACCCCTCCCTGAGATCACGAAAGCGCTGGACCTCATCTATGAACTACATTTTGAGCTTGCACAGTCAGGATGGATCGCTGTCGACTTTTATGACGGCTGCCTTATCTATGACTTTGCAAGCCAGGAAGTGCATGTCGTCGACCTGGACATGTATCGAGAAGGTCCGTTTGTCAATGAAATGGGGCGGATGTTTGGCTCATCCCGATACATGGCGCCCGAGGAGTTTGAGCGAGGGGCGTTTATCGATGAGCGAACGAACGTCTTCACGATGGGACGAACCGCAGCCAACCTACTGTCAGACGGCACACTGGCCCGTTCCGCCTTTCGCGGCAGCGACGCCCACTATGACATTGTTCTCAAGGCGTGCAGCGACGAGCGCAGAATGCGCTATGCGTCAGTTGGTGACTTCTACGCAGCCTGGTTAGAGGCAGGCTATGGGGAGCCCTGATTCAGTCTGGTCTTGACGAATGGACGAGGAGCGGAAAATTGAGAGGCGTTCGTGTTTCTGTAACGCGGTGAACGGATCTGTTACCGACCGCCAAAGCCGGTCATGGCAATGCCCTGAACGAAGTATCGCTGGGCCACGATGAATATCGCCACCATCGGCGTCAACATTACCGTGCTGGCCGCGAAAACGACCTCCCAGTTCTTTGCGTAGGAGTCATTGTAAGCCCGGATGCCAAGGGCCAGCGGCCACTTGTCCATCGAGTTGATATAGATCAGCGGATTCATGAAGTCGTTGTAGTGCTGCAAAAGCGCGAACACGGCAACGGTTGCTATCACCGGCTTGGAAAGAGGAAGGAGAATCTGAATGAGAACGCGAATGCGGTTGGCGCCGTCGATCTCGGCCGCGTCCTCCAGCTCCATCGGAATGCCCCGAAAGAACTGCCTCATCAAGAAGACATATATCGCGCCGATGCCTCCCCAGTAGGGAACGATCAGCGGCAGCCAGGTGTCGATCCATTTCAGGTTCTTGAATATCAGGAAACGGGGAACCAGCGTCACCACGTCGGGCAGCATCATCGTTGCCAGCAGCAGGCCAAACCAGAAGTTTCGCCCCGGCCAGCTTATGCGGGCAAATGAGTAAGCGACCAGAGCCGACGAAACGACCGTCCCCACGACCGCAAACAGAACGATGATCAGTGTATTGACGATGAATCTCGTCAGCGGCAACAGCTGAAATGCTTTGACGTAGTTGTTCCAGTGGGGGTCCTGCGGAAGCCACACGATCGGGTGTGCGAAGACCTCCGTCGAAACTTTCAGCGAGGACGAGATCATCCAGAAGGTGGGCACAAGGAACGTGACCACCAGGAACGTCATGAAAAGTTGCAGGGCCGCCAGCCGGGCAATCTCCCACCCTGAGCGAGACGTCTCACCCCGTCTCCCCCTCAGTGTGCCTCCGCCCTGCAGTTCGGCAGATGATGACTGCCAACCGTTCGCCAAGGCCCCCTGCACCTGTCTGTCCGACCGCATCGTCAATCCCCCTCCTCGTAGTAGACCCAGCGGTTAGACAGGTAGAACTGGACCAGGGTAAAGCCAACCACAATCACGAACAGCTCCCAGGCCAGGGCCGATGCGTAGCCCATGTTGAAGTATTGGAAAGCATTGCGATAGATGTTCAGGACCACGAACAGCGTTGCGTCCTGGGGCCCCCCCTCTGTCATGATCATCGCCGGAACGAAAGTCTGAAACGAGTTGATGATCGCAATCACCGAGTTGTAAAAGATCAGGGGCGTCATCAGAGGGAGAATGACGTAACGCAGCTGGCCAAACGCGCCAGCGCCATCCAGACTGGCGGCCTCTTTAAGCGAGTCCGGAATGTTGCCCAGCCCGGCGATAAAGATCACCATCTGGCGGCCAATCATCCAGAATGACATGAAGATGAATGCGGGTTTGGTCAGCTTCGGTTCAAACAGCCACATACGCGGCTCAAAACCGAACCAGCCCAGCGCCTCGTTGAGGATGCCGAACTCAGGGTGCAGAACGCGTTGCCAGACCACCGCACTCGCAACCAAGGGCACGATAATCGGCATGTAGAATCCGGCCCGGTAAAAGTCCCGGAAGCGGATCCTTTGCGTCAGCGCCAGCGCCAGCGTGAATGAAATTGTAAGTTGGATCGGGACCGCGAAGATTGTGTAAAACGCACTGTTGTAGAGGCTGAGATTGACCTTCGGGTCTTTGAACATCCGCGCCAGATTGGCGAAACCCACGAATGACGGCGGGCTCAGAAGATCCCATTCAACAAAGATCAGATACACCGAATAGAGCATCGGGAAGGCGATGAAAACCGAGAACCCGATGATAAACGGTGAGGCAAAAAGATAGCCTGCAATCCAGTCCCGCAGTTGGCGTTTCGATATGCGACGCCTGCCTGCAGGCGCAGTCGTTACGGCCATTTAGGCTCCTCGAGGGGGTGGCTATGCTGCTCGCCACCCCCCGTTCAACACAACTCTCTTATCCCTGCTTCGCCCAGTGGGCATCGAGCAGACCCTGCACACCTTCATTGACTGCCGACATGACGTCGGCGGCCGTGGCGCTGTTTGCCAGCATTGGATCCCAGCCAACCGGCTTCGCGACCTCACTCCAGATCTGGCCGCGAGAGACGCCGCCGATAACGTCCACTTCTGAGCGTAGGAAGGCGTTGCTGAATGCCGCCGCGTTGGAGACGCCGAAGCGTTCTTCAATCGTCGGACCCCAGAAGTTCTCGACCAGGTCCGCGGTATTGGGGATACGCCCTGTGATGGTCGAATAGATCTTCTGGCCGTCCTCGCCGCCCATATAGTGGACAAAGTCCCAGGCTGCGTCGACCAGATCGGACTTGGGCACGCAAACGCCCTCGGCCCAGCCGCGATGCGGCCGGCTCTCGTCTGCCATCTGCGGCATCATGACCACGTCAAACTCAATCTGCTTGCCCTCGTCACGCAGCTCCGGGCTGTTGAGCCGCGGGAAGAACCAGGGGCCTTCATACTTCATGGCCGCGTTGCCGGTGTCGATCGTGTTGGTGCCGCCTTCCAGGTCGGCCGGCGTCGGCGAGATTCCCAAACTGTACATGAAGTCCTGGGCCACCAGCTGTAGAATATCGATGATCTCCGGCTGGTCGAACATGGCCGTGCGCGGATCCACCAACTCATCGAACTCCTGAACGCCGGTGGAGCGGATCCAGTGGATGTCGCGTGCATAGCTGCCGTTGGCCTGATAGCCGTACATCTTGGAGTCGCCGTCCGTGCTGGTCAGCTGCTCGGCTGTGCTGACGAAATCGTCAAACGTCCAGTCATCCGTCGGATAGGCAACGCCGGCCTCGTCAAATGCGTTCTTCGCATAGAACATCACCATCACACCGGACTGGAGCGGAATCAGATAGCGGCTCCCGTCGCGACGTGTGCTGAACTCGATGCTGTCTACACCGTCCGGATACGGGCCACTGAAGTTGTCCCGCTCAATGTAAGCGTCGATCGGGGCCAGCAGCCCGGCGTCGCTGAAGGGCTGCCACTCCCACCCCTGGAACGATGCTATCTCAGGTACGACACCGCCTGCAAAAGAAGTCTGCAATTTCGTGTAATAGTCCACGCCCGTGCCGCTAATCGACGGCTTGACTGTGACGTTCGGGTTCTGCTCGCCATAGGTGGTCGCCAGCTCTTCCCAGGCAGGGATATCGGAAGCGTCGCCCCAGGCGAAAAAGTCCAGTTCTATGTCCTCGGCGGCCGGGGCCGCGCTGCCGCTTGCTCCACCGCCGGCCGGCGCTGGCGCCGGACACGCTGCGAGTAGCAATGTCGTGGAACCAATACCAATTCCTTGCAGAAACTTTCGCCGGGATACCTGGCGGCTCCTGCTCTGTAGAGCGTCTCTCATTGTTCCCTCCTTACAGGGTTGAGCTTCGGACTATAAATTGATTGTGAACCGATGGATGGCCCGAGGCGTGGCGGCAACTCGATGAGGTCCGTAATGCCAGCCCGGGTGGGAGGTTCGGCATAGGATACATTACTTGGTTGAATTCGTCACATTTGAGCAGGTGCAGGAGAGTAAACGGCTGTGCAGCCGCATCTATAAACCAACAACTAACCTCCTCCTAATTTGCGCCTACCGGCGGGTCCTGCGATCGGTGGGGCAGTTGCGCTGAATGTACTCTGGGCAACTCCAATCAGCGGCGCGTCTAAGAACCCCGCGCGTTCTTTCGCCCCTTTGGATGCACTTCCCTAAACCAATAGGGCTCCTTAACGACCGCCTACTCTCAGGCTACATCCTGATAGGGACCACGATTTCCTGGCGGCAGCAGCGCGGCGACCTGCATCATGGCTTCGTGGGCCAGAGCGTCCAACTGTTGCCGCCTCTGGCGTCGGGGCAAATCTTCGGGGATCGTCATCGGTCCAAAGGGGTGGCCGACACGAATCCGCACCTGTGTCCGGCGTAACCGGCGAAGGTTGACGAGGATCTTTTCGCTTCCCAGCACGGCAACTGGCAGTAGACGGGCCTGCGCCTGTGTCGCGAGCAGACCGATCCCCGATTGCGCTCGTATCAACTTGGCGCTGTGACGAGCCGTGTGCCCGGCGATCTGTTCGATTCGTTCTCCCCGCTCCCGGGCCCCCGCCATTGCTGGGTCGATGCCTCCTTCCGGAAAAACGCCCACTGTACGACCTTCTCTCAGGGCCGCCAGAGCCGTCCGCAGCGCTTTGCGGTCCACCTGTCCTCGCCAGATCGGGATCAGATTGAATGTGCGGCTGAGGAAACGGAAGAAACAGACGCGTTCGGTCTCAATGGCGAGCAGGAATGCGACGCGAAACGGCAGGAATATCATCAGGAGCGGGCCGTCGAACCAGCTGAAATGGTTTGAAACGAGGATCAGAGCTTCACTGCGGGGAATGTGCTCCAGGCCACTAACCGAAACCGAAAGAAACAGGTTGACAATTACGCGGCCCATGAAAACTAGAATCGACTGGAGGATGGACTGTAGTGCGGCGTACATGGAGCAGTCCTTTGCGACTAGCCTGGCAACGGAGCATTGGACTCTATCAAACCGCTTTCGTGGAGGTCCTGCCACATCGCCGCAGGCGCTTCCACATCCCAGATTGCTCGGTTGTCATCCGCCTCGACCGTTGTCGCCGAACCGATTACAAGTGACGCGATTGCAGGATGGGCCCCAGCGAAATGCAGGGCTGCTACGTGCAACGGCACACCATGCCTGGTCGTTATCTCTTGGAGACGCCCCGCCTTTGCCAGAATCTCTGCAGGTGCGTCTTCGTAGTTGTACTTCGCGCCTGAAATTGGGCCCGTTGCCAGAATGCCACTGTTGTAAACCCCGCCCAGAAAGATGCTTACATCGTTTTCAGTACACCAATTCAGAAATTCCAGCGAAGTTTGCTCCAGGAGTGTATAACGGCCTGCCAGCAGAAAGCAGTTTACGTCGATGTTTTTGGCGAACTCCCACTCCATCTCCCACTGGTTCATGCCCGCGCCCACCGCGCCGATGACGCCTTGCTCTCTCAGGTCAACGAGGGCAGGGAACGCCTCGTCCATCGCCTGCCGAAAGTGAACCTCCTCGTTCTCAAAATCGGGGTCATGCACAAGCAGTATGTCAACTCGATCCATCCCCAATCTTTCGAGGCTGTCTTCGATGCTTTTCATAACGCCATCCCGACTATAGTCGAAGTAGATCGACTTGTCCGGGCGCACGATGCGGCCAATCTTAGTCTGGATTACTACCTCGTCGCGAGGAACGCCCCGCAACGCTGCGCCGAGCCGCCGCTCCGCCTCTCCCGTACCGTACAGAGGCGCCGTATCAAAGAACCGAATGCCGTTCTCGTAGGAGTGTTGCACCGTCGCAAGGGCCTCCGCATCGTCGATGGGATCGTAGAGATTACCGATCGGGGCCGTGCCCATGCCCAATCGAGTAACTTGCAGATTGGTTTTGCCGACCTGTGCACTGGGGAGCGCGGTTGCTGTCATCTGGTTCCTCCGTGTACTGCTGATGGCTCGCTGAGAATCGCGTGCTGGGCTTTGAAGCCTGTACACGGCAGCATGCGAGTTTCCCCCCTGCTGCCGGCCTGTTCTGCATGCGCCTGCACTTGCAACGGCGCACGACAGCTTCTTTCAGGAGGTCAGTCAGAGTCTTTCGTACGATCCGTGTTCCCAAAACTTCCAATGACTTCAAGTGTGCCGCGGGAATTGTACATCATCCGCGGTTGTTACGCCATCTGATTTCGTTCGGGGGTCAGGGCAATTGCATCTTATCAGGCTATTTTTTGGGAGGCTGTCTGAAACGCCTGGCCAGGCCTGGCGCCTGCCCCGAATCTCTCCAAGAACCCGTAAACAATTTCACCCGCCGCCCGCACTGGAATCCCGCCAGACTGCTCTCCCCTCTCTCCTCGCCCTTCTGTGTCCGGACGCAAGCGACCTCACTTGTGCGGGGAGATGGGTTAAGCAACGGCTCCCTCCGTCTGGCCGCCACCACTGGCCCCGAACGACCGAGCACCGCGGTTCCGACCTCTGCAGATAAGTATGGAGGTAGGGGCAGGTGAACATTCCATAGCCTGGAGAGTGACCGTCGCAGCCTGCCGCTATGTCAGCTGTGCGTGGAAGGCATCCATCTGGGGCAGTATCTTGTCCCAGGCGAAATGATGCCCGACAAAGGCGCGGGCCGCCTCGCCAAGAGTGCGGCCGCGATTTCCGCCGGCCGCCTGATCGCGCAGGAGGGACAAGACTGCGTCGGCGAATGACCGGGGGTCGTCGGCGATCAGAAGATGCTCACCATCGCGCACCGGGATCCCTTCAACTCCAAGAGATGTGCTTACGATGGGTCGGGCGCAGGCCATCGCCTCCAGAATCTTGAAACGTGTGCCTCCCCCCACTCGCATTGGCGCCAAATAGATCGACGAAGCGTGAATGTAGGGCACAATGTCTTCAACGGCGCCGGTTAGCTCGACGTCCGGCAAATTGCGCAACCTGTCCAGCCGGTGATGCGGCGACATGCCGGCGATCTGCAGCCGGACCCTCTGATGCCTGCTGATGAGTGGCAGGACTTTCAGCCCGAACCAGAGCATGGCGTCCACATTGGGACGATAATCCATCTTTCCCGTGAAGACCAGCAAAGGAGGGCTCGTCTCCGGAAGCGGCTCCGGTACATAGCGAGAGATCTCAATTCCGTTGGGAACGCTGACGGTTGGGGTTTGCCCTGCTAACGAAGACAGCGCCCGTCGGTCCGGTTCGCTGACAGCAACAATTCCGTCAACGGCCTGGCAGAACGCCTTTTCATAGTGATACAGTTTCTGCCACTGTAGCAAGCTGTAGCAGGCGGCATGCCAGCGGCTCGGACTGCGGGCGTCCATCAGCGCGGCGCGTTTCTGCAGCAGGAACTCGGCGTTGTGTGCGTCAAAAACAACTGGAGGACCGCCACCGGCGGCGTTCAGGACCTGGAAGCCGTATGGCGCCATCTCCAGACCCTCAACCTGGACGAGATCATAGTTCTCCTCGGCTAGCATTCTCCGCAGGGCTGAGTGAAAGCCATCTTGTTCCAAGCGCAACGCCATGTCCGGTCTGATCGCGAGGAGGGAATCGAGAAGGCGGCTATATGAAGAACGCTCAGGCTGACGGAAACCTTCTACCCGCGAACAGATCTTCGTTAGACTCGGATCAGGCCATTCCTCGTCCTGGGGCGAAAGGCAAGTCAGGAGATGAACCTCGTGGTTTGAGGCGCAATGGTGCAGCAGATGATAGTTACGAAGAGCTGCTCCCTGCCGCGGAGGGTAAGGGGACTGTGGGGTAAGGAAGAGGATTTTCATCGACGGACGTCAGGCAGAGGAGTGATGCGCAGGCGCGGCCGGAACCGATGTCCTGTCGCAAACCATCCTATAGACGTCAAGTGTTTCGGAGGCGGCCCGGCTCCAGCTGAATACGGAGGCTCGCTGCAGTCCCTTTTGGCTCAGCTCCTTGTGCAGTTCATCCTCTGTCAGGAGCCGGTGCATTGCGACTGCGATCTCTTCCCAGTCGGACGGGTCGATGATAAGCCCGGCATCGCCGACAACCTCCGGCATGCTGCTGGTGTTGCTCACGATTGTCGGTGTGCCGCAGGCCATAGCCTCCAGCGGCGACAGTCCGAACCCTTCGTAATATGCCGGATGGGCATGGCAACGTGCGCCGACGAAAAGCTGATGAAGGTCCTCGTCTGGCACACGGCCCAAAAAGAAGGTGCTCTGTCCAAGGTCCAGTTGCTCGACTTTCCGATAGACCTCCTCATATAACCAGCCGGGCTTTCCGGCCAGTACAAGGCCAGTGTCCTCGCCGCCATAGTACTTCCGGAGGTGGTGAAAGGCTTCCAGCAGGCCTCCAATATTCTTGCGCGGTTCGATCGTGCTGACAAAGAATATGTATTTCTCCGGGATACCATACTTTCTCTGCATGGCCGTAAGGCATTCCTCTTGCAACAGAGGGACATAATGGGGCGCCGCGGCCTCGTAGATGACGCTGATCTTTTTGGGTGAAGCGCCGAGTTGCTTGACTACGTCCCTCTTTGTACTCTCGCTCGGCACAATTATGTGCCGGGCATGGCTTACCGCTCTGTCAATCTGACTGTAATAGGCTGCGTGAGACTCAGTCAGAAAATGGGGCCAGCGCAGGAAGGCGAGATCGTGGACGGTGATGACCGAAGGAACTCTGCTGCGAAGAGGAGGAATAAAATCAGTACTGTGAAGCAGGTCCAGAGTGTGGAAAGACAGTTCTGCCGCCAACATTGGCTGCTCCACGCGCGTATGCACAGGCGTGAACAAAGTACGCCTGTGAAAGTTTGGCGCGTTTGTCAGCGGTTCCCGTTGTTTGCGGTGTTGGAAAACCGTGTACGATGTTTCCCGATCCAGCTGTGCAAGCTCTTCTATGAGATGCTTCGTATAGCGACTGATTCCTGCCGGCTGGTGATAACTCAGCCTGGCGTCAATGCCAATTCGCATAATCCCGACGATTCTCTATGTGGAGAAATCTGGTCTGCGCGCCTCCTGGCTCCAAGTACAACAGCAGTCCGCATTCGGAGGCTGTATACCTTGAGGATCAGGCAACTCTACACGTGTGCAGACAAACGCGTAGCATTGTATCAGTATCCCCAAAGTCGGTCAAATGGCCCCGAAATTCCACCCTCACCGGCTGGTCTTTAGTTCGATGATCGAGCCCAAGAGCTCCTCCGTATCCAGATAGGCCCACACAGCTCCAGGGTCCAATGTTGAACCCCCGCTTTGGAGGATATCCACCTCCAAGTCCCGCGCGACCCCCTCCGGATCGGGAACGCGAAAGAGCAGGTGGTGTAATCCCTCCCCCTTTTCTTCCAAGAACTCCGAGTAGATGTTGTCGCCTTCAAGAGGCTCGATAAACTCGATCTGCACGGCGCCTGTCTCGATGAAAGCCAACCGCATTCGAAAGTTTCCTGGCCTCCCTCGAAATGTCGATTGGGCATCTAGAGTGCTTCCCTCAGGCGGCCAATCCACGACCTGTGCGGGCTCCAATTCAAAACGCTCTGTCCACGCATCGGCGGCAGCCCGTGCATCGCGAACGACGATTCCCACCTGTACAATTGATCCCAATTCGATTCTTTTCATAAGCGCATCCGGCAACCAGGTCCTGTTCTCCAGTAAGCATCGGACCGAAACCTGCACCCCCGCAGCGAGGTCAAGCCCACTAACTGGCCGCTGATGTGCGGCACTGCTCTCGACAGCCTGTGCATTCCCTCTTCTCCTTCCCAGATGAATATCTGGCGCAAGATTCTGACGCAGCTACTTTTGATGAATCTGTGGGATAATACCAACTGCCAACCTGAAAGCCAAACAGTCCTGCAGGAGAGACCAGATGATAATTCAGGATATCAAAACAACCGTACTGTCCCTGCCCCATTTGCCGGGATTTCAGGATGCGACAATCCGCCATATCTCTCAAGGGCGCAGCCAGTGTTTCGTCCATGTTCACTCAGACCAGGGGCTGGTGGGATTGGGCGGAGGCGTCACCGCGGCGCGCGAGGTGATCGAACGTACGCTCAAGCCCATTCTTATCGGTCAGAATGCCCTGCACATAGAAAAGCTGTGGGACGACATGTTCTGGGCGATTCGGGGCGTAGGTCGCAAGGGGCTTGCCTTCAGCGCACTGTCGGCTGTGGACATCGCTCTCTGGGATCTGAAGGCGAAATACTACGAAACGCCTCTCTATAGGCTGCTGGGGCCGTACACGGAGTCGGTACCGGTCTACGGCAGCGGCGGCTGGACCCACTTCAACCAGGATGAGCTGGTGGCGGAACAGTGCGGTTACGTGGAGCGCGGTATGAAGGCCGTGAAGATGAAGGTCGGCAAGGATTTCGGCCAGAGTGAACAGGAGGATGTGGCTCGCCTCGCGGCGGTGCGAGAGGCCGTCGGCCCTGATGTGCAAATATACACCGACGCCAATAACGGATATTACGCCAAGCAGGCCATCCGCATGGCGCGAATCTTTGAACAGTACGATGTAGGCTGGTTTGAGGAACCGGTCTTGGCAGACGATATCGAAGGTCTGGCTGCGGTTGCCAAAGCCATCGATATTCCCGTTGCGACCGGTGAACACGAATACACCAAGTATGGGTTCCGTGATCTCATTGCCCGGGGCGGCGCCGACATCGTGCAGCCCGACGTGGGCCGCGTTGGCGGAATCACCGAGTGGATGAAGGTCGCCCACCTTGCCCACGCCTTCAACCTGCCGGTTGCCCCCCATGCATACCAGCTCATTCATCTGCATATGGCTTGCGCCACACCGAATTTGAAAGTCGTCGAATACCTGGGTACGGTGGAAATGGCAGACCGTATCTTCTACAGTTCCTTTGATGAGCCGCTGGACGGCGCCTGGTCCCCCGATCCTGACAAACATGGGCTGGGTCTGGAACTTGACCCGGATGCGGTCAAACACTATGCTGTAGAGTGAGATTCGCCGCCTGCCAGTCGAGCGCGCAGAGTCAGAGCTGGACGAGTTGAACACTTCCTTCATTAAGATGGGCGGACTACCTTTCGACTTGGCGGGAAAGGCCGCACCAGCTCTTCACTCTTGAGACAGCTTAGCGGCTCTCAGCCAGAGTACTGCCTGCGCGGGCTTACCCCATGCGGTGGAAGCCGCTACTGGGATTTCAGTTACGGGGCAAGGATGAACTCTGAGCGTTGCACGGTTGATCGCACTTTCCGTCAAGTGGTACAATTCATATCCAGATTCGCCCTTTCTGTCTATCAGGTTGAACTGTTTAGACCGTTCTTCCAATGCGACCTGAAAGCGCGGCATACACAGCAAAGAACGGTTTTCCTGACAAGCAAAGCGAATCGAACGCAACTATTCCAATAAGGCGCCCCGAAAGAAAGAAAAATGGACAACGCCCAACTAGCCCAAATGGTGACCTGGCTCGACGAAGAGCATCGGCGCGACCGCGCTGAAATCTCACGACTGCAACAGCAGCTGGAGAGCCAGAGTGGAGACATCGTCGAACAAGCGCGTCGTATCCAGGAGCTTGAAGGACGATTGGCGTCTACGATCGCGCAATTGGGCCGATTCAATCAACTTGAACAGCAGATTGAGAACTTCAAGCAGGAACTTGGCTTAGTAATCGACCGCAGCGAAGAGGGCCACTCCCAGACGGCCCGCGAATACGAGCGTGCCAGGCTGGCAGACAGGGAAGCACTGACAAGAGAGATAAGTGAGGTGCGCCGTGAACTGCCTCGCATCGGCCGCATCGAAGAGGCAGTCGACTTGCGTAAAGGCGAGGAAGAGCGCATGGTCGATATGATCATGGAGAGTCGGAATCAGGTGAATCTGCTTGTCAAGGATCTTGAAGAACGCACGCGCCAGATTCCATTTCTCGCCGACCAGCGGACCGGCGACGCAAAGCGTATCGCCCAGTTGCAGCAGGAGACTGTCGAGTTGTTCAAGCGAACCGAAGCCTTCACGGGACGCTTCTCAATTCTTGAGGACGCCGACCGCCGTATGAGCGCCGAGATTGAGCGCTGGCGGCCGGTCTTTGGCGAAATCCGGGAGGAGCAGCAGCAGTTCATGGAGCGGTTGCGCGTCGAAGTCGTAGAGCGCCTCCAGGTTCTCACCCGCTGGCAAGAAATCATTGACGACCAGCAGTCGGTCGTCAATAAGAACGAAGAACGATTGCAGTCCTTTTCCCAGACCGTCGAAACTGCACGCCGTGCCGCCAATACCATCCCTGAGTTTCAGGAAAACATTCGTCGCGATCAGACCCAAGTGCAGGAACTTCAACGGCTGGCAGAAGAACGCGTGCGGCGGGAGATGGAAGAGTTTCAAGAGGAGTACGAGAAAAGAAGTCGCCGCGACGGTCTTCGACAGGAGCATTTGTGGCGGGAGCAAGAGAAGAACAACAAGGAACTGCTCGATCATCTGCCTCCCATATTGCACGACCTGCGCGTGCATGAAGAGATGTTGCGCCTCCTCTGGAAACTGCAGGAACAATACGGCGGCCGCTACATCAGTGCGGCGCAACTTTGGCTCGACGGTCTGCAGACGGCCCTTGAAGAAAGGGACGAAACGATGAAAGACCTCGAAGAAGAGTGGCAGAAGCAGCGCCGCACCGCCGAACTGTATGCTCGCCAAAACAACAACACGCCCCGCATGGCCGGAGTGGTCTCCGGTGAACAGTCACAAAACCGCACCTGATGCGGGTCGTCGCCACTGCAGGACACGTGGACCACGGCAAGTCGACACTGGTCCAGGCGCTGACGGGAAGTAACCCCGACCGGCTTGAAGAAGAAAGACGTCGCGGGCTCACCATCGTGCTCGGCTTCGCCTGGATGGACCTGGCAATGCCGGCCGGTTCAGTAGAGCCTGTCAGCATCGTAGACGTACCCGGCCATATCGACTTCATCAAGAATATGCTTGCCGGCGTCGGCAGCGTCGACGCCGCTATCCTCGTCATCGCTGCCGACGAGGGGGTCATGCCCCAGACCCGTGAACATCTCGCCATACTGGACCTGCTCGCTCTCCCCGATGGCCTGGTTGCCCTCACAAAGACGGATCTGATTGACGACCCCGAGTGGCTGGACCTGATCGAGCTTGACATTCAGGAGATTCTTGCCGGCACACGATTGGAGGCCGCGCCAATCGTGCGCGTGAGCGCGCAGACCGGCGAAGGCCTGGATCACCTGCGATCCTCCTTGGCAGCTGCTCTGACGGCGCTACCCCCCCGACGCGATCGAGGCCGACCGCGTTTGCCTGTCGATCGAATATTCAGCCTGCCCGGTTTCGGTACAATCGTTACCGGCACGCTGAGCGACGGACATCTTGCCGTGGGGGAACCGGTAGATATTCTTCCCGACGGGCCTTCGGGCCGCGTGCGGGCACTGCAGACGCACAAGCAGGAAATCGAACGCGCACTGCCCGGCAGCCGGGTTGCCGTAAACCTCAGCGGCATCGCTACCGACGAAATACGCCGCGGACAGGTAGCCGTCACCCCGGGAACGCTTCGGGCGACGCGACTGCTCGACGTCTCCTTTCGTCTACTTCCCGATACGCCCAAACCGCTGCGTCACAACACGGCCGTAGACCTGTTCAGTGGAGCGTCAGAGACACCCGCCCATTTACGTCTTCTTGCTGCTGAAGAACTGCCTCCCGGCGGCGAGGGATGGCTGCAGCTGCGCCTCGATCGCCCGATTCTCGTCGCCGCCGGTGACCGCTTCATACTGCGCCAGCCATCTCCCAGCCTCACCTTGGGGGGCGGCGAAGTGCTCGACCCACATCCACGCCGGCGCTATCGACGTAACGACGCCACAGCGATCACCAGGCTGAAGACTCTGGCACAAGGGAGCCCCGATGAAATCGTGCTTCAGAGCCTGGAACGGGAACCCTTGCTTGCTGAACAGGAGCTGATCGCCGCTTCCGGACTTGACAGAGAGATTGCAGGTTCGGCAGTTCGCCGGCTTCTCGACGACAGGCTGATGCGCGGATTGGACGACCAGCGACTCCTGATAAGCGAATCGGCATACCAGCAGGTCGTCGCCGACATGCAGTCGCTCCTTGCCGAGTTCCACCGCCGCCATTCTTTGCGACAGGGCTTGCCCCGCAGTGAAGTGCGCAGCCGTCTGCGAGTGGTCGGTGCTGGAGGAGTGCGCAAAGAGTTGCCTCAACGAGCCTTCAATGACCTGGCCTCCCAGGCGAACGAGGACGGGCTGGTTGCAAGCGAAGAAAACACAGTCCGCCTTCTGGCCCACAGCGTCAGCTATTCAGATGAACAGCAGCGGGCCGTTGACAAAACACTTGAGTCCTATGCCGACGCCCCATTCAGTCCTCCCAATGCCATCGAAACTCTCAAACTGTTGAACGGCGATGAAGAACTGCTGGAATCGTTGGTCGAACGGGAAATTATCGTCCGGCTTCCCTCCTCCGTCTATTTTCGCCGGGAGGACTTCGACGCCGCCACACAGAAAATTGTTGAACTGGCCCGGACCCGAGGAGCGATAACGCTGGCTGACGTGCGCGATCTGCTTGGCACCAGTCGCAAGTACGCGCAGGCGCTACTGGAAGAGCTGGACGCCCGCCGCGTCACACGCCGTGTGGGGGACGAGAGATTGTTAAGAGGTGTTGAATGAAGAGAGGACTCGAATACCGCCGCCTCGGCCGGACAGGGCTCAAGGTTTCTCCCCTCTGCCTGGGCTCGATGCAGTTCGGCTGGACAGCCGATGAAGGTGCAAGTTTTGCGGTGATGGATGCATTTGCCGAGGCCGGCGGCAATTTTATCGACACCGCCGACATCTACAGCCGCTGGGTGGCAGGAAATGTAGGCGGGGAAAGCGAAACAGTGATCGGCCGCTGGCTGCGGTCAAAAGGGAACTGCCGTCAGATGATCATCGCCACCAAGGTGCGGGGTCAGATGGGGCCGGGGCCGAACGATGAGGGCCTTAGTCGGAGGCATATCCTGGATGCCTGCGAAGCCTCTCTTCGCCGCCTGCAAACCAATACCATCGACCTTTACCAGGCACACTATTTCGACGCGGACGTACCCATCGATGAGACGTTGGAGGCGCTGGATAGACTGGTCCAGCAAGGAAAAGTGCGCTACATCGGCTGTAGCAACTATCCGGCTTGGCGACTGATGGAGGCCCTCTGGGCGAGCGACAAACACGGTTTGGCTCGCTACGATTCCTTTCAGCCCCATTACAACCTTGTGCACAGGGATGAGTTCGAGCGGGAACTGGGGGAAGTCTGCCGAACTTTCGGCATCGGAGTCATCCCTTACAGCCCGCTGGCCGCTGGATTCCTTACGGGAAAATACAACAGTGAGCGCTCTGCAGACAGCGTCCGGGCAGCAAGCGTACGCCAGCGCTATTTCAATGACGCCGGCTGGAGGGTCCTGAAAGCGGTGGAAGCTGTCGCCGGTGAACATGGAGCAACGCCGGCTGCCGTCTCACTCGCCTGGCTCCTGGCCCAACCGGGAGTGACCGCGCCGATTGTCGGCGCCAATACGGTCGAGCAGTTGCAGGGCAGTTTGAATGCTCTGGAAGTGGAACTTACTGAGGACCAGATGGAGGCGTTGGAAGTCGCGTCAGCCTGGTGACATGGAGAGGGGGCAGCGAAGCGGTGCAGTTCTCTCAGGGATGCCTTGCGCGTGTTCTCCTGCAGGACGCTAGAACAGTCGCATCTGCTGGTCTTCGGCCCTCTTGCGGGTCCGTCGCGGTTCGGCCTTCTGCACCTCCTGCAGGGCCGTCTCTATATCGGTGACAAAGCCTGAGATCCCGTTTTCTATTGATTGCCCAAACAGAAAGCGCCGGTTGGAATGTGTCAGAATCAACCGTCGTTGCGCACGTGTCATGCCCACGTAGAAAAGCCGTCGCTCCTCATCCAGGTCAACGTCCCGGTTGGATGGCGTATAGGGTAGAAGCCCCTCCTCACAGCCTGCAATGAATACGACAGGGAACTCCAGTCCCTTCGCGGCGTGGAGACTCATCAGCGTCACCCGGTCGGCCCGACTGTCAAACTGGTCGGCTTCGCTATGCAATGAAATCGTCGTCAGGAACTCCTGCAGCCGGTTTCGATAAGGCGCTGCGCGCCGCTGCAGACGCTCGATTCGCTCTTCCTCGGCGTCGCTGAAGTCGGTACCGCGCAATCCGGCCCAGCCCGCGGCCGCGATTTGAAGCTGCGAAGACAGGGGCGCGGAGGCATTGCCGACCAGCTCCTCCACGAGTTCAACCGTTTGGACCAATCTTTCCCGCTGAGGTTGCCGCAAGGCACGGGTACTCGGCGCCGCTGCGATTTCCTTGAGCCAGGCCCCCGGTGTGCCGCGCCCCTCAGAAGCTTTGATCTGCCTTTCTGCCAGACCTGCCGCTTCGTCATCCGTTAGCGCCCTCTTTCCTTCCGTCAGGATACGCTGCCAATGGAATGGGATGTCTGGAGCCTGTGCTAGCCACAAGAGCGCCACAATCTCCTGCACCGGCCTCTGTTCTGCCAGTGCGGGGCCCCCGATCGTCGAATAGGGAATGCCCGACCGGTCGAAGGCTTCCTCCATCAACCTGGCCTGTGCATTGAGACGGTAAAGGACGGCGAAATCGCCGAATGTAAAGTCCTCTGGCAGACCGCTGTCGTCTACTCGCCCTGAATCCAATGAGAAGTGGCTGACCCCACCTACCATCTGTTCCACCTGGTGGACGACATACTCTGCTTCGGCCTTATCGGTGGGTGCGCGATAGACGTCCAACTTTACCTGCTCGGCAAAGTCGGCGATCAGTGCAGTCGACTGATGATCGGGATTGTGTGAGATGACCTGCATTGCGGCGTCCAGAATCGTCTGGGCTGACCGGTAGTTTCTCTCCAGGTGGAGGCGCTTACCACCGGGAAAGTCATCCTCAAAGGATAGAAAGTGGCGGTGATCGGCTCCTCTGAAACCATATATTGCTTGGTCCGGATCTCCGATTACGCAGATATTCGCGCCCCCAGCCGCCAGTAGTTTCAACAGCCTGTGCTGAGCCGCATTCACATCCTGATATTCATCCACAGAGATCCAGCGAAAGCGCGCCTGAACCGTACGCAGGACCGCCGCGTCCGTCTCCAGCAGCTGTGCGGCCCGCAAAATCAGATCGTCAAAATCAAGCGCGTTGGCCTCTTGTAGGGCGGCTTGATAGCGAGCCCAGGCTACGCTGCCTCTGTCCTCAGTCTTCCCCTCTGTGGTCCCTGACGTTAAGCCATTCTTGCGAGCCGATATCGCTTCCAGCGCCGCCCGCAACTCCCTTGCTCCCAACTCCGGGCAGGCGCGCCTCAGCAATGTCTGCCGGTCCGGTTCTGCGAGAATGGTGAACCTCTGCGAAACTCCGATTGCATTGCCGAACTCCCTGAGAAGGCTGGCGCCCAACTGATGAAACGTACCGACAGTGATTCGCGATGACCTCTCTGTTCCCAGCAGTTCGGTCAGCCGCTCTCGCATCTCTTCGGCCGCTCTGTTTGTGAAAGTGACAGCCAGGATCGAAGACGGCGCCGCTCCCTTCCCCTCGATCAGACGGGCAATGCGCACGGTCAGTGTGCGAGTCTTGCCGGTGCCCGGACCGGCAATGATGGCCAGTGGCGTACTGGTATGTGCGGCAGCGGTCTGCTGTTCCGAATTGAGCTGAAAGAACCAAGCGGACGCAACTCTGCCGTCTGCTTCCTTGTGGCTCTGTGGATCGGAAGAGGCATGCCCGTTCGACACAGAATCGAAGGGCAGACTGTACTGGATATCCCCTTCCGCCAAGGCGTTCTCTCCAGGCGGCGCCGCCGCTTCTGACGGCACACTCTCATCTCTCTTCCTGAGAAGATCCCGCCCTGCCGTTGTCGTACTATTCTCCTCTTTCGCCGCCGCAGGCTCGCCCGCGAATATCCCAAGCTGGAAGGAAGAAAGCCTGTCCGCCTCCCCGTCAAACATGCGGATAACGCCGTATTCACCGTCGAACCCGCTCTTCGCAACCACCTCACCTTCCCGCATTCGCCGGATTCCCTCAGCCAGAACCGGGCCGCCCGCCGCAGAGATATCCTCAATTGGGACTGCTTGCAGGATCGTCAGCTCAGGCCCCAACCTTCCCAGGAGTCGCAGGTACTCGGTCTGCACGCGCTTGGAGTTGGGGCCAACGTCCAGAACTTCGCCCAACGCCTCGGGCAGAGGAATTAGACTGGTGAAAGGAGCCGATGAGGACGGACGCGTGCCGGGAGCGCGGTCGGCCAGCTCCTCGACCCTGTGGTAGACACCGACAGTCACCGGCTTGCCGCACTGCGAACAAAGTCCCCCGTTGGCGACCGTTGTAGCCGGCTCCCAGCAGACCCCGCATTTGCGATGGCCGTCCAAATGATATTTGCCTTCCTCAGGGAAGAACTCGATAGTGCCCAGGAACTCCCTGGGGTCACCGCTCTTCAGCGCATTGAATAGCGCGTCATAGCTCAATTCGGTATCAAAGAGAGTGGCCTCTCGCGCCAGCTTCGGCGGTGAGTGGGCGTCTGAATTGGAGACGAGAGTATAGTCATCTAGCCACGAGACTCGCCAGTTCATCGGCGGATCGGAAGAGAGACCTGTTTCGACCGCGAAGATGTGCGGCGTCAGATCGGCGAAGCATGCCTCCACTGAATCGAAGCCGGACTTTGAACCGAGGATCGAGAACCAGGGTGTCCAGATGTGGGCAGGGATCAAGTGGCACCTGTCGTCCACCTCCAGCACAATTTCCAACAGGTCGCGGCTGTCCAGACCCAGGATTGGGCGGCCGTCCGAGCGAATGTTGCCGATCTTTTCCAGTTCGGCCTGCAGAATCGAGGTCGCCTCGACCGTAGGCGCAAAAACAATGTTGTGAACTTTGCGCGTTCGGTCATCTCTCTTGTAAATGTTGCTGATCTCGCCGCCGATCAGGAATCGAACAGGCCCTTCACAGGACGGGGGCACCTCATCGGCTATTGTTGCGGCGCACTCAGGTTTCAGTTGAAACAACCCGTCTTCTGCTGGCGCCAATTTCTCCTGCAACTCCGCCAACCAGCCAGGATGCGCAATATCACCCGTGGCGACAACCTGTACGCCCTTGAGCTGTGCCCACTTCCACAGGTGCTCAAGTGTCAGGTTCTTGCTCGTGGCTCGCGAAAAATGGGAGTGCAGATGAATATCGGCGACTAGCTTCATTCTGTCTGCCAGTTGTTCCAGTAAGTCCTGTCGCGCATCGGCTTCCGTTTGGCCGGGCGGAAGTCGTCGCCTCTGAAGTAGGCCACCGGCAGCAGCGCGGCTTGGGAGATATCGTCGGGAATGCCTAGCAACTCGGCGATTTCACCTTCATGCCGCAAATGAAGAGTCGTCCAGGCGGAGCCTAGTCCTCTGGCTCGAAGCGCCATCATGAACGACCATGCGGCCGGCAGGATGGAGCCGTAGTGCCCGGCCTGTGAAGCCGGCGAGGCATCCTCGGGGCGGCCTTCGATGCATGGGATAACCAGCACTGGCACATCCTGCAAATTGTCGGCCAAATACTGTGCGGAACTGATCACACGCTGCATCTGTCTGTCTTCGGTGGTCGCGTCCGGTCCCGTAGGCACACTCCGAGTGGCATTGTAGGCGTACCACACCTTACGGTATCGCTCGGCGATGAAGCGCTTCTTCTCGCCATCGGTTACCACGACGAAGTGCCAGTTCTGACGGTTGCTGCCTGTTGGGGCCTGCCCTGCAATCTCCAGGCACTGCTGGATGATTTCGCTCTCTACCGGACGATTCAGGTCCAGTCGTTTTCGCACCGAACGCGTGGTAGTCAACAGATGGTCGGCAACTGCCAGGTTGTCAGGCGTTGACAGAATCATTTGGCCTCCTTGCGGCGCCGTGCCAGAGCGGCGCAGAATCTCTTGTGTTCCTCAGACTTAAGCCCCTGCTGCAACGTCTCCAATACGCCGGAAAGATTGCCGGCCAGGAGCGCGCCTGGCAGCAACCACAGCCCCGGGAAGCGTTCGCTTTTCAAAACGCCGTCCCCGTCCGGCTGCTGCTCCACATAGACGCCGTCACGCAGAACAAACCAGATTACACGTTTCTCATAGGCTAGATACAGGATGTACTCAGGCACGCCACTTCGGGCGTAGACCCGCTTCTTTTGGTTCAGATCATAGCTGGCGCTGCTGGCGGATACTTCCAGAATCAGTTCCGGCGCGCCTTCCAGATAGCCGTCCTCTCCAACACTGGAACCTCCCCCGGATTCCGGGGTTAGCCGCAATAGGGCATCAGGCTGAGGCTCGTTCTCCAGGTCTAGTCGCAGAGTCGAGTTGTCGCTGCCTTCTGAGCCTGGTGTGGCAGCCACATAGGTACCGATCCAGACTATAGCGTCGAAGTGTGGTTTTCCGTGTTCGCGATATCGTGCCGGGGATGGCATATACACGACTCCCTCAATGAGTTCGGCTTTCTTTATTTCAGGGTGGGCCGCGTAAATGCGCTCAAACTCAGCGCGTGTCAACCGGTCGCCGTTATTCAAGGGCGGCACCGTCGCCCTGTCTCTTGAATCTGAAGACGTCCTAGTGCGCTCGACTGCTGTAACAGCCATGGCAGTTCTCCTTGCCCTTCCACCATTGCCTCGCGGTGCCCGCATTATACCCGATCCAAAGGACCGGATTCAATCCGCCCACTGTCGGTCCATGATCGAGTAGCCGCCGTCCACTACCAGAGTTGTGCCTGTGACGAACTCAGCCGCCTCGGAGGCCAGGAAAATGGCAGCCCCTGCCAGGTCGTCTGATGTCCCCAGGCGCCTCGCCGGCGTCTTGTGCCGGATCTCTTCGCCCAGCGGCCCATCGAGTAGCTCCCGGTTGAGGTCCGTTTTGTGCCACCCGGGCACCAAAGCATTGACCTGGATATTGTGAACTGCCAGTTCAACCGCCAGCCCGCGCGTCAATCCCAGGATGCCGGTTTTGGCGGCGGCGTAGTTGGTGACATTAGGGGGGCCCAGCAAGGAGTACATTGACCCGATGTTGATGATTTTGCCGCCGTTTCCGGCGTTCACCATCGCCTTGGCCGCCGCCTTTGCACAGTAGAAGCCTCCGTTGAGATGCGTGTCTATGACTGAATGCCAGTCCTCCGTATCCATGTCCAGTATGTTTATACGGCGGGCGATGCCGGCATTGTTGACCAGGATGTCAATCCTGCCGTGTCTTTCGACGATCCCCGCCACCGCCCCGTTGACCGCCTCTTCGTCCCGCACGTCCAGAGAGATTACTTCGTGCCCGTCTCCCAGCTCTTGTGCCACGGCGGCGTTTTTCTGCGGGTTGCGCCCGCTGGCAATGACGGTTGCGCCCATCGACTTGTATCCCAACGCAATCGAGCGGCCGATGCCCCCGTTGGCGCCGGTAACCAATGCGACCTTGTTGTCTAAGGAAAATGAACTCTGCACGTAGATCCTCCTGGAGATGGTGTTTACGATCAAGCCGCAACTGTGTTCTCCCAACGGAGAGACATTGAGCGGCTATACAGTAAGCCGGTTTCAGTTCTGATTTTCAGTAAGTCGGTCTTTCCGCCATTGTCGGGGAAGGGCAATAGATATGCAAGATGAAGACTGAGTCAGCATTTGTCGATTCTTGCGGAAGGCGGCACTTGTAGTCTCGCACGCAAAACCGGATAATCTGATAAGATGACGTGCAGGCCAGGCGCTGTTTACCCCGATTACACGCACTGGTGCATCGCAGACCTGCCCTTCTGGTGTGAGCGACCGCCCTGCCGCTGCGTCTGGCGCCACCTGCCTGGATCTCCGTACCTGTCCCGAAGAGAGGGAGACCATGATACACGAGCTGAAGTTCAAAAGAGGATCTCTGACCCGCAATTGGTTCGCCCGATTCGGCATGTGGTCGGCCTTGGCGCTCCTCTTGCTCTCTCTATACGGCAAATGGCTGATTGCCGCGACTCCGGAGCCTTTGCAACCGGCCTGGTACCTGTTCGGTCCGTTCCTTCTTCTGACCGACTTTCTGAATGTTGTCCTCTTTAGCCAGGTATGGTTCTTCTCCCTTTGCAGCGCCGGACTGATCGTTTGCGGCCTTCTCTGGTTTTGGGGAGGGAGGCAAGCACGCGCCGTGTCGGCCTCGATTCTGGCCATAGTATTGGTCGCTCCATTCGCGCTTGCACAGATCTACGGCCAGTATTCGTTGCTGACGGTTGTGGCGTCACGAGGTTACGTACTGGACTGGCTGACCCAGCCGGAAGGCAACTTTGCAAGCGCTTTCAGGAGCGCACAACGCGAACATAATGTGACAGGCTGTAAATATAGACTTCATGGCTGGACCACTGATCATCGGCTCTACTTCGGCTCCAACTGCTTCAATGACCTGTGGATGTACGATCCACAGAAGACTGAACTGCTTCGAAGAATTAATCGACTCCCCTCTGATTTTGAGCCTGCATCATCATTGAAGACTTTTACAAGCCGTCCCATGGGACAGAGCGGACTCTCGGTTACTCGTGTCGTGGAGGAATCGGATTCCTTGGATGGTAGGTATAAGGCATTTGTAGTACAGGACAGGTTTTACGGTCCTTATGACGTCCTTGTGATGCGGCAAAACGCCCCCGAATGACTCCAATAAATGGTACTTGGCAGAAGCTAAGCCTTCTGTGTTGAAATACGTCGCGTTTGTATCCCAAAATTGGGCAAGCGTTCACACTCTTCTAACGGCAATCAAACCGCGGTCTGTTCCCCTCATCGTCCCCGTAGGGGCAAGCCTCTTTCCTGCCCTCCCTCTCTCTTCAAGCGCCACCCTGCTCCACTCTCTCCTCGCCTCTTTGGACCCTCTGGTTATCTTCGGCAATACTGGCAAACCAGAATAGATTCGTTTGCCTTGGGAAAATCCCCTAAAAAGCTGCCAAAAGTTGACACATGGTGAAAGATTTCACTATTAAACCGTTGAGTAGAAGGGGGGATCCCCCCTGAAAACATGATAGATTGTGCCGAAATCCTTCAGCGCTCCCCTCTCACGCGCCCCCCACGCCACTCACTCCTCTCCACTCTCTCCTCGTCCATGGCAAAGTTCCCCCCAATTCTGGATTGCACCCTCTTTGTCGCGAGAGATTTGACATTGATTACGGTGTGTGGTAATCTCCGCCTCAATGTCTTGAAGAAACTCTCAAACGCACAGCAACGAGGACGGCTCGACAGAGTGACTAAAGAACGAAGCGAAGCGCAAGTGACAATCGCCGATCTGATTCGAAACGAGGACGATTCGCTCCTTCCAATCAACCTGTTGGATGGTCCGTCAGCCGCGGAGATACTGTTGTCCAGCAACCTGCGCCATGAGTGGCGCGGGTTTTCTTTTGGCAACTTTTGGTTTGGTTATTATTTTGGCGTGAACCAACCGTCTCCACTCGTTGAGGAGCGTTGGGCTGTGTAAGGGCAGTCAACGTAAAGACACTCAAAGCGTGGAGACGAACTCCACGCTTTTTTTGTTGGCCTCGGGGCAGTTCTGCCCGCATTGCGTGCATAAACTTGCCACCTGCAACTTCGGCTGACAAAGACCTGACTGGCCCGATGTTTTATCTTCCAATCTATGCAGGACGCTGCGAAAAAACTGGAGAGAGCCGTGATCTGTCGAGGAGTGCGGGGCGCAACAACTGTTGAAGAGGACACACCTGAATCAATCTTGCAATCAACCCGAGAACTGTTAGCCTTTATGATTCGTCTTAACAATATCCAATCCGAAGACGTGGCCAGCGCAATCTTTACCACGACTTTCGATGTGGTCAGTGAATACCCGGCTCTGGCCGCCCGTCAGCTGGGTTGGATGGACGTGCCCCTGCTCTGCGGACATGAAATGCGCGTTCCTGGCAGTGTTCCACTCTGTATTCGCATTCTGATCTACTGGAATACCGACACACCGCAGAAGGAAATCCAGCATGTCTATTTGAAAGAGGCCCAGGCTCTGCGCCCCGACAAGAGGCTGGCGTCCGAAATCGATCTTGACGAGTTGAACCGCTGGATCGATGAACAATTGCAGGATTGACCGCGCCTGCGCCGGTATGGAGATTCTTAGCGGCACAGATGCGCCTCATCGCTGCAAAATAAACATGGAGTAATCCGATGTCAGTAGTCGCATTTCAGGGAGAGCATGGCGCATACTCCGAAGAGGCCATTCGTCAACAGTTTGGCGCCGAGGTCGATACACTGCCCAGCAGGACTTTTGAAGATATCTTCGCATCGCTGTACGATGACCGCTCTACTTTGGGCGTAGTCCCAGTCGAAAACTCCCTCGCAGGCAGTATTAATAAAGCCTATGACCTCTTGCTGGATCATGACTTTCGCGTTCAGGGGGAAATCCTCTTGCGCGTACGGCACAATCTGCTGACGATGCCAGGCAATGGCGACAAGATTGACCAGGTGCGAAGCCATCCGCAGGCCCTCGCCCAGTGTGAGGGCTTTCTCAATCGCCACGGCTACACTGCCATACCCTGGTATGATACTGCCGGCAGCGCCAAGGAGCTTGCCGAGCATCCGGAGCAGCAGGTAGGGGTAATCGCAAGCGCACTGGCTGCCGAGATCTATGACCTGGAGATTGTCCAGGAGGGCATCGAGGATCTCCTCTTCAACTTTACCCGCTTCTTCGTAATTGGAAAGGGCGATGCCCAGCAGTCGGCGAACGCCAAGACCTCCCTCGTCTTTGCCACGCCCCACAGCCCGGGGGCCTTATATGCCTGTCTGGGAGAGTTCGCCGAGCGCAGCATCAATCTCGTAAAACTGGAGAGCCGCCCGCGCCGCAACCGGCCTTGGCAATACGTGTTTTATCTGGATTTTGAAGGTCACTGGCAGGAGCCGGACTGTAGCGCTGCCGTTTTAGGGCTGCTCAATAGAGCAGCGTTTGTCAAGATGCTGGGTAGCTACCCCGCGGCGGTGCAACCCACTCCTGAGGAGTACGCGCAAGAGGCGGTGTTGCAGATATAGAATGTCGAGAGCGCCAACTCGAATCTACGAAGGAAGCATCTCAGCGCACCTTCAAACCTGAATGTCATATCCTTCCAATGAGGAACTGTGCAATAGGAGAGTTGAATGGTTGTCGTAATGAAGCCTGAGGCTTCCCAAGCCGAAATAGATCATGTCATCACGCGGGCAGCCTCAATGGGCGCCCAAACGCAGCCGATCACTGGCGAAAGCCATACCGTTATCGCCCTTGTCGGCGACCTGACCCAAGTGCAGAGGGCTACCTTCGATGCGATGGCAGGTGTGCAGAAAACAGTTCGAATCCAGGATCCTTACAAGCTTGCTAGTAGAACCATAAACCCCGAAGGAACCGTCATAGACGTGAACGGCATCTGTTTCGGGGGCGAGCAGGTTGTCGTTATGGCCGGGCCCTGCAGCGTTGAGAGCAGAGAACAGATTATTCAGACCGCCGTAGCAGTCAAAGAGGCCGGGGCCAGCGTACTGCGCGGCGGTGCCTTCAAGCCGCGTACCAGTCCGTACAGCTTCCAGGGCCTTGGCGAAGAGGGGCTGAAATACCTGGCCGAGGCCCGCGAGGTCACTGGCCTGCCCGTCATCTCCGAAGTCATGACTGTCGAAACAATCGACCTGGTGGCCGAGTACGTGGATATCCTTCAGATTGGCGCCCGCAATATGCAGAATTACGCGCTTCTCCAGGCAGTCGGCAAGACCCGGCGACCGGTAATGCTCAAGCGCGGCCTCAGCGGCGAAATCCAGGAGCTTCTTATGTGTGCCGAGTACATCCTGAGCAACGGCAACATGGAGGTTATGCTGTGCGAGCGCGGCATTCGTACATATGAAACGGCCACCCGCAACACTTTCGATCTAAACGCAGTACCCGTTCTCAAGCGTTCCTCCCATCTGCCAGTCGTTGCCGATCCCGCGCATGGTACGGGCGACTGGGAACTTGTGCCGCCGATGTCACTGGCTGCGGTCGCGGCTGGAGCCGATGCCCTGATCCTGGAAGTACACCCGGACCCAGAATCAGCCTTAAGTGATGGAGACCAGAGTCTCAAACCTGAAAGGTTCGCAGACCTGATGAGTAGCTTGCGAAGAGTCGCTGCGGCCGTTGGCCGCTCGATTGCAACCCCAACAGAACCAGATGACCCAGCCAGGATGGCAGGTAAGGAAGTTCGGAGTACAGAGGAAATGAGCAAGAATCCCGTGTTGGCATGAACGGCCCCGTACAGTGTGGAAAGAGGATCTCTCTCAGCCTGACGAATAACGCAACGCGCACCGACAGCATAGCTACGCAACCAGACCAGGAAAGGAATCTTCAATGATTGTTGTAATGAAACAGGGCGCTGCCCAAGACCAGGTGGAGGAAGTCGTCAAGCGCGTCGAGGAACTCGGCTACAAGGTGCATCTGAGCCGCGGCGAGGCCCGTACAATCGTGGGTATCATCGGCGCTGACGACTATCTGATCCAGCAGGACACGTTCGAGGTCCTTGACGGTGTGGAAAAGACAGTCCGTATTATGCAGCCCTACAAGTACGCCAGCCGTGACTTCGTTCAGTCGTCAACCAAGATTCCCGTGAACGGCACAAACGTCGGCGGTGAGAAAGTAGTGGTCATGGCGGGACCTTGCAGTGTGGAAAGCCGCGAGCAAATCCTGGAGACGGCTCACGCGGTCAAAGAGGCCGGCGGGTCCGTGCTGCGGGGCGGCGCCTTCAAACCGCGCAGCAGCCCGTACAGTTTCCAGGGCTTGGGAGAAGAGGGTCTCAAGTTCCTGGCAGAGGCCAGAGAGCAGACCGGTCTCCCGATCATTACCGAAGTAATGAGCTCGGAAGATATAGGATTGGTCGGCGAATACACCGACATCTTTCAGATCGGCGCTCGCAACAACCAGAACTATCCGCTTCTCAAGGCAGTGGGCAAAACGACCAAACCGGTCTTCCTGAAGCGCGGCATCAGCGGCACTATACAGGAGCTGTTGATGGGGGCCGAGTACATTTTAAGCAACGGCAACATGCAGGTGATGGTCTGTGAGCGGGGGATTCGAACTTACGAGACAACTACCCGCAACACCTTCGATATCAATGCCATCCCCGTCCTCAAGCAGTTGACTCACTTGCCTGTCGTGGCCGACCCGGCACACGGAACAGGCCAGTGGGAATACGTGGCGCCGATTGCGAAGGCCGCAGTCGCCGCGGGGGCGGATGCTCTGATGATCGAAGTACACCCTGACCCTTCAAAGGCCTGGAGCGACGGCGCCCAGAGTCTGACCTTCGAGCATTTCGGCGTCTTGATGAAGGAACTGGAGTCAATTGCCAACGCTGTCGGACGCAAACTCTGATTTCCGGTTTCCGCCCTGAAGGTCTCAGATCAACGAGGCGGTCTTGACCGGCAAAGCAGGGGCAATATCGCGGTAACGACTGACCGCTCATGAAACATCTTTCTGAGTGCAGCGTTGCGGTCATCGGGCTGGGCCTGATGGGCGCAAGCCTGTGCATCGATCTGAAAAAACGCAATCTGTGCCGTGAAGTGAGAGGCGTGACCCGCAACTTCAGCACTATCCTGCGCGCCTTTCACGAAGACGCAGTCGATTTGGCGACTACCGATCTGAACTCCGGCGTCGCCGGGGCCGATGTAGTCATTTTGTCCACGCCTGTACGGGCAGTCGTAAAGATGCTGGAGACGCTCAGTCCAATCCTGTGGCCAGGCACCGTTGTCATGGATATGGGAAGCACCAAAGCCGAAATCTGCGCGGCCATGGACCGGCTGCCGCCTCGAATTCAGCCGATTGGCGGCCATCCCATGACTGGAAAGGAAACTGCCGGTTACGCCTCCGCAGAAGGTGGGCTTTATGAAGGTGCGCCGTGGGTCCTCACGCCCCTTCCTCGCACGACGAAAGAAACAATCGAACTGGCCTCCGAACTGGCGGAGGCGATCGGGGCCATCCCAATCACCATGGAGCCGGTTCGCCATGACCGCCTTGTTGCTGCCATCAGTCATCTGCCATTTCTCCTGGCGAGCGCCCTGGTTCACACGGTCAGCGACAGCGGTGAAGAAGATGCCGCAGTGTGGGAACTAGCTGCCGGAGGATTTCGCGACACCAGCCGTGTGGCAGCTAGCGATACGCAGATGTTCCTGGATATTCTGGTGACCAACCGCGAGGCGGTCCTGGAGCAGATGGACATCCTGGGTGGGCATCTTAAGGAACTGCGAACTCTGCTCGCTGACAACAATGAAGATTCTCTGCGGAGTAAGCTTACCTGCTCGCAGAATACGCGCGCAGAATGGCAACAGAAGAAGGGTTCTTTCGCAGTGCCGGCAGAGGGCTGAAACCGGCCGCCGCCAGTCATTGCACAATGATCTGCCAGTGTTAAGCTCTCAACCAGCCGCAACACCGATGTCGACATTGAATGCTCATTTGACCGAACGATCCTATATAGCTGAGATTTCCCATGGCAGACATCCTCAAGATCAGCAGTGACGGTCCTCTCGTTGGCCGATGCGGCGTACCGGGCGATAAGTCCATCAGCCATCGGGCGGTGATCTTCGGTTCAATTGCCGAAGGTTCCACACACATTCGCAACTTTCTCGACGGCCACGACTGTAGGGCAACCATGAACATCATGCGTGCCATGGGCGTGCGCATCGATGAAATCAGCCGCACGCGCCTCGAGGTTCACGGCGTCGGTCTTGATGGCTTGAAAGAGCCAAATGACGTGCTCGACTGCGACAACAGCGGCACGACAATGCGTCTACTGGCGGGGCTGCTCGCTGGACAGGAGTTCGTAAGCGTACTTAGCGGCACGGCCCAGATTCGAGGCCGCCCTATGGCCCGAATTGCCGACCCGCTGCGGACGATGGGCGCGCAGATTTTCGGACGCCAAAATGGCCGGTTCGCGCCCCTCGCTATCATTCCCTCCCGCATTTCCGCGATCGAGTATAAGATGCCGGTCGCCAGCGCCCAAGTCAAGAGCTGTCTCCTGCTGGCAGGTCTCTATGCCCACGGATTGACTGTGGTTCACCAGCCTGGACCTGCACGTGACCATACCGAGCGGATGCTTAGTGCGATGGGCGCCCCCGTCACCGCCCTGGGCAATACAACGCATAGCGAGCGCCCCCAGTCCCCGCTTAAACCTTTGAACATTCTGGTTCCCGGAGATATCTCCTCGGCTGCATTCCTGCTTGTCGGGGCATCCTCATTGCAGGACAGTAACCTGACGCTCGTCGACGTCGGTGTCAATGCGACGCGGACCGGAATCGTCGATGCCCTTTCCGAGATGGGGGCCAGCATTCGGCGCAGAGAGCGGCCCTTCCAGGGTGGAGAGCCCGTAGCGGATCTGATCGTAAGCGGCGGTGGGCTGCGAGGTATGGAATTCGGCGGCGCACAACTCGTCACGATGATCGACGAGTTGCCGGTTCTGGCTGTTGCAGCCACGCAGGCCGAGGGCCGGACCGTCGTACGCGATGCCCAGGAGCTACGCGTTAAGGAGACCGACCGAATCGCCACGACCGTCTCCGAACTCAAAAAGATGGGCGCCAGGATTCAGGAGACCGCTGACGGCTTCATAGTGGACGGGCCCACAAAACTTGAGGGCGCGAGCGTGGACAGCCATGGTGACCACCGGCTGGCGATGGCATTGGCCGTGGCCGCTGTGATTGCCGAAGGTGAGACTACTATCCATAACGCGCATGTTACCGCGGATAGTTTTCCCGGCTTCGAATCAACTTTACGCGCGCTCAACGTTAATGTGCAGGAAGTGAACCGGGTAAGTGAAAATGAGTGAACCTCTCCGCAATGAATCAGTCTCCAATCGTTCAAGCGAGGCTGATTTAGAGCTGTTTCCAACCGATATAAATGCCGCAACGACACTCGTCGGTCTTTTCGGTTGGCCGGTTACCCACTCTATCAGTCCTCAGATGCACAACGCCGCCTTTGTCGCACGCCAGATGAACTGGCGCTATCTGGCGTTTGCAGTGCCGCCGGAAAGAGTGCCGGAGGCTGTCGCCGCGTTGCCTGCTCTTGGACTTAGGGGCGTAAACGTGACTGTGCCCCACAAGCAGTCCGTCATGCCCCATCTGCACCATTGGACGCCCGCAGCCGAAGCAATCGGCGCGGTGAATACAATTGTCGTCCACGAAGATGGTCAGCTTTCCGGAGACAATACCGACGGCGCCGGCTTTATTGCCGACCTGCAAGCTCACAACGTTGAGCCTGCCGGCAAGCGGGCGCTGGTTATAGGCGCGGGCGGCTCCTCGAGGGCAGTTGTGTACGGTCTGGCCGAGGCCGGTGTCAAGAGTGTGAATATCCTCAACCGCACCGTCCCGAAGGCTGTCGATCTGGCCGCAACGATGCAGTCCTACTTTCCGGAGATCAATATCGGCAGCGCCGCCTTCCCTGATGATGTGACAGGTAGCGCCCAGGACGCGGACCTGATCGTCAACTGCACCTCGCTGGGCATGGAGCCGCGCATCGAAGGGTTGCCCTGGGAGGAAAATGTCGAGTTCCGCAAAGATCAGATCGTCTACGACCTGGTCTACAATCCGGCCATGACGCGGCTGTTGCAACTGGCCTCAACCGATGGAGCTGCCGCCATAGGTGGCCTTGGAATGCTGGTCTACCAGGGTGCAATTGCCTGGGAAAAGTGGACCGGTGAAACTGCGCCTGTGGCTGAAATGCAACAGGCAACTAATATCATTTTCGAGCGCAGATGACGGATAGATGGGCACCCGTCGCCAGACCGATTGCGAGGATCTGATGACTCTTTCAACAACACCTACAACTGTTAACTACAGCGCTGTTCCGGACGAGACGGGGCGATTCGGACCGTACGGAGGCAAATATGTGCCCGAAACACTTATGCCGGCGCTGGATGAACTGGAAGAAGCATACCTGAGCGCCCGCGTTGATAAAGAGTTCATGGCGGAACTGGCCCATTTGCAGCATACCTACGTTGGCCGTCCGACTCCGCTCTCCTATGCCCGCCGTCTGAGCGAAGAACTGGGCGGCGCCCGGATCTATCTGAAACGGGAAGATCTTGCTCACTCCGGCGCCCACAAAATCAACAATGCCCTGGGCCAGGCCCTGCTGATGAAGCGCAAGATGGGCAAAACGCGCATCGTGGCAGAAACCGGCGCCGGCCAGCACGGTGTCGCCACCGCCACCGCAGCCGCGCTCCTGGGGATTGGCTGTATCGTCTACATGGGCACTGTAGATATGGAGCGCCAGAAGCCCAACGTCTTTCGCATGCAGCTCCTCGGCACCGAGGTGCGGGCCGTCGACAGCGGTTCGCAGACGCTCAAAGACGCCATCAACGAGGCCATCCGCGATTGGGTCACAAACGTGGAATCCACACACTACCTGCTGGGCAGCGCGCTTGGTCCCCATCCCTATCCTGCCATGGTGCGGGACTTCCAATCGATCATTGGCCTGGAGGCCCACAGCCAGATGCAGGATCCTGTCGAAGGCGGCCCGGGCCGCCTGCCCGACGCCATCGTGGCCTGCGTTGGAGGGGGCAGCAACGCTATAGGCATATTCCATCCTTTCCTTGAGGAGGAGAGTGTGCGGCTTATTGGTGTCGAGGCGGGCGGACACGGGATCGAAGACGGCGCCCATGCCGCCCGTTTCGCTGACCCGGAGCGGGGCCGGCTCGGCGTATTGCAAGGCACCAAGAGCTATGTCCTTCAGGACAGTGACGGGCAGATTGCACTGACCCACTCGATTTCCGCCGGCCTGGATTACGCCAGCGTGGGCCCGGAACACGCTTGGCTTCGAGATGTGGGACGCTCCGAATACACCTACTGCACAGACGCGCAGACTCTCAAAGGGTTTAAAGCGCTGTGCGAACTGGAAGGTATCATCCCTGCATTGGAAAGTGCCCATGCGATCGGTTATGTATTGGAACTTGCGCCGCAGATGACGAAAGATCAGGTGATACTGGTCAATCTCAGCGGACGGGGCGACAAGGATCTGGGCACGGTAATGCAGACAATTGGAGGAGACAGTTAAATGGGCAAGTTTTGGCCGAGAGGTGAAAGATGAGGGGAATAGAACGCATCGAGCAGGTTTTCCGCAATCTGAACAAGGCTGGCGTCGCCGCCTTTATGCCCTACCATGCTATGGGCTATCCTGACCGGCAGCAATCGCTGGACGTAATTACTGCCTTGGCAGAGGCCGGCGCGGACCTCGTCGAAATCGGCATACCCCACAGCGACCCGCTTGCCGATGGGCCGACAATTCAGACTGCCACCTACGCCGCGCTCGTAGGCGGTACAACCGTGGCCGACTGCCTCCAGATGGTGCGCGAGCTGCGCGACCAGGGCGTCGACACGCCTTTCTGCGCCATGAGCTACTACAATCCAATTCTTGCGTTTGGCGAAGAACGCTTCGCGAATGCTGCCGCCAGGGCGGGCATCGACGGCCTGATCGTCCCCGATCTGCCGCCGGGAGAGTCGGAACTCTTGGAGCCCGCCTGTCGCGCCGCCGGTCTGGCTACCATCTACATGCTGGCGCCGACAAGCACCGAAGACCGCATCAAGTCGGTAGCAAGGCACGCCACCGGCTTTATCTATCTCGTGAGCGTAACCGGAATCACCGGTGCCCGCGATGAGCTGCCACCCGGCCTGCCCGCGTTTGTTGAGCGCGTTCGCCGCCACACAGATCTGCCCTTGGCCGTCGGCTTTGGTATCAGTACCGGCCCCCAGGCTGCAAGGGTGTCCGAGATTGTCGAAGGTGTGATTGTTGGTTCGGCGCTGGTGAAAGCCGCCGGCTCGGAAGGCGGAGTCGACGCCGTGAGTAGTCTGGCAGCGCAGCTGGCGGCCGGCAGCCGCGGGGGTAGACAGGAAAACCGGGCAAAAAGCAGCGCCGCCCGTTCGTTGCCTATTGCAAACGGTTCTGCATCACAGGGCGCAGCTTGAGACCAAGTTGGAGTGAAAAACGCGCGTCGGCATCGTTTAAATCTATTAGGGTAATGCTTGAGATGCGCTGTAATCGGTAGGTCAATGTATTGCGGTGGATATGCAGCGAGGCTGCGGTCTGGCTGAGATTACCGTGGCAGGCAAAGAAGGCTTCCAGCGTCTCTACCAGTTCGGCATTGTGTTCTTCGTCGTGCGAGATCAGTGGTTCTACCGTCTTGCGGAAGAAACGGTTCGCTTCCCCGCTTCCACCCAACCCGGTTAGTAGCTGATACAAGCCCAGGTCACCGAAATAGGTCACCGGTGAGGCCTGCCAGGAACAACCCATTCGCCAGCTTTCTCGCGCCTGATCCAGACTGCGCAGCCATTCCCGCACGGAGGCGGCCGGGCGGCCGATCCCAACTACCAGTGAGGCCCTCCGGAAAGTCGACGTAAAGTGCTCCACTAAGCCGTTGGCAACCGATTTGAACTCCCGGCCGCTCTTGGGATTGTCGCACGGCCAAAAGAGCAGCGTATCTTCAGCCCGGACTGATAGCAGGATTGGGTCCTGTTTCGTTGCCAAATATTGGTGCAGCGCATTCGGCCAATCCTGGATGCCTTCTGCTTGGATCAACCAAGCAGTGTGGGGCCTGGTCAGATCGAAGCCAAGCGTATTTCCCCGCTGAATCCACGCATCCTCGTCGGCAATTTCTGTTGCCAGCAACTCGTCCAGAAAGACGGTCCTCATCTTCTCTTCGACCGCACCAACCGCCTGCTCCCGGCTCCAGGCCAATGCAGCCGCGCCTGCTCCCTGCAGTACGGCAAGTCTTTCGACAGTGGAGATTTCCTCAGATGCAATGGAATTTGACCGCAGCAGGAGGCAGTATCCTTCGACCCGCTCGGCGACTATGACAGGGCTGACGACCATTTCGCGGTACCGATGTTTGCTATCGATAGGTAGAATCCCGGTCAGCTCTGTGCTATCGGCCGGCTCTGTACCAAACTTGGCGGCCAGCCAGCTTCGCAGAGTCGTGCGGCTTGGCATAGACGCAAGCACACGCCGTTTGTGCTGCTCTGTAAGCTCTTCGAGACCAGCGAATGCGATTGGCGTCCCTTCATCTTTCAGAAAGAGTACAGGCTGTTCAGAGAAACCCGCCAGAAGCTCGGCCATCATCCCCATGCCGCCACCGTCCAGTTCGATCTGAGTCAGTTCCCGCTGCAAGTCGGCGGCCTTTGTGGCAAGGTAACCGCCGCGGTCAACGATCAGACGGATCACGGTACGCTCGACTGAAAGGAGGGGCTCGGAGGCTGGAAGGGCGATGAGTGGAATCCGGTTCTGCTCGGCGACCGCGACCGCGTCTCGCGGTACTTCACCCAGAACGCCGATCGCGGAGATACGCGCCTGGTGCAGACTGTTCACGACCCGGTCCAGACGCAACTGAGGGTTAAACCGGTGCAGGTCATCGATGTCGATCAATGCCAGCTCCTCCCCCTCGAGGTTGGGGAAGGCCGGTGGGCTGGGGCGCAAGCTGCAAGCCCAACTGACAGGCCTGTTCAGCAGCGCGTCCCCAAACAGTATCCGCGATCCTTGCGGCAATGCAAGACGGTAGATTTCTTCAAGGGTAGTCGCGTCGCGATACATAAGCCAAGCCAGCCTGAACGACTACTGCTGGGTTCACGGCCGTAGAGGGAATGTGTTTTTTAAGACAAACCGTCCAGAATTGAATCAGCGGGCGCTGTCACCCGCCCGCTGAGCCAGTTCATTTATTAAATATGACGCACAGCACTCTCGTGCTTCGATCCGTTTTCTACTTACTCCACGCGCTCAACGCCGCGCCTACCGTACCGCCCCAAACGGCCCAGAACAGAATTGTTGAAACTCCAGGCCAAGTGGTCGGATCTTGGCCTGCAGCAAGGAAGTAGACGATTAGGCCAAGAATGAGACCAATGATGCTGGCCAGCAAGAGCTTCCAGATCGACTGATTCGAACTCATCGCGCCTACAACAATTGGCCACAAAATCGCCGTTAAGATCCCAATTACAACCCCACCCACAACGAATCCAAAGCCTGCCGAAAAGAAGCCATGAAGAACGATGCCGACGACAAAGAACACGTTACCGATCAGCCCGCCTATCACGGATCGCCAATTTTGGCCAAGCGCACCCCGGGCAAAGTCGTAGCCGACAATTGGCGCGGCTCCGATCACGATACCCAGTAAGGCCCCCACGACAGGTACGCCTTTGAGCAGAACCATCAGGAGCGACACTACCGCCGCGGCCAGGGCAGCATAGAGCGACGCCTTCCAGCGTTCCGTGCTTGTCTGGGCGACGCTTGTAGCAGTTAGAATTGTCATCGTGAATCCTCCCCGGTCGGGTCGTAACAGCTGATTCTCTACAACGTCTCTACCAGCTATGGAGAAAGGGAGCTGATTTCAGTGCGTAGAATCCCATTCCGCCAAGAGCGGAGTTGAAACCGGTAGCGTTTCTGTCCGTCTGCTCCGAGGCGGTGTTTACTCCTCGCCGGGCAGGTTCTCCCACTCCTCGACAGTCCAGCCACTCACATTCAGATACAACTGCGGTACATGGTTGCGACTCAGGATCAGTACCAGCTCGTCCTCTTCAGTAGCCGCGATTTCGTCCAACCAGAGTCCCTGGTTGATAAAGGCTTGCACTATTTTACCAGCCTGTTGCCAGCCGCGCAAAGGATCGTTTTCAGGATCAGTATACATTGCCGTTCCGTACAATGCCAGCAACAGTCTGTTTTCCAGATATAGGTCGAGGTCAAACAGTTCGCGCAACGCCGGCGATGGTCTCCTACCCTCATCGTCGCTAACCGATTCCTCCCACAAAGCCAGTCCAATCACCCTCTTGCCGGCGACATTGTCCACCAGTTCCTCATACTGTTCGTCGTCCAGACGGTATTGAAGCAGGGCTTCACCAGGCCCTTTACCATTCGTTGAAAAGTCATTCATTTCACATGTGCCTTCTTGTAGTTGCTGTATGTCGCACTTAAGGGGCCTTGCATTCGCCTTCTGTACCTTCACGTCCTTTCCGGCCCGACAACTATCATTCGAGTGGGAATCGTCACCGGATCGGGGAAATACTGTCCGCCAGCTTCAAGGTGACTGAACTGGAATGGCAATCCCTGGTCGATGAAGAGGTTGGGGCCGTTCATCACATGAAAGTGAAAGTGCGGCCCCGGCGAATTGCCACTGCTTCCGACTCTTCCCAGAAGTGTTCCTCTTCTGATCATTTCTCCCTCGTTGACCTGCAAACTGGCCTGCTGCAGATGTGCGTAGTAGCTGAACTCCCCATTAGCGTGGCTGATCGCGACGGCATTACCCAGCAGGCGCCGCATATCGCCGCGCATGATTGCCTGGTCGGGGATTGCGCCGGGCGCCATATCCGGCATATCGTAACAACTGTAGGCCACTTTGCCCCCTGCGGCGGCATAGACCGGCTGATGCCAGCTGTAGTGGTCCGAAAGTGCGCGGCCATTGCCCTGATGTGTACGCCCCTCTGGTCCCAACTTCATGAAATCCACTGCGAAAGGCTGGCTGTAGACCTCCGTTTTGTGAAAGTCGCTCCAATCGCCCGCCTGCACTGCCCACCAGGCCCCCGTCAATGGAAAGTAGAAGTCAGTCTGTTGCTCATGGTAGGTCACGGGTGATTGGCAGTGGGCCTGTATTCGCTGTCCAGCATCGGCAGATGCTGCCGTCGCCTGCGACCTACCGACAGCAGTAATTTCGATATAGGAAAGCGGTTCATAGCCATGCAGGAGAAACTGTAGGCTGCGGATCGCCAATCCGGTGTTGGCAGCGATCGTCAGGTCCTGCTCGCCTGTACGTTGACGGATGACGCCTGCCGACCATCGCTGCTCGAACAGCAACTGGTGCCCGCTGTAGCCCTGAAAGACCAGCCCTTGCAACTGAACGTCACCATCGTGCGCAGTGATTCCCAGGTCAAGCGCGACCTCCTGCACCGGACCGATGTTGGGGAATGGCAGCCTGTCGTAAAGGCCTGCAACAATACCTTGGGGGCGGGTCTCCAAAGAAAGTCGGGTCTGCAATGTCAGTGTCTTTCAGTTGGCCCAATTGTAACCACCGGCCGCTTGCAGCAGCAAGCATTCGAAAGGGCAAGCCGTACCGGGGACATAGGAAGATCTGAAATTCGTGTCTGACGGCGGGAGGAAAACTGTGGCAGCAAGGAACTGAATCGAAATCTCACGCCGCGGTCATCCGTACGTGATGCTAAGGGCATCTCTTTTCGTATAGACGGAATCAGCGATCCTACTGCCACTCTGCCTGGTCAACCTACTTGCCATTCGCTTCATTGATGAGTGTCGAAGCCTCGAGGACAGCCTCCTCAGGCGTCGCTGAGCCGCGCAGAACCTGCGTGATCATGTCGGTGGCATAGCCCCAGACTTCGTCCAACTCAGCGTAATGGGGCTGAGGAATCGCATTGCCCGCCTGAATTGCAAATCCGGCCAAAAGAGGCGTTCCACTTAGGTCAGCGTCCTTGTGCGCTGGCAGGCGGCCTGCGATTTCGGCCAAGAGTGAACCGCTTTCAGCGTTCGTCAAATGCCAGGCAAGTGTCAGGGCAAGTTCCCGCTGGTCGGTGGTCGTGGACGGATTCAGAAACACGCCGTCTGCGCTTAACCAGGGGCGCGCGGGCCCTGAACCTCCGGCCGGCAACGTGAACACGCCCAGGTCCGCGCCAAACCTTTGCCGCAGTTCACCAAGGCTCCAGGGTCCGTCGATGAAGAGAGCAAACTCTTCCTTCTTGAAGCGCTCCATCAGCATCCCATAGTCGAGAGAAACGAAGATACCCGGTGTGCTGTCGGCCTTGTTCAACCATGTCAGAAACTCTGCCGTCCCCGGTGACTGTTCGAGAATTACGCGACCATCCGCATCGAAGAGATTACCTCCGTAGGCAGCGACGCCCCAAACAAGGTGATAAAAGTTCGAGTATATGCCGGCGCCCTGAAAAGGGGACTCCAGGGCCAGCTCGATCAGATCGTCCGCTGTACTCGGCAAGTTGCTTTCGTCCAGCAGCCGCCGGTTGAAGTAAAGCGCCACAAGTTCGTAGTCTGTCGGCAGCCCATACAACGTCCCTTCCCAAACCATGTTTTCTATGGTTGCCGGGATGAACTGCGTACGTTCCTGTGCTGTTACTTGACTGTCAATTGGCAAGAGAACGTTCGCAGCCGCCAGCTCTCGAAGCCACCAATTGGGCGCCAGAATCAGGTCCGGTCCTCCACCCCCTTGGACAGCCTCCGTATAGGACTGGGCCAGGTCGCCGTATTCCACAAACACTGTTTCTACTTGTGTATTCGGATTTGTCTGATGGAAACGGTCCAAGATGGCCGCCAGGGCGTCCCCGTCCTTGTCTGCCCAGCTGTGCCATAGCTCGACCGTGCCCACCAAGGCCGGTGAGGTAGCCTGGGGATTCACCGGTGAGTCAACGAACGATACAGCAGTCGGGGCAGCTGCCGGCACCAACTCAACCAATGGATCGAGGTCTGTGCGGACAGTTGAAGAGAAAAGCGCTGTCGTGGAGCCAGATTGACCGGAAGCCAAGACCAGGACAGCTGTCAGCATCAACACCAATAGAGTGGACAGGGTCCAGAAAAGGCGCCAACGAAACCGGGACATTTGCAACGAGAGTGAAAGAATGCGCGAACTTCGCGGGAAAAGGGTCAGGCCGGTCCCGTGCCTTGCCGGAACGGCATCAGTTCTGCACAGGTGAAATACCCCGCGCAATTCAGTCGGTCCGATTCTCGGCTATGTAAGAAAGGAGTCCTTGCAATCCAAGCAAATAGCTACGCCAGCCAAAACCGCTGATCTGTCCAACGCAGACCGGAGCAATTACGGAACGGTGGCGGAACTCTTCGCGGCTGTGGACGTTGCTCAAATGGACTTCGACCGCGGGCAGTGCTACGCCAGCCACCGCGTCGCGTATGGCGTAGGAATAGTGAGTGAACGCGCCAGGATTCATCAGCAGACCGTCGGCCCAGGAACGTGCACTGTGGATTTCGTCGATCAGCCCGCCTTCACAGTTGCTTTGAAAAGTGCGAATCTCATTGTCCGTGCCGGCGGCGGAAACAAGCTCTCTGTCGATTGTTCCCAGGGTTACATTGCCGTAGATCGAACGCTCGCGCGCGCCCAACAGATTCAGATTGGGGCCATGGAGCACAAGGATTTTCGTCATGGGTATCTATCGTTTTCAGTGAATAGATTCAGCTTCTGCCTTTTTGAGGGGCCGTACCGCGGCACAATGGGCCAACGTCTTACGTCAAAACCGATGCAAGAGCTTCCTGCACAACCTTCTCTCCCGGATCGTCGATGATGACCACGTCACCAATTGCCTGGGGAATGATGAATCTCAGCATCCTGCCACTTCTTTTCTTGTCTTTGAACATCATGGCGTACACATCGTTCAGGTCGAGCCCGCTGGCCTCAGTGGGCAGTTCCAGCCGCGCCAGGCAGCTCTCGATGCGGTTTGCGGTCTGGGCGTCGCAGCGATCCAACGCCACTGCCATACGGGCGGCGGCTACAGTCCCTATGGCGACCGCCTCCCCGTGCCGCAAAGAATAACCGCTTACCTGTTCGATGGCATGTCCAAATGTGTGTCCTAGGTTGAGAGTCGCCCTCCGCCCTTTCTCAAACGGGTCCTCTATGACAACTTCCACCTTCACCCGCACAGCGTCGGCGATCATTTGTGTCAGATTCGTCGGGCCCTGACCTTCCAGTTGGCGGAAAAGATCATAGTCTCCAAGAATTCCGTGCTTAACGATCTCAGCCAACCCCGACCGAAATTCGGCCGCCGGAAGTTCAGCGAGAACCTCCGGATCGATGATCACGACAACGGGCTGTTTGAACGCGCCCACAAGATTCTTGCCCTGCGGTAAATCTACGGCTGTCTTGCCGCCGACCGAGGCATCGACCATTGCCAGCAGAGATGTCGGGACTTGTACGAAAGGAGCGCCTCGCAAGTAGGTGGCTGCCGCGAATCCAGCCATATCGCCGATAACGCCGCCCCCCAGACCGACAATAGGGCTTTTCCTGTCGAGCTCCGCAGCCACAAACTGGTCGTATAGGCTATGAACTGTCGCCAGCGTCTTGTGCTCTTCCCCTTCGGGAACGAGGCACAGAACCGGTGTGTAGCCCTCCTTCTTGAGGCTTTCAGTCACGATATCGGCGTAATGTTCGGCGATTTCTGCGTTTGAAACGATCGCGGCCTTTCCTTTAGCCACCGCTCGATTGGAAAGGAGACGGCCCGCATTCACCAGGATGCCTTCGCCAATACAGATGTGGTAGTGCCCTTCCGGCGTGGGCACCGTGATACGGGTCATCTCAGCGATCTCAGTGTTGCCCGCCAGAGTGTCGAAAACGCGCTCTGCAACGGTCTCCGGTGCGACGCCGTCGGTAGGCACTCGCAGGGGAATCCGCCCATATGCGTCGCGGCGATTCAGGAGCAGACTCTCAATGTTGCGTCTCTTTTCTTCCCGGTCCCCAGGCAGAAGTGGGCGGTCTTCAAACGTCTCCACGCGCTCCAGGACAGTGTCAACTCCCGCGGTCAGGCAGACCACGGGGCCGCTTCCTTCCAACGTCTGCCGGTTGTCTTCGCTGACAAGCGTGCCCCCGCCGGTTGCAATGACAAGGTCGGTCTCACTGGCGAGTGTTTGACAGAGACGCGCCTCCGCTTGGCGAAACAGTTCTTCGCCTTCCTCCGCGAATATCTGGGCTATCGGCTTTCCAAATTCGGCCTCAATAAGCTCATCCATATCGACGAGCCGGCGGCCCAAACGATCGGCCATGATGCGGCCTACGGTTGTCTTGCCCGTACCCATAAAGCCGGTTATCGTCAGGTTGCAGCCGTCGGCCACAGGACTTTCCATTGACTGCACGGCCGCTGAAGCGTGGTCGTTTTCCACTCTGTTGTCCCCAATTCAGAACAGCCTGAAGTTTCTCGTGTCCACTCGTCCGGACTGGTGCATCAACACGGCGTTCATCAGCTCAATCGCCAGTCGGGATTCCAGCGTTACTCCAGCGCGTACGCCTACGCAGGGATCGTGTCGCCCCTTTTCCAACGCAAAGTCGATCTCTTCCATATTCTTGCGCACCGATTGCTGCGTCTTGAGTATGGTTGAAGTTGGCTTGAAACCGACCCGGCATACCAGCGGTGAACCGGTCGTCACGCCGCCAATCAGCCCGCCATGGCTGTTGGCCTGGTAGCCTCTGCTGCGAATGGGATCGTTATTCTCGCTGCCCTTGCGAGAGATGACCTGCACTCCGTCGCCTACCTCGCACGACTGAACAGCGTTCAACCCTCCAAGCGCCCCCATCAGCCGCACTTTGAGACTCTGATAGAGGGGCTCGCCCACCAGCGATGGCGGGTTCACAGCCACAACCTCAACCGCCGCGCCCAACGAATCACCTTCGATGCGTGTGCGTTTGATCAGTTCACCAGCCTCCTGCGCAAACTCGGCATCGAGCGAACGAATCTCGGCCTCGTCGAGCCTGCCCTCCACCGCCGCAACCTGTTCCGGTGTGACCGGCCGCGAGTCCTCCTTCTGCCTGACGCTCTCGAAATGCTGAGCCAGGCTCAAATTCGTGCGCAGCGGTCCGACCTGTGAGATGGACGACAGCACCTCAGTGCCGAACTGTTCTTTCAGAAATATGCGGGCGATGGCCCCACCGATGACATCCGAAATCGTCGAGCGGTAACTGGAACGCCCACCGCCGCGAATATCGATGAAGCCCTGAGACTTGTGATATTTCACCAGGTCTGTGTGGCCCGGACGTACCTCGCCGCGGGGTCCGGCAAACTGTTCGTAGTGGCGCGAGCGTTGTGATGTGGAGAGGACCAGCGCGGCGATCGGCTCGCCCGTGGCAAATCCTTCTTCGTAGCTCTCAGTGGCTGAATCGGCCTCGCCGCCTATCGACACTGCGGGCCCAGACAGCAACTGGTCAATCTCGCCTCCAGCGTATAGACCGGAGAGTAGCACAACCCTGTCGGCCTCTTGACGGGGTGTGCCGTGACGGTTACTGCCTGGACGGCGCCTGTCCAAGTACCGCTGCACCTCATCTCGACGAATGCGAAGCCCGGCAGGACAACCGAATACAATTGTCGTTACACCGGGTCCGTGCGATTCACCCGCGCCGGCAACGGCAAAGAGAGGTCCCCCCAGAATCTCCATGCTTCAATCCCTCATTTTGTGTCTAAATCCTTCGCCTGCCAGCCATGGCCCTTGGCACAAGAAACAAATGCGCGTACCTTGTCCGGGTCTTTTCGTCCTGGTTCGATCTCGACGCCGCTACTTACATCAACGGCCCACGGCCGTACGGCCTCCACGGCCGCACCGACGTTCTCCGGGGTGAGGCCGCCCGCCAAGACCAGTCGAGAGCAGGTTCTGGCAATGCCGGCAGCCGCGTTCCAGTCAGCCTTTCTTCCTGTTCCCCCGTACTCATCGGGATCGTAGGCGTCGATCAGAAGTTGCGGACCGTTTTCTGGTCCCAACTCTGCGTACCATTCGGCTTCGACTTTGGCTTCGGCAGCGCTGGTTGGACGCAACGCCTTGAACCCGAACCCTTGCAGGGCCTCCAGCATCGCAGGCGGCTCTTCCCCGTGCAACTGGGCGAAGTCCAGGTTGGCGACTTCCACCGTCTCTTTGACCCCGGCCAGCGGTTCATTTACAAAGACACCGATAGAGCGGGGCATCTGCCCGAATGGCGTATCGGTAGCCGGGCGCGGCGTCAGCTGAGAGATGTGCTCAGCCAATGCGGAAGTGATCTCACCTGCAGCCTCAGGAGCAACGTAGCGGGGAGATTTTTTGAAAAAAATGAATCCCAGGAAATCCGCGCCGGCCCTGGCCGCACAAAGTCCATCTTCGAAGCTGGTGATACCACAGATCTTGACCCGTGTCATCGTTCGCGATTCCCTGAAGGGCAGAAGTGCTGGCGAATGGCCTTAACCGTTTCCCGGCTGACCTCTCCAAGACCGTTGCCGACTCCCATTGCCAGTGCGGACAGCCCTCCCTGCACCGATGCTACCGTCCCGACACTGAGAAGAACGCCTGGCCCCAGGCTGGCGGCAAAAGGAATGGCGGCAAATCAGTTCCAGGCCATGCATCACCGTCTCTGGGACCTTCCTCGGCAACCGATTTCCCAATACCGTTCCAATTGAGCCGCCGGTCAAGACGGCAATCACATTGAGAACTGTACCGGTCATAAGCGTTGCGATCCGGGCAATAGGAGATGGTTCTCAAAACGCATTGAATTACGGCTTTCCCGCGAGAACGAACTCGCGCACAAGCGCGCCTCGCTTTTCCTGGGGCAATTTGCAAAAGCTCTCTCCCACGAGAATGGCATCGCAGCCCATCTCAGCCATTCGCCTCACATCGACCGCATTGCGGATGCCACTCTCGCCGACCAGGATAATGTCAGAAGGAATCAGTTCTCGCAACCGGGCTGTCGTTTCGATATCCACGTCGAACGTCTTCAGGTTCCGGTTATTCACACCGACGATCCGGGCGTCCACCGCTAACGCCCGCTCCAATTCCTCCTCGTCGTGGACTTCCACCAGCGCACCCATTCCCAACTGTTTCGTCAGGCTGAGCAGTTCGCGCAGGTCTGAGTTCCCCAACACGCCAACGATTAGTAACAGTGCGTCCGCGCCGGCCGCTCGCGCCTCGTACACTTGATAAGGATGATAGATGAACTCCTTGCGGAGCAGCGGTGTAGTCAGGTTCCTTGCTCGCAGGTGCTCGACTATCTCAGCCAGGTATGCAAGTTTTCCCTGGAAAAAGCGAGCGTCGGTCAAGCAGGATATTGCGGCAGATCCGCCGCCGGCGTATGTTTCGGCGATGGCTGTCGGCGACCAGTCCTTGGCGATCAACCCCTTGGAGGGGCTCGCACGTTTGACTTCGGCGATGAGGCTGGCGCCGGCCTCCGCGGTGAGTGCGGCCGCGAAGTCCAGAGGCGGCTCGGCCACCAGCGCAAGAGCCTTGAGTTGAGCCAGTGGCACATCCCCCATCTGACGTGCCACCTCCTCGCGCTTCCAGGCCATGATCCTGTCCAGGACCTGCCCTTTATGTTTACTGATTCCCAACTGAGAATGTCTGGCCATTGTCTTACTAGCTGCCGTTGAAGCTCTGCGTCTTCTCGATAAACGAATTGAGCGAGTCCTGTGCCGCGCCGCTATCGATAGATTGCACGGCTGCAGACAGTCCGGCCTCCCAGTCTCTGGTTTCGGTCGCCAGAGCGGCTGCTGCATTCAATAGTACCACATCCCGCTTGGGGCCGCGCAGTTCGCCACTGAGAATTCCCCTGGTGATGGCGGCGTTTGTGGATGCGTCTCCCCCAATCAGGTCGTCAATCGTTGCGGGCGACATTCCGAGATCGGTTGCCGACAGTTCACTCTCCAGGACCTCACCATGGCGCAAATGGCTGATTCGATTGACGCCGGTAGTGGTGAGCTCGTCCACGCCGCGTCCATCATCGGTGGTTCCATGGACGACAAAAGCGGCCGTACTACCCATCTGCCCAAGGACTTTCGCCATCTGGGAAGTGAGTTTGGGGCTGGGTACGCCGATCACCTGGTGCGTAGCGTTGGCAGGGTTTGTCAGCGGACCGAGGAAATTGAAGACGGTGCGGGTCGCCAACTCACGGCGCGGGCCGATGGCGTACTTCATTGCAGGGTGGTAGAGGGGCGCGAACAAGAAGCCGATACCAACGGACTCGATGCATTCCGCTACCTGTTCAGGGCCAAGGTCCAATTGGACGCCCAATTCCTCGAGCACGTCGGCGCTGCCGCATTGACTACTAGCGGACCGGTTGCCGTGCTTGGCCACTCTTTCGCCGGCCCCGGCAACGACGAAAGCGACGGTGGTACTGATGTTGAAGGTGCCAGTCTGATCGCCGCCCGTTCCGCAAGTGTCCAGGAGGCGCTGGCCGCTTATATTCGGCCGCACCTGCAATGCGACGCGCTTCATCGCCCGTGCGCAGCCTGTAATCTCGTCTACGCTCTCTCCCTTCATGCGAAGCGCCGCCAGAAACGCGCCGATCTGTGCATCAGTCGCCTCGCCGCCCATGATCTGTGTCATTGCCGCGTCGGCTGCGTCTGCGTCGAGGCCTTGGCCTGCGAAAATGGATTCCAACGCTTCAAGTAGTGGTGACGCCATGAGAATCTCTCCTGTCATTTCCAACGGCTACAGTTTTTCTTCAGCCAGTCAATTCTGACCGACTGGCCGAAGTTGCCGGTAGTTTCAGTGCCTGCTACCGATTTCTGGTAAGGAATTCAATTTCGCCTGCCAGCAATTTGCTGTCTCCCTTTCCCAGCGGAGACAGACCCCATAATGTCATTGAGCGGTGCAAAGCAACCTTTATGGCGCTGTTGAGAAAGGAAAGGTACTGAGTACTTTCCTCTTCCGGCCCTGTGTCGGATACTGGCGGTACGGTCCTTTGTCGAATGCCATCCAGCAAATAGGTTACTGCCTGAAAGCTGAACAGCCGCAAGTAAATGTCGACTCGATCCGGCAAGCTGGGATCGCTGTTTGTATAGGAGTAGTGCCGCCGCCACTCAACGCGGCATTCTTCGGACCATTCCTCTCCACTAAAAAACAGAAAGCGGGCGATCTCCTGGGCCGGGTCGCCCAAACCAAAGAACTCCCAGTCGACCAGCAGGGTCTGGCCTCTGTGAAACAGAGCATTGTCGGCCGTCAAGTCGCCATGGATTGGTGACGGGGCTGTCTCCCCGAACAAAGGCAGCGCCGTGTCCATTAACCGGTGCACGGCCGCCCAAAGCGTGGAGAGTTGCTCAGACAACAAAGGCGCCGGAGCGGCAGATGCCCACTCGCGCAGGGAGGCCTCTCCTGCCTGCCATATCTGCCAGAATGTAAGCAGATTGAATGGGTGCGGGCTGAACCGCTGCACGTTGTCACTGCCGGCGCAGTGGACCCGGGCCACTGCGTCTGCGTGAGACATGCGATGATGGGGGTCTGAAACTGTCAGAGACTCACCGTCGGCCCAGCGGTAGACCAAAATCTGACGCGGCAATCCGTGGGGATATCGATCATACCAGAGCGGCTCCGGCGCCAGACCGGCGCCTGCAAACTGCTTCTGGCCGCTGAACTGCCGCCTGCAACGAGCCTGGCCGGCGTCTGTGAACATTTTGAATACGGCATCGGCGCCGTTCCCGCAGTGAACACGCCAGAGCAAATTGTCGCGCCCCTGCCAATGACTCTTGATGGTCACCTCCAGATTGCGAAAGTTGCTGGAGGGGGAGCTGGTCAGATAGCCTTGTACGGCCCGCGTCCACGTACTCATCCCATTCTCACCGATCAAACATTCAGGAAGTTTCGCAACAAGTCGTGCCCATACTGCGTCAGAATGCTTTCCGGGTGAAATTGCACACCGAAAATGGGCTTGGTCCGGTGCTGCACACCCATCAACTCACCCTCGACCGTATGGGCTGTGGCTTCCAACTCTGCCGGCAGCGGCTCCTCTACGATCAGACTGTGGTATCGGGTGGCTGTAAAAGGGCTTGGAATCCCCTGAAAGAGAGTTGTTCCCTTGTGGTGAATCGGGCTGACCTTGCCGTGCATCAACCGCGGCGCCCGCTCAACACTGCCGCCATGAACGTGACCGATGCACTGTTGACCGAGACAGACGCCAAGAATTGGCGTGCGGTCGCCCATATGACGGATTACGTCGTTGCTGACGCCGCTGTCCTGTTTCGGTGTGCCAGGGCCGGGGCTGATTATAATGTGGTTTGGCCGCTTCTCGATCAGTTCCTCGATGTCGATGGCATCGTTGCGCCATACTTGAATGCGGTTGGCCTCCTCGCCGCCGGACAAAAGGGTCTCATTGACGATTTCCCCCAGGAACTGTACCAGATTGTATGTGAAGCTATCATAATTGTCGATGACGGCGATCATTGCTCCGCTCCTTTCTCCCGATTCCCGATCTATGCCTTTGCGAGCCTCTTTTGCCGGCGCTCATTCGCGCGGCGAATACGATTCCACACGCCGGTCAGTCCCATCGCCTTCTTCATTTCCATAAGCGTTTGGCGGGCCTCTTCCTGTGCCCGCTGCGTGCCTTCGTAGATCAACTGGTCGGTGAAACCGGTCTGTTCGGCGTAGTAAGCTCGCCGTTCACGGATCGGTTCGAGGAAGTTTTCCAGGGCGTTGTAGAGTTTCGTCTTCACTTCCACGTCGCCGACAGCGCCTTCTCGGTATCGGCTCTTCAGATCTTCCACCTCTTCCTTGTTGGGGTTGAAAGTGTCATGATAGCTGAAGACCGGGTTGCCTTCGACTGTGCCGGGAATGTCGGCGCGAATGCGATTGGGGTCCGTATACATGCTCATAACCCCCTTTCTTACCGTGGCCGAGTCGTCGCTGAGTAGGATTGCGTTGCCCAGACTCTTGCTCATCTTGGCCTGGCCGTCAGTGCCAACGAGTGTGCCGCCGACGATATATGCGTCCGGCAGAGGAAAGACTTCGGAGTAGGCATTGTTGAAGCGGCGCGCAATCTGCCGGCTGATTTCAATGTGGGACTCGTTGTCTTTGCCTACCGGCACCATATGCGCGCGCGGCATCAGAATGTCGGCAGCCTGCAGCACAGGGTACCCAAGCAGGCTGTAAGGCATCTGCTCCATTTCGGCCGCCGCGGCCATATCCTTTATCGTGGGCAGCTGTTGCAAGCGCTCAACTGTCACCATTCCGCTGAGAATAAGGTGCATCTCATAGATCTCATGTACGGCCGACTGCAGATAGAACGATGTCTTGGACGGGTCGATGCCGATTGCGAGGTGATCGAGAACGATCTCCCGAGCATTTTCCCCGATCTGCGCTATGTCCTCTTTGGACGGCTTCGTAGTCAGCATGTGAAGATCGGCGATGATAAAGAAGCATTCATAGTCCTCCTGGAACGCCAGCCTGTGCTGTAAGCTGCCCACGTAGTGGCCGACGTGCAGTTTGCCTGTCGGACGGTCGCCGGTGAGAATCCGCCTCTTCTCTGTCATTTCTCCCTCCCGGGTTCTTGGAATGATCTTGCGATAATCGGCTTCGGCGTTTTCCTAGTCGTCGAAGCCCTCTTCGGCCTGCTGAACTGCGGCGGAGAGCGCCTTGGCCTTGTTCAGCGTCTCCTCCCACTCATAAGTGGGATCGCTGTCGGCGACGATGCCGCCGCCCGCCTGCAGATGGCAGGTCTTGCCCTGCATCACGATCGTGCGGATGGCAATGCAGGTGTCCATCGTGCCGTCGTAGTCGATGTAACCTACCGCGCCGGCGTACAGCCCGCGCCGCAGTCCCTCCAGCTCTTCGATGATCTCCATGGCCCGAACCTTCGGCGCCCCGCTGACTGTCCCCGCAGGAAAGGTCGCCTTAAGCAGGCTGATGGCGTCGTGGCCGGATGCCAGTTCCCCTTGGACATCGCTGACAATGTGCATGACATGGCTGTAACGTTCGATCACCATCATTTCCGGCACTTTGACCGTCCCATACTCGCACACTCGCCCCAGATCGTTTCGACCCAGATCGACCAGCATCACGTGCTCTGCCCTTTCCTTGGGATCGTTCAGCAGACCTTCTGCCAGAGCGTCGTCTTCGGCCGCGCTTTCGCCGCGCCAGCGCGTCCCGGCGATCGGGTGCAGGTAGGCGCGGCCGTCTTCCAGTCTGACGTGCATCTCCGGGCTTGAACCGATGATCCTCAACGGCTCGTCTGTTCCGGAAGTCTCTTCCAAACCGGCTACACAGTTGAATTCCAGGAAGTACATATAGGGAGATGGGTTCAGCATGCGCAGCACGCGGTAGATCGCGAACGGTTCCGCGTCCGTTGGCCGGCTGAGGCGCTGGCTGGGAACCACCTGAAATATATCGCCGGCTGCAATATACTCTTTTGCCTGGCGCACGATTTCTTCGTACTCCTCTTTGGTGAAGTTGCTGCGCCACTCGGCATCGCCATCAACCGGGGAATTCACAGGCGGAGAAAGAGGCTGGCGCAAGTCGCTGACGATTTCGTCGATGCGAGCAACTGCATCGGCGTAGGCCGTATCAATCTGCTCAACGGAATCCAGACATTGTCCAGGCGTCTGCATGTTGGCAATGACCAGCAGCTTATGCTGCACGTGGTCAAAGACGACGAGGTTGTCGCTGAAGAGCAGCAGCATGTCGGGAATGTCCAGCTTCCTCTGCGCCGTTTCGGGAAGGCGTTCGACGAAGCGCACCGTGTCGTAACCAAAATAGCCGACCGCGCCTCCCGAGAATCGAGGCAAGCCCGGGACTTCTACAGGGCAACGCTCCGCCAGCAAGCTCCGCACGGCCTCGAACGGGTCTCCTTTCCGGCGTTCCAACTCGGCGCCGTCCGCCCCTCCGATCACCAACTGATCGCCTTGTGCACACAGGGTCAGCGGCGGGCGAACGCCTAGAAAGCTGAACCTGCCTACCTGCTCCCCTTTCACCACCGATTCGAGCAGAAAGGATGGGCCGCCGTTCCTCAACTTCAGATATACCGAAACCGGAGTCTCCAGGTCGGCCGGCAGTTCCCGGAACACCGGAATCGTATTTCCGGTGGCGGCTAACTCCCGTACTTCATCCAGTGATGGTCGATAGGTTGCCATGTACACTCTCTCCTTACCTCGAAGCCTGGCCCAAGTTTCATTCCAAACAAAAAACCTCGTCTCCGACTGCAGCAAAAAACCACTGCTAACGGGGACGAGGCCAGTTTTGACGCCCGCGGTGCCACCCTGTTTAGACTGGTGAAGGATGGGCAACAAAAAATCCCTCGCATGAAACGCAAGGGATGCCTGCACCAGTCTCACTCATCGCGGTCAGAAGGCCTTGCATAGATGCGGACCTGCCTGAGCCGCGGCGTCCTGATAACGGTGGCGTCTCCGGGAGAGGCTAATGGGTGGTACCGCTGCTGTTCTGGCAGGCACACCTGCCTCTGAACTACAAGCGTTCACTGTTCGCCTTCCGACTCCCCGGTCCATTCACACTCTGCGCTGCTATCCCGCTTCCACCAGGTCCGGGACTCTCTGGAACCCGCCTTGAGCGCTACTATTCCGGTTCACGGTCATTTCAATTCGGTTGTTATCAACGACTATACTCCAACAGTTTCAGCCTGTCAATTTCCGCTGAGGGCGGGTGTGCATCCCGGATTCTTGTGAGGTCGTTGTCTGAATCAGGATTTGTATGTAAGAGGGCGAGGAGAGAGTCGTGAGTGGCGTGGGGCGGCGCGTGGAGGGGGGAGCGCTGAAGGATTTTTCAGGTATTGTCCGAATTCTTGGGGGGACTCCCCCGTTCCATTCAACGGCTCGTTATCGAATACGCTGAAGGAAGTTGACACCATTTTGACGCATTTTGACACCATATTTCGCCTTTATTGGCGAATCACCCGTTCTTCTCGACGGCTCGACAGCGAATACGCTGAATGGTGTTTTCAGGTTTTGAATCGCAAAAACCTAGGGAGCAGGCATCTGGACAAGGGAGACGCCAGCCTCCTGCAGAAAACGACGGCTGTTTTCGTCCGGGTAGGGGCCGGCGTAAACGACCCTTGTTACACCGGCATTGATGATCATCTTGGCGCAGGTAATGCACGGCTGGTGGGTCACATAGATCATGCTGCCTGCGGTGCCCACCCCGTGGAGCGCGGCCTGTATGATCGCGTTCTGTTCCGCGTGGAGTGGCCGTACGCAATGCCCGTCGATAATCAGATGGCCCACGTCGTCGCAGTGGGGCAGGCCGGTTGGCGCACCGTTGTAGCCGGTAGCCAGAATGCGTCTGTCGCGGACGATTACGGCGCCCACATGGGCGCGATCACAGGTACTGCGCGCGGCCACGGTGAATGCAATTTGGAGGAAGTACTCATCCCACGACGGGCGATGAGACTGAGGTGAAGTCATGCGCAGCGCGACTCGACAATGCCCGAGCCGGATCAGTCCAGACGACGAGTTGATTCTATTGGAATTTTCACCTGTCCATTGCGCGCCGGGTCGGGGGCCGGCTGGAGCGGTTTGCTCGGCTTCGCTTCTTCGCTTTTGGCATGCGTGTCATGGAGAAGGTCCGCCAGGATTCGGCGGGTATCTTCTTCTGTAGGTGATGCCAGAAGGACAGTTTCCTGAACGGTGCGCTCTCTACTGAAACGACCGCGCTTGGGAATGAGAATCTCGTGTTCGATCGCAAGGCAAGTCTGTGTATTTCTCCCATAGCTGACTGTGCCGTAGCGAATACTGCGGACCGACTTGGGAAAGAAGAAGACGTACCACATCCCGATATCTTTTTCGGGCCACTCCGCCAGGAGAAAGCGTTTCGGCTGCACGAGACAGATCACAGCGTGTTCACGAGTCGCGAATGTGCGGAAATAACCTTGCAACCAGGTAAATCGTTCGCTCTTTTCTTCGACCGTGAAGTAGCCGCTGGCGTGGATGGGCACACTGTCTTTAGGGGCCAGGGGTTGTGGCGTAAGGGAAGGGGTCGGCGATTCGACAAACTGTACGTAGTCGCGGCTGCGCCAGTGGCGCCTAAGCCAAAAGAAAGATGCAAACAGTACAAGGCAGAGCCCTGTCGTGAAAAAATGACCGGGAACGAAATGGAAAGCCCCGAGCGCGCCAACGAGCAGAAGAAGGCCGTCTATCCAGCGGACGACCGGCGCACCGGCCAGCATCATGCGGTCAAGGTGATAGATCAGACGGGACACGATTTTGTCAGTGCGTGCGGTGGTTGATTGGGTTGGACGAGCGATTTATGTGAGAAGACCCCGCCCAACGGGACGAGGCCAAGAAACATCAGGGACAAGCCCGTTCGGTTGAGGGCAGGACGCACGTGTCAAGCAGGGGCGGGCAATGTCCCTCCACTCAAGTCCAACCCCTGATCGCGGCTATCCTCCTCTTGAGACTGTTCGCTGCCGTCCCTTTCGGAAGTAGGCGTGCCGCTGGTCTGCCTCGTTTCAACGTCGTCCAGCGACTGGAACGGGTCTTCGCCGCGCATGATCGCCTGGAATTCCGGGGCATGAAGAGTTTCATGCTCCAGCAGAGCCGCCGCGACTGCATCGAGACGGTCCTCATAGGAGGTCAGGATTTCATGGCAGCGGCTGTGGGCCTCGTCAACCAATTCACGAACTTCTTCGTCGATCTCCTGCGCAACTTTGTCGCTGTAGTTGCGCGTCTCGGCAATCCCCCGGCCCAGGAAAACCATCTCCTCGCGTTCACCGTATTGGACCGGCCCAAGTCTGTCGCTCATGCCCCACTGCGTGATCATCATGCGGGCCCTGTCCGTCACGCGTTCCAGGTCGTTGCTGGCCCCGGTGGTGACATCCTCGAAGCGAATCTCCTCCGCGACCCGTCCGCCCAAGAGCGCAGCCAACTCATCGCGGTACTTGTCTCTTGTGCTCAGGTTGGACTCTTCTTCCGGCAATGGCATCGTATATCCGCCTGCCATCCCCCTGGGAACAATGGTCACCTTATGGACAGGGTCATGCTTGGGAAGTACGTGCATTGCCACTGCGTGACCAGCCTCATGGTAGGAGATAATCTCCTTTTCCTTTGGAGACATGACGCGGCTGCGCCGTTCAGGGCCGGCTATGACCCGCTCTATTGCTTCCTGAAACTCGGCGAGGCCGATCGAACGCCGGTTGCGGCGGGCCGCCAAAATCGCTGCCTCATTCACCAGGTTCTCAATGTCGGCGCCGACGAACCCGGGCGTCTGCTTGGCGACGACCTCCAGATCGATGTCGGTGGCCAGGGGTTTGCCCTTCACGTGGACATCCAGGATCTGCCGCCGGCCCTTGACATCGGGCGAATCCATCATCACCCGGCGGTCGAAGCGCCCGGGCCTCAACAGCGCAGGATCCAGTATATCCGGTCTGTTGGTCGCAGCGATGATAATTATGTTGACGTCGGTATCAAAGCCGTCCATCTCGACCAGGATCTGGTTGAGAGTCTGTTCGCGTTCATCGTGGGATCCACCCAGTCCCGCGCCTCGGTGGCGTCCGACGGCGTCGATCTCGTCGATGAAAATGATGCAGGGAGAGTTTTTCTTGGCCTGTTCGAACAGATCCCGCACGCGGCTTGCTCCGACGCCAACAAACATTTCTACGAACTCGGAGCCGCTAATGTTGAAGAATGGAACACCCGCTTCACCCGAAACAGCCTTCGCCATCAGCGTCTTGCCGGTCCCGGGCGGCCCGACGAGAAGTACGCCCTTGGGAATGCGAGCGCCAAGAGAGGCAAATTTCTGCGGCTCTTTCAGGAATTCAACCACCTCCGACAGGTCCTGTCTGGCCTCTTCATTGCCCGCCACGTCACCGAAGTTGACTGTCGGCTTGTCGCCCGTAAACATGCGCGCCTTGCTCTTGCTGAAACTGAAGGCCTGGTTGCCGGCGCCCTGGGCCTGCCGCAATATGAAGATGAAAAATACTGCGATCAGCAATATGGGCAATAGGGCCAACAGTATGCCGCCGTACACTTCCCACCCGCTTGGCGCTTCAATCTGGACATTAATAGCCGAAAGCTGGTCCTCGGTTACGCCTAGATTCTCCAGGGTCTCGATCAGGCCGATACCTGTCTCTTTACGCGAACCAATCACCTTGCCGCCCGTATAGGCGAAAACTTCGTCACCATCTACGCGGATTTCCTGAACGTTGCCGCCTCGTACCAGGGACGCGACTTCCGCAATGGAAACCGATGCAGAGATATTGTTGCCCTGGTTACTCAGGACAATATAGAGAAACGCGCCGAGAGCTACCACCAAAAGGAAGTAGATCATGCCGTTGCGAATTCGTTTGGAATCCATAGCTCCTCGTACAGTCCACGGGGCAATAGCTGACAGCCCAAGCGACTCAATAGGTCTCGACCTGCGTTTCGGGCCCTGCACTACCCCGCGGGAAGTCTAGCATAGGCACATCACAGCGTCAAATAGTTCAGAATCGGGCTGCTTCTCCTTGAAGAAGACAAATCTTCAACCTTACTGCACTTCTATTCTGTTGCAGAAGCGCATTAGATGCAGTAAGGCCCCATCCACCTTTCAGGCTGGCTGGAGGGTCAGTTGTGTAATTTCCGGTCGGCAGTTGAAACGGAAAGGGAGCGGCCATACGCCCAGACCCCGGTTGGTATAGAGTTGGTAATTTCCCACACGATAGTGGCCGATAGGGTATCTGGTTGCCATGTGCGGCAGAAGCGGTGCGCGCGTCGCCAAACCACTGCCGTCGGGCCGCGCTGATGGCAGCCGGACCTGTCCACCGTGGCTGTGCCCGCTCAGCTGCAGTGCAACAGGCGCTTCCTGGCTGCGAATGGTGTCGATGTAGTCGGGCTCGTGACAGAGGAGCAGTTTCGTATAGTCCGACGACGAACCTGCCAGGGCAACCTGCGGGCGGGGATGACCGGACCAGGCGTCGTCCAAGCCGGCAACCGTGAGGCCGGGGGCTGCTTCGACGTTCTCATTGACCAGTAGTGTGACAGGCGTTTCGGCCAAGGCGGCTCGCACGGCTTCGCGGTCCGTCCACAGATCGTGGTTGCCGTACACCGCAAAGGCGGAAGGCTCCAGCATCCGCAATGGCTCGACTAGGCCGGCGGCAAAGTGGGCCTCGTGGCCGACGAAGTCGCCTGTAAGCGCGACGATGTCGGGCTGCAACTGGTTGACGCGGGTGACGGCGGCCAGCAGTTCTCTGGCGGAAGTGAAGCGGCTGAGGTGGATGTCGGAAATCTGGGCAATACTGAAGCCGGCCAGTCTTTCGGCCAGGCCCGGGAGAGTGATCGTGATCTCTTTCAATTCCACCCATGCGGGCTCAAACTTTCCAGCGTACCCCAGACCGGTAGCGCCGGCTACGGCCGCGGCGCCTGCCAATCGCAGGAACCTGCGCCGGGTCAACATGAAATATGACATTTCGTTGAAGCGGCTTCTGGAAGTCTACAGAAGGGCGGACCATGCCTTTGGCTGAGCAGACGCGGCTTCTTGCGATGGTAGTGTGGGATCTGAAGCCTGCGAGCGAAGTTGCTGTCCTACTACTCTAGATCGATCCGGTAGAGCGGCTCGAGACCGGCGGCTACGCGGTCCACATTGTCGGCGGCGCACTGTGCACGTTTACGGGACGTGCCGTCGGTTACACCCGCCGTATGAGGCGTAGCTATGACGTTCGGCAGTCCGAAGAAAGGTGAGCTGATGTCCGGGGGTTCCTGGCTGTAGGCGTCGATGCCGGCGCCGCCCAAATTGCCAGCGAGCAGCGCTTCGGTCAGCGCATCCTCATCGATCAACGCGCCGCGGGCAACGTTGATAATGTAAGCAGTCCGTTTCATGAGGCCCAACATACGGGCATCGATGATGTGATGTGTTTCACTGTTCAGGTGCAAGTGAAGCGAGAGAACATCCGATTCTGACACAACTTTCTCAAGATCGTCGGGCGTGCCCACAAAAGAGAGGCCGAACTCTTGACGTTCCGATTCACTGACATCTCGAATATCGATGGCCGCGATTTTCATCCCAAATGGCATCGCGCGGCGAGCTAGCTCGATGCCGCTTGCCCCAAAACCGATAATGCCCAGCTGCAGTCCTTCCAATTCCAGGCCCATTGGCTCGTATAGTTCACCCTCATCCAGAAGCGTGCGCGCTTCCGGATAGCGGCGGGTTAACATCAGAATGAACATCATCGCGGTCTCGGCCAGCGCTACCGCGCTGAAAGCCCCTGGGCAGTTGGCGACCGGAATGCCCTTTGTTTTCCAGTAATCCAAGTCGAAGTGGTCGAAGCCCGTCCCCAGGATTTGCCACAGGCGCGCGTCGGTGGCAGCGTCTACCATCTCGCGCGTTCCGGCCGAACCGCCATGGTCAATGACTGCATCCATGCCTTCGAACTGGGGCGCCAAAGGTTTGTCGTAATCCAATACATGCATGTTGTGGTTGCGGCTGACAGCCTTTACCACGTCCATTCCCCATGGATTGAACATCGAAACCTTGACCGGATGGGGCAGAAAGATGACGTTCAATCGCTTCATAATAGGATCACCTGGCTATGGTGGCAGGCTGTGTCGCCCACCCTGGTTGGATTCTGACTGGTCAGAGTCTCAAAGAGTCGTAAAGCCGCCGTCGGCCACAAGTACCGAGCCGGTTACGAAAGAGGCTTCATCGCTGGCCAGAAAAAGTGCGGCTGGGGCGATTTCGCTTGGCGCGGCAAATCGTTTTAGCAAATTCGCTTCACGGTAAGGCGCCAGTTTTTCTTCCGGTATCGTCTCTGTCAGAGGCGTGTTCATTGATCCGGGACAGACGGCATTCACGCGGATATTGTCAACTGCGTGGTCAACCGCCATAGAGCGCACAAGGCCGATAACGCCATGCTTGCTGGCGTTATACGATGCCTGCAGCCCGTTGCCTACCAGGCCCGAAAGCGAGGATATGCAGATGATGTTGCCGCCGCCCTGTAGACGCATCTGAGCAACTGCGTATTTCGAGCACAGAAACATGCTCTTCAAGTTCGTGTCTACGACAAAATCCCACTCGTCTTCGCTGGTATCGACCACATCTTTGTTTATCTGTACGCCCACATTGTTGACCAGAACATCCAGCCGGCCGAATACCTCAACTGCGTCGCGCGTCATGCGTTCCGCATCCTGCCGCAGCCGCACATCCATCTGTACAAGGGCTGCCTCTCCGTCCTTCGCCCGGATCAGCTCTACCGTTTCCTGACCCTTCTCCTCGTCAATCTCGCCCACCACGACCCGTGCGCCCTCGCTCGCGAACAGCATGGCTACCGACCGTCCCAGCCCCATGCCCGCGCCCGTGATCGCCGCTACTTTACCCTGCAGACGATGCGCCATTCAGAATGCACCCTGGTCAATATGGAAGGAGACCGCCGCTCACGTTGTAGGTCTGGCCGGTCATGTAACTTGCGTCGTCAGAGGCCAGAAAGGCGACCACGTTGGCGACATCTTCCGGCTGCTGGATGCGGCCCACAGGTATGCCGGCGACCGCTTCCGCCTTAACGGCACCAATCTCCACCCCGCGGCGCGCCGCAGTCTCTCGGTCGATCAGATCCCACATTGGCGTATCGACAATGCCGGCGCAAACGCAATTTACCAGGATCCCGTGCTCGGAAAGCTCCAGTCCCATCTGCTTGGTCAGCGCAACAACGGCATGTTTGCTGGCGGCGTAGGCCCCCAAAGGAATGCCTTTGCCAGGCGCGATTTTGCCCGCCCCTGATGCGTTGTTGATGATACGCCCGCCGCCCCCCTGCTCGATCATCTGGCGCGCCCCTGCTTGTGAGCACAACAACACGCTTTTGGCGTTTACGTTCATCAGGGCATCCCACGTACTTTCATCCGTTTCCAGCAAAGGCGCAACCGCACCAATGCCGGCGTTGTTCACGAGAATCTGCAAGCTCCCCAACTGCTCGCAGGTCTCGCCCACCATCAACTCCACCTCTTCTTTGCTGGTCACGTCCGCCTGGTGCGCAAGGGACTGACCGCCCTTCTCCTGGATTTCGGCAGCCACCTGCGCGGCCGTTTCACCATCCAGATCTGCAACCGTCACCAGACAGCCCTCGCGCGCCAAACGCAGGGCTATGGCCCGTCCGATGCCTCGCCCGGCCCCAGTGACAATCGCAATCTGACCTTCAAGGTTGTAGCGCGGCATAGGCTACCTCCAGCAGAATTTCCCTGACACCATTCGCTTCAATGCTCGCCATCTTTTGTCTCGTAGGGAACCTGCATTAGTTCCAAAATGTAGCCGTCGGGGTCTTCGAAGAAGACCACATGGACAACAGCCCAACCGAGATCAAAACTGACAGGCTCAGATACGAACTTGACCCCTTCCGCTTTCAGTTCCTGGTAAGCCTGTGCCATATCCGGAACGCCGAAACAGATGTGGGAGTGGCCCACATCTCCCAGCTTTCCGTCCGAGACCTTTCCCTGCGGCCGCACGTATTCTTGCAAGTCGAGCAGCATCCCCGGCGATTCCGGAGCCTGCAGACGTACAACTTCCATGATCACGTCTTCTTTGCCTGCCATCTTCGAGATCGTCTCGCCTTCCAGCCGGTGAGTTTCGATCTGTTCCATCCCCAGCAGGTCACGGTAAAACGCCAGCGAGCGTTCCATGTCGCTCACTGTGACCGAAATGTGATCCATCACATTTACTGAGTTGATCACTGTGTACTTTCTCCCTGTTCAGTGTGTTTCCAGAGCCTCCAACTCGCCCAACCGTCGAATCCAGCGCTGGTGACGGGCGTCGTCGATGGAACGCCAGAAAGGTCCGTACATAGGGCGGCCTGCTTGCGCGAAAGCCCTGTGGTTGCCTCGCATCTGTTCCTGGATGGCTACCGTCGCCTCAGGCGTGTCCGGATCTTCATAGTAGACAACCACACCCTGCCTCCGGTGATTGTCCCCGCCAAATGCAGCATGCCAGAGCGCAACATTAAACACCAGGACATCGCCCGGCTGCGATTCGAACGTAAAGGCAGGCACATCGGCCTGGGCTATGTTGTAGGCGGTCTCAGGTTCGCGGCTGATCTGGCTGTGAAATGGATCGCGGTGGGAACCGGGTATGACCCGCAATGCGCCCGTGTCCCGATCAAGGGGGTCCGGATAGATGCAGAACTTGACGGCCAGGTAGTCCAGCGACCTTGTATCGGGGTGCCAGAGCGTGTCACTGACGTGGTAGTTCCCGTCCACCGCGATAGCCAGCACATCCTTGCCTATCAACTGTTCGGCCACGTCGGCAAAACGAGAATCGTGTGCCAACCCGGCGATGAATGGGGACTTCTCCTCCATTAGCGAGGCGTAATGGCGGCTCTTGCCGTCATGCTGGCCCCCTTCAATCCAGGAGTCCAGCCCTGCATTGAACTCTCGACTGTACCGCGCCATCTCCTCCGTAGACAGTAGCTGGCGAAAGATCAGAAATCCGAAATCGTGGAACAGGTTCAGCTGCTGTTTCGACAGTTTCATTTTAGCTCTTTCGGTGGAAGATGGGTGTGTTTGCCCGGCAGAACAAGTGCATGGGGAACCAGACGGTGACGCGCCGGCCGGAAGCGTTCAGGACACTTCGAAAGATCAAGAATTGCCCACTGGTGAAAACGGGGACAGGTGGCCTCGGCACGCTGGAGTATAGCATTCAGATTCGCGCCGCGTCAACCAGTTTTCTTCCTCATATTGCAAATGAGAAGCTACAGCCATGGGATCTCTGTGCATTTCTGATTCCAGTTCTGTCCCCCATTCGCCAATCACATCTGCCCCCGGTTACTCGCAAGGCTTATCTCAATGTTCGTACTCTTCCATCAACTCGACAAGATTTCCGTCCGGGTCGTAGCAGAAGCAGACGCTGACTGAGCCTTCTGTCAGCTCGAAGTTTACCGGCCCAGAGATGAACTCAACGCCGGCTTCGGTCAATGATTTTACCGCTGCAGGCAGATCATCCACGGTCAGAGCGAAGTGGCAGGAGCCCACCGAACCCATGGGTGTTATGTGCTTACTCCCTGGCGGCGCAAAGTACTCAAGCAGGTCGATCAGGATCTTTGGCGTATCCGCGGCTGCCAGGCGCGTTGACTGTGCCCGTGAACCTTGCAGTCCACCGGCCAGGTCGCACTTCTCGCCTTCCAGCTGGTGCTGCTCAACTTGCCGCAGTCCCAGCTTACCGACATAGAAATCCAGAGCCCGCTCCGTGTCGCTGACCGTGATGGCAACGTGATCAAATGCTTTGACTCTCATGGCTGTCCTCTCCTTCCCGTGGCATCCGGGGCGATGAATCCGCGTTACGCAAAGTTGCCGCTTGCCCGGCGCAAATACCTGGCCGCGCCTTCTCGGAGTTGTCGATCAGAAGGCTGGATTGCAGTCGCGCCTCCATCCACCATCAGAACGGCCGCGGTGATATACGAGGCCTCATCACTGGCAAGAAACAGGATCGCATTGGCCACCTCCTCCGGCTCGGCGAAGCGGGAAAACATGGTCATGGCGGCGTAGGAAGCGACATTTTCCGCTGGCGTGCGCGCCATCATCGGCGTGTTCATCCCCGTGGGGCAGACGACGTTGGCGCGAATGCCGTCTTCTCCACAGTCCTGTGCCAGGCAACGGGCCAAGCCGATGAGGCCATGTTTTGACGTGTTGTAATCCGCCTGCATTTCGTTTGCCACCACTCCGGACATGGACGACACAAAGACTACGCTGCCTCCGCCCTGGCTCCGCATCGGGGGAATCACGGATTTCGAACACAGAAACGGCCCCTTGAGGTTCACGCGCATCACGCGGTCCCAATCTGCCTCGTCGATCTCGGCGATGTGTTTGCCGCTCCCGAATGTAGCCGCATTGTTCACCAGAATGTCGATGCGTCCAAACGCAGCCAGGGTTTCCGTCGCCATCTTTTCGGCGTCGTGGGCGAGGCTCACGTCGACTATGACTGCTATCGCCTCCCCGCCAGTCGAACTGATAGTCGTGACCGTGTCGTGGGCGGTCTCCCCGTTCATATCGGCGACGACGACCTTGGCGCCTTCGCTCGCGAACCGCAACGCCGTCGACCGCCCGAGGCCTTGACCGGCTCCCGTGACAATTGCGACTTTTCCTTGCAATCGACCCATTTGGCTGTACCTTCAGGCTTGGAATCGCTCGCCCAGAAACTGTCAGCCCCCGTTTCCGGCCGGCAGCTGGAGCGAGTCGCCGACAAGCAGGATGCGCAAATCGAACTCCGGCTTCTGCTGGTAGTAAAGTTCAAAAAGCTTGCCGATGTCGCCGGTGTGGTTGCGCCAGAACTCCCAGTGGAAGGGCAGTAACGTTTTGGGGCCGAGTTTCTGCGCCACGGTCAGAAACTCCTCAATCTCCATGTACCACGTGCGGCCAAAGGCCAGCAGCGCCAAATCCAACTCGTGCTCCGCACCGATCTCCGCCATGGCCGGGCCATCCCAAGTGTCGCCGGAAACAAAGAGCTTCGTTCCCCCGGACGACAGGACGAAGGTCACCGCGTGCGGCTCGTTCGGGTCGTAAGAAGGATAGACCTGAAACTCTACGTCTTTGACCTGAAACGAGTCGCCCGGCGCGACCTCGCGTATGCGGTCGTCAGCGATGCCAAACTCCCGCATCAGTTTCGCCGAGGAGCTCGCTGCAACACAGACTGCATTGGTGTTGTCCACGATGGGCACCAAGGTACCATCGTGGCAGTGATCTACGTGGTCATGGGTCGAGATGATAATGTCGGCCACGCTTACTTCGTCGGGCTTGACTGGGATAGCCGTCGACCGGTAGGCGTCCGGCACGGCATCATCGGGCGTTCCGTATGAATAGGGATCGATCCAGATCATAGTCTCCGGGGTGCGGTAAACGAAGCTCGGCCCGCCAAGTGCCCAGAACAGGATGCCATCGTCAATCGTTCGCCCCTCCACTTCATCCAGAAATGACTTGGGCCAGTAGGCAACATCTCGCATGGTATTTCCTTTTGCTGAGTTTACATCGCGGCAAATGCCAATGCCCGACTACGAGGATTCATCAATGGTTACGCGTCATCCCCAACTCACGGGGACTGATCAGGCCGTACTCCAGTTGAAGTCGTGCGGCACCTGTTCACCGGTGCCAATTTCGTTCAGTTCGAGCAGATTTCCGTCCGGGTCGTAGAAAAAAAGGACATGCCAATCGCCCTCGCCTTCGAAACGTACCGGCGGCGAAACCATCTCTACACCTGCCGCCTTCAAACGTTCGTATGTGGCCGGCACATCCTCGACACCGAAACAGAAATGCGCGCTGGGCACGTGGTGAAGCGGCTGCCGCCCCGTCGGACTTTCCGGATTGATCCATTGGATAAGGTCGAATGTGAAGCCCTGTTCCGAAGTGCGCGTATGTCCGTTTACACCACCGGGCGGGCGCAGTCGGTACTCGCGCATGTGTACGTTTGACATAGCGGTCATTTCATCAATTGGACCCCCATCGTGCTCCTCGGGGGAGACGACCTCCATGCCCAGAATATCCCTGTAGAACTCCAGCGATCTTTCCAGATCGCTGACCATAATGGCTACGTGATCAATCGTAATCCGGCTCATACCTGGCCTCCTCCGAGAATAATGCACCATCTGAGACTGCGCCGCCAGCACTGCATCAGAGGAATATGTGAATGTTCAGCGAAAAGGGAGTCATTCTGCCGCCCCGGGCAAGTAAACAATATAGCCAGTAGTAGCTCTCACAACTCGGACTGAACGGCTTTGAACTTCCACACCCTGCTATTGATGGCCTCTACGCCCGAGCAGTCGCCATGTAGCGGGCAGCTTTCTCGACATGGCTCACTTGCGAATCTACTTTCAGGCCATGAACTTCGCCGAAAGTGTCAGAACGGGCCGCAGATGTGAGGGTTACGTACGCCTCAACTACTGAACCTGTAGTCAGTCGTTTCGTCCTTGAGACCCAGGTGCGACAAAGAAGCCGAGCAATACTCCCGGGCTGCAAAAGCCACGCATTTCTCAAAGGCATAACAGCATGGCTGCGTCATTCAACACTGCTAAGAAAATCTTCGCTTCGAGTGAAGGCGTAAAGGTATCCGGTAGAGTAAAGAGAATGTTAGCTTTCAAGGCCGGCCCTGTAAGGGAAAGGGCCGTTATCGATGGGTTTCTTCAGCGTGTCCAGAGGTATGGCCGGCGGAATCAGGCATACCGACCAAGACGAGCCAATCCTATCACAACTGAAACTGCAAGAGAAACTGAAATTTGTGACTATTTCTCCAGTATATGTGGGTGTTTCAACCACGGAGCATGACGTCAAATCCAAGGCCGGGCCGCGTTCCCAATGCAGTCAATCCAAGGTCTTACCTCACTCCTCACGCCTCAGTTCTGCATTCCGACCCAGCGGAGGGCACTTCCTATGTCCCAGTATGTCAGACTGAGAAGGAGCGACGCCAGAATTGGGCCGGCGACGAACATCACGAAACCGATTAGCCAGGGAGAGATGCAAATGTAACCCTCTATCGCCTCGCGACGGGCCTGCCGGCTCATGCCGCGCCAAATGTTGAAAAGGCTCAAAGGCTGATGCGTGTGAGCAAGATTTCTGACCACGTAAGAGGTCTTTTCAGTTGGTTGGAAGGGACAGAGTCCGGTGTCCCGGATTCAGGGGAGGACAGGAAGCTAGTGAGCAGTCTTACATGACCGCGCGGGATTTGTAAGAATATAAGGCGTTGTGCGCGCGAGCCCCCGCCGGGCATGCGGCTATCGGCCCGACAGCAACTCATTCCCATTTACCCGGAAGGACAGTCCCAAGCCTTTGTGAAGAACGCGCCTGAGCTCGAAGGAAACCATGGGTGCCGCAATCGTCAGGGGAGAAACCTTGTAGCTACCTTGGTGTCAACCGAGCTCTACAACGTCCTTACTGCCGGAGAGGAAAAACTTCAAAATAGAGACTTCAACTCTCTGCGATCATCCGCTTCAAATTCGCATAGTTAATTCGCATCGCCTCTTCGCGCGAACCGCTGGCCGGCAGAAAATGGGTTGCGACCGACAGGACCGCGTCGCTGCCCCGGTCGCGCAGGCTTCGGAAGATGGCGGGATAATCGACGTCGCCTTCGCCCAGGGGGCAGTACGAAAAGTCCAGTTGAAGGCCATCTTTCACGGTCAAGTCCTTGAGATGGAGACCGTAGAGGTAGGGATGAATATTGAGAAATCCGGCCGTCGCCACGTCCGCTTCGCCGCAGTTCAGGTTGTCGGATGGACCCCACATTACCTTGATGCGCGGGGAGTTGAGCGCCTCGGCCAGCCGCCTGAAGTTGCCGGTCGTGTTGGTATAGTTCCAGGGCATCATCGATGGCGCCAAGTCGACATCGTACTTTTCGGCCTGTTCAAGCATGAGCGAAAAGGCTCGCACCAGCTTCTCCATGTCAACGTCGGCAATATGGCCGCCGCGCGTCAGCCAGCGCATCGGCCATGTCGGCTTGGCCGCCGAATATTCACCAGGCCAGGCAAAAGTGAAAAGGCCCACGGCCCCGACACCCAGTCGCGAAGCCATCTGCATTGAGCGCACCAGGTCGGCCATGTCGCGGCGGAACTCCGGATGCTCTTCCATGCAGTCCAGGTCGAGATCGGTGAGATGAATCTGCTTGAAAGGATTGCCGACGTTGATCAGGAAGATCTCCAGCCCATGGCGTGCCACCTGCTTGCCAAGGCGGTCCACTCCCGTGTCGTCCAGCTCCTCCATGGGCGGTCCATCATTGCCTAGTCGGTTGAACCAGACGTAGTCGGCCCCAATCTCCCTGGCCTTTGCCAGCGACTCGTCGAAGGGTAGATCCAACTCCGGCAGGTACATGCCCAGTTTGAACTTGTGCTCGGTCATCTCTCGGCCTCTTATTCTCTCAGTCTTGAAGCGGCTGCAGCCAGCGGTCCAGGCCCGCGTCCGCCAGATTCTGTATCCAGTCATCGTGCGAGTCGGCGACCCGATCGGGATGTTGCCGGCTGCGGGCGACAAAGCCCGGCACCTTGGAGCGGCCCGTCGGCAGTCCGATGCGGCTGTAGCGTGTGTCGACGCTCCAGCGCACCGTTTGCGACCGGTTGGGAATCGAGCGATGCACCAGCCGCTCCATCGTGATCAAGACGTCCCCTGGGTCCGCCTCGCACGTGACGATACTGCTGGCAGGCAGGTCCGCGTCTGCGATTCCTCTGGCCCCCTTATGTCCCGGCGTCTCGAGCCACAGATTATGCTCTATCAGCCCTTGAAGGTGAGAGCCCGGAATCACCTGCATGCAGCCGTTTTGCTCGGTAGCGCTGACAAGCGGAATCCAGTAGTTTACGACAAGGGTCTCGCCCGCTTCGTCAGGTATCAGGTAAGCAAGGTCCTGGTGCCAGGGGATGTCCATCAGGTCAAGATCGGGCATCTTCGGGCGCAACGCGAACTGGGGATGAGCGAGGATCTCCGGCCCAATAAGGGACTCGGTTGCGTCCAGCAGTTCAGGAGTTGTGCGCAGTGTAAACATGCCCGCCGAAATCGGCTTCCCTCTCGAAAAATAGTTCTCCCACAGCCAGTTTCGGTCCTTGCAAGCTTCGGACGCCAGCGCCAGGCGATTGGCGAACGACGCATTTTCAAAGGTCTTTCCGGAGTCAAGCTGTCCCTGTCGGACCGCTTCTCCGACTGCACCGTCCACCTTCCGGACCAGTTCGTCGATGAGCGGTTGCAGTGCATCGAGAGGCAGCATCTGGCGTACAATCAAGAAACCATCCTCTTTGAATTGGTGGATCTGTTCCTCTGTCAGTCCGATCGCCTTCGTTGCGGCGCTGCCACCCTCTTGTTCCTGCACTGCCAGATTTCCTGCCATGCTGTCCTCCTGTGCTCTTCACGCGCAAATGGACCGGGTTATGCGCCTGGGATCGGTGAAAGGATTCTGTCCGGAGAAAGTATATTTCAAATCGATGAGAGGCGCTACTCTTTTGAGCGCACGGGTGCATCCCGGTTTCTCTGCGGTGCTCACGCAAACAGTGGTGGCTTAAACCCAAGCAACAGTTCGGCCCCATTCGGAAGAAAAAATATAAAATATCGTACATCCCTCCTCAAAACAGGACAAAAGCGGACAAAACAGGACATTTCCCTCAAATCTCTCACCTTTGAGCCGTTGAACTGAACGGCTCCCTGACCTTTGTCAAAAAAGCAATTTGCTCCCGCAAACTGACTGCCCGCGCAACGCCGCGCACTCTCGCCGCACTTAACCTCTATCAATCGCCGCAGTCACTGAACACAGCCGTTTCGCCTGGCGCCTGCCCTTCTTCTCTCCAAAGACCCGAAGACAGTTCCACCCACCGCGAACAGCCGCATTTCCGCGCCGATTTTGCGGCCAAAATCAGCTCAAAAACGCGCTCCCGCGGTGCCTCCCTTGATGCATTTTTTTCGCGCCGTTTTTCCCCCTTTTTTGCCCTTTTTCTCTCCGGTCAGGAACCCAAAAACCAGTAATGCATTACTTTCGCGGCCCCTTTCGCGCCCTCCGCCGCACCGCCGAAAGACCGCCCCTCAGCCATCGAAATAATGAACTGGCGTCCCCCGCAACAGCTGTACAAAATCAGCCCAAACGGACATTTCGGACGCCACAGTTGTGCACGTTCCGCGCATCCCCGCCCGCCCCGCGAGGCAACACTTTCATATGAGTGCATCACAAATTGGTGGCGAACCTTCTTATAACTCAACCAACGACAACAACGCGGCCGGCCGCAAACCGATCTAACGCAGAGGAAACAGCAGCTCTCACTTCTCACTCATCTCTACTCTCTCCTCGCCTCTGTTCCCACCCCAAATCTGGGATGCGCCCTCGCACAGGTTGCAGTTCAGACAAATGGGGCTTTCGTGTACAATACAGCGACGGCGAGCTAACGGTCTGGATGGATCACAATCGTGTATAGTTATTGGGTGCGATTCTCGCCTCTCTCGCCTATGTTTCGGCGACTGAAAGCCAGAGGCTCTGATCGAGCCGGGAGACATTGAGGTGAATCCATGACTATGAACGGCTCAAAAGAGACTCTGGGCTGGGCGCTTATCGGCTGCGGAGGCGCGGGCCGGGCCCATACCGCCTGGGCGGCTGACACCGGAGGCGTAGCTGTGCGCGGCTTTTGCGATATACAAGCCGGCATGGCGGAACAGTTGCAACAGCAACACGGAGCCGAATTCGCCACCACCGACCCGGCTCGCGTCTTTTCCGACCCTGCAGTGGACATCGTTTCGATTGCCACCTCCCACAGTTCCCATGCCGATCTGGCGGTCGCCGCCCTGCAGGCCGGCAAACATCTCTTCCTCGAAAAGCCGATGGCCATGACCACGGCCGACTGCCTTCGTATCCACGAAGCGATGCAGGCCGCAGGTACGAAACTGATGCTCAATTTCTCCATCCGTTTCTCGGGCGCCGCACGTGCAATACGCCAGCGACTTCCCGCGCCCAAAGTCAGCCACAGTCAGTGCATGATGGGCCGAGCCGACCTGAACCGCTGGCGCTGGCATCCTGTCGAAGGCGGAGGTCCGCTCTGGGATGTCGGAGTTCACATGGTGGACTATCTCTGCTGGATCCACGACAGCACTCCCGTCGAAATCTACGCAACAGGCGGGCAAATCACCCACCCGGGCGAACTGGGGAGCGACGACATGGTAGATACGGCCGCAGCAACCATCCGCTTCGCCAACGACTCGGTCGCCACCTTCCTGATGAGCGACGCCGGCTTCAACTCCGTAATCTCCAAGTGGTTCTTCGAGTTCTTTGACGGCGACAACACGGCAATTCTCTACGAACACTTCCGCAAGGTCAGCTTTGCTGCCCCCGCCCCGAACGGGGAGCAAATGGGCGAGACCCTGTCCCCGCCGCCTATTGAACGCCTGCCGCTGCTGGTTGAGGCGATCCGCAACGACACGGTACCGTACGTGCCGCCGCGGGCGGGCATTCTATCCACCCTGCTGATTGAGACGATCATCGAATCGATCCACTCCGGCAAGCCGCAGCGGGTAGACATGTCCGCGTTGCCCGAACCTTTCACGCCATAGACGGGACAGGAAGGGACGGATTTCCAACGTCAACCGCCACCGGGAAATAAGGCAACAAGGGACCCGCAGATGAACGGCATCGAAGCAGTCGCAGCGATTTTGAAAGAGGAAGGGGTCGAGTGGCTCGCCTGCTATCCCTCCAACCCTCTGATCGAAGCCGCCGCCCAGGTCGGCATCCGGCCGATAAATTTCCGTCATGAGCGGGGCGCGGTGATGGCCGCGGACGGCTACAGCCGCACTAGCGGCCGGCAGCGCTTTGGCGTGGTCGCGGTCCAATCGCAGGCCGGCGCGGAAAACGCGATGGGCGGGATAGCTCAAGCCTATGCCGACAACGTCCCGATCCTGGTCCTGCCAGGCGGTGTCCAGCTGGATCAGCTGGCAGTACGACCAAACTTTTCCGCCTCCCGGAACTACCAAGGCCTGGTCAAACGTGTCGAGGCGATCTACCGGCCGGATCAGGTCGCGGCGGTGATGCGGCGGGCGTTCCATGCACTGCGCAACGGGCCTCCGGGTCCGGTCGTCGTCGAAATGCTGACGGACGTCTGCGACCAGGAGGTCCCCGAAAGCGCGTTGGACTACCGGCCGCCAACGATGATGCGACAGGTTCCTGCCGCAGCCGACATTGACGAGGCGGTCAAGAGGCTGCTACAGGCTGAGAAGCCGGTCATCTGGGCAGGAGGCGGGGTCCTGCTTGCCGGCGCCAGCGCGGCGCTGCGAGAACTGGTTGAGCTAACCGGTATTCCAGTATTTTGCACGATGCCGGGCAAGTCGGCTTTCGACGAGCGCCATCCGCTTTGCCTGGGCGCGGGCAGCCGAGCCACGACACTGCCGGCCCACCGCTGGCTGCAAGAATGCGACCTCCTGCTCGCAATCGGCACAAGCTTCACGCGCGGGCCCTACTGTCAAATAATCTTGCCGGGCAAAGTGATTATCCAGAATACGATCGACCCGGATGACATCAACAAGGATGAATCGGTCGACATCGGTCTGGTCGGTGATGCCATGCTGACCTTGGAGGCAATGGTCGAATCGGTAAAACGTCAGGTCGGGAAGGACCGAAGCGAACGAAGCCGCCAGACCGTAGCCGAGATCGCCGCCTGCAGGAAGCCGTGGCTGGACGAATGGACGCCTCTGCTGACGTCGGACGAAGAGCCCCTGAATACCTACCGAGTGATCCACGACATAGACCGCACGCTCGACTGGGAGAACAGTATCGTCACCCACGACGCCGGCGCGCCTCGCGATTCAATTGTTCCCTTCTACACGGCCACCGTACCCAACAGTTACATTGGCTGGGGAAAGACGACCCATCTCGGCTTCGGCCTGCCGCTCATGATCGGCGCTAAACTGGCCCATCCTGATAAGTTCTGTCTGAACCTCATGGGCGACGGAGCGTTCGGCATGTCCGGGCTCGACCTTGAGACGGCGGTGCGGTCAAAAGCGGCAATCACGACCGTGCTGCTCAATAATGGCGGCATGGCGACGTATCCTCCGGGAAATTTCGCAACGGCACGCGAGCAGTTCGGCGTCAGCCACATGGTCGGAGACTACGCCAAGATCGCAGAAGGGCTCGGCGCCGTCGGGATTACAGTGAAGAGGACAACCGAGATGGTTCCAGCCTTGCAGCGCGCACAAATGCTCAATGCCGAAGGGCAGACCGTTCTTATCGATGTGCATTCCAATCTTGAATCCCGCCGCTCGCGCTGGGACCGCTGACATACGCCTGCGCGCTCAACGGCAAATTTAATCTCTGCTCTGCAAATATAAGGAGACAAACGAATGAGCGTCTTGATCCACGTAGGAGTACGAGCGTCAGATCTCTCCAAATCGATCCGCTTCTGGCGCGATGGTCTCGGGCTGCGTGTCGCTGGCGAGAGGGGGGTCCGCTACGACCTGACCGACGGCTACCACAATTTCGCAGTATTCCAGCACCAGGGCGACGACCGGCCGGAACACATCGGCGGCATGCTCGACTACCTGCATATCGGTGTGGGCGTCCCGGACGTTGCGGCCGCGGCGCGCCGCCTGCGCGATATGGGATACACGATCTTCTCGGACGGACTGGGAGGCAAGACGCCCCTTGATCCCGATAACCTGGAGCAGCCGGCCTTCAAGGTCGAAGATCCCGACGGGATCACCATCGACGTGAGCGAGGTCACCACGATGTGGCCGGGTACTTCGATTCATCCCAACCAGACGCCTCAGCCGGAGAGTTAGTTTCTCCGGGCAGCCGGCCCGAATCTTCCTGGCGATCTCCCTCAGGATCTTCTTTTTTCTTTGGATTCAGGAAACTGATGCGGGGAGCAGCTCTTTCTAACTGCTGTCGGCCAGCTGCCTAAGCTCGTAGAGCCTGTTGAGCGCATCCAGCGGCGACAGCGCGTCCACGTCGAGGGCGCGCAGTGATTCCACTGCCGGGTGGTCGGCAGCGAAAAGACCGACCTGCAAAGCGTCCTTCTGGTTGCGGCCGGGTGTCTGATCCAACAGGGTCGCCGGGCCGGCCGCGCCGGAAGCCTCCAGATCCAGCAGGATCTCCCCGGCGCGTCGCACGACCCCCCGCGGCAATCCCGCCATCTGCGCAACGTGCACGCCATAGGACCGGTCGGCCCGACCGGGCAGGATCCGGCGCAGGAAGACAACCTCGTCCCCACTGTCGTCAACCGCCACGTTATAGTTGACAATCTGGGGCAGCCGTTCCGCCAGGTCGGTCAGCTCATGGTAGTGTGTCGCGAACTGTGTCTTGGCGCGCAAGGAAGGGCTATTGTGTATATGCTCGACCACCGCCCAGGCGATTGCCAGCCCGTCGTATGTGCTGGTGCCTCGCCCGATTTCGTCCAGAATCAGCAGGCTGCGCCCGGTCGCATGGTTGAGGATATTGGCAGTCTCGATCATTTCGACCATAAAGGTGGACTGGCCTCGGTGGAGTTCATCGCTGGCGCCGATGCGGGTGAAGATGCGATCGACAACCCCGATACGGGCCGCGGCCGCCGGCACAAAGGAGCCGATCTGCGCGAGCAGAGTGATTAGGGCCGTCTGACGCAAAAATGTGGACTTGCCGGACATGTTGGGCCCGGTCAGGATGTGAATGAGCTCGCCCGGCGAGAGATGAGCGTCGTTGGGCACAAAGGGCTCGTCACTTGTCATTTCCACAACCGGATGGCGCCCTCCAGTTATCGTGATCGCGGCGCCGTCGTCGATCTCAGGGCGGCAGTAACGGCGCTTGAGCGCGACCTCAGCCATCGAAGCGTACACATCCAGCAGGGCCAGCCCCTCAGCCAGACAGCGAATCTCGTCGGCACGCGCGCTCAACTCGGAACATACGCGGCGGAAAAGCTGCTGCTCCAGTGCGAGGCGGCGTTCGTCGGCGTTAAGGATCTGCGACTCGTATTCCTTGAGTTCGGGTGTTATGTAGCGTTCCGCACTGGTCAGGGTCTGTTTTCGGATATACTCCTGCGGCACCTTGCCGCCATGGGTATTCCTGACTTCAATGTAGTATCCGAAAACCTTGTTGTAGCCAACCTTCAGACTCGGGATGTTGAGGCGAGTGCGTTCGACCTGCTCGAGCGCGGCGACCCACTCCTTAGCGTATCGGCTGTTGTCAACGATGGCGTCCAGTTCTTCGCTGTAGCCGGGCCTGATAATGCCGGGATTTGCCAGGGTCGCTGAAGGCTCGTCATCGATTGCCTGCTCCAGAAGTTCGAGAGAAAGCTGACAATCCGGAAGTCTGTCCAACATCTGATTCAGAGAAGCGTTCGCGGCGTCCTGCGCCTCGGCCTCCTGCCCCGATGCCGTGTCCAGTCCGGAGGATTTGATCAACTGGCGAAGACCCGGCGCTCTGCCGAGGACCTCCCGAACACCGGTTAGATCGCGTGGCAGCGCTTTGGCCTGGGATATGCGGGCGATCCAGCGCTCCAGGTCCCCCATTCCTCGCAACACGTCGCGGACCTGCCCGCGCAGGTTGGAATCGTCCACCAGTCCCTGGACTGCGTTCAACCTTTCGTTGATAAGGGCGGTGTCGAGCAGTGGGCGGCCCAGCCAGCTCCGTAGCAGGCGTCCACCCATGGGTGTGAGTGTCTCGTCCAAAACGCCGACAAGGCTGCCCCGTTCTTCGGCGCCGCGAATCGTCTCCGTCAGCTCAAGATTGCGGCGTGTGGAGTCGTCCAGCACCATGAACTCGTCAACCGTGTAACATTGCAGTTTTACCAACTGCGAGAGAGCGCTGGGCTGCATCTCCTGCAAGTAGGCCAGAATTGCGGCGGCGGCGCGCACAGCCTGCGGACTCTCCTGCATGCCAAATCCGTCCAGGCTGCGAACCCCAAAGTGCCGCTGCAGCGCGCTGCGGGCAGTGTCAAACTCCACCTGCCAGGCTTCGATTTGGGAAACTATCGCCTGCAAACTGCCGATCATCGGGGCGAGCCCGCTCTCTTCGGCATTCCAATCGGCTGTGATCAGTTCGCTGGGCCGCAGGTGGGCCAGCTCTTCCCCCAAACGCTGTTCAGTTTCGGCAAAGTCGCTGCCATTGATCTGGGTTGCGGCAAACTCGCCTGTGCTGATATCGCAATAGGCGATGCCGGCTTCACTGCCGCGGGCGTTGAACAGCACCGCCGCGAGATAGTTGTTTCGTTCGTCGACCAGCATCGAAGGTTCAGCGACAGTGCCCTTGGTGATGACCTGCTGGATCTCCCGGTCCACCAGACCCGAACCCGGTTCGCTGACCTGTTCGGCAACCGCCACCTTGTGACCGGCCTCCACCAACTGCGCAAGGTAGCCTTCGACGCTATGGTAGGGAACGCCGGCCAGCGGCACGCGCTGATTGTTGCCGACGGGCCGGCTGGTCAGCGCCACGTCGCAGACTTTGGCTACAATTTCGGCGTCGCCGTCGAAGGCTTCGTAAAAGTCGCCCAGGCGGAAAAGGAGAATGCAGTCCGGGTGCTGGCTCTTCAGTTGCAGATACTGACGACGCATCGGAGTTGTCATGGCTGTGTTAAAACCGGCCGCGATCAGAGGTCCGGACTGGCTTGGCGGCCTTCTGAAGGACAGAAGACACGGCTGTTTGGGTCGCCGTAAAGGGTGTAGGCAAGCCACGTTGGGTTGGCGCTCTGCATGGCGCGGACCTGCTGCCGTGAAGAGAAAAAGGCTTCCCCCAGCGTCTTCCCGGCCCAGAGCTCCTCGTAGAAGATCTGCGCGAATTTCGAGGCCAGCTCGTCGTTCACCTCCCACAGCGCTCCGACAAATGCGGTGACGCCCAGGTGGTCAACCAGGCGCTGTGCCCAACCCCCCAGGCCGGTGAGGTTGTAGCCTACGCGGGCGCCGTGGCAGGTATTGAGGAAGACGAGCGGTTTTTCGCGACGTAAGCCCCTGGCTCTGCGCCTTGTCAAGTCACTGGGGAAGAGTGGATCGCCTTCCAAAACTATCGGAGACTCGTCGACGAAATCCTGGTTGTAGTTGCCATGCGTGGCAAAGTGGAACAGCTGGGCGCCGCCCTGTTCCGCCAGCTCGAGAAACTGGGCGCGGGTTGATATCGGCTGCGCGGTCTCGATCTGTCGCGCCGCAAGACTGCCGAAATAATGCATCTCGCTTGTAACAAAGTCCAGCGAAAGCATCGGCGCGATCAGGCGGGCTGCACGAATGTTCAAGTCGGCCGGGACTGCTGCACCCGCCAGCCAGCGGCTCATGCACCATGCGCCGGCCAGGTGGTCGTCTTCGACATCATTGCCGTCCACGACGTCGTAGGGCTTTACCAGCTCCCAGGGAATCCAGGGCTCGTCGCTGACGATCAGCAGGTTCCTCACCTCTCCCGCGTCCCTTCTCGCCTTCATCTCCCAATAGAGCTGGCGCAAAGGGGCAGGGAAGAGTTGCTCATAGAGCTCAACGCCGAGGTCGGCAACTTCCTCCTCCATGCGTGCAACTTCGTCGCCTGTCAGTTCGGTGCCGGCGCGGGCCGCCAGTGCGCTCAACCGCTCGGCCAGCCGGTCGAAAAAGAGGTCGGGCCTGGAAAGGTCGCTAAAGACGATTGAGCCGGCGTTTCGTCCATCCATAGCAGGCAGCTTCTGCGAATGGAGATGGAAATGAAGTGTACGCCCATCGGCGTCCTGGGTGATCCGCAGCTCGATGTCTGCAGCCGGAAGCGGCGGGCCCTGCACAATCGTTACACCGTCAACGGCGCGCACAACTGAGGCAGTGCCGAATACAGGAGACTCTTCGCCCTCCTCGATGCCGTTGGTCTCGCCCCGTCGAGTGCCGCGGCCCAGGAACGGAAAGCTCCTTACCGCGACCTCCAATGTCAACGAACCGGCGTTTCTCCCCCGGTGGTAAAAGTCGACCGTAACCCTGTGGGGACCAGTGTGGTCGTCAACGAGCTGCATGAGGAATACAGCCGGTTGTGAGTCGCCGTCCTGAGGCACCGCGATCGTACGCCGCAGGGCAGGTCCGTCGTGCGCGCCGGCGCCATAGCCGCTGACTTCCTCAAAGCCGGGCGCGCGCACGACAACGTCCACGTACTCGATCTTGTCCTGAAAGGCGATACCGACTTCGGCCTGGCTGCGGCTTTCACGGGGGCGGTCGCGTACCAGCTGTACGACCAATGGATACTTTACATCATTGCGGTTGGAGATGGTCGGCGGAAAGTCGACGTAGGTGTGAAACTGGACCACCTCTCCCCCTCTGGCTTCACCTTGGGAGGGAGCGGTCGTGTCCTTCAGTCCCGACGTCGCGCCGCGCTTTGCCGGTGCGCCTGCATTCGGCTGTCCCCTTGCATCACGGGACGGAGGTTGGGCGCCCCGAAGCGTAGGAGCGGGGGACGCCTGAACTGAACGCGGCATATAGCGTGAAGGATCATCCTGCATAACTCGCAGAACGTTGACCGCCTGTAAGTAGCCGATGCCCATCGCTGTCGCGTAGCCTGGATTATCATCAGCGATGCCGCCGCGCATCGACTCTGTAATGATAGGGAGCACAGCTTCGATGGATGCAAAGTCTTCGAGGAAGCCGGTCAGGATGGCGCGTCTTTCCAGCGCGCTGATATTGGCGCTGCCTGCCGCCTCTGCCGCCGCCATCCGCAGGCGGTCCACCTGGCTGCGCGTCAGCGGGTCGAGATCCCAATAGTTGCGAAAGAACCGGCGCACGACCGATTCTAAAATGTGTAGGAGTTGGCGATCATCCCAGTTGCGGGACGAAAACTCCTGTCGGCTGCCTTCTACATCTGCCATGTGTCCCCTTCCCAACCGGCAATCAAATTGAACTTGCAATGGATTTCGGCCGAGAGCTGCATAAGGCGGTGGGCAGGATCCTAACATAGCGGCCAAGGTTTTTCAATTTTTTCCATTGTTTTCCGATGCAGCATTGAAAACTTTACCACCTGTGCCGCAAGCGATGAAGTCCCGGCCAGCCTCCCCGGAGTTAGCGATATTGCTGGAACTGGTTGTACAATTTTCGGGCCTGCCGAATGGCAGTTACAGGCAACCGCGGCAATCTCTCTCAGGAGCACTATATGAGCATAGTCCACCTCGCCCGAACAGTTCATGACGGCATTATCGCCCACGCTCGCGAAGGGAAGCCGGAAGAGATCTGCGGCATACTGCGGGGACGGGACGGACGGGCGACCTCGCTCTATCGTGCCCGTAACCTGGCCGAAGACCGGATAGACAACTATGACGTTGACCCACAGACGCTACTGAAGCAGTTTGAGTTTGAAGAGGCAGGGGACGAAATGGTGGCGATCTACCACTCCCACCCGGTCTCGGTCGCCTACCCATCGGCCACCGACGCGTGGAACGCCCACTACCCGGAAACCTACTACCTCATCTGTTCGCTGGAGTTTGACGATGCGCCCGTCTTGCGGGCCTTTCGCATGGAGCCGCATTGGTCCGATGAGGACATCGACGCAGCGCGCAGTGCCGTCCCTTTTGAGGAGGTCCGGCCCGGCCTGTTCGGTTACTATCAGGCTGCCGGTGCGCGGATACCGAAGGAGCTGGTGGAATTCCTCGCTGGCTCGGCTCCTCCTCTCTACATCGTTTTCGCCGTCGATGAATCTGGTGTAGTTGAAGACTATCGCGTCGTTGGCGTTAGCGAGTTCCCTGTGCAAGTGTTGGAAGGAGCGTAGCCTCTTACATCGACGAAGGCAGTTTGATCAGCGAAAGGTCGCGAAGAAGAGTCCAGAGAACTTACCTGGAAGCCTATTGGAAGGTAGCGGACGGCCTCTTGCCGTGCAATTCGTCCGGGGTCGCCGGAGACAGTCCGCAGTTTTCAATGTACTACTGCCTGCGGTTAGTTTGACTTTAATCGCTACAAGAACTATAGTGACGGCCAGGAAAACAATACCCAGGCATATCTATTCCGATGCTTGCTCAGAGACAGGCGACTTACCTGTATACTTGCTCGTGTCCTTAGCGGGCGCCCCCAGCACGAAACTGGTGGTTTCCCGCTGTCTGAAACAGGAGCGATGAGGGCGTTCGCCAGGCTTTTGGCTCGTACACGACGGAACTTTCTACAGCCGGAGTGACGCCAACCCATTTCAGTTGGCGCATGCTCATTTCGGCAAGCGCTTGGAATCGGGATACCGTGCCAAGGTCAAACTCGAACGCCGGATTCATCGCAATGATGGTTCCGGCTGTTTTTTTGGGTGCCGCTGGCCGCGGTCCCCTTCACCGAATCGACCACAAAAGGAGAGCCCTAGAATGGCAACTGTGTTTGTGCCGACAGCCTTGCGCCGCTTCACCTCTGGACAGTCGAAGGTGGAAGCGACAGGATCAACGGTTGGCGAGGTGCTGGGTCAGTTGGAAGGCAGCTACCCGGGCATCGGTGAAAGGCTCTTGGACGAAAACGGAAACGTAAAGCGCTTCATCAACGTTTTCCGCAACGACGACGAAATCCGCACGTTGGACGGGCTGTCGACATCCGTCGGCGAGGGCGACAAGATCTCAATTGTGCCGGCAATGGCCGGCGGGAGCAGGTGAACTATGGCGCGACTCAACCGCGATCAACTGCTGCAGTTGGCAAGGAGCGAAGTCCAGGAGATCACTGTCAACGAAATGAAGAATCGCGTCGACAGCGGCGATGAAATGACGCTCATCGATATTCGCGAGCGCGATGAATGGGTTCAAGGGCACATCCCCGACGCCTCATTCTTGCCGCGCGGCCACCTGGAGCTGCAGATCGAGCAGCATCAGCCGGACCGCACGCAGCCGGTGGTGATTTACTGTGCCGGCGGCGTGCGCTCGTTGCTGGCCGCACGCAATGTGCAGGAAATGGGGTATACCGATGTCTACTCGCTTAATGGTGGCTTCGGCGGCTGGAAGAACGCGGGTCTGCCATTTAAGGTGCCCACGGTTCTGACCGATGAACAGGGCATTCGCTACAGCCGCCACACCATACTGAGCGAACTGGGTGAAGAGGGGCAGATCAAGCTTCTTGACAGCAAGGTGTTGATGATTGGCGCTGGCGGACTGGGCAGTCCGGCCGCCATCTATCTGGCCGCGGCCGGTGTGGGCCAGCTTGGCATCATCGACTTCGACGAGGTCGATGTCTCCAACTTGCAACGCCAGGTTCTGCACGGGGTCAGCGACGTGGGCCGCCCCAAAGTTGAATCGGCCCGCGACCGCATCGCCGAAATCAATCCCGATGTCACGGTGGTAGGCTATCGAGAACCGATCACGAGCCACAACGCCTTCGAAATCATGCAGGGCTACGATGTCGTCATCAACGGCTCGGACAACTTCCCAACCCGCTATCTGGTAAACGATGCTTGCCAGATGCTTGGCATCCCTCTTGTGGACGCCAGTATCTTCATGTTCGAGGGCCAGGTTACCGTCTATCTGCCGAAACATATGGACCCCGACAGCCCGTGCTATCGCTGCCTCTACCCGGACCCGCCGCCGCCTGGCGAGGTGCCAAGCTGCGCGGAGGCCGGCGTACTGGGCGTCCTGCCCGGCATCGTGGGTTCTGTCCAGGCGATCGAGGCGATCAAGCTAATCGCCGGGATAGGCGAACCTCTTTCCGGTCGTCTGCTCATGATCGATACGCTTGACATGACCTTCCGGACCCTGACAGTGAGCCGTGACCCCAACTGCCCCGTATGCGGCGAAGACCCGTCCGTCACCGAGTTGATTGACTACGAACAGTTCTGCGGCATGCCCAGTTTCGACGAACATGCAACGGAAAACGTGGCCGAGGCCTTTGCAGAAACGGTCGCGGCCAATGGCGCCGGCCAGCCTGCCCTGGTGAAGGCGTAGAGTGTTAACGAAACAGTGGATAGCGCTTAGCGCTATCCACTGTAGTTCGAGCCGCCAATGATTGCTCAACCCCTGAATCCATTTTCGACAAAGAGCCGCGCTGCAGACAGAGCGATCTCCGTTCTGGACGATATCGGCAATACGCCGCTTCTGGATCTGACCCAGTTCGCCCACAGATGCGGCGCTCCCGAGCATGTTGAGTTGTACGCCAAGGCGGAATGGGCAAATCCAGGGGGGTCAGTGAAAGCGCGGGCAGCCTTCAAGATCGTGGAGGAGGCCGAAGCGGACGGCAGGTTGGGTGCAGGACAGACGCTTATCGACAGCAGCAGCGGCAACACGGCCATCGCCTACGCGTTGGTGGGTGCCGTCCGGGGATTCCCTGTGCACCTGGTGATGCCAAAGAATGTGAGCCGTGAGCGCAAGGCCCTGGTAAAGGCATACGGTGCAACCCTCATTGAATCGGATCCATTGGAAGGTTCGGACGGAGCGATCCGCCTGGTACGCGAGATCGTCGCGGCAGATCCCGATCGATACTTCTACGCGGACCAGTACAACAACGACGCAAACTGGCGCGCCCACTACGAGGGAACCGGCCCTGAGATCTGGCAGCAAACGCAGGGCCGGGTAACGCACTTCGTTGCCGGGTTGGGAACGACCGGGACCTTTGTTGGCGCCGGTCGATTCCTGCGCGAACAGAGCCCCGCAGCGTGCCTAGTGGCCGTGCAGCCCGAAGACGAACTCTCGGTCATCGAAGGACTGAAGTACCTGCCGACAGCCATCACACCGGGAATATATGTTCCCTCTCTCGTCGACCGTCACATGACGGTTGCCGCGGACACCGCCTGGGATGTGACACAGGCCCTCGCCCGTTCGGCGGGACTGTTTGTCGGCTTCAGCAGCGGAGCAGCCGTTGCAGCGGCAGTGCAGCTGGCCAGGGAACTTCCCCTTGACTCTGAAGGCGTTGTCGTCACCCTTCTTCCCGACGACGGCAGCAAATACGTAAGTCTGGGCCTGTTCGATTGAAGCGCTCAGACCCTCTTTCAGCCCGTAGGTAGACCGCCCTCGTCGAAGTAAGCCCCTCACTCCATGCGCAGAGCCTCTGCCGGGTCTGTCCTGCTCATGCGCCAGGCCGGGTAGAGTCCGGCCAGCAGTGCGGCAGCCAGGGCCACCAGAAAAGCTTGCCCAAACTCCCCGGCTTGAAGCCGCATAGACAAGGTCCAGCCGAAAGAACGCAGGTTGATTATGTAAATGAGGATTAGCGCCAGAATGAAACCGGTTGGCATCGCGACCAACCCGGCGCTTGTTCCGAGCAGGCCGGTTTCGAGGAGCGTAAGGGCCCACAGTTGGCGGCGCGTCATACCGTTTGCCCTCAGCACACCGATCTCCCTGGCGCGCTCCAGTTGTAGACTCATCAGCGTGCTGAGTATGCCGACGAATGCTACAAAGGTTGCCAGAAGCCGCAAAGCGAACGTAATTGCAAAGGTGCGATCGAACACATCCAATGCATTGCGGCGGACGCCTCGATTCGAGTTGATCAACAGTTCGGCCCTGCCCGCGAAATCTCGACGCAGCGCGTTGACGGTCTCGTCCACGTCGGCGCCGGGCTCGACAAAGAGAGCAACAGTCGAGAGCGCGTCATCGTTCCAATAGCCCCTGTATACGCTGTCAGACATTAGCAGAGTGGGACTCACGTCGAAGTCGTAAGTAATACCGACGACGGGAAAGCTTCTTTCTCCGGCATCGGACAGCAGCTGCAGGTCCTGACCGACCTGAAGTTTGAAGCGGTTGGCCATTGTCTCGTTGATAACGACACCGCCGGCCTCGACGGCGCGCCACGTAGCGGCTGTGTCGCCAACCGACTCACGGTAGCGGCGATCTTCTCCAGCCAGGTCGCGCAATAGGGCTGCCAGCTGCACATTGACCTGCTTCCCGTCCGGCAAAGTGGCGGCCGCCTCCACTTCGCGGTTTGTCGAGAAGCCGGCAATCCCCTGAAAGCCGCTCAATTCCTCCACCAGGGTAGGCTCCAGCGTGACGCTATTGCGATTCGGTCCCAGTGCAGGCGCGGAGACAAAGATATCAGCCTGCAGGATTTCGTCCAGCCACTGCTCAACAGTCAGCCGGAAAGAAACGATCATTACGCCCACACCGATGATCACACTGACTGCGACCATGAGTGCGGCGATGGCTGCCGACGTGCGCGAGAGCGAGCGCACAATGTTGCGAGGGGCCATTCGCGTGAGGATGCCGAGACGGCGGCTGAGAAGTCGGCGCACACCCTCCATCAGCAGCAGGGTGAGCACAGGCGTGACCAGGGCCGCGCCCAGTATGACCGCGAACAGCCCGGCGAATGCAATGACGAGATTCCACTCGGGAATGAGAAGTGCGGCCCCGAGTAGGCCAAGGAGGAGGCCGGCTGCGGTCAGCCGCGGCAGAGCGCGGCGGGCCTTGTCTTCGATGCTGGAGCGCAGCACCGCTCCCGCCGGGGGAACGCTCGTCGCCTCTACTGCCGGCATGAGTGCGGCAAGCAACGCGGCGCCGGTCCCGCTGAGAGCGCCTTTGGCCAGTGTCCATACCGGAATGTCGGCGTTGCGCACGGCTACGACGAAGAACAGGTCGTTTATTGTCTGGGTGACCGCCTGTACCGCGCCCCGGCCCAGGAGAACCCCCAGCCCTAAGCCCAGGACCGTGCCGATAAGGCTGAGAGTGGCCGCCTCGATCAGAATCATCGTGAACAGTTCACGCCGGGTCATGCCCAACGCCCGCAAGATCCCGAGTATAGGCCGGCGTTGGACGACACTGAAGGAAACCGTGTTATAGATGAGAAACATGCCCACGACGAGGGCGAGCAGGCTCAGTGCAGTCAGGTTGAGCCGGAAGGCAGCGGTCATCTCCTCTACGGTATCGCTGCGGGCTGCGGGCCGGACAATACGGGCGCCCGCGGGCAACAGCTCTCTGATCTCTTCCAGCTTGGCTTCTTCTCCGGCGCCGGACGGCAGGATGAGATCGATACGATCCAAACGGCCGACCTTCCCCAGCAGCTCCTGTGCAGTGCTGATGTCGACGATTAGCAAGCCATCCAGCGCCCTCCTGCTCAACTCGTTCGTTGGGACTAACTCCCCGACAATGGTCAACTCTTCCATGCGCGTACCGATGCGGATGGGTAGCGACTGACCTGGCTGCAGATTGTAGCGGTCGGCCACCGACTGCCCAATCAGAACCGTATTAGCTTCAATGAGAAAGGGAGTAAGATAACTTCCGAAACCGTCAACCGAGGCCGCCCTGATGGACTGGTCGTTTCCGCCCAAATAGCTGCGGAAAGGCGGCTCTGCGAAGGGATCGATGCCGAGAAGTCGCATCGGCTGGGCGTCTAGCTGCGGAACGCTCACATAGCTCTCGACGACCGGGGCACTGAGGCGGAAGCCCAGTTCACGGCGCAGGAGGGCGTAGAATGAGACATCGACGCCCGCTGGCCCGCCGACCACCTGGTGCGTAGCGCGTCCGGTGATCTGTTCAGTGCCGAGCGCAAAAGCCCGGTTAGCCGAGCCGTTGGCCAGGTCGATCGCGACGATCACGGCGACACCGATGGCAACCCCGATCACGAGAAATATGGACTGCAGCGGACGGCGACGGCAATGACGCCAGGCCAAACGCAGCAGCGCGCCTCGCGGTAGGGAAACTCTCATCGCTGCGGGGTTACGGTATGCGCGGCGCGCCGCAGCGTCTGCTCTGCGTCCGTTTCTCTTTCTGCATTCGGGGCCGCTGTATGGCGTGAGACCAGCTGTCCCCGCTCGAGGAAATAGACCGCGTCGGCAAGGCTGGCAATGTCCTCATCGTGGGTCGCCATTATGAGAGTCTTGCCGGCGTCGCGGCTCAACTCCAGCAGCAGTTTCAGAACGATGTCGCCGGTTCCTTCGTCGAGGTTGCCGGTTGGCTCGTCAGCCAGGAGCAGGACCGGGTCGTGGATGAGGGCGCGTGCGATGGCGACGCGCTGTTGTTCGCCTCCGCTGAGCCGGTCGGGGAAGGAGTCGAAGCGGTCGCCAAGGCCCACGCGACGCAGCAGAGCTTCGGCGCGGCGGTGGCCTTTTCGGTCCTGGCCTGCCAGCTCCACTGGAAGAGCGACGTTTTCGAGTACGGTAAGCGTTGGTATCAGATTGAAGAATTGGAAGACAATACCAATATTGCGACGGCGGAAAAGCGTACGCTGGTGTTCGCTCAGTGCGGTCAGCTCGACTTCGCTGCCCTGCTCTCGAATGTATACCCTGCCCTCAGTAGGGCGGTCGATTCCGGAGATAAGATTTAGGAGTGTGCTCTTGCCGCTGCCTGATTTTCCCAGCAGGCAGATGAACTGGCCGGCCGCAATAGAGCAGTCTACCGCTTCCAGCACACACTTCTCCTGCCCCGCCTCATGGAAAGACTTGCCCAGCCTGTCTATTCGCACAAGCGGCGGCGGCTTTTCAGGCACCTGACTTTCATCACCCGCACTCCTGATCATCGCCAGTTCACACTAAGGACCAAGGTTTTCACCGTCAACAACATAGTCAAGTTCATTCTATCAGTGAAATGTAGAGCCGTAGAAAACGACTGCGGCGACAATCCCGGGGCCGAAGTCTGTCAAAGCGCGCTTTTTCGAGCGCTGCCTTTCGGCATCTGATGTTTGTATTCTCTCACACCGGATGTTAGCCTTCACTGGTATTGTTGGAGTACTTGGCGTGCCGCATAGAAAGTCGGCCTCATGCGAGATGGAGAGGAAAGGGATGAAGAGAGATCTGGATAGACTGATGGAAGAGCGCAACCTGGACGGTTTTCTTGTGCTTGGAGAGGGGCATGGCCCAGTCATGAGATACCTGACAAACGGCGGATTCTTTGAGGGGGCCCTGTTGCTGAAGCCGCGCGGTGAAGAGTTGACACTGGTTCACGGCATGATGGAACGGGATACCGCGGCAGCCACCGGTCTGCGCACGGTCAACAGGGAAGACCATTTCAACGGGTACGAGTTGTTGAAGGAGTTTGAGGGCGACAGACTGGCGGCGGGGGCAGCCTACATATCCCGCGCGATGGAGATGGTCGGACTGCGCGGGCGGGTCGGAGTTTACGGCATGCAGGATGCCGGCGCGTCGCTGGCGCTGATGGCTAAAGTGAAGGAACAGATTGAGGACATAGAGATCGTTGGCGAATACGGCCAGACTCTTTTCAGCCAGGCCTTCGTTACCAAGGACAACGCAGAGTTGGAAATCCTGAAGCGCGCTGGTCGGCATACCTGTTCGGTGGTGGGCGACGTGCAAGCGTTCGTCCAGGGGCACAAAGTGGGACGCGATGAAACTCTTCTGAAGGCAGACGGGGAACCGCTTACAATCGGCGACGTAAAGGGGTTCATGCGCGGTCGGCTGCACGCCAATGGGCTTCAGGAGGATCACGGCACGATCTTTTCGCAAGGTCGGGATGCCGGTGTGCCCCACAACACCGGCGATCCGATGATGCCATTGCAACTGGGCCGCTCCATCATCTTCGACATATTTCCGATAACCGAAGAAGGCTACTTCCACGACATGACCCGCACCTGGAGTCTGGGCTATGCAACCGACGAAGTTCAGGAGGCTTACGACCAGACCAAGGAGATTTTCGACCGTGTTATGGCTGAGTTGGAGTTGGGCCGGCCGATGCGTGAGTATCAGATCATGACCTGTGATTTCTACGAGAGCAAGGGTCACAAGACTGTGCGCAGCCATCCGGGAACGGAAGAAGGCTACGTCCATAGCCTTGGTCATGGTATTGGTTTGGAGATTCACGAAGGGCCGAGTTTCAGCCATGCCGCGGGCGAGAAAGCGGTCCTCTTACCCGGCCACGTGGTCACGATCGAGCCGGGGTTGTACTATCCCAGCCGCGGCTACGGCGTGCGCGTCGAGGACGCGGTCGCTTATAGTGAGGAGGGCGAACTGATCTGGCTCACTGACTATCCCTACGACCTGGTCATACCAATGAAGAGCTAGAGTAGCGACGGCAAAAAAGAGTGCGAGGGGGACGCCCCCTCGCACTCCTCACACCTCTCTTTTCACTTCTTGCCTGTCTATCCGTCGTCGGAGTCGGCCTCTTCCTCCGAAGCGTCAACAATTTCCAGAGTGTAGGTTCCTTCTTCATCGCCCAGTGCAGAGCTGACTTCGACGATCAGCTGCAGATCGCTGGGAACTTCCAGTTCCTCCAGCGCGGCGTCAGAATCATACGAATCGTCATCGGTCATGATCGGCGAGTCGCCGTCAAGATAGAGGGCCAGGTAGGTATCGAAATCCTCGCTGCGGGCAAAGATGCTGATTACATCACCCCCGGAGAGCGGTAGCGTGTACTGCACGACTGTCTGGGCTGCAAGCGTGCCCTCAATGACATCTCCAATCGCGATCTCGCCCCCATCGATTGTCTCCACCGCCAGCAAGGAGTCGAGGTGAGCTACGGCAGCGTCGAGTAGAACGTCGTCATCTTCGTCCGCCAGCAGAGTCTCTCTCGTAACCGGCACCAGCACCGTAGGTACCACGCCGATTCCCTCGATGTGAATCTCGCCTTCGGAGTCAACCGCTCGCCCGATGGTAAACGTGAAGTACTCATCGTCCGGCATCTTTATGCTCTTGATGCTGCCGCCCAGCCCGCCTGTGGGATAGTGGCCAACGATGTGGGCGCGGTCGTCGATGGTCATATCGTAGGAGAAAAACTCACATGCGCTGAGGCAGAATGGCCCCACGATGACAACGACTTCACCATCGTAACGAAGGTCTTCGGCCGGCAGGTAGTACCGGTCCTCCCCGTCCGGATTGAAGTAGAATTCGCCGCGATCCTCATCGTAGTAACCGGCATTGCCCAGGACATGCGGCTCGTGGAAGAAGTAGGCGGCCATCTGATCGGCGAGAAAGCCGCTGCCGCCCCCATTCTGGCGCATGTCGATGATGAGGCCATTGACTGCGTAACGCTTCAAAGTGCGGATCATGCGCTCCCACAGTTGCACTGTCAAAACGCTGTTGTCGGAGAAGCTGTCGATCTTAACGTAGCCGTAATCGTTTTCGCCGTACTCGTCCGCTTCCAGGAGCTCATAGTCCACGGGGATTTCGAACCCGGTTGTTCCCCTTGCAAAGGAGGAAAAACTGAAGCTGTCGTACTCCCCGATAACCTTCATCGTTTCCGTCACCTCTTCGCCATCCGCGCCTTTCCAGGTCAGTTCGACTTCCGTCTCGATTGGGAAGCGGACCGCATAGCGCATCTGCTGCAAGCGCTGGAAGTGCCCCGTGCTGAAGGGCGCGGAGTGTGCTACCGCGTTGCTGATGACGTCGGCGATGGGCACGCCGTTGATAGATACGATCTCAGTTCCAAGTGTGATACCGGCTTCCTCAGCCGGGCTGCCTTCAGTGACGAAGTTGACGATTACCGGACCTTCCTCGGTCTCTCGTATCGCGATGCCCAGGCCTCCGGCTATATCCTGCTGGAAGTCTTCGCGAATGAAGGGACCGCTCACGTGACCGTCGGGAATTGACCAGCTGAAGTCGCGCAGCGCACGCTGATAGTCTCGAGAATCCTCATCCGCTGCGGCAGTCTCAAAGCGGGGCAGGAATTCCGTCCTCTTCGCCTCCCAGTCTATTCCTTTATACTCGGTGAATGCGTACTCCCTCTTAAGCAGATCAATCAGTGAGTTGAAGGCATCGGGATAGGACTGTTCAGAGTAGTCGACGAGTGCGATGCCTTCCGGTTCGATCAGATCGACGACAGGGTTTCGTGAACGGTCGAAGCTGAATGGCTCGGCGTCCAGGTTTACGATCGTATAACCTTGAGGCAGGATTACGATCGGGTCATCTTCTGTAAAGAGGAGCCCGTCTTCGCCGAAGCCGGAAGGAAAGCCCTGTTCAGCGTCAGGCGCATACACGAGGAAGATCCCGCCAATGATTTCCCGTTCCGTTTCGATCTCGTCGCTTATGCGGGTCGAAGCGTAAGCCGTTGACCAGCCGCCCCCGTAAAGATCCCTTTCCTCAAGGAAGGGATCGCCAAAGGTATTGTCCCAGTAAGCAATGGCAAATACCTGTACGCCTTGGTCTTCCGAACCGTCATTGTCCACGTCGCGGTAGCTGCCCTGAGGTTCGATCGGGAGGGCAAGCGAATATTCGAATGGCGACGTAAAGAAGTCTGTAGTTATCTGGCCGATCGTTTGGGATTCGACTGGCATCAGGAAGTGTTCATTGCGATCGACGAATCCGGCCTGATCTTCGAGGATCACAAGCGGTTGCGCTACGCCAATGGTGAAATAGGGCGCTGTATAGTTGACACTCCCGGAAATCCTGACTGCACCGCCTTCGTCATTTACAATTTGGGCGGCTGGGGGCGCTTCGCTGTCTTCCTGAGCAAGAGTATCGGAAGCGAAATACGATCCCAATATCAGTGCTATAGCAAGAAAAACACAGATCCTTTTAATAAAACGCGCTTTCATTCCACATCTCCTTGTAACTGTCGACTCTTTTCCCGGCAATGGAATTCGCCGGCTGACACGGCGCGAAAGTAACCAATTCAGGTCAAACGAGCCCTCTCAAAATCAATCATATCATCCAGGATTTCCGGCAACAAGTGAGTAGGCGTCCAGCCGATTTCGTCTGCAATTTTTGAAATTTTCGGGACCCGACGACGTAAGTCCTCGAATCCGTCCGCATAGGCATGGTCGTAAGGCAGATAGTGGATTGGCGAAACTGAATCGGCCCGGTCAACTGTCAGTTCTGCCAGCTCGCGAATGGTCACCTCATGGTTGCTGCCGATGTTGTAGATCTGTCCGCTGGCCGTCGTACGTCCCAGCAATCCAACTATTGCTTGCACGACATCTCCTACATGACAGAAGCAGCGAGTCTGCATACCGTCGCCGTAGACAGTCAGCGGCTGCCCTCGCAGGGCCTGCCTGACAAACCTTGGCAGGACCGTACCGAAACGGCCTATCTGTCGCGGCCCAACGACATTGAACAGGCGCATAATCGTCAGCGGCAGTCCGAACTCCTGGTGAGCGGCCAGAGCGAGGAATTCATCGAGCAGTTTGGTGGCTGCGTAGACCCATCGTGTGCGGTCGGGCGGACCGAGGATCAGGTCGTCGCTTTCCGAAAACGGCAGAGCTTCGCTCTTGCCGTAAACTTCACTTGTACTGGCTATCAGAGTTTGGCAGCCATGGCGGCGGGCGGCGGCCAGCAGAGCGTGTGTGCCGAGAACGTTGGTCTCGATCGTCTGCGTGGGCCGTTCCAGGATCAGGTGCACGCCAACTGCGGCCGCCAAATGCACGATTGCGTCGGCGCGACGGGCGAGACCGTCAAGCACGGAACCGTCGTCAAGCGCGGCTTGGGTAAAGGAGAAGCGGGGATGCCCCTGAAAACTGCGGATATTTTCCGCCGAACCGGTGCTGAGGTTGTCCAGAACGGAGACTGAGTCGCCGCGAATCAGCAGCGCGTCGACAAGGTGGCTCCCTATAAATCCGGCGCCGCCTGTGATCAGGACATGCATGGGCATTTCCTAACTGCGTACGTCCTAAAGTTTGGCGCCGGTGGCCTGCAAAGACCACCGATTGTCGCCGTATCCATACTACGAACCACTACTGCTGCATCAGTGCCGAAAATGTCGCGTACCGGTGAGGGCCATCACCAGGCCTAACCGGTCGCAGCACTCGATGACCTCCTCATCACGTATAGAGCCCCCGGGCTGTACCACAGCCGCCACGCCATGTGCGGCCGCGGCTTCGATGCCGTCCGCAAAGGGAAAGAACGCGTCTGACGCCATCACCGCGCCGCGTGCCCTTTCGCCAGCCTTGTGTCCGGCGAGCATGACCGAATCTACTCGGCTCATCTGGCCGGCGCCCACGCCAACAGTTGCGCGATTCGTGGCGTAAACGATGGCGTTGCTTTTGACATGGCGGCAGACGCGCCAGGCAAAGGCGAGGTCAGCCAGCTGCGACGCATCGGGCCTGTTTTGCGTGACTATGCGCCAGTTGGCTGGCTCAAGATCTTGCTGGCTGTCGTCCGGCTCCTGTACGAGGGCCCCTCCGTAGACGCTGCGGATATTGAAAGTGTGCGGCGCAGTGCCGCAGGCGCGCAGAATGCGCAGGTTCTTCTTGCGCCGCAGCAAGGTCAGAGCCTCCTCGTCAAAGGCGGGCGCGGCGACAATCTCCACGAACAGCTTGGCCATCCTTTCGGCGGTTGCCCTGTCAAGCTTCCCGTTGACGGAGATGATGCTGCCGAATGCGCTTACCGGGTCGGAGGCGAGGGCGTTGTCATAGGCGCACGACAAGGTGTCGGCAGAGGCGAGCCCGCAGGGATTGCTGTGCTTGATTATGGCGACAGTCGGGGCGTCGAAATCCTGAACGGCCTGCCAACTGCCGTCCAGGTCCAGCCAGTTGTTGTAGCTCATCTCCTGGCCGTTGAGTTGCTCAAATGCGGCTGAGCCGCTGCTATGTCGATAAAATGCGCCCTGCTGGTGGGGGTTTTCCCCGTAGCGCATCACTTGCACACGTTCAAGATTCAGTTGAATCCGCTCAGGCATCTTGGACACTTCCTCTTCCTGCGTCGGCTCCTGCGGCTTCTGCCTTGCAAGGAAGTCGGAGATTGCCGCATCGTAAGCGGCCGTATGGCGAAAAGCCTTAAGGGCCAGCTCCAGTCTGGTTTCTGTGTCCAGCCCGCCATCGGAAATGGCCCGCGATACCCGCTCATAATCCGACGGTTCGCAGATGACCGTCACAGACTCGGAATTCTTGGCCGCTGCGCGCAATAGGGCCACGCCGCCGATGTCGATCTGCTCAACAGCCTCAGCCAGGGATACGCCCTCCCCGGCAACGGTCTGCTGAAAGGGATAGAGGTTGACTATAACCAGATCGATCGGAAAGAGGCCTTGCTGTTCCAGCTCAGCAAGATGTTCCCGGGTGCGGCGAGCGAGAATGCCGCCGTGTATCGCCGGATGAAGGGTTTTGACGCGGCCATCGAGAAGCTCCGGGAAGCCGGTAAGGGCCTCGGTTGGTGTAACGGGCAGGCCGGCATCGGCAAGTTGCGTGGCGGTGCCGCCACTGGCGATCAGCTCTACTCCGGCGTCGTGGAGCTTCCGGGCAAAGGAAGTCAGCCCGGTCTTGTCGGACACCGAGATCAGTGCGCGCTGGTTTGACATGGAGACGCTCCTTTATTGACGCAATAGTTCTGGCAAACAAAAGAGGCAGTCGGAAAAACCCAACTGCCCCAGCCCAGGCGATCGACTGTGCACAAAGGGAAACAGTTCCCTTGCTCCTCTTCCCCGTGGTATCTCTCCACCAAATTGAAGGCCTGTTTACTTTGCCGACTTTCCGGCAATTGAACCCGTCTTTCCGCCAGTCGAGGAGCCATCCTTGATTGGTCTGCATGGTATCACATGCGAAGTGCCGAGGCAAAGGCGGCGAAGCTAGAGGATGTATCCCAATGCAGACCGCCCCTCAGCCATCAAAATGATGAACTGCCGGCCCCCGGAAAAGCTGTACAAATTTGCAAAGTCCGGACATTTCAGACGGTGCAATGGTACCCTGATTGCGCATCTCTGCCCTCCCTGCATCTCTCCCGAACTCCTTTATCAATTTCTCCCATTGCTGGCACAGTTTCCTCGCCTGATAATTCCCACCCCAATTCTGGGAGGTGCCCAAGATTGAGTGCTCAAGCCATGACATCTTTATTCTGAAGTATTCGAGCCGCTGACGGTAGTTCTCTATCAATCCTGCGTGAAAAAAATGCTCTGATCCCCTAGCTGTCTGCTATACTGTGCAGGAAATTCTGAAGAACGAATGCGCACCGTCACAAGGAGAGAACCAATGAGTGATGCCACAGCCCCTCGTGGGGATATTGCCGTTTCCGGCTTGGCCGTGATGGGACAGAATCTGGTGCTTAACCTGGAGCGCAACGGCTACAATGTCGTTGTTCACAATCGCACCACGTCCAAAATGACAGATTTCGCGGCCGGGCATGTCGGCAAAAACCTGATCCCCGCGGTGACGTTGGAGGAAGTGGTGGCGAATCTCGTGCGGCCGCGCCGTGTACTACTGATGGTTCAGGCCGGTCGGCCCGTCGACGCGGTGCTGGACGCACTGGTCCCGCTGCTGGACGAGGGCGATATCGTCATGGACGGCGGTAACAGCTATTTTCCGGACACTGAGCGGCGCAGCCGGGAGCTGACGGCTAAGGGCCTGGTGTACATGGGGGTCGGCGTCAGCGGAGGAGAAGAAGGCGCACTCTGGGGACCGTCGATCATGCCCGGCGGCGCCGTCGAGGGTTGGGAAGCGGTTGGACCGATGCTGCGCGCGATTTCCGCAAAAGCCGATGAAGACAGCGAACCGTGTGTCAGCTACATAGGTCGCGGCGGCGCAGGCCACTATGTGAAGATGGTTCACAACGGCATCGAATACGGGGACATGCAGCTTATTGCGGAGGCCTATGACATTCTGCAGCAAGTCTTGGGGTTGAGCGCTAGCGATCTGGCGGAAGTATTCGCCGAGTGGAATGAAGGGGAATTGGATAGCTTTCTGATCGAAATCACGAGCAGGATATTCAGAAGGTTGGACGAGGAGAGCGGCCGCGCGCTCGTGGACATGGTGCTCGACAAAGCGCAACAGAAGGGCACTGGCAAATGGACAAGCCAGAACGCAATGGACGTAGGCGCGCCGATTCCGACCATAAACAGCGCGGTTACCGGCCGCATAATCTCGTCGTTGAAGGAAGAACGAATCGCAGCATCCGCGCAACTGCCGGGTCCTGAAACAGCAACTTTTGAAGGTGACCGCCAAGAGTTGATAGACGCTACACGTGACGCTCTCTACGCAAGCAAGATCAGTGCTTACGCGCAGGGGATGGCGCTGCTGAGGCAAGCAAGCGATGAATACGACTACGGGCTGAATCTAGGTGAAATCGCGGCGATCTGGCGGTCCGGCTGTATCATCAGGGCCCGCTTTCTCAACCACATAACCGACGCCTACAACCGCAACCCGGCGTTGACAAACTTGCTGCTGGACGAAGAGTTTCGGGCAGCAGTTACCAAGAGGCTGCCGGGTTGGCGAAAGGTGATCCAGCTGGCGGTCGCGAGAGGTATCCCGACGCCCGCGTTCAGTGCCAGCCTGGCCTACTATGACAGTTATCGCAGCGCGCGACTGCCGGCCAATCTGATTCAGGCGCAGCGGGACTTCTTCGGCGCACACACGTACGAACGCACCGACCGAGAGGGCATCTTTCACAGTGAGTGGGAGTAGGACTTCAGTTGATTAACCGCTGGCACGCGGCGGTCCCCTTCATCCTCCTGTTGGGCGCCGGATGGATCTGGATCAGCCGCCCTTCCATCGACGCATCGACGTTCGGTACGCCGCGGCCGGCGTTGCACCACCCGGCGCCTGATTTCACGCTGCCGCGCCTTGGTACGGTTGGCGAAACAGAAGATTGGTTCATCCTTTCAACGGCGAAGGGTAGACCGGTTGTCCTCAATTTCTGGGCGACCTGGTGTGGCCCTTGCCGCCGCGAGTTTCCGGCTTTGCAGGCTGCGGCCGCGCGACATGGCGGTTGCATGGCGCAGGGCCAAATAGATGAAGAGAACCGGCGGGATCGATCAGACCGGGACGCCGGTTTTGACTGCGTACTGTTCCTGGGCGTAAATCAAGGAGAAAGTTCCGAAACCGTAGCACGCTTTCTGAACGAAATTGGGGGCCCGGCAGGAGGAGAAGAGAGTTCTACGATCGAGCAGGCCGGCAGCAGTTCAGAGTTCGAGATTGTCCTGGATAGTTCTCTCGAGGTGGGGCGGCGCTACAACGTTCAGTCGCTGCCGCTCACCTACTTTATTGATGCCGAGGGCATCATCCGCGGCGTATGGTCGGGAGAAATGAATAGCGTAATCCTGGCGGAGCGCATCGCTGAAATACTACCGTGAAGACCGAGCGCGAGAAGTTGGCTGAGGTCTTGCGCCTTCTGAAAATTGATGACGCCTCGCTATTGGGGAGAGGAATGACCTCCTCCATTTACGACATTGGCGGCGGGCGTGTCTTGAAAATCCACAACGGCCGGCAAAAGCAGGGCTATCTCCCGCAACTGCAGCGCTTTACGGAGCAGCTTCAAAGATATTCCTTCCCTTTCGCAGTTCCCCTCATCTACGAACATGGCTTCGTCGGAGACGTACACTTTCATGTCGAACGGCGCCTTCCTGGGCTGGACTTTGCCGAAGTCTTTCCCCGTCTGACCGCCTTCGAACGTCGCAGTGCAATCGAGTCCTTTTTGGATGGCCTTCCTCCCTTGCATGCGGTCCATCTGCAGCACCTGCCATTTGGTGAACCGCTGAACGAAGAGGACGAGATTACCTCGGACACCTGGGCCAATTACCTGCGGACGCGCATCGAGGCAACCCTGAAACATTCCTACGCCGATTTGCAGGGGGACCTGGCCGATGTGGACCGGATCGTGGAAGGATTCTACCGGGAACTCTGCGACCTGCCCCTCCGGCCGCAAAAGTGTCTGGTGCATGGCGACTACTTCCCCGGCAACGTCCTGTGTGACGAGCGCGGAATCCTGACGGCGGTCGTTGATTTCAGTCCGCTGACACTGATCGGCGACCCGCTTATGGATTTGGCGGGCGCCTACTATTTCTGGAGAATCTACGACTTTGTAACTGAGGCGGATTACGAATGCCTGCGCGGCCAAATCGACGCGCGTTATGGTCCCCATTGCTGGAAGCGCATCGACCTCTACTATACTTTCTACAGCCTGCGCTTCAGCGACTGTAAAGTCTCCGACAACCACACTTACCGCTGGAGCCTGCGGCGTCTGCGGGAGCTGTGAGCACTCACCTTCAATTCTTCAGAGTTCGGCTGGATGTCAGTTGCTGCTAACGTGAATCCGCAGGTCTGTTGCCAGGACTGACCACAGACTTCTCCGCGCCCGGTGGTGGGAACAGGTGCAGCAGAAACACCCACACAAAAAGAAGGTCGGGAAGAGCGTAGGATGCGTCGATCAAACCGTGCCCTAACGCGGCCGCCGCCGCACCCAACGCACCGACGGCGATGGCCTCGGTGGTCGCCGCCTTCCAGAGGGAGCGGACCCCAAGGGCCAACCAGGCTGCAGCCAGAGCAAGGCCCGGTAGACCAAGTCGTGTCCACCAGTCGAGAACGACGTTATGAGGGTGGTTGAGGCTGGGATCGCGCCAGGCGGCGGGCAGAATGTAGCCGCTGCGGTAACTGTAAAGGAAGTTGTCCGGCCCGACGCCCAGCCACAAATGATCCAGGGCCATCTGCATGCTGCTGCGCCAAAGGCTGAGACGTATGCCGGCAGTACCTTCTGGGCTGAAGTCCAGCAGGCTGCGGAATCGTTCAGTGTCCAGAAATGGGATCAACCCCAGTGCCATAGCCGCTGCCACGGCGGCCAAGCCCCAACCATATCGCTGCCGTAGCGCAAAGCCCGGCGCGGCTAGCAGGCGCCTCCCCGCGATTGCCAGAGCAAGCAGCAGTGCCGGCAGGCCGAGAAAGATTGCCCCTTTACTGAAGGTCAGAAGCAGCGCCGTCAGCTGAGGAAGGGTAAGGAGCAGTGCGCAACGTGCCGCGAAAGGAGCACGTTTCCAGTACTCGAAGAGGGAGAATCTCTCCCGCCGGGGCAGCCTTTCCCCCCTCCTCTCGGTTCTGGCTGACCACCCTTCGAAAATAGCCAGCGCCAGACCCATCGCCGCGCTCCGCTCCAGGTAAAGACCGAGGTTATTGGGGGAGCCGTAAAATGCCAGCACTCGGTTGACGCCCTCGGCTTGGATGATGTTCTGCTCCGTGACGTACTGCCAGAGGCCGGCGCAGGCGACAAACGCGCCGCCGGCCAGCCAGCAGAGCACGAGAAAAGAGCGGACCGGTTTGCCTTCCGCGGCGCTGCGCAGCGTCCCGTGTAGCAACAAGGCAAAGACACCGGCACTGAGGAAAAGTGTCCTCCATTCACGCAGTGCGACTCTATGTTGCTCGGCCGCGAAAGTGGCGACAAGGGCTAGGGAGACTAGAAGGAAAAGGAGTCGGTGGCGAGTGTCAAGCGCAAAGGGCTTATGTTCTGAAATCCGCAGGAGACCGCGCAGGACGATGAACCTGACCAGGACTAGCGCCACGCCACCGTAAACGCCGATTTCAATCAGATTCAACGACCGCCCCGGAAGGATAGGTAGCGGGTGGAGATAGAATGGCAACCCAAAGAGAAGTGCACCGGTCCAAAGGGCAGGCCGTCGCAATCCGATAAATCCGAGTATTACCAACCCTGCGTCAGCGAGCAGCCAATTCTGGCTTAATGTACCGGTTCCAATGATTGCGACGCTTGCGACGGCCAGGCCAACTGCGATGTTCCAGGGTAAGAGATGCTCCAGTGTGGAAATGTGGCGTGCCCACCTCTGCACGATCCCGGAGTTCCAGCTTCCCGGCAGCCTGTTTCCGGCTGAAGAAGAGGGGCCGCCGGACCGGAATCTCGCCGCCGACACGTTGCCCAGGAACATGACCAGGGTGGTGATAGCGAGCCAACCTCCTATCAGGGCCAGGAGAATGGCCGGCCACTGCGGCCGGGGACCCGAGGGTATCGAGTCCACAGCCGCGCCCCGCAGGACGGTCTGTCCCCAACCCCGCCACACCTCGACCTCGACTTCGTGTGGACCGTCGGTCGTGGCGCGGTGTACGACAATCCACTCTGGAACTGGACCGGCCGCGGTATGCTTCTCCGGAGCAAAAAGAGGCCGATAGCCGCTGGGTCGGCCGAGGCTGTCATGGTTTCCCCTAATAACGGGCAAGCGGTTGGCAGGACGACCGTCTACTGACACGAAGATGTAGCCCCAATAGTCGCCCAGGGCTAACTGCAGCGCGAGATCACGGCCACTGTACTGGAAGGCCATCCGGCCCGACGGCTCCGTCCATGGTTGGTCCGGCTCAGTCGTATCGGCCCCGTCGACCGACACCTGCCATCCGGGTTGGTACTCGAAGGCGGGGCTGTCCATCGAAGCGACCGCTCCGCTGCGGAGTCGGTCCACCGCGGTAGCGGCAGCCGGCCTTTCGGTCTCGCCGCCAGAGATGACCACCCAACCTGCGGCCCCGAACAGAAAAAACAGGGCCAATATGAAGAGGCGGCTTGGAGACTTCGAGAGTCGTGCGGGCATGATAGAAACGATCCTATCACACGCAAAAGAATCAGAAGAACCTGGAGCGAGAAATGTCGGTTCCGTGTCTAATGAAACTCTTTCAACTGCGGCGTCGTCTTAGATGCTGCACAGAGTTCGCCTGGAGTGGCATCGGTGCCTTTCGTTTCAAGGGAGAGCGGCAAAATGAAAGAAAAATTTTTGGCAAATGCTACAGTTGGCCTGGTCGCGACGCTGACCTTGGTCCTGATCGCGGCCTTCATAATTAGTACCGCGTCACCGGCGCCGGCAGCTATGGCCCGTTCCGAAACGCTTTCCGCGCAAAGTTCCCATTCGGTAACGGTGGTAGGAGAAGGCACGGTCAACATCGAACCTGACATTGCCACAGCCTCGATCGGCGTGGAAGTGGTACGGTCAACAGTGAGAGACGCAAGCGTTGCTGCACAGTCGATTATGGAAGATGTCCAGGCCGCTCTGCTGTCTCAGAACATAGATGAAACTGACATTCAGACCAGGCACTTCAGCATCTTTGCCGAACGCTTTGGACCGAGCGGTCTGCTGAAAGAGGACGAGGTGCGCTATCGAGTCAGTAATACGGTAACCATTACAATTCGGGATCTGGAGAGTATCGGAGATGTCCTGGATGCGGCGATCGAATCCGGCGCCAACAATATCTACGGTGTCGATTTCAGCCTGGCGGATCCAGCCTTGGTCGAGTCTGAAGCGCGTGCAAAGGCGGTCGCAGACGCCTTTGACAAAGCGGAAGAGTTGGCCGACATAATCGGTGTAGGCGTTGGGGACGTGATGGGAATCAGCGAGATCATCGGCCAGGGTGGTGGCTTCTTCGGCGGGAATTTCTCAAGAATGGCGGCGGCCGAGATGGGAGGGGGCTCTGGTCCTATCAGTCCCGGCGAACTTAGCCTGACGATGCAGTTGCAGATCACGTACGAACTCCGGTAGGACTTAAGGCGAGAGCCAAGAGTCTTGCCGACACGAAGACCTCTACGGGCTCTAAGGGGCACTGCTCCCGTCGTCAGTTTGAGGGACACAGTGCCTGTGGGCCCGCTCCTTAGTTCACCGCAACACTGGATTCCTGGCACATCCTGACGGTAGCGCAGGCAGGGCCGGCGCCCTGAAATTGTCGCCAGGACTGTTCAGGCGTGGAAGCGAGATCACGCTACTATCAAACATACCTGGGCGGGCAATTGCATCCTATTGCCTCTGTTTCCTGGGAGGCTGCCCGAAATGTAGAGCCGGGCCTTGTGCCTGCCCTCGTGTAGCCTCTATGTCGGTTGCTTGAGAGCTCCCTTCGTGGTCCCCCTCTGACTGACTTCAGCAATTTCGGCATTCCAAATTGGATGCGATTACCCTGCCATGCAGGGCCCTCTTTTTGACAGGAAATAAAGCGCTGGCTATAATGAAGAATCTGTGCGTATACCCAATGACGGGTACCAGCAAAGGAGGCCGACATGGCTGAAGAGAAGTCGGATGCTAACCCTTTGGAAGAGGCCGCGGCCAATTTGAGTGAAGATCTGCAAGGAGAGCGAATAGAAGTGAAAGGCTCCAATGTTGGAACAGTTCAAGGTGGTCACGTCACTATGACGGACTCCGCTGCCCGCTCTGTGCAAGCGCAGGCACTGAACATGTCCAACGCTGCGGCTGGATTCGTGCAGACGAAATCCCTTGATATGCGCGAAGCCGCGATCGGGTTTTCTGCCAGCGAGCAAGTCACTGTCCAGAGTGGTAACATTGGCTTTCTGGCGTCTGGCCGGTTGAAGGCACAGGAGTTGTGCACCTGGCTTGTGATAGCGGGCAAAGTGGAGGGCAACGTGAAGGCGACCCTTTCGCCGCTTTCCGCGCTGGCCATGGGAGCCGGATTCGGCTTGGTGGTGATGCTTCTGCGCGGCCTGTTTTCGCGCAAGCGAGGCTCAGAAAAAGAGATCCGGCAGTAGAAGGTTTCCGAACATGCTGGCTGTACATACTGTTACTAAGGACTAGATTGACAGATGTGTGGAGGCGCCGAACTGTCATGGGGCCGTTGTAAATTCAGATTCTCAGCCAGGAAAACCTGCGCAATATAAAGGAAAAGTGAGTCGAAGAAAGATGTCAGTACTTACATTGAGTGCCAACTCCCGCAGCGTCACGGGCCGCAAAGTACGCCGGCTCCGCCCCGAAGGAATCGTCCCAGTTGTCATCTACGGCGGCGGCAATGCGCCGCGAAACGCCCAAGTAGAAGACGCCGAATTTGAACGAGTGTTGCGCGATGGGGGCAACTCTCAGCTCGTACAGGTCGACCTGGAAGGCGAAGACATCAATATCCTTGTCAGGGAAATTCAGCGCCACCCTGTGCGTCACAACCTGCTCCACGCCGACTTCTATACCGTCAACATGTCGGAGACCCAGCAGGTGAGCGTACCCCTGGTAACGGTGGGGGCCGTCACCACCGTCAGCGCCGATCTGGTGATGGTACAATCGATGGATAGTGTCGAGATCGAAGCGTTGCCCGCCGACATCCCGGCCTTAATTGAAGTCGATGTATCCCGCCTGGATACGCCTGAGAGTCCCCCGATAACTGTCGCCGACCTGCCAACTATCGCTGGAGTAACCTACATCTCTGATGCGGACGAGCCGATCTGCAGCCTGATTCTCTCCCGCGCCGCTATCAGCGAGGAGGAGGAGATGGAGGAAGAGGAACTCCTGGATACCGATGTCGAGCCGGAGGTTATCGGTAGAGGACGAGAAGAAGAAGAGGAAGAAGAGTAAGTCTCTTTCCACCGGAATATCGAGAGCGCCGGCTCCAAAGTCGGCGCTCTTTCGTGTTTCTAATCTTTTCACTGACCCTTCTCAGCGTCCTCGACGGCCTCCGATTCAACAATGGACAAATCCGCCAGTAGCGGGCGTTCGAGGAAAGGCATTGGATCCACGGCCACACCGTAAACGCGCAACTCCCAGTGAAGATGTTCGCCGGTACTGCGTCCCGTTGTTCCAACCAGCCCTATCGGGTCCCCGGCCTGCACTTTTTCCCCCGGGACGACAAGCGCCTCCTGCAAGTGCCAATACCCGGTAAACAGACCCGCACCGTGGTCGAGAATCACGCTAATGCCGCGCACGGTCAACGGCTCGGCAAGCGCGACAATGCCGTCCGCCGGGGCAAGAACGGGACTGCCTCCCGGTGCAGCGAAATCCTGCCCTGTGTGAAAGGAATAGTACTGTCCGGAATTGTAGTTTCGGTGGACTCCGTATGGGCTCGTGGTGGGAGCAGCTGTTTGCAGCGGCAAATTGAACGGATTGCGCCACTGTATCGACGTCGCCATGTGCGACCAGATGGGAGCAAGATAGTCCAGCTCCGCCTGCGAAACTTTCTGTTCGACCAGGGCGCTTTTGTCCGGCGGCAACCTGATCTCCTGAACAGGAAAAACGCGTCCCTGGATGAGCACAGGGAAGGACCGCGTGACGGTGACGCCGTTCGCGGCCCGATAGCTCAGTCTCAGGCCGTGCACTCCTGGCTCAACTGATGCCTCAATCGGTATGTATCCACCCCAAATTGTGACATCTTTGTCCCTCTCATCCTTCCCTTTGACCGCTAGCGGTCGGATGCCCAGGTGCGCTCCATTCCAAGTTGCTTCAAGAGAGAGAGGTCGGTCCACTTCAGCCTCAAGCCAGCCGGCTTGACCCTGAACAATTGCTGATGGAATATTGACCACCTTTACCGAGCCAAAGGGCGTCGGCGCAGGGGCGTTGTTCTGCAGGAGCCGGATGGGCTGACCCGGAAAAAGGCGCGCGGTTGGGGTCGTGCCATTTAAGATGGCCAGCTGGAGATCCGAAAGTCCTTCCCGTTCGGCAATCGTCTGTATTGTGTCCCCGGGCCTTGCAACAACGCTCCGACGGGCGGCTCCGCGAGGAAGCAGGAGTATTTGACCGACGTCAAGCAAATTAACATCAGCAATTTGGTTTGTGGCTGCCAATACCTCCAGCGGGATCCCCAGGTCGGCGGCGATCGAAGCCAGCGTGTCGCCCTGCTTAACAACATAAGTGTCGTTTGGCGACTGCGCGGCGGCTTGGTCCGGCTGCAAAATGGCCACAAGAACCAGGATCAGGAGACACGCCGGCAGGAGGCCGGATGATACACTCTTCCTTTGAAGCGAAATGCAGGTATCCAAGTGGTCCTTCTTATGAAAAGGCAACTGTCCTACCCGCGGCGGCCAATCAGATCCTCAGCAGCGGTCGTCCAACACCCTTGCCGTGGTTGCCCGTCCGCGACGTCGCGCGTGGAGTGACGAACCGCTCGCGTTTTCGTCCGGGCACACTGCTGAACTGCAGCCGGTCACAAGGTCGGAGCTCCCAGCGGAAAGCCAGGATTACCTCCCGCCGCCACCTATTCCGGGCTGGACTGGTAAACTTCAGACTTGAGAACGCCGATGTAGGGGAGGTTGCGGTACTTCTGATTGAAATCCAGCCCGTAGCCGATTACAAACTCATCTGGGACTGAGAAACCGGTCCAGAAGAGATCGATGTCTACCTCCCTTCGTGATGGTTTGTCCAGAAGCGTAACCACCTCAAGGCTGGCAGGATTTCGGGCCCTGAAGAGCCGTGTCAGATATGCGAGAGTATGTCCGCTGTCAATGATGTCCTCGACCAGCAGTGCATGTCGACCTCCGATCGGCTCATTCAGGTCCTTGAGGATTCGAACGATGCCGGTTCTCGTTGTCGAGGCGCCGTAACTGCTTGTAGCGAGAAAGTCTACTTCGTGCGGGATCGTAATCGCTCGCATGAGGTCGGCTATGAAGACGACACTGCCCTTCAGGACCGCAATTAACAGGAGATCCTTGCCCGCATAGCGCTCATCGATCTGCCGGCCCAAACCCCGAACACGGTCCTGGATCTCATCCGCGGAGATAAGTACGCGCTCCACGTCCCGGGACATTTGTTCCTGCACACACGGTTCGGCAGCTTTCTCGTTCACCTCAGCGACTCCTGGTGGGCTTACAGCCTTGCGCCGCATCTCCTGTCGCGCTGTCCAATCATTGGGCGAAAGACATCTGCATGGCATCCGCCGCAAGTTCCAGAGGCCGACCAGCCGGCCCCCGATGGGTCAGGATCGTATCATTCGCCGTAGAGGCTACCCAAATCTGCCCTCTTTCGGCTGGCATTTGCGCACCACAGCGAGTAGCTCACTGAGTATCATCGCTGTCGCCCCCCAGATGGTCTGATTCAGAATGGCGAAATGGGGAACCAGCGCAGATCGGTCGGCAAGCTGCCACCTCTCCCGTCGCTGACGAGCAGGGTCGAGCAGAGCTGCCAGTGGCACTTCAAGCAGCTCGGCAACTTCGCTGGGATTGGGTCGAAAGACCGGCTCGGCGTTCAGGCGTCCCACGGTTGGGTAGACTTCGAAGTTGCTGGGTCGAATGTAGAGATCGGTGAGCGTGCCGAGAATCTGGACATCGCTTGGCTCGATCCCCAGTTCCTCGTTGGCCTCTCGTAGCGCTGTCTCGGACAGGTTCTCATCTCCTTCTTCGCAACCGCCGCCAGGAAACGCGACCTGTCCGCTATGCGTGCCGTCGTAAGTGGGTCGCAGAATTAAGGGCACGTGCAACTGGCCCTCCCGACTGTAAAGCAGGACGAGTACACCACTTAGGCGAGCCGGAGTCTCCGGTCTGTCGTCGGGATGCCACCCCGGTCGCGGCAGTGGCGCCATCAGTGCCTGGGCCGGGCGGCCCGGGAGCGAAGCCGCCAGGTTTTTCTGCAGGCAGTCAAAGAAACCGTTCAATGTAGCTGTCAAAACGCCCCAATTCCTCGCGGCTAGGAGCCAGCGAATCGCTTAGTCGGTACGGCGGGATTGAAAGACGATGTTCCCCTGCTCATCCACTTCCCAACCATATTCGTCCAGAAAGATGTCACCGTCCGGCAGGCTCAGTCGGCGGGTCACGCGATCGAAAGAGAAAGGGACCGTGCCGTCGGGATCTGTTAATACGCCGGTGGCGAGGTCAGAATCGCGCCGCGTGAAGCGCATCGTAGTTTCCTCCTGACGAGTCACCCAGAGTACAAGTGGACGCACGCTCATCGGCAAGTGGGCTCCCAGTAGATATGGAAGAATCTGCGGCTGCGAGGCGTTATGCGTACGCTGTGAGCGATCTGGTGTCCTCCCACCCATACGACTCGCTCTCCATCGAACAGAATGGGCCAGCCGGCGCGTAGGAAGCGCGGGACTTTGCGATCGGTTAAGTAGTCGGCCAGTGGCTTGCCATGTCCATCCAGGCCAAGCGGCTCAAATCGCAGGCCCGCACGCGGCGTACCGAGTCTGAGTTGCTGTACCGTGTCTCCGTCGATGTACGCCTCCCAACTTGAGAGCCGGCGGCCGCCCGCTCCCGGTTCCGAGGTGTCAGTCTTCTTCCCTGCCCATTCGAATGGCAGTTCCTGTCTGGCCACTTCAGCGCAATGCAGCGTCCAGCGGTCAACAGTGATTCCCTCGGCAACGTTCAGTTCAACAGAAGAGAAGTTCGCCCGCCAGTTGTCGTCCAGATAGGGATGCTCGGACGCAAAGGGCGTAGTGTCCCGAAGGTGCAGGCTGAATGCGTTCCGTGTGCGGGTCAGCATTATGTCGTCTAACCAGCTGTACGGACCGCCAGTGCGGTCTTCATTACAAAGTGCCAGCCGTAGGCGCTCTACGGCGTCGAAGCCAACGCCCCTCAGGGGGTGCCCCAGTTCCAGCAGGGCCGCACGCAACGCCTCTCTCTGGTCGGCCGCGTACAGTTCGCGAAAGGCAAACAGATCGAAAACCTGCCTGCAGTGCGCTTCAGACGACGCCTCCTCAGGCGTCGCCGGCGAACCGTGACTTGAGAGATTCGTACCCTCATCCTCGTTTCCCCATCGTGCCGCGACCAGAGCCTGCTGTGTGTAACGCTCCGAACGCTGCGCCTCCGCGTCCATTATGGAAGCCATGCGGCAAAGAGAAGCGACGATCTGTGGATTCATCTTCTTAAGAAGGGGCAAAACCTCATGCCTGATGCGGTTGCGCACAAACGTACGGTCCCGGTTGGATGGATCCTCACGCCAGGGGATACTGTGCTCCCTGAGATATCGCATGATATCTGAACGCGACACGCCCAACAGTGGCCGTGCAACACGCACGCCGGGAACAGGACGGTTCTCAAGGAGCAGCGGCGTCACGACCCGCATCCCGGCCAGTCCGTGCATGCCGCTGCCTCGAATCAGGTTCATCAACACCGTTTCGGCCTGGTCATTTGCCGTATGACCCACCGCGACGTCCACCATACAGCCTCCTACCTGATACTCGGCAGCCACCTGCGCCAGAAACCGATAGCGCCAGAGGCGGGCGGTCGCCTCCAGATTGCCGCATCCGGTCAGCGTTCCGGGAGGCAATCTGTTAGTCTCGACGGGTACGTTCCAGCGTTTGGCCATCTCGACCACAAAGGAAGCGTCTTCGCGGGATTCGGGTCGAATGCTGTGATCGAGATGGGCGACGACCAGATTGAGCCCCCAGTCATCGCGCATGCGCGTGAGCAAATGCAGAAGGGCCATGCTGTCTCCACCGCCGCTGACTGCGACGACTACCGTTATGGGACTGCCGTCGCATTGCGTTGACGTAGTGAAGAGCCCTTCTCTTTCCCGCGTCTGTCGGACCAGCTCCAGCAATCGCTCGTCGTTTTCCGACGGCGTGGCCCGAGCAGGCTGTGTCTGACCAATGCCGGAATGCTCTCCACCTTCCTGGCTTCCGGCAGCAGGCCGCGACTGAATCAAATAATCTGCTCTCCTCGTCGACATGACCCGGAGTACTTTCCCTCGCAATAGGAACCGTTACTTTCCTGCGTTTGGCGCTTTCGACTCCTACTGTATCCGCCACATAAGGATAGCGGAAGCCGCCGCTCATTCGCAAGATGGAGCGACGAAATTGGAACTATGGTCGTAGCGTTTGTATTTTGTGTCAATAGTCCCTATGGTATACTTGTATCGTTAAAGGTACTTCAAAAAGGCGGTGGGCGGTCCGGCCGGCCATCGTTGTTCCGTCCCTGCAAGAAATGGAGATGTCCCTGGAGTGGCGAACCCGTTAGACTGGCTGTTGGGTCTATTTTCACTCGATATTGGTATTGACCTGGGCACGGCAAATACCCTGGTACATGTGAAAGGCCGGGGGGTCATTATTGACGAACCGTCGGTGGTTGCGATCGACAAGTCGTCGAAGCGGCGAAGTTCGGTCAAAGCAATCGGACAAGAGGCAAAAGAGATGGTTGGCCGCACGCCATCCCATATCGTGGCCGTGCGCCCTCTGCAGGACGGCGTCATATCTGATTTCAAGATGACGGAAGAGATGATTCACGCCTTCATTGGCAAGGTTCACGGCAACCGGGCATTTGGTACGGCCCGCCCGCGCGTTGTGATCGGTATCCCTTCCGGCGTGACCGAAGTGGAAAAGCGTGCGGTGCGAGATGCAACCGTCAGCGCAGGCGCGCGGGAAGCGGGCCTTGTCGAAGAGCCGATGGCGGCTGCTATTGGCGCGGGGCTGCCGGTTACCGAGTCCGTTGGCTCCATGGTCGTAGACATCGGCGGTGGAACCACTGAAGTCGCGGTGATCTCCATGGGCGGAATCGTCGTTTCACGCTCGATCCGGGTTGCCGGTGACGAAATGAACGAAGATATCATCAACTACAGCCGCCAAAAGTACAACCTTTTGATCGGCGAACGCATGGCCGAGCGAGTCAAGATTGAAGTGGGATCAGCCTACCCACTTGAACATGAACGGACCATGATCATCCGAGGACGTAATCTGATCACGGGTCTCCCCGAGGCGATTGAGATCAGTTCCGTGGAAGTCAGGGAGGCCCTGACCGGCTCTGTGGAGGTTATTGTTGATGCGGTCAAAGATACCTTGGATGAAACGCCACCTGAGCTCGTCGCAGACTTGATGGAGCACGGAATCGTACTGGCAGGCGGGGGCGCTCTTTTGCAGGGGTTGGCACAGCGCATTCAGGACGAAAACCGCATGCACGTCTATGTTGCCGACAATCCGCTCTCCTCGGTTGTGCTGGGGACGGGCATGATTCTGGAGAAACCGGAGCACTACGCCGAAACCCTGACAACAATGCAGCGCAAGAGCACGATTCGATAATTCCCGGCTCGTGTAGGCAAGTCCAGTGTGCCCCCCTTTAGATTTGCATCGAAACGCCTATGCGTAACAGTGACCAACGCGGCTGGGGCAGTGTCAGCTTTGGGCTCAAGCTTGTTATCCTCACTTTGACGGCCGTACTGCTGCTGGCTTTGCAGCAGACCGGTCGCCTGGGGACGGTGGAAGGACTGGTAACGATGGTTACCGCGCCAGGCCAGTCCGGTCTGTCGACTTTGACCAACCGCCTTTCCAGGTCCCTGACAAATCTGCGTAACTATCGCTCTCTCCAACGGCGGCTAACTGAATTAGAACGAATTGTTGAAAGCCTGAGCGTTGAAAACCTCCGCCTGCAGGAAGTGGAGCGGGAAAATCAACGCTTGCGAAAACTCCTGGAATTCGCCGAAACCAGGCCTAGCTTCGAGTTGCAAGGTGGGCAGATTATCGCCAGAGTTATTGGGAAGAACGCCACCAATTACCTGAACGTGGCAATGATCGATCTCGGCTCCAGGCACGGCATCAGAGTTGGCATGCCGGTTGTGAATGAGCAGGGCCTGGTGGGTCGTATCAGCGACGTAACGGCTACAACCTCTAAGGTGTTGCTCATCACCGATCCCACCAGCACTGTCAATGCCATTTTGCAGGCGAGCCGGTTGACCGGTGTCATCAGCGGTGAGCCCGGCTCCAATCCGGTTATCGGATTCCTCCCCCAGGGCACGGAAATCGGAGTGGGGGAGGTGGTTCTTACCTCTGGAATGGGAGGCAAATTCCCCAAAGGAATACATATCGGACAGGTTGTCGAAGTGTGGCAGCGGGACGTAAACGTCTTTCAAGAGGCCGTGGTCAGGCCGACGGTTAACTTCGGCCAGCTCGAGGAGGTGATGGTCATTACGAACTTCGACCCGTCTGAGTTTGTTCCTCTGCTGGACAGATTGCCGGAGCCGCAAGGAGAAGCGAGTGACGAGTGAAGGACATCGTCTCGGGCCCAGGGGATTTTCGGGAGGGAGGAGAAATAGGCGTTCCTTCTTTGGCTTTCCCGGGGCACAGGAGGACGGCCTCCGCCAAGGTGTAGCAGGACGGACATTCTCTGCATCGTTCTCCTCATCCAGCCTGGGCGGCTCCTGGCTCATAGTCCCAATTTTGGGCGCAGCGGCCATCTTTCAGGTCGTCGTAGTCCCCAAATCGGAAATCAGAGGAGTCTACCCCGATCTGATTCTGTTACTGGTCATTGCTAGGTCTCTCATTGCCGGCGGACGGGGTGCAGTATCATGGGCGTTCGTTGGTGGGCTGTGGATGGATGTATTGAGCGGAGGGGCGATCGGCGCTTCAAGTCTGGCCCTGATGGCGACCTCCTTGATTACCGGAATCGGCCACAACGCGATTTTCCGCCGCAATTCCTTCGTACCATTTGTGGCGGCGTTGTCGGGAAGCCTTGTTTTTTCGCTGATCTACCTGGCCATTCTGGCCGGCGTCGGCTACCGGTTCCCCCTCGGTCCACTGGTGGCGAATCTGATTGTACCAGCCACCCTATACAATGGAGCCGTCATGTTCCTGGCAACTCCTGTTTTGAATCGTTTGCCCGAAAAGGCGAACTATCCGTAGTTCCGGAATTCGGTTACCGCCAGGCTGACGTATTGAAAGGTCTGGCTGACAAAGACTCCCATGGACGAACGAGCAACTAGCACCTCAACAGCAACTTCCATAATAGTCCGCCTTGCCCTGGCTGCAACATTTCTCGTCTTTTGTATTCGTCTGTATTCGCTGCAGATCGTCAGCGGCCCATCATATCAGGAAGAGGCGGCCGTCAATAGATTCAGAGAGATCGATACCCCCGCGCCTCGCGGCGTCATTTACGATCGAAACGGCGAAATCCTCGCGCGCAATCGACCCAGCTTTGTCATAGCCGTCATACCGGCCGACCTGCCTCTGGACGACCTCGGTACCGACATAGATGAGCAGCGCATCGCGCTCGAAAGGCTGCTGGCGGTCCTGGAGGCGCATACGGATCCTGAAATGGCGATACGCATCGCCGAAGTAATGTTTCTGCACTTGGGCCGTGAAGACTTCAAGAATACGGTCGAATCCACGGGATACAGCCTCTCATTCCGTCTCGTTGATGTAGAAGTCCTGAAACAGGACGATGAAGGACACGAAGTTATCGAGAAGGTACCAACGCTAATTCCGGATCTCTCCGAGCCGCTCCCTGTCGGCGGGCTAATGGCCCTTTTGGAGCGTGCCGTAGCTCTCGGAACGCAGGGCAGCTCCTACAAACCAATTTCAGTTCTGGAGCTTGTAGATCGGGAGCAGGCCTTTCAGGTGGCAGAGGAGACATTCCAACTGCGCGGCGTCCACGTGTTGCAGAAACCTGTGCGGGAGTATCCTTACCGCGAACTGGCAGGTCACGTGTTGGGTTTTTTGGGCCCTATCCCCAAATTGGCTGCCGACAATTACAAGGACAGGGGGTATGAAGACCCGAATGAGCCGGTCGGCCTGAACGGTTTGGAGAATGAATACCAGGACTCCCTGCGTGGTCTGCCGGGCAAAAGGCTAGTCGAAGTGGACATCCTGGGTCGGGAGAGCCGTACTGTCAACATCGTCCGGGAGCCCGAACCCGGTCTGAATCTGAATCTGAGCCTGGATATCCGTTTGCAGGAAGTAATGCACAATGCCCTCGCGCGTCAACTTGAAGAAACTGGCGCGCCGCACGGGGTTGCGCTGGCAATGGACCCGCGCAATGGGGCCATGCTGGGCCTGGTCAGTCTGCCCAGCTATGACAACAATATCTTCTCCGAGGGGCTGGGCGAGGAATATCAGGCCTTGGAAGTGGAAGATGACACGCGGCGTCCACTTTACAACTATGCCATCGGGGGACTTTACCCTCCCGGCTCAACTTTCAAGCTTGTCTCAGCCACAGCTGCTCTCGCTGAGAACGTGATTACTCCTCATACGACCCTTGTCGATCGAGGGCCGATCTACCTTCCAAACTACTTCTTCCCCGACGATCCCACCCAGGCCCAGGAATTCGTAAGCTGGAACCATAAACTCAACATTCTGCACGGCGCCATGACAATTGTCGAGGGGCTCGGCCTTTCCAATGACATATTCTTCTACTATCTGGGAGGCGGATATCCAGATTCCATGGTGGGGCTCGGGAGCGAACGCCTTGCCAAATGGATGCGGCTCTTTGGCTACGGGGAAGTCACTGAGGTCGACTTGCCCGGAGAAGTCCGGCCGGTCGTGCCGGACGAACAGTGGAAAAGGCTGGAGCTAGCCGAATCCTGGACGACCGGCGACAGCTACAATATGGCCATCGGTCAGGGATATGTATTGGGTACGCCGATGCAGGTTCTGGTCAGCACAGCCGCAGTTGCCAACGGAGGCTACCTGGTCAAACCGCAGTTTGTGCAGGAAAAAGTGGATACGCAGAATAACGTGCAGTGGCAATACGAACCGGTATTGGGGGAGCGGCTGCCCGTAGCCCCGGGCCTTCTCAAAGTCGTTCAGAGAGGGATGTGGCATGCGGTCAATGGAAACTATGGCACCTCCATCGACAGTCGCGTCGAAGGGATAACTGTCGCCGGCAAGACGGGCACGGCAGAGTTTTGCGCCTTTGACCTGGAGATCCAGGACTGTTCCGATCGAGATCACGAAGGGAACCTTCCTTTCCACGCCTGGTACACCGCCTACGCGCCCTATGAAGACCCTGAGATAGTTGTCACCGTTTTTGTCTACTCAGGAGGCGAAGGATCAACCGTAGCCATCCCTGTTGCCCAAGAGACTCTTCACGCCTGGTTTCACGATCTGCGTCCTTAATTCAATCGCCGGTTTTTTTCTGTCACTGCGTCACACGGCTTCCTACTTCAGCTTTCGGGTCCCGCCATTTAGCCTATATTGTTCCCCGCGAACTCTTATCAAGAAATGTCTACAAGGAACGAATGAGTACACACAGCTTTTCCCCGACGCACGGCAGGTCGTCCTCCAGGCCCGACGTCCGTATCAAAGGCCGCGGAGGCTATACCGTCGTCGATGTTGCGGACGACAAGGGCGTGTGGCCGGAGGTCGTTGACTTTCTTGCCAGCCACATTTCACAGGCTGACGGTTTTTTCCGAGACGAGCGAATGTCACTGTCTATTGGCGACAGGGGCGTTTCCGCAGATGATCTTCAGGAAGTCAATGAAGTGTTGGAGGAACAGAACATCGTATTGGTTTCCCTGCATACGGGCAATCGCGACTCATTTCGGGTTGCAAAGCAGTTGGGTCTTGATGTCGTATGGGAAGGAGACACGCCGCAGCCTGTCGTCAGACTGGAACGCGGACAAGAAAGACTCGGAGATCGCTTTACGTCCACCGCGGTTCGCAAGCTCAACTCGGGCTCACCTCGGCAAGACGGCGGAATAACGCTTGCAAACGATTCTAAAACGCCGCCTTTCGCCTCTCTGCCTGAAGAGCCAGTCGTGACGGAGTCGGAAAGTGAACAGGCTGCGGTCACGCCCTGGGTTGACGCACCCGGCGTAGATTCTGACCCTCCCCCTTACATCTATAGAGGCAATCTGCGTTCCGGCCAGGCGGTGCGTCACGCCGGTGCCGTCGTCATACTGGGAGATGTCAACCCAGGTGCGCAAGTTATCAGCGGCGGGGACGTGCTGGTTTGGGGGCGCCTGCGAGGCACGGTACACGCGGGCGCCATCGGGGACGCGCGTGCCATTGTAGCCGCGTTGGATTTTGAACCCGTGCAAATGAGGATCGCCCAGCACATTGCCATGACGCCAAAGGGAGCATCCAACAATCCAGGCTACTGGTTCTGGAAGCGAGAAAGCAGCGGCAAGCCCGAAGTGGCCAGAGTTATCGACAATCAGATAATCGTGGATCCCTGGGATGCAAACAGGTGATACAGTGAGTGGCGACTTTTCGCCCTCCTCCCATGCAACACCGGAACATCTCGGGGCCGAAGCGGACGGCGGCCTCGTTCTCACATTGACTTCCGGCAAAGGAGGCGTGGGAAAGACGACAACCACTGCCAACCTGGGTACTGCTCTTGCCATGGCAGGTCAACGGGTGATCGTTGTTGACGCTGACATTGGACTGAGAAACCTGGATATCGTCATGGGGCTGGAAAGCAGGGTCGTCTACAATCTGGTTGATGTAATTGAGGGGCGCTGCTCGTTACATGAAGCCCTTGTGCGCGACAAGCGTGTGGACGAACTGTACCTCTTGCCAAGTTCCCAGACTCGCGATAAGACCGCCGTCGCGCCCGATCAGATGATGACCCTCTGCCAGGAGTTGCGAACTATCGCAGATTTTGTACTAGTGGACTCACCCGCAGGTATTGAACTGGGCTTCCAGAACGCGATCGCCGCGGCTTCTGAAGTGATTATTGTAACGACACCGGAAGTCAGTGCGTTGCGAGACGCCGATAAGGTCATCTACCTGCTTGAGAGAGACTTGAACTCACAAGCCCGACTCATCATCAACCGGTACAATCCCCGCCTTGTGCGCAGGAAAGAGATGATCTCACGCCATGACATCCTGAGTATCCTTAGCATAGACCTTCTGGGAATCGTGCCCGAGGACGAACAGATCATCGTTTCCGCAAATAAGGGCTGGCCTGTTGCCCTGGAACGGAAAAAGTATGTGAGCCGCGCCTACCACAATATCGCCCAGAGATTACAGGGATACAATGTCCCGCTGATCCACTTCAAGGAATTCAGCTGGCCGGAGCGCCTTCGGCGCATGTTTGGCGTGTAGTTGGCACTGCCCCGAAAGACCGATGATCAGACACTTCGACAGACCTCTCTTCTTTGCCGTACTACTATTGTGCGCCGTTGGCATTGCCATGACCTACAGCGCTACAGTTACGGACATTGTCTTGGCCGACTATTGGCAGAGACAGCTTGTCTTCACCATTATGGGCGCGATTGCGCTGGTGGTCGCCGCGCTCTTCGACTATCGGCATCTGGAACTGCTGGCCCAACCGAGCTATTTCGTGCTGCTGGCCTCCCTGGTGGCAGTCTATTTCATTGGCGAGGTCAAGAACGGCGCCCAGCGCTGGCTGAACCTGGGTATCGATGTACAGCCTACCGAGGCCGGCAAATTCCTGCTCATCGTTTTTTTTGCGTGGTACCTCAGCCGCTTTCAGGATCGTATTCGCAGGCTCCCCTATCTGTTGGGGGCCGTCATCCTCTTGCTCTTTCCACTCGTGTTGGTATACGCCCAACCGGATCTGGGAATGACCGTTACACTGGCGTTCATTATCGGCACGCTGATTCTTATCAACGGCGTCCGTTTGACGCACATCTTACTTGGCGTAGCGGCCGCCGCCGCTGCCTGGCCCCTCTTGAGGGGAACCCTGCAAGACTACATGCTGAGACGGATTGAGGTCTTCCTTGACCCGGGCTCCAACGTTGACGCCGCCTTCAGTGTACAACAGGCGTTGATCAGTATTGGCAATGGCGGATGGATCGGGATGGGGTGGGGCGAGGGAACACAGACGCAACTGCGCTTTCTGCGCGTCCGGCATACGGACTTCATTTTCAGCGTCATCGCCGAAGAATTGGGCTTTGTTGGATCCGTCCTGGTTCTGTTGTTGCTTTTCTTTGTTATCTGGCGGCTCGTGCGTATTGCTGACCTGGCCCAGGACCAGTTCGGTCGCCTCATCACTCTGGGCGTTGCCGCGTTGATCTTTTTTCAGACGTTCGTCAACGTTGGGATGAACCTGGCAATACTACCGGTCACTGGCATGACGCTGCCGTTCTTGAGCTACGGAGGCAGCAGTCTTGTTTCAATGATGGTAGCAGTGGGGCTGGCGCAAAGTGTAGTCATGCGCCATCGCAAGATGGACTTCTCGTAACTGTAGAACTCTTAGCCGGCAGGTCGGCGCGGGGCCTGGCCGCGGGTCACTGCCCCAGCCCCCTCAGCAAGTCTGCCCACAGCCCCGGCTGCAGACCGATAACGACAACTGCGAGGACGGAGACGGCTACGACAAATGCCGAGGGGCGAGACGCGGGCACGAAGCTCGGCTCTCTCTCGTCGGCCCCTTCTTCAGATTGTTGGAAATACATCGCCACGACGATGCGCAGGTAGTAGTAGGCGCTGATTGCGCTGTTTAGAACGCCGATCACCACCAGCCAGGCCCAGCCGGCCTCCACGGCCGCCTTGAAGACAAGGAACTTGCCGAAGAATCCGGCCAGCGGTGGAATCCCACTCAAACTGAGCATGAAAACAGCCATTGCCGCGGCCAGGACCGGGAATCTCTCGGCGGCGCCGGCCAGTCTGCTCTGCTCTAAGTCGTTTTCATTCCCATGCTGTCTTTCGAAGGCAATCGTCACCGTAAAGGCGCCGATATTCATGAATGCATACGCAAAGAGATAGAAGGCAGCGGCAGATGAAGCTGCAGCTGTCCCCGCCACCAGCGCGATGAGGATGTTGCCGGCGTGGGCGATTCCCGAATAGGCCAGCATCCGTTTCACGCTGCTCTGACGCAGGGCCGTTAGGTTGCCTACGGTCATGGTCAGGACCGCAAGAATTGCAAGAGGCATGGCCCACTGGTCATGATATGAAGGCAAGGCCGTCATCATCAGCCGGAAGAATCCGGCAAACGCCGCGGCTTTTGTACCCACGCTCATGAATGCCGTCACTGGGGTCGGCGCTCCCTGGTATACGTCCGGCGTCCACATATGGAACGGGACAAGGCTCACTTTGAAGCCAAAGCCAACCAGCAAGAGTGCGATCCCGGGTAGGACCAGAGAGGGATTGCCCCCGCCGGTTGCGAGCGTCTCGTGGATCTGAGTGAATTTGGAGCTGCCGCCGGCGCCGTAAAGAAGGGCACAACCGTAGACGAAAAATGTGCTGGCGAATGCCCCCAATAGAAAGTACTTCATGGCAGCTTCTATGCTGCGGGGGTTTTCCCGGTAGAAGCCGCTCAAAATGTAGAGTGCCAGGGAAAAGATTTCGAGGGCTATGAACAGGACTATCAAGTTCGTAGCCGTGCCCATCAGCATCATGCCGATTACCGCCAGCAAGTACAGTGAGTAAAAGGCTCCCCCTTGGCGCTCGATTGCCGGGAACTGGTTGCGGCTCAGCAATACGCCCAGTACGCCGGCAATCAGGATGACCAACCGCACGCTCAGCGCGAAACCGTCAGAAACCGCCCCGTCCAGGTATTCAACCGGCGCCCTGCCCCAAATGATCACGGACGCGCCGATGCCCAACAAGAGAATTACAACCGAAAGACCGGCCAGCAACTGTGAGCCGTTCTGCCCGCGGCGGCCAATGTCGACCATCATCAGGACCATCACGCCTACTGCCAGAACGAGTTCCGGCAGAAGAACTACTGCATCGTCGAAGAGAAGAGCGGTATCCATTGTCGTTAGTGGTTCGTGGTCAAATAACTGCTGCCGGAAGTCAATGGCGGCTGGTAGCTGCTATCGACGAGCAACTCGACACCATCTACGGGCGCCTGGACAACCTCCAGCGCCGCTACGGAGGGATTGATTTTGTCCAGAAAGAAATTTGGCGCTAGGCCGATCGCGAAGAAGAGCAGCACAATTGGCAGCAATTGACCGATCTCGGCCCAGTTCAAGTCGGGCAGCTTCCCCTTGAAATTGGCGGGATTCGTCAATTCGCCCTGTGCCACCTGTCTGAACGCATGCAGCAGGTACCAGGCGGCCAGGATGACGCCGGCGGTGCCGAGCACGGCAAAGAACGGTGAACTCCTGTATGTGCCGAGCAAAATCGTAAACTCGCCGACAAAGCCGTTCAAACCGGGAAGGCCCGCGCTGCTCATCGCTACAACCAGGAAGAAAAACGAGAAAATCGGCACACTGGCCCAGAGGCCGCCGTAGTCCTTCAGCAGCCGCGTATGGCGCCGCTCGTAGAGCATCCCTACCAAGAGGAACAGCGCGCCGGTACTCAGACCGTGATTGACCATCTGCAGTACTGCGCCGCTGATCCCCTGCTCATTCAAAGCGAAAATGCCCAATACGACGAATCCCATGTGGGCGACTGAAGAGTAAGCCACTAGAGACTTCAGATCCCTCTGCGCCAGCGCCACGAGTGCTCCATAAAGGATGCCGATGATGGCCAGAAAGGAAATGAGCGATGCGTAGTCGGCGACGGCCACTGGGAACAGCGGTAAGGCGAATCGCAGAAATCCGTATGTTCCCAACTTCAGGAGCACACCGGCCAGTAAGACCGAACCGGCGGTAGGGGCTTCAACGTGCGCATCGGGCAGCCACGTGTGAAAGGGAAAAAGCGGGACCTTGATGGCGAAGGCAAGCGCAAACGCAAGAAAGGCCAGCTGCTGCAGGCCCGGAGGCAGCCCCGCTTCCTGCAACTCGAGCAAGTCAAAAGTGCCGGCATTGAAGTAGAGCGCAAGTATTGCCACTAACATGAGCGCCGAACCTGCCAGCGTGTAAAGGAAGAACTTGACGGCGGCATATATGCGATTCTGACTGCCCCACTTGCCAATCAGAAAGGCCATTGGAATCAGGCTGAACTCCCAGAACACATAAAACAACACAAGGTCCAGGGCGAGAAAGACGCCCAGAACAGCCGTCTCCATCAACAACATCAAAGCCAGATACCCGCCCAGATTCTGCTTGATATGCTGGTTGCTGAAAGCGACCGCGATCGGCATTAGCAGTGTCGTCAACAGGACCAGCCACAGGCTGATTCCATCCACACCTAAATGATAGTAGATGTTCAGGTCCGGCATCCACGCATATCGTTCAACAAACTGCATGTCCGGAATCTCTTGCCAGCCGGGCAGCAGCAGAAGGCTCACTATAAAGGTGGCGACGGTGGCGCCGAGGGCCAGACCTCGTTTGAGGCTGTCGCCGGGCGCCAGCAGAACGACGATGGCGCCGACTACTGGCAGAAAAGTAAGGATCGAGAGCATGGAAACACCAATGAATGGTCGTTAGCTAAAGATGGTACTTGCCAGAGCTGAAGCGTTGCGCGCTTCTAGCCTCCGATCACGAACCACAAGAGTAGCGCCACTACGCCGCAGAAGAGACTCAAAGCATACGTTGGCACTAATCCGTTGTGGACATTGCGCAGGCTGTCCCCCAAGGACAGATTTACCTGACCGACAAGATTTACGGCCCTGTCAACGACTCCTTGGTCAACCACCTGGTTGAACCAGCCGGAGAGACCAAGCAGGGGACTGACGATCCATGCGGCGTAAACCTCATCCACATACCATTTGTTGCGGGCAACGAGCTCGAGCGGGCTGACCAGCCTCGCCACGCCCCCGGAAATCCTGCCGAAACCGGTTGAAGGGCCCTTGACATAGCGCCCGTAGGCCAGGCCGACGCCCGCCACTGCCACAACTGCACTGACCGCCAACAGTACGAACTCCATGGTCAAGTCCGGATGGAAGGCAGGCGCGCCGACTGCCGCTTCCAGATAGTGTTCCATGGTGAGTAGGACTGGCAAGTTCAGAACGCCTCCGACTACGGCAAGAGCTGCCAGCACCCAGAGAGGCGTCGTCATGACTGCTGGGCTCTCGTGCGCGTGCTCATGAATATGCTGATCGCGCGCCTCGCCAAAAAAGGCCATGAAGACAGCCCGAAAGCTGTATATCGCTGTAAGCAGGGCTGTAAAGAGACCGATCAAATAGAGAAGAATGTTGAAATTGGCGACGTGCAGCAGGATTCCATCTTTGGAGAAAAATCCTGACAAGAGTGGCAATCCGGCGAGAGCAGATGCACCGATCAGGAACAGCAAAAAGGTCGTCGGCATCTTCGCCCGCAGATTTCCCATTTTGCGAATGTCCAGCTCGCCGCCGGGTAGCCCGTGCATCACGTTTCCGGCCGCGAGAAACAGCAGCGCTTTGAAAAATGCGTGCGTCACGAGGTGAAAAATGGCAAACGCGTACGCGCCGACGCCCACTCCCAACATCATGAAACCCAGTTGGGAAATCGTCGAATAGGCGAGGATCTTCTTCAGGTCTACCTGTGTCAATGCGATTGTCGCTGCCATCAGCGCGGTCAAGCCCCCGACCCAGGCTGCGAGGCCGCCTGCCGCTGGAGCCAGTTCCCACAAGAAGTGCGTTCTTGCCACCATATAGATGCCTGCGGTTACCATCGTGGCAGCGTGGATGAGCGCGGAAACAGGCGTCGGCCCGGCCATTGCGTCCGGCAGCCAGACGAACAAAGGCAGCTGCGCGCTCTTCCCGGTCGCTGCCAGCAGGAGTAGCAGACAGATTGCCGTCGCCGCGCCGGTCGACAGTGCGCCGGCGTTGTCGTGAATCTCTCCGAATACGACGGTGCCGACACTGGTCCAGATCAGGAATACGGCCAGCATCATGCCAAAGTCCCCGATGCGGTTGACCAGAAACGCCTTCTTGCCGGCGTCAGCGTAGTGGCCGTAGGACTCGTCATGACGGTCGAAATAAAATCCGATCAGCAGATACGATGCCAGTCCCACGCCTTCCCAGCCGACAAACATTCCCACAAAGTTGTTGCTGAGAATCAGCACAAGCATTGCCAGGATGAAGAAATTCAGATAGACGAAGAATCGCTGGAAGTTCTGCTCGCCGTGCATGTAACCGCCGGCGTAAATGTGGATCAGAGCGCCGACCCCGGTTACGACGAGAGCCATGGTCACGCTGAGTGGGTCGATCAGAAGTGCCGCCGGCGCGTGAAAACTTCCCACCGTGATCCAGTCCCACAGGTGGACGGTTGTGGTGCGGTGGTGCTCATCCAGGCCCGCTAGTCCAAAGAAGAGCCCCAAACTGACCAGGAAAGAGAGGACTACCGCGCCGGAGGCGACGACGTGGATACCCCGCTCGCCCAGTCTGTCACCGACAAACAGGTTTACCAGCGCGCCCAGAGCGGGAAATACCAGAATAAGCCAAGCTAATTCCAACATGGATTCCTCATAACAGCTCTCTGCCGGTCGACTTCGGCCCTTGCGTGGCGCCGGTTGCGTACCGGATCTTCAAATGGGTGAGACCTGGGACCATGATCCGGCCGTCACCACTTAAGCAAATTGATCTCATCGATATTGATGCTCTGCCGGTGGCGGACATTGGCGATCAGGATTGCCAGTCCGACGGCGACTTCGGCTGCAGCAACTGCCATGATCATGAAGACGAAGATCTGCCCTTCGAGATTGCCCCACTGGCGGGCGAGGGCGATCAATGTCAGGTTCACGCTGTTGAGCATCATCTCAATGCACATGAAAATGATGAGGGCGTTGCGCCGCAGCAAGACGCCGGTGGCGCCGACGGTAAAGATAATGGCTGCCAGGACCAGATAGTAGCTTGTCTCTACCATTATTCGTTCGCCTTAACGGACGGGATGCCTTCGCTTGCGCCTTCCTGCTGGCGTCCCAGCACCAGGGCGCCTATCAGCGCGACGAGCAACAAGAGAGCGACCAGTTCAAAGGGAAGAATGTACTTTGTAAACAGTTCGATACCGACTGCCTCTGGCGTGCCGCCCTGCAGGAGGGCCGCAGTTTCTTCAGACGGGCCCATCATGCGTGAAAGCGCGCTATAGGAGATTACCAGGAGCAGAATGATCCCCAGCGTGATGCCCACAGTGCGGCTCCATGCCCGCTGCGCAGCGCTGAAGTCGTTCGTATCTCCTCCGATTAGCATTATTACAAACAGAATCAGGATGACGATTCCTCCGGCGTACACGATTACCTGTGCCGCTGCCAGGAACTGCGCGTCAAGCGTGATGTATAGCACTGCCAGGGTGGCAAAGTTGGTTAGCAGAAAGAGCGCGCTGTGTACCGGTTGTCGGCTTGTCACAACGCCCAAAGCGGCAGCCAGGCTGACAGCGCCAACAAGCAGGAAGAATATTAGCGACCAGCTCATGAAGAATTACTCCGGTCGAATGATAACCTTGGGCATGCCTGGATTGAGAAGCTCCTCTTTGGTGAGGACAAAATCCTTGCGCTCGTAATTGGCCATGGCAAAATCGTGGCCGAGGACAATGGCTTCTGTAGGGCAGGCCTCTTCGCAATCACCGCAGAAGACGCATCGCAGCAGATTCAACTCGTAGACCTTGGCATGACGCTCACCCGGCGAGAGCGGCGCATCCGGGTCGTTCTCTGCCGCTTCAACGTAAATCGCCTCCGTAGGGCAGGCGGCTTCGCAAAGACAGCAGCCAATGCAACGCTCCAGTCCGTTGGCATAGCGCCGCAGCTCATGACGACCGCGGAAGCGCGGGTAGATCGGAATATCCTCATGAGGAAACTCCACCGTCACGGGCCTCTTTCCCAGGTGCTTGAGCGTCACGCCCATCGCCTTGCCGATTTCGGTCGCGCCCTTCAGAAAATCTCCCAACTCCATTGAATCCCTCTTTCCTCTGCAACGCCTACTTCAGGAAAACGGCCAGAACTGCCGTAATGCTCACGTAGACCAGGCCCAGCGGTAGCATGAACTGCCAGCAGAATTTCATCAGCTGGTCATAGCGGGGCCGCCCGATGCTGGCCCTTACCCAAATGAACAGGAAGAGCAGTATCAAGACCTTTATCAAGAGATAGATGGGCCCAAGCCAGATGTACTGCTCGGCGAAAGGGCCTTTCCACCCGCCGAAGAAAAGGGTCGCCATAATCGCACTGGTGGAGATCATGTTGACGTATTCGGCGATGAAGAACAGTGCAAACTTCATTCCACCGTATTCGGTCTGAAATCCTGCCACCAATTCGTTCTCAGTCTCCGGCAGATCAAATGGACTGCGGTTGGTTTCCGCCAAAATGCAGATGAAAAAGAAGGGAAAGGCCAGCCACAGCCAAATCCATTCCCACCACTGACGGGAGCCCTCCACCAGGTCGACCAGACTGAAGCTGCCAGCCAGCATCAGTATACTGACCAGAAAGAGGCCCAGCGGCAGCTCATACGAGACCATCTGTGCAGAAGAGCGCAGCGCGCCGAGCAGCGAATAGTTGTTGTTGCTGCTCCAACCTGCCAGGATGATGCCGTAACTCTCGATTCCCGCGACCGCCAGAATCCAGAGAAAACCGATATTCACGTCTGCAATGGCAGGTGTCCCCTTGGCGATAGGGATGACCGCCCAAATGATCAACGCCGGCACGAGCGCCAGGGCCGGCGCGAGCAGATAGACCGGCTTGTCCACGTGATTGGGGATGATCTCTTCTTTGAAGAACGCCTTTACGGCGTCGGCCGCCGGCTGCAGAAGGCCGAATTTGCCCGCTCGGTTAGGGCCGTAACGTACCTGGAAACGGGCCAGCAGCTTGCGTTCATACCAGGTTAGGTATGCGAAACCGGTCAGCAGTACGAAGATCAGAATCAGCGCGCGGATGGCCGGAAATACTAGTAACTGTAACCAGTCCATTTAACGTCTTTCCACTTTGACCCGCTGGGTATGGCTGCCGTTGAGCAGGGCGCCCACCGGCGCGCCGGGAAGACTCTCCGGAATCCAGGCCGTGCCCGTCTGCACCTGCACGTCTATCCCTACGTTCAGATCCAGGTGGCCCTGCTCACTCTGCACTTTGACTGCGCTGCCCTGGTCCAGACCGAATTCGGCGGCGTCGACGGGATTCAAAGTAACGGTGGCGCCATGTGCCATGCCGTGCATCTGATCGGTCAGGCTGAAGAGGGTGCCGCCGTCATACAGGACAGTGCCGGTTACAAGACTAAGGGGAAACTCACCGTTTTCCGCGGCGAATTCGGGCAACCCCTCTGACGTCCGCCCGACGGAAGACTCTGTCGCCGGCGCGGAATTGGCATCCCATTGCAGTCCCTGATCTCCCAGGGCCTCCCACGTCAGTCCCGCATAGGCCGGGACAGCTCTGGCAATCTCTGCAGTGACGCTGCGGGCGTCCGAAAACGGCCAATTGGCGCCCATCTGCTTGGCCAGGTGTGTCAACATCATCCAGTCCGGCGCGGCCCTAGACTTTGGGTCGGTGACTGCCTTCGGCGCCCTCTGCACGCGCCGCTCCAGATTGGTGTAGGTGCCGTCGCTTTCGGCCCATCCCAGCGCGGGCAGCACAACATCCGCCTTCTGCGCCGTCTCGGTGGTCAACAGATCGGTGACGACGAGCAGCTCAAGTTCTTCCAATCGGGCAGACCAGTCCGGCGACTCGGCTCCCGGGTTGGCGCCGTTCACGAAGAGGGCTCTCATCTCCTGGCTGTCCAGCATCTGCTTGTAGGTATACCCAGGGGACGTTGAAAGGCTTCCGCCCCATAGCGATTCCAGCCTGGCCCTTGCGCCAGCGTCATCCAGAGGGAACTGACCGGGCAATCTGTCGGGTAGGACACCCATATCGCGGCAGCCCTGAGCGTTGCCGTCCAAGCCAACGTAAGCCAGTCGCGTACCCTCGCCGGTCGCTTGGGCAAGCTGCATTAAGCCGTCGCGGACACTGGGGCCGTCCTCACCGCGCGCTGCCATTGGCCCGTATACAATCAGCGTGTTCCCGCTCTCATTCAGGAGCTTGGCTGCCGCCTGTACTGGAGAGCCGTCTTCGGACTCGGTAGAGCCTTGCACAGCCTGAAGCAGGCGTTCCAGAAGCGATGCCTCGCCTCCCGGCACGTAGCTCATATAGGGGCCGTCATACCGGGTCAGCTCGATCTTGCGGGCGTGGGCGATGATCAGTTTGACCCCGCCTCGAAGGATGGCTCTCTTGAGGTGCAGGTCCAGTATCGGCAACTCTTCGCTGGGGTCCACGCCGAACAGCAGCACCGTATCGACCTGAGGGTCGGGCCCGTACTGCGGTTTCATCAGTTCCGCCAGGGCGGGCAGACCTGTAGGCAGTGCCGCAACCTCACCGCCGTCGCGGTGGTCGATGTTGTTCGTCCCAACGACTGCCCGCATGAATCTTTGCAGCGCGTAGTTGCTTTCGTTGCTGATCTTCCCACTGCCTATGGCGCCGATGCTGTCCGCCCCGTATTTCTCCTTGATGCGTGTTATCCGGTCCGCGACGTAGGCCAGCGCCTCGCTCCACTGCACCGGCGTCAGCTTGCCGTTCTTTCGCAGCAGCGGCGACGCCAGCCGGTTCTCGTCGTTGACCCAGGCGTGGGCAAAGCGGCCCTTATCGCAAATCCACTGGTCGTTGACCTGCATGTTTTCGCGGCCGACGATGCGCCGCAACTGGTGCGTGCGGCTGTCCAGCCGTACATTGCAGCCCACAGAACAGTGCATGCAGACGCTGGGGGTGCGCTCGATCTCCCAAGGGCGGTAGGAAAAACGGGAGACCCGGTTTGTCAGCGCCCCGACAGGGCAGAGGTCGATGATGTTGCCGCTGGTCTTGGCGTCGACGGGACGCCCGTCCTGAATGTCGACGATCGTGTCGTTGCCCCGCTCGAACAGGCCCAGTTGCGGCTTGTCCTCCCACTCCTCCAGATAGCGAATGCAGCGCCAGCAGAGTACGCAGCGTTCCTGGTCCAACACAATCGTGTCGGAGATGTCGTAATGCTTTTTGGCGAGTCGCTTCGGTTCGATTAGCTGGCTGATACCAGGTCCGAAGCGCATCGTCTGATCCTGCAGCGGACACTCGCCGCCTTTGTCGCAAATGGGGCAGTCCAGAGGATGATTCAGCAGGATGAAGGCCAGGTTGGCCTCCTGCACCGTCCGCACCTGTTCGGTATTTGTACGCACAACCATCCCGTCGCCGACCGGCATCGTACAGGAAGCCATCATCGCCGTGCCCCGGGGTCCGTCAACCTCGACCAGGCACATGCGGCAGCAGCCGACCGGGTCCAGCTTGGGATGCGAGCAGAAGACCGGAATTTCGATGCCCGCCATGCGAGCTGCGTCGACCAGAAGCGTCCTGGCAGAAACCGACACTTCCTCTTCGTTGATGGTGAGCGTTACGTTATCAGTCATAGGCGTTCGCGTCTCCGGTTCAAAGGAGAAACTCTGCGGGTGAGACCGGTTCAGGTAGTTCTCGCTGCATGCAGCAGAATGTCGTCAACTGCCACTTCAAGATCAGGGAAGGCCAGTGGCGCGCCCGACTCACCCCGATGGAAGGCCAATTTAGTCTGAAATGACGCCTCTCCGCTGACAGGCGTTCGGGGATCCCGGTACACCTCCAGCAAGCCATCAACAAGATTCCAGATCCAGTACTTAGCTATCCCCGCCTGTGCGTATATGGCCCTTTTGAGGGAGCGATCGTAAATGAGGCTCGAGTCCGGAACCTCCATCAGCAACAGTATTTCCGATGGGTACGGATGACGTTCATCAAGTTCGAATCCAGTTTCCGTTGAAATGACCAGATCTGGTTCGGGCTCGGTCATCAATTCAGGTATGGTGACCGAGCCCTGTGCACGAACTTCCATGTCTACACGTGCATCCAAAGAGGAAAAGGTCCTTCTCAGGCGATTTACAGTGCGGATGTGCGGGGGATTCTTTGGACTCATGTCCACTAGAATCCCTTCGACCAGTTCTACCTCTCGGACTCATTGAAGAAGCCGATCTCTATCAAATTATGATATTCGTCCAGAGTGAACCGCCTCAGGGGCATTCCTTTCGCCAGCGTGACCGGCAGAAACGCCTCCAATTTCCTGCTTTTCTCGCCCCCGATCTGCTCGCCCGCGTCAGGTGCGGCAACTGCGCTCATCAGCCTGTTCCTCAGTCGTCCCCCGGAACCAAGTCATCGTGCAGCACGATATTCCCGCCTGCCGGCGCGAAAGTACTGTCACGCAATCCGCTTTCCTCGTGTGTATTCGGGCGATAATCCGGGCGAATCGGCAGTACCGGGCCGACCTCGTCCGGATTGGTATTCTCAATCTGCGACGAAAACTCGGGCCGGAACTTGAGCAGGTTGCTCTGCAGACCCCATACCGACGCCTCGCCAAAGGGGCAGAAGCTCTTGCCTGCTATATTGTCGGCGATAAACTCCATCAGCTCCAGGTCTTTGCCCAGGCCCTGCCCTTCCTCGATGCGCAGCAGGATTTTCTCCAGCCAGGCAGTGCCCTCGCGGCAAGGCGTACACTTGCCGCAGCTCTCTTCGCGATAGAAGCTGAGCGTGCGCCGCGCAACCTCGACCATGGAGGTACGGTCGTCGATCGCGATCACGCCCGCCGAGCCCAGCAGAGAACCGGCCTCGGTGATGCTCTCGAAGTCCAGGGGCGTGTCGAACTGGTCCGGTGTAAGCAGCTTCATCGACAACCCGCCGGGAACGATCGCCTTGATCGGATGATTCTCATCCTCCGGCCCGCCCCCGTGCTCGTTAACCAGCTCGCTCAGTGGCGTTGCGTGAGGAAGTTCGTAGAGCCCCGGCCGCTTGACGTTGCCGCTCAGACAGAAAATACGCATCCCTGGACTGCGTTCAGTGCCGTACTCCTTGTACCAGTCTACGCCGTGGCGCATAACGTGCGTCACGTTGCAGATCGACTCGACGTTGTTCACGATCGTCGGTTTGGCATACAGGCCTTCCACGGCGGGGAAGGGCGGCTTTAGCCGCGGCTGCCCGCGATAACCCTCAAGGCTCGTGAGCTGGGCGGTCTCTTCGCCGCACTCGTAGGCGCCGGCGCCGCGGTGCATTACTATATCCAAATTGTTGCCGCTGCCGAAGATGTTTTCGCCCAGGTAGCCCTTGGCTCTGGCCTCGGCCAGGGCATCCTGCATGCGAGTATAGGCAAAATAGTACTCGCCGCGAATATAGACAAAGGCCTTTTCCGATTCGATTGCGTGGCAGCTCAGAATGATCCCCTCGATGAGCTGATGGGGATCATATTCCATCACAATACGGTCCTTGAAAGTGCCCGGCTCCGATTCATCGGCGTTCACGACCATGTAGCGGGGTTGTACGCCCTGCGGCAAAAAGCCCCATTTGACACCGGTGGGAAAACCGGCGCCGCCGCGTCCGCGTATGCCGCTCTCCTTGATCTGGTCGACCATGTCGGCCGGCTCAATCTCACTCAAAACTCGTCGGGCCGTGGCATAGCCGCCGTCAGCCTCGTAGGTCTCGATCGTGTGGCTGTCCGGTGCGTTGAGACGGTCCATCAGGTAACGCGGCTCCATACCTCCGGTGCGGTAAGGGCCGTCGGACGCCCCTTCCCCGTTGGGGTCGGCCTCCGGTGTCCAGCGTTCCAGCGTGTGGAAGCCGTTGCCGGACTTGAGCAATTCAAGTGCCTTCTCCACATCTTCGGGCGAGTCGAGATTCTCGAAATAGCGGATCTGACCCGTCTTCTGGTCGGTAACGATCGCCATTGGGGCGGTGCCGCAAGAGCCGAGACACTCCATATGATCGAGGGCAAACTTGCCGTCCTCACTCTTCTCGCCGTGATGAATGCCAAGCGCGTTTTCAAAATTGTGCAGGCACTGATTCCCACCCCGCAGCATGCAAGGGACGTTTGTACAGACTTCAATATGGTATTCGCCCTTGGGCTCCTCATGCAGCATGTTGTAGAAACCGACGACCGCGCCCACCTCAGCCGGTGCGATCCCCAGGATCTCTGCCAGTTCGTCTTGTGCATCCACTGGGCAGTATCCGAACTCCCGCTGGATAACGTAAAGGGCCGGCAGAATCCCCGAACGCTGCCTGCCCGAAGGATAGCGTGCCAGTATTTCGTCGATCTCCTGCCGCATCTTTTCCGTAATCATTGAATTCCCCGGCACCGGTTAGCAGAATTCGGTGGCACAATGCTGAGCCTGCCGCACAGCCGTCGAGCTAGCGGTCTACCTCACCAAGTACAATGTCGATCGACCCGATGTTGGTTACAACGTCTGAAAGCATCTCACCGCGACTGATATGGTCGATTGCATAAAGATTGTTGAAGCTGGGCCCGTGAACATGCAGCCGGTACGGCTTGGCCGAACCGTCACTGTAGACGAAAAACCCCAGTTCGCCCTTGCTGTTCTCGATGCCGTGATAGAAGAAGCCGGGCGAAACGTGGAAGCCTTCCGTCATCAACTTGAAGTGGTGAATCAATGCTTCCATGCTCACGTCCAACTCGGCGCGCGGCGGCAGGGCCACCTTGCGATTGTTCGACTTATACAGACCGCTGGGCAGGTTGGCTACTGCCTGCTCCAGGATGCGCACACTCTGGCGCATCTCCTCCATTCGGATATTGAAGCGTCCGTAGCAGTCGCCGCTGTCGCTGATCGGCACCTCAAACTCATACGAGTCATAGCCGCAGTAGGGTCGGTCGCGGCGCAGGTCCCAGTCGACACCGCTTCCGCGCAGCATCGGCCCGGTCAGACCCATGGCCAGAGCGTCTTCGGCGCTGATGTAGCCGATACCGGTCAAGCGTTCCTGCCACAGCGGCGCCTCTGTAATCAACGCCTCATACTCGTTGATCTTTTCCGGCATCAACCGCAGGAAATCTTTCAACTCGGCGATGAAAGCATCCGGCAGGTCCTGCCAAACGCCGCCGATTCGAATATAGCTGACGGTAAGTCGCGCTCCGCAGGCCATCTCGAACAGGTCCAATATCCGTTCCCGTTCGCGCGTCGCGTACATAAGGAGGCTCATGCCGGTGCCCGAGACATCCAGCACGTGCGTCGCCAGCCAGAACAAATGAGAGGCGATTCGCTGCATCTCGGCCATGATAACCCGGATCACCTGAGCCCGTTCAGGTATCTCCAGCCCCAGCATATGCTCGATGGTCAGGCAATAGCCCAGATTATTCGACATCCCGGACAGATAGTCCATGCGGTCGGTGTAATAGACGAAATCCTTATAGCGCTTGTTTTCCCCTGTCTTTTCGAAGCCGGAATGGAGAAAGCCCAGGTCCGGGTCGATGCTTACAATCCGCTCGCCGTCCATTTCCACCACCAGCCGCAGTACGCCGTGGGTGCTGGGGTGGTGCGGCCCCATATTGATGACCATGTTCTGGCGGCTCATCCCGGGGGGCAGGTCGGGGGCGGCGCTTTCCGCCGGCAAAATCTGGGAGCCTAGCGTTTCAAACTCCGGGTCATCCCATGTGAAAGTAAAGGGCACCTCTTCGCCGCCGAGGGGAGCCTGCTTCTGCAACGGATGGTTGGGCCAGTTCTTGGGCATCAGTATCCGTCGCAGATCCGGATGGCCATCAAAGCGGACTCCCATCAGGTCGTACACTTCCCGCTCCGGCCACTCTGCACCTCGGTACACGCCTGTCAAGCTGTCTATGTGCGGATGCTCGCCGTTGCCGCCCGGTTCTGTTCCGCAGTCGGCAAAGACGGTCAGATGCTGGTTTCGCGAGTAGGAACGAAACTGGTAGACCGTCTGAAAGCGGGCGCCGCCATTCAGAGGAAGTTGGGATCGGTCCACACTTGTTACGTCTATCAACGTCTCATAGTTGAGTTCGGCTTCATCGCGCAAAAACGTAGCGAGCGCCTTTAGCCGCGCAGGCTCAACGAATACCACCTGATTGCCGTTATGCAGGCCGGCCGCGACGATATCCTCCCCGAACCGTTCAACAATGCGCCGAGTATCGTCGGTCTCCCCGGTCGGTATGGGCGCCAAAGCAGGGATACCCGGCGGATTCAGGGTTCGTTGGGTCTCGTATGAGCGAATAACCGGTGCTACGTCAAGTGGCATGTCTTAACTCGCTCTCCTATACGCAGGTCAGCCCGCACGTCCTCAGGACTGGTTTCACTCTGCAGAATTGTCTGGCGAAATGTTCGCGCCGTTCACAGGGAACCCGCATTCGGGTCATGCGCCTAACGGCATGATCTCGTCGACGGCCAGCGGCTCCTCGACCTTACGCCAAGCGCCAACTGATTCGCTCCGCTGTTTCGCACGCAGCAAGTCCATTGCGTAGAGCAGGGATTCGGGTCGAGGAGGGCAGCCGGGAACATACACGTCCACGGGGATTATCTTGTCCACGCCCTGGATGATGGCGTAATTGTTGAAAGGCCCGCCGGCGCTCGCGCAGATTCCCATGGCGATTACCCACTTGGGGGCCAGCATCTGGTCATATATTCGCTTTATCACCGGCGCCATCTTGTTGCTGACGCGGCCTGAGACGATCATGAGATCTGCTTGCCGCGGGCTGGCCCGGAAAAGCTCCGACCCGTAACGGGCAATGTCGTGACGGGCAGTTCCCGTGGCGATCATTTCCATCGCACAGCAGGCCAGACCGAAGAGCAGCGGCCACGTGCTATTGGCCCTTCCCCAATTAATCACGCTGTCCAGCGACGTTGTCAGAATGCCTTCAGGAACCTTTTCTTCTATACCCATGTCCCTTCCTTTGCATCTCCGTGCCGGCAGCCCAGCCAGTGCCGGCGGTCTCTGAAGGCAGCGACTGGCTTCTGGCTCTGCTGGCCTTCCAGTCTTCGTCTCCAGCTGTAGGTTGTTGATACTCTGAGACAAGCTGTGCGCGACCGCCGGATCCCCAGTTTTTAGTCCCAGTCGAGAGCGCCCTTCTTCCATTCATAGAGGAAACCTACCACGAGTACAATGAAGAAAGGGATCATCGCCAAAAGAGCAAACAGGCGAAGGTCTCTCAGGACGGCCGCCCACGGGTAGAGGAAGATTACTTCGATGTCGAATATCAAAAAGAGCATTGCAACCAGATAGTATTTGACCGGGAATCTGCGACGGGCGTCGGAAAAGGGGATGATCCCCGATTCGTATGGCTCTAACTTCTGATTGTTGCGCTCACGTGGACCAAGTAGAGACGGCAGACCTATCGCAATGACGCCGAATCCGGCCGCCAACAGGATCAGTATGAGAAGTGGCAGATAATCGCTTGCCATCTCGGTTTTCCTTTTCAGCGCTCCTGACAGGCTTGGGGACTGTTCGTGCAATTTTCCACGAACGCAATTATTCTAGCACGAACTGAAATCGACTGTCAAAGCCGGTTAGCGCCGTTTATCTACAAAAAGAAGCCGAATGGCCGCATCGGTGGGTCATTCCCACAGCCCTGACCCGATCGTCTGGAATACCTCAGCGACGCATTCACGCACTGCACATTGAACGCGTTTGCGCGGGGTACAGACTTTCGCTTTCAGAAATCGCTATGCTATACTTTCTCGGGAGTTTGTTAAATTCCACACAAACGGATTCTCGGCAATGCTCAGTCAATATTTCTTCATTCTTATTATGTCCGGTCTGGCGGTCGTGTTGCCTCTGGCCGCCATCGTGATGGGCCATTTCCTTGGCCCCCGCCGGCCTGATGAGATAAAGAACGACATTTACGAGAGCGGAGTCGAAACCATAGGTGAAACATGGGTGCAATTTCGCGCTCAGTACTATCTGATTGGCCTTGTATTTGTCGTGTTCGACGTTGAAGCGTTGTTCCTTTTCCCGATCGCAGTGGCGTATCAGCAGCTGGAAATGTTCGCAGTGCTCGCGACAATCTTTTTTATCCTGTTGCTCGTGATCGGGCTCATGTACGACTGGCGCAAGGGCGCCCTGGAGTGGCAGTAGGTCTCGAAGTGATGCTGCGTTAGTCTTTCCAGGACGCGGCCCCGACGGATCTCAACCTCGCAGCTACCTGTTCGGAGGCTAAGGTTATGCAGGTAACCCAATGGAGCGAAGCGCTCTCCAGCTGGCTCATGGGGCTGGGACTTCCCGGCTGGGCGGCCATCTTTCTGGTCTACGCCGTCGGCTCCTTTATCCTCATCAACTACGGCATGTTGTCGGTTCTGTTGTTGATCTGGATTACGCGCAAAGCCATCAGCCGCATACAGGACCGGATCGGTCCCAATCGAGTCGGCAAGTACGGTCTCCTCCAGACTGTCGCTGATGCGGCCAAGCTGCTCTCCAAAGAGGATATCACTCCCTACGAAGCGGACAAGATCGCCTACAATCTGTCCCCGGTACTTTCAGTTTTCGGTGTACTGATGCTGCTGGCGGTCATACCATTTGCGCCGGGCCTGACCGGCGTGGACCTGAACATTGCCGCCCTCTATGTTGTGGCCCTCGGCTCAATAGGCATCATGGCGGCGCTGATGGCCGGCTGGGGCAGCAACAACAAGTATGCCTTGCTGGCCGGTTTTCGTGTGGTGGCACAGCTACTGAGCTACGAGATCCCTCTGGTGTTGGCCATCCTGACGGTGGTATTGCTCACCGGTTCGATGCGATTCGGCCAGATAGTCGAAATGCAGTCGCTGCATCTCGGCGGCTTTAACCTCGGGTTGGGTTGGCTCGGTATCGTTATGCCGGGAGCGCTGATCGTCTTCTTTGTCAGTTCGCTTGCGGAGGCCGAACTGACGCCCTTCGACCTGTTGGAAGCGGAGTCTGAGCTGATCGCCGGATTCCATATCGAGTATTCAGGCATGAAGTTCGCCATGTTCTTCCTGGCCCAGTTCCTCAACGCGTGGATACTGGCTGCCGTTGCCGTAACGCTCTTCCTGGGCGGCTGGCAGGGTCCGGGAGTCGGCTTGCCGGTCATCGGTCCGTTGCTGGGGCTCGGATATTTCATGATCAAGGTGTACGGCATCTACGTGCTTCAGCAGTGGATCAGAGGGACCTTCCCCCGCATCCGGATTGACCAGATGATGTACTTCGCCTGGAAGGTCCTGGTGCCGCTGATGATCGGTCTGATTGTCGCCCAGGCCATAATCCAGAAGCTGCCGACCCCGGTTGCCGTTCAATATGTGCTCATCTTCATCGCAAATGTCGGTGTGATGGCCGTCGTTGCTTACGTCCTGCAGAAGTACTTCCGCGAAGAACAGATGCGAACGAAGCGCTCATTCGAACCAGCTTCCCTGATAGGCTCCATGCAGGTCTCCGAAAAAGGCACCATGTATTAGGTTTTTTCTGACGGGCCGAAACGAATTTGTGGCTGCGTTGAGTCGGGGCATTGGCAACTGTAGAGTCATCCCCCACCAGAAAAGGCAGGAATTCCCATGCAGTTACCGCTGGGCATAGAGGTACCGATACCGACATTTGAACAGTTCGTGTTCATCCAAGTGGCGTTGCTGACGGCCGTAGCCGGTCTGGCCGTAGTGATGAGCCGCAACCTCTTTCACAGCGCGCTGGCCCTGACGTTGACCTTTTTCGGCGTGGCCGGGGTCTATGTATTTCTCGAGGCCGAATTCCTGGCGGTCAGCCAGGTTCTGGTGTACGTCGGCGCGATCGCCATGCTGATCGCATTCGCGATTATGCTCACCCGCAGCATGATGTACGGGCGCACTTCGCCGCTCAACAATCAGTGGGGCAAGTCATCCCTGTTCGCCCTCCTCTTCTTCATTGGGCTGCTGGCCTTTGCGCGCGCAACACCCTGGCCGGCCGCGGATGAGTTGGTTGTCGCTGACGAAACAGTAGTGAACGCGTTGGGAACTCCACCTCGTCTTTTCGTATGGCCTGCGGATCGAGTTATCCCTGACGAGGCGCTGATCAGCGCGCTGGGGAAAGAGTTTGTCACCACCTACGTTATCGCCTTTGAAGTACTGGGACTTCTGCTGCTGTTGGCACTGGTCGGCGCGGTGATGCTGGCACGCGATAGATAATGCTTGCGGCCAGTTGTGAATGGCTATTGTAGATACTGATCATTGGTCTCTAGCCACTGCATTTCTCTGGGGTTGACCTTATGGTTCCGCTAAGTTGGTATCTGATGCTCGCCGCCTTCCTGTTCTCGTGCGGCCTGTACGGCGCGCTTGCGCGGCGCAATGCCATCGCAATGCTCATGGGGATCGAGTTGATGCTCAACGCTGCCAACATCAACCTGGTGGCTTTCTGGCGCCATGGCGTCGGCCCGATGGCAGATCTGACCGGCCAAGTTTTTGCCGTGCTGATCATTGGCCTGGCCGCGGCCGAGGCCGCCGTGGGCCTGGCGCTGATTATCGCTGTCTACCGCGAACGGCGCACTATCGACGTAGATCAGTTGGACATTCTGGCAGGCTAAACCTTTCACCCCGCTTCACTTTCGTTGCGCTCTACGCGGGGCGGGGAGAGATAATTTCACAATTGTGGCCAAGAAGCAGTTGACGGGGACACTTGAAGAACAATGTAGTTTTCTCTATCAACTCGCGCAGGAGAAGATGGCGAGCGGCAACTATACCGGCGCGGTGTATGCGCTCAAAGAGATCATCAAGTATCAGCCGGATTACGGTGACGCGGCACAACTGCTGGAGAACGCCCGCCAGCACAAGAAAGCGCAAACATTCCGGCTGTTGATCTCCCTCGCCGGCGCAATTCTCTTTGTTGGCATCGGCTCAACCGCCGGGCTGCATAACGATCTGTGGCTGCTCGTCCTGGGATTTGCCGGCTTGCTCGTGGGATATGTAGTCGCCAATCTGGTTCGAGGCCAAGCGACCTAATTTAGGTTTTGCGACTGAATTCTGAACTGACTGCGGATGAACGTCCGGTTTTCATTTTAGATGAGGCTTTTCTATGGAAGGACTTTTCAGCGTCACCTGGGTTGTGCCGATTCCTCCCTTCCTGGCATTCCTGGCGATCTTGCTTTTTCTCAACAAAAACAAACGCGGCAGCGCGCTGACCGCAATCGGCTCGGCTCTTATCAGCTGTGTACTGGGCTGGGGAATCGCCTTTGCTTCTTTCTTCCGTGACCATTTCGGCGACCATCCGGTGGACGAGGCAATATACACGATTCCCACCGGCGCCACTGAGTTTGTCATCGGTTACGCGGTTGACCCGGCCAATGCCTTGATGCTCTTCATGGTGCCTTTCCTGGTGTTGATGATATTCATCTACTCCAGCGGCTACATGAGTTTCCCCCACCATCTCAAGGCGGAGCAGTACCCGACCGCCTATGCGCAGGGCAAAGACCCCCGCTACAGCCGTTTCATGGCCTACATCTGTCTGTTCGCCACAGGCATGCTGGGGTTGGTCGTTGCCAACAATCTGCTCCAGTTCTTTGTGTTCTGGGAAGTGATGGGGCTGTGCAGCTATCTCTTGATCGGTTTCTGGTACGAGAAGGCTTCGGCGCGGGCAGCGGCGGTGAAGGCGTTCATTACCACCCGCATTGGTGACGCCCTCCTCATGATCGGCTTGATCCTGCTGTACGTGCGCAGCGAGCCGAGCAGCCTGCGCTTCAGTGAGCTCTTCACCGAAACAAATCTGGATCAGCTCGCCCATACCCTTGTTGAACTGCCTCTCTTTGATGAAGTCCACTGGATTTCGCTCATCGGTGTGCTCATCTTCTGCGGCGCCATTGGCAAGAGTGCCCAGTTCCCGCTGCACATCTGGCTTCCCGATGCCATGGAAGGGCCGACACCTGTCAGCGCCATGATCCACGCGGCCACGATGGTTTCAGCCGGTGTCTTCCTGCTGGTTCGGATGTTCCCGATTTACGAGTTTTCCGGAAAAGTCTCCGGAGAAACGCTGCAGTTCGTAGCCTTCATCGGCGCGTTTACGGCCCTCTTTGCGGCGACAATCGCCGTTGCCCAGTGGGATATAAAACGGGTGCTGGCCTACTCCACGATCTCCCAGCTTGGATATATGGTAGCCGCCATCGGAATGGGGGCGTATGTCGCCGCGCTCTTCCACTTGCTCACCCATGCCTTTTTCAAAGCCCTCCTGTTCCTCGGATCAGGCAGCGTGATTCATGGCGTGGAACATGGCTACCATCACGCGCATGAGCACGCACACGACGACCATGCCGATAGCCGCGCTGAACAGATCATCCGCCGCGCCGACGGCGTGCTCGATACCGAAGACGCGCAGGATATGCGCAACATGGGCGGCTTACTGACGAGGATGCCCCGCACGGGATGGACCTTCATCATTGGCGGGCTGGCCCTCTCCGGCTTCCCCCTGATTACTGCCGGATTCTGGTCTAAGGATGAGATCCTGGCCTTTGCCTGGGATGGCAACCACCAGTGGGTGTTCTGGACGCTGGCCTTATCCGCCTTCCTGACCGCCTTCTATACGATGCGGCAGGTCGGGCTGACCTTCCTGGGCCGGGCGCGCACGGAGGGAGCCTCGCACGCGCCGGAGAGCGTCGCCAGCATGACGACGCCGCTGATTCTGATCAGCGTCTTCGCCATTGCCGGCGGCTGGTTCGGCATTCCCGAGGCATTCCCGCTTCTGGGCGGCGCCGTTCCCAACTGGATCGGCCACTTCCTCGAACCTTACATGAAGTACATGCACCTGTACCCGCATCATCCGGACTTCAACTTCGTGCCGCTGGCAGTCTCAATCGTGGTCGCGCTTGGCGGCCTTGGAGCCGGCTACCTTGTCTATGGACAGGGGTTGAAGGAGGGTCAGACCGATCCCGTCGCGCGGATTCTCGGTCCCATCTGGTGGATGTGGCATCGCAAGTACTGGATAGACGAACTGTATAACGGCACGATCGTGCTGTTCACGATCTGGTTGAGCCGTTTCCTGGCCCTTTTCGACCGCGAATGGATTATCGACTGGGTAGTCAACGGGGTTGGACGAATTGCCATTCGGATCGGCGATCTCACCTCTGCCTTTGACAGATTCGTCGTTGACGGCTTCGTTGATGGAGTCGGCTGGATCTCCGATCAGGCCGGGCATATCGCCCGTCTGTTGCAGGACGGTCGCGTTCAGACTTACCTGCTCTTCGGTATGTTGATCCTGGCCGTGTGGCTATTCTTGAACGTGCTACCCATGATTCTTACTTTGGTGTAAGGAACGAGGCCGTCTCGAACGGCCCCGGACTCAGTGCGCCACTACTGCCTAAACTAGAACTCTGCGTGGAGACGGCTTCATGGAATCACCTGATTCAATTGTCCTGACAATACTGCTCTTCTGGCCGCTCGTGTCGGCGCTCCTGGTCATCCTGCTTGGCAGCAGCGACAGCCTGATAAAAAAGGTCTCGATCTGGGCCAGCTTGCTCCCTCTTGGCCTCAGCGTCTATCTGCTCTTTGCCTATGACTCCGACATGGGGGGAATGCAATTTGAGCAGTTCGCCAAGTGGATTCCACAGCTTAATGCCGGCTACCATCTCGGCGTCGACGGGCTGAGCATTCCCTTGATCTTCCTGACTACTCTGCTCAGCACACTGAGTCTGTACTACAGCGCGGGCGTCATCAACGAGCGCGTCAAGGAATACTTCTTCCTGATGCACCTGCTGGAATTCAGCATGATAGGCGTCTTTCTGGCCCTGGACTACGTTCTCTTCTACGTTTTTTGGGAAATCAGCCTGGTGCCGATGTACTTTCTCATCGGAATCTGGGGCGGCGAGAATCGCGGATACGCAGCCACCAAGTTCTTCATCTATACATTGGTTGGCTCGGTGGCGATGCTGCTGGCGATTCTGGGGGTCTACTTTGCAACGGGGACTTTCGACATCGTAGAAGCAGCTGCGGCCCAGCCCTTCGCCGGCAACCTGACGCTGGCCAGCCTGGCGTTCTGGGGCTTCTTCCTGGGATTCGCTTTCAAAGTACCTAGCTTCCCCTTCCACACCTGGCTTCCCGACGCCCATACCGAGGCGCCCACGGCCGGCTCGGTAATTCTGGCAGGTGTTCTACTGAAGTTGGGCGCCTACGGTATGTTGCGCATTATGTTGCCCAGCTTTCCCGAGGCCTCCGTCTACTGGGCCACCTGGATTGTGGGGCTGGGAGCAATCGCCATCGTCTACGGCGCATTCGTATGCGTGGCCCAGACCGACCTGAAACGGCTGATTGCATATAGTTCCGTCAGCCACATGGGTTACGTGATGCTGGGAATCGGTGCGGCGGCAGCAGTGATGACGCCCGATGCCCTGGCGGGCGCGGTCAACAGATTTGGCCTCACGGTGGAGGCCATTCAGGACAGCGCGGCGATGGCCCTCAACGGCGCTGCCCTGCAAATGTTCAATCACGGCATCATCACCGGCGCGCTGTTCTTTCTCGTTGGCATCATCTACGAGCGGGCGCATACGCGCGACCTGGCGAGATTCGGCGGCCTTGCGACCAGGACACCCCACTTCTACGGTCTCATGTTGGTTGCGGCCTTCGCCAGCCTGGGGCTTCCGGGCTTGGCCGGCTTCTGGGCGGAGCTGTTCACCTTCCGCGGGGCTTTTGCCATCATGCCCTACTGGGCTGCCTTTGGCACGATCGGCATCGTCGTCACCGCCGTCTACATTCTCTATCGCATCATCCAGAATGTCTTCCTTGGCGAGTATGACCCGAGCAAACTCCCTCACTGGACGACAGTGAAAGGTGAACACGCCGATGGCCCAACCGACATGGTCGGTTTTGAGAAAGTGACGATGTGGCCCCTGATCGTGGCGATGTTCCTGATCGGCATCTACCCGACGCCCTTGGTGAGCTACTTTAACCAGTCTGCGCGGGAGCTTTTGGCCTTTGTGCAGAATCTCGTCTGAACCCTGCAGTGACCTGTTGTCTGCTGCTGGCCGCGCCACGATAAACCGGCAGCAGCAGACCGACTTCCGTCACTGATACATGGAGAACAATCCGTGGGCGACTTAGGATATATCGCACCCGAAATCATACTTCTTATCGGCGGCCTCTTTATCTTCTGCCTCGATCTGGCCTACGATCCCGGTGTGGGCAAGAAATCGGGGCTGAGTTACATGGCGTTGTCAGCCCTCTTCCTGACCGCGGCCCTCGTTGCCGCCGTCCTGCAACTGAACATCTCCGATCCGGAAGCCGGGCCGAAGATCGCCTACTCGATGATGACGATCGACAACTTCGGCAGCTTCATCAAGGTCACCATCTTTTCCGGCATGATCCTGACGACCATCGCCGGCGGGCGTTACATGAACCGCCGCTCCGGCAACCAGGGCGAATTCTGGACCTTCTTCCTGATGGTCAGCCTGGCGATGAGCATTGCCGCCAGCGCGAACAACCTGGTGCTCGTCTACCTCGCCATCGAATTCCTGTCGATTACCAGCTATATGCTCGCCGGATTCCTGCGCGAAAACCGGCGCAGCAACGAGGCTGGTCTGAAATACTTCCTCTACGGGTCGATCGCCTCAGCGGTTATGCTTTACGGCATCAGCCTGCTCTATGGCGCCACGGGTTCTCTCTACCTTCATGACATCGCCGCCGCATTCTCCGCATTGATGGGTGAATCCACCGAAGTGACCGGGCTGGCCTTTGCCGCCCTGCCGGCAATGCTTCTGATCCTGGCAGGATTGGGATTCAAGGCAAGCCTGGCGCCCTTCTACCAGTGGGCGCCGGACACCTACGACGGCTCACCTACGCCGGTCGCCACCTATCTTTCCACCGCCTCCAAGGCCGCGGCCTTCGCAGTGCTGGCCCGTTTCTTCATCGTGGCCATGGCCTCATTTGAAGTCAACTGGGTGCCGGTCCTGGCTGCGTTCAGCATCATCACCATGACGATGGGCAATCTGGCCGCGCTGCGGCAGAGCAGCGTCAAACGCATGATCGCCTACAGCTCCGTGGCCCAGGCTGGCTACATTTTGATGGGCTTGGTTGCAGTGACGTCATCCTCGCCCAGCGCGATGGATGGTCTTAACGGGGTGCTTCTCTATCTCTTCGCCTATCTGTTCACGAACGTCGGCGCATTCCTGGTGGTCATGGCACTGGAAGAGACGGTCGACAGCACGCATATCAGCGCCTACCGGGGTCTGATCATGCGGTCTCCCTGGCTGGCGGTCATGTTTACCGTCTTTCTGCTCAGTCTTACAGGCATTCCCCTCACAGGTGGATTCTTCGGTAAATTCTACGTCTTCGGCGCAGCCATCCAGCGCCAGTACTTCTGGCTGGCCGGCATTGGCATGATAAATGCCGGTATCGCTGCCTTCTACTATCTGCGCGTGGTGCGAGAGATGTTCTTTACCAGCGAAAGTGAAGGCGGGACGCTGGAAGTGCCAATGGCGTTGCAGACCAGCCTGCTTATCTGTACAGTCGTTACCATCTGGATCGGTGTCTATCCCAGCGCGGTTCTTGACTGGGTGAGCAACGCCTCGGTCCAGCTTCTCTCCGTTGTCCCATAATTTCTCAGGGAGTTGGGGCATCTTCCCTGAGCAACCCCTCGGACTTTAGCGCGTGCCACAGTTCCCCCGGGACCGGCTTCTGGAGCAGGTCGAAGTTCGCCTGTACGTGGGCAACTTTGAGCGCGCCGGGAATGATGGCCGACACAATCGGGTTGGCCGTCAGGAACTGCAGCGCGGCGCAAGGTAGCGGCGTCTGGTAGCGTTTGCAAATCTGCTCGATACGGTCGGTCCTTTCCATCATCTCCGGCGAGGCAGGAACGTAAAAGTAGCGTGCGCCGGGCACCGCGCCGGTGGCCAGGATTCCTGATGCAAAGACTGCGCCCACAATGACGCTGATTCCCCGCTGTTCGCAGAGCGGGAACTCCTCTTCCAGCATCTCCTGAGTGAGCAGGTTATACCCGTAGGCGACAAGAAAAAAGTCGAGTTCCACCAGGTCGAGAAAACGGGGGATCATCCCCAATTCATTGATTCCCGCGCCAACACCCTTTATGAGCCCGTGACGTCGCAGTTCGTCGAGCGCACGCCAACCGCTGGTAAACAGTTGGTTGAGGTAAGCGTTCACGCGGGCCTCTGTTTCGTAAAAGTAGAAATCCAGGTCGTGAATAACCAGCAAGTCAATATTGGGCAAGCTGAGCCGGTGCAGGCTGTCTTCGTACGAACGCATGATTCCGTCATAGCTGTAGTCAACTGTGAATTCAAACGGCAGTGCCCCTGTGAAGGGACCAGGGTCGAAAGTCTCAAGATCTCTTGCAGGGTGGAAGACCCTCCCTACTTTGGTCGAAAGCACATATTCATCGCGCGGTTTCTGTCGCAAGAAGTGGCCGACGCGGTGTTCGCTCTTGCCATTCCCGTAAAATGGTGACGTATCGAAATAGCGAACGCCAACGTCCCAGGCGGCCTGCAACACGTCCTGTGCTTCACTTTCGTCGAGCGCCTCGAACAGGTCTCCCAGCGGTGCCGTACCCAGCCCGAACTGCGTGACCGAAGTCCCTGTGCTGCCAATCTCCCTCAGCGGAATGTTGTTCATCGAACGCCCTCCCGGCGGATTGCTTTCAATGCGAGGACTTCCATGCGGCCCACTGCAAGACTCAAGTTCGAGCCTGGTCGCCGTATGGAAGGATAGACTGATGTCACGCGATCGTGTTGGGTAGCGTTCAACCGGACGAAAATCAGCGACCCAACCAAACCCGCGACGGGGCCTATTTTATTTCAACTATGGTTTGAGAACAGCCCTGCCTTTATGTTACTATAAAACCATCTCCTGGTACTACTCCGCCCTTAAGGATGGAAATCTGGACTGTTCTCGCCCAGGAATGGAAGACCTGTTGCCCCCGAGGCCGCTAAGCCACGGAGATGTCAAACTATGACGAATTCGGAAAGTACTACTCGCAGTCGCTCGAAGGATACTAGCAAGACAGCTGTGCTCGTCGCGACGATCCGCGCTGTGCATCTTCGCTGGCACGACCCGCCCCACATTTTTGAGGATACTTTTGCATTGCACATGCTGACGCCTTTTTGGCATGCAGTGGCAAAGTTCAGGCTGCTGAAATGGCTTGTTGGCGATGTTATCTTGGGCGTCTACCGCCCAGTCTACCCTGCGGTCGTCCTTCGCTCACGCTATACTGAGGACCAACTGGTTGACGCGATCGACTCAGGCACGAAGCAGTATGTGATTCTCGGCGCCGGACACGATACTTTCGCCCTCCGCCGCAAGGATCTTGCCGGAAAAGTTCGCGTTTTTGAAGTGGACCATCCGGCTACACAGGACGTGAAAAAGCAGCGCATTCTGAAGGCAAATGGAAGCATACCTGACAATCTCACCTTTGTTCCAGTGGACTTTGAAGTGGACCGGCTCGATGAGGAGCTAGAAAAGGCAGGTTTCGACTCCCAATCTCCTGCTTTCTACTCCTGGCTTGGCGTAACATACTACCTCACCCCAGAGGCCATACGTGATACCCTGGACCGGCTCGCGGCAACGTCTGCACCAGGTAGTCGTATCGTATTTGACTTCAAAATCGCCAAACACATGATGTCCACGGAATGGCGAACCCTCTGCGAAAAGATGGAAGCTTTCGTGGCGCGCCGGGGAGAACCCATGCTGACCGACTTTACCCCGCAGTCACTTGGCGACATGATGGCCCGGCACGGCTACTCTGAAGTAGAGATGATGCCGCCCGAGGAGCAGCGGCAGCGCTATCTGGGAGAACGTACCGACATCGAGCCGACGGCTTTCTTCCACTTTGCTCATTTTTCACTTGAGCCGCAGTCCAAAGAGGAGGAGTAGGGACGATCATGGCACGCTCGGCTAAGCACCACACCGACGAATGGCTGCTTGACAATTCGCAGATGCGGCGATTCATCAGTGCTGTAAACGCCACACGGGCGTGCGAATCGGACCCACAGAAGATCGTTGCTGCTGTACGACCGGAATTCATAAATCTCTTGGCTGATCCCGCATGGTTGCCGCGTAAGTTCCAGCAACCATCCACTGAGAGTGGCATGGGCGGCGGCATCGGCATGTGGTTGCTCTATCGTGCAGGCGATGGCGGCCTGGCCTTTTCGGCCCTGGTAGTACCCCCGGGGGCCCAGACTCCCGTGCACGACCATCTGGCTTGGGGGCTCGTCGGTCTGTACAAGGGTGAGCAGGAAGAGGAAATCTTTACCCGTCAGGACGACGGCCGCGACGAATCCCGCGCCAAATTGACCCTTTCCGTGCGTCAAATGCTGCGGCCGGGCGACCTCTACGAACTGCTGCCGGAAAACGACATCCATCGCGTGCGCACGACAAGCGCCGACACTTCGGTATCACTCCACCTGTTGGGCAACGACAATGGCTGCATTTGGCGCCACCGTTTCGACCCGGAAACCGACTCCGCGCAACCTTTCCGCTCCGGGTGGCTCAATGTGGATTGCGAGGACGTCAACGGCTGAACTGCGGCCGCGCCGTATAGCAATCTCCTGTCGAATCTCCCGGCAAAAGACATGAGAAGCCCTATTGTCAACATCGACGGGCGCACTTAATGCACTTGCGGTGCACTGGATTTCCACCTGGCTGCAAACAATGAAAACCCATCCCTCATAGGAGATATTTCATGGCCAACCGCGTTAACCGAGCGATCCAACTGCTGGACCAGGGCCAGCCGATATACTACACAGGTGGGCATACCGGCCACGTTCTCACACACGAACAGGGCCTCAAGGATTCAGCGATCTGGTCGGACTATATCAACGTAGGGATGGAGCACGGCTCCTTCGACATGGGCGGCCTGGAGAGCTACATGCAAGGGCTTGTAGAAGGCGGCCCAACGGCCAGCGGGCACCGTACGCCCTCCGTTATCGTCGAGGCCCCCGTCGAAGGAACCTCGGCTGAAATCGTCCGCTACAACGCATGGCAGTTTCGCCAGATTCTGGCGCGGGGCGTCCATGGCATTCTTCTCTGTCAGGCCGAGACGCCTGAAGCGGTCGCCGCTTTTGTCGAATCTTGCCGCTATCCGATCAATCGCATCGGTGTAGGTCAGGGACTGCAAGCGGGTAGGCGCGGCGTCGGCTCGGAGCCGACCGCTTCCGCCGTATGGGGCATCGACTATGCCGCCTATCTCGACAAGGCCGACCCGTGGCCCCTAAACCCTGAAGGTGAGCTCTTCTTGGGCCTGAAGATTGAGTCGGCCGCTGCGTTGCCTCGCATCGAAGAGATCCTGGCCGTACCCGGAATCGGATTTGCCGAAATGGGACCTGGAGACCTTAGCATCTCCTTGGGCTATCGCAAGCGTCCGCCGGCATTCCCACCCGAAATGCAGGAAGCGAGTGATCGCGTCCAGGCGGCATGCGAGGCCAACGGCGTTGCCTTTCTGCAGCCGGCAACCGCAGAAACTATCGCGCAAAGAATCGACGCCGGCGTGCGCGTCATCGGCGGCCATGATCCGGAAACTGCCCGAGTCGGCCGGGCTCACACCCAGCGTCAGATGCCTGTCTGAGACCTGCCGCCGGAATGTCGAGGCCGCGCAACGCCATTCAGTTTAGCCACTCGCGATACCAGAACGGAGAACCTATGAATACGCTAATTGGTGGGATCTTGCGACCCGTGGTTATCTCTCTGCTGCTGGCGCTGGCATTAAGCGCCTGTGTCCCCGCGGCGCCCTCCCCGACGTCTGTTGATTCCGGCGCGCAGTCTTCAGGTGTCGTTTCCCCCGTCGGCATGCACAACGTCGTCTACGACAGTCTGCCGGACTTGGGCGGCGCGGAGGTGGTGGCTGTAACGGGCAACGATTACATACCGCTCAACTTTATCGATCCGGGGAGCGGCGAGGCCGTCGGCTGGGAATATGATGCGGTCAACGAGATCTGCCGCCGCCTCAACTGTGTCGTCAACTGGCAGGTCACCTCGTGGGAGGCTATGATTCAGGCCGTCGCCGAGGGACAGTTCGACGTCGGCATGGACGGCATCACGATCACGGCTGAACGGGCCGAAGTAGTGGACTTTTCCGACGCCTACATGACCAGCCAGCAGTTCATGCTGGTCCGGGCCGGCGAGGAGCGTTTCGATACGCCCGAAGCATTCGCCGCCGACGGGTCGCTTCTAGTTGGTGCGCAGGCGGGCACGACCGGCTTCTATACCGCGGTATACGACATTCTTGACGGCGATGAGGCGAACCCGCGCATCCAACTGCTCGACAGCTTTGGGGCGTCGGTGCAGGCGCTGATCGCCGGAGATGTAGACATGGTGCTGGTGGACGCAGCCTCGGGTCGCGGCTACATTGGGGCCAACCCGGAGAAGCTCAAGATCGTGGGCGAGGCGCTTGCAACCGAGGATTTCGGCTTCATCTTCACGCCCGGCAGCGGGTGGACTGCGCCCTTCAACGCCGCCTTGGCCACCATGCAGGCAGACGGCCACAATGAGTACCTGAATGTAAAGTGGTTCTTCCTGTACGATCCGAATTAAGTCGATTTCGAGCTAAGGGAGACTTGTCGACAAAAGACCTTTCTCCCTTTGCTCGATACCTGACAAATTTCCGCAAACGTGCCAGCAGGTGACTCCAACCCAGGGAAACGTCGGCGTTCGCCGGCCGACTATTTCGCGCGCCTGCCCTACTGGCTCCTTCTGGCGCTGCTTCTGGGCGTGCTGCTCCTCTGGAGCCTGCTGGCGGACAAAGACTACAATCTGATCTTCAACGCCGTATCCAAGGGTGTCGGCGTGACTCTGTACGTCTGCCTGATTTCTTTTGGAATGGCTCTGTTGGTCGGTCTGGCCTTCGGCCTGGCCCGCGTTTCCCGCAGCCGCTTGATCTACGAGGCCGCCTCCTTCTATGTAGAGATTATCCGCGGCGTCCCGATGCTGGTGATTCTCTTTTACATTGCCTTCGTGGGCGCCCCGGGGCTCGTGGATCTGTTCAACTGGGTGGGCGGTGAACTGCAGGAGGTGGGCCTCGGACCGGTTGGGAAGCCGCTGGCCGAGTTTAGCATCCGCCAGCTCTCCTTTACCAGCCGCGCCATATTGGCGCTGGTGATCGGCTACAGCGCGTTTATCGCTGAGATCTTCAGGGCAGGAATCGAGAGCGTGGAACGGGGCCAGATGGAGGCGGCGCTCAGCCTTGGTATGAGCCGGGGTCAGGCCATGCGTTATGTCATCTTGCCGCAAGCAATTCGGCGAGTCCTGCCGCCGCTGGGCAACGACTTCATCGCCATGCTCAAGGACTCGGCGCTGGTCTCAGTTCTGGGCGTGCAGGACATCACCCAACTGGGCAGACTTTACGCAACCAGTACGTTCCGCTTCTTCGAAACGTACAATGTCGTCGCCTTCCTCTATCTGGTAATGACGATTGGACTGTCGCTGGTTGTACGATTCTGGGAAAAACGCAACCCGCTCAACGAGCGATGACGGCGAAAGCCAGCCGCTGCCGTAGTTGACCCCGAAAAAGAAGGGACCAGCAGCAGGTTGAACTGGAACGCAGTGCCGGCAGAGACCGGCCAGCCCGTTAGCGGGAAACGATTCTACTGTTCTCGACCGATCTGATGTTCGGAGATATCTATCTCGCCCTCGTATACGAGCGCGTCGTCCCCTTCCTCTCCCGTGCTGATACGGATGATGTTTTCCACAGGACAGATAAATATGGCGCCGTCACCTTGCGTGCCGGTAGCCGCCGTCCTCTGAATGGTCTCCACCACCTGTCCAACCTCTTCCTCGCTTACAACGAGATTCATCTGAATGCGGGGCAAAGTGTCGACTACGTAAGTGCTGTGCCGCCCGGCAAGTTTGATTCCGCTCTGACGGCCGTGCCCCTGGACTTCGACAGTATCGATAGCGGGGACACCAATCTCAATTAGAGCCAGCCTGACACTGTCCAGCTTCTCATGTCGGATGTACGCTTCGATCTTTTTGAACACCGCCCTTACTCCTGTGTGTTGAAAGGAACTCCTGCGTCACGAGGCAGCAGAGAGCTTATTCATTCATCAATTCTGTACTTCCTTTCCAGGAAGAACGCAAAGAAATCGCTGAGATCAGGGGGAGGCGAGAGAAATCCTTGAATGTCGATGTCACCTTCATAGACCAGCACGTCGGCCCCTACTTCTCCAGTGCTTACTCTCACAATATTGTCCACCGGACAGATGTAGATAGCGCCGTCACCCTGCCTTCCCGTAGCGGCATTCTCTCTGATCGTCTCTACGACCTGGGCGACGTCCTCCTCACTTATGACTACGGTCAGACGAAGACGGGGTAACGTATCGACTACGTAACTGCTGTGCCGCCCGGCCAGCCGTGTCCCTGCACCTCGACTGTATCTATGGCGGGAACGCCGATCTCCACCAGTGCCGACCTGACGTCAGTCAACTTCTCGAGTCGAATGTAGGCTTCAACCTTCTTGGGCATCTCTCCTCTCCCCTCCTTCGAAAGAGGAGTTTTCCGCAGTTTTGAGCAGGGTCGTGCGACTGACCGCACGACCCTGAAGCGAGAAGGAGTTTAGGACTCTTTACCTTCACTATTTTCATTGCCTTCACTACTCTCGCTGTCTTCGCTAACTTCATATTCTTCGAATTCTTCAGAGCCTCCACCTTCACTACCTTGCCTCGCTAGTCAGGCATAGGCGCGCTCGCCATGCTCACTGATGTCCAGACCAATCTCCTCCTCCTGCTCTGTTACGGCCAGTCCCCAAACCGCGTCCAGGATCTTGGTCAGAATGAACGTAATTATGTACGAGTAAGCGATAGTCACAATTACGGTCATTAACTGAATGCCGAACTGCGTGGGGTTGCCGAAAAAGAGACCCTTTGTTTCTCCGACGGCGAACAGGCCGGTTGCCAGCGCTCCCCACGTCCCTGCCATGCCGTGACAGGCCCATACATCCAGACTCTCGTCAAGACCTTTCTTCTCTCTGAGATCGATGCTGTAGTAGCTGACCGGCGCTGCAATCGCGCCGATCAACAACGCATACAGTGGCTCGACGTAGCCAGCCGCGGGTGTAATCGCGACCAGACCCACAACAGCTCCTGTAACGATACCAAGCACGCTCGGCTTGTTGTCACGCCAGGACAAAAACATCCAGACCACTGCCGCGGCCGCCGCAGCCGTATTCGTGTTCACCAAAGCCTGTACTGCGACTCCGTCGGCCGCTAGCGCGCTGCCGCCGTTGAAGCCAAACCAGCCGACCCACAGCAGGCCCGCACCCAAAACCGTGAACGCGATGTTGTGCGGTTCGATCGCTACTTGCCCGAACCCCTTCCGCTTGCGGATCGCCATCGCGAATGCCAGTGCCGAGAATCCGGCCGTAATGTGCACGACCGTCCCGCCTGCAAAGTCCAGCGCGCCCCAGCGCGCAAAGATGCCGCCGCCCCAGGCCCAGTGGCAGACCGGATCATAGACGAGCGTCGCCCACAAGACCGCAAAGACCAGGTACACTTTGAAGCGAATGCGTTCTACAAACGTCCCTGATATCAGTGCAGGCGTGATTATGGCGAAAGTCATCTGAAATGCGGCAAAAAGCAGATGGGGAATAGACAGACCTTCCAGTGCCTCCACACCGACATTGGACAGACCAATGTAATCGAGTCCGCCCACCAGTCCGGCGACGCTCGTGCCAAATGCCAAGGTGTAACCGATGACGACCCACTGAATGCTGATGAGGCCAATCGTAATGAAACTGAGATTGAGAGTGGAGAGGATGTTCTTCCGGCGTACCATCCCACCGTAGAAGAAGCCCAGCGCCGGCGTCATCATCAGCACCAAAGCGGTGGCGACGATGATCCAGGCAGTATCTCCAGAGTTGATGCCATCCATATGCCCGTTTCCTCCTCTTGCAGGCAAAACCCGCTGTCCGAAAAGATGAATGTGGGGTTAAATCGATGAAGAGGCCCCCGGACGGGAACCCCTTTGGCTACAATCCAATCATCGCCGAAACCAGGCCGCAAATCCTATGGTCATTCTGCACAATAGAACGCCAAACACTGTTGTAAACTTTGCCCAACCGCCTCTTTCTATTTCCGGGCTATGTCACAGATCTCTGGGACAGACCCTTCAATCTGGAGATTCCGCTTTTGTGAAGTTGGAAAATCAGGGGGCTTTTGACTACAATAGCAGAAGTCAAATTCGAGCGCAAGGAGTTGAACAGAATCGGCTGTCGGTGTACAGCCTTTCTGCGCAGCTGGAGACGAATCTGTCCCGTTGTGGCAACAAAGGAGGCAAACACCTATGAGTACGAAAAACGGACAGCAGAGAGATGGTCAGGTGGAACGGGGAACATTCGCCGTAAAGGCCGGTCTGGCACAGATGCTAAAGGGCGGCGTCATTATGGACGTGGTCACGGCGGACCAGGCCCGCATTGCAGAGGAAGCCGGCGCCTGTGCCGTCATGGCCCTTGAACGCGTTCCCGCTGACATTCGCAAAGATGGCGGGGTTGCGCGAATGAGCGACCCGCGGCTGATCAAAGAGATCATGGCCGCAGTCACTATTCCAGTGATGGCAAAAGTACGGATCGGCCATTTTGTTGAAGCCCAGATCCTGGAGGCGCTTGGCGTCGACTATATTGACGAAAGCGAAGTCCTGACGCCCGCCGACGAAAGTCATCACATCAACAAGCACAGTTTCACCATTCCCTTTGTATGCGGCTGCCGCAACCTGGGTGAGGCCCTGCGCCGCATCGCCGAGGGCGCTGCAATGATCCGCACCAAGGGCGAGGCGGGGACAGGCGATGTCGTTGAAGCTGTCCGGCATGCACGTAATGTAAACGGCGCTATCCGCCGCATCAACAGGATGGATGCAGACGAGCTGTTCACCTTCGCAAAGGAAATTCAGGCGCCGTATGAACTGGTGAAGGAGACGGCGGAGCTGAATCGACTGCCCGTCGTGAACTTCGCCGCAGGTGGTGTGGCGACGCCGGCGGATGCCGCACTCATGATGCAGCTCGGAGTGGATGGCGTATTTGTCGGTTCCGGCATCTTCAAGAGCGACGACCCTGCCAAGCGCGCCCATGCCATCGTTCAGGCCGTTACGCACTTTACCGACCCTCACATTCTGGCCGAAGTGAGCGAAAACCTGGGCGCGCCGATGGTCGGCATCAACGTAACCGAACTGTCAGAAGCCGAGAAGCTGGCGGAGCGGGGATGGTAGCAGGCGCGACGCCTGAATCTTCAAACCTTTAAATGACGGTGGCAGAAGAGACTGTGTCTTCTGCCGCCGCATTGAGTTTCCCTCTTAACAGGAGGAAAAAGTATGGCGGACGTTTCGGTTAAGGGTGTTTACCGCGATGGGCTCGTCGAACTATCTGAAAGCATATCTGCATCCAACGGCCAAAACGTTGTCGTTATCTTTACGGATCTGCTTCCTGACGCAGAAGACGAGTCGTATCGGGACCACTTGAAAAGAAAGCTCGAGAAAGTTGATCCGCAGTTCTTGGCAATGACAATGAATGAGCGTCAAATGGAGTTCGACAGAATCTCGGCGAAAGTTGCCGGTAGTCTTCCCTATCGAACACCAGAAGAACTGGTGAAGGCTATGCGGAGACAGAACTTTGATCCTGCTTGATACAAATGTCTTTGTTATCGACCGCTTCTTCCCTCGTGATGTTCGCTACGAACAGAACCGCCGGCTGATTGCCATCCTCCCCCAATTGAGCGTTGGATTCTCCATTTTCTCACTCTTGGAACTCTGTGGGATTTCCTCTTTCAACCTTTCGACCCTAGAATTGCGGCGTTGGATGTACAGCTTTGAAGAAACCTACCCAGTGGAGATTCTGCGCCCTAAGGCGACCACTGAAGATTCCGCAGAGTTCTGGCTCTCCTCTTTTCTCATTTCTCTTTTTGAAAGAATCGAGAGGCGCGTAACACTCGGCGACGCGTTTGTCTTGCAAACTGCAGAGGAATTTGAGATCGAGACTCTCATTTCGTGGAATCCAAAGGACTTCACGGATCGCACTTCATTGCCAGTCCTTACGCCAGTCGAGTTCCTCGCCCAGCGAGAGGACAGTCAATGAACGAAGTCCGTCTGGGAGTCCTCGCGCTTCAGGGCGCCTTCCGCGAACATATCGCCATGCTGAAGCGCCTCAACGTCGAAGCTGTGGAGGTGCGTCTGGCGAGAGAGCTCGACGACCTGGACGGACTGATTATTCCGGGCGGAGAGAGCACCAGCATGGGGCTTGTCGCCGAGCGCTGGGGCCTCGTTGAGCCGCTGCGTCAATGGGTCCACGGTGGTCGGCCTACTTGGGGTACGTGTGCCGGAATGATTCTGCTGGCTGAGCACGCGACCGGCCAGAAACTGGGCGGTCAGGCGCTGATCGGCGGTCTGGACGTGACAGTCAATCGCAACTATTTTGGCCGCCAGGTCGACAGCTTCGAGGCCGACCTCGACGTACCGGTCCTGGGAGATACGCCTTTCCACGCAGTTTTCATTCGGGCGCCCGCCATTACCGCAGTAGCCGAAGATGTGGAGACACTGGCGACCGTAGCCTCCCTGCCGGATGAAACCGATTCCGTTATCGCTGCTGTCCGCAAAGGAACGATTCTGGCGACTGCATTCCACCCCGAACTCACCGGCGACCTCCGCTGGCACCGCTTCTTCGTGCAGATCGTAAACGAATTCAAGTCGTGTTCCGGCTGAAGTCGGCTTGAGATTCCCTTGCGACCCAATTGCGATGGTCGGGAAACGGGTTCATGCGATTCTGCGCCCACTTTGCAGCCGTCCGGCCCGGCTCTTGCGAATGTGGGCAAAAAAGAAACCCGTGCGAAATGACACAATCTCGCACGGGCTTGCCCTATTTGAGTGCAATGCCTAACCAATAGGCAACCTTCCCCTACGGGCTCTTCGGCTCCGAAGGTAGTTCATCCTCCTCAGACTGATTGTCTTCGTCTGACCGAACATCCTCCTCTGGCTGCTCCGCTTCTTCCGGAGTTTCCGGCTTGGCAGTGGAATCGTGTTCCACGGGCGGCTCCGGCTCTTCCTGGTGATCAAACTCTTCCTGAGGATCAAATACTGTCGGCGCAACAATCTCTGCTGAGGCCTCAGGCTCTTCGACAGGATCAGATGTCCAAGTGGTATCTGGTTCCCTGACGGGTCTGGCCCCAAAACCGCCTCCCCCGGCGCCTTCCCCGGCAAGACGCGCGAGTTGGCCGTACAGGTGACTCTGGAAGTAGTAAGTGATCAACTGCGACAACGGCACGGTCACTACCGCGCCGATAACACACAGAATCAGTCCCACAATGCTGCCGACCGTCGTAATGATCATGCTGGCAATTACAGTGAGAATCGCGACAATCGCGACATTGCCTATGTTGTCGCGGGTCCAGTCCCAGATCTCGGAAACCTGAAGGCCATCGCTAATCGTTTCGTTCCTGGCAAAGGCGATCGTGAACCCAGGCTGAAAGACAGCGTAGGCAATTGCAAATAAGAAGGAAAGACAGGCGGAACAGAGGAGAAACAGCGCTGCAAAATCTCCATTCACGGATTGAAATTCGCTATCGATAAAAATGCCGATTATGAACAGTGGGACGGAGACCAACACAATTGGCAGTGCCCAGATAACCCCTACGCATACTAACTTTACCCCCCGAACAAGGTCGTCGCCCCACCGGTCCCACTCAGGCAGGACAGGATGTACGTCGTCGCGCACATTCTGGAGCAAGCGCACCAGGTAACCGAACAGGATAAAGTAGCCCAGAACGCCAATCAGCGCTACAAGGAGCAATGAACTGATCAGGAGCAAACCCGTGCCGATGGCCGTCTTCTCGACCCAGCGGTCATCTTCCGAAAAGTAGGTCAGCGCTCGTCCGATATCCATAGGTGCTCTCCTTTGTCGCAGACACTGCCACGCAAAGCAACTCAGTGTCTTGAAACGCGGCTGTATACTTCTCTACGACTGCCTGTGGGGAAAGTTTCATGTCCCCGCCCCAGCGCCCATCCAATCTCCTCACGCACCCACTCGTCCGACTCATCGGGAAGGCGTGATTCTAGGCAGGCCGCGGCCCGCACGTCGTTGCCGCGGCGCAGAAGCTCGCCCAGCCCCCAGGCCGCGTGCCCCCGCACCAGGGCAGCCTCGTCGGCTGCGGCTGCTTCCAAACCTGCGAACGCCGCCGGATCCCCCCAGTTTCCGAGAGCAACGCAGACGTTGCGCAGCATCCCTGCCCGCTTGGCCCGCTTCAGCGGCGACCGCCGCCAGCGTTCGGCGAAAGCGCGCGGCTCGAGCCAGTAGGGCATCCGCCTATCAAACCCCTCCAGCAGCGGTGGCGCGATTCGCTCCTGCTGGGCCTCCAGCTCTCTAATCAGCGGCGTGCGCTCCGAAAGCCGTTGGTTCCAGGGGCACACCTCCTGGCAGATGTCGCATCCAAAGATCCGGTTGCCGAACAGGCGCCGCAATGGCCGGGGAATCGGCCGGCGTGACTCGATGGTCCAGTAGGAAATACAGCGCTGCGGGTTCAGATGAAAGGGTCCGACAAAGGCGTCGGTCGGGCAGGCATCCAGGCAGCGCGTGCAATGGCCGCAGGTCGCCAGCGGCAACTCGCGCGACTCTTCCTCGATTTCAAGTGCGCCGCGTTGACCCTTTCCTGACGGCATCTTATTGTCCCATCGCAATTGCCAGGACCCGTAATCGCCGCCTGCCGGCAGACCTGCGAGCGTTTCTTCCACAGAGGAATCAGAGGAATGGACCGCGACGGCCGCCGGATCGCTGCCCAGCCCTTCCGGTGCGAGCAGCGTTGCCAGAAAGAGCCAGCTTCCTCTTTTGGGGTGAATCGTACAACAGTTCTTGCCGGTAAAACCAATGCCGGCCCTGTGCGCCCAGTCCCGCTCCAGAACAGGACCCGTGTCCACCAGCCCTTTCCCCAATGTCGAGCGGCCGGTCTTGGCGCGTAGCCAGCCGTCAAGCGCATAAAGCAGAGGACGAACAATCTCGTGGTAGTCGTCCCCCCAGGCGTAACGAGCAATGATCCCCCGTGCCGGGTCATTCAGGATTTCAGGCGCCAGATCGAAACGATGATGGTCGACACCCAAGACAATCAGTGATCGGAAGGGTGGGCCTTTCTCTGCAAGCAAAGCCGGATTTCGCCTCTTTTCCAGATTGCGCGCCAGGTATTCCATTTCGCCGGCGCGGCCCAAACCCAGCCAGCGGGTGAAAAACTCGGCATGGGGCGGCTCGCCCACCTTCACAATGCGGCAGAAGTCGAATCCAAGGCGGCGCGCTTCCACTTTCAACAGTTCTGACAGTGTACGATCGGACACGCGGGATACCTCAAGAGGATCAGTCAACCAGCGCTTGCTCTCTTTGCTCCAATGCAACGCTACCCGGGCGCAGGGAAAGGGTCGGCCTGGCAGGTACCGCACTGGCTTCGCTAACTGTGGAGAAAACGCATTTACCTGCACGCGATATTCGGGCAGAGTAAATGTTCGACAAGCCAGGCACATTATAATGGCAGCCGATCAAAGTATCAAGAGATTGCTTTCCCGGGGAATGCTGTTCAGTATGGGGGTGGGCTCTTGCAAACCAGTGCCAGCGACAGTACCATGGCCGGTTCGCAGTCGACTCTGAGGCGGCAGAAGCTCCGCCTCCACCTTCGCCTCCAAAGTTCCGGCAGGGTCAGGCCTTGTGACTGCCCCCGCGCCCCCAGCCCCGTCGCCCCTGACCACCGACCACGGCCGTTCCACTAACCACAGACTACCAAACTCAGCCGCTCAGCCGCTGCACAGTGGCATCTTTCGGACACATTCGCGACCGCATCCTGCCGCCATCCGTATAGTGAATTGACGGGGAAAGTTTGGGAGTCGGCTGAAAGTGTGCTAAACTGATTCAGTATCGGCTGAACCATGCGCCGTGGTATTCCAGCGATGGTTTGGCTCTTTAATCGCTGTTGGCGGCCCACCAGAGAAAGGTTGAATTCAGACGTCGCTTCTTGAGATTCTCTGGTACAAGAGGAAAGGAGTTCGGGAGTACCACATGAGCATTTCGACGGAAGAAAAGACCAAGATCATTGAAGAGTACCGGACTTTCGAACAGGACACCGGTTCCCCTGAAGTGCAGGTTGCGCTCCTGACAACGCGCATCAATGCCCTGACCGAACACCTGCAAGCGCACAAACACGACGAAGGCTCGCGACGAGGCCTGTTGAAATTGGTCGGTCAGCGTCGCCGCCATTTGGCATACTTGGCAAGAAAGGATGTGAACCGCTATCGCCAGCTGATTGAGAGGCTGGGTCTACGTCGATAAATGGCATTGATGGGGCGTAATTCAGGAGTTTTCGCCCTTCAGCCATAGCTGCTCGCGCCGGGTAGCTGCCACAGCCGCAGCCTCTTTGTCCCATTTGAGAAAGCTGGGGACCGCTCCCGGCAGTTTAGAATGTAGTTCGTGCTTGACGGCGCGACACTGAGAAAGACAAATACTGCCACCAGCCGCTCGCAGATGCACTCTATGCTAAGTGCACTGTAATTGGCAGATACTGCCACCGGGGTCCGGCATTGGAGAATGGACCGAAGCCTTCGCTGAAAGAGCCGTTCTCGCTCGTAAACGGGCGCTTCGATCCGTTCTCCAGTTCCGCACCTCGAATCAGTGCGCAGAGAATTCGCTGGAATGATGAATGCCGGGTAGCATCGCTTTCCATTCAGACCAGCGATTTCGTTTGCGGGTGGCGGCAACGCCGGATGCGTTGTCGGTTTCGGTATTCACACGAGCCGGTGGCTCCACTTGCCCGACCCTCCTCCCTGGAGGGCGCGGCGAAATTCAATTCGAGGTGAACAAAGATGGAACCAACCAGATTGTTTGAAGGCGCCCATGTCTACTCAACGACTTTGGGCGACAAAGAGATCAGCATTGAGACGGGCATTCTTGCCCAGCAGGCAGGCGGCGCGGTTACTGTTCGTTGCGGCGACACGGTCATCCTCGCGACTGCCACGATGGACAGGGGCGTGCGGCCGGGAATCGGCTTCTTTCCTCTGACCGTCGATTTTGAAGAAAAACTCTACGCCGCCGGACGCATCCCCGGCAACCTCTTCCGCCGCGAAGGCCGTCCAAGTGAACAGGCGATTCTTCTCTGCCGCCTGGTGGACAGGCCGCTGCGCCCCCTCTTTCCCAAAGGCATGCGCAACGAGGTACAGATTATCCTCACCGCGCTCAGCTCGGACAACGAGCATCTGATCGACCCGCTTGCCATAATCGCCGCTTCAGCTGCTCTCTCCATTAGCGATATTCCCTGGGCTGGGCCGGTTGGCGCGGCTTCTCTCGCCTATGTTGACGGCGAGCTTGTCGTCAATCCGACCGCTTCCGATATGGAGCTCAGTACGCTCGGCTTGCAGGTTGCAGGCACCTCCGACAATATCCTTATGGTGGAAGCGGGCGCCGACGAGTTGCCGGAAGATATCATGCTGGATGGACTGCGCTTGGCCTATGAATCAATGCAGCCGGTAATCCAGACGATACAACAGATGCAGGCTGAGATTGGGAAAGAAAAATATACCGACCACCCTGTCTTTGAGGCGGCCGAGGACACAGTCGAAAAGGTCAACCAACTGGCGCGTGACAAGGTAATGACAGCCGTAAGTGGAACGACTGACCGCAATGAACGCAAGGCCCGTCTCGCCGAGGTCCGCGAGGAAACGATGGAGGCTTTGGCAGAGCCAATCGGTGCAGGTGAAGTCGACGTCGGGGATGTGGAAGACGCTCTGGACAGCTTGCATAAGGAGGCGGTTCGCAGGCGCATCTTGGAAGAGAGCGTCCGGCCCGACGGCCGCGACCCCCACACTGTACGCCCGATTCAGGTACAGGTAGGAAACATCCCACGTGTCCATGGCAGCGGTCTCTTCATGCGCGGGGAGACACATGTCCTGACGATCGCGACACTGGGTACGCCTGGCGACGCCCAACGCCTCTACACGTTGCAGCCGGAAGAAGAAAAGCGATATATCCACCACTACAACTTCCCACCCTATTCGACGGGCGAGGCCTACCCCATGCGCGGGCCAAAACGCCGCGAAATCGGTCACGGCGCCCTGGCCGAAAGGGCATTGCAGCCGGTTATTCCCGACGAGTTTCCTTACACCTTGCGACTGGTTAGCGAGGCTGTCAGCAGTAACGGCTCTACCAGTATGGGTTCGGTCTGCGGCAGCACCCTGGCGCTCATGGATGCCGGTGTTCCGATCGATGCGCCAGTCTCCGGAATTGCAATGGGCCTGGTCCAGGACCAGGAATCCGGGGACTATGTGGTTCTCTCCGACATCCAGGGGGTGGAAGATCATCTCGGCGATATGGACTTCAAAGTCGCCGGCAGCGGACACGGTATCACCGCTCTGCAGATGGATCTGAAGATCAAAGGGTTGGACTTTGAGATCCTGCGGATCGCCCTGGAGCAGGCCCGGCAGGGGCGCTTGCACATCTTGGAAGAGATGTTGGCGGTACTTCCTGAAGCCCGGGAAGATCTCAGCCCCTATGCACCTCGAATCCTCACCGTAAGCGTCGACCCGGAGAAGATCGGCAAGATTATTGGCCCGGGCGGCAAGACAGTTCGTGCACTTCAGGAACGATACGAAGTCAAGATCGATATCGACGACGACGGTTCGGTGTTTATCTCAGGCCTCAACGGTCTTGCAGCCGAAGAAGCCCGTCGCGAAATCGAATCTCTGACCGAAGAGGTCGAAATTGGCAAGATCTACACAGGGCAGGTCGTAAGAGTTGAAGCCTATGGAGCCTTTGTCAACTTGCTTCCAGGTGTGGATGGGTTAGTGCATATCAGCCAGTTGGCGGACTACAGGGTCAACAATGTAGAAGAAATCGCCAACGTCGGCGACGAACTCACAACCATGGTGATCGATATCGATCCGGCAGGCAAGATTCGCTTGAGCCGGCAGGCTGTACTGGAAGGTTGGAGTGCAGAAGAAGCCCGCGACCGCGACCGTGGAGGACGCCGCGGCGGCGGCCGCGAACGGGAACGCGGAGGACGGGGAGGTGGCCGCGAGCGGGACCGCAGCATGAGAAACGGTGGCCGCCCCCGAAGGTAACAGGCGGTAGCCCGCCAAAGGGTCAGTTTGTGGACTCGTTCGATCGATGAAGATGTCGACTCGAAACCAGGAAGCCAAAGCCAATCGTCGTAAATTGATGCCTGCGGATCATCCGCAGGCAGGCTTTTCCCCTGCTGAACCGTCGAGTCGGCACGGTCCTGGGAGGATTCTGGCGTCCACCGGTTCCGGCGATCCAGCGGTTGGCCGTTCTGTCCCCGATTCGCAAAATATGACCACCGCTGCTGCTATCGTTTCTACACTCAAGGAAGTCTTTCAGATCGTTCTCCCTGCCATCTTCCTGGCAGCGCTTATTCATCTCTTTCTGGCACAAGCAACGATAGTGCGCGGGCAGAGTATGCAGCCGAACCTTCGACCGGAGGAGAGGCTGATTATGGAGAAGCTGAGTTACCATTTTCAGGCCCCCCGACACAACGAAATTGTCGTACTGGATATGCCGGAGTCGCAGGCGCTGATAATCAAGCGCGTCGTAGGAGTCCCGGGAGAAACAGTTGAGATTCATCAGGGTCGCCTCCTAGTCGACGGTCGTGAAGCGGTCCCAACAGTGGTTGTCAAGGAAGACTTACAGGCTCTCACGGACGGGGAAGGTGGTCGGCCGGCCCCAAGCTTCGGGGACTTCCGCTCCGACTACGGCCCCGTCACGCTGGCAGAGGACGTATTCTTTGTTCTGGGCGACAACCGTGACAATAGCAACGACAGCCGCACTTTTGGTCCGGTTCACCGCGACTACATCAGGGGTCGTATCTGGGTTCGTTACTGGCCGTTGACGAGATTTACCATTTTCAGATAGTCTGGATTGCAATCTGCTTGAGGCGCCGCCCGCGCAGAAGTTTACAGCGGCATGAGGCTTGCGCCTTTCTGCCTCTCTTAAGTCTATGAATACAAAGAAGTGGAGTACGACCACCAAAATAGTGGTTTCATCGCTCCTCGGCCTCCTGGCCCTGCTGCTCCTTTACGCGTTCCGGGTGATGATCCAGCCGACGATCATCGCCCTCCTGCTAACTTTTGTCCTCTATCAGCCGGTGAGTTGGGTGCAGCAGCGCACCGGCTGGAGCCGGGCCACCTCGATCGTTGCCGTCTATCTACTGGTGATCCTCATTCTGATCATTGGGCCGATTATTTTCGTACCCCGCGTGGTCTCATCGGTTGAATCTCTACTCGTTCTGCTCGAGACCATGGTCACCGACCTGCAGTCGGCCGCTACCGGACCCCTCCTGCCCATCTTCGGATACAGCCTCGACATCAACGACATTCTGCAACAGTTGGGCACGGTTATTCAGAATGTACTTTCGCAGGCCGGTACCGGTGTCCTCGGCCTTGCAGCCACCTTTACAACCGGAGTTCTTACCACCATCTATGTGCTTGTGCTGGGATTTTGGTTGCTCAAGGACATAATCAAGTTACAGCGCATGGTGATGAACGCTCTGCCGCCGGAATATCGGGATGATGTCCAGCGCATGACCCAGGAATTGGGCGAAATCTGGATGGCATTTCTGCGCGGGCAGCTGGTTTTGGGCCTAGTGGTTGGGTTCATGACCTGGATCATCATGTCGATCGTCGGTTTGCCCAATGCAGCAGCCTTGGCTTTGCTCGCCGGCATTCTCGAATTCCTGCCCACAGTGGGTCCTGGAATCAGCGGCGCTATCGGTACTCTCGTGGCGCTCTTGCAAGGTCCGACCTGGCTCCCGATAGGCAATGTCCCTTTCGCCATTATCGTCCTGATCCTGTACGTCATCATTACCCAGGTCGAAAGCGTTTATCTGATTCCCCGCCTCGTCGGGCGCCGCGTGCGCCTCCATCCCGCCGTCACCTTTACCGGCATTATCAGCGCCGCTCTCGTCTTCGGAGTCCTGGGGGTGCTTCTGATCACGCCGACAATTGCCAGTGTGCGCGCCCTCTTGGGATATGTCTTCCGTAAACTGCGAGATCTTGAGCCATTTGAGTCTCAACAACAGCAGAACGAGATTCAGATTCCCGGGCTGATCGGCGGCCACTGGATCGAAGGAATCGTTTTTGATCTCGATGGCACTCTGACCCACCTTGATTGGTCCTTGGCAACTGAACTGGCCCAGCGCTTTGCTCGGTTCGATCAGATCTGGCCCCGGGACAGGCGTGAGCAATTTTTCCGTCGCTTTATGGCATGGATGGAAGGGCCTTCCCTGGCAGTCATCAGCCTGCTCACATGGCTCAGGCTGCACGAAGACGCGCGCCGGCTTACGCGCCGTATGCAACGCGTGAGGGGCTTCCCCCCCAGTGAAGCTCAGACTCTTCGCGATGGCGTGCCCGAGTTGCTCTTGGAGTTGCGGCAGCAATACAAGGTGGCGCTGATTTCGAATCGTTCGCGAAACGAGCTGGACTCCTTCTTCCAGCACGCCGAACTGCCCGACGACCTGTTTGACGCCATCGTCACCAGAGACGACCTGCGCAAGCCCTCCCCTAACAGCGAAGGACTGTTGAAGGTGTTGGAGATTCTCAATCTTCCCGCAGACGCATGTCTGGTCGTTGGTGATACGGAACTCCAACTGCGCGTCGGGGAGGCGGTCGGCGCGGTTCAGGTTGGTCTCCGGTGCGGCATGGGCGCGACGCAGAACTTCAGCAACGCAGACCTGATCCTGGAGACGCCGACAGACCTGATTGGCTACCTGAATCGTCCGCAAGTGATGGAGAGGCTGTGGTCTTGAGACAAGGGCAGAGCCAACGGCTTGCCGCGCCTGACCTTGGTAGGCGATGGATGGCTTAAGCAAGGCATTCTTGTGACTATGAGTTTTGCCAGGACGGTCAGAACTGCCGGCTTTGGCAGGCGTTTCGCTTCCTCTCCTTTCCTCCGCAACAGTTCCTGTCAACAGTTGAACGAGGTCCCTCCGACGTTTTCCGGGCAATTCGATCCCTGACGTAGTTCCCTCTGAAAAAAGTCCCCATCTCTTCGGTACTGTGTTGATAAAACTTATGCCGGTGTCCGAGTTTGGAAGTCTGCATTCGGAAACTCAAGTTACGAATCCCTTTACCAGTTCACTCTATAACACACTTCAGGGCGCTAAAGTCTGGAGGAGATATGTTCACAAGATATTCGAAAATCGTCATAGTTTGGGCCATCGCTCTCCATGCTTCGCTTGTAGTATTCAACAACCTTACAGACTATAACTCGAACTACTGGTTCGTAGTTCACGTTCTCAAAATGGACACAACCTTTCCCGACAATCTGGGAATGTGGCGAGCGATAAACGCTTCGTCGGTGCACCATCTTCTCTACTGGGTCATAATTCTCGTTGAACTGGCGATAGCAGTACTCTGCTGGTGGGGAGGAGCCCGTCTTTTCCGGGCAAAAGGTGACGCCCTGAGCTTCAATCAGGCCAAAGGCATCGCCATCGCAGGCCTGACTCTGGGAACCGTCCTGTGGTTTACAGGGTTTGTCACCATCGGCGGGGAGTGGTTCCTGATGTGGCAATCGGATGTCTGGAACGGAAGTCAGTCAGCATTTCGTCTGATAGTCGTCTTCGGAATCGCGCTCCTTTTCCTCACCCGGTCAGACGACGCTCTTGATGCCTGAACGCGCACTGAGACAGCCTGCATCGCGCCCGACACCACCGGCCAGGCATCACACCCCTGTTCTACTTCAATTCCGATCTGTTCCGAGACTTTCTGACCCGCCTCTCCGTCCCAGCAGGTAGGCGCCAGTTCCCTCTTCCGTCTCGACCCACATCAGCTTCCCGTCGCTCCGGACATGGACGCGCCCCTCCAGGTCATTTCTCAGAACCAGCCGCCCGTCCAGTATCTCCAGCACCTCGGGGTCCGGGTGCCCATAGCGGTTCTCAGCACCGACCTGGATCACTGCTACGCTTGGGCCGACCGCCTCGACAAACGCAGCGCTGCTGCTGTGCTCGCTGCCGTGATGTCCTACCTTGAGCACGTGCGATTCGAGCGATTGGCCCCCTTGCAGCAACAGCTTTTCACTGGGTTGCCCCGCATCGCCGGTGAGGAGCGCTGTGAATTCGCCGTAAACCAGCTTCAGAACCAGCGACCGCTCGTTCTTGTCATTCTCATCGAAATCTTTCATTTTCACTTCGGGTGGCGGCCAAAGCGCCCACAACGCAACGCCGTCACCGAGATCCAGCCAACTTCCCTGCTGAAGCCCTTCCACCGGCACGTCTGCTGCGCTGAGGGCCGACAGCCAGATCTCTGAGTCCTCGTGGCCGCGCGTATTCTCGCTGATAATCGCGCTACCGATCCTGAATCGTTCAGGCAGGTCCGTCTGGGCGCCCAGATGATCCCAGTCGGGGTGGGTTACGACCACGTAGTCGATCCGTCTGTCCCAAAAGGGCATTACCGCGCCCAATTCGGCATAGAGTTGCTGGCTGTCATCACCGCCGTCGATCAAAACCTGACGCCCGCTGGGAGTTTGGATAAAGATTCCGTCCCCTTGCCCTACGTCCAGGAAATGTACATGGAGCTGGCCGTCCGGCTGAGTCAAAGCGAACGACCACACCAGCCCCGCGACTGCAAGAGAGACGCCAACTGCCCAGTTCGCCTTCCTGAGGAATACCAACCCTATGCGAGTCGATGCTTCCCGGTGAGGCAGAGCGGAAAACCGGATGGCCCTTCTCCAAATCCGTAGGAGAGAACTCGATGTTGCGATATGTATGGGCTGCTATCTGCATTATGTTCTGGCTGATGAGCTGGCCTGGTGGCTCCGTATTTTTCTAATGCTCATGCTCCTATTTTTAACGTCGACACTCCTAGCCTATGTGATCTATCTGCTTACCGTCTTGATTGTCGAAATACGCGTCAAGCTAGAACACCTCTCCCAAGAGCGCGAGCGAACTCTCGAGACCAGATTAACCCGCCGCAAAACAGCGGCAGAATTGAATGAAGCTCTCGCCAAAGCGCAATGTGCAAAACGAGATGCCGAATTCACCTATATCACCGCACGACAAGATGAAGCAGTATTCATTAGAGACGATAACAGAAATGCAGTATGGCAGCCATTGCACCTTATTGCTCATCGCCAATTAGGTTCAGTAATTGTGAGTACTTCATAGCTATATAGCAAAAACGTAAGTAATTGCAACACTTTTAGAGTTTGTGCGCTCAGTTACACTGGTGTTCATGCAGGAACTATGAACCACAGATAGAATGGTTGATGGATGCAACAAGCCCTCCTCGTTCATTTTTAGTATAATAGCCGGGTAAATTGAGCCAGCATTTCGGCAGGAGAACAGGTATGATCACAAAAGACGGAATAACAACCTTCGCCACAAGACCCGGCCTGGAGATCGACCCGGAGTTACGCTTATCGCTCACCTGGGTTATTGCCGTGCTGGTCTGCGTGGGGTCAGCTGTGACGTTCATGGGTGAACTGCTGGTTGAGCCGGTACAACGGTTGTCCCAAATACCCTTGGTATGTTTTGGCCTGGCTATGCTTATCTGGTGGCTGGATCGGTTGGGTGGGACTAGGCTCAGCCGCTGGTTTACCCTCATCGGTCTGAGCATCCTCATCAACCTGGCATTCATCCGATTTAAAATATCCGACCTCTACCTATTGATGATCTTGTTGCCCCTTTTGGCGCTGGCGCTCATGACCTGGACTGCGGCGCTGCTCACGGCTTTACTGGAAACTATAGGGCTGCTATTCCTGTGGCCAACCATTGGGATAGACCCCATCTCCCTTGTTCTGACAATCGGGCTGATCTGGACGGTACTCGGCCTGCTGTTGGCCATCATCGGCCCCCAGGTTCGGCGCAGCCAATGGTTATATGATCAGTTTCACCGAGCGCAGCTGCGATTAGATGAAACGCGGGATCAAAAAGTCCAGTTGGCCCAAATGCAGGAGGATTTGAAATCGGCCTACCAGACCCAGGAACTGCTCAATCAGCGGTTGGTCGTCCTACGTCAGATTGCTGAGGAAGCTGATCAAGCCAAGGCCGCATTTGTGGCCAAGATCAGCCACGAATTTCGGACGCCGTTGAATATAATTCTGGGTCTGATTGACACGATGCTGGAGGTACCTGAAGCCTATGGGAAATCGCTGCCACCCTTGCTCATGCAAGTTCTGGAGATCATACAGCGCAACAGCAATCACTTGGCCAGCATGATCAGCGATGTCCTGGATCTCAGCCAGGCCGATGCAGGCCGGCTGAGACTGCATCGGGAATGGGCCGATTTGGCTGACGATATAAGAAATGCGGTGGTGATGGTGGTGCGTCCGCTGATTGAAAGGAAAGCACTCACTTTGCAGGTCAGCATTGATGACGATTTCCCCCAAGTTTACTGCGACAGAACCCGTATCCGACAGGTGGTTCTCAACCTGGTGAGCAATGCGGCCCGCTATACGGAGACTGGCGGCATTATCGTCAAGGCAACGCGCCAGGGCAGTGACATTCTTATCAGCGTAACGGATACGGGTCCCGGTATCGCCCCGCAAGAGCTGGACAGAATCTTTGAACCGTTTGCGCAGGCGGACCAAACGCGACCTGCTCAAGGCGGCAGTGGACTCGGCCTCAGCGTCAGCCAACAATTCATCGAACGTCATCAGGGTCGGATATGGGCCGAAAGTAAATTAGGCTTCGGCAGCACCTTCTCATTCACCCTGCCCATCGCCCCGCCGCTGCCGGCCGGGGGCACGTCGGCCCCTGGCTTTGCCGAAGACTGGGTTTGGCATGAACGCACCACCTGGCCTCAATTGCCCGAAATGCCGCGCAAACAACGGATAATGGTTTGTGATGAAAGTGGCGATTTGGCCCCCCTGCTCAGCCGCCATACCGATGAGATTCAGTTTACCGAGAGCCGTGATCTACCTGGCGCTCTCGAAGCGTTGCAAACCCATCCGACCCATATGCTGATCCTCAATGCAACCGCTCCCCAACATTTGATCCTATTAATGGAAGAGGCCCGGCAAGCCATACCTGATATGCCCATTGTTGGGTGTGCCTTTCCGCCGAAAATCAATTATGCCTTAGAGGCCGGGGCTGTCGACTATTTGATCAAGCCGATCAGACAGCCGGATTTAGCCAAGGCCTTGAATACGCTTGACAAGCCGGTGAAGCGCATTCTGCTGGTGGACGACAATCCGGATATTCGCCAACTCTATACCCAGATGCTCTCTATCATTGACCCTGCGTTGGAGATTACCCCCACCGCCAGCGGGGCGGAAGCGTTGGCCGAGCTACACCATCGGGTCCGGGGCAGTGAGGCTCCAGATTTGGTCCTACTGGACATTCTTCTGCCCGATATGCCCGGTTGGCAGGTTTTGGCGGAAAAGAATCAAGACGCGGCGACTCGTGACATTCCGGTGATCGCAATCTCCGGCGAAGAGCTTGTGGCCTGGCCAACACGCAGTAGCGTACTGTTGGCAACGATGGGAGCGGGGGTACCGATTAACAAGCTGCTGCCCTGTTCCCGCCGGCTTGCGGCGCTGTTAATGAAGGCAGATGGGGAATTTGAGTGAGTAAATATCACTCTACCCTCTGCAAAAGCGAACGCTAAAAGCTCCTCATCCGATGCCCCGAGCATATTTGCCTCAGGTACGCTGAGAACGTCTTTCCCTCGTTCACGAAGTCCCCGGATAGCGGCTTTTGACACATGCTCATCCGTATAACATCGAATTCTACTCACGGCCGTGTTTCTTCAGCTTCTCTCGTAATGGTGATGAAGATTGATGTAGCAACGCCTTTATTAATACTTCATCTCACCCCGCAACCCGACTATATGCTTCATCCAGCGCCTCGATAAACTCCCGCCGCCGCACCGGCTTTGGCAAAAAAAGCGACGCGCCCAGCGCCAAAGCCAGCTCTTCCCGGCGGATGACAGAGCAGACAATGATGGGAATGGCCCGGGTATCAGGATGCTCATGCAGATAGGCCAGCAGCTCCCAGCCATCCATACCGGGCAGGAGCACGTCCAGGATGATTAGGTTTGGTTTTGTGACGGCAATGGTTTCAAAAAGGCGTTCGCCATCGGCCAGATGGATGATCTGATAGGGGGTATTGGTGACAGAGATCCGGAAGAAGGTTACCAGATCAGCGTTATCATCCACCACAAGTACGGAAATGGGGTCACCGGCAGATGGCAGACTGAACCGAAAGACAATGGTTTCAGCGGCCCGCCGGATATTGAGCGTATCACCTTGATCACCCAGAAGCTCTTGGATGAGGTCGCTGCTGGGCAGCGGGGCGCTGTCGGGTAGCGTATCGGAGACAATGGGGCCACCTGTCACGGTGAGGGTGATGATATCCCCTGCCATTTCAGCCAGCAGGACAATTTCGCCCGACGCCATGAGTTGCGCCAACTTCTCGATGGCGGTTAGTAATATTTGCCGCAGCGCCGAAGGCTGAATCACTGCGGTCAGATTTTCTGGGATGGGGTCAACCTTTAATTGAATATTGTGCTTGGCCGTTAGCACCTGGCCGACCTGCACCACCCTGGCGATGACGGCGGCCACCTCGCTCTTGGTCTCCTGCACGTTCTGCTGCAAGATGGCTAACTCTTGCTGCACCTGAGAACGCCACGGGTCGGTTTCAATGTTGCCGACATCTGTTGATGGTGTGCCAGCGACTGCTGGCGTATCTGTCCTCCTTTGGCCCCACAGCCATTGCGCCAAATTATGGATGGCTCGCTTCTGTTCGCGACGAATCTGGCGAATCGACAATTTCATGCGATCACTCGTTTCTTCTTGCGTCAGGCCTTGCCGATAGCGCAAATATAAGAGTTCGTATATTCGCTGACTGTGTGCATAGGGTGCAACATCGGGGGCTGGTTTCAAAGCCTCAATGGCTCTGATGAGCGCAGACTGCATCGCCTTGACGCCCTGCTGCTGTGGCACCCCTAACACCTGCCACAATAGCACCGGTGGCTGGTAAACGGGGTCGTTGAGATGGGGTAATGCTTCGTATAAGGCCTGTTCGAGGACTTCAATCGTTTCCAAATCTTGGTTTTTCGGTTCTGTCATTGTCTTCGCCACACCCTTGTGATATCCATACGCTAGCCGACATTCCCAAAAACTTTTCGAGCCGTTTGGAAGCGCCGCTGCACATGCTCAATCTCCGCCAGTGCGTCACGAATACGAACAGCCAAAATGCGGTTTTGCTCATAACTAAAATTGTATAACAAAGTATCAGCCGAGGCTAGTGTTCCGGCAAAAATTTTGCTGGATAGAGCGTTTGCGCGGAACAGTTAAAACGGGTTAAAAAATCCACCCAATCCTGCCAATCCGTGTTCTAAATGCGCCCATTTCGATTTTTTGGCCGGTGATTGGCCGGTTCATGGCCTTGTATATCGATTTTTAGAGGAGTATCCTACGACGTCAGGATTGTGGAAACCATTTGACATAGGAGCAAATGGTGATTGGGGCAAATTACCAGTAACTTCGCAAGGCAATGCTGAACAATTACTAACGAATGAAAGGAGCCGCCCATAAAGCAATAGAAAAATGGACATTGTAGTCATAACATTTTCAGAGGAGTCGAACTGTCTCCATCGAGACGACACCGGAGAATGAAAAATGGCAGAAAAGAATGAGAAACGTTTGAACCGTCGTGACTTTCTGAGAGTTGGCAGTATGTCGGCAGCCGGCCTTTCGTTGGCCGCCTGTGCAGTTCAGCCAGCTCCGGACAGCTCGGCCGAACCTGAATCCGGAATGGCCCAAGCAGATGCGCCAGCCCCAGAAGTCATTGAGATATCCGCTGCCAGACATGGCTTTGATGATGATGCGGTGCTTGAAGGGGAGATTATTTCTGTGTTTCGAGAAAGTCATCCCCACATGAATGTCAAGCCCATAGCATTGCCCTGGGAAGATTACAACACCAAGATCCCGGTCATGATCGCCGGGGGAACGGCGCCGGACACGTTTGCCTGCCATCCCGCGTTGATGTTCCAGGTTGTACACGCAGGGGCCGCGATTCCCATTAACGATTATGTGGATGCGGACTCCGACTTGAACTACGATGACATTCTGTTCCCCGGCGATGCCAGATTCGGGGACGACATTATGGGGTTGCCGCTCTGGACCTCGTCCCATTGCCTGAGATTCAACAAGGATCTCTTCGAAAAGGCAGGATTGCCCACCCCGGCCGACCTTTATTGGGAGGACGGAGAGGACGGATGGAATACTGACAGCTTCGTGGAGATGCTGAAAGAACTCAGCATCGATACGGATGGAGATGGACAGATCGATCAATGGGGATGCGAGGGTTATTGGGGAACCCACACCCTGGCCATCGTCCGCGCCTTCGGCGGTGATTACCTGGACGATCTGTTCGACCCAAGCAAGTGTACTGTGGAAAGCGCAGAGGTCAAGGCAGCAGTCCAATGGATGGCCGATTGTGTCCTAAAGCATGAGGTCCAGCCTTCGCCGGCCCTGAATCTGGCTGAGTTGGGTATCGAATTTAGATCCGGCGTGATCGGTATGGGCATGGCCGCCGGGGGCGCAGTAGAGGATATTCGACCAGGACGGGAGTTTCCCTTTGGCTGGGACTTGGTCCCGCTACCCGCCGGGCCTGAAGGCTTCATTGTCTGGGGCGACACGGACCAGTCTGTGACTTCGAGCACCACACCAAACCCCGACGCTGTCTACGAATGGATGAGCTGGCGAAGCAGCGCGGAGGCTGTACAGCAGACGTATGATGCGGGCGTCCTGCTGGCCACCTATTATATGCCAACTCGCAAGTCTATTTTCGATATGGAGGCATACAACAAGCCGCTGAGGGATGGTGGTCTTGATCCCAAGATGATCCCACGCCTCCTTGGCCACGTGAAGCCAGATCCCTTCGTGTACAGAACGCCGGCTGCCCTCAAAATTATCTTCACGATAGTGTACGAAGAGATAAGGAATGTGCTGCGGGGCACCAAGGATATCGATGAGGCCATGGCAGAAGCCTGTGTGCTAACTGAAGAGGCTCTGGCCGAAGTCTCCTAGGGCAAAAGAATCGCCGGTTAGACACATTTACGCCGCGAAATAGTAGGAACTCAGGACAGGCCCGAGTAGGGTGGAGCGGAGTGGAAACCGTATCCAGGGGTGCGGCTCAAGCAACGATTCGAGGCTAACCCGCACCTTTCGATACGCCTCCGCTCTGCTTCGGCTACTCAAGATGCTGCATTCTGAAAATTCGCCTAAATTCTGGGACACACCCGAAGCCGGCTTGAGCAGCGACGGGCAAGAGATTCTAGCCTATCATACCCCGTGTTTACCCGTTAACGTGTTTACGCATAAACCAGGGGCTTTCCCGGCTTCTCCCATAAAAGAAAAGACGTCAACATGCTGGGCAAAAATAGAATGTTCTGGCGACGCAACATTGAGGGTTATCTTTTCATCTCACCCTGGATTATTGGTTTTGTCGTGTTCACCGCCGGGGCCTTGCTCGGCTCATTCTCAATCAGCCTGACCAAATGGAATATCGTCGGTACGCCTGAGATTGTGGGGTTGGCGAACTACCAGAAGATGGTGGAGGATCGGTTCTTTTGGCAGTCGATCAAGGTCACCCTCTACTATCTGCTCAACGTGCCCCTCAACGTCGTCTTGGGGCTGCTCCTCGCCCTGCTTCTCAATCAGAAAGTGAAGGGGCTTTCTGTCTTTCGCACCATCTTCTTTTTGCCAAGCGTAGCCTCAGGCGTCGCGGTATCGTTGTTGTGGATGTGGATCTTTAACCCGCGCTTCGGCATCATTAACGTCCTGCTGAAAAAGATTGGCATCATTGGCCCCTTGTGGTTGGGGAGCGAAGCATGGGCGATACCTGCGCTGATCATCATGAGTATCTGGGGAGTCGGCGGCGGTATGCTCATCTACCTGGGCGCATTGCAGGGCATTCCTACCGCCTTTTATGAGGCGGCCACCTTAGATGGCGCCGGCGCTTGGAAGAAGCTTCTCCACATAACGGTTCCCATGATCACGCCGGTCTTGTTGCTCAATCTGGTCATGGGCGTGATTGTCTCATTCCAGGTTTTTACCCAGGCCTACGTCATGACCGATGGTGGCCCTAACTACGCTACGCTCTTCTATGTGATGTACTTGTACCAGCAGGCTTTCGTGTGGTTCAACATGGGCTATGCATCGGCGTTGAGCTGGGTCTTGTTCCTGATCATTTTGGTCTTCACCGTCATCATCCTCAAAACGTCCTCCAGTTGGGTCTACTATGAGAGTGACTGAGGCCTGCCACATTCGTCGTCGGAGGTGATACTCGTGTCCAGTCAAATCGCTGCTGACAGCGTCCCTGGCCGGCAGAAACGCGATCTCTCTTCTGTCAGATACTTCCAGAGCCGACGATTCCAAAATCGCGTTGCTACTATCCTCATCTTTCTTGTGTCAATTGCTGGTACCATTTTTGTCATGCTGCCTTTTTTCTGGATGATCAGCACTTCGCTGAAAAGACCGGGAACAGAATTTGCCTTTCCCATCGAATGGATTCCGAATCCGCCCTACTGGCCGAACTATCCAGATGCATGGACGCTTTTGCCCTTCAGCACATGGTTTCTAAATACAGTGAACATCACCTCCGTCAGCATCATCGGCCACGTGGTGTCCTGTGCAATCGTCGGCTTTGGGTTTGCCCGCATCCGCTTTGTGGGACGTGATGTGCTCTTTGTACTGGTCCTGGCCACCCTGATGTTGCCCTATCCTTCCATCGTGGCCCCCCTATTTTTGCTCTTCAAGGACCTGGGCTGGATCGATACGTTTTTACCCCTGATCGTGCCAACCTTCTTTGCCAGCAATGCCTTCTACATTTTTCTACTGCGGCAATTTTTCAGGACCATACCCATGGATCTGGATGACGCGGCAAGAGTTGATGGCTGTAACACCTTTGGGGTCTTCTGGCACATAGCGCTGCCTCTGACGAGACCCGCTATGGGGGTTATTGCTGTTTTTTCCTTCATGCTTCATTGGAACGATTTTCTGGGACCGCTTATCTTCCTGTCCTCAACGGAAAACTTCACGCTGGCCCTCGGCTTGCGCTTCTTTCAGGGCCAATACCAGGTCCAATGGTCACTGCTTATGGCCACCTCCCTCGTGATCCTTATGCCCACCATTGTCGTCTTCTTCGTTGCTCAAAAATATTATATTCAGGGCATCGTGGTGACCGGTATCAAGGGCTAAAAGGTGTGTAACATCGTGAAGAAGCAATCCACTCGCGCGTTTCTCATGGTACTATCGATTTTTCCGCTGGTAATCGCCGCCTGCGTGCCGTTGACGCTGCAATCTGATTTATCAAGGATGAGACTGAGGGGTGAAAACCCCGCACTAAAGTATCGGGGCTTCCAGTAGCTCAACCGGGGTTTTTCTTAAAGAAAAGCCGGATTGAGCTTGCGATGGCCTGCCACATTCGTCGTCGGAGGTGATACTCGTGTCCAATAGGATAAAAATCAAGCCTCTCATCCCCCTGTTGAAACAAGGGGGCTTTCCCGGCTTTTCTCGTAAGATCATGGTGGGCCTGTTTTGGGCCTTACTAGCCATCGCCTTAACCAGCTGCCAGCAAATTGAAACGTCATCTGAAACAGACGTTGTCTTTGTCACGATCACCCCGGGTTCGCCAAATGGTGCACCGACCTCAACACCAGCCGTGTCGCCGGCGGTATCGCTAGCGATATCGGAGCAACCACACCGGGCCTCACCCTACCCCTGTGAAGATCGCTTCATCCCCCATTCTCTTGAACATATCACCGCCATTTCAGGTGAGATTGTCAAGAAGTTCGGTAGTAACGGTGCCGGTCTGGCCATAAACGATCTTGACCGTGATGGCGATCTGGATCTGGTGCTGGCGAATTTGGCTGGTTCTAATGCCATCTTTTGGAACGAAGGCGATTTCGCCTTTCAGAAGCAGGAATTCCCTTTCGGTCAGTCGCGCGCCGTCAGCATCGTCGATATTGATGGCGACGGCTGGCAGGACATTGTCTTTGCCCGGCGCGAAACGGCTCCCAGCGTGTGGATGAACGATGGCACGTTTCAAAAGGGTGAAAACAATCAGAAAACTCACAGACAAACATCAGCCCAGCCTGGTCAACAGCAATTCAAACAGATAGACGGTTTCACGCGTTTAGATCGGTTCAGCCCTTCCCAACGGGCCTACACCTTCGCCTGGGCCGATCTGGATGGTGATGTTGATCTGGATCTTGTCCTGGCGACCTATCAAACCGAGTACAGGCGCTTTAATAACTATGACTTGAGCGGGGGTGGCGTGGTCTACTATGAAAACAGGGGAGACGACTTTATAGCGACCCATCTGGCGACCTATTCGCAAGCCTTGGCCCTGCTGCTGGTCGACCTGAATGACGATGAACATCTGGATATCTGGGTAGGCCATGACTTTCTGATGCCTGACCAGGTCTGGTTGCGCACAGACGATGGCTGGCAGGAAGCAACCCGCTTCGATGAAATTGCCCAAAACACCATGAGCTTTGCGGCAGGTGATATCAACAACGACGGTGGCGTTGAGCTATTTGCCGCTGACATGATGCCCTATGAGCCTACCCAAGCGGCCCTGCTGGCCTGGGCTCCTTTAATGGAGACGATGGAAGACGTCGACGTCGCCCATGACCAGCAGATCATCCAAAACGTCCTTCAGGTTGCGACCGGCGATGGGGGATTTGAAAATCAGGCGGTTGCGCGAGGTGTAGAGGCGACGGGATGGAGCTGGTCGGCCCAATTTGGGGATCTGGACCAGGATGGTTTTCTGGATCTCTATGTGGTGAACGGCATGGCAGCAGAAGAAATGTTTGGTCATCTGCCGAATAACGAATTGATCGAAGAAAATCTGGTCTTCCAGAACGATGGCACGGGTCGCTTTAAGCCAAGGCCCGATTGGGGTCTCAACGCGACGGCTGGTGGTCGCGGTATGAACATGGCTGACTTGGACGGCGACGGTGATCTGGATATTGTGGTCAATAATCTGCTGTCGCCGGCCGTCGTCTACGAGAATCGGCTCTGTGGGGGCCATAGCCTGACCGTTGATCTCCAGTGGCCCAAAAGCAAGAATACCTATGCGATTGGCGCGCGGCTTGCGCTACAGACAACGACGGGTCGATATATGCGTGAGATTCGCTCCAATAGTGGATATTTGTCAGGCGAACCGTCACAGGTTCACTTTGGTTTCCCCGCAGATAGCCGCCCCATCTCGCTGGATATCCAGTGGCCCGATGGTCGAAAGTCAACGCTTCCTGTGCCGCCATCAAGCACAAGGCTCATTGTAGAGCGCACCAATTGATTCCGAAGCGAACTTGTCCGTATTTTCATAGGAGCCGCCGATGGCGCGGGGGTGTGGGGGGTGTCCCTCCACATCTTTTTACGCACCAGACGCCCGGTATGAAACCCCCGGAACAGGGTTTCATAGGAGAACATCATGAACGATAAGCAAAAAAATGGTATGTCACCAATCATCGATTGCGACGTACACCACGGTGACTTGGCGGACCTATCTGCGCTCTATCCTTATCTGCCCCGTCACTATGTCGAATATATTGAAGATTTTGGCCCCCTGCTGCCAGGTCTCGGTTATACAAACGTACCTCCCGCGGCAAACGCAACTCGCCACGACCTGTGGGAGAGCACAAGTATCAACCCGGCTACCGAGCCGGAGGGATACAATGGCCGGCCACATAAGAATTGGCAACAACGACGAATGACAGCGGGTAACCCAGCTAACCAGCCGGAGGTTTACATAAAACGCCATCTGGACGCCTATAATATTGGCCTGGCCGTCCTCACCGGTTCCGCTGTACCGTCTGCGGCCGCAGTTCATCCCGACGCAGACTACGGACATGCCCTTTGCCGCGCCCACAACGACTGGACGCTCGACCATTGGCTAAGCCAAGATTCTCGCTTTCGGTCCTCGATTCACATTGCGCCGCAGGACCCTGCCTTGGCCGTGCAAGAGATCGAGCGGCTTGGCCCACGCCCGGAGTTCATCCAGGTTTTGATGCCGGCCGGGGCGCGGCTGCCCTTTGGCAATCGTTTCTATCATCCCATCTATGCCGCCTGCCAGGAATTGGGTCTGCCGATGTGCGTCCACTTTGGTAGCGAAGGCGCGGGCATCTCCGCGCCACCTACGGGCGCGGGATATCCTTCATACTACCTTGAGATGCGGATGGCTCGGCCGCAGACTGCAATGGCCCACCTGGCTAGCCTGATTTGTGAAGGCGTCTTCGAGATATTCCCTGACTTCCGCTTTTTGTTTATAGAACACGATTTTTTCTGGGTGCCGGGCATGCTATGGCACATGGACTCAGACTGGAAGGCTCTGCGCGATTATACGCCTTGGGTCAAGAAGCTGCCCAGTGAATATGTCCGCAACCATGTCCGCTTTGGCTCACAACCCATGCCTGATGTGCCCAGCCGTAAGGACCTGGCCCGTTTTCTAGAGTGGCTGCGGGCGGACGAAGTCCTGGTCTATACGTCTGACTTTCCCCATTGGGATATGGATGAACCCAGCACATTCTTGAGGGGTCACGACCCAGACCTACGCCGGCGGGTTATGGTTGAGACAGCCCGCGAGCTCTACCAGCTAGACAGTCAACTCACCAGTGCCCCACGAGAGAATGCTGCTCGCGCCCTGTAGGCCTGGGGATTTAGGGAGGTCGATGTCGTGCTTGCATCGACACTCGTTTACTAAGGTAATACGCTGATCCCATCAGCAGGTTTGCTTTGCTAGTCTCGATGTCACTCAGACTGTCTACCACATAAGATCCCGTTGAGCCGAAAATCTTATTGGGCCGCATCTGCATCGGCCACAGGAGAAAGCTCTATGGCTAAACGCCAAACTAAGCAGCGTTATGTGGTTGCTCGGACGGAGGAGTTACCACCGGGTCAGCGACGTATCGTCACTGTACAAGGTCGCGAAATCGGCGTCTTTAATGTCGGCGGCGAATATTTCGCATTGCTGAACTACTGTCCTCATCGGTCCGCGCCTTTATGCCTAGGCCGGCTGCGACCGCTCGTTACCTCAGCCGATGTTCCTCAAGTGGGTCACGAACGCGAAAATGAAATCCTCAAATGCCCCTGGCACCAATGGGAATTTGATATTCGGACTGGCAAAGCGCTCTTCGATCCAAAACTAGCCGTCCGCACCTATGAGGCGAAACAAGAGCAAGATCAGGTCGTCATATATTTATAATGAATACAATTTGTATGTATTCATCATCTCGCCCACCATCACAGAATGAATTCTGCGACTAAGATAAATACAGGCTTCAAGCCTGTTTCATCGCCTGGCTGTAGATTTCAAACTACACAACACGGACTTCATCACCACCGTTGAAACAAAAGCTTTGTCGTACAAAACCTTCTTCCCGGCTTCTCCCATAAGCTAAGAAAGGGTGTCACCATGAAATTTGGCGCACAGGTCAATTGTTATCTGACAACTTGGGATAACATTCGTACTGTGATCGAGGCCATGGAAGCGGGCCGGTGGGACAGTCTGTGGTTTGCCGACCACTACCTGCCATCGTCGCCAAAGCGGGAAGAAGAGCTGCTGCCGGCCTACGAAGGATATACGCTTATTGCCGCCGCCGCAAGCATCACCGAACGGATGCGGCTGGGAAATTTGGTTTTGGGCAATACCTACCGCAACCCGGCCCTGGTGGCCAAAATGGCCGGAACGGTCGATCAAATATCCCACGGCCGCTTCACCTTAAGCATTGGGGCCGCCTGGTTCCAGCGGGAGCATGAGGCCTATGGCTGGGATTTCCCGCCGATGAAGGAGCGCTCGGATCGGCTGGAGGAAGCCTGTGCCCTGCTGCGAGCTCTCTTTACAGCCGATGGACCGGTCGATTTCGAGGGCCGCTACTACCGGCTCGATCAGGCTCCGCTGTCACCCGGAGGTTACAACAACCGGCAGATTCCGATTATGGTCGGCGGCACCGGTGAGCGGCGCACACTGCGCACCCTGGCCAGATATGGTGACTTCATGAACCTGGATGGCTGGGCTGGCGGGCCAATGACCCAAGAATATTACTTTCACAAAGTTGGGGTTCTGGAGCAGCACTGCGAAAACGTTGGCCGAGACCCATCCGAAATCAAGCGTACTATCCTGATGCCGGTCAAGGTCACCGACGATCCGGCTGAAGCTGAAGCCTTCATCGCCAGTCGCAGCCTGGGTGAAGGCACGGCGGCCGGACCCAAGGACTACGTTATTGAACGCATCGGTCAGTTTATGGATGTGGGGGTTGATGAGATCATGTTTGCGGGCTTGCTCACTTCGGACGTTGAGCAGTACCACTACTTTGAAGAAGAGATTTTGTCTGCGTTTGATTGAAGAATCAATTATACGACTTTAATAAAGCCTTTGAAACGGTGGTAATTAACGTCAGTCTAGCATCCTGAGTAGGCGGATTAGGCCCATAAGGCCACAAAAACCTTAATGGAGCCGTATCGAAGGGTGCGGGTTGGCCACGAATCGTCGTTTGAGCCGCACCCTTCGATACGCCCTCGTAACTCGGGCTACTCAGGATGCTATCACTTAAAAGTTTCGGTTTCAAACTAATTTGAATATAGAAAGGAGTTATCTATGAAAGTGAAAGCCGCTGTCTTGTACGAAGTGAACCAGCCAATTGTGGTTGAAGAGGTTGATGTGGACGGTCCCAAAGCGGGCGAAGTCCTGGTCAAGATCGCCGCGACGGGCGTCTGCCATAGCTGCTACTCCGTTATTACGGGGAAGGAAAAGTGGCCGCTTCCCGCCGTGTTGGGCGATGAAGGGGCCGGGGTTGTCGAGGCGGTTGGATCGGGTGTCAGCCTGGTCAAACCGGGTGATCACGTAGTGCTTTCGATCTCGCCTGCCTGTGGTCACTGTATCTACTGTGTGCGAGGCTATGCCAGCCTTTGCTTCAAGGCAGCCCAGATGAGAGAGCGCCCCCCGCGCTATAGCAAAAATGGAAAGGGCATCTACCAATTCACCGTCGCTTCCTTTGCCGAATATACGGTCGTCCCCCAAGAAGCCGCGGTCCCGATTGACCAGGATTTGCCGCTCGATAAGGCAGCCCTATGTGGTTGTAGCGTCATCGCCGGCGTGGGTAGCGTGGCCAACACAGCGGAGGTGAAGCTAGGGAGCAGCGTCGTCGTTATTGGCGCCGGCGGCATCGGGTTGAACGCGATTCAAGGGGCCGCTCTGGCCGGGGCGGCCCAGATCATCGCGGTTGACTTGGTGGAGGCGAAGCTTGAAATGGCTCGACAGTTTGGGGCTACACACACCATCAACGCCAGCAACGGTGACCCGATCTCCGAAATCCACGCCTTGACCGAGGGTTTGGGGGCCGATTATGCGATTGAAGCCATTGGCACAAATGTGACGTATGAACAGGCCATACGGGCCATTCGACCGCGGGGCAAAGCGATCTTGATTGGTTTACCGCAGTCCGAACCGATTTGTCTGGAGCCTCAGCTGCTGATGAATGGGGAGAGGATAATAATGGGCAGTGCCCTCGGCTCGACGCGGATGCGCTATGATGTACCTCGCCTCATCTCACTCTATCGGGCCGGAAAACTGAAACTGGATGAACTTATCACCCAAACCTATCCGTTGGAAGCGGTGAATGAGGCGTTTGAAGATATGCTCAATGGCAAGGTTGCCCGTGGCGTAATTCGATTTTGAAATCACAGCGCATCGTCGCCACAGCTCAGAGCAAAATTGCAGTTGAGGACTTTGAGCTACCATCATTAGAACCAGATCAGGTGCTTATCGAAACGCAGTTCTCTGCAATTTCGCCGGGTACGGAGCTGGCCTTTCTACATCACCTGCCAAATACGCCCGGTGTTTATCCCTACTATCCGGGCTACTCATCCAGTGGTCACGTGGCTGACAAAGGAAGTGCTGTGACTGATTTGGAAGTCGGCCAGCGGGTGGCCTGTAAAATTAGACACGCGGCCCACGCTATCGTTGAGGCTGGTCGCTGTATCCCTATTCCTGATGGAGTCAGCAATCAGGATGCGTCCATCTATCGGCTGATATCAATAGTCATGCAGGGCATTCACAAGGCCCAAGTTCAATTGGGTTGGGAGGTGGCCGTGCTGGGATTAGGCTCGATTGGTAATCTGGCCGGACAGGTTGCTCGGGCTGCAGGCTCAACCCACGTCCACGGTTTTGATCCGGTTGGCTGGCGACGAGACCTGGCTTTGCAGTCTGGCTTCGATGCGGTTTCTGACTCAACCGAAATCGGAACCCTGACGGATCGCTTCCAGGCTGTCATCGAAGCGACTGGCGTAGCTGAAGTCGTGCCGTCCTCATTTCACCTGGCCGCGCGATTGGGCCATGTGGTTCTGCTTGCCTCAACACGGGGCGAGACGGAGAGCGTCAATTTTTATCGCGATGTCCACAAAAAGGGACTAACCATCTTTGGCGCGCATGATGCGATTCGGCCCCAGACTGAAGACCATCTGGGCTTTACGACCGAACAGACCGATGATCTTACCGCCCTAAGACTCGTGGCCAGTGGTCGCGTTCAGGCCAAACCAATCATCAGCGATGTCGTCTCCTATCAAGATGCGACCAGCGCTTATCAACGATTAACGCGGCGTGATGAAGCGTTGATGATGATTGTCTTGCAGTGGAAGTGAGGCCACCAGTGAAAAAGAAGCATCATGTCTCACGAGAATAATATTGACCAAATTAGAGTAGGAATTGCCGGATTAGGGCGCAGCGGCTGGGGTATTCACGCCAATGCGATGGCGCAACTGACCAGGCATTTTAACGTGGTCGCCGTTTGCGACCCGGATAGAGAACGGCAGGAGGAAGCCAAAGAGCGTTTCGACTGTTTGGCCTACGATGACTTCGCGGGTTTAGTGGCCGATGAGGCGGTTGAACTGATGGTGGTGGCCAATCCCAGCCAGTTGCACTGCCAGGACTCGATTGCGGCTATGCGGGCCGGAAAGCACGTGATTGTGGAAAAGCCAATGGCCCCCACTTTGGATGAAGTAGACGAGATGATTGCCGCCTCCAAAGAGACAGTGCAAATTCTAACCGTTAACCAAAATTACCGTTACGCCAGCGATTTTCTCAAAATTAAGGAGATTGTTGAATCGGGCGTGTTGGGACGAATTGTGCTGATGCGCTTTACCGACCACGGCTTTAGCCGGCGCTGGGATTGGCAAACGCTCAAACAATATGGCGGGGGCATCCTCAACAACAAGGGCGCCCACACCATTGATTGGGCCTTTCTATTAGTTGACGACCCCGAACCAGAGGTGATGGCCCACATGGAGACGACCCCCCTTTACGCCGGAGATGCCGAAAGCCATGCAAAGCTCATTATCCGGCCAAAGGACGGCCCCATGATTCAAATTGAGATGACCCATACCAACGCCTACCCGTAGGAAAGCTGTTTGATTATGGCCACGCAAGGCAGCTTGAGCAGCAATCGCGAGCTGATCCGTTGGAAGTATTTTAGGTTGTAGGACGCCTCTCCGCTAGTACTGGACACCCAACCCAGCCCCGACCGTAGCTACAACCGCGAAAACTTGTCCTGGATCGAAGAGTCGTACCAGCCCTATCAGAATCTTAGCAACGACGTGCAGCACCTCTATCAAGACCTGTATGCCACCATTCGCCAGGGCGCACCGCTGGCGATTACCGCGGAGTATGGTGAGCCCCGAGGTTGCCTCGGTTGGTCTCACCGAAGCCGAAGCACAGGAACGAGGTTATCAGGTTAAAACGGGGCAATTTCCTTTTGAAGCCAATGGCAAAGCCTTAGGTATGGCTGAAAACGTTGGCTTTGTAAAAATTGTTGCTGAAGAAACATATAACGAGGTATTAGGAATCCATATGATTGGAGCGGGTGTTACGGAGTTAATTGCCGGACCTACCGGGATGATCACCGTGGAAACAACCCTTGAAGCGTTGGCCGAAACGGTTCATCCCCACCCCACATTGAGCGAAGTTATTATGGAAGCTGCCCACGTTGCCTTGGGTGAGGCGATACATAATTGACAGGGCAATGTGCTTCAGTTTAAGTGTTCCGCGCCAGCTCTCTATCCGACAAAAGACCTTGGTCGCCTTGACCGATCAACTCGTTGTCTCTGTTACAGAGAGCGAATGGACGCCCGTCGAGACCGCCGTGAACGGACACCCGCTGGTCGCCTTAGGGCAAAGCGGAGAGCAGATTGTTGTGGTTACCAACGACGGACAGATATGGCTTACCCAATAACGATCTTCGAGAAACTATCTGCGAAGGAGATATCATGACCAGCAATCCAAACCAATGGTTAGCCTTAACCCGAGAAGAAGCCATCGAGCCTGATCTACCCATTTGTGATCCACACCACCATTTGTGGGTCCGCTCTGATGACCTTTTCCCTCACAAGATCTATCTACTTGATGAGCTGCTGGAAGATACCGGCAGCGGCCATAATGTCGTGCAGACCGTTTTTGTTGAGTGTGGTTCAATGTACCGAAAGGACGGCCCGGTAGAGCTACGGCCTGTCGGCGAGACAGAGTTTGTTGAGGCTGTGGCCACTGAAAGCGAGCGCAACCGAAACGATGGCGGTGGGGCGATCATCGCCGGCATTGTCAGCCATGCCGATTTGACATTGGGTGAAGGGGTGAAGCCGATCCTCGAAGCTCACCTGGCAGCCAGCCCAACCCGCTTTCGCGGTATTCGCCACAGTGCCTATTGGAACACCAGCGATGAGCTCTCTAAATTTAATTCTATTCGCCCTGGCTTATTGCTGGATGAAGCGTTTCGAGCCGGTTTTTCCAGTTTGCAACACTATGGATTGAGCTTCGAGACTGCACTATGGCATTACCAACTTCCTGATCTAATCGATCTGGCTCGGGCCTTTCCGGAGACGACCATCATCGTGGACCACATTGGCGGACTGTTGGGGATCGGGCCTTATGCCCAGGATCGCAGCGGGGCAGTCAAAAATTGGCAGCACGATATCGCCAAGTTGGCCGCCTGCCCTAACGTGATGATGAAGTTGGGCGGGCTGGGAATGCCCTGGTACGGCTTCGATTGGCACCAACGTTCGGCACCACCGGATTCGGTCACCTTAGCCGAAGGGATGAGACCCCTCTTCCTGTGGTGTATCGAGCAGTTTGGCGTTGATCGCTGCATGTTCGAGAGCAACTTCCCGGTGGATAAGGTTTCATATTCCTATAGTCTGATAAAGTCGCTATGTTGGCAGCAAGGGACATAATCAGAGCATCGCGCAACAGGTCGCCGATCGAGCTGGGCATGAGGAACTCCGGCCCGGGACTGCCGGGTAACGGCCCAAAACTGCGCAGGCGCGACATCAGCGGATTCAGTAAGGAACTGAATCCGCCGGTTAGAGCGGGGCCAATCAAGATCAGGCCGGCTGTGGCCGCGCCGCTGAGTTGAAAGCCCACGTCCCAGAGCATGAGAGGATTCCACAGCGTCATCAACAAGCACGCCGCGGCAAGACTTACCAAGGCTGTGCTCCGACGGCCCAGCACCGTTGCAATTACAAACAAACTGCCCATTAGGGCCGCCCGCATTACTGCGGCGTCTCCTCCGACCAGGAGCGCGTAGAAGGCGAGCCCGCCCAGGGTCGGCCACAGTGCGCCGCGTTTCCCAAATGCCCAGATTCCCAGGGCCATAAGTACGCCGGTCACCGGCGCCACGTTGCTGCCGCTGATAACGATAACATGGCTCGTGCCCGTAAGGTTGAATTTGTCGTATAACTCCCGGGGAATGCCGGCTTCAATGCCCAATAGCATCCCGTTTGCCAGGGATGCATGAGGTTCCGGCAGCAGACGATTCAACAGCTTGTCGCCGCGATTGCGCACTCCGTAGATCAACTGAAGCGGAAAGCCCCCGCGCAACATTCCCGGCTGCGGCTCTATGCTCGGCCGTAGCATCAAGCTGTGAATCTGCTTGCGTGCCAGGTAGGCCTGGTAGTCAAAGTCCTCGAAGACCGGAGGATTCGTCAACGCGCCTCTTACTCGCACGCTTTCACCGTAGCGAAAACGGTATACGTCCCCCGTCTGGATACGGAGGCGCCCGCTGACCTTCTTCCTCTCGCCGGAAAGCTCCAGGGACTCCACCTCGATGTCCAGACGCCGGCGTCCATCTCTCAGAACAGGGTAACTTGCCACATAGCCGTCTGCAGTGACGCGCGGGCTTCTGCTGTCTCTTTCGTCACTGTTGTAGTACGCCAATTGAGACGGCCCCAGACAGGGTTGCGGCGGGCGCGAACCCAGGCGCAAAACACCGCAAATGCCGGCGAGCGCAATCGCGCCGCTGAGCCAACTGGATAGGGACCCGCGCGGGGCCGCGAAACCGGCTGTCGCCGGCCAGCGCATGGGTTTCGCTGCTTTGGCAATGACTTTGGCATCCATCCAAAGACAAACTGGGATGAGAGCCAGCGCTGCCATCCAATAGTGGTCGCCGACACCGCAGCCTAACCATCCCTTTTGCCAGAGAAACCGTCCAGCAGCTATGCCCACCAGGTAGGCGGTGGCAAGATAGAGTAACTTCACTTGAATGAGCCAAATGGAGATGCAACATCGGGCCGGGCCGGGGCCAATCCGGGCGAGAGAATGTTACTCCATGTCGGAATATTAAACTACATCGAGACGCTGGCTGTCGCTGAGGCAAAACAGCGGGTTGCTCTGTAGCAAGCACTTATAGACGACAGGTTTTTCTCTCGACTTAATCTTGTGGTATAACTGAACCGGAGAAGGCTCCTAGTGACTTTCCCGATTCCCTCCTAGCCCAACACGGATTTCAAGAGGTAACTTACGCATAAAGGTTCCAACACCCGAACCCATCGAGGAGGTAGTTCTTTGCAAGCAATTGAATTTGTAGCACCAACAACTGTGGACGAGGCAATCTCGGCCCTGGCAGCCGGGAGCGGAAGGGCCCGCCCGCTTAGCGGGGGCACCGACCTAATCGCCCAGCTCCAGGAAGGGCGCCTCGCACTGGACACAGTCGTCGACCTGAAGCGAATTCCCGAATTGATGGCGATTTCCATCAGCGGCGACGGTCTGACCCTGGGCGCTTCCGCGTCCTGCCATTCGATCAACGCCAACCAGGCGATACGCGACGCCTATCCTGCACTGATCGATTCGACACACCTGATCGGTGGCACCCAGATTCAAGGGCGCGCCAGCCTTGGCGGCAACCTGTGCAACTCTTCCCCGGCCGCCGATTCGATTCCCAATCTCATTGCCCACAGCGTCACCTGCAATATCGCAGGCCCCAACGGCCGGCGCTCAGTCGCTGTTGAGGACTTTTGTACAGGGCCCGGCCGCAATGTGCTGGAAGATGGCGAGTTTCTGGTCTCGCTTGATTTCCCCACGCCGCCCGCTAACTTCGGTGCAGCCTACCTGCGATTCATCCCTCGCAATGAAATGGATATCGCGGTCGTCGGCGCCGGCGCCTCAGTTGTTTTGAGCGATGACAAAAGTACCATTCAGTCTGCACGTGTGGCACTGGGCGCTGTCGCGCCGACCCCGCTCTACGTGGTGGAGGCAGGCGACGCCTTAGCCGGTCAACCGGTCTCCGAAGAGTCCCTGGACAAGGCCGCCGAGCTGGCCAAGGCCGCGGCAAAACCGATCAGCGACATGCGTGGAACGATCCCTCAGCGCAAACACCTCTCTGCTGTCCTGACACAGCGCGCACTGCGGATCGCAATCGACCGGGCACGAGGCACAAAAACTGTTGACGAATTGGGGAGACTGAACGGACATGGCTAAAAAGATCGCTGTAGAAACAACACTGAATGGCGAAGAGACTGTTTTCCTTTGCGAGCCTCGTCAGACACTGCTGGAGGCGCTCAGGGACAATCTGGGCCTTATCGGCAGCAAAGAAGGCTGCGGCAATGGCAACTGCGGCGCCTGTAACGTGATCCTGGATGGCGTTCTCGTCAACTCCTGTCTTGTGCTGGCGCCGGAAATCGAAGGCCGCTCGGTTGTGACAATCGAAGGCATCGCAGAAGATGGCGAGCTGCATCCGCTCCAGCAGAAGTTCCTTGAGCACGCCTCTTTACAGTGCGGCATCTGCACGCCTGGCTTCATCGTCTCCGCCAAGTCGCTGTTGGATGATAATCCCGACCCCAGCGAGCATGATGTGCGCTTGTGGCTCGCAGGCAATCTCTGTCGTTGCACAGGCTATGACAAGATCGTGCGGGCTGTGTTGGACGTGGCCGAAAGCGACGCCTAGCCCGGAGGAGGAATTAAATGGCCGGCACAAAACAGAATGGAACTGGTAAACTGGCCGCAAACGGCCAGAACGGTTACAAGGTCATCGGCACGCGCCCGGTGCGGCCGGACGGTGTAGACAAAGTTACGGGCCGTGCCGTCTACGCCGCCGATGTGCAGATGACCGGGCTGCTGCATGGCTTTGTCCTGCGTAGTCCCCACGCCCACGCCAACATCCGCTCAATCGATACGAGCAAGGCCGAAGCCTTGCCCGGTGTGCGCGCCGTGGTCACTGCCGCCGACCTGCCTGTAGCCGAGGACAAAATCGAAGACCTCGGCGAAGGCGCCATCAACCTCAAATACCTGAGCGACAACATCCTGGCCCATGAAAAGGCCCTCTACCACGGCCATGCCGTGGCTGCAGTGGCCGCGGTCAGCCCGCATATCGCGCAGGAGGCTGCAGAGTTGATCGAAGTCGACTACGAGGTGCTGCCACCCGTGATGACGGTTGATGACGCTTTGGCAGACGATGCGCCCATTCTCCTTGATACGCTGCGTACCGATTCAATGGGCGAAATCGGCACAGAACAGTCCAACCTGGCCTCCTTCTTCCGTCACCAGCGCGGCGATCTGGATGCAGGATTTGCAGGCGCTCACTTGATCGTCGACCGCACGTACCGCACGGAAACAGTCCATCAGGGTTACATCGAACCGCACGCCGCCACCGCCTTATACAGCGCCGACGGCCAGATAACGATATGGACCAGCACACAGGGCTCGTTCGCCGTGCGCGGCCAGGTCTGCGAGATCCTGCAGATTCCGGTCTCCCGGCTCAAGGTAGTTCCCACGGAGATCGGAGGCGGATTCGGCGGCAAGATCAACGTATATGTTGAGCCGGTCGCCGTTCTCCTTTCCCAGAAGGCAGGGCATGAGCCTGTCAAAGTCATCATGAGCCGGGCCGACGTCCTCGCCGCGACAGGGCCCACTTCAGGCTCGAATGTCCGCGTCAAGATTGGCGTCGATGCAAACGGCAAGATCTCCGCTGCCCTCGCTGAACTCTACTATGAGGCCGGCGCCTATCCGGGATCACCCGTCGGAGCCGCTGCAAACGTGAGCCTGGCCCCTTACGCCATCGACAATCTTCAAGTGGACGGCTATGACATTGTCGTGAACCGGCCTCGCAGCGCAGCCTACCGTGCCCCCGGAGGCACCAACGTTGCCTTTGCGGTCGAGAGTGTCGTCGACGAACTGGCCGAAAAGCTGGGCATGGACCCGGCTGATTTCCGCATCCTCAACGGTGCAAAAGAAAACGATCGCCGCCCCGACGGTCTGCAATACGCCCGCATCGGTCAGATTGAGACGGTCGAGGCCATTCGGGATTCGGAACACTACCAGTCATCAATCGAAGGCCAATATCGCGGCCGCGGCATCGCATCGGGCTACTGGAACAACTGGGGCGGCCAGTCCAGCGCTACCGCCGTTCTCAACCCGGATGGCACGGTCAATCTCAATGAGGCCTCAACCGATATCGGCGGCACACGGGCCTCCATCGCCATGCAGCTTGCCGAGGCGATGGATATCGAATACGAAATGGTGAAGGCCCGCGTCGTGGATACCGACACTGTGTCCTACAACGACGTGACCGGCGGCAGTCGCACGACCTTTGCCACCGGTTTGGCCGCTTACAATCTTGGCCAGCAGCTCATTAAAGAAATGAAGAGCCGCCTCGCCGACCAGTGGGACGTCGGAGTCGGTGACGTGAGTTACGAAGACGGCACTTTCAGCGCAGGCGGCGAAAGCCTCGGTTTCGTCGAGGCCGCCGGCCTTGTCCAGCGAGAAGAGCCCTTGATGGCCAGTTCAACGGTCCATCCGCAGGACTTCGGCCCAGGATTCTCCACGCAGTGCGTCGACATCGAGGTGGATCCTGAAACGGGTAAAATCACCATTCTTCGCTACACGATCGCCCAGGACGTCGGCAAGGCCATTCATCCCTCCTATGTTGAAGGACAGATGCAGGGCGGGGTCGCACAAGGTATCGGCTGGGCAATCAACGAAGAGTACATCTACGACGACGAGGGCCATCTCCTCAACGCCAGCCTGCTCGACTACCGCATGCCAACAGCCCTGGACCTGCCGATGATCGAGACGATCCTGGTCGAGGTCCCCCATCCCGCCCACCCCTATGGCGTGCGCGGTGTCGGCGAGGTCAACATCGTGCCTCCCGCCGGCGCAGTCGCCAACGCAGTCTATGACGCCACCGGCGTTCGCATGGACAAGCTACCGATCTCCCCGGCCAATCTCCTCGAGGCGATGTGGGCCCAGGAGACGGAACCTGCTGAACTGGTTCCGGGAGACGATTGAGCGTGGCCACTGTCTGGATTCCACCGTTGATGCGATCCCTCACCGGCGGCCAGCAGATTGTCGAAGCCGAAGGCGAATCGGTGCGGGAACTGGTCGCGGCCCTGGAGGAACGCTTCCCCGGGGTTGCCGAACGGATCATCGATGAAGGACGCATCCGGCCCGGTTGGACCGTCGCGGTCGATGGCGCAGTGCAGAATCGCGGCCTGCGCGCGACCGTGAAGCCGGACAGCGAAGTACATTTCGTACCAGCGATGACAGGCGGACAGATCGCGCTGCCGCAGTAAGATTGACACCTTCTGTCGTGCCCTTGACCGGATAAGATCGTTCGGTCAAGGGCAATTTCCTCCTTGAAGTCACTTTTGTATACATTGGCTTAGGCAGTCGAGCCGAGGAAGTACACACATTTGAGGTATGAGAATGTCGTCTTACATTCGCAGAGAGCGCTCAGTGAGCAAGAATCGCACGGTCGGCGATCCCGGCGACAGGGATTCTGATGAGTCCAAATCTTATGATCTTGATTCGGAAGAATATAGCCCAGATGATTATGAATCTGACTACTTTGAAGATGAGATTGGAGAGTATTTTGAAGACCGAGCTAAAGAAATGCAAGACCTGTTCGACGATATGCTAGACAACTTCAACTAGGTTCGTTTCTACTACAAGAGTAAGGAAGTGCCGTAAAGTAAGAACTACAGGCGTCATATGTTCAACCCCTGCCTCGTATCTCAACGCGCATAACAGTATCGCGTTCATCGCCAAAATGTGCGCCCTTCAGAAAGACAAATCTTCCCTCATTCCTGAACATCACAAGTCAGACAGTCCTGTAACTCTTCAGTGGCCTCGTAAACGGTTGGAAGTTGAGCCCTCTCGCCCCCTCCAGCGACTCTTGGAGTCCTACCCTCCACAATTCCTCGGTGACGGAAAAAGGGGTCTGCTACTGCACGGCGACAACTTTGACGGGCTCTCCTGGCTGCTGGCCAATGGCTACGCTGGCACTGTCCGACTGGTCTACCTGGACCCACCCTACAACTCGAACCGTACCTATTCCAGCCGCATTCGCCTGCGCGGAAAGGGCCAGCCTGCGCTGGGCGAAGCCACCGCCTACGACGATGTCTGGCAGCCTGCCGACTACCTCCAGTTTCTGACCGACCGGCTGCTCCTCCTGCGCGAACTCTTGCACGCCGACGGAACTCTCTGGCTTCACTGCGATCATCGCATGCAGGCACATCTTCTCCTGTTGCTGAAAGAGATTTTCGGCGCCGATTCGCACCTCAATACAGTCTTTTGGCGCAGCCAGACGATGCGAGGCGCCAAAGTCCATGCCCGATACTTTCCCCACAGTGCCCAGGCGATTCACATCTTTCGCAAAACACGCCGAGGCCGGCCCTTCTGGCATCCTCCCACACGCGAGTTCGCATTCACCGAGGAGGCCGCCGCCGCGCAGTACATGCGCGACGAGCGGGGCTTCTTCCGCACCTCGGACCCAGGCACCTATAGCTTCAAGCGCCTGAAGTCACTTTTTGCGGAAGGGCGGCTGTACGCCCCATACGGCGGCGAGGTTGTCGTAGATGAAGGGGCACAACGAGTTTTTGCCTCCAACGGCGGAAACATTGGCGTGAAGTACTACCTCGAAGAACGCGGCCGCAATCGCTATGTCGTAAAGAAGCCGGTGGACAATCTTTGGGACGACATTGCCGGTCTGGGCACGGTTCCCGGAGAGGACGAGAACTACCCCACACAGAAAACAGAGAGGCTGCTGCAAAGGATCCTTGAAACGGCCAGCCGTCCCGGAGAACTCGTACTCGATCCCTTTGCCGGCTCCGGCACAACCCTGAATGTAGCGCACAAGCTTGACCGTGATTGGATCGGCTGCGACAGTTCCTGGCGGGCAGTGCGAACGGCCGCTTGCCGCCTCAGCCGCCGCACTACCCGCCCGGCATCGGCCCAGGCTGACGGAGACGGAGCCCCCCTGCCGGATATAGACGCCGCGGGAGACGAGTCCCGAGTCGCAAGCGGCTACCGGGTTTTTCGCATTGGCGACGGCGACTTAGTCAAGAGGCGCCACCTTCGACAAGAGGCGCACGTCAACACCACTGCGGAAATTCGACTGGACCAGGATGAGGGCCGACTGACTGTTCGGATAAGAGGATTTTGCAGCCCAGAGGTGGCAAGCCTGGCCGCCAAAGAGAAAGTGGCGCTGCCGGGCGATTGGCGTGCGCAAGTTCGGGCCGTACTGGTCGATCCAGATTATGACGGCGCCACCTTGCGGCCCGCGCTGGTGGACGCGCCCCCAGGCAAGAGCGCCCTTGTGGCCGGTGTGTACTCTTGTGCTCAGCCCGTACATTCCGAAAGACTAGGGAGTAAACACCCAGAGGTCAGGAACGTCGCAACTGTAATTGTGGATGTAACCGGCGATGAACATCTCTTTGTGGAACCGGTCCCTCAATGTCCATCTCCATAAAATTCCGAAAATGAGCATTTCGCTTTCGGCTCGTTTGTCATCTTAGCTTGACATCTTACCCGCGCACGGCATCCAACCGGCGGGCATGACCACTGCCGTTGCGCCCCCAATGCAATGCTCTTACCGTCCCCCTCAAAGGTCCGGTAGGGGCAGGCACAAGGCTTGCCCTCGCAACCCCTAATCAACGGATCTCCGGGAAAGGCCAGGCCCGGCGCCTGTCCTGCGTCAGTCCAAGAGCCGCTGAAACAAATTCAGACCGCTGGCGCCAACTCCCCGCCAGACTGTTCCCACGCCTAATCCGGGATACACTCCGTGAAACCTTGCGCGAGAACGTTCATGCTTGGGAGTGGTATACTTACCGAACTATGGCCATTCAACTGCTGTCCCAGGACGTAGCCGCCAAGATCGCAGCCGGTGAAGTTGTGGAACGACCCGCCAACGTCGCCAAAGAGCTGATCGAGAACAGCCTGGATGCCGGCGCGAACGAAGTGCAAGTCGAGATCCGGGAAGGAGGACAGCGTCTATTGCAGGTGACTGACGACGGGCATGGCATTCCCGCGGCCGAACTGCCACTGGCAGCGCAGCGTCATGCAACCAGCAAGCTGGGGAGTGCCGCCGACCTGGACCGCATAACATCCTTCGGCTTTCGCGGCGAAGCTCTCTATAGTATAGCGGCCGTCAGTCATTTGACTCTCAAGAGCCGCAATTCAGACGCCGAGACCGGCGCAGAGTTGCATATAGAAGGCGGAATGGTCAGGCGCAATCAGCCCGCAGGACTGCCGGTTGGCACAATAGTCACTGTTGAGAATATCTTTTTCAACACGCCTGCGCGGCGCAAGTTCCTGCGGCGCCCAACCACGGAAGCCGGCAACATCGCGGCAATCGTCCAGCGCTACGCCCTGGCCTACCCATACTGCCGCTTCAAATTCGTCACCGATGGCAAACTTTCTTTCTTCACCGATGGCTCAGGACGCGTTGACGAAGTTCTGGCAAAAATATACGGTCGGGAAAACGCCCAGCAGATGATCGGCGTGGGGCGATTTCGCGAAAGGGCCGAAGCTCGCCAGGAGCCAACTACAGCCTCCGAGCAGTCTGGCAATTCCTCGCAGCGTGAACGGCAGCCGGTGAAGGACGAAGTCGATTTCATGTCCGACTCGGCCGGTAGTCGACGTGCAACTTCCCCACTGGCCGGCGGAACCTCTGCCCAACACTCCGCGGGTCTTGCCTCTTCTGCCAGTCCGGGAAACGTGCACGTAAGTGGGTACGTAAGTTCCCTATCTCTTACCCGTCCCACCCGCGCCCAGATCAATCTGTTCATCAACAGGCGCTATGTCGAAGACCGGAGCCTCACGCACGCGGTTGTGCAGGCATTTCACACCTTGCTGCCGGTTGGGCGCTTTCCGCTTGCAGTTCTCTTTGTCGATCTGGATCCTTCGGAGGTAGACGTAAACGTGCATCCGCGCAAAACGGAGGTGCGTTTCGTCGATTCCAACAGAGTTTTCAGAGCCGTCCAGGTTACCGTACGCCGTGCAGTCATTGAAAGCACCGGTGTGCCGACCGTGGGCCTGGGCGAAGAAGATGAAAGGGCAGCAGCGCCACAGGTGTCTTTGTCTGCGAAAGGCTCTGGTCCGCAAGAGCAGCATCATATGCGTCAGTCCGGCTGGTCTGCCCGGCGCAATGCAATCCTTGGCGCAGGCGTTGGAAGGCAGCCCCCGAAGCAGTTTGAACTGCCGCAGGCTGAGCAACCTGGAGCAGATTCACTCGTGGACGAGCCGAACCCTCAATCTGACGACATGCCGTCACCGGTTCATGGCGAATCAGAAGAGCTCCCTGGCAACGAAGAGCATACGCTGCCACCTCTTCGGGTAGTCGGGCAGGCCGGAGCCATGTATGTTGTCGCCGAGGGACCGGAAGGGCTTTACCTCATCGATCAGCACGCCGCCCATGAGCGGATTCTGTACGAGAAGTACATGGCCCAGCGCGCAAGCGATGGCAAAGATGGAGGGACGGCCCGTCAGGGGCTGCTCACTCCGATCTCCTTACATGTGGGTAATGCCCTCGCCGGCCCGGTAGCCCAACACCTGGACACGTTGAAAGCAGTTGGATTTGACGTCGATCATTTCGGCGGAGATACCTTTCTCGTGCGCGCCGTTCCCAGTGTGCTGTCAAATCAGGATGCAGAGCGAGCGCTCGACGAGATCGTACAGGGTCTGGCCGAAAACCGGGATCTGGTTGAGGAGGAGTTGGAGGCGCGGCTGGTGAAAATGGTCTGTAAGCGGGCCTCAATCAAGGCGGGCCAGGTCCTGAGCGACATCGAGATGAAGGAATTGGTGCGGCAGTTGGAAACGTGCCAGTCCCCGCGTACCTGCCCTCACGGACGACCCACAATGCTGCAGCTGAGCTCCAATGAATTGGAGCGAGCCTTCAAGCGGACATAGCACAGCGCAAACGTCTGAGCTTCCTCAACTTGACGCGACCCATGCTTACATAAGCACATAGAATACTTACACGTTTTGGGAATTGGATTCTTTCGTGTGCTATACTGAAAGTTGGCGCTCCAAAACTGAGAAGATTCCAGTGCGGGTCTTCTGCTTCGCCCCGCGCTTGTGAATGTCGGACGCCAACTGATGACACGGGACGCACCACGTGCTCGATCTTGCCAGCCCGGATGTACTGAGAGTTGCTTTTGGCACTGCCTGCTTCGCCATCGGAGCCTGGCTGGGAACGCTGTTCCCGGACATAGACAGATTCGGGATTTTCCGTCTTCGCCACCGGTCTATTGTCACGCACAGCTTCCTGATACCCGCCCTGCTATGGGTAGTACTGATCTTTACGTCGGCTGAATGGGTAGAATGGTTCATTCCCGGCTTTGCGGCTGGAGTAGCGCTCCATTTGGCCTTCGATCTCTTTCCCCAGAAGTGGCGCGGCTTCGCACTGGTCGACGTACCGAAGTTGGGGCGCAGTACCAGAACCGTTTCCTCTGTCCTGCTGTTTTCCAATCTCTTCTTGTGCGTAATCATATCCGTCTCCATCTTCCCGGAATACGGTCCTGCCGGTATATTCGCATACGCCGCCACACTCACAGCCCTTTATCTTTACGGCCTATTGGCGAAAAAGGAACATTTCGCAGCTGGCCCCCTGTTGACCATACTGACGCTTGGGGGCGACGCCCTTTAGGCTACTACTACCATGAAACAATAAGAGGCAAGGTACGATGACTTTGACCGTGACAACTGAACCACTGGATAGTCGCCAGCTCGCAATGACGATCGAAGTTTCAGAGGAGCGCATCGATCAGGAGATGCGTAAGGCTGCGCGTAAAATCGCTAAACAGGTACGCATACCTGGTTTCCGCCAGGGTCGTGTGCCCTTTCATATCCTGCTGCAATTCGTAGGTCGAGAGGCGATAATCGGCGAGTTTGTCGACGAATTGGGGCAGGACGTCTACAAAGAAGCGCTCGAGCAGGAAGGTCTGGAACCCTTCTACATTGGAAGTCTTGACAACGTTGACACCGAGCAGGCGGTCCGCTTCCACTTGACCATTCCTCTGCCGCCGGAAGTAAGTCTGGGCGAATACCGCGACCTGCGCGTTGAAGAAGAGGAAGCCGAGGCGGACGAAGAACAGGTCCAGGAGCGCCTTCAGGCCATTCTTGAACAAAATGCCGACTACGTCGAGGCTGACCGCCCCAGCCAGTATGGGGACCTGATGACGATCGATTTGAGAGGGGTGGCCCTGGACGACGAAGGCAACGAGACAGAAACCGTTGTCTTCGATGAGGAAGACTGGGACGTTACGCCGGACCAGGAAAACCCCATGGAACCAGCCGGCCTGGATGAAGAACTGGTGGGCCTTTCTTCCGACGAAGAAAAGAGTTTTGAGATTGCATGGCCCGAAGACAGCCCTAGCATGCACGCCGGCGCCACTGTGCGCTTTGCCGTCAAGGTTCACAAGACACAGGCTTTTGAAACGCCGCCGGAGATGACGGATGAGATCGCGCAGAACTTCGGTCCGGACTTTGAAACCGCCGCCGACCTGCTCGAAGATCTTCGTGAAAACGCGCTCCAGGAAGCGAAACAACGGGCGGAAGCTGAACATGTCCAGAAAGTTCTACAGGAACTGATCGAAATGAGCGACCTCGCCTATCCACCTGTAGCGGTGGATCTTGAGATCGACCGTATCGTGCGCAATAATGATATGCAGGTCCGTCAGATGGGGATGCAAGGGTTGCAGCAATTCCTGGAAATGTCCAACCAAACAATCGAGGATTATCGCGAAACGTTGCGCGAGGATGCCGAAAAGTCACTCCAGATTGAGCTCGCGCTGGTGGAGTTCGCACAGCGTGAGAACCTGAAAGTCAGTGATGAGGAGTTCGAAGAACACATCGGCAATGTGGCCGGCCCTCTGCCGGAGGACGCTGACGAGGACGCGGAGCAGATGCGTGCCGACACGCTCGAAATGATGCGCGCCGACCACAGCCGTCCGCTAATTGACAGCGAAATCCTCAAGAGCAAATCGGTCAAGCTCCTGCTGGCGATTGCCCGCGGCGAAGATGTGCCGGAACCAGTCGCCGACGAGGTTGAGTCTGAGGAGGACGAGCAGTCCACCGAGGAAGACGCCACTCAGGGGGAAAGCTCAGCCATGTCCGAAGATGTTGAAGGTGAAGCCTCGGCCGAGGCGGCAGCAGGGGAGCCCGCAGACTCCTGAGGACGGCGCTAACGAACGTCTAATGGAGAATAGAGCGTGCCCTACATTTCTCGCTGAATGCATCGCATACATTGTGATTGTTTCGAACCGTCGGTCGACAGCCGCACCGGCCGACTTCGAAGCCGATCTACCACGAGTTAAAAAGCCATAAAGGGGAGTTCAGATGTTCCATCCTTTTGACGAAAAGCACTCGGCCCAACGGTCGCAGAAACTTGAAGAGACTGGTTCGACTGACTTTACGGGGCTCTCCGGCGGTCAGTTTCAGACGGGCGGCCTGACGCCGTCGAACATCGTTCCGATGGTTATCGAGAGCACGGGTCGCGGCGAGCGGGCCTACGACATCTACAGCCTGCTTCTGAAGGAGCGCATCATCTTTCTTGGTATGCCGCTTTCCGACCAGGTTGCCAACCTGATGGTTGCCCAACTCCTCTATTTGAATTCCGAGGACCCGAATCAGCCGATCCAGATGTTTATCAACTGCCCCGGCGGCCTCATTTACGCCGGCCTGGCCATCTATGACACGATGAAAATGATTCAGACCCCTATACATACGTTTGCTGTTGGCGTTACGGCCAGCATGGGTACCGTCCTGCTCTGCTCTGGCACCAAAGGCAAGCGCTACGCTCTGCCGCACGCGACGATCCATATGCATCCGGCCGGCGGCGGCGCACAGGGTTATACCGAAGATGTACGTATCGCCTTGAGAGAGCAGGAACGCCTTCAAACCCAGCTCTTTCACATCGTAGGTCAACAGACCGGCCATGCTTGGCAGGAGATCGAGGAGATCTTCCAGCGCGATCGCTGGATGAACGCGATCGAGGCTCGCGATTTCGGCATTGTGGACGAGGTCCTCGGCGACAGCAGCGACATTGTCTCCGTCGTGGACGGTCTTGTCAGCGTGCCTACCCAGAACGGTTCGGAGCCCGTTGCCGAAGAGGAGCCCGAAGAAGGCAGCGAATAGCTGGAACTGTAGACTTGAGTGGACGGTTCCTGGCGCGGCTGGCTGCCGGACAGCCGCGAGCGGATGGTTACAGGTTTCGACACACGCGGCCGCGGCTGTGCTCTGTAGGTGGACAGGAATAGTACCTGGTAGTGCGATGAACGTATGCTCCTTTTGCGGTAAAGAAGAATCGGAAGCCCAGCGGCTGATCGCCGGGGATAATGATGTCCACATCTGTGACGAATGTATCCGCCTCGGCGCCGAAATCCTCGACGAGGAAGGCGTAGGGGAGAGCAGCGTCTCGAGCAGCTCCGCCCCACTCGCTGCCAAACGTGTTCCCAGCCCGCGCGAGATCGTCCAGAGCCTGAATCAATATGTAATCGGCCAAAACAGGGCGAAGAAGGTTCTGTCAGTCGCAGTTTACAACCACTATAAGCGAATCTTTGGGGGCAGCGGAGCGTCCGGGGAGCGCTGGCGAGAGAGTCAACTTTCCCCGAGTCAGAGAGATATTGACCTCGTCCCCGGCGAAAAAAATGAGTCCCGCTCTGAACCTGAGGCTCAGGACGAAGCGGACGAGCAGGTAGAGCTTGCCAAAAGCAACGTGCTGCTGATCGGGCCTACCGGAAGCGGCAAGACGCTAATGGCGCAGATACTGGCCAGGCTCCTCGATGTACCATTCACCATCGCGGATGCCACCAGTCTGACCGAGGCCGGATACGTAGGTGAGGACGTCGAAAGCCTGCTCGTCGGGCTATTGCAGGCAGCCGACTGGGATGCCGATCGAGCTGCCTGCGGTATCGTCTACATTGACGAGATCGACAAGATCGCACGCAAGGCAGGAGACAATCCCAGTATCACCCGCGATGTGAGCGGTGAAGGCGTTCAGCAGGCCTTGTTGAAGATTGTCGAAGGCACGACTGTCAATGTGCCGCCCAGTACAGGACGCAAGCATCCACAGCAGGAGTTCATCCCCCTCGACACACGCAATGTCTTGTTCATCCTAGGAGGCGCGTTCGTTGGGCTTTCGGAAATGGTGCGCAGAAGGTTGCGGCGTCGCGCCGGCCTTGGGTTCGTTGACGAAGAATCGGAGCTTGACCCAATTGGTCTGGCCGAGGAAGAGAGCAGTATCGACGAGCAACCTCTCCCCGAAGGATTGACCGAGCGCCAGCGTGAATTGAAGATCCGCCGCCTCGAAAAAGAAGGTCGGGATGAGAGCCGCCTGCTCCAGCAGGCGATGCCCGACGACCTGCTCCAATACGGCCTGATTCCGGAGTTTGTCGGTCGTGTTCCGGTTGTAGTCAGTCTGGATGCGCTGGATCGAGAAGTCCTGGTCGAGATCCTCACGCGCCCGAAGAACAGCATCGTGCGTCAGTTCCAGCAACTCTTCGCGATGGATGACGTGCAACTGGAGTTCGAGCCGGAATCATTGCTGGCGGCCGCAACGCAAGCCTACATGCGGCGAACCGGGGCCAGGGGGTTGCGTTCGATTGTCGAGGAAGCGCTGCTGGACGTAATGTACGAAATTCCCGGCCGCGAGGAAGTCGCCCGTTGTGTAGTCGACCGGGAAGTATTTGAAGACGGCGCATTGCCGCAACTTTTCGGCGACCAAGGTCAACAGGTCCGCCTGGCTGACGATCAAGAACTGGACGCAGCGGCCTGAACACTGCCAGGCACCTACAGTCTACACTTGCTGCACTCTCTACCCCGTATCCCTCGCTGAAGAGAGTCTTCCACTTCATCGCCCAATTGCAATCCTTCCAACTTAGGTCGCCGCGCCCTGGTTCTCCTGATAGCGGGGCACTTGACCCCTGCCAGAGTGTAGCCTCCTCAGCGATTCAGGCCTGCCCCACAATTGTCCTCGGGTGCGATCCCAGGTACGTCGGCCCTGAATTGGAAAGAGGAACGAATCAAATTGGTATTGAAGTCGCGGCCCTCTCCAGTTGTGTACAATGAGAAGTCGTGAATCACACTGCAAAAGAGCACATGATCCTGTCCGGGCAACCGAAGAAAGACAACCTTGCCTCATCCGCGCACGCTGGCATTTTCTTTCTGGTCGCGTAGGGCGCCGATAATCTTGCGATCGGGAACCGGGCAGGGGAACCGGTCGATCATTTCAAGCGTGGTCCAGCGCCAATCCGCTACGCCAAGGGCCTGGGGCATTCCCGTGTGAATCCGCGCATGGAAGGCGGCAAGTGTCATACGAAAGTGGGTAAACGCGTGTTCTACCGTCGTCACCTGTTCTCCGACTGTTATGGCCACGCCCAGTTCCTGACGTACTGCACGTTCTAGCGAGGTTGCCAGATCCTTGTCGGCCTCGTCTCTTGCGCCGTTGGGGAAGGACCACAATCCACCGAGGAGGCCCTTTTCAGGGCGCTTGCTGATCAGCAAGCGGGAGTTTCCCCGAACGCCTTCCCAGATTACCGCTGCAGCCACTTCAACATGAGGGGTTTTCTTGCCGGGGGTCCGAACGGGCCGCTCATTCTGAACGCCTCTCTTGCGGGCCAGACAACAGGAACGCAGAGGACACTCCACACAGTTAGGGTTGCGGCGCCGGCACAAGAGTGCCCCCAACTCCATCAGCCCTTCGTTCACGGCGCCGGGCTGTGACGCGGCCTCTACCGTCTGGCGGGAGAGAGACCAAAGCTGTCTTTCGGTGGCAGGAAGTTCGATCTTCTCGTCAATATCCCACAGCCGGCTGATGACCCGTTTTGCATTTCCGTCGAGAGCCGGCTCGGGCAGACCAAATGACAGACTGAGAATCGCGCCGGCCGTATATTCGCCGATGCCGGGCAGCTTGAGCAACTCGCGACGCGTGCGGGGCAATTGGCCGCCATACTCGGCCATGACTATCTGCGCAGCCCTGTGTAGATTCCTGGCGCGACTGTAATAGCCCAGCCCTTCCCACAGTTTCAGGACCTCCTGCTGGTCCGCGCGGGCCAGTCGTTCTACAGTCGGAAATCGCACCATCCAGCGATTGAAATAGTCCACCACGACTGACAGGCGGGTCTGCTGAGCCATGACTTCGCTTATCCAGACAGCATACACATCACGCGCGCCGGCTGGATTCCTGCGCCAAGGCAACTCTCGCAGGCTTTTGGCATGCCATGCGGTCAGACGTTCAGCGATCTGTTGGTGCATACCTGCCAGGTTTCGAGCTTCGTATCGCGGTTGCCAACCTGAGACGTTATTCCAAGCCGTCTACTGGGGGTACTCTCCGCTAAGCGCGTTCACCAGCAGGCGTACCGCGCCGCAGGCGTCGTTGTAGTCGGCCACTTGCGAGGGCGTGTGGACATAGCGGCAGGGGATGGAGATCGCGCCGGCAGGGACACCTGCGCGGCTGACCTGCACAGCGGAGGCATCGGTCGAGCCGAACTCCAGGACCTCCAATTGGTAGGGAATGTCGTGTTCTTGTGCAGTGCTTTCCAGCCAGCCGCGTACCTTGGGATGGGAAATCATGCGCCGGTCCATGACCTTGATCGCCGGTCCTTTCCCCAGTGCCACCTCCATCGGAGTCGCCTTTGGAAAGTCGCCGGTGGCCGTCACATCGATGGCCAGGATGATCTCGGGCTCCAGTCCGTAGCCGGCGGTGGTGGCCCCGCGCGCCCCAACTTCCTCCTGTGCGGTGAAGACGGCCAAAATTTCGTGCGGAGAATTCTCGAGGTCGCGCAGCGTCTGGATCAGCACGGCGCAGCCGATCCGGTCATCAAGATTGGGAGCAAACAGCCTGTCCCCTACCGAGCCGAAGCTGCTGCGAAAGACGGCCGAATCGCCAACCTGAACGCGGGCACTTTCCTTGGAGTCGGCGCCCACGTCCAGGAATAACTTCTGCGGCGTGGGCCGGTCGCGTGCGATCGGCGACCCTTCCGGCCCAAACGCGCCTTCGACGCCGTTGGCAAAGTGGACGCGGCTGCCGATAAGCGAATTGGTCACCACGCCTCCGATGGTGGTAAAGCGGCAGAAGCCCTGTGCGTCCACGTGCGTTACCATGATGCCGATCTCGTCCATATGAGCGGCCAACATGATCCGCTTACCATTCTCATCGCCTGCAGTTGGACGTTTCACCGCGATCAGGTTGCCCAGCCTGTCGGTCCTGATCTCATCGACCAGACCGTCCAATTGGTTGATGATCGCCTCGCGGACCCGCTCTTCTTGGCCGCTGGGACCGAATACACCACACAGTTCCTCAATTAATGCTCTCATGCTTCACTCCACCCGGCCCCCAATGGCCGTCCCAAGGGACCAGACAAGGCCCTGTCCATCAACTTCAAGGTATTTTTCACGTCTTCCGGGTCCATCAGCGCCGCGGGCGTATGGATATAGCGGCAGGGCACAGCCACGGCCACGGCCGGAACGCCGCCGCGGGCAAGGTGAATCGTGCCCACGTCGGTACCGCCGACTCCGGGCTGCTTGATTTGCCAGGGGATTTTGTGGTCCGACGCGGTCTCCGTCAGGATGCGAACAAGCCGCCGGTCGGCATGGGCGCTGCGGTCCATCACCGAAATAGACGGTCCTTTGCCCAGCTCCGTCGTCGGACTTTCGTCACTCTGTTTGGGCAGGTCGTCAGCGACTGTACCTTCGAGCGCCACGGCGACATCCGGTTGCACGGTGTAGGCCGCCACTCCGGCGCCGCGTAAGCCGATCTCTTCCTGTACGGTGAAAACGCCGACCAGTTCGCAGGGGAACTCACTCTTCAACAGTTCGGCCAGTATGTAGCACCCTACACGGTCGTCAAACGCCTTTCCCTTCAGAAGCTTCCCGTACTGCTCATAACCGCTCTCGAAAGTAATCATATCGCCCGGCTCGATGCCGCCAGCGCCGCCGGTGTCAATGAGAAGGTCAGAGATCGGCACTACGCGTCGTCCCGACCGGGCGGCATGCGGAGCACGCATGATTACACCGGGAACTGACTTCGGGCCGATCGTTACCTGTTTGCCTGGCAGAATGCGCGGGTCCAGGCCGCCGACGTTGCGAAACTTCACCGTGCCGTCCGAATTCGCGCGCATGACCATTCCGCCTACTTCGTCCATATGCGCAGCGAGCATCACGCGATGTTGCCCCGCAGCGTCCGATTCCCCCTTGCGGGCGATCAGATTGCCTATGGAGTCGACCGAGATCTCCTTCACGTGAGGAGCGAGCTCCTCTCGCAGAATCGTTCTTACTTCGCCCTCATGCCCAGCGACCCCACGGGCTATTGACAATTTCTCGAGCAGTTCATTCATGGCAACGAGATTTGACCGAGGTTAGATGCACCGTCCTCGGAGATTGGCTACAGTTAGGCCTGATCGTCAAGCGCCAGAGCGGACAGGTCATCTGGCAGTTCGCGAATTGTCTCGGCCAGCAGCCGAGCGCTCCGGTCAATGTCCTTGAGGGCAACCGTCTCCGCAGGCGTGTGCATATTGCGAATCGGTACCGAAATCAGCGCGGTCGGCACGCCTGACTGCGAAACCTGCATCGCCCAGGCGTCGGTGCCGGAGTTTCCGGGCAGCACCTCATTCGTGTAGGGAATCTCTTCGCGTTCAGCCGTGTTGACGAGCAGTCCTCTCAAAACCGGATGCATGTTCGGCCCCAGCCCGATGGCCGGTCCGCTTCCCATTGGCAGAGCTTCATCCGGAGATGCCCCCGGCTGCTCCGCGTACGTTACGTCGAGTGCGATCCCCACGTCTGGCGCCAAATGAAACGTCGCCGTCTTGGCCCCACGCAAGCCTATCTCCTCCTGCACCGAGACCACGGAGACAACATCCCAGCCGTGGCTGCGGCCCTGCAAAATGCGCAATGCCTGCAGCAGAACGACGACCGACACTCGATTGTCGAAGGCTTTTCCGGTAGCGTGTCCGTTACCCAAACTATCGGCGCTGCGGCGGATCGAAATAAAGTCTCCTACCGATACGTGGTCTGCCAGCTTGTTCGGGGCCAGGCCGACGTCGATGAAAAGATCAGCCTGGGCAAATGGTTTCTCCCGCTCCTCCATGGAGAGAACGTGGGGAGGCCGGCTGGCGATCAGACCCGGCAAATCAGAGCGGCCGTGAACGGTCACCTCCTGGGCCGGCAACGCCCCCAGGTCGACGCCGCCAACCGGCGCGAACCGCAAAAAGCCCTTTTCCAGCCGCGTGACGATCAGTCCGATCTCATCCATGTGCGCGGCCAGCATCACCCGCTTCCCGGACGAATTATGACCGCGTTTGAGACCTGTGAGGTTGCCCAGTGTGTCGGTGTTCAGTTCATCAACGAGGGGTGCCAGATGCTCGCTGACACGAGCGCGAATCTGCTCTTCCCGGCCGCTGACACCGGGTGTCTCGCTTAACTCCTTTAGCAGAGAGAAGCAGTCTGAACTCTGGGGCTTTTTGTCGCTGTTCACTATCCGGTGGGGACTCCAAGCTGCGCGCACTGGCCAAAGAGAGGAAGGACAAAGATCAACCCAACTACAATCCAAACCCAGACCGGCATGCCGAGAATCATCAGGCGGCGCTTGGGCTTCTTTTCTACCGGTCGCGGCAAAACGGTCTGGCAGCGCCAGCAGACTTCCTTATCGTCGGGATTCCAGGTACCGCATTCGAGGCAGTCGGACATACGGCTTCCCCGTGTCAATATGGTCGAGAATGGCCTGGTTCATGCTAACACAGGTGGGGGGCGTGAGCAAACGGTCGCCCAAAATGTGAACCTCCCGAAATCTTTCCCAAGTGTCCTCTGCAGCCGGCCGTAAGCAATGGCCGAACGCACGGCATTGCATGAGAGAAGGCGAGATCTTTCCGCGCTGGAAGGTATCGGGACCAGTCTACATACGCACCTGAATCGCGCTGCCGCTCTCATAGCGGCGCAGCCCGCGGTAAAAGACATAAACAGCCAGCAACAGAAAGACCGCACCGCCGGCGCAGATCTGGGCCAGCTGCAACAGATCAAACCTGCGTACAAACTCTGCCGGCAGTGCCCCGATGAAGGCCGCCGGAATCAGCGTGAACAGGAGCAGCTTGGCCGTGCCGTCAAAGAGAGTGATCGGATAGAGAGCAAAGGTCACTATCGCATTGAACGCGTGCCTCGTCAGCAGGCTTGTATTGCCAATCCAGAAGGTAAGGCTCTGTACCAGGACAAGAAAGGAAATGAGTACAGCTATGGACGCCAGGCAGCCCAGCGTGAAGCGCAGTAACATCAGGCCGCCAAACGAACCGGAGAAATAGATTGCGGCGCCAAAACTGAGCAGGCCGTAAGTGAAATCTCCCGCAGATGACGCGTTGCTGCGGCTGGCCAGCGCGTGCAGGAGAACTGGACGCGGCAACGACAGGTAGTAGTCCATCTGGCCGCTGGCGATCAGCGACGACAGTCGGACCGCATTTCCAAACAGGTATGTACCTGCTCCGAAACCGGTCGCGACGACGCCGAACAGGAAGAGCATGTCGACCAGATCCCAGCCGTTTATCTCTTCAAAGCGGGCAAAGAATATGATCCAGAATACGAAATAGATGGCGTTGTTGAGCATCATTCCAAACACCTGCGTCAGAAATGAGACCCGGTACTCCATCGCGCTAAGAAGATTCGTCTTCCACAAAGCCAGAACAAATGCGAGCTGCCGGCACATGGCTCAACCCCCGTTAATCACCAGCCGCGCCACCACCCGGCGGTAGATCACCCACACTATGCCGCCGACAACAGCCAGCCAGATGCACTGCTGCAGGAAGACGTGCCCCAGCCGCGCCAGGCTGGGTTCAACGAACAGACGGGCCGGTCCGTATATGATCCAGGCGAACGGCAAATTGAGCGAGATCGTCTGCAACCAGGCCGGGAAGAAATCAATCGGAATCAGCACGCCGCCAAGTAGCAACAGGAACTTCTGGTAGATCCAGCGGAAGGCATTTGTTTCCTCGACAACAAATGCGCTCATGCCGATCAGCGCCGAAAAACAGAAGTCCAGCAGCCAGGAAAGGACCACAGCCGCCCCCGCGAATATCCAGCCCGCAATCCCCGGCGGCGGGCCTACCATCAGCCAGACCACTGCGCTACCAATCAGGAGGTTGCCGCCAAAGGCCAGTAGGCTGTCGCCCAGCCCGGCGGCGAAATGATAGAGGATGAAATTGAACGGCTTGTTCAGCAGATAGGCGACGCTGCCATCCTTCACTTGCTCAGAGAATGTCTCAGACAGGTCATGCTTGCTCAACATGACCGCCTCCGCCATCATCAGGTACCACATCGTGTCTGCCAATGTTAGCCCGGCGATAGAGCTCTTGCCCGTAGCACCGTAGGTAACCCGCCACAGGTTCATGAAGATCCACATGAAGAGGACGATCAGCAGGCTTCGCCCCAGCAAGTCGATCGGGTAGGCAAGGCTGTTCAACAACTGCGTGCGAAAAACGGCCCAGTATTTTCCGGCCACGGCCGCTGCCGAATGTTCACGTACGCGACCCACGCCAGTCAGAGCGCCTGCCTCCTTGCTACGCACTTCTAACCCTCCGTACGCGCGTAAATCGCGCTGATAACATCCTCGAGTGAGGGCTCTGAAACTGTAACGTCCGCCAGGCTGCCCGCCGCCGCCAGGCCGCTGATCACCGGCTCCACCGGCGTGACCCGTGTATCAAAGCGCATCTTCGCCCCATATCGCCCCACCTTGACCATCTCCACGCCCGGCAAACTGAAATCCGACGCCAGCTGTTCGTTGTAGCGCACGTCGACTGTCTTTACCGTCAGATAGCGCCGCTTCAGAGCCGATACCTTGTCTCTATACACGATCTCACCGTGGTTGATGATGATTACTCGCCTGCACAGCGTCTCGATGTCGCCTGCATCGTGACTCGTCAGCAGCACACCCACCCCTTCCAATTCGTTCATGCGCTGGACCGTCGTGCGCAGACGCTGCTTGGCGACCACGTCAAGACCGATCGACGGCTCGTCCAGAAGGAGTACGCGCGGCCGGTGCAGCAGTGAGGCCGCGACTTCACACCGCATGCGCTGGCCCAGCGACAGCTTTCGAACCGGCGTCTCCAACAGCTCCTCGATTTCAAAGGCCTCCGCCAGAAACGAGATCCGCTGCCTCAAAAGACTGTCGTCGAGTTCATAAATCTTGCCGAACAGGTAGAACGTATCCACCGCCGGTAGGTGATACCATAGCTGAGGACGTTGACCGAAGACCGAGCCGATCTGAAAGGCAAGGGCCTGGCGTTCCTGCCAGGGCACATGGCCCAGTACCGCCGCCTCGCCGCCGCTTGGATGCAATATGCCGGTCAGAATCTTGATGGTGGTCGACTTGCCCGCGCCGTTGGGGCCGATGAATCCCAGCAACTCCCCATCCTCCATCTCGAATGAAAGCCCGCGCACCGCCTCGATCGACTCGTATGTTGGCCGCCACAGCGCGCGCAAACTCCCCCGCAGACCGGCCGCCTTGCGCTTCAATTGAAAGGTCTTGCGCAGATTGCGTACTGTTATGGCGGGCATGCTTCCCTGTCCGATCCAAACGAAAACTGTTCAACTTCAATCCAGGCACAGAGTTGAAAATGTCAACTGATGCCGACTTCGGCGCCACCTGTGGCTATTATTAGCGAGGATCGGCGACATCACCAAGATAAAGGAGTAATGAACTGAAAGCCGACCCCTGCCCGGTTTCCCTTATCGGCCTTGAATTTGCTAAAATCGGCAGCAGTCCGTGCGTTCGGAGTCGTATGATTGACTCCCGCTCCAGGAACTGAGTTTCTTGTCTGTCCGAACCAAGCGAGGCGTCCGATGAAAAGTCTTTCAACTTTCGAAATTCGCAAGCGGTTCCTCGAATATTTCCAGGAACGGAGCCACCAGATCGTCGACAGCAGCAGTCTCGTGCCTGCAGACGATCCAACGCTGCTTTTCGTCAATGCCGGCATGGTGCAGTTTAAAGACCTCTTACTCGGCCTTGAGAAGCGGGGCTACAATCGCGCCACGACCTCCCAGAAGTGCCTGCGCGTTAGCGGCAAGCACAACGATCTGGAAAACGTAGGCCCTAGCCCCCGCCACCACACATTCTTCGAAATGTTGGGCAACTTCTCCTTCGGCGACTACTTCAAGCGCGACGCCATTCAATTCGCCTGGGACCTGCTCGTCAACGAGCTGGGGCTCTCCCTAGACAGGCTTTGGTTCTCCGTCTACACCGATGACGACGAGGCCGCCCAACTGTGGAGAGAGGTGGGCGCGCCGCCTGAACGCATCCTGCGTTTCGGCAAGAAGGACAACTGGTGGGAGATGGGCGATATCGGCCCCTGCGGGCCCTGCACCGAGATCCACTACTACTGGGGCGATCTGGAGGACCAGGTCGCGGACGGCGTCAACGTTGACGACGAATATCTGGAGATCTGGAACCTGGTCTTCATGCAGTACGAGCAGCGCGAGCCCGGCGGTGAACTGATTCCCCTGCCAAAACCCAGTGTGGACACCGGCGCCGGCCTTGAGCGCCTGGCCTCGATACTGCAGGGCAAGGACAACAACTACGATACCGATGCTTTCACGCCTATCATGGATCGCATCCAGGAGCTCCTGGGCCATTCCGACGCCCAGCGTCAGGAGCACCTCGTGGGCTACCGTGTTATCGCCGACCACGGCCGCGCCATCACTTTCCTGATCACCGACGGCGTGATGCCCGGCAACGAAGGACGCGACTACGTCGTCCGCATGATCCTGCGCCGTGCCGCCCGCTTCGGCAAACTGATCGGTTTCGAGGAGCACTTCCTGGCCGAGATCTGCCGCGTCGTCATTGCCGAGTTTGGTGCACACTATAAGGTGTTACAGGCGAGCGAGGACTTCATCGTTCAGACCGTAACCGCTGAGGAGGAACGTTTCCAGCGCGCCTTGACCACAGGCCTCTCACTCCTGGACGGACTGATGGACCGTCTGCGAGCTGGCGATGCGCGCGTGATCCCCGGCGAGGACGCATTCCGGCTGTGGGACACCTACGGCTTCCCGCTGGACATTACAAAGGACGTGGCTCAGGAAAACGGCTTTGAAGTTGACGAGGCCGGCTACCAGGCTGCGCTTGAGCAACAACGCCGGCAGTCCGGCAGCGACCAGCAGGACGCGGCCGCCGACGTATCCGTCTACGTCACCATCTTGGAGGAGTTGCGAGGCCGCGGTCTTATCGGCGCCGACGGCGTGCGCAATCTGATCTACGAAAACGCGGAGGATGCCGAGACAACCGTCATCGGTTTGGTCAAGGATGGCCAGCCTGTCGAACAGGCCCACGCCGGCGAGGAGATTGAGGTTATCCTGCCCGAGACACCCTTCTACGTCGAGAGCGGTGGCCAGGTCAGCGACACCGGTGAGATCGAGTATTTCCCGGAAGATATGCAAAAACCGGTCTGGTCCGTGCAGGTACAATCGATGCGAAGGCCGATTCCTGGGTTGCTTGTCCATGTCGGCAAAGTCACCAGCGGTACAATCAAAGTAGAAGATCCGGCCTGTGCCTTTATCGACACCGTACGGCGCTGGGACGTCATGCGCAACCACACCGCAACCCACCTGCTGCATGCCGAGCTACGCGGCCAGTTGGGGGAACATGTGCGCCAGCGCGGCTCCTTGGTAGCCCCGGACCGGCTGCGCTTCGACTTTTCCCACCCGCAGCCAGTCAGCACGGAGCAGCTGCGCGCAATCGAGCAAGCGGCCAACCAGGCCGTGCTTGCCAACTATCCTGTCAAAGATCGCTGGACCGGCTTTGACCGTGCTGTCGCCGAAGGCGCACTGGCTTTTTTCGAGGAGAAATACGAAGACACCGTACGTGTGATTTCGATCGGCGACGGCGGCGAAGCCATCTCGCAGGAGCTGTGCGGCGGCACGCATGTGGGAACCACCAGCGAGATTGGCCCGTTTCTCATTACAGGTGAAGGGAGCAGCGCGGCCGGCGTGCGCCGTATCGAGGCGTTGACCGGACGCGCCGCCCAGGCGGTTTTGACGGATCGCCTGGCCGCGCTCGACACCGTCGCGGCTGAACTGCGCGTTCAACCGGAGCAGACGGTGGAGGCGGTGCAAAGACTGCAGGAGCAGAACCGTCAGCTCGAACGTCATCTGGAGCAGACGCGAGCCAAACTCAGCCGCCAGCAGAGCGAAACTCTGCTCAGCCATGCAGTACGACTGAACGGCCTCTCAGTCCTGGCGGAGCAGGTGGAAGCCAATGATGTGGATGCCCTGCGCCAGATGACCGACTGGTTCCGCGACAGGCTCGGTAGCAGTGTCGTCGTACTCGGCTCCGTAATCAACGAGAAGCCAATGCTGGTGGCCGCGGCCACCGACGATGCAATCAAGAAGGGCATCCACGCCGGCAATCTGGTACGCGATGCGGCCAAAATCGTTGGCGGCGGCGGCGGTGGTCGACCAAATATGGCCCAGGCTGGCGGGCGGCATGCCGACAAACTGCCCGAAGCTCTCGGTCAGGTCGCCGGATGGGTTGAAGCGAATCTTGACTAGTGGGCGCGTGGGCTGCGCCTGCCAGCCGCGAGCAACCTGATGCTTAGACCGGGTCAATCCAGTGGCAGAGTTCCTGAACGTTAACCCTGACATCCGAATCGAAGCCCTGCGCCAGGAGTTGGCTCGCATGGGGCGCGTGGGAGTGGTCTTGGTCCTCCCCGGTGGCTGCGCGCAGTTGGAAAACCTGCCGAGGCTGCGATTGCTCCAACGTCAATCTCAGTACCTGGGCCAGGACTTGGCGCTGGTAACAAGGGATTCGACCATTCGCAAAAACGCCAAACGGTTGGGCATCCCTGTATTTGGCAGCGAAGCGGCCGTGCGATTGCGCCGCTGGGGCAGGGGCGGTTCCGCTCCTGTCGTCGAATCCAACCGGCCCGGCGCCTGGCTGCCTGAACCACCGCAATGGCGCAAGCACGATGGGTCGATCGATCCGAAGCTTGCAGCCCGTCCCCGCCTTGATCGCGTCCGCAGCCGCCGCGTCCGCGCCACCCGGCGCTATCAGAGCTCGACCCCACTATGGTTGCAGGTCGTTGGCTATCTGTTTGTAGGCATCTTCCTGACCTCTTTCCTGGGTGGATTCCTCTACTTCGTGTTGCCCGCAGCAACAGTCACGCTTGTGCCAGGTCAACGCGCCCTGGAAACGTCCTTACTTCTGACTGCCGACCCGCAGGTTGAAGTAACAGACCTGGAGCAGGGGCTGCTGGCGGCGCGCTTGATCGAGACGACCGAGGAAGCAACCGGCACCGTCTCTACGACTGGCAGCGGGTGGTCTGAAACAGACCTTGCCAAAGGAAGAGTAGTTTTTACCAACCAAACCAACGGCACGGTGCGTATCCCTGCCGGCACGATCGTCTCGTCCAGTACCGGTGAAGACGTAGATTTCCGGATCCTTGAAGACCTTGAAATCGCCGGGCCCCTGGGTACGCAGGCCGAGGTTGAAATAGAAGCAACTGAGCCGGGAATCCTGGGCAATGTACCCAGTAACAGGATAACCACAGTCGCCGGTGGTCTGCGCACCCGCGTGCGTGTGACGAACCCGGAGGCCACTGCGGGGGGCGCCAATGCCCGCGTGCGCCTGGTCACGCAAGGGGACAGAGACAGGCTGCTTGATCAGGTGTACACCAGCATTCGGGAGGTAGCCCATGAAAGGCTGTCAACGGAACTGGGCCCAGACGAGTGGATGCCCGAAGATACCATCCTGACCTACATTACTGCCCAGTTTTTCGACCAGTTCAACGATGAACCTGCCGACGAACTTAACCTCACTCTTCGTGTGCTGATCCAGGGAAGCGTGATAAACCGGACAGAATCCGAAGAAGCGGCCATGGTGGCGCTGCGCAGCGAGGTACCGGAACGCGGCCAACTTGTGGCCGAATCGATCAGGTTCACAGTCGAACCGAATACGGTCGTTACCGGGCGCACGCTGCGCTACTCCATGACCGCGAGCGGGAATTATGTCATCCCTATCGATGTAAGAGCCGTCAGCCGCGCCGTAACCGGACTCAGCACGGATGAGGCGGCCAGCAGGTTGCAGGAAGACTGGTTGCTGGCCAGAGAGCCGGAATTTTACCAGGACCCCGCCTGGTTCGGCACGCTTCCCCAGATCGCCAGTCGCATCCAGGTCCGGGTCGAATTGAGTGAAGCCGCGCGCAGCGGGCAGTAGCCTCTGTTTGCCGATGACCCAGCCCAATCTCTCCAAACCTTCTCTGCCGCCAGGCAAGATCATCGCCCTGGACGTGGGCGACGCCCGTATCGGCGTTGCCACCTGCGATCCACTGCGTCTGACAGTGCGCCCACTCCGTACCCTGCTCCGCCGCAACCGCCGCACCGACTTCGACGCACTCGCCAAGATCTACGCAGAAGAGGAGGCCGTACTTGTCGTTTGCGGGCTGCCCTACAACATGGATGGCAGCGAAGGTCCGCAAGCGCGCAGGATCCGCAATTGGGCAGCGCGCTTCACCCGGGCCCTGCGCAACATCCTCGGCAACGAAGTACTCCTCGTATTCTGGGATGAGCGTCTCAGCAGCTTTTCCGCCGACGAGTGGATCGCCGAAGAAGGACCGCACCCGGCCGGGCAGGACGCGGTCGCCGCAGCGGAAATTCTGCGCAGCTATCTGGATGAACAGAGGATCTGACGAAATCTCAAGCTCAAGTGTTACCTGGATTCCCCTGAATTGTTGCGGCTTCTGGCAAGTGGAAATCTGCAGCAGACCTGTGTGGGACTGAAACTCGTCACCAAAGTCCGTTCAAGCTCCGGAGATGCAGATGACCATACGCACCTATCAGGTCAGGCGTTGCATACGAACACTCAGGGCTGCAAGTGACGGTCTTCAGCAGCACGAAGCCGGCGACGTGTCATATGAATTCTGCCGAGCGGCTTGCGCCAAAGAGTTTGAACTCATACTGGAGCAGAGCTGGCGACTCCTGAGAAGAAGGCTTCGGCCCTACTTTGCCAGCCACCGGCAAGCGGACCGACTCACTTTCAATGATGTTTTTCGCTATGCCGCCAAACACTGCCTGATCAGTGGCGACGCATGTGAGCGCTGGCTCGAATATCGCTGCAGTGCGAAATGAAACGGCCCACGAATACGGCGAGCAGTTCGCTGAAAGAACGCTGGTGGCGCTGTCTCAGTTCATTGCCGACGCAGAGGACCTGGTCGAAGCAATCGAAGAGGGTCAGGATGACTCACCGCTTGCACCTTAGGCTGAGACACCGCCGTATGCTCGAGAATATACTGCGTACGCACATGCCAGACATCGAAGTATGGGCATACGGCAGCCGCATTAGCGGTGCCAGTCATGACGGCAGTGACCTGGACCTCGTTTTGCGTAGCCCCGAATTGAAACAGATCCCGGTCAGCAAACTGGCAGATCTGGACGAGGCCCTGCGAGAGTCCACTATCCCATTCTTGATTGAAGCCCGAGATTGGGCCCGCTTACCTGAAAACTTTCATCGCGAGATCATTCGCGACCATGTAGTGCTCTTGGGCCCGCCTGGCCGGCTCGCATAGAATCTCGATGATGAAATGGCTCTCGTCTTCCACAATTCCGCGTGCCAACTACAGTTGCCTGGCTGCCGGCTGATCATAAACTGCGTGCCGTCCCGCACTCTCTCCGGGCGCGGTCGAAAGTCCTAGAGTCATCCCGCCTCCGCTTTCCGTCCAGTTCAGGAAAACTGCCGGCTGCGGGATGACTCGCAGGTTACGGATAGATACCCCGATACTTCACCGCATCCACAATGCGCTGGATAGCGATCGTGTAGGCTGCCGTCCTCAGATCCTGGTTGGTCTGAACAGTGATTGCCAGCACGTCGTCCAGATTGTCCAGCAGCTTCCGTTTCATCTGATGCCGGATCTCGCTCTCGTCCCAGGAGAAGGCCTGCAGGTCCTGCACCCATTCGAAGTAACTGACCACCACCCCACCAGCGTTACATAGAATGTCCGGAATGATCAGAACGCCCTTGTCTTCCAATATGCGGTCAGCTTCCGGCGTCGTCGGCCCGTTGGCTCCCTCGGCGATGACCCTGGCGTTTATCTTGTCCGCGTTCTCGCCGGTGATCTGTCCTTCCAGTGCGGCCGGGACGAGCACATCTACGTTCAACGTCAGAAGCTCTTCATTTGTCAGCGTGTCCGCACGCGGGTATCCAGCCACCGTCCCAGTTTCTTCAGCGTAATGCTTCAGATGGCGCGGGTCCAGCCCCCTCTCATCAAAGACCGCGCCGCCCACGTCGCTGACTGCCACGATCTTCGCGCCCCGTTCGTGCATCGAGCGCGCCGTCCAACTGCCTACATTGCCAAACCCCTGTATCGCTACCGTGGCATCTTCTATGTCGAGTCCCATGCGACGGCGCAGCATGGCCCTTGTTATGTAAGTGATACCCAAACCCGTAGCGTACTCCCTACCGGCAGAGCCGTTCACAGCGAGAGGCTTGCCGGTCGTGACAGCCGGTACGGAATAGCCTCGATGCATGGAATAGGTGTCCATGATCCAGGCCATAACCTGCGCATTTGTACCTACGTCCGGCGCGGGAATGTCCATTTCCGGCCCGATGAAGAGACTGATTTCCGTGGTATAGCGTCGGGTCAGCGCCTGCAGCTCTTTCTCTGAGAGCTCCTTGGGGTTTACGATGACCCCGCCTTTGGCGCCCCCATAGGGCAGATTCATCAGCGCGCATTTCCACGTCATCCACATGGCCAGCGCTCGCGATTCGTCCAGCGTCACATCTGGATGGTAACGTATGCCCCCCTTTGTGGGCCCCAGCGCGGTGTTGTGGTGCACGCGAAACCCGGTGAAAATTCGAATCGAGTCATCATCCATCACCACAGGAAAGTGGACGATCAGTTCCCGGCGCGGCATCTTCAGGTATTCCCGCATATTGTCGTCGAGATCCATCGCATTGGCGACGCGGGTCAACTGCTCCTGGGCCACGGAGAATGCGCTGGCGCGTTGAAACGCGTGCGTGTGCGCCTGTTCAGATTCAATATCTGTTCGTTGGGTGCTGGAAGGAGGTTGCCGCTTGGAAGCGGTGGTCTCGGCCGGCGGGGGCGAGTCTACAGTTGCAAGTGAAGGGGAGAGTGCGTCTACGTCGTCAGCGCGGGAGCGGGGACCAGACCGTTCACTTGAACCTGCCGTTTCCCGAGCCGTAGAGTTCGAGCTGTGCTGTTTTTTCGTCATTGAAAAACACCTCTCTTGTTTCAAGTTCAGACACAACCGTCTGAATTCGTGAAGCGCCCAAGAGTTCCCGGTTACCTGAGCAGGGCTCATTCACTGGAAGGCGCCAGCCGGGTCTATTCCATCAGCCCTCCCAGAAAGGTTGCTGTGCGCCTGGTCGCTTCTGCCGGGGTCATGTCACCGCCAAAGGCCTGATGCATGGTCACACAGCCGTCGTAGCCTATCGTTCGCAACCCGTCGAATATGGCTGCAAAGTCGATTCCCCCCGGCATATCCAACGGGCGCAGGGTGGACATGACTTTTCCTCGCGTCCACGTTTCCATCGGTTGGAGGCCGTCCGGCTCCGGCGTGTGATTCTGTAGATAGACATTGAACAGCCAGGGCTGAAAGGCGCGCAGTGTGGCCTCGCTGTACTCCTGGCCGCACAGGGCCAGATTGGCCGGTTCATAGATGATACCGAAGTTGGGCCTGCCGACCTCCTTCAACACCGCCACCGAACCCTCGACTGTCTCGAAGAGGCTGCGCGTGTGGCTCTGATGCGCCAGGCGGATGCCCCGCTCGCGGGCCTCATCGGCCGCCCGCCTGGCATGAACTATGTCCTCCTCCTTCTTCATGCAGATTCGGATCAAATCCGCCCCCAACGCCTCGGCCAGATCGAGGGATGGGGTAATGCGCCGCAGACTGTTCGGACCTTCGGCGCTGTTTTCCGGTACAGGAAAATCGGCGGTTACCATCGAGATGGCAAGACCGTGCCCGTTTACCGTATCCTTTACGCGTGCAGCCGTCCCCGCGGGGCTGTGGACCCCGACAACCGATGCGCGCATACAGAGGGCGTCGTACCCTGCGTCGGCCGCGATGCGCGCTAGTTCCTCCAGAGGAATGGCGCTCTCCCGCTTATTGCTGAAGCTCTCCGCAACCCGCACTGAAAGAGAAAGGATCATACTGTCGAGTATACCTGAACCGGGATTAATTGGTAAAAAAGGTTCTGTGTTATCCTGTTACGGTCAAGGGCCGATTTCGGCAATTCAGACTGGCCTCCGGCTACCAACCACAAGCCGAAAGCAATGCGCGTTTTCCTCGACCAGTTGGGTTGCCGGCTCAACTTCAGTGAAAACAGTACTCTGGCGGGACGCCTGAACGCAGCCGGGCATCGCATCGTCGGCCGTCCGGAAGAAGCGCAGGTGATCGTACTCAACACCTGTGCGGTCACGAGCCAGGCCGCGCGCAAGAGCCGCCAGGCAGCCCGTCACCTGAACAAGCGCAACCCCGACGCCCGTATCGCTATGACCGGCTGCTACGCCACCCTCGCCCCCCAGGAGAGCGCCGCTCTCCCCGGCGTCGAACTGGTAGCAGACAACCAAGATAAGGAGATGCTGCATACGCTGCTCGAGCCCTGGAGCGCGGAACTCTCCGATCCTGACGACCTGTCCCGCATACAGCCTCATGGCACACCCTTCGCCCCGGCGTCCCCTGAGGAAGGGGAAGGACGCACGCGCGCCTTCGTGAAGGTACAGGACGGCTGCCAGAATCGCTGCACATTCTGCATCGTCACCGCCCTGCGCGGAGACAGCCGCAGCCGTACGACGGCCGACGTCGTGCGGGAAGTACAGACGCTGGTAGACGGCGGATTCCGCGAAGCCGTGCTCACAGGTGTCCACCTGGGGGCCTTCGGCAGGGACCTTCCGGGCCGGCAAAGGACCGATCTCAAGGAGTTGACGGCGGCCATCCTCACCGATACCGACATCGCCCGCCTGCGGCTCAGCAGCCTGGAGCCCTGGGAGCTGGCCGACGGCTTCTTCGACCTGTGGCAGCGCTGGCCGGGGAGGCTGTGCCCCCATCTGCACCTGCCTCTGCAGGCAGGTACCGACGCCCAGCTGCGCCGCATGGCCCGTCGCTGCACCGTCGCCAGCTTCCGCAAGCTGGCGGCTGACGCCCGCGCCGCCATCCCCAATCTGATTATCACCACCGATCTGATTGTTGGCTTTCCTGGCGAAACGGAGACTGACTTTGAAGAAGGTCTGCGCTTCGTCGAAGAGATGCGCTTCGCCCATGCGCACATATTCCCCTTCAGCCCCCGCGCCGGCACAGCCGCGGCCGGCTTCGACGAACAGGTACCAAAGGCGGTCAAGCGAGAGCGTTCGCGGCGCATGCACCGGGCAGTTGCCCACACAGCCGAAATGGAACGGAGAAGATTTCTCGGCTCCACTCGCCCCGTCTTGTGGGAGGGCAGCGGACAACCGCTGACCGATCAGGTTGACACGTTTCTTTGGAGCGGCTTGACCGACAACTACCTGCGTGTTTCGGCCCAGGCCCCGGCGGGCCTTGACCTCAGCAACCGTATCACCCCCGCGCGCCTGGATGAACTTCACGGCGAAACCATGTACGGCGAACCTCTTCTGCGCGAGGCTCGCACTGCCGGCGCCTAGAGTTTCCGTCCCACGGTATTCCACTGGCCGCGTCGACCCCCAAGGAGCATCTGATGTCCACAGAATCGTCAGCCGACCCCAATCAGTCCTCGGCGCACGAAGTGGAGCCGGGCAACCGCCGCGAGCAACTCGGCTGGTACTTCTATGACTGGGCCAACTCAGCATTTTCAACAACTGTCGGCTCCGTCTTCCTCGGCCCCTATGTCTCCAATCTGGCCGAACTGGCCGCCGGTCCCGACGGCATGGTCCGCATTCTCGGCGCACCGGTCGCTCCTTACTCATTCTTGTCCTATTGCATCTCGATTTCTGTAATCTTGCAGGTGTTGTTTCTGCCAATTCTGGGGGCCATCGCCGACTATTCGAGCCTGCGAAAGAAGCTGATGCAGATCTTCGCCGTCGCCGGCTCCTGGGCCACCATGTTCATGTTTTTCGTTACCGACCAGACCTGGTGGCTGGGTGGTCTCCTCTTCATTTTCGCAAATCTCTGCTTTGGCGCCGCCATCGTCTTCTACAATGCCTTTCTTCCCGACATCGCCGAACCGGATGAGCGCGACCGCGTTTCGTCGGTAGGCTGGGCGCTGGGCTATCTGGGAGGCGGCATTCTTCTGACGCTCAATCTTGCTTTCTTCCTGTTGCGCGACAGCATCGGTGTAGACTCCAGTCTGGCTGTTCGGATAAACCTCTTCTCCGGCGGACTGTGGTGGTTCTGCTGGTCGTTCGTTACCTGGAGGCTGTTGCGCTCGCGAGACACCGCCAAAGCGCTCCCTCCCGGCGAGACCTATCTGTCGACAGGTCTCAGACAGTTGTGGGAGACCTATCAGCAGGCTGCAAAGTACCCCCATACAATCCGTTTTCTGATCGCCTATCTTCTGTATAACGATGGCATCCAGACTGTGTTTGCAGTAGCGGCCGTATTTGCCGCGGCGCCGCTCCTGCAGGGCGGGTTGGAGATCGAGCAGGACGTGCTCACGATGGTTATTCTGATGATCCAGTTCGTGGCTTTTGGGGGTGCGCTACTCTTCGGCAGATTGGCGATTCGCGTCGGGGCCAAGAAGGCACTGATCGTCGGCCTGATCGTCTGGACAGTTGTTGTAATTTACGCCTACCTGGGACTGCGAGGGGAGAGCCGAATCCTGGAGTTCTGGATTCTGGGAGCGTTCATTGCCCTGGTGATGGGAGGCACTCAAGCGGTCAGCCGCGGCCTCTTTGCCAACATGATTCCGCAAGGGAAAGAGGCTGAGTTCTTCTCCATTTACGAAGTCAGCGAAAGGGGCACCTCCTGGCTGGGCCCGCTGGCTTTCGGCCTGGTCAACCAGTTCACCGGGAGCTTGCGCCCCGCGATAGTCTCGATCATACTGTTCTTTGTGGTGGGGCTTGCACTGCTGCTGAGGGTAGATGTTCGACGGGCCATTGCCGAATCCGGCAACAAGCCGCCGGCCGTTGTCTGAGTCGGGCCGTCAGCTGCCCGCTCTATAGGTCCCACTCATAGACATTGCCGGTCCTGGCGTCGATGACAATGGTCTGGCCTTCGACCAGTTCATCCCATTCTCCGGCCGCCTGAAGAATTGCGGGGATCCCCAACTCCACTGCCGCCAGCGCCGCGATGCTGTCGGGCGCCGACTCCGCGGTGATCAACCCCCCGGCATGGTAGACCAACTCCATACTGACTTGGTTCAACTCTTCCGCCACCAGAATATCCTGTGTCGTCATCATCCGGCGCTGAATTTCCTGCGCTTGGGGATCCTGGCCCGGTCTCAATCTCACCACGCGGCCGCTCATACGTCGATTGCCTACGCCCTGCCCATGCATCAGCACTCTGGCGATGCGGCGAACGGTCATCAGATTGGTTTCTCCCGGCACGCCGCCAACGACGCCGCCGGTCACGACCGTGACGTCTCCTTGCTGGACAAAGCCGGCGCGCAGGGCGATACGTACGGCGTCTTCCAACATTTCGTCGATCGTGTTCATGCGCTGGCCCATCAGGGGAAATACACCCCAATAGAGTGCCAGTTGCCGGTAGACGAGATGGCTGGGCGTCACTGCGATGATGGGAACGGAGGGTCGGAATCGGGCCAGTTTCTTGGCCGTCGCCCCTCTGGCCGTGGGCGCGATAATGGCCGCGGCGCCTACATTTCGCGCCGTATCTACTGTGGCCTGGCTGACCGCTTCGGCTACCGAAGGCGCGTCGTCAGCGTGTGAATCAGGTCCCTTCTCGGAGCCGGTCGCCGAGACGCCAAAGAAGCCATCCAGCGCCTGTTGAGAGGGACGGTAGTGCGGTTGGGTAACGCTTCGCACTCGTTCCGCCTCCTGGGCGATATTCGCCATCGTCTGGACAGACTCAACCGGGTAGATGCCGGCCGCGGTCTCGCCCGAAAGCATAATGGCGTCGCTGCCATCCAGCACTGCGTTCGCCACGTCACTGGCCTCGGCGCGGGTCGGTCGCGGGTTGCGAATCATTGATTCGAGCATCTGCGTCGCAGTGATCACAGGTTTGTCAGTGCCGATACAACGGGCGATGATCATCTTCTGGATCATCGGCACAGCTTCAGGGCTGGTCTCGATGCCCAAATCCCCGCGCGCCACCATAAGGCCGTCGGATGCCTGAACGATCTCCTCTATGTTGTCGACCGCTTCGGGCTTCTCTATCTTTGAGATGATCGGCGTTGCCCGGCCCATGGGCGCGCGGCTCTGCACTACCTTTCTCAGCGCGTGAACGTCCGCAGCGGTACGAACAAAGCTGAGGGCTATCCAATCCGCCTGATGTTCCAGCGCAAAGTCGACGTCGACGCGATCTTTCTCAGTCATGGAGGGAACCGTCAGCCTGGTCTGGGGGAGATTCATTCCCTTGCGATCTTCCAGGATGCCGCCAACGATCACCCGCGTTCGCACCGTCGTCTCAGTCGCGTCAAGGACTTCCAGTTCGAGCAGGCCGTCATCCAGTAGAATGCGCTCTTGCGCTTCTCCAGACGCCTGCGTCTGGGCATCGAGGCGGCCCCGCTCGATGCTGGACGGGACTTCCTTGTTCTGAATCGGCACGCGTCCGGGCTCGCCAATGATGTCTTCGGTTGTAAGAATCAGCTCTTCACCAGCTGTCAGCGGTACGCCCCCCGGCTGCATTTCCCCCACTCTAAGTTTCGGCCCTTGCAGGTCGACGAGAATCGCGACGGGCCGGTTGCGTTCCTGGGCAATCTCACGAATCGTGTGGATATTGCGGGCGTGAAAATCGTGGTCCCCGTGACTCATGTTGATGCGCGCCACGTTCATGCCGGCGTCGATCAGCTGTGCAAGAGTATCGGGATCGGTACTGGACGGCCCAATAGTACAGACAATTTTTACCCGCAACATTCGCGAACTCCGGTGTCTGGTGGTCGATAGCAGCTGACCTGAATGGCCGGGGGATCTTGCTGCTTCGTCTGGTCGAGAAGTTAAGAACGGGGCCTTACGCCCGCCGCCGTGTTGCCTTCAGGCCAGTGCGGGCGGCGTCCCCCGACTGGCCGGCGGCTTGGGATGTACTCCAGGTTACTGATAGCTGATCCTGTCGCTCGTGCGCACGACTTGTATCCAGGTCCGGCCCGGCTTCAGTGTGATAGGTTGCTCGCCGGGCCCGAGCCAGCGGGGCGGGCTCTGATCATTTGCCCGCCAGGTGCCCTCATATACCTTCCCATTTCGAAACACACGCAGGTCTCCGAAGCCGTAGAGATTGATCTTGACGCTGAGCGTTCCCAGGCTGTCTTCCACGATGTTAGTCAACTCGTGTTCGGCAAAGACGACGATCACGTTGTCGCTGCTGATCTGGCGGCCTGTAGCCTGGTCCATGTGCACGGCGCCGCTCTGGAATCGCAGGTAGCGGCCAGTTGACGGGTCGTAGCGCCATTCGACACCGTTATTCTCCGGGTAAGGAATACGGATCATGTTGGCCTCAGAGGCCCAAAACTCCTTTGGCGTCTCGCTGAACTCAAAGCTTGCTCGCTCCAACGGTCGGGGGTTGTTTTTCTGGCTCTCCAGCCAGGGGCTGAATATCTCCAGGCAGTAGGGCAGCAGAGGCGACACGTCGCAAGTCTTTGCCATGTCGATCATCCAGCGGCGCACTCTGTCGACGCTCGTCCGCAAACGCGTGCGATAGTTGCTGCCTACACTGTAGAAGTAGGTCACGCTTTCGGGATCTTCCGAATCGGCGTCCAGATAGGGGAATCCTACCTCGTTTTTGAGCAGATAACGTATGCCGTCGCTGCCGCCGGAGCAGGCCAAAATGCCGTCGAACATATAGGTGGTATGGATATTGGGCCAGCGGGCGCTGCGGACTGGGCCGATCTCCCTGGCAGGGATGCTCTGGTACAAGCTGGTGAGGCGTGTGAGGTGGAAGCCATCGACGATGAACTCGTAGGTTACATCTGCCTCGTTCAGGCCGTAATGGCTCGAGCGGCTGTCAACGTCGTTGTTAATACAAACCAATACCGGTGTATCCTGCAGCAACGAGGGGTCGGCCAGTGGCAGCCCGGTATAGCGCGCGACGCGTCCCGGCACAGGCGTTGCGGTTGCCTGTTCACCTTCCGCAGCTGAGTTGGTGTTTCCTTCGGCACTGGGCGGAGGCGGTGTCGCCGTTTCAGCCTCTGGCTGAACTCCGGCCGCTTCCGGTGTTTTGGTAGAGGTCGGGGTGGGCGCCCCGCCTGCACCCGCGCACCCGGCAAGCGCCACGACAAACAGCAGGATGAGGGCGCCGACGAGGGGTCGAACTATTGCCGGCGAAGAGGGTTGGCAGTGGAAAGGAGCGCACACGCCTGCTGCCGCAGCCTTGGAGGGACATGCGACGCGGCGAGCCTCCAGAGGGAGAAACGACCTGAGTTTCAAGGGCTTCCTTCTGTTCAAGATAGTGAGTTAGGGAAGGATATAGGAATTCTGAAAGGCGATTGAACCAGTTGGGGATAGTATACTACACGCGCACCGATCTGCGATTATCAGCCAGACGCGTTCTTTCGGGACAGGGGTTCATGGCACGTAGCCCTGCTCAAGCTGCCTTTCCCAGGGCCCGGCTCCGTCCGTCCGCCGGTCCACGACCTTCTGCCAGGCGGGCGGCGGCTATCTTCTGGTTGGCACAGTGCCCATCAGAGTAGGGACGCCAGCAGAGATGCGGGTGAATGGGATTCCACGCCTGCAAAGTGCTTGACCTGCTGGCGGCAGGAGAATCCAGGGCTGACGAGTACCTCGTCCTTTCCGAGTTCGCGGGCGGCCGGCAGCAAGCGGCGTTCGCCGATCAGTTTGGAGATCTCGTAGCGTTCATAACCGAACAGCCCCGCCAGTCCGCAGCAGCCGCTGTCCAGCACCGACAATTCGCAGTCCGGAATCGCTGCAAGAAGCTGCTGAAGAGGCTGCATCCCCACGAGGGCCTTCTGGTGGCAATGCCCGTGAATCAGGACCCTGGAAGGGCCAGGCTTCGTCGGTTTCATGCGGGGTCCGGCCCACTCTTCAACGAGCTGGCAGGCTTCTGCCACCTTGCGCGCGTCCCTCTGCGCTGCCCTTCGCAGCAGCTGGGGGTGATCGTCCTGTACAGCCGAGTAGCAGCTCGGTTCGCAGAAGAGTATCGGCATGCCGGCCTCGGCCAGCGGCAGGAGCGCGGACACGGCAGCGGAGGCCTGTCTTGCGGCGTCATCAAGAAAACCCTTCGAAATCTGCGGCCGGCCGCAGCAGACCTGAGGCGCGACAGTCACCTCGGCGCCGCAGCTCTCCAGGACGGTAACGGCGTCGGCAAGCTGGCCGGGCTCGTAGTAGTTGTTGAACGTGTCGGCAAACAGGGCTACCCTGGTACGCGTCGAGCCGGTTGCCGGCTCGACGTTGCGCCAACGCCTGGTAAAGGGCTGACTGCTGAAGGCGGGCAAAGGGCGCCGCCGGTCCAGTCCAAACAGCAGCTCGTTCAGCCGTCGAACGGGCTTGGCCGCAGCCAGCCAGTTGGAAAGCGGGGCCAGCCGGCTCCCCCAACGTGCAATCCGGTCGGCCTGCGACAGCACACGATCCTTCAACGGCGCCCCGCGGCGTGCGTGGTACTGGTGCAGGAATTCACTCTTAATGCGGGCCATATCCACGCCGGTTGGGCACTCCCGTTTGCAGGCCTTGCATTCCAGGCACAGGTCCACGACCGGCAGGAGATCCTCGTCGCCGAAGCCGGTCGCCTCCAGGCCGCCTGAGAGCGCCAGACGCAGCGCGTTTGCACGGCCGCGGGTGCTGTCGATTTCGTTTCGGGTGGCCATATAGGACGGGCACATGGTGCCCGTGAGCGTTTTGCGGCAAGCTCCCACACCGGTACACTGTTCGGTCGCCCGCACCAGACCGCCGAAATCGGAGAAGTCGAACGCGGTTGCGTAGCCCGGAGTAGCGTCGGTTTCTTCAGCGCGTGCGTGGTTCACATCGGGCGGACCCGTCCCCAGCTGGCGCGGCTCCTCATCTTCGAATTGCCCAACCGGCGACCCGTAGCGAAGGTTGGAGGTAAGAGCCGGCGCGTGAACGATTTTGCCCGGGTTGAGCATGTTGTCCGGGTCAAAGACGCCTTTCACCTCGCAGAATGCGCTGTACAGAGCCGGGCCGAACATCTTTTCCTGGAAGGGCGCCCGAACCAGCCCGTCGCCATGCTCGCCGGAAAGCGCGCCTCCGTACTCCAGCACCAGGTCAGCCACTTCGGTGGCGATGGCCTCAAAACGCTGCACGCCCTGCGCGCTCTTGAGGTTGATGACGGGCCGTATATGCAGGAGTCCGACGGACGCGTGCGCATAGAAGCCGGCCTGGGTGTCATGTTTCGCCAGAATTCTCTGAAAGTTCTCGATGTAGTCGTGAAGACGTTCGGGGGGCACAGCGGTGTCTTCCACGAACGAAATCGCCTTGGCGTCGCCGGTCTGTGACATTGTCAGCCCCAGTGCGGCGCGGCGCAGCTCCCAGATACGGGCCTGCTCATCTGCCTCGAGCGCGCGGTAAAGATAGTTGCCCAGCCCTCGCGCCTCAAGGTCTGTCTGCAGGTTCTCGATCTTTTCGGCCAGCTCCTCATCAGACTGACCAAAGAACTCGACAAGAAGCACTGCGCCCGGGTCGCCGCAGATGAAGGCGCGCAGAGGCGCGTATTCGATACGGCCGCCCGTCTTGTCCAGCATAAAACGGTCGAGCAACTCAACTGCTGAAGGACCGTGTTCCAGGATCACGGGTGTTGCGCTCATCGCCTCTAGCAGATCGTCGAACTGCACGCTGCAGAGGGCGCGCAGGGGAACCAATGGCGCCAGCCGCATTTTGGCCGCCACCGTCAGTCCAAGCGTACCTTCGGAGCCCACCAGGATACGAGCCAGATTGAAGGGGTGCGTCGAACGGGCCGTCTCGCCATTGGGAACAAACTCATCCAGATTGTAACCGCCGACTCTGCGCTGAATGCTGGGATACCGTTGCCGAATCTCCGCTTCCAGCTCGCGGCCGAGCCGCTGCACGGTGCGATAGGCAGCGCCCTCAAGATCCTCCCGCTCCAGTTTGGCCCCGAGCGCCTCCTCTGACAGAGGCCCAAGACTGGCACTGCTGCCGTCTGAAAAGAGTACGTCGAGCGTTTCCACGTAATCGATCGTCTTGCCGTAGATGATTGAGCGCGTGCCTGCCGAGTTGTTGGCGATCATGCCGCCTATGGTGGCGCGGTTGGAGGTGGACAGATCGAGAGGCAGCTGCAGTCCGTGGGGTTTCAGCAGATCATTCAGCTCGTCGAGGACGATCCCGGGTTCCACCGTGACGGTCGCGGCCTCGGTGTCCAGATCAAGCACACGGTTCATGTAGCGTGAGAAGTCCAGCGACAGACCGGCGCCGATCGCCTGCCCGGCCTGGGAGGTTCCGCCCCCGCGCGCAGTGATGGAGACGCCGTGCCGCCGGCAGATCTGAACAACCTGCAGGACATCGTCGCGGCTCCGGGGGGTCACAACGCCCAGAGGGATTATCTGGTAGACGCTGGCGTCGGTCGCGTGCATCGCCCGGCTGGCGCCATCAAAGTGGACTTCGCCGGCGATCGCAGCGCGCAATTCGCGAGCAAGTCCTTGAGCATCCATCTGGCTCGCGGAGGGGACCTTCTGTGGTAGCATTTTAGGAGGAAGTGTGCGTTACCGGTCCTTCGCCAGGAAAGCCAGCGCGTGGTTGACTCCCCCGCTAACGTGGGGCACGTCGCAGGCCGCCAGTCCCATTTCGACGCCGCAAAGCGTACCGGCCAGCGTGAGCTCGTTCAGGTCGCCGAGATGGCCGATGCGAAAGATTTTGCCTTTCAGCTGACCCAGACCGGTGCCCAGAGACATGTCGAACCGTTCCAGGATGACCTGACGCAGTACGTCGGCATTATAGCCTGCCGGCATTGCCACCGCGGTGAGGGCCTGCGAATAGGCTTTGGGGTCCCGGCAGTAGACGTCCAGTCCCCAACCGCGCACAGCACGCCGGGTGGCCTCCGCCAGGCGGGCGTGGCGGGCGAAAACGTGCGAAAGCCCTTCCTCAAGCAGCATCGACAGCGCTTCATCCAGGGCGTAGAAAAGATTCGTAGCCGGCGTGTAGGGATAAAAGCCGTCGCGATTGAACTCCAGTATGTTCTCCCAGTCCCAATAGGACCTGGGCAGCTGCGCCGATTTCGCTGCTTCCAGGGCTCGGGGGCTGGTCGCGTTGAAGCCAAGACCAGGGGGTACCATCAACCCCTTCTGCGAACCGGCGACCGTCACGTCCACGCCCCACTCTTCGTGCCGGTAGTCCATTGCGCCCAGCGAGGAGACCACGTCTACAAGCAACAGCGCGTCGTGGTCCGTACGGTCAAGCGCTTCCCGGGCGCCGGCTATGTCGTTAACGACGCCTGTGGACGTCTCATTATGGACGAGGGCGAGCGCACGGATCTCCCGTCCCCGGTCCTCGGCGAGGCGCCTTTCGAGCGCGGCAAGATCGATGGGGCAGCTCCAGTCGCCCTGCAACTCCTCCACCGTCAGACCCAACCTTCTTGCCACATTTTGCCATCCCGACGCGAACTGGCCGTTCGAGCCAAACAGAACGCGGTCGCCAGGAGATAGCGTATTCACCAGCGCCGCCTCCCACCCTCCGTTACCGGATGAAGGATATACGACCACGGGACCGCTTGTCCCAAAGACCTGTTGCAGTCGCTCCAGAATGCTGAAGGTCAACCGTGCCCATTCGGGCCCCCGGTGATCGATAGTGGGGCGGGAGAGGGCGCGCTGGACGCGCCCAGGCAAGTTTGTTGGACCGGGTATCTGCAGAAAGTGGCGGCCGGCGCGGGATTGGGCCATGTTGGTATTCCTTGTGAGCGATGGCGTCAGGACAGTTCTTCCTGAAGCCGCCGCAGAACAGTTTCAGTTTCACCTTCTTGCAACGTATGGACGGCAATGTGCAGGCTGCCAGGATCGGTACGGCAGAAGATCGCAGGTGTGCCGTTTTGCAACGCCTCGGAAACCTCGGCGGCAGTACGGCCTTTCTCCCCTTCATCCCAGTTAACACTCAGGCGCATCCACGGGCCCTCTCCGTCCTCCTCCCACATATTGTCCGCGCTTACACCTGGTACACTTGCCAGTCCGGCGGAAATCTGGGCGATACGGTCGGACTGGACTTGCAGCCGTTGCTCGTGATCGGCGTCCAACCAGTGGCGGAGTGCAATCGTGGTTCCGATTACCTCCTGACGGTCCACCTTATAGCCGCGGCCGATGCTGTTGTTGCCGGTCTCAAAGCCGGTAAATCCGTTGAGCCGAGCCTTGCTGACAAACTCGCCGCTGCCGCAAAGGATGCCGGTCGAGTTGCCGGAACCGAGGTACTTGCCGCCGAAGCAGACCAGGTCGGCCCCGCTGGTGGCGACGCGTCGCATACGCTCCAACGGGTAGATCTCCGCTGCGGCATCGACCAGGATGGGAAGACTGGCCGCATGCGCAATATCGATTGCGTCAGGCAGAGAGACCGTATTGGGGAAGCGCTCGCCGGCCGCGAAGTAGAGGATGCCTGCCGTTTGAGGCCCGATTGCGTCGCGCAGCTGCTGTGTCGTGCAGCTGTCTTCATCGCCTACCTCTATCAGTTTTCCTCCCGGCACGGTGACGCTACGGTCATAGCGGTAACGTGTCGCCTTCTGGATAAGAAACTCGTCTTTCATGCCGGTCGTATCGGGCAGTTGCTGGATGCGCTCCGCATCGTCGCCGGCCAGGATAGCCGCAGCGCCCTGCACCAGCGCAGCGTAGCACCCGGATGTGACCAGCCCGCCGCCAGTCCCCAGCATGCCGGCGATCGCTTTGCCCGCACCGTCAAACACATCGTCCATCAAGGTGTAGGCAGTATTGGCCGACTCCATCGCCTCGCGCACCTCCGGCGAAAGAACCGAGCCGCCGAGGACCGTCATGTGGCCGCCGGCGTTGATAATCGGCCGGATACCCAGGGTCTCATAAATGTCAGAACTGGACATGGTTCAGCGCTCCTTGGTTCAATTGAAGAAATCTTTGTCTTCAGGGGCCAGATGCTTGCTGGCAGCAGTCTCGTCAAACGTGACACCGAGACCAGGCCGATCCCAGACGGTGATGTAGCTGTTCTCCACGATTGGGTCGGGCAGGCCGTCCACAATATCATACCACCATTCCGGCCGGCCCACCGGATACTCGAAGGCGATGTAGTTTCGAGGCAACGTCGCGGCCACCTGAACCAGCGCGGCCAGTCCGATCAGTCCGTCGCCTGTGCCGTGCGGGGCCATCAGGATGCCGTGCAGGTCGGCGTATTCCGCCACCCACTTCAGCTCGGCGATGCCGCCGATGTCGGCCGGGTCCGGCCCAACGATGTTGACGGCCTGCATTTCAAAGAGCGGTTTGAAGTGCTGGCGCAGGTAGATCTGCTCGCCCGTATGAATTGGCGTGGAGGTGCTGCGCGTTAGTTCGCGATACAGTTCGGCCAGCACATAGGGCGTGTAGTCGCCCGTGATCGTGTCCTCCAGCCACATGATGTGAAGGCCCTCCACAGCCTTGGCAAGCCGGATGGCGTCCGGGACGGTCCAGCCGGGCCCGCAGTCGAGGGCCAGGCCGACCCTATCGCCGAGGACATCCTTCATCGCCTCGATACAGGCCACGACATGGTTCAGGCCCTTTTCCGTCAGCAGCCCGCGCTCGGTCTGATGACTCACACCGAGGCGCTCTCCGTAGGAAAAGTCGTCCAGCTCGTCCGGCATGCCGCTGTGGTAGCCGATGCCCTGTTTGATGATGGCGAAGCCTTCCCGTGCCTCCGCCATCCGGGCCATGTTTTCAGCGTAGTGCCCAGGTTCCTGGCCGGCCAAAGGGAAGCGGAGGGCGCCGTTGTAAACAAGCACCTTGTCGCGCACCTTCCCGCCAAGAAGTTTGTAGACCGGCAGATTGGCTGCCTTTCCCGCGATATCCCACAGCGCCATCTCGATAGCGCTGACCGCGCTGCCCCAGGGCTTGAAGCTCCCCAGGCGTCGAATGCGCAGCATCACACGCTCCACGTCGGTCGGGTCCTGCCCAACAATGTAGTCGCGGTAGAAGAGCACGTGGGGCTTCAGATAGGGCTTGAAGTGTTCGGCCTGGCCATAGCCCTCGATGCCGGCGTCGGTGGTGATGCGAACGACGGGACTGCCGCCGAGAATCGCGCATTTGAGGTCGGTGATCCGCATAGAGCTGCTCCGCAGACAGATGAGTTTCGTGAATCTGAGCCCAAAACACTCAGTTGAATCGTTAGCTTGCCGCGACCATTGTTCAGGTCGACTCGAAATGGCGATCTGGCTGCGTCACCTGCCACAGGAACCTGCGGCAAGATGATGCGCAGACACTGTAAGATTGTACTTCGTTCTGCCGATGAAAGCCAGTTTTCCGGCTGCGCGAGTGCATCTCAAATGGGAGGAGAGGGCGGAAAGACGTTAGGACTGAGAAATGGCGGTTCCTCTGCCGGCGATCGGATTGCGGGCTGGCCGTGGTGTTGTTGTTCGTAAAGATATATGAAAGTTCGCCATCATTATGGGATGCGCTCATATGTGCATTTTGGTTTGCGAATGCGGGCGGGGATGCGCGGACTTCGCGGATTTTGTACAGCTTTTCCGGGGGACGGCAATTCATCATTTCAGAGGCTGAAGGGGCGGTCTTTCGGCGGCGCGGCGGTGCGCCCGAAAGGGGCCGCGAAGGTGTTGCATTTTCAGCGAAAGTGTAACATTTCTGTTTTTGGGGCTCCTGACCAGAGAGAAAGAGGGCCAAATAAGGGGGGAAAATGTTACAAAAAAATGTTCCAATGGGGATGTTACACTTTTAGTCAAAAATCGGCGGAATTCGAGGCGCCGCGGGAGTCGGTTTTCGAGCAGATTTTGGCCGCAAAATCGGCGCGGAAATGCGGCTGTTCGTGGATGGTGGTCTGTTAGACTTGCACAGGTTTTGTTTATGTTTTGTAGAGGTTAACAGAATTAAGCGAGAAGGAAATGGCCAAGCCGGGTTGCATTCCGATGTATATGAAACTCGTCCAAATGTGGAGCGGGCGCAACCAGGGATTCCTACGGTGATCACGAAAACATTGGTGGCTTCAACCCAGGCAGCCAGTCGACTCTCTTTCCTCAGAAAAGAAATAAAATATCGTACATCCCCCTGAAAACACGACAAAAGACGACAAACGCCTCAAATCACTCACTCTAGAGCCCTTGAATCGGACGGCTCTTTGACAGCGGTCAAAGAAGCAATTTGCTCCCGCTAACTGCCTGCCCGCGCAAGGCCGCGCAGTCTCGCCGGGCTTATCCTCAATCAGTCGCCGCAGTCAGAGGTCAGTGGTCATGAAGAATGGCAGAGGTCGGTGGTCAGTGGCGGTTGGGCTGGGGCTTGGAGGGCAGGCACAAGGCCTGCCCCTACGAAGACGATGAGGGAAGAGACCGGGGTCAGGTTGCTTCCAGAAGAGTGAGGACCATTGTCGCCACTTGGGGATGTAGCCGCGCCTATGCTATCATTTGTCTATAGAACAAATGGTCTGTTACAATCTCTGATGACAGATAGGGGAAGTGTAGTGAGCCTGAAGAGATTTGTGCCCTGCGGGGGTTTTTTTCATTCCGCTTCCCACATCTGCCGCAGTCTGACGTCAACTTATTTTCCTGTAAGACGGCGGTGGGCGGGTCCGGGCAGTGTTTCAGGCGTGTGCGCCGTCCTCCCTCGAATGGCGCACAGACTTGCCTGTATGCGCTGCCAGGACTCGCCGCCTTCGGCCACGGTTGCCGGCAGAGAAAAATGGCGTTGGCAATGATGACTGGCTTTCAGGGCCTGGCCATGCTTTCCGGGCAGCCTCCCGGGGAATTGAGGAAGTAAGGTGGAATTGCTCTGTGCTCACATTCGGGTGTAGTCCAGGTTTGGGGCGAAGCTGGTCAGATGGGGATTTCATGCCAGCGCTTCCATTAGAGCTTTCAACATGGCTTCCCGCTCCTGGCCTACCTGTTCCTTGATCTCATCAGAACTGGGCCCAGGTTCCTCCCGTCACCATGACCACAGCCGCTCGTGCATCTCGCCCTCTGATACCGTAAACCCCTCTTGACTTCGTTCCTGACTCCGCTTCCGACCCATCGCCTTTCTTCCCTTTCTCTATCAACTCTTTCTCACAACCTCCCTCTCAGTATATCTCACCCCCATTTTGGGATGCACCCCTGCAATAACTTCACTTGACGATGTATTTTGGCTGTATTATAATATATATCATGTCGTCTTTGACGAAGTGAGTAGAGTGAGGTCAGGATTCGAAACATGGATTTCAAATCCATTGGCCTACATTCCACTGTCTGCTGAGTTCATTCGAGGCGATGACAATGACAGGCATGTCGGCGCTGATGGACGAAGCGATTAGCTCCGCCCTGGTCAGGCGCGCCCTCTCCCACTCCCTCTTCCTTGAAGACATTCCGCACGGTCGCTGCCAGAGGCTCGACAAACTCGAAAATCCAGACGAGACAGCGACGTGTGCCTATCTGGACCAGTTGTCCTTGCCCCCTTTTCCCCTTCGTCAGTTCCGCGCAGACGCAACCAAAAATGTGAAACCCAATCGGTTGCGATTAGAATGTACTTCTCCACTCACCCGGCAATACGCACTGTTGTTGGCCAACGACCGACCCACAGCCAACTGCACTAAAGCCGCTTCCTGGATTCTTTACCACGCTGGAGTCGAAAAAGGTCTGCGCCAAGCAGACCTACTATGTGCTCAAGACCTACCTGATTCTCTCTGTCATGCAGCATGCCTCGATGCTTCGTGTCAGTCTGATCAGGTGCGTCTTGCAACATTGCCCGCGTAAAACGAGTTCCTACATCTGAATAGGGGAGAAACCCATGACTAACCGTAAGATTTCACGACGGTCGTTCGTGAAGGCAGTTGGATTCGCCACAGGTGGGTTGGTGTTAGCGTCATGCGCTCCCGCAGCTCCGCCTGCCCCCGCAGCAGCGCCTCCCCCTGATGAGCCGGCCGAGGGTGGTACGCTCACCGTCGCCGTGCGCAGTCCAATTGGTGGACTGGACCCCGCGAAGATTGTTGGCTATCCATCTGGCCCGGCCATCCTATATCTCATTTCCAACAAGCTTGTACGTGTAGGCACCGATCTCAAACTGTACCCAGACTTGGCAGAGTCCTGGGAATCTTCAGATGATGGGCGTGAATGGACCTTCAAACTGCGAGACGATGTCACCTTCCATGATGGAACACCGTTCAACTCGGAAGCTGTGAGAGCGCATTTCGAGCATGCACGAAATCCGGAGGTCGCTGCTACATCTTCAACGCGCTTCGATCAGATAACATCCATCGAAACGCCCGATGACTACACGGTGATCTTGCGAACGGACGAACCCTTCGGGCCGTTCTTGAACTACATGACTGCCTTCATGAGGGTCACAATGAGTCCGGCATCCTACGAAAAGTACGACGCCAAAGAGGTGGGATTGCATCCTGTCGGCGCCGGCCCCTATAAGGTCGTCGAATTCAAGCCGAACGTAAGCCTCACTCTGGAGCGCAACGAAGATTATCATGGTGGTCGCCCTGCACTGGATAGGATTATCGTCATCCCTGTTCCAGAAGCGAGCGCACGTGCCAATCTTCTGCGTACGGGTGAAGTAGACGTGGCTGAAGATATCCCTGTTGAAGAAATGGCAGACCTGGAAGCCGATCCCAACATCAGGGTGATAAGGCAGAAGTCCCTCAACCACGTGGGTGCCAGTTTCAACTTCGACCAGCCTCCCTTCGATGACATTCGAGTGCGGCATGCCTTCAACTATGCCATTGACAAAGTCACCTTGGTTGACACCGTCTTTGGAGGCGCGGCGACCATCATGGATTCGCCCCTGGCCCCGGGAATGATTGGGTACAAGAGCATCGGGACATATGACTATGACCCGGAGAAGGCAAAAGCCCTGCTTAAAGAAGCCGGCTGGGAAGACACCGACGGGGACGGCATCGTCGACAAGGACGGAGAGCCCTTCAGGACCACCTATGCCTACTATGAAGAGTTCCTCAGATCCGCTGAAGTGGCACAGGTGTTGCAGAGCGATTTGAAAAAGGTAGGAGTAGACCTTGAGCTGAGAGCCATCGAACTCGCAGCTTGGGGGGCGTCCATATTACCGGAGCGCGGAGAAAACCCATTCGGTATGTGGCTGTGGAAATTCAACCCATCAGCCGGCAGTTCCACCCGTTACCTCACTTTTGACTTCCGCTCAAATCCGGAATCAACAGGGTTACCTTACGAGGGCAACGCCGGTTGGTACAGCAACCCTGATCTGGACGCACTCTTCGCAGAAGCTTGGCTCGAAGTAGACCAGGAAAAGCGCGCGGAAAAACTTGGAGAAATCCAGGAAGTGATTTGGCACGATGCGCCATGGCTCTGGCTCTATATGTCGGACCTCCTGGTCGGTGTGAGAGAGAATGTCCACGGCGTGGATGTCTACCCGATGTCCTTCCTCCACCTCAGTGAAGCCTGGAAAGAGGAATGAGCGTCCCGATAACACATTAGCAGATTCAAGATACGCAGGGAAGATACGGCTCCCCAGCCTATCTTCCCTGTTCAAGTAGGTGCAAATGGACAAGTACGTATTACGCCGGTCGATAATAGTTTTTCCTACTGCTCTGGCTGTCGTGACACTTGTCTTTCTGATCCTCCACCTTGCCCCGGGTGACCCGGCTCGAATAGGACTGGGCCAGGTCGCATCGTCCGAGGATATTGAGCGTGCCCGGGCTCAGTTGGGCCTTGACGATCCCCTCTTTATCCAGTATGTGCGTTTCCTGGCCCGAATGGTGACGGGAGACTTGGGGACCTCCTTCATTACGCATGAACCGGTAGTGGGCTTGATCCTGTCCAGGCTCCCTGTCACCCTGCAACTGACCTTTATGGCCATGTTGCTTAGCACCATTGTCGGAGTCTCAGCCGGCGTCATCTCCGCAGTTCGACGCAACACTGCTTACGACTATCTGACTCTGACCGCTGCCGTCATCGGTTACTGCACACCCAATTTCTGGCTGGCGCTCTTGCTTATCATTGTCTTCTCTGTCAATCTCCGCTGGTTGCCCTCAATAGGCAAACAAGCCCTGGACCTGAAGTACGTGATTTTGCCCACGCTGTCCTTGTCAGCGCCGCTGATCGCCATCATTGCCCGGTTGACTCGCGCCGGCATGCTTGAGGTGATCAATTCGGATTACGTCCGCACGGCACGCGCCAAAGGTCTGGCGGAAAGGGCCGTGATCTCCCGTCATGCGCTTCGTAATGCGCTGATACCTGTCGTGACAGTTCTGGGCCTGCAGCTTGGCAGCTTGCTGGGCGGAACAGTCGTCGTCGAAACCATCTTCAGCTGGCCGGGCATTGGTTGGTTACTCTTCAGTGGAATCAGCCAGCGTGACTACCCGGTCGTACAGGGAGTCGTACTGTTCTATTCCGTCGTCTTTATGTTTGTTACGCTGGCTGTCGATATCGGTTACTCCTATCTAGACCCGCGCGTGCGTTATGAGTAATATTCCTGAACCTCAACTAGAAGGCCTCGAAATCAAAAAGCCGGAGTCTCAGTCCGGACTCAGTGCCAGGCTGGCAGAGTACTATGCAATTTTTCGAGGCAACAAGCTGACCTCCCTCGGGGCATCCATCACCCTCATCTTTTTTGTTTTGGCCGTCTTTGGTCCTGCAATCGCACCATTCGATCCGACCATTGTGGAACTGCGTGATCGGCTGCAGGGTCCTTCAGCCCAGCATATCCTCGGAACGGACGAAATGGGACGCGACGTTGCCAGCCGCCTGCTCCATGGCGCACGTATATCCACAGGTGTAGCGCTTCTGAGTGTTGCTCTGGCTGTCCTGTTTGGCGTGGCCTTGGGAGCAACCGCAGGATACTTTGGCGGACGGTGGGACATGATCGCTATGAGGTTGGTCGATATACTGCTGGCGTTTCCAAGCCTCATCCTGGCCATTGCGCTTATCAGTGTCCTTGAGCCTGGCGTAACCAGTCTTATCATTGCAGTGAGTGTCACCCGCCTACCTACTCTCGCGCGTCTCGCGCGCGGGAGCATTCTGGCAACCAAAGAATTCGACTATGTACTCGCCGCCCGCTGTGTAGGCGTCTCTGATCGGCTGATTTTGCTAAAGCATCTCCTGCCCAACGCGATGAGCCCGCTTGTAGTTCAAGCCACTCTGTCTACCGGTGGCGCAATTATTCATGCTGCCACCCTTGGGTTCTTGGGGCTCGGCGTGCAAGCCCCCACACCGGAATGGGGTGCAATGCTCAGCCGCGGTCGCACCTACACCACGATCGCACCTCACGTCGTCATCTTTCCTGGATTGGCCATCGCCCTGTTTGTCTTTGGGCTCAATACCTTTGGTGATGGTCTGCGAGACTCCTTGGATCCCATGTTGCGTCGACTTGCACGTTGACCGGCCTGGGACGCAAAGCTGGGAAACCGGAGAGAAGGAACATGGGAGTATACGAGAAACTGGGCGTCAAAACAATGATAAACGCCGTCGGCAACGGTACCGCCTCCGGCGGCTCCATCATGCGCCCAGAGGTGTTTGCCGCGATGGAGGATGCCAGTCGCTCATTCGTAAGACTGCCTGAACTGCTGCAAAAATCGGGGCGTCGCGTCGCGGAACTGGCCGGCGTTGAAGCGGCCTGTATCACTGCCGGGGCAGCAGCCGGTGTGACGGTCGCCGTCGCTGCCTGCATGACGGGAAAGGAAGATGCGGAAGTCCACCAGCTCCCAAATACGGAGGGTATGAAAGATGAAGTGATTATCCAGGTCATGCAGCGCAACTACTATGAGTTGATGATTCGGCTTGCTGGTGCAAGGCTTATCGAAGTGGGTCTGGCTAACCGGACCTACCCTTGGCACATCGAGTCAGCCATCAATGAACAGACGGCGGCGATCGTTCATTTCGTGGCGTATTCTCCTCCGCAAGACCTGCCAGTCGAAAACGTGATTGAAATCGCACACAAGCACGGATTGCCTGTAATCGTGGATGCTGCTGCCGAATTTCCACCATTCTCCAATCTCAGACGGTATGCCGATATGGGGGCCGACTTGACAATTTTCAGTGGGGGCAAAGGACTCCGTGGCCCGCAGTCATCCGGCCTCATATTGGGGCGAGAAGACCTCATTGAAGCATGTGCAATGCACTCAAGTCCCAATCACGGGGTAGGGCGCCCCCCAAAGGTAGGAAAAGAAGAAATCATTGGCTTGGTCACAGCCTTGGAGTTGTTCGCAAGCGAAGAATTCTCACAGGCAGAACTAAACAGCTATGAAGAACGAACCGCCTACATTGTAGAAGCGCTGTCCCATACCCCTGGAATCGTGGCATACCGTGAGACCGCCCCGCCATCTTCGTTCTCGGAACTGAGTGGGGCAGCGCCGGAAGGCGTGCCTCTTGCGCATGTGGAGTGGGAGGAGGCCATAATACCCAAGTCCAAAGAGGAAGTACGCGAGGAACTGGCGGAAGGCAGCCCCGGCATCATGGCAGCGTTCTCGCCGAAGGGCATTTCACTTGCCCCGCACACCTTGCAACCGGGTGAAGAGCGCATCGTCGCCGAACGAGTGGCCCAGGTACTTAGCTCGCCGGCGTGAGTTGCAAGTCCATTCGGCGATGGCCGGAAATCCACCGCAAGCCCAAGGTGCATTGCGATAAATTGTGAGAAAGGGGAGTTACATGACACAACCACAGGTAGAACTCTTAGCCACTTGGGGAACCCCTGAAGGAGGGAGCGGCGACAACGCCTTCCGCCAGCCCGAGGCGCTTGCAACAGACAGCGCGGGGAACCTTCTTGTGGCAGACACAGGAAATCATCGCATACTGAAGTTGGACCCCAACGGAAACTTGATCTGGAAGATCGGGGGAACTGACAGCGCAGGGGAACCCTGGGCCGGCACCGCCATGGCAGAATTCAATAGCCCGCAAGCCATCTGTACTGACAACGAAAACAACGTTTACGTCTGCGACACGCTGAACTGCCGTGTGCAGAAGTTTGACGCCGATGGCAATCAGTTGCTGATCTTTGGCACTCAGGGGCTGGGCTACGGGCAGTTCGGTGGAGAGGGCCCACTGGGCATCGCTATCGATGAGAATGGCTATATGCTGGTGTGCGACACCCATACCAGTATTGGAGGCAACCACCGGGTTCAGAAATTGGATCAAAATGGACACTTTGTCGCCCAGTTTGGCAGCTACGGGACTGGGCTGGGGCAGTTTGGCGGTGCGATGCCCGTCCGCGAGTATGGACTCGACTTTGGGCCGGGTATCGGGCCAGGCCCGATTGGACCCACAGGCATCGCGGTCAATCAGAATGCGCAACACATAAGTGACAAGAACAATTGGGGTGCAGACATCTACGTCGGAGACTGTGACAACGACCGCCTCCAGGTCTTTAAGGGAATAGGACTCTGTGACGGAAGTTTCGGCGACGGGGTTGTGTTCCGGCCTCGCCAACTGTCCATGGATGGCAGCGGTCGCCTCTATGTCAGTGGCGTGCACAAACACGAACCACCGATGGAGACTTACGATCTGACCGACCCCCTGAAATGGCGCGTCGTCGCGGAATCCCGGTGGGTGTTGGTATTTGATGTCGGCTCTAAACAGTTGATTGGAAGAATCGGGACTAAGGAAGCGCATGACCAGATGACCCATAACTATGGAGCCGGGCTACACCGCCACGGCTACGGCCTGGCTGTATGCAAAGCCGACGACAGCATCGTATATATCCAGGGCGATAACCTGGTTTTCAAGTACCAAGTGACTTGGTGAAAGGGACGCCTGAACCATGAACGAACCAAGAAAAGATCTGTTGGCTGTCTGGGGTCCCTTTGAAACAGGCTGGGGAGACGTAGAATTTGATAACCCGGAGGGGCTGGCTTCAGACAGCCTGGGAAACATCTATGTCGCTGATGAGGCCAATCATCGCGTGCAGAAGATTGACCCTGACGGCAACCTTATTTTCAAGATTGGCGGGGTGCGCGACGCGGGTCCTCTTGGGGAAAGGCCTAGGCCCGGCGCCGCGCCCGGAGAGTTTCAGATGCATCGACCTGTGCATGTCGATCCTGAAGACAACCTCTTTGTTGGCGACAGTCAGAACTGCCGCGTACAGAAATTCGACGACCAGGGAAACTTCCTGATGCTCTTTGGCAGCATGGGTAACGGCCCGGGACAGTTTGGCGGTCTGTCAGGGCCCAACGGTGTCGCCGTGGATGAAGAAGGCTTTATCTATGTCACGGATACGCACACTCTCCTCGGCGGAAACAACCGAGTGCAGAAGTTTGACGCTCGCGGCCATTTTATCAAGGCTTGGGGGGAACATGGTACGGGACCAGGCCAATTCGCGGGCGGAATACCCCTGCGCGGGCGTTATGGTCACGATCACATAGGAAGCACTATCCCTGAAGGGCCCTACGGCATTGCAATTGGCAACAACAGCGGGAATCTCTACATAGCCGATTCTGACAATGGTCGGATTCAGGTTTTTGACCGGGAGGGGCACTTCATTCGTTCGGTCGGGGAAGGTATCATCTGGTCCCCAAAGGGAATCTGTCTGGACAGCCAGGAAAACATCTACGTCGCCGACTACCACATGGTCCCGGGCCTGGCTGGCTTAACCGTTCCACCCGTCTTGCCGGAGCATCGCATGCTCTGGGTACTGGATAAAGATGGCGCCCTGCTTCTCAAAATCACAAATGAAGATGCCGGCGGACTCTATGTACACGGCGGGGGCAGGCACCATGCCGTCGCAGTAAGCAAAGCCGACGAGAGCCTGCTCTACTTTCAGGCAGGCCACCACATTCTTAAGTGGCGTATACACTGGTAACGGGCAAGGCCGACCTACCGAGAAAATTAGGGAGATGCGAACGATGGGAGTCTACGAAAAACTGGGCGTGAAGACCAAGATCAACGCTGTAGGCAACGGTACCGCCATCGGGGGTTCGATTATGGCCCCCGAAGTGATTTCCGCAATGCAGGAGGCCGGTCAGAACTTCATCGACTTGAACGAACTGCTGGCCAAGGCAGGTCAGTATATCGCAGACTTGGTCGGCGTTGAGGCCTGCTATATTACTTCCGGTGCTGCGGGCGGCGTGCTCATATCGATTGCAGCCTGTATGACAGGCAAAGATTGGGCCAAGGTTCACCAGCTCCCCAATACCCGGGGGATGAAAAACGAAGTTGTTATGCAGGTGATGCAAAGGAACTACTATGAACTGATGGTTAGGGAGGCCGGGGCGACGCTCATCGAGATCGGGCTGGCCAATACGACCAACTCCTGGCACTTGGAAGCCGCTCTCAACGAGCAAACAGCGGCCATCATTCACTTTGTTGCCTATAGTCCTCCCCATGACCTGCCACTCCAGGATGTGATTGACATCGCGCATAAGCAAGACGTTCCGGTGGTCGTGGATGCTGCAGCAGAATTTCCTTCCTTTTCCATTCTTAGAGAGTACGTTGATATGGGAGCGGACCTGGTCATTTTCAGCGGCGGCAAGGGGATCCGAGGACCGCAATCGTCAGGCCTGATTTTGGGACGAAAGGATCTGATCGAGGCCTGTGCGATGAATGGGAGTCCCTACCACGGTGTTGGCAGGCCGTGCAAGGTCGGAAAAGAAGAGATCATCGGCCTGGTGACGGCGTTAGAACTCTTCTCGGATCCGGAGTATGAGCGTAAAGAGTTGGAAGGCTGGCACCTGCGCACAAACTACGTCGTGGAAACGTTGTCCGATCTATCGCATGTGACCGTACAAGCCGGATTCCCCAGGGACTTTGCCGGTGTGGAAGTAAAACCTAGGATTGTGCCCGTGACTGTGGTGACATGGGACGATCAGGCCATCCCCGTGACGAAGGAACAAGTGGCCTCTGAGCTGCTGGAAGGTGACCCGGGGATTTACGTGGCAACATCCCGAGATGGCATTGTAATCGCCCCTCACACGTTACTCCCTGGCGAAGAACGCATTGTGGCGGAACGAGTTGGCGCAGTCTTGGCAAGGTAGGGCTGAGGCAGAGAAAGCTCGACTCTGACTCTCCAGGATGCTCCAAGAATTAGGAGTTGTCAGGTAGCAACAACATCAAAACCAAAACGCCGCGCTAAAAACTGCCGCAATCCAGAGATCTGCTTCGAGACCTGGCGGTGGTTGGATCCGGTACGCCCTGACACACCGGAAGCACAACTTCAGCCCGTCCTCTCATCACATGCTCCGCCGCCCATGGCTGACTTTGGGGGCGAACTCTCGTATAAGTCTGGCAGCAGACAAACCATGGCCAGTCCTCGATTAACACTGATGCAGGGAAACCGCCCAATCTAACCCCTGGCCCCCAGCCCCTGTTCCCTGCAGTTGGGCGGTCGGGCCTATTCGGCCCTCCCTTGTGCGGGGGCGGAGCCCCCGCAATGCCCCCGGCCAACAACATGCCTCGCCGACCTGGTGTCGATATTGGTAACAGGTGTCCAATCGAAGGAGCTTCGCCAGACCACGTCCCGCAAGTCCAATCAGATCCCCGTAGATGCCGGCCGTGTGCCTGCACAGTGCCACCCCATCAATGGACCCCGCTGTTCGGCCAGGCCATGCGCCTGCCCCGCGTCGCTTCAAAAGCCGGTCAACAATTCCAGCCGCCGCTGGCACTGAATCCTCGCCGGACCGTCCCCACTCCAGTTCTGGGACGCACCACCCGCATTTTCTCCATTTGCCAATAGAACATACGATCTGATACAATCCCTGACGATGGATAGGGGAAGGTGACGGACTCCGCAAGGCTTCATACTCTGCAGACATTATTCTCATCCTCAGCCTCCCCTAATCTGCCGTCGTCCAACGTTAACTGCTTCTCCGGTTGGACTACGGTAGGCGGGTCCGGGCAGTGTTTCAAGCGTGTGCGCCGTCCTCCCTCGAATGGCGCACTGTCGGGATCGAGTGCGCTGCCTGGGCTCGCCCCTTTCTGCCTCACTTGCCGTCAGAGAACCCGCCAAATGACAGCTATCTGCTGTTCCCAGGACCCGTTCGCCTCCCCCTCGAATCGGCCGATGCGCGTCCTCGGCCTGAAAACAGTCTGCCGGCCCCTGTCCCTTTCTATAGTCCGAAGCAATTCTCCTCAACTGTCCATTCTGGTACAATAGGCCCTGTTTAGCATGGCACGCCATCCCCGATTGCCATTGCCATAAACGTCTGTCCACCGACTCACCTCTCATTGCTGAACGCACAATCCTTTTCGTTGCCTCAAGCAACTGCGCCACCAGGAACACCAACACAAATCACACAAGGAAACACACAATGCGACTCTTGCTATTCGATGACTACAAGCTGGGTGTATGGGACGGCGACCAGGTACTCGATGTCTCGGCGGCCGTGGCAGATTGCGGCCATCACTCCCCACAGGAGATGATGCAGATGGTGATCTGCGACTGGGAAAACGTCGAGCCGCGCCTGCGCGAGGCGGCTGCCTCCGCCAGCGGCGTCTCTCTCGACGATGTCACCTGCCGTCCGTCCATGCCAAGACCGGGCCAGCTTGTCTGCCTCGCCGGCAACTACCTGGAGCCGGCAAAGCCGGAACGGGGCCTCTTCAATGCCTTCCTGAAGTCGCCCAACGCGGCCCTGGGCCACGGCGGCACGGTGGTCCTGCCCAGCGCAGAGGCCAGCGTCTTTCACTTCGAGCCGGAACTGGCGATTGTCATCGGCAAGGCGGCCAGCTATCTGGCGGCAGAGGACGCCATGGACCACGTTTTCGGGTACACGCAGTTTATCGACGTCTCAGCCAGAGGCCTGCCAGGCGGCTTCTTTCTTGGAAAATCCTGGCATACCTTTGCCCCTTTGGGTCCGGTACTGGTGACTCGCGACGAGATCGCTAACGCGAACGATCTTAACGTGCGGCTGTGGGTCAATGACGAAAAGAAGCACGACATCACCACGGCTGACATGGACCGTCACATTCCCGAGCTGCTGGCCGAGGTTACGAACGTGCTTCCCCTGCAGCCGGGCGACGTGGTGGCCACCGGCACGCATCACTTCGGCCTCGAAGCGGTGCAGGACGGCGACACGGTCAGGCTTCAGATCGACCAATTGGGGCCGGCCCTCGTCGTACACTGCTCCGACCCTTCGGGCCGCAGCTGGGAAAGCTAAGCCAGACCAGGGCAGGCACAAAGCCTGCCCTACCGGGACTACAGGCGGGAAGTTGGGGGCGGCGCTTCCCCTGCCGGAGATTGGAACGGGAGTTGACCACAGTCCGGTTGCTTCCGGATGTAAACGAGAGTTCGCCCCTATGTCGGGATGCGTCGTCTTTTTTTGATGGTTGTTCCGCCTGCCGGTCTATGTTAGGATCCCAGTCGAGGGATTGGGATCCATCCGGAAGTTGGGGGCGAGTCTGATGCGTCGACTTCGCAGCCAGGTGGATGGCAATATGGCTGCCGTCAATCTTCCATTCAAGGGAGATTGCGGCGGCCAGACCTGCCGTACTCCGTCCTACCGCACACTTCGTGCTGAGGACGCAGGCTCTGCACTTGTGAACTCGGCTTACTCCCAGACTAGTAGAATATAGAGTCCTTCACACTGCTCAAGGAGGCAAAACATGCGGAAGAGAGCACACAAGAGGATTTCGCGGCGAGAGTTCATGCGCGTCTCTGCGTTTACGGCTGCCGGCGTAGTGGTCGTGGCCTGTGGCGCCGACGGCGGTCCGCCCGCGGAAGAAGCGGCAGCGGCCGACGAGGCGCCGGCCGAGGAGACCGCGGCTGAACCTGCGGCAGCGCCTTCGAAGTACAACGAGGCGCCGATGCTTGCGGAGATGGTAGCGAACGGCGACCTGCCGCCGGTGGATGAGCGGCTGCCAGTGGAACCCTTGGTCATCACACCAGAGGAAGAGATAGGTGACTACGGTGGAATCTGGAACAGGCTCGCGACCTCGGCCAGCGACAATCAGCTGGGGGGCAAGGTCGGTGGCGAACATCTTGTGCGCTACAACAAGGACGGCACGCAGATCAACCCGAACGTCTTTGAGAGCTGGGAAGTGTCGGACGACGGCTCTACCTTCACATTCAACCTGCGCCCGGGGATGAGATGGTCTGACGGCGAGCCGTACACGGCCAATGACCTCCTTTTCTATTATGAGGATGTGCTCCTCAATGAGGACCTGACGCCCTCGTTCCCCAACTGGCTCATCGTCGCCGGCGAGCCGGTGGTGATTTCAAAGCTGGATGAATACAAGGTCGAGTTCAAATTTTCGGCTCCCTATGCACTGTTTATCAACGTGCTTGGCTCACTGTGGGGGGACAGATTCGCCAGATACTGCGCCCATTACTTGAAACAGTTCCACATTGACTATGCCGACAAGGATGAGCTGGAAGCGATGATGAAGGATGCCGGCGTGGAACACTGGTACCAGCTGTTCGGCACGAAACCGGATACCAGGCGCAACCCGGACACGCCCAGCTATCTTCCCTGGAATCTGAGCACGCCTTCACACAGCGATCCGCTGGTCGCCGATCGCAACGCTTTCTATTGGAAGGTCGATCCGGAGGGCAATCAGCTGCCTTACATCGACGCCATCCACTGGAGCCTGGTCGACGGCAAGGACCAGCTCAACCTGCGCGCGATTCAAGGCGAAGTTGACATGCAGTTGCGTCATATAACCTTCGACAACGTGCCCTTGTTCATGGACAACCGGGAGAGGGGCAACTACCGCGTCATGCTGTGGGACAGAGGGCAGGTAACCGATACCGTCCTGCATCTCAATCACACAAACAAAGATCCCGTGCTGCGAGAGATCGTCCAGGATAAGCGCTTCCGCTACGCGCTCTCGCTGGGCATGAACCGTGAAGACATCAACGAAGCTGTCTATCTGGGTCAGACTGAACCCACCCAGGTATCCCCGACCAAGAACTCGCCGGTCTACTGGGAACCTCAGGCCATAAGCATGACCGAGCACGATCCCGATCAGGCCAATGCCTATCTGGATGAAATGGGTCTCACCGAGCGGGACGACGAGGGATACAGGTTGCGCCCTGACGGTGAGCGGCTCAGCCTGGTGTTTGAGTATGTGGCAATCTTCGCCGCCTGGGGCGACATCGCCGAACTGCTGACCTCCCAATGGAAGGAGATCGGGCTGGAGCTGATCAGCACCGAAATCGACCGCAGCCTCTTCGGCCAGCGCCTCAGCGCCAACGAGCTGGACCTCGGCGTATGGCACAGCAGCGGCGAGTGGAACCCCTTCATCGAACCGCGTTCCTTTGTGCCGATTGTGAACAACTATGCGCTACGGCAGTACGCCTTCTACTACAATAGCGGCGGCAAAGAGGGGTTTGAGCCCACCGGTGATATTCTCAAGGCAATCGAGATCTGGGAAGAGATCAAGACAACGGTGGATGTGGAGACGCAGCACGCACTGTTCCGCGAGATCCTCGAACTCAACAAGGAGAACCTGTGGCAGATCGGCGTCACAACCGCGCCGCCGCAGCCGGTGATCGTCAAGAACTACTTCCGCAACGTGCCCGAAGACGGCATGTTTGACGACCAGCCGCGTTCGCCCTCGAATACGGGAATGGAGCAGTACTTCATCCGCGCAGGTGAGGACACATAGTACGACTTTACTACAGTGCGACTCGCCGGATACGGTCTCCATTCTCTTCGAGCTGAAGGGTCGAGAAGCGCTGGCGAGGTGGCGTGCACAAACGTAAGAACGAATTAGTAGCGGCCGCGGGCCTGCCGGAAACTGCTGGGCCCGCGGCCACGCGTTTGTACGGCCCTGTGCAGGTGATCAAAGGGCGCGTTCCCACCTCCGGACATGGGGCGCAGGAGGAAGGTGAAGAGACAGCGGCGAGTCTTCCTTGCAAAGTCGTCGAGTCCTCTGACGGCCAAGTAGAGTAACGCCTGGAGAGATTATGAGCAGATCACATAAGAACCATGTTGCCAGAGCAATCACCAAGGGGCCGAAACACCATTTCTTCGGCTACTACGGCATCTGTCCCTGGAACTCCACCGGCCAGTACCATCTTTGCCTGCAGTCCGATTTTCACGATCGTCCTCCAGTCGCCGGTGACAGCGCCGTGGTCGGTTTCGTGGACATGGAAACGGGCAGGTTCGAGGGCGTAGCGGAGACGCAGGCGTGGAACCTGCAACAGGGCTCGATGTTGCACTGGCTGCCGACGGCCCCCGACCGGATGATAACCTACAACGCCCGCGAGGACGACCGCTTCGTCGGCATCCTGCAGGACATTCACAGCGGAGAGAGACGCGTACTCCCCTACCCTATCAGCGCGATGGCCCGCAACGGCCGCCAGGCGCTGGGCCTGAACTATGCCCGTCTCAAGTCGCTGCGGCCGGTGGTCGGCTACGCGGGTCTGCCTGACGCCTTCGCAGACCAGAACCATCCCACCGAGGACGGCGTCTACTCCATGGATACGCAGACCGGCGAGACCCGCGTTCTGGTCTCCTACGAGGAGGCGCGGGCGTTTCTCAGCCAGTACGAAGAGGTGCAAGCGCGCAAGATCTGGTTCAACCACACGATAATCAACCGAGACGACACGCGCGTTGCCTTCGTTGTGCGCTACCGTGACGAAACCAGAGAGATCAGGCACACAATTCTGCTCTCCGCCAGCATGGACGGGGGAGATTTGCGCATAGTGACAGACCTGGGCGCGTCCCACTTTGACTGGCTGACCGAAGAGCTGATTTTCGGGTGGGTGACGATGAAGGAGGGGCAAAAATACTACCTGATCAACGACAGGACCGGCGAATACGGGGCGGTGCGGCCCGACGTCCTGACCAAGAACGGCCACTGCAGCTTTACCCGTGACGGCACGTGGCTGTTGACCGATGAATATCCTGACGAGAAGAGCCGCCAGGCCCTGCTGCTCTGGCACATGGTCGAGGAGCGGCTGGTTGTTCTGGGGCGGTTCCACTCGCCCGAACCGTTCCGCGGCGAAATCCGCTGCGACCTGCACCCCCGCTGGAGCCGGGACGAGCGTCAGGTCAGTTTTGACTCGGTCCACGACGGCAGCCGGCAGATCTACGTTGTCGACGTGGCGGAGGTCGTGGACCGATGAAGGGCAGGCGTATTGGAGGAAGCTAAGACCAAGGGGAACGACTACTTCGCGAAAGACAATACGCCAACTGTGGTCGACCACAGTTGGTTAGACTCGGAATCGTTGCGGAGCGTGGACTACCCGTTTTGAGTTTAGTTTGTCAGAGGCGAACTTTGGCGACTTGCGCCGGCTCTGCTGACTTTTGGACTGATTTACTGGCTGCGCAAGTGTATTGAATTGACCGAGAGCTGGACACAATGTTTATCGGTACCGGCTACTTTTCCAACTGCAAAGCGTGCGGCAAGAAAGTTCGGATCAGGCTGCGAAATTGCCCTCACTGTAACGAACCCGACCCACAATTGAGAAACTGGCTGGGATGGAGAGTGGACTATACAAAGGACTTGGATCCAAGTGTTTCCAGCAAATGGAAGTCGGTGTGGCCTTTCCGAACACGCATCGGAAAACGACTAAAGACCTTCTTGTTAATCGCTATTGTTGTCACGATACTCGCCGTAGACTACTTATCACCCGCCTTGCTAATCGAATTCCTCAGAATGCCCCCAGAGTTCTTCGAGAGTTGGTGGTCTGCTTTACTGTATACCGCCATGTACATTGTGGTCGCGATTTGCCTGGTTACTTTACTGAGAGGGAAGGACTGAAGACTTTTTCGCCTCAACGCACTGCCTGAATCAGGGGGAGCGGCAGGCAGTGTCGTACGACTCCGTCAAATCACGTGGGAGGAATCATGAGCAATACAGAAGAGAGCTTTGCTGCTAGGGCGATTACACAAGGACCGAAGCACCACTTCTTCGGCTACTATGCCATCTACCCCTGGGATTCGACCGGCCGCTACCACCTCAGCCTGCAGTCGGACTTCCACGATCGTCCACCCGCCGACGGTGACACCGCAGTGATCGGACTGGTGGATATGGAGACGAGCAGATTCGAAGGCGTGGCCGAAACCCAGGCCTGGAATCTGCAGCAGGGAAGCATGATGCACTGGCTCCCCACCGCGCCCGACCGCCTCATCACATACAACGCCCGCGATGACGACCGCTTCGTCAGCGTCATCCAGGACATCCACACAGGGCACAAGCGGCAACTGCCTTACCCAATTGCAGCCATAACGCGCGACGGACGCAAGGCGTTAGGGCTGAACTACGCACGACTCTGGGATATGCGGCCCGTGGTGGGCTACCCCGGGCTAACCGACCCCAATGCGGATCAGAAACATCCCTCTGACGACGGCCTCTACATCATGGACACCGACTCTGGCGAGGGCAAACTGCTATTCTCATACGAAGACGCCCGCGACTACCTCAGAGACTATCCGGAGATTCAGAAATACAAGCTCTGGTTCAATCACCCCTTCATCAATCGCGACGACTCCCGCGTCGCCTTCGTTGTCGTCTACTGGGACGACGCGGGGGCCAGGAGGACTGTATGCTTGTCGATGAACCTGGAAGCCGGAGACATTCGCATTCTGAACGACCTCGGCACATCGCACTGCGACTGGCGGACCAAAGACGTCATCTTCGGCTGGTTCACGACGAAGGAGGGCGTTAACTTTTACCTTGTCAACGACGCCACGGGCGAATACGAGTCCGTGCGCCCCGACATTCTCTCCCGGGACGGCCACTGCAGCTTTACCCGCGATGGCTCCTGGTTGCTGAACGACGAATACCCGGACGAGAACAACCTCCGCGCCATGTTCCTGTGGAACATGGCCGAAGAGCGTATGGTCGTCCTGGGGCGCTTCCTCTCTCCCCCGTTCTACCGCGACCAGACCCGCTGCGACCTCCACCCTCGCTTGAGCCGAGACGAGCGGCTCGTCAGCTTTGACTCAATCCACGAAGGCAGCCGCCAGATCTACGTTGTGGACGTGGCCGAGGTCTTGGGACGTTGAGCCGCACTCACATTGCGAAGTGCTCATGATGCAGAAGGCGGAAACCTGGGCCGTTCAGCACTGCCCAACCATGTAGGAGGGACCATGAGCAATACAAAGCGCAGCTTCGTCGCAAAAGCGATTACACAAGGTCCTAAGCACCATTTCTTCGGCTACTATGGCATTTACCCCTGGGATGCTACCGGCCGCTACCACCTCTGCCTTCAGTCCGACTTCCACGATCGCCCGCCCGCCGACGGCGACACCGCCGTAGTGGGCCTGGTGGAGATGGAGACGGGAAAGTTCGAAGGCGTTGCCGAAACACAGGCCTGGAACCTGCAGCAAGGCTCGATGCTGCACTGGCTGGCTACTGCGTCCGACCGGCTTATCACGTACAACGCCCGCGACAACGACCGTTTCGTCGCCGTGGTGCAGGACATTCACAGCGGACGGAAGCGGATCCTGCCCCACCCAATCGCCGCCATCACCCGAGACGGGCGCAAAGCGCTGGGCCTGAACTACGCCCGCCTGAAGGCGATGCGGCCGGTTGTCGGCTACGCCGGGCTGGCAGATCCCTACGCGGACCAGAACCATCCGGCCGAGGACGGCCTCTACATCATGGACACGGATACGGGGGCGTCCCGCGTTCTGGTCTCCTATGAAGAGGTACGGGAATTCCTCAGCCACAATGAAGAGCTGCAGGCGGGCAAGATCTGGTTCAACCACCCCTTCATCAACCGCAACGACACCCGCGTCTCCTTCGTTGTGCGGGTCTACGACGAGAACAAGGAGATCGGCCAGACGACAATGCTGTCGGCCAGCATGGAGGGCGGTGAGCTGCGCGCCATGACCGATCTGGGCGCGTCGCATTGCGACTGGCTGACCGAGGAGCTGATATTCGGCTGGGTGACGATGAAAGAGGGGCCGGCCTACTATCTGATGAACGACACGACCTGTGAGTACGAGGCGGTGCGGCCCGACATCCTCACCAGAAACGGCCACTGCAACTTTACGCAGGACGGGACGTGGCTGCTGACCGACGAATACCCGGACGAAAACAGCCTCCAGCCCCTCTTTCTCTGGCACATGGCGGAGGAACGCCTGGTGCATTTGGGCAGCTACCATTCGCCTCTTCCGTTCCGGGGCGAGATCCGCTGCGACCTGCATCCCCGCTGGAGCCGGGATGAGCGCATGGTCAGCTTCGACTCCATCCATGAAGGGAGCCGGCAGGTCTACGTTATGGACGTCTCGGAGGTGGTGGAGCGATGAGGCGCGCCCGTATGGCAAAGTTCGCACTGAGAAGGGTAAAGACGGAGTCAATCAGAGCTTCTGATCGCTCCAACTGCATCACTGCCGGGAGGACAATATGATCCAGCCGCGCCCGATCACAACCGGCCCCAAGCATCACTGGTTCGGCTACTACGACAAGCTGCAGTTCGATCCGTCTGCTCGGTATGCGCTGGGCATGGAGGTGGAGTTCGAGCACCGCGCGCCGATGCCGGAGGACGTTGTCCGAGTCGGAATGGTCGACCTGGAGGACGGAGACCGCTGGGTCGAGCTGGGAGAGAGCCGCGCCTGGGGCTGGCAGGCGGGCTGCATGCTGCAATGGCTGCCGCAATCGGCTCAAGAAATAGTCTGGAACGACCGGAAAGACGGCCGTTTTGTCTGCCACATTCTGAACATCAGGACGGGTCGGAAGCGGACTCTCCCCCACCCAATTTTCACTCTCAGCCCCGACGGCCAAACCGCGCTGTCGATCGACTTTCATCGCCTTGAAGACATGCGGCCCGGCTACGGCTACATGGGCATACCCGATCCCTGGTACGGCGTGAATGCGCCAGAGGAGACAGGCATCCACAGGGTCGATCTTCGCACTGGCGAAAGCAGTTTGATCGTCAGTCTGGCAGAGGTGGCAGCCATCCCCTATCCAAACGGAGAGATCGGAGAGGCCAAACATTATTTCAATGTCCTTATCTTCAATCCGGGCGGCACGCACTTTCTCTTTCTCCACCGCTGGCGCTTCGGCGACGGACCTTTCCACACGCGCATGCTCACCGCTAGTGCGGACGGCTCAGAAGTGACGGTGGTGGACCACTCCGGCTACACTTCGCACCTGATCTGGCGGGGCGACAGCCGTATCCTGGCGTGGTCCCGGCGCCCCTCACATGGGGACGCCTACTACGTCTTCCCAAACGCCGAGGACGGTTCGTGCGGCCCCGATCAGATCGTGGGAAAGACAAAGATGCCGCTCAACGGGCACTGCACGTATCTGTCCGACAATGACTGGGTGCTGAACGACACCTACCCCCAAGGGGAAGAACGGCTGCAGGACCTCTATCTGTACCACGTCCCAACCGACCGCCGCGTTGATCTGGGACAGTTCCATTCTCCTCCTGCGTATACCGATACCCTGCGCTGCGATCTGCACCCGCGTTCAAGCCCTGACGGCAGCAAGATTGTGATCGACTCGACGCACGGCGGGAACGGACGCCAGATGTATCTGCTCGAGGTGGGAGAGGTGGTGGGCGCGTAGGCGTGGGGCCGGTAGTGGGGCAACTGCATTGGACTGGGCCGACAGGTCGCGATGCGGTCTTGATCAGGAGGGAGCGTTTGGTGTGCTGCAATAGCGCCCAAACAGAGAAAGAAACTCCGGGCCCAATAGTGAAGCGGGCCCCAAAAGCCGGACAGCGAAAATGTGAGACGGAGGGAAACCCCTTCAAAACAGGAGGACTATGAAGCTCAATATCAAACCGAAATATCTTGTCAATGAAAAGGGGCGGAAAACGGCGGCTGTTCTTTCGATGAAAGAATATCGCGCCCTGATGCAGCGGCTTCAGGATTTGGAAGACGCGTTAGAGCTGGATGAGGCGGTTGACACGGCCACAGGCTTTCGGGAGTACGCCGAAATACGGACAGAATTACAAAGCGAAGGCAAACTCTGAAGGATGCGATGGCTTACACCATCCATTTGGAGCAACGCGCTGAACGAGACTTGCGACGGTTGCCCCAAGACGTTGTCAGACGCCTTGACGCCGTGTTCCAGCAGTTAGCGGAAAATCCACGCCCAGACGGCATCGTCAAACTTTCGGGGAAGACGAGTTCCGGTTGGCGGGTACGCGTCGGAGACTACCGTATCCTCTATCGAATCGAGGGAAGCCGTATAGAAGTCTATCGCATTAAGCATCGTCGGGACGCCTATCGTCGGTAACAGTCGAACACTAAACGACAACTCCGCGTCGCGACCGCCGTTTGTAGCAGTCGACGGCAACCCCGCCTTTCGCGTCGACGCAAACTCGCGGCCCGTAACGAGCGAGGATGTTAGAGAGGCGCTCAGCAGTTGGCCGTAACGGCGCTGCTGGATGTAAACGCCCTGGTTGCACCGGCTTGGCCTAGCCGTGTCCGTTATACAGCGGCGAGGGCCTTGTTCTCAAGACACAGCCAAGATGGCTGGGCAACGTGTCTATTGACCGAAGCAGGAATCGTATCTTTGAAAGGCCGTTCCGCTTCCTCTACTTCGCCCTTGAGCCCTCGTTGCGCTCCTCAGTTAAGCGTTGCGCTCCGTAAAATTCACGACTTTGACGAGTCCGCCATTATCCTTTAGAATTCCCCAAACTACCCGGCAACCATTCCCGCGATTTCAGTAGAAATAGCGAGACAGGCAGTTCTCCGGTTGCATTCGTATGTCCAGATTCGAGCAGGCATTGACAAAGAGGCCCAACACAGCCTGACAACGAGGTCCCCATGACAGGTCCATTTCGCCTTGCCAATGAAGTCGACACGACAGGTTTCGGCGATACGGGTATGCGCCTGGGAGACCTGGACGGCGACGGCGAGTTGGAAGCGGTCTTCTTCCAGGCCCGCGACTGCCACATTCCCCGCATGTCGGCCGGCGGTTACCGCCACGAGAAGCAGGTCCACTGCGTCACCGCCATGAAGCTGGACGGCGACGTGATGTGGCAGGAGGGGGCTCCGCTGGGCACGGGCCACTGGGCCATGCACGAGGTTGCGGCCGCGGTCAGCGACATCGACGGTGACGGCAAACAAGAGATCGTCTACGTGACCGAACGCGACGGCCGCAGTTACCTCAGGATCCTCGAAGGCGACCGCGGCTACTACCGCAAAGAGGTGGAAACGGGCCCCAACTGTGTTCTGCAGCTGTGCGACATCCGCGGCCTCGGCGCCAGGCGCGACATTCTCGTCTCCACATTCGTGAATCCCATCTACATCTATGATGACGATCTGAACTGCCTGTGGAACTGCCACTTCTACGGCGGGGCCGGGCATTCACACGACTTCTACGACATCGACGGCGACGGCAAGGAGGAGGCCTTCATAGGCTACTGCTGCGTGCGCGCCGATGGGCTCAAGGTCTGGTGGCGGCCCGATCTGGAGCCGCACCTTGAGGAGATGACACGCGCGCCCCACGTCGATCATCTGCACGTTCACGACATCGACGATGACGGCAGGCCGGAGCTGCTCATGGTCGCCGGCAAAGACCTAGTGGTCCTAGATGCCGCCACCGGCGAAGATCGATGGATTTTCGAGGGCACGCACATCCAGACCTGCGCGGTGGGCAAGTTCCTGCCGGAGATGGAGGGGCAGCAGCTCTTTGTCACGGAACGGCGGCTGCACGGCGAAGACGCCCATATCGGCTTCCGCGGCTACCTGGTGGATTGCGGGGGCAACGAGATCTGGCGCATGGAAAAGGCCGGCTACGGCCGGACGATACGGCTCGCCGGCGCCGAGGCCGATGTTATCTTTGCCGAGTGCCAGGGAAAGAAGCCGACGCTCATCGACGGGCACGGGAAGATCATCCAGGAGCTGGATATGCCGCTGCACACCTATGCCGAAGACCGTTTTGACGACGGCGATACCGGCGTGCGTGCGGTCTTCACAGTTGCCGATACGAACGGCGACGGCAAGGTGGAGCTCCTGGGGTACAACCGGACGCGCCTGTGGCACTGGGTGCAGGATTAGCGGAAGTCTGTAGAAGATTGGCGTATTGCGATTCCAACTCTTCCAACTTATCCAACTTTCAACGAAGGTAATCATTGCTGGGACTCTCAACAAAGGAGACAACCAATGAGGAGTCTGAAGTCAAAGGGAAACTGGATTAACCGCCGAGAGTTCATGCGCGTTTCCGGCGCGGCCACGGCCGGCCTGGTGGCCGTAGCTTGCGGCGCGGGCGGTGAGCCTGAAGCAGAGATGGCGGCCGAGCCGGCCGCTGACGAGGCTCCCGCCGAAGAGGCCGCGCCTGCGGCGTCGGGCAGTATGTACAGCGAGGCGCCGATGCTGGCAGAAATGGTGGCAGCCGGTGACCTGCCTCCCGTGGATGAACGACTGCCTGCCAGTCCTGCCGTATTGGAAGCCGTAGAGCAGGTCGGCAAGTACGGCGGCACCATCCGCCGCGGCTTCAAAGGCGTCTCCGACCGCTGGGGCCCGACCAAGATGCAGAACGAGTCGCTCACCTGGTACAACATGGACCTGACGCTGCGGCCCAACATGGTAGAATCCTGGGAGACCAATGCGGACGCCACCGAGTGGACTTTCCACCTGCGCGAGGGGTTGAAGTGGTCGGACGGAACGCCGTTCGACAGCGACAGCTTCATGTGGTGGTACGAGAACCACTTCTCCAACGAGGACCTGACGCCAGCGGTCTCGATTCGCTGGGGAACGGGTACGCCGCGCGTGCCGATGGTGGTGTCGGCTCCCGACAACAACACGGTCATGATGACCTTCGAACATCCCAAGCCGCTCTTCGCCTTCGATGTGACCCGCTCGCACTGTTTCTCGCCGGGGCACTACATGCAGCAGTTCCACATCGATCTGACAGAAGACAAGGCGGCCCTGGAGGCGCAGATCGATGAAGCGGGCGTCGACTCCTGGGACCAGTACTACGTCGACCGAAACTGGTGGTATCTGAACCCGGACAGGCCCAACATCGGCCCCTGGCTCTCGAAGAACGAGCTTTCCTCCGAGCTGTTCCTGATGGAGCGGAACCCCTACTTTTGGCAGGTGGATGAAGAGGGCCAGCAGCTGCCCTACATCGACAAGGTGACGCACCGTCTCTTCGACACTAATGACGTGTTCAACCTGCGCGTCATCAACGGTGAGGTCGACTTCCAGGCCCGGCACATTCAGACTGGCAACTTCACGCTCTACAAGGAGAATGAAGATGCCGGCGATTACCGGGTCATAATCGGTACCTCGACCCGGCACGAAGTGGTTACGCCCAACCAGGGCGCGCAGGACCCGCGCGTGCGCGAGCTGTTCGAGAACAGAGACGTACGTATTGCAATGTCCCTGGCGGTGGACCGCGACGGGTTGAACGAACTTGTGTGGGACGGCCTGCTGACACCGCGCCAGTACAGCCCGCTCGATCAGTCGCCCCAGTACTACGCCAAGCTGACCGAAGCCTACGCTGGGTACGATCCGGACCGCGCCAACCAGCTCCTCGACGATGCCGGTTACGCCGAACGCGACTCCGACGGCTTCAGGCTGTGGAAGGACGGCAGCGGCGAGACGCTGAGCTTCATCATCGAAGGAACTTCCCAACCGGGCACGCCCGAAGAAGACTCGGTCCTCACGATCATCAAGTACTATGCAGAGATCGGTCTCAAGGCGACCTACAAGGGAATGGAGCGCTCGCTCTACACCGAGCACTGGTCTGCCAACACGCAGGACGCCGTCTACTGGGGCGGCTATCGCGATCTGCTGCCGATTCTGACGCCGTCGCCCTGGATCGGCACGGAGCTGGACCGCCCCTGGGCTGGCGCGTACGGCCGCTGGAAGGTGGACGAGAACGACGCCAACGGTGAACCGCCGCCGGAAGGCCATTTCCTGTGGAAGATCTGGGAGATCTGGGACCAGGTCAGCGCCGAGCCGGATCCGGCCAAGCGTGACGAGCTGTTCTACCAGATCCTGGACATCTGGGCAGAGGAGATCCCGATCGTCGGCTATCTGGGACAGTCGCCGGCGCTGATTATCATGAAGAACAAGATGTACAACTATATCTCAGGCCAGCCGGTCAACGACGGGCTGGAGGACGAGCATTTCCTGAATCCGCAGCTGCTCTCCTGGGAAGATCCTGAGAATCACATGTAGGACGAAGCAAAGAACGGGAAACATGCGATCACGTGCTTGAGCACGCTGTCGCGTACGGAGTCCCGCTTTTGTGAAACGTATGCGGACGGCGCAACGGTCCTAATTCCTCAGACACCGTTGCGCCGTCCAAATCCGCCGCCCACCAACTGAGACTGGCAACCCCTATGGCATCGACCGAACAGCCTTCCCGCCCGCGATTCACCTCCGTCAAGACGTACAAGCACGCGGCGGGCCATCCCTCTTTCTGGTATCCCCCGGAGTGGCAGCTGCAGGAAACGGATACGCCGCATCCGGCAGTAAGCCTCTACCCGGAACCCTCCGACGAGGCTACCTTCATCTCGATTACGGTCCAGGATATGGGGCAGCCGCTGGCGGCGGAGGAAAGTTCGCTGCTGGCTGAGGGAATCGAGGAAGGGCTGAACCAGCTTGAAGAGTGCGTGGTTGAAAGGCTGGAGGCCCTGGACGACGTGGGCGACTGGTGCCAGGAGTGGGTGTGCACGTTCGTGCAGGATGGGACAACGCGGCGGCGCAGAGCGCGGCTGTTTTGCGCCGGGCAGTTCCTGTATTCCGTCGTGGTTCAGGGCTCCACCACCGAACGCTATGAATACTGGCGGGGCATGATGGAGTGGGTCATGTTGACGGTCCTGAACACGACGGTCGATATGGGCGCGTAGACTGCCGTTATCGGGTTGTTCTCTGATCTGTAATCATCCCTGGAATCTGAAACGCTTCTCTTTGAATCAACTCAAGCGAACGGAAATGAAGACCATGAAGGACGGAAGGCGACTCTAAGCTGGGGGCTTGCCTCTTTGGTTAAGCCCATTGCGTTATTCTGAGTCGTCGTCATATCCTTGTTCGTAATCGAGATGGTACCCGCCACCACCAGACCGTCTATTTCGTGATTGTTTGGGAATTACGTACTTGGTGCAACAAACTGAGCAAAGGAAGAAGTAGCCTTTTTGGACATAGCAGGGATTGTATGCTATACAAATGTCATGATCTTCCGTGTTAATCTATCTCCCCGCTGATAGGAGAACACTGCAATGCCCGAGTCCCGGCAAGAAACTGCCCTTAAGGAGTTGAAAAAAGCCCTTCGTAAAGTTGTGGCTTACGAACCAACTCCAAAGCCTCAGAAGAATCCCCAGCCTAAGGTTGACCATCGCCTTTCCATAAAAGGGAAAGTGCGAAAAGTTCCTTCTCCCTCGTAGGCCAACTACTCAGTTGTGTCTAGAAGCGAAAAAGTAAACCCGCCAGCCAGAAGACTGACGGGCTGTCAGCCTATTCACAAACCCATCCATCTCCATCCCCATCGCGCATATACTTGTACGCCGGATGTGTGGTGGGCACAGGGGCAATTCCATGCGCTCTGGCCTCGGCGCATGTGATTCTGCCATTTCCGTTGTCGTCATAAAGCTCGAGTGGATGAATTCCGTCACGTGTCGTCGTAGGTGACGGCGATGTACCCACTTCTGCTCGACGAGGAATACTCAACGCAGTGGAAATACAGGAGTCCAGAATCTCTTTCGCCTTTGTCGCCTCGGCCAAGTCCATCGTCAAATGATATTTCTTCTTGACTTCAACAACGCGATCCGCATACCAGCAGACGTTCATGATCGGCAGCCATTCGGCTAAATCATAGTTCCTCTTTTGTTGTTGGTTGAGTTGAGGGTTGGCGAGAGTCAGATTCAGAAGATCGTTGGCAAAAGCCCATTTGGTCTCCTGACTGGCGGCGCAGAGTCCGCTGTCATGGGCCTCGGAAAGAGCCACGATGTGGTCAATGTCAGATTCAGACAGGTCGTAAAAAAACTGTCCATTATATGGGCTAAACATGTAGCCGTGCTGTTGAGCTACTATCTGCGGTTCGAGGGTCTGGGAATATGCGTACTGGTCTCGGCTGTATGGCGCACAGCGATTCTCTGGGGCAACAGCAACGCCAAGAATGAATTTTGGGTCAGGTTCGGCTATTTCTGCCTTGTCGTCGCTCTTGGGGCCGTTTTCGGATCTTGTCAGCTTTGCCTCGATCAGACGAAACCGCGTAGAGGTACTGGCCGTCAGCCCTTCGGTTGATTCTTCTGCGGGAGATGATGAGCCAACTTGAGAACGAAATTCAAACGCCCATTGAATTGTCTGATAGTGGGTCTCACCGTTTAGGTATGGGGCATCGATACGATTCTGCAAAGAAGCGTCTCGACGAGATTCTTTCAGAAATGAACGTGGAGGAGGAGTGAAATGGTTAAAACCAAAATAAGGCAAGTAACTATTCCGGAGACTCTAGAATTTGCCCTAATTCAATTTTCTCTGCCATCGCTAGAAGACCCTGAAAAAGCTCAATCTGTAGAGATAACCGTTTCTTCTCCAGATCGAGATATTCATCGAGTGATCTGCGAAGCTGCCGATAGTCTACTTGAGCGCTTAGAGTCCGTGCACGCTGAGGTAACGTCCCTGAAAAAACATCATTCGAATCAATAGACTGCGTGGTCATTCTATGAGCTCCTTGTACGTCAACTGGGTCTCGCAAGACCGTTGAAGAAGGCCCCGTAATCTCACTGAAATAGGGATGGAGTCGCTGCCTTTAGTCAGCCGATAGGCGATTTCATTGTAGTAGCGATGGCCGTGCTTCTTCGACCATTGGTGATAGGTCCCTTTGTGGACGCGTTTCACCATCACCCAGACGCTTTCGATGGAATTGGTAGTGACTTCGTCCCTGACGTATTCACCCTTTTTGTGACTGACGATCTCATGGTCGTACCAATTCTCGAGGTTCTCGTACCCCACGTATTCGTCAGTATACACTATCGCGCCCTTTTCGATAGTGACGCGAATATCGGCTTCCAGCACCTTTTTTGATTTAGCAGGAATGGGACGGATGAGTATAGGTCCGTCCCGTTCCCGCATACCGAGAATAAGCTGTTTGCCCTCGATCCAATTACCATGCAACTTTTTATCGCTGTGCTTATTCTTTTCCAGACCGCCGACATAAGCCTCATCGATTTCGATAATGCCCTTGCGCTGCTCTGGGTCCGGAGCCATGGCTTCCCTGATCTTGTGGAGCATACGCCAGGCCGATTTTTGCTCTATTCCGAGCTCCTTGCCTAGCTGGATACTGCTAACGCCTTTGCGGGCGATCTGAAAGAGGTAGAGGGCGTAGAACCATTTTCTGAGCGGGATTTTGGAGCGCTCGAAGATTGTTCCCGTCCGCACGGAGAACTGACGGCGACAGTCATTGCAGTTGTGTCTGTTTTGCTTGGCGATTTGTTTTGTGCGGGCAGACTTGCAGCGAGGACAGATTACTCCGTCTGGCCAACGAACAGACGTGAAAAGGTCAATCGCGGTCTGTTCGTCCGGTAACAGCTCGAAGAATTCAAAGACGCTGAGATGTTTTCGGTCGTCGTCGACCAGGACGTTGAAAGCCACTGAAAGGGGCAGCAAATACAGCTGAAAACGAATATAATTTCACTCCACATTGTAGCACAAATGGCCGATTTACGCACCCTTAATTACCCTTGCTCACTTTGTTGCATCAAGTACATAATTCCCCAAAAAACAATCACGAAATAGACGGTCTGGTGGTGGCGGGTACCATCTCGATTACGAACAAGGATATGACGACGACTCAGAATAACGCATGGGCTTAACCAAAGAGGCAAGCCCCCAGCTTAGAGTCGCCATACACTATCATCAGCCATGCCTTCGCGAATCTTCATGCCCATACGCCAAGCGGTGGGGGGCGTAAGGTCGAGGTCGCGGGAAAGTTGCAAACTGGAGACGCTTTTCTTGGCATTCAACAGAATCGCAATGCCCAAAAACCACTTCTGTAAGGGTATGCGGGTCGCCTTGAAAATCGTGCCCGTCAGGACGTTGTAACTATTGTGGCACTCTCATGGCAATTCCAACGACCTACGCGCTGATTCTCGCGCTTACGGGCAACCCTGTGACTGCCACAGAACGGGTAGGTAGGCTCATCGCCCCAACGCGTTTCTTCCAGATGGGCAATGCACGCTTCCTGTGTCGGGAACTTGCTGAAAACCTTGACCAGATTCATTCGGTATCTCCTGTAGTAATTAACCAACTTATACTACAAGTATACTCGATAATCTAGCATTTATCAAGCCCCCAACTTAGAGTCGCCTTCCTATGCCTAACCTCAACAATATAAGGGAGGCTCCGCGAGGGAAACCGAGCCTCCCATTCCTCACTGTAGGCCATCGAACTACGCCATCATTGGAACCGACTATACCACTTCAACTTGTGAGGCCCGTTGCCAACCGAATGATAAGCCGTCGCACGATACTCATGCTTACCACCAGGTCCAGTTCCAGGACAACCATAAACGCTCTTCTTTGAGGTCGTGGCCGTCCCGGATTGACCCCATCCACTCCGAGTTGCCCAAGCAGTCGTAGAACCTGGGCACACCTTGTCGTTGTGGCCTCCAGTCTGCCATGCCACGACTCTAACGACAACCCAAGGATCAGCATCGGAGTGCTTGTACTCCCCTCGCGTCGAACCACTGGCCCAATAATAATCATTGTTCCAATGGCGTTCAAGCCTGCCAAACCCACGATATACGCCGTTATCATCATCGACTGCAAAGACGATCTTGGATTCCAACACGAACGATGCTAGGGTTAGAACCAAGACCAAAGTTGACAAGAGGATGTAGCCAACTTTCCGAGAGGGGCGACGTGTGGGGTATCCATTCATAATCCACCTCCTTTCATAAGGCCTATCGGGATTCAAGTTGGCACCTGTCAACAGAATACTCCCTAATTGTGGCGGATGTCTCGCCTTCCTGTACCGATTTCGGTACATCGTCCTACCGAAATCGGTAGAATTCTTGATATTTATATAGAATTTATTAGAATTCCAATGGGCTGCAATCAGTCTAGTCCAAATTTGACAAATCGGCGGGACAATGTTAGAATTATATATAATTGAGTAGAAAAGGAGAGAAAAATGGAACTGAAAGAAAATCTTATCGACAAGATTCTCAGGTATGTAGAGTGCAGATCGAACGGAATCGACACCCTTGCTGCACCAGAGTTCAAAGACTACTCGCCAGTAGAAGTTCATTATCACATTGGACTATGTGAAGACGCAGGATTTCTTGAGGTAACACGGATTACATCTCTGAATGAATCAGAGGTTATGACCCGCTACCGTATAAAGAGACTTACTTGGCATGGCCACCAAAGGCTGAAAGGGGATTTGTAACGGAGGTAAATCATGGACAAAAACCGCGAGGATTCTGACGATATTTCTCTTATGGTTCTGTTCAGAATGTTTCCCGATGACAAGACGGCAGAAAACTGGTTTGTTAAGAAGCGTTGGCCCGATGGTGTACGCTGTCCAAAATGTGGATGCGATAACATACAGACGAGAACGACACATCCAGATATGCCCTATCGGTGCAGATCGTGTCGTAGGTTCTTCTCCGTGAAAACCGACACGGTAATGCATTCGTCCAAACTGGGATATCAGATATGGGCAGTGGCGATCTTTTTGGTAATGAACCACCCCAAAGGTATGTCCAGTGTCCAGCTTGGAAAGAATTTAGACATTTCGCAAAAGTCGGCTTGGCATCTGGCCCATAGGTTGCGTAAGACTTGGGACTACAAACACGATAAACTTGTCGGTAAGGCCGAAGTGGACGAGGCGTATTTCGGCGGAAAGGAGAAGAACAAGCATTCAAAGAAGAAGCTGCGGGAAGGACGTGGTCCTGTGGGCAAGATGCCGGTGGTTGGGGCACGAGAGCGGGAGACTGGCAAGGTTGTGGCCGCACCTGTCGAAAAAACTGATTTGGATACATTGACGCAGTTTGTGGAAGATACGGTGGAGATTGGATCTTTTGTATATACAGATGAGCATAAGGGTTATAACGATCTTGGATGGGATTACGAACACTATCAGGTCGCTCACAGCAGGGGTGAATATGTTCGAGATGATGTCCATACTAACGGGATTGAATCGTTTTGGGCCTTGCTGAAACGCGGATATTATGGAACATACCACTGGATGAGCAGGAAGCATTTGCATCGTTACGTGAACGAGTTCACAGGTCGTCAAAATTCCCGACATATGGCAATGATTGACCAAATGGAACAGATGGCTATACGGATGGAAGGTGAACGGTTATCATACGTCGATTTGACTGGACAGGAGGAGGACTTTATGGGTAAATCCAAGAAGGCTAAGGAGCGACGTAATAGGCGTGAATCTAATCGGGTGAAACCCATGTCGCCGCCCGGCACTCCAGAAGAGCTTGCCATTGCCGTTCTTACTACTAGTTCTAAAGAGTTGAAGGAGTGGGAGAGTCAACGGGAAAGGAGGTGAGAATGGGAAACCACGTCGAAGAACGATTTGAGAGGATTGAACGCAATCTTGAAGAAACGGGACGCAACCTTAAAGAGTTGGGGGAAAGGGTTGACGAATTCCATGAAAAATTCACGAAAGACATGGAATTTGTGCGAGAAATTCTTCAAGAGTCTGCCACTCAATCAAGACAGAACCAGATGGATATTCAAGCTATGTTGACAGCACAAAGGGTGAAAGAGATAGTGTAGTTGAATATGGTAGGCAATAGAGGAAGGTAGGTCAGGAATTTCCAAGCCAAGCCTCACATTGCCGAAACCTACCGTACCGCGAAGACCGAACCGAGTTGTCCTGCCCTACCTTGAATTAGGGTAGCAGATACAGAACAACAGCACAACCAGACAGTCCCTAGCCGAAGCTAGGGACTGTTTTATTCTATGATTTTTCGTATGTAGAAATATGGTATACTTGTCTTGCCACAGATTACATTTCGCACCAGCACAGATTCGGCTGGCTGGGGACATTATGTCCCCTTGCCCTGTGCATGAAAGTAATCTGTGGCAAGACTACCCTCATCCAGTCGGCAAGGGGGCACTTAAATGATTTTGCCAGAACTGATACTTATTGGGTTGATAGCGGTTTGGGGGTTGAGCATTTGGGTAGGGGATATGATAGCTAAGGATAGGGGAAGGCACACTACGGGATTTGTAGTGGCGTCATTCTTTTTTGGTCCTATGGCGGTTTTGGTTATGCTGGCTTTTCAACCAGATCGGGATGTGTTAGAAGAAAAGAAAGTAAAGGCTGGATTGAAGAAGTGGTGCGTGTACTGCGGGGAGTCAGTTCAGGTAAGGGCGGTTAAATGTCCTCACTGCGGGAGTACAATAAGCGGTCACAATTGAGGAGTTATTCAATGCAGAACGATTCCGGTATAGCTGGTCTGTTTGCGATTTTTGGAATCGGAACCCTGCTGGCCGTACTGGTAGTATGGGCAGCTTGCATGTACTTTTCTTCTGATATTGCCTCCAAAAAGGGAATGAGTTATTTTGTGTGGGGGATAATCGGAATGTGTTTAGGCCCACTGGCTATTTTGATTCTGATGGCCTATCCTGTAAATCAAAACGCTTTAGATAGGAGGTCAGTGAGGCGCAAGAGAAAGCAATAGTGTCCGTTCTGTCAGAAGGCCATTTCTATAGATGCCATATGTTGTCTTTACTGCGGCAGTACGGTTAATCCGCAGAAAAAAGCAGAACTTTCAAATTCGTTATCGGGATACGATTACTGAATCAAGATAGGTATACGGGATGCCCGCCTACTAGATGTTTATAGAGAAGGGTTACGGATCCTTTTGTAGTGATAGTAGGGCTGTCGAGTCTGATGGTCCCGGCAGCAGACAGAACCAATACGTTATTGGTTTTGATTTCTTTTGGTTGTGAGTTAAACTGATGGGAATTCATAATCGTCTCCTGGCGATTTGAATGGCGAGCTACCTATGCCGATTCCTTCCAGAGAAAGCACATAGGTAGCTCGCTGATTATTCTATTAGTCCAATAACCTATCACAATTTCATCCGTTCGTCAAATTAAAATTGCTATTTCTTCGGTCCCATCAGGGGCCAATTTAGCATGGTTAGAGTGGGTATAAATCCCATTGTTTTCTGTATCATGCTACCATTCTATCATCACTTACTATTCGACCACTACCGGATTTTTCTATAGACTACAGTGGTCTTAATTCAGACACGAGGGCAAGGAGATCGTTTAGAGGCAGCCCATATCCATCTACTTGAATAAACAAGCCTGCTGTTTCAAAGCACACGCTTGTCATATTTTGGTCCGATTCATAGGAAAGAATCCAAGCCTCTATTTCATTATCCAAGAACACAACCTTTTCCTTTCTGCTTGAATTCCACAATGGTAAAGCACTTTTGAGTCTAGGCACAATCACATCTGCTAATCCTATCAGGACAATCGCTCCAGAATTCTTGTTGCTTTTCAGGGAGTATGCTGACAGGGTCAATCCGTCATGGCAAAATGAGACACTGTATCCAAGCCCATCTTCTAGGCATTGTTCTTGGATAGATGGGTAGATGCCTTTCAACTCTAGGTTTGTTGAATTTTCTGGATTCAGGATATAGACAGGATGGCCGGCAATCTCGGTTATTTGTTCAAGGTCTAAGTCTTTGTCGTCAACATTCTTCATTCTTTCGTATGCCTCCTCATACGATGTTGGCATATTCATTGTCAACTGATACGAGAGTCTTGCTTCCTCGGTGATGAGAGATCCCCAAGAGAAGTCTAAGTCATCCATGTGGACAAGCATTAGTTCTGGCGTACTGTCAGAGTAAAAGAGAAACGGGCCGTCTAGGGGAGGTGGTGAGTCAGATAGGTAGGTGAGATTGCTAACCGCATCGAATTCGACAAACTGATCGAGCGACACCAGGATTTCGTTTCCCACAGTGTGTTCAGGATCGTTGAGATATTCTATGCGGTGCAGCATATCGGTGGAGATCCAGGTCTCTGATATTCGTTCATTTTGATAGAACGGGATGATAGGGCGGTGATACGGATCGGGTGGTTCTTCCATTTCAAATATGCCTAGCATAGAATAGCTAGACTTGTAGTATAGGACGAGGTCATCATTGGGGAAATAGGAGGCGAACTCAAAAATAGTGTTGAGCGAGCCTAAGTCGTCATTTTTTCGTAAGTCTTGTACTCCCCAAGCGATTACAATAATGGAGATGCCGATAGTGGAAAAGACAGTTACGATGGCTTTCTTTTTTACTCTCATAGATTTCTGAGTCTAGCTGACCTGCCCCCGATGTTTGTACCACTCTTTATGTTAGTCCGACAGGCACGGCAGGCAAGAGGGCCTCAGGCGCCGGGGGCCGGTAGCCGAGAGAGCTGTGCGGCCTGATCCGGTTGTAAGTCCGCCTGTAGCGCTCCGTCAGCACACGCGCCTCCAGCAACGTATAGAAGACCTCTCTGTCCAGCAGCTCGTCCCTCAACTTGCCGTTGAAACTCGCAAGCCGTTCTCCCACGGCGACCCAGGCTCGATGTAGAGCGTCCTGGCTCCCACCCGCCCCAGCCACTCACGCACAGCCCGGGCTGTAAACTCCGGCCCGTTGTCCGAGCGAATATGGTCGGGCACGCCTCTCGTCACCATCAACTCGGCCAGCTCCTCTATCACATCGGCAGACCGTATGCTGCGCGCAGCCCGGATCGCCAGACACTCCCTGCTGTATTCGTCGATGACGGTCAGCAACCGCACTCCTGTGCCGTCATGGAGCCTCAGGTGCACGAAGTCGCAGGCCCACACATGGTCCTTCCACGCAGGCCGCAAACGCACACACGAACCGTCATTGAACCACAGACGCCCTCGCTTCGGCTGCTTTGCCGGCGCCTTCAGCCCTTCACGTCGCCATATCCGCTCGACACGCTTGTGGTTCACATGCCAGCCGCGATGCCTCAAAAGGGCGGTGATCCGACGGTAGCCGTACCTGCCGAACTGACCAGCCAGCTCCACAATCTCCTCGGTCAGCGCCTTCTCATCCTCCACGGGATTCGGCTTGTATCGCTGTGTGGAGCGAGGATGACCCAGCACCCTGCAGGCGCGTCGCTCCGAGACCCCAAAGAGCTCCTTCACGTGCTCGACACACCGGCGACGACGTGAAGGACTCAGAAGTTTCCCTCAGACGCTTCTCTCAGGATCTGGTTGTCCAGCGTCAGCTCCGCCACCGCTCTCTTCAGGCGGCTGTTCTCCAACTCCAGATGCTTCAGGCGCCTGGCCTGGTCGAGCCTGAGACCCCCGTACTCGCTGCGCCACCGATAAAAGGTCTGCTCGGTCACGCCGATCCGGCGCGCAGCCTCTGCCACTGTGCCGCCCTCGGCTATCGCCACCTCTGCCTCTCTGAGCTTGTTGATTACCTGCTCCGGCGTATGTTTCTTCCTAGCCATATCTCCCCCTTTCTACGGCCCAATACTAACACATTAACTGGACCAGCTTTTGGGGGGCAGGTCATCAGGCGGGTTCGTTATGGACGAGAGTCATGTTCTGAGGACAAGGCGGGAGGTGTTTAGGCGTCTTGATCGAATCGCATTGGGGTGATGAGAGTGGTGCGCCAGTCTTCGAATTGCGTCAGGTTTCTGACCGCAACGTACAGAATGATTGAGATGCTCGTGTGCAGGCTTAGGCATCTCTGCGTTCCCACATTACTTACCTTGCCACCAAAATCAGGGCGCGAATAGACGCTGCCGTACATAGGAATAACGATTTTTTCGTGGGCTATTTTTGAAACGTTTCCAGGGATACCTCTGTGTTCATTACCGAACACGAGTAGATCGTCACGGTGGAATTTAAAATCATTCACATCTTTGGCTTCCTCTTCATCAGGGACGGCACATACGATGCGGTTGGGGTATGATCTGACGTACTCTAAGGCTGACTCCTCCCTACTCATTGACGAGAGGGCGGAGTAGTGTTCGATGGCAAAGCCCGAATAGCTCGTTACGCTTTCGATTTTCTCAGTGAGTAAATGACGCGAATCATACACAATTAAGTCGAGGAGTCCATTCCCAAGCATATAAATGTCGCGGATGGCAAACCCCAGGTTGAAGTCGAACATAACGTCCCAGAGCAAGACTTTCAAGTTCATGAGTCACTCCTTTAACGCGACCAGCGCAAACGCTGGCAAAATGAACAGTAACGCTACTCCTGCCCCCAGCATCATTACGGACAGGCTATGTGTGTGTATGAGAAACCCCATACTGAAAACATTCACTGACATGAAAACTCGATGCAGCATGGATTCGATGGACAGTAATGTTGCGGGAGTAGACGACTGACTCTTTTGCAGAATCAGAATGCGTAAGGTTGGACTCAGGTAGCCCGTAATTGCCTGAGTGATGACTGGGAGAACGACGCCAGGGCTTGAACGGATCGCACTCATCAAAACCGCGACCATGCCGATCAGGATTCCCAAAACCGCAATCACACTCTTGTAACCAAACGCTTCATTCACCTTGTTGGCGATGCCCGCGCCGACAGATGAGGCGAGAAAGGCAATGGCAAAAACCGTTCCAAAAAGTTCCACACTGATCCCGATGGACTCAAGGTAGAACTGGTAACTCCAGTAAATGGATGAAAGGGAAGCGAGAGAAAATGCAGCAAACACGAGCAACAAAAGCAACGAGCGGTTAGTTTTGAGTTGACTGATTGTTTGCCTGAGCGTGAGTCCGAGACTCCCCCCGTGTTTTTCCTTTATCGGATTCACTGACGGCAGTTTGACCAAACAGGCAACGCCGGATAGAGCGGCAAGGGCTGACAGCACAAATGGCAGGTGGGGGTCCAGCACGTACAAAACGCTTCCCAAAACACTACTAAGGAATAGCCCAACGTACTTGACGCTTGTCGATATCCCCTCCAGGCTTTCAAAGAGTTTGTTTTTGGGAAACAATGCCAAAAGGTAGGCTGAGTCTGCTCCAGATTGCAGGCTTATGGCTGTCGCCGAAGCGATTTGTCCGACAGCGAGAGTGCCGAAGGACGTAGAGGTGCCGAGAAGAAAGGCCGCAACAGCTGACAAGATCGTTCCCGCGATCAGTGTGTTTTTCAGCCCAAGGCTGTCGGCAACCAGACCCGTGGGTATTTCTGTGGCAAAAACAGTCACGCCATAAATTCCAACCAGAGCAAAAGCCAAAGAGGGGCTGTTGGCTTGTCTTTCTATGTGCAGAACCAGAATCGGTACGAAAAAAGCCGCATTGGAAAAAAACCTAAACGCCACATATGTGTACTGCTGTGTCATGGTCAGTTTTCTAATGGAAACAACGAGCGGTTGCTTCCTCCTGGAATCGCCCTATCGAACAGATCGAGCATAAATGCACGGATGTCGAGAAGTTGTTGGAGCCTTTCATGTGACTCGAAATGATAGTAAAGGCTGTCATGTTCAAGGTTGTAAGGAGTAAAGGCAAAGACCTGCGACGTGGCGATATTCATGAGGCGCATGAAGTGTTTTGTGACGACTTGGGTGGGGTCGATTCCGGCAATGTAGTAATAATACACGTTTTGTTTTCCAAAGATACGATTCGCGGTTTTGAGAATTTCCTCCACTTCGCCCATGTTTCTTTTCCCCTTCACGGGCATCAGTTCCTCACGTCGTGAAAAGTGTTCGATAGTGTAAACGAAGTCGATTTGGAACTTAGTCTGGCTGAGCAGAATCATATCGCTCTCAGTTTCGATTTGATGACCGGCATAATATACGCTTCCCTCGAATCTGGAGCTTTCCAGCAATTCACAAAGTTCAACCAAGTACGAAATTGCGCTTAGGTTATTGGGGAAATCGCCGGACAGAATCGCCACCTCTGTGAGGTGTCTTAAATCATGGTCTTTATTGACTACGCTGGGATCATCCAAGAGAAGTGAAACCAGTTCCTTCGGCGAAATAACTTCACGTGGCAAGACCCGAATGGCGTTTTCGTCAATGGCGACACCTGCATGAAGAATTTCATCTGTCCGTAACTTCGTTACGTCATGATTCTGTGATGTAGGTCCAACATGGTTCTGATATGTTCGTGCGCACCACTTGCATCTGGCGTAGCAATTGCGGAAGGGGTTGACGACAAGACGTGTGTAACGATTGGTTCGATCTGAACGCAAGTAATGGCTGTATTCGGGACCGGCATATTGCTTGTAAATGAATGGCGATAGAGAGAGTCCTGTCCGATTGTCTGCCAACCATACGTTGCCATCCACATCCACCCCGTAAGGGGAGGTCGTAGAGTAGAAAAGGGCAATTCGTCTTGCATCATCATTGAAATGTGCAGGTGTTTCACTGCTGGTCAGCAGGCAGTCAACGCCCTTTAGAACGCCATCTTTTCGAGGTGGATGGTGCAACCAGTCTTCATTAGGTGAAACGCCGTAGATAAATAGGGCTAGTCTGTCGAAAGCATCAGGATGGTTTGTGGTTTCTTCAATGAATTGAGAGCGAATTTTCAGTAGTTGATTTAACATTTTCCCACCTCGTGTCTCATCGTCGATATTTCCTTTCCCCTGTCGCGCTGGGTTCATCGGAGCTTATCATAACCTTGACCTGCCCCCCAAAAGCTGGTCCAGTTAGGCTGTCTCAGAAGGGCAAGTTGGGTAAGCGTTGGTAAGTTTCGGCACGCCAGCTTCCGAAGAGAGCTGGTTGCATAAGCTGAGCCATGCCAACTGTTGAAGAGGCAGTATTGACGCTGCCCGGCGCTACACTCAGGGAATGGGTTGAGATGCCGGGCTGCAGGGCAGGAAGCCAACAGCGCCTGAGCGCCATATGCGCCAAAGGGTCCTCAGGTTGAACGCGGTCGCCAACAGGGTCCACTCGGCTGCTACATTTACGAGGCCGCGCAGCAAGAATCGACGCGCCCCCTGTTGCTCCTTGATGATGCCGAAGACCGGTTCGATCAGCTGCTTTCTGCGTTTGGATATCTCCTGTGCCTCGCGGGTGGACATCCAGGTGCGATGGCGGCGCAACACTGCGTCGTGAGGCCCTATCGTCAGCGCTCGTCCATTCAATAGGTCGTTGGTGCATACCCCGAAGGCTGGGCAGGCCTGGCAAGTGGCAGCGGAGGCCCGGTACACGCGCCTCGGTGTCCCGTTGGGACTGCGTATGCTGCCGACGGGAGTCAGCGTCTGACCGTGTGGGCAGAGGTAGCTGTCGTTGCACTGGTCGTAGATGAAGCGGTCCTTGTGATAGGGGTGATGCTGGGCACGTCGCCGCGACGACTCAGGCATCACGAGCTTGAGGTCCCTGCGGGCGCATTCGTCCAGCGCAGACCCGGAGTGATAGCCGGCGTCCGCCAACGTCACCTGGGCCCTTGCCCCGGTAGTCTCCTCGGACTGCTCCAGCATCGGGACCAGCTGGGCAGAGTCATTCGGTTCATCCACCACAGCAGCCGCCGTGACTAACATCCCGCTCGCACCGACACTCGGTTCCAACGGCGACACCATGGCCTGAGCGTTGTAGCCAGTCACGATACCCTGGCTGCTCTTCATTAATCGGGCGTCTCTGTCAGTCAGTTTGATGCACTTCTGGCGGCCGCGACCCGCAAGGTCGTCCAGCGCCTGCCTGACCTGCTCTCTGAGGACTTTCTTGTCGGCCAACTCTTCTGGCAGATTGACGGCAGGCTCATCTTCTCCCGCTTCGTTCTGGGCCTCAAGCTCGGATATCGTCTTGTCCAAGCGACCCAGCAAGGCACGCAACTCTTCGGCGTCATAGACCCTGTCCTTGGAGGCGTTGGCGACCATCTTTGTACCATCGACCGCCTGCACGGCCAGGTCCAACAATCCCATCGTCACCGCCGTGCGCACCGTGCGCTCGAACAGCTTCCTCATTTCTGAACGGTGCTTCCTGTAGAACCGCCACAGCGTATTGTGGTCGGGGTGCTTCCATCCGGTCAACCACAGGTACGGTATCTGGTCACGACAGGCCGTCTCCAGCTTGCGGCATGAACGCACGCCCGTCATGAATCCGTAAAGCCACACGCACAGGAGCGCTCTGGGATGGTAGGCAGGCGCACCCAGAGGCTCCCCTCCCATCTCCACACCAAGCTCGGCCCAGCCTTCCCTGTCCAGGGCATCGACGAACTCGGCCACAAACCTTGCTCGATGATCCGGCGGCAACAGCTCGTCAAGCGTCGGTGGCAGCATCCACATCCGCTCTCTACTCATCTCCCGAAAAGGCATGTGCGCTCCTCCTGCATCTTAGGTTAGCCTCATCCTACACCCGCCTTACCCTCAGACGCAATTGTCGTCCGCTCTCAGCCCGACTTCTGAGACAGCCTCCCTGGACCAGCTTTTGGGGGGCAGGTCAAGCGCACTTCTCCCTTTACCTGACATTAAGAAGAAAAGCACAAATTGATCGTAGGCCACTTTGTATTCGTATAAGCAAAGAGAAAGAAGAGAGGTTGACAACCCCATTCTTGCCCTCCCTATAAAACCCTAGAGGAACTTATTAACCTCAGTTCGGGGTTAAATCACAGCAGGTAAGAGGGCTATGTCCTTGTGCGAAAGATGGATAGAAGGCTTCTTGTCCTGCCAAGTGTAGGCAATCAGCCCCGCAGTGAGATTGACGAGAAAATTGATTGAGCTGCGATGACGGGAATGCACAATCTGTGAAACATTTTTGAATTGGTCGTTGATGGTCTCAATCAGCGAACGCTTGCGTGTCAGCAGCTTGTCTGCGAGGACAACGAGCCGATTCTGCATGTTTTTGCGCAGGGGCGTGCTCAGTTGCAGCCCCTGTGAGAAGAGTTGCTCAAAGAGGCGCTGTGACCTGCATCCGCGCTCCAGCCCGGACGGGAGACTGATCACTGTCGATTCAGTACATGGCGGCAACGGGCGTCAGATCTACCTGATGGATATCTCTGAGCACCAGGGAGCTTAGAGGAGTTCGGACAGGAGCGCCGCCACTGAGTCAGCGCAGATGACAAGGCCGGGGAGCGCTAATTCCAGGTATAGGTAGCCTTGTCGTCCTGGGGAATCGAATCGAAGTCCTGCATGGCCTGCCGTCTCTCCGGTTTCAAGCCGGCGCGGCTGGCAATTTCCCCGGCTAGTTCAGGGATATAAGGGAGGTCCTCTCGGAACAGGACGGTCGAATCTTCCGGCGTGTAGTGAACCTGCATTTCCACGTCGGCCTCGCTTGCTTCCCTCCTCTTCACGATCACGTCCATGCGCGTAAAGTGCCCCCAGTCCCAATTGCGGGAAAGCGCCCAGAAGCGCAACGGGCTCCTTATCACGAGACCTTCTTCAGAGACCTCGTAAACGGTCCCAAGATCGATGATGTGACCGTACAGGAGCAGGGCGCCCCAGATCAGAAAGGTCCAGGCAATGGCCTCTACGAAATAGAGCCGGTCAATTCCCATCGTGAAGGTCAACGTCCCCGCAATGAGAAGCGCAACTGAGGACACCATCGACTTGGGTCTTCCTCTGAAGGTCACCGATTCCCGGATTTCTTCCGCCTGTAGAGATTCAGCCATAGAGCAGTTCTGCCTTGAAAGGATGAATTGGGATTGCTGCCAAACAACTGCAGGCGATACGGACGCGTCTGCACATAGAACCGCAATCGTCAGACTGCGAATAGTATAGACCGAAGGGCGAAGCCAACAAAATCCGGGGGACAACTACGAACGGCATTTTGCCCCCTGCCAGCTCCGTGTAATTCTGCAGGCCCCCCGGTTTCGTTCGTTCAGTCGATTACCAGGCGGTATCCTCTTCCTCGGACCGTGGTAATGTAAACGGGCTCTGCGGGGTCCGGCTCGACCTTCTGGCGCAACCTGCTGATCAGCTTCTCGATGCGGGCATCGTCCACGTCGGGCAGTTGCTCTTCGCCCCAAACCCCGTTAACGATCTCGAACTTGTCAACAATTCTATTGCTGTTCTGGTAAAGCAACTTCACCATCTGATACTCGAGCGCGGTGAGCTCGATCTGGCGGCCGCCGACGGTCACTTCCCCGCTCTCGTCATCCACATGTAGCCCTTCGTCAGAAGGGGCAGAAGCCTGGTGCGCCAAGACGTATTCGGCGAAGAGCCGGCAGAATGCGCGTAGCTCCTCCCGCTCCCTGACCAGGATGTGGTGTTTCATCAACTGCGACAGAGAGGCGGGGTCAGGCTCCAACCCCGAGAACAGGAGCCGCAAGTTCTCCTGCTGGTCAACTGTGCAGCTTTTCCAAATCTTTTCACTCTCCGTTTGCAGGGTCTGATCCTGGTGAAGCCTGTCGATCAGGCCCCGGAGAAAGACGAAGCGATTCTGCTCACTTTCGCTTTCCTGTTCCCCGGCCGCGTCCGCACGGCCAAGAATTCTGCTGACTCCGGCCAGATAGCCCGGATGCCCGCCGGTCCACTGGTAGACAAAGTCGATATCCTCTTCGAAAGGAACGCTTCCATACTGAGCGCTGAAATGCCGCAGGTATCGTTCCACCTCGTGTCGAGGAAGCGGGCCAAGATGCCAGGGATGATGGGAGAAAAGTTCACCGAATTCACCGCTGTGGTCCCCGGGTCGCAAAGTTGCGAGCGGCCGTACCGTTGCGGTGACAAAGACAAGCCGGTTGCCGTAGCGGTCCTTCTTGGCCCGCAGGTTGAGAAACACGCGCGTGTCAATCTGTTGAAATGGCTCGTCGAACTCGTCGAACAGCAGGATCAACTTGGATTCGGTCTTGCGAAGGGCGGCTGTCAGTCCGTTGCTGAAACTCAGGGGCACTTGAAATACGTTCGCGGGGGCTACCAGGGCCTCGTAAGCGCTCTGCAGCTCCTGGTTTTCCGCCAAAGCCGGGCTGCTCTCCTGCAGGCATCTCAACACCAGCTCATAGAATCCCTGCTCCGTCATCTCCAGCATGCGGTTGCAATCGATATAGACCGGCGAGACCGCGCTTCCTTCTTCCCCCAACTGCTGGATCCAAACATCGACGTGGGCCAGCACACGCATCAGTGAAGACTTTCCTACATTGCTGAATCCAGTCAGCTCGACGCAATGGGATCTGTTGAGAAGCTGTATAATAGGCCCGACGTCGGACTGCCGCATGTAGCTTCCTTCTGTTTGGCGCAGCGTCGTCGTCATAAGCCCTCCTAATCGACAGCCTTACAGGGATCAGTTCTCCCACCGAGTTTTTGTACACTACATTTTCAACAACTTGGTCAAGTGCGTCAAGCGGCCGCGAATTCTGTTCCATTCTCCATGAGAAGATCTGCCGTCAGCACCTGTAGAACCGCTTCCGGCGCATTCCGGCCGACTCCTGCCACCGCAGGGACGAGACCCAGCGGGTCCCACCAATACGCGGGCAATGCCTTCGGCCCCTCAGGGCCAAGTACCGGCGGCGGCTGCGACGGCCGGGGCCACTGCGCGGGCCAGCGGCCGCTGACCAGGCGGACAGGAGGCCAGTCGGCCAGGATATCAGGGCGTTCTCCCGGACGCACACAGTTTAGCCGCAGGCCTTCTCTTTCCTGATCGGGCATCCCCCATGTCCAAACGTGCAGCCACCTGTCTTCTGCGGCGTACAGCCCGTGCAAGGCCGGCAGCTGCTGACGCCTCCTCCAGAGCCGGACAGCCTGGGCAAAGGCCCAATGCGTGCTGGAAAGTTCCATCGTCTGATCAAGCCACCCGGCGATGTCCTGCATGGCTGGTATGCCCAAGGAACGTTGCCAGTGAAGCCGCTCCAGTACGCTGGGCAGAGCAGTAGCGCTGTTGCTACCGGAGGCGGTGAACACGTTATCGGCCGCCGCAGCCTCACCCCCGCCTGTCGCCTGCCGCCAACTTGCCAGCGCTGCGCCGGCCAACCGGCTGTTTCCGGCAAAACAGAAGACCGGTCTCCATCCTTCCGGTAGGGCCGCGGCCGCCTCGATCACGAGACGGCTCAGAGCCAGGACCTGCTCCTGGCTCTGCGGCGCAATCTGTTCGCGGCCGCCGACTATCAGAATGACGTCCGGTCGCAGCGCCTGCAGTTCTTCAGTCAAGGCTCTCAAACTCTGATGGGGACCCGGCAGATAGGTCGCGACCGGGTTGCACAGGGCGCCTGCAAGTGCCGCTTCGCCAGCAGTGAGGCTGCCGCCGCCGGAGAGGCCGGCCATCCAGACTCGCAAGGGCGGTTGCAGGTCCGCGACCGCAAAGGCCTGACCTACACCATCCAAGGCGGCCGCGCCGGGGGTGTGGAGACGGGGCCGCTGTTTCTTCGCATCCCAGAGAGAGATGCTGAACTGACTTTCAAGGCGGCTGACTGCCCTTACAAGAGCGGCCTTGCTTTCAGTCGGCCCGGCCTGCTCCGAGAGTTCGACAGTCTGCCATCCTACCAGTCTGTGAATCTCTTCGACCGGTTCAATCAAGACAGCTGCAGCGCGCCGCGGCTCCGCGGCCAGTGCCAGTATGCTCTGCGGGGCAAAGTCAGCCAAAGAGTTCGCTGTACGTCCCTCTCCAGGGGAGGCCGGCGGCTGAAGGCGCGACAAAGTCATGAACCGCCTCCGCGCAGAGTCGCCCACAGCAGCTGCCAGAGGTCACTGCGGGGAACTTCAATTAGAAAGTAGTCCAGGCGGGCCAGCGCCAGAGAGAAGCGGGAGGCGACAAGTCGAGCGAAAATGATGCCGGCAGCCAGCCAGAGGGCCCTGCGGCCAATACCCTCCCACACACGCAGTAATGTCCGTATAACTGTTCTGTACAGGTTGGGCCGTCCGCCGGTGCCGGCATCCGTCTCCACCGGCGAGGAAGTTCGCTGAGGCTGGGATCCGTTTTCCTTTGCGCTGGCGATGGGGCCAAACTGCAAGTGAATCAGGACGCCGCCGGTGATCAACAGCGTGAGCAGCCTGACCAGCCACGTCGCCTGACCGGCTTCCGCGGGTCCTTCGGACGCTGCCACTGCCCCCGCTTGCGATGTTTGAAGCGCCGTGGCAAGCAAGGGCCATAAGGTGCCCTGCACGGCACCGCTGACAGCGACTCCCAGGACAACACCGCCCAGGATGGCAGCCGGCACCGCGGCCAGCAGGCGCAGAAGGACTCTTCCTGCGAACCTGTCGGGCGGAAGACGCAGAAGCTCAAGCCCACCGACCCACATCAGCACGCCCAGAAGGAGCGGCAGCCACAGCGCGAACAGGTCTGATCCCGTTGCCGACTGCCAAGCCATAGGATCTGCAATCAGAGGCGCAAAGAGCCGGGGCCACAGTACGTTACGCCAGACAAGAACTGCGAGGTAGCCCAGGCCGGCGCCAATCAGCACGTACTGTCCCAGGCGCGCCAGAAAATTGTCCCGGATAAGATAGCTCCCAATCATCAGGGACATTACGAGACCCAGAACCAGGCCGGCATCCTGCAGGAGGCCGGGAAGACCGCTGCTGAACGGGCTCACCGGGACCTCCGTTGGTTGAGCCCGGCGAGATTTCCGAGCAGTACAGCGACAATCAGAATGCCAACCCCCCAGTTCTGGCCGCTGACCTGTCTCAGTGACCGGCCCTGCTCGGCAGTGCTGCGGGCGCGCTCCAGGCGGCGAACATAGACGCCGCCGCCGTCCCAGCCGCTGACGAGCCCGGCCAGTTGTCCGCTGTGCAGATAGGGTCGGACAGCGGGGTCGGCAACCGCGCTGGTCGCCGCCACGACGGCGCCGCCGTTGAGAGGCTGCACCTGCTCCAGCCATCGCCGCACATCTTCGGCGCGGGCGGCAATCACAAGCGAGAGCGCCGGTCCAGTTTCGCCTAGCGCGGCGATACTGAACCGTTCTCTGAGGTCGACCCAGCGCGGGTCGACAGGCAGCGTCCGGGCCGGCGCGACCCCCAGGAGAGGAAGTGAGGCGGCGCCGCCAGGAAGGTAGCCTCCTTCGATGACTAGATTCGCCGTTATCTGCGTGCGCGATGGTCGTTTCAGGGACTCCGCCGCTCTGGCGATGACACGCCTTGCGGTAGCCGGCCCGCCCGGCAACTGGCTGAAGACGATCAGCTTCGCCTGCCTTTGCAGGAGATGCTCGATTAGAGGCTGTGCAACAAGGTCCATTTCGCCGGCCGATGCAGGGTCGTAGGCCCAGTTCACCAGCACGAGGCTGTTCGGAGGCAAGGTATCGATCTGCCGGTGGACCTGTTCCAGGCCCGGCAGCGCGTGCGGCGTGGCGCCCGGCGACAGCTGCCCACCCCAAAGCAAGGCGCAAACCATAACGAGAAGCAGTAACATTTCGAGCCAGAACTGTCTCCGCAGACCGTTGCCGCTTACGGCCGTCTCCTCAGGATCCGGGGTCATCTCCGGTCGAGCCCCAACCGGCAGCGGCAGATCCTCGGAAAAGAGCTGCCGCAACTGTCTGCGTTCCTCTTCGTCCGTAGTCAGTTCAGCGGACAGAGCTGTAGTGCGGTCCCGAGTCGGATCGAGCGGGTCGGCGCCTGAATTGATAAATGACAGCGGATCCGCCGGTTCAAGCAGGCCGCCCAGGCCGCCCAACAGCGGGCCGGGCTGGGCAGCGTCAGGCTGTGGCTTTTTCTCGCCCATTTCCTGTGTTGCATCTTCATCTTCGGAAGGTCTATTGGAAGCGGTTTGAGAGTAGCCTGGGTCGGAGGACTCGGCAGAGGGTTGCCGCCCTTCGGAAGCCTCTTCAGGCTGTGAGGGAGCAGTTTCCTGATCGCGGGCGAGGTCATCGGGCTCATCAGGGGACTCACCGGTGGGGGCTGGCGGCGGCTGCCGGCGCGCGAGATTGGTGCCGCAATGGAGACAGAACTGGGAAGCAACCGGGTTGCTGTACCCGCAGTGTGGACAGTCGAACGTCGCCATCTGTGAACCGGTCTCCAAGGCGTAGTGCTTTGAACGAAAACTGAAGGCGGCCGCAGATCTTTGCGACTGTCTTCAGGATGTTGAATCTACTTCGTTCCGTTTACGATCAGTCGGAGGCTGATGAACAGGACTGCCAGCGCGCTTCCAAGGAGAATACCGCGCATCGCGGCCATTACAGGCCAGGAAAGAAGCCAGTCGACCAGATCGATCAGCGCGTCGGGCAGAATCCGGTAGAGGAAAGGCGTCTGCACCAACAGCATCAGAACCGCTCCGGCCAGAATCCACAGGCCTCCAGGCCGGTCGATGCGAAGAAAGTGGTAGGCCGCGCTCAAAAGGAAGATGCCGGTCAGCGCGAAGAGCGTTGCCTGCCCGGGCGCCACGACCGCGTCGAAAACCCACTCCGAGAGAAGGCCGGTGGTTCCCTCAGGCGACGAGATTCCCGCCCCAAGAACGAGGGCGAAAACGATCAAAAGAAGAAGACTGAGAAGCCACTCTCTCTGCCCGCGCTGAACTCTGACCAGGTGAAATCTGACAGTGTTGGCAATGCCAAGCAAGAGTGCGAACGCGCCCAGCAGCAGCGCCCAGCCGTAAAGCGTGGTCGAAACAACAGGAGGTAGGAGAGTCAGTCCGAAGCGCGGGGCAATGATCAGGCTCGCGCTGGCCAGGACGATAAAGAGGACGGTTCGATTGAGCCAGCCCGATCGGGAAGAGTACAAGGTCCTTTATCCGAAGAATGCAAACACCAGAAGCGCGACTGCAAGAAGGCCGCTCGCCCAACGCTCTCCCCTTTGCAGCCAGGCTTCCTCCAAGGACTCCGCGGCCTCGGGTACAGACTCCCGTTCAATAAGCGCCGGCAACAACTCAAAGTCCGCGCCTTCGATTCCGGTAGATGCCGTCGACGGCCCGGACAAGCCCAAGCCCGAAGGCGTGGCGCCGAAGCCGCCCTGCCGCTCCGCGAGATTGAGCGTCGCGGCGTAGAGGGCGCTGTCCGCGCCGGCATAGAGAACGGTTCGACCTGTATCATCGAAACTGTCCGACATGCCCTCTGCGTTGCTCTCAGTCCTTGCGCCGGGGCCCGCAGCCGTATGGTGTCGATGGCCTCCCCCGACCGGCCGCCATACAAGCATAGCCAGCAGCCAGAGCCAGCCATCTCCACCGGTGACGACTGTCGGGTGCTGCGGCCCCAGATTCTGGCGGGAAAGGCGGCTCAAAGCGAGCAGGTTCAGCAGACCTGTTCGGTAGAGCGAGTCAAGGCCCAGGGCAAAGAGCGGCGTTTCGCCGTACTCAATTGCTGTGTCGGCAAGCTGCCGCCATGCAACGGCCAGCTGACCCGGCACTGAAAGGTAGCTCACGTTCCGGTTTTCACTTCCCGACCTGTATTGCGGTCGTTTTCCAGCAGTTCCTCCAATCGATCCGTCAGCGCTGGAGGACCGTTCGGATGAGTCAGTACGCGGACCCAGGCATCCAGCCTCCTGGAGCCCAGGAGCACGGCCAGAGGCTGCAGGATCAGGAGCAGCTGCCCGAATGTGAATGCCAGGGGACGGTGTCCAGCGAGCAAAAGGATTGCAGGCAGGACCATCCGCCGCTGACGAATGGCAGAGAGTGTTTCGTCAACAGTTGCGTCGATCTCAATATCAAACTTGGGACTGTCCGAACGCATCTTGGCTTCCAACGATGAAGGTCAGTTTGCGGAAATGTGCGAAGAATTGTACCACAGGGCCGTCCGCGTGCCATTCCATGTTGCAGAAAAACAGAGGCCTCCCAACTTGCGTGTCCCAGGCTATCCATTGTTTACTTGAAGCTTGGAACAAGGCAATAGTCCAGTCGTCTACTCACACCAGGAGAGCATCAATGAGCCAGAACATGCTTGCCGCACAGCTTTATACAGTGCGGGACTTTACAAAGACCGAGGCAGGACTTGCAGACTCAGTTGCCAGGATCAGCGCTATCGGATACACGGCTGTGCAAGTGTCCGCAATTGGCCCAATCTCGCCTGAAAGCGTCAAAAAGATCTGCGACGATCACGACATTATAATTGTGAATACGCATATTGCCTGGCCGCGCCTGCAAGAGGAGATCGCCGCGGTGATCGATGAGCATCGTCTCTGGGACTGCAAGCATGTGGCAGTAGGCAGTATGCCGTTTCACTTTATCGAAGCGGGCGAAGAGGGACTGCGTCAGTTCGTGGCGGAAGCGTCGGAGGTCGGCCAAACTCTTCACGAGGCCGGACTGACGTTCAGCTATCACAACCACAGCTTTGAATTCATGCGTTATGGCGGCAAATCCGGGCTTGAGATTCTGTTTGACGGGACCGACCCCCGCTATGTCAAGGCGGAGCTGGACACCTACTGGATTCAGTTCGGGGGCGGCGACGTGCGCGATTGGATTCTGCGGATGAAGGACCGCATGCCAGTGATTCACCTCAAAGATATGGCGATGGCCGGTTGGCGTGATCACGAGATGAAGGAGGTCGGAGAAGGCAATCTGAACTGGCCTGGCATCCTCGAGGCCTGCCGTGAAGCGAACGTTGAGTGGTATGCCGTGGAACAGGACATCTGCCCCGGCGATCCCTTTGAGAGTTTGGCCGTCAGCTATCGCAACCTTGTTCAGATGGGGTTGTCCTGACAGGAACGGCCGGCGGCCGAAATTTACAATCTCTTTTCCTGACACAGTTTCTCGCAGGACGATGTCCTGTTCTTCAGCCCTGCGGATCTGGTGACGATAGCAGCCCCGAATTCATCTGTCTGAGTTACGGCTTGCCCGGCTAGACTCGCTGGCGACGAGTTTGGTCCTCAGTGAAAGATGGCTTGGATTCGCCTTCTGGGGCGTGATACAATTTTCGGGGCCGATCCTGCAAATGAAAATGCAAATGAAAGTACTGATCACGGGCGCCAGTGGTACGCTAGGCGCATACGTCATTCGCGCACTTTCCGGAGAGCATGAACTGGTGTTGATGTCCCGCAGCCGCCCTGCGCCCGAGTTCTCGATGTTTCCCTGGATTAAGGGTGACCTGGCCAGTTGGGAGGACTGCCGGCGGGCGGTCGCCGGGGTGGAGGCCATCCAGCATATCGGCGCTCAGCCCTGGCCGACTGACCATCCGGAGATGAAACGGCGGGTCGATGAGGAGGATCTTCCATTTGACGCTACATTCCGGAGCAATATGCTGGGCGCCTACTACCTGATGCAGGCGGCGGTGGAAGCCGGTGTGAAGACGGTCGTGATGGCCGGCAGCAACTGCGCCCTCGGCCATGGTTTCCGCATCAGCGACACTCCATTTCCCATCAGTTTTCTACCGATTGACGAGACGCATCAAACCTTGCCTGAAGACTCCTATAGTTACAGCAAGCGGGCCGGTGAGGACCTGCTCGCGTCGTTCAGCCGCGCCTACGGAATCCGCACTTACGTCACTCGCATCGCAGGAGTCTGTCCCCCGGAGCGCCGTCAGCAGATGGCATCGGAAGCCAGGCCGGCCAAAGCGTGGAACCCCTGGCTCTACTGCTGGGTCGGGAGCGAGGACGTCGCCGACGCCCACCATCTGCTGATGGAGGCCGCGCATGACCTGCCCGCCCACGGCGTCTACTTTCTCAATGCCGACGATACGACTGCGCTTGAACCCACTAAGGAACTTGTGGAGCGCTTAAATCCGGCGCTTGCTTCACTGGCCGCCGGGCTCGAAGGCCATCAATCTCTGCTAAGCTGCGACAAGCTCAAACGGGCGGTCGGTTGGCGGCAACATACTTCGTGGAGAAAGCTTTAGAATCATACACAATCTCTGCAATCCTGTATCACACAATCCTGTCCTTCCACACAGAAACGAGTAGAACACCATGACTGACATAGTTCGCCTGGGAATCATCGGTACCGGCAGTATTTCGATCCGCGGCCTTTTGCCCCACCTGACCATGGACGACGTCCAGGACCGGGTCAACGTCACCGCAGTCTGTGATCCGGTCGTCGACCGCGCCGAGGCCGCCGCGGCCAAGTTCGGCGTTCCGAACTTCTACGCCAGTGCAGAGGAGCTGCTGGATTCCGGTACCGTGGACGCGGTATCGATTGCCTCCCCCATCGGCCTCCACTTCGAGCAGGGATTGCAATGCGTCGACGCAGGCCTTCACATCCACTTCAACAAATCGATGACGACAACCGTGGACGAGGCCGATGCGTTGATAGCTGCGGCCGCGGCCAAAGGGGTCAAACTGGTCTCCAGTCCGGGTGAGATGCTGCGGCCGGCCCATAAACGAGTCAAGGAGTTGATTGGGGAAGGTGCGCTGGGCAGACTGACCTGGGCGGTTACGGGCGCGTCATTCGGCAGATACCACGAGAATGAGCGAGTTCGCGGGGGCGACGATCCTTTGACCAATGTCAATCCTGCGTGGTACTTCCGCAAGCCCGGAGGCGGGCCGCTCTACGATATGACCGTGTACGGTCTGCACGCCATGACAGGAATTCTTGGGCCCGCCAAGGGCGTAACCGCGTTCTCGGGCGTACGGGTGACAGAGCGGGAGTTTTACGGCCAGATGCTGCCGACCGACATGGATGACAATACGCTGATGGTCCTCGACTTTGGCGACAGTCTGTTCGCTTTCGTCTACGGCGTGGCCGCGGGCGGTCTACCGAATATGGGCAGGCCGCTGATTTTCGGCACAGAAGGGGTCATCAACGGGAATATGCTGAATGGCGAGCCATTCGACTATCCGGGCCGATCACTGGAAGAAGAGACCGACTTTAATGCCGCTTTGCCGCACGTGGTGGGCAATCATCGCGGGCTGGAAGAGGCACACGTCTACGAGGATGTGATGCAGCTGGTCGATTGGGTCCGCGAGGACATTCCTACGACCTCGACCGCTGAGCATGCCCGCCACGTCATCGAGATCTTCGACTCGGCGTACAGGTCGGCGCAGACGGGAAGTGCCCAGGCATTGCGGACGACTTTCTAGCGGTTGCGCCGGCGCAGTCTACGGTTTTGTCTCTGCTGCGGGAGCCGCGCCAACCCGGCCTGGGCGAGAGTCGCCGTAATGTTTTGCGCTGTTGACAAATGACGGAGAGTGCAGGTGCGTATCGCCATTGCAGTTGACGATAAGTTGATTGAGGACGCGATGCTTTGCTCAGGAGCGTCCACCAAGCGAGAAGCAGTTGAAATCGCTTTGCGACTGCTGGTATGATTGAAGTCGCGGGAGGAAGTTCGCAGCTTGCGCGGTCAACTGCGTTGGGAAGGCGATATGGCATCCATGCGTCAGTCACGCGTGCTTCGCAGGGCCAATTGAGAATGTATCAGCGTTCCGCGAATTGGAGAGTTGTCCATGGCGAATAGTTTTTGTATCGGCGTCATTGGGTTCGCCCATATGCACATCAACCATCTGGTGGAGCGCTTCGCCGCCCATCCACAAGCTGAACTGGCGGCCTGCGCCGACACTCCGCCGCTGGTCCCTGAGCTGCGCACGGCCCACTATACCCGGGGCTGGAACCTGCGCCATGCCCTTGAAGATCTAGGGGTGCCGAGAGCCTATGACGACTACAGGGAGATGTTGGACCGGGAGGAACTGGACATCGTCATCTGCTGTTCCGAAAATGCCCAGCATCCAGCCGTGGTGGAAGCCTGCGCGCAAGAGGGCGTGCATGTCCTGGTCGAAAAGCCGATGGCCTCATCGCTGCGGGACGGTATCAGTATGGCCCGCTCTGCACGCGCGGCCGGTATCGAACTGATCGTCAACTGGCCGACCACGTGGCAACCTGCCTCCCACAAGGCGAAGGAGCTGGTTGACAGCGGCGCAATTGGGCAGGTGCTGACAGTCAAGTTCCGGGGAGGCCACCTGGGTCCGCTGGGGGCGGGCGTCTCTCATCCGGGGGGTGACGAGGGCGGGCAGGAGCTCCCGCGCAAGCTGTCCGGCGTTGAAAGGGGCGCCACCTGGTGGCATCAGCAAGCCGCGGGCGGCGGGGTGATGCTCGATTACTGCTGTTACGGCTCACTGGTGGCCCGCTGGCTGGTGGGCGAGCCTGCCACGGCAGCGATAGGAATGCGGGCCAATCTCAACAGCAGATGGGGCGACGCCGAAGACAACGCCGCCATGATCGTCCGCTTCCCTGACGCAATGGCGCTGTGCGAGGCTTCCTGGACCACACTCGACCATGGCGTCTCGCCAGGGCCTATCGTCTACGGCACGGAAGGGACACTGGTCGTCGACAAGGAGGCCCCCGGAGAAGCGCCCAAAGTACGCGTAGAGAGAGGCGCCGGCCGTACCGAGTTCCACGAGTGCCCGCCGTTGCCCTCCGACCGGTCGGACATTGCCCAAGAGTTCATTCACAGACTGCTGACCGGCGACCCACTTCACGAGACGCTAGACTTAGACTTCAATCTCGAAGTGATGGCGATACTTGACGCAGGCGTGCGCTCCGCCGACAGCGGGGGAATCGAGCTGGTCGATAACGACGCGTGGCGGTTGGGCTGAGGACGGAAAAGGGAGGGACGAGGGGAATGGACATTCAAGCTGCCCTGATTGCGCTCGGCGTGCGCGCTGACTCGCTGTCGGCCGACGAAAAGAGATCTCTCGACGTGGACGGCTACCTGCCGCTTCCCGGAATACTGTCATCGGAGCAGGTGCAAGCGCTTCGTATGCGCCTGCAGGAGCTGGAAGACGAAGAAGGCGAGGAGGCAGGCAAGGAGGTGCACCAGGAGGAGGGCACCGACCGGCTCGCCAACCTGGCGAACAAGGATCCGCTTTTCGACCTCGTCTGGGCCAACCCAAGGGTGTTGGCGGCCATGGCCCATGTGCTCGACGGCGATCTGAAGCTGTCTTCGCTCAATGCGCGCGCGGCGCTTCCGGGCCATGGGCTGCAGGCGCTGCATTGCGACGGCTCCCACAGCAGTGCGAATTTTTCGCCTACCATACAAGACGGCCGCCGGCGCTATAACGTCTGCAACTCGATCTGGCTGCTCAGCGACTTCACGCCGGAAAACGGCGCCACCCGCCTCGTTCCCGGCTCACATCTGTTAGGTCAGGACCCCCGCGAGAGAATGGAGGATCCAATGGCGCCCCACCCTGACGAAATCCTCGTGCTGGGCAAAGCGGGTACGGTCTTCGTCTTCAATGCCTTTACCTGGCACGGGGGAACCGTTAACCGTTCGGACAGCCCGCGCCGCGCGCTTCACTGCTACTACTGCCGCCGCGGCCTCACTCCACAGACAGACCAGCGCGCCCTGTTTCGACCCGAGACTGCGGCGCGCATCAGTGAGGCGCAGCGCGTCGTGCTGGGGGTGTGAGGCCGGCCGTGCAGGAACAGATTGTCGGGCCGTCATTCCGCAAGCGTTTCCAGGCCGGTCCTGCTCTGCAGCCCGCGGCGCAGGTGCTCCAGCACGGTCAGGACCTCTCTTCCGCCCAGTAGTATATACAGTCCGAAAAACGCAAAGCCCCCGCCGCCGGCGCTGGCCAGAATGAAGAGCGCCGGCGGCATCCGCAACTGGTGAAGCAGAAGTACGACTCCGCACATCCCCAGGCTGCCTACGGTTGCCCGCCCCAGGGCAGCGCGCAGCATCGGAACGTCCACGCTGCCGGCACGCAGGTTGAGTAGAAACATTACCGCTGCCAGGATTGCGCCCGCGATCGACGTGGCCCATGCGAGCCCGGCAATCCCGAAGGGCCCAACGAGCAGGACGCTCAACCCGGCATTCACAACCATCCAACCCAGCGTCGCCAACATCGGCACGTGCGTGTTGTGCTGGGCGAAAAAGGTCAGCGTGAGCACGTCGTAGGACGCTTCGCCCAGCAGACGTACGGCAAAGATCGCCATCAGCAGGTAGACCAGCGCGCTCGCTTCCGGTCCGAAAGCGCCCCGTTCAAACAGAAAAGCCACTGCCGGCCTCCCCAACACAATCAGCCCGACCGCTGCCGGAAGCAGCAGCAGCCAGGTGGCCCTCAGACCTTGCGAAACGGTCTCGCGCAGATGCCGGCCCTCTCCGGTATTGTACTGTTCGGCCATCGTTGGAAAGATCACTTGAGAAATCGCGGCCCCAAAGAGAGATTTGGGCATCGAAAGCATCACCAACATCGCGTAGTGGAAGGCGGCGATACTGCCGGCAGGCAAAGCGGATGCAAGGCGAGTGAAGACAAGGTCCACCGCCTGAAAGGAGCCTAGGGTCACGAGCCGGGGGCCCATCAAGCGCAATACCTCTCGTACACCTTGAAGCCTCAAATTGATCTGCAACCGCAGGCGCAGTCTCTGACGCGCCAGGGCCGGAAGCTGGACTAGGACCGTCAGCGCCGCGCCCAGGACGCTGCCCCAGGCCATGCCGTAGACGCCCCAAATCGGCACGAGCGCGATCATGCCCGCGATTTGCCCTAGGTCTATCAGCACACTGCCCAGGGCCGGGGTCAGGAAGTGCTGGTGCGAATGCAGCACGCTGCTGAAGACGCCGGACACGCTGATCAAGACCGCAGCCAGAAGGAATATCCGCATCATCTGTGTCGTCAGCAGTTGGGTCTCTTCAGGGAAATGGGGCGCGAGCACCACCCGAACGAGCCAAGGCGCGGCAATAATGGCCAGGAGACAGACCGTGCCCACGACGATTACAGTCAGTGTCAAGACAGTCCCGGCAAGCGACTCGGCTTGGCTCTGCCTTGACTGTGTCAGGTAGCCGGAATAGACGGGGATGAAGGCGGCTGAGAGGGCGCCGGCAGCAAGCAGCGCCAGCAAGAGCTCGGGCAACTGATTTGCCGTTGCAAAGGCGTCAACTTCCGGCCCGGTCCCGAACAACCGCGTCGTCAAGAGCAGTTTCACAAGGCCGGTTACTTTGTCCAGGCCGAAGATGAAGATTACGAGGAAGGAGGAGCGGATTAAGTGGGGGGCGCGGGACATCAGGAGTCTTGCCGTACCGCCATAAAACTGCAGAAGTCAACGGAAGGAGGGGTAGGTCCGCTCGCGGCGTCCCCTCCCTCCCGGTCAGATTCGCCTACCTGAGGGTCCAGGTTCCGTCGTCAAGCACGCTCAGCGAATGGAGTGCGAAGTCCAGTTCCGTCGCCTCGTTGCTCTGACCGTCTTTGCATGAGGGCACGGAGCTGCTCACGATCAGGTAGCCGCTCGCGTACTGCTGGAACACTGCGCAGAAACCTCTCTCGTCAGCCGTCGCCCAGCCCAAATCGCCGTAGACGTCGTCGTCGTTTTCCCACAGATAGCCAAAACTGCGTTCAGGCGTCTGAAGACCTTCAGGCGGCGTGCCCCGGTTCGTCGAAAAGGTCTGACCGTTCCAGTCATCCGCAAATCGTGCCGCGTGCTCGCCATTCGCAAACACAAAGACCGCGTCATCATTCTCCCGCCAGATCATATGGCCGCTTTGGAACGGCTGCCATGCCGACCACTGTATTCCGCCGGCCGCCTGTGGACAGCCAAACTCAGCATGATCCCAGAGGTGGTCCAGGTCGGCGTGAACCGGGATTACACAGGCTATCTCCCAACTGCCCGAATCCAACGCCTCAATCGTACTCGAACCCAGCAGCGTATCCGACACCAGGTTGACAGTCCCATCGAAACAGGAGTCCACAGGATCGCCGGTAAGCAGTGTGCCATCCTCGAACGCCTGAATCAGCGTACAGGCGCCCTTTTCATCATCAGTTGCCCATCCCAGGTCCGCAAAGACATCGTCATTCGTCGCCCAAAGATAGCCGAATCCGCGCACTGGCGTGTGCATGTCTGCGGGCTGAGTGCCCCGGGCTGGCTCATAAGTCTGGCTGTTCCAGTCATCAGAGTAGCGTGCCCATTCCTTCGCGTCAGTGAACACAAACACCGCATCGTCATCCTGCCGCCACAGCATGTAGCCTTTCTCAAACGGCTGCCAGGCGGACCACAGCGTAGCTCCATCAGACAGGGCACAACCCAAATCGTCCTGATTCCAGTACTGCGCCAGGCTCCCGTGCGTCTGCTTTTCGCAGGCCATGGTCCACGCTCCTCCAGTCAATGCCTGGAGGACGTTCTTGGCGACAAAGGTCTCCGATGCGAAATTATGCGAGTTTTCGTGGCAGGTCTGGACAGTATCGCCAATCAGGAGTAAGCCTTTTTCGAACGCCTGTATTCGGGCGCAGAAGCCCTTCTCATCGGCAGTGGCCCAGCCCAAATCGCTGAACACATCGTCATTCGTTTCCCACAGATAGCCGAATCCCCGCACGGGAGACTGCAACCCGGCCGGCGCCGCGCCCCTGTTGTTGCTGAGCGCCTGGTCGTTCCAATTGTCGTCGTGGCGGGCCCAGTCCCCGTCGTCCGCATAGACAAAGACTGCGTCATCATTTTGACGCCAGATCATGTGGCCGCTCTCGAAGGGCTGCCAGGCGGCCCAAACCGTCGCCGCCGCAGCACTCGCGCATCCCAAAGAAGAGTGGGTCCAAAAGGAGCTCAGACTACCGTGGGGCTGAATGTCACAACTGGGCGTTTCTTCTACCTGCTTCTCCCACGAAACCGAAATCGATGCATCTCCGCTTGCCTCGAAGTACTCGACCTTTACGGTATGGCTGCCTGCGGTGATTTCGGAGTCGCGTACCGTCGTGGTTGCCGGGTGAACGTTCCAGTCTTCCAGCACGAGCGTGTCGTTCACGTAAACGCGCACGCCATCGTCGGCGACTGCGGTGAACCGGTAAGTGCCTGTCTCAAAGGTGACGGTTGCTGTCCAGGATGCGCTGAAACTGTCGTTGGTAATGCTTGTATCCGGACTGCCGGATTGCCAGTTAAAGTCTACGGAGGCATCCTGGCGCGTCAGTACGGGATCGCCGCTGAGGTCCTGGCTGTTGTAGTATTTGCCGGTCCAATTGGCGGCTGTTCCCGTTCGCACAGTTGGAGCCGGCACGACCGGTGCGGCGGGCGCGGTAGGCGCTACCGGAGAGGCGGCACTGATCGAGGGAGGGATACACAGTTGCTGACCGATCAATACCTGGTCGGTCGTCGACAGGTGGTTCGCCTCGGCTAGAGCCGACAGGGAAACGCCGGCGCTAAAGGCTATGCCGGACAGCGTTTCTCCGGCCGTGACAGTATGTGTACTTGCACAAGTGATTTCATGTTCAAAAGTGACGGAAGTACCTGCAACGGCGACTTGAGAGAGCAAGGACAGGAGCAGGGCAGCCGCGACAATCCCGCTCTGCCAGCGCCGAATCCAAATAGTGGGAAGCGAATCTGAACGCATTGTGCCAGTCCTATATTAAAGTGGGCTTTTGTAGATGGTCGATAGCATGTCTGACCTGACAATGAAATTCTGCACTCTATCAGGGTTGAAGTCAAGAGATAACCGTTCGCGAAGGGGGATGGGAGCCGGGGAATCTTTCCACCGAAATTCAGGCATTTACACTGGAAATCTATGATCCCACGCTGTGAGCAGGTCTTTAATTGGCCCGAAGAGCGAACTGGGTAATATGCCTACGATCCAACTACGAAGCCGTTTCCTCTCCCTTGGCAGCCTCCGACTGATTTAATTCCGCCATTTTGCAGGGTAAAGGCTGCCAGTTCGCAGACGCCGCCTTGCAAATCACCAGGCTGCCCGGCTTTCAGTGTGATGCCTCATCGGGCCTTCTGTTATAATGTCGATTGTCGACCCTGGGCCAGTCCCGCTCCAGACCGAATTGAAGTCAGAAAAATGGCAAAGTGGTTCATAATCCTTGGCGCAATTCTTCTCCTCATCGGGGCGGCGCTTCAGTTTGCGCCCTGGCTTTTCAGCTGGTTTGGAAGGCTTCCCGGCGACATCAATATCAAGAGAGAGTCGGTCAGCGTTTTCATTCCAATCACATCCATGATTCTCGTAAGCCTCGGCTTGACGTTGCTGTTTAATCTCCTGAATCGTTGAAGGCTATGTGTTCACGCTCACGACAGACTGAAAGACTGATAGAAGGTTGGAAGGCGGAAGAAGAGAAGCCCTTTACGGGATGGGACTTCTCATACCTCGATGGACGAATGCTCCTGGAGCAGCCGCCGTGGTCCTACTCCAACCGTGCACGCGACCTGATGCGAACATCAGCCTCTGTTCTGGATATTGCAACGGGCGGGGGGGAGCGTCTTCTGTCGATGAGAGACAGCTGGCCCGACACAGTTGTTGCGACAGAAGGTTACCCCCCGAATCTCGAGCTGGCGGGTCGGCGGCTTGAGCCGCTGGGCGTGCGCGTTGTAGAGCAGAACAATGACGAGTATAGCCCGATGCCGTTCGAGGACGGCGAGTTTTCGCTGGTATTGAACCGGCACGGCGCGTTGAACGTCAGCGAGATCGCCAGAATGCTTGTGTCGGGGGGCCGTCTTCTTACCCGGCAAGTTCACGGGCTGTGGGCGCAGGATCTGCTCGCCGCCTTCGACGCGACGCCGCAGTGGCCGGACGCCACCCCGCAGAAGTACGCGCCGCTGATGCGGGCTGCGGGGCTCAGCGTTGTAGACGTTCAGGAGTGGTCGGGCAGGCTGGCGTTTACCGACGTGGGGGCAGTCGTCTACTACCTGAAGGCGGTTCCGTGGCTTATTCCCGGTTTCTCCGTGGCGTCCCATACTGCAAATCTGATGGCATTGCAGGAGCAGGTTCAGTCGGGGGGCGAGCTTGTGTACGAAGCCCGAAACTATCTGATGGAAGCTGTGAAACCGTGAAGAAGCCGTCTCGCAGCGGACATGCAGGAACAGCATGTTAAGCGGGCTGCTACTCTCTGCAGTACCAGGGCAGGAATGCGAGCTACCTTCTGATCGCTTTAGCCAAGCGCTGAAATGGTTTCGATGCCCGAATGGCCTCATACCCTGGGCGCAGCCGCACTTCGACCGCACATGCCTTGAGTTCAGGCTCCTTTGAAACCGGGTCCACAGCAGCCAGAGTCACATTGTTGGCGGCGTTGTACGGGCCCGCGAGGCGCCCCCAGTGAAAGGGCATAAAGCAGGCGCCCTCCCGGATTTTCTCCGTCACGCGGGCTTCGGCCCAAACCCTGCCCCTCCGTGAGCGAATCTCGACCACATCCCCATTCTCAATCTGCCGTCGCACAGCGTCGACGGGATGGATCTCCAGAAAGGGCTGGCGTGCACCCTTCAACAGGCTCTCTGATTTGCCTGTCCTGGTCATGGTATGCCACTGATTCCGCAGGCGGCCGGTAGTCAGGAGCAGGGGGAATCTCCGATTGGGCAGCTCGGCGGGCGGCACAAAAACCGGCGCATGAAATGTTGCTCTGCCATCGGCGGTCGCGAAAACCGGCGCTGCCGTTTCCTGTTCGGCACCCGCCTTTGCCGCCTGGAGCAGTTCGCCGTCTCCGCCCTGCTTTTCGACAGGCTTCACGGGTTGGTCGTCATGCAGCCCGGAATAGAGCCTGGCTGTGCCGGGATGGTCGGTTTCCGGTACGGGCCACTGGAGGGGACCTTCTGCCTTTAGCCGGCTTACGCTGACGCCGCTGTAGTCGCAAACCCGGCCCTTGGTCAACTGGGAGAATTCGTCGAAGACTTCGTTCGACGATTCATAGGAGAAGGCCTGCGGAAATCCCATCGCCGCGCCGACGTCGGCGATGATTCGCCAGTCCGGCCTGGCCTGACCGGCAGGGTCAACCATGCGGGGTAGATAGGTGATGCGCCGCTCCGAATTGGTCATCACACCTTCGCGTTCCGACCACTGGGCCGCCGGCAGCAGAACGTGGGCGTACTGCGTAGTGTCGGTCGGGTGATAGGCGTCGGTAACGATGAGAAGCTCCAGCTTTTCCATGGCCCTTTCAACGACGTCGATGTTGGGCATGGAGACGACAGGGTTGGTACACATGATCCACATCACCTTAATGTCTCCCCGGGCCGCGGCCTCGAACATGTCGACGGCGGCCAGCCCCGGCCTGTCGGCAATGTTGCCTGCGGGAGCCCTCCAGAATTTCTCAACCTCTTGGCGATGGACGGCGTTGGCAACTGTGCGATAGCCCGGCAGCAGATGGGACAACCCTCCGGCCTCGCGGCCGCCCATCGCATTGGGCTGCCCTGTCAGCGAAAAGGGACCACTGCCGGACTTTCCAATTTGACCCGTTGCCAGATGCAGATTGATGACCGCCTGGTTTTTGGCAACGCCGTTCACGCTCTGATTCAGCCCCATGCTCCAGAAGGAGAGGACGCCCTGCGCTTCGCCGAAGAGGCGCGCCGCCAATTTCAAGTCGCTCTCGGAAATGCCGCAGACTTTGGCGGCTGCGGCAGTGGAAACATGGTCGTCTGTTTCCATGAGCTCTTCAAACCCTTCGGTGTGTCTGTCTATGAAAGCGCGATCGATCTTTCCCTCGGTAGCGAGGATCTTCATCATCCCGTTCAGCAGCACCACGTCCGATCCAGGGCGAAGCGGCAGAAAGAGATCGGCGATGGCGGCAGTACGCGTCTCTCTGGGATCGACCACGATTACCTTCACACTTTCCGGATCCTGCTTCTTGCGCCGCTTTATGCGATTGAAGAGGACAGGATGGCAGTCGGCCATGTTGCTGCCAATCAGGAAGAAACAGTCTGCGTGGTCGATGTCTTCATAGGCAGGTGGCGGCCCGTCCGAGCCCAGCGACGAGACGTATCCGGCCACGGCAGAAGCCATACAGAGACGGGAATTGGCATCAAAGTTGTTGGTGCCGATGAAGCCTTTCAACAGCTTGTTGGCGACATAGTAGTCCTCGGTCGTAAACTGGCCGGAACCGTAGAAGGCCACAGCGTCGGGACCGTGATCGTGGACTATGCGCTTGAGGCTCTCCGCGATGTACGTTGTCGCCTTCTCCCAGGTCACGCCATGAAAAGCGCCCTTCACTTCGTGTCTGTCGCTCCCGGAACCGTTCATGCGCATGAGCGGCTCGCGAATGCGGTCCAGCGTATCCAGCGCGCCGGGCAGATGGATAGGCTTGAGGCACAGATCGCCTAGAGAGGAGGGGTGGTCGGGGTTGCCGCGCACTCTGGCGACCTTCCCATTGTGAACGCCGACTCTGAGACCGCACCCGACCCCGCAGTAAGGGCAGTACGTGTCGTGCCAGCGGTCAATCTTCTGGCTGGCTGTTCCATTGCCCCGTGAACTGTCTCGTGATTTAACCATATCTCGTTTCGTATTGTTGCGCCGCGTCTCAAATACTTGATGCCCATTGCCGGCTGCTCCCGGTCGCCCGGGATCCGGCGAAGAATGGGACTAGCCGGCGCCGGTCAAAACCGACTCGCCTTCAGCGGCTAGCCGGGCTGCGGTTTCCTCGGCAGCATCCTTCTCCTCTTTCTCGGAGAAGCGAACCATCAGTGCCATAAAGGCGCATACTGCTACCAGAATGCCCAGGATCAGGTAGGACTGGCCGTACATTTCCGCTTCTCGACGGAAGAGAAACCCTGCCAACATCGCACCGAAATTCCCGCCAGCGCCGACGATGCCGGCTATCGCGCCCATTGCTCGCTTGTTGATGTAGGGTACGATTGCAAAAGTCGCCCCCTCCGACATCTGTACGAAGAGGCTAAAGACGATCAGTGCAGGGATTGCCAGCGCCAGCGCCCCCATGTTTGCAAACAGTATCAGGGCAATCCCCTCCAGGAAGAGGCATACAAACAGGAAGTGCGTCCTTCCCTTCAGACCGCCGCTGCGGTTGATGAAATCGCTGAATATCCCGCCCATGGAGCGGGCAAAGATGTTCATCAGACCAAAGAGACCGGCAACGAGCCCGGACGTGGCGAGATTCAGATCAAAACGATTGAAAAAGTAGAGGGCCGCGGTACCGTTTATGGTTAGCTCGATGCCGAAGCAGGCCGCGTATATGAAAAAGAGCGCGATCACTCGTGAGTCCTTGACGGCCTCCCAGAACGTGCCGTTTGTGGCGGCCGCCGAAGGCATCTCACCTCGCGCTCGCAGCTCCGAATAGTTGCCGTTCGGCGCGTCCTGCGTCAGGAGCCAGTAGGCCGCGGCAGTTAAGAGCATGGCCAAACCGGGAGCGACCATAGCCAGCCGCCAGCCCAGAGCCGCGGGCACAAAGGTCAGGACGGCGGCGAGGAGAAGAGGCATCACGGCCTGGGTGACGCCGCCGCCCAGATTACCCCAGCCTGCCGTTGTGGCGTTGGCCGCGCCCACTACATTGGGCGCGAACATTACGCTCGTGTGGTACTGCGTGATGACGAAGGAAGCGCCTATTGTTCCGATCAGGATACGTGCAGCGATGAACTGGGTCGGCGTCTGCGCCAGGCCGATTCCCATGACCGGCAGCGATCCCAGCAAAAGCAGGCAGGTGTAGACCTTACGCGAGCCGAAACGTGTACACATCGGGCCGATGATCAGACGCGCGACGATTGTCAGCGAAACGGCCGCGATGACCGAGTTTCCGACCTGGGCCGGGCTGAGGCCAAGCGAGGCGATTACGCCGCCATCCCCTTTCATGAGAGGCACGATGCCGAACCAGCCAAAGAAACAGAGAAAGAAGGCAAACCACGAAACATGGAACGCTCGCATCTGCGGTGTGCGGAAGCTGAACAGATCGATCCTGGTGGCCTTGTTCTTGAAGTCCACTGGGGAAGTCTCCTTTTCGGTGGGAATGGATTCGAGATTCAGGCCGGAACAGCGGCGAGCGCCGCATCAGACCGGTAGCGAGAAGCGATAGTGTCCGCCAGCAACTCTGTTGTCTCTTCTACGGTGGCCTTTCTGTGGACCTCGACTCCGAGTCTCGCGTCTTCGCCCAGGCGACCGCCTTCAAAGATGTTGAAGCCGTCGATCACCTCGCCGTCCTGGCGCAGCCGGGTAGCCTCCAGACCGATTTCGGACAGCCGGTGACGGCCGCAGGCGTGAACGCATCCAGATACGTTCAACCGCACGACCTTGTCACGATCGGGCAGACGCTCCTCGAGTTTGCGGGCAATGGCCAGAGAGATGCCCTTTGTGTCGTTGAGCGCGAAGTGGCAATGGTCGATGCCCGTGCAGGTGACCAGCCCTCGCATGACACCCGAGGGCGAGGGGCTCCAGTCCTCCAGCAGCGGCTCGCCCAAGAGTTCATCAGTTTTGCAGGTGGGGACGTTGGGGATGATCACGTTCTGGTCATTGGTCAGCCGTATTTCCCTGCTGCTGTATTTGTCCGCCAGGTCGGCAAGCGCAAAGAGCTGCTCCGCTGTGATGCGGCCCGTTGGCACGACCATGCCCACATAGCTCAGTCCTTGCTGGATCTGCGGATGAACGCCCACATGATCCTGTTCAAGCGGGTCCGGATCGCGGTAGAGCTGGCACGCCCCGGCTGATGGCAGCCCCTCACCCAGTACCTTTATCACTTCGTCGCGAAAGCGTTCAATGCCCCATTCGTCGATCAGGTACCAAAGCCGGGCCTTTCCCCGCACTGAGCGGTTGCCGTTGTCGCGAAACACGGTCATTATGGCGCGACATAGCGCTGTCACCTGGGAGCTCCGGACGAACGTGTCCAGGGGCACAGCCAGATGAGGATTCCTGCTTCCCATATGTCCGCCAACCACGACGTTGAATCCCGGCACTGTGCGCGTTCCCATGCGGCCAGTGGCTGGTGTGAGGCCAATGTCGTTGCTCTGGGCGTGGGTACAGTCCAGACGGCAGCCGTTGATCGAGATATTGAACTTGCGGGGTATGTTCTCGAATTCCGGTCCCAAAAGGGAAAGAGCCGTCGCCGCGGTCAGCTGCCGCGTGTCAAGCAGCTCATGGTGCGTCAGCCCGGTGAGCGGGCAGCCGGTCACATTGCGGAAGTTGTCCATGCCAGTCTGCTCGGAGCCGAGGCCAACCGCCTGCAGCTTCTCGATGATGGCGGGCATCTCTTCGATGGTGATCCAGCGCAACTGGATGTTCTGTCGTGTCGTAAAGTCGCCGACACCTCGTCCGCAGTCGCGCGAGATCTCGGCGACAGCGCGCAGCTGGCTCGAGTTGAGGACTCCATTCGAGATGCGCATTCGCAGCATGAAGTAGCCCGGTGTCTGCTTGCGGTAGAAAAACCCGTGCCACTTGAAGAGGTCATAGTATTCAGGTGGAATCGAGTCGAAACCTTCGTCAGCCCAACGGTAAATGTCGTGAATCAGACTGAGTGGACTTTTTTTGCGTTTCAGCAACTCAACTTTGTTCAACTTTGACTTTCCGTTGCCGTTCGCCATTCCAGTGCCGTTCGTCTGCTGCCTCTGAGCCGGGGCTTGCAGTGTGCCTTCTGCAACGATTGTCTTCATCACCGGATTCTCCTGTTCACCTGAACGCGAATTGCTACTTCGACAAAGCATATTTCAGTGTCCAACGGGATTGAACTGCCAACTTTGCCGAAATCGAAGCCCCTTTGTTATGCGATTCGCACAACATTCATAGTCAAATGCGAACATGGCTTCGCAGGAGAGACCGAAAATTCAACGCGCCAGGCTGATTATTTGTGCAAATCGTATAAGTGCCGCGTTGGGACGCGATCTGAGATGGTCCGCCGGTGACGGGAACCCGGAATTCAGTTAGAGGCTGTTGGGGCGAACAGGAGAGGTCCGGGTATGGCTTGAGGCAGGATACCGCCGCGCCCCTGGTCCACGGTCGGCAAAGGAGAGGCAGGCTGTACTGTTGTGCCGAGTTGCCGCGGCAGGTCAGAGGCGCGGCTTTCGGGTAGTCTGCCGCGCGGTCAAATTAGATGGGGAGCGTAGTTGCGTTGGCGGAGAAGGGATGGCGGGAGAAGTACTGCCTGGAAGGGCCGACTCCGGCGCTATCAATGCAAAGACGACGCAGATGAGAAAACGAGTGTGTTGGCAGTACGGCTCATTGGAGATCAGATGCCCAAGTCGGACCTCCGCGGAATGTCGAACAGCCGCCTTTCAATCTCCCTCCTGTCCTTACTGCGTGTACTGCTGAAGAATGCGCCGGGCGACGCTCATCTTGTGAACTTCGTCCGGTCCGTCGTAGATGCGAGAGGCCCTTTCGTGGCGGTACCAGTATGCAATCGGTGTGTCGTCGCTCATGCCCAGGCCGCCAAGCGTCTGAAGCGCCCGGTCCAGCACGCGCATCAGCACGTCGGCTACATAGAATTTGATCAAGGAGATCTCTTCTCTGGCCGCGAAGACGCCTTCCGTGTCGATCTTGTGGGCGGTATCCAACACCATCAGCCGGGCGGCGTTTATCTCCGCTCTGCTCTCGGCCACCCATGCCTGGACCATGCCCTGCGAGCCCAGCAGCCGACCCGGCGCAACCTCGCGCTGGGCGGCCCGGCTGCACATGATGTCGAAGGCGCGCTCACAGATTCCGATCCAGCGCATGCAATGGTGAATGCGTCCCGGCCCCAGCCGGTACTGGGCCAGGGCAAAGCCCCTGCCTTCCTCGCCAATGAGATGGTCTGCCGGCACACGCACGTTTTCGAACCAGACTTCTGCATGACTATTCCAACCTCCGTGGGCCTCTCCCATCACAGGGATGTTTCGCTCAATGCGAAAACCGGGTAAGTCCAGCGGCACGATGATCTGGCTGGCTCTCCGGTGACGGCTCTCAACTTCCGGGTTGGTCACCGCCATCAGGATGGCAAAGGAGGCGCCTTCGGCGGCCGTCGTAAACCATTTGTGGCCATTGATGACGTATTCGTCGCCTTTGCGCACTGCGCTCGTACTCATCCACGTCGGGTTGGAGCCTGCGTGCTCCGGTTCGGTCATGGCGAAGCAGGAGCGGGTGTCCCCGCGGGTGAGGGGAAGCAGGTAGCGATCGCGCTGCGCCTGCGTGCCGGCATGGATGAGCAGCTCCATATTGCCCATATCGGGCGCCTGGCAACCAAAGGAGTAGTGGCCGCCGGGCGTGCGCCCCAGCACTTCGCTAATCCGTCCGAACTCGGCCAGCGACAGTCCCTGGCCGCCGTAAGATACGGGTAGAGCCAAGCCCCAGAGTCCGGCTTTTTTCACCAACTCCCGCTTCTGATTGAGCAGCGGCTCTACCTCGGTCCAGGGCCGGCTGATCAGCAGCTTTTCGACGGGAACGATCTCTTCGTCGACGAACTGGCGAACACGGAGAATAAGATCAGGAAGAATGTCGGTTGTCATGGAGAAGCCTGTGTCCCACTTGGAATAGTTTATTGCGGTAATTCGCGGCCTTCGCGCCTGTTTCTGTCACCCGACCGGCCCTTTATCCGCCAAGTCCAGCATCAACCCACTGGCCTCCGTCGACAACGAACGTGCCGCCGGTGGTAAAACTGCTGGCATCCGATGCCAGGTAGAGGGCAATGCCGGTTATCTCGTCGGTTTCGGCAATTCTCTTTTGGGGAATGGCCCCGAGCACGGTCTGATTGAGGTCCGGGTCCTCCCAGATGGCGCGACTGAAGGCGGTCCTGACGTAGCCGGGCGCGATTGTATTGACCTGAATGCCTTCTGCGGCCAGTTCCGCGGCCAGCACCTCCGTGAGCATCAGTACGCCGGCCTTGCTGACACTGTAGACCCCCATGCCAGGTTGCGGACGTTTGCCGGCGATCGATGCGACATTAATGATCTTGCCCCCGCCGCGTTTCATCATCTCTGCGCTGCATGACTTGGCCATGCGAAAGTAGCCGACCACGTTTACATCGAGGATCTTGTGCCAGTGGCTCTCCTCGGCGGTGAGAACCGGTCCGAAGTGGGGGTTGGTGGCTGCGTTGTTAACCAGGATGTCGATGCCGCCGAATTCACGCACCGCTTGTTCGGCCAGCGCCGCCGTCGCCGCCATGTCTCCTGTATGCGCGGCTGCGGCCAGCACCCGGCCGCCGTCCTCCCGGATCGATACCGCCACGTCGTCCAGCGCCGCCTGCTTACGGCTGCTCAATACGACCGCGGCTCCGTGTGCCGCATAACAGCGGCCGATCGCCTCTCCGATGCCCCTGGATGCGCCTGTGATAACGGCAACTTTGCCGGCAAGATTGAAATCAGGGAGATTCGCCAACAGCTTTCTCCTGTCGGTGTCTGGAGTCTGGACTTCCGTTGTGCTGGAGGGGACAGGCAGTCCAAGTATAGCACCGGGCAGGGCCGGAATCAATCCTCTCAGGGCCCAGGTTTGTATTCGGTGTTTTCTGTGAACACCGTCTGACCAGTGTCGGGTTCATCCTGGTCAATGAATCAGTACCAACTGACGGACAGCAGTTTGGGAAACACCCGGCCGGAACTGCGGAAGTCGGAACTGAAATGGTCGGTGGTCAGGTTTCGTTGGCATTTGGGGGCGGTCGTTCAAAATCTCTTTTGCCCACCAAAGGCTGCGAAAGACACAGTAGACGAGGAAAGAGTGGAGAGGCGTGAGGAGTGAGTGGCATGGGGCGGCGCGCAGAAGGGGGGAGCAGAAGGATTTTGGCACAAAATGGCACAATTTGGCATGTTTTTGTCATGTTTTCAGGGGGGTACCCCCAAAGGCAGTCGAATCTAATCTGGTTTGCCAGTATTGCCGAAGATAGCCAGTGGGTCCAAAGAGGGCCGCGAAGAACACCTTCTTTTTTCCGCGGAGGACGCGGAGTGGCGCGGAGAACTTCCCAAGACTTTCGTCCACCGAGATTCGGAGGGGGCTTGGGCACCGGGGGATGAGGAGTTGGAGGGGCGTTTTGGGGGCTCGTACGAGAGATGACGAGAGATTGGGGGATTTGGGGTGGAATTCCGGGGGAATTTTCGGCGCGAAGGGCAGGGGCTAGGGGCTGGGGGCCTGGGGCTAGTGGCTTGAGACAGCGGGAGGGCAACCTTTGGGGCGAATGCGCCGCTTGCGGGGCGTGTTGAGGGCTTGTACGAGAGATGACGAGAGATTGGGGGATTTGGGGTGGAATCCGGGGGGAATTTTGGGCGCGAAGGGCAGGGGTTAGGGGCTAGTGGCTTGAGACTGCGGGAGCGCAGTTTTGGGGGCGGATGCGGGGTTTGCAGGGCGAATTCGGGGTAGGGGTATACAGCTGCTGCCCGGTGGACGCAGTGTTGGTACTTATATATTATTTGTTTTCTATGAACCGTTTGCGCGGGCGGCGATCAGGGACAACAGCTGCTGTCTATCCGTTTGCTAGTCGGCCTGGTGATCTGGTTCAGGTTCTGACAGGAACCTGTTGTCTTTGCCCTGCTCTGCCTGGCTTGCCGGGACTGTTTCCAGTACTGCCCGGTCTCCATTGGCTGTTTCCTGCTCTGGACGGATTGCTGGGGCAGTTTCCAGTTCCGTGAGGTTTTCCGCCTCGCTTTCCCGCCCTGCCTGTCTGCGTTTGTCGTTTTCGCTTTCAATAGTCTCTTTGACTCTGCGCCGCAGGTTCTTGACATAAATGAGCTGCTCTTGCAGGGCTTGCTGCGGGTTTTCGTGCGTGGAGCAGAAACTGTCGCGAGGAGCGATGATTTTCACTTTGTCCGGGAGCCTGGTGAAGGGCTGGCCGGTCATCGGGTCGTACGGGGCCTCGGACACGCGCGCCAGTTTGGTAAGCGTGTTCTCGAGATCTTCCTGGACTTCTTCCAACCCTGCGCTGAACGTGGGAAGGTCGGGAAGGTCGGACTCTCCACGGAGAAACTCAGTTAGTTCAGCGTCTTCTCTTTTGGGGACACTCCGGTGGATCAATATCGATTTCGGGTAGAGTATAGCACATATTTTCCGCCGGCGCAACTGCAGTGGATAGTGGATAGTGGCGGCGAGGCTTGGGCTGGGAGGGCAGGCACAAGGCCTGCCCCTACCGTAGATTGAGGGGGAAGGCGGAGAGGATGGTATGGCCGCCACACGGGCAGGCGGAGAGGCGAGGAGAGAGAAGTGAGAGCGGTCTGGAGGGGGACTCTTGCTCGCGGCGGGCGCCGGTCCAGGCAGAACTGCAGTGCTCAGTGGTTAGTGAAACAGCAGTGGTCGGTGGTCAGAGATGGCGGGGCTGGGCTGGGAGGGCAGGCACAAGGCCTGCCCCTACCGGAGACTGAGGGGGATGCGGAGAGGCGGGTATGGCCGGCGCGAGGAAAGGCAGAAACGCTGGCTCTACAGGGCGTTAGAGGAGGAGGGGAGAGGCGGCCTAGCTTGGCTGGGCGAGCAGGCACAGGGCCTGCCCCTACCGTAGATTGAGTGGGAAGGCGGAGGCGGCGTTTCTGCCGCCTCAGTGTCGATTGCAGACCGGACATGGTTACGTCCTTGCCACTGGTCTGCGAGTGTTGACCCCCTATTGAAAGGGGCTTATATTCCTAAGTGGCCAACCCTAAGATGAGCGACGAGCAAGGGAAAATCAGGTGCCCTTACCTGTCGTCATTTCGGGCGCGTCGATTCTCGAAACGCCACTCACCTCGCTTCCTGGGTTTCTTGTTCAACACGACCTTTGCGATGTTTTCTGGCGTGTCTGAGATTGGATCGGGGAATTCCAGCGGAGATCGTCCGACAGAACGTTCGGGGCGTGACTCTTTCGCGCCTTCCTTAGAGCCTTTCTACATTTGTCTTGAAGTCACTTCACCACCCCACTGCCAATATTATATATCAGTTGGGGTTGCGGCGTCAATCTAAAGGCTTTATCCGGCTGCATGCCAGATTTCTTGCGGATTTCTTCTGACCAGAGTTGACTTCACACTGGTCATGGAAAAGGACCCACTTGACGGACAACAATTCGGAATACCACCTTGGGTCGGGTATGCGATGGAAGGGGAGGAGTCTAGTATGGAACGAACATGACATCACATCAATGCCAGATCAAGCGTAAACCGCCCTTCCATAGTAGCACGTAAGTCGTAGAAACCTATCACATCTTCTCGCAGAGGGGACTTGGTGTGCAAGTTGATTAGTTTTGAAAGATCAGATTCAACAGTAAAATGCAAAACTACATAGACCTCAGGTCACTAACGCTTCCAACAAGACGGGTCCTGCGTGGCAACCAATCCTAAGCTTGAAAAGCCAGAGAGTGCTAAACTTACAAAGTTTCTCAACGCCGGTTTTGGCCTCTTGGGAGATGCAACAGGTGCCGCAGCCGGGGCTGGGGTTGGATTCGTTCTTGGCGGTCCAGTTGGAGCTATTGCGGGAAGCGTAAGCGGCTCAATTGTTTCAGGAGCCTTGAGATGGGTGGGGCAGGAGTTTTCGAATCGCCATTTGTCAAGAAGAGAAGAGTTCAGAGCAGGTGGTGTATTGGTCTTTGCAGCCGCAGAAATCCATCGAAGAATCAATGATGGAGAGAAAATTCGGCAAGACGAATTTTTCGATCAAGGTCAGTCTGGTAGATCAGGCGCAGAAGAGGTGGTGGAAAACATTGTGCTAAAGTGCCAAAGAGAGCCTCAGGAAAAGAAAATCCCCTTTATGGGATACCTGCTTGCAAATCTACCGTTCAGAAGCGACATTAGCTTAGATATGGCACATCAAATTATAGGGTTGGCCGACGAACTCACCTTTAGGCAACTGTGTCTGCTTCGAATTGCTGCCAGGACTGACGCGTTTCAACTCCGCGATTCCGATTACCGAGAACAAGAGAGGTTTGAGCTTGGCCCCAAAAACTGGACCACAAGCTAAGGTGTATAATGGAACGAATCACCGAGCCTGTGGAGGGGCAGAACGATGGTCAAGAAACGGCGGCGACACACGGCGGCTTACAAGTTTCGAGTAGCGCTGGAAGCGCTTGAAGGCGGCAAGACGATTAGCCAGTTATCGAGTGAACATGAGATTCATGCCAACCTGATACGGGCCTGGAAACGGCAACTGCAGGAAGACGGGCCCCGAGTCTTTGCCAGCAATGGTGAGCGCAAACAACGGGAGCAGGAGGCGCAGGAAGCAGAACTTTATGAACAGATGGCGGCAGCCCGCCCCTTGCGGCTCGGGCGGCTCAAGATGGAACTTGAGTGGTTGAAAAAAAAAGTTGCCCGTTTCGGTCAGGGAGAGGCGGCGCATGGTCGATAGCCAGAATGCAGTCCTGAGTGTACGACGGCAGTGTGAGTTGCTGGGTCTGAATCGGGCCTCCTTCTACTATCAGACAGCTTCCGAGTCGGCTCTGAACCTGCATCTGATGCGCCTGTTCGCAAAGCGGTCGGTCTGCCGACATTGACGAGCAGTTCCTGCGTACGCCCTTCTATGGCTGGCCCAAGATGACCGCACATCTGCGTCGACTTGGCTACGTCGTCAATGGCAAACGAGTCAGACGGCTGATGCGTCTGATGGGCATTCAGGCGATCTACCCCAGGAGAAGCAGCAGTTCGCCTGGCAAAGGGCACAAGCGTTATCCCTATCTTCTGCGCAACCTGCCGATTACGCATGTCAACCAGGTCTGGAGCGCTGACATCACCTATGTGCCGCTGCTGCGCGGCTTCATGTATCTGGTCGCTGTCATCGACTGGTACAGCCGTTATGTGCTCGCTTGGCAGCTTTCCAACACCCTGGACGGTAGCTTCTGCCTCGATGTCCTGCGTCAGGCGCTCAGCACCGGTCGGCCCCAGATCTTCAACACCGACCAGGGCGCACAGTTCACGGCCGATGCCTTCACCGCCTGCCTGCTCGCTGCCAACATACAAGTCAGCATGGACGGGCGAGGCCGCGCCCTCGACAACGTCTTCTGCGAACGTCTATGGCGCAGCGTCAAATACGAGAACATCTATCTCAACCAGTATGACACCGTACCTCAGCTGCACCTTGGGCTGACCGCCTATTTCAACTTCTACAACCATGAACGACCGCAGCAAAGTCTCAACTATCGCACGCCGGCGGAAGAGCACTTCGTGCTCTGTTCAGAGCCGGCCCTACTCGCCTAAATGCACCTTATTTTTCCCACTTCGTGGTCTAACGATTGGGGCCAACCATACTGACGCACGATGCGATCGCATATTTATTTGTGCGCTGGAAAATCAAAACTGGCTGTAAACGAAAAGGAGAAACAGAATGAGTGAGAAGGAGATGCTGAGGATGGAACGTCGGTCAGTTGCGCAAACTGCGGCGGCGATGACGCTTCTTATGCTAGGTGTCGAGAGGGAGGCGGCGAGCGAAATAGGCGATGAGATTGCTGATACATAATGAAGAAGAAGCGCGCCGAAGCTCTGTACATAGACGATGCGATTCGCTTTGCTTTCTATGCCTATCGCAAGGGCGTGTACAACATACGGCTGTCACAGTGCGGCGAGATTGAGGATAGGCCGTTTAGTAACGCTGACTTGCCCAAAGAAGGGTAGCGGGGACCCCTGCCGACCGGTGGAGGGAAAGCCTAAGGGGGCGGCGGGGGGGTCACGAAACAACAAACAAAGTAAGGGAGCTAACATGACAAACAATCTTGGTGGGCCTTCCATTCTTCCCACAAATATAGCGTTTAAGGCAATAATTATAAGATTGCTTCGGGATGACCCAAACCTTAGTAAAGAGGAACTGATCTACAGAATCAAAGACCGGCGGGGCTTTCCTCAAGATATGGACGATCCTTTTTGGAGTGTTCGAGAACGCTCTAACACCGACCACAAAAAGATGAGGCCGCGAAGAGATCTTTTCAAAGAGAGGTTTAACTTAGCAATGAGTAAAGTGCAGGGCATGAGTTAAAGTATCTGAAATGCATGTGTGTCCAGATTTATTAGACTACCTGGAGGCCTTGATCATCGGCCAGGGCCGTGAAGCGGGCCAACGGCTGCAGTTGTATCCCTGGCAGCGCCGTTTCCTTCGCTGCGCGTTCGGTCAGCCTGACGATGCGGCCTTGTCCTTGGCCCGGGGCGGCGGCAAGACGACTTTCACGGCTGGCATTGCGGCCGCAACCGTCGGCGAGGGTCCGCTTGTAGAGCCTATGGCTGAAACCCTGGTTGTTGCCTCCAGCTTCGACCAGGGGCTTGTCTGTTTCCGGCATATCCTTCACTTCCTGCAGCCGGCGATCGAAGCGGACTCCAAGCGTTGGCGGATTCAGGATTCGGCGAACAGGGCGACAGTTCAGGACCGTGAAACCGGCGCAATGATGCGGGTGCTGGGCAGTGACCCTCGCCGGCTGCACGGCGCAACTCCGAAATTGATTATGGCTGACGAAGTAGCGCAATGGCCGGAGAATCTTATCGACCGGATGCTTGCGGCGCTGGAAACCTCGAGGGGAAAAATACCGGACAGCAAAATGCTGTGGCTGGGGACCCGGGCCAGCTCTCCGGATCACCCCTTCGAAGCGGCGTTTAAGTTGGTAGGCTATGCCCAGGTCCACGCGGCGCGTAAGACTGACCCCGTTTTCCAGCACCGGACGTGGAAGCGGGCAAATCCAGGCCTCAACCGTCAGCCTGACTTGGAACGGGCGATTAGACAGGAAGCGAAGCGGGCTAGGAAAGATCCGTCGGCGCTGGCTAGGTTCAAAGCCTTGCGGCTGAATCTTGGCGTTTCCGACACCGTAGAAAGCACTTTGCTGGATGCGGACGTTTGGGAGCGCATCGAGACAGAAGCGCCTGAAACTGCAGGTCCGTTCGTGCTAGGCCTGGACCTGGGCCAGAACGCGGCTATGAGTGCGGCGGCGGCATACTTCCTGGAAGGCGGCGGCCTGGAGGCCTTCGCAGTGTTTCCCGAATACCCTGACCTACTCGAGCGCGGGCGTCAGTACGGCGTAGTTCGGCTGTACTTGGAATGCTTCGACCGGGCCGAGCTGCTGACAGAGGGGCAGCGGGTGTCAGACGTGGGCGCACTGTTGGCAGAAGTCCGGCAGCGTTGGGGCAATCCGGCGGCTATCGTCTGCGACCGCTCGCGTGAATCGGAGCTGAGGCAGGCCCTCGAAGCGGTCAGCTTCCCGACCTGTCCGCTGATCGTTCGGGGGATGGGATACATGGACGGCGGCGCTGACGTGCGGGAATTTCGGAAAGCCTGCATAGATGAGAGAGTGCGGCCTCGGCGCTCACGGTGTCGGGATGATGCGGCCGCAGCTGCGATTCTGGCAGTAGCGGAGGGGCGGCGGCGGGCTGCCCAGGCGCAATCGCGGCCTGCGTTTCAGTATGCGATCGTATGACAGGACAAAACGATGCAAACGGGGTGAATCGTGAAAAAGGGTTTTTTCATTGGATTGGGAGCGGGGCTTGTGGTCGCGGTTCCGATCGGAATCATTGCCTTGTTGGTTGTGTTTGGCGTGATCGATTCGCCGGTGGATACGTTACGGCGTGCGGACCGTATTGCAGGCCCGGCCGACGTTGCGGCAGCTGACGGCAGCGTACTCGACTATGGGGGGGCAATCCAGTCCAGCGCTTATTACTGCGGGTACACAACGGATCAAATGAGTGAACTTCTGATGGCCTTCGGGAACGAAGTAGAGTCGAAGTATCCGAACGCGGAATTTCCCAGGATGAGGGCTATAAACCTGATCATAATGATGGGTCGGATCAGAAAAATTGATTGCGTCGATGTTCTGGTAGAAGTAATCGCAAAGATCAAAGAGGATTCGCCGGAATAGACACCGATCGGAGGGGGAGGTTCGTTGAGGTAAGCGAGCGCTTCAGCTTTGCTATAATTTGAGGGCGCTGTGCTCCCTCTGGAGAGCGCATGAATGGCAATATATAGGCAAGAGAGCGGCAAAAAATGGCAGACAACCGGAATGAAGTCGGCACAGGTACTTCGATCACCTCGGCAAATTTGCATAGCTGGTCACAACAGCTAGGGGAGACACCGGAAGCGTATGCAGGATTCAGGGCCTATCTTGAGCTGGGACCCGGAAATCGGAACATAGCGGCGGCGTACCGGAAGTTAAGAGGTGTCGGTCCTGACGTGAAGGTTTCCGGCTACTTTGGTCGTTGGTCCTCGCAATGGAACTGGAGGCAACGGGCGGCTGAGTGGGATGCCCATGTCGAGGCCCTAGCCGAGATTGGCGGCATGAAGGAGCTGCAGGCCGCTCGCCGGCAGACGGTTGAGCAGGCCGAGGAGCTGCAAGGAATGATTCAGGCGGAACTGAACGCGCTGCAGAAACAGATCGAGCAGGAGCCACTATACGTAAACAACGCGGACAGAACGGTCAGGCTTGCGAATCTTGCGGCTGCGCTGGAAAGCGCGGGCAGGGCAAGGCTGTTAGCGCTGGGAGGGACAGCCCGGGAATGACGCACTGTTGTAGAGAGTGCCATTGTCTAGCAAAGTACACAAGGGCGTATGATGTTCAACCTTGTGACCTGCCCCCCAAAAGCTGGTCCAGTTTCTATGTTAGAATTGGGCCGTAGAAAGGGGGAGATATGGCTAGGAAGAAACATACGCCGGAGCAGGTAATCAAGAAGCTCAGAGAGGCAGAGGTGGCGATAGCCGAGGGCGGCACAGTGGCAGAGGCTGCGCGCCGGATCGGCGTGACCGAGCAGACCTTCTACCGCTGGCGCAGCGAGTACGGGGGTCTCAGGATTGACCAGGCCAGGCGCCTGAAGCGTCTGGAGTTGGAGAACAGCCGCCTGAAGAGAGCGGTGGCGGACCTGACGCTGGACAACCAGATACTGAGAGAGGCGTCTGAGGGAAACTTCTGAGTCCTTCACGTCGCCGCCAGTGTGTTGACCACGTGAAGGAGCTCTTTGGGGTTTCGGAGCGACGCGCCTGCAGAGTGCTGGGTCATCCTCGCTCCACACAGCGATACAAGCCGGTCCTGGTGGAGGATGAGAAGGCGCTGACCGAGGAGATCGTGGAACTGGCCGGTCAGTTCGGCCGGTACGGCTACCGTCGGATCACCGCCCTTCTGAGGCATCGCGGCTGGCATGTGAACCACAAGCGTGTCGAGCGGATATGGCGACGTGAAGGGCTGAAGGTACCGGCGAAGCAGCCGAAGCGAGGGCGTCTGTGGTTCAATGACGGTTCGTGTGTGCGTCTGCGGCCTGCGTGGAAGGACCATGTGTGGGCCTACGACTTCGTGTACCTGAGGCTCCATGACGGCACAGGAATACGGTTGCTGACCGTCATCGACGAATACAGCAGGGAGTGTCTGGCGGTCCGGGCCGCGCGCAGCATACGGTCTGCCGATGTGATAGAGGCGCTGGCCGAATTGATGATGTGCAGAGGCGTGTCCGACCATATTCGCTCGGACAACGGGCCGGAGTTTACGGCCCGGGCTGTGCGTGAGTGGCTTGGGCGGGTGGGAGCCAGTACGCTCTACATCGAGCCTGGGTCGCCGTGGGAGAACGGCTACATCGAAAGTTTCAACGGCAAGTTGAGGGACGAGCTGCTGGACAGAGAGGTCTTCTACACGTTGCTGGAGGCGCGTGTGCTGACGGAGCGTTACAGGCGGACCTACAACCAAGTCAGGCCGCACAGCTCTCTGGGCTACCGGCCGCCGGCGCCTGAGGCTCTCTTGTCTGTCGAACCTGTCCCCGTGCTTGCCGGACTAACATAACGGATGGTACAAACATCGGGGGCAGGTCATGTAGGCCAAAAGGTAAAAGAGACAATGAATACATTTCTAGGATTCCTGAGGAAAACCGTAGTGCTTTCAAGGTTTACCAAGTAGGATGTCGCGAGAAAGAATGGGAGAGCGTTTATGATGAATTCGCCAACGGACCTTCGAGACAATCACTAAAGGAAAAAATTTTAAGGAGTCGTGAAGGACAGTGCTTTTTTGTAAAGTATCGTCCGGGAATAAGCTTTCCGGACGCACTAGAACTTCAAAGGCGGAGTAACGAACTTCAGGCCAAGAGGGACGCAGATCGACGGTACAAAAATAACTGTATCGTTAGTGCGATAACCCTGTTCTTTGTAATCATTTCTATAATCGTTAGCATCATCATTGGTTTCGATGATGTCCAAACCTTTTTCAAACAAATTCTGGGTGAATAACCGAGGCTAAACCGGATAGCTACATAAGACTAACTCCGTTTTCAGCCGATGGGAGAGAAGTCGCAAATATGGGGGCTGCCGTCCCACTTTTGCCGCGGCCGTCAAATCGGCCAATTTGCCAATAGGGATGGAGTCCGGGGGGGTCGGCATAAATGCGGCTGAAACGGGGCTGATCGCAGGCTGAATTCGGGCCGGTGGGACGCTGACCGCAGATTATTGGCCTAATTGTGGGCAGGTCATTTCACTCCGTATAAGAGCTAATTATACGGAGTGAAAATCTAGGTCAAGACTGGAGGGAGTATGGCCGGATATGATGATCACCAGTCAGATTATTCCGGATATGATGCCGGCTACAATGACGGATATGATGCTGGCTACGCTGACGCTTCCGAGCCCCAAGACTACTTTCCGTCGGCGCGCCAGCGAAAAGAACGCGCTGAAGAAAACGCCCGAAGAAAGGCAGAAGAGAAAAAGCTCATGTGGGGATGTGGTCTGGCGGTTCTTGTCGCTTCCGTCGCTTGTTATCTCTTTTCGGTACTGACGGATTCCATAATGGGTTCCCCATGAAATGTAGGGCCTCATGCTAGGGCTCGTTGACATTTCGATTGAGCCAGATCAGTGTAGAAGCAAAATGCAAGAAAGCGATGAAACGACGTGCGAGTTTGTCATAGCGAGTGAAAATGCGTCGACACCACTTGATTCTGTTGATGAAACGTTCGACGATGTTGCGTTCTCGGTAGCGGATGCGGTCATAGTCGCGTGGTTGCTTGCGATAGCTGCGGAAAGGGATGACCACCTTTACCTGTTGGGCTGCGAGTTGCTCTCGCAACGGGTCCGAATCGTAGCCTTTGTCGGCAATAACGGCATCAAAATCGAAAGGGGCGAGCAAGGCTTCAACTTGGGTCATATCATGGCGTTCACCCCCGGTCAAGATGAACTTGAGGGGAAAGCCCAGGGCATCGACGAGGAGATGGATCTTGCTGCTGAATCCGCCCCGGCTCCGACCTAGGCACTGTTCCTGCTGTGGGCCCCCTTTTTTGACCCGCCCGCGGCGCACATATGGGCGCGCACAGCTGTACTATCGGGCATCACTGCTGCCATCTCTGGGTCCTGGGCGAACTGTTTAAACATGTCGGCCCAAACACCGTTCTCTTCCCAGCGTGCGTAGCGCTTGAAGACGCTGTTCCACTTGCCATAGCGGTCTGGCAGTTCACGCCACTGAGCGCCCGTGCGCAGAATCCAGTGAACTGCCTCAACGAAACGGCGACACTCTTTCTCTTGCCCTGCGTAGGCACGTGGGTGTCCTTGCAAAAATGCATAAAGTTTCTGCCACTGATTGTCGGCTATTTTCGTTGTAGACATCCTACTATTGTCGCCAAAGTGTCAAAACTTATCAAATGTCAACGAGACCTAGTTGGGAAAGGCCAATTGTTTGATTTTCAGATAGTCAGGTGCGCCCAAGAGGCGGTTGACATATATACAGAGTGTATGTGCAGTCAACTTGGTGTAGAGTCGGGCACACAAGCCCCATAGAGAATGGGCGCGGATGGTTTCAATCGAGAACTGTGCGGTGAGTTGACTGATGACTGTTTCGATCATTTGGCGGACCGAGTCGTAGAGGCGAGAGATGCGTGGTGGGAGCTGTTTTTTCTGGTTTTTGCGCGGTTTGGTGAGCAGGCGGATGCGATTGTAGTGCCAGAGTTCCTCCGCTGCTGGCGCACTGACGTAGGCCTTGTCACCGATGACGATGCGGTTTCCGTGTGCGGCAAGGAGTTCGCGACCGACAGCCAAGTCAAGGTTGCTAGCCGGAGCTAACTCGAAATCGATTATGAGGCCACCCATCGTGATCAGCATATGCAGCTTGAAACCGAAGGTCATCACCTTCTTGGAGGGGACGGGCCCATAGTCGGCGCCCCAATCGGACCATTTGATGCGCGCTTGCGGCGCCAGATGGAATTGAACCACAGAAATGGGCAAGCTATCGACCACACAATGCTCGTCCCAGTAGAGCTCCATCCTGGACAATATCATGCGCCGCATCTCGTTGATGACCCCCATCAAGTTCCGTCGCCGCCGATTGAAGCGGTTCTGCTCCGGTATGATGGGAAACTTATCCCGATGTGCCTGCATACGATTGAGGAACTCCGTTTCCACATCCCATCCAAATCATTCGCCGATGAGACTAATCGCAATCAACTCAAGCCAACACGTCTACAACTCAGAAGACTTCCTGTCGGCAGTTACTTATCGACTTGGCTTGCTGACAGGAAACCAATACGCACTATATGAACCCACCCCACAGCTCCAACAGCTTGTCAGAATCGATCCAAACAGTCCCGTTTGGGGATATACTGGACAATCCTGCACTCCCAGTGTAGGCCCGACATTCTAATTGCCCTACGAGCGGGAGACAGGTTTCCATTGTGTGGCGTTCCGAACCAGCATCTATACCATTTTGCCTACTGGTTCCTTCATCATTCTTTCTGACGGGGAGAATCAGGGTTTGTAAGAATGTCATGGATTATCGCCCGCTTGTGATCATCCATCACCGCAAATGCCGCTTCATTGATTCTGAATGTGCCGTCAAAATCTTGAAAAACAACCTGTCCTCTTGCCCACTCATGTGACGCTGATTTTGCAATACCAACTCGTTTGTGAGATACACGCACTTAGCCTCTAATTCGTCACGTTCCGCCTGACCTGCCCCCGATGTTTGTACCACCCGTAATGTTAGTCCGACAGGCACGGGAACAGGGTCGGCAGGCAAGAGTGCCTCAGGCGCCGGCGGCCGGTAGCCCAGAGAGCTGTGCGGCCTGACTTGGTTGTAGGTCCGCCTGTAGCGCTCCGTCAGCACACGCGCCTCCAGCAACGTGTAGAAGACCTCTCTGTCCAGCAGCTCGTCCCTCAACTTGCCGTTGAAACTTTCGATGTAGCCGTTCTCCCACGGCGACCCAGGCTCGATGTAGAGCGTCCTGGCCCCCACCCGCCCAAGCCACTCACGCACAGCCCGGGCCGTAAACTCCGGCCCGTTGTCCGAGCGAATATGGTCGGGCACGCCTCTCGTCACCATCAACTCGGCCAGCGCCTCTATCACATCGGCAGACCGTATGCTGCGCGCCGCACGAATCGCCAGACACTCCCTGCTGTACTCGTCGATGACGGTCAGCAACCGCACTCCTGTGCCGTCATGGAGCCTCAGGTGCACGAAGTCGTAGGCCCACACATGGTCCTTCCACGCAGGCCGCAAACGCACACACGAACCGTCATTGAACCACAGACGCCCTCGCTTCGGCTGCTTCGCCGGTACCTTCAGCCCTTCACGTCGCCATATCCGCTCGACACGCTTGTGGTTCACATGCCAGCCGCGATGCCTCAGAAGGGCGGTGATCCGACGGTAGCCGTACCGGCCGAACTGACCGGCCAGTTCCACGATCTCCTCGGTCAGCGCCTTCTCATCCTCCACCAGGACCGGCTTGTATCGCTGTGTGGAGCGAGGATGACCCAGCACTCTGCAGGCGCGTCGCTCCGAAACCCCAAAGAGCTCCTTCACGTGGTCAACACACTGGCGGCGACGTGAAGGACTCAGAAGTTTCCCTCAGACGCCTCTCTCAGTATCTGGTTGTCCAGCGTCAGGTCCGCCACCGCTCTCTTCAGGCGGCTGTTCTCCAACTCCAGACGCTTCAGGCGCCTGGCCTGGTCAATCCTGAGACCCCCGTACTCGCTGCGCCAGCGGTAGAAGGTCTGCTCGGTCACGCCGATCCGGCGCGCAGCCTCTGCCACTGTGCCGCCCTCGGCTATCGCCACCTCAGCCTCTCTGAGCTTGTTGATTACCTGCTCCGGCGTATGTTTCTTCCTAGCCATATCTCCCCCTTTCTACGGCCCAATTCTAACATAGAAACTGGACCAGCTTTTGGGGGGCAGGTCACGCCCTCAAGCGCTCACACTCTGAACACTCCGCGTGTTCTCCGTGACGAGCACCCTCTTCGTCTCTAGCTATTGAATTCACATGCAGAGTCATACGCCTCCCCCCAAATCACTACCTTGTCTACTGTGGCATATAGTTCCCTTTCGGTGATGTTCTGGGTTCTGAATTGACATTTCGAGTCTTCTTGTCGCGGGTGGCCTGAGAAGCTCCACAAAATGGACGACACGCCGGAAAACGTTGCCCGGGCGTTGTGGGGAGAGCGATCAGCCAAGTTCCTTAAGGGCAGGGAAAATAAGGTGTAAAGAGGGGCGTGAATTTTTCGATGTGTCTCTGCGATATAGGCCTCCAACGAAACCAGTACACCTTCGGCACACTACCTACCACGAACAGTAGTTGAATTCAATCTGCGTCACCGGCTCCTGTAGATCTCGGCGGGATCCAACACCCATTTCTCGTTGTGCAGTTCGTCAGTCAGAACGCCGCTTCGCAGGGGCGTGTATTCCTGGCCTTGCATGAGGAAGAGGTCCGGGTCGATTCGATACTGTGCCATGCCGACATCGAATGCATCTCTGGCGCGGAAGAGTCGGGCCTCTGCATTGCCCACGCTGCCTACCATTACATGTCCTCGATCTTCCAACATCGTTCCAAGTCTGTTGAAGTCATTGCCAACGAAGCCCGGCTTGGGGCTGAAGGTCAGTGCAGGGAGCGGTCGATGCGAGCCGTCCGGGTCCCGGACACGGGCCTCAAATTCGCGCCACTGCCGGTAGGGGACCTCAACCAGCAGTTCCAACAGGTGAAAGAAGGTACAGCGGAGGTAGGGTACACCCAGCAGCAGAATATAGGCATCCAACTCGTGGAGCTGCCAGAATGGACCGTCTTTCGCCCAGGCTGACGGCCCGTGACTGGCGGTTATCTGCTCCGCCTGCGCTCCGAGGGCGGCGACGGAGTGAACCAGGTGGCAACTTCTGTGCGCTCCAGGCCGGGTTCGGGTCTCCTCAGTCAGGCGACCCATTTCAGACGGATCGTGCGCAGGGTCGAAGACAGGGTCCTTCTTTCCTGAGTGTGAAAAGGTGAAAGTCGGCACGGAAAGGGTGCCGGCCGGGCCGAGAACCTGCAGGAAGGCGTCGACCAAGGTCGCGGCGCCGCCTTCAATGTATCCAATGCTGCTCATCGAGCTATGCACGAAGACGATTGCGCCGCGCGGCAGTCCGAGCGCACGCAGCGCCTCACTTATCCGCTCCTGCGTCAGTGGATTCCCCATTGGGCGTCCTCCCTGTGACGGTCGCAGCCTCCCGAATTTCGTCTGTTGTATCCCAGCGGTACTCTTCTGTCAACTGCGGGAAACATAAGGTCAGGGCAATGGCATCACGACAGTGGTCAGTGGTCGGGGGAGGCGGCAGGGCTGGGACTGGGAGGGTAGGCACAAGGCGGATTTGCAGTGGTCAGAACGGCAGTAGTGAGTAATCAGTGGTCGGGGAAGGAGGCAGAGGCGGCGGGGCTGGCGGCGCGATGGCAAGGGCACGGCCTGGCCATGCGTTTCTGGCAGCCTCTCAAGAAATCAACAAGATAAGATGCGACTGTTTTTCGCCAGGATTCGCCGAAACTTGACAGTTTCTGATTCACTGTTCTATACTTTGACCATGCAACCAGACTCTCCCACACAGATGGACCTTTCACCTGCAAAAGCCAACTGCGCAGCAGCACACGCAGCAACGCGCGTGCCGCGGTAGCAGGTAACGCTGGTTACACTGCGCCGTAGGCACTGAAAAAGGGCCACGGCGCCGAGGAATCGCTGGGAAGCGCCGTGGACTGATACCACGGCGTTTTTTTGTGGCCGATACGAACTATTCTTCAGAGCCGAGAGGTCAACGTGAAGCTGACGAAGGAAGAGGTTCAACATGTCGCTGAACTGGCCAAACTGCAGTTGAGCGAAGCCGAGCTAGAGGAATATGCCGGGCAGCTCGGGCAGATTCTGACATATGCCCAGCAGATCCAGTCCGTGGATACAAGCGCCGTAGCCCCTACGCCTCAGGTGCTGCCGCTCACCAATGTGCTGGCAGAGGACGCGTCAAGAGATAGTCTGTCGAACGATCAGGCGGTCGATAATGCCCCCGATGCCGATGACGGCTATTTTCGGGTCATCGCCGTGTTTGACGACTCAGGGGCGTAGTCGATAGCGGGAAAGCCTGAGAGCAGGCGTGAGTACGTTTCAGACGGAGAAGGCGGAAGGGTGATGGGCGGCCAGAATTCGACAGAACAGTTGACATCGCTTGGCGTGGCCGAAGCCGGCGTTGGACTGGCGGCCGGGCGCTTTACCTCCGTCGATCTGACGCAGGCGTTCCTTCAGCGGATTGAGTGGATAGACGGATCGCTGCATGCATTCCTGCGAACGACTCCCGATGAGGCGATCGAAAGGGCGTCTGAGGCAGACCGCGCACGTGCCGATGGAGACAGCCGTCCTCTCCTGGGCATTCCGCTGGCCATCAAAGACGTGCTGATGACAAGAGGGATCGAGACGACCGCAGGCAGCCGCATTCTGGAGGGTTTTGTTCCACCCTATTCCGCTACTGCCGTGAAAAAGCTGGAGGCGGCTGGAACTGTAATTCTGGGCAAGACCAACACGGATGAGTTTGCGATGGGGTCAAGTACGGAGAACAGCGGCTACGGCCCCACCCGAAATCCCTGGGATCTGGAGCGCGTCCCCGGCGGCAGCAGCGGAGGTTCCGCGGCCGCAGTGGCTGCCGACGAGGCGCCGGCTGCACTGGGAACCGATACCGGAGGGAGCGTACGGCAGCCTGCTGCGTTCTGCGGCATTGTCGGGTTGAAGCCCTCTTACGGCCGCGTCAGCCGCTATGGGCTCATCGCCTATGGCAGCAGCCTGGACCAGATCGGGCCGATTACCAAGACAGTTGCCGACGCCGCATTGCTGCTTGAAGCAATTGCCGGTGCCGACCCGCAAGACAGCACCACGATGCCGGTGGAGGTGCCCAACCTCTCAGCGGCACTGACCGGAGAAGTCGCAGGGATGCGAATCGGGATTCCGCATGAGTATTTTGTCGAAGGCATCCAGCCGGAGGTCGAGGCAGCGGTGCGTGCTTCCATTGAGCAGTTCGCTTCACTTGGCGCAGAGATCGTGCCAGTCCACTTGCCCAACACGGAGCTGGCCCTGCCGGTCTACTACCTGGTCGTAACCGCCGAAGCCAGCGCAAACCTGGCCCGGTATGACGGCATTCGCTTCGGCCTCAGCGTCGATGGCGACACGATATTTGACCACTTCCGCCAGACACGCGGGGCAGGATTCGGTTCGGAGGTGAAGCGCCGCATCATGCTGGGGGCCTATGCACTGAGCGCCGGCTACTACGACGCTTACTATCTCAAAGCCCAGCAAGTTCGCACGCTGATCAAGCAGGACTTCGACAAAGCCTTTACTGACGTTGACGTCATTCTCTCGCCAACCTCGCCGACCACCGCGTTCCGCATCGGCGAAAAAGTGGATGACCCACTGGCGATGATACTGACCGATATTTTTACAACCAGCGCCAATCTGGCCGGCCTCTGCGGGATCAGTATCCCCTGCGGATTTGATTCCGGAGGACTTCCGATTGGACTGCAACTGCTCGGCCCTTCACTGGGGGAAGAGAAGATATTGCGGGCTGCCTACGCTTACGAGCAGAGTACGGACTGGCGTCTGCGGAGACCGGAACTGTGAAAACTACTCTCGAAATGCCGTACTTGAAACGTCCGGAATCTGCGGCGCGGGAATCCGTCCGGCTGATGCAGGCCTCCGAGCCCGGTCGGAGCGCAGCAGGTGCACTTCGCCGGCAACGGTTCGGTTAAGTCGCCGACCGTTGTGGAATCGGCTGTAAAGGCTTCTCCCGGGAACCGCAGTTTCCGGACCCTCAAGATTGCTACCGTAGCGCCAAAAAGGCCGGCCCCGGCCGGACACGATAAAATGGAAATGAACATGATACTAATGAACACACCTGAAGGCCCGACCGCCCTGCGGTCCAACTCAAGTGACGAAGAGACTGCCCCTGCCGTTGGTCTGCGGCGTTCGCTGGAAAGCCGGCTCAGCAGCCGAGTGCAGCGCGTTCCGCCCTCTCCCATCCGACGCTTTTTCGATCTCGCCACGACCATGGAAGACGTGATTAGCCTGGGAATCGGCGAGCCTGACTATGTGACTCCGAAGCCGGTTCTCAACGCCGGGTCGGACAGCCTGCTGCAAGGCAACACTTCCTATACCTCAAACGCCGGAACATTGGAGCTGCGGGAAGCCGTGGCCGCCATGCTGACGAGACTTTACGGCGCGCCAACGTATGATGCCAGTTCGGAGGTCCTTATCACTGTCGGCGTCAGCGAAGCAATGTATCTGGCGATGCAGGCCCTGCTCGATCCGGGTGACGAGGTCCTTGTTCCGCAGCCCTGTTTCGTGTCCTACACCGCTGACGTGATTCTGGCAGGCGGCACGGTTGTCGACATTCCCACTTATGCGGACAACAATTTTGTCCTGACACCGGGTCAGCTAGAGGAAGCCATCACCCCGCGCACCAAGGTCCTGCTCATCGGCTATCCCTGTAATCCGACCGGCGCGGTCATGAATCGCGAGGAACTTTCAGCAATTGCGCAGGTTGCGGAAAAGCACGACCTGGTCGTCATCTCCGACGAAATCTACGACCGCCTGGTCTACGATGATCACGAGCACGTGATGTTCGCGGCACTGCCGGGCATGGCGAAGAGGACCATACATCTGGGCGGGATGAGCAAAGACTACGCCATGACGGGCTGGCGCATCGGCTATGCAGCCGGCCCTGGGGAGCTTCTCGGCGCGATGCGCCGTATCCACCAATACCTGATCATGTCGGCGCCTTCCGGCGGACAGGCCGCCGCCATACATGCGCTGACCGACCCTTCCGCAGAGCTCGCGGTGCAGGAGATGGTGGCCAGTTATGGGGAACGCCGCCGGTTCTTCGTCGACGGCCTCAACGAAATCGGCCTGGACTGTTTCGAGCCGAAGGGCGCATTCTATGCTTTCCCCAGCGTTCGGCGAACCGGCATGGACGAGTATGAATTTGCCGACAAACTGCTGCGCGAAGAACGCGTGGCCGTGATTCCGGGCAGCGGCTTTGGCGCCGGGGGCGAGGGACACGTGCGCTGCGCGTATCCTGTCGAAATGTCGAAACTGGAAACCGCCCTTGAGCGGATGTACCGGTTCCTGCGGCGCTACGGTGTGTAGCAGCAGACTCCGGTCTTTTGCGGTCGGCCTTGAATTGCCCCTTTTGCGCGCCGGCCCGGCCGTCAGTTCTGTTGCCGGGTTGGAGCCGGCGTAGAACTGGGGGTCGGTGCAGGCGAGGGCGTTGTCTCGGATACAGGCGAGGGCGTGGCTGTCGGGGTTTCGGTCGGGACGGGCGCGTTCACGCCCGGCAGAAGCAGATGTACGGGCAATGAGGATAGAGTAAGCGAAATTGCTGCGGACGCGTCGATTCTCCCGTATCCGAACTTGTCGTCCTTGCCGGCGTCACCAAGGTCGACTGCGCTCTGCTGGATGACCGTTTCGACCTCCTCAGAGGTCAAGCTTGGGACGGCAGACAGGACCAGCGCCGCCAGCCCCGCCCCGTGAGGAGTTGCCAGGCTGGTGCCATACACGGACCTGTATTCGTCATGTGTCGGAGGAAAGGGGCTGTAAATGCCTACCCCCGGCGCCGCGATATCTACAAAAGCGCCCGCGCTTGAGAACCAGGCGTGGGCGTCGTCTTTATCGGTGGCAGCGACTGCGATGACGTTGTCGTGAGCGGCAGGATAGGTGACGGGATTGCCTTCTTCAAACAGATTTCCAGCCGCCGAGAAAATCATGGCGCCTTCATTGGCGGCATAGTTTATTGCGCTCTGCATTCCGAATGACGGGCCAAAACTGATTATGCTGATGTTAATGATGTCAGCTCCCCTGTCGGCCGCCCAATAGAGGGCGCAGGTCAGGTTGCTGCTTACACCCTGTCCCTGCTCGTCCAGCACCTTCACAGGCATGATCCTGGAATTCCAGGCCAGCCCGGCGATACCGGCGCCGTTGTTTGCAGCGGCCGCAGCGACTCCGGCCACCAGCGTCCCGTGTCCGTAGTCATCGTCTGCTTCGGAGTCATCGTTTACGAAATCGTATCCCTCTACAACCCGCAAAGCCAGTTCCGGATGGTCCAGGTCGACGCCGGAATCTATCACCGCGATCGTTACATTGCTCCCGGTGGCTACCTTCCAGGCGGACTCGGCTTCGATTTTGGCCAGTGCCCACTGTTTGTCGAAAAAGGGATCGTCAGGCGTGCCGGCATCGTCAGTAGACAGTAACGTCCTCGGCTTGACGCCACGTTCATCACCCCTCTCGTCGAAAACTCGTCCCGCTGCACCGGCTACACCAGCGTCTGCGGCCGCGAAGATCAGGAAATCCGGCTCGGCGTAGTCCACCGCCGGATCCAGCGTGAATACCTCGGCAGCCTCCAATTCTGTCCCCGGCCGCACAGAGTGTATATGGACTGAACCACAAGAGATCGAGGAGGGCCGCAGATCGAACTTTTTTGCCGATTCCGTCATGGAAACGGAGGAAGAGCCAGAGTTGAATTTGATCAGGATGCGGCCTGAGGCGAAAGTTTCCTTCTTTCCGATCAGTCTCGGAGACCGCAATCTACTTGCGCAGGAAGCGAGTAGAGCAAGAAGGAGAATGAGGATGAGAGAGACGACAACTGAACGAGTGAGGGAGGATGTAACCATGGAAAGGCAGCATCGAAGCGCCGATAGACTCCGCAAGACGGATTGATTGAAAATAGAAGCGCAGGGCCTGTGCTTCGGGAGAGCCTGTGAAACTCTCAGAAAAGTTCTATGGGCCTCAACAATTATATCATAACGTGAAATCTCATCTACATCGTTTCGAGGGCAGGCGCCCCCACGGTAGATTGTGGGCCGGGTATGCGTCTTGACGCTTCCACCGGTGTCGTTTACCATTTTTCGTGGGAAGGGAACGACCACAGATTCAGTTCAGAGAAACGCAGATGCCTGACTACACAGTTCTTATTCGCAATGCACGAATCGTCGACGGTTCGGGCTCCCCCTGGCGCTACGGGGACGTGGCCCTGTCCGGCGACCGCATCTCGGCCGTCGCGCCCCGCGGCGCAATCGCAAAGGAGAACTGCGCCGAAGTCGTGGACGCCGGTGGGCGCGCAGTCTGTCCCGGTTTCGTGGACATCCTCAGCCACTCCATCCTGTCGCTCATGGTGGACGGCCGCAGCCTCTCCAAAATCTCACAGGGCGTAACGACGGAGGTGATGGGCGAGGGATGGACACCTGCCCCCGTTGGCGGCAGAATCAGCGCCGACCTGCCGGTTCACCAGTTCACCCAACTGCTGGATCCCGCCTGGGCCGAGCGTATGGCGTCCTGGAACCGTTTTCGGGACTGGCTGGAGGCGATGACCGATCACGGTGTCTCCCCCAATATCGGCTCCTTCCTGGGCGGCGGCACCCTGCGCAAGTACGCCATGGGGATGGACATGCGCCAACCCACCGACGACGAAATGGCGACGATGAAGCGAGTTACCACCGAAGCGATGGAGGACGGCGCATTCGGCGTCTCCTTCGCGCTCATCTACCCTCCCTCCAGCTACGCCGAGACTGATGAGGTCGTAGAGATTGCCAAGTCCTTTCGTCCCTATCACGGCATCTACATCACGCACCTGCGGTCCGAGGCCGATGCTCTTATGGAAGGGTTGGAAGAGGCGCTATTGATCGGACGCGAAGCCGGTGTACCCGTCGAGATCTATCATCTGAAGGCGGCCGGGACCCGCAACTGGCACAAGATGGCTTCAGCGATGGAGCGCATTTCTGAAGCCCGTTCACAGGGAATCGACGTCACAGCCGACATGTACAGTTACGCGGCTGCAGGAACAGGGCTGACCTCGGTCTTGCCGCCCTGGGCCGCGGCCGGCGATAAGCTGTATGAAAACATCCGCGATAGCTCCATGCGCGCCAAAATCAAGGAGGCTGCCCTGCATCCAACCGGGGACTGGGAAGCGATGGCCGACCTGGTCGGACCGCAAGGCGTGATGCCGGTAGGCTTCCTGAAAGAGGAGAATCAGCAGTACGCGGGCAAGCGCCTCTCAGAGATCGCGTGCGAAATGGGCGTAGACTGGCCGGACGCGGCGATGGACCTGCTGGCATCCGAAGAGCAGCGCATCAGCACTTTTTATTTCGTGATGAGCGAGGAAAACCTGCGGCGCCAACTGCAACAGCCCTGGATCACGATCTCCACTGACGCCGGAGGATTGGACCCGTCCTGGGCCGCGCCGACCGGTCCCTATCATCCGAGAGCCTACGGTACATACAGCAGGGTTCTGGGAAAGTACGTGCGCGAAGAGAAGGTCATATCGCTGGAGGACGCAGTGCGCAAAATGTCGTCGGCGCTCTGCGACCGGCTCGGTCTGCGCGACAGGGGCCAGCTGCGCGAGGGCTTGTACGCCGACGTAGTCGTATTTGACCCGGAAACGGTCGGCGACAGGGCTACATTCACCGACCTCCACCAGCTGTCCGAAGGCGTGCGCGATGTCTGGGTCAACGGAGAACGCGTCTACAGGGACGGCACGCACACCGGCGCGACCCCGGGCCGGATCGTATCGGGCCAGGGGCGACGTGCCTGACCCGGACAGGCATCACCAGGGGTCTACGCGTAAGACCTGACTGCGGACCAAGAGAGCAGATTACATTGTTCATTTCCGATTCCATCGCAAGCTATTTGGAGGCCGCGGATACCGGCACCACCTACACCCGCCGCACATACCGCACGGCGATGAACCTCTTCCAGGAGTACCTGAAGCAGAAAGAGATCCCTCCGGATGCCAGCGTGTTGGAAGATCTGGACGTCGACCGGCTGCTGGTCTTTGCAACCTGGCTTCTTGACGAGACCGGTATCGGCAAGCGGACTCTGCAAACTTACCTGGCCGCGCTGGTGGCGTGGATCAGCTACCTGCAGGTGAGGGGCTGGCTGCCATTCAGCGCCCAGGAGCTGGCGCGATTTCAGGACGGGCTAAAGAGGATCCGCCGGAATCAGCGACCGCCGGAACTGCTGCCCTATCCTCCCCGACAGGAGGAGTTGGAGTTGCTTGTAAAGGCGGCCCGTGAAACCGTCCTGCGGCGCCCCGGCGACAGGCGCGAACAGCTCGCCAAGCTGCGGGACATCGCGATCGTGGAGGCGCTCCGGTGCACAGGACTACGTGTGGGGGAGCTGGTCAGCATACTGCGCAAAGAGCTTGAAGACCAGGATCGAGCGGTTTGGGTTACCGGTAAACGCAACAAAGTACGCCGCGTTTACTTCGACGAACAGGCGTGGGAGGCGATTCACTACTATCTGCAGGCAAGACAGCCTTTCGACGGCGCAACAGGTCGACCACTGTCCGAATTACCGGTTTTCGCCCGGCACGACAAAAAGGCCGGCTCAAAGGTGTTGCCACTCTCGACGCAATCGGTCCAGAATACCATTCGCCGCTTGGCCGGGGAGGCCGGGCTGGGCGCGAAAGGCATTACCCCGCACGCGCTGCGGCACTATTTCGCCACCCGCATTTATCAGACCACCCACGATCTGGCCGTCACCCAGACGGCGCTGGGCCACGAAAGCCCCAATACGACCCGCATCTATGCCAAGCTGGAGGACAACGCGGTACGTGACGCTCACAGAGAGGCGTTTGAGTCGGATTGACCTGCGTGAAGCGGCCGACGGCAACCTGCTAGGGGCGTCACCCGCGACTTTCTCCTGAGAGTTTGTTTCCCATCAGCAGCCAGTAAGGAATGAAGCCGTAGTACCAGGCGAGAAGCAGGGCGATGCGGAGCCCGTGCAATCCGTCGCGCCATCCTTTCAGCGTGACAAAGCGACGCCGCAGCTCCCTCAGAGGCTGGAGAACCAGGTTGTGCGGTCGCGGTCGGATGCCCTGTTCGTCGAGGATTCGGGCTTCATAACGGGCGTAGAATCTCTGCTTGTGGTGAAACTGCGCCCAGTTCGCATAGTTGTAGTGCAGCAGGGGTTCTGCCAGTATGCCGTCCTCGCCGTCAAGTATGACGATCTCGTGAACCTCGCGACGCAAGTCGTAACGGGCGCTGCGCCGGCGCAGAAGGCGCAGCTGATAGTCGGGGAAGAACCCTCCGCCCTGCATTTCGTGACCAACGATGAAGTTTCGCCGCGGGATCCAGAATCCGGCGCGGCGCGTGTCCCGGCAGGCTTCCAGGACTTCCTTCGCCAGCGCAGGGGTGGCCCGTTCGTCGGCGTCAACGAAGAGTATCCACTCGCTGTTGATGCTGTCCAGCGCGGCCTGGCGCTGGCGGCCGTAGTCGTCAAACGGACGGGCGACCACTCGCGCACCCGCATCCTGGGCGACGCGACGCGTATCATCCTGGCTGCAAGAGTCCCACACGACGACCTCGTCGGTCCATTCCTTCAGCGCGGCGATGCAGTGGGCGATGTTTTCGGCTTCATTTTTGGTGAGGATGACTGCCGTTAAGCGCAATGGCATCTGAGGAGTCCTCGGCGCAGGAAGACAGGCGGAGTTGCCTACATTTATCGTGTGCAGCGGTGATCTTACGAGCTATCCGGCGAGGTCCAGTACCTTCGCATACGCATCGAGCTGCTCCCCCAAGCGATCGCCGCTGAGGCGCCCCCGGGCGAACTCTCGCCGGGCGTTCCATCCGTTCCAGGCCAGTCCAAGGCGCACGAGCGGGCGCAAAAGCAGGTGAAATCCGTGAGGGTAGAGGTGTGCATGCCTCTTGAAGAAGCGGAAACGGCTGGCCCACAGCCGTTCGAACGACTGCCAGCGGACCTGGCTGCTGCTGCGGCCTTCGTAATGGACGACCTGAGCCGTAGGCACGGCATAGGTTTGCAAGCCCGCCTCGCCCATGCGTAAGCACCAGTCCATCTCCTCACAGTACATGAAGTAGCCTTCATCCAGCAGCCCGACCCCGCGGATGCTATCGCCGCGCGCCATCAGCGCGGCGCCGAGCACAAAGTCGACCTGAAACGGCGCGACCCCGAGCCACTGCCGGCGCGAATACCGCCCGTTCAAGCGGCTCTGCAGCAGTCTCTGCATCAGGCGGCTCAGGCCGGGAAGCCCTGCCAGCGGCAGGAGATCGAGGGCGACTTGCGCCAGCCCCGGAAAGGCAAAGCCTCCATGTTGGAGGCTGCCGTCTTCATAGTGCAACCGCGGCCCGCACGCTCCCGCCGACCGGTTGTCCCGCATGAAAGCGGCCAACCTGCCCAACGCATCGTCCACTACTTCAGTGTCCGGATTGAGAAGAAGAACGAGGTCGGGCGCCGAAGCAGGGCGATCCTCGCCGTCTGCTCCGAATCCCAACCCCCTCAGAGCGAAGTTGTTGGCACGTGTAAAGCCAAGGTTGTCGGTCATGGCGATGAGATTCACATGCGGAAACTCACCGGCGACCATCCGGGCACTGCCGTCATGGCTGGCGTTGTCCACGACCGTTACGTCTACGGCCAGCCACTCCGCACTATGCCGGGCAGAGGCACAGACGCTCTGCAGGCAGCGGCGCAACAGATCGCACACGTTATAGGAGACAACAATTACGGATAAGCGCATCGATTCAAGGGTCTTGAAAATATTTTAAAAGGAAAGAAGAAGGGACGCCGTTGCCTTCATTCCAAGCCAACATTGACAGAAATGCGGTCGATGTAGTCGTTGTGGTGGCCGTATGCCTCGTGAATCAGGCCGCCCCACCATAAGACATTGGTTCCGGGCGGAGGTCCTTCAAAGTGTATGCAGCCGCTTACATGGCCGGCCTTGCCCGGCATCAGATACCATGCGGATTCTTCTTCAAACTCAAGCCAGACCAAGTCCTCCTGTCGGCCTATCGCCCATCGAAAAGGGTAGTTGAAACCGGCTGTGCTGAAGTTGATCCCGAATCGAAACGTTCCCCCACGCTCGTGCCAGTTTTCTTTCTGCCTTATGGCCAGTGTGTTGTAATTCTCTGGGATATGGCCCCTTTGGAAGACGTATTCCTGACCCGGCCAGGGTCCAGTTGTCCGAATGGGGACTTCACCTTCGTTCTTTACAATGGTGTTAAAGCAGAGCTTCTGGCCAATTGGCACGTTCACAACGCGGTTGATTTCTCCCTCCCAGTCAATCTCTCCCTGAACAACGTCGGCTCGCGGTCTTCCCCCTGCTTCGATTACGAGTACTCGAGTGACTCGTACTCGATTGCCAGCCAGATCGTTCGCCTCCCCGACAACCAGGTATTCGCCATCCGGGGGCGGCTCCGCGTTCAGGTCGACGCCGCCAAAATACTTATAGGTGTGGTTTCCGGGTTCCTCAGGTTCGATCGCACTCGGTCCTTCAGCGATATGTACTTTCACACCCGGCCTGTTGGGGTCCAGTAGGTAGACCTGGATGTTCTGCACCTCTTTCGACAGGTTGTAGGAAATGCTTACCCAGTCGTCCCTCAAGCCGTCCAGGTTTGGGCGAAATACTAAGGGCGTGACGGCAAAGCTTTCCAATCTGGGCAATTCCGTGTCACCGTCCTTCAAACCTATGGTACCGCTAACCGATTCCGTGTTGGCGTCGTCGTCAGTTGCCTCCACCACCCAGCGATACTTTCCATCCTCCAAAACGCGGCTGAGGATCTCCATCGGACCGCCTTCTACCATCTCCATCTGCGGTTCATCCATCACACCCCCCCACAGCACACTGTAGTTGCCGGGAGAGCGGCGTCGGTCTTTGCGAAAGTAGAATCTGTCGCCTTCCTCATTCTCAAAAAAAATGCTTACGTAAGCGGAACGGCTGAGCGTATAGCGGATCTCGGTGGCATCGGTGTCGCCGTCGGCATTGGGAGAGATCCCGTCGGGCGCAACGGTCACGTCCCGCAGAAGCGGTCCAAATCCCACATTCAGCCGACCGCAGCCGGCCAGCAGCATGGCGAAGACGATGGTGAAAAGGGCAGTTTTGTTCATGGCATAGATGGCTGGGGGATCAGACTTGCAGACTACGCAAGTGCATCAAGAACTTTGGTTACGCCGTCAATGGTCTCCTCAACGTCCGTATTGGTCATGGAGGGATCCACACTCAGAACGACCGACCTGGCCAGAATGTCGAGCGAACGCGGGCACATGTCCGGCGAGTAGGCCACATTTCTTCCAGCCCAGCGCCAGGGACCGCCGGCGTCCGTCCAGGCGCGTTTCGTGAGAACGGGAAGCCAATGGGCATAGACATGGATGTCTCGCCGGTCCGGACGGTAAAGGACGCCGGCAGAGATGTTCTCGGCGTTCAAGGCATGCGCTGCTGCCTGGGCCTTTGCGGGTGTCTCAAGGAACATGGTGAGGCTTATGGCGGTGTCGCCGTCAGGATCAGGCAGATCTCGGAAAGTGACACCCTTTTCTGCGGCGGTCGGACCGATTCCGGCCAGCAGCAGCTGCTTCCTGGCGCGGGCGGCGGCAACAATGCCCGGCAACCGTCCCAACTGCACCAGTCCGATGGCTGCCGGAATCTCCGACATGCGGAAATTCGCTCCCCACAGTATCTCAACGTCCGGAATCTCCAGCCGGTTCCAGGCGGCCACGTCGTGGAACATGAAGGCCCGCTGCCAGATCTGCCGGTCGCTGGTCGTCACCATGCCGCCTTCGCCGGTCGTGATGATCTTGCTGAACTGCAGACTGAAACAACCGACGTCCCCGATGGAGCCAAGCCTGCGGCCGTGGTAGCTGGCGCCGATTCCCTGGGCGCAGTCTTCGATGACCCGCAGCCCGTGACGGTCGGCGACATCAAGAATCGCATCCATTCGCGCCGGTGCGCCGCGCATGTGCACCGGCATGATCGCTTTGGTGTGCGGGCTGATGTTGCGCTCCACATCGGCAGGGTCGAGAGTCAGCGACTCATCGATCTCGGCGATGACCGGAATGCCGCCGACCGCCAAGACGGCGGTGGCAGAGGCCATCCAGGTGTAGGCCGGCAGTATCACTTCGTCACCGGGCCCGATGCCGATCCCCTGCAGACCGCTGATCAGCGCCGCAGTGCCCGAGGTGACCGCCAGGGCATGGGCCGCGCCGACCGAAGACGCGAACTCCCTTTCAAAGCGGTCGGCTTTCGATTCGCCGTCTTCATGGCCAGAAAAACGGAAAAGCCGTTTGGCGCGCATAACGTCCAGGACGGCCTGCTCCTCCTCCTGATCGATGGCCTGGCCCCCGGGGGCCAGATTCGAATCTTCTCTGCTGCGGGCAGGGGTCCCGCCGTGTATGGCAAGCGCTGACGCGTTTTTCACTGTCATGAATCTATCTCCAGTACAGCAAGCGGATGAACTGCGAACGGCGGGCACGCGGCGGCGCCCGTCCTTTCACCGCCCCAAGACGGTTCGCTCAGAGCGAAACCAGTATAGCATAGTGCCAACCGGTTGACAGTCTGCGGGAGTCGTGTTTAACTTCCCGAACTGTTCCAACTGCAATCAATGAATTCCGGAGTTGAAAATATGGACAAGATTCGGTGGGGTATTTTGGGAACCGGGCGTATCGCAGGCGACTTTGCGACCGGGCTGGGCGCGGAGAAGGATGCCGAGATCGTCGCGGTCGGCTCACGGGCGCAGGAGACGGCTGACAGTTTTGCCGAACGCTTCGGCATCCCAAACCGGCATCCTAGCTACGAGGCCCTTGCTGCGGACCCAGACGTGGATATCATCTACATCGCCACACCCCATAATCTGCACAAGGAGAACACGATCAGCTGCCTGCGCGCCGGCAAAGCGGTGCTGTGCGAGAAGCCGTTCGCGATCAACAGTTCCGAGGCCCAGGAGATGATCGACTGCGCGCGCGCCGAAGGCCTGTTCCTGATGGAAGCAATGTGGACGCGATTCCTGCCTCACATACGTGATATGGTCCGTCGCATCGAAGAGGGACAGATCGGCGACATTCGTCTCTTTCAAGGGGACTTCTGCTATCGCGCGCCGGTGATGCCAGAACGGCGCACATTCAATCCCGCGCTGGGCGGCGGGGCTTTGCTTGACATTGGCGTATATCCAATTTCGCTGGCCCATCACCTGATGAGGGGCCCTGCCCGGATCGCGACCCTGGCCCATTTGGGCGAGACCGGCGTGGACGAGCTGGCAGGAATGCTTTTTCAATACGAGGACGGCGCCCTGGCCGTGATGTCCACTGCGGTCCGAGCCAACACGCCGCATGGGCTCCTCATCAGCGGGACAGAGGGGGAGATTCGCGCCGATGATCGTTGGTGGGCCCCGTCAGGCTTCACTATCAGCCGTGACGGCCGCGAACCGGAGACGGTGCGTCCCGAATTTATCGGCAATGGCTGGAACTATCAGGCCGTCGAGTGCGGCCGCTGCCTGCGGGACGGCCTGACGGAACACGAGCTGATGCCTTTGGATGAGTCCCTGGCGATCATGCGTTTGATGGACGGATTGCGAGAGGAATGGGGGCTGCGCTACCCGATGGAATGAGGAAACAGCCTTTATTGGACCTTACTCCAAGAGCAGCCGCACGAGGCTGCTCTTTTTTTCTCAGGCAACAGCCCTGCGGCAGAAGTACAGGCTGCCCCGCAACAGCTCCACAATGCGGCTGTCAGGCGCACCGGCCTCCAGGGCGCCGGGATGCAGTTCCAAGGAGATGGAATAGGCGTAGCCGTCCGTGGCCATGCGGGACAGCAACGCCTCCAGCCTGAGAATGCCGTTTTCAGGGCGTTGGTGTTCGTCGCCGTTGTAGTTGCTCAGATGCACGTGCTTCACGCGTTGCCCCCAGCGTTCGTACGCCTCCAGGGGGTCAAGTCCCCAAGTGCCCAAGTGGGTCGTGTCCAGTGTGATATTGGGGAAGCGGGTTATGTCGTCGAGGGTCGCGCGGCTGTGCGCGTTCCAGTGTGCGGGGTTTACGCGCCGGCCAAAAGCCTTTTGCGCAGGCAGATTCTCGATGCACAAGAGCACCTCGGTCCCAGCCTGGAACTCGGCATAGTCTTTTTTGATCCAGTCAGCGTATTTGCGGGGGCTTGAATCAAAGGGGTTCGGCAGCAGGCGGTTGCCCCTGGCGGTCTGCAAGAAGGCGTGTCCGAAGCGCGTGGGGAGGTGATGGATGATCACCTGCGAGCCCAGTTCAGCGGCCAGTTCGGTGGTGCGGGCGATTGCGCCCTGCTCGGTCTCTCCCCATCCGCTGCAGTTGCGGCTGAAAGGGCTGTGGAGGGCCGGGACCGGCAGCTGATGGCTTTCCATCAGCTGCTGCAGATAGTCAGATTGACGCGAGTCCCATCGATGGTCGACGAGCACCTCTATGCCGTCAAATCCTGCCTCGGCCGCCAGGGCAAAAACCCGATCAACGCCGTAGGTGAATAGAGAACCGGTGGAAAGAATAAATCGCATGACAGTTTCTCTGGAAAGCTGTGTTTGCAAGTCGACCCCATCGAGGGGGGGCGATCCTGCAAGTATAAGGGCACCCTCAGTCAGGAAGATCTCGCGACAGGAAGCGGGACAGTGAAGTCGGAGAACGTTCCAGCAGCCAGCCCAGGACGTTTCCATTACCTATCAGTCCGTAGCTGTCGTAGTATCGGAACATCGCAGCCAGCGACTGGACTGTCCCGGTGTGCATTCCACTGGACGAGGCGGCCGATACCCACTCTTCAAGAGGCATCTGAACTGCATCGACAGGACCGCCCAAACGGTCGGCTAGTTTCAAAGCCATGTCCTCCGAGGAGAGATTCTCGGGTCCAGCCAGCTCGTAAATCGCTCCATCGTGCCCGGATTCCGTCAAGGCGCGGGCGGCGGCCAAAGCAACGTCAGCCAGGTCAACGAGTGAGAAGCGGGCCTGAACATTATAGGGTACCACATAGTTGCCATTCGTTGAAATATCTTCAAGGTAGCCAAGCAGGTTCTGCATGTACGCGCATGGCTGGAGAATCGTGAAAGGCAGGCCGCCGCGAAAGATCTCCTCTTCCACGCGCAGCTTTTGCCAGTGGTGGGGCATCTCTTCCGTTTGGGGGTGAAGCACCGAGTGGTAAACGAAATGTCTGACGCAGGCCAACCGTGCGGCCTTCACTGCCAGCTGACCGACCTCGAGCTCGCGGGGGTACATGTTGGGGCAGATGAGATAGACCGCTTCTATCCCGCGGCAGGCCTCTTGCCAGAGGCGCGGATCTGCCAGGTCGCCGACAACGGTTTCTGCCGCCTGAAGGCCCTCGGCCTGCTCAGGGCGCCGCAGCCAAGCGCGCGCAGGCTGAGGACATGCGGACCCGGCCAATGCGTCAAGGACGGCCCTGCCCGTCTTACCGGCCGCGCCGGTCACCAGGATCATGCGGGGATTAACTCATTGACAGGAACGGAAAAACCTTCCAGGACTACTGAACGGGCGGTTTCCCCATCACTCCATTTCCCGAACTGTTCGTAGATTCCGTCCTGTAAGACATAAACTTCAACTGTCCGATCGAGTGCATCGACTATCCAGTAATCGGGCACACCCGCCTCTTCGTAGAGATGGTATTTCAGGCTACGATCGTGGGCTGGGTTTGAAGGAGACAGAACCTCGAATGCAAGGTCCGGGGATCTTTCAATATTGGTTTCTCCGACTATGTCGAGCCGATCATTGCGAATGAAAACTACGTCCGGCTGTACAGGGTCTCCCAACTTTTCGGGAAGAAGTACATCAATTGGAGCACCGAATGCTGTTCCGGCTCCGTGCTCTTCGAGAAAAGATTCCAAAAAGTAAGAGAGCCGGAAGATGACTCGCTGGTCTTCAAGAGATAAAGCGGTTATTCGCCGCCCTCCACAAGCTCGACCTCTATGGGTGTGTAGCTGTCGCCCATCAGGTCGCCTTCCAGCAGCTCGAGGGCCGCTTCAGCCAGGTCCGCGCGAAATGCGCCTTCGGTGGGCACATCGGCAATGACGCCGCCGTCAACGGACACCTGCACGGTCTGGTCCCACAGGGCCTGATCCATCACGCCGATTCCGGCCGGCGAAGGCCAGATCAGCTGGTTGATCTCGTTCAGCTGCCAGGTCATGTGGCTACGGCCGAGCGTGGGGCCATTGTCGAGGACAACCTCTACACAGGCGTCAAAGTTGTCGCGGCAGAACAGCCAGCCTTTGAAGCTGGCGGCAAGGAAGCGAATCGCAATGTCCTCATTGCCCTCCTCCGCCAGCCAGGCCTCGCGGGCGAAGACATGGTCCTGCAACATGGCGGTGCCGACGTCGTTGAAGTCGATGACCACCAGATCGGACGGCTGATAGAGCTCGCCGGTCTCCGGGTTGACGGCCTCCAACACCTGGGCGTACTCGTTGTAGATCATGGCCTGGGCCGCGTCGAGCTCCCGGTTGAGCAGGGCCAGCATGTCAAAGCTCTGCTGGATGATGGTAACGTTGTCCGGGTTGTTGGGGTCGATGCCTTCAGCTCGCATCGCCACGAAAAGCTCATGTTCATTGCCGAATCCCCAGGTTCCGACCTTCTTGCCCGCCATATCGGCGATGGATTCAATCGGGGCGTCGGCCCACGAGACCTCGAGTGTACCGCTGCGCTGGAATACCTGAGCGATATTCACCAGATCGGCGCCTTCAGCCCGTGATGCCAACACCTTGGGCACCCAGGCAAGACCGAACTCAGCCTGGCCGGAGGCGACCACTTGCTGGGGAACGATGTCTACCGCGCCTTCGAGGATGGTCACGTCCAGGCATTGCTCCGCATAGAAGCCCTGATCGACGGCGGCAAAATAGCCGGCGAACTGTGACTGGGTCACCCACTGGAGTTGCAACTTGACGGCGGTCGTTTCGGCACAACCCGCGTCGCCAGACGCCTGCTCCGCGCCGGACTCCATTGCCGGAACGGCCGGCGCGGCGCACGCAGCCAAAATCAGTGCGAGAAGCAGGCAACCGGTCAAATACAGAGATTTTCGGTTTTTCATGAGATCCTCCCAATGAACTGTGGTCGCGTTAGACGGTTCTTACTATGCGCGGAAAGTCGGATGCCAGGGTAGGGCGAGCCGTTCCGCAAGCAGGATGACGAGATAGATGGTTATGCCGATCAGACAAGCGACAATAATGGCGGCCCAAGCCGACGCGAAACGAAATAACGCAGCCTCCTGGGTAATGAAGACGCCCAGGGCAATGCGGGGACCGCCAAAATACTCGCCGACGATTGCCCCGATCATTGCGAGCGCCCCCGCTACCTTCAGGCCGCTAAACAGTGAAGGCAGCGCGTTTGGGATCCGCAGCTTTAGCAGGATTTCGGAGTCGCTGGCGGCATAGGAGTGCATCAGTTCCAGCGAACGGCTATCGACCGAAATCAGTCCGCGCAAGGTATTGATCATGATGGGGAAGAAGATCATCACCGTCACGATCGCCATTTTGGAAAACGGATTATCGATGCCAAACCAGTTGTTCATGATCGGCGCAAAGGCGATAATCGGCATCGAGTTGGCCGCGATGGCGAAGGGAAGCAGGGCCTCGCGCGAGGCGGTCCAACGCGTCGTAGCAAGGGCAACGGCAACGCCTGCCAGTGTGCCCATGGCCATTCCGCCCAGCGCCTCTTTCAACGTGAACCAGCTGGCAGCCAGGATTGGCGTCAGGTTGCTTCCCCGCACAACCGAAACGCTGCGACCCCCAATCGGAAACTCCACCCAGCGGGCGTTCTGTAAGTTCTCCTCGATTTCCGGTGTCGGCCGGCCGGGCAAGACAACGAAAAAACGGTTACCCAAGGTGAGCTCCGTGCCGGACTCCCCTGTAGACTCCGTCCCGCCGGTAACGACAACCTGAGCGAGATTGCCCACGATGGCCGACGGCTTTGGCAGCAAAAACTGCTGAATGTTGAAGGCCGTTACGAGCGTCTCCCATAAGATTACAAGCGCAACGAGAATCAAGAGCGGCGCCCAGACGCGTTGCCTGCTCTCGCTCATGCCGACACCTGGCTGGCTTCCCGACCACCTTCGCTGATACGCAGGGCATCCCTTACTTCAGTCTCCAGCTCGAAGAAGCGAACCTTACTACGCGATTCCGAATTCCGGGGGTGGGGCAGGTCTATGGCGATATCGGCAGTGATACGTCCGGGGCGGGCGGACATTACGATCACCCTCGTTGAAAGAAAAACGGCTTCGGTGATACTGTGCGTGACGAATAGCACTGTGGTGTCGGTTTTGCGCCAGATGTTGAGAAGCTCCAAGTTGAGCCGCTCGCGCGTCATTTCATCAAGTGCGCCGAACGGCTCGTCCATCAGCAGTATCGATGGTTCAAAAGAGAGCGCGCGGGCGATAGCTACCCTCTGTTGCATGCCGCCAGACAGTTGCCAGGGATAGTGTGCGGCAAAGTCGGTCAGCTCCACCAGCTCCAACATGGCCTGCGTGCGCCGGTCTTTTTCTGTGCGGCTGAACTGCATCAACTCCAAGGGAAGCTGTACATTCTTCGCCACAGTACGCCAGTCGTAAAGCGTGGCTGCCTGGAAAACGATTCCGTAGTCCTGATCGAGGCGGGCCTGGCGGGCGCTCTTCCCGTTGATAGTCGTGTCGCCTGATGACGGCTGAATCAGGTCACCCACAACGCGCAGGAGGGTCGACTTGCCGCAGCCGGACGGCCCGATCAGCGAAACGAAGTCGTTTTGCTCAATCTGCAGGTTGATTTCCTGGAGCGCCTGGACCTGGTCTTCGGCGCCTTCTCCAAAGATCTTACCGACGTTTTCGAGAACGACAACGGGTTCGGTCATGTGTGAACTCTACACGGAAGGGGCGGCTGGAACAGATCTGTGTAGTCGGATTCAGAGGTGGTGTCGATTGTAGCATACGCATTGCGAGGAAGGCAATCTCAGAAAAGCACACCTGTTTGGCCTCAAACGACTGCCGGCGACCGAATGTTCCGACAGGCAATCAAGATGTCTGAGCGGCCATGCAAGGCCCAAAATCTCTTCCCTTTACAACCTCAGTTTTAGTGCCAAACGGGAGGCAAGCAGGTCCAATTCACGAGGTCGGATTATGAATTCCTGTTTGAAAGGGGAAGAACCAGGAACGGCGACGCAGCCGGTTTACAATGTGTGAGGATCGGTCTGATAATGTATTCTGTCCAAAGGGCGCCAGACACCGGAAAAAGGCTGATCCACATCGAGTATCTCACGGAACCGGCAGGCAGGTTCGCGGCCGCGGCGGTCAACGCGATTGCGATCCTGCCTGATGTCCGGGCCTTGTTCCACTATTGATTCGTCAAAAGAATGAAGGAGATGCCGCCATGCCTGACAGATTGCCGCACATTCTGATTTTCAACCCGGACCAGTGGCGGGGTGACGTGCTGGGCCACATGGGCAACCCCGGGGCGGTTACGCCTGTTCTGGACCGTTTTGCGCACTCGGAAGGTGTTTCCTTCGCAAATGCCTTCTGCCAGAATCCGGTCTGTACGCCGAGCCGGTGCTCGTTCATGACCGGCTGGTATCCTCACGTGCGCGGCCACAGAACCATGTTCCACATGCTGCGCCCGGACGAACCAATGCTCCTGCGGACTCTACGCCGCAACGGCTACCATGTCTGGTGGGGCGGCAAGAATGATGTCGTCCCGGCCCAAAACGGTTACACGGACTACTGTGACGTGAAGTATGTCCCGCCCCGACCGGACCGTCTCTCAACGAACCCGCACCAGCTGGCAGAGTGGCGAGGCGACCCGGACGGCGACAACTACTACTCCTTCTACGTAGGCCGGAGCGAGATTCCTGCTGGCGAGACCGTGGCCTATGACTCCGACTGGGCCATGGTAGAAGGCGCGATCGAGCAGATCAGAGACACGCCGCCGGACCAGCCGCTCTGCCTATATCTTCCTCTCTCCTACCCACACCCGCCCTACGCGGTCGAGGATCCCTGGTACAGCCAGATCGACCCGGCTTCCATTCCTGACCGCACACCGACACCGGATGGCGCCGCAGGCGGTTGGGACAGCTATCCCAGCCTGATGAAAGGGATATATGACGGTCAGCAGATGCAGGGTTGGTCGGAGCAGCGGCTGCGGGAGTTAAGGCGCACCTATTATGGGATGTGCGCGCGCGTGGACCACCAGTTCGGCATGGTGCTGAAGGCGCTGAAAGAGGCCGGCATGTACGACGACACACTCGTCTTCTTCTTCTCCGATCACGGAGACTTCACCGGAGATTACGGTCTTGTCGAGAAGACACAGAACACTTTTCAAGACTGTCTGACGCGTGTTCCGATGCTGGTAAAGCCGCCTGCCGGAACCCCTGTGGCACCGCGCGTCTCCAACGCTTTAGTGGAACTGATCGATTTCCCGGCAACGGTGTACGCGCTCACCGGAATCGAGGCGGGGTATGATCATTTCGGCCGTTCTCTGCTTCCCCTGCTCGCCGGAGAGACCGATTCCCACCGCGATGCCGTCTTCTGCGAGGGGGGCCGCCGGCAAGGAGAGCGCCAGTGCATGGAGCTGGAAAGCAACGCGCGGCCGGGTTTCCTTTACTGGCCGCGTCTGCGCCATCAGATAGGCGAAGGGCCTGAGCACACGAAAGCAGCGATGTGCCGAACCGCCGATCACAAGTACGTCAAACGTTTCTACGAGCAGGACGAACTCTACGATCTGAGAGCAGACCCGAGGGAGACGCGCAATCTTATCGATGCCCCGGCATATGGGGATGTGCTGGGGTCGCTCAAAGAGCGCATGCTGCACTGGTACATGGAAACCAGCGATGTGGTGCCGCACGAGACGGACATGCGGAGGTGAAACCGGATCGCGACCGCGGATTCATGAATCGGCGACCTGCTTGCGGACGATCATGCGTTCCAACAAGGAGATGACGAGGAAGAAGCTCATGCCGGTGAGCGAGGCGAAGAGAATCGCAGCCCACAGTTTTTCCGGCCCGGTCATGTAGTATTGGTTGAAGTTGAGGATGACCCTTCCAAGGCCGTCGGCGATGCCGCTGGGCAGCTCACCGATGATTGCGCCAACCACGCTGGCCGTGGCCGAGACCTTTAGCGCAGTAAAGATGTAAGGAAGGGCGGCCGGGACCCTTAGTTTCCAGAGAATGTCCCATTTTGTTGCTGCGTATGAGTGCATCAACTCGACTGCAGTCGGCTCCGGTGAGCGGAGACCCTGCAAGGTATTGATGGTTACGGGAAAGAAAGTCAGGTAGGCAGCGATTACCGCAACGGAGAACCAGCTGCCGCCCAGCCAGATGACGACCATCGGGGCGATCGCCAGCAGAGGAACGGTCTGCGACGCCACGACATAGGGCAGCAGGCCTCGCTCCAGCAGCCCTGAGTGGGCGAAGAGGACCCCCAGGGCGAAACCGAGACATCCGCCGAAGAGGAAACCGAACACGGCCTCCTGCAAGGTAAAGAGCGACGCCCGCAGCAGAATCGTCAGGAGAATGGTATCGCTGCCGCGCCTCGGCGGCTCGAAAATCGTCTGAAAAATGTCCCAAACGTGCGGCATGGCCCGGTCGTCGGCGCGCACCGGCAGCTCCAGTTCACAAAGCCCAACGGAACCGCACAGAATACCGACCGGCTTGCCGGTTTCCGCCTGGGCCGGCACGGTGCCCCGCAAGTACGCGCCTCCCGGGGCGCCCAACAGCTTGTAGGCCTCCCACAGCAGCGCCAGCAGCAGGACGATCAGAATGAAATAGCGGACTGCACTGAGCGATGACAGTCTGTCAAATTTCACAATACCTCCGCAAAGGGTTTCCGCCGCAGGAAGCGCCCACCGCCTGCAGCGCCCAGCCAGTCGTCCCCGTCCACAATAACCTGCCCGCGCAGCAGCACCTTCTCCGGCCAGCCCCGCACCTGCATGCCTTCGTAGACGTTATAGTCCGTGTTCATATGGTGTGTGGCCGCGGAAATGGTATGCTCCTTGTCCGCATCCCAGATGACAATGTCGGCATCGGAGCCGACCGCGATCGTACCTTTGCGAGGATAGAGGCCAAATATCTTGGCCGGATTGGTGCTTGCAATCTCGACAAAGCGGTTGGCGCTGTAATGGCCGCCGCCTACGCCTGCATGCCACATCACCGGCATTCGGTCCTCGATGCCAGGCATGCCGTTGGGAATCTGGTGAAAGCCTTCCATGCCCAACTCCTTGCCGGCAATTCGTCCCTGGACGCCGCCCTCGTACCAGAAGGGGCAGTGGTCGGTGGAGACCGCCTGCAGGCTACCATCCGCCAGCGCCTTCCACAGAAAGACGGCATCCTTGGGCTGCCGAACCGGCGGCGAGCAGACGTACTTGGCCCCCTCGTAACCGGGCCTGGCCAGGTCCTCCTCAAAGACAAAGAGATACTGTGTGCATGTTTCCCCCATCACGGGAAAGCCTTTTGCCCTGCCCAGCGCCAGCTGCTCGAGTGCCTCCTCGCAGGTCATGTGGACCACGTAGAGAGATGCGCCGCTGATACCCGACAGCGCGACGGCCCGCCCGGTCGCCTCGGCTTCCGCCATGGCGGGGTGGGCCGTCGCATGGTATTTGGGCGCCGTCTTGCCTTCAGCGAGGAGCCTCTTTGTCAAGTCGGCTATTACATCGCCGTTTTCTGCATGGACCATCACCAGCAGCCCGCGTTGCGCGGCAACCTGCATTGCGCGAAACAGCGTCGTGTCGTTGACCTGGAAGAGCCCCTTATAGGCCATGAAGAGCTTGAGACTGGTGATTCCCTCGTCAACGACGGATGGGATTTCCGCCATGACGTCGTCGCGCAGGTCGGTGATCGCGACATGAAATCCGTAGTCGATCGCCGCCTTGCCGGCGGCCTTTGCGTGCCAGGTTTCGATGCCCTCCTTGAGCGTGCCGCCGACCGGCTGGATGACGAAGTCGATGTGGGTTGTGGTTGCGCCGAATGCCGCGGCGCGATGGCCGGTGAAGAAGTCGTCCGAAGAAACGGTCCCGCCGAAAGGCAGCTCCAGGTGCGTATGAACGTCAATTCCGCCGGGCAGCAGGAGTCTGTCTTCGGCGTCGATCACATGCGCGCCCTCAGTGGGCAGATCGAGGCCGATCAAGGCGACCTTTTCGTCCTCAATCAGGAGGTCGGCGCGCACACTGTCGGCGGCCGTGACTACTGTTCCGTTCTTGATTACAGTTGGCATTTCGGGCTCCTTCCTGTCCGGCGGGCGGAATCGGCATACATCGGTAGGCAACTACATCCTAGGCTGGACGTGATGAAATCAGGCGGCTACTATTGCGTCGTACATGTCGGGCCGGCGGTCGCGCAGAAACTGCCACATGTCCCGTACCTCTTTGATCAGATCCAGGTCCAGGTCACGTACTATCAATTCCTCGGCGTACGGGTCGCCCTGTTCCGGCAGGTCATCGCGCTCTCCCAGCGTAGTCACAAACTCGCCGCGCGGCGTGCAGAAGTAGCTCTGGCCGTAGAAGTCGTTGTCGCCCAGCTCCGCTTCAACCCCGACACGGTTTATCGTGCCGACGAAGTAGCCGTTGGCGATGGCGTGGCTGGTCTGCTCGATGCGCCACAGGTGCTGCGAAAGGCCGCGTGAGGTAGCGGACGGGATGAAAACGATCTCGGCGCCGTTCAATCCCAGCATGCGCGCGCCTTCGGGGAAGTGGCGGTCGTAGCAGATGTAGACGCCCACCTTTCCCACGGCGGTGTCGAAGACAGGGTAGCCGAGATTACCCGGTCGAAAGTAGAACTTCTCCCAGAAACCGGGCAGGTGAGGCAGGTGCGTCTTGCGGTACTTGCCAAGATAGCTACCGTCCGCGTCGATTACGGCCGCCGTGTTGTAGTAGAGTCCAGGCTGATCCTGCTCATACAAGGGAACAACCAGCACCATTGCGGTTTCGGCGGCCAGCCGCTGCATCCGCTCGGTGGTCGGCCCGTCCGGAATGCGCTCGGCGAGGCTGTACCAGTGTGGGTCCTGCACCTGGCAGAAGTAGGGCCCGTGGAAAAGCTCCTGAAAGCAGAAGATCTGTACGCCCTGCTCGGCCGCCTGCCGCGCGTACTTCTCGTGCTTCCGGATCATTGACTCCTGGTCGCCGCTCCAGGATGCCTGGAGCAACGCAGCGCGGACGGTGCGGGACATTTGAGGTCCTCCTGTCATTAGAGCGGAAAAGAATATTGCTTAGGTTGGGCGCGCTTCAGGCTCTGCGGCAGGCCGTGCAAGGGAACATTTGCAAGCTCCTTAGGTTCAAGTTTGTGCAGATTGCCGCCATAGGTGCGGCCACAAGATACCAGTGTTTGTGGTTCGATACGGTTGAGCAGATCGAGCAGTTGTGTAGCCAACCCGCTGTCCAGTCGCAGCGCATTCCCCAGCGTAGGTTTAGGATAGAGATTCAGATAGACATTTGGGGTTATGGCGCGTGAATGATTCAGGAAGAAACGAAACGGATTTGCGCGTGAAGGGGTGCTACGCCCCATATATGAACAGACAAAGGGCGCTGGGTCTCTGTATTCCAACAGATACCAGGGTGTGCGTCGCCGGCATAGGTAACCCTTGTCGATGCCCTCATGAACTCCCTTCTTGAGATAGGCACTAAGCCCCGGATATTCCTGCTCGATCTGTTCTATTGGCAGTGGGCAACTGAGTAAAAAAAGTCGTTGCTCTAGGGCGGGCAGGCCGCCTTTATCGGCGTTGACTACGGCTGATTCTACATTGCGAGGACTCGGCAAAATGGGCGTGAGAAAGTCGTGGGGAAGATTGAACTGCTCAATACGTTGGTCATCCACGATGAAGAAGCCATTGGCCCCAGTAGCAATCCCGCGCTTCACGGTAAACAGATCACCAAGTAAGGTATCGGAACTGTGGGGCGCGTTCGTCAAAAGACGATTCTGTCCGGGCCATTTTGTCATGCCGCGTAGACGGGACACTGGGATATGCTCGACTCTTCTCGGATTATCCAGTGAGCCTCCAAACGAAAACTGGACTCGATGTGAGTCAGCCGGAGAGGATTTCCTGTAAAGGACAACAGCCGATGAAACCAGCGCGTCGTCAAATTGCACTTCTGACGGATCAAAGGCATGCACTTGCAAGAGAGTTACTGGTGTGAGAAGGTACTCCCGTAGCAGCGCTCCATAGTTTACATACATAAACTCAGTTGGTATCAGCCACGCGCCGACGCCCTCGTCGCGCAACCAGCCATGGCAGAGCCATACAAAATAGGGATATAGTCCGCTAAGTTTGCTGGGGCGAAGACCGAGGCGATGTTCCGTTACCTGCTGCAACTGTTCCTTTTTGGCTGCAGAGAGATGGTGATGCCGCACATAAGGCGGATTCGTGGCGATGAGGTCGAACTGTTTATCGGTGCAAGCAGGCCACTCTTGTTCGGTAAAGTCTGCGGTCTCGATTTGGATACTCGACCCACGCCAGAATTTTCGCGCAGGAACGGAGTAGTGTGGGTCGATCTCGAACCCTTGGCACCTGCCAATTTCATGAGCTGGAACGGATTGGAGCAATGCAGAAAAGAACGCGCCGGTCCCTATTGCGGGTTCAAGGAAGTCGATCTCTTTCCGGTCCAAATAAGCGTGTGCCTGACTTACGATCTGGTGTGCGAGTGATGTGGGTGTCGCGAATTGTCCAGAGCGATTCCGTTCCTCATGTGTCTTTTGCAGATCCAGTCTTACTTGCAGGTCGAGTCGGCGCTGTTCAGTAGTCTGATAGGCTTCAGACGCCCCGGTCTCCTCAAATGTCAATGAAGAGGAACCTGAATCGGGCGCGGAATCCGTTTCAGCCAGGTGCACTTTCGCAAGATCATTGATGCGATGTTCCCATATCCAATCAATGCCTTCTGCTGCTTCGTAGCCCAGATAGCCAGAATCAAAGTAGCCACACAAGAGCAACAAGAACTGAATGCCAGCGCCATAGGTTCGTTGAAGCTGATTGAGCTTTTGTGCCTCTTCTTTACGGCGCTTGTTTGTATTTGCGAAATCACCTGCAGATTTTGCTTCCAAAATTATGGGCAGGTTGTCTTGTCCTGTGTGTCTCGGTTGAACGATGCAATCAACAGTAATGTTAAAGCTCCGCCCCCCGGATTGGACTGGAATGTTGTAGCCAAAAGTGTACGTTCTTGGCCGCATATGCTTTATGTCGGGTAACTGTGCCTGTGTTACATATTGGTAATCGTTCGATTCAAACCAGGTCCGCAGAGCTTCTATCGGTCGCTTCTCCTGTGCATTGCGGATAATTGGATCAGAAGTTGCTCCACATAGGCGATCTGCCAATACTGAGGCTGCTCTCTTCACTTCTTCTTCGGCAGGCGCGTCGTCCGCGCCTAACCATGGGAAAATGTCGATATCTATGAGTTCGGCCAAAACATCGCAAAGTCGTTCTAATTCATCCTCCAGTTGTTCGGGTGGCATCCTCGGCGGCAATCGCGGAGGTTTGCTGGCTATACCTTCCATACTTTTGACCAGATTGGGAGAAACGTAGGCCAAACCGATTAGTCGGTCTCGCGCGAGAGGCGGCGCAGTTGCCATCCGCAGAACTTGAAGTGAACCGGGAGCATCCTTCAGAAACTCCGCGTTGATTTGTCGAAGGTAATCTGATCTCTCAAGTTCGGCTTCGACAACTTCAGTTTGGATTTGGCGTTGTTCATGATAGACATCAGGCGCGAATCGGAGAAACCAGTCATTGTAATAGTCGATTGATCTCGATACATCAGCCTTCCAAAGATGTGGCTTGTCAGAGTTTATTGGCATTTGTTCACTCGCAACAATTAACGGACTGGATCTTCAGCGTTCATCCAATTTGAGGTTTCAGTGTTGGAGGAGGAGAGGACAAACGATAACAGTTGTTGTGTCCCCCAGCCCCGGCTCTGCCCGTGGATCTCGCTGCCTGAGGTCATGTCAAGATTCTCCGACCACAACTGACTTCAGAGCGGCTGTGCTCAGCACCGACAAAATCATATGACATTGCGCAATCCCAGTTCCGCGAGCATCGAGGCAAGCCCCAGCGAACGCAACTCCTGCACCACGTAGTGTAATACGGCCTCCTCCATTGCGCGCGGGTAGACCACGTCCCACTGCGCGCAGATAGCGGGGCCCTGCTCGCGCATTATGCGCGCCAGCCGCAAAGGAAAGCGCACCATCTCGTCAGGCCGCTGAGTGCGCAGCAGCAGGGCCTCTTCCACACACTGGCGGTGGTGTGGGAGAAGGAAGCCGTTCAAGGCTTTGACGCCCCTGTCCCTGCGACGCCCGCTCGCCGCGCAAAGCACATTCGTAAGTGCGAGCAAAATGAACGAGTTGCCAGCCGCGCCGACAAGCTTTTCCCCACGTCCCACGACCACGGGCATCATCGAGACGCACCGCCAGAACTCAGCCACTTCCCGGTGCAACATCTCTGAGGCCGCTTCAGGTGTGAGAGCCTCGCCGGGCTGGGGAAGCCAGGAAAGCGCGCCATATTCTTCGTATAGGACGCGTGTTTCGCCCTTTGTAACCTCTGCGACTTCCACGTCGTGAAGCCAGACATCCAGCCGCATAGCCTCGTCGGTCATAGCGTTGCACATCCGGCCGTTGAACATCAGGCGCGCAAAGACCAGGGGACGGATCCGGCTCAGCCAAGCTTCGATTTCCCTTTGGAACTCATCGAACTTGCCGCAGCGGACCAGTAGGTGGGCGTCTACATCGCTCCAGCGGTCATCCGTTTCCTTACCGTAACTTCCGCTCAGCCATGCGGCGCGTATGCGCGGGTCGGCTTCAACTTTGGCGGTGAGTGCATTTATAAACCGGAACTGCGCTGTCGTCATGCAGTCTCCCGTGCCGGAATCTCTGACACAAGCTCAAACAGTCGGTTAGGACTGAGCGGTATCTCGCGCACCTCCAGCCCGATGTCGCGGAAGGCGTTGTCCAGGGCCTGGGCGAAAAGCGCGCCGACGGGAATTGCTCCTGCCTCGCCCGCCCCTTTCACGCCCAACGGGTTCAGCGGCGACGGTGTTACAACATGATCGCTCAGGATGTTGGGGACATCTGAGGCTGTGGGCAACAGGTAGTCCATCAATGATGCATTGAGAAGCGCGCCGTTGTCGTCGAAGTGCAACTGTTCGTAAAAGGCGTTGCCAATCCCTTGCGCCACGCCGCCCTGGATCTGACCATCAAGAATCAATGGATTGATCACTGTACCGCAATCGTGGACAACGACGTATTTCTCTATCTCCAGGAGAAAGGTCTCCGGGTCCACCTTCAAAACCATGGCGTGAACGCCCGACGCGGTTGTGCCCCGTTCAGGCCCGAAATACTCGGTGGCCTCCAGCCCAGGCTCCGTACCTGGCTGGACCGCGCCGCGCATCGGGTTGGCTTCGGCGGCAAGCCGGCCGAGAGATATCGATGTCTGCGGCACGCCCTTGACCTGCACGCGTCCTTCGATAAGCTCCAAGTCCTCTGCGGCCGCCTCCAACTTTTCTCCAGCCAGCTTCAGGATTTTCGCCCGCACTTTGGCCGCAGCGGCGTGCATGGCATTCCCGGCGACGACTGCGCCGCGACTGGCGAACGTACCTGCCCCCCAGTAGAAGAGGTCGGTGTCTCCGGTGACGACGTGGACGTCAGATACGTCCACACCGATCTGTTCGGCCACAACCTGGGCGAAACTTGTGTAGTGGCCCTGGCCCTGCGTTCCGACGCCCGTGGCAACGGTTACTTTGCCGCTGGCCTCAACCGTGACTCTCGCGCCTTCGTAGGGGCCGATGCCGGTGCCTTCAATGTAGTTGACGACTGCAATGCCGACCCGCTCCCCGGCTTTCTCACGCCGCGGCTGCTCCGTCCCAATGAACTCGCGGTAACCCATCAGTTCCAGCGCTCTTTCCAGTGCAGGCTCGTAGTTTCCGCTGTCATAGACAAGCGGCGCGAAGTCCTGGAAGATAATCTCATTGGAGTAAGGGAATCTGTCGGGCGGGATGAAGTTCCTGCGCCGGATTTCAACCAGGTCGATATCCAGTTCTTTTGCGGCAATGTCCAGCAACCGTTCCATCACAAAGACGCCATGTTGCCGGCCGGCGCCGCGGTACGGGGTCACGATGGGCTTGTTCGTGAAGACGCTGCTGAACTCCGAATGGTAACTGGGCACGACATAAGGGCCGAGAAGCGTGCACTGGCTGTTTATGGGAAGGGTCAGACCGTAGGGCGCGTAGGCGCCGGCGTCATGAAGGAACAGGTCCTTCACGCCCAGGATTGTACCGTCGCTTCTGAGGGCTATGGCGGCGTCGTGCACCTGGCCCCGTTCCTGCGTGGTAGCGTAGAAGTTCTCTTCTCTGTCTTCGATCCATTTGAGAGGACGGCCCAGCTGCAAAGCGGCCCAGGCCAGCAGTACCTCCTCCGGGTAGAACATCATGATCTTGGGACCGAAGCCGCCGCCAATGAAGGGCGCAATTACGCGCACCTGGTGCTCCGACAGCCCCAACATGGCGGCCAGACCGTTGCGTATAGCAATGGGCGCCTGGGTCGTGTCCCAAATGGTCAGCCGCTGGCTCTTCTCATCCCAGCTGGCAACGATTCCCCGGTTTTCCAGCGCCGCGGCGGTGCCGCGGTCGTAGTGGAAGCGGCGTCGAACAACCAGATCTGCTTCAGACTCGGCCTGCGACCAGTCGCCTTTGGTCTGGGTAACGCGCGCGCTGACGTTATGGCCCAAGTCCTCGTGTACCAGGGGGCCGCCCTCTCTCAGCGCGGCTTCCAGACCGATGACAGCGTCCAGTGGTTCGTAGTCGACGAAGATATGATCGAGCGCGTCCTCCGCGATATATCTGCTCTCAGCTACGACCATCGCCACGGCTTCGCCTGCATGGCGTACCTTGTCCTTGGCGAGCGGCACTTGCGTACGCTCATGAAATTCGAGTTTTTCTACTGGAGGTGGAGGCACCAGGAGAGGCCCCGGCTGCCAGAATTCGCCCAGATCGCCGGCAGTGTAGACGGCGACCACACCAGGACTTCGACTCGCGCCCTCTACATCGATTGACCGAATCCTGGCGTGGGCCAGATCGCTGCGGAGAAAGGCTACGTGCAGCATCCCCGCCAATTGCACGTCGTCTGTGAAGAGGGCGCGACCGGTCAGCAGTCGCGGGTCTTCATTGCGTTTGATTGGCTGGCCAAATTGACGCGTGGACATGACCTATAGCGATAACAGTCTGCCAGGGTCCGAATTGCTAGTGGGTAGGGCGCGCGATTGCGGGCAGACGGTCCTACCAGGATTTCTACCGACAGGGGGGGCAGCGCGCAGAGACCGCACGAAGCTCTGAAGTGCCCGCCCCTCTGTCAACTCAGCCCTTCGCCGGTACAGTCAATGCTTCAGCAAAATCCTGTTGCGTAGCCGTCTCTTTCCTGCCAGAGTTTCTCAGCCAGTTGCCTAGCGCCATTGGCACGGGATACAGCGCGGCGCTCAAAAGGAAAACGAACAGCGCGGTGAGGAGGTGGTCCGGCACTGTGAAGTGCGGCAGATAGCTGAGGAACAGAAATTCGATGGTCGGTTGGGCGACGACTGTATAGCCAACCATGAAGGCGCCGGATGCTGCAAGTCTCACCTGCCAGTCGCCGGGTTTGAAGCCGAATCGGTCCATCCATTGGTATGTCAGGTCCAAGAGGACCGCACCAAGAATGAAGACGAGGGTCAACCTCGGCATAGTCCCGCTGACTACGTCAGCAAAGCTGGTCGACGCGATTCTCAACCCGAAATAGAAGAGAGCGAAGGCAGTTGCAGACCAGGGCCCGGGCGCTATCTTTCGAGCCAGGAGGGAAAGGAAGAAGGCGGATACTCCAATTACCGTTGGATAGAGCCAAACGGGGCGCTGGGCAACATATCGGGGTACCTCTTCCATTTCCCATTCTGATGCGCCGATGATGAGAAAGACGCACAAGGCCATGGCGAGGTAAAGCAGGTTGACGAAACTGCGCCAGTCCGGTCTGGAAAGTCTCTCTGCAAAAAGACGCCTTACAAGTTTTTCTGTTATGTCGGAGCTGGGGAAGAGGAGTCTCCGACCGCGTGTCTCTGTCTTGGGCTTGGATTGAACCGCCCTAGTCCTGCCACCAATCAAGAGCCCGGCAGCGAAAATGGGTAGACTCGCGGAAGAGATTGCGATGAGAATGTGGGGAGGGCTCCAGGCGGTCAAATCGAGCCCGTAGAGTTCATGCCAGATAGCGTCGCCGGGAATGGAGAAGATACCGTAGCCGGCAACGAGTACTGTTGCGCCCACATAGGGATTGCGTCTAACCCAGCGCCGGGGATCGATGACACCCGCTCTCAGGTTGGGAATGGCGAGGGCTGACAGGCCACCGACGGCGACGAGAAATGCAAGCAGAAAGCCTGCGTAGATCATCAGGTGCGGCGGCCACAGGAAGTCCTCTCCTCCAGGAACGATTCCCGTGACTACATGCTCGCTGAGATCCCAGTATCCCCCAACGCAAATCAGGAGGGCGCTGATTCCAACCAATAGCGCAAGCGTTTGGAAAAGTCTGGGGGAGTTGGAGATGGCATCCCTGCTCTGAACCCCACCTGAAGCGTCGTTTTCTCCCAACTGCTTCATCGGGGACAAGTAGAACCACCATGCCAGGAATGCCATTACACCTACTGCCAGTCCAGAAAACACCAGGCCCTGCAAAAACAGTGAACTCACGAGGATTTCTCCTGTATCAATCTAGCGGCCAACTGCACAGCCTCAACAATCTTCTGATATCCGGTGCAACGGCAGATGTTGCCCGACAGGAGAGCGCGGATCTCCCTTTCAGTCGGCTTGGGATTCTGTTCCAGAAACGGGACCAACGACATCAGGATTCCGGGCGTGCAGAACCCGCACTGCAGACCATGAGCCTCCCAGAATCCTTGCTGTATCAGATGCATCTGCTGGGGGCCGGCGTCCAAACCTTCGACCGTTGCCACTTCCCGTCCGTTCATCTGCACTGCGAAGAGCAAGCAGGAACGAACCGCTTCATTGTCGACCAGGACAGTACATGCGCCGCATACGCCGTGTTCACAGCCGACATGGGTGCCCGTCAATCCAATTTCGTGGCGCAGGAAGTCGCTCAGCAACAACCGCGGCTCCACCGAGCGTTCGTACTCGCGGCCATTAACCCTAACGGTGATCGTCCGGTCCAAGATCTGATCCTGTTCCTCTAATGTCTAACGGCCCCGGATGCCTTCTCAAAAGCCTTGGACAGGACACGCTCTGCAATTACTCTTGAGAGATGCCGGCGGAAAGCCGGTCCGGCGTGGATATCACCCACAGGGTCTATGTCCTGTACCGCGGCAGTATCGGCCGCGGCCCGAATGGCCGTTTCCGTCGGCCGTTCGCCGACCAGCAGCTCAGCTGCCAGATTGGCTTCCACCGGACCTTCGCCTACGCTCAGGAATACGAGCCTCGCGCTCTCTACCGCTCCCCCACTGTCCAAACCGACGACTGCCGCAGCCCCGCATAAGGCGTAGTTGCCATGTTGACGGGCAACCTCGTCGAAAGCCCAGCCGCTGCCAGGGGGTAGGGTAGGGAAGGCCACTTCGACCAGCATTTCCTCAGGCAACATCGCGGTGGTGAACAGTCCTAGATAGAAGTCTCGCGCGGCGACCCAACGCGCGTCTGTAACGCTGCGCACATACATGCGGGCGTCCAGGGCCACGGCAAGGGCGGGCAACTCAGCGGCCGGGTCGGCGTGGGCCAGGCTGCCCCCTATTGTGCCCCGATTGCGAATCTGTGAATGGGCGATGTAGGGCATGGCTTCGTGGAGAAGCGGCGCAACTCCCTTCACGAGCGCGCTGCGCTCCACCGTACGCTGCCGCGTCATTGCGCCGCAGCGGAGGCCGCTCTCGTCTTCGCGAATGAAGAACAGCCCGTCGATGCCGTTGAGATCGATCAGAGCAGCTGGCTGGGCCAGGCGAAAGTTCATGGTTGGCACCAGACTCTGTCCACCGGCCAGGAGCTTGGCATCGCCTCCGTAGTCGCCGAGCAGGCCCAACGCCTCTTCCAGTGTCCTGGGCGCAGCATAGTCAAAGGCCGCGGGTTTCATCTTGCTCGCCCATTCCTGAGAACGAAATTGCCATTTGCAGATGGCACAAGCAATTGGAGAATCACTATCCTTACTCTTCCACGAATGCGACTGCCCGGCAGAAGGCCGCCTCTCCACCCTTGAACAACCAGGGGAAGACGCCCACTGTCAGCCGTCGGTTCTGCAACTCAGGCGCGCCAATCTGTCCGCCCATGTTCTCCACATGCATGCAGTCGTGGGGGAAGAGGGCATTATGGGTTAGCTGGTAGGCTTCATCCGGGAACAGCTCGTCCACAGCGTCCGAGCCGCCGAACTTCTCCTCGCACTGCTGGCGAACGCGCTGCCACTGCTCAAGCGCGCCTCTTCCGAGAAAGCGTCCGATGGGCAGATTCATGGGATGATCGGTCGAAATCATGTCCACGCCCCAAATATGGATTTCCTTGTCCAACAACCATTGACAGATGCTGTGGTGAGGCCCTGGATGGCGGAGGATGTACTTTTCCTCGTCACCCTCCTCGGCCAGGAAGGAGTAGCGATGCCAGCCTGTATTGATGAAGAGAATGTCCCCGTTGCGCACCTCCACCCGCTCCTCAATGTCCTCCGGGCGAAAGATGTCCAACTCGTCAAGCATATCGCTCAGGTCTACAATTACGCCTTCGCCGTAGAGCCAATTCAGTGGTATCTGATCGATGGTTTTGCCGTTGGTGACAAAGTGGCGCGGCGCATCCAGATGGGTACCCATGTGGTTCGACGACTGAATGTACTGGGCATTGACGCCGTGCTCGGATTTGCGCTTGAAATACTTGACTTCAAATGGCGGATAGAAAGGCCAGAATGAGCAGTCTGCATTCAAAGGTTGTGAAAGATCATACGGGATCATTTCCCTGTTCTCCTGAAATTGTTCGTGGTCGGCTAGCGGGTAAGTTTCCGTTCCTAGAATCCATAGTTCTCTGCAAAAGCAACGAGTGCCTCAGTGAATAGCTCCAAAGGCGGGCGAACGAGACCTGCGCCTATCTGTCCGACACCCGCCTCCCTGTGAGCAATGCCGGTGTTGACCCTGGGCGTGATGCCGGTCTCCACGACTGCACGCAGGTCGATTCCTACCGGAGTGCCTCGAAAGTCCAGCTGTGGGACCGTGAAGGCGCTATGTTCGGCAGCCGTAATCTCGTACATTTCCAGGGTAGCGTTGAGCGCATCCTGGGGCGTACCGCTGACAAAGGTGACGATGGCCGGCGCGGCCGCCATCGCAAAGGCGCCAAGCCCGGCCGTCTCGGTGATCGTGCTGTCGCCGATATCAGGATTGCCGTCTTCCGCGCTGAAGCCCGGGAAATACAGGCCGACCGGTTGGGGACAGGGGGATGTGAACCAGCGCCCGCCCAGCCCGCTGACGCGAATGCCGAATTCCGTTCCGTTTCTCGCCATGGTGGTGATGATGGTGCTCTGCTCGACCCCGTGGCCGGCATCGGCCATGGCTTTGCAGGCCGCCATGACCGGGTTGAGGACACTGAGCGCATTGTCGCCCAGGGCCTCTATGACACTGGCAGCCGTGGCCGGGTTCGGCGCGGCCTTGGCGATGTACGGAGCCAGCTGCCTGGTGAAGAGGACAGAACCTGCCTTATTGCGATTGTGGCCCTCGTCACCCATGTGCAGCGCCTCAGCCAGCAGGGCCCGAATGTCAACTCCCGAACAGGCCTCGATTGCAGTGCCAAGTATGGGCGCCATTACGTCGTGCATCCAACGCAGTCTTTCCTGCACCTCCTGGCTGTAGGCCCCGTAGCGCAGGACCTTGCCGTAGCCTTCGTTGAGGTTCGAATAGGCCCGGTTCCCGTGTGTCATGTTCTCCACCACATACACGGCCATTGAAGGTGAGATGACACCTGCCATCGGCCCTACGGCACTGTGGTGATGGCAGGGCGCGAGTTGGACTTCCCCGCCTACGATCAGCCGTTCGGCCTCCTCTTCGTCACTGGCTCTCCCTTCAAAAATCAAGGCCCCGATAATTGCGCCTCGTAACGGGCCGGAGGCCTGCTCCCAGGCAATCGGAGGGCCGGCATGAAGCAGCAGGTTTTCGTGCATGCCTGGAATCAAGTCGAGCGCCTTGCCCAGCCCCGTAAGTACAGGCCGGGCCTCGGTCATTCGCTCTACGGCGGTCGCATTGGCGCTGTCTATGATACTTGCCATGAAGCCCCTCCGGGCGACACTGTCGGTTCGGCGGTCGTTTCGATGCTCTGCGTAGGCGTTGAGCCCGTCTCCAACCATAGAAGAAGGCGGAGCATCATTCCTACCTGAGTCGTGTCAGCAGATTAGCCAGCCTCTCGTCGCCTCCGGCGGGAGGTCGCCAGTCGACGTGCGCGACCTCGGCGTTCTGGTCGCGCAGGCTGTCGGTGAAAGAGTCAAGTCCCACATTTATGGCTGTGAACGTGGACGAGACTTGACAGTTCTCCGATGCTTCCGGCGTGCCCGGTTCCTGCTGCGACGACCTGTACGTTCGGCCTTCCCACGCGCCGGAAAACGCGTGGGCCACAGCGTGCAGTGCATCGTCATGCCTGGTATAGACGTAAGCCCCGGCACCCTTCAACAGCTCGATCTGTCTGTCCAACCCCTGCGGATCTATGTCGGTTCCGATGACCACAGCTACGACCGGCAGAGTCTTCCCGTTCCGGGCAGCAGTTGCGATTCCTTCTTCGATGGCTGGGGCGAGTTCGCTGGCCGGATCTTCGTGTGCTCCATCGCCCAGCACGACGTCGAGAAGTATGAGTCCCGTCTCGGGGTCTTGCGCTTCCTGCAATAGGCGACGGACTCGCAAATCGTTGTCGAGCATGGGATGCAAGCGTCCGACCGTGAAAGCGTCCCCGCCTAAATCTACGACCGTGTGACCCTGGCTGCGGTGCGGGTTGTCCAGGACTAACCCGCCAGGTAATGGCCCGTTTGAACGGAGCGACGGCAGCGAATCCTGCAATAGGTAGAGTGCCTCGTAAGCCAAAGTGCCGCCGGAGTAGAGGGCACGCAGATATGACTGCGGCAAGAGAGACGGACCAACCTGCGGCCCTCCCGCCGCCGACTGCGAGGACAACGGGCTTTCCTCAGTGCTGCAGTTGGAGTCTGCAGAGTTCGTCAGATTCACTGCAAGTTCTGCGGCCTCGTCCAGGGTCCCGGCAAACTGAATGTTGGCAGCAGTACCTGCCTTCTTCTGCGATGAACAGTAGCCGATGAAATTTATGACCACCGGTTTGCCGCAGGACGCGGCTTCGGATATCAGCTCCTGCGCAACCGGCGTCGCGGGCGGCTTTGAGACGATAACGATCGCCTCTGTCTGTGGATCGTCCTTCAGCCTTCCGAGAGCTTGCTTCGCCGAAACCGCCCGCACTCCATCTGACAGGTCGCGCCCCCCCGTGCCGAATGCCTGGGAAACGCCTCCCCCAAGACGGTGAATGCCGACCATAATTGCCTGGAGGCCAGTACCGGAAGCGCCGACAATCCCGATGCTGCCCCCGCGGACCCGGTTTGCGAAACCGAGCCCGACACCATCAATTCGGGCAGTGCCGCAGTCCGGGCCCATCACCAACAGACCCTTTTGTGCGGCAGTCTCCTTTAGCGAGATTTCGTCTTCAAGAGTTACATTGTCGCTGTAGAGGAAGACGTTCTTTCCCAGATTGAGAGCGTCGCGAGCGACGGCGGCTGCGTAGCGGCCCGGAATCGAAATGAGAACCCACTCGGCCTCCGGAAGCATTCGCGACGCAGACGCCAGACTCTTAGGACGATAGGCACCGGTCTGTAGTGATCTGCGTGCGGCCAGGAGTTCATCCACGCGAGCCAAAGCCGCGCGGCCGGCTGTTTCCGATTCCGCCCTGACAACCAAGATAAGATCTTCGGGAGCGGCGGCTTGAAGGTCCAAGGTCAGGAGGTCGCTTTGAGCAAGCAACTCCTTGTTGGCCGGGGTACCCATAACCACACCGGCATCCAGGATGCCGGGCAGCGCGGCCAGAGCGCGCTGAAGCAGCATCAGCACGACGGAATCATAGTAAGATCCGGCTCGCAGTTCGGCCAGAGTAGCGGGGGCGCCGGCCTCGCCGTCTTGGGCCGAAGGGTAATCCACTGGTGCACTCCAAAGCACGGTTTCAGCCGTACTAAGTTCTCTTCCCTGGGTCGGGGCCTTTCCTTACCGAAACGCGGGGATACCGGGGGCATTCTACCAGTTGATCGGGGGTCAGGCCAAAGACGCCAGTGGTTTCACTTTGTGGACGGCGCCCGTCATGAGACTCAGTCTGCCTGGGAAAGAAGATCTGTATCAATGGCCCCTACGACCTCGTCCACATCGCGGTCGACCTTCATCGACCCGGCCGACAACACCTCACGCAGCTTCCCGTCACCTAACAGGATGGGCAACGGTCGGGGTGGGGCGGGACTGCCGTTGGGGGGTTGAAGCGTCAGCTGCCAGTATCCTACATCGTGCCAGGCACCCATTTTGTATCCTACTTGCTCAAATTTTCCCGCGGCCCTGAACCCAAAGGACTCATGGAAACCTACGCTGGCCTCGTTCGGCAGAGTGATGCCCGCGTAAGCGCGAACGAAGCCCTGTAAGCGTAAAATGGAAAAAAGGGTGTCGTACAGCGCTTGCCCCACGCCCAGACGCCTGCAACGGGCATGGACATAGACGGAAACGTTGACCGACCACTGGTATGCGGCACGCTCACTGTGTTCCCCGGCGTAGGCATAGCCCAGGACTCTTCCCCGAGCAGTGCAAACGAGCCAAGGGTATCTGGCCAGAGTCTTTGCGACGCGGGCCGACATCTCCTCTTCCGAGGGCGGCAGAGTCTCGAAGGAGATGGGCGTCTCGCGCACGATAGGCGCATAGATCGCCCGTAGTCCTGCCGCGTCCTGCGGTCCGGCCAGACGAACAGTTGGGGCCATGTGGTCGTTTAGCATTGCGCGGGCGAACCGAGTCACTCGCATGCGACTGAAACAGAAAGCCGCCTCCTGGCGGCGAAAGGAGGCGGCACATCCGGTCCGGATGAAGGAGTTCCTATGGGCTGCCGGTTACCAGCGGCTGCCGCGGTCTCGATAACCGCCCTGACCACCGCGGTCCTCCCGTGGGCGCGCTTCATTCACCCTGAGTGAGCGTCCACCCATTTCCTGGTCGTTCAGGGCCTCAATGGCAGCGTCAGCCGCGTCATCCTCCATCTCAACGAAACAGAATCCACGAAATCGACCGGTCTCCCTGTCGGTGATCATCGCCACGCTGATGATCTCTCCGTGCTGGGAAAACAGATCCCGGACCTCTTCCTCAGTCGCCGAGTAGGGCAAGTTGCCTACATAAATACGCTTGGTCATTTGAATGGCTCCCCGACCCGTGCTCCACTCGAATGCGTACCGCGTAACCGTCCCGGTCTACTTTGAAGTCTGGAGATTTAGGGGGCGAAACGGTTCAGTTCAAATGTCGTTCTTCTCCACAATTCAAACATTCGTTTTCGATCTACGACAGTGGCGCTTTTCAGTGGTGTCCCGTATCCGATGGCCCTAGTATGCCTCTTTTGCACCGTTATGTCCACCAGCAGAAAAGCAGCCAGAATCCTCTAGATTTCGACTTCGCCCGCGTTTCGTAGCACTTGAGTTGCGTTCGTAGTCATTCTGTCGCCAAGATGCGTATAAATATATTTGGATCTGGCCGATCCGCGGTGGTAAAATGGCACTGCTCACAGACTGGAATTGGCGTGACAGGTGCCTGAGGGCAGGGCGAAAAAAGGCGCCTGTCCGGCTTCGCTGTGCATAAAGGCAAAGGGGTAGCAGCGACAGCCCGCACCTTGTGAGGCGCCGAGAAGGTCTCAAGAATCTGTTGGCGCTTCCCACCCCCGGCTGGACAGAAACTGGCGGTCCTCCGTGGTAAGGTGTCCTGCCTTTGTCGCTTGCACGAGCAGTTCCGGACGCCTCCGGAGCGTGCGGAGGAGAGATTGTTCCCGGCGCCACTGTTCTACATTGGCATGATGTCCACTGACCAGGACTTCCGGTACGACTTCTCCCCGAAATGCGGTGGGGCGAGTGTACTGCGGCCCTTCGAGGAGGCCGGACAATCCGTCAGAAAAACTGTCGTACATTGCGCCTGATTCGTGACCGAGAACGCCGGGCAACATTCTTGTTACGGCATCTATGATCGCCAGAGCGGCGATTTCACCTCCACTTAAGACAAAGTCGCCAATACTTAGCTCCTCTGTGATCAATTGGGTGCGAATACGTTCGTCAACGCCTTCATACCGCCCGCAAACAAGCGCCAGACGCCCGTGCATGCTGAGTTCTGCGGCGACGCTCTGATTGAAGCGGCGACCCTGGGGCGTCAAGAGAATGGTCGGAGTGGTTCTGGGCAGCAGCGGCGATTCGTCCGCATTCCATGCCGGCAGATCGGAACGGTCTCCGCTGTCAGGCAGATGCCAGCCCGGGGGCCGGCTCAGAACCGTCTCGACCGCACGTACTACGGGCTCAGGGCGCATCACCATTCCGCCGCCGCCACCGTAGGGGTAACCATCACAGGTGTGATGTCGATCGGTAGCGTAGTCTCGTATATTGTGCAGCGTTACGTGGAGAATGCCTTTCTTCTGTGCTCGTCCCAGAATGCTCTCTGAAAGGGCTCCCGACAACATGGGCGGAAACAGGGTGAATACATCGAAGTGGATCGTGCGGGGAGCCTCCCCTTGAATACAGGCATTGTCGGACTCGTCATCCGGTCTTTGCTCCAGCACGTCACTCTGGGCCATGATTTCCTCTTGGCTGCCCTGGGGCTGGCCTACTTTCAGCGGTTGGCGGACTCGATGGTGGAGGGTAGTTTCCATCGCCCAAAGCCGAACCGATGGAAGCAGATTCTGCGACGCCTTCGTAATTTCATTGTAGCACAACCGCGTGATCCGCAGGCAGACGAGGAGCCTGCTGCCAGGACATGGTTGGGCCGCTTCAGGCGCCGGCGCTCTCCGCTCCGATCCCAGTTTGCAATCGCCCTGACAGTTGTACTCGTCGGATGCCTCTACTTGCCTCGTCGCCTCGTAGCGCCCGTTGCTTCGCAAGGGCTCAGGCCGGTCCCCGTACCAGTGCCTGCTCCTACGTCTGCCAATTTGCTTCCCGCTCCAAATTCGCAGCTGCAGGATAAACAAGAGGCGTCCACAGCAAGCTCGACACGCGTCGCCCAATCACTTCCGGGCTCTTTCTCACAAACTTCAGACCGGCCTGCGGTCGAACATGCTCCGCTGGCGCCGGTGAACGTGCAAGGTGAAGGAGCCGGCGAAAACGAAGTTGAGTCTGGCAGTTCGAAACAGCGTGCTTCAACCGCGAACAGTACTGCCTCATCAGACACGCCAGCCGTTATCGATCCCATCTATCGCTACGATCCGGAAGCCCTTTCCCAGCTTGAAGTTGAGGGTGTGCTGCTGCAGGAACCATACCGGGATGAGCTCAATCCCACGATTCGTGATGAGTTCGTTTCGAGGCCCCCGATGTCCGAGTGGAACATACTGCGGCCGATCGCTTTGAGCACTCCTGTGCCCTCAGAAAGTGCGGCCGCCCAATTTGCTTCCAGGCCCCCGATGGGCGAACTGAGTGTCCTGCGCGAAGAGATCGACAAAGCGCGCACTACCCTTTCGATACAGGTCGATGCAGGTGCGGATACCGGTCTTGCACCGCGTACGCCGAGCGGGCCCGGCAGCCTCTGGCCGACGTTCTCACCCCCAAGTCCAATCAGCGAGGAGCACTTTTGGCTTGATTCGCCTTTTCCAGGAGGTTTCAACCAGCTGTACAGTCCTGGATATCAGTTTGGAAGCACCGGCGGCGGCCGCTACAGAATCCATCACGGCGTCGACATTGGAAATCCGGTCGGCACTCCGGTGCTCGCCACAGCTTCCGGTGAGGTCGTCCATGCCGGGCCGGACAATCCCGCCCTACTTGGCCCGTACAACGACTTTTACGGAAATTCGGTCGTTATCCGCCTTGATCGAAAGCTCAACACTTCACGCGGAGAACAGGACGTTTTTGTCCTCTACGGCCATCTTGTGAGCGTGGATGTTCAGAGTGGACAGTGGGTAGGGGCGGGCGACTATCTGGGCGGCGTAGGTATGACCGGCATCGCGATTGGACCTCATCTGCACATGGAGGTCCGAATCGGGCAGAATAGTTACCTGCATACTGTAAACCCTGCCTTGTGGATGCGTCCTGCAGCCTATACCGGCACGGTGGCTGTCCGGCTGCTGTCCGCGGCAGGCCGCACCTGGGCCGGCGTTCAACTATCCCTGTACAGATTTGAAGAGGACGGCGTCCGCTGGTATCGCGTTATCGAAACCTACCCTGAAAAGGAAAGTATCGGACCTGACCCTTCGTGGGGCGAGAACGGCGCTCTGAGCCATATTCCCGTCGGCACCTACCTCTTGTCCGGCTTTGTCAACGGCGAGGAGGTCAGGCAGGAAATCGTAGTGCAAGACGGTGAAACGACCTTTGTAGAATTGCGCACTCAGCAGTAGACTTCCCACTGACATTCGGGAAACTGTTGCCAGGGCCGAGTTCAAGAAGATCCTGCGGCGGGAGCATGGCTTGCCCGGCACAAGCTGAAATTCTCCAGGCGATTTGGTAGGCAAGGCTGAATCGCGCAAAGTGAGTCTTATCTTTGCCGGCGCCGAAAAAGTCTTCGCGGCAGGCGCCGGTGTGCGCATGCAAAATCAGAGCCTCTATGGAATTTACCAAGACACTCTTCAGATTTACCGTTCCCTATCGAACTCCGCTGCTCGCAACCGTCGTCAGCATGGTCCTCTTGGTGGGTGTGCAGTTGTTTGCACCCTGGTTCATCCGTGAACTGATCGCGACGGTGCGCTCCGGGAACTCAGATGCGCTCTCATACAACCTGATAGGTCAACTCGCCCTCTTGGCCCTGGCCATCTACGCTGCCAGAGCCGGGTTGGAGTTTTTGCGCAGTTACATGGCCCACGTGGCCGGTTGGGGTGTGGTGGCCGACGTGCGGGTCGCAATCTACCGTCATCTGCAGCGGCTCTCATTGCACTACTACGAAGACAAGCAGACCGGACAGTTAATGTCGCGGGTTGTCAACGATTCTGATCTGTTGGAAAAGCTGATCGCCCACGCCGTCCCCGACGTCCTCGTAAACGTGCTCACACTGGTGGGCGTCAGTACCATGCTGCTAATCATGAACGCGCAGCTGACACTTCTGACACTGGTTCCCATCCCGCTGATCGTCCTGGCAATGCGAGGCTTTGCCAAGTATGTGCGCCCAGCCTTTCGCGAGCGGCAGGCAGAGCTAGGTGAACTCAACGCAATCCTGCAGGACAACCTTTCCGGCATTCGCGAAATCAAGACCTTTACCAGAGAAAGGATGGAGTCGGAACGAATCGGCGTCCGTATTGACAACTACAAGCGCTCACTCTTGCATGCACTCAGGCTGCTGGCGACCTTTGAACCTTTCGTCCACTTCGCATCGTCGCTGGGCGTTGTTGTCGTCATCTATTTCGGCGGCAGACTGGCCTTGGGCGGCGAACTGCCAATAGAGGACCTGGTGGCTTTCTTCTTGTACCTGGAGTTGTTTTACCAGCCGGTGCGGCATCTGAGCCATGCCTGGGAAGCGATCCAGGAGGCGCTCGCCGGAGCGGAGCGTGTCAGCGAACTGCTTCTGGAGGAGCCGGATATTGTCGACCGGCCAGACGCCCTGGAATACCCAGGCCGGGCACAGGGAAATATTCTATTTGACAATGTCAGCTTCTCCTACCTGACCGACCGGCCTATACTTCGGAACATCGATCTGGAGATACCCACCGGATCCGTGGCCGCGCTGGTCGGGCCGACAGGCGTGGGCAAGAGTACGCTGGCAAGCCTGGTACCACGCTTTTACGACGTGAACGAAGGGCAGATTTCGCTGGACGGGCATGACATCCGCGACCTGACGATGGAGAGTCTGCGCAGGCAGATCAGCATCGTCCTGCAGGACGTCTTCCTCTTTCACGGCACCGTTCGCGACAACATCCTTTTTGGAAGGCCGGGCGCAAGTGATGAAAATATGGAGGATGCGGCGCACGTAGCCAACGCAGTCGAGTTTATCGACAAGCTGCCCGACGGCTACGATACAGTGATCGGCGAAAGAGGCGTAAAGCTTTCCGGCGGCCAGAAACAACGCCTGGCCATCGCCCGCGCCGTGCTCAAAGACGCCCCTATACTGATCCTGGACGAGGCGACTTCGTCAGTGGATACCGAGACCGAGCAACTCATTCAGCAGGCGCTGGAACGGCTGATGGCCGGTCGCACAACGCTGATGATCGCACACAGACTGTCGACGATCCGCAATGCTGATCAGATCGTCGTTCTTCAGGATGAGGGGATCGCTGAACAGGGCAGCCATGACGAGTTGATGGCAGTGGACGGCATCTACCGCCACCTGAATCTCGTCCAGTCCCGTCTCAACGCAGAGGAGCAGGAACCGGTCGTTGAGCAGCAGCTGGATTGGACCCCTTCCGCCCGCGCTCTACCCGTCACCGCCTGAGTCGAGCAGGCGGCTCAGATTCCCTCCCATTATCAAAGCCTGGTCCGCCTCAGAAATGAAGTCGCAGTGGCTGCGGAAGCACTCGACAGCCTGGCGGTAGGTCATGAAACGCAGGCAGACGGGATAGTCGGAACCCCAATAGAGTCGCTGTGGACCGAACGTGTCGTACAGCGGCTGCACGATCTCCCGAATCGAATCGGCGTACGGGAAGTCCCAGAACCCTTGCTGAGTCGAATAGTAGAAGCCGGAAACCTTGACACCGATATTGGCGAAGCGCGCCGACGCGAGAACCTGTTCCAGCCTCTCTTTTTCTCCGACCCCCGGGTGACCCAAATGGTGGACAAAGATGGTCAGCTGCGGGAAACGTTCTGCCACCCTGTGCAGCGCGGCGTGATGATGGGGGGAGCAGGCGATGCTGGCGATTAACCCCAACTCAACCGCCGTCCCGAAAAACGCCTGTCCGTCCTCGCCGTACAGCCAACTGCCGTCGTCGTCGGGCTTCATGTAGTGAGTGAAGGCCTGCAAAGACCAGCGCTCAGCAGCCTGCCGCAGCCTGTCGTCTGCGCCCGGCGTGTGGTACGTTTCGGACCAGCTGCAGTCTACGTCGGCCACCTGGCGAATTCTCCCGGAATAGAGGCTGCTCATCCGGGAAATGTAGTCATTGTTGTGGGGGTTGTGTTCGATCGCGGCGCAGACCAGAAATGCCTGGTCCACCCCGTTCAAGTCCATTTCGTTCAGTAGCTGCTCAAAGCGGCCCTTGCCGTGAAAGTCCGGCACGGGCGGCTCGTACGGCCAGCGTTCCCAGGCGTGGCAATGACTGTCGATGATCATGAAATGTCTATGCCGCGCGTGCGAAGACCGGCTTCTCGAGAATCGTCTGCGTTTCGTAAATGGAGCCGCCCCGCAGAGCCTCCGGCATAGGCATCAACACCGGCACATCGGCTAGCCGGGGACGGTTGCACGGTTCGCCCCGCAAAACGGAGTCCGCATAGGCCTCCCAATTGGGGTATCCCTGCAGGTGCCAGGAGTCGATGGCGCAGTATTGGTACAGTAGCAACCTTCGAGGACGAGAAGAGACGTTCTTTGCCGAAGCATGCAGTGTCCGCACATGGTGGATCGAAATGCCTCCGGCTTCAAGCTCGATCGGCACCGCCTTATCCGCGTCCGGAACATCGACCGTGACCGCGCCGGCAAAGTGTCCGTCCTGATGATGTGAGTAGATCGGGCCTTTATGCGAGCCGGGGATGACAAGCAGGCAGCCGTTTTCGTACCTCATGTCGTCCATACTGACGCCAACGGCCAGCAGGTCATCGTTGGTGTGCGGATAGAATGCCCAGTCCTGATGCCACTCAACAGGGCTGCCGTATTCCGGTGACTTCATGTTCAGCTTGTTGCCGTTCGTGCGCAGGCCGGGCCCGACAAGCTGCTCGGCTATGTCGAGGATGCCAGGGTGCCTGAGGCACTGTTGGTATACCTCATGCTGCACAACCGGGTCCTTGAGCCGGCGCAGCTTGGGCGACTCCGGCGTGTGACCCGGCTCCAGGTCAAAGACATCTGTGTGTTCAGTGACGCTGGCGCTTTTCTGGACAAACTCATCGGTCACTCTGCGCAGGTCCGCTACCTCGTCGGCCGAGAGTACACCCTCCACGCCCAGGTAGCCGTTCTCGTGATAAAAATCAATCTGTTGTCGGGTCAGCATTTTGTTGCTCCTTGGTGGGTAGGAAAGGCGAGCAGCGCAATTATTTCAACTCTCATTCAGTCTTGTCTCAAAAATAGGGTTCTATCCACTCTTCCTGGATTTCAAGCCCGAAGCCCGGCGCATCGGTGGGGACCAGCCAGCCGTCTTCTGCCACAGCCTGGCCGGGAATGCCCGCCGACTCCTCCAGCGGTACGCCCGGCGCCGACCCGATGAAGTATTCCAGCCACGGAACGCAGGCAATGGCATGGGTGAAATGCTGGCCGAAGGGATTCCTCCCTCCTCCGTGCAGGATCACCTTCTTGCCGGCGGCGTCCGCTGCATTTGCGATCTTCAGACAAGTGCTCAAGCCGCCAACCCAGTTGATGTCTGGCTGCAGAATGTCGACGACATTGTGCCGCAGCGCCCACTGGAATGGCATGTGTGTATACCAGTGTTCACCTGTGCTCAACGTCTGCCAGGGGATGCGCTCTCGCACCTCGACGTGGCCGTCGAGATCTTCCGAAAGCAGACACTCCTCCATCCACTTGAGGCGGTATGGCCGCAGCGTCTCGGCCAAGCGCACCGTGTACTCAATGTCGAAGGCCATCCAGCAGTCCAGCATCAGTTCGGCTTCGTCACCGACCAGCTCCCTGGCTTCGGCCACCATCTGCTCGTTCTTGCGCAGGCCGTCCAGTCCATCAGCCGGGCCATATGGGCAGGCCAGCTTGAAGGCACGGAAACCCAATTCTTTGTACCAGTCCAAATCGTTCCCGGTCGAATAGCAGAACTGCTTTTCCTTCTGTGGACCGCCGATGAGACTGTATACCGGCCGGCCCAGCAACTTACCCTTAGCATCCCAGAGTGCCAGGTCCACCGCGCTGACGGCATAGGCGGCCAGCCCGACCGAGCCGTATGGCTTTGTCATGCGGAACATCATGTCTGACAGCTTCTGAACTGCCAGACCGTCCTCGCCGATGAGATTAGGTGCAATGTGATCGTCGATAATGGCCGCGGCCACCCGCCCATTGTCGGTCAGCCCCAGGCCCCAGGTGCCGTCCTCCAGCGTTACTTTGCACCAGACCGCACCCCAGCGCTTGGGCGTCCATAGGCTGCGATGCCGCTTGACTTTTGGATACCAGGACATGGGGTTTGCGACTTCGGCGGTCTCCGCCCAGCCCTTGCGTCGGGGCTCCGTCCTCTTTTCAGGAGCGGGGAAGTTGACGCGAACCGCCTGAATTTCCTTGATTTTCATGTCAATCGGTCTCCACGTTACTGGACAGGCCTTGATGAAAGGATTCTCTTAGAGGTCGTGACAGGTCCACAATCCTGGGTCGAGGCGGTCCCTGGACTGTTGAATCCCTAACTATCCTTACTGCTTTCTGAACGGACATCGCCGTCGGCGTCCATATCTTCTTGCAGCAGGCGCAGAAGCGCTCGACGCTCATCGGAATTGAGGCCCGCCAGGATCTCATTCGGACTAAGGCCCGCGAGGATCTCATTCGGACCCAGGACCTCCAATATTTGGTCCGGACTAAGGCCGGCCAGCCTCTCCTCGGGTGTTCCCGACTCGAAAATAAGTTCACGTATTCTCATGCCGTATTCCAACACTTTTTCCGGGGTCAACACCTCCGCCATGTTCAACTCTCCTTTGACATTGAATGTCTGGCTCAAACCAAGAACATAGGCGTGCAATTCCAACGATTCTGTAAAAACCTGCCTGTCCAGCGAGGCGAAACCTGCATCCCTTTCCCTTTTGCGGCTTGCGAAGAGCTTGACAATGGCATTATTTGAGTTCGCCGGCAGCCGGTTGAGCGCCAGAAGCATTACACGTCCCACAAATGGGAGTCTAGTACGAAATACACCTCTCTGCGACTCTTCGAATCCCCACTTTGCCAGCCGGCTCCTCTGAGGCGTCTTGGCGCTCAGCACAACGGGCAGGGTCCGTTCCCTCGAAAGTTTCTGTACCTGCCGGTAGAAGAGATCATAGGCCGCTGCCCGGAGTATTCCATCCTCTGTCACCGATTCAGTGTACTTGAATTCAACAAGGATGTGTGCAGCCGCACTGTCGCGTACACCGTCCGGTAGTCGCGCCCGTTGTGCTGCCGTCCAGGCTGCGCCCTCCCGCTGCAAGAGCAGTATGTCCACCCTGGGCGACTCGCTCAGAATGCCCGACTCAGTCGTAACATTTACCTTCACCGCAGCCAAGCTCAGCCGCATTCCTGAGCCGAGAAGCTGGTGGTACTGTACGCGCGCTTTGTCGTCAGCCATGATTTGGGGGACATCTGGCGTGAACAGTTTTTCTGGTCCGCGGCGGCCGCGAACAACACTCGTCGCCCGGCAATTCGCGGCTTGCAGAAGGGCTCCGCTCCCTCTGCGCCTGCAAGACGGACGGGCACATCCGGGGCGGTTCCCATCCGCGCCTAAACGGTACTTGATTTCGAGGGAGATGTCAAAGCCCAAGCGCGCAGCAGTCGACCTGCCTGACCGAATTTTATAGCAGTTCCCCACCAAAGGGACAGAATCGCCAAACTGAGATATAATCGCCCGAAATACGCCCGTGAATACGGTGTCACGCGCTGGGCATACGATCTCGTCAACCTGCTCAAATTCAATGACCTCACTGCAGCCTTCAGATACAATCAACGTTCGCGCCGATGAACGTTTTGACGAACGCGCAGTCCAGGCTTTTCTGCGCGGCAAGTTGCCCGGTACTGAGAATCCCCTCAACGTGCGCCAATTTGGCGGCGGCGCGGCCAACCTGACATATTTGCTTGACTATGGCAGCAACGAGTACGTCTTGCGCCGCCCTCCACTTGGCCCGGTTGCGCCCTCCGCACATGATATGGCCAGAGAGTCCAAGGTCCTGTTGAGACTCTGGAAGTCATTCCCACTCGCCCCCCGTGCCTTCTTCTTCTCCGATGACGAGTCCATCGTCGGGGCGCCCTTCTTCGTGATGGAGCGCCGGCAAGGCATCGTCGTAAGGAATACAGTTCCCGCCGTCTACGACGCATGGAACGATGCCCCTGCGCGCATGAGCATTGCGCTTGTCGAGGCGCTCTCCGAGCTCCACGCGGTCGACTACGAAGCTATAGGTCTCGGAGATTTGGGTCGCCCCTCCGGATTCATCAGGAGACAGATTGAGGGGTGGTGGCGGCGCTGGCAGGCTGCCAAGCTGGAGGAGCTGCCTGCGATGGACGCGGTCTATGACTGGCTGAGAAGCAATGAACCACTGGAAAGCGCGCACTCGCTCGTGCACAACGATTACAAACTGGACAACGTAATGCTGGCCTCCGGAGACCCAGGTCGCATCGTCGCCGTCTTTGACTGGGACATGTGCACCCTCGGTGATCCGCTTTCCGACGTAGGGGCGTTGTTGGCATGGTGGTGTCTGCCCGACGATCCGCTCCATTTCAGGACCATGGCGATGATGCCCCTGGACGACCGGTTCCTGCGCCGCGAGGAGCTAATCGCCCGCTATGCCGAACACAGCAACCGCGATCTTTCCACCATTCACTTCTACCATGCTCTCAGCCTTTTCCGGGTGACGGTCATCATCGCCCAGATTTACGTCCGCTACGTGCGCGGACAAACGCAGGATAAACGCTTTGCCGCCTTCGGCCCGCGCATCCCCGCCGCGGCGCAGGCTGCCCTGGAAGTCACGAAGAGCCACTGAGTTCGCAAGATCCGACTTTGAGAATCTCGCTGCCCGTTGCCATGTACAGGATTGACGCGCAGTTCCTAACTGACTATCATAATCCACAGATCAGACCACCTTTCATCAACCTCGGAAGGAGCCATAAACGTGCAGGAACACAAGATTTCAATGCTTGGAACAGGCCTGATCGGCATGTTCTACACGATGTCCCTCAACGGCGGCAGGGGCCGAGACAGAGTGCAGCTCGTCTACTCCCGCACAGAAGAAAGAGCTAAGGCCTTTGCGGAGGAATGGGGCATCCCGGCGTGGACCACCGACCTGACCGAAGCCTGTACCTCGGACGATATCGACACCGTTGTCATTGGGCTGCCCAACCACATTCATGAAGAGTGCGTAGACCTGGCCGCCGGCGCCGGTAAGGCAATACTCTGCACGAAGCCCCTCGGCCGCACTGCTGCCGAAGCCAAGCGGATGATGGACAAAATCGAATCCACAGGTGTCTTCGGCGGCTATCTCGAAGACCTCTGCTACACGCCCAAGACGCTGAAGGCCATCGCCTCCGTCGAGGAGGGCGCCCTCGGCCATGTAACATGGGCCTGCTCCAGGGAAACGCATCCAGGCCCCCACAGCGACTGGTTCTGGGATCTCGAGCAGGCCGGCGGAGGCGCCATCGTCGACCTGGGCTGCCACTGCATAGAAATCGTCCGCAGCTTCATCGGCAAAGACATCCGCCCCGTCGAAGTCATGTGCTGGGCCGACACGCTGGTCCACCCCATCGACGCCGAAGACAACGGTATCGCCCTTATCCGCTTCGAAAACGGAGCTATCGGCCAGTTCGAGGTGAGTTGGTCCTTCCGCGGCGGCATGGACCTGCGCGACGAGGTCGCCGGCACCGAGGGCACCATCTGGCTCAATCACTTCCTGCGCACCGGCTATGAAATGTATACCAGCGGCGCCGGCGCCGGCTACGTCGCCGAAAAGGCCGAGTCCGAAAGCGGCTGGCTTTTCCCGGTCGGCGACGAGGTCGTCGAGCTCGGCTACAACGACATGTTCGACGACATGTTCAACGCCCTCGACCAGGGCACCGAACCCAGAGAGACCTTCTACGACGGCTACATCGTCAACGCCGTCATCGACGCCTGTTACCGCTCCGCATCCTCGCGTCAGTGGGAAGCAGTGGAGCTGGAAGTTTGGCGCGGGCGCGAAAACGTTCCCCTCATCCGCGACAGCCGCGGGCAGCAGGCTGCCGCCGACGCCGGCCCCGACCCCGCCGAAGCCCTCGCCGCCGCCGCAGGTCTTACAATCCTGAAACAGGAACGGATGCCCGGCGGCCAGGTCAAGGTAATCATGAAGAATGAAGAGACCGGCGAACTCAGCCAGGAAATCATCGAGAACGCCTAGTACGTTCCGATGTCACTGATCAAACCCTTCCTCCAAGAAGAGGCCTTCCTCCAGGATGTGCAGAATGCAACCGGAAGCGAACGCGTCCTGCACATCTGGTGGCTTGGCCAAAGCGGCTTCCTGCTAAAGTGGCAGAGCCGCTTCCTTGTGTTCGATCCCTACCTCTCCGATTCACTTACAAAGAAATACGCCGCCACCGACAAACCACACATCCGCATGACCGAACGGGTCGTCGCGCCCGAGAGACTCGACTTTGTTGAGGTCGCAACATCCAGTCACAACCACACCGATCACTTGGATGGCGAGACACTCTGCCCTCTGATAGAGGTGAATTCGGACCTGCAGTTGGTCATTCCCGAGGCCAACCGGGCGTTCGTAGCCAAGCGTTTGGGCTGCGACCTATCGTGGCCTGTTGGCTTGGACGATGGTGACTACAGAGAGGTCGGGGGGTTCCGCTTTCACGGTATCGCCGCCGCACATGAAGAGCTGGAGAGGGACGACGAGGGCCAGTGCAAATTCCTTGGCTATGTGGTTCATTTCGGCCCGTGGACCGTCTATCACAGCGGGGACACGGTCCATTACACTGGGCTGGTAGAGAAGCTGACACCCTTCAACCTGGATGTTGCCATCCTGCCCATCAACGGCAGCAGGCCGGAGCGAAAAGTTGCCGGCAATCTCAACGGAATCGAAGCCGCTACCCTTGCATGCGCCATCAACGCGAAGCTGGCCATCCCCTGCCACTACGAGATGTTTACCTTCAACACCGCGCCGCCCGATACTTTCATAGCGGCCGCGACCGCGCTGGAGCAGCCCGTGCGCGTGCTGGAGGCCGGGGAACGCTGTACCGTTGAAAAATCGGCTGTGCCGGCGTTATGACAGTTCGATCAAGCGTTTGACAGCCTCCCGCGACAGAGCATCCAGCGGTCTGTCAGGCGTTGAAACGACGGTAGCTGCAACCGCGTTCCCGAAGCGCGCCGCCTGCTCAACAGTAGACCCTTCATGTACCGCAAGTAGGAATCCGGCATTGAAGGAATCGCCCGCGCCTACCGTAGTTTGAACTTCGACCGAGAATCCGGGCACAAAAGTCGGCCCGCCAGTTGACCTTGCAGCAGTGCCATCCCGTTCCAGGACAACAGCGCCTTCCGCCCCCCGTTTGATGACCACACATCCCGCCCCGCCCTCCAGGACCGCGGCCATCCCTGAGGCCAGCTCGACACCACCGGTACAAACCGCCAACTCGTGCTCGTTGCAGATGAAGTAATCTGTGTAAGCCAACAGCGGACGCAACTCCTCCAGCAGTGCCGGCTCGCCGATAGCCGGGCCGATGTCCACTGCAGTGCGGGTGTTACTCTGGCCGGCCTCGCGAAATAGTTCGATTGCACCCTGTGGACGCAGCCCCGGCATGATTGAGTAGCTCGTAAGTAGCAGCATCTCCGAACCGCGCACGAGAGCATTGTCGATGGAACCGCCGTCAACGGCCCTGTTCGCACCTTCGTGGTGAAAGGCCAGCCGGCTCTGCTCCCTGTCGCTGAGAATGAGCGTCGTCGCAGTCCCCTGCCCAGCATACCTTCTGACGCTCCCCATTCTGACACCCGCGTCAACAAGTTGCTCCGCCATCCAATCGCCAAGATGGTCCTCGCCCAAGCCCCCAACCAGCTCCACCGCCGACCCCAAGCGCGCCAAGGCATAGGCCGAATTCGCCCCATTTCCCCCCAGCGACGTTCTGAGCGGCTCGTCATGAAAGACAAGGCTGTCTACCGTAAACTCATCCCCCTCGCTGCGCGGCATCCCAGCCAGATCGGACACGAAGAGATCAACGGTGCAGGTCCCGATAACGGTAAACATGGTATTGCTGCCCCCTCAAGAAATCGGACAGGCCTGACAGCTGGATTGAGTTCGCTACCGGCCTTCATACTTCGCACGCTGTCGGTCTTAGACCACCATTCTAAATCCGATCACCAACGCTGTGAAACAGCCCTGCCGCAGTGCACAATGCCCATACCTGGGCGCTCGAATGCACATAGCCATAGCAGAGGCCAATTTCCGTTCGCGTTCCCCCCTTATGCAGCTTGGCAATTCTACCAGCTTGGGCTCGCTTACATCTCCCATCTACCGAACATCCCACCGTTTGGGCACACCTTGTGGGTGCCCTCGCAACTGCCCCCCTCAAGGACGCCTCGCGAATCCATGATTCCTTCATGGAATGACAACATGAAAGGCCCGCAAATTCTGGATCGGACGAAGGCCGCCGACTACTACGAGCAATGTCAAAAGTCTTACCACAGCCTTAGGTCGGCGACATATTAATCTCTTGCCTTTCCCAATATCCAGCCAATTCTTTGTCGAAAACAGTGATATAATGGCACAGTGCCGAAATGCGAAGCGGCATCATTAAGTGCGAACTGTCATCGTCATGCCATGACTCCCGCTTGCAGAGAATCTGACTGAAGACGAAGGAAGGCGCTGGCAAGACTGTGAGCAACCCAGTACCCAACAATGCCTGCGAGGTGACTTGTGCGAAGCCAGGCGCAACTGACCATAAGAGAAAACGGCCCACTCTTACCCGGCTTTTCAGCCAAGACACGTCTCGTTATGTCAGACTCGTACAACTCTCGCAAAACGTATGGAAACAGTTTTACGCCCCCGTCAGTGCTGAGGAGGAACTTTTTCTCTGCCCATCACACAAACTGCGTCGGTTGCAGATCAGGTAGCCCGTAAACTCTCATGAACACTCGTCCAACGCTCATGCGAGAAAACCTGACATGCATAGCCTCCGACACAGCCCTTCACGAAAACCCCGTGAATTGCAGTTCAGGCAACCCATAAACGCTCATAAACTCTCGTCCAACGCTCATACAAGTCAGCTAGACCTGCATAGCCTCCTACACAGTCCTTCACACAGTCCTTCACGCAGTTTTCATGGACTGCAGTTCAGACAACCCGCAAACGCTCGTAAACGCTTATAAACTCTAGTCCAACACTCAGACAAGAATGCCTGCGCCTCAACATCAGAATGTGTTTGACGAAAACAAGCCGGTAGGAAATCCGCCCATCAAACGAAAACGCTCTGCAAAAAAGAGGAGAATGCTCTGTCCCAGACGTAGGGGAGCGCCGTTCGTATGCTTTAACTGCGACCAAATTCAGACGATCTGCCCGGGCACCTGCAATTCATGGCTCTCGCCAATTGATAACAAGTGGAAAGAAGGCCGCTGTTGGTCAATGATATGGCGAAGACCGTTCCCACCTCCGTGGTTCAAAGACAGCGACGAACATTCTGAAAACTTGGACAGCTTACTCAGAAAAAAGCCCGTTCTGGCGCGACTTCTGTTGACATGATCTTTGCCAGCCCAACGGCAACTGGTTCGCATCTGTACAAGCCCTGTTCATGCTGCCTCAATCGAGAACGGCCACCCAGCGTCGGACTCGAAAGCAGGCGGATTAGGCTGTCGCTGTTGAGGCTGATTGCCTTGAAGCACTCGAATTTTTCGTCACAGAGTCGCCATCTGATATAATCCCCTGGACATAGCATCGCCTGGCATTCGAGCCCGGCTCAGACCCAGTGCCAGAAGGGCCTCACCTGCCTGGGAGTCTCTCCAATTGCCCCGCCCAAACGTGCATCCCCTGTACACAGCGGACGGCAAACGCCAAGGACGCATTGCTGCAAGTCGGTGAACCTGCAGCTGAATGGTTGTGTCCCAGGGACGGAGTGTTGGCTCTGTCCTGACAAAGAGAGCATCCTTGGCTGAATGGCCAAAGCATTCCAGCCATTACAAATAACAAGAAAGATTCTCTCAGCTATCCATCTCAAGGAGGAAAATTGCATGAAAAGACGAACAATTAGCCGCCGAGACTTTCTGCGGACTTCCGGGCTTGTAGCCGGCAGCGCCGCCTTGGCCGCTTGCGCAGCGCCGGCAGCTGCCCCGGCCTCGGGCGGAGACGATTCCGCCGCAAGCGAACCCCAGGCCATCTCCTGGTGGTATGCCTGGGGCAATCTTGACCCCGCTGTGGAGTCAATCTCCCAACTCGAAAGCTTTCAGGCGCATATCGGCGAAAACACAACCTTGGACTATCGCGGCAGTACCAACAATGAGGCCGTTCTGACCGCGTTGGCAGCCGGAGATCCTCCGGATGGCGGCTCCAACATGGACTATCCCGGCCTCTGGTCCCGCGGCGTTTGTCTACCGGTCAACGATATGGTGGACTCCAGTGAGATCATCGACCCGAACGAAGTGGTCGACGCCGTCTGGCAGGGAGGATTCTACGGTGCCGATCTCATCGGCGTACCTTCCATCGAGTCATTCCTCTGGTATGGGTTGAACTACAATGCCCAGCACGTTGAAGAGGCCGGCCTCGACCCCGACAACCCGCCGTTGACATGGGAAGGCGTCATGGAATGGCACAAGGAGCTCTCACAGTTTGACGACGGCGGTAACGTCCTCCGCATCGGTCTTGACCCCATTGACGCCATGGCCGGTGAACCCGACTTTATTGCTACCTCCTATGGTCACACCTGGTGGAATGACGAAGAACAGACCTTCCACCTTGACCACGAGTTGATGGCCCAAGGCATCGAAACGCAGGCCGAATTCTTCCGCTTCATTGGCCCCGACAACTTCGCCGGACTCCGCTCCGTCGAAGGGCAGGGCACTTGGGGGGCAGCCTTCAACGCCGAAGTCCAATCCATGATTATTGAAGGTTATTGGCACGCTGGCGAGACTACAATCCAGAAGCCGGAGGTGGCTGTCCACAATCGGGCCACTTGGGCGCCCGTACCCGCCTTCCGCGAGGGCGCAAAGATCATGGCTACCGGTCCCCATATGGTACAGATCTACCGCGACGGCAAAAACCCGGATGGAATATTCAAAGTTGCCGAATTCCTCCACACCGAAGAGCCGCTCAATATCATTTTCCATGAAGTCGGCTGGATTATGGGCATCCAGTCATGGTTGCCCACGATCGATGTAGACACCTTCCCCGGACTACGTTTCTACATTGACAACATTGAGGAAGTGACCGACTGGATCGTGGGACGTCGTTCGCCGATCCACTGGTTCGTTAATACGCAACTTTGGGATCTTCGCGAGCAAGTCTACCGTGACTTGATTACCCCCCAAGAGGCAGTGGCAGAGTTGCAGAAACGCGCCGAAGACGAGTGGGAAGCCCAAGGTCTCTAACTCTCACAGCTTGGCGGCCAGACCCAACAGGTCTGGCCGCTGAACGCTTAGAAAAGAGAAGGAATCCCGTATGGCAGCCAGCACAGAAAAGGTCAGTCGTTACACGCCGCAGGAGTGGCGCAACCTGCGTCTGGGGCTGCTGTTCGTCTCGCCTTGGGCTCTGGGTTTTCTTCTCTTTACGATCTATCCTCTGTTGTCTTCGCTGTACTACAGTCTCACCCGCTACGATCTGCTTCGACCCCCCGTCTTCCTCGGGGCCAAAAACTATTTGACCCTCTTCTTTGACGATCCGCATTTCTGGAACGTCATGTACAATACCCTCTTCTATGTGGGGCTCAGCGTTCCCTTCGGCGTCGGCGCGGCTTTCATTATTGCAAATATGTTGAACTCCAGAATCGTTGCCCGCTCCTTCTTCCGCAGCGTGATCTACGTCCCGTCAATCGTTCCCGCCGTGGCATCGGCGATGGTGTGGCAGTTCCTGATGAACGTTCAATATGGCGCCATCAACGGTGTGCTTCGCTATTTCGGCCTGCCCATCATCCCTTTTCTCTCCAACCCGGGCTGGGCCAAGCCCTCACTGATCCTCGTCGCGATATGGGCACAAGGGGCTGCTGTTGTCATTTTCCTGGCTGCGCTGCAGGATGTCCCACGCTCTCTCTACGAGGCCGCAACCGTGGACGGGGCCAATCTGTGGCACAAATTTCGCAACGTCACCATTCCACTGACCTCACCAATTATCCTGTTCAATCTGATAATGGGGTTGATTGTCGCCTTCCAGGAGTTTACCGTCCCCTGGCTTCTTACCGAGGGCGGCCCCATGAACTCGACAGAATTCTATCTGATTCATCTCTATCGTAATGCCTTCGAATACCTGAGAATGGGCAAGGCGTCCGCCTTAGCCTGGATACTGTTCCTGATTATCGTAGTTTTCTCACTCATCATTTTCAAGTCTTCGGCCCGCTGGGTCTATTACGGGGGCGAGAAATGACCACCATCGCATCGGAGAGCCAAACAAGGCCGGTGCCGCGTCATTACCGTGACACGGGCAATCGCTGGCAGACGGTCCTGCTTGAAGTCATCAAGTATGCGGTGCTGATACCTCTCACCCTCAGCTTCGCCTTTCCTCTTTACTGGATGATCAGCTCGGCGCTAAAGGTGGACTCGCAAGTCTACACCATGCCCCCGATCCTGTTGCCTTTTCCTATCCATCCCCAAAACTTCATCGAAGGCTGGCAGATTCTGCCCTTTACACAGTACGCCGTAAACTCGGTTGTCTTCTATACCGTACCTGCCGTTGCCTTTACTGTACTCTCGTCCACAATCGTTGCCTATGGCTTCTCTCGCATCCGCTGGCCGGGGCGGGATACAATATTCTGGCTGGTGGTCATGACCATGATGCTGCCCTGGGCGGTGACCATGGTCCCGCTCTTTATCACATTTAAGTGGCTGGGCTGGCTGGACACCTACCGCCCTCTGGTTGTACCCGCCCTGTTCAGCCATCCATACATCGTATTCCTGCTGCGTCAGTTCTTCATGACCCTTCCCGAAGAACTTTCAGACGCCGCCCGCATCGATGGCGCTAGCGAATTTGGCATTCTCTTCCGCATCATCCTCCCACTCACCAAACCGGCCCTGGCCGTCGTCGCTCTCTTCCGATTCCTTTGGGCCTGGAACGACTATCTGGGTCCGCTGATCTACCTGCGGGACGAGAATCGCTACCCTCTCGCACTGGGAATCGAACAACTATCACGACGTGCCAACGACGTGGGCAATTTCAGCAACGGCATCCCCTACCTGATGGCCGTGAGTACGCTCGTCGCCCTCCCAATTATCGTAACCTTCTTCTTCGCGCAGCGTACTTTCATCGAAGGAATCTCGCTGACGGGAATGAAGGGCTAGAAAGTAAGGGCGGCCAACATGCGCACTTTCCTTCCTGCCATTCTTGTCTCAGCACTTCTCCTCTGCGCCTGTTCAGCCGGTTTTGGCTTTGACAACCTGCAAGGCTCGACTTCCTACAGTGCGCTCTCAGACTCACTCAGCATCACAGTAAACCCATTGGATCTCCGCACAGCCTCCGCCGCGCAATCTCGCCCTTGCACCGGCAGCTTCGTCGAACACAAACTCCCCCACGTCACCGGCACCGCCTTCGAACGCGTCACCTACTTCACCAGCAACGGCGCCGGCCTCGCCGTCGGCGACCTCGACAACGATGGCGACGAAGATTTCGTCCTCGCCAATCTGCTAGGCCCCAACCAGATCTTCTGGAACGAAGGAAACTGGCAATTCCACCCGCAGCTCCTGCTCGACGGCAGCCTGCGCGGCCTCGCGCTCGTCGACGTAGACGGCGACGGCTGGCTCGATATCACCGCCACCAGCCGCTCAGGAATTCTCCTCTACTGGCACAACCAGGGTGCCGAGGACAACACCGCCCCGTTCACAGACGAACAAGAGCCGGTGCGATTACAGGGCGTCACCGGCCTTGCCTACTCGTTGCAGTGGGGCGATCTGGACAGGGACGGCGACCTCGATCTGGTGACTGCCTCTTACGACGCCTCGCTGGAAAAGCAGATGGGACGCCGCGCTTTGGACGCAACCCATCAGAACGGCGTCTTCATCTATGAAAATGAAAATGGACGATTTCTGCCAACACGCCTGGCCTCTCGCGCCCAGGGGCTCGCGCTGCAACTACAGGATCTGAACGGCGACCGCCGCCTCGACATCCTCGTTGGCAACGACTTTGACCTGCACGACGCCGTCTTCCTCAACCAGCGCGACGGCAGCTGGATTGCATCCGACCCGTTCGCCACCACAACCTTTAGCACCATGAGCTTCGACAGCGGCGACATCGACAACGACGGTCAACTGGAGCTCTTCGCCGCCGACATGCACCCCTACTCAGAAGAACCCGAAATCATGCGTCAGTGGCTGCCCGTAATGGAGACAATGCCTCCCCCCAGCCCCGACGACGCCCCCCAGGTCATGGCCAACGTCCTCCAGGAATGGCAGGGCGATGACTGGTCCGACCAGGCCGAGGCCTGGCGCATCCCCTTCAGCGGCTGGAGTTGGTCCGCCCAGTTTGGCGACATCAACCAGGACGGCCTGCTCGATCTCTATGTCGTCAACGGCATGACCGCCATGGAGATCTTCCGTCACCTTCCTGGCGATGAGCTGGTCGAGGAGAACCAGGCCTATCGCAACGACGGCGGCAACCGCTTCACGCCCGCGCCCGAATGGAAACTCAATAGCACCGCCGGCGGCCGCAGCATGAGCATGGCCGACTTTGACGGCGACGGCGACCTGGATGTCCTGATCAACAACCTGCGCTCCCCGTCCCAACTGTTCGAAAACCGGCTGTGCAGCGGCCAGTCCCTGATGGTAGATCTGCGCCAGCCCGACAGCGGCAACACGCGCGCCTTAGGCGCAGAGCTCCTCCTGCACACCTCGACCGGCATCTATCGCCGCAGCGTGCACGCAGCCGGCGGCTACCTCTCCGGCCGCAGCGCCCGCCAACACTTTGGTATGCCCCTCGAAAGTAGAATCATCGCCCTGGAAGTGCGCTGGCCGGACCGCGTCCTCTCGCTGATAGACGGTCGAGACCTTCAGCCGGGCAGTTTACTGACAATCACCCGACGCGCAGCTCAAACGGATTAGCCCGGCCCGGGTGAGGCCTCCCAGCCCTGAGCGGCCTGGACCATCCCCTCTCTCAAGAATTGAGGTACAGTCCTTGGACACGACTTCAAACGAGCACAAATGGCGGATTCTGGCCGCGCTGGCCGGCGTAATCTTTATGGCTTCGCTTATCTTCAATTCCGCAGCCGTCGTTCTGCCCGGTATCGTGAGCGAATTCAGAATCAACTTTGCCACAGGTCAGTGGGTGCTCTTGTCGTACACGCTTGTCCAAGTCTCAGTAATGCCCATAGTGGGTCGATTGGGCGATATGCTCGGCAAGCGACCTGTATTCATCGGTGGCACTATCGCCTTTATGGTCACCTCGATCCTCCCCGGTCTCGCGCCAACAATCGAACTGCTGATTTTCTTTCGCGTGCTGCAGGCAGTGGGCGCGGCATTCGCAATCGCTCTGAACTATGGAATCGTGATCGAAACCTTCCCCCTGCAGAGCGGGGCAAAGCGTTGGGAGTATTCGGTGCCATCTTCGCAGCTGGCAGTATCCTCGGGCCCATGATGGGGGGCTTCATCTTTGGCGCTCTATCGTGGCGCTGGATCTTTTTCGTAGCTCAACCATTCAGCCTTATCAGCCTCATACTGGCTTGGCGCTATCTGCCTGCGTCTCGCCCAACTGGCCGGCAGAGTTTAGATTGGGAGGGCTCTTTCTTGCTGTTTATAGGTCTCCTGACACTCATGCTCTACCTGACCTTCGGCAACAGCCTTGGCTTCCGTTCTCCTACCATGCTGGCCTTGTTCGCCGTCTCAATCTACTCATTTTGGCAATTCGTCCGCAATGAGGCGCGGGTAAAGGAACCACTTCTCGATCTGTCCCTGTTCAGGAGTCCGCAATTCAATGTAAACCTGTCGATACGGATCCTCACCAACATCACGATTGGTGGTCTGTGGTTTCTTTTTCCCTTCTATCTGGTGAATATCCTCCTGATTGAGCCCTGGCATGCTGGCCTGCTCCTCACAGCCTTCTGGGTCTGTTTCGGCGTGGCCGTCCTCGTTTCCGGCGCCCTTTCCGATCGATTCGGGTTTCGCCCGGTCGCCGGCGTGGGCTTGTTCGTTCTTGCCCTGGGCTGCTACACTGTCGGCACGCTCACCGCGGCAAGTTCGGCTCTGGACTTTATTCTGCGTGTCGCGCCTGTAGCCCTTGGCTTTGGGATCTCGCATTCGCCTACAAACAGCGGCGTTATGGGCTCCGTTCCACTCGAGCGGCTCGGTATTGCCAGCGGCACCAACACGATTGGACGCTTCTTAGGACGCGCCGCCGGCGTGGCCATACTGGGTACCCTCTGGGCCCACCGCGTGCAGGTCAAAGCCGGGCCGGAATCCAGCGGCGTGGTCACCGAAGCCGCACCTGCTGCCCAGATCGCGGCGCTCCAGAGCGTCTCCTACGCCGCTTTAGCCCTGGTCGGCGTCACTTTGGCTTTGATCGCGTGGGAAACGCTGCATTCCCGCACGGCGTCACGCCCGGTACGGGCTTCACCGTAAGCGGCTAAATTGCATACGATCGCGTCTGCGCAGCCCAGCCCCCTCTGACCGGGATACAGCGCCGCCAGCGACCGAAGTATGACTCTGCGATCATTCTCTGATTCATGACTAATCTTGCTGACACTCTTACTCCCAGGCACAGGTGGCTCATCTTTGCCGCCCTCGGTGCCGGCGTCTTCCTGGACTCCATGGAAATCAGCATTGTTGCCGTCATACTCCCCACCTTGGTGACCGAACTTCAGGTCGGCTTCACACTCGTTCAGTGGGTTGTCCTTTCCTTTACACTTACGAAAACTGCGATCGTTCTGAGTGTGGGAAGGCTGGGAGATATGATTGGAAAAAGGCCGGTGTTTCTCGGCGGGACCGTCGCCTTTATGGTCGGTTCCGTCCTCGCCGGGCTGGCGCCGAATATCGAACTCCTCCTCCTTTTTCGAGTTATTCAGGCCGTCGGCGGTGCCTTTGCAACCGCGCTCAGCATGGGTATCTTGACAGAAATCTTCCCCGCTTCCGAACGCGGCAAAGCGCTCGGCGTGTTCAGCGCCAGTGTCTCATTGGGCGGTATAGCCGGGCCCTTCTTGGGCGGTGTACTGTTGGAACTCTTGTCGTGGCGCTGGATCTTTTTCATTGGTATTCCCATAAGTTGCGTCAGCTTCTACCTCGCGTGGCGCCACATGCCGGCTTCCGCCCCCAGCGGCCGCCAGCGCTTCGACTGGACCGGCGCGGCTTCTTTGGCTGCCTGTCTGTTGACCCTCATGCTATTTCTGACCCTCGGTCAGCGCGCCGGATACCGCTCTCCTGCCATGTTGGGACTGTTTGCACTCTCACTGTTGGCCTTCGCCTTTTTCATGCGGACAGAGCGACGCGTGAAGGACCCACTCCTCAACCTGGCCATCTTCAGGAACGCACAATTCAGCCTTAATCTTTCCATGCGCCTGATCAGCTTTATTGTGCTTGGAGGCGTTTACCTGCTTCTACCGTTCTATCTATCCAATATGCTACGGATGGAGCCCGTAGTCGTGGGTCTGCTTCTGACTACGTCGTGGATCTCGTTTGGAATCGCCTCCCCGATCGCAGGCATCCTTTCCGATCGATTCGGCTATAGGAGAATCGCCAGCGCAGGACTGGTTCTGATGGCCTTCGGCTGCTACGCTGTGAGCACGCTCAGCGCTGACACGTCGATCGTCGGCTACGTTGTGCGAGTGTCCACCTTGGGTCTTGGCATGGGACTGTTTCAATCCCCAAACAACAGTGCCGTAATGGGCTCTGTTCCCCGCGAACGTCTTGGCGTCGCCAGCGGCATCAACGTCATCGCTCGCACTTTGGGGCGTACATCCGGCATCGCGGCCCTGGGTGCCCTCTGGGCAAGCCGTGTTACCGCACATGCAGGGCCGGACTACATTGGTGGTGTCACCGAAGCTGCCGGCGCCGTCCAGATTGCCGGTCTGCGTGACGTCACCTATGTTGCACTCGCAATTGTCGCAGTTGCGCTCATTTTGAGCGCTTGGGGGATTCTGGAAGCCCGGGCCCCGCTGCAAAGAGTCCAGAAAGGACTCTGACCAGGCCGTGCGCCGGCAAATCTCAGGCCTTCCCGCCGGGTCCGGAATTCACATCTGCGAAACCCGCCCGCCAAACCGTTTCGCGTCGTTGATTGTCAGGCAAAGTCCGCGGGCAAACAGCGATTTCGCCTTGTTACCTTCCGATTGATCCGCCTGGCTGCGGCCTTTGGTCCGTTCTGGTCATCCTACCCAAAAGGTGTGGTCTCCCGCACGCGATGGCAAAGTCTACTGAGCAACTCTCCGCCGAGCGCAAGTGGCATATCTTCGCCGCGCTCGGTTCAGGAATCTTTCTAGCCTCTTTCGACGGCGGCGTCGTCAGGGTCGTGTTGCCGGCCCTCATAACCGAATTTGACGTCGACTTTGCGCTCGTCCAGTGGGTCGTGCTCTCCTTTTCTCTCACGCAAACAGCGATCATGCTGGGCGTGGGCAGGCTGGGAGACATGGTGGGCAAGAAGCCCATCTTCCTCAGCGGCACCATCGCATTTGCCATAAGCTCCGTACTTGCTGGGCTGGCTCCCAATATCCAGGTCCTGCTGTTTTTCCGTGTCCTTCAGGCCATCGGAGGCGCATTTGCAACTGCCCTGAGTATGGGAATCGTGACCGAAACGTTCCCAGCCTCCGAACGCGGCAAAGCTCTCGGCCTCTTCAGCGCCACCGTCTCGGTCGGTGGTATCGCCGGCCCCATCTTAGGGGGCGCTCTCCTCGAATATCTCTCGTGGCGCTGGATTTTCTTCGTTGGTCCTCCTGTGGGCTGCATCAGTTTCATTCTGGCATCGCGCTATCTGCCCGATCCCCACCCCGCCGGGCGCCAGGAATTCGACTGGATCGGCTTCCAAACCTTCTCTACCTTTCTGCTGGCGCTCATGCTGTTCCTCACCTTCGGCGAGCGGATTGGCTTTCAGTCCCCTGCCATGTTGGGCCTCTTGGCTCTCTCTCTGCTGATGCTTGTACTGTTCATCCGTACAGGCCTGAGCGCAAACCAGCCGCTCCTCGACCTGTCTTTATTTCGTAACTCCCTTTTCAACCTCAATCTATCTATGCGGTTGATCAGTTTCATCGTTACTGGCGGCATTTCGCTTCTCTTCCCTTTTTATTTGACCAACCTTCTGAATCTGGACCCTACAGTTGTCGGGCTACTGTTGACAGCTACGATGTTCTTTTTCGGCCTGGCCTCGCCCGTTTCTGGCATGCTTTCAGATCGCTTCGGCTATCGACTGATCGCCACTGCAGGATTGGTAATCCTGGCATACGGCTGCTACACTGTCAGCACGCTGACCGCCGAAACGTCGATTCTGGGCTACGTCTTGAGAGTCTTACCATTGGGCCTGGGAATGGGCATCTTTCAGTCGCCCAACAATAGCGCGGTGATGGGCTCAGTACCCAGAGAAAGACTGGGAGTCGTCAGTGGCGTCAACGTGATTTGCCGGACGTTGGGGAATACGTCTGGCGTTGCCGCCCTGGGGGCGCTTTGGGCAAGTCGGGTTTATGCCTATGCCGGCCCAACTCTCACCGGAGACGTGACCGAAGCCGCCGCAGCAGTGCAAACTGCCGCCCTGCGCGACGTCGCATTCGTCGCATTGGCGCTCGTTGTCGTGGCCCTGGGGATGAGCGTCTGGGGCATTGTGCGCGGTCCCGCAGTAAGGCATTTCCGAAAACGTGTCCAGCAATAAGCTCTGAGGCCGGGATATCTGCTCAACTGCTTCAGAATATCCGAGTTCTGGGAACCGATCAGGATCGAAAAATGAAAATTCGCTTTGGCTACCGGAACACGACCTACCCCAACGGAACCTTAGGCACACTGCGGGAAAGCCAGCACCTCTTGCCCGACATGCAGGCCCTGCAAGCACAGTTCGCACAAGACGGCTATCTCCTCTTGCGCGGACTGATTGACCGTGAAAAGGTGAAGCAAGCCCGGTCGACCATTCTGCACTACATGCACCAGCAAAATGTTCTGACCCCGGACGCCCCTATCCTCGAAGGCGTGATGCCCAGGGGCGGGCGCGGCGCCAAGATGAGACGGATCGCTTACCACGAGGACGTTCTTGCCGTCATTCAGGCCTCCGAGCTTTTCCACTTTTTCGCCGCTTACTTTGATGAGCCCGCCCTTACATTCGATTACAAGTGGCTGCGCGCCGTCGGCAACGAGCAGTACACCGGCGCACACTATGACTTCGTCTACATGGGCCGGGGCTCCGGCAACCTCCACACCGTCTGGATTCCACTGGGCGATACGACCGTAGACCATGGAACTCTTGCGGTCTGCAAGGGATCACACAACCTGCCCAGCTTCGCGCGAATTCGCGATACCTATGGTCGAATGGATGTGGATCGAGACGGCATTGACGGCTGGTTCACAAAGGACCCCATGGAGATCGTCGAGAAATTCGGCGGCGAATGGCTGACAAGCGAATTCTTCATGGGCGATGTAATTCTCTTCGGCATGCATACCATGCACGCCTCAACCACCAACTTGACGAACCGCTTTCGCCTGAGTTGCGACGTGCGCTTCCAACCGGCCAGCGACCCGGCCGACGAACGCTGGATTGCAGGAGGTCCTGGCCACACGGTTCATGGAATCAATAAGCTTATTCCGATGGAGAAAGCCCGCGCAGAGTGGGGTCTGCCTGTCGACTGAACTATAGGGTCTCAACATCAAATTGCCCGCGCTCTGAATTTCGAGTACGATTATCTCTATAAGACTCTGAACGGGATCCAGCCCAACATTTTCGATGTCTGAACCGCACCGAATCGACTGCGATATCCATAACGAAGTCCCGGCTCTTGGAACTTTGTATCCCTACTTGCCGGACCATTGGCTCAACTACTGTCGCGAGTCGGCGTTCAACGGCCCCGACGCAGCCGACTACCCCGAAAGCGTACCCACCGCCGCTCGCGAGGGCAGCAACCCAAAACCCGACCTTGAAGAAGTGCAGACTCGCGTCCTGGACGATATAGAATTCGGCATTCTGAACTGCGCCTATCGCGTCCAGAGTGTACGCAATGAGGACCTGGCCGCCTCTCTCGCCACGGCAGTCAACCAGTGGCAGGTGGAACACTGGCTCGAAAAAGAGCCCCGCTTGCGGGCATCCATTGTCGTGCCAAGCCACAACCCGCCGCTCGCCGCCAGGGAAATCGACAGATGGGGGGCTAATCCCGGCTTCGTGCAGGTTATTCTTCCCGTGCGCGCCGAAGCTCCCTACGGCAATCGCCGCTACGATCCAATCTATTCCGCCGCCGTCAAGCACGACCTCGCACTCGGCATTCATTACGGCGGCGCCCCCGGCCATCCCCCCACTCCGACCGGCTGGCCATCCTATTTCATCGAAGACTACGCCAACATGGCACAGGTCTTCCAGTCCCAGGTAATCAGCCTGGTCTGCGAGGGTGCCTTTGAGCGCTTTCCCTCTCTGCGCGTCGCCCTCATCGAAGGGGGTTTCACCTGGCTGCCGTCATTGATGTGGCGGATCGACAAAGAGTGGAAGGGCCTGCGCCACAATACGCCCTATGTCCGCCGGCCGCCTTCCGAATACATGCGTACACATCTGCGATTCACCATTCAACCCTTGGACGCGCCGCCCAATCCCCTGCATCTCGCACAAATTCTCGACCAGTGCGGCGCCGACGATCTGCTTATGTATGCCAGTGACTATCCTCATCGCCACGACAGCCATGACATTCTTCTCGACCTGCTGACGGCGAATCAGCGAGAAAAAATCTGCAGTGCGAATGCACGCGCCTTTTACCGGCTGTGACTAGGACCTCATGGCGGTGAGACCCTGGCCCTTTCTCAGGCCTGCCACCTCGTCCCAGCTGACAGCACAGGAGGACTACCATGACTGCCCAGTTCGATTCGACTGCCACTGCTGAGCGCGGCGCCGTAACGAAAGACCGGACAAACGGTCATAATGCAGCCGGTCCTGTTGCCTCCGTTCAACAGGGCGCCCGCTATCGTGCGCCCCAGGACTCGGCCATCGTCGACACCGACATTCATATCTACTTCCCAACGAATGACGTACTGCGTTCCTATTTGGAACCGCACTGGCAGGACTATCACAGGACCTTCGGGTCCCGGGGCTTCGACGGCTCACACTATCCGCGGGCAATGCCCAACGCCGCCCGCCACGACGCCTGGCCCGGCGACGGAACGCCACCCGGGTCCAATCTGCCACTTCTGCAGGAGCAGCTCCTCGATAGGTGGAACATCGAAGTCGGTGTTCTCAACCCTCTCGTCGGCGCAGGTGAGCAGCGCAACCTGGCCTTTGGCGCCGCTTTCGCCAGGGCGACCAATGATTGGCAGCTCGCTGAATGGCTGGATCCCGACCCGCGCCTGCGTGCTTCAATCATCGTCCCCTGGGAAGACGGCGAACTGTCTGCCGCCGAGATAGACAGGTGGGGCAGTCACCCTGGCTTCGTCCACGCATTGCTCATCGCCCGCACCAAGGAACCCCTCGGCCGGCGCAAATACTGGCCCATGTATGAGGCTGCCAGTCGCCATGACGTACCCATCGCCATTCATTTCGGCGGCGCCGGCGGCGTTCCAATCACAGGCTCGGGCTACCCAAACCACTACATCGAAGACCACGGCGGCATGCCCCAGACCTTCCAGTCACAGGTTATCAGCCTGATCTTTGAAGGTGTTTTTCACGAATTCCCTTCACTCAAATTCGTGTTGATCGAAGGCGGTTTCGCCTGGATTCCACCGATGCTCTGGCGCATGGACAGTGTCTGGCGCAAACTGGGCAGCGAAGTCCCCCACGTCACCGAACCGCCTTCAGTGCTCTTCCGCCGTCATTTCTGGGTCAGCACACAACCCATGGAAGAGCCGTTCCAGCCTGAGCACTTCCGTCAGCTGCTGGGCCAGATGGACATGGATGACCGCCTGCTCTTCGCAACCGACTACCCTCACTGGGACTTCGACGCCCCCGATCGCGCGTTTCCCGTCCCGCTGGACAAAGAGCGGCGACGGAAATTCATGGCGGAAAACGCCCGCGAACTGTACAAACTTTAGAGTTGAGATATGGCAAAACACGTCGTCGCAACAGTTGACGAAATCCCCCCGGGTGAACGCAAGATCATCGAGATCGGCGGACGCTCCATCGGTGTCTTCAACATCAAGGGCGAGTTCTACGCACTCCGCAATATCTGCCCGCATCAGGGCGGTCCCCTCTGTGAAGGCAGGCTCACCGGCTTTGTAATGGCCGACAAGCCCGGTGGCGAATACAGGTACGAGAGGCGGGGCGAGATTCTGCGCTGCCCCTGGCATGGCTGGGAATACGACGTAACCACCGGCCAGTCATGGGTAGATCCCGCCTCAGTTCGAACTCGCGCCTACGATGTAGAAATCGCAACCGCAGACGAAATCCCCTCAACATATCAACCGGGCCCTTACACCGCGGAAACCTTCGAAGTCTCCGTCGACCAGGAGTACGTCATCGTCGAACTCCCTGGCTGACGGGAGCACCTGCTTCGCCTTCCGACCACGCGAAGCAATCAGCGCACAACAAACCATGGAGCGTCAATTTGACTCCCCGCGAGCCACTGGAGTTCCCTCCCCATGAATCCTTCCCAAAACACCACTTTCGACTCGAATCTGGACACCTACCTGCGCAACGCTCAAAGTGGCCAGCTCGACGAACTTGCCGACTGGCTGCGTATTCCCAGCATCAGCACGCTGCCTCAGCACAAGGGAGATGTAGAGCGAGCCGCGGACTGGCTGGCCCGGAAGATGACGTCTGTCGGCCTGCAAAACGTCGAAACTGTCCCCACCGACGGCCATCCCATAGTCTATGGCGACTGGCTGCACGCAGGCATAGACGCCCCGACAGTCTTGGTCTACGGCCATTACGATGTCCAGCCCGTAGACCCGGAAGAGCTCTGGACTTCGCCGCCCTTCGAACCGACCTTGCGGGGCGACGATCTGTTTGCGCGCGGGGCCTCCGACGATAAGGGCCAGCTCTTCGCCCACGTCGCCGCGGTCGAGGCACTGCTGGCAACGTCAGGCGTTCTTCCAGTCAATGTGAAATTCCTCGTCGAAGGCGAAGAGGAAGTCGGCAGCCAGGCCCTGGCGGACTACCTGCCCTCAGAAACCGAAAAAATCGCCGCCGACGTATGTCTCATCTCCGACACGCACATCCTGGCTCCCGATCTGCCGCTGATCATCTACGGGCTGCGGGGCATATGGGCCGGCGAGATAGGTGTAAAGGGTCCCGCCCAGGATCTCCATAGCGGCATGTTCGGTGGCGCGGTTCACAACCCGAACCAGGCCCTGAGCACGCTCCTGGCAGCGCTCCATGACAGCGCCGGGCGGGTTGCTGTTCCCGGCTTCTATGAAGACGTTCAGCCTTTGACCTCGAATGAAAGGGCCGCGCTGGCAAAGGTTCCCTACGGCGATGTAGAACTATTGCAGGAGACCGGCGCGCCCGCGTCCTGGGGCGAAGAGGGCTACACGGTCACCGAAAGGATTGGGGCGCGGCCCACGCTGGAAATCAATGGCATGTGGGGCGGCTTCATCGACGAAGGTTTCAAAACTGTCATTCCTGCTGAAGCCCGCGCGAAAGTTAGTTGCCGCCTGGTTCCCGACCAGGATTCGTCTGCGATTGGGCCTATGATTGAGCAGTTTCTGCAGCAAATCGCGCCGCAAACGGTGGAGGTGTCCGTTCATACGCTCCAGCACGCGCCTGCCACTGTTGTTCCACTTGATGTGCCCGAAATGCGTGCCGCGGCACGGGCCTATCACCGTGTCTTCGGCGCAGAGCCTGTCTTCAGCCGTGAGGGAGGCTCAATCCCGATAGCGACGGTTGTTCAGGAATCGCTCGGCATCCCCATCCTCTTCATGGGCTTTGGTCTGCCGGATGATAATCTACACGCACCAAACGAAAAACTACACCTGCCGAACTTCTATCGTGGCATTCGCGTTGGCATTGCGTTGATGGAAGAACTGATTTCGTCTTGACTTCAATGCGCAAACGGTGCAGAATAATTAGTCTGAATGAGATCTTTCCTTCTTGACTGAAGTTGGATTTGAATAAGGAGTTACATATGCGTGCAGGTATTCCTCAGTTTATGATGTCGCGCCGTGTCTGGCTCATATCGGTCGCGGCGATAATGCTTTTCTCTCTGCTGCCGCAGACGGTCTCGGCAGCTTCGCTGCAGGTCAATGTGAGTCCCCAGGCAGCCGGGTACACTACGCACGTCGTGCAGGCCGGCGAAAGCCTCTCTAGTATAGCCGTTAGGTATGGCGTTACTGTCCAGGCTTTGGTTACCGCCAATAACATCGCGAATGCCAATCAGATATACGTCGGCCAGCGCATTCGAATTCCAACAACGGGGCAGCAGCCGGCTCCTTCGCAGCCCAGCACCTGCACCCAGACCCATACCGTCGTAGCCGGTCAAACACTCTCCGGCATCGCGGTCAACTACGGGGTTTCAATTCAAAGCCTTGCCCAGGCCAACGGGGTCTCCGTGACTTCCTATGTATATATCGGCCAGCGCCTGTGCATTCCCGGATCAGGGACAAGCGGCGACGGCACAGCCGGCGGTGGCGGAGCGACCAGGACGGGTGGATTCTGGTACGAGGTGCAACTGGGCGATACGCTCGGCCGCATCGCTTTCAATAACGGCACCACCGTCTCAGCAATCGTGCGGGCCAACAACCTTGCCAATGCAAACGCCTTGTTCTGGGGCACCAGGATCTGGATTCCTCAAGGGAGTTCGAGTGCGCCACCGTCCGGGGGCGGCACAGGAACTCGGCAGCCCCAACCGCCCGCTACTGGAGGTCCGTTCGCGGTCAGCCAGCCGACGCGCCTGAATGTGCGAGGCGGGCCAGGCACGGAATATCCGGTCCTGAGCGTCTTGACAGCTGGCACGCGGGTAAAGATTACCGGCATCGGCCCGAAGGAAGAGTGGTTCCAGGTCGAGGTGTCAGGAGTGAGCGAATCGGCCTGGATCTACCGCGACCTGACCCAGTTGGTCGGGTCCCTTGCCGGCGTGAAGAAATTCACCGAGTCGGAGATCCCGGCGCGGCCCAAAGTGGCTCCGCCTACTGCCACGCCTACTCCCTCTGCGCCCTCAACCAGATTGCCCGGCATCGGCTTCGGCTACGGCGTCCAGGCCCACATGATCCACAACGGCCAGGAAGGCATCGCCATGGACAAGACCCGCGATCTGGGCTTCGGTTGGGTGAAGCAGCAGATCGAGTGGAAGGTCTTTGAATCCACGCAGAACCAGTACGGATTCGGCGATATCTGGCCTCTCGTGAACGCCGCTAACGCACGCGGACTCAATCTGCTGTTCAGTGTAGTGAACGCGCCTAACTGGTCACGCGAGTCGGGTTACGACGGCACGGTCGGCGGCCCGCCCGCAGATCCCCAGACCTTCGCCAGGTTCCTGGGCCGGCTTGCCGGAGAGTACTGCGGCTCGTCCGTGAAAGCCATCGAAGTTTGGAACGAGCAGAATCTGCACTACGAATGGGGCAACCGCCCAATCAATCCCGGCGAATACATGGCCCTGCTGCGTCCTTCCTACGGTGCAATCAAGGCCGCTTGCCCGTCAATGTACGTAATCAGCGGGGCACTGACCCCTGCCGGCGATAACGGCTCTCTGGCAATGGACGACTTCCGCTACTTCGAAGCCATGTTGCAGCAGGGACTGGCCAACTATGTAGATGGCTTCGGTGCCCACCCCAGCGGCTATAATGTTCCCCCTAACGCAGTTTGGCAAAGCGCATGTGAAGCCATCCAACAGACCGGCAATCAGCACTTCAACGGCGCCTGCGATAACCCCCATCACTCGTGGAGCTTCCGCAGCACGATGGAAGGCTACCGCAACCTGGCGTTGCGTTACGGAGCCGGCAATATCCCGATCTGGCCGACCGAATTCGGCTGGGCCGCCGGCGGCGCATTCGACCCCCGCTACGGCTACGCCAACGACAACGACTTCGACGAGCAGGCGCGCTGGACCGTTGAGGCTTTCCAGATGATGCGAAACTGGGGCTGGGTCGGCCCCGCCTTCTTGTGGAACCTGAACTTCCGTGTGGTCGCAGACGGCACTGAAAAGGCCCAGTGGGGTATCGTTCGCAACGACTGGAGTCCCTTACCCATATTCCACGCCCTGAGAAATATGGCGAAGTAAACGCAAGCAATCTCTGTAGGACGATGTTCAATCCTGAAATGACCGTCGCCGCCATCAATAAGATGGGCGAGCGGACGCTAGCCGCCAACCTTGGTATCGAGTTTACCGAGGTTGGCGCTGACTTTATGTGTGCCCGTATGCCTGTGGACGGCCGAACCGTGCAGCCCTATGGACTCCTGCACGGGGGCGCCTCTATCGCGCTGGCCGAGACGATGGGAAGCGTGGCGTCAAATGCGATGATTGACCGGAGCTCCCTGACCGCAGTGGGCCTTGACATAAACGGCAACCATCTGCGCTCAGTCCAGGGCGGCTATGTGTTTGGAACTGTGCGCCCGATTCACATCGGTCGGCGCACCCACGTGTGGGAGATTCGCATCGAGGATGAGAGCGGGCGTCTGGTCAATATCAGTCGCTTGACCATGATTATCATCTCGCAACGCTAAACGCGAGGCCTTGAGGCGCTCGTCCGTCCGCTGTGGGGCTCTCTGAACGCCCCCGGCTGTACCCGCCCCCCGTGAGCGGCTTGCACTCTCCCATTCCGACTAGCAGTAGCCTGACCCTCTCCAGAAACATTCTTGACATGGCGAAACTTAGGATTCTGACGATCTGGGAAGACGAGGGGCAACTGCTGCGGCAGCCGGCGAAACGCGTGCGGATCTTCGACCGCCGGCTCCACCAGCTCCTCGAGAACATGGTGGAGACGATGCGTGAGGGTAAAGGCGTCGGTCTGGCCGCGCCGCAAATAGGTCTGGACCAGCGCATCTTCGTCATCGAGTATCCTGAAGATGAAGAGCGGCCAGAGGAGACGATGCAACGCTACGAGATGATCAACCCGGAGATAGTCAAGGCAAAGGGCTCGGAGATCGCTCACGAAGCCTGCTTGAGTCTGCCCGGTCTGGCCGCCGAAGTGGATCGTGCTACTTACGTTCTCGTCAAGGCCCAGGACCGCCACGGCAAATCTCGGCGGATCAAAGTCTACGACTGGCTGGCGCGCATCGTCCAGCACGAAATCGATCACCTTAGCGGCGTGCTTATGGTCGACAGAGCTGAGCAGGTCTACAAAGTCGTCGAGCAGGAAGATGGTGAAGTGGAGTTGGTACCGGTGGAAGAACTGTTTGGCCAGGACGAGTAGCCTCGCCCGTTCTGAAAGATTCTTGCCGGATTTGAAAAAGATGAAGCCCGCAGCAAATGCTGTGGGCCTTTTTCTCGTCGGAAACCGGCTACGGTCGAATCGATCCTATAGACTATCTCACGTGATGGTCGATTCCCTCATATCTCTCAATGAAGGCGCGTATTCGGCCTTCGTCAAACTCGTCGAACTTGTCCAGCCGTTGCCACGCAGTCAGGGCGATGCGAGACCCCATATCCTTGTGAGCCGATTGTGATCCAAATCCGGTCCAAGTGGGATCATTCGGCATCATGAGTACGTGCCGTCCGCTGTTGACGTAGGGCCGGACCACACCCGCCAGTTGCTCCCTTAGTTCTGGACAGTCCTCTTCGCACTGATAGTAGACGATTACGCCCCCATCCTCCATGTTGTGCACGACCTGCTCATAGCGAATCGGCTCACTGTAGACGTTCCAGGGGGCCAAACCCGGATAGTGAGGACCGGATGTCGGAGGCGTGGTGTTGTACTCGATTGGAGAGGCGCTGCCTTGTTGAATGTGCGTATTTCCTTGCGAGGGCCAGGACTCTTCGTCGCCTACGGGCGCAGCATTGCGAATGTTTACAAAGATGACCAGCGCCACGATGGCAACCAGTAAGGCGCCGCCTCCATACACATAGAGATTCTGTCTGAACCGCCTCTTTGCAGCAACCTCTCGCAATTCCTGGCGGGAAGGCCGCGCCAGGCGCCCTCCGACCCCCTTCTCAGAGTGCCGGCCGCCTTTGGCCCTGGGCTTCTTTCTCGCTCTTGACTTCGTTGCCATTATCTGTGGACCCACACTAAAGTGGCATCACTCTCCGTAGTGCGTATCCATCCCCCGGATCCGTCCCACTCGGGGAATGTCCAGTTGAATAGCCATTCGGCATCCTCAATAGTCAGGTTAACGCAGCCGTGGCTCATGGGTGTTCCGAAATTGTTGTGCCAGTACGTCCCGTGAAGCGCGAACTCGCCGTAAAAATACTGTACCCACTGTACATTGGGCAAATTGTAGTAGGTGCCGGAAGCTCGGTCGCCGCCGGACATTGTCTGTGATGGCGTTCGTGCCCACATTCGAAAGACGCCGGTGATAGTGGGATATGCCAGAACACCGGATGAGATCTGGAATTCGTTTACCAGCTTGTCGCCGTCCCAGGCATATAGCATCTGGTCACTCAGACTTACTTCAATCCAACGCTCTCCCCCGTCACGGGCCCGACTCACATCCAAATGGAGTTCGGTTACACCGCTCGGCGAAACTGTGTATACGGTACTGTCCGCCTGTGGGGCCTGATAGTCGCTGGCCAGTAACTCTTCCCGTTCCCTTCGCAGGCGAGGCAGGTCCATCGTCGCGCCTGCGAAAGGAAGAGGAGGTAGCAAGTCCAGGCCGGCCTGCCTGCCCTCATCGACAGGTGTCTGGGGAAACGGCAATTGCCTTTCAGCGGCGACTGCCGTAATCGGGTGGCCCCACCCTGTGAACACCAGTCCACAGAACAGGGCCACCACCAGTGAAATCCCAGGTTTTCCTGCCACAGTGGGTAGACTCACGCGGCGGAAGAAGCTGCTGAACCGGCTCCTACTCATGGACCATCACCAGTGTGCCGGGGTTGGCGTTGTTACTGAACAGCCAGTCGTCATTGTAGACCGTAGGTGAAGTCCAGTCGAAGAGCCACTTGGCATCCTCATTCGTCATATTGATGCAGCCTCGGCTCATGGGATTGCCGAAGTTGTCATGCCAGTACGTTCCGTGAAAGCCGTAGCTCCGATGAAAGTACTGTACGTTCTTAACGTCCCTGAGATGATAATATGTGCCCGCTGCGTGGCTGCCGCCCCGCATATCCTGCATTGCGATCTTGGCCCAAATGCGGAACGTGCCTTGAACCGTGGGTGTATTCCCTACTCCGGTTGAGATAACGAACGCTCTAACGGGCCTGGTACCTTCATAGGCTATCGCCATCTGTTCGCTCAGGTCAACTTCGATCCATCGTTCCGAAGACGTAGGATACCGGGCCTGGTCTAGTCTCTGTTCCATCCCCTCCAGAAGTTCGAGCGCACTCTCTGTTGGGATGCGTAACGCCTGACCTTCTTCAAGAATACTGCGGTTTGTCAAGTTGTTCAACCTTGCTATTGCGGCATGGTTGACGCCATAGTGTCCCGCTATGTCTTTGAGCAACTCTCCGTTCCGCACCGTATGTATGGCGCCAAGACCCAACCCTGGCTGCAGGGCCGCTACTGGCGGGACAGGCTGCATTGCAGGTGCCAGGGGTACCGCTCGCTGGACGGGCTCCACCTCTGCGGCCTCAAACTCGACGGGAACGAACAATACTTGACCAACGTATAGCCACCTTGCTGACGACAGGCCGTTCATCGACATGAGCCTCGACAGACTGATACCATGCCGTTTCGCAAGACGCGTCAGCGTGTCGCCCGGTCTTACCGTGTAACGCTGGGCATCTTCGGGTGCTCTTACTCCGGCGCTGGCCAGCGTACCTGCGCCAAATTGCGAAACCGGTGCCGGCGAACCAGGCAATCGCAATACTTGACCGCTGTATAACCAGCGCAAGGGCGACATGCCATTGATCTGTGCCAACTTTGATACGCTAAGTCCGTGGCGCTGTGCGAGATTGGATAGCGAGTCGCCCGCCCGGACGCGGTAGAGTCGGTAGCCTTCGGAGGCCATCGTACCGCCGATTACCGATCCACCTCCATCGACCAGGAGTCGCTGTCCGTACCACACGAAATTGGCGTCCTGCAAGCTGTTGAGCCTCCTCAGGTCTGCAACCGTCGTACCATAGTAGTTGGCAATCTCGCTCAGAGTTTCGCCGGGTTGGACAACGTGCACCTCATTAGCGGATGCATCGCTGATACTTGAAAGGGTTGCAGTACCGGCCAGCATGAGGGCCAGTGTCCCTTGAACCAAAGGCTTAAAGAGCCGTCTCATTTTCCACCTCACTTCCTGTGATTGCATGCATAAGAACCATTCCGACTTTGCTGCCTGGGCCCGATGACAGAGCCAAGCTGCTAAACATTCCAACCACAAAATAAGACGGCGACTTCGGTTGTTCTGTTCCCTCCTTGACTTCGTATCTCATTGAAACAATCACAAACAGGTCAAATATTTCGGAGCACGACGGCGCCGGCAATCTGCGCGTTGCCTCGCAGGGAATCGAATGAAAGCGCATGCCCTCCTGAGCCTGACTCACCATGCCAGGAGCGGTTCTTCCCCGGTTGCTCCAGGTCGGCCTTGTCCCTTTCTACCGCTTCAAACGAACTCTCGACATTAGGAAAGCCGCCGCCCAAAAGGAGGGAGCCCGGTTTCAGAAGGAGCCCATTGTTGCGGCCGAAACTGTATGCTACAATCCCACGTGTGGATGAGTGTCATTTCAAGTTCCGGCCCTTTGGCTGCCCTCTCTAGTTTCCCGATCGCCTTATGCAGCACGGCAACGAGGCAGCCGCCATTTGGTCCGGCCAGCCCGACAAGAATCGAATGCCAGTGGCCAACTAGTGGCCTACAGGGAGGTCTGCCGTGAGTTCCAAACTGAGCCAGAACGCCGCCAATACGGTCACTCAGACCTTTCTCCAGCGCACGCGAGGTTCGGGCGAATGGAACGCGCGCGCCAGAGAGTCCATGCCCGGCGGAGACACCAGGGCGGCTTCATATTACACGCCTCACCCTGCCTACATGACGCACGGGGAAGGGTGTTTTCTCTTTGACTACGACGAGAATCAATACATCGATTTTCTCAACAACTACACATCCTTGATTCACGGTCACGGCCACCCGGCAACAGTCAGCGCCATCCAGGAGCAGGCAGCCCGTGGCACCGTGCTCGGGTCCGCAGCAGAAGTTACAGTCTTGCACGCAGAGTTGCTCTGCAGCCGCGTGCCCAGTTTTGACAGCGTTCGCTACTGCAATTCCGGTACGGAAGCGACCCTCCTGGCGATGCGCGCGGCGAGGGCATTCACCGGCAAAGACGTCATCATCAAAATGGATGGCGGGTATCATGGATCTCACGACTACGTACAGCTGAACATGCAGCCGGACACTGCTGAAGAGGGACCTCCCACGCCCAGGCTCTCGAGTAGAGGCGTGCCCGAATCGGCCCTGGAAGGAATGCTGGTTGCGCAGTTCAATGATCTCGATGCCCTGCGAGACCTCCTGAGCGCACATGGCGACAGCATCGCCGGTGTGATTCTGGAGCCCGCCCTCGGCGCCGGCGGCGGCGTAGAACCCGAGCCCGGGTACCTGCAAGGTGTCAGGCAGTTGGCTGACGAATTCGACGTACTCCTGATCTTTGACGAGATCATGACGTTTAGGCAGGATGTCGGTGGCTTTCAATCCACGATCAGTGTGACGCCTGACCTGACCTCCATCGCCAAGTTTATCGGCGGCGGGCTGCCGCTGGCAGCGTTCGGCGGACGCAGAGAAATTATGGCGCCGTTTGACCCGACCCACCCCATGACGATCCCCCATAACGGTACCTTTAACGGCAACAACATAACGATGGCAGCCGGCCTGGCAACCATGAAGGATTTCGGAGCCGGTCAGGTGGCAAGAGTCAACGAACTGGGTCAGCGGCTTAGAGAAGGACTGAACGCAGCATTTCGAACAACCGGAGTGGGGATACGCGCCGTTGGTACGGGATCGATTATCCGCATCCACTGGAGCCGCGAGACGATAAGGAATGCCCGCGATGCCGTGGCGGCGCAGGAGAAAGCGCTGGACCTGCCTAAGCTGCTACACCTTGAAATGATGAATCGCGGCATCTTCAGTGCGCCCAGGTGCCAGTACGCTATCTCCACGCCAATGTCGGAAGAGGAAATCGACACGGCGATCGATGTTATGGGCCAGAGTCTGGAGGTTGTCAAACCCTACGTGCAGGAGCATACGCCCCACCTGGCACTGGGCTGAAAAATATCTTAGAGAATGCCCGGCCCGGCCGGATCCCAATCCAGAGTCGTATGAGCGCCCGCTCTTTCAACTCCCCCCAATCCCAAAAACTGCTTCACGGAGATTCAAATGGCGAACACTCCAACATCGCGCCCGAATTTCGTCCTCATCCTTGTTGACGACATGGGCTTCTCTGATATCGGCTGCTATGGATCGGAAATCCGGACGCCCAACTTGGACAAGCTGGCCCACGGCGGTATGCGGTTCTCCCAGATGTACAACTATGCTCGTTGCTGTCCGACACGGGCCTGCATGCTCACCGGCGCCTACCCCCACCAGGCCGGTATTGGCCACATGATGGAAAACACCGGCTCGCCTGCATACCAGGGATACTTGCGCGACGACGTTGTGACCATCGCTGAGGCACTAAAGGGCGGTGGCTATCGCACCTGCATGTCCGGCAAATGGCATGTTGGCGGCGCCTACGACCCAACCCGGCCGCAAAACTGGCGGCCAGGTGAAGAGGGGCATCCTACGCCTCGCCAGCGCGGGTTTGACCGCTACTACGGTACGCTGGACGGCGCTGGCAGCTTTTTCGCGCCCTACTCGCTGATGGAGGACGACTCTTTTGTCAATCAAGGGACGGAGTCTGGGAGCCTGACAAAGGGGAAGAAGGATCAGAGCGGTGCGGCCAGCGACTACTATTACACCGACGCCATCAGCGACCAGGCTGTGAAGATGATCGAAGAAGCTTCGCAGACCGAAGCTCCCTTCTTCCTTTACGTGTCCTACACTGCCCCCCACTGGCCCCTCCACGCCCTACCGCAGGACATCGCCAAGTACGAAGGAAACTATCGCAATGGAGGGTGGGACGCACTGCGTACTGCCCGGCATGAGGAACTGAAAGGCCTGGGAATTCTTGATAGCCGCTGGCAGATCTCCCCGCGAGACGAGTCCGCGCCCCCTTGGGAAGACGCCCGCAATCAGGACTGGGAAGACATGCGCATGGCAGTCTATGCCGCGCAAATTGACCGGATGGACCAGGGAGTCGGGCGCATTGTAGCTGCGCTAAGGGTTTCGCAGGCTTACGAGAACACGCTTATACTCTTCCTTTCCGATAACGGCGGTTGCGCTGAATTCCTCTCGGAGAACGGCTGGGTTGACCGTTACAGCGACTGGACCCCGGATGGCAGACCGATGCGGGTCGGCAACGATCCCGACCTCCTTCCCGGCGGACCGCATACCTTTATGAGCTATGATCTCCCTTGGGCGAACGCTTCCAACGCGCCCTTCAGGCTGTACAAGCATTGGGTTCACGAGGGCGGCATCTCCACGCCCCTGATCGCCCACTGGCCCTCAACCATTCAACCCAATCAGATCGTGCACGAAGCCTGTCACATCATCGATATCCTGCCAACTCTCCAGGACGCCGCCGGCATTGCCCACCCTGATGAGCACAACGGGCAGCCGGTATTGCCTCTTGAAGGAGAGAGCTTTCTTCCCCTGCTGAGTGGCGCAAAATGGAGCCGGCAGGGTCACATTTTCTGGGAGCACGAAGGCAATCGAGCCGTCAGGTTGGGGCAGTGGAAACTGGTCAGCAAGCATGGAGGCCGGTGGGAGCTCTACGACATGCTGGACGACCGGACCGAACTGAACGATCTGAGTGAGAAGAACCGCCCGAAGGTTGAGGAGTTTGCCGGCCTTTACTACGCCTGGGCCGAACGCGTTGGTGTACTTCCTTGGCCCCTCAGGCGTTGAGGGCGGCAAACTGCCTGCGCCCGTCAAGTCCGGCTCATTCAGAGGTCAAATGAATCTGCGTACCATCCTTCCACTGTATGTCATAAAAGCAACGACCGGGAGGCGTGTTGGCCCGAATCCATGATAGGAGCCCCTGGTCTTCGATCCTGCCCCAGATGGTGAACGTGTAGTCCGTCTCCTCCAGGATCTCCTCCAAACGCGCCCGCGCATTTCGCAAGTATCCGGCATGGAAGCACAAGGAAACGGCCGCTTCAACGTCGACCAGCAGACTGAGCATTTCGTCAACTGATTCCTTCGTATAGCCCAATTCTCCTTCTTCGACGGTCCAACCGAGTGAAAGAAAAGCCTGGGGCAGATTGCGAATGCACTGGCCCACAAACTCCTCTGGCTTGAAGACGGGCTTGACGCCCCCTGGGCCGGCTAAGATATCGGCATTGACACACAACGGAATCTTGCCTTGCGCGTGTTGCTTGGCGTAGTTCAGACAGTGGGTAACCGCTTCAGGAGACTTGAAGTCGAGTTTCGCGCCTTTCCCCGCGTCGACGGTCAGGTCCAACCACCTCTCAAAGCCCAGATCACTTTCTGTTACCGGGGGATGGGCCATTATAATCTTTCCGTCGACAACGGAGATGTCCCCTTCGATGAAGTGGACATTCGTGTCGGACAAGGCGCCAAGCAGGGCCTGTGTGTTGTTGGCGCCGTGAATCCAACCAATGTCGCCCGGGCGCTTGACACCCAGCGCCTCCACGACCGGCCTCCAGCGTTCGGCGAGTGCAGTGGCCATGGCGATCTCCTTCTCTGGGCAGGACTTGGGCTACGGGGCTGACATTTCAAAGTGAGGGTCGGTGGCAGTCCGGGACAGGGGGGCGGCCAATTCGCGGGTGTAATGGATAAGGGCTTCCATTGTCGCGGCAAAGAGGGTGAAAGACAGGGCGGCCAGTGGCAGATCGGCCAGGAGAGAGACATCGCCGTCGCTGTCTGTAGCGAATCGCACGAGGCGCATCGACCGATTCAGGTTCAGCAGTAGTGACGTCAGCCTTTCTCTGCACTCAGGCGTGGGAGGTGGAGTAAGGGGCGTGACGGCAAAGTGCAGATACTCTTCTCCGGCCGCCACATAAAGGTCAAACTCCTCGTCCTGCTCGTCGGCGAACGTACTGCGCCAGATATCGTCCTCGACCGTTTCAAAACCCCACTCGTAGCGGTCAAATAGCGCTGGAATGTCCACCGGTTGCTGACTCATCGACTGCTGCGCGTCTGGCGTTGCCTTGATTCTATCCTCGCACTCGTGTGCCCAAATGACGCAGACGCGAGCGAGGATGATCCACCGCAAGCGAAACTTCTTCAGCGGTAAGACCGGTAGCAGCCTCCAAATCCATCATGGTGCGATAGGAGCTGTCGGTCAGTTTCAGCACCCTCTCCCGTTCGAATTCGCTCAGCTTGTGGCCAATGAGAGTTGCCTCCGGATTCTCGAGAAGCTTCCTCCGACAGTCCAAGCACATCCACGTATGGCCGATTAAGATAAGGAAATCTCTGACCCTGGCCTGTGCCATTCGAATTCTCCCGGTTCGTCTTCAGACTTTCCTGATTTCTGCCTGTGTAGCAGTAACGCCAGGCTCGGTAACCAACCGGGCAACGCAGCGTAAATCGAAGCAGACCTACCCAATTCCGTTACTGACCGAATAGACTAGGGGGCTTGTTCCAGTGCCGGTCCTAACTCAATGGCCGGATGCTCAACCAGTCCAGCGTCCCCGACCGGCCAAATGGCAAACCAGGCCTTGCCAATTACATATTCTTCCGACAACTGGCCCCAGGTGCGCGTGTCAGACGACGCTGGCCGGTTGTCTCCCAAAACATACAAGAACCCAGGGGCAACAGTTTGCGCCTGAATGTCGCGTGCGATCGGGACCTGGTCATAAGGCTCATCGACGTTCAGCCCGTTTACTATCAACTCCCCATTTCGAAACTCGACCGTGTCCCCCGGCAGCCCGATGACGCGCTTGATGTAATCCTGGGATGGGTTATTGGGATAGTGGAAGACGATGACATCGCCGCGACTGTACTCCCCCAATCGATAGGCCAATTTGTTCACGAGCAGATACTGACCGTGCTGGAAGTTCGGCTCCATCGACTGCCCTTCTATGCGATAGTTCTGTACAAGGCTGCGGATGACAAGAAAAATGAGAACGGCCAGAATGACCGTCTCCAGCGTCTCCCGCAGCAAGGACTTGAATCCGGCGCCCTCTTCCTCGTCTGTCTTGACTGCAAACGCGGCCTCCTCTTCGCCCATAGGCACAGCTCCTCCTGTTGGGACAGCAGTCGCCATGGTATTAGGGCCGCGTAATGAAGGTTCAGTTCCTTGTTCGGTCTTAGGCCGGGACAGCAGTTGGTCTGCAGATGTGAGGTCGCTAACAGGCGATGGAGCCGAGTCGGGGTCGCTTTGGGCCGTCAATTCAGATTCGGTCTCCACTACCTGCGGGTTTTTCTTGTCTTGACGCAATGGCTTGGGTCCGATTTCGTAGCGTAGACGCCCCATTCCAGGGGCAAGAACGTATAAAGATTATATCACTCCACTTGAAAGGCAGACAATCGAGATGCAAAGAGGGTAGAGACTCTTGCTGAAGTTGGGAACCCGGATCGAAACAGTTCCTCGTTGCTGCAAACGAACTGCAGAACTGCAGGAACTATACTCGCCGCTGACTTCAGGATTCGGACTGAAGGGATCTTTACCTTCCATCCAGGATATACCCGGCTTATCCTCTCGAACCACCCCCGTTATCCCAAGTGAATAACCCAACTATCCCAAATGGAGCGGCTATCTGAGAATGTAGCGGGTCCCTCGTTTGTCGCCAATCTTCAGGAGCAGCTTCTTGTTCACCAGGTCAACCAGGTCCAGGCGCAACGTCTCGGCGCCCACGTGGGAACACAACTGCCGGTAATCGCCATTGCTTATGCTGCCGTTCGACTGCACAAATTGCATTGCCTTGAGCTGGCGCTCGTTCATGTGCTGTTCCCACTCAGGGATTATCTTTTCCAGGTCCTTGCGATTCTGCAACGTAACCGAGAACCGGTGGCTCTTCGCATCGAAGAGCGGGGGCGGATGGCCGGCCGCCACCATGTCCTCTATCATTCGGTCAACGCCCAGTCCCAGCTCTTCGATATAACCCCATTGGTAGAGACCGTTGACGAGACGTGGGTTGCGGCTGTAGTGCTCCTCGACGATATTCTCGACCGTTATGTAAGCCGGCAGGCCGCCGGGACTGATTATTTCAAGGCTGTCCGGACGCATGTGAATCTCAACGCTGCTGCCGCGCAGGCGATAGTCCCTGTGGCAGACCGCGTTGACCAGGGCTTCACGGACTGCAAATGGTGGATATTCCGTCTGATCTTCCCGCTGTAAACCCTTTACGACAGCCTTCTTGCCCATCTCTTCCCAGATGACTCGCCAGCCGCGTTCGACAATTCGAGCAAGGGGCCCCGTTATCTCTTCACGGCGTCCGTAGCCGAAAGAACCTGGGTCGCTCTCCAAATACACGGACGCCTCGGAGCCGCCAGACCGGGCAAGCCTTGCTCTCTCATCCGTTCTGAAAGCAGCCGGACTGTCGTCGAACTTCACAAATACCGCCCGACCATGGGGAAGAAACAGCTGGGGCTCCTTACCAAACAGGAGCATGCCGCTCACTGTCGGAGTCCCGTTGACGCCTAAGGCGCCTATCTGTTGCAACAGTCTGTTCTTGGGCAATAATGTCCCGCGCGGGTTGCGCTGCTGTCTCTTTTCGAGATACTCGTCGATTACGTCCTCGTCCAAGTCCTCTCTTACCGACCCTGGGACCTCCTCCGTTTCAAACTCCCCCATAGCTCGGTTGCCGACCAGCATCTCCAGTTCCGAAGCGCTGAGTGGGCGGTTCTCACTGCCGCGGCGCACCAGGGCCCGCCCGTCAGAAAGGACGTGAAGTTCGCTGCTGCGATCAACCCGCAGCATGATTACCGCCCCGTTCTGTGTTTCCTCCTGCAACCACTCCGTGCGCATAGGCGGGCGGCACAGCGACAGAGCTGATTGAAGGACGCCCTCCACTTCGTCTCCCACCAGTCGATCGGCCTGCCCGATTTCCGGATCAACCCCCAATATGACCGAACCGCCTTCACCATTGGCGAAGGCGACGAGCGTCTCTGCGAGGTAATTCGGGTTGAGGCTGGGCAAGAATGCAAGTCGTGGCCCAGGTCCGTTGTCAAGCAGCGAACGAAGGTCGGACATCTTGTGGAGCTCCCTTGCTCAATCGGCTACCGCCACGGGCGGGGACCCGGCTTCCGTCTCAGTGGCTCCCTCACCAGCCCCTTCAGTGCCCTCGACCTTGCGAATCAGGTCTTCATGCCTGAGCACCGCCAGCGCAGCAACGGTATCCCCTTCGTCAAGATTGACGATGCGCACTCCCATGGCGGGGCGCCCCTTGTGGCTGATTCCCGACACGGCAGTTCGCAACACAATGCCGTTGCCGGTAATCGCAGTGATCTGGTCCTCCTCACTGACGACCCGCGCCGCAATTATGGGACCGAGTTCACCTATCTTGGTGTGATCCGTCGTCCAAACGCCCTTTATGTATCGACTCTTCGTGGCGTACTCTTCGAGTGACACACGTTTGCCGCATCCTAACTCATGCAGGACGAACAAATCCGCACCTTCCTGGACGACGTCGAACCCCGTTACAAGGTCCTTGTCTTGCAAACGCATAGCCCAGACACCAGCCGCCGTTCGGCCCATCGACCGAACCTGGTCCTCGCGCATGCGCAGCGCCTTGCCGCCGCGGGAAACAATGATGAACTCCTGATTACCGTTTGTAAGCCGAACCCATTCCAGCGAGTCGTCCTGGTCCAGGTTCATCGCGATAACGCCGGACGGCCGTACGTTGGCAAAAGCAGAGGCCTTTACCCGTTTTATGCGTGCCTTACGTGTGAGAAGGGTGATATATGAGGCCTGCTCAATGTCGTCCATGGTCAACATCGTCGTGACAAGCTCATCGGGTTGAAGAGTCAGAATGTTGGCGATGTGAGCCCCCTTGGACGTGCGGCTCCCTTCCGGCAACTCATAGACGCGGCTACTGTAGACCCTTCCCTTGTTCGTAAAAAAGAGAATGTGGTCGAGCGTTCGAGCGAAGCGCAAATCCATCACTTCGTCCTCGCCCCGCGTAGTCATCCCGATTACCCCGCGTCCCCCGCGACCTTGCGCCCGGAAGCTGTCGGCCTCCATTCGCTTGATGTAGGAATTGGCGCTGAAACTGATCAGCACGTTTTCCTGCGGGATCAAGTCCTCATCGCTGAAGTCCCCGCTGGCATGACGTATGATCCCCGTGCGCCGTTCATCGCCGTATTTTTCCTTCATCTCAACGATATCGTCGCGAATCAGACCCCGAATCTTCGGCGGATTGGCCAGCAGGTCTTCCAGGTAGGCGATGCGCTCCATCACCTCCTGGTACTCATCTTCAATTCTCTGTCGCTCCAGCGCAGCCAGCCGCCTCAGCTGCAGATCCAGGATGGCCTGCGCCTGCACAAGGCTCAGGCTGAACCTTTCCACCAGCTGCGTGCGTGCTTCTTCGGCGCTGGCCGCATTGCGAATTGTCTGGATAACTTCGTCGAGGAATTGAAGGGCGATTCGCAACCCTTCCAGGACGTGGGCGCGCTCGCGTTGCTTGGTCAGATCAAACTCAGTGCGCCGCGTGATCACCTCAAAACGGTGGTCAATGTAAATCAGCAGCGCCCGCCGCAAACCCAGCGTCACCGGCCTGCCGTTCAGCAGGGATAGGGCATTCACGCTGAACGTCGACTGCAGCGGCGTGAACTTGAAGAGACGGTTCTGCTCCTTCTTGGGCGAGGCGCCCCGCTTCAGCTCAATAACGATGCGCATGCCGCGCCGGTCGCTTTCGTCTCTCAGATCGCTGATGCTGTCCAGGCGACCCGACCGGGCCAGTTCGGCAATCCGCTCAATCAGAGTCGTCTTGTTTACCTGGTATGGGATCTCGGTGACAATGATGCGGAACCGGCCGGTGTCCGTCTCCTCAATCTCCGTCCGGGCCCGCACAAGGACGCGGCCGCGGCCGGTGGCAAATGCCTGGCGAATCCCTTCCATCCCCAGGATTTCGCCGCCGGTCGGGAAGTCGGGTCCCTTCACCAGCTCCATCAGCTCTTCCAGGCCAATCTGTTCCCGCCGCTCCCAGTTGTCGATGACAAAAGCCACCGCGTCACAGATCTCGTTCAGATTGTGAGGAGGGATGTTTGTCGCCATGCCCACGGCGATGCCGCTCGAGCCGTTTATCAGCATGTTGGGCAGTTTTCCAGGCAGGACGAGCGGCTCCTCCAGGCTGTCGTCGAAATTCGGCCCCCAGTCGACCGTATCCATTTCAATGTCCTGGAGCAGCATTTCGGTCAGTTGTGCCAGCCTGGCTTCCGTATAGCGCATCGCCGCCGGGCTGTCACCGTCAACGGAGCCGAAGTTCCCTTGGCCGTCTACTAGCGGGTAGCGCAGGCTGAACTCCTGCGCCATGCGCGCAAGCGCATCGTAGACCGCCTGATCGTTATGGGGATGATACTTGCCCAGCACCTCTCCTACGATGCGGGCCGATTTCTTGTAAGATGAGTTCGCGCGCAGCCCCATATCGTGCATGGCATACAGGATGCGCCGGTGAACCGGTTTCAGTCCGTCGCGAGCGTCAGGCAGAGCTCGCGCGACGATTACGCTCACCGCATAGTCCAGAAAAGCGGTGCGCATCTCATCTTCGATTGAAACTCCTTCGACGCTCTGGGCAAAGTCGCCATTGCCACTGGCCCCGTTCCGGGAGGTCGGGTCCTGCGGCAATCCGCCCATTCCGCTGTCCCCGGGGGCTGCGCCGTCTATGCCATTGGGCTCATCACTCATTCACGTTCTCCCAACACTGATTCGTCAAACCTCGCGTCGCGTCCTCTGCAGTCAATCCAAATGGAAGGCCTCGCTCCTGCGTTGCCGGTCGATGTCCGGTCCTGTAGAATGGCCGGCCCAGGTACGCCTGCGTACTCACCAACGGGCAAAAGCAGCTGCCATACGGGACCCGAAATTCCTAGCCATTCGCCACCTTTTATTTTACCCGATTTGCTCGAATTTGGCTAGCGAAATCGGGCTTGGCAGGAGCCGGCGCCCTGCACCGCAGGTGTGTGCCTGAGCGCACTGCAAGTGTCAAATGCGGGGTCCAGCTGCTGATCTGCGAGGCCTGTTCTGAAGGAAAAACTGCTTTCGTCCGCCGGTGAGCACGGGCCCAGCCCCAGAAAAAAGAAAAACGAACAGGGTATGAGCCCTGTCCGCCATTTGTGCTGAACTCTCTGACTTGTAGCGACCGTTTGGATCAGGCTGTCTCCGAGCCCTATTCCGCTCCGGCATCAGAGGCATCATCTACCAATTCAGCGACTGCCTCCTCTTCGGCCTCCGCCAGGGCCGCGGCTTCTCGGTCCTGTTCCCTCTGTTCGGCGTCGGCCCAACCTTCGCCCTCCCGCACAACCGCAACCGCAAATGTCGCCTCTACCTCAGCCATCAGCCGAATCGTCATGTCGTAGAGGCCCAGCTCCCGAATTGGCTGGTTCAAGACGATGCGCCTTCGGTCCACTTCGAATTCGACCGCTTCCTCAATCCTCTCGGCAATGTCCGAGGTGGTAATCGAACCGTAGAGCCGGTCATTTTCACCAGCCCTCACGTTGAACAGCAACTGCTGGCCGCTGAGTACCTCTGCCTGGGCATCGGCGTTCGACCGCTCTTGTGCCCGCTTCCGTATCGCCGCCGCACGGATATCCTCCGCCTGCTTCAAAGCCCCCTTGGTCGCAAGGATTGCTTCTCTTCGCGGGATCAGGTAGTTACGGGCGTAGCCTCTGGCCACAGTGTGGACTTCGCCGGCAAGACCCAGGGTGGGCACATCCTCTGTTAACAAGACTTTCATGCGAGCCATTGTTTATACTTCCTTCTCATCTCCAGCGGCTACTCAAGGTCATAAGGCCTGCCCGTCCACTTGAACAAAGGACTCGAAGATGGGGGGCCTTAACAGTGTCGAACCGTGACGGTCTCTTCGCACTCAGGGAGCGCACCGTCCACTTCCCTTGTAGCAATGCCTGCATTTGATAGGTAGTTGGGTAAGGATTGGGCGAGTAGTCTAAAACTACTTTTCCCAATCCTCCCCGCCGAACCGGACGTGATAGTTTCCCATCATCCGGCTCTCCAGTTAAGCTACTGCTGACTTCTCTTGGCGCAAGTATTCATCCCACTCTGGTCGATGTTCACCATTTTCAATCGCTTTATGACACGGCCAACATACTGCTAACGTTATCCGCCTCATTGCAATCCGTCTTACTTCCCACGCAGGCAGAGAGTTCTTCCCCCTCTTATGTACGTTCCGCATAGGGTTCTTATGGTGCATCTCAACCGGCCCTTCCACACCACACATTTCACAACAATCAGCATTCAACCTGTCTATGACCTCATACCGACGACCATAAATCTGCCAGATGTTGTCGTTGATTTTTGTAGGTGTGGGGTTCCTTTTAAGTGGAATTCCCCCGTAATAAGCAATCAGTGGCTTCTTCCCATCTCTTTCTGTTACCACCTGCAATACCTTGTAGGTTCGCCCATTAACCCTCTTGGTATTTGCATATTTCTTTGCCATTTTAGCAATGGAAGATTTATGCTTGTTTGCAAGTGTTTTCAGGAGTGATGTTCGGAAAACCCATTTTACCTTAGAGAGTTTGTCGATATTGTGAGCCATACTGTAGTAATTAACCACACCTCTGTATTCTGCTTGATAGTGATTTACTATGTCGTAATCGCTATCATGAAGGAGTTTAAGGTTATGTGAGACTTTGCCTTTGTGGGTATACTTTCGTATGTTCTCAGTTATGACTTCATGTGGTATACCAAACCAGATTTGTCCATTTATGCTTCTCCTATTCTCTGAGTGCATTGTTTCTAATTCGTAACCTAGAAACTTGGCTCTTTTAGTTTTGGCATGGGTAATCAGTGTTTTCTCGTCGGACATTTCTAGGTCTAGTTTATCCGATAGGAATTCACCAATCCGGTTCTTAATTTCGTTGGCTTCTTTCTTCGGGCCAGCAAAACCTAGAATGAAGTCATCCGCATATCTGATGTATTCCAATTTTCTGTAGTCAGGGTCATCGACCATGACAGAAGGCATTGTTTTCATCTTTTTGCGTATCGTTTTGGCAATTTCAGAATCCCCTCTTTTCTCGGCTCTGTATGACTTAGAGCTAAGACGTTTGTATTCAGGGTTTCTTCGTCTGCCATTACCCTCTTTGTGGCTGCGGTTATGTTGCGGTAGTAATTCTTGTTCCATCCATCTATCCAATTCATTTAGATAGATGTTGGCAAGAAGTGGAGAGATAACTCCTCCCTGTGGAGTGCCAGAATAGGTGTTGTATGTTTCCCATCCCTCCATGTACCCCGCTTTTAACAGGTGCCTAATTAACTTCAGGAACCTGCTATCTTTGATTTTGTCTGCCAGTATTTCCATGAGGATTTTGTGGCTGATATTGTCAAAGCAACCTTTTATGTCGCCTTCTATGAACCATATTGTCCCTATGAATTTTTGTCTGGTCTGTATCAGTGCAGTATGACATCCTCTGCCCTGACGAAAACCGTGGCTGCGTTCTGAGAACTGTGGTTCAAAGTAGGCTTCCAGCAGTATTTTTATAGCGGTTTGCAGAATCTTATCATCCCCGGTGGGGATTCCAAGTGGTCTGGTTTTACCGTTACTTTTCGGAATGAACGTTCGGCGTACAGGTTTCCATTGATAGGTTCCTGTTTTTAGTTTCTCAATGATGCGTTCAAATGTTGCTTTAGACGTTCCATCAAGAGTATTGTCATCTACGCCTCTCGTGGTTGCGCCACGGTTGTTGTAGATTTGGGCATACGCCATTTCGTACAGACCGATATTGTATAGCTGCCGGTACAGCCGTTCTACGGGTTGGTTCTTTACGCCTCGTTCATTCAGGACTTTGAGTACTGTTTCAGTTGTTTGCATTTCGCAGACCCTTTGGCACTCTCCATCGTAGCCTAACCTGTCCCCCTTCGCCCTGTAAGTGGCTTTCCCACTCTCTGACTACTATGGGGACTCCGTTACCCTGTGGCTCTCACCACTTAGGGCAATCCCGTGTTCCGTGCATAATCTCCGTATCTAGCAACCCTTAGATTCCCTTACGCATCCTTACTCTGTCTCATTGACAGATTCTTCCCAATTGTCAGGTGTCTCGTAAACGTAGTATATATTTACGAGCTTTATTATCCGCCAAATCGGAACGGATTTTCTTTGGGATTAGGGTATTAGTCACGTTTCCCTTGAAGGATAGTTTACTTCAGATGGACGCTAGGGTTTCTTGCGTAATCATAGGTTGCAGGTCTTGCCAGTCTAATATCGTTGTGACTACAATATTCTCTGGCTTTACTGCCATGCTATTGTCCCCTCGCCGTTTCCGGTCTAGGTAAGACAGTTGACCTTGGGAATATCCTGCTTCCCAACCTGTTATACAGGCAAGAGACTATGCCGTGACACGGCGCACTACTACAAAAACTCATTGTACACCGGCTGCGAGTACGAGCCAAAAATTTCAGACCCTGGAACGCGCGGCTCTTTGCGGAAGAGTCTGTGGTAGCGGTCCTTTGTTACTGCTAAAAGGAGTTAACGGCCGCGTCCGGCTCCCCGCCGCCCCCACCGACGCACTGGACTGTGACGCCGGCAACCTCAGGAGGTCGGATAATGAAACGGGACAGGGTATTGATTGTGGAGGACGAACCGGCCGTTGCCAGGGGACTGGAGTATGCCCTGAAGGAAGAGGGGTTTGAAGTCTTCTGGGCCAGGACGGGGGCGCAGGCAGTTGAAATTATGGGTAGAAAGCAGCCCGATCTGATTACACTGGACCTGCGCCTGCCTGATATGAGCGGCTATGACGTCTGCCGCGCGCTTCGATCCCAAAACCACCGGCAACCTATCCTGATGTTGACGGCCAAGGATGAGGAGCTCGATAAAGTGCTCGGCCTGGAGCTGGGAGCAGACGATTACATGGTCAAGCCCTATGGGCTCCGGGAGCTGATATCCCGGATCAGGGCACTGCTGCGGCGGGCCTACGGTGACCTTGCCGCCCCATCCTCAGATCAGGTTCAACGCTTCGACGGTCTTGAAATCGATCTGACGCGGTTGGAAGTACGGCTGGACGGGGATGCCGTCGAACTGACGCCGACCGAATTCCGGCTGCTCCGCTACCTGTCGGCCAGGCCCAATGCGCCGGTCAGCCGCAGCGGTCTTGTCGAGGCAGTGTGGGGCTATGAAAGCGATGTCAACAGCGACCGTACTGTGGACGTCCATATCCGTCATCTGCGCCAGAAAATCGAACGCGACGCGGCGAACCCCACCAGACTTGTGACCGTACGCGGGTTTGGTTACAAGTTCCAGGGCTGACTTTTGTTGTGAAAACTTAATCTAAAGCCAACCGGCCTTTCAATTTCGTGCCATACACTGAGAGCGTAGTCAGTTATGGACCCAGATGTATTGCACAATGAAAGGAACGAAAGATGAGACAACCCAGACTAATGACGGGCGAGAGGACTTCGCAAAGAGCGGCCAATCGAAAGATCTGGCTCGTGCTCTCGGTGACCCTCCTTGCACTACTGGCCTTGGGAGGGACCGCTTCGGCTCAGTCGATGACCGAACGCGTCAAACCGGAACCCGGCGTTCTGATCGTAGCCGTAGGAGAGGAAACGCCAGCCTCCGAGGCCGGCCTTATGCGCGGCGACATATTGCTGGCGATCGACGGTGACATGGTCAATACCGCAGCCGAGCTCCAGCACGTGATCTTGATGCAGGATCCGGGCGACATGCTGGAGCTCACGGTGAAGCGCGGCGACGAGGAACTTACGCTGTCCGCCACCTTGGCCGATGTCGACGGCTACCCGCTGCTCGGCGTGGCGCCTGACAATCAAGGTTTCCCCGGAATCAGGACCCAGCGCGGACGGTCCATGTCAATGCGCAGCTTCGTTCGTCTGCCCGCGATGGAACAGTTCAAAGGGATGGACGGAGACGCCGATAGCTTCCGAGAAGGCGCTGTCGTCATGGAGGTGATTGAAGATAGCCCGGCCGCGACGGCAGGACTGATGGCCGGCGATCTGATTACTTCCGTGGGCGAAACCGAGATTGCCGGAATGAGAGACCTGGCTGGCGTCGCTGCCGAGTTCAGCCCCGGTGACGATGTCGAGTTGACTGTCGACAGGGACGGCGAGACCGTCGAGCTGAACTTGACCCTCGGAGCCCACCCCGATGACGAGGAAAAGGCCTTCTTTGGCGTTCGCATCGGGCCGGCGGAGCGCTTCCGGATCGACGCGAAGGGCGCCGGACTTGATAGCCGGCAGCAACGAGGCAACCGCTTTGGCTTCGCGTTCCCGCATGGCGGACGCTTCGACAGCCGTTTCTTCAAAGATCTGTCTGACGGAGCACTGGTGATGGGCGTGCAGGACGAAGGGCCGGCAGCCCTTGCCGAACTGCACAGTGGCGATGTAATCACGGCAGTGGGCGAGACCGATATCGCCAACTTTGAGGAACTGGTGGATGTCCTGGCCAACTACAGCCCAGGCGACGAAGTGAGCATCACAGTGAATCGCGACGGTGAAATGGTTGCGGCGACAGTGACCCTTCGCGCACACCCGGACGACAATGATAAAGCCTACCTGGGTGTATTCATCATGCCGCTGGAAAGTCTCCGCATGCACATGAAGGAGATGCAGGACAAGAACCATGAAGAGCAGCAAAGCGGCCAGGAGTCGCAGAGCAGCTCCTAGACAACTGCCAACATGATGCTGCCGGCGTCGCCAGGACCGACCCGCACAAGGATGTGCAATCGCTTGGGACGCCGGCGCAACCATAACTCACCCCGCTCTGCGGTCGGCTGCTCGACCGCAGAGCGGTCATCCTTAGACGGCACCTTTGCAGCAATGGATCCTTCGAGACTTCAAGGCGCCTCAGTTCAAGGCGTAGAGGGACGCGAATGTTGCACTCGATTCGCTGGCGTCTGATCATCAGTTATACGGCATTGACTCTGCTGACGATCCTGTTGATTGGGGTCGTTGCCCTCAGTCTGCTTACAAGGTACATGGCCGCCCGTGAATATGAGACGCTCGTTCTCAATGCTGAGGCCGTAGCCCGCATGGCGCGGCCTCTCCTCGTGCGGCCCAATCAGGGCCCCCGCCTCCAACAACTGGCAGTAACCTCCGGTTTTCTCACAAATACCGAACTGACTATTCTCGACAAGGACAGGCGGGCAGTTGCCTATTCCCAGATGCGCCTGAACCTCTTGGATCCCAGGCCGGCGGTAATGAGCCTGCTCAGTGAACTGTCCCGCAGCGGCAGAGAGGACTGGCAGAATGGGCTGATCAGTCCTGTGATCGTAGTTTCAGGCTCGGGCCACCCGCGGGGGATGTTTGCAATGGACCTCGATGAAAGCGACCCTCATAGTGAGCAAAGGGCCGCACTGTCCCTGGAAAGGCGGCCTGGCTTCATGGGGGACAGATTGGTTATCGTGGATCCTGAAACTGCTTCCACTGACGACAGCGACACTGCCCAGAATCGCGCCGCAACACCCGATATTCAGGGGCCGCCCCGAATCTGGCGAATCGTTTTCGGCTATGTGCCGGAAGCGATTCCTCCTCCTGCGCAAGGGCCTCAAGTCACTGTTCCAGTCCATCAGGACGACCAAGTCGTTGGCTACGTGCAGATGACAAACAGGTTCACCTTCTTTGCTGGACCGCTTCTCGCAATCCGTCGATCCCTGATGGTAGCAGGGCTTGGCGCCGTCCTGGTGGCCGTGTTGCTCGGATTCCTGATGAGCCGGACACTCACAGCCCCCTTGATGGCCCTGGAAAGCGCTACCCAGAAGATGGAAGAGGGAGATCTGGCTGTGCGGGCTCCCGAATCCGTCGGAGAGATCGGCGACCTGTCGCTTCGCTTCAACCGTATGGCTGCAAGGCTTCAAGCCACTTTCGCCGACCTCGCCGCCGAGCGCGATGCGCTACGCCGATTCATCGCAGACGCCTCTCACGAGCTGCGTACACCGCTGACTGCACTGCGCCAGTTCATTGAAATCCTGCAGGGCCAGGCCGGAGGCAATCCGCAAACGCGCTCCGAGTTCCTTGGTGAAAGCCAGCGGCAGTTGGAGCGGTTGCAATGGATAACCGGCCACCTGCTCGACCTTTCCCGCCTTGAAGGTGGTGTGGCAGCCTTGGATATCTCCCACCATGACCTCGAGGGACTGCTGGAAGAAGTGCTGGCGCCGTTTCGGTCGACAGCCGCGGCGAAAGGGATCGAACTGCGCCTGTCCGTAGAGAACGGCCCCGATACGATCTGTTGTGACAGGGCGAGCCTGATGATGGCTCTGGCGAATCTACTGGACAACGCGTTCAAGTTCACGCCGCCCGCTGGCGTCGTCAAGCTTTCGGCAACCGAAGATGAACAGGCGACCTTGCTGTCAGTTGCCGACACCGGACCGGGAATACAGCCGGCAGACCGGGAGCAGATATTCGAGCGCTTCTATCGCGGCGAACTGAGCGAACAGGTTCCGGGAGCTGGACTAGGTCTTGCGATTGTCAAGAGCGCAGTGGAAGCCCACAACGGAAAAGTACGCGTGGAAAGCGGTGATGGCGCAACTTTCACCTTGGAAGTCCCCAAAGATCTGGCCGGGAGCCTGGCGGACGCAACGGGCCCCGATTCTCTCGGCTAGCACGCAGTCTCAATCGACAATCCAACCTACGGAGATCAAGAAAGCCTGGCGGTAGTGAGGCGCCAGGCTCAAATCTTGACAGGACCACTCATTAAGCGGATACGAGCTTCTCTGGGCCCCGAGGCGTCCGGATGCCCACTGGCACCCCAAAGCCAACCCGACGCCCGAGAGCCGGCTCAGGTCGACGAAGCTTCCGTTTGCTCCCGACCGTTCTGGATGAGACTCGTGTCCTGGTACTTCTTGCCCTCTTCGATAAGCATCACCGGAATCCCGTTGCGGATCGGATAACGGTAGCCATTGCGGGGGTTAAGCAGAAACCTGTTGTCGTCCATCAGTTGTAGCTTCCCCTTATCCTCCGGGTCAACCAGAATTTCCAGCAGCTGCGGACTTATTTCGCCGCCCAGCGGCGCGTCTTCCAACGGTGTCACAGGCGTTTCCGGCAGCACGCCGCTGCCTGTTCCCTCCGGCTGGGCGCCTCCCAGGACCTGCTTTATCACATACACAACGCCAGCGGCAAAGCCGACGAAGAAGAGAAACTTAAGCAGCTTTTTCATTGCGCGACTCCATGAGAGAGAGATCTGGCCCACCCAATCGTTATTGCTGCCATCGTAGCACACACCCTGCCGTCCAGAAAATCTGTAGAAGTGCACCACCAGGCTGACGTACCAGGAACAGGTCTGAACTGTTCCCTTCCGGAAATTTACGCATAGTCACCACTCGCCCGACTCTCCATTCAACGCAGGGCAGTCGCATCTTGTCTAGTCAGTTTCTTGGCTGGCTGCCCGAAACGCATGGCCAGAACGGGCCTCTTCCCTCGCTCCCCCAGCCACTCCGCCTCTGACCGCTAACCACTAACCATTGCAGTTCCGCCCTGTGCCTGCCCTTCGTGGATCCCCTGACTGCGATCGGCAATATTGGCAAACCGGACCATATGCAGCTGCCCTGCGATTCGAACGAGATTCCTTGCACGTTCGCGGCCGCTGCTGTATAGTCTTGCCATGAGCCAAAGCAATAGAATTCGTTGGCGCCGGTCCCAAAACGTAGATTCTCAGCTAAGGCCGGTGCGAAAGTTGCCGCATGGAAAAACGAACAACCGGCGCCGATGATTCGCTACACATTGAACTGAGTTCGTTTTCCCAGGCGCAAAGCGCGGCCGCCCATGCTGTCCGCTACGTGGCCAACTTGGAGTTCAACCAGGCTGTTCTCTTTTTTGAGGACGGAAGTTTTTTGCAATTTGAACACAAGGGCCGCGACAGCCGTTGGGCAAAAGCTTCGGCAGAGCGCACGCAGGCAGATCGGGCTTGCCTCGGCATGAGCCATTTCAGGCTCAACGCCCTCCACTTGCAGCTATATTTTGAAGATGGCAGCGACGTCGCCTTTACGATTTAACGCGGCGCTTGCGCTCGATAGAGAGGAGAAACTTCGATGGCGCGCATAGACGAAAAGGAGGAGTTCAGCAGCTGGCTGGTGGCACTAAAATCCGGCCTGCTGACTGAATCACAGAAGGAAACGCTTCAACAGCTGGTCGATGACGGCAAGGCGGCCACACTGGAAGAGGCGGCCCGCTACCTGGACTGGCAGGATTCCGTTATCGATCCGACAGAACATTTCTACGGGCACTGAAGCCGGCCCCCATTTCTGTATTCAAAATGAAAAGAGCGGGGAGTTTACGAAAAACTGCCCGCTCTTTTTTTTGCTTCCGGGACCTACTTACTCCTCGAAGTCTTCGGGATACAGCGATACCAGGATATACCGGTCCAGCGGCAGGTAGTCTATTGCCGCTGCCTGAACGTCCTCAGCAGTAACCGCCTCGGTACGGGTCTCTACCACTTCCAGGTCGACAAAGTTTGTCAGGTCGACGTCATCTTCCGAAGCCCAATATTCCAGGACACGCATCCAGTAGCTGTTCTGTTCCAGCTGTTCCTCGCGCTGGTGAATGATCTGCGCCCTGGCCTTTTCCAGCAAATCTTCTCGGGGGCCTTCCGCTTGCACATCTGCAATCAGCCCAAAGAGAGCATCCACCAACTCCTCAACTCGGGCCGGGTCACTGCCAAAGGTGAGGGAGACTCGGTACAGACTGTCCGGATCCGGCTCCATTGAAGCCGAGGCGCTGAAGGCATATACGCCGCCCAATTCCTCCCGCAGCTCTTCACGCATGAGGATATCCAGAATCATTTCCAGCATGCGCAGATTGAGTCGTTTCTCCAGCGAATCTTCGCTGGGACCCGTGAACAGTATGGTCGTCAGGCTCTGCTCATCCTGCCCTCGATATACAGGGACCTCAACCACGCCCGTGGGCGGATCAGGAGCTACGTCCAACCAGGTTTCGGCCCGGTCCAGAGAAGGCAGATTGCCCAGATATCTCTGCGACCAGTCAATCATCTGCACAAGATCGAAGTTGCCGACGAATATAAACGTAAAGTCGCTGAAGTCGGCGAAACGCTCCTGGTAGATGGCAAAGGCCCGCTCCAGGTCGAGCGAACTGATTACCTCCAGCGAGGGGACCTTGCGCCGGATCGAATCGCCGTAGCGAGCTTCGATGTAGGCGTCAGTCCATGCGCTGCGCGGATCCAGTTCGCGGTTGCGCAGCGACTCGGTGTACTGGTCCTTGAGCGTAGCGAAAGCGTCGTCGTCCGCTTTGGGCTGGGTGCCGTACAGGTAGACCAGCTGAAACAGAGTCTCGATGAATTCCTGGCCGGACTGGCCGTGGAACCCTTCTTCCAGCTCTCCGATAAACGGGGAGACCGACACCGACTTGTCGGCCAGAAGCCGCTGCAGCGCCGCGTAACTCACGTCGCCGACCGCGCTCTGGCTGACTATGCTGTCGATGAAGTCGGCTTCCGGATAGTCCTCATCGTTGACCAGTGAGGATCCCCCGGGGCTGGTTGCGCTGAAGAGTATCTCCTCCTCCTTGAAAGCGGTCGGTTTGAGCACGACTCTCGCGCCGTTTGCCAGCGTCAGGTCGGTAATGTTGAAGGTCTCATCCGTCTGGCGGGATATGATCTCCACCGGTTCCGGGATTTCGGTCAGCAGGGCCGTAACCGCCTCGATGTCCTGGTATGGGTCCACCTGCTTCGTCTGTAGGTCCGAAATCATCGCGGCAAGCTCATCCTCATTGGGCAAGCTGTCCGCGTCCCGCTCCGGCCCGACCACAAACACTGAGCGGTTACTTCCTCCCACATAGAGTTCCGCCCTCTGATTGACGTCGTCGCGGCTGATCCCTTGCAGCAAACGGTCCACCAGTTTGAACTCCACTTCAATGCCGGGAACAGCCTCATTCTCCAGGTAGTTGCGGCTGTATTCGCTGGCAAGCGAGTGGTTGCGTTGGTTCTCCCGATCGTTGAAGAGCCGTTCGTAGGTGTTCAGAATCTCCGACTTGGCTCGCTCTACTTCCGCGGCCGTAAAGCCGTAGCGGCGCACGCGCTCAACCTCTGTGAGGGCAGCGTCCAGGCTGGAAAGGGCTTCACCCTGGCGCACCTGCACACCGACCACCTGATAGTTATTGCCGCGTACCAATTGCCCCTCGCTCACGAAAGCGCCCAGAAACGGTGAGTCCGCTTCCCTGGTGAGGTCGTCGAGCCGGAAATTCAGCATCTTGTAAAACAGATTGCCGATCAGCCGGTCCCGAAAGACACTGGCCGAGTTCAGATCCGGCGCGGCCTGCCGGTAGATGATCTGGGCAATCGTCACGGGGAACTCAGGATCAGTGAGGATCAGATAGCCGGTGTCTTCATAGTCGGGAAGCGAATAAGAAACCCTGGGCCGGACCGTCTCAGGTGCAGTCAGTGGTCCGAAATGCTCATCGATTTTCGCTTCGATGTCGTCAACATCGATGTCTCCCACGACAATTACTGCCATCAGATCGGGCCTGTACCAGTCGCGGTAAAAGCTGCGTAACGTCTCCCCCGGCGTGTTTTGGACGATGTCCATGTCACCGATCGGCATCCGGTCCGTATAGCGAGACTCGCCCAGTATCAGCGGGAACAGTTGCTTGTTCAACCTGCCGCTTGCATTCTGGTCTCGTAAGCGTTCCTCCTCCAGAATGACGCCGCGTTCGCTCTCCACTTCTTCATCTGAAATCGCCGCGCGGCTGGCCCAATCCTCCGCAACCTGGAACGTCGTGCCGATTATCTCCTCGTCATCGGTAGGGAATTCCAGGAAGTAGACCGTTTCGTCGAACGACGTATACGCGTTCACGTCCGGTCCGAACGACATGCCAACGGTTTCGAAATAGTCGATCAGCGCCTGTTTGGGAAAGCGCTCAGTGCCGTTAAACATCATGTGCTCGACAAAGTGGGCCAATCCCAGCTGGTCTTCGTCCTCCTGAACGGAGCCCGCATTGATCACCAACATCAGAGTAGCGCGGTTCGCAGGCTCGGTATTGTGTCGAATGTAGTATGTGAGGCCGTTTTCCAGTTGCGCCTTGCGTATGCTCGGATCCAGGGCAATAGGCGCGCTCATGTCCAATGTTTCGCTGTCAACATCCAGGTAGACCTGCGCCTGTTCGGTCTCCTCCGCAGGCGCCCCCGTCTGCTCAGCGCTCGAGTCCATTGTCTCGGCCGAACTTTGCGAGGTAGGTACCATCCCTTCGCAAGCACTGGTGAGCAGTGCAATCAATAACAGTAGTCCGACCAGCAGCTTTGCGTCTCTCTTTTTTTGCCCGGTCTCCACTATGGCTTCCTTACCTCGAGTGGATGTGCCAAGCTGAAGTTTTGGCGCTCTCGTCATTGCTGACTCCTTGAATCTTTTTCGCTTGAGTGAAATTCGGGCCGCTCCTGACAGTTTAGTACGTAAAGATGGGATTCCTGTTGCCTTTTGCTGAAGATTTCGCAACAAGAAAGAAGAATTCCGGTGGAAATCCAGCAAATCATCCGAATGCGCAAGGAAATGACGCACCAAGAGAGTATAAGTGATCCCCCGAACAGGCCCAAAAGAGTGGAGTTCACAGGTACATCCCAAAACTGTGGCGCACCTTCGTATACCTCAAGCTAAGACTTAGCCGCGGCCAGCCCGCGATCCGATCTCCTGCAGAGGCGCCGGCAGTTCCCGTTCCTCGCTCCCCACGCCTCTCCTCTGTTTCCGCCCCAAATCTGGGATGCACGCCCCACAATTACCAGCTTGACAGATCAAGCGTCGCTGCCCTACAATTGTCGACAAGTGCGAACCAATAGGAGAACATGTCGAAAGAGACCGAGAGGCTCTACCGTTCTGGTCCGGCGGCCCACCTGCTATTCAGTACTATGGGCCAAAGGGAAGCGGAAACGAGCTTGAGTTGAGGTTTCCGGCTTCATACCCACTGACCTACTGGCGACGAAACTGACAACAGGCAAGGAGACAACTGTGTCGAACATCGGTTGGAAAGACGTCCTGGCGGATGAAATGTCAGATGATCTGGCCCACGAAATCGATATATTTGAAGGCCAGATGGAACTGATGGGCCAAGGGAAATTGGACGAAAAAGTCTTCGCCGAAACGCGTCTCCGTCGAGGTGTGTACGGCCAGCGCTATGACAATGGCCAGCGGCACGACGGTTTCGAGAGTCGGGAGCTTGCATTCGAGGAAAAGGAGCGGATCAAAGGCCCCGATACCCTTTGGCACGCGCCGGGTATGCAGCGCATTAAAGTTCCCGGCGGAGGACTGACACCGGATCAGTTGGACGTGCTGGCACAGGTTGCCGACGAATACTCCGACGGCATTCTGCATATCACGACCCGCCAGGATATTCAGCTGCACTTTGTTCACATCGAGGACACGCCCGATATGATGCGCCGACTGGCGTCGGTCGGCATAACCACCAGGGAAGCCTGCGGCAACTCCGTCCGCAATGTCACCTGCTGTCACCTGGCAGGAGTCTGCCGCACAGAGGTCTTTGACGCCACGCCTTATTCCGAGGCCTTCGCCGAATTCCTACTCGGCCATGATGATGTCCAGGACTTCGGCCGCAAGTTCAAGCCGGCCTTTTCCGGCTGCGAAGCCGAGGCCTGCGGGCTGGTGATGATGCATGATATCGGCTACCTTGCCCAGGTTCAGGAGGTTGACGGAAAGCCCAAGCGCGGTTTCAAGGTGTATGTGGGCGGCGGCCTCGGAACTGTGCCCCACCAGGCCAAGGTCCTGAGCGAATTCACACCGGAAGAGGAGATCCTGCCCTTGGCGCAGGCAGTCTCCCGCGTTTTCGCTCGCCTGGGCGAAAAACGCAACCGCAATCGCGCGCGAATCAAGTTTCTTGTCGCCAAGCTCGGAATCGAAGAGTTCCGCCGGCTCGTTGAGGAGGAGCGCAAAACGCTGCCTCACGACGACCGCTGGACGGCCTATATGGACACACTCCCGCATTACGAGGAGAAGCCATCCAGGCCGCCCACGTTTTTGAACGGTCAGGTCCGCTCTTCAGAGTTCAACCAGTGGTTCGAAACAAACGTCTATAGTCAGCGCCAGGAAGGTTACAGCGTTGTTACCGTAAATCTGCCCTTGGGCGATTTGACTTCTCAGCAGACCTGGGAGCTGGCCGACATCGCCCGCAAGTATGTTGGCGACAATGTGCGCTCAACGGTAGAACAGAACATAGTCCTCCGCTGGGTCTCAGATTCCGATTTGCCCAATCTGTACGAGGAGCTGAAAGCAATCGGGCTCGGTGATCCCGGCGCCGGCACCATCGTCGACATCACCGCCTGCCCCGGTACCGATACCTGCAAATTGGGCATCGCCTCCTCACGCGGACTGGCCGGCGAACTGCGCACGCGCCTCACCGCCAAGAGTGCATCCCTGCCTGACGCCATCAAGGACCTGAAGATCAAGATTAGCGGCTGCTTCAACTCCTGCGGCCAGCACCATGTCTCCGACATCGGCTTCTTCGGAAACAGCCGCCGCTCCGGTAACTTCAAGATGCCCCACTTCCAGGTCATCCTGGGGGGCAAGTGGCATGACAATGCCGGCAGCTACGGGCTGGCCGTTGGCGCCGTTCCTTCCAAGACCGTGCCAGATGTCGTCGATACGATTACTTCCCGATATGTGGAGGAAAGGTCTAAGGGCGAAACTTTCCAGGATTGGATTGGACGTATCGGCAAGAAGGAAGCGCGCAACATCATTCAGCCCTTCATGCAGTTGCCGGCCTTCGAACAGGAGCCGGAGTACTTCTCGGACTGGGGCGATCCCCGGGTCTTCAGCCTCGGCGATATCGGCATCGGCGAATGTGCCGGCGAAGTTGTCTCCCTCTTCTCAATGGAGATCTCCCCGGCCGAATCGGAAGCCTTCGAAGCACAGGTCGCTCTGGATGAGAACGACCCGGCGCGAGCCGACGCCCTGGCCTACTCTTCAATGCTCAAAGCGGCCAGGGCCCTGGTACGTACCCAGTTCCTCGATGTGGGGGACAGTCCGGATCGCATCGTGGAGGAGTTCAAGTCCCGCTTCTTCGATACTGAACTGTTCTTCGATCAATATGCAAAGGGCAAGTTTGGCCAGTACCTGCTGGACCGGCATAGCAACCCCAACGGAAAACCCGACAACGATGCTGCCCACAGGTTAATCGAAGAAGCGCTTCTGTTCATTGAGGCCACGCATGCCTGCGAATCCAAGGTCGGCGGCAACGTCCTGGTAGAGATCTGATAACGGCCTGCCGGCTGTGTTTGTATGGTCAAGCACAGCCGGCGAGCCGCCTTTCATCCCCGCTGGAGCAAACGATGATTGCACCCCATCGCCTGAGCATAAAACTGTTTTTTGACGACTTTTCCGTTGATGTCGAATCCTTTATCCCAGTTTTCCATCGCTGGATTCGGGAAGATGTTGTGCCCAACGAGTTGCTGCTCGACGTGGCCGACTACAAGCATATCATGGACGGTCCGGCGATTCTTCTCGTCGGCCACGAAGCCGACTACGTTATCGACTTGACCGACGGCAAGCCGGGTCTGCTCTACGTACGCAAACGTGACGCCGGCTCCGACCTGGCAGATGCCCTGGGCACGACTCTGTCGCAGGCATTGAACGGGGCAAGACTGGCAGAAAACGACGTGGAGCTGAAAGGAAAACTGAAGTTGCGCACCGACGGGGCTACGATCGTCCTGTTGGACCGGCTCAACTACCCCAACGCCGCCAATGGAGACGGCGCCGATTCCACCGCCAGTGCTGCTCAGGCCCAGCTCTCGGACAACCTGGCCGCCGTCTTCGGGGACGACGCCACCGTTACCCGCGTCGCAAACGACGCCCGTGAGCCTCTGACATTCAACTTGCACGCGCCTTCCGCTCCCGATGTTGACACGCTTCTCAGCCAATTAGGCAGCGGGGACTGAACGACTGACCTCTTCCCGTCCTCCCTGTATCTGCTAAGGACCGACCTACATGCTGGCCGCGACCCCGGAAGTCCGCTCAATCTATGAAACGGACAGGGACCCGGCTCCTTTTGTCCCTTACATTCAAGCGGTCGGGCGCGGCGAGAAGCTGAAGCGCGATCTTACCTTCGAGGAGTCAGTAGAAGCCCTGCGCCAGATCGTCGAACAGACCTGCTCCCCAGCGCAGGCCGGCGCCTTTCTGATTACGCAACGCGTCAAAGGAGAGGCTGTCGACGAGGTTCGGGGCTTTACTGCGCTTTTGCGGGCAGAAACAACTACGCAGATTCGTCCCCGAGTCGAGGGGCTGCTCGATCTGGCTGTGCCTTACGACGGCAAGGTGAAGAGCGCGCAGCTGGCCCCGGCCATAGCCGCTGTTCTCTCCGAAGCCGGAATGCCGGTTGTCCTGCATGGCGATGAAGGCGTTCCCACTAAAGAGGGCATCGGGCCGGGGCCCGTTCTGAGGGAAATGGGCGTTGCCGACGACCTGGAGCCGGAAGCCGTCCAGGCAATGATAGAAGCGGTCGGCATCGGCTACCTGTCTGCAGAGAGATTCGCGCCGCAATGGCATGACCTGCTGCCCCTGCGGCGCCAGTTTGGCCTTCGAACTGTCCTCAACAGTGTCGAGAAACTCCTCAATCCGGCCAACGCCCCATTTCAGGTCAGCGGATTCTTCCACGGAAACTACATTGAGCGCCTGCGAGCAGTGCAGACGGGCGCTGTACGAAGCTTTATCGTTCAGGGCGAGGAAGGCTCAGTCGAAATGGCCGTAGGCCGCAAGTCCCACGTTTTTGCCGAAGACGCGGCCAACGATCTTATCCTCGATCCCGAAGCCCTCGGTCATAAAGAACGCGTACGCGTACCCGGACCACCAGACGCCGCAGGCCATGCCGAACTTAATTCAAAGGCACTCGCTTCAGAAAAATGCGACGCGACCGAGCAGGTCTGCCTGACTGCAGGTGTCATTCTCCATCTCTTTGATCTGGCCGGGAGTGTTCCCGATGGGTTAAGTCGCGCCAGGCGCATCATTGAAAGCGGCGCCGCGCGTGCTCGTATGGAACGAGCCGCGGCGAAGCATTTGGTATGAGCAACAAACTGGCCCCACACGGAAGCGTCTCTTAATCTAGTTCACCCCTCTCGCCAACAGTTCTCTTGCCAGCGCAATCGCCTCGTCGGAGGTTGTCACCGCGCCGGCCGCCTGCGCCTCCGACAGTTCCCGCACAATGGACCCCAGAACCGGCCCCGGCTTCAACCCCAGGTGCCTCATCAGCGCACGGCCATCCGCCAGCGGCGCGGCCGGATGGTCCGCCGGCCGCGAAAAGGAAAATGCAAACAGTCCTTCCACGGCCCTGAGAAAACTTCGCCACTCTTCCCCTCGCTCTCGCCCTGTCGCCTGCAGATCCGAGATCGCTTGCAGCGTCACATCCAGTCCATCGAGACGTTGCTGCGCGCCGCTCGATTGCAGACGATGCTCAATCTGGCGCCCCGACGTCACGCTTCCTGCATCGCGAAAGAAGCGGTACGCCGCCCGCGGACCGATGCGGGTGGCGTCTCTGGGAAGTGACCTGATCAGGTTGCGAGGCACGCTGTGCATAGAAGCCACACGCTCAGTCAACAGGACTTCACGCCTGCTGAAGCGAAGTTGTGCAACGCGCCGCCCGGCTATCTCCGCACTCAACCGCTGGTGGCCGTTATGGGACTGTCGTTGGGCGCCGGCCCCGGTATCCAGGGAAAGCCTTCCGGCCTTTCCCGTATCGTGAAGCAGGGCATGCCAGACCAGCCACCCGGCACGGTCGTGGCCGAACGCGATCTCCTCACCGAAATGGGCGCGCAGCGGCTCTGCCCATGGTTCCAAAGATCCTCTCAGTATGCCATCCTCCAGCGGCGAACCACCGCGCAGCCAGTCTCGAAGTTCGGCTGCGTGGCGCGCCGTCAACAGGCTGTGGTCGTATGCATCAAGATGGTGGCGAGATGACTGCGTCACGCCTTGCAGTGCGCTGACCTCAGGCAATAGTTGGTCAAGCAGCCCGAGCGCATTCAACTCCCTGATTCCCTCGTCCGGACGCATACAGTTCAGCAGCTTCCACAATTCCTGCCGCAACCGTTCGGCGCTGACCCTTTCGACCGTCCTTGCCAGGTCAACGATCTGCCTTCGTGTATCATCCTCGATCGTAAAGCCCAGTTGAGCAGCCAGGCGCACCGCGCGCAGCAGCCTGACAGGATCGTCACGCAGACTCTCGTCCGAAATGCGCCGCAGTGTGTGCGATGTGATATCCGCGATGCCGCCGCATACGTCAATCAGCTGGATTGGGCTGTCCCCTGAAAGCTCCAGCGCCAGCGCATTGGCGCTGAAGTCACGCGCCAGCAGGTCGGACCGCAGGTCGCCTCGCAATGCCGCGGCGTCACACTCGATTCGTCGACCGTCGCTGCCTGTCCCGATAAGCCGGGCGACGTCCCTCGTTTCGTCCAGGGGATAGTAGGCCCAGCCCAGCCTGTCCGCCACGCGTCGCGCCAGGGGCAATACGGGCCCATTCAGAACAAGATCCAGGTCCGTTGTCGAGGCAGGGGTTCGAGCGCGGGAGGAGGAAGCCTTGGCGCCGCCGTGAGCGTGCCCAACTATGTGCGCTCGCGTCCAGCCCGGAATCGCAGAGATGCCCAGCAGATGATCCCGCACCGCGCCGCCGACTATGTAAACCGGCTCTCGCTCCGCCATGAATGCGTCGACGACCTGCGCGACCGCATCTACTGATGGCTGGTTCGATTCAACTGTGTCCATGGCAGAAAGGGAAAATGTTCAGGTTAAACGACGGCGGAGTTCCATCGCAGGCAACTTGCCGTCAGACCATCGCCTCTATCAGCATCGGTCCCGGCTCTTCGATTCCGCGACCCAGCGCCCGGACGAAAGCATCGGCGGTCTCGACGCGGACTGCTGGAACTCCCATACCCTCGGAAATCGAGACCCAGTTCAACTCTGGAGAATCAAGGCGCATCATCGCCTGGGCATGTGGTCCTGGTTCAGCGTCGCCCCCCACATTCAACAGTTCACCCTGCAGAATGCGGTAACTGCGATTGGCGAAGATCACATTCACAACATTCAGCGACTCTCGCGCTTGTGTCCACAGGGCCTGCAAAGTGTACATGCCGGAGCCGTCGCCCTCCATGGCAAACACCTGCCGGTCCGGGCAGGCCACGGCCGCTCCCGTGGCCGCTGGCAAGCCCTGGCCGATGGAGCCTCCTGTCACGTGAAGCCAGTCGTGAGGCGGCGCAGTTTCCGTGTGAGGATACGCTTGTCGGCCGCAAGTGACCGATTCATCGGCAACGATTGCATTTTCCGGCATCAGTGCGCACAGAGCGGTCCAGGCCGCCTCCGGTGTGAGTTCGCCTGTCGGTAGGGCCGGGCGTTCCAATCGGGCTGCGGCAGTCGAAGTTGCCGGCGCGCCCAACTCTTCATTCAGCGCATCGAGCGCGGCGGGTACATCTTCGTCCTCGGAAGCAAGCAGATGGATGCCTGCGTCAGGCGGCGCCAGCCGGCTGGGGCTGTCCGGATAGGCAAAGAATCCCACCGGGTCTTTGGCGCCCGCAAGAACGACATGGCGTGCGCCGGCCAAGAGAGAGACAGCCTGATCGACGGGATAGGGCAGGCGAGCCAGGACAGGTCGGCCCGCGCCTCTCGAAACCCGCGCCGCGGCGCGATTGCCGACGACCCTGGCGCTCGCGCCCGCCGCGATCCGGCAGGCAAGTTCGCTGACTCCTGCGTTGCTCATTACCTGGTCGCCCACGAGAATGACTGTCTCTTCTCCTCGCCGCAGCAAACGGGCGATGGCTGAAATACGCTCCTCGGGTGCGACGGCCCTGGGCGGAGCGCATTGCGGGGGCGCCGGGCCGTCCGCCGCGCCCCAAGCCGTATCCGCCGGCAGTATCAGTGTCGCCACCTGCCCGGGAGGCGTACAGGCCGCGGCGATGGCCTCGGCCCCGTCTTCGGCAACCGCGCGCGAGTTGGGTGACGTGCGCACCCAGCCCGAGACCGGCCGTGCCAGCCCCTCGATGTCCGCTGTAAGAGGCGCGTCATACTTGAGGTGATAAGTCGCGTGGTCCCCCACAATGTTGACGATCGGAGAGTGGGCCTTGCGCCCGTTGTGCAAATTGGAGATCCCATTACCCAGTCCTGGGCCCAAGTGCAGCAGCGTCGCCGCCGGCTTGCCGGTCATACGAGCGTAGCCGTCCGCGCACCCGGTCGCAACGCCTTCAAACAGGCAGAGAACCGAGTGCATCTCCGGCACGGAGTCCAGCGCGTCGACGAAGTGCATCTCCGACGTGCCGGGATTCATGAAGCAGGTGTCCACACCTCCATCATAAAGAGTGCGAATGAGAGCCTGGGCGCCGTTCATAGGGAGTACTCCGGATTAGGAGAATTAGGGAATGTGCAAGCGAGCCGCTGCAAGCTACGCTAAGAATCTTTTTCAGAAGGGCCTGGCGCCAGTGTAGACTCGATCTCCCGCCAGGCCTCTTCAGCTGCGGAAGCGGTCTCCTCAGAAGGCGGCTTGTCGCCATAACGGGCCTCGCCGTAGGCCGCGGTGATTGTTTGCACCAGAGGCTCGGCAAAGCCGGGTTGGGCGGACAGGCGGCCCCCATAGTTTCTGGGCGTTTCTCCATGCAATCTGGGAGCGCTTCTTGCCTGTGCGAGTGCCAGCAGCCGCTGGTAGATCGAGCGTATCAGACGGCGGGTGTCGACTTCGCCATCCAGCGACAGATACGGGTCCGGCTCCTCAGGCGGTGGGCCGAACTGCGAACGCAGTCGGGCCCACAGGTCTGCGAGTTGAGATTGCAGCAGGCTGGCTGTCAGAATCGATTCGCGTACCTCGTCGCTCTCCTCTTCGGGACGACTGTTCAGCCGTCGGAGAACGAGCATGAAAATGACGAAGACGCCTGCCGCCACCACAAGTAGAGCAATCCACCGGAAAGGCTCCGGCATCGCTTCGACGACCCTCTCCGGCGGCTCCGGCATCGGCTCAGGCGTGCCAGGCTGAAAAAACTCGGCGCGCTCCGTCTCCTGTGAACGCTCACCGAACAGGCTGCGAAGTAGGCGTATCAGATACTCAAGGATCAGGAAGATCGGATACGTGACGACTGTGATGATCCAAATGAGTACTGTACTAACCCACTGCCAGATCAGTCCGAGCGCCTTCCAGAGTATGGCAGCGTCCTCCGGCTGAATGATCAACGCCATCAGCATGGCCAGTCCCAGCATGACGAAGATCGTCAGCCCAATTCCAGCCATCCAGCCGCGGTTGGGACGCAATCTGGCTACGCGCGCCCGGCGTCTCCACCCGCCGGATTTCCCAAGGTTGGCAACGCCCATCCCTGCGAGTCCTGAGGCCGCAAAGAGTATTATCAGCCAAATGGAGTTGGAAAGTTGGCCGCCGGCCGACATGAGTGGGGTTGCTGCCGCGTCAGATTGCTCAATGGCCGGTACTGGAGGAACGATCCAGGCAAACAGGGCCAGTGCGGCGCCTCCTGAAAGAAACGCCCTCCAGATCTCATCGTGGCGATACTGGCCATGCCCGTCAAGCGCGCCCCGCAGCCATAGAAAAACACCCAGGAGCAGAAAGAGAAGCGTGCCGGGTACTTCAATCGGAACCGCGTCCCAGTAGATCAGGTCGTACCCTGCGGCTAGCGCCCAGCGCAGGTCCACCAACCAGAATTCCGGTCGTTGGAAGCGTACCCACACCAGAAAGAGGATCGCAGCAAAACCGAAAGTGGCAATCTGTTGCCGAATCTGATTCGTCCTACGAAAATCCTTGCGCTCAGCCAAAGTCGGCATGGACCAACGCGCAAAGGTGAAGCTGAGTATTGGCAGGACAATCACCATCCAGGGGTACATGAGGGGCGCAGAGAGGGAGGGAGCCAGAAATCCCTGCAACAACAGCATCCAGGGCCAGATCCAGCAGAACCGCATGACACCGACTAGCACCGGCAACAGCCCGCCGTCCACAATGTTCCATTCCTTATGGTCCCACGGCAGAGCAAAAGTCGAGTTCATCAGTCAGTATCGTATCCAGCTCGGTTAGGAAAGGGAGCGCATAATCTGGCGAACGAGCCCGTGTAAGCCCTCTCCCTAGCGTCCCGTTGCCAACGGGCCTTCAACCCGCCAGCACAGGCGCCCCAGATTCGTGCATCTCCTGTTCTGCATCGACAGTCAAGTCGCTCAACGCCTGTTCCGACAACTTCTGGAAAGCGACGCCGGGGATCGCTTTTTCGAGCGTCAGACCGCCGATTCCCAGCAGCGTGACGGCAAATCCCTGACGCTGCAGATCGATGAGCACCCGGCGCAGGTTATCCGACAGAGTCGCGCTGACCAACACGATCGAAGTCCCGATGCGAAGGTGGCCGGCCTCCTGTTGCAAGACCCTTTCAATCGTCGTATGCGGTATACCCACACAGTAGGCCAGTGCCTCCAGGACGCTGGTAAGCTGCCTTGGATGTGCGCCGGGCAAAACGCGCACACGCCTGCCGGCGTACATCATGCTGTTGGCGAAGACTCCGAACTCATCGCCTTGCATCTGCGCCCAACGGGCAATGGAGGCGCCGACACTAATGGCAAACTCCCGCAGTGCCGGGTCGACACCTTCGAAGCGGTGATGAAATGTTCGAATGTTGACAAAGATTGCCAGTGGGCGCGAAGCAGAAGGTTCGAACAGCTTTGTCTGAAGTTCCTGGCGGCGTGCTGTCGCCTTCCAGTGGATGTAGCGGAAATTGTCGCCGGGAAGGTACTCCCGCACGCCGCTCAACCGCAATGGGTCTTCGATCAGTCTGTTTCGACTCTCGTGGTCACCAAAGGGGTGGCGGGCCTCGAGACCCAGTTCGGGCAGTGTATACATTCGGGGATAGACCAGAAGCAGCGAGGTTTCCGGATCTTCCAGCAGCTGGCTGCGAAATCCAAAAATGTCGCCGCAGATGAGCTGCACCGGCCCGAATCTCCAGGCCCCCCGCTGGGTACCGGTAACGGTATAGCGGCGTGTGACCCTCTGGTAGATTCCGAGCGAAAAGAGGTTGACGAGAACGCGGCGGGTGGGCAGATAGTGCCTCGCTCGTTCTTCCGGCTCCAGGTCGAGGGCAACGGGAATGTCATCTTCGCAGCGCAGCCAGGCAAGCGGCAGCGGTTTGGCGTTGGTCACTTCCAGATGAAGATCAGTCTTTTCGCCGAAAAAGACGTGGTCGACGTCGAACCGGCGCCTGTAAGTGACCTCAGAAAGACAGTAGCGGCTCCATAGCCAGACAACGAGCCCCAGCAGCCCGAGGATCAGCGCCATCGTGAAGATAAGGCTGTTGCGCGTGGAAAGCGCCAGAGTCAGTATGACAACCGCGGCGGTCCAGCCAGCTCGCCCCATCAGTCTGAAAGGGAGGTGCGCTCGTCAGCCGGTGGACCGTTGACCGAAGCCTCTGGGGAAACAGCTGCCTCCAGCTCCTGCTCCAAATCGGCGCCGAATGCGCCCAATACGTTAGCCGATTCTGTCTGGGCAGGGCCTTCCTGCCAGTTCTCCTCAACCGGAACCGGCACAGTACGAATAATGTCCTCCAATACCTTGGCGACGGATGTGCCGTGCAGACGTGTGTCGGGGCCGGGAATCAACCGGTGGCGGAGAACGGGCGGGGCTAGTCGCTGAATATCATCCGGCGAAACGTAGGACCGCCCCTGAATCGCGGCAAAGGCCTGTACCGTGCGGTAGAAAGCAAGACTGCCGCGCGGGCTGACGCCCAGGTCGAGCGCACTGTCGACGCGCGTAGCCTGGACCATGTCGAGGAGATAGTCTTCCAGGACCGGGTGAACGAAAACATTGCGGCAGATCGATACTGCCTGGCGGATGTCTTCCGCCTGGACGACTGCCTTGACGCGGGAAAGAGGATTGTCCGCGCGAAAACGGTGCAGGATCAGGCGCTCCTCTTCTCGCTCAGGATAGCCAAGCGCCAGTTGAATCAGGAAGCGATCCATCTGCGCCTCAGGCAGGGGGAAAGTTCCTGCAAGTTCGACCGGATTCTGCGTTGCCATGAGGAAAAACGGGTAGGGAAGCGCATGGCTGATGCCATCAACGGTGACATGCCTCTCTTCCATTGCTTCCAACATGGCGCTCTGTGTACGGGGACCGGCGCGGTTGATCTCGTCTGCAAGGACTATTCCCGCCAGAATCGGGCCAGGACGGTATTCGAAGTCGTCAGTCTTACGATTGTATACGCTTACGCCTACGATGTCGGAGGGCAGCAGGTCGGGCGTGAACTGGATTCGCTGAAAGCTGATGCCCAGAGAAGCGGCAAGAGTCTTCGCCAGCATCGTTTTGCCAATGCCGGGTACGTCTTCCAGCAGTACGTGACCTTCGCAGAAAAGGGCCACCAGCAGCTGGTCAACAACTTCGTCCTTGCCAACGATCACCTGGCCAACATTTTCCCGCAGTCGTTGCGCAAGGTCCTGAACAAAGGCGATGTCTGTCATTTATGCTCCTCAATCGACGGCAGCCCTGGAATGCCCAAGTGAAGTCGACGAAAGGACAAGTGGCCTGTTGATCCTGGCAGTAAAGAGTCCCGACGGGACGGCTAAGCCGCACGGGGCTGTCAGAGAAGCCATGAGATAGAGAACCTGCAGAAGGTGGTCGGTTAAGCCTGCAATTGAGGGAGTATAACAGCGGGCCGACTGAACGCCAAAGGAGAAGGGTTCAGTTATGGCCGCAATGAGGGCGGCAGCTTCAACGAACTCCCGCCTACAGTGCGATTCCGGACAGAGGCTCCCCTCCCGCCCAGACTCGCCGGAGGTTTTCGAAGATGAAAATACCGCGACGCTGCCACGTGTCGTAAGTGACGCCAGCAATATGCGGTGAGAGAATTACGTTGTCCAATTGCAGAATCGGGTTGCCTGGGTCTGTCGGTTCGTCCTTGAGAACGTCCAATCCGGCAGCCCGGATCGTACCACTGGTCAGGGCTTCGATCAGTGCATCTTCGTCCACTACCGGGCCGCGACAAGTGTTGACGAGGATCGCGCTGGACTTCATCTGAGCCAGCTCCTCTGGGCCGATGAGATGGCGGGTCTGGTCATTCAGCGGAACGTGCAAGGTGACGATATCGGATCTCTCCAGCAACTCGCCCAGCGGGACCCGCTCAACCTGCAAATCGCGTTCCACGGCGTCCGGAACGGGGAAAGGGTCGAAGTAGATTACATTGGCCTGGAAGGGGACCAGCCTCTTGGCCACCTCTTTGCCAATGTGACCTAGCCCAACAATGCCAACCGTCTTGCCGTGAACTGTGAAAGTCGTCATCCCACTGTCGATATCCTTCCAACCTTCGTTGCGCACGTTGCGGTCCATCTCCGTCATCCGGCGATAGACGCTCAGGATGAGGGCCAAGGTGTGCTCCGCAACGTCGATCGAATTCGTACCACCGTTGTTGGCCAGCGGAATCTCAAGTTCTGAAAGCACGTCGAGAGGCATGCGATCGAAACCGGCGCTTACAAGCTGTACCAACTTCAGACCCTCCGCCGCCCGCAGTACGGCTTCATCCAGCTCGCCGGGAAAGAGAATCAGGAAGTCGGCATTGGCGGCTAAGCTCGCCTTTTCTTCTGCTGGCAGTTCAAATGGTTGCACGGATACATCCCATTCCCGAGGAGCCGGGGCAATGACCTGCAGGGCCAGTTCGCTGGCCAGATTGGTGAAGAAGATTACTTTGGGCATCAGGGTATTCCTGGGTGGACGCTGCTGTTTTCTGTAGCCCGAGACGCTAGTCAGTTTTGCGCAAGCGACGGGGCCAGTTTGGTTTCAGCTGCTCAGATTCCAGACCCGTCTGGCCGTCTTGCCGAATATCCAGGCGCGCTCATCTGTACTCAAGGCAGAAAGATATTCGAGAGGAAACGCCAGAGAGTTGTCGAAGCCTTCGCGGCTGCTGACGGGCGGCCAGTCGCTGCCCCACATGATGCGCCGTGCACCAAAAGCCTCCAAAGAAAGCTCTGCGAGAGGAGGAACTTCCTGAAATGGGCAAGGGAGGTGGCAGAATTCGCCAAATCCCGGCAGCTTGATTGTCAGATTTTCGTGACGGGCCAGAGCGGTGATGGCGGCGAACTCTTCCAGGTCAACGCCCGGCTTGACGCCTCCCAGATGCTCAATGATCATCGAAAGGTTTGGGAAGAGGCCCAGCACCTCATTAAACTCGGCGCTCTGGAGGAGTTCCGGCCGGCTGAAAACACTGACAACAAGGCCCAGCTCGTCGGCAACGCGCCAGTGGGATAGGGGATCGCTTCCCTGACTCCGAAAGTCCGCCAGCAAACGAATGCCGGCGAGCCCTTGTTCGGCCCAGGCGCGAATGGCAGAGCCGTCGTCATCGTCGTCTACGATCATGGCAGCGGCAAATCGACCCGGGTTCGCCTCGATAGCCTCCACAATGTAGCCATTGTCGCTGTTGCCCATATACTGGATCAGTACAGCCTGGTCGACACTGGCTCGCTCCATGTGGAATAGCAAGGCCTCGACAGGCTCATACTTGTGCAGGCCGACGTGGCAGTGTGTATCAACGACGGAAAACTCTCTTTCACTCATCCCGAACACTCCTTCCTGATTCAGCCTTGATTGAATGCAAAACTCAGCGCCTCTTCCGTGGGCTCTACACCAAGGCCGGGCCCGTCAGGAAGTGTAAAAAAGCCGGCGCGGCAGTCCATCGTGCTGCGGATGAACTGTTTATTGCGATCGAAAATGGTATGCTGGTACTCGTGCATGACAAAGTTGGCCAGTGTGGCGGCTGCATGCAGGCTCGCCGCTTGCGCGATGCCAATATTGATTGTCGCGTGGGGCATCACCTGGCAGTGAAAGGCCTGCGCCAACTCGCAGATGCGGACGAAGCCGGTGATGCCGGTGTGGGCCATCTCCGGCTGGATGACGTCCATACAACCGGCTTGCAGGCGGGGGAGGTATTCGTAGACGGTTCGCCACTCCTCTCCCAGACCGATGCGCGTCTTTACCGACCGGGCCACGTGCGCCTGACCTGCCAGATCCTCCGGCGCGACCGGCGCCTCAGCCAGATACAGGTCGTACTGGCATAGTCTCTCAATCAGCTGAACCGCTTCCAGCGCAGTGTAGCGCCAGTGAAGGTCGACGAGGACTTTCGGCACAGGCCCGACCTCGCCGCGGATCGCCTCAATCTCCGCGATCTCTCCTTCCTCCGCAACGACAGCTGCGAACTTCAACGCCGAAAAACCACGCTCGATCCACTGCTTACCCAGCGCAGCCCGTTCCTCCTTCGACCCGCCCGGCAGCCCCGATACGTAGACCGGCAGCCTTTCGTGCCGCAGGCCGCCCAGCAGCTGCCACACCGGCTGCCCAGACAGTTTGCCCCGCAGGTCCCAGAGAGCCATGTCCAATCCGGCGATGGCATCGAGCGCGTATCCGCCGAAATGGCCCCGCACTCGCTGCAGGTCGTACAAGTCCTCGTAAATGCGCTCGACGTCGTGTGAACTACGGCCAATGACAAATGGGATCAGCAACTCATCCAGGATTGTCCGTGCGACCTGCGGTGCCACCACACCGAAACATTCACCCCAACCGACCGTTCCGTCACTTGCTTCGGCTCTGACCAGCAGCGTCTGGTCGAATACCGGATAAACAGTACGGTTGCCGGGTCGCACTATGTAGCCCTTTGGGTTAGGCCTATTATCTTCTTCCAGCGGTCCCAGGTAGGGAACGTCGCGCGGGATGCGAATAGGGAAGAGCTCAATTGCAGATACTTTAGCGTTCATGCAGTTGTATAAACAGTGGTGGATAGCCGTCGATCAGTTGGCTTGGTGTCTGTCGGAAAACGCTGAGCCACTCCTGGGCTTGACCCACCCGGCGGTGGGAGGCTTAACTCTCAACTGGCTCTCAGGCATCCAGAAGGGGCTCAATGTCCTGCCAGATGGCTTCAAACTCAAGCAAGTCCTCATTGTCCAGGTAGGCGCCGGGAATGCGGCTGGCGGCCGACGCAAAGATGCCGCGACGCAAAAAGACCTGTTTGTAAACGGCAACACCGTGCATGCGCTCGAAATTGAGCAGCGGAAGTAGTTGGTTAAAGAGTGCCCTCGCACCGAGCTCGTCGTTCTCTTCGAGTTTGCCCCAAATCCTCGTGTGCAGGTCTACGGACTGGCTGGCGGGCATATTCCCGCAGGCCCCCCGCCGCCACTCATCGATCATGTAGATGCCGCCCTGCCCTCCAAAGACGCCCTTGCAGGCATCCCCTGCTGCAGCCAGCGAGCGAGAAATGGCGCGCGGCTCCGGTAACGTTTCCTCCTTCAGATACTGGACCCACTCCAGTTCCCGGCACATGCGCGCCAGTAACTCCGAGGACATAGGTGTTCCAATCGGCCCCATGAAATTCTGAATGCAGATCGGAATGTCCAAGGCGTCATTGAGAGCCCCGTAATACGAATAACAGCCGTCCGGGTCAGGATGCAGGATGTGGGGAGGCATCGCCATGATGCCGTCTGCGCCCACATCCTGGGCAAAGCGGCTCAGGGCCACTGCCGGCACCCTGTGGCCGTGCGTAGTAGCAGCTATGACCGGTATCCGCCCGTCGGTCTCCTCGACGACAATCCGTATCCAGCGCTGACGTTCTTCATCCGACATCGTCGCGAATTCGCCCGCGTTGGCCGGCCCTACGAGCCCGGCCGCGCCCACCTCAATGCAAAACTCCACCTGACGGCGAAGCGCGTCCTCGTCCAGATCAAGGCCGTCATCAAAAGGAGTTACGACAATCGCGAAGATGCCGCGCCAATCCTTGCTCATCAGCTTTGCTCCACCAAATCCAGTTCGGGTCATACAGTTGGATGCCTCGAAGTTGACCCGTCAGCACTCTGTCTTTGACCACCGCTCTCTGGCAATTTGCGACCAAGGAAGAGCTGGGAGAATATCGATCCTGACGCAAAGTCTGCCTGCTTCGACAGAAACGGCCGGGCTCGTTTGGAGCGCCCGTTTGTTGCCTTGCCCCTTCGGATCAGTATACTACACTTAGGAAGCCACTCCATTTACAAGCGAGCGAAATGAACATGAAAATCACTGACGTTACGGTAGTACGGTTGCAAGGCGTATTGGAGTCTGAAGGGGAGTTCTGGGAGGAGCGGCTGGTGCGTCCCCTCGACATCTACCCGGAACACAAAGCAGAAGGCCCGCACGAAATGTTTGCAGTCGGCGACGGCCGCTACAACATCACCGCCTACTTTGTCGAAGTCGAGACCGACGATGGCGTATCCGGTCGTGGCGGTCCCCTTCCATTCGACCAGGCCTTCGTCATCCAGACCCAGCTGGCGCCCCTCCTGATTGGTCACGACCCTCTGGCGACCGAACGGCTTTGGGACCGGATGTACCGCTCCCAGGTGCATGGACGCAAAGGCACAGAAATGATGGCCCTAAGCGCGGTGGACTGCGCGCTCTGGGACCTGAAGGGGAACTATTTCCAGGCCCCGGTCTGCCAGTTGCTGGGCGGGCCCACACGTACCGAAGTCCCGGCATATGCCAGCGCCCTGGGGTACTCAATCGATCCGGAGCTGGTCCAGGAGCGGGCCAGGCAGTTTGTGGCCGAAGGCTATAGAGCTACGAAGTGGTTCTTCCGCGATGGCCCTACCGACGGCAAGATGGGAATGGAGCGAAATCTTCGCCTTGCGCGCACATTGCGCGAGAGTGTCGGGCCGGACGTGGACATCATGTTGGACTGCTGGATGAGTTGGGACGTACCATACGCAGTGCAGATGGCCCGCCGGCTTGAGGAATACGCACCCCGCTGGCTCGAAGAGCCGGTACTGCCCGACAAGATCGAACAGTACGCCCAAATCCGCCGCGCCGTAAACATCCCAATCAGCGGCGGCGAACACGAATACACGCGCTGGGGACTGAAACAACTGATGGACGCAGGAGCCTGCGACGTCTACCAGTCCGACATCTACTGGTGCGGGGGTATTTCTGAGACGCAGAAGATCCTGGCGCTGGCATCAGCTTACGACGTACCGGTAGTTCCCCACGGCCACTCGACTCCCGCAAGTATCCACGTTATCGCCGCCTGGCCGGAGCCGACCACGCCAATGCTGGAATACCTGATCAAGTGGAACGAAGTCCACCAGTTCTTCCTGAAGAACCCGATTAAGCCGGTCAACGGCAATGTCAGCGTGCCCACTGCGCCCGGCATCGGCATGGAACTGGATGACGCAAAGGTCCAGCAGCGGGAGGTTGTGACCTTTTGAGATGAAGAAAATGACTACCGAGGGGTGGTTGGATAGCCGACAGGATCGATGATAGCTTCGATCAGGAAGGGCACCCTTGCAGCGGCCGCACGTGCCAGCGCCTCATCGCACTCTTCCGGCGTCGTAACACGGGCCGCCGCAATGTCGTATCCAGCGGCGATCTTGCAGAAGTCCGGGGCAGGAAACTCGGTTCCGAAAGGCTCCTTGCCCTGCCTGATCTGGTGTGAACGGATCAGGTCGATTGCGTTGTCGACCGCCACTACGACGACCACAGGCAGATTAAGCCGGGCCAGGACCGCCAGTTCTCCCAGGCACATCAGCATTCCGCCGTCGCCGATAAGGCAGGCCGCGGATTCGTCCGGCCGCGCCAGGGCGGTTCCGATAGCTGCCGGCAGGCCAAATCCCATGCAGGACAGTCCATTGGAAAGCGCGAAGCTGTTCGGTGTCAAGGTCGGCCACTCCAGGCTCCCGAATATCTTGTGGCTGCCCACGTCCACTGCGAGCAAAGTGTTCCTGCTCAAGTGACGGCGCATACTCACTAACATCTGTTGGGGCAACAGATGGCCGGGCCGGGAAGAGGGCAAAGGCAACGCAGCCAGTTGCGCGTGAAACGCACGCACTCTGGACTCTCCCCACTGCCCGTCAGTGCGGAACTCACTGTCGGCAAGTTGCATCAAAGTCGCCGTCATCGACCCCACGAGCTCCACGTCAGCCGGCAACACCGGGTCGTAGTTGGGCCAGTTCGCAATCCAAATGAGCGGTACGTCATCGGCCCCGCCTGCCGACTCGCTTTCCCCGCTCTGCGGCAGCGAAAACTCCTTCACCAGCTCGACTACATCGAAACCCACGGCGACGACACAGTCCGATTCCTCCAGGATGTCGTACACGGGATCGGTGCGGGTCAGACCGACGACCCCCGCGCTCAGCGGATGATCATCCGGCAACGCGCCCTTTCCCTTGGGAGACACAATGACCGGCGCGTTGGCCGCCTCAGCCAGCGCCCTTAGCGCGTCGTATGGGGCCTCCGGCTCCAAACCGAGCCCGGCAAGGATCACGGGACGTGACGCCTTCGCGACAATTTCTCTTGCCCGCGAAAGTCGCTCACCGTCGGGCAGATCTCCGTTCCCCCCCACTTCGCCCTGACCGGTCGATATACTGCCTACCTGCTGCCCGCTTGCGCGCTCGACCGGGAGTTCCGCCTCCTCATTGCTTATCTGCAGATGCACCGGCCCCGGTCGCCCCTGCATCGTCAATGCAACTGTTGCCGGCACCTCCGCCGCAGCATTCCTTGGAGTAACCTTGAGCGTCCGCTTGGTGATGGGCGCGAAGACGGACTGCAAGTCGACCACCTGGTGCGTGTAGTCCGGCAGCAGCGAGTCAGGCTTTTGCGCCGTAATCAGCACCACCGGCGCCCTATCCAACCATGCGTGCCCAATGCCGGGCACCGCATTGAGCGCGCCTGGGCCCAACGTGGTGAGTGCACACCCCGGCTTGCCAGTTGCCCGCGCGTAAGCATCGGCCGCAAACACCGCGCTCTCCTCATGGTGCATCAGCTCAAAGCGGATACCCACTCGCTGCATGGCCTCCAAAACCGACACCACCTCTCCTCCCGGCATTCCAAAGGCAAAGCGGACGCCGGCGTCATGTAGAGACTGGGCAATCGTCTCGGCAACAGTGGCCATAATCGCTATGTGTCCTTCCCTATCGGTCGAAATACTTTCCGACGATCAGTTCCAGGCGGTCGACGACCTCCGGCGGAACGGCCTTCTTGTCGGTTATCAACGCATCCCTGAGCGCATTGGCATGGGGCGAAGGACCGCAGTCAGCCAGCAATTCAATTGCGTTGGCAACGGCCTTTACCGCCACTTCCGCGTTATGCATCAGCATCCTGATGACAGCTTCGACCGTCACAGCCTCTTCTGTTTCATGCCAAACATCATAGTCGGTCACATGGGCCATGCAGGCATAGCTCATTTCCGCTTCCCTGGCCAGGAATGCCTCCGGGGTCGTGGTCATGCCGATAATGTCCATCCCCAGTTGGCGGAAGGCGATACTCTCGGCTTTCGTGCTGAAGCGCGGGCCCTCGATCGTAACGAAATTACCGCCAAGGTGTGCTGTTGCGCTGGTCTGCTCTACCGCCCTGCAGCAGATGTCGCTGAGGAATTCGCAAAATGGATGGGCGACGCTTACATGCACAACCAGACCGTCAGTTCCAACGTCGGGGTCATCGAAGAAACTGAGCCCTCGCAGCCGCGTGCGATCGAAAATCTGGTCAGGGATGACTATGTCACCTGGCCGCAGCCTCTCTTGCAGGCTGCCGCAAGCGCTGACCGCGATCAGGTACTCGACGCCCAGCATTTTGAAGCCGTAGATGTTGGCGCGCTGGTTCAACCGCGTGGGGCTGATACGGTGCCCCCGTCCGTGCCGGGCAAGAAATGCCACCCGCTGGCCGTGCAGGGTACCCACAACATAGGCGTCCGACGGTTTGCCAAAAGGTGTGTCCAGTTCGACTTCTTCGACATCAGACAACGTATCCATCTGGTAAACGCCGCTGCCCCCGATTACTCCGAAGCGAATAGGTCCTGTCATCAAGAGAACTCCGTGTAATATTGAGAGAAGACTTTAGTTTCCCATAGTGAGTGTATTCCAAACACTCCACCGCACAATTTGTTTCCGGATGAAGGAATCTTGGAATCCTGCAACGCTCACCTCGTCGCCAGTAAAGCCGCGGCCGTGCCGAGAACTCCCGCGCGGCCGCGTTTGTTGAGCACAGGAAAGCGGATTCGGGCGATTCCGCCGTTTTGCTTCAGGAATATTTTCCCCTGACGCTCGTAAAAGCGGGCATCAGCATCCTCGGAAAGCTGGGGCCAGACCGAAAAGTAGGCAATCTGCCCCGCCTCGTCGTACGCAACTGTGCCCGAGGGCATCGGTTCGCTGGCCGTGTACGGGATTTCATTCCCGTTTGCACGGAGCCAGCGGCCAAGACCCAACCTCTTGTGGTCTTTGACGCTTACGCCAACCAGACGGAATGCGCTGACGTGGGCCATGATATCGGCGTTAGTCCAGCTATCCGTTTCCAGAGCGCTCCTGGAAAGGCGCAGGTCAATCAAGTCTTTCCGGCGAACCCAGACAGCACGGAAGGGTAGGTCAAATGCCCGGACGTTCATTTTAGCCTCTGCAATCATTCTCTCAGCAGAGAGGAGATATCACTAAGCCCGTGCCAGAGCAGACCTGCCAGACCGGCAACCATCAGTGCCGGACCCCATCCAATTTCAGGCATCTGTCCGTACAGTTCGGCCAAGGTCGGAAGGACCTCGCGAAACTGGGCAATGGGAAAATAGATCGCGGCGCCCGCGCTGACGACGAGAAGACAACCGCGCACAAGAGCAACCGTCCAAGCGGCCCGCCAAAAACAACCGCGACGGCCGGCGCCGTCTGCTGTTTCGCCAAATGATCCAATAAGCGATCGGGGAGATTGGAAAAGCCCGGCCAAGGGGCTGAAAGCGACCAGCGCCAGGCAAAGAGTCATTGCAATCGTTTGCAAGCGAAATTCAGGGGTGAGCAAGAGCCGGGGCGTCCACGCAGGGGGCAGGAGATTGAGCGCTGTCACAATCGCAAGCAGCAGGAGCGCGATGCGGACAGGCCAACCGTAGCGCGGGCCGCCTTCTTCGGTAGCCGTTCCATAGGGACTCGCGCCCCGCCGACCCGAAACGATCGAATCGCGGCAAAAGGCGTTCAAACTGAGGCTGACACTCACTGCGACCAGTGGCAGATAAAAGCCCTCCCGCCACAGGCTGATTTCACCTTGTTGCACGGGGTGCAGGAACTTCACGAGCTCTCCCAAGTCCAGCCCCAATACGGCCAGCCCTGCCGCCTTATGCGCTATCCAGGGTCGAACGTAGCCATAGAATGCGCACAGTGCGGCGGCGGGCAGCAGCCACTTGTGCAGAGAATTCAGGACTTGGGTTAAAGAGTGTCGAAAGGGTTGCATCTGCGGGTTGAGGCGGGTCCTACTTCACCTTTTTGCCGGCGCGTTTGAGCCTCTGGCGTTGCCGCTCCTCGCCCTCTTCGAATCGCCGTCGTTCCGCTTCATTCGTCAGTTCGAGCCGCGGCACTTCGGTCGGCATGCCCCTTTCGTCAAGGGCCACGAATATGTAGTAGGCGCTATTGGTATGCGAAATCCCACCGGTCAGCAGGTCCTCCGCCTGGACGATGACCTCGACCTCCATGGACGTGCGGCCAACATAGGTGATCCGCCCGCGCAACCTCAACAGCTGGCCGACCCGCACCGGCTCATGAAAGGCCATACTGTCAACTGCGACCGTCACCGCGACTCGCCTAGCGTGGCGTGCAGCTGTAATGCCGCCGCATTCGTCGCACAGCTTCAGAATCACCCCGCCGTGCACGTTGCCCAGCAGGTTCGCGTGCTCGGGATTCATTATTTGACTGATTCGCGTAGTCGAATCGGCGACAGATTTGCTCATGGCTATCATGTGGAACAACCAAAGCCATGGGCGGGCGCGGTAGGTCTTGTCGAATCGGCGACAGATTTGCTCATGGCTATCATGTGTAGTGAGCCGACAGCTGAGTGCAGTGCATTGTATCACATTCTCAGGCCAGCGCCCGTTCGTAGGCTTCAAGGAGTTGTCCCAGGCTCCGGCTCCAGGTAAAGGAGCGGGCGTGCGCCTCTCCGGCAGCAGCCAACTGGGCCCGCAACCTGGGCTGCGAGGCAAGGCGTGCAATTCCGTCGGCGATGCTTTCGACAGATTCGGCGTCAACGTAGAGTGCGCCCTCTCCCCCGGCCTCCGGCAGACAGGAGTTATCCGATGTGAGCACTGGTGTTCCGCAGGCCAGTGCCTCCAGAATCGGGAGCCCGAACCCTTCGTATAGAGAAGGATAGGCAAAGAACTCCGCCCCCGAATAGAGGGCCGCCAGATCTGCGTCGTCAATGAATCCGGGAAAGTGAACTTCACGCTCCATTTCAAGCTCTCGAACCGTGGCGAAGATCTCGTCAAAAAGCCAGCCTCTCTTGCCCCCAATGACAAGCCGGTGAGGCAGGCCTGAATCCTGGCGGGCCGCGTGAAATGCGCGAATCAGCCTGGGATAGTTTTTGCGGGGCTCAAGTGTGCTCAAAGCGAAAATGTATGGCCCGTCTCCAATAGAGTACTTCTGTCGTGAAATACGCAGAGTCTCAGGATCTGACACGCGTCGAAAGAAACTGTGGTCGACGGCGCCCTGCACAACGCTGATCTTTCCTTCAAGTCGCGGCCAGGCCGATTCGAGGTCCTCGGCCGTGTTGCTGCTGTCTGCGACGAGGTGGTCTGCCCGGTTGATGCTGCGGGGCACGACGACATTAAGGTAGTGATGCAACGAGGGCATGGCCGCCTGGGGGTAGTGCATGAAGGCCAAGTCGTGTACCGTCAGCAGCTTCCTTCTCGCGCTCGCCGGCGCCATAACGAAGTCGGTCGCGTGAAACAAGTCGACCCCGCTTCCGGTCAGCCACTCGACGCGCGGGGCGGGAATGTTTAGGCGGTGCCAGATGCGAGTCAGATTGCGTTCGGAAATGCCGGGAAAACTGTGCAGAGGAAGAGGGCTTGCGGCGCGCTGCTCGTGCGTAACCGTACCGGCCACAAAAAGTGAGATGTCAAAGCCGGGATTGTGCTGAACCAGCGCGTCAACCTGCCCTCTGATGATGCGGCCAATGCCTGCCGTCTGCCGCACGGCCGGTGTATAGTCGATGACTAGCTTCACAGTCCTTTGAAGGTCCACAGCCGATTGGCAGAGAAGTTCCAGAAGAGCACGACACCGATAGCGAAAAGCTTGGCGGAATTGTAGCTCAAAGTAAATCCCAATTCGGCACTTGACAGCCAGTCAACCCAGTAGGGGCGCAGAAGCTCATCGGAGAATCCAAAGACGAACTGATTGATCCCCAGGCCTACTAAGCTGACTAAAGCAAACTTCGCCATCTGCTGGCGAGTATTGTGGATTCGACTCTCTGGATAGGTCCACCAGCGGTTGAGGATGAAGTTTTGGAGCACGGCCGCACAGAAACCCGTGCCATTGGCGAGGCTGGATGGAAAACCCGCGAACAAGATGAGAAGATTCAATATGGTGAAATCAGTTACCGATCCAAGCGCGCCAACAATTGCAAACTTGGCAAACCGTTTCGTCTCTTTGCGTCTGCTGCTTTCCAGATTCAGGGGTTTGGCCCTGCTCAAAAGTCACTCCTTTTCGCAATTTCATGGCTGCCGCCACTTCGGGTCGGCCGCAGAGCAGTGTGCTCCGGCACTTCCTGCATAATGTCTGCGCCGCGTCTGCGAGCTCCAGAAAAACTGGAAGGGTGAGAATCAACGCCGACAGTCGGTCGGTCTCTGGCCAGCGCAACTGCAGCGCCAAGCCACAGTGCAACATGCAAGTACATCCCCTGCACGTAAAGATTGTCAAACAGGTGATGTACCGAGAGATGGACAACCACACCTAGGACGCCGAGGAGTACCGCTGCGTTCCACTCCGGCGACGGATTCGCGGATGCGTGGACCGTTCCTGGACTGACTTGGGAGTCAACGTGTTCCCGCCGTCCGCGCAGAAAATGCCTGCGCATGCATATTAGCCAAGCGACCACGCCAGCCCACAGCGCAAGATAAGCAAACATCCCCAATAGTCCGTTCTCGGCAAGTACGTTCAGATAGGTATTGTGAGCGTGACCCAGAGGGTCTTCCCATCGAGCCAGCCGAACTTGCGGGTAGACGGCCGCATAGTTGCCAGGTCCCACGCCAAGCCAGGGCGACATCTCCCACATCCGCAGGGCAGCGATCCAGTGGGCCAGACGCTCGATGACAGAAAAGTTGCTATCCGTTACCGGTTGTTGAACGATTTCCCACATCCCCGTCCCAAAATAGGCAGGAAGATCGGCTAATCGGTCGGTCAAGGAGCTGGGAATGTAGCGGTATGTGATTGGCCCCAGCAACATAACCGCGCATGCCGCGGCGAGCGCAGCCCCCTTCACCACCCGTCCTCCTTGAACGAAGAGGACAACCGCCAGACCAGCGGCAGCCCCAAGCCAGCCACCCCGACTCCAACTTGCCAGAAGCCCAATTCCAATTATTGCCGCCGCTCCCCCATAAGCACCCGCGCCCGCAAGAATCTGACGCAAGTTCCGACCTCTTCTTCCCATAATCGAGGTGAAATTCAAGAGGAAAAGGGCCGCAGCCACCGGCAAAGTCAATCCCAGGTAGCCTGCAAACGGATTTGGCTGGCCGAATGTTCCCGCCGCTCGCATGAATCGGTCCAGCAACAGAAAGTTGGGCGGACCGATGCGGAAAACAAACTGGTAAATTCCGAGTGTGGCTTGCAGCACGCCGCCGGCCAAAAGACCCCAAACGAGCCAGCGTATCTGTCGCTGCGACAGTGCCTCCTGGACCAGAAGGACCGCCACAAGCATCTGCAGCCACTTGATTACGCCTTCGACTGCTTCTTGCAGGTTTATCGCATTAGAAAATGAGAGCAGCAGCGCAAACAGATAGACGACAAACAGAATCGGCAGCGTGCCCGAGGCGAGGCGAAGTCGGCCCTTTCGGACACCGTCAACAAACCACAGCAGTACCGCAGTAGCCAGCATCAGGTCGGCCAGGCTGACTGGACCCCTCTTGAGAGCGCTGGCAAAAGGAAGCGCGACGGCAAGTCCCGGCCAGATCAGGTGCGGGAAACGCAGCAGAATTATGCCCGCGCCGCCGGCCGCTACCGCAGCCGCCGCCCAGAGCAGCGGCAGCTCAGCCAGCAGCCAGGCCAGAACTATCAGCCCACCTACCGCAGCAATAGCGCGAACCTTTCGGCCTGTGGCATGAGCCAGACCGGTTGGCGGCCCCGGCAGCCCGCCGGTCATTGGCGCCTTGATTGTCCAGCCCAACCCCATACCTGCAGCCCCCTTTCTATACTTCTATACATTTCGTCCCGCTGGTAGCCAGCGCGAGATCCTGTAACTTCCAACTTCCCATTCAAAGAAAATTCCCGGACACACGTTGTCCGGGAAACGAGGCGGAGAGGGAGGGATTTGAACCCTCGAGGGCGTAAACCCTACGCGTTTTCGAGACGCGCGCACTCGGCCAGACTATGCGACCTCTCCAAAATACTGCCCGTACCGGGCAGGCGCAGCACGGGCAATCCTAGCACATTTCTCAACCTCTGTACAGTTTTTTGATGAACTGTCAGCCCTGGAAATACGAAACCGATTCTGTCAATCCGACCGCTGAACGTGCTTTCTGAAGGCGCCCGCTCTCACATCAGGGCGTCAGCCAGTTGCGTGAAGTCGGCCACCGTCAGCGCCGGCTGGAAGGGCGAGTCCTCGACCGGCAGCCCGTAACGGTCCACATACGCCGCCTGGAATCCGCATGCGCGCGCCCCCACGCAGTCAAATGCATTGGCCGATACCATCAGGCACTGGTGGACTTCCAGACCAAGCAAATGGGCAGCCCGCCGGTATACGCCGGGATGCGGCTTGAACGCGCCATTGCCGGTGGCGGATATTACATCGTCAAATGGGTATGGCACTCGATGCTCGACCAGATGATCCAGGTAGTGGGGATCTCCGTTGGAGAGAACAACCAGACGATAGCGGTCATGCAGTCGCTCCAGCGCCGGAACAACCTCAGGAAAAGGGGCGAGCAACTGCCAGGCCCCCATCAACTCCTGTATACGTTGCTCTGTCGGCTCCAACTCGTTCATCCGCAACACGTAGTGCAACGCACGCCGCACCGTTTCGAGATAACCGGCGTGGCCCACCATCATGATCGTGTCCTGGTACTGTTCCAATCGTTGACGAGTCCGCCACTGATCCCAGAAGGCATCCGGCGATCTGCCCGGCGCGTCCCTTTCGAGAAGTTCTGTGATTGCAGGTTTCAGACTTCCACCGAGATCCAGGATAGTGCCGAAGAGGTCGAAAGTCAGTGCAACGGCGCCGTCGGTCGGGCCCATGGATTCTCCTCTTTGGCATCAAGAGACAATCTGCACTGTCGCCGGTGGCTGCAGCGCGCCGTCCGCGGTGAACTCGACAGACTGCAGGGCTCCAACATCTGTTAGAGCGGGATTTTCGCCGGCCTCTTCCAAAAGTGCCGGCGACAACCACAGTGTATCCAGTTCAAGCGTGTTCTTGATCCAGACGACCCGCGCCGAGTCTGGAGCCTTGCCCATCAACCCGATCTGGATTACCTCCTGGTCGGACGGCAGCACGACAGGTTGCTTTGCGGCCGCGAAGTTGCCGGCGGTCAGGCAGTTCGTATAGGTGGCGCGCCAGTCGACCTTGGCTCGCAACCGTTCAGGGATGAGATCGGCCAGGCCGACACCGGAGGCATTACCGTGGCTGCCCTCTGTCAGATCCAGGACCGCCAGTACACGAAAGTTCGGTTCCCTCGGACCGCCGTTGCGCCGCCACATTCCGATGATGTTGGTATCCATGCCCGTACCGCTAATGTTCTTGCCCATCTCCTGCACGATCAACAGATCGAGGTCGTCAAAAGGAATCGACGGTTGCAGCGCTTTCGCCTTCCGCAGCAATTCCGGCTCCTCTTCGAATATCCTTTCACCCGCCAGGACCGCAATCTCCGCGGGCTCGTGGCGGCCGTTCTCGACGATGGCAACGCCGGCGACGACCGGCATCGTCTTCAGGATGACCTGGGCAGCTCGGGGAATCGCAGTTACAGCGTCGTGGGCATGGAGAGTCGCCGCACCTTTCCTTTTCCCCAGTCCAATCGTCATGATTTTGCACAGTCCGCTCTCGTGGTCTGCGCGAAATGCCGTGTGGGCCTTGACGCGATTGACGGGAATCACCGCATCGGCCTCGGCCGCATGACGATCCCAGTAGACCGGCATGCCGGCCGCTTCTCCAATCTGCTTCACCTCCAGGCTACTGTGAATGGGGACGCCCAAATCGGCCATTCCGTATCCGACGAGGACGGCATGTTGACCTTCGGCTGTACCCCCGCCGTGGCTGCCCATTGCCGGGACGAGAATCGGCTCCGCCCCCAATGACTTCAATGTCCCGACTACGGCCTGCACCACCTCCTTGTAGCAGGAGATTCCCCGGCTGCCTACGGCCACCACCACGCGCATTCCAGGCCGCACACGCTCTGACAGTGCCACCGCGTTAAGACCGTTCCATACGGCGGCAGATACATTCTCTTCACGCTGTTCAGAGACCGACTGCCGCACCGGAGCGAGTTGAATCATTTTCCCCTCCGTGGAGCGAATCTGCTTAAGTACCTACCTGACTCTTCAGCCATGCCTCGATAAACGGGTCCAGGTCACCGTCCAGGACCGTCTGCGGCGAGGCGGTTTCCACTTCTGTGCGCAGGTCCTTCACCATCTGATAGGGATGCAGGACATAGGAGCGAATCTGGCTGCCGAAGTCGGCCTGGACATTTTCCCCCTTGAGCCGGGCCTTTTCAGCAGCGATCTTTTCCTGTTCAATGGCGTAGAGTTTCCCTCGCAGAATCCGCATCGCGATCTCCCGGTTCTGCGTCTGGCTGCGTTCATTCTGGCACGATACGACAATGCCAGTCGGCATATGGTGGAGGCGAACTGCCGTCGCGTTCTTCTGCACGCTCTGACCTCCGGCCCCACTGGACAGGAAGACATCCATTCGAATGTCGTTTTGTGCGATCTCTATCTCGATGTCCTCATCGATGATCGGCATGACCTCAAGTTTGGCAAAGGAAGTGTGACGCCTACTGCCGGCGTCGAATGGGCTGAGCCGTACAAGACGGTGTGTGCCCCGTTCCGCCTGAAGATAGCCGTAAGCGCAGGATCCGTCCACTGTGATCGTAACGCTCTTGATGCCGGCCTCTTCTCCCTGAGTCATATCGGTGATTTCTGTCGCGTAATTCTTCTTCTCCGCCCAGCGCAAGTACATGCGTTGTAACATCGCCGCCCAGTCCTGCGCCTCGGTACCGCCGGCCCCGGCATGAATGCTGATGATTGCCCCGCCCGAGTCATACTTTCCATTGAGCGCCAGCGTGAATTCGCGCCTTTCCAACTCCTCATCCAAGGAGCTGGCCTCACTGTCCAGTTCCGACAGCAACTCCTCGTCGTCGTCGGCCATCTCCGCCAGATCGAGCGCGTCTTGGGTCCGCTGACTCAACCCATCCCAAACTCCGATCTGTTCCTGAAGGGCATTCAGCTCCTGCATTTTCTGCTGGGCGGTTCTCTGATTGTCCCAAAAATCGGGCGCTATTGACGCCTCTTCCAATGCCTTTACCTGCGCGACTTTGTCCGGCAGGTCAAAGCCGCCTCCGTATCGTGTTGACCCGCTCTGCAAGCAGATGTAGTCTGTCAGTTAACTCGCCCATGCGTCACAATCTCCTTCGATGAAATAAGATGGCATTCTGAAGCCTCCGCTGGCCCCAGCATTCAGGACACTCGCAGTCCGCCACCAAACTTGGCGCAGGCCCCACTACTCTCCCAAAAGCCCTTCTACAAAAGTTACCGGTTCGAACTCGGCCAGGTCTTCAAGCTTTTCCCCTGTGCCTACGAAACGCACGGGAATCCCCAACTGCTTCTTGATGTTAAGAACCGCGCCGCCCTTGGCAGTGCTGTCCAACTTGGTCAAAATGATTCCGGTTACCCCGGACGCCTCTTCAAATCCCTTAGCCTGCAAAATAGCGTTCTGGCCCGTAGATGCGTCCAACACCAGCAATGTCTCGTGCGGCGCTCGGTGGACCTGTTTTGCAGCCACACGCTGCATCTTCTCCAACTCCTGCATCAGATTGAACTCATTCTGCAATCTGCCTGCCGTGTCCGTGATAAGCAAGTCGGCGTTTCGGCTCTCCTGACTCGCCCGTATTGCGTCGAAAAGCACCGCCGCCGGGTCGGACCCGGGCGCCTGCGCGATTACGTCTACGCCCGCCCGTTCTCCCCAGATCTGGAGCTGATCGATGGCCGCCGCCCGGAAAGTATCACCTGCGGCGAGTACGACTCTCTTGCCCTTCTCCTTGTACCGCAACGCCAGTTTGCCAATCGTCGTAGTCTTGCCCGATCCGTTTACGCCAACGACCAGCACAACAGTCAGAATGCGCGGTTCCTCTATCTGTAACGGTTCCTCAGCCTCCAACAGCTTCACCATCTCCTGCTTCAATATCAGGTAGGCATCCTCACTGCGCCTAACCCCCTCTTTCTGTACCCGTTCTCGAGTGGCTTCGACGAGTTCGACCGTAGTATCCATCCCGACATCGGCTACGATCAGCGCCTCCTCCAGCTCCTCCCACAGCGCATCACTGACCTCGTTCTCCTGAAATATCGAACCGATCTGACTGAAGATACCCGATCGGGTCTTTTGCAGGCTTTCTTCAATTCGTACATCGTCCGCCGTCTTCTCTTCCTGGCGGCCAAACAAGCGCCTGAGCACGTGGGAATCTCCTGAGATGGGCCCTACACGAGGCAATTATAGCACGGGCGGGAACGATAGAAAGAACATCTACCCCATACGCGTCCTTCTACGAAAATGTCCGCGAAGTGCAGGCAGAATGGCCATCAGACTTGAATCCCGTGTTGGCGGGATTGGGTCTCCTGCCTGTATACTGAGTTTAGTGGGGAGTCCGCGTTCTGCAGGACCATTCTGGTGAAGCCAGGACCGCCTTACCTCCCTACCGCCTTAGGCCAAAGAAATGGTGACCAGAGAAGAGTTGGAGCAGAGGGAAGCCAGAGAGCTGGCCGCCTACGCCATGCCCAGTTGCCGCAGCCGCGGGCGGGCCTATCCTGCTGCCGAGCACCCCTATCGCACAGCCTACCAGCGGGACCGCGATCGAATCATCCACACAACAGCATTCCGCAGGCTGCAGTACAAGACCCAGGTCTTCGTTTACAACGAAGGCGATCACTACCGTAACCGCCTGACCCACACCATCGAAGTGGCACAGATTGGCCGCACTCTTGCCCGAACCCTGTCCTGTAACGAAGACCTGACAGAAGCCATCTGTCTCGCCCATGACCTTGGACATCCTCCCTTCGGCCATACCGGCGAAGAAACCCTGGATGACCTCATGCAAGGGCACGGCGGCTACGATCACCAGAAACAGACATATCGCATAATCACCAGGCTGGAGCGTCGCTACCTTGAGCATCCAGGCCTGAATCTGACATACGAGGTGCGTGAAGGGGTGGTGAAGCACGACACCGACTATGACGTTGTCGATGCCCGGGACTACAATCCCGATGAAATGGGTACCCTGGAATGTCAGGTGAGCAACCTGGCTGACGAAATCGCTTACAGCACCAGTGATTCAGATGACGGCTTGCGGGCCGGCATCCTGGACCCCCGCGCGTTCCTTGAACTGGCCATCAGCCGGCGCGTCCTGAACTCACTTGGAAAAACCGCGAATTCCATTGACCTCACTCAGCCTCTGGACCGTTACCGATTCATCCGGCGGCTGGTTGGGGTCGAAGTCAACGACGCGATCCAGGCCACGGCTGCAAACCTGCGCGCCGCCGGCGTACAGAGTATCGTCGATCTGCGGGCGCAGACAGCAAATGTCGCTGCATATTCGGATGAGCTCGCAGAGGAAAACCGCGAATTGAAAAGGTTCCTTTTTGACCGCTTTTACAGGCACTACCGTGTAGCCCGCATGGCGGCCAAGGCAGACAGGACGATTCGCGCCCTATTTTCCGCATTTGTCGAGGAGCCGGCCCAACTCCCTCCTGAAACGCAGGCCGACTTTTCTGACCCAGGGACAGACCTCCGCCGCGTTGTCTGCGATTACATCGCCGGCATGACCGACCGCTACGCCATTGCCGAGCACCGCCGCCTGTTTGACCCGGAAGAGGCGGTCTGAACACCTGACATCCAGTCGCTTTCTCTCCTGATCACGACTGCACATGGATAGCCAGGCTTGCGCTGACCGAACGGAACGGCATCGGCGCCTGTTCGCCATCCATGAATGTTACACTCCTGATCGTGCATTCAAGGACTATGTGGTCGGACTGAAGTGTGCAAGTCAGGCCGGGGCGGACCTCGAGGGGGGCCGACGAAGTCGAGCCGTTCCCCTCCACGAATTCGTCCAGCCCCGACACGTCGAAGCCTGGCGAGACAAGGGGCTGGCTGACGCTGCGAACGGCCGTGCGATCATATAGCCAGATGTCGAGAAGTCGTACCTGGCCCGAAGTCGCGGCAGCGCGGTCCACCGATTCATTGATTCCCATCCCGCAGGCGCCCAGCAATTCACCGTCTGCTGCGTTGATGGTAAAGCTCTCATCGTAAGTCTGGATACCGAAGGCGTAATTCGCCTCAAACTGGCCAACCTGCTGACTGGATGAATGGAAAACCGGCGGCGGTTCCCCCTGAGTGCGGACGGTCTCGACAGTCTCAGGCTCCAGCGGCGTGAAACGGGCAGATTCAGTCTCCTGTATTTCCCGTTCGGCAAGTTCTTCGCCGCCGCTAGGGTCGTCTGCAAGTACACCTGCGTCGACTCCTGCATCCGTCCCCACTTCCAGTCTGTCCAGATCCTCGCGGAAAGTCTTCTCGGTTGGAGCCGGCTCCCAGCCGTCATCCCAGTGTTCCCGGGCCTCGCCGTCCCGGCTCTCTCCGAACTCTTCGTATTCGGATACAGTCGGTATAGCGCCGGATTGAAACTCGTCTTCCCGCCTTTCAGCGTCCTCATCTGCAGCCGGCTGCTGCAGGCTCAGCTCCTCTCTTTCCCAGTCTAAGGACGGCTCGCCGACCTGCTCATCGTCGCCCTCCTGCTTCGGCGCCGCAGGAGCGCCATAAGAGACTGGACTGCCCGGCCCGCGTTCTGGCTCGACCGGTCGCTGTTGAGGCGCGATTGAAGGGCCAGCTTCACCTTCTGTCCAGGGCTCGTGGGACAGACCGTCATCACGCTGGATCCAGGAACCGTCTGCTTCATTCCTCTGAGTTTCCTGTTGGGAGGTCTCGCTGTCGGGCATCCGGGATATGGAAGACCGTTCATCTGTTCGCCGTTCGTCAACAGACTGTTCTCTGAAAACGGGCTCTTCGGTACTTGCCGCACCCTCGGATTCGGCCTCCCTTCGCAGCCAGTTCAGGGTGGGTTGACGGGGCCTTACTGGTCTACCCGCAAGAGGGGGAGATTGGGCCCGCCGATCGCGCGCGGCAGTGACTTGATTGGAGCGGCTTCTGCTGAAGGGCAACGGGAATGGCGACTGCTTTGAATCCTTGTCCTGAGATTGACGCAGAAGCTGGTAGCCAATGACCACCCCACCGACCAGCAGAAGCGCCGCAGCTACGTATAGCAGTCCTTGATTCACCCACTCCATCAGGAGCGAATAGTTGGATTCGGAGTTCCTGTTCTCTTCTGCCGGACTCTCCACAGACTGGGCCGGCGCCGTTGCCGGAGCTGTCGCGGGCGCATCGATCCACTGTACGGGCCACACCCACCAACCGATAAAGAGGCCGAGCGTCAACCCAACCAGTCCGGCCATTAGCATGTGAATGAGTGACCTGTTACGGTCGATCATTATTCTGACTACAACTTTCGCCGCGACCGAAGGACCGTTAGAGGAGTTCGCCGCGATCAGCGGCCTGCAACTCGGCGACGACCTGCTTCACCTGTTGAATACTTTCCTTTTTGCCGATCAACAGTGCGTCACCAGCATCAATCACGATCAAGTCGTCGACATCGATCAGCGCCACCAGCCGCTCCTGGGCCGCGACAATGTTGCCCCTGCTATTCAACGGCAGGATCTCCCCTTCAACAGGGTAGTTCCCGGCCTCATCCTCGGCAACAACTGATTCAAGCGAATCCCAACTTCCCAGGTCGTTCCATCCAACCTGCAACGGAACCACTGCCACCCCGTCTGCGCCTTCCATGAGCCCATAGTCTATCGATACATCGGGCATGGTCGGCCAGATCTCAGCCAGCACGACTTCCTGTTCTCTAGTGCCAACCGCCGCGGCGATGGAGTTCATCGCATCAAACAGGTCGGGCATCTGTCTTTCATATTCAGCCAGCAGCCGTTCGACCCGGCTCACGAATATGCCGCCGTTCCAGTAGTATCCGCCATCGGCGAGAAAGCGCTCGGCCGTAGCCTGGTCTGGCTTTTCCAGGAAGCGGCTTACCGCGAAGGTCGGAAGATCCCCTGCCAGCGGCAGATGCCCGTCCTCCCGCTGAATATAGCCATAGCCGGTGTGGGCCTTAGTCGGCTCAATTCCCAACACGGAAAGATAGCCTTCGCGAGCGCTTCGCTCCGCCTGCCGTAACGCTCTCTGAAAGCCGTCATAATCCTGAATGAGGTGGTCCGCCGGCAATACAGCAACCACTTCATCCGGATCGCGCCGCTTCAGATGCGCGCAAGCGAGCGCAATCGCCGGGGCCGTATTGCGGCCTTCCGGCTCCACCAGCACATTCGAGACGGGCAAACCGTCCAACTGCAGGGCACAGAGATCGGCATAGCGTCTGCCCGTAACTACATAAGTGTCCTCCATGCTGACGAGCCCCTCGAGTCGGGCGACGGTTGACTGAATCATCGTCTGCCCGCTGCCGGTGACGTCGCTGAACTGTTTAGGAGTGCTTTGCCGGCTGCGGGGCCACAGGCGGGTACCCACACCGCCGGCAAGAATTACAGCGTACATTTGGTGACAATATCAGTTGACGCGTACATACTGCATCTGCCCCACCTGGCGTACAAGGCCCTTGAGCTCCATCATTGCCAGCAAACTGCTGACCTCCGAGGTCTCCAGTGGGGCCGCCCGCACGATTTCATTCATGTGCTGCGGCTCGGTCGAAACATGTCGGAGAATCATCTCCTCCGCCGGCGATGCCGGGACCGTGACGCGGGCCTCCTGCTGCGCGACTGCGTCCGCAATCTGGAGGCGTTCCAGCAGATCGCTGGTAGAAGTTACGGGAATTGCGCCGTCCCGAATCAGCCGGTTGCAACCTTCGCTGCCCGGACTGAGAATCGAACCCGGTACGGCGAAGACATCGCGAGACTGTTCAGCGGCAAAGCTGGCAGTAATCAGCGCTCCGCTGCGCCTACCGGCTTCGACGACGATCACGGCCAGGCTCAGCCCGCTGATGATGCGGTTGCGGGGCGGAAAGTTGCTGGCCTCCGGCCTTGTTCCCATCGGGTACTCGCTGACCAGTGCGCCCTGTTCGATGATCTGCAGCGCCAGCCTACGGTTTCTCGGCGGGTAAATCTGGTCGACACCGCTACCCAATACGGCGATCGTTCGGCCGCCGGCGTCAAGTGCGGCCTGATGTGCGATCGTGTCTACACCCAGTGCCAGCCCGCTGACCACGGTTATGCCGTGCCGACCCAATTCAGTGCCCAGCTCACGGGCCACCTCCCGCCCGTAGGTGGAAGCTTGCCGCGTGCCGACAATGGCCACTGCCAGTTCGTCCTTCTCCTCGAGCTGGCCCCGAACGTACAAGACCGGAGGGGGTTGTGGAATCTTGCGCAGGTTGGCCGGATAGCAGTCAGAGTCCCAGCAGAGGATGCCGCAGCCGCTGTGCAATACCCTGTCCAACTCTGCTTTGGGGTCCAGACGCTGCCGGGCATTCAACAGGTTTTCGATACTGCGCCGGTCGAGCCCTGCCTCCTGCAGCGCCTGGATGGGAGCTTTCCAGGCCTCGGCGATGCCACCGCATTTTTCCAGCAGCGCGGTCAGCCGCGCAGGTCCTATGCCGGGCACGCGGTTGAAAGCTATCCAAAAAGCTCGCTCGTCCATATTCACGCGAAAAATCTCAAATGCCGGCGGCTGCGGGTTCCCGGTTACTCTCCACCTTCTTCCAGTAACCCCGGCTGCAGGCGAACGGTCAAGGTTCCGGCCTCAATATCCACAGAACGCACGACCTCCTCCAGGGCGGGGATCAGCAGGTCCCGGTCTCGGTTGACACCCGGCGCCGGTCGGACAATGTAGACTTCGTTCGCCCCGGTAAACAGTACATCGACCACTTCGCCCAACTGGCTCCTGGACTCTGTCTGCACTGTCAGGCCGACAATGTCGTGAACCCAATAGGAGTCCTCTTCCAACTCCATTGCGGCCTCTTCCGGAATGTACAGCCATTCATTGTAGAGATCTTCGGCTCCGTATCTATCCGAAATCTCGGAAAACTGGACCAGGAAAATGCCTTTATGTGGCCGCGACGCTATGATCTCCGCCAGGAGCAGCTCCCTTCCCACCAGGAGTTGCTGCCCTGGATCGAAGCGGGAGTCAAAGTCGGTATGCGATTCAATCTTCACCTCTCCCCGCAAACCGTGCGCGCCCAGGATTCGACCTACGGCCAGATGCCCGTCAGGGACCGAGGTTGAGCGCTGACGAAAGCGGCTCGCACGTGGACGGCGACCTCTGCCAGGCCGGCCCTGCTTTGGCTTTGATCGATTCTTCATACTGACAGTTCCAGTGCCCGCAGCTTCATCCTCCGCGTCAGGTGACCGACCTGTTTAGGTCATGTCCCCGGAAACTGCGCGCATTCCGGTCCCTCAAGTGACCGCCCGTCCCTTCTGCAAGAGTAATCAAGGCCCGCCTCTCCCTGGGGCGCCAGGGACCAGGCGGGCCAGTTTGCGGTCGCGAAAACGGGCAGTTGAATGCAGTCTGCCTGCAGCGGAGGAACTGAACTGTTGCAGCGGCTACATGATTTTCAGAATCACATCACGCGACTGGCGAATCGACGCGACCTTCAGCACGGACCGCATAGCGTTGGCTACTCTTCCGTTCTTGCCGATCACTCTTCCGGCATCCTCCGGAGCAACCTGCAGGCGCAGAACCACCCTCTCCCGGAAAACGCGTTCCGAAACGTGCACCTCATCGGGAGATTCCACCAGAGCTCTTGCCATGAATTCGACCAGTTCTTTCATCGGATGCTCTCTCTATCAGGCAGCTTCCGGCTCTGCCGGCGCCGCTTCGGCTGCCCCGTCTGACCCGGCTTCAACCTCTTTCGGCTTGCCGTGTTCATCTGTGATTCCGGTCTTTTTCAACAATCGGGCCACGGCCTCACTGGGCTGGGCGCCGACACGCAACCAGTGTCCGGCGCGTTCGCTCTTGATGTTGATAGTGGGTGGATCTGTCATCGGATCGTACGTGCCGATGTTTTCAATGAATCGACCGTCACGCGGGCTGCGCTGGTCGGCCACGACAATTCGGTAAAATGGCTTCTTTTTGGCGCCCATGCGGCGCAAACGGATGCGGACCACTGATTAAGACTCCTTGGTTACTGACTTTCAATAATGGTGTTATAACAGTTCGCCGGTTACGAGCCCGGCATGCCTTTACGTTACAGCGGTGCTGAAATTGACTCCTTCAAGAAAGGCGTCCTTGACGCAACGACGCCAGAATTCCCTCGGAATCCGGTTCGCGTTGGCGCAGGCGCCGCCGCCGCCTCTTCTTCGTTCCGCGCTGATCGCCGAGCATGCCCGCCTGCTTCATCATCTTCTGCATGTCGCGGAAACGTTTGACGAGCTGATTGACGTCCTCTACGGTTGTGCCGCTCCCACCTGCGATCCGCCGCCGGCGGCTCGCGTTGAGCACACTGGGCAGGCGTCTTTCCTGCGTCGTCATACTGTTAATTATTGCTTCAATCTGCTTTAGGTCGGAACTGATGTCCTGGCCGTCGAGCTGCTTGGCCATCTGCCCCATGCCCGGAACCATCTTCAAAATGTCCTGGATCGAGCCCATTCGCTGAAGCTTCTGCAGCTGACCGCGGAAATCTTCGAAATCGAACTGACCACCGGCCAACCTCTCTTCCATCGCCAGGGCATCCTCTTCACTGATGCCGTCAGAGGCCTTCTCTATCAGTGTCAGTACGTCCCCCATGCCGAGGATTCGCCCTGCCAGCCGGTCCGAATGGAACGGTTCAAGCCCGTCCATCTTTTCGCTCGTGCCGAGAAACTTGATGGGAACGCCCGTTACCTGGCGGATGCTGAGCGCCGCCCCGCCTCTGGCATCCCCGTCAATCTTTGTCATGACCAGCCCCGTAACCGGCACCCGCTCGTGGAAGCCCTGGGCAACAGACACGGCCTCCTGCCCTGTCATTGCGTCGACCACCAGCAGGACGTCCGCAGGTCGCGCCACCAGGCGAATCTGCTCCAATTCCTGCATCATCGATTCGTCAATCTGCAAGCGGCCGGCCGTGTCCAGAAGCAAGACGGTATAGGCTTTCTCCCGGGCAATTCGCATAGCATTCTTGACGATGCTGCTGGGCGCTACCTCCGTTCCTTCGTTGTGGACCGGGATATCGATCTGACGGGCCAAAGTCTCCAACTGCGCGATAGCCGCCGGTCGGTAGATGTCAGCTGCGACCAGCAAAGGGCGCTGCCCCTGCTTGCGAAGACGCAGCGCAAGTTTGGCGGCCATCGTCGTCTTGCCCGCTCCTTGCAAACCAACCAGCATGAGTACGAGAGGAGGCGGCCCGGACAGATTCAGCGGCGCCGGATCACCCAGAAGCTTGACCAACTCCTCGTTGACGATCTTGACGACTTGCTGAGCCGGCGTGAGGCTTTCCATCACCTCCAAACCGATTGCCCGCTCCTTAATCCGCCCGACGAACTCTCTGACGACCTTGTAGTTGACATCGGCCTCAAGAAGAGCCAGCCGTACCTCACGCAGTGCCGCGTTCACATCGCGCTCTGAGAGCCGGCCGCGAGTGGCCAGATTCTCGAAGACGCCTTGCAGCTTGTCAGACAGACTTTCAAACACGTTGTCTTTCCAGTTTGCTTCTCTTAACTGGCGATCTGGGAAGTCGCCGATTCCCTGTTCGGGCCATGAACGGGTGTGCCGGCCAATTGTCAGGTCACACAGGACAGCAACGGTCGCGCCTCGCGCAACCATTCCCCAAAGTTTATACTGAATTGGGCATTTCTGCCAATAGGGGGACTTGCCGGGAATACAGGCAAAACGGGGCGAGGAGCCTTCAGGACGCGCGCACTGCGGCGGCAGGATCCGCCAGACTCAGTTGCCTGTGCGCTCCTTTCCTTGTGTTGTCGACGTACGCACGTAAACTTCATGGATGCGCTGGACCGCAGTGATGTTCGTCATCACCGCCAGCACCCACAGGACAGGCAGCACAAGTCCCAGAATCAGTCCGGCAATGAGCAGAACGAGGCGCTCCGGTCTTTGTAGAATTCCTGCCTTACATTCGACATCCAGCCCTTCGGCCCTGGCTCGGGTGTAGCTGACTGCCCAGGAGCCGACCAGGGTAAAGAAGATCAGAAGGAGGTGGGTCTGGGTGTTACTCTGATTGGCAAAATATATCGCCAGTCCCAGGAATGTAATGCTTTCGGAGTAACGGTCCAGTGTACTGTCCAGAAAGGCGCCGAACTTGCTCTCAGTTTGGCTCAGACGCGCCAGGGCGCCGTCAACCATATCGAACATCGCTGCCACCCACAGCACACATCCGCCGATTCTCAGAATACCCGCAGCCAACATGGCTGCGGAGCCGATCGTCAGCGCAAAGCCGGCCAAAGAGACCATGTTCGGGGTTACGCCGATGCCATGCAGCCAGCGAACGATTGCGCCCACCGCAGAAGAAAGCATTGGCCGAACGTGCTTCGCCAACATCGATCGACTTCTTTCAGAATCTCTTAGGTAGGTGGAATGGGTTTGGACAGGTCGGGACCAGTATACATTTCCCGCGGCACGATGGCAAGAAGCCGGCGAAAGGCCTTGCAGCCCGGATTTGGTGTGGGTACGGCAGGGGTTAGGGGCCAGTGGTCAGAGGACAGAGGAACGGCAGTGTTTGGCAGACGGGGCGGTGTGGCTGGGAATTGGAGGGCATGTGCAGGGAGGAAGGTTAGAGGTCGGTGACTTCGGCGATTGGTAGAGGATAAGCGCGGCGAGAGTGCGCGGCCTGGCGCGATCAGGCCGTTTGCGGCAGCAAACGGCTCTGCTGACAAAAATCAGTGAGCCGTTTGATTCAACGGCTCAAAAATGTGGGGGCACAGAAGGGTTTTGGCGCAAAATGGCACAATTTGGCACGGTTTTAGGGGGGACCCCCCTTTTTCTTCAACGGTTCAACAGTGACGGTACTGAAGGATATCGGCAGGTACTTTCATGTTTTCAAGGGGACCCCAACACATTCTTTCGATGGCTGGAATGTGGTCTGACCGCGATGCGGCGGCGGGGATGCGTCGATTGAGATGCGAAAAAAGATGCAAGTACTATTTCTTTCAATCAACTGAGGGCCGAACAGTTCCCTTTGCTGTAACCACCACTGTTTGAGTGTTCACTCAAAAACCGGAATGCACGCGCGCAAGAGAGGCGGGTCGGACGTGTGCCTCCTACTCGACAGGCCCCTGACTTGACCGCTGAAAGTGACTGAGCCGCTCAACGCATTCAGGACGCGCGCCGTTCAGGGCTCGCTGTGGCGGAGGGGGGACAGGCCATTAATCTTGCGTTTTCATTCGCGGCGCAGTTGGTTCGAGAGTTCTGCAATCTGACGGCGCTAAGTTCTGAACTGAATCGCCTCAGCCACCCGTGCTCGCCTTTACCAGGTCCCCATACATAGTAATCGGATTCGCGTAGAGCTGCCCGCCGCGCAGCGAAACGAGCGTGAATCCCCACCCGTCTCTTTGGCGGGTCGCCTGCTGTGACCCCGGGTCAAGCATGTACGCGGTAGCAGGCGTTGTGATCGAAATCGTATCCTGAAAGGGCGTGATATGGGAGTAATGAATGTGCCCGCTCAATATGGCGTGAACATGGTGACCGGCGATTGCATTCGCCAGTTCATCCGGGTTGTTCAGGCAGTGATTGCTCAACGGCTCAACTGTGCTGAAAACAGGCGGGTGGTGAATCGCGATCAGATTGCCGAGCGGAGCCGGTTTTCGCAACTCTTCCGACAGCCACGCCAGTTGAGGCCCGTCCAGGTCGCCATGGACGGCGTCCGTCAACTTGCTGTCCAACATGATCACTCGCAGTCCGCCGAACATGGTCCTGTGGTAGTAGCGCTGCGATTCGTCCTCAGCCTCTTCTCCCAACACGATCCGGCGAAAATGGATCCTGCCGTCATGATTCCCCAGACCGAGAACCAGCGGCACGCCGAATGCTCGCAGCTCATCCAAAACCGAGTTTAGCATTCTGTATTCGGCTTCTTTCCCATCGTTTACCAGATCACCGCTCAAAATGAAGAAGTCTGGACTGACGTCCATGTTGCGGATAAGCTCCACGATGCCGCGCAGCTTGTCAGTGGTCCGCCGTCCGTAGAGCAGGTCATCGTCATTGGACAATATGTGTAGGTCGGACAGATGCACAAAGGTCATGTCGGTCATCGTTGTTGCGCCTTCCCATCATGGGCTATATATTGAGTGTGAAATATCCGGAGCCAGCGGACTGGACCGAAGTCGGTGTGCAAGGTCCCATGATAAACGCCTAATGGTCGCTTAACAAACACGAAATTGGAAAGAATATCGAGATGAGCGACAAGATAATCTACTCGATGGTAGGCGTCGGCAAGAGCTACGGCCCCAGCCAGCGCGTACTCCGAGACATCAGCCTGGGGTTTTTCCTGGGTGCAAAGATCGGAGTTCTGGGCCTCAACGGCGCCGGAAAATCCACGCTACTTCGAATTATGGCGGGTGAGGAAGATCAGTTCGACGGCGAAACGATTCTTGCCGAGGGCTATACGCGTGGCTTTTTGCCCCAGGAGCCGGTCCTCGACCCATCCAGAACAGTTCGAGAGATCGTGGAAGAGGGCGCGCAGGAAGCGGTTGATGCCCTTGCCGAGTTTGACGCCATCAATGCCCGCTTCAATGAAGACCTCACGCCCGAAGAGATGGACAAGCTCATTGAGCGGCAGGGCGCCGTGCAGGATCAACTGGACGCATTGGACGCATGGGACCTGGACAGCCGCCTTGAACTGGCGATGGACGCGCTGCGCTGTCCACCTGGTGAAACTTCCGTGGCTATCCTTTCCGGCGGCGAACTGCGGCGTGTCGCGTTGACGAGGCTGCTCCTGAAGAAGCCGGACATCCTTCTCCTGGACGAGCCTACCAACCATCTGGACGCGCAATCGGTTGCCTGGCTGGAGCGTCACCTGCAGGAGTACGCGGGGACCGTCATCGCCGTTACCCACGATCGCTACTTTCTCGACAACGTAGCCGGCTGGATCCTCGAACTCGATCGCGGGCACGGCATTCCCTGGCGGGGCAACTACTCAGGCTGGCTGCAGCAAAAGCAGCAGCGCCTTGCTCAGGAGGAAAAACAGGAAGGCGCCCGCCAGAAAACGCTCCAGAGGGAGCTGGAGTGGCTGAACATGTCACCCAGAGCCCAGCAAACAAAGCGCAAATCACGCGTCAATGCCTACAACGATCTCCTCAGTCAGGAGTTCGAAAAAGCGCGCGAGGACAGAGAGATCTATATCCCGCCCGGCCCTCGCTTGGGCGACCTGGTGATAAGAACTGAATCTTTGACGAAGGGATTCGGAGAAAACCTGCTCTTCGAAGATCTCACGCTGGACATTCCGCCGGGCGCAATCGTTGGCATAATTGGCGCCAACGGGGCTGGCAAGACGACCCTTTTTCGACTCCTGACCGGCGCAGACGCGCCTGATAGCGGCCGCGTGCAGCATGGTGAAACGGTTACACTCGCCTATGTTGACCAGAGCCGCGATAGTCTCGACTCTGAGAATAGTGTCTGGGAGGAGATCAGCGGAGGGAATGAACAGCTACTGTTGGGTAACCGGCAGGTGAACAGCCGCGCCTACGTCGCCCGCTTTACCTTCAGCGGGCAGGACCAGCAGAAGAAGGTCGGCGCACTGTCAGGGGGCGAACGTAACCGGGTCCATCTGGCCAAACTCCTGAAGTCCGGCGCCAATGTAATCCTACTGGACGAGCCGAGCAATGACCTGGACGTCAATACATTGCGGGCGCTGGAAGACGCCCTGGAGACTTTCGCCGGTACCGCAATGGTTATCTCCCACGATCGCTGGTTCCTGGATCGCGTCGCCACACATATTCTTGCCTTTGAAGGTGACAGCGACGTGTTCTGGTTTCCCGGCAACTACAGCGAATACGAAGAGGACAGAAGCCGCCGTCTCGGCCCTGCGTCTTCGCGGCCTCATCGTATCACGTATCGAAAGCTGAGTCGCGCATGATAGGCGCCTCTACCGCTGGTCAGTCAGCTCTCTTGCATTCTCCCGCAGTCGTTCCCGTTCCACACGGGACGCAGGGCAGCCGAGAATCTCCGCGATCTGCTGCGCGTCCAGCGCTGCCAACTGGGAAAACCTGCTGATGCCGGCGTTCTGCAGCCGCCGGGAATAGACCGGGCCGATGCCCATCACCCGGGTCAGATCGTCCGCTTCATCCTGCGACGTGGGATCCTCACGTGGTGATTCTGCCGGCCCCTGCTCTCCATCTTCAGGTGGGCTCTCCACTTCCACGGTTTCAGTCTGTTCGTCCTCTTGCAACCCGGCGGCCTCGCCCTCCGGTTCCGACAAGCCAGGGCTCTGCGCCGCGGATCCTGTACTGCTGTCTGTTGCTGTCTCCCCACTGTCCGGCTCAGGACCGACGGGCCTGCTTCCCAGAACGCCTCCGGGAAGGCGTCCGGAGCCCCGCGCAACATGCACAATTGCCGCACCCGTTCCGGTGGAGCCGATAAGCAGGGCTATGATGAAGCCCAGGCAGGGAAAGATCACCCAGGAAAAGGCTGTGACACCAGTGATTACCAGCGAGCTCAGCCCCACCGAAATCATCGGATTCCAATAGAGCTCGCCCTGACCCGCAACAAGCTCATCCAGGCGGCGGCCCAACCAGTGGCTCGTTACCGTCCAGCCGCATAGCACGACCAACGCCAACAGGGCGAGTAGCGGCAACGCAAGCAGGGCAAAGCAGATCGTAATCGTCAAGATGGCGGTCAGTATTGCCGACCCTGCAATTCCGATCGCTCCAGTGGCGAAACTGAGCGCTGTCTCCCTTTCCGCGGTCTTGGATACTGCTCTCACCTGCTTGGGGAGCAGCCAGTTGAAGAGCAAAACAAGACCGGTGATGAGCAGCGTCCATAAAAAGGCCTGTACCAGTTTTCCGAGAAATACGAGGAACCAGGGCGTCTGGTTGGAAGCCGCCTGGGCACGTGCCGCGGCGGCTGTTTCCAGCGCCGCTTCGCGGTGCAGCTTGGCCTGGTCGCGCGCCGCTTCTGCTGCCTCCGCCGCCGCTTCGCGCTGCAGTCTGGCTTGGTCGCGCGCCGCGGCTGCTTCTTCCAGTACGGCTTCGCGGTGCAGCTTAGCCTGGTTGCGCGCCGTTTCTGCTGCCTCCGCCGCCGCTTCGCGCTGCAGCCTGGCTTGGTCGCGCGCCGCGGCTGCTTCTTCCAGTACGGCTTCGCGGTGCAGCTTAGCCTGGTTGCGCGCCGTTTCTGCTACCTCGCCGCCCACGTGCACGGCCGGGTCCTGCTTGATGCGCCCGCCGACAACTCTGACACTGCCGTCGATGCGTGCGTGTCCGGCCAGTTCAATGTCGCCGCCTACAGCAGCAACGTTGCCGCCGATCACCGAGGATCCCTCAACGTCCGCATCTCCGCCGACCACACTGACATTGCCGCCGACTTGAGCGTGTCCGGTCAGTTCAACGTCGCCGCCGACTACAACGAGATTGCCGCCGATTCTCCCTTCCAAAGTCAGATCGTCGCCTACGACCAGCAGGTTTCCCATGATCTGCTCGTCTTCACCGATCCGGACGTCGCCTCCGAACACGGTTACGTTGCGCTGCTCGTGCCTGACACTGAATTCGTTTCGCCCCTGTCTGGACTGTGTGAACAGAAATATGAACGTTCCCAGCGCGAAGATAAGAATGAACGTTGTCCAGCATCCCAACCTGCGTAACGACTTCATTCGGCAATCCTCTTCGTCTCAACCCCGGGAACGGAGCGGTTGGGTCGTGCGCTGAATGATGACGCACCAAACCGCAATCGCAGCGACCGCGATGACAAGATAGGCCGATGCAACGCCCAGCGCGGCCGGCGTTGCCGTGATTTCGACAACTACGTCCCAAAGCGAATGCCCCACGACACCCGCCACCGCCCATACTTCATTCAGAAACAGACCCGTGTCCGTCAGGCGATCCAGGTTGGTATAGACGAGCGCACCGGTCATTGTGCAGACACCGACCAGACCCAGCGACCAGACAAGCAAGGTAAATACGGTCAGCATCACGCCGATACGCAGATTGCGCAAGCGTTCCTGTTGGGCCAGTCGCTGCGCCACCGAACGGGAAAAACCGGGCGCCGGCACAGGTACAGGAGCCGCACGCAGCCTGTCGTCGATAGCTTGCCACAAGACCCACTGCGCGCGGCACCCTTTGCACTGCTCCAGATGCCCGTCAAGTTGGTCTTTCTCTTCGGGGCTCAGCATGCCGTCCAAGGCCAGCGAAATCAGCATCATATACTCGCTGTGATCCGTTGCCTTGCTGAGTGACATGCTTGCCCTGTTAAGCCTTTCCGCCATCTTAGCCTCCTGAACTTCTAAAGGCTTGCACCGCTGGTGAGCGCCCTGTGCAAAAGAACAGTCCGCGCCGTCCACCCTTCATCCTGCACCTCAGTCCGCCCTGCCGCTTCGAAGCGAGCGGCCGGTTTGCTGGTTTCGGCATTTTGCGCTGCTTGAATCTGGCCGGACATGCCGGCTGAAGCCCTGGCGCCCTCCGCCCGATGCGTCTGCTGCGCCGCCTCGTACAGTTCAGCCAGCTTTTTGCGTGCGCGAAAGAGCCGGCTCTTGACAGCAGGTACGGAAATGTCCATCACGTCGGCGATTTCCTGATAGCTGCAATCGTTCCAATAGCGCAGGACCAAGGGCGTACGGTATTCCGGTTCAAGTTGATTGACAAGCGCCTGCATCTCTTCAGCCTTTTCAACCGCCAAAGTCTCTTCTTCCGGCCGGTCCGATTCGCCTTCCAATGTGAAAACGACAGGCGACTCGTCCAAATCGACAAACTGCACGCGACGTTTTCGCAGCCTGTCAATGCAGTGGTAGTTGGCGATTGAAAACAGCCATGTGCTGAACTTCCGACCGGGATCATACTGGTTCAGTCGGGCATACGCACGCAGGAAAGTCTCCTGGGCGGCATCTTCGGCTTCGGATACGTCGCCGAGCATTCGATAAGCTAGTGCAAAGACCGGTCTCTGATATATCTCTACCAGAAAGCCGAATGCCTCCTGCTCCCCGGCCCTGGCACGGTCCAACCAGTCTTGTTCCTGTTCATTCATTCCTGTGCACCTTTGGATGCTTATAGTCTACTACGCATTTGAGAACGCAAAGTTTCGGGGGGCTTTGGTTTGTCTTGCCAATTGTCCTCGTTATATAATAAATCGGATACGGCATTTGGCGTCCTGCCATTGTCCTGACTGAAAGCTGACATTCATCTGCCTGGGGATTTCCGGCCCGGCGGCCAAACTGCGGCTTTCAAGGCGGCAACTTTCAGGCTCGACTCCGCACCGCCATAGTCATATCAGGATGCAAGCGCGATGTTCTCCGTTCGGACGAACCACGACATCCCGACTTCTGCCTGAATCTTGAAAGGAACGGAACACGATGCAAGTCATTTATCCATTCACCGCGATTGTCGGCCAAGAGCGCATGAAGAGAGCGCTTGTCCTGAATGCAGTCCACCCGCTGATCGGCGGTGTGCTTATCAGGGGCGAACGCGGCACGGCGAAATCTACCGCCGCCCGCGGCCTGGCAGCCCTTTTGCCGGCGATCGAAGCTGTGGATGGGTGCCCCTATGCCTGTTATCGGGACAGTGCACTCGGTATGTGCCACGTCTGCGAAGGCAGCGCCCTCAACGGCGAGCTCAAAGTGGGTCAACGCAATACACCATTCATCGACCTTCCGGTCAGCGCAACCGAAGATCGGGTAGTAGGGACACTGGACATCGAGAAGGCGATTCGCCAGGGCGAGCGTCATTTCGAGCCTGGCATTCTCGCCGCGGCAAACCGGGGGATTCTCTACGTGGATGAGGTCAACCTCCTCGACGACCACGTGGTCGATCTTCTCCTGGATAGCGCGGCCATGGGTGTCAACGTTGTCGAGCGCGAGGGGATTAGCGTCCAGCACCCTGCCCGTTTTGTGCTCGTCGGCTCTATGAATCCTGAAGAGGGGGATCTGCGCCCCCAGCTGCTCGACAGATTTGCCCACGCCGTAGACGTCGTCGGCATCGATGAGCCTCGGGCTCGGGTAGAGATTCTGCGCCGTCGGACCCGCTTCGAACAGGACTCGAATCGTTTCTCCGAGGATTTTTCGGACGAGGCAAAGAGCTTGGGCGAGCGCATCATAAAGGCCCGTCGCCGCTATGACGGTGTGGGCTACACGGACAAAGATCTCTACACGATTGCCGCCCTAACCAGCAGCTTCAACGTCGACGGCCACCGGGCCGACCTTGTCATACTCAATACGGCCCGCGCTCAGGCCGCCTTCGAGGGCCGGGACACCATCACCGACAGGGATATACTCATGTCGGCGGAACTGGCGCTTCCCCACCGCATGAAGAAGCAGCCTTTCCAGGACTCGGCCCTGCAGCCGGAGCAACTCGAGGCCAACATGCGGCAGGCCCGCGCCGAAGCCGAGGAAAATGAAGAATCGATGGAAGAGGCGGACGGCGACGCGGCGACAACGGAAAAAAAAGTGAAGAGGGTGATGACTCAGAGGAGCTAGACTCCTCGCCGGAGAGCGGTGAAGGCGGCGTAGCACAGCCGGACGCAGCTCCCCAACAGAGTTCATCACCCGGAGACGAGAAGGGAGCCCGCAAGCCGGTCGACGTCGGCGAAGTCTTCGAAGCCAGGAAACTGGATACGCCTCTCGACAAAATGACGCGTGAAAAGTCCGGCAAGCGCTCCTACAGCCGGACCGACCGCAAGCGGGGCCGCTATATCAAAGCGCGTCCCGCACATGACAAGGTCGACGACGTAGCCTTCGACGCCACCTTGCGGAACGCAGCTCCCCATCAGAAGGAACGCCGCGAAAGGGGCGAGAGCGACCTTGCCCTGCAACTGCGCATGTCAGACCTGCAGCGCAAGATCCGCGTGCGCCGCACCGGCAACCTCATCCTCTTTGTCGTGGACGCAAGCTGGTCGATGGCTGCCAGCGAACGGATGGAAGCCACCAAGGGCGCGATCTTCAGCCTGCTTGTCGAAGCCTATCAGCGGCGGGACCAGGTCGGGCTGGTTGTCTTCCAACGCGACAAGGCTCGCGTCGTTCTGCCGCCGACCAATAGCGTCGAACTGGCAGAACGGGCCCTGCAGGACCTACCCGTGGGTGGCAAGACTCCCCTCAGCAGCGGACTCCTGGCGACTTGGCAGGTAGTCGAAAACGCTCAGCGACGCGACCCGGAACTTCGTCCGCTGGTAATGCTGCTGACGGACGGCGCCGGCAATGTGAGCATGACCGGTATGCCTGCCCAGGAGGAGGCAATGAAGATGGCCTCACTCTTTGACAGTGAAGACGTCCGTACCATCGTCATCAACATGGAGCACATGGCTTTCGACCGCGGGCTGGCTCAGGCTCTCGCAGAGCAGATGGGCGGCGTCTGCTACAATCTGCCGGACCTGAGGGCCGATACACTCCTCAATACGGTCAAACGAGAGATCGGTGGGTAAGCGCTTGCGCTGACCTTGGAATGCGAACACGCCTGGCGCCGCACCGATTTCCCCTATCAACAAATTCGCATTGCGGGAATCTATGATGACGACTGACACGCGCAGGTCGGGCGGCGCTGCCGCACTGAAAGGCTCCTGGGAGGCCTTGCACTCCGAGGCATTGGCCCTTTCACGCCAGGGAAACGACGAGGCCCTCAACAAATACGCTTTCCTGATTGAACGTTTGGCCGCCCTGCCAGAGTCGCGTCGTACTGCCCAGGAACAGCGGCTGCAACACATCCTGGACCAGAGTGTGCTGGGCCGGCAGGCCCACTACGCCCGGCGCAACCGTCTGGACGACATGGCGGCCATTGATGACGGGATCTTCGGGATCTTGAGCCAGGACGCCAGGTCGTTATGGCGGGAGAACCAGGCACGAGCCTATTGGTGGCAGGGCCGCCATAGAGAGGCGGCCGAGATCGTTAGCGACGAGGCGGAGAACCTGCCATTTGACGTGGACCTGCGCTGGTTGCTTTTCTCCATTTTGATCGACGACAACAAAATCAGCGAGGCCGACGCAGTCCGGCAGTCACTGCAACTCTCGCTTCAGGGTCTGTTCCGTGCTCAGGGTCTTTCGGAGTCTCTTGTCGAAGATGTAGATGTGCAGATTCAGGTCAAGGAGCGGCTCGACAGCGAGGGCGAAACGAACCAGGTTTCTGTGCAGTTCGGACTCATTCACTTTCTGCGCAGCTGCGTGGCGTTGGAGACGCAGCGCTGGCAGGAAGCTGCCGATGCTTTCGGCATGGCTGCCAGAGTGTCCGATGCCTATGGCGAACGCTGGCATCTACTCTATCGGCCTCTCGTTCTGAATGGACAGGGCCGCTTGGCTCAGCGAGCGCTCAATCGTGAGACCTCCCCCGTCTCTCAGGGTTTCTGGCGGGGCCTGTCGGGCTACTATACCGGCGATCGCCAGGGCGCGGCGACTGAATGGCGCCGTGTGGCCCAGGTTCCCCTTGAAGAAGTTACCCTCACAGCGGTCGGCGACTGGATCCTGGCCCACTACTATCTGGGAGCACTTCAGGCGCCGCCCCAGTCCGAGAGCCAAGGCGCGGCGCCGCCGGATACTGACCAAACGGATGACGGCGAAGACAGGGGAAGCGGCATTCAGTCCGAGGAAGTTCGTCAAGGGCTGCACGTGGCCCTGAATCTTCTCGGGCAACAGGAAACACGGCGGGACCCGCTCGTTTTGGGGCTGGCAGCGCTAGGATGGGGCATCAACGGCAATAGAGATCACTTGCATCGCAACCTTCGCCATGCCGTTGAGCTCTTACGAGCCTCCCTCCAGGATGACAGGCTTTCCGTCTTCAATTGGTATTTCTTTAGGGATCTGCTCCCGCCGGAGGTCTTCGCAGAAGTAGAGGATTTCCTCCGCACGCCAAGAGACCCGGGAGAAAAGTCAACCGCAGCATAGCAGGGGCGACAATCGCAGGGAACCTGGCTTCCCGTCCCCTCGCCTGGGTGAACCTTCCCCTTGGTCGCTACGTACTCTTTTTGTAAGAGTGGAGGACACCGCCGTACGGCACAGGCCGGATTCGCTTGCGCCACTTTGCCCACGTACTCATCAGATGGGGCCAGAAGGGAGATTCCTTCCCCATAGGTTTCGCATACTGCAGCGCGTCAATAAACGACTCCGCATCGTCTTCGAACTCCGGCATCTCCGTGTAGCATCGCCCCAATTCGAACGGAATATGTGCGTCGCTTCCCGCCGTGGTTAAGAGCCCGCGCTCTTGCGCCAGCGTCATCGCCGCAAGGTTGTCCTGCGGCCGAACGCAGCGGGCGTTTCGTACCTCCAGGGCGTCCACCAGGTCTATCACCTCCAAAACACTGGACATCCCCATTGCCGAATTCCGCAGCGAGTCCAGCGGATGGGGAATGGCAACTACGGCGCCCTGATCCCGTAGCCGGCGAATCGTCTCCTGCGGCGACAGGCCGCGCGGCACCTCCTCCTTGACAAAGTAGGCAATCAGTTCACCGTGAGTCGTCATGATCTCTTCACCCACGATGATCAGATCGGGAGCCAGCTCTTTTGCTCTCAGTGCGCCGGCCAGGTTGTCGTGTTCAGTGATCGCCAGCTTGTTCAGGCCTAAGCTGCGCGCACGGGCAATGGTGTCCTCGGTCCGTGTGAGGCAATCCTTGCTGAAGATAGTGTGAGAATGGAGATCTACTTTCCACATGGTCTCTTCCTGTCCTGATTGTGCTCTAGAAGGATGGGGCCCGGCCGGCTGTTATGTCTGCGCCTCCTGGCCTGCGACCGTTGATCCCTTCTGCGTCGTTAGCAAGTGGGGCCATAGGGCCAGACAGACAAGGCCGATGGCTACACCGAACCACAGCGTGGCAAAGCGGATCACGAGCGCCGCAGCGGCGGCAGCCGGCCGCGACAGATCCAGCAGCTGTATGCTGAGAGCCGCAAGCGAGCTCTCCACTCCGCCCAGGCCGCCGGGCGTCGCTACCACCGCGCCCACGACTGTGCTCATATTGAAGGCCGAGATGGAGGTCAACATCGTATCAACGCCTGCATCCACGCCGAAGCCCAGCAGGACGAGATAAAAGCCAAGGCCCTGGCTTGTCCAGCTGACCAGGCCGATGAGAACGGAGGTCAATAGATACCTTGGTTGTAGAAGAAAGTAGCTGCTCTCGTAGAACGCGGCCAGCTTGTCCGCAAAGCGGTTGATCAGCGGCAACCTGTGACCAAGCGCCAGGCACCACAACGCCAGCGGTCTTATCTGTATTGCGATGATGATTCCTGCAATGACCAGCAGCGCCGCCACCGCCGCCAGTCGCATCGACCCTTCGTCGATTGCCAGCAGCCCAAGCCCGGCCAGCAGAATCATGGCCAGCCCATCGGTCATCCGCTCTGCCAGGACAACCGGAGCAACGACAGAGAAGGGGGCGCCGCTGACATTGCGGACCATGAAAGCCCGCACAAATTCTCCAACCTTGCCCGGCGTCATCATCATCAGAAAGCTGATGCCGTAAATGCGGGCGCTCTGGCCGAAACTGATCGGCGTACTGATCAGACGCAGATACCAGTGCCATTTCAGCAAACGGACGCCGAAGTTCACGAGCGTCAGACCCAGCGTCGGCGGCAGCCACCTCCACGGAAATTCGGCCAGCAATGCGGATAGCTGACGCCAGTCTCCGTATACGATCAGTCCTATGTACACAAGTAGAGCCAGCAACACTGACCACAGGAACTGAACGCCCAGTCTTCTTCGGTCCATATCTTATCCGTCTGTGTGAGCCAGGCATCTGAACGCCTGTATCCATGTTCACTTTGTGCGGCAACTGTATCCTCGCCTCGCGCGAATCCTCAATCTGACGCCCAAGGAATCTGGAGGGTGCCTGTGGTACGGATATGTTTTCTAGGCTGTCGTGCGCGAGTCCCCATTCATTTTCCAGAATTTGAGCGCCGCGTGCGCGAACTCCTTCGGCCTCTCCAGCTGCACTGCATGACCTGCCCCCGGGACAACTACCTCTTGCACCTCGGGAATACGCTGCGCCATCTGCTGGTTGACGGCAACGAATTTCAAGTCCTCGGCGCCAACGATGAGGAGCGTGGGCACGTCCAGGAAAGGCAGTTCATCGAGTAGAACGGGTTGCGCGCCGGTACCCATCCCCCGCAGGCTGTTCGCCAGTCCGTCAGGTCTATTCCGCAGCCGTTGCGCTCGCAGCTGCCGGCGCTGCACCGCGGAAAGATTCCGATGCTGGCTCTCCCACATCGGCAGGGATTCCCAGTAGTCTACGAAGGCGGCAATCCCTTCCCGTTCTATCCGGTCGGCCAGCGCATTGTCGCTGTCGAGACGTTCTTGCCGCTCGAAAGCCGCAGCGATTCCGGGTGACGCGCTAACCAGGCACAACGTCCGAACTCGGTCCGGGTAGCTGAGGGCGAAAAACAGCGCTAGCCGCCCGCCCATCGAATATCCCGCGAGATGAACGGCCTCTGAGCAAGTCGCATCCAGCAGCAGATTCAGATCGGCGGCGGCGCGGGCCATCTCGTAGCGCGTGGACTCGCCGGGATGCGGTGAACTCCCGTGACCAAGCAGGTCCGGCGCCAAGACATGAAATCCAGCCGCTGCAAAAGTCTGCCCCGCCTCGGCCCAGCTTCCCCCGTGTCCTGTGAATCCGTGCAAGAGCAGTATGGGCGGATCACCTGCACTGCCCCAGCTGTGCAGGTGATAAGGGCAGGTGGACATCGGAGTCACGGAGTCGGCCAAGTGTTCAAAAGGAACGACACTGAGAATTCAGGCTTTGCTGCCGTCGTTGTATCGGGCCCCGCTACGCCGTCACTTTCCAATTGCTGCTCTCCGGATTCGAAAGCGGAAACCCTTCGCCCACCAGCTCCTCGCCGTCGCCCACTGTGAAGCCAGGAATAAGTACGTGTTCGGGCGATTGGTCCAACTTTGTCCTCACCCCCTCGGCCATGAAGATCATGACATGGGCGCGGCGCTGCCGGTTGGTCTCGTTGGCCGGGGTGGAATGAAAGTTGAGACAGTGGTGGAACATGCACTCACCGGCCTTCAATTCGACCGGCTTTCCAAAGTCTGCCGGTTCATAGGCCATCTTCTGCCGGTCTGTCTCTTCAATTTCGCGCCCTTCCGCCTCGGCCCCAGCCCGCGCGGCCAGCTCGGCCGCGTAGGCCTCAAGGCCGAACCGCGGATCCCTGTGACTCCCCGGCACTACGTGCATGCAGCCGTTCTCTGGCGTCGCGTCATCAAGAGCGAGCCAGCAGGTTAAGATTCGGGGTTCCCTCAGGGGCCACAGATAGAAGTCTTGATGAAAGTGAAAGTGACCGTTCTCCTCCGGCGGCTTGGAGATAATCTGATCGTGCCACAGCCGCACACGCGGCGTGTCCAAAAGAGCGCCGGCCACACCGGAGATCACCGGGTGGTGGAGTAGGCGCTCATACAAGGGCTCCCTTTTGAACATATTCACATATTGAACAATACGCCGCGGCCGATACGCCTCCGCATCGGCTGCCTTTGGCGCTCCTCGACGGTGCCCGTACTGGAACTCTATTTCAGATTCATCGCCGCCGGCCTCTTCGATGGCGATTACACGGTCCAAGCCCGCGCGCAACGCCTCCACCTCGGCCATGTCCAATACGCGGCCGTACCGCAGGTAGCCGTTATCGTTGAAAAAGTCAATTTGTTGCTGGTTGATCATGGCTGAATTCCTCATGGTGAATTTGGAATGAGCTCTCTTTCAATGGCCGGAGAAGCAGATCGATAGTGTTCAACGGACCATTTCTTGGCTTCCGTCAAAGTGGAGAATGAATGCCGTGTCTCATCCCATTCACACTTCTCTTCCATTGTCTATATCATAGCGGCAATTAGACTCGCGTCAAGGAGTTGGGTGAACTTGCCAGGCGCCTCCTGTGAACTTTCCAGTTGAGTCTGCAGGGAAGACGACACGGATCGCGTCAATGTATTCCAGCTGCCTGAACCCTCCCTAGCCCTCAAACATTGTCCTGACGGCCCGCCGTGCGATTTTGCCCGAAGCCGTTTCCGGCAGTGCATCGACGAAGCGGATATGTTCGGCTGAAGGCTGCTTATAGCCGGCCAGGCGCCCCCGGCTGAAGTCCAGGAGCGCGTCGCGGGTCACGGTTTTCCCTGCATGGAGCTGCACTGCCGCTGCACAGCGCTGTCCCCATTCGGCGTCAGGCAGCCCCACCACGCAGACGTCGGCCACTGCAGGATGTTCCCGCAATACCGTCTCCACTTCGACCGGATAGATGTTCTCTCCGCCGCTGACAATCAGGTCCGCCCGCCGCTGCAGCACAAACAGATCGCCGTCGCTATCAACGCGGCCCATGTCGCCGGTGTGCAACCAGCCCCCCTGCAGAGCTGCCGCAGTCGCAGTGGGGTTGCGGTAGTAGGCCGTCGTCACTTGCGGTCCGCGCACCAATATCTCTCCGCTCTCCCCCTGAGGGAGTGGACGCCCATCGGGATCCGCAATGCGCAGCTCCGTAAACAGCAGGGGCCGCCCTACAGTTCCCGGCTTTCTCCGCACATCGGCCGGTAGAGCTGTCGCCGCCTGGGTAGCTGCTTCTGTCAGGCCGTACGTAGGCGCTACCGGAACACCCTCTTCGAGGGCGGCAAGCAAGAGTTCGGGCGAGGCAGCCGCGCCGCCAAGCAGAACTGTTCGCAAACTCTGCGGCCATTCCGTCGCGGGAGAACTGTGCAGCAGCCGGTGGAGCAGCGTAGGGACGAGCGAAGTTTGCGTTACCCTGTTCTCGCGCAGGCAACGCTGAAACTCTTCCAGCTGGAAACGACGTTGAAGGACGACCGCGGTACCGTAAAGGCAGGAGCGGAACACAACGGCCATTCCGCTCACATGATACAGGGGTAGGCAGGAGAGCCAGCGGTCTTCCGTGCCTACTCCCAGACGGAATGCTGAGGCGGTGGCACTCCAAAAGTGATTGGCAAAACTGAGCTGGACGCCTTTGGGAGTCCCCGTAGAGCCGGAGGTGAAGACAATAGACTGAAGCTGCCCTTCTCCCTGTTGGCGCGGCACTCGACGCTCGCAGCCCGTGTCTACCCCGATCGAATACTCGCCGCCGCCGAGCTTTGCCAAAGAAATGGTCTGCAAAGGCTCTGACAGGAGCGCTTGAACATCCGGCGCCGGGCCCGGCCACTGACCCGCGTTGTCGGTGCCCTTATCGACCGGTTCGTCGTCGACCACCAGCAACGCCGGCTCGACCAGGTTAAGCTGCCTTCCAATCTCTGCGGCTGTCAGTCTGGTGTTCAGGGGCACGAAGACAGCGTCAATACGAGCGACAGCATGGACGAGAGCGACCGCCTCCAGGCTGTTTTCCACCCGTGCTGCAACCTTGTCGCCAGGCCGTATTCCCTGCGCCGCGAGACCGGCGGCTTGCCCGTCGGCCATTCGGTCCAGTTCTGCGTAGCTGACCGATCGCCCCTCAAAGACAACGGCTGTCTTTCCGGGCGTAGCCAGCGCTCGCCAGTACAACCAGTCTTTCCTCATTGAAAGCACAAGAAATTCGCTCCGGACTGTGGAAGGTACGTATGCTTTCTCTTCTTTGCTCCCCTATGGCCTCCAGGGGAACTGCCGGAAATCAGGCCGCCGCTTCTCGTTGAACGCGTCCCTCCCTTCCTTCCCCTCTTCCGTCATGTAAAAGAGCATTGTGGCGTCGCCCGCCAGAACCTGCAATCCTGTCTGACCGTCCAGGTCGGCGTTGAAGGCCGCCTTAAGGAACCGAATCGCGATCGGGGACTTCCGTAGAATCTCCTGTGCCCAGTCCACGCCTTCCTCTTCCAGCGCTCCCACTGTCGGCAGCACCTTGTTCACCAGTCCCATCTCCAAAGCCTCCTGGGCCGAGTACCGGCGGCACAGGTACCAGATCTCCCGCGCCTTCTTCTGGCCCACGACGGAAGCCAGGTAGGATGCCCCGAGTCCGCCGTCGAAGCTGCCGACGATGGGCCCGGTCTGGCCGAATTCAGCGTTTTCCGAAGCCAGGGAAAGGTCGCAGATGACGTGGAGCACGTGCCCGCCACCAATTGCGAACCCGTTTACAAGCGCAATCACCGGCTTGGGCATGTTCCGCATGATCCGCTGAAGTTCGAGTACGTTCAGCTGTGCCACTCCCTGTTCATTCATGTAACCTGCATGCCCGCGTACGCCCTGATCGCCGCCTGCGCAGAATGCGTGGACCCCGTCCTTGGGCGAAGGTCCGTTTCCCGTCAGGAGAACGACGCCGGTCCGGTCGTCCGCCCAAACATCCTTGAACGCTTCCGTCATCTGATCGATGGTCTCGGGGCGGAAGGCGTTGCGTTTCTCCGGGCGGTCGAAGGCGATACGCGCCATACCGTCCGCCTTGTGATAGGTGATGTCGCTGTATTCGGCGACCTCCTGCCAGTCTGCACTCTGAGGGATCGTCACGTATATTCCTCCTGATGGTCTGTCAAAGATTTGATCAGTTTTCGCCGCATTCGTTCGTCACGCGCGCCGTCGGTGCATACTTCTATGACCGTCGGCCTCCCGTCGCGGGTTGACGCGCAAATCGCCTGGACCAGGCCCGCCCCTTTTTCGCCCTGAATGCGCACAAAGTCCAGGCCGTACATCTCCGACGCCAGTGAAAAGTCTAGGTCGGGAGGCGTGAGAAACAGCCCCTCGAACCGTGTCTGTTCCTCGGCAATTGGAAGTCTGCGGAAAACGCCTCCGCCGCCGTTATTCAACAGCACGACCGTGACGTTGTCCAGCCCAAACTTGCTTACGGCCAGCAGCCCGTTCATGTCATGGTAGAAGCTGACGTCGCCGATAAGCAGCAACATCGGTCTGCTCCGCTCGGCCGCGGCCACGCCAAGCGCACTCGACACTACGCCGTCGATCCCGCTTGCCCCCCGATTGCCGAATACGTGAATTCTCTTCAAATCAGGCTGGGCGAACTGGTCCACGTGGCGCACGGGCAGGCTGTTTCCAACAAAGAGATTGCTGTCATCCGGAAGAGCCGCCACTGCGGTCGCGGCCGCTGCGGCGTCAAACCAGCTCTGCCGCAGCATTCTCTCCTGCAGTAGCCGGCAGTTTTCCTCGGCGGCAAGTATGGAGGCCGCCCACTGGCCCGGCGGCCTGCAAAAACGCTCAGCCAACTGCCGGCAGAAGACGGTCTCGTCCACCTGCAGATAAGAGTGTACGCGGTGGCTGTCGTCTGCCCAAACTCCATCGCTGCGGACGTGGACCTGAAAGGCCGGCGCAGTGCGCTCCAGGTACGCGTTGAGGTATTTCGAAGTAGGTACGGCGCCGAACCGGATGACGACCTGGGGAGCCTCGAAACCGGCCGCATGCTGTAGAAAGCTCTCATAGCTGCCTATGATTGGCATATTTCCCGTGTGCGGACCAAAGCGAAGCCCTGAAAGCGGGTCTGCGAAAACGGGATACCCTGTCCTGCGGCCCAATTCCGCCACCGCAGCGACCAGGCTGCAGGGCGGGCGCCCGGCCCAAGGACCGCAAACGATCCAGCCCCGTTCATGAGCGGAAACTATCGCAACCATCTCTTCGATCTGCTCGGCGGTCGGTACCAGCACGCCCCGCTGAATGGAGCTGCTCCGTCCCTTGTCAAAACTGGGGCTGTATGGAGTATCCGGCTCCAGCGGTTTCCGGAAAGGGAAGTTGATGTGCACGGGTCCTTTACGGATCCCGTCGGCCACGGCATAGCACCTGGCCGCCAGCGTGCGAGCATTCCTCAGGGCAACGTCCGGCGCGTCATCTTCCGGCAGCGCTGCCTCCACCGCCCATAGGACATGGTCCCCGTACATCTTGACCTGGTCGATCGTCTGGTTGGCCCCGCTATGGCGAAGTTCCGGCGGCCTGTCCGCTGTCAGCACCAGCAGGGGCACTCCGGCCATTTCCGCCTCTGCCACCGCTGCGTGAAACTCCAGTGCCGCAGTGCCCGAGGTGCAAACCAGCGCCACGGGCCGGCCGCTAGCCTGTGCCATTCCCAGCGCAAAAAAGCTGGCGCAACGTTCATCCGGATGGACGAAGGTCCCGATAGAAGGGTTGGCGTCAAAGGCGAGCGCCAGCGGTGTGGAACGCGAGCCCGGCGCTATGCAGACCGCCTTCAGCCCGGCATCCGCCAACCCCGCGACCAGGATCTCAGAGACATGGATATTCGGGTTTGGACTGCTTGCGCGACTGCTCACGCCGGCCCTCCGCCTGCCACTGAGCGAATTACCGGCTGGAACTTCCAATTCGTCTCTTCCCACTCCGCCAGCGGAACGGAACCGGGAACGATGCCGGCCCCCGCATAGGCCCAGGCCCGCTCCTTCTGCACGACGGCCGCCCGAATCGCCGCGGCAAATGCGCCCTCCATGTTGCAATCGATCCAGCCGACCGGCGCCGCGTACCAGCCCCTCAGCGTCGGCTCATTCTCTCGGATGAACGCCATCCCCAGTTCGCGCGGAGTTCCGCCCATTGCCGGCGTCGGATGCAGAGCTTCCACAAGCGGCAGAACGCCCTCCGGACTGTGGAGTCTGGCCCTGACCGGTGTGTAGAGGTGCTGAATATTACTGAGCGCCAGCACCGTCGGTTCAGCGGCGACGTTCAGCTGGCGGCATAGGGGTTGCAAGATGACCCGCAGCGCGTTCACCACAAGTGCGTGCTCGTGACGGTCCTTAGCCGAGGCCAGCAGCGCAGCAGCCAGTTCCGCGTCCTCGTCCGCCGTCAAGCCCCGTTTGATCGATCCGGCCAGCGCCATAGTCTCCAGCTCCACGCCCTGAACACGCGCCAGAAGCTCAGGCGTGGCCCCCAGAAAGGCGTGTCCCGGCTGCGGCTCAAACAAGAAACTGAAGCAATCCGGATAATCGGCGCAGAGATGCGACAGCATCTGCCTGATGATGAACGGCTGCGGCGCCCGCAATTGCGCGATCCGGGAAAGGACAACCTTCTCTAATGGCGTAGCGTCAAAGGACAACAGGGCATTCTCGATCAACTTCGCCCAATCCTCGTATCCCAATGGGTAGTCGACCGCCAGGCCTTCCTGCTTCCCGTCCTGGAGACGTCCTTCTGCCTCCAGGCCCCCGGCCTCGAACTCTCCCTTGGCCAGAAACGCGGCCTGAGCGTCCAGAGCCTCTTCAAGAAGAGGGAAAGTCGCCGTCGCGTCATCTTCGGGGGGCAGAAGGGCGTTCATGGTTAGCCAGCCGAGGCCGTCCTGCTCAACGAACTGGTAGTGGGGCAGGATAAAGTGTCCCGGATGGAAGCCCGTCCAGGTCATGTCCGGCACAAAATCTTCCCGAAAGGCAAATCCGCCGAAAAGTCGAGGCAGCGCCAGTTCCGGTCTTGGCGCCTGCCCGAAGCGATGGGATGGGCGCGTTTCGGCGTATGAAAAGATCTCGTTCGCCTGCCGCTGAATGGCAGCAAACCTGCCGTGGCCGTAGCCAATGAGATGGGCGGCCACTCCCAACCCCGCGAACGTGATGCCCTGCCTGCCGTCGCGCCAAAAAAAGCGTTCCTGCCCTGACGCCGCCTGAAGAAAGCGCTCAAATGGCAGATCGGCTACCGGCCGGCTGGCGCTCACCAGGCGCCCGTGGCGCTCCACACTGTATTCGTCTCCGCCGCCTCCTTCAGCGCCTTCCAACCAGCGGGCATCCTCAGTCAATTCAGGACCATTCCTGCCGGCCGCCTCTCCCACTCGGTTTTGTACCGTCATCTCACATCTACCCGGGAAATATCTGTAGCCTTTCTGCCGGACTACGTCACCTCAGATTCACGGAAGGACCCGCTCAGTCCCTCCTGTAGTTCACGCTCCGCAGAAGCATAGGCACCAGTGTACTGACAATACGTGAAGGCTCCGGTTCCCCGCGGTAGACCCAGCAGATCGTCAGGTGGTAGATACTGCCCAGCCACGCATAGGCGATGACATCTGTATCAACTTCCTCGATTTCACCTGCGGCGACGGCCTCATCCAGGTAGATTCGGATCAGATTCGCGAATCGCTCGTTGATTTCAAGCCGCTTTTCCTCGAATACCGTTCCCAGTCCGGTGGCCTGGACCAGCATAACCTTAGCCGGACGCCGGTAGCGGCCAAATGCCTCCAGGCAAGCCTCCAGCGCGGCCTCGACCTTCGCCATCGGGCTTGTCTGCCGCTCAATTGCTTCCGTGACACGTCGTTCAACCAGGTCGGCGAACTTCTCCACCAGCGCCAGAAAGAGCCGCTCCTTGTTGGGAAAGTGGAAATAGATCGAGCCTTTCGATGTTTCGGATTCGGCGACGATCTCGTCCAGGCGCGTGTCATGGTAGCCCTTGTGGCTGAAAACGCTTAGGGCGGCATCCAGGATGCGCTCCCTGGTCGATTCAGGACTGCGGATTGGCTCTTCGGTCATTGCGATAACGGAGGTTATACCGGCCTAAACTGACCGGTCAGTCGAAACAGGCGTCAAAAAAACAGTCAGGCATATTTTCCCCTAAAAGGCAGGCCCCTGCAACTCTGGCTGCAACTGTAACGGCTCAATCTGAATGAAAGGACGTCCTCGCCAAACATCCCGAGAGGACTAGAACGTGCGGCGGCGTAGCTGCGACTTTACCTGCCGGAGTCCCTACCAGCCGCGGGGTACGGGGAAGCAGCGAAACTGCTGGGCCTGGGCGAATACGTCCCAGATCTGTGCCATCTGTTCAACGATACGGGTCGGCCTGCTCGCCATTTCGAATCCGCGATGCTGGCCTCTCACCACCCTCCTGGGCTCCCAACCGGTCCCCTTGCAGTAGTCGTAGTAGTCCCGGAATGTGGTGAACTGAACATTCATGCCGAAGCTGTCGGGTTGACGGCTCATCGGCGACATCGGGTCGAGCGTATGGCAAGGGTTAAGCATTCGCAAAAGATGATGAGGATAGGTCTTGCCGATCTGGTCAGCCAGATAGAGCGTATTCTTGAAGGTCTGGGGCGTTTCACCGGGCAGATTCAGGCTGAAATAGACAAAAATAGGCACTTCATACTTCTTTAGCGTTTCCAGCATCCGCAAGAAGCGTTCATTCGTGTAGAACTTTCCGTTGTTTCGCCGCACCTCCTCGTCACCCGAAAGAGGAGAAATCGCCACCTCTGTGTGAGCAAGATCGGCTGTCCTGCAAAGCTCGTCAATAAAGTCGTTCGAAGGAAGTTGGAAAAACTCGTTGTAGATTCCGATCCGTATCCCGTCGTTACGAAGCTGCGCGAAGAAGGCGCGCCACCACTTGGCCGGATAGGTGGCGATGTCCAGCGACAGATTGACCTGCTGAAAACCCTCCTTCGCCAAGCGGGCCACGTCCTCCACGACCCCCTCTGGCGAGCGAAACACATAACCGTTGCGGCCGGCGAGCTCGCTGTGGGACTCCTTACCGCCGCCGCAGTAAATGCAGTCAAAGACGCAGCCGCGGCCAACTGTGAGCCAGTGGCTGAGCAGCTTCGGCTTGCGCAGCGTCATGAGGCCCGCTCCGGAGTACTGGAGTGCAGCATAGGCCCGCTGATTCGATAGCCAGTCCATCGACACAAAGTCGAGGCTGTCCAACGTGGCCGCGTCGGCGAAGTAGAAGCCGAGATTCTGTTCAGGCCTCTGACCGCTCCCTGGACGCTGAATCAGGTTGGGTATATCGTTGACCTGTGAAGAACCCTTCCCAACCACCTGGGCCGCCAGTTGACGCAGCGGTTCCTCGGCATCACCGCGTATCGCGTAGTCAACGTAGGCAAAGTCGGCCAGAATCTCTTCGCCGTAATACGAAGTCGTCAGTCCGCCGACCACCACCGTCGTTTCCGGCAGTGTCTCCTTGACCGTCTGGGCCACCGACATCGCTCCGAAGGAATGCTCGTACCAGTGGAGATCGATCAGAACGAGCTTCGGCAGGATGCGCTGGCTCTTCAGCCACTGACGCAGACTGAACGTGGGGCGCTGCAGAAGTTCAACGGGAAGGTTGAGACCGCGGACCTGGTACCCCTCAGCCCGCAGCATGTTGACGAATCCGACGACCCCTACCGGAATGAAAGGATAGGGCGGACAGGAGCGAAACTTGTCATAGCGCGCCTCGACTTCCTGTTTGGCCGGATGAACATAGAGGATATCCATGGTGGAAACTACCGTGCACTGCGGCTGGCAGCGCCCTGGCAGCTAGACACTGCCCACCGGCGCCAGCATTCTGCCGCGCGGCGCAACCGGCTCGAGAATCTGCCGTCGCTCCGGTGTAAGCCGGGCGGCCAGTTCAGTTGACAATTGGTAGTTGAATCGTGTGCGCAGGTAGCGGGGCGAATAGCGGAAAATGACCGAGCGGCGGAATCCCGGATTGGTTCGCTCGGCTGAGCCGTGCGTAATGGCGTCGGTGAAGAAAACTGCGTCGCCGGCCTCCAGGTAGATCTCTTTCATACCGAGGGCCGTGCCGGCGGCCTCTCTTTCGTGATGGGCGGCAACAATGCCCTTGCCATCCAGCTCCAGTCGCGGATGGATCTCCGTCGATTTGTGGCTGCCGGGTACCAGGACGGTTGGGCCGTCGCCGGGCCCGATGTCTTCGAGGGCCATCAGGACGTTTATCTGCCCCACCATCCACTCACCCGTGTTGTGCTGCCGGAATGTCAGATAGAAGAGGGGCGTGTGTCCGCCGCAATGAATATACAGAAAGCCGCCTGGGCCCCGCACATTGAGCAGGTTTTCGTGTATCGATACGCCATTGACCTCGTTGATATACCGTGCAGCAAGCGGATACCAGGAAGGGTGGTCTATGAGTCTCTCAAAGACGGCGCCGCCTTCTACAATGTTCTGAAAGTTAACGCCATCGTCTTTGCCGTAGCTGTGAATCTCGACGTTTCCGAGCCAGTACTCCGGATCAGGATTGACGCTTAGCTGCGCTTCGCCCAGAATTGGCGGGTCTTCGACATAAGCCCAATGGTCGTCCACCCAGCTGTTCATCTCCGCCAGGTCATCCTTTGCGATGGCGCCCTTCAGGACGAGATATCCCTGCAGGTCAAACAGGTAATCGAGTTCCTTGACTTCTTCTTTGGAGCGCACAGTCGCAGTACCTCTTATTGTGAAGCGGGCCACCGCATGGGCGGCCTGCAAGGCAAGTGAAAGAGAGCCGAGATCAACGCGGCGCTACCCCTTTACGCCTGAGACGACGATTCCCTGAACAAAGTGACGCTGGGCAAAGAAAAAGAGAATGATCGTCGGCAGGACGCCGAGAATCGATGCCGCCATCAGCGCCTGCATATTGTTTGTCATGTGTCCCTCAAACAGGCGCAGGCCTAGAGCAACGGTGTAGTTGGGCACGCCCTGAATATAAATGAGGGGGTAAAGGAAGTCGTTCCACTGGGCGGTGACCATAAAGATGAGGACGACGCCTAGCGCCGGCAGGCTCAGTGGAAGATGGATGCGCCAGAACAGACCGATAGGATTGCAGCCGTCGATCATGGCCGAATCATCCAGCTCTCTCGGAATCGTCATAAAGAACTGGCGCATAAGAAAAACATAGAAGGCGGGCGCAAACCAGTTCGGAATGATGAGAGGACGGTAGGTGCCGATCCAGTCAAGTTCGACAAAGAGAAGGTAGGTGGGAACCAGACGGACGTGCTCGGGCAGAATCATGGTCGCGAGCACAACGACAAACATGATGTCCCGGAGAGGAAATCGGAGCCGGGCGAAACTGAAACCCACTACGGAGGAAGAAAGTGCCGCGCCGATGGCGCTGCCGGCGGCAATAAACGTGCTGTTCAAAAAGAATTTGGCGAAAGGAAAGACGGCAAACGGTGTCTTGAAATGGTGCCATTCAAACCGCTCAGGCCACCACTCGGGCGGGAAGAGGTAAACTTGTGTCGTCGGCATTACCGAAGTGCGCATCATCCAATAGAAGGGAATAGCAAAGACTATCCCACCCAGAACGACGGCCCCGTAGAGGAGAAAGCGAAAGAGAGATTCGCTGACTCTGCTGTTGCCATACCGTTCGGCTTGGTGAACAGCTGTACCCGTTTGGACGGTGGTTGCCATACAAGACGCTCCTGCCTCGAAAAAGACTCTATTCGCTGCCTAGACCCGCTCGTAATGTACCCAGGATGACGCGCTTCGCAACGCGAGAATGACGAAAATGAGTACGATGACAAAGAGGAACCAGGCCTGGGCGGATGCGTAGCCGAAATAAAAGTTCTGGAAACCGGTATTGTAAATGTGCAGGACCATTGTGAGCGTGGCGTTGTTGGGGCCGCCGCGCGTCATGACCATGGCCTGCGTGAAGACCTGCCAGGAACCGATGATGTTGAGAACCACGTTGAAGAAGATTGTCGGCGTCAGCAGGGGCAGCGTGACCGCAAAAAAGCGGCGAAAAGAGCTGGCGCCATCGATCTCGGCCGCCTCGTAAAGTGACGTCGGGATCCCCCGTAGACCGGCCAGATAGATCAGCATTGCGCCGCCCGCGCCCCAGAAGGCCATTATGATGAGTGACGGCAGCGCCCACTCCGTGCTGAAGATCCAGCGCGGCGGGTCGATGTCGAAGGGACGCAACAGCGGGCCCAGAACCGAATTCAACAGGCCGATGTCAGGCTGATAGAGCCACTTCCACAATAGTGAAACCGCGACACCGGACACGACCGACGGGAGGTAGTAAACCGTGCGCCAGAAACTCTGAAGCCGGATTCCCTGATTCAGCATAACTGCGATCAAAAGCGCCAGCGCAGTATTGATGGGCACCACTGTGAAGCTGAAGATCGCAGTATTAATCAACGCCTTGCGCACTAGGCTGTCGCTCAGAACATTCTGATACCACCTGAAGCCGACGAAAGTCGTCTCAGTCAGAAAGTCGGTGCGATACATGCCGATCACCAGCGAAGCCAGCATCGGCCCGACCGTAAAGACGATGAACCCGATGATCCACGGCGACGCGAGCAGATACCCATACCACGCTTCTCGCGTGGACGGCTTCATTGGCTTCCCGTCCCGCCCGAACCAGGAGGCAAGCCCTTTCTGAGTCTGGGTTTCGCTGATGCTGGCCATCTGAATCCCCGGTTAGCGTGCAAGTTGCCGGCGTCCTGAATCAGACCCTGCCGCCGGCCACATTCTCTGAGACTCGCGGTACATCGTCTTCGGATCGACAAAGGCGTGGGAGGCGATCCTCCCACGCCTTCAAAATCGACGAATTAGCTGAGCTTATCCAGTTCTGCGCCCAGATCTTCAATGTTTATCTCGCCGCGGTTGAAGCGGGTTGCCACTTCGCCGTGCTGTACGATCAGGTCAACCGGCTGCTCACCGAGCAACATCACCAGGTCGAAAGCCGGCTTCAGAATCTGATTCTTGCAGACCAGGTCCTCGGCGAACATCTCCTCCGGCCCGCCAATGTCCTGGCCGACCGAACTCGTGAACACATCCAGGTTGATATCTTCGAACTTCTCATTGGCGGCGCGCATAATGTCCGCATATTCGGGCAGCAAACTCTTTCGTGAAGGCTGCTTCTGCGCCCACGTGATGTACAGGCGGCCGTAGAGAGGGCTCGTCAGCCACTTCATCAGCTCCCAGGACTCGTCCGGGTAGGCTGTGCCCTTCCAGACCATGGTGCCATCCACCGACTGATGCGTCGTGGGGCCGGCAGGACCGTCTGGCATAGGGGCAACGTCCCAACGGAAGGTCGCGCCGTCCGCCTGCACGCCCAGATTCCAGGGGCCGATCTCCATTAACGCAATGCGCTGCCCCAGGAAGAGCTCGACCACGCCCATCCCAATGTCAGCGCCGTAGGCAAATAGAGGTTCATCGTGCACGATGCTGCGCATCCATTCCAATGCATCGTAAGCTTCGGGACTGTCCAGCCCGCAATGCGTATTGTCTTCGGGATTGACCATGTTGGCGCCGAAACCGCGAATCCAGTACTGCGACAGCCAGTTGGCGTTCAGACCATAATTGGAAGTTCCCCAGAGCTGCGGCTGCGCGTCGGCATCGGCAAACTGGCGTAGGAGGTTCGTGTAATCCTCCCAATTCCAGGCGCCCCACTCCTGCGGCGGGTAGTCAATACCCTTGGCGTCGAACATGTCCTTGTTGAAGTAGATCACCTGCGTACCTGTAAAGCGGGGCATCAGGTGGATGTCGCCGTCCAACGTCCAGGGATCGAACTGGGCCTCATAGTAGTCGTCCAGGTTTACTTCCTCAGCATCCCGGTCGATATAGGGCTGCAAACTCAACGTCTCGCCCTTTTGCATGAAGTAAAGTGGAGCTGGAGCAGCACCACTCGGTCAGGTCTGGCGCATTGCCGGCGACCATCGCGCTCAGAGCGCCTTCACGGCGGTTGGCGCCGCCGGGATCAGGCAGGAATTCGACCTCGATGTTGGGGTTGGCTTCCTGGAACTGCGGGTAGAACTCCTTCCAGAGTTGTGCAATGCCTGCCGCCCGCTCAGGTTCCCGCGACTGGTAGCGCAGCGAGATCATCTCAGCCATCGCCTCGCCATCGCCGGAACTGTCGGCTGCCGGCGCCGCCGGCGCCGCACAGGCCGCCAGAAATGCTGTCGCGCCTACAGCAGAACTCATCCGCAGGAATTGGCGCCGGTTTACACTTTGCTTCTCTTGCATGGTGTGCATTCTCCTTTTGCGTTTTGAAAAAAATGTGTCAACGGCTAAAGACAAATCCAACCGCGGCGGCTGCAAGCAGGCAATGAAAATCGCCCGCAGGCCGCTGGGTCTTTCACTTGGACTGGTCGAGCAAAGTTACGCTGCTCGTATCAGAAAAAGGTGTCTTTGGCGGAGAGTCCCGCCCAACTCGCTTGATGGCAGCCGGTGAATCTGCGAGGGGGAAGTCACTAGGTCTGCTATCTTGATCCAAATCCGCCAAGAGTATAGCAGCAAACACTGGGTTTTCCCAATTTTCTTCAGGGGTTGGTTCCCGCCCGTCAGCCCCTGAAACCCGCGCATTTCGGGAGAGAGAGCTTAGCCCGATTTCTAGGACAGCACAAACCGTTCCAGCGCAACCGCGGCGCCATCCTCATCCAGGGTCGGCGCGACCCAGTCGGCCTCCGACCGCACGACCGCGGTTGCCTGGCCCATACACACCGCCAGACCGGCCTCCCGCAGCATTGGGATGTCATTCTCATTGTCGCCGATAGCCAGGACGCGTCCAGGGTCGACTCCGAGCCGCTCCGTCAACCTCAGTAGACCGTGACCCTTGTTCGCCGTCGGCGCCGTTCCCTCCACAAGGTACTGGTGCGAGCGGCTCATGTGAATTCCGTCTCCAAACCGTTTCTGTAGCGCACCGGTCTGATCGGGTTCCAGCGTGGGGTCGTTTACTGTTATGAATTTCAGGGGGCGGACGCCCGGCGCGGACATGACATCGAAGAGCTTTTCGTGCATCTCTCTGGGGCTCCCGAACCAGTGATCATAGGTAGAGCTGTCCCAGCCCTCCCAGCCGCTGCTGCCGTTCCCCCGGCCAGGCGCGTTCTGTACCAGGCGCGTACATCCTCCGGAGCTGTTCAGATAGAAGACGGTGGTACGCTCCTCACCGTCAGCCCAGGCTGCCACGTTGCGTGCATCATCCTCCCGGATCAGCGACTCGTGCAGCACCTCGCCGCTGACCGGATCGCCGATCACCGCGCCCTGCGCAGTGATCACCGGGAGCGTTATTCCCAACTCCGGCGCAATTGCACGCACAAAGTCAAAGATTCGCCCAGTTGCAATGGTCACCGGTGTCCCTGCCTCCTGCACGGCTGTAATCGCACGCCGCACTCTCGCAGAGATGCCGCCAGCGAACTGTCTGCCATAAATCGTGCCGTCCATGTCGAGGACGACGAGGTCGACTCCGCTCTTCATCGTAAGCCTCTTCTACCCTGAATGGGGGGTCCTGCAAGAGCTGTCAAGCGTAGCCCGCTATTAGATGATTTCTGGAGGGATTTCCAAAATGCAGAGGATAGATACAGTCTCAGCCAAAATCGGCGCCAGCCGTTCGCAAAAAGAGAACCTGGTCACGGCCGGAGCAGGCGCCTCACGCTTCTCAGTACTCCAGCGTTACCATTCTCACCTGCCCGCTGTAATCCCGCCGAAGTCCAACGTAAGAGGGCTTGGGACGGAGTTCTTGTGCCATCCTTTGCACAACTTCTCCTTGCCTGGGGGAAATCTCCAGGAGTACCGCGCCGCGATCCTGCACTCGGTTAGGCAGCTGTTCCAACAGCCGCTCTATCAGGTCCAGACCTTCGGCGCCGGCCTTTAACGCCAGACGCGGCTCGTAGTCTCGCACGTCCGACTGCAGGCCGGAATACTCCTCGTCGGCAATATAGGGAAGATTCGCAACGATTACATCTGCCGGTTCAGGCAGCGGGCTCAACAAATCGCCTTCCAGAAACTCGGGTCCACCATTCGGTATGAGCCGCTTCTTGTTAACTTCCGCCACGTCAAGCGCATCGCGACTGATGTCGAGTCCGTAGACCTTCGCCTCCGGCGCGTGCATTGCAACGGTGATGGCAATCGCCCCGCTGCCCGTGCCGATGTCGGCCACCACCACCGGCCGGCCCGCCCTGTCGCTGATCTGCGCCAACACAAGATCGACCAACAGCTCCGTTTCAGGCCGCGGAATCAGGACACGCCGGTCCACGCCAAATTCCAGTCCGTAAAACTCTTTGCGACCCAACAGATACGCCACAGGTTCCCGCCGCCTGCGCCGCCTGATGAGGTCTGCGTAGCGGCGGCAGTCCTCTTCGCTGAGTTCATGCTCGTGGTGGGCGAACAGCCAGCTGCGATTCTGTCTCAGCACATGGGCCAGCAGCACCTGCGAGTCCAAACGCTCCGTCTCGCTATTTGTCTCACCCAGCCGCTGCGCAGCCGAGATCAAGGCGCGGCCAACCGTGGTTCCAGTGGTCAGAATCCAGTTGAAAGGGTCCTCGTCCGGACTGACTTCAAGATCTGGGCCTGCCCCCGCTCCGACATCTCGACCTTTCTGCCTGCCTTCGCCGTCATGCCGGTCGTCCGCACGATCAGCGGCCAGGTAGGGTACGAGTCCGTCCCCCTCCGGGGGACTCTCTTTGCGTTCAAACATGCGTTACTCTTCTTCGCCCATGGCCTGCAGCTGCTGCGCCTGATCAAACGCCGCCAGATCCTCGATGAATTCGTCAAGTTCCCCGTTCAACACCTGTTCCAGCTGAAAGAGCGTCTTGTTGATCCTGTGATCGGTAACGCGGCCCTGTGGAAAGTTGTATGTGCGAATCTTCTCGCTGCGGTCGCCCGAGCCGACCTGGCTGCGCCTTGCCGCGCCCAAATCCTCCAACTGCTTCTGCATCTCGACGTCGTAGAGCTTGGTTTTCAGAATGCGGACCGCTTTCAGCCGGTTCTGAAGCTGGCTCTTTTCGTCCTGGCAGCTGATCACGATGCCGGTCGGAAGATGGGTAAGCCGCACGGCTGAATCAGTGGTGTTGACACTTTGCCCGCCGGGTCCGCTGCTGCGAAACACATCAACCTTCATCTCATTCGGCGCGATCTCTATCTCCACGTCTTCGGCCTCGGGCAGTACAGCGACAGTGGCCGTACTGGTATGGATTCTTCCCTGGCTCTCAGTGGTCGGCACACGCTGCACCCGGTGGACGCCCGACTCGTACTTCATTCGGCTGTAGGCGCCTTTGCCCCGAACTTCAAGGATCGCCTCCTTGATTCCGCCCACGCCGGTATCGCTAACGCTCATTAGCTCAGTCTTGAACTTGTGATCGTCCGCCCAACGCGTGTACATGCGCAGAAGATCTGCCGCGAATATCCCGGCCTCATCCCCTCCGGCTCCGGCCCGGATTTCGACGATCACATTCTTTTCGTCGTTTCTGTCTTTCGGCAGAAGCATGCGCCGAAGTTGGTCTTCAAGTGCCGCTACCTGGTTCTCAAGCTCTGCAATCTCCAGCTCAGCCAGCTCGGCCAGCTCAGGATCGTCGCTTTCCGCCAGCAGCGCCCTGCTATCCGACAGCTGCCCTTGCAGGTCCTGGTATCGGCGAAAAGCGCTGACCGGCTCTTCAAGACCGCTCCGTTCCTGCGCCAGCTCCAATACACGTTCGTAGTCGGCCACTACGTCGGGATCGGCCATCAGCCGGTCCAGCTCTTTATAGCGCTCTTCGACTCTCGACAGCTGTTCAGTAAGGATCATGATTCTGTGTCTGGTCTTCTTCCAGCAAGTTGACTGTCCGGATCAGTCAGTGAAAATTGGCAGGTTTCCCAGGGCCGTTATCTGCTCCCAGGAACCGGGATCCCCCTCGGTAAAGACCGCCATCTCGCCGGCAATCTGGCCTCCTCCGTCCTTTACCAGAGAGCGCAGTCCGTCCAACGTACTTCCGGTACTGACGACGTCGTCCAGCAGGAGTGCCTGCTTCCCCTTGATCAGCGCCAGGTCTTTCCCGTCTATGTACAGCGTCTGCGGCTCCCCCGTCGTAATGCTCACCACTTCCGCCTCCAGGCAGTCGACCATGTAGGGCTTGCGCATTTTGCGTACGACTACGAGTGGGAGTCCGGTTGCCACGGACAGGGCATGGCCGAGCGGAACGGCCTTGACCTCAGGCGCCAGAACTACCTCAGCTGTCTCAGGCACCTCCCGGGACAGCAAACGGGCGGCGGTCTCAACGACTTCGGTATCGCCCAGCATGTTGAAAATGGCAATCTTGACACCGGGTGCGACTTCAAAAATGGGCAGGTCGCGTTCACAGGTCCCGACAGTTACTCGATAGGTCCGTCCATCGTAACTCATAGAACTGGCTCCTCCGGGCGGGAGTTCCCGTGTCTGATTCTGCGGGGGGCGATCCGGACCTTGCACTGCTGCACAGTACGGGACTTCAAAAAACGAACGAGACGGTACACCCTAACACAAGACTCGGAAAGTTCCAAGAATTCAGTTGGCCGTTGTCAGGTCAATCGCATCTGATCTGGTCTGCCAACATTGCCGACGTTTACCAGAGGGTCCACGACGGGCATTCTCAAGGAAGAAACTTAGAGCCTGCACGAGGGCAGGCACAAGAACTTGGCCTGCCGTATCATGAGAGAGAAGGCGAAGAGTGCGATGTGTATGAGAATGCGAGGGCAGGCAATTAGCGGGAGCAAATTGCTTCTTTGACTGCGGTCAACGAGCCGTCCGAATCAAGGGCTCAAGAGTGAGTGATTTGAGGCGTTTGTCGTGTTTTGTCGCCTTTTGTCGTGTTTACAGGGGGGATGTACGATATTTTATATCTTTTTCTACGAAAGGGAGTCGACTGGCTGCCTGGGTTGAAGCCACCATTGTTTTCGTGATCACCGTAAGAATCCCTGGATGCACACTCGCCATTTTTTTATGAATTTCATATGCATCGTCAGACAACCAGGCTTGGCCCAAACCCTTCCCGTCCCATTCTGATCGGATCCCCACAACATCTGCAAAACCTGTACAAAAGCTATACATCACCGACCACAAACAGCCGCGTTTCCGCGCCGATTCTGCGGCCGGAATCAGCTCGAAAACGCGCGCCCGCGACACCTCCATTTCCCCCGATTTTTTGCACAAAGTGATGCATCCCTAGTGATGCACTGCTTTCGCACCGTTTTTCGCCCTTTTTCTCTCTGGTCAGGACCCCAATATCCAGTAATGCATCACTTTTTGGGAAAATGCACTGTTTATGCGGCCCCTTTCGCGCCCTCCGCGCACGGCCGAAAGACCTTCCCTCGGCCATCGAAATGATGTACCGGCGTCCCCCGCAAAAGCCGTACGAAACCAGCGAAGTCCGCGCATCCCCGCCCGCCCCCGCAAGCCAACAGGCACATAAGAAAGCAATCCAACTTTGTGGCGAACCTTCATATATCTCAACCAATTGCGCGCGCATAATGAGGTCGCCCTGGTCGGGCCAGAACGCCGGCCGTTTCGAAATGCGATTGACCTGAAAGGTAAGGAAAACAGGAGTAGCAGTAGTATGAAGGAACTCTTCTGCCTGGACGCGCCCTACTGCTGGCTTGCCCTTCTTCGAATGTGTGGGGCCGACAACGCAACGGTAAGTATGCAGACCATGAATACAACGACCAGGACGCCCGCGCCGATGGGATGCAGTTCCGCCATCTCACCTTCAAAGTAAGCGATCAGCAGACTTATCGATATCGCGCCGTTGCCGGCTACGGCGGCCAGCAGCCAGGCCGGATGCAGGTCCGACTCCATTGAAGCCGCCAGCAGTCCGATTCCCAGTCCAATCAGCGCGCCTCCGCCAACGCGGGCTGTCCACGCCGACCCGAGCGTGATCCCAGCATCCGCAAATAGGTCGCGTGGATATGCCAGCAGCAACAGTCCCAATCCCAGACCGATCAGGACCGCGTCAACCCGCAGACAGAGCCGCGCTGCACGGTAGTGGTCAGTGAACGTGTAAGCCATTGTTGTCCAAGAGCGGTTTCTGGCAAGCGTCCATTCGAGGGGTCCCCCAAAAGTCGGCGTCCAATTCTCGCTTCGTGACCTCAAGGTATCGGCAGTATAACAAACGCTTCCACGCCTGTCAGCCGGGATGATCGCCTTGCCGGCCTGCCAACAGTACCGGCCCATGGCTGACCTGCGCCACTGGCTTTCGTCTCCGGAGAAGCCGCTGTGATACACTACCCCGGCCGCGTCGCAATGGCGCTTCCTGCCGTGAACAGTCGCGCATCAGCCCCTTCCGGAGCGCCTGACAGCGACCATGGCAGCCGGCGGAATCAAGGCCAAGAGAGGAGCCGACCAGTGAGCCAGAGGATATGGATCGTAAGGCACGGCAATCGAGAGGATTTCCAGAATCCGGGCTGGTCCAAGACCGCGCAGCGCCCCTTCGATCCTGCCCTTTCCGCGGACGGTGAGACGCAGGCCATGGAAGTCGGCCTCAGCCTCCGGGGGGAGCGGGTGCACTGCGTCTTCGCTTCACCTTTCCTGCGTACAATCCAGACCGCTTCCCATATCGCCGATGCACTCGACTTGTCGGTCCGCCTGGAACCGGGCATCGGTGAAATCCTGCCCAATGTCAAGAGCACACCGGCGCTCCTGCCGGAATCCGAACGCAAGCGGCGTTTTCCCCGCATCGACGAAGACTACACCGGGATCAGAGAGTTGTCCTATCCCGAGAGTTCGGAAGAGGGCCACGAGCGCGCAGCGGCTGCGGCTCACGCGCTGACAGACCGTTTCCCTGACAAGAACCTGCTCATGGTTACCCATGGCGCCCCCGTCGTCGGCATCGTCCGCGGCCTGACCGGCCTCAAAGACCGCATTACCGTACCGTTGTGCTGCATTTTCACTTTACAGCGGCACGGCGCAGGCTGGGAGGTTGTACAGCTTTCCGAGACCTCCCACCTCAGCAATCAGGAGACAAGCAAGCGCTACGCCCATTCCGGCTAGTCAGGCAGCTCTATTGGGACCAGCCGCCCATCTGCGCGCGCCGCATATATCTCCGCCGCGTGGTCAGCCGTATGCGCTGACGTCGACACCAGCAAGTTTACTACGTTACCCTTCTCCCCCACGTCGAACTCAACCTCCGTTCGCATTGCCTCGTCGCTTAGCCTCCCGCAGCGGCTGGCGATTCGCCGGTGGCAGGTAGCCAGCCCGTCCAACACCTCGATCATCGACAGTCCGGCGCGGGCCTCTTGCAGGCGAGCGTTGACCGTATCAACATCCCCACTGGCCCAATGGGAAAGATCGTTTTCACTGCCGTTTTCCTGGCCTGAAGTCCCGGTGTCAAGCAAGGAGTCCGGCAAAGAGACGTCAGGCCAGCGCTTTATAAGCTCGAGTACATACTCATCCCAGGCAAGTATGTGGGCGAGGAGGTCGCGCACAGTCCAGTTCCCGCTGACGGGAACGATAATGCAACTTTCCTCCGTGAGACCGGTGATAGCGTCCAGCAGGCTATTGAAGTGGCGCCGGTAAAAACTAAGCAACCTTTCTCGCCCCCAGCGGTCCAGCGAGAAGCAGTAGCGATGCACGTCGACGGCATGCTCGGTCACATGTAGCGGCATGTGTTCCAGCACCCGTTTCACAACTCGGCCGCGTTTGCCGCGGTCATCGTATTCGGCTTCGATCTGCTCATCGGTGAGCGACAGGGCAAAAGTAATCAGTTCCTGCCGTGCCTCGTCCGCCTCGCCCCATACAGTGTCCCAGCTACGATTTTCTCTTGCAGCCATTTCGTCATTCGTCTCCACAGGCGCTGGTACCGGCTCTATCCTGTGAGGTGCGAGCGCTGCCTGCATTCGTCGCAGCTGGAAGTTGTCCCAATATGCCACGTGGGCCGCGGCCGCGATTGGCGTCCACCCGTTATCCAGGCAGGGTCGCGTCTGCTCATCCGGTTCGAGCAGAAACAGCGGCCATCGGAAGTTGAGATAGCTTCTGCGAAGTCTCTCAGCGTACTCGGCGCCCAGCGTGCGGTTTGGAGCGGGATGATCAAATGTCATGGTTAACTTTCCTCACGTTCGCATTGAGCGCAGACGGTTGAAGGCTGCGGCCAGCTCATGGCGTCGAAATTGGGCGAGCGCACCTGTCCGGCGGCCGTCCAGTACGTCCAACCCTTGCTCGCCAATATCGGCCATCACCAGGTCCAGTATTTCAGACAGGGAGCGCCGCCCGTCGATGTAGCGGCGCCGGGCGTAGTCGAGCGCGGAACCGATGGCACGCGTCTGAGTTCTGTGCACAATCTGTTCCACGGCGGCCAGGTCCAGCGTTTCCGTTCCGAACTGTACCGTCTGCATGTCTCTTGTCCTGATGCTTGACTCTCGCCGGCCTTTGCTTGGGTCGACGCTTCCTGGTCGGGGCCGGCGTTGCAGATTTACGTCGAAATTACTGCATTCTTCAGCGACGCGACCGGTTGAGTGACTTGCCGCCACCGCATTTGCACGCGCCGTCACATCGTGCGGGCGAAACGTCTCCATCGCGATTACTGTGTCGGCTACATCCAGATAATCACCGCTCCCGCCAACAACCAGCACGGTGCTGATCCTATTCTGCTCATACATCAATCGCACGCGGTCAATATATGGTGTAATCGGCTCATTTTCCTTTGGCACCAAGACCTGCATCCTTGCATCCCGTATCAGGAAATTCGTGGCCGCAGTGTCTTCGTCAATGAGGAGCCCGTCGGCCCCGGACTCCATCGCCTCAACGATTGCTGCGGCCTGGCTTGTCGAGCCGCTGGCGTTGGCGCTGGAAAATCGGCGCGTAGACACACCCAGCGGCAAATCCCCAATGAATCCCGAAATGTCTACGCCGCTGACCGCGCGCCCGTCTTCTGCCCGTATCTTGACCAGGTCAGCCGCACTGACGACGAGCTCACGGCCGTCGCCGGGCCGGTGGTTGTAGACGCCGCGTTCGATTGCCCGCAACAGCGTTGACTTACCGTGATAGCCACCTCCCACAATGAGTGTTACGCCCCCCGGAACGCCCATTCCGGACACGGTTCCCGCGTTGGGCAGGGAAAACGAAACTTTCAGGCTTTCCGGCGAGCAGAAGGGAATGACCGACTCTCCCAGCAGCGGGTGATCGTCGACTCCGCTGGATCGGGGCAGGACCGAGCCGTCGGCGACAAACGCGATCAAGCCGCGCTCCGCCAACTTGGCCCGCAACGCGTCAGCATCCTCGTTCGCGGCCGCATGGCGCCACAGCTCTTCCGTCCCGTGACTGCGGGCCAAAAGGCTGTCGGCGATTATCCGCGGCAGCGCCTCCATGAGCAGCTGACAAGCCTGTCTGCCGAGTACCCGTCTCCCCTGCGCCGGCAGTCCCACCGTAAACCGCGCCTCGACGCCCCCGTCGCCGTCAATCTGTACGGCAGTATTTGCTAGCACCTGTTGGCCCGGCGCCTCGATCCGGATCTCCCCGCTTTTGCCGCTGCCTCCGCGAGCCGGGCGTTCACGGGTCCGTTCTGCAAAGGCCCTGGCGAGAAAGCAGCTCACGCCAACAGACCGGCTGTTCTTTGCAAAACACCGTTCAGGAAGCTGAGCAACCTCGGGCGGGATCAGCGCGCGCAGACGGCTTGGCGCCGCGAAAGGGTCTGGCTGCACGGAATCGACCGCCAGTGTGAATTCGTTGAAGCGGTAGACACCGGCTATGTCTCGATACGCCTTGTATCCCTTGCCGTCGATTCTCTCAAGAATCTGTCGCAGCTTTTCTGGGGTGGCTGTTACCAGCATCGTTACCAATCTGCTTGAATAGTCATTCCCTGAGAATACTCCGATCGCCCGCGCCAGCCTCCTGCACGAACGAGGGCCGGCTCGTGAACCCGCTGGTCTGCCTGGCGTTCCCGTGAAACACGGCATTCGGGTCAGATTTTACATCGCTTCGATTCACTTGTACACTGTGGGCGCATCGCGTCGGGCCTACACAACCTGACCGGACACCTTGAATTCGATACATTCTTCTGGACGAGGAGCCGCATGGAGTACCGTAATTTCGGTCGGACAGGCATGAAAGTCAGCGCCCTTTGCCTGGGCTGTATGAACTTCGGAAAGAAAACCACTCCGGAAGACGCCTACGATATCATCGACAGGGCGCTGGATGCCGGCATCAACTTCCTGGATACCGCGAACGTCTACAGTCGCGGACGCAGTGAGGAGATAACGGGTGAAGCATTGAGACGCAACGGCAGCCGCAGCCGTATCGTCCTGGCGACCAAGGTTCACGGAAGTATGGACGACGACGATCCCAACGCCGCCGGCACCAGCCGGCGCCACATCATTGAGCAGTGTGAAGCCAGCCTCAAGCGCCTGCAGACCGACTACATCGACATCTACCAGTTGCACCGGCCCCGCCCCGAAATCGCCATCGACGAGACCCTGCGTGCGCTCGACGACCTCGTGCGTGCCGGCAAAGTTCGCTATCTCGGCACCAGTACCTTCGCGGCCTGGCAGGTGGTGGAGTCGCTCTGGGTGGCGAAAGAGCTGGGCCTGAACCGCCTCGTTTCCGAGCAGCCGCCATACAACATTCTTGACCGCCGCATCGAGCGGGAGATGGTCCCCATGGCCCAGACCTACGGAATCAGTCTGATTCCCTGGAGCCCGTTGGGCGGGGGCCTCCTGACCGGCAAGTATACCCGCAGCCGGCCCGCCCCCGAAGGCGCGCGCTTTTCCGACCCAACCCTTGAGGCGCGCCTTGCCCGTCGCTATACCGAAGGCGCCTATGACGTGACAGAAGGCCTCAAGCCATTGGCCGCAGCCAAAGATTGTACCCTGTCCCAACTGGCGCTGGCCTGGTGTGTGGAGCGGCCAGGTGTAACCAGTCCAATTATCGGTCCGCGCACCATGGAGCAGCTGGAAGACAACCTCGGTGCGCTCGATGTAACAGTCACCGCAGAGGACCACCGGGCCATCGACGAGCTGGTCCCGCCAGGCCGAATGGTAGGCCCGTTCTACGAGGCCGATTTTGGTCCCAATCTCCATCGCGCCACTGCCTGACTTTCAAAGCCTGCTCCCGAACGGGATTTAACAACGCTGCAATCTGCTTGTACACTGTAAGCCCTGTCCAGGTTCAGAAAATAACTGCGAGCCGGCGCATGGGATTCGTGTCCCCCACTTGAAAGGGAATCAGAGATGGAGTATCGAAATTTCGGGCGAACTGGAATGAAGGTCAGCCCCCTTTGCCTGGGTTGTTGGAACTTCGGCGCGCGCACAACGGCTGAAGACTCCTACGCAATTGTCGTCAGGGCACTGGACGCCGGCCTCAACTTTCTGGATACCGCTAACGTCTACAGCCGCGGCCGCAGCGAGGAAATAACTGGCGAAGCGTTGAAAAGAAACGGCAGCCGCAGCCGCATCGTTCTGGCCACGAAGTTCCATGGCAAGATGAACGACGACGATCCAAACGCTGCCGGCAGCAGCCGCCGCCACATCATCGAACAGTGTGAAGCCAGCCTCCGTCGGCTGCAGACCGACTACATCGACATCTACCAGGTCCACCGGCCCCGCCCGGATACCGCCATCGACGAAACCTTGCGCGCCCTTGATGACCTTGTACGCGCCGGCAAAGTTCGCTATCTCGGCAGCAGCACGTACGCGGCCTGGCAGGTGGTCGAGTCGCTCTGGGTGGCCAAGGAGTTGGGCCTGAACCGCTTCGTCTCCGAGCAGCCGCCCTATCACATCCTCGACCGGCGCATCGAAAGGGGAATTGTGCCGATGGCCCTTACCTATGGCATCGGCCTGATTCCCTGGAGCCCGCTGGCCGGCGGCCTCCTGACAGGCAAGTACACACGCGGAGGTGTGGCGCCGGAGGGGACGAGATATGCAAGACCGGAAGATGTGCCGCCCCAGCTTCGTCGCTTGAACGAAACAGTCTATGACGTGAACGAAGGCCTGTTGCCACTGGCTGAAGGCAAAGGCTGTACGGTCTCGCAATTGGCTTTGGCCTGGTGCATGCATCAGCCTGGAATCACCAGTCCGATACTTGGCCCCCGCACAATGGGACATCTGGAAGACAATCTCGGCGCCCTCGATGTTTCCGTCACCGACGAGGACCGCCGGCGCATCGATGAGCTGGTCCCGCCTGGCCGCATGGTCAGCCCGTTCTACGAGGCCGACTTCGGTCCCAGCCTCCACCGTTCCCTGGTCTGATCGGTCTGGAAGGCACGGAGCCGTTTGAGAGAAACCAGACAAGCTTTAGGTGGCGGTCAATCGCAGCTTCTAAATCGCGCGCACAGCACTTTTCGAGTGAGCTTGCATTGAAGGACCGTTCTTTGAACCGCCCCATATGAATGAAACACAGTTAGCCGCCCTCCTGACCGAAGTAGCCGGCGGAACGCTTTCCGTAGATGCCGCCCTGACCCGCCTGCGTTCGCTGCCCTTTGAGGCGCTCGAAGACGTAGCGACGTTGGACCATCACCGCTCTCTGCGCACCGGCTTCCCCGAGGTCATCTACTGTGAGGGCAAAACTGAGGACCAGGTGGCGCTGATCGCGGAAAAGCTGGCAGCCCGCTCGCCCCGGTTACTGGGAACGCGGGCGACGGCGGCACAGTTCAGAGCGGCTTCGCAGCGCGTGCCGGACCTGGAGTGGCATGAGTTGGCCCACTGCATTTGGATGGACCGCGAACCTGGAATAGACCTGAATAATGGCACAGCGGTCGTCTGCGCGGGAACGAGCGACCTGCCGGTGCTGGAAGAGGCGTCGCTGACTCTGAGGTTGATGGGGCACGAACCCCGAAGGATCACCGATGTCGGTGTCGCCGGCCTCCACCGGCTTCTTCCTCACATCCCGGTCCTGCAGGAGGCCAACGTGGTCGTCGTCATCGCCGGCATGGAAGGCGCACTTGCATCCGTCGTAGCCGGACTGACCCAGGCGCCGGTGATAGCGGTTCCCACCAGCGTCGGCTACGGCGCCAGCTTTGGCGGCATCGCTGCCCTGCTTGCCATGCTGAACGGTTGCGCTTCGGGAATGGCCGTGGTAAACATCGACAACGGCTACGGCGCGGCTCACATGGCGGCATTGATAAACGAAAAGATCGAGAAAAGCGCACCTGCCTCAAGCAATGGATACACGCCATCTACCTACGACGCGCAGTCAGCAGCCGGCTCATAACCAGGGCTAAGGTGAGACGATGAACGAACCCGACAGCCAAGCACTCTCTTCGACACTCACGGTGGAAGCGGCCGCCAAGCTGGAGACCATGCGCACATCCCTGCGCTCCTTTGGCTCCGTTATCGTTGCCTACTCCGGCGGCGTCGACAGCGCCGTCGTAATGGCGGTCGCCTACCAGGAGCTGGGAGGCCGTTCCTCCACAGCCAGTGCAGAACAGGGCGCACTGGCCTGTATCGGCGTTTCACCAAGCTACCCGAAACGCGAAATGCGGGACGCAGTCGAACTCGCCGACCAAATCGGCGTTCCCTATCGCCTTGTCGAAACAGAAGAGTATCTCGACCCGAACTACGCTGCCAATCCCAATAACCGCTGCTACTTCTGCAAGTCCGAACTCCACAATCGGCTGCATGAAATCCTTCAGCAGGAAGATTGGGGCATAGTTTGCGACGGTACAAACGCCAGCGACCTAGGCGATGACCGCCCCGGCGTACTGGCAGCGCGGGAACGCGGCGTGCGCTCACCGCTGCTGGAAGCAGGCATCACCAAGCCTGAAGTGCGCGCCATCGCCAGACATCTGGGCCTGCCGGTCTGGGACAAGCCCGCCATGGCCTGCCTATCCTCCCGCGTGCCCCACGGAACACCGATCGACCCGCAGCTTCTGCGTCAGATCGAGGCTGCCGAAGACATTTTGGTCGCCCTGGGCCTGCGCCAGTTTCGCGTGCGCCATCACGGAGACATCGCCCGCCTCGAACTGCCGCCCGAGGAGTTCCCTACCGTCATCGCCCACCACGATGAGATCGTCTCCGGCATCAAAGCTGCCGGCTATCGATTTGTCACCCTCGACCTGGCCGGTTTCCGCAGCGGCGGTCTCAATGCCACCGCGAACGGCAACGCCGAAATAACACTCGTTCCCATGGAAGAACTGATCTCATCCCCCAGCGTCTGACCGTCCCCTCGGCCGCAGTTGCCACTGACCACTGCTCGCATGACAATTGCCTACCTCGACACTCCGTCCGGAATCTCCGGTGACATCTTTCTCGCCTGTCTGGTGGATGCAGGCTGGCCGCTGGCCTCGCTCCGTCAAACAGTTGAAAGACTGGACCTGCCCAAGGGCAGCTGGGACATCCAAGCCCAATCCGTCACGCAAGGGAGCATCCGCGGCACCCGTGTACAAGTAGAGGCTGCCGACGAGGTCGCGGAGCGCCACTTGGCCGAGATAACGGAGATCCTCGAAGCCGCCGCCCTGCCCGACCAGGTCACCTGCCGCGCTCGCGCCGTCTTTGCACGCCTGGCCGCGGCCGAAGCCAGAATACACGGCACGACGCCCGACGAAGTCCACTTCCACGAGGTCGGCGCCCTCGACGCCATCATCGATATCGTCGGAGTCTGCGCCGGACTGCATGATCTTAAGATCGAAACTCTGTACGCATCCCCGTTGCCCCTCGGCCCCGGGTGGAGCAGTTCAATGCACGGCCGCATACCCCTGCCTGCTCCGGCAACGCTCGAGTTGCTGGCGGCAGTTGGCGCACCTACAGCCCCGGCACCGGGCCCGGGCGAGCTTGTTACACCAACTGGCGCCGCGCTGCTGGCCGAGCTGGCACACTTTCGCCAGCCTGAGCTTCGCCTGCGCCGGATCGGTTACGGCGCCGGCCACAAGGTTTTCGACTGGCCCAACGTCGCCCGCCTTTGGCTCGGTGAGGAGATCGAAGAGTCAGTGGTTCAGACAACCCGCGAACCCACCGAACTGCTGGTCGTGATTGAGACCAATATCGATGACATGAATCCGGAGCTCTTCGAGCCTGTCCAGCGTCGCCTCTTCGACGCCGGTGCCCTCGACGTCTGGACAACCGCGATCGGGATGAAGAAGTCCCGTCCCGGCACGTTGCTCCGCGTTCTAGCACCTCCATCAGTCGAATCCTCCCTGGCAACGCTCCTGCTGCGCGAGACCACCACGCTCGGCGTTCGCGTCCATCCAGTACGCCGGCATATCGCCGAACGGGACGCAACGACGGTCGCGACGCCCTTCGGCCCAGTGCGGGTGAAAGTAAAACGAGTCGAGGGAAAGACTGTCGGTGCCAAACCGGAGTTCGACGACTGTCAAGCCTTGGCGGCATCAACCGGCATGCCCCTGCCTGCCGTCTATGCCGCCGCGCTCGCAGCCGCATCCCCCCTGGTCAACTCGACATCGGACCTGCCAGCACAAGGGGAAAATGGCGAAGATGCCTAGCATGGAGAAATTCGTGCATAAGGTCGCACCAATCGTATTGCGGCGACGGACAACTCTGGAAATCCTGGCCTTCCGCCATCCCCGGGCCGGAAAACAGTTGGTCAAAGGTACCTGGGAAGAAGGTGAGAGCGCAGAGAACGCCTCGCTCCGCGAACTTGCCGAGGAATCAGGCATCGGGAATGCAACCGTTGTCAGGCCGCTTGGCCAGCTGCCTTTCCGGGGCATAAGACAGCACTGGCACTTCTATCTGTGCCATGTTCCTTGCCAGTTACCCGATCACTGGACCTTCTTTACGCAAGATGGTGGTGGACACCTGTTCGGCTTCTTCTGGCACGAACTCCACAGTCCGCCGGACCACAGTTGGCATAACGATTTTCGACGCGCTTTGACTTTCGTCCACAGACAGATTCAGGAAACCGCTACCGCGCCCTGACCCGCATCTCATCTAGTCAAGTAGGAGAAACCTCCATGATTCCTCAACGTACATTTGGCCGCACAGGCCACAAGAGCACCGTTACCCTCTTCGGCGCAGCCGCGTTGGGCCGGGTCTCACAGGCCGATGCTGACCGCACCGTCGAACTTCTGCTCGAATACGGCGTCAATCACATCGACACGGCCGCCAGCTACGGCGACGCAGAAGTCCTTCTCGGTCCGTGGCTCGAGAAGCATCGCGACCGCTTCTTCCTCGCGACCAAGACGGATGAACGCGAGTATGCTGCCTCTAAGGCCCAGATCCGCCGCTCCCTTGAACGTATGCGCGTGGACCAAATCGACCTCATCCAATTTCACAATCTGGGCCATCCGGATGACTGGGATACGGCCATGGGCGAGAATGGTGCGCTCGAAGCCGCCAGGGAAGCCCGTGATCAAGGGCTTGTCAAATATATCGGCGTGACGGGCCACGGACTCAAAATTGCAGCATTTCACCACCGCAGCCTGCAGGCCTTTGATTTCGACTCGATCCTGCTTCCCTGGAACGTCCAACTGAAGCAGAATGGCCAGTATGCCACCGACTTTGACCGTGTCGTCGGCTTGGCCCGAGAACGCGGTATCGCCGTCCAAACGATCAAATCGCTTGCACGCGGGCCCTGGGCCACCACGCCCAAGAGCCGTTCCACCTGGTACCAGCCCTTGGAAGAGCAGCCCGACATCGACCGCGCCATCCATTGGATTCTCGCCCAGGGCGATCTGTTCTTGAATACGGTAGGTGATATCGACCTTCTGCCCAAGGTCCTTGATGCCGCCAGCCGCTTCGACGGCACAGGGCCCAGCGACGAAGAAATGGTGGCCATGGCGGCTGAACAGACCATGACTCCTCTGTTCGCCTGACCTGCCAGGTTCCGCATTGCACTCGCCGACAACACTTGCGGCCAGATGCGCCTAATCTACCAGTTCCTCTACCGGCTTCTCTACAATGAGATGGCCTGGGCCTATGATGCCGTGAGCTGGACCGTAAGCCTCGGCCGCTGGGATGACTGGCGCCGCGCCGCCCTGCCATACGTCCGCGGAAACTGTATCCTGGAAATCGGGTTCGGCACGGGGGCTCTGCTGCCGGCACTACAGACCGAAAAGCGCCGCGTCGTCGGAATCGAACCGTCCGCGGCGATGCAGCGGATATCCTCTGCAAGACTCCGCCGGCTGGCAAAGACAGTCCCCCGCGTCCAGGGGACGGCGCAGAAGCTGCCCTTCGCTGACGCCTCATTCGACACAATCGTCAGTGCCTTCCCCGCGCCTTACGTCCTCGAACAGCGTACGCATCAGGAATTCGAGCGTTGTCTGCGTCCGGGAGGACGAACCGTCATAGTCGAAGTGGTCCTGGCCGAGTCCGGCCTGTTGCTGAAACTGTTGTACAACCTGGTATTCCCCTCTTCTCCAGACACCTCTAAGAGACTCGAAACGGCAGTTCAAGCAGCCGGTCTAAACGGAGAGGAGCATGTTGTCGGGGACGGGCGCGTTCGGCCTCTGGTGATCGTCGCCGAAAAAATGGCAGCCGAATGACCATTCACAACGTCTACGCCCGATTTGCCGAAGGGCTGTCCTCAGAATGGCGCCAGTCAACCGTCGGGTCCGCATTTCTGCGAACTGGCGCCTCCGGTCTCTTCCTGGGGAACGAGAGCGCATCGCAACATGCCTACACAAACGCGCAGATCGACGACTACCGCAGTCTCCCCCGTTCCCGCTTCCCCTGGCGTCCCCCTCTGCGTCTTTCACTGCGTGCCCGCTTTTCTCACGACAGCGGACAACTGAACGGTACGGCCGGATTCGGTTTCTGGAACGACCCTCTGCGCATGACCGGTCTGCCCCGTGTCGCCTTGCCCCAGGCCCTCTGGTTCTTCTACGCCGGCCCCGACGCCGCCATGCCTTTGGCCTTGGAGCAACCGGCCTGGGGATGGAAGGCCTCCGTTATCGACACGCGTACCAGCCGTTTCCTGCTGCGGGCGCCCCTGCTTGCACTGGCCGCGCCTCTGACGCGCATGCCCGATCTCTATCGCAGCCTATGGCCCTCTGTGCAGAGGGCGGCCGGTATCGCAGTTCGAACAGTCCCCGCGGCCATGACGGATTGGCACGTCTACACGATCGACTGGCAGCTTGAAAGGGTACGCTTCTGTCTGGATGGCGCCCTTCTGACAGAAGCATCCCATGTGCCGGCCGGTCCACTGGGGCTTGTCATCTGGCTGGACAACCAGTTTCTGCAGTTTACGCCCTGGGGCAAGTTCAAATGGGGTCTGGTGGAGAAGAGTGAGGTCCAATGGCTGGAGATAGACTGGCTGGCGGTCGAGACGGCGGACGCTTAAATTCGTACAGTGTAGCTTAGGTGGCAAGGAGCCCGGTAGACTCACGGAACGTCCAGACCGGAGGGCTAACCAAATCGCACTTTCGATGAGTCCGCACTTCCAGCGACCGACATCCGGTGCGCCTCAACCGTCTTCGGGTTTAGACGGTGGCCGGTTCCCGGCTCCTGTGACAACACAAGGTGGCCTTCTTCAATTCTTTCCGGCGGAGTGAGCAGTTCCGAACGCCAGTCAACCTCACCCCAGGCAAATTCCAGAATGTAGAAGTTGGGCCAGGTTGCGGCCGCCTGCGCGGTGGCCGCGGTCGAGAGCGGCCCGGCCGGATTATGGGGCGCCACCAGTACCTGTCTCATACGCGCCGTCGCAGCGATCTCGTTCAACTCCAGGATTCCGCCGCAATGCTTCACGTCCGGCATGATCACATCGACGCAACGATCCGCCGTAAAGGGCTGAAAGCCTTCGACGCCAAATACGCTCTCCGCCGACGCGATCGGCTGGGGCACGCGGGCCGCAACTGCCGCCAGTCCCTCCGGATCACTGTGCGCCACCGGCTCCTCGTACCAGAACAGATTCTGCTCCGCCAGTTCCTGCCCAACGACAACCGCCTCGGAAAGCTCCATCCTGCTGTGGCAGTCAACCGCCAGTTCAACTTCGTCGCCAATCGCCTTGCGCACCGCCCGTACCCGCTCGACGCCGGGACGCCAGTCCGCCCGCGGCCCGGTGCGGTAGCGGTAAGGGTGGCGCAGCTCGTCAAAAGGCGCCATCTTGATGGCCGTAAAACCTTCATCCGCCGCCTGCCGCGCCGCCCGCGCGAATCCTTCCGGCGAACGGTCCCTCACATGGCGGTTGATATTGGCGTAAAGCCGCAGACGGTCGCGGACCGCCCCGCCGAACAGAACGTGAAGCGGCACGCCCAGCGACTGCGCCAGGACATCCCACAACGCCTGCTCCAGTCCGCTCAGCGCCGTGTTGTAGGCGCGTCCCCCGTCTTTGCGCCGTAACATCTGGCGTATGCGCGCGATCTGCCGGGGGTCTTCACCCGCAAGAATCTGATTGAACTGCCGAACCGCCGCGTCACACAGCGCGTCGTTGCTGTTGTGGCTCGCCTCGCCTACGCCGGTGATCCCCGCGTCGGTCTCCACGACGATATGCAGCCAGTCGCCTCTGTGATTGACGTGTACGATGAGGGTTGAAATGGCAACGATCTTCAAGGTTTGCACTTCCTTCCGATTTCTTTCCGGACCAGTTGGACAGTAATAAACGCTGATAGGTACTAGCTCTCCACCTACGTCGCAGGGAGTCCCGGCTTCTGCCTGTCCTGCAAAAGTCTAGTGCGCCGTCCAACCGCCGTCAACAGTCATCCCGGCACCGGTAACGAAGCTGGACGCGTCGCTTGCCAGAAAGACAGCCAGTCCGCCGATCTCGTCCAGGTCGCCCCACCGCCCCAGCGGGATCCTGGCGATAAACTCCTTGTACTTCTCAGGGTTCTGCTCCAGTGCCACGTTCATCTCCGTGGAAAAAGGCCCTGGCAACATCGCATTGACTGTGATGCCATAGGGCGCCCACTCCAACGCCAGCACTTTGGTCATCTGCCAGACCGCGCCTTTACTGGAGGCGTACGGCGTGCGCTCCGGCAGGGCAATGATAGACAAAGTCGAACCGACGTTTATAACCCGGCCGTACCTCTGCGCTTTCAGGTGACCGGCAGCCGCCCTGCAAACGTTCCAAACACCGTTTACGTTTGTATCGATGACCCGTTGGAACTCTTCCGGCTCCAACTCGTCAATCGGCCCCCGGATGTTGATGCCTGCATTGTTTACGATGATGTGCAAGCCGCCAAAGTCGGAAATCGCACGCTCTACCACCCGGGCGGTCTGCTCATGGTCGCTGACTTCGCAGGCATAGCCGCGTACCTCAGTGTTGGTGGTGGGCGACTGTTCGATCTCCCTCGCAGCCTCGTCCGCGCGTTCCTGATCTCTGCTCGTGAGTGCGACCGCCGCGCCCGCCTCCGCCAGCGCCAAGGCCATCTGGTACCCCAGCCCGCGGTTGCCCCCGGTGACAAGAGCGACCCGGTTCGCGAGATTGAATTTGTCGAGAATCGACATCCTTCCCCTCCGGTCATAATGTGGCCGGATGACTCTGCCTGCCGCTTTTCGCCATCCGTCAGAAAGAAGCTATCATACCTTGAAATCCTGTCGGCGCGCAGACCATTCTTCTTGACTGCCGCATTCCAACAGCCACTATACTCTAACAGCAGGTGATCCACCATGCCCAACTCTATCCTGTCCCCCTCAGAACACACCGCACTCATCGAGTTCACACGTGTCTTGGCCGACGAGAGCGGGGCCATTATCCGCCGTTATTTTCGTAGTGACTACACTGTAGACAGCAAGACCGACGAAACGCCCGTCACCATCGCCGACCGCCAGGCCGAAGAGCGTATGCGCGAGCTAATTTGCCAGCACTACCCCGCCCACGGCATCTTGGGAGAGGAGTACGGCCACCATCAGCCGGACGCCCCCTTCCAGTGGGTGCTCGACCCCATCGACGGCACAAAAAACTTTATCAGCCACGGCTACCTGTTCGGCACTCTGATCGCCCTCGTGCACGAGCAAAAGGCCCTTCTGGGAGCCATCCACCAGCCCATCCTCAAGGACCTGTTGATCGGTGACGGAGAGACAGCCTGGCTAAACGGAAGGACCGTTCGCGTGCGGGACTGTGCCCGAATCGAGGATGCGGTTATCCTGACAACCGACCACTACAACGTCGCCAACTTTCACAATGGCCACGCCTTTGAAGAGGTCGCCCAGCGCGCCGCCCAATACCGCACCTGGGGCGACTGCCACGGTTACTATCTCGTCGCAGTCGGCGGCGCCGACGTTATGACCGACCCGGTGATGAACTTCTGGGACCGCGCCGCCTTAGTCCCGATCATCGAAGGAGCCGGCGGACGCATCACCGACTGGCAGGGCGGCGACCCCCTCTACGGCAACGGTGTCATCGCCACCGGCGGCGCCATCCACGACGAACTGATCCGGCTACTGAATCCCTAGTCTCCAACCTGCGCGTGTCCATTTTTGCGTCCTTCGTGAGCTACTGTGAAGGCCAAACCAAGTTGCGTCTGTCTGGGCGCCGCGTTGCAATCTCGTCTCTATGCCGCCCTTCGCTCACCCGCGTAGTGCCGCGAAGCGCCCCGCCGCACACCCCGGTAGAAACAGGCCTGGCGCCTTCCCAAGCCAGGGGAGTGGAAACTGGAGCCACGGCCGAAATCTCATGACAACGCCAAATCCTGGATGCACGCCCTTGCTACCAAAGCCATGACACTTGGCGCCGTCTATGGTAAGATGGCGCAAAGCAGCGCAAATAGCCGCTATCGACTCCAAAACAATTATCGCCTCCTGTCTGAGAAGGCAATCAGCAAAGCGAGACATAACAATGAACAAAGAGACTGTCCTTCCCGCCGCTGACGCAACCGTTCAGGAATTCGACTGGGGCGAGTTGGTCTGGTATGCCAGCGGAAAAATTGGCAACAGCGCCACAATGACTTTCGGGCGCGCGGTCCTCAAACCCGGACACGAGAACTTCCGCCATTCCCATCCCAACTGTGAAGAGATCCTGCATGTCCTCAGCGGGCACATCGTTCACTCCCTGGAGGACGAAGTCTTCCCCATGGGACCCGGGGACACGATCGTGATTCCAGCCAATGTCGTCCATAACGCCAGCAACGACGGCGACGACGTGGCCATCATGACGATCATGTTTTCGACACCGGATCGTCAGACAAATGTAGCTGATGAATGAAGCCTGTCCCTGGCCGTTGAAGGAGGGACAAAATGCCTGCCGCCAAGACGACACAGAAGGATCGGAAACCCGTTAAGATCAACTGGTATCGTGTTCCCATTGCGCGTGCAGAACTCAACGCACTCAATCAACGCGATGACTGGCTGGGCGCGCTACAGGTCGCCGGGCACTTGGGACTGATTTTTGTTACAGGTCTCGCCGCCTGGTATGCAGCCGGCAATTTGCCCCTGCCACTGCTTCTGCTCATCCTCCTGCTCCATGGAACTTTCTACGTCTTTCTGTACAACGGCACCCATGAACTCTGTCACTATACGGTTTTTAAGACAAAAGCACTGAACGTCGTCTGCCTCTATGTGTTGAGTTTCCTCGTCTGGCGCAACCATCTGATGTTTTCCACCAGCCACGTCGAGCACCACAAATACACGCTGCATCCACCAGACGACCTTGAGGTGGAACTTCCGATGGAACTGACTCTGGTCGGATTCCTCAAGAACGCGTTAGTGAGCCCCTGGAATCTCTATGACACGCTTAAGTCGACCGTTCGCCTCAGCCTCGGCCGCCTGGAAGGCGAGTGGGAGCACTCCATTTTCCCGCCGGAAGCGGTCCAGGAACGGCGCCGGCTCTTTACCTGGGCGCGCCTGCTACTGGTAGGACACGGGCTGATTCTGGCGCTGGCCTTCGCAACCGGATGGTGGCTCCTGCCCGTCCTGACCACATTCGCCCCCTTCTACGGCGGCTGGCTGCGCTACCTGTGCAACAACCTGCAGCACGCCGGTCTCCAGGACAACGTGCCCGATTTTCGCCTCTGCTGCCGCACCGTCCACCTCAATCCCTTCACCAGTTTCTTGTACTGGCACATGAACTATCACACCGAGCATCACATGTACGCCGGTGTGCCCTGCTACAATCTGCCCAAACTTCACAGGGCCATAAAATCTGAAATGCCGGAATGCAAACACGGTCTGTTGCCCGCATGGATTGAGATCATCGCCATCATGCGCAAGCAGAAAGCTGACCCGGCCTACCAGTACGTGCCCGAACTACCCGTGCCTACGCCCGCGCCCGTCTGATCGCGGCGGTCATGCCGGCGCAAGCCATCCGCCGCGATTTGCCTGCGCTGCACACACCATGCGCAAGGACGGGCTTCAGGATAGCTCTATCCTCTACGTCAAGAACTCGAACGCACCAGGAGACACACAATGACGGAACGTATCCTCTATGTAGGTTCCTACACGCACAGAGACAGTGAAGGCATCTACATCTATCGCTTCGATACACAGACCGGCGCTCTTCGGCATGAAGCTCTCGCTGCTGAACAAGAGCATCCGTCCTTTCTGACATTTCATCCCCAAGGCCACATTCTCTACGCCGTGGGCGAAGACAATGAGGCTGGGCACGTTAACAGCTATGCCATTGACCCTGCATCCGGAGGTCTGACTTTTCTCAACCGGCAGCCGACCCACGGCACCGCGCCCTGCCACCTGGTCGTCGAACCCGGCGGCCGCACGCTCGTGGTCGCCAACTACTACAGCGGCAATGTCGCCGTTTACCCCCTGAAAGCCGACGGCAGCATCGGTGATCCCGTGCAGAATATCCAGCATCATGGCAGCGGCCCCAATCAGGAGCGGCAGGAAGCGGCCCACGCACATTCCACCACCATGAGCCCCGACGGATCGCGCGTCTACGTGGCCGACCTGGGATGCGACAAGGTAATGATCTATCGTCTCGTCAACGGACGCCTGGTGGCCAACGACCCCGACCACGTCGGTGTGCAAGGCGGCGCCGGCCCGCGCCACTTTGACTTCCATCCCAACGGGCGCAATGCCTACATCATCAACGAGCTGGACCTTACGGTAACGGTCTGCGCTTTCGATGCCGGAACCGGCGCACTCGACCCCATCCAGACGATTTCGACCCTTCCCGACGACGTTGATGACAAGACCGGGCTCAGCACCGCCGACATTCACGTATCAGCCGACGGCCGCTTCGTTTACGGCTCGAACAGGCACCATAACACGCTTGCGATATTCTCGGTTGACCAGGACAGCGGCCGCCTCACCGCCGCCGGCCATGCCTCGACCCGGGGTCAAACGCCCCGCAACTTCACCATTGACCCAACCGGCGCCTGGGTGCTTGCCGCCAACCAGGATTCAGACGACATTTGCGTTTTTAGCCGGGACGCCGATAACGGCCAGCTTACACCGGTCGGCGACATGGTCTGGGCACCCATGGCGGTCTGCCTGCGTTTCAGTCCATAGAGTTCATTGAAAATACCTTCTGCTCAGCCACCGTAGTTTAGGGGCACCCATTGTGGGTGCCCTGTTGGTCGCGTCCCTCGGGGGCCTCGTGAACACTGGAGTCCTTCGTGGTATGACCAATTCATGCACGTGCGAATTCCAATTTAGCCAAACGTCGACGACGCCCGGACATTTCCAAAGGAACAACCCTTGCAATTCGGAATCTTCTACGAACACCAGCTTCCTCGGCCTTGGGCCGAGGACAGCGAACACCGTCTTCTCAAAGAGGCACTCGATCAGGTTGAGCTGGCCGATCGATTAGGCATCGACTACGCCTGGGAGGTGGAGCATCACTTTTTGGAGGAGTACTCCCATTCCTCCGCGCCCGAAGTCTTTCTGGCCGCATGCAGCCAGCGCACCCGGCAGATCCGCCTCGGCCACGGCATCGTCCTCATGCCGACCAAGTTCAACCACCCCGCCCGCGTGGCCGAACGCATCGCCACCCTCGACCTCATCAGCGACGGCCGTGTCGAGTGGGGCACCGGCTCCTCCAGCAGCCGCAGCGAACTTGAAGGGTTTAACATTGACCCCGAGCAGAAGCATCTGATGTGGGATGAGTCAGTCCGTGAGGCCGCCAAAATGATGGTTATGGAGCCCTACGCCGGCTTCCAGGGCCAGAGTTTCTCCATGCCCCCGCGCAACGTCGTGCCCAAGCCGTTGCAGAAGCCGCACCCGCCACTCTGGCTCGCTTGCTCGAACCGCGAAACGATAAAGATCGCAGCCCGCTTCGGCATGGGCGCCCTGACCTTCGCCTTCATCGACCCGGACAGCGCCTCACATTGGGTGGAGGAGTACTACGAAACATTCGAGCGTGAGTGCAACCCCATCGGCCGCACCGTCAACCCCAACCTCGCCATAGTGGCCGGCTTCATGCTCCACGAAGACAGCGCCGAGGCCGAGCGCCGCGGCGCGCGCAATTTCCAGTTTTTCGGTTACGCACTCAGCCACTTCTACATCACCGGCAGCCACATCCCGGGTGAATTCGACATCTGGCAAGACTTTCAGCGCAACATGCCGGAGAATTACGAACCCTCAGCTGGAATAGGCAACCCGGCCCAGGTGACCCGAAACCTGGTAGCTTTGGAGAGAGCCGGTGTGGACCAGGTCGTGTTCGTCCAACAGGCCGGCAACAACCGTCACGATCACATCTGCGAGTCTCTCGAACTCTTTTCCGAACAAGTGATGCCAGCCTTCAAAGACCGTCACGAGGCGCGCCAAAAGCGAAAACTGGAGAAGCTGGAGCCCGCCATCGAGAGGGCGATGCAGCGCGTTCCCGACCTGCCCCCGGTGGCCGGCCTGCCCCCGCTGGACGCGTACCCAGTCCTGGCCGCCAAGGCCGGGCAGGCCGAACAGCCGGAACGGCCCACTGAAGGAGACAATATCGTAACCGCGATCTCAGGTCGGGGTTGATCCGAACTCGCCGCCTGGCCTGTATCCAGTCATCAAGCCGGCAGGCACATTGTGAGCCCGGAAAGTGATGTGATGGTTAGGGAGGTCAAAACTGGCTGAAAGCCAGCTTCTTACTGCTGCGGGCCGACAGGTTGGTCGTCACCCGTTTCAATTGCCGCCGGTCTCTCCTGCGCCGCCCGAATTCTTGCCATATCGAACTTCTGGGAGCGGTCAAAACCATAGACCCCGTTCTGTTCCTGGAGAATGTCGGTCAACTGCGTGTAGCAGTAGCCAAAATGGGAGGGATCGTCCAGCAAAATCGCGCACAGACGCGTGAAGCGCTCGTAGAACTCCTCGATCGACTTCGGCCGCTCCCCGTAGCCCCAGGAATCCTCCCCTTCGGCCACCTCAGGGTTCCACCAGATGCCGCCAAACTCGCTCACAAAGAACGGCTGCCCCCTGTAGGGAATCGACCATGTCTGTCCATCCCGTGCATTGGTATACGGGTTCCCTTTGCCCACGTTTGCATGATGTTCGGCAAATGGTTCAGGGTCCTGCGTATAGTCATGGCTGTCATACACGTCAGCCTCCGGCACTCGATGTGAGTAGCCGGACGTGTCCAGCACCGGCCGCGTCCGGTCCACCGCTTTCGTAGCCAGATACAGTCCCCGCGTCACCGCATCCAGCGTAGTAATCCGGTCGTGCAGTGGCTGCCAGGTCTCGTTCAGCGGGCACCAACCGACGATCGAAGGATGGGAGTAGTCCCGCTCCAATACCTCCAGCCACTCGGTAACGTAGGAAGGCGTGGGCTGTTGATGGTCTTCCACCGGGCCATAGTTCCTGCATCCCCAATCCCCGAACTCGCCCCAAATCAGATAACCGAGACGGTCCGCATGATAGAGGAATCGCTCCTCGAAGACCTTCTGGTGCAATCGCGCCCCGTTGAATCCGGCCTCCTTGCTCAACTCGATGTCCCGCCGCAGGGCCTCGTCGCTGGGCGCAGTCATGATCCCGTCGGGATAGTAGCCCTGATCCAGCACAAGCCGCTGGAAGACAGGCCTGCCGTTCAGCGTTATCGCCTTACCGTCAATTGCTACCCCGCGCAGTCCTGCATAGCTATGCGCCTCGTCAACCACTTCGCCGTCGCCATCCAAAAGTTGCAGGGTCACATCATACAGATGCGGGTCCTCGTTCGACCACAACCGGCGCCTCTCCCCCGGAATCCTAAGCTCCAGCTGGGGGCAAAGGTCCAACCCGGCGGAGCACTCCGCCTCGGCTACGACACCTTCGCTGTCCAGAAGCTTAGCCTGCAGTCGCAGTCCTTCTCGCTTCGCAGCCTGAAACTGCTCCGCCGCTGCCCGCCGAAAGACGAGCGGCTGCTCAAGACGAATGACACTGTTAGCCACATCCGGAGTGAGCCGCGGCCGCCCCAGATGAATGTCCGGCACAGGCTCCATCCACACACTTTGCCAGATGCCGGTCGTGCGCACATATATCGCCCCCCTGGGCCCATACGTCTGCGCCTGCTTTCCCCGCGGCTGAGGATCTCGATGGTTGTCACGCGCCCGCACTACGACGACAACCCGCTCTCCCGGCTGGGCCGCGTCGCTCAGTTCGCACGTAAATGGGCTGAATCCTCCCCGGTGGCGGCCAACCTCCTCCCCGTTGACCCAAACCGTCGCGTCATAGTCGACCGCCTGAAAGTGGAGCAGCATACGCCGCCCACGCCACTCACGGGGCACCTCCACCTCTCGCCGGTACCAGACCGCCTCCAGAAAGTCGTGGTTCTCCACCCCGGAAAGCTTCGATTCCGGGCAGAAAGGAACCGTTATCTGGCCGGATAGAGGGCGATCAAGCATCCCCCTTTCCAGCCCGCTGTCCCCTCGATCGATTTCAAACTGCCATCTGCCGTTTAAACAGAGCCAGTCCTCGCGAACGAATTGCGGCCGCGGGTACTCCGGTCGGGGTATCGACATGGGAATTCTCCTGGTTAAGAGGGAAGAATGGAAATGAGCGAGCTTGGAATGAGGAGTAGTCTCTAGCCTGTGGCAATGAGCTTCCTACAGCGGCAAGAATTCGATACGATTTGCAATCTCTTCAGGGTCCAGCGCCTTTGCGGCGATTTCAAGGTCGGTCCGGAACCAGCAGCACTTTCGAAACATTGCCCGGGCTCTTGATCAGCCGCTGGAACCAGTCCCCGCCCTCTGCGAGAGGCGCCTCCACAATCCAGGGATCCAGCCGGTAATGGCCGGCGTGAAGCTGTTCCAGTCCATCGTCAAAGTCCGCGGCGCCGTAGGCAAAACTGCCCCGCACCGTCAGCTCCTGCCGAATTATCGCCGCAGCCGGCATTGGACTGGTCTCCTCGTGCAGTCCTGAGAGGATCAGGATCCCTGCATTTCGCGTCGCAGCCACGCATTGGGTGCGGGTCCCCCCCGTCCCCACCGCGTCTACCGAGACAGCGACGCCTTCTCCGCCCGTGGCCTCCTTAACAGTTTCCACGACGTCAGCGCCCCCGTCGCCTCCGCCTGTGCCCGCACTCGGCGGAGATATCGTGATCCCGCCAAGCTCGCCCCCCATCGCCAATCGCTCCGGATCGAGATCGGCAATGAAAATACGGTCCGCGCCGGCCAGCTGAAGCGCCTGCAAGGCCAGCAAACCGATCGGCCCGGCCCCAATAATGAGCGCCGACTCCCCCGCAACGTCGCCCGCCAGCCTGCCGATGCGCACACCGACCCCAACCGGCTCCGTCAGAGCGCCGCTGCGCAACGACATTCCCTCCGGCAGTCTGTGCGTCACAAAGGCCGGAGTACAGACGTACTCTGCGAAAGCCCCAGGTCGGTGCGCCCCGACGAGCACCCGTTCTGGGCAGAGCTGTGTCAGACCCATTCGGCAGGTGCGGCACTGCCCGCAGTATGTGAGCGGGTTGACGGTCACCGCGTCGCCGACATCGAAACCGGTAACGTCTCGCCCCACCTCCACGATCTCGCCCGCGAACTCATGCCCCATCACCAGCGGCGGCGTTCGCAGCGCGTTGTGTCCCAGAAACCCGCTCAGCTCCGAGCCGCAGATCCCCGCATAGGCCACGCGAATCACCACCTCATCCGCGACCGGCGTTGGATCGGGCTGCTCCTGCATCTCCATCGTCTCCGGCGCAGTCCAAACGAGGGCTTGCATCGCTATCCTCCGCAATATTCCTTGTCTCGTAGCTTGCACCATCATACGGAATCCTGGCCCGATCTGCAATAACTCCACTCCGCAGAGACCCGGACCGGAACGACCATCTTCGCAAATCGACTTACCGGCCTGAGCGAGGTCGTACGGCTTGCGAAGATCGCCTGACAGGTGTAGGCTTCGCTGTAAATGGCAGCCGCAGCCAGTCCCTGGTCAAATCGCTCTTAACGGTTCTCTGACTTTGGCGAAAAGGCTGTCGTGAAGAGTTCTCAACTCCGCCCCGGTTCGCCCGGGTCCCCGGCGCTTTCCTGGCATAGAGGGAAAAACACAGTTCAAAGCCATCTTCAAGGAGAAATAGATGAAGATTACCGACGTTACCGCCTATCCAGTTTGGGCCGGCCATCGCAACTTTCTCTTCGTCGTCGTTGACACCGACGAAGGGATCTTCGGCGTGGGCGAGTCCGGATTGACCAGCCGCGAGAAGGCAGTGATCGGCGCTGTTGAGCACTTCAAAGAGATTCTCGTGGGCCAGGACCCTTTCCGCATAGAACATATCTGGCAGTGGCTGTTCCGCGGCGGCTTCTTCCCTGCCCAGCGCGTTCTGAGCTCGGCCATCTCCGCCATCGACATCGCTCTGTGGGACATCAAAGGCAAGGCGCTCGGCGTGCCCGTTTACGAGCTTCTTGGCGGCCGCGTGCGTGACAAGGTAGTCTGCTACCCCCATAATCACGTCCACGCCCTCGAAGTGGAACCGCTGGTCGAGAGTTGCCTGGAAACCAAGGAACAGGGCTGGAAGTTCGTCCGCTGGGGTCTCCCTCAGGACGGCGACATCCTCGAGCCCCGCCAAGCCGTGCGCGCCGCCCTGCGCCAGTTCGAGGCCGTGCGTAACGCCGTCGGCGATGAGATTGACATCTGTTTCGATGTTCACACTCGTCTCGACCTTCCCGATGTGGTCTGGCTATGCCGCGAAGTCGAGCAGTACGCGCCCTTCTTCATCGAGGACCCGCTCCGCTGCGAGAACCCCGATTCATTCAAGACCTTGCGGCCGCGTACGCATGTGCCCATCGCCGCCGGCGAACAGTTCTCCTCGAAGTGGGAATTCCGCCAGTTGATCGAGGAGGAGTGGATCGATTACGCCCGCGTCGACATGTGCATCGCCGGCGGCTTCACCGAGACCCGCAAGATCGCCGGCTGGTGTGAAACTCACTACATCAAACTTGTCGTACACAATCCACTCGGGCCGGTCTCGTCCGCCGCCTGCTTGCAGATGAACATGGCGACACCCAACTTTGGCGTGCAGGAACAGCCCCGCAAGCCGGCCGAAATCCTGCCAGACATCGTCCCCGTACAGCACCACTGGGAAGATGGCTATCTGACGCCGACCGAACTGCCAGGGCTCGGCATCGAGTTCGACCGAGACGCCGCCGCCCGACAGCCATCACAATGGCGTGAGACGCCGCAGGTTCGCCGCCTCGACGGCTCCTTCACCAACTGGTAGTCTGGGGGCGCGCTTATTTCCTTAATGAGAATGAAGGACTTTGCTAAGATGTTTCGGCCAGTATCGCAAGTAGTGAGGAGGGGATAGGTACAATGAAGACAGCAGCTGTATTCGGACCAAAACAGGGCGGCGTAGTTGATGCGCCGAACCCGAAAGCAGGCGAAAACTGGGTCGTCGTCAAAATCCATACAGCCCCCATGTGTACCGAGTTCAAGGTATACGTCACCGGTAGAGAGGCCCCCTATCTGGGCCATGAAGCTGCCGGCGAAGTCGTCGAAGTGGCTCAGCCCTGCCGTGTCAAAGTGGGGGATCGGGTCGTCGTTATGCCGCAGACCCCTTGCGGCCAGTGCGAACTCTGTCTCGACGGCGAGTACATTCACTGCCTGGACTCGGAAGCCCCTCCCCCGCAACCGGACGATGGCGAGGGCAGAGCCACCATGGCCCAGTTCATGCTCAAACAGGACTGGATGCTGGTCCCGATCCCTGACGGCATCTCCTACGATCACGCCTCAATGGCCTGCTGCGGCCTGGGCCCCACCTTCGGCGCCGTGCAGAGAGCCAAACTCGGGCCCGACGACACGCTAATGATCACCGGCCTGGGCCCCGTGGGCCTCGGCGGCGTTATCAACGGCACCCATCGCGGAGCAACAGTCATCGGCGTAGATACCAACGAATACAGGGCTGCCAAAGCGCTGGAATTGGGCGCAACCGAGGTCATAGATCCAACCGAACCCGACGCCCTCGAAAGAGCCCTTTCGCTCACCCGCGACGGCCGCGGCGTCGACCACAGCATAGACTGCTCCGGCGTCGTCGCCGCCCACCGCTTCTGCATCGACGCCACCCGCCGCAAGGGCACAGTCAGTTTCGTCGGCGAGAGCGGCGCTGACGAGACGCCCATCCACGTCAGCACAGACATGCTGCGCAAAGGCCTGAGCCTGCACGGCTCCTGGCACTACAACCTGGCCGATACGCCCCAGATTCTACGAGTTATCGCCGCCAATCCCGACAAACTCGACAAGCTCATCTCCCATAGCTTCCCCCTGGACCGCGTCGCCGACGCTTGGGAGCTGCAGGCCAGCGCCCAGTGCGCCAAAGTGCTGCTCAAGCCGTGGCAGTAGCCAAGAGCTCCCAAGCTTGCATGAACGCGTTTCAATTCAATAAGGCCTCAATGCAGGTCATTTGCCAGGACTATCTCATCAACCCATGAGCCCCTGCGGACGCCATGCGTTTGCAAAACACAAAAGGAGGCAGAATCCCCCATGCTAGATCTGCTAAAGCAATACTTCGGTTATGACGAATTCCTCCCGCTCCAGGAAGAAATCATTACAAGCGTTCTGAACGGCGAGGATGCACTCGTTCTCATGCCGACCGGAGGTGGCAAATCCCTCTGTTACCAGCTGCCCGCCCTGCGCCTCGACGGCCTGACCCTTGTAGTCTCCCCTCTGATTGCACTGATGAAGGACCAGGTGGACGCGCTCCAGGCAAACGGTATCCCCGCCGGCGCGATCAACAGTATGGTTCCTCCCTCAAAAGTGCGCCGCGTTCATGAACAGGCGCTGCAGGGGGTCCTCAAAATCCTGTATGTTGCCCCGGAACGGCTTGCTATGCAGGACTTTCAGGAGTTTCTCGCCAGGTTCAAAGTCAGCCTTGTGGCAGTAGACGAGGCGCACTGCATCTCCTCATGGGGACACGACTTCCGCCCCGTCTACCGCCGACTCGGCGAACTCCGCAACGGCCTGCCGGGCGTGCCCTTTATCGCGCTGACTGCCACCGCCACCGAACGCGTGCGCCTAGACATCGTCGACCAACTTCACCTGAGCCAGCCCAAACAGTTTATCGCCAGCTTCAATCGTGCCAATCTCAACTATAGCATTCTCCCCAAGAAGAGCGACAGCTTTGAGACTCTTGTCTCACTGCTGCAAAAGCACAAGGGTGAATCCGCTATCGTCTACTGCTCATCCAAAAAAAGGACTGAAGACTTGGCCGCGCGCCTTCGCCAAAACGGATTCGATGCTCAGCCCTACCACGGCGGTTTCGACAACGAAGTTCGTCGTCAGACCCAGGAGCTCTTCATTCGTGACCAAGTTTCCATCATCGTGGCCACCATCGCCTTTGGCATGGGCATCGACAAACCAGATGTTCGCCTGGTCGTCCACTATGATCTGCCTGACTCACTTGAGGGCTACTACCAAGAAACGGGCCGCGCGGGCCGCGATGGCCTTCCCAGCGACTGCGTTCTGCTGTACAACTATGGCGACGCAGCGAAGCTGGAGTACCGCTTCGAAGAGTTCGATGACGAGACAGAACGACGCAGCGCCCGCAATAGGTTGTCGCAGATCGTCGATTTCTGCCAGATCCAATCGTGCAGGCGTGAACATATCCTGCGCTACTTCGGCGAGGATTGGGACAAGGAAAATTGCGGAGGCTGCGATTTCTGTCTAGTCCCTAGGGAGGAGTTCGATGCTACCATAATCGCCCAAAAAATCCTCTCCGCGGTGATCCGTACTGGAGAACGTTTCGGCATCAACCATGTCTGCACGGTGCTGCGAGGGGGAAACACCAAAGCAATTCGGCAATGGGACCACGGAAAACTGAGCGTGTACGGCATTGCAAAAGAATATTCCAGCAGCGAGCGTAAAGAGATTGCCGGGCTCCTCGTCGCCGAAGGTCTGCTCTACAAGAACAGCCGAGACTATGCCACTTTTGGTGTTTCCGACGAGGGACGAAACTTCCTGAAATACCGCAAGTCCCTGACCCTTGCTATGCCCAAGCGGGAAAAAGAGAAGGCGTCGTCCGCCAGCCGCGCAGTTTTGAACTATGATCAAGCGCTTTTCGATGCGCTCCGCAATCTGAGAAGCCAGTTGGCCGCAGAAAGAAACGTTCCGCCTTACATGATCTTCGGCGATCTCACTCTGCAGCAGATGGCATACTATTTTCCTCAAAACAGTGAGAACCTGTTACGCATTTCGGGGGTCGGCGATACGAAACTGGAACAGTTTGGCGATGTCTTCCTGTCTGTCATCCGTGAACACGCTCGCGCGCATGACTTGGAAGAACGAGATATCCAATCCCAACGGCGTGATATACAGAGCCGTGGAAATGGTGAAGGCGAAGACACTGCCTACAGTGTAGAAGAGATTCGGCAGTCTCACCCCAAAGCATATGAACCTTGGACGTCCGAAGAAGACGAACGGCTCAGAGACATGCTACAAGCAGGACGAAGCGTCTCAGAACTGGCAACAGATTTTGGACGCCAACCGAGTGCGATTCGGTCAAGACTCAGAAAGCTCGGGCTCGACCCGCAGCTTCAACCAGGTAGTAGTATTCCAACTGGGTCTTCCGTGGCGCATCCTGGTTCTGAAGGGGAACTGAAAAGAAATGCCGAAGGTTTGAAGCGACTAATAGAGGCTTTAAACGAGTCCCGTAGTTCTGAGTATCTTCCTGATGACGAGGGTTCACGAGCAACGGTTCTCGATTCATTGACAAAAGCCTTGAGCAAACGTGATGCCAGAGTTATCGAACTTCGTTTCGGTTTCCACAGTGGTAAGTCTCTTACATTGGAGGCCGTTGGCAAAGAATTAGGAGTAAGCCGAGAACGAATTCGTCAGATACAGCGCAGAGCTCTGAGAAAGCTAAACGCCAGACTAAACTTGGAAAGGCGAAAAGACTCCGAAACCGATATCAAAAAGGAGAATCGGGCGCGGAAGGTCACCGGTTCTACCTATGACCAGACGAAACAGCTGCTGCAGCAGGGCATGTCTATCGAGGAGATTGCACAAGAGCGCGGCCTCGCGACGAGTACGATCGCCAACCACCTGGATCGCCTGGTCCGGGCGGGCGAAAAACTGGACCTCGAACCCTTACTGCCTCCTCAGGAACGGTTCGAAAAGATCAAGGAGGCATTGGCCCAGACTGGCGGGGAGTATCTCTCTCCAGCGAAGGAAGTCCTGGGTGACGAATACTCCTACGACGAAATCAGAATTGTTTGGCTCTACCTGAGCCAGATCGAGGACCAGGACCAGAAGTCCTGAAGGAATGAAAATTGTTCCTTTTCAAATAGGGGGTACGTAACTTTGACCTACAAATGCGGCATCATCGGCGTAAGCGGCGGCCGCGCCAACGGCCACGCCGACGCCTACGCCCACATCCCCCGCGGCGCGCTGACCTGCATCGCCACCCGCAACCGCGACAACCTCGACGCCTTCGGCGAACGCTGGAACGTCAACGCCCGCTACACCGACTACCGCGAAATGCTCGAACGCGAAAAACCGGACCTCGTCCACGTCAATACCCCACCAGACGTTCGCCTCGAAGTCATGCAGGCCGCCGACGCCGCCGGTGTCGGCGCGCTGATCATCGAAAAGCCGCTCGCCATTCAGGCCGAAGACTATCTGGCCATCCGCAGCTTCGCGGACACCGCCAAAGTCAAAGTCGCAATAAACCACCAGCTCCATTTCCACCCGCGTCGCAGCCGGCTCCAGTCACTGGTCCACGACGGAGCCATCGGCACAGTCCGCCTGATCGACGCCAGCGCGCGCATGAACATGGCATACCAGGGCACCCACGTACTGCAATCCGTCGCCGCCTTCCATCCCCAAGGTGAACCGGCCGGCATCTTTGCCCAAATCTCCGGTGGAGACGGCCTCCAGGAAGGCCGCAAACAGCACTACGCGCCCGACGCAACCTTGGCGACCCTTCGCTACGGCGACGGGGCGAGCACCTTGCTGCGCTGCGGCACAAACGGCCCCTACGTCCTCGCCGGCGATGAACGCGTCAACGTGCACAAACAGTTGACCGTCTACGGCACTGACGGCTACGTCCACTGGAGCATGTGGGGCTGGGAGACCTCAATCCGCGGCAAGCGCGAACGCGGCAGCCATAACTACCCCGATGAGGACATCCTCGGCCAGGCCGCCATGACCGAAGCCGCCTTCGACTGGCTCGATGACGACACCCGGCTTCATCCCCTGAACCTCGACGCCGCCCTGCTCGACTTTCACATTCTGCTGAAGGCCTACATGAGCGGTCTCAACCGCCGCGAGGAGACCTTGGCCAGTGAACTCCAGCCAGGGCTGATCGAAGCTCTGAGACAGAAAGTGTTGGGTTAAACAACGGCCCGCGCCCCAAAGATGGGCGCAGTTACTAAACTACCTGGACCCGTATCCCTTCACCCGTATGCTCGCGTACCTCGCCGCCAACTCCGGTTCAGCCCTTTGCATACGTTGCGGCGGTACGCCCTTGCCAATGGCCTGTAGATCATCCAGCACCATCTCCCCGATCTCCCACGCTGCCTCCTTAACGCTGCCCGCGCGATGCGCTGAAAGCACCACGTTCGGCGCGCTGCGGATCGGATGCGCCGGGTCGAGCGGCTCCTGCGGGAAGACGTCGATCGCTGCGCGAAAGCGGCCCGCATGCAGCAGTTCGGTCAACGCATCAAAATCGACAAGATGGGCGCGGCTAACAAGAATCAGCGCCGCGTCCGGCCGGATACGTTCCAACTGGGCACGATCCAATAGGGAGCGGTTCTCGCCGGACGGAACCGCCAGCACAAAGATGAACTGCGATGTCTCCATCAACTCTTCCAGGGGCAGAGGCGTTACACCATGGCGCCGCAGATAACGTTCGCCCAGCCAGGCGTCGTAAGCCGCGATACGGCAGCCAAACGGCTCTAGCAACGGATGCAGACATCGGGCCAGACCCCCATAGCCGATCAACCCAACCTGCTTGCCGTACAGATTGAAATTGCCGACATTCCCAGCCTTCGAATAGCTCTCATTGCCATTCTGCATCGCCGTGTGACCATCAACAATCCCCCTCGCGCAGGCGATTGCCATGCCCAGCGCCATCTCCGCCACCTGCCGGCCAAAGGCTGGCGCCGCTGATAGAACTCGGATCCCGTTGGCGAAACAATAACTGTAGTCCAGGTCCTGCGGGAACGCACCGGATACCGTCATGATGGCCCGCAAATTCTGTGCCTCGTACAATATATCTCCATAGCGCCAGCTCGAGCAGACGACAGCCTCCGCCTCCCGCAACGCATTGACCGCGTCCTCCAGCGGCATCGCCTCCGATCTGCCCCAGATTACCTCGACAATCCCTGGCAATCTGCGCAAGTCGTCGGGCGAGAATATCTCATCCATTCTGCGGAAATAGGGATCAAGGAGCACAACCGGTTTCATGGACATCGTCCGTTCCTCGTTTCAGACCTGCTTGCGTTGCTGTCTCGTCGACTTCCCAAAGTTTTCTAACCGTACTCGCGACTGGAAAAAGAACTGGTTCGCCGGATGCCAGAAATGTCCCCGGCCGAATGATAACACAAAGTTGGAGGCAGATGAGTTCGGTCTGAACGGCTGCAGTCGGCGCAACATTGTGTCTACAGGCCAGGTTCCAAGGGCGCTGCAGGCAATGACACCAATGAACCTCCACTTGGGCGACCGGATAGCTGCAGATCTGCATTTGACAGAAGGAGCGAATTGGCTAAAATTGTTCCAAATATCAAGGACATACCTCCCGATTCAGGCAATGTCACTCTAGGATAGCAGCGAGCAGACCGAGCAACCGCCCGCTTATGACCACCTGGAAAGGCCTGAAGAGTCAACATTTCCCAACCGACGCCCTGTACACGAACTGGTAGCAAACAGCCTGCGGCTGAACATTTTTGCTGGCCATCATCTTTCAGTGTAAGCCGATTCTACATACTGAACCACCCGTAGCAGGAACCGCTCCTTACAGTTTGCAATTCGTACAGTTGCAGTAGCGACCACTGTTTTCATACCATCCGAGTCGTACCAGGGCGCCCAATAACGCCCCGAAAGGAACCGAGGTGATTGGAATGAAGGGCACCGATCTTGTTGGCCTGTTTACCGAGCATCTTCGCCTGTGTAACGTAAAGAAAGGCGAAGTGATTCTTGCCTTCACCGACGCGCAGTTTGCATTCCCCGAATACCCCGGTGCAATGATGGCCGCGGCCACCTCTTTGGGCGCGGAAGTATTTACAATCACCGCCCCCTCCGACGCCGAAATCTCGGCCCAGCTCGTGCTCGACGCCTGGAAATCCGCAGACATGGTCGTCGCCATGACCTCCATACCGTGGCTCTATACCGACGCCCACAACGAAGCGCTCGCCTCCGGCACGCGCACGCTCATGGTGCACGAACCGGTCGCAAACCTGAAGCGGATGTTCCCCAACGAGGACGTAATCCGGCGCACCTACGCCGGCGCCAAGCGCATGGCCGAAGCCAGTGAGATCCGCGTCACCGACTCCGCCGGCTCCGACTTCACCCTTCGCAAAGACGGACGCAAGGGACACGCACAGGTGGGCCTCGCCGACCAGCCGGGCCGCTGGGATCACTGGCCCGCCGGCCTTGTCGCTACCGGCCCACTGGAAGACACAGCCCAGGGCACCTACATCGTGCGCGCCGGAGACGTGATCCTGCAGCAGCGCAGGCACACCGTCTCAGAGATTCGCATGACATTGGAGAAAGGCCTCATCACCAGCATCGAAGGCGGCCTCGACGCGCAGCTCTTGCGTGACTACCTCAGCTCCTTCGACGATCCGGACGCCTTCCGCTTCGCCCACGCCGGCTGGGGAACCGAGCACCGTGCCCTTTGGAACGTCGTCGGCATGGATTCCGAAAGTCTGTACGGCACCGTAATGGTCTCCCCCGGCCGCAACATCTTCAACGCCGCCCACGAACACTCCGGTCTCGGCGGTACAAACTACACCAGGGCACACATCGACCTCTGCTGCCGGCACAAAAACCTCTATCTTGACGGCGAACTGATCGTCAATGAGGACGAGGAGATTGTACCCGAATACTTGAGGTAAGGCCGCTACAGATTCCCATCACCCAATAGGCAGCATAGCTCGATTGGAGGAGCAAGAGCATGTCGACTTCAGGACAGACCAATAGCTTTGCGCAGTTACTCGCTGAAGCCCTGGCATTGAGCAAGATCGGAGACGGCACGCGCGCCGCCCTCTTGAGCTCGCACGTCTACGACGAACGCGCCATGCGCGCTTACGGCGACGCCCTCGACATCCTCGGCGCAGATTGGGTTCGCGTCATCATGTCTGGCCGAACTGAGGGTACCAGCTTCGCCAACCCCGTGCAGCAGGGCTCCTTTGTCGCCGACATTCTCAAGTCGGCAGACGTCGTCGTTCGACCGACCACTGCAAAAGGCGCTGTAGCCGACATCGGCATGTACACGCCCGTCTTCGAAGAGATCATCATGAGCGGCACCCGCTGGTGGGACTGCTCAGTCGGCGGCTCCGAAACGCACCTGCGCAAACTGTTCCCGACCCAACCGATGATCGACCGCACACGCGCCGGCGCCGTCCGCATGCAGGACGCCAAGACCCTGCGCATCACCTCGGAAGCCGGAACCGATCTGACGCTCAGCGTCGAAGGGCGAATCGGCCACTGCCAGGTCGGCATCGTCGACGAGCCCGGCCGCTGGGACAACTTCGGCTTCGGCCTGGTCGCCACCGCCCCCGTCGAGGACTCCGCCAACGGCAAGGTGGTCTGGGACGCTGAAGACTCCCTCGGTGAGCTGCTCGGCTCCTACAGCGCCCTGCTGCCGGAACAGGTCGTTACCCACTTCGAGAATGGCAAAATCGTCCGCATCGAGGGCGGCTGGGTTGCCCGCCGCTTTGAAGATTACCTGGCCGGTCTGAAACGCCCCGAATTCTATCGAATCGCCCATATCGGCTGGGGCACACATCAGAGCGCCGCTTGGGGCGGCCCCGGCTGGAATACCGCCGAGTGGGAGAGCTATTACGGCTGTATCATGCTTCACCTTGGCATGAACATCTTCTCCACGCTCGCCCCCTACAACGGCCTCCATGGCCAGAACCGCCCATCGATCGCCTGGCCGATGCCTTCGCACGCCGGCGGCTGTCTCTTGCGGCATGACCTCTATCTCGATGACGAGCTGATTGTGAAAGCCGGCGACATCGTTGCCGACGGACTGAAGTAAACGAGGTTTCCAGTTCCCGTGCCGCCCTGTGCGGCCGTTCGCCAAGAAAATAGACAGAGAGGAGTCAATCCATGCGTATGCAGGATTTCTCAGTTTCCTACCATGCTGCCACTGAGCTCGTCGGTCCCTTCCGTGATGTATTGGAAGGGTGTAAACTCAACTCCGATGAGACGCTGCTGCTCTTCACCGACACTCGATTCAACCCGGCTTACCCTGCCGCATTCATGGCAGCGGGGCAGGAGATCGGCGCGGAAGTCATCCAGATGACCGTTCCGTCCACCCTCCCTGAAATCTCGTCAGCCTACATTCGCGATGCCTGGAAAGCCGCCGATCTTGTGATCGGCATGTCACGGGTCCAGTGGCTCTATTCGCGTGCGCATGATGAGGCGCGCCAGTCTGGGACGCGCGCATTGATGGTCGTTGAACCGATTGACGTGCTGCGCAGGCTTTCCCCCAACGATGACGTCCGCAGACGCGGTCGCGCCGGTGTCCCAGTCCTGTCAGCCGCAAAGGAAATGCGCATCACGTCCAAGAACGGCACCGACTTTGTCGTCAACAAGGAAGGACGCGAAGCCTACACCCTCTACAGCCTGGCAGATGAACCGGGCAAATGGGATCATTGGCCGCAAGGTCTGGTCACCTTCTTCGCCGCCCCGGGTCAGGGCAACGGTACCATCGTCGTGGACCCCGGCACCGTCTACCTGAAATTCCGCCGTCACTCCACCGAACCGGTCAAGCTCACGGTGCGCGAAGGCAGCATCGTGAAATTCGAAGGCGGCACCGAAGCCCGCCTGCTCGAAGATTGGTTCGCGCAGTGGAACGATCCGCGTTCCTACGAGCTTGCCCACGTCGGCTGGGGCACCGAACACCGCGCCGACTGGAACGTAATCGGCATGGACTCCGAGGCCTATTACGCCAACTTCCTCATCGCTTTTGGCCGCAACATCTTCTGGCCCGTCGGAGGTGACAACGACGTCGAGTCACACTGGGACTTCTGCTGCCTTAATCACGATATCTACATTGACGACCAGGTCGTCGTGGTGAACGGAACGATCGTTCCGGAGAACCTAAAGTAATGAGACTGCTGCAATACGTAGCAAAGCGCCTGCTCCAGCTGATCCCGGTTCTATTAGGGGTCTCTATCATTATCTTCAGCATCTCCCATGTCCTTCCCGGCAACCCGGTCTACCTGTTTGTCGGTATCGACACGACCCCTGAAGAGATCGAGGCGATCACGAAGCGCCTGGGTCTGGACAAGCCTTTGCACGAGCAGTACTTCATATGGCTTGGAAACGTATTGCGCGGGGATCTCGGCGATTCCTGGTTTACTTCCGAATCGGTCGCCCAGGATCTGATTCGGAGGTTTCCCGCCACCTTCGAAATGACAACCGTTGCCCTGATGGTTTCCATCGCGCTCGGCGTTCCGCTCGGTGTCCTTTCAGCTGTCTACAGGAACAGCTGGATCGACAACATCAGCCGCGGAATCACACTTCTGGGTGTGTCGGTGCCGTCCTTCTGGTTGGGGCTGCTTTTGATCTACGTGCTCTTCTTCCTGTTGCGCATCTTCCCTCCGCCAAGCGGCCGCATCGGTCTGCTTGTGTCGCCGCCGGATCGCATCACAGGGCTCTACCTGGTCGATAGCCTGGTCACCGGCAACTGGAAGGCATTCACTTCGAGCGCAGAACACCTTGCCTTGCCTGTCATAACACAGGCACTGGTTACGCTGGCGCCCATCACGCGCCTGATGCGCTCGTCGATGCTGGAAGTCCTTGGGTCGGAGTATATCCAGGCAGCCCGCGCCAACGGCGTGCCCGATCGCCAGATCTACTTTCGCGACGCTCTGCGCAATGCGCTTCTCGCCCCGCTGACATTCGTGGCACTGGTCTACGGCAACCTGTTGGGCGGTAGTGTAGTGCTCGAGCGGATATTCTCCTGGCCCGGTATAGGTCGTTACGCGCTTGAATCAATTGTGGTCAAGGACTATAACGCAGTGCAGGGCTTTGTCCTGCTCGCTGCCGTTCTGTACGTCCTTGTCTTCCTGATCGTAGACATCCTTTACTTTGTCATCGATCCAAGAATCACAGCATAGTCTGCCTGCACTCGCCGCGCCGATCAGGCGAGTCGCTGCAAGACCACGGCATTCCGTCCGCAGGTTGCCGGCCCGGAAGTGTGAGGACTGAAAAATGGCTACGCAGGGATCACCCTTGCAGTTGGAACTCAATACAGAGATGCCCCCGGGCCTGCAGCGTTTCCTCTACCAGCTGCGCCGCAACTGGTCAACGATGGTAGGCATCGCCATAATCCTCTTCTTCGTCCTGATTGCGATCTTCGCGCCGTTGCTGGCGACACACGACCCGGTCATCACCAATCTCGAGGAGCAGTTCGAGCCGCCCAGCGCGCGGCACTTCTTCGGTACCGACGAGGTAGGCTGGGACATCTACTCCCGCGTTATCTATGCGACGCGCGTCGATTTCCTCATAGCCATCGCCTCAGTGCTCATGGCGATCGCGATCGGCGTCCCCCTGGGTGGGTTGACCGGCTATTTCAGCGGCCGTTTTGACGACATCCTGATGCGTATCCTCGACGCCTTCCAGGCATTCCCGCCGCTCATACTGGCCATGGCCGTCGTCGCTGCGCTGGGCAGAAGCATCTGGCTCGTCATCGCCGTGATAGCGTTCATCAACTTCCCGTCCTACCTCCGCGTCGTACGCGCCGAAATGAAGAGTAAGAAGGAAAGCTTCTACGCCGAAGCCGCGCGGTCGGTTGGTAACCCATCCCACCGGCTCATTTTTCGACATCTCATTCCCAACTGTCTCGATCCCGTTCTTGCCCAGGCCCCCCTCAACGCCGGCTGGGCGATCCTGGTCGCCGCCAGTCTCAGCTTCATCGGCCTGGGCGTACCCATTCCGACGCCTGAGTGGGGCTCGATGATCAATGACGGGGTCGGAGGTATTGTCAGCGGCGAATGGTGGATCTCCTTTTTCCCCGGCCTGACCGCTATGCTCGCCGTACTCGGCTTCAATCTGTTATCTGAAGGACTGAGAGATATCTTCGATCCCAAGCGCATGGAAATGTAACCGATGATTGAAGCTCGGAATTCGGACACCCTTCTAGAAGTCTTAGGGTTGCACACCTACTTCTACACCTATGAGGGTGTAGTCAAGGCGGTCAACAGCGTCTCATGTAAGCTCAATCGCGGTGAAATTACCGGGCTGGTCGGAGAGAGCGGCTCCGGAAAATCCGTGACCGCACAGTCCATAATCCGCCTCGTAAAGGCGCCCGGCAAAATCGTCGAAGGCGAAGTCTGGCTTGATGGGCAGGACCTCATGTCATGCAGCGAAACGGAAATGCAGACTATACGCGGCCGTAAGATCTCCATGATCTTCCAGGAGCCGCGCGCTGCCCTGAACCCCCTCTTCACCGTCGGCGACCAGATCAGCCGCGTCATTCAGCTACGGGAAGGATGCTCTCGCAGCGTTGCCGAGACCCACGCAGTTGAAATGATGAGAGCCGTCGAAATCGCCGATCCCGACCGCCGCGCCAGTGCCTATCCCCATGAAATGTCCGGCGGCATGTGTCAGCGGGTCATGGTTGCCATGGCGCTCAGCGCCAACCCGCTCCTATTGATCGCAGACGAACCGACCACGGGCCTTGACGTGACCGTGCAGGCGCAGGTCCTCGACCTCATCCGCCTGCGCGTGAAGTCGGCCGGCTCCGCCTGCCTGTTCATCACCCACGACCTAGGCGTTGTCGCCGAACTGTGCGAAAGGGTGATCGTCATGTACGCCGGCCGCGTCGTCGAACAGGGGCCCGTAGCCGAGATCTTCTCGAATCCGCGCCACCCGTATACCCAGGGGCTGATCGCGTCCACCTTGCGCGTAGACATCGACAAGCCGATTTCCACGATTCCGGGCACCGTGCCGGACGCCGTTCATCTGCCCAGCGGATGCACTTTTCATCCGCGCTGTCCCTTCGCAGAGGAGCTCTGTCAGCTGGAGGAGCCGCAGATGGTCGAGGCTGGGCATGGCCATCTGACGCGCTGCCACATCGTCTCAGGACGTATCGAACGAGAGATGCTTGAAGAAGCCTGGACGATGGAGACGGCTTGACCGGACAACTCGAAACTCATGCTCCTGCTGGACCGCGTTGAAGACTCTGCCTTAGAGACCGGAAATGACTAACGCCAACGGCGATGCATTTGTACAAATCCGAAACCTGCGCAAGGATTTCCCGATTCGTGTCGGCATGTTTTCCCATGTACGCCTGCGCGCTGTTGACGATATTTCGTTCGACATACCCAAAGGCGCCACCATGGGACTGGTCGGCGAAAGCGGCTGCGGCAAGACTACCGCCGGACGTTGCCTCCTGCGCTTGATTGAACCGACTGCCGGCGAGATTCGAATGGGAGAACACAATCTCTCCGACCTGAAGAGCGAGCAAGTCGCCCGTATGCGCGGACGGATGCAGATGGTCTTTCAAGATCCTGGCGGTTCGCTCACGCCCCGCATGACAATAGGCGCAATTCTGCGCGAACCGCTCGACCTGCACACCAATCTGAACGCACACGAAAAGGACCAGCGCGTCCGTGAGCTATTGACCCAGGTCGGCCTGCAGCCCGATCACCTCTCGCGCTACCCACATCAGTTCAGCGGCGGCCAGCAGCAGCGCATTGGTGTCGCCCGCGCCATCGCCACCCATCCCGATTTCATCGTTCTCGACGAGCCAACCTCCGCACTCGATGTATCCGTTAGGGGCCAGATACTACGCCTTCTTACCCAGTTGCAGGAAGAGCTGGGCCTGACCTACCTGTTTATCTCCCACGATCTCAGTGTCATCAAACATACCTGCAACCAGGTCGCGGTCATGTACCTGGGCCGCATCGTCGAAATAGGCAGCACCGAAGACATCTTTGGCTCACCATCCCATCCCTACACCCAGGCACTGCTATCGGCAGTTCCGATTCCCGACCCGGCGCAGCGCGGCAAGGAGCGGCTCAAACTGCCTGGGGAGGTGCCCAGCCCAATCGACCTGCCCCCTGGCTGCCGGCTTTATTCGCGCTGCCCTTACCGGCGAGACGCCTGCTTGGAACCTGGGCCTCCGCTGCTGCAAGTCGGCGAATCGCACAAAGCCGCCTGTATCCTCGTCGATGAGAATCTCCGTATTGGCGGAAGCAACACGGCCGCCCTGTCACAGCTTGCCTAGGCAAATGATCGAGCATGGCAGAGAAACGCGTCCTGTTTGGTCTGGCGGCAATGTCCTGGCGCTATACGAGCGCCAGCCAATTACAGCGTCCTGATCCAGCTGTCAGGACCTCTCCAAAAATCCGACAGACAATTCGGATAGCGAGCTGGCGCATCCTGAAGCACTCTTGCCGAAAGGAGTTTGCAGACATGCTGAGTAAAACGATGTCGCACCGTGTCTTGATGATGACTGTTGTCAGCCTTCTCGTCGTGGCGCTGCTGGCTGCCTGTGCCCCCGCTGTTGGCCCCGAAGACTCGGCCGACACCGGCGAGGCCGTCGCGGATACATCTGGGATGACAGGCCGCGAAGCAGCCCTCGCTTCTGCGTCTGAAGAAGATCGAACGCTCATCGTCGCCGTCAGTCAGGATCTCTCCACGCTCGACTGGGACGCCTCCGGCGCCTTCCCGCGCATGACCGAGACGCAGGTAAATGTACTCGGCAGCTGGGCGCAACCGGCCATCATCGAGCATGAAGACGGCAGCATGACTGGCGATGCCCTCAATTTCGAGCCGATGTTGGCCGAATCGATGGTAATCTCGATGGATGGCACGCAATGGACCTTCAAATTGCCTCAAGGAATGAAGCACTACCCCTCCGGCAACGAGATCACCGCCAACGACTACCTGTACTACAAGGATCGCCGCGGCAACATGCGCGTCCCGCCTTCCCTCGACCGCCTCGTGCGTTTGGCCACCAAAGAAGAGCCCCTTAAGGGGTTTGAGGTGATCGACGATTACACCTTCCGCTTCAACGCCTCCGACTGGACGCCCATCCTGCGGCCCTTCATGAGTTGCTGCCAGTTCGGCTACCTCATCGACAGCCAGGCCTACATGGACGCCGGCGAAGCCGAGGGCGACAAGTGGGGCCAGGAATTCGCCAAGACCAATATGCCGAGCAGCGGCCCTTACTACATCCATGAACGCATCCCCAACGAGTCGATGGAGTTCCGCACCAACCCCAACTGGCAGGGTAAGGAGCCGTTCTTTAACCGCATAATCTTTACCGTCGTGCCCGAGTCGGCCGACCGCGTGCTCTTGCTGAAGGCCGGCGAAGTGGACATGGCCCAGGACCTGTCGGCCAAGGAGATTAACGATCTTCGCAGCGATGCCAATGTCAGCACAAAGCAGGTGCGTATCGGTGACATGATCGTTATGCCGATCAACCACAACACGGAACCCTTCAACGACAAGCGTGTGCGTCAGGCCGTGTCCTACCTGATTCCCTACGACGACATCATCAATAACGTCTGGTATGGCAGCGCCGAGCGAAGTTTCGGACCGGTTCCTTCCATGGTGCACGGCTATGACCACAGCTACTGGCCCTACGATATTCCTAAAGAAGAGGCCATTGCCAAGGCGAAGGAACTTCTGGCCGAGGCCGGCTATGCAGACGGCCTTGAATTCGACCTGAATATCGACCTCGGCACGCCCGAACAGGCGAGCATGGCCAAGATCATTCAGAGCGCCCTCTCAGAAGCTGGCATCACCGTCAATATCAATCCCATGCCGCGTGCTGCCTATCAGGAAGGCAAGAATCAGGGGACGCATACCTCGGCTCTCGACACTCTCTTCCCCTGGACGGCCGAGCCCGGCTACTTCATGGACATCCTGTTGGGTTGCGCCTCCTACGGCAATCGCTACAGCGGCGTCTGCCTGGAAGAGGCTGACGAGTTGATCAGGGAAGCCGGCACGACTGTAGATGAAGATGCGCGTTTCGAACTGTACAGCCAGGCCCAGCGCCTGCACATCGACAATGCTTCCTGGATCTGGATCGGCGCCCGTTACTTCACTCTGGCCATTGGGGCCGATGTCGAAGGCTATGTTGCCTTCCCGGACACCCGCACGCGCTACTGGCACCTCTATCGCGATAGCCAGTAGCACAGGGACTGAAAAAAGTGGTACGCAGCCAGGATGTGACCGGTCGGGCCGAATCGCCGGGCCGAGTCGCATCCTGATCCAACCTGTTCAGAGTCTTGGCAACAGGTCCGGCGTCAGCCAATCGGCCTGTTGCTCGACTCTTGAACTGCAGGAACCAATACAGACTCCGACAGTGCCGGGGACATTATCTACAAGACTCGCCGTCCTGCGACGAAGTTGCCAGCGTCTCCGGCACTGTCCTGTCCAGAGCTCAACTTAATGACCGCCAAGAGGCTGCCAGGCCCGTGGTTCCCGCAAAACTGAGCCAGCGCTATATCTTTGCCTTCTGGTATCCGCTGGCGCTCAGTTGGCTGATGATGAGCATCGCAGACCCAGTTGTAAGCGCCGGAATCACCCGTCTGCCGCAGCCGGAATTGGAACTTGCCGCTTTCGGAGTGGCCCAACCAATTGCCATCCTCATGGAAAGCCCCATCATCTATATGCTGGGCACAGGGGTGGCCCTCGTTCGCAATCGCGCCATGTATCAGCTGGTCTGGCGCTTCATGTTACATCTGTCGATCCTGATGACCGTCGTGAGCGCCCTGCTTTTCTTTACACCGGCCTACCATGTTATGACCCGCACGCTCCTTGGCCTGACCGAGGATGTGGCGGCTGCCGCCCGTCCCGCCATGCAGCTTCTCCTGCTCTGGCCCGCCGCCATCGGTCTGCGCCGCTTCCTGCAGGGCGTCCTCATCAGACATGGCTACACCCGCCATATCACCTGGGGAACGCTCTTCCGGCTCGCCACCCTGACCGTTACTATGGCGGTCGGCGTCAGGTTTGGCGGCATTCCCGGCGCCGCGCTCGGCGGCCTGGCAATGGTCCTGAGCGTAACTGTTGAAGCGGTCGTAATCGCCTGGTGGGCCCGGCCGATCGTGCGTACCCATGTCTTTGGAAGAGCGGAAGCTCCCGATCAAAGTCAGCCCGACATGACATACGCCGGCATGTGGCGCTTTTACCTGCCTCTGGCCGCAACCGACGTCATGCGCGTCATCTCCCGTCCCCTTGTCGTCGCCGGTATTGCCCGCTCCGCCATGCCCGCCGCATCTCTTGCCTCCTTTCCGGTCGCCTTTGGCCTGGGAATGTTCTTCTCCAGCCCCATGCGCGCCTCCCATGAGGTGGTCATCGCCCTCCTCAAGGACGAACGCACTTACAAGGCGCTGCGGCGTTTCGTCGTGATTTCAGGTGCGCTGCTGAGCCTCGCTATGGCAGCGCTGGTCTTCACGCCTCTGGACCACTTCTACTTCACCGTTCTCTTGGGTGTGCCGGCCGAAATCAAGCCGCTGGCAGCGCTGGGTGCCCAGTTCATGGTCCCGATCACCTTCCTGATGGCATGGCAAAACCTGTATCGGGGCCGTCTCATGAAGCGCCATGATTCCCGCTCTATTCAGCTCGGCATGGCCGTAAATCTGGTCAGCATGTTGCTGGCGCTCACTATCGGCGTCTCCGTCGGCCTGGCTTCCGGCATCGTCGTTGGCACTGCCTCTGTCATTCTTGCCCATACAGTGGAAGTTGTCGTTCTGAACGCGGCCAGCCGGCCGCCTGACACCTATTCCGACATTCAGGCTTCTGCCGCTCATTGAAATTTCGAGTACGAACCGCCCCAGCCGCCGCGCCAGGACGTGCCCGGCGAAACCCGCCCGCAGACCGCACCGCTTGCACTGCACAGTTCTCGGTGCGTAACCGACCAACAAGGAGCGTTTCAAATGGCTAACTTCGAACTCGCAGGCCTGAGCGCCGCGCCAGGAGAAGTCGTTAAGGGCCACCTCGGCCACGTCACCCTCGCCGACGGCAATAAAGTGGGTGTGCCCGTTGTCATCGTCAATGGCGTCGAAGACGGCCCCACTCTGGTCGTTACCGCCTCCATCCATGGCACCGAAATCAACGGGACCGGCGCCCTCCTCAAGACTGTGCGGGCCACCGACCCTCAACAGCTGAAGGGACGGCTCGTTGCCATCACTGTCGGCAACCCCTTTGCCTTCCAGGTCGGCTCCTACTTCTCTCCCGTCATCGCGCCCACGGGCGACGGCATCAACATGTCCTCCGCTCCCATGTGGCCGGCCGATTCCGGCGGCACGGTCACCCTCCGCCTCGCCGGTGTGATCGGCGAAGCACTCAAAGTAGCCACCCACTCCATCGACGTTCACTCCAATCCTCCCGATGCCATCCCCTTCACCCTGATCCGCCGCGACGCCTGTCCCGACGAAAAGGTTTTGGCCGAGATGGAAAAGATGGCCGAGGCCTGGGGTTTCACAGTCATCGATTCACCCGGCCGCTCCGCAACCGGTGTCGTCGGCAGCTCCCTGGCCCACGGCATCCCCTCCATGACACCCGAGCTGATCGCCGATTTCTTCCTCTGGGAGGACAATACAAACTCCGGCCAGATCGGGATCACCAATACCATGAAGGCCATCGGCATGCTGGAAGGCGACATCGTTCCCCAGGCTACGCCGCCAATGCAGGGCGACTTCTACATGGCCGACCGCCTCACCTCGCACAAAGGGGGCCTGATGTGGATCAAGCATCCCCCGGGCACGTTCCTGCGCGAGGGCGACACAGCCGTAGACATGATGGACGTCTGGGGCGACCTCATTGAAGAAGTCAAAATGCCTTACGACGGCTACTGCTGGTCCTTCACCGGTGGAGTCGGTTACACGCAGGTCGTTCCCGAAGGGACCCAGATCGCCTTTACCTTCCGCGAACGCTGACACTTCATGGTAATGCTGTACATTAAGCCGGTCCGGGGCCTTCCTTTCTTGGGGCCGACCAGAGTCGAATGGAATAGCGAAAATTGAGTTCCGACGTCAATGTAGGTGCCCTGCCGCCAGCGTCTACCGCACCGGCGGTCAAACTTGATAAATTCAAGCTCGGCGTGCTCTCCTTCGGCCACCTGATCGGGGACATGTACTATGCCACGCTGATTCCCCTCTGGCCCCTGCTGATCGACAGAATGTCGCTGTCCCTCACCGACGTGGGATTCTTCACCTCTCTTACCAGCTTCATGCTCATGCCCGTACAGCCCTTCATCGGCTGGCTGGTCGACCGCTTCCCACGCGCCTGGTTCATGATCCTGGGACTGATCGGCGCCGCGCTCGGCATGAGCTTTATCGGCCTCGCGCCGACCTATACACTGCTCATGGTCTGCGTAGTATTTGGAAGATTCAGCAACGCAATCTTCCATCCTCATGCGGCGATGATGGTACGCGCTACATCCGGCGGACGGCACGGCACCGCCATGTCCATCTTCGCCTTCGCAGGCAACATCGGCATTGCCGTCGGCCCCCTGCTCAGTGTCGGTATCGTCACATTGTTCGGCCTGGAGTCCACCTATCTGATGATTCCGTTCGGGCTGATAGCCGCAGCTGCCATCTACTACTTCATCGGCGTGGATGTTCCAAAGGAGTCACCCGCCTCCGCATCCAAGGACGAGAACGGCAGTGCGCTGGCTTCCGCAGCCCAGACCTTCGTCGGTCCGTTGCTTCTGCTTGCTGTCCTGATGACCTTCCGTGCCGCCATCTGGGGCGGTTTCAGGACCTTTCTACCCATCTTTCTCGTTGACAGTCGAGCCGTCACGCTTCTCATCGGTGGGCTGGGCCTTTCCGCGCTCTCCCTGTTCGGCGCCCTGGGCGGACTGCTGGGCGGTCATCTGTCCGACCGCTATTCCGGTTCCTGGGTCATCGCACTTTCGCTCCTGATTTCCGCCGTGACCATCTTCGCCTTTGTCAGAACAGACGGCGTCCTGAGCCTCCTGATGCTAATCGTGGCCGGTATGTCCTTGTTTGCAAGCCAGCCGGTAGCCACAGTGTTGGCGCAGGAACTCGCCCCGGATCGCATGGCAATGGCCTCTGGAGTTATGATGGGCATGGTATGGGGAATCGGCGCGCTGTTCGTAACACCAATTGGCATGTTAGGCGATATCTTCGGACTGAACGCCAGCATGTACGCCCTAGCCGTACTGGCCGCGCTGACCGGTTTGGGCTCGTTCTTACTCCCGGAGTTCAGACAACGATATGGAAGCAGACTGCGTGGAATCTTTCAAACCCCGACGACTTGAATGCATATTGCAACATGAACTAAACTAAGGGCTAAGTGGTATACACGGCAGTCCCGCCGTATATGCAGACCCATTTTCAGCAAGGAGCAGTCTTATGACAACCCGAATCCTGTACATCAATCCGCTGGGTACGGACATGTACGACGAGTACACCTACAACATCCTGCAGCCCGCCGCCTGCCCGGACACCGAGCTCGTAGTGCGCAGCTTGCGGGATGTGCCGAAGACCCCCTACCTGCCGCCGGCAGCCTACTTCACCAACCAGCTCCTTCATGCCGTCACCGAAGGTGAAAAAGAAGGGTTCGATGGCATTTCGATTGGCTGTTGCGCCGACCCGGGCGTTGAAGATGCCAAGAGACTCGTCAATATCCCCGTTTCCGGTCCCTTCGAAGCGCTGGCTCACACCGCGCCCGCACTGGGCCAGGTGACAATTATCGCCGGGAGAAAGAACGGCAGCTCCTGGAACCACCTGGTCCACAGGTACAATATGGCCCCTTGGCTGGCCGGCGTGCGGGAGGCCCACTTCGCCCATCCCGATCCCGACATGGCAATGCGCCTCTTCGAGCAGGATGAATCGGAGCTGCGTCGCATCGTTGTGGCCGAAATGGACCGGGCCGCGCGTGAAGATGGCGTCGAACAGGCCAGACTCGCTCTGGAAGAGGATGGCGCCTCTGCCGTCTTCTTTGCCTGCACGCTCTGGTCGGGACTGCTTGAGCCCGTCGCCCGCGCCGTACCTGTGACCGTGCTCGACCCGATGATCACCGCACTCAAGTACATCGAAATGGTCGCTGCCACACGCAAGTACTACAATGAGTATCAGCTTCAACTCTCGTTTACCAGGCACGCCCGTTTCCCTGTTTCGGCTGAGGCCGTCCCCTCGTTGAACTGACCGTCGATAGCCAATCGATCGGCGAAAGAGCAAGTAACGCGTCCGGAAGATCAGAAACCCTTCTTCCGGACGCGGAGAGCTTCCAAAGCAATACCTGTTGGGGCAGGCGAACTGTTCTGCTCCGACTCACCCCTGCATCGCACTGGAGGAGAACCACATGGAACGCTTCGAAGCCAACGTCCAAGCCAATCAGGAGCGCTTTCTCGCTGAACTTCAGGAGTTCTGCCGCAAACCAAGCATTATCGCGCAGGATATTGGCATAGATGAGACCGCCGAATGGGTCAGCGACCGGCTACGCAACGTTGGCTTCGAGTCCAGAATTATCTCTGTGGAGGGTGGGGCGCCCGTCGTCTACGGCGAAATGGGGTCCGGCGACAAAACGCTCATGATCTACAACCACTACGACGTCCAGCCGCCGGAACCTCTGGACCTCTGGGATTCCGGCCCCTTCGACGCAGACATCCGAGACGGCCGCGTCTGGGCCCGCGGCGTTTCCGACAACAAAGGCCCCTGGATGGCGCGCGTCCAGGCCATCGAGGCCTATCAGCAGGAGATCGGCGAGCTTCCCTTCCGAATAAAGTGGATTGTTGAAGGAGAGGAGGAGATCGGCAGCCCCAACCTGGGCCGCTTTGTCGAGGAAAATCGCGATCTCCTGGAAGGCGCTGACGCCTGCCTGTGGGAAGGGGGACGCAGGGATGGCGTCGGCAGACCGGTCATCTCTCTTGGCATGAAGGGAATCGCCTACCTCGGCCTTTCCGTCAGCGGCGCAAGCAGTGATCTACACTCCATGAACGCCCCCATCGTCGGCAATCCGGCATGGCGCCTCATCTGGGCGCTTGCCAGCCTGAAAGACGAAAACGAAAACATCACCGTCGACGGCCTCATGGATCACGTTGTCAAACCCACTGCAGAGGAATTGGAATACATCAAAGGAATCCCCTTCGACGAGGAGCAAAACAAGCAGGACTTCGGCATCAGTTCGTTCCTCAAGGGCGCAACCGGCCCGGACGTTGTCAAGCAACTCCTGTTCGATCCCACCTGCACGATCTGCGGGTTCCTGACCGGCTACACAGGCCCTGGTCTTAAAACCGTTCTTCCCAACCAGGCCTCAGCAAAAGTAGATTTCCGACTGGTCCCTGATCTGAACCCCGAACTCGTGCTGCGCCTCGTCAGAGAGCACCTCGACCGCCGGGGATTCACCGACGTCAACGTCGAGCTCCTGGCGCAGCTCTGGCCCTACCGGTCACAGGTTGATCATCCCTGGGTCCAGGCAAGCATCTCAGTGGCCCGCGACATCTTTGGTGCCGAGCCGGTCGTGTACCCGTCTTCTGCCGGCGGCGGTCCCATGTACCAGCTGTGCGGGACCTTCGGCATTCCCGGCATCTCGGGCGGCGGCGTCGGGAACCCCAACTCCAATCTCCACGCGCCCAATGAGAATATCTTTGTTGAAGATTACATGCGGTCGATTCTCTACACCGGCCACCTGATCCAGGCAATCGGCAACCTGTAGTTCCGGCCCGTCGTCTCCTGACCTGGACGGACCTTTCGGCCTCGTCTGATTGCAGGTAACGCCGGCATCCCTTCTTCCTGCCGGGTCTGGGCCCTTCATGAACGAGAATGTCCCGAATGTAGAAGCCGCCCGTACCCGGAAGTGGGTGGCCCTGCTTGCAGTAATCGCCGGGATTCTGGTCCAGGCCCTTAACCAGAGCACCATTCAGGCTGCTCTGCCAACCCTGTCCCAGGAACTGGGCGCCAACTTCACAACGATTCAATGGGTGCTGCTCAGCTTCCAGATCACCTTGGCCGTGGTCATGCTGAGTGTTGGCCGCCTCGCCGACATGTTCGGCAAGAGACGTATCTTCATCGCCGGGAATCTCTTCTTTGGACTGGCCTCTCTTCTCTGCGCCCTCTCCCCAAACGTCTACTTCCTTATTGGTTTCCGCGTTCTTCAGTCTGCCGGCGCCGCCGTCGTCACCGTCCTCTCAATGGCCATCGTCGCCGAAATCTTTCCCGATTCCGAAAAGGGGCGTGTGCTGGGCATCGCTGCCGGCTCCAACTCCTTCGGGCACTTCGTAGGACCCATTCTCGGCGGCTATCTGATCGGTGCCTACGGCTGGCGGATCGCCTTCTTCATTCTTGTTCCATGTGCAGTATTGGCCGCGCTATTGGCGGCCAGGTATCTCCCTGCCTTGTCGCCCTCCGGCACAACCCGGCGCTTCGATATCCTCGGCGCGACCCTTATCGGCGCAACCATGTGCTCGCTCTCGTTGGGCCTCTCCTATGGACAGCTCCTCGGCTTCGCCCACATCTATGTCCTTCTGCTCTTTGCCGGCAGTGCCATCAGTTTCGTAGCCTTTCTCTACGCCGAACGCCGCGTCGCCCACCCCGTGCTCGACTTCGAACTCTTCCGCAGTCGCCCATTCACACTCCACATTGCAATTGCCGCACTTGCCGGCATCGCAACCTCTGGCGTCACCTTCCTGCTCCCCTTCTTCATGCAACTCGCGCTTGGCCTCACCATCCTGCAGGTCGGCTTCGTGATGGCCATCGTCTCCATCGAAATCGCGCTCATCGCACCCGCCGCCGGTTATCTCGCCGACCGCCTCGGAGCCCATCGCGTGACCCTGATAGGGCTCGCAACCCTCCTGGTCGGCTTCCTCGTCGCCAGCACTTCCAACCTGGACAACAGCCAGCTTGGCTTCCTCCTGCGCATACTGCCTATGGGCATCGGCATCGGCCTCTTCATGAGCCCCAACAGCACTGTCATCATGGCCGCGGCGCCACCGGCCCGTCTCGGCGTCGCCTCAGGCCTGATCGGGCTGACCCGCATGATAGGTCAGACGACCGGAATCGCTCTTTTGGGCGCCGTCTTTGCCAGCAACGTTGCGCGCTCCGCCGGCATGCCGGTCGACGTGACCGACGCCTCCCCTCTGGCCATCAGTCAGGCTTTTCGACTGCAGTTCTTCATCGTAACTGTTGTGATCGGGGCAACCCTGCTCTGGTCGCTGAAGTCCAGACCTGAAAAACCGGCCTAGACCCGCCAGGCTTCGGTCATGTTGTGCTGGGGTAACGCCGCGCCCAGGGTACCGTTCTTGTCCGGTTTTGAGTAACGGCTGAAGTGCCATTTCATTGAACGCATTAGCTCAGATGAAACGGCCTGGTGTGAGGCGCTGTCGAAGAGGTTGTGGCGCTCGCGTGGGTCGGTCTCCAGGTCGAAGAGTTCGTGGGGTCCGCTTGGATGCCTGTGTACGAGTTTGAATCGGCGCGTCCGCGCCATGCGCACAGTCCCATACTCGCCAAACTGGACCTCTCGCCAGGCCCCGCCCTCTTCCGGCTCGTGCAGAAGAGGCAGCAGGCTTCTGCCCGCGTAGTCGGAACCGGAGGGTAACTGCGCTTCCCCCGCTTCCGACAGCGTCTGGAACAGATCCAGGTGATCCACCAGTTCCTCGCGCCGAACTCCTGCCGGCAAAACGCCTGGCCAGCTCAGAATCAAGGGCACCCGAATCGACTCCTCCACCATGTTCAGCGGCCGCGTCCCGTTTCCCTTGCCCCATATGCCGTGATGCCCGCAGTTCAGCCCGTGATCTGACGTGTAAACCACCAGCGTGTTGTTCAGCCTGCCGGTTTCCTCTACAGCCTTCAACAGTCGCCCGACTATCTCGTCTACATGGCTGACAGCGGCATAGTACTGGACCTGCGCTTCGCGCTCGCGGCCGCGGTCCACGCTCAATGACTCCAGCGCCTGTTCGCCAAACGGATAGGTCTCGTTCTCAGGAATGTCGCCAAATGCCGCGTCGCGATAAAGTTCGGTCAACCTTTCCGGATGTCCACTCCAGGGGCCATGAGTCGCGGTCAGTCCGACTAGCTGGAAGAACGGGCGCTCATCATTCGCCGTTACGAATCTGACAGCCTCACCGGCGATGATATCGTCGGTAGTGCCGCTGAATGTCTCCATCCGGCCTTGATTGCAGAAATCGCGTCTCCCCTCGTGGCGAAGCGGGTAGGCGCTTCCCACACTGAACCAGGAACTGAAGCCGGCCGCGGGCGCGTCCTCATTGCCAGCATGCCATTTGCCGGCGAGGCCCGTCCTATAACCTGACTCCTGCAGCAGTTGCGGCAGGGTCCTTTCTCCCGCCAGCCACGGTCCCCGGTCAAACGCCATCGCAATGTAATCGTGGACACCATGCTGCGAAGGCGTCAGTCCCGTCAGCAGCGATGCGCGCGCCGGCGAACAGACAGGTGTCGGCGTAAACGCGTTCTCCATTACAACACCGGATGCCGCCAAACGGTCCAGGTTTGGAGTCACCACTTCCCGATTGCCGTAAGGACCGCACGCCCACTGCCCGTGATCGTCAATGACGAACAGGAGAATGTTCGGCTGTCTAAATGTTGTTGTCATGCATTTTCAGTCCGCAGTCCCGCTGTAGGGGCGCCCCTTGTGGGTACCCTGATGGATATTCCTCAGTTGATCTTCAATGTATCCTCGCCAGCGCGTTGAATTACGAACGGGGCCATTCAAATGTATAATTCGACACGCACACAGCGGCCCTCCGAACTTTCTGCCTGGCCAACTTGCCCCTCCAATAGGAGTACAAACGAATGGCGAAACACTTAGAGCCTCGACTCTTCCAGGTCTTCAGCCGTGCTTGTCAAGGATTTTTCCTGTGCCTGGCCACCCTATTCCTCGTCGCCTGTCAGCTCGCGATTCAGCCGCTGGAAACGCCGTCTCCCCCAGCAATAGTTGACGAGAGCCCCACTCCGATCGAAGCTGCACCGGAATCTTCCGATGTGAGCGTACCTGCTTCACCAGGCCTGATCCAACTGCTCGACCCCCTCGACGAACCTGAATTCTACTGCGTTGACGTACCCGGTTTCGGCCGCTCCCTGAATCTGCAGGGCGCCCTCACCGCGCACACCTGCAAACCTGGCGCCGACGACGAGATGTTTCTCTTCAACTCACCATCCGCGGGACAGATATCCATGCCCGCCTACGATCTATGTGTCGAAGCAAGTGGGGAAGAAACAGGATCAACGCTGCAACTGGCCGGCTGTTCCGATGCACATCGGCAACAGTTCCGGTACAGCGCAAACGGCCAGATTCGGCTTGAACAGACAACCGCAGATGGCGACCTGTGTCTGACCGTCGGATCAGAGGCCGGCGAACCCACCGGAGGCCCCAGTCACCTGCGTCGCACGCTTACCCTGGAGGCCTGCAGCCAGGTCGATGAACTGCGTACACTCTGGACCGTCGGCTCCCCCAACGTTGTGACAGGAGAGCCGTAAGTCTCAAAGTAGACCGTCAATTCTCTTACGTTTTTGGCTTTCAGCGACAGGTAGCCTACGCCCCTTCAACCGGGAACTGCCCTAGACCGTAGAGGTAAATGTCCGGATCCTCGGGCGGTGTCACACCGCTCTCAATCAGCGCCTGCATGGCATTGGCCATCACCGGTCCCAAAAAGTGAGGACAGCTGAAGTAGAAATCGGCCATCGCATCCGGATTGTCGCCAACCCATTCGTCTCTACCCTCAGCGTGGTTGGAGATGATACCCACCGAGGCAAGACGTACGCCCGCCTTGCGGAAGACCGGCAACTCATGCGCCAGCGTATGACCCACGACGTGCGCGCCCATCTCGGCGTAGACCTGGATCTCCTTGGCGGTCTCAAAGCGCCCCCAAGCCGTGCAGACATAGACGGCGTCCCTGTAAACACCGGCAAACTTCGGCTCCTTCTTCGCCGCCTGATATAGGTGCTCACTCATAATAGGACAGAAAGGGTCCTTGAACCGCGCCGACCGCTTGCGACCACCAAAGAAAGGCTGGTCGTCATCCGGCCTGAAAAACATCATGTAGTCCGTGTTTATCGTGATGCTCCACGGCGGCAGCGGCTCACCCGGCTTGTCCGGTCGCTGAATCCCGCCCACCGACGCCTCAACCATCGCCCACTGAACTCCCGCCTGCTCCAGAATCCAGCCCACCTGCTTGGCCGCCAGCCACGGCGTCCGCGGCCGCGATCCGGGTCCGCCACCATGGTCCCACATCCCGTGCATGGCCGTTCGCCACACCGGCTGCCCGGCAATGCGAAGCAGCTTGAATGGGGCAGAGGGGCCAAAGGGAGTCTCGAAACTCTCAAAATAGTCGGTGAGCTCCACATTGGGCATCTCCAGGTCCTCGGGGAACCGAGCCCCCCAAGTGCCGGAGCCGCCGATTAGGGCATAGCTAGCCGATGGAATACTGGTCATTTGTCGTCCTTAGGTGACTTGTGAGGATGAAGGCCCGAAGCTGGTGATGCCGGTTCGCCTTCAGCCGTTCATTCTGGCTGAGTCAGTGATTGACTGAAAACGGGTGGCGCTTCAGTCAAGCTGGAAGTACAAACACAACTATCCCCATCTGGAATCTCAAGCGTCGAAAGTAACTCCAGTTCCAGTTCCAATGAAATCTCCGGAAATACCTTCCTATACAGGTGGTGAATCGTCCCCCGGATGTTGTGTTCCGGCTCCAACCCTTGGGCGTAGTTGCTCACCATGTGGTAGTAGAGCACATGGATGCCGAGATACCTGGCCAGCAACGGATTCATACAGTCCCCATGCAGCGTGGCCACAGTTGGCCGCTCAGGCTGCAATTCCGATGCGTTCTTGGACACAGCCAGCCAGTGTAGAATGTCGAAATCTGTCTCAAAAGTGATCGACTCGGGCACTACCAGGGCCACGCGCGTGTCCGCAGGCGGGCGCACACCCCGGATCTTGCCGCCTTCCACAAATGGAGCCAGCTTCGACTCCATGATCCCCTGTAACTCCGGGCAAAACGGCTGTCCCAGCAAAAAGTGAGACTTCGACCACATGCTCTCAAACGGAGTTCCCGGCAACCCTCGATGGACCGGCCGCGTCCAGAAACTCCACGGCAGAACGACATCGCCCGGGCGAATGGCCTCTTCACCCTGGCGCCAATCGGCAATGCCCGACGTCCCACCCACCAGCATCACCTTGACACCGGCCTGCCATAGCACCCAGAAGCTCTTCTCGAAATTCAGGTGGTAGAGTGAGTCCTCCCCCACCACCTCTCCGTAGGAAGGGATCCAAAGCACATCGCGTCCCTTCGCTGTCTCGAAATGAACAACCAGCGGCGAAAGCCCGTATGGCGTGTTCAAACGCTTCCGCCCTGCAACCTGCCATCCCTGTGATTCCGCTCGCTCGATCACGCCGTCCACACCGTAGCCCCACAGCGGACTACCGGTGAATGAGGCGAATTCGGCCTGCGGACCATCGTACTCTACCGAAGAATCGATCTTGATCTGCATTAGTGCGTTGCGGACTGGTTTAGGCAGTCCAAGTGGACTTTCTTCAAGTAAGGTCCTGGACTTGCCAGCGGAACAGATACTTCTCAATTGCCTTAACCAGCAGATATGCCCCCACCGCGAGCGCGCTGGCTACCATAGTTACAGCCCAAACTCTATCCGCACGGTACTGAGACATTGATTGCACGATCAGATAACCGAGACCCTTGCGGGCAAACAGCCACTCCGCAACGACTGCACCAATTATGCTGCCCGTGAACGCGATCTCATGAGCTGCAATATAGTACGGAAGTGCACTCGGCCAGCGTACCTTCGTGAAAATCTCCCACTGGCTGGAGTCCAAGGTCTGCATCCTGTCCAGCAGCACCGGGTCGGCCGATTTCAGTCCCTTTGTAACGTTCGCCAGAATCGGGAAAAACGTAATCAGGACCACGATAATGATCTTGGGCAGAGGCGTGTCACCGAGAATAATGATCAGAATACTGGCGATCGTCACAAATGGGACGTTCTTGATGATTACCGTCCACGGCAGGGCCAGAGACTCCATCCAAGGCAAATAGAGGAACGAAATTGACAGAGCAATCGCGATCACATTGGCAACCGCGTATCCTGTCAACGCTTCAACAATCGTGGTCCATGTGTGAGAAGCGAGTAGCTCCCTCTCGGTCCACAACACGTCACCCACCATGTCCGGCGGCGGAAGCAGGAAGGACGGAAAGCCCGTAATCTGTATCGCCAGGACCCACAGGATAGGTACGGAGACAAACATTATGAGATAGGCAAGACGATCGTTCATGAGTTGTACCCAGTCGTTAGTGACGCCAGCAGAATCGATAGCTAGGGCCAATTCTGTCTCTTCCCATAGTGCCCAACAACTGTCTCCGACAAATGCGTCAGTTGCTCAATTCGACGGCTCGGTAGAGCGAAGTGCGCACACGCGCCACCTCGCGCAGGTAGTTCTCATCCGTGCGCGAAGCCCTCGAACGGGGCCGCGGCAGCCCGACGTCGATGATTTCTGCAATACGCCCGGGCCGGGCTGACAGCACAACCACTCTGTCGGACAGAATGGTGGCCTCCTCCACACTGTGTGTGACAAAGATTACCGTCTTAGTCGAACGGCTCAGCACCCCCCCTAGCCACTCCCCCATCGCTTCGCGCGTCAACTCGTCCAGGGCGCCGAACGGTTCGTCCAGCAACAAAATGGCCGGATTGTGAACGAGCGCGGCGGCAATGTTGACCCGCTGCTGCATGCCGCCGGACAGTTGATGAGGGTAATGATGGTGAAACTCACCCAGGCCAAAGTCGGTCAATAACTCGCCGGGCGACAACGCGCCATCTCGCCCCGTAATCTCTAACGTCATACCTACGTTTCTAAGCGCGGTCCGGGATGCCAGCAGGGCCGGGCGCTGAAATGCAACCCCGATCTGGTGCTCGCGGCAGGCATTCCGAGGTGTGTCCCCGTTGACCAAAACCGAACCGCCGGACGGTTCCTCCAGCCCGGCCGCAATGCGCAGCATCGTCGTCTTGCCGCAACCCGACGGGCCGATCAACGTGACAAACTCGCCGTCCGCAATGGTGAGGCTGACCTCTTGCAACGCCTCAATGTCGCCAAACCTCTTGTTGACCTGCGAATACTCGATAGTCAATGACGTTTTCTTCCTCTAGTTCGCCTACTCGCACATGGGCAGTTCCATCTGTCCATACTGGATCAACGACGCCACCTGCCTGTTCCACCGATCGGCCGTCATGTGGCCCAGGGGCAGTTCGTCAGCACCGGCAACAAGGGCCTCCTGGAGCTGATATCTTCGCAGAGCCTGTTCCGCCGTCAACTCCACGTCGACCGCATACCTGACCGCGATCTCCGCAGACTGTTCAGGGTTCTCCAGGACATGCCTGAGCCCCTGAACGACAGCCGCCAGATACCGCCGTACCCGGTCGGGATCTTCTTCCAGCGTCGACCGCCGCACGACCAGTACTTCCGAATAATCGTCCCAGCCCCATTCGCTGAACTGAAACGCAACCCAGTTCATATAGCCTTGCGCTTCCAATAGCCGGGGCTCATTGATCAGCCAGGCGCCGGTGTAGTCCATCTCCCCTTCTATCAAGGGCTCCGGCGTATAGCCGGTCACGACAAGCTCAACTTGGTCCGGGGAGATGCCGTGCCTTCCCGAAATGAGGTCGAAGAAGTAGCCTTCACCCTCGTGTAGTCCGATCGTCTTGCCAATGAAGTCCTGCGGCGTCAGTTTCTTTTCGGAGCGTTGGTCCTGGGGCGTGTCGTGGTCCAGACCCAGCCAGATGTAAGGGCTGTGTCTGATCATGGCGCCCACGGCAACGATATCTGCCCCTTCGTGACCCGTGAGCAGGCCGGGAATCTGGCTGCCTCCGGCACTCACCGCAAAGTCAACGTCGCCGTCAATCAAAGTCTGCACGTGGCCGATACCCGATCCGCCGCGCACCAGTTCGGCCTCCAGACATACATCGTTGAAAAACCCCAGTTCGACCGCGTTGTACCACGGCGCGCCGCCGTCATTTAGTATCCAGGACATCCCAACCTTCACCTGGTCCATGCTTTCGCAATCCATCTTTTCCCAGGTGGCGTCCACGTCGGGAAGAAGCTCGTTGGTAATGTAGTTTTCAGCCGGAAAGCTTTCCTCAACACAGGCCAGCAGCCGCTTGAACTCGGAGTCACTGTCGGCCGGATCCCCTGCGACTGCGCCGATTCCTCCCTCATTTTCGGGGATGACGACCGGAATGGTGCAAGCACTCAGAAGCAGTAAGGGCAATATATACAGTAGGAAAGAGAGAGAAGTCTTGCGCATTCTTTGTTTCCTCTTGAACGGCTTTTCTGTCTGAGGATTTGGAACTGATTTTAGCTGGAAAGTGGATTAAAACGGCAGTCCGCTTGGAAAGAGTCCCTAAGAGTAGTACCTGAGAAATCGAGAAGGGCCAAGGACAAGTGCACGGCCCCTGTCCTCAGCTTCCCTCTCGAAGGTTAACCTTCATATGCAGAATCTGTCGGCGGGCATGCGCTACCCTGGGGGCCTGCGGAGAGCACCTTTCGGAGCAGCGTTGTAGCCCTTCGCTCCGACTATTCGCAGGCCTCCAACTGAAGCTGGTCGTACTGGATCATCGAGGCCACCTGCGTATTCCAGCGCCCCGCCGACATGTGAGATACGGGTAGATCGTCGCTGCCGAGAACAAGAGCTTCCTGCAACTCGAATCGGCGCAGGGCCTGCTCCTTGGTAAGCTGCGCGTCAACCCCGTACACCACAGCGATTTCGGCAGATTCGTCAGGATTCTCGAGCAGATAGTTCAGTCCCGCCGTTTGAGCGGCCAGGAACCGGCGCACCAGATCGGGATTCTCCTCGAAAGTCTCCCGCCGCACGACCGTCACATCACCGTAACCATCCCAACCCCAGTCGCTGAACCGGAAAGCCACCCAGTTCATGAAACCCTTCTCTTCAAGCAGCCTGGGCTGGTTGACGATCCAGGCGCCAATGTAGTCCATCGCCCCCATCAGTACCGGGTCCGGCGTGAAACCAGCCTCCATCAACTCGACCTCATCGGCCGGGATACCATGCTTGTTGGACATGAACGAAAATAGGTAGTCGTCATTGCCTTGGAGACCGACTTTCTTCCCAATGAAGTCCTGCGGCGTCAATACCTTGTCGGACCGCTGGTCCTGTGGCGTGTCGGGGTCCAATCCTAGCCAGATGTAAGGACTGTGCTTGAGGAAAGTGCCGACTGCTACTACGTCAGCCGGAGTCGGGCTCGCAACGATCGAAGGCACGCGGCTGCCGCCGGCAACGACGGCAATGTCGACCGCTCCGCCTGCAAGCGTCTGCAAATGGTCGACGCCCGGCCCACCGGCGACCAACTCAACCTCCAGGCAGACGTCGGCGAAGAAACCCAGTTCGATGGCGTTGTACCAGGGCGCCTCTTCATCGTTCAATACCCACGGCATCCCGACCTTGATGCTGTCGGCACTGTCACATTCCATCGGCTCCCATGTCGCATCTGCAGCTGGCAGAAGCTCATTGGTGAAATAACTCTCTGCCGGGAAGTTTTCTTCAACGCAGGCCAGTATGCGCTCGAACTCAGCCTCGCTGTCCGCGTCGGCTGCCTCTTCCGCCATCGGCTGCTCCTCAGCCGCCGTCTGCTCTTCTTCGGCTGCGGGTGCGGCGGGTGCCGGCGCAACACAGGCGCTCAGAATGAGTGCCCCTAAAGCAATCAAAATGAATGAAACTAGCGAGCGATTCATGAGAGGCGTCTCCTTGGAATGGATTTGAAAAATTCGAAAATGCGTGAATATGAGTAAGAGGACAGCTCTGTCGCCGTGATCACGACTACGCGGCGCGTCACCGCCTCACCCGTTCGAGCTAGGCGGGATAGTCATCGCGGCGGAAGTAAGCCTTGTCGAGCGTGCTTTTCGTGCAAGTTACGTCGGCAGTCACCCAGTGCGTAGCATACCCGCGGCGCCACCTGTCTGACTCGTTTCGATGGGATGTATGCAGTGCCTGGCTGTGGTGAAATACTACGCCCCCCTTCTTGACGAAGGCCAGCGACTCCTTCTGCAGGTCAATCAAATCCGGCGGCGGCACCAGGTTGTAGGGTTCGCCCGGCACCGCCTCATGCGGCAGGATTGGACCCTTGTGAGAGCCGTCAATGTAGCGCAGGCAGCCGTTTCCCTTTTCGACATCATCAAGCGCAATCCATGCGGTGATCACATGGTCGCCTGGGTCGCATTGGAAATAGAAATTGTCCTGGTGGTAAGGTTTGGCCGAGCCGAAATGAGGCGGCTTCATAAAGATCTGGTCGCCCGACAACAGGGGTGGTGCCCCCAGCAGCTCAGCCAGCAATCTGGTTAGACGCTCGTCCAAAACAAACGTCTGAAATTCACCCTTCTTCAGGAATGGCGTGTCGATCTTGCGCGGCGCGATCTCACCTTCGTCCGACTTGTCCACGACATAGCCGTCGCCGTCGCTGCTCAACTCTTCCTGGCTCAGTTCGAGGGCCACTTGGGCAATCCGGTCCGCCTCTTCGCGGCTGAAGACTCTTTCTTCGACTGCCCATCCCTTTTCCCAATAATGACGGTATGTTTCAGATCGCATGCCGGCCTCCCTTGGAAAGTGGACGCTTCTAAGTATTCGAATCTCGTACTCTAGAAAACGATTATGCCATAACTTCACGGTCCTAGCCTGATCTGGCGGCACGCGTTAGCCCAATCCCTGTACCCATCGGCCAGGCGGGCCTACTCTCACCAGGACTGCCCTGCCCCAATCTTCTCGACTGAACGACCTGGAAGCCGAGCCGCCTCCAGCCGCAAGAAAGCCTTTGACATTGGCGGAAAACTAAAGTATCATGCGACCGGACTGACGACAGGGTTTCCAACCTCGCACCGGTGCAACCCCCACCCGGAATTCAGTTGCGAAACCGATTCTTTCTTCTATATTGCTCAAGCGGGTCTTCTGTCACTCGGAAGAAGTCCTGTACCCAACTCTCCGACCAACCGCTTATTCCTGCTATCAGTAGCATGCCATTCTGCAGAGGCGGCCATCCGAGATGCCAGGGACCGGACGCAAGGCCAGGTCAAACAGAGCCATGTCCGCAAGTTCAACTGCTCGGTCTTCCTGTGTCCCACTTGGCCGGTCTCGCTTTGACAGAGCATCCTACCTGACAGTGAAGTGCAATTCGTCTCGTTTTCCGTGGACTTGACCTTGGCTGGAGAGGTCTTTTTTGAAAGGAGGTGGCTGGACAACAAAAGGAAAATAAAGCTCTTGTTGCGGTGGCTTCAAACTGACGCCACCACTTCATCAGATCCAGGCAGGATTTCACTGCGCCCCACTTTCAGGGGCACCCATAAAGCAAGGAGTGAAAAGCATGTCGAGATTTCGATGGCAAATTCTGATAGGACTCGTCCTGGTCCTTGGCATCTCGCTCACCGCCTGTGTCGCGCCGGCAGCTCCGGCCGGAGACGGTGGCGATATGGCGGACAGCGGCGACATGATGCCGGAAGTCATGCTGCCCGACGACGCGGCTGAAGACCAGATCCTCAACGTCGTGCACGAAGGCGGTTGCGGTTCCGGTCCCTTCCCGGGTATCGACTACGGCAGCCCCTGTAACTTCGGTCACATGTTCATGCCTCCCTTCCTGGTGGACATTGACGGCAACGTAATGCCAGGCCTCTTCACCACCGACTGGGAAGTGAACGAAGACCTCACCGAGTACATCTTCCACATCCAGGAAGAGGCGGTATGGTCCGACGGCAAGTCAATTACCGCTCAGGATGCGATCGACTGGTGGAACTACATTTTCCACTCCGACCGCAACTCGTGGCCGCGCAACTTCGTGATGGGCGCTGTCAAGGGCATTGATGAGTTTGCCGATGGCACGACCGAGACGATCGCCGGCCTCACCGCGCTGGATGACAAGACGCTCAAGGTCGAGCTATGGCGCTCAGAGGGCTCGCTGCCGCAGTTGTGGGGATTCCGCGAGGCCGCGCCAGCCCGCTTTGACCAGTATGCCGACCTTCTCGAGCGCGCCGATGAGTTCGCCGACGCCCGCGAATGGCGCGGCGCGATGGCCGAGCGCTTCTTCCAGGGCGAGAATGCCGCAGACCTGATCGTCAGCGGCCCCTTCAAACCGGTCCACCTCTCGCCTGAACCGGATGCAATCTATCGCTTCGTGCGCAATCCCAACTGGTGGGGCGAGCCGACCTATCTCGACGGCATCGAAGCCACCACCATCCGTGACTTCCAGACGATTCTCCTGATGTTCGAAAACGACGAGATTGACCTGGCCCTGCAGCTCGCAGGTCCTTCGTCTGTCCTGCTCCGCCAGAACCAGCCTGAAGCCTTCCGTGAAATTCCGGTTTCCGCCTTCTGGGCCATGTATTTCCTCACTGAACAGGAGCCGGTGGACGACGTTAACCTGCGCCGCGCGCTCATGTCGGCGATCGAGTGGGAGAAGGTAGCCGAGATTGCCTGGGAAGGCGAGCAGGCCCCCAGCAACGCCGGCAGCCCGATGTCGTCGGCTTACCAGTGCTTTGACGCCAACTTCCAGCCCTATCCCTTCAATCCGGAAAGGGCCAAGGAGTTCCTGGCCGAGTCCAAGTACGGACCGACCGGGGAGACCGTGCCGAAAATTCGCATCCTGACCGGCGGGAGCGATCCGCCCCGCATTCGCGCCGCTCAAATCGTTCAGGAGATGTGGCGGGTGAACCTGGGCATCGAGAATGTCGAGATCAAGAATGCCGAGTCCGAGTTCGTCGACGGCGAAGGGCTGGTTGCCATGCAGGTAACCAGCGGCGGCTCCTTCCTTCCGCGCCCGGGCTATCTGCTGGAAGCGGTCGCCCACACCCGCGGCGGCGCCCACCAGTCTTGGACGAAGTACACCGAAGAGGGCTGGGACGAGGAGATCGATGCGCTTCTCTCAATGGATCCCGGCAGCCCCGACTACTGTGATCGTTCGCTGGCCATGCTAGAGAAGTTCACCGACGCCGCCCTCGTGATCCCGACCGGCTACATCCGCGGCTGGTATCAGGTTCAGCCCTGGGTCGGCGGCTACGGTCAGAGCCGCATCAGCTTCTGGCACACGATGACGGAAACTTACCTCAAGGAGCGGTAAGACTGCCTCCTCGTCGTCGCCAACGTCTCTCAATAGCATGAACACCGGGCAGGAAGAGGCTCGCATGACCGCTTCCTGCCCGGTCGCTAAAGTTGAACGGGGAGCGGCGCGCCGGCTTCTTCGATTGTCGAGCGTGCCGCGGCCCTTTATTTCAGATAGTTGGGCCTGCTGACCGCATGGCGCCCCCCAAACCTGGTCTGTGGTTCTGTCGACCAACCGAAAGGCTTTTCTGGACTGCCAAGGACTGAGACGTGACCCGCTACATCTCGATGCGCGTGCTGATCATCATCCCAACGCTCTTCTTGACGTTGATGATCGTCTTTCTGCTGGGTTATCTCGGCCCCATCGATCCGGTCGACATCAAGCGCGCCCAGTGGGCGCAACAGGGCGTATTCATGAGCGAAGAGCAGTTGGCGGAAGAGCGCCGCAGTCTCGGCCTCGACAAACCATTCTTCGTGCAGTTCGGCGCCTACCTCGGCAATCTCCTGCAGGGGAAATTCGGTTATTCCTATATCGACTCCGCACCGATATGGCCGCGTATCAAGAAGGCGTTGCCGGTGTCCGGCGCCCTCGCTCTGGGCGCCTTGCTAATCATGGTGTTCATCGGCATCCCTCTGGGAATCATTGCCGCTCGCTTTCATAACACGCGCTTGGACTACGCCATCGTCGGCGGTAGCCTCTTCGTCTGGTCAATCCCTACCTACGTTCTCGTGCCTGTCACCCTTATGACATTCGTGCTGTGGCTGGATCTGATGAACGTGCCGCGCGGTTGGAAAGGAGTTTGGCATGCCTCCTTTGTTTTGGGCGCAGCCATTATCTCCCTCCGCACCCTGGCAAACGTCATTCGTCAGACTCGCGGGGGTATACTGGAAGTTTTACAGAATGACTACGTTCGCACCGCGCGCGCCAAGGGTCTGACTGAATTCATCGTCATGGCGCGCCACGTAGCCCGTAACGCACTCATTCCGGTTGTTACCAGTTTAGGCCTCATGGTAGACGACTTTATGTGGCAATCTGTCTTTCTCGAAGTGGCTTTCAATTTTCCCGGATTGGGTCGCCTCTTCCAACAAGGGCTTACAAGCCGGGACTTCGACATGATTTACGGCGTTGCCCTCTTCACGGCCGGTATGACCATGCTTCTGAACCTTATCGTGGACCTGGTCTATCCCTTGCTCGACCCGCGGGTCGCCTACGATTAGGACCGCCTCGCTCATGTCAATGACTGCAAACATCATTGCCTTCCCTGCGCCTCTCCCGAGATACACCGCAGTCAAATTGCTCAACAGGACTGGAGAATGGCCCAAAACGAATCTACCGCTGAATTAGCGCGGGATCTGAGCCAAGAGACGAATACTCTCAAAACAAGGGGCCTTTGGAGCGATGCCTTCCGGCGCTTGGTGCGCAACCGACTGTCCATTATCGGCCTTGTAATTTTTGTTCTCCTTTTTGTTACCGCCATCTTCGGCCCTTTTATGGCCCCTTACCCTTACATGCTCCAGGACCTTGAAAGGGTCGCCGAAGGACCGAGCCGCGACTATCTGTTAGGTACGGACGCAATCGGGCGAGACATGCTGAGCCGTCTCTTGTGGGGGGCGCGCACTGCCGGCATCGTCGCCATTATCTCCACCGTGTTCAGCCTCCTTTTAGGCATGATTCTCGGTGGAATCGCTGCCTACATAGGCAGTTGGGCTGACTGGCTGATCAGCCGCGCTATCGACGTTACCATGTCGATCCCTCAACTCCTCTTTGCCTCACTGATCGCCGCCACCTTTCGCAAGCCTGTCGCCGACTTTGTGGATATGATGTATGCGCAAACCGGGATGGAGTTCTTCTCCACGCCCACCTATGTCGATCTTGTCGTTGTGTTCGGCGCGCTTGCCCTCATTCAGTGGCCCGGCTACGCGCGCATGATTCGAGGTCAGATCCTCTCACTGCGCGAAAAAGAGTTTGTAGAGGCCGCCCGCGCGGTCGGCGTCAGCCAGTTCATTGTCCTGCTTCGTCATCTGATTCCTAACGCGCTCGGCCCACTCATCGTAATGGTTACCTTCGGATTCGGCGGCGCGATTGTCGCCGAATCCGGATTGAGCTACCTCGGTGTCGGCGTGCAGCCGCCACAGGCCAGCTGGGGTAATATGATCTTCGAAAACCAGGACAGTTGGCGCTACCGCCCCTGGCTCGTCGCTATGCCCGGCTTCACCATCGCCATCGTTTCCGTCGGAATTAACTTCCTTGGCGACGGCCTGAACGACGCCCTCAACCCGCGCCAAGCCGAATCATAGCCCTCCTGCGAACAGGTCTCTCATTTCAGTCACCCACAGTCCACCGCTGCGCGTTCTATCAGAAACTCAGGAGCCCTCTATGTACGATTGGACTGTGTTGAACCAGACCGTGAGCAAATCACTCGCCGGCGGCCAAGTCGGCACGCCCCTCTTCGTCCGCTGGACCGCGGCCGCGGCCCAGTCCACGCCCGAACTTAAACCGCTGCTGGCAGAGATGAGTGCATATGCCGAATCCTGGCTGTCGGCCCGGCCGCGCCGGGTCTACGCGACCGGCTCGACCGACTCAGGCCATCTCTCGCTCGCGCTGGAATACGCGAGCGGCCAGTCGGCTCTTTTGGCTATTTCCCTGGCCCAGGATCATCCCACCATGAACCTGATCATCCTTGGCGCACGCGGCGCCATCTATCAGTCAGATTCCGAGGTAACTGCACGGGCGGGGAATCTGAATGGGGGCGTGGACCAAAGACTGCAACACGCTGCGGTCTCGTCAACTTCGCGAATGGTGGCCGTTATCGATTCGTCACTCTTCTCAAGACAGCCCGTTTCATTGTCCCCCGAAGGAGACCAACGATGAGCAGCCAGCAGTTCGGTGTCCTTCTGATCTCCGGCAGGCTTACGCATCAGGAAAACTACGCCCTGAACCTGCGGGCCGATCCTCGCTGTACCCTTGTTGGCCTCACTGACGAAAAGGACGTGCCCTCCGAGCGCGCCCAGCTGAACAGGCAGTTTGCCGAGGATCTGGACATCCCCTACTGGCCCGACCTCGACGAAGCCCTGGCCCGCGACGACGTGCATGTCGTCTCCATCTGCGCCGACCCCGAGCGACGCGGCCGCATCGCCGCCCGCTGCGCCGCCGCTGGTAAGCACATCTACGTCGACAAGCCCATGACGCCCTACCTGTCGCACGCCGACGCCGTCGTTGCGGCTGTCGAAAGCGCCGGCGTGCGCAGCCAGATGTTCAGCTCAAACCATCAGCCCTGGGTGGAACAGGCGCGCCAGGTCGTCGAGTCAGGCGAACTGGGCGAGCTGACCGCCATCCACGTCGACAACCTGTTCGCGAAAGGGCCAAATGGAACGGCAACCCTGGGCACGCCGCGACAGGCCATCTATCCTCCGGTAATCTCCAACTTTGTCGACGCAAAGGCCGAGCTCTACGCCATCGGCGTCTATGCCTTGGGATTCGTCTGCATGTTATCCGGACGCGCCGTCGAAACTGTCTTCGGCACTACCGCCAACTACTTCTTCGAAGCGCACCAGCGCCGCAATATGGAGGACTTCGGCTTTCTCTCCTTGACTCTGGAGGGCGGCCTAACCGCCACCATCACCGGTGGCAGAATTGGCTGGGCCAGTCACCCTGCTGGCGGCTCTAACCAGATCCACATCATCGGCGCCAAAGGGTCCCTCTTCCTGAGCGCCAATCGACCGACCCTGGAAATCTACAACGCCGACCCGCCTTGGACCCCTCCGGAGGTCCATCCCCGCGACCCAATGGGCTTCTGGCGCACCACCCAGGAGGAAGTAAGAGGCCTGCCCAAGCGCACTTTGGCCCCGCTTTCCAACTCGCTCGAGGATCGCACCGATGCCAGCTACTTTATCGACTGCATTGTCGAAGGTCGCGAGAGCGGGATGAATGCACGCCAAGCCGCCTACCTGACCGAGATTCTGTTGGCAGGCTACAAATCCGCCGCCGAAGGGCGGGTGGTTGACTTGCCTCTGGCTCGTGATGCTGACCACGCCCAGGGCACCGAAGCATAATCACCTTTTCACTGCGAAGTTCGACCGCTTTCCACTCTTGGATCGCAGCAATTCCGTCGCAAAACCAGAGGAGCCCGATGACACAGTCCACTCGCCACTCAGCACAATACTTGCAAAAGATCAGCCGCGACCTCTTCGCCGCCACCGGGTCCCCCGATGACATCGCCGCCACCGTCGCAGAGATCCTCGTCAACGCCAATCTCGCCGGTCACGACTCTCACGGCGTCCAGTTCGTACCCATGTACCTGGACCGGATCGAGGACGGCGGCATCGACAACAATGCCTACCCTGAAATCGTACGCGAGAGCGCGAACACGATGCACGTTGACGGCAAAAATGGTTTCGGCCACACGATGAGCCGCCAGGCCATGGAGTGGGCCATCGAGCGAGCGAAAAAGTCCGCCGTCTGCTGCGTCACCTTCCAGAATACGACCCACATCGGCCGCGTCGGCGAATACGCCGAACAAGCCGCCAAGGCCGGCTGCATTACACTGATTACGCTGGGCGGCGCCTCCGCTGCCGGTTCACAGGTCGTCCCATTTGGCGGCGCCCGCGGCGCCCTCGGCACCAACCCCATCGCGGTGGGCATCCCCACCGGCGATGACGCCCCCTTCGTGATTGACTTCGCCACCAGCGTTGTCGCTGGTGGAAAGATCCTGGTGGCCCTGAGCAAGGGCCTTGATGTTCCTGAAGGCGTGATGGTCGACAGCCAGGGAAATCCCTCAACAAATCCCGAGGACTTCAGAAAAGGTGGCTACATGCTGCCATTTGGAGGCCACAAAGGATATGCGCTTTCCCTGTTCTTCAGCCTGATGGGCGGGCTTGCCGGGGCATTCAACGCAGAGCTGACCTCAATGGCCGGTCTCTTCATGCAGGTCTACGATGTAAACGCCTTTACGCCTCTTGAGAACTACCAGAGCAACGTCCGCGCGGTCCTGGATGCCATGAAGGCGACGCCTCCAGCCCCGGGTTTCGACGAAGTCCTGGTACCGGGGGACATCGAGCACCGTTCACGGCAGCAACGTCTTGTTGAGGGAATTGACGTTCCGGCAGAGACATTTAGCCGGATCGAACAGTGGGCCGACAAACTCAATGTTTCACTAGCGGAATAAACCTAGGAGGCATATCCATATGCAACAGAACTATCGAGTAGGCGTGGTCGGCCTGTCAGGAATTGGGGCCAACCGTCCGGCTCCCGATCCAAACAACATTTTGAAGACGCCCAGCCCCTCTTCCCACCTCGGCGCCTACCACCTCAACCCTCAGACCGACGTTGTCGCTGTCTGCGACCTCAAAACCGAGCTGTTCGAAAAGGTGGCGGACACTTGGGGGCAGGAGTTCGGTGAACTGGAAACCTACACCGACTACCGCGCCATGATCGAACGCGAAGACCTCGATATCGTCAGCGTCGTCACCTCAGACCATCGCCACACCGACATCGTAGTGGAAGCGGCAAACGCCGGTGTTAAGGGAATCATCTGCGAAAAGCCGTTCGCGACCACAGTGGACGATTGTACCCGCATGATCGAAGCCTGCGAGGCCAACGGCGTTCTCATTGCCGTGGACCACACCAACCGCTGGGGCCCTCACTACGATGTCGCCAGAGAAGCGATCCGCAGCGGCTCCATAGGCGAAGTGCAGCGCATTGTCGCCACCTTGGGCGGACCGCGTGCAATGATGTTCCGCAACGGCACGCACCTTGTCGACGGCGTCTGCTTCTTCGCCGATTCGGAGCCGGCATGGGTTTTCGCCGAACTGGAACCCGGCTACGACCACTATGACAGGTATCTTGGCGACGGCGGCAGAGATCCCGCAACCGACCCTGCCGTCTCCGGATACGTCCACTTCCGCAACGGCGTGCGCGCCTTCGTCAACGCCAACAAGTCGCAGTTCGCTGCCAGCTTTACCTTCCAGGTCTACGGCGAGACCGCCATGCTCGACGTCCACAACAGTCGCGTCATCCGCCGCGACAGAAACAATAGCGAGTTCCTTCCCTTTGAAGCCCACCTGTACACCAGGATACCGGCCTGCGTTGCCGATCTGATCGACGCCATCGAAAACGGCAGCGACCTGCTCAGCCCGGCCAGAGAGGCCAAGAAGACTGTCGAGATTCTGGTCGGCTTTCTCCAATCCCACGCACGCGGCAACGTGCGCGTCGACCTGCCGCTGCCGCCGGGGCACTGAGGTCGATGCGAGCGGTTCCCGAAGACAGAAAGTTCGTAATCGCCGACCAGAACAGCTACCCGGCCGACCTGGTCTGTCCCAACCCGCGCGGCTGGTACCACTCTGTCGCCAATGTCGTCGCGACGCCCTCCGGGCTGGTCGCCGTCTACCGTCTCTCCGACTCCCACTCGGCCGTCAGCACGCACATCATGGTCGCCTACTCCAGCGACGGCGGCGGCGCCTGGAACGGTCACCGCTCCATCTCCCACCGCAACGTCTGGGAGCACCACAGCGTCTGGGTCGCCCCCCAGCTGAGCCGCCTGCGCGACGGTCGCCTCGTCATCATCTGCGACTTGGGCCAGCGCACGTCAGGGCAAGACTGGCCGCGCCTGGCCTTCTGGCAGCAATCTCAGAGAGGAATGGCCAACTATCTGTTTTGGAGCGAAGACGACGGACGCACCTGGAGCCAGCCCGTCCAATGTGACGACGTCGGCGGCGAACCGGGTTACGTGGTCGACCTTTCGGACGGAACACTCGTCTACACCCGTACCGAGCCGGTCGCAACCGAACTCTTTGAATGCCCGCCTCCTCCCGGCTACAACATCTACCACCGGAACACGGCAGTCTTTTCCGACGATCGCGGCAAGACCTGGAACCGCACCTCCACAATCTCAGACGACCCCTACCACGGCGACGCCGAAGTAGGCATCGTCGAACTGGAACCTGGCCACCTTCTCGCCATCACCCGCATCGGTTTCGCCAACGGCGCCTTCGGCCAACCCAGCCGCCTCATCCACAGCTACGACTACGGCAGAACCTGGAACACACCCCAACTCGCGCCCTTCTACGGTCAACGCACTGCCGTACATCGACTGCGCTCCGGCAAACTGCTTGTCACATATCGCAACCGCTGGGGAACCTTTGCCAGCTACGCCTTCGCCTGGGATCCCGGCGAGGCGCTGGGTTTCGAACCGGCATCCTTCATCTGGGATGAGGCCCGCTGCCGGCTTGAAAACGGCTGCCTCACCTTGACGACTGACCGCGCGCCAGAGAATCAAGCTTTCTTCTCACTCTATCCAGCGCTTACCAGCCGGGCGACTGTGCAGTTGGAGGCCGAGCTTCGCCTTGCCGACAGTTCCAGCGAAGGCTGCGATCTCTTCGCCGGCTGCCGCGTCCGCATAACGCCCCAGGAAGTCTCCCTGACCGAGAGCAGCCAGGAAGAAGCCGCTTTCCACAGCACCACCGGCGTGCCGCAAGAGGGCAACAGGGCGCAGCCCCTGCCGGCCCAGCGCTCTCCCCTGGATGCGACGCAATGGCACACGTACAGAGTCGTGCGCACCGAGGGCGAAATCGCCGTCTACGTCGATGGGCGCCTCTGTTTGAAGGCGGCGGCAGGAATGTCCGGCGCCCGGCTCGTCCGCTTTGGCAGCGACCTGTGCGGAGTCTCCCACTGGCGGGCCGTGAGCGCCTCGATCGAGAACCCGGAGGGCCACAGCGTCAACTGGGCCTGGCATGCCGACTCAGGCAGCTATCCCGACCAGTTCCGGCGCGACCGCATGGTCCGCCTCGACGCCACCGCCGACTCCGGCTACAGTAACTGGGACCAGCTCGAAGATGGCACGATTATAATTGCAGACTACTCAAACGATGAGTTCAGGGACGCCAACTGGACATCGAGCGCACAACCGAAAATCAAGGCTTATATCGTCAGCGAAGAGGAGTTGACATGACAACGTACCGGGCCGGCGTAATCGGCCACACAGGACGAGGCAACTACGGACACAGCCTCGACACCGTCTACCTGGGCATGGAAGAAATCGACCTGGTCGCCGTCGCCGATGCCGACCCCGATGGACTGGCCGCCGCCGGAGAGCGCCTTGGCTTGGACAGCAAGAACTGCTATCAGGACTACCGCCAGATGCTGGAAAGGGAGCAGTTGGATATCGTCAGCGTCGCGCCGCGCTGGCTGGACCAGAAACATGACATGGTCATCGCCGCCGCCGGGTCCGGCGTGCGCGGCATCTTCTGCGAAAAGCCGTTCGCGCCAACTTTGACGCAGGCCGACGCCATGATCGCAGCCTGCGAAAGCGCCGGCGCCAAGATCGCGGTCTCGCACCAGGGCCGCGTCGGCCAGATTGCCCACAAGACCAAGGAGATGCTGGCCGGCGGCGCTGTAGGCGAAGTCAAAGAGGTATACAGCGGCGGCAAGCAGGACCACAGAGGAGGGGGCCAGGACCTCATGGTGTTGGGCACACACTCGCTCGACATGCTCTGCTTCCTCTTCGGCCATCCCCGCTGGGTGCAGGCCTACGTCCTGCAGGACGGTAGGGACGCCGGACCCGACGACGCTCGCCAGGGCGATGAAGAGATCGGCCCCATACTGGGCAACCACCTGGAAGCCACCTTCGCCTTCGACAACGGCATCATGGCGAACTTCCACTCGCACCGTCGCGAAGTGCGCCCGGGCCCCCGGCCCGGCGGGCTGGAGATCCACGGGACGAAGGGAATCCTGCTCCAACGAGACGGCTACCTCCTGCACTGCCCTCATCCCAACTGGAACCCGGCCATGGCCGAACCGGCATGGAAGGTTGTGTTGAAGCCAAATAACCCCGGTTTTGATACGCTCAATGCCTACATGGTACGCGACCTGATCGCCGCCTTCGAAGAAGGACGCGAGCCGATCTCGAGCGGACGCGACGCGCGCTGGGCATTGGAGATGATCCTGGGCGTTTACACTGCCCACCGCCACGGCCGCACGCCGCTCCCGCTGTCGGACCGGGAGCACCCGCTGCGCGACTGGGTGTGATTGTTGCAAACGCCAATTCTCGAGCCGGGCGAAGAGACTGAAAGCTGTAACGATTACAAGAGAAATCAATCGTCGATGAATCCCAAAACAACCGGAAAACTGCAATGAAACGAATCAACCAGATTATCGAACTTCGCGAAGCCGGACAGCCCGTCTATTGGGACGGCGGCCGCACCCTTACCTATGAAGGCGGCGTCAAGTCGGCGCAGACGCACGCCGACTGGCTCGTCATCGGCATCGAGCATCAGCCCTTCGACGTCGCCGGTCTCAACGCCTTCATGCGCGGCCTCGTGGACGGCGGTCCAACCCGCACTGGCCACCGCACGCCTCCTGTACTCGTCACCCTGCCCTTCGACGGCGTCGACGAATACGTCGTGCGCAACAATGCCTGGATGATCAAACAGGTTCTCGCGACCGGCATCCACGGCATCCTGCTCTGCCATGTCGAAACACCCGGCGCCGTAAAAGAGTTCGTCGAGTGGGTGCGTTTCCCCTTCCACACGCACGGCGTCGGTGAAGGACTCGACATGGGCCGCCGCGGCTCCGGCGGCCAGGACAACGCCGCCCACGTCTGGGGCGTCTCCACCCAGGAATACCTGCGCAAGGCCGACGTCTGGCCGCTAAACCCCGACGGCGAACTGGTCCTCGGCATCAAGATCGAAAACATCCGCGCCCTCGCCAACGCCGAGGCCAGCACCTCAGTCCCGGGCATCGCCTTCGCCGAGTGGGGCCCCTCCGACATGCGCATGACCTTCGGTTACGACACCGTCCGCACCCCCGAAAACACTGAAGAGGGCGACCTCAAAGCCGCCCGCGACCGCGTCTTCGCCGCCTGCAAAGCCGCCAACATCGGCTTCCTCGACGGCGTCGACGCCGGCAATGTCGCCGCCAGGATCGACGAAGGCATCACCTTCCCCGCCGGCGACGAAGCTGCCGCTATCGCCGGGCGCCGCCATACCGGCCGCACTTTTGACTGAGTGAGCATAGCTTCAGGAGAACAGAAGACTTAGCTCACGTCAGCAGTTACGAAGCTGGCGCCTACACGATATTCTTTCTTAAGCCTCCTCACATCCGACACGTTCTGTGTCGGCTTGGGATGAGCGGGGCATTTCCTGCACGCAAAAATCCCCCCAATTCTTTTCTTCCTCCGGACCGCCTCTTGCCCAATACCCGTCCACCCCAGGCTGATTTCGCGTGCTTGACAGGTCAACATTGCAAGTGATATACCATATTGTGTAACCTGCCCCGCAGTGTATGCCTTGCAGCCGAACGCGTTTCAGTACCAACTTTCAGAGGTCTAGTGAAAAGGAGGAAGAGAATGTCTTCGCTCAGAAACGTCGCATTTATTCTCGCCTTGGCCCTCATTCTGGCTGCCTGTGCCCCGGCGCCGGCTGCCCCGGCCGCCGACCAACCGGCGGATACAATGGCTGAAGCGCCGGCAGAGACCACCACCGGCGACGACATCTGCCCTGCCCGCGGCGGCACCCTCACCCTTGACTTCAGTTCAAGGGCCTTAGTGGTTCCAATTTGGGGCTGGGGCTACGAGCAGCAGAAGCTCGTCTTCGGCAAACTGGTCCGCACAGGCACCGATAACGTACCCCATCCCGACCTGGCCGAAAGCTGGGAAATCAGCGACGACGCCACCGAATTCACCTTCCACTTGCGTCAGGGCGTCAAGTGGCATGACGGTGAGGACTTCACCGCCGATGACGTGGCCTTCACCTGGACGTGGCACAACGACATTGACAGCCCCTGGGTGAACCCCGCCCAGCCCGGCAACTGGATCGCCCTCAAGGGTTCCCTCGACTACCTGGACGGCAAGACCGATTCAATCGAGGGAATCGAAGTCATCGACGATCACACGATTCGCCTCACCCTCGCAGAGCCGGACGTGAGCTACTTTGCCCGCTTCATTGGCAGCATCAACATCCTGCCCGAGCACATCTACAACCAGTGGCGCGTGCCCGATCTCAAGGACGCCGGCAATCCACTCTGGTTCACTTCCGAAACCCAGGTCGGCACCGGCCCGTTCAAATTTGTGGACGGAAAGAAAGATGAGTACTTCCGACTGGCGCGCAACGATGACTACTGGGAAGGCGCGCCCTGCCTCGACGGCATCCTCTTCCAGAACATGGGCCCGCCCGACACCCAGTTCATCGCCCTCCAAAAGGGTGAACTGGATCTCATGAAGGTCGAAGGCAACTTCTATCAACAGGCCCAGGAGTTGCCCAACATCGACGTCCAGACCCAGCGTCTGAACTACATCAGCGTTTTTGTCGGCAACCTCAGCCAGCCCGCCTTCTGGGACAAGCGCGTGCGTATGGCCGTAAGCCACGCCATCAACCGCCAGGAAATAGGCGATGCCGTTTACTTCGGCCTGCGCGAACCGTGGCACACCTTCTCCTTCGTCGACGGCTGGACCAACGATGAAGTGCCCACCTATTCCTACGACCCCGAGAAAGCCATGGCCCTGCTGGCCGAAGCGGCCGCAGACGGCGTCTGGGACCCCGAACAAGAGCACGAGTTGATCTACTATCACAGCGGGACCGAGGCCAAGAACTTCATGCTGCTGATGCAGAAGTACCTCAGTGAGGTGGGGATCAACGTCACAGTCATTCACGTGCCCAACGAGGCCTGGAACGACAGATTGGAGCAGAACACACACTCCTTCTCCCATGCCGGCTGGGGCAATCCCGTCGACCTGCACGGCTACTATCGTACCTACCGCTGTGATAATGCGCCGCTCCGTAGAAACGTGGTCTGGCCGACTGACGGCTCACTCGATGCCGTGTGCGATCAAGTAGATGCGCTGTTCATCCAGGCCAAAGAGACCGGCGGTACCGAGGCCCGCAAGGCCCTCTACAACGAGATCCAGCAGATCATCGCCGAAAACGTGATCGGATACATCCCGCTCCACCGCTACCACATGGGTTATGCGATCAGCAAGAATGTCGGCGGAATGGATGAATACGCGTTGGGTGGCATGCACGACTACCAGTGGTCGAAGCTCAACGCCCATCTCTGGTACAAGATGGAAGAGTAGATCTCTTGCACCGTCGTCCCACTCTGCTTGTCACCTTCAAGCAGAGTGGGATGCACCTTGGCGCTCGCCTTAGGTCCTCCTGAAATCCAGCCATGACCCGATACATCATTCGCCGCCTCCTGATCGCCGTCCCTGTCTTGTGGGGCATCATCACCCTCACATTCATAATCAGCGAAATCATGCCCGGCGACTATGTCGACGCCCTCGTCCCCCCTGGTCTCAGGCTGGAACTGGGCGTAGATGAGGCCCAGCTCCAGCGGCTGCGCGAGTCATATGGGCTGGACAAACCGGTCGTCATACGCTACTTGATCTGGTTGCGTGAACTGCTGCTGCACGGCAATCTCGGCTATTCCTTTGTCACCGGTCAACCGGCCCTCCAGGAGATGGCCCAGGTCTTGCCTGCAACCCTGCAACTCTCCATCGTTACGATTCTCTTTTCCCTCGTCGTCGGTACCTCCCTGGGTATCATTTCAGCCATCAAGCAGTATTCCGTTCTCGACCATCTTCTCACCTTACAGGCCTTCGTCTGGATATCTACGCCAGGTTTTGTATTCGCCATCATTGCCCTCTACCTGTTCTCACTCAAGTTACCCCTTTTCCCGACCGGCGGCAGGGCGCCGCTCGACGGTCCCGACAATTTTCTCGTCCGTCTCCACTATCTGGCGCTGCCCGCGCTTGTTCTCGGCTTCGAGGGGCTGGCCGGCCATATGCGCTATGCGCGCGCCAGCCTGTTGGAGGCTCTCGGCGCCGACTACGTCCGCACCGCCCGTGCAAAAGGCCTGCCTGAACGCTCCGTCTATCTGGGCCACGCCTTTCGCAACTCGCTGCTGCCGGTGATCACCATCGTCGGCCTCTCCCTTCCGGGCATTATCGGCGGCTCATTCATTATCGAGACAATCTTCGTCTGGCCCGGCATGGGCAAGCTGGGCATGGAGTCGGTCTTCATGCGCAACCAGCCCATGATCATGGCCATGAACCTGATCGGTTCTTCGATGGTACTGTTCGCCAATCTCCTGGCTGACATCACCTATGCCTGGGCCGATCCCAGGATCCGCTACGAGTAAGGTGCGTAGCATGGTCGATTCCACAGCAACGCCGGCAGACGCCGCACAAGAGGCGCGGCAGCCGGTCTCATCTCAGATTTCGCCGGACGCATTGCAAGCCTTGCCCAAGGCTGAGAACCGCATTCTACGCCGCTTTCGCCGCCACCGTCTGGCTGTCTTAGGCTTGGCAGCGCTGTCCCTCTTTACGTTGGTCGCCATTCTTGCGCCACTTGTAACCTTCTACGATCCCAACGGCATCGACCTGACAGTGATGCGGCAGGCGCCCTCTCCGGCTCATGTACTGGGAACCGACCCGCTGGGTCGAGATGTCTGGACGCGCTTGGCGTATGGCACCCGCGTCTCGCTCGCCGTCGGCCTTGTCGCCGTCAGTATCTATACCACCATCGGCGTCGTCCTGGGTGGACTCGCCGGCTATTTCGGCGGCCGTATCGACATGGTTCTGAGTCGCTTTACCGATGTCATGATGTGCTTCCCCTCCTTCATGCTCATCGTCACCGTCGCCGTGATCCTGCCTCCTAACATCTTCAATATCATGGTTATCATCGGGATTTTCGGCTGGACCGGAATAATGCGCCATGTGCGCGCCCAGTTTCTTTCGCTGCGCGAGCGGGAATTCGTGCTTGCCGCCCGCTGTGTCGGCGTCAGCAGTGGCCGCATCGTCTTCCGTCACATCCTCCCCAATGCAATCGCTCCGGTGGTTGTGGCGGCCACCATGGGACTGGCCGGGGCCATCATGACCGAGTCCGCTTTGAGCTTCCTGGGCTTGGGCGTCCAGCCGCCTATGTCCAGTTGGGGAAGCATGCTGCAAGACGCCATGTCGCTGCCCATCCTGCAGACGATGCCGTGGCTATGGCTTCCCTCCGCAATTGCGATCGCTGTAACCACCCTTTCCGTCAACTTCATCGGCGATGCACTGCGCGACGCCCTCGATCCCCACACAAGCAGCGATTGACGCATCAGAGTGTGACACGGCGTCCCAGTATATTGAAAGCGTTCCTTGTTTCGCCGTTTCTATGCCGGAGTGTGACTTCCCTTACTGCTAGGAGAATCTTCTTTGAGTTCCCCCCCATATGCCCCGTTTGAACCTGATGGCCATACCGTCGTGCTGTACCACTTCGACGAGGGCGAAGGCAATGAGGTCACGGACGCGTGCGGAGACACTCGACTAACCCTCCGCGCCCATCACAAAGCCCATTGGGGTTCGCACGTGGGCTTCGGCGCCTGCGCCCGCTTCGACCGCCGCGCCGACGACGCCAACCTGCTTGTCGGGCCCGTCAACAACGACAAACTCCACCTCCGCCCCTGTACCGCGGAGTGGACGGTCGAAGCCTGGGTGCGCTACACCGGCGCCGGCGGCCTCGAAGAAGGCCACACCTATGTCAACATCTGCGGGACCGAAGACGAAGGGCTGGGCCTCCCCATCGGCATGCGCGGCGGCTGGAACTTCTCCCTTCACAGCTTTACACGTCCCGGCACCTTGAAGGATGGGCTTTACCCCGCCGCCCGCTTCATGGGTTCCCCTCGCGGTCGCGATCCCAATCACGACACCAGCGGTCTCCTCCTCCAAAACGCCAAAGCAGGGGGCTGGACCAGCACCGACCCGCCCAGGATCAAAGACAACAACTGGCACCATGTCGCCTGGCAGTTTCGCTATTTAGACCAGACGCACTTCTTCTTTCTCGACGGCCAGCTCATCCGACGTGTCCAGCTCCCACTCCCCAACGACCTGCAGGGACGCGTTGTCAACGATGCCGAAAACGTCGGCGTCCCCTTCGTCGTTGGCGGTTTCATCCACTCCCAGGACCCGCCAAAACTCCCGGCGTTCGGCAATTTCGAAGGCGAAATCGACGAGATCCGCATCTCCAGTGTCATGCGCTACCCGGTAGCGGACCGACTGTCAATCGTGCGCCGCGAACTGCCCCCGGCTACCTTCAAAGCACCTTACTCAGTTCAATTCTCGACCGACGCCGGCAGTGGCCCCGTACATTGGGAGTTAGCCGAAGAACGGCTGCCCGCAGGGCTGACGCTGGATGGCAAAACTGGGGCAGTCAGCGGCAAGCCAACTCTGGCATCAGAGCACCAGCCTCTCGGTCTGATTGCCTCCGACACCAGCGGCAGTACCGACCGCCACCAGTTCCACTTGAGCGTTCGCCGCGGTCAGATCTCTACGGAATCACTGCCTCCGGCATTCGCTGGAAACGAATATCGCGCCAGGATCCGGACCAGTCATATGGTCGCCCCGGTCCACTTGTCGCTTGCAGGTGGCGCCCTGCCCGACGGACTCCATCTCGACCCGGAAACAGGTGAACTGGCTGGCGCGCCTTCCAACCCTTGCATCCGTCGCTTCCACGTCAAAGCAGTCGACGGCATCGGCCAGACCCACCAGGCCGAGATCACCCTGAAAGTGCTTCCCGCGGAGCTCCTAATCATCGGGCCCGACGAACACACAGTTGTCCTCTATGACTGGCAAGGGCCCAACGGCCGCCTTATCCCCGACGTGATGGGCGACGAGGAACTGACCTTGACCTGGACCAACATCGGCGGCGACAGGCGCGTCTCCTGGCCCGGCCGCAACGGTCGCTTCCCCCAGGATACCGGCCACGGCGAGCACGGCTTCGTCGGACCCCAGCATAATGACAAGCTCGACCTCCGTACCTGCAAACAGGCCTGGACCGTCGAAGCCTGGGTCAGAAGGGGCGGCCCTCTGCAAGCATATGGCGTAACTGCCGACGAGCACCACCAGCCATTCACCTTCGGCCACATCTGCGGAACATACGATAAGACGGAACAGGGAGTCTGGGAACTCTATCTCTCCGCCCACAATTCACCCGATGGCAGCATGGCACCCGGCGCGCATTTTTTGGGCGCCGAGCCCGAACAGGAGCTGATGAATCTGCATCCCTGGACGCGTCCGGATGGGCTTGTAGCGGGCGGAGGCGCAGCGGGCATCAACGATACTGAATGGCACCATGTCGCCTGGCAGTACGAATCCGGCGAGGATCTACACGATGTGTTTCTGGACGGCGTTCTGATCTGGCAAGTGCGCAGCCCCGACGGCCGCAGACTGGTCAACAACCGTAGACACGACGCCCAGTTCAGCGTCTCTACGCGCCTCAAGGGATTCGCGCGCTACGGCGGCGCGTTCGACTTCCTGGGCGAGGGCCACTTCTTCGGTCAAATAGGCGAGATTCGTATTTCCTCCATCAAGAGGTACTGATCCTTTCGATAACAAATTTCGGTCCAAAAAGGAGATGAACTGTGAGAAACTGGGGGCTTGGCCGCGGAAAATGGGTGTTTGTCGATTGGATGGGCGTAGAACCAGGCTACGGTACACAGTGGGGTGGCGCAATCACCGAGGGTTGGAGCGTCCCGCATGGGATAACGCTCAAAGTCCACGAGCCTACAGTAGACCATGGGCTGGCGATCGCTGCCGACCGCCCTTGGGAGCAGGGCTACATTTCAGCGTACTCAACGTTCCTCGAGGATGGAGGCACCCTCCGCTGCTGGTACGAAAACGGCGGCGGCATTGGCTATGCCGAGTCGCACGACGGCGTTGCCTGGCAGAAACCCAATCTGGGCCTTCAAGAGTGGAACGGCTCGACCGAAAACAACCTGATCGACATCAACCGTCATGGCCACGGAATCTTCATCGACCCCGTGGCCGAAGAGTCCGAACGCTACAAAATGGTCAGCTGTCACTGGACCGAGACCGAACGCAAAGTTCTCGGCGCCGTCTCCGCCGACGGCCTCCACTGGACACCCCTGCCCCGGCCTCTGATGGAGCACCAGCATGCTGACACCCAGAACATCGCCCTCCATGATGCGAATCTAGGCAAGTATGTGCTCTACACGCGCCAAATGGATGGCCAGTCGAACCGCCGCGGGGTCAACCGGACAGTATCCGACAATTTCCGGTACTTTCCCGAATCCGAACCGGTCCTGGAGAACAATCCTCTCGATGCGCCCGACCTGGATATCTACTGCAGCGGCTATTCCCCCTGGCCCGGCGCAACCGACGCCCACCTGATGCGGCTCTCCATGTACGAACGCACGCCCGACACCATGAATGTACATCTGGCCACCAGCCGCGACGGGATCTTCTGGCACAGACCGCAAGGCCAATCCCCCTGGATCGAGACAGTGCCCTCCGCCGGTGGACCATACAATACGGTCTATGCCTGCGCCGGGGTAATTCCTTCAGGCAGTGGCGAGTGGTCCACCTACGTTGGCGTCAACCGCAGGATGCACAACGAACCTCTCGAACTGAAAACGGGCGCGCTGGGTGAGTCAGGGCTGGTCCGCGCTTCCGTACGCGAGGACGGGTTTGTCTCGCTCTCCAGCCGCGGACGCGGCGGCTTCTGGACAGTACCCTTTGAACTGAACTCGGACTCGATCCGCGTCAACGCGCATTCCCTTTACTCGGGCTTCCTGCGCTGCCAGATCCTCTCCTCCAGCCCCGGTGACGTCGGCAGCGACACACGCTTCATCCGCAACATCGAGGGCTACACGCTTGAAGACTGCCAGCCACTCGTCGGAGATCATTTCGACTCTCCGCTCACCTGGAACGGCAGCGCCGATCTGGGCCATCTGCGGGGCCAGACGGTCCGCCTCAGATTCGACCTCTTCAAGGCAGACCTGTACGCCATTCGATTCTGAGTCAACTGGCAGCACGAACAGGAGATCGAGTATCGTCTCCGCGGGACTCCCGGTGACGTTCCTGAAGTTCAGTCTGGTCAGAAAGGAGCAAGCGCCGGGAGCAGTTCCCTTCCTTATGCCGGGCGCCATGCTTGACCCCCTCACCCAGATTGTATAAACTTCCGTAAAACCTCACTGTACCAAATACAATGTCACTGCAAATCGCCTGGCAGGAAGCGCCCGTATATCCAGCTCTCATCAAAGGGCCCGCCGTCGGTGTTGTTGACGGCCAACTGCTGGTCGCCGGAGGAATGTCCTACCCCTGGCGAGAAGTTGAGTACGGATTCGGCGCGTCAATCCAGGACAAAGCCCTCGACCGGCAGGACGATTCGGCCCCAATCGACGAATGGTATCCACTGCCCCCGATACCAATCGGCCCCGGCTGGACATCCGGCGCTTCAGTCGCAGGCGGCCTGGCCGTCGTCGGCGGACGGCGCCGCGCAGTCGGCAATCGCGCCACCGCCGACGTCTGGTTCCTCGACGTCCAGGCTGGCGCCACCGGATGGAAAAAGCTGCAAGATCGCCCCTCCCCCGCTATGGTCGCGACCACCTTCGCCCTCGGCGATCAGCTCTACACTGCCTTTGGAACCGACTGGCGCCCGCACGAGCACGCCACCGGCGACCCCAACATCTACCGGCTTGACGTCCGCGACAGAGGCAACTGGGAGATAGCCGCCCAGTTCCCCGGCGAACCGCGTTGGATGTGCGGCATGGGCATCTGCCGCAACAAACTCTACGTAGTCGGCGGCCACGACATCCCCATCGGCGGCGTCACTGACCCCAAGCCCCACAACGCCTTGCGCATCTTTCCTCCCGGCGAACTGACTGCTGACAGAATCAGTCACGTCGTCTTCGGCGAAATATGGGAGTGCGACCTGGCAATTGGAACTTGGCAGGAGCTGCCCCGCCCGCCGCGGGCCTTCGTCGCCGATGCCTTCACTGTGGACGACCGCTGGATAGTACTCACCGGCGGCCAGACCTGGGTCGTCTCCCCTGACGGCAACTCCGTCCACATCATGGGACACGTCCCGGAGCTCGACCTCGTCTGCCACTCCCACGAAGTCTGGGCCTACGACACCCACGAAGAAAGCTGGGCAGCGCTAGACCCGCTCCCCTACGGCATCGCCTCACACCGCGTCGCCGTCTGGCAGAACCGCGCCTTCCTTGTTGGCAACGAGACGAGAGACAGTATTCGCGGAAACACGTACGGGACAGTCTTTGCAGGACGAATGAAAACCGACTGACGGATTCTAAAGGACGCCATTTGGCTAAAGCAAAGGGCTGAAAGACCATGCAAACAATGACAGTTGCAGACGGAACGAAAGTCACGATGGCCGGCCATGAGCTTGTCTTCGGTCACAACATTTTCACACCGCGCGACGCCAACGACATCGCCGGCGACACAGCGGCTCTCCACGCCAGGATCGAAGAAGACGGCTACCTCCTGATCCGCGATTTCTACGACCGAGACGCCATCATGGCCGCCCGCTCGGACATTCTCTCCTACCTGTCTGCTCAGGGCTTGCTGGATCCCGACACCCCGCCCCAGGAAGGTGCAATAGGTCCGGAAAACGAAGCCGTGGCCCTGCGCAACGAGGTTGTGGTCAACATGAACGCCTACCTGCGCGTCGTCAACTCCCAGCGCATCATGGCCTTCTTCGAACGCTTCCTCGGCGGCCCGACACTGACCCTCGATCACAAATGGCCCCGCGCCGTCAGACGCGGCCACAGCACCGGCGCACACTACGACGTCGTCTTCATGGGCGCCGGCACCAAGAAACTCTACACAGTCTGGACCCCCCTCGACGACCTGTCGCTCGAAATGGGTCCGCTTGCCTTCTGCCCCGGCTCCAACAAGCTCGACCTCCTGCGCCGCACCTACGGGGCAGCCGACGCCCACAACGATATGACCGAAGGCCACCTTAGCCGCAACCCCCTCGAACTGATCGACATACTCGGCGTCAACTGGTCGTCCACCCCGTTCCGCGCCGGCGATGTCATAATCTTCGGCATGTACTTCTTGCACGGCTCCCTCGACAACGTCTCCAACCGCTACCGCCTCAGTACCGACAACCGCTACCAGCTCGCCTCCGAACCCGTCGACGAACGCCACATGGGCCCCCACCCCGACCAGATTCCCAAGGCCGACAACCGCAAGACCATGACCGAAATGCGCGAAAAGTGGGGCATATGAAACCGAAATCATAGGCTGTAATAACGCCTTTAATAAGGATTCCATACCGCCATGACCGTTCCCGAGCCCAAGAGCTCCACCGAGCAACTCGACATTCAGCAGAAGACTGATGCCATCTTGAACGGCAGTCGGCCCGTAGACAGGGACTACCCCTACATTCCCCCCGACTACAAGGTCCACTTCCCCCACATCGGCACGGACCGACAACTGTTTCTCGACAACTTCATTCTCGATCATCTCAACGGAGTCAAGAGAGAGCTGTGTGCGCCGCAGAAGGCCCCCGAACCTCTCCTCTCCTTTACCGACCTCCCTTGGGAACAGGTCCAGTTCAACCCCGGCACCGCCGGCGTGGTTCAAGACCCCGACGACGGCCTGTTTAAGATGTGGTACTGGCAGGGACTTGCCAACGAACCCTTCAACACCAGCCAAGTCCTCTGCTACGCCGAATCAAAGGACGCCCTCCGCTGGGAGAAACCGCTCCGGGATGACTGCCTCCCATTCCAGGACCATGCCGCCACCAACATCGTCCACCCCGACGTCTCCCAGTCGGGCTTGGCTCTGAACCACGACCGCAGTGACGCCGAGCGGAAATTCCTTCTCGTAAACTGGCCCCCCAAAACAGCGGCCAAGCGACCGCCCGGCAGCCCCCGCCTTTCCACCGTCGACGCCTCGCCCGACGGCATCCACTGGCACAACATCAGCGCAGAGTCCCCCCTCCCCCACCACCATGAGCAGAAAATAATCTGGGACGAAAGCATCCAGCGCTACATAGGCTACAGCCAGTACTCCCACCACCAGAACTTCCTCTACCGCAAACGCCAGATCGGCCGCCAGGAAAGCGCCGACTTCATCAACTGGTCGCCCAAAGAGGTCGTACTCTCCGCAGACTGGGACGCCAACCTGCCCCCCGACCTGGAGATGCACGATATGTCAGTGCGCAAAGTCGGGGAACTCTACATCGGAATTACCAGCGAATTCATGGCCGAACCCTTCTGGCAGGAGCGCGAAGGCCACAACTGGCGCGACCAGGCCTTCAGTCGCCTCGGCCTCTACACCAGCCGCGACGGCAAACGCTGGCAGCGCGTCGGCGGCCCCGAACCCTGGGTAGACACCGGTTCGCCTGGAGACCAGGACTATGGCTTCGCCTGCTTTACGCCGGCAGGTGAACTGGTCCACAACGGGAATTTGGTAATCCCCTACAGCGCAAATCCCCAGAAGCAAAGCTGGCTGAATCAAGGTTCGCCAACGCCATCGTATCCGCCGGAGGAGTTCGATCGCCGCCGCCAGGCTTGGCAAGCGCGCCAGGCGTTGCGGCCCGGTCCTGAACCTAAGCGGGCCGTAGGTGGACTAATCCTGCGCGAGGACGGCTGGGCAAAGCTCGTGCCTGATTACGAGACCGGCCAGGTCTACACAAAGCAGTTCGTCTTCGAAGGCGATACTCTGCGCGTCAACGCCGACTGTAGCTACGGATATCTGCAGGTCGAACTACTCGACCCCACTCTCACGCCCTACGAAGGATTCTCGGCCGAGCTCTGTGACCCGCTCATCGGCGAACGTGACCAAATCTGGCACACGGTCCGCTGGCAGGGAAAAAGCGACCTGCGTTCGCTCTGGAACAAACCCGTTCGCATCCGCTTCACTCTGCGTGAAGTCAGTCTCTACGCTTTCAAGTTTTCCGAATCCATGTCAGAATGACGACAGATAAGCTCTCATGCCCTCAGTGAACTGAAAGGAGCCAAACATGGGATCACAACTGAAAGTCCACAACCCAATGGGCTACCCGCCCCAGATCGACCAGAAGCACCTTGCCCCCCGCGTCAACGACCTGGCCGGCAAGACAGTCTATCTTGTCGACTGCCGCTTCGACGACGGCGATATTCTTGTCGAGCAGATGGCCAACTGGTTCAGCGACAACCGTCCCGACATCAACGTAGAAGTGCGGCGCAAGTCGGGCGTCTACACCGAGCGCGACGAATCCCTCTACCAGGAAATCCAGCAGAAAGGTGCAGGGGCCGTCATGGCCGTCGGTCATTGAAGTACCTGCGCGCCGGCGGTCGCCGACCAATGCATTATTCTGGAAACTGAGTACAACGTTCCGACAGCCTCCATCCAGACCGGGATTTTCCTGGACCTGGTGAAGGCCTCCACGCTACAGCAGGGAATCCCCTATCTGCGCCACGCCTTTGTGCCGCAGCCGGTGATGGGCCGCTCGCCGGCCCAGTTGAGAGCTTACGTCGATGGCCCTGACGACATAACCGGCCGTCCCTTCATGAGCGAAGTTATCGCCGCGCTCACCCGACCAAAGTCGGAAGAGGAGAGCCGTCAACACAATTTCGACCGCTCTACGCCTCGCTTCGTTGAGCCGGACACGGAAGAAAACCTGCAACAGCTCTTCGTCGAAAACCTTTGGACCGACATGCTGCCCTTCATCCTCCCAACAGAGGAGCGAGTCGCCGCCATGTTGGAGGGTACCAGTCGCAGCCCGGACACCGTCGTCGGCCATATGCGCCCCACGGCCACCCGCGAAGCCTGGGAGTACACAGTCGAAAAGGTCGCCGTCAACGCAGTCATGGCCGGGGCCAAGCCGGAATATTTTCCCGTCATACTGGCGCTTGCCTCAACAGGCGCCTCTGCGCGGGCCAGCACCACCAGCTCCGCCGCGGCCATGGCCGTCGTCAACGGCCCCGTCCGCCATGAGATCGACATGAACTGGGGTACAGGCGCGATGGGGCCCTACAATCACGCCAATGCCACAATCGGCCGCGCCTTCGGTCTGCTTTCGCAAAACCTCCAGGGCGGTTCCGTCCCATCAGAGACCTACCTTGGCTCCCAGGGCAACAACTATGCCTACAACAGCGTAACCTTCGCCGAAAACGAAGAGCGCAGCCCGTGGGTACCCTTCCACGTCCAGCATGGCTTCGAGGCCGGCCAGAGCGCCGTTAGCGTCTTCGGCGGCTGCCGTTCCACAGCCTTCAACCTGGGCCTGCGCGCCAAGCACTGGCAGGACCATGTCCGCAACATGCTGCGCGGCCTTAACCCGCACAACCCGCCCACATTCGTGCTTGACCCCATCACCGCGCAGCAGTTCATCGATCGCGGCGGCTTCGATACCAAAGAGAAGTTGATCCAATGGGTGTACGAGAACGCCACGATGCCCGCCGGCGTCTACTGGGACTATCAGCTGATCGAGAACTACGTCCACCCCCACGCGCTCAACGGTGTCGAGCCCTACGCCACCAAGCTCAAGGCTGGCAGCGATGAACTGATCCCGATCTACGAGCCCGACGAAATCCATGTCGTCGTCGTCGGCGGTGAGACCAACGGCTACTGGCGCATCATGGGCTGCAACTACGCCGGCACGGCGTCGGTCGATGACTGGCGCTGAGTGATTACACGCGCCGTATTGCTGGTACCCTACCCTTGCCAGACCGAAGGAAGGGCATCAACCGGCGCAGAGCGAGGTCAACCAAAGCGGCAAGCGGGCAGGGCAAGTGGAGCAATCCCTCATTCCACCTGTCCTGCCCATTGATCTTTCACAAGTCCCAAAGCGGAACGAACGGCCAGTTCCCCGCAACCGGGCGGCATTCGCAATCCCCTCCTTGCCGCCCAGAAGGAAGAGGAAAAATGGAAGAGATTACGCAACTTCGACTGGAAGGCTACTGCCTGCTGAAAGGCGTCATTCCCCCCGACAAAGTCGGCCAGGTCCGCCAGGACATCGACAACTCGATGAAACCCGGCCTGGAGGCATACAATGAGCATGACTGGTCTGCTGTCACCCACATGCTGTCCCTGGCTCCCTACTTCGCCGACCCGCGTCTCCTCAAGATCGCGCGCACCGCCTTCAACCACGCCAAGGTGAAAATCTCCCAGACCGAGTTCAAGAGCGTGCCTCCCTACAGAAACCCGCCCGAGTGGCGCAACTTCCACACCGACTGGCCCCACGACCTGACCGACGCCTCCTTCTGCGGCCTAATCAAGCAACCCTTTCCCGACACCATCATGAGTATCACGTCAATCTGGATGCTCTACCCTTTCACGCCCGAGAATGGCGCCACCTGGGTCGTCCCCCGCACACACCGCGACCCGCGCAATCCGCGCGGCAAAAGTGACGGGATCGACGGCATGAGTTCAATTCCCCACGAGCAGCAGGTCTGCGGCGACGCCGGCGACGTCATCCTCATCGACAGCCGCATCTGGCACTCCGCCGGCGCCAACTCGACCGACGACATCAGGACCTCAGTCGTCGCCCGCTACTCGCCTTGGTGGCTCAGCGTCGAATACGGCAAACGCAACTGCGCTTTCATTCCTGCCCATATTTTCGACAAGCTGCCCGAACCCGTTCAGGAGCTCTACACCCATCGACGGGTCAGGAATGAACCGCTCCATATCGGAAATCCATCGCAGCAGTTGTAGGCGCCGGCGCCGGCAAGCCGGCTGAGAATCAGACCGGGCTCGGTCTTCTACCGTTCAAGAACTGGGAAAAAGCGTGGCTTCAGCATCTTGTAGAGGTCAGGTCCGTTGATGAATCCTTGCGGCAACAGAAGATCAAGTGCCTTGTCCCTTTCGATGACATGGAGTTCACGACTCTCTGTGTGTGGATTGAACACCGTGCATCGGATCGCGTCGCTACCCAGTTCGCACGAAGCATCGGCCACCTTGCAGTTAGCTTCGTTCTCGCCCTTCGTGAGAACGCAGTCGTAGTCAAAACCTGTAAACTCCTCAAAGGGAACGATCCTGTTGAATTCGTTAGTTTCGCTGTTGCGAACCCTTCCGCTGAGAGAATCAGGGAAAGAGAGCACCTCGTATCTTCTCCAAAGCTCCATATCTCTCGCTGAAAGAGCAACCGACCTCCCGATATTGAAGTCGTATACATAGAAACCGGCGCGGCTGCCTGCCGTTGCCTGACAAAATCGGATCTGTTCCTCCACAGTCCGCCCAGTTGCTGACTGACCGACGTTGTCTGCCGCCCCGGCCGAGCATCCCTGCAGGTAGAGCAACTGCGAACTGAAAGGACCGCCAACGTACTCCCTGATCTCCCGACCCTCCAAATAGGCTCTGGAGACGAAAATAGTCGTCGGCACCAACAACACGAGCAGGAGCGCCGCCAGTGCCAGGCCAATCAGATTGAATCGCCTTGTCCCCATGCGCGGCAACCTCAACTTGGGCGAGCTTGAAAGAGAGGAATCCAGCCGTTCGCTCATTTCAGTCTCCTGTACGCACATCGTAGCAGCTAGGGCCAGGGCATGCAGGCCTGCAGCGACAACGGCAAAGGAAAGTGAGTGGTTCCAAACCGAAGGTTCTCAATCCGAAGAATTGCCTCCCCTCCAGCTAGGCCTGGCTGCTCCGACAGCAACCTGGTCCGCGGAGACTCAGTTGAGCATGAGGTCACCTAGTGCAAAGCACCCGACCTGCGCACACTGTGAAACCGTCCGATTCGCCTCAAGATATACATGAATGACAGCTGGCTTTACAGTTTTCGTTTCGGCTTCGCCGCACAAAGTTGAGACGATCCGAGAATAGGTGTCGCCACCAGCACCCGCCCGCTTCTGCTTCGAGACAAATCGTACTATTGAGACTGATAACTAATGACAGAACAACAACAAGCCGAAACCCCCGAATCCAGATACGATACTGAGATCGTCGACGTGCAGCGTCGCATGGACGAGACATGGGCCGGCGAAAGGGCAGTCGATCCCAGCACCTACCCCTACTTCAACCCCGACTACCGCCTCCCGTTCAAGCACATCGGCCTGCAAAAGCAGCTCTTCCTCGACAACTTCATCCTCGACGAGCTGATCGACTCCGAACGAACCGTCCCGGCCCCGCAAAGGGCCGAACCGGCCCTGATCGAGTTCGAAAACCTCCCCTGGGAACGCTACCACTTCACATGTGTTCCCGCCGCGGCCCTCTACGACCCCGACGACCGCCTCTTCAAGATGTGGTACAAGACGCTTGTCAGCGGGAATACCAACTCAGCCCAAGGCACCGAAGTCGTTCTCTGCTACGCCGAGTCCGATGACGCCCTCTACTGGCGCAAACCCCTGCGCGAGGACTGCCAGCCCTTCGAAGACAGCAAGAAGACCAACATCGTCGTACGCGACTTCGACAACGGCGCCATCGTCCTCAATCCCGACCGCAGCGACGCCGACAGGAAATTTCTGGCCGTCTACAATCCGTCGATGGAGGCCACCGGTCGCGGCGAACGCGTCATGTCCCGCGTCGCCGCCTCGCCGGACGGCATCAGCTGGCACGTGATCAGCGAAAATACCCCCTTTCGCCACCACCACCAGATGCGCGTCATCTGGGACGACGCCTACAAGAAGTGGGTCGGATACTCCCAGGCCTCGCACGCCTTCGCCAGCCATCTTCACGTCCGCACCATCGGCCGCCAGGAGAGCCCCGATTTCATCAACTGGTCGCCCAAGCAGATCATCCTGTCCAGCGACTGGGATCCCAACGTCGGCCCCAATGTCGAATTTCACACGATGTCCGTTCGCAAGGAGGGCGGCCTCTACATCGGCATCGTCGAGGAGGCGCACGGGGAGCGCCAGTGGCTCGTCAACGCCAACGGCAGCAACCAGCGTGATCAGTTCCACACCAAAGCGGCCCTCTACGCCAGCCGGGACGGCTACCGCTTCTTCCGCGCAGACGGCTACCAGCCCTGGGCAGACAACGGCCCGCCCGGCACCCAGTACTACGGCTACTTCTGCCACACAGTCGCCGGCTACCTCCTTCACCAGGGCAAAGTGGTCATCCCCTGTTCGGCCTTCCCCCACAAACAACGCGACACGCGCCCAGCCGGCGTATCCAATCACGCGCCCCAACTGTCCGCCGAAGCCTCCCGTCGCCATATCAAGGCCCTGACCCGTTACGGATTCGGCAGCCCAATGATGGACCATGTGCGCCCGGACCTGCCCGTCCAGCGGAGCATCGGCGCCATCGTCCTGAGGGAGGATGGCTGGGCTGCGCTCCGTCCCAAATACGAAGCCGGCCAGGTCATCACCAAGCAGTTTGTTTTCGAAGGCAATGCCCTGCGCGTCAACGCCGACTGCAGCTACGGGCTGATTCGGGTCGCCCTCCTCGATTCAGAGCTGAAACCCTATCCCGGCTTTGGCTTGGAGGATTCCGTGCCCCTCCATGCGCCGTCCGACCGGATCTGGCATTCAGCCGAGTGGAAGAACGGTCCTGATATGCGCCGGCTTTGGAATAAGCCCGTCCGCATCTGCTTCTCTCTCCTGGAGAGCAACCTCTACGGTTTCCAGTTTCATTACCAACCTGACACCGAGAACGGGGGACGCTAAGCCCATGCTTGCATATGTCAACACGACCGATATTGCCTCAGCAATCAGGCTGGGATGCCGCACAATGTGTTCGGTCTTCAACGCCGATGACAACGACGTGCCCTTCTTCGGTTCCCAGGTCTGGCCGGAGGCTTTTCTCAGCTTCAGTACCTCGGCCTCCGAGTCGCATGTACCCGGCCGCCATCTCAACGCCCTCCTCAACGCCGAGGACGTGCTCGGCCTCACGTTGGAGGAAGGCTGTATCGACCGCCACGCCCGCGCCGCCTTCCTCTCCTACTCCGGCGAGCTTCCTCTTCCGCTAAACAGAGATCGCATAGGCGGCCCTCTGCAGAATTTCTATCCCCACAACGTTCGCGAGGGATTTCACGCCCTATACGCGCTGGCCCGCTTCCGCCGCAGCGCGCCGGCAGTCGAGCTGGCAGAGCGTAGCATACGTGCGATTCAGGAGCTCTGGCATCCCCACAGGGGCTGGGACAGAGATTGGATTCAGAGCAAGTTCGAATTCCATTCCACAACATTCATAATCGGACTGGCGCGGGCGATCGGCCCCCTTGTCAAGCTGCACCGCCACACCGATTGTACCGGCGCCCTCGAGCTCGCCCAGGCGCTCGCAGACAAAGCCACTTCCGAGTTCTTCCTACCGTCCGGCGCATACGATCGTGAGACCTTCGGCGCACATACACACTCCACCACATGCGTCATGTCTTCGCTCGCCCAGTTGGCCGACCTGACGCGCAACGCAAACTTGATGGAGCGAGTCCGCGCCTTCTACGACAACGGGCTCAACGACATACGCGATCAACTCGGCTGGGTAATCGAAAGCAGTGACGACGGCAGAGATCCGGATTGCGGCGAGGTCAACAACACCGGCGACATCGTCGAAACCGCGCTCTTGCTTGGGCAGTGGGGCTATCCGCAGTACTACGAAGACGCCGAACGCATCCTCCGCTGCCACATGCTCCCATCACAGCTGCGCGACATTTCATTCATTCGCGACCCGGACAACCCGCACAACGAGGACGGCAAGCGCGATGTCGCCAACAGGCACCTCGGCGGCTTCGGCTTCCCCGCGCCCTACGGCCACAAGACCCTCGACGCCCAGCGCATCAGTTTCAACATGGACATCGTCGGAGGCGCAGTGGCGTCACTCTGCGAAGTCTACCGTCAAGCCGTGGCCACCACCTCGGCGGGCCACTTCGTACATCTGCACTTCGACCACGAAACAGAAGCCGTTGACGTTGAGTCGCCCTATACCCATCGCCACATGCGCGTGCGCGCCAAGCGTCCCGGCCCGCTCTTCGTTCGCCTACCCAGCTGGGTGGAATCGGAGACCGTCACTGTAGATGGCCTCAGTGACCCGCCCCGCATCCACAACGGATATCTGGTCCTCAGCAAGCCGCCTGTCAACCGCTGGATCACCATCCAGTTTGACCTGGCCGAACGTGACATCGTTCTCAGCCACCGCACACGCGATATCAAAGTGCGCCTCCGCGGCGACTCAGTTGCCGCCATGTCCAACTTCGGCGCCGAACTCACCTATTTCCCCGCGCTGGAGGAGTAAAGGCAGCTTTCCCTGTCCGCCCGACCTCCGCGCCGCCAAGACAATCCAATTCCCGGAAAAGAGGAAACCTATCATGGCAAGCAGACCCATCCACATCCTTCTCGTCGCCGCCCATCCCGCCGACAGCTTCGACATGGCAGGCGGCACGCTCGCCCACCACGTAGAACAGGGTGACCGGGTAACGGCAGCAATCCTGACCACAGGCGTGCGCTCCCACCACTGGGAACTCGGTGAGCAGAGACGCCGCGCCGGCGCCGAGCTGGATGTAGAAGATTACGTGGCTCAAGCCGTCGAGGAGAAGCTGGAGGAGGTCCGCCGCGCCTGCCGCATCCTCGGCTTCGACGACGTGCGCGACCTTGGCTTTGAGGACGACGATGTCCTGGTCACCCAGGACAAAGTCGAGGCCATAGCCGATGTCATCCGCGCCGTCAAGCCCGACATGCTCATCACCCATCACCCCTTCGAGAGCGGCGGTTTCAAAATGCACGGAACAACCGGCCAGTGCACGCTCTACGCCTGGCAGCTCGCTAGCGGTTCGGGTCGCGGCCGCCAGGAGCGCCATCCCGTCCCCTGCATCTACTTCATGAACCCGACCGCCTACATCGGCAACAACAGCCTCGAATACGCCGGCACCGCCCGCGCCGACCTCTACATCGACATCACCGACGTAATCGACAAAAAAGTACGGGCGCTGGACCAGATCGCCAGCCAGTATTACGGAGGACCCTACGCCCGCAAGCGCTCCGAAACCTCCGACGGAAGCTCCGGAAACAGCGCCCTCGTAGCCTACGCCGAAGAGTTCCAGCGCTTCCAGCCCCAGGTCCGTTACACGCTCCCCATTACCGACGCCGAGCTCGAACGCATCACCGAGCCGCAGTCAGCGCACATGGGCCGCCGCAGTGAAATAATTGGGGGTCTGATGCCACTGTCTGACGGCGAAACATTCACGTCCCGCCATCGCATGTCAAAGGAAAAGTACGAGGAATGAAACGGCCGGCGGCTGGCCTGCGAAGGCAGTTGGCCAGCCGTCAAGGGGGGGTGCCCCGACTTATCTGAAGGGGAATGGTCACTCTTCCATTCGGCTAATTATCATCCGCTCATCGCCCGCCCCATTGCGCCACAGATCCTGACAGGCCGCAGCCAGTTCCTCCAGCCCCTCCGTAATCGTGGCAAACAGATTGCCCGGCATGTGCCCTTCCGGCCCAAGAAGATAATTCTCCCGCCCGTAGAAGATCGCCAGATCGATCAGCCCCGTCTCCCGGCACTGCTCCCGCAAGAAGGGCGGTACGTTGCTACCCGGCGGCACCGGCAAATAGAGAAAGTCGCCAGGAATCGGGAAGACCGTGGCGTTCTCCTTTCCTGGATCCTTCACCGCAAACGGCGGGGTCAGAATATAGACCTCGTTATTTGCCCATTTGGCATGATAGGCTTCGCCCTCCAGTGGCAACGCGTTCCAGACCGCCTCGGCCGTCAACGGGGCCGCGTCGTCAAGCAACTCGGCCACCGCGGAAACATTGTGCTTCTCGAATGAAATCCTGATCTTGCGACCCATGCTATAATCTCCTGTATTCCCTTCAAAGTTTGAGATGGTCGATTTCGATGCAGTTCAATAGCCTTGGTCTAGAGACAGGGACTAGCTCAAATTCGCCTGACTGAGCCCTTTTGACGCCGGAAATTCTGAAATACCGACTCACAATGTCAGGTTAGGTCTCGACCCAGTCGCTTGCCTCCATTCTATCGGCGGTACTACAATCCACAAAGGGGATGTTGTCATTAGGAGGAATTCAGAGGGTCATTGTCAACGCACTTCGCCCTGCCCATGACCGTTGTCTTCTTCTTCGCCCGGCGCACCTTCATCGAGGGCATCAGCTTCACCGGCGTCAAGGGTTAGTCGCGACCCGCTCCAGGGGAGGTTACGCTTATGGAGAAATGGTCTCTTTCGGCCGAGCAGGCCAGACAGTATGAGGACGACGGATACTTCATAGTCCGCAACGTCATCCCGAAGGAGACCGCCGCCGAACTGCGCGGCGTGATCAAAAACACGGTCCTCATGCCGGAGCCTGACGTACTCGCAGACGCCGACCCCATGGATCCGATGGGAGACTCTGCCCGTGGGCGCGAATCGCGCTTCCGCAAGCTCAGCAACTACTGCTACCGCGCCCCGCTCATCTGGCTCAACGTCCACGGGGGCCCCGCGATCGCACGCATTGCACGCTACTTCCTCGGCGACGACCTCGTCCTCAAGTTCAACAGCTGTTTTCTCAAACCGGCCCGCACCGGCAGCGCCACCCCCTGGCACCAGGACAACGGCCTCTGGCGCGACGACGATACCGAAGCCTTCAACTTCTGGATGGCCCTCGACTCGGCAACGCGGTCAAACGGCTGCATGCAGATGATGCCCGGCAGCCACAAAGGCGAAATTGTGACGCACGTCCTCTACCCGGACAGCATTCACGGTGAGCTGCCCCGCCACCTGACCAGCGGCATCCAGGATCGCGTCCATCACGTCGAGATCGAACCGGGCGACATCGTCTGCTGGCACAGCAGCATGTGGCACTACAGCCCGCCCAATCCCAGCGAACAGGGCCGCATCGCAGTTGCAGGCGTTTACTCGAGTCCGGGCCTCATAGCCTCGTACCCCAAATGGTCTGCTCGAAACTGCCTGTGGGTGATGAAGAGCGGAGAGCTATGCGCGCAGTTCCCTCCAGAGCCCTTCCCGCTCAGAGAGGAAGAACTCCACCGACCAACCCCCTGGCCTACGGTGGAAGATTGTCTCGAGGAACAAGCTGCGGACTGAAGTGACGGCGGAGAGCCGGTCGCTTCCAAGTTTGACTTCAGTGCTCAAACAGTATGCCGCGTCCGGGTAAACGCGGCTCGACCCCCATCAACTGCAACGCCTGCCAGCCCGTCGCCTGGTTCGACGTAACGACAGGTTTTCCGAGCTCTTCCTCCAGCTCGCTGATGAAGTCGGCGGTCTTCTGGCCCGTACAGCTGATCAGCACGGCATCAGCCTCCCCCACGTCTGACCGGCGCGCGGCCTCGCGAATCGTTTCCGGCGGCACAATGCCGTGGTCCTGCAGATAGTGCAGGGGATTGCTGTTCACCACCTCAATGTCGCACTCGGCCAGAAAATTGATGAGCGCCTGGTTCACGTCTTCCATGTACGGAGAGGCTGTCGCGACGCGCTTCACGCCCAGGCAGTGCAGCGCTTTGACGATCGCGGTGCTGGCGGTTGTGCAGGGCAGCCCGGTCGCATCCTCAACCCGTTTCTTCAGCGCCTCGTCTCCGGCAACGCCCTGCACAAAGCTGGCCGTCGTGCAGTAGTAGGCGAAAACGCTCGGCTTCAGCCGCATCAATCTGCTGGCGGCAGCCTCTATGTCTCCGTTCTCCGCCAGCCAGATGCCCAGCTCCACGCTGCTGCCGTCAGCCGGCTCAGAGTCCCCCGCAAACATGGGCACATGCGTCCGCGCCGACACCATCGGTATCTGCTCCGGCAGGTACTTGCGGATCTCATCGAGCATGCGGTTGATGTCGTAATCCAACCACATATCGTCCGGATAGATCGCCCCAAGTGTCCGATTGTTCTTCGCCATCTGCCCTTCCTCCCTTACCGCGCTAAACCCAGCAGCACATCTGCCCCGGGTCGACGAACCATCCTCACGCATTACGGAACACGAAACTTTGTGCCCTCGATACGCCGCCATACGCCCGCCACTTCCGGGTCAACCTTCCTCAACCTCTGACACCGACACCGTCGCAGGCTGCGCGAACTCGGCATAGCGGGCCGCGATGCGGGCCGCCTCCTCACCGTCGTGAACAAAGACATGAAATCGAAAACTCAGCGTTTCTCCGTTGTTTATGGACTTGGCATGGCGCGCAAACGGCGCCGCACACATCCAGCCATCGTCGCGCACGTGCCATGTGTGGGGGGCATGGAGGTTATCGGGATGGCCCAGAATTGCAATCCCGTTCGTCTCGTCAGGTCTGATCGGCCCAGCATAGTCGCACCACTCCGCCCGTTGACGGTGGACCCCCTCCTCGTTCAGCGCGCCTCGTGCGTTGAGGATGCGCCCTCCCCCTCGACCTGATTCCAGAGAATGGGTCACGCGCGCCGCCAGGATGCCAAACGTGGACTGCCCAAACGTGACCTGTTCAACCTGAGGCTTGAAAGTCAAGTCAAAGTCGATCAGTTGCTCTCCTCCGGCCAGCGGGAAGACGCGCACGCTTCGGACCTCGCTGAGCAACACTTCCTCCTCATGGCTGACCCAGGCGAGCGCCATCTCCAACCGCGCATATACCGGTCCGTCCTCTTGCCTGAGAAATCTGTCGTGTGCGATGCGGCCAATGCCAACCAGCGGGGAGTCCGTTCCGGCAAAGAAGTGCAAATGCTCCGTCTCGAAGCATACATCGTTGACATTTTCGTGCTCGATCCACAACGAACGGTGATGGTCGTGGCCGCCGTCAAAGTCACGAGGATGCCCAAGTCGCGTTACCGATCGCCCGCCCGGACCGTTCACAGGGTAGAAGAATGGTTTGGGATACTGCCCGCTGTAGCAGTATCCCAACAGGCTGCGATTGTCGTGACTTACACAAATGCGGTCATTGGCGTCCGGCAAGATCTGGACCGCCGGAAAGGGAAGGGCTTCTCCGTTGCCCCGATCCGCCAGCTCGAGATTGACGCGCCGCGGTGCCACCGTTGAGCGCGGCGTCAACCAGGTCAGCCGGAGTCGCCCCAGCGAGTCAGGCGAAGACTCGGCCTGGGCCGGTACCCTGACCGTGCGGCCGTCCGGCAAACTCTCGTGCATCCAGAAGCCGACCTGGCGTTGCTCAATCTGCGCCGGCTCGACCCCCAACAGTTCAAGATCGATCGCCGCGTTTAGCAGCGCCTCCTCTGTCGACTCCTGGCCGGCTGCAGCCGCCACGTCGAGGCTAAGCGTTCGCCCTTCACCCATCTTAGCTGTCCGCCACTACCGGATTGCTCAAGACCCCAATCTCCTCGATCTCCAGTTCAACCGTATCTCCCGGCTTGAGCCCCGGCGGATGAACCGGCGTCCCCGTGGCGATAATGTCCCCCGGCTCCAACCTCATGTACTGGCTGATATACTCGATCAGTACGGGGATCTGAAACAGCATCGTGTTCGTATTGGCGTGCTCGATCTCCTCTCCATTGACGCGCATCGCCATCGCCAGATTGTGCGGGTCGCTGACCGCGCCCGGCAGCACGACGTGCGGCCCGATCGGAGTAAAGGTGTCGACTCCCTTCGTGTATGACCACGGGCGCTGCACCTCGAAGGCGACATTTTGCAGGTCGCGTGCCGTCACGTCATTGAGCAGCGTGTAGCCGGCCACGTACTCATCCGCGTCCTCCCGCGCAATGTGACTGCCCTCTTTTCCAATGATGACGGTCAACTCGATCTCCGGCTCCACCACGTTCAGACCTCGCCGGAAGACGATTGGTTCGCCGGGCCCGATGATCGAAGAGGTCGGCTTGAAGAAGAGCGGCGGCTCATCCGGGTCCTCCTCTCCGGGATGCGAAAAGTTTCCCCCCAGCGCGATCAGCTTGCCCGGCTGCGGGATCGGTGTGCGCAGCGTGGGATCCGTGACAGTGAAGGCGGCATTCAGATGATGCTCAAAGACAAACATCATCGTAGACTGAAATGTCTCTGCGTTAAACAGGCCCGCCTTCATCAAGTCAACCATGTCGGTGATCAGTTGCGGACTTTCGTCGCCGTGCTGGATCAACTGTTGTGCCTGAAACGCGCGCGAGAAATCCAGCATCCCGAAGTCGGTTACAATTCCAACGTGGTTGTGGTCGTCATGTGCAAACAGTGCGATTCTCATCGATTCAAGCCTCCGCATTCCTCTGGTGAACTGTCCGATAAACTTTCATTCGACATCTGGTGCTCGTAAACGCCTGTCAGAGCAAGGATCTGCGAGAGTGAAGGGCTACTCCGCGAAGGGCCACGCAGTTGCGCAAAGGGAATCCGCAACGCCTCTGGTGTTCTCCGCGCACCTCCTCGTCCTCCGGGGAACAAAGGTGTTCGTGGCGACCGCCCGCTCGTTACACTGTCAACTGCCTCCGATAAATCGTGATCGCCTCCATCTCACGAAAACCCAGCTGCTCGTAAAGCGGGAGCGCCCTAGAATTCAGACTATCCATATCCAATTCGACACGGTCGAACCCATATTGCCGCAGCCGGCCCAATGCTTCTACCATCAGACAGTTTCCCAGGCCAAGACGTCTGAACTCGGGACGGACGCCAAGAATGTGAAGATGCGCGAGCCCCTCTTCCCTGGGATTGAGACTGGGGGCGCAATGGCAGATGCCCGCGAAAGCACCGCCTGCCTCGGCCACAACGCTGATCTCCTTGCGGAAACGGGGCGACGCGGTGTGTCGGTCCCAGCTCTCGTCGGAATATGAGAACCCGCCCCAATGGTCGGAAAACGAAGAATTGAATGCGTCAAGCCAATGAGGCGCATCTCCAGACCGGTAACTCCGCAGCGATATTCCCTCTGGAACGCGCCTTTTCGCCTCGCATGCACCAGGTGTCTTTCTCAGCTGGCAGGCCATGATCACGAATGTCCGGACAGCCTGGAAACCGGCTCTGCCAAGCCCTGCCATCACTTCCCCGTCTTCACGCATTCCCCGCGCCTCGACACGGAACTTTGCTGGCGCACTACTCGCCCTCAATGCAGCGGCGCTATTGTCTACCCGTCGCATCCCTTTCGACGCCAGATACTGGATGAGGCCCAGGCCCGCCTGAATGACTCCGTCGAGTTCTACCGCCTGCCGCTTACCGGGATCCACCACCCAGTCCAACATCCACGATGCCTCAGAGCCGGCCGGGAAGACCGTCACGCAGGCATCGACGGCGGCGTCCTCTGCAGCGACAAGCACCAACCGTTCGACCTCTGCCAGGCGGCTGCCCAGTCGACTGCGTACCTCTTCGCAGGTCAGGCCGCGCTCGAGTCCGAGAGGATAACGCGGCGCGAATGCAAAGAGCGGCAGTTCTTCTGTCGCCTCAGGGCCCAGTGCACGCGCCACGCGGTCATGGGAGTCGGCTCGTGCGAACAGACCGCCCAGGGCTGGCAAGTCGCCGTGGCAGTACTCTCGAAAGCGGTCCGTCACTCTCGTTCTCCTACCGGGTCCACGTCAACTTCAAACAGCCGGCCGAAACCAATTTGCCTCCGGACCTGTCCAACCATCCGCAGCGCCTCCCACATCGTGACCTGGTTGGCGGTCAAAACCGGCTTGCCCACGGCATTGTCCAACTCAGGCAGGAAAGCAACCGTATGCAGGGCTGTATCGGGAACTAGAATGGCTTCAGCATCGACGTGGTCATTCGCCCGCACAATGTCGATGACCTCCTCTCCACCGACCTCGCCTACCTCGACCGCAGTCCAGATGCCCAGGCTGCCCAGATGCACTGCCTGGATGCCGCCCTCACCCAGAAAACCAACGAATGCGGCTGTCAACTCCTCCGGATAGGTGGCGGCAACCGCTACTCGCGAGATTCCCAAGGTCTGTATGGCTCTTACAAAGGAAAGTGATGTGCTGGAGGCGGGGACGCCCAGATAGTTGCGAATCTGACGCGCCTGATCTATAGCCCCGGCCAGCCCGCAGACAAAGCTGCCGCTGGTACACGCCCACATGCACACGTCCGGGCCGAGCGCCCGCAACTCCGCCGCGCCGGGCTCCAGATGCTCCCAATTCCCCGTGCGCCGGCAGTCCTCGACGGTGTGCAGGTCGACCGCATCGGTGTGGACGACGGCAGCCTCCACCGGCGGCTCCAGCCTCGCGGCCATGCGGGGATAGTCGTCCTCGGCCGAGTGCAGAGGATAGAGGATGCCAATGCGAAGCATGTAAGACTCCGGTGGCAAATGGCAGCCGCGATTGAATCCGACCAGCCGCCAGCAACTCTGCTACAGTGAACTTTCAACAGTGGAGAGGCTATCGTTGAGCGCCTCAATTGCGCAGTCGAGCTGCTCCTGTGTGATCACCAGCGGAGGGGACATCTTGAGTACATTGTGGTAGGAGCCGCCGTAGTTCGTGGCGATGACGCCCCGCTGCAGCAGGCCGTCAACCACCCGCGCGCCCTCTTCCGTCGCCGGTTCACGCGTCTCCCGATCCTTTACGAACTCCACGCCGACCATCATCCCTACGCCGCGCACTTCGCCGATGAGATGGTGCTCCTGCTGCAGCTCCTGCAACCGCGAAAAAAAGTAATCACCCAGTTCCGCGCCCCTCTGCACCAGGTTCTTCTCCTCGATCTCCGCCAGTGAGGCCAGCGCTGCCGCACAGCCCACCGGATTGCCCAAAAAAGTGCTCGTATGCATCATCGGGCCCCACGCGTCTGCGACCTCCTCCGTCATGATCGTAGCCGAGATCGGGAAACCGCTCGCCAAGCCCTTGCCCACCACCATGATGTCCGGCACAACGTCGAATTCGTCCATGCCGAACCAGTTGCCGGTCCTCCCGAATCCCGTGATGATCTCGTCGGCGATCAGGATGATCCCATGCTCGTCACACAGGCGCCGCACTGTCTGCACAAACTTTTTCGGCGGTACAATCCAGCCCCCGTGTCCCTGGACCGGCTCCATGATGATCGCAGCCACGTCCGACACGCCCGAATCCGGCATCGTCAGCACATGCTCCAGGTAACCGCCGTCGCAGAAGAAACAGTCGCCCCCGTCTGTGTGCGTTGGACAGCGATAGGGATAGGCGTAGGGCACGTGCGTCGTATCCGCCAGCATATTCTGAAACGGGGCCCGGTAGTAGCTCTGCGAGGAGACCGAAAGCGCCCCTGTCGTTTTTCCGTGAAACCCACCCTGAAAGGCGATGATCTTGTGCTTACCGGTGAAGATGCGCGCCGTCTTGAGCGCAGTTTCCACCGCCTCCGCGCCCGTGTTGGCGATGTGGGAGACTGACAGGTCGCCCGGCGCCCGGTCGGACAACTTCTCCGCCAGCTCGACCCTGTTTCGGTTGGGATTCACCCCGCCCTGGCTGTGCATCATCTTTTCCGACTGCTTTGCAATCGCCTGGACGATGCGCGGGTTGCTGTGTCCCGCCGTCGCCACGCAGAAGCCGGCCGTAAGATCGACATAGACATTGCCGTCGGCATCCACGATGTTGGCCCCGCGCGTGCGCTCCCAGAACACCGGCGTCTGGCCGCGCGGGATCACCGAACTGGTCGGAGGTTCGACTTTACCGAGCCGCTCGGTCAATTCGCGTGACTGAGGTCCAGGCGGAGGCGTCACCATCGCGGGCAGGGCCGTTCCATCCTCCAGAGCCTGCAGGTCTAAGTTCGACGAGTAAGTTTGCATTCTGGGTCTCCTCTGCGGCAGTGCTTGGTCAGCCAGGGCTGGCGACTCTTTCTGTCAGAAGTACGACGCTTGCGGCAGCCTGACTGCTATGAACTGTCGGAGCTTTCAACGCGTCTGATCACCATGCGTTCGCCCACAAAACCCTCGCGCCAGATGCTCTCACAAGCTTCAGCCAGACCTTCCAGGTTTTCGGTAATGGTGGCGAACAGGTTGCCCGGCATGTAACCGGCGGGGCCGAGCAGAAAGTTGTTACGGCCGTAGAACAACGCGATGTCGATAAAAGGTTGGCCGGTGCGCCTTTCCGGCGGAATGTCTATTGAGGCCGCGTCGACCTCGAAGTAGAGGAGGTCGCCCCCAATCGGCATGATCGTGGCATTCTCCTTGCCCGGATCCGCCCCTAGAGGCGGTACCAACGTGTAAACTTCGCGACCCGCCCAGCGGGCGTGATACGCGTCCCCCTCCAACGGCAAAGCATTCCACACCGCTTCGCAGGTGAGTGGCGCCTCCTCGTCAAGTAAGGTCGCAACACCTCGGACGTTCCGTTTGGTGAAAGAAATCTCGATTTGGCGTGCCATAAATTGTGGCTCCTGGCCGAAATGCTGAGCTGGTGGAGAAGAGAGGAAACGTCCCGATCTGGCCAGTGGGCAAACCGCTCTCTAAATTGCAGCAATCTTCAAGCGTTCGGCCCTATCCTGTCCGGCATCTGAGGTAACTTATCACAGTTTATGAGAACAAAAAAGATCGGAATCAGAAAGCGACTATCCGGCAAGAACGCGACCTGAAACGGAGGACAAACTCATGGTACCTTCGCGTAGTCGGCATAGGGTCTCCACTCTACATTGAAGAGTCTCCCTCCCAACAACGACCTGTCACCAGGCGAACCGATTCCGGAGAATCATGCTAAGAGCCACCGCGCACCTCAAAGCGCGGCCTCACCCCCGGATTGAGCAGATTACGCGGCAACTCGCCTTGCAGCACGCGCGCCACCTCCTCCACCGCCTTCACACGCACGTCACGGAATGCCTGCTCCGAATACCACGCCACGTGCGCCGTCACCAGAATCCTGTCCGTACAGTACAATGGGTGGTCCGGCGACGGCGGCTCCTCGTCCACCACATCCAGCGCCGCTCCCGCGATCTGGCCCGACTCGACCGCCTGAACCAGAGCTGCGGAATCGACAATGCCCCCGCGAGCCGTGTTCACCAGAAAAGCTGTCGTCTTCATCTTCGCCAGCGCCTTTGCATCGATCATGCCCTGCGTCTCCTCCGTCAACGGCAGGTGCAGGGTGACCATATCAGACTGCGAAAGCAGCGTCTCTAAGTCAGCGGGTTCAGCATTCCTGCTTCGAATCTCATCGTCATTGATGTATGGGTCCCACGCGAGCAGGCGCCAGTCAAAACCGGCCGCTTTCCTCGCAACCGATTGCCCAATTCGGCCGAAGCCAATGATACCCAGAGTGCGGCCCGCGCTGCGCTGGATTGGGAACGGAGGCTTGGGCTGCCAGCTTCCCGCGCGCACTTTGGCCGCTTCTGCGTCAACATAGCGAATCGCGTTCAACAATAACGCCATCGCATGCGTAGCCACCTCGTCAGTCCCGTAGTCGGGAACGTTTGCAACACAGACGCCGGCCTCTGTCGCCGCCTCCAGGTCGATGTTGTCCACACCCACCGAGGGTTTGACGATTGCCACACAGTAGGGCAAATGCGAAAGCACAGCCGCATCAATCCTTACATTGCCAACAATAAGTGCAGTGGCATCCTTGCCGGCGGCGGCCAGCTCATCCTGGCTTCGGCACGGGATCTTCTCGACTTCTACGTTATGCTGCCCTAATGCCTCCTGTTCAACCTCCAGTCCCGGAAAGATATTGGCAGTAACCACGACCCTTCGCTTTGCTGTCATACAGAGCCCTCCGCAACGCCCAGATAGGCGAGGATAGCATGAATATATACCTTGGTTGCCCGCACGACCTGGGCCAGTTCAACCCGTTCGAGTTCCGAATGTGCTGTCAGATAGCTCGCGCCGTAATACAGCGCGGGGACATGAGCCAAGTGCACGAAGTGGGGAACGTTTGCCGCAGCCCTGGTACCCGCCAGCGGCAGCGGCTCACCCGTCACCTGCTCATGGGAGCGCAGCAGTGCCTTCGCCAACCGCTCGTTCTCGTCGACATTGTAGCCTTCGATCCCATCCAGCCAGACCTCGACTTCCGCGCCGCTCTCCGCCTGTACCCGGGCCGCCAGTCTCGCGAACTCCTCACGGATCTCGTCCAGACTGCACCCCGGGCCAAACCGCCGCGTCCCACCTATGACGCACCCGGCCGGCATGCGGTTAAAGTAATCCCCACCTTGAAACCGCCCAATGAAGATCGATTCCGCACCCAAATAGGGATGCCGTATCTCGGCGAGTTCCTCAGCTTTCTCCCGCAACAGTTGCACAGCCCGGTACCCGGCCATCACCGCGTGAGGCGCCCCCGACTCAGCCACAGTCTCGTGGATGCCCTCTTCGTCCCCCGCAATCCTGAGTTCCCAGAAGACAAGGCCCATGCCGGTAATCGGCAGGTCCTTGCCGCCCAGCTCGGTAACGATCACCGCGTCGCCGTGGACGCTCTTTTCGATCAGCGAAATCAGCGTCTCATTCGTGGCGCTCTCGTGGCGGCCATGCGCCGTCAACAGCAGGTCGCCTTCCAGTTGAATGCCCGCCTCGCACAGGACGCGAGCAGCCTCCGCCATCGCCGCCAGAGACGCCTTCATGTCTTCGGATCCGCGCCCGTGGATGTACCCTCCCTCAAACCGGGGCTCCGGCCCGGGCAGGTCAACCGTATCCGTATGACCGTCAAGTTGCAGCGTAGGCCCGCCTCTTCTGCCCCGCAACCAGGCCACGACGCTGGGGCTGTCGGGAAACTCACTGTCCAGCTCAACATTCAGCCCCGCTCCCCGCAACTCATCAGCGTAGAACTCGGAAACTGCCCGCTCCTGGCCCGGTGGGCTGGGAATGCGCACCATATCCAAAGTGAGCTGCATGATCCTCTGCGGATCAACCTTTTCGGCCAGTGATGCCGCCAGACGATCTGTGTCCACTTAGCCCTCCACCCAGTGTTCGAACAGCGGCTGTACAGCGGCAGGCAGCCCCGCCAATACTTCGGGCTTCACAGCCTCGACCTCGTTCTCCTTCAGGCCCGTTGCCTCCATCTGCCTCGCCCGTTCGCTCGACCCCGGCCTCAGCCCGTTCAGATTCAGCCACCACGGCGCGAATCGTATCGCCATCGCCACACGTGCGCTGTCAGAGCGATTCGCTCCCGCCGCGTGCCACATGCGGCTGTCCATTACCAGCACGCTTCCGGCCTCGCCTGTCGCCTGAATCTCCGTCGGATAAGGCGTGTTCTCATTGTGGCTGCAACACTCCGCGCTGGGGTTCGTCTCCATCCTGTGGCTGCCGGGCACGATGATAGTCGCGCCGTTCTTCGCACTGAAAGGTGACAGCATCCACAATGTCGTGAAATGGGCCACAATATCCGGATACGGAGCCGGAATGTGCCCCGCATTGCGCTGGTTAAAGGGCCAGTCCGCGTGCAGGCCCCCGCGCGCATTGTCGGGATAGTTGATCATCGCCGAAGTGAACGAAACGCGCACATTCTGACCCAGTGCCGCCCTGATCAGGCTGATGAAATGGGACGTCACGAGGTACGGGGCGAAAGACTGATCGTAGTTGATCAGCCCAGTACGATGGCCGATATTGGCCGGCGCGTCGGAGCGCTGGTGCCGCAGCGTCGCCGCCGCCACACTTTCACGCACTGCATCGACCTTTTCCGCAGGAATCACCTCCTCGACAACGCACCACCCGTCCAGCTTCAGTTGCAGGAGTTGCTCTTCAAGAGTCTTGTCCGGCGGCATCACTCTATCCTCTTTTCGTCGGTAAGGGTCGATCGTATTTCGGCGTTTCGCCGGGGATACTCCGGTGGCTTCAGATCCTGACCAAGCCAGTACCAGCGACGATAATTATACCACCGCCGGACTGAAAGCGTAGATGGTGCAATGAAGGGGGGTGCAGTCCAGATTCGGGGTGGGAGCCAAGGCGAGGCGTGAGGAGCGAGGAGCGGGAACTGCCGGCGCCTCTGCAGGAAATCGGATTGCGGGCCGGCCGCGTTGTTGTCGTTGGTTGAGTTATAAGAAGGTTCGCCACCAATTTGTGATGCACTCATATGAGAGTGTTGCCTCGCGGGGCGGGCGGGGATGCGCGGAACGTGCACAACTGTGGCGTCCGAAATGTCCGTTTGGGCTGATTTTGTACAGCTGTTGCGGGGGACGCCAGTTCATTATTTCGATGGCTGAGGGGCGGTCTTTCGGGGGTGCGGCGGAGGGCGCGAAAGAGGCCGCGAAAGCAGTGCATTTTCCCAAAAAGTGATGCATTACTGGTTTTTGGGCTTCTGACCAGAGAGAAAGAGGGCAAAAAAAGGGGGAAAAACGGCGCGAAAAAAATGCATCAATGGAGATGCATCACTTTTTGCAAAAAATCGGCGAAAATATGCACTAAGGGAGGTGCCGCGGGAGCGCGTTATTGAGCTGATTTTGGCCGCAAAATCGGCGCGGAAATGCGGTTGTTCGCGGTTGGTGGTCTGCCAAAGGTGTACAGGTATTGTTTATGTTTTGTACAGGTTTCCAGAAATGTGCAGGAAGGGAACGCCTCAAGCCTGGTTGCCTGCCGAAGTATATGAAATTCGTCCAATATCGGGGTGCATCACAGATTTGGGATTCTGCAGTCCTGATTCAGACTTCGCACCAGCCTTTGACGCACTGCAAAAAGGTTGCCTTTCCCTGCAGAATGCGATAGAGTTACACGCGCTGAGGGTATGTGACGCTGGGAGTGAATCCCCTGAGGCTTCCAAGCGGACCAGAATTGATGACCCTGAACGCTTCCACAGCCCTGCCCGGCCAGATGATAGCTCTTCCTCCGACTACCTGGTAGACGATCCGCAGTTGCAGTCTCCATCAAAAGGATCAAACTAGCTTGTTCTCGCAGGCCGCCTGCCATTATTCCAGTTGCAAAGTATCTGTTACAGACGCTTCCAATTCTTGACTGAGCCACACCACCAGCACAGGAGGATCAATGGCCTGAACGGAAACGAGAAAACACGCCAACGCTCAACTGTTTCAATCAATCTGCATCGCATAGGAGAGGATAGGGAAAATGGCTAGAGAGAATTCCGAGGAAAAGACAGCCGTCCAGACCACAGTCAGCCGCCGCAGTTTCCTGAAAAACACTGCCGCAGTCGCCGGACTCGCCCTCGCCACCAGCGCCTGCGTCGCCCCCGGCCCTCAAGCAGGCAGCGACATGGCAGCGCCCTCAGAGGAGCCCGTAGACATCCAAATCTGGTGGCGGCTCAGGCCTACCATCGAAGGCGCAATCCAGGTCTTTGAGGAAACGCACCCCCACATCACAGTTTCGCTAGGTGACCTCGGTGAAGCGGTCTACGGCACGCCAAAATACGTAACCGCCGTCGCCGCCGGCAAGGGACCCGACGTCTCCTACCAGAACCGGCACACCTTCCGCCAGTTTGCCTCTCGCAACCTCTACCGGCCCATCGAGGACCTCCTGGAGCGCGACAACCTCGACAAGGGCAACTTCATGGCCGGCCCCATAGCCGACCTCACCTGGCAGGGAACGCTTTATGGACTGCCCCATACCGCCGGCACGCGCTACTTCTTCTGGAATCGTACCCACTTTGAAGAGGCCGGCCTCGATCCGGACGTAGGCCCCGAGACCTGGGACGACATCATGGAGATGGCGCCGCAGCTCAACAAAATGGATGGAGACAGGATCGTTCGCTACGGTTTCCTGCCCCACTTCCCGCCGGGGCTCTCTGATCAGTTGCTCATCTACGCAATGGAAAACGGTGGCTTTAGCCAGTCCGAAGACGGCCGCACGAACCTCATCAACACCGCTCCCTGGGTCGAAGCCCTCGAGTGGTGCGTTAACATGATCGATGAGTTCGGCGGAGGTCATGCCGCGGCCTCCTCCTTCATGGAGGGCTTCGCCGGTCAGCCTGTAGATCCCTTTGCCCAGGGCCAGGTCTCCATGTGCTCCTACGGCAACTGGATGATCGGCCGGTATGCCAAGTTCCCCGACCTCGACTACGACGGCACCGGCCTCATGCCGGTCTCGGCCGCCAATGAAGGCGCCCAGGTCAACTGGTCCTGCGGCTGGACATTCGTCATCGACCCCAACACCGAGCTCGTCGAACAAGGTTGGGAATTCATGAAGTGGGTGATCAGCGAAGACTATGTGCGCGCCGCTGGAACCGTCGGTCTTGAACTGGAGAAGGAAGAATGGGCCCGTCAGCAGCTGCCCGGCGAACCCATCTTCGCCCCCACACCTCCTGTCTACCAGCCGGCCATGCAGTTCATGCTGGACGAATACTACTCCGTCCTGCCCGAACGCCAGAAGCTCATGATGGAGAGATACCTCGATTCCGAGACCTTCTCCGTGGGCTGCGGCCAGATCGCCGGCCTCGCCGCCGCCGAACTCTGGATCGGTTTCAAGAACGCCTGGGAGTCCGCCCTCACCAAGAAGCAGACGCCGCAAGAGGCGCTCGATGCTTCCCATGCTGATGTCCAGAAGGCGCTTGACGCAGCCTGGGAGAATCTCGAGTCCGCTTAGAAGCTATCGAAAACTGGCAGAACCGGCCGGTCCCCCGTCCTTCCGGTTCTGCCGGCTCCCCTGTTCGCGCGACCAAACAGGACAGCCGCCATGGCCACTGCCCAACCCAAGCCCCGGCTCACCAACGCCGCTAGAGAGGCTCTGACCTGCTATCTCTTTCTCCTCCCCTGGGGGCTCGGCTTCCTCGCGTTCGTGATCGGCCCGGTCGTCGCCTCCTTCGTGTTGGGCTTCATGGACTATGAAATCGTAACGCCGGCCCGCTGGGTCGGTCTGGCCAACTACATTGAGCTCTTTACCGACGACGATCGCTTCCTCATGTCGATGGGCAACACACTCTACTATGTCCTCGTCTTCGTGCCGTTCCACGTCATTATCGCCACGCTCCTGGCCCTCCTGCTCAATCAGAAGGCGCGCGGCATCGCCGTCTACCGCACGCTCTTCTATGTGCCGTCAATCGTGCCCATCGTCGCCGGCGCCATTCTCTGGGTCTGGATTCTGCAGCCAGAATGGGGTCTGATCAACTCCACTCTGAGAATTATTGGCATCGAAGGCCCGCTCTGGCTCGCGTCGCTCACCTGGTCCAAACCGGCCCTCATCCTGATGGCGCTCTGGGGCTCCGGCGCCGCCATGATCATCGTCCTTGCCGGCCTCCAGGGCGTCCCCCAGCATCTTTACGAAGCCGCCGAAATCGACGGCGCCAACCGCTGGCAGCGCTTCCAGCACGTCACCATACCCATGCTGAGCCCCACCCTCTTCTTCATTCTCGTTCTCAGCGTCATCGCCTCCTTCCAGGTCTTCACCACCGCCTACGTCATGACCGGCGGCGGGCCCGCAGAGTCGACCCTCTTCTACATGCTCTATCTGTACCGCCGTGCCTTTGTTCTGTTAGATATGGGCTATGCCGCCAGTATGGCCTGGATCCTCTTTGTGGCCGTGCTCGCCCTCACCCTGGTCCAGTTCAAGCTGGCCAGCCGCTGGGTCTACTACGAAGCGGAGCAGAGCTGACGCCATGTTACGCGACCAGGCCATCGGCCCCCAACCCACACGCGAAATCCATCCAAGTGCAAGAGGGCAACCTCTTCGCCGCCTGCTCGAACTCATCGGTACACACCTGCTTCTCGTACTCGGCGCAATTATTTTCGCGCTTCCCTTTGTCTGGATGGTCAGCACATCCCTCAAGGCTGATCGCCAGATCTTCGCTTTCCCTCCTATCTGGGTGCCCGATCCCTTCATCTGGGGCAACTTTCCCGCCGTCTTTATCTATGCCCCAATGCACCTCTACTTCTTCAATACTCTGCTCATCGCACTCGCCCACGTATTCGGCGCCGTCTTCACCTGCTCGCTCGCAGCATACGGCTTCGCCCGCCTGCGCGCGCCCGGCCGCGATATAATCTTCATGGTCATGGTGAGCCAGATGATGATCCCCTACATCGTCATGCTCGTGCCGCTCTATCTCCTCTTTGCCGAGCTTGAGTGGATCGACACGTTCTACCCGCTGACCATCCCCGCCATGCTCGGCACTCCCTTCTACATCTTCATGCTCCGTCAGTTCTTTCTCACCATCCCAATGGAGCTTGAAGAGGCCGCCATCATCGACGGCGCCTCCCGCCTGCGCATCTGGTGGACCATAGTCCTGCCCCTCGCCAAGCCGGCTCTGGCAACCGTCGCCATCTTCAGCTTCATGTTCGCCTGGAACGATTTCACCGGCCCGTTGATCTTCCTCAACTCTCGCGAAAAGTTCACTCTCTCCCTCGGCCTCCAGGCCTTCATGTTCGAGCGCCGCACCATGTGGGGCCCCCTCATGGCCGCCTCCACGATGATGATCATGCCCATTTTGATCGTTTTCTTCCTGGCACAGAAGCACTTCATTCAGGGTATCGCCTTGACGGGAATAAAGGCATAGTCAGCAAGGTGCACCGACGTCAGTATGTGGAGTCTACTGGAATCTACTCGACAATTCAGTTTCTCCCCTCACTGTATACGCCACTAGCCCACTAGGATTCTCTATATGGAAAGCTCGCCCGGAAAGCAACTCTTCATCGACGACTACTTCATTGAATCCCTGTCAGGCGCCCGCCGCGTCCTCAACCGGCCCCGCAAACTCACCCCCGACGCGCCCCTGTCCATCCCCTTCGACCAACCCTGGGACGCACACTCCGCCCAACCCGGCCGCGTGATCTACGACCAAAGCACAGGCCGCTTCCGCATGTACTACCGAGCCTGGACCGGAGACCAGACCTTTTTCTGCGCACTTGATTCAGACGACGGGCTGAACTGGGAACGTCCCGTCCTGGAGCTGGTCGAGTTTGACGGCTCGACCCGAAACAACATCACCACCGGCAGCGCAGACCACCTCATCACAATCCTGGACCCCCGCGAACCGGACGAAACCCGCCGCTGGAAGCAGATCGACAACAAGCCCAGCGGAATGAGCGAGTCCGGAGAGCCGCGCTGGCTAGCCCGCTACTCCGCCGACGGCTACGACTGGCGCCTATACCCGGAAGGGCCCCACAGCGACCAGAAGATGCGGTTCAACTTCGGCTCCCCCCATGAGACATTCGGCGGCGTGATCAACCCGGACGCGCCCTACGTCTACTACTCCCAGCGCGGCTCCAACCGCCGCACCCGCGTACTAGGCCGCCGCGACAGTCAGGACTTTCTCAACTGGTCCGGCCTGCGCACCGTTATCGAACAGGACCTACAGGACCCGCCGGGAACTGAATTCTATTCCGCCGGCTTCGACCCCGTCGCCAGCCCCAACGGCGGCCTCCACATAATCATGCTTCAGGCCTTCCAGACCGACCTGGCCGAACCCTACGAAATTGCCGACGCCACCAGCTATTGGGGCGAAGAGAGGGGTGGAAGCGTTTTGCCCGCCCGCGTTGACGGATTCGTGGAGAGTCAATTGGCGGTCAGCCGCGACACCGTCGCCTGGACGCGCTGGCGCGAACCCTTCATCGCCCGCGGCGAACCGGGTGCCTGGGACTATGGCATGGTCTACGCCGACGGCCCCATCTTCCACAACGACCAGCTCTGGTTCTTCTACATGGCGGGCAACCTCACCCATAACGGCTACAGCGCACAGCCCTGGCAAGGCCCTTACTCGACGCCAAACCGCCGCGGCAAGGGCGTCGCCGTCCTGCGACCTGACGGCTACGTGAGTGTCGAGGCAGAGTCCTACGCCCCCGGCGTTCTCACTACCCATCGCTTCCGCCAGGAGCAGGGCGGCCAGATCAGAGTCAATGTCGACGCCGGCGCCGGCGAGCTCCGCTACGAGCTCCTCGAAGATACCGGCCACCCGATACCGGGGTATACGGTTGCCGACTGCGATCCGATTCGCGAAGACGCGCTCGACGGCGTACTCTCCTGGAACGGTAGGCCAGGCTGGCCCGGCGTTGGCGATGACCGAATCGCACGCTTTCCTCAACTGAACCATTCGGAGTTCTACGTCAAACTGCGCTTCTACGTGTCGCCAGGGACCAAACTGTACTCCCTCACCATCGACCCGCCCGAAGTGACAGAGTGGCTCGTCAGACTTAAGTCACGCATTGATTAGGCCAAGCGCCTGGGACTACCTGCTACGACCAGTCACGGAAACTCGACTTGAAGGAACGGCAAAAAAACTCCGCTCCCAAAAAACGGAGCTTGAGCATCCCGCAAACGGATGACCGACTCACTCAGGAGAACAGAATGTCCGACTCACTCACGAATGAACAGTGGCGCCAATATGAGACTCGTGGATTCTTGCGGCTGGGCAAAGTACTGACAAACGAAGAACTGCAGGCTCTCCAGGTGCGTATGGACGACATCATGCTGGGGCGGGCGCCGCTCGACTACGACCAGATAGCCATGCAGCTGGACCGCGAACCGGGCACAGGCAAACCCGGCCCGCAGACAAAGGGCCACAAAGGCGCAACGCTCAGCTACCGCAAAATTCAGGACCTCGAATACGACCCGCTTTTTCTCGCCTACATGCAGAAGCCTCTCTTTCGGCACATCTGCGCGCGCGTCTACGGAGAGGACACCACCGTCGCCTGCTATCGCGCAATGTTTATGAACAAGCCGGCCCGCGAGGGAACCCCCCTGATCTGGCACCAGGACCGCTGGAGATATCTCGACCGCGACCCCCTGATTACAATCTGGACGGCCCTCGATCCCGCAACCATCGCAAATGGCTGCGTTGAGATCGTACCCGGCGCCCACCACACTCTGATAAACCCGACCAGCGGGTCCGGCTTTCTGACGCCTGAGCAGGCAGAGGAACTGACACGCGACGCCGAAACTGTTTTTCTGGAGATGGAGGCCGGCGAGAGCGTCCTGCTTCACAATCATCTGCCCCACAGTTCCAATATCAACAACACCGATATTCCCAGGCGGGCCTTCAGCGCCTGTTACATGGACGCGGTGACCAAGGCAGAAAACGGGGAGAATTTCAACGTTATCTTTGGAGAAGGCGCGCTTCAACCGGAAATGGTCTAAGCGCGCTCCTGTGACAAGGACCAGCTAACCCTTAACCTGCCTGCCGATAAACTCAATTCAGCGGGTGCAGGGGAGCGCTTCTACTCCCTCGCCTTGCCTGCGATTCCCTTTGGAGCCTATCCTGGAGCCTTGGATGTATATTGACAACGGCGGTCCCCGGCAACAGCTTGACGAGATCGTCCTCTTTCCCTTCGACGACCACAGCCTCCCTCTCCAGTGCGGCGTCGAGCTCCACCTCCAGGGCCATATGACGCCCTGCGGCCGCACCCGCATCGCCGTAGACCTGGGCGAAGAAGGCGCCCCCGACAGCGAGCGCGTGGTCTACTACGGCGCCGTCCACCGCGTCGGCAACGAGCTCTGGATGTGGTACCTCGGCCAAGGCGAGGACGCCGGCTGGTTCGAACGCGTCTGCTTCGCCACCAGTACCGACGGCTACAACTGGCACAAGCCTGACCTGGGTCTGGTCGAGTACAAAGGCAACCGCGCAAACAATCTCGTCGACCTGAACCAGGGGACACACCACGTCCAAAGCTGTGTGGTCTACTACGACCCCGACGATCCCGATTCCGACCGCCGCTTCAAAATGCTCTTTCAGTCCCGAAAATATGAAAACAGTTTCGCCGCCGCTTTCAGCGCCGACGGTTTGACATGGCGAGAGTCTTCGAACAATCCAGTCGGTTCCTGGCTGGAGATGGCAGGGGGAACGCGCCACAACGGCTGCTACTATGTGTGCGGCCAGGGTGGCTCGCACGCCGGGGGCGTTCGCCAGCTGGTCTCCCACATTTCCTATGACTTCGAGAACTGGTCTCAGGCTTCATGCATGGGCATGCGCCGCTCTAACGTTTCGCCCCGCTCACCGGTATCCGGCAGCAGTGCAGGCGAACAGATTCACCTCGGCGCAAGCCTCTGGAATCGCGGCAACGTCATCGTCGGCTTCTATGGCATGTGGAACGGCCACCCCTCCAACGACCGCCGCCTCGTCACGATGGACCTCGGCCTTGCCGTCAGCAACGACGCCCTCCACTACCGCGAGCCCATTCCCGACTATCCCATCGTTTCCGCCGCCGAGGATGGCTGGCAAGAACTGCCCTACGGCAATACCTTGGTCAACTATCCCGCCCTGATCCAGGGACAGGGATTCGAACAGGTCGGGGACGAAACGCTCTACTGGTACGCGCCCTGGCCCGAACAGAGCAGCGACGGTGTCCGCGTCGCCAGCTGGCCTCGCGATCGACTCGGTTACTTTCAGCCATTTCCTGCCGGACGTATGCGGCCAGGGCAGGGATCGCACATCGTCTCGGCGCCAATCGATCTGGAACGTAAGACCGCGCAACTCGCATTGAACATAGACGGTCTCGGTGACTTCAGCGAAGTGACCGCTGAACTGCTGACCGGACAGCTGGAGCCAGTTTCCGGCTATAGCGCCGCCGATTGCATCCCGCCGAGTGCATCCGGTCTCTCGCAGCCGGTCACCTGGCAAGGAAGGGACGCCATTCAACATGACGGCGGCCCCGTACGCCTTCGCCTCAACTTCTCAGGCCTACGCGCGGAGGACTTAAAGCTCTTCGCCGCCTACATGAACATTGTTAAAGGTTGAGTCGACACCGCAATGCAGTGAGTCCAAGTCGTCGTCAAGAAGGAAATTGCCATGTATGAAAGTGTAGAGGTTGCCGCTATCTCATATCGGCCGGTCAAATGGGACAAAGCCGCCAACGCCGACCGCATGGAGGAGCTGTTTGTCCAGGCCGCGCAGGAAAATCCGCGCCTGATCCTGACCACCGAGGGCGCACTCGAAGGCTACATTGTGATGGAGATCGTCGAGGGCCGCGCCCCGGCCGACTCCATGCTCGACGTAGCCGAACCGATCGACGGCCCCTATATCCGCCGTTTCCAGAAGCTGGCCCGTTCCCTGAGCACCTGCCTCGCCTTCGGCTTCGCCGAGCGCGTAGGCGATGAAGCCTACAACTGCGCCATTTTCCTGGACCAGGAGGGCGAAATCCGCGGCCGCTATCACAAAGTCCAACTGGCCGAAGGCACCCACTCCTCCTGGCACTTCAATCGCATTGGCCAAAAGCTGCGCGCCTTCGATACGCCCATCGGCCGCGCCGGCTTTGTCATCTGCAACGACCGTTGGAATCCCGATATCGTGCGCGCCCTCGTCCTGGACGGCGCCCGTATCATCCTCATCCCCTCCTATGGCAGCAAGACCAAAGACCAGAATCAAGCTGTTCTCGCCAGGGCAAGGGAGAATGGCGTCCCCATCGTCGAAGCCAACGTCGGCATGAACCTGATTATCAGCAAGGGCGAAATCTGCGCTTACCAGTGGGGCAACGACCAGATAACGCACGGCGTCGTTGAAATCCCCGCAGCCCCCTGCGAGGCAACAGCCCGCCAGGCGGAGCTGGACTATCTCGCCGCGCAGACGCCTGAAATGGAAAAACGCTACCAGAGGACGCTGGAGAGAGTAGAACGCCTGGCCGGCGCCTAGCCCCTGGGACTGGCTGCCGCAGCCCGGGCCCACCGGAGGATACTTTCGTGTACGATATCGTCGTTGCTGGAGGAACCGTCATCGATGGCGCCCGTGCGCCCCGCCGCCGCGCCGACGTGGGAATCCAGGGCGAGCGGATCACTGCCATCGGCGACCTCGCCGGCGCGGAAGCTGCCCAGGTGATCGACGCCGCCGGCAGGATCGTCGCCCCCGGCTTCGTCGATGTTCACAACCACTCCGACGGCTGGTTCCTGAGAAAACCACACCAGGTAAGCAAGACCAGTCAGGGTTTCACCAGCGAAGTCATCATGGCCGACGGCATTTCCTACGCGCCCGTCAGCCGCCAGACAGCCCACGAGTGGCTCTACTACATGCGCGGCCTCAACGCCCTGCGCATGGAAGACTACACAGGCTGGGAGACACTGGCCGATTACATGGCTCTCCTCGACCGCCGCAACGTCCAGAACGTGATCACGCAGATACCGTACGCCAATGTGCGTACGCTCATCTGCGGCTGGGGTCCCGCCCCGCCGGACGATTTGCAGTTGAAGCTGATTCAGTTGCAGGTTGAACAGGGCATGGAGGAGGGCGCCTGCGGTCTTTCAACCGGACTTGACTACGCGTCTCAATGCTTTGCCTCGACAGCCGAACTGGCAACGGCCTGCCTGCCCATGGCAGAGGCCCAGGCCCCGTACGTCACCCACATGCGCTACAAAATCGGGACAATGGCCGCGCTCAAGGAAGCAGTTGAGATCGGGCGTAATGCAGGCGTCCCCGTTCACATCTCCCATCTCAAGGCCGCCAGTGAAGCCGATACCGAGGCCATACTCTCATACGTCGACCAGGTCGCCGTCCACGAAGTCGACTTTACCTTCGATGTCTACCCCTATTTGCCCGGTTCGACTCTGCTCAACTACCTCTTGCCCTATGGATTCTGGCATGACGGTCCGCTGGACGCGCTTCCCAAATTGCGCGATCCCGCGATGCGCGCGCAAGTCAACCGCGGCCTGGGAATCTATGCTTCCAATCTCGACGCGATCAGAATAGCCTGGCTGCCTGGTATGGAGAACAGCGTATGCTTGGGAAAGACCCTCGCTGAGTATATCGACGAAGTTGGCAAGTCTCCTGTAGACGCGCTGTGTGACCTCTTGATCGAGGAGAACCTGGCCGTGCTGCTCGTCTTCTTCCAGGGCGACGACAGTTATGTCGAACCGTTCCTTGCCCACGAGTGCTACATGATGGGCACTGACGGCGTCTACCATGAAGGCGGCGTAATCCACCCCCGCCAGTACGGATCGGCGGCGCGGCTCTTGGGGCCATGCGTGCGAAAGGGGCTGTTTACTCTGGAAGACGCCGTGTGGAAACTAAGCGGTGCACCGGCGGCACGCTTTGGGCTCAAAAATCGGGGCAGAGTTGAAGAAGGCGGTTACGCCGATCTGGTAATCTTTGATCAGGAGGCAATCCAGGACCACGCTACCTTCGCAGAACCACATCAACTGTCTGGCGGCGTCAGCGAAGTTCTAGTCAACGGCGTTCCTATAATTCGCGACAGTTCACCTGTGGAGACTTTACAGCAGCCTCTGCCAGGTCGGGCTCTGCGCTTCAATCAGTAGGTCACTCTTCTTCGAAATGCGGGCCCAGAACATCGCCGTCTGATCTGAAGGCTATAGCGGTGCGCCGTCCGGAATCTGCAGGAGTGGAGCCCTCTGTTCCCGGTTGAACGACAGGCACATTCTCCGCATTTGTCGCAGTTACAAACGGGGCGTAAATCCACCCGGACTGGCCTTCAAAGTCAATCTGCCACCACTCTCCGTCCGAACTCTTTCCAGTGATGGCAAACTCTTCTCCTTCGTAAGCCCCTCCGATACGATCGTATTCGGTGCCCGGCCCCTCGCGCACGTTCAAGTCTCCGGCGGCAACAGCCAACGGTTCAGCGGGCGTCGCTGGCGCTTCTGTTGTTGAGTCCTCGGGCGCCGTACTCTCAGTCTGTGAGTCGCTGATGATGGGCGCATCCTCCACATTCGCAGCGGTCACATAGGGAGCATAGAGCCATCCGGGCTGCCCGTCGAAATCAATTCGCCACCACTCACCGTCCGGACTCTTGCCGGAAACCTCGAACACCTCACCTTCAGTGGCTCCTCCGAGCCTGTCGTAATCAGTGCCCGGTCCTCCACGGACGTTCATGTCGCCAAGGACGGTTACGGTTGCGCCCTCAGTCTCCGGCGCAACAGTCTCGGTTTCGGAAGTAGGTGTCTCCGACATTGAATCGCCGACGACGGACACGTTCTCAGCATTCGTAGCGGTCACAAAGGGAGCGTAAATCCACCCAATCTCACCGTCGAAGTCAATCTGCCACCAATCGCCGTCCTCGCTCTTGCCGGTGATGTCGAACTCCTCACCTTCAGTGGCCCCGCCAATCCTGTTGTATTCCTCGCCCGGTCCACTGCGAACGTTCATTTCCCCCAAGACCGTAACCGACGCATCGCTGGCCGGCGGCTCAATCGCGGCAGGCGGCGTGTCGGTAACCTCAACCATGGGAGTTGGTGTGGCCGTTGCCTCTACAGTGGGGAGGGGAGGAGGTGTGTTGGTTGCCGGCGGCGGCTCTGGCGTGTACGTTTCAACGGCAGGGAGTGACGTGGCAGTGCCAGTCGGCCCTGGTTCTGGCGCAGCGGAGTCACCTTCCCGCTGGCCGCACGCTCCGAGAATGGCGCCTCCCAAAATCAACGCACACAGAAGCGATGCTTGCGGGCGGAAGACCCAATCCTTCACCCTTTTCATCACTCTGGGAATATTGGAGGAAAGTCGCGGCCGGCTGCTTGGTCGCCGATGAATCATGAATGCCCCTCTCAGTCGGGCGGAGCTGTTCGCGCTGCATGTACAATTAAGGCCACTGCCGTAGCCTCAGGGATGCGGCCCGTGTCCAACATCAAGTGATAGTGTCGACAGTTCTTCCAGTCCGCACTGGTGAAAAACCTTTGGTACCAGCTGCGGCGCTGCTCATCTGCCAATCCAATTATACGCTCAGCCGTGCCGATTTCGGCCATACCGCGGCGGCGCTGAATCCGACCGGCCCGAATCTTCGGCGCCGCGTAGAGGTGTACATGAAGTGCGGTCGGATGGTCTTCGAGAATCAATTGCGAGCCGCGTCCGATGAAGACCACGCTGCCACGCTCGGCCAGGGCCCGAATGGCATTTGTCATCCCGTCTACATACGTTGCTTGATCCATCGGCCTGTTACGCCGGTTTGGATCAGCCGAGAACAGGGAACGCATCTCCTGACTGACAACACCGGCGCGCGACATCAGCTTCTCCTCGGCCTCGACGATTACCTCCACCTGCACGCCAGCCTGCCGGGCCATCTCTGCAAGCACCTCCTTGTCGATACAGGTCGCGTCCAGCTCATGGCCTACCGCCTCAGCGATGCGAGTTCCTCTCGAGCCCAGTTCACGCGAAATGGTAACGACGGTCATACTTGCCTCCTCAGTACAGAAAATCTGCCCTAACGCACCAAAGATCCCTTTCAGCCCACTTTCTGCATCTTCAACTCAGGCCCACTCGGTCACCGCTCACGGCTGCCGATTCCTCCCTGTTAGCGAAGATTCAGATCATTTGGGCGATGACCAGCAGATTTTCCCGGGCACTAAATCGGTTCATTCTTGTCGCGTTCCGACGTCAGAGCCTGCCTGCCGTCAGGCGTTCACAGTCTTGACACGCGGGCCCAAGACTAGAGCTCGACCACTTTCGGGTCATAGAGCGGTGTGTCGGCAACAACAATACGGCCATCCGGCATTCGGAAGCAGTTGCCGTGCCTGCGAGCACCCTCCCGCAAGGCGTTTCGCCCTAGCTCCTCTTCATCTTTGCGGCGCTGCCTTTCGGCGGCGTCGAAGTCCCATGAACTGTCCACCAGGGTTTGCAGCTGCCGGCCGGTTGCCATCTCTTCCTCTGTACCATCTGCCAGTAGATTGCGCTGCTCCAGGGGATCGGCTTCCAGGTCAAAGAGCAGATGCGGCCTCATTCCCCGAAAGCGTACAAACTTGTACTTCCCAAGGCGCACAAGCCGGTGTTCGCTCCCTTCTCCCCAGCGCGGGAGCGGATTGTCCACGAAAACAGGCTCCACGGGCGGCTCTATCCCTGTCATAACCGCATCGGAGAGATCGCGCCCCTCCAGGCCGTCAGGCGCCTCGACGTTGGCCAGCCCGCACAGCGTAGGGAACAGGTCCGCCAAACTGACAGGCGTGTCCAGCCGCCTTCCGGGACTGTCTCCACTGCGCTGAGAGGGAGTCTGAAAGATCAGCGGCACTCGCGCCGCGGCCTCGTGCCACGAATTCTTCCACCACATGCCGTGCTCACCCGCCATTTCCCCGTGATCCGTGGTGTACACGACAATCGTGTTCTCCAGAAGTCCGCTCCGTTCCAACAGATGGAGAAGATCGCCAAGGATTTCGTCCAGATAGTCGACGCATGCGAAGTAGCCCGCCCTCGCCTTCATCATCTCCGGCTCTGAGACTTCCTCCGTGCGGAATCCTTTTGCCATGCCGACTGTCATGGGGTGAGAGGCGGTGTCTCCTGTTCGTTCCACCTTGGGCGGAGTTATTCCTTCAGGCCAGTACTTGTCCAGGAACCTCCTCGGTGCGGTCAGTGGAAAATGAGGTCGGCTGAACGAAGCGCACAGAAACCAGGGCCTGTCGGGCTCAGCCGCCGTCTGCTCCCGCAAATGCGTCACAGTCTCCCGTACGATGACTTGCTCCTGTAAGGCACTCTCTGGAATCTCTGTAAGGCCGGCGTCGGCAGTGCGGCTGCGCATCTCGAAGCCGCCTTCCCTCTTTGACAAGGGATCCCTCTGATGGCCGGCTCCCCCTGTCAAATCGCCGTAGGGTCTGTTTTCGAAACCGGCCATCTGGTTGGCCCCTCCCAAGTGCATCTTGCCTACAAGGCAGGTAGCGTATCCGGCATCGGCAAATGCGGAGGCAACTGTCGGAATCTCCGGTTTGAGATAGGATCCATTTGCCCAGCCGCCGCTGGTCATCGGCGAACGCCCGGTCAAAAGACAGATGCGGGAGGGTGTACAGAGCGGCGACTGGCAGTAGGCGTTGCTGAAATAGGCCCCGTGTTTCGCCAAACCGTCCAAAACGGGTGTTTGAACCGGTTCGCCCGTTTGCTCTTCAAGCAGGCTAAGGCAGCGGTAGCTGTGCTCGTCGGAAAACAGAAAGAGAATGTTCGGTCGCGACATAAGTGATATCCCTTCCGTAAACGCGCGTCACAAGGCCTCCTTTAGAATAAGACTACGAGACGATGTGCGCAAGTAAGCTTTACCCGTTCACAGCCGGCCCAGGCGCCATTTGAGCGCAACGACGTAGGAAATACGGTCTGCTTGTCCCGGTACGGTTGAACCTGTGATACGACTGAGGTAGGATATTGGAGATGGAGACGATCTGTTTCTCTTCGGCTACCCAATTGATTCGGGCCATTCAGGCACGTGAGCTCTCCGCGCGCGAGGTTGTAGCAGCATTCCAGGCGCAGCTTGAAGCGGTTAATCCCCGGTTGAACGCCGTAACTGTCATGGCCGAGGACGCTTTGGATCAGGCCAGACTGGCCGACGAGAGACAGGCTCAGGGTGAAGAGCTGGGTCTGCTTCATGGTCTGCCATTCACCGTCAAGGACACATTTGACACGTCTGATCTGCAGAGTCAGCTTGAGTTCCGAATACGCAAGATACTGGTTGCGCGCAAAGACGCCACGGTCGTTGAGAGGATGAAGCAAGCCGGAGCAATACTTCTGGCAAAATCCAACTGCCCGCCATCAGGCAGCGGCGCCGACACGGAAAACGCGATCATAGGTCAGACACGCAATCCGCATAACGCCAGCCGCTCACCGGGCGGCAGCAGTGGGGGCGAGGCAGCTCTCGTCGCAGCGGGCGGTTCACCCCTGGGCCTAGGCAGCGACACCGGCGGCGGCCTGCGCGTTCCAGCTGCTTTCTGTGGCGTTACAGCTCTGAAGCCAACACAGGGGCGCGTCCCAAACTCGGGAGCCTACAACCAACCGGGAGGTTTCACAGATCAGCGCACGCAGATCGGTCCGGTTGCCCTCAACGCCGAAGACCTCTTGCTTGCCCTGAGGACGATTTCAGGTCCCGACTATCTTGACGCCGGCGTCGTCGCCAAGCCCCTGTACGACCCAGGGCAGCTGCCTCTGCGTGATCTGACAATCGCGTCCTTCGCCTACGACCCGGCCTCCCTTGTAACTTCCTCGACGGCAAATGCGGTGGGAGCGTCAGGGCAGGCGCTGGCCCGCGCCGGCGTCCAGGTCGTGGAAAACCGTCCTCTCGACCTGATCGGAGGCGCCCGGGATCTCGACCAGGGCTGGCGGCGAATGGCTGGGACTCGCGGTCAGGACGTTGTTGAACTGCTCCACGCCTGGGACCAGTTTCGCACCAATCTGCTCCAGTTTATCCGTTACTACGATGCCATCCTCTGTCCCGCGGTTCATCACACTGCTCCCGCAATCGGCGCCCGCGACAACCAGCGCTTCGACTATACAGTCCCTTTCAGTCTTACAGGGTATCCCGCAGTCGTCGTTCCCGTTTCCGTAGATGAAGAAGGGCTTCCCGTCGCCGTGCAGATCGTCTCCCATCCCTGGCGCGAGGACATCGTTTTGGCGCTGGCGGCGGCCCTGGAGGAGGCGTTTGAGGGCTGGCAAGACGATCTGGGCAGTGGCATGAAACCGCATCGCCGTTCAAGCGTAAAGTAAGAACAGGCAGCCACATCAGGGAGGCAAGGATGGAAGAAGATCGTAAGGAAGAAGACAGAGAGCACAAAGTTGAAGGGGAAGCCGAAAGCTCCAGCGGTAATGACGCCTTGACCGAAGAGATTCACAGGCTGGTTGAAGCAATGGCCCGCGCCGCACGCAACGCCTGGAGCAGCGAGCAGCGTCTCCAGCTGGAGGAAGACCTGCGCCGCGGCCTAGGATCGCTTGTCGGAAGCCTTGAGGATGTACTCGAGCGATTCAGCCGGAGTGAACAGGGTCAGGAGTTTCAGGAACAGGCGAACAGAGTGGCCAACCGGGTTCGCGAGAGTGAACTCGCCTCTGAACTGAAGGAGGGGCTAACCGTCGGCGTGAGGTCCGCAGCCGACGAAGTCCGGAAATTCGCCGACAGCTTCGAGGAGCAACAGGAGCAGGCCGGCTCCGCTCAGGACATTCCCGTGGATTCGGACAACGATGAGAGTCGCGAAGAGAGTACCTGAGAAAAAACTGAAGGTGCCGCAACCCGGAGGCAGAGGCAGAGATCAGGGGAATGTGAAGAGGACCTTGGCAAGCTTCAAGATGCCTTGACTCCAGGGCACCCGGTGAGATACGCCGCTGCTCCCTTGGAAACTGGCCAGATTCTCAATGTACCAGATGTAGTTCCGGACGAGAGCGTCCTGGTTGCTGAAGGCCGGCTTCCAGCCGAGAAGCTGCTGGGCCTTGGCGACATCCACGAATGAGTCGGTCGCCGCCGTTTCATAGACCCATTTGTATAGAGGCGAAATCCCCAACTTTTCCAGTAAGCGCAATGTCCAGATGGCCGGCGCGGCCGGCAGCGGAATAATGCGTTTTCCGTGTCCCGCGAAGTCGAGGACAGCCTGGTAGTCCTCCTTCATCGTGGCAAAATCGGTCGCGCCGATGTTGAAGGTGTCGTTGACTCTTGAGCTTGGCAGGCTGGCAGCAAGGAAAATCGCAGAACACAGATCCTCCACGTCCAGCAGTTGGTAGCGGTTTCTCCCGCTGCCCAGCATGGGAAAGTTTTTTCCATCTTTCGCCCAATCATAGAACAGTGCAAAGACGCCAAGCCGCTCCGGCCCGACAAACGATTTGGGGCGAATGATAGGAACGCACATGCCCTTGTCTCTGAACTCCTCGCAAATCTCTTCGGCCTCGATCTTGGCCTCACCGTATGGGCCTACCCCGTGTAACCGGTCGTCTTCCTTCAGGGGATGGTGATCCGGGATACCGTAGACGGCCGTGGACGAAATGTGTATCGTCCGGTCTATCCCTGATTGGTATGCTGCGTCCAGGACGTTGCGGATACCGTCTACATCTGTCGAATAGATCTCCTCTGCACTGTAAAGTGGAAGTGCCGCCGCAGCGTGAATCACCAGGTCCACGCCTTCCATCGCCGCGCGGACAGATTCGGCGTCGCGGATGTCGCCTTCCAGAACCTTGACCGAGTCCCTCTCAGGATAGTCAAATGGAGCAATGTCCAGCGAAACGACTTGAACGCCCCTCTCCCGTAAGTAGCGGACGAGATTGATGCCAAGAAAGCCGGCACCGCCGGTTATCAGGCAGGTACCCACCTCTCTCTGCCCGCCACTCTTTCCATCGTCAGACATGCCTTCAGGTCGATTCTGTGAAGCAGACGGCGATCTGGTTTCTTCTGAGCGATTGGATTGATTCATCGGATGTTATGGGAGGGACGATAGGGGGCGTGTGTTCCAGATTCCCGGAACCTCTAGTCGGGAGTCTGAAAAGTCGATGCTATCCAGTTCTGTAACAGCGATTCAGTCGATTCAAAGGCCAGCTCAGCAGGGATCTGATCTGCACTGAACCAGCCTGCGTCCTGCGCATCATCTGCGACAAAAGGAATCTCCGGCGAATCGGACGGTTCACTTTGAAAAGCTAACACTATCCCAATTCGGTCGCCTTGGTCATTGACCATAGGGAAGATTTCGATCAACTCGCCGATATTGGCACTCAGACCAACCTCTTCCTGCAGTTCCCGCTTCAGCGCTTCCCGGGGCATCTCCCCGGCATCCATATAGCCGCCCGGCAAGGACCACTTTCCCTTTGCCGGATCCACTGCCCGCTGAACCAACAGGACTTTGCTCTGATGCAGAACGAGTGCAATGACGGCCACCTTCGGATCGGGGAACTGGACGAATCCACATGCCGAACAGACGGGACGCAAAGCGTTGAATCGGACCTCTTCAACCACCGGACTGGCGCAAAATGGGCAGAATCGAAATCTGCGGTTCATTCCTACAAGTATAGCACCGGGTCTGTAGAAGTGGTATACTTGAGCAGAATTCGATGCCGACGACATTACATCCATGAGTAAGCCAGATTTCCTGCTGCATGAGCGCCCTGCACGCGACGCCCTGACCCGGACAGGTGGCTTTCTGACGGGATTCAGCCATACGCTCCAGCCTTACATCGGGTGCCGTTTTGGATGCAGCTACTGTTATGTGAGCCAGTCTAACGTGCATCGCTTTTACAACGGCGGGCTGGAGTGGGGAAACTACGTCTATCCCCGGGTTGGAATCGCCGAACGGCTGGAATCGGAGCTGGCCAGGCTGCATCGCCGCGACGCCCTCAAACGGTCCGCGATCTTTATGTCGTCGTCAACGGATCCATATCAGGGTGCAGAGCGGACCTATCAGTTGACCCGACACTGTCTCTCCGTCCTTGAGAAATCCCCACCTGGCCTGCTGGTGATCCAAACGCGAGCGCCGCTCGCGGCAAGAGATTTCGACATCATGGCGGCGCTGGGAGATCGATGCCTGCTCAACCTGACAATCGAGACAGACCGAGAGGATGTTCGTCGTGTCCTGACGCCCCTCTGTCCGTCAATTCATCAGCGTTTGGAAACGGTGCGACAGGCCCGGCGCCGCGGCATAGCGACGCAGGTGACGGTGAGCCCGTGCCTGCCTTTTTCCGGCGTAGAGGCTTTTGGCGAGCTGCTTCTCAAAGTCAGCGATCGGGTGATCGTCGACAGCTTTGTTGCGGGGGACGGCGGCGGCGGAAAGCGTACAGAGCGAACGGCAATACCTGATCTTTATGCCACGTCAGGTTGGGGGGAATGGGACTCACAGGAGGCGGCCTCCTCCTTGTATCAGTGGCTGCATCACCGCATTGGCGAAAGGGCGGGCTGGTCGCAAGAGGGCTTCACGCGCCAAGCTCGCAAGGTAACCTGCGTTTCATGCTGACGGCGCTATCAAGAGTGTAAGGCCAGCGATATGAGCATAGTATTCGGTGGAATCGAAGCAGGAGGAACGAAGTTTGTCTGCGCAGTCGGAACCGGTCCCGATGATATCCGGGCCGAAATCCGCCTGCCGACCGAGTCGCCTGAAATTACCTTGGGAAAAGTCATCGACTTTTTCCGCGCCCAGCAGGAGCAGCACGAGATCGCTGCTATCGGGGTCGCTTCATTTGGGCCCGTTGACCCGGAACCCAACTCAGCAACCTTTGGGTACATCACCAATACGCCCAAACCGGGCTGGGCCAACACACCGGTTGCGGCGACGCTTAAGGAAGCCTTCGGCGTCCCGATAGGCTTCGACACCGATGTAAATGTCGCCGCCCTGGGCGAACACAGTTGGGGCGCCGCAAGAGGGGTGGATACCTTTGTGTATCTGACGATCGGCACAGGTATCGGCGGGGGAGGCATGGTAGACGGCAAACTGATGCACGGCCTGATTCACCCCGAGATGGGCCACATCGCAATTCCGCACAACTGGGAACGTGACCCCTATGCCGGCACCTGCCCATTTCACGGTGATTGCTGGGAAGGACTTGCCAATGGTCCCGCTCTCGAAGAACGCTGGGGTCAGCCGGGCGAACAGCTTCCTCCCGATCATGAAGCCTGGTCGCTGGAGGCCCACTATATCGCCTTGGGCGTTACAAGCATAATGATGATTATGTCTCCACAGCTGGTCGTGTTGGGTGGCGGAGTCATGGAGCAGGAGCACATATTCCCTCTCATCCACCAGGAAGTGAAGTCCCAGCTGAACGGTTACATCCAGAGTCCGACGGTATTGGACGGAGTGGACAGCTACATCGTGCCGCCCGCGCTGGGAGGACGCTCCGGCGTATTGGGCGCGATATCACTGGCCCAGCGCGCCCTCAAGGATGCCTGAACAACATTGAGCTCATCTCAAGTAGCTTTCGCTCTTTGCCCCTCTTTGTATGACAGTATCCTTTGACCCCACGGAGCATCCGCACAGGCGCCGCAATCTGCTTACAGGAGAGTGGGTTCTCGTCTCTCCCCACCGCATGAAGCGGCCGTGGCAGGGCCAAACGGAGTCGCCGCCTCCGCTCTCGTTACCTCAATACGACCCTTCCTGCTATCTCTGTCCCGGCAACGAAAGGGCCGGAGGTCTGGTCAATCCGGCTTACAGGCACACGTATGTCTTCGACAACGACTTTGCCGCTTTGCGCGCCGATACACCGGCGGGGACGTCACAAACCAGCCGCCTCTTTCAGTCCCAGTCCGAGACAGGAGTCTGCCGGGTCATCTGCTTCAGCCCTCGGCATGATCTTACGCTGGCGCGTATGGATTTGCCGGACATTCGCAGGGTGGTGGATCTGTGGGCCGAACAGGTCGAAGAGTTGAGTCAGGGCGGACAGCTAGGCTACATTCAACTCTTCGAAAATCGAGGCGCCATGATGGGCAGTTCGAATCCGCATCCTCACGGGCAGGTCTGGGCGACCCGACAAATGCCGACCGAGCCGGCAAAAGAAGATCGAGCCCAACGGGATTATTTCGAGAGCGAAGGGACTCCTCTGCTGGAGGACTATCTATCCGCCGAGCTGGCGGCAGAGGAAAGGGTTGTGGTGGAAAACAGCGGCTGGGTAGCGGTCGTGCCCTATTGGGCCGTCTGGCCGTTCGAGACGCTTCTTCTGCCCCGACGCCGGTACCAGCACTTGCCGGAACTTTCTCCATCGGAGCGGGACTCCCTGGCCGGCATCCTGAAGCGCCTGCTAATCCTCTATGACAACCTCTTCGAGACCAGCTTTCCCTATTCGATGGGCTGGCACGGGAAGCCGGCCACCGCCGGTGACCACGCTCACTGGCAACTTCACGCCCACTTCTACCCGCCTCTGTTGCGCTCGGCCACCGTAAAAAAGTTTATGGTGGGTTACGAGATGCTGGCAACCCCTCAGCGCGACCTCACCGCGGAGCAGGCAGCGCTACGCCTCCGAACCCAGAGCGAAACCCACTACCTGGACCGCTAAGAACCTCAGGGGCTGCTGCGATAAGCCTCTCTGGCGGCCTGATAGGCATCGCCCCCGTGACAGTCATTTAGTACGAACAGCGGAAACTCTTCCACCTCCAGCTCCCGAATCGCCTCGCTCAACAGGTCAGGGTATGCCAGAAGGCGACTGCTTCGGATCTGCCGGGCCAGCAGGGCGGAGGCCCCGCCGACTGCGCCCAAATAGACCGCTCCATGTCGTACGAGTGCCTGCTTCACCTCTTCCGATCGACTCCCTTTGCCGATCAGGCCTGCGACACCGCGTTCCAGCAGCGGCAATGTATATGGATCCATGCGACCGCTGGTCGTTGGCCCCGCAGGACCAATGACCGCGCCCTGCTTGGCTGGCGCAGGTCCAACGTAATAGATGACCTGGCCTGCCAAAGGGAGAGGCAACTCTTCGCCCCGTTCCAAGGCAGCGACGAGTCTCTTGTGGGCCGCGTCCCTTGCCGCGTAAATCGTGCCTGTCATGACGACCTGTTCACCGGCTCTCAAGGACTTCACCGTAGCCTCGTCAAGAGGCGCCTGGACTGTTCTTGCCATCACAACTCCAATGTTGCCCGCCGCGGCGCGGAGCAGTTGAGGTTTACCGCAATGGGCAGCGCGGCAATGTGCGTAGCCAGGAGTTCGACGTGGACGGCCAGCGCAGTTACAACGCCTCCCAGCCCTTGCGGTCCGATTCCCAATCCGTTGAGAGCGTCGAGAAGCTTGCTCTCGAGTTCGGCCACATGCGCTTCCGGACTGGCGCTGCCGATCGGCCGCAGCAGCGCCTTCTTCGCCGCCATACCCACAGTGTCGAGGGAGCCGCCGATGCCGACACCTACGATCAGAGGGGGACAGGCATTGGGCCCGGCCATCTCGACCGTATCGATCACGAACTGTTGAAGGCCTTCTTCACCTACTGCCGGAGGGAACATCTGGACTCGACTCATGAGCTCGGCTCCGAAGCCCTTTTGCAGCGTGCTTATGCGCAGCCCGTCTCCCCCAACAATCTCCCAGTGGATCAGGGCCGGCGTGTTGTCGCCGGAATTGACTCGCAGCAACGGGTCGCTTACCACCGACTTGCGCAGGTCCGCGTAGGCATCGCGGGTCGCGTCCTGGAGCGCCGCATGAATCTCTCCCCCGCTGAAGTGCACGTCCTGGCCAACTTCGACAAACAGAATCGCCATTCCCGTATCCTGGCAGGTGGGTATCGTTTCGGCTTCGGCGTAGGCCGCATTCTCCAGCAGAAGTTCGATGACCTCCTGCCCAGTCGGAGAACGCTCCTGACGACCCGCTGTTCGCATGGCCTCCAGATAGTCGTCAGGCAAGCTGTGCGCGGAGTGGCGCAGGAGTTCACCTACGGCCTGTCTCACATCACGGACATCGACGGTTCTCAAGATTTTGTTCCCCTCGGTTTGGATGTAGTGTGAGAGCAATGACAAAAAAAGAGCCCGACAGTTTCTTCCCTTTCGGTTAATTGCCCGCTCAGTTTCTGACTCCCACTCTTGCCCTATATTCAGCGGTCAGCGCGGCGATGCGGGAATCCCCGGGGGCCAAATCTGCCGCCTTCTCCAGTCCGGTAAGTACGGCCGGATCGTCCCGGTCAAGTAGGAAACGGCCCCAGGCCACCAAGGCATGGATATCGGCTCTTTCCGGCTGAACAATCAGCGCGTTGTTCCCGTACTGGGTCAGCAGGTGGCCAATCGTCCGATCGAATCCAAAGGCTGCCGAGTCGGAAGGTATCGGCGTGCTACTGAACAAGGTAGAAGGGTCCATTGACCACAGAACTTCGAAGGAAAAGTCCCAGTCGCCGGCAAACACATGGCTTAAAAGTGGGAACGGGCTGGCAACGGCCAGCTGCCGGCTCACTTCCAGATGGTGTCGAATCCAAAGTGCGTTCCAGTGGACCGTCGGGTCAGCAGGAGCCGCGATTTTGGCCCGCTCGATTTCGTCGAGCGCGTCTGCGTACAATCCCGCCTCGGCTAGCGACAGGGCATGGCTGTTGATGGCTCGCAAATGGAGCGGCCGGTCATCCGGCAACAACCTGGGGGCGGCTTCGACCAGTTGCTCTCCATCCCAATGGAAGAAACGCGCCAAGTAGAGCTGCAGGCCGCAGGCGTAACAGAAAATGTATGGATCGCTGTTGTTCAACAGAAGATCCAACTGGCCATCGCCGTTCAAATCGACAATCGACCCGGCATCAGGAATACTGTTGAAGCTGCTGATGATAAGTGATAGCTGCTGACCGTCCCAACGCAAGAGTTCGAGACAGCCTCCATGCGCGCCTGCCCCGCCCTGGACGGCCAGCCAGAGGCCTGAAGGTTCGATGGATACCTGTTTCAGGGAGTATTCGTCAAGGTAGTCGACACAGTCGAGCTCCTCGCGGCCCAACTCCAACCATCCGCTCTCCTGGGCCTTGTGGATCGACACAACGTGCGAGGCAGAAACACTCCGGGGCGGGAGCCCGAATGAATTGGCGGCAAACAAGGTGGTCTCGCCAGACGATTCAAGTTGCTGCACAGCTACACCGCGCGCCGGGTCCTGCTCCGATCCATATTCGCTGGCAAGCAGTTCCCGAAGCGTCTCTATACCGGGAAGAGGGGAAGGCGCAGGCGCCGCCGCAACTGTACCGGGCCGGCTTTCCAGGGCTTTAGCCAGTTCTTCGTATCGGCCGTCTTCTGACGCCAATTCCGCTGCCAGTTGCATGCCGGACTGAACTGCCGGATTGTCTGGCTCGATTAAGAAGCGTCCCCAGGCTCCCAGCGCGTGAACGGCCGCCCGTTCCGGTTGCAGCGCCAAAGCTGTATCGGAAAACTGGGCCAGCAGCACACCTACGACATGCTCAAACCCCGATGCCGCAGAGCCTGCCGGTATCGGCATGTCGCTTACAAGGGTTGTCATGCCCACATCCCATAAAGCGTCAAATGCCGTTTCCCAGTCACCCGCGAATACGTGGTTCAGCAGGGGGTATGAACTTGTAGAAGCCTCTTCCCGGCTGGCTTCAAGGTGGTGGCGGATCCAGATAGCGTTCCAGGAGACTGTGGCGTTTCCGGGCGCGATGGCCTCTGCCTGTTCGATCTGTTCCAGCGCGTCGGCGAACAGGCTGGCGGCGGCCAGATCCACCGCGCGATCGTTGAAAGAGCGCACTTCTGCGGGCAGATCGCCGGCCAGGGGAGTCGGCGATACCTCCTTAAGCCTCTGCCCGTCCCAATAGAAGAGCTGCGCCCAGTACTGTCGAACGCCACAAGCGTAGCAGAAGATGTAGGGGTCGCTGTTGTTCAGCAGTAAGTCCAACTGGCCGTCCCCATCAAGATCGGTGAGCGAGCCGGCATCCGGACTGCTGCTGAATCCGCTGATGACGACCGAAAGATTCTCGCCATCCCAGCGCAGCAGCTCAAGGCATCCGCTGTGAGCGCCGACGCCGCCGGTAACCTTCAGCCACAGGTCGACAGGATCCATGAAAACCTGTTCAACTGAGACTTCATTCAGGTATTCGGCGCATTCAAGTTCCACGCGGCCCAAGGCCTCCCAGCCTTCGGGTCCGGCGGCGTGGATCCAAACCTTTTGTCTGAACGAGGGATTGTCCGGAGGAAAGCCGTGCGTGTGGGAAACGAAAAGAGATTCTTCACTGCCGGCGGTCGCTACCGGTTGCACGGCTACGAGGGGCCCTGAATCCTGGACCAGGCCGCTCTCGGCGGCAAGTTGGTTCGCCAACTCAGCCAGCCCGGCTGCCTCGGCAGACCGCGTCGCATCCGTAGGCGTTGCGCCAACCGGCCATATGACAGGCTGCGTACAGCCGCCGACCAGAAGCGTCAGCAAGAGTGCAAAAGAGAATACGCGCCGCAGGGGGGGGAGTGGCATGGTATACTCCATCAAACAGCCAAAAGGTTGCCCGGCTTTTTCTCAAAAAAGGAGGACCGTCCCCGCTCCCCCTCTTTGAATGACAAGTGCACGTTTAACACGTGCATCACGTCTAAGCGCCAGCCAGCCTATTTCAGGATAACTGCGAATTCAACAACTGGCTAAATGGCACCGAAATCGCTATCTCAACTGTGAGATTCGTGTTCGACTATTGAACGGATACTGCAGTCTGTACATTGCCTGACTGCCTGACTCGACCTATGACCGGAGGCGACAGCCCTGCCTCTTTTGGATGCACCAACTGCTTTCGTAATCAGGTGGTGCTACGACCGGCGGAGAAACTCCGCCAGCGTCATTGGTGAGGAAATCTCAACCTTCACTCCTTCATGTCGCAATACAAATGACAGTAGTTCCAAATGACTACGTGGCCAGCTCCGGCAACGGCCCAGCGCCAAGCCGTGTTCGCCGCCCTTTTCCCCGCCCCCGGAGTGCGTTCGGCGGGACCGAGGTCCTTAATCTGTCTCCCTAATTGTAGCAAAAGAGGGTACGTGCGCTGGCGTCAGTCTTTCTCCCGGCAACCTTGGCTTGAGACACCGACTATCGAGGCCCCGAGTCCCAGCCGTGGACTAACCAACAGTCGGTGAACTGCCAGGGAGTCTCTCCGAAGGACCGCGGGCCCAACGCCTGTCGACGCGTAACCTGCCTCGGCACGTCGCAACCACATTCGCGGGCATGCTTTTCTAAGAGCTTGGTCTCCAACTCAGGTGTAGAGCGTCGAATGAGGTAGCCCCGGACGCATCTGAGCAATGCCCGGCAATAGAGGTTCTGAAGGCGTTGTCCCAAGAGCTGAAACTCTCCTCGGAGGCGATAGTGCCGCGCGCGCTGACTATATCACGGTTCCGGCATAGCACAAAGCGGCATCCCGAACGGAACAAGGGCCTGTAGCCAGTCGTCAAGACTTTCAACAACCGTTTCAGGAACGCAACACGGCCAGTCTGGCTAATGAACAACTCCGATCCAATTGAGGCTCTGCGGCTCAACTACATAGAGTACTTCAGCCTTTTTCACGGCCAGCATGGGATCCGTACGCATGTCGACCAGGAGACCGCCTGGATCGTAGCCAACGGGCCGCCTGGAAACCACGTTTTGCGCTCCAATCTGCCCGCCGCATCAGCAGAGGAAAAGATCGACGCGCTCATTGCCAGGATCAGCGCACTGACAGGGGGCATCCGCTGGCTGCTCTTTCCTCAGGACCGGCCCCGAGACTTGCGCGCAAGGCTGACGCAAAGAGGGCTGTCCACAGGAAGGGGAGACAAATGGATGTTCCGGCAGCTCCAGCAAGTTCCTGATGACAGGCATCACCCTCAACTTCACATCAGCCCCATTAAGGACAGGCCCGGCCTGAGGGCCTGGTGGACAGCCTCGGCCCAAGGCTTCGGCACGACCCAGCGAGCCGCCCAGCCCTGGTACGATGCCTTCCGGCGCCGCGGATTCGGCACGGAAGATAATGTCACCAATTTCATCGGACATCTTGATCGGAAGGCGGTAACCACTGCCACCTTGATACTGGCTCATGGCATAGCGGGAATCTATGATCTTTCGACAGTGCCGGACTTCCGAGGGCAAGGACTTGCCAGTGCACTTGTCAACCACCTGTTGGAACAAGCCAGAGAGCGCGGGTATTCCCATGCGGGCCTGCAGACAGGCGACGCAGAGCAGCTATACCAAAGTCTGGGTTTCGAAACTGGATTCCAGGAGGAAGAGTTCTTCTGGGCTGCAGACGATCCAGAAAAGTAGCGATAATCACGGCCGCAGAAAAATGCGGACGGGCCGACTGTCTGATACACTGAGGACCACTGTACCTGTCGCCCTTCGTCTGAGGGCTTCAAGGGGAGTACTGGAATGAATGAATCGGCTTCCGGCGCTGTGGCCGAAGATCCGACGGCGCCCCCGCGCCCGACCGCGCAAAAGCGAGTCTTCAATCTGGCTTGGCCTGTCATCGGCGAGAGCTTTCTCGAGACGATGTTGATGGTCGTCGATACCTGGATGGTCGCCCAGCTGAGTACGGCGGCGATTGCCGGCGTCGGCACCTCCGTGCAGGTCCTCTTCTTTATCATCGCCGCGCTGGGCGCACTGAGCGTCGGCAGCAGCGTCCTGGTGGCACAGGCCTACGGCGCCGGAAAGCTTGTGGAGGCTGCCCGACTGGCGCGTCAGTCAATTGTCTGGAGTGTTATTCTATCTCTCCCTCTGGCACTCACCGGATTTTTCCTGGCCGGTCCGGTGATCGCCCTGTTCGGCGTTGAAGCGGACGTGGCCCGCATCGGTAAGGAATACCTGCAAGTCACGATGGCAACTGTCGTCGTGCTGATCGTACTCATGATTGGCGGGGGCGCTCTGCGGGGATTGGGCGATTCGCAGACCCCAATGCGGGTGACAGCACTGGCCAATTTCGTGAACGTCTTCTTGACCTACGGTCTGATTTTCGGCGTGGTCGGTCTGCCAGCGCTTGGGGCGGTAGGCAGCGCCTGGGGAACTTTTCTCTCCCGCCTTCTCGCTGCAGCTCTTCTCCTGATCGTAATGTGGCGTGGCCGACAGGGCGTCTCCATTTCCGGGCGCAGCAACTGGTTGCCGGAAGTCAGTGTGGCCAACTCTGTGCTGCGTATCGGCGTACCGGCCGCTCTGGAGCAGCTTCTCACCTCTGCTGCCTTTACATCGATGACGGCTATCGTCGCCACACTGGGAACTGCGGCCCTGGCCTCCCACCGCATTGCATTCAACGTTCTCTCCTTGTCCTTTCTCCCCGGCTTCGGCTTCGCCATTGCCGCCACAGCCCTGGTAGGGCAATCTGTCGGCGCACGCGAACCGAAAGAGGGGGCAGAAGCTGCGGCAATCGCCACGCGCTGGGCGGTGGTTTGGATGGCTGTTATGGGGGCCGTCTCCTACTTGCTGGCAGAGCCGATATTGCGACTGTTCAGCCAGGATCCTGCCGTCGTGAGCGACGGCGTTGACGCGATAAGGGTGGTGGCCTTGGCCCAACCCTTCTGGGCAGTACTGTTTGTTCAGTCGGGCGCTCTGCGTGGAATGGGCAACACAAGCTTTCCCCTGCGAGCAAATACCGGGGGCATCTGGTCTACGATGATTATCGCCTGGGTGGCGGTTAACTATTTCGATGGTGGTATCACCAAAGTATGGGGTGTCTTTCTCATCACTTCTCCTGTCATGGCGGTAGTTCTCTGGAAACGCTTCAGTCGTGCTGTCAGGGAGTGGTCGGACCAGGTGGAAGGCAATCCCCCTCAATTTGGGCAGACAAAGGCGGCCGTCTCACAGTGAATCTCCCTCCGGGAGGAACGCAGCATGCCCTGCAACACCACAGGCGCGCCGGCAGAACGTCTCCTCAGCCGCCAGATCAGGCTGTTGCTGCCAACGTGAAAAGAGGATTCTCTTCCTAACATCCACCCTCTTTTTTTGGCCGGATACCGGACGACTTCTGAACCCGGCCGGACAGGCTCCAGCAAATGAACCGGGAGTATCCGATACCCGCTGCACATCACAGAGTCGACGAGAAGATCCGCCGCAGCCATTTCATTACAACGGTGGGGCCGGCGGCGAGCGTCGAAGAGGCGCGGGCATTCATAAAAGAAGTGCAGGCCGAGTATGACACGGCCAACCACAACTGTTGGGCCTATGTCGTCGGCCCGCCGGGATCGACCGGCCATGCCGGCATGAGCGATGACGGTGAACCGCACGGCACGGCCGGCAGGCCAATGCTCACCGTGCTCCTCCATAGCGGAGTCGGCGATATTGTCGCGGTAGTCACCCGTTTCTTCGGGGGCGTAAAACTTGGCAAAGGGGGACTGGTTAGGGCCTACAGTGGGGGCGTCAAATCTGCCCTGGAGTCCCTGCCTAGAATAGAGAAGATGCCAATGGCGGAAGTGGAAGCCGTCATCGGCTACACATACGTGACGCTTTTTCAGCGCATGTTACCTGAGTATTCCGCCCAGGTCGTGGATTCCGACTTCGCCGTCGCGGTCTCTTACCGGCTGCAAATGCCGTCAAAGCACGTGGACACATTCAAGGTTCGCTTAGCCGATCTGACGAATGGTCAGGCGCAGGTGGTTGTTCACTGGGCGGACTGACAACAACCCCAATCTCGGCGACTGAATCCAGGATCAGGTCGGCCAGCGGCCCGAGTTTCCTCCTGCTGCCGACCCCCGTCAGGACCCCCACTGCCAGGCCGGCGCCCGCTGAACGGGCCATTCGAAGGTCGGCCACGGCGTCCCCCACCACCACCGTTTCCGCCATGGAAACGCCAACTGCTTTCGCCGCCGCGAGCAGTGGATCGGGCGCCGGTTTGTGCCGGATTGCGCCGTCACCGCAAGCGACAAAGTCTACAAAGTGTGACAGGTGAAACCTGGTCAGAGCAGCTTCAGTGGGGCCGCTGTCGTCGCTGGTAATCACCGCGACGCGAACACAGTTCTCTTGGAGTGAGGAAAATAGTGCGGCCAGGTCGGTAACAGTTGAGAGGTCAACCGGGCCGGCAAGAATCGGCGCGAATCTCCGCCTTACCAACTCTTCGCATTCACCCCAGGGCAGCGGGGGATCTGAGAACTGGTGAAGAACAGTTGCCGCCGCGCGAATTGTGGCTTCGCTGGTGTCCGCGGCAAACGGGCCATCTTCGTTGAAAGTGCCTGCGACAACGTCGAAACCGAGAGCGCGGCAGAGCGCGGCCCTCATTCTGGTCCGATTGGAAAAGGGGGATAGCAGGTTTTCGACGGCTTGCACAAAGGGCCGGCGCCAGCTGGCATTGAAATCGAACAGCGTGCCGTCCTTGTCAAAGGAGACGAGCTTGGCGTCAAAGCGGTGTTCGCCAAAGCGGACAAGGCCCATGGAAGGGTGCCGGATAAGCGGAGAGGGAACGCAGGCAATAGGTGAAACGAAGACTACTGGGCGTATCCGCCAATGGTGCTCAAAAAGTCCTCGCCGATGACAATTCGCAGATCCACTGATTCCCGAATCAGCAGTCCGGTAAGCGAATAAAGAGAGCCCTTCAGATTGAACTGGCGGCCCAGCTCCCGCACCAACGATTCGTCCGTATTGTAGTTGACGAGAAGGGTATTCTGATAGTCGCTGCGGTCGGCATCGCCTATCGATACGACGCGCCAGCCGCTGGCCTCCAGTTGCCGGCGCACAAGCGCTGCGATTCCTGATTTCCCCGTGCCGTTCAGGATCTCGAGCCGGACTTCCCTTGCAGCCATCACGGGAACATTGCGAGTCACATCGGCCGCCAGAAGCTCTGTAGAATCCTGTTCAGCGTCTGTTACCGTCCGGGGCTGAATCTGAGGAAGAGGGACGGAAGATGAATCGACCACCTTACTCGGAGCTACCGACGGATCAAAGAACTTTCTGAGTTCAGGACGGATCAGGTCGCGATCGGGGAGCAGTATCCAGGCGCCATTTGCGCTGTAACTTTCCTCACCGTAGCTGTCGTCCAGCACCAAAGTCCTCAACTCAAAGTCTCTGGAGCTCACATAATTGGCGATTTCTACCGCCGTCTGCAGAGGCATATCGGTTCGAACGCTTCCCCAAGTGGTACTCAGCAGCTGCGGCGCCTTCCTGATCAGCGTCGGAATCATCTCAGCGGCAATCACCTTATCCGCAATCGCACGAATCAGTTGCTGCTGCCGCGCGGCGCGTCCGTAATCGCTGTCCATGTTCCGTGTACGCGCGTACTTCAGTGCCGTCTGCCCGTCCAGCACCCGTGTACCAGCCTCCAGATAGAAAGTCTGGTATCCATAATCGGCGGTCGGATACTCCGGGTCGTGAATGGTCTGGGGCACATGGACGGTGATGCCGCCTATTTCGTCGACGAAGCGTACAAACCCGTTGAAGTCGGCCTGAACAAAAAACTGTACCGGCTGACCAATAAAGCTGCTTACAGTATCCTTGGCCAGCTGTGCGCCCCCGAGAGGATAGCCGCGTTGCTCCCCAATAGCGTACGCAGTATTTATCTTCGATGTCAGGTTGTAACCGGGAATCGGTACCCAAAGATCTCTTGGAAGAGAGATCATGCCGGCTGTGTGCCTTCTCAGGTCAAGAGTGAGCAGCAGCAACGTATCTGTGCGAGGAGGTTCTTCGCCGTCAATTCGCTCGTCCGATCCCAGCAGCAGAATGTTGACCTGGCTCTCCGCCGCACCGGCCTCTTCAGGTACGGTCTGCAACTCGACGCTCTGGGCAGCGACAGTTTCCTGCGCGCCTGTATTGCCGGAGTCCACGCTTGTGATTGACAAGTTGGGGAGGTCGGACGTCACAACGGGTACGCTGTTGCTTTGAGCGTAGCCTCGGGCGAGGCCGCCGAGGACACTCCCAAGGAGGGAAGAAAGGATCAGGATGAAGGCCGCAAAGAGCCACGCCATCGTAACGGCCGTAGATTTGCGCCAGAGACGGGTTACAAACTGGTTCAATACGTCAGCCCCCTTGGAACGGGAGGGGGTCAGATCGAACTTCGACATAATGCAGGAAGTATATCACGTTTTTGGGCGCGCCGAAGAATCTTCGAAGTAAACCTGCTGGTACCTGCGGCGCTCGCCCGGAACGAAAACTGATCAAGGGGAAAAAGACTACAATCACGTCCTAAATGGCCAGCAGGTCTTTCCAGTGAACTCTATCAGCCGGGAAGCGGATGGGCATACAGTCCGGTCTTGGTCAGGATGTAAAGAATGTCTGTAACTTCATCCAGGAAAAGACCTCTCAGACCCGCCAGGGCCATGTCTTCGGCATCAACAAACTGCTGAATGTAGCGTCCTTCTTTGTCAAAGACGAGGATGCGCTCATCCGTTGCGTCGGCCAGATAGAGCATGCCGTCAGCATGTTCGGCCATCGCAAGGTCGACGAGCAGTCCACCCAGGCCGGGAATTCTCTCCAGGCTGAAAGGCAGCTGCTGGCCCTCGCGGAAGCGGAGCAAGGTTCCGTCTTCACTGAGCAGCCAGATATCGCCGTCAATTCCCATCGCTATCAGCCCTGCCAGATCGCCCTGGACCTGTTCGTCAAACCATTCAGTCGGCGGGTCATCATAGGCCAGACCGGCCGGCGTGTAGCGGAAGATCTGGTCCGACCGTTCATCGGCCAGATAGAGGCGGCCGTTGTAGATGCCCAGCTGTCCCACGCTTCCAAGAGAGCTCTGTTCTCTCAAGACCAGGTGCGTAGCCCCATCCAGGCGATTGTAGCGAAAGACATTGTTGTTTCGGTCCAATATCAGAAGGCTTGCTTTGTCTTCAAAACCGGAGATGCGAGGTTGCCAGGCGATGTCCACCAATCTGCCAACAGTTACGCCTCCGGGAACGGCGTCTCCTTCCTTCAAAATCGCCCCGTTGTCTTCTTCCAGCAGCGTGCGTTCCGGATTGGTACGATAGTGGGAGACGGCCTGCTGGCCGCCGTCCAAGACATAGATGTCCTGGTTGGACACGACAATTCTCTGAGGCTCCGCCTGAGCAGGGTACTCCAACAGAGGAACATCCAGAGAATACAGCGCCCGGACCTGAAGCAAGTCCTGTAGTTCGGTGGCGATGACTTCCGACAACTCCTGTATCTGATCGGTTACGCCGATTAGCACGATGGCTTCGTCCAGATAGCGCTGCGCCTCGCTCAGTGACGCACGCGCCGTCGTCTTGTCTTCCACCGCTAAGGCCTGCTGGACTTCCAGCAACTTGCCGTCGGCCAGCTCCACGAGCTGCAGACCTTCTTCCTGATTGATGCTGCCTTCGCGCAAGAAGGCAGCCCCGACAACAGCCGAAGTAAGCAGTGGGATGAGTATGGCAATCGTAATAATCAGTCTGCGCCGGTTGCCCTTCGAGGGCGCCGGCGGCGCATAGCCAGGCAGCGCTGGCAGCTGGATACGTTCTTCAGCCTGTGCCTCTGCCGGGCCCTCCGAAGTCTGTTGCGGCTGCGCCTGCTGAATCGGCACGACCGGGTCTGGAGGCGCGGGTTGGGGTGAAGGCTCGGGCTGGGGTAGAGGCGTCGATCCCTCTGACCCATTCTGTAGAGACTCCTCGTTCTGCCGCTCCTTCCGTTCGGGCAAGAGCCCTTGCAGGAGGCCGGAAAACCATCTGGAAGGTCTGTCCAGCAGGCGAAAGGCGCGCTGGCGCCAGCGGTCTCGCTCATTCGGTCGCGGGCGAACAGGAACTGTCAGTTGGTGCTGCATTGTCGTGGCGCTGGGCAAGTCCGGAATTGGATCGTCCACTCGATTTCGGGACGTGCCAAATTGGGGCGTTCCCTCTTCCCCAGGCACATTGTGAACAGGAGGCGCGGCCCCAACTGCCGTCGGCAGCGGTGTGCCAACCGTCTCTTCCTCTTCCTGCTCCGCTTCCGCGAATACCAACAGCAGGCCAAGAAGAGGCATTTTGTCGCCCTGCTCCTGGAGATGCAATACCATGTCCTGCATATTGCTCTCGGTGGTACTTACGACGGCGCCTCCGATTGTCCTTACGTCTGACTGGAGGATCCACTCGCTTTCCCCGATGAAGAGCGCGTCACCACTGTTGAGCACACGCCTGTACGTGTGTATGCTTGGTTCGGTCTCACCACCGGCATTGCTCGAAAAGCGTTCTTCGTCAAGGGGGAATTGCTCCAATCGCTGATCCGTAGCGATGAACGCCACGGTCGGCCCCGCCGAGGCAACAATCAGATGGCCCTGGACGACGGCGGCGCAAATTATCCCGGCCTGCAAATCGATGTCCGGGCTGTTGCGATTCATGTTGCGCAGTACTTCGTGGGCGTCGGCTATCGCCTGCTTCAGCACCTGGCTGACCGGCCCGCCTGCCGAGTAGTATGTGAGTTCAGCGGTCGCCTGCATCTCACGAACTGCGTGACTGCTGACCGGACTGCTTCCAATCAGTTCGATGAGAATATACAGATTACCCCTGGCTGCGCGCTCGTCGCCCCAACCCGGTTCGAAGACTTCCAGGTGGGCGGCCCGCGGATTGCGGTGGTCCATCAGTGGGGCGGAATGGACGCGTAATTGTGCTGGAGAAGCTGTGCTTGCCATAGTTGCTCAGTATTGCTGCGAAGGTCCGGGGCAGAAAAAAGCCACCGGGACCGGCTGATTGGGCTCCTTGCGCGTCTCTGGGGTTTCCCCGCGGCACCTGCTGGAGACAGTCGAATTCTCATTGTACACCTTACACGAATAGCCCACAAGCGCAGATTTGTAAGGGGTGCAGTTCAGATTTGGCTTGGGAACGTTGGCAAGGAGTGAGGATTGAGGAGTGAGGAACGGGAACTGCTGGCTGCTCTGCAGGGGATCGGATTACGGGCTGGCCGCGGTCATGCGGTTGGTAGAGATATATGAAAGTTCGTCACTATTTTGGGATGCTTTCATATGTGCACGTTGGCTTGCGAGGGCGGGCGGGGATGTGCGGTGTTCGCGGTTCTGTACAGCTTTTGCGGGGGACTCCGGTTCATCATTTCGATGGCTAAGGGACGGTCTTTCGGCGCTGAGGCGGAGGGCGCGAAAGTGTTGCATTTCTGTTTTTGGGCTTCTGACCAGAGAGAAAAAGGGCAAAAAGGCGCGAAAAAAATGCAACAATAGAAATGCAACACTTTTGGTCAAAAATAGGGGGAAATTGAGGCGCCGCGGAAGCGTGTTTTCGAGCTGATTCTATCCGCATAATCGGCGCGGAAATGCGGTAGTTCGCGGTTGGTGGTCTGCCGAATGTGTACAGGTTTTGTCTATGTCTTGTAGAGGTTTCCAGAATCTAGCAGAAGGGAACGCCCCAAGCCTGATTGCCTGCCGAAGTATATGAAATTCATCCAATTTCGGGGTGCATCCAAGATTTGGGATGTTATCAGTCTGGCGGAAATCTACGGCAACTGTCGGTACGGCAGTAGTCAAACGGCATTAGTCAGTGGTCAGTGGCGGAGGGGCTGGCGGCGTGAGGGCTGGTGCAAGGCGGAAGGTCAGTGATCGGAAATGCAGTGGTCAGTGGCTAATAATTGGAGGCGGAGGCGGAGTAGCTGTGGGTGCGACGGCAGGGGCAAGGCCTGGCCCTACGGGCACGGTGAGGGGAACAGGCAGCGACCTGGTTGCTTTCCGATGTATAGGAGGATTCGCCCCGAAAATGGGGTCCATCCGTGTAGGGCAGTTCCGTGCGTCAAAGCCAAATATGCGGTATGATGGCACCACTGCCGCGACAGTCAGAACCGAGCCGCCTCAAAGTGAAATGGAAGGACGGAACGCGAACTCTTCGTGTGCCGGATTTTCAATGGGCCGGACAGGCAACTCTCACCTGGCACTGCGTACGGCACACCTTTCTTCAGGCGTCATCTTTTGGAATCGGTCGATGTCCATCCTCCAAGGCGGCGGGCTTCCAGAGATTTTGAGCCCGGATGTTATCCGCAGAACTGTGCGCACGCCGCAAAGCGGGATCGCTCCGACGCCATCCATTGAATGACAGTCGCAGACGAAGTCGGGACCCGGGGCCGCGACTGAAATCCGACCAAGAAGGGCCTTGAGAACAGGCAACATCCAATGAGAATCGGAATCGTAGGCGGGCCAAATAGCGGTAAGACAACGATCTTCAACGCTTTGACCCGCAGCTCTACCGCCGCGACGGCCTATTCCAGCGGCCAGCTGGAGGTCCATACCGCGGTTGTGGACGTGCCGGACCCCCGTCTCAGCTTCCTCGCGCAGATGTTTGCCCCTCGCAAGGCCGTCTACGCCCAGGTGACCTATAACGACATTGCAGGACTGACCAGCGACATTGGCAAAGAGGGACAGATTCGCGGCCCTCTTCTGAACGCAATCGCTATTAACGATGCGCTGCTGCTCGTCGCGCGGGCTTTCCACGACCCCAATGTTCCCCACCCCAATGACAGCGTTGACCCGGTCGCGGACTTTGCAGAGATGGAAACGGAGTTCCTTCTCAACGACATGGTTACGATCGAGGGACGCCTGGAACGGATCGCGGCCCAGCGGTCACGGGGTCCTGTTGAAGAACGTCAGCGGCTGGCGCTCGAAGAAGAGCTGCTCACGCGGCTCTACCCGCTGCTTGAGGAAGGGTCGCCCTTGAGAGAAGCGGCGTTGTCCGCCGAAGAGCAGAAGTTGCTGGGCGGCTTTGGCTTTCTGAGTCTGAAGCCGATTCTGCGCGTAGTCAACGCAGGCGATGAAGATGAAGAAGAGTCGTTTTCGCAGCATTTGAATGAAGGGACATTCTTCTTGCGGGGACGTCTGGAGGCCGAAATCGCCCTTATGACGACGGAGGAAGCTGCCGAATTCCTGGTTGGGTTCGGAATCGTGGAGCAGGGCCTGAACAGGGCGATTCGGCGCTGTTACCAGCTTTTGGGTCTGATCAGTTTCTTTACGATTGGCGACAACGAGGTCCGCTCCTGGGCAGTCAGCGCCGGATCAACTGCGCCCGAAGCGGCCGGCGTTGTCCACACCGACATGCAAAGGGGTTTCATTCGGGCGGAAACCGTACATTTCGACAGCCTTGAGGAGGCCGGAAGTATGGCTGCTGCTCGCACCCAGGGTCTGTTGAGGCTCGAAGGCAAGGAATACCTTGTGCAAGACGGCGATATTTTGAACTTTCGGTTCAATGTCTGACGAGAACCTTAAAGCCATTTCGTACCTCCTGATTTTTGTCCGGAGAGTCAAAGAAAGGTATACTGCGTAGCGGCGCTGCGCAGGGACAGCACCGTTGTCAATGAGGAGCGGAAGATGACCGAAGAACCCCGTACTGTCGAGATCGAAGAAGCCGACGAGACCACTAGCGAGGACGACTCCGGCAAAAAGGTCGTTCGCCTGAGCGTCGGTCAGGAATTAACCGGCAAAGTCAAGCAAGTTACCGACTTTGGCGCCTTTGTCGACATCGGCGCCGGCCGAGATGGCTTGGTCCATATCTCAGAACTGTCGGTTGGCCGCGTGACCAACGTGAAGGAGGTTGTGGAGGAAGGCCAGAGCGTAACAGTTTGGATCAAACGGTTGAACCGTGAGCGAAACCGCATCAGCCTGACCATGATTTCGCCCGACACCAGGACGATTCGAGACCTGCAAGAGGGTGAAGTCGTCGAAGGTGTCGTTTCCAGAATGGTTCCTTACGGCGCCTTCATCAACATAGGCGTGGGCACCGACGCCCTTCTCCACGTGCGTGAGATGGGGAACAACTACGTCGAGAAGCCGGAAGACGTAGTTGAAATCGATGAGAAGCTGGAAGTTCGCATCATGACGGTCAATCGCCGCCGCCGCCACATTGACGTCAGCATAAAGGGGTTGCGGGAAGAGCCTGAAGGGGATGAGGCTGAAACAGCCGACGGGGAGACATCTTCAGAGGAAGAGTCGGATTCGCAGGTCGTTGACAAGTTTGAGAACATCGAGGTCCTCTCGCCAATGGAGTTGGCCTTCAAACGCGCCATGGAGTCCGGGGGCGAGGAGGTTGCCCTGCCCAAGCCTGCGAGGCGCCGCAAGCGAAGACAACACCGCGCCCGCTCCGAACAGGCGGAGATCATTCAGCGTACTTTGGATACGATGCGCGAGTAGATTGCTGGCACATTATTCATCTGGCAGTATTTGCCTGAAAGGGGCGGCGGAAGAGCTTGACTTCCGTCGCTTTTTTGATTGGCGCCTTCGGGCATTGGAAAAGGCAGGCGGCCGGGGCGGCTGACAGTCACACGAGGCACGCTCAAACTTAGTCATTTCGTCCACCATTCTAACTGGCAGCGCCGGAGGCACTATGAATATCCGCGGCTGTGCGGCATTGGTGACAGGGGGCGCGCATCGCGTGGGAAAGGCAATTGTCCTGGACCTTGCCCGCGCCGGCGCAGACGTGATCATTCTCTACAACAGTTCAGGTAGTGCCGCGGCGGAGACCGCACTTGAGGCAGAGGCTCACGGCGTCTGCGCAACAACTGTGCAGTGTGATGTTTCCGATCTGGATGCAGTACAGAAGATGGCACAGGTCGTGCGCGATCGTTTCGGCCGACTCAGTGTACTCGTCAATTCAGCCGACTGGTTCGCCCAGCATCCCTTTCCGACCGAAAGCTACGGGACCTGGCACCGGATTCTTGACGTTTCCGTTCATGGCAGCTTCTACGTCAGCAACGAACTGGCCCCTCTCCTTCTGGACCAACCTGAGGCGGCAATCGTCAATATCGTTGACCTTTCAGCCTGGCATGCCTGGCCCAATTTCACCGGCCATGCGGTGGCGAAGTCCGCCCTTCTCGCTCTTACTCGACAGATGGCGCTCGAACTTGCTCCCACCGTGCGGGTAAACGCAGTGGCTCCGGGCCCTGTGCTGCCTCCACCGCATTACACAGAAGAGAGGCTGCGCCGCAGCAGCGACCGTACACTGCTGAACCGTTGGGGAACGGCCGAAGACGTCGCCCACGCCGTCAGATTTCTGGTCGAATCCAACTATACGACCGGTGAAGTAGTGCGCGTCGATGGCGGAGAACTGATCGCGAAGCGATCCCCTTCGGCCTGAAGCCGGGCGTATCTGGGTAGGATCAAAGGACAGAATAGATTTCGACTGCGAAGTCTTTACGCAGAAGAAGCAACTTCAAGCTCGACAAGCCGTAGAGTATAGCAGAAGCCCAATTCAAACTCAGGTAGGAGCCGGACGATGGAGCTGTTGACAATTTGGATAGTTACGACGCTGAGTCTTCTGGTTATATCCCGTATTGGGTTGTTCGGCGTCGACATCGAAAACTTCAGAACGGCGCTTGTCGTTGCCGTCGTATTGGGCCTGATGAACGCGGTCCTCGGTCCCATCCTCCGTTTTCTATCCTTCCCTCTGCTTGTCCTGACCTTCGGACTCTTCAGCGTCTTTATCAACGCCGCTGTGTTCTGGCTTACGGCGAACCTGGTAAGCGGATTTAAACTGCGCCGCGGCTGCTTCAGCGCGCTGGTCGGTCCGATCGCACTGGCAGCGCTGAACTCTGTAATCATGGCGATCCTCCCCTGACCAGTTCTCCCCACCTGAAGTTCGGCAACCGTGTGAGACAACAGGTCCCAGGCTCCACAACCTCCGGATAGCCCTACAAATGAACAGTCCGGCGTGCCATCGCGGCCCCGCCCGCGTCCGGATGAGGCAGCGATCACTTGCCAGATTCGGCTGTTTTTGGTAACGTGCCTAGGCGCATCAGCGCTGGGAAACTGCGCAAGTGACGGAGTGGCACCTTCCCAAAAATGGGCGAAGCCTGCGTACCGGAAAGGAGCTCCGGTGGACCTTCTGAAAGAATTCTCAGATGCCTTGAGGACGGACAGCGACCGTCCTGAGAAACTGGCTCTCTTGCTAGGAAAACTCATCGAACCCGGGCTGGACGTAAACAGCTACACCAGACGCCTGGATGAGCTGGCCGACCAGGTCGAACAGAGTATGCCGGTCGGAGCGCTCGGCCGCGCCAGGGCAGAGGCTCTGATCGCCGTACTGCACGGCGAATACGACTTTGCCGGCAATGTCGAGAACTACTACGACCCGTCCAACAGCTTCCTTCACTGCGTGCTCGACGCGCGTCTCGGCCTTCCCATCACGCTTAGCCTCCTTTATACGGCCGTAGGGCACCGCCTGGGCATAAACCTGCGGGGACTGGGACTACCAGGGCACTTCATGTTGGAGTACAGCGACATGAACGGTGTCTGGATTCTCGATCCCTTTCATGGCAAGGTCGTCGGTAGCGAGGAACTCTCCTACTACCTCACGCAGATCTTCCAGCAGCCGATTCGTATCTCCGCCTCTCTTGAACAGTACCGTACAAACACCAGCGCATGGATACAGCGCATTCTGAACAACCTGCGCTCCGTGTATATTTCCCAACACCGTCTGGCCGATGCCCTGAAAGTGCTGAGTTTCATGGTGATTGTGGACCCAGAGGAGGCAAGCCTCTGGCGAGATCGGGGAATGCTCCACTATGGGCTGGAAAATATGCTGCTGGCTGAGAGCGATCTGCGGCGTTATTTCCTGCTGCGCAACCGACTACATCTTTTCACGGGCGAAGCCGAAATGGTGTTCAGCGGCGTCGCCTTCGGAGGTTGGATGCCCGAGGCAGAGCAGGAACCCACCCAGGAGGACCAGCGCGTGCTGTTCGTATTGAAGCAGATTCGAGATGAAATCAGAAGGTTGAATTGAAGCGAGAATGAGGATCCCGTCTGACGCCTCCGGTCTATGGAAATTCTGCCATTTGGCGCTTACCCTACTGCGCCCATTGTTCTGCGCTCTGAGAGTGGAGGGCGTGGAAAACGTGCCCCTAAAGGGAGGCGTGGTTCTGGCCTGCAATCATCCCGGCGGCATGGACTGTTTTGTGATGGGCTTCGCTTCACCGCGCCAGGTCTTCTATATGGCAAAAAGGGAGCTCTTCAACGTCCATCCGGTGATGACTTTTCTGCTGTACCGCATAGGCGCATTTCCCATCAACCGGGGCGCACGCGACACCGAGGCGATAGAGTACAGCGTTGAACTTCTGAAACAGGGGCGTGTGGTGGGAATGTTTCCTGAGGGGACGCGCAACCGGGGCAGACCCATGCGGCGTGGAAAAAGCGGGGCAGTGCGAATCGCCATCGAAGCCGGCGTGCCTGTGGTACCCGTGGCAGTGCTGGAGATTCCCCACCTGCACAAGCACTGGCTCAATCCTTTCAAACGCACGCAACTCTCCGTTCAATTCGGACAGCCGGTGCTCTTCCCCGCGGGTTCGATGGAAGATGTGCAGGAGTATACGACTGAAATCATGCTGGAAGTTGCGCGCATGATGCCGCCTGAACTGCGCGGCCACTATGGAGAAGCGCCGGCCCCGTCCCAGGATGGAACGCCGCCGCGTACACCAATGGCAGGACCGACCGGTCCAGCCTCCAGCGACATTGCGACCGGCTGACTGAAGCCGATCCCGCTTTTCAGTCGGCGCCGCACGACCCCGCACGAATCCGTACGACCTTCTCCCTCCCTAAGCCAGCGTCGCCATAACGCCTTCCAGCGCTTCCTTGCTCGGCCGCAGTTTCTCGTCAGGCAAATGCGTAAGGGGCGTGTCCGTCAGATCCAGAAGCTCTGTGAAAGTCGGTTCCTCTTCGTTGATGTACAGTAACCCTGTAATCAACTTCTGCTCGTCTAAAGACTGCTGAATCACATTGTAGGCGGCAGTTCGATCCTTCGGGTCATGATCCGGATCAATCTTCTTGAGAATTATGCTGCCGCCGTCATGCAATTCGACCTCGATCTCGTCTTCGTACTCTTCGATTTCGATTTCTTCAAACTCGGGCACAAAACTCAGATCGTGTAACCGAATCTCGTTCGCTCGCCCGAACCCGTAACTCTTCGTCGACGTATCGTGGTTGTTGAACGTTACACAGGGGCTGATGATATCCAGGACCGCGATGCCGCGGTGGTTTATGGCGGCCTTCAGCAATGCCTCCAGTTGCTTCATATCACCGGCGAAACTGCGGGCGACGAACGTCGCATTGGCGGTCAGGGCTTCCATGCAGATGTCCAGCGGCGGCAAGTCGTTTACGCCCTGGTACTTGAGAAACTGGCCCTCATCGGCGGTCGCGCTGAACTGGCCCTTGGTAAGGCCGTAAACACCGTTGTTCTCGACGATGTAAATGAGGGGCAGATTGCGCCTTACCGCGTGCTTGAACTGGCCGATGCCAATTGAGGCAGTGTCGCCGTCCCCGCTGACTCCGATCACCTCCAACGAGGCGTTGGCGATAATCGCCCCGGTCGCCACCGAAGGCATGCGCCCGTGCAAGCTGTTGAAGCCGTGGCTCCAGCCCAGGTAGTAGGCCGGCGTCTTGCTGCTGCATCCTATCCCGCTGAGTTTCACCACCTGCGTCTGGTCCAGGCCCATCTCCCAGGCCGCATTGACAATGCGCTGGCTGATGCTGTCGTGCCCGCAGCCCTTGCACAAGGTCGACGGTCGACCGCGATAGGAGGTTTTTTCCAGGCCGATGCGGTTGGTCTTTGCGGGGCGTGCGGCGCGTCTGGCCGCCGCGTCTGCTCTGATCCTGGTACTCATATCAGTTCCTCCTCCAATGCTTTCCAAACCTGCTCGACAATGTAGCGAGCGCTCAGGGGAAGTCCGTCACATTTTGCCATCGACACAAGTTTCAGAGCCTGCGCCGGTTCTTCGGTCGTCAGAATCGAGTGGAGCTGGCCGTCACTGTTCGCCTCAATAACAAAGACTGTCCCGTTTCTATCGATGAACGAGCGAACGCTTTCGTCAATCGGCAATGCCCGCAGCCGCAGATAGTTGGTGGACAAGCCTGCAGCTTCGAGACGCGCACGCGCCTCTTCGACGCCGTCGTGGTTGCTGCCCAAACTGATGATTCCAACGTCAGCTCCGTCAACCTCATCCAGGATGGGAGGCGGCACCATCTGTCGAGCCGTCTCAAACTTTCGCTTCAGCCTCTCCAGATTCTGCTCCCAGTCTTCGGGCCGCTCGCTGTAATAGCCATACTCATTGTGACCGGTGCCGCGCGTGAAGTACGCAGCCATGTTGTGCCTTGTGCCCGGCAGCGTACGATAGGCAACGCCGTCGCCATCGACATCCATGTAGCGCCCCCACGAGCCCTGCCTCTCCTCCAGGTCCTCGGCGCTCAGCACCTTGCCGCGCTTGAAGGGGGCGTCCGAATACTCGAACGGCTCCGAAATATGCATGTTCATGCCCAGATCGAGGTCGCTCAGAACGAAAACGAGCGTCTGCAGCTCCTCCGCCAGATCAAAGGCGATGCGTCCGAATTCGTAGCACTCGGCCGGATTGGCGGGGAAAAGCACCACGTGTCTCGTGTCCCCGTGCCCAAGATAGTAGGACGCAAGAATATCTCCCTGGGAGGTACGGGTCGGCAACCCTGTGCTTGGCCCCATCCTCTGAATGTCCCAGATGACCGCCGGCACCTCGGCGAAGTAGGCCAGCCCGGCGAATTCAGACATCAGGCTGATCCCGGGTCCGCTCGTACATGTCATCGCCCTGGCGCCCGTCCAGCCTGCGCCCACGACCATTCCAATCGCCGACAACTCATCTTCAGCCTGAATGACGGCAACGGTCGCCTTGTCAGTATCCGGGTCGGTTCGCAAGGCAGGGGCGTACTTTTCTATCGACTCGGCCAGGCTGGACGACGGCGTGATGGGGTACCAGGAGGCAAGGGACAGGCCGCCGGCCAGAGCGCCCAAGGCGCCCGCGGTATTGCCGTCCACCAGGATCTTGCCTTCGTTGAAGCCTGTCATCCGTTCAACTCGAAAGCCTTCATGCCGCATATCGTGACCGCCGGCCCAGTCCATTGCGCGTTCGACCATCTCCATGTTGAGCCCGGCAGCCTTCTCTTTGCCCTCGAAATGATGCAGCAGCGCCGCCTCGACCTCGTCCAGCTCGATGCCCAGCAACTCTGCCAGCACGCCAACATAGACCATGTTGGCCACATAGTCTCGCAGAGCATGGGGCAGGCCGGCTTCTTTGACGAGGTCCTTCACGGGCATCCCGTAATAAGTAACGTCTTTGCGGTTGTTGGCAACCGGCAAGGAGTCGTCATAGATGACGATGCCGCCGGGAACCGCCCTTTCCATATCCTCTGCTACGGTCCGTCCATTCATACAGACCTGAATGTCCGTCATCTCTCTGCGCGCCAGGAAACCGTCCTTGCTCAGGCGAATGATGTACCAGGTGGGCAGCCCCTGGATGTTGCTGGGAAACAGGTTCTTGCCGTTTATCGGAATCCCCATTTTGAAAAGAGCGCGTAGCAGGACACCGTTGCTCGTCTGGCTGCCGGAGCCGTTCGCCGTCGCCACGTTGATGGCAAAGTCATTGACCGTTGCCGGCGCATCCGGCGTTTCAACTGGCGCCTCCCGAACTGCAACACTCATGCTTTACTCCTTACCTTTCTGTTCCTGATTGCGAAAGAGTTCCGGGGGTACTGCTTCGAGGAACGTCCCTGGTCCGCAACAGCAGCAGGTGCTCCTCGTGCAGTTCCCTGGCCCTATCGACATCGTCTCTCTCAATTGCCTCTGCGATCCCCTCGTGATAACCCCAGACCTCCGTCAGGTAGCCGTAATCGGCGTAAAGATTCAGCTCGACTGCCTCGTACGCGTCCCAGTAGGCCTCCAGCAGTCCGGTGGCAAACAGGTTGTCAAGCCTCCTGAAGACCGTCATGTGGAATGCCCGGTGCTCCTGGTGAGGAATCTGGATGCGGGTCTGCTGCAGCTTGTGCCAGGCGAGCGACACGTACCGCTTCAGATCCTGTTTGTCCTCATCGGTGAGAGCGAGAACCGCGGGCCGCCAGAATGCGCTTTCAATACCATTGCGCAGTTCACTGAACTCGCGGAAGAGGCGCTCATTCGTAGCAAGGCCGAACATGAGGCTGGCGCGCGCCGCGGGCGTGAAGCTGTAGCTGTTGCATTCGATGCCCCGCCGGGGCCGGGCCGCCACCAGCCCCAGCACGCGCGCGGCTTCCAACTGCTCCCGCAACTTGCCGATACTGACGCCCAATTCAGCGCTGAGGTCGTTCAGAGAGGGCAGCCTGGCGCCGGGGACGAATCCGTTGTTGACGATATAGTCCAGGAGTTCCGAGTCGCTGTGAAGTTGCTTGATCATAGTTCGCCCTGGTAGAGCCGCCGGAATCGAATAAATAATCCGATTAATAGAATCAATAGCATCAATACTATCAAACGGAATAATCGTATCTGATCATGGCCGGAATGTCAATACAAGAAATGGGTAGGCTGTGGTTTGCGGGCCGGAGCGGCAATTCTGCGCGTGATCGGGGCGGACGCCAAGCGTGCCGTGCGGTTACGTTTCAGAAACGTTCTCAGCGCGACTGGGGACCGCCAGTTGGGAAAAGGCGGCCTGGGCAAGCAGCGATACACCGGTCGGCATCACGCTTTCCTCAAAGTCGAACGAAGGGCTGTGGTGAGGACTGTAAAACCCCTCCTCCGGGTTGGCCGCGCCCACCAGTACGAAACAGCCCGGGGCCCGGTTCAGGAACTCCGCCATGTCCTCCCCCACCATCATGGGAGCAATCTGGGCGACATTCTGTTCGCCCACAACCTCCCTAGCGATACCTTCCATCACGCGTGCGCCGGCCTCGGAATTGATCGTCGCCGGCACGCAACTATGCATCTCGAACTCGTAGCTGGCGCCAAACGCCTGGCAGACACCGGTGCAAATCTCTTCAAAGCGCCGGAGAAGCAGGTCGCGCACTTCAGGCACAAAGCTGCGGATCGTTCCTTCAAGGACCGCCCGCTCGGAGATCACATTACCGGCGTTGCCGCTTTGAAAGGAGGCGACGGTGACAACCACGGTATCCGACGGATTGGCGTTGCGGGACACGATCGTCTGCAGCGCGACAACCAGCTGGCTGGCAACCAGCGTCGCGTCAACTGTGTCATGCGGCGTGGCGCCGTGGCCGCCCTTCCCGTGGACCGTCAGAGTAAACATGTCGGCCGCTGCCCACAGGGGTCCGGGTTGGACGACGACCTGATTGTAAGGAAGCCGGCTCCACAGATGCAGCCCGTAGGCCGCGGCCGGTTGCGGCTCCTCAAGCGCACCGTCGCTGATCATGGCCATTGCGCCGCCCAGCCCCTCTTCGGCCGGCTGAAAGACCAGCTTGACGCGGCCCGGCAGCTCGTTTCGATGCCTCGTCAGCAGCTGCGCGACGCCCATTCCGATCGCGGTGTGCCCGTCGTGCCCGCAGGCGTGCATAACCCCCGCGTTTTGGGAAGCATAGGGCAACCCGGTCTCCTCGTGGATCGGGAGAGCGTCCATATCGAAGCGCAGCAGGACCGTTTCGCAGTCGTCGGGCAGATCGTCCGGCTCCACCATGGCGATGACGCCCGTCTTGCCCACGCCGGTGCTCACCTCAAGACCCAGCTCCTGAAGGTGCGCCGCCACGATTCCGGCCGTACGCACTTCCTGAAATCCCAGCTCCGGATGACGGTGAAAGTCGCGCCGCCATTCAACCAGCTTGGGAAGCAGTTCGTCGGCTTCTCTTCGCATCCACTCTTGCACAGTTCTCTCTCCAGTATGGCTCCGCGCAGCCCCGGAACAGGGCGGTCACGCCAAATGCGGTTATCAACCGCGGTTCGGCCCTATTGTAACAGTAGCTCCTTTGATCTCCATATGTTCTCCTGAGGTACGGTGCATCCCGATAATGGCCCGAACTTTCGTATTCCTCAATGAAATATTGAGACTCGTCCAGTCACGGCGAAAGTCCTGAGTCACTTGCCAGGTCACTAGGTTTCGTTGACATTTGATTGATTCTGACACATTGGCGACAATAGAAGGATGTCTACAACTAAGATTTCCGACTGTCAGTGGCAGAAACTTTACGCGTTTTTGCAAGGACACGCTCGTGCCTACGCAGGGCAAGAGCAAGCGTGTCGCCGTTTCATTGAGGCAGTTCACTGGATTCTGCGCACGGGCGCCCAGTGGCGTGAACTGCCGGACCGCTATGGCAAGTGGAACAGCGTTTTCAAGCGCTACGCACGCTGGGAAGAGCACGGAGTTTGGGCCGACATGTTCAAACAGTTCGCCCAGGACCCAAAGATGGCAGCGGTGATGCCCGATAGTACAGTTGTGCGCGCCCATATGTGCGCCGCGGGCGGGTCAAAAAAGGGGGCCCGCAGCAGGAACAGTGCCTAGGTCGAAGCCGGGGCGGATTCAGCAGCAAGAACCATCTCCTCGTCGAAGCCCTGGGCTTTCCCCTCAAGTTCATCTTGACCGGGGTTGAGCGCCATGATATGACCCAAGCTGAATCGCTGCTCCCCCCTTTCGATTTTGACGCCGTTATTGCCGACAAAGGCTACGATTCTGACCCGTTGCGAGAGCTGCTCGCAGCCCAACAGATAGAGGTGGTCATCCCTTTCCGCAGCTATCGCAGGCAACCACGGGACTATGACCGCATCCGCTACCGAGAACGCAACATCGTCGAACGTTTCATCAACAGAATCAAGTGGTGTCGCGCATTTTCACTCGCTATGACAAACTCGCACGTCGTTTCATCGCTTTCTTGCACTTTGCTTCTACTCTGAGCTGGCTCAAACAAAATGTCAACGAGCCCTAATAAACACTCGTCCAACACCCATTTCCACCCCCCCATTCCAAAAATCCCGGAAAACCGGCAAATCCAGATTCAGACAGTCCGCCCACTAACCACTGCATTTCCGCCTTTGCACCTACCCTCGCTCCCCCCTCACGCGTCGCCCTACGCCACTCACTCCTCACGCCTCTCACGGCTCGCCTCTTTGGACCCTCTGGTTGTCCTCGACAATACTGGCAAACCAGAACAGATGCGATTGCCTCAGGAACCCCCCCAACCCCCCCCCCCCCCAAAAGGTGACAAAAGATGCCACATGGTGAAACATTTCACTATTGAGCCGTTGAGTGGAAAGGGGGAGGATCCCCAGGGCAATCGCGAACCTTAAGGAGGGTTGACAAGATGGGATAGGGATTTATTCTCACGTTAAAACATTAGCAGAAGGGAATACGTGGTGAATGAATCTTGGGAGGCGTTCGACTATCACTTTAGGGAACTGGAAGATCTGCGTTCAACGGTCAACCGGCGCCATCAGATGCTGGACATGCTGGTGATAGCGATATGTGCTGTTCTGTGCGGTGCGGATGATTGGGAAGCGGTCGCAGAATTTGGTCGGGCAAAGGAGGAATGGATTGCCGGGTTTCTGCCGTTACCGAGCGGGATTCCGTCGCATGATACCTTCTGGCGGCTGTTTCGGAGCTTAGACGGGGTCCAGTTCGAGGCCTATTTTCTGCGCTGGGTCGCAGAGGTAGCCGAATTGAGCGCAGGTGAAGTCGTCGCCAGCGACGGGAAGAGTGTTCGTCGCTCTCATGACCGGGAAGCAGAGCGGGACGCAATCATGGTGGTGAGTGCATGGGCGACAGAGAATCGACTCACGTTGGGGCAGGTGCAGGTTGCAGAAAAGTCAAATGAGATCACAGCGATTCCACAACTGCTGCTGGCCTTGGATCTGACAGACTGCATCATTACGATTGATGCCATCGGCTGTCAGAAGGAAATCGCCGCACAGATTGTGGCTGCCGAGGCTGACTATGTTCTGGCCCTGAAGCAGAATCAAGGCAGTCTGTATGAGGATGTCACCTTCCTGTTCGAGGATCTTTGTGAAAGTAAGTTCACTGCCTTCGCATTTGATTCAGTGCGAGAGGTTGACAAAGGGCATGGCCGGATCGAGATCCGCCAATGCTGGACCCTAAACGATCCGACGCTTTGGCCGCATCTGCGCGGCGCCCTGGACTGGCCAGCACTGCCATCTCTTGTCTGGATACGCGCACAACGCATCCAAAACGAAGAGCGCAGTATTGTCGACCGTTACTTTATCTCTTCTTTGCCAGGTGAGGCCCATCAACTGCTCCAGGCCGTTCGCTCTCACTGGCAGCTCGAAAATGGCATGCACTGGGTGCTCGATTTCGCTTTCCGAGAAGATGATTCCCGCCTACGCAAAGGGCACGACGCTCAGAACTTTGCCATCCTGCGTCGCATTGCACTCAATCTTCTCAAACAGGATAAAACAACCAAACTCGGCGCCAAGAACAAGAGACTCAAGGCCGCTTGGAATCACGACTATCTCTTCTTGCTCCTTTCTCACCTATTCTGAAAGTTCGCGATTGCCCTGGGAGGATCCCCCCTGAAAACATGACAAATTGTGCCAAAGTCCTTCAGAGCATTCACCCTTGAGCCGGTGAATCAAACGTAGGTCCCCAAGAAAATGTCAACAGATCCTGACCACTTACTGCGTGCCCCCGACCTCGGCCGTTCCTACCCCAAATCTGGGATGCACCCGGACCGGTGCCGCCATTGCTGCGCGTTGCCGCACTGTGCTATAATCTTCAATTTGACGACTGCTCTTGCCATGAAATCGAGGAAGGGGATGTAGCAGGTGGCGATTACGCGCACACGGGTTGCGGATGATACGTGGGTTTTCACCAGCGCGCTGTACGCAGAGGTCAACGCGGGACTGGTCGTGTCCTCGGAGGGCGGAATCTTGATTGATACCCTCCCATTTCCCTCAGAAACCAGGCAAGTCATGGACTTTGCGGCGCAAGTTTGCCCTGCTGGCGTTCGCTATCTCGTAAATACAATAAGCCATGCAGACCATGTCTACGGATCCTGTCTCTTCCCTGAGGCGGAACTCATTGCCCATGAGTCCGCTCGTGACCTGCTTGTACGCTATGGTCGGAGAGCGTTGGAAGAGGCGAGAGAGCATACCGCCGAACTGTTGCGCGTAGAAATCAGACTTCCGAAAATCATTTTTAATGAAGGTTCCGTTATTCGTTTGGGAGACAAAACCGTCCATATCATGCACGCGCCTGGTCCTGGGCCTGATGTGTGTGTCGTGCACGTGCGGGAGGAAAAGGTACTGTTCGCCAGCGACCTGATGATGCCCGTGCCTGTGATTGCGTCACCGCTCGCCGATATCGACAAGTTCAAACAGTCTCTGCACAGTCTGCACGAGTTCAATTTGGAGACGATTGTACAGGGCCACGGTGACATTCTCCTGAGAGGCGAGGTAACCCCCAGCATAGAAGAAAGCATAAAATATCTGAATGACGTTGAGGCACTGGTCGAACGGCTCCTATCCGAAGGGGCGAGCAAGCGAGAACTCCTGAGTCACGACATCGAGGAATTCGGTCGGACGCGCATTCCCCTGGGCGGACTTGTCCAGAATTTCCATCAAGCCAACCTGCTCTTTCTGTGGGAAAAGGCAAAGGCTTCGCAAAGGAAGGAGCGGCAGACGGCATAGCACCCCGCTGCACTCTCAAAGAGTGTTTCTTGACTTTTCTATTCCCGACGCAGGCCGGGACGTCAATTGTAACGCTCTCTTGCTCTTCAGCAGTTCGCAAGATCGAATACTTTGAAATGAATCTCAGTTTTCTTCTGGTCTGCTTGAGACCCCGAATAATTGGCGCTGGGCGGAAATGAGAAGCAATTTGGACCGTCTTGTCAACCAAATAGGAAGACTCTCTGCCGGGCAGAGGCGTTCTCTCTTTCGACAGTTGAAGGCTATGGGGCTGATTGAAGCAGAGGAGCTGCTGTCGGACAGGAATCCTTTGAGAATCGCACTTTCTGTTTCCTCGCAGAGCATTGAAAGAAGCAACAGGCAGACCGTTGGGAAGCCTGTAGAGCCACGACCGCCTGCACCGGCCGACCGCCCCCGTAAATCGGACAATCGTTTATCGGGCAGCGGACATCCAGACGCCGGTTCTCCAGGCCCAATGGGCGCAGCGCAGCCTGCACACCCTTCCCCGCAAGAAGAGCCGCCGAAAGAACCGATACAAATCGTATATGACGGAGGTAGCCGCGGCAACCCTGGAGAAGGCTACGGAAGCTTCGCGCTGGACTGGCCGGGATACCCGCGCAAGATTGTCGAACTGAACTTCGGCGACAATGTAACAAACAATGAAGCCGAGTACGATACTCTCATTGCGGCGCTGGAAGAACTGCTAGACAGATTGAAAGAGCGCAAGATCGAGCCGGGTACCGCAAATGTAGCTATCTGGGGTGATTCGCTGCTGGTCTGCAACCAGGTAGTTGGAGAGTGGGACTGTAAAGAACCTCGCCTGCAAGTCCGGCTGGAGAAAGTGAAGTCCCTGCTGAGCGACTATGGAAAGAGCGAAATCAACCACCATCCACGCGCAAAGAGTGTCGAGATTCTGGGACACTAGTCTCAGCTTGCAGAGACGAGACGACGGTAAGCGCTGAACAGATTTTGCATTAGCATCACGTTCGTCATTGGGCCCGTTCCGCCCGGAACGGGCGTAAACATTCCCGCCGCGGCTTCCACGCTAGCTTGTTCGCAGTCACCTTTAACAGAACTACCTACATAAGTAGTCCCAAAATCAACGACGACTGCCCCTGGCTTTATCCAGTCGCCTGTTACCATTTCCGGACGTCCCACCGCCACACACAGGATGTCCGCCTCACTTGCAACCGATGGCAGGTCCTCGGTTCGGCTATGGGCAATCGTGACCGTACAATGTCGATGCAGCAACAACAGGGCCATCGGCTTTCCTACAATATCACTTCGTCCGATTACGACTGCCTTCTTGCCCTTGAAGGTCACGTCGGCATCTTCCAACAGCATCATTGCCCCTGCTGGAGTGGCCGGCACGAAGTGCGGTTGACGCTGCGCAGCCAGCCTCCCCGCGTTGAGCGGATGAACGCCGTCCACGTCCTTTGCAGGGCTCAGGAAGTCAATCAGTTGAGAACTGTCGACATGATCCGGCAGCGGCTCCAGCACCATGATTCCATGAACGGCCTTGTCGTCGTTTAACGGGGTCAGCGCCGCCTGAACCTCTTCAGGGCTGCTCTTCTCATCAAGCTCGACGGGCCTGAGCGCAACGCCAACCCCTTGACAAGCGCGGCGAATCGCGCGCAAGTAACCTGCCGCGGCAGGGTCGGCGCCCATCTGTAATGCGGCGAGGGTCGGCTGCACGCCGGTAGCCGTAGCCAGTTCTGCAAAACTCTCGGACAGTTCGGCCTGCAACTGCTTGGCTAGTTGCCGGCCTTTCAATAGCTGTGCGGTCATATCTCTACGCCTAGGACACTCGTGCACGCAGCGCGGGCTGCGATATAGTTGCTCTCGGCAGATGCCTTCAATTCCGTCACCTCTGCGTGCATTCTGGAAACATAAGTGTCGTCCTTGAGGTACTTCAGATTGATATCAACGTTAACGAGGGCACTGTTGAGGGCTGCAAAGGCCAGGTGGGCTGCTGTTGCCGCATCACTGACGACATTGGGATTGCCCTTCTCAGCAACCGGGCAGGTCAGTTCCAGTAGGTCGGCACACATTTCGGCGATCGAGTAGGGCACCTCTGCGGCCCCGCGTAAAGCGGTCTGCATAGCCTTGGTCCGGGCTGTCTTTTCTTCCGCGGTGGAACGGGGCATTGAGTAACAGGCTGCCACCGCGCCAAACGCCTCGGAATCCTTGTCTGCGTAGGCCAGAAGATCCGAGCGCATCTCTTCGGTTCGCAGCAGTACTCCGCGCAACTCTTCCTCCACGGCTGCGTACTTCTTGCGACCGACAGTGAAGTTCAAGACCATGCTGAGCAAAGCGGCCGCCTGACTGCCGGTTAGAGCCGCGGCCGCGCCTCCTCCCGGCGTTGACTCACCTGAAGCCAAGTCACTTAGAAAAGTCTCTATCGAAGTCCCAGCTGTATCCGGATTTGTCACGCTTAGACCTCTCTATAGGAGAGAATCGAGTCAGGTTTCTCGTTCTCTTCTCTGAAACGCACGGGTAGGGAGCGCTGGAGTCATTGCACTTCCTGTTCTCACTCCCCGACTGCCTACTGGCCCAAATCGATTGTTTGCACTGCTTCCAATTAAGTTTAGGCAGCAGTGGCCTGCTCTCGCCCAGGAGCGATTATAGCACCCGCCGTGCCAATCAACCAGTCAAGTGCGAAATGTGGTTGAGCGAGCCGTCGGAAAGACGCGAGGGTAAGAAGCACAGTCAGCTGATATCGGCATTCCTTCAATGAGAGTTGCAGTTACAGTTCTACTGGGCTTCGGCGAGGCCCGTCATTGAGAAAGGACCTGACTCAATCGCTTTCCCAAATCCTGACTTCTGCCAACGTCAGCTCCGGTTCCCAAACTCCAACCTGGACGGTTGGAGTCAGCGTCTCCGAATCATAGACGACAAGCCTGAGTTCGTATTCGCCGGGGGCAAGCTCAGGCGGAAGGCTGATCTGGAACAAGGAATCAATTCCGACACTTTGCGTCCAATCGCTTGTAGGCCTGTGCAGCGGATTCCACAGGAGGGAATCTTCCTGAAAGACGATCTCTCCCGCGCGGTCATGCAGACGAATCGACACCGAAAAATCGACTTCCAGATCAGGCAAAGTCTCCCAATTCAGTGCGACCCAAAGAGGCTCATCCTTCTTGAGCTCGATTGGACTTGCGGCCGAATACTCCTTTGGTCCCTGACCGAGGGCAAGGCCCAACAGTGAAATGCCGCCGTCATATTCGACTTTCAAAGGTTGCATACGCTCGAAGAATGTCCAACGGTGCTCCAGAGAGATTTCGGTGAAGTTGTGAACTTGGAATTCATCGAAATGCACGGTCTCTTCACGTTGGGCATATTTGTCCAGCAATACAGCGACCCGGCCCGTGTCATTGCCAATCCAGCCAACATGCACGTTGTTCAACTGGACAACCTTGACTTCCGTCAGATTCTCCATTCCAACAATAGCTGACTCGATTTCAGAAGCTAGAAAGCCAAGGTCTGGGGTCTCTCTGGGAAAGTAGAAAGTTGAGGCGGCGCCCCTGTAGATGTAGTCAAAGCTGGGATGGTCCAGTGAGTTTGGGATCAAGTAGAGCTCTTCTTCGCTTGAAGGCAAAGCGTTGAGTGTACGCGCGAAATCCGACCAGGGAACTTCGTAAGCAAACTGAACGCCGCGCTCGAATGCCCAAGCACCGAAGTAGCTGCGGAATGTGGTAACGCCTTGCACCAATACAACCACTGCCGCGATGGCTCCCAGAGCCACGGCGCTCTCGGTGACTCGAGTCGGGAAAAGACGTTTCCTTGCGAAATGAAAGGCTTCCCAAAGACCGAAGGCCGTTATCAAATAGACGGCCGGCGTTGCGCCTAGCATTCTCAGGGTGTTCGGGGCATAGTCTCTCGCTGTAACTGCCGGCAGCAGAAGGAAAGCCATATAGAAAAGTAGGAGTCGGCACGCAGGCCGCTGCCACCGCCACAATGAGATTCCTGCGCCGAGCCAGAAGAAAGATGCTTCCCACGGATTGAGCATCGGCAAAGCGTTAAAGTTGTGGCGCCAGCTTACGTCTCCCTTGAAGCCAAAGGCTGCCAGATGCCAGACCAAGTTATCCAGGAAGACTCCCAATGCGTTTCCCTGGTTAACATGGGGCTGAAGAACAGAGATCGCGTTACTGCGCAAAAAGAAGTGTTCAGGATGAGTAGCAAAAAAGACAAAAATCGGCGCAGCCACCAGAAGTGCCGTGCCCCCGAAGTTGAGAATCCAGGGAAGCTCTGACCTCAGGTTTCGCGGGCCCGTAAGTCTGCGGGGTATCAGAAAGCTCAAGCCCAACGCGAGGAATAGAAATGGCGTGAAGCGCGCAGGGATGTAAGTGTACTGAACCAGACCGGCGCAGACACCGGCCAGTGTAACCGCCCACCAGCTTCTCTCCCTCCAGCCCCACCAGAGCAAGGCCAGGCACAGTGAAGTCAACAGGAGCAAGTGATTGGCCCTAAAGACCGTACGTCCCAGAACCGTTTGTCCAATCGACACAGCCATCAGGCTGGCGGCAACCCCACCGATGAACATACCTCGCCAGGATGTGGCTGCGCCTGTTTCATCTCTTCCGAAGAGCAGCCGGCCTAGCCAGAAAACGACAAAGACAGTTCCGGCATTGGCCAGTGCGGTGGGCAGGCGCAACGCCAGGTCAGTTTGGTCCAGAAGAGAAATCGAGAGCGCAATCAGGTACACGACCAGACCTTCATGGCCGCTGAACTCGGAAGGAAAGAAAACGGCATGTTCACCGTTCAGGACGCGCAGGGCGTCAACCCCGTTCAATGCCTCGCTGACCTGAATCCCTGCCGGCAACTCGTCAAGCCTGTAGAGACGGAGCATGACGACAGCAATAGTCAAGAACGCTAAGATAGTGAACGTAGTGAGACGGAAGAAACGGCGACTTGCCCTTCGCCTATCTGGACTATCTTCAGATTGAACGGCCGCCATCACGCTCTCGAACATTGATTTCGCTCCATGGAGGGCCTAAGGATCCCCCAGGTCAAGGCAATTTGTTCGAGGCCACCCGGGGAGCGGGCCTTGCGACAAACGACATTTTCTCACAATAGTGCAGGGATTCCAGATTCATAAGAGCCTGAAAAACTGTATTCTCAGTCCGGCCGTAGGCCAACGAACTGCCCTTGGCGCTTCGGCGCCTGTTGCCTTCCAAAACCTGGCATTCTTCTATAGCCATCGCGCAGATTATTAGCTCCGCTTCATGCTCGCGCATAGCCGACTGAAGTTTAGGGAAGGGAGCTCCCATCCAGTCACAACATGTGGCAATATAGCTCCCTGGGTCATTGACAGTTCGGGTCTCCTTTAGTAACCTGCCACTACTTGAAGAAGGACGGGAAGCATCCTTCAGTCGCTTTTCCGAACATGTCGACGGCGCGGAAATCTTCCGGCTTAGGGACTTCACAGCATAACTTAAAGAGGGCGGCTCTATTATGAAGAGTAGCGTGCTAATTTGTACGGCCCAGCAGCAATTCTCGCTCCGGGAATTCGATATTCCCAAGCTCGCGTCCTCGGATCTGCTGATTCGCTGTGGCAGGTCCGGTGTCAGCGTAGGCACAGAATTCGCTGTGATCCGCAACAAAATCAGCTATGGCCCCTACCCGATTTGTACAGGCTATCAGGCCGTTGGCTACGTGGAGGAAGTTGGCGCCGGTGTAACGAAATTCGATGTTGGCGACAAGGTCTACTACCGCCGCAACTATATTCCCATGCGCGTCAACGGTCAGCCTGTGACGATCTGTTCAGGCACCCATGCCTCCTATGCCCTGATGCCGGAGGATGCGGAGGTCGAACGTTTGCCCGTTGGGGTAGATGACGCTACGGCGGCGCTCTTTGTCATGCCCGCAGTCGGCTACAACGCCGTAGATATGGCGGGCGTCCAGATGGGCGACGTTGTTGCATTTCACGCCGTTGGACTGATCGGTCTGGGAGCCCTGGCCGCCGCGCGCCTGCGCGGCGCAGTAACCATAGCTATCGACCTCAATGAGAGTCGTCTGGAGAAGGCTAAGGAGTTGGGGGCAACGCATACGATCAACGCGAACGGCATGTCTCCGGGCGAGCTTACCGCGCGCGTCCAGGAGATTCAACCTGGCGGCGCCGATGTGGTTTTCGAAGGCAGCGGGAACCCCTCTTGCCTTGATCTCGCGTTCCCACTGGCGCGCCTGCGGGGGAAATTCGTCTTCCTGGGTCACTATGGAAAGGAGCCGGTCTCCTTCAACTACCTCGTGCCTCACGGCAAGCAGCTTACCGCGTTCTTTCCGTGCAACGATGGGTTGGTTCCGTGCCGGGAGGCGGTGCTGCGAAATATCGCTACAGGCGCCATCCCATGGGAGAAGACGATTACACACCGGGTGGACGCCTCGGAGGCGCCGGAGCTGTATGCGAAAATAAATCGGGATGAGCTGCCGGATCTCTTCGGCGCAGTGATTCGCTGGAGTTGACCTGCTGTCAAGTCTGCGATTGACCTGTGCGAGAGTAGCCATGCAGGTAGAGCCGGTTCGGCCGGTACAGGAGAACCGGGCGACCAGACCGCCCTCTCACTGTAAAATCTCGTCCTCCGCTTGGCATCCGGCATGCAACGGTTCCCTTACATTCACCGGAACAAGAGTGACGCCTCCTGTGAAAGGCCGCCTGACCAGTGGTAAAAGGACGCAGATGTCCTCATTGGAGTAATTGCATGCTCGCCTGGAAAGAAGAGTAGCGAAAATGGGTAGAATTCTCATCACAGGTACAAGTGGATTCATAGGAAGTGCGCTGGCAAAATCGATCGCACGAGACACGGAGTACGAGCTGGTCTGCCTTTCCCGTACCCCAACCGACGTGCCAGGTGCGACGAATCTAAAGGGAGATTTTTCGGACCCCAATACGCTTCGTTTGCTGGACTCCTTTGAGGGAGTTGACGTTCTGATTCATCTTGCCGCTGTGACGGGCGGGTGCACCGAGGAGGAGGGCCTGCGCGTCAATGTCGCAGGGACCCACCACCTTCTGCGTTACCTCATCGACCGCGGATGCGAAAAGTTCGTCCTGGCAAGTTCCATCGCCGCGGTCGGAATGCAATCGGTCGACTTCCGCCCACTCCAGCTTCCTATGCCCGACGAACACCCCTGTCTGGACCGTGACGGCTACGGTTTCTCCAAGTACATGATGGAAGAGGTAACCAGATACCTGTCCAGGCAGAATGGGTCCCTCGACTTTATCAACCTGCGGTTGGCCAGCATCGCACCGGACGATCGTCAACTGGCGCCGGCCGAACCCGGACCCGTGCCAATCTGGGGGATGGGCAAGATCTCGGTAATGTTTCTGAGTGATACCCTCCGTTGTCTGATGGCTGCGGTCGAGGCGCCGTTCAAACCCGGCGTGCGGATTCTCAACGCAGTTGGTGGTCAAGCCTGCACTGCCGTTCCAGTTCCGGAGCTGCTGCGCTCTTGGTACGGCAGTGATGCCGACGCCATCGACTTTTCCCACTATGAACAGCACGGCCGCGAGAAGGATCCCGTGTACGACATGTCAGGGATACGGGAAGAGCTTGGCTTTGTGCCGCAAATGCCGATTTTGGGAGACTGAGGTGAAATGAAGATTACACAGATTCGCACGGAACACTACCGGATCCCACTGCCGGTCGTCCTGTCAGACTCCACACACGGTGACATCTCCCACTTCGGACTAATCGTGACGCGTATCGGCACTTCCGGCGGCTTGGAAGGAATGGGTTATACCTACTGTGTCGGAGATATTGGCGGGTCTGCAATTCTGGCTCTGATCCGCGACGACCTGGCGCCTTGTCTAATCGGCGAAGACGCCGACCGGATAGAACGCCTGTGGGACCGAATGTGCTGGCACGTGCACTTTGTCGGGCGGGGTGGGGCGGCCTCATTTGCTTTGGCTGCCCTGGACATCGGCCTTTGGGATCTGCGCGGTAAAGCCCGGGAGGAACCTTGGTGGCGGCAGTTCGGTGGCCATGATCCCCGGGTCCCCGTCTACGCCGGCGGCATCGACCTTCAGTTCTCGTTGGATGCCCTGCTGAAACAGGCAGATGAATTTCAGGCGCAGGGCTTTCGCGCCATAAAGATGAAAGTTGGCCGCGATCAGCTTTCAGAAGACGTCGAGCGAGTGGCGGCGATGCGCAGCCACTTGGGGGCGGACTTTCCCCTCATGGCCGACGCAAATATGCGCTGGCGGGTGGATGAGGCCATTCGCGCCGCCCGCGGCATGGCGGAGTACAATCTTTTCTGGCTGGAGGAGCCTATTATTCCCGATGACGTTGCGGGCCATGCACGCATCGCACGTGAAGGAGGTCTTCCGATCGCTACCGGAGAGAATTTCCATACTGTGTATGAATTTCAGCAGATGATTGCCCACGGCGCCATCTCCTTTCCTGAGCCGGACGTGGCCACCCTGGGGGGAGTTACGCCCTGGCTCAAAGTGGCCCACCTGGCCGAGGCCTGCAACTTGCCAATAACCACGCACGGCGTCCATGACCTTCAAGTGCATCTCTTGGCCGCGATTCCAAACAGCTCCTACCTCGAGGCACATGGGTTTGGACTGGATCGCTTCATTCGGAACCCGTTGCACATCGAAGAAGGGGCGGCGATTGCCCCCGATCGCGCTGGGCATGGCATCGAATTTGACTGGGATGCGCTTCAAAAGCACAGAGTTTGACTGGAGAATACGTCAAAATGGAAAAATCAATTGAGGGAAAGTCTGTAGCGGTCCTCACTGCGCATGAGTTTGAGGATATCGAAGTTATGTACACAGTTCTGCAGTTGAGCCAGGCTGGCGCCGACGTCGTGGTTGGCACCCTGCCTCAGACGGCCCTCGGCCACTTTCACGGCCGTCCGGCCTGGCCGGAAAAGCCCATCACTGGCAGGTTCGGGCACACGATTCCCTTCGACGTCCTTGCTGTAGGCAATCGCTACTCGGTTCAGAGCATCTGGGAAATGAAGCCCGAGGAGTTCGACGCGGCAGTGTTTCCCGGTGGACTCGCCCCGGACTTCCTTCGCATTGATGACAAGACTTTGGAGTTCGCCGCCGCAATCCACCGATCAGGAAAAGTCTTGGCCGCCATCTGTCACGGACCGCAGGTGTTGATCTCGCTTGACCGCCAAAAGGGGACCGACAGTGTCGCCGGCCGCAACGTCACGGCCTACTGCGCGGTTACGGACGATCTGCTCAACGCCGGCGCTGTCTACCATGATGTGCCGGCGATTACCGATGGCAATGTTGTTACTGGGCGTGTCCCTGATGACCTGCCCGAATTCTGCGACGCTATCATCGAAGCGCTGACATCTTCCTGAGGCACGCTGCCGTCCGCCCAAAAAAAGACTTGCCGCTCAAACATGGCATCCCCCTGCTGAAGCGAGTCCCTGTACACCTAGTCGTTTGACCAAACAGCAACTGGAGAGACTATGGATTTCTCAGCAGTCAAAGCCTTGACATTCGACATTTTTGGAACGGTGGTGGACTGGAGGGGGTCCATCATTGGCGAAGGGGAAAGCGTCTGGACAGACAAGGGCGTGGATGTAGACTGGCCCCAGTTTGCAGACAGTTGGCGGGGCGGTTACGGACCCTCCATGCAGCGGGTGCGGGCAGGGGAACTTCCCTGGATGAACATCGACGCGCTGCACCGCCTGATCCTTGATGATCTTCTGAAGGAATATCAGGTTTCTGGGCTATCTGAGGCCGATAAAGTACAGTTGAACAAAGTTTGGCACCGGCTCAATCCGTGGCCGGACGTCGCTTCCGGTCTCGCGCGCCTGCGAAAACGGTTCATCGTGGCCGCCCTGTCCAACGGAAATGTGGCCCTCCTGGTAAACATGGCGCGTCATGGAGGCCTCTGCTGGGACTGCGTTCTTTCCGCGGAGCTGGCGAGGCAGTATAAACCGGACCCTGAGGTCTACCAGACTGCGGCCGCGCTCCTCGGGTTGGAGCCGCACGAGGTCATGATGGTCGCCGCCCACAACGGTGACTTGAAAGGATCGAAATCGGTCGGTTTCAGGACCGCATTCGTCCACAGGCCGCGGGAATTCGGTCCTGAGCAGAAGACAGACTTGGCTGCCGATCCCTCTGTTGACCTGGTTGCCGAAGATTTCAATGATCTCGCAGATCGCCTTGGAATTCAGTGACTCTAGGTACCTTTGAGTACCGGGAATCCGAGAAAGTCCTCCGGAGCAGACGCTCAACAAGCCGCGGCCGCTGCTGCAGACCTGAGATTCTCTGATCGTTCCACGGAAGCCTCACACCAAAATGTCTCCGTCTGACGACCGAAAATCGGGCAAGCTGGATTGGTTTCTTACCACGCCCGGTTCCATACCTGTGAGTCCTCACTCTTGCGCATCTGCTCTCCGACAAGGCAGCGGCGCCACTTTCCTTCTGCCGAATGCAGAGCCAAATAAGTAAAATGAAATCTTGGTCCAAATGGGTGTAGCCGGCGACAAATTCGTTAATCGAATCAAGAACAAAACAGGAATACACGACCGGACTTTCGCGCTGTTGCTTGCAGTCTTCTCCGCTTTCACCCTCTTTGGATTGACGGCCGTCTGGCCCGTTGACACCCATGATGGACTAACCCACATACGGCGGATCGAGGCCCTGACGGCCGCGTTGCGAGAAGGGGTGATCTTTCCCCGCTGGTTCCCCGACCACTTGTTAGGCTACGGCACTCCAGTCTTCAACTACTATTCGCCTGGCTTCTACTATCCTCCCGCGCTGCTTCACGTAGCCGGTCTAGACCTGATTCCGAGCATTCGCATCGCGCTGTCTCTGGGATTCGGAATTTCGGCGTGGTGGATGTATCGGCTTTCTCGCCAATTCGTTTCGGCCTGGCCGGCAGTGGTCGCAGTCGTCTGCTTCCAGTTCTTTCCCTATCGAATCTACGATCTTTTCATAAGAGGCGCATTTCCGGAGTTCAGCGCCTTTGTCTGGCTGCCTCTTGTCGCCTTCCACACTCTGAAGGCGGCAAACTCGGACCGGAGCGCTTCGGATGGGTCTTCGCATTCCTTGCATTTGGCCGTGGCCGGCCTAGCCTGGGCCGGGCTGATTTTCACCCACAACCTGACTGCGCTCATGGCGGTCGTCCTGCTTGGGGCCGTTCTGGCTGCATTCGCCGCATATCAGCACAGAGAACCTACCCGTATTCTTCGAGTCTTTTTGGGCAGCGCAGCCCCGGTCGCCATTGGCATCGTCCTGACCGCCTGGTACGTGTTTCCCGCACTGCTTGAACTGGGCTGGGTGATGAACGGACGCCGCCTGTTTTCCGGAGTTGGAATGGGCCACTTTCTTTTGTGGAGAGAGTTGATCGATTTCAATGCTCTCTATTCCTACAGCTATCCGAATGATCGACCCAGGCTGCCACTCTACGTCATTCCGATTACTCTGGCTGCATTGGCGGCGGTCTTGACAGTGGAACTTCGAAAATTGCGCATCCTTATGCAACTGACGGCTCTATTGATCCTTGTCCTCGCTTGGGCCATGACTGATACAAGCATGTGGCTGTGGACTCGCATTGAGCTCTTTTTTGACCAGGTCCAGTTCCCCTGGCGGTGGCAGATCTTTGCAGCCCTTGGCATTTCACTCCTGCTGGCGGCGTCAGTCGAGGCACTGCACAGGAAGGGTCAGACTTGGGGAAGAGTCACGCCTCTCCTCAGCCTTCTTATTTCGGTATACCTTTTCGCTTACGCATCGTTCGGCCTCAATTACACAACGAGCGAAGATGAACCCAATGAGGCTCACTGGTCCGACTCTGTTGATCGTCTGTTTTGGAATCAGTCCTTAAGCATCTGGGCTCAACACCTAATGCCTGTATGGTCCGCGACCCCAATGGTTGATGCCCTCAAGGCCGGGCGGAAACCGTGGGAAGAACCCCCACTGCCAGGTCCAATCAACGCCGCTACCGTAACGCCAGTGAAGACTAGCCTGCTCCACCAACAATACATTGTCACGACGGACCAGACTTTTCGGCTCCTCTTTCATAAGTTCTACTACCCGCCATGGCGGGTTTCCATCGACGGCGCTGAGGTACCGGTCGAGCCGGCGACAGGACTTGGCCTTGCAACTGTAACTGTTCCTCCGGGTGAGCATAACGTTGAGATCGCCTGGGAGACGACATCAGCGGTGTGGATAGGTCGACTAGTGACGGCTGCGGGTTGGGTGGTTCTGTTTACGCTACTTTGCCAGGCAGGAAATGGGCTGGGGATTCTGGTCTGGAAGAGGGGAGCGGGTCGGCTGGACATGCGGCAGTTCTTGTTTCCTATAATCTGGCTGGCCGCGGGGGCTCTCATGTTGCTCGCGGCCTCCGGCATCACTGTGCGGTCGTGGGACTTTGCGGCCATTGGCGCCGACTATGGATCTATTCGATTGGAGGGAATACGGGCGGTGCCGCCGCTGCGCGCGGGAGATGTGGCTCATGTCCACTTGACATGGCTTGTCAAAGGCACAGGCGAACCTGTGAAAACATTCGTACACCTGGTTGACAAGGAGGGAATCGGGCTGAGCCAGCATGATATGCCCCCTGGAGGCGTGAATACACCACCTCAGAGCTGGATCCCCGGCCGACTACTGCACTCAGTTCACCAAATCAAATTGCCGGACTCGTTGGCTCCGGGGCGTTACAGGCTCGTCGCCGGTCTCTATTACCCTGACAGGGTCAATGACCCGATTGTGCCTGTAAATAGCAGCGACCCCCGCCTGGAGATTGGCTCCGTAACAGTGTTGCCTTAGCAGCCTGGGCAGGGTCCCGCTGAAGCCGGATTGTCCGCCTTCATTTATCGATACGCCCTTCAATCTGATCCGGATGCTTGTGAAATGAATTCGGCTGTGTCAAGAGCCCGCAGGCACACACTGTTTTCAGGCCCTTGCAGCGGTTTCCAGCCTACCTGTCATCCCTGCTGATGCCGGGGGTCGATGGCATCGCGCAGGCCGTCGCCGATGAAGTTGATGCTAAGGACCGTCAGCAGGATCATGACAGCCGGCGGAACCCAGATCCACGGGCCGTCCTGGAGCACGTCCAGACTGCGCGCAGACTCCAGCATGTTTCCCCAACTTGGGGTCGGAAGCGGTATCCCGACCCCGAGAAAGCTCAACCCCGCTTCCAGAAGTATGGCGCCGTTCACGTCGAAGGTAATTGAGGCGAGCAAAGGGGCGACCACGTTTGGAAGCACGTGGGTAACGATTATCCGCCGGTTGCCGGAGCCCAGTGAACGAGAAGCCAGGACAAACTGTTGTTCCCTCAGAGAAAGTACCTGTCCGCGGACTAGCCGGGTGATTCCAGGCCAACTGAATATTCCGATCAGGAAAATGACACTGGCGATGCTTTGTCCCAGGTAGATGGCGGCAGTCAGAATAATCACAACGCGCGGGAAAGTCATCACCACATCGGTAAACCGCATGATGATCTGGTCGGTTTTGCCGCGATAGTAGCCGGATACCGCTCCCAGAATGACTCCGATTACAGTTGAGATGGAAGCGGCAGCGAAACCAACGGCGAGTGAAACGCGGCCGCCATAGAGTGTACGACTCCAGATGTCTCGTCCAACTCGATCGGTGCCTAAGAAATGGGACAGACTTGGCGATTGGAATTTGTCGGGCAAATTGAGCTCGGCATAGTCATAGCGCGCGATCAGAGGGGCGGCGACGGTGGCCAGCAGTACGATTCCGAACAGGACAAGACCTGCCAAAGCCAAAGGGTGGCGGCGAAAACGACGCCAGGCCTGGGCAGTTGGGGACTGGGAATGGACTCTTCTTCTTCCGGCTTCTAGCTGCATATCAGCGACTTAGCTTTGTAGCTGTCCTTCTGCAATTTGATTCAAAGAGGAGAATCCCAGACTCTCCCATCGGAAATTCGGGATCAGGTGTAACGAATTCTCGGATCGGCCACTGCATAGGCTAGGTCCGTTATGAGATTCGCGGCCAGAACGACAAGGGCCGTCACCAACATGATACCCATTACCATGGGATAGTCTCTGGCGGCGACGGCATCGACCAGCAGTGCGCCCATGCCCGGCCAACTGTAGATGGTTTCGGTAAAGAGAGCGCCGGCTACCAAGGAAGGGAGGCTCAGGCCTACGACGGTGACGACGGGGAGAAGGGCGTTGCGAAAGACATGCCGCCATGTGACCACGGGAGGCTTCAGGCCCTTTGCATTCGCCGTGCGAACGTAATCTTCCCCTCGCACTTCCAGAATGCTGAAGCGGGTGTAGCGCAGAAAGGTCGCCAGATTGAAAATTGCGAGTGTGCCTGCCGGAAGCACGAGGTGATAAAGAAGATCCAAGAGAGACTCCGGCTTTCCGATAGTGCGCATTCCTCCGGAGGGGAACCAGCCCAACTTTACTGAGAATATATAGAGGCCAAAGATGCCGGCAATAAATGCCGGCATTGAAATGCCTACGAATGAAAGGCCCGTGAGCGTGAAGTCCCAAATCGAGTACTGACGCAGTCCAATGAATATGCCGAGTGTAATGCCAACGACTATGCCAATTGCCAGAGCCGTGCCCATCAGCAAGAAGGTACGTCTCAGACGGACAGCCAGCACCTCGGCAACGTCGTCTCCATTCTTGAAACGGAAGCCGAGATCGCCTTGAGCGACCTGCCCCAGCCATTTGACATAGCGTACTGGAATCGGGTCGTCGAGCCCATATCGCTCGCGCACGAAATCCAGGTCCTCTTTCGTAATCCCGATCTCCTCATTGACAAAGAAATCGACCGGATCACCCGGTGCGAGGTTGATCAAGAGATAGATGACTAGAGTGACCAGAAACAGGACCGGTATGTTGATTAGAACGCGGCGGAGGAAGTACTGCATTGGTGCGGGAGGCCTTGCGGAAAAGAATTGAAGGAATTCGGAACGGAAACGCTGACGGCTCTATGCTTCGAGCCGTCAGCGTCGCCGCAGTCAGTCGTTACTTCATATTCCAGTCCTGGGAGCGGTCAACGTACGGGCCGCCGCCGGGAGCCGGGAAGTAGTGGAAGTCCTCAATGTCAACGGTAGCAATGCCGTAACGCGTGGAGACCCACCAGTAAGCGAAGGTGGCCTCTTCGTTCTGATACTTGCAGAGGGCTGTGCGAGCGGCCCTGTACTCGTCTGCATTTTGCGCCGCGTTCATCGCCGCAAACAGTTCGACGTAGTTCGGGTCTTCAAGCCCCCACTGGTTGCCTTCGACGTACCAGATCGGGCTGTAGGATGCCGGGCCGCCGCCCGCGCCGCGATAGGCAATGTTCCACTCGGAGGCGTTGTCATCCACAACCGTACGCCAGGTCGGCACGTCGAGGAACGTGGGATTGACATTGACGCCGACGTCGGCCATGTTGGCCTGCATCACAGTCAGAATGTCCTTCGCCAGCTGCGAGGTGTAGTAGGTTGGGATATCCAGGTTGACACCGTCTAGCGTGACACCATCAGCAGCGGCTTCGGCCAGAAGTTCACGGGCCTTCGCAGGGTCATATTCGTAGTAGTTGGCGTCTGCCGGCCAGAAGGTGGGATAGGGATCCTGGCAGGGCGTCGCCTGGGCAGTGCCGTTGAAGACGTCGCTGATGATAGAGGCCCGGTCGATGCCGTACATGAAGGCCTGGCGAATTCGCTTGTCCGACCACGGTTCGTTCAGGAAGTTGTAGTTGAACATGTTGGTCACAAAGGACGGGCCCGAGAATATCTGGTAGTCCGGGTTGCCGGCAAAGCGGCTTGCCACGTCGGCGCTCACGTAAGTGAAGTCGATGTCACCACTTTCCAGCGCCAGCACCGCGGCCGTCTCGTCAACGAAGTAGCGGTTGATCAACTGGTCCAATTCAGGTACGCCATCCCAGTAAAGTTCATTGGGGGCGAGGGTCATGAACTGGTCTTTTTCGTAGGAATCGAATTTGAACGGGCCGGTCCCGACCGGACTGGTGAACCACCAGTCGGCGCTGAAAATCTCAGTCGGCTCGAAGTCGATGGCATGCTCCGGCAGAGCGTAGAAGCCGCGCACGGAGTCGTAGAACCGGGGATTCGATATCGAGAGCTCGATTTCTAGCGTCAGATCGTCAACGACTCTGATTCCTGCGATCTCGTCGGCCTCGCCATCATTGTACTCAGTCCAACCAACTATCTGGTTGGGCTGACTGATGCCGAAATGGGTCACGGCCGCCATCGGGGCAGAAACGAACTCAGCAGTCCATTTCAGATCCGAAGCGGTGAAATCCTCGCCGTCATGCCATTTGACGCCTTCTCGCAGGTTGAATGTCCAAACGGTTGCATCCTCGTTCGGCTCCCAGCTGACCGCCAGTGCGGCCTCACTGGTGTGGTTGGAGAAAGTGGAGTCCATGATGATCAACGGCGTGAACATCTTGACGAACCAGACATTGCCTGCGCCATTATTGTACAGAACGCCTTGCGGGTCGCCGCCAGGCCCAACGTCGAAGCCGCCAATGAGCACCTGCTCGACTTCTGCATCCTCGGCGGAGGAATCCGCCATCGGCGCCTCTGCCTCTTCTGCGGCAGGCGCAGCAGCAGGCGCCGCGCAGGCAACCAGCAGTGCCATGGACAGAACGATCACAAGACCCAGAATCTTACTTCTGAACATAGGTACCTCCAATAGGTTTGGGTTAGGAATGATATCCGAGACAATTGCCCCTTATTGGAGCGGGTAGATAATCGCACGTGGCAGCCGAAATTGTCAAGTTTCGGGGCCTGTTCGACTGCATCCCCAAATGGGGGAGATCTCTCGTATCCAACAGAAAGTGAACAGGCCGCGGGCAGTTCCCATTCCAGTCTCTGGCAGGCTAATAGATGTTACTCACTTCTCTCCACTCTCACATCCAGTCAATCGTCCACCATGCTCTGCCACCCCTGCTTCTGTGATATACTGGCTCTTTGGCGGCCAAAAGGCGCGCTTCTGAAATGCGTTCTCCCCCGTGAACAAATGTCTGGAGACTCAGAGGACAGCTATGTCAAACCAAAACTATGAAGTCCTGTTTCTGGAAAGGGGCATCGCGGACGTGCGGGCCTGCGAAATGCCGTCGGCTGGACCTGGCGAGATTCTGATCAGGGCTCTTGTATCCCTCATCAGCCCTGGCACCGAAAGGGCCTTTCTTCTGGGTCTGGCGAATACGCCGGACCGTTATCCCCAGAAAACGGGGTACAGCCACATCGGCGAAGTGGTTGAGGTCGGGGCAGGTGTTGAGGGCTGGGAGGCAGGCGACCGCGTAGCCTCACGTGCCAACCACAAGATGTTTACGGCTATGTCAGTGTCGAACTGCAACCATGTTCCGAACGGGCTCACCAACGAACGGGCGGCCTTTTTCCGGCTCACTTCGATTGCAATGCAGGGCGTCCGCAAAGCGCGCATCGAATTGGGTGAACCTGTGGCGGTCATAGGTTGCGGGCCGGTCGGGCTGCTGGCGATGCAGTTGGCCCGCCTTAACGGCGGGCTGCCTGTCGTCTCCATAGACAAAGATGCGTCCCGCCTCGAGTTCGCAGAGGCGCTTGACGTCGACGCCGCCCTGCCGGCGGACGACGAGCTCGGCCCTGCTCTGCGGGCCCACATGGGGGGAGAGGATCCCGCCCTGGTCATTGACGCAACCGGCCATCCCGAAGCCATTCCCGCTGCATTTGACCTGGCGCGTTTCGGCGGGCGGGTAGTTTTGCTGGCCAGCACCCGAGGAGATACGGAGGCGGTAAACTTCTATCGCGACGTTCACAAGAAAGGGCTGACGGTTATCGGAGCCCATGAGAGTACAAGACCCCGGTTGGATTCGGCGCCGGGCTGGTGGACCCATCAGGCCGATGAAGACACTGCCCTCAGGTTGATAGCAGGCGGGCGGTTGGTTGTAGATCCGATTACTACGCATCGATTCAACTGGCGGGATGCTTCGGCAGCCTACGATTCGCTGGCACGGTGGGAACCGGGGATGATGGGGACCCTTCTGGACTGGCAAAACGAGTAGTAGCCAACGCCTGCACTTGCGCTATGACCTCCGCGCCCCCACTTTCCACGCGTGGTATCTTCAAGACATGGTCGCCGCTGGCGTTGAGCTGGTTCATGATTACGGTGGAGCAGCCGATTCTGGCGGCGGTCGTGGCCCGCAGTTTCGATCCCAAGGTCCAGCTTGCGGCGTGGGGACTGGCGTTCTCGCTGGTACTGGTTCTTTCCGCCCCTTCCATTTCCACACTAGCCGCTTCCACGGCTCTGAGCAGAGACAAGGCGTCGTACAGGCAAGGGCGCCGCTATGTGATCTGGCTCAGTGTCGGGCTGACGGCGATCCACTTGCTGCTCGCATTCACTCCAGTTTTTGACCTCGTTGTTTTCGGGCTGATTTCGGCGCCGGTGGAGCTGGCGGAGCCGGTTCGCACCAGCGTTCGCATCATGCTCCCTTTCATCCCCAGCCTGGCCATTCGGCGCTTCCAGTACGGCGTTCTGATTCGCTGCGACCAGACGCAGGCAGTGTCATTGGGCACCGTGGTTCGGCTCATCCTTGAGGTAATCCTGGCCGTTGGACTCTTCGGGTTGATGCGATGGGACGGAGTCATCGTCGCCAGTACAGCCATTTCGGCAGGCGTCGTTTTCGAGGCAGTCTACGCTACTTTGCGCGTCAGGCCTGTTGTCCGCAGGAATCTGCTGTCGGCCATTCCAGGTGATCCCCCCTTGACCTGGAGAAGGTTCCTGCGCTTCTATCTTCCGCTGGTACTTACGACGTTCATGCAGATCCTGATGCAACCTCTGGTCAGCGCAAGCCTCAGCCGCATGCCAGATTCTCTCAGTTCCCTCGCGCTGTGGCCGGTGCTTTACGGCGTGCTGATCATGATAAACAGTGCGGCCTACGCCTTTGTGGAGTCGGTCATCGTGCTGTTGGACCGGCCGGGGTCGATCGAAGTCTTGAGGCGATTCACGTGGCGACTGGGTGTATGCCTGGCCGCGATCCCAATGGTGCTGGCCATTACACCTCTGGGCGACTTCTGGTTTGACCGCATCGCAGCGCTTCCTCCAGAGCTGTTGCAACAGGCCAAGCAATCGTTATGGCTGGTCATTCCCTTACCGGCACTGACAGCGCTTTCCAGTCTGTTCCAGGGTACGTTGATAAACAGCCAGCGGACGCGGAGAATCACAGAGGCCGATCTCTTTTCGCTGGCGATGGTCGCGGCGACTCTGACAATAGGGAGCTTGCTGGGAGGGAGGCCTTGCGGGGCAGGCGACGGCGTTCTCTGCGGAGTTCCCGGCGTTTTGTTTGCGGTGGCAGCCTTTAACTTCGGTTCGATTGTCCGTAACTTATGGCTGTGGCGGCGCTCTCAGAGGGTGTATCTGTCTATTCGGTTGCGTCACGCGCGGGCTTAGGGTTGGGAACACAACTGCGGTCGAGCAGCGGGGCTGCGGTGACTGGGGTCAGTGAGGATTTGGGCTTACTACCCTTCCGCGATCCTGCCGGTCAGCCGAAGGAGGGTCTCCTGCACAAGGAGTTCGTGTTCGGGTGAACGGTCCGGAGGCTGCTGGCCGCGCAGAGTTGCCACAAATGCTACCAGTTCTTCCTCGTAGGTCTGCTGCCGGCTCTGAGTTGGGACCGGGACGATCTGGTCTCCCGCTTCGAATCCCTCGCCGGCCTCTTCCAGGCACAATCTGATCGCAAAGGGCGGCTCGAATGGATCGAGCAGGATCGCGCTGCCTTTTGTTCCGTAGACCTCAAAGCGTCGTGCCATTGGCTTTGGTTCCATGGCGGCGATGTCGACAAAGGCGAGCCCTCGCTCGTACTCAAGAACTCCGAGCGTGTTGTCTGTACATGCCGGCCCTGGTCCGTCTGTGCGGAAGAAGCTGGTTGTGCGCGTCGGCCTGCCCATCAGATGTACGACCTGATCGAGCATGTGCCCGCCAAGATCGAAGAAAATGCCTCCCTGATGTACGGCAAGGGCGCTGCGGCCGCTCGGTTCGACGCTGGTCGACATGTGGGCGCGCGTGCAATAAATGTCGCCAAGGAGACCACTGTGTACCCACTCGGCGATCTGGCAGAATCCGTTCTGGTAGCGGAACATGTAGCCCATCTGGATAAGCAGGCCCTGGTCTTGGGCCTTTCCCACTACTCTCTGCCAGGCTTGCCAGTCTTCACCGGCCGGCTTGTCGTACCAGACATGCTTGCCGGAATCGACGATAGCTTCAGTTTGGGGCAGGCTCTCTGCGTTCTTTCCTTCGGAGGCCACCGCAACGATCGAGGAGTCGGACAGGAGTTCCTCTTCGGTGTCGAACCAGCGCACCTGGCCGAACGGGCCGCTGTTTCCTTCCAGTTCGGCGCGGCGCTCCCTGTCCGGTTCAAATAGACCGGCCACTTCGACTTCGGGTGAATCGAGCATCGCCTGCATCTTGCCCGCGGCGTGACCGTGCTTAGTCCCGTATTGTGCCATTTTCAGTGGGGCCGCGCCAGATTCCTCGTTCATTTCTGGACCTCTCTAAACGGTCAATTCAAGTGACGACTTAGCCGCGGCCAGCTCGCGGCGCCAAACGAGGCGAGCGAGCTTTCGCTCAACCCGCCTCTCTCTCCTGTCCTCAGTCAACCGCCGCAGCCACTGACTACTGCAGTTGTGTCAGGCGCAAACGGGATTGTCTTCTGTCCAGCGGTTGAAGTTGCCGGCGTCCTCGATTGTCGCCATGTGGTCGCGTGTATCGCGCCAGAGCTTTTCCCATGCGGCCGGTTCGCGCAGGACCGTGTCCGGGTACCTGCGGCTGCGGGCGACAAAGCCCGGGAAGGCCGGCCGGCCCGTTGGCTGTCCGGTCGGATTGTAGCGAATGTCGAAACTCCAGCGGATCGTATCGCTGTTGTTCGAGTAGGAAGCGTGCAGCGTCTGCTTGTGCATGAGCAAGGCATCGCCCTTGTTCATGATCATGGGCTTCGCTTTGCCTTCCAGGAGCTTGCCGGGAACCGCGAGGCCGAGATTGGTAGGACAATGGTCGACCAGACCTCGCTTGTGACTGCCAGGCCAGACACAGAGGCATCCGTTTTCCACATTTACGTCCATGAGCGGGAACCAGACCGTAAGCATCTGGGTCTCGTCCGCCTCCGGCCTGACGACGCCATGGTCCTGGTGGACGACCGTTTTGCCAAGCATCACGCGCCCGGTCTCCTGGTTAATTGGAGTGAGATGCTCCGGCGGCTTGAGGCGGACATGCTGCACGGGGTTTGAGTAGATTTCTCCCCCCAGAATCGACTCGACGGAGTCGAGCAGACTTTCGTTTGTCAACATGCCGAAGACCGCCGGGCCTGCCCAGAACGGCGTATCCGGCTTCACATTCCCCTGTGGCAGTGAGAAGTCAAAGTACTGGGCATGAACTTTGCCGCTCTCCTGGTAGATGGCGATCAGTCGCTCGGCAAATGGAAGTTCGTCGTAGAGGGAACTGGTCTCCCCCGCGTCATGCAGGTCGTGGGCCAGGTTGTCCAACACGCCCTTGTACTCTTCAATTACTGGATCGATATCCTGTTCAGGATCGAAAACGTCGCGAACGATGACATAGCCCTCTTCGTCGTATTGCTCAAGCTGCTCGGCCGTGAGTTTCATGGTCATGCCCTCCTGTGTGCATTCCCATCGAACGGATTGAGATGAATTCTATCTGTTTTGCGTATCATCCGACATATTATCGTTTCGCAGATGCAAGGCGCGTATATCGTACTTGCCAGGGCGCTGCGGCGTCAAGTGCCCTGATTCCACCATGAGATCCAGGGGATTGACGCGTGTCTGAAGGGGCATCTCCACCTTCTCATGCATGCGAGCTGACTCGTAGACTGCGTGGACCATCTGCAGGGCCTTGTACCCATGCTCGCCCGACCCTCTGTGCGCGTCGACCTTGCCCTCCACCCAATCGGCCAGTTCATCCGCCTGTGCGGCTCCGCCCTCCTGCCATTCGAAGCGGTTGCCCAACTCTTCCACAGTATAAAACTTGCCGTCCGGCACATGCTTCTCCCAGCGACCGCCGCTCTTTGCATTCAAGATGTTCAGCGACTCAGTGGTTATGCTGATCATGCCGTCCGCACCGTAGATTTGCGCGCCCTGGTAGTAGTCCGGTACGAGATCGCTGAGGATCATCGCCCGCGGCCCGCCGGCAAACTGAAAGACGGCCATGGCGCGGTCCTCGATGCGTGTGGCGCGCTCGTGCTGGTCGGTCTTGCGTTCAATGTTGCCCATGACCCAGACGCACTCGTCGTCAGACAGCAGGTAGCGGTACATGTCAGTCTGATGGGAGCTGTAGTTTGGCAGTCCCGCGCCGCCCAGGCTCTGTATCAGGTTGACTTCGCCAATGGCATTGCAGGCGATCAGCTCTTTGGTCAGCGTGTAGGCGGGAAGAAAGCGGCGCTGGTGGCCGATGGCGAGCTTCACGTCGTTTCGCCTGCAGGCGATCAGCATCTGTTCGGCGGCGCCAACTGTATCAGCCATTGGCTTTTCGCACAGAATCGCCTTGGGCTTGTAGGCCGCGGCCGCGACCGTCCAGGGGGAATGACCCTTGTGCCAGGTGCAGATCGAAACGACGTCGGGCCGCTCCTTTTCCATCATCTCGCGGCCGTCGCTGTAGTGGGCGGGGGCAATGCCGAACTGGTCGTTCTTCTCGGCCATGGCCTCGGCGCTCAAGTCGGCTAGGGCAACGACGTCGTAGCGCCCCGTGGCAAGGTAGCCGTGGATGTGATTTGCTGAAATGCCCCCGGCGCCAATAACTGCTGCGCGTAGCTTGTCTGCCATGTTCTCTCCCGAAGCGAATGAGATTTCGGGACTGCCGCCCCCTGTGTCGGGCGGCGGCTCCAAATGCTTCCCGATCGAATCTGGTTAGAGCGGCATCGATTGCGTTTCAGGCACCTCTTAGACTGACGTGTAGCCGCCGTCGACGACGAGCACCTGGCCGGTCACCATGCGGGCGGCATCGGATGCCATGTAGATGATCGCGCCGGCGATTTCATGCGGCTCCGCGATCCGTCCCATAGGGATCTTTTCCAGATTCTTCGCAAAATCGGGGTTCTTGATTGCCTGTTCCAACAGAGGCGTGCGCGTAAAGGTCGGCGCAACCGCGTTGACTGTTATGTTGTGGGGCGCCCATTCGACCGCCAGAGAACGTGTCATCTGGCCCACGGCGCCCTTGGCCGAAGCGTAGATGGACCGCAACGGCCCGCCGACCACGCCAACTTGGGAGCTGATGGCAATTACGCTTCCTTCGATGCCTGCGTCAATCATGCGGCGGGCGCAAGCCGTTGACATGAAGAAGGCGCCCTTGAAGTTCACATCCGAAATATAGTCAAACTCCTCTTCAGTGTAGTCGAGGGCCGGTTTCGGGCTGTTGTAGCCGGCGTTGTTGACAACCGAATCGATGCGGCCAAATCTGTCCCAAGTCTTGTTTACAAAGCCGTCGATGCTCTCCAGGTCGGTCACGTCGAGATGCCACGCTTCAGCCGCCGCGCCGAGGTCACGGCACATCTGGGCGGTCTCTTCACTCTCACTTACCGTACGGCTGCCAAGGGCCAGGGTGGCGCCGTAGCGGGCTGCCGCTTCGGCAATCGACTTGCCGATCCCTTTACCGGCGCCGGTTACGATCATGACCTTGCCGCTCAGGTCGAAGCTTACCTCATCAGACACAGTTGTCTCCTTATTCGTTGTTGCCTGTTTCACTGCTACCGGGGCCGTGAAGCGCCAATCCTGGCATTTCTATCGAGTGGGCATAGACCAAAGGGGCCGGTGACGGTCGCTGCCGACCACTTGCGCCGTTCCCCGCCGAATTGGATTCCTCAGCCTCACAGTTTTTCGTTCAGTTGCGTTCAATTCCGGCGTCGTCGAATGCCTTGGCCAAAGTGGTGTAGGTCTCGGTCGCAACGGCCAGGGGGTAGTAGGGGGTCCGGCTCTGCACCATGTTGCTGATCTCGGCGGTGATGAATCCGGTGTAGCCGTGCCGCTGCATCGCCTTCAGATAGGTTACGTAATCGAATTCGCCTTCACCCGGAACCAGGAACTCGAAGTCGGGAACAGTGCCGCGTTCGTCCTTGACGTGTGTGTGGCGCGCGTGAGGGGCCATCGCGGCGACCGATTCTTCGATGCCGATGCCCATGACATTGAAATGGCTGATGTCGAAGTTGACGCCGACCGCTCGTGAACCGACCTGCCCGATCACTTCAAGCATTCGATCGGGCGTGTCGATTATGGAGCCGACGTGCGGCTCGATGGCAATCGTCACCCCCGTCTTCTCTCCGTATTCGGCGGCTTCCTGAATCCGCTCGACCAGCATGCCCAGTCTGCTGTCCCATTCTTCGGGCTTGCCGCCGGCAGTTGTATCCACGACCGGCGGCCCGTCCTCAGATGCCCACTCGAGCGCGAGGTCCATTGTTTTCTTGAGACGTTCGAGATTGGCAGCATGGCTGGCGCTGTCCTCATCCATCAAACTGACGTGGCCGGCGATGGCGGGCAGCTGAAGATTGTTATCCTGCAGCAGCTTCAGGATGCGACTGCGTTCGTCCTTGTCCAGCCTTTCAAGTGCGGTTGTGTGATGGGAGAGAACGGTGAGTTCGACGCCGTCAAAACCTAGACCTGCAAGGTGGCGAACAATGGCGTCGACAGGAACTGACGGCATGCCCCAGGTACTGTATCCCAATTGCATCGTAGTCTTTCCCTGTCTTCTTGTTGGCTCGCGGGGTATAGGGCTTCGCGACCTGGGTTCCTATGGGACAAAACAGCCTGACCACGATCATACGGACTTGGCCCGAAATATGCAAACTTTCTCTGTTCAGATCGGACCAAAGATGACGCAGCTTCTCCTGACCGTGGAATTGATCAGTTCCTACCGGAAAAAGGCGCGCAAAACGCCCGCTGCGTCCTTCCTCCCAGCCCAGCCCCGCCGCGTTCTGACCACTGACCACTGACCACCGACCACTGCTCTCCGACCACTGCACAGTTCCCCATCTCCAATTCAGACACCTGCACAACCGGCACACACTATGTTAAGATGCCCTCCAGCGCCCCAATAGACCTGACCGCCGTTCAGACGACCTGTCCGCTCTTCACTCACCACCAGGGAAGCAACTATGGAAAGCAAAACACTGCGATATCATGACGATGGCAGCATCGAACTCTTCACAACGGAAGTTGGAGACCCCGGAGAGGGCGAAATCCAGCTGACGGGCGGTGCCTGCGGCATCTGTTCCTGGGACGTCGTAACCGCCAAGCTCGGTTCAGCCATGATCCCGATGGCTCCCCCAGGCCACGAGGGCGTCGGCTACGTTTCAAAGATCGGGCCCGGCGTGACCGGATTCAAAGAAGGAGACAGAGTGGCCGGCGGCGGCTTCGCCACCGTTCGCAACCTGTCCGGCGAAAGAGTATACTCACTCCCGGACTCTGACCTGGCCGACGAACACTGGATCGTGGAACCTGTCGCCTGTGCCGTCACCGGCCTCGACCACACCAACCTGAACGCCGGCGAAACCGTCGCACTGATTGGCGCCGGTTTCATGGGCCAGCTCCTCCTGCAGGGCCTCCTGCACATGCCCGTCGGAGAACTCATCGTCCTCGACATCGTCGAAAGCAGACTGGCACTGGCTCGACAGCAGGGCGCGCCGGAAACCATCGACATCTCACAGCACGACACGGACGACCTGGCCGCAGACCTCAAGGCCAGCGGTATCGACATCGTTGTCGATGCCTCAGGCAGCCAGGGCGGCCTCGATCTCTCCGCAAATATCGTCAGGAACGGCGGGCGTATCAACCTCTTCGGCTGGATAAAGGGGCAGAAGGCCTACTTCGACCCATCCCACTGGCACCTGGGCGGATTCACAATCGTTAACTCGTCTCCCTCTTCAAAGATCCGCAACACCTTCCCACCCGCAATCAAGCTCATTGACGCCGGCGTCTTCGACCTGCGGCCGCTCGTGACCCATACCGTCCCTCTCAGCGGATACCCGTCTCTGATGGAAGAGATCCTGGAGGGAGAGGGCACCTACCTGAAAGGCGTCATCTCCTTGGACTGACCCATTTCCTTGCCTCACTCTCGTGGCCTCAGTTGAACTTTCGAGAGATTGCGATGGCTGCACTTCGGGAACCCTCCCGGCATTCGACGTACGTTAGCGCTGCGGCTGGGCCTGTGCTACCATTCGCCTTGTGAAACGAAATGAGGTATACCCCACATTGAGCCGATTTATGGTTGCAAAGGAGAATGCAAGATGAAAGACCAGGTTTCTGTTTCTCGACGCAGTTTTCTCCGCCTTTCCGCTCTTGGCGTCGGCGCGACCGCACTGGCGGCATGTATGCCGGTGGCAGCCCCGGCCGGGGGCGACGCCGGCGGCGATTCCGGAATGGCCGAGCCGACTACCGTATCGTTTCTGACCCAAGGAGGCGGCGAAGTCGCTTTCCTGCGCTACGAGCCGCTGATTGAGGACTTCCAGGCGGCCAACACAGGTATTACCATTGACCCGATTTGGGAACCGGGCGGCGCGATTCAGATCCAGACTAAGCTCCTGACGCTGATCGCGGCGGGCGACGCTCCCGACTCCTACTGGGCGCACAGCTACACTAACTCGGGTCAGGCCGTGCGCAATATCCAGTTGGACGTCAACCCGTTCATCGACGCCGACGATGACATCAGCGGTGACGACTTCCTGCTGGCTGCGTACAAGGACTTTCAGTATGAGGGCAGGCAGATCGGGTTCCCGCGTGAGACGACCAGCACGGTCATCATCTACAACGCCGAGTTTTTCGACGCTGCAGGCATGCCGCGGCCTTCCGACGGCTGGACCTGGGGGGACTTCGTGGAGTGCGCCACGGCGATGACCCAGGGCGAGGGACCCGAGCGCACCTACGGGACTGCGGACTGGCACCGCAACCGAAACACCTGGATAAGGATGTGGCAGAAGGGCGGCGACGTCCTGAGCGAGGACCGCACAAAGTTCACGATGAACCAGGAACCGTCGCTCTCCCAGGTCGTGGAGATCCAGGACTGGCACCGTGAAGGGGGCATCCATGTGCCGGCCACGGTGACCGAGGCCGGCGGCTTCAGCACCGGCGATCTCTTCACCACGGGCCGTATCGGCATGTTCCCGCAGTTCTCCGTCTTCTCCAATGTAATGAGTTCGGAGTTTGAGTGGGACATCGCCCATTTTCCGGTTGATGAGGGCGACACGCGCACCACGCGCGTCGCTTCGGCGGGCCACAGCCTCTACAGCGGTACTGAGAATCCCGACGCCGCTTGGCAATGGATGAAGTTCCTGGGCGGCGAGAACGCCTTCCGCCACTGGGTGGAGGCCACCGGCCTGAACGTACCCTCCCTGAAGGTTGTCGCCGAGAGCCTGCTGGAGACAATGGCAGACGTACTCCCGCCCAACGCGCAGATCATGTTGGACGCGTTCGAGTACGGCAGACCGGAGCCGGTCTCCGGTGACTGGATCGGCGTGCACCGCGAAGTGCAGCCTGCCCTCGACTCGATCTACGGCATCGAAAAGGCCGATGCCCAGACGACGCTGGATGCCATCGCCAGCCGTGTAGAAGAGCTGGCGGTCTACGTGCCGGGTGTATAGGTAAGACTGGCATGATGTCGGCAGTCGCGCCGCGACTGCCGACATCAGTGACCTCAAGTCCTTTTGATGGGCGTCCAAGGTGATCCCGGGGTTAAAGTGAAAAAAGGGCGCGGCCTTCTCTGGTCTGAAGCCAGGGACGGCTATCTCTTCATCCTGCCGTGGATACTGGGCTTCATCATATTCACCGCGGGCCCAATGCTGGCGTCGCTGTACATCTCGTTCACACGCTGGGAGATTGTCACGCCGTCAGTCTGGGTGGGCGGCGCACAGTATCTGAAGCTCTTCAACGACGATCGATTCTGGCTGAGCCTCTACAATACCAGCTACTACGTGTTCATCGGTGTGCCGCTACATCTGTTTTTTGCATTGCTGGCAGCTCTGGCCGTGAACATGAACCTTCGAGGCATTCACCTTTACAGAACCGCCTACTATGTGCCTTCGCTGACGCCGGTTGTAGCCAATTCGATTCTCTGGGTCTGGATCTTCCACCCCGAGTGGGGGCTCGCCAACGCATTCCTCGAATGGATCGGGCTGGAGGGCCTGTACTGGCTGCAGGATCCTCGGCTGGCCAAACCTGCGCTGATTGTCATGAGCTTCTGGTCCATAGGCGGTCAGATGGTGATCCTGCTGGCTGGGCTTAAGGGGATCCCGATGGAGCTGTACGAGGCGGCGGCGATCGACGGCGCCAATTGGTGGAGCCGGTTCTGGCGTATCACCCTGCCGCTATTGACACCTGCCCTGTTCTTCAACCTGATTATTGCGATCATCGGCGCCTTCCAGGTGTTTACGCAGGCGTACATTATGACCGAGGGCGGGCCCAACTATTCGACGCTCTTCTATCTGCTCTATCTGTTTCGCGCCGCATTCGAGAACTTCCGCATGGGCTATGCTTCGGCGATGGCCTGGGTGTTGTTTGTCATCGTACTCACATTTACAGCACTGCAGTTCATGCTTTCGGACCGCTGGGTCTTCTATGAGGGAGATGTGCGCCGCTAGTACGGCCATGATGAATTGCTGATGTTGATTATTGAGAGCCGGACCGCGAAGGAAATGATTCTTGCAGGATTTTGGTACGTGATCCTGAGCGTCTTTGCCTTGACCCTGGCGTTGCCGCTGGTGTGGCTGCTGTCGACTTCGTTGAAGACGGGCGGGCAGACCTTTCTGATGCCTCCAAAGTGGATCCCCGAACCGTTTGTATGGACCAACTACTCAGAGGCCTTTAAGGCGGTGGCCTTTCACGAGTACTTCTGGAACACGATCCGCATCGTCATTTTTGCCACGATCGGCACTCTGCTGACGGCCTCGCTGGCGGCTTTCGCGTTTGCACGGCTGCGGTTTCCGTTTCGTGAACCCCTGTTTCTTCTTGTACTCTCGACGATCATGCTGCCGTCAATCGTCACGCTTATTCCGACATTCATCGTATTCCGCACGCTGGGTTGGATCGACACCTTTCTGCCGCTGATCGTGCCGCTCTGGTTCGGAGGCGGCGCGTTCAACATCTTTCTGTTTAGACAGTTCTTCATGACGATTCCCCTTGAGTTGGATGAAGCGGCCCGCATCGACGGGGCCAACAATCTCCGCATCTACTGGGGCGTGATTCTGCCCCTTTCGAAGCCGGTGCTGGCGACGATTGCCGTCTTTGCTTTCATCCACAACTGGAATGACTTCTTTGAACCGCTGATCTACCTCCAAAGCCCGGAGAATTGGACGATGGCGATCGGCTTGCGGGGGTTTCAGGGCCTCTACCACACCGAGTGGAACCTGATGATGGCTGCGTCGACCGCAATGATCGCGCCGTTGCTGGTTCTGTTTTTCTTTGCACAACGCTACTTCGTGAGCGGAATTCAGATGAGTGGACTGGCAGGAAGATGACAAACAAGAACGGATTGGTCGTCGATACGGATATTCACCCCGGAGTGAACGGAGACAGTGTGCAGGCGCGGCTGCCTGAGCCGTGGCGTACGCGTTATGCCTCGGGAAACCGAGGGCCGGGCAATTTGGGCTGGTGGAATCCGATGGGCGTCGAAAGATCGGATGTAGAACTGGAGGACGGCCGCACGATCCACGGCGACCCGAAGCTCCTGGAAGAGCACTTCCTTGACAGGTACGAGATCGACTACGGTGTCCTGCTTCCGGGAGGTGTGCTGCATACGGCCCAGTCGCCGGAGCCTGACTTTGCCGCGGCGGTGATCAGCGCCGTGAACGACGTGTACGCGGAGGAGTGGCTGCCCCAATCTCCCCGGCTGCTTTCTTCGCTGGGCGTCTACCCGCACCTGCCGGAGATGGCGGTCAAGGAAATCCACCGGCTGGGAGGCCATCCGCAGTTTGTACAGGTGCAGCTGCCGAGCGCGTCGCGCATCCCCTGGGGCCAGCGGATCTTTCATCCGATTTACGAGGCGGCGAGCGAATACGGGCTGGCCATTGCGATCCATCCTGGCTCTGAGGGGGTTGGGCTGTCGGGCCCCCCAAATGCAGCCGGATACCCCACCAGCTATTTCGAGTGGCATACGACGCTGGTGAACAGTTACATAGCCCATGTGACCAGTATGCTGGCCGAAGGTGTCTTCGCCAAGTTCCCCGATCTCAAGTTTGTACTGGTTGAAGGGGGCATCTCCTGGCTGCCGCCGATCCTGTGGCGGATGGACAAAAACTGGAAGGCGCTGCACTCGACGGTTCCCTGGCTCAATGAGCTGCCGAGCGAGGTTGCGGCCCGCCACATACGGGTTACCACGCAGCCTCTGGAGGAGCCGCCGGACGTGGACCACTTCCACGCCATGCTGGAGATGTTCCCGGCTGAAAAGATGCTGATGTTCTCGAGCGACTTTCCCCACTGGGACGGCGACTCTCCGGACTTCGCCTTGCGTCAATTCCCCGAGCGCCTCCGTTCCCGTATCATGGGCCAGACCGCGGCCGAGCTCTACGGTCTGAAAGCAGCCTGAGGATTCGAATTGAAGACGACCATCGGAGAATTGGCCGAGCGCGCGCATCATACCCTGTTGCGTGTCGACGGCAGGATCCTGCATGTCACACTCAACCGGCCGCAGGTTCTCAATGCCCTCCATCCCCCGGCCCACTTTGAACTGGCCGGGATATTAGACGCGTTCGCCACCGATAGTGACCTGTGGATCGCAGTCGTTCGGGGCGCGGGCAACCGCAGCTTTTGCACGGGAACAGACTTGAAGGTCCGCGCCGAACAGGGCCGGGACGAGTATCCACCGAGCGGCTTTGCCGGCCTGACGCATCGCTTTGATCTGGACAAGCCGGTGATTGCCGCGGTCAACGGGCTTGCGTTGGGCGGCGGGTTGGAGATCGCGCTGGCCTGTGATCTGATCGTGGCGGCCGAGCACGCGCAGTTCGCGTTTCCGGAGCCGCGAGTGGGGCTGGCGGCGATGGGCGGCGGCGTGCACCGGCTGGTCAGACAGCTGCCCGACAAGGTGGCGATGGGGCTGTTGCTGACAGGGCGGCAGTTCAGCGCACAGGAGGCGCTCGCCTACGGGCTTGTGAACGAAGTTGTGCCGGGGGCGCGGTTGGACGACGCGGTGCAAGTCTGGGTTGAGGACATGCTCGCGTGCGCACCTCTGGCACTGCGCGCGACAAAGCAGGTGGCGCGGCGGAATCTCGACTATCCGACTTTGGCCGAGGCGATACGGGGAGACTATCCGGCTGCGGTGAAGATGCAGGAGAGTGAGGATGCGGTAGAGGGGCCGCGGGCCTTTGCAGAAAAGAGGGTACCGGCCTGGCAAGGTCGTTGAGACTCGAGTGTGATGAGGCTGCCTACTCCTGGCAAAGGTTCGAATCCGACCGGCAGCGCAGCTCCGCCCCTTTCAGCTGAATGGAACGATGGATAGAGAGACAGTTCGCCGCGCAGGCGAAATACTGACAGATGCCTGGCTGGCAGACGATACCGTCGACTTTCCTCTGGAGTTGCTGCCTTCAGACCGCGACGCAGCCTACGCCATGCAAGACGAGATGGCGCGTCTGCTGTCAAAGATTCCTTCACTTCGGTTGGTAGGTTGGAAAGTTGGCGCGACCAGTCCCGGCGTGCAGAAGGCTGAGGGCTACGACGCCCCGATTCCAGGCCGCATAATCGCCTCAACGGTCTTCGAGGACGCCGCGTCAGTACCGCTGGCTCGCTGCTTCGATGCGAAAGTCGAGGCCGAAGTTGCGTTCCGGTTTACGGCGGCGCCGCTCTTGAAAAACGCAGGGTTCACGCAAGACTACCTGGCAAAGATCGTAACGGCGGCGCCGGCATTCGATATCACCGGCACTCGTTACGCGCCTTCCTGCCGTGTGGGTTGGGACCCGAGACAAAACATGCTGGCAGGGATCGCCGACAACGGGAACGGCGGCGCCGTTGTCCTTGGTAAGTGGACTTCCTCCTGGAGCAGCATCGATTTCATGCGACTGCGCGTGGAATTGAAGATCAATGGCGGCAGAAGCGTACCGAATCTCTGGGACCAGTCACGCGGTGATCCTCTTGTTGCGCTGGCCTGGACTGTGAACCAGGTCTATGAGAGGGGTTTCGAGCTGGCAGCCGGCGACGTGATTCTGACCGGTTCTCTGACTGAACCCCAGCCAGTGAAAGCGGGCGATCGAGTGGAATGCCGGATGTCCGGGCTGGGCAGCCTCTCCTGTCAATTCAGCCGCGCGTAGAAATCTCCGCTGAGTGCGTCGATCCTCATGTCTTGCAGCCGGGCAGTCATCTCATCAGGCGCGAGCCATCTCTCCTCGCGTAGCCTCTGCGATTCCCCCTGGCTCCAGTTGTAACTGTAGCTTCCGAGGTCTTCCAGAAAGTCGATACAGGCGATAGCCCCAGCCCTGGCTGCGGGAATGTACTCGATCGAGAGCAGGGGCAGCGGCCTGCTCAGACCCTGAAGCACGGTCGGCTCAGAGCCTTCGACGTCGATCTTGCACAGGTCGGGCACCCCGAAGCGGTCGATAAGCGAGTCCAGGGTCGTTACCGGGACAGAGACAGGGTCCTCCCACGTGACTTTGGCGAACGACGGCGTGCGTACAACCTGTTCCTTCCACGCGTCGTCGGCGGTTGTTGAAACGGTAGGTGTTCGGCGGCTGATGTGCAGCACGGTTGAACCCTCGGCACGTCCGGCTGCGCTCTCGACGAGCGTAAAGTCGGGATGATTCCCATAGAGCTTCTGCAGCAAGCCGGAGAAGAGCGGCTGCGGTTCGACGGCAACACAGGACGCGCCCAACTTGAGAAAGACGCCCACCCGGTTGCCGGCATGTGCGCCGACGTCGAAGACGAGCGAGCCGCTCCCAATGAACTGTGCGTAGAAGCGGCGGTCTCGACGCGCGCGTCCGGGCTTGCCGTAGTAGATGAGCAGTGAGCGGGCCAGTCCCCAAAATGTCCAGAATCCGGCGGCCGGCTTCACGCTAAGATTTCCCCTCGTGGTCCGCGTTCAGGGAATCGAATCGGTCAACGTCGTGTCCGGAAGGCGGAGGCTGAAGCTGCTCGAGACGCTCGACCCACGGAGAGAGTGGGAAGAGAAAGTCATGGCGCTGTTCCAGCTCGATCGACGCTTCCCGCTGCCGGCGGGGCGAAAGGGGTCGCTGACCTGTCCCAAAGAGGACGGTGGTACTGCCGCGCCCGCGGCAGGCGTAAACCGTGGGGAACAACTTGCAAAGAGAGTTCACGACGTCTTCAAAGGCTGGATCTCTGTTGCCAAGATTCATGGCAAGTAGTCCACCTTCACGGAGGCGGCTGCAGCATAGTGTCAGAAAGTCCGATGTTGTGGCGTGTTCCGGAGATATGCCCTGATCGCAAAAGACGTCGAGAAGCATGAGATCATACTCGGACGTGTCCTCGTCCAGGAAGTCGCGGACGTCGGATATCTTCACGGACAGGCGTTCGTCGGGAAGGAAGCCGAAGTAGCGGGTAGCGGCGGTCACGACAGGGGCGGCGATTTCGACGCACGTGAATCTGGACCGCGTCAGGTGGTGATGGAGCGTAGTCGCGAGGCAGCCGCCGCCCAGGCCGCTGAGGAAGACCGATTTCGGCGTCGGTTGCCACAGGAGGGACAGTATCATCGCCTGCGTGTAGGAGCTTTGGAGGCGCAGTGGTTCACGCAGATCCATTGCGCTCTGAATCCAGTCGGTGTTGACCGCAGCCGCGTCCAGCATCCATAGGATGAGGCGTCGGCCCTCACGAGTGACGGCGACGTAGTAGCTCCCCCACTCTTCGGTATAGAGAGTGGTCTCCTGGCTCGCCGCCCACTGTTGGGCTTCACGGCGCAATCGGGCTTCGTTGGCTCTCTGCCAGGACCTTTCGGGTTTGCGGTGGTCCGTGTCGGGTTCGTCCATCGGTCGCAGGATTCGCGTTTTCTTGGTCTGAAAGACCGCTGAACTGAAAACTGAATGAGCTTCGTTGGAGTTACAGTCTCAAGGTATGACTGGCCCTCCATCTATTGACACGCGATTTCGGCGTGTGTTACCCTTGCCGCCGGCAAGAGAGTGAAGAAAAAGTGAAACACAGTCCCATGGAACTGTCAAGCATACCCAAGCCGGCTGGACCTGGCTTTTACTTCATCGGTGTAACTACCGGACAATCTTCGTCCCGCCGGGTTTTTCCGTTGTGGATGGAGGCCTTGGGTCGTCCGGAGGTGTCCCTGGTCGGCGTCGACGTGGAGATTCACGCCGCGCCCGCTCGTTACCGGCAGATCGTTGCGGAAATCAAACGGGATCCTTTGGCCCTTGGCGCTCTAGTCACTACGCATAAGATCGACCTGCTGTCGGCGGCGGCTGACCTGTTTGACGACCTCGGACCTTACGCGAGGGCGACACAGGAGGTCTCCAGTATTGCCAAAGACGGGGGCAAACTGATAGGGCGGGCGACGGACCCCGTTGCCGGCGGACTGAGCATGGATGCCATTCTCGGCGAGGACTACTTCGGCTGGACGGGCGGCGGTCTGCTCATGCTCGGCGCGGGGGGCTCGGCCGTCGCCCTGATTCTTCACCTGATGCTAAAGGCCGCCGCAGCCGACCGTCCGCGCCGGATCGTTGTGGTCAACCGGTCGGCCCCCCGGCTGGTTCGACTGAAGGAGATGGTGGAGCGGACCCGCGACGAAGGGGGACGGGATATTCACTTCGAATTCATTCAGAACAGTGTCGCGGCGCGTAATGACCTGATTCTGGCCGGGATGCCGCCCGGCAGCGTCGTGGTCAATGCGACCGGGATGGGCAAGGACACGCCAGGGTCGCCCTTGACCGACGGCGCTCTCTTTCCGCTGAACGGTGTGGTCTGGGAGTTGAACTATCGCGGCGAACTGGACTTCATGCGGCAGGCGGAAGGGCAGACGCGTGCCCGCGGACTTACGGTTGCCGATGGGTGGGACTATTTTGTCCATGGCTGGTCGCAGGTAATCTCCCATGTTCTGCATGAAGAGATCGATGCGGCCATGTTTGCCCGCCTCTCAGAACTGGCCGCATCGGCCAGGTAGCGGAAGGGAAGGACGATTCCCTCATTTTCCATATCCAACTGTTCTTGCAGAAACGTCCTCCCACATGCAGCCTCACCGATGCTGTCAGGCCGCGGGCCTGACCTGCAGTCTATCCGAGCGCTGCTTCCTGTCCGAGGCGTTGTGTGTAATCTCACCTCCGCCACGGAAATGCCAGCGTTGGCGTATTCGCGTAGCGACTGGTAGCGATTTCCAGGCGTGCGCCGCAACCAGGCGCGATGTTGACCTCGAATGTATTGTCCTCCACTTCTACACTCGCCCCGTTCAGTGTAACCGACCCGAACTGGTGCTCGGCGTAGGCCCCGCCCTGCACGGTCACCCGCCGCGACGATACCTGGCCGGTGTTTATCAGTGTTACCGTGACGGCATCGGCGGTCAGCCTTTCGACGAGCGCTGCGACGTCTGCGGGGATGCCGGCGCGTCTGTTGTCCGGGTCGAAGTAACGCAGGCGGCAGTGGAGAGGACCGCCGGTACGGCCTGTCGGCAGCCCGCCCAGCATCAGCCTGTTGAGGTTCTCCGTGACTGCCGGGTTGATGTGGTTCATATCGTCGGAGAGGCGCGTGTCGGGTGTGGCAGTGTCGGCGCGCATGACTTCGAGATTGTGCCTGAGTTTGTCAAAATCGGCCAGGAGCGCCTGCTCCGGAAACTCCGGGTTGCTGCCTTCCAGGTACTGCATCCAGGGGTCGCCCGCGAGCAGGTCGCGGTGGTCCGGGTTCATAGACCAGTAATAGACTTCAAGAGCGCCGGAGGTAAAGGGTTCGTCCTGAAAGTCGTACCAGTCTTCCTCGCCGAAATAGTCTCCGTAGGCGTTGGGATATTTGAGCCGGCCGTCGATTTCACGGGCGTTGCTGTTGACATGGTCGATGACGCCTCGCCAGGAATCGGCGTAACGCTGGTCGCCGGTCAGTATCGTGGCGTTGCCGAATCCGTGGATAGCGCGTGTGTGAAAGTAGGTGCGGTGGGCCAGCTCCCCGGTCTGGGGGACGGTGACGGTGAAGCCCCAGCCGTAGACGCCGCCGTACCAGCGGCCGTCGCACTCGCTGCCAACTACGTTGTCGAGTCCCACGTTCGTGGGGATGATGCCGCCGTTCTGCTTGGTGCGCTCCACCCACTGGTCGACATAGTCGACGACCCATCGCCGGTATCTGTCCTCGTGGCCGAGCATGAAGGCATTCAACGGCAGAATCGTGGCGGCCATGTTGATCGGATGATCACCGACGACGTCGTTATAGTCCTTGAAGTGGGCCACCATCTCATCGTAGCTGCGCTCGCCGTGGCCGAGCCGGAATCTGCCCTCCACTTCGATGGGGTCGCCGGCCCAATCGAGGCCCGTTGCCTTGCGAAGGAGGGGGCCTCGGCTGCCGTTGAACATACTGCGTATCAGCTTGTGCTCGGGGTCATAGTTTTTCGCAATCGGATCTTCATCCATGTAGAAACCGGCGAAGCGGCGGCAACGCAGTTGAAAACTGGGGTCGTCGGGGTCGGAAAGGCCCTGGAGAAAGAAGGCCGAGAAGCCTTCGCCGTTGTGAAACCAGTCGAACATGACCGGAAACTCTTTGAAGTACATGCCGTCGCGGGCCATCGGCACTTCGACTGTCCTGGCCTCGGTGTACTGCTGGAGGTGGCCTTCCCAGCCGAGTTTGTACAGGTCGAGGATGTCGTCGTCGGTGCCCAGAGCATGCAGCATAGTCCAGTTAAGGATGTTCTCGGCGGCGTCGTCGGGGCCGTCGTCTCCGCCCCAGCGCGGCACGCAGAGCAGGTAGCCGCGGTCGTCGAAGTAGTGGTCGAAGAATGCGCGGCAGCCTTCAGCCGTCTCTCGCAGGAGTCTCCTTTGCAGCAGCGCCCAGTGGGGTGGAGGCATTGGTGTTCTGATGTCAAGGCTGGTTGTCATTTTGCTGTTCTCTCTGGATGGTAAACGTGGGTTGACTTCGGTTGAGATTCAACGGCTTTGATGAATGGAGGTTGTTCATCATACATCATTGGTTGGTTGCGCCGGCATTCTTTCCTTTCCAGAAGATGGCGACCGCTGCCAGAGTGGCTATAGCTCCTTGCACAGACACCGCCAGGCGGGGCCCAGCGGTCTCGGCCAATGAGCCGGTGACCAGCTCTCCAGGCAGGCCCACGCCCTGGCTGAGGGCGACTGTGCTCATTGCCCGGCATCGCATCTCATTGCTGGAGGAAGTGAGTAGAATTACGTTGCGCATGGTATAGAAGCCCGCCTGCCCGACGCCTGCCAGAAATTGCAGCAGGATCGCCAGATTGAAGAGCGGAGAGAGCGCAAAGAGTACCCACGCAACACACTGAAGCAGAGACCCGGCGGCAAAGATTGAATAGAAGGATAGACTTCGGCGCAGGCGCTGGGTCAGAAAGAGGCCGGCGAAGAGGCCGATGCTGTAACTGCCGTTCAAGGTTCCCAGCCCAATCGCGCCGCGTTCGAAAACGTCGCGGGCAAAGACGGGCATCAGGCTCAATGCCGGAAAGACCATGACGTTTACGAGAGCGGAAACGAGCACCACAACTAGCATCGCGCGGTTGCTGCGCAGATAGTTGACGCCCTCGCCGATTGATTGCCAGACGCTGCCGTCGGTCACAGGAACTGTCTGCGGCACTTGGATTCGACCAAGCCAGATCAGCAGCGCCAGGTTGACCCCCGTTAGCGCTATCAGAGCTCCGAAGCCGGCCGCGGCGCCGTAACTGTCGAGCAGGCAGCCTGCGAGATACGCGCCAACGCCGATCAGAATACTGTGCGTCAGGCTCTCCAACATCATGGCGTCGGCGGAAAGCCTGCTGCCGAGAAGGTCGGGTACGAGGGCGGCTCGCGCGGGAGCGTCGACAGTCCAGCCGGCGCCGATGATGAATGCGGCAGCCGTGATCTGCCAGGCGTTCAGCTTGTCTCCTTCAAATAGAAGAAGGAGGGAGACGCAGGCCGCAAAAATCACGACCTGGCTCAATGTGAGCGTGTTTCGTCTCCCAAGGCGGTCCCCGATGAATCCCGCGAACCCGCCGAAAGCAAGCTGAGCGGCGCGACGCCAGAACGTGAGCAGAGCAACGGCCAGCGCGGAGTCGGTCATGTCGAGGACGACGACCCCGGCTACAACAACCCAGATGGAGTAGGTCTGCCACCAGAGCATACTGCTGAGCAGGAGATGGCGGTAGTTCGCCTGTGCCAACGGGGCCAGCAGGCCGCCGCCCTGCTCTGTGCGCGTCAGTCGGCAGCTCCGTTTGCCGCCCAGAGCGTGCCTTGGCGCATCATCTGTTGTACGGCAGAGCGCTGAAAGGTGTCGGATGTGTGGCCCAGGGTCGTATAGAAGACGCGTCCGCCGCCATACGGCTTGACCCAGGCCATGGGATGGGCCTTATCGGCCCACTGGGCGCTGGCCAGTACGTGAATGGCGGGGTCCCAGGCTGACATGTAGATTTCGTCCTCTACTTCGAAGTCGGCGATGCCTTGCATGACCGGGTGGGAGGCGTCGTCTACATTCACTGTGAAGGTCAATCCTGGCGGATGCCAGTTGGCGTGTCCGCCGAGCATTGTTGCGGCTTTTCCGCCAATCCACCAGCCGGTCCCATGAATGCCGACAAAACCCTTGCCGCCGGCAATGAAGTTGAAGAGGCCTTCCTCTTGTTCAGCAGTCAACTCGGAATGGTAGGTGGCCGTCCCGTCAACATGGCGTTCGGAGCGAGTGAACCCGGAGCCAAGTACGCAAACGTCGTGCTCCGCCAGATTAGGCGAGGTGAAGATGCTCTTGTCATCGGTAAGAGTGACATTGATCCCCGGGTCGTCCCCGAGGAAGCCGCCGATTACAGCGGCGCTTTCTGCGAAGCCGTGATTGGCGCCGGAGATTACGAGGACGTCGGTCATGGTTCAGCCTTTCTGATTTCGTGCCGGGCGGCGGACTGGGGACGCCGGACCGGATGGTTATGGTTGAGGACCATGGAATCATAGCATAGGCAAGAGAGAGATTCAACGGCAGTGGACAGCAGCTGAGCAGTTCAGCTTTGGCGTTCTCCAGACAAGCCGCCTGTGAATCCCGGTACAACGTCCCCGATGTAGCCTGAAACTCACCCCCCTCCCCCTCAAACTGCTGTAGAGGCAGGCCATGTCCCTGTTCCAGCCCCGCCGTCTCTGACCACTTCTGTTCCGCCCTGTGCCTGCCTTCGCGCCGCCAACCCCGCTGCCTCTGACCACTAACCACTGCCCTTCCGCCTTGTACCTGCCCACTGCCGGCCATGCCTACCTCACCGCGTTCCCCCTCAATCTACGGTAGGGGCAGGCCTTGTGCCTGCCCGCCCTTCCCCAGCCCAGCCCTCTCTGACCACTGCCGTAAGCGAAATTTTGCTTGCCGAAGCAAAGCCTAGGGGACAGGACCGATGAAGCCTCCAACAGCTTGCTTTTCTGACCGAGTGACGGCAATATGCTGAGAGAAACCGACATCAGCCAGGACTGCGAGAGGAGAACCTATGACGACCAGCACTATGAAGGGTGTGTATCCGATCCTGGTCACACCTTTCGACCAGGACTCACAGATCGACGAAGAGAGTCTTCGCCGGTTAATCGATTTCAATCTGGATGCCGGTGTTCACGGGTTGGGGGTTGCGCTGGGAAGTGAGGTCTACAAGCTGACTGAGGCGGAACGAGCCTGGATGACTCGCGTCGTCGTTGACCAGGTGGCAGGGCGTGTTCCTGTGGTCATAAACACGGGGGCGAACGGCACGGACCTCGCGGTGCACTACAGCCGCATGGCGCATGAGAACGGAGCGGACGCGTTGATGGTACTGCCGCCATCCTTTTTCCCCGCCGGCGCGGAAGAGGTGCTGGCCTACTATCGCGCAATTTCAGAAGCGGTGCCTCTGCCGATATTCATCCAGGATGTAGCGGCTTCGCCGACCTCGGCGGGACTGGCGCGGCGGCTGGCGGAAGAGTGCGAGTGGGTCCGGTATATCAAAGTGGAGAGCTTTCCCGTTGTGGAGAAGGTGGCGGCGATGTCGGCCGAGGCGGGAGACGTCTTGACCGTCTTTGGAGGCGCAGGTGGGAGCTATTTCATCGAGGAGATGCGCCGCGGCTCGGTTGGGACGATGCCTTTCTGTACGCAACCTGAGGCCTTTGTAGAAATCTGGAATCGCGTCCGGGCCGGAGATGAATCTGGCGCGTGGCAGATATTCAACAGGTACCTGGTGCCGATTGCCAGGCTTTCGGCACAGGGCGCGGGCCTGTTCCACGGCGTTCACAAGGAAATTCTCGTTCACCGCGGCGTCATCAGGACGTCGGCAGTGCGGGCGCCGGCCGCGTCGATGGACCCGTTGACGAGGGAGGAATTGAGATTGCTGTTGGAGGAGCTTTATCCGGACGGCGACGAATGAGTGGAAACAAGCGGATCGCGAGGGCCGCACCCCCGTTCCAATGAATGATTTGAACATACAAGAGAGAAAGGGTGAAGGTACGATGAAGATTGTAGACGTTCAGGTTATACCGTTTCGAGTGGTGAGAGAACAGTTTCATCAGGGCAGGTATCACTTTCCACGTGAGGTTACGCAAACGTTGACGAAGGTGATCACCGATGAGGGCGCGGAAGGCCTCTATTTTGGCGGGCACGGGCACGGCGATGCAGACGGGCTTACGCCGGAAGACCGGGCGCAGATGGAGGGACGGCTCAAAGACATGGTTGTAGGAGAGGATCCCTATGACCGGGAGCGGTTCTGGCACTGGATGTGGGTGGCAAATGTGCCGGAGCATCTACTTAGCGCACTGGACTGTACGCTGTGGGACCTGCAGGCGCGGACAATGGGCGTGCCGCTCTATAAGTTGCTGGGCGGGTGCCGGGATAAGGTGAGGGCGTACGCAAGCACGTTTCCGAATGTCGGGACTGTAGAGGAGTACGCGGAGCATGCCGTGGCGTGTAAGGAGGAGGGGTATACGCATTACAAGATTCACCCCTACTATTTCTGGAATCCTGTGACTCGGGAGGCCGTTCCGGGCCGGCCTTCGCATATCGAGAAGGACATTGAAGTGTGCCGGGCAGTGCGGGAGGCCGTTGGGGACGATATGGTGCTCAGCTATGACCCTTGGGGCACTTATCGGACCTACGAGGAGGCCTACAAGGTTGGTCGCGTACTGGAGGAGTTGAGCTACTACTGGTACGAGCACCCAATGAACGAGTATCGGGTCCAGCCCTATATCAAGCTGTGCCGGGAACTGGATATTCCGATCCTGTCGCCGGAAATTGCAGCGGGGAGTCTCTATACGCGTGCCGACTGGATTCTGCGCGGCGCCTCGGACATGACGAGGATCGATGTCCTGCGGGGTGGAATCACCGGTGTGCGCAAGATGGTTGCCGTGGCGGAGGCGTTTGGCGTGAAGTGCGAGATTCACATGAGTGGATTCGCGAACCTGCAGATCCTGGGCTCGACAAGCGAGGATACGTGCGAGTACTACGAACGCGGGTTGCTGGCGCCTGGCATCGACTGCAATACAGCGCCGCCCTATCTGGAAGATATCGGCGACAGGATGGATAGCGAAGGGTATGTCCATCTGCCCCAGGAACCGGGGCTGGGCTATAAGATTAACTGGGACTACATCGAGGATAACCTGGTGTAAACGGCGAGGGCCATGGGGCGAGGAAGCGAACGGCGCCGGAATTGTGGGCGGCAAGCGGCGGGGACTGTTCCCCGCCGCTAGTTATTTGGCGGTAGAGTCAGAAAGATACCCCCAGCTTGACATTCTCCTCAGGCGCTGTTGCGATCTTGGGATAGGCTTCGAGCAGGTCGGCGAAGGGGACCACAGGCTGGACAACGGGTTCCGATTTCAAGCTGCCATCGCAAAGGAGACGCCAGACCACTGAAAATAGGCGGTTCTCGTCCCAGTTGGGGTACTCGGGATTGGGTTCGCTGCAGGCGCGGGAGAAAACGATCGTTGGGCGGTTGAAGTGGGCTTCGGCGCCAAGGTCCAGGCCGGCGGGGTAGCTGCCGGGCCAGGCGCCGGCTACTACGGTGCCGAGATAGGTGACGCCGCGCAGGGCGGCCTGCAATGCGCTGAAATGGCCGCTGTAGTCTACGCAGACGTCTGCCCCGCGCTTGTCCGTGGTGAGCTTGATTTCGAGGCCCGCGTCGCAGGTCGTCGGGTCCATGACAATGTCCGCGCCGCACTCGAGAGCGACGTCGCGGCGCAGTGGGATGGGATCGACTGCGATGACGGGATAGGCGCCGGCAAGTTTGGCGAGCTGAACGACGAAGAGGCCTATGGCGCCCATGCCAAAGACGGCCACGGCATCGCCTAGGCGAATGTGGCCGTCGCGCACGGCACCGAGGGCGAAGTCGGCGGGGTCCAGGCAGACTGCCGCCTGCCAGGGAACCCCGGCGGGCAGTTTACGGGCCCGGTCGGCGGGCCAGACATGTTCCTGACGAAAGGAGCCGTGCGCGAAGACGGTCTCGCCGAGACCTAAGTCCCCGACGTCAGATCCAACTTCAATGATCTCACCCACACACATGTTGCCCAGACCGTTCGGGTACTTCACCATCTGACTTTCTTGAGTGAAGATGTGCAGTTCGCCGTCATAGTTGCCTCGATGGCCGGCGTAGCCCTGGAACATGGCCATTTCGGAGCCGTGCTTTGCGGCGCCGAAGCGGCTGCGGACACGCACCTGGTCGGGTGCGAGCGGCGGGCTTTCGTATTCGTGGAAGGCGACTTCCTCGCGGGCGGGGGCGATGAGTTCTGTGGGCATTGGAGACCTCTTGGATGGATTTCTCTGAACTCGTAAGTTTTCGAGATCATGAATCTGGCACCAGAATCTTCTTATTCTGGACTCACCTCTTCGTCTCTAAGTCGTATGGGTCGAGCATGTTGGCTTTTGAAATCGCCTATAGGGAATGGCAGAACTGACTTTAACGGAAATCGAGTTCCTCCACCAAATCCTGAAAGCTTCGCACCATCCTCCGAATGTCTCTGGGATTCCTTTTGTTAAGGCGATACAACTCTGACTCAAGTGCTAAGGACTGCTCTCGTGAAGAAACCGTTATAAACCACACGAGTCTCGGGCTTTTGCCAGAGGTCGTTTTGACTAACCCGTCTCGATGTTCCATCAGCCGCTCGCGTAGTTCTCTTGTCTGACCGACATAAAACAGTCCGCCTTCCAATTTGAGGATATAGGTGAAAAACTCAGTTGCCACTGCATCTCGGTTTGCCTTCTGCTGCGTTTCTGGCTCTGCGGGAGGGTCACTAGGCTCGATCTCCCGAGTTCGTGAGTTTTGTGACGAATTCCTAATACTACAACCGCACATTGACCGAAGCGTGTTCCATCGGCGAAAATGAGAGCAAGCAAGCCGAACTGGAGGCGCTATGGAACTGAGCGAACTGGACGAATGGGCGGACGACTTCGAAGCGTTTCACAGTCAGTTTTCCTCGCTGTTTGGACGTAGAGAGGTACAGGAGCAGGCGGTGAAGTATCTGCAAGGGTTGGTGTCGCCGGTGGAGCGGAAGAATGGCTGGCAGTTGGCGGAAGCGGTGGGCGACAAGAGGCCGGATGCGACGCAACGATTGCTGTACAAGACGAAGTGGGATGCAGAAGCGGTGCGAGATGCGTTGCAGCGATTTGTGATAGAGGGGTTCGGCGACGGGGAAGGCATCGGTGTGGTCGACGAGACGGGATTTCTCAAGAAGGGGGTAAAATCGGCGGGCGTACAGCGTCAGTATAGTGGAACGGCTGGCAAGGTGGAGAACTGTCAGTTGGGTGTGTTCCTGACCTATGCGACGGTGCGGGGCCATACCTTTCTGGACCGACGGCTCTATCTGCCTGAGGCATGGTGTGCGGACAGAGAGCGCTGTAAGGAAGCGAAAGTGCCTGCCGACGTCGGTTTTGCCACCAAGGGTGAACTGGCGGTTGCGATGTTGCGCCATGCGTGGCGGCTGGAGGTGCCGATGCGCTGGGTGACGGCAGATGAGGTCTACGGAGAGACGCGTGCGCTGCGCAATGCCGTGGCCGAAAGTGGTCGTTGGTATGTGTTTGCGGTGGGGGTGCATAACAGCGTATGGCTGGCGCGCCCCGAGGTAGGCGTCCCTGCTTGGAAGGGACGCGGTCGCAAACCGGTTCAAAGCGCGCGTTCTCGATGAAAGCGCACGACTGGTGCGGATCCCGGCGCTGGTCGCATCCTGGCCTGACAGCCGTTGGCAACCTCTGCAGGTCGCGGCAGGGGAAAAGGGAGTTCGCATCTACGACTGGGCCTGCCAGCGGATCGTGGAAAATCAAGACCAGATGCCGGGAAGGGACAGCTGGCTCCTGGTGCGACGTTCGCTGACCAAGCCGCACGAACACGCCTACTTTCTCTCCAATGCGCCGCCTGACACTGCGCTGCTGACCCTGGCCCAGGTCGCCTCGACTCGCTATACCATTGAACAGTGTTTCGAAGAGGCCAAAGGCGAAACCGGCCTCGACCACTATGAGGTTCGCTATTGGCCCAGTTGGTATCGACACATTACACTCTCGATGATGGCACATGTATGGCTCGCCTGGCTCCGTCTCAGACGCAACCAGAAAAAGGGGGGCCTGAATCCTTTCTGGCCGAATTGACCGTGCCTGAAATCCGGCGTCTGCTCGAAATCGCCTTGCCCTTGCCACCGCGCTCGCCCCCCTTACGTCTTGCCTGGTCCCACTGGCGCCGCGCCAGACGCCTGCAAGCGCGTCAATGTCACTACAGACGCCACTCGTTACTCCCGGTCTTTCCTTCCCCTTTGCATTCACCTAAAATGCGGTTGTAGTACTAACTTTGCCCCTATAGTTCTTCATGGACAATGTTTTCAACTCAGGGAGCTTTCTTATCTCATTTGGTATGTCACCACAGAACCGGTTGATGCCTAGTGACAGCCTACGCAGACTGGTAAGTTTGCCTAACGAGCTTGGAAGGACTCCTGTCAGCAGGTTGTTCCTGAGCGCCAATTCCTCCAAATTCCTTAGGTCTCCAAGTTCGTCTGGGATACATCCTTGGAGCTGGTTCCTGCCAACTGACAACAGTCGAAGATTGGAAAGTTTTCCCAGTGAGGGAGGGATGGTACCTGTCAATTTGTTGCCAATCAGGGACAGCTTTTCCAGTCTCGACAAGCTTCCCAGTTTTGCAGGAATACCACCCTTGAGCTGATTCTTTCCGAGAAAGAGCCTCCGTAGATTAAGAAGGTCGCCGATGGAATCAGGTATACGGCCCTCCAAAAGGTTACTATCGAGAGAAAGGTCTTACAGCATGACAAGATTACCGAGTTCCGGAGGTATTACTCCTGTAAGTCTGTTCTTGCTTAGAATCAGCCTCTGCAAGTGAGTGAGTCTTGCAAGATCAGCCGGTATAGTGCCCGTAAGCTGCTTCTCTTCAAGATTCAGTTCTGTCACACGAGTTCGGGAGACAGTGACTCCATCCCACCTGTCAACTGGTATTTCTGTGCTCCAATTCAGGGAGCGATTTCTATCCATGACATCCTTGGTTTCCAGGAGCGTCTCTCGGTCTTCGTTAAGATCCTCATTCTCTTTCAAAGCCGCCATGCCTGCAATTCCTCCCTGCCAAACATCTGAGCTTAATTGCCTGGTGAATTATACTCCAGTACTGTGCCAAGAATTCTACCCATTTCAGCCCTCTTGGGCAATTGTGTTGCCCTGTCCCATGTGCTATTCTAACCCCGTTTCAGAATATTCGAATTCCCACGAATCTCCTATGCCATGCCTCTCTGGTTGACCCGCAACGACGTAGAGAAACTCTTGGACATGCCGGCGGCCATCGAGGCGGTTGCTGAGGCCTACCGCCTGATCTACCGCTGCGAGGCGGAGTTGCCTGTGCGCTCAAACATTCCGGTCGCGCCGCACGACGGGAGCCTGATGACGATGCCGGCCTATCTGGGCGGAGAGCTGGATGCGCTGGGGGCGAAGCTGATCTCCTTTTACGGGACAAACCCTGCGCGGCGCGGTCTACCTGCGATCCAGGGGAATGTGGTCCTTTTCGACGGCAGGGACGGGGCGTTGCTGGCGTTGATGGATGCCGGGCATCTGACGGCCATGCGGACGGGGGCGTCCGGGGGTGTGGCGGCGCGCTATCTGGCGAGAGAGGATGCGCGGACGCTGACGATCTTCGGGAGCGGCGTGCAGGCCCCGTTTCAGATCGAGGCGGCCCTGTGCGAGCGGACGGTTGACCGGGTCCTGGTGATTTCGCGGACGCCGTCGAATGCGGAGTCCCTGGCGGTCGAGTTGACGGAAAGGTTCGGCGTCGCTGTGCAGGCGACAGCCGATGTCGAAATGGCCGTAGCGGCAGCCGACATACTTGTCACGGCAACCAGCGCGCATGAACCCCTGTTTGATGGCGCGCAGCTTCGGCCCGGAGTCCACATTTCGGGGATCGGCTCGCACCTGCCCTATGCGAGCGAAGTGGATGCCGTCACGCTGGGACGGTCCAAAGTCGTGGTAGATCAGATGAGCGCATGTCTGGCGGAGGCGGGTGATCTGATCCGGCCGATCGAAGAGGGCAGTTACGACGCCGGTCGGATACACGGCGAGATCGGGGCGATTGTCGAGGGGGAACTGCCCGGGCGTGAAGGTGACGAAGAGATCACGTTCTTCAAGTCGGTTGGACTGGCGGCGCAGGACGTGGCAGTTGCCCGGGTAGTTTACGTCAAAGCGCTGGAGCAGGGGGCTGGCATTGAGTTGGACGCATGATGGGTACGATGGTTGAAAAGTCGACAGGGGCTGGAGTTGGGCTGGTCGAGTTTGATGTGAAGGATCCCCGGCATGTGCAGTGGGCTGTGGAGCTCTGGAATGCGTCCACCGGCAACGAACTTCCCATCACCGAGAGATTCCTGAGATACAACTGTACAGAAGATGTGGGTATTGCGCGCGGGGGGCGATTTGCTCTCGCGCAGGGCCGTCCCGTGGGATACGTGTTGTGCAGCGCATATCCCGGCGCGCCGCCTTCGATGCGTACCGATGTCGCGGGCTGGATCGAGGCGATTGCGGTTGCGACTCCCTTTCAGAGGCGGGGAATCGGGAGGGCGCTGCTGGAGTGGGCTGAAGGGTGGCTGGCTTCGCCAAGCGTACCAGGCGCAGGGTCCACTCGTCCGCCCGGCGGAGGCGAGGCAGGGCCTGAAGAGCCGGCAGAGTCGCAGTCGGCTGGTCGGATTCGCGTCGGTGGCGGGCTTCGTCCATTTGTGCCTGGGCCTCTGGCCGGCTCGGGGACAGAGGCGTTTTTCCTGGCGTGCGGGTATGAGCGCGACGAGGAACCCCTGTCCTGGGACGTGGCGCGGTCTCTCAGCGACTATCAACCGCCTCCACTAAGTGATGTGCCGGGTGCGGCGCGGCCGGGTCAGCCTGGACAGGAAGCGGATCTGCTGGGTTTTCTGGCCAGGGAGTTTCCGGGACGGTGGCTTTGGCAGGCGGAGAGGTTCTTGGAAGAAGGCGGGCGGATTTCAGACTATATGCTGCTTTGGACTGATGAAGGTGTACATGGATCCTGCCGTCTTACTTTCGAGGATTCGGTCAGCCCGATCGACCGTTTTTTTCCCTACGGGCTGGCGAGGCCGTGGGCACAGCTGGGTTCGATCGGGGTCAGCCAGCGCCTGCGCGGGCAGGGTCTGGGGCTCTATCTGCTGGATGCGGGACTGAGGCGGCTGCACAACAGCGGCATAAATGGATGCGTGATCGACTGGACGACGATTCTGGACTTCTATGCCAAGTGCGGATTCCGGCCGTATCGTACGTGGACTCAGTTGAGCCTGAGCCTGGAAAGCAGGGAATAGAATGAGTTGCGAAACCGTCGAGGCCCAACTCCCGGAAGCTGTTGGCAAGCGTCAGAAATGAGAGTTGTCGGGCTGATGAGCGGAACCTCTGCTGACGGGATTGACGCTGTTCTGGCAGAGATAACGGGAACTGAAGGCGCTCCGCAGATGCGGCAGCTTGCGTTTGAGACGGTTCCTTGGTCTGTGCGAGAAAGGGACCTGATCGTAAGACTGATCGCCGGGCAAGAGGGAACGCGCGCTGTGAGCCGGGCCGGTTTCCTGCTTGGCGAACAGTTCGCGCAGGCTGCGCTGCGCGTAGCCAAGGCTAGCGGATTGGACATTCAAGAGGTCGACCTGATCGGGTCCCACGGGCAGACGGTATGGCACGACGTAGACGAAGACGGCACGGTCCAGTCAACTCTTCAGATTGGCGAGGCGGCTGTCATTGCGGAGAGGACCGGGATCATGACCGTTGCAGATTTTCGCGTAGCCGATGTAGCCGCCGGAGGACAGGGCGCGCCGCTCATTCCGATCTTCGACAGGCTCTTTCTGCGGCCCCCGGCAAGTCTGGGTGGATGTCGGGCGGTACAGAATATCGGCGGCATCGGCAACGTCACGTTCTTGCCGCCTGAGGGATCGGACGCGCCGATTCGGGCCTTTGACACAGGGCCGGGCAACGTGCTGATTGATTGGGCAGCGGCCCGAGCTACGGATGGCGCTCTGCGGTATGATAAGGACGGCAAGCTGGCGGCCCGCGGGCGCTGCAACGACAACCTGGTCGAACACTGGCTTGAACATCCCTACTTTCAACAACCTCCTCCCAAGTCGACCGGGCGGGAGCTGTTCAGCAGTTGCCTGGCCGAAAGGTACTGGCTGGAGGCGGCAGAAGCTGGGCTTTCGATGGCCGATTTCACCGCCACAGTTACCGAGTTGACGGCAGCGACCATCGTCGAAAGCTACCGCCGTTTCGCGCCGCTGCCTGTCATGGAGGTGGTTGTCTGTGGTGGAGGCGCGCGAAACCCCGTGCTGATGGAGCGGATCGAGGCGCAGTTGGCCCTCAGGTGTGGGCGTGATGCCTCTTTGCTGCGGTATGGGGAAGTGGACGACGTGCCCGGTGACGAGGAGTCGAAAGAGGCACTCGGTTTTGCTCTGCTGGCGTGGCTGGCCGTTCACGGTGAGGGAGGCAATGTGCCCGAGACCACGGGTGCAAGAGGCGTGCGTGTGTTGGGCAAGATCTCACCGGGCCGGAACTATCGAAGGCTAATGGCAGATCTTTAGAGTCTTTACCTTTCCCACGATGTACATTCCAAATCACATCATGGACACCGGGTCGATGTCGATACGCCAACCGAAGGGAATGTCGATGCCTTGCAAAAAGGCGGAGGGATCGGTCGCGCGTACGATTATCTGCCAGCGGAAGTAGTTGCGAAAGCGGGCATATGGCGCCGGGGCAGGGCCCAGCAGATCGACTCCTTCGCCCCAGATGCCGATCTCTTCTGCGCGCAGCTGCAAGTTCATCATCATCCGTTCGGTCTGCTCCACGACCGTTTCCAGCCTTTTGTGCCAGAAAATCAGACGTGCAAGCCTGCTGACGGGCGGGTATTCCTGCTCGCGCCGGAACTCCATTTCCCTTTGGTAGAAGGCGTGATAGTCGTGTTTGGCGGCTGCCTGGAGGGCGTAATGTTGAGGCGTGTAGCTCTGGAAAATGACCCGCCCGCCTTTACGGCTGCGTCCGGCGCGGCCTGCCACCTGTGTCAGAAGTTGGAAGGTGCGTTCCGGGCCGCGAAAGTCTGGCAGATAGAGGCCCACGTCGGCGGCGACGACGCCGACCAGGGTGACGAGCGGCAGGTCCAGCCCTTTGGCAATCATCTGAGTGCCAATGAGGACGTCGGCCTCGTGACTGGCGAAATGCTCGAGAATCTGTTCGTGGCTGCCTTTGCGACCGGTTGTGTCGCGGTCCCAGCGCAGGAGGCGGGCACGTGGAGAGATCTGGCTTACGATCTCTTCGATGCGCTGGGTGCCGGTGCCGAAGTAGCGGATGCGGTGACTGTTGCATGACGGGCAGTTGTCGGGGATCGGCTCGCGGGCGTTGCAGCGGTGGCAGATGAGTTGCGAGGCGCGTTCGTGGAAGGTGAGGGGCGTCTCGCAGCGGGGACATTCGGAGACGAATCCGCAGTCGCGGCACATTACAAAGGAGTGAGTGCCGCGGCGGTTGAGGAAGAGAATGGCCTGTTCGCCGGCGTCGAGAACGGCGTGGAGTTCGGATTGAAGGCTGCGGCTGAAGATGCTGCGATTGCCGGCGCGGAGTTCATTGCGCATGTCGACGATTTCGACGGGAGGCAGACCTGCGTAGGCGGGTGGCCCTGGCGGATCGCGACTTTCTCCCAGGCTGGTTCCCTCCAGTTCACCGTGCCCTGTCACTCTGTCTGGCATTTCAAGGAGCTTCAGGCTGCCCTGTTGGGCGGCATGATAAGTGTCCAATGAGGGTGTGGCAGTTCCCAGGATCAAGGCGCTGCCGGTTGCCGCTGCCAGCCGCGTTGCGACGGTGCGGGCGTCGTAGAATACGGTAAAGCTGCCCCATTCGTCGGTGTCCTGCTTGTATGTGGACTCGTGTTCTTCATCTACGATGATCAGGCCCAGCCGGGGAAGGGGAGAGAAAAGCGCGCTGCGGGCGCCTACGATGACGTCGATCATGCCCTCGCGCGCCCTGCGCCAGACGTCGTAGCGCTGGTTGGCGCTTAGTCCGGAGTGGATTACGGAGATTCGGTCGGGAAAGCGGCCGGCGAAGCGGGAGACGGTCTGAGGAGTCAGGGCGATTTCCGGAACGAGGACGATGGCCTGGCGATTGCGTGCCAAAGTTTCGGCTAGGGCTCTCAGGTAGATTTCGGTCTTGCCGCTTCCGGTCGCTCCGTGGAGGAGAAATCTTTCGCCTCGAACTGCGGCGTCCTCGGGACGACCACTGTCTGGGAAGCCGAGGTTCGATTCGATGGAAGCTGTTGGAAAGCAGCTGTTACTAATCTCGTCCCAAACGCATTGCTGCTGGTCTGTCAATTCAGGCGGTTGGGTCCTTGGGTATGTGCGGCCGCCAAGTGGATCTCGGTAGCGCACTTTCTGTTCAAACCGGATCAGTCCGGCGTCCTGCAGTCTTCGGAGGGAGGCCAGATTGGCGTCGACTTCCGCATAGAGGTCGGTCTTCCACATAGGCGCGTCGGATAGGGCAAGGGCATGCAGAATAGCCTCATATCTTGACGCGCCCTTCAACTGCAGAATGGCTTCCTCTACGGCTTCGAGGGGCTGGACCAACACTGCTTCTCCGTTCAACAGACGGATCAGCCCTTTTTCCTGCAGGGCTGAAATGGGCCCCATCGAAGAAAGATTGCAGGCTCTTCTTAGTTCCTTGACTGGTTTGACGCTGGTGGCCTCTGGTAGGAATTCGGCGAGGACCTCCGCCTGCTTGCTCTTGTGTTCGAGTCCAAGCAGACGTTTACGGATGGTCGCGGGTTCGATGAGAAGTTCTATCTGTTCTTCCCGCTTGACGCGGACTTTGGGAGGCGCCCCGCTCTTGCTGAGGAGGCCTGGCGTCAGGAAGAGCTTTACGGCTTCGGAGATCGGCGCTACGTAATAGTCGGCGATCCAGAAGGCAACGTCCAGCTGGGCCTGGGTCAACACGGGCCGCGGCCGGGCCAGTCTATCGATGGCTCTTGTCTCCACCGGAGAGGACTGTGCGGGCCCAACAACGATTCCTTGCAGTTGCTGCCTGCCAAAAGGAACCCACACCAGGTGGCCGGGCTCGACTTCCCCTAAGAGGTTGGGAGGCAGGTGATAGTGGAATGTCTGAAATCGGGCTGCGCCGCCGGTACGCTGATGAACAGATTCCGGCGTTGATTGCCCAGGTGGGAAACTCAGTTCACCGCTTTCTTCGAGGGTCCCGAGATCATTTTCGGGCGGCGGTAGTTCCTCTTGCCTGAAAGAGCGGCGAATCGGGACAAATATGACTACCTCAACCAGTGACTTTCCATCTGGCACTGGATAGTCCTCCGGTACTTGCGGCTCAAATGTTCGCAACACTTCTACGGGATTGTAGCGCAAATGCCGTATGGCTCCCAAGGGCAAGACACCTTGGCCGGGTTGGCAGCTGGAGTGGAAAGGGTCTGAACCGCTGTGGGGCGAAAGTTATACGAGGTTGCGCTGGTCCCGCCATCAGGGTCTACCACCGGCGGCGGCGCTGGAAGGTAAGCAGACTGGTGATGCGAAAAATAGCGGCGTAAACGTACACCTGCCATATGCCGATGGGTAGGGCCGCGGCCGCGGGCAGATAGATGGTCACCGGATGTCCGATTATCGAGGCGTTCAGGCTGTTGAAGAGGGCCGCCAAAAGCCCGTATGTTGCTAGCCCCAGAAATACCCCCATGAGCGGCTGAACAAATGATCGAAGGATATACAGGCGGTCAAACTCCTCGTGAACTCGCATTCGCTCGAAGAGAAATGAAATCGTTCCCAGCCAGCCGCCGATACCTCCGGTGACAACTGTCCACAGCAATGGATAGTAGTGAGAAGTGTTCCATCCCGTACTCGAGGAGACTGCACCGATGACTTTGTTTACGTCGAGCGGGTAGAGATAGAGGGCGGCGCCGAGTCCTCCTAGTCCGGCCAGCCAAAGGATCAGCAACGTGAAAGTGCGAAGCGCAATGCCGCGCGAGCGTCTGCGGCTGATCCTGGCGCGTTCGATAATCTGTCTCGCCTGTTGAATATTGTACTGAGCCCTTTCAATCCGATTGGGCTGGCTTGAAATGATCTCTCTGGCCTCCCGCAACAGCGACAAGGCATGCCCCGTGTTTTCACGCCGAGTTTCCCTGAAGCGGTCGATTGCCTCATAGAGGTTGAGGATCTCTTCTTCGACCAGCTGTGCATCTTCAGATAGTGATTCGGGCGCGACCTCGAACATGAGTCGCTCCGGCGGCTGGGCTACGCTGACGGGACTATCCAGAAGAGAATCAGATTGAGGCTGGTAATTCTGAATGGGAAACTGCTGCTGTTGATGCTCAGGCTGGGGCGTACCCGGGCCCGGTTGGCCATGGGGCAGATCAGTCTCGACAGGCTGTTCGAAAACTTGGGGCGCCTGACTGGGACTTTCCAATTGGGGAGCCGAATCGGAGTCTGGCAGGATATCCTGCTGATGCGAAGATTGGGAGCGCTGCGATGACTCCACTTCCCGATCCCCATGTTCGGCATAGCCCCAATCTGTGTCTGATGTATTGGGGACGGCAGGACTATTCTGAACAGGTTCTGAAGGTGTCAGACCGTCCGGTTCGGACTCGTCATTCCGGCCGAATCCTGGGGAAGGTCGCGTCTGGTCCTCCGCCGGACTTGCGGGATCTTGACTTGTACTGTTCTGGGATGCGCTGGAGGAGGAATCGCCGGGTCCCGTTGACATTTGCTCGAGGAGAAATTCGGCGCGTTGACGTAGCGCAGCGAGTTGTGCCGCCGACTCCTCCAGCATTTGCAGAGAGGACGGTTCATCCCGTGCCGAGGCTTTCGGTCCAGTGGCCGCCTGATTTTCTTCGGACTTTCTCTCGTTGTCGGCCGAAGTTCGGGGGGCGTTTTCTGATTCAGAGTTCAAGATACTCTACAGTTCATTATGAAACGCCAAATGCCCGGAGGCGGCACCGGTTTGACGGAAGGTCGGCCGCCCGACAGAGGACCGGCGGCTGTATAGTACTATATCATACGGCATAATTGAGCGAAAAAGCCTACTCTCTAATTCATAGTTGCTAAAGTATGCAGTCTCTATGAACAATGATCCCTTCGGTGGGCATGCTAAGCGCGAACGGACCGCGACGTTCTTGACTCGGCCTGCTTCCGGGTCGGCACCATGTCAGGACTGTATCCGGCGAAAAACGATTCGGGCAAATGCTCGATCCGGCGCTGACGTGAAAGTAACAAGACGCAGATGCAGTCCGAAAGAATTCACGGCTGAATTCTCCCGGTCCCAGGTAGACCAGACCTGTGACCGGACACCATGGCAAATGCGGCCCGAATGTTCAACAATAGTGTAGCAGCCGGTGCGGCCTTTGCGAATGCCCGCAAGGTGCGACTCCGAAAGTGAGAAAGTCGGTGACGGTTCTTTGAGGGCGGTATGAACTGGGGAATAGCAGAGTATCGAAAATAGCGTAAGATTTGACACTGGCCGTCGATGCCACGTATAATTGACTATTGGTAGTTATTCTGAATTGTCAATTTTGAAGGAGCAGGGATATGCCCAAACGAACCTGGCAACCAAAGGTTCGCAAGCGGCTGCGGACACACGGCTTTCGAAAGCGAATGAGAAAACCCGGCGGGCGCAATGTTTTGAAGCGGCGCCGGCTGAAGCAGAGGACGGAACTGACTGTCAAGCTTTCAACTCGCAAACGAACGTTCTAGTTGGACGACCTACCTCGTCAAGGGGCGCTTAACTGCGCTGGTAGGATACGGCTGCAAGCGGGCGCGGGGGATCGCTGGGTGAGGAGCAGGACACTATGGCTCTCCTGGCTCGGCTAACCAACCGCACTTGAGAACATACTGAATCTTTTGGAAGCGCAGCGGCTTGAAACGACGCTATCGAGTACGGGACAATGGCCGGTTCCAGGAGATCCGCCGGACGGGACAGACGTATAGCAACCGCCTCGCCGTTTTGTGCATTTTGGAGAATCGCCTTCCATACAGCCGTTTCGGCTTCTCCGTAAGCCGCCGCATTGGCAATGCCGTTGTGCGGAACCGTGTAAAGAGGCGGATGCGTGAATCGACACGGCTGCGCATGAGTCAGATTCAGCCCGGATGGGACTGCGTTGTAATAGCCCGTTCTCCGATTCGGAAGGCAACGTACGCGCAGATCGACGCCGCCCTTTCGCGCCTCTGTGGCAGAGCAGCTCTGTTCGTCACCGAGTTGGGCCGAAACGAGGGCCGGGCCTGAAAGAGGCAAGCCGTGCGATCCGTCTTGTTGCTTTTGATAAGACTCTATCAGAGGGGCATTTCGCCGCTGATGGGGAGCAATTGCCGTTTCTATCCGACCTGTTCGCAGTACACGTATGAGGCGGTGAAACGATACGGGGCGGCCCAGGGGGGATGGATGGGATTGCGGCGCATATGCCGGTGCCATCCATGGCATCCAGGTGGATTCGACCCAGTTCCCTGAGGAGATGCTGATCTCTTGCCTTTTCTCGTCGCGTTCGCTCTGGAGTAGGCGTTGGCCAGCGGTGAGGGCAGTTTGCCGGACTGCGATTCACCCGTCCAGGACTTGAGATGGCGGCAGGTCTGTGGATGCCGGGGCCGTCCGGAAGGTGAGACGGCCGGACTAGTTGAAGTCGAACGGTGCCCCAGGCTGTGTCAGCCATGACGTAAACCGGCCCTGCCGGCGCCAATGATTGGCGCGGCGACTAGGAGAAAAACTGTGATTCGCAGAAGGATTCTCTGGCTGTTGATCCTGGTATCGGCGGCTTTTCTACTTGGCGGTTGTGGGGTCCCACGTGAAGGTGTGGTGGATTGGAACACTGCTGAGGCAGATGGCTGGTGGCAGGTCGTCATCGTGTTTCCCCTTGCAAAGTCCCTCATCTGGCTGAACACAAGTCTGGTAAATTGGGATATCCCCTATAGCTGGGGCTTTGCGATCATCCTGTTTACGATCATCATCAAGATGATTACTTTCCCGTTGACGATGATACAGATAAGGAGTATGCAGGCACAGAAAAACCTTCAGCCTCAACTTCAGGAGCTGCAGAAGAAGTTCGGCAAGAATCGGGACAAGATGGCGCAGGAGCAGATGAAGCTTTATCGCGAGGCTGGTGTCAACCCGCTCAGTGGCTGCTTGCCGATGGTCGTGCAGATGCCGGTCCTTTTCGGACTGTATTCAGCCTTGGTGGCCTTGGGTCCCGCACTGACGGATGCCCGTTTCTTTTGGATTCCCGATCTTGGCTTTCCTGAATTCACGCGGGGCCTTGCCTGGATTCCCGAGAAATTCAATAATGGTGAGTACCTGCTCTTGCTGGCATACTTGGTACTGCCGGCTCTGCTCATGATTAGCCAGGTCTACATGCAGCGCATGACGACGGCGACCACGCCCACGGGCAGTGAAGGCCAGGCTGGAATGATGAAGCAGATGACCACGATCATGACGCTCATGTTTGGCTTCTTTACGTTGCAGGTGCCGGCAGGTCTTTCGCTGTATTGGGTGACGAGCAACCTGCTGCAATTGGGCCAGACGTACGCCGCCAACTATCTGAGCGGTGTAAACAACGCGATTGCCCCTGCAGCGCCCCAAGCCTTGCCGGCCGCGGCCGGCGTGGCTACGTCGGACGGCGGTTCGACCGTGACTCCCGCTGCAGAAGCAACGGAGGTCGTACGAAAGAGGACGCCTCAGCGCCGGCGGAACCGGCGTAACCGAAAGAGACGATAAGATGAACGAAGGTCAGAGCTACGAATACCATGCGAAGACCGTGGAAGCGGCTGTCGACGAAGGCTGCCGCCAACTTGGTGTCTCCCGGGATGAAATCGAGATCGAAGTGCTCAACGAGGGGAGCCGGGGCATCCTGGGTATCGGCGCCTCTGACGCCCTGGTGCGTCTCACACGCAGAGACGCAGTTGAACTCTCGGAAGCTCAGGCCCCGTACAGCGGCGAAGAACCGGAAGAGATAGGGGCCGATGCAAGGACAGAACCGGAAGAGACGGCCGAGATAGCGTCCGAGGCTCCTCCAGCCGATGACTCCGCAACTGTCGCTGTGGAATCAGACCCTATGGCTGCGGAAGACACGCAACCGGGGCTCAATGGGGAAGTGGGCGCGGACGACGCGGAATTGGAAGACCTCGCATTCGATCTCTTGAACCAGATATTGGTCCATTTGGGCATAAAGGCCGAAATCGAAGTTTCCTGGCAGGACAACCCGGATGACAGCGAACGTGCGCTCAGTCTGAATGTTGTGGGAGAGGAGTTGGGCTTCCTCATCGGGCGCAATGGCGAGACTCTCGCGAGTATGCAATACCTGATTCGACTCATGGTCAATCAGGAGCTGCATCGTTGGAAGAACATTGTTATTGATATAGACGGTTACAAGCAGAGAAGAGCCGAGCAGCTGGACCAGTTGGCCCACCGCCTGGCAGAACAGGTCGTAGCCACTGGGCGGCCTGCCTCCCTGGAACCAATGCCGGCAAGCGAACGCCGTCTCGTCCATATTGCCTTGCGAAATCACGAGCACGTCTATACGGCAAGTACCGGAGAGGACATCCGCCGCAAAGTTCAGATCCTGCTGAAATGAAGTGTGCCCCGGTGCAGCGGCCGCCAGCCGGATGGCTGAGGTACAGGACTGCTCCTCGGCGTTCAGTTTCTTTGGAAGGGAATGGCGGCGGGCAAGCGGCGACGGACTCGACAGGGGAAACTAGGCGTCTGTAGCTCACGAACCGTCAATGTCGATCGATCTTCTTGCTATAGGGACGGTTACTCGCGATATCGCGACTGCGGACCCTGCCGCGACCGACTACCTGCTGGGGGGTACTGTTAGCTTTGCCGCGGTCACGGCTGCTCGCCTCGGGCGCCGACCGGCGATTCTGACTCGAGCGGGTGACGATGTAGACCTGTCTGAATTGAGCGGCCTGGCAGACCTGCACGTTCTTCCTGGCGCCAACACGACGACTTTTGCGAATTTGTACTCACCAGACGGACGCGTGCAGTACTGCTACACGCCATCGCCGCCCATTGCAGCAGTGGATATTCCCCCTCATTTGAGGGCGCCTCATATCGCTCTCCTGGGCCCTCTCGTGAACGAGGTGCCGCCGGAAGTGGCCTCCATTTTTGACGCTGACACGATCGTTGCAGCAGTGCCCCAGGGCTGGATGCGCCGGTGGGACGAAGCGGGCAGGGTCTACCCGGCGCCATGGCGTGATAGGGAGCAGATCCTTCCCCATCTCGACGCCCTTATCCTGTCGAAAGAGGACATTGACGGCGACCTGGGCCAGGTTGAAGAGTTTCTTGAGTACATTTCGCTCGTTGTCCTGACCGAGTACCGGGACGGTAGCACGGTCTACAGGCGCAGACCGGACTCGGAGGTAGAAACCGTCCCTATTCCTCCCCGCCCGGCAACCGAAGTGGACCCTACCGGAGCCGGGGATATATTTGCCACAGCCTTTCTGCTTCGGCTGGATGAGACGGGAGACCCACTGGACGCCGCACGCTACGCGAATGTAACCGCCTCTTTTGGCGTTGAAGGTCATGGTGTGACTGGGATTCCCAGCCATAAGAAGGTGTTGGATTATATGGACTTGCATCCCTGGCGGCAGGGCGGCGCATAGAAGTTGAATCCTCCACAAGACCGGCTGGTTTGTGTTCGTATAGGTAACTCTTTGAAACTGCAGGGCAAATGACGGCTCAGATTTTCGCTATCGCCAATCAAAAGGGAGGTGTGGGAAAGACGACAACGGCCGTCAACCTGTGCGCCTACCTGGCCGGCGCCGGTTGCCAGGTCTTGCTCGTTGACAGCGACCCGCAGGCAAATGCGACGACCAGCCTGGGCATTGACCCCAGAAAACCCGGCACGAGCCTTTACGATGTTCTCATGGAAAACAGGCCCGTCCAGGAGGCGGTCACAGGGACAACCCTGCCAGGTTTGAGTCTGGTGCCTGCCAATCTCGACCTGGCTGGCGCGGAAGTGGAAATGGCCGCGAGAATGGCGCGTGAGCAACTGCTCTCCAGGGCGCTCCAGCCTCTTTCCTGCCAGTATGACTACGTGTTCATCGATGACCCGCCAAGCCTGGGTCTGATAACAATAAACGGGCTGACAGCCGCGGATGGGATCATCATACCCGTCCAGTGCGAATACCTGGCGCTTGAGGGATTGAGCCAGCTGCTGAATACAATTCAGCAAGTTCGAAAGGTCCTCAACGGCCGTCTCAAGGTAGCCGGAGTGCTGCTGACCATGGCGGACGCGCGCACCAATCTCAGCACCCAGGTGGAGGATGACGTCCGTGCGCACTTTCCTTTGGAAACATTTGAGACGCTGATTCCCCGTTCAGTTCGCCTCAGCGAGGCGCCAAGCCACGGTCTGGCAGTACTCAGTTATGCTCCGGAGAGCGCCGGTGCGCTGGCATATGAAGCGCTGGCCGCCGAGTTTATTGGTCGTTTTCCGGTTGGGGTTGAAGCGGCCGCCGATGTTCTGCCAGAATCACCAGATTCCACGGTGGCTTTTCAATGAGCAGAGAAACTGGACCAGAACATCTGAATCCCCGCCGGAGGCACGGGCTGGGCCGGGGGCTGGGCGCCCTTCTCGGAAGACCGGCCGCTGCCGACGAGAGCGAGTCCGATAATCAGCCTGCTCCGACGGGTGACGAGGGAATCCGCGAAGTTCCAGTCGACGAGATCGAGCCGAATCCTCACCAGCCGCGGACGCGCTTCGAGCAGGCCACGCTGGTTGAGTTGGCCACCTCCATCAAAGAACACGGTGTCATCCAACCGCTCATCCTGGCCGAGCGGCCTGATCAACCGCAGCGTTACTGGTTGGTCGCGGGAGAGAGGCGCTGGCGGGCGGCGCGCCACGCAGGGCTGGCGGTCGTGCCGGCCGTCGTGCGCGAGGCAACGTCGCAGCAGTTGCTGGAGCTGGCCCTGGTCGAAAACCTGCAGCGCGACGATCTGAGTCCTTTGGAGGAGGCTGCTGCCTTCAGTACGCTGATCGACCAGTTCAGCCTGACCCAGGCCCGGGTCGCGTACCGGGTGGGGAAGAGCCGGTCGGCCGTGGCAAACTCGGTTCGTCTCTTGGGGCTGCCCACAGAGGTCCAGGCAGCGTTGAACGATCGGATGATCAGCGCCGGCCATGCGCGGGCCCTTTTGAGCCTTGAAGGCGACGAAGACAAACTGAAGGCTCTCGACACAATTGTGGCGCGGGAGCTGAACGTACGCCAGGCAGAGGAGCTCGTCAGAAGGTGGCGGGAAGAGCCGCCGGCGCAGACAGCGGAGGAAGATCCTCCGCATCTGCAGGCGCAGGTCCGCTACTGGGAGAACCGCTTTCGCGACCGTCTCAGCACGAAGGTCAACCTCGACCGCAGAGCCGACGGCAGCGGTCGTCTCGTCATCCACTTCTATAGCGACGGGGACCTGGAGACGATCTACCGGGAAATCGTCGGAGATGAGACGGACTGAGACTTCGCCTTCGCAGGTGCTGCCTCGGCAGATCCATCAGGAATCCGCAAAAGAGCCCGCAGACCCTGGGCTCTACCCTTGAACTGCTTCAGACTAGCGTATCCGGAAAAGCCGAATGGCTGAACAGGTTGGCAATGCACTACTGGCTGAACTGAATCTCGTTGCAGCAGAGCTTGAAGAGGCAGTTTCCGATCTTCCCGATGGGCTGTCGCAGTTCGTCCGTAGTGAACTGGCGGACGAGCAACTGCTGGCAGGCGTAGTACTTGCCTCGGCGGCGCCGAAGAACGATTCGGCCGAGAATGAGGTTCGCAGGGTGGCGCTGGCATCGGCACTGGAGCTTTTGCAGATCGCACTCAATATCCACCGCCTCTTGCTAAAGCCCGAAAAGACCGACCCGATTGACAGTTTCTTGCTTGGCGGTACGATCTTGGCTGGAGATTACTGTTTCAGTCGGGCCGCAGTCCTGGCAGCGCGCACCAACCATCCCAGGGTGGTAACTGTCTTCGCCGAGCTTCTCCAGGAAGTAAGTCAGGCTAACCTGAGGCGAGTCATCGTCGAAAAAAGCCCCGGCCGCGAATCGGTCGTGTACGACGAGCGGGAGTCGCTGTTCCACAGCGGGGCGTCGGCAGGCGTTCTGCTGGCGGGTCTCAGTGAAGAAGACCAGGAATCCGTAGTTACGTACGCCGCGCATCTGGCACGCCGGCGGCCGCAGGACGGGACAGGCGCTCTTGGCGCCCCTGCAGCAGAGCAATTTGACAAAATGCCTGCGCCTCAAAGGGAGCGCTGGCAGGCGCTCGCCTCGATATTCTAACAGTGCCGGCCCAGACGGCCCGCGAACGGGAGCCAGGCGTGGCCTCAAAACGAGCGCTCTTGCTTACAACGCCAAACAGCTACCGCACCCAGGACTATCTCGATGCTGCTGCAAAGCTGGGTATCGAGGCGGTGGTGGCAATGGACCTGCCCAAGCTGCTGGCTGAAGAGTGGAACTTCCCTCTAGGGGCTGACTTCTGGCGCCCGGTTCAGGCCTCCGAGCAGCTATTCGACGCGTTGGGCAATTCGACCGGGGCGGAAGAAGAAAACCGTTTCGACGCCGTGTTGGCGCTCGATGATTCAGGGTCCAGGGTGGCAGCGCTGGTAGCCCAAAGGCTGGGGCTGCCTCACAACGACCCGATGGCAGCGGAGGCGGCTCGCAACAAGTATCGGATGCGGACGATGCTGGCCGCTTGTGGCGCCCCTGTGCCCGCCTTTGCCGAGTTTCGGACCGGTGACAATCTGAAGGAGACTATTGCCCGCGCGGAGGAGGCCATTGGATACCCATGCGTCGTTAAGCCCGAAGAGTTGAACGGCAGCCGGGGCGTCATTCGCGCTGATTTGCGCTGCGAATTGGGCGCCGCGATCAGAAGACTGACCGCCTTAATTGGAGATGGGCAACCGTTCCTGATCGAGGGTTACATCCCGGGGGTTGAGGTTGCGCTTGAAGGTTTGCTGGACAGAGACCGCCTGCATTGCCTGGCCCTGTTCGACAAACCGGACCCACTGGAAGGCCCCTACTTCGAAGAGACGATTTACGTTACGCCTTCGCGGCTGCCGCTTGAGACGCAGAACAGGATCGTCGAGACGGCGGAGGCGGCTGCCCGGGGACTGGGCTTGCAGACCGGGCCAATTCACGCGGAACTTCGTATCAATGACGATGGGCCGTGGATCGTCGAAGTGGCGGGGCGATCGATTGGCGGGCTGTGTTCACGAATCCTGCGATTTGGCATGGAAGTGGGTAACGGGAGTTCGCTGGAGGAGCTGATTCTGCGCCAGGCGTGCGGGCTGCCTCTGGAGAGCCTGGAAAGGGAGTCGCAAGCGGGCGGCGTGATGATGATCCCGATTCCTGAGGCGGGTATCTTACGACGAGTAAACGGGGTTGAAGAGGCAAGAGGCTTGGCGGGGATCGAGGATGTTCAGATCACGGCAAGGCTGGACCAGTCGCTTGTTCCACTGCCTGAAGGAGATGCCTACCTGGGCTTCATTTTTGCAAAGGGGTCTTCGCCAGCCCAGGTCGAAGAGTTGCTGCGCAAGGCGCACAGCTGCATTCAGTTCGAGGTTGACCCCGAATTTGTGCTAGGCCGGTAGAGGACGTTTCTACTTCCGGGGCGCGCCCTTCCCTGCTGGAACGCCCTTTCCCATGCCGGGCGTGCCTTCCGGCGTCCAACCTTCGGGCATTTGAGCGCCAACGCCGAAGAAGAACTCTTCCATCTGCTGCATCAGGAATTCGCGGGACTGCGGGTCGCCCAAGCTGAGGCCATAGTGGTTGATCAGGACAACGGAGTACTGCATCCACATGTCCCAGCCGGCCTGCGAGATGCTGTTGTAAATTCGCTGGCCCAACTCCCCCGGGTATGGGGGCGACGCCATGCCCGGTAACTCCTGCCCAATTTTGGCACACTGCACTAAGCGAGCCATTGTCTGCTCCAAACATGATGATGGGTAAGCGTTGGACTCAATTATAGGCTTGAGTTGGAGCTGTGTCAAAGGTTATGCGTACCCTGTTTGCCGGCATGTCCGGGCCGTTCAGCCGCATCGTTCTGGACAGGCTTCTTGCCAACAACATTGGAATCACCGCCATACTGCTCAGTGGACAGAGCGGTGTCCCGCTGCGGGAGCTTCCTCGGCCTCGCCCAACCGGTTTGTCGAAACCAGGCGGCGGCCTCGAAATCCCGCTTGAGAACACGTCTGTCACCTCGGCGGCGACAGTCAGGGAAGAGAACGAAGTCGCACGCGGCAGTTCGACGCCTGAACAGGCTCGGGCTGGCAAATTGATGTCGCCTGCAATTCCGGAGCTTGCAGCTCAAGTTGGAGCCCCTTCATACGAGTGCGGAGAGATCGGCCACCCGGAGGTAACCAACTGGTTGGCCGCCATGTCCGTTGACGTCGTCTGCGTTGCCTGTTGGAATCGCGTAATTCCGCCTTCTGCGCTGAATACACCGCGTCACGGTTTCCTGAATGTGCATCCTTCGCTGTTGCCCGCCTATAGGGGGCCGTATCCTCTGTTTTGGCAGTACCGGGCCGGTGAAAAGGCAACGGGTGTGTCAGTTCACTGGATGGACGCGGGCCTGGATACGGGCGACATTGTCGGGCAGCGAGAGCTGAAGTTTGAAGAAGGCATTCGCGGCGCTGAGGCTGAGGAATTGTGTGCCCTTGCGGGTGGCGAGCTGCTGTCTGAGTTGCTTGAGAAGTTGAAAAATGGAGGACTGCAGCGAACCCCCCAGCCCGCAGGAGGCAGCTACTTTCCTGTTCCTTCGCAAGAGGATTTCGCCCTCGATCCAAACTGGCATCCCCTGCGGGCATTCAACTTCATGCGGGCCAATGCCGAGTGGGGAATCCCGTTCCGCCTTGAAACGGAGGGCAAAGTGTACTGGCTGGCCGACGCGCTTGAGTGGAGCGAGGAGGCTTCGCCTGGAGCAGCAGACGAAGGCTTGGTTTGGGCGCAGTTTCGCGGCGGGGCGGTGCTGGCCGTTGAATGTCCCAGACTAGCCTTCTGACCGGCAAATGTCGGTCAGTTGTCCCCAACAATCCGTGTCAACTACAATAGTTGTGACTTCAATCATAGGCGTTAATCATAGGCGTTGCATCCCAGTAAGAGGAGAAATCAGATGTCCCTAATGTCCATTCCACCGGAATGAAAATTGCAGCCCAGGTGTCGCCGGAGGCAAGCGATGAGGAACTGCAGTTTGTCAAGCAGATGGGCCTGGACTGGGCCGTATGCTGGACGGACGGCGAACATGCCGGTTATGATTACTATGCGCGGACAAAGGACCGATTTGAGAAGGCGGGGGTCAGGATTTACGGATTTGGCAACCGGGAAGTGCACAACCAGGACGCTATCGTACTGGGGCTGGATAACCGGGATGCGAAGATCGAAGAGTACATCGATCACCTGAGGGCACTTGGAAAAGCTGGAATCCCTTACACCACCTACGCTCACATGGGAAACGGCATCTGGAGCACTGAGCGGGAGTCGACCCGCGGCGGCGCCGATGCCAGAGGGTTTGACCTGGCGAAGGCAGATGCCGGCCACTGGGCTGGCCGCTACTATCATCTGCCTCTTACCCACGGCCGCGCCTATTCGGAAGATGAAATCTGGGAGAACTTTCAGTACTTTGTTGCGCAGGCGGCTCCGGTGGCCGAAGAGGAAGGGGTTCGGATTGGGATTCACCCTGACGACCCTCCTCAGCCCGAGCTTGGGGGCATTCCGCGGTGCATTTTCAGCAGCTTCGACGGTTACTACAGGGCGATGGAGATCGCCAGCAGCCCCAACGTGGGCATCTGCTTCTGCATAGGCTGCTGGCTGGAGGGCGGCGACCTGATGGGACGCGGGGTAGAGGATTCGCTGCAGGAATTCGGTGAGGCCAACAAGCTCTTCAAGATTCATTTTCGAAATGTGGACCAGCCCCTGCCTCACTTTGTGGAGACGTTTGTCGACGACGGCTACTTTGATATGTACAAGGCCATGAGGGTGCTCGAGCAGACAGGCTTCGACGGGGTCCTCATACCGGATCATATTCCGATGATGGCGGACGATTCCCGAATCGGCACGGCCTATACGATTGGCTATATGAAGGCCTTGCTGGCGAGGGCGCAGGAAGAGGTGAAAGGGCAGGTGCCTGCATGAACACTGTTGCTATTCTTAGCCCGGGAGACATGGGCCATACAGTCGGTGAACGGCTGAAGGAGAACGGTCTGCGGGTAATCGCTCACCTGGCGGACCGCAGCGCACGGACACGCGGCCTGGCGGAAAAGGCAGGGATAGAAGAGGTCTATTCCTACGATTCGTTGGTTGAAAAAGCGGACGTCGTGCTGTGCATTCTTGTGCCCGCAGAAGCCAAATCGGCGGCGCAGACCGTGGCGGACGCCATTCGCCGGACAGGTGCCGACCTGCTCTATGCCGACTGCAACGCGGTCGCGCCGCAGACGACCATTGAGATTGGGGAGACGATTGCTGAAGCCGGAGGCCGGTTTGCAGATGCCTCTATAATTGGACCTCCGCCCCGCCGCGAAGGGGCGACGCGATTCTACGCGTCAGGCGTGCATGCGAACGAACTGGCGAAGCTCGAAGACTACGGTCTTGATGTGCCCGTAGTCAGCGACCGAGTCGGTGATGCTTCTGCGGTCAAGATGTGCTACGCAGGGCTGACCAAGGGCCTGACCGCGCTTTGCACGAACCTGCTGGTTGCGGCAGAGGCGCTGGGAATACGTGATGCCTTGTTTGACGAATGGGGCATGAGCCAGGAGGGAATGCTTAAGCGTGTGCAGGGCCTGACGAGTATGCCGCCCAAGTCACGCCGATGGGTCGGAGAGATGGAGGAGATAGCGGCTACCATGGCGGGCGTTGGCATGACGCCGAAGTTCCATGAAGGCGCGGCCCACATCTACCGTTTTGTCGGAGCATCAACGCTGGCAGATCGCAATCCGGAGGACCCGGACGAGCCTTCGTTGGAAGAGATGTTAGAGAAGTTGGTTGAGTTGTTGCCGGCTGGGTGAGTTGACCATTTTCGGGGCAAGTTTCCCTAAACTCCGAGTGTCGATGGCGCCATGTCGTAAGATCCGCGATCTGTTTCCTAACTGCTTTCGGCACTCAATCTTTACTCCATACGTCGAATTCGAGCGTTGTTCCGTGGGCAGGACAACGTAACCGCAGGATTCGCCCTACCAATCAATACACTTCTTAATTCCGGTCGAAGCGCGCGCAGTCAGGCAGCTCTCTCTCCGGGGACTGTCGCGTGCAGAGAGTTCTGGTCTTCTACCGGGCACGAAACTGATCAGACCTTGAGGCCGCTGAGGACGACGCCCTGGATGAAGTAGCGCTGGGCGGCCGCGAAGAGGGTGATGACGGGAATTGTCATGATTGCTGCTGCGGCCATGAGCAGGTGATCGCGTGGATCTCTCGATTCGAGCGGTATGTTTTGGAAGAATCGGAGGCCGACTGCGGCTGTAAAGAGTTCAACCTTGCTTAGGTAAATGAATGGTCCGAAGAATTCATTCCAGTCACCGAGGAACTGAAGAATAGCGACTGTAGTCAGCGCTGGTTTCATCAGGGGCAAGAGGACACCCCACAGAATTCGAATTGGCGACGCTCCGTCCATCAATGCGGCCTCGTCCAAGTCCCGGGGGATCGACATGATGAACTGGCGCAGGAGGAAAATCATGAATGCGCCGCCCCCGAGCCAGGAACCTATCGTCAGAGGCACATAAGTATTGATCAGTTTCAGATTGAAAAACAGCACGTACTGAGGGATGAGAGTCACTTGTGTCGGGATCATCATTGTGCCCAGCATGAGGACGAACCAGAACTCCTTGCCAATATAGTTGAACCGGGCAAAAGAGTAAGCTGTGAGGGAGCCGGTGATGATGACGCCGGGAATCGTGATAGCCGTGATCAGGAAGCTGTTTCCCATCCAGCGAGCGAACGGTACCGACTGGAAGACCTGGGCATAATTGGCCCATTGGGGAATCGAGGGAAACAGATGCGGTTCGTAGGAGCGCAGTTCCTGCCAAGTCTGCAGAGAGCTTGAGACGGTCCAGAACAGAGGAAATGCGAACATGAGGCCGGCGGCAGTCAGCAAAATGTAGGTCACAGCTTTTTGGATCTGCGTACGTCCGCGACGGTAGACGTCCCCGCTGATATCCGTGCTGGGAATTCGTTCAATAGTTGCGGCCATGTTGCTTTAGCTCCCGTAGTAAAAGACCCAGCGGCGCGAGAGTCGCAGTTGCCAGATTGTCATCGAGACGATAACGAATGCAAAGAACCAGGCCAGAGACGATGCGTAGCCCATGTTCCAGTAGTCAAATGCGTGCCGGTACAGGTGCAAACTGTAGAATGTCGTAGCGAAACCGGGCCCGCCTTCTGTGGCTACGAAAGCGGCTGTGAACACTTGCAGCCCGCCGATGACGCCAAGAACCATGTTGAAAAAGATTGTTGGCGTCAGCAGAGGAATGGTTACGTGGCGCAATTTGTGAAAAGCGGTGGCGCCGTCAATGGATGCAGCTTCGTACAGGGACTCCGGGATTCCTTGTAGCCCGGCCAGGAAAATAATCATGCGAGTGCCGCCCAGTCCCTGCCAGAGGCCCATCATGATGAGCGAAGGAATTGCCCAGCGTCGGTCGCCGAACCATCCGGGTGGGTCGGACCATCCAAGGTCGATCAGCCACTGGTTGATAATCCCGAAATCAGCGTGGAGCAGCCACTTCCAGAGGACAACTGAAGCCACAATCGGCACTAACGAAGGCATGAAGAAGAGCGTCCGGTACATGGCCAGTCCCCTCAGTTTGGCATTGAGCAGGATCGCCAGAAACATTGAACCGATAACGCCGAGAGGAACGCCCAATCCCGCATAGTAGAAGGTCCGTCCCAGAGAAGTGTAGAAGAGCGGATCATCGGTAAACATCTTGATGTAGTTGTCGAGTCCTATCCACTCCGGCGGGCTGAGTACGTCATATTTGGTAAGGCTGAAGTAGAGAGATCCCAACCCGGGACCGATAAACAGTCCAAAGAATCCAAGCAACCAGGGAGTGAGGAAGAGATAACCGTAGAAGTTTTCCCGCCTCTGCTTTGTCGTCGTCAGTCTTTCTGACATGCCCGGAAATTTGAGACGGCTAGCCAGGGTCGCCATTTGCAGCTCCAATAATAGTAAGCGCTGGGCAAAATCGGCCTCCGACCTGCCCAGCGCTCAATTCGTGCCAGAGAGGTCTATGCTGGATCTTCGTCGAGTACTGCCTGGATGTTGTCGTGCAGGTCCTGTAAGCCCTTCTCGAACTCAACCGGCTGGTGCGGGTCAAGGAGCAGGTCGGTCCACTGCTGCACGGCCGAGGTATACTCGCGCCCGCGAGAGTTGGCCGGCGCATGAGCGGGAATCCCGTTTTCAAGACTCGGGATAAACCACTCGTGGATCGGATCCTCGTCGATAAGGGATTGGACTACGTCAGGACGCACCATCGCGAAGTTCCGGGCGACGAGGTTGAAGTCGAGGCTGCCGTCGTGGCCCGCGATGTGCAGGAGGAACTGGTAGCCGATGTCGGCGTGGTCCTGATCGGTGCGAAGATTCCAGGTGCCGCCGCGCAGCTGCGAGGGGATGCGGCCATCTTCCCGCAGCGGGAAGAGAACCTGCCAGGCCTTGGCGACCGTTTCGTCTTCAATCTGATTCTTGAAGTTGCGCACGCAGAGCGAGCCGCACCAGTTCAAGGTGAGAAGCCCGGCCACGAGCGCGCCGCCGGTGTTTTCGAGGTCGCCTGGGGCCGGAAGCACCTGCTCTTCTACGCCCAGTTTGTAGGCCCAGCGCATCGCTTCCGTGGCGTTGGGGTCGTCGAGCAGCAGGCACTTGGTGCCTTCTTCATTAATCAAGGAGCTGCCAAACAGACGGCAAAGGACGACGACTGTTGCTTCATTGTGGCTGATGTTCAGCCCGAAACGCTCGCCTTCGACATAGAAAGAGTGTGCCCACTCGTCTATGGTGTCGATCGAGACGTCGTGTCCAGTCGGGTCGGGCAGATCGATGCCGGCCTCTTCCAGGTGCACGGCGTTGGTTACGAGCGTATCGAAGCCGGCCCAGCCCCAACTGGGGAACCCGTAAAGTTTGCCCTGGTAATACTGCAAGCCCAGGAAGTGCTCAAACCACTGGCCCAGATCAGTGCCATCGGCGGCGACCAGCTCGTCGATGGGCATGATGATATTCTTGTTAATTGCGCGCCAGAAGTGGTAGTGGGAAGGATCGAAGGCGATGATTTCGCCGAGATCGCCGGCGGCCTGGGCTGCGTACATCTTTGCGTAGTTATCCTGCTGGCCTGAGCCAGCCAGGGGCCGCAGCTCGATGGTTACGTCAGAATGCATCTCTGTGAAGGTCTCGATGCGCTCTTCATTCCAACCGCTGCCGATGCCGCGGAAGGTGTCCCAGCGCAAGTGGACGGGCTCCATTGCGGCGCCTTCGTCGCCCATCTCTTCTGCCGGAGCGGCTGGTGCGACACAGGCGGCAAGTGCGCCGGCGGAGACGGCGAGAGCCCCTTGCAGGAATGAACGTCGAGAAACGTGATCTTTCATTGTTTCCTCCGAAAACGGGATGACGGATGAGTGTAGTCAATTGCTAAAGGCTGCGACCCGGGTTCCGTCAGATTCCGGGCCGCAGCCGAAACAGCCCCTGAAGTCAACTATGCCAGTGGGTCCTTGTCCAGGACTTCCTGTACAAGGAGGTGAGTCTGCTCGACTCCCTCATCGAAAGTGGTTACCTCTGTCCACACAGCCTGGAGATTGTTGTTGAGTGTGTCAACGAACTCCAGCGTGCGGGCGTTGGCCGGACGATGCCAGTTGCGCGGTCCATCGGGGTACGTAGCGATGTGCTGGCGGAAAATTGGGTGGACGGCGAAGAGCTCGTCACTGTCCCAAACATCGGCTCGGCCTCCTGGGCTGCCAGCGCCAAACAGGACATGCTCTATTCCGTCTTCCTTCGTGGAGTAGAAGTCGAGAATCTGGAAGGCTTCAGATGGGTGTTTGGAGTTGCCTGTAATGCCAAAGGCGGCAGCAGACACCTGCGAGCCCCTGAGGCCGGTCGGCCCGACAGGACCGACGAGGACGTCCCAGTCAAAGGCGATGTCGCCTGACTCTTTCTGGTTGTTCCAACGGCCTACAAAGCCGGTCGTCCAGTTGTAGATCCCGACGGTGCCGGCGACGTAGTTGTTGAAGGTCTCGTTGCTGCAGAGACAGGGATCGACTCCGTGGGTGAAACGCAGGTCATAAAGCCACTTAAGGCCAGCGATCGATTCTTCCTGGTCCAGCAGCGACTTCGTGCCTTCCTCATTGATCGCGTCGCCGCCAAAGATGCGCAGGTAGGAGGGAATGTGCTCCTGGCCCACTCCCATCGCTCGGACGCCCCAAACCTCAGGTGGCGCGGTGATGGCCTGACCGATTGTAACCATGTCATCGGTCGTCCAGTCAGGTGAGGGGACTTCTGCGCCGGACTCTTCGATCAGGTTTCTGTTAATGTAGTAGGCGGTTGTGCCGAAGTGCCCGTGATTGGGGACAGCATGCAGCTCGCCGTCCAAGGTGAGGGCGGCAATCAAAGAGTCCCAGAACGGGGAGAGGTCAAAGTCTTTAGCTGCGACAATGTCGTCCAGTGGGACCAGCACACCCTTTGCCTTGTGTTCCGGCGGGTTGTTGAGGTAAGTCCAAACAACGTCGCCGACCGTACCCGAGGCGGACAGTGCGTAAATCTTTGGGTACATCTCATTGCCGGGGAGCTCGTCAAACTCGATAATCAGGCCGGGATTCTGTTCCTCAAAGAGGTCCTTGCGACTGACGTGCCAGTCGGCGTGTGTACCCAAACGCGTGTGGAAGAGGAGGGTGATGGGCTCGTCCGAAGGAGCCATTTCCTCTTCCCCACCTCCGGCCGGGGCGGCAGCGGGCACGCAAGCCGACAGCGCCACTGCCGATGCGGCCAGGGCTCCCTGCAAGAATGAACGTCGCGAAACTTGATTGTTCATGGTTCTCTCCTGATGGGTGTGACGAAAAAAAGTGAAGGGCCCCGGTAGCCGCGGCTCAGGATCACGCCATTCCAGAGCCGCGGCCTTAGCAGGCTCAAACCAGGATTAGACCGGATCCTTGTCCAAGACCTCCTGGACGAGGAGATGGGTTTGCTCTACACCCTCTTCAAACTCCACTGCCTGTGTCCAAATGGCCTGCAGATTGTTGTTCATCGTATTGACGAACTCAGAAGTGCGGGCATTGGCAGGGCGGTGCCACTTGCGCGGGCCTTCCGGATATATTTCCTGATGCTGGCGGAAGATCGGGTGGATGGAGTTGAGTTCATCGCTCTCCCAAACGTCCTTGCGGCCACCTGGGCTGCCAGCGCCGAAGAAGACATGCTCAATGCCGTCCTCTTTAGTCGAATAGAAGTCCAGAACTTGGAAGGCCTCCGAGGGATGATCGGAGTTGCCGGTGATGCCAAAAGCGGCAGCCGACACCTGTGAGCCGCGCAGGCCTGTAGGACCAACCGGGCCCACAACAGCATCCCAATCGAAATCCAGGTCGCCGTCATTCTTCATGTTGTTCAAGCGACCGATCCATCCCGTTGTCGTGTTAAAGATGCCTACAGTACCAGCGACGTAATTATTGGCGACTTCGTCGCCGCACTGGCAGGGATCTATCTGATGTGTGTGCTGCAGGTCGTAGAGCCAGCGCAGACCAGCGATGGACTCTTCCTCACCCAGCAGAGATTGTGTCCCTTCCTCGTTGATTGCATCGCCGCCGAAGATCCGCAAGTAGGAGGGGATGTGCTCCTGGCCCGTACCGAAGCTGCGGACGCCCCAGACTTCGGGGGGATCCGTGACCGTTTGCCCTATCGCAACGTAGTCGTCGACAGTCCAGTCAGGGTTGGGATTCTCTGCACCTGATGCTTCGATGAGGGTCTTGTTGTGATAATAGGCGGTTGTACCGTAGTGGCCGTGATTGGGGATGGCGTGCAGTTCACCGTCGAGCGTGACAGCTTCGAGCAAGGAATCCCAGAATTCTGAGAGGTCGAAATTCTTGGCCGCGACGATGTCGTCCAAGGGGACCAGGACGCCCTTGGCCTTATGTTCCGGCGGGTTATTGAGATAGGTCCAGACCACGTCGCCGACGGTGCCGGAGGCAGAAAGAGCATAAATCTTGGGATACATTTCATTGCCTGGCAACTCGTCGATTTCGAGTAGAATGCCGGGATTCTGCTCTTCGAACAGGTCCTTGCGGCTCTTGTGCCAGTCGGCGTGTGTGCCGAGCCGCGTGTGGAACAGGACGGTGACGGGTTCCATGGAAGACTCCATCGACTCCCCACCCTCACCTGCTGTTGGAGCAGCGGGCACGCAGGCCGACAGAGCCAGGGCTCCGCTTGCCGCCAGTGACCCTGCCAGGAACTGGCGGCGACTTACATTCTTCTTGAGCATGGTAGACTCCTCCTTGGGAATAGCTGAACTTCCTGCGACAAAAAATATTGTGGGAACTGCGCTATCCTTTGATGCCGGACATCACAATTCCCTGGACTAGATAGCGCTGCGCCAGGAAAAAGATGACAATTATGGGTGCCGTCATCATGACACTGGCCGCCATGAGAAGGTGGTATTTTGGTTCAGTGTCATCGGCAAAGCCGGCGACGGCCTGGAAATAGCGAATTCCAATCGCCAGCGTGTACTTGGACTTCGTGTTGAGAAAGATAAATGGCTGAAGAAACTCATTCCACTGTGCCATGAAGGTCAGAACGGCGGCAGTAGCCGTAACTGGAATGGAAAGAGGCATCAGAATCTGCCAGAAGATTCGCAGATAGTTGGCGCCGTCTATACGTGCTGCTTCGTCTAGGTCGATGGGAATGCTCATGAAAAACTGGCGCATGAGGAAGATGAGGAAAGCGCTGCCACCGAAAAATGAAGGAATGATCAGCGGTCTGTAGGAGTCCAGCCATCCAATCTTTGCAAACATGAGGTAGAGGGGTATCAGGGTGACTTCTACAGGCAGCATCATGGTGCTGAGCGTGATGATGAATAGTACGTCGCGGGCAGGGTATCGAAAACGGGCAAAAGAGTACCCGACGAGTGCGGCGGTCAGTACCGCGCCAAAAGTTGAAACAATTGCAACAAAGGTCGAATTCCAGGTCCAGGTGGCCCAGGACACGATTTCGAAGACTTTGGGATAGTTTTGAAACTGGGGTACCTCCGGAAGCCAGGTTGGGGGAAATCTGAACAGCTCGCCGCCCCTCTTTAGCGAGGAGAGAACGGTCCAAACAAAGGGGAACATGAAAACGGCTGAGCTGGATGTGGCGATCAGGTATAGGATTCCCCGACCGATGCCGCGCTGGAAGGAGGCAGACTGGAAGATCCCGGCTGGGTTAATCCCGCTTCCTGTCGGTTTTCGGCCTGTTGCGATTGCTTCGCCCGCCATCAGTCCACCTCCCCTGCGTAATAGACCCAACGTCGCGATTGTCTGAACTGAACGTAAGTGAAGACGAACAGTACAAAGAAAAAGATCCAGGCCAGCGCCGAAGCATAGCCCATTTCAAAGTATTGGAAGGCGCGCGTATAGATATGCAATGCGTAGAACCAGGTAGAGTAGGCCGGCCCGCCCTGGGTGGCGACGTAGGCGGCTGCAAATACTCGTAGTGCGCCGATGATGCCAAGAACCATATTGAAGAAAATGGTCGGCGTAAGCATTGGGAGGGTCACGTTGCGAAACTTGGCCCAGAGACCGGCCCCGTCCACGACGGCGGCATCGTACAGTTCCTGAGGAACACCCTGGAGGCCGGCCAGGAAGATTAACATTGTGTTGCCGCCGATTGCGCCCCACATCGCCATGATAATCAGGCCGGTCATCGCCCAGTCGGGGTCTCGGAACCAGCCTGGGGCGTTGTCGCTGCCGGTGATGGTACGAATCCAGTGGTTAATCGGCCCCACGTCGGCGTTGAAAATCCAGCCCCAGAGTACGGCGGCGGCGACGATGGGGGTCAGGTGGGGCAGGAAGAAGAAGGTACGAAACCAGGTCGTTCCCAGTAGTGCTTGATTCAGGAGCATTGCCGCGGCGAGAGCTCCGATTAACGAAAGCGGCACGACGATCAGTGCATAGCGGAAGGTCAGCAACAGCGAAGGCCAAAAGAGCCGGTCTTTTGTAAAGATTTCGATGAAGTTCTTCAGGCCAACAAATTCGGGCGGGTTGACGATGTCGTAGCGGGTGAAGCTGAGGAAACCGGAGGTCATCATCGGACCAACGATGAAGAGAATTATGCCCAGCAACCAGGGCGACAGGAAGATGTAGCCGGCGATCGCCTCTTTGGTGCGGAGGTTCGTCGTCCAGCGGGGAAGAGGTATTCTAGAGCCTGCTGTCGCTTCTGTCGTCATCTCTTCCTCTCCCTGACCATTTCATGTCCCTCGTAGAGATCTCGCGCCACTGTGCCTTGGGCCTGTGCGGGGGGATCTACGCCCAGGATGTGGCAAAAAGTGGGGACGACGTCAACGGCATGAATGTAGCCAAGCCGGTCGACGGGGCGTTCGTATCCCTTCTTCAGGCCCGGTCCGTCGATGAAGAAGGAGCCGAAGGTAGAGGAGAAACCGTTAGTGGTCGGGATAAAGCCGCCATGGTGGGCGCCGTACTCGAGAGGGGCGCCGACGTTTCCTCCGCCGTCGATCCCGAGCCACTGCGTGTAGTAGCCGCTGACGTAGTCGTGATCCCAGGCGAAAATGACGTCCCCGCACTCGTCTCCCCACTGGCCGAGGAGATAGGCATCGCGCTTGGGCAATGCAATGGCGACAACCGTGTTGCCGGTCTCTTCGTCGATCCAGGTACGCAGTGCGGTGAGAAGCTCGCGTTCGATCTGGTCAAATTCCGGTCCCGGATCGGCGTTGATCGTAATGTCGAAGCCGCGCCGGGCGAGGAATGCCTTGGTCCGGTCCCAGTCAATCCGTTCAGAAGGGGGATCGAGGTCCCGGGCGATCGCCTCTTCTCCCCCGTCCTTCAGAACCAGGAAGCCCTTGTCGCAAAGGAACTGGCGAAGGTTGGCGATGCGTACGTCGGGATACGCGCCGTGGTCGGAAATGATGCCAACATAGACTTCGCCGCCGTTGCGGTTGGCCTTGTCGGCTGCCTCGTACATCAGGCCCAGCACGCGGTCGCCGACCTGGTAGGCGCGGCGGAAGTAATCCAGGTATTTGTCATTGGTCTCCGGATTGAACCCTGGGCACACAGGGTCCACGTCAGCCAGATGGATGTGATTGAGATAGTCATACAGGTGCCAGTGGCAGGTGAAGTAGGAGCAATCTCTTTCGTGGAGCATGTAGTTGGCGACATTGGCGAACCAAATACCCTGGTACTCGCACTCTTCGAGAGCCGTATCGAAGTCGATCATGCCTGACGTGTATGGCGTCATCGAGGCATGTTCCTGATAAGGGCCGAAACGCTGGATCAGTTCTGCTTCGAGTTCGGCGTCCCCATAGGTGAAGCCGTCGGTGTAGGTGATCTGTGTGCGGTACAGTTTCAGTGCGCTGCCATCGGGTGCGAGCTCCATTACTTTGAAGCGGACGGCGGCTTCCTGGTCGTTTCCGTCGATCTGAAAGTTTTCGACCGCCCAATCGCTCCATTCGCAGGCCCTGGTCTCAGCCACGACGTCCGCCCCGTCCCGACTACGGCAGATCCGGATCTGATCGTAGCCTTTTCCGCGGCTGTCGACTGCAAGAACGTAGAACCGGTTGACATCGCCTCCCAGACGGGCGACGACAGTGAACTCGGTTGCACGCGGCGGAGAGGCGCTTTCCGGAAGATTCGCCCAGCCTTCGGGTGAGGCGAGTGGAGGCACAGGTTCTATGCTGCGAGGGCCTTCGACCGCGGAACCGTCATGACCCATTGCGACTTCCCCGGCCGCAGACGCGTCGGTGGAGTATGCCTGGGCTGCCGCTACCTCGAAATCAGTGCTGTTGTGACCCGGAGCGCCGAAGCCGTCTACGACATAGCCAATGTTCACTCCGGACGGGTGGGCGCCGGGATAATGTACGGCGACGCTCTTGAGTCCGGCGCGTTCCAATGCGTTCCAAATGCGTTCGGCGTTGTTGGCGCGGCCGTCAAAGCTGCTTACGGTAACATCTTTCTCGTTTGCCCCGGACTTTCGCTTCACCACGGTCTGCCAGGTGGGCACGCTGTGCGTGCCTGTGTGAGCGCCGGTGGAGAGCGTGGCCCAATTGGTGGGCGTCCAGACGGGGAAGGAGGGATAGGTTTCGTTGACGGTTCCTTCGTTGAGCAGGCGGCTGAAATTCGGCAGACACCCTTCAGCCGCGAACTGTTTCATCATTGGAGTGACAAAACCGTCCATCCCATAGGCGTAAATCTTCTTTGTCATTGCTGGCATACTGCTCCCCGTAAAGTATGCGAAAGTTCAGGTAGGTGCCTCCGCAGGGCTCTGGTGGGGTGCTGGTCGTGCAAGACTACTGCGAAGACGCCGCTAAGCAGTGCTATTTGGTGTGCAACCTATCAGGCGAGGCTGTTGCCTGAGGAGAAATGCTTTGGCGGAAGTGTTACCGCCAAAGGACCTGCCTTACATCTACTGGACTCTGTGCCTGTATTAGGATTAAATCCAGTATTTTGCAGACAGATTACGTCTGGTCGTACGGCTCCCTCCTGATTGAAGTGCGGCAGAGCTCTTGTAGCTATGCTGGCCGGGGCTGAAATTCATACTGTCTGGGCTTTGGTGAGACACTGGAGCTATCCCGATCAACGGGTTGGTCTCACCCATCTATCTGTTCTCCCGGCGCAGAATAGTTCGATACCTTGAAAACAGACTCCGCCCCACTCAAACGTGCGAGCGCCGGGATTATAGCAGCATCGCTAAGGGAATGCAAACTGTCCTCGTAAGGCTCGTTCCGGTCGGGATGGAGAATAGAAAGCCATCTTCACTGGCTGACCATGCCGTCGGTCACAGACAGTGCGGCGGGGACGCTGGGGTCTTCTCAGTCCGCAGACGAACTCTCAAGGCCACAGCTGGCGGAGGATGGAAAGTCTCGCGGTGACGCCGACCCGACCAGGTTATGTATGAGGAAATGGGAAGTGGAGCGTGGGCGGACGGGCCAACCTCAGAGGACAGTGAGTCTCTGAGTCTTACGGCAAAGATCTGTCATTGTGGCCGACCCGCAGCGGGACTGGCCCAAAAGAGCTGCATTTCTATTGGGAGGGCGGTTCTGCAGGAAAGCTCAGACGCTATCCCGCAACCATCCCCACCACAGACATTGCAACGACGGCAATGAGAGTGAACGCAATCATGAGCGCAGCCCAACCGCCAAAGAGAAGCGTTGCAAAAGCATATGAGTTGGGACGGCCGCTTTCCTGGGATTCCGTAGCAGCTTGCTCTTTGGCCGGCGCGTCTTCGCCGGCTACAGCGGTTTCTTCCTGGACAGTATCTTCTGCCACCGTGACTCTCCTGTTGTAGTTCGATTTTATGCCGCTGCGACTATCGATGCTTGCCGGCAACTGACCCGACCTTTTGCAGCCCGTGTACCGGCATGATAGATCGCTTGCTCCGGCCAGTATCCCGCGGGCGCCTGACAGGCTTCATGCAGGTACCGGCGCCATTATAGCACGTGGCAGGGCCATCTGCACGATTTCCGGCGCCTGGAAAGGCGCGCTACAATGTGATTTCAGAGGCAAGAACTGGCTAACTGCGAAAGGGAATGCTTGAATGGAGTATCGGACTTTCGGGCGCACGGGACTGCGCGTCAGCGTCGCGGGCGTCGGGGCTGGCGGACCAAGCAAGCTGGGCATGGCGACAGGGCGGAGCGAAGTGGAGTCAATTGCGGTCGTCCGGCGCGCCCTGGAGCTTGGTGTAAACTATATTGACACGGCGGAGGCCTACGGTACCGAGGAGATAGTCGGTAAGTCGATCCAGGACTTCGACAGGGATAGCCTGGTCATCGCGACGAAAAAAGGCGCCTATCGCAAGGGTGAGCCTGTGCCCGCTGACGAGTTTGCCGCCGGAGTCGAGACAAGCCTGAAGCGGCTCGGCGTGGAGACTATCGACGTCTTCCACTTTCACGGCGCCAGGATGGACCAATACCCACACATTAGCGAAGAGTTGGTGCCGATACTTCAGAGCATGCGCCAGGCAGGAAAGATTCGCCATCTGGCCGTCAGCGAACATTTCGCCTCTGACTTTGAGCACCGCCTCCTGCGGCAGGCCATCGAAGACGACCTCTTTGACGTGGTCATGGTCGGCTTCAACATTCTCAATCAGACGGCCAGGCGCGACGTGTTTCCAGTGACCCAGGAGAAGGGAATCGCGACCGAGTGCATGTTTGCGGTGCGGCGTGCATTCAGCAAACCTGAACGGTTGCGGGAGATCCTGGTCGAATTGCGACGCACCGGCGAAATTGATGTAGACGCTGTGGATCTCTTTGACCCGCTAGGGTGGGTGATGGAGATGAGCGACGCAAAGACCTTGCCGGAGGCGGCCTACCGGTTCTGCCGTCACGAACCTGGGATCGACCTTGTTCTCACCGGTACGGGCAATATCCGGCACTTGGAGGACAATATAGCTTCGCTTTTGAAACCCCCGCTGCCGGCAGAGGTAGTCGAACGATTGAGGAACATATTCGGTCGCGTCCACTCTGTAAACGGTAGCTAGTCCCTGCTCGGTAGCCATCCCTGCGGAATCGGTCCAACAACTCAATAGTTCCACTGCTTCCGTCGACGCGAACTTTGGCCCCTGTCTGCAGACGTGAAGTGGCCTGGTCCACGCCCGCGACCGCGGGAATCCCGTACTCGCGGGCGACTACGGAGCCGTGGGTCATCATGCCGCCTACCTCCATGACCAGTCCACCTGCGGCAAGGAAGAGGGGCGTCCACGAGGGATCTGTACCGGGACAGACGAGGATTTCGCCGGGATCGAGGCTGGCTTCCAGGGGATCGAACACAACTTTCACTACGCCCTCAACTACGCCGGAGCCCGCGAGCCCTGTTCCGTCTCCAGCCGTTGTGATGCCGGCAAAATAGGCGGTACCGTCACTGAGCACCAAGCGGGGGATGGGCTGACGCCTCCTTTCAATCTGTTCGCCTGCTCTACGCTCGCTGACCAGTTTCTTCCAGTCGCCCGGCGCCCCAATCGCCAGCGTTTTCAGTTCCCGCATCGAGAGGTAGAAGAGGTCGTCGGCCCCGTCGAGGACACCCTCTTCGACGAGTTCCCTCCCACTTTCCAGGAGCGCGTCGCGCGCGATTCCCATGATTCGAGTCATGGGAAACTTGGGGCTTTCGCGCAAACCGGCCAAGGCGCGAAGGCGGCGGGCGAGAAGACGCACGAGCCAGGGCCCGAACCGAGCTTCCCAAGCGCTGGCGGCCGCTTTGGCCAGGCGCGCCTCCGCACTGGCTGCCTCCCGCTGTCCTTTCTGGAAGACGCGATCGGGCGCCATCTCCTGGTCAGCAATAGAGAGGTAGCTTTGTAGCGCGCGCATGATGGGTTCGGGCGCTTCTCGCCAGCGAGGCTGTCCGAAATCGAGCTCGGCCAGCCCGCGCATTCCGTACCGGGAAAAGAAGCCGTCGAGCGCGCTCCGAATAGCGCGGGGAAGTTGCTTGTTCTTATACTTGTTGGCTAAATCCGCGGCATCCGCAGCGACAAACGTCGCGGCGCCTACCCTGTCTTCACGAATCCGGCAAGCCACTTTCCATAGCTCCAGGTCCATCTCTGTGGTCACATTGTTGGGCAGGCTGCGGGTCAGCTCCAACGCCAATTCGGGGGTAATGTCGGAATCGGTGCGCGCCAGGACCGAGGCGATCCTGGTGAGCAAGCCAAGAGAGGCGTAGCCCGCGACAATCGGGGGGATAAAAAGGGGTAGCAGGAAAGGAAACATGGCATTGTAGCACAGCCACTCGCAGAGATCTGCACGGTCGGCAAGCGACTGGGCGGCGCGAATTCGTTGGACTGTGTCGCCAAGGTGCCTCTCGATTACAGAATCGATGGTTCGCATATTTGCTTCCGGATCGAAAAAGGCTTGCAGGGCCGACAGGAGAATGCGGGACGCGAATGGCGCCGCGACCGCAAAGAAGCGGGGGGAAAATCTGGGACTCCCAAGGCGGGAATCAGCTATCAGGTCCTGGATGGCCTTGGCGGCGCCCGGTTCAACCATGGGCAGAGCTCTGCGAAAAGCCAGCCGGCCGATGGGATTGCCAAGGGCGGCCGTCGAGTCGATCCATGGGCGACCGGCTGCGGAATACAGGATGCGCTGATCGTACAGCGTGGCGTTTGAGGAGAAGATTCGGGCGATGCCTGAAAACATGCCGCGAAGCATATCCATGCCGAGCGCGGTAAACGGACTCAGGACACCCTGAATTGCTCCCAGAAAAACGTACACTTTCAGGGCGCCACCATCGACTCGTGCGGGCAGGGAAAGAGTGAGGTGATTGGCCTCGACTGCAGAAGATAGAGGCTGCCGCCTGCGAAGGCCCATTCAATGTCCTGCGGTTCGCCGTACAGATTGGCCGTGTTTCGACCCAACTCCGTCAGCGCCTCTTCAATGCGGTATTCAGCCTTTTTCGTCCTCACACCACCCTCGGATGCCCCGTATAAGACGGTTGACTTGCTCCCCAACACTCTGTGAAGCACGTTGCCGCTCTCGCTTGAGATAACGTAGTGGTCAGGTTCGACCTGTCCGCTCACCAGGGCTTCTCCCAGGCCAAAGGTTGCGTCAATGACGGTTTCTGTGCGGCGGCCCGTCAGCGGGTTCGCAGTGAACAGCACGCCGGACGATTCGCTCTGCACCATTTCCTGGACGACCACGGCCAGTGAGACAGTAGACTGGTCGATTCCGTTGCGGTCCCTGTAGGCAATGGCCCGTGCCGTCCACAAGCTGCTCCAGCACTCTACAACGGCGCGGAGTAAACTGCTGTCGCTGACGACGTTAAGGAACGTGTCCTGCTGGCCGGCGAATGAAAGGTCTGGCAGATCTTCAGCTGTAGCAGAGGAGCGCACTGCGACTGGTGGCCGGCCCAATTCGGCATACGCCTCACATATCTGGTCGGAGAGTTCGGCGGGCATCTCGCTGGCATGAAGACGCTCCCGTAATCGGTCGGAGAGGGCCGCCAGGGCGGATGCGTCGCCTGTTGCACTGTTTTCGACTTCGGCTGCCATCCAGCCTGTGAGCCCTGCGGATTTCACGAACGCATCGTAGGCTTCGGTTGCGATGATGAACGCTTCCGGAATAGGGAAACCTGCTACAGCCAGCTTGGCCAGATTCAGCCCTTTGCCGCCGGAACGGGATAGCGCGAGTCCCGGAGTCGTCAAGGGAAGGCAAATGGAAGGAGGATTTTCAAGGGGTTCTGTCGCGGAACTGGGCATCTGGTTGAGATCGCACTCCTGAATAGGATGCTGCGGACATGAACTGACGACGCAATGTCTACAAAGGAAGGGCTTCCGGGGCAGTCTATACGAGCGTGCGTTCTCTAGTCAATGTAAGAGACTGCGTCCACAGTCCTGTCGGCAGGATACCGTCGCCCGGGAGGCAGCGGGCAACTGAGCTCCTTTCGCATGCCGGCGCCAGTCGCTTCGCGCTAAGAAGGAGGTCAGGCGGAAAGGGCGCATCGGCGGGACCACCCACACGGGAGGACATGGGCGGGCGACCTCCTCAAGTGGCTATCAGGGAGGAATGTGTTGTGAGAGTAGAGCACCCGTTTGCAAGTGCAAAGAAGCCTGCTGTCCGTGTGATGAAGGGGGCCTGAACCGGTCCACGTTCTGCTTGAATCTGCGGGTATCTGTGTTGACGACTCTTGGCGAACTTAGTATGCTTAGGCAGTACCTCTTTCCTTTTCCCTTTCACCTAAGGAGCGCTCCATGTCACGGGAGAATGAACGCGTGGGAAACCAGGTGGATGTTCAGGTTGTTGGCGAAGCGCTGGCTGCTTCAGAAGAGATGCTGACGGCCGAAGCCCTGGCCTTCGTTGGTGAGCTGCACAGAAAGTTTGACTCCAGCCGCCGGGAGCTGCTGGCGGCGCGGGAGGCGCGGCAGACCCGGCTCGACGCGGGCGAGGCCCCGGGCTTTCTGGATGAGACCGAGGAGGTCCGCAGCGGCGACTGGCAGGTCGCGACAACCCCTGATGACTTGCAACGGCGTTGGGCCGAGATTACCGGTCCCGTCGATCGAAAAATGGTGATCAATGCCCTGAACTCGGGCGCCGATGTCTTTATGGCCGATTTCGAAGACGCCAACTCGCCGACGTGGGCGAACTGTGTTGAGGGGCAGCAGAACCTGTATGACGCAGTGCGGCGAACGATCCGCTTGGAGGATGAGGCTAGGGGGCGCGTCTACGAACTCAACGATGAAATTGCGACCCTGCTGGTCAGGCCGCGCGGCTGGCATCTGGTGGAAAAGAATGTGCTGGTAGACGGCGAGCCGGTTTCTGCCAGTCTCTTCGACGTTGGGTTGTATGTCTTCCACAACGCGGCCGAACGGCAGCGCCGCGGAAGTTCGTGCTACTTCTATCTGCCCAAACTGGAGACGCATCTGGAGGCGCGGTTGTGGGCAGACGTGTTCGCTCACGCTGAGGCGGTAATGGGTATACCCCACGGCTCCTTTAGAGCGACCGTCCTCATAGAGACGATTTTGGCCGCCCTGGAGATGGAGGAGATTCTCTACGAGTTGAGAGACTATTCAGCCGGTTTGAACGCGGGCAGATGGGACTACATCTTCAGCGCCATCAAGAAATTCCGTGACAATCCGGACACAGTGCTGCCGGAGCGGGCGCAAGTTACCATGACGACGCCTTTCATGCGCGCCTACACCGAGCTTCTTGTCCGCACGTGCCACAAAAGGGGCGCACACGCAATCGGCGGCATGGCGGCTTTCATTCCAAGTCGGCGGGATCCTGCGGTCAATGAGGAGGCGCTGGCCAAAGTACGGGCCGACAAGGAGCGGGAATCGGGTGACGGCTGCGACGGAACTTGGGTCGCGCATCCCGATCTGGTGCCGCTGGCGCGGGGAATTTTCGAAGAGGCTACGGGAGGCGCGCCGCACCAGAAGCACCGCATGAGGGAGGACGTGGCGGTATCGGCGGAGCAGATCCTGGATGTCGGCGTTCCAGGGGGTACGATTACGGAGAGCGGGTTGCGTACCAATGTGGACGTCTCGCTGCAGTATCTGAATGCGTGGCTGTTGGGTAATGGCGCGGCGGCGATTTACAACCTAATGGAGGACGCGGCCACCGCCGAAATTTCACGCTCACAGATCTGGCAGTGGATCCGGCACAATGCGAAACTGGACGACGGCAGGCCGGTCACGCGCGAGTTGTACGAGCAGATCCGTGACGAGGAGCTCAAAAAGCTTGGCGAATACGGTCCGGGGCGTTTGGAGGAAGCGGGTGAGATTCTGGACAGGCTCATTTTGACAGACGATTTCGTTGAGTTCCTCACACTAATTGCCTACGATCATTTGACGTAACCTGATTGGCCCCGTCTTTGAGGCAAATGAGGCTTGCCAAGTCCTGTTCGTTATGGCATTACTGTTAAGGTTAGAGCAACTATCTTCGCGGAGATGGCGACCAGGAAATGCAATTCGAAGGTCAGGAAAAGATACCACTCGCTCTTCAAAGGCAGATGGCTGGCGCGCCTGATCAGAAGATGTTTCTACTTTTGCACGTCAGTGAAACCGGGCCCGCGCAGCTTGCCGAAATCAAGAGGGCGGGATATGTCGTGCATCAACAGACATCGATCATTCCCTGTTACGCGGTGAGCGGTCCGGGACGGGGACTGCAGGCATTGGCGAAGGAAGCCTGGCTGGTCAGGGTCGAGGAAGACAGCGCCGTACAGACGATGCAGTAATAGACATCGTCCCGTTCAAGTCATTTTGCGACGGCCCAATTGACGGGAACAGTCAGGCTCCCGCTTGCGCAGCTCTGGGAGATCATTGGCTGACCCGCCCAATAAACAGGTCTCGGACAAGGTCCTTCCCCAGAAAAACGTCTGCCGTCAAGCAGACGTTGACCAGCGAAGAAACTAGGGTAGGAAACTTCCAGGACAATCGGGTCTTTGGAAAGGCAGCGTGTTGCTTGCAGGTAGAGGCCGCACGCGCCTCATGGTTCAAGGCGGTGCCTCTATTTTGTCTTGCCGGACGTGGGCAAGAATTCTTCAGGAGGAATTTGGTCAATGTATTCGGAGAAATTCTCCGCCCATGTACGGGACGCAGTTGAACAGGCCCGGATGGCCAGTGAAGAAGTGCAGGTGATAGTCAGGTTTCATTCACAAGGAGGCCAGCGAAGCATTGGAAGGCTGGCTGCAAGCGCAGGCACTATCAAGGTCAATCAGGAGTACAGACTGATTCCTGCTACCGCCCTCTCCCTTACGGCGCCGGCCGTGGACGAACTGACGGATTCGGACGATGTTGCGGAGATTTGGCTGGACGAAGTCGTGCACATATTGCTGGACGTGTCGACGCCGCACATCAGGGCGCCTCAAGTTTGGGAGCAGTTGAACAACGATGGGGAGGGGGTCACCATCTGCATCGTTGACACAGGCATTGACGCGACACACCCTGACTTTGCCGGCCGGGTTGGGTTGACGGCCGATTTCAGCGGCAAAGGATCGGCTGCCGACGGCAACGGCCACGGAACTCATGTTGCCTCTACGGCGGCTGGCACTGGTGCGGCTAGCGGCGGCAAGTACATAGGGGTTGCCCCGGGGGCCACGATCATGGCGGCTAAGGCCCTGGCCGACAACGGCAGCGGCCGCATGAGTAACGTCATGGCTGGCCTGGAATGGTCGGCTCAGAACGGCGCCGACATCCTGAATCTGTCCTTGGGCAGCCGGGGAAGCAGCGACGGCTCGGATGCGCTCAGCACAATGTGCAATGCCATCGTAGATATGGGCAAAATCATGATCGTTGCCGCGGGGAACAGCGGGCCCCGTCAGAGCACTATTGGCAGCCCGGGGGCGGCCGAAAGAGTGATCACGGTCGGCGCCTCCAATGACCAGGACAGTGTTGCCCGCTTCAGTAGCAGGGGTCCGACTGCAGACGGCCGGGTTAAGCCGGACGTCGTGGCGCCCGGCAGCAGGATCGTAGCCGCAAGGGCATCAGGTACCTCGGTTGGCCAGGTGGTGGACGAGCACTACACGACCGCCAGCGGAACGAGTATGGCTACGCCTCACGTGGCCGGTCTCGCTGCCCTGATGCTCAGAGCCAATTCAGGATTGGGCCCGGCGGAAGTCAAGAAGATGCTGATGGCCACAAGCGTCGACATAAACAGTTCGGAATATGGACAGACCGAGGCTGACAAGAACATTCAGGGTGATGGACGCATCGACGCATTGACTGCAGTGCAATTTGCAGACACCGGCGAGCAGCCTCCCCCTCACAAACCCTCCCTGCCCGTGCCGTCTCCGCCTTCTCCTGGCCCCACTCCGCCAATCGGCTGTTTAGCGGCGCCGCTGAAATTCCTCAGGTTGAAGTAACGCCTCCTGTAAGGTGCCAGGTCGAGTCAAGCCGCAGGGGCTTCCAACGACGCTCGCATAAGGCCCGCGTTCCTTCGAAGCCTGCCAGGAACTGCGGCCGGGCGGCACACCCATGAGCGAACTGGACACTACTTCGAGAGACCTGGAGGAACGGGCGCAAAAAAGGGAAGCCATAGGTCTGTCGCCGCACCGGCCTACGGCTAAGAAGGTAGTTCACAGCCCTCCTGAGCCCAGGTACGGCCTTCCATTCGCACGCCTGGCGCTCGTCCTCCTTGCTGCAATTGCGGTTGCCCTCGTGTTCCTGAACAGGTCGATCTTCACCCAAGGGTCGGTCGGCTGGCGTGCTCCTGCATCAGCTGAAGCAGGTCGCCTGATTGTCAGGGACGACTTCGCAGAACCCCATTTCGACCTGCCCGTTCGCAGTGACCAGGATTTCGAGCAGCGATTTGTGGGAGATCTCTATCTTATACAGGTCAAAAAACCCGGGGCCAGAGTGTGGACGACACTGGGCCAGCAGCTGCCGGGTGCGTATAAACTCGAGGCCGACCTGCGTCTGGACCCGCAAGAGCAGTATGCCCGGGGATACGGCGGACTTCTCGTCCGCTATCAGAATGACGAAAACTTCTATCTGTTCATGGTCGACCGCGAGGGGCGGTACCGGATAGAGCTTGTAGAAGAGGGCGCGTGGCGTACACTCCGGCCCTGGACCCCGTCGAGTTCGCAGTCAAGCGGGCGGCGAACCATTTTGGCGGTGGTTGATGACGGGGCCGAGCTTCACCTGCTGGTCAACGCCGTCCACGAGGATACCGTGTCTGATCCCCGGCTGCCCGCCGGCGATGCCGGCCTCGCAGTTGGCGCCGTCAGCCCAGGCCGGGCTCGGGGTCTGTTCGACTGGATCGCGCTGTACGAGATTCCGCTCGCCGACTAAACGGTGGGCGGGCGGCTGCGTCGAGGCGGCAGGCCTCCGGAATCGAGGCCTGGTTCAGTGTGTTGATCGAAGTCGACTCAAGTGATCTGGATCTCGCTTTCGAGGACGTCAAATGCCTTGACGCGAGCCTCGGCAACAGGACTGTCCCCGAACTGATCGAGAAGCAGTGTCCAGATCATCGTGTCGATAGGTGAGCCGTCAATTCCTGTGGCGCGACGGTGGAGAAGTGCTTCATGTGTGAATCCCAGTTTGCGGGGAATCGCGGCGCTGCGCACGTTGGCCGGATTGCAATGGATTTCGACACGGTCCACCTTGTTTACAGTGAAGGCTACCTTGGTCAGTGCCGCGGCAACCTCAGTCGCCAGACCCCGGTTGATAAGGTCCGCCCGAATCCAGTACCCGATCTCGAGAGCGTCCCCTGCCAGCCGTTTGTGCAGTCCGGTTCCGCCCCACACCTCCTCTTCGTCCGACGAAAAGATCCCGTAAGTGTAATCAGTGTCCCCGTCGAATTCAGAGCGCCAGTGGCGGAGTAACCCGATCTTTTCTTCCAGGGTCGTCGGTTCGTTCTTTGCCCAGGGCATCCACTCCCTCAAGTGGTCGACGCTCTGGGAGACCGCCTGCAGCAGTTTGTCGGCGTCGGCTGGATGCCAGCAGCGCACGACCGCGCGCTCGGTTTCGATGCGGTAGGCCGGGCGCCTGGCCGGAGGCTCAGGGTCGGGAGGAGTTTCGGAACTCATCGGCGCTGCCTAACCGTTGCTCTCATTCCTGCGATCCCTGTTGCCCAACGCCCGGGCCGGCTTCGGCCTGCGTTCCGGGCGACCATTCTACCGCGATCGGCTCCGGGTCTCTCCTCACAAAGACCAGTCTTTCCTCTCCTGAATCCTCGTCCGCGGCATAGTCGATCAGGATATCGTCGCCCGTCTTGTATTCGGCGCGCAGCAGGCGCTTGCTGAGTTCATTCTCGATCCGCTTTTGCAGCAGACGGCGCAAGGGCCGGGCGCCGTATTCGGCATGGTAACCTGTGTCGGCGAGATGATCGCGGGCCTTCTCGGTCATCTCGATAGTGATACCGATTTCATTGAGCCGCTGCGCGATCTCTCCCATCAGCAGGGACACGATGTCTCGTACGTGTTCCCTGCTAAGTGGATCGAAAATGATGGTCTCGTCGATTCGATTGAGGAATTCGGGGCGGAAAAGTCTCTTCATCTCTTTGCTGTATTCGCCCTGTGCAAGTGCGTTTTCGTCAAGCTCAGGCGTGGCAAACCCCAGCGGACCGCGCTTGATCGAGTCTGCGCCGACATTGCTGGTCATAATCACGACCGTGTTTCGGAAGTTCACGGTGCGCCCTTGGCCGTCAGTCATGTGGCCGTCCTCCATGATCTGGAGAAGCGTGTTCCAGACCTCGGGGTGGGCCTTTTCGATCTCATCGAAAAGCAACACCTGGTAGGGGCGTCTTCGCACCTGTTCCGTGAGCTGGCCGCCCTGTTCGTAGCCTACATATCCCGGAGGCGCGCCGAACAGTTTGCTGACCGTGTGTCCTTCGCGGTATTCGCTCATGTCGACGCGCAAGAGCGCGTCTTCCGAGTCGAAGAGGAACGCGGCCAGAACATTGGCCAGCTCGGTCTTGCCGATCCCGGTCGGCCCGAGGAAAAGAAAGGTTCCAATCGGCCGGCGCGGGTCCTTGAGGCCGCTGCGGGCGCGGCGGATGGCATCGCTGACCGCTTCGATGGCCCGCTCCTGGCCGATGATGCGCTGCCGGAGGAACTCTTCCATCCGCAGCAGCTTGTCCATCTCCTCTTCGAGCAGGTCCATGACGGGGATTCCGGTCCAGCTGTGCACGATTGCCGCGACATCGTCGGTGTCAACGACGTCGTCGAGGTTTGTCTCGCTCTTCCAGGACTTGAGGGCCGACTTGAACTCCTCCTTAAGCCGGGCGAGTTCCGCCTTGGTCTGCGCCGCCCTTTCGTAATCGCGTTCGGCCCACGCATTTTCTTCGAGATCTTCGAGATCCTGGATCGACACCTTGGTTCTCTTCAGGTCTTCGGGCATGGCGTGCATGGCCACCCGCAGGCGGGCGGCAGCCTCGTCGATCAGGTCGATCGCCTTATCCGGCAGCTTGCGGTCCGGGACGTAGCGGTGGCTCAGTCGGACTGCCTGCTCAAGCGCGTCGTCGGTATAGGTAATGGCGTGATGCTCTTCATAGCGGAGGCGCAGCCCGCGCAGGATGGCGATGGCGTCATCGATGTCCGGTTCGTCGACGTAGACAGGCGCGAAGCGCCGCTCCAGCGCGGAGTCTTTCTCGATGTGCTGGCGGTATTCGTCGAGAGTGGTAGCGCCGATGCACTGCAGTTCACCGCGGGAGAGAGCCGGCTTTAGCATGTTGCTGGCATCGAGCGCGCCGGCTGCGTTTCCTGCGCCGACGACCGTGTGCAGCTCATCCACGAAAAGGATGATCTCGCCCTCGCTGCGGCGAATCTCATCCATGGCCGCCTTCAGCCGCTCCTCGAACTCGCCTCGGAACCGGGTCCCTGCGATCATGGCCCCCAAGTCCAACGAGACCAATCTCTTGCCGGACAGGATTTCGGGCACGTCATTGGCCGTTATCTGTTGAGCGAGACCTTCAATGATGGCGGTCTTGCCCACACCTGCCTCCCCGATGAGGACCGGGTTGTTCTTCGACCGCCGACACAACACTTGCATCACACGGGTAATCTCTTCGACGCGACCGACGACCGGGTCCAGTTTGTCTTCCGCGGCAGCTTGTGTGAGGTCCCGCCCGTACTTCTCCAGGACCTGGAACTTGCTTTCTGCGTCAGGCTCATCTACTCGCTGCCCGCCTCTCATGTCCTCTATGGCGCCATAGAGCCGCTCTTTGGTGACACCGGCGTCCCGCAGGATGTTCGCGCTGTGTGTGTTCCGCTCGCTGGCGATGGCAAGCAATATGTGTTCGGTACTAATGTATTCGTCCTGAAGTCTGTTCGCCTCATCGTTTGCGACACCCATCACGCGATTAAGCCTTGGCGTGATGAAAACTTGCACGGTTGGTACGCCGCTGTGAGGCGACCCGCCGCTCTTGTGCGCGGCGGCGAGGACGGCTTCCAGCTTGCGGGCAATGACGTCGGCGGATGCCCCGAGTGTCTCGAGCAGTTGGGGCGCCGTTCCCTCCGGCTGTTCGACAAGAGCCAGGAAGAAATGTTCGGTATCGATCTGCGAGTGTTTGTACTTCTGCAGAATCTCGAGCGAACGGGTTGCAGCCTGCTGGGCCTTCTGGGTGAATCGGTCAAATGGCATCATGGTGGTTTTTCCGTCAACTGAAAGTGGTCTATTGCCACTGGACAGTGAATTCAGCAGAATCTGAAGTCCACGGTTCAACGTCCTTTGAAAGCAGGTCCCGCACTGCAACGCCGAAAGGGCTGGACTGTGTCAGGTGAGCGCGGGCAGTATTGGACCGGACACTCCAATAGTAAACCATTTCTGTATCAGCGCCACCTTTGAGGACTATTTGAAAACTGTATGTCCTGCGGCCCAGCGGAGTCGACGGACCGTGCACGGCCGTCTTATCTGGAATTATTCTAATTTAAACTTGACAGGGCCGCAATGCAGGTGTACAATGAGCCCGATGCTGTTTAGAGTTATTCTAATTTCTGTGAGGTGTCCACGTATGACGGCACGGTTCATCAACACACTTCGGCGTGCTGGTTTGCGGGTAACGAGTCAGAGGGTCGCCGTATGCGAGTTTCTTGCCCGCACAAGGATTCACCCAACGACTTCTCAGGTCTTCGAAGCTGTTCGGGAGAAGCATCCGGAGATCAGCCAGGCCACGGTCTACAACACGCTCAACACCCTGCGGGACCTGGGCGCCATCGTAGAGATCAGTGCCGGTACTGAGCATACGCATTACGAGACCGATCCCGAGCCGCACGTCAACTTGGTCTGTCTGCGATGCCATCAGATTTCTGACCTGCAGGACACGCTGGCGCCCGATGTCCTCATGGACAATATCTTTCATGATACAGGATTCAGGGCGACCACGCTCCAGGTCCAGGTTACCGGATTCTGTCCTGCATGTCAGAAGGCGAAACGGCAGGAGATTGGAGAAAAGCTGCGGGCGAGGGCAGGTCGGATGTCGGGGAAGGCAGCCGGTGCAGGAGGATCGGCCGCCGCTTCCAGCGGCGAACTGTGAGAGAAAGGGTGGAAAAAATGGCCACCGTTTCATATGATCAAGTAATGGCTACGAAAAAAAGTGAACCGTCTCAATTCAGCCTGCGGGCATTTCCGCAGTTCGTGCCGCTTTTCTGGCGGGCAAATCCTGAGCTGATACTGGCTTCGATAACACTTGTCGCTCTACTGATTGGATGGTTGGGCGGCTCTGTCAGCGGTCTGCTGCCGGTTTGGGCGGTGGTCCTCTTTGCCCTGGTTGCCTACGCCGCGGGGGGATATTCCGGGGCCAAGGTAGCGCTGGCCAATGCCTGCTGCGGAATCTTCAATATCGATCTTCTGATGGTAGTGGCGGCTTTGGGGGCGGCTCTTATCGGCGAATGGGAGGAGGGCGCCCTGCTTCTCTTTCTCTTTTCCTTGAGCGGCGCCCTGGAATCATTTGCATCTGAACGGACTCGACAGGCGATTACCCGGCTGGCTGAACTGCGGCCTGATACGGCGCGCGTTCGGCGGGACGGCGAGGAGGTAGAGATCGGCGTTGAGGATCTGTCCGTTGGTGATGTGGTTGTCGTGAGGCCGGGCGAACGGATGCCGGTTGACGGCGCCGTGTTGATGGGATCGAGTACGGTGGACCAGAGTCCGATTACCGGGGAGAGCATCCCGGTATACAAGGCGGTTGGCGACCCTGTCTTTTCTGGAACGATCAACGGAAGCGGGGCGCTGGAGCTGCAAGTCACCAAACTGGCGTCGGAGAGCGCCATCAGCAAGATCATCAGCCTCGTCCGGAAGGCGCAGAGCAACGCCGCCCCTACACAAAGGTTGATCGACAGATTCAGTCAGCCGTACACGCTGGTCGTTTTGGGCGCTACGGCTCTGTCGGCGATTGTCCCTATACTGTTCACCGACGAACCGGTCACCCAGACAGTCTACCGAGCGATTACGCTTCTCGTGGTTGCGAGCCCCTGCGCGCTCATCATCAGCACGCCCGCATCCATCCTGAGCGCCATTGCCGCAGCAGCGCGCGAGGGTATTCTGTTCAAAGGCGGGGCACACCTCGAGAAGGCGGCCGGTCTGGATATACTCGCCTTTGACAAGACCGGAACTTTGACAAACGGCAAACTCCAACTGACCGATGTCGTACCCTTGAACGGTTACACCGAGCAGGAGCTAATCTCGATTGCCGCCGGCGCCGAGAGTCTCAGTGAGCACCCGATAGCTCAGGCGGTCGTGAGGCGGGCGCAGGAGATGGAATTGCCTTATGAGTCGCCTCGGGACTTTCGCGGCATCGCTGGGCATGGCGTTCAGGCAGTTTACGCGCGCTGCGCCGGCCTGGAGCTGATCTCCATCGGCAATGACAAGCAGTTTGAGAGCGAAGAAATGGACCTGCCCCCTGCCGTCCGCATGATTGGCCGGCGCTTGCAGGGGGAGGGCAAAACGGCCATTCTCGTAGCGCGGCGCAGCATCGCAAAGGACGCCGTCGACAGGGAAAACGCGACCGCAAACGGAGACAGTCTGGTCAGTGCCAGTAGTCTGGGTGCAGCCGGTGGGGAATCTGACCTGGTCGGGTTTCTGGCCGTGGCGGATTCAGTTCGAACTGGGGCGGCCGATACGATAGGTGCCCTGAAGGAGCTCGGCATCGACCGTATAGCAATGTTGACCGGTGACAATCGCGACGTAGCGGATGCCGTCGCAGAGCAGGTTGGCGTGGAGGACATCTATGCCGAACTGCTGCCGGGGGAAAAGGTCGAGATTGTAGAAAAGCTTGTGAAGTCCGGTTCCGTCGGAATGATTGGAGATGGGGTAAACGACGCGCCTGCGATGGCGACTTCCAGCCTTGGAATTGCAATGGGCGGCGCGGGCACGGATGTTGCCCTGGAGACGGCCGACGTAGTACTCATGTCCGACGACCTCGGAAAACTTCCCTTTATGCTGCGCCTGAGCCGGAGCGCGCGTGACATTGTGCGTCAAAACCTCTATTTTTCGGTGGCGGTGATCTTCGCTCTGGTTGCGCTTACGGTCGTCGTTCCTCTGTTGGTTCCTGGATTCAGACTGCCCCTCCCGGTAGGCGTACTGGGCCATGAAGGCAGCACACTCATTGTAGTCGCCAACGGGCTGCGGATGTTGACGATGAAATCCACCTAGGCGCGCCGGCACTCTGTCTGCCGCAGGCTTCAGCTATTCGATGTCGGGGTAGGCCGCGGGCAGCGAGACCCTCAGGCCCAGGATCGAGCACCAGACGAAATAGGCGAGATTCGCGACAAGAAGGTGCATCAGCACCGGAAGCACAAAGGGAGAAAGCAGCGACAGAACACCGGCGACTGCGCCGGGTACCATCCAGGATGTTGGCAGCTTGTCCAGGATGACCAGATCGATGCAGATCCAGGTCGTCACGCCTCCCCCCATGAGTAGCCCTGCGCCCAGAAAAGTTAAGGCAAATTGCTCTACGAGATTCAGGTAGATGTCGAACCGTGCGACAGGATGGCCGTCGCTCAGAATCTCGGTCAGCCCAAAGAGGTTCATTCCGGCCAGGACACCGATGATCAGAAGAGTCGAGGCGACGACGACCAGCCCCGACTGGAGCATGCTGCTGATCCGGTGAACCGGCGAATAATAGTGCTTCAAAGCCACCAGCAGGATCATCCACGCAAAAATAGCGATTAGCCAGAGCCAACCCCCAAGTCGCCACTGCCAGATGGAGTCCAGGGCCAACTGCGACGCCTCGTGCACTTGGACGGACTTGAGATAAAACGGTCTGAGAACGAGGAGAGAATAGATTCCAGCGGCGAGTGCAGCAATGCCGGCAAATCGAGCCGCACGAATCAGCTTCATCGGTCTCCCCCACTGTCTGAGTTCCCTGAATCGAGTGGGCGGCGATTGACACCGCTGGCGGCGGAAGGAGTTGCCGGATCGCCGCTGCTGGCTTCCTCCGCCGGGAACTGGCGCAAGCGGTATACGAAGTCGGTGGACTTCAAGCGGCGCTCGAGAATGGTCACAAGGTAGCGCTGCAGGACGCTCTCCGCCGCCAGGGCCGTGGCGCGCCCGATTCGGAGGCCCCGCAACGACTCCCATTGGTTACGGGAGAGATGGCGCAGTATCCTCAGCGTCGCGACGTTGATCGGCTCTGCGCCCCGCGCCGTACGACCGCAACTGGGGCAGAATACTCCGCCGGCGTCCAGTTGCAGGAAATTCTCCACCGGCAGCAGATCATCCCCGCAGCCCAGACACGCGAACAGCGAGGGCTGAAAACCCATCATACGCAGGAGTTGCAGTTCATACCAGCGCAGCAGCAGATCCAACCTTGTTACGTCGCCCGAGGTGCTGTCCAACTCTCTCAGACAAATCAGAAGCAGCTCCCACACCGGTTCGAAGTCGTCCTCTTCGGCGGTGAAAGCGTCAACCAGTTCACAAACGTATGCGGCCCGGCCGATTCTGTCCAGGTCGTTGCGCAGCTGCAGAAAGCTTTCCACGGTAGCGCTTTCGGTAATGATGTCCCAGGTGCGCGCCCGCGCAACCTGGAGATTGGCGTGGCTGAAGAGTTCCAGGTGCCCGGCCTGGCGGCTGGTTGTCTTGCGCGTACCTTTGGCGATGAGCATCCGTTTGCCCATGCGCGGTGTGAAGACTGTTAATATCCGGTCTGCGTCGCCGTAGTTTCGTCTCCGTAAAATCACGGCCCGCGTTCGGTAGGACTGGCTTCGCTCTGCCACTGGCGTTTCTCGCTTCTCCCTGCTGAATCCCCAACTGGGTTCAGGACCTGTCTGGACGCGGTGACATGCCCGGCTGATTGGCTCTTCAATGAGTCAGGCAGTGAAATTCAGGTTGTTCCTTGGCGGACGCGTACGCGGAGGGCGAACCCATCGGAATAAAGTGCGTTCACCCTGTTGAAAGCTGCAGCGTCGTCAGACGAACATGGCGCGGCGTGCGTAATGTGGGTCTGCAGTCCGACGCAGCGCGGAGTCCGTCTCCCCTATCCTTGGTTCCTTCGGTCTTCCGCTTCGGTGGCCAGGAGATTGAGCTGTTCAGGTGTTCCCAGCGCGATCAGGGTGTCGCCCGCGCGCAGGGCAAACTCCACGCCCGGGTTGACGAATGTCTCGCCGTCGGGACGCCGTACGGCCAGGATATTGGCTCCCAGCCGCTTTCGCACTTCGGTGTCGGCGATGGTCTGGTCGCGCAGCGAAGATCGTTCGCCTACTCCGATGTCCTCGATCAGAATGTCGACCTCGCCGCGGTGAAATACGACGTCCATGAACTCCAGGATGTTGGGATGAATGAGTTGCCGCGCCATGCGCCGGCCGCTTGTGACATAGGGATTGATCACATGGTTGACGCCGGCAATCTGCAGTTTGCGCTCGCTCTCAAAGCTGTTTGCACGAGATATTATCGTGAGTTCGGGGTTCAGGGCGCGGGCCGTCAGCGCTACATAGACGTTGTCGGAGTCGTTGGGAAGGCAGCAGCAGATCCCGGATGCCCGCTCGATTCCGGCTCGAATGAGGGCCGCGTCGTCGGTCGCATTGCCTTCAACGGGAATCACACCCAGGTTTTCTAAGTCCGGCCCCAGCGTTGCCAGAATCTCGACCACCACAAGTGAAACTCTGTTAGTCAGGAGTTCCTTTGCGACCTGCTCGCCCACGCGACCGTACCCACAGACGATGAAATGTCCGTTCATTTTATCGATCCGGTTCTGCATGCGTTTTCTCCATATGAGGCCGCGGAACTCACCTGCGACGATTACGTCAGCCAGAGTGCTGATGGCATAGGCGGTCGTACTGACGCCGAGAATGATCAATCCGCCGGTGAAAACGCGGCCAATGGGCGAGAGCGGTCGAATCTCGCCGAATCCAACTGTACTGATAGTAATGACAGTCATATAGATGCTGTCGGTCCACGGCCAGCCTTCGATCAACATGTAGCCCCCGCTGCCAACGCCGAAAAGGAGGAGATAGAGCGTCGCCACGAAGATTAGGTGTTGATAGAGCCTGCGGGCAGTAACTGTCAAGTCCGCATGCCTCCTGATTCGGACTGATCAACGGCGTCTCTGGTAAGGGGATTTGCCGGAAAATGTAGCGAGTCCTATTGAGTCGGCTTCTGAGCCTGACGCTGTTCTTCACGCTTGACAAATACGGGTACAGTGCGGCCGCGCCTTCGGAATTGGAGTGACTCGTAAAGATTCTGGGAGGGCGTATTGCTTTCCTGCGTGTTGAGAAAGACTCGACCGAATCCCAGGTCGGTAGCGCGGCAAAGGCCCGCTACAAGCAGCTGACGACCTACGCCTCTTGTCTGAGCCCTTGGGTGAACGGCAAGACGCACAAGCTGCGCTGACCCGGATCCTTGCCGTGATCCATCCGAAACCAGGCGAAGAGCTGAATACCCCACCGTCGTCTCCGCCGCCTCCGCGATCTCTATGTGACAGTCGCGCTGCAGTTGCTGCAGTTCGGTCACGCCCATGTGCCACAGGGGTTCGAAGGCCGCGGCGTCCAACTTGGCCAGCTTGGGCAGATCGGATGGCTGTGCCGGACGCAGTGCGGCCGGCTGCGAAACTGGCTCCACGGTGCTGGACCTGCGTTCATAGAACCGGACCGCATCCCACTGGTCGAAACCGGACTCCTTCAGGCTGGCCCGGAGCCACCCCTGCCTGGTCAGCGCGAAAAAGAGATAGCCTTGAGATTGCAGTGGAAGCTGCTGACGCGTGTGCTCGAACAGCGCACGAAAATGCGATCGCGCAGCCGGCCCGGCAGACGAAATCGCAGCCGCCCGCAGGGGAACCTTTGACGGCGCCGATTCAGGTAGGGCCTGAGACCTCAGGACGCGGTCGAAGGCGACAAAGCCCTTCAGCTTTCTTGTATGCCGGTCGACGAAGACTGCGTTTACGCCTCTGATCAGCTCAGGCTCCTCACTGTTACCCAGGTCATCGTAGTAGTAGCTGCGCAAGCTTTCGGCGTGCAAACGCTGCAGCTCAGGCAGATCTTCCAACCGACCGGGGCGAATCGACGAATGGTTCATCTCTGAGGATCGAGCTCTCTGCGTTCTCCGTAGACTGTTTCGTAGTACGCTTTGAACTCCCCGTCCCGAATAGGTTGCCACCACCAACGGTTGTCCCGGTACCATCGGGCGGTCGCTCGGATCGCCTCCTCGGGCGTGTAATCCGGCTCCCAGCCCAGGGCCAGAGTCTTGCCTACGTCCAGGCTGTAGCGGCGGTCGTGTCCCAGCCTGTCTTCGACGTGCCGGATAAGGCTGCGGGGCCTGTCAAGCTCGTCGATCAGGATCTCTACCATGGCAAGATTGGTCATCTCGCTGCCCGTGCCAATGTTATATGCTTCGCCGATGCGGCCTTTTTTTAGGATGAGGTGAATTGCCGCGCAGTGATCGGCCACGTATTGGTAGTCCCGCATCTGTTTTCCGTCACCGTAAACGGGCAAAGGAATGGACTCGAGGGCGTTCGTAACGAAGAGCGGGACCACCTTTTCGGGGTACTGGTAGGGCCCGATGTTGTTGGCGCCGCGGCTGATGGTCACGGGCAGGCCGTAGGTGATATGATAGGCGTTGACGAAGAGGTCTGCGCTGGCCTTGCTGGCGGAATAGGGGCTGCGCGGGGCCAGGGCGTCGCCTTCGACCGAACGGCGTTTGCCCGCTATGTGGCCGTATACTTCGTCGGTGCTGATCTGGTGGAAGCGGAGATTTCCCAGTTTGCGGGCGGCTTCCAGAAGCACGTAGGTTCCGTAAACGTCGGTCTTTACGAAGGCGTCGGGATCGAGAATTGATCTGTCTACGTGCGTTTCCGCCGCGAAATTGATGATTGTGTCGATTTTGCAGGCGGCAACCGCCTCTTCCACCTTGGCCGCGTCGCAGATGTCACCCTGAACGAACTGGTAGCGACCCCCGAACCGCTCGCCGACTTCGGCAAGGTTTTCGAGACGGCCGGCGTACGTCAGCTTGTCGAAAACTGTTACCTTCACGTCCGGTTCGCAGCTGAGGATGTAGCGGACAAAATTACAGCCGATAAATCCTGCCCCGCCCGTAACCAGGATGTCTTTCATCTGAGTCTTCTATAGTCTTGCTTGGTACGTTATACGCGCCATTCGGGCCTGCTCTCCCAGGTGCGGCGCAATCTCCTCACCCTCCCGGGTTGACGGCTGGCGGGCAGGGGAAACTCAACCCCCAGCGTCAATGTCGGCAGCTGTTGCAGCGGCGGCAGGAGGCACTCGTCGAGGCCGGGAGACGCGGGACCGCGCCAAGCCCACTGCCAATACGCTTTCTCTTCCCCTCCGGCGGTCGCGGCGAGGAAATCAATGTCGTTCCAGAGTGCGCTTCGCGTCTCGACCGCGACTTCAAGCACTTTTTCCCAGTAGGCGCGCATCTTTGGCTGCTCGAATTCGATAAAGTGCGCTGTGAAACTGGAACTGTCTGCGGACGAGTTGAAGGGGGGTCTGGCCGTCTGATAGGCCGGGAAAAACTCCTGCGCCCAATACTGTTCGGCGCGGTGGAAGGAGGGCAGAAGAAGATCGGCAAAGAAGGTGACGTTTACCGTGCTTACCCGCTCCTCCACGTCGACGAGGCACGGGGCATGTTCCGGCCACAGGTCGAAAAAGGCCGGAATATCGAACGCCTTCCATTCGCCGTATGCCCTGGCCAGCCGGCGCAGTTTATCCGCCACCTGGGAGATGGCTGTTACGGCGGTCTGCACCTCTCTGGGGCCGGTCCGGTTTTGCACGAGATAGGCAGGCGAAAGAGATCGTGTCCTGAAGATTTCCGTGAAAGATGCAGGTAGCACGCACCTGTCAATCTGGCGCATTCTAGCCGCCAGCGCCGGAACGCTGCGGACCGCGGCCATGCTCTTGGTTTGTGCGCCATCGCGCCTTTCGAAGGCGACCGTCGTATGGGACATCAGGATAGTGACTCTGAGAACTCGTCCCGAAGGAGCTGCAGAAGATAACTGCCGTATCGGTTTGTCTGCAGCGCTTCGGCCAGCGCTCGGAACTGCTCGCGATCTATGAATCCCTGCCTCAGGGCGATTTCCTCCGGGCAGGAAATCATCATTCCCTGCCTCTCCTGCAGGGCTTGCACAAAATTGGCGGCTTGCAGGAGAGATTCGTGGGTGCCGGCATCCAGCCACGCAAAGCCGCGGCCCAGAATCTCAACTCGCAGCTTCCCCCGCTCCAGGTAGAAGTTGTTTATGTCGGTAATCTCCAATTCACCCCTGGCGGAAGGCTCCAAATGCTCCGCCGCTTCAAGGACGCGGTTGTCATAAAAGTATACGCCCGGCACGGCATAATTGGAACGGGGCTGCTGCGGCTTCTCCTCTATGCTCAAAGCCCTGCCTGAATCGTTGAACTCAACCACGCCGTATCGACGGGGGTCGGCGACGGGATAGGCGAAGACGAGGGCGCCCTGATCGAGGTTGGCCGCCCTCCGCAGGATTTCCGGCAAGCCGTGGCCGTAAAAGATGTTGTCGCCCAACGCCAGGCATACGCTGGAGTCGCCGACGAACTCCCTGCCTATGACGAAGGCATCGGCAATGCCGCGGGGCTGGGACTGTTCTACATAGGCGAATTGAACGCCCCACTGGCTGCCGTCCCTGAGCAGTTCTCTGTACAGGGGAAGAGCGGTCGGCGTGCTCACGACAAGGACATCCCGAATCCCCGCCAGCATCAGCATCGACAGGGGGTAATAGATCATCGGCTTGTCGTAGACCGGCAGGATCTGTTTGCTCAGGCTTGTGGTAAGGGGATAAAGCCGGGTACCGTGGCCTCCGGCGAGAAGGATGCCTTTCATCACACCACCCCCGGCTTGGCGCGGCGAAAGGGAAATTCGACGGTAAGTGGTGAGAGAGTGCTTGTCTTTCTGGACATGACTATCGCCGATCGAGGGCAAACTCTACTGTCCGTAGCCGGTGACAACCATTGAATCTTCAGCATCCAGCAGCACGGCGCCAATGATATTTGTCTGGACCTTTTCCAGTACTTCCTTGGCTCGCTGCGCCTGGTCCCGCTTGGTGCGTCCCGCCGTTACCGCCAAGAGCGTTCCATCTACCTGGCTGGCCCAGAGAGCAGCATCCGTAACCGCCAGAACCGGGGGCGCGTCGACAAGGATATAGTCCGCTTCACCGGATAGTGTTTCGAGCAGTTCGGCAAGCCTCTTGTGACTGAGGAGTGCGACGGGGTTTGGCGGCAGGGGCCCGGCCGCAAGCAGACGCAGGTGCGGCACCTGTGTCTCCATCAGCGCAGGTTCGCCTCCCTTCTGCAACCAGTTCGTCAAACCTGCATCCCCCCTGGTACCGAAGATTACATGTTGGAGAGGGCGGCGTAGATCGCCGTCAACGACGATTACCCGGTCGCCTGCATTGGCCATTACGACGGCAAGATTGGCCAGGGCGTCGCTCTTGTCCGTCTCTTTATCGGGGCATGTAACAAGCAATGTACTCAGCTCCGTGCCCAGACCGGAGAACTCGATATTGGTGCGAAGACTCTGGTAGGCTTCGGCAGCGGCGCTGCGGGGTGCGGTCAATGTAACCAGGTCTGAGGACATCTGCCAATCCTTTGAAGAATCTGCCTGGGCAGGGGTTGTGACTCTCGGAGTGTCCCCTGCCCCCTAAGCGCTTACGGCCGGCGTGGGAATGCCTTCCCGCACCTCGGTCTTCGAAGCCGAACTTGAGTTTGTTACGGGAATCGCCCCGAGAACGGTCAGATCAAGCGTCCGCTCCACCGAATCGGGTGTTCGAAGGAATCCGCTTTCGATCCAGATAATCAGCAGAATCAGGCCGACCCCCAACAGGAAGCCGAGTACTGCGCCTGCCATGGCATTGATGAGAGGCTGCGGCTGGTAGCGGGCCCCCTCGATCACACTGCTGACGATCTTGACCTCGATTCGGTCGCGTTTGTCCTGTTGCGCGTAGTAGGCCGTCCGTTCGTCGACAAAATACTCGGCCAGGGTTAATGCCATGTTTTCCGATACGATCTTGTCTCTGGATCGGGATTCGATCTCGATCGTGAAAGTGGACGAATCGGGCGCAACATTCGTCAGTCGCATGAACTCGCTCGGGTGCATGTCCAGCTGTGCTCGTGCGATTACCTCCTCGGCGACTTCAAATGTCTGCAGATTGAGTACGAAGTTGCGCATCAGCTCCTTGGCCGAGTTTCCCAGCCCCCAATCCGGTCGCGCTGGAACAGTACTTACATGGACCGTCGACCTGTACATCTCAACCTGGAGATAGCTGACTCCGTATGAGAGCGCACTTGCCAGCAGGACTGCTGCTATGAGGATCCAGCCGAATCGACGCACTACGCCACTGTATTCCTGTATCACAAACTCCTCCGATCTGCAGCATCGGCTGCGCCATGGGCTGTGGCAGACTGCGCCACGGCAGACTCTTGCCGGGACCCCCGTCTACCTTCGCTGCTTGGGGACGGCGACCAAAAGTGAGAGGCCCAGTTCTTCCAATTCTCGCCTGCGCCGTACGGTATCGTCGAGGTACTCCTGCAGGAAGGCCAGGCCGATGCCGGCGACCAGGGCCAGCAGGATGCGCAAAGGCCATTCGACGCGCTGACGGGCACTGGGGCCCACCGGAACTACGGTCGGCGGATCCATAACGTAGACGCCGGCGCCTTGGGTTCCCAGCTGGGCAAAATATGCGGCTGCGTTGTCCTCCAACTCGGCAACTGCCGCGGCCCCGATCTCCTGCAGCTGCGCGGCACTGTGCCAGTTGAAAGTGAGCCGGATGATACGGTGCTGTTTGCCTGTATTGGCGCTTGCGCTGAGCAGGCCGGCCGGTATGGCAATCTCCCTTTCGGCCAGGCGGGCATTTACGGCGCTCGCAAACAGCTCGGATCCCAGCACTTCGGTGAAGTCGTCAACCAGGTATTCGCTGGTCATCCAGGCGTAGTAGCGGGGGTCGTACTCTCCGTCCTCTACGCCTTCCAGGGGCAGAACGCCTACCAGTAGGCGCATCGAAGCGCTGTAAGTCGGGGGCGGCGTCTCCCAGGGGCGCAGCTGCACCGCGCTGAAAAGGGCAACCAGGACGGGCAGGAGGATTGGGGCAGCCCAGCGCCTCCTCAGGATTGCCCAGTACTCCCGAAGTTCCATGGCCCCTACCCCTCGTCGGTCATCAGGTTGGCGACTGTCACGCCGTCATCGCCCTCGCCAATCTCGCCGGGCCGGTATCTGCTCACCAGGGGATGGCCCTTCAGGGCGGCGCGAACGGCATCCCGCATAGCCCCGGTCCCCTTACCATGAATGATGCGCACCCATGGAAGGTTCTCGAGATACGCGTCGTCGAGATAGCCTTCCAGCCGTTGCAGCCCGGCATCCACCCTCTCGCCGCGCAGATCGATCTCAGTAAGAGAGTCCGAACTGGCGCCTCCCGTTTTGGACTTCGTCTGTACCCTTACAGCAGGTTGCGGGACGGATGAAGCCTCTGATTGGGCTTTGCTCCGCAGCTCCAGCCGCCTGATGGGCAGCCTGAGGCGGAAGTTCCCAACCTGGACGTCGGCCTCGTGCGGTGCCCCCGCTCGCTTCTCGACTACGATAACTTCGCCTGTCGCCTGGAGATTGGGAACGAAGACACGGTCTCCCTTTTCGATGGGACCGCCAACACGCACGTCGGGCGCGCCCGGCGTCGCGACCTCCTGTTCGACGCGGCCTTCTGTATCGAGCTGGCGGCGGCCAACGGTTTGGGTGGCCTGTTGCAGGAACTGTGTGTGGGCATCCTGGCTGTCGATCCCGCCCTTGGCCATACGCCGGCGAAAAGAATCGATCTCCCTTCTTATCTCAGCCAGCTCATTCTGCATGGTCGTGCGGGTCTCCGCCACAACTTGGCGGCGGGCCTCTTCGATTCTGGCCAGCTGATAGCGCAGGTCCTCTTCGGCGACATGGGCCCGACTTTCTCTCTCCTTGGCGTGGTCGAGAACGCGTTTCGCCTCCTGGCGGGCGTGACGCACATCCTCCAGCATGGCTTCAACTTCGAGGGACTCCGGACGCGACATCTTTTCCGCGTCATCGACGATGACAGGATTCAGGCCGAGCCTGCGGGCGATGGTCAGGGCATTGGAGCGGCCAGGCAGGCCGATACTGAGCTCAAATGTAGGGCTCAGGTTTTCGACGTCGAACTCAACGGAGGCGTTGCGTACGCCCGCGGTGTTGTGTGCATAGAGTTTGAGATCGCTGTAGTGTGTCGTGGCCAGCGTCGTAATGCCGCGATCGCGCAGGTTTTCCAGCAGAGCCGCGGCGAGGGCAGAACCTTCGTCCGGATCCGTGCCGGCGCCGAGTTCATCGAGCAGGACGAGGCTCTGGGGGTCTGCCTCTTCCAGGATGCTTATGATATTTGTCATGTGACTTGAAAACGTGCTCAAGTTCTGTTCGATCGACTGCTCGTCGCCGATGTCTGCGTAGACGCCTTCAAAGACGGAAAGGGAGCTGCCCTCCTCGACCGGGATCATCATGCCCGACTGAGCCATAAGAGTCAGAAGACCGACGGTCTTGAGCGTAACTGTCTTTCCGCCGGTATTGGGGCCGGTGACGACAAGAATGTAGCAGTCGTTGTCGAAGTATGCGTCGATTGGGACGACGGATTCCGGGTCCAGAAGTGGATGGCGGGCCTGACGGTAGTTGAGGACGGAGCCGGGGTGCTGGATTGTGCGTTCTTCCTTGGTATCTTCGTCGATTCCTGCGAAAATCTCTGCGCGCTTCTGCTGGAAGGGTACGATCTCGGGCGCGGTGGCTTCCATTTCGAGGGCGTACTTGGCCTTGGCAAAAGTGAAGTCGAGCTGGGAGAGAATCTGTACGTTGCGGCTGATGTAGGGCCCTTCATCGGCAACCAGGTCCGAGAGTTCCGAAAGTATGCGCCGTACCTCCTTCTCTTCCTCCAGTTCCAGCTCCCGCACGGCGTTGTTCTGCTCGACCACGGTCAGCGGTTCAATGAAGAAGGTGGCGCCGCTCGCAGACTGATCGTGAACGATTCCCTGCACCTGCCCCTTGTACTCCGATCGCACCGGTATGACGTAGCGGCCCTGCCGCTGCGTGACGATCGATTCCTGCAGAAATGGGATGACTTCAGTATTCTGTACCAGCCTGTCCAATGTACTCAGCAGCCTGTCCTGGGCGACTCGTAGTTGGGCGCGGATCCGGCCCAGGTCTGAGGACGCGCTGTCGACCACCTCGGCGCGGTCGTTGATGCAGCGGCTGATTTCGCCGATAACGTGTTCACAGGGCTCGATAGAGAATGCGATATCGGCCAGTCGCGGGAACTGACGGTTGAGCCGCGTCAAAGTATTGCGAAGTGTGCGGGCGCGCATTAAGGTCGTACGAACTTCAACCAGCTCGGTCGGAATCAGGATACTTCCTCGTTCGGACTTTGCCACGAGGGCGCGTAAGTCGTAGACGCCGCCAAAGTAAACGTCCGTCTTCTGGTCAAGCAGACGGCATGCTTCGCTGGTCTGCTCCATCCAATCGTTGATTGTACGCAAATCGTCGCTGGGAAGAAGTGAAGACGCCAGTTCGGCGCCGCCTTCAAAGGCGCAAAACGCGGCCAGTTGCTTCAGTATTTTATCGTATTCGAGAACGCGAATCGTATGGGGATTCATCCTTGAACTCTGGCGCTAGACATTTGCGATTCTGGGCCGATCATATCACAGCGCGTACCCTGAATCCAAAGAAAAAGCCAGCGGCAGAGTGTGGCTTTTTCGGCGCGACTTCGGGGCCAATGCGCCCGCTCCAACCGGGCCTCTCTCCTGTACTCCCTACATGTGATAACCAAGCCGCCTCAGGAGATTCTCCTTCCGGCGCCACTTCTGCAACACCTTCACCCAGAGCTCCAGGTAGACGCGCGTGCCGACCATTTCTTCGATTTCCGGTCGGGCGGCCTGCCCGATTTTCTTGATCATGGAGCCCTTGCCGCCCAATACGATTCCCTTCTGGCTGTGGCGCTCTACGTATAGCGTGACGGCAATATGTGTCATCTCAGGACTGCGCTCGTTCCACTCGGTCACCGACACGGCCAGGCTGTGCGGGATCTCCTGGCGCAGAAGCCGGAGGGCCTTTTCCCGAACGATTTCCGCGGCGATGAATCGCATGGAAAGGTCTGTAACCTGTTCGCTCGGGTAGTAGAGCGGGCCGGGAGGGAGGAGCTCGGCCAGCGCGTTGACGAGTTCCTCTACCCCCTCACCGGTTTCGGCGCTCAAGGTCAACACGGGAACCGACGCCTGACCCCCGTCGGCTGCGGTAAGCCAGCGCAGGAGGGCCAGATACTCGTCCTTCCGTTCCTCGATGGCGGCGTCGGCCAGGCTGTCGACCTTGTTGGCGCCGAGCAGCATAAAGGGTAGCTCGCCGCCCGCGTCCAGCAATTCCTTGAGTCGCTCGACGATATAGAGGTCTTCGTCGGTTGGTGGTGTCGCTACGTCTACCAGCCACAGTATTACGTCGGAATCGCTGGCGATCGCCTGTTCAGCTACGTTAACCATGTGCTTGCCGAGCTTGCTGCGGGGCTGGTGGATTCCGGGCGTGTCGAGAAAGATAAACTGAGCGTCGTCATCGGTGCGAATGCCCAGGATCTGGTCGCGAGTCGTCTGCGGTTTGTCGCTGGTGATGGCTATCTTCTGCCCGAGCAACTGGTTCAATAGAGTCGACTTGCCGACATTCGGTCGTCCTATCACGGCGATGAAGCCGCTGCGAAACGACGTCGCAGATTCATCACTTCCATTCTCAGTTAAGGTTAGGGTTATCATGGACATACTCTCAAGGGCAGCGCCGGCCCGGCTGGACCGGGGGCAGGTATCTCGGCCCCGGCGCATTATAGCATAAACGACTGAAACCCGATCGGGGTTCCTGAATAGATGCGATGAGAAAAACTGCAGGCGCGGCCGTCCGTTCTCGCGTCGCGCCTGGACGGCTGCGTACGGGGCGCAATGGCAGAAGTTGCAGACCTCCTGTTGGAGGCGTGTCAACTGTTTGGCTGGTTAAGGAGAAGAGTGGAGAGTGGATCGGACAGGACTCGAACCTGTAACCCAGGAGTTATGAGCTCCTTGCTCTGCCATTGAGCTACCGATCCAACCTTGGGACGAAGGGCTTAGAGCGGGTAGCGGGAATCGAACCCGCATCGTCGGCTTGGAAGGCCGGCGCTCTACCATTGAGCTATACCCGCAAGTCGGGGAGAGAGGATTTGAACCTCCGACCCCAGCGTCCCAAACGCTGTGCGCTGCCAGACTGCGCTACTCCCCGGTTCTGCGCCAACTCATTATAGCCCTAATCGCCCGGAAAAACAATTTCCGCGGAGTTCTTGTGGCGCAGCCAAAAGTGGGTGGTGAGCTCTTGCAAACCTGTGGCAGCGAATGGACCATGGCCTGTCCGCATTCGACTCTGGGGCGGAAGAAGCGCCCGCCTCCGCCTTCCCTCTCAATCTACGCTAGGACTAACCGCTGCTCGTGTTTCCACAGTTCACGACAAGCTCGTCCCGTCTTCCCCGCAATTCCAGCCAGTCAAGCACAGCGATTGCGCTCGTGTATTCTGCGGCTGCAGCGCACCAATTCTCCTCGCGGGCGAAACTTTCTCCCTGTTGGACGTGCGCCCTTTGCAGGAGGTACTGTACGTCGCGATACTCGGGATCCATGCGGTACAGATCCCCAAGGAGACGAATGACTCGGGACCAGTCTGCCCCCCAATATGTTTTCACATCGACGTAGTGAGCGGTCATGTAGCGCTCTTGTTGGATCAACGTATTGTTCGGGTCCACTTCAAGGGCACTGTCAAACAGCTGCACTGCCTCTTCCAGGTTTCCCTCGGCGATTACCGCCCGGGCCGACTCGACGTAGGAGAAGAAGAGCAGCTCGTCCCTTTCAACGACTTTGTAGTCGGTCTGCATGGTCCGTACGAGCAACAGGCGCTGAATGGCCTCCTGCCAGCGGCCCTCTCCAAACAGAGTAACTGCCCTGGCCCATTCGATGTCAACGGCCGTCGGCTCGGCGTTCGTTTCCGGAACCGTCTCTACCTTAGGGGGCGCCTCCAGCGCCAGTATTGCGCTGTGCGCTGCCTCATTCTGCGGGTCGAACGAAATTATCCTCTCGTATACGGCGCGGGCCTCGTCGTGCATGCCGGCGTCCAGCATGTCTGAAGCGCGTTGCAGGAGAATGGCGACCTGCTGCCGTGTATGCGCTTCGCCGCGCTTGAGCCCGTCGCGATAGCCCAGAACAACCATTGCCAGGATTACAATGACGGCAAGCGCCGTCGAGGAAGTTACGATAGTCCAGAATGATGTAGGCAGGCCGCGAAGGGTTAGCGGGGCATCGCTGCTATGTTGCCGATTTTCCATTTCTGACGTTGGTTCGGGATACTGCCCGCTTCAGCAAGTGGGCCTTGTCGGTAGATTCCCAGGGCAGACAGATGTCGTCGCGGCCGAAATGTCCGTAGGTTGCGGTCTGCCGGTAGATCGGACGGCGAAGGTCGAGATCGCGAATAATGGCGCCGGGACGCAGGTCGAAATGTTCGCCTATCAATCTTTCAATCTCTTCATCGCTGGTACTTCCGGTGCCGAAAGTTTCGACATTGACACTCAGTGGCCGGGCCACGCCGATGGCATAGGCCAGCTGGATTTCGCAGCGGTCTGCGAGGTCGGCGGCGACGATGTTTTTGGCGACCCAGCGGGCCGCGTAAGCGCCGCTGCGGTCGACCTTTGTGCAGTCTTTGCCGCTGAAAGCACCGCCTCCGTGCCGGCCCATGCCGCCGTAAGTGTCGACGATTATTTTGCGGCCTGTCAGACCGGCGTCGCCCATCGGACCACCGACGACAAAGCGGCCGGTTGGGTTTACGTAGATGAGCATGTCCTCGTCGACGAGCTCCTCGGGCAGCGAAGGGATTATGCAAAGTTCGGTTACCTGGCGCTTGATCTCTTCCTGACAGATGTCGGGAAGATGCTGTGTGCTGATCAAGACGGTGTGAATACGTTTCGGCTTGCCGAAACTGTACTCCACCGTTACCTGTGATTTGCCGTCTGGGCACAACCAGGGCAGTTCGCCGCACTTGCGGAGCATGGCAAGGCGGCGGCTGAGCTTATGGGCCAGGTAGATGGGCAAGGGCATCAGCGAGTCGGTCTCATTGCAGGCGAAGCCGAACATCATGCCTTGGTCGCCCGCGCCAACAGACTCGATCTCATCCTCCTCGCTGTCCATGGTGTCGTTCTTGAACTCCTGCGCCTGGTCCACGCCGAGCGCGATGTCCGGCGACTGCGAAGCAATGGCGACCTGCACACCGCAAGTGTCGGCGTCGAAGCCTTTGGTGCTGCTGTCGAATCCGATCTCCTTGACAACCTTCCTTACGAGTTCATCATAGTTCACTGAAGCCGTTGTCGTTATCTCACCGAGAAGAATTACAAATCCCGTCTTTACGGCCGCCTCGCAAGCGATTCGCGCTTGGGGATCCTGGCAGATGATGGCGTCAACGACCGCGTCGCTGATCTGATCGCACATCTTGTCGGGGTGTCCCTCCGTTACCGATTCACTGGTAAAGAGTAGAGACGGAGCGGTCATGAAAGTGCTGCTCATTTGCATTTCTCCTGCTAGCCGCTTTTCTGGCGGCGTTCGACGGTCCTATTCCGCTGTGCCAAGAGTCCACTCGTTCAGATAGGCTTCCTGTTCGGCCGTGAGTGTATCGATCTCCACGCCCATGGCCCGGAGTTTCAGGGCCGCGATCTCGCGGTCCAGCTCTTCGGGCATATCGTAGACGTTGCCGCTCATTTCGCCGCCGTGCTTGAGCAGGTGCTCTGCGGCCAGGGCCTGATTGGCGAAGCTCATGTCCATTACGGCGCTGGGGTGGCCTTCGGCCGCGGCCAGATTTACGAGGCGGCCTTCGCCTGCAACGTAGATGCGGCGGCCGTCTTCCAGCGTATACTCGTCGAGAAAATCGCGCACGCGCGTGACCTTGGTGGACATCGCTTCGAGCGCCTTCATGTTGATCTCGACGTCGAAATGACCGCTATTTGAGAGAATTGCGCCGTCCTGCATCTGGTCCATATGGTGGCGGTCGATCACATTTATGTCGCCGGTGGCCGAGCAGAAAATCTGTCCCGATTTAGCTGCCTCGGACATCGGCAGGACCTGGAAACCGTCCATGACCGCTTCCAGGGCCCGGAGGGGATCGACCTCGGTGACGATGACGTTGGCGCCCATGCCCTTGGCGCGCATGGCAATGCCCTTACTGCACCAGCCGTAACCGCCCACGACGAAGGTCTTGCCGGCCATGAGTACGTTGGTTGCCCGGATGATCCCGTCCAGCGTGCTCTGGCCTGTTCCGTAGCGGTTGTCGAAAAAGTGCTTGGTCATGGCGTCATTGACGGCAATGACGGGAAATGCCAGTTTGCCCTGGACGGCCATTGCCCTCAGACGGATAACGCCGGTCGTGGTCTCTTCGGTTCCTCCCACGACGCCTTCCAGGAGGCTGCTGCGCTTCGTGTGGAGCATGGCCACGAGGTCCATGCCGTCGTCCATGGTCAGGTTGGGTTCTGTATCGAGGGCGGCGTTGAGATGGGCGTTGTACTGGGCATTGGTCTCACCTTTTATGGCGAAAACCGGCATTTCGTAGTAGGAGACGAGGGCGGCCGCGATGTCGTCCTGTGTGCTGAGGGGATTGCTGGCGCAGAGGGCGATTTCGGCGCCGCCGGCGATGAGGATGCGCATCAGGTTGGCGGTTTCGCTGGTGACGTGCATGGCGGCCGCCATGCGTACGCCTTCGAAAGGGCGTTCGCGGCGGTAGCGCTCTTCCAGCAGGTCGAGCACGGGCATCTCTTTGGCTGCCCACTGCATGCGAAAGCGGCCGCGTTCGGCCAGGTCAATGTCGGCTATGTCGTACTGTTTCTGTTGAACTGCGGTGGACATCTGCTGGGTGTCTCCTCAAACGGGTGTTGGAACTTTAGGAACGAGCAGATCAATCTCTGAAGTGAAGCCAACCGTACCTGCCCTTGTACTGCGGTCCTGCTTCCCAAATCATTCTACGGAATTCTACGATGAAATGACAAAACACTTCGGATCCTAGCTTCTCATATATGGATCTGGCAACCAAACTTTATTCGTCCAAGTTGGGCATTTGCACAAATAAACTATTTCTTTGATGTTGTGTACTTAACCTGAATTCGGAGTAACTGAGCGCCTAACCAAGCTGGTAGAATAGAAGTTCGACAACAACGAATCACCAGCATGGAAAGGCGCTCAAGATGAGTATACTTGAACTGTTCTGTGATGTCGATGCTTTATGTCAGTGGCTGAGTAGATGGGAGGATGCGAAGCTGTTTGTGCTGACTGGTAAGCGAGGGCCGGCCCCTCGGCTGAGCTTGAGCGAAGTAATGACGATTCTGATTCACTTTCATCAGTCGCATTATCGCAATTTCAAAGCCTACTATAGGCAGCACGTGTGTAAGCATCTATGCAGTGAATTCCCTGCTCTGGTCAGTTATACGCGTTTTGTGGAGTTGATTCCAGCCGTTTTGCCAGCCATGTGTCTCTATCTGCGCGTGCGCTTTGGCCAGGGAACAGGGGTCGCATTCATTGATTCAACCCCGTTGCCAGTCTGCCACAACCAGCGCATCGGTCGCCACCGGGTCTTTGCCGGGATGGCCAGGCGCGGCAAGAGCAGCTTGGGTTGGTTCTATGGCTTCAAGCTCCATCTGATTGTCAACGACCAGGGGGAGTTGCTGGCGGTTCAACTCACGCCCGCCAACACCGATGACCGCAAACCGGTCCCACAGATGTCCAAATCGTTGTGGGGTAAGCTGGTTGGCGACCGCGGCTATCTCTCCCAGGCTCTCTTTGAGCAACTCTACGCACAAGGACTGCAACTGATCACCCCGATTCGCAAAAACATGCGCAATCGACTCGTCCTTCTCCAAGACAAGCTGCTGACACGCAAACGTTTCATTATCGAGACCATCATCGACCAACTCAAGAATATCTCCCAGATTGAACACACCCGCCACCGCAGCAGCACCAACTTTCTTGTCAATCTCATCGCCGGCCTGATTGCCTACACTTGGCAACCCCCAAAAACCGTCTCTTCATCTCTGCGAAAATGAGTTGGCCCTCTTGCCAACCACTATCTAACTCCGAACTCAGGTTAACTATCTTGGCAGGGGAAGGCATCACGAAAACCTGTCCAGGATTCGCGAACTGGAGGCAGAACTGCGGGGCCGGCAAGGGGCTTAGCGCCTCGGCCCATACGATCAGCATAGCGCGGCAATCCGGACTCCCGTCCGGCGGGCCTGCAACTGACCAGACGCGAATTCAGGTCAGGGCAACCTGTCTAAAGCGGAAGGCGATCCTCGCTTGTAACAGTGGGGAAAGCGCACTTTGGCGGGAAGCAAGTCCTTGCACGCTGTAACCTGTCCCCAATGCTTGTATCACCCGTAATGTTAGTCCGACAAGCACGGGGACAGGTTCGGCAGGCAAGAGGGCCTGAGCCGCTGTGAGGGCGGGACAAATCCGGGCTGAATTCATCTGCTTCGTGGGAAGATCGAACAGGGCCATCAGGCAGGATGTCACCAACGGCCCCTTTGACCGCGTGATCGCCTCCCACGTCAAGCCGGCTCTCCCCAGAGCAGCCTTTCCCCGAAAGCCTCCTCGTACCGGAGCGCAAACTCCTCTTGGGTGAACCGGTGATTGGTTGTACCAAACTGCTCCAGTACGTAGGTGGCGCACAGCGCACCGACGCGGCCGCACACATCTACCGGCAGGCCCGCGCTATGTGCCGCAAAATAGGCGCCGCGATAAGCGTCACCGGCTCCCGTCGGTTCAGCCACCTTCTGTGGCGGCGCTATCGGTATATGGTACTCTTGGCCCTCATGATAGATCCTGCTGCCGGCTCTTCCTTCTGTTACGACGAGCGTGCCGACCTCCTGAACAATCGTCTCTCTCGACCAGCCGGTCTTCTCTTCGATGACTGCCATTTCGTAGTCATTGACCATCAGCCAGGCGGCGCCGGGAATACTCCTGCGCAGGTCCTCTCCGCTAAACCGCGCCGTCTGCTGGCTGGGATCGTAGGCGAACGGGATGCCCAGCTCCCGGCACTCCGACGTAAAGTTAAGCATGGCCTGCGGATCGTTGGGGCTGATGATCACCACGTCCGCATCGGTTAGACCGTGGTCTGCGAGCGAGACGTCGCGGCAGTCGCTCATCGCGCCGGAGTAGAAGTTCGCGATTTGGTTCTGCTCTTCGTCAGTGCTCACGAAGAAACTGGCGGTGAATTTGCTGGGGATTTCGACGATATGGTCGGTGCGGATACCGTGCTCGTCCAGCCAGGCCTTATAATCGCCGAAGTCCTGGCCTACAGTTCCAAAGACGATCGGATCGCCGCCGAGGAGCTTTAGGGAGTAAGCGATATTCGCGGCCGTGCCTCCCCTCTGGCGAACCATGTCCTCCACCAGGAAACTGACGCTCAGGCTGGACAGTTTTTCGGAAATGATCTGGTCGGTAAAGCGTCCCGGGAAGGACATCAGGTAGTCATATGCGATTGAGCCGGAAACGACGATTCTCATGGGGCACCTGTTCGAAAAATTGTTCAGATGAAAGTTTATTCGCCGTCGCTTTCCAGGCGAACCAGGACGGAAGGGCTCAGCGCTGACTCGCAAGCGCCTTCAGGCGTACGCTCTACCCGGTAGGCGGTAGCGCTCGCACGGGAGGAGACTACGCGGGGCGGCCCGGAGCCGGCGAAGTGCAGGGCTGCGTTGTCATCGATTCCAAAGCCGCCGGCCATCCCCCCTTCGGCGATCAAGCGCTCGTATGTGGGCCGCCGTTCGGACTCCCCGTCAAAGTGGGGCGAGCAGCTGCCGGAGAGAAACCCGAGGCAGCTGAGAGCGGTAAGCTTACCCGGAATCGAATCGGTGAGACCTTCTTCGAACCAGCAAATGGCGCCCGCGCTGACGCCGGAAAGGAGTGTGCCTTGTTCCCACGCCTGTCCCAGCGTCCGGTCCACACCCCATTCTCTCCAAAGAGCCAGCATCGACTTCGTATTGCCGCCCCCAACATAGATGATGTCCTGTGTCAGGAGAAACCCGGCAATGTCGGCTGTGTGAGGCTTGAAGAGGGAGAGGTCGGAAGGCAGCGCGTTGAGCGCCAGAAAGTGACGGTAAAAGTTGGCGACGTAGAAGGCGTCCTCACCGCTTCCCTGGGACAAAAAACAGATTCGAGGACTTCCTGCAGGCACCTGGTTCAGAATGTAGCAGCTCAGGGCGGCGTCCTCGTCACCGGTCGTCAAGTTGTGGCCGCCAAGGGCGATTATCTGTCCCAACGCATTCCTGCTGGCTGACATTTTCCCTGTCTTTACGCGAGAAACTGAACTGACAACCTTCGCAATTCTGAATTGAGAATGGGTTGCTGGGAATTCGAAGGGCGGTCACGCCTGTGCCGGCGTGATCCACTGGACTGAACTCTTAGGTGTTTCGTGTCTGAGCAGGCGATCGATCAGTTCGCCAGGTTCCTCTTCGACGACAAGCAGGTTGCGATACCTGGGGGCGATAAACCCCTGATCGATCTGGTGGGCAAGCATCTGCAGGAGGGAATCGAAAAAGCCGTTGACATTCAGCATGCCCATCGGCTTACTGTGAATGCCCAGCTGGATCCAGGAGATCGTCTCAAACAGCTCTTCCAGCGTGCCTATGCCTCCAGGCAGGGTGATAAATGCGTCCGCGAGCTCGGCCATGCGGGCCTTGCGCTGGTGCATCGTCTCCACAACCTCGATAATCCCAATGGTCTCCCCTGCAATCTCCTTCGCTGCCAGGGGGCCCGGTATGATTCCGTAGACTGTCGCGCCGCCGTTGTAAGCTGCCCTGCTGACTGCCCCCATCAGGCCCAGGTTGCCGCCGCCGTAGACCAGCTCGTACCCTCGCCTGGCGATTTCAGATCCAAGGTCGGCAGCCAGCCGCGAGTAATGTTCGTCGACACCGGCGCTGGACCCGCAAAAGACGCAGATACGTTCAATCTCGCGCAGTTCGCTCATGTCACCCTTCTTTCAGACCTCTCCGCCTCGATGGCGGCCCGCCCTCTTTCTACGGCGTTTCGCAAGCTCTGGTCGAACGGGGGATAACAGATTCCTTCCTCGGTTACGATTCCGGTCAGGTAGCGATGGGGCGTTATGTCGAATGCCGGATTGTATACAGGTACGTCGATGGGCGCGACTGCACGTGCACCGACCTCCACCACTTCCTCCGGGCCCCGTTCCTCGATCGGAATGTGGTCACCGTCGGGAAGGTCGAGATCGACGGTACTCGTAGGTGCGACGCAGTAGACCGGTATACCGTTCTCTCTGGCAACGACCGCGACTTTGTACGTGCCGATCTTGTTGGCGACGTCGCCGTTCGCGGCCACACGATCGGCTCCGAAGACGACGACGTCGACCTGACCGGTGCGCATCAGGTGGCCTGCGGCGTTGTCTGCAATGAGATGCATCGGCACCTCGGCCCGCATCAGCTCCCAGGCGGTCAGCCGGGCACCCTGGAGTCGGGGTCGAGTCTCATCTACCCAGACATGGATGTTCTTGCCCTGTTCCTGGCAGGCATAGATGACGCCCAGAGCGGTGCCGAAGTCAACGGTTGCCAGTGAACCGGTGTTGCAGTGGTGGAGAAGATTCGAGCCGTCAGGTATGACTGCCGCGCCGTTGAAGCCCATGCGCCGGTTTATTCTGACGTCTTCATCGGCCAGCGCTTCGGCCTCGGCCAGCAGGGCCTCCTTCAGCCCGCGGACGCTGCCCTGGCCGGGCCCTGCTTCACTGGCAATCTGTTCGGCCAGAGTGAGAAGCCTGCGAGTAGCCCAGCTCAGGTTAACGGCAGTCGGCCTTGCCGCGTCCAGCGTTTCCTTTGCCTGCCGCAGATCGTTGAGCAGGCCCTCGGGATCCCCGGCCTGGCTGAGGTGGGCTGCCAGGGCCATGCCGTAGGCGGCGGTGGCGCCGATGGCCGGCGCGCCCCTCACGTACATTTCGCTGATGCTGCGCGCGACCTCCGGGACGGTGGCAAATTCGGCGATTACTTCCTCGCCGGGAAGCAGTCGCTGATCGATCATCTTTACCTGTCCGTCCCGCCAGTAGACGGTTCGCATAGGTGGAACTCCCTTCGCCAAAACGAAACCCCTCCGGGTCGATCCAGAGGGGTTCTTTTGCGCTGGACATTCTCATCTCTCGAGCCACACATCACTCGGCGGCATCGGCGCCTTCAGAGGAATCCCAACGGAGCTGACCGGAGATGTCAACCAGGAAGCTGTGCCTGCAATACCCTAGCCGACCATACGGTGGGGCGTGCCATATTCCGGTCATCAATCGAAAACCGGGACTCCGGCAGGTTGCAGGGGGATCATCGGGCCGGTCCCTCACCCCACTCTGGATAAGAGAAGTCAGTTTCAAACGTGCTGTTAGGGGAAGGTTAGCACAGGCTGCTTCCCTGTGTCAAGAGGTGTCAATTTTGGTGTGCATCCCAGATTTGGGGTGGGAACTAAAAGGAAGTGTGAGGCGCGAGGAACGGGAACTACCGGCGCCTCTGCAGCAGATAGGATTGCGTGCTGGCCGCGGTGTTGTCGTTGGTTGAATCATATGAAAGTTCGTCAACACTTTGGGATTCGTTCATATGTACATGTTGGCTTGCGGGGGCGGGCGGGGAGGCGCGGACTCTTCCGTTTTGTATAGCTCTTGCGGGGGACGCCAGTTCGTCTTTTCGATGGCTGTGGTCGGTCTTTCGGCGCTGCGGCGGGGCGCCCGAAAGGGGCCGCGAAGGTGTTGCGTTTTCGGCAAAAGTGATGCATTACTGGTCTTTGGGGTTCTGACCAGAGAGAATAAGGGCAAAAAAAGGGGGAAAAACGGCGCGAAAAAAATGCATCAATAGAGATGCATCACTTTTGGTCAAAAATCGGGGGAAATCGAGGTGCCTCGGGAACGTGTTTTCGAGTTGATTTTGGCCGCATAATCGGCGCAGAATCGCGGTTGTTGGCGGTTGGTGGTTTGTCGAAGGTGTACAGATTTTGTTTATGTTTTGTACAGGTTTTCAAGATTTAGCCGAAGGGAACGCCCCATGCCTGGTTGCCTGCCGAAGTATATGAAACGCGTCCAATTTTGGGGTGCATCCAAGATTTGTGATTCTCCAGAGTAGCGGGCTGTGGATCCCGGTATAACTCCCCAGAATTAGCCTGAATCTCACCCCCATTTTGGACTACACCCCAATTTGGGGAAGTACCCGCAGGAAAGAGTGCATCCCAGCATCGAGGCGGGAGCGGGCTTGCTTGGAATCGGCGCCGGCGGCGGGCGAATTGGGAACAGGCTTTTTCAGGGATACAGGGCGGGCGAGGATGAACAGAATGGGCACAACGGGCACAATAGAGCCGTCACATACCGTTCAGCATGGACGGGCGAGGCCGCGCCCTCGACAACGTCTTCTGCGAACGTCTATGGCGCAGCGTCAAATACGAGAACATCTATCTCAACCAGTATGACACCGTACCTCAGCTGCACCTTGGGCTGACCGCCTATTTCAACTTCTACAACCATGAACGACCGCATCAAAGTCTCAACTATCGCACGCCGGCGGAAGAGCACTTCGTGCTCTGTTCAGAGCCGGCCCTACTCGCCTAGATGCACCTTATTTTTCCCATTTCGTGGTCTAACGATTGGGGCCAACCATAGACTATGCTGGGCCCCGCCGGGCCCCACCGTCACGTTTTTCGGCATCTTCCGCTTCAACTCCGCATCACCCACGACCACGACAGACTTTACTGTACCTCTCGGTAGCCCGATGCCTGAAATAGCGCCTTCCAACGCACGAACGTGGCCGTGATTCTGCCGCAGCGGGTTCTGAAATCTGACCTTCCTTCCTCTTGGAAAGACCTGCGTCCAGTTTCGGTCCTGCTCGCTCCCGAAAATCCACCCGGACATGTTTTTCGTTTCCACTACGAATACCCCGAACACCGAAACGAACACATGATCGATCTGCGTCGTGCCGCTTTCTGTCGGAAGTGTCACGTCGTGAAACTGCCGGTACACTGACGACGGCAACATTACCGCCGCTCCGGCCTGCACCAGCGTCTCACCAATTTTTCCTTTGATCGGCGCCTTTAATGCCGATCCGAGCAACCGCCCCATGCCCTTCATTCGCATTCCTTTACTTCTCTTACAACTTCAATCCCTTTCGCAGTCTTGAAGGCCGAATTCCCTCTCCCCTCACTCCGCCAGATTCCCCATCACCGCCAGCGGCGTCGCCGCCAGCAGCCCGCCGTCGACCGGCATTACGATCCCCGAAATCCAGCGCGCCTCATCACTGGCAAAGTAGAGCGCCGCATACGCCACATCCCACGCCGTCCCTTCCGTCCCCAGTGGCCCAATTTTTCGCCGCCTCTCTCGCTCTTCTATCGAAAACTCAGCAGTGAAAGAGGCATGCACATGCCCGGGCGCCAGGCAGTTCACGCGGATACCCTCCCGCCCATGATGTACAGCCATCAGCCTTGTCAGTGTAGCCAGCCCACCCTTGGCAACCGAATAGGGGACGTTGATGTAGGCGCCTGCCAAAAGCCCGTCAATCGACGAAATGTGAATAATCGACCCGCCCCCGCCCGCAGCCATATGCGGTACCGCATACTTGCAGGCCATCACCGGGCCCTTCAGGTTCACGTCCAAAGCCACATTCCAGAGGGCCTCTTCGTAATCCGTAACCTTGCCCCCGCCGACCCCACCGGCATTGTTCACCAGTATATCCAGGCTGCCGTACCGTCCGACACACGCCTCGGCCAGTTCGCGACAGTCCTCTTCCCTGGTAATGTCCGCTGAGATGAAAAAGGCCTCGCCTCCATGCTCCTTGATGAACTTGATCGTCGCCTTGGCCCTGTCCTCGTCCAGGTCCGCCACCACCACCCGCGCCCCTTGGCGCGCGAAGAGGACAGCGGTTGCATAGCCTATTCCTAGAGCTGCCCGGCCTCGCGACCCCGCGCCCGTGACAATCGCCGCCTTGCCTTCCAACCTGTCTCCTTGAGGAGGAAGGCCGCCTGACACAGTCAATTCAGATTTGCTCATTTGAGTTTCTTCGCGTAGTAACTGGGGTGGGCAGTGTAACAGTTCCGAGCCTTGCATCCTCTTGCCCGTTCATCGCTGCTCGTTCCCCGATTGTGAGAGTCAGATAACATCCGACAGGTAGCGGGCCTTCGTGATCTCGACGACCTCATCCGGATCGCGCCGCCACCAGTTGCGCTCCGAGAAAATCTCCACTTCGCGGTAACCGTTGTAACCCGTCGCCTCCACCAGACGCCGGATGCGCCGGTTGTCGATCACGCCGTCACCCATCATGCCTCGGTCCAACCGCAGGTCGGTCGTATCCATCAGCCAGTCACAAACATGGAAGGAAGCGATGCGGCCCGCAGACCGTTCAATTTCACGCTCCATGTTCGGGTCCCACCAGACGTGATAGACATCGACGACGATGCCCAGCTCTGGACCGGCCCCCAGCGCCTCTATCCAGTCGTTCGCCTGCCCCAAGGTGGACAAACAGGAACGGAACGCACAGATCATCGGGTGCAGCGGTTCCAGCGCCAGCGTCACGCCGGTCTGTTTCGCATAGGGAAGAAGCGCTGCCAGGCCCTCGAGGCAGCGCGCTCTCGCCGCCGGCAGATCTCTTGACCCCTCAGGTAGCCCGCCCGCGACGAAAACAATACACTCAGCCCCAAGCTCTGCGGCTTCGTCAATGGCCCGCCTGGACTCGTTCAGATTTGCCTGAAACCGGTCATTGTCCGAGTCGGTCAGCAAGCCGCAGATGCAGAGACAGGTGACGGTCATATCGTGAGCCTTGAGCCATCGCCCCGCCTCGCCCACGCCCACCTCCTGCAGCTTGTCGCGAACAATCCCAATCGCATGGACGCCATGCCGCGCATAGCCCTCAATTGCCTGGGGCAAGGACCACTGCTCCAGCGTCGTAAACTGGTTGATTGCGAGTCTGCTGTAGTCGCTCATCCTACGTCTCAAAATGCCAAAGTCATTCTCTATTGTAGATTGATAAGGTATAATGCATCCACATCATAGACTCAATGAATCGAGTGACAAAACACAAACGTCGGGGCTGTAGTCAGAGGTTCTTTTATGTCACGCATTATAGGGAACCACCTATGACAAACCGGTCGATCCAAATGCCTCTTCCCCTATCGGGCCATTCGGGTCTTGGAACAAGGGTAGCCAAGTCTATTACAAGGGGCCAGAATTCAGTTGCGCCGCAAGATCGTCCTTTTCACAACTGGTATCGCTTCGTTCTGTCGTATCCTCCCCACTTGGTCAGAGAATATCTTGAGGACTTTGGCTTGACAAACGGTGCGACTGTTCTCGACCCATTTTGCGGCACAGGTACCACAGTAGTTGAGGCGAAATTGCAAGGACTGCAAGGAATAGGGATAGAAGCCAATCCCTTTCCCCATTTTGCTTCATGCGTCAAGACTGACTGGCATGTAGATCCGTCTACTTTGCTTGAAACAGCTTCGGAGATTGCACGTGGCGCTAAGAATACTCTGAATGGCCAGGGAATCGATGACGAAATTCATACAGCATGTGAAGGCCAAGTTTTGAAGAGGTTACCGCGCGATGCTGAACGCGTACTTATCAAGAATTCCATAAGCCCTCTTCCTCTGCATAAGACATTGACTTTGCTTGAGAAAATCAATTGCTATAAACACTTCGCTGGACACGGACATCTCTTACTGGCTCTAGGGAATGCCTTGGTCAACAAGATTGGGAATCTCAGATTCGGGCCCGAAGTAGGTGTAGGCAAGATTAAGCACGATATTCCCGTCGTCTCCCCCTGGTTGGCCGAGGTAGGTGGAATGGCCGCTGATTTGCGCAAAGTTCAAGGCTTGGATTTTCCCCAAACGACTCTTCACTTGGGGGACGCCAGAAGTCTTTCCCGAATCATCTCGCCGAATTCGGTTGACGCAGTTATCACCTCGCCTCCCTACCCTAATGAGAAGGATTATACGAGAACAACGCGGCTGGAGTCCGTGCTTTTGGGATTCTATGAAGAAATGGCCCACCTGAGACGCTTCAAGAAGTCATTGCTACGTTCCAATACTCGCGGTGTCTACGCAGCCGACGATGATGATGAATGGGTTTCGGGGCATAGTGAAATCCAGCGGATCGCGGAAGAGATTGAGGAACGAAGGATTTCACTTGGAAAGACGTCTGGATTCGAGAGAATGTACTCGCGAGTAACAAAACTGTATTTTGGAGGAATGACTCGCCACCTTGCCCAGCTACGAGGCGTTTTGAAGCCTGATGCCCGCCTGGCGTATGTTGTAGGTGACCAAGCGTCTTATCTTCAGGTGATGATTCGTACTGGAGAACTCTTAGCAGATGTGGCAAAAAGTCTGGGATATGAACTGGTGCGAATAGATCTCTTTCGAACCAGATTTGCCACCGCCACACTGAGCGACCTGCGTGAGGAAGTAGTCGTGCTAAAGTGGCCGGGTTGACGGTATGAAAACCGTTCCTATCGAATGCAGCATGTATCTTACACTGGCGCTGGAGGCACGTAAACGGGCATGAGCAAGTATGAACAGGTAATTGAATGGTGTTTCAAAAGAACTTCAATTCTGGCAATGTTCGGGTGAGGTTTACGCGCGAAGAGTTGGTCGAGGCACACGACGCTTTAGGATTACCTCGGACGAAAAACATTGGGGACATTCCCTACTCATTTCGCTTTCGTAGAGAGCTGCCCTCTAGTATCCTGGAAACCGCTCCGCAAGATTCTGAGTGGATTATCGTTGGTGCAGGAATTGCCGAATATCAGTTTCGCCTGTCGATGCCAGGAAAAATTGTACCTACACTGCACTACTACCCAATTAAGATCCCGGACGCAACACCTGAAATTGTCAGGCACTACGCGTCTGGTACGGATGAACAGGCTCTTCTGACTCAGGTGCGATACAATCGCCTAGTTGACGTCTTTACAGGGTTGACCTGCTATTCAGTACAAAACCATCTGAGGACCACAGTGCCAAGTATTGGCCAAGTAGAAGTAGACGAAATCTATGTAGGTTTGAACATGCGAGGAACACATTTCGTGCTTCCGTGCCAAGCAAAGTCGAAAGGCGACAGATTTGGAATCGCGCAGGTCATGCAGGATATTGAACTGTGCGAGGACAGATATCCAAACGCAATTTGTCGTCCGATTGCGCTTCAATTTGTGGAGGAGAACAATGTCGCGGTCTTAGAACTGGCAGTGCGTGAAGAAGATGACATTCATAGACTTAACATCGTTGAAGAAAGGCAATACTTGCTGGTTCCTCGATCAGAAATCTCTGAAAGCGATCTGAGAATGCTTAAGGATATCGAGCCGACCTACTCCGCTTAATCTCGCCGATCAATCCGGTATTTGCCCCAACGATTGCTCCACAATTACCTCAATAGGTCGCGCGCCCACCGGATACATCAAACACCGCGCCCGTAGCAAAACTGCAGGCGTCGCTGCACAGCCACGCCACCATCTCGGCGTTCTCCTCAATCGTTCCAAACCGTCCCATCGGGATCTTGGCCGTCACAGTCCTGATGTACTCCGGCGTCATTTCGCCGAGAAGATCGGTCTGCACCATTGCCGGAGCCACGCAGTTGACGATGATGCCGCTCTGCGCCAGCTCCTTGCCGAGTGACTTGGTCAGAGCGATCACGCCCGCCTTGGCCGCCGAGTAAGCGCAGGCGTTGGCGTTGCCCTCCTTGCCTGCAACCGACGCCACGTTTACGATCCGGCCTCCTCCCTGCTCCAGCATGAACGGGATAACCGCCCGGCTGCATAAGAAGACCGAATTGAGGTCGGCCGCGATGACCCTGTCCCACTCTTCCAGCGGGTACTCCCACGTCGGCAGCGTCGGGCCGGAGACGCCGGCATTATTGACCAGGATATCGATAACGCCCAGCTGGGCCAGCGTATCCTGCACCGCCTGCTCAACGCTCGCCGGTTCCGTCACGTCCACGGAAAAGGCCGCCTCGAACCCTCGCCCGGCCTCCGTGCCGCGCACTGGCCCCGGGTCCAGATCCCAAACCGCCACAGCCGCGCCTGAGCCGGCCAGCCTCTGCGCAATTCCGAGCCCAATACCCTTGGCCCCTCCGGTTACAACCGCCGTCCGCCCACTGAAATCGTATTCAATCATCTTCAATTCCCTTGACCGCGACCTGCCCTCGTCTGGCGCGCTTCTCAACTGACCACCAACCACTGACCACTGCAGTTCCACTTATACCCCAAGTCGTGGGAAAGTGCTACAGATGAGGGCCGCGCTGACTACCTTTTCGTCCGAAAAACTGTGTTGGTCAGAACCGGTGCAATTCAGCTAGAATGCGAGGGGGAATAGCCGCAGCACGGGAGCAGATGTGTGAGTAGACTGCGCATAGTCATAATAGGCGCAGGGACAATGGGCCGCCGCCATATCGAATATGTAAAAGCAAGCGGCGAATGCCAACTAGTCGGCATCTGCGACTCCGATTCCGGGGTGGCGGAGCTGGCGGCAGAGGTTGAGGCGCCCTTCTTCCTTGATGCCTTCGAAGCGCTCGATCTCGCCTCTCCGGATGGGGCGATCATCGCCGCTCCCACCAACCTGCACGAAGAGCTTGCCCTTGCCTGCATCCGCCGCGGCATCGTTCCCCTGGTTGAGAAGCCGGTCACCGCCGCACTCGACGAGGGCAGAAGAGTGGTCGACGAAGCCGCCGCGGCCGCTGTGCCGGTCCTGGTCGGCCATCACCGGCGCTATCATCCCCGCATCAAGCGGCTCTGGAAACTGGTGAAGAAGGGCGCCATCGGCTCCTTGATCGGAGTCTCGCTCTTGTGGGCTGTCAAGAAGCCGGACGCCTATTACGACATCGCCTGGCGGACGCGCGCTGGCGGTGGGCCGGTACTGACTAATCTGATCCATGAGATCGACACACTGCGCTATGTCTGCGGCGAGATAAACAGTGTCTATGCCGCCACCAGTTCGGCTACACGCGGCTTTGAAGTGGAGGATTCCGCCGCCATAACCTTGAGGTTTGCAGGCGGCGTGGTGGGCTCGATCTTTCTCTCCGACGCGGCGCCGTCACCCTGGTCATACGAACTGACCATGTTCGAGAACCCATCCTACGCCCACGTGGACGGCAACTGCGCCTTCTTCTTCGGCACCGAGGGCTCAATTGCCTTTCCCAGGCTGGAGTTGTGGCGCTATCCCTGCGCCGACAACGCCGGCTGGGAGCATCCACTCGATCAGCAGCAGCAAGAAACGGACGATGCCGATCCCTTGGCGGCGCAACTGGTCCATTTCTGCCGCGTCATACGAAGAGAAGAGCCGCCTCTCGTCAGCGGCGAAGAGGGCTTACGAACGCTTGCAGCAACCCAGGCCGTACTGACCTCTGGCAGCGAGGGCATACCCGTTGAGCCCTACCCGCTTGAGTAGAACTGCTCGGCCCCTGGTCTGCAGAACTGATTTCTTTGCACGTTATCGAAAGTGACAGGCCCGAAACAAAAGGAAAGGAGACTCCCGATGGCATACGCAACCTACATGGGCGCACAGATCAAGCGCAAAGAAGACCCCCGTCTGATCACCGGAAGCGGTTCCTACGTCGGCGATCTGAAACTGCCCGGCATGCACCATGTCGCCTTCGTCCGCAGCCCCTACGCGCATGCCCGCGTCGGCGAGATCGACGCCTCGGCCGCCCTGGCGCTTGACGGCGTCGTCGCCGTAGTGACCGGTCAGGAACTGGCCGCAGACACGGAACCGATGCCTTTCCCCTTTGAGGTCGGTTCCGCTGACGGCGAGGCCAACAGCGTACGTACCCACCATGCCCTCACGACCGGAAAGGTGCTCCACATGGGAGAGTGCGTGGCCGCGGTAATCGCCTCCGACGCCGCCACCGCCGCCGATGCCGCCGAGGAAGTCTATGTCGACTGGGAACCCCTCCCGGCCGTCGCCGGGATCGAACAGGCGCTCAAGGCAGATGCCGCCGTTCTTTTCGACGACATGGATAGCAACGTCCAGGAGGTGTGGCGGCGCAAAGTCGGCGATGTTGATGCCGCCTTCTCCTCCGCACACAAAGTGGTCAGCCAGCACATAACCAGCCAGCGGCTCGCCGCCGTACCCATGGAAGGCCGCAGCATCGTTGCCGCGCCCGACCCAACCACGGCAGGCCTGACCGTCTGGACCAGCACCCAAGCGCCCCACCTGGTGCGCGGACAACTGGCCGGCGTCCTGCGCATGTCCGAAAACGCCATCCGGGTTATCGCCCCCGAAGTCGGCGGCGGATTCGGCGTAAAGATCGGCATCTATCCCGAGGAGGTGGTGATAGCCAGCCTGGCCATGCGCTACCAGCTTCCGCTGAGCTGGGTCGAAGGGCGCAGCGAGCACCTGCTCACCACGACGCATGGCCGCGGCCAGATAGCAGACTACGCGCTGGCCGTCACCGAAGAAGGCCGCATCACCGGCATGAGAATGCGCGTCGTAGCCGACATGGGCGCCTATCCAATTGTGCTGATCATCCCCGAGCTGACCGGATGGATGGCTGTCGGCGTCTACGACATCCCCGCCCTGGATATAGAGATCGACTGCGTTTTCACCAATACCACGCCCATCGCCGCCTACCGGGGCGCGGGCCGGCCGGAAGCGGCCTACTACATTGAACGTATGGTAGACCTGGTAGCAAATGAGCTGGGCCTGGATCCGACAGAGGTGCGCCGCAGAAACTTCATTGCCCCCGACGCCTTCCCCTACGACACGCGTACCACGCTGACCTACGACAGCGGCGAATACGAGAAGTCGTTGGCCAAAGCCCTCGACGTTTCCAACTACGCCTCGCTGCGCGCGGAACAGGAGCAACGCCGCAGCCAGAACAATGGCAATCTGCTGGGAATCGGCCTCGCCACCTACGTGGAGATTTGCGGATTCGGCCCCTACGAGAGCGCCGAGGTACGCGTCGAGCCCAGCGGAACGGTCACCGTCTTTACCGGTATCTCACCGCACGGCCAGGGACAGGAAACGACCTTTGCCCAGATTGTAGCCGACCAGCTGGGAGCAGACTACGATCAGATCGTCGTCAAGCACGGCGACACCGCCAACACGCCGATGGGCATCGGCACGATGGGCAGCCGCGGTCTGGCGGTGGGCGGCACCGCCCTCGTGCGGGCGACCGGCAAAGTGCGGGACAAGGCCAAGGAGATTGCAGGGCATATCCTTGAAGCCGCCGCCGAAGACATTGAGCTGACGGAAGGGCAGTACCAGGTGCGGGGCGTCCCCGACAAGGCCGTAACCCTCGTCGACATCGCCGCACGCGCCTACAGCGATGACCTGCCAGAGGCGATCGACACGGGTCTCGAAGGCACCGACTACTTCCGGCCCGACCTGGTTTACCCGTTCGGCACGCACGTCGCCGTGGTCGAGGTCGAGCGGGCGACCGGTGGTGTCACCATTCGCGAATACTATTCCGTCGACGACTGCGGGCCGCGCATCAGCCCCAAACTGGTCGACGGCCAGGTCCACGGCGGCCTTGCCCAGGGCATCGCCCAAGCGCTTTTGGAAGAGGTCGTATACAGTGAGGAAGGTCAGCTGCTGACGGGTACGCTGATGGACTATGCCATCCCCAAAGCCGGGCAGTTCCCACGCTTCGTGACCGATTCAACCGTAACCAATACGCCCCATAACCCGCTAGGCGCAAAGGGTATCGGTGAAGCCGCCACCATCGGTTCCACGCCTGCCATCGCCAACGCCGTCATGGACGCCCTCAAGCCGCTGGGCGTACACCATCTCGACATGCCCTTGACACCCGAGAAGATCTGGCAAGCAATTAACTCGAACGGGCCCGCCGCCTGAACGGCGACGATCAGAGGAGAGAGGAGAACCAGGGTGAGCAGCTTCCACGTGGACATTGGCGACAGCGTTTCTTTCAGCAAGACCGTCGGCGAGAGCGACGTCTATCTCTTCGCCGGCATCACCGGTGATCTGGCGCCGAACCACGTCGACGAAGAGTACATGAAACGCTCCAGCTACGGTACCCGTATCGCCCACGGCGCGCTCCTCATCGGCTATATGTCCACCGCCTCATCCATGGCGATCGCAGACTCTCGCAGCAGCGACGAGGAGACGCCTGTCTCCCTGGGGTACGATCGCATCCGCTTTCTCGCTCCGGTCTTCCTGGGCGACACGATCACCGTTCACTACGAAATCGTTGCAATTGACCAGGAGCGCAGACGGTCCGTATCCGACATACGCGTCACCAATCAGTCCGGCACCTTAGTTGCCGTAGCCCAGCACATCCTCAAATGGGTGGCGAACAGGTAGAGAAGAGAGGGGTACTATGAATCAGGAATGGCGCAAACAGATCGAGGAAACCGCTGTACTGAATCTTGGCCAGGTTCTGGAAGGCGAGGAGTTGGACCACTTTCGCAGCATGTTCGACACGGATCGCTCCGACTACCCCTACTTCTGGCGCGCCTACGGCCATCACCAGGTCGCCAACTACGATGCGCTGATCACCACCCCGCGCTTCGACGAGCTGATTCGTCATCCGCGCATCCTGCCCGTAATCGAAGAACTGATGGGGGGTCCCGTCTGCTTCGGCGAAATCGGCTTGCGCTATATGGGCCCCTACGACGGCCAGCTTCACCGCGGATGGCATCGCGACAAACCGCACTGGCCCGACCACCCTCTGCGCATGGACTATATTCAGCTGATGGTCTACCTGACCGACGTCGACGAGAGCACGCACTGCATCTCCTTCTCGCCCGAGTCGATCGACCAGCCCGTACTCAAGGACCAGCAGGCCCAACTGGACCGCGGCGGCATCTACGACCTCCACGGTCCGGCCGGGACCTGCGCCCTCTTCAACGTCGCTGCCTTGCACACCGCCACAACCCGCCCTACCATCTCAGAACGCAAGACAGTTCAGATCTACTACGGACACCGTGACAGAGCCCCTCTTGCCAACGACTCCGGCATTCCCGCACCTCTGTGGCGCGATCACCCGGACGCAGAAACACGGGCCTTCTACGGAGTCTTGAACCAGCGTACCAAACTCTATATGGCTGCCTTTGGCAACTGATCAAACCTGCTTCAGACCGGGCTGATCTCCCGGCAGCGCTCCAGAATCTCCACCTGCCGCCGCACACTGGCCGCCGAAATCGCCGCTTGTTCCCCTGTGCGGATGGTCGTAAAGATGTCCTCATAGAGACTGAACATGCCCGTGAAGAAATTGAACTCGGGCGTGAAAGTCTCCTCTTTCCAGGGCAGCGTTTCGCTGTTGTAGCTGCGGTCCGGGGTCGGCTTCGTGTCCAGCACGAGCGGCGGCGCCTCTTCCGGATCGAAATACTTCCAGTTGACCGTGCGCCGGTCCGCGCTCACGAGCGTCCCCTGCGTTCCCATCACCAGCCACGCGTCCTGCGGATAGGCGCAGCAGTTGGTCATCTCCACGTCGATGACAGGTCCGTCGTTCGGCTTGATGACCAGCTTGACGTGGCTCTCCGCGTCCCCGGCAAACAGGGGCGTCGTCTCCATCTGGCAGAAGATCTCCGGGTTGGGATCGTCGAAAAAGTGAATCGCCCAGTCGATTGAGTGAGCACCCTTGTTGTTCAGGTCCCCGCCGCCGTATTTCTTGAGCGTCTGCCAGTCCCAGCGCCTGCGAAAGCCGTTGCCGGTAATCCGCATCTGCACGATGCGACCCAAGACGCCTGAATCGACCACCTCCTTCACCTTCAGGAAGTCGGCGTGATAGCGGTAATTCTGATTGACGGTCAGAAGCATCCCCGTCTCTTCGGCCACTGCGATCATTTCGTCAACACCGGCCAGAGTAGGTGCCATCGGCTTCTCGACAATGACATGCTTCCCGGCCTGCATCGCCGCGGAAGCGTCGCTCACGTGCAGCTGGCTGGGCGTTGCGACGACGAGCAGCTCCACTGCCTTGTCGGCGATGATCTCATCGATGTCTGAGTAGGCCAGGCAGTCAAACCGTTCAATCGCCTCCTCCTGGCGGGCGGAATCCGGATCGCATACCGCCGTGACTCTGAACTTTTCACCGATCTGGGCCAGGACGTTTGCGTGGATGCCCCAGCCGCTTCGACCCAATCCGCTGATTCCGATTCTCAAGGGCTCGTCCGAGGTTCCGGTCTGAGTACCGTTGCCCGTTTCCATGCCACTCTTCGGCGTAGACTCTGCCATGTCAGGCTTCCTTTCTGCGAGTGATTAGTACGGCCAAGAGGCGTTCGGGCTTTCAAACGCCGCCAAACCATTTGGTTCTGAGGTGGAGTGAATGTCATGCTACAATGGCCATTCGGACATCCGCACAAGCATAGCAGAAAGTCCGTTTAAGTCGTAAAGTCGCAAGCCTAATGTTGCCCGTCTGGCTATTTTCATTCGGAGGTCAAGAGAGTTCCTGTTTTTCCTTTCTCCCCTGTAACGCTCGTAAACGCTTGTAGACTCTCATAGACTCTCGTGCGAGAATTTCAGTACCTTGTGCAACACTCGTAAGCGCTCGTAAATCCACTAAGAAATATCGTGTGCACCCTTGGAGCCCTTTGCAACACTCGTAAACACTTGCAGACTCTTGTGGGACAGTTTTGGTCTTTGCAGCACCTGTCGTAAACGCTCCCAAACTCCAAGGGAATCGCGCTCGACAGGCCTGGCGACTTGTGCGACGCCCGCATACTGTTGCAGGCTCCCGTGGGACACCAGTAGTACCAGGAGGAACGCTTGCAGACTCTTGTGCTCTCTTGTGAGCGGTCGCGATGCGCTATTGACATCAAAGGAAAATCGTTAGCCGGGCCAATTGAACCATGTTGCGTTAAACTCTTTGGAGGTTGTCCGAAATGAAGGAGCAGGCCTTGGACCTGCCCACGCAAGTAGATGCACTTTTGCCTCAAATCATCTTTCCATTCTCTCAGTTGAGGCGCTAATGGAACAGGGGGTCCCCCCAAAAACGTGCCAAATTGTGCCAAGTCGCGCTTTAATCCTTCTCCGCTTTCACTGTTGAGTAGTTGAATCGCAAGGCTCGCTGACGCTCGTCAGAAGAGCAGTTTGCGGGACCAAACAGCCCGTCCGCGCAAGGCCCCGGCAGTCTCGCCGGTAAAGTCCGATACGCTTCATGTGTTCTTCGAGGCATTACGAGTCGCTTTCCGCATCGAAGAGTGTTGCTCTGCCTCGCCGCACGGTTCGCCGAAGTCTGAAATCGCATAACGTAGCTGCCAAACCATTAGATGCTTCTGCGCTGACCGTTTCAGGCACTGCAGCGGTCAATGGGTTTTGGGCTGAGAAAACATGAGGGCTAGCAGGCCGGACCAAGGCCCGCCCAGGGACCCGAACTCGCCGGTCGCGCCAAACCTGGACTTGCCTGCAGGGACAAAAGCCGCTACGGCGAATCAGGCGAGTTGGTATATAATCCAGGCGTGTACGACTTGAATGGCCTTCCTGTAGACTTGGCGTGGACCGCCAACCAAGCGGCTGCATTCTAGACGGTGCCAATGCGTTTCTCAGTCCTGCTGATCTCCTGCTACGAACTCGGCCATCAGCCTCTCAGCCTGGCTTGGCCGTTGGCCGCACTCCGGGAAGCCTCCCTTGACGCCGCAGCTGCCGATCTGGCCGTCGAGGAGTTTCCAACCGGAAAAGCGGCCGGCGCCGACCTGATCGCCATTGCCGTACCCATGCACACTGCGCTGCGCATCGGCGTGGACGCGGCCCGGAAGGCGCGCGCAGCGAATCCCGACGCCCACCTCTGCTTCTTCGGCCTCTACGCCTGGCTCAACCGCCAATACCTGCTGCAACTTGACGGCAGCAAGGGGCCGATCGCCGACTCGGTTGTCGCCGGTGAAGCGGAGCCAGTCCTGGTCGCGCTGGCAAACGCCCTGCTCGCAGGCAAGCAGGCAGCAGATGTCCCCGGTCTTACCACGCTCAACAATGAGGCATCACCTCATCTGGGGCGGCACTCTCTGCCGCTTCCGGATCGAACATCGTTGCCCTCCCTGGACAACTATGCCCATTACGTTCCAGGCTCGTCTTCAGACCCCGAGGGGATGTCAACGGGCAACGGTGAACGGGTAGAAGATCCGGTCGCCTACCCGGCCGGCTATACTGAGGCCAGCCGCGGCTGTCTACACACCTGCCGCCACTGTCCGGTCGTGCCCGTTTACAATGGCCGCTTTTTCGTGGTGCCCGTCGAAACCGTTCTCGCCGACATCGCCCAGCAGGTCGAGAACGGCGCCCAGCATATCACTTTCGGTGACCCGGACTTTCTCAATGGTCCCGGCCACGCCCGCAAAGTAGCCAGAGCCCTCAATACCGCCTTCCCCCATGTCAGCTTCGATTTCACAGCAAAGGTGGAACACCTGCTCAAGCATCGCCGGCTCTTGCCGGAACTGGCTGAGCAAGGCGCATCATTCGTCGTCTCTGCCTTCGAGTCAACCAGCGAACATGTTCTCTCCCGCCTCCAAAAAGGCCACACACGCCAACAGATGGAGGAGGCCCTGGCCATCGTGGAGGAAGCAGGCCTCTCGATCCAACCGACCTGGATGCCCTTTACACCCTGGACCAGCCTGGACGACTATCTCTTTATGCTGCAATGGATCCGTGACCAGGGCCTGATAACGCAAGTACCCGCTGTGCAGCTCTCGATTCGGATGTTGGTTCCCCCAGGGAGCGCCCTACTCTCCGAAGAAGACACTGAGGCATGGCAGGGAACGCTCGACGCGCCAAACTTCACTTTCCAATGGCAGCACCCGGACCCGCGCATGGACGCGCTCCAGCAACAGGTAGCGCGCATCGCCGAAATGGCGGGCCAGTATGAAGCCGAAGGTTCGTCCGGCGCCGGCGGAGGAAACCTGCCGGATCCGGTCGGAGACGCGGCCAGTCCATACGCTGTATTCCATCGCATCCAATGTGCCGCTCACAGTGCCGCCGGTCGCCCGGCCCCCGTTTTGCCGCCTCTCTCCTCCTACATTCCCCGGCCGCCTCGCCTGACCGAGCACTGGTTCTGCTGAGCGGAGCCCACCGCCGACCAGTTGGCCGGCTGAAATGAACGCATGAACGACCGTTCCACAGCTGAAGGTATCCTGTTTACCGATCAGTATCACCTGACGATGGCGCAGCTGTACTTTCGCCTTGGGATGCACGAACGGCAGGCCCAGTTCGACCACTTCTTTCGAAACTACCCGGACTACGGCGAGCACAGGGCCGGCTTCTGCGTAAATGCCGGGCTGGAATGGCTGCTGGATTGGATGGAGGAAGCCCGTTTCGGCGAGCGGGAAATCTCGCTGTTGCGGGGCATGACCTCCCGTAGCGGACGCCGGCTTTTTGACGAAGACTTCCTGTCCTGGCTGGGCGAAAACGGTGACTTCAGCGGCATCTCGATTCAGGCAGTTCCCGAAGGGCGGGTCGTACATGCCCACGTGCCTCTGACCGTTGTGAACGGCCCTCTTGCCCTGGCACAGATCCTGGAAACACCGCTGCTGAACATTCTCAACTACCAGACGCTCATCGCTACCAAGGCAGCCCGCGTTCGTGAGAGCGCCGGCGACGCGCTGGTGCTCGAGTTCGGCGTGCGCCGCGCGCATGACCGGGGCGGCAATGCCGGAACGCGCGCGGCACTGATCGGCGGCGCCGACTTCTCCTCCAATGCCGGCGTCTCGCACATGCTGGGCTACCCCCCCAAAGGTACGCACGCCCACTCCCTCGTACAGGCCTTCCTGGCACAGGGCATGACCGAGCTCGACGCGTTTCAGGCGTACGCCGATATCTATCCGGACGAATGCCTGCTCCTCGTCGATACGATCGATACGCTGGAGAGCGGTGTGCCCAATGCGATTCGCGTTTTCGAAAGGCTGAGGCGGAAAGGGTATGCGCCCGTGGGCGTGCGCCTTGACTCAGGCGATCTCGCCCGGTTGAGTACGCGTGTTGCTCAAATGCTGGATGAAGCCGGCTTTCCCAACGCGTCGATTGTGCTCTCCAATGAACTGGATGAATTGAGGATTCGGGACATCAGGTTACAGATCGTTCGCGATGCGAAGGAGAGTGGACTGGATGCCGACAGTATTATCAACCGTCTCGTTTACGGGGTGGGTACCCGCCTGGTCACTTCGGCGGGAGACAGTTCACTGGGCGGCGTCTACAAGCTGGTCGGTCTGAAAGTGGATAAGACTTGGAAGCCGGCGATAAAGGTCTCGGAGGATCCCGGCAAGACGGCGATCCCCGGTAACAAGCGGGTATGGCGCATCGTCGACGCTCGCGGCCTGGCTGCCGCCGACCTCCTAACGCTCAACGAGGAGGACCCGGCCGGCGAGTGGCAGAGCGGATGCAGCCGGAAGAGCCCTGCGGACCGGCCGTACGGCTTCGACTTCCATCTGCTCCATCAAAGTCATATGTACCAGCGTCGGAGCATGCCCTTCGCGAGCATCTCCGGCATTGAGCCGCTGCTGACTGACGTGCTGACGGCAGGGCGACTCGTGTACGAAAGGCCTTCTTTGGAGGCGATCCGGGCCTCACGCCAGGCGGACGTGGCCGAACTTGATGAAAAGGTACGCAGGCTGATTGATCCTAAACCGTACAATGTCGCCGTCAGCGAGAGCCTGTGGGCGCTGCAGGAGAAGCTTCTGCACACGTATCGACCGGCAGGGCTGGCCCGAATTCTTGACCAACCACCCTCACATCGATAGAATACACTCTGCACAAAGAGCGCGCTGCGCCGCGACAGTTCCGCAGTACTGCGGTTTGCCGGCGATCAAGAGGCCGCTTCGCCTGCCGAAGAGGATAAAATGTCCAAGCGCAATCCCGATCCAAATCCCGAGCTATTCGAGCTTGCCACTTCTCTAAAGCCGGACACTCTTCAGGACACGATTGTCCTGAACCAGGCGCCGCTTCCCGCGTTCCATTCCGCGATGGCTTCCATGCCGGCGGTGGGGAGCAGAGGCGCATACCACATCTGGACCATCGGCTGCCAGATGAACGTCGCCGACTCGAATCACGTGGCTGCGGAACTGGAGAGGATCGGCTTTCGGCCCACCGATGCTATCGACGAGGCCGATGTCGTCGTACTCAACACGTGCGTAGTGCGGCAGAGCGCGGAAGACAAAGGCGTCGGCAAAGCCAGCAATCTCAAACCTTGGAAGAAGGCCCGTTCCAACCGAACTCTTGCACTGATGGGTTGCATGGTCGGCGTCAAGCCCAGTCTCCAACTACAGGACCGTTTTCCGCATGTAGACGTCTTCATGCCACCCAGCGAGCCTGCACCGCTAATCACCTTCCTGCAGAAGGACGAGATCGCTTCCGAATCTACGCGCATCGAAAGAGAACAGCTGGCCCTCCGCCACGCCTTGCAGGACGATGAGCAGCTGCCCCTCGCCGGGCAGTCCATCCGCCGCCTGAGTATGAAAGGAGAGGCCGCAGTCAGTGCCCATGTGCCGGTCGTCTACGGCTGTAGCCACGCCTGTACCTTCTGCATTATTCCCTTCCGCCGCGGCATTGAGCGCAGCCGCCCGGTGGACGAAATCGTGAACGAAGTGAGGGGCCTCGTCGCCCAGGGCGTTCGCGAAGTTACGCTTCTCGGTCAGATTGTTGACCGCTATGGACATGAGTGGCGCAACGGCGCCAGCGGCGAGAACGGGGGCACAGGCAAGCCGGATCTGGCCGACCTGCTGCACGCCGTTCACGAGATTGAGGGACTCTGGCGAATCCGTTTTCTGACAAGTCACCCCAATTACATGTCGGACAGAATTCTTGAAGCGGTACGCGACCTGCCCAAAGTGTGTGAACACATCGAAGTTCCGATCCAGGCCGGAAACGACCAGGTACTGGCGCGCATGAAACGGGGTTACACGCAGGCCCAGTATCGCGGTCTCATAGAACACATACGGGCAACCGTTCCACAGGCGGCAATCAATACTGACATTATTGTCGGCTTTTGCGGCGAAGAAGCGTCACAGTTCGACGAAACCTACCAGCTGCTTGCGGACCTGAAGCTGGACAAGGCCCACCTTGCCCGCTACAGTCCTCGCCCGGGAACGGTAAGCGAGCGCCGCATGGCCGATGACGTTCCTGAGGACGAAAAGGTCCGCCGCCACAAAGAGCTGGAGAAGCTCCAGGAGCAGGTGTGTGGTGAGATCAACGCCCGGCTGCTGGGCGAGACTGTCGAGCTTCTCATCGAAGGAGAGCACAAAGGCAAGTGGCGCGGCCGCACGCGCCAAAACAAGCTGGTATTCGTCAATGTAGACGACCGCTATGGGGATCTTCGCGGGCGCCTCATCGAAGCCCAGATTACATGGACGGGCCCGTGGAGCATGCAGGGCCGCTTCGCCCGGGACGTGTCACCGGCCGAAGCCTGATCGCATGCCGGCGCGTGCGCTGTCTGTGTGCGCTGGGACGAAACCAACTAGCGGGCCGCGGCCTGGTCGATTGCTTCCCATATGAATTCACTCGTTTTCAATATCCTGATCTTTCTTGTCGGCTTCGCGCTCCTCACCGGCGGAGCCGATTTTCTTGTACGCGGGGCGAGTCGCCTGGCAGTTCGCCTGAATGTGCCCCTGGTTGTCATCGGGCTGACTGTTGTGGCGTTCGGCACGAGCTTGCCGGAGCTGGTCGTCAGCCTGATAGCGAATCTTCAGGGTGGGACCAAAGCCAACCTGGCCATCGGTAATGTCGTCGGTAGCAACATTGCAAACCTCGCCCTGATCCTCGGGGTTGTCGCCGTGCTGCGTCCGCTCCCCGTCGACCGCCAGCTGATTCAGCGTGAATATCCCCTGATGATCGGCGTTTCTCTGCTGTTCACTCTTATGGCATGGGACGGACAGATCGTTCGCTGGGAAGGGGTCCTTCTCTTCCTCGGGCTTCTCGGATTCATCTACTGGAGCTACGTAGGCAGCCGCTCGCTTGCCGAGGAGAAAGAGAGCGAAGCGCTTGAATACATTGGAGAGGAGGCAGAGGTCAGTCCCTCTTCGGAAGATTCTGCGGACGCAGCCGGCAGCGAAGCAGAAGGCTCCGAAGCCGAACTTACTCAGTCACAGGAAAGAATTGCCCGCGCGGCCAGGAATCCGTTGCTGCCTGCCGCCATCTCCGGACTCCTTCGCTCTCTCCTGCTGAGGGATATCGGCTTGGTAGTGATCGGCATCTCAATTCTTGTCTTTGGAGCCGACCTGCTCGTCGACTCGGCAACATTCATCGCCAGGTACTTTGGCGTCAGTGAGCTTGTGATTGGGCTGAGCCTGGTGGCCTTGGGGACGAGTCTGCCTGAGCTCGCCGCCTCGGTCGTGGCCATTCTGTACAAGAGAGGCGACATCGCCCTGGGCAATCTCGTAGGCAGTAATCTGTTCAATATGCTGGCAATCGTGGGGATAACGGCTGGCGTCCGGGCCTTGCCCGCCCCCTTAACCATGCGTTGTGTAGATTTCCCCGCCATGCTCGTGATAGCAGTTCTACCGCTCCTGCTGGTGCTGCGGGATCCCCACCAGGTAAGTCGTTGGAAAGGGGCGGTTATGCTGACCCTCTATTTGGCTTACACGATCGGGATATTCATCATTGAGCAGGGAAACGGGTTTTGCTAGAGAAGCGATGAATGTCCTGGCAAAGTGGGACCCTTCTCTCAGAATAGTACGTGAAAGATTCTGAAGCTATCGGAGAAAGGTGACCGGACGAACGACAGGCCCTCAGCCCTCAATGTTCTAGTCCAACTGGTAAGACGTTGCAAATCCCGGTCCCCGGTTTTGCACAAGAGGGGAAGCCACAGCCGATTTCACCGAACTGAAGGAATGACAGCAGGTTGGAGGGAAAGCAACCTGTTACTCCGTCATCTGAATGGAAGTCGCGATCTGGCGATAAATCTCTTCAATCGTCGTTTCGTCGGCGCGATAGAACCGGCCATTGCCGATCCGGGCGAGGTCTTCCAGTAGACCTGCATCAGCATCTCGGCCAAAGGCCACCGTATGGACGGAAACCGGATTTGTGCCTCCCTGTATGACCCTCTGCAAATCACGCAAGCGGTATCCGCTTTCGTTATCGCGACCATCGGTCACTACCACAATTGCATATGTGGCTTCGGAGTCGACCAAGTCCGTAAGCTCACTTTGCGCCGCCCACAGCGCATCAATTAACCTGGTGGAGCCGCCGGCCTGCATGCTTTCGATCATGTGCAGCACGTGACCGCGCCCCTCAGCATCCAACCTGTGTAGTGAGCCAAACTGCTTCACGCCAGATCCAAACTCCACAAGTCCGATTCTGTCGCCATCTCCCTGCATCTGGTCCACGAATCCTTGAAGGGCGGTCTTTGCTAAGGAGAGCTTGCTTCCTTTCATTGATTCGCTTGTATCCACTACCAGCATCACGTTTACGGGACGCAGTGACAAACGCCAAACGTCCAATACGATTTCCAGGACCGGTTGCGGCGGCAGCGTCAGGATCGTCTGCGGCGAGAGAGGGTCGACTGTTCCGGCCTCTGCGAATGGGCTTGGCTCAGCCGTCAGGTCAATGGTCAAGTCTACCGGTCTGAACCCAGCCTCAAGCAGTGCATGCTGGCTGTCTTTACTGAGCAAGAACCGGGTGAACGTGCGGTAGGTGCTGCGCTGGTTCCAGGTCACGGCAGGACCTGCCCGCCCGTCCAATTCCAGCAATGCGAAGGGATAATCCGCCCAAAGCGTTCCCTCTTTCGGATAGATGGCAACCAACTGCCCGTTCGAAAAGACTGGATCGGCATTGCCTTCGCCGGACAGCCAGGAGAGACCGCGATCAGAGGACCGGTTCCAGGCGATTACCGACTGCTCTTGCGTTACGAAGGCATCGAGAGGCCCCTTGACTTCACCTTCCTCGCCGTTTGCGCCGAGAACAATCGCTGCTCGCTCCGCCTGACGTACATAGTCTAATACGTTACCTCGGGTTGCGATCTCTGTCGTGAGTCCGCGAGTGATGTCGGCGCCGGCGTAAAACTTGGATAATGTCGCCGCGACGCCGGAGGTGCTCTCCGGACCGGGATGGCCCCATCTGAACTTCGTTGAAGGCGCGGCCGCCCTGGCATGGACCTCCTTCCATCCAATCGACTGATGCGGCCAGCCCAACTGCTGTGCCGCGTTTAGCTGCACGGCGATGACGACCGGGCTGACGGCAAATAGCGTGGTCTGGCCGACCCGGCGCGCCGGCAAAATGCCTGACTCCGTCGGAAACAGCCTGGCCCAGCGCAATTCAATCAAATCAAGCCAAAGTGAGCTGTCCGGTACGACAGCCTGAAAGCCTGGTTGCTGTAACGATTCCGCGACGATTTCAGGGGAGGAGCGGGTAACCAACTCAACTTGCATCAATTCCCCGTCCCGCGTGCGGAGTCTGAGCCCGTTGAACTTGCCGGCCCGTTCCCTCAGCGATTCCGCCATTGATGGAGTAACGACCACGGTCAATGTTGCACTGTTGGAAGGCCATGGGTAAGCAACTGCTCCGTTGACTTCGGGTGTTGCGGAACCTTCGCCGGACAGAATGCCCGCGATCCAGGCACCAGCGCGCACAGTTGTCATCCCGCAGGCGCACAGAAGAAAGCTGCCCACAACCGCGAACGCGACAATCTGCCGTCGCGGCGGGAAGCGCGAAAGCTTTGCTTCGCTTTGAACTGCGAGCTCCTGCACTTTCCCGTTCTGAGTCCCGCTCATCGCTTCTCGTTCATCTCCTGCTGGCGCAATAGCGCCGACAGCAGTTCTCGGTTAAGTGGCTGCATCACATTGACCCTGGAAACGTCGTCCTCTACGCCCAACCGGCGCCACTGTTTGAAGAGGCTCCGCTCCGCGGCGCTGACCTGCGGGCTGGAATCGGCTGGACGCAGCCCGAATTCGAGCGCGCTGCGCTGCTGCCCTTCGCTGAGCAGAAAACTCTGGAACGCCAGCGATGCCTCCTTTTGCACCGCCGATGTCTCAGGGCCTGCCCAGATCGCGAAAGGGAAGTCGAACCAGGTAGTAAGCTTAGGGTAGTAGAGGAGTACCGGCTCCTGCCAGCGGTTCTGAATGCCCTCCATGTTTTGGAGCAGTTCGCTTTCCAGGAACTGCCCTCCATCTCCCGCCGTATATCCGAACAGGGCCACGCTCTCCGCAGCGCCTCTCGCGCCAACTCTGACTTGGGTCGTCGCTCCCATCAGCTCAGTCAGCCATGTTCCGAACTGGGGGTCGACGACGTTTTCAGCGAGAATTTCAGTTCTGTCAAAGTATTCACCCGCCGCTGTGACGAAGGCCGCCAAGCCGCCCACACTCTCGCCCGCTGGGTTGACCGCCAACTTGAAGTTTCCCCAGGCGGGATCTCCGCCCAGCTCCTTCCAGCCGGTAGGGGCGACTGCCGCCTTGTGAAATGTGGACCATGAGGGCGGGCCGAGATTCTCAAGCAGCGGAGCGCCCCGGCTGCGAAACAGTCCCCAGACCAGAAGTGTACTCGCCAGCGGCCTCATGCGGTATTGCCCGTCGTTCAGGAACTGATCCCGCCCCAGTTGCTCCCGGAAGGACGCGTTGGCCATTTCCACGAGAAAACGGCCATCTGCTATCCAAGCAGTTGGAAAGGATTCAAGAGCTTCTAACTTCTCCTGGGACAGGTCTTCGAGGAACACGTCTGCTGGCAATGCTGCGAAGTCGTTGCGTTCCCACTTGCCCAGCGCTGCGAGGCCGTCCATGGGGATGAGTTCCACCTCAATGGCCGCGCCATCCGCCAACTGGGCTGTGGCATTGAATTCATCAGCCGCAGCCTGCACCCACAGTTCCACAGGAAGGGCAGTGATGACCTGAATTCGGACGACATGTGGGCGAGCAGGCGCCAAGCCGAGGGCGACAGCGTTCCCAGTGATCGTGCGCCAGGCCAGCATCCCGACTACCACGACGACCGCCGCCGACAATAGGGCAACAATGAATAGCCGCGTACGAATCATTGTTCCTGGGCGAGCGGAGTGCCGCAGAATCCGCAGACCGCGTTCACGTCGGCGGCCGTGCCTTCAATAATGTCCTCCGGAGTCGTCGCGCCGCAAGACGCGCACTGCGCCGCATACCGCGCCGGAGGTCTCGGCTCGTCCTCCAATGGCTTGTCGACTCGCAACGGAATGTCCTCGTCGTCCGAATCCGAATGCCCCAGGTATGCTCCCAACAGACTGGTCACACCTACCAGTACGAGAATCCCCGGCCAAATCCAGTCCGTGGCGAACAGGATGGCCAGCCCGATCATGAATACGGCACCGGTCAGTCCTTGGCGGGGAGCGGCGAATTTCTTAGTTTTCATGGATAAAGGATTCCTACTTTGGTGCACACCGTCGCTGTCGCGTTAGATTCTACTACAGTCTGGCTGGAGGCAACACTATCTGCGAAGGTGGGAATTGCAGCTGGTTCCAAGTCTCAAATGACAGCGTTTGAGCAATGGAAACCACTGTTTTCGTTTGGCTAAGGGGTCAGGGACAGTACCAGAGGATGCAAAAGATGCAGAGGTCCGGTCTTTCAGGAGAGGTGTTTCCGATACAACCCGTGGCGACTATGAAGAGATTTAGCCCGATGTTGTGAAGCTTCCGAATTTCTTCCTCGAGCCAGAGTTTTACGCCTGTTGGCGACGTAATTGTTCCATGCTCTATCGCTCATGTCCGAAGATGCAGCGTGAACATAGTGCACCAGGCGCCCATCGACCCGGCTATCGCCCGCGTACTGGCAAAGCATTGAGCGACTAATGTTTCCATTCTGGATTTCTCCAATAAGCCAGTCTTCGTATTGGGGCGTGTTTCGAGCAGTCGGCCGACGTTCCTGAATCAGTCGAATTGCGTCTTTATTGGAAACTGCCTCAGCTCTTGCAGGCGCCTCACGTTTCTGCACACGGCGAAGTTCGGCTTCGACCTCCTCAAGCCTCCGTTCCGTTTCTCGCAAGACTTCCATCGTCGCCAGTTTCTGTCTCTCTGCTTCTCGTTGACCGGCCTCAGCAGCCATGGTTCGGCTCTCAGCTTCCTGGCGGGCGAGTTCATTCCTTTTTGCCAGGTCCTCGACCTTTTGCTTGGCGGCTTCTAAAGAGTTTTTCTCCTTTTCCGCGTGGGCTAGCGAGATTTCGGCGGCCTTGGTCCTCTCATGTGCCTCAGTCGTGCGCCCTTCCAGGATTCTTGCTCTATTCTCGGCTGCGAGTATCCCTGCATTGGCCTCCTTTACCTTTGCCTCCATTTCCCTCGAAGCGGTATCTTCTTCTCCTGAGAAGGACTTGGCAGGGTCACCTAATTCATGCCTGAGACGGGATACGGCCTCGTGTTCTTCCCGAGCCCTGATGCTTTCGAGCAGATAGGCAATGTGGCAAAGACTTCCTTGAGTGAATTCGTCATCCAGGTCGCGCAAGTGGGTAGGATGCGACGCCCGGTTCCTAGCCTCTGTGACTCTCCACAACTTCCGAAGGACCCTTCTGTCTTCACCAAAACGAGCTGAGAAAGAGACATCCCAGTAACACGCTGCGATTGTCGCCAAGAAGCTGACTTCTATGGCAGATTCCAAGTCGGAGCAGAATCGCAGGTTTCTGGAAAAGCTCTTGCTCTGATCATCATTCAAAGATCGCTCCAAGGAAACTTGCGCTGATGCGCCTGGAGTAAGTTCAAGACATTCAACAAAGAATGGACGCATTGTGTCCATAAATATGTCCAACGCCTTCAACAGAGCTTCTTTGTTCGGGCGGTCTACAACGGCCATTATTTCCCCTGCATCCTTAGGGAAGAGTTCAGCGCTCTTCATCGTCAACAGATTCCACCTCTACAATACTCAAGAGGGATTACCAAGTGGGGGAGGACTTCACCAGTCTGCAGTTGCACCAACGGCCAGAGTTAATGGCAAACAGAGGCGTACAATGCGAGGTGGCGTGTGGTCTTGCAAGCGGGTCCGGCCTCTCTTCTCTGCCTCCGGTAGTTGCGTGCTAGCGCCTCTGGATGAAATTGATTGGAGAATGCCATAGTCTAGCGAGTACTAAGAGACGGACCGTGACATCCAACTGACCAGGAATCTGACAGAATACCGACATGAAATCCTTAATCTGACAAAGACGACCTACCGATTTATTGCTCCCCATCCATAGTGCTTCTTCGACCGAGAATCCATCACTTCAGAAGTCAGTATTCCGACTTCTGAAGCACTGCGCCCCAGAGGCCAAGACATGCCCTCTCCCAAAACTTGGACACTGCTCCAAAGAAATCGGAAGATACAATCCAAAAAACAATACATTACTCGCGTAAAATAAGAGTAGAGGATCACGTGTCGAGGATTCTTGACAAAAAGGCCGAATTGGTATATATCCCGGTAAGAATCCCCGATGAGACTGACCAACGGGGCAATCTGAGTCGAAAGGGAAGTCAGTACGAACTAAAGCGAAAAACTGATCCTCGAGAAGCCAGACTGCACCATGAAGGAGGAATATCATGATACCTGCAGATATTTCGCCTGCCAGATGGACTTGGCGGCCTCGACGAGCTTCAATGGCAATCTTGCTGATGCTATTGTTGTCGCTGTTATTGGTTCCTCAGCCGGTGGTCGCAGCCCCCGCCGAGCGCCCAGCCTCCGCCCGGACCTACGTCCACATCGTCAGACCTGGCGAATCCCTTAACGACATTGCAGCGCTATACGGCATTGCGGTCGAAGACCTGAGGGCTGCAAACAACCTCGCAAACCGAGCCCAGTTCGTGAGTTGCACTCCCAATGCAGACAGCACGCAGGTGCGAGGCACCGTGCGGGTGAACGGCCATCCCGCCAGCGGTTTCCGGGTGGTCTTCAGTTGGCATCCGGACGAGGCAGCCGTAGCGATGGCGGTTTCCGGCGGCGGCGGCCAGGAAGGAGGCCAGTACAGCCACATTCTCGGAGGCGGCGCCCGCGAAGGAAACTGGTGGTTCTGGATTGTAGACGGCGCCGGCGTCCGCATTTCGGAGATGGCGCACGTTCACACTGACAAATACCCCCATGAAGGTAAGTGCCAGCGAGCGGTGATCGACTTTGATATCCAAAATCCCGAGCTCACTTACGTTGGGCGCAGACTGCAGATTCCTCTGTCGGCGCAACCTGCACCTGAAAAGCCTGTGATCTTGAAACAAGCCAGCACCAAGACTGTCTATGGCCACGTTGTCAAGTCCGGGGAAACACTCGACAGAATTGCAAAGACATACGGCGCATCAGTCCAGGACTTGAAAGCCGCCAACGACCTCGTCAATCGCGCAAGTTTGGTACGCTGCGACGCCAGCGCCGGAAGTACCCGAGCGGTGGGAACAGTGCGGCTGAACGGCCAGCCAGCCGACGGCTACCGGGTCGCCTTTAGTTGGCAGCCTGACGGGGAAGTCGTGGCCAGGAAGAGCTCTTCTGAAGGTGGTCACTTTACCCACATCCTTCAAGCGTCCGGTCCGCGGGAAGGGAGCTGGTGGTTCTGGATCGAAAATGAAGACGGCCACCGCATTTCCGAGATGGCGTATGTCCGCACTCACAAAGATCCAAGTCCGGGCAACTGCCAGCAAGCGGTGATTGATTTCGACATTCAGAATCCGCACTTCTTCTACATTGGCCGCAAGCTTCATATCCCATCTTCCGGTTAGGTCGAGACGGCGGCAAGAGCAGCACTGTCGGCTCTGAGGAAAGCCCGAACTCCTTACCGGATCCTCCATAGCGCCGAGAGTCAGGCAGTACGGCAGCCGATACTGGGGGTGACATGATAGTGTCATCCCCTTTTTGTGATGACTACGATGGAGCGGGGCGCGAACGTGAAAACGAGAGGGCGAGTTCCAGGATTGCCGGGTCCTGTCGCGCGGAAGCCGCGCACAACCCAGAGTGCGATAGCAAGCTGTTTGGGAACTGAATCCCCGTTTCAGCCATGCGCGAAGCGCAGCGTCCCATTTGTGGTATAATTCCCCAATTCGAAAGGACTGTACTCAGACGGGGTGGCTTCAACCTGGCAGCGAGCGGAAGCGTCCTTCATTGGAAGCCAACCATTGGAGTGAGCAATCCAATGATTACCCGTATCGAACTCGATGGCTTTAAGACTTTTCAGGATTTCTCCCTGGATCTATCACCTCTTCAGGTCATCGTAGGCGCCAACGGTGTGGGCAAGAGCAATCTCTTCGATGCCTTACAACTGCTCGGGCGCCTGGCCGATTCGAAGGTCGGCGCAGCGTTTCACGAATTGCGGGATGAGGTAGGGGAGCTGTTTTCCGTTCGCCATGACGGTGCGTCGGCTGACCGCATCCGAATGGCGGTCGAAGTTCTGGTTAATCGCGAGGTGCGCGACGACTGGGGCGCCAGTCTTGAGATCAAGTTTCCCCGCATGCGCTATGACCTGGAGATTGTACGTCGCAGAGACGCCCAGGGGCAGGAAGGGCTATTCGTCGAACATGAATCGTTGGCCCCGATCCCGCGTCTGAGAGACAGATGGACGAAGTCCAACAAGCTGAAGACCGGCAGCCCTTGGATTCCGGCCATGACCGGTGGACGTTCTTCCCCCTTTATTTCCACACAAAAGAGCAGACAAGAAACGTTCCTGGTTCTCCATCAGGACGGCAGCAGCGGCAGGCGAGACGTCCTCGCGGCGCAGGCAGAGAGGACAGTGTTGAGCGGTGCAAGGAACACGGAGTTCCCACACGCATTTGCCGCCGCCGAAGAGATGCGTGCGTGGAGACTCTTGCACCTGGACCCGGAGATACTGCGGCAGCCCAGCTTCGCGACGGCGCCCGGAATGTTGGGTGAAGGTGGCAGAAACCTGGCAAGAGTGCTGGCCCGAATGAAGGCGGCCGATTCTGCGCTGTTGGCCGACGTTTCTCGAGATCTTTCGAACCACCTTCCTGAGGCAGTTCAGATTGACTTGAAAGAGGATCGTGCCGCTGGCCAAATAGTGATCAGTGCCCAAACGGAGGATGGTCGGCGGTTCTCGTCCCGAGCTCTCTCTGACGGCGCGCTGCGCGCTCTTGCTCTGGTTACACTGAGGAACGACCCTGAGCACGGCGGCCTCCTCTGTTTCGAGAACCCGGAAAACAGCGTTCATCCTTCCCGTCTGAAGGGACTGACGCAGATTCTGCAGGATCTGACTACCGATTTCTCATCCTCAGACCAGGAAGGCGCACCCCTGAGGCAGGTAATCTGCAACACACATTCCCCCGTATTCATTAGCCACCCGGACATTCTGTCCCACGTTCTTTTTGCGCATTTAACACCGAATGTCGACCCTAAAGGCAACTCTCAACTTCACACTGCAACTCGCATGGTTCCCGTAATTCCCGACCCGTTGCAGCCGGCGCTCCCGATTCCCGAAGAAGTGCAAAGTTACACCCTCAGCGAAGTCCTGAGTTACCTGCAAAGCGCCGACCTGGCCACCGCGCGGTCCCATTTGGGGGTCCACTTGGCCCGCAACCTCGACAGTTTCATTTCCGAGGGCGAAACGGAAAACACCGACTAGGCGCCACTTTTCGGCTACAGATCTTACCCCCGAATGGCAGCCTTTTTCCTCCAACTCGGAATTCGTTCAGCAACAGAAAGATAGAGTAAAATAGGAGAATCATGCCCAATATTCAACCTTCTACTTTGCGAGACGTCGGCTATCAACTTTTCGAAGCTTCTGGCTGCACCGCCGAGGATGCTCGCGCTGTGGTCGACCACCTTGTGGAGTCAAACCTCTTCGGCCACGACTCCCACGGCGCGATTCGCTACTACGAATACACGCGTGCAATTCGCGAGGGACGTTTTCAACCGCGGGCAACGCCCACCATCGTTCGCGACTATCCGAGCACGGCCGTCGTTGACGCAGGAGGAGCACTGGGTCAGGTTGGAGCGACCTTCGCAATAAGGCTGGCCACAGAGAAGGCCCGTCAGCACGGCCTGGCAACTGTTACCCTCCGCAACACAAGCCACGTAGGCCGCGCAGGCGCCTATCCACTGATGGCGGCCCGCGAGGGCAACATGATCGCCCTGGCATTCGTGAACGCCGGTCGGCTTGGTTACCAGATAGCCCCGTTTGGCGGGCTTGAAGGCCGCTTAAGCACCAACCCCATCGCGTTTTCCGCACCCCGCCCCGACACGGACCCGATCCTGGTCGACATGACCACCTCCGTCGTCGCCGAAGGCAAGGTCCGAGTCGCTATCAACCAGGGAAGCCAGGTCCCTGAGGGCTGGCTAATCGATTCCGAAGGCAACCCCACGACCGAGCCGAATGACTTCAGGGCCGACCCTCCAGGCGCAATCCTGCCATTAGGTGGGGTAGTAGCCCATAAAGGCTTTGCCCTCGGTCTTGTGGTAGAATTGCTGGGCGGCGCGCTCAGCGGCGAGGGCTGTGCCGATGGTTCCCGGACCATGAGTAGCAACGGCGTCCTCTTCACCGTCTACAACATTGAGCACTTCACCGAGCTCTCAACCTACTTTAAGGAAGTCGAGGCATTGCTCCGTCACGTCAAGTCCAGCCGCCTCGCGCCGGGATTCAAAGAGATTCTGGCCCCGGGCGAGCCCGAGTTCCGCAGTGCGCAGCGTAAAGAGAAGGACGGGATCGACATCGACGAAACGACTTGGGGCCACATTTGCCAGGAAGGACGAATTCTGGGGCTCGATCCGGACAGCTGGTAGAGAGCGCTCTACTCCTGCGGCCCACCGTTGCCGCACGAACTGATCCGAAAACAACGCTGAAGGGAGCAAGCCATGGAACAGATGACTTCGAAACAGCGGTTTTTGGCTGGGCTGAACGGCGATCCCGTGGACAGGCCGCCGGCGGCCAGCATTGTGTCCGTTATTACCTACGAGCTGATGGACATTACCGGGGCACACTTCCCCTACGCTAATACCGAGCCCGAGCCTATGGCGACGCTCGCCGCCGGTGCACACGAAGTGATGGGGTTCGATAGCGTAATGCCTATCTTCAGTATCGCACAGGAGGCCATGGCACTCGGCTGCCAGGTAGACTGGTCCGATACCGACATGATGCCGAATCCGACGGATTCACCCTGGGCCGATCGCGATGTGGAGATCAAGTTGCCTGACGGTTTTCCCGATTCGTTCCTGGAGGACAAGTACGTCAAGTGCTCCATCGATGCGATTCGGCTGCTCAAGCAACACTTTGGCGATGAGGTTATGGTTCTGGGCAAAGTAATGGGGCCCTGGACACTGTCCTACCACTGCTACAATACGCAGGAGTTCCTCTTCGACACGATTATGGATCCGGACCGCGTTCGTAAATCGCTGGAGACACTGGCGCCCGTGCCACTGGCCTATGCCACGGCCCAACTTGAGGCGGGCGCAGACGCCATTGTCTGGGCCGATCATGCCACCGGCGACCTCGTTCGAAACACAATGTACCGGGACTTTCTCTTGCCCCATCACCAGGAGCTGGTGCCCCAGGTTGACGCGCCCGTCATTCTGCACTGTTGCGGGAGGACCCTGGACCGAGTCGAGTATTTCAACGAGGCCGGCTTCGCCTGTTATCACTTCGAGTCGGCCAACGCGCCCGATCTGATGGTCGAAAAGGCCGCCGGTAAGATGAAGTTGACTGGCAATGTCAATAACCCGATAACCTTATACGCCCGTGGGCCAGCGGAAGCACGCGCCGAAGCGCAGGCCGCTATCGACGCCGGCGTGGACATTATCGCTCCAGAATGCGCCGTTCCCTTGCAGGCGCCGGTTGCCAACCTCAAGGCAATTGTGGAAACGTGCATTGACAACACCTACCAATAGGAGCCCTGTACCATGAGCCGCGAAGAAGAAATCAAAGAAGGGCTGTACGAACACACATTAGTGGGTGAAGCCGCTGAAGTTGTCGAGTTGACCCAGGAGGGAATCGAACTGGGGATGGACCCCTTGGATATCCTCTTCGGCGCGCTGATTCCTTCTTTGCAGGAAGTTGGCCGGTTGTTTGAGATTGGTGAGTACTTCGTGCCCGAAATGTTGGTGGCCGCCCGCGCAATGCAGGGGGCCATGGCCCTTCTGCGGCCCTTGCTGGTAGACAAGGGGGCGGAGCCAATTGGCAAGGTCGTCATGCTAACGGTCAAAGGCGATGTCCACGACATTGGCAAGAACCTGTGCAATATCATGTTGGAGGGCGAAGGCTTCGACATCGTCGACTTGGGGGTCAATGTCAAGCCGGAAGACGTCGTTGCCGCGGTTCAGGAGCATGAACCCCAGCTCCTGGGCTTTTCCGCGTTTCTGACGACAACGATGCCTTTCTTCAAGTCCAACCTGACCGCGCTGACCGACGCCGGGCTACGAGACTCAGTCAAGGTGATGGTAGGCGGCGCCCCGGTTACACAGGAGTACGCTGATAGCGTCGGCGCCGACGGCTTCGCGCCCGACGCCAGCGCCGCAGTCCGCCTGGCAAAGCAGCTCATGGTCGACATGGGCTATGACGTCAGCATGGGTGGCGACGACGGAGAAGGCGCGACTGCTCTGGCCAGCGCCGTACAGGCCGTCGAGGAACTTATGGTCAAGTCCGGACAACACGGAGAGTAGCCCGATATGAACACGGTGATTTCCTCCGCGAAGCAAACTGTTGCAATCGGTCCCGAACACCCCTTTGTAATCATCGGCGAACGTATCAACCCCACCGGCCGCAAAATCCTGACGAAGCAGATGATCGAACGCGATATGACTATGGTCTGTCGCGACGCGCGCCGGCAAGTTGAGGCGCAGGCCCACGTGCTTGACGTGAACGCCGGCGTACCTGTTGACGGCGTTGAACCTGAGATTCTGCGACAGGCGATTCAGGCCGTTCAGCAGACAGTGGACGTGCCTATTTCCATCGACTCATCTGTGGTCGAAGCGCTGGAGGAGGGGCTCGCAGTCTATGAAGGCAAGGCCCTCGTCAATTCAGTAACCTATGAGGAAGAACGGCTCGAGACGGTGTTGCCCCTGGTCAAGAAATACGGCGCGGCGGTTGTTGGCGTTGCCAATGACGATACCGGTATCTCCAATGATCCCGGGGAGCGGCTTCGTATCGCCACTCTCATCGTCGAGCGTGCCGCAGACCACGGCATTCCCGCCGAAGACGTTGTGATCGATCCTCTGGCATTGACGGTCAGCGCCGACGACAATGCCGCGCTGATCACACTGGAGACGATTCGCCTTATCCGCGAAGAACTCGGCGTGAATATGACTTGCGGCGCCAGTAATATCTCTTTTGGCCTTCCCTGGCGGCCGACCGTGAACGCCGCGTTCCTGTCTATGGCGATCGCGGCAGGGTTGACGTCTGCAATCACCAATCCTCTTGAGAGCGAAATCCGCCACACAATTTACGCCTCCGACCTGCTGATGGGGCACGACGCCTATGCGGGAAACCTGATTCAGGCATTCCGAACGGAACGAAAGCGCCAGCAAGAGTCCGGTTAGCTCTCGATTCGTTCAAAACGGATACGCATCTGCGTTCGCTGCTATGACAACCTCTGCGCCCACCGGCACCAAGAAAGTCTCCATCGAGTTCCGTCCCCACGACAAGGTGACCCGCGTCCCCTCCGGCATGACGATATTCAACGCCGCAAACTGGATCGGCCTGCCGATCGACAGCACGTGCGGCGCAAAGGGCACTTGCGGGAAATGCAAGGTACGCATCCTTCACGGCAACAATGGTGCCACCGCGGCCGACCGCAGGATCTTCACTGAAGAGGAGTTGGCCGACGGGTGGCGGCTCTCCTGCCGAAGTGAGGCAAATTCTGACGTCGTTTGCCACGTACCGCGGCTGATGGGAAATCCCAAGGCGGCCTTGATGGGCTTTGCCCGCCACGTAATCCTGAATGCCAACGTTTACAAGATACCCCTCACCCTGACGCCGCCAACGCTGGAAGATCAACGCAGCGACTACAGCCGCATCCGCGAAGCGCTCGAGCCGGAAGGATATGCAATTGAAGCCTCTCTGAACCTGTTGCGCAATTTGCCCGGTGTTCTGCGCCGCAGTCAATGGCAGGTTACGGCGGTTGTAGTCGGAAACGAACTGGTCAGTGTCGAAGAAGGCGACACCAGCAAACGCGCCTACGGGCTGGCCTTTGACATTGGCACGACGACCGTTGTAGGAATGCTAATAGATCTCAACAGCGGCGCACCTGTTGCAGTCCGCTCGACTCTAAACGGACAAGCAGTTCAAGGGGCCGATGTCATCTCCCGGATCAGTTACACAATGCTCAATGAGGACGGCCTGTCCGAACTCAATGAAGTCATTCTGCGGACGCTGAACAACCTCATCTCGCAGCTGCTGGAAGAAGGGCAGGTGTCTCCTCATGAGGTGTATGAGGTAGTAACCGCCGGAAACGCCACGATGCAGCACCTGTTCCTTGGGGTCGACCCGGAAGCGATTGGTCTTGAACCGTTCATTCCCGCCGTGGAAGATATGGTACAGGCTTCGGCACAGGAAGTGGGTCTGGAGATTCTGCCACAGGCACAGGTACACTGTCTTCCCTATCTCGGGGCTTATGTGGGCGCCGATCTTGTCGCCGGGCTCCTGGCAACAGGCCTCGCGCAAAATGAAGGCGTACGGCTCCTGGTTGATGTCGGGACAAACGGCGAAATCATCCTGGGATCTGCGGCCCGAACTGTGGCAACGGCTGCGCCGGCAGGACCTGCCTTCGAGGGCGCTCAGATCCAGGATGGCATGCGCGCGAGTGAAGGGGCAATTGAGGCAGTGACCATCACACAGGCTGGCATAGATCTCCAGGTGATTGGAGATGTGCCCCCGATTGGGCTCTGTGGTTCCGGCCTGCTGGACGCGGTAGCTCAATTGCGACTGAGCGGGCTTATGCTTCCGTCGGGCCGCTTCGTAAAGGCGAACGAAGCCTCCGAAATGGTCGCTCCCGACTTGGCGCGGCGCATCATTACCGACGAAGAAGGCAGGCGCTCCTTTGTATTGGCGTGGCCTGAAGAGTCAGGAGGTGACAAAGCGATCGTTCTGACTCAACGAGACGTTCGTGAGCTTCAATTTGCCAAGGGATCCATCGCCGGTGGCATCGACGTGGTAATGCAGGAGTTGGGGATCGAGAACGAAGACCTGGTCGAAATCTTCCTTGCCGGTTCTTTTGGCAGTTACATAAATCCCCAGAGCGCACGCATAATTGGGCTGGTGCCCCCCGTGCCTGTTGAACGGATAAAAGCAGTTGGCAATGCTGCCGGTGAAGGCGCCAAAATCGCACTCCTCTCATTTCGTGAGCGCATGGTGGCCCGGTCGTTGCCCGAAATCGTGGAGTATCATGAACTGTCGGGGCGTGGAGACTTCAACGATTCGTTCCTGGCCGTGCTGCAGTTCCCTGAACTGGACACAATCGGACTGGAATCAACTGCGGTAGCTGACGCCGTCTGAGAACCCAGTCATACAGGTCCTACCTCTAGAGGGACAATCGACAGTTGTCCCGTTCGAGCACTTCCTCGTTTACAAGCGTCTCAGGCACTCCCCCTTGCAGGACGGTTACTACGTTTGCAGCGGCTTTACGGGCCAGTTCAGCCGTGGCCGCCACCGAATAGAATGCTGCATGCGGAGTAACGATCACATTTTCAAGCGCCAGCAGAGGGTTGTCCGCGGAGGGCGGCTCCGGATCAGTGACATCGAGAGCGGCGCCGCCGATGCGTCCATCCTGGAGGGCGCGAATGAGAGCTTCCTCGTCAATTACACCTCCACGACTGGTATTGATCAATAAAGCCGAGGACTTCATCTGAGCAAGAGCTGCTTCGTCAATGATGTGGGCCGTTTCCTCGGTTAGCGGGCAGTGGATTGAAATGTAGTCGGAGGTGGAGAGAAGCGCGGCAAGGTCATTTGTAACTTCGACGCCCTCCGGAGCGTCACTTTGTCTCAGCCGTGGCGTATAGGCAATTACACGAAGGCCAAATCCCAGTGCCTTGGGAACCAGGGCGCGGGCAATGTTCCCAAAGCCGATCAGTCCCAACGTCTGTCCCCGCACGCGGGGGATAGGACGGGGCGTCTCTCTGGTCCAGTCGCTACGATCGGGGTTACGTGCCAGGGGGAGCAGTTGGCGCGCCGTTGCCAGCAGTAGCGCCATGACGTGATCAGACACCTCCTCCAGGCAGAAGTCGGGAACATTGGTGACGAGCATGCCCAGTTCCGTAGCTCGTCCAATCGGAATGTTGTCCAGGCCGATACCATAACGACTGACGACTTTGCAGTCAGGCGCGATATCCAGCGCCTCTGGCGGCACATCTTTCCAGCAGGTCAGGATCGCGTCCGCTCGCGGCGCCAGCTCGATGATCTCTGCGGGGGTTCCCCCTCCAGCCAGCATGATCTCGCCCTCAACTGCCGACAATACCTCCTTTTCGATTTCATAGTCCGGCCACGCGATGTCGGTAATGAGAATTCGGCTGGTCATTTCAGCAGCTCCATAGTGTACTTCAGTAAATTGTACGAACAGGCCGAAATCTGACAGCCGCCCAATTCATTCCGGTCTTCGAGAACTCTGCAAATGGCTTGAGTTCTCTCCAGCCATCTCCGCAGCGATTTTTTCGGCCATCATCATTACGGTTGCATTGATGTTGGCGCGCACACTGTCAGGCATTAGTGAGGCGTCGACGATACGCAAGCCTTCGACTCCGTGTACGCGGCCCCACTGATCCGCGACAGCCAGCGGGTCTGAGGACAAACCCATTTTGCAAGTGCTGGATGTATGGTGTCCCGTGTCGGCGTTGCCGAGCATCCATCGGTCCAGGGCGTCGTCATCATGCAGGTCGTCGCCCGGACCTTCTAATACGCGGCCGCAGATGCCGCGAAAAGCGGGATGCTCCTCAATCAGCTCAGTACAGAGACGGATCGATTCTCGCTGGCGCTCGCGGTCGAACGTTTCTTCATAGTAGCGATAATCGAGCAGAGGCTGGTCTTTGATGTTGTCGCTGGCCAGACGTAACTCGCCTTCACCGACTGCGAGGTTGACCGTTGGGCGTACGAAGAGATGGTCTCCGATATCGCTGGCCTGGTCGGGCACTGCGGCGATGTAGACAATCATGTCGTTGGTCAAATGCGAGCCATCGGCTGTATAGCGCAGGCAGGCCTGATGCCAGTGGAAGCGGTTTGTAGGGGTGAATCGCAGCTCCCAAAGCAGGTTTAGAGTCGGGTGGTCGCGCAGGTTGCGTCCCACACCTGGAAGATGGTGGCTGACTTCCACTCCGACTTCGCGTAGGTGCTGTTCAGGGCCGATTCCTGAGAGCATCATGATCTGCGGCGTCCCGATGCTACCGGCGCAGAGTACGATTTCGTCGGCGAAGTACTCTTCAATCTGGCCGCCGCGTTCCACCTCAACGCCAATTGCCTTCTCGCCTTCCAACAAGACTCGGCGCGTTGTACAATTGGCGAAAATGTGCAAGTTGGGGCGTTTTCGGGCTTGGGCCAGGTAGGTTGCGGCGGTACTCTGGCGCACACCGGCGATGTTGTTGAGGGGAAACGGGCCAAAACCGGTTGATCCAGGTAGATTGGCGTCGGGGCATTCGGGGAAGCCGGCCTGACGGCATGCTTCACCCCAAGCCTGCTGATCAGGGCCCCACTCTTCTTCCGGGTAGCGGCGAACGCCGATAGGGCCATCGCAGCCGTGGAAATCTGCCGACCCATAATCGTGGTCGTTTTCGAGCATGCAGTAGTAGGGCAGAACCTGCTCGAAGCTCCACTGGTCGTTGCCCATTTCGTCCCAGGCGGCGAAATCCTCCGGAATGCCGCGCAGGAAGATCTGGGCATTGACCGCGCTGGAGCCACCCACTATCCTCCCCCGCGGCACCGGCAAGTCGTCGCGCAGCGGCGACGCAAGCCCCGTGTAACCCCAGTCGTGGCTCTTAGCGATAATACCGGAAGACGTACCGTAGCCCAGTCGAACGTCAGCCGGGAGCGTGTCAATCGTCGGGTAGTCCGGGCCGGCTTCCAAAAGAACAATTTGACGGCTCGAATCTTCTGTCAAGCGGGCAGCAAGAATGTTCCCCGCCGACCCGGAGCCCACGATCAGAGTGTCATACTTCACGCGGCAATCGCTCTCCAGGATTCAGATGCCGCGGTCTACGCATTGGCAGCCTCCGTTGACCATAAATCATCGCCTTCTTTGCGCTCGCGATAGCCGCTGACGATCATGCCGGCCCGTTCCACTCTCTGGCCGGCCACCTCGCGATTCTGCGGATCGCGGTATCCCATGCGCACCAGCCGGCGAGGCTTCTTTGTCTGGTTGATGTAGGAGCCGTGGATGGTATCGATGCAGAAGACAACGACATCGCCCGCATTTGCCGGAACTGCCACGGTTTCTTCGATGTGGAATTTATCGGTAGGCAGATGAGGTGAGCAAGGGCCGTCTTCGGTTTCGGTAATATGGTCCAGGTGGCCCATCTTGTGGGAGCCGTCCAGGAAGCGAATTTCTCCGTTCTCGTGACTGGTGTCATCCAGGTGTACCAGGACGTCGATGAAGCGCCCGTCCTGATGGGGATAGAAAGGATTGTCCTGGTGCAATGGGAAAGGATGGCCTGTCTGCGGCGGCTTGATGTGAAGGGTGGTATGATGCAATTCCACGTTGGGACCCAGGAGATCGCTCAGTGCTGTAGCAAGCTTGGCGTTTGTAGCGGCCCGCATCCAGGCAACCGAGTAATAGTGCAGGTCTTGCATCGCCGTCAATTTGGATTTCTTCTCGGTTGCCGGGTCCATGTAGGCTTGGCGCCATGGGCCGGACCAGCCTGGGTTGGTGAAGGCCCAATCTTCCACGAGCCGGTCCAGCTCGTCGGAGAGTTCCTGGGTTTCTTCAGGTGTGAACAGTTCCGGAATACGCAGAAAACCATGTTCGTGGTAGAAGCCGATCTGTTGTTGTGTGAGCATTGGGACATCCCCCTTCCATGAGCTGGAACGCTATGCGGTCGGTTGCAACGAGTCCAGGGTTCCTTTCAATGTGTATTCTGGTGGCTGGGAAGGCGCGCCTGGTCACTAGCCCGGGCGAACGGTTCAGCTGCGCGTCATGCAATTGGCAGCAGTTCGTCCCCCTCTTTTCGCTCGCGGTATCCGCTAACCATCACGCCTGGGCGCCCCATACTTTGGCCGTACTCCTGCCGGTTCTGTGGGTCCCGATAGCCCATGCGCACCAGCCGGCGGGGCTTCTTGGTCTGGTTGATGTAGGAGCCGTGGACGGTATCGATGCAGAAGAGCACGACGTCACCGGCCTTGGCTGGGACCGCTACGGTATCTTCCAGGTGGAATTGGTCCGTGGGCAAGTGGGGAGAACAAGGGCCGTCTTCTGTCTCGGTAACGTGGTCTAGATGGCCCATCTTGTGGGACCCGTCCAGAAAGCGAATCTCGCCATTCTCATGGGAGGTGTCATCCAGGTGGACCAGGACATCGATGAAGCGTCCGTCCTTATGGCCGTAGAACGGGTTGTCCTGGTGCATCGGGAAAGGATGACCTGTCTGCGGCGGCTTGATATGCATGGTGGTGTGGTGCAACTCAACGTTTCCACCCAAGAGTTGACTGAGCGCCTTTGCAAGTTTGCGATTGGTAGCAGCCCGCATCCAGGCCACAGAGTAGAAATGAAGATCGTGCATCGCGGTCAATTTGGACTTCCTTTCTGTCTCCGGATCCATGTACGCAAGCCGCCAGGGGCCGTTCCAGCCAGGGCTTGTGAATGCCCAGTCTTCGACAAGGCGGTCCATTTCTTTCGACAACTCCTTAGTCTCCTCCGGAGTAAACACCTCGGGTATGCGCAGGTATCCGTGCTCGTGGTAAAAGTCGACCTGTTGTTGAGTCAGCATTTGGGCGTCTCCTTTAGGGGCGTTTTTCCCCTTCGTTCTGGAAAGGACTTTGCAGAATGGCCCGCGCTGACCGGCAAGGCGGTCGTTCGGGCGTTTGCAGCAGTTTCTGGTCAGGCCGCAGCCTGGGCGTTTCTCAGATCGTTCTGCAGTTCAGATCCATTCGTCAAGGGAGTATGCTCTCGAAGCATGAAAAGTCAGGCGGCTTTCTTGCCGCATAGTTTACCGAAGGTAAAGCGGAAAGCGCAACCATAACTGCAGCCTCACTCGCAGCATTCTGCCTCACGACGTCGGACCTCTTGAATCCTCAAAAGCGGACGACAGTTCACATCTCAGTTCGCGGCGAATACGTGCAGCCGTAGCTTCGATCAGAGCGAAGTCGTCTCCAGGCAATGCTTCCTTCAAGAACGAGAAGGTCTCGCAATAGAGCAACAGGCCGGAGATAACTTCCTCGCGCAGTGAAAATGAGTCATCCCCGTCCCCAACTGCTACGCCGAAGGCTCGGTGCAAGAGTCTAGCCCATTCGGTCTCCGGACCGACTGCATTGACCACATCGCTGAAGAAGGTGTTGTCGCTGGTAGCCAATACGCCCTTGTGCAGCCGCATTACCCAAGCCAGTCCCCAAGACATTCCGAAGCGAGCGTTCAGCAGGCGACCGGTGTCGTTTCTGCGCAGACCCTCCAACCCCTTGTGAGCCTCTTCGATCCACCCTACCAACTCTTTCCCAGCCAGTTGGTCGGCCTTCTCCTGAAGCGCCCGCGTCCACTTGAACTCCACTGCGCGCTGCTGAATTGCCGCAAAGATGCCCTTCGGATCCCATAGGGGACGCCCGTCGCGCAGACCGACTATGATGTTTAGAGCAAGACCGGGGTCGGAAAACCAGCAATCCACCTGGCTGGGGGTGACGGTGCTTAGCACGACAAGCAGGCGGCGGGGGTTTTGAAGGGCGCGTTGAATCCCATTCCGCCCTGTTCCACCATCGCCCGAGTCGATCAGAAGGCTCCGGGCATCTGCTTTGTGCCTGTCGTCGTCAACAAAACGCACGATGTCCAGGTCGCTGTGAGGCCCGGCATCGCCGCGAGCATAGCTACCCAGTAGTGCGAAGGCTAAAGTATATTCAGTCTTCCAATCTTCAAGGTAGGCGTGGAGTTCGGACGGAAAGTCCATTTGGATGTTCCGCTCACGGCTTGTGGCGGCGCACCAGGTCCGGCCAAACAGGCGCCAACTTGCCTTTGATATCGAGTTCGCTCACGTCCAGCGCCGGTCCTTCAACTGGCACCCCGTGCTCGATTAGGACATCGAAATAGGGCTCGCGGCTGTCAGCAAGGAGTTGGAGGAGTTTAGAGCGCATCTCCTCACGGCTCTGCGCGTCCGTATCGGCCAGATTGTTCATCTCATAGGGGTCGTTCTTGAGGTCAAATAGCCGTTCGTGCCCCGTCTCGTAAAATGCGTACTTCCAGCGAGAAGTCACCACTCCGCGCCAGTCCAGAAAATCCAGGTTCCAGCGGGGATTGCCAGACATTTCGATCAGAACAGCGTCCGGCCCGGCAAAGTCCTGCTGCCCCCGCAATGCATCGCTGAAATCCAACCCCTGGCAGTGGACCGGAATATCCAGCCCCAGCAGACCGAGTGTGGTCGGTAACATGTCGACGAGGCTGAATAGAAGCCCGTCCCTCTTGCCCTGCGCCGGAATCTGCTCCGGCCAGTGAAAAACAGTGGGGATACGAACCGAGTTTTCGTGGGGATTCTCCTTGCGGTTGATGGCCCCGTGCGTTCCCATATAGTCACCGTGATCGGAGAAATAGACCGTCAACCTGTTGCTTCTGAACTCCGGCAGGCCGTCGAGCGCCTCCCTCAAGCGGCCGATATTCCAATCAAGGTTTTCAACCATGGCGTAATAGGTGGCCAGTTGGGACCGCATCTCAGGCGAGTCGGCAAAGCTGGGTGGAGTCTCCAATGCAGCAGGATCGAATCTCTCGAACGCATCGGGCGCTTCGAGGGGAAAGTGGGGCGGTTCAACGCTGAGCACGAGGAAGAGGGGCTCGTCGCGATCGTAAGACTCCAGATAGTCAATGGCCAGATTGGTGAGAAAATCCGTCTGGTAGCCGTCCATCTTGCGCGGATTGGCCTCATCTTCGTGATAGTAGAAACCCTTGAATGGTGCGTTATTAATCTCGAATCCGTACCAATCCTGGAAACCGGCCCGGTGGTACTCCGGCGTGCGATGGGGCCAGCGCGTGTACTCATCTCTTTCCGCCCTTACGACTGGCGGCTCTTGATTGTGGACGACCCCGCAATGCCACTTACCGAAATAGGCAGTGTGGTACCCGGCTGCTCTCAATTCCGTCGCCGCGCTCGGCGCGCCTGCCTTGAAGACATCGAAAAAGTACTGCACGGGGCCTGAATGCGCGTGCCGTCCCGAAAAAATCGTGCCCCGTGAAGGGGTGCAGATCGGGCAATTGGCATAGGCGCGATCGAAGCTTACCCCTTCGGCAGCCATTCGGTCCATGTTAGGCGTGCGTACGTTGGCATCGCCCATGTGGCTCATCGCGCCGCCAAAGTGCTCGTCAGACAGGATGTAGATTACGTGTGGTTGACGGGGCATTACGGCTCCTTGTCGTGCGGCCAGTAAGGAGAGGCCTGGCCGCGTCTTCCGGCATTGTCATCGATCCAACGAGGCGCTATGACGTCTAGACGTTACAGAGTTCAAAAGCCTGCCGTAGCGCCTCGACTACATCCCCCCGCGGGTGAAATTCGTGGCCAACATAGCCGTCGTAGCCGGCTTTGCTGAGTGCCCGGCAGATGCCGCGGTAGTTCAGTTCCTGGTCGTCATCCAATTCGTTACGCCCCGGGTTGCCCGCAGTGTGGATATGGCCGATGGCGTCCAGATTTTCAGTCATGGTGCGGATCACGTCCCCTTCCATGATCTGCATATGGTAGATGTCATAAAGGAGTTTCACATTAGGACTTTCCACCTGTTGCACTACAGCCAGACCCCAGGCGCTATGGTCGCATTGGTAGCCGGCATGATTCACTTTGGAGTTGAGAAGCTCCAAAGTGAGATTAACTCCCTTGGCCTCAGCATAGGGGGCGGCGCGGCGAAGACCGGCGGCGGTGTTCGCGATGGCCTCCTGCTCACTCATTCCCGGAATGCGGTTTCCGCTGAAGCAGATCAACCCGTCAACTCCGTATGCAGCCGCTACGTCAATTGACTCGCGCAGCTCTTCCGCAATTCTGTCATGATTGTCGGCATTGTTGAGACCATCCGGCAGAGAGTCGTGCCCGCTAATGCTGACCACGCGCAGCCCGTGGTTGTCTGCGGCCTCGCAGAAATTAGGGAAATCGTCACCTCGCCCCCAAATCTCGACCGCCGGGTAGCCGATCTGTGAAATTTCTGCGAACAGCTGGTCTTGCGGCATGGCGCCTTGGGGAAGGATAGGGACGCACACTGATTGTTTTATAGGCATGAAACCGTTTCTCTTGCTGAGTTAGTTTATTCCGTCCCGACGCCAGTTCAATAGATCACCTTATTCAAGGGATACTCAATTATTCCGGTGGCGCCAGCACTCTTTAGATCGGGAATCAGGTCGCGAACTATTTTTTCGTCTATAATTACCTCCAGGGCAACCCAGTCCGGGTCGGTCTGGTTGGTAATCGACGGTGTGTGCAGCGCCGGAAGCTGCTCGGTGATCGCCTCCAGCGAAGAACGGGGCAGGTTCATCTTGAGGCCGACCTTTGCGCCGGCTTGAAGTGCGCCTTTCAGCAGCATTGCCAGGTTCTCTATCTTCTGCCGCTTCCAATCGTCGGCCCATGCGTTATGGTTGGCAATAAGTTTGGTCGTAGATTCGGCGACGGTGTCTACGATACGCAGCCGGTTTGCACGCAGCGACGAGCCGGTCTCTGTGCCTTCGACAACGGCATCCACGAGAAGCGGCGCCTTGACCTCAGTCGCGCCCCAGGAGTATTCCACTTCTGCCTTAACCGCATGCCTTTCCAGATAGCGGCGAGTGACCTGCACAAGCTCGGTGGCGATTCGCTTGCCCTCCAGGTCTCTCGGACTGTAAATGTCGGAATCGTCCGGCACGGCCAGCACCCAGCGGTAGGCCTGGTTCGTGGCTTTGCTGTAGACCAGGTCCTCCACCTCCCGAACTTCTGCCTCGTTCTCCTGCACCCAATCCTTGCCCGTAAGCCCAACGTCGAGCACACCTCGTTCGACGTAGCGCGCAATCTCCTGAGCGCGAAACATCAGGCAGCCGATTTCCGGGTCGTCAATGTATGGAGCATAAGAACGACCTCGCACATAGACCTGGTAGCCGGCCTTGGCGAACAGTGCAATCGTAGACTCCTGTAGGCTGCCTTTCGGAATTCCGAGTGTCAATCGGCTCATTATTGTCCTCGATCAGATAATTTGGTTGAAATCATGTCTCTGCGTTGAGCCGACCGCCAGTGTATGGGGCTGCGGCAATTCAATGTCCTGAGATCACACAAAGGTCAGCCGCCAGGAACGTGCAGACCGACCACCCGGATCATCTTCAGCACTGTCTGCCCGTTCGATTCGGCGATAGTAGCAACCGCTTCTCGCGTTGCCGTCCGCGCCCTTGGTGTGGCAGGCCCCTGCGCCCAAAGGGCGCACTAGATACAGGAGAGAGTTCTGTTCGCAGTTGACGCGCACGTCTACGAGTTCCAGCTTGTCGCCAGATGTCGCGCCCTTGATCCACAGTTCGTTCCGCGAGGTGCTCCAAAAGGCCGCAACTCCTTGCGAGAGTGTGTAGGCCAGCGCTTCATCATTGACATAGGCAACGATTAGGACCTCTTTTGTGTCGGAGTCCTGTACTGCAACAGGGATTACGTCGGCTTCTCCCTTGACTATGTCCTGCAGCTTGTTGAAGTCCAGCATCAGGGCTGTTCCTTCCTCCAAATCGGCTGTCGAGGATGAAGAGCCCGCGTCAATTCCGTTCATTGGGATTCCATTTCGTTAATTTCAGCACCTTCCAATAGCCGGGGCTCAATCCAGCGCGTTCCCCCAAACTTCCATGTCAACTTCCACGTCTGCGCGGTTAAGAACGTCATCCAATTGAAGGTGGGCGTCGGGCAAGTCTTCGATTCTCTCAGCTACCAATTCAAGGTCTTCGGGCGTGGCATCGGTCACGTAGGCTTTCTCAAAAATCTTTCGCGGATTCAGCCAATAACCTCCAGCCGCGAGCCTACCCCACTTTGTAAGGAGATAGAGGATTACATAGTCGCGTCCTCCGCGGCTGGTGTCGACGATGCGCGAGCCGTTTACGCTAATCGGGTATAGAAACTCGATTCCGGATCTTGTTCGCTCGGCCCGAAAGTAGCGAATTTTGGAGGTGCGGGAAAAACGATAGACCGCCTTGGGAATCAGAGCCCCGCTGGCTGATTCTGCCATTTCCCTCCTTTTGCATGCCAAAAGGGCCGGATGCGATTCGCCCTCTAGCCTAGCAGTCTTACCGGTTCTTGTCCAGATATGGGAGCTGTTGCGATAGGAGGATTCCTTCCCTTAGAAGCCTTTCTCTTCAGAGGGAGCCGGATAGAAAGGAGTAGAGATCCAGTCTAAGTCGAGGCCCCCTGAGCCGGTTTGTACTCTGAAGTTTGCTTTCGAGGCGTCTGCTCGGACAATGGCGTCAGGATCTCGGTCCCGCAGGTTGTCTCGACGGACGACTCAATCACGTCGGGAAACCGGTCGCGGCTGCATCGTTCTCATCCGAATAGTGACCGGGTCTTCCAGGTATCTTGACTCAAGTCGATCGCCGTACTCTTGACAACGGCAACCTGCGTTGTTACCATCGATGACACTTGGCAGATGCAGTCCAAACTTTGCGCAGGGGCAATTCGACGAAAGTGGAACAGGTACCTTGCTACCCGAGAAACAGAGCCGGGAGCAGGTCGAGTTTTTGAGAGTGGCGGCGACGCTGATCGGGGTCCCCAGAGACGAAAAGAGCGAGCTATCCAGGAGGTAAGATCACGATGTCCGACAGCACGAGTCAGCCCACAGCCTTGACATCTACGACAGGGCCGCTGTTCACCACGGTCTTGGCCATCATTGGCCTACTTGCGGTACTCTCTTTCACTTCCAAATTGGAAACATATGAGTTATTCGCCTTCCTACTGCCTTACGAGAGCGCCATTTCAGTTGTCGTCGTCGCGATTCTGGGGCATATCGGCGTCCAATCCGGCGCCAAGTGGGTGTACGCCATTGCCCAGCGGCGAACTTCTGAGGATGTTGCCCGAACTCTGCGGGTAATTGCACGCCTGTTGGGGTACGGGCTGATATTCTCGTTCCTGGTTTCCGTAGTGACAGACAACGCCGTGGCAGCGTTGACGATGGGCAGTTTTGCAGGTCTGGTCGCCGGCTTTGCCTCCCAGACTGTGATGGGGCACACGGTTGCCGGGGTCTTCCTGGCAATATTCAGGCCTGTAAGGCTAGGAGAAAACGTAACCATTGGCAGAGAAACTGGTGAAGTGGCCGATATTACCCTGATGCACATAGTACTGGACTCAGACGAAAAGCGAGTGCTGATCCCAAGTTCCACCGTGGTCGGCTCAATACTTATCAAGAACAAGCCGAAAGAATGACAGGGCACAAGCTCCGATGCCTTGCCGGGCAAGTGGAGAAGACAGACAGCTTTCACGCGAGACTTCCTGCCTTTTCCGACAACGCATTCTCGGCCGCCACTCTCTGAAGCAGTTGGACGAGGGCAAACGGTACAAGAGTTGCCCATTCGAACTGAGTCTTGTCTTTACGCGGCGGCGGTTCTGTGTATCCTGACAGAACGGACCCGCCCCTTCGCCTTCAAGAAGGAGTTCTCCCAATGGACATTTCCAAGACGATTTCTTCACAGTTCCAGGCCGCACTGTCGATGATGGAGCAGACCGTCAGTTTGTGTTCTGATGAGCTGTGGAATGTTTCAGGACAGGACAATCCGTTCTGGCGCGTAGCCTTCCATGCACTCTTCTACGTGGACCTCTATTTGCAGCCTTCAGAAGAGGAAATGACGTTGTGGGAAAATGCAAGAGATGGCTACCAGTTCCTCGGTCCCACTCCGTGGCCGCCGCACGAGCAGCCTCAGGCAGACCAACCCTACAGCCGTGAAGAGATTCTGGCCTATGTCAGTTACTTGCGTGGGTTGGTTGCCAGCACCGTGCCCAAGATCGACCTGAGCGCACCGTCCGGATTCCACTGGTTGCCATTCGACAAGCTGGAACTGCAGATCTACAATATTCGTCATCTACAACAGCACGTGGGTGACTTGAGCACAATCCTCTTGACACAAGAGAATACAGAAATCAACTGGATCGGAATGGGTGACGGGTAGTCGGCTGAGTAGATTGAGGCCCCCACGTCCCCAATTCGAGCCAAGACGGCCAGGACAGCACGACACGGAGCGAAACCATGCACCTTTCGATGCACAATTGGATGCGCGCAGAACCTATTGATGTAACTGTTCGGCGACTGGCACGATACGGCTACAAGAGCATCGAGATTAGCGGAGAGCCGGACGTCTTCGATACGCAGGATCTGCGCAATCTTCTGACCGAGAACGGGATCGCTTGCTGGGGAGCAGTCTCACTGATGTTCGAAGGGCGGGATCTGATTCACGCCGATGAATCAGTTCGCGCCTCTTCGATCGGCTATCTCAATGAGTGCATTACGATGGTCAAAGAGCTGGACGGCTATGAGATGACCGTTGTGCCGTCTCAAGTAGGCAAGGTCGCGCCGATGGACACGCCCGAACAGGAGTGGGCGTGGGCCGTTGAGAGCTTGAAAGAGGTCTATGCCCATGCGCAAAAGGAAGGCATACGGATTGCGCTGGAGCCTTTGAATCGCTTTGAAACCAACTTTCTCAATCGCGCCGACCAAGCCGTGCTTCTGGCGGAGGAGGTCGGATCAGACTGTGGTGTCTGCCTCGACACTTTTCACTTGAACATCGAAGAAGCCGATATGATCGAGGCCATCAAGAACAGCAAAGAGCGCCTTGTCGACTTTCACGTAGCCGACAACAACCGCATGGCCTGCGGTATGGGCGCACTGGACTGGCCTCTGGTAGTGAAGACACTGAAAGAAATCGGATATGACGGCGCACTGACCGTTGAGTTTGTGGCGCCGCTGGACAGGACGCCCGCCAACCCTTACCAGAATGCGGTGGCGGCCGCGGAGCAGGAATTAACCGCTGAGCAGCTACAGTTTATCCAGGATCACGGCAGCGGAGTTCTGTCGGAAGAGTTCTACAGCTGGCTTGTCGAGGAGACGGCCAAGACGCTGTTGCCGCTCATTTAGAGCTTCCGAATCTCACCTGGGCAGTGGCTAGAGAGCAATTCGTCTACCCTCTCGCGCCGAACGATACGCCCCCAGGATCATCTCTACCGACTTGCGCCCTTCTTCGGCGCTGACATGCTCGTCGCTCAACCCGCGCACATAGTCGATAAACGGTCGCGGCACGCCTGCGATTCGCTCTCCCTGGCTGTCCGGAATCGGGAGGTGGAACTCCTGCCATTCTGCATCACCTTGGCGGATCATGCGCAGTGGGGCGGCGCCGGGCGGACGGGGCGCTGAGGTTGAGGGGGCATCGCCAAAGTCCTGAATGATGGTACCTTCCGAGCCGTAAATTTCGGTCGTGTTTACGCCGGCAACGGTCGTGGAGCCGTTGAACAGAGTGCCGATGGCGCCATTTTCAAAGCGAAAGAGTGCGATTCCGTTGTCGTCGGGGGCAATCCTGGAGACGACGTTGTCGATTTCGGCCATGACCCTTTTGGCCGGGCCGAACGTCCAATAGAACCAATCGGCTGCGTGGATGGCGTCGTCGAAGAACATTCCCACATTTGCAACCGGGTCGACGTGCCAACGGGTTGGGCCGGTAAAGAAGCTCTCGTTGTTGAGAACACCAATGCAGTGCCTGCGCCGCACTACCGCGATTTCGCCGACCGCGTTGGTGTCTACCAGTTCCTTTATTTTGCGGTTGACCGGGTCCTGGCGCATCTGGAAGGCGACACTGAACTTCACACCAGTGCGGCGCACAGCCTCGATGATGCGATCACAATCTTCAAGTGTAGTTGCCAGCGGCTTCTGGCAGAGAATCGCCTTGCCGGCTTCGGCTGCCTGCTCCACGAACTGTGCGTGGCGATTGGTCTCCATCGTTACGACAACCGCATCAATTTCGGGGTCGGCAGTGACGGCTTCGGAGTCGCTACGATACTCCATACCGAAGCCGGCCGCGGCCTCGCGGCCCCGGTCTTCGTTGTCGTCCCAGCAGGCGACCAGCTCCACGTCGTCGAATTCCAACATTTTGCGGCAGTAGGCGTTGCTATGGCCATGGGCGTGACTCAACACGCCGATGCGTACTTTATCCATTTGAAGTCCTCGGAATTGTCTTGCGAAAGGATAAGGTTACTAGGCTTTCAGACCACCCGCGGTCAGGCCGCGCACATATTGTCTCATGCCGAAGGAAAACAGCACGATTAAGGGAATAGATGCCAGAATGTAGCCGGCCATCTGAGGGCCGAGATCAGTTACGCCGATCTCGGAGGTGAACTGGGTCAAGGCTACTGCCACCACTTGGCGTTTCGGGCTGGAAATGACGACTAGCGGCCACATGAACTGGTTATAGGTTGTGACAAGCCTGACGACGGCTACGGTCACCAGAATCGGGGCGGAAAGAGGCACTGCGATTTGGGCGAAACTCTGCAGCTCGCTCGCGCCATCAATGCGCGCCGCGTCGAAAAACTCCTCCGGCAAGGTGGCGAAGAAGCTGCGACAGAGCAGAAGCGCAAAGACCTGACCCCCTGATGTCCAGGGCAAAATGAGCGCCCAATAGGTATTCTCCAGTCCCATGTTGAGTATGAGGACGTAGGCCGGAATGAGCGTCAGAATCGGCGGGATCATCAGCAGGGCGAGGATCCCCGTGTAAATCAACTCCTTGCCTGGGAAGCGGTGGCGCGCGAAGACATAACCGCTGAGGCTGGCAAGAACGACGGTCGCAGCCGTCGAAGTCCCAGACGTGAGAATAGAGTTCAGTACCGCGCGCCAGATGGCAAGCGAGCCCAGCGCGAAGTTTTCCCAGCGATAAGGATCGGGCATGGACCAGAAACGGCCGTAGATCTGCCCGTTGTCCTTGAGCGAAAGAACAATCAGATAGACGATTGGGATGAAGGTGACGATCAGAAGGATGAGTAATATCAAATAGAGCAGAAACTGCCCCCCGGTCAACCGCAAAATCGCATAGGCAGAGCTGGAGGTAAGTATGGGCTGGTCTGCCGAACCGCTCTCTCCGCGAACGACGACCGTCGCTGCCCCTTCTGGCCCTTGACCGTCTCTCACCGTAGCCATGTCAGGCCTCATACTCAGTCGAAGAGCTGACGAAGCGCATATTCACAATTGTGCCTGCCAGAATAATGAAGAACAGTATCATTCCGATTGCTGAGGCAATTCCCATGCGGTCCATGCGCATCGCCTTGTAATAGAGTTCAAGCGCGGGCGTGTAGGTTGACGCTCCGGGCCCGCCGCCTGTTGTAAGGAAGACGAGTTCAAACGTCTGGACCGCATTTATGAAATTGAGGATGAGGAGGAGTTTGATCTGTCCCATAAGCAGAGGCAAGTCGATGCTCCAGAAGCGCCTCCAAGTACTGGCCCCGTCTACGAGACTTGCGTCGATGATTTCGTTTGAGATAGAGATGAGGCCGCCGTAGAAGATTAACAGAGCGAAGGCGTTGACCCAGGGAACGCCGATAAAGATGATTGAACCGAGGGCAACGCTGGCGTCTCCGTACCATACACGTGTAAGGTTCTCCAAACCAACCAACTTGAGCGATTCGTTGAGGAGGCCGATGGCGGGATCGTAAATGTTGTTCCAGACAAGAATCTCCACCACGGCAGGCAGCACGATCGGCACCACAAAGAGAGTGCGAAACCAGTACTGCGAGAACCGATTGCGCAAGTTAAAGATGAACTCCGCCACCAGAAGCGGCATGGTCATAGTCTTCGCGACGGAGACGACAACAAGGATTGCCGCATTACGGAAGCCGGAAAGGAAGAATCGATTCTCCATTAGGGAGTAGAAGTTAGACAAACCGACCCATTCAGTGTGCACGCCAGGACTCCAGTCTGTGAAGGCGTGATAAAGACCGGAAAAAGCGGGATAGTAGTTGAAAGTCAGGAGCAGTGCCAGCGTTGGAAGGATAAGCAGATAGGAGAGACGGGCACTCCACATCGATTGCAAGACACCTAGGGGCCCGGCTGCACTGCGTTGCCAGACCTGCTGTCCGGCTGCTGTCGTTCGGGCGGCCCAGACCGCCGCGAGGATGAGCAACGCGATAACGCCGACAACTGCGAAGATCAGTCGCTGTCGTTGTGCTGACGAACGGGCTGCACCGCTAAGTGCCGCGGCGCGATCGAAAACCCTGGCTGCACCGGAGACGGTCCCAATAGAAAGGCGGTTGCCATCGCCTGCAATGCTGACGCTGAGGACCTCGGACTCCTGTCGAAATTGGTGTGTGGGCATGCCGCTTCCGTCCAGCAGATAGGCACTTCCGTCCTCGGAGCCGATCAGGGCGCTGGATCCGTCGGCGGCCAGTGAAACGCTGTTTACCGATTCCTCGGCCTCAAAACGCCAGATCTCACTACCGTTTGCCCCGTTTAGCAAGACGGCGGAGCCGTCCGAGGTTCCTGCCAGGATACGGGCGCCGTTGGACGTCACCGAAACAGTTTTCACGCTGTAGTCTAGCCAGGCCTGCAGCAGATCTCTGCCTTCGCGGTTGTAGATTGTTATCAGGCCGTCGTCGGAGCCCAGGACAACGCGGGCCTTCTCGGCGCTGCCGTAAATGTCGACAGCCCGCACTCCTATGCCTAGCTCCTCCTGCCATAGCAGAGTACCCTCATTGTCGAAAACGTATACCGACAGGTCATCGGATGTCGCTGCGACAAGTGAACCGTCTGCGGCTACGGCAGCGTTGTTCATTGGCCGTGCCGCCTTGTACTTCCAGAGAACATTTTTGTCCGCATCGAGCAGATAGACAAAGCGATCCTCAGAAGCAATGGCGAGCCATTGGCCGTCCGGCGAGATATCCACGCCGAGGATGCTGTTCTCCGCTTCGAACTTCCACAGCAGTTCGCCCGAGCCGTCGAACAGGCTCAGAGAGTTGTCACGGCTGCCCACAGCAACAAGCGAGCCATCTTCCGATATGGCAACGGCTTGAACGCGGCTGGCCGAGCCGTGTACCCATAACTGGCCATCAGGGGACTGCGCACTGAGGGGTATGGCAACGACCAACAGAAGGGCTGCAGCCAGCGCGATCGCGGCAGCAGCCTGCCGGAATTGACCCGCGGCGGTCCTGACGGGCAAACCAGACAAGCCGCTCCCGGGTGAGAGCGGCATGCCTGGTTTGTTGCGATTAAACCAACTCTTGTTCGACACTCCAGGCGTTGACAAGCCCATGTATCACCGTTCGAGGAGGCTGATCAGTCCTCCTCCGGTTTGCGGCAGAGGTCCAGACCAACCCTTTAGTACGGTCCGGCAGCGACCCAACCTGGCGGTCGCTTCTCAGGGCTGTCCAGGTCCTCTTGAGTCAGGTTGAGGTACTCGAGCAGGCCGTCGAAGTTGTCCTCGAGGAGAGCCTGGTAGCTCTCCGCGAACTCTTCGGCCGTTATCTTGCCCTCGAAGAACTCCTGCACCATGATGGACCATTCGCGCTTCGTCTCTTCGTACTTGAAGAAGCCGCGTGCTACCGCGTCGCCGGGTGCGCCGGGCTTTTCATAGTTGCCGACGAAAACGCTCTGGGCGAAGACTTCCTCCCATTCACCGGGAAGCGTCACGTTCCTGATCAACGGCGGACCAGCGATTCCACCTTGCAGGTTTTCGGGATCCAGTTTGTTTTCCAAGAAGATCTGCATGCCCTGCGGGCTTGTCCAGAACATGACGAAGTCGACCTCAAGGTCGTTCTGGACGCGGTCCTTCACCGGCAGCGCCAGATAGCCCTGTGTTAACTCATTGGCGCGCGCAGTTCCCTGCACACAGGGGCCTTCGATGTTGGGGAAGGCGAAGCGTCCGTACTCAAACTCGACCGCCGCGGCTGAGTCTTCTTCCGTTACTTCAGCCTTTCCGCCGTATTCGCCCTGAGCCAGAGCACGGATGTCCTTGGGCAGGCTGGTGTAGATGCCGCCATGCACCATGCGCATGGCCGCCTTCTGTGTCAGGAAGAGCGGATAGGCGTCGGCCATGCCGGTCCAGCCTTCGGGGACGAAACCGTTCGCCGTCTGGAAGACGCGTCCGATATTCGTCATCATCTCGACAGTACATTCGTTGTTGAAATTAATTGCACCGTCGCGCAAGGCGGCCAGGTGGCGGGCGATGTTGACGGAGACGCGGTCCGGGTCGTCGTTGCGCACGTCGCTGGGATCGTATGTCCAGACATCGTCTATGCCTTCGCGGAAGCACCAGTCCCCTTCCTGGCACTGTATAATTTGCAACTCATCGCGGTGATACTGGTCCATGGCAGAGCGCATCAGCCAGGGCATGCGGCCCCCGCCCCAGATCTGCTCGGTCGTGCCTTCCATAGCGATTGGAATGACGCCCGAGTCTCGCAGTTTCTCGTTCCAGCCGACGAACTGGTTCCAAGTCGGCTGCGGAGGAACATCGGTGATGCCGGCCTGTTCAAAGAGAGCCTTGTTGTACAGCCAGAAGGTCTGGACCGACATGTATGGCATGGTGAACATCTGGCCAGTGTTAGGGTCGCGCACAAGGTTCAGGCCCCAGGTTTCAAAGCTGTTCTCCCACTTCTCGCCGGTGTAGGGATTCTCTTTGTTGAGGTATGGGCCCCAGTCGATCAGCCGCCCTTCCTGAGCGAATTCGCGCAGATGGGGTGACTCGATGATCGACACACGCGGCACTTCCGAGGTGAACTGCGTGCGAATCCACTGCAGATAGGCATCGACGCCGGGAGCCTTCAGTTCAATCAGGACGCTCACGTTCGGATGCAACTCCATGTAGGCGTCGGCAATCGCCTGATAGGTCTGCACGTCGTTGGAAGCAATACTGACGACGATTTCGCCGCTCAACTCCATCGCCTCTTCTTCTGTCTCCTCAATTTCGACCACTTCATCGTCCGCGGTCGCTTCTTCTGCAGCCGGGGCTTCATCAGCCGCCATCCCGCCATCTGCGGGTGCGTCGCAAGCCGCCACGAGGAGAAGCGACAACAGGAGAATCAGGCCGAGAATCGTTCTGTAATGTTTCATCGAATTCTTCCTTTCGTTCTGTCTGAACTGCATTCGTGTTGCCGCTAATCTAGCTCGGCAAATGGAAACGTGCCTGCATAACCTAGTGTCTCAAGCGTAAATTGGGGATCGCTGACGAAGTTTATACCAGGAAACATCGGGTTCTGCTGGTAGTGCAGAACGATGTTGGCGCGGATCTCGCCCTCCGGATCCGGCCCTATCTTGGCGCCCTGATGGGGAATGTGGCTGTAGAAGACAACCGCGTCGCCGGCCAGCGGATGCAGATGCTCCAGCTCCTGATCGTCGCACCAGCGCTGAAAGGGGTCGCTCCGATCTTCGGTGTAGCGCAGGAACGGTATCAGCTCTTCCGGGACCGGGCGATCGAGGTAGTTCTTAACAAAAGTGAGACGCGCACGCTCGGGGGTATTGTCGGTCAGATAGAAGGTCGAATTGAGGCAGAGGCCGTGCGTGGGATTCTGTGCCTCCGCCTTCTCCTTCTGATAGTAAAAGTCGTAAAAGTCCATGTGCCACTCCTGCAGGTAGGCGGCAGGGTTGACGTGGGCCCGCAGGCTTCGCAGTTGGCACTGCTTTCCCATGACTGCCTGCAGATATGGGGCAACGCTCTCGTGCCCGACCAATTCGCCGGCCAACTCCGGTTCCAGCGCAAGGAGTCTTTCGAAGGCTACGTTGCCCACGCCGTTGCTGATCTCATAGGCGCCGCGGTCGTAATAAGCGTACAGGACCGACTTCCACTGCTCGACCTTTTCCTCGGGCAGAGCATTTGGGATCAGAATGAAGCCGTGGCGGTTGAGCTTATCAATTCGTTCTTGTATCTCGACAGACTCAAGAGACACGTTTCCTCCAGTTTCATCTGTTGAAGCGGACAGCGAAGGCAGGCTTGCGGGCTGGACCGACGGTGCCGGCTCAGATGTCTTGCCGGCAAACACGGGACTATCCGCTACGCCGGCACTTCCTCAGCCTGGCCGCTATGGTGAGAGCGGATGGCGGCTTCGATGATCTCCTGTACCGCCAGTCCTTCGCGGCCGGAGGCCTCGATTTCTTCACGCGGCGCGCCATCGTCCACCTGCTCTATCCAGCGGTTGATGCGGTTGGTAAAGGTGGCGTCGAAGCCGCTGAGGCCTCCCATGATGCTGTTACGTACGACGGTCAGCTCCTCGCTCTGGCGGGGGTAGAGTGTCAGCTCCTGGTACAGGTTGTCGAGGACAAAACGGCCGGCCGTCCCCATCACCTCGCAACGTTCCAGATTGTGGCGCGGGTTGGTGTCGTAGCTTCCTGTCAGGTGGCCGACTACGCCGTTGGCAAACTCCAGGTTCACCTGAGCGTTGGAGTAGCAGACACGGCCCGGGGCCTGGTTGAAGAAGGCGTGAACGCGCTTCACGTCACCACAGAAGTAGCGCATGATGTCGAGACTGTGGGGATGGAGGGCGCGAATGTGAAACCAGGGCGAGGTGTCATTCGGGTTGCCGATCCACATCGTCATGTTCATCAGTAGAAGATCGCCCAATTTCCCCTCTTCTACCCACTGCTTGGCTTTGGCAGCCGGCGGCACGAAACGGTGATTGAGATTGATGCCGAAGTAGAGACCGGTTTCGTCGGCCTTGGCCGCCATTTCGCGGGCGTGTTCGATGTTGTTGGAAATCGGCTTTTCGCATAATACGTGCAGTCCTGCATCGAAGGACTGCATGACCGGCTCGTAGTGGTGGCCGCCGTTTTCCGGCCCCGCGGTGGTGACACTGACAGCGTCCAGCTCGACCCTGTTGAGAAGTTCGGCGACGCTGTAATAGGCTGGTACGCCAAAGCGCTCTGCGGCAGCGTCTGCAATACTCTCATCCATATCACAGACGGCGACCAACTGGGCGCGTTCACTGGCCTGGTAGACACGGGCATGCGTTGTGCCGATGTTCCCCATTCCGATCGTTGCTACGTTCAGCACAAAGCGTCCTCCTCAATGTGGAGTGGATTCGTATAGTCTGCGGGCTGCGGGAGGGTGAATAAGAACGACGGGAATGCTAGCATAGCAGGCAAATACTGTCAATCGGCGCTGGGCTGAAGCTCCATCCCAGTTTCGGGGCGGGAACAAAGGCGGGGGAGGGTGGATAAGGGCGTGGAGTGAGTGCTGCCGGCGCTTCTGCGGGAGATCGTATTGCGGGCGGGCCTCAGCCTTGTCATTGGTTAAAGTATATGAAGGTCAGTCACTACTTTGGGATGCGCTCATATGTGCATTTTGGCTTGCGAAGGCGGGCGGGGATGCGCGGACTTGGGGGATTTTGTACAGCTTTTCCGGGGGTCGCCATTTCATCATTTCAGTGGCTGAAGGTGCGGTCTTTCGGCGGTGCGGCGGGGCGCCCGAAAGGGGCCGCGAAAGTGTTGCATTTTCAGTGAAAGTGTAACATTTCTGTTTTTGGGTCTCCTGACCAGAGAGAATGAGGGGCAAAGAAGGGCGAAAAATGTTACAAAAAAATGTTCCATTGGGGATGCGAGGAGAAGATGAAGAAGCAGGCGTTGGAGAATGGGACGGTGGAGACGGGCCGCGCGGAGGCGATGAAGGTGTAGTCAGTGGTCAGAGGTCAGTGACTTCAGGAGGAGCGGCTGGGGGCGCGAGGGCAGGCACAATGCCTGCCTCTACCGGACTTATGCGTGGGGAGATGGGGGAAGGCAGGGGAGGTAGGAGCGGTGATCGGAGGGATCGGCGACGGGCCCTAGACGGGGCCGGGGTTTCCCTGCTGGCAATGACTAGGTCTCGTTGACATTTGATAAGTTTTGACACTTTGGCGACAATAGTAGGATGTCTACAACGAAAATAGCCGACAATCAGTGGCAGAAACTTTATGCATTTTTGCAAGGACACCCACGTGCCTACGCAGGGCAAGAGAAAGAGTGTCGCCGTTTCGTTGAGGCAGTTCACTGGATTCTGCGCACGGGCGCTCAGTGGCGTGAACTGCCAGACCGCTATGGCAAGTGGAACAGCGTCTTCAAGCGCTACGCACGCTGGGAAGAGAACGGTGTTTGGGCCGACATGTTTAAACAGTTCGCCCAGGACCCAGAGATGGCAGCAGTGATGCCCGATAGTACAGCTGTGCGCGCCCATATGTGCGCCGCGGGCGGGTCAAAAAAGGGGGCCCACAGCAGGAACAGTGCCTAGGTCGGAGCCGGGGCGGATTCAGCAGCAAGATCCATCTCCTCGTCGATGCCCTGGGCTTTCCCCTCAAGTTCATCTTGACCGGGGGTGAACGCCATGATATGACCCAAGTTGAAGCCTTGCTCGCCCCTTTCGATTTTGATGCCGTTATTGCCGACAAAGGCTACGATTCGGACCCGTTGCGAGAGCAACTCGCAGCCCAACAGGTAAAGGTGGTCATCCCTTTCCGCAGCTATCGCAAGCAACCACGCGACTATGACCGCATCCGCTACCGAGAACGCAACATCGTCGAACGTTTCATCAACAGAATCAAGTGGTGTCGACGCATTTTCACTCGCTATGACAAACTCGCACGTCGTTTCATCGCTTTCTTGCATTTTGCTTCTACACTGATCTGGCTCAATCGAAATGTCAACGAGCCCTAGGCAAATCGTTCTGCCAGCGTTTCTTCATAGGGTCTGGACCGGTGGTAGATGAGAGGGTTCTGCAGGTCGTCGTCGAGCAGGTCGCCGATCTCATAGCTGGCGAACTGTTCATCGTTGAGGATGTTCTGCTTGCCGTTAAAGGCGCAACCGTCGGGCATGAAACCGCATGTCATGGCACGCCGCCAGCCCGGCGTCATGTTGGCGCCGGTGCCGTGAGCGATGAGGCCGTTGTGAAAGGAGGCGGAACCGGCTTTCATTTCGGCGGGGGCCGCCATGATGTCTTTCCACTGCGGGTAGACGCGAAAGATGTCGCCGATGTTTTCGCCGATACTGACGTTGTCGAAAGTTGCCGTCTTGTGGCTGCCGGGCAGGAAGTAGAGACAGCCGTTCTGCAGTGTGGCGTCGTCGAGGGCGACCCAGAGACTGAGGGTATCCCGGGACGAGTAGGACCAGTATGGATTGTCGAGATGCCAGCCGGTGGGGTTGGCCCACGGCTGTTTGATCAATGCCTGGTCATGCCAGATTCGAACGCCTTCCACCCCGGCCAATTCAGCGGCCAACTTGCCAAGGCGCGGGTCCAGTATCAGGCGCCGGACGTCAATACTGTCCTGCCAAAGATTGATTCGCTGGACGAAGACGTAGTCATAGTAGGACTCTTCGCGGTCCTCGTCCACTTCCTGGTTGAACATCCTCTGCTTTCCACGCTGGCGCACGGCTCCGTCAACGGCCTGCCGCCAGGTGTCCAGTTCGTCCGGGGTGAGGAAGTCGTGAAGGACCACGAACCCGTTTTGCCGGTATGAGTCGATCTGTTCCTGAGTCAAGTCAGTGTTCATGCTTCCCTCAATTGTGTCGCAGGCTTCGTACCTGGTTTTCTTATCGACAGGTCCGTCGGGGCAGAAAGATTAGGGCCGACACGGTCGCGCCGGCCCTAACCAACTGCCTAAGTCTTACTACAAGGCTAACTCCGTCGCGTAGTGCCTATTCGGCCGGGCCAAGCTGTCCGGTCAGAATCTGAATGACGACGAACGAGTCGGCGTAGGGGCTGTTGACGTAGATCGGGTCGCCTTCGGGCAGCCAACCGCTGGCAAAACGGCTGGGAACCGGGTTGTTGCCGTAGCGTTCCCACAGAGGAATCTGCGGCAGCAGCTCATTGTAGGCCATGGCGATCTTGTCCAGCGCCGCGATCTGCATCATGGCGTCACCGCCGGAGCCGGCCTCCTTGGTCAGCGCCCACAAGTCGACGTCGCCGACGCTGTCCGTGCTGACATTCAGGTCGAAGGACATGCCCGGAAGCTCGATGCTACCGGCGCCAGATGCGCCTACGCCCGTCGCGGCGGCGTTGTGCGTGCTGAAGTCATTCTCGTAGGAGAAGGACGGGTGGGGATTGCCTGCGCCCCAGCCGCGAATCGCCAACTCGAATTTGCCTTCGTTGACATCGATCGGGTGCTGCTGGAAGTTCACGCCGCGGAAGCTGGTCTTGAAGCCGAAAGCGGTCAGTTGCTCTGCAGCATTCTCAGCTGCTGCAGACCAGTCGGAATACTCGGCAGGTGCGGTCAGCTCCCACTCCATGCGGGCGCCTGTGTCGTCCATCCAAACACCGTCATCGGCGCGAGTGAAGCCGATATCGAGCAACATCTGCTCCGCCTTCTCCAGATCCTGGCTGTACGGATTCAGGTTTGCGCGCGTATCCTCACTCAGCCACAAGGGTGTGATGTTGTCAGAGAAACCACACATGCACTCCTGCGCCACGCCCGATTCGGCCAGCGAGACAAATGCGTTCTCTTCAAAGTTGATGGCGTAGGCCAGGGCTTGCCGGACCTCTTTCATGTTGAAGGGATGGATCGTGTGGTTGAAATAGAGGGCCGGGCCACCGTAGATGGGGGCGCGGATGATGCGATAGCCGAGGGACATGAACTCGCGCTCGGTGGCGGGCGGGAAGCCGTGCGTGGCATAGTCGACGTCGCCGGAGAGGACGAGCGGCGTTACGACCGGCGTCTCACCGTTGTAGTTTACCATGCGGTCGAAGCGCACCTTGTCGGCCCAGTAGGAGGTCTCGACTTTGTTGAGAATCATCTGGGACTCGGTGATGCTGGCAGGGTCGATCGCGTACGGCCCCAGAACGACCATTTCGTCCGGGCGCAGCTCATTGAACTCCTGCAGCAGCTGCTTCCAGTCGTCGTCTTCGTTGGTCATGCCGGCCTCTACCAGGTCGCGTGTGCGCTGGGCAAAGTCTCCATAGACTGAAGAGGCGGTGATATGCACCTCGCGCAGCACGCGGCGGGGCACGGTTGTGGAGGGGCCGCTGAGAACAAAGTCGACGGTGTGATCATCCACGGCCTGTACGTCGTCGAGGAAGCGCCAAACGGTCTGGCTGAGCAGGCGGGAGATGCTGAATGTGTCGACAACATCCTGCGAGGTGAAGTCGCTGCCGTCGCTCCACTGAGCTCCCTGTATCAGGCTGACGCGCAAAGTGACGTCATCAACCCATTCCCAGGACTCACCGGCTACGGGCATCCAACTGCCGTCGGCCCACAGGAACATGAACAGAGGCGGTTCCATCAGAGCGCGGTAGATGCCCAGGGTCATACCGTTGGTGACCCAGGTATTGAAGTGGCCGGTGGGCGGGGGCGCATAGGGCCAGGCGGGGTGGAATTCAGAGACACCCGTTCCCGACGAAGCAGCCTCTTCTTCGGAAGCCGCCGGAGCCGCTTCACCGCCACTCATGTCTGCCGCCGGCGCACCGCAGGCGCTGAAAACGAGCGCTGCGATCAGCGCAATTGCGAGCAATAATCTTCGATTCATACTTTATCCTCCTTAAGGATAATAGAGAAACTGCGGGGACAAAGAGACGATGAGGGGAGCCACGCACAAGAGCGCGCAAGGTGCGCATGCCTTAACGGGTCACCGCTCTCGACGCTTTCCCCATTGCACGAGTAGAACTACCAGAAGCAGATATACAAGCCCGATACCCAGAGTGAACTGGGTAATTACGTATTCGGCCGTCCCCTTTTCCAGAAAAAGCAGGAGCGCGCCGGCTACGAAGGCGATGTAGAACCCGATGTGAAATGCTGCCCTACCAAGAAAGGGATCCACGGCTTTCTTGATTCCTCATTCCGGACATGAACCAATCTGACAGTATGAGTGCGGTTATTAGGCTACGGCTTCAGAAGATCAGACTCGGTTCCGACTTGCGCACTGGGCAGGCTACGCTACCGCCATCTGATATATGTTCCAACAGCGGGACGGCAGTGTCGCATTCGCCTTCAACAATGTAGGGGCAGCGCGGGTGAAATGTACAGCCCGTCGGAAGATTCAGAAGGCTTGGAATCTCGGCGCTGCGCAGTTCAAGATGTACTTTTTTCTTGGCCAGTTCCGGATCGGCTTCAGGCACAGCCCCCAGTAAAGCCTGCGTATAGGGGTGGCGTGAGTCGGTTATGAGGCGGGGCGTTGGCCCCTCTTCAACAATTCGCCCAAGATACATGACGGTGATGCGACCCTCCCAGGCAAAGTATTTTGCCAGAGCCAGGTCGTGCGTAATGAAAAGGAAGGTAACATCAAACTCATCCTTCAGGCGTGAAAGCATGTTCAGCAGGCTCACGCGAATCGACACATCCACCATAGAGACTGCTTCGTCGGCGACGATGAACTTCGGCTCGACCGTCAGCGCCCTGGCCACCGATACGCGCTGGCGCTGTCCCCCACTCAACTGGTGGGGATATTTGTCGAGGAATTCGGCCACGGGGGTCAGATCAACGATCTCGAGCAGCTCTGCGGCCCGTCTCTCGACATCGCGGCGGCGCTCTCTTCTACCGCTACCGTTTGCACTCCCGGACGACCTCTGCGCCTGGTGGCGCAGGAGCGGAGCGGCGATCATCTGGCGTACGGTCTGGGTCGGATTGAGGGAGGCGTAAGGGTCTTGATGGATGATCTGGACAGCGCGACGGTACTGCTGGTAATCGGCCTTGTCCATTGCAGAGATGTCCTGCCCCTGATAGAGGATCTGTCCCTCTGAAGGCGGCAGAAGACCGACAACCATGCGGCCCGTCGTACTCTTGCCGCAGCCGCTCTCCCCTACAAGACAGACGATTTCTCCGGGTTCGATGTCAAGCGAAATTGAGTCAACCGCCGTGACCTGGTCGCGACCACCGCCGAAGTATTTGGTTACATTGCGAAGTTCGATAATTGGCGTCATGCAAAGCGGCCTCCACTGGCCGCGCTGTTCTGTCTTTCCTTGCCGCCCTATGCGGCGGTCTTGCTAAGCGCTCCTTCGGACGCGCAGCCCGTTGCGTTCGATATCCTCTTCCACGGCATCAGAATGCCAGCAAGCCGCGAAGTGGTTGTCGCCAACGCGTTCAAGCTGAGGTTCTTCGTTGCTACAGCGCTCGCTGGCATAGGGGCAGCGGGGATGGAACTTGCAGCCCGCCGGCAGATTGATCAGGTCGGGCGGCGAGCCGGGGATCGACGAGAGTTCCTCAAATCCGCCGGTAACAGTCGGGACGGCCCGGATCAATCCCAAGGAATAGGGATGACGGGGTCGGTAAAATATGTCCTCTACCGGGCCGAGTTCCACAACTTGGCCGGCGTACATGGTCGCAACTCTGTCGGCCAACTCAGCGGCGATTGCGAGGTCGTGCGAGATGAAAAGCATCGTGAAGTGCAGGTCTTCTTTCAAACGACGAAGCAGATCGATAATAGTGCGCTGGGTGAGAATATCCAGTGCGGTCGTCGGCTCGTCCAGAATCAGAATCTGCGGATCCAGAAGCAGCGAGATAGCGATGAGCGTGCGCTGGCGCATGCCCCCGCTCAGTTCATGGGCATAAGAGTCAATGACTCGCGCGGGGTCAAGTTGTACGAAACGGAGCAGATCGAGGAAGCGCTCGCGTACTTCCTCCCTGTTGTTCCAGCGGTGGGCTTTGGCGGTGTCCCACACCTGATCCCACACTTTGAGGACGGGATTGAAGGCGTTGAGCGCCGACTGAAATACCATAGCGCAGTCGCGCCAACGGAACTCGCGCAGTGGACCGTCTGCCAGTGACAGAACATCCAATTCATGGCCGTCGCGGCGGTAAATGATCTTGCCAGGGCTGACTTCAGCAGTTTCGACCAGGAGCCGCACGATTCCCAGTCCCAGCGTGGTCTTGCCGGAGCCGCTCTCTCCGATGAGGGCCAGGCTCTCCCCCGCCTGCAGGTCCAGGGTAACGCCGCGCACAGCCTGGACGCTGCCCTTGCGAGTACGGTAGCTTACATGAACGTTCTGCAGGCTCAGGGGAGGATGGCTGCCGTTCTCATCTATGTTCTGATGCCAGGAAAGGTCCGTGGCTTGGCTCATAGGCGGGTTGCAACCGGTCCTCTACTCGCTGGCTCGCAGGCGAGGATTGAAAACCAGCTCCAGGGAGCGGGTCATGGAAATGATCGCCAGCTGGAGAATGGCAATTGCGACAATGGGCGCCATGATGTACCAGACGCTGTCCTTATAGAATATCGCGCCCCGTACCCAGGCAAGCTGAATCATTACGCTCCAGTTGCCTGCAGAGATGGGAACAAGGCCCAGGAAGACGAGGCCCGCCTGCTGGTACACGGCAAAGGTCATCCCCAGGGCGAAGCTGACGACTATATAAGGCATCATGTTAGGCACCATCTCTCTGAGGACGATGTGCCAAACACCCAGGTCGAGCGCTCTGGCCGCCTCGATAAAGTCACGCTGTTTTAGGGAGAGAGCCTGCGCCCGCAAAGCCCGCAGTAGAGTCGGCCAATTCAGCAGGCCCATTAATATGCCCAACAAAGTCAGGCTGTTGAGAGAAATGAAGGCGGCCAGCACGGCGAGCAACGGGAATTGGGGAATCGTCAGGATGATATCGGTGACAGACATAATGGCACTGTCAACCCAGCCGCCAATGAATCCGCTGAGGGTGCCAAAGACAACTGCGATCACAGTCGAGATCATTGCTGCCAGGAAGGCCACATAGATGACATCTTTGCCACCGTTGACGATCTGGGACCAGATGTCCCGGCCCTGATGATCGGTCCCCAAAGGGTGTTCGATTGTCGGTGTGATATAGATCTTGTCGATCTTGGTCTTTGTATCCAGTTCGATTATCAGGGGGCCTGCATAGGAGAGCAGAATCATGAATATAACCACGAGAAAGCCGATAAATCCGACGCGATTATAGGACAGCAGGCGCACGAAAGTCCGAAAACCATTCCATGCACTTGTAAGGAGACTGTCGTTCTGTTCGCCTTCCCACCCTTGTGCCGTCATCTATTCTATCCTGAGCTTCCTGGGGCGATGTATGTCTGCGCTCGCTTCAGATGATTGGCAAACTGTGGCTGCGCCGCAAAACGTAAAGTTGGCCATTATAACGTCAGCCTCAGTTGTCCTGCAATTTTATGCGGGGGTCGAGCCAACCGTAGAGGACATCTGCAAAGAAATTTGCGAAGATGACCGAGAAGGTAATGATCAGGAAGATTCCCTGCATTAACGTATAGTCGCGCTGGTTAATGGCCTGTCCTAACATTCTGCCGATACCTCCATACTCGAAGATCTGTTCCACCAGGAGGGAGCCGCCGACAACGAAGCCTATGCGGATCGTCAGAATCGTAAAGAGCGGCAGTATCGCGTTGCGGCCTACATAGGCAGTTGTGATGCGCCACTCCTTCAACCCGCGCGCTTTAGCAATGGTCACATAGTCTTCTCCCAACGTACTGATCGTATTACTCTTCATGCTCAGCATCCAGAATCCAATGCTTGTCAGTACATAGGTAGAGATGGGCAGAGCCCCGTGGAAGAAGGCATCGAGGAAGAATTCAATATTCAACCCAGGCGTCATACCAGAAGAGTAGGCGCCGCGCATTGCCGCGATCGGCAGGATTTTCCATTGTACACCCAACCAGACGACGATGAGCAGGCCGATCAGAAAGTCCGGTACAGAGCTAACGACGGAGCTCAAGACTGTGAAGCCGTGATCGAGAAAGGTCTCTCGGCGGTAAGCCATGATTACGCCCAACAGGACCCCAACTGTGAAGCTGATCAACAGCCCCGTTCCGACGCTGAACAGAGTCCAGGGCAGGAAGCGCAGTATCACTTCGGTGACCGTTGTGCCGGGGGAGAGGACGGACTGGCCGAAATTGCCTTGGGCCAGATTACCCAGGTAGGAAAAGTACTGAAGAATGACCGGCTGTTCCAGGTCGATGGCGAAGAGTGCGGCGGCCTGGTCCTTGGCCTCGTGAACGGGCAAGCCGTAGGTGACGACAAGCTGGTTTACATAGATTTCGATCGGGTTGCCGGGCAGCAGGCGGACCAGAAAGAAGATGATGGTTGTTACAATGAAGATTGTGGCCAGCGCGCGCAGGAATTTGCGGAAAAAGTAGGAGCCCCAGATAGCGCTGAGGATGGAGAGCGGGCTGTTGACACGCCCGGTACTGACGTTGCTAACGTCAGCCGCTGTCGCCATATACGTTGTTCCGATCTATAAGTTGGACAGTTTTCGGGATTGCGTCCAACCAGAATTGAGCGGGTAGACTGCCACTTGCTTCGGTGGGCCCGGCCCCAACCTCTGTGGGTAAAGGTGGCGTCCGGCAACTTCCGGCGTGAGTATAGCATAAGCAAACTGCAATGCAAATCTCCGGCCCTTGCTCAAGAGCGAACATTGGCATTCAGTTCTGCCATAGAGATCGCAGTTATCGAATAGACGCGGCTCCCACTGGGATTCATGGCGCTGCGTTGGGTCTGCCTCCAGAAAGGGAACGCGCCTCTTCTGACCTAACGCAAGAGGAGGTACGAAGCTTTCTGAAAGTCCCCTTGTCACTTTGGGAGCAGATCCTTTATGCAAACTGGTTTCCAAGGCCCAACGCTGGACCGGTTACCTTCCAGGTGTGCGCATCCACGCCACTTCGCATACAATGAGCGCAGGCAGACATACCTTGATCACGCGGAGAAGCCTGATGACGCTGACTAAACAGGACGCACTTGACTACCATGCCAATGGCCGGCCTGGGAAGCTGAAGATCACGCCGACCAAACCAATGGAAACGCAGCTGGACCTTTCCCTGGCATACTCTCCCGGCGTGGCGCACCCGGTACTGGAAATTGCAACGAGGCCGGAAGACGCCTTTGACTATACGTCGCGCGGCAACTTAGTCGCGGTCATCAGCAATGGCACGGCCATCCTAGGTTTGGGCAACCGGGGCGCGCTGGCTTCCAAACCGGTCATGGAGGGGAAGGCGGTTCTTTTCAAGCGTTTTGCCGACGTTGACGTTTTCGATATCGAGGTGGACACCGAGGATGCGGCGGAGATGGTGCGATTCTGCGAACTGATCGCGCCGACATTTGGAGGAATCAACCTGGAAGACATCAAGGCGCCGGAGTGTTTCCTGATCGAGCAGACATTGCAGGCGCGGTTGGATATTCCGGTCTTCCACGATGACCAGCATGGAACGGCCATTATTTCGGGGGCTGGCTTGTTGAACGCCCTGGAGATCGCCGGTAAGCCTCTTGACGAGGCCCGAATCGTCATCAACGGCGCAGGCGCCTCTGCGATCGCCTGCGCAGAAATCTATGTTGCGCTCGGGGCGGACAAGAGCAATATCGTCATGTGCGACAGCCGCGGCGTCATCTACCAGGGCCGCATGGAGAACATGAACGAATGGAAAGAGGAGTACGCCAGCGACACGGACGCCCGCACCCTGGGCGAAGCGATGTCCGGCGCAGACGTTTTGATCGGCCTTTCCGTCGCAGGGGCGGTCTCATCGGAAATGGTGCGCTCGATGGCGGCAGACCCGATCGTTTTCGCCATGGCCAATCCGGACCCGGAGATACCGTACCCTGACGCCGTTGCCGCACGAAGCGATACGGTCATCATGGGGACGGGACGCAGCGACTTTCCTAACCAGGTCAACAACGTACTCGGCTTCCCGTTCATATTTCGCGGCGCGCTGGACGTACGGGCGAAGGCGATCAATATGGAGATGAAGCTGGCCGCGGCGCGTGCGCTGGCCGACCTGGCCAAGGAGGACGTGCCGGACAGCGTTATGAAGGCCTACGGGCTGGATGTTCTTCAGTTCGGACCGGAGTACATCATCCCCAAGCCGCTGGACAGCCGCGTATTGATGTGGGTCGCGCCGGCCGTGGCGAAGGCGGCGATGGAGACCGGCGTCGCGCGCCGCGACATCGACCTGGACGCCTATCTGGACGAACTGGCGTTGCGCATAGGCAAGGGCGTGCAGGTCATGCGGACGCAGCAGAGCAAGGCGAGGCAGAATCCGAAACGGGTCGTATTCGGAGAAGGCGAGCATCCGAAGATAGTGAGGGCGGCCTATGCAGTCGAGTCGGAGGGCATTGGTACGCCGGTGCTGCTCGGCAATCCTGAGGTGATCCGCATTCGCTGCGAAGAGCTGGGCCTGGACTACCGGCCGACCGTAATCAACCCAAACCAGGACCCGAAGTACAGGGACTATGCGGCAGCATTCTATCACGAACGCCAGCGCAAAGGGGTTACCCTGGCCAGGGCGAACGAACTGATGCGCCAGTCCAACTTCTTCGGGCCGGCGATGGTGCTTAACGGCGACGCCGGCGCTTTTATCTCCGGACTCACCTACAACTATCCTGACGTTCTGCGTCCCGCTTTGCAGATCGTTGGGACAGCGCCCGAGCGCGGCGTTCTCAGCGGCGTCTACCTGATGATAGTGCGCGATCGCATCTACTTCTTCAGCGACGCGACTGTGAACATCGACCCTGACGCCGAGACTCTGGCGGCCATTGCCATCAACGCAGCCGAGGTGGCGAGCCAGTTCGATGTCGAACCGCGGGTGGCGATGCTAAGCTTTTCCAACTTCGGCAGCACGCGCCATCCCCAGGTCGACAAGGTGCAGCGTGCGACCGAGCTGGTCAAGGCCCAGCAGCCGGGCCTGCAGATTGATGGCGAGATGCAAGCGGACGTGGCGGTCGTGCCGGACCTGATGCGCCGCCACTATCCGTTCAGCGCGATTGAGGATGCGAACGTGTTGGTCTTCCCGGAACTGGCGTCGGCAAATACTGCCTACAAGCTGCTGCACCGTTTGGGCGGCGCTGAAGCGATCGGTCCCATCCTGGTGGGGATGGGCAAGCCGATCCACGTGCTGGAGACCGGCGCCGAGGTTGTGGACATTGTTAATGTCGCCATCCTGGCGGTCGTTGACGCCCAGTTTCAGGAAGATGGGGAACGGGGCGGGAACTGAGATAGGAAGGGCTCGCTATCGTTCCCGCCACAGATTCTTACGTGGTCCAGCTCTGATCACAGTTTGAAACCGTGTAAATGACGACCTCGGCCGCAGCCTCTACCTGCGGCCAGACCTCTTGGTGGATGTCGCAGGCCACCCACTCCTGGCGCAGCGCTTCGCTCTCCCAGAATGAGATGACCTCGTGGGAAAAGGGAGGGCTGACAGCACCCATTGCCTCAAGCTGATCCTGCGGGAAGGGCGTCATCATGGTCGCGCTGATGAAGCCGGGCTGTTGTTGCATCGCTTCCATCCATACATCCACAATTGCTCTTTCAAGTTCGGCATCGTTGCCGTCTTTGGCATTGAAATAGACGTCGAGCGCTATCATTCCTGTACGTCTCCTGATTATGCTGAATCTCTTGTTGGATTTTCCGGACAAACCTGGCCCAGCGGCCGCAGTTCGTCAATCTCTGTTACCCACGTGAACCTCGTTCAGTCGTCGACAACTGCCTTCAGTAGTCGCTAAAAGGTGCGTCTTCCAGTAACCTGAACGCGCACTCGGTAGAGCGACGTGCTGGCGGTTACAAACAGACTTTTCAAGTCGTCGTCGCCCCAACAGAAGTTTGCGCAGCCCTGAGGCATTTTGATAACGCCGAGACAGGCGGCGTCCGGGTCGAAAACGTGGATTCCCCCCGGCCCTGTCACGTAGAGGTTGCCCTCGCTGTCGACCTTCATGCCATCGGGCGCGCCGTCACTGCCCCCTGTGACCTCGGCCCAGACGCGGCCGTTTTCGAGTGTACCCTCACCGTTCACATCAAAGACACGAATGTGCGCCCGCATCGTGTCGTTTATGAAGAGTTGCGACTCGTCCAGTGAGAAACAGAGGCCGTTGGGCTGGTCGAAGTCGTCGACGAGCAGCGCCAGTTCGCGGCTGTCCGGGTCGAGCCGGTAGGCGCCCTGAAAGGAAAGTTGCTGCTCCCGCGGCCGGCCGTAGTACTCCATGCGCCCGAAGCTTGGGTCCGTGAAGTAGATAGCGCCGTCGCTCTTGACGACTATATCGTTGGGGCTGTTGAGCTCCTTGCCGCCGTAGTGCGTTGCCAGCACCGTCACTGAGCCGTCACTCTCGGTTCGGGTCACCCGGCTGGTGGCGTGTTCGCAGGTCACGATTCGTCCTTCGCCGTCGTAGGTATTGCCGTTGGCCATGTTGCTGGGCTGGCGCCAGATTTCGATGCTGCCGTCGGGCCGCCAGCGGCGCATGGTGTTGCCGGGTATGTCGCTGAAGACAATGTGCTTCTCGACATGGTTCCAGATCGGCCCTTCGGTGAATTCAAAGCCGCTGCCGACCTCTTCGATTTCGACATCGTCGCCGACTACGGCGCGGAATCTCCCGTCGCGAATTTCTACGTTCACAGTGGCCTCCGAGAGTGCTAGGTGAGTCAGATCATCCGTTTCTGTTCACGCTGCTGACGTAAACGGCGCGGCGCTTTGCGGAAGGTGGCCTCGGGCGCAAAGCGCGGGTATTGGGCCTGTGCGCCGGAAAGCAACTCCTCAATGGTGAGAATCTGCACGCGCGGGAACTTGTGCTTCAGAAAGTGGCTCGGTTCGTAGAAGCCGGCCGCGGCCGCTTCGCTGATCATCGGCGCGGTGGGCGGCTCCAGTGTGATGAAGAGGCCGATTTTCGCCTTTTCGCGCTCCATGTCGCCCTTGAGCGTGGCGATCTGGTTGCGCTGCACGTGGCCGCTCTTGACCTGGACGACGACGCGCTTGGCTTTGCCGCTGCCGTCGTCGAAGAAGTTGATATAGCCGTCCACGCCCGAATCCGCGCCCTTGCGCTTGTCCTGGGCAGGGCGGGCGTCCACCAGGCCCAGTGCCCACCACTCGAACTGGTAGCGGTCCTGCTGGGCGAGAGCGGCCGCGCTGGGCAGGTCTTTGGGGTCGCCGAGGACTGAGTAGGGGCGCAGCTCCTCGCCGAAGGAGTCGCGCAGACGGTGGCGGATCAGCGTGATCGCGATGTGGGTGACGTCGATGCCGATCCAGCGCCGGTTGAGCCGTTCGGCCGCAGCGATGGCGGTGCCGCAGCCGCAGAACGGATCGAGGACGACGTCGCCCTCGTTGCTGCTGGCGTTGATGATGCGTTCGAGAAGGGCTTCGGGCTTCTGGGTAGGGTAGCCGAGGCGTTCGCGGGCTTGTGCGCCAATTGGTGGAATATCGCTGATAATGTCTTGGATTGGAACGCCAGGACTTTCGTTTGCGTACCTTTTTTGTCGAGGGATGAAACCCCGTTCAGGCCAATAAATGCGGCCTGACTCATCGAGCAGATCCAATTTCTGCTGAGTAGAAAGCTCAGTAAAGTCTAAATCAGGAAAAACTGTTCGTAGAGTGGTGTTGGGGACTGCCCAATGTCGGCCTGAATCAGTGGGGTCAATGCCGCGCCATGGTCTACCTGAGTCTCCAGAACGGGTTCCGGCACCAGTCAATGAAACAAGTTGGTATGTGCCATTTTCATCCTCAAAGCGGTAATGCTTTTTAAGATAAGAAGCATCGTAATCCTGATAGATTCGATTCCAGAGATAATCATCAGACTTCGTATAGAACAGAATTATATCGTGAATCGGCCCCCATCGTTTGGAACCACCATGTGAGCCTGTCCTTTTCCATACAATTTCATTTCTAAATCTGTCTGTGCCAAACACGGCATCCAGCAATAACTTCAGGTAATGGCTGGCAGTTGGGTCACAGTGGAGGTAGATGCTGCCCGTTAGCTTAAGGGCGCGGTGAAGCTCAACCATGCGTTGCGCCATCATGGTCAGGTAGGCCATCATATCATTCTGGCCCAGGAATGAGCGCATGGCCTGGAGGAGGTCGGCCAATGCTTTCGGCCCGTCCATCACCACGTCATGGTAGGCGGATTCCGATTCCAGACCCCAGTGCCAGGTGTCGTCGAAGGCGGTGATCTGCGCGGCCGACTGTTCGCCGCTCTTCTCGCGGAAGAGGACGTTGTAGGTGGCGTTGGAGTTGAACGGCGGATCGAGGTAGATCAGGTCAACGCTTTCATCGGCGACATGCTGGCGCAGGATGTCGAGGTTGTCGCCGAAGTAGAGGGTGTTGGTCGAATCTTGAATCGTCATGTGTCTGCCGTCCAGGTCTGATATAGGCTCCAATTGGATCGGAATGTTCCACCTCTTTTCAGTCGTCTTCTACCGGTGAGTCATACCGTATTTCGCATGATAAAATACGCGGGACGAAGAGGTGGTTGTGAACACACCATTGGTTGTTCCAAACTCCTGCAGGAAACAGTGGCTCACTGTGTGAAACTACGCAACATTGCCAGTGGGAGTAGTCGTCAAAAGGTAATTGGTTCTTTCCCTTTTTCATCTCCTTAGCATTCTCGAATCCGAGATAGACGAGAATGACAGGATAACCGAGTTCCGTTAATTTGGAGGACCAGGCAAAGCGATTTGCTATCTGATAGCGACAATTATGCGACAGTGCCCATCCGGGCTTCGTCCGGGCCGACAAATTGACATTTGCTTCCTCAATGCACTCGCCGATGCGTTTTCGATTTGCTTGACTCCCTTTTGCTTCGTCTTCTACTTTCAATTCCGCAGAGTGCGCCTTTGCTTCGACTAGGAGCATTCCCTTTTTTCCCTTGATGGTGCCAGTGCTGGCAATGTCGAAATTCGGCGTTTTGGATTCTTCGCTCGGTTCTGCCAGCCACCATTTGGTCAACTTGTCGCAATGCTCTTGAGGTAGCAACTTGGTCGCCTTATGCAACTGCGCTTCTTCGATGTCACAGAAGCCTTCCGGCATCCAGTGGTCGTTTGCCGACACCGTGCCCCATGGACTTGTCAATTTGGTCAGTCGCTTGGCAACTTGCTTACGTGTTCCATGCGTCAACCAATGACAACGAGGTTTGCTTCCTTTTCGTTGTTTTGGCTTTAGACAAAGCAGGAGATCTTTCATTCGAGAATCTTCTCTTAATGTAAGTTTAATTTGATATCAAGATCTTTCACACGGACCGTATCCTGGGATCGCCGGCGTCTCGCCCGCTCTCCCGACATTCGTAAGTTCCTGGTCTCATTTGGGATTTACATTTAGACAAACAGAACTCTTTGTGGATCAATAGACCGTTGACACATGGGGATACTTGAGTATCTTGTCATCGGAACTTACCAAAGCGCATTGGTAAACTCTGGAAGTGGCAACGATAATTTGATCTGCCGGATCTCTGTGGAAATCACCTGGCAAATGGGTTGACTCGACAGCGATCTCAGGAGTCAGCGGGAGAAATTCGACCTTGGGGTAGGCAAGTGCTATTCTGAACCACTCGGACACTCCAATTGGCAGCTCCAGCCTTCCATACTCGGCGAGTTTGGCAATCTCCCAACAGGAGATGGCACTAATGCCTATGGTATCATTTTTGCCATCGGCAATAGCTTGCATCTGAGCCTTGCTCAGTTCTCCCGTGTCCAAGACCCACCATACCCACACGTGGGTATCCAGCACGATCATTCCTGGATTCCCCAATCGTCAAGCGCCACACCATCAAAAGGACGGTCGTATTTGTAGGGCTTGCCTCGTAGTGGGTATCGTTCCTTCTCTTCCTGAATTTTTTCAAGCTGCTTTATGGTAACTTCCACTTGCTCGCCGGGTTTGAATGGCAGACCCACGACGGTGAGAGTCCCATTGTCCGCCACGTTTGCTTTGGTTTTGAATGTTGCCATTCGGCTTGCTCCCTTCAGGTTAGAGATGAATCAGGTCAATACCCTCGCATTCATGCGCAGCCTCCCCATGATGCAGCCTGAATGCTTTGGGCACACTGTTATCGTCAAAGTGGCAGAGTACGGCGTCCCTTACCATTGCCTTCAAGTCGGCCCAGTCGTCCCCTTGCGTGAAGATGCTGTAACCCAGTGCCCTAGCATCGTATCCACCTTCGACCGCTTCTGTCACTTCGAAAACTATCTCTCCATGTTTCATCAGATGCCCCTTTCAAGAAGGCGGCCGGCGATTTCGGCATGCTCCTCTTCCACAAACCACTTGACTGCCACGCTGGCATCCACCACCAATCGCATCACGCAGACCCATGCCCGCTGTCGCGATCTTCACGGATCAGAATGTGGGATGGCGTATGGGGACGGTCACTGGTAAGTCCTCGCATTTTCTTGGATAGTTCCCGAAATGCGCGTCTCTTTTCCTCCATGTCGTCCCCGGCGGCCTGTTCTAAAATGTGGAGAACTACGCAAATGCTGCCGGCAGTCACCATTCCAGGGTACTGTCGACCTGTCCGATCTTGCTGCATGTATCTGCGAGGCTGACTTTCCGGGCAATTCTTTAGGGTCCGTTGACATTTGCAAGGTGTGTCGAGCAGGCAAGCTCTCCCAGTTGCGTGCGGTGAAAAGGCAGGGTTTCAAAGCGGGTTGAAGAGACACATTTCCAATGCAACGGCACGAAAAGCCGGGCTTGGCTCTCCCTGAACACAGGTCGTGCGCTCGTATGACAACAGGCAAACGCTCGTACGAGCGTTTACGAGAGATCCACGAGAGTTTACGAGCGTTTGCGAGAAAAAATTTTCAAGTGACAGAACATCGTCTATTCACAATAATATAATAATTGTTCGATAAACAGGAACTCATGTGCGTTCCATTTGAAACCAAGAGTTTTCTCACGGGCTGCCGCCTGGCATCGCAGGCGTCTCACCCGCTCTATTGATACTCGCAAGCTCGTGAACTCATTTGGGCTCTACATTAGAAACGATAGCGGCGCTGGGCCCCTGGCGCACGGACAGATATCGTCAACTCCCCTATAGTACGACATATGTTCTGAACTGCCAAGCCTATAGTGAATTCAGTGAACGGAGTATTCTCCGCCACAGTATGGTAAAATACGCGCCAATCAGTCCGCGTGTTGCCAATGGAGGGGCGCATTTGCGGAAGCCAAGAGGACGACAGAGATGAACAGCGAACAGGAAATGACCTACATCGCCGCCATAACCGAAGCGCTGGACGTGGAGATGGCGCGCGACCCGGAGGTGATCATCTTCGGCGAGGACGTAGCCGGCCCTTTCGGCGGCGCCTTCAAAGTGACGAAACCGCTTACGGAGAAGTACCCTCCGGAGCGCATCTTCAATACGCCCATGTGCGAAAACGCTTTTATCAGCATGGGCACCGGCATGGCGCTGATGGGGATGCGGCCCGTCATCGAGATGCAGTTCGCCGATTTCATCTCCAGCGGCTTCGACAGTATAGTCCAGTTCGCCGCCACCAACCACTACCGCTGGGGCGCGCCGGTGCCCTGGGTGATCCGGGCGCCGAGTGACGGCGGTCTGCGCTCCGGCCCGTTTCACAGTCAGAACCCGGAGGCGTGGTTCACGCACTCACCCGGTCTCAAAGTCGTGGCTCCGGGGACTCCTGCCGATGCCAAGGGCCTTCTGATCGCGGCGATTCGCGACAACAACCCGGTCATTTACATGGAGAGCAAGATCCTCTACCGGTCGGAGCGCGGACCCGTTCCGGAAGGCGAATACATCGTGCCCATCGGAGAGGCGCATACGGCACGGAAGGGTGACGACCTGTCGATTGTCACCTACGGCGCCCAAGTACGGGAAGCGCAGGAGGCGGCCGTCCGGCTGGCGGAAGAAGGAATAGATGCTGAGATTCTTGATTTGCGCACGCTTAAGCCCCTGGACACCATAGCGATTCTTGACAGCGCCCGCAAGACCGGAAAGGTGCTGATCGTTCACAGCGCCACGGGCAATACCGGCGTAGGCGCGGAAGTGGCGGCGCTGATTGCCCAGGAGGCATTCGAGTGGCTTGACGCTCCGATTCAGCGGCTGACTGGCCTGGACGTACCTGTTCCCTTTAGCCCGACCCTGGAGGACGCTTACCGCCCCAGCGCAGAGAAGATCTACGCAATGGGAAAAGAACTGGCGGCGTACTGACATGGCATATGGCAGTTTGAAGCTGGCAACGCTCTGCTATGTACAGCGGCCCGGTCAGACCCTCATGCTGCACAGGGTCAAGCGGGCCAACGACTATCATGAGGGCAAGTGGAACGGTCTCGGAGGCAAGTTCGAGCCGGGCGAATCGCCCGAAGAGTGCGTGGTACGCGAGGTGCAGGAGGAAAGCGGGCTCGTTTGCATTGACCCGACCCTGCGCGGCCAGATTACATTTCCCAACTTCGATGGCGAGGCCGACTGGTACGTTTGGCTTTTCCTCGCCCAGCACTGGACCGGGCAGCTACATGACTCCCTGGAAGGAAGGCTTGCCTGGGTCGACAATGACAGGCTGCTGGAACTGAACCTGTGGCCGGGAGACCGGCTGTTCATTCCGTGGCTGTTTGAGGAGCGGTACTTCTCGGCGAAATTCCTTTACAAGGACGGCGACTTCCAGGGATATGAAGCCACCTTTTACAGCCCGGGCGGACGGATCGAGCATGAGAGTTACGAGCATCAAGCAGCCGTCGCTGAAGCAGGGTTCGTGCCGGTCTACGAGCCGGTCGACGACACTTTCTGCTGGCTGTGCGGCGGCGGGGTGAGCAAACGCCACTGCAAGATCATCTGTACGCAGTGCGGATTCACCCGCGACTGCAGCGATCCTTAACGGGCAGCGGCCGAAACGCAGATTTCCCCCAGGCCCCTGTCACAGAATCGCTCCCATGGGCAGGCGTGCTGCCCTGAACCTGCTATCATTCTACTGCTGTGCCAGGGCTTTCTCTCCGGCGGCAAGCACTTCCAGAATGCGGTCAGTGTCGTAGACGCAGCCGCCCCACGTACCTCCACTCGCGGCCTGCAATGCCGCCCACAGGCGGGTATCGTTAGGGAGTCTCGGGTCGGCTGCCAAGTCGGGATGAAGAGAGCGGCCGGCCAGAATCTCCGACCCGGCTTCGCGTTGCGCCGCTGCATTCGACCCGTTTCCACCAGCACCGGTCCCATTGCTTCCTGGCGGACCCACGATGTCCAGGGCGCCCTGCAGGTTGACCGTGTCCACTTCGATTCGAATCGTATCCCCTTCGCGAACCCGTCCGATCGCGCCGCCCGCCAGGGCCTCGGGGCCGATGTGGCCGATGCAGGCGCCGGTGCTTACGCCGGAGAAACGGGCATCTGTGACGAGCGCTACTTGCTTGCCAAAGTCCAGATAGCGCAGGGCTGAAGTCAGCTGGTAGGTTTCCTCCATGCCGCTTCCCATGGGACCGCAACCGATCAGAACGATTACGTCTCCCGCCTGGACCGACTTTTCATGGTCGCCTTTGATGGCGGCAATCGCCTCGCGTTCACTGATAAAGACCCTCGCCGGCCCCGTCTTGCGGTAGACGCCGTCGGCGTCGACGACGGATGGGTCGATTGCCGTGCTCTTGATCACGGATCCTTCCGGGGCCAAGTTGCCGGTGGGGAAGGTAACCGTACTGGTCAGGCCGCGCGCGGCCGCTGTTTTGGGGTCCATGATGACATCGTCCGGATCGACACCGTCGGCCGAGAAGAGGCGTTCCCGCAGGCGCTTGCGACGTTCGCTGCTCTGCCATTCGTCGAGCAGCTCACCAAGCGGGCGGCCATGTACGGTCAGGGCGTCCAGGTGCAGGAGGTCCAGTTCGCGCAGGTGGAGCATGACTTCAGGCACGCCGCCGGCGAGGAATGCCTGAATCGTGGGATGGCCCTTGGGGCCGTTGGGCAGGACGTCGACGAGACGGGGCACCTCCGCGTTTACGCGCTGCCAGTCAGCGACAGAGGGGCGGGGCAGTCCGGCAGCGTGGGCGACCGCGGGGATGTGAAGCAGCAGGTTGGTGGATCCGCCAAAGGCTGCGTGAACGACCATTGCGTTGTGAAGAGCCTTTTCCGTGAGGATGTCGGCGCAGGCGATCTCATTTTCGTGTAGCGAAACCAAGGCAACCGCCGATCGATCGGCCGCATCCTTCCAGATCGGTTGTCCTGACGGCGCCAACGCCGCATGCATCAACGTGAGACCCAGCGCCTCCGCTACTACCTGTGAGGTCGCGGCCGTACCGAGGAACTGGCAGCCGCCGCCGGGCGAGGCGCAGGCCCGGCAACCCAGTTCGGCGGCCTCTTCGATGGTGATTTCGCCGTGAGAGAAGCGGGCGCCGATGGTCTGCACTTTGCCGGCATCTTCGCCATCACTGGGGGGAAGGGTCACGCCGCCGGGAACGAGTACAACCGGCAGTTCCCGCTGCGCCGCAAGCGCGAGCATCATGGCAGGAAGGCCCTTGTCACACGTGGCCACGCCCATCACGCCTTTGCGCGTAGGCAGCGAACGGATCAGGCGGCGCAGGACGATGGCGGCGTCGTTGCGGTAAGGAAGCGAGTCCATCATTCCCGTCGTGCCTTGCGAGCGTCCGTCACAGGGGTCGGTGACGAAGCCGGCGAAGGGCACCATTCCCAACGCCTTGAGCCTTGCGGCCGCAGCTTCCATCAGCAGACCGACTTCCCAGTGGCCGGTGTGGTAACCCAGTGCGACAGGCGTGCCGTCGGGCGCGCGAATGCCGCCCTGTGTGCTGAGAATCAGGAATTCCGGGTTGCGCAGGCGGAGCGGGTTCCAGCCCATGCCGGCATCCTGCGTGAGGCCGAAGATGTCGCCGCTGGGCGCGTTGCGCAGGAACTCTTCGTCCAGGGGCAAGGAGCCGGTTGGGCCCTCGGCATTGGTCTGGACCTCGAAGAGGCTGCTGTCGTCGTTGTCTACCGGATTCAGGCTGGAAGTCTTGGCGGCCATTGTCAGTTCCTTTGCGAAAAATTAGCTTTTCTCTGTCTTCATTTCCGTGGTCTTCCGCTTGCCCTTTATAGCACGGGCGAGTAAGATGGACAACCATCGTTCGGCCCGTTTTCTTGTAGTCACCCGGAGTATAACCGATGAAAGGCGCGCAGACACAGGATGCTTTCGGCCTCTTGTTGGCACACCATTTCGCGGGTGAGTCCTGCAACGAGTTCATTGAGCGCGATGACGGTTATCTGGTCGCAACAGACAATCTGGCAGCATACTTCGCGTCGTATTCGGAGTGGCCTCCCCGCTTTCAACAGGCGATGGATTTCGTGCGCGGGCGAGTGCTGGACGTGGGCGTAGGCACCGGCCGTTTTGCGCTCTACCTGCAGGGGCTGGGGCACGAGGTAGTCGGTATAGACGTGTCGCCCGGCGCACTTGAAATCTGCCGCAAGCGGGGCGTGGAGAACGTGCACAGGCTGCCGTTTCACAAGATTGACGCCTCACTGGGTACATTCGACACGGTCCTGATGATGGGCAACAACTTCGGACTGTTTGCCAACCCAGGTCGGGCGAAGTGGATGCTGCGCCGCCTCAAAAACCTCACTAGCGGGAATGCCCGCATCGTGGCCGAGTCGCTCGACATCTATGGCACAGACAAGCCGGAGCATCTCAAATACCATGCTCGAAACCGCGACAGGGGGCGGATGGCCGGCGAGATCCGCCTACGCGTCCGCCACCGCGAGCTGATCGGCGACTGGTTCGACTACCTTATGGTCTCACAGTCAGAGATGCAGGAGATCGTGGAGGGAACCGGGTGGCGCGTCGCAGAGTTCATCGGGGGCGCAGGCGGGCAATATGTGGGTGTAATCGAAAAGAAGGGTTGAACAGGCGGTGCGCAACAACCGCCTGCAATTTCCATTTCACACGGGGCTTCAAAATGACTCGCAAACTACTCCTCACCGGCGCGGCCGGCAGGATCGGCAGCTTCTTCCACAACAGTTACGCCGACACATATGAATTTGTCCTCACGGACATCGTAGAGCCTGCGGATACCAGGGGCGCCCCGTTCACAAAACTGGACTTGAGCGACTTCGACGCAGTTCGTCCACTGTTTGACGGCGTCGATACTGTCGTTCACCTTGGCGCCGACCCGAACATGGAGGCCCCGTGGGAGAGCCTGCTGCCCAATAACGTAATCGCCACTTACAATGTGTTTGAAGCGGCCCGGCTGGCCGAATGCCGGCGGGTGGTCTACGCCAGCAGCATCAACGCGGTACTGGGCTATCCGCGAGATCAGCAGGTACATACCAGCCAGCCGGTCTACCCCATCAACCTGTATGGCGCGACGAAATGCTGGGGCGAGGCGCTCGCCCGATACTACTCGGCCGCACACGGCCTTTCGTCACTCTGCCTTCGTTTTGGCGCGGTCCAGCCCCGCGACTCCGAATGGATCCATTGGGATCACGAGTACGTCGAGATCATTCAGACGATGGAGGACAATGCAAGTCTGATCGCGGCTGCGGTTGAGGCGGGCGAGGAGGTCATGTTTGGCAACTTCCACGGCATTTCAGACAACCGCTACAAGCGGCTGGACATGACCGACACAAATGCGATCCTCAACTACACGCCGCAGGATGATGCCTTCGAGATGGCCCGCCGCCGCGGAAATCTGTAGCCCCGCCGTGCGCAGCTTGCCACTGCCCGGCGCTCAGCCCAGGGCCTTCAGATCCTCGTCAATGGCCTGCAGCTTCTCCTGGGAAAGGCCTGCCTCGGCCGCCTCCGGGTAGTAGGAAATCTGCTGTAGGGTCATGTGCATGGCCATGGGCAGGTCAGGATGGGAAGAGGCGCCGGGCATATGCCTCTCCAGCACGGCCTTTGCGCGCTCGTCACTGAGTACATCCTGCAACGTCGAGTGGATGCTGTAAGACATCAAGGAATCTCCTTCACTTAGTTGTTCTGAAATCAGGGATGCTGTGCGCCGGCCGTTTCAACGTAGACCGCGTAGAGCGACTGGCTGCCCGCCATAAACAGCCTGTTCTTTTCCGCCCCTCCAAAACAGAGATTTGCGCAGATTTCGGGCAGGTGGATCTGGCCGATGAGGGTTCCGTCCGGCGCGTAGCAGTGGGTGCCGTCAAAGCCGGGGCCGGCCCACCCGGCCGCGGCCCACAGGTTGCCGTCCACATCGCAACGGATTCCGTCGGCCATGCCGGGGTTCATGTCGACAAAGACGCGGCCATTCTCGAGGCGGTTGTTGGCGGTTACGTCGAAGACACGGATGTGTGAGGGGCCGTCCGGGTCGTGGGACCGTCCCGTATCGACGATATACAGGAGGTCTTCGCCGGGCGAAAAGCAGAGCCCGTTGGGGCGCAGAAAGTCGTCGGCAACAATCGTTGCGCCGCCCGATTCCGGGTCGAGGCGATAGACCCGGTTGGGCAGTTCGGCCTCCGCGACTTTGCCTTCATAGTTGAGCATAATCCCGTAACCGGGGTCCGTGAACCAGACGCTGCCGTCTGAGTGGACCACCACGTCGTTGGGCGAGTTGAGGCGCTTGCCTTCGAAACTGTCCATCAGGACGGTTATCGATCCGTCATGCTCCGTCCGGGAAACCCGCCGGCCGGTATGCTCGCAGGAAACGAGCCTGCCCTGCCGGTCGCGCGTATTGCCGTTGCTATGGTGGGCAGGGCTGCGATAGACGCTGACCTCCTGGGTCTCCTCGTTCCAACGCAGCATCCGGTTGTTGGGAATGTCGCTCCAGATCAGACAGCGGGCGTCCCCGAACCAGACAGGGCCTTCGGCCCAGCGGCATCCGGTGAAGAGACGCTCGACGACAGCGTTGCCGATCCTGTACTTGCTGAAGCGATCGTCAAGAACCTCGACGGCGGGGTCCGGGTAACGAACGACTTCCCCGCTCCAGTCCCGTTCTGCCAGTGACGGCGTGGACATGACAGATTCTCCTTAGTAATGAACGGTGAATATGGATTCTTCTTTCTTTGGACATTATCGCAGACCAGACGCTTCACTGCACAGATTCACGGGGTGAGAAAACTCACAACGGCCATAAAAGCGGAATCAACGCGGTTGCCAGCGCCCACATGATGATTGTCAGGGGGATCCCGATCCGCAGATAGTCTCCGAAGGTGTATCCGCCGGCGCCCCTGACGATGGCGTTGGTCTGGTAGCCCATCGGCGTCATGAAGCTGGCCGATGCGCCGAATGCGATCGTCATCAGCAGGGGCTGGGGATTCACTTGCAAGGTGGCGGCCATGGAGAGGGCGATCGGTGTGAGAAGGACGGCAACCGCATTGTTGCTTATCAGTTGTGTCAGCAGGCTGGTGAAGAGATAGAAGAGAGAGAGCATGACGACCGGGCTGACCTGGCCGGAGACCGAGATCAGTTGATCTACGAGCAGCTGAGCGAGCCCGGTCTTCTGCATCGCGGTGCCCAACGGAATTGTTCCCGCGAGCAGCAACAGCGTTGACCCGTCGAGCGACGACATCGCCTCGTCTGTGCGCAGACAGCGTGTCGCGACCATCAGAGCAGCCCCGCCCAGCGCCAGAAGGACGATTGGAATCTCGGTCAGGCTGGCCAGCAGAATCACTGCCCCCATGATGATGAGAGCGAGACGGTTCTTCGCGCGTCGGGCAATCGCCGATTCCACGCCCTCCACAAGAAGCAGCTTGAACTGCTCGCTCACTGCGTGCAGGCCGGACCTTGCCCCCTGCAGTAGCAGGACATCCCCGCTATTGAGGCGTGCGTGTCGCGGGCCGACCCGGCGTTGCCCGCCTCTGTGCTGCAGGCCCAGCACATGAACCTGGTGACTTTCCTCAAACTCCAACTGCGCCAGCTGGCGGCCGACGGCCACCGAGTCCGGCAGAATGACCGCTTCGACGATGAGGGTCGAAGGCAGCGCGCCCGCCGACCTGTCGGAAGGGGGCGGCGCAAACTGTCCCGGCTCCGGCACAGAGGCCGAGTAGGTTTCGATAAAGCGAGAAATCACCGGCGGCGCTCCGCAAATGACCAGCACGTCGCCCTCCTGTATTCGAAGCAGCTCCGCCTCCTCCGGCTCGAAACGTCTGACCAGACCAAAGCGCGACGGTCGGGGCCGCCGGGCGCGGTGGGGTCTACCATCGCGCAGCAGTTCGAGCAGTTCGATCCGTTCATGCGCTGAATCGCCGTTGTCGTGAAGCGCCCCGCGCAGGTGTGTCAGGCGCCGGTGGTGCCGCTCCGACCTGCGCCGGGAGAATCGGGCGCCGGCTGCCTCACTGAACAGTTCGCCAACATTCTGGCCCAGCAAGGGGCTTGCTTTCTCGACGATCAGTTCGGCGACGAACGGCGTGCTCAGGTGGCGGCCTTCGCCCAGGCTGCCCGCCGGTGATCTGTCCGGCAGAAGCTTCTGACTCGTGAGAACGACGAAGATACCACCGGCAACCGTGAAGATAAGGCCGAGAGGCGTGAAGGTCAACAGGCTGAAACCGGGTCCTCCCGCGGCCCTGTAAAGATCATCAACCAGGATGTTGGTGCTGGTGCCCAGCAGCGTGATGGTGCCGCCCAACACGGCGAAGTAACTGAGAGGGATGAGCAGTTTTGACGGCTGGATGCGGAAGCGCTGGCTGAGAGAAAGGACCACCGGCGCCATCATAACGACGACAGGCGTGTTATTCATAATTGCGCTGGCCAGAGGAATGACGCCGCCCAACAGGATCAGCAGCCGGCGGGGGCTGCCGCCGGAGAAGCGCGCCAGGCCGATCGTCACGATTTCGAGGGCGCCGGTGCGAAGCAGGCCTCCACTGATTACGAACATTGCGGCCACAGTAATAGTGGCCGTGCTGGCGAACCCGGAAAGCGCCTCGCCAGTACTCAGAATTCCGGTCAGGGCAAGAGCCGCAATTGCCAGTGCCGAGGTTGTCTCTGTTGCCAACCAGTCAGTCAGGTAGAGATAGGTCGCCGCCACAAGGATGACGACAAGCAGGATCATTTCAGCAGTCATGGAGGTTTTTTTCTAGTCTGCGGCGGGTTGGGTTATTTCTCATGTGGGACAATCCGATATTGACGGCAATAATCGTTTCCTAGAGCCGCGACTATGAGGGAAGACGAATGTCCGCAAGGACGCAGGAGTACTGTTTTGCCTAGTCTGGCCCAACTTAGTCGGAATTCGCATAGCAATCCTCTCTCGCCGGGCTTACGGTATTTGGAAGTTTCGAGCGGGGACAATTATCAGGATACTGTTTTGAATGTCGCGAGTCAAGCCTTAGCGTCAGCGCAATCGCATCTAATCCGGTTTGCCAACATTGCCGAAGGTAGTCAGTGGTCAGTGGAAATGGAGTGGTTAGAGGTAGGAGGCGGAGTAGCAGGGTGAGCGAGGGCAGGCACGAGGCCTGCCCCTACCGTACGTTGAGGGGGATGGCGGTGGCGGCGCTTCTTCTGCCTCAGAACCGTCTGCGGACCGGCTACAGACAAGCCGCCGGCACAGGTTCGCCAGAGCTCACGCCCACTCTATGATGCACACGAATTGAGGCGTTCGGGTTGACGGTATACATCCGCCGTGATAAGGTTCGTGTAATCATGTCAAGGGTTTATTACCACAGAAAAGCCCAAACCAAACTCTTCTGAACAGTGATCGCGGGGGGCCGAACCATGAGCGAATCGACCGGAGAGAGTAGTTCAGCTGAGCGCTGGGTCGACCCAATCTGCAGACCTCTGTCGATCGACGCGCAACGCCCTTTTGTCAGATTGCCGGACGGCGAGTTGATGGCGGTAGAAGGAAATGCTACAGTTGTCAGCGCCGACAATGGAATCAGTTGGCAATCCCCTCGCCCGATCTACCGCGGCGAAGGACCCAGTCTGCCCTCGCCCGGGATAGGAGTCCCGCGGAACACGGGTCAACTGCTGGCCACCCGTGACGGCGTACTGGTTTTCGTCTGGATAGACGAGCGAGTCCTGAACTGGGACAGTGCGACTCGTGAGCCGGGCGCCGATGCTCGGGGCGACCTTTGGGCAATTCGCAGCCTAGACAAGGGCGAAAGCTGGGTTGACCGCCAGCGTCTCTTTCAGGGCGTATGCGGCCACCCGCCCATCAATATTATCGAAACTGCCAGCGGCCGTATAGTGGTGACGAACCAGTTCTATCTACGCCGCCCAGGGAGAAACGCAGTTCGTGTCTACTCGTCTGGCGATGGAGGAAAGAGCTGGCGCGGCAGCAACATCATTGACCTGGGTGGACATGGTCACCACGACGGCGCGTTCGAGCCAACCTTCGTTCAGAGGCGAGACGGTAGCCTATGGATGCTGATTCGCACGAACTGGGACCGTTTCTGGGAAGCTATATCCTGTGATGAAGGTCTGTCGTGGCGCACGATCCGGCCCAGCTCGATCGAAGCCAGTACGTCGCCAGGCTATCTGGCCCGACTGCAGAGCGGCCGGCTTCTTCTCGTCTGGAACCGTCTCCATCCCGAGGGGACCGACAGCTATGCCCGCCGCAGCGGCCAGTTGTCGGAGGACGAAGCCAGCTGGCATCGAGAGGAGCTGTCGGTCGCTTTTTCTCAGGACGAAGGCGCGACATGGTCAACTCCCCGCGTCATCGCCCGAGAGAAAGATGCCTGGATTTCATATCCATACGTATTTGAACACGCCCCGGGTCAACTTTGGATCCTGACCGGCCAGGGGGATCTGCGATTGCGTGTAGCGGAAGAGGATCTTATGGACAGTTGAAGCCGGCGAAAGAGAGTAGACGCCAAATAAGCGCAGCCGGCGGGGAAGTGATCGAAGTGTCCAGCAAGAACAGGGCGATGTCAGACCTTCAACCTGGCAGCTACTGAGAAGGATAGTAAGAGAGCGGGCGAACGGACTCGAACCGTCGACATTCAGCTTGGGAAGCTGACGTTCTACCACTGAACTACGCCCGCAAAGAGAACCGTCTTGGAGTTTCGCATAGCGTCCTGTGAGGCCTGCGAACTCTTCCCCTTATAATATAGGTGCCATTTTCCACTGTCAAATCAGCAATATCGTCGCTTGCACTATGCATTTGTTTCGTGTAAAACTAAGATTAGGAGTCCTACGCTTTCAGTACAGGCGACCCCCCATGACTCACAAATCGAGCACAGACCTTTCGGGAAGACCCGTTCCGGGTATGGCCTAAACTTGATGCAACTTACAGGAAATTCGCAATAGGAGGAGACGTTAGAATGATACAGTTTGATTTTGGCCGCCTGGAACAAGTGGAACTGCGCACAGTATGGGTGAGTGAGGACAGCGACTTTGCCACTTGGCTGGCCAGGGGCGACAGTCTGACCCTTTTGGGCGAGGCGATCAACATGGACCTGGAACTGGAGGACATGGAGGGCTGGGTCTCACCTTACCCCAGGGGCGTGGTCTGCCGAAGTCGCGGCAGCGGCGGGTACGTCGTAATCGAGAATCAACTGGAGCATACCGACCAGAGCCACTTGGGGCAGCTTCTTACCTACGCGGCAGAGTTGAAGGCAGCCACGATGGTGTGGGTGGCCGCGAAATTTACGCAGGAAGATCGAAACACGCTCAACTGGTTGAACGAGGTTACCACTGAAAACATACGCTTCTTTGGCTTGGAAGTTGAGCTTTGGCGAATCGGTGAGTCCCCCCTTGCTCCGAAGTTTTATCTTGTCAGCAAGCCAACCGGCTGGGAGGAAAGCACGGTTGCGCCCGAGAGCAGCGTCCCTAACAGCACGACAGCGCCGACACCGACTCCGAGCCCTGTACTGGCGCCTGACCCAGACGAGACTTCACTAGAGGATCAGTTACAACAGGTAGAGAACGAACTGCAGCTGGAATATCAGCTCGTAGAGAACGAATTGCAGATGGAGTACTGGCAAGCTCTGCGTAAACATCTGGAAGACAGCGGGAGCTTTATCCGTCCCGGCACTCCTCGTTCACAGAACTGGATGAACTTTGATGTTGGCCACTGGCGCCTGCGGATGACAGCCTTCAACAACATGCGAGAAGGCGGTATCGGCGTACAGTTGGTGATTCGCGAAGGTGACGCCGAAGTTTCTTACAATACACTTTATCAGCAACGCGGGGAGATTGGAGCTGAGATTGGCGACGCACTGGAGTGGCGCGAGCTGCCCGAACACAAGCAGGGCCAGGTGATGCTGCGCAAGTACAACGCCGACCCGACCAACCGTTCACAATGGACGGGACAGCACGATTGGTTCAAAGAAAAACTGGAAGCGTTTGACCGGGCATTCCGCCCGCGAATTTCGACTTTCGGCGCCGCAAACTAGAAGCGCTGAAGGTCTCCGACTTTTCTTTCCTGTACTTCCAGGTCAAATAGGACTTCACAGCCCATACGGCTCTGTCATTGCAGAACCGGTATGGGCTGGTTTTGTTCGCCCCACTTTGGCGGCGAGCCTCTCGCCTCCTCCGGCTACTCCCCAAGAATCTCAGGCGCAAACTCTCCACCTGTCATGATTCGTCTTCCGTCCACATCGATTGTGCACTGCGTCGGAATGACATCGACGTGGTGTTCGGACTTCCATTCGGCACCCGTCTGCCTGCCGTAGGGGTCGCCGAAGGCCACGTGCACGCCGGGATATTTCTCGTCCTGAAGCAGATTGCCAACCAGCCCGGTCAGCGCAATGTTGGTCCCAATGGCAAATTCTCCAACCCTGTCCGCGTTATCCGCTCCAAATATGTAAGATTGGACGTCCTCTTCCAATGCTCTGTCTTCACTTCGCACTGCACTCACGCGCCCGTCTTCGACCTCAAACGTAACTGGGGTCTCAAGGATTCCGTATCGTTCGCTGAAATAATCGCCCAGCTCGTCCACCACCAGTACACCATTTGCGTTGCCCGGTGAAGTGAAAGTCTCTCCCTCCGGCAGGTTTCCCCACTTGCCCGGCTCATGGTAAAGGCCGTGGCAGGGAATCCAATTGAAGTCGGGATTCAATTTGGCGGTAAAGTCGGTGCCCTTCGGATTAGTCACCCGGATCTCCGAGGCTCTCCTGGCGAGTTCGTAAACCCGCATGGTCACGTCGTAGATCCGCTGATAGTCGACCCGCATCCCCTGCGTCATCAGAAGGGGCGTGATGTTGATCATATGGCCATGGCGGGCTCCGGCTGGATTGGCTTGCATGACGGCCGGCATATAGGCCATTCGAAATTTGAGTTCACCTGGGCGGCTGCTGGCGGTATAGAAGCTGACGTGAGGTTGAAACCGTTCCAGCGCGGTCTGAAGATCACTCGGAAACTCGGTTATGGGGCGAAGACCGAGCGATTCAAGGGTGTGAATCTCTACGGCGTCGGCAATGGGATTGGCGGCTTCGGCAAGCGCCCGGCTGATAAGCGAAGACCCCTCGTCGCCGAGGATGAACACTCGCTCTCCGGGCTGCACTGCCATGCAGATTCGCACCGCGACTTCAGCGCCTGGCCGCATATCGTCAAGAGTGAATTTTTCGGAAACGGTCATTGCCTTACGGTCCTCCGGGTCTTTGAATTGAACGTGTTGGCGGTTCCATCAGGCGGCGAAACCGCCTTGCGGGACGACTGCAGGTCTATCCGAGGATGACCGGCTCTTCAGGGTATTGAAGCAATGAAGGGCGTTCTCGCTGCGCCAGAGCAATGACAATTGTCAGCGGCCCCAGCCGTCCCCAAAACATTGTAAACGCGATCAGCGCCTGTCCCCACGCGTTCAGCTTGTGTGTGAAGCCAAGAGAGTAACCGGCGTTCGCAAAGGCGCTTACGACCTCGAATCCCAGCGCAAAGATGTCGCCCTGGTTGAGCAGCGACAGGACGATCGTGATAGCCCCCACCAGGAGCGTGCTGACCGTCATGATGGCAACGGCCTTGTTCAATGTTTCTCTCGGCACGGACCGGCCGAATGCCACGGCCTGGCTGTCTCGCCCCTTGGCGGTCGCTAGGGCGGAGATCAGCAACACGCCGACTGTGCTGGTTGTCACTCCGCCGGCCATACTCGCCGGCGCGCCGCCAATAAACATCCAGAACAACAGCATCAACTGCGTACTTTGACTAACTTCCTCCAAAGGCAGAATCGTCAGGCCCGCCGTCCGGGAGGAGATTACGGTGAAAATGCTGATCGCAATCTGCTCGCCCAAGGAGTGGGTGGCCAGGGTTACTTCGTATAGATAGCGATCCAGAAACATAATGGCCAGGCCTGCGACTAGGAGCAGGGCCGTCAGGCCCAATGTTATACGCGTGTTCAAGGCCAGCATACGATTTCTGAAGTAGCTGACCAGGTCGTAAGACACGGCAACGCCAGCGCCCCCCAGCATAATCAAGGCGGACATCACAGCGAGAGTATAATAGTCGGCCCCAAATCCGAACACAGGGGGATGGCCGCTGCCTGCGAACAGGTCGAAACCGGCATTGCAATAGCTGCTGATGGCGTGGAAGAGCGCCAGCCAAAGCGCCTCGCCGTCAGGTAATTCCGTCCGCCAGCGCAGCCATAGAAGCAGCGTGCCAACCGCCTCGATGGACACTGTAACGACCAGGACATAGAGCGCGAGATTGGCGACACTGCCGAGCCGCCCCCAGTTCCGTCCCAGGGTGAACTGCCTTTCGCCACCAAGCGACTGCTGGATCAGGAATCGCTCATTCAGGGTTACGCGCCGACCAACCAGGCGAAAGAGCAGCACGCTGAAGGCGATAAAGCCGACGCCGCCAACTTGAAGAAGGAGCAGAATTATGACCTGGCCCAACCGGCTGAAATCCGTAGCCGTAGTGAGTACACCGAGGCCCGTGACCGTAACGGCGCTGGTTGAGGTGAAAGCGGCCTCCATCCAGGAAATGGAGACGCCCGGGTTTGTTGCGGCCGGCAGCTTCAGAAGCAGAGTTCCAAAGAGGATGATGACGGCAAAGCCGATAATCAGCAGGCGAGGAGCTTGGGCCCGTGACAGCCGGTGGTCTGCGGCCTCTCTGGAAGGGGCGCCATTGCCGGTCAGGCCCGGCCCTTCGAAACGGGGCTCCTGCTCCAACCGGAGTTTCAACAAAAACTCGTCGGAATTTTCATTTGCCGATCTGATAGGCTCTTGGCTCATCTTCTTGGTAGAACGACTTTTCCTGCCCAGTTTCCGGCGGCTTCTTCCAACACGAACCTGGCTGCACTCGTGTCACGCCCAGCGGCGTCGGATGCCCAATGCGTAATGTACACCCGAGCAAGTTTCCGTACAAAACGAAGGGGAAGGCACGCGCCCCTACCGTCCTATTCGGTCTGCCACAAGCGGTTGCAAATCAATCGCGGGCGCGCTTAACTGATCAGCTTCCCGGTTAAGGCAAGAGTACCTCTGACGAAGTCATCGGCCGCCGGGCCTGATCAACCGGTGACGGGGTTCCCCTTCTCCTGAAGTGTTATTTGGTATAAGAACGATTATACGGAATAAAAATAGAAAAAGGGTCCCCCGCCTTGGTGGCTCCAAATTCTTGCCAATTTACCTCTCATAATGTACGCTCACTCCGAAAACGCGGTTTGGAATCTACCGGCTTTTGGCCCCCATCAGCTCAGCGTGGAGAACTTCACCGAAATGATACTCTACTTGATCCGGCACGGGCAGTCTTCCAACAACCTACTGGCTGAACAGCTCAAAGAACGGCCAGGGCCCTTCCCGTTCGAAACCTACATGAGGCAGCGGGTGGCGGAACCGCCGCTGACAGAGATGGGCGAGAGACAGGCAAAACGGCTCGGGGCTTACGCCAAAGGTATGACGATTTCCCGCCTCTACTGCAGCCCAATGTTGCGCACGATGCAGACGATCCTGCCCCTCGCCGAATCTCTGGGCAGAGAACCGGCGGTCTGGGTCGATCTGCACGAACACGGCGGCATTTTCCTCAGGTCGGGCCCGAACGAGGAGGCTGTTGGCCATCCCGGCCTGAATCGCGCTGAGATGAAAGAAATGTTTCCCGGATACCGGCTCGACGGCATTTCTGACAGCGGATGGTGGCACGGAGACGAAGAAGACCTGGCTTCCTGCCACGCCCGCGCCGTGCGGGTGGCGGAAGAGTTGCACCGGATGGCAGGGGAGTCGGAAGAGAATGAGAGCATCGCCGCCGTCTCACACGGCACCTTTATGGACAGTCTCCTGAAGGCGCTTTTGGGCCGCCTGCCCGGGCATGACCTCTACTTCAACCATCACAATACCGGTGTTACGCGGGTCGACTTTTCCTCTTCCAGCCCAGACGGCAGGGCGGTAGTAACCGTTCGCTATACGAACCGGGCTGAACATCTTGCCGGCGAACACATGACCTATTGAGAGGAGCTCTAATTGCCTGATCCACGCCCCCGCCTCCTTGCAAGCGACCTGGAAGGCGTTCTAGTCCCTGAAATCTGGATTGCCTTCGCTGAGAAGACCGGGATTGATCAGCTGCGCCTGACAACGCGAGACGTCTCCGACTATGATCAGTTGATGCAGATGCGGTTGAAGATATTGAAGGAGCGAAATCTTCGCCTACAGGACATTCAGGATGTAATCGCTACCATCGCCCCTCTCTCGGGCGCCGTAGAGTTCGTTGACTGGGTTCGCGAGCGCACACAATTCGTAGTTCTTTCCGATACCTTTTACGAATTCGCCAAGCCTTTGATGGCTCAACTCGGCTATCCGACTATTTTCTGTCACTCTCTGGAAGTAGACGCGAGCGGGTCTATAACCGGCTATCGACTGCGCCTCGACCAGTCCAAGCGCAAAGCGATCACAGCATTTCACGATCTTCAGTTCCAGACCCTGGCGATGGGCGACTCCTATAACGACATTGCGATGCTGCAGAGGGCAGACGTGGGAGTTCTTTTCGATCCACCGGCCAATGTAGTTGCCGACCATTCCGACCTACCTGTCGTCCGCAACTATTGTGAGGCCAGGGAAACAGTTGAGAAGTGGTTGTCGGACGGGAGATAGAAGTCAGGAGCTGCGCCGTTCGCTTGCTTCCAACTGACGGGAGATATGACTACCAATCAGAGCAGTTCCGGCCAAGCGGTGCCTAAGTCCGTCACAGTCGAGCTTGTGTCGGCGCTCGGTTACATCCTATCCGTGTCCTATCCCCTACTGGCGCTTTCTACGGGCGTCAGGGCTCTGTTTCAACTCTTTCTGAAGGAAGGCGTTGTCAACTATCTGGCGCCGACTTTGAGCCTGGCGGCAGCAGTTTGCTACCTGACTGCGACGATAGGTTTCGCCCACCGAAGGCGGTGGGCCTGGCGTCTCTCAGTCGGCGTTCTTGCAACTGAGACTGTTTTCACCCTTCTGGTGGGGACCCTCAGTCTGATCATCCCCGAAACAATAGGACGAACTGTCTGGCGGCACTTTGGCGCAGACTACGGCTATTTTCCCCTCTTTCAGCCGGCGATTGGCTTGGTCTGGTTATTCTGGCCGTCGATCATGCGGCAGTACGGTCTGAACGCCGGCCGGAGTCGTGGGGAACATAGTTCTGCCCAGACTGAGGTTAGTGGATAGATGAGCGGTGAGAGCGGGTCGCCTGCGTCCACCAGGAGAAGCATTGCCTACCAGGTCTTGAGGAAGGCGTATTCGTCCGGCCCTCTCACGCATGAAGATGATGGGGCGCGTCTGGCTATTCACCGATACTTCGGTCTATTGTTCCGGGCGCTGGTCCTTCTAATCGCCCTCGCCATGATGTTGCCCCTGGCCTATCTGCTGTTCCGGGCCGGCGGGGTCGGTTGGACTGAAGTATTGGGTCTTCTGGGCCGCACTCGCATGCTGTCCATTATGTGGAACAGCCTCCTGCTCGTCTGCGGCGTTACAATTCTTTCACTCGCGCTTGCCCTGCCATTTGCCTGGCTGACTGAAAGGACCGACCTGCCTGGTTGGAGGGTCTGGACCGTACTTGCAATGCTGCCTCTGGTGATCCCGAGCTACGTTGGCGGATTCACGCTGATTGCCATGTTCGGGCCCCGCGGTGTACTTCAGGAACTTCTGTCACCTTTTGGCGTGGAGCGTCTACCTTCAATCTACGGATTTACCGGGGCGCTGTGGGTCTTGACGCTTTTTACATACCCCTACGTTTTCATGAGTATACGCGCCGCCCTGCACAGGTTTGATCCGTCGCTCGAGGAAGCAGCCCGATCGCTGGGATTCAACGGTTTGCAGACATTCCTGAAGGTGACATTGCCAAATCTGCGCCCGGCGATCACCGCCGGCGGGCTGCTGGTGGCGCTGTACACGCTCAGCGATTTCGGCGCGGTATCGTTGTTGCGCTTCAACAGTTTTACGCGGGCAATTTACGTTCAGTATCTGAGCAGCTTCGATCGCAACGTTGCCTCACTCCTTTCATTGGCTCTGGTGGTGTTTACGATTATACTACTGCTGCTGGAGAGAAACAGCAGAGGGCGCGGACGTCCCCGCTATTACCGCAGTAGTGCAGGTGTGATCGCGCCCCGCAAACGCATTGTACTGGCCCGTCGAAAGTGGCCGGCGCTTGCTTTCTGCGGCGCCGTCGTTATGGCCGCACTGGTGCTGCCAACCGGCGTGATTCTCTTCTGGCTGCTGCGTGGTCTGACGTCTGGCGAATCGATTGCGCCGGTCTGGGCGGCAACGCTCAACAGTTTTCGAGCCGGCGCCCTGGCCGCGGTGGCTGCCGCCGTTCTGGGGCTGCCGGTTGCCTACGCTGCGGTCAGGATGGGGGGAAGGCTGATGTCCTTTGCGTCAAGGGCCGTATATCTAGGCTACGGTCTGCCGGGCATCGTTATCGCGCTCAGCCTGGTATTTTTCGGCGCAAATTTCGCGCCCTGGCTTTACCAGACCATGTGGATGCTGGTGTTCGCTTATGTCGTCCGCTTCCTGCCCCAAGCCATGGGTGCAATGCAGATAAGCCTGATGCAGATGAATCCCCGACTGGAAGAGGCGGGGCGCAGCCTGGGCTTGGGCAATCGCGCCGTCTTCAGGAGGATTACGGCCCCAATCGTGCGGCCGGGTGTTCTGGCAGGTATGGCTCTCGTCTTTCTGACAACCGTGAAGGAGCTGCCGGCGACGCTGCTGTTGAGCCCGACCGGTTTTTCAACACTGGCGACGCAGATCTGGTCGGCCACGGATGAGGCCTTCTTTGCCCGCGCAGCCGCGCCTGCGTTAGTTCTTCTGACGATGTCAGCGTTCAGTATATTTCTTGTGCTCATGCAGGAGGAAAGGGAAATAGTTGGCGGCTAGGGGTACGCGCCCCTCCGCTGAACAACGTCCATTCGTGCCGTGAGTCGACTGGAAAAGAAGCCACCGGGGCTTCACTTACGAGGCGTTTCCAAACAGTTTGGCACTAAGAGCTCACCCGTCCTGGCGGTCAGCGATGTCTCACTGACGGTTGACCCGGGCGAGTTTATCGCTCTCCTTGGCCCTTCCGGGTGCGGAAAGACGACGACACTGCGGCTCATTGCCGGATTCGAGCGCGTCGACGCTGGCACGATAGAGATAGACGGTGCCCTGATGGCCGGCAACTCGGTTCACGTGCAGCCCGAAAGGCGCCGCGTGGGGATGGTCTTCCAGGAATACGCACTTTTCCCGCATGTCAGTGCGCTGGCGAACATAGAGTTCGGGTTGCGCCGCATGTCCGCAGCGGAAAAGAGGGCGCGCACCAGTGAAATTCTGGATCTGACTGGGTTGGCAGGATTTGAAGGGCGGATGCCGCATGAGTTGAGCGGCGGCCAGCAGCAGAGAGTCGCTCTTGCCAGGGCACTGGCTCCGAACCCGGCCCTAATCCTGCTGGACGAGCCGTTCAGCAATCTGGACGCCGGACTCCGATCACGTGTGCGAGCGGAGCTAGTGGAAATTCTTCACGCCGCCAAATCGACCGCGATTTTCGTCACCCATGATCAGGAGGAGGCATTGAGCATGGTCGACCGCGTCGCGGTCATGCTGGACGGAAGCGTAGAACAGGTAGCCTCACCGCACGAACTCTACACAAATCCCGCCACCCGGTCAGTAGCGGAGTTCATCGGAGACGCCAATTTCCTTCCCGGATTCGGGCAAGGCGATACCATTGAATGTGAACTGGGAAACTTGGCTGCGCGTCAGCAGGTGCACGGTCCTGTGGACATACTGCTCCGGCCGGAGAATATCGAGCTCCTTCCCGCCCAGCCCGGCCTGCCCGCGGCCCGGGTGCGGCATTCGCTTTTCTTTGGCCACGATCAGTTGATTACGGTGCAACTTCCTACAGGCACTCATATCATTGCGCGTTCCGGGCCGTCCGACGCGTATGTCTCGGACTTGCCCCTGCAACTGGCTGTACGCTCGCCTGTTGTCGCATACCCACGCAAGAAGTGATGGTCCACAGTTCATTACATCGGGCCCTTTGGTCAAAGCAAAAGGCGACAATTCGAGAGGCGACTGACAATGAGCGAAGGAATCATACTGGAAGAAGCCCCGGACATCCACCAGCAGTTTCAGGTTTCGTCACCGGCGATGATGGTCATATTCGGCGCTTCCGGCGACTTGGCCAACCGTAAGCTTCTTCCGGCAATCTACAGGCTATCGCAACAGAGGCTCCTGCCGCCCAACTTTGTCATTCTCGGCTATGCCCGTTCACCATTGAGCGACGATGAGTTGCGCCAGCGCGCCCGGGCCAGCATGATGGCCAATCCTGAAGTCGAGTTTCAGAGCGCGGATTGGGATCTCTTTGCCCCGAGACTCTACTACGTGTCCGGCGAGTATGACGACGTTGAAGGTTTTCAGCGGCTTCGCGACCGCATGACTATGTTGGAAGAACAGTGGAATATCGGCGGCAACCGTCTCTTTTACCTCTCTACGCCTCCATCTGTCTACGAACCTGTTATCACTTGCCTGGGCGCCGCCGGCCTGGTTGAGCCCGCCAGCACACAGAGCTGGACTCGCGTCGTGATCGAAAAGCCGTTCGGCAGCGATCTAAAGAGCGCGCACAAACTTAACGACCATGTTCTTTCAGTTTTCAATGAGGAACAGGTATACCGCATCGATCATTATCTGGGCAAAGAGACGGTACAGAATGTGCTCGTTTTTCGCTTTGCAAACGGAATTTTCGAGCCGATCTGGAACCGCAACTACGTGGACAATGTGCAGATAACGGTGGCTGAAAGCATCGGTGTTGAGGGTCGAGGAGGCTACTACGAGAAGTCCGGCGCCTTGCGGGACATGATGCAGAACCATCTGTTGCAGCTGGTCTCACTTACAGCGATGGAGCCGCCGATTGCATTTGATGCAAAAGCTGTTCGAGATCAGAAAGTGAACCTGCTTCAGGCCATCAGGCCAATGCAGCCGGAAGAGGTGCCCGACTATGTCGTCCGCGCCCAGTACGGGGCGGGCACGGCAGCTACCCGTCCAGTCCCAGCCTACCTGGACGAGAATGGCGTAGCTGGCGACTCCACGACTGAGACATACGTTGCCTGGCGCCTCGAAATTGACAACTGGCGCTGGCAGGGCGTTCCTTTCTATTTGCGTACCGGCAAGGCCCTGCCGCGCAAGGCCTCTGAAATCTCCGTCACTTTTCGACGGGCTCCGCATCTTCTGTTTGACTCCACTGATGGATTCGATGACGCGACGGGACAAGATGACTCAGGCGTCCGGGCAGTTGCTCAAGGGATGGGTTTGAACGGTGACAGCCTGAGCCGCAATATCCTGACCATGCGCATCCAACCGGACGAAGGGATAACCCTGAAGACCCTTGCCAAGCGGCCCGGTCCATCGGTGAACCTGACGCCCGTCAACCTGGAGTTCACTTACGGTCACAGTTTTGGTGAACCTCCGGACGCGTATCAGCGCCTTCTTCTGGACGTCGTCCTGGGTGACTCCACTCTATTTACCAGGCGAGATGAAGTGGAGTTGGCGTGGCAACGAATCACACAGGTATTGGATGGCTGGCGAATGCAGGAGGAACAGTCCAGGAACGGAAGGAAACCGTACCGACTGCCCCACTACCCGGCTGGAACCTGGGGTCCCAAGGAGGCCGACGTTCTGCTGGAAAAGGAGGGGCAACACTGGGTTACCGAGTAAACGAAACAGCGGAGAGTGCCGCGACAGCCGCGTCACTACCTTAAACTCCACCACGGTTCCCTGGTGCAACTGCTAGAGGTGTCCTCAGCCTGAGCCGGGAGCGGGCACATTAGCAAAGCCCCTACATGAACAGCAGCCCTCCACCAACGGGCCAGAAGGGTAGCTCCTTTCCACTCTCGCATCTGCCAGACCCCAAGTTGACCCTATAGTCTGGAAGAATTGAAACCGGACCAGCCGTAGGCCATTCATTCGAAAGGCTTATCCCGGCCCTTGGAAAACCGGCAATGGCGGCGATATGGCGGGATCGCCGCCTGGCGGTGCTACAGTTGCAGTCCTGCAGGACCCGCATGGCCGGTGCAAGGGGGCACGAAACTGTTCTGAGAAGACCATTAATGTGCAAGTATGGAATGCAGCTACCGGAAACAGAGTTCCAATGAGAGTAGGATTGGGCCAGATGACAGTTTCCTGCATGAAAGGAATGGAATGACCGATAAGACCATTGAAGCACTGTCAGGTTACGGAGGAGATCAGAAGGGAATGAGAAAACGGCTGGTCAAGGAGCAGAGACCTGGAAGCGTTGCAGACTTTCCTCAGTCAACCAATGTCATCGTCCAGCCCAACGGCGCCGAATTCGCCCTCACCGCCGCCGGGATGATCGCGGCGGCCTCGCTGATCAGCATTGAGCAGAGGGGCGTCTTCAATGTTGCTCTTGCGGGCGGTTCCACGCCAGGGCCGATATACGAGCTACTGGCTGAAGACTCCGATATCGACTGGAAGCGGTGCCGCGTGTTCTGGAGTGACGAACGCTGTGTTCCCCCGGAACACGTCGAGAGCAACTATAGAATGGCCCGCGAGCGCTTGCTTGACAGGCTGCCTGAGCCGCCAGGAATCGTGTCGCGTATGCCCGGACACCTTCCGCCGGAACAGGCGGCAGGCGCCTACGAGCAGTCCATTCGCGAAAATGTGCCGGCAGACGGGACAGGCATACCTCGTTTCGATCTGATCCTGCTGGGTATGGGGGATGACGGCCACACTGCAAGCCTTTTTCCCGGTTCAGAAGCGCTGAATGAAACGGACCGGCTTGTGGCGGCGAACTACGTCAGCAAGTTCAACGCACATCGCCTTACCTTCACCTACCCACTCATCAATGCAGGTCGCCACGTCCTCATTCTGGTCAGCGGCGCATCCAAGGCGGTTACACTAAAGGCTGTACTTGAGGGCCCCCGAAGGCCAAACGAGCTTCCCGTGCAAAGCGTGCAGCTGGCGGCAGGACAGTTCAGATGGCTCGTTGACGTCGACGCCGCCCAGTGTATTAGAAAGTAGACACGAGCGCCACATTTGCAGGAGCACCTCGCTGTGAAAATCGTTGGAAATATCTCCGTCCATCCACCTCTTCCCCAGGCCATCGGCCGACTGCAGGAACTGGCTTACAATCTGTGGTGGACCTGGAACCCTGATGCGCAAGCACTCTACGAGTCGATTGACAAGGATCTGTGGGAGCACGTAAGTGAGAATCCGGTCAGGTTTTTGCGGACTGTGTCGCTGGCGCGTCTGCAGGAGAAGTCTCGAGATCCGGGGTATCTGAATCACTATCACTCTGTGCTGCAGCGATTCGACGCCTATATGGCGGAGGACGCCGACACCTGGTTCAAGCGCAACTTTCCTGGCAGACAGAATGAGTTGATCGCCTATTTCAGCGCCGAATTCGGACTTCACGAATCGCTGCCCATCTACAGCGGCGGACTGGGGATCCTCAGCGGCGATCACTGCAAAGAGGCGAGCGACATGGGCCTGCCGTTTGTCGGGGTCGGTTTCCTGTACCCACAGGGCTATTTTACCCAACAGATCAACGCCAAAGGGGGGCAGGAAGCGATTTACGAGAAGATCGACTTCTCTGAGGTGCCGGCTAGCCAGGCCGTGGACCCCGAGGGGAATCCGGTTGTCGTCCATGTCGACCTCCCCGGTCGAACCGTCTACGCCAAAGTATGGAAGATTCAGGTGGGTCGGGTAGTTCTCTACCTGATGGATACGGACGTAGAGCAGAACGCCCAACAGGACAGAGAGCTCAGCGCAAGGCTTTACGGCGGCGACAGTGAAATGCGGATAAGCCAGGAGTACGTATTGGGCATCGCTGGCGTGCGTACTTTGAGAGCCCTCGGTTACGAGCCGACGGTCTGGCATATGAACGAAGGTCACAGCGCGTTCCTCAGCCTGGAACGTATACGGGAGCTGGTGCAGGGCGGCATGGAGTTCGATGCCGCGGCCGAAGTCGTGCGCGCGGGCAACATATTCACAACCCATACGCCCGTGGCCGCCGGCCATGACGCCTTTCCCCTGGAATTGGTCGACAAGTTTTTCTGGCAATACTGGGGTCAAATGGGCATCGACCGGGAAGGCTTCCTGGCACTGGCCCGACATGAACAAGGGTGGGGCGCAGAGTTCAGTATGACCGTACTGGCCTTTCGCTTAAGCGCATATCACAACGGAGTGAGCGCGCTGCACGGGCAGGTTTCCAGGCGGATGTGGGGGCATCTTTGGCCGGGCACGCCTGAAGGTCAGGTCCCAATCAGCCACATCACCAACGGCGTACACACGGAATCATGGCTGGCCCCGGAGAAGCGAGCGCTGTACGGGCGCTACTTCAGCCCGGACTGGCTCGAGGAGGTCGACAGCCCTGACGCGTGGCGAAAGATTGAGCTTGTTCCTGACGAGGAGATTCGGTCGGCCCACCTGGAATGCAAAGAGAAGCTGGTCGGCTTTCTGCGTTCGCGCCTTAAGGGTCAGCAGTTGCGCCATGGGGAGGGTCACTGGAAGCTTTCCAGAATTGACAACGTGTTCGACCCGGAGGCGCTGACTTTGGGGTTCGCGCGCCGCTTTGCAACCTACAAGCGCGCTACGCTAATCTTCCATGACAAAGAGCGGCTCAGCCGGCTGCTGAACGACCCGCACCGCCCAGTACAGATCGTCTTCGCCGGCAAGGCTCACCCGGCCGATGACTATGGGAAGGCGTTGATCGAAAGCATCTATCGGTTGAGCCAGGAAAAGGGCTTCTTCGGCAAGATCGCCATCGTCGAGAACTATGACATCAATGTTGCACGACATCTGGTTGGCGGCGTCGACGTCTGGTTGAATACGCCCCGTCGCCCGCTCGAAGCCAGCGGCACGAGCGGCCAAAAGGCAAGCATCAATGGCGCGCCCAACTTCAGCATTCTCGATGGGTGGTGGCGGGAAGGCTACAACGTTGATAATGGCTGGGCGATAGGCGAAGAGCGCGAGTACAAGGATGAGGAGACACAGGACGAGGCCGACGCCCTGAGCCTCTACTCCATTCTGGAAGAGGAGATCGTTCCTGAGTTCTATGATCATCCGGCCGCCTGGACAGAACGCATGCGGAGGGCGATTAAGTCCTGCGGGCCGCAGTTCAGCATGCGCCGTATGCTGACGGAGTACACCCGATCACTTTATGTCCCGGCGATGGACAGCAGCCGAACTTATCGGGTTGACTTCGGGGAGTCGGCGCGCAGGTTGTCGCACTGGAAGCAGCACATACGGAACGAGTGGCAGACTGTTTTCGTGGCCGTAGCGGAGCATCCCCCCGCGCAAGCGAAGACGGGCGACCTCATAGAGATCGAGGCCCAGGTCTGGCCGGGTAGGCTGTCGGCCAGTGACATTGCCGTCGAGCTGGTTACCTTTGCCGCTGAAGATAGTGATGAGTCCATAGTGCAAGCCGCCGAACAACGACAACATGTCGCTATGCAGTCCCATACAATGCAGGCGGTCCTTTCCAACTCACGAGAGCCCGGCCACGATCCGCATGACAACAGTATCCGCTATAGAGGCGCTTTCGTTCCTGAAGAGACTGGAAAGTATAGTTTCGGTGTACGAGCGCGGCCCCATCATCCTGACCTTATTCACCCACTCGAACTGGGGCTGAGTTCTTGGGCCTAGCCGGCAGCAGGAGACCGGCAATGGGCCACACTACTCTTGAAGATTCCAAATGAAACCCGGAGTTTGCTTTTTTCGCAAGAGAAGGCGGTCTTTGTGCACTTCTGATCTGTAGTCCGCACGAAACGTCGTTGTTTCACATTGAACTCACGTTAGTTGTTCGAAAGAGACAAGCAGAGCAAGGAGGATCCGATGCGAATCATGATTGCTGGAGGTACAGGTCTGATTGGTTCGGCCCTGGCGGAATCCCTGGCCGGAAGTGGTTGTGACGTTACGATTCTGACTAGGTCTCCGGAACGCCATCAGCCTTTTGCGCCCGCAGGCGTACAACTTCGGGAGTGGGACGGAGAGACGGCGGACGGCTGGGGCCATCTCGTCTCTCAAGTCGATGCAATCGTCAATCTTGCCGGCGCAGGGATTGCTGACGGACGCTGGACCACTACACGCAAGGAGCAGATCAGAGAAAGTCGCGTCAGAGCCGGACAGGCTTTGGTTACCGCAATTCGTAATGCGGATACCGTCCCGAGTGTGTTGATACAGTCGTCTGCCGTAGGGTACTACGGACCGGCCGGCGATCGCACTGTGGACGAGCAGGCTTCGCCCGGGACGGATTTCCTGGCGCGAGTCTGTGCAGATTGGGAGTCTTCGACCGAGGCGGTTGAGGCAATCGGTGTGCGGCGTGTCGTCATACGAACTGGTGTCGTGCTGAGCGCAAATGGGGGCGCCTTGCCCAGGATGACGCTGCCTTTCCGGCTGTTTGCCGGGGGACCCCTGGGTAACGGCAAACAGTACTTTCCCTGGATCCACATCGCCGACGAAGTCGCAGCCATCCGCTTTCTTATGGAAAACGATAAGGCATCCGGCCCATATAACCTCGCAGTGCCCAACCCGCCAAGAAACAGTGAATTCGTGCGCGACCTGGGGCGGGTAATGGGAAGGCCATCATTGATGCCGACACCTTCATTTGCACTGAAAATGCTCTTCGGCGAGATGTCAACAGTTCTGTTAGATGGTCAGCTGGCTGTTCCATCCCGCCTGCAGAAGGCTGGCTACGAGTTCGTTTTCCCTGAAGCCGTTGCCGCGCTGCGCGATTTACTGTAAAATGCGGGCATGCAGAAGGGCGCTTCAGTGGAGTCAGGATCCATGTGCGATCATCCAAAGGCTATAGGCCTCTCTTTTGGACCGTTCTTTCAGTTGAATTCGCATGCTGAACCAAAAGGCTGAGGCCCCGGGACGGGTACAAGGTCTACAGGAGAAATGGGCGGAGAGCTCAATACCCGTGAGCTCCTCCGGTCCCTCCTCCTCTTTCGCTCTCTGGGCGGGCGTTGCCTTCAGCGCACTCTTTACTCTCCTGATCTGGGCGCTGGACTATCGCCTGGCCGGCATTGAGTTATTGCCGGACACGGGCTACGCCTGGTATTACTGGAAACTACCTGCCCCGACATTCTGGACGCGCGCGACCTCGTGGGGATTCTATCTGGCCCACCAATTGGCAATCTGGGCGATACTCTACTACGCTCAATTCGTCCGCAAACATCGCTATTCGAAAGGGCTGCATAAGGTCAATGTTTTGGCTCTGGCCGCCAACGCATTCTTCATTTTCCTCCACCTGATTCAGACGCACATTTGGTATGACGGGCTCGCGCAGGACACCCCGATTGCCAGCAGCCAGGGCGCCGTCATCGTATTGCTGGTGTGGGTGCTGCTGATGGAAAACAACCGGCGCGGCCAGTTCTTCGGCCGGCCCGTTCCCTTCTCAAAAGAGGTCGTCCGCTTTGCCAGGATCTACCACGGGTACTTCTTCGCCTGGGCCATCGTCTACACCTTCTGGTTTCATCCGATGGTTTCCACTTCCGGTCACCTGATCGGTTTTTTCTACATGTTCCTGCTTCTGCTCCAGGGCAGTCTTTTCTATACGCGCGTCCACACGAATCGATGGTGGACATTTACGCTTGAGCTGACCGTTCTGGTTCATGGCACACTTGTCGCTCTTATGCAGGGGAATGGCCTCTGGCCTATGTTCCTGTTTGGGTTCGCGGGTATACTCGTCATTACGCAGATGTATGGGCTAGGTTTGTCTCTGCCGGTTCGACTGCTCATTCTGGGTGTATACGTGGGCTCTGCTCTTTTCGTGTACGGCAACCTGGGCTGGGACAGGCTCAACGAAGTCGTGCGCATTCCTTTTATCGAATATGGTTCAATGTTTGCCCTGGCAGGTCTATTCTGGCTCGGACTGAGGATCGCGAGGAAAATCAAGCAGTTGCGACACGCGTGATGGTGTCACGCAATTCCCAATGGCTGTCTTGAACATGAGCGACTCCAGCCTGGACCCGAAAGCTAATCAAGACGCCTCCGACTTTCGTACGAGTTTTCCCAGACCTGAGAATACAGTTAACAAATGGCAGATCTGGCTGCTGGCTTCACGACCCAAGACGCTTCCGGCCGCTATCTCTCCGGTGCTGGTCGGGACCTCTCTCGCCTGGGCTGATGGGCAGTTCTCTCTTGCGGCGGCGCTGGCAGCTGCGGTCGGCGCCCTTCTGCTGCAGATTCTCTCCAACTTCGCCAACGACTACTTTGATTTTAAGAAGGGTGTCGATACGCGGGAACGCGTGGGCCCCACGCGCGTCATGGCGGCCGGTCTCCTTTCTGCTCCGGAGCTGCGTCTTGGCATGGCCGCTGTGATCAGTCTGGCGTTTCTTGACGGTATCTACCTGGTCCTGGTTGGAGGCTGGCCCATACTGGCCGTAGGTGTGGCGTCGATACTTGCCGCCCTGCTATACACGGGAGGCCCGCTTCCCTTCGGCTATCGCGGGCTGGGAGATCTGTTTGTCTTTGTCTTTTTCGGTCTCACCGCAGTCTGCGGAACTTACTATGTGCAGGCCGGAACACTATCACCGGTTATTTTCGTTGCCGCTGCGCCCGTTGGCTTCCTGATCACCGCCATCCTCGTCGTCAACAATCTGCGCGACATCGAGACCGATGCCAAGGCCGGCAAGCGTACGCTCGCAGTACTTATCGGTCACAAGAGTACGCAGCGCCAGTACCTTATATTGCTCATCCTGGCCTATTCCGCCACGCTCCTCCTCTGGCTGGAATACGATCTGGGCCCTGCAGTTCTGTTGCCTCTCCTCAGCCTGCCGCTTGCCGTCCGGAGGGCCTCTTCCGTTTATTCAGCCAAAGGGAAGGAGCTCAATTCCGTACTGGCGGCGACCGCGCAACTGTCTCTGCAGTTCAGCCTGCTGCTCTCGATTGGTATACTTCTCTGAAGATGGCGGACTTCGACGTCATTTTCGTAGGCGCCGGCCACAATGCACTTGTCTGCGCAGGATACCTGGCCAAGGCGGGCTACCGGGTCGGCATGTTTGAAAGCCGTCACGTAGTCGGAGGGGCGGTAGCCACGCAGGAGATCATCCCCGGCTATCGTTTTGACCTCGGCGGCAGCGCACACATCCATACCACGCTCAGGATTCTGGGTGACCAGGTTCCTACTTGGCGTGTGGCATCGGCAAAGAGAGCAAGGGTCGGCAACGGGTTTGGTATGATGGTGCGGTTTGCAATGAGTGAGTTGCCCGACTATGGCGGCGCCGGAGGACTGGATAACGAGACTACCTGTCCGGAGCACAGGGCCCTGCAGTTTATCTGTCCTGACCTGGACTATCTGGAACGCGCCTACCGAGACTATCTTTCCGGTCGACCATCCGCAGACCCGGCGCTCATCGCCATGACGTTTTCCGCCGTCGATCCGTCGCTCGCGCCGCCGGGTAAACACGTTCTCTTTCTGTGGGGACAATACTTCCCGTATGAGCTGGCCACAGGCGAAAGCTGGGATGACACCGGCGACAGGGTGGCGGATCGGATGCTGGCCAAACTGGCGGACTACGCACCCAACGTGGCTTCATCTGTCGTCGGCAGGCTCGTGCAAACGCCGCTATGGCTCGAAAGGGAGTTGGGGCTGCTGCGAGGGAAAGTCATGCATCTCGAAATGTCGGTCAACCAGATGTTTACGTTGAGACCGTGGTTGCGCATGAGAGACTATCGTGGACCTGCCGAAGGCCTCTATCTGACGGGAGCCAGTATGCATCCGGGTGGAGGTATCATGGGCGCGGCCGCAGTTCTCCTCCATGACCTGAGCCGCAAGCCGGGCGTTTTTGGCCGGTAGCAGACCGGCATTCCTCTTCTATTTCGCTTAAGGCCTTTTTTGCCAGTGTCCAATTCATTGTAATCGTGCGATCGAGGTGATAGAATCTGCGCATGGATTCCCTTCAGACATCTGAATCGCAACGCACGACGATCTTTCGTTATCGCAGCAGTGGCGAGGACGAGGTTGGATATGTTTTCGCCGAGGAGATTTTCCGCCTGCGCTGGGGAACCGGCGTCGGTGTTGGGCGATGTGAACGCGATAGCGACTGCTGGCGTGTCTATCGCACGACGCGATTCGACGAAAAGGAGTTGGGACGTGTCACAGCTGATGGCGTCATCCACAGTCATGGCCTTTTCGAAGGAGGAAGCCTGGGCTGGCTTGAGTCGGATGGCACGGTAGTTCGGGGCGGACTCATTTTTGCCGAAGAGGAAGTAGGTCGCGTTGACGGTCCACAGTCGCTGGCGGCAGCTGCCGCTCTACTCCTGATATTCGTTCCCGATGAAGATGAAGCAAATAGAGAGATTGAGCGGCGTGGATCGCTCATTGCCCAGGGTTTTGCCGCCAACCCCGCCCCGCCAAAGACAAAACCCAGACCGGTCGGACGACCCAAACAGTCGCCAGCCAAAAACCTGCTTGACCGCTTGCACAAACATAAGGCCGGCGTCCTGGCCTTCATGTATGACTTCCGCATCCCTTTTGACAACAACCTCGTCGAACGAGATGTACGCATGATAAAGATCCAACAGAAGGTCTCCGGCTGCTTTCGTACCGAAGACGGGGCCCACATCTTCTGTGCGATTCGTTCCTATATCTCTACTGCCCGTAAACATGGCCTCAACGCGATTGATGCCATCCACAACGCCTTTCTTGACCAACCCTTCATCCTTGATATCTTTCAGGTTTAGTAGTTATAGGGGATGTTTATATTGGCTACGCGAAAGGTTGCACTTGAACACCATCCAGACTGAACGCCTGACTTTCGGAATCCGCACGTCCGGAAGCGCCGACGGCGTCCCTCTCCTCCTGCTCCACGGTTCACACGCAACCAGCCGGTGGTGGGAACCGTTTTTCTCCATCCTCCCGGATTCGATACGGGCGATTGCGCCTGATCTCAGAGGCTGCGGCCAGAGCACCCAATCAGAGGGCGGATACGGGATCGAGGAGCAGGCTGAAGACATCGCCGAGCTGGTCCAGGCCCTCTCACTGTCTGATTTCGACCTGGTAGGCCACGGCAGTGGGGGAGCAATCGCCATCGAGTACGCCCTGCGTCACGGCCAGCAGCTGCACAGCCTGATTCTTGTTGACAGCGTGCCGATTGAAGGAGCGCTCACTCCGCTGCGGGGACTGCAGCTACTTTCCCAGATGCGCGACGACCGCTCTCTCCTGAGAAAGGCACTGTCTGCACTACTTCCCACCGCGCCCCCTCCTACGATGACTGAACAGCAATTCGACACCTTTTTCGAGCTTCTAGTAGACGACGCCGCCGCAATGGCGCCCGCAGCCTTTACGGCTGTCGCCGAAGCTCTGGGGCGCTGGAATCGTCAGGAGGAGGCGCACAGGCTAACCTTGCCCACACTCCTGTTGCTCGGAACGGAAGACATAGTCGTCGAAAGAGATGCCGCCACTCGTTCCCTTCTCGCCATTCCCGGAGCCGCCAATCTTGAGATCCTGAGAGGTATAGGCCATAGTCCCATGATTGAGTCACCTGTCGTCCTCGCCGAGAGAATAATCGAGTTCATTACCGAGGATTTCGAGAGCTTTGAGGAAGCTCGGGACTACGCGCAGGAAAGCGCGACTGGAGCCGACGAACCGGAGGGGATCGAGTTAGACCGGTCCTCTGCGGACGACCAAGCTGCAGAGGGACCAGTGACAGGGCCGACTCATGAGCGCTGAGAATCAGCAGGACCTGCGAGCCCACTGGGACGAGCGCTACCGCAGTGGACAGACGCCTTGGGATACCGGCATCACGCCGCCCGAGGTTCAGGCCTTCTGGAAAGAGCAGCCGCCGCCCGCAGCGGGAGCATTTGCCCTCGATATAGGCTGCGGCACCGGGTTGAATACGCTCTTTCTGGCTGGACAAGGACTATGCGCAATCGGTTTTGATCTCTCCGGGCAGGCGATCAGCCTGGCACAGCAGAGGCTGAAAGATAGTGGCCGCCAAGATCGACCCAGGCCCGGAGGTGAGGCATTTTTCGTGCAGGCAGACGTTATCAGGCTTCCACTGGACAAACTGGGAGCGGCGTACGCTCTGGACATTGGCTGTCTCCACAGCCTTCCCGACCATCTTCGCCCCGCATACGCCGCAGGAGTCCACCGCGGATTGAAAAGTGGGGGCTACTTCCATCTTTATGTTTTCGACAGGAATGTCTCCGACGGTCCCGGCGCTAAAGGAATGTACCAGGGCGAGGTGGCCGCTCTTTTCGACGGCAAACTGGAGATCGTAACAGAGGAAGTGGGAGTTTCGTCTAACTCGGTATCGAGACCTTCGCGCTGGTTCCTGCTTAGAAGAGATTCATAATTTCCAGACAGGGCAGGCCGACCGGGTAGGAACTCTGAGGTGGGGAGTTCACCGCCTTCCTCTCTTATAGCCGCTGATTACGGGCACTCTGCACGTGAAACGGGGGCGGACCCTCCCCCGTCGTTCGGTTGCGGGAGTTCCGGACTGAAGGAGGTGTTTGTATCAATCAGAGGGGGTCTGTCAAATATGCGCGTGAGTTCTTCGGCGATGTAATCCCAGTTCACGATAAAAACGGACATGTCCTGCCGCCAGCCGGCCCTCATCGCGTCAGGTGGTCTCAGCACCAATCCCTTGACATCCGCCTCCCCCAACGATAGACCAAACCGGGCGTATTTCAACGTGTCCCATTTGCTCACATCCGTGTAAACCGAGTAGCGCAGGGCGTCATACAGGTGCAGGGCCTTCGGCAGCAGATTCTGCTCTGCGAGTTGCTTCCTTAACGCCCACACGACCCGCTGTTGCCGCCGGGCGCGCTCCAGGTCCCCACCGCCGGACCGGCGGCTCCGCACATAGCTGAGAGCTTGTTCACCGCTCAGAATATGCTCGCCCGGCGGCAGGTTCAGATAGATGCCCTCTTCCGGATAGATCTCATACAGGTAACAGTCTACGTGAATCTTGAGTCCGTCCAGGACATTGATGAGGTCTACAAAACCTTCAAAGCTAAACCTGATGTAGTTGTCAATCGTAATTCCCAGACGCTCTTCCAGGATCTTAATCAACAACCTGGGGCCTCCGCCGCCCGGCGCGTCCATCTCTCCCAGGTAGTCGATCACATTGATCCGGTTCGGGAGATGCCCGGGAATCGAGTCGATGTACATGTCGCGCGGGAACGAGACGATGGCTGCCTCGCCGAGGTCGGGGTTCATCATCAGCAGAATTATGACATCGGTCCGCCAGTTGGGCTGATGCGGCCGTTGATCGCTGCCCAGGATCAAGACGTTGGTGGTTCTGTCCAGATCGGTTACTACCGGAGTCGGTTGCGGCGTTGGGGTGGCAGTAGGAGTAACGGTTGGGACTGGGGTCGCGGTCGGCGCCGTTGTTGGAGTATTCTGCGCGGCTGCCTGTTGCCCCTGTTCCTGCGGAACGGAAACAGAACCGTCCTCCTCGGGAGCGCCGCTGCCGGCAGGAGGAGGCTCGTCCGACAGAGCTTCACGCGAATGGGAGGGCTCAACCTGTTCGGCCTCTGCCGGGTCGCCTTCGTTGTTGACAATGAAAAAGCTGAGCAGGATTGCACTGCCAAGGATCAGCAGCAGATAAGGCCGCACGAACGCGGGCAAACCCCTTCGGACCGTATTTCGCGTCTGTCTCAGGGGTGTTGGAAGGTTACGCCGCAGGCTCATAGCTGAAAAACTCGTCGGAGTAACGGGACGGACAGCAAGCGCCTCGCCCTAATCCTGCTTTAGAATTGTAAAGGGCAAAGAAACAACGAGAAGTGAGGACATGGAAGAAAATACGCTTCTTTCTCCCACTTTCTCTTTCCTCTTTTCAGGTTAGGCCATTTATCTATACTTCCAGGTCAAGTAAGATTCGACGAAGTATGTCCATGGCCCGATTCCCTACCCAGGCATTTGTCAGGCGGTCCGCTCCACCAAAGGGAAAGCGGGCCACTTCGGTACGGTCAGGTCCGGCGCAGCCAATCCAGGTTTCGCCACCCTGATTGGAATGAAAAGTCTCATCCGGCCGGCCGCTGGTGATAACGGCCATACCGTGGGACACATCGCACTCTTCACGCAGATGCAGAGCCAGGTCTCTAGCAACCTCACTCGCCGGAGGCCTGTCAAGTAGCTGTCGAAGGGAGGCTGTCTCCTGATCGGCTTCGAGGATACGCGCGGAGTCTTCGGGGGCGAATCCATTCTTCATCCGGTCGGCAATTGCCCCTCCTGACACCGTTTCCACCAGCGCGACGCGGGCGTCAGCCTTTTGCAGCAACCCCGCCAGGACGGATTCAACGGTCTCTTCAGGCGTTGTACTGTAAATGTAACTGCCGATGACGGCGCGAACTCTCCCTTCCATCTGGTCGAGAAGCCCTTCGGCCTCATCGGCGCTGGAGGCCCTCGCAGCAATTCGAACGTCGGCCTGGCCCAGGTGCGCGGCCAGTCCCATGGTCGGATTGGTACTGTCCATCAGATCGCCAAGTTCCGCGTCAAGGCTGCTTTCTCCTATGCCGACAGTTCGCAAAATTCTTCGGCGAATTACACCGACGCCTCCTGTCAGGTCTTGCAGGAAAGGCAGAACGAGATCGGTCATCATTCGCTTCATTTCACGGGGAACGCCCGGCATGGCGATGACCCTGCCGCCGCGCCCGCGGCGTCGATCAAAGGTGATGAATCCCGGCGCCGTACCAACCGGGTTTTCCAGAACGGTCGCCGCTTCCGGAATCTGAGCCTGGCGCAGATTGTTTTCGCTCATACGCTGGTAGCCCCAACGAGCGAATCGCACCCTGAGGTTTTCCTCAATGTCGGGATGGCGTTCCAGAGGACAGCCGGTTGCATTGGCAATGGCGTCGCGCGTGATGTCGTCGGCTGTCGGACCCAGGCCGCCGGTCACAAGGACCACGTCACTGCGGCCCAAGGCCAGTTCCAACACGCCGCGCAGGCGGGGTTCATTGTCGCCCACGGTGGTCTTGTAGTAAAGATTGACGCCTATCTCTCTGAGCTGCTGAGCAATCCAGGCAGCGTTAGTGTCGACAATGTCACCGAGCAGTATCTCTGTTCCGGATGTGACGAGTTCGGCTGAAACGCTCTTTGAGTCTGTCATGATCTTGATCTTTACGTGATTCTGCCCTGTCCTGAATGTGCTCTCGATTTCGTCTTCAGGATTCCGCGCCGCGTATTCGGGCTACAGCATGAGGGCGGCCTGTCCTCGAATACTGCTGACACGGCTCGCCAGGGCGCTGTTTCCTTCACGGCGGAAGCGGTCTTCCAGAGTCTTCAATGCCTCCACGAACTCCTGCGAAAGATCCTCTCGACTGTCCTGGAGCAACCGTCGCATCGTACCCTCATCGGGGGCCGAGAGAAGGCGATTGAGGAGTCTCATCTCCGGCGGCATCTGTTCTTCCAGAATTGCGACCGCCTTCTCGTAGATGGTCCGCAACCTCTGCACTGCGAATGTCGCGTTGTTCTGCCCAGCTTGTCTGATGTTGGAAGCCAGTACGGCGAGAAACATCTCATTGATCTGATCGGCGTTTTCCTTCAGGGCGGCGTCGGTATCCGGCGCCTGCAACACTTCCTGCAAGACAGCCTGCACTTGCTGTGCCGCCATCTGCTGGCTCTGACTGCGCTGCTCACCTATCTCTACAACTCGGTCTCGAATGGCGATCAGCGCTGAGCGCTCTTCAGGGTCGTCAGAGTTCTCCAGGCGGTCGGCAAGCCCGAGAAGGAACTGATAGTCAGTGAGTCCGGCAGCTGCGTTCAGTACGGCGGTCGCAACGGCCTCCCCATTTTCGCCTTCACTCCAATAGCCCAACAGCTGCGACAGCAGCTCTTCGCGTGTTGTTTTGGACCCGATTTGGGACAGTGCGTCCTGGACCCGTTCTTCCAGGGCCTTCAGCTCCTGTCCCGCTTCCGTTGTTTCGAGTAGAGAGCTTCGCAGCTTAATCAGTGCCTCATGCCGCTCAGTCTGGCCCTCAGCGGCAACGGCATTGATCACTTGGCCCAGAAGGACAAAAAAGCTCGAGTCGATCAGAGACTTGTTTCGATCCGCCACCATCTGCATGGCGTTTTCGTCGCTGCCCAGTCGGACGAGATTGCCAATCAACTCCGATTGCTCGCGGCGGCGGCGCAGCATCTCCGGCGTCACGCCTTCGAAGCCCCATATCTCTTCTATCAGAGAGTCCCACTCAAAGAATTGTTGCGCCTGGAACATATAGCCTTTGCGCTGGTCGGATGGTAGCTTCGCCATCAGAGCCTGGCTCATCTCGCCAATTATCTTCTGCGTCTGCATGTCGTCCAGTCGCGCCTGACCCGGAATGACAACGCCCAAGAACTCGTGCTCCGGGTCGTGGACCATCAGCGGCACACTGAGAGGCCCGCCTGCACCGCAGGCATTGCAGACAGCGGTATTGATCTGCCCCCCCAGAACCAGTCCCTTCAGCTCAGGGTTTGCCCCCACGTCAACTATTGTAAAGACGGCCGCAGTGTAGGTCGCCCCGCAACTCGGGCAGGTGACCTGAGCGCCGGTTGGGGGGAAAAGCAGGTCAATTTCAGGCTGCTGAGTGGGGCCGCCTTCCTTCTGGGCCGCTGCTGCTTCACTTTCCTGACTACCCGTTTGCTCGTCGGGAGGTGACGCTTTGGGGTCCTCTTCGGGCTGACTTGGCTCTTCCCGCCTGGGAGTGGAAAACCCTTTGGGAAGTTCAATTCCGCCCGACGATTGAGAGGGAGGCGGGCTTCCTGGCGTCCAGATTTCACTCATGATTGTTAATCCAGTTCCTCATGAAAACTCAGCTTAGCCTGCAGTGTTTCCTTTACCAGAGCAGCCAATTGCCAGCGCCGCTTTGTCAGCGCGTCTACGTGCCACGCCTGATGCGTCGAGCTTGCCGCAAGCCTGCGCCGTTTCGCGTCAGTCAGTTGCGGCTCGCTCGCCAAGACGCCCAGTGGGGCCAGTGCGCCGGCCACGGTCGCCGCCAATTCGGCGAATTCCCGCACTTCCTGATTCTGTTCCGGGCCAAGGCTCTCCACGGCCTGGGCGAGAGCCGCCCCAAGCGGAAGAAGTGCGGAAGACTGGTCCGCCTCGACCAGGTACTTTGCCACGGGTATCACCTGATCGAGCGTCGTCAGGACCAACCTGCCGTCAAGCTGTATCGCCAAGCTCAGTGCCTTGGCGAAACTGTGCGCTGCAGCCGTATGCTCATTGCGGCGGACGTGCAAAAATCCGTCCACACGAAAAGATTGAACCAGGGCCTCGCCGTCCCCGATGGCGAGGAAAGCCTCCTGGGCCAGCCGGTTGTGGCCAAACGCCTTGTCCACTTCGCCGCGCGACTCTTCCAAGGCTGCCAGTTGGGCCTGTGCACGTCCGTAGCCAGCGCGATCATCTCCGTCAGCAGCGCTTTCGGCCGCACGGGCAAAGAGGCGCGCAGCGCAGTCGAACTCGCCCCTCTCGAGAAAGGCGGCGCCGTCCTCCAGCGTGCGTAAGACTGCGTCAGACGGCAGCAAGGAAGGCGGTTCGCTTGGGGTTCGCGATGGTATCTGTTTGTCGGACTCCGTATCGATTATCAACTCAATGAATTCTATCGAATCTGGCGCATTTGGCCTATTCTGTTTCTGAGCGCGCGCCGAAATGGCTGAGGGTCCAGAGGAGCCCTCATTCACTTTTCCAAAGTTACGCCCTGCAACAGTTCCTGCTCCGAAAGGATCGGTACCCCGGCCTGCTGGGCTTTTTTCAGTTTGCCGCCGGCCTTTTCGCCGGCCAGCAGATAGTCGGTCTTGGAGCTGACGCTGCCTGTGACTTTTCCGCCGCCGGCCTCGATGCGCTCTTTTGCTTCAGCCCGGCTGAGTGTTGGGAGTGTGCCTGTGATCACGAAAGTCTTCCCCAGATAGGGCAAGTCACCCTCTTCATCGTCCCCGTCCCGGTCCGGCATCGTCAGGTCGACACCCATTTCGGCAAACGACTGAACCAGTGCCCGGTTGGGCTCCCGGCTGAAGTAGGAGACGATTGCCTCTGCGATCTTGGGACCAATTCCTTCAATCTCACTTAGCGTTTCCAGGTCGGCCGACATGAGATCCTGGAGCGAACTGAAATTGGCCATCACCAGCTCAGCTACCACGGAGCCGACAAAGCGAATCCCCAAGGCGGTCAACAAGCGCGTAGCTCCCCGGGCCTTGCTCTCTTCGACAGCATGGCGCAGGTTTTCAATCCGCTTTTCCCCGTAGCCTTCTATCTCTTCGATCTCTTCCCAAGGCAGAATATAGATGTCGGCAAGCGTTTTTACGTGGCCCTCATCAACGAACAGCTCCGCCTGCTTTGAACCCACGCCAACGATGTCCATCGCCCCCCGGGACACGAAGTACTCGACCTTTCGCACAAGCTGGTCCGGGCAGGCGTTATTGACGCAGTAGGTTGCGGCCTCATCCGGCGGTCGCTCCAGGAGCTCGGAGCAGGATGGGCACGCTTCAGGAATCTTCCAGACCCGTTCGGCTCCATTGCGAAGCTCCTTGATAGGTCGCAGTACTTTTGGAATGACATCCCCGGCCCGCTTGACCAGGACGGTGTCGCCAATCCGTATGTCAAGCTCCTCAATGTAGTCTGCGTTGTGAAGCGTGGCTGCCTGGACGGTTACGCCGCCGATGGGAACGGGTTCCAGGACAGCGTTTGGCGTGACTGCACCGGTGCGGCCAACTTTGACACCGATGTCAAGCAACTTGGTTGTCGCTTCCTCACCACCAGTCTTGAAGGCGACAGCCCAGCGAGGGTCCTTGCCTGTAAAGCCCAGTTGCTCCTGCTGGGAAAGCAGATCTACCTTGACGACCATCCCGTCCAGCTCGTATGGCAGTCTCGTTCTGAGCTCGTGCCAGCCAGCGACGAACTCGATCAAGTCTTCCCATTCGTCGTCGCTGAAGCGTTTCGACTCGTTACAGACCGGAAAGCCATAGGCCCGCAGGTGTTCCAAAGAGTCCCAATGCGACCCAGGAAGATCTTCGAGTCCGTCTTCCAAAAAGATCTGATAGGTCCAGAGTCTTAGCGGGCGCCCGGCGCTGATACTGCTGTCCAGCAATCGCAGCGAACCGGCAGCGAAATTTCGAGGATTGGCGTAGGTTCGCTCCCCTTTCTCTGTCTGCTCCTGATTGAATGAAAGAAAGTCATTCTCCTCGACATAGACTTCACCGCGCAGAATCAGGCGTCGAGGGGGTTGGATTACTCCGCGGCCGTTTGTTTCCGGTACGGGAATCTGGAGCGGCAGCTGATGGACGGTTCGCAGATTGGGGGTAATGTCTTCACCAACTTCCCCGTCGCCGCGCGTTGCGCCCAGCGTGAATCGACCGTCGTCAAACTGCAGGACGACGGTCAGACCGTCAAACTTCGGTTCAACCACGTAGCCGAGGCGGCTGTGCTCTTCCTCCGGGAGCAGTCGCAGCAGGCGTTCTCGCCAGCGGTGGAGGTCCTCAACGCCGAAGGCGTTCGCCAGGCTGAGAACAGGAACCTGGTGCCGCACTTTCTTAAAGCTATCAGCGACGGCGCCGCCGACACGAACCGTGGGACTATTTGGGTCTCTCAGTTCGGGGCGCCGCTCTTCAAGAGATTGAAGCTCGCGAAACAGGGAGTCGAATTCGGCGTCGCTGATCTCCGGTTCGTCGAGGACGTAATAGCGGTACTGATGATGCGAAATGGCGTTCCGCAGTTTCTCAATCTTCGCGGCAGGGGCGTCAAGACGTGAAGCTCTGGTCATGGGACGTCTACGACGAAGAATTCAGAGGCGCTCCATCCGATCAGGGGATTCCCTTCATTGTCAACCATGCCCGTCACTCGCATCCGGTACCACAGATACCCATCACTGGGCACAGGGTATTCGGCGTGTTGCAAGTCAGGGTCATCCTCCAAGACGACCATCGTCATTCCCTCGGCAATGATTTCGACGAGTTCGCCGGCAAGGCCCGGTTCGGCACGGAGTTTTACACCTTGGCCCTCGGTTTCATCGACAATGACGTTTGCATTGACAGGCAGCAACATGGGAGTGGGCGTGGGATCGGGTCCGGGCATGTTGGTTGGCGGCGCCGGCGTGGGTTCCTCAGCCACCACCTGTTGCACAGAAGGCTCGCTCGGCGGCTCCGTGCTGCCATCCTCCGACCCTGTCAACCGCGAGATGCCCAACCACACCACCCCTACGATCAGGACCAGCGTTATTCCACCGAGAACCCAGACCGGGCCGGTTCGCCCCAGCTTACGGGTGGGCGGAGGCACGGCTGCAACGTCGGCGGCCGGAGTCTCATCGAAAAAATTGTATTCAGTCTCCAGGCGCGCCTCTTCCGTCGGCTCGGAATCGGGCGCAACATTCACCCAATCAGTACCCGCAACCGAACTGTCCTGCCGGTCGTCATCCTGACCATCGAAGCTGCCATCGAACGGCTCTTCTGATTTCAGCGCGTCGAATGCAGGCGCGCTGGCAGAGAATTCAACTTCAGGCGGTCCGTAAATGGATTCCGGTGACTCCTGCTGCTGACCAGTATCGTAGGTTTCTTCCGGCTCGCCGCCCGACGCAAAGACAGGCTCGTCAATGCCCGGAACATCGATTTCCGATTCCACCGGTGTTTCCGCCAGCGGTTCTGCGGGAAGTCCCGGTGCTGGCAGAGGAGTCGAGTCTGGCGTATCGTCCGAGTTTGGCTCTGTCGGGTTTTCCGCGGATTCCCCTTCTTCCGACGCAAAGACCGGCTCGTCGGAATCAGTCTCGTTGTCCGGACGCCGGGTTTCATCTATCACTTTAGGCTCCTCCCGGATTTATTTCGCTTCAGCAGTGCAAGTAGCTCGTCCAGAGGCCTGGCATTGAGGATATCTTCCGCGCACAGCCAGGCCCGCCGGGCCGTGTGTACACCGTACCGCAAGAGATCCAGCTGGCCGGTGCTGTGCGCGTCACTGTTAATGACAACGGAACAGCCGAGGCCGGATGCCAGGCGCGCGTGCGCGGCGGATAGGTCCAACCGTTCGGGATTGGCGTTGATCTCGACTGCCGTCCCCGTGTCGGCACAGGCCCTGAATATCTTTTCCAAGTCGATTTCTGAAGGGGAGCGCCGGCCCAAAAGCCTACCCGTAGGATGCCCCAAGACGTCAACATAGGGGTTGTTGACCGCCTTCAGACCGCGTTCCGTGATTCGCTCGCGGTCCTGGCGCAAACCACTGTGAATGCTGGCCACGACCAGATCCAGCGAGGCCAGGACCTCGTCAGGCAGACCCAATTCACCTTCGCCCAAGACCTCAACCTCTGTGCCCAGTATCAGCCTGAAGTCGACGCCCTTGGCAGCGTAACTGTCGTTGACCGCATTAACCTCCCGACGCTGTTCGAGGAGTGCCTGTGCGTCGACACCGCGGGTTACGCCCAAGCCGACACTGTGGTCGGTAACGGCCCAGTAACGAAAGCCTCTGCTGCGGGCTGCTTCGGCCATCTCGGCAACGGAAGATTTCCCGTCGCTCCAGGTTGTATGGCCGTGAACCTCTCCCTGTATCTCTTCGTGAGTAACCAGTTTGGGAAGGGTGTAATCTGAGGCAGCCTCGATCTCGCCGCCTCCTTCACGCAGTTCCGGCGGCACCCACTGCAATCCCATGAACTCGTACAGTGACTCTTCACTGTCAAAGAAGCGTTGCGCTTCGCCCGCCTCGGATTCACTGAGGGACCCGTTACCGGACACGGGATTTGCTGCCAGCGCGTTGAGACCGCCTTCACCTAACTGCCATCCCAGGTCCTGTACTCTCTCGCTGAGCGCTGCCAAATGGTCAGGGCTTCCGGTTGCGTGGCAAAGGGCCGTCCCCCATTGACTCTTCTCAACAACCTTCAGGGTCGCCTGGGGCCCGTCAACGAGGGACACGGTCACCGAGTCCGCATGGCTTTGAACGACCTCCGCCACTTGCGGCAGGCTCATAAATTCCTTGAGAGTCTGTTCGGCAGAGCTGCAGGCGGCAAGGAGTCTGATTTCGCCGGTTGTCTCGCGCCAGCGACGCAAACTGCCGACGACAGAGATTCGCTCAACATGGCCTTCTCCACACCTTGCTTGCAACCCATTCAGAAGGCTTTCTGCGAGCGGTCGAGAGGCGCCGATAGGGGTTCGATCATCAGTCTGGCGGCTGAGCAACTCGATGCTCTTCAGAATGCGCTCTTCGGTCTTGGCGCCAAAGCCCTTGAGCCCGCGCAGTCTGCCTTTCTCCGCAGACTTCTTTAAGGCCTCAACACTGGTTATATCCAGTTCTCGCCAGAGGCGCTGGACAGTCTTGGGGCCCACGTCCGGCACCTGAAGCATGGCCACAACGCCTTCAGGTACCTGCACGGCGAGCTCGTCATAGTATGGCAGCCCACCGGTGTCCAGGAGTGTCTGTATTTTCTCGGCTATTGCCTCTCCGACCCTTGGCAGATCTCGCAGCGCGCCGGCGGAGGCAATCTCATTGATGTCCAGTTCGAGTCCGTCAATCGTCCGGGCTGCGTTTGTGTACGCCATTACGACAAAACGGCTCTCCCCCAAGATCTGCAAGAGGTCGCCGGTCGCCTTGAAAACAGCGGCTACCTGCTTGTTGCTCATTTGGGGTCGCTTTGTTGCTTCGACCACTGCTTCAACCCCCTATCGGAGAGATCAGGAATCAAATTTTCGTCGCAACTTTCAGGTTACACTGATCAACTGGATCAACGCAAATGAAGTATATAATACTGCTGATAGGCTAGCGTGATTCTGAAGTCAGGACGACTGTCGGAGCCATTCAGCGTTCACCTTGAAAGCCCGCTAGCTGCACGTTACATATTTCGCATTGTCCAGAGGCTGAGATGGAAGGCGCGATACGGAAAAGTAACCCGCACGAAAAGTCTTTGTTTCAGGGGACACCATATTGACAACCCCTCCTCAAAGAGATAGTACAGTGTTGCCGGCGTTCGCGGACCTGTTTCAAGCCGCATCGGGGCGAATGGCAATTGCGCAACATGAACAGGTTCAGACATTCTGCCGGCGATGGCGAAGGACCACGCTGGCAGCCACGTTCGCACATTCCTCCTCTGGCATGTAGAATGGCTGCAACACAGGCGTCGCAAGTAGATTCCGGCTGGTCGTGCTGCCAGCCAAGGCGGCCCTCCGCGACCTCGATGCCCGAACAACAGAAGCAGGAGGCGTTTTGGCTACCATTCGATTGAGCAATGTTACCAAAGAGTTCGGGGTTCCGCTCGGGTCTTCCAAGGGTTCGGCCATTCCCTGGATGCGCAGTTCCGGGCCAGAGGCACGGGAAGGTGAGGAGGAGGCACCCGACCGCGTTCTAGCGCTGGACCATGTAGACCTGACGGTGCCCGACGGAATGACGATGGCAGTCGTGGGCCCTTCGGGATGCGGCAAGAGTACGCTTCTGCGTGTCGTCTCAGGACTTGAAGCGGACCACAGCGGCGAGCTCTTCTACGATGACCAGAATATGATGGACGTGCCTCCGAAAGACCGCTATATCGGTATGGTCTTTCAGAACTATGCGCTCTACCCCCACTTTGAGGGCCACGGCAATTTGTCCTTCTTCTTTCGGATGCGCAAGGCTCCGGACGAGGAGACTGAGGAGAGGATACGGATCACGTCGGAAATCATGGGGATCGGCTTCAACTCGCTGCTGCGGCGCAAGCCCGGTACTTTGTCAGGAGGGCAGCAGCAGCGTGTCGCAATCGCGAGGGCTATCGTGCGCAGGCCGAGGGTCTTTCTCTTCGACGAGCCTCTATCCAACCTGGATGCGAAACTGAGATCGAAGACACGGGTCGAAATCAAGCGCCTTTTGCGCAGATTCTCGATTACCGCTCTATATGTCACCCACGATCAGACCGAGGCCATGGCCCTCGGCGACCTGGTGGCTGTGATGCGTGCCGGCCGGATCGAACAGATCGGCCCGTTTGAGGAGGTACGGAGGCAGCCCGTCAATACGTACGTCGCGGGGTTTTTGGGAATCCCGCCTATGAGTTTGCTGCCTGGCGCGGTCGTGGATCAGGGAGGGATCGTCGCGGGTCAAGGATTGCGAATCGTTCCCCACGCTTCGCGACTGAAGTCGCTCAGGTCCGGACAGAAGGTGACAATTGGGATCCCGGCCGAATCTTTGAAGATAACTGTTTTTGAAGAAGGGTCCGGGTCGGAGGCGGAAGGAGGGCCACAGGACCCAGTCAACACGTGGCAAGGGGCCGTGGAGTCTGTTGAACCGGACTATGGCAGGCACGTTCAGTTCATTGGGTTCCGGTCAGGTGAACACACCCTCCTGGGCCAAGCCGATGTAAGAGAACGGATTGCACTCGGCGAGCGAATTGTTGTTCAGTTTGACGAAATGGGACTTCACTTCTTTGACGACGAAAGCGGAGACCGTTTAGTCTGACTTTCGTCCCTGTCCAGTCAATCTCCTTGCAGGACAGGTTCTGCCCCATTGACCCGCATGTGCTGGCTCGCGTACAGGTCATGGTAAAAGCCCTTCATCGCCAGGAGCTCCTCGTGTGACCCCCGCTCGATGATCCGATGATCGTTTACAACCAGCACTTCGTCGGCATTGCGAATCGTGCTTAGCCGGTGGGCGATTACAAAGGCTGTGCGGCCCTCAAGCAGCCGTAGCAGCGCCTGCTGCAGCTGCACTTCCGTACGCGTGTCCACGCTGCTGGTCGCTTCGTCGAGGATGAGAATGCGAGGATCGGCGAGGATGGCGCGGGCGATCGCTATGAGCTGGCGCTGTCCTTCGCTGAAGTTGTTCCCCTGCTCTGAGACCTGTGAGTTGTAGCCCCTTGGAAGCAGCCGTATGAAACTGTCGGCGTTTGCCAGTTCTGCCGCGGCGGCGACTTCTTCGTCGGTGGCGTCAAGGCGGCCATAACGGATGTTTTCTCGCACCGTTCCGGAAAAGAGGAAGGTATCCTGCAGCACGATTCCCAACTGTTTGCGCAACGAAGCCTGCTGCACGTCACGAATGTCGCGACCGTCGATACGAATGCTGCCCTCATCCACATCGTAGAAGCGGCTCAACAGACTGATGATCGTCGTCTTGCCGGCTCCGGTTGGACCCACCAAGGCGATAGTGGCGCCGGGCCTGGCATGAAGACTGATGTTCTCCAGAACGCGCTCCGGCTCTGACTCTTCACCGGGGTCCCTACGACCAATCGCCCCTGGCATACGCCCATTTCCTCGTCCGCGTGGGGCAGGAGCAGGCGGCGGCTCCGCATCGTAGCTGAAGCTCACATTTTCAAATACCACCTCACCCTCAATCTCTGCCAGCGGCGGCGCGTCAGGACGGTCGGTCACTGTGGGTTCCACGTCCAAAGTCTGAAAAATGCGCTCCGCGCCAGCCAGGGCTGATTGCAGCTGGTTGTAGAGCATGGCGATGCCGCGCATGGGTCGGAAGAAGTTCATTATGTAGATGATGAAAGCCGCCAGTACGCCGACTTCCAGGATCCCTCCAATTGCCAGCCAGCCTCCCAGCAGAGCGGCAACTGCGATGGTGATGGTCATCATCGTCGTGAACATGGGACCCAGAGCGGCCGTGATGATGTCGGCCGTCATCCCGGCTTTACGGTACTTCGAATTGACCTCGTGGAAGGTCGCGTATACGTCCTTTTCGCGGGCGAATGCCTGGACCACGCGCGCTCCGGTAATGTTCTCCTCCATCACGGCGTTAAGCGCGCCGAGATTGTGCTGGACTGTGCGAAATGCCGCCCGGCTGCGGCGGGTCACCTCGCCGGTGATTAGCAGCATCAGGGGCATCAGTACGAGCATGGCCAAGGCGAGCTGCCAGTTGAGAAGGAACATCGCTACGAAAGTTCCCCCCAGAAGCAGGATGTTCGAGGTAAACTCTATCAGGCCATTGGAGAGCGTGCGGTTAATGGCCTCTGAGTCGTTGGTGATACGACTCATCAGATCGCCGACCTGGTTTCGGTCGTGAAATGCCATCGACATTTTCTGCAGATGGCTGAACAGGCCTTCGCGAATATCGGACACGAACCGCTGGCCCAGAACAACCATGATCAGGCCCTGGACGGCTGAGGTGCCGGCGGCGCCGAGATAGACGGCGACGATCTGCCACGCCAGGATGCGGAGTCCAGCGGCGTCACCCGGCGCGATATAGAGATCGATGGCGCGGCCAAGCAACATCGGTCCGAATAGCCTCAGCACTGTGCTGATGGTCACAAAGAAGGCAACGATCAGAAGCTGCAGGCGATACGGCCGCAAATAAGCGGCCATGCGCTTCAGGGTGTGGCGCGTATTGCCGGCGGCTTCTCCGGTGAGCATGCCGCCGCCGCCAAAGCCGAGGCGCATTGGCTGTCGCTGTGGTGGTCGGGAAACGGTCATAGGAAAAAAATCGCGCTCTTCACAAGGCTATTCAGGAACGGTCCGAATACCTCAAGCCTCTTCGAATTGAGAGTAGTAGATCTCCTGGTAGATTTCGCTGCCGGTCAGAAGCTCCTCGTGTGTGCCCTGTGCAGCGATCTTGCCGTCGTCGAGGACGAGGATTAGATCGGCGTCGACAACGCTGCTAATCCTCTGGGCGACGATGAACGTTGTCGTCCCCGCCATTTTCTCCGCCAGCGCCTGCTGCAGCCTCAATTCCGTATCCAGGTCGACAGCGCTGGTCGAGTCGTCGAGAATCAAGACGGATGGATTCGTCAGCAATGCACGGGCGATTGCGATACGCTGTTTTTGCCCGCCGGAGAGATTGGCTCCGCGGGCCTCGACAATGCTTTCGTACTGGTCCGGCATCTGCATGATAAAGTCGTGGGCCTGGGCAGATTCTGCCGCGCTGACGACCTCACTCATCGACGCATTTGGTCGACCGTAAGCAATGTTTTCGCGCACAGTTCCTGCAAAGAGAGTCGTCTGTTGCAGGACCACGCCAATTTCCTTTCGCAGCCTGACCGGCTCCCAATTGCGTACATCGACGCCATCGACCTTGACAACGCCTCCTTCGGCGTCGTAAAAGCGGGGGATAAGATTTACCAGCGTGCTTTTGCCTGACCCGGTCGCGCCCATCAGAGCGATCTTTTGTCCTGGAGCAGCGTGCAGCGAGATACCGTCCAGCACTTCTTCTCCAATAGGCCGGACATTGCCTCTGGCCGTGCGAGTCAGACGCTGCCCGTTCGCTTGTTCTGCGTCAGAAATGCTACTCCGCGACTGAGTCTCGCCATTGCCGGCGGCAGCGGCGTCCAAGCCCCTTCTGATCCGTGAACCGGAATAGTGAAACGAGACGTTCTCGAAGCTGATATCCCCGGCAGGCTTTGTGATAACGGCAGGTGTTGGCGGCGCCTGGATGGCGGGCTCTGTATCCAACACTTCAACGACGCGCTTTGACGAGGCTTCGGCGCGGGAGATCATCGACAGAATGTTGCTCAGTAGCAGCAGTGGCGACATACCGATCAGCATGTAGTTGCTGAAGGCGACCAGTTCTCCGATGGTGAGTCTTCCGCCAATGACATCGATGCCGCCGCGCCAAATTGCGATGGTTGCGCCCAGATTTGTAAGGACCAGCAGCACCGGCATCACGAGGGCAAGGTACCGCCCCACCTTGATGTTCTGCTCCATGTAGTCGACGTTGTCGCGGTCAAAGTTCTCGATTTCGTATTGCTCCCGGACAAAGGCCTTGACAACATGTACGCCGGCGAGATTCTCCTGGACCAGCGTATTCAGTTTGCCCAGCTTCTGCTGCACGACCGAGAAGAGCGGGCCCACGATGCGCAGGAACCAGAAGATAACGGACCCAGAGATAGTGAGCATTGTGACCATGATCAGGCCGAGCCGCCAGTCAATGATCAGCATCATCGTCAGGCTTCCGATGACCATCATAAGGGTTCGCAACAGCAAGGCCATGCCGGCGCTTAGGAACATGCGAGCAACGTCGACGTCGCTGGAGACGCGGGTCATGAGTTGTCCCGTCTGCATGCGGTCCAGGTTGGCAAAGGAGAAGCGCTGAATGTGGCGGAAAAGGTCGTTGCGCAGGTCGAAGGCGATCCCCTGGGAGATCTGCGCGCGGGCGATGCCCTGGCCTATGGTCGTGGCGGCGCCGAGAATTGCGGCCAGCATCATAATTCCGCTGCCCTGCCAGACGGCCGCCATGTCACTGGCGCGAATACCTTGATCGATGATGAACTGGACCATGAGCGGCGTCACGAGCTCCATCAGAACAGGCAAGATCGTTGTGACGATGCCCAGTACGGTCATCCATGCATAGGGACGCAGGTAGCGTATAACCCTGGCTAATCCACTCATAGGCAAAACTGTCGGGGATTGTAATGCAGGCTGGCGGCGACAGCAGTTTCTCCAGCATACTAAAGCGGTTTCGTGAGTATAGCTGTAATCCGCAGGGAATTGCAAATTGAAGGAGGTTGGGGGCAAGGAGAGATTGGCGTGGTGCGGCGCGCGGACTCGGGGCGCAGAAGGACTCTGTCGCCTTTCTCTCCTTCTGTCTTTGGCCTCCCCCGTTCCATTCAGAGGCTCAAGGGTGAATACTCTGGAGGGTTTTGGCACAATTTGGCACAATTTGTCATGTTTTTTTGGGGCCCCCTTTCAGATCAACGGGTCAATAGTGAAATATTTCACCATGTGTCAGCTTTTGGCAGCTTTTATCACCTTTTTTGGGGTTTTTCCTAGGCAATCGCATCCAATCTGGTTTGCCGGTTCGGGCGGCGCGCCGTAGACGAGGCAGTAACCGTCGTATTGTTCGAGAGCGACTCCCCGGCAGGGGGTGCCGTCTTTTCTGGTTCCTTTGCAGAGCGTTCTGGCCATAGGTCTGATCCTCCTTGGGTCGTAGTCGCCATCGGTCGTGTGTCCGGATGGCTGGGAATGTGGTTGGTGCCGTCCGGCCGGCGAGAAACCGGTCGCCGGGCGCGGCAGAATGCGGGCCAGCGTACATGTGCGCAAGTCATTGGAGCGTTTGTCAAACTTCGATTCGTTTGCTCATAAACGCAAAAAGGCCCGGACATGTGATAGAACAGGTCTATCACGAGCTCGGGCCTCGTGGTAACCACCGGCGTGCGATTTCTTTTGGGGACACTCCGGTGGATCAATTTCGATTTCACCTATAGTCTAGCACAAACTTTCCACCGGGCGCAATTGCAGTGGTCAGAGGGCAGAACGCGGCGGGCCTGGGCTAAGCTGGGCTGGGAGGGCAGGCACAAGGCCTGCCCCTACCGGAGATTGAGGGGATTGGCGAAGTTGGCGCGTGTTCGGACGGGAAGGGCAGGCACAAGGCGGAACTGCAGTGGTCAGTGGAACTGCCGTGGTTAGTGGTCTGGGGAACGGCAGTGGTTTGAGGCGGCGTTTGCGCTGCCTGTGGCGTAAGAGAGTTCCCCCCAAATTGGGGATGCAACCTGTCAATTATTTGTGTATATATTAATATGAAGATAGATAATATATTGTTACTATTGCCATAGGGCTTAACCTCAAGGTGGGGTAGAGTGTTCGCAACCCTCCAGCAGGAACAGAACGACGGGCAATCGGTTATCTACTCTGAGCAACGGGAAGCGCCGCCCTTGTCGGGCCGTTGAAGGGACCGGCGGCACTGCTAGAGAGAGGTGTCAAGATTTGTCAAGACTTTGCAGAGTTCTCTCTATCCTGACCCGGGAAAGAGGAAGGGCTCCCCAAGAGGGGTTGAACAGGAATCCGTTTGACTTTAGGTCGGGGCTGATGTATAAGAACTGATGGTTAAGGACTGTTGTCAAGCAGGCATTCATCGAGGTGGATGACCTGGATGAAGACAAAGAAACAGCGCAGGTAAGTTCGGAAATGGGGCCTGGTTATGGGCAGCCTTTGCTGGATACTGCGTGTCCCTACTTCCTCCATGAGAAGGCAGGGCCTGCATTATCGGATCGGGACATTCCAGGTTGGCAATTGAGGTCTTTCATGCATATAACTGAAGAACAGCGAACGCAATACCGCAGTGAAGGTTACTTTTTTCTGGAGAACGCCATCCCCTCGGAGCAGGTTGAAGGACTGAGAGAGGAGTGCCAGCGCTACATAGACCGTTTCGACGCCGAGATGGAGGCCAAGGGAGTGACGGTTCAGGGCATCAATCACTACAAGAAGCGTTACTTTATCGCCCGCCGGGGCCTGGAGAGTCCGACGATCAGTGATTTCCTCTTCGGTGACCTGATGGCGGAGGTCTGCCGGGCGACGCTGGGCGACAATGCCTTCTTGTTCCACGAGCAGTACGTCGTGAAATTTGCCGAAGTGGGAACAAAGTTCGGCTGGCATCAGGACTCCGGTTACGTGGGGCACTACCACAGGCCCTACCTTTCATGTTGGTGCGCGCTGGACGACATGTCGATTGAGAACGGAACGGTCTCAGTCCTGCCCTACTCCGCGATTGGAATGACACCGGACGACCTCTACGACCACGAAGTTGAATCCGGAAGCAACGACAAGATCGGTTACCAGGGCGAGCACCCAGGCGTCCCGGCTCTCATTCCTGCAGGCAGTATCGTTGTTTTCAGCAGCCGCACGTTTCATCGCAGCGGCCCGAATACGACTTCGAGAGTGCGGCGCTGTTATCTGGCCCAGTATTCGGCGGAACCGATAATGAATCGTGAGGGAACAGGGCTGTGGGGGCAGGCGATCCCAATAGTTCGGGACGGCCGGGCTTGCGGTATCCCTGTGCATAGCTGACCTGCCGGAAGGCTCCCAGACAGCGGAGCCCAATTCCGCTTCGCCGCAGGAATGAATTTGAATCTGGGATCCTGCGGCCAAGGAGGAAGGGATGTGAAATGAGCGTTTCGAACCATCTCCTGACCGACGATCAGATGCGGCAGTTCATCTCTCGAGGGTACGTGGTCCTGCAGACCGATTTCCCGAAAGAGTTCCATGAAGGGTTGAACGCGAAGCTGAACGAAGTGATGGACAAGGAAGGCAATCCCGGCAACAATCTTTTGCCGCGGTTTAGCGAGGTCGGCGACATTCTTCAGAACCCGGTCGTGCGCGGGGCGTTGACGAGCGTAGTCGGGCATGACTATACGATTCATCCGCACCGCCACTGTCACTTCACCTATCCCGGGCGCAAAGTTCAGACTTGGCACAAGGACAGCTATTGGGGCCATCAGAAAGTGCGCAACCACCACAACTGGTGGGCGATGATCTTCTATTATCCCCAAGCCGTGGACGAGGAAATGGGGCCGTCGGGCCTGTTATCCGGTTCCCAGTACTATACGAAGCGCGCCGGGGACGAAACGGAAACGCCTGTCTACATTGAAGGACCGGAAGGCACTTTTGGCCTGATTCACTATGATCTGTGGCACAGAGGCGGCGCCAACCTTTCGCAGAAGACGCGGGCGATGATGAAGTTCCAGTTTGTGCGGATGGGTGCTCCTGCCGGTCCAGCCTGGAACAATCTTCAGGCAGAGTGGACCCCGGTCGAGGACGCTCCTGTAGATCACAACATTTTGTGGGAGAACCAGTGGCGCTGGCATCGCGGCGAAACCGGGGCAGAGAGGAACGGGGCCACCGGTAAGGCTTCGCAGAATAACGGGGGCAGGACCGAGGAGATTTCAATATCCGAACTGGCCGGGAAACTTGCGTCCAGGTATGAACCGGAGGGTGTAGATTCTGCCTACAGGCTGGGCGCTTACTGCGAAGAGGCCATACCATCACTTTGCAGTGCACTCATCAGTGGGAACGCCACCGCTTCCCGCAATGCGGGCTACGGCCTGAGCGCGGCTGGACCGGAAGCTCGGGAGGTCCTGTTGGCCGCTATGGGGCACGAGAGTGAAGAGGCACGCATGCATGCCGCTTTTGCCCTGGGAGAGCTGGGGCTGGCGGATGCCGAGAGCGCAGGTGCGGTCGCGAATGCTGTCTCGGACCCTTCGGTAGTCGTCCGCCGCAGTGCGGTCGAAGCGCTGGGCTTGATCAAGGAACCGGTCGAAATGATACTGCCTGCGCTGGAAGAAGGACTGAAAGACGACGACGATCAAGCCCGTTTTACGGCTGCGCTTTCACTGCAACGGCTGGGCGCGAAAGCAGAGCCATCGGCGCCTGCGTTGCGGGCCGCGTTGCGGGACGAAAACCGATATGTTCGGGCGAACTCTGTAGACGCTCTGCGCCGAATCGGTACCAATGAGGCTCTCAGTATTGCCCTGGACTATCTGAGCGCGCATCGCTGGTGCCCGACGACGACGCCGGACAACCTGTTTTAGAAGGAATCTCACATGTCCCAGATGGTAAAGGTGCCGGATATAACTGCCGACGACATCTCACTGTCGGTTGAAGACCTGAACGTCGCCGAGGCCGCTGCGGTCTACCGGGAACAGGGCTGTCTGGTTGTACGCGGCCTGATGAAGCCCTACATCGAGGAGATGGCGGCCGACATAGCTGCCACGGTCCGTCAGTCGATAGAGATGCTCGACAGGGCGGAAAGAAGGCCGGAAGGCTGGGTTTCGCCCAACGGTTCTCTGTTCATCCCTGCGCCCGAGGGGTACAGCAGGGACAAGCAGATCATGACGGTTGGGATCAGCTACGTCACAAGCGCAGCCTTTCTGCGCGCCGCAATGGACCCGACGGCTCTCGACATTCTTGAGGCAGTTCTGGGACCCAACATTGAACTGTTCGGCCAAGGGCAGTCACTGGTCAAAGAGCCGGTAGGAGGGTACCCCAAGCATTTGCACCAGGACTCGGCCTACTTTGAGCATAGGTTCGAGGGTCCGGTCGGGATCCTCACTTATGTTGTGGACACGGACCTGGTGAACGGCGCGCTGCACGTCGTGCCGGGCTCGCATCAGAAGGGACAGCTCCAGCACGTCGATACGTTCTCTCACCTGGGACTTGACGAGGACGAGTGGCCCTGGGAATCTTCGCTGCCGATCACAGGACAGGCTGGAGATTCGATCTATTTCCACGTCAGAACTGTACACGGCTCCAAACAGAACCACTCAGACACGCCCCGCCCGGTCTTTATCAACCGCTACCGGCGTCCCGATGACTTTGCTATCATCAGGGCGACGACCACCTCCAACCGCGCCGAAGCTGAGAGCCGGGCGCAACAGGCCCGCCGCGAGGATGAGCCTCCGGGGCTGATGGTGCGCGGATTCCGGCCTTACTCAGAAACGGGCGGGACCGGCATCAATGGGGCGCAGTAGCGGCGATACAACCTGGAATTTCTCCGTCAGTTTGTGGGACATCACTTTCATCACTTTGGGTCTCAGTTTCATTTCCAGAGAGACTGTGATTCCGGTTCTGGTGAGCCAGTTGACCGACTCCAAGCTGGTCATCGGACTGGTTCCGGCGATGTGGTCCCTCGGCCTTTACCTTCCTCAACTGTTGACAGCAAACTGGGCGGAAAGCATGCCCTACAAGAAGCCGTTCGTGATGGTAATCGGCTTCTTCCTGGAGCGGCTGCCTTATCTTTTGATCGGCCTGGCTGTTCTCTTCTTTGCAGTCGAAAGACCTGTCGTCGCACTAGTCGCAGTCCTGTCCGGCATTGGCCTGGCTTCGTCAGGCGCCGGACTGGGGACTCCTCCCTGGCTGGACATGATCGCGAAAGTGATTCCTGTACGGCGACGCGGCATCTGGCTGGGACTGGGCCACGGGCTCGGTCAGTTGATGGGGGTAGTTGGCGCCTATTTCGTCGGACGGATTCTGATCAGTCGCGCGTTTCCGGGCAATTATGCCCTTCTATTCTTTATTGCATTTGCATTGGTGGTTGTATCCTGGGTGGGACTTGCACTCACGCGTGAGCCTGTCAGCGAGGTTACGAGAAAGGCGGTTCCCCTCTTCCGTTACCTGGGCCGGGTGTCGAAGGTGTTGAAGCGAGACATCAACTACCGCCGCTACCTGATCAGCAAGTCATTGGTGAATCTGGGCGGGATGAGCGCCGGATTCTTCGCCGTCTTCGGCACGGAGATGTTTACTCTTGACGGTCGCGGGGTTGGCCTGCTGACCGCAGTGCTAGTTGGAACGCAGGCCATACTCAATCCGCTGTGCGGACTGCTGGCTGACCGGGTTGGGCACAAGTCGGTGTTGGCGGGGGCGGCGTTCTTTGTCGCGCTAGCACCGCTCAGCGCGCTGGTTGTCGGTCGCGGAGTCTCGGCGGAGCCGGTGGCCGACGGCGGATTCCTGGCTTATGCTAGTGGCACTGTGCCGATTGGTCTGGTAGTCACTTTCGTATTTCTCGGGACCTTTCTGGCTGCGGACCACACCTCTTCGCTACCGATCATCCTGGAGTTCAGCGCGCCGGAGGACCGGCCGACGTATATCGGGCTTACAAATACCTTACTGGCGCCTGTCTTGATCTGCGCGCCGATACTGGGGGGTTGGCTGGCCGGGGCGGCAGGCTACACCGCCATGTTCAGCATTGCGCTGGCAGTTGGTTCAATCGCCCTGTTCTTGATGGTGTTTTGGGTGAAGGAGCCGAGGAGGACGACACCTCAGGACCTGATGGCGCGGGGTTTCCGGCCTTACTCAGACTCGGACGGGGCCGGCAACGATGGGGCGCAGTAACGACGATTCAAACTGGAATTTCTCCGTCAACCTGTGGGACATAGCCTTCATAACGCTGGGCCTCAGTATCATTTCCAGAGAGACCGTCATCCCGGTGCTGGTGAGCCAACTGACTGATTCCAAGTTGGCGATCGGCTTGGTGCCCGCGCTGTGGTCCCTCGGCTTCTACCTGCCCCAACTGCTTACGGCAAATTGGGCTGAAAGCATGCCCTACAAAAAGCCGTTCGTCATGATAATCAGCTCCTTGTGCGAGCGGCTGCCCTACTTTCTGATTGGTATAATCGTCCTCTTTTTTGCGCTTTCTGCGCCCTCTGCGGCGCTGATCGCGATTCTGGCAGGCGTTGCTCTGTCTTCTTCCGGCGCGGGCCTGGCAACGCCCGCGTGGCTGGATATGATCGCCAAGGTCATTCCTGTCCGCAGGCGCGGCATCTGGTTTGGTCTGGGCCATGGACTTGGGCAGCTGATGGGTGTGGCCGGCGCCTATTTTGTGGGACAGATTCTGGTCTCCCGCGCCTTTCCGACCAATTACGCGCTCCTGTTTTTCCTGGCTTTCACAATCATGATGATTTCGTGGGGTGGGTTGGCCCTCACCAGAGAGCCGATCAGCGAAGTGACGAAGAAGGCGGCTCCTCTGCTCCACTACCTGGGACGGATCAAGCGTGTGCTGAAGCAGGACGCCAATTATCGACGCTACCTGATCAGTAAGTCCGTGGTAAATCTAGGTGGGATGAGCGCAGGTTTCTTTGCCGTCTTCGGGACGGAAATGTTCTCACTAGACGGGCGCGGCGTAGGCCTGCTGACGGCTGTTCTCGTTGGTACGCAGGCGGTACTCAATCCGACAAGTGGACTCTTGGCTGATCGGGTCGGCCATAAGACGGTGCTGGCGGCGGCGGCATTCTTTGTTGTACTTGCGCCGCTCAGTGCGCTCGTTTACGGCGGAACGGGGGCTGCAGGGCCAGAGGGCACCGCCCTCGCTTCGCCCTTTGTCTTGGGGACGGTGCCCATCGGTCTACTGCTCACCTTTGTTTTCCTCGGAACCTATCTGGCAGCAGATCACACTTCTTCTTTGCCCATCATACTCGAGTTCAGCCCGCCGGAGGACCGGCCCACGTATGTTGGGCTGACGAACACTGTTCTGGCGCCGATACTGATTGGCGCGCCGATTCTGGGTGGCTGGCTGGCCGGCGCCGCGGGCTACCTTGTCATGTTCAGCGCGGCGCTGGTCGTCGGGACCGTTGGCCTGATTCTGATGGTGTTCTGGGTAAGGGAGCCGCGGCGGACGACGCCGCAGCGGGTGGAGGAGGACCAGCCGGTCAGGAATGCTCCATGAATTGAGCTCTTCCAGCTGCGTCAGCTTGGGCAACTCAACAGTTACTTCGCTTCGCCAAGGCGTTCCAGCGCCATTACGACTACAAATCCCGCCACTGCAAGGCCCAGAGCAAAGAAGACCTCACCATTCCAAGCCGGCGGCAGATAGTTTCGTTGTACCGTCGGCAGGATTTCACCGTGGCGGTCGATAATCGAGGCGACCGTCTCTTTCCAAGGCCATATCTTACGCAGGCTTCCCGCCATCAGTCCGATAAGTACAGCGATGGTCAGGTCGTGGTAGCGTCTGAAAAGCCATGCCAGGACCTGTGCAAAGGTGACGATTCCGACCACCGCGCCGGCTCCGACTATGGCAAGACTGACGACATCGCGCTGGTTAACGGCGGCAAGTACGAACTGGTATTTTCCCAATAGGACGAGAATGAACGAGCCGGAGATGCCCGGAAGTATCATGGCGCAGATTGCCAGCATGCCGCTGAGAAACAAGAACCAGGCCGACTCCGGCGTCTGCACGGGGACCGCACCGACCACGAACCAGGCGCCCACTGTGCCCGCTGTCAGGGCTGCCCAAAGGGGGACACTCCAGTTGTGAATCTGCTTGCGAACTATAACGATAGAGGCAAACACCAGCCCGAAGAAGAAGCTCCAGATCAGGACGGGGTGGTTCTTCAGAACCCATTCCAATCTCGAGGCGAGCGTCAGAACGGCGACCCCTATTCCGGCCAATACCGCGACCAGAAAACGGGCGTTGACTGCTTCGAGAGCCGCCAGGACATCCAGCCGCAGCAGGGCGCGCCAGAACGGCCTGCGCGCGCCGGCGCGAATGCTCATTACAAGCTCTTCGTAGATACCTAGTATGAAGGCCATGGTGCCGCCTGAGACGCCAGGCACGATGTCGGCGCAACCCATGGCAAAGCCGCGGGCGGCGAGTCCCAAATACTCTCTCCTGGTCCTGCTGGGAGAAATCTGCGCCGGCGACGAATTTTCGGACTGAACAGCGTGTTCTTCCTGGCGCGACCTTTCCTGGAAATTCGCGGTCATGTAGTGGCCTTGCTTTTAAGGTCATCAAGTAAATGCATCTGAGTCTGACTCTCGCGATTGTGTAAGTTTTCCCAGAGCAGTGCAAACTGGTGCGCATGCCAGTGGAGTCCCGAAAACGACTGGCTGAGTGAGGGAGGACCGGCGCGCAAGGCTCTTCTGCAAACTGCTGACTGTGTCACAAACTGCCTGCAACTAAACGGGCAGGCAAGCCGGGCCGATCGGTTCGAAGGACTTGTAGGTCAGAACAAACTCCTGGTGGCCGAGACTTTCCGACTTAGTCGGTTCGCCGCCGGCAACGGCCAGCACTTGAGAGAAGATCTCTTCTCCCACTTCATCCAGTGTCGCGTTTCCTTCCAGGATTCGGCCTGCGTCCACGTCCATGTCACCGGCCATGCGGCGGTAGGTTTCCGGGTTGGCGCAGACTTTGATTACCGGAGAGATCGCCGAGCCAACAACTGAACCGCGTCCGGTCGAAAAGAGCGTCAGATGGGCGCCGCAAGCGATCAGTTCGGCGATTTCGGCGGTGTCGTTGATGTTGGGAAAGCCGAAGCGGGCGCCTCCGTCGGGGACAATATCGAGCAGGTAGAGGCCGCCCGCCGGGGGCACGTCACCAGGTTTGATCAGTCCCCGAATCGGTGAGGAGCCGCTCTTGGCATAAGCCCCCATGGACTTTTCTTCGACGGTCGTCAGTCCACCGTCGGAGTTGCCGACGGCAAAACTGCCGTGGCCCATGGTGGTGTAGTAGCGGGCCGTCTTCTCCATGGTTGAGAGGATCTCTTCACCCAGCGCGGGGGTCACGGCGCGGTCGGCCATGATCTGCTCGCAGCCTATGAGTTCGCCGCCCTCTTCGAATATGGCACTGGCGTTGTTCTCGACCAGCAGATCGAAGCAGCGTCCGATGGCCGGGTTGGCGGTGATGCCGCTTGTGGCGTCGGAGCCGCCGCAGATAGCGCCCACGACCAGCTCATCCACCGACATCGTCACACGCGCTGTCGTGTCTTCAAGTGCACCCAGCGTCTCTTCCAACCAGGTCTGGCCCTGCTCGACAGTTGTGAGCGTACCGCCTCTTTCCTGGATGACCAGCGTCTCGACAGGCCGACCGCTATCGCTGACGACCCTCGCCAAGTCGCGGCGGTCGAAGCTTTCGCAACCCAGTGAGACGAGAAGGACGCCGCCTGTGTTCGGATGTGTGCAGAGCCGGGCCATCATGTCGAAGGCATACTGGTTGGGGTAGCAGCCGCTAAAGCCGATCAGATGGACGCCTTGCTTGCGGTAGGGATAGACGATTTCACGGGCTACGTGATGGGCGCATTCCACTAGATAGACGACCAAGATCGTGTTGCGGATGCCTTTACGGCCGTCCTGCCGCAGGAAACCTTGAAACGCGGTTTTCGCCGACATGGGATCGCTCCTCGACCGGTTCAGTCGGTCTCCGAATTCAACGTGTAGGTGGGAATGTAGTCGCTCTTGATGTTGTGCAAATGGACATGCTCACCGGCGCGAATGTCGCGTGCTGCCGAGCCAATCGGCGCGCCGTACTTGACGATCTTCTCGCCTGCGGCGATATCGCGGGCGGCTATTTTGTGTCCCAGCTCGAGCGAGTTCTCAACAACGACCGTCTGCTCGCCAAGCATGAGACTGTCCCCGGCGTTCAAGCCGCGCAGCAGGACGTAGACGTTGTCCTCGTCCGAAATAAGGAGCAGAAGACCGCTCTGTTTGTCAGGCATGAGCTTTTCTACTGTATGCTAGCGTGCGGAGACGCAACTGTCGAATGGGCCGGGATTTAGACGGCGCCAAATCCGAAGCCTCGACTACAACCACCACGTTTGTCAGGCGTTGCGCGGACAGACCAAGCCACGAAGTTCTCCTGAAATCGCTTTATCATAGCCCAAAATCAGACAAAGATACAGAAAGGGCATGCGAAGCAGTGCGGCCGAGGTCAGTGGATAGTGGATAGTGGATAGTGGACAGTTACTGCGCTTACGCTGGGCGCGATTTAAGGTTGCGTCGAATCTATTCTCGGGGGGCGGGAGATTGCTACGAGGAGGCCGGCGAGGAGATAGATGAAGATGATGCCTAGAAAGCCGAGCTGATAGCTTCCTTGCAAATCATAGGCCACACCGACGAGCACAGGCGCGACTGTGGGGCCGATAACGCTGAGCGGCTGGGCGACGCCGCGAACAGCACCGATATGGGCGCGGCCGAAGTAACTTACCCAGAGAGACTCGCTTACTGGAATCGTCCCTCCGAAGCCGAAGCCGTAAAGGAAGAAGCCGGCGAACAGGAATACAGGGTCAGCGGCGGCGGCGGATAGCAGCATCAGGGCGACGCCTGTGCCTCCGAGGGAGAAAGCGGCAACGGCAAGCCTGCGAGGAGGAAAGCGCTGAAGGCAGTATCCCCAAACGGCCTTGGAGAGCAGGTTGCCGAGTCCGTTCACGGCGAGAGCAAGGGCGGCCATCCGGCGGGTAAAGGAGGCGTCGGTGGCGAAGGGTACAGCGTGGGCCAGCACAGCAGCGAGGGCGGCCTGGTTCATGCTGTAGCCGAGGAGGAGCAGCCAGAAGCCGGAGGTACGCAGAGCCTGACGGCTGGTGTAAGAGCGCGGTTCCTCTGTGTGTGGAGAGGCGTCGCCTGGCGCGCCTGGAGCAGGTTCGCCGTCGGGGCGCAGGCCGGCGTCTTCCGGGGTGCGCCGCATGATGAGGGCAATGGGGGCGACAACGGCGAGGACGAAAAGGGCCTGGACGAAGTAACCATTTCGCCAGCCCAGCGAGTCGACGACGAGGGTCATCGCATACGGAGCGATTAGGCCGCCGAAAGAGATGCCGCTGGAGCCGATGGCGAGCGCCCAGCCTCGACGCCGGACGAACCACTTGTTGATGGTGGTGTTTACGACAAGCGGGCCGAACAGCGTCCAGCCGATGAAGCCGGCACAGAGGTGGAGTGCCCAGAAGAGCCACAGGTTGGATTGCCTGCCCAGACTCCAGAGACAGACTGCCGAGAAGAGCGCACCGGCGAAAACCGGCAGGCTCGGACCGCGCTGGTCTACGACGCGGCCGACAATTACACCGGAGAGGGCGCCGGCAAGTACGCCCAGCGATGAGCCCAAGGTAAACTGCCAGACCTGCCAGCCCAATTCCTCGACGACAGGGCGCAGGAAGACACTTACAGTGGACTGGCTTACGCCGAGAAATACGAATTGAAGGAGGACGGCGGCTGCGACGATCCACCAGCCGTAGAAGAAGCGGGGATTCAACCGATTATCCGGGCCGGGGCGAGGTTTCTTGAAAAAGGACGTCGATCATTCCTCACCGTTTGCAGAGCTTGCCTGAAGCCGGCTGACGAGCGGGTGGCGGCGTTCCTGCAGAGGCAAAGTCGCACGCGTGCCCGTGAAGTGGGATTCGTAAACTGCAAAGACACATTCGAGGGAAGTAAGCGCGGCGGCGCCGCCCAGTCGCGGCTGGCGGCCTTCCCGGATGGCTTCGACCATGTCGCGGACGCTCCAGATAGACTGGCGCCGCTGCCATAGCTGCTCGCCGATTCTGAAGCGTTCCGGGTCGATCGGCACTTTTTCCCAATGGGGCGTATGGGTGGGGAAGGAGACATCAAATGGACAGTGCCACAGTTCATCGGCGAACGTTTCCGGATTGGGCCTGATCATCAGTTGGCCCTCGGATCCGAGGATATGGGGTCCCATCATCCAGCCCTGCGTCTGCGGGCGGCGGTAGAGTTCCATGACTCCGTTTGCTCCGTTTTTGCCTTTGATATGGATCAACATCGTGTCGCCGGCGACGATGCCGTTGTCTCTGCGGTCGGTCGTGCAGAGTTGCGCGCTCGTCATTATGTCGCCGACGTCAACCTCGCGGCCCTCATATGTGATCTGGGCATGAATCCATTCGATGCCATCCAGGAACAGGTCCATTTCGTCGAAGTAGTGAACGCCCATTTCCATGAGTTCAAAGCCGGCCGGGCGCCCTTTTCCAATCTCACGGACGGAACGAAACTCGCCGATGCGTCCGGCGTCGATCCATTCCTTGGCTTCCTGGAAGAGCGGCGTGAAACCGAACTGGTGGCTGACCGCCAGGCGCACACCGGCTTCTTTGCAGGCGGCCACCATTTTGTCGGCGGTCTGCAGGTCGACGGAGAGGGGCTTCTCGCTGAGGACGTTGATGCCATGGCGGGCGGCGGAGATGGCGACGGGTCCGTGAAGGGGAGCGTGCGTGCAGACGCTGACGAGGTCCAGTTCTTCCTGCCGGAACATTTCTTCGTAGTCGGTGTAGCGGGCTGAGACATCGTGTTCATCGGCGCGGGTGTTCAGCGCGTCGGGGTTGATGTCGCAGAGTGCGGAAAGGTTGACCCCTTCGAGGTTGGCGTATGCTGTGGCGTGGGCCCGGCTGATGCCGCCGCAGCCGACGATGCCGGCTCGCAGTGTCATTTTGTTTGGTCCTTTCGGGGGGCGAATTTTGAGGTTGACACATCATGTCAACTGTCACCGTGGAATGGTTAGCGCAATTATAGCACGGGCATTCCCGCATGAACACAGCGAAAAAAGCTCATTGACAGTACACTTGGGATGTTCTATATTGTATATCATTGAAGAGTCATTCTCTTCACCCTTAGCCAAGACCAATCAGGCCTCGCACTCATACTCTCGCGGAGATTGCCATGCAAACGGTCGACTTCGCCCGTTCCTTTCTCACCTTTCGAAACGACTACCAGAAGAGGCCGGCCCCCACGGCTTCGCACCCGCCTCCCTCCTCACTGAATAACGCCCGCATTCTGCTTGAATGTGTTTGCGAAATCGTTGATAAGGAAACGGGCGCGGGGCAAACCTTCGTGGCCGGTGCAAGCTGCAAGACTGAGCGTGTGGGTGTAGAGCGCGATATCTGGCTCCATCCAAACGCTGACTTCCTTCCTATTTTCTCCCAAGATCGTTTTCTGATTGTAAAGACCTACGATGTTGCCAACAAGGGCGTGCCCTTCTACCCACCATCGCGCGGCATGCAGCCGGAACGGCAGGTGGGCAACGTGGCCGACGCCTTCGACGGCTTGCGGCTGGATATCCGGCGGGTGGAGGGAGAGCTATTGGAAACGGCCGCCTCCATCGTTGATGCAACACTGGACTCAGGGGGGTCTCCGCTTGTTGGACGAACGGTTATCGAAGAAGGACGGTATGCGGCCACACTTGAGTTCCCTATTAAAACGATGAACGCCAGTGAGCGGGACTTTATTTACCAGACCGACACTGGGCCGGTCATCATGCCCGATTTCTCACGTGATCCTGACGACCTGATCGTCGGGTTGGAGCTGGCATTCATCGCATTCAACAGCCCCGACTGGGCAGAGTTTGTCGTACGCGTACCGACGTCGGTCGGGGAGGGGATCGAGGTCAATCACTATTCCAAGTTCGTGCGCTATGACACTCAGAATCAAGTGGTTCGCGTGTCCTGAAAGGCGCACATACAAGAGAAAGGAGGCATTGAAGACGGAAAGCTGAAGGCGCGTGCTCTTGATGTATTGTGCAGGCCCAATGTTCCTGGATGTTGCGCACAGACGACACTCTCCGATATGCCCGGATTGAAGGGGTCTTGCCCCGAATTCAGCTCAAAGGAGAACAAGAAATGACCAGGATTTCAAGACGTACATTTCTCAGCGGTTTAGCCGCGGGCGCGGCCGGCGTAACTGTTGCCGCTTGCGTCCCGCAGCCTGTGATGCAGGACACTGCTTCCGAAGCGGACGAGCAGACCTTGCATCTGGCGATGACCGGTTCCGGCGCCGCCCGGCATTTTGGACCCATGGATGTCGGGTTTGGGGTCATAATGGGAGCGCTTCAGTACGCCATGCCCTTCAAGGCTCTCCCGGATGGTACAGTGGCCCCTTACCTCGTCTCGAGCTACGAAGTCAATGACGACGCTACGCTCTACACGTTGCACATCGACCCCCTTGCCGTCTGGTCCGATGGCTCGCCAGTGACCGCCAGCCAGATCAAGGCGGCTTGGGAGTGGCAGACTGATCCGGCCAACGCATGGGTCGAAGGGGGGCTCGCCAGTCTTTTCCTTAACGGGGTCGTGGGATTTGATGCAGCGGCCGATGGCGAGGTCGACGAGATTGAGGGTCTGGTTGTGACGGACGAGAGCACCTTGGAAGTACATCTTGCGGCCACCGATCGTCTGCTCCCATTTTCCCTGAGTCAGTTGTATTGCGGGGTCTTCAACGTCGAGGATGCCGAAGGGGATCCCGACTACTTCTTGAAACCGAACCCGCTTGTCAACGGCCCTTACCAGATTACCGAGGTCCATCCCACTGGTCTACAGGCCGTGTTCACCCCGAATCCTAACTGGTGGGGTGACGAGCCGGTGATCACCAAAATCGTCATGCAAGCGTACCAAGACCAGATGGCGATGGGCATAGCTATGGAGAATGGTCAGATTGACGTAGGTTGGTTCGGCGACCGCAAAGTGGCCAAAGATACGCTGGAGAGAATCGGGGGATACACGGTGACGGTGCGTACGACGAGTTTTGCCTACGCCTCGTTCAAGGCCAACGTGGAACCTGTAGATGACGTCAACCTGCGCAAGGCCCTTCTCCACGCCATCGACTTTGAAACCATGGTCGAAGTGGCTGGACAGGGTACGAAATGGGTCTGGCCTGCGCCAGGTCTCGTAGAGGGCTTCCAATGCCATGATCCGGCCACGGCCAGCTACACCGAGTTCAATGTCGATCTGGCCAAGGAGTACCTGGCCAAATCCAGGTTCAAGACCGGGGACCAGGTGCCCAAGATTCGCATGACGCCCAACGGCACCGACCCAGTAAACATTAAGAGTTTGCAGATCATGCAGGAAGCATGGCGGGTTCACTTGGGCATCACCGACGTGGAGATCAAGGAGCAGCCTTCGGGCTATGGTGATGAAGAAAGACTGATCGCAATCGAACGCCAGAGCACTGGCGCGAGTCCCACTGATTCCGCCGTGTTGGCCAGGAACACATACCACTCGAACAGCCCCGCGGCCTCACATTTCATGGGCGGCTACAAGAACGAACGAGTGGACGAGCTTATCGAGAAGGCTCTGGCGATGAGCCGCGAAGATCCTGAGTTCTGTCCGACGCTTCGCGAGGCCGAGGATCTGTTCCTTGCCGATGCCATGCTCATCCCTCTCTATACCAACCACCGTCCTGTCGAGCTGGCACGCGAGGTTGCCGTGGCACAACCCTGGGCGAAGAACGTCTTCATTGGGCCTGCATACTACTTTCTCCCATGGGTCGAACCGATGATGACGATTGAGAAGTGATGACGAGTCGTCCGGTCAGGGCAGACTGCCCGTCTGCCCTGACCCGCGCAACTTGAGTCGAAGCGCAGCACTCCACATCACGTCAACTCCCTCGCTCAGGAGCCAGAAAGCATAATGGCCCGCTACCTTGTTTCGCGTCTCGCTGTCGTGATACCGGTTGTGCTGGTGGTGCTTCTGATCACTTTCACCCTGGGCTATTATGCACCCGGCGATCCAATCTTGATCATATATGGCGAGGACCTCTACCGGCTCAGGCCAGAGGACCTTGCACGCATGCGACGCAACCTGGGACTGGATCGGCCCTTCTGGGAGCAATATCTGGACTATATGGGCCGGACCGTTCGCGGCGACCTCGGTCGTTCCATCGCGTCGAGAGTTCCGGTCAACCGCCTGCTCGCCAGCTCGCTGCCAATCTCTCTGCAGCTGGGGTTTCTGGCCGGGGCAGTCCTGGCCTTGCTGGGCATTCCTCTGGGCGTCCTGGCTGCCCTCCGCCACAACACCTTGTTGGACTATCTGATCGTCAGTCTGGCCCTCGTGGTGCGCTCGGTGCCTGTATTTGTGCTGGCGCCTCTTCTTCTGATACTGCTTGTTCTTCAGCTCAAGATCATGGACGTTCCCGCCGCCTGGAAAGGCATCTTCACGCCCGCTGTTGTCCTGCCGGTCATGTTGCTGGCCGCCTACCCGTTGGCGGATGTCATCCGGCAGACGCGAGCGGGGGTACTGGAAGTCTTGCAGGAAGATTATGTGCGTACCGCCCGCGCCAAAGGGCTTACCTTAATCTTGATCATCACCCGTCATGTTTTGCGCAACGCCCTCATCCCGGTCGTTACCTCACTCGGTCTGATCGTCAACGGACTCATCCATGGTTCTGTTTATCTTGACCGTATCTTCAACATACCCGGCTTCGGCAATCTGGTAGTTACTGGCATACAACGCCTGGATTTCCCCGTCATCCTCGGCACCACCGTGTTCAGCGCTTTACTCGTGATAGCCGCCAATCTAGTAGTCGATCTGATCTATCCCTTCCTGGATCCGCGCGTGACCTACACTGGAAGGGAAGGACGCTGATGAGCCGGAATCAGAAACTCGACCTCAGCCATAGCGCGGAAGAGCAGAGCGATGCCCGCGATCAGATGGCGGGAAATCGAGGATTGTGGCGCGATGCAGGCCGCCGCCTTGTCCGCAACCGCCTCTCACTGGTCGGCATCTTCGTATTGTCAGTCCTATTCGTATTGGCGATTTTCGGCCCATCTGTCGCGCCCTACCCATTCATGGAACAGAATCTCAAGCTTATCAGCGAACCGCCGAGCGCCGACCACTGGCTGGGCACGGACCAGTTGGGGCGCGATGTCCTGAGCCGCATTCTGTGGGGCGCGCGCACGGCAACGACGGTTGCCATCTTCGTCACTACGATCAGCCTGGGCGTGGGAATCGTCCTCGGCGGCGTGGCGGCATTCGCCGGAGGCATGGCGGACTGGCTCATTATGCGGCTGACCGATGTAGTCATGTCGGTGCCATCGATCATGCTCGCGCTGCTGGTCAACACGGCCATTAAGAAGCCTGTAGCAATCTGGTACGAGGACTTATACGAACAGACAGGCTGGGCTTTTTTCAGGAGTACAACGTTCCTCGACTACCTCATTGTCCTGGGGGCGCTGGCCGTCGTCTCCTTCCCCGGATATGCGCGTCTGATTCGAGGGCAGATACTTTCGCTGCGGGAGCGGGAATACGTGACCGCCGCCCGTTCCAGCGGAGTGCCCTTTGCGCGTATCCTCTTTCGCCATGTCGTTCCCAATGCTTTGGGCCCGGTGATCGTGGCAGCGACATTCGGCTTTTCCGGTGCGATGGTGATGGAGGCATCTCTGAGCTATCTTGGGATCGGCATCCAGCCGCCTGCCGCCAGCTGGGGCGCGATGATCAATGACAGCCTGATGGACTGGCGCTACGAACCGTGGCTGTTAGCGATGCCGGCCATCGCTCTGGCCATCTCGGCCCTCGGCGTCAACTACCTGGGTGACGGTCTCAACGACGCGCTGAATCCACGCATAGCCACCGAACGGGCAGAGACCAAAGGAGAGCGATAGCATGCAGCTGGCCCAGATCGCGTTTCAAGATCCAGCCACCAATGTCTACTTACACGATCCGAGTATTGTGCGCCTCGACAGCGGCGATCTCCTGGTCTCGCTCAACTATCACGGTCCTGGGTCTCCCCGCAGCACCGAGGACGAGGAATGTCTGACAAGCCTCTACCGCTCGCGCGACCGGGGCAGGAGCTGGTCGTTCCTGACCCATGTCAACCATTGCTTCGCCGCCAATCTGTTCATGCACGGCGGCGCTATCTATCTGCTCGGTATGGACCGGCGATTCGGCTCGATCTGCATTCGGCGCAGCGAAGACGGCGGCAACACCTGGTCCCGGCTCGCGCCGGAAGGTCCTGATCCCGCCCGGATTGTTGGTTCAGCCGAAGAGGCGTTGAGAACGCCGTCGCAACGCATTTGCGCCGGGCGCCTGTTCCAGGGCGGTGCGGGCGAGGAGCCTCCTAACTACCACAGCACTTCCATGCCGGTCCTCGAGAGCGGCGGCCGCATCTACCGCGCTTTCGAGGACTGTGCGCCGAAGGACTGGCCCGGCATCCATGCCGACTCTTCGATCCGAAGAATGCAGGCGTTTGTGATTTCTGCCCCGTCTGATTCCGACCTGCTGGATCCCGCTAGCTGGCGCATGAGCAACAGGCTGCCATACGATGCCGCCTATTCCAGCAGCTGGGAGGATCCTCCTGTCAAGCCGGGCTGGTTGGAGGGAAACATGGTGGAGACGCCCGCAGGCTCGTTGTGGAACATAATCCGCGTCAACACTGCCCCTGTCGTGGACAAGGGCGCAGTCATCCGCATCCACGACGAAGGCCGCCGCATTTCGTTCAACCCGGCCAACGATTTCATCGACCTGCCCGGCGGGATGACTAAGTTTGTCATCCGGCGTGATCCCGAGACCGGCCTCTATTGCATGTTATGCAACAACAACACCGATCCCCGGTTTCCGAACCAGCGCAACGTGCTGTCGCTCTGCGCGTCGGAGGATCTGATCCACTGGAGTCTATGCAAGACGCTCATCGAAGATGATTCGGACCTCTCGTGGGAGGAGTCGATTGAACAGGTAGCGTTCCAGTACCCCGACTGGCAGTTCGATGGCAGTGACATCATCTATGTTTTGCGCACGGCCTATGGCGGCGCGGCCGATTACCACGATGCCAATCGCATCACCTTCCACCGCCTCCCCGATTTTCGCGACTTCCTGAATTTCTGACCGGCCCAATGAAATCCGAGCCTTCATCCTGGCCCTCGCTGACCCGCTACGAGGGGCCGCACCTGCAAGAGATCGCTTTTCCCCTTGGCGGCATCGGCACGGGGAGCTTCTGCCTGGGCGGCCGCGCCGATTTCCGCGATTTTGAGCTCTTCAACTGTCCCGACAAAGGCTGCAAGCCGCCCTACACGTTTTTCGCGATGCGCGCCCAGCGGCCTGGAGAACCTGGCGTGACTCGCATCCTGGAGGGCGCCCTCCAGCCGCCTTTCCGCGGCGGAGGATTCGGGGCCGGTGTCCCGCTGGCAGGCCTGCCGCGCATGCGCGAGGTAGTGCTAGACGCCTGCTATCCTTTTGCCCGCTATACCCTCAGCGATCCGGACGTTCCGCTCACGGTTCATTTGGAAGCTTTCAATCCCCTGATTCCGCTGGACATCGATCGTTCCGGCCTGCCCGTCGCCATCCTGCGCTATGAGCTCGTAAATCCGACCGACCAGCCCATCCAGGCGTCGGTTGCTGGCAGCCTCTATAACTTTATCGGCTACGATGCGAGCGGGCGCCGGGGTCAGTGGAGCAGCAAGCCAGCGGAGCCGGGGCAGCTTCTGGGCGGCAACGTCAATGAACTGCGCCGAGTCACCACAGACGGGCTGCCGCTACAGGGACTGCTGATGCGCTCGCTACGCGTAGCGCCTGGTACCCCCCAGGATGGCACGATGGCCCTGGTTGCCCTAAGCGGTGAGGCGACTTGGCGGCGCAGTTGGGGTTCCAGGCATTGGAACCGGCACATCCTCAATTTCTGGGAAGACTTTTCTGAAGACGGCCGCCTCGACGACCCGCCGAACGCGCCGCCCAGTCCGGACGGTCAAGGTCAGACTGGCTCGCTCGCCGTCTGCGCGACAGTGCCTCCCCAGGGCAGCGCCGCTCTCACTTTTCTCATCGGCTGGCACTTTCCCCACCGCACCGCAGCAGGATGCGGTTGGGATACGCTTGACGCGGAAGGCGGCTGGGTAGGCAACTACTACGCAACGCAGTACGCCGACGCCTGGGACGCGGCGACGCAGGCAGCACGGCAGCTCGACGCGCTGGAGGCCGACTCTTTGAAATTTGCCCGAGCCTTGGTCGGTGCCAGTCTACCCCAGGCGGTGAAGGAGGCTGCCCTGAACAATCTCTCCACTCTGCGGAGTCAGACCTGTTTTCGAACGGCTGACGGCCGCTTCTTTGCCTTTGAAGGCACTGAGGACGACCGAGGTAGTTGCTTCGGCTCTTGCACGCACGTATGGAACTATGAGCAGGCTACGGCATTCGTCTTTCCCGCGCTGGCCCGCTCCATGCGAGACTCGGAGCTGGAGCAGGGGACGCTGCCCAGCGGCATGAACTGCTTCCGTCTGCACCTGCCACTGGGCGGTGAGCCGTGGCAGTTCGCCGCAGCCGATGGGCAGATGGGCGTGGTGATGAAGTGTTACCGCGAGTGGCAACTTTCCGGTGACAGCGGGTGGCTGGAGCGGAACTGGCCCTCCATCCGCTCGCTTGTCAGCTATGCGTGGCTGCCGGGCGGGTGGGACGCCGATCAGGACGGCGTCATGGAAGGAGTGCAGCACAACACCTACGACGTCGAGTTCTTCGGTCCTAATCCGCTTTCCGGCATCTGGTACGTGGGCGCGCTGCGGGCGGCCGCAAAGATGGCGCGCGCGGTGGGAGACGACGAGTTTTCAGCCAAGTGTGGCAGCCTCTTTCGCCGCGGCGCTGCCTGGATTGATGCCAATCTATTCAACGGCGAATTCTATATCCAGCAGATCCGGACGCCGGCCAGCCTGGAGGATACACTGCCCGAACTGCGCGCCGGTCTTGGAGAGACGAATCTGACCGATCCAGAGTTTCAGATGGGCAATAGCTGCTTGATTGACCAACTGGTAGGACAGTACATGGCTCACGTGACCGGGCTCGGACACCTATTGTCGCGGGATAAAATCAGGACCGCGTTGCGCTCCCTGTACCGCTACAACTTTCGCCGCGATCTCCAGGGCCACTGGAACAACATGCGGACCTATGCGCTGGGCGATGAAGCCGGTCTGGTGATGGCAAGCTGGCCCGGTGGCGACAGGCCGCGGGTGCCCTTCCCCTATTGGGGCGAGATCATGACTGGCTTCGAATACCAGGCTGCCGTGCATATGATTTACGAAGGGATGATCGACGAGGGACTGGAGGTCATCAGCGCGATCCGACGGCGCTTCGACGGCCAGCGGCGCAATCCATGGAACGAGCACGAGGCCGGACATCACTACGCGCGCGCCATGGCGAGTTGGGCGGCGATCCCGGCTCTGAGCGGCATGCACTATTCGGCGGTCTCAAGACGCCTTGAATTGGCGCCGCGCTGGCGTCCTGAAGCTTTTCGGAGCATCTGGACAACGGGTTCCGGCTGGGGCACTGTTCAACAGAGTATCGGGGAGAGTGAGCAGACTGTGCGTTGGGAAGTTTTGTTCGGTGAATTGGTCGTGCAGGAGATGGCCTACGCAACTCCGCCTCACGCGGCGGTCAGAGAGGTCACCCTGGAAGTGGGGGGCGAAAAAGTCGCGGCCAGTTTCACTCAGGAGACCGGCTGGACGACGATTTCTCTGCTGCAGACCATTCAGGTCACCTGCGAGCGGGACCTGAATGTCTGCATGAGGCTAGAAAAGGCGCCTTGAGCAGCCTGGCAATCGTTTTCTTGTTGTACCCCTCTGAAAATGTTTAATTCAGCGTGTTGAATACCTCGATGGGAAATTGATCTTCCTCATCTCAGCGCTCAGTTGAATCGCACTTTCTAGTTCATCCAGGGCGTACTCTTGTCCCACGTCGTGAGGAGTCCATCAAGATCGGCCTCAGTACGGGCCTGTTGACCTGTACCGGCGAGATTGTTAATTTCATAAGGGTCGTTTCGCAGGTCGAAGAATGAGGCAGGCGCTGGGCCGGCACTGCCATTGTCAGCAGTATGCCGCCCAAGGAGATGGGTAGGCGTCCTGACTCCGATCTCGCCGCCGCTGGTCTCGATGAAGCCCCAGTTCTCGTCCAACTGCTGGTGGGCGCCCGTCAGTATCGGTGAGAGATTCCGTCCCTGTACGTGCGCCGGGACGGAGCATCCGCTGGCGTCCAGCACCGTCGGCATGATGTCGATCAGCTGTGTTACCTGGGAGCTGTTCACGCCGGGCTCCCAGAGCCAGGGCGCGTGGAAAATCATCGGGATGCGAATTGACTCTTCGATGAGCAGGCCCTTGTTGAACCTGTGATGACTGCCCAGGTTGTCGCCGTGATCGGAGGTGAAGACGACGATTGTGTTGTCCAGCAGGCCGTTTGCGCGCAGGCCTTCCATCAGTTTTCCCACCATGTCGTCGACCCAAGTGGTAAGGCCATAGTAGAGGGCAGTCAGGGTCCGCAGATCGAAGCCCTTGGGAAGGTCCAGGGTATGGGGACGCTTTTGCGAATAGTAGAGGAAGTCCCACAGGTAGACTTTGAACCAGTGCTCGTCATAGGCCATCTCGCCGTCCAGGAATACGTTGGGTCTGAGGGGCATGTCATCCGGGTCGTACATGGTGAGGTACTCTTCGGGCGCGTCCGCCAGCGGCATGTGGGGAGGCGAGATGCTGTAGTAGAGGAAGAATGGGTTGTTGCGGTCGTCAGCCAAGTAGGAGAGGACGCTCTCGATTTCGTAGTCCACGCTGAAACCGTCAACGAGCTGTGGGGGCCCGCCGTTTTCGACGAAATCCTGCCCCGTGTGGCGGTGGTTGACCCTCGGATGGAGTGTATAGTCGAAGCCCACGATTTCAGGGGCGGGGTGAATGTGCCACTTGCCGATCAGAGCAGTGTCGTAACCGGCAGCCTTGAACTGTTCGGCGATGGTGGCGTCTGGCAGGTGGACGCGGTCCTGGACCGGCCACGAGGCGACTATCGGTCGTCCTTTTTCGTCAGGAACTGAGGCGTTGCCGAGAGCGCCCATGCAGGTGCGGGCGTACTGGCCTGAGATGAGGGAGGAACGCGCCGGCATACATACCGGGTCTGTTGACACAGCGTGCTCAAAGCGGACACCTTCGCGGGCGAGGTTGTCGATGTTGGGCGTAAGGATGACTGTATTGCCATAGGATCCGACTTCGAAAGCCCGCAGTTGATCACAGATGCAGACGATGATGTTGGGTTTTTTGCGCATGGGTTTTGTATTTGGGGTGTTGAAATAGAGAGATTGGTTTGTCTGGAATTGACTACGCGAAAGTGACGAGGGACTCAGCGTAATTGGTGTTACTGGGAGGGCGGATCGGACTGTCTAATGTAAACGGTCTGAGCGTGCAGAGTCTGCGGCTCGAACAGCTTCGAAACGGTTACGAAGTGGATGCCCCGCCCATGAAGTGCCGCGATGATAGCAGGCACAGCCTCTACAGTGGACTTGTGAATGTCGTGGGAAAGGATGATCGCGCCTACGGGGGCATCAGCAATCCTGGCGGCTACAGTTGCGGCGTCGCGGTCCTTCCAGTCCAGTGGATCGACACTCCAGAAGATGATTGGCAGTCCGGAGGCCGCCAGAACGCTCTCGTTGTAGGCGCCGTAAGGAGGACGCAGGAAGGGAGTCTTCTCACCGATCAGCTGTGCGATCAGATCGTCCGTCAGTTGTAGCTGTTCACGGATCTGCGCATCCGACAGGCGCGTGAGATTGGGATGGTCCCAAGTGTGGTTTCCTATCTGATGGCCCTCCTGAAACATTCGTTGGACCGTTTCAGATTGGATGCGGACCTGAGTCCCCAGCACGAAGAAGGTTGCTTTGACGTTGTGCTCCTTAAGAGTGTCCAGCAGGCCTTCCGTATAGTACGATGGACCGTCATCGAAGGTAAGGGCCACGCAGGGGACTTCATTGCAGTCTATATCTTCCTCAGCCACCTGTTCGGCTGGGGATGCTGCCGAGGAAGAGATGCGCAGCATACGTGAGAGAGTCGGGATCCGGCCACCGAGGAAAGCGCCGGCATAACTACCGGCGAAGAGGCCCGTGTCCAGGCGCTCGCAACGGCCAGGCCGAAGTCCGTCTTGAGGGTGGTCGCGCTTTCTTCTATGCCCAGGAGCTGACGGATTGCCGGCCTGAGCAGATCCGAGACATCGGCCGCGTCAAGCTCAACTTCGACAGTCCCTTCCACACCCGAGGCAACCTGGTACTTGTCGAACTTGAGCAAAACTGTACCGCCGTCCTGAAACACGATGAAGTCGAAGTTCTCGGCTGAAGGCTCAGTTCCTGTCTCGATTTGCGCATACTCGCTTTTGAAGAGAGATTCTTTGCGGTCGTCGTCGGCGTCTGGTTCCCGCTCGGCAATCTGGCTGCGAAGGCGTTCTGCCAACGCTTCTCTTGAGAGCTCGGAAAGGCGCTGCAAATGGCTGTCATCTGTGAAGAGATCGGGAATGGTAATCTCGCTTCCCTGGCGCAGAACAAAGATGTAACTGGATACGGTCTCATTGCCGGAACCGCCAGTGTTTGTTGAACGCGCGACTGCGAAAAACAGCACCTGTTCATTGACGACGGTCGCTTCATGGTCCTGGCGATAGTGGGTTACGAAAGAGGCCGCCTCCTTGCCCGTTTCCTTCTTGTACTCCTGGTACGATTCTTCGATTTCGGCGGCGGTAATGCGGAACTCTTCCATGAACTGCTGGGAAACCGCCTCGATAAGGGCGTTGACCGTTTCATTGTCGGTTGTCGGATAGGAGACGTAGAGTGTTGACCGGCCGTCGTTTTCGGACTCTTCTATTTCCATGACGCCGACTACCCCCTTCCTTGAGGCTGCCGCTTCGGCGTCGATTCCCAGCAGCTGGCGAATCTCCGGCTTCAGCAGATCGGCAATCTCGGACAGAGGCAATACAACGTCGACTACGCCTGATACCCCTGCGGCAACCTGATATTTGTCAAACTTGACCAAGATGGTCCCGTTCTCTCGAAGCAGAATGTTGTCGAAGTTTTCGGCTGTAGGGACGGTACCGCTTTGCACCCATTCAGGATCGCTGAACAGTTCCTCCTTGGCGATACTTTCCAGCAGCGCTTCCCTTGTCAGAACCGAGAGGCGCTCAAGGTAGCTGCCATCGACAAAGAGATCGGAGATGGACAGTTCGGCGCCTGTACGGCGGTCAAAGATGTAACCGACGACGTAAGAGCTGCCGGTGCCCCCGGTATTGATTCCCCGCACAATGTCGAAGAAGATCAGGTTCTCGTTTGCGATTGATACGTCGAAGTATTGACGGTAGTGCGTGATAAATGTAACCGGATTCGTACCTGACTCTTTTTTGTACTCTTGATAGCTCGCTTCCGTCTCAGTTGCCTTCATGCGCCACTCGTCGATGAATTCCTGCGTAACCGCTTCCATGCGGGCGTTGATGGACTCCTGTTCAGTAAAGGGATAGGATACACGCAGCAGGGAACGGCCTTCATGCTCGACTTCTTCAATTGCGTGGACCCAGACATTCTCATACTTGGTGGCGTCGAAGGAGGAGGCGTGGACGGGGGGCGCAGCGGTTTCAGGCGCTGAAGGAGCCGAAGCAGTGCTCTGCTCTAGCGGCCAGACGCCTGGGTGGCAGGAGGCCAGGGATAGGGTCATGAGGACTGCCAGCGGGAGCGCCAGGTAGAGACGTTTCATCCTGAATTCTCCTTTTAAGGCGTAGAGGACACTTAGGTCCAAGGGCCGCACATTTCCCTTCGCGGCAACATTTCGCGTGCGTTCTCCAACTATATCACAAAGAGTTCTGGAGGCGGCTCCTGATATTTGGAGTCCATCCAACCTCAGCAGACGTTTGCAAGTGAAAGGGCCGTGGTGAAAAACTTCATTGTCCGCGGAGGACGCGGAGCGGCGCGGAGAACACCTTTTGGTCCGCGAAGGGCCTCAAAGGACCACGAAGAACTCCGGAAGTGTAGCGGATTTTGTTCGCATGGCTGCCCGGCTCTTTGCAGATCAGCCGCAAATCGCACCTGTTACCGCTTTACTGTCAGATGTAGACGAGCCATAGTCAACGGCTTGAAGTCCCTTTTTTCAGAGTTCGATACTCTGCTGGAACTTGGCCGAATCTCCCTGTTGTGCCAAGCTAATGTGTGATCCGGCCGCGGGAGGACTACACGCCAGGCGAGCCCTCAGCGGCTCATCAGTTCATGACGAGAAAGGTGAAGTCAATATGATGAGAAAAGCGTTTGTCATGTCGGTGAATCCCGACCAGCACAAAGAGTACGAAGTTCGCCACACTCCTATCTGGCCCGAACTGGAGGCGGTACTCAAAGCGCACGGTGTCAGCAACTATTCCATCTTTTTGCACGCCGAAACCGATCAACTGTTCGCGTACGCTGAAATCGAGAGCGAAGAGCAGTGGAGCAGCATCGCTGACGAGGAGGTCTGTCAGAAATGGTGGCGTTACATGGGAGACATCATGCCCTCGAATCCTGACAACAGCCCCGTTTCGACTGACCTGCGGGAAGTATTTCACATCGACTGAGCCGGTCTCAAGTTGCTTGCACCAACACCGCCGACTGGCCCGCGGCGGGGGATCAAGAACTGCTGTCACTGTCAGCTGTTCCAGATGCAAGTGACGCAATTGTCAGGGCCGTCCGCGGCCCCGGTGGGCTCTTCGAGCCTACCTGGTCTCGTCGACTGAGAGCCTTCGAAGCAGTTGCTTCTCCCTTTCAGAAAGGGATTCCAGAAGGGAGCGGGCGATGACGGGATTGTCATGCCGGCGCCGGAGATACCACGGGCGCAAAAGGGTGAACCCAGCTTGAACACGGGGTTTGTCGGTCAGGTTGGGCGAACCGCGGTGCAGGCATCTTGGATCGCGGACCATGACGTCGCCGACATTCATCAGCAGTGAAACAAGCGGGAACTCACCTGTGCCAACGCGTGACAGCGCCTCGGTTTTTGGGAGAAGGTGCGTCCCTGCGGCGATCTGAAACGGGCCGTTTTCGGATGTCACGTCGACGAAGGGCCAGTTCACCACCAGGATATGCGGTGGCAGGATAAGGTCTGGCTGCTCAGGGAAGAGTTCCGGGAGGTCAGCGTGGACTTCCTGGTGGACGGATCCCTTGAAGGGTGTGTCGGACGCGAACCCGTCGACAAGCACCTGCTCACCGAGGATGCCGGTAGCGATGGCAAGTATGGTGTCGTCATTGAAGAAGGCAGGGTTGTAGAGTGGCGGGCGGAACGGCAAGGGGATGTAGTGGCGGTTCGGCCCTCGATTCGGACTGTCGGCGTGCTCGGCCAGGTGGGCGTCTGCGATGGGATGCCAGACTGCGCGGCAGGCCTCGATCGCTTCTTTAGGGAAGTGGTCGCGCAGGATGCAGTAACCGTCCTGAAGGACCTGGTCGATGCACTTTTGAGTGTCGATGGCAGGCATCGTGTTTACCTCACTTCTCGGAATTGAAAGAGTTTCAGGCCGCCCGTGACCCTAAATTGTTTTGCAGTTGACTTGAGCCCAGGCAATTCGTTCCATCCAGACTGAATCTGCTCGTTATAGTCACCGAAGTAGCATGAAGGTCGAGAGTGGAAGGCTTATGATTCGCGGATCGTCGACTGTACCGCTGTCGTCCTGGGTGACAAGAAGCCCAAATGAGGCGTTGTTTACCGACTTTTCGAGGAAAGAGCGAATACCAAGCGTATCACGCAAGGGATCGATTCTGCGTTGATACTTGATCTCTACCGGTACACGTTGGGCGCCTACAGTCAGGACAAAGTCCACTTCACGGTCTGTGCCTCGTTCAGGAAAGTGGGCCGTATCAAGCCCGTGTATGGTTGAGGCGACAGAACCGAAAATGCTCTCAGCGAGATGGCCCGACATTGTTGTCAACTCGGGATACTTTGCCAGAGAATCAGGAGTCAGTGGAATTTTCTCCTGAAGCCAGCTTGCTCGAAGGCCGTGATCGACAAGACAAAGCTTGGAGCTTCCACGTCGTTTCTTCAGTCGAATCTCAAGCGGGGGGATCAGTCGGAGCAGGAGGGTATCGGCAAGGAACTTCAGATAATGCGTAACTCGTTGACTACCAATGTTCGCACCAAGTGATTGCCTTGCTTCGTCGGCGAGCGTCGAGACGGTTGGGGTTTGCCCTGCATACCGACAGGCAAGCCGGAAAAGCTCTTCCAGGAGTTGGGCATCTCTCTTGCGTCCCCGGTCGCCGACGCGCAAATCGTGCTGTATAACGCGCTTAATTACTGTCTCATTCAGCTGGTCGGCCAACAATGGCCAATCGACATCTCTCAATTTGTGTACAATGGGATATCCACCTCTCTCAGAAAAGTGACAGAATGCTTCAGTCCTGAATTCCGAGTTTTCTATCCCGAATTCACGCAGCTCCAGCCAGAAACGCTTGTCGATTAGAGGACTCAGCCCATTATCCGGCAAGAAGGGGCGCGGCGTGTCCAGTTCACGCAGTGCACCGATTTCTGTCAGTGACAACACACCGGCTTCAACAGTGTTGACACGCCCCGCCAAGCTATCACGACCCATCTCGATGCGTAGTGCGGAGCTTCCTGTCACTACAATCTTTACTGAGGCGTTGTCGACTAGTGACTTGAGTTGTGCATCCCAGCCTTTCAGGTTCTGCACTTCGTCGAAAAAGAGAAATGCTGTCTGGCCGCGATGCGCTAGAGCATTGAAACGACTGTCTGTAACTTGCCTTTCGAACCAATCCGAAATAGCAATGATTGGCTCTCTAATCCCTTTTAGCGAGTCCAATTCATCAAACTGGACTCTCAGAATGTTAGACGGAGGAACGCCTTCTTTCAACAGGTCGTCAATAATTTGAAACTGTGCCGTTGTCTTGCCTACTTGACGTGGGCCACGGACAATGACAATTGGTGCAAGTTCAGCATCAAGGCGTCGCCGAATCTGCGTTACTAAGTGCCGGCGTGTCTTGGGTTGGGGGGGCATATCTTGTCCCTCCCACCAAGGATTCAGTCTACGAAGGTCTGCTGCCAAGCGTAAAGAAAGGCCATCTTCGACAAAGAAAGAAGCTTGTCGGTTTGTCACACTTACCTCCTCCTCGTTCACACGTCTTTTCATTGTCGATCTCTTTCGATTTGCTGCCTTCAGTTGCAGGATGACAGAGCCTCGATTTGTGCCGCGACATCAGTCTACATTTGCTATTCGTTCCGTAGTATACAATAGGCAGGACGTGTTGTACTCCCGAGAGGTTTCTTGGTGGAGAGTGAAAGATGCCATGTTTGTTGGCAATTCCCGTTGGTTCACATCAAAAATGTGCTGGCGACGATCTCTATATTTGCAAGGACCTCACGCTTGCTTGTTCACCTAAAGGACTGGCATAGGCAAGCTAGATAGTGCCCATATCTCGAGGACAGCTGTTCCGCTAGCCTCTTCTCTACAATCTAGGAGTGCCAAGTCCTCCCCAGTTTAGCACCACGTCACCCGATCTATTTTGCCTCTCCCTCAAAAGCCTCCAACTCCGCCCTCTTCGGCAAACCGTCGATCACGCCCAGCTGCATGGTCGTGTAGGCGCCGGCGCGATTGGCCTGCTTTACGGCAGCCCGCAGGTCAAGTCCCTCGGCGAGACCAACGGCCAGAGCGGCGTTGAAGCTGTCGCCGGCGCCGGTGACGTCCAGGGCTCTCACCTGAGCAGCGTGTACGGCCTGCCTGCCGTGTGGTGTAACGATGAGCGCCCCTTTTTCGCCGCGGGTCACTATGATGGTTTCGGCGCCGAGTCCGAGCAGCCGCCCGGCGAGGTCTTGCGTCGGCGTGGGATCGTCCGGCGGAAGGCCGAGCATGATGCGGGTCTCGCTTTCGTTGGGGGTCAATACGTCCACATTGGCGAAAGTGTCAGGTTCCAGAGTCTGGCCTGGGGCCGGATTTAGGATGGTCAGGACTCGATGTTTTCGGCCCAATTCCAGTGCCCGGGCCACTGCTTCCACTGGCACTTCGAGTTGGGCCATCAGTACATCGCTGCGGGCGATGGCGGGCCCGAACGCTTCGACGTGAAGGGGCTGCATCGACATGTTGGCCCCCAAGTGCCCCACGATCGAGTTTTCACCTGAGGGCAAAAGCGTGACCATTCCGACACCGGTATTGGCGCCCGGCATTCGATGGATATGGTCGGTTGACACACTCTCGCCTGCGTAGAGTTGCTCGGCGGAATCGGCAAACGGGTCGTCTCCCAAACAGGCCAGTAGGTCTACTTGAGCGCCTAAACGCGCGGCAGCGATTGCCTGATTGGTGCCTTTACCGCCGGGCCCCATGTCGAACAGATCGCCTATCAACGCCTCGCCCATCACGGGCTTTCGAGGGACGCGAACCGTCAGGCTCACAACATAGCTGCCTATCACTGCTATTCTTGGCATTGGTTTTCCTAAGCGTCAGACTTCCTCAGAAAAGGGCATCAGGTAAGTGCAAGCTCCAAAACCCTTGACGCCATTGATGGCAGGCAATTGGGACTCTAACATCAATGCCATTTATTTTCAACGGGTATCATTGAAACGGACAGCGGTTGAAGATTCTTTTACTATCTCCTATACTGACGCCCAGAGTTGCCACAGGATACGCGGCACAGGAGGCTGCGGCCAGAAGGAGACACTGTGCGAATTGCTCGTTCGACACTTAAGCCCCGGGACGGCGCCAGAATTCGAGAGGCAAACTGATGAACGCTTCCTACCAGTTCGCCGGCTTGCGGCGGGCCAAAGAACCCGGGCTTGGCGTTGAGGAATGCGCGCGCCGGATTCACCGCATCGCTTATGTAGAAGAGCGGCTCATGTTCCTGCAGGCGGCGCATATCGTCACGACGCCGCAGAGGGATCTCAAAGGGCTGTTGTCGCGTCTTCAGTACGAAGATAGCATTCATTCCGACCTCCTGAAGATCCGGCTCACGGAGCTACGCGTATCCAGGTCGAAGGTCCTGGGCGTTCCGGACGAGAGGCTCAAAGTCGTCCTGGATGAGGCGATGCACTCTGATGGAAGCGTTGAGCTTCTTTCTGCCCTTGTGAAAGTATTGAAACCTGCCTTGCTGAATGCCTACCGCAACTATGTGCGCCAGACGAACGGGCTGGCCGACTATGAATCCGTGCGGCTGATGCGTACCTTCATTGCGGAAGAGGAGCAGGCCCTTTGCTTGCTGGAGGCCGCCTATGGCGACGTGGTGCAATCGGAGGAAGAGAGGGAGCTGGCGGCGGAGTGGGCTGGAACACTTGAGAGGATGCTTGAAGAGGCAGGTGGAATTGCCGGCGCGGCAGAAACGCAGGCTGGCAGCATTCAGGCAGTACGCAGTAGGAGGCCCTACAAGGTTGCGAGAAGACCTGAGCGGGACGATACTTTTTTCAGCGTGTGGGATTTCATCCACGTAGATGAAGACCGGGTGCCGGAGCGGCTGGCGCAGATGATCGCCACCCGCCTGGGTGAAATCACTATCGCTGAGGCCCTGGCCATCGTTCTGCTTGAGGTCGAGGGGCAGCCCTGGTCTTTCTACGTTGCAATTTCCCGTCATATGTGGGACGAAATGCGTCATTCACTTTTCGGTGAGGCAGCGGCCGAGCAGGTATACGGGGACCGGGCTGCGTTGCCCCTAAGGGACTTTGAGATCGAGTACCTGTTTGAAATGACTCCGCTTGAGCTCTACGCCATGTTGGGAATCGGCGTCGAAGCGGCCCTGATGAAGTACCCGCCTGGAAAACGCGCCGAATACGAATTCTGTCGCGACCAAGCGTGCCATCCCCTAATGACAACCCTTCAGGATTTTGACTGGGCCGACGAGGTCGAGCATGTGCAGATCGCCCGACGCCAGTTGAAGGAGTGGTTTGCGGGCGGCAGTGAAGAACTGACAACGCTTGCTGAGAAAGGCATGCAGTTTCGGGCACGCACGAGGAAGCTTCACCCCCCGTCGCCCATGCCGAGCTTGCCAGGCGGGCAGAAACGAGTTTCGACCCAGCACTTCTGTGCACGTAACATGGGCGAGGAGTGACCTTCGTTCAGGGCACTCTCTGCGTTGCCTGGAATGAGGGAGGAAGGCCTCACTCCAATTCCTTTTCACCACGACCATCACTTGAGGAGCTGACAGGATGCGGTCCAATTTTGTACGGAAAAAAGCGCTCAGCGCACAGAGGACGATGGGATGTTTCCTGGGTATGGGGAGCGCGACGGTCGCCGAGCTGCTGGCCCATTCCGGCTGCGAGTGGCTGTTGATTGAGATGGAACATAACGGCCTCGACATGGCCGAGGTAGAGCGCATTCTCATGGCCATGAACGGGACAGAAACGATCCCGATGGTGCGGATTCCGTCGGCTGAACCGGTTTTCATCCAGAGGTCTCTGGACATTGGCGGGATGGGGATCGCGGTGCCGATGGTCAGGACCGTCGCTGAGGCCGAGGCCATCGTACTTGCCTCTCGCTATCCTCCTCAGGGCAAGCGTAGTTTCGGACCTCTGAGGGCCTCCCATTACACGTTCGAATATGAGGAGTACTTCGAGAAGGCCAACGAGAATATACTGATCATGTTGATCATCGAGACCCAGGAGGCGGTCGAGAATCTGGAGGAGATTGCCAGCGTTCCGGGCATCGATGTTCTCTTTATAGGCGCCTTTGATCTCTGCCTTTCGATGGGATTGAATCCATTCGAAATGCCATTGCCGGAGATTGACGCGGTCATGGAACGAGCCCTGGCCGTGGGCCGTTCAAGCGGCGTGGCTGTTGGCGCCGGTGCAGGCACGCCCGAAGAGTTGAAAGAGCTGGCTGCGCGGGGCTTTACTTTCTTGAGCTATGGACCTGACTATAAGCTACTTGTGGATGCTATCCGACCCGGAGTTGAGGCTTTCCGGCAGGTCGAACGCGCCTGAAATGGGGGAACCATTCCCTGCCGGAGACTGTACTCCATCCGGCAGGGAATGACTTTTCTGGATCGAAGGAATCAGACTGCAAGCGCCACTGCCCGAACTTCGCCAAACTCGCGTTCCAGCTTCGTCCAAGAGTGCCCGCGATCGGTGCTGCGGTAGAGTTGACCGGCGACACTGTAGGCCACTATCCAGTCCGGCGACGCGGGGCTATGTGAAACCGCCCAGATTGTACTGTTGGCTACCCCGCCCAGATCGGCGCGTTCCCACGTCTTGCCCAGGTCGGTGCTGTGGAAGAGGCCGCCTTCATCCCCAGGGGGACCGTTGCCGGCGCCCACCCAAATACGGCTGTCTCCATTTGAAAGGTGGATAACGCCGCGACAGTAGGGCCAGGGATAGTGATTCCTGACTTCGAGCGGGGTCCAGTTCTGCATATCTGTGGTAACGCAGACGTCGTTGTTGGTGGCCGCGACCAGTGTCTTGGGCGAACCGGGCACAACGGCAAGGCCGTGGATATCGAGGCTGGAAAGACCCTCGCTGCCTTCCTCCCAGGTATCCCCGCCATCGCGGCTGATACGCATGCCGTCGATTTCGATGCCGGCGTAGACCGTCTGCGAATCTTCCGGATCGAAGAGAATGATGGTAACACGCGGTGTGATCGGAATGCCCTCGCACTCTTCCGCCAACTCAACGTCCAGTTTCTGCCACGAACCGCCGCCGTCCTGTGAACGGAAGAGGGCCGACGGGCAGGTCCCGGCGAAGATCGTATCCGGGTTTGAGGGATCGATGGCGAGGGCCCAGATTTCGAGATCGTTCATCGGCGAATCGACCAGAGACCAGGAGTCTCCGCCATCCCCTGTGCGGTAGACACCGGCCTCCGTTCCAGCATAGAGTACGGTTGGATTGCCAGGATCAATGGCAAGGGCGCGGATATCCGACTCCATGAAGAGGCCCTGGGAGGCGCGTTCCCAGGTGTCGCCACCGTCGTTGCTGCGCCATACGCTTTGCCCGATTGTCCCGGTATAGATGATGGGATTTGCTGTCATTTTGAAACCTCCTCCTTGTCTTGAAGAATTGAACCCGTTGTAAGATCGGAGCTCTCTTTTTAACCAGTTTGAGGGAAGCAAGAACCTTGCTCCCATTGCCGACGGTTGCCGATCCCGCAGTTGCCATGGACCCTGAACTGACTCGGCCGCAAAACGGCAGGACGCGGGACTCACTTCATCTACGGTTCAGATGCCGTGCCTCTTAAGACTGCGCACTGGAAAGAGTGGCCCTCATCGTTGATCTGCAGTGCCTCCCGCACCTCTTCAGGCGAAGCGTCGTAGAGGGCGCGAATGGCAGAGCAGTTGACTTCCGGCGTTTCCATGCGTTCCGTCCACTCCTCGAAGTGGAGAAAAATACGGTAGGAAAAGAAGAGTTCCATCGTGTAACCGGCCGCGGCGAAACGGTTGCTCCACTCTTCAAGCGTGTAGTCCCGCACGTGCGAGGGATCCCGCAGCACTTCGATGGCGTTCAAGTAAGTATCGCAGACCGGATCACCGAATCCAAGCACGTCACTGAGGATGAAGCGGCCGCCATCCTTGAGAACGCGGCGAAACTCGCGCAGCGCTTTGCCTGGCCTGGCCCAATGATGCGCGCTATAGCGGGACACGACGAGATCGAACGTCGAATTGGGAAAAGGCAGGTTTTCCACGTCTCCGAGGCGAGTCCTGATGTTTGTCAGTCCCCGATCCTCTGCCAGGCGTTCGACTTGATTCAGCATCGAGGCTGTGAAGTCGAGAGCTGTCACTTCGGCCACATGGGGCGCGAAGCTTGCGGCAGTGTGCCCGGCACCGCAGCCTGCATCCAGGACGCGCTCGCCGCCATGCAGGTTTGCGGCCTCCACCATGACAGGCAAATCCTCGCCCTGTGCATGGACTGCGCTCGTGAGATAGTTTGGCGCTACGCGACCGAACTGCTCTTGCACGGCGCCCTTTAGATCGCTTTCTCTAGCCATTTTCTACCAGCCAAACAACTTCATGCCTTTCCGTCCTGCCCGTACCGTTCAATTACCGTTGACATCGCCTGAAGTCCAAACTCCAAAGCTTCCACCGGCACACGCTCATCGGCCGCATGGACAGTCGCGCTGAAGTTTGTGCCGGGAGGCAGTTTCATAGGCAGGAAGCCGTAGTTCTGGATGCCCAAGCGGGAGAACATGCGCCCGTCGGTGAAGCCGCCAACCATTGAGGGAACGACCACGCCGTCCGGGTCGAGTTCTTCCACTATGCCCTTCAGCAACGGGAACAGACCCATGTCGACGCCGGCCTCACCAGGATCGTGGCGAATGATCTCAAATGACAGGTCTTCGCCCAGCAGCGCACGCAGTTCGGAAATGATGTCGTCGGAAGTGAAGCCGGGCAGAACGCGACCATCCAGCTCCAGCAGGATTTCACTGGGGATTACGTTGGTTTTGATACCTCCACCAACGACGGTGGCATTGACGGTGTTGTGGAGCAGAGCGTCGAAGTTGCGGGCTTGCGGCAGGCCGTCCGCCAGCATCTGATCGAGCTGTTCGTCAGTCCGCTCCGGGTCCAGCAACGCCAGTGCCGCGGCGGCCAAATGGTCTGGCGCGTGCTCGGCAAGAGCCGGCAGCATCTGCTGCATGACCGGGGTGACGTGCACCGGCAGCCGGTTGCTATTGAGAGTAGTCAGGACTTTTCCCAGCCGGGCCATCGCGCCGTCGCGCAGCGGAGTCGAGCCGTGACCACCCGGTCCGGTGATGCGCGTGCGGAGCCAGCATACCTGCTTTTCGGCGACCATGAGCGGATAGAAGCGCTGGTCGCCCATATACTGAGCGCTTCCTCCACCCTCGCCGATGGCATATTTTGCGCCCTCGAACTGTTCGGGATGTTCCTCTGTCAAAAAGCGGGCGCCGTAGTCGCTGCCGGCTTCCTCATCGCTCATGATCGTAAGGATAATGTCGCCGGCCGGCTTGCGCCCTTCGGCCGCGGCGCGAAGCACCGCGCAGGTCATCATCGTGACGCCGCTCTTCATGTCCAGGCTGCCGCGACCCCAGACGGTCCCGTCGATCAGTTCCGCGTCGAAGGGATCGTGTTTCCAGGTCTGATTGGCTGTAGTGACCACATCGACGTGGCCCTGCAATACCAGCCCCGGCGCTTCTCCCCGACCGGGCAACCGGGTTATCAGGTTGGGTCTTTTCGCATCTTTCCCCAGTAGCGTGGTGGGCAGACCGCCTTCCTGCAGTAATTGATCCAGATAGCCGATGCACTCGGCTTCGTTTCCAGGAGGATTCGTGGTGTCATACCTGACCAAGGTACGCAGCATGTCGGTCGGACGTTCATAGATGGGTGTTGACATTAGATTGAGATGATCCTGACTCGATAGTTGGCCACACTTGAGATTGGCGGCCTATTCTTTCGAAGCGGCAGGGAGTGTAGGCCTCGGCCGCAACGCCGGTCTGGCCAGAAGGCAATGCGGTCACCGCGGTACTATAGGTTTCGCCCCAAGCCTATCCTAAGCAGCCCGGAACAGCAAGATGGCCAAAGGTTTGACAGTAGTGCCAGACAGACTCAAAGCAGCATGCAGCGGTGGTTGGAATCCGATTTGTCTCTGACCTTAAAAGAGCCTCTTGCCGAATTGGCACCGCAAATGGGATCAGTTCGTTAATTCTGTTTTTGGCTGCTAAAATAGCCCGAACAGGCAGTCGATTGACGTTTTGAGGAATCTATTCTCAAGTCCGATGGTACTGCGGACCGGATTTCCAAACCGGCGCTGAGGAGAACACGGAGCTCCCTTCCTTATGACATCGATTAGCGAACGACTAAATGCAGGCCGGCCCATTCTGATGGACGGCGCCACCGGCACGGAGTTGGAGAGGCGGGACGTGCCGATGAACAGCGTCGCCTGGAGCGGCCTGGCGGTTGCAACCGATCCCGAGGTTGTGTGTGAGGTCCATCTCGACTATATCCGAGCCGGCGCGGAGGTCATCATAACCAATACATTCGCCACCGGCAGGAACATGCTGCGCCTCGCGGGCGAAGAGGGCCGCACGGTCGAACTCAACCGGCAGGCGGCGCGTTTGGCGCTACGGGCAAGGGAGGAGGCTGGCGATGCAAAGGCCCGCGACAGTGAGGGGTCTTGGCGTTCAGCACCTGACTCTGTCTGGGTCGCCGGGTCAATCTCGCCCATGTCAGGCGGCCTTGCAGACGAAGGATTGAGATCGCCTGCGGAGATGCAGGCAGACTTCGCTGAGCAAGCTGAACTCCTGGCTGAATCCGGTGTCGACTTCTTGATTCTGGAAATGTTGCGGGACATTGAATATAGCTGCGTCTCGCTTGAGGCCGCCCTGGCTACGGGCCTTCCCGTGTGGGCGGGATTCAGTTGTAACAGAGCCGAGGACGGTAACCTATATCTGGCTCCATCCGTTCGAGGGGAGGTTCCCCTGGCGGCAGGTGTTGGTGCGGTGATGGCAGAGGGAGGGTCGCTGGCGGCCGTCATGCACAGCGATGTGGACGTTACCGGGGAGGCTTTGGAAGAGATTCAGTCTGTCTGGGACGGGCCGACTGGCGCCTATCCTGAGAGCGGCTATTTCATAAAACCGAACTGGCAGTTTGTGGACATCATTCCGCCGGAAGACTTTGCCGACCATGCCGTTACATGGTTAGGACAGGGAGCCAAACTGGTGGGCGGATGTTGCGGAATCGGGCCTTCCCACATTCGTGCCCTGGCCGCACGGCTGTAGCAATCTGCCGTGCGGCAACTGCTTCCATTTGGGGCAGGCAAACTTCCGTGAACAATGCAGATCCAGATGACCGCCTTTCGATGGCGGCCCTTGTAAGGACAGTTGCAATGTTACTCTCCCCGTATTTCCACCTGAAAGCTAAACGCTTCGCCATTGTTCTGCTCGTTCTGGGGCTGTCGGGATTTTTGAGCGCGTGCGGTCGCGACAGGGAGGAGGAGTTCCTGTTCGCACCGGACAGCCCACCGGTGACTATCACCTATGTAGGGCCTGGGAACTCCGTCTTCAACGAGCCGGAGCAGGTAGCCATCGACCGCTTTCAGGAGCTCGCGCCCAGCATTCAGATCGACCGCCGCTCCTACGCATTCAGTGCTACCAACTATCTGCTGGACACGCCGCCACCCGATGTTATTCTGATGTGGGACGGCAATGAACTGCGCAGCGCGGCTGCCCTGGGGTTGCTGTCCGACGTCTCGGACGTCTGGACGGAGGGCAACTTCAGCGAAGCATACGGCAGGCGGTTCCGAGACATGAGCCGATTCGACGGCACGTTGCGATGGGTTCCTGCCGGCTTCAACTGGACGGGAATCTATTACAACAGGGAAGTTTTCGAACAGTTCGGCTTCACGCCGCCCGCAACATGGGAGGAATTTGAACTAATTTGCGACACGCTGCTGGCCAACGGAATTACTCCCATGTCACTGGCAGGTCAGAACCCCTTCATCAGCATGCTGTGGTTCGATTATCTGAATTTGCGGCTGAACGGCCCGGAATTCCACCGCGATCTGATGGCAGGGCGAGTGGACTTCAACGATGTACGAATTGCTCAAGTGTGGGAATACTGGAAGTCGCTACTGGATCGCGGCTACTTCGTAGAAAGGCCGGGCAGCACTTCGGAGATGAACAGCATGACCGCGCTGATCCGCGGGGACGGCGACAGTCCACTATCCTGGGAGAAGGCCGTGATGGCCCTGGCGCCGCAGTTCAGCCTGGGCGACCTGCCTCCGGTTTTTGCCGAGGAACTCGACTTCTTTCAGTTCCCTCGGATTGATCCAAACATTCCAGTTGGAGAGGTCTCCATCGTTTTCGGCTACGTTATACCTGCCGATGCGCTGTACCGTGCCGAAGCAGGCGCTTTTGTGGGCTTCATGGGTTCGGCCGCAGCGCAGGAATTGCAGCTCGCACGCCTCGGGGACTCAGAAACGAATATCGGCTATGTACCGGTACATCGCGAGCTTGAACGAGACCTTCTCTCGGCTGCGGCGGAGAAAGGTGACCAGATCGTTACCGGCTCCGACGAAATCAACGCTCCATTGTTTCTCGTGCTTCCCGACAGTTTGAGGGCCAGCTTCAACCAGGTTTTGAGAAGACTGTTCCTGGCCTCCAGCAACCCCTTGGAGGTCGCTGAAATACAGGTGATTTTGGAGGAAGGGCACCAAAGAGCTGTTCAAAACGGAGAGTTTCCGCAGTAGAACTCGTCTTCAATCGCCGGCGCCCCGGTCTCCTGCCTACCAGAACTCCCCAGTCAGTTCGCAAGCGCTTCTTCTGCTTGACTTTCCATAGCCTCTCGAATCCCGGGCCACTCCCGCCAGATATCGGTGTAGCCGGCCTTTTCGTTGCCCTCCACCTCTTTATGCCGAAGTCGACTGATGACCGCCTGGCGAACGTTGGGCGACGCGTTGGGTCCGCCTGTGTGGAACATCAGGTAGTGGGCAAGAATCAGGTCGCCGGCCTCTGCGGTGACCATAACGGGCCCTTCCGGCAGCGGAATGTCGGGCCTGCCGTTGACCAGTACTTCGTGGCCGTTCGCCTTGAAATACGTCTCGAAGGCCCGGTGTGATTTGGGCCAGACCGTGAAGTTACCGGCATTCGTTTCGAGCAGGTCCTCCAAATAGACGACTGCAAAGGCCGTGAATCCGCGATTGTAGTAACCTTTGGGCATGCCGTTTGTACCGCTGCCGATGCCGTCTATGTGGCCGCGCGGCTCTGGGGCATCTTCGCCCAACGGGAGCGGGAAACGGGGATATGGTTTGGCCTGAACGACGGGTAGGACGTTGCCCGCGCCCATCAGCTCCTCGGCGATTTCAATGACTGGCGACTTGTTGAACAGATCCAGTATGACCGGCGCCCGCAGCAGCTCGGCGCAGAAGAAGGCGGAGCGATTGTTCTCCATGTCTTCGCCGCCGAGCCCGACCTCGCCAATGGAGTGATTCACGGCGCGCAGCGCTTCATTGATCAGCACTTTGGGAACGACGCCGGGTATTTTCACATAGCCTTCGTCATGAAATTGGCGCTTCTGGGCGAGAGAGAGCATGGGTGTCTCCTGTTCTGATGGAATAATCGGAAGTCTGGGAAATCGTACACAAATTGGAGGCATTGGTCAACCGCGCCACCTGCCAAATCAGAACGGTTTCGAGTCCAGTCGTTGTCTTTGACTGACGGCATTCGAGACCCGGAATTGGAGGCGCAGAACGGCTGTAATATCATGCAAGGAAGATATGACGCCACATGAGTGCAACGGGTGACAGGGAGTTTCCGTGCAGGAGCCAACCCCAGACCTTGCAAGCGCCCTCAACTTCAGGGGGAAAGTAGTCCTCATAACCGGCGGTGGCCGGGGCATCGGCGCGGGGATCGCCAGGCGCTTTGCCGAAGCAGGCGCGTCAGTGGTGATCAGTTACGTGCAGGCCGAAGAGGCGGCCCAGGAGGTCGTCGAGAAGATTCAGGCGAAGGGCGGGCAAGGGATTGCTCTAAGGGCGGACGTAACACTGGCCGCCGATGTAGAGCAGCTGATTTCCCGAACAGTGGAACGGCAAGGGCGTCTGGATGTGCTGGTTAACAACGCCGGCGTCTACCCGCTGTCGCCGCTGCTGGAAATGGCCGACGAAGAGTGGGAGCAGGTGCTGGCCGCGAATCTGACCGGGACACACTTTTGTACACAGCGGGCAGCCCGAACGATGATTGAGCTGTCAGCAAAGTGGGATGACGACGAGTGCGGCAGCGCAATCATCAACATCTCTTCGATCGAAGCGACTTCGCCGACGTTTTCGCACAGCCACTATACTGCTGCCAAGGCGGGTGTAGAACAGTACACCAGGAATGCAGCGTTGGAGCTGGCTGGTAAGGGAATCAGAGTTAATGCGGTCGCACCGGGCCTCATCGACCGCCCTGGACTGGCGCAGGTGTGGCCTGAAGGCGTGCGGCGCTGGCAGGAGCGCGTTCCCCTGGCGAGGCTCGGAACGCCTGAAGACATCGCTGACGCCTGCATCTTTCTGGCCTCCCCGCTGGCCCGCTGGGTTACGGGCGTAACGCTTACCGTCGACGGCGGCGTGCAGGTGGCGCCTGCATTCTAGCGACCTATGCGAACCGAGGACCTCTCAGCGGCTGATATCATCGGCATCCTCGACCTGAAGCCGCTGCCGGTCGAGGGGGGCTTCTACCGCGTAACTTACATCGGCGACCTGCAACTGCCCGCCAGTATCCTGCCTCCGTCCATCAGGTCAGTCCGGCCGTCCAAGTCCGTAATCTATTACCTGCTGACTGCTGACACGAAGTCGCGCCTACACCGGTTAGAGACTGACGAGATGTGGCATTTTTATCTGGGTGATAGCGTTGATCTGTACGTTTTCGGACCTGAAGATGACTACGCGAATTTCAAACTGGGGTATGATCTCCGGGATGGTCAGACCGTCCAGGCTGTCGTTCCCGCGCGTCATTGGTTCGGAGCACGTCTGCAGATCGGTGGGCGTTGGGCGCTCATGGCCTGTTCGCTTGCGCCGGCCTACAGCGATGAGGACTTTTCTCTGCCTGACGATGCAGAGTTTGCCTCGCTGCTGGAACGCTTTCCCGACCAACAGCACACACTCCACGAACTGCGCTGAAAAGACGCTGTCCTCACCATCGCGCCTAGGAGTTTGCCGCCATGCGCCAGCTTGTTGAACTTGCACTCTTCACGCAAAACGTGCCTTCACTGGTCGCGTTTTATGAGAATCTTCTTGGCGGGCCCCCTGCTTTCCAATCCGAAGGCATGGCTATTTTCCAGTTGGACGGCCTGCACATTTTGATCCATCATCGCGAGCCGTCCGAGCCAGGATATGAAGCAGAAGAGAACTGGCCTCCCAACGAGGATCATTTCGCTATCGGGGTGAAATCGCTGGAGACGGAATGGGCCGAAACCAGCTTCGGCAATGACCCTGGTTCACTCGCGCCCGCGACGTACCCATGGGGCAGGTCGGCTTACACTCGCGACCCCGACGGTCGATTGGTCGAAATGCAAGAGTCCTGACCACTGCCTGGCATACGAACAGGCACACAGTGGATTTGCCCAATACCCAAGCAGATTTCAGAGTTCACGCAGCGGGCTGTAGACTCAATTCGATAGCTCCCAGGCCCTACACTCGAACCAGGCAGGTCCAGTTCCCTTTTGGCATTCGTAATCAATGCCAGGGACGCAATAGCCGGCACCAACGCCGGCAGAATTCCCAGCCGGCACAGGGCTTTTTGTATGCAACGAATTCTGTGTTAGATTTCAGGCGAGGTCAGTCTACTCTTCTTGCCGCGTTTGGAGAGATTCTCTGCAAACGCAACCAGCGAAAGGAGGCTCCATATGAGGATGGCAAACATGGAAAAGAGTGGTACGGGTAACTGCCTGCATGTGGAGCGCAGCTAGCTGATTCTCTTAGAACGCTCGCGGGGGAGTCCCTTCCTGTGCGAGCGAGTAGAATTGATTTCGGCCTAGCCGCCAAACTTCTTTCCCCTCAACATTGAGGCTGCCGGCGCTACCCCGCACGCGGCCTTTTTTAATCCCTTTCTGTACACACCTAATCGCGATTTGCGGCCGACCGTTCCGGCGGCCGGCGATACACAGGGAACACGGGCCGTGCGTGTGAACCGTTCGACGCGCCCCAGAATCTGCTAGCGCCTCTCGCCGCTTGGCCGAGGGGCAGATGCGATTCTCAGCAGTGATTCCAGACTTCGTGCCCAAAACCAAGGATTGGACTTACTTTGAACAAACGAGAAGAGAGAGAAATGGACAGAAGGGACCAGTTTCTTCAGGATGAAGAGCCTTCCTCACAGGATTCGGACGTCGAGTGGGAGGAAGAGGCAGCAGAACTGGAATATTACGAGAGGAGGTTTCGGCTGGCCGAACCCACCAATCGCGTTCCCCGAGCACCAAAGAACGAACGCGAGCGATTCGAGATGCACCGCGCCGAGGTGCAGCAGGTAGCTGAGGTTGCAGACCTGGAAAGCGTTTGGGAGATCACATACACCCCGGCGCGCTTTGAAGGCGTGTTCCTCAGGACCTCCTTGAGGCCCTTCTATCAGGAGGACCAGATCGTAGATGTAATGGCACAGGTGAAAGGAGGGAAGGAGGCCAATGTCTATCGGTGCAGAGCACACCCTTCTGTGGGAGTGGAATGGATCGCGGCCAAGGTCTACCGTCCCCGCCAGTTTCGGAATCTACGCAACGATTCCGTTTACAGAGAGGGCCGGGATCTTCTGACAGCGGAGGACGGGCGGCAGCAGGCAGTTAAGCGGCGCGACAGCCGCACTGCCAGAGCTGTCAACAAGAAATCGGCCTTCGGAGTACAGGTCCGCCATACGTCCTGGCTCATGTACGAGTTTTCTGCCTTGCAGACACTACATGAGGCCGGCGTGCCCGTCCCGCAACTATACGGGGTGGGAGATAACGCGATTCTGATGGAATACATCGGAGATGAACAAATGGCGGCGCCGACCCTCCATGAAACACGTTTGGAGGACGATGAAGCCGGCCCGCTGTTTGAACTGACGTGTAAAAGCATCGCGGTGATGCTGGAGAAGGGCTACGTGCACGGGGACTTGTCGGCCTTCAACATCCTCTACTGGGATGGCGAAATCAAGTTGATCGACTTTCCACAGGTTATCGACATACAGGCAAACCGAAGTGCCAAATCCGTCCTGAACAGGGACGTGGAACGCGTCTGCCAGTACTTCCGCCGCTATGGAATCAGGGAAGACGCAAACAGGTTGGCTGATGAGCTGTGGGAGCGATACGCTGCGCCTGATCCTGATGACCTGGCCGCGGATCTTTCAAGCATCTTGGATGAAGAGCTGGAGGACGATTTCGAGGAGGAGGACGAGTAACCCCTAATCAAGGCAACTCAACGAATTGCGACGCACTTACCAGGGAAGACGGCGAATATCGCGGCGCATCGCGCGCCAGAGATCTGCAGCCCGGGTCAGCGCGGCTGGGCGTAGCGCGGCGGTACCGTAACGTTCCTGGCTGACTGCCGACGTGAGCCCGATCACGTTGCGCGTCAGTCTGCGGCGTCGTTCGGGTTCGGACTCATGATCGGCCAAATGGGCCGACAGGCCGCGACCATACTCCAGCTCAGTCTGATTCGGCTCGTGGGGCCTGCCGATACGCCGGCCCCAGGCCAGTAGCCCGAGCCAGGGGTCTTGCGGTCTGCGTTCCAGCCAACTCCCTATCAGATACAGAAGGCCCGCCAGCGGCAACAGCCAGAACAGTAACTGCCAGTTCCAGGTTCTTTCGTCTGCGATCGCTTCTTCTGCCGTCTCGGTACGCGCTGATCTCGTGAAGCTGTCCGGTATGGCTTGAAGAGCTGCCTGTCTTCTGAGTGAAGGTCTGCCTGCTGTCGGCTCGAACGGGACCCATCCAATCTCCGGGAGGTAGACCTCAGGCCAGGAGTGGGCTTCGGCTTCGGTGATGGTCCACTCGCCTGCTTCAAGGTCCCAGTAGCCGCCAATGTGGCCGGTAGCAAATCGCGTGGGAAGCCCGTTCAAACGAGCCAGAACTGCAAAGGCCGTGGTGTAGTAGTCGCAATAACCTTCCTGCAGATCAAAGAGGAAAAAGTCGGCGACTTCGGCGCCCGGAGGAGGGCCGGGAACCTCCAGATTGTATGCGATTCCCCGTAGATGGGCTTCGATCGATTCGGCGATGGCAAATGGGCCAGGCTGGCCCGCCGCAAGTCTTTCAGCCAGTTCTTGCGTGCGCGGGGTTATTGAATCGGGCAACCTCAGATGGGGGAGTATTTCTGGCGGCAGTTCTGCTGCCTCGCTGCCCCAGGCGGGCAGTGCGAGAAGACTCTCCGCGGACATTGCCGGTATGAATGAAATGACTTCGAAGCGGTCTACCGGACCGATGCCCGACCAGACCGTCACCAGGTCGTCTTCAGAACGCCGCTCCAATGCGTACTCCGTACGAAACTCGGCCGGTTCTCCGGCCGCGGGCAGCACTGCGGTCGGCGCGGTCAAGCGAACCCGCTGTGTCAGAGCAACACGGCCGGGCCACTCTTCTTCGCTGCGCCATGCCCTGTTGGCGTCGTAGGCTGCGTCCCGCTCCTGGCCGCTGTTGTTCCAACCCCGTCCATCGTAGTTGACAAAAGTGCCTCGGCGCATGTAGAGCCGCGGGGGCATGTCACCCATCTCCGTCACCGCGCCAAAAGGATAGTTGGTAGAGACGCGCATCACTTCGTACTGGCCAAGCTCCGCTCCGCCTTCAAGAAGGAAGCGGTTTGGCAGACCACTTCCCAGCCGCCCCAGCCCCCTCCTGCCTCCCTTGAGGTCCGGAAACATGCGCTCAGTGACGTTGTCGACGGAGTCGTATACCGGCGTCATCGTCTGGTAGACCCTATAGGCAATTGGCGAGATCACGACATTGGGCATAAAGGCAGCAACAAGGCCTATCAGCACTGCGCCTGCGCCGACCGACAGCAGCCGGTCCGTCAGCAGCATGGGACTGAAGTCCATCCTGTGACGGATCCAGCCTCTTTCCAGGCGCTGTTGATCGAGGAGAACGTGCAAAAGAAGTGTGGCGGCAAAACCAATCAGAATCAGGAGGCGGCCCTGCCGTCCATAAAACAGGAACGTCGCCAACACCCAAAGCGCCGGTGCGCCTACGATCAGACCGTTCCGCGTCGAAAGCGCGAGCAACGCTGTTGCGCCTCCCAGTAACCACAGGACGACGCCAAACAGGGATAGAAAGACAAAGTCGTCCTGGTAGGCGCCGCCCGCCTCAAAACCTCGCACCCAGTCCGAGTAGCGCAGCGTAAGGGCGTACAGTTCAACCTCCACCCCTTTCACCAATGTAGGCAGGTCATTTGCGAACGCCGCCCTCCACAGATCGACTGGTCCGGGAATCCAGTGTACAAGCACCTGTGAAACGACCAGCACGCCCACGCCGACCCAGAACAGAATACCTAAGCTGTAGACTGTGAAAGCAAACAGGTCAGGAAGAAGCCTCCTCCTGGGCAAAGTAGAGGGGCTTCCCATTTCTGAATCCTGAACGACAGTCGGGGAAAGTATGCGTGAGGCCCATCTTCGCAGGCGGCCAACCAGCCACCACCCGCTCAGGAGGCTGAGAAAACCTACCCACTCGAGATTGACGCGGACACGACGCAGGTCGATCCACTCGGCTTCACGAATTGCGAGGGCGGGCAGGAGAGCCAACATGAGCGCGATCACCAGTACCAACCAGCCCAGGGTGGGACGGTAGCGCTCCGCCACCGAGAGCAGGAACCGTACTGCCACATGTCGCTCGTCTATGCCACTGGTAACCGTCACCCTACTTCTTCCTCAATCTCGTGCGCTACGACGCCCCCGCTGGGGGTCGTGCGCAATACTGTACGTGTGCGGCGGTAGGTCAACGCTGGCGCCAGTCGGGTTCCAGCCTGCATGAACCGGAGCGGGATCTCGTAACGTGCAAGAATGTCGATTAGAATCGCTTGCGCTTCTTCGCTGGTGATGTAGGAGTCGGATTCAGGATCGTCCTCAAAATGGCCTTGGGTGGGGGAGTCCGTAAGAGCCTCGTCTGGCTGAATCTCGGAGGCCGCTTCGCCGGCAACTAAAATTTCGTCGGGGCCACCGGCTGCCGGTGTCACTGCGAGAACGCTGGCCGGAACGCCGGCGCGGCGAAGATGCAACAGTTCGGCGGTCCAGTCCTCGACCCCATCGCCTATGTCTGGAGTGATGGCCAGGACGGTCTGCCCGCCGCTGAACAGGCCCCGGCTGCGGCGCAAGAGTTCGCCGAGAGACAGGTCACCGGCGTCCACAGGAGCCAGCGCAGCCAAGATGCGCCAGACCTGCCCCTTTCCCGGCTGCGGCGGTACATCTACGAGCAGCGATGACGAGGTCTGCACGCGACTCCGTTCCCCATTTGATGACCAGGCGCCGGAATCGTTGTCGGCCGCCCCATTTTCCGGAAGAGTCTGCTGGTCGAAAGCGTTCTCCCCATCAGTCTCGAAAAGTGACACTTCAGCGGCGGGCGCGGCCAGAAGTCCAACGGACCTCCGCTCGCCTCCACTCAGAAATTCGGCTGCAACGCTTGCCGCCAAAACGATCCCAGTCTCGAGTGAACTCTCTTCACCGGTGCCAGACTGTACCATGCGGTTGACATCAAGCACTATCCACAGGTCTCCGCTCGGTTCCGTCTCCACGTCCGTAACGACCAACTCGCCCTGCTTGGCGCTGGTAGGCCAGTGTACGTGGCGTAGACTGTCCCCAGGCTGGTAGGCCCGCACAGCCTGGGACCGCTCCGACCCCGTATGAGCGCGTCGCCGGCGGTCCTGGCCGGACAAGCTTCCTCTAGGCAAAGCAAGCGCGGGAATGTGCGCCACCCTGGGGTAGACCAGAAGCGATTCCGAACGGGAGTCCACGACTTCCAGGCTGAAGAAACCGAAAGGGTCGCCTGTTCGCAGCGTATGGGGTCCCAAACGGAAGACGCCTCTCTGGGTGCAGTGTGCCTCGGCACGCCACTGGTAGCTGCTTCCCCCGCCGCAACTTACTACCTGTCTTGGATTGTAACCGGGCAAAAGCGACCTGTCAGCAAACTCGAGCCAGTGCACGGGTAGGGTACTATCGTTGCGGACGACAAACCGTTCCTGCAAGGAGTCGCCAACCACCAGCATGGCACCTTCCCGATGCCTCTCAAAAAACAGTTGCAGAACCTGATTTCGGACCCAGAGGTAGCCGATTGCATAGAGACCGGCCAACGAGATCAGAAGCGCGACCCAAATCGGGCTGGGGCCCAGTAGCTGCATGAAGAGCAGGAGCGGAATGAAGAGAAGCGGCCAGCCGTTTCGCAACTCGATGCGCCATCCTGCGGGCAGATGGCGATTCAGGAGCCGGTCGAGCGCCTGCTGAGGATTGAGGCGACGAGATCTCTCTGAAGGTCTGCTCGGTTTGCGGGCTGTCACAGTAACCAGGTCAGAGATTGGCGGTTTCCTGATGGTATGTGAAAATGGGCGCGAGAGGCACTTGCCGACAGTTCCTCTTTGGCGTCAACCGGCGCCACTGAGACAGGAGTGTCCAAGCCTACTGCACGCTGTAGGGTTGCCGGCCATGTTCCCCGGGCAAAACTGAACAGATTGTACCACAAAGTATCGGTGCATCCAGGAATCTTATGGCAATCAGAGGAATCGCACGGGAGCGAACTCTGCATCAGACTGATCTGAAAAATGGTAACATCACTTGGAGCCTTAGAGCAGTCCATTTTGTTTCCCTCGGCGGTTGCAGCAGAATCTCTCTCTGCAATGTGGCAGATCCTCGCGCTACTGGCAGTTGCAGGACTCGTAATCGTCTTACTCCTGGCGATTATTGAACCTGGGCCTCTGATAAAGAAACGCCCTTTCCCCAAGAGACAGAGAAGGTCTCGGAGGGCTCCCAACGAAGCCAATTCGGCTCAACAGCATCTGGACACCATGACAGGGGGAGAAGGTAAACACGCCAAACAGGGTGGAAGGAGCCATTAGCGTGCCGGTGATCGCACAGACGGGCTGCAATCTGACGTGACGGACGCCGAATGGGAGCCGAATCCCCCCTTTGTAGGACAGATCGAAAGTCCGGTTCGGCCGGGTCATCCGTTTTCAGTCCGCCTGCCCTCCGAGCCCGGGTCGCGTTTGCAGACGTTGAGCGGCCTCTACTTCCTGGTACGCTGCAGCACATCCGTTGGTCTGGATAGAGGCGACGATTGGTCCGTTTATCCTCGACAGCCTGTGTTCATTTGCGGCCGTCATACCCATGACCTGGACGACAGATGGCAGCTTTGTCTTCCTACCTGTCCCACAGAGAGTGGGGCTTTCTCGGAATCGGGTTCGAAAACTGGAAGAGATGTCCGGGACGGCGGCTTGGAATGGCTGGCAAAGCGTGTTCCCGGCGATCTGCTGAACCTGCTAGGTCCCTTTGGCAATGGATTCACATTGAAGCCAGACCCTCACAATCTACTCATTCTTGTTGACATGAGGGACGACCCTTCCTGGATCTGGCAGTTGCTCCCGTTGTGCGAACAGGCCCTGGACAGAGGCAGCCGGGTAACTCTCCTGATTCGATCCCTGGACGACAGCTTAATATCCGGGCTGGTTCCGCAGCTGCCTGTGCAAGTTGAGGTGCGCACTGTCAGCACAAAGAGGCAGTGGCTCGAACAGATTCACAGTACGATCGCATGGTCGGATCAACTTTGTGCGGGCGTTCCCCCCGAGTCTTATGCAGAACTCCTCGATATAGTCAGGAATACGCGTTTTCGGGTTGACGAAAACTACGCCCAGATTCTCGTCCGCGCAGACCTGCTGTGCGGTGTTGGCGCCTGCCTTGCCTGCGCCGTCCCAACAGCGCGCGGTGGCTACACGCGCGCCTGCGTTCATGGGCCTGTCTTCGACCTGACAGAGCTGACGGAGTAAAGGTTCGACGCTTTGGCAGGAAAGCCTGCAACATCCTGACCTGTCATCGTGCATGAGGCGCATCACCGCGGCAGCCGTTTACAATTCTCTGCAGCGCAAGGCTTCTCACTCCCGGTGTACGATTCCACTTACGCCTCGCATTCTCGCCGCGCAGCGGCCGGAAAGACTCGCTCACTCAGAGCCCAATGAACCGGCTCGGCGGCGGTCCCTGCTGCCGTCGTACGCTCGCAATCGAGGCGAGTTTAGCCTTCGCCGTTGGAAGGCCAGTTCGACGCGCTATGTCCAGCCCAAACACCGTTGTGGTACAATGTGCCGAAACAAGCTTTGTTTCTTGTTGTCCGTTGCTTGCGATAGAGCAGTCCCGATGCCTGTGAACAGGAGCAGGCCTGTGTCCCGAGTGAGCGGGAAGGCCGACACAACCAGTTCGTCAGCCGAAAACGAAAGTTCGGCAGAACTTCCTATGCATACCAGAACTTCGTTTCCCGACTACACGCATGAAGTGGAGCGAGTCTGGAACCACAATTCTGCCTATTGGGACAGCTACATGGGGGAAGGCAACGATTTTGTTGACGTCCTTTGCTGGCCCGCCATTGAGAAGTTGCTGTCTGTTCAGCCGGGACAGTTGGTGTTGGATATCGCTTGCGGCAACGGCCTGACCAGTAGAAGGCTGGGCAGGCTGGGGGCGAGGGTAATCGCATTCGACGTGGCTGAAGAAATGATCCGGTTCGCCAGGCAGCGAAGCAACGACGAAGACGGCGATATTCGATACTTCGTGCTTGATGCCAACAACGAAGAGGGAATGGCGAAGATCGGTGAAGGGAAGTTTGACTGCGCACTGTCCAATATGGCGCTGTTCGACATGGCCGAGATCGAGCCCTTGTTCCGCAGTCTATTCAGTTTACTGAAGCCCGGAGGACGCTTCGTCTTCTCCATGATGCACCCTTGCTTCAATCAGGCCAGCTCAGCCCTCTTTGGGGAGAGAGAAGAGCTCGATGGTGAGGAAGTCATGACTTACGGCGTGCGGGTCAGCGGCTATATGACGCCCACGATGTTCAGTGGACGTGCGTTGGGTGGTCAGCCTCTGCCGCAGCCTTACTTTCACCGACCTCTATTTGCCCTATTGAATGTTGGCCTGCAGGTCGGCTTTGTCCTGGACGGCATCGAAGAAAGAGCATTCCCGACAACCCATCCACCTGGAACGCGTGAACTCAGCTGGGGGCCAAACTTCAGCGAGATTCCACCGGTTATCGTCTTTCGCATGCTACGCCCTTGACCAGACGCCGCCGCAGTTCTATCAAAAGGAAATCGAGGTATTGACATGGACGAGCGAGTACATTTGTGGGAGACTCCGACCGCCAGTGAGACGGTCATGATTGCCGGTTGGCACCAGTGGGCAGACGCCGGCTCGATCTCGTCCGGCCTACCTGCCTATCTGATTGAAAAGCTGGATACGCGCAAAATCGGCGAAATCAGCCGCGATCGGTTCTTCCTCTTCCAGATGCCGGGCGCCCATCATCTTTTGAGACCGGAGGTCCACACAAAGGATGGCGTAGTCCAGGAGATGCGTGTCATCAAGACCGAAATCTATTTCACTGAACTCGGGGAAAAGGGAATCTTCATTTTTCTTGGCGAGGAACCGCACGTCAACGAGGAGGAGTACGCCGACGCCTTCTTTGATATTGTCGACACCCTGGGTGTCAAGCGGGTCGTGGCGGTAGGCGGCGTGTACGGCGCCATGCCCTTCAACAAGGACCGCGACATCTCCTGTGTATTCAGTCTCGAAGAGATGCGCAAGGAGATGGAAGAATATGCCGTACGATTCTCCGGTTACGAAGGCGGCACGACCATAGGCTCCTATCTCGCCTACCATGCCGGGCAGCGCAACAAGGAATACATCTGCTTCCACGGCTTTGTTCCCGCCTATGACTTCGGCCAGGTGATGCTCCCGGCGCAAAGTGTCCGTATCGAAGACGACGTCAAAGCCTGGTACGACATCATGCGCAGAACTGACTTCATGTTTCACCTTGGGATGGATCTGTCGGAGCTGCGGATCCAGAGTGACGAGTTGATCTCTTCCATGGAAGAACAGATGGAGGAACTTTCCCGGCAGGCGCCCCAGCTGGACGTGCATGCATACATGCAGAAGCTGGAAGACGAATTCACGGAGAATCCCTTCATGCCCCTGGATGACGTCTGGGAGCGGGAGTTGGGTGACCTGTTGGACGACCTGGAGAGCTGACCACCTCAAACTTGTCGAACCGTAACCGTGGTGGAAATGTCTGAACTCTCCCGTAAGAATGCAGAAGGGCTTCTGACCCGCCTGGTCGAAATCCCTTCTTTCAGCGGCGACGAAGTGGAAGCCAGCGCCTATCTGGTCGAGGCAATGGGCTCGCTTGGATTCGACAGGTATGAGGTCGACGCTTCCGGCAACGCTGTCGGTGAAATCGGGGCAACTGATGCTGGCCAGACAGTGGTACTTCTTGGGCACATCGACACTGTTTACGGCGACATCCCGGTGCGCGTGGAAAGGGGGCCAGACGGACCCGTACTCTTCGGAAGGGGCTCCGTCGATGCCAAAGGACCTCTGGCGACTTTCGCAGTAGCGGCCGCCCGCGTGGGATCGGAGTGGGCCCACCGCAACGATACTCGCCTGGTCGTTGTTGGCGCCGTGGAAGAGGAGGCGGCAACAAGCAAGGGGGCCCGGTTTATACGCGATCGCTTTGACGGGAACCAGGAGCCGGCGCCGGACTTCTGTGTCATTGGTGAGCCCAGCGGCGCCACTCGCATCACTCTATTCTACATGGGACGCCTACTTCTGGAGTTGAAGGCAGAACAACCGATGATGCACTCAGCCGGCCCCAACCCGGGCGTAGGCGTAAATGCGGTAGACTTGTGGAACTGGATTGGAGGCTATGCAGACTGTTTCAATCGTGACCGGAACAGGATGTTTGACCAGATGCGTCCCAGCTTACGCGAACTGCGCACATGGACTGATGAGGCGATGCGCGACCTGGTTTGGACCAAGATAGGCATTCGACTGCCACTAGATTTCGACGCAGACGCTTTCCTTGGCGAGATGTGGAATTGGGCAAGAGAACGCCTTCATGAGCAGGCGCCACCGCCGGAGCCGCCCTTTGTAAAAGGCGCCGATGCTTCCCCGCAGAAACTCCATTTCGGTGACGAAGAATTGTGCCTGGAGTTCTGCTTCCACGGATACGAACCGGCATGGCGAAGCGGCCGCAACAGCCCTCTTGTACGCGGCTTTCTCTCAGCCATTCGCGAAATGACCTCTGAACGACCTCGCTTTGTGAGCAAGAGCGGGACCAGCGATATGAACGTAGTCGGACCGGCGTGGCAGTGCCCCATCGTGGCCTACGGCCCAGGTGACAGCAGCTTGGACCATACGCCGAATGAGCATCTAAATCTGGACGAATACTGGCAGGCCGTATTGGTCCTTGAATCTGCACTTAAGAGATTAGGGTAGCGGCCGGCACTTTCCACTGAATCGGATCTCCCGCGCCCTGCGGGTCTCCGTCCGGAGTTGGAGCTGAAGCCGCTTGCGATGGGCCGTGGTTTCTACCGGACACGCCGCCAGATTTCTTCAGGTGAACCGTTACTCCAGCGGACTCAGCCAGCGCTCTCCTTCCCGACCGTCGGCTGCCCACCCCTCAATTTGACCGTCTTCTGAACGAATCTGGTACCAGAAGTACCCGTCCTCAGCCTGAGGTCCGGCGACGACCACAAATATTTGGCTTGTCCTGGCGCGGGAAACGATGCTCGAACCGACACCGGGCAGGGCGCGCACAGTCAGTTCTCCATTGAGCGTGACGATGACCCGATCGCCGATGACAGGCGACCGGTCGATAGGACGAGCCTCACCCACATGCGGAGAGATCCAGTCGTTAATTCCCTGGCCTCCGGCCACCCAGCCGACTGTCCCCTGATTGTCATCGACCTTCCACCAGATGTATCCGTCAGAGCTTACTGGTCCCTCCAGGACCGTAACACGCTTGTCCTGGGCAAGAAGCTTGACGGCAGGAGATCTGATCGTAGGCTGCTCGCGAACATTCAGTCCACCGGCTACCGTGATACGCGCCGGTTCACCGATAGTCAAAGGATTCCTGACCTCGACCGTTGGTGTGGGGGAAGGAATTGCCGTCTGTGTCGGGTTGGGGGGCGTCGTCGGAGGAGCGGTCGGAGTCGGTTGATCCGGCACGGGCGTTTCTGCGGCGGGAACTGCGACCGGAATATCCCTGGTGGGTGTCGGGCGTGGTTGAAAGCTGCCGCATGCAACGACCGGAGCAACCCAGAGGAGCATCATCGCCAGCAGGCCCAGGGAAAGGTTCTTTGTGGGCCTAGCTCGCTGGCATTTGCCAGCTACCGGCGACTCGGCGCCAGTTGCGTTCCGGGCGAAATTGTAGATACCTTTCCCAGGGCAGCGATCAGAGGGGCTGATTCTCCGCTCTTTGCATTGGTACCCTGTCTGTGTTTCGAAACGACCCACCGAGTCCGAGTCTCTGCTCATTACGATTCGCGTAACTCGACAGCCTTCATCCAGCGTATGTCCTGAATATCTGCCAGTTTCTTCAGAACCTTGGCCGGCGTCCGCTCGTCGGTGCCCAACACCATAATCGATTCTCCGCGCGGTGCCCGACGCCCTACGTGCATAAAGCTGATATTCACGTCGGAGCGGCCCAGAAGAGTACCGACTTTTCCAATCATGCCGGGCCGGTCCGTATGCGAGGCGAGTAGAAGGTTTCCCGCGGCCGGAAACTCCACCCACAAGTCATTAACTGCGACGAATTTCAACTCGTCCAAGAGAACAGTTCCCAGCACGGAATTCGTTCCACTGGCGCTGGTCAGCCGCAGCGTAATCATGCTCTCATAACGTTCATGTTTAGGCATCTTGCGCTGAACGATCTCGATTCCCCGACTGCGCGCCATCAGTTCAGCGTTTACCAGATTGACTCGTTCTTCGACGATATCGGACAGCACACCGCGAATTGCTGATGCCACGATATATGTCATGTCGAAAGCGGTCACAGGGCCGTGGCCGGTGATCTCCAGCCTGCTGATGCCTTCTTCGTCAATTTGACGCAGAAAGCGGCCCATTCGTTCCGCCAATTCAATGTACGGGATGACAGTGTTTAGGGCCGTGGGGGGCAAAATCGGCGCGTTAACGGCGTAGAGAGCCGGTCTCCCATGCAGAATGTCCATCACCTGCACGGCAACGTCCTCCGCTACACGGTCCATCGCTTCGACTGTACTTGCGCCCAGATGGGGCGTGAGAATAATCTTGTCATTATTCCTCAGTGGGCTGTTCTCCGGCAGGGGCTCGGCATCAAAAACGTCTAGAGCAGCCCCGCCGAGGTGGCCGCTTGCGACCGCGGCAGCCAGCGCGTCTTCGTCGATGATTCCACCTCGAGCGACATTCAGAACGCGTGCGCCCTGTTTCAACTGCTTGAGCTTGTCGGCGTCAATGATGTTGCGAGTGGCATCCGTAAGAGGAACATGCACTGTGAGAAAGTCGACCTGCGGCAACATTTCATCAAGAGAAATGAGCGTTACATGCCTCTGCGAGGCATACTCCTGGCTGACAAAGGGGTCGTAAGCGAGAACCCTCATTCCCAGCGACAGAGCAAACTGGACCACTTCCTGGGCGATGCGACCCAGCCCAACGATTCCCAGCGCTTTGCCCCTAACCTCGGTACCGACAAATGCGCCCCGATCCCACTGCTGGGACCTTACGTTTCGGTCGGCCTGAGGTATATTTCGGGCCAGTGCCAGCAACATGGCAATCGTATGTTCAGCGGCGGCAACTGTGTTGCCGGTTGGCGTGTTCACGACTGTCACACCGGCCCGGGTGGCGGCCTCCACGTCTATATTGTCTACGCCCGTACCGGCCCGGCCGATTGCCTGAAGCCGCTTGCCCGCGCAAATGAGATCATCCGTTACCTGTGTGCTGCTGCGAACAAGGAGCGCATGGTAGTCCGGAATCAGAGAGAGCAGCTCTTCAGGTGACAGCTCGGTGCGGATTTCAAGCTCTATGCCTTCCGCTTCCATGAGCGGCCGCAAGCCATTCTGCGAAAGCTTGTCACTCACCAATACCTTAAATCTTTCAGACATCAGTATATTCTCTGAACGGGTCGGAAAACCTTATCCGGGACACGCCTTTCACTCCCCGTGAGTGCCCACTGTTGCTTGTCCTGTAGGGCGCGCCTCTCTGATGAATATTCGTGAGAATCTGTTTACAGTTCTCACATTTCCTGTGGTGCGCTCATTCCCATAAGATTCAGTACCCTTGACAGGGCTGTCCTCGCGGCCAGGATTAGCAGCAGCCTCGCCCGCGCCAACTGTTGAGGAACGTCAGAGTGCAGGATCTGGCAGCTTTCGTAGAAGACGCTGAACGACTTTGTCAGGTCTTCGGCATAGTATGTGAGATTGTGCGGCGAAAGCCGCTCGACCGCCAGGTCGATCTGTTCTTCCATCTCCAACATGCGGCGAATCAGCGCCAACTCCGCCGGGTCGGTCAGGAGGTTCACGATCTCTGATGCGTCTTCGGACAGCTCCTCGGCGTTTCGATGCCCACTGACTACAGCCCTTTTTAGGAGTGAACAGATCCGTGCGTGTCCATATTGCACATAGAAGACCCTGTTCTCGTTCTTGCGCTGGACCGCCAGGCTCATATCGAACTCGATGCTGCTTTCAGGACTGGTCGTGAGCAGCATGAATCGCATCGCATCCGGCCCCACCTCCTCAACGACTTCGCGCACGGTCAGGAATTCGCCGGAGCGCTTACTCATCTTAACTTCCTGTCCTTCGCGGATCAGTTTGACCAGGTTGTATAGCAGTATCGTCAGACGTTCCGGATCCAAATTGAGCGCACGCATTATCGCCCCCATGCGAGGAACGTGACCCTGGTGATCCACAGCCCAAACGTTGACTACGCGGTCGAATCTGCGACGAACGAATTTGTCATAGTGATAGGCGATGTCGCTGGCGAAGTAGGTTGGCGCTCCGGTGGAACGTACCACCACTTCGTCTTTTTCATTGCCCGGGTACTTGCTGGCCAGAAACCACTGGGCCCCGTCCCGGCTGATCACTTCTCCATTATCGGAAAGCTCTTTGAGTAGCCGGTCGACAAGACCCTCGTCATACAGGCTCTTCTCGCTGAACCAGCGGTCGAAAGTAACGCCCATTGCGGCGAGTTCATCCTGAATATCGGTCACTACGATTTCGCGGCCAATGTCGCGCAGGGCTTCCTTCGCCTCAGCGGGCTCCAGGTGAGCCAGGCTATCGCCTACCTGATCTCGCACAAGTTTGGCGTAGTCGTGCAGGTAGGCTCCCTGGTAGGCGCCATCGGGAATCTCCACGCTACGCTTGGACGCGCCGTCCAGCTTCTCGCACAACTGGATATAGCAGACATACAGGCTTTCGATGAAGAGCTGGATCTGCGACCCACCGTCGTTGACGTAAAACTCTCGCTGCACGTCGTAACCTGCCGCTTCCAGTACGTTCGCCAGCGCATCACCCAGTACGGCGTTCCGGCCTCCTCCGTAGTGAAGCGGGCCAGTGGGGTTGGCACTGACATATTCTACCTGCCAGCTCTGGCCTTTGCCCCGGTCAATGGCTCCAAAACAGGCGCCTTGGCCGATAATCGACAGGACACTTTGCTGCAGCCAGCCCTGGTTGAGTCGAAAGTTGATAAAGCCGGGCCCCGCCAGTTCGACGCTCCCAACCATTTCGTCTTCCGGCATATGGTCTACGATAGACTGCGCGAGCTGGCGCGGGTTGGCTTTCTGGCCAGAGGCCTTCTTTATTGCGGAGGTGGCGAGGAGAGCGAAATTGGAGCTATAGTCGCCATGATCTGGTTGATTGGGGCGCTCAATCTCAACCGGAGGAAACTCTATCTGGGGCAAATTGCCGGACGACTGTGCACTGGCAACTGCTTTTGTGACGATTTGCCGAATCTGATCTCGAATCATAGTCTACATCCCGCATGGCCGGTGTTGAACTTTGCACTGAGCGAAGCGCTTCTCAGCATTGCTCCGATGAACGCGACACCGGCTCACTGCACCTGAGTTTGTGAAAGTGGCAGCTCCTCCATGTCGTACCAATTGGGGCCCGCTTCAATATCAACTCTTAAGGGTACGTTCAGCGCAAAGGCCGATTCCATTTCCTCGCGTACGAGCGGCGCAACCACGTTCAGTTCTTCGTGAAGCACTTCCAGAACCAATTCGTCATGGACCTGCAGAAGCATCTTCGCCTTCAGACGCTCATCCCGGATACGTTTGTGGAGGTTTCTCATTGCAAGTTTCGTGATGTCAGCGGCAGTCCCCTGGATCGGGGCGTTGATAGCCTGTCGTTCGAGGGCCTGTCTCTGATTGAAGGGAAGGTTTCCCTGAAGTTCATTGAAGATTCGCCTGCGACCCAATAGCGTCTCGACATACCCCTCTTCGCCAGCTTTCAGAATCGTTTGGTCAATGTATCTGCGTACATTCGGATAGGTCTCGAAATATTGGTCCAGAAACTGCTGAGCCTCGGCAGGGTCCATGTCAGTACGGCTGCTGAGGCCGAAGGCGCTGACTCCGTAGATGGTAGCGAAGTTTATTGTTTTGCCCAGGCCGCGCTGCTCGTAAGTGACCTGATCCAGCGGAACATCAAACAGTAGCGATGCGGTCACGGAATGAATGTCCTGATCCTGACGGAAAGCCTCCAACAAAAGTTCTTCCTGGGCAATATGCGCGAGAATTCTCAGCTCCACCTGGCTGTAGTCTGCCGCAAGAAGCACGCTGCCTTCTTCTGCCTCAAAGGCCTTCCGGATTTCCCGCCCGCGCTCCGTGCGAATGGGAATATTCTGCAGATTGGGACCGTTGCTGCTGAGGCGGCCGGTTGCGGAACCTGCCTGACTGTAGTTTGTATGGACGCGGCCGGTTGCCCCGTTGACGAGCGACCCTAGTGTATCGACGTAGGTTCCCCGCAGCTTTTCGAGCTGGCGCTGCTCAAACAGCAGGTCCAGGAACCGGCTCTGTTCAGACGAAAGCTGGTTCGTCGACGCTTTCAGTTTATCCAGTTCCCCGGCCGCGGTGCTGACAAATCCCGACTTCGTCTTCTTAAGCCCTTTGGCCGGAAAGGCGAGCTCATTGAACATGACCGTACTTAGCTGCTGCGTACTGCGAATGTTGAATTCGTGGCCGACGATACCTTTGAGCAGCGTATCGATCTCTTGCAAGCGACTGACCAGTCTTTTGGAAAGGTCCGCCAGAAAGTAGGTGTTGAGTCGAATGCCGGCCATTTCCATGTCAGCAAGAACCGGAAGCAAAGGTAACTCAATCTCCTCGTAGAGCTTCCAGACCTGGTCGCCGGCCTCTTTCAACCGTGGAGCGAGAACGTCCCACAGGTGAAGTGTGGCGTCCACGTCTGCCCCGCAGTAACCTGTAACGCGATCGATGTCCACCTCTGCGATCGAGAGCTGGTTGCGGCCCGAACCAATAAGCTCTGAGATCTCTGTCATGGTCCAGCCAAGTTCGGTCTCCGCCTGGCTCTTAAGGCCGATGGCGCGATTGGCCGGATCCAGCAGCCAGGCTGCGGTCATCGTATCGTGGATCGGCCCCTCTACCTTGAGTCCGTGCCGGCGGCAGACTACCAGATCGTACTTTCCATTGTGCGCCACTTTGGGCAGCATCGGGTCTGTAAAGAACGGCTGCACTGCCTGGCACACCTCTTCCCAAGGCAGTTGCTCTCCGTCGCTGTGCGCTACTGGAATGTAGCAGCCAGCACCTTTGGCCCAGGCGATGCCCAACCCCACCAGGTCGACGCTCATCGGATCCCGTCCGCTGGTCTCGACGTCGAAGGAAAGTATCTTTGCCTGGCCGAGGTCCTTGCACAGTTCTTTCAGGTCGGCCTGACTCTGGATGCACCGGTAGGGATGCTCGCCGGTTTCGCTCGCAGTCGGCCGCCATCCCGCCGAATCAGGTGCGCCCTCTGTGCTGGGGAATAGTCCAGCCTGCGATTGCTCAGAGGCGATCAGGGGAGGTTGCCCGTCCCCGTTGTCACGTAATCCGACATTCCCCAACTGATCCAACTCTCGCTGAAGGCTGCGAAAGTCCAGCTCTTCAAAAATGCGGCGCACGGCGCCGCCGTCGTATTGCTGCAGGAGGAATGCCTCCGCGTCGAAAGAGACGTCCAAGTCGCAGACGATGGTCATCAGCCTCTTGTTGCGGCGGACGTCCGCTTCGGCGTCCCTCATATTCTGTTGGGTCGCGGGTCCCCTGATTTCGTCGATGTGGGCGTAGATTCCGTCCAGGGAACCGTACTCCTTCAGGAATCGAATAGCGGTCTTTTCGCCAACTTTCGGCACACCTGGGATATTGTCGGAGTTGTCACCCACCAGCGCCTTCATTTCGAGAAACTGCTCAGGGTCGAGGCCGCCGTAGCGCTCGGCAACCTCCTTAACTCCGTACGCAAGCGTGGTCGGGGAAGGACCGCCCGACGTATAGAGGATCTTGACCCTATCTGCCACAAGCTGAAACATGTCTCGGTCGCCGGACAGGATCAAGACATCATGCCCCTCACCGGCGGCCTGGCGGGCCAGCCCGCCCAAAATGTCGTCAGCTTCATAGTTTTCAAGCGTCAGGATTGGAATCTTCAGCGCTTCCAGGAGCTGTTCGATGCGGTCCATCTGAGGCCGCATCTCATCGGGCATGGCGTCGCGTGTCGCCTTGTACTCAACAAACTCTTCGTGGCGCCAGGTATCTCCTTTGTCAAATGCGACCGCTACGCCGTCAGGCCGGTATTCCCGCAGAACGCTGAACAGCTTACGAAAAAAGCCGAATACGGCCGTGGTTGGCTCGCCGCGCGCGGTAACCAGTGGCGTCTTGACGCCGAAGAAAGCTCGAAACGCCTGGGAATGGCCATCAATAAGAAGGTAGGTCGACACTGCCGCTCACCATTTGAACCTGTCTGCGCCCAGCCGTTGACTAAAGGCCGGGTGCGGATGCTGCACGAGTTACGGCTTACGATTGCGCTGCAGAGGGCAGACGCTCTAATCTTCGACCACCAATTGGCCGCTTGCTACCAGCTCGTTAATTTGGCCGAAGTCCAGAATCGACCGCAACGTGCGCATTCTGCGGCCAGCATCAAGACGATACTGGCCTGTAGGAAGTTCCAAAATAAAGTTCTTTTCACTGCGGTTGGCAAGGACAATCACGTCCTTCGGATCTTCCAGCCAGGTGATGTCATCATAGCTTCGTTTTGACACGGCCACCTTCCTCTATTCGGAATTCGGCTATTCGCGGCGTCAGACTACGGTTGAATCAGAGGCGAATACCCAGCGTCGCCGGCTGCCGCAACTCGGTTTCAGACCTACAACAATTGTACAGGCGGCATCAGTATTTGACAAGGTTCTTCGGACGAAATTGCCTAGCCGTTCTGCGTCCCTGTAGGGTCCGTGCAGAGCGCGCCAGCCAGGATTCATAGAGTCCTAGTCCAGCCACCAGGGCGTATCCTCCTGCGTAAAGGGCAAGAAAGGGCAGATTCCACCACTGACTGTGTACGGCCGCAATGTAGCAGCCGATACCAGCGTAGACAGCCAGGAAAAACTCTGTGGCCGCCAGAGGTTCCAGATCGAGGGCATAGCCGCTTCGGTGCCATGCAAGGGAATCGCCTTCGACGCGGAACTTGGGTGTCCGCAGAAAGGTCCCGCCCTTTCCGAAAAGCGCTTGCCAGGCGGCAACCGAATTACTGAGCGACAAACCCATTCCCAAGAGCATGAGCAGTGGCAGATGAGCCCAGCGCCGGAGCCAGTCCTGCGGGTGCAGACGTCGCTGCGCCAGCGCATACAGCGCGGGGGGACCAACTGAAACCATGCTCAGATAGGCCAGGGGCCAGTAAGGCTGGCTGCCGAAGAGCATCAGAAGCGGTGAAACGAGGAGCAGTAGCAGCAGGAGCGGATGAATGAGGTAGCCCCCCAGATGGACGAACGCTGCCGTCCTCTTTATGGTCGACCACCCCCCGTTCCAGACCAAGGCGGCCAGCTTACGCAGCGTCGCCACGCTCCCTTTTGCCCAGCGGAACTGTTGCCGCTTGAAAGCGAGAAGCTGGGGGGGCAGCTCGGCGGGAGCCTCTACCCCGTTCAGGTAGGCGCCGTACCATCCGGCCAGTTGGGCCCGGTAGCTCAGGTCCAGGTCCTCGCAGAGTGTGTCGTCCTGCCACCCCCCAACCGCCTGGTCTTCGATACAGGCCCGCCTCCATACGCCCGCGGAACCGTTAAACCCAAACGGCAACCCTACCGAATGGCGTGCAGCCTGCTCAACGACGAAATGGCCGTCCAGCGCGAGGGCCTGGGCCCTAGTCAGCGCCGAATACTCTCCGTTCAGATGGGTCCACCGGGTCTGGACAAATCCGATTTCTTTCGCCTGTACGTCCAGGAAGGCAGGAATTGTGCGCCTCAAGAAATCGGGAAGAGGCGCGAAGTCTGCATCGAAAACTGCGATAAACTCACCTGTCGCTTGCGACAGACCTTCCCTCAATGCCCCTGCCTTATACCCTTGGCGTTCGTTGCGGTGCAGCACATGGACATCGGCGCCGCGCTTGCGCCAGAATGCCGCCCGGTTCTCAGCGATGGAGGTAGTGCCGTCGGTCGAATCGTCGAGCACCTGGATCTGCAGCCGATCGGAAGGATAGTCAAGTCCGGCGCAGGCGTCGATGAGACGTCCGACTACGTGAACTTCGTTGTAGACGGGCAGCTGCACGGTCACGGCCGGCCACTCGAAGGCCTCGTTGTGTAAATCACCAGTCGGGCCTTCGATCGTGCGTGCGGTCGCATTTCGATACAGCTTTTCCTCGCGTAGCTTCAGCAAGGCGAGTATCAGCGCTTGCAGGCCGTAGATGGCAAGTCCTATCGCGCCGACCAGGTAGAGGAACTGCAAGCCTGCCAGGATCAGTGCAATCAGCACTTAATGCGCTCCGAATGGACGTGACCGTACGCAGAACTGGTCTTTCCGCTCTTTGGGTTGTTCACTACCGATAGCCTCCTGTCTTTGCTTGCTGGTTGGAGGTAGACGAAATCGCTTTCTTGCACATGTACTTCTAAACTATTTGTCGCCACACAAAAACGCCGACGGGCTCCGCCGGCATACACTAACTCTTCAAGTTTGACCTACTCTTGGAGATTTCTAATGTTCAGAATATCTCAAATTGCAAGTATAGACCCTTCCAATATCTTTCGCGTTTTACCGACCGGAATTTCTGTGTCAGTTTAGTGCCCGTCGCTGGCGACTTTGTAGAGTACCTTCTCATAAGTTCTTCGCTGGCTCTCCAGCCAGTCAACCATTGCACTCCAATTATCCTGGTCGCGGGCATTCACTTGGAATTCTGTAATGCAGTAGCGGTTTTTCCCACCCAGAAATTCTGACTTCCTAACCTCTTTGATTAGGAAGTCTCGATACGGTTTAATTCTTCCTATTATCTCGCTCCTAGGCTCGTTTCCATATCCAGTGATATATGTTCTAACGAAACTGCCCCCAAAGTACTGTGTGATCCTTAAGTTGGCTTCCTTTACAGGGATCCGATTTCTTCGCATACTTGAGCCTTCGTCGAGATTTGGACAAAAGAATGAATGTCGACAAGAATAATGGTTCCAGAATTTACAGGCTAAAGGGTCCTTCCATCCATGTGGTTTGTCAACTACATCGAAAATCGGCAGGAAGAGTCCATCATTGCCTCTGAAGAGTTGCAAAGTCACAGCATAAAAACCGTTCGATTCTGGCCAATTCTCGTTCAACATCCTTAGGGCCTTCAGTAAAGTACCCCTGAAACTCGTAGCGATCCATACACCGTTGCGAGCCCTCAGTTGAGCAACATAAGTAATCAGTTGTCCCAAATGGCGCAGATTTGCAGCTTCTAGCTGACACTCAATGACAGCGCGGTGACCGTCTTGATTGTTACGAGCAAGAATGTCGGCTTTGAAGGGGCCGGCCTTCTTCTCTCGGTCAAGGAATTCCAGGTCAAGCCCCAAAACCGAAGACAGTTGGTCGAGGTTTTTCGACAGCCAAGGTGTAAAGTTTCTCGCTTCATCCGGCCACTTCTTTCGGACGTTTACGTTTGTCAGTCTACCCAACTTAGCATCGTACACTGTTCTCACCCACGTTCAAGATAGGGGCCCGCCACCTACTCTTGCTCAGCCTCCTCCTCTTTGCTCTGCAGGATGACCTGATCGGCCAGATGACTGGGGACTGGTTCGTAGCGGCCAAACTCGATCGTGTAGATGCCGCGGCCCTGGGTCATGGAACGCAGGTCGGTACCATAGCGCAGAATCTCGGCAAGCGGAATCTCGGCGTTGATGATGGCACGGTTGTTTCTGTTCTCCATCCCCAGCACGCGGCCGCGGCGGTTGTTGAGATCGCCCATCACGTCGCCCATGAATTCGTCGGGGACAGTCACCCGCATCGTGTAGATCGGCTCCAACAGCACAGGTCGGGCTTCCTGCATTGCGATCTTGAAGACCTCGCGACCGGCGGTCTGGAACGCGATGTCTTTCGAGTCGACCGGATGGTGTTTGCCGTCGAAGACAATCGCCTTGACGTCGACAATCGGGTAGCCGGCAATCACGCCCTGGTCTAGAATCTGCCGGATTCCCTTCTCGATCGAAGGAATGAATACGCTGGGGATCGCGCCGCCGAAAACCTCGCTGTCGTAAGCAAAGCCATCGCCACGGTCCAAGGGCTCCACCCGCAGCTCGACGTCGGCAAACTGGCCGGCGCCGCCGGTCTGCTTCTTGTGCCGATAGTGGGCGCTGGCAGACCGGGTTACAGTCTCCTGGTAAGGAACTCTCGGCATCGCGGTGTCTACTTTTACGCCGAACTTGCTATCCAGGCTTCTTATCGCGACATCAATGTGCGTGTCGCCCATTCCCTGCAAAATGTTCTGCTTGGTTGCGTTTACGTACTCGACCTGGAGAGTTGGGTTCTCTTCCGCAAGCGCCTGCAAGCCCTGCCCCATTTTGGCGCTGTCGGCCTTCGTCGCCGGCATCACCGCCACCGAATAGAGCGGCCTTGGATACTCGGGAGGCGGAAAGACAAGCTGCACATCACTGAGCGTATCGGAAGTCTTCAGCCCGTCCATCTTTGTGAGTACGCCTATGTCCCCTGCAGTGAGCCCGGTAGAGGCATCCAGCTCCTTCCCGCTTACATGAAACAGATTCTGCAGTCTTACTTTCTCGGCGGAGCGCTGAATGGTTGCGTTCTGGTCGACGGAAAGTGTACCGGAAAGGACACGAACGTAGCTCATGCGGCCCACGTAGCGGTCGACAATTGTCTTGAAAACATAGGCGACAACAGGTCCTTCAGCGTCGGCGGAGAGTTCCTGCCGCTCTTCGTCTCCATTAGGAACCGAGCTGACTACGTCTGCCGGCGAAGGAACATAGTTCGTCAATGCGCGCGCCAAGCTGAACAAGCCGATGTTTTGGATGGCGCTCCCGCAAAAGACGGGCACGATCTGGCCTTCCTGAACACCTTGCCGCAGGCCCTGCCGTACTTCTTCTTCGGTCAGCTCTTCGCCTTCGAGATACTTCATGATCAGCTCGTCGTCCGTCTCGGCTGCGGCGTCTACAAGGTTCTGCCGGGCTTCGGCCACTGCGTCCTCCATGTCTGCGGGGACATCGGTGACGGTCGCATCAGGACCCATGTAGGCTTTCATATCAACCAGATTGACGACGCCTTTGAACTCTTCGCCTGCGCCAATCGGCAGTTGAAACGGCAATATCGTTCCGGAAAATGCCTCAATTGCGCTTGCCAGCGCGTTGTCGAAGTTGGCGTTCTCCCGGTCCATCTTATTGACAAAAATCAGGCGAGGCTTGTCGACCGCGTCCAGCTGTTCCCACGACAGTTCCGTGCCGACCTCAACGCCCGCGACCGAGTCCAGAAGCACAAGGCCGGCCTCAGATACGGACAGACCGCTGATTACTTCGCCAACAAAGTCCAGGTAACCGGGCGTGTCCACCAGATTGAGCTTGGTGTCCTGAAATTCGACGGGAACGACAGAAAGGTTGATTGATATGCCGCGCCGCTGTTCTTCATCGTCCCAGTCCGAAACCGTGGACCCATCCTCGACACGGCCGACACGACTTGTCCCGCCGCCGTTGAAAATCAGCGCTTCGACAAGGGATGTCTTCCCGGAACTGCCGTGTCCAAGAATGGTGATATTGCGAATCTTGTCAGTCGAAAACTCGGCCATGAATCCTCCTCACTCCTATTTGCAAAACCCTTAGGGACCTTTGTGAAAAGTAGACTATAGATTGAAGTACGCGGCCTATTCCGTTGGATTCGTACTCACCGCACAGACACTTCCTGACCAAATGGAAGCAGGCACGCAGCCGGACGGTATTTTACCTATTTTCGTCTCAAGTGTCAATGAATTCGGGTTGCCGATTGGCAAATGGGAAACCGGCAAACTGACTGACGGAAATGGAAAACCGCAGGGCTGCGCAGTACCGTAGGGGACCAGATGGGGAAGGATTCGGAACCGGTGCCGCACCGATTTCAAACCTGCAAGTTCAGCTCTCCCGGTATAGTTCCCGCATGATGATCATCTGCTGGATCTGTGTGGTCCCTTCGTAAATCTGGTAGATCTTGGCATCCCTCATCAACTTCTCTACCGGAAACTCTTTGCTGTAGCCATTGCCCCCGAACACCTGGACTGCGTCAGTCGCATTCTTCATGGCCGCTTCCGCGCAGTACGCCTTCGCCATGGCTGCAGACATCGTGTTACGAACTCCACTGTCCAACTCCCAGGCCGCTTTGTAGGCAAGGTGCCGTCCTGCTTCCACCCTGATTGCCATATCAGCCAGAATGAATCCGACACCCTGAAAGTGGGAAATCGGTTTGCCAAAGGCGGTGCGCTCCCCTGCATAGGCCACCGCCTCGTCCAGCGCTCGCATTGCAACGCCTACTGCAGCCGTAGCCACGCCAGGCCTGCTCTTGTCGAACGCCTTCATTGCGATACGAAAACCTTCACCCTCATCTCCCAGCCTGTTACACTCAGGGACCTCGACATTTTCAAAAAACACCTGGCAGGCCTGTGCAGCGTGCTGGCCCATCTTCGCCAGCGGCTTGCTCGTGCTAACCCCGGGCCAGTCCCTTTCCACCAAGAAACAGGTGATGCCGCCATGTCCGCCTTCCGGGTCCGTCTTGGCGAACACCGCGAAGAAACTGGCGACGGGCCCATCAGTAATCCATGTCTTGGACCCATTCAATACATAGGAGTCCTGCCGCCGAATGGCAGTGGACTTGATTCCGGCGACGTCCGATCCGGCGTCGGGTTCCGTCACACAGTACGCAGCAACTTTGCCCTCATCCGCGATCCGGGGCAGATAGCGCCGTTTCTGCTCATCGGTACCTGCGATGAGCAGTGGCAAGATTGCAAGTTGGTTCAACATCAGTGCGGTCTGGATGCCTGAGCACCCATAAGCCATCGACTCGGCAATCACGCACTCTTCCAGCGCGGTTGCGCCCATGCCGCCGTACTCCTCGGGAATATTGAGATTGACAAGCCCGACTTCGCGTGCCTTTTGAAAGATTTCCCAAGGCCACTCATCGTTCAGATCGTAGAATTCTGCGCGCGGCATGATTTCTCTGCGCGTGAAGTCCATCGCCAGTTCCTGCAACATCTTAACGTCTTCAGGAAGTTCGTACATTGGAAGCGGTCCTTTTGTAACTCTCGAGGCCGACAGTGCGATCTACCTTTGCAATGTTATACTTTATCTGACTAGCATATCCGAAAATGGGAAAGGCGCGGCGATGGGATCAGAAACGATTCTGTTTAGGGAGATTCATGAGCAACCGGATGTTATTGAACGATTTGCACAGTTGGAACAGGGCCCGGTAAGGAAACTCGCTGCCGGTATGAAGGACGCCGGCATACGTCAGGTCGTCGTAGCTGCACGGGGCACGAGCGACAATGCGGCCCGCTATGCTCAGTACTTGCTTGGGGCAAACAACCGGCTCCCCGTGATGCTGACCACGCCCAGCCTCTTCACGTTATACCAGCAGCCTCCACTATTCGCCCCTGACACGCTGGTCCTGGGGATCAGCCAGAGCGGTCAGAGCCCGGACATCGTAAGCGTTCTGGCGGAGGGGAGGCGGCAGGGTTGTGTTACGGCTGCAATAACCAACTTCATTGACTCACCACTGGCAGAACAGGCCGATCACCTGGTGGCTTTGGGAGCCGGCGAAGAACGCTCCATCGCTGCGACCAAGACATATATTGCTCAACTCTATGCCGTTGCGTTTCTGTCGGCCCACTTGGCCGACGATGACGAAGGAATCGCCATGCTCGAAGGGGCGCCGGATCTCGTCCGACAGACCCTTTCCATGAACAGTGAAGTAGAAAGACTGGCGGAACGCTACCGGTACGTCCGCAACTGTGTGGTTGTGGGTCGAGGCTTCAATTATTCGACCGCCTTTGAAATTGCTTTGAAAATAAAGGAGCTCACCTATACACTTGCCGAACCCTACAGCAGCGCAGACTTTCTGCACGGGCCCGTAAGTCTGATCGAACCAGCATTTCCTGTCATCGTGGTAGCGCCTGAAGGGGTACTGCTGCCAGAGCTGAAACCATTTGTCCGACAGCTGCGCGAAATGGACGCCGAACTGCTCTGCGTGAGTAACGACCCTGAACTCTTGCGCCTGGGCCGCACTCAGTTTCCCTTTCCTGCCGTGCCGGAGTGGTTGTCTCCGTTGCTGGCCATTGTTCCGGGGCAGTTATTCGCGCTGTTCCTGGCGGCAGCTCGTGACTTCGACCCCGACCGTCCCCGCAGCATTCAGAAAGTCACCGAGACACTCTAGCGTTTGGCCCGGCTTGAATAGGAATCAAACGGCCTCGCAAGCACCTCTTTTCTTGAATTCTCCTCTGTTCACTTCCTGAACAGAAAAGAGCAGGTGTAGAGCCTCTACACCTGCTCCATGTTGAGCAGAGGAACCATCCCTTTTGCTGCCCCGGTCCGTTCAGGCCTGCGTCTTGGCTCAGTTGCCCATCTCAGAACCAGGCAAATAAATCGTGATGTTGGCGTTAGTTGCCTGAATTATCGGCAGCAGATTCTCTACCAGTGAGAGTACCGAGGCCATATCGGCGCCCGGCACCAGGGCCGAAACGGAGTCAAAGACACCCAATTGTTTGGTAAGAGCAAGCACATTCTGCACCTCCCCGCTGCCCCACGACAGATAAGGGAGACCGATACCGTTCAAGGAAATGTGAATGCCGTCCGGGTCGGTCGTCAAGGTCACTGTATAGATCCCGGAGTCGGTCAGTCCGCTGATCAATTCTGGCGGCAGGCGCAGCGCGTAAAAGGGCGTGCTGGTCAATACCGTCCAATCCACGTCGGACAGTTCCCCCAAGGTCCAGCTGCCATCGGCGTGGTAGAGGATGGGAATGTCAATTGTCGGCAGAGCTCCCCCGAAAGTCTCCAGGACCTGCTGTTGCAGCATCCTTGCCATGGTGACTTCCTCACTCTCTTCGACACCGCTAAGGGGAATTAACTCGGCCCCCTCCTGTACGGGGAACCTCAGCACGAGGCCAAGGTCGAAGTTCCGAACCAGCGGCAGCACCTTGTTCAGAGCGGGGACACCCAAGCCCAGTGCGGTCACAGCCTCTCCAGTTGCAGCCAGTCCTTCTTCTTCCCAAACCAAAGAGGGAATCCGCTGTCCGTTCGCATATATCAGGATTCCTTCGTCACCGTTAGCTACGCGCAAATGCTGGAGGTCAGAAGCCGTGAAGTGCTGCACCCATACAGACGGCAGCGACAACCCAGACAATACGGTGGCAAGCCCCAGCCTGACACCCGGTTCCGGTACGTAAACCATGCCAGGAGGCTTTTCCACATTGCCCACGACCATGTGTGGCAACCCGCCGACAGAGGCAGTGCCATCCGGAGCGTAATCGATTACGATCGGCGGCAGGTCGACGTAGAATTCGTCCGGCCCTCTTTCGGCCATAGATCCAGCGTCGACCCTGGCCGTGCAACCTGAAAATACGAACGCGACGACAAGAGAGAGCACAGCCCAACACGTGACGCGTTTCTGCATTCGAGGCCTCCTGGCAAATAGAGTAGATCTCGACAATTGAAATCCGATAATGCTTTTTTTGTCTCTTCGCCTTCGAAGTCAGGCTCTGTTTCCTGGACCCTTATGGAGTTTCCAAGATTCCAGCCCGAGTCATCCCAGCAGAGGTAGATTGATTCCAGTGTGTTTTGCCTTGGCCCGGAGACAGTCGCCTTTGCTGGAAATTCCAATACGGGGACGACAGACTACTCCTTCACAATCGCGCCCGACCGAGACCAAAATGGCGTGCCCTCAGGCCATTTCGTATTCTACATCCCCTCATTGCGCGTGTCAATTTCATTTTGAAAGGGCCCTCCCTCGAAATACTTCCGATCTGTCTCCGATTCGTGAACGACTCGTATGCCCCTTCTCCGGACGGTTGAACGTATCAGTGCATCAGGGCCCCGAATTGCGCCCTGTAATCGGGTTGCCAAGCTTCCCGGGAAGCTGCGATAGACGGCCGAACCGGGTGCAGTCCAGATTCTGGGTGGGAACAGAGGCGAGGAGCGAGGAAAGGGAACTGCCGGCGCCTCCGCAGGAGATCGGATTGCGGGCTGGCCGCAGTGTCGTCGTTGGTTGATTCATATGGAAATTCGTCACTCTTGGGGATGCGTTCATATGGGCATGTTGGCTTGCGGGGGCGGACTGGGAGGCGCGGACTTTGCCGGTTATGGACAGCTTTTGCGGGGGACGACGGTTCATCATTTCGATGGCTGAGGGGCGGTCTTTCGGCGCTGCGGCGGAGGGCGCGAAAGGGGCCGCGAAGGTGTTGCATTTACCGCGAAAGTGTTGCATTTCTGTTTTTGGGCTCCTGACCAGAGAGAAAAAGGGCAAAAAAGGGGGAAAATGTTACAAAAAAATGCACCAATGGAAATGCAACACTCTTGGTCAAAAATTGGGGGAAATTGAGGCACAGGGCGAGCGCGTTTTCGAACTGATTCTGGCCGCAATATCGGCGCGGAAATTAGGTTGTTCGCGGTTGGTGGTCTGCTAGAGTTGCACAGGTTTTGTTTATGTTTTGTACAGGTTTCCAGAATAAAGCGGTAATGGAGTGGCCAAGCATGGTTGCCTGCAGATGTATAAGAAATTCATCCAATTATGGCGTGCATCACAGATTTGGGATGCTCCGGAGTAGCGGGCTGTGGACCCCGTTATAACTCCCCGAGGGAAGCCTAATCTCACCCGCATTTTGGACTGCACACGCAGAACCTTGTCGATCTGACTCAACCGTGAATATAATCTACTTAAGAGGGCTCTTGGACTCTAACGGTGGAGTCCTCCTTCACATGAAGCCAGAGGCGCCGCGGGCCGGCTGCCGCTACGCTTCCGAGCGAGGCCAAAACCGTGAAAGAGGGAGTCTCACCGATATGCGGGCCGGCCGCAGATGAGAGAGCTGCGCTGCGCCTGGTCCGCCAGGGCGACTCTTCTCAGGACATTTCTTCAGGTCAAGATCGGATGGATCAGTCTCAAACAAAGGCCGATGATTTGGTCCTTCTCCTGACAGGAGGGGGAAAACGACATTTGCTGCGCCTCCAGCCCGGACGACTGTTCCACTCCAATCTGGGGAAGATTCAGCACGATGAGCTCATTGACCTTCCCTACGGTACAACTGTTTACAGTCACCTGGGCCATTCCATGCTGCTGCTGGAACCGTCTCTGGACGACCTCATGACCCGGATAAAGAGGAACACACAGATCATCTTTCCCAAGGACGCTGCGATGGTCCTACGGCGCTTGAATCTGCGTGCTGGAAGTCGCGTGATTGAAGCCGGCACTGGCAGCGGCGCTCTCACCATTGCGCTCGCCTGGGCGGTGGCACCCAGTGGTCGTGTATACTCCTACGAGATCAGGGAAGACCACCTTCAGGTGGCACGCAGTAACCTGGAGAAGATCGGCCTGCTGAAGTACGTCGAACTGCATTCAGCGTCGATTCTCGAGGGATTTGAGCAGAACAACGTGGACGCGCTGGTGTTGGATCTGCGAACCCCCTGGGTTTTCCTGGAACAGGCCCATCACGCTCTGCGACCCGGAGGATTTTTCGTCGCCCTGGTACCCACAACAAACCAGGTCAGCGAGTTGTTGCAAGGCCTGGAAAAAACGGGATTCGCTGATATTTCCGTTGAAGAGATCCTTGTTCGCGCCTATAAGCCTGTTCCTGATCGACTGCGTCCCGATGACACGATGGTAGGCCACACCGTGTTTGTAATTTCGGCACGTCCCATCGTCGACCGGGAGAATCCTGGGCGCTGGCTTTCCGATGAACGCAAGCGCTATCAAGCCCGCAGGGTCCTGGAAGAAAGAACTGCTGAGGAAGAATCGAAGCGCGCCTCGCAGCATTCTGAGAAGCAGCGCTATCGTCCCAAGTTGCCTTGAGCCAGAGAAACCGGTCAAGCACAGCCAGCGCGTCAGGCATCTACGAAGTTCACTTCGCGCTCGAATCCACGTCCCGTTAAAGCCAAAAGAAGGGTTCGCCATGGTCCAGGCACACACTGCCCCAAAACTCTTTGAGTATTTCGGTAATATCCACATGCACACAACCCATAGCGATGGCTTCGGCTCCTTTGACGACCTCATCGACGGGGCTGTCAAAGGTGGGCTGGACTTCGTCTTTGTCACCGATCACAATGTGCTGGTACGAGAGGAGGAGGAAGGATACCGCCGCGGCGTCCTTACCCTTGTAGGTCAGGAAGTACATGACACCAAGAGGGATCCTACCTGCAGCCACCTGCTCTGCCTGGGCGTGGAGTCCGACGTCAGTCACAAGGCTGCGGACCCCCAGCAGCTCATCGACGCAGTCGGACAGCAAGGCGCTCTGGCATTTCTGGCCCATCCCATAGAAGAGAAGACCGATCTCTTCCCAAAGAGTTATCCATGGAACGACTGGGAGGTCACGGGCTTTCACGGCGTGGAACTTTGGAACTACCTGTCAGGTTTCCGGGGTTTCACGACAAGCTACCTGAGAGCCCTGCTTGTGGGTTTTTTCCCACGCTTTTTCCCAGTCGGTCCGCTGCCTGCGATGTTGAAAAAGTGGGACAGTCTGACACAAGAGAGACCAGTTGTGGCAATTGGAGGTACCGACGTCCATGCCGTCAAGTATAACCTCGGCCCGATATCCAGGCACTTTTTGAGCTACGAAGAGAGCGCCAAGGCCCTGAACACGCACGTCTTGACGGCTACGCCCTTGGCGGGCCCGCCAGAAAGCGGACCTTCCGATTTTCGTGACTCCAATACTCAGCATGACCGCAACCTCATCCTGGAGGCGCTGCGGAAAGGACACTGCTGGCTGGGCTATGACCTGGTGGGACCCACTGAAGGATTCCGCTTCTGGGCAGAACGCGAGAACAAAGGGCCCGTTAGCGGCCAATCTCTACTGTTGGGCCGGGAACCGAGTGAAAGTGAGGAGGTCGTTCTAATGGGCGATTCGGTCACAATAGCTGACGGCCAGGCTCTCAACCTGCGCGTGCGTCTCCCAGTAGCTGCGAGTGTTCGCCTTCTCCGAAACGGGCAGGTCGTCTCGCAGGGGTTCGCCTCCTCCCTCGCTTATCAGGCCCGGGACGCCGGCGTCTACAGAGTGGAAGTCTGGAAGGAACGATGGGGTAAGTCGCGCGGTTGGATCTTCAGCAATCCCATCTATGTGCGGCCAAATCGGAAGGACTCCGCCTTCCAAGAGAGCTGAACTCCTGAAGCGCGACTGCCGAAAGCTCATTCTGCCTGAAGCCGGAGAAAAGAAAGAAGGTCCTGGTCGTCAGCCGGTGGTGATGTTGGCCGGCCAGTTCTCCAACTCGGCGCTCAAGAGGGTAAGGACCAGTTCTTCAGCTTGCTCTGGATAGGGCAACGAATGTCTGTCCGCTAGTTGGGGGGCGTACCAGCGATAGAGTACGACCAGTGAGACTGCCTGCCCGACCCAGTTGAATCCGGCCCCGGCCCTGCTATGCCTGGAAACCTGGCCGTATCCCAGGGTTCTTTCAAAGGCTTCCCGTTGCGCCTGTCCCAGGAATTGATTGACTCGCGCCCTCGCCCTTGGTCGGCGTGCTCCATTTAGAGACACAACAAGATCGATCAACAGTGAGCGCAGTTCAGATATCAGCGTGTGGGCCGCAAGCTGCTCCTGTCGGCGCAAAACCGCCGGCAGCCGCGCCAGAAGCAGCCAGAACTGCTGTAGCTGCCCGCTTATCAAATCTGTGTCGGGTGAACCGAGGGCAATACGCTTTCCCTTGACATTTGTGGTGCGATCACTGGATAACCCTTCCGCCAGATAAAGTGGGAGAAGTGACCCCGTCCACTGTCCCAAGCCCTCATCGCTTGCAAGGAGTGTCCAGAAAATTTCAAAGAGGACGCAACTCGTTCCGACTCCGTCCAGAACTTCATCTGCGCCTATCGTGCTCAGACTGATTCCTCTCAGACAGCCTCTGTCTGCCGACTCTTCGGTCTGATTACAGAGGGTGTTGCCCTCCCCCAGCGCTTCATCCAGCGCGCCCTTGATGTTTCGATAAATACCCTTCTCGCTGAGCGATTCAAAGCCCTCTTCCTGCCAAAGCAGGCACAGATCGACACTGCTCCACCGGTCGGCGTCGCCTCGCGCCAAGGAACCTGTCAACCAGATACCCTTGGTTTGCTCGTACGAGCCCAGACACGGAACCAGGGCTTGCAAGAAAGCGCGATGCGCTGGGAGTTCAGCAAGGGGAGGGAAGTCGAATTCTAAGGACATAGCAGTTCTCGCGACACTTGATTGAGGGGGACCTAAAGTATAGCATGGGGCTGCTGCTCATTTTGAACGACTACCTAATTCCGTATGCATTCCAGTTTGGGGATGGGGACGGCAGGGGTTCGAGGCCAGTGGTTAGAGGCTGGTAGTTTGTGGAATTGCAGTGGTTTGAGGCGGCGCTTGCGATGCCGGAGGTCTACGAGAGTTGACCCCAGTAGTGGCGTGGGGAGAGTCTGAAAGAGAGTTCACGATGGTGGCGTGTGAAACTGTTGGTCGACAGTAATGCCAGGAGCTGAAGGACGCCAAATGTGTTCAGGTTCATTTGGCTTGACGGCGGGAGGCGTCGATTGAGACAAGGTCTGTTATAATTGCGGAGTACATGCTCAAGGACGATGGCGTGTGGGGCCAATTGGTTCGTTCCCATGCAGTTAACCCAAGCACCGGACCGCGTCTTCAACTGCCCTTCCTAATCGACAAGGATCACAAATGGCTGAGCGCAACCCATTTCACGAACTTCTGGAAAACCTGGACGAAGACGACTGGGAGCAGATAGAAGAGGAACTGCTCCACGAAGACAATGGTCCTGGTGAACCGAACACGCCGCGCCGCAGAGGGGGAAATGGCGGTCAAGGCGGCGGCGGACGCCTGTTGTGGTGGATGCTGGTGCCTTTTCTGGTCCTCGTCCTGTTCAACACGGTACTTGGATTCTACACTGACTGGCTATGGTATGACAGCCTCAAGCTGACTAGGGTTTTCTTCACCCGGATTGGCGCCTCTCTCGGCCTTTTCGTAGCTGGCGCGCTCGCTTTCTGGCTCGTATTTGTTTTCAACGTCCTGCTGGTCCGCCGTCTTAATCCCCAAGGCCTGGATGATACGCCTCTCTTTGAAGCAGTTCAGGCAGTCGGCGTCCGCATAACACCGGTCGTCCTCCTGGTTGGCGCGTTCTTCGCATTTTTCATGGGGACAGGCGCCTCTTCGGCGTGGGAAGAGCTCCTCCTTTACTTTAATCAACAGCCGTTTGGCATGACGGACCCGATATTTGGCCGTGATGTGAGCTTCTTTCTCTTCACTCTACCGATCTGGCAGTTTCTGCGCGGCTGGCTGATGACGACGCTCGTAATAACTCTGATCGGAACCGGTCTCGCGAGCGGCATAGGGTGGCGGGGTTGGGGCGCGCCTGCCTCTGTTCGCGCCCACTTGAGCTTTCTGGGCGCTCTAATCCTACTGTTGATCGCCTGGCAGTACCGACTGGACGCCTTGGAGCTCGTCTACAGCGCGCGCGGGGCGGTATTCGGTGCAGGCTATACCGACGTAAACGCCCAGCTTCCTGCCTTCACGATTCTCGTCTTCGTCACCATCATCGCGGCAATTCTGCTTCTAGTGAACGTTTTCCTGCAGCAGGCCTGGCGGGCCATAGTCGTCGTCCTGGTCGGCTGGATCGCAATATCTGCACTGGCAGGCAACATTTACCCCAACCTTGTCCAACGCTTTCAGGTCAACCCCAACGAATTTACGCGCGAACGGGAGTACATATCGCACAACATAAACTTTACCCGGGCAGCCTTCGGTCTGGACCGAATCGTCGACGAGAACTTCGATGCAGAGAGTGAGTTGACCGGCGCCGAGTTGCTAGAACAACCCGATACAATTCGGAATATCCGGCTATGGGACTACCGGCCGCTGCTCCAGACATATAATCAGGTGCAGGCACTGCGGCAGCAGTATCAGTTCACAGACATCGACATTGATCGGTACGACGTCGGAGGTGAAAGGCGGCAGCTCATGCTGTCAGCGCGGGAGCTGATACCTGAGCAGCTGGAACAGCCGGCGCAGACCTGGGTCAACCGAAAACTGGTCTACACGCACGGCTATGGAGTCGCTGCTTCACCCGTGGCGGAGATTACGCCGGATGGACTGCCAACTTTTGTTCTGCAGGACCTGCCGGTGCAGGGCATTCTTGAAGTCAAACGTCCACAAATCTACTTCGGTGAGCGTACGAACGAATACGTGATCGTCAAGACGGAGACAGAGGAGTTTGACTATCCTCGCGGTGAAGGCGGCAATGTCTTCACGACCTTCGAGGGGGATTCAGGCATCAGGATCGGCGGGTTCCTGCCCCGGCTGGCCTTTGCGATCCAGTTTGCTGACATCAACCTGTTTATCAGCCAGGAGCTGAATCCCGAAAGCCAGCTTCTGTGGAGACGCAATATCCTGCAGCGCACGCTGGAGGTGGCACCGTTCCTGCGATTTGACTCTGACCCGTATATTGTTATCGGAGGAGACGGCAACCTTTACTGGTTCCTCGACGCTTATACCGTCAGCGGACGATTTCCTTACAGCGAGCCGAGCCAGTTTGGGACCCGAACCGTTCCGCCGGGATTCAACTACATTCGCAATCCTGTAAAGATCATTATCGATGCCTATACCGGAGAGATGGACTTCTATCTCGTAGAGCCGGATGAACCCATCGCCGCCGCGTATGCCCGCATCTTCCCGTCTCTCTTCACCAGCTTCGAGGAGATGCCGGAGGACCTGAACGCTCACATCCGCTATCCAAACGATCTGTTCAGTATCCAGGCGAGTGTTTTCCGCACCTACCAGATGACCGAACCGACTGACTTTTACAATAGAGAGGATGTTTGGGCGTGGCCGGAAGAGATCTTCGACAACCAGTCTCGACCCATGGAGCCCTACTATGTTCTGATGCAGCTGCCTGGCAGCGAGGACCTGGACTTCATTCAGATTCTTCCGTTTACGCCGGCCAATCGTGAAAACATGATCTCCTGGCTGGCCGCCCAGAATGATCCGGAAAAGTATGGAGAGATGCTGGTCTACCGCTTTGGAAAGGACTCTCTTGTATTCGGACCTAAACAGATTGAGGCGCGTATCGACCAGGATCCTACGATCAGCTCTCTTCTCAGCTTGTGGAACCAGCAGGGAAGTCAGGTAATTCGGGGCAACCTACTGGTGATTCCGATCGGCGAAAGCCTGCTCTATGTCGAGCCTCTATATCTGCAGGCGGCAACCGGCAAGATTCCAGAGCTGAAGCGAGTCATACTGGCTACCTCAGACCGCGTCATCATGGCTGAGAACCTTGGCCTGGCTCTGGCTGAACTGTTCGGCCAGGGTATCTTGTCCGACACAAAGCTGGCGGAACTGGCGATTTCAGGAGACGGTGAACTGCCTGCCGAACTGCCGGCCGTAGAGCGGGAAGTGGTCGATGTCGACCTGGCCACATCTTCGCTTGAAGAACTGATACTCGAGGCGAATAATCGCTACACCAATGCGCAGGAGGCTCTGATGGCAGGAGACTGGGCCGCTTATGGGGCTGAGTTGGAGAGCCTGGAGATCGTCCTGGAGCGCATGCTGGATTTGAGCGGCCTCTCACCGGAACCCGAACCCACGCCGCAGCCCACACAACAGCCAGCTCCCTCGCCTACGCCTGCCGCAGAGGACAGTTCAGGATAGGACGGCAGCTGCAGGCCGACTCGGGAAGCTGCGCGTGTTTTGCGTAGACAAGGGTACCTTCCAAGTCAACTGCCCGAAGCCCTAAGGAACTCCAGACATGACAGAACAGCCCTCTTCATCACCGCCGACCGTGCAGGAAGTCCTCGAAAGAATTGAGGGCGAATGGGACGCCTTGCAGAAGGTCTTGTCCAACCTGGATTCAAATCAGATGCACACTGCCGGCAAGGAAGGTTGGTCGACCAAGGACGAACTGGCCCATTTGGCTGCTTGGGCAAGGGGTCTGGCCGCCCTGGTGAGGAAAGAGCGTCGCTATCCGCCGATGGGATTGCCGGAGGATGCGGCCCCCAACACCGTTGGCATCGAACGCATGAATCAGTGGATTTACGAGCAGAATCGTGACGCGCCACTGGAGGAAGTGCTGGCGGAACTTCAAGCCGCGCATCAGGACGCGTACGCCGCGGTCTCCAATCTTTCCGACGAAGATCTGCTACGCCCCTATGACGACTTCCAACCCCAGGACCGGCGCCCTGACGGTCACACTCCAGTTCTGTGGCGCATTGCAGGCAACACTTATGGGCATTACGCCGAACACAGAGAAACAATCGAGAAACTGTGGAGCAACGAATGAGTGAGAAAAGAAAGGTCGTAATCACGGGTGCATCTGGATACATCGCTAGTCTTTTGCTGCCCGTCTTTCGCAGGCGCTATGACCTGACCCTTCTGGACGTACGAACTGACGACCGCGACGGCAACGAAGTTGAAGGGGTCCAGATCGCCGACCTGACTAAACGCGACCGGGACACGTATCGTCATTACTTTCGCGGCGCCGACGCCGTTATTCACCTTGGCTTCACTCGCGCCGAGGACAAGTCCGATCCTATCCAGGACTTTTACGCAGAGTTGTCGAACGTGGAAATGGCCTTCCACGTTTATCAGACCGCGCAAGAAGAGGGCGTCAGGCGCGTCGTCGTCGCCAGCTCAAACCATGCCGCAGACTACTATGAACCTCTGATCCTGGACGATGAGTGGGATATCGTTACACCGGAGATGAGACCGTTTTCCGACAACTTCTACGGCTGGGCAAAAGAGGCCTACGAACACCTGGGTTTCGTCTACGCAGTTGGCCGGATGCAGTTCCGGGGCGTTGACGTCGAAGAGGCGTCGCCTCAGCCGCTGGAGAATGTGCAGGTCCGTATCGGTGGACCAAGAGAGGATGATCTGGAGAGAATCGAACCTGGAGACCTGCGCCGCATGGTGCGCGGGTTGGGCGTATACATCAGCCAGCGAGACCTGCAGCAGCTGTTCATCAAGAGCATCGAGACTGAAGATATCGGCGATGATCAGGGCGTACCGTTCCAGGTCTTCTACGGCATAAGCGGAAACTCTCAGGGGTTCTGGAGCATTGTCAACGCCCGTAAAGTGATCGGTTACAAGCCGGAGGACAACAGCGAGTACCGATTCAGCGACCAGATTCACCGTCACATCAAGGCCGCGAAAGAGGTCTAGCGGGGTCCTCGATCTGCCGAAATTGTCCCGCCAAGCTTAGGGGTACAGCACGGAAATCGATTCAGTTTCAACTAGGTCGCTGTCTGCTTCGAAGCTTAGGAAGTGATATCGGCCATCCATCCACTCCGCCAACTGGTCGCAGTAGTGGTGGGATCCAGGATTCCCAGACTGGCCCTGCGACTCGACAGCCCACAAGCCCTCTTCGCCCAGATCGCTGATCAGCCTGTAGTTGGCCCCCGTCAAGGCCCCCCAGTTCGGGTCGAACCCCGTATTGCAGACAGTTACTCCGTTGCCGCCGACCGGTAGACCGCCCCGGTCGAGTAGCTCTCCCAGATCGCCCCGCCCAGAGAGCACATGGCGCAGCTGGACTTTGTGGAGGTTGCCCCACGCCCACGCTGTCATGTCGGTTCCGAGTCGATCTTCGATCTCTGTCAGAGTGTCGCGCAGCGCATGCACCATTGCCGCTTCCCGATCACTTTCAGCGAACCAGCCCGCCGTGTCCTCGTGGATCAACGCCCCGGCCAGTCCCCCAATTGTACCGGACAAGGCGTCTGCGAGTTCCACTTCAAACCTTTCTGAGGCAACCCTGCGGCACCACCTGTTGAAAAAGAGTTCGAAAAGCGATGCTGCGACTGAGTCGGGGGACATATTGTGGTCCCACTCCTGCAAGTAGCAGGCGGCTTCGAGGACGCGCTGGTCTCCACTTCGCAGCAGTACGGGCAATAGCCCCGGAAGGGCTTCGTCGGCGCGCAGCGTGCGCGTATCCTGTTGCATCTCCGCGAATGAATCTTTTGAGAAGCTTTCACGTTCTTCAATCATCTGGCGGATCCGCCGGGCCCTGTGGCCGCTGGCCCACGTCCCTGACAACTGATAGGGGAAGTCATCCGGGGCGACCCGGTTGTTCGCGGTGGCGATCCAGCCTCTGTCCGGGTCCTCAAGACGGGGCATCTGCTCAAATGGAATCAGGCCCTGCCACTGATGGGCAGGGTCCCAGCCTGGCCTGTATCCCCTCTCCCAGATTTCCCTGACCGGAATGCCGCCAACCGCCTGGTACCCGATATGTCCCTCCTTGTCGGCAATCACAAGGCTCCACGTTGGAACGCGCCAGCCGCGTGTCGCTTCTCGCAGTTCAGAGACACTCTGCGCGCGGTCGATCGCGAGCAACGACGTGAGCCAGTCACAGTGGGTATTGCCCAGCCAGCGCAGTGAAACCGGACCGGTACCGGAGGCTTCCGAGGGCAGAATCTCGTCGACTATAGGACCGTTTCGGGAGAATCTGACCGTCATGCGCAGCGGGTCTTTTCCTCGCACATGAATTGTCTCTTCCAGAGCGCGCTCCGGCTCCCAGGCACCGCTAAAGAGGAAGCAACCGGGCTGATCTGGATCCGTCCGCTCCTGGTAGAGATCCCGTTGGGAGCAGATATTGTTGGTGATCCCCCAGGCGACGTTGCGGTTGCGCCCAAACATGACCGCCGGCATTCCTGAGTATGCCATGCCGGCGACGTCAAATGAGCCACCTTTCAGCTGCACTTCGTACCAGCAAGAGACGGCGGCAAATGCTATGTGCGGGTCGCTTGACACCATCGGAAAACCCGAGATCGTGCGTGCGCCGCTCACCACCCAATTGTTGCTGCCCTCACCCTCCCGCGGATCGCCCACACTGGCGCCAACCGGGGATACATCTGCGGCCGCGGAAGGGAATGCGCCCTGAGGGATGATGCTCTCCTCGTCCGCTTCACCAGTCAGAAAGGCCTCATAGAGCGTCTCGTCGTCGAGTGCCCGTTTCGCCAGTTCGGGGCCGACGATTACGGGAAAGCGAACAGTCAGGTAATAGCGAAACTCGGCCGCGATTGCCAGGCAGTCCACGGGCCGCCACGGCTCCGGCCCATAGTCCAGAAGGGCAAATTCAATTGGGAGGTTGTCGCTGGACAGATCGATGGACGTGTTTATGCCGTCACTGAAACTTTCCAGCAGGGCGCGAGTCTCTGCAGGAGTGGACTCCCACTCAGAGGTCGCGATCCGGTTGAGACCGACTGTTCGGGCAACTGAATCCAGATAAATTCCTTCTTCGCCGAGAATCTCTGACAACCGTCCGTGACCTCTGCGCCGCAGATAGTCCAGTTGAAAGAGTCGGTCCTGCGCCATGGCAAATCCGAAGGCGAAAAAGAGGTCTTCGTTGTTTTCGGCGAGGATCACCGGTACGCCCCATCGATTGCGTGCGACGCGCGCTTCGGCGCTCACTCCAGTTTGCAAGCGCACATCCGGATCAGGCGTCCTGCGCCTGATTTCGGCTTTCCAGAGCCGGTCGAATTCTTCTCGCGAGATGCCGCTTGCGCGACAGAGTGATCCGATCGACTGACCGGATCCCAAACTCTTCAGTAGATCGAGAGGCAGTGATTCCATGAGAGAGTCCTCCTCGTCTTTGCAAAGGCCGGATGATATCTGGAGTAGTTGATGGCGCCAGTAGGGGATTCGGCCTTAGACCGAAGTTCGCTCAAAAGCAGAGAACCTCCGCATGGAGGTTCTGGCTGCCAGTATGTGCGCGCCAGGCAGGACTCGAACCTGCGACCTTCGCCTCCGCAGGGCGACGCTCTAATCCACTGAGCTACTGGCGCTTATGGCGGGGAGGGAGGGATTTGAACCCTCGAGGGACATTGCTGCCCCTACCCACTTAGCAGGCGGGCGCACTCGACCAGGCTATGCGACCTCCCCATATAAATGTTCTCGGCTGGGCCAGGCGGAGGGAGAGGGATTCGAACCCCCGGTGACATCACTGCCACAGTTGTTTTCAAGACAACCGCCTTCGTCCTCTCGGCCATCCCTCCAGGCCAGGACTTTCCAGCCATCGACCGGCACAGTATAAACCTATTTCAGAATACCTGTCAAATGAAGCGGTCCAGTTCTCTCCTATCAGGACATTCCGAAGCTCGAAGCGCGGGCGCCTGATACATCATCATTTCAACATTTCCAGCCCTTGCCCAGAGAGACGGAGCCGCAAGGAAAAACGCAGTGGGACTCACTCAGCCGATTTCCATCTCGTCTCCCAGATAGGGCCGCAGCACCTCTGGCAGTTTTACGCTGCCGTCCGAGCGCTGGTTGTTCTCCAGAAGGGCAATGATGACACGCGGCAATGCAAGGCCCGATCCGTTGAGCGTGTAGACATAATCCGGTCGCGCCCCCTCTCGCGGACGGTAGCGAATGTTCGCCCGCCTGGCCTGAAAGTCTCTGAATAGAGAACAGGAACTGACTTCCAGCCACTCCTGGCAGCCGGCTGCCCAGACTTCCAAGTCATACTTGATGGCGGCGACAAACGAGAGATCGCCGGTAGCGATGGCAACTCGACGGTAGGGCAGCTCAAGCCTCTCCAGGAGTATCTCCGCCGACCGTGTCAGCGACTCCAGCTCGTCGCGGCCTGTTGCAGGTTCGACGAATTTGACCATCTCCACCTTCTGGAACTGGTGCACGCGCTTGATGCCGCGCACGTCCTTGCCTGCAGAGACCTTCTCACGCCTGAAACACGGGGTACTGGCTACGTAGTAGAGCGGCAACGTACCCGGATCCAGGATTTCGTCCCTATGCATATTGGTGACCGAAACTTCAGCAGTAGGGATGAACCAGTAGTCCTCTTCGGCATCGCGGTACAGGTTGTCGCCAAATTTGGGCAGGTTGCCTGTCCCCTCCATGGCGTGTCCCCGCACCATCATAGGCGGGTAGAGCTCGATAAACCCGTGCTCTCGAATGTGAACGTCCAGAAACCAATTGGACAGTATGCGCTGCAGACGCGCGCCCGCCCCTTTGAGGAAGTAGAAGCGACTACCGGCAGTGGCAACACCCCGTTCGAAGTCAATGATGTCCAGTTCAGGCCCCATATCCCAATGGGCCTGGGGCACAAAGTCGAATTCAGGCAGCTCTCCCCACTGGGAGACAACGACGTTTCCCTCCTCGTCGGGAGCCACAGGAACATCGCCTTCGGGTGGATTGGGAATGCGCATCATCGCGTCCTGGTAGGAGGCTTCGACGCGACGCAAGTCTTCGTCGATCTGCGATATTTCATCGCCGATCCGGCCCATTCTCTCCTTAAGCGCGTTGGCCTCGGAGGTCTTCTTGTCCCGAAAGAGAACGCCGATCTGCCTTGAACCGGTGTTGCGCTCCTCGCGCAGTTTCTCCCCTTGCTGCAGCAGTGCGCGCCGCTGTTCGTCCAAGTCCAACGCCTGCTCCCAAGGCGCCTCGAGGTCGTTAAGCTTCACCATTGCCTCTGCCAGCGCTTCCCGATTTTCCCTCATCCAACGAATGTCCAGCATTTTTCGCTCCTGCCAAGTGAACTAACAGATACAGATTCTCGACTGCCTCCAAAAGAATAAATCCCCTCGCCTGTTCAGGACGAGAGGACCCGTGGTACCACCTGAGTTCGCAGAAACCCGCTTCTGCCTCTGGCGCCGTTAACGGAGCGGAACCGTCCGGCACTTTTACGCCGGAAGCTCATGGGGCGCTAAGCCGGTCGACGCCTGTTGCCTCGCAGCAGCCGGCAACTCTCTGGAAGGTCGAACGAACGGCCGTTATCCCCAGTCACAGCAGTGTCAACTGAATTGCCAGCGAGCGTAACATATAGCATACGCGCTGTCAAAAAAGAGAGACTCCATTTCGGGCAGGACGCGGACGCAGGCACCGAGTTGTCGGTCGACAGCAAGCGATCTCCGCACTCCGGAAAGAGATGTTTCTTTTGCCCCATTCAATCCCCGGGATTGGCGAGGTTGGCAAGATCCACCAGTTGGAACAACGCCAGTGGACCTGCGCTGCGAAAGCACAGCTGAAGAGGAACCTGCATGTTGGAGGACAGCCACTCGACAACTGAATCCGGCATCGTTGTCTCAACTTCCAGACGGGCCACCGGAGAGGCCAGCTGCTGATGTCGAAGTCCGCGACTCTGGGCCTCAAGCTCATCGCCGTTTCGCCTTCCGCTTGAAGCGCGCAATACACGAAACAGGTAGACACTTTCAATCTGCATGCCGGGAAACAGCTCGTCCAGGAATCCGGTCACGGCGTCTTCGCTCCAGATGAAGAGCCGCTTTTTTGCCGTCGATGGTATGGAGACGAATCGGGACATGAGACGGGGCACTTTAATGCGGGCGTAAGCGAGAGGGCCGATACCAAGATCGGGACTGCTCAGATGGACAAGCAGATTGATGCTATGCGAACTGATGAAGGGAAATGGATGTCCTGGGTCAACAGCCAAAGGGGTTAACAGCGGGTAGAGTTGCTGTCGAAAGAATCTTCGCAAGTATTCGCGTTGCCGAAGGTCAAGTTCCTGAGGTCGGCGAATCTCGATACTGTGCTCGTCCGACAACGCAGGCAGAAGAGACTCGTTCAATTCCAAGTAGGACTGTTGCAAAAGAGGATCCAGACTCGCCGCGATTTCTGCCTGATCGCTCTCGGCCAGAGCGGGCGCCTTTTCCACGAAGTAGTGGTCGAGAACCGAAGCCAGCAGGCCAATGATCCGAAGCCGTTCAAGAAGGGGGCAATCCTGGTCGCGCGCTTCGTTCAGAAGGTACGCAGCTTCAACGACCGGCGCGGGTTTCTCGGCAGTCTGTAGCCGAGTCTTCAACCCGGCAGCCAGCGCCCTGGCTCGAGCGACCGCCGCATAATCCATGGGATCAGTGGAGGATGACAGACGGGTATCTGAACTGGCCGCAGCAGTAGGAGCCTCGGCGGAGACATTTCCCATGTCACTCAAGTCGCGTGTCATCTGAGTGCGCTACTCCTCGTGCGCAACGAAATCGATTTGGACAGTGAACTCATCCTGAACAGTGAGCGTATTGGCAAAGTCGGGGGGATCAAAGCCGAGGCTGGTCATCCTCAGCAGAGTATGCATCGATCCTCTAATCGAGCCCTCGCTCAAGCTGGCCACAACGTCCCAAACAGTCGTTTGCGCGGCGCCCCGCAGTCTCAGCTCGCCCTCCATGCGAAACCGGACCTCTTCACCTTCTCGGTAACCTTCAGGCAGATCGAGGAGCCGGTCGGCAACAAAGATTGCAAGCGGGAATTTGTCCGACTGCAGCGCGTTTTCCCTGATCCAGGAATCCCGCAGCGCCTGGTCGGTTTTCAGAGTTGGCAGGAAGACCGCAAAGTGATTCGCGCCGATTTCCCTTTGAGTCAAATCGATCTGCATCAAGCCCGTGAGATCGCTGGTCTCTCCGACTACCTTGGTTTTGCCGATTTCCAAACCGTACTTTCGGGTCGCGTCGGCAAATAGCTCTTCATCAACGACGTACCTGGCCGTAGACTCGGCGGGGTCGATGCGGAAGAGTGTCCAGGCATCTCCCGGCTCGAGCTCGCTCAGATCAAGACCTGCAAAGGCCGCCGCAGCGCTTTCCGAAATCGCGCTCTGCGCTCGGGTTGCGGGTTCCGAGACCGGTTCAGTTCGGAGGGCCCCGTTCGCGGGCTGCTTTTCTTCCCGACCGAAGCAGCCGGCGCTCAGAATCACTGTCAGTATCAGAAGGAAAATTCTTTTCGACGCACTCATTTGCAGAAGACTCGATAGTTCACGGATACGCCGGGGCTGCCGCTTTGCCGGACAGCAAATTCAATGAGGGGCCGATTCAGGTCCGGACCCTGTTCGGGGGACTGGCAGTCCTTCGGGAAAATAGGGCGGGAGTTCCGCACCGTCTCCATAGGCCGCAAGGAGTAGCCGTACGAACAAGGAACGGAAACCTTCGTGCCGAAAGGCCGGCTCAGGGTCCCAGACGGCCAGTCCGTTTGTGAATCCATACTCCATGAATGATGCAACAAACCGGGTGTCCTTGGCAATGATGTGAATTGGCGTGTCCCATCCGTCCTCCCGGCGCGAGACTCGGGGAGGTTGATGGTCGCCAACCAGAACGAATATCGCCTGTTCGTCCGGCTCGCTGAGGACGAAGTCGGTTAGCATCTCCAGTTGGTATTCGATTGCGTTCCAGTAGTTCTGACGGCGCTCGACATGCTCGATCAGTTCTGAAGACGGCGGAGGCGCGGGACCCGGTGTGTTCAGCTGCTGCCATGATTCGACCAGGACCGGCTGCGGAGCCCAAGGATAGTGAGAATTCTGAGTGATAGTGAAAAAGAGGTAAGGTCCGCCGGCCTCACTGCGAACTTTTTCACGGGCGAAATTCAGAGAGTACTGGTCCGGAGGCGCCGGACCCCACCCGTATTCAGGGCCGACAAACTCCAGGTCCTCGTACTGCAGCCAGCGGTCAACCCCATAGAAGGAAGCGTATTTCTGCCACTGCGACTCCGGCAATCCCATAGAGAGCGCTGTCAACCGGTAGTATTGGTAACCCTGTTCTTTCAGAAACTTGCCAAGGTCCGGATAGCCCCCGGCCTGATATTTGTCGAGCAGTGCGTAGTACTGCGGGTCTGAACTGATCCGCAGGCCGAAGAGCGCGCTCGTGTAGGACATCCATGACCCGCCTCCCCATGTGGGGGCAAGACTCAACGCAGACGCTACATGCCAGCCCGATTCATCAAGTTTCTGTTCGAGGCGGTCAGCCAGCTCTTTGTAACGCACCCTCCAGTCATTTCTCTTGTAAAGGACGGACCCGTACGACTCACTAAAGATTATATAGACGGGGGGGCGCTCAACCAGCCTGAATCGACCGGATTCGTCGGTTGAGGGCGCCTCACTCGTCTCAATGCGCCGTACTTCCTGAAAAACGCGCCTTGATTCGCCGATGTTCCGGACCAGTTTGGCGGAAATGCTGCTGAATACCATTTCAGGTCTGGCCAGGAGTTCAATGCGTGAAACGGTCTGAACCGTTACGAGAAGCGCCAACAGAACCAAGGTGCCGCGCGTCGCAGAAGCGCAGTTTTTGTCCGGCAGTACGAATCGAGTCAACCGCCCTACCACAACTGCACCGCCGACGATTAGTAGAGCGGTTCCGGCAACAAATGCAGCCGTTACACGGGCATTTTGCAGGAAGAAGCTGAAGCCTTCAGTGGCCATGCGAAGCTGGGTATAGAATACAGGCTCGACGCTGAAAAACGTGAGGGAGGCACCCTCATAAAGGTAGTAGAAGAACAGGAAGAGATAGGCGAAAACGAAGAGACGGCGGATCCAGACGTGCCGCAGCGGCCGAAATAGGGCCCACAGCGCAACGAAGATCACGATCTCGGAATTGAATCGCAGCAGGTCCGGTTCTCTGCGCCAGACTGCCAGCTGCATCCAGATCTGTTCCAATGAGCGGCCGGCAACTTGTACGACAGGCAGGAGAGTGCCGTCCTCCCGGTCCATAAGGACAACCGGGAGAAACAGGAGTGCGTGCAAAACGAGGAATGAGACCCAGAAGCTGATATCGGAGGGCAGACGCCAGAGCGATGCCGCGCCTGCGTTTGAGCAGTTGTCTTTGCCGGAAGTTGAAGGCGCTCGCGCCGCTATTGCCTCATTCTCAGGCGATTGAGTCCTAATGGCGCGCTCGAGCTTGTCCACGGATTGCTGAGCCGGGTCTAAGGATCCGACCAGGTGTCAGGCAGCAGGCCTGAGGCCATTGCCTGCTCGATAACGGCGGCAACGGCTTCCCCCAGAGCGTCGGAGCTGTTGGCAACAGGTCTCATGCGGTCTACAACCTGCTCGCTCGTCACTCGGTTCTCGCGCCATATTATGCCGCCCGAATGGTAGTTGTGGAGTAGTGGCATGAGGCGGTCCAGCGCAAGGGCAAACCTGGATTCCGGGGTTTGCTGGTCTTCGTACTCTTCCCACAGTCCGCTCAACTCTTTCGCCTGATCAACCGGGAGCAATCCGAAGATGCGCCGTGCGGCCTTTCGCTCCCTCTCGTCCTTGCCGGCGTGGCCGTCCGGATCGTAGGCGTAGGTGTCGCCGGCGTCGATCTCCACGACATCGTGGACGAGAACCAGTTTGAGTGTATGCAAAGGGTCTACGGGCTCGTTGGCGTGTTCGGCCAGCACAAGCGCCATCATAGCCAGATGCCAGGAATGTTCGGCGGAGTTCTCGCGGCGGTGGCCGTCCAGAAGAAGTGAACGGCGCAGGATCCCCTTCAGATTGTCAATTTCGAGAATGAATTGCAGTTGGCGAGAAAGTCGTTCGTTCGTCATCGTTCTCCCCGGCCAGTATAACCGTGTGGGAGAAAATGGGTGTGGGGTCGGTAAGCCAGCCAGTATCCTTCAATGCGGTCGACAAAGCGACCGGCGCTCTCCACGTAAATCCTTTGCGCCAGGGGGATCGCGGCACGCCGCAGCCGTTCTCGCTCCCGCGACGCGACACTAACAAGCTGTTTGGCGCCCTCATGGTCAGTGTCAATCATCGACTTTACAACAGGCGTCTCCAACAAAACGGCCAAGTCATGCTCTTCGCCAAGCCTGTCTGCAAGACGGTCGCAGTCCCGCACCAGGACCCTAATCTGCCCCGGCCAGAGTGGCAGCAAGACCTGGAGGTGATGCCACAGATACTTGACCCGTTTGCGCCAGGCATGGAACTTTTCCGTCGTGGGCTGAGCAAAGGCGGCAGCCCTCTCAGCACGGCCGCGACCGTAGATCCTCCTCAGACCGTAACTGAAAAGAGAAAACTCGGTCTCATAGAATCTCCAGTCGTTTGCTCGAGGTTTTGCTTCCTGCAAAGTATGAAAGAGCGACTCCTGCCGCTGCGCGTCGCGCGTAAACTCGTTGAGGACAGCCCGGTGTTCAGTTACCATCCGTTCCCGAAGGCGCAGAAAGGACTCGTCAGCCAGTTGCTCAACATAGCGTTTTCGGATCAAGTCCAGGGTTTCGATGTAAACGGCGCTATCCCGAACAGGAGAAAGCTGTCGGCCCAAGTCGCGGAAGAACTGGTTTTCGGAAACGTAAGTCTCGGCCGGCAGTGCGCCGCGAGTCAGCCGCAGTAACGCTCTAATCCTTTTGAAATGCTTGCGGGCTTCGTGGATGCCTTCATTCAGGTCGTCCTTGCGCTGGAGCTGGGCAATGGCGCCGTCAATCTGTTCGGCGGCGATTCTTCGCAGCGAATCCGACGGAGCTTCTTCCGGCACGAGAGTGAAATTCATCGAGGAGTACCCGACAGGAGGATACGCTGGTTCACCGATCAGGAGGGTGAGGCAGCCTTGTCCAACTTCAAAAAGAGGTCGCGAAAAATGCCATCGCGGTCGACGTGGCGGGCACAAGATACGCGATGGCGACTCTCATCAAAGGCCCAGGTAATTGAATCGGTCAGGCGTGGCGCGCTGACAACATCCATTTGTGCCCATTCAGGATTGACCAGCCATCCCATTGGCGCAAGATCCCAGATCTGCTTCGAATAAGCAAAATGATCGGTACTGTATTCGCTGTAAACCTGGAACAGGTAGTCGCCGACGGCGCCCTTGCCCTGAACGTGCTCGGCCATCTCAGGCTTCGTGGTATGCAGATGGGAGACGACCCCCATACACGGGAAGAGCACGAGGGGAACGCCGCAGTCCAAGACGACCTTGCTCGCGGCAGGATCCTGCCGCAGATTGAACTCACGAGTGTTAGGCCAGTGGAGTGCATGCCCACCCAGCCAGACCAGGACAATTCGACGGCGGATTTCAGGCGCCAGCAACAGGGCTGAGGCAACATTCTTGATTGCGCCGATGGCGACGACGTAGAGCGGATCATCGGGAGGGGAGGCCAAGGCCCGTTCGATAAGATCGGCGGTTGCTTCGCTCTCAACAGGCACATCTTCACTCGGCACCCACGTCGTTGACCCTCGCTTCACGAACTGTTCCTTCGTCGCGTCTACCGCCGGCAAACGTTTCAGCAGGCGGTGGATCTCCTCGAAGCTCTTTTCCATCCCGTCTCCCGGACCGGTGGAACGGCTATTGTGAAAGGGAGCCGCGTGGAGGGCCTCCACTTTAACGCGTTCCGGAGACAGCAGTGCGTAGACAACGGCGAACTGATCATCGATCTCGTTATATGTATCGGTGTCCAGCACGATTCGCACCGGCCCTGAGGGGGGCTGGAGTCGGTCCAATAGGAACTGACGATCAAGGGGCGGAAAACGCATGGGCCCTGGTAAGATGGTGAAAGAAGCAGGCTGTTGTCCCGGATCCGACCCTGTTCAGATTCGACGTTACGCTACGCGGCGAGACGGTTGACCATTTCGAGCATCGCGGTCATGTAACCGATCGCGTATGCCCGCCCGCGGTGTCCCCAGGCCGAGTCATCAACCATCGCGGGCACGTGGTCTGTAATCATGAAACCGGTGAATCCCACCTCCTTCAGTGTTTTCATCACATCGAAAGGATCAACGTTTCCTTCGTTGATGAAGCATTCATTGAAGTTGGGAACCGTACCCTGAACATCGCGAAAATGGACATAGATTATGCGCCCTCTACCGCCGAAGTGGCGGATGGCTTCAATGACATAGTCATGCCCGTCCATTTCAGACCAGCAGCCCATGCAGAAGTCAAGACCGTGATTGGGGCTGTCGAAACGGTCTATCGCTCGTTTGAAGCCTTCGAAATTGCGGAAAATACGGGCAACGCCGCCGAGCGACTCAACAGGAGGGTCGTCGGGGTGCAGAGCCAGAGTAACGCCAGCCTCTTCGGCCACCGGCAGAAGCCGCTCCAGGTAATACTCGTAGTTTGCCCACATTTCGTCGGCGTCGTAGACCCTACCGTGCGTCAATTCACCCGGATCATGCTCGGCAAGATTGAAGCGCGTCCCCCGCGCGCCACCCCGTAGAACTGCTGGTTCCGGTGTGCGCCAGACTGAATTGGGCATCCAATGGTAACCGAGAATCGGAATGCCTGCCCGCCCCATATTCCGAACAGTCGTCTGCATATGCGCGATCTGTTCGTCCCTCCCCGGCAGCCCCAGCATCGCCTTGTCATAGAAGGAGACAGGAACGTTCTCCAGGCAGATCAACTTCAGTCCGGCGGCCGCAGCGCGGTCCGCAGCTGCCTTCAGATCATCGTACTCCCATTGCTTTTCGCCTGGGAGTTTCGGTGTGTTCATCAGAAAATCGTCGGCGCCAAGCTGCTTGATGAAGTCCAGCTTTTCATCGGTCAGTTCATTGAACTGACCTAAGCCTATCCGCATTTGACTTGACATGGCAATGCTCCTTGCTTCGAGACTGCATGGGGCCGGGCAAAAGGATGCCGCGATTGAATCCGGGATGTCATGTGCTGCCAAGCAGCACTCTTTCTCGATCTCAACACTGCTACTGGCGCGGGTATTTTCAGCAGGAAGGTCACGCAGGAACCGGCCGCGAGAGACGGGCCAGCAGTTGCGCCTGCTGCTCTCCAGTCAAGTCGACAAGCGGCGGGCGTACCCGACTCCAATCCGGTCTCCCGGTCTGATCCGCGACGATTACCTTTAGCGACGCGATCATATTGAAACCGGACTCAAGGATGGCATCGCGGACCCAATTCGTGCGATTCTGGCGGTCATCGGCATCGTCTGCAGTCCAATTGTCATACAGATCGCGAATGACATGGGGCAGCACGTTTGCCATACCTGAAATGCAACCTCCGCCGCCTCCTTGCATGTTTTTCAATAACAATGCCTCGGTACCGCAAAAGACAGCGAAGCCAGGATGATGCGCCGCCACGTCGTGCAGCCCTTGCAGCGTGTCTACGTCGCCGGAGCTGTCCTTCACCCCGGCAGCCTGGCCGGGATACGCTTGCGCCAGGCGAGACAGCAGCGACGTGCTGAGCGGGATGCCGCTCACTTGCGGGATGTGATAGAAGTAGAGGCGGAGCCGATCGTCATTTACGCGATCGAACACTTCGGCGAGAGAGCGGAACAGACCTTCATCGGAAACATTAGGGTAATAGAAGGGAGGCAAGGTCAAGGCGCCATGGCAACCGGAGCGCACAACATGCCGAGTCAGCTCAGCGGCCTCGACGACAGATGCGGCGCCGCTGCCTATCACCAGCCTCTCCGGCGCAACGCCGGACTCGATCACCGCATCGACGGCGGCCATGCGCTCGCCCGCCGAGAACGAAGTCGCCTCACTATTTGTTCCGAACAGAACGAGCCCGTGGCAACCTCCCTCCAACAGACGCTGGCAAAACTCTGTATACGCAGGGAGGTCGATGGAGAGGTCAGCGCGAATTGGCGTCAGGGTGGGAGCAAATACGCCGCGCAGTGAGAGTTCTGTCATGACCTCTTTCCCTTTTCGGTTTGGCAATCGAAGACGGCCGGTTCTGTCATTGAATGGGCTGGGCTACATGTTACGACCGCCAGGCAGGCATTGTCAAATGGTTACAGACGGGGAGGCGCAAGTAGTTGCACCGGAATGTCCACTTACGAGCAGGGCATGCTGCTGAAGGTTCCGCGTCATCAGAAGCTGGTGTCGTCGATGTTTCAATGGCAATGCACTCCTATGTCGTACAACCGCCACTGCAGATCATCGCGCCAGAATCTAGCATTCAGTTGAAAGAGATCGTAGACTGAGTACTGAACTCATACATTCTCATTGTCACAAGGAGAGACCGATGTCCAACAACGACACACGACTCGACAAAGAACTCGAAGCCGCCTATCTGGAGCTCGATAAGGCCCGGAAGAATCTGGCCGAACTGCGCAGGAAGCTTCCCCACGAGGCCGTTGAAGATTACCAGCTTCAGGGCCCGAACGGCCCTGTAAGCCTGTCAACACTCTTTGGTGACAAGGAAGACCTTATTCTCGTCCACAACATGGGCTCTGGCTGCACCTACTGCACTTTGTGGGCCGACAACTTCAACGGCGTCGCCCACCACCTGCAGGACCGCGCCGCCTTTGTGCTCGTCTCGCCCGACAGCCCTGCCGACCAGCAGGAGTTCGCGCGTGGACGGGGCTGGCGCTTCCCGCTCTACTCCGCTCAAGGATCCTCTTTTACCGCCGACATGGGCTTTCAGAGCACTGGAGGCGGCTTCATGTCCGGCTACCAGCCGGGCGTCTCGGTTTTCCGCAAGAACGACGACGGCAGCATAACGCGCGTAGCTAAAGATCACTTCGGCCCCGGAGACTTTTACTGCGGCGCCTGGCACCTGTTCGACCTGCTTCCGGACGGCCCGGACGGCTGGAATCCGCAGTTTGAATACCCCGACCAGGAATAACCAGCCCAGGCCAAAAGGCGGCGCAATCCGGACAGCGCCGCCTATTGCGCCCAGGCGCCAAGTAAGGGATCAAAATCACGATGGTCCCCGTCAGGGACGATGCCTTTCTGAAAAGCGAAGAGTGCAATGTGACGCGGTTCTACGGGCCCAGTTGAACGCGGCTCAGGTATGCGGGTTGTGAATCCCGGTTCCTCCCTCTTCAATACAGACACCATCCTCCTCCACCGAATACCGCTGATTGCAGTGCAATAGACATTTGCAAGACAGGTTTCCCTCCTGTCGCCTGAGCCGCTGCCCGGCCCGATTGGGCCTTGGCCGGTTGGCAAAGACACTGGTGTTATTCACTTGGCATTTTCGATGTTTGCAAATGATACCCAAATTTGGGCATAATACGCAGATTCCCTGGAAGGCGTCCTCATTGCGGTGAATCTCACCGGCGACGATTTCGGCAACTGTCCTCACAAGTAAGATGGAGGAAACCTGAAAGTACAAGGAGGAACCGGCAGGGTATCCATTCTACATCTATGGACGTTTCAGAAAGCAGGAAACCGGAAAGTCCCAGTTGACCAGATTGCGACGAGTTTGCTCGGTCTTTTGAACAGCTCTCAATGGCGCCAGCCATAGACGCTAATCCGGACCACACCAACGGCGGTGAACAGCGTGCCATCACAAGACGAGACGGTAAACGAGAGTGCCCTGAGCCTGTTCAGCAACTATGAATTGGACGGGGCCATCTTCGACGAGATGTTCCAGGAGAACGGACGTCCTCGAGGGTCGTACGAGAAGCTGCTACAGAGTATTCTCGAACTGCAGGCCCGCGAACTGACCCAGCGTCAGCAGGCCGCCGATCTCACCTTCCTGAACCGGGGCATAACTTTCACCGTTTACGGCGAAGACTCCACGATAGAACGAATCTTTCCCTACGACATTTTACCCCGCATTATCAGCGACCAGGAATGGAAAACGATAGAACGCGGCTTGCGTCAGCGCATTCACGCCATCAACCTCTTCCTTCGGGACGTATACCATGAGGGGCGCATTTTGCAAGAAGGGAAAGTGCCCTTTGACCTGATCTACAGCTGCGTCAACTACCAGCGAGAAATGCGGGGCGTCAAGGTCGCCAACGATGTCTACACGTCGATAGTCGGGACCGACCTGGTCCGCCTTCCCAGCGGTGAGTTCGCCGTACTGGAGGACAACCTGCGCGTTCCCAGCGGCGTCTCCTACATGCTCGCGAACCGCGAAGTCATGACCCAGGTCTTCCCTGGCATGTTCGGCGGCTACGGAATAAGACCCATTGGTCACTACGGCCAGGCCCTGTTGGAGCAGTTACAGACGCTCACACCCAAGGGGCGCGATGCGACAATTGTTCTTCTGACTCCCGGAATCTTCAATTCCGCCTACTTTGAACATACCTTTCTCGCACGCGTGATGGGAATCGAACTGGTCGAGGGCGCCGACCTTCTCATCCATGACGGCTTCGTGTACATGCGAACGACGAGCGGCCTGCAACGCGTTGACGTCATCTACCGCCGAATTGATGACGAATACGTTGATCCGCTCCATTTCAAGGTGGATTCCACCCTGGGGGTTCCCGGCCTGTTCAATGCCTATCGCGCCGGAAACATTACGCTTGCCAACGCAATCGGCACAGGTATTGCGGATGACAAGGCAGTCTACGCATTCGTACCCGAGATGATCCGATATTACTTGGGCGAAGAGCCGGTCCTGCAGAACGTCGAGACCTATCTTTGCTTGAGGGACGATGAACGGGACTATGTTCTCGAAAACCTCGACAAACTGGTTGTGAAGGCTGTTGGCGAGTCCGGCGGGTACGGCATGCTCATCGGTCCTTACAGCACGGCGAAGGAACGGGAAAGTTTTCGGCAGCAGATACAGGAAAATCCCCGAAACTACATCGCTCAACCCACACTCAGCCTGTCCCGCGCTCCATGTTACATAGACGAGAATGTCGTCTCCCGCCACGTTGACTTGCGCCCCTTCATTCTCTACGGTGGAGAGCAGGAAAACACGGTGATTGTTCCGGGAGGACTGACTCGCGTAGCCCTGCGCAAGGGTTCGCTGGTCGTCAACTCCTCCCAAGGAGGGGGCAGCAAGGACACGTGGGTCCTGCAAGAGAACTGAACTCAACACAGGAAATGCACCAATGCTTTCGAGATCTGCCGACAACATGTACTGGATTGGACGGTACATGGAAAGAGCGGAAAACACGATTCGTTTACTCAGGGTCCGCCTGAATTTCATGGTCGGCCAGGCCGCTCAGCATGGCAACGATCGCGGCTGGCAGCAGTTCTTCGCTGCGCTACGTCAGCCTCCGCCGGCCATGAAGAACGGCGTGGTGGACAGCGAGGCGGCCCTGCAAATGGCTCACAATCTCACGTTCGACGCCGAAAACCAGACTTCGATTTCGGGCTGTATCAACCTAGCCAGGTCAAACGCGCGTACAGTACGCTCCCTGCTCAGTAGCCAACTTTGGGAACACATGAACCGGTTGTACCTGCGTCTGCACTCGTGGCAAGGACACCAGAACTGGCACGATGAACGCGACAACTTCTTTCGCGAACTTGAGAGCAGTGTCTCACTCTTTCAGGGTTTGGCCTTATCCTCGCTGCTGCACGATGAAGGATGGCTGTTCATTCAGATCGGGGGTCACCTGGAGCGAGTCTTTTCCGTCTGCTCTCTCCTGCAGGCCCACTTTCTTCACTTTGGCATAGATGGAGGAGAGCAATTGGAGACGGTTGATCCTCTTAATGGAATCGGCGTTCTGCGTGCCTGCAACTCCTTCGAATCATACTGCAGGGTATACGACCCAAGGCCGGAAACGCGCCAGGTAACGTCGTTCCTGTTGCTCAACCCATATCTCCCGAACTCGGTACGCTTCAATGTAGAGCAGATGGCCAACCTTCTGAGGCAGGTGGCCGACGCAACTGAGACGCGCCGGGCGGGTGACCTGGACCGGATTTCAGGCAAGCTTAAGGCGAACCTGCAGTACAGTCAGATAGAAGATGTAGCTGAAATCGGGGCGCTCCCCTTTATTTCCGCCATCATGGATAGCTGCAATCAAGTTCATGACGCCCTCTACGACGCTTATTTCAACTATACGGTCGAAGAGGAGTTTTCCTAACGGTCCTACTGTAACCAGGCAAATGAAATACTACACCATTCACCACCACACACGGTATCGCTACAGCTCCGAGGTCAGTGAGAGCACGATGGAGGTGCGCATGCAGCCCCGCACCGACCGCCTGCAGCGATGTCTGAACTTCCGGCTGGAAGTTTGGCCTCACGCACAGGTGCTGTCGACGAGCGACTGCATGCAGAATTCAATTCACTATTTTGATATTCCCAGGAGCCACTCCGAGTTGCTATTGCGTGCCCAGACGCTGGTGATGGTTCAGGAATCGGAACCTCTGCCGGAGAGCCTGGAATCTTCAGAGTGGAAGGAGTTGGCAGCGGTCGCCGCGACCGGCCATCACTGGGACTGGCTGACGCCCAGCATGTTTGCGCGCCCCACCTCACTTCTGACGGACTTCGCCGAAGAGATCGGATTCGGTGAGGACAGGGACCCGCTGTCCGCTCTCTTCAGCCTCAATGAGAAGATCCACACTGTAGTCGAGTATACGCCGCAGAGTACTGCTGTTGATTCCCCTATCGACACTGCTCTGCAAAACCGTCGCGGCGTTTGCCAAGACTTCAGTCACATCATGATCGCCCTGCTGCGAAAAGCCGGTATCCCCGCCCGATACATCAGCGGCTACGTTTTTCTTGATCCTGTAAGAAAGAAGGAGAAGGAGATTTCGGGGGCATCACATGCCTGGGTGGAGGTCTTCCTACCCTCGACCGGTTGGATAGGGCTTGATCCCACCAATAATTCAATCGTCAGCGACAAGCATATTCGCATCGCTGTTGGCCGGGACTACGCCGATGTGCCGCCCACCAGAGGGACCTACAAGGGTAATGCACATAGCGAATTGACCGTTGGTGTTCACATCTCTGAGACCGAGGATGAGGAAATCCCTCACGATCTGCTCGACAATGGGCACGTAACGACCAGAGAGCTTGTCGAAGCAGAAAGAGGTACACCTCGGCGCGTTGAGCAGGAGCAACAGCAGCAGTAGCACATAGTTCGCTGGCATGAAAAAAGGCCGGTTCTTCAGACAGAAGAGCCGGCCCAATCTTGAAGAGGTATACTGTTCGTAACAGAAGGACTGACTACTCCAGCAGGTGTTTCCTCTAGTTGATCACTGATTTCGGAGTCGGGACGAGACGCTGAACCTTGATCGTCTCCCTATTGAGCATATCCGGAATCTTGGGCGCAATCTCGTTCATCCAGCCGTCAGACTGGTAAACGGCCTCGTAGAGAGCTTCCCTGTCAGCCTCATCGTCGAAGCGGCGCATCCACACGTAGCAGTTGTCATCCTCCTCGTCGATGAAAGAGCCGGCCACGACCATTCCCTTCGACACTTGGAAGGGGATAATCACGTTTTCCATGAACTCTACCCAAGCGTCGCGTTTACCTGGGTGACACTCGTAAATCCTGTACTCGTACAACATGGGTTCGTCTCCTCATTTCCTGGTAATCGGACCCCTTAATCGGCTGAAACAGGCTCTGGCCGGGATTCGGTCAGCAACCGCATCGGCCTGTTCCCTTCGACTTCGTAGTTGGAAAAGGTCGGAAGATGCTCGACATTGGCTGCGAACATCTCATTGACCATTTCCCTGATTTCTGCCATCGAAAGCACTGCGGTCGTCAACGGATCGTGCAAAATCGCCTGAAAGATCTTGCGCGGATCGCCTTCGATAATCCCTTCCACCGCCATTTCCTCAATCTGCGCACTGAGGCCCGTCAGCATTGCAACTGACGCGGGAAGCGGGCCGACCCGAACACTCTCCAATCCCTTGTTGCTGGCCCACACTGGAATCTCGACGCAAGCTTCCACCGGCAGATTGTCCACCAGCGGCGTCGCGCTGTCGCCATTGGGCATGTTGCCATTGAACTGGAACGGGTCGCCACCTTCAAGGGCGTTGATGATATAGGCTGCGTACTCGTATCCACGGGTAAGATTCAGGGGGGCCTCGTCGTCGAGCCAGGCGCGAATCTGCTCTTCCCAGCCATCTTCCCGGGCCGAATAGTGTTTGAGGACGTAGGCGTATTCGCCGGGATTCCAGCCTGTGCCGTGGGTGCAGTACTTTTCGATCAAGTCAGGGCGCTTGCGGAACCAGGGGTTGTACTCCGAGTGATGGCCGCTGGACTCCGTCGGGTAGTAGTCCAGATGCAAGAACATCTCATTTCGAACCTGCTCCTCGTTGTAGACCTCGGGCCTCTCAGTTATGGCCTTGCGAATCAATGGATAGGCATCCTCGCCGTTCCATTCATACTTCAAATACCAGGCCATGTGGTTTATGCCGGCGCATGTGTAGGTAATCTCGTCGACCGGAGCCCCGATCCAGCGCGCGAGCATGGTAGCTGTGCCCTGCACGCTATGGCAAAGGCCGGTGGCGACGATGCTCGTCTCCTTCTGAATCGCCCGGCAGTTTATGACCATCGGGTTGGTATAGTTGAGCATCACTGCATCGGGGCAGAGCCGTTCCATGTCAAGCGCAATGTCTACCATCACCGGTGTCGTGCGCATGGAGCGGAAGATGCCGGAAGGACCGCGCGTATCGCCGATGTTTGTGTCGATGCCGTATTTTTTCGGGATCTCGATATCGGTGCGCCAGACGTCGGTCTGGCCGACGAGGATTGTGACGATAACGTAGTCGGCGCCTTCCAGGGCTTCCTCGCGGCTGACCGTGGTCTCCACACTGGCGGGATAACCACCCTCGCGAACGATGCGCCGCACGGCCTGCTCGATGTAGTTGAGTTTCGAAGGGTCGATGTCCATCAAGCAGATGGTTGCGTCCTCGAGAAGAGAAAACGTGAGTACATCCTTGACCAGCTTACGGGTAAAGCCAAAGCTGCCTGCACCAATGAAAGTTATTTTGGTCAATTGAATACCTCCTCGTGAGAACAATGCGGCACTGCTTTCTGAGCCCAATTGAAGGGCTTCAGGTCGGCAAGAGCCCTCTGGGTTTGGAAACTGAAAATGCTTTGCAGGTTCGTGAATCCCAAGCCGTTCAGGATCATAGCACCGGGCGCGCCAACCTCGCAACTAGTGTGGGTTCAAACTCGAAGTATTCGTCCGAAAAACGGCACGGGAGAACGCCGCGCGCGCAGGGCATTGACGATCCCCACCACCCAGGCCACGACCACCGCCAGGTATACTGCAACCACCAGGGCAAACACGTAGGCTGCGACGACCCCGCCAAACGGCAGGAGAGAGACAAGCCAGGAAAAAATTATCCATACTGCGGGGGCCAGTATCAGAGCCGCAACGATAGATAGTGACTGCAGCGCGTGGTAACGGGAAAACTCATCGTCTTTGCGCAGCGCCAGAATGTAGGCCGGACCCAGTACGGGCAGCAGATAGGCCAGTAGCGCGGCGTCGATGTTAATCCCTCCGCTCCGGGATTCGCTCATACTCGCTCCACATCTCCGATCCCCTGCAGAGTAAGCTCGCGGGCGAAATGACAGCTGGCGAAGTGGCCCGGCTCAATCTCTTCCAGGTGGGGTTCTTCTTGCGTACACTGTTCCTGTGCGTACAGGCAACGTGGATGAAAAACGCACCCTGACGGGGGATTGGCGGGACTGGGAATGTCGCCTTCCAGAATGATGCGGTTCAGCTTGATATCCGGGTCGGCCGGCGGGATGGCCGAAACCAGTGCCTCGGTATAGGGGTGCAGAGGGCGCCTGAGCAGCATATCAGAATCGGCAATCTCGACCAGCCGTCCAACATACATGACCGCAATCCGGTCGCACATGTGCTCGACGACGGAGAGATCGTGGGCAATGAAGAGATAGGTGAGTCCCAGTTCGTCCTTCAGTTCCTGGAGCAGGTTCAACACCTGGGCCTGAATCGACACATCCAGCGCCGAAACCGGCTCGTCGGCGATAATCAACCGCGGCCTGAGCGCCAGTGTCCGCGCGAGGCCGATTCGCTGCCTCTGCCCGCCGGAGAACTCGTGGGGATAGCGGCGCATGTAGTTCGGGTCCAGTCCGACCGCAGTCATCAGCTCGGAGACCCTGTCCTCCAGCTGGCGCCCGGAGGCTTCCTTGTGAATGATGAGCGGCTCTCCGATGAGGTCTTTCACAGTCAGTCGCGGGTTCAGCGAGCTGAATGGGTCCTGAAAGATCATGCGCATCTCTTTTCGCAACGGCTTCATATCCGCCTGATCGATATTGGCGATATCGATGCGCTCGCCGTCCGATGAAGTGTACCAGATCTCGCCGGCCGTCGGATCGTAGAGCCGCAGTACGGCTCGACCGACAGTGGTCTTGCCGGAGCCGCTCTCTCCTACCAGGCCTAATGCTTCATTTCGATTAATCGCGAAGCTAACGCCGTCGACGGCCTTGACATGGCCGACGATACGTTGCAGGAATCCCTTGCGAATTGGGAACCACTGTTTCAGATCGTTAACTTCAAGCAGAGTTTCTTCCATTTCTTGCCTATGCGGTTACGTCATTCATCAGTCGAGGCAGCAACGCCGATACTCTCCGAAGCCAGGAGGATATCGGGATCCGTCCAGCCCTTCCACCGCTGCAGCTGCTGAAACGCCCTGCGATAAATGAGCTGCACCTCGATATTAATGTCATCGCCGCCCTGTGTGATCTCTTCATTTGGAAGGGCAAAGCGGAAAATCCCGTTCCTCGAAGACAGCGCCGGAATCCGGCTGTCCTCAACCAATTCCACCATGCGCCAGTGGGAAAAGGTCGGTTCTTCACCGGTCAAAGTGTCGCGCAGAATCTTGGCGTAGCCCTGGCCGGCAAGTCCTGCCACGTCGCCAGCCCATTCAGGCAGGACATCCCCTGAGACCAGAGCCAGCTCCTCCCCGCCGTTGTACGTGGCCCGCACGACAAGGAGCACCTGCCGCAGGGGCGAACCGGTAGGATAGTGATGGCCCGCGCCGGTATTGCTCACTTCCGTGTTCACGACAAGCTCAGTTCCCTCGAATTCGGCCGCCACATCCAGAGAAATCGCGCTTCTCAGGAACTGTTCGTCGTTCGCGCCGGGCATCTGGTGCAGGTGGATCTGGTCCAGCTGCCGGAACAGGCCTCCCTTTTCGGGGTAGACGAAGTAGCTGCGCTGCGATCGTTCGGCCAGCTTGCCCAGGCCGGCCGGCAGTGTGCGGCCGCTGGTTTTTTCCAGCCAGGCCGCCGTCTGCACCAGACTCTCCATACTGGATGTCAGCCGCGGCGCCTCGGGCATGTGACAGTTTTGGCAGGTCTGGCCTGTATCGGGATCACTGTACGGACTTTCGAGCCACTCCCCGTAGGAGTTGTAGATTTCAGTCGTGTCATTGACACCATAGTGACAGGAAGCGCAGAATGCACTTTCCCTGTGCAGCTGGTTGAAGCTGTCCTTTGGCCGGGCAACGTCATCGACGGTTCCCATCAGGAGATCCTCTCCCGACTTGGGCCGGTAGAGGGTCAGAGAGAGGATGCCAGGCATTGCCGGGTCCGGCAGAACCGTGTCGGTATAGAATGTCACGGCGCCGATCTTGTGGCAGAAGTCACATGAGATGCCTTCAGCGGCCACGCCAACTGCCTCGTTCGGGCTTACGCCGTCGGGCAGCTCATCGCTGGCATCGCTCGTCTCCTGCATATGGCAACCGTTCCAGCCGCAGCTGTTGTCTGCGTCGAGCGTGGATGCCATCGGCGTATGGCAGGCCGCGCAGTTTCCGTCCCGCTTTGGAAAATCCACCTTGAAGCCTGGACCGAAGTAGGGGTCGTCAGGGTCTCGGGTGCGGGGCAGGCCGGTATAATAGTTGCTGTTGCGGCTGCGGTTTCCTTCGACGTCGGTGCCGTTGTACATAGTCAGAAAGCGGACGTTAACCGCAGACTGGCTGTGCGCGTCGCGCTGCCACTCTGCGTAGGACGGGTGGCATTCACCACAGTTTTCGGACGGCTCCCAGTCATAGACAGAGTTGTCGACCCGGTTGTGGGGATGCAACTCGATAGCGATATCCCCGTCGCCGCCGGTTGCCTCGGTCCAGCCGAAAATGTACCCCTCCGCCCATGCCACCAGTGTAACGCTCTCAGCGGTAGGTACGTCTTGGATCGTGAAACCACCGTTTTCGTCCGTGTAGGTATGATTTGCGGTCGTCTGCACCCTGACAAGGGCGCCTGCGACCGGCCCATCGACGTCGGTTACGATGCCGCTGACGGAAGCGGTATCCTGTTGCGGCCATGCAAAGACGGCGATCACCGAACCGAAAGTGAGCAGAACGAGCAGGAGCAGGACGAGAAATATGGGCCGCGCCCAGGCCCGAAGCACAACGGCAAAAGCATTGCCACCGACTTGAAGAGACCTACCCCTGCCCAACTCCGCTCTCCGTCACAGTCTCAGACTATCGAATAGGGGTCGGCGGCATCACGCAGTCCGTCCCCCAAGAAGTTGAATCCCAGCACGGCAACGATGATGAAGATTACCGGCGTCATGATCCAGGTGTGCGTACCAAGCGTCTGCAGGTTCTGCGCGTCCCGCATCAGGAAGCCCCAGCTCACAAGCGGTTCCTGAATTCCAATGCCCAAAAAGCTGAGAAACGCCTCAGCAAGGATTATTTGAGGAATCGTAAGTGTGAGCACGACGATAATGTGGCTGATCGAGTTGGGGAACAGGTGGAGAAAGATGATGCGGGCGTCGGAGGCGCCCATTTCCTTCGCGGCAAGAATGAAATCGGTCTCTCGGAAGGCCAGCACTTTGCCCCGCACTTCGCGCGCCAGCAGCGTCCACGAGAGCAGCGAGAAGATGATCACCATGATGATGAAGACCTGCAATGAGTCCCAGGTGCGGGGAATGATCGCGGCCAGCGCCAACCAGAGCGGCAGTTGCGGGAACGAGGCAACGAACTCCACGAAACGCTGAATGACGTTGTCGATCACGCCGCCGTAGTAGCCGGAGACGATGCCGACGACCGCGCCGACCACGATGCTGACAATCGTCGCAAAAAGGCTCAACGATAGCGAGATTCGCCCTGCGGTGCAGGCCCGGCCCCACAGGTCCCTACCCTGTTTCTCCGTTCCAAGCAGATGGATTTTGCCCCCTTCGCCCACGCCGAAGAGATGATAGCGCGTGGTGAACAGGCCAAGGACTTTCCATTCCCAACTCTTGACGAAGAACTGTACGTCATAACGCTGCTCGGGATCCTCCTCCCACAGTGGCTCGAATGTCTTGGGGTCGATGGTCACGATTTGATTGTAAACGAAGGGACGGAGGTGAAAGTTGCCATCGACGTCGATGAGGCGGATTCTGGAGGGAGGGATGAAGCTGTCCTGCAGATTGGCGTCGGTAGGATCAACGGGCGCGAAGAACTCGGCAAAGATGGCCAGAATGATCAATGAGAGTACCATGAGTCCGCCGGCGATGGCGGGCCGGCTCTTTCGGAACCGCTGCCATACGAGCTGGAAGTAGGACTCGTGTTGTTCTTCGTGTTGTTCTTCGTCCTGGCCGTCCGTTAGAAGACCTGTATCGGGTCCAACCTGGCTTTGCAATGATTCCATAATAGAAATGGCAGAGACGAGTGACGAGATTGCGAATACAATTTTCCGCCCAGCCCTCTGTCTCGACTCCTTTCAGGACTTCAGGCAGCTTCTTCGGATTTCCGGCTTACTTCCAGCCTAACGCGAGGACTCTTGCCGTCTTACTAAGAAAAACGCACACGCGGATCCAGGACTGCCAGCGATATATCGGCAATCAGATTGCCCGCCACGAGCAGCACGCCGTAAATCAACAGACAGCTCGCCGAAATGTAAATGTCCTCATTGCGAAGTGAGGTCAGAAGCAAGGTACCAATCGTCGGCAGACCCATAACAATTGAGGCCTGCAGTTCCCCCTGCAGCATGTATGGAAGAGATGTCCCCTGGTACATGATAATCGGGTGGAGCGCATTGGGCACCGCGTGCCGCCGCATGACCTGGCCTTCGGTCAGCCCCTTGGAGCGGGCGGTCGTGACATACTGCGCGTTCAGCTCGTCCAGCATATTGCCCCGCATTACGCGCATGTTCCTGGCCACGCCGCCTAACCCGGCGATAACCACCACCGGCCAGATGTGTTGGAGCAAGTCCAACAGTTTTGCCCAAGTCTGACTGATCTCTTCCAGGCTGCCGAATGCCCATGGAACCACCACGAACTGTGGAGAATGAAATGCCGTAACATGCTCCTGTTTCAATGTAAAGACCAGGAAGAACATGATCGCCAATGCGATCCAGAACCGGGGCAACGCGGAGAGTATGAAGGCAGCGAAGGCGGCCAGATTGTCCGCGAGCGAATATTGTCGCGGCGCGACCAGGATGCCAACTACGATCCCAACCACCGTCGACGTCAGATGCGCCAAAACCGCCAGCAGCAGTGTGCGCGGAAACCGCTCCGCGATCAGTTCGCCTACGTCACGCTTGTAAGCAAAAGAGAAGCCGAAGCTCCCCTTCGTCACCATATCCCGAATCCAGACCAGGAACTGCAGCGGCAACGGCTTGTCCAGGCCGTATCGCTGACGAAACAGCTCGGCCTGAGCCTCCGCTTCCGATTCGGTTGCGCCGCCTTGCTCGATGAGAAACGATTTGTATCCGTCAGCATAGTCACCAGGCGGCAACTGAATCACAATGAAGCTGACCAGAGCGATGCCCAGGACAACTGCAATAGATACGCCGACGCGGCGAGCGATGTAGGCAATCATAGGATGAAAATAAGAGAAAAGTCAGGACTTCCTGCTTAGAGAGTGTGAGGGAAGAGGAGTGAGGGGAACTTCACTCCTCTTTTCTCTCTACGCGGAAACCTATTCGCTATCGTAGGTTGGAATCACGCCCGGACGAATCTGCTCAATCTGTTCCTCCGGGGCGACCCAGACTTGCTCGGCCATCACATTGTCCCAGGTCCACTGGTACATGAACACGGGCATCCCTGCCGGCACGTTGTTGAAGCGTTTCGCGGCTGCGAGTCCATAGCGGCCGACGAACACACCGACAAAGTAGACGTTTTCGGTGACGATCCGGTTGTATTCGGCCATCTGCTGAATGCGCACGTCCGTGTCCGGTTCGGCGCAGAAGGCGGTGACTATGTCGATTAGATCCTGCTCAAAGTCGAGAAGCTCACGCGGTTCCGCGCCTTCACGATGGAAGCTGAATTCCTTTGTGACCGGTCCGAGGTCGGTGCAGCGTGTGAACGGAACAGCATAGACCTGGCTGTCGCGATCTACCCTCAACTCCCATTCGCCGGCCTCGATCAGCTCTCGGCGGGCCGCGCTGTTGAGCGGGCGGACGTTGATCTGCACGCCAAGGTCGCCGAGCAGTGTCACGGCAGCGTCACCGACGGTCTGGGTTTCTTCGGCATCTTCACTGGTTATGAGCGCCAGCACGAGGTTTTCACCGCTTGCCAGGCGATCGGTCGGCCAGTTCAGAGTTCCGTCACCGTCGGTATCCTCGAAGCCCAGATCGGCAAGTAGCGCTGCTGCAGCCTCCGGCCTGTTGTTGAAATAGGCCACCGTACTGCGATCGAAATAAGAAGACCCGGGGAACAGCCCGCCTGCCCAACCGCGCAGAAATGGTCCGCGCAGGATTGACTGCGAGATTCCCTCACGGTCCATGGCAAAGCTGAAGGCCTTGCGGAAGCGCACGTCGCGGAACAGTTCGCGTAAGGCCGTGTCTCGGTCATCCTGCACGCCCAGAGATGAGGAAAGGTTCAGCTTGATGCTGAAACCCAGCGTCTCCGGACCCCACTCAACGTAGAAGTGGGCATCATCATCTTCGGCCCGCTTCAGCGTCTCGATGAAGGTGCTGGGATTCTCCAGATTGGAGTGATCCGCAGTTCCCGCCAGTGTGCTCAGCGTGCGGCCTACGCCGGACGGCCCTTTCTCGAAGACGACCTCGTCCAGATATGGCAACTGATTACCGGCTTCGTCCACACTCCAGAAGTACGGGTTGCGGCGCAGGATCATCAGCTCGTCAGTAATATACTCGATGGGGACGAACGGTCCCAGGACAACGGGAATCTTGTCAGGCGGCATCGAGGCCTCGAAGTCCACGTAGTCCATATCACTGTTGTACTTCGGGTGGAGCGGCTTCAAGTAATGGGCAGGTGAGATGTGAAAGTCGCTCTCGTCCATCTGGAAGAGTGACTGGACCGGGAAGGCGACCGGGAAGACGAACTTGAATGTGAAGTCGTCGATAACCTCAAGCTGCGTCAGTTCGCCGTCGAACGTCCACGCAGAAGCACCCTTAGGTGACTGCACATTGGAGTCGATAATCATATCTTCCCAGGAAAACAGAACATCCTCAGTTGTGAAGGGATGACCGTCAGACCACTTGGCCCCTTCGAGCAGATTCATGGTGAGTTCGTAGCCGTCCTCGCTCCATTCCCAACTCGTAGCCAGGAAAGGAAGCGGTTCCAGCGAGTCGGAGCGGCGGAAGATCGGACCTGACTTGAGCAGGGAGGCAAACGAAGCCGACTCGATCCCAAACCAGCCGGCGCTCTGCCCAGCGCCCCTGTTGAAGCCTTCGGTCGGGCAGGCCGAGAAGTCGCGCCAGACACCGCCATAGACGCCGAGACCCTCGGCCATGCCGGTCTCCAGCACGACACGCGGTTCGACCGGGAGACGCTCTTCCACCGGCGGCAACTCACCCGCGGCGACAAGCTCGCTGATCCATTCCGGCTCATTGTAGGAATCCAGCGCCTTGTAAGTGACTATCTGGTCAAGCGGCAGCTTATTGACCGGGCGGCTGCCCACGATCATCTGGGGCTCGGGAAACTCGCTGGGAGAGAGATCGACCTCCATCATCTCCTCTTTTTCTTCACTGTCCTCAGCTTTCGCCTCCTCGGCAGCAGGCGCCGCCTCTTCCTGGGATGTGTCGGCGGCCGCCGGTTCCGGCTCGTCGCCGCCGCCGCAGGCACTGATGATCATGGAAGCCACGATCAGCAGGGACAGCAGCATTGAAATAGTTTTCCTTCGCTTCAGTGACATCTGTGTTCCTCCATTAAAGGATGGTTATGGAAAGAATTGCGGTGTACCGTTGAAGGCGCACGGCAATATGAGAATGGACCTTTCGATCCTTCGAAAGCTGAAATGGGCTTGCCGATTCCCGGCAAGAGGGAACTGGCGGGGCAGAAATCTCCCCTTGCAGTTCGGGATCAGTCGTGCAGCCAGCAGGCAGCAAAGTGCCCGGGCTCATGCTCATTGAATTCCGGAGGCTGCTCCCAGCAGATCTCCATGGCCTGCGGACATCGCTCAGCAAACGCGCAACCTCGGATTTCCTCCATCGGACTGGGTACCATTCCCGTGATCGGCACCAGCCGATTCTCCTCCTTTCTTCCCAGCACCGGAACGGAATTGAGAAGCCCGTTCGTATAGGGATGCTTGGGGTTGTGATAGATTTCGGAGACCGGCGCGTACTCTACAACTCGCCCCAGGTACATGACCGCCACGTGGTCGGCCATCTGCGAAACGACGCCCAGGTTATGCGTGATTAGCACGATCGCTGAGTCGAAGTCGTCCTGTAGTTCTCGCATCAGGTCCAGGATCTGTGCCTGGACCGTTACGTCCAGTGCAGTTGTCGGCTCATCCGCGATCAGGATGGACGGGTTACAGCTCAGCGCCAACGCGATCATGACCCGCTGACGCATGCCCCCACTCAGCTGATGGGGGTATTCGCTGATGCGGCGGTCGGGGTCGGCGATGTGAACCCTGTTCAGCATCTCCTCGGCCCTCTCCAGCGCCGCTCCGCGTGTCAAGTTCTGATGCAGCAGGACCGACTCTGAGATCTGCTTTCCAACGGGATGGAGCGGGTTCAGCGACGTCATGGGCTCCTGAAAGATCATGGCGATTTCGGCGCCGCGAATGTCACGCAACTGGCGGCTGCCGGGATCCAATTTGACGATATCGACCGTGTCGCCATCTTTACGGTGAAGCAGGATCTCACCGTCTACGATCTTGCCCGGCGGCGACTGAATCAGGCGCATCACCGAGCGAAAAGTGACGCTCTTTCCGCACCCGCTCTCGCCGACAACGCCAAGAGTCTTTCTGCGTCCTACGGAGACATTAACACCGTCGACCGCCTTGACAACGCCTCGTTCAAGAAAGAAGTAAGTCTTCAGGTTTCGCAGTTCGAGGATGGTGTCTTCCGCGTCGCCGTTTTCTTTCGCCGCCGCACGCGACGGCGCCTGCCGACTCAAGGTCATAATGTTGCTCTTGCCCACCGGCGTACGGGCCTGTGGGAGACAAGTGAGAGTGAATCGAAGGTGCGACAGGCCCGCCTAAGACCAGTGACAAAAGGGGGAGGTTTTCGTCAAACTGTCTGATCAACCTTTATGATCAACGCCTAATCGTCAGCGCGGGTCACGCTTTCAGGCCGGAAGCGGGAGAATTGTAGCGACTGCTGGGGCAGTTGTCAATTTTGGGGCTGTGCGAGTCGCAAGCACTGCAGTTAGAGCCTGACGCATTGCCTTCTTAGTCGGTGGGAAGTATGCGCCGTAGAGGGCCGGCAGTTCGCGGTGAGTGCAACCCGGATTTGGGGTTGGGACAGTATTGCGAGCAGTCGATCCCAATAGCTGGCAGGATTGGCTATGGGGTCTTGGAGAGAAGAAGGGCCGGCGGGGATGCGCGGAACAGGCTTAGTTATGGCGTCTGTGACTTCCGGACTTTGCAAATCTTGCACAGCTATTCCGGAGGACGACAGCTCTTCATTTCGATGGTCGAGGGACGGTCTTTCGGCGGTGCGGCGGAGGGCGCGAAATTGGCCGCGAAAGCAGTGCATTTTCACGAAAAGTGATGCCTTACTGGTTATTGGGCTTCTGACCAGAGAGAAAAAGGGGGAAAAACGGCGCGAAAAAGATGCATCAATGGGGATGCATCACTTTTGCCATAAAATCGGGTGAAATGGAGGCGTCGCGGGAGCGGCGTTTCGAGCTTACTTTGGCTAGAAGATCGGCGAGAAGATGCGGTAGTTCGTCGTTGGTGATGTATAGCTTCTGCACAGATTTCTTAGGAGTCTTAGTACTACAACCGCACATTGATCGAAGAGGGTTCCTTCGGCGATAATGAGAGAAAGCAAGCCGAGCTGGAGGCGCTATGGAACTGAGCGAACTGGACGAATGGGCGGACGACTTCGAAGCGTTTCACAGTCAGTTTTCCTCGCTGTTTGGACGTAGAGAGGTACAGGAGCAGGCGGTGAAGTATCTGCAAGGGTTGGTGTCGCCGGTGGAGCGGAAGAATGGCTGGCGGTTGGCGGAAGCGGTGGGCGACAAGAGGCCGGATGCGACGCAACGATTGCTGTACAAGACGAAGTGGGATGCAGAAGCGGTGCGAGATGCGTTGCAGCGATTTGTGATAGAGGGGTTCGGCGATGGGGAAGGCATCGGTGTGGTCGACGAGACGGGATTTCTCAAGAAGGGGGTAAAATCGGCGGGCGTACAGCGTCAGTATAGTGGAACGGCTGGCAAGGTGGAGAACTGTCAGTTGGGTGTATTCCTGACCTATGCGACGGTGCGGGGCCATACCTTTCTGGACCGACGGCTCTATCTGCCTGAGGCATGGTGTGCGGACAGAGAGCGCTGTAAGGAAGCGAAAGTGCCTGCCGACGTCGGTTTTGCCACCAAGGGTGAACTGGCGGTTGCGATGTTGCGCCATGCGTGGCGGCTGGACGTGCCGATGCGCTGGGTGACGGCAGATGAGGTCTACGGTGAGACGCGTGCGCTGCGCAATGCCGTGGCCGAAAGTGGTCGTTGGTATGTGTTTGCGGTGGGGGCTCATAACAGCGTATGGCTGGCGCGCCCCGAGGTAGGCGTCCCTGCTTGGAAGGGACGCGGTCGCAAACCGTTCAAAGCGCGCGTTCTCGATGAAAGCGCACGCCTGGTGCGGATCCCGGCGCTGGTCGCATCCTGGCCTGACAGCCGTTGGCAACCTCTGCAGGTCGCGGCAGGGGAAAAGGGAGTTCGCATCTACGACTGGGCCTGCCAGCGGATCGTGGAAAATCAAGACCAGATGCCGGGAAGGGACAGCTGGCTCCTGGTGCGACGTTCGCTGACCAAGCCGCACGAACACGCCTACTTTCTCTCCAATGCGCCGCCTGACACTGCGCTGCTGACCCTGGCCCAGGTCGCCTCGACTCGCTATACCATTGAACAGTGTTTCGAAGAGGCCAAAGGCGAAACCGGCCTCGACCACTATGAGGTTCGCTATTGGCCCAGTTGGTATCGACACATTACACTCTCGATGATGGCACATGTATGGCTCGCCTGGCTCCGTCTCAGACGCAACCAGAAAAAGGGGGGCCTGAATCCTTTCTGGCCGAATTGACCGTGCCTGAAATCCGGCGTCTGCTCGAAATCGCCTTGCCCTTGCCACCGCGTTCGCCCCCCTTACGTCTTGCCTGGTCCCACTGGCGCCGCGCCAGACGCCTACAAGCGCGTCAATGTCACTACAGACGCCGCTCGTTACTCTCTGTCATTCCAGCCCCACTGCAACCACCTAATATGCGGTTGTAGTATTAGGGTCCCTTCAGAATTGAACGAGTGCGGAAGGCCCTGACAATAGCTGCCTCCCGATGAATCCCGCAAACTTGCCCGATGTGTATACCCGCCTCTTCAACTTCAAAAGGTCTCTCTTAGGGTAAGCGATTGAACCAAGGATTTTTGGGGCGACGAATCCGATTCCTCTTTGATCGAATAGCCTCCAGCAACCGCCTTCCGTGTCTGATTTCTACACTTCTCCGCTGCCGGTCACTGGGCCGCGATTCGTGCGGGCGCTCCACCAGATCGCGGGAAGCCTCTTGAGTTTGCCCCACGTACTGACATGGGCGCGCCTGGAAAAGACATCGAAGTCGTGCGCCTCAATATCAGCGAGAATCTCACGGTAGAGACCTGCCGCGGCGGCAATTGCGAAGCGGCCGTCTGCGTGAAGCAGCGCAATCCCAGGCCAGGCTTCCCTGTACAGTTGACGAGTCCGCCCAATCTGGAAGCGCATAAACGCCCGCCAGCGATCGTTCACGGCGCCGGCCTCTATGTCCATTTCGTCGAGGCCGAATTTATGTAATTCGTCCAGAGGAAGATAGAGCCGTCCGGCTTGCCAGTCCTCCCCCACATCTCTAAGGACATTCGTCAACTGCAGTGCAACGCCCAACTTAAGCGCATAGGGAATGGCGTCCACACCGGAAAAGCCAATGATATGCATGCTCATCAGCCCAACCGTTGCAGCTACGCCGTAGCAATAGCTGGTCAAGTCGGCGAACGTCTCGTAGCGCCTGACAGTTATGTCCCGCGCAACGCCCTGGAGGAGCTGCTCTGCGTAGCGCGAAGGAATACCATACTGCCGCCGGGCGTCTGACCACGCCAGGGCCACGGGATCCTCTCCGTCAGCCTTCTGCTTGAGGGAGCGCGATTGCCAGGATGCAAGTGCGTCACGCACGGCATCAGGGTCGCCGCGCCCGAAAGGCGGCTTGTCGACTATGTCATCGCTCTTGCGACAAAATGCGTAGAGGGCTCGAACCGACCTTCGCTTCTCCCGCGGAAGGAAGCGAGAGGCAGTAAAAAAGGAACGGCTGTTAACTGCGGTTACCGCTTCACAGAAGTCGTAGGCTTTGTCCAACTCCCTCTTGTCTCTAACCTTAGGAAGCGGTAGTGGGCCATACATCTGCCCGGCTTCATACGCGAGTGAGAGCAGAGGACGCTCCCAGTCACGGATTTTCAGAGTCATCAGAGCGCCTTTGCCCATAGAAGAGAATACCTCAACGACTCATAGGTCAATCACGGCCTTTACAGTCCTAACATACTGCATGACGCCTCTCCAGTCAAGGGATCCTTCAATATCGGTAGACCTCCATTTCCAGTGGTGAACTTGCTGGGACTTGCCCAAAACCATATATTTTTTATCTGTTTCCCATATACTGAATTATGGAAATTTGTTATTCGCGCAAATTGTGCGTAGTATATCTTAGTTTTGTTGTTAGTCATCGCGCCTGCTGGAAACGCGGCGTACAAGTACGAGGGAGTACATGTACAGATGAGTACAAAATTACAGTCCTTCAATCTGCAAGCAGTGGTCCGCGAGACGGGAATCAAGCCAGAGACATTGCGGGCTTGGGAACGCCGCCACGGGCTACCCCGTCCGGCCCGCAGTTCAGGAGGACAACGCATCTATTCGCGGCGAGATATCGAATCTCTCCACTGGTTGAAACAGCGCCGATTGGAAGGACTGAGCATCAAGAATGCCGCTGAACGCTGGCATACATTGGAGAGTGAGGGGCGAGACCCTCTGGAGGAGCAGGCACTGGCTCCTGACCAATACTTCTATGCAAACCATTGGTCGGAAGGTCCAGACGGTTCTCGGCGTCGATGGCGGCCCTATCGTCAGCATGTTAGAGACTATTGGCAAGGACGTACGGCAGTGCTACGGCGAAAGCTAGACCGGGCATCTCTTCGGAATTGGCCTGTCCTGGTCAGCCATGGAACGGCAGACCCCGGCCCGATTCCTGTGTCTGGCACCAGGAGAGGATGGCCTACCTAGCGTTCCTATCACTCTTCATCGGCGTTCCCGCCCTACTCCTTGCCCTTCTGAACGCGCTGCTTCGCGGGCGAGGGGCGATGCTTCCAACTTCGCTGCGGGCATGGCCGGCCACTCCGGTTGTCGGGGCACATGTGCGGCTGGCACTGCTTTACACGTCGCCCTGGGACAACTATCTCGTCGCTACCGGGGTCTGGTGGTATAATCCTGACCTCATACTCGGCATTACTCTCGGTTATGTGCCGCTCGAGGAGTATCTGTTCTTTGCAGCCCAGACTGTTCTCCTGGGCCTGGCTTTTGTGGCGGCAGCGCGCCTGACGCAGCCGCCCGAGTTCTCCTTTCGTTCGTATCCCTTGCTCAGACTAGGGTCAGCCGGGTCGGCTATGGCCGTCTGGCTGTACGCCCTGATCTTGCTGGGCCTTGCAAACCCCCGGAGCACATACTTGGGGTTGGAGCTGGCTTGGGGGATAGTTCCTCTCTCTATTCAGTTGATATTCGGCGCTGACATTCTCTGGTACTACCGGCGGCAAGTCCTTTGGACACTTCTGCCCGGGACTCTCCACCTGTCCGCGGCGGACGCCCTTGCCATCTTCTCCGGTACCTGGACGATTGACCCGCAGCAGTCGCTAGGAGTCGTACTTGGCGGAATTCTTCCGCTGGAGGAGATAGTTTTCTTTCTCTTAACAGCAGCGATGGTGGTATTCGGCATAACGCTTGTAAGCGCCAAAGAAAGCCACCGACGGGCTCGATGGCTCCCGACCAAGCTGAGGAGGGCGGAGTGAACCTCGCAACCGTGCCTCGCTATTTTTTCTTGTTGTTGACTCTTTTCACCGCCGTGCTGGCATTTGAAAACGCCCTGGCACACCAACCTTTTTTCGAGGACACGGATACTACGGCCGGCACGCCGATGCCGGTCAGCGACCCTGAAATATCGACAGCCCTGTTTTCCACTCTGGAGAGGCCCGGAGACGTCGACTTCTTCACCTTCAGTGTTGCGGCCAGACAGACCGTCGAAATCGGCATGACCATCCCTCAGATCGAGGGACAGGAACTGTTCGCGCCCTTTGTCGGCGTGATTGCTGCCGGATTGGAGCGAGATTCAACCCCAGGTTTGCCGGCCGATGCCCTCCCGCTACTATCAGGCCAAGAAGGAGTCATAGTGTTGGAGGCTGCTGAGGCAACGATCTTTTTCGAACCTTTCAGCCGCACTGCTTATTGGCAGCGCCAACGTCGTCGAATCAACTTCCCTGCCCAAGGCAAAGTCACGATCGTCGTCTGGCATCCCAAGGGATCAGTCGGCCGGTACACCCTGGTTATCGGCCAGCGGGAAGTTTCAGGGGGAGACCCGGCTTTTGCTCGCAAGTTGAAGGATTATTGGACACCGGTTATTCTGCGGCCGTCAGCTGAATCCGACGATTCTGACACATCAGTCACTGATTCTGACCAGGAGCCTCAAGCATCACTTTCAGATTCTTCTGAAGCTGGACAGTCGACACCAGCCTGTTCGTGGCTTACACGGCTTCTGGCTTTCCTGTTTGGGGAGCGTGAACTTTGCCGATGAGTTTCCCCGGCGGCTTTTCAGCTGCGACCCACCAGGACCGTTTCCCGCGAAAACCGTTCTGCTTCTCAACGCGTTGAGGAGCCAGATAAAACCGTCCAGTCGTATTCTGTTTTGCCTGTGGTTGCTCCTGATGATTCTGATTCCCCACATTTTTCGGCAGGGCAGTCGGTCAACGCTTCTGATCGCGCTTTCACTCTCTATCCTGGTTCAGGCCGGACTGATTCTCGACCTGCTGATTGCTGCCGTGAGAGGACAAGTGACTCTCAGGACCGGCATCATCATTGTCGCGGTGGCGTGGACGGCCGAATTCGTTGGCCTCAATACCGGACTGCCTTTCGGCAACTACGCCTATACGGAGGCACTCCAACCCCAAATCGGCAGTGTGCCAGTCCAGGTACCCGTTGCGTGGCTCATGATGATACCCCCGGCATGGGCTGTCGGGAGGCTTATTTGTTCGGGAATTTGTCGCGCCGACTACTCCCACGAGCGGATTCACATTGGTGCTTCATCGTTAGCTTCGGGGCTGGCCTTCACAGCTTGGGACCTTTTTCTTGATCCGCAGATGGTTGAATGGAATCTCTGGCGTTGGGAATCGCCGGGCATCTACTTCGGCATCCCTATCATTAACATCCTTGGCTGGACCCTTGTTGCTACCGTTGTCATATTCGGACTTTCTTCCCTGGCCCCATCCAAGGCACTTCCGGTGGAAGCCCTACTTCTTGTGTATACGACCGTTTGGTTGCTGAATTCAGTGGGGTTGGGGCTGTACCTCGAGCTGCCTGGGGCGGCGGCAGCTGGATTCTTGGGAATGGGACTCTTTGTCGCCCTGACATGGCGGCAAATGCTCGCCACTCACGAATGAGCATCTTTCTCTGGATTCTGACAGCCTATCTTTGCGGCAGTTTGCCCTTTTCCGTCTGGCTGGGCCGTCTGATCCTTGGAAAGGAGATTCGAAGGTTCGGTGACGGCAATCCAGGCGGCACGAATGTGATTCGCGCGGGTAGCAGAGGGTTGGGTGTCACAGTCATCGTTCTCGACGGACTGAAAGGCTACCTGCCTTTACTTGCCGCACAAAGGCTCGGGGAACTGCCTGAATCGGCGCTGGCAGGTGTGGCTTTGGCGGCAGTAGCAGGACATGCTTTTTCGATCTTTCTTCGCTTTCAGGGAGGGAAGGCGGTTGCCGTCACATTCGGCGTCTGGTCTGGCTTGACCGGGTGGAGTACACTCTTCGTTCTCGGCGCACTGCTACTGCTCGCCTACGTTACGATTTCGATCGATGGCTGGGCAGTAATGTGTGCCTTCTGCTGCCTGCTGATTTTCCTGGCAACGACCGGTTCGCTCGGGTCCCTTCTTCCGGTCTGGATAGGCAACGGCCTAATCCTTGCCTGGAAACACCGCCTCGACCTTGCCCAACGACCTGAGATTCGTCTTCCTGCCCCGCGATGACAGTTCTGCTTCTGATACTCGCCTCCGCTGCGCTCATTGGAATAGTACTGATCCTACTGTCAAATCTGCTGGCTTTTCCTGGACTTGGGGATTCAAACGCCTCTGGCATCGTTGCCAGCGTATCCGTTTTGGTCCCGGCGCGCAATGAAGCCGCGGTCATTGGACCAACTGTAAGGTGCCTTTTACAGCAGTCTTACCCTTACCTGGAGTTTCTGATCCTGGACGACAGTTCTGAAGACTGCACTGTAAGAGCTGCCTTGGAAGCCTCAGGGAACGACAACCGCCTCCGAGTTCTCAGAGGCAGGCCCATACCGGGAGGCTGGCTGGCGAAGAATTGGGCATGTCATCAGTTGGCTGGAGAGGCAAGCGAAGAAATCCTTATCTTCGCAGATGCCGACGTGCACTGGCACCCTCGCGCCGCGGCTGCCTTGATATGTGAATTGAGTCGCTCCGGCGCCGACATGCTTGCCATCATGCCGAGCCAGAAGACCGTCTCCTGGGCGGAACGCCTCTGCGTACCTTTGATGGCCTTCGCCATCCACGCCTACCTACCAGCAGTCGCCGTCCATCGCACACGTTATCCTTTGCTGGCGGCGGCCAACGGCCCAGTGCATCGCTTTCCGGCGATCTGCTTACATCAGGCTGGGTGGCCACGCCTCAGTGAGGGACAGCATTCTGGATGACATCGGACTGGCTCAGGCGAGCCAAGAGAGCCGCCCTGACTTTGCGCATGGCCGAGGCGCACGGGCTCATTACCTGTCTCATGTATCGAGACTGGCGTACTGTGCGCGAAGGTTATGCGAGGAATATTCTCGCCGGGTTCGGGGGCGCCGCCGGCCTGATTGCCGCCACAGTGTTCCATTGGGTTGTGTTCCTAGTCCCGTGGGGACTACTCGGGTCTGGCTTCATGGGTGCAGCCGTTACCTGGCATCCTTTCTGGGCGCTGCTTCTCGTTTGCGCCGGCGTCTTCGTGCGCGCTTTGACGGCCTGGCGCACGGGGCAACGCGTCGGAGACGCGCTACTGCTGCCGATTTCGGTACTACTTTTGACCGCAATCGCTGCCCAGTCATTGTGGTGGCACTGGCGATAAGGAGGGCTTCTGTGGAAAGGGCGCCGCGCAGTACCATAGGAAGCATCGGAGCAAGGCAATGCTTAGGGACAGATTGTGAAGTGCCGCACCTGGACGGGACGGTGCTGCACGTTTGGACTTGGCGCCTGGATGTCGATCAGGAGTCTCTCTCCCGATTTGAAGTAGTGTTGTCTACCGATGAATGGAGGAGAGTCAGGCGCAGCGCTCGGCACTTACCGGCACGCCGATTCATCGTCCGACGCGGTATGCTGCGATTTGTCCTCGGCCAGTACCTGGACCAGCTTCCGCAGGAAGTCAGATTCGTCTACAACCCCCAAGGCAAACCAGCTCTCGCTCCCCAACACTCCACAGACCTGCATTTCAACCTTTCCGACTCGGGCGACCTGGCGGTACTCGGAGTCGGAAAAGGAGGATCTCTTGGCATCGACATCGAACGGCTGAGACCCATCCCGCTTGTCGGTAGGAGAGTATCCCACGACTTGCCGCCGCGCGAGGTGGATCATTTCGACCGGGTAGGCGAGACCGAGGCCAGCCTGGTGTTCCTCAGGGCGTGGACGTGCCGTGAAGCCATAGCCAAGGCTGAAGGCGTCGGTCTGCAGTTGCTGTCGAGCAAGCTCAATCCGGATGACTTTGCTGATCTCAATGTGCGCGACTCAGACGAAGCCGGCAGCCGCCGAGAGAGAGGATATTACCTTCATGATCTGACTTTGCCTGAAGGGTACATCGGATTCCTGGCCACGCGACAGAAGTTGCTTGAGATCCGCTACTGTTCCCCCGATAGACTTTGAGTTCGGGAGGAAGAGTGGCTGGGAACCGAACGTTCCACTTAGGGTCGCAGGGAAATCAGTTGCATGCAACTCCTTAGGAGGAGTCCAGATATGGGGTGGGAACAGTCTGTCGGGGATTCAGCGGCGGCGGGTGGACTCCTTTACGGGTATTAGGAGAGACGCAGGGCGGGCATCAGGCTTGGCTTTGTCGGGAGGTCCCTCAGTTTAGGAGCAGAGGCTAGGCACAAGGCCTGCCTCTAATGGAACTTTGAGGGGGATGGTGGAGGCGGCGCATCCGCTGCCTCAGAGTCGTTTGCAGAGCGGTTATGGTTATGTCGCTGGCAAAGGTTCGCGAGATCTCACCCTAGTTTGAACTGCATCCCTTTCCTCCTCAAGTTGGGAATTGCAAAATAAACTACGGTATAATGTCGGCTTGAAAGTAGCGTTGCCGAAGCCGAGCACGAAAGGGAAAAACACAGATGGCACGACGCAGTCGTAGACGCCGCCACAGCCCCAGCAAAGCCAATCCCCGCAGCTTCAGTGAACTGCGCGTCGGTCGTGAAGGAACAGAGGAAACCACTGCGGCCTCTCAACCTGCAAGTGAAACTGCGGCGCCTGATCAACCTTCCCTGGCGGCGCCGGGTCAGTCGGGCAAGCGTCAGATTGACTGGAATGTAGAGTATGGTCGGGTCTTTTCTGACCTGAAACAGCTGTTGATTGTTTCAGCGGCGCTTTTTGTGTTGATGCTTTTGGTAGGGCTGTTCCTCTAGCGGTTGCATCTTGACATTCCGCACCGGCGGAACCAGGTCACACAGCCCCTTGCCTGGAAGGTTGGCTCCACAGAAGAATAACCCGTATCCCCAAGTGAAGAAGGCAACACAGCCAGAAGCTCTGCGTAATGAGGAAAAGGCTTGAGGTTGTCAAGAGGACCACTGTCGTCAGAAGCCGGTCCAAAAGAGGAAGGGGCTGAATGTAGATTCCGGGCAGGGAGATGGCGGCTCCGATCCATACTGCCCAATAGTTGGGGGATAGCGAGGCAGACGTGAAGAAGAGCAGGAAGTCCCACACCACCCCCCGCAGAAAGCACCAATGAAACTCCTGGGCGCAACTTTCGATGAGTGACGGACTCCAGGGGCGGGCAGTCAGAGCAGTGACGCCAGTTTGGCCTGTTTCAGTGTGTAACCCTATGCGAATCAGAACCAGAAGGACGAGCAGGCCCGCGAGTACGACCACGCCTACGATGTATCGAGAATCCCATCCTGTGACTGACAGCCCCATCAGGCGGGGAGAAAGACCTCCCAGGATCAGCCCCAAGTACGGAATCTGGACCCAGCGCACAACCCGAACAAGCCGTTCCAGTTCCGGGGCTGCCCTTCGGGTAACAAGAGTCGCCGTACCGGACAATAGGAAACTCAGCGCAAGCCACAAACCCGCACGCGTCGGACTCGAAGTCAATTGCTCCAATAGCCACGGACCAACCATTATTGGATATTAGCGAGACCGAACTCCCGTGACCTTCCGACGAATTCTGCTGGTACTCCTTGTGCTCGTCCTTATCGTCCTGATAAAGCCCAAAACGGTCTGGTCAGAGTTCAAGCGAATTCGGGGTCAGTGGAATACGATCCTGACCCTGTTGGTGATCGTCGTCGCCGTCTATTTTGCGTACGGCCTGTGGAGGGCCTACGGCGCTGGAGGGTTTCCGTAGCATCCGGCCGCCGGATGCAGCCTCCTGCGAGGACACGCATGGGATGCGGCGTTGCAACGGGACGGAAGCCGTCCGCCTACACGACGAGCCCCACCTTCCCCTACGACACTGCCAGGAGCGCCCCGGACGGACTGTCGGCTGGGGCAACACTGTAGGAAGCTTCGATCAGGTCTCCTTTTTCGTCTATTGCGAAGTGACTCCGATTTATTCCCATGAATGTGCGCCCATACATCGTTCGTTCGACCCAGACGCCGTAGGCTTCGGCAATTGAGTGGTCCTCATCCACCAACAGAGTAAAGGGCAGATCAAACTTTGTCCGAAACTTCACGTGGCTTTCCTGACCGTCGGGGCTGATGCCGAAGACTACCGCGTTCTTCTCCTCAAACTCAGTATGAATGTCACGGAATCCACAAGACTGTGTAGTACAACCTGGCGTGTCGTCCTTGGGGTAAAAGTAGAGTACGACTTTCTGTCCCCGATAGTCGGCAAGATTGACTGTGTCGCCGCTGTCGGTCTTTGCCTCAAAGGTAGGGGCGGGGGAGCCGGCTGCAAGTTCAGTCATCGTGTTTTCTCCCTTAAGTCTGCTTTCTCGATATCTCAGATACTTGGGTTCGCTGCAAATGGCGCAGTGCGTGATCGACGCCACGTTCAACTCTTACGCGGACGCCCATATTTCAGTCTGTCAAGCTCGTATTTTAACCGAAGATGAGGAATTCCTAAAGACCCGCTCCTCAGGAATTGCAGGAAATCCGGTTGTTTCAGCTTCTGGAAAGAATTATGTTAGAGTAGAAGTTCAGGACGGAACAGAACAATTTCATAGGAGCAGCATTCAAAATGTCACAGATTCGCAACCGCTTGTGGCAGCAGTACCAGAACGCCGCCCAGTCCGTATGGGAACTGCCGCCCGCGGGTCAAGGCTTTGAGGAAGCGGTTCAGGCGCCACCAATTTCGCCCCTGGATCAGCAGCGTCGAAACCGCACTGTTCTGGTCCACGGCTACAAGGATGAAGCGTCGGTCTTCAGGCCACTTGCCTCATACCTGTCCGAACTGGGGCTGGAGCCCCATGCGGTAACGCTTGCGCCAAGCGATTGCAGCGTTCCACTGGAAACGCTTGCCCAACAGCTGGCAGATTTCATTGACAGGAGTTTTTTGTCGTATCAGAAACTGGACTTCGTCGCGTTCAGCCTTGGCGGCATCGTAGCACGCTACTATATTCAGCGCATGGGAGGTATGGCCCGTACCAATCGGCTGCTGACTGTAGCCGCTCCCCATCACGGCACGTTGATGGCGTTCGCGAGCAGACTACCGGCAGCCGTACAGCTGCGCCCCAACAGCGAGTTTCTTCGCGACTTGAATGCAGACGCCGAGAGTCTGGCCGGAATACCGTTCGTTTCCATTTGGAGCCCCTTCGACCTCATGATCGTGCCTCCTCACAGCTCCCGCATGCCCGTCGCTTCAAACATTGCAGTGTGGTCGCTTCGGCACCAGTCGTTGATAACCAGCCAGCGCGGGATGCGCACAATTGCAGAGCAACTGTTAGTTGAAGGCCAGAGTGTCCCCGAACCTACATTCCATGACATGGCGGGCCGGCCACCACTGGCGCGGCGAACAGCCGGCGAAGGATTTGAACTGCAGCGGCAGAATTGACATCCTGCCCCAACTCTTCCTCCGATTACTTCTCTTCTTGGCCAGGCATTTCAGAGAATTCTGCCACCGCCCCCCGGAAACTGCGCACCAGTCCTTTCACTTTCTCCGGATCCCTTTGCCCCCGCCGCATCTCCACGCCGCTGCAGAGGTCGATTCCGTGTGGCCGTACCGACCGGACCGCGTCGGCGACGTTTTCAGGACCAATCCCACCTGCCAGAAAAAGAGGAATGTCCATCTTTTTCTTTAGTGCAGCAACCGCGGCCCAGTCTCCGACTTTCCCTGTCCCTCCGAGCCGCTGAAATCCCTCGCTCACGTCTACTGAATCGACCAAAAGGGCATCAGCGCCGGCTTCGGCGTACGCCTCAGGCTCTGCCTGCCCGTCCAGCGGCGGCAGATGAACGGTCTTCCAAATCTCGCATGGCAACAGTTCTTTCAACTCTGAAACCAGCGCCGGTCGTTCGCGGCAATGAAGCTGTAAGGCGTGCGGTCGCAGGGCATAGGCTACTTCCTGTGCAAAGGCCGCGGTTGGATTGCAAAGCAAGATGACGTTTTTCACGCTCGATGCCTTTGCCACTATCCTGGCCCGCTCCAATGTCAGGCTACGTTCCGACCAGTCCACGCCAACCAGCATACCGCAGAAGTCTGCTTCACGCGCCAGTTGAGCGTCCCCAGCGCTTGTCGTCCCGCATAGTTTTAGAACGGTCATCTCAATTGCTCCGCCTTCCCTAGGCTCCTTAAGGATCGTCTTCCTGTCCCGTTCCAAGTCCGCAGGCGTCTGACATGCTGTGTTTGCCGCCCCGCGGTCTTCAAGCGTCTCCCTTTCCGCTCAGGATTTTGAACCCGCTATTGTTTGCCTTGGTCAAAACGACCTCGCCCCCGCCATTGGCCGCCAACCAGCGTTCCGACCTGTCCCGCAGAGGAGAAAGATCGTCTCCGAAGGCGTAGAGGGTCGGTCCCCAGCTGCTCATACCTACGCCGCGGCCACCGCCGGAGCGCAGGAACTCTGCGCACTCTGCGATAAGAGGGCCCTGCGTCTCTGCTTCAAACACCTTGAATCCGTATCGCTGGTAGGCCTCCATCGCGGCCCCAAATGTCTGAAGATCCGCTTCCAGGACTGCTGGCAGCATTTGCGAAAGCAGAATCCGACACATCTTCTCCACGTCGCCGGCCGGAACGGGACAGGCTTCCTCAAACAGGTCCCGCTCTCGGTTTCCGCTCGCGCCTTGCCCACGGGGAATCACGATCAGAATGTCCCAAGGGGGAAACGCATAGCGCGCCAGCAGCAGCGGCGGCGGCACGCCGACAGAGGCTGACGAGGGCGAGTACCCGGACTTGCTCCCCTCCCCTCGTCGAAAGCGGTGCCCCCCATCCAAAATGAAACCACCGTGCTCAATGGCCCCGATGCCGATACCGGAGGTCCCTCCGCGCCCGACCAGCTCCGCAATCTCCGCTGCACCCGGACTCAGACCGTGAAGCGCGCAGACTGCAAGCCCTGCGCCGACAAGCGTTTGGGAGGCGCTGCCCAAGCCCGAGTGGGGCCGGGCCCGCTCCTTGATCGAAACCGTCAAGGCTGAGAAGCCATAGTGTTTGCAAACGGCTTGAACTGCTGCATGCAAGCGTTCCTCGAAACCTGGCTCCATCGGACAGAACACTTCGAAATCCTGGCTTCGCTTGACAGAAATGACCGTCTCGGGTTGTTCGAGAGCCAGACCGATGCCGCCATCGATTCTGCCCAGACCACCGTGCAGGTCAAGAAGACCGAAGTGGAGGCGGGCAGGCGTCTGAATTACGATTTCTTGCATAGTACAGTTTCTTCATGTTGTGCAGTTTATTCGAGTTCTCGACTGATCCCAGGCGGAGTGTGCTGTTCCTCTTTCGCTCATACTCAGAACTGGGTGGTGCTCAAGTGTAGAGTAGCCGTCAGATCGTCTCACCCATTTTAATGGCCTGTGTAACTTGTGAACGCATCAGCGAGACTGTCAGTAGTGCCGTGGAGCAGATGTAGAGTATCCCCAGTATCAGGTAGACCTGGTAAACGCGGGGCCAGGCTATCTGAGGCGTCAGAGGAAGCAGCATCGGCATGGGGTCGATGCCGCTCTGCATAAGGGGTATGAATGCGGCGCTGGTCCAGATTCCGATCCCCGTGCCTACTGTCAAACCAAACAGGAGCAGGACGACCAACTCCCATCCCATGAACGAAATGACCTCTTGGGGTGTGAACCCAAGAGCGCGCAAAACTCCTGTCTCGATGGCCCGCTCACGGAACGATGCCATAGTGAAAAGGGCAAAGCCCAAAATGGTCAACATCGTACAGGCAATGAATCCGATCGAGAGGAGGCCAACGACACCTTGAAATTCAGGCCGTCGCAGCGCCTGTAAGACCCGGGGGCCAGGCGCTTCCCAACCCAGAATACGAAACCCCTTCTCTTTCAGCTCCTGTTCGATCAGCAAGTAGTCCGGGTCTTGTTCGGTTCTCAGCCAGACATCGAACGGAAACTGTCCTCCCGCGCTCTCGAAAACGTAATCCAAATTGCCCACAATAGCAGGCCCGTGTTCAGGTTCCCAGGAAGGAAACCTGTCGAAGCTGCCGACGATCCGAAAGTCAAGCGGCGCCTCCACCCACGTCATTTCCTTCCTTTGCTCGGGGATCGACACAACGACACGAAGATCGTCTCCCTCTTTAAGAACCATGCGGCGCAAGAAGCTGTTCGGGACCAGCACGCCGTTTGGCGTGAGTGCCAGCGCGTTCATCAGCGAGCCCAGGCTGCTACGCGCAAAATCAGTTCGCCAGAAGACGACGCCGGGAAAGTCCGTCCGGTCAATCCCTATGAAGCGGCCTTCCTGTCTCCATTGACCCACTTCAGCGAGCGCCTTGTATCTTCCTACTCTTGCGACAGCACGCACGCCGGGCGCGTCCCGGTGTCCAGCGACCGGCAGAAAGGACCACGAAGTGTAGCCTGCCGCGGTTGTTGATTCCTGCTGGACGCTATCTGAACCTGAGTCCTGGGCGCTGCCTGAGGACGAGAGCCCAAGGGGATCGATCTCAATGGTCTCTCCCACTTCAGTCAAACGCATGTCTGCCCCGAAACGGTAACGGATTTCTGCGGCAATCTGCCTGCTCATCGTCTGAGCCAGCGAAGCCGTGAACACGGTCAGGCTCAGCGTCAGAATGAGAAGCAGCAGCGGAATCCGGTAGCTGCCAGTTGAACGGGCCAGCCGGCGCACTGCGAGCAGAAGCCCCAGTCCCTCCAGCCTCCTGGAGAGCCAGGAAATCGTCAACATGAGGGGAGTCAGGAAGCGCACGCCCAGCAGCGCGAATCCAAGCAGCCAGAGAACGGGAATGATGAAGTGCAGAGGATCGAGTACAGGCCCAACGGCCTCGGCGTCGTCCGTCCCCAGGGATACGAAACCACCCTCGCTGCGGAGTCGGTACATGCCGTAGCCGGCGGCCGCAAGAATCAGCAGGTCGAGACCCAGTCCGTGCCGCCACTTCCAGCGGCCGCGGGCGCGCTCTCGCCGATAGGAAGCCAAAGTGTGGCGGGTCGCCCCCATGGTGGGCGCCAGGATTAAGAGCAGCGCCAGACCAACGGTGACTATGGCTATGCGCTCGACCGACGGGGTGATCGTCATGGGGGACGTCGACGCTCCGCCGAATTCAAGAAAGCCTTGCGTTCTGTCGATTACCTGGGCTACCCGGCTGCCGACCGGTACGCCGCCGACCCAGGCGACACCGCCCATTGCCAGCGCTTCCAACACGACCATAGCCGATATCTGACCTGCCGACGCGCCGCGGCTACGCAGCAGTGAAATCTCCGCTCGCCGCCTCTCCACATAGACTCCGGCCACAAGCCAGAGATAGGCCGCGATGGAACCGAAAACCGGCAGCGCGATGACAAACAACGATTGCGTCATCGCTTGCGCAGCCCGCTGATAGCGCTGCAATCCGGAGCTGCTGGGCGCAACCAGCAGAGATGTACCGGTCAGCAGTGCTGCCGCACCCTGATCGACTCTCCGCAGCCTCTCCAGAAATGCGCCGGCCTCCCTGACTTCAAATGATTCCCCGTCAAGGACCATGTACCAGGCGCCGACAGCAATCTCTCCCTTCAAGTAGGAGCCTATCTGCCTGGAGAAAGTCTCTTCCGAAACAAGCAGTTGACTCCTGATGAGGGCAAAAGGGTTGTAGAACCAGTACTCATCGTGCCTGTCAGTCATCTGCCAGACGCCCACGACTTGGAAGGGAATCTGGATTGGCGCACCTTCCGAGTCAGCGCCCTCTTTCGAAAGGGCGACAAATGTCTCGCCGACTTGCCAGCCCATCTTTTCTGCCAGATTGATGTTTATGACGACCTCAGCAGGGTCGGTACGGCTCGAAAACAGGCCCCCGTCTGCAGGAAGGCGGCCCTCCAGCACCGTTATCTTCTGTTCGAAGTCACTCTGAAAGGCGAAACTCAGATCTGCAGTGGGCGTGTGCGCAATCGCTCTGGACACTGAGTCCTGGGGAAAGATGGAAAAGGAGACCGTCTGAAAAAACCGGACACTGAGAGTGCGGGGAAGCCCCAAATCGCCTGCCGCTTGTCTGGTCAGAAAACTGTCGACCGACCGAACATCATCCCATTCGACGTATCCGTGTCTGGCGCCAAGAAAGTGAAACATGAATGCGAAGGGAGGGTAGTTTTTGGTCTTTTCGTGCAACTCCTTCCGCAGCAGGCGCACATACACGGCGTTGCTGTATGTTGGTATGCTGGTGGTAAAGGCGACGGCGGCCAGGAGCCCTATCGAGATTGCCGCTGCCAGCCAGGCTTCGGCTTTCAGCCGTCTGGCGGCCAGCAGAACGGGACTGAGCGCCGGGCCGACTCGCCTGGAGAACTGTGCCCACAATCGCCTCAACATGGCCGCCTCGACACTGACCCCCTATGGCGAGCGTTTTCCCATTATCATGGCGACGACTTCGGCTTCAGTCGCCTCATCCCTGGGACGAGTACCCAGGAGCTCACCGTGAAACATGACTGAAATGAAATCGGCGATTTCGAAGACCTGTTGAATGTTGTGGCTGATGAGAATGATCGTCTTACCCTGGGCCCGCAACGTGTCGATGAGCTGCAGGACTTCCTGGGTCTGCTCCACCCCCAGTGCAGCCGTCGGCTCGTCCATGATGATGATCTCGCCCCCGCGAATCAAGGCCCGACCGACGGCGACCGCCTGGCGCTGGCCGCCCGAGAGGTTCCGTACCATTTCACGAACGTTAGGAATGCGGGCGTGAATGTCGTCGAGCACCTGATGCGCCTGCCGCAGCATACCCTTGTGGTCGAGAAAAATCTGCCCGGGCCCGCGGGTCAATTCACTGCCCAGAAACATGTTCATCACCACGTCCCGGTTTTCGACCAATGCCAGGTCCTGGTAGACGGCGGCGATGCCAAGTCCGAAGGCACCGGCGGGACCCCCGATGCGGGTCTCCTGGCCGCGCACGCGAAATCCCCCGCCGTTCGGCTGCAGGGCTCCGCTTATCAGCTTGATCAGAGTGGATTTGCCGGCGCCGTTGTCGCCGACCAGTGCGTTTACGCACCCCGCGTATACCTTCCAGCTAACCGTACGCACTGCGTGCACGGCGCCGAACGATTTGTCCAGATCGATCGTTTCCAGAATTACTTCATCGCTTGCCATTCGCTACTCCGTGTGGATGCGAGCAACCAGGATTCAGGTCATGCGCGCCCGCATCACACTGAGGATGACGGCCAGGACCAGCGCAAAACCGCGGACGATCAGAATGATCCCGGTAGGTACGTTCATCAGCTGCAGACCGTTGCCCAGAATCGTCAGAAACAGCACGGCCACAAGATTTCGTTCAATGCGTCCAACACCGCCAAAGAGGCTGAAGCCGCCCAGGAGCACGGCCGTGAGAGCGGTTACGAAATCCACGCTGCCTGCAATGGCCAACCCAAACATGGCCGACTGCTTCGCGCGAGCCGTTACCAGGACAGCGGTCAGCGCCGCGGTCAGGGCCGAAATCACAAGGGCGATTCGGATCACTCTGTCCACCGGTACACCGCTCAGGAGCGAGGCCCGGTAGTCCGCCCCGGTGGCGTAAATGTGTGCCCCCAACTTAGTCTGATTCAACAGGACATAGCCGACAATATAGCAGAAAAACATGATCCAGACCGAGGATGGGATCCCGAACACGCGAATGAAGACCGCTTCCTGAAGTCCCTCGCGGGCGATAGTAATTGTCTGGCCCCCGCTGAGAAACAGCGCGATCGCCAGCATCACGCCTTGCGTGGCCAAGGTTGCCACGAAGGCGACGATCTTCCCATTGACAACGATTACTCCGTTGAAGAGGCCTGCGGCGATGCCGGCCAGGAGCGCGAAGAGCACGGTCATGGGGAGCGAAAAGCCCAATTCCTCGAACAGGAGAGCCGTCGTTACCGTGGCAACCGCCAACACACCTTGAGTGGAAGTATCGATCTGCCCGGCGAGGATCGCCACGGTGTAGCCTGCCGTTACAATGCCGGCCAGCGAGGCGCTGATCAGAATATTAACGAGGTTGCGGGGGGTGAAAAAGTATGGTGCAAGAAAGACGAAAACGATGAACAAAAGAACCGTTACGACGTAAATGCCGTTGTCCATCAGGAACAGGAGCTGCTCCCGCCTCCTTCCCGCTATCCTCAGTTCGCCCTGGGTGAGCCGTCCTAACACGTGACCGTCCCCTAACGCGTCGCCAGTTGCTGGCGGATGCTGTCCAGAAGTATGGCGAAAACAAAGGCAGAACCGAATATCAACTGCCGCACCGGCGCCGCAACGTTGAGGATACCCAAGCCTATCGTCAATGTAGACAGGAACAACAGACCGATCAGCGTACGCTCAATCTTGCCGCTGCCCCCGGACAGTGCCACCCCCGCAAACAGCGCGGCAGTCAGCGACTGTCCCAGTCCTTCAACGCCTGGTTGCGCGGCCAGCTGGCGGCCCGCAATGAGAATCCCCGCCATTCCGGTGATGACCGCATTTGTAACCAACACGATCCGCGCAATTCTGATGGCGTTGATTCCGTTGAGAGCCGCGGCCGCCGGATTCCCGCCCATGGCATAGATGTGCGCGCCGAACCGGGTCTGGTTCAACACGACCCACCCGATGGCGTAGGCGACAAACATTAACGGAATGACAAAAGGGACGCCAATGATTTCGAAATTGGCAATGTCGCGCAGCGGCGGCCGAACCAACCGGATCATGCCCGGCTGCTTGGTCAAGTTAATGATGAGAAAACCGATTCCCCCGGAGACGACCCCGACAGCCAGTGTGGATACAAATGAGGGGATGCCCTGCTTGATGAGGTAGCTGCTAAGAAGACCGACTGCTATCGTCAATACGACGGTGAGGGCCAGCGCAACGCCAAGCGGCCACTCCAAAAGCTGGAAAACGGCCGCAAACATCAGGGAGGCCATGCCTCCGACCTGCGCTGTAGACAGGTCGATCTGACCTGAGATCAGCGTAATTGTGTAGGAAGCGAGCACGATGCCCGCGGGTCCGCTCAGCCGCAGGATCGCCTCCAGCGTTCTCGACCTGATGAAAAGATCGGGAGCCGCCACGGCAAACAGAATGAGCTCCAGTACGAAGGCAATGAACAGTCCATTGTCCAGCAGAAACTGGATGATCCGTTTGCGGCGGCTCCTGCCGTCGCCGCCTGCGATATGCGAAACAGCCCGCTGTACCGGACTTCCCGAAGCCATGCCCTGTTGCTATCCCTTGTGCCGAGATCAGGAGTTGGGTTCAGACATAGAGAGGGTGAGGCCGAACCAGCCCCACCCTCGAAATCCTGTCAGGCAAGCGTCGATCCTACTCGGACTCGTAGAGCTCTGCGTAGCGCTGGTCGACGGTCTCCTGGGTGATTGCCTTGCGTACCTGGTAGGTCTCGAACGGCAGGCCTTCCAGTGTGGCAAGCGCGACTTCGACCCAGCCCCAACCCTCACAGTAAGGCTGGAATTCGATGAAGCCGTAGTAGCCCATCGGCCGTGTCTTCAGGAACTTGGCCGGGGGTTCATCGCCACCCAGCGTAACGAGCATGACGTCCGCCTCGTTGCCGGCTTCAGCTACGGCGTTATAGGGGCCTATGCCGAGGCCGTCCCAGCAGGGAATCATGGCGAAGACGCCGTCAGGATTGGCGGTCATGGCATCGTTCACCATGTCTTCAGCCGAACGGCCCGTTGTCAGGTCCGCCATCAGAACGTGGTCGTCATCCAGCTCCATCGCTTCCTTGAAGGTGGATGCAGCCGAACCCGTGCGCGTGACGCAGGCAGGGATGCCGCCGTGGGTCAACTCGATGAAGAACAGCTCGCGGCCGGCCCAATCTTCCTGCTGGCGCTTCCTTACGCCCTCGACAAGCAGCTCCGCGCCTCTCATGCCGGCGATTCCGTCAGGGATACCGTATACGATAGGCGTGTATTCGCTGGGACCGTTGTCGATTCCGATAAACTGTATGCCTTCGTCGAGCGCGCGCAGTGCAAGGCCTTCATACACGTTGGGGCCGTGGGCGCCTACGATGCTCAGGTCGTTCAGCAGCAGCGTTTCCAGCAGGTCCGGCTCAGTAGAGTAGTCGCCGGCCGCGTCGGACTCGAAGAACTCTACGCCGTAGAATTCGGCAGCTGTCTTCATCGCGCCCGACCACTCACCGAAGAAAGGATGCGCCAGGTTGGGATTGATGAAACCCAGTCGCCAGGGCTGGGAGAATTCCGTGGGCAATGCTGCCAAGGGTTTACACTGGTGCGGGGCAGTCATTTCCTCGATTGCCGACGCTTCGTGGAAAGTGACGGCTCTGGGCGTCGCCGTGACGTCCACGACTCGCGTAACCTCAACTTCGACGGTCTGGGTTTCGCATGCCGTCATAACAGTTACGGCAAGGGCCAAAACCAGGGCCGCCCAAAGATACCTCTTGCTCTTCATCGTACCTCTCCTTTGTCCTGTTTGATGGAGAAAAAAAGCAACTCAAATGTCCTCTTTCTGCCCGTTGTACTCTGAAGTCAGGAGTCCTCCGGACAGGAAGCCTAAGGTTATAGTGGCAAAGTCGCTAGCGCTTGCAGGAAGTCCCGGGTTGTGCGCGATTGTCCCGCCCAGTCTCTCACATCAGGGAGTTCTACTTTTCGAGACGGACTGCTTCTGGAATCTGACCTAGTTGACCATCTGTTTGGACGAGGCAAGTGTACGATGAAAGCAAAGGGCCTGTCAAGAACCTGATTCAGGGGGGTTGCATCCCAGATCCGGGGCGGGAAGGGTCTGGCGGGGCGTTGACGTCGACCGGTGGGTAGACCTGTCTTAAGGATTGTGGCGAGTCGCAGGGCAGGCGCCGGGCCAGGCATATTGGGAGGGCGGTCAGTAGGGGGCGCGAGGGCAGGCGCAAGTCATGAGCCTACGGGAATTGAGAGGAAAGGTGAAGGCGACGTTTCCGGAGCCTCATAGTCGTATGCGGGCTTATTGTTGTTTTGTCGCCGCTACTGGTTTGCAAGTACTCTTTACCTCTTTGGGAAGCACTCAACTCAGGTCGAGCATTTTGTACTTTGGGGCAGCTGAGGGCAGTAGAAAATCAACCCAACTCGCCGGCCATATGCAGGACGATGGCGGCGGCAGCGACGGCGGCAGTCTCAGCGCGCAGGACTCGCGGTCCGAGAGAGAGCGGGAGCCACCCTCGCTCAGTTGCAACGGTAGCTTCTTCGCAGCTGATGCCGCCTTCCGGCCCTACCAGGAGCGAAAGAGACCTTGCATCGGCAGCTCCGGGAAGGAGGCCGGAGCCGTCGGCACGGGCCTCTTCCCAAGCCATCAGCCGGAGCCCTGCGCCGTGCTCAATGGCTTGGCGCCAGGGCAGTGGATCTTCGATGGCGGGAAGCTGGCCGCGGCGGCTCTGCTCGGCCGCCTCGCGAACAATTGCGCGCCAGCGTTCGTACTTTGACTGCAGCCTCGTTGCCGGACGCACCACCGTTCGACTGCTGATCACCGGTACAAAACGGCTCACGCCCAGTTCCGTTCCCTTTTGCAAGACCCACTCAAATCGCTCCCGTTTCAGCACGCACTGATATAGGGTCAACTGAACGCCGGGCTCACTTCGCACCAGTTGCTTCGCCAGCACGCGACCCGTCGCATTCGCGGCGTCCAGGGAGTCAATTCGAGTAGGATAGGCCGCTCCGCTGCCGTCGAGAAGCGTGATCACGCTGCCCGGCTCCAGGCGCAGGACGTTGCGCAGCTGGTGTGAAATTGGCGCCAGGTCGACTTGCCGGCCCGGCTCGGCATTCACGCCCGCCAGGAAGAAACGGTTTCTGCCGCCGGATTCGCTGCACTCTTCACTCGGCATTTTCTTTTCGCACCACCAGGGCGACCCAATCCGCCCTTTGTCTGCGCCCCACCTCCCGCAAACTGTGACGGGCCGCAGCCGACAAAACCATCTCCGACTTCTCCTCCAGGATGCCCGAGAGAATCAATAAGCCGCCCGGCGCGAGAGGTTCGGCAAGAGAAACGTTCTCATAAGTCCCGTCGAACAGACCGACCAGGACCTCCGCAAGGATGTTGGCGGCGATAACCTGGAAGCGGCCTGGCTGCCCTGCCGGAATCGACCCCTGCTCAATGTTCAAGGCTTCCGGTGAAAGAGCAATCCCGTTTCTCAAGGCGTTTTCCCTCGCAGCCCGGACCGCCAGGGGGTCGATGTCTGTCGCCCAAACCGGTCTCGCGCCCAGATTTACCGCAACAATGGAAAGAACACCACTACCCGTTCCAACATCCAGAAACGAGTCTCCTGGCTGCACGCACTCCTCAAGCGCGGCCACGCAAAGCCGCGTCGTCGGGTGCAGCCCAGTGCCAAACGCCATGCCCGGCTCAAGCCGCACCACGAGGTCGCCGGGCAGCGGCTCCGGCTTCTCCCATGCAGGTGTAAGCAGCACGCGCTGCCCAATGCGCATCGGCCTGTAGTGCCGCTTCCAGGCATGCGCCCAGTCTTCCTCCCTTACGGGCCGCACAACCGGTTCCGGCATAGGATAGAGTAGCCCCAGATGCCAAAGGCCCTCTTCAATCTCTCTCTGAATCCTTCTCCCACGCGGGCCCGGCTTCAGGTAAGTCTTGACTACCGTTTTGTACTGAGCCGCCACTGGATTTCCGAGATCATCATATCCGGTCGACTCCAGAACCGCGCCGCCGCCGGAAGCCTCGCCCGCGGCGCTGTCCTCGACCCAGTCGCCGCCGTTGCAGCGGTTGAACAGTTCAACGACGGCTTCAGCCGCTTCGCCGTCGACCTCTATCGCAATCTCGACCAGTTCATCCGGATTCATTCGGAGTTGCCTTAGACCGCATGCAGTTCCCGGCGCGACCGTAGATACGCTATACTTCCTCAACTCAGCGGGACTCGGAGCTCAACTACCCTTCCGCTCCCAACTTGCGCCCTGAACTACCATCAAACCGAAGTCATGAGCTTGCGCGCCAACTCCTACTTTAACCTCGCTCTCTGCATCCTGCTTTGGGCATCGATCCCGGTAGCTTCGAAGAAGATATTGGCAGAGTTGAACAATATACAGATGCTCTTCTACAGTACGGTTTTTTCGGCGCTTGCGCTAGGGGCGCTAGTCGCGGGGCAACGCAAGGCCGCCAGCCTGGTCCGGTTTTCTCTGCGTGACTACGCTCACATGGGCGGGCTGGGATTTTTGGGCGCGTTTCTCTACTACGTGCTTCTCTACGGAGCCTTTGCGCGCACCTCCGCCGCCGAAGGTTTTGTACTGGCCTACACGTGGCCCATCCTCGTCAGCCTGCTGGCCGTGACGCTGTTGGGCCAGAAGCTTTCGGCTCTACGGCTGACTGCGATCGCGATCAGTTTCTGTGGCGTCGCAGCAGTTGTTACCCGGGGGCGGATGTTGGAGTTTCAGATGGAGAATCTGGCTGGAAACCTGCTGGCCCTGTGTGGGGCCCTCGTTTTCGCCCTATTCTCAGTACTGGGCAGACGTGCAACCTACGACCTGACGCTTGCCGCATTTGTCTACTTCTGCACCGCTCTTGTCTGCGCGGGAGCGACAATCTTCATTTCAGGGCAGCTGCCGCTGCCTTCTCTTTCCGTCTGGGGCTGGATACTTTACAACGGGCTGCTGGTAAACGGGGTCAGCTACTTGTTCTGGTTCAGAGCCCTGGAACATGGGGACACGTTTGTCGTGTCCAATCTGCTCTATCTCACGCCGGCACTCTCCCTGCCGCTTGTCAGGTTGTTCTTGAATGAACCTGTGGAGTGGTCGGCGGTATCGGGGTTGATATTGATAGTATTCGGAATTCTACTCCAGTCCTGGCCCAAGCTGGCAGCGGCAATCCGATCCCGATCCCCCGACGATTGAAACGAAAGCCCTCGCCGAGGGAGAGCTCTTGCATGCAGACAAGCCTCGTCCTATTCCGGCCTCAGAATCCGGTCCAGGAGGCCGCGTCGCGGCGCATTCACGTCATCGCCTAGGCTGTCAGCCAGTTGACGCATCAGCACTTCCTGCTCTTCCGTCAGGCCGGTTGGCGTGACCAGCTTAACCGTGATGATCATGTCTCCTCGCCCGCTGCGCTGCAGACGGGCAATTCCCATGCCCGCTTTGCGAAAACTCCTTCCTGTCTGCGTCCCGGCAGGTATTACGAAACTCTCCGTCCCGCCCCCCAGAGTTGGGATTTCGACCGTTGCGCCGAGAGTTGCCTGAGCAATGCTGACGGGCAGTTCCAGATGAATGTCAAACTCATCACGCAGAAACTCCGGATGGTCCTCAACGTTGATCATAACGTAGAGGTTCCCGCGCGGCCCTCCTAACATGCCGGCCTCGCCCTCCCCTGCCAGGCGGATACGCGTTCCATTGTCGACACCGGCAGGCACATTGACTTTGATTTTGCGGGTTACCTGAACTCGTTTGCGACCGTTGCACCGGCTGCAGGCTGTTGAAATGACTTCGCCTTCGCCATTGCAGGCGGGGCAAGTCGTTGCCGTCACAATCGTTCCAAAAAGAGGACTTTGCTGACGCCGCTGCACTTCGCCGCTGCCGCCGCAGGTCTCACATCGAACGGGTGAAGTGCCGGGCTCGGCGCCGCTGCCCTGACAATACTCGCAGTCCTCCATGCGCGGCACATCTATCTCTTTCTGCGTGCCAAAGACAGCGTCTTCGAAGCTCAAACTGACATCTACCCGCAGGTCGGCCCCGCGGCGGGGGGCCCGCCGGTTCCCGCGCCCCATGCCGCCAAATCCGAAGACCTCTTCGAAAATGCTGCCCAGGTCGCCGAATCCCTGGCTGAAGTCGCTGAAGCCGCCCGATCCGCCCAGCCCGGAATGCCCAAAACGGTCATAGACTGCCCTCTTCTGCGGGTCGCTCAAGATCTGATAGGCTTCGTTAATCTCCTTGAACTTGGCCTCGGCATCGGCATCAGGATTGACGTCCGGGTGATACTGCTGTGCCAGTTTGCGGAAGGCCCGTTTGAGCGTCTGTTCATCAGCGCCCCGTTGGATGCCAAGCACTTCGTAATAGTCGCGCTTTTCGCTCATGAAGCTATTCCCAACTTATAATCCAGGCGCACAGTCCGGCCAGGCCAACGGTTACTCCGATTAATGCTGCCCATTGCGCGCCGCCAAAACCAACGCCCCGCGCGCTGAACAACAGTATCACGACAAAGCCGATTGCGAGTACGGCCCAGTTGGACAAGACTGTGTGGTCGGCCCAGAATCGTTTCAAAAAGTCCATGATTGCCAGGACTCCTTTAACGCGCAAGTGTCATCATGCGCCGCGGGTAACGTCGTTTCAGGTCTTCCCAGATGGCGTCGAGCTGGGCGTGCAGTTCCGCAAGATCGCCGTCGTTCTCGATGACGCGATCGGCCTGGTTCACCTTGGCAGCCTGCGGGGGTTGCAGATCGATCATGCGGCGAGCTTCCGTCTCTTCCATGCGCCGGGTCTCCAGAAGACGCCGCAGCTGCGTCGCCAGGCTTGACGTGACCACCCAGATTTCATCGCAAAGGGTGGACATCAACCCGGCTTCAAGCAGCTTGATTGCTTCCAGGACGATCACAGGTGAATCGTTTTCGTAGATTTCCTGCTTGCCCAGATCAAAGATCTTGGGGTGGACGATTTTTTCCAGCCTGCCCAGGTCAATTGGATTAGAGAAGACGATTTTGCCAAGCTTTTTGCGATCGATGGCTCCGTCTTCCCCCAAAATCTCCCGGCCGAAAGTGCGTACAACCGCATCATAGGCCTGGCCGCCCGGCTCGATCACGCGGTGGCCGAGTTTGTCGGCGTCAATGATAAAGGCACATTTCTCCATTAGATAGTTGAGAATGGTGCTCTTGCCCGTGGCGATATTTCCCGTCAGCCCGATTACCAGCGATCTTCGCGACATTTCCGATTAAGCCCTTTACAGATGGTTGTCCCGATTGAGCCCTATTTTAGCTGAAAACCCGGACCGCTGACAAGCTTGTCATGCTGCCAGGGCCGCCCATTCCTCCATGAGTTCCTCCAGCCTGAGAGAGACTGCCCTGTGCCGGTCCTGCAACGTCCGCAACTCATTCAGATCCTGAGTGGCGCTCGCCTGGGCCATGCTTTCCTCTATTTCTTTCAACCTGCTCTCCATGCGCACGACCCTTTCCTCAGTTTCTGCCACAGCCTGTTCATGACGTTCTGCACGCCGCCGCCGCCGTCGAACCTCTCTTTGCCGGTCCCACTCCTCCTCGGCAGCGGTCGGCACGACCTCTGCCGGGTCATGAGTGTTCTCTCTTTCAACGTTAAGCCTTTCCGCCTGCCACTGCCTCCAGGTGCCTTTGAACACATCCAGCTTGCCGGCCTTGCCCTTTGTTCCAGGTGTCGCCTGCCAAATCTGCGTGGCCAAAGCGTCAATGAGGGCACGGTCATGTGTGACGAGCAGAATGGTCCCGTCGAATTGACGCAGAGCGTCCTGAAGTATCTCCTGGCTGTCGAGGTCCAGATGGTTAGTCGGTTCGTCCAGAAGCAGGAAGTTGGCGCCCTGAAGTGTGAGCCGCGCCAGCGCGATGCGGCTGCGCTGTCCTCCTGAGAGGCTCTCAATGCTCTGGTAGACTTCATCCCCCTTGAAGAGAAACTGGCCCAGGAAAGTCCGCGCCCTCTCAGTGGGAAGCCGCTTGATTTCAAGCAAGGCGTCGAGGACGGTCTGGCCGCCTTTCATCAAGCCGTAGCCGCTGCCGATGTGCCGTTGGGCAAGATAGCCCAGATCAACCGAAGCGCCCAACTCCACCCGGCCGCCGAGAGGTTCCAGCTCCTCCAGGACAGTGCGCACGAAGGTCGTCTTGCCCGCGCCGTTAGGGCCGATAAGAGCTGCGACCTGTCCTCGATAGAGGTCGAGGTCGGGTACATCCAGAATCGGCGTATCGGTCGGGGAGAGGCTGCGCATGGGACGCAAGCGTCCCTGACGAACCTGTCGCCCGGACCCGAGGTCATTTGACTGGAAAAGTGTCGCTTCCGGCTCATCTGACGACGGCTGGACTTCTCCGGCTCCTGTCCAACCAGGCGCCTGCTGCGGTGAACTGTCAGAACCGGCACCTGTTTCGTTGGAGCCATTCATATACCCGGCAATCAACTTGCGCGTACGCAAAACAAGGTCCCCGCCGCGGGAGGCCGCGCGCAGAGGAAGCCGGATGAACTGGTCCGTCGGAGGCGGCGGCAGGGCTTCTTCTTTGAGGAACCTCTTCAGCCTCGTCTCTCTTCCCTGGGCTTCTTTGGTCCGCTGGCCCGCCTTGTAGCGCCGCACAAAGGCCTGTGTCTCGCGAACGAACTCCTGCTGGCGTTCATATTCTTTTCGCCAGCGGGCACGCCGCTCCTCACGCTGCAAACGGTAGTGGCTGTAGTTGCCGCGGTAGGCTTCCACGCGGCGGTGCGCAAGGTCCCATATCCTGGTTGCAACCGTATCGAGAAAGTACCTGTCGTGGGAAACGACGATCAGGGCACCTTTCCACCCGGTCAGGACACCTTCCAGCCAGGCCATAGACCGCACGTCCAGGTGATTAGTAGGCTCGTCCAGCAGCAGCAGGTCCGGCTCTTCGAGGAGCAGACGGCCCAGACAAGCTCGCGTTCGCTGGCCCCCGCTGAGATGGGACAACGGCGCCTGCCAAAGGGACTCGTGCAGGCCTAGACCGCCAAGGACGAAGCGAATCCGCTGGTCAATGGCGTAGCCGCCGGCCCGTTCAAACGCCTCCTGTTGCAGGCCGTAACGCGAAATCAGCCCCGCCAGCTCCTGATCGTTGTGCGCCAGGTCCGTCATTTTTGCTTCCAGGCGGCGAAGTTGCTCCCCTTCGGCCAGCAGGTCGGCGAAAACGGATTTCAGGTCCTCGAAAAGGGTGCGATTTCCGGCCGGCGGCGGGTCTTGCGAAAGGTAGCCAATCCGCGTCCCATGCGCGATGAAGAGCTCGCCGCCGACAGTGGTGTCAAACCGACCCAGCGCCCTGAGCAGGCTTGTTTTGCCGGCGCCGTTGTGTCCAAACAGGCCAATCCTGTCCCCGTACTCGATGCGGACACTCACATCTTCGAGCACGTCGAGATCGCCGTAGTTCTTGTTGATTTCGTTGGCAACCAGGAGACTCATGCGAAGGGTAAGGCAAAGTTGTAGAAACACACAGAAACGCCAAACCGCTTCCTCATCCCAGGATGGTGTTCCTCAGTCCAAGGGAAAGGGTAACAGTCTGGCTACTTAGGCGGATTGTATCACATACTAGACAAATCGACGATTCCCGCCGCTGTAAGGGCAGTCTCAGTTTCGCCGCCTACGGACTGCAGCTGATCGAAAGCCTTCCCACAGGTGTTTTGGCACAATTTGGCATGCTTTTAGGGGCCCCCCGTTCCGTGCAACCGTTCGGTAGTGAATGTTCTGAAGACTTTTGTCAGGTAACGGCAGGTTTTCAGGAGGCCCCAGGGCATACGCAGATGGTCTGGAATGCCTATATTTCCGAGGATGGCCAGAGGGTCCGCAGAGGCGAGGAGTGAGTGGAGAGGAGTGAGCGGCGTGAGGCGGCGGGTGAAGGGGGGAGCATCCGAGGGGCGGAATGGGCGTGTTGAGGGCTTGCACGAGAGATGGCGAGAGATTGGCAAGAGTTTGGAGGTGCTTTGGCGGGGCGAGCGTGGGCGTGGGCATGGCCAGGCCTGGCCATGCGCTTCGGGCAGCTTCTCGAGAATTATCCGAGGTAAGATGCAATTGCCCCTGGAATCTGGGCTTTGCCCGATTTCATTCGACTATTCTATAATTGTTTGCGCGGGAGTTCCGTTTTTGGAACATTCCAAACACAATTCTACATTTTTTTTCGGAAGCAGGGACAAAAGAATCAATTCACTTAGAGTGCAATTTGACCAAGGAGGTCCAAATGCCTAAGAATCTCACATTTCTCAGTCTGTTTCTGGTTGCCGCATTGATGCTGGCCGCATGTGTGGCTGCACCATCGGCTGCGGAAGCCCCGGCGGAAGACGCGCCCATGGAAGAGGCCTCCGCCGACATGAGCGGAAAGGTGGTGATTGCCTCAGGCGGCATGATCCGAATCGGGGGGTCCTTTGCGCTGACCGGACCGATTCCCGACCCCGGCCTGAATATCCGCCATGGCGCCGAGCTCGCTGTCGACGACCTGAATGCGATGGGAGGACTCGAGGGCTTCATGTTCGAGCTGGTCGCTGAAGACGGCGCCTGCGACGGTACACAGGGTACCAACGTGGGCAACAAGTTCGCCGCCGACGAGACCATCGTCGCCGTCACCGGCGGCACGTGCTCCGGCGAGACGTTCGGCCTCATGCCGATCCTGCAGGAGGCGCGGATTCCCTTCGTCAGCCCCAGCGCCACCAATCCGGACGTTACCTCGGCGGACTGCGACGTCTGTAACCGCGTTGCCTTGAGCGACGCACTGCAAGGCGCCACCGACGCCGCCTTTGTCGTCAGCGACCTCGGCATCTCCTCAGTCGCCGTCGTCCACGACAATTCGGACTATGGCAAGGGCCTGGCCGAAATCTTCCAGAGCAACGTCATGGAAATGGGCGGCGAAGTAACCAGCTTCGAAGGCGTCCAGGTGGGCGATACCGATTTTCGCGCCATGCTGGCCAAACTCGGCGCGGACGGGCCGCAGTTCATCTTTTTCGGCGGGTATTCCACAGAAGCAGGGCTCATCGCCCAGCAGATGACGGAAACACCCGGCCTCGAGGACACGGCGTTCATGAGCGTTGACGGCGCGTACACGCAGCAGTACCTCGAAGCAGCGGGCGGCGCAGCCGAAGGCACGTACGTATCATTCGTAGCCGGCGCAGATTCCGAAGAGATGAACGAGGATTTCGACGCGAAGTACATGGAGAAGTACGGTGTCAGCCCCGACGATCTCGGTCCCTTCCACAGCCAGAGCTACGACTCCGTGAAGCTGATCGCGGCCGCCATTGCGGCGGTTGCCTCGGTCGACGACAACGGTAACCTGGTAATTGACAGAGAAGAGCTGATCTCGGCCATCCGCTCCGTCGATGCCTTCGAAGGCTTGACCGGCACGATCAAGTGCGACAGCATGGGTGAATGCGGCGCTGGCGGCGTCCAGATCTACCAGGTCATGGACGGCGATTTCAGCCAGATATCGGGATTCGGCATGGAGTAGTTCTCCATACCCAGAGGAGAGGGGACTCTGACGTTCCCTCTCCGCTTGACTCCCCACCAACTTCTCGAAAACGACAATGACTACCAGCCCGGCAAAGGCACAGGCGGCAGGTACGGACGGCCGGGCCGCCATGAAACAGTTTACCCGGGCTCTTGGCGCTGCCATCGTTATCCTCGTGGTCTGGAGGGTGACAACAGTCGGGCTGGCGGAGGGCTACCCGGCCTCCTTCTGGATCTCGCAGGCTCTTAACGGCCTGGTCCTGGGCGGCGTCTACGCCCTGGTGGCATTGGGCTATACGCTCGTATACGGCATCCTCTTCATGATCAACTTCGCCCACGGCGAAGTCATGATGATTGGCGGCATCACCGGCTTTTTCGCCCTCCAATTTGCACAAGCGCACGGCTGGATGGAAGGACCGTGGCCGGTAGTTGTCGTTGCCTTGCTCCTGATCATGTTCATTGGCATGGCGGCCTCGGTCCTGATCGGTGTCACGCTGGAGCGCCTGGCCTACCGTCCCCTGCGTCAGGCCCCGCGACTGGTCCCCTTAATCAGCGCGATCGGCGCCTCCCTCTTCCTGCAATACTCGGTCCTGCTGATCTTCGGCGTCTCTCCTCACAGCTATCGAAAACCTGCTCTGATCTCAGGGGGTCTGCGACTGGGCGACGTATTCATTCCCTACACCGGGGCCATTATTTTTGTCACCTCCATTCTCCTGATGCTGGCGCTATTTTTCATCATTCAGCGAACAAAGTTGGGACGCGCCATGCGCGCGGTGGCTGAAGACCGCTCCACCGCCTCACTGATGGGCGTCGACGTCAACGCCGTCATCGTCGTGACGTTCATGCTGGGGTCGGCGCTTGCCGGCGCTGCGGGGGTCATGCTGGGCTTTCACAACACCGTTGTAAAGTTCAACAGCGGCTTCATTCCAGGACTGAAGGCCTTCACTGCCGCCGTTCTCGGTGGAATCGGCAACATCCCCGGGGCGATGTTCGGCGCACTCATCCTCGGCCTGATCGAGGCGATCGGGCCCAGCGCCTTGGGCATTCCAACGGAATACAAGGACGTCATCGCCTTTACATTACTCGTGCTCATCCTCATTTTCCGTCCCACCGGCCTGTTCGGTGAAGTACTGAGTGAGAAGAGAGCCTGATGCCTCTCGAATCAGCGACAAGAGCCGTCAAGACAGGGCTCATCGCTTTTGCCTTCTTGAGCTACCTCATCCTCATAGGTATTCCCGGACGCATCGGCGGCCCGGCCCTGCCCGTGCTGGCGCTTATTGCCGCACTGTTTTTTTGGCTGACATTGCGCCGTGAACTGATAGGACAGTTCAGACAGGTTTCAGGAGTGGGGCAGGACAGCTACGAGGGAAAACCTGGCTGGGAGATTGGCCAGCAGGCGGGCGCAAACGGGTCCCGCGTCCGTGAGCTTCTGCCCACCCGCCTGGGCACACCCCTTATCCTAAAGGGCTTGTTGTCCGGTCTGACAACCGGTCTGCTTGTTGCCATAGTGAGCGGCATATTTGCCACTGCAATGGGCAACGGCGTTGCGATCCAACCTGTGCTCGACAAGATTGTTCCCCTCAACGTCGCCGCCTTGATAGGCGTAAGCCCAGGACAGATTGCCCAGTCAGACGTCTCTTTCATTCGATTCCTCGTTCAGGTCCTGTTGTTTACAGGCGCCGGCATTATTGCCGCCCTGGCGGCGGCCGCGGGAAGAAACAAAATGGCACAGAACGCGCTGACCGGTCGCCTGTCAGCGCATTTTTCCGGCCCTACTATCAGGTCCGGCGGGCGTTTCGCCGGGATCGCGCTCCCCTTTGTCCTGCTGGTTTACATTGCGTGGCTTGGACTCCCAGGTGTAACGGCTTTCGGCACGAATGAGGGGACCGTCAGACTGCTTCTCACCTTGATCGCAACCGGCAGCGGGCTCTTTGCATTGCGCCTGTGCCGACCGGGGCGGGAAAAGCTGGTGGTGGCCGTTCTGCTCGGCCTCGGCGTAGTCACGATGCCCTTCATCCTCGATCAGTTTCAGAACTCCGTTATGGGCCTGGTCTTCATATTCGTCATGATGGGCCTTGGGCTGAACATTGTGGTCGGCTACGCAGGGCTGCTGGACCTTGGCTACGTAGCATTCTTTGCCATCGGCGCGTACACCTACGCCTTTCTCTCCGCTCCCTTTTCCTCGCCCTACATCAGCGGCCTGCTCATTCTGCTGGGCATCTCTCCCGAGAGTCCTCTGCTCGGCTATTGGATGGCGCTGCCGGTTGCCATGTTGACAGCCGCGGTGGGAGGCATCCTGTTGGGCATCCCTGTCCTGCGATTGCGGGGCGACTATCTGGCAATTGTAACGCTCGGATTCGGCGAAATCATCCGTCTCTTCATGCTGAATCTGGGCGATCTGACCAACGGGCCCCGCGGCATCCTCGAGATTTCCCAGCCGGCGCTATTTGGCCTGACTCCTGTTGACGTCACTTTCGGTCTACTCAGCTCGCAAGGCTGGATCTTCCTGTTGGCCCTGGTCAGTTCAGCCCTGGTCGCCTTCATAGCCAATCGGCTGAACGATTCCCGGCTAGGACGCGCCTGGTTTGCCATGCAAGAGGACGAAGACGTGGCCGAGGCCACGGGTGTCCATCTCGTGCGCACCAAACTGCTTGCCTTCGCGATCGGGGCTACCTTTGCCGGCATGGCAGGCCAGCTCTACGCGGCAAGGCAGATCAATATCTTCCCGGAGAATTTTTCGCTCTTCGTTTCTATTGACGCTCTGGCGCTCATCATTGTCGGCGGAATCGGCAGCCCCGCCGGCATCGTATTGGGAGCTCTGGCGCTCAAAGGGTTGCCGGAGGTTCTGCGGGGCGTTGACGAGTACCGAATCGTCACCTTCGCGGCCCTTCTGGTCGTCATGATGATTGTGCGCCCCGACGGGATCCTGCCCTCCGCCCGGCGGCGCATACAGCTGGCAGATCCCGAAGAACCGGGCACGGACAGCGATCAGGAGACTGGGGAGGCATTTGCAGACGGTGACGGTGGAAAAGAGGAAGACCAGTGACGGCCCTGCTCAGCATTCAGCACGTTACCAAGGTCTTTGGGGGCCTGACCGCCGTCGACAACGTCGATCTGGAGATCGCCGAGCGTTCGATCACCTCGCTGATCGGCCCCAACGGCGCCGGCAAGACGACTCTCTTCAACTGCCTCACCGGACTGCACCGGCCTGAAGTGGGCGAGATACTGTTCAATGGAAGTTCACTTATCGGCCTGCGTCCCGATGAAATCACAGACCGCGGCGTCGCTCGTACCTATCAGAACATCCGCCTCTTTGGCAGAATGACCGCTCTCGAAAACGTCCTCGTCGGCCAGCATTTGCGGCTACAGGCTTCCCACTGGAGCGCCGTCCTGCGGACGTCCCGCCAGCAAGCGGAGGAACGGGCCGCGCGGGAGTTCGGGCGTGAGCTGCTGAATTTTGTCGGCCTGAGCGGGCGCGAAGAGGTCGTCTCCACCAATCTGCCGTACGGGGACCAGAGGCTGCTTGAGGTCGCCCGCGCCCTCGGAAGCCGGCCACTTCTGCTTCTCCTCGACGAGCCGGCCGCGGGCATGAATCCGAGCGAGACCGACCGCATGATGGATCTCGTACACAGGCTGCGCGACGAGAAGGGAGTTACAGTCTTCCTGATCGAACACGACATGAAGGTCGTGATGAGCATTTCAGAAAGCGTGGCTGTTCTGGATTATGGAGAGAAGATCGCCGAAGGCACGCCAGAGGAGGTGCGCGCAAACGCGAGGGTGATAGAGGCCTACCTGGGCCCGGAGGTCGCTGTGGAGGAGGCAGCCGGGAACGCCATCCAATAGACCATGCTGATTCTGGAATCGGTCCACACGTACTACGGCCACATTCACGCCCTGAAAGGTATATCTCTGACCGTGAATGAAGGCGAAATCGTTACGCTGATCGGCTCGAACGGGGCGGGGAAAACGACAACGCTCAATACGATCAGCGGCGTACTTTCTGCCCGCGGCGGGGCGATTTACCTTCAGGACAGCGATCGCAATGGGCACAACCTTTCGGCCAGCGGCGACCATGGCAGCGACCATGACATACGTTTGGACCGGCTGCCCGCCCACGAAGTCGCCAGGCTGGGGGTGTCCCAGTCACCGGAAGGGCGGAAAATCTTCGCTCGCCTCTCGGTTCGGGAAAACCTCGCGATGGGCGCTTTCGCGCGGACCGACCACGATGGCGTAAGGAGCGATCTCGAACGCGTGCTCGAACTGTTTCCCCGCCTCCAGGAACGACTCAGTCAGCCGGGCGGTACACTCTCCGGCGGTGAACAGCAGATGCTGGCCATTGGACGCGCCCTCATGAGCAGTCCCCGCATCCTGCTCCTCGACGAGCCCTCGATGGGACTGGCCCCAATCCTCGTGCAGCAGATCTTCCAGATTATCCGCGAGATCAACGCCCAGGGTACGACCATCCTGCTCGTGGAACAGAATGCCCAGGCGGCACTGCAGGTTGCCAACCGCGGCTACGTCCTCGAAACAGGAAACATTGTTCTGAGCGGCGCGGCACGGGACCTCCTGGCCGACCCACAGGTAGCCGAAGCATATCTCGGCATCTGACTCAGCGGTTCGGCCCACTTCAGCCAAAACTAAAAACCGGGGAACCAGGCCTAGAAGAGCCGCCGCTTGTCCACGATGTTAAGGGGCGGATCTCCGGCCAGATAGCGGCGCAGGTTGTCGCGCAGCGTGTCGATGCGGCGCTGAGGGACGTGGGGATTGTCGGCAGCGACATGCGGGGTGAGGATGACGTTCTCCATTTTCCACAGGGGATGCTCCGCCGGCAGCGGCTCGGTCTCGTAGACATCCAGCGCTGCGCCCGCGATTCCGCCTGACTCCAGCGCGGCAACAAGGGCGTCCAGCTTTACCACGACACCGCGGCTGATGTTGATCAGATAGGCCGACGGTTTCATGCGTCCGATTTCTGCGGCGCCGATCAGTCCGACCGTCTCCGGCGTCTGCGGCACGCAGCTGACAGCGAAGTCGGCTTCTGCCATCAGATCGTGCAGCCGCTCCTGCGGCCATAGCGCATCCAGGTCCAAGGCCTTGCCCGGCGCCGCGTCCGGCCGTGCATCTACCGCGATCACCCGCATATCGTGGGCTTTGCCTCGCCGGGCCAGCTCTGAACCGATGCCCCCCAGACCGATCACGCCCAGGGTGCAATCTCCCAAGTGACGGACAGGCGTCCCCTTTCGCCATTCGCCCCTGATCTGGCGGCGCATGTAGAGATGTATGCCTCGGGCGAACATCAGAATGAAACAGAAGGCATGGTCGGCGATCATGTCACTGTAGATCTTCGCCATGTTGCTGACCACGACGTCGCTTTCCGCTAGCTCCGGGAACATGTAGTGCTCCAGCCCAGCGATGGGCGTCTGCAGCCAGAGCAGGCTTTCGGCCCGCTCCAGCAGTCGCGGCGTGAGGTCACCGTACATGCCGACGGCCTGGGGAATGGCGGCAAGCGCATCCTCCTCGGTCAGCGCGTTGACGATCTCCAGGTCCGGAGAGACCGCCTGCACCTGCTCAAGTTCATCGGGGGTAAGGGGGGGGTAGATAAGAAAGTTCATCGATGTCATTCCTCTCTGTGGACTACTACGACTTTTGCCTGAATGCGGCGAAACTGTCATCGTTCAACAACCGGTCAACGTCTACTCTCTCGCCGCCCAATTCATCCGATACGTTCGCGCCGATAACCGCAGCCAGGCTGTTCATGGCATCGCCGAAGGGAGAGCGGATCAACTCCGGGCGGCCCTCTGCGATCGCCTGCACGAAGACCCGACTGATGGCAAACGTATCGTCGCCGCCCCGCCCTTCGAAGAGCGGTTTCGCGACGGCATCCTCAGGCGGCGGCTGCGCCGGAGGGTAGGCGCCTCGATACTCGTAGGCGATAACTCCCTCCCAGAAGATCTCCGCCCGCCCCTCAGTCCACAGCACCTGGTGGTCCATGTGGTCTGCGAAAACCTTCCGCAGCCGCGATAGCGTCATCGTCCCTATCGACCCGCCGGCAAAGCCAAAGAGAGCGCTGTAGGTGTAGGGATTGTCGGCCTCGTCGTATATGTCATCTTCAGTGCGGTGCTGGTAATGGGCCTGCACCCACTCGACGTCGCCGAGCCAGTAGCGCCAAAGATCGAGCAGATGGATTCCGCCTTCGACCACGGTCATTCCGCTCCAGGCGCGGTTTGCCGTCCAGACCCGGTTACCCGGCCCCCCCTGCAACTCGGTCCGGTGATGCTTGACATTGTGCCCTTCCAGGGCCCCGTGATAGGTGTAGCAGGCCATCAGCGGCCGCCTGCCCTCGCGCAGATGGCTGCGGACAGCTTCGTGGCGACCGTCAAAGCGCTGTTGAAAGCCGGCAGTGCAGAAGACTCCGGCCTCCGCTATCGCCGCCTCCATTTCCAGCGCCTCATCCAGATAGAGGCTCATCGGCTTCTCGACAAAGAGATGCAGCCCGGCCTGGGCCGCCCGGACGACCTCTCCGGAGTGGACATTCGGGGGGATGCAGACGTAGAGAGCATCCTGTTCACGGCCGAGAAGCTCATCAAAACTGGTTGTGTACAGTATGCCTTCGGGCCGAAAGCCGTCTACATAGTTGCGAATCTTGCCTGGATCCAGATTCGCGGCGAATGCGTCAGCTAGAACAGTAATCTGAACCACGCCCTCCTCTTGGAGAGCCCAGAGTGACTTCAGATGTTGCAGTCCCCGCTGCCCCAGTCCCATAAGGGCGACGCGCACCGGTACAGTCATCGTAACTCCTCTATCTCAATTCCATGTCGATAAACAGGCTTACCTGCACTACTCGATTCCTTGCCGGTTCAGATTGCACCGGCAGATGCTGCAGGCATTTCAGAACGCCTTCCATTGTAGCGCAAAGCGCCGACGGGTCAACGCGCGCACCATCGAGGATTCTCTCAAGCAGTTCCAAGTTGAAGGCATCGACAGGAGGTGAAGATTTGCCAACAGTGCCCAGAGCATCTATAATCTCCTGCAGAGATCACAGAGGGCGTGAGAGGTCAACCTGGCGCGCCTTTCCATCTCCTTCCCGAACTGTCTCCAAATAGGCGGCGATTTGGGCTGGAAAATGAGGAGTTCGATCCGCCTTGACCGAATGGTTGAGGCAGACCTCGCTCTCAGGAAGTGAATCGGAGGCGAAAATGGCCAAGAAGGGACCACGTCAGCTCGTGAAGATGCGCAGCACAGAGAGCCATCATCTCTACCTGACATCGAAGAACCGCCGAAACAACGACAAGAGGCTGGAACTGAAGAAATACGATCCTGTCCTGCGAAAGCACGTCGTTTACCGGGAAACAAGGTAACGGCGCTACCAAGTCGTCGATCTGACCGCCCCGCGACCCCTTGTCGCGACTCAGTTCCCGGTTTTCCAAACAGATGCAATTTGAAACCCGCTGCCACAGTTCTTCAGTGCAGCGGGTTTCTGATCCGTATACGGGTCAGGAGTTCGCAAGTCTTTTTTGTTCGGAATCTTCAGGTCATTTCAAACAAAAAAGCAGGCGACCTATTCGGGTCCGCCCGCTTTGGAATGACCCACCAGGGATTCGAACCCCGAACCCGCGGATTAAGAGTCCGCTGCTCTGCCAGTTGAGCTAGTGGGCCGTCAGCAGACCACATTGTAGATAGGCGTCCCTGGATTGTCAAGTTTTTAGCCCGACATTGCGTTGCAACTTTCCATTTCACACAGTACACAGGACCGAGGCCTTACATGACGTATTCGGAAAGGGACATCAAACAGTATGCCAATCTCCTGGTCCGGCTAGGAGTCAATCTTCAGCCGGGGCAGTCGCTCGACATCCGCACGGAGCCCGTTCATAGAGATTTCGCCCTGGCATTGGCCTCCGCCGCATACGATGCCGGGGCGCAGTACGTCGCCATTGAATATATCGACATGCGCCTGCAGAGCATTCGCGCCCGCAAGTGCTCAGAGGAACAACTGGAGCATCTTCCCGCCTACGTCGGAGCAATCGCCGGTGAACGAAAGGATGAAAAGTGGGCCGCCATCAGCCTGGTCGGTGAAGAAGACCCCGGGCTGCCCGCTCAACTCGACTCCAATAAGCTGCGCATCCTACAGACCGCGGAGTACCGTGCGACGATGGCCTGGCGGTCCTCAATGATGGAGATGAAGCAGCAGTGGAACGTGGCCGCCTTGCCAACGCCCGCATGGGCGCAAAAGGTGTTTCCCGACCTTTGTGCAGACGAGGCCCTGGAACGCTTCTGGGACGAGATCCGCCGCATAATCCGCCTGGACGCTGATGACCCGCTCGAGGCCTGGCAGATTCATCTCGCGAATCTGGCAAAGGCCCGCGACACGATTCAATCCAGGCAGGTACGCGCCCTCCATTTCTACGACCCGGCGCCGGGCCCCGACGGCAAACCCTCAACCGACCTGACCATTGGCCTGACCGACCGGCCCCACTGGGCCGGCGGGACCAGCGGCCTGGGCGCCGAGGACGAAGAGGAAGTGACGGCCGGACAGAAGAACGAGAGATCCGGGACACCCGTTTTTCTCCCCAACATTCCTACCGAAGAGCTGTTCACCACACCGCACCGCCTGCGCGTCAACGGCTGGACGCGCACCTCACGCCCAAGCTTCCCCTTCCGCCGCGAAGTGAAGGAGGTCTCCTTTCGCTTCGAGGACGGCCAGGTGGTCGATTTCTCGGCCGGCGATGACCAGGAAACGTACGAACAGTTCTTCGCCGTCGAAGGCACTCGCTATCTTGGCGAAGTCGCCCTCGTCGACGTTTCCTCGCCCATCTTCCGCAGCGGCCTGACATACTACAATACGCTGTTCGATGAAAACGCTGCTTGCCACGTCGCCTTTGGCAAAGCCTACCCGATAGGGCTCGAAGGGGGCGCCGAGCTCTCAGAAGAGGCCCTTCTTGAAGCCGGTGTAAACAGTTCCGAACTTCACCTGGACGTCATGATCGGCACTCCCACGCTCGACGTCACCGGGCAGCTCAGCGACGGACCCGAGCTCGAAATCATGCGACAGGGCCGCTACACAGCGGCAATACTTGCATGACCGCGGACGACCCTCTGCAGCCGTTTCTGGCAGAACAGGGCGTGGTAATTCTAGACGGCGCCCTGGCGACCGAATTGGAGCGGAGGGGCGCCGATTTGCGCGATGGGCTGTGGTCAGCCCGGCTGCTCATCGAGGATCCTGGACTGATCAGCCAGCTCCATCTTGACTATTTCCTGGCAGGCGCGGACGTCGCTATCAGCGCGAGTTACCAGGCCAGTTTCGAGGGATTTGCTCGACGGGGACTCAATCGAAGAGAGAGCGCAGAGCTGCTGCGAAGCAGTGTACGCATCGCACAGCAGGCGCGGGACAAGTTCTGGAACGATCTGCAGGATTCCACCGAAAGAGTGGGCCGCAGGCGTCCCCTGGTCGCCGCATCGGTTGGCAGCTTCGGCGCATACCTGGCCGACGGCTCTGAGTATCGCGGCGAATACGGAATCTCCAACGGGGATCTTAAGGATTGGCACCGCCCGCGATTGGAAACGCTGCTTGCTGCCGAACCGGACCTTCTCGCCTGCGAGACTATCCCCTGCTTCCAGGAGGGCGAGGTCCTGGCCGAGCTGCTGGACGAGTACAGGGACAGGCCGGCCTGGCTGAGCTTCAGTTGCCGCAACGAGGAAGAAGTGTGCAGCGGAGAGGATTTCGGCTCGTGCGCCGACCTGGCCAACAGCTGCCCGACTGTGGTCGCCGTCGGTCTGAACTGCACCGCGCCCTGCTATGCAGAACCGCTGCTGCAAAAGGCCCGTGAGAAAACCGAGAAGCCTCTGGTCTGCTATCCCAACAGCGGAGAGCTGTGGGACAGCGACTCCCATTCATGGACTGCCGGCCGCGGGCGGGAGCATCCGACTGAATTGGCTGAATCCTGGAGAGCAGCCGGCGCCAGTCTGGTCGGCGGTTGTTGCCGCACGACGCCTGGCGACATCCGGGCCCTGCGCGCACTCCTCCTCTCGCCGGGCAGGGCAGATACCCTCGTTTGACAGGGAGTGACGCGAAAGGAGCCGGACTCTCAAAGTAGCCCGGCTCCGTATATTTGCGATCAAGACAGTTTCGCCGCGTCGACCCGACCCTGGTTCCCTTGTTAGTCTGTTCCAGAGTGACGGCCGGCCCAACTGCCGGAGCCCGTTAAGTATTCGGCCTGTTTGCGATTACTCAGCACGGAGCGAAAGCAGGTAGGTCAACAGATCCGCCAGGTCCTGCTCGCTAAGGTCTTCGGCGTAAGTTTCAGGCATCACGTCCGAAGTATATTCGTTGACAATGTAGTCGTTGGGGTTGATGATGCTCGTGTAGAGATAGAGGGCCGGCCCTGCCAGTCTCAACTGCTCCGCACGCCCGACAGCGGTATCGGCAATTTCCAACCAGGTCGGCGCTACATCAACCAAGCTGTTGTCCGTTACATGACAGCCGATGCAGTTATGGGGTACGGTCAGGTCCAATCCTCGTTCAGCATCGCCCGGAATCAGCGAAACCACGGCATCCGGCAGCCCTGCCAGAATCTCCTCATCGCTGAGACCAGCGATACGGGGCCTCGGCGTCGGCGTGGGCGGCACAAAGGCTTCGCCTTCCGCGAGGACAACCATGTTGGGCGAGATCAACTGCAGGCGCGGGTTAGGCGCGCAAGCGCTGACTACGACCAGTGCAAGAAGAAAGCTGACGAATGCAAGAAAGAAAGACTTACGACGTACCATTCACTGTCTCCATCAAGAGCTGAAGCGAAACTGCCGCAACTGTGAATTGGAATGTCATTTGATCCAGCCGCTATTATATAACATGCAGGCGCCATTTGCCGCATTTGGAATCCGCTTGAAACAGATTTCACGAAGTGGTCAGCAGAGAAGAGAGTTGATACCGCAAGTTGTCGAACTTCAGCAAGTCACTATGGGGCAGGAATGGATCGAAGCAGAGCGAAAGTTGAAGGGGGAACCAGTGGACGACAAGCTCAGCAAGGAGGAGATTCGCCTGTTGCTGGAAAAGTACCTTCCAGAATGGGAGACCCGCGAGGAGCAGTTGTACCGGCGCTTCGAAACGGCTAACTGGCGCGTAACGCTGTTAACGGCCAGCACAATCGGCTTCCTGTCAGAGGCCGCCTACCACCATCCCAGGCTGTTACTCAACTATCGCTCGGTAGAAGTCTACCTTACCACAAATGAGGCCGGGGGGCTGACGAAACTGGACTTCTGTCTAGCGCGGAAGATCGAGGAGACGGTGGGCTGGCCTCGCAGTGAAGAAGAGATGCCGGGACGGCGTCCGAAAGAGTGGCTTCGCAGCTGAACATAACGCAAGGCACTATCTGGTCTGCGATGAAAAGGGGCCCGATGGCTCGCCGCCTGCGAAGTGGCATGCCCGCCAAAGTGACCGGAACCAGCCTACGTCTAAGCGGCAGTTTCCTCCTGTGAACGCGCCTGAAATGCCTGAAAGAGGACGATGCTTCCCGCGATCGCCGCGTTCAAGCTGTCCACAGAGCCTGCCATCGGAATCGTAACGCAGAAGTCGCACTTCTCTCGAGCCAGCCGGCTGAGCCCCTTGCCCTCATTGCCGACGACCACGGCCAGCGGCCCGCTCAAGTCTGCGTCCGAGAGTGGGATGGCATCGGGACCCAGGTCCAACCCGACTGTCCAGATATTCGACTTTTTGAGTCGATCGATTGTTCTGTTGACGTTGCCGACCAGGGCAACGGGAATGTGTTCGACCGCCCCGGAGGAGGCATTGCTGACCGCCGGTGTAATTCCCGCCGCCCTTCGCTCCGGCAGAATGACGCCGTCGACACCGAACGCTTCGCCGCTGCGAAACAGTGTGCCAAGGTTGCGCGGATCCTCCAAGTGGTCCAATACGAGAAGCAGCGGTTCCGACTTCCGGTTGGCCAGAAAGAGTATGTCATCCAGTTCTGCGTAGGGAAAGGGGCCTGTTTCAAGGGCAACGCCCTGTGGATTCAGCTGGGCGCGTCGAATGCGGTCAAAGATACCTCCCTCTATATGCCGCGTAGGGAGGCTGATCTTATGGGCCAACTGTACGATCTCGGCGAGGCTTCCCTTGGGGGCGGTCCGGCCGTCACCTTCCAACCACAGCCGGTAGTAGTGCCTACGTCGCGCACGCAAAGACTCCAGGACAGCGTGCCGACCAACGAGCAGTTCACTCACCTGGCGTCCTCGATGCGCCAGGTCGTTCCGTTCGGTGTATCCTCCAACTGTACCGAGTGGGCTGCCAATCCTTCGCGTACCATGTCCGCCATGGCCCACTGCTTTTGCTCTCGCATGGCCGTTCGCACAGAAACGAGCAGGTCGATGAAAGGCTTGGCCGCCAGCACGTCGCCCTCGGGGCCGCCCGGCTCAGTCAGTGAGAGGCCCAGGACGCCCGCCAGCTCACGCAGTGTATCCTGTGCAGCCTGAAAAAACGGGCCAGAAATACCTGCCGCGCGGGCCGAATTGATTGCCCTGACCAGTTCGAACAGGTGGGACAGAGCCGCGCTTGTATTGAAGTCGTCGTCCATGGCCTGGCAGAAACCGCCGCGCGCGGACTCGGTCACCTCACGCAGGCTGCTGGCCTCGTCACCCACTGCAACGTTCCCGGTCGGGGGCCGCAATCCGCCTCTCAAGCGGGCCGTGCTTCGCACCGCCGCCTCGATTGACGCATCCGAATAGGAAACCGGCTTGCGATAGTGTCCTGAGAAGATCAACACACGCAGCGCGTCGGCCGAATACCGGCGCAAAAAGCTGTCGATGGTAACCAGGTTCCCAATCGACTTGCTCATCTTCTCACCGGACAGTTGGAGCATCCCGTTGTGGACCCAATAGCGGGCGAACGGTTTCCCGGTGAGACTTTCGCTCTGCGCAATTTCGTTTTCGTGATGCGGGAAGATCAGGTCATTGCCGCCGCCATGGATGTCGATCATCTCGCCCAAATGGTGCAAGCACATGACCGAACACTCAATGTGCCACCCGGGACGGCCGGGACCCCAAGGGCTCTCCCAGGAGGGCTCGCCCTGCTTGGCCCCTTTCCAAAGAGCAAAGTCTGCCTCATTCTCCTTGCCCTCTTCCCCGGCGACGCGTGTTCCCCCTAAGGCATCCTCCTGCCGGCGCCGGCTGAGTTTTCCGTAGTCGTCATCCCTGTCGACCCGAAAATAGACGCTGCCGTCCACGGAGTAAGCGTAATCCGCCTCGCCCAAGTCTTCGATCGCTCGAATGATATTCGTGATTTCGCTTGTCACGCGGGGATAGGTGTCTGCCGGCTTGATGTTCAGGTCACTCAGATGCGTCAAGTACTTGTCCGTGAAGTACTGCGCCATCTCAAAGGGGTCCTGACCCGTCTCCTGGGCCCGGATGATGATCTTGTCATCCACATCGGTGAAGTTTGTGACGTAGGTAACTTCATAGCCGGCGAACTCCAAGTAGCGCCGGATCATGTCAAAGACTATTGCGCTCATCGCGTGGCCGATGTGGGCGTCAGCGTAGACTGTGGGCCCACAGACGTACATGCGCACGCGTCCTTCTTCCAAAGTTTCAAACGGTTCTCGCCGGCGAGTCAGCGTATTGTAGATGTTGAGCGTCATCTGTATCCTTGTCGTTGGCTCACCCGGTTGTTTTGCAGCTTCTCCCCTGTTCAGCGGACCGACTCGTATGCCCTGCGGCGCTCCTGAACATCCTCCGGAATGGCAAATATGAGTCGACCGGCGTTGGTCTGCAGCACCTTTGTAACACGTACAGAGAGCCGGTCGCCCATGTGGCGCCTGCCCTGTTCGACGACGACCATCGTCCCGTCATCAAGATATCCGACGCCCTGATTCATCTCCTTGCCTTCCTGAATCACGTGGATCGTCATCTCTTCACCTGGGAGGACTACAGATTTGACGGCGTTGGCCAGCTCGTTGATGTTCAAGACGCGAACGCCCTGCAGTTTTGCCACCCGATTCAGGTTGTAGTCATTGGTCACAATGGCTGCGCTCATCTCCCGGGCGAGAAAAACAAGCTTTTCGTCCACTTGCTGCGCTTCGGCGGGGTCCTGGTCCAGAAAGACGATACTCACACCTTCGATCTTCTGCAGCCTGTCGAGTATCTCAAGGCCTCTTCTGCCGCGATTGCGCCGCAACACTTCGGCCGAATCTGCGATGTATTGGAGCTCATTGAGAATGAAGCGCGGAACCGCAAGGACCGCCCAAAGAAATCCGGTTTCGGCCACGTCGGCGATGCGTCCATCGATGATAACGCTGGTATCCAGCAGCATCGTGTCCGCATATTGCGGCCGGCCGCCCTTCGCGAATAGAGGCAGCTTGGGCAGATCCCGGCCTTCTTCACCTACATTGGGGAATCGGAAAAAATTCAGGATCTCCCGATGGCGCAGAACCATCATCGTTACGCCCAGATAGCCCATAACGATGACGCCGACAAACGGCAGAATAGTACCGAAAGGATTGGGCAAGAGAGACAGAGGATAGGCTAGGAGCGCGGCGATGGCCAACCCGATCGCCATGCCGGCGGTGGCAGCCATGAGCTGCACGGTGGGAATCTGTCTCAAACTCGAGCGAAGCGCGATTGCCGGTTTGACCGTCAGCCATGGGGCACCGACAAGGCCAACAACCCCGCTGATGATCACAAGAGGAACTATCAGGCGCGCTGACGAGAGTGTCAAACTCTCAAGGGCCTCCACACCCGTCAATTGCCTGCCCAGTTCCCATCCCAGCAGGACAAAAACAAAGGTGACCAGCCCCCTCAGCAGCAACGCCCAACGCATATCCAAACTCCCCTGACGAAGCAATTTGAAAAAACCGCAATGAATTCATAATACAGCATCTCCAAATAGAGCGCAATGCCGCGTTTCTCTATCCGAAAGTGATTGCAACTACGCCAGCAATTCCGGGGACCGGTTTCAGTTTGGCCCGTCGATTAAACGCACAGAGAATTGATTTTTCTGGGCATGGACTACTGCTCCTGCAATGACTGGTACAGCCCCAGAACTTCGCGTGCGTTGTGGTGGGCGGAAAATCGCTGGCTGTGTTTTCGCGCCGCGCATCCCATATCGCGCCTCAACTGGGCATCCTGCGCCATTTTCATTATGCGAAGACCGAAGCTCAGATCGTTATTGTCTGTCAGGAAGCCGGTCTCTTCGTCGAGGATCATGTCCGCCACGCCAGGGGAATCGATACCGATGGATGGCAGACCCGCGGCTGCGGCTTCAATGAAAGTCAGCGGATGCACCTCGCTTACACTGGCGGATACAAAGAAGTCCGCCACGGCAAGCACGCCCCCGATTCGTTCGTATGAAATCGGCCCCGTGAAAGTCACGCGCCCCTCCATTCCGGAACTGCGGGCAAGCTGGCGGCAATCATCCAGGCTGGGGCCACCACCGACAAGAAGCAGATGGAGAGCGGGAATCTCTTCTTTCAAGGCGGAGAATATGCCCAAGAGTCGGTCTACGGCTTTTTCCTGGCTGATACGTCCTACATAGACGCCGACAACAGCGTTCCTGGGGATTCTGAATTCGGTGCGCGTCGCCTCATGCTCCGGGCTTTGAAACTGCCCCAACTCGATGCCGTTCGGAATGACGGCGACGCGCCCCTGGATTCCCCAAGTCTGCATGACCTCCGCGGCGCTCTGGCTCGGGGCGATGATTGCGCTGCATCGCTGGCTGAACCGCTGGAAAAATGCGTGCAGGGCCGTGTCGGAGAGTGTGTCCGGCACCAGTGGCAGGTGCTGCTGCACGTACAGGTCGTAGCGGGTATGGCTGGTGAAGACCAGTGGAACGTCGTAGCGCCGCGAAAAGTTCAGACCGAAGCTGCCACTGATAAAAGGATGGTGAACGTGAATCACGTCCATGAGCTTAAGAATGTCCCGGCACCGCGAGTCAACTCGAACAGTAAGATGATAGCCGGTGTCGGCGATGGGTATACTGGGCAGGCGGATAACGTTGCTCTCATCTACCGTTTTTTTGTCCTGTTCAGGAACAAACAGATAGACCTGCTCACCCCAACGATCGAAGTGTTCTTTCAACAGTCCCACGTGGTTTACGACGCCGTTTATGTGGGGCTTATATATGTCGCTAAAAAGGGCTATTCGCATCTGATTTCTGTTCGACTCCTTCCCTGTAAGCCGGCGCCCACAGTTCTGCGTCTGGCCGAGCTCTGAACGCGGCACCCTGCCGTCTCAAGCAAGTAAGAGGGACTCTACCTGTCAACCAATAGCCTCCCATACTTACATTTCAGTTTACGTTGCGGGAAGGGGAATGTTGCAAATGCCTTCGCATTTGATGACGGTATTTGTCAACTGTACCGAAGCCCTTATGCCAGGCCCGTACAGTGACAGGCTCCAAAGAGTTGCTCTCTTCACTTTCCTCCACTTCAACCTCGCGACTTTCCTCTTGCGGAAGTCCTTGTCGCAACGTTCCAATAGTAGAGCAGGCGCAGCCCAACTACAACCAGTGTGGTCAAACTGAGCGCGGCAATGATGAACGCCGGGTCAAGCCCGTCCCCAAAGACGGCGGCGCGTAGAGCAAATCCAATGGCGTTCCCGACCAGAACAGCCAGTAACGAGTTTAACGCAAATGTACGCAGACCGATACCGCCTGACCTGGGGTAGGCCCCGAAAACAATGGCGGCTGCAAACCAACCTACCAGAAAAGGCGCGATTATACGGGGCGTATTGACCAGCCAATCGGCGGGCCCGCCCGAGCTGTGCGTCATACGTCCGCCAATTGCGAAGACCAGATAGGAGAACAGGTCGCTTGCAACCAGTACGCGCCAAGACAGCACCCTGTCAGTTTCCATTGCTTCAACATGGACCTCTTCTTGCAAGAGTTCCCTCTCGGTGCGCCTCAATTCGATCAGCCCGACCATCCGGCTTCTTTACGCGCATCAGACCGCCCAGCCGACTGCGCTGCCCGTTTCGCAAATGTGCTGCACAACCGACTTGCCAAACAGACTCATGACTCCTACTATACCATACCAAAAATAGTTACAACCATGGGAAAGGACCAGGGGAAATGTCAAGTACCGGCCCAGACTCTTTTTTCGCAGGTCTGCGCTGTCTTCGTTGCGGCCGCATCTTTCAGCCAGGAACGGTTGATTACGTCTGCTCCTGCCGTCCCAACAGCGGCAGCGACCTGGGGCACCTCGATGCCTTCTACCATTACGACGCTGTCGCGGCTATACGAACGACCCTCTCAGATCCATCCGGTTCCAGCCACACAAGTATGGGCGCTGCCTATTCACAGTTCACGACCCGCACCATCGAGCGCTGGTGGCCATTGCTGCCGGTAGCGCCGGATTCACTCCCGCCTCTGCCCGTGGGAGATACTCCGCTGCTACGCGCAGACCGGCTCGCTGATGCCCTGGGCCTCCGTTGTCTGTACATAAAGGACGATGGGCGAAACCCATCCGGCTCTCTGAAGGACCGGGCTTCCGCCATCGCCGTTGCCCGCGCACGCGAATTGGGCCGCGATGTCGTCGCCACCGCAAGCACAGGCAACGCTGCAGCCGCACTGGCTGCGATGAGCGCCGCGGCCGCACACGCGTCCGTTATATTTGTTCCCCGTACCGCGCCGCAGGCAAAGATCGCACAACTTCTCGTTTACGGCAGCCAGGTCCTCGCTGTCGACGGCTCTTATGATGACGCCTTTGATCTGTGTGTGCGCGCCTGCAGTGAGTTCGGTTGGTACAATCGCAACACCGGCTATAACCCCTTCATGACGGAAGGGAAAAAGACGGTCAGCTTCGAAATCGCGTCCCAGCTCGCCGAGGCGAAGGCGGCTGCGGGCAATATGGAGACTAACAGTCCCAACGCGCCTTTTGTCTCGCCTGATTCCGTCTTCGTTCCCGTGGGCGACGGGTCCATCATCGGCGCCGTGTACAAGGGGTTCCGGGAACTGAAGAGGCTCGGCTGGAGCGAACGAGTGCCCCGCATTTTTGGCGTACAGTCCACAGCCAGCGCAGCCATTCACAACGCCTGGCGCGACGATCTCGAGGCGCCTCTTCCCGTCACAGCCGGGACGGCCGCCGATTCAATCAGCGTGAACGAGCCGCGCGACGCCACCAAAGCGCTGCGCGCGGTGCGTGCAAGCGGAGGCGCCTTCCTGCTAGTCGAAGACGAGTCGATACTTCAAGCTATTCTACCTCTCGCCCGCCTGGGCGGCGTCTTCGCGGAACCGGCAGGCGCTACCGCCCTCGCGGGCCTGCAGGAGGCCGTGCGCCAGGACCTGCTCGACCCCGGAGAAACGGTCGTGGTCATCAGTACGGGCAGTGGACTCAAGGATGTGCCGGCGGCCATGCATATCGTCGGGGAACCGGAAGTCATACCACCTTCGTTAGATGCAGTAGCAGAGAGCCTCAAGATCTGAGCCAGCAGTTGCGCAGGCTCCCTTCTGTGACAGTCAGTTCAATGCCTGCCCATTTTCCGGGTACTGACCAGCCTTCCACCGCTCCACAATTCCATGAAAAGCAGATCCGACAGAGTCTACTCGGTTTCCCGACTCACGAAGATATACCCAGAGAAGAACACGCCGGCCAATGATGAAATCAGTTTTGAGGTGCAGCAGGGGGAAATCTTTGGACTGTTGGGGGACAATGGGGCAGGCAAGAGTACACTCGTAAAGCAGATGGCAAACCTCTTGCGTCCTACAAGGGGAGGCGTCAGTCTCTACGGCCGACCTGTGCAGGAGGACCCTTTGCTCGTACCCAGGTTCGTTGGCTACATGCCCCAGACCGCTCGCACGCTCAACTCGCTGACCGTAAGTGAGGCGTTGTACTTCACTTCACACCTACGAGGATGCGGCCGCCAGGAATCGAAACGCGAACAGGAACGGCTCCTGCAATTGTGGGACCTCCAAGACATTCGAGCTGAACTCTGTTCGCGGCTTTCTGGCGGTCAGCAACGAATGCTGCAACTGGCCACAGCCATGGCTGGGCAGCCCCCTATTCTCATTCTGGATGAGCCCACCAATGAGTTGTCACCGCCGAGGCGCAGGCACGTCTGGGAGACGTTGCGCGCAGAAAACAGCGAACGGGGCACAACGATTATTTTCATCACACACGATGCGATTGAGGCGGAGAAGATCATTCAACAGGTAGGTATTATGCACAAGGCGCGGCTGGTGGCTCTCGGCAAGCCCTCCAACCTGAAGAAGCAGTTGGACCAGCAGCTTAGAATGGAGCTGCGCTTTCAGCCGGATTCGCCACCTGACCTTCCGCCAGCTTTGCAGCCTCAAAAACTTGCAGAAGATCACTGGATGGTCCGGCTTGATAAGAATCAGGTCGAGGCCGCCCTGTCGGGGCTGGACTTATCACGAATCGACGACTTTCAGCTCAACTCCGCGACGCTGGAAGACCTCTATCTGCATTACACCTGATGAAGACTCGACTGCCTCTGCCAGTCCACTTGCAGTTCTGGGACCTGTTTCTCATTGAGTTAAGCAACTGGAGATGGGGTTGGCGAAACCTTGTCCTGACAGGTACAATCCTGCCGATTTTCGGGATCCTATTGCTCGGCTCATTTGCTCGTGATCTGGGCGCCCATGCCCTTTCTTTCGTACTGGTCGGGAACCTGGTCATGGCGCTGCTTTTTGAACATATGGGAAAGTTGATCAGCCATTTCGCTTTCCTGAAAATGGCCGGCAGTCTGGACTATTTCGCCACCCTTCCCATTCGAAAAAGCGTCTTGATTCTTGCGGCCTCATCCGCATTCTTTATCCTGTTCCTCCCTTCAATGTTCGTTGTCCTCGCCGGTGGCGCCTGGATACTGTTGCTGGAGCTTCATCTTCATCCGCTGGCTCTCTTTGTCGTCCCGCTTTGCGCGCTTCCGCTGGCAGGCCTGGGTGCGCTGATGGGCGTAAGTTTTCGTACGCCGGAAGAGGCCGCGGCCACAGGACGGCTACTGACGATACTGATGTTGACGATTGGACCTGTCCTGATCCCGCCGGAGCGCCTTCCAGACTGGCTGGTCTGGCTCGGCTTCCTCAGCCCAGCTACGTACGCCGCCTCTGCTTTGCGCCAGGTCCTGTTGGGCCCTCTTACCTCACGTCTCTTTCTGGACTCCGCCCTTTTGGCCGCCTGTACTGTAATCAGTTTCCGATTGGTCGATCGCAAGATGGACTGGCGTCAGGACTGAAACGTAGGCGGTGACGAGAATACTGCACCTGGAAACTTCGGACTGCCAACCCACATGCAGGGTTTGCGTTGTCCATGTTGCCCAACCGCGCCAGGATCGCCTCATAAACGCCCTTATGTTTCGATCGCCATATTGTCCGTACGGCTCTCAGAGGGTAGGCGCGCTATAGTCTGAACCAAGGGGGCAGTCAGTTCCTTCACTGGCTCTCCTTTTCTGATTCGTACCATCCTGAACCGAAAATCAGTCCATCAAAAAGAATAACCCACGTGTGCTTGCGTTGGACCTCACCCGATTCCGGGTTACTCCAAACGTAGCTGACCCACTTTCCATCTTCCCCTACTGTCAGTGCTTCCAACCCAAACGCGTACCCATTAATGTCAACGTATACAGTCACATCGGCCCCAATTAACGAAGAATCAGGGTGAGCGATAGTTGTAGCACTCGCTACGTCCGTCATTGTGACATACCACTGCCCGTCTACACTGCTACTTGAACTGTAGCGGGCAACGGCTGCCTGAAGGCCTTCCTGCTTATAAAAGCGAATGGCGTCCTGTACGAGCGCCTGAGCGTAGGCTCCTGGCTCATTCTTGGTTGGAATAGGAGCACAACCCGAGATGAGTATCGCGAAAATGAGAATAACTGACCGAATCGTGAACATTTACCTTGTCCCTTTGTTGGCCAGCGGCGGTGCCCTGAGGTAGAGTATGGACTAGCTCCCGAGTGCCCGCCAGGACGCCAAAATTCACGCCGAGGACATCCCTGTGCTGGCCAATATCGCGGAACGAGAGCCAGTCCTTTCATTGTAACCCGATCCCAACACAAATTAACTTTATGCGGAGTGTCAAGCCGACAGTTCCCTTTTTGCTTGATATGGCGGCCGGTTCAAATCGCAATCCAGCTCCCCGGTCAGGCTGCAGTAGGTTCGCCTGACGGCAGTAGCTCTGTTACTATTGTGACACCGTTCGCTTAGCCACCAATTGCCAACCTGTCTTCCAGTTTTCTACAAGGGGAGTATCCGCTGTGACCCGACCTATCGTACCCGGCCCGACCTACGAAGAGATGCGCGACCCGAATCGGCTCCCATCCAGCGTTCGCGAGGAAGCGGTTTCCACCCTGGCCACCGACGAACTGGCCTCCCTCAACCTCTTCAACATCAACTGGAAAAACACGGGCAAGGATGTAGAGCGCATTATCCTTCCAAAGGAGCTGACCGGAGTCCAGGCCAATGTCATCGTTCTCAGCGGGCGCACTTTTCCCAGCGGGTCGATGAAGGTCGGGCCGGCCTACACGACTCTGGCGGAGGCTGAGGCCGTCAACGGGCTCAGACCGGGCGACCGCAGCATCATCGGGCCCAGTACAGGCAATTTCGGAATTGGGACAGCTTACGTCAGTGCGCTGAAGGGCTACCAAGCGGTCGTAGTCATGCCCGACACTATGAGCCAGGAGCGCTACGAGCGCATACGCAAGTACGGCGGGGAACTTGATCTGACACCAGGTACGGAGTCAGACGTGATACTGACGCTGGAGCGTACACACAGTGAATATGTCAGCAGGCCGGAGAAGTACGTTGTCCTCGCGCAGTTCGAACTGATGCCGAACTACCGCTTCCACCGCCACGTTACAGGCGACGCCGTTGAAAAGGCAGCAGCCAATGCGGGCAACGGCCGGGTTGCCGCATTTGTCAGCGCGCCCGGCAGCGCCGGCACTCTCGCGGCCGGAGATCACGTCAAGTCTCTCTTTCCCGACGCTCGCGTTGTGGCCCTCGAACCGCGCCAGTGCTCGACACTATACGACGGCGGCCAGGGCCAGCACCGAATCGAGGGAATCGGTGACAAGATGGTTACGTTGATCCACAACGTTTACAACACCGATCTCCTCATGCTTATCAACGACGAGGAGACTGTCCGGGGAATGGAAGTAGCCCAGTCGGGGACGGAGGCTTTAATCGACCGCCTTGGGTTGGAGAGCCAGGCAGCGCATTCACTGCGGGGCAAGTTCGGCCCCAGCTGCATCTGCAACATCATCGGCGCCATCAAGACGGCCAAGTACCTTGGTCTTGGACCGCAGGACAACGTGGTCACCATCGCCACCGACAGTTACGACCGCTACCCGTCAGTGAGCGCCGACCTTTACGAGCGCCACGGCAGCAGGCCGGACTTGGATACACTGGAGGCCTGGGCCAAGTCAGTATTCCTGGGCGCATCGATCGGTGAGACCGTCGACCTCAACCGGCCAGGCAAACACGAACGGCTCCAGCAGATGAAGCATGACCTGTGGACCCGTTTCGGCTATGGCAGCGACCTGGTCGAGCGCATGGCAAGCCAGGTGTTCTGGGATGAAGAGTACGGGAAAATCGAAGAGATCGATCCCGCGATCGACGAAATTCGCGGATCGCTGAAGCAGATCGCGTGAGTCCCCCTGTTTCACTCAGTTTCCCTATAGGAGAAGAATGGCGCAAAGGGCGCACAGGTTCTCGCCGGGTGGATTGCGGAGCGCCTAACTCTCAGTCGCCCTCACGCTGAACTGCGTAGGCTCCACCTGCCGAACGTACCTGCAGCCGCTCCCCGATGGCTGTCTGCCCAGGCGCACTCACGACCGCCCCGTCACTCTTCTGCACGATGCTATAGCCGCGGGACAGCACGCCGGAGGGATTGAGGCCCTCAAGCCGTGCCATGCCGGATTCCAGTTGCTCTTTCCTGCGGCGCAGCTCACTTGACGTGACCCTCCTCAGCCGTTCCTCGACGTCATCCAACCGCTGTCGCGCAAGATCGATCTGGCGCAAGGGGGCACTCCGGACCAGCCGACGGCGCAGCTCCTGCCACTGCACTCTCCGACCAGAGACCTCTTCAGAGCCGGCCCTGAGCAGCCATAAGCGCGTTTGCTTGACCCCGTCCAGCATCTCCCAGCGACCGGGCGTTGCCGCAACCGCAGCACCCGTCGGCGTCGGCGCCCGCAGGTCGGCGACAAAGTCGGCAATCGTGAAATCGGTCTCGTGGCCGATTCCGGTCACGACCGGCACCTTGCTCCCTGCGATGGCGTAGGCGACCGCTTCCTCGTTGAATGCCCACAGGTCCTCAATCGAACCGCCGCCGCGCACGAGCAGAATCGTGTCCAATGGTCCGTCGTCGCGCCAGGCGTCCCCCGGCTCCGAATCGAAAGTACTGGCGCCGTTGTCATTGAACAGTAATGGCAGTTCGGCCAGATCTTCTTTGGAGAAGGCGCCTGGAGATCCCGCCCCCGCCGTGAACCTGTTCGCAGCCGCGAGAGCTGCAACGATCTGCCCAGGCGCCTCCGCCCCCTGGACCTGCGTCGGGAAGAGGACCGAATCGGCCAGCGGCCAGCGCTGGCGCAGAACGCGCAACACGTCTTGAAACGCCGCAGCGCTCTGGCTGGTCACGATTCCCAACCGGCGAGGCGAAACCGGAATCGGACGCTTGCGCTCCTCCTCAAACAGGCCTTCCGCGGCGAGCCTTTCCTTGAGCGCTTCGAACTGAGCGTATAGCTGCCCCCGTCCCGCAGGCCGGATTTCATCCGCATAGAATTGATACTGGCCGCGCTCAGGATAGACGGTCACGTGCCCATGCGCCAGGATCTGGTCGCCCTCATTCGGCAGCCATGTGTGCCGGTGCGCGTTTCCTCGCCACATCAGCGAATTGATGACCGCGCCGCTGTCCTTCATGCTGAAGTAGATATGGCCACTGGCCGCTCTCGTCCACCGGCTGACCTCGGCTAAGACCCAGACATCGCGGAGCAACTCGTCCTGCTCGAACAGGGTAGTTACGTGCGCCGTCAGTTGCGTTATGGTAAGTGGATTCATAGTCGCGGAATTCTACCACGTCCGGTGTCCGTTCTCACAGGAGATGCCCGTTCAGGGCGCATCTCGGATTCTTGTTATGTCGTTGACTGAATCTGGATTAAAGGCGAGGGGAGAGTGGAGAGGAGTGAGTGGCGTGGGGCGGCGCGTGGGGTGGGGAGCGCTGAAGGACGTTGTCAGGTTTGGACAGGCTTTGTCAAGCTTTTTTTGGGTGACCCCGGTTCATCCTGTCGATGGCCTAGAGGTGGTCTTTCCGCGATGCAGCGGCGGCGGTGGGGGGCGAATAGAAAGGGAGGGGAAGGCGGCGACGGCGCTTCTGCTGTCCCAGAGTCGATTATGGACCAGCCATGGCTATGTTACCGCTATAGACTTCCCAGATTTCACCCCTTCTTCATGGTGCACACGTCTACACTCTATATATTGACAAACATCAATATAAGCATTAGGATTTATTGCAAACAAGAGTTTCCGGTCCAAAGGATTCCGGTGCAACAGGTCGTTGATGGGTATGGTTTTCCGAAGTGAAGAGTGAAACAAGCGATGGCAACCGAATTTGTAACGATTGGACGTCCAGAGAGCCAGGGAGCGCCTGGCGTGCTGGCAGAGCCCGTAGGAGAGTCCCGGATAGAAGGGCCATTCAAGGGTTTCCCCGATACGGAGTTTGCGGACGAAGCAAGAGAAGACGCCCTGGCGGCCGCGTTCAAAGCCATTGGCCACCCCGTTCGTTTGCGAATCCTTGAAATACTTTCTCGCCAGGCAGACCCCATGTGCGTCTGCCACATTGAGTCCCGGTTCACACTTTCGCAACCAACGATCTCGCATCACTTGCGCCTGCTACGAAAGGCGGGCCTGGTAAACAGCGAGCGGCGCGGGACTTGGATCTACTATTCGATCAGAAATGAAGGGGCCCGGTCTCTCTATACCTTCATAACTTCAATAGTCTGCGATTAAGGAGAAACTGCACATGCCAGTTCACGCCAAGGCACCACAAGAACCGAACGAAATGCAGCTGCAAGACTGCTGCGGAACAATAGGCAAGTCGTCAGCAGTTGCCCTCGAGGACCACCAGGCCATTCGCGACGAAGTCCAGACCTACTATGGAAACGTCGCCGAAATGCAACTGGATGGCAGCGATTCGCAGGGCTGCTGCGGCAGCGAGTACTACGCAGTTGAAGACTTGAGCTTGCTACCCGACGGCGCCGTAAACAGCAGCAGAGGTTGCGGCAACCCGAACGCGATCGCCTCGCTGCGACCGGGCGAAACTGTACTCGATCTCGGCTCGGGCGGCGGCTTGGATGTTCTGCTCGCGGCCCGCCAGGTCGGTGTAGACGGATACGTCTACGGCGTCGACATGAACGACAAAATGCTGGAGCTGGCTGGGCGCAATGCCGAAAAAGCAGGCGCGACCAACGTGGAGTTTCTCAAGGGAGACCTGGAAGAACTTCCTTTGCCACCCAATACGGTAGACGTAGTAATCTCCAACTGCGTAATCAACCTCACAGCCGACAAAGGCAAGGTTCTCAACGAGGCCTTCCGTGTGCTCAAGCCGGGAGGCCGGATGGCGATATCGGACATAGTGGTTGACGGCGATCTGTCGGGTCTGCCGGTCAGCGAGGCGCAGATTCGCGCCGGACTGAATTGGGCCGGTTGCATCGCGGGAGCCTTGACAATCAACGAGTTCACCACGCTACTGCAGGCGGCCGGTTTTGGCGAAATCGCCATAACGATCGAGCAGCGCTACACGCCGTCCGACTTCACGCGCGACCAGCCCTCAGCACTCTCAGAGCTCCAGCCTGCCCAGTTGCAGGAGCTGCTGCATCGCTTTACCAGCAGCAGCATTCAGGCGCGAAAGCCCTGACGGTGAGCAGGTACTGGACGGTCTGGTCGGCGGCTCTGCTGTTCTTTGCCGCCTTCTACGCCCTGCTGGTACCAGTTCCCCTCTACCTGGAGGCAGCCGGCCTAGCGGACTGGCAGATTGGATTGGTCCTGGGGGCGTTTGGCGTTGCCTCCCTGGTTGGCCGCCCACTGACTGGCGCCGTTAGCGACAGTCTTGGCCGGCGCCCTGTCATCCTGTTCGGTACGGTATCCCTTGCCGCGGGCGCGGCCCTGATGAGCTTCACTTCCAACCCTGTGCTGCTCTTTGGGCTGCGCGTCCTCCAGGCAGCGGGGTACGTCACCTTTACGACCGCCGCCACCGCTCTCGTCGCCGACCTGGCCGACCCGCAGCGAAGGGGCGCCGCTCTCGCCCTGTTCGGCGCCGCCGCCAACGTCGCGATAACCTTGACGCCGGCCGCGGTCAGCGCCGGCCTGGAGCAGCTCGCTCCGCAGTTCGGCTGTCCGGCCTCCCCCTGCCCCACATGGTGTTTTCAAGCAGGTGACAGTCCTGCCGCCGTCGAAGGCGGTGGTCTGTGCCCGATTTGGGGACGCGGCATTGGCCATAGCGCTTTCTTTCTGAGTTCGGCGCTTTCTCTCCTTGCCGGCGGCCTTGTCTGGCGGGTGATCCCAGGGGTGAGCAGCCAGGTAAGCGGGAGTTTCAACTCCGCCCAGCTGCTCTCGCTGCCGCGACCATTGCGGGGTCCGATGCTCACGACCGCACTCTTCGGTGTCAGCTTCGGCGCCCTCTTCGCCTTTCTTCCGCTGCTGGCAGAACGCAGAGAGCTGGCCTCGACGGGCGCCGCGTACGCGGCATACGGCGTGTCGATTATCGCCACCCGTATCCTGACCGGAAGGCTGCTCGACAGACCCAACCGGGCGCGGGTCCTTCTGCCTGCCTTGATCACAAACGCCGTTGGCCTGGCGGGCCTCGCGGTCGCGGTAGACATGCCCATTCTTGCCGGCAGCGCCGCGCTGATGGGCATAGGCTCCGGCGTCTGTCACCCCGCCTTGATTGCCATTTGCGTGGACCGCATGCCATCGGCGCAGCGCGGTCGTGCCACGGCCGGTTTCTATCTGGCTTTCGACGTTGGAATCGGGCTGGGGAGCTGGCTTCTCGGCCTGGTTCTCGATGGGGTGGGGCTGTCGGGGCTCTATTTCGCGGCAGCTTTCGTCAGCGCGGTCGCAGCGGTGTCGGCACCGGTTCTATCCGGCAGCCAGCGAGCACAGAGGCAAAGGGCGGACTGACATTCGCTGGGCCAGAAGACGCCCGCACAGTTCGCTGCACGCATCAGGGCTATGGCCATGATAGATGTTTCTACCCGGCTGTAGTCGCCTGGAGCACCCAAACTTCCGGTTCGTACGGCAAGAGAGCTTTGTTCAACGCAACTTCAGGGGCATTGGAGGTCCGGACACGCGCCGGCGGATATCGTTGGGTGAACTCACTTACGTCGGCCATCCTGGGGAATTTGCAGCCCGGCAGCTGATAATGCATGGGGATAGTTACCGCCGGCCGCAAGATGTCCAAGGCATCATGGAGGTCTGGCAGCTCTATCGTGGGTGGCCCGCCTGTTGGAACGATGGCCACGTCAACACTACCGATCTGTTCCAACTGCCATTCCTCCAGGCGATTGCCCACGTCGCCGAAGTGAACGATGCGGATTCTCTCAACTTCAAAACAGTACATCGCATTGTCGCGCGGTTGCAGCTTCACGCGCATCGACTCCATCGCCGGGATAGCTCTGAAACGGACTCCCGCCTGCGTCTTGACACTCGAATCCCCGGGCTGCCGGACCAAAGCTCCGCCGGCGCCCTGACCATCCCCGCCTGCAAAACTCAGAATGTGCGTGGCCGTTACTATTTCAGGCTTTCCAGGGATCATCTCCGCGTTGGCATGGGCGGAGTCGTCATCCGAGCTGCGAACAACGATATCGGCCGTCTCGGTTACAGCTGCAAATCCGGACTTCTGAGGCGTATAGGGGTCTGTAATGATGCTGACGCCGTCACCTTCGATTCGCAGACAGGCATGCGCATACCACTTGATTCTCATGCTTTCCCTCTTGCATTTGCTATGGCCGGTTGACTCACTCCGGAAACAGCAGGACAGACTTGGTCCCTTCGCCGTTCTGCACACGCCCCACCGCCGCCAGGATGTCGTCCAGCCCGCAGCGCGTCGAAATCACCGCCTCGACTTCTTCAGCGTGTTTCCCAACAAAACTGAACGCTCTGTGGAACTGCATCACCGATGAGGCAAACGTCCCAGTCAAAATGATCTCCCCGTAGTGGATCCAGCGCGGGTCAACGGTCATCGTCTCACCGCGCGGTGTACCCCCAAACACGTTGAAAACTCCACCGTTCCGCACGAGGGGCAGATAGCCCTCCATCACCTTCGGGATGCCTACAGCCGCAATAACAACGTCAGCGCCGACGACCGTAAGGTCGCGCACCACCGCCGCCGCGTCTTCTTTCTCGGGACTGATTGCTTTCGTCGCGCCCAGGCTCAGGGCCCTTGCGAGCCGGTCCTCGTTCAAGTCTATGCAGACGACGTTGGCGCCCAGCGCTTTCGACACGACTGTGTGCAGCAGACCCAACGGTCCCGCCCCAACCACGACCACTGTATCACCGGCCTTTGTCCCGCAGCGGTCGGCGGCGGCTATGCAACAGGAGACCGGTTCGATCATCGCCGCCAGGTCGAACGGCATGCCGCCGATGTCAATGACCCCGCCCAGCTCAACGACCTCCGCAGGGACCCTTACGTATTCCGCGAATCCGCCGTCGTCGCCATGTCCCAGTCCATGCTCGTGCAGGCAGAGGCTGTTGCGGCCCTGGCGGCAGTATAGGCATTTGCCGCAGGCCGCGATCGGATATACTGCCACGCGCTGGCCGACTTGCAGCGAGGCGTTCCCGACCCCAGCTCCCAATTCAGCAACTGTTCCAGCAACTTCATGCCCCAGTATGGCGGGAAGTTGGGCAGGAATACCGGCGCCGCCCAAAATCTTGACGTCGGTTGCGCAGATGCCGGACGCCCTGACCTTTACGACAATCTCACCGCTGCGGGCTCGGGGCCGCGGTACATCGGCTATTCTAATCTCATTCTTCCTGTAAACGACCGCCGCCTTCATTGGGGAGCAGTTCCTCTACTCTGCGCCGATTCAAAATATCGTGTTCCAGCCGTTCACTCAGTTGAATGAACGTTGTCCCTGAACTGTCCGCAGCGCCGTAACGGGCGTCGATCAGCTCGATTAGCCTCAGTGCCCTGTTGCGCAGAATCCGATTGAAGCGCTCGAAGTCGGCGTCTTCGATCTTACCGACTGCGTGATCGAACTCAAGCTCCCTGATCGCCTCCAACGCGACCTCTTTGCGGGTAAGCAGGTCGGCCAGCTGCTCTCCTTCCGTCGAGATCGAGGACTCTGTCCGGCCGAAGAGTGGCCAGACGACGTATCCCACCGCCGCAATACCCAACACACTGATCAGGACTAGGGTTAACCACATACTTTCCAGTTCGTTTCCGTGAAATCAGAAGCGCGCATACCTGCCAGAGCAAACTCAAACGGGCATACTCACAGGTAGAGAAGGCTCTAACATTTTCAGCTGGGAGAGCCAGAGCCGCCATGCCCACTTTTTCAGGCGGCCGCCTGACGGGGCGTTGCTCGTTCGGGCAATGGGGAAGTTGACTCTCGGAAGGAACGCACAGGCAGCGGATGGGGCCACGCGCTGACAAGAGTGCCCAACACAACGAACAGCCCTCCAACCCACATCCACATCGTAAGTGGATTGATGTATACGGTGAAAGTCGCGCTTCTCCCGTCGCTTTCCCAGCCATTGAGAATTACGTATACGTCTTCTGCAGGTGTCATGCGCAGCCCGACTTCGCTAGTCGGTTGATCGGGCGTCTTTTCATATATGTTGCGGCGTGGAAAGATCTTTGACAGGGGCCGGCCGGACGAGGCATCTGACACATTGAGAGTGGCCCTGATCTCGGTGTGGTTGCTCTTCTGCTCCGATTCGAGCCCAACGTATTTCAGCGTGTATCCGGCAAGCTCGACCGTGTCCCCTTGGCTCAAGGTGACGTGAGTCGTCGACTGGTAGAACTCGTTTCCGATAATTGCGACCCCAATCAGTACGATGCCAAAATGAATGACGTAGCCTCCGTAGCGGCGTCCGTTGCGGCGGATCAAACTCCACAGAGCGCTGGGCAGCGGTTCCCCTCTCGACCGCCGGCGCGCGATTGCGCCCCGGGCAAACTCCTGAACAATTGTCGCCGCTACGAAAATACAGACACTGAACCCGACAATCGGAAAGATGTTTCGGCTTGTGAAAAGCAGAAAGGGTACCGAAATCAGCGCTGCCGCCAGCGGCCACGTGAACTGTCTTCGCAGCGCATTCGCACCGGTTCGCCGCCATCCAAGCAGCGGACCGACGCCCATCAAAACAAAGAGCAGAAGGAAAAGAGGACCCGCCACCCGATTGAACCAAGGCGCGGCCACCGAGATCCGTTCCCCCGTCAGTATCTCGCTGAACATGGGGTAGAATGTACCCCAAAGCACAACGAATGCAATACCGGCGAACAACCAGTTGTTGGCCAGAAAGGCCCCCTCCCGGCTCGAGATAGAATCGATCTCATTTTCGCCCTGCAGGAAGGGAAGGCGCTGGTAGAGAAGCAGCAGGAACCCGACTGTAAGCACCGCCAGGAAAACGAGGAAATAGGGGCCCACCGGGCTCTGCGCAAAGCTGTGAACGCTGCTCAGAATGCCGCTGCGCGTCGTAAATGTGCCGAGGATGACCAGGGTGAAGGTCAGCCATATCAGCGTAACATTCCACACCTTCAGAATGCCGCGCTGCTCCTGAATGATAATACTGTGCAGAAACGCCGTCGCGGTCAGCCAAGGCAGGAAACTGGCGTTTTCCACCGGGTCCCAGGCCCAGTAGCCGCCCCAGCCCAACTCCATGTAGGCCCACTGGCTGCCCATGATGATGCCCGCCGAGAGGAACATCCACGGGATCAGTGTCCAGCGCCGCACAGTCCGCACCCAACGCCGGTCCAGGCGCCTGCTCAACAGGGCGGCGACCGCAAACGCGAAGGGTACACTCAGACCAACCCAGCCCAGGTAGAGCATGACGGGGTGGATCACCATCCAGTAGTTTTGGAGCAACGGGTTCAGTCCGCGCCCATCACTCGGCACTACACCGATCTGTTCAAAGGGGTTCGCGCTGAAGACCAGCAAGACCAGGAAGAAGAGAATTATCGCCAGCAGCGTCCCGTTGACGTAGGGCATGAGCGCGCGTTGACTCGTTCGAAAGGTCAGCGCTGCCGCCGTAGTGAACAGGCTAAGAAGGAGAGTCCAGAACAGGAGACTGCCGGCCTGACCGCCCCAGATGGCGGCGAACTTGTAGAAGGTGGGGAGCGTTCGCTCCGAGCTGTTCCAGATATAGGTGATCTGAAACTGGTCCGTCAGCAGACCGTACCAGAGGGCGACCGTCGAGATACCCACCAGTGTACAAACAGCATAGATCGAGTGGAAGCTGCTCGCGGTGAGCCTGTGACCCCAGGAAGTTGATGGATTTGTTACTGTGGGCCCGTTCTGCCTTGAAGCTGCGGCGCCTTGTGAGGCTACACCCGGGACCAGCCGGCCTCCCCAGAATCCTGCCGCCATGCCGAATGCAGAAAGGACCAGGGCCAGCACCAGAGTCAAGTAAGCGAAATCAAATATCATCGCCGGTTAGAGCTGGAGCTGGCGGAGACGAAGAGCATTGACGACGACGCTGACGCTCGAGAAGGCCATGGCTGCCGCCGCCAGAATCGGGTGGAGCTGCTGCAGAAACGGCGGAGCCCAGGCAAAAGGCGCAAGGATTCCGGCCGCAATTGGAATCAGGGCGACGTTGTATCCAAACGCCCAGCTTAGATTCTGTCTGATGTTTCGCATCGTTGCCTGGGACAGTGTAATTGCCTGAGGAACGGTGCGCAGGTCGCCTCGGATGAGGGTCACGTCGGCCGCTTCCATTGCCACGTCCGTGCCAGCGCCGATGGCGATTCCAACGTCAGCCTGGGCCAGGGCCGGCGCATCATTGATGCCGTCACCAAGCATGGCCACGAGGAATCCTTCCGCCTGCATCGCCTTCACTTGATCGACCTTTTGGCCGGGCAACAGCTCTGCAATCACCCGGTTAATGCCTACCTCCCTAGCGATGGCGTCGGCAGTTGCCTGGTTGTCGCCGGTCAGCATGGCTACTGTGAGTCCCATCTTGCGCAGGGCGGCCACAGCCTCAGCGGAACCCTCCTTCACCGTATCAGCTACTGCGATCAGCGCCGCCGCCCTGCCGTCCACAGCCAACCAGACCGTAGACTTGGCTTCGGCCTGAAGTTCATCATATCGGGGTACAAGCCCGTTCAGGTCAACCTCTTCCCGTTCCATCAGCCGCAGGTTGCCGAGCAGGACACGTTTCTCCTCAACTTCGGCAGCGATCCCGTGGCCGGCGAGGGCTTCAAATTGGGTGGGTTCGGCCAGTTCCAATCCGTTCGCCTGGGCGGCCCGCACAATAGCCTCGCCGAGGGGATGCTCCGATCCGCGCTCGGCCGATGCAGCGAGCCTCAGCAGATCAGTTCGTCCCGCCGGCATAGTCAACTGCCCGTTGGGGCGGTCAGAGCCGATTCGAGGCGTTTCCTGACTCACTACCAGGTCGGTGACTGCCGGTTCCCCCAAGGTGATCGTCCCGGTCTTGTCCAACAGCACAGCCGTGAGCTTCTGCGTTTGTTCCAAGGCAACACTGTTCTTGAACAGGATGCCGATGCCGGCTCCTTTGCCGATGCCCACCATGATAGACGTGGGCGTGGCCAGACCCATTGCGCATGGACAGGCGATCACCAGAACCGCCACGACTCTCAGCAGTGCAGCCACGAAGCCCGCCCCTGCAAACATCCATACAACAAAAGTCACGGCCGCCAAGGCGATCACCGCCGGCACAAAGTAGGCCGCGACCTGATCAACCGTTCTCTGTATCGGGGCCTTGCTGCCCTGTGCCTCCTCCACCAGCCTGATTATCTGTGCAAGGGCCGTCTCTCGACCTACTTTGGTCGCTTCGATTCCCAGCAGCCCCCTTCCGTTCAGAGTCGCTCCGAAGACCTCGGCTCCCAACGTCTTGTCTACCGGCATGCTCTCCCCGGTAAACATACTCTCGTCCACACTGGATTCGCCTGAGACGACCACCCCGTCGACGGGGATCCTCTCTCCGGGGCGAACGACAACCATGTCCCCGACCATAACCTCCTCGACCGGGATGTCGAATTCCTGGCCTTCGCGCAGGACTCGCGCCGTGCGGCTCTGCAGACCCATCAACTCCCGAATTGCCGCGCTCGTTCGGCCCTTCGCTCTTGCTTCGAGAAGCTTTCCGAGAACTATGAGCGTGATGATAACCGCCGAAGTCTCAAAATAGACGTGCCGGCCAAGCAGTTCGCTGCCGACGGATAAGGCCGCCAGCACTGCCAGGCTGAAAACGTAGGCGACCGTCGTGCCCATCGCCACCAGGACATCCATGTTGGCACTGCGATTGCGCAGGCTCTTGAACGCGCCCACATAGTAGTCCCAGCCGACGAAGAACTGTACAGGGGTAGCCAGCAGGAAGATCAGCCAGTTGACCCATGTATTGTGCGCCCAGACACCTAAGAGTCCGAAGTCCCGCCCCATGCTGATCGTCAGCAGCGGAAGCGAAAAGAGTACGCCCACAAGCAGTCGAATGGACTCATGCTGAATTGCTGCCGCGCGCGCCGCCGCCTCAGCATCCTCTTCCGTCTCTGCGAGAACCTGAGGCGCTGCACGCTGGGGAACCGGACTCGTCAAGTTCGAAGCGACCAGTGCATCGGCAACGCCCGGTGTACCGACAACCGGAGCCGCTACGGGCGGCGGGGCAGGCGTCGCAATTGTATCGTATCCAGCCTTGCGGATGGCCTCCACAATTGGACCGCGTGACCCCAACCCGCTAACGTATTCGACGCTCGCCTGCTCCGACGCAAAGTTGACGCTGGCATACACGACGCCGTCAACTTGGCCGACAGCTTTTTCGACGGCACTGGCACAGGCGGTGCATGACATTCCAATGATTGGCAATGACAGAGTCAGCGTGGGGATCTTGTAACCGGCGCGTTTAATCTGCTGGCGCACTTCCGCCAGCACTTCATTCGCCGGCCGTTGATTCGAATCGACGGTGAGAGTTAGCCGCTCGCTGGCAAAGTTGACCGCGGCCTCTTCCACGGCACCGGCCTTTTTACTGCTGGCCTCCACTGACGCCGCGCATCCGAGACAGGTCATCCCGATCACCGGGACAGTGAATTGCTTTGCTTCGTTCATCTGGTGGTCCGCGTTCCTCTCCTGGACAACACCACGTCAAGCGCTCATGTTGCTGGTGGAATCGGCATTCAAACCTGTACAGCCAGCCTGACGTACGTTTTCTCTAAGGGACCCAGGGCCCGACTCCAACGACTCGCTGATCATAAGGACGATCTCACGCCGACTTCTCCCGAAAATTTCGGCCTCTTTGTGCCCCATCCTGCCGAAGAATGCCGCCACTTTTCTCGGAGTCAACCTCTGTTCGGGACGATTCGCGCCAACAGTCGTCAATTGAAGCTCGTGAATGCAAAGCCAAAGTTCTGCCCAACCCAGTCTCAAGTCTACAGTAACACAGATGCACTGATTCAGGGAAATAGAAATCGACCAACCAGGCGTCCACTGCCCTGGAAATACAACCAGTTTCGGGACTTTCGCGAAGCATATACCGCCGTCACCGGCAGCGGGAATCGGTCTCTTTGATCAAGCACAGGCAGGGTCCCAGTAGCCAAGAAAAGGCACTCTGTTCCGATTCACTCTTACTCGCTCCGAAATGTCTGCCTCCCAATTGAACTATCGGCTCTTCCGCTATCCTTTCTGCCCATTGTACAGGTTCAGTTCATTGCTGTCTGTATTCTGCAACCCGAAAACTCATTTGAACGGCGAGGCCGTCTGTGCTAAATTTGCCCTGAATCAGAAGGCGCGTCAGTTACGGGGTAGGCGCAACCAGCTTTCCTGAGCTGACCGCGAACTTCGTTCAGGGATGACGCTGCTCACTATTCGTCGCGGCAAGCGGAGGCTGAGAATGATAGCCGAGTTGACTGGTTACACAGATAGACTGAGCGTCGCTCCCGGCGAACAGATTCGTTTCATGGTGAGTACAGAGCTCGCGAGCTACAACTCGACCCTGGTTCGCCTGATTCACGGCGATGAGAACGCGGCCGGGCCAGGATTCAAGGAAGAGCCGGTGGATACGGAGATCGACGGCATCAAGCCCGGTCGCCGGCAGGTCGCCCGTACTGGTTCCTTTGTCGTCGTGCCCGACTGCACGTTGCTGAGTGAAGTAACCAGCTTTACTCTCCAGGCCTGGATCTGGCCGACAACACCTCAGTTTGGGGAGACTCAGGGGCTGTTGAGCAAGTGGGCCCCGGAAGGAAATGGCCTCAGCCTCGCGATTGGGGAAGAGGGCGCGCTTGAGCTCTGGTTGGGGGATGGCGGGACCACCTCCAAGTTCAGTACAGAGCGCGCGCTGAGGGCACGCGAATGGTATTTCGTCGCTGCCTCATTCGAAAGCCAGAACGGGAGGCTGGGCCTGATCCAATGGCAGTGCTCCGACTGGCCGGCCGACTCTTCTTCCGTATGCCTTGAGGAGACCGTTCAGGCCAGCGTCTCCTGCCGCAATGGCCAGCCTACGCTCATGGCCGCCTTGTGCCCCGGGAGGGATCCTGCATACAACAGAGCGGCACTCGGGCTATTCAACGGCAAGATCGACAGCCCCCGCCTCTTCAACCGCGCATTGAAACGCGACGAGATCGAGCTGCTGAAGCGAGACATGCCTCCCGAGGAGGTCGCAGGAGGCGACCTTGTCGCGTGCTGGGACTTCTCTCTGGACCAATCGTCGGCGAGAATAACCGACTCCGGTCCTAACCAGCTGCATGGCGCGGCCGTAAACATGCCCACTCGCGCCGTAACCGGCCACAACTGGACTTCCTCCGAAGCCGACCACAAGCACGCCCCCCAGGAGTACGGAGCCGTTCACTTCCATCAGGATGATCTTGAAGACGCAGGGTGGCAGCCGGACTTCGAGTTGAGTGTGCCGGTGGGACTGCGCAGCGGCATCTACGCCGCGCGTCTCGTTGGGGATGGGCAGGAAGACCACGTTCCGTTCCTTGTTCGGCCGCCACGCGGCGCCACAAGGGCGCCAATCCTGTTCCTCGTTCCCACCTTCACCTATCTGGCCTACGCGAATGACAGGATGGAGGCCGGCCAGACCTTCTTTGCCTCCCAGCCAGAAGGGAGGTTCACGCCAGACCCGCTCGATCATTACCTTTCCCAGCGGCCCGAGTTCGCAATGTCTCTCTACGACAATCATTCAGATGGCAGCGGCTGCTGCTACTCGTCCAGCCTGCGTCCGCTCGTAAACATGCGACCCAAGTACCGCCACATCCTGACCAAAGGCGGGCGAAATCTGTCAGCCGATCTCTACCTGATCGACTGGCTGGACCAAAAGGGATACGAATATGATGTCGCCGCCGACGGGGACTTGCACGACGACGGGCTGGACCTCCTGGCCGGCTATAAGGTCCTGGTCACCGGTACGCACCCCGAATACTGGACCGCGCAGATGCTGGAAGCGCTGGAGCGCTTTCTCGCGCAAGGAGGGCGGCTCGCCTATCTGGGGGGAAACGGCTTCTACTGGGTAACGAGTGTCGACCCGGAGCGGCCTAACGTAATTGAATGCCGCCGCGGTATGGCAGGCACGCGCGCCTGGGACTCCGCGCCCGGCGAGTGCTTTCACAGCACGACAGGCGAGATGGGCGGACTGTGGCGATATCGCGGCAAGGCTCCCAACAAGATCGCAGGCATTGGCTTTGCCGCCCAGGGTTGGAGCGATCCGGCACCCGGCTACTCACGACAGCCCGGGAGTTTCGACCGGCGGGCGGCCTTCATTTTTGAGGGAGTCGGCGCAGACGAAACCATCGGCGAATTTGGACTGATCTACGGCGGCGCGGCCGGCGATGAGCTGGACCGAATCGACTTCGGCCTGGGTACCCCTCACCACACGCTTCTGCTGGCTTCTTCCAGCGGCCATGGGCCTTCAATCAGTCCGGTCATCGAGGACTACCTCCAGACCGACAGCAGTCTGCTGGGTAGAGACTGGCCGAATGTGCGCGCAGACATGGTCTACTTCGAGACGCCCAATAACGGCGCGGTTTTTTCGGTTGGATCGATATGCTGGTGCGCAAGTCTGTCGCACAACGAGTATGACAACAACGTATCGCGCGTCACTCAGAATGTGCTGGATGCCTTCTCGAAAGCTGAAGAGCTTCCTCCGAACGAATTGTAATGACATGCTCCGAGTCCAGCCAGGTCTCGCATCGATTCCGGCGCAATTTTTCTCTCACGTCCTGACTCTATCCGGCGAGGTCCGGACGCACTTTGCAATCAAGCCGTATCTCCAATATGCCCTCACTGGGCGCTGCGCCGGGCAGTTGAAACGTGTTTGCCCATCCCAATCCGTCGTAGTAAAATGCGGCGAATTCTTTCAGGCTTACTCGGCCAGGACCTCGACTCAATTTCACGGTAGAGTAGCACGGAGAGACATAGGTCTCCTAACGGACAGCCGGCAGACCTGACCCATGTCATTGCCTGCAAGTTTCCTCTTGAAGAGATCTTCTCAAACCTGCGGTCCAGCTCGCGAAAGATGGCTGACCAGCGGTTGTACAACCTCCCGCAACGGGCTGAACACACAGTTCGATCTTCCGTCCTCCCCAGTGAAGCGACACGTCGTCGCTGACAACGTTCATCTCTCGGAGACGGCTGATTCCCCTGAACTTTGCTTTATCCAATTGACCAGCCAACTGGCGGTACGATTTCATAGAGGAACTGCTCTTGCACAATCCGCATGACCGTCCCGGAGTTTCTCTTGAATTCTGGTAATCCCCCTCGGCATCCGGAGTTCCAAATCCAAGGAGGCAGATCGATGGAAAGCAAGCTGCGCACGAGACGCGACTTTCTGAAAGGGACCGCTATTGCTGCCGGCGCGGCCGTCCTGACGGCATGCGCCCCTGCGGCGCAACCCGCTGGTGACATGGCAGAGTCAGGCGATGAGATGGCCGCCGCGGAGGAGATTCTGATCCGTTTCGCCATGTGGGACTGGTACGCAAACACGCCGGGTGTCCGCTGGGACGAGTGGAACCAGACCGAGGCCTTCCCGCTCTTCGAGGAGGCCAACCCCGGCACTAAGCTGGAGTGGGAGCCGCTAGGCAGCGGCTGGCCAGACAAGATTCTCACGCAGATGGCCGCCGGCACCGCGCCGGACATTATTTCGACCTGGTCGCCCCATATCGATACCTGGGCAGAGAAGCACCAACTCCTCGATCTGCAGCCTTTGATCGATGCCGACATCCCCAACGCCGACGACATCTATATTGGCTTTGCGTGGGACCAGATGTGGGATCCGTTCAACAACATCCGCATGGGGATGTTGTCGGACTTGGATATCACGAGCATCTACTACAACAAGACCGCTTTCGAGGAAGAAGGTCTGCCACTTCCGACAATCGACTGGACTGAAGACGAATACCTGGTCGCGGCGGAGACCCTCACCATCCGCGACGACAACGGCGACATAACCCGCTGGGGAGGGCAGTTGCGGCCCGGTTTCTGGCTCAGCTACTCCTACCACGTTGAGACGCATGGCGGCGAGGTACGAGACGAGGAGACCAGAATGCTCTGCGGCCTGGGCGAGCCGGAAGCGCAGGAGGGGCTCGAGTGGGTACGCAGAAACATGTGGGACACCAACGTCTTTGCCCAGAATAACCAGATGACCGCCACCGGCATCCCCAACATGTGGACCGGCCTGCTGCCCGCCGAAGTCGTGGCCATGGCAGAGCGCAGCGCCGACCAGTTTTTCGCGCTCGCCGAGAGTATCACCGAGTTCGAGTGGGACATCGCTCATATCCCGAGCGGCCCCAAAGATCGCGCCTGCATGGGCCTGCCAGACGAATGGGTCGTCTACAAGGGCGTCGTCGAGAGAGGGAATCACGACGAAGTCTGGGAGATGATGAAGTGGCTGACGGGAGACTGGTACCAGGAGAAGATCGCAACGGTGTCCGGGCGCATCCCCGGGCTTCTTGCCATGGCGGACTCGTGGGCCGATACGCTTCGCCAGACAGATCCAAGGTTGGAGCAGGTTCGACTGGAGACGGTTGTCGAACAGTTGCAGATGGGATACCCGCGACGGGGCCCAACGTTCCGATTCCAGCAGATCGCCGAAGAGTTGATCAATCCCGCAGTCGATCAGGTCTTTATCGAAGGCAAGGCGCCAGTCTCCATCTTTGAGGACATTGGTCCTCAAGTGACGGAAGCGCAGCAGGATGCACTGCAGCGGGCGACGGGATAGACCGGCTAAAGCAATGGCCCCCACCGGCCAAAACCGCGGCCGCGGTTGCAGCGAAACATTTGACTGAATGGGGCATCCGGGGGCAGGCCAATCTTCCTGCCCCCTGCCCCGACAACCGAGACGCACGCCGTACCTCCTGACCGCCTCCACTGCGAAGCGCGGGACTGACCCATGCAAACGAGTATCGACCAGTACCGTTTGGGCGACAGCCCTGTCGAGGAGCAGACGAAAAGTGACAGTTCATAGCGGCCTGTCGGATTTCCTGAAGCGCCGAATCACGCAAAGAACTGAGGACATTCTCACCGCCTATCTTTGTCTGCTGCCGTGGATTATCGGCTTCCTGGCATTTACATTGGGGCCGCTGGTCTTCTCGTTGGTTTTGAGCTTCTTCCAGGCCGACCTCTTCACCCGCAACATCTTTGTAGGTTTCGGGAACTACGTGGACCTAGTCCAGGACCCCCTGTTCCTGAAGAGTCTGCGCATAACTGCAATATATGCCTTTGTTTCAGTGCCGTTGGGCGCGGCAACGGCGCTGGCAGTGGCCCTGCTACTCAATCAGAAGGTAGTCGGGCTCGGCGTGTGGCGTACAGTCTACTACCTCCCCTCCGTCATATCAGGTGTTGCAGTTGCCGTGCTGTGGTTGCAGATTTTCAACCCGAGAATGGGACTCATCAACAATGCCCTCAAAGTGGTGGGCATTGAGGGTCCAAGCTGGATATTCGATTCCACCTGGGCGCTGCCGTCATTGATCATCATGAGCCTGTGGGCTGTCGGCGCCAACATGCTGCTCTACCTGGCAGGACTGCAGGGGATCCCCACCCATTTGTATGAGGCGGCCAAGATCGACGGCGCCAACGTCGGGCGGCGCTTCTGGCACGTGACCATTCCGATGCTTTCGCCGACGATCTTCTTCAATGTCGTCATCAGTCTGATCGCCGCCTTCCAATTCTTCACCCAGTCCTTCATCATGACCAACGGCGGCCCGAACAACTCGACTCTGAGCATGGTTCTGTTTCTGTATCGCAAGGCGTTTCAGCAGACTCGTTTCGGTTATGCCTCCGCGGTCGCATGGGTTCTTTTCGCCATCATCATTTGCTTTACACTTCTCTTTATCCGCTCTTCCAGCCTCTGGGTCTATTACGCCGGTGAAGAGAGGGATGAGTAGTACGGACAGGATAATGCGGTAACAGGTCGCCACCCGATGAGTTCTTTTCTCGATAGTGCCCTCATCAGCAACACCAGACGAGTCTGGCATCCGGTCTTTCGTCAGGTCGGGCTGTTGGTTCTTGTCCTTCCGGGCGCGAGTTTGTTCCTGATTCCCTGGCTGTGGATGCTGTCCACGGCAGGCAAGGATACCGCTCTCATCTGGAAGACGCCGCCTGTGTGGATTCCCCCCGTGTACCACTGGGAGAACTTCATCAAGGCCTGGCTGCAGGGCGATTTTGCAGTCTACTATCTCAATACGTTTTATATCAGCGGCATGAATGTCATAGGCATTCTCTTTTCCAGCGTCCTGGCAGCCTACGCTTTTGCCCGCATTCGTTTTCCCGGCCGAGACATTCTTTTCGTTGTCGTTCTCAGCACGATGATGCTGCCCAGGCAAGTGACGCTGATTCCCCTCTACATGATATTCAGTGAATTGGGATGGATAAACACGTTCAAGCCCTTAATTGTCCCCTTGTTCTTTGGCGACGCCTTCAGCATTTTTCTTCTACGTCAATTCTTTCTGACCATTTCCAGAGAGCTGGATGACGCCGCGCTAATTGATGGCTGCCGCCGCCTGGGCGTGCTGTTTCGCATTCTGTTGCCCCTGACGAGTCCGGCTCTCGCCGTCGTTGCAATATTCAATTTTACCTGGGCCTGGAATGAGTTTTTCACGCCACTGATCTATCTCGACTCGCCAAAACTGTTTCCGATAACCTTGGGATTGCACCGTTTCATTGGCCGCGCCCAGATCGATATCCAGTTTCTAATGGCCATGACGATCGTTTCCACTCTCATTCCAATCGGGATATTCTTTCTTACGCAGCGCTACTTCATTCAAGGCATCGTCATTACCGGCATAAAGGGCTGAAGGAAGCGCGAAAGGGGAGGTATACTCCCCTTCACATTCGAAGGCCGTCAACATGCAGTTGAATTCTTGAACCGTCTGCCAGATTCGGCAGACTTCCAGAAACAGGAGAACCGTCAGATGCAAACAGCAGAAACAGCCGAGCAAGAGAGCGGCTTCAATGTCCTAACCCAGTCACAGGTTGCCAGCTTTTGGGAGAACGGCTATCTGGTCGTCGGAAAGGTGCTCGAAGACGACCTCATCGAGGAAATGCGCGCTGAGTATGACGACGAGTTCGCGCTTGGGCGCAGCGGAGACCGGCCAGTTCGAAACCTGGCTGTCTTCGAAGACGATCATGACCATGATGAAGAAGGGGAGCAGGAGATGCTCCAATTCATGCAGATCTCCGAGCACAATGTGCAGTTCCACAAGCTGATCTACCATCAGGGCATACTCGACATCATCGAAGACGTTATCGGACCCAACATCCAGTTGTTCCATAACCAGGGGCTGTACAAACCGCCGCATCACGGGGGCCCGATATTCTGGCACCAGGACAACGCCTACTGGAGGTGCCTACCCCCGAATCTGGTCAGTTGCTGGCTCACTCTTGACGACGTCGACTTGCACAACGGGGCCATGCAGTTCATTCCCGGCTCGCATCTGCGACCGATGATCCATGACCAGGCCCAGGGCAGCGACGTCCTTCTCGACATGGGCAAGTTGGTCGACGACAACGAGGCGGTCGTGGGCGACCTGCCGGCCGGCGGCATCACACTCCACCACTGTCAGACGCTGCACCGCACGGCGCCCAACACGACCGACCGCCAGCGTCGCGCCCTTGCCATCCATTTCATGACGCCGGGCACCAAGTCGGCGCGTACAGGCGAGACGATTCCAGTCAACTTCAGCCATCCCATGCTGCGCATGCGCTTCTGACAGCAAGACTACCAGCAGCTCGGATTTAGGCAGACAGAATGACGTTGACTGGAAGCGAAGGCGACTGATGACGATCGAATTCCGCAGAGAGGAACTCGGCCCGTGAGTGCAGCCAGCCCTTTCCTTGCGGTGGGCAATTGCACTCTTGACGACGTAGTCACCCCCGACGGACAGATTTCACCGCGCCAGCTTGGCGGCAATGCCGTCTATGCGGCCGCAGGCATGCGCCTCTGGGGGGCAGACGTCAGCCTGGTCAGCGTCGTCGGCTGCGACTATCCTTCTACATGGCTGGACCAATTGGCCGGCGCCGGCATTGACGTCTCGGGCATTGTCGAGATCCCCGATCCTCACCTACTGCGCTCGCGCGCATTCTACTTTGCCGACGGCAGCCGCACCGACCGCATCGAAGAGGCACGCGCGATTTTGCCTGCCCATGCCGGCGAAATCATCGACCTGGAAAGCGAGTACACCGACACCGGCAGTCCCCTCCACCGCCGCATCTGGCCGAGCTTCTGCCCTGACCTCACTCAATTCGCGGACCTGGCCGGTAAGGCATCCTTCGTCCATCTGGCCCCGGGACCGCTTCCTTGCAGCCGCGCCAACGCCAACTTTCTCAAAACGCTGCGAGGCGACCAGGTCATCATTACCTTCGACTGGCCCTGGTGGGACTGGGACCGGGAAGCCGAGGTCGACTTCGCGCTGCTCAAAAGTATCGACTATCTGCTGCCCAGCATTGAGGAACTGACCATCCACGCCGATGCCGCCAACTGTGCCGCAAGTGAAGGCAAGGCGGATCATGGGCACGTCTTCGAGGCAGCGCGGCGCCTGCTCGCGCTGGGACCCCGCGGGATCGGAGTCAAAATGGGGGCACGCGGCTTGCGCTTGCTGCTGCAAGGAGAGAAGAACTGGATTCAGATCCCGAAATTCCCGACGGCGGCCGTCGATCCGACCGGGGCCGGCGATGCCTTCTGCGGCGGCTTTCTGGTCGGGATGGCCCAGACTGGAGACGCCCGGCAGGCCGCCCTTTATGGCGCGGTCTCGGCATCATTCATCATTGAGGACTTTGGCGTGCTTCACGCCCTGAGAGTTGACGTAGATCAGGCGCATTCAAGGCTGCAGCAACTGCAGAGGCGCCTTCATCGGCAGGATTCGGACGCTTGACAACGGAATTTCGATTTGTTAACTTTGGCGCAGCATGGGAGCCGGACCGGGACAACCGTCCAGGCCTCTCAACAGTTTCCAGGCCAATTTCTTTACTTCCTTCAGATTCCCTCAGAATCCACACAATTTCAGGAGAATGACATGAAGTCAACGGAGCATGTGTTGAAGCTGGTTCTTTGTCTTGCACTATTGGCATCGCTCATGATCGCTTGTGTCGCCGCCCCGGTGGCTCCGGCCGCCGACACGATGGCCGCTGATTCGAGCGAGGCAGAAGGACCGAGAATGGGCGGCGTCGTGGCCGGATTTGTCTCATCCGATCCCAAGAGCTTTGATCCGGCAGCCATCGCCGGTTGGGATCAGGGGGTAATAGCCCCCAATCTGCTTGAAGGTCTTTTCCGCCTGTCACCGGATGGCCGTGAGATAGAACCGGCCATCGCCGAGAGCTTTGAAGTGTCCGAAGACGGCAAGACGTGGACTTTCAACCTGCGATCAGGGGCGAAGTTCCACAACGGCCGCGAAATCACAGCGGACGATTTCAAGTACAGCTTTGAACGTGTCCTGAATCCGGAAACCAGGAGCCCCAAGGCCTGGATGCTCTCTATAATTGTCGGCGCCCAGGCGTTCCAGGATGGGTCCGCAGATGAAGTCAGCGGCATCAGAGTCGTCGATGCCGGGACCCTGGAGATCGAACTTGCCGAACCGCTGGCCCCCTTCAAGTCGATGCTGGCCAGCATCAACCTGGCAGTCGTGCCGCAGGAAGAGGTCGAGAAATGGGGTGAAGACTTCGGCCAGAATGTTGTCGCGGCCGGGCCGTTCTCCCTGGGCGAGTGGAATCTCAACCAGGACGTCACCCTCAACGCCTTCGAGGACTACTGGAATGGACGTCCCTACCTGGATGCGGTCATGTTCCGCTTCATCGGCGACGAAAACACGCGCATCGTAGAACTGGATGCAGGGCGACTGGATATGGCCTGGGTTCCCCCGGCGCACTGGGAGCGGTTCAGCACCGACCCGGTCTACAAGGAGAAGCTAGGCTGGGCAGAGACTTTCCACACCGATTTCATAGCCGTCAACCTTGACAATGAACCGTTCGGAACCAATGCCAAGTTGCGGCAGGCGGTCCGCTATGCTCTCGATCTGGATGCCATCATCGCCAGCTTGCAAGGACGGGCCAACGTCGCCCAGGGACTGCTTCCTCCCGGCCTGCTTGGATACGATGAGGACGCGATGCTGAATTACCCAACCAACCTTGAAACGGCCAAAGCGCTGATGGCAGAGGCCGGCTTTGCAGACGGGCTTCCCGGCACCTTTGACGTTATTCTGCCGCCTTGGGGCAACCTGATCAAGCTGCTGGAAATCTACCAGGCCAACCTCAAAGAGATCGGCATCAACATCGAGATCAAACCGACTGAGTTCGGGCCCTACATGGAAGCGCTTGAATCGGGCAGCTACGATCTCGCCTGGATGTACCGGGTCACCGACTACGCCGACCCGGACGGCTTCTACTATCCCCTGATGCACTCCGACAATCTGGGCGCCGGCGGCAACTACGCCCGCTACGCCAACGCAGACGTGGATGCCAACATCGCCACCGCCCGCGCCACTATCGACGACGCCGAACGCGCCCGTCTCTACCAAGAGGTGGACGCCCAATTCGCCGAAGACCTGCCTTACATTCCGCTGACGCACAACATCTATGTGGACGTATCGACGCCTCGCGTGCAGAACTACGTACCGTCGCCGATGGATACCCATATGTTTCACCGTGTCTGGGTAACGGAGTAGGTCGCAGAGTAGCACCCGACGCCCAGGATCTGCTCCTTTATTCAGCGTGTCCTAGAAATGCATGTCACCTGTCCTTTAATGTCTGACAGGTGACATGCATCTTGAAAAGGAGGCAGACATGACGACACAGATTTCGGGCGGCCGGCGAGGGGCGATCGCCGGCATTCCAGTCGCGTACCTCGCAGTCTGGGCAGCCGTTTATGCGGTTGCCTCAATACTTCCCGCGATTCCCCTGGTCGGCGGGGGCACTTTTGGCGGTCAGGAGTTTATCTTGACCCTGGCAGGGATTCTGTTCGGCCCGATTGCCGGCGCGATCGCTGCTACGATTGGCGGACTGCTCGCAAGTTTCATCGGTCCTGCCACCGCATACTTCGGCTTTGCCACCTTCTATCCCCATACCATCGGCGCGCTGGCGGCAGGACTGCTGATGGTGAATACGCGCAAGTCTCGCATTGCGACACTCGTAATCTATCTGATCGCGGTGATTGCCTGGCCGGTGCTGCCCATGTTCTCGGCCATAGGCTCCTATGTTTACGCGGAATTCGCCTACTGGCCAATGTATCTCACGGGTCTGGTAGGGCTCTGGTTTTCGCCATGGGCAGTCAGCAAGATTCGCGAATTGCAACCGGTTCCTACTTCAATCGGGGTGGCGATTATTTCATGGACAGCTTACATGATCAACCACGTCTACCTGAGTCTGGGTTGGTCATTCCTGTTTCCTGAAGGCCCCGAACAGTGGGTGTTTGCCTTCTGGTCGGGGATCGTGCCCGCCCAGCGTATCCTGTTGACAGTCATCTCAATTGTAATTGGAGCCGCCGTGATTATCGGTTTACATCGTGCAGGTATAAGGTTTGCTGCCGGCTCAGGATCGATCCTAGCAGCGAACGACGAAGAAGAATAGGATTCTGCGCACCTTTTTCCGCTGGCGCAAGATGGCTTTGCACGGGCAGAGTAACAGGTTTCGCTACCCTCAGGCGAAATGCAAGTTCCCCCGAAGATCGCTTCAGGTACGACCGAAGTCTGATGAGACGCAAAAGGCAGGGTCATTCGGCAGTGCTCTGGCACGTTGCGTGGGCAAGACCGGGCAATCATCGTCAGGTCCACGCAATGTTGCCGAGCGGGCGTAGTACTCAGTGATAAAAGTCATGCGTGTCAAACCCATGCATGTGACTGTTCACCATTGCTTTTTACAGATCTCAATCAGCCGCCTTTGGGCTGGGTTGCCGCCCCCGCACGATGTCCCGAAGAAACCTATCGTGAGTCCTGGACAATAGAGTAGGAGAGAGTGATGAGTTTGCCTTTCATTCTGTCTGTCCCTTCTGAATCCCCGTGAGTGAACCATTTGTAGTAGTAGAAGACCTGACCTTCTTCTATTCGGGCACGAAAGAGCCCGCGCTGCGTGACATCAATCTGACCTTTGAGCAAGGTGAGATCGCACTGCTCATCGGCGCGACGGGGGCCGGTAAGAGCACGCTGTACATGTGCCTAAACGGCTTGATTCCGCATCTCGTCCCCGGGCGCGTAGGCGGAAGAGTGGACATCGACGGAACTGCCACGAGAGACCAGTCGATTTCTGAGTTAGCGCAAAAGGTTGGATTCGTCTTCCAGAGTCCGGATGTGCAGTTGTTTGCCCATACAGTGAGGGAGGAACTCGCCTTTGGGCCTGAAAACCTGGGCCTGGCAAAGTCAGAAATTCTTCGCCGGATACATCTCGCGGCCACGACGATTGGTATAGAAGAACTCCTGGAACGCGAACCTGCCTATCTCTCCGGAGGCCAGCAGCAGTCCGTAGCCATCGGCGCAATTTGGGCGATGCTTCCCGACATCTTGATCCTGGATGAGCCTACCTCGAATCTAGATCCGCAAAGCAGCCGGCGCGTCCTGGAGTTGATCCGGGCCCTTAACTCCGAGCATGGCAAGACAATCTTGATCGCGGAACACAAGATTGATGCCGTGGCCCATTTGGCCGACTCCATCCTGGTAATGCACGAAGGCCAGATTGCGATGCAAGGAAAGCCTCGTCAGGTCTTCTCCCAGACCGAGGAGCTCCACCAGCTGGGACTGGTGGCGCCTACTGCGGCAGAAGTGGCTTTTGAGCTCAGCAAGTATGGCTATACATTCGACTCCTGGCCCTTGACCGCGGAAGAAGGTATCCAGGCATTTGGCGGACTTCTTTGACTTGGAGGGCCAATTGGCAAGCGAAGCCATTATCGAAACACGTGACCTTAGCTATTCGTATCCCGGAGGGATCTCTGCGCTGAGCAGTGTGAACCTGGATATCCGGCAAGGGGAGTTCGTAGCGATCATCGGCTCGAACGGCTCAGGGAAGACAACGCTCGTCAAACATTTCAACGGCTTACTGAAACCATCACAAGGTCACGTTATGGTTGACGGCCTGGACACTCGCACCACGAGGGTATCGGAGCTGTCTCGCATCGTCGGCTTTGTCTTTCAGAATCCCGACCATCAGATATTTGCCTATTCCGTATGGGAAGAAGCTTCCTTTGGTCTCAAGCTACACAAATTGGATGCGGAAACGGTCGAACGACAGACGACCGAAGCTCTCCAGGCAGTTTCACTGGATGAACTACGTGACCGTCACCCAAGAGCGCTCAGCAGAGGCCAGCGCCAGAGGTTGGCCACGGCCTCGATCCTCGCCTTGAGAACGCCCGTCCTGGTGCTTGATGAACCCACGACCGGGCAGGACTTCCTCTCCAGGCGTCAGATTATGGCGTTGGCCGTGGAACTGCATGCCGAAGGGCGAACCGTTCTTATGGTTACCCACGACATGGCCTTAGTAGCCGAATATGCGACAAGGGTTATTGTCATGCAGGATGGGGCTGCCGTATGTGATGACTCCCCCGACGAGGTTTTCAAGCAGGACGAGGTTCTGAAGTCCACCGGTCTGGATTTACCTCCAGCGGCGAAAATCGCGCGCGGGTTGCGGGCGTACGGCTTTTCAGACACTCCCTTGACGCAATCAGAGCTTGTTGAGAATCTGCTAACAGCTATCAGAAGTTAGACGCAAGAGTCGACTGTATTGGCAGGAATCAAACATGCCGGCAATTGACATTCAATACTTCAAAGAAGATTCCTTTGTACACCGCTTGCACCCATTCACCAAAGTCCTCTTTGAAATAGCTGTCCTGGTGATTGCAGCGGCCTTCAATGAACCTCTGTTCCTTGCAGTTGTTATCCTGGCGATCATTGGCGTGGCCTCGCTGGCAAAGATCCCTGTAAGGAAGTTCCGCTATATGTGGGTGCTCGCTTACATTGTGCTGTTCATGGTGATCACCCAGGGCGTCTGGTTCACCAGTTTTGGCGACTTTGGGGACATTGACGTGGAATTCGAGTGGCGGACGCTCTTTCACCTGTGGCCCGCCTGGGCTCCGGGCGGGCCTCGGATTCCCGTCATCCTAGAGGGAGCGAACTACGGTTTCTCGTTGGGACTGCGAGTCGTCGCCATCTCGCTCGCCTTCCCTATTCTCGTACTGACGACTCACCCCAGCGACCTCACCAGATTTCTGTCGCAGATACGCATCGGCTCCTGGAGGATTCCTTACAACGTTATCTTCGTGTTTACAACAGCCTTTCGGTACATTCCCACAGTCAGCCGGGAGTTCGATCAGACCCTGGACGCACAACGGTCGCGCGGCGTCAACTTCGGCGGCTACAATCCCATTCGACAGATAAGAGTGGTGATGACCCTGTTTGTACCGGTATTGACAAGCTCTCTGTTGAGTGCGCACGATTTGACACTTGCTCTGGAGACCCGGGCGTTCGGCGCTCCCACTGAACGGACATTCATTCATGAAGTTCACTGGCGAAGGGCGGACTGGGGGGTTAGCGCGTTGCTGATTATCATTGCTGTTGGGTGCCTCATTCTGGCCAACAGCCACGGCCTTGGTGTGCTGCCCTATACTCCTCAACGAAATATCTAGTTGCAAGTCAGGCAATTCCGCTGAAGGCTGTCCAGTGGTCCCCCAAAGCAAGAAGTGCAAAGACTGAAGTCCGTCCTTCCATTTAGGTAGGCCAGACAGTAGAATATGGTGTGGTTCCATTGATCCAGGGAAAACAGCAAATTCGAAAAGCATTACCAAGTCTTCATTTCAGTAGTTACATTGAACAGAGCTCGTTCTCCTGTTTTCTGCAAACCATGGGGCTGCTGCCGTTCCCAAAGAATCGGGCTTGAGCAGCTTCTTCAAGAGAGGGAATCTCACGATGAGCACAGAAACCAAAGTAGAGGATTCAGGCAGCCTGGAAGCGTATGTCCGCGAAGGAAAACGCCAGGCCTACGAGTTGGGCAACCGAGGGCCGATCCGATTCAACGACGACGGCACTCTCGACCAGGCGATCATCGATGCATTCTGGCGTTGCGGATTCTATGTGTTGGAGGGCGCTCTAAGCGCGGAGGAACTCAGTGACTTGCGGGCGGATATGGATAACGCCCTGGAGCGGGCTCCCTTTACGAAGGACGCAACAGTCGACGCACAGGGCAGGCCGGCCATCGGCTCCGAGTTCGAGCGGCCATCATTCCGTTTCGCGAAGCCATTGAGCGACCCCTATGGGGGAACCAATGTCACCGGCGGCCGCTACGAAGCCAAGATGAGCGAGCCAACCCCGCCTGCCGACGCCCCTGAATTCGTAGTTTCCAGCATCGGCAGTCCGCTCCAGATCATGGACTCTTGCCTGAGACTCTACGGTCACCCGCAGCTGCTGGCAATCGCTGAGAGCATCAACGGCCCCGACTTTACCCCTTTTACAGAGTCGGTCATCGTAAAACGCGCCGGGCTTGGACCTTCTGTCGCCTGGCACCACGACGGCACAACCCACTGGGACAGTCCCGACCTGGACGAGGGCACACACGGCTTCAACTTTATGGCGCAACTGTATGGGAGCACGGCCGAGAACGGTGTCTGGCTGCTTCCCGGTTCGCACAAACTGGGCAAATTGGACATCAAGTCCATGGTTGAGGAGAACGGCTCCGACCGTCTTCCCGGCGCCGTGCCGATGGTCTGCGAGCCAGGCGATGTCTGCATGTCCAACCGGCAGGCCCTGCACGCCTCCTTCGCCAATACTTCGCCGGACAGGAGGATCACGATCAATTTCGGTTTTCACCGCCGCCGCTCCGTTCTCAATGTCCGCACGGTACACGGCGGCGAGGCGGTCGTTTACGATGAAGAACGGGTACGCGAACGCTCAAGGGTGATCGCGCTTGCAATCGACGCCCGCCAGCAGCGTTTCCCGCACGAGAGCCGCTATGTCTACCAGCCCCTGGTCGGCGAGGAAGAGGCCAACCGCTGGAGCGACGCGACGAGGGAGAGCTTACTCAGGAACTACAACTTGCAAGACCTTGCACTCTGAAGTTGCATCAGCCGGACTTTGCGCAACGCCGGTAATCTCTTACCCGTTGCACAAGTCCGGGTAAAGAGTGCCAATAACCTTCACTGAGACCGCCGCTGCCCCAGCATGCTCGGTTACACGGTTCGACGCCTCCTACAATTCATCCCCATACTCGTCGGGCTGGTCACCGTATTGTTCGCGCTGTTGAACATCCTTCCCGGAGACCCCGCCCGCATGATGGCCGGTCCTTTCGCCAACCCCGACGTCGTTGAAACGATTCGGGAGGAGATGGGATTTGACCGCCCGCTCTGGATCCAGTACCTGGACAATTTGTGGAACCTGGCGCGAGGCGAGTTCGGGCGCTCCTACCAGTCCCGCCGTCCTATCCTAGGAGATCTGTTTGAAGTTTTCCCCAAGACCGTGCAGCTGGCCATTGCCGCCGAAGTAACGAGCGCGCTCCTGGGCATCTGGCTGGGCATCGTCGCGGCCACGCGCCGCAACGGTTGGGCAGACAGATTGATAATGACGATAGCGGCATTGAATCTTTCCTTTCCGCTCTTCTGGCTGGCCCTCATGCTGCAGATCGTTTTCGCAGTTTTTCTGCGGCTGCTACCACCCTCCGGCTATGGCTCAGGATTCGACCAGTTTGTCATATTGCCCGCGGTCACCCTGGCGTTGCCGTCGCTAGGCCTTTTGGCCAGAATCACCCGCGCGGCCCTGATCGAGGTCCTGGCGGAGGACTACATACGCACCGCGCGCGCCAAGGGGCTGAAAGGCGTACTGGTCGTCAGGCGGCATGTTCTCCCCAATGCGTTGATTCCAATCGTAACAACCATCGGCACCGACTTTGTCAGGTTGCTTGGGGGTATCCCGATTATCGAAGTGATCTTCGCCTGGCCCGGTATAGGCAAGTACGCCTATGACGCGCTGGTCTTTCGCGATCTTCCAGCCCTGCAGGCCTCAGTAATCGTACTGGCCGTCTCCGTATCCCTGGTCAACCTGGCAGTGGATCTCCTGTATGCGTTTGTCAATCCGCGAATCCGCTACGTTTGACTGGCGGCGCTTTCTGCAAGCCCGCCTGCCGCTGGTCGGCGTAGGCGTGATCCTGGTTTTCGTGCTGTTGGCAGCCTTCGCGCCCTTTATCGTCAGTGACCCCACCGAGATCGAAATGCGCCGCGAGCAGGACGGCGAGACGATGAGGCCGCCGTTTGCCCCGAACTCCCAGAACCTGTTTGGCACTGATCAGCTGGGGAGGGACATCTTCGCCCGGGTAGTCTTCGGCCTGCGCACTTCGTTGATAGTCGGTCTCCTTGTACGAGGCCTGTCGATGGTAGCAGGCACCATGCTCGGTTTGATCTCGGGTTATTTCCCGAAGACCGTTGATGACATCATCATGCGCATCACCGACATTATGCTCGCCTTCCCCGTCATTCTGCTGGCGATGACGGTGACGGCCGTGCTCGGGCCCGGCCTGTTGACCGTCTGCCTGGCGCTGGCGCTGGTCGCCTGGCCTGACGTAGCCCGGCTGGTGAGGGGACAGGTTCTGGCGATCAGAGACCAGACATACGTGGAAGCGGCGCGCAGCATAGGCGCAGGCAACTGGCGTATTCTGCTCTGCCACGTCCTTCCCAACTGCCTGGGCTCGATAATTGTCGCCTTCTCAATGGGGATCCCCGGGGCAATAATGTATGAGGCAGGGCTGAGCTTCTTTGGCTTCGGCATTCAGCCGCCGACCCCGAGTCTGGGCTCAATCATCAGCGACGGCCGCGGCTACATCACGGTTGCTCCCTGGTACCCCGGATTTCCCGGACTCGTTTTGACCCTGCTTGTGCTGAGCGTCAACCTGGTGGGCGACGGCCTGATCGACGTGATGAACCCACGCGCTGCCAGAGGGACCCGCAACGGCCAATCCACCACCTGATTTGTCTGCGCTCGCTCTGGTCTGCTACACTCCAGAGACCCAGTATCGCTTTCGCAGGGCTCGCCTTTTGAGTGCGCGTTCCGCCTCTCGAAACGAGCCCGACAGGAGATTCCACGATGGCAGCCGATGGGCAATCCGTTACCGTCCAAAAGGTCGAGCCTTCCTTCAATCCCGTCCAGGACGAAGATCTCGACCAGTACGGCGAAGAGCTGTCAGGGCTGACAATAGTCGACGTTGACGTGCACGTTGACGACACGTTGATGTTCATGCTCGACTACATGGACGGCCACTTCCGCAAGCGAATGGAGACCGTGCTCCAGGCCGACTTCAAAGGCGAGCCCGGCAACTCGCTGCGCAACATGATCGCTCACATCGCCTGGCTCGGCTCCTCCTATGACAAGCCGCCGCGCGCCAAGCTGGCTACCAAGGAAGACCTTCTCGCGAGGATGGAGAAGGGAATCATCGACTACAGTATCCTCTTCCCCAGCGAACTCCTTCCGATCGGCTATCTGCCGGAACCGGAATGGGCGGCCGCCCTCGCCACTGCCTACAACCAATACATGGTCGACGCCTACAATGGTCTGGACGGCGTCAAGATTGCCATCGTCGTCGCGCCCCAGCATCCGGCCCGGGCGGCACAGGAAATCGACCTCCATGCAGGTCACCCGGACGTCGTGAGCGTCTGCATCCCTGACGTGGGCGTCAACCCGCCAATCGGCGACGAAAAGTACTGGCCGCTCTTTGAAGCGGCGGCCCGGCACGACCTTTCCATCAGCTTTCATGGCATTGAAGCTCTCATCCACGACAACTATCCCCTGCGGGTAGCCCACTTTCACACGCTCATGCAGGTCAACAGTATGGGCTTTCCATTCACGTCGATGCTGCAGATAATGTCGGTCGTATGCGCCGGCATCCCCGTCCGATTCCCCAACCTGAAGTTCGCCATCCTGGAGGCAGGACTCACGTGGATGCCATTCATCATGTACCGGCTTGACGCCGCATACCTGCGCTACCGCACGGAGTTGCCGGCGCTGGAGAAGAAGCCCAGCGACTACATCCGGGACTGGTACATCGGCACACACGAACTGGAGGCGTTACCTCGCCGCGGCGATCTGGCCAAGCTGATCGATCTGTACCAGGGCCAGAACACGACGATGTGGGCCTCGGACTGGCCGCACCTGGAACGGGACCTGATCGCGGGCTTCATGCGCTATGAGATGGACGATACACTTCGCCGCAAGATCCTGGGCGAGAACGCGCTCCGATTCTTCGGGCTGAAGCCGCGAAAATGACTCCTGAAAAGCAGTCCTCTCGCAGCACCCGTTCGCAACGCAAGATCGCGGTTGCCCCGCACAGCGACTTCCCTCCCGGCACGCGCATGGAGGTCAAGGTCGGTCGCGTGCTGATCGCCGTCTTCAACGTAGACGGCGAGTTTTTCGCACTCTTTGGCCGCTGCCCACACCAGTCAGCCCCTTTGAGCAGGGGCCGGCTCCAGGGCACAGTAGTCTGCAATGCGGATACGTGCTGGGAAACGCAATGGGCCCACGAAGGCGAAGTTCTTGTCTGCCCGGGGCATGGGATGGAGTACAACATTCGCAGCGGCAAGGCCTTTGGCTACGACCTCAAACTGCGTACCTACGAGGTCGTGGTCGAAGACGGCCAGGTATTCGTTGTCATGTAGGGCCAGGCTCTCGTTCCAAATCAGGATGTTCTCCGTCGCTCTCAATGGACAAAGGGATTTCCTCAGCGCCCTTACCAGGAAAGCCCAAGTCCTGAACTCTCGGACCTCACAACAGTCAAACGTCAGCGAACCCAATTCATTCGGCAAGAGGCAGAAATGGAAAGAGATGAGATAGTCGCGCGGCCAATTCGGAAGGCTGAGTTCGGCGAACCGATACCCGTTACCATCGAAGACATGCTGAATGAAATCAGCAACCAGGGCCCGGCCATCCCCGCGGTCATCAGTTCGGTCCAGCCGCAGCTTGAGGCCTTAGATCCCTCCCTCCTGGCGGAGAGCTCCCACTTCTACATCACAGGCTGCGGCGACTCCTACTTTGCCGGTCTGGCCGCCCGCCTTGCCTTTGCCCGCTATGCCGGCGTTCCCACCGAAGCGCTGGAAGCACTCGAGTTCGGGCGCTATGCCGCCGGGTTCGTTCCACCCGGCTCTACCGTCTTCGGAATCTCCAACTCCGGGAAAGCCACCCGTTCCGTCGAAGCGCTTGTCAACGCCCGCCTGGGCGGGGCCCGCACTGTCGCGATTACGGGCAATTCGGAGGGCTGGCTGGCCCAGGAGGCAGAAACCATTCTGGATCAGAGCGTCCGGCTAGCCGGGGAGCTGATCGGAATGCCGAGCAACCTGGCGACCGACGAAGAGGACGACAAACCACGCCGCGGCTCGTTCGGTCTGGTCAACTACCTGGCCAGCCTGACCACTCTTTATCTGATCGCATTCCAGACCGGAGTCGTGCGCGGCCGGATCACAGAGGGCGAGGCCGATGCCTTACGGGCAGAGCTGCGATCCACTGCAGAGCTGATCGCCGAGACAGTGCGCATCTGCACGCCGGCCGCCGAAGCCTATGCCGAGCAGGTCAAGGAGATCGAGAGCTACACTTTTCTCGGCTCCGGCCCCAGCCTTGCCACCAGCCTGTTCTACGCGGCCAAGACGTATGAACTGCCACGCGTTTACGGCGTCTCCCAGGAGTTGGAAGAGTGGGCGCACGAGCAGTTTTTCCTCACAGGAACCGGCACACAGGTCCTGTTCATTGCGCCCCAAGGCCGCAGCGTCAGCCGGATCAGAGAGTTGCTGCTCACAACGCAGACCATGGGTGGTTGCGGTGTCGTCGTCACCGACGAAAGCAACCCGGACCTATCCGAAGCTGCCGACGTGACTCTGCCGGTGGCAGGGTCCGTTTCAGAGGAGCTGTCGCCGCTCGTCTACTGCGTCCCGGGCCAGCTCTTCGCTACCTGTCTGGCCCGATCACGCGGCCGGTTGGCCTTTGAATTTGACTCTCCGCTGCAGTATGAAATGAACATGCGCACGATCCAGGAGAGCCAGTTGATCGAGTTTCACCCTCCTCGAAAATGAGTTCGACCGAATGGGGCGCGGCAGGTACGGACGGACCTGTCCGTCAGCACGACCTGATCGTAGTTGGCGTCACTTGCACTGAGGAGATTATCGGCGTAGATTCGCTGCAAGCGCTCGACAGCCATCGTGAAATTGAAATTCGCGGCCGCTGGCAAAGCGTAGGCGGGAACGGTCTCAACGTCGCCGTGCATGCCGCCCGTCTCGGCGCCGACGTTGCCCTCATCTCCAAGATTCCAAGAGACATCTGGCCGGACGTTTCCGGTGTACTAAGGCGTTCAGGCGTGGATGACTCCCTCATTGTGCCCGAGTACGTCAGCCCGGCCCCTCAAGTTCTGCTTGTCACAGACGACCAAGGAGAATACGGTGTGTTCGTCTCGGACCGCGCCGGACTTGCGTTCACGCCTGCAGACGTCGCCCATGTCACAGTAATGGCCGCCCGCCATGTGCATTTCGACGGCTTCAGTCTGGGGGCGTTGAACCTTGAGTCCCAGATCGAGTCGGCCCAGCACTTGCTCGAAGTGGCCGGCAGTTCAGACGCCGTCGTGTCAATCGACTTGAATCGAGCGATCTGCGACAACCAGCCGGAGCGGGTCAGAGAGATAGTCCGGCAGGCCGACATTCTCTTTGCCAATGGATATGAGGCACTGGCAGTGACGGGGGCTGCGTCCGTCGAGAAAGCTGCGCGCACGCTTGTTGCTTGGGACTTGCCGATGGTGGTCGTGAAAAATGGCAGTGAAGGTCTGATCTGCGCGACTCGGCAAAGGCTGGACTGCCTTTCTGCAATTGAAGTGCCCGTCGTAGATTCCATTGGCGCCGGCGACGGCGTGGTTGCGGGTACCCTTTGGGGCCTTCTGCGCGGCCTCGATCTGCATGAGGCTGTCAGAATCGGCGCGGCAGTGGCCGCGCTCGTTTGCACAGGTCATGGTTCGCAGGGCGCCGAATTTGAGAAGGCGGATGTTGACCGCCTTTGTGAGGAAGTCTGAGAATGGAAACGCAACCCAACGACAACTGGCAGCTCGCCTCCTTCCCCCCACCGGTCCGCCAACTAATGGAAGTCATCGAGAGTTCGGGCCCTTTGGGCACGAGCGCAGTTATCGGGATGTACGGCCAGGCGCTGGAGATGCTCGCGGTGGAAAGCACGGCCAGGTCGGGGGGTGAACTGGCTGAACAAGCCCTGAATCTGATCAGTTACTTTTCGAAAACGCGCGGGCGTTTCACGGTTGCGGTGGCCAACAGCTTTGCCGCTTTGCGCATTCAGTTAGATGAAATTCGGGAAGGCGACCGCAGTGTAGAGGAATTGTCCCTGGCGCTCAGGGACTTTCACCGCCGCCTTGTGTCGGACCGGCAAGGCAGAATGGACGCAATCGCTGCCGCCGGGGCGAATCAACTGTCAGGGGCAGACTGCTTACTCCTGTATGACTACAGCAGCACAGTGTTCAAGGTGGTAGCCGCCCTGGCAAAGGAGAACGAGAATCTGCAGTTGGTCGTGCCGGAGAGCAGGACGTGCGCCGGGGGTCTGCCGATCCTTCGTCATGGGAAAGAGCTGGTGTGCAGGCAGTGGCTAGTTCCCGATGCGGCGCTGGCATTCGCCATGCCCAAGTGCGATGCCGTATTGGTCGGCGTGGAAACATTGTTCAGAGACGGTTCCTTCACAAATACGGTCGGCTCGCTGACAACTGCGATTGTCGCCAACCATTTCGCGGTCCCATTTTTCGCCGTGACCGAGCTGACCAAAGCGGACCGTGGGAGAAGCCGGGACGCCCAGCCAGTGCGAACCTTCGACGAACCACTGGCCGGGCATGTAGAACAATTGGAATGGGATCGAATCGTGACGGACTATCCGCCGCTTGAAGAGACGCCGGGGACCCTGGTGACTGCCTATATCACTGAGAAAGGGGTTTTGAGACCTGAACGGGTGTGGTCGACGGCCTCGACTGAAGCCGAAGTCGAAGGCGAGTAGGCGTCACATCCGGAGCCTTCGACTAACGCCCTTTTTCCGTTTCCCTGTACACGCTCCGCCTCACCGCCACTAACCCATCTCTTCCACCGGCTGCACGGGCACTTTTTCAACAGGAATGAGCTCGTACTTTTCCCAGTGATACTGGAACTCTCTCGACTTCCAATCTTTGTAGATCTCTTCCCACGAGAGCCGGCCCTGATGGGGGGTCAGGACTAAGTCCATGACGGGGTCCGATGCCCTCTGGTAGCGATAGTCTACCGACAGCCGGATTCGATCCCCTGACAGGTTGGGCAGACCTTTATGCACGGTGTGGCTGTGGAAGAAGAGTATGTCCCCGTTCTCAAAAGGACTCGAGACCCACTCACCGCCGATCTTCTCAAAATGCGCCCTCAGTCCTCCCGCGCCGAGGGACCGCGAAACCGGCAGGATCCCATGTTTGTGCGACCCGGAAAGCACGCTCAGGCCACCCATGGTGTGCGGACAGTCGCCCAGCGGAAGCCATGCAGTCCAAACGTCCGGCGTCCCCTGAATGTGCACGAAGTCCTGGTGGGCGGGGGTCGTTTGCTCCAGGTTCGTCGGGAAGATGAAACGGGCAATGTTGCTGGGCTGCAGGAGTACGTCGCTGCCGAGAAGATGGCTGATGACGCTTACGAGCGCCCGGTCGTGGGCGAGGGTGTGGAAGGACTCCAAACACTGGACCGCATCGTACACTGGCGAAAACTCGGGCTCACCGGACACATGGGGCGGGTGGCTTGTTTCTGTCCCGTAGGGGTCGTGACCGGCATCGATCCAACCGACGTCGCGCAAGACGGCAATTATGTCTCTCTGGGCCTGAAGGATGGCCTCCTTGTCTACGAAGTTTCGCAGAAACAGATAGCCGTCCCGGTTGGCCTGTTGGCGCAGGGCTTTGCCGTCGTCCTTAATGTCGCTGGAGTCAACAAATGGATTCACAGTTCTGTCCTTCCTCTTTTGCTGTGCAGCCGCGTTGCGAATTCAGCGCGCCTGACCGGGAATTGAGAGAGAGCGCTAGACGTGCGTATAGGGATCGGAAGCGTCACGCAGGCCGTCGCCGACAAAGTTGAATGCGAGAATACTGACCACGACGAACACGGTCGGCAACAGCAGCCAGGGTGAAAGCGCAAGAACACGAATCGCCTGCGCGTCCTTGAGCAGTACGCCCCAGCTTATGGCCGGAGGCTGCAGGCCCAGACCAATGAAACTAAGGGCAGTCTCGCCCAAGATCATCTGGGGGATGGCCAGTGTCAGGCGCGCGATTATGTAGCTCATAAAGGAGGGCAGCAGGTAGCGAAATATGATCCGCAGGTTGCTCGCCCCATCCAGCTCCGCCGCGCCGACGAAGTCTTCCTCCCTCAGGGCAAAGAACCGACCGCGAACAACACGCGCGATACTGGTCCAGCCGACAATGGACAAAATGAGAACGATTGCAAAGTAGGTCCTGACCACGGGCCAGTCCGAGGGCAGCGCAATACTCAGAGCCATCCACAGCGGCAGCGTCGGCAGCGCGCGCAGTGATTCGATAACTCGCTGAATCACCATATCCACCGTGCCGCCCAGGTAGCCGGACAGTCCCCCAATCAAAATGCCCAGGAAAAAACTCATGGCAACGCCCACCAGACCAATGGTGAGCGAGATGCGGGCGCCATATACGATTCGGGTAAAGAGGTCGCGCCCCACCGTATCCTGTCCCAGCAGCGAAAGACGGGCCTCCGGATCCTGCAGACCGAACAGATGAATCTCGCTTTCGAAGAGACCCCACAGCTTGTACGGGTCGCCGCGCACAAAGAGCCCCAGCGGCTGCATTACCGTTTCATCTTCTACGAAGATCGCGGCGTAAGTTTCCGGGTCCAGGCTTTTCTCAAATGGGTGCACAAAGGGACGAAGATGGAAGTTCCCTTCAGGGTCGATGAAGCGAACCGTGTGCGGGGGGGCCAGGGTCAGTTCTTCTCTGAAGATATACGGATCGTAGGGGGCCACGAACTCTGCGAAAATGGCGACAAAGTAGAATAGTCCCAGTACAACCAGCGAAATGACCGCCAGCTTGTGCTGGAAAAAACGCCAGCGGATCAGCTGCCACTGTGAAGCGACCAGAATTCGCTGGTCCGTCTGGTCTCCTGCGGCGATCCCGTCAATCGGCGCCGCGCCCGCTGCTTGTGTCATGCGCTTGCACCTTCCTCGCGCAGAATTGGGCCTGCGATTCCCGTCAGCTCCAGACTATCGGCGAAATGGCACGCAGCCTGGTGCGAATGAGTCTCACTTCCGCCGACATCGATCAGCTCCGGCATTTCCTGCCTGCAGCGGTCCTCTGCATAGCGGCAGCGGGGATGGAAAGCGCAACCGCCCGGCAGGTTCCCGGGATCGGCCACTTCGCCAGAGAGCACGATTCGCTCCCGGTGCTTTGTGTTGGGATCGGGATTCGGCGCCGCGGAAATCAACGCCTCGGTGTAGGGGTGCCTGGGATTGGTGTACAAGGCCTCGGTCTCGCCAATCTCCACGATTTTGCCGGCGTACATGACCGCCACCCGATCGGCTTCATACTTTACGACAGCCAGATTATGGGCAACGAAGAGGTATGTGAGACCGAGCTGGTTCTGAAGCTCCTTGAGCAAGTTCAGAATCTGGGCCTGAACCGAAACGTCCAGGGCCGACACTGCCTCATCCGCGATCACGACTTTGGGCGAAAGGGAGAGGGCGCGTGCGATGGCGATACGCTGACGCTGACCACCGCTAAATGCGTGCGGATACCTGTTCATCGTTGAAGGATCGAGGCGCACGAGACGCAGCAGCTCCGCCACCCGCTCCTGCAAATCGTCCTGATCTTTGACTATGCGATGAATGACAAGCGGCTCGCCGATTATCTGGAGCAGTGTCATGCGCGGATTCAAGGATGAAAATGGATCCTGGTAGATCATGCGGATGTTTCGACGAGCTTCCTTGAGCTCCCCTTTCTCCATCTGCGTGAGATCCATCGGCTGCGCGTCTCCGATCCGGAAGAGAACACGGCCTGCGGTAGGTCGTTGGGCCTGGATGATGCAGTGGCTGGTTGTCGTCTTTCCGCAGCCGCTTTCCCCGACCAAGGCCAGCGTTTCGCCCTCGTTCAGGTCGAAGTTCACATTATCGACTGCCTTCACCACGCCAACCTGACGGCGCAGAAAGCCTGTCTCTATTGGGAAATGCTTTACGAGGTTGCGAACCGAGATGATGGTGCGCTCGTTCATGTTTTCTGCGCGGGTGGTTGTCGTCATTCGAGCCGGTCCCTGCCGCCGTACAGGAAGCAGCTCACCTCGTGACCCTTTGCAACTTCGGTAAGGGGGGGATCGTGTATCTCACAAACGCCGGCGATAAAGTCAGGGCAGCGGGTATGAAACTTGCAGCCGGTTGGCATCGCGTAGGGGTTGGGCACTACTCCCTCAATCGGTTCGATTTCCACTCTGCCCGGTTCCATCTTTGGGATCGAAGCCAGCAGGCCTCGCGTGTAGGGATGCTGCGGCCGGTGAAAGACATCCTCAACCGTTCCGTGCTCCACCTCCTTGCCCAGGTACATGATCATGACCCGGTCAGTCAGCTCTGCGATCACACCCAGATCGTGGGTTATCATAATGATCGCCATGCCCAAATCGGCCTGAATATCACGAAGCAGCTCAAGCATCTGGGCCTGAATCGTCACGTCCACTGCCGTAGTCGGCTCATCCGCGATCAGCAGTTTAGGCCGGCAGGAGAGTGAAAGCGCGACCATCGCCCGCTGTCGCATGCCGCCGCTCAGATTAAAGGTATACTCGTCGATGTTGCGCGCCGGATTTGGCATGCCGACCCGTCGCAGCATGTCGACGGCCTGGTCGTGCGCCTCTTCCCTGCTAACTTCCTGGTGGATGCGGATCGTCTCGATGATCTGGTCACCGATGGTGTGCACGGGGCTAAATGCAGTCATCGGCTCCTGGAAGATCATGGCTATGTCTTTGCCCCGAATGTCCCTGAGTACGCGGCCATCGGCATCTTCAGCTGCCAGATCGATCGTCTGGTCTTCGTTCTGGAAGAGGATTTCGCCTCCCACGATCTTGCCGTTCCTGGGAAGGATACGGAGGATCGACTGGCTGGTCACGCTCTTTCCGCAACCGCTCTCCCCGGCGATTCCGAGAATTTCGCCAGGCTTGACATCGAAACTGACTCCGTCGACAGCCTTGACAACCCCTTCGCGCGAGAAGAAATGGGTCTGCAGATTGCGCACCGACAGCAGCGCGCCGTTCAACCCGCCGGCAGGAGGCGCCAGTTCATCAATTGCGGTTCCCCCACGTTGAAGCTCGCTCATACCGCCCCCCGGATGCGCGGATCAACGATAGCCAGAAGAATATCGGATAGAAGAGTGCCAACGAGCGTGAGGATTCCCAGGATCATGATTATACTCGTCGCCAGGAACATGTCCTGTTGCATAAGCGAGTCCAGCAGAACCGGCGCAATCGTTGGGAGCCCCAATACCAGGGAAACCAGGACCTCCCCCTCAACCAAAACCGGCAAAAGCCAGCCAACAGTGCTGATCACAGGATTGATCGCTATGCGCAGGGGATACTTGTAGAGCAGTTTCGTCGGCTTGACGCCCCGTGCGCGTGCGACCGTGACATATTGCTTGGGCAACTCGTCCAGCAGGTTCGCGCGCATCGTCCTGATCAGCTCTGCAGTTCCCGCAGTTCCGACGATCAGGGCCGGCAACCAAATGTGGCCAACCAGATCCAGGAACTTCGCTATGCCAAAGGGCGCGTTCTGCATTTCCGGCGAGTAGAGACCAATCGCGACGTTGCCCGTCCACTTGAACAGTAACCAGAGACCTACCAGGGCGAGCAGAAAATTGGGGGTAGCCACGCCCAAAAATCCGACAACGGTAAACGAATAGTCTGCAATCGAGTACTGTTTTGTAGCGGAAAGAATGCCAATGGGGATGCCGATCGCGAAGACCAGTATCAATGAGAGCAGCGAGATGGTAAAGCTGGAAGGCAACCGCTGGGCAATAATATCCACAACCGGTTCGCGGTAGATCATCGAGTAACCGAGATCGCCCTCAACAAAGCTAGAGACCCATTTGAAGTACTGTACATAGATCGGTTCACCAAGACCGTAGCGCGCCTGCAGTGAGTCGATCAACTCCGGTTCAATGATATCGCCCTGTGCCTCCAGCCCGGCGATGTAGGAACTCACGAAGTCGCCGGGCGGCGCCTGGATAATTATGAATCCAATGACACTGATCAGGATCGTCACAGGAATCATGACGATCAGTCTTCTCAAGATGTATAACAGCATTTGTCCTGACTCAGAGTAGGGAGGCCACATGTGTGGCCTCCCATTGTTTCAGAAGGACTGCTGGAGCTGGTTACTCAGAGCGGTAGGCCCAGGTTTCAGGAGCGGCGTAGTACCACTCAGGGGCTACCGGGTTGGGGATGTTGTACATGCGGTCCGAGAAGACCGCGTACCAGACCGCTTCCAGGTCACCCGGCTGCTTGATCGAGCCGATGACCCACAGGTTGTCCTGGTGGATCTTGTACATTTCAGATTCCAGGTCGAAGCGTACCTGGGCATCCGGCTCGGCGATGAACTCCTCGAAGATCTCGTAAAGCCGCTTGACGTCGTCCGGGGGTTCCTCGCCCTCAGCGCCACCTGACATGACGTACTGGGCCCACGGCGGGTTCACCAGCCAGCTATTGCTGATTGGCATCGGCTCGCCGCGCATGGCACCGATGATTGGGGCCTGGCCAGCCCAGTTGACGGGGCGCACCTGCAGCTCGTAGTCTCCGGCCAGCCGCCGCTCAGTATGCAGTCGGCCATCCAGAGGAACGATAGTTGCCTTCAGGCCGATGTCTTCCCAGCCCTGTGCGATCAGCTCGGCGATGGGGACCTGCTGAACCCAGCCCGTGTGTACCTGGGCGGAAAGCTCAAAGGGCCGGCCATCGGGCAGCAGACGCTGGCTCTGGTCATCATTCCAGGTCAAGCCCAAGCTGTCGAGGATCTCATTCGCTCGATCCGGATCGTGTTCGGTGTGCAGCTTGAAGCCCGGGTCGGCGCCGTTATAGACTGATGCGTCGGGCGGCGCAACCTGCGAGGGCTTGTAAAGCCCATTGAAGACGACCTCATTGATCCTGTCGCGGTCGTAACCGATGGACAGCGCAACGCGGAACTCCTTGTTGCGGAATAGCTCTCGCAAGACGTCGTCGTCAATCGACATGTTGAACGTTACCACGCCCAGCACGTCCGACCAGCCGAACTGAGGCAGGACTCTGTAGCCGCCGCTCTCTTCGTTCTGCTTGAGGACCGGATAGTTGGTCAGGTAACCGAGGGTATACGGGTTCATGTAGTCGGTCTGGCCGGCGATAACGTCCAGCAGAATCGCTTCGCGGTCACCGAGGTTGGGTCTGTTGATGCGGTCAACATAGGGCAACTGGTTGCCGGCGGTGTCGATCTTCCAGTAGTAAGGGTTCCTCTCCAGCTCCTGAACCGGAACACTGGCGCCGCGCGTAACGGCCTTCCAGGCGAAGATCGTCGGTTCGTCAGGATTGCCGTACCAGTCGTGCTCGGCCTGGAACAGCTCAACCCAGTTCGAGAAACCTCTCTCCTCGGCCAGGGCGTCAACCTTAGCGGCATCGGTGTAGTCGGGATGGAACTGCTTCAGATAGTGCGCAGGCGCATATGGCATGGGGCGCCAACGGTTGAGGCGCTCAAGCAGGACACCGTAAGGCGCCTTGAATTCCATCACGATAGTGTTTTCGTCGACCTTGGTGACCGTACCCATCTCGCCGCCAACCTTCATGTTGTTGACGCCGTTGGGGTTCAGCTCTTCGTTGGCCGCAATCGCCTCGTACCAGAATACGAAGTCGTCGGCGCCAAACGGATGGCCGTCAGACCACTTGATGCCCGGGCGGATCGTGAAGGTCGTCGAGAGACCGTCGGCGCTCGTCTCGGCGTTCATGAACACGTTTGGCAGGACACCCTGCATGTTCGAGCCGTAGACGTGCGGGAACTCGCGCAGCAGATCCTCGAGGAAGTCGAAGTTGCCCTCGTGCGAATTCCGCATGGTGCCGCCGTACTCGCCGATCTGGTCGGCCGGCTGCATCACCAGCGGTTCATCCGGCAACCGCTCCTCAACCGGGGGCAGCGTGCCATCCGCCACTGCGGCATCCAACATCGGAGACTGCTGGAATGTCGAGATTTCGTTACCTGTGGCCGCTTCATAGTCGGCGATGGTGTTGTACTGCACGACCTGCCCGGTGAAGTCGCCCATCATCATGTCATCATCGGCCATCTCCTCATCTTCCGACGAGGCTTCTTCTTCCATCGCCGGTTCTTCGGCCATCTCGGCTTCCTGCGGCGCACCACCGCCGCAGCCGGCCAGAACCAGGCCAAGGATAAGGAATAAACTCGCGATCAATCTGGTTCGCTTCACTGATTTCCCTCCTTCAGGGTTGTGGAAAAGAAAAAAATAGAAGTGACAAATGCGATTGATCGTGCGCACGGCGCGATCAGCCGCCTGCCAATTTCAGATGCAAGATGCCAATCTGAATTGGACCTATATCCGGGGGAAGTGGGCCTAGTTTCGTTCAGAGGGGACTGATTGTCAAATCTGTCGATCCTTTGTGCTTGCCCTTGTTTGGTAACGGCGCCCGTCTCTCCAGAAAGGAACCAGGTTTCGTTGACTCTTCGGAGAGGTCTTTCAATATCGAAACCGATCAATCCACGAATTCATGCGAAGGGCTGCGTTGAAAGCCCCCTTTGTCCACGAAGGGCCGCGAAGAACTGCTCTTTTGATCTACGGGGAGCCACGGACAACGACTTTTGTCCGCGAAGGGCCACGAAGAACATCATAGGCCACTGGGAAATGCCTTGGGTGCAAGCACCGAGCAGTCGCACCTTGATCCTGCAAATCGCTGTTCAGCCAAACGACAGCGAGCCCTAGATATCGGGGTCTCCAGGAAGAAGAACAGGCAGAGAATGGCTCTCGGGTCGAAATGGCCTTGGCCATCTTCTGACTCGGAAGGGAAGGAGAATCGCATCAGTGAACCAGGGGCGAGAGAACCGACGAAGTGGGACCGCTCTTCTTCGTCCTCTAAAGTCAAAGAGTGAAGAAGAGCGCAGGTAGGTCGGGTGGGATTCGAACCCACACGGGTATCACCCCGGCGGATTTTAAGTCCGCTGCGTCTGCCATTCCGCCACCGACCCGCAGGTCAATTCTAGGGAATCCAACCCACGGTGTCAACTAATCGGGCCGAGAGGGTGCATCCCGGAAATGGGGTGGGAACGGCAGGGGTGTGGGGCCTCAGTCATTGGTCAGTGACTGCGGCGACTGACTGAGGACAGGAGTAGCGAGACTGCGAGGCGATGCGCGGACGGGCAGTTTGCAGGAGCAGTTCGCTTTTCTGGCAGAAGGCGAGGAGGGAGTGGAGAGGAGTGAGGGGCGCGGGGCGGCGCTTGGAAAGGGGGAGCGCCAAGAGATGTTGAGGTATTCGTATACCATTTTTCGATTCTTTTCTTTGGCTAATCCCGTTCCTTTCAACAGTTCAGGTGTGTGTACTCTGAAGGCATTTGGCACAATGTGGCACAATTTTGTCATGTTTTTTTGGGGCCCCCCTTCCTTCCACTAAACGGTTCATTAGTGAAATCGTTCACCATATGGCAACTTTTGTCATCTTTTTGGGGTTTTTTCAATGGGAATCGTATCTGTTCTGGTTTGCCAGTATTGTCGAAGTTTGCCAGTGGGTCCAAAGAGGGCCGCGGAGAACACCTTTTTTGTCCGGGGAGGACGCGGAGGGGGCTCGGGCACCGGGGGATGAGGGGTTGGAGGGGCGTGTTGAGGGCTTGTACGAGAGATGACGAGAGATTGGGGAATTTGAGGTGGAATCCGGGGGGAAAATTGGGCGCGAAGGGCAGGGGTTTGGGGCTAGGGGCCGGCGTATCTTGAGGAGTATTTGGTGGTAAAAGGAAAGTATTATGGGGATGGTTGGGTCCAAGTGCTCAAGATAGTCTGCCGTCCGACCTAGTTGTTCCTATGAGTACGGTGCGGACTCTGAACAATGCGGGCACTTTTTCAGGTTGGGGGGATTCTGAGTGCACACGACTTACCGTTTTAGAGACTGCTTATCATGACGGATACACTGCTCCGGGATCTCCGTTCTCAGTTTCCATCTTCACTGGCCGGAGCGGTTTACGCAGAAAGAGAATGAGGCAAATAGCGGGCAGCGAAGCCACAAGATAGACAAACTCACGCCAGTAGATCAAAACCCACCCTTCTCTTAGGTCGCCTATTCTTACATGGGGCGAAGTCCATAGGGCAAACCAAGGCGATGCGTTGATCAGGATGTAAAGCAAAGCCGCAACCAACAAGGGCCACACCTGTCGTCGTCGCACGGCGGACAGGATCACCAGTGCTGTGCCCACATTAAGAATCATTATGATTACTCCGAATTGCCATGCCAGTATTGTGGCCCGTATCCACAGAAAGTCATCTCTTAGGATAATTGCCTTCTGGATAATCGAAGGCGGGGACAGCCCAAAGTCCGTGGTTTGCTGAGATAATAGCATCCATAGCGTCACCAGCATCGTTAAGATAGTGTAGCCTATTCCAAACAGCACGCCATCTCGCCAGGCCCGTACATTCGTCGCGACGTAGCGAAACGTAAGCCACCAGACACACGCCCGGAACAGCCCAAAGATGAACCATTTTGGATAGAGAGATATGAAAACGCCCAGCGCCATGGGGGTAAACATCTGATCGAAATATGGCGAAACATATTTTGCCAACGGGCTACGTGCGAAGTAGTGAACCATAAACGCGACCAGAGCAAACAGGAGAGTGGTCCAAGCCGCGCCGGTGCGTTTCTGCCACGCGACCGCAATGACCAGAGGCGGCACGACAATCAACGAGAACTTCACAGCAAGGTCAATCACATCACAGACTCCTCACCTGAAACGTCGCGTCATATGACGATTCTATCTCTGAACGTCTCGCTGAATCAAGTCGCTACATGAAACCATGTTGACGACGATTAGGCGTCACCATGGCATTTGATGCGCTGTCTTCTGTAACCACGAACGTCGTCTGTAATGGCTGAGGATTGCGGCGTCTAGGCTATACCTCCTTATGCATTCGGCCGAGGGTGTGCAACCCGGAATTGGTGTGTGATTAATCTGGCGGGGATAAGCGGAATGGCACTCTTGCGGGGTCTGGAATGTCAAGGCTTGGCAACCTCTGTGCAGGTTTTCCGTGGGGCTCCAATTCATCATTTCGATGGCTGAGGGACGGTCTCATGACATTGCGGCGGGGCGCACGGAACGGGCCTGAAAAATGATGCATTTGCCCAAAAAGTGATGCATTACTGGTTTTTGGGCTCCTGACCAGATAGAAAAAGTGCGAAAAATGGTGCGAATAGAATGCATCATTGGGGATGCTTCACTTCAATGAAAAAACGGCTGCATGCGGGTGACGCCGACTCAGTTCAGGTGGCGCATGAGGAACAACAGCAGAACGGTTGACTGGCCCATGTTTGTGCTAAGTGACCGATTCGCGGTCCCTGGCGCAGCTACCTGTTGAGATAGCGCTGGACGTTTTCCAAGTGCTCGGAGAATGTCTTTGCAAAGACGTGTCCGCCGCTGCCATCCCCGGACGCGACGTAGTAGAGGTATTCATGCCGTTCTGGGTAAAGCACGGCCCGGAAGGCGTCCTCGCCGGGACTGGAAATAGGACCAGGCGGCAGCCCGCGATGCAAATAGGTGTTGTACGGGCTGTGGACGCCCTGATACTCTTCCAGGAAAACCGGTGTCTTCCACCACTGGCCGCTTTCCGGCTGGTAGCCCATTGCATACTGAACGGTAGCGTCGATTTCAAGCAGCATGTTGTTCGCCAGCCGGTTGTAGAGGACGCCGGCGATGGCAGGCCGTTCCTCCGCCACCACAGCCTCCCTTTCGACGATACTGGCCATGATCAGGACATCGTAGAGCACAGGCAGGTCGACCCCATCGGCTTCGGCCTTGAGGTATAAGGGCATGATGCGAGCCGCAAAGGCATCCAACTGACGTGCGATCAGTTCGGCGGCTGCGGGCTCTTCAGCCGGTAGCTCGTACGTAGCCGGGAAAAGGAAGCCCTCAAGGCTCGCGTCCTGGGGCAGCGCATCAAGAAAGGGCCAACGCTCGATTTTGACTTCACAGCAGGAAGGCGGATCAACCTTCGGAGCGGCGGCTGCATTGGAAGGGGCAATCTTGCTCAGCGCCGCGAGGTCCGGCTTCTGCGCAGTTTTCCGGTATTCTTCACCTGAGACTATTCTCTTCAGCTCCAGATCCTGGGCTACCTGCTCCAGGCGCCAGCCCTCGCGAATTGTAACCGGGAGGCCGGGCGCGTGTTCTGCCAGCAGGACTTCAGCTATCTCCGCCGGCGTCATACTAGACTTAAGCTGGAACGTTCCGGCTTTCAACTCCTGGGCACGGCCAATCGACCTCACATAGGCTTCAAAGAGCTCCGCGTCGTGAATCAGCCCGACCGAAGCCAGGTTTTCGGAAATTGTGCGTGCAGGCGTCCCCGCCGCGATTTCGAATGGAATGAGACTGTCCTCATGTGATGCAGGGACGAAAAGCATAGGCCGGTTCGCATCCAGGTGATCGTACAGCCTCTCCTCTCTTGTGCAAGCGACCAGTAAGACAGCCAGAAAGAGATAGAGGGTGATGAGAGCGGTTTTGCGCCTTCTCCAGGCGCGAGCCAGTCCGAAGGCATGGGTTTCCTGGTAGATACGCGGAAAGATCATCGTTATCTCCTCATCGGTCCCTGCGTGCGCCACTCCCATGGATCAGAGTATACCACTTGAGAAGATGAGGTTTGAATACCTGTTGGAAAAGGGTGCAATCCGGGATTGGGATGGGAATAGTCAGTGGTCAGTGGCGGAGTGACTGGGGGAGCGAGGGCAGGCACAAGGGCGAGGAGTGTGAAGGGAGGAGTGAATAGTGAGTGAGGGGGGAGGCGGCGCTTGATGGAGGGTGCGGATACGAGTGTTGGACGAGAGTTTATGAGAGTTTACAAGAGTTAGTGAGAGATTGGAGGGAGAATTGGGGTGGGAAGGATGGAGATGTGCTGACGGCCTATCTATCTGAACACGGTAAATCGGTGAGGAGGCCAGTACCTCAGAAGGACCCGCCCCTTGATGGTGTCGCGAGGGACGGGTCCATATGACCGGCTGTCGATGCTATTGTCTCGATTGTCGCCGAGCACGAAATAGTTGTCGTCCGCTAGCGTAGCGGGCCCGTAGGAAGAATGGGAGTCACCAAACCGCGAAGGCGCGTCCACTTCGGTGCCACCGACCACAACGCGCCATCGGGGGGCGATATCATACGGCGGCGCAACCTCGCCACTGTTGATGAAGATGTGTCCCTGCTGAATCTCTACCAAGTCTCCGGGCAACCCAACGACCCGCTTGATTGTCAACCCCTCCGTTTCCGGCACAGAGAGTACAACGATCTCGTTATGATGAGGCTCTCGCCAGTAGAGACTCACTTTTTCCACAACCAAGAGAGCATTAGGCCGGAAGCCGGGTTGCATACTATGACCGTGCACCGTCGTTACCTGCCCGACAGTGAGGAGAGTCAGCAATATCAGAGCTCCTGCTGGAATGATGATATTGCGCAGCGCCGACACGACCTTAATCACTAATTGGAGCCAAGCTCACTTTCCGTCTATTGGATATTCAGGAGTGGCCGTAGGAATATAGCCGTCTTTGTCGATGGTGGCGGTCGGTTCTGGTGTCGCTGTGGGCAACGTCGAATTATCACTGGATTGCAATGTGTCCGGTGCGCTGAATGGGTTCTGGTCGCTATAGGTATCGGCTTGCACGATGCAGCCGGCGATAAAGACGGCGAACAAGATGGCGGGAATGGTAAATCGTAATTCTCGCATGATCAGACTCCTTTGTCTTCGGAACCATTTAAGTGAAATGCTTAGTGAATAGTTGACATAATCGGCCAGTAAGGTTTTCTCTATCGTTGCAAAGGAGTTGGCGGAGCCAGGAGGGGCTCCCACACCCCCGTATATCTCTGTCATTGCAACTGCTTTCGGACGTCAATTGCAATTACGCGTCTAGTATACCATAATCATGTGTAATTTATGTGTCTATGGGCAGACTTATTGTGTCAATATTGTGTCAATCTTGTTAAGATGTGATGAATGTTGAACTTTGGGGTAGGAAGCGCCTGAATTCAAGCCTGCGACTGGCCTGGAAGGAGTGAAGAGCGGGGACCGAGGAGTGAGTGGGGAATGCGGGGAGGGCGGTATGCACGGGGAATGGGGCGCGCGAGCAGGGGCACGGCCTTACCGTGCGTTGCGGGCAGCCTTCCAAGAGATCAACGCGATAAAACGCGATTGTTCTGCATTCACTGGCTTGGGTTCGCGCCGCGTTGACCGGGTCTGCTATAATTGCCCTTTCAGGAAAGGCAGACTTCGTGCGCGTATTGATCACCGGAATCTCCGGCTTTGTGGGCTCAACCCTGGCGGGCTACCTTCTGTCGGACAGTTTCAACCAGTCCTTGGAACTCCACGGCATAGTCCATCGCGCAGACAGTCGAATTCAGGAGGTCCGCAGCAGGCTGCACCTGCACAAGGGGGACCTTCGCAATTCCTCATGGGTCGAACAGGTAGTTGAGGCGGTTAAGCCGCAATATGTCTTCCATCTCGCGGCCTGGAGCGACGTGCGCGCCAGTTGGGACCAGCCGTGGGCGGCCTACGAACTAAACATCAGCTGCCAGTTGAACCTGCTGGAAGCCATGCGGCGCCACGCACCGGACGCCCGCGTACTCGTCGTGGCATCTTCGGAGGTCTACGGCCTGATAGAGCCTGACGACATTCCGGTTGACGAAGAGACTCCCCTGCGCCCCAACTCGCCCTACGGTATAAGCAAGGTCGCCCAGGACCTGATGGCGCAGCAGTACTGGTTCAACTATGGACTGCCCACCGTGCGCGCCAGAAGCTTCAATCACATCGGACCGGGGCAGTCCGACAGTTTCGTCGCGAGCGCCTTTGCCCGCCAGATCGCCGAAATCGAAGGGGGGCTGCAGGAGCCTGTCCTCAAAGTGGGGAACCTGGAGGCCGAACGCGACTACACCGACGTCAGAGACATGGTCCGGGCCTACTGGCTTGCCCTTCAGTATGGAGAACCCGGCGGCGTTTACAACGTCGGCACAGGATCATCCTTCCCCGTCCAGGAGCTGCTGGACGTTCTGCTCGAACTGAGCAGCGTTCAGATCAGTGTGGAGCAGGATCCAGAGCGGCTGCGGCCCAGCGACGTAGCCCGCGTAGTCTGCAATCCAGACAGGTTTTTCAAAAAGACGAACTGGGTTCCCGCCTTCTCGCTGCGCGAGAGCCTGACAGATGTCCTCCGATACTGGCGAGGCGTAACCGGGGTCTTGTCCTCAGATCGCCTAAAGAGCGGCCAGAGGCGACAATGAAGAGAGTCCGGACAGCGCGCCGGTCTGAATGCAGGCCGCCTCTTCAGATGCTTTTGACACAACAGTTGCTGGATTGCCGCTCTGCCGACTGAAAGCGGAGCAGTTTTTCACAGGAGCCCCATTCATGCCGACTGCACTGATAACGGGAGTAACCGGACAGGATGGAAGCTACCTGGCCGAGCTTCTTCTCAAGCAAGGCTACAAGGTCATTGGGATGGTTCGCCGCACGAGCACCATCAACTTCGACCGCATCAGGCACATTCAGGACGAGATCGAGATTGCCCAGGGTGATCTGCTGGACCAGTTGAGCCTGATCAGCATCCTGCAGGAGTACCGGCCGAGTGAAGTCTACAACCTGGCCGCACAGAGCTTTGTTCCGACGAGCTTTACGCAGCCGGTCCTGACCGGCGAGTTCACCGCGCTGGGCGTTACCCGTCTGCTTGACGCCATCCGCATCGTCGATCCCTCGATTCGCTTCTACCAAGCCAGCAGTAGTGAAATGTTCGGCAAAGTCCGCGAAGTCCCTCAGTCCGAGCGCACACCGTTCTATCCCCGCAGCCCGTACGGCGCGGCGAAAGTCTACGGTCACTGGATTACAGTAAACTACCGCGAGAGCTACAACATCTATGCTTGCTCCGGCATTCTCTTCAACCATGAGAGCCCTCGCCGGGGGTTGGAATTCGTGACCCACAAGATCACCAACGCCGCGGCACGCATCAAGCTCGGTCTTGCCAGTGAGCTGCGGCTAGGCAACCTGGACTCTCGTCGCGACTGGGGCTATGCCCTTGATTACGTGCGGGCAATGTGGCTCATGCTGCAACAGGACAGCCCTGAGGATTATGTGGTGGCCACCGGCGAAACTCACAGTGTGCGCGAATTCCTCGAAGAGTCGTTCAGCCACGTAAATCTGGACTGGAAGGAGTACGTCGTCCAGGACGAAAGCTTCTACCGGCCCGCAGAGGTCGACCTGCTTGTTGGCGATGCATCCAAGGCCGGTCGCCAGCTTGGGTGGGAGCCGTCCGTCTCGTTTGCTGAGCTAGTCCGCCTCATGGTAGACGCGGATCTGGCCTACTGGGAGCAGCAGAAGAGGAGAGATGCGGTGTCATCGGCTTGAACGCCAACCAGCTCTTCTCTTCCCACGGACTCCTGCCACTCCCACAGACTACAGTACTTTTTCCTTCAATCATTGGGAATTTTGGCATTTCCGCGCCTGATAGTGGAAAATAGCCTAGTGGCGATTCGAGAGAATCGAAACAGCCGGTAATCAACCTCCTCGGGACCCTCTCAGGTTGCAGTTCGCAGGCTATGGCTGAGAAACTTCGTATCTTCGTCAGCGCAACCAAAGATCTGGAACAGGAAAGAGCGCTTGTCGGACGCACGTTGGCGGAGCTGCCAGTGCAGGTGGGCGCCGAAATTCGCCGTACGCCGACCGCAGGGGTCGACTACGACACCTTGTTTGAACTGATCAGCAACGTCGACAGGATCTACTTTCTGCTCGGAAGGGACATCACAGCGCCATTTGGCGCCGAATGGCAGCTTGCGATCCGGCTTGAAAGGACGATTATTCCTTACAAACTGGACGGAATGCGCACGCAGGCCGGAAGGGAGTTCCTTCGCATTGCCCACGCCCCCTGGAAGACCTTTCAAAACAGCCGCCAACTGGGTCAGCAGATCGGCCTGGACCTTATCGACACACTTCTCCATCCCGAAAACCGCTACGGATTGCAGCTGATGGAAGTTGAAGGGTTACAGCAGAGCAGGCAGAATCTGCGGCGAGGGCTGGAAAGGTCGACCTCCCAGTCCCAGCCGGGAGCGGGAGGCGCCGCGATTTCCGGTGGGGCCGAAGGCGGCGGCGTGATCCTCGATCCTGCCGAGGCCCAGTCGCTCATCGGCGAAGATCTCGACGAGCTCTGACTCGGCCCACCATTGTCCAATCTCTACAACAGATCACGTTCAGAACCGGGTAGTACGTTTTGGAAACTCACCACCTTCGACGCGTTTGGTGCCGCAATGCCTTCAAAGACCGCCGTAGGGCCCCTGATTGACCAGTCGGAAGTCCAGGCCCTTGCAAGCAAATACGGGCAACCTCTTTGCCGCCGTCATTGCATAGAAACCGATGCCTACTTGCGCTCCTACAGGGGGCACGCGGACCCGAACCGTAGGGGAGAGGTGGTTTTCGCAATCCGGCAGCTCAACGGTGAAATCCTTCTGCATACGAAGCACCGTTACGAAAAGCCGATCTACCGCCTGCCTACCGGACGCATCGAGCGGGGAGAGTCTGTTGAGAGGGCGCTCTTCCGTGAGATTGCAGAAGAAACAGGACAGAGGGTCCAGGTGTGCCGTTTCCTGGGCGTGCTGGACTGCCACTTCATTAATGGTAGCAGCAGCAGTTCCTTTGTCAGTTACGTTTTCTATCTCCAGAGTCTCAGCGAGCGGTTCAGCCCGACCGATACGGATGAAATCGCCGGATTTCGAACCGTACCCGCAGAGGAACTGGGACTCGTCGCCCAGGAGTTGCGGAGCCTGGACTCCTTTCGACGCTGCTGGGGGTACTGGCGTTCCCTCACCCACGACCTTGTCCACAGTGCTTTGGCCTGCGGCCGGCTTGCCTAATAAATTCTGCGCTTTTCGACAGTCTTCTGCTACAATCACCAGAAATCAGGAATCCACCACCGGCATGAGGCAACAGCCACATGCCGCTACATCAGTTGAGAATAGACCATGCTTGTCCCACTGTCCTGGCTCCGGGAGTACGTTGACATCCCCATTTCCACGCCAAATCTGGCGGAACGACTGACGCTGGCAGGACTGGAAGAGGCGAGCCTGACCAATACCGGCGACTCGTGGGAAGAAGACAAGATAGTCGTCGGCCAGGTCGCGGCCGTTCTTCCTCATCCTGACGCCGACCGACTGGTTCTCGTGGATGTAGCCCACGAGAGTTCCAATGGCTCCGGTGAGCAGCCGCTTCAGAGGGTCGTGACCGGCGCGCCCAATCTCTTCCAATACAAGGACCAATCGCTTTCAGCGGGCGACCTCCCTGTTCTCAAGGTGGCTTTTGCCCGCGAAGGCGCGCTGCTCAACGACGCCGACAGCGACAAGGCGCCCCGTCCCCGCAAGAGGCTGAAGAAGGCCAAGATCCGAGGGATCGAGTCGCGAGGAATGGTCTGTTCGGAGCTGGAGCTGGGTCTCAGCGAAGAACACGAAGGAATCCTCCTTCTGCCTGATGACGCGCCGGTAGGCACGCCGCTTCGCGACTATCTGGGCGACGAAATCCTGGAAATCGATCTGACGCCGGACATGGCGCGCTGCCTCTCGATGTGGGGCATTGCCAGAGAGGTGCAAGCTCTGACCGGCGGCAGGCTCCACCTTCCAGAAGACGTCGACGCCTCCGACGGGGAAGACAGCGCCGACGAGTACGTTTCCGCCCAGATAGAGGACGCCGACCTGTGTCAGCGCTTCACCGGAACGGTTCTGCGCGACATAAGAGTAGGAGAATCGCCGAAATGGCTGCAGGACCGGCTGACCAGTGCGGGCATGCGGCCCATAAACAACATTGTCGACATAACAAACTATGTGATGTTGGAAACGGGCCAGCCGCTGCACGCATTTGATTACGATCTTCTCGCCGCCAGAGCCCAAAGACTCGGGGACTCCAGGCCAGCAATCATCGTGCGCACTGCCACGGAAGGCGAGAAGCTCGAAACCCTTGACGGGCAAGAGCGAAAACTCGAACGCTCAATGCTGGTCATCGCGGACAGGGCCGGCGCGGTTGCCATCGCCGGCGTAATGGGCGGCGGCGAAACAGAGGTGCACGAGGGGACCCGGAACATTCTGCTTGAATCAGCCACTTTCGACGGAATAAACAATCGCCGCACATCCCAGACGCTGCGTCTGCACAGTGAGGCCAGCCACCGCTTCACCCGCGGCGTACCGGCCTCCTTGAACGAGCTGGCCGCGCGACGCGCAGCCGACCTGATGCAGCAGTTTGCCGGCGGACGCGTCGTTCCCGGACACGTCGATACCTACCCGGTCCGGCAGCCGCAGGTCCAGGTATACACTTCGCGCAGCGACGTTAAGCGACTTCTGGGCATGGACCTTTCTCTTTCAGAGATTGGCTCTGCTCTGCAGCGGCTGGAGTTTGACGTTGAGGAGCTGTCCGAACTGCCTGAAGATGCGCCTGAAAGAGCCCGCTTCGGACTGGCTCTCGCTGAAGGTGAACAGGTGATTTCTGCAATAGCGCCGTGGCACCGGCTCGACGTGTCCCTGCCCGCCGATCTGACGGAAGAGGTTGCCCGCGTAGTAGGATACGACAAGGTCTCCGAAACGCTCCTCGACACTGTCCTGCCTCCCCAGCGCCGCAACGCCCCCCTGGAAACGGAGGAGAACATCCGCGATATCCTTATCGGATGCGGGCTGCAGGACACGGTGAATCACACCCTCACCACGCCGGAGAATCATGTCAGATTAGCGGGAGCAGGACGCAATCATGCTTCAAGCGACGACAGCGATAACGGGGAAGGGGAAAGCGACCCCGGCCGTTTCATCTCGCTGACCAATCCGCTCTCGCCGGAGCGCCGGGTGTTGAGAAGAAATCTGATCGTGAGCGCGCTTGAAAACCTGGCTTACAATCTGCGCTACAAGGACCGGTTGGCCGTTTTTGAGATAGGACGCACATATCGACCGCAAACCGAGCGCGGCGGACATGACGATGGGGAGTTTTCAGACTCGAAACTGCCAAAGGAGGAGCGCAGATTGTGTATCGCGCTGCGCGGTCTCCGCGAACCACACTCATCCAACCCTTCATCATCCGAACAGACGGATTTCGAAACAGAGCTATTTGATTTCTTTGACTTGAAGGGAATCGTTGAAGCACTCCTGGAGAGACTCGGTTTCGCGCAGAGCGAGTACCTGTTCAGCGCCCATCCAGAGAGCGGCGCCGACGACGCAATCAGCGAAACCATGTTTGGACCCCGATGCGCGCTCATTTCACTGCAGGACGAGGAACTCGGTATCGTTGGAGAACTGCATCCACAGGTCCGAAGTGCATTTGGTCTGGGCGGCGAACGCGTGGTACTGGCGGAGCTGAACATCGCACCGCTGGTGCGCCCGAGCTGGCGCCTCTCTCAGATGGCCCCGATCAGTGTCTACCCGCCGGTGGTGGAAGATTTGGCCTTCGTCGTGAAAGAGGAGGTAACGCAGCGCCGCTTGCGCGACGCGATTGTAGATGGAGGCGGACGCGACGGGGACCCCAAGCTCACGTCCGTGGAGCTGTTCGACATCTATCGAGGCGAGTCATTGCCGGTGGGCTGCAAGTCTCTGGCGTATCGTGTAACTTACCAGAGCATGGACCACAACTTGAAGGAGAGGGAGGTCAACCGGCTCAGACAGCGGATTATCCGCACGGTCGAGAGGGCCACCGGGGGAACCTTACGCTCCTGACCTCATGCGCCGCGCAATTGCTTCCAAATTGGGTTGCCAACAATGACGAAGTAGGCCGGAGGGCCCACGAAGGGCATTTTCAAGGACCCAACACAGAGCCTACACGAGAGCAGGGACAAGGCGGAACTGCAGTGGTCAGTGGTCAGAAGGGGGGGGGGCTGGGACTGAGAGGGCAGGCACAAGGCCTGTCCTTATAAATTGGGCGGCCACCCAGGGCGTATGCGCTGTAAGTTGTAGTGCCCTGAGCTCCACGGCCTTCAGCGAACCACGTACTTGGGTCCGACCTGAACCTCAACCGGCTTTCCCCTGCGGATTCTGAAGAGATCGAGATCTCCGGCAACATCTGTCTTGGGGAAGATCTCCCGCGCCTCTTCCAGAATCGCCTTGGCGTGGTAGCGGCGGCTTATGTGGTGAAGCGCCAACTGTTTAACACCTGCCTTTTGCGCCAGCCGAGCCGCGGCGCGCGCCGTAATGTGGCCGTGGTTCTTTGCGAGCTCACGCTCCTCTTCAAGGTATGTCGCCTCAATTGCAAGGAGATCTGCGCCGGCAACTATCTTGTGCAACGGACCGGTACGGCTGACGTCGCCGACAAAGCAAAGCTTTGCACCCTTCTGCGGTTCTCCCAAGACGTCTGCCGGGTGAATGGTACGCCCGTCTGACAGGACGACCGGGCGCCCTGACACCAGCTCGCGGCGCTCAGGCCCGGCTGGTACGCCCAGCGCCTCGGCTTTGGCATTGTCGAAAGGCGAACGCGTCTCTTCCTCGAATGTAAACCCAAAGCAGCCGCTGCCGCGATGCGACACAGGAAAGGCTGAGAGGGCAAAACCCTTCCCCTCGAAAAGAGTTCCCTCCTCGATTTCATTCAGGCTTACGCCCGCCTTAGAGACGTTGCCAACACCAAATACGACCTCCATCAGACGATTGACACGAGCCAACGCGGGCCTGCCACCGTAAATGTCCAGCTCCTCCAGAGATTCCCAATGACCGAGCGTACTGGCAAGTCCTCCCAGTCCGAGAATGTGATCGAGGTGACCGTGGGTCAGAAGAATCTTGTCCAGTCGTCGAAAACCAAGCCCGCTGCGCAGAATCTGGCGCTGCGTGCCTTCACCGCAGTCGATAAGAAACCGGTGTTCCTGCACCATCACCATGGCTGCGGACAGACCTCGATGAACGGAAGGAGCGGAAGCCGAGGTTCCAAGAAATACCAGCTCAAACAAGGGGTAGTCTCCCGGTAAGAAGATGTGGGGCGGCAGATGGCGTTGGAAGATGCGGACGAGGGGAATCAGTCAGAACTGGAAGCCTGAATCTCCCGAAAGGAAAAGCGATGATCTGTGCAATCGTAAATCCCCCAACCTGGCTTGCAGTAGCGGCCCATCACTTCTCCGGGATTAACCAACAGACATTCGCCGACCCGCTCATGGCGCCGCTGGTGGTCATGGCCGTAGCAAACCAGGTCGAACAGGCCGCTCTGCGCTATGCGGCGGGCAGGCTCCGGATAGTGAATAAGGGCAATTTTCCGCCCGCTCAGCTCAAGTTCGGCATAGGGCCCGTGCAATGAAACCTGGGGGAAACCGGCGGCAATCTGTTGCTGAAGTCTTCCGTCACCGTCGTTGTTTCCTTCTATCACGTGGATGGGGCCTTCAAAGGCCTGTGCCATCTGCGCAACGATGAAGGGGGCTACCAGGTCGCCGCAGTGCAACATGACGTCGCAGCTTTCGGAAGAGACGTCAGCAAGCGCTTTCTCAAGATTCCAGATGTTATCGTGGCTGTCTGACAGAATCGCAACTTTCATGCCCGCTCCCCGTTTCCTTCCTGAATTCCAATTTGGTTTTTGAGATTCCAGTAGTATATCCGACCAGAATCCTGTCGGCAACGAAGAGAGGATGTGATATACTGACTTCCTGAACGCAGGTGTCAATAGTAATGATCTATCTTTCTGCGACAGCAAGAAAAGTAACTGTGCTTGCCGTTGGAGCAGTTGTGGGGCTGTTCTTCCTTTCGGGGTGCGGGCAAGTCGTCACCCTGATCCCAACTTCAACACCAACGCCCGAGCCTCTGGAGACCTTTTCGCCTCCTCCCAGCCCGACACCGATCCCCATTGCGACCCCGGCCCCCTTTACGCCTGCCCCAACAGCGACGATGACGGCAACACCGGAGCCTACCATCTACCTGGTCGCGCCTGGGGACACACTCGCAGGCATAGCCGAACAGTACGGCGTAACCGTTGCAGCCCTGCAGGAGGAGAACAACATTCTGGACCCGCGCACACTCCAGCAGGGCCATCAATTGGTGATTCCGTACCGTGTTTCAGACGGCGGAGGAGCGGAAGGCGGCAGACCAACGCCGACTCCGATTCCATTCGCTCATCAGAAGATCCATTTCAGCTTCACGCCTCTTGGCGGACTCTGGGTCTTGGGGGAAGTGGAGAATACCAGCGCTTTCACGCTAGAGCAGGTGCAGATCGGCGTTAGGCTCTTGGACGCTGACGAGAATGTCCTCGCAGAGGAGCAGGGTTTCGTTCTGCTGAACCTCGTTAATCCGGGGGGCGTTGCGCCTTTTGCAATTCTCTTTGAAAAGGCCCCCAAGGAGTTCGCAAGCTACCTGATCTTCCCGCTCGGCGGCGTGCCAGCGTATGAAGGGGGTTACTACAGGGACCTGGTTGTAGAGGACGTGACCTTTGAAGGGGAACTGCATAGCTCGTACAGTGTCACAGGCACAGTGCGCAACGCCGGTCAGGATGAGTCGATCGAGGTGCAGGTAATCCTGACAGCATACGATTCCCTGGACCGCATCATTGCCGCCCGCACTGTCGCGCCTGAGCACAATGTAATCGCAGCAGACGGGGCCACGACTTTCGAAGCCATTCTTGTGCCCTTGGGGGGTCCGGTCGAACGTATCCATGCCGTAGCCCAAGGTCGACGGTACCCTACCGGCAACTAGGCACCGTTGACGTTTTGGGGAGGTCGTTCAAACTCGCATTCGATCGATCCCCGAAGACATGCGAAGGACCACGGTGAAGACCCTTTTTGTCCGCGAAGGGCCGCGAAGAACACCAAAGGCTACTGGGAATACCCTTGCGTGAATGCGCGGAACAGCCGCACTTTGCTCCCGCGTATCGCTGTTCAGCCAAACGTCAACGCGCCCTAGACAAGAGGCACCAAGCCGCCTCGATCCGTCCCAGATCTGCCTGGCAGAGTTTTGGAGACGAAACTTCGCACACGTCGGCTACACGAAGAGGGGTCCGGTCTTGTTACGGGAGTTGAGAAAGGGTACGTGTTGCGACTGTAAGCGTAGTTGGGGAATACGAAGTTTCTGCGAGGCAGACTGCCTGCTACTCTAGTTCACGTCGAACGTGACCCCCTGGGCAAGAGGCAGCTCGACTCCGTAATTCACTGTAACCGTTTGACGCCGGGCGTAGGCCTTCCAGGCGTCGGAACCGCTTTCTCTCCCGCCACCGGTATCCTTTTCGCCGCCGAACGCCCCGCCGATCTCCGCGCCGGCCGTGCCCGTATTGACACTGGCCAACCCACAGTCGCTGCCCACGACGCTCAGAAAAGCCTCAACCTCCCGCAAATTGTTGCTGAAGATGGCAGATGACAGACCCTGGGGCACGCAGTTGTGGATGGCGAAGGCGTCATCCAGATTGGAATAGCCAAGGACATAGAGAATCGGCGCAAAGGTCTCTTCGCCGACGATGTCCGAATCCGGCGGTAGTCCTTCGATCAGGGTTGGCGCCACATAGTTCCCGCCCTCCAGTCCCTCCAGCTCCAAGCGAGCGTTTCCCACCAGCACACGTCCGCCGGCTTCTTCCGCCTGCCCGATCGCAGCAGCATAGCTCTCAACGGCCCGCCTGTTGATCAGAGGACCAACGAGCACGTCCGGATCCAACGGGTTTCCCACACCTACCGTAGCGTAGGCTTCAACAAGGCGGGGAAGGAAGCTGTCAAAGAGGCTCTCGTGAAGGATAAGGCGCCGGGTCGTCGTACAGCGCTGGGCGGCGGTCGCGAGCGCGCCAAAAGCGACCCCGCGCAGGGCAATCTCCATGTCGGCGTCCGGGGTGACGATCGCAGCATTGTTTCCGCCAAGCTCCAGGATCGAACGGCCCAGCCGTTTGCCGACTCTGGCCGCCACCTCCCGACCGGTTCCTATCGAACCAGTGAATGAGAGCAGCGGCAGCCTTCGGTCGCGACTCATTCGCCGCCCCATTTCGCCGTCGCCATCGACCGCCAGAAAGAAGAGTGGGGGCAGTCCATGTTCGTCAAGCACGTCATTGACGACATTCGTGGTGGCTATGGCGGTGAGCGCCGATTCGGGCGACGGCTTCCAAACGACCACATTGCCGATGACCGAGGCGATGAAGGCGTTCCAAGACCAGACCGCGCAGGGAAAGTTGAAAGCGGTAATGACGCCGACGACGCCGTGTGGGTGCCATTGCTCATACATGCGGTGGCGCCGGCGCTCGCTGGCAATCGTCATTCCGTACAGCTGACGTGAGAGCCCGACTGCAAAGTCGGCGATGTCGATCATCTCCTGCACTTCGCCTTTGCCCTCGACCGGCGTCTTTCCCACCTCGAGCGTTACCAGTAGGCCCAAGCTGTCTACATATTCCCGCAGCCGGTCACCGATCGCCCGAATGACCTCGCCTCGCTTTGGCGCGGGTACAAGCGACCACTCCTCGAAGGAGGACCATGCTCGTTCAAGCAGTCGATCGTAGTCATTATCGTCACCGACCGCGATATCGGCGAGCCATTCGCCGTTGATGGGTGAATGGACAGCAACACGCGGGCGGCCATCGCCTGAGAGCCATTGCCCGTCGTACAGCCCCGAGAGTTGCTGATACAGGCCCAAGTCCGCGAAGACCTGGTCCTTCACCGCGTGAAAGTCGGGAATGTTGGCCATTTCAAGAAACCAGTTCAGTGAGCAACTGCCTGTCAGAGGGCGGTAAAGTTACCTTCTCGGCCGACACCGCGCGCTTCGGCCCAGGCACGCAGCGGCACATCGTCCTCGTTCTTGGTCAACCAGTACTGCGAAGAGGGATGGAAAGCCGAGTCACTCCCCAGCGGATCGCCGCCGCTGGCCAGCGCCCCCAACAGCTGCTTGCGTATGGGTGAGCTCCGCTCGATCAGAGCCTGGTCCTGGCTGATGTAGTCGGTTGGACGCAGCCAGCGGTAGTGATAGCCGACATGCATTATCTTGCGAGTCCTGTCAGAGAGATTGGGGCCTACGCAGTGCCATACGGCCGTACGCCACACGACGGCAGCGCCGGGTTTGAGCCGCAGCTCCAATGCCTCCTGCGGGTCAACCTGTCTGCCATTCTGCCGGAGCTCGTTCGGCGAACGAAGATGGCTGCCCGGAACCATCCAGAGGTTTCCGCTTTGCGATTCGCTCAAGTCCGAGAGTACATAGAACACCTTGATCTCCATGAAGGGCAGCCTGCCGTCAAGTGAGGGCCCCATGAAGAGGGAGTCGCTGGCAAGATCAGGGTGCCAGGAGAGGTTTCGATAGCCGATGTCCTGATCGGCGCCGTCTCCGACGCCAAGTGTGCCGGGTTGAAGGTCTTCGGGGTAGGGCGGCCGGTAATCCAGGTGGGTCGTCCGGATTTGGATGTTCCAGCCGATGGCGTCCACCACCAGCGGCAACATACGCGGGTGATCGATCAGGTCCAGAAATGCCTCATGGCGCGAGAGAGCATTGCGGACGGCGAACGGGTCCTCAGGCCCAAGTCCCTGGACTTCTCTAACCTCATCTGCGACTTCATCTATGGCCGCCAGCAGCCGGTCCAACTCAGGATTGGTCAGAAAATCTTCGAGAACAATGAACCCTCTTTCGTCAAATTCCTCTCTCTGCTGTTGACTCATGCCGATGGACATGAATTGCCTCCTATATGTCTTTCCTGGAACCAGCTAGCGCAGACCCCAGTGAGCGTCGATCGGGTCTTGATACTGAGAGCGAGAACCATCGAGGACATCGTCGACAAGCACGACTTCACCTGTCAGGCCCGATTCATAGATGGCATCGCCCAGCGCGAGTGAACGCATACCCTCCCAGCCGTCGATTTCCGGCGCCTCCCTGTTTCCGCGCAGGATCTCCAGAAACTCCCAGATCTCGATTGAAAACCCGTCCGTAGCGCCGCCCGGGTAGAGGAACTCCTCTTCCTCATCCGACAGCGACTCCCTGTGCATCGCTTCCAACTCCTTCATAGCGTAGACCGATCCGTCGGAGCTCTCCAGACGCGCCGTCTCCAGCTTCTCCGGTGTGCGCTGGAAGAGGTGAAAGATCGAAAATGGGGCCGCAGTCGTGTCTCGCAACGAGCCCTGGCTCCCGTAGAAGGTGACGTCATAGGCCTCTTCGCCCGGCGCGGCGAGGCTCCAAGCCCAACTGCCGGTGATCCCGTTCTTGAAGGTAAAGGTTACGAAGACAGTATCTTCCGGCTGGTCGCCGAACTGTTCAGGCGTTCCCGACTTCACCGACCGCAGAACCGCGTATACTTTCTCAGGTTCACCAAAGAAGTAGCGCAGCGAGTCACAGTAATGAAAACCGCTGTCGAGCACCGGGCCCCCACCGGACATCAGCTTGTCGCGGCGCCATCGTTTGTGATCGGGAAGAGGTTCACTTGAGCCGTCCGGTTGCTGGCCCCAGAGCTGCGAGGGGTTGGGCCGTGTGTCCGTCTGTCCGGGCGCACCAGGTAGAACGGCAGAAGATCGATACTGATGGAAGAAACTCAGGGGCTGGCCGATCAGACCGGACTCATCGAATACCCATTTGACGGTCCTCTGGCCCGGCTGGCGGCGGTGAGGCGCGGCCGTTGACAAGATGCGTCCGGTCCGCTCAGACGCTTCGATCATCACTCTGCAGGCCTCAATCGTTATGCCCAGCGGCTTCTCGCACAGTACATGGAGGCCGGCCTCCATGCAATCTAAGGCGATTCCGTGGTGGAAACCGTGAGGAAGACAGAGGTCTGCTGCATCCACCTGTGCCTGGGCGAGCAGGTCGCCGTGCGCGTTGTAGACGACAGGCCGGTTGCCGAGGAGCTCCTCGAACATGTCAGCGCGTTCGGTTGCCGCGTGTTCGTTGGCATCGCATACGGCAGTCACAACAAAATCGCCGCGTCCGCGTTCCTGCAGGTCCTTCATGGCCAGGACGTGGCGACGCGATATTCTGCCGCATCCGATTAAGGCCAACCGTATGGGCATTGCGCTATCCTCACTGAGTCAATATCTCTGCGAGCGGGATGGTTGAATTGGAGAGCTTCGTGAACAGGGTAGCGAATTTTGGAGAGAACCGCAACAACGTTGCAGGGGACCGGCACCGCATTCAGGGCCGTTCTTTCGACCTAGCCCTTGATACCAGTCAAGGCAATGCCTTGCACAAATGTCTTCTGCAAGAAGAAGAAGAGGAGAATAATCGGCAGAGTGATCAGCACCGACGCCGCCATCAGCAAACCCCATTCGGCGCCATACTGCGTCTGATACTCGTAGATGCCCAGCGACAGCGTGTACTGCTCCTGATCGCTCAGATAGATCAGTGGCCCAATATAGTCGCGCCAGCGGGCGATGAACTCGAAAATCGCGACCGTAGCCAGAGCCGGCTTGGAGAGAGGGAGAATAATGGAGTAATAGATCTTCAGTTCGCTGGCGCCGTCGATGCGGGCCGCTTCCGACAACTCAATCGGGATTGTCATAAAGAACTGACGAAGAAGGAAAATGTAGAGTGCGCCCCCAAACCAGTGCGGTACGATGAGAGGGAGCCACGAGTTCACCCAGCCGAGGTTCTTGAAGACAATAAACAGAGGAATCATCGTGACCTGAAAGGGCAGCATCAGAGTTGCTACCGTCAGAATGAACAGAAAGTTACGTCCCCGCCAGGGAATACGAGCGAGGCTGTAGGCGACCAGCGACGAAGAGATCAGCACGCCTATCGTCGCAAGAACGGCGATCGTCAGTGTATTGCGAAGATAGAGGAAAAATGTGATAAATTTTACCGCATCAGGATAGTTCGACCACTGAAACGGAGATGGAATGACGACAGGAGGGTAGGCGTAGAACTGGACGTCGGGTTTGAGCGAAGTAGACAGCATCCAAAGAAAGGGCAAAGTGAAAACAAAGGCCGCCGGGATCAGACTAGCGTGGATAAGAATGCTGCGGCCGAGTCCACGCAGGCGCCTGGCCATGACCCGCCTGGCATGGTCTCGCGCAAGTCGAGCTTGGACCGGCTGTGTGTCAGAGACCATGTCAGTCTTCGCCTCCCGCATAAAAGACCCACCTACGCCTCGACCGGAAGATGATCAAGGTTACAACCAAGGTAAACATGAAGAGCAGCCATGCCATTGCCGAAGCATAGCCCATTTCAAGGTAGTGGAACGCGTTCTTATAGAGATAGATTGAATAGAACAGGGTTGAATTGGCTGGGAAGCCGGTACCTCCAGTCATTATGTAAGGGATGGCGAAAAAGTTCAGAGCGCCAATTACTGATGTAATCAGATGGAAGAAGACCACGGGCGTCAGAATGGGGACAGTAACGTTACGGAATTTCGACAGGAAGTTGGCGCCGTCTACATCTGCGGCGTCGTACAGGTCCTGTGGAACATCCTGCAGGCCGGCGAGATAGAGAATGATCTGCTGCCCGATAATCCAGAGAGCGAGCAAAACAAGGGTCGGCCTCGCCCACTCAGCGCAGGTCAGCCAGCAAGGGCCGCGCGACCCGAAGGCCCTGAAGGGGGCCGCAATCAGACCGTTGTGCGGGGTAAATATGAAGATCCATACCAGCGCCAAGGCCACTTCAGGTACCAGGGTAGGCAGGAAATAGATAGTACGGTAGACAACCTGTCCCCGTATTTTGGCGTTCAACATCATCGCGAGGCCAAAGGCGAAGATAATGGCCAGCGGGATCGAAACGACCGCGAAGTAGACCGTGTTGTAAACGGCCGCCAGGAACTCCTCATCCTTTGTGAACAACTCGATATAGTTGGCGAGCCCGGTAAATGTTGGGTTTTTGACGCCGTTGTACTTGGTAAAACTGTAGTAGGCTGAAGCCAGTGTCGGATAGATCCAGAAAACGAGCAGGCCGAAGATCCAGGGCGAGGCAAAAAGCAGCCCGTTTATCGTATGCCGCGTTCCTTGTGACAGTTTTCGGCGGGGCAGGTTAGCGGTAGCGGTGGCAGTAGCCATGGCAGGGTTCTGTGTGCCGAGTAGTTCTGCCGGCATCCGAATGGTAGAAGTCAGGTAGCGGCCCTTGTGAGCCGCTACCCTTCTCTACAGTAGTCTCATATCGTGTTCGGATACCGGCGCTCTCTGCGCCAGACGCCGAACTGCAAACCACTCAGAGGTACGGTTGACGATGGTTCGCCTAGCTGAAGAAGCCAATCTCTTCCAGACCGGCGTTAATCTCTTCGTCGATGTCCATCAGAGCTTCCTCAGGGGTCTTCAGACCGTGCGGAATCTCGTCGCGGAAGGCCTTGACCTGCAGGTCCCACAGCTTGGAGCCCAACGGAATCGGCGGGCGGGCATGGGAAACCGGCAACAGGTCCATGAAGACGGCGTGCAGCGGGTCGTCGCGGAAGAATGGGTCTTCGGCGGCCGACTTAATCGTCGGAATGTGGAAGGTGTCCTTGTTGTACTTGAGCTGGCCTTCGGGGCCGCAGAGGTAGAAGCAGGCGTCAAACGCAGATTCTACATCGTCGTAACCGAAGGGTACGGCCCAACTCCAACCACCGGCCCAGCTTGCGTGCGGGGCGGGGCCGTCGGGGCCCGGCATCGGCACAACGCCGTAGTTGGTGTCCGGCTTGTAGCGGTGGTGCTGGGCAACTTTCCAATTACCGCTGCAGGTCATCGCGCTCTGGCCGGTCCAGAAGTAGTCGTTCTCGCCGCGGCAGTTTCCGCCGGCGCAGGCGGCCAGCATGGCGTCGATATCCTCTACGCCGATCTCGTCGACGAAGGACTTGACGAACTGCATGGCTTCGATGTTCTGGGGATGGGCGAAGGTGATGCGGCGATCGTCGTCCTGGAATGATCCGCCGAAGCCAAAGCCCCACGTGTAGAGCCAGGCCTGGTCATAGATGGGGTTGAAGCCGTAGCGGGTGACTGCGCCCGTATCGTCGCGCACGGTCAGCGCCTCGGTGGCCGCCCTCAGCTCGTCCAGGTTGGACGGCGGCGACATGGAGTCAACACCGGCCTCTTCCATGATGTCCATGTTGTACCAGAGGGCGCGAGTGTCCGTGTCAAAGGAAAGCGCGTAGATGCCACCCTTGTAGACTGTCTCGTCCCAAGCGAAGTCGAAGTAGAGCTCCTTGGTGACACCGGCGGCTTCGGCGAAGTCGGTGATGTCGGTGAAGAAGCCTTCGTGGGCGAACTGGGGAACCGTAAAGCGGTCCGCATAGTGGAGCGCTGGCGGCGTGCCACCGGCAACGGCGGTCAGCAGCTTCTCATCTGCCTGGCTGCCGGCAGTGCGGGCGATGTAGACAAACTCTACCTCTACGCCCATCGTATTCTTTTCGTTGTAAATGTCGATAATTTCCTTAATCGACTCCTGCGCCAGGTCGGTCATGCGGGACCAGGCTTCCAGCTTCTTCTTCTCCACCATCATTTCGCCGTCGCCGCTGTCAGCTGCGGGTGCAGCTGCGGGGGCGGGGCAGGCCGCAAGCAGGGCCGCGCTTGTCGCCAAGCCTGAAACCTGCAGGAAGCGGCGGCGCGAAAGCATCTTCTGCGTGTCCATCAATTCATCCCTCCATGTTGGAAAGTGGGTTAAAGGGTTACAACATTCGTCGAAACGGGCGCGCGACTGGGGGTCACTTGCGCTAACGCAAGGGATAATAACCTTTAACGATTGTCTTATCCAAATTCTGGGCGCTATGATTCGCGTTTGCAGATCCGGGCCGCGCTCGGAGACGGGCCAAAAGGAGAAGGATTACGGCCCGGCAATCCTAAGTCTGCCAGGCCTCTACTGCCTCATTCGGGGCATCCAGCGCACGAAGTTCCTGGAAAAACGCGTCAATCAGGTCGTCGGCAACATCGCCAAGGTCTTCGGCCAGATTTGTCTCCGTCTGAGGGTCGGCCGACAGATCGAAGAGCTGCCTTTCCCCGTAGGAGCCGACCGGCGCATAGGCCCAGCGTTCCGTATACAGCATCGGCGTGACGCGATTGGGCGGCAGTTTGCCTTCTTCCAGTCGCGTATAGGTGGCGGACACGACGCAGTCATGCAGGGGCGCATCGCTTTCCCCGCGCAGATGGCTCGCGAATGAGCGTCCGTGCATGGGCTCCGGCGTCTCGACCTTAAGGCCCGCCAGGTCAAGGAGCGTCGGCGCGATGTCCGCCGGCTGGAGCAGGGCATCAACCGTCCGGCCTCCCTCCAAGCCAGGCGCCGCCACCAGGAAGGGAATGTGCACGATCTCGGGATAGAGCGGCCAGTAGCGGTCGTCGAACTTGCTGATGTTCGACTTCCCCGTACGGTTGTGTTCGCCTAGACTGAAGCCGTGGTCGGCCATGAACACCACGATCGAGTTGCGCCAAAGGTCCAGGTCATCAATCTTGGTCAGAATGCGGCCCACCCACCGGTCGACCAGCTCGGCCTCCGCGCAGTAGTGGGCGCGCAGATTGCGAAGCTCGGCGTCGGTATAGTCGCTGGCTTTGCCATAGTTGGGATGCAGCATAGGCGGGCCTTTGTAATCGGGGTCGTAGCGGCGCACCATGTACTCCGGCGGATCCCACGGTTCGTGGGGATCGAAGAAGTCCACCCACAGGAAAAAGGGACTGTGCTGGTCGTTCTCCTCCAGCCACTCCACCGCCAGCTCGGCCGTACGGGGGGCAAAGCGGTCGATCTCCCGGTACCATCGCCGGTTGATCCATGAGTGGAGGTCGATCAGATTGCGTCCCTGGAAGTGGTTACCTACATTGCGCGTCTTCTCGTCGGCCATGGCATGTTCGATGGGATGGTTCATACCGAGGAAGTAGGTATTTCCCTCTTGGCCTGGCAGTGTGTGGGCTCCGTCGAAGCCTTCAAAGAAGGCCGCCCGCACCAGATGAGGGCAGTCTCCCAGAAGCTGGCTGACATATCCGGCCTCTCTGAGGGTTATCGGCAAATGGTTCGGGCTGCTTTTCCGCCGGTCCTGCCAGGGATACCACGGCCAGCCGACACGACCGGTGGTGAAATCCGTGCGGTGTGGAATCGTCGGAAAACTGCCTGTGTACAGCCTGGACAGACTCACGCTACGCTCCGAAAAGCGGTCGAGGTGGGGGGTGCGCACCGGCATCGCGGCGGCGCGATCGAACAGGTTGTCGTAGCGAAAGGTGTCGGAGATTATGACTATAATGTTCATGATTCGCGTCCCTAGTAAAGTCAGATTCAGACGGCCAAAATGTCGGGTCCTTCAACCGTGGCGGCATCAGCCAGAGCCCCGGAGGCAGCCAGTTCGCCCATCGTAGCGAAGGACGAGCCCGGCTTCTTCCCGACATGTTCCGAGACAGCGTCGATCATGCGGAAGGTGTGCTCGTAGTCGTCGGCTATGCCGTGCGTGTGCATCAGCATGATAACGATAGGGCTGTGCTCGCTGATTCGGTCCAGATCCTTGCGAGCCAGCTCAATGAACTCGTCGCTGCGCTGCCCCGATCCCCTCCACGTGTATTCGTTCAGAATCGGGACTTCAATTACATCGTCATACCATTTGAAGGGATGGTATGGGATATTTTCGACCCAATCCTGCGAAAGGTCTCCACCATTGTGCGGAAGATGGGCGTAGCCGCTGCCACTGATGTACATGCAGGTATGGTAACCGATCCCGACCTCGCGCAGCGCGCTGAACATAGGCTTGGAGATGGCACCGCACGGCGCCCGGAATACGTTCGGCTCCACGCCCAACTCCATGGCAAAGATCTCCAGCCCTTCCTCAATGCGGTCGCGGAGATTGTCCACGGTATAGCGCGGCATCAGCTCCTCGCGGCGTTCATCAAATTCTGTCTGCAATGTGGGCAATATGGAGGTAGCCGGCCAAGCCGGCGGCCCGAACTCGTAGCAGTCCGCGTGCGTCAGGCCGTGCAGCTGAATGTCATGGCCCAGGTCGCGGGCGGCGATCAGGGCGTCCTTCCACTCGGCCGTCATGGGTCTGCCGCCCCCCTTGGGCACCGTGAACCAGGTAGACCCCAGGCCGCGTGAACTGAAGAACTCCGTCGAACGCCTTAAAGACTCTACCATGGCGTTGCCGCCCGTACCCGCGTCGTCGATACTCCATGAATAAACGGTCATCTTTGTTCTCTCCAGTTGAGACCCTATGGAATGGCGGGAACAGGAGGTTCCAATGCCACGTGAAAAAACAGCTGACAGTTCCGCCTAGGCGGCGCCGTCACTTGCCTGATAGACCTTCGCTATACCTCGAGGATGTCGGGTCCCGCACCCGTTGCGGCGTCTGCCAGCGCGCCCGACGCCGCCAACTCACCCAACGTCGCGAAAGAGGCGCCCGGCTTGCGGCCCACGTGCTCCGAAACGGCATCAATCACCCTGAAAGTGTGCTCGAAGTCGTCGGCGTTGCCGTGTGTGTGCATCAGTATGACAGCAACCGGGCTGTGCTCGCTGATGCGGTCCAGGTCCTGGCGGGCAAGTTCGACGAATTCATGGCTGCGCTGACCGGACTCGTGCCAAGTGTATTCATTCAGTATCGGGGCCTCAACAATGTCGTCGTACCAGCGGAAGGGCCGGTGTGGGATATTGTCGACCCAGCTCTGCGAAACTTCCCCTCCGTCATCCTGCGCGTGCGCATAGCCGCTGCCGCTGATAAACATACCTGAATGATAGCCGATACCCGCCTGACGCAGGGCTGTGTAAAACGGCTTGGAAATTGCACCGCAAGGCGCCCGGAAAACGGCAGGCTTCACGCCATAGTCGTGCGAGAATATCTCAATGGCCTCTTCGATGCGAACACGCAGTTTTTCTACCGTGTAGCGCTGCATCAGCTCCTCGCTGCGTGCGTCGAATTCCGCCTGGAGTGTTTGCAAGATGAAGGTCGTAGGCCAGGCAGGCGGGCCGAACTCGTAACAGTCGGAATGGGTCAGTCCAAGCGGCTGAAGGTCGTGTCCCGCGCGGCTAGCCGCGATCAACGCCTCCTTCCATTCTGCCGACATTGGTTCGTCCCAGGGCTTGGGCACTGCAAAAATGGTTGAACCCAGGCCGCGAGAACGAAGAAAGTCCGTCGTCTCTCTGAGTGACTCCACCAGGACGCTGTCGCCCCAACCGGCGTCGTCTATCGTCCATGAGAATGCAGTCATCTTCGTCCTCTTCGCAAGGGGCCTGCGGGTTTGGCCAGGATAAGACCTTCGTATGGCGCGAAATCAGATTTTTTCCACTACCCCTTGACTGCTCCAACCGTCAAGCCTTCCAGGAAATAGCGTTGTAAGAACAGGAAGACGATCACGAGAGGAACCACGCTCAGAAAAGCGGACGCGGATGTGATTCCGTAATTGACCTGAAATTCGCTCCGCAACAGGGCAAGTCCCAGGGGAAGCGTGTAGAGATCCTTGTCGTTTAGAACCACCAAGGGCCAGACCAGGTTATTCCACTGTGAAGTGAAGACTACGATTGAGAGCGTTGCAAGGGCCGGCGCCGACAGCGGCAGGATGATGCGCCAGAATACGCCGAAGTCGGAACAGCCGTCGATCCGGGCTGCATGTTCCAGCTCCTCGGGAATCGTCTGCATGAATTGCCGTAAGAGAAAGACACCAAGTACGTTAGCCAGCCCCGGTATGATCAGTCCTCCGTAGGAGTTCAGAAGACCCAACCAGTTTGTAATCAGAAATGCGGGTATGAGCAGGAGGGCCCCGGGGATCATGATCGTAGCGAGCATGAGTCCAAACAGAAAGTCCCTTCCCCAGAACTGCTTCTTGGCAAAGGCATAGGCCGCCAGCGCGTCGATTAGCACCGTACCCACAGTTACGAGCAAAGCAACCAGAATCGTATTGAAGAACCAGAGGCTGAAAGGCAGCTCGGTCAGGATATAACTGTAGTTGTCCCAGACAAACTCCTCAGGAATCAACTGGGGCGGGATCGAAATGAGGGTATAGGTTTCCTTGAACGATGAGGAGAATATATAGAGGTAGGGACCTAACATAAGGATGACCAGTGCAGCCAAGAGTACGTAGACAATAACCGCCTGGGGCAGTACACGGATTGCCTTGCGCCAGTTCCCGTCAAATTTGAATTGGGTCATGGGATAATCCCCTGGAAGCCGACCATCACCGGTTTAGCTACACTGTTCACAGTTCTATCTTTCGCCCAGCACGCGCATTTGCACGTAGGAGATCGGCATAATGATGAGCAACAGCACCACCCCCATGGCCGCGGCCATTCCTACCTGGCCGTAGCGGAAAGCATGATTGTAGATGTACCAGACCATTGTCGCGGTTGCATGAACGGGGCCGCCATTTGTGAGCACAAAAACGGTATCGAAGAGCTGAAACGCCCAAATCGTACCCATAACAACTGAGAAGAGGATCACGGGCCGCATGAGGGGTATCGTTACCCGGGTTGCCACTTGCCAGCCATTGGCTCCGTCGATGCGGGCTGCCTCGTGCAACTCTTCGGGAACCCCAAGCATGGCGGCCAGGAAGAGAATTATGTGAAAGCCAATTCCTCGCCACCACTCAATCAGAAGGATGCCATACAGCGCCCAATCCGGGTCGGACAGCCAGTAAATCTCGGGGATGCCTAACAGACCCGTCAGATACGTCAAGACTCCATAGCGGGGAGCCAGAATGTAACTCCAGATCTGGGCTGTAGCCGCCGCAGAGGCAAGAAGTGGAAAGAAAACGACTGCCCTGTAGAAGTCCTTGAAACGAACAAGCTTATTGCCAATCAGAAAGGCCAGGGCCAAGGCGGTGATGACGGCGATGGGAACGATCGACACTGTATATTGGAGTGAGTTCAGGAAAACCTTGAGAGTTATGTCGTCGGTAGTAAGGCTCAGGTAGTTCTGAAGGCCAACGAAGGGCTTGACCTGATCGACCAGGTCGCCGCGCAGCAGGGAAAGCCAGAGAGCCCAAAAGAATGGTCCAATGTTGAAGATTACAAAAAGCGCCATGAAAGGCAGAATGAAGGCATACGCGCTCAGATTTCGCCGGACCGCGCTTCGTTTCCAGAATGAAGTCTCTGTCAGACCGCTTCCCTGGGGCGTAGCAGATGTAGTAGCCATTTCACATCCCTTGGCGGGCAGGGCACTCGTGCATGTATAGACCGGATGACTTACGCTGGGCTGCCGCGTCACTTGAACGCGGCAGCCCGATATAGATCGAACCTGCGCCTTCTAACTTTCTTCCTCTCGGAGCATGTCGTTAATCTGAATGACCATGTCCTCAATCGCCTCTTCGACGGTGCGCTGCCCGAGGACGAACGACTCGATCGAAGTGCCTTCAATGTCCCAGAACTTGAAGATCCAGCCGCGATACGGCCAGAAGAAGGTGTATTCAAGAGTCGTCTGGGCGGTTGTCAGTACCGGATCATCAGGATAGAAATTGACGTGCGGCGACACACTCATGAATCCCAGGCAGCCGATCCACGACGTCAGCAGATCGGGTGTGACAAGGGTCTCGATGACCTGCCAGGACTCGTCAGGATATTCGGTCTTGGCGGCAATCGCCAGCATCCCGACGCCACCATAACATGAACGCCCGCGGGCGCCTTCCGCCGGGCCGGTTGCCATGCGCGCGGCGCCGAGTCGAAACTCGGGCTTTTCGCTGCGGACAGAGTTGGCGAAGACGTTCTGGGCAGTGATCATGCCAACTTTGTCGTCGCGGAAGTAGCCGCCGACACCCGGCTCCTGTCCTGAAATCGCCCCCGGCATCGCGATTTCGTAGTCGTGAAACAGCGAATTGAAGAAGTTCCAGCCCTCGTAAGCTTCCTCTGAGTTGACGATACACTCGGTCAGGTCGTCGTTGAACCAGTGTCCGCCAAAGCGGCGCGGCCACTGGCCGTTCTCGTGCCAGCCCTTAGGGTGAGTTGCAAAGCCGTAGATATCGTCGCCAAGAGCTGTGATATCCTGCGAAATGGCAAGAAACTCATCAAGGGTATCCGGCGGCGTATCAGGATCGTGCCCAGCCTGTTCAAACAGGTCCTTGTTCCAGAACAGGTTGGAGCCGCCGATAATCCACGGGAAGGAGTAGGTCGTGCCGTCATACGTGCCAGGCTGCCAGGCCCTCTCATAGAAGTAAGAGCGATCAAACCCGCTAGAGGCAATCCTCTCGTCAAGCGGCATGATGTGACCGGCGTTGACGAAGCGCGGGAACGACTCCGTCTGGTAGCTCACATCCGGCCCCTGGTCGGCCGCGAAGGCGGCTACGAACTTCTCGTTGTACTGGCCCCACGGGACCTCGCTGAAGTCGACTTTGATCTCTGGATGCATCTCTTCCAGCACATCCAGTGTTGGCTGGGCGCAGAGCTTGGTCTCGTCGCCGGCAGCCTTATGGGGGCCCTTCCACATCGTCAGCGTGACGACCTCCATCATCGCTTCCCCGCCATCGTCGGCGGCCCCCGGTGCGGCCGGAACACAGGCGGACAGCCCCGCGCCGACCGTTGCCACACCTGCCAACGCGGCCGTTCGAGTTAGAAAACTGCGTCTGGACAACCCGTTACCGTTAGCCATGGTATATTCCTCCTTGGCCTTTTGTGTGAACGGCGCAGTCGCGCCGCCCCTTCCATCTGACAGATCAGCCTGTGAACTTCCGGCTGGATGTTGTAAGCGTTAAGCCAGTTCCTCCAGTACTTTGTTCAGTCCTTCGACGGTCTCCTCGACATCTTCGTTGGTCAGCAGTGGGCTGACATTCAGGTGCACGGCCCGGCCGAGCAGATCAAGGCTCCGCGGGCACATATCCTGCCGGTATTCGATCTCCCGCTGCGCCCATCGCCATGGACCACCGGCTTCCGTCCAAGTGCGCTGGTTGATGATTGGCACCCAGTGCGCGTAGACGTGGTAGTCGATCTGGTCAGGCGAATACAGCGTGCCGGCGCCGATGTTTTCGGCACGCAAAGCCTCCGACACCGATTCGGCCTGTTCCGGGCTGTCCATGAAGAATATGGCGCAGATTGCAGTATCCCCATCCGGATCCGCCATTTCGCGGAAGCTTATGCCTTTGCGTTCCGTCACATCGGCCATGCCTGCCTTGAGCATCCGTTTGCGATGGCGCATGTCATCGATCAGGCCGTCCAGCCGGGCCAGCTGCGGCAGCGCAACCGCAGCCAGAAGCTCGGGCATTCGGAAGTTTACGCCGCAGAGCAGTTCTTCCACATTGAATTTGAGCTGCAGTGCACCGATAACATCATGAAACATGTTGGCGCGTTTCCACACCGTTTCGTCGTCGGTGACCACCATCCCGCCCTCACCGGAGGTGATAATCTTGTTGAACTGGAGACTAAAGCAGCCCACGTCGCCAAACGTCCCCAGCGCCTGCCCCTTGTAGCTGCCCCCGTTAGCCTGTGCAACATCCTCGATTACCGCGAGCCCATGCCGCTTCGCCAGCGCCATCAGCTCATCCATAGGGCAGGGCGCGCCGCGCATGTGCACGGGCATGATAGCCTTCGTAAATGGCGTTATCTTCCGCTTAACGTCCTCCGGGTCCATCAGCAGGGTCTCGTCGACCTCGGCGACCACAGGGATGCCGCCGACCGCGACGACCGCCGACGCTGAAGCGATCCAAGTGTACGCCGGAACGATCACCTCGTCGCCCGGCCCGATACCGATACCGTGCAGTCCGCAGACAAGCGCGGCCGTGCCGGAGGTGACCGCGACCGAGTATTGGGAACCCTTCTTTTCGGCAAAGGCTTGCTCCAACTGCGTTGCTTTTGAATCCGCCTCACCGGGCCCGTAGTATCTAAAGAGACGCTTCGCCCGCAACACTTCCAGGACCCCTTCCTCTTCCTCTTCTGCTATTGCCATGCCGCCCGGATACATCGGCGGGTCGGGACTCTGTTTTGCGGGCGCTCCGCCATGTATGGCAAGTTTCCGGCCCTCCAATTGGGTCATCTCTCTTCTCCCTCAACGGTTGAATGTACGCCAGCCCCCTTGCGAATCACTCGGGGGACATGCCGGCCATCGCGTATCAAGCTGAACATAAAGCGGTTACTTGATTACTGAATCTTCACATACCTTGGCCGATTATCACACAGTCAAGGACACTTTGACTTACGGCCCTAACCACTCCACATAGACATAGTATGCGCCCAGTTCATCGCCGTCCTCAGTTTCGAACCACGTTTGCAGGTGCGTGCAACCCGCCGTCAGCGACAGTTCGAAACGCGCCCCTACGTCTTCATGTGCTACTTCCCCGCTGGCCTCTTGATCTGCGATCGCAATGCGGGCGCGGAACACAGGCAAGGCAACGCCTCCGCCCCAGGGGATCCGCTTTTTCAGAGAAAGTTGGCTTTCGCGGACCTCACCCGACTGGCCCTCCTCAAGCGGCTGGATAGCGATGTCCCTGAACGCCTTCGGTTCGCCCCCAGCCAGTCCCGCTCGAACTGCAGCGCCCTCCTCTTCGGGCCACCGTCGCAGGGTAAAACTATACATTCCTGCCTTCACCACTTCAACCTCCCAGTGACCGTTGCAGATCAGGCCCAGACGGACAAGGCTCTGGTTCCACGCACTTTCGCAGTCCTCGTTGCGCCAGTCGTGTGTGTTCAAGCGCGTCTTTTCCGCATCCGGACCGCCAATGGCTATAGGAATGTCATCATCAAACTGGCGCGAGACCTTCTCCCACCACAGTTCGTAGGCCTGACGCAGTCCAGAGACGACGTCGGCGTGCGTCGCGGCAACGTCCTGCCGTTGCTCCGGATCCTCCTTGATGGCATACAACTCCCGCCCGTTCACGAGCCGCCAGTCGCCAGTCATGACCGCACTCTTTCGCCACTTGACCGGATAGGTCAATCTCTGCGAGTCTGTCACCAGGGCCCGATCGGGCCAGACCGCCTGTTCTCCTTCGCCAGGTTGCAGAAGGGGCGCAAGACTCCGTCCGTCAAAACTGTCGGATTCACTTTTGTCCAGCCCGCACAGCTCGATCAGCGTCGGCAGTACATCCACATTAGCGGTTACTTCCTCCAAGTCCCGTCCCGTACTGAGCCCACCCGCGGGCCAGTGGAGAAAGAGCGGGACTCGATGTCCGCCGTCATACTCGGATCCCTTTTGCCCGCGCATCCCGGCGTTGAACCCGCTGGTCACGAACTGGCTTTCATCCACCTCGACGCCGCCTGCAGAGCCGTTGTCGGTCATGAAGATGAAGATCGTGTTCTCTGCCAGCCCCAGCTCCGCCAGCCTACGCCGCAGGCCGCCGACATTCTCGTCGATGTTTGCAACCATTCCGTAGAACTTGGCGCGCTCTTCGTGCGGGGTCACTGTCAGATAGGGATCGCTAAAGGCCGGGTCGACCAGGTGGGGCGAATGGGGCGCATTGGTAGGGATATAGCAGAAAAACTTTTCCTTTTGGTTCCTTTCTATGAACTTCAGCGCCTCCTGGAACCAGACGTCGGTGCAGTATCCCTCGTAGCGCGTATGCTCTACCCCATTCCAGTAGCTGTCATCGAAGTAGCTGTTGCCCCAGTAATCTGGCGTCTGGCCGATTCCGCCGCCGCCGTGTACGACCACCGTTTCGAAGCCGCGGTCTTGCGGACGGTAAGGCGCGTTGTCGCCCAGGTGCCACTTGCCGAAGATACCGGTGGCATAACCGCTGCGCCGAAAATAGTCGGCCATGCTGACCTCGTCGGATCGCAGCAGCGAACGGCCTCCGATCGTGTGCCAGACCCCCGTACTGTTTGCATAGTGACCGGTCAGCAGACCGGCTCGCGTCGGCGCGCAAGTCGGACCGACATGGTAATCGGTCAAGCGAACACTACAGTTGTACAGCTCATCCAAATGAGGTGTCCTGAGCACGGGATTCCCGTGACAAGAGAGATCTCCGTAGCCCTGGTCATCTGTGAGGACAAAGACGACGTTAGGCCGCTCCCCGGGCATCGTTCAAGTCCTCACTGCCAACGGGTCCTGAAATCGCCAAAGTTGCTTTCCTCATCCTTCCCCCGTACCAGGACCGGCTTCCAGCGGCCATCCAATGAATTGTCCTCTGCCTGCCTGACGAATGTGGGTACGTAGCGCAGGGTGAGCCCGCAGCGGCGCCTGTCCGATCGGTTCGGCAGACTGCCGTGGATGAGTGTGCCGTCGTGAATCGAGATCTGTCCGGCACGCAGCGGCAGATCGACGGCGGTCGCCGCTTCTGCCGGCGAAACGTGGACCTCCTGGTTGATGCTGAGAAGATTTCCTTCCTGCTCGGCCTTGCCGTGCTCGACGACGCCGGAGACGTGCGTGCCGGGAACCACTTGCATGCAGCCGTTCTCCACGTCGCTGTCATCGACCGCGTACCAGGCAGTGATTGCCAGTGGCGGCTCAAGACCCCAGAAGGTAACGTCCTGGTGCCAAGCTACAAATGCTTCCGCTTCTTCGCCTTCACCGTACTTGTTGAAGAAGTGGGTAGCCAGCAGAAGCACGTTCGGCCCAATCAGGGCTTCAATTGCGTCCAGTATCGTTGGGTGCGTGGCCAGCTTCCAGATGAACTCCTCTTCGAAATGGTAGTCGATCAGTCCAATCTGAGCCGTTTCCTTGCCAACCCGGGTCTCCAGATCATCGAAGGCCTCACGGTAATCGGATACCTGGGGCCCGTCAATGACATCGACTGCGCCGATGTAACCATCGCGTTTGTATGCATCTACTTGGGCAGGGGAAAGAATCATGATACCCTCCTTGGCGGTTTCAAACCTGATCGCAGATGAGGATAACGCTTGTACGCCACGATTGCAAGAAGTAAAAAAGTGGTAGGGAAGTGCAAAACACACTTCGCTGTGTTAGACTGAATTGCAAGGATCATGAACTCGGACAAGGCCCCACGATTCAGGAGAAGACAGTCATGGCAGAACGAGAAGTTCCGGGCTGGGTAAAGGAGCACATCGGCCGTTATCTGGAATCCAATGGCGAAGACGGCCATATCTGGAACGGTGTTCCCACCTTGCTGCTGACAACAACCGGGCGGCGCACGGGAGAGCCTCGCACGACCCCTCTCATCTACGGCAGAGTTGAGGGCGAGGAGACATACGTCATCGTCGCCTCCCGCGGCGGCGCCACTCATCACCCTTCCTGGTATCTCAATCTGGTCGAAACGCCGGCCGTCAAGCTGCGGGTTGGCGCCGATGTCTTCGACGCTACGGCCCACACCGCCTCGGCCGAGGAGAAGCCGGCCCTGTGGAAAATGATGGCGGAGATCTGGCCCCAATACAACGATTACCAAGCCAAGACTGACCGCGTTATCCCTGTCGTCATTCTGAAACGGGACTGAAGAAACTAAGACGGGGCCGCGCCTGATGGTGTGCAAATGAGTATTCTTTCCGACCGGTCTGCACAGTCCGGAGTACTGAGCCTGCCCGCCCCCTTTCCGATTCTCTCCGTAGAAACCGACAACTACCGCACAAAGACTTTCACCCTAGACCTCAAACTGAACGCACTGCCTGGGCAGTTCGTCATGGCCTGGCTCCCTCGCTTCGATGAGAAGCCCTTTTCACTTGTCGCCGCCGACCCGGTAACCCTGATGGTCACCGCGGTCGGCCCCTTCACCAACCTGCTTCATGGGATGGGTCCCGGCGACCTGATCTGGATTCGCGGCCCGTTCGGAACGAGCTTTCGGCTCCCCGGGCCCGGCCTGCGAGCCGCTTTCGTTGGAGGGGGATACGGCGTGGCTCCCCTACTCTGGCTGGCACGCGCCTGGCGCCGGCACCTGGAGGAATTGACCGTCATCATTGGCGCCGGCGAGAGCGCAGACCTGCTCTACGTTGATCGTTTCAACGCCTTGCGGAGGGAGGCGAAGAGCGATGCCACTCCGATTGAAGTGCTAACTTGCACCGAGGACGGCAGCGCGGGGTCCACCGGCCTGGCCACCGATCTTCTGTCGAGCTCCCTGGTTTCCGGAGAAACCGATCTCCTGTGTGCGTGCGGGCCGCACGGTATGCTCACAGCCATCAACAATCTGGGCGAAGAACACAATGTCCCGCGCCAGCTTTCGTGGGAAGCCTACATGCGCTGTGCGATAGGGATCTGCGGCTCCTGCGAACTGAATGGCAGGATTCTATGCCTGGACGGCCCCGTCCTCGAACACGGTGAAACTCAGGAAGCCGCTCAGAGAGAGGAAGGTTATGCGGAAAGCGGGCGCGGGGCCACTTCCGAGGCGGCCGGCACGCCGTGAGCGGTAGTCGCATTGAGTACGCCGTCCAGAACCGCGGCTGCAACGACCTCCGCAGCAACGGCTCCCAGCAGACTCAACTCAACCTGTGCCTCCAGAGTCCCAGTTGCGAGAGCAAACAGGCAGTCGCCGTCATATAGCGTGTGCGCCGGTCGGGTCGTACGGCTGACTCCGGTCTGACCCATCTGTGCCAACTTGGTCACATCTGTCTTGGAGAGACTGAGATTCGTGGCAACAACACCGATCGTTGTGTTGTCCTGAACGGTGTGCCTGCTCTCCGGATCGGAGTGGTTGGTGGAAGAAGAGGTCTGGTCAGCGTTTGGACCAGACGGTCGAAAGAGGAACGAGTCAAATGAAGCGGCAGCCACCAAGAGACTGTTGACCAATTGGCCGCTCTCAGGATCACGGGCCCCGGCCACCAACTGTGCCCGCATCGGGTCCACGACGTCCCCGACTGCGTTGACTGCGACTAGCGCCGAAACGATAATTCCGCCGGGCAAGGCCGTCGAAGCCTGACCCAACCCTCCCCTCGTACAACGATCGAAGCCGAAAAGTTTCCCGACGGTACAGCCGACGCCAGCGCCGACTGAACCGCGGCTTATGTCGTCGTCAGTGGCCGCCTCGCAAGCTGAAAAGGCGTCCTCCTGTGTAGGATAGACGGCCGATCCTCCAAATCCCAGGTCGTACAGGATTGCGGCCGGCACTATCGGCACAGGCGCCGCGGGCGTGTACCAGCCGTGACCCCGCTCCGCCAGCCAGCTGACGACACCATGCGCGGCGCCCAGGCCGTAGGCCGAGCCTCCGCTCAGTAGCAGACCGTGGACGCGGTTCACGCGGTTCGCAGGATCGAGCAAAGCCGTCTCCCGCGTCCCCGGGGCCGAACCACGCACGTCCACGCCGCAGCAACTCCCATCAGGGGTCAGAACGACCGTGCAGCCGGTGCCATTGGCGGGGTCCGACCAGTGACCAACCAGAATGCCCTGAACGTCGGTCAGGGCACTATTCACTTTGCGCCATCTTGGCGGTGACTTGCCTTTTCAGATAGGCCATGAGGACATGCAATCCGCGCAACCGCTGCGGAGAAATCGCCTCGTGCAGTCCGAGAAGATAGTGAATGTCGTCCGGCGTATGCAAAACCGTGTCGGGCGACGCCCTCTCCAGCCCCTCTTGAACGATGGCAGCATAGCCTCGAACCGTAGGCGACTCTTTGGGAACGTCGATATAGACTTGAACGCCGGCGTCTACGATGTCCGTGAAGACGAAAATCGGCGTCTGACACTCATGGACCTGCTCCATCTGATCGCGGGCATCGTGAAGAAAGCCGGGAAGCTCCGGCATACTCAAGGCGAAATCGAGGAGAGACTCCAGCCGCTCCCGCGGCTCCATAATGCGGAAATCTTCGATGATCGCACGCAGAGGCGGTGGAGTCCGGTCAATCTTTTCTTCAATGGTAAGATCAATAACCATATTGCAGGGCCTGCGCTTCCATCAGCATTGGCGCCGGCATAGCGAAGTCTACCAATCTACTTCGCGCGCTTCAATACCGGGAGGCCGTTCTTGCTCTCGGACACTTCGTAACCCTCCGGGACTGCAGCCAGACTGCCCTCCTTCTCCTCCTTGGCGAAGAAGTACAGGGTCTGTTGTCTTCCGTTACGCAACGTAGTTTCCTTTGAATGCAGATAGTACGTTCTGCCCTTGGAGTTCGTGTGCGCATACGCCATGTTCTGATGCTCCTTTGCAGACTACATGATTCTATTTCCACTACCCTAGGGCAAGGACGCGGCCCTGGCGGGGCCTGAAACTAACCTTGCAAACCGGGCGAACTGTACAATAGACAGTTATCTCAATTGTAATTCAGCTTTATGAATCCTCAAAAACCGCAACAATTCCTTACTGTTTTTGCCGAATGTTTAAAGCGCTCGAAGCAATGTAGGTGTCGGTGTATTCGGCTGGGGGCTGGCCCTCCCATCGGTCTTCGTAGAAGCCGGTAACTGCGAAACCGGCATCGAGCTGACCGCCAATCTGGTCTGTCAACGTGTGCCCGAACTCAAGCGCTTCTTGCGCACGAATGTAAGCGTTCCGTTCCGACTCAGAAATGCTGTTGAGGTCGGAGTATGGGAGGCGGTGACGCACTTCCAATGTGCCCTCATCGATCTTCTTCTGGTCAAACAGGTAGAGCACTGGGTTCACAAACCCTGCCAGCAGGACTCCGCCGCGCTTCAGCACGCGGGCGCACTCCTTCCACACCGGGCGGACGTCGGGAATGAACAGATTGGAACAGGGATGGACGATCAGATCGAAGGTCCCATCTGGAAACGCGCCCAGGTCCCGCATATCCCCTTCGACTGTTGTCAGTTGCAGGCTGTCGCGCTCCGCCACAAGTCGGTCCTGCGCCAGCTGGCGCGGAGAGTTGTCAAAGACCGTAACTCGCGCGCCGGCGCTCTCACCCGCAGCCGCCAGTGTCGGTCCCTGTTGCCCGCCGCCCGCCGCCAGACAGAGGATTTCGGCACACCGGAAGTCGGGAAACCACGCTAACGGCACGGGCTTGGTGGGAGTAAGGAGGATCTCCCACTCTCCCCGTCGCGCCGCCGTAATCGTCTCCTCGCTGACAGGGACTGTCCATCTGCTCTTGCGCTCGACGGCTCTATCCCATGCGGTTCGATTGAAGGACCGGACATTCTCTAATCCTCTCGGCTTGTTCATCTGTTGCTGCGTTCCCCGACGCTTGCCTGCGCTCGAATTCTGCGTTCAATGCGCTCCTGTTGTATCTGTTCGCTCAAGCCAGGAAGCGGTCCTTCACGAAGAATGCAGATGATCTCCGCCATGATACAGACAGCGATCTCAGCAGGTGTAATCGCACCGATGTCGATGCCTATCGGCGCCCGAACGCGATCGAACTTTGAGGCCGGTATATTCTGCTCTTTCTCGAGTAGCTCAAACACGGCTCGAATGCGCCGCCGGCTTCCGATCATGCCCAGATAGGCGAGAGGGTCATCCAGCAGTTCCAAGAGGCAGTCGATGTCATGTTGGTGCCCCCGTGTAACGAGGACGACATAAGTATCATTGTCAAAGGACTCCTTGCCCTGCCTTAAATCGACCAAGGTCTGCCGAAACGGCCCAGCTACGACCCGATCTGCGGTTGGGAACCGCGTTGTATGCGCGTACTGAGGGCGGTCGTCAATCACCGTTACCAGGAATTCGCACGTCTTCGCAATCGAGGCCAGCGGCACCGCAATGTGGCCTGCACCGGCAATGATGAGATGCGGAGGCCGGGGCTGCACTTCTACAAAGACGGAAAAGCGCCCGCCATCTTGTTCGTAATTCAAGTGCTTGTGCTTCTTGTCTTCAACCGCCAACCTGACGTCGCGGAGCACGGGTTCGTTCCATTTGCCGAGCCCAAGGTCGACCTCCATGCCCGCGTCCAGATTAGGCCGGACGACAGCATTACGACCGACCGCCTGGGCAAACGCTCCTTCCCCTGACGTGACGGTAACGAGAGCCACAGCCTCTCTATTGTCAATCGCTTCTATCAGCGCGCTGAGCGCATTTCTGTGCATCTCTTCAACTGACTCTCTGCGGCCTAGTCAAGTGGCCTGTCCCGGTCCCCACTTGCAGGATTCGTCTTGCAATTCGCCCGGCGCTAGACACCTGCAATTACAAGTGCTAGAATCCGTCAAATGAATTTCCCCGCTTCAAATGGGCAAATGCCGGCGAGGGTCTCGTCGGATGTCCGGAGTGACAAGGAGCCAAGGACTGCATGACTGAAATCTTTCAAGCCGAAAACCTGGTAGCACTTCTGACACTGGTCCTGCTCGAAATCGTTCTGGGCATTGACAATGTTATCTTCATTGCCATCCTCAGCGGCAAGCTGCCCCAAGACCAGCAGGCCAGAGCCCGCTCAACGGGAATCGCACTGGCAGTGCTTGCCCGCATTGCGCTCCTTTTCAGCATCGCCTGGATCATGAGGTTGACCTACCCGCTGTTCACACTGTTCGACCATGATGTATCGGGGCGCGACCTGATACTTCTTGTCGGAGGCCTCTTCCTGATTGGAAAGAGCACCTTCGAAATTCACGAAAAACTTGAGTCGGCAGGACATGACCGCAAGACCCAGGCCACAGCAACATTCGTCTCTGTCATCACCCAGATCATCATTGTCGACCTCGTTTTTTCACTCGATTCCGTTATCACAGCGGTGGGAATCTCAGGAAACCTCTGGGTAATGGTACCCGCAATCGTCGCGGCGGCCGCCGTCATGCTGATCTTCGCAGGGCCGATCGCCTCCTTTGTGGAACGCCATCCGACGACGAAGATTCTGGCGCTTGCCTTCCTGATTCTGATCGGTTTCCTGCTTGTGCTGGAAGGGTGGCTACACGAGGCGGTTGAAGAGCTACATCTGAAGAACTATGCCTACTTCGCCATGGCCTTCTCGCTCGTCGTCGAACTGATAAATCTTCGCGTTCGGGAGAAAAGTCAGCCCGTTCACCTGCACAGCCGTATACCTACACTTGAAACGGAAGAGGAAGGCCTGCCAGAATAACAGCCAGGCGCACTTCCCGGAGACCCTGCAGCCCGGCGCTAGTCAGTTCTGCCGCCGGGTGGGCCTCCTTCACTTCCCCCCTCCCAGCGCTCTACGAACACGTCCATTATGCCCCCACAGACGCCCAGGCTGTTCATGGAAATGTCTTCGGTCAGGTCAACGTGAACGGTCCGCGGAATCCCGTCATGGATGACATCCAGCCCGGCCCGAATCACATCCGCCTCACCGCAGCCTCCGCCCACCGTTCCCAGATGCCGGCCCAGCGGGTGAATTACCATCTTCGCGCCAACCTCCCTGGGTACAGAGCCCCTGGCGTCGACGATCGTTGCTACGGCAACGGATTGCTCTTCCTCAAGCATCTCCCTCAAGTAGTGGTACAGTGTTGCGGTCAAAGTCTTCCTATTCCTTTCCGCCTCTGTGCCGCGGCGGCGTGGTACGAAGCGCTAATGGTCCCGAAACGGCTCTCAAAACTCCCGCCTCAAGACCATCCGAGACAGCTCGGGCCCGTTCGCCGGTCTGAATGAGTCTTGCAGTGGCGCCCGACGCTTCATTCCGTCCATTCAAATTCCGATCGCAGGGACTCATACTCGGCCGGCACATCCATGTCGCGCCGAACGCAATCGCTTTCGACCACCTCGTAAACGATCTCTTCGCGAATCTCCTCCAACAGGTCTCGAAGCGACCGCCCGCTCTCCAGATTCAGCAGGTTGGGGAAAAACCTTTGGGGCAGGTAAACGGGATGCCCGCGCCGGCGCATGAAGCTGGGTACGACCACCGCCTCAGGGACTGCCAGTGCCCTGTCGATGATCTGCCGGATCACACCGGCTGGAATGTGCGGCTGGTCTCCCAGCGCCAGCAGGGCTCCCTTTACCGGACGACCATCTCGACGCAGGGCATCAATCCCCATTTGATATGAGCGCAGCATCTCGTTCTTCCGGTAGTCGGGATTGGAGATCGCCAAAGCGGCGCCCGGCGTCAAACGTTCGGCAATCGCTTCCCCTCGATGGCCTGTCACGACATAGACGGGAGAGGCCCCGCCGCCAGCTAGTCCGGCCGCAACCGCCTCTATCACTGTCCCGTTTCTCCAAGGCAACAGTGGCTTGAAGCGTCCCATCCTGCTGCTGAATCCGGCTGCAGCCACCACCGCCGCCACACCCCTAAAAGTTCCAGGCGGCCCGCAAGCAGACGGCGCCGCCTTCTCTTCCGCGCGTTCAGAGAGGGCGGGAGACAAGGTCAACCACTCCTGAACCTGGTGACGAATGGAAGCCCTGAAGGCCGCCCGATTCGTGTGGCGAAACAGCTTTTGTCGTCCATTTGCGCAGTATACCACAGGTCTGCATCGATCCGGCTGAGTTCAGCTTTCGGTTTGCACGCTAAACTACGTACTAGATGAGAAAGGCCGCAATTGCATTCGCCCGGTCCATGCTGAACCCGATGCCTACTCTTTGGAAACGGTTGCGCCCTCATTCTGCGGCGATACCCTTGACGGCAGTGAGAATCGCGCTTGAATTGGACAGCGCCTGCAATGCCTGTAGCCCAGGCACGGGCCCGATTTCGCACGCAAGCCAGCAACCACCAGATCGCCTGCTTTCGCTCAACTTCCACTTCGGGTGCTATAATCAGATCATGCATGAATCCGTTCAATCTGCGCCCAATGGCACGTCAAAACAGCGTCACTATGACCTGGTAAAGGATCCCCTCTACTATGTAACTTTCGGATTCTTTGCCTTGCTCACGACGGCTCTGCCTGCCGCCCTGGGACAGCCGAATTTCCTGCCAATCGCGCAGACAGTGGCCATAACACTCTTTTTGGCGGCGCCGCTCCGGAGAGGCAGAATTGGTACTGCGCTATTAGTGCTCGCTACCTGGATCTCCCTTCAGCTCCTCGTGATGATCGCTGGCTCTGCGCTCCTGCCGCTTGTATTTGAGAGGGCAATTCATGACGGCTTCGCCTATCATCGCGCCTTGCTTGAATGGTCCGCGACCGGCCTCGGACTGCCGGGCTCCATTCTTCAAAATCCTGGTTCGCGCCTTGTCGAATTCTTCGGTATTCTCCTGGGCAGCCTGCTTTCGGCCGGTTTGGTCGGCCTCTGGTTTCTCATGCGTGCCGTGAACCAGTTCGGATACGGTATAGGACGCCTGGCCCTAGAGGGGCCGCCCGGTCTGCTTCTCGGGTTGATGCCCTGGAGGCTGGCGACGCTGGCAGGATATGCGGGCCTCGTCGCCATGCTGGCACAACCCCTATTGGTCAACATCTGGAGGCCGACGTATTACTTTGCGAGGCAGCGTCGCCTTGCTGCGGTGTCCGTTGCCCTGGTTGCCGTCGGGCTAGTTCTGGAGTTCCTCCTTCCTGGTCTTTGGCGCATTTTCTGGGTACTGTGAAGCGCTGGTCTAATGGCATGGTAGTGAATTGTCGCAGTCAGTTCTACGCCTGTGGGTATAGTCCAGCTGATGGTTTCAGCACAAGTGGAAGCACGTCCTGGTCCGCGGATTGGCGCCCGGACCCCGACTTTCCCTGTCCTTCTCCCCGCGGTGCACTGCCCATCCACTTGGAAGGTCGGCAATTGCAGCCAAGGCGAAGCTCGGTAGAGCAGACTGCCAGCCCGCGGCGAAGCGTCTCCTTTTTTCTACGTCAGATATGCTTCGAATCAAGAGTGTAACCCTGAAGGGCTTCAAAACTTTCGCCCAGCAGACAGAATTCACATTCGGTTCTGGCGTAACCGCGATCGTTGGACCAAACGGATGCGGAAAGAGTAACGTTGCCGACGCCATCCGCTGGTGTCTGGGCGAGCAAAGCTTTGGACTCCTGCGCTCAAAGAAGACCGTTGACGTCATCTTTTCAGGAAGTGACAGAAAAGCCAGACAGGGAATGGCGGCAGTCAGCATCATCCTCGACAATGAAGCAGGCGAACTGAACATTGATTTCAGCGAAGTGGAGATCACCCGCCGGGCCTACCGCGACGGTGAAAACGAGTACCTGATCAACGGCCAGAAGGTTCGCTTGCAGGACATTACACAGCTGCTGGGACCCAGCGGGTTGGGAAGGCGGGCTTATGCCGTAATAGGCCAGGGGCTGATTGACAGAGTCCTCCGCCTGAGACCTGAAGAACGGCGCGTGCTTTTCGAGGAAGCAGCAGGCATTACGGGCTATCAGCAGAAACGGCACGCGGCCCTGAGACGGTTGGAGGCGACACGACTCAACCTCGACCGGGTTCGCGATGTTCTAACAGAGCTATCGCCGCGCCTATCCAGCCTGAAGAGGCAGGCAGACCGAGCTCTCGAAAGAGTTCAGATCGAAACGGACTTGAAGGAACTGCTACAGGTCTGGTACGGCTTCCAGTGGCACCGTACGATCAACGACCTCACGCAAGCCCGTCAAAAGGCCGAGCGAGACAGGATCTCCACCCACTCTCGTCGCGAAAGGTTGGACAAAGTCCGCGCCCGACTCGACGATCTGCGACTTCGCCGAGCCAGGTTGCGCGCCGAACAGGGCGAACGCAGCCAGATGAGTGAAGACCGCCACCGCCGAACAGCCGAAGTAATCCGCCGTCTAGCGGTGTCCCGGGAACGGCTCAAACAGGTTGAAGCCCGCCAGGATGATCTGAAAGCCGAGTGCAGCCGTCTTCATTCAGATAGAAGAGTGGTGCAGCAACGGTTGGAAGAGTTGCTTGTCGAACTTGAACAGGTCCAGGGACGGCGAGACAACTGTCAGCAAACCCTTGACCGCCTTCAATTCCAGCTTGCCGAAAGGGAAAAGGAGCGGAGCGCCGCCCAGGAACGCTGGCGTGAGGCTGCTGCGGCGGCCCGCAGTGCAGAAAGCCACTTCGCCGAACTCCGCAGCCGGCTGGAGCAGGTCGATGAACGTCGCACTGCCTTGAATGGGCGACTGGCCCACACACAGAACGATATACGACAGCGCGACGAGGCGGCCAAAAGGGCCGCTGACGAATTAACCGCGTTGGAGGCGGAACACGCTGAATACACATCCAAAGTCGACAGGGTCAATGCTGAGATTCACGCGCTAACCGATTCTGTCGAAATCGCAATCGTCGAGCTTCGAAAAGTGGAAGAGGAAGGGAACGGTGACCAGAGGGAAGTTGAGCGCCTTAAGACGCGACTCGACCTGCTGCGGCCGGTCCGCCGAGAAGGGACCGTCTACGCCAGCGCCGTGCGCTCCATTCTGGAGGCCTCGGATCAAGGCAGGCTGCAAGGGATCCTTGGGACAGTCGCCTCGCGAATTCAGGTTCCGGCCCAGCTCGAACGGGCCATCGAAGTTGCTCTGGGGGCGGCCCTGCAGAACGTGATTGCCGAGACGTGGTGGGACGCCCGGGGCGCCATCGAATTCCTGACGAGCGCGGGCGCCGGGCGCGCCACATTTCTGCCCCTCGACCGCCTGCGATCCAGAGGTCAGATCCCGGCGCCCAGTTCCAATGGCATTCTTGGGAACGCAGCCAAGTCTGTGCAGTTCGACTCCGAAGTTTCGCCTGCAATTCATCATCTCCTGCAGCGAGTCTGGATCGCCAAAGATCTCGAGGCGGCCCGACACGCTCTTGACATGCATTCAGATCATTACAGAAACGGCCACCGCCCCAATGACCCGGCCTCCAACTACGTCGCGTTGCCTACGGTAGTCACCCTGGAAGGCGAGATCATTCGTCCGGGCGGCGCCGTGACCGGCGGAAACGACGGCAGCCGGCAACGAAGATCCGTGCTGGCGTGGGAAAGGGAAGCGCGCGAACTGCCCGCAGAACTGGACCGTGCCAGGTCAAAGGCCCGCCTTTCCGAGGAAAAGACCCGGGCAACCCGACTTGAGGTCGAGGGGAAGACCGGCAAGAGAGCGGATCTGGAAAAACAGCGTCAAGACCTTCTCAGAGATGTCCAGAGGCGTCAAGCTGCGTTGGAACGAGCCAGGATCCACGCTGCCCGGGCCGAACAGGAAGCTGCATGGCATTTGAAGGGACTCGACCAGACCACTTCCGAGTTGGCAACCTTGGACAGGAAAGAGGAGCGGCTCAGAGCAGCCTTGAATGAGTCTGCCGTGAAGCTGGCTGAGGCACGGGAGCGGGCCACTCTGACGGAACGGGCCGCCCAAACCGGTACAGACGGGATGCTCCGCGAGCTGGCAGACCTGCGTGCCGAGGCCGCGGTTGCGCGAGAGACCCTGAAAAACCGGCGCGCGCTTGAGGCCGATCAAAAACGCACTCTGGTTCGGATCGAAAAAGAGCTCCGATCACAATCAGATCGACAAACGGCGCTGGTTGAGGAAGCAGACCGGTTGCACAGCGACATCAGCCGGGCATCTGCCGAGGAAAGTGAACTGGATTCCGAAGGGGATGCGCACCAGCGAAGGGCAGCTGAATTGGAGACCGAGCTGGGCCAGCTGGACCGTGACCTCGCGCGCGCCGAGGAGGAAGAGAGAGCGGGCCAGCAACTCGTCTTACAGACCGAGTCAGACTGGAATGCCTCCCGGCTCTCTTTACAACGAACTGAAGACCGCCTGCAAAGCCTTCGTCGCGAGATCCGCCAGGACTTCGGACTCGCCGAAATGGAAGAGGCAGCTGGTCTTGCCTATCAACCCCCCCTCCCCCTGCAGGCGCTCGTGGCTCAACTGCCTGTCGTCCAGGAGTTGCCGGCCGGACTGAAGGATGATGTGAGGGAGACGCGCGCTCGCGTACGGCGGCTTAGCAATGTCAACCCGGAGGCGCCCCAGGAGTACGAAGAGGTCGCCAGCCGCTTTCGCTTCCTCCAGACGCAGTCGGATGATCTCGAAAGGGCCGCCCGCGACTTGCAGCACGTCATCAGTGAACTGGACAACCGAATGGAGGGCGACTTGCGCCGCACATTTGCCGCAGTCTCCACCGAGTTCGAAAGTTTCTTCAAGCTGCTACTCCAGGGAGGAACGGCTCAGATCTCCATGACTGAACCCACCGACGTTTTGAATTCAGGGGTGGAGATCTTCGCCCGTCTTCCGGGTAAGCGCACTCAGAGCCTGGACCTCCTCTCCGGAGGCGAGCGCTCGTTGACCGCATGCGCTCTCGTTTTCGCCATCCTGCGCGTCAGCCCGACCCCGTTCTGCGTGCTCGACGAGGTGGATGCAACTCTGGACGATGCAAACGTTGACCGGCTCCGGGCTGCCATGGATCTGCTAAGCGAACGCACTCAGTTCATTTTAATCACCCACAACCGGCGCACTCTCGAAATCGCCGGTGGCATTTTCGGCATTACGATGGGTGATGACGGGGTCAGCAGGGTCATAAGCCTCAGACTGGAGAAAGACGAGCTGCAGCCCGCTGAGGTGGACGAACCTGGGCTTGAGGCCGCCGTCGCCATGTGACATTGAGTTGCTTGACGGACCGACCCAATCAGAGGAATCGCCCCGCGGCCAGTGGCTGTGCCTGCATCGCTGCGCCTATTGGGGCCTGAATTACAGGCTTGCATTCGCACAGGAAATGCCTTCCCACTTGCCAGCGAATTCGGAAACAGTATAATTCCATGTGGGAAACTGCCGAAAGACGATCGGCAATCTGTCAGTTGATCTGACGATACATACTACGACATTTACTCCGACGGAGCGTCTAAATGAACAGAGTTCACCCCTTGATCCGAGTCGGCGGCCCTATCCTGGGCCTTCTAATTCTCATCTATTTTATCAACTCGGCAGTCGATACTTTTCGCGCCGATCTGAAGTCGGCCCGCGACGCGGAAAGGCAAGCGACTCTGGCAGCCGCCGAAGTCGAATCGGAAGCTGAGGCTGAACAGGATACTGATGAGGAGGCAACGTCCGAGGCTCCATCACAGGACGAAGAGAGCCAGGAGGAGCCTGTCCTGCCCGAGGTATTCTTCCGGCAGCCTACCAGCAACGCAATCGTACCGCCCACTTTTGTCGTGAAGATGGGTGCTGTAGGGGTGACGGTTGACCCGTCAGGCGATGTAGTTCCCGGATCGGGGCACATGCACATTCTCGTCGATACCGATTTCATCCCTGCCGGGGAGATCATCCCCACCGACGAGCACCATCTCCACTTCGGAGACGGTTCGCTTGAGGCGGAACTGACGCTCACGCCCGGTGAACACACTCTGCATCTTCAGTTCGCTGACGGCCTCCACACGGCCCTGGAAGGGGACCAGTACCGCGACACCATTATCGTCTTCGTCGAAGAAGACGCCCCCAAACAGTCCGTTGCCTTCTTTGATCCTCTTGACGGCACGACAGTCACCTCACCCTTAAAAGTCGTGATGACGGCTGCAGGCCTCGTCGTCGAGCCCTCCGGTGAAGTCAACGACGGCGCAGGACACTTCCACATCCTCGTCGACACAGACTTCATCCCGGCCGGCGAAGTCATCCCGACCGACGAACAGCACCTCCACTACGGCAAGGGCCAGACAACGGTCTCCGTCGAGCTGGAACCGGGCGAGCACACTCTCCGCCTGCAGTTCGCCGACGGCCTTCACACAGCTTTGGAGGGCGACCAGTACCGCGACACCATCACCGTCGTCGTCGAAGAAGGCGATGCAACCCCGGCGGTCAGCTTTGCACAACCCGCCGACGGCGCAACAGTCAACTCTCCTTTCGAGGTCGTGATGGCGGCTACCGGACTCATTGTCGAGCCCTCCGGTGAAGTCAACGAAGACGCAGGACATTTCCACATCCTCGTCGACACCGACTTCATCCAGGCCGGCCTAGTCATACCCACCGACGAACAGCACCTCCACTACGGCAAGGGCCAGACAACGGTCTCCGTCGAGCTGGAACCGGGCGAGCACACTCTCCGCCTGCAGTTCGCCGACGGCCTTCACACAGCTTTGGAGGGGGACCAGTACCGCGACACCATTATCGTCTTCGTCGAAGAAGACGCCCCCAAACAGTCCGTTGCCTTCTTTGATCCTCTTGACGGCACGACAGTCACCTCACCCTTAAAAGTCGTGATGACGGCTGCAGGCCTCGTCGTCGAGCCCTCCGGTGAAGTCAACGACGGCGCAGGACACTTCCACATCCTCGTCGACACAGACTTCATCCCGGCCGGCGAAGTCATCCCGACCGACGAACAGCACCTCCACTACGGCAAGGGCCAGACAACGGTCTCCGTCGAGCTGGAACCGGGCGAGCACACTCTCCGCCTGCAGTTCGCCGACGGCCTTCACACAGCTTTGGAGGGCGACCAGTACCGCGACACCATCACCGTCGTCGTCGAAGAAGGCGATGCAACCCCGGCGGTCAGCTTTGCACAACCCGCCGACGGCGCAACAGTCAACTCTCCTTTCGAGGTCGTGATGGCGGCTACCGGACTCGTCGTCGAACCTTCCGGTGAAGTCAACGAAGGCGCAGGACACTTCCACATCCTCGTCGACACCGACTTCATCCAGTCCGGCCTAGTCATACCCACCGACGAACAGCACCTCCACTACGGCAAGGGCCAGACAACGGTCTCCGTCGAGCTGGAACCGGGCGAGCACACTCTCCGACTACAGTTCGCCGACGGCCTCCACACAGCTTTGGAAGGCGAACAGTACCGTGACACCATCACCGTCGTCGTCGAAGAAGGAGACCCAGCCCCATCGGTCAGTTTTGAGCAACCCGCCGACGGCGCAACAGTCAACTCTCCTTTCGAGGTCGTGATGGCGGCTACCGGCCTCGTCGTCGAACCTTCCGGTGAAGTCAACGAAGGCGCAGGACACTTCCACATCCTCGTCGACACCGACTTCATCCAGTCCGGCCTAGTCATACCCACCGACGAACAGCACCTCCACTACGGCAAGGGCCAGACAACGGTTTCCGTCGAGCTGGAGCCGGGCGAGCACACTCTCCGCCTGCAGTTCGCCGACGGCCTCCACACCGCTCTGGAGGGCGACCAGTACCGTGACACCATCACCGTCATCGTTGAAGCTGGCCCGTCGACCGCACAGGGGGGGATCGCCTCCGAGCAACTGGACCAGGAGACCATTGACCTGGCCATCGAGTCCATGATAAGGACTGGCTGCAACAGCTGCCACTTCACGACCGGGCTCCCTGAGGCTGACAGTGCAATGCTAGGACCCGACCAGACGAACTTGGGAGCGATTGCCGGCACACGTCGTGAAGGCTATACTGCAGAGGAGTACCTTCGGGAGGCGATTCTTGAGCCGAGCGCCTTTATCGTTGAAGAGTGCCCTCTCGGACCGTGTCTGCAGGTGATGCCTGAAAACTACGGAGAGCAGCTGTCCGAAGAGGAAATAGACGCCATCGTCGCCTATCTTCTTTCCCTCACGACCGACGAGTAAATCTCAGTTTCACTACTCCCTGGAAAAGAAAATCCCCTGACGTTCCAATGAACGTCAGGGGAAATGATGCCTGCTCTGTCTTACCGGTTCCCGTTTCGGAAGCTACCTCCAAGATACGGTCAGGTACTTTTCCAACTGCACTATCCGCACCCTACTCCGCAATAACCAGGAGGAGCACCCAAAGGAAGCTGATGGAGCTTACGATGCTAACGGCCATGGCAAGGAAAAACCTGGGACTGTACTTCTTCCCCAGGATAACGGACGGCTGCCACTTTACCGGCAGCAGCATCCTAGCCTTTGCCGGCACAATTGCACGGGACCGGCTCCTACTCTTTCGTGGCGAAAATCGTGGAAAAGCGGCTTCATAGGTCATTGCTGCTCTCCTTACCGAATAATTGCTCAATGAATCCGTAACGATACAACTGAGTCTACACGATAAATGTTCAGTTGTCCATACTCGAAACAAGCCTATCACATCCGCGAAAACAGTGCAAATCGGCAAAACCACCACGCTGGCTTACGCAGTATGGCGTCTGAACAACAAGATGAAACGCATCTGCATGCCATTCTACGCATTTGGCAACACCGGTTACTTGACTTGCTCTTTTTTGACGTTTCTCTTGCTCGACGTCTCGTCCCCCGCCTCTCACAGATGCCAGGAATCTTCTTCTTCCTGCAGGTCCCCCTCCTCATCTTCGAGTTCCGGATCGCCGTCGTCTACACCGTACAGGCTTTCATCCATCTCTTCTTCGAAGATCGAGTCTTCATCCAGCCACTCATACTCATCTTCGTCTTTGTCGGTATCTGCGCCTTTATCGGCCAAGACGTCAACAATCTCTATTTCATCGAATGTTATGCACGAAAGGTTTACCGGATCCAGCTCGATTTCATCCGCGTCACACCAGCCATTCAACCAGAAACTGCAGCGCTTCTGCGGGCAGCGCACCCGGCTCATTCGGAGTCCTCCCACACGGCGGGCTCATGGGGCCGCGCATGAAAGACATATGCCCAAACAGAACGCGCCCTCTCTCGGTAAATCGGTAACTTCGAGTATAGCAGAAAATCCCGGCTCGTCAACCGTTTTTTGAGCTTTTTTCCATGTTTTTTGGACTCTTTGCGCAGATTGCTAACACTCAACCTTTTTCGACGCGTGATTGTGCATTCCAATCTTGTTGTCGGACGTTGAGAATTGTCGCTTCACCTAGCCCCGCGGCGGGATGTACGCGGATGCAAGCGAATTTTCCGTTTGGCCGGCCTCCTTCGGAAACGCTTGTGCCGATGACTTATTTGGTAGCCATTTCGGACACCTTACCGCCGGTCGATCGACGTCATAGTCATATCTGGGCCAAATGCGAGCGCGGCGCTTTTGCTTCAGTCACGTCGCCCTCTAAGCCCACTGCATACGAGCAGGAATACGACTTACTGCTTTCACCAAACCACGGCAGCACTCTAACTCAGCCCGTTCTTGGAAACGTCTTGAGACGAATCACGTATCAATCTATACGAGGAAGCAGGAGCGTCTGCGGCGCTTCGATGAGAGTTTAGCCACCCACATGGGGAACCACATGAGTACTTTGGGTAATATCATCTGGCTCATTTTCGGCGGTCTGATCGCCGCCATCGGGTACTTAATCGGCGGTCTGCTTCTCTGCTTGACCGTCATCGGCATTCCATTCGGACTTCAGTCGATCAAGATTGGCGTCGCGACTCTCACCCCGTTTGGCAAGGAAGTAGTGGAAGGGCCTCACGCGAATAGCACTCTACGCATTCTCTTTAACCTGATTTGGGTGATTCTCTTCGGTTGGGAGATTGCACTGGCTCACCTGATCTCGGCACTGATTTTGACCATCACCATTGTGGGCATACCTTTCGCCAAGCAGCACATCAAACTGATACCGCTCGCTCTCTTCCCCTTCGGTAGAGACTTGCAGTAGCCCATGGTTCAATAGTGTTCTCAATTGACATCCCTATTGGGCCTTTCTGCATAGGCAGAACGCGGCAACTCCTGGCCAGTCACAGGACCCAGGCTCCAACGCCGCTGTCTCCGATTCCCTACCCCCTTTTGCACTGTCACTAAACGGTGCAACCGGGATCTTTGGGGCCCTGGAAAGTTGCCGAACCACCTGGTCTCAGTTGGGCGCCGGAACCTCACCGCCTCCTCATCGCTTTAACTTAACCTTACCCTCACTTCCCTTTGGCGAAAGGCCACTGGGGAGTGGCCTTTTTTGACTGAACCAAGGACTTTCAATGAGTCGAATTCAGCGTGTCGGCCTGTGAATCTTGGAGCCGCTTTCCTGCCACTCGTGCTTCAGTTCATCACACACCCGGGATGCGTCAAACCCGTTGCGAAAGTTAGGGTAGCGGTAGCAACTGTGGTAAAAGATAAACGAAAGTCGTTCTCATCAGAGACCAGGCACGAACTGAGTTCATCAAAGGCAAGCGCCCTCCTTCTGCCCACACCTAATGCTTCTTTCTCCAAAGGGTCAATGCAGTCAAACAGCTTTTTCCCCCTTGACGCGACCTCCCAGACGACCGGCGTATCAGTTCTACCAGAATCTAAAGGACTCATGTCTGATCGTGTCTCGGCAGTTCTCTTTGTCGAGGCGATGCGCCCGGTGTGCAGTGACCGATATGATGGGCTTCCTGACCCACTGGCATCGGAGGGTGTGTCCCACACTTTGTTATCACGGATCAGGGGTCAGGGACAACTTGCATTTGATTCGACCAGTGTCTTCACAGGACCCGGTCAGACGCTTCATGCGGCCGGCTGTCTGAATCAACCATGTTAGCAGCATCCCTTTCCCTAATTTTCTTCAGTGGGGTAATCCTATATTGGATTCAACCTCATAGAAGGACGTGGGCCGGTTGGCTCGCGGCAATGCCTCCCTTGGCCGTCACGGTCTGGCAGCTTGCCACCGCTGTCCCTTTCCTGAGTGGCAGCAGCGGCACAAGCTCCGATGCCACGGCTGCCGCGCAAAACGGCGCCATCCTTGTCGAAAAGTATCGTTGGATTGAAAGCCTGGGCCTGGAGCTCTCATTTCGGCTGGACGGCCTCTCATTGCTCTTCGGCCTGATCATCGCCGGCGTCGGCGCCGCCGTGGCCCTCTACACGCACTACTATCTCGAAAACGATGAGAGACAGGGCTACTTTTACCTCTCACTCTTTGCCTTTATGGCCTCGATGCTGGGTCTCGTCTGGGCGGACAATCTGCTGACTCTCTTTGTTTTTTGGGAAGGGACAAGCGTTACCAGCTATCTTCTCATCGGATACTCGCACCAGTCTGCAGTGGCCAGAGGCGGCGCCCGTAACGCCTTCATTGTGACTGCCGGCGGCGGACTCGCACTAATCGCTGGAATGGTCCTGTTGGGGCAACAGAGCGGCACCTACACCATCAGCGAGATCGTAGCAAGCCCGGGCCTGACCGACCTTGACCTTTATCCAGCCATCCTGATTCTGATCCTTCTTGGCGCCTTTACCAAGTCTGCCCAGTTTCCCTTTCACTGGTGGTTGCCAGGCGCGATGGCAGCACCAACGCCTGCGAGCGCATATCTACATTCCGCCACCATGGTCAAAGCGGGCATCTGTCTCCTGGCCCGTCTGCACCCTGCCCTCAGCGGACACCCAATGTGGTTGTGGGCGCTCCTCATTTTTGGCGGCGCTACAATGCTCGTGGGCGCGATTGCCGCCGTGCGGCACTGGGACATGAAAGCTCTGCTGGCCTATGCAACAGTCAGCCAGTTAGGTATTTTGACCACGCTGCTGGCCTTTCGGAGCGAGGCTGCACTGCTGGCCGTCGTCGTCGGAATCCTGGCCCACGCTCTATATAAGGGTCCCCTCTTTCTGGTTGCCGGAATCGTCGACCACGCAACCGGCACACGCGACTTGAGAAAACTGGCCGGTCTCAGGCATTCCCTACCCGTTACTTCGGGGACGGCCATGCTGGCTACCGTTTCTATGGCTGGCATTCCGCCTCTCTTCGGTTTCGTATCGAAGGAGGCGCTGCTTGAATCCTTCTTTGAATCCGGCGAACATGGCGAGATAGCGGGATGGATTGCATTCGGCGCCACAGCCCTCGCCGGAGCCTTTTTCGTTACCTACAGTCTGACACTCCTTTGGGAAGCTTTTTTACGGCCAGGCGCCACCGGGGAAGCCGAGAGCTCAGTCAAGGGTGTCTCCGGTCAAATTGCTCAGACCCACGTTCACCATGCCCCGCCGGCACCGTTCGTGGCTGCTCCGATCCTGCTGGTTGCCATTGGCACTGTCGCTCCCTTTGCCCTTAAACCTCTCGACCCCTTTTTGACTTCTGCGGCAGCATCCATTTACGGCGCGCCCGTACACAAGCACGCAGCACTTTGGCATGGCTTCACACCAGTGCTACTGACCAGCCTGCTCGCCATTGCCGCCGGCTTTTGGCTGTTTCAGAATCGGTCCTACATTCGGAGAGGCTTGGCTCTCCTTCCTGAAAACCTGCGCGGTGTTGTTGTCTTTCAGAATTTCCTGGACGGAATCTACGCGCTGGGGCAATTCACGGCCCGCTTTTCACAAGGGTATACCCTGGCTACGCAGGCGGCCATCGTCCTACTCGCCGCCTTCGTTCCTGTTGCTGTCGCACTTCTCCAGGTCGCACCCGGCGAACTCCTGACTCCTTCCGGTGCCCTTCCCGGTGCCCCCGAGACAGTTCTGATTCTCTTGATGGTCGTCTCCGCCTACGTCACCGTTCGCATTAGAACCAGGTTGGGCGCAATCGTTAGCTTGGGCGTAGTCGGCGTTTCGGTGACCTTGTTCTATGTCTTTTTCAGCGCGCCGGATCTGGCTCTTACCCAGCTTCTCATCGAAGTGTTGACTGTCGTACTGCTCGTACTTGTGTTCACGAAGCTCCCTCCGGATATTCGACCGCCCATGCAGAAACTGAAACAAACTCGCAATGTGCTGGTTGCCTTGGCAGCGGGCGCCTTTGGCTTTTTCCTCGTCCTTTTCAACACAAGCGAAGCTATGCAGGCCGCTCGATCGATTAGCGACTACTTTCTGCACAATGCGGTACCCGAGGGTCACGGAACCAATGTCGTAAATGTAATTCTGGTCGACTTCCGTGCCTTCGACACTATGGGAGAGATCACCGTTCTGGCCCTGGCGGCATTGGGTGGGTACGCGTTGCTGAACGCTCCCCGCGTCAATCTGCCCTCGTGGACGTCGCAACGTCCGGAATCGGAGGCTTCTGTGAGCCGGCAAAATCCGAATGCAGCCGAGGCCGAACAGTCGAGTTCCGAATCGCCTGTAGAAGCAGGCGAGAAGTGAAACAGGATTCATGAAACGCCCTTTTGGTCCATATGCCTGAACTCTATCTTCGGTTTCTGAATCGCATTTTGACGCCCGTCCTCCTGTTACTTTCGTTGTACCTGCTATTTCGGGGCCACAACCTTCCGGGCGGCGGCTTTATCGCCGGGCTGATGGCCGCTGCAGCATTTCAGCTCCAGATCCTGAGTCGGGGCCACGATAGAGTACGACGTACAATCGGACCTTACCTAAACAGTGGAATCGGGTTGGGATTGGCCATTGCAATCTGTTCCGGAATCGTTGGGCTGCTTGATGGATTCTTCTTCAAAGGAGTATGGTTCAGCCTGAACCTGCCCCTCCTTGGTTATCTGAAAATCGGTACGCCGGTAATCTTCGATCTGGGCGTCTTTCTTGTGGTGGTAAGCGTGGCGACTTCCTATCTACTCGGCTTAAGTCGAGTTTCCGACGCTGCCGCTCTTCTCCGCCGCGACACGGACTCCCCGGTTCCTCCCGACAGTTCCGGCTCCGTCCTGCGGGACGCAAACGTCGAACCAGGTCCCGGGGTAGACTCATGACCTCATTACTTTTGGCAGTCGCCGTCGGCAGCCTCTTCGCCTCCGGAACCTATCTGATAATGCGTCGAGGACAGATTAAGCTCATCCTCGGTCTGGCACTACTGAGTCATGGAGTAAATCTCCTGCTTTTCGGGTCCGGTAGGCTAACTGAAGGGCGGCCCCCGATCTTTCTGGACAAGACCGGTTACGCAGAGACGATAAAGTTGAATCTGCCTGCTGACCCGTTGCCGCAGGCACTAATCTTGACAGCGATAGTGATCAGCTTCGGCATCACCGCTTTCGTCATCGTCCTTGTAAACCGGCGCCATACAGTCACACAGACCGACTATGTTCATGGCGAGTTTGTGCCGCTCTTGCGTGAAGGAGACCCTTTCGATTTCTCCGAATCTACAGAGACAGACCAGCACGACTGGCTGGCCTACGAGGTTGACGAGGTCTACGATAACGAAGAGCTGCTAACAGGATTTCCTTCGTTTCCTCCCTCAGAACAGGACGAATCAACCGCCATGGAGGAGGACCAGTACAAATGGCCATGAGCGCCAACCTGCTGGCCGTCCCCGTTGCCGCGCCTCTTCTGACAGCAGCCCTCATTCTCCTGTTTGCCCGCTGGGGAGGCCGGACACTGATAAGGCACCAGATCGCGCTGACGACTTTGGCCCTCTGCATCAATCTTGTGGTGGCCGTTCTTCTCTTCCGAGCCGCCGCCGGGCAGGGGCAACGCTTCGTACTGCAACTGGGCGCTTGGTCGGCCCCCTTTGGAATCACCGTCTATGGGGACGGACTGTCGACTACACTGCTGCTGTTGACGGCCCTCGTCGCGCTGGCAGTCTATCCATTTGCCGTCGCGACCATTGACTACCACAGGGCCCGAATGGGGTTTCATCCCCTCTATCTGTTCCTCCTGATGGGGGTAAACGGCGCCTTTCTGGCAGGAGATCTCTTTAATCTCTACGTCTTTTTTGAAGTTCTCTTGATGGCTAGTTTCGTATTGCTGACCATCGGAGCCCAACCGGCCCAGACCAATAGCGGTATACGCTATGTTGTACTCAATCTCCTTGCATCGACCGTCTTTCTGGTCGCGGCCGGCATCGCCTACGGCACGCTTGGGACACTCAATTTCGCCCAGATCGCGGAACGGCTGCCCCTGGCTTCTCCGGCGGTGCGTACTGTCTTCGCGGGCTTGCTCCTGGTCGGATTCGGCAGCAAGGCCGCGATTTTCCCCCTCTTTTTCTGGCTGCCCGCAAGTTACCATACGCCTCCTCCGGCAGTTACAGCCCTATTTGGCGGCCTCTTGACAAAGGTTGGTGTCTACACTCTTTTTCGCAGCTTTACACTCTTCTTCCCCGAGTTGCTGCTGAGCTGGCAGCCTACTCTCCTGACCATTGCCGGGGCAACGATGCTGGTGGGCGCGCTCGGAGCCCTTGCCCAGCCCGGAATCCGCCGCGTGCTCAGTTTCCATATAATCAGCCATGTGGGATTCATGTTGATGGGCCTGGCGGTTGCACTAAGCGGAAACAGTTTGGCCGTTGGATTCGGCTTGGGCGCAGCAATCATCTATCTATGCCACCATATGATTATAAAGACCGCTCTCATTATGGCGGGCGGGGCCGTAGAACTGTATATGGGCAGCGATCGGCTGGCTTCGATTGGCGGGCTGGTATCCAGACAGCCGTTACTCGCCTTTCTCTTCTTCATGGCAGCGATTTCCCTGGCGGGCGTACCGCCTTTCAGCGGATTTGTAAGCAAACTCAGCCTTTTGCAGATCACGCTCGACACACGTCACTGGGTCGTTGCCGGCGTTAGCGTCTTCGCCAGCCTTCTGACCATGATGAACATGATGCGCCTGTGGCGCGAATCCTTTTGGGGGGACTACAGCCGTCCTAGCAGGATACCGTCCAGGATTCTGCAGAGCAGGGCACGTCAACAGCTCATGCTAACACCGGTGGCCTTGCTGGTGCTGCTCAGCCTGGCGCTTGGGATTCTGGGCGAACCGGCATTCCGGCTGTCGATGCAGGTTGCCCAGCAAGCTCTCGACCGTCAGGCCTATATTGAAGCAGTTTCGCCGTCCTCCCAAGTCTCAGCGCTTCAGGTCCATAGTCACACTTTCGCGGTCGAATCAGTCTCAACGACCCGCCAATAAGGCCTGTCCGATTTGGGGGGCCTTTCTCTGTTCGTTTCACATTGGCCTGTGAGTTGCCGGAGCGAATGGCCTAAAGGGAAGGGATATAGCAGTTGTCTTGAGCAAGGAGAAACGAAAGTCACCCGATGCAACGACTTCTGGTCCTGAACATCTTTATTTCATTGATGTGGCCGATACTCAACAACGACTACACGTTGGAGGCCCTACTGATTGGCTTCGGTTTCGGCTTCGTGCTGACCTCTCTCGTGCAGCAACGATATGGCCTATATGCAGTTCGGGCTTCCGGTTTTGTGGCCTACGTCCTCCTTGCTATTCTTCAAAGCAATTTGCGACTGGCAGGAACGGTACTTGCCAGCGCCGTTGGCAGGCAGGCTTCGCTGCGACCGGGCATCGTTGCAGTCCCTCTGGACTTGACGAACCCGTTCGACATCACCGTCCTGGCTACCGTCATCACCTTGACGCCGGGCACCCTCAGCGTCGATTTGGGAGAGGATGTTTCCGGTCGGCTCCGGCCTTTCGGAGAGCATGAAGATAACTCGTTCGGATCGGAAGCAGAGAGAAGTGTGCAGCGCGTGCAGTCAGAAGTGTGCTCTACTCAGTTGCCTCACGGCGCAACCGGTCCGCGCGACAGTGAAGAGGCGGCTCTCCTTGTCCACGCAATCGACGTTGCAGAACCGGAGGTATTTCGCGCCGACATCAAGCGGAAATTCGAGATTCCGCTCCTTGAGCTTCGCCGTCTTCTTGCCGAGATGGACAGTGCCGATACCTAAGACTGGAGTACAATTGTGAGCAACGACCTTTTTGAACTGAGCCTTGTCGTCCTGATGACCTTGCTCTCCTTTTCACTGCTGCTGTGCTTCGGTAGGCTCCTGCGAGGGCCGGATCTGCCCAACCGGACTGTAGCTTTTGACCTGATTTCTATCCATGCGGTCGGAATCTTTCTGCTGTTTGCCGTGAATAGTCATTCGTATGTTCTCTTGGAAGGAGCAATTATCACCGCAGTACTTGGTTTCCTGGGGACGATGATGTTTGCCCGCGCCCTGGAGCGCTACCCCCATGTTCGCTGGCTCGAAAGGTCGTCAGAGGACGACGAATAGTTGTTGCCAGTTCAGCCCACTGGCGGGTGCACAAATGGATTCAACGACTGTTAAATTGCTCGTAGTTGCCCTGGCCGCGGTCGGCACGCTTTTTCTGCTCATTAGTGCCGTAGGGATGTTGCGACTGCCTGACGTCCTGACTCGTATGCACGCAGCCGGCATCGCCGCGACGCTCGGAATTACCTGTTTGCTGGTGGCCACAGGCCTCCACTTCCTCGCCGAAGGGCAAATGCTCCGCATGGTCGCCCTCATCATTCTCTTCTTTGTAACCGCTCCTATCGCAACCACAACCATGGCCAGGGCCGCCTATCGCACAAGCCGCTCGGACCAGTTCCTGTTATTACACGACGACCTCGCAGCAATATCTCCGACTGTGGGGTCGGAAGGACAGGACGAGCCAGTGGCCGCACAGGATTAGCTCTTATTGAAGGACAGCAGCAATGACCGAAGTGACATCTGGTGACAGCGAAGTCGATCCGAGCCGGAACCGCCATAGCTCTCAACAGGACCTGATCCTGGCTGTAGATCTGGGAAGTTCGTCGGTTAGAGCTTCCGCCTATCTCATGAGTGGAACGAGGCTTGAGGAAACCACGGCGTTCCGCAATACCCGACAGTCCGCAGACGGCACCTTCGATCCCCACATTCTCACCGAGCTGACAGAGGAAGTCATGAGTGACTGCCTCGCCCGCGCCAGAATTCTCGTGGACAGCCCGCGCTTTATCGCCGCCGCCTGGACCAGCTTCGCCATGAGCTGGCTTGGCGTCGATCGCGCCGGTCGACCGGTCACCCCCGTTTACACCTACTCCGACGCACGCAGCGGACCCTTCGCCGACAGCTTGCGGCAGGAGCTCTTACAGCAAGGCAGCCTTGAGGACACGTGGCAGCGAACAGGAACACCGATCCACACCGCCTACGCGCCGGCGCAGCTGCTCCGGCTGGCAGCAGAGGAACCAGAGACTCTGAAACAGATCGCTTATTGGCAAACGCTCGCCGCAAGCCTGTTGGCGCGCTGGCGAGGTCAGCCTCATGCACCCGTCAGCAACAGCGAAGTCGGCTGGACCGGCCTGCTAGATCGGCGCACTCTATCCTGGGATGAGCAACTCGTCAGTCGGGTAGGAGTTGACCCTAGACAGTTGCCAACTGTCTTTGACTATACGAATGCCTCGGCCGGATTGGCCGATCCTTGGGCCTCCATGTGGCCGGAACTTGCCCACACCCCCTTCTTCCTGGCAGTCGGGGACGGAGTCGGCGCCAATCTCGGCAGCGGCTGCTCTGACAACACTCGAATCGCTCTGACCATAGGAACTACCGGAGCCATGCGAGTTGTTTTGCCCAACGAATCCTATTCCCAAGAGCATGTCGCCGAACGAAATGGCGTGCAACCCACACCAGCCGGTCTTTGGAGCTATCCTGTCGACAGCGAACGCTGGTTGGTCGGTGGCTCCTTGACCGACGGCGGTTCACTCTTTTCTTGGCTACACGAATCACTGGCCGTCAAAGACACGGTCGCCCTTCTTACTTCCGCTGCCGAACTGGCGCCCGACGCCCACGGACTGACTATCCTCCCCTTCCTGCGCGGCGAACGGGCGCCGGGTTGGGCGACGGAAGCCTCGCTCTCCATAAGCGGCATCTCGCCGGCAACCACTCCGGCTCACATCGTCCGAGCCGCGTTCGAAGCGGTCGCCTTGCGCTTCCGCCTCATCTACGATCGACTCGCCCCGCTCTTGCCTCCTTGTACCGAAATCGTTGCCAGCGGCGGCGCACTCGAGGACAACGACCTGTGGCGGCAGATCCTGGCCGACGTCATGCAAACACCGGTGCACTTGATTGATGTTGTAGAAGCGACCAGCCGCGGCGCCGCCATCCTGGCCATGCAAGCTCTGAATCTTCCGCCCGCCCCCAATCCACCCACCGTTCAAACATCCCTACCTGACAAGGACGCGGGCGTCGCCTACGCAGGGGCATTGCGCCGCCAGCAGGAACTGTACGACCGGATTATCGCTCGCTCTTAACTGCAGGATTTGAATGTAGAGGATGTACGTCCTTCAGAAAAGGTCCGGTAGTATTCCGAACACAACTCTGCGGAGAATCAGTGCGGGGAGAGGCCTTCGACCTGCGGGTCGCCTTTTCTATTCCAGTTAGTCCCCTACTACCCTGGTCGCCGCGCCCACAGGAACTTGGGACGCGCTCTTACGCCACACGTATAGCCCGGCCAGTGCCAGGACAATGTAAATCATCGTCACAACTCCGAACACGCCCCGCATGCCGATCAGCGGGAAGACCGCCGCCCCCAACATAGGCGCCACCATTCGACCCGCAGCGCTGACACTGTTGCTCAATCCAAATGTTGTGCCGTACGCGCCCCGTGGTGTTCGCAGGTTCAGCAAGGCGCTGGTGGCAGGCATTATCGCACCGGCACTGACCCCAATCATGGCCTGCAGGGCGAGCAGTTGCCAAGGGTTCGTGACAAACACCTGAAAAAAGTAGACCAGGATAGCAAAGGCTGCGCCTGCCGTCAGTACCTTCTCATGGCCTATTCGGTCGCTGAGTCGCCCGAGATAGACTGCGCTGACTGAGCCAATGGCCGCCTTGGCGCCAATGCTGAGGCCGGACAGAACGGCAGCTCCCTCACTCGAAGAAAGCAGCTCGACAAAGAAAAATGCCAGCAGCGGCATCGTAACCGAACGTCCAAGGCTCTGGAGAAACGAGACCCAGTAAAGTGAAGGCATGTCGGGCACGCGCAGCAAATCCCGGTAGCTTTCCCAGAATTTGACCCGATTCTGGGGTGGAGGCCTTTCAAAGTCCTCTCTCACCCAAAAAATAACGGCAACCCCGGCCAGGGCAAGCGCCGCGCCCGTAAACCAGAAGCTAGCGCGGTAGCCGAATGCTTCGCTCACCACCCCCCCGATCAGGGGACCGACCGCCGCCCCAACCCACAGACCGGTCTGAATCAGGCCGAGGGACTCACCCGACTTTTCCTTGGGGGCTGTAGCCGCAACCATCGCGCTTGTAGCTGAAACGATGCCTGTCAGCAGACCCTGAAAAGTGCGAATCAGAACCAGCTGCTCCGCGCTCTGGGCAAATCCCATGAGCGCAACCATCACCGCGCCGCCAATCGTAGCCCGAATCAGCATCGGCTTGCGGCCGTACCGATCGGCCAACGTGCCCCACACCGGGGACGATATCATCATCGTCACCGCCTGTGCCGAAAAGACCAGGCCCGACCAGAACGCGACCGATCCTCGCGTGGCTACGCCCAGTTCGGCCACATAGAGTGGCATGAACGGATAGACCAGGCTGAAACCGGCTACGGAGAGCACCTGCACGACGAATAGCACGTACAGATTGCGGCGCCACTCTGCCATGTGAATTCCCGTCCGGCTGAACGGAAGGACAGGTGTCCTTTCCAACTAAATCGCTTTTGTAAACCGCTAAAGTGGGACAGGTTCCATGTTACCACATTTAGGAGCTTGGGACAAACTGGTTTTTTGAGCGGGTGCATCCCAATGTGGGGGTGAGATTCACGCTACTCTGGGGAGTTGTACCGGGATCCACAGCCGCCTACTCCGGACCTCGCTAAATCAGGGATGCAACGAATTGGGTCCAGTCCGCTCCAGAGAAAGGCCCATGGCCGGCCGTTTCTCAAAACATCTGCGGGTAAAAGTAGGCGATCATGCCAAGTGTAATGTTGTAGGAAGCGTGCGCTATAACGCATGTCGAAGTGTTAAAGCGATTTCGCACCAGACCCAGAATCAGCCCGACAATAAAGACGGCAAGTGTAGAAAGGGTTATTCCATATTGACTGTGAAGCAATGCAAACAGAAGGCTTGTGAACAACAATCCGAATCGCGGTTGGAGTGCCCCCCGAAACAGTGTTTCTTCACCGATTCCAGCTGCAAGTCCCAGTGTGAGTATACCCGGAAGGGACCCCAACAGGGGACCGATGAGCACTTCCGTCAGCCGCTGAACGTCCTCATCAACGCCCCATCCCGCCGCCTCGGCAACGATTTCCAACACAAGAATGACCGCGACAGACACCAGCCCCGTTCCGATTCCAACAGCAACTTCCGCTGGACGTGGCACAGTCAATCCGAGCCGTTCCAGCGCTTGCTGCAATCGTCGCCGAGTCAGCCACCCCACGCCAACTACGGCCCAAATTGCAAACGTAATCTGCTGTACCCACAGCGAAAGCAATAGTGATCCGCCATCAGTCGCGGTACCTTCGGACAAGTCCGCCAGTGTCTCCAGACCGACGGCAAGCGTGACCGCCAGATTGATTACCACCAGCATTACGAACGACGCGGCAACCGCATGAATGCTGCTTCGAGCATCGATCGGAATGAGATTGGCCAGCAGCCTTCGTACAGGGGGCAGCAGGAAAAGAGGCGCAGCCGCCGAAGGCAGCCAAAGGCCCAGTCCAAGCACATCCAGTCTGTCAAGTACAGGCAGTATCTCTTCAACCTGCCCGGTCGCCCCGCCGGACAGAACTTTAATTATGTTTTGCCTGATTTCTTCGTTCGCCTCCATAGCAATCGCGATCCCGTGAAGAGCCGCGCCGGCTACCGCCATGACACCGAAGATAAAGGCATGAAAGGCATAGGTCAGTCCTGCAATCGTCTTTCCCGATCCCTCAGACAACCTCTGCTTGTCGGCCAGGTTTGCCATCAGGACAATTAGGAACAAGGGCACAAAAAGCAGGACAGTCAGTAAACTCTCGCTCATAGGAACATTCGCTCCATCTCATATGGTCGGCTAATAGTCGCGAATTGGCACGCAAAAAATCGGAGGATTGCGCCAACCCCTGCGACTGCGCCAACTTGAAGCAGGGAAATCTTTGCGATCATTAAGCCGGCTTACTCTCGAGACTATGGTCAGCGGGCATTCTTCCTTATCGCAAGCCTACCATATCCCTCATTTCATTCGTAATCGTTTGCTTTTCCGCTGTTCTGGTCCTTCGAATATACGAAGAATGGTACCCGTCCCCAAGTCCAGCACGCTTCCAATGAGCAGAGTGCAACATCCTGAAGCCATGCTGCATGTTCTCAATGCAGGCGCGCTCTCTTTCCCCCGTCGTCTCCTTATCCAAGCTCGAAATGCCCGCTCAGCACTCGGTCATCAGGAGGCCCCCGCGTCAGTTCCGGATCGAAGAACGCTACGCCTATAGAGGTTGACATGTGCGCTCGCAGACTCGAAACAGAAAGGGCGGAGAATCGCGGCATCGACGCCTCCGTTTCACATTTGGAACGTTTTTCTCCCTTTCTGCCCATATTTGCCACGGCCGCCGCGTCGCCGACAGACCGCCCCTCAGCCGTTGACTGTATGAACTAGTGTCCTTAGAAGATCCTGACAGAACCCGCAAAAACCGAAGTGTTAAGATGCCGCGATTGTACTACTACAAATCATCCACGGCTTGCTGTTCCCACCCCAGTTTTGGGATGCACGCCCCACTTCCGGCTATCTTTACAATTGAACCTGTTTTCCTTAAAATAGGTGCAATCTTTGCGCGCTGTGTAGCCCAAGGAAACAGGATGAAGTAGTCGGAGGCAGCACCAATGAACAGTTATACATATCGATTAGACGAAGAGACAGGTAACCCTCCTCCGGTCGAACAGTTGATGACCGACGCCGCGGATGACTCAGGCGCTGGGTCGGCCGTCGACTGGCAGCCGAAACCATCTCCCGAAACGACCATGCCGCCTGTCTCGGCCTACCCGCCTTCGACCACTCCGCTGGCCAATCTGTCAATCGATGAAATTGCCGATTCGCCAGCCGTCTATAACCGGGAACTGAGCTGGCTTGACTTCAACTGGCGCGTTCTCTACGAGGCATTGGACGATCGAACACCGCTCCTGGAGAGGCTCAAGTTCATTGCCATTACGAGCAGCAATCTTGACGAGTTCTTCCGCAAACGGGTCGGGGGACTGAAACGTCAGCAGGCGGCCGGTGTCGCCAATCTGACTCTCCATGGCTGGACGCCCGACTTCCAGATGCGCCTGATCGCACGCCACGTGCGCGCCATGGTGCAATATCAGACCCATGCCCTCCTGAATGAGATCCTTCCCGGACTGCGAGAAGAGGGGATGCGGGTCGCAACATACGAAGAGCTTCCTGCCGACCAGCAAGACGAGCTGGCCGAGTTCTTCCGCCGAGAAATCTACCCGATCCTTACGCCGCTGGCGGTAGATCCAGGCCACCCGTTTCCCTTCATCAGCAACCTCAGCCTCAGCCTCGCCGTGGAAATGCGTGATCCGGTCAACGGCGAAATCCGGTTCGCCCGCGTCAAGGTGCCTTCCAACCGGGCCCGCTGGGTAACCGTTAACGACTCGCTCGACTTTGTGCCCCTCGAACAGGTGATTACACACAATCTGGAGCTCCTGTTCCCCGGCATGGAACTGATCGCCGCCTATCCTTTCCGAGTGACCCGCAATGCCGACATCGCACGCAGTGAAGAGGAAGCAGACGATCTCCTTGAAATGATCAGCGAAGAACTGCGTGAACGGCGTTTTGCCCCGATAGTCCGCCTGGAAGTGGCAGAGTCGATGCCGGAAGACATTCGCTCCATTCTGATGCAGGAGATGGAGTTGCATCACACCGACGTCTACCACCACGAAGGACCACTGGGCGTCGCCGATCTTCTCCCGCTTACCGACGTCAACTTGCCTCATCTCAAGAATCAGCCGTGGACCCCGCAGACCCACCCTGCGTTTTCCGGCGTCGGCAGTCAGACCCGTCCCGCCGACATTTTTTCCATCATCAGAAAGGGCGATGTCCTGGTGCATCACCCGTACCACAGTTTCGCAACCAGCACACAGGCCTTCATCGAAGCCGCGGCCCGCGACCCGCAAGTTCTCGCCATCAAGCAGACACTCTACCGGACAAGCGCCGATTCTCCCGTTGGCAGAGCCTTGATTCAGGCGGCGGAACGGGGCAAGCAGGTGGCAGTCCTTGTCGAGCTCAAAGCCCGCTTTGATGAGGAGCGCAACATCGAATGGGCCAGAACACTGGAAGATGCCGGGGTCCACGTGGCATACGGTCTCGTCGGACTCAAGACCCACACCAAGACGACCCTCGTTGTGCGCGAGGAAGAGGAGGGTATACAAGTATACGCCCACATCGGCACCGGCAACTACAACCCCAAGACGGCCGGCCTTTACACCGACCTGGGTCTGCTGACAGCCCGGCCCGAAGTCGGTGCGGATCTGATGGACCTCTTCAACTTCCTCACGGGGTACAGCCGCCAGCGCCACTTCCGCCGGCTCCTTGTTGCACCTGTTAACATGCAGGATCGGTTCGTGGAGTTGATTGATACCGAAGCCGCCAACGCACTAGCAGGTCGGCCCTCCGGCATTGTCGCAAAAATGAACGGACTCGATGACGCCGTCGTCGTCCGCGCCTTGTACCGTGCAAGCCAGGCCGGCGTTCCTATCCGCCTTATCGTGCGCGGTAACTGCCGTGTCCAACCCGGCATTGAAGGACTCAGCGAAAATATCGAAGTGATCAGCGTCATCGGCCGCTTCCTGGAGCACCACCGCATCTACTCCTTCGTCAACGATGGCAAACCCCTCTACTTTATCGGCAGCGCAGACTGGATGTCTCGCAACCTCATGGATCGGGTCGAAGCAATCGTTCCCGTAGAAGAGCCCGCCCTACAGGAACAGTTGCAGCGCATCCTCGATTGCTGTCTGGAAGACCGCCGTCAGTCATGGACTCTACAAAAAGACGGCCTTTACCATCGCCGTGATGAACCTTTGCCCTCCAACGGTCAAACGGCAGATCAACAGGATGGAAGTCTTCCCGCCGCACAAAACTTACTGGAAACAGCTGCCACCCGTCTCCAAAACGGCATCGACAACGCTGCACGCATCTACGGCACTCAGCAAGCTCTGATGGACTGGACACAACACAGTCTAGGCCAGATATAGACATCCATTTGGCGACTCCCCGTTCCAGTTAAACACGGCAGGGCGACTCGCCGCGAGTACCGGCCTCCTCAGGCCCAGTCGACACAACCAGGCCATGAGAGTCGAGAGCGGAGCTGCCGCCATAGCGACGCCTCGCTGGAATACCCCAAATCTCGGTCAGCCTCTCTCCTGTCGCCGACACAGGCCCCGCCCAACAAGCTGACTTGACATGAGCGCATTTCGCGGATACAATTTAGCCATGACTAAAAACTATTCCTCCGAAATCAGCAGCCCGCTTTCGACCAATCAGGAAGATTACTTGAAAGCCATCTATGTCCTGGAAGCTCGCGGCGATCAGGTCACGAATTCCGTCCTCTCCGAGTACCTCGGCTACACGCCTGCATCTGCCACAAACATGGTGAAGAAGCTTGCGCGGATGGACCTGGTTATTTACCGCCGCCATCAGGCGGTAGCGCTCACTCCAACCGGCCGGCGGGTCGCCCTGGAGATTCTGCGCCACCATCGGTTGCTGGAACTCTTCCTGCACAAGACTTTGGACATTCCCTGGGACAGCGTGCACGAAGAGGCTGATCGCCTTGAGCACGTCATCAGCGAGGGGCTGGAGGATGCCATTGCCGCCTCTCTGGGTTACCCCAAAGTGGACCCTCACGGCGACCCCATTCCCTCCAAGAATGGCGAGGTCATTCACACGCCTGGACACCCTCTCTCGCAGTCCCAAGCCGGCCAAGCCTATCGCCTTGTGCGCGTCCTGAGTCAGGAAAAGGACCGGCTCGCCTATCTCAGAGGGCTGGGACTGCATCTGAATGCAGAAGTCTTCCTCCGCGAACAAGCCCCGTTTGACGGACCCATGCTGGTGGAAGTAGCCGGCGAGGTGCACGCCTTGGCGGCTGATATGGCGGCGCTTCTCCAAGTTGTGCCCGCGTCAGCCGACTAAGCTTAGTGTCAGGAATCTGACATAGTGCCGTCAGTTCTTTTCCCTCACAATATGAGAAGATGATGTCTGAACCTGGCCCACCGGAGCAGCCTGGGCAAGTCGGGTCATGCCGGGACTTATGGGACTGGCGGACGAATAGGACAGTCCTTCAGGCGGGCTGGTTCTTTCCGCCGGCAGATTCATGCAGGCAGAGTGTAGACCGATTCCAGAATCCTGACCTCGAATGATACTAAAGAACCTGACCCGGCGATCGGTCAGAAGCGGCTTGACCCTTCTCGGGATCGCCATTGGCGTTGCTGCCGTAGTTGCGCTGGGCTCCATTGCAGAGGGAATCACCTCGAATTTCGCCCTGGTTGTGGGAGGCAGCAGCAACGACCTGCTGATCACCCAGGCTGAGGCGATCGACCCCGCATTCAGCAGTATCGACGAAACAGTCGGCGAGCGTCTGCTTGCCGTTCCAGGCGTGGAGCGGGTGGAGCCCGGCGTCTATACCTGGGTTACGACTCCGGGACTTCCCTTCTTTCTCCTCTTCGGCTACGAAATCGGCAGCACCGCCATGGACCACTATCGCATCGTCGAAGGCAAACCGGTGAGCGGTCCCGGGCAAATGGTGATCGGCAGGCGTGCAACCGAATCTATCGATATCTCGGTCGGCGATAACTTACGCATTCAAGGGACCCCCTTCCGAGTCGTCGGCATCTATGAGACCGGCCAGGGCATTGAAGAGTCCGGCGGCGTCGTCACTTTGGAAGATGCCCAGACCGCGGCCCAATTCGAGCGAAAAGTCAGTCTCTACGAGATTGGATTGCGTCGCGGCGACGATGCCGACGCAACAATCGAACGAATTGAATCCCTTGATCTGGAACTGAAGGTCAGCAAAACCAGCGAACGCGACAGCAATCAACAATATGAGCAGATGATGCAGGGATTCGCCTGGGGCATTGCGGCAATCGCAATCTTCATCGGCGGCCTCGGCATGATGAACTCGATGGTCATGAGCGTCCTGGAGCGTACTCGCGAAATCGGAACCTTGCGAGCCCTCGGCTGGAGTCGCTGGCGCGTCCTGTGGATCATCCTGGGGGAATCGATGGCCTTGAGCGCGGCCGGCGGCGTAGTCGGCGTACTCATGGGAATCGGCTTGGCAAAACTGGCGGGCACCGTCCCCGGTATGGGCGTCCTGCTCCAGGGCGCATTTACGCCTGCCATAATCATCCAGGGGCTCGTAACAGCGCTGTTTCTGGGTCTGGTTGGCGGCGTCTACCCGGCCTGGCGGGCTGCAGGACTTCGGCCGGTCGAAGCCCTCTCATACGAGGGCGGTACGGCCTCCGACTTCAAGCCGGGACGTCTGAGCCGGATCGGAAGTCAGAGTTTTCGTAACCTGTGGCGGCGGCGCAACCGCACTCTCCTCGCCGCGGCAGGCATCGGAATCGGCGTGGGTACGCTTGTGATGTTGGGAGGCCTCACCACCGGCCTGATTGGCCAGATGAACAACTTGGCCGGTACTGGCAGCCCGGGCAACATCACGGTTATGCAGCGGGACGTCCCTGACCTGTCACTGAGCAGCGTCGATGAGCGTGTCATGCGCCAGATCCAGGGTATGTCCCAGGTTGAATCGGTTAGTCCCATGGTCCTGGGCTTCGTTCTCACACCTGAGCTGCCACTCTTCTTCATTTTTGGTCTCGAGCCCAACAGCGCGGCCATGGACCACTACAAACTAACAGAAGGCAGGCGCGTCCAGCGCCCATCCGAGATAATCATCGGCAGTAACGCCGCCGATTCATACGACCTCGAATTGGGCGATACAATGACTCTTTACAACAATCGCTACAGAGTCGTTGGTATCTTTGAGACAGGTGTTGCCTGGGAGGAAGGCGGTGGAATCCTGGCGTTACGAGAATCTCAGCGTATCCTGAATCGTCCTCGCAACGTCAGTTTCCTGTTCGTAGACGTCAAAGATCCAGCCATGGCCCTTCCCGTCCAGGACGCCATAAACCAGCGATTTCCCAAAGTCAGGGCCAGCATTAGCAGCGAATTTGCCCAAAGTACGGACGATATCGCCTCCATGCAGGGAATCGCAGGCGCAATTGGGATGCTGGCGTTGATTGTAGGCGGGATCGTCGTTGCCAATACCATGATCATGTCGATATACGAACGCACGCGGGAAATCGGAACGCTGCGTGCGCTGGGTTGGCCTGGCAAACGGATTTTGTCGCAGATCGTTCAAGAGAGCCTTTTGCTGTGCCTCTTGTCGGCTCTCCTGGGCAGCATCGGCGCGGTTGTACTACTCACGGGACTCTCTTCCATTCCCTTCGCCGGAGGCGCAATGTTGCGTCCTGCCTGGGAACCAGGGACCTTTGTGATCTCAGTCGGTCTTGCCATTTTACTCGGCCTCATAGGCGGTTTCTATCCGGCTTGGCGGGCAAGCAGATTGCAGCCGGTCGAAGCGCTGCGCTATGAGTGAATACGAAGCAAAAGCCATTGCCACCGTGACGGCTGATGCGCGGTGTGTGAAGAAGGAGAAAGATGAAACGAGTCTGGATTGTGCTCGGATTGATTGTCATCCTGGTTGCGGGCGTTTGGGCCTACGTTACTTACGTCAACCCCTCGCTTCTTCCCCAGACCAGTGAGTCTTCCGTAGATGACGCGGAGGCGGGATCGCAGGAACAAGAGGACCCGGAATTGGATTCAGTCATCTGGGCCTCGGGTAAGCTGCTTCCCTCCGTCTGGGCCAACCTGGCTCCTTTGCAGGGCGGAATCGTTCAGATACTGCATGTCAAAGAAGGCGACTGGGTGGAACCCGGGGACCTGCTCATTCAGCTCGAAAACCCGACGGCAGAAAGCCAGGTCGAAATCTCGGCTGCAACCGTAGCCGAAGCCGAGGCAGCCCATGCCAGCCTGCTGTCAGGCGCCAGTGAAGCCGAAGTCGCCGCCGCCGAAGCCGGCGTTGCCACTGCGGAAGCCCAGGTTTCACTCGCCGCCGGCAGGCTGCTGGAAGCACAGAAAAGTGTCGAGTTCTACCAGGTGGAAGTCCAGATTGCCCGTGAACAGTACGATGAACTGGCTGCAGGCCCTACGGAGGCGGAAAGGGCCGCAGCCGCAGCCCGCGTCGAAGTCGCGCAGGCTGCCCTGGACCACGCCCAGGCTACCTACAACGCAGTGCGAGGAGATCCAACGATCGGCAGTACGCTTCTGGAATCACTGCAACTCGAACAGGCCACAAAGTCGTTGAAGGCGGCCCAGGCCGAGTTCGCCGTTGCCACCCAGGGGGCTTCGGAGCAGAGACTGGCCGTCGCCAGGTCACGCATTACGGAGGCGCTGTCCCGGGTTTCAGTCGCGGAGAGCCAGATACCGGCTGCCGAGGCAGGTGTGCTATCCGCCGAAGCCGCGCTCGCCAGCGCGCAGGCAAATCTGCGCAGGACAAGGGAAGGCGCTTCGCCCGAGGACGTCGCAGTGTCACTGGCCCGTATCGGTACTGCCAGGGCACAGCTCGCCAGCGCACAAGCCCACGTTGGCCAGTCCCAGATAGTGGCCCCGTTCTCCGGCCAGGTTGGCGCACTTCTCGTTCGCAGCGGCGAGCTTGTTGCCCCCGGTCAGGTTCTCGTCCTCCTGGGCAATACAGGCAGCATGCACGTTGAAACAACCGACCTGCGCGAAACTGACGTTGTCCAACTCAAAAGCGGACAGGAGGTGGAGGTCACCTTCGACTCACTGCCGGACCAGATCTTCGACGGCATAATCACCCACATCGCGCCGGTAAGCACAAGCGACAGGGGCAGCACCAACTTCACGGTCCACGTGGAAGTCCCGCAACTGGATGACAACTTGCGCTGGGGCATGACCGCTTTCGTGAACATCCTCGTCTCGCCCCAGTAGAATTCCCTTTGCGAAACTGGACTTATCATAGCTGGACCGGTTAGCAGTCGTGTCAGCAGATTCACTCGCAGAAGCTATGGAACACAAGCACAAAGTCGACCCTATCGTCCGAGTTGAAAACCTGACTAAGATTTACGGAAATGGAGAAACCGCCGTGCGCGCGCTCGATGGACTTTCGGTCGAAGTGCAGACTGGTGAGTTCGTGGCGGTTATGGGACCCAGCGGGTGCGGCAAGAGCACGCTGCTAAACATGCTCGGCGCTCTCGACCAACCGACCGAAGGTACGGTCTGGGTAGCGGGCGAGGACCTTTCGAAACTGAAAGATGTGGACCACTTTCGCGCCAGGACGGTCGGATTCGTCTTTCAGCTGCACAATCTGCTGCCGACCATGACAGCCCAGGAAAACGTCGAAGTACCTCTGCAGGGCCAAATTGGCAGCCGCAAGGAGCGCAAAGAACGGGCCCTGCATCTGATGGAGTTGGTCGGCTTGGCCGACCGCCGCAACCATCTTCCCGGTCAACTTTCAGGAGGACAGCGCCAGCGCGTGGCGATAGCCCGGTCGCTCGCCAACAGCCCGTCGCTGATCCTGGCGGATGAACCGAGCGGCGCGCTCGATAGCCAGAGCAGCGATGAGATCCTGACCTTGCTCGCCGAGCTCAACAGCAGCCAGGGAACCTCAATCGTTGTTGTAACCCATGACCGCCGCGTCGCCCAGGCGACGCAACGCATCCTGCGAATGCAGGACGGCAACATCGTCTCCGATCACCGCATCACCGACCCGCTCGAAGAAGATCTGCGCATGTTTGCCCAGAGCCAGTTCGGACAGACGCTGCTGGAGAATAGCCGCACCCTGCACAGATTCATCGAAGAGCAGGACATGGCGGCGCTGCGCCAGCTGTTGCTGACATACGACGATGGAGCAGAAGAGTCAGAGGAAACAGAGTCTCCGTCCTCTGAGGCGTAACTGGACGCAAAGTCCGCTCAGTTACAGTTTTCCAGTACCAGGCGCAGCTGCTGCGGTGAAATGTTCCCCCCGCTGAGGATAAGCGCTACCTTTCTTCCCGCAAGTTCGTCTCGCAATTTGAGCAGCGCAGCCAGCGGCGAGGCGCCAGCCGGTTCGGCAAGAGTCTTCGCAGTCTCGAGGTACATGCGCACCGCGGCAAACAGCTCCTCCTCCGTAACCCTGATAAAGTCGTCCAGCAGGTCCCATAGGATCGATTGCGGTAGCATATAGGGGGCGCCTGTCGCCAGCCCCTCTGCAGCCGTTTTGTTCGGAGCCTCCCGCCATGCCCGGTCCCGCCAAGTCAGATAGGCGGCCGGCGAAGCGTCTGCGCACACAGCCACGGTTCGAATGCCGGGGTTGATCCCCTTTGCGACGATCGAAGCGCCAGACGCGCCGCTCCCCCCGCCAACCGGCACGATGATGGTTTCGATGTCCGGCTTCTCCTGTAGGATTTCCAGTGTGTGAGTCGCCACACCCGCTATCAGCGCCGGTTCATCCCCCGAAGAGACGAATTGCAATCCCTCTTCGGCCGCGATACATTCGCCATGCTTCTTTGCCTGCTCAAAGTCGACGCCGTTCAAACGCACGTCGGCGCCGTTGGCGCGCATCGCCTCCAGCTTTACCGGATTGGCATTTTCCGGCACTGAGATTACCGCCTTTACGCCGAACATTCGCGCTGCGTAGGCCACAGACTGGCCGTGATTGCCCGTAGAGGCCGTCACTACGCCCCTTCTCCGCTGCTCTTCAGGCAGCCGCGCCATGAAATAGATGCCCCCCCGCAACTTGAACGCGCCTATCGGAAGGTAGTTTTCGTGTTTTACCCAGACCTCGGCCCCCGTAGCTGCGTCGAGTACCGGGTAGTTGTGCAGTGGCGTAGGCTTCAGATAGCTGCGCAACACCTTGTGCGCTGCCAAAACGTCGGCAAAGCTGGGCGGAGGGGGCAATGTGGGCATTTCGGTCATCTTGTAGTTGCTCTTTTCTGGTGAATTGGGATTGGTGCGCGAGGTCTCGCTTGCCTGTACATGGTTTGGAGAGGCTAGGAGTCGGGGCCGTCAGTCTGACACTCGACGGCTTGCCAGAAACGGCATCAGCGGCACTTCCGCAGGCACGATCGGGGCAAATCCCATCCGGTCCAATACGTCTGCCTCGAGAACAATGCCCGGCGCTATCTCCCGCAGACACATTCCTTCCTGCGTCAGCTCAAAGACCGCCCGCTCTGTTACGCAAATGACCTTCTGCCCGCTCTCCAACGCATGATGACCGCTGAAAGTGATCTGATCGACCTCTTCAACCAACTTTCGAATCTGACCGTGGCGCTTGATGGTTACGCTGTGCTCACCGACTTCATAGTCGACTCCCTTGGCCTCGAAAGTGCCGCAGAAGACGACCGTGCGCGCGTTCTGGGCGATGTCTATGAAACCGCCAGGTCCAACCGTCGTCCCTCCCAGTCGCGAGACATTGACATTGCCTCTCCCATCCATTTCGCCGAATCCGAGAAACGCAATGTCCAGCCCGCCTCCACCGTATAGGTCAAACTGTGAAGGCGAGTCGATCATGCAGCTGGCGTCGCGGGCAAAGCCGAATAGAACACCGTCCAGTAGCTCGCCACCGTATGTGCCGTGTTCAATCGTCTGGTAGTAGCGCTCGGTCTCGCCGCGCGCCGCCACCAGTTTGGCTACTCCATCGGGAATTCCGAATCCGAAGTTTATCACGGCATTGTCAAAGAGTTCCTGAACTGCCCGGTGCGCGATGATCGCCCTCGGTCCCGAAGTCCCGTCCACTGCCGTAGACTTCCCTTGACCTGCATTCAAGTGCCCCTCTGCCCTTCCCTGCCCTGAGATAGAGGAGTCATAAAAGAATGCATGGCACTGGGGCTGCTCGGGCTCGACAACCACGGCGTCAACCAACGCACCCGGAATCCGCACCTGGCGGGCCGGAATCATGCCCGCTTCCACCAGACCCCGCACCTGGAAAACGACTGTGCCGCCGCTGTTATGAGCAGCGAGTGCCATCGCAAAGGCTTCCAGGTTGGCCGGCTCTTCCTCCATGCTTATGTTGCCGTCCACGTCCGCGTAACTGCCCCGCAGGAGCGCAACGTCCACGGGAAACGGCTTGTAGCGCAGCAACGTCCGGCCATCTATCTCAATCAACTCGACCAGCTCGTCCTGGGCCGACCTGTTCATCCGGCCGCCGTCCTGACGGGGATCGACGAAAGTTCCCAGGCCGACGTGCGTAATCAATCCAGGCCGGCCCGCGCCAATCTCCCGCATCAGCTGCGCAGTTACGCCCGCGGGCAGTATGTAGGCCTCAATCTTATCGTCACGCGCCAGCGCCTGCATGCGCGGCGACCAGATCCAGTGGCCGCCTATCACCTTATGCACCAGGCCCTCGTAGGCCAGTCGGTTGAGTCCGCGACGGTCGCGATCGCCGATTCCAAGCGAGTGGATTACGCGCAGTCCCCTCGGCGCGCCGCTAGAAAGAAAGCGTTCCTCGACCGCCGCCAGCAGCGCATCGGCCTCTACCAGGCCGCCTCCGCCGCCAACTGTCCCCAGCGTCGCGCCGTCGGGGACCAGAGCGGCGGCATCCTGGACGTCGATCACCTTGTTTCTCATCGAAAGTCAATTCAAGTAGTGGCTTTCAAGCGCCTTGATCGCGGCAACCAAGGTCTTGTTTACAGGAGTGGGAATGTCGTGTTTGCGGCTGAGCCTCACGACTGCGCCGTTTATGACATCGACTTCGCAAGGACGGCGGTTGAGGATATCTACGCAGAGGCTGGACTTGTTGTCGCCGGTGCCTTCCGGTCCAGCGATCTGGCTTATCACCTCTCGAGTCTCAGCCGCATTGAGGTCAATGCCCTCGGCACGCGCCACCTCGACCGCTTCGTCCAGCGCTTCAAAGGCAGTCTCTCTCAGTTCCGGTACGGCAAAGACCTGCTTGATCGTCATGTTGGCAATCGCCGACGTCGGGCTGATTGCGACATTCGCCAGCAGCTTCTTCCAGATCGCCTGGCGTATGTCCGCGACCGCCGAAGTCTGCAGACCCGCTCTGTCAAGCGCAGCCGCAATCCGCTCCGTCCTCTCGCTGACACCCCCGCCCATCTCTCCGATGTGCGTAGGCAGATTGCCAAAGTTGCGCACGGCTCCAGGTCCTTCTACGGCAGCGCCCTGGGCCGTCACGCCCCCCAACACACGCTCCATTCCTGTAACCTCACCTATGTTTTCCTCGTTCCCCAACCCATTTTGAAAGCTGATGGCAACACTATCATCGCGCAGCAGGTGCAGAACCCGCCTGACTGCATCTTGGGTGTAAGGCGCCTTGCACTGAACGAACAGAACGTCAACCGGTCCCATACCGCTCGGATCGGTTGTGGCGCGCACGGGGATGCTTCGGTCGCCCCCGTATCCGAGCATATGGAGCCCATCCCGGCTTATGAGGTCGACATGCTCCTGCCACACGTCAATCAGGGTCACGTCCAGCCCGCCCTCAGCCAGGAGCCCTCCAAACAGGCATCCCATCGCACCGGCGCCGACCACTGCGACTTCAGGTTTCCAGTCCGTCATCCAGGTCTCCTAATTGCTCTTTGTGTTTGGTGTTGATGAAGCGCAGACATCCAGTATAGCTTGTAGCGGCAATCAAGCAAACCAGAGTGCAATAAACAGAGCCGCCACAGAGTCGGTTGCCCCACCTTCCGTTTCCATCCGCTGACCACTGAAGGTCGGCCGCACCCTCCTCCGGCCTGGATTCACTGCCAGACTGTCCCCACTTCAAACCTGGGATGTGACAAGCGCGTAAAACCTCCTTGACTTCCCTGAACAGTTCAAACTAAAATGAATCTGCGCTTGCAACGGCACCTGAATTTGCTATTGCCTTTGACATTGGAGATGTCGAAGCCATGGACACTCGCTACCTGACCGTCCTTCGTCACGCCAAGGCCAAACAGACGAGCGTTTCCGGGGGGGACATCGACCGCCCGCTGGCAAAAAGCGGATTCAAACAGTTGCGGCGCGTGTGCCGGATCCTGGATACGGTGAAGGAAAAGCCCGACTGGATCGTATCCTCACCCGCATTGCGTACACGCCAGACGGCCGAGAAAGTCGCCGAACTGCTTGGCTATAAGCGCAATTTCGGCTGGAACGACCGCATCTATGCCGCCGCCCCCTATACCCTTTTGAATATCATTCAGGAAACGCACGACAGTGCCTACCATATTCTCCTGATAGGCCACAACCCCGGCGTTGCCCACCTGGTTTCAGGCTTGTGCGCCGGCACTGACGGCCGCATGAACCTGCGCTTCCCGACCGCGGGTCTTGCCCACTTCGAAGTAGATGTCGCCCGCTGGCGCCAACTGCATTGGGGCAGCGGTGAACTGCGATTCCTCGTCGCGCCCCGCTTCCTCCGGGGGCCGAAGAAAGGTTGACCTTACGGCGGCAAAGCTCCGTCTGATTCAGGACCTCTACCCAGATACGAATCGATCCAGATATCCGTTGCGAAACTTGCCGTCGGGATCTGTCGATCGCAACAGATCCCTGAACTTCCCCATCTTCGGGTAGGCTGCCTGCACCTGCCTGGGAGGAATTGAAAACAGCTTGCCCCAGTGCGGTCGGACCTCAAACGGGGCCAGAGCCTCCTCGACCAGCGGCATGACCTCTCGCACCGCAGGCCAGTTCTTTCTCCAGGAAAAGTGAATACCAATGGTCGGCGTTCCGTAGCTCTGGCTCAGCCACAGGCGGTCGGCCGCGACCGACCGGATCTCCGAAATCCAGAGCGTTGAACTGAACCTGTCGCGCAGCCCCTCTACCGCCTGCAACGCGGGGACGGCGTGCGCTCTCGGCACGAAATACTCTGTCTGCAGCTCGTCGCCGCTGGCCGGCGTGCTGTCGATCTGAAAATGGTGCAGCCTGTCGTGCCACGGTCCTGGCATCCCCATCTGCAACGTTAAGCCGTCGGCCGAGAAATCAGGGACCGGGTGAACATGGGTAGTAGCAGCCCTGGCCCCATATAGCTCCGACGGTAGGCCGAGGTCGACCGGCTCCAGCTGTGCAGCATCCTGACCATTCCTCCCGCTCAAAAGGCCGGTGCGATGCTTGAACCAGACCTGATTGACCACGCCGCCTTGCCAGTCCGGGAACAGACTGACACTGTAAGCCTTGGACATGATTTCATCGAAGTTTTGATACAGTTCGGCAGAGGGCAGTTCTTCATAGACGTACTGCTGCATCAGATATGCAGGTTCCGTCGCTAAAGTCATCCTTGTTACAACTCCAAGTCCTCCCAGCGAAACTACCGATCCTTCGAATACCTCCCTGTCCTCTTCAAGCGTTAGAGACTTCAACTCACCGTCAGCCGCCACTATCTCCAGTCCGACCACCGCAGTCGCCAAATTTCCGTTCCCGTCACCCGAACCGTGCGTAGCCGTCGAGCAGGCGCCGGCCACCGAAATGTGAGGGAGAGAAGCCGTGTTGTGCAGCGCCATCCCTTCTGCGTTCATGCGTATGCACAGTTCTCCGTAGGTGATACCGGCGTTACAAGTGACCGTACCGCGCTCGGAGTCAAACTCAAGCGGCGCGTCCAACTGGTCCAACGAGATGTATGCTGCGGAAGTGTCTTCGTTCACTTCCTGGGTGCCGTCAACATCGACCTGCGCATCGATCGCTGCCGCGTCATTGAAAGAGTGGCGGGCGCCCAGCACTCGCACCTTTCGGCTGGCCCTGACTATCTCCTGCAAATGATCGACGGTCTGTGGTTCGTGAAGCGGCGCGGACGAAAAAAGAATGTTTTCCGACCAGTTTCGAATTGTCATCGACGATGGTCCTCCTTCCCGGCTAGTGGCGAAAAAACCTTCGGTCCTGTTTGTCATTCTATCCCAGGCGTGGCAGCCATAACTGCGTCTCCCATCTCATTAACGCGCGGCAGGAACTCCAGCGCTTGACAGCGCCGAGTTTCGAGGTCGGCATCGTCGCCGATTCCGAGATCGCTCAGCATCGACTGGAAGCCCTGACGGTGGCGACCTCCTTTCCCACTGGGTCCGTTGAAGTGAAGGACCCACTGGCAGCGCGAAGAGGTCGCAGCCATCCAGAAGACGGCCTCTCGATGGAGTCCTTTCTCAATCAGTTCCCGGCTGCCGTCAATCGCGACGGGCCGCGCCGTTTCGCTGATGTCCGCCGCAAACTGGAAGTCACCCTTTGGCAAGCGTTTGGCGCAGTCAAAAGAGCTCGCGACCGCGTCCAGATGCATCTCAGCCTGGCTCCGGCTCCAATCGGAACACCCCAGCAGCTGCAGAAGCTCTTCGTGGAAGTCCGGCCTGCCGCTTTCATGCAAAAGATCGCGGACAACCGCGTATCTGCGTCTGACCGTCGGCGGCCGCAGTCCGGCCAGCAGCAGAATGAGAGCAGTGAGGCTGGTCCCAAACAACCAGGAAGTCACCCGTTCATGCAGCGGCGCTGAAGCGTCAATGTGCTGGAGCCGCCCCATTGCCGCGGCAGTCGCCGTCCGGCACCGTTGCCGCACCCACCGCCGGCGGGCATACTTTCTGGCGACCTCGCTCTGCAGGCTAGCCAGACGGCCCGAGGGATCGGCAACGATGTGCATGCACCGGATGCCCCCTGCCAGGTGCGGATCACGCAATACAGTTTCAGGCGTCCTGAGCCTCTCCCGCGCCTCATACGACACTTCCAGCAAGGCGCCTCGGAATCTGAACTTACCCGCTTTGACCGGCGGCGGTTCTTCCATCACGACCGAGATGTCCACATCGGAACTCTCCGGCAGAGGAGCATCTTCAGGAAGAGTTGTCACCGACCCGGCAAGAAACGCTCCCTGGAAACCAGGCAACATGCTTCCTTCGCAACGAACCCACTCTTCCGCCGCAAGCTTAGCTTCCCCAACAAGCACACCTACCCTCTCCCGCGCCAATTCACACAAATCGATGGGTTCCAGTTCTGCACATGAAAACGGATAGCCTCTGACGGAGCTCCGGCCCAAACAGCCGCTCCAATTTACCATAGTTGTCTTCCTCAAGGAAGCCCTTCAGCGTAGTCCGAACGTACCGGGTTCCGCAAGAGATACTGGCTGAATTGGCCGCGGCGCCTTCGACGGTTAAGATTAGTCTGTCTCGTGCGACGAAGCTGCAAACAGGAAGAGAAACTCACCGGGTCGAAGCATCACACAGGAACAGCGCCCGGTCAGGTCCACCTTCTTGAAATCCATGACCAGCCCGTGAGAGAAGAGATGTCAAACGGATGGAGCAGCGCCGACATACCCGATCAGACCGGAAGAACCGTTCTCGTTACTGGAGGGAACAGCGGCCTGGGCTTTCACACTTGCCGACTGCTGGCCGCAAGCGGGGCACGGGTACTCCTAGCGAGCCGGTCCCCACAACGGGGCGATCAGGCCAGGAAGGAGATCCAGCAGGGTCTGCCTGAGGCACGGTTGGAAACAACGGACCTCGATCTGGCCGACCTGGTTTCCGTGCGGCGCTGCGCCGAGAAACTTCGGACAGACTTGGACCGCCTGGACATTCTCGTAAACAATGCCGGCGTAATGGCAATACCCCGACAGGAGACCTCCCAGGGATTTGAACGCCAGTTTGGCGTCAATCACCTTGGCCACTTTGTTTTGACAGGCGTGTTGCTGCCCCTCCTGTTGGAAACGCCCGGCAGCCGCATCGTCAATGTCAGCAGTATGGCCCATCGCAGCGGTCGCATGAACTTCAGCGATCTTCACGGCCGGCGAAAATACAGCCCCTTCGGCGCCTACTCACAGAGCAAGCTCGCCAACCTCCTCTTCACTTCAGAACTGCAGCGCCGGCTGGAGAGCATCGGCGCCGGAACGATCTGCGTGTCCGCCCATCCCGGCTTTGCCGCGACAAATCTGCAATATGTGGCGGCCAGAGAGAAAGGGTCTCGCATAGAACTCGCGGTGATGCGCATCCTGAATGCGCTTCTCTCTCAAAGTGCCGAGCAGGGCGCCTTGCCACAACTGTACGCCGCCACCGCAGCCGACGTCCGCGGGGGCGACTACATCGGGCCGGACGGCTGGATGCAGATGAGGGGACTCCCAAAGAAGCACAGGGCCAAAGCAACGGCCTACGATCAAGAAGCGGCGCAGGAGCTCTGGCGCCGCTCGGTCGAAATGACGGCTGAGCCTTTCGAACAACTGCAAAACTGAAAAGGCCCACGTCCCGAACGCATTCGCACGCAGGCAAATGGTCCATTAGAAAGATGGAGGCAAGCCCATGTCAACAGTTTCCCCAAGCTGGCAGCTGTTTATCGACCAGCATCCACAGTGCATGAAGGTATTGCGGCAGTTGAGCAATCTGGACTGGTACCAGACAGGCGGGTGGTCGTCTTTCATCGGCCCGTACCATGCCGGCATCTATATGCAGGTCGCCAAGGGCAACTGGTACAACTACGGCCTGGACGGCATCCACTTCGAATTCGGTCTTACCCAGGAAAACCTGGACGCCAAGTCGCTGTCCATTGACCTGCACGTATGCCACAAGAATCTATTTGACCGCGTACAGTTCAACTCGCACACCGTTGAACGAATGGAGGAGGTCGTGAATGGCTGGGGCGTTGACGGAACCCGCTTCTCCCGCACGAATCTGACCGAGCGCTTAAGCCTTCCCGTACGCTTTACAAAGTCAGGATTCGGCAAACAGGTAGCCGCGGCCATCACACAGATGAGCGAACTGGCGCCGATCATCGATGACGGTCTAGACAGGTTGGAAGCGTCCTAAGGTGTACAACCACGAACCGGATGACTACAGCTGCCCATTCTGCGCGGTTGCCGCCGGACACGAGAGCGGGTCTGTCTACACGGTCGCCGAGGATGTCGTCCTGCGCGACGAACTGGTAGTCGGGTTCATTTCGTCCCACTGGTGGCCCTGTAATCCGGGACACGTCATCCTCATACCCCGGGACCACTTCGAGAACATTTACGATCTGCCAGACGAATACGGAGCCGAAATCTTCAAGGCCAGCCGCCGCATCGCGCTGGCGATGAAGTCCACCTACGGATGCGAAGGGGTGTCAACAAGGCAGCACAACGAGCCCGCCGGCTACCAGGAGGTGTGGCACTTTCACCAGCACGTCTTCCCCCGCTACTCGGGCGATGAGCTCTACACTCGCACCGCAGAAAGATTCCTTACAACACCATCTCAGCGCAGTCCCTATGCCGAAAAGCTGAAGGGCGCGCTTGCCAACCTGACATGACGGAGTAGTACTCCTATGTCCCTCTCACTTCCTCTCACGCACATCGCCGAACAGTACCTGCTCGATCCGGACGTCGTCTACCTCAATCACGGCAGCTTCGGCGCCGTTCCCCGGCCCGTCTTCGAAAGTTATCAGCACTGGCAGAGGGAGCTTGAAGCAAACCCGGTTGTCTTTCTGGGAAACCGCCTCCCTGAGCTGCTGGCGAAGTCCAGGGAAAGACTGGGCGCATTCATTAAGGCCGCCCCAGACGATCTGACATTCGTCCCCAACGTTACCTACGCGCTCAACATTGTAACCCGCTCTCTGGAGCTGCAGGCAGATGACGTAGTCCTGACGACCGACCACGAATACGGCGCAATTGACCGCGCCTGGCGGTTCAATTGTGAAAAGGTTGGCGCCCGGCTTGTAAATCAGCCGGTCGCCGTGCCCGTTGCCGATCCCGCCGCTGTAGTCGAGCAGATTTGGGCCGGCACAGACGAGCGCACCAAGGTGATATCCTTGAGCCACATCACCTCGCCCAGCGCGCTGATACTGCCGGTCGCCGAGATCTGCCGGCGGGCCAGGAACGCGGGAATCATCTCAGTGGTTGACGGCGCCCATGCTCCCGGTCAGCTGGATCTGGATATGGAAGAGATCGGAGCAGATTTCTACGGCGGCAACTGCCACAAATGGCTGAGCAGCGCGCGCGGCACAGGCTTTCTCTACGCCCGCCCCGAACGCCAGCACCTTCTCGAACCCCTCGTCGTCAGCCACGGTTGGGACCGAGAGGCGCCCGGGGATTCCCGGTTCCAGGACTACTTCACTTCCGTAGGAACGATCGACCCGGCCTCCTACCTTAGCGTGCCCGCAGCCATCGACTTCCAATTGCAAAACGACTGGCCCCAGGTCCGTCAAGCCTGCCATCAACTCCTGAGAGAGACAGAACGGCGCATTCTCGAGCTGTCCGGCCTGCCTCCCATCAGTCCTGAAACGATGTGGGCGCAGATGCGGGTCGTGCTCCTGCCTGGCAAGGTCGAGGCCTATCAGCGGCTTTGGGAGGAAGATCGCATAATCGTACCCATCGGTCAGCATGGCGGGCAGCCCGGTGTACGCATTTCCGTCCAAGCGTACAACAGCCCCGCCGACATGGATACCCTGTTCCAGGCCCTCAAAGCGAGGGCAGAAGCGGCCTGAGCCTTCAAAGCGGCCCATGCCTTGCAATTCTGCCCTTATGCATGCCTCAACAGTCGCACGATCTCCAGTACTCCGGGGCGCCTGCCGTACATCAACATTCCAAGCCTGAACACTTTCGCCCCAAGCCACACGACAGCCGGAATGGTAACCAGGAGCAGAGAGATGCTGCCGACAACATCGGTCCACGGCACGGCGGCAAGGGGCAGCCGCAGCATCATCGTTGTCGGGGCCGTCAGCGGGAACCAGGAAAGGACACGCACCACCATCGCATTGGGATCCGTCATGATGACGCCGGTCAACATCATTGGCACGGCGGCAACGAAGATAAAGATCCCTGTAATCTGCTGGCTCTCCTGAAAGCTGGACCCCAATGTGCCGATGGCAGCGATCAGCACAGCGTAGACGCCGAAACCGAGAATGTAGAACACCAGCGCCAGCACGAACACCTCCCACTGCAGGAGCAGGGGAAGCACTATGCCCGCAACCAGGACCAGGCCGCCGCTGAGGCCGGCTGCAGACGCGATCCAAACGAGAATCTGCGTCAGTCCGAGGGCACCCAACCCAATGACCTTTCCGGCGAGAAGCTGCTGGGGCGTTACCGAAGATAGAACGATCTCGATCACTCTGCTCGACTTCTCTTCGGCCACACTGCGCACCAGATAGCCGGACGAAACGAAAATAGTTACGGCCAGCAGGATGCCGAAGAAGAACGGAACCATTACGGACAGAATTTCGCCGGCCACGCCCCCCGAAGCCTGGGTCTGTTCTCCGACATACTCGACCCGCGCGTCATAAGGATCAATCAGTCGAGCCTGCAGCGTCTTGTCCTCGATCTCCTTGATCAGATGAGCAATGAAAAAGGAACGAAGTCCTCTGGTCCCGGACCCGGAAAACCGGCTCCCCTCAGTAACGACCGTCACATCCCCTTCCCGGGGATAGGTGTCGGGCACGACCACGACCCGCTGCACTTCATCGTCTTCCAGGGCTGTCCGGGCTTCTGCTTCGTCGCTGTAAGGGATGAATTCTTCTTCAAAGCGCGGCAGTATAGGGGTAAATCCGCCGGATTGATCGACAACCGCCGTAACATCCGTACCGCCGTCAAACATGCGAACAATGGCTCCACCGGCTTGCCGTCCGAAGATCAGGCTCACGGCTAGCGCGACGATACCAAGCAACGGAACGAGCGACGTAAAGATAATGAAATCGGGCCGCCGGACATTCACCCAGTATTCATGTCGCGCAATTGTGAGAACTTTTTTCATTTGTCCCTTGCACCAGGTCCAGGCCCCCACCGACAAACTCCCTCGCGCAGCCTGCGGCTCGAAACGGTCATCGGGCCTTCCCTTTTTCAACAATCGAAAGAGATCCTTTTGGCGGAGGCGTATTGCCTTGAACCATTGCCACGAAAATGTCGTTCAGCGGCACTGCGGCCCGTTCGAAGCTCTCCACCTGCACATTGTGCGCCACGAGCCCGGCCAGAAACTCCTGTGCGCCTATTCCATCCAAGGTAAGCAGCGTCACGTCGCCTTGACGCTCGCTTGCGACTACGCCGGGTAGGTCTTCAGGCAGGTCCGCCGCCCGCACACGCACTGAGTTCGGCGCAAAGTCCCTTTTGATCTCTTTGAGCGAACCATAAAGCAGCGCTTTTCCCTCGTCTATCAGCAGAATCCGATCGCACAGTTCTTCCACAAGGTTCATCTGGTGGGCACTCAGAACGATAGTCTTTCCCTCAGAGACCAGAGAACGCATAAGCCCTTTGATCATCTCAACGTTTACGGGATCCAGGCCCTGAAAGGGCTCGTCCAGAATCAGCAGTTCCGGGTCATGAATGAGACAGGCAACAAACTGTACCTTCTGCTGCATGCCCCTGCTCAACTCCTTGACTCGCTTGCCTCCCCACTCCTCCAGTTCGACTCTCGCAAGCAGTTCCAGCGCCCTGCTCCTTGCCTTTGCGCCGTCAACGCCCTTTAGCCGCCCCAGATAGACCAGCACCTCAAGCACCCTCTGGTCGCGGTACAGTCCACGCTCCTCCGGCAGATAACCCACTCGTTCCCGGCTCTGCCCCGGCCATCCGCCCAGCAGCTCAACCTCGCCCGAGTCCGCCTTGAAGATGTCCATCAGTATGCGGATTGTGCTCGTCTTACCGGCGCCGTTGGGCCCGAGCAGACCGAAGACTTCCCCTTGCAGGACCTCGAACGACAGATCATCCACTGCCACGTGGCTGCCATACTTCTTGCTTACATTGCTTACTTCGAGTACTGACTCTGCCATGGCAATTCTCACGATCTCATCTCACCGGCCAACCCGAACGCCTTGCCTGAAAAACCAGCACTGTTCTGAATTCAGAGTCAGCGGTCCACTGCGCACCCGCGCCTCATCTGACTCTGCTCACACCTTGCTGCTGCTCAAACGCGACAGGGCCGTACGAACGGACATACGAATTAACGCTACCTGACCCCTGAAGCTCCACCGTCTATTATTGAATACGTACACAGATCCAAATGGTTGCCCTGCGTCCGACCCGGCCGCTCGCTTTTCGCCGGCATGAACACCGAGTGCGAGTGGTCGTTAGTCGATGGCCCCTGACCGGGGCGCATACCCGACTGACCTGCCCCCGAGTTCGGTAGGCAAAGGGGCGAGTTATCTTTCGACACTTTTCCCCTAAGCCCCCGGTCAAACCGGACGTGATAGTTTCCCATCATCCGGCTTTCTCAGATCAGCTACGCTGAGTAGTTTGTTCCTTCACTCAGGACATTGAGTACAGTTTCAGTTGTTCGCATCACGCGCCCCCTCATCGTACTCGCTGTCATAGCTTCACCTGTCTCCCTTCCCCCTGTGAGTGGCTTTCCCACTCTCCCTGGTCGGTCGTTACTCCGACGAGTACTATGGAGACTCCGTACCCGTATGATTCGCACCACTTAGGGCATCCCGCGTTCCGGTTCACAATCTCCGTAGTAGCGACCCTTAGACCCCCCTCAGCGCATCCTTACCCTGCTTCGTTAGCAGATTCTCCCCATTGGCAGGTTCCCACGGACGTAGTGTATCTCCGTGAGTGTGGTGGGAGTCCGAACAAACATCATTCGGGTTTCTATGGGGCTCGGGTATCAGTCACTTTTCCCTTGGATGTGGTTTGCTCCAGATGGACGCCGGGGTTCCTTTCATAGTCATAGATCGCAGGTCTTGCGGATCCAGTATTCTCGTGACTGCCCTACTCTCCGGCTTTACTGTCATGCTATTGTCCCCTTACTCTTTCGAGAACTTCCCCTGTTGCCAGGGTCAGGGTAAGACAGTTGACCTTTAGGATATCCTGCTCCTAAGCCTGGTATCCAGGCTAGAAATTGTGCCGTGACACGGCGCACTGTTTGTGCCACTCGTTATGTTAGTCCGACAGGCACGGGGACAGGGTCGGCAGGCAAGAGGGCCTCAGGCGTCGACGGCCTGTAGCCCAGAGAGCTGTGGGGTCTGATCCGGTTGTAAGTCCGCCTGTAGCGCTCCGTCAGCACACGCGCCTCCAGCAACGTGTAGAAGACCTCTCTTTCCAGCAGCTCGTCCCTCAACTTGCCGTTGAAACTCGCAAGCCGTTCTCCCACGGCGACCCAGGCTCGATGTAGAGCGTCCTGGCTCCCACCCGCCCAAGCCACTCACGCACAGCCCGGGCTGTAAACTCCGGCCCGTTGTCCGAGCGAATATGGTCGGGCACGCCTCTCGTCACCATCAATTCGGCCAGCGCCTCCATCACATCGGCAGACCGTATGCTGCGCGCAGCCCGGATCGCCAGACACGCCCTGCTGTATTCGTCGATGACGGTCAGCAACCGTATTCCTGTGCCGTCATGGAGCCTCAGGTGCACGAAGTCGTAGGCCCACACATGGTCCTTCCACGCAGGCCGCAAACGCACACTCGAGCCGTCATTGAACCACAGACGTCCTCGCTTCGGCTGCTTCGCCGGCGCCTTCAGCCCTTCACGTCGCCATATCCGCTCCACACGCTTGTGGTTCACATGCCAGCCACGATGTCTCAGAAGGGCGGTGATCCGACGGTAGCCGTACCTGCCGAACTGACCAGCCAACTCTACAATCTCCGCAGTCAGCGCCTTCTCATCGTCCACCAGGACCGGCTTGTATCGCTGTGGTGGAGCGAGGATGACCCAACACTCTGCAGGCGCGTCGCTCCGAGACCCCAAAGAGTTCCTTCACGTGCTCGACACGCTGGCGACGGCGTGAAGGACTCAGAAGTTTCCCTCAGACGCCTCCCGCAGTATCTGGTTGTCCAAAGTCAGGTCCGCCACCGCTCTCTTCAGGCGGCTGTTCTCCAACTCCAGACGCTTCAGGCGCCTGGCCTGGTCGAGCCTGAGACCCCCGTACTCGCTGCGCCACCGATAGAAGGTCTGCTCGGTCACGCCTATCCGGCGAGCGGCCTCTGCCAATGTGCCGCCCTCGGCTAGCGCCACCTCTGCCTCTCTGAGCTTCTTGATTACCTGCTCCGGCGTATATCTCCTCCTAGCCATATCTCCCCCTTTCTACGGCCCAATTCTAATATAGTAACTGGAGGCTGTTTCAGAAGTCGGGCTGAGAGCGAACGACAATTGCGTCTGAGGGTAAGGCGGGTTTAGGATGAGGCGAACCTAAGATGTAGGAGGAGCGCACATGCCTTTTCGGGAGATGAGTAGAGAGCAGATGTGGATGCTGCCACCGACGCTTGACGAGCTGTTGCCGCCGGATCATCGAGCAAGGTTTGTGGCCGAGTTCGTCGATGCCCTGGACAGGGAAGGCTGGGCCGAGCTTGGTGTGGAGATGGGAGGGGAGCCTCTGGGTGCGCCTGCCTACCATCCCAGAGCGCTCCTGTGCGTGTGGCTTTACGGATTCACGACGGGCGTGCGTTCATGCCGCAAGCTGGAGACGGCCTGTCGTGACCAGATACCGTACCTGTGGTTGACCGGATGGCAGCACCCCGACCACAACACGCTGTGGCGGTTCTACAGGAAGCACCGTTCAGAAATGAGGAAGCTGTTCGAGCGCACGGTGCGCACGGCGGTGACGATGGGATTGTTGGACCTGGCCGTGCAGGGCGGTCGATGATACAAAGATGGTCGCCAACGCCTCCAAGGACAGGGTCTATGACGCCGAAGAGTTGCGTGCCTTGCTGGGTCGGTTGGACAAGACGATATCCGAGCTTGAGGCCCAGAACGAAGCGGGAGAAGATGAGCCTGCCGTCAATCTGCCAGAAGAGTTGGCCGACAAGAAAGTCCTCAAAGAGCAGGTCAGGCAGGCGATGGACGACCTTGCGGGTCGCGGCCGCCAGAAATGCATCAGTCTGACTGACAGAGACGCCCGATTGATGAAGAGCAGCCAGGGTATCGTGACTGGCTACAACGCTCAGGCCATGGTGTCGCCGTTGGAACCGAGTGTCGGTGCGAACGGGATGTTAGTCACGGCGGCTGATGTGGTGGATGAACCGAATGACTCTGCCCAGCTGGTCCCGATGCTGGAGCAGTCCGAGGAGACTACCGGGGCAAGGGCCCAGGTGACGTTGGCGGACGCCGGCTATCACTCCGGGTCTGCGCTGGACGAATGCGCCCGCAGGGACCTCAAGCTCGTGATGCCTGAGTCGTCGCGGCGACGTGCCCAGCATCACCCCTATCACAAGGACCGCTTCATCTACGACCAGTGCAACGACAACTACCTTTGCCCACACGGTCAGACGCTGACTCCCGTCGGCGCCATGCGCAGTCCCAACGGGAGACCGAGGCGCGTGCACCGGGCCTCCGCTGCCACTTGCCAGGCCTGTCCAGCCTTCGGGGTATGCGCCAACGACCTATTGAATGGACGAGCGCTGAGGGTAGGGCCTCACGACGCAGTGTTGCGCCGCCATCGCACCTGGATGTCCACCCGCGAGGCACAGGAGATATCCAAACGCAGGAAGCAGTTGATCGAACCGGTCTTCGGCATCATCAAGGAGCAACAGGGGGCGCGTCGATTCTTGCTGCGCGGCCTCGTCAATGTAGCAGCCGAGTGGATCCTGTTGGCGACCGCGTTCAACCTGAGGACCCTTTGGCGCATATGGCGCTCAGGCGCTGTTGGCTTCCTGCCCTGCAGCCCGGCATCTCAACCCATTCCCTGAGTGTAGCGCCTGGCAGCGTCAATACTGCCTCTTCAACAGTTGGCATGGCTCAGCTTATGCAACCAGCTCTCTTCGGAAGCTGGCGTGCCGGAACTTACCAACGCCCACCCAACTTGTCCTTCTGAGACAGCCTACCTGGACCAGTTCTTGGAGGGCAGGTCAGAGGTACCATTGAATTGGTACCGGGAACCGTGTATGTCAACACCATAACATTCGAAAAAGCGCCCGAAACTTTCGTCGCTGAATTCCAGAACCATTCCGTTAGCCATACCAAAGACGACTTCGAGACATACTTCTTCTGAACCAGTAAGAGTGCTCATTCGATTTTCTCCAACTGGCTTAGGTGAAGAGTTATGCTATTTTCCCTCGTTAGGGGACAAGGGCACATTTGACGATTGTAAGAACAGCGATTTACTCCCCCAAATCGTTGTTCCGCGTAGGACCCTGCAGTCAGGCAAAGAAAAAACTGATACGCCTAAGGTGTTCTAGGTGGCACTTCGCGTGACTTCGCGGATCGAATTGCTTTAGTTGTCGTAACATTCAGACTTGAAACATCCCTATCGGGCCTGCAGACTGTCTGTTCTTGTTTAGTTTTGAGCTGCCTATCTAAAGTGTCAACGGAACCTAATGTCAATGTCCAAGATCTTGCTTGTTGGCACTGAATTCTAGAGGTGGAGCCCCTGACGCCCAAGGCACATAGTACAGTTAGCGCAGAATCAGGTCGAGCAGCCCTACGAGTTAAGGCAACAGACTGGAGCAAGGCTCGCCTAGCAAGTCCGCCATGCAGAAAACTACCAAACATACGAAATCTTGGAGCATAGCGTCCAACCAGCCCTCAATCCGTTGCCGGCAAATTACACGAGGAAGGGAGGCTAGATACAACGGGCCGACCCGTCAGAACTTCCTCGAACTTTATAAGGCAGAAAAAATAGCTGTGTCCCTCGTCCACCGAATGCGAGGACACAGCCCACACTAAGGGCGCCTAGCGGGGCTCGAACCCGCAACCTTCTGATCCACAATCAGACGCTCTGCCTTTGAGCTATAGGCGCCATATTTGGTTGACCCACGGCGGCTGGAGCCGCTGAAGGCATTCAGCCCGGGACGGGGATGGCCCGCCCCGAAGAAGGCTGGGGGACAGGGATTCGAACCCCGATTGACGGTTCCAAAGACCGTAGTCCTGCCATTAGACGATCCCCCATCTACAGCCGAATCGGGACCTGAGAATCTCTTTCCCGGCCGCTCGTTGGCCGCCCCAGCACAGATAGGAACGCTGCATAAAACGGGCCAGGATATCAGAATTCTCCAAGGTGCCGAGGCCCAGACTTGAACTGGGGACACATGGATTTTCAGTCCATTGCTCTACCAACTGAGCTACCTCGGCAAAAGGACCGACGCGTAAGGCGACTGAGCCGCAGCACCTGTTCGCCAACCGACAACGGCTCCACCCCCTTAAGGGCCGGTCCTTTCAGAGCGGGCGATGAGATTCGAACTCACGACCTTCTCCTTGGCAAGGAGACGTTCTACCACTGAACTACGCCCGCAGATGGAATGTTAAGGCAACTACTGTATCTGTGAATCCGGCAGGACGTCGAGTGGACCCGGTCGGATTCGAACCGACGATCTCCTGCTTGCAAAGCAGGCGCCTTCCCGCTTGGCCACGGGCCCGGACGCTGATTTCCAGTGCCGACGAGAGGACTCGAACCTCCACACCCTTGCGGGCAATAGATCCTAAGTCTATCGCGTCTGCCAATTCCGCCACGTCGGCTTCCATGCCGGCATGCTGTCCGGCGCCGATTGAGCAGAGCAGCCTCGCAAGCCATCTGACATTTTCGGACGGCGCTGCCGTTGTGAAGCCGTCCTCAGGAAGGCGGGTGTACCCCCGATTCTGTCATCAGAGCGCCCCTGAGGGCGAACTCTGACCGTCATCATCTGTCTCGAGCAATTTGCCCGGCGGATTGTGACTTGCCGGGTATTATCCGGCTTCATCCGCACCGCTGCGACGAGATCTTACACCATCTTCGCAGACAGTGCAAAACCCACTCGCCTTGCTCTCCGTTGCACGCTCGCCCAGCCGGTTTCGTTGCCGAAACCGCTGGTGGGCTCTTACCCCACCGTTTCACCCCTTACCGCGCGGTCTCCCGCGCGGCGGGTTTGCTTTCTGTTGCGGTTGTAGTCACATGGCCGTTGCCGGACATGCGCCCCCACTTACGGTTTCGTGGGGCAACGTCCCGACGACGCTGCGTTGCAGACGTCGCGGGTGAGAGTCGGGAAGTTCCTCTGCCGGCAAGCTGCCGGCAGCGATGACTTCACCTGCCTTCACAATGTTAAGCTGCCAACCTCAGTGTAACTGGCCTTTCCTGCACGCTCCTGGCCGGATTCACAGCCATCAATTGTAGCACGGCGCGGGGCTGATGGCAAATCTCACGCCGTCGAATTCTTCTCCAGCGCCGCTCTGAATTCGCGGCGGTTGCAGGCCGTGCACAGACTTTCACTGGGAATCAGGGTGAGGGTGGGCTTGGCAGAAGCAGGGGAAGACCGGATTTCAGTCAGACAGCCGGTCCGGCGCACTGACGTCCAGCTCGGGCTTGCGCGGGCCCTCGACCCACACTTCACCGTCGCGCCAGTTTTCCTGCTTCCAGATCGGTACGATCTCCTTGAGGCGCTCGATGGCGTAGCGGCAGGCTTCGAAACAGCCGTCGTCGCGGTGCGGCGTGGCGACGGCGATCAGGACGGTCGGCTCTTCAATGTCGCAGCGCCCGATTCTATGCAGGATACTGACGCCCTTGACGAGAGGCCAGCGCTCCTGGATCTCGTCGCCAATGCGGGCCATCATCTTCTCGGCCATGGGCATGTAGGCCTCATAGACGAGGAAACTGGTCTCGCGGGCGCCGTCGTCGGTGGCGGTGGAACCGCGTACCGCGCCTGCAAAGGTGACGACGCCGCCGCAGTCAAAGCGGCTGACGCGGCGCAAAATGTCGTCCAGCGAAAGGGGTTTTTCGGTTATTTCGAATAGTTTGGCGAACATGATTGTGACTCAGTGTGATGGCGCGGGTGGCCGTGGCGAAGGGCTGCAGGGCGGGCAGGTTTGACCCCCGGATACTGGCGGCAGCAGGGCGACCTCATCGCCGTCGTGCAGGACGGTTTCTCGCTGTGCGAACTCCTCGTTTACAGCGACGTAAAAGGTCCGGCCCAGCAGATTGGGGACGCGGCATTCGAGCAGGTCGCCCACAGTGGCGTCTTCGGGCAAGGAGACTGTTTCCCTCTTGAAACCGGCTGCCTGACGCAGACCGGCGAACAGGACGAGACAAACCTTCACGTTGCGTCGTCTCCTTCGACCGGGGCCGGATCGGGCCGCTGCCAGTCGCCCGATTTGCCGCCCCGTTTCTGCAGAAGCTGGACTTGACCGATCGACATCGTCTTTTCCAGCGCCTTGGCCATGTCGTAGATCGTCAGCGCGGCGACGCTGACTGCGGTGAGCGCCTCCATTTCGACGCCGGTCTGTCCGCGACAGCGAACAGTGGATGTGATGATGACGCGACTCCCGGCCTCGTCGATCTGGAAATCGATCGCGATTTTAGTCAGCGGCAGGGGATGGCAGAGAGGGATCAGGTCGGGCGTGCGCTTGGCGGCCAAGATGCCGGCGATGCGTGCTGAGGAGAGCACGTCTCCTTTGGGCACTGCGCCGTCTCTGATGGCGGCCAGCGTTTCCGGGGCCATGTAGACGCTGCCCTCGGCGACAGCCTCGCGCGTTGTCGCGTCCTTGTGGCCGACATCGACCATCGATGCGCGGCCGTCTTTGTCGAGATGGGTCAGTTCGGACATGGTATCGACCGAATGTCCTTTACAGGTCCCCAATCAGAAGGGCCGCAACCGGTTCACCTGCGGCCATCGTGCCCTCTCTTTGGGGCAGCGCCAGCAGTGCATTTGCGGTGCGCATGCTCAGGAGACGGCTGCTGGCCTGGATGCCGGTGCTGGCGGCTACGAAGCAGGCCTGCTCTGCGTCCCAGCTGAGCGTGGCGCGGTGGTACTCGGGGCGGTAGGCGTCCAGGGGCAGGGGCTGTGCCAGCCGCGCCTGCACCTGGCGAAGCCGCGGATCCTGCCAGCCCGCCATCTTGCGCAGGGCCGGCACGACAAACAGATAGAATGTCACCATGCTGCTGACAGGATTGCCGGGCAGCCCGAAGACAAGACGGCGGCCGCCTTCGACGTCAGCCGTGGCAAAGGTGACCGGCTTTCCGGGCTTCATGCGGACACGGCCGTAGTGCACTGTGCCGGCGTGTTCCAGCAGCGGCTTGACGAGGTCCAGATCGCCCATGGAAACGCCGCCGGAGGTCAGCAGTATGTCGGCCTGCTCAAGGCCCTGGCGCACTCGGGCCTCCAGCGCTTCCTGCGTGTCGCCGGAGATTCCCAGATCGACCGGCTCTCCGCCGGCAGCGCGAATGGCCGCAAGCAGCATCGCCCTGTTGCTGTCGCGGATCTGGCCGGGGCCAAGAGGTTCTCCGGGCTCGACCAGCTCGTCGCCGGTTGACAGGACGGCCACTTTGGGGCGGGGAAATATGGGCACGTCGACGATGCCGGCCGTGGCCAGCAGCCCGATCTCTGCCGGATCGAGACGCTCGCCGGCCGCCAAAACGGTCTGGTCGGCCTCTACGTCTACGCCTACCGGACGCACGTTGGCGCCAGGAGACGCTTGCTGTCCGATGCGAATCTGGAACGCGCCTGCGCCGCCGTCCAGACGTTCCGTCTCTTCGATCATGACAACCGCGTCGGCCCCTTCGGGCAAGGGGGCGCCGGTTGTAATGTAGGCGACTGTCCCCGGTTTGACTGTGAAGTCGGCCAGGGCGCCGGCGCTGACCTCTCCGATCAGAGGATAGTCGCCGGGACCATCGGCAGCGACGACTGCGTATCCGTCCATCGTGGACGCGGGAAAGGGCGGCAGCGGTTCCTGCGCGGCAATATCGGCGGCGAGGATCGCGCCCCTTACTTTGGAGAGCGGCCGGTGAACCGCCGCCAGCGGCCGCGCCTGCTCCAGCGTTATATTGAGAGCATCCTCGACCGAAAGCATCGAGTAGGGTGAACTGGTCGTCATCTGGCTTGGCCTTCTCCCTTGGCGTGCGATCTTCTAGAACTCGCAGATCAACTCGACCTCGTTGCCGTCGGGGTCGTCAATGTATATGGTGCGGCTGGAGAGCACAGGATGCGTACCGCCGCGCGGCGCATAGCCGGCGGAACGCAGCGCCTGTTCCTGGGCGTCAAAGCTGTCGGCCGGCAGCTCAAATGCCAGATGGTGAAGCTGGTGCCCGCGGGGCTGGTCCGCGATCTCAGGCGGCATCGGCACGATTACGATCATCTGGGGGATCCCGGCGGCGCCTTCGCCGGCTTTGAGGAAGACGTTAGGCAGCTCAGGGGGCGAGATCACTTCAAGGCCGAGGAGGTCCCTGTAGAATGCGACTGCCTTCTCTTTGTCTCGGGTCCAGAGGACGATTTCGGCGATTCCGGTAATCATGGACATAGTTGGTTTATTCTCCGATCGCCCAGGTCGTTTCCCCAAACTGGCCTGTGCGGCCCGGTAGCTGAGGCTGTAAAGAGCGGAAAAACTCCCAGCTGGCTCATTCTGGATCTTTAGGGCAAGTGTCAAGCGCCCTTTACAGAAGCTTGATAATTCACAATTCTACCAGTTTAAAGGCCCTGCAGGAAACAGCGCTTGGAGAAAAAGCGCTGCGCGCGGTAGGATCCGAGGCGCCGCAGATCAGCGGCATATCCAGAAGGAGCGAGAAGACTTGCAACCGAGGCTGGAGAGGCCATCACAGCGAGACATAGACGCGAAGAGGCGCCGGTGCTACACACACCGATGTCCCCCCGCTTTCCCCTCGCAGAGGGAGAAAACTTGAAACTCTATACCACAAGGCCGAGCATACCTCAGCGCGCGAAACCGCTCAAACCGCCGTTTCTGAGAAGCACCAGACAGCCCAAACGCCCCCCAGGTCGCCGTAACCGGCGCTTTTCGGCGGAGGGCTTACTGCATTGACCGCCTGGGCGATGTACTAGCCATCGGCGTACTCGCAACCGTCCGCGACCGCAAAGAGCCATTCTTTCTGTTCGCAGACGCGCTTTTGAGGGAATTGGACACATTGAAGCTTAACTACCGCACGCACTGGTACTGCGATGGCGCAATTGCCGAGAATATCTGCTGCAACCCCCAGAGAGTCAACGATGCCGGTCATTGAGCCAGAGATCGCAAAAAGGGCGTCGACAACGTTAAGCGCAACGGAGACCTATAGGGAGACGAGCCGCAGTTATCAGGACACAAGTTAGCGAGATCTAGGCGCGCTGTCCATCAGCTGGAGGAGCTCGTGCTGGACGTACTAATATGGGACACACAGCAGGGCAATATCGACGCGGACGAAGGACTACACCCATCAGACATAGGCCGGCAGCTTCCCGCCCTGGTTGTCGAGCCGTTCCCGCCTAATCAGAGCAAGTATTCGATCATCTACGGCATCCTAGACAGCCTAGCCCGAGAAGGCCGGATCGCCCGCGCTGCCAATGGTGGCGTCTACTTGGCTGACTTCACTTAAGGCCAGCACTTCGCCTAGGTGAGCACGTCACCTCCGACAATCGAACGTTAACGGCCACTGTCGGCGGGCGAGTACTGGCTCTCGCAAGCCAGGAGCGTTTTGTCGCACCACCAGGTCCAGGGGCACGGTCCTTGGACCATTGACTGAAACGACGGCCGGCACCGCAAGCGGCACCTTGGGAAGCGTCGCCTGGGGTGCATCCCAATATTGGGGCGAAGATGGTCAGATAGGGATTTCATGCCATCGTTGGCTGAGGAGGCGAGCGCGGAGAGCGAGCATGGCTTGAGCGCCATTTCGGGACCAGCGCATGCCAGCTTGTTTCATACGCTGCTGAATCAAGGTTTTGGCAGCGGATTCGACGGTGCCGCTGCTGATGGAAGCCCGCCTTTCGATAGGCAGCGTAGTTCATGCGTCGTCGGTTTTTCCACAGATAGGCGACCGCCTGTTTGACTTCTGGAGGCGCCTCTGCCGGGTTGGGATAGAGACGCAAGATACGGCGGAAGAAAAGGCGCAGTTGCCCGCGAGCCAAGGCGGCTTTCTGCGCGTTGACCCAGGCAGAAGCTTCGGTAGAGTCAGGACCAAGTGCCTCGGCTGCGATCTGCCAGACATACTGCAGCATGTGCCACCAGTCGAGGATTTCGATGCGGCGGGGAAAACAGACGAAGACCATCATCCAGATCCAGATGGCGCCATCGTTGACGCAGACGATCCGTTTGGCCTTTTCGACCCCGCGGCGGCAACTCTCGGCCCAGTAGTGGTTGGTGAAGGTTTTGGCATCCCACAGACCAGCCCGATAGGAGTGTTTTGTCAAGCGCAGCTCGCCCTCTGCCTTCTCCCCTGCTTCACGCACAGGCACAGCCGAGACACTCGCCACTTTGGCCTCTTTCCAGCCCTCCTCGCTTAGATGGACCATCACCCCAGCGGCCGATACCGCCATCACCTCACTCTCCGGCTCGGGGATGCGCCGCCAGGTAACGCCTTCCTCTTCCGCAGCCACGCACACCATCGCCTCAGCCTCGCTTGCGTCTGTTTTCACCACCTCCGTTCCGTACTCCAGCACCAACCGATGCATACTGCTCGCTGAAATCGACACATTCGTCAACTCGCTGAAGTTTTCTGCCGCACGCGCATAGGAACCCAGTTCAACCGCTTGGCGCAACCCCATCCTCAGCATCTGCGGACTCCACCCCCATCTCCTCAGCCCCAGTCTTCGGTCCAGGGGGAAAAAAACCCTTGCTGACACGAAGGGCAATAGTAGTACGCTCGATTTACCTCGACTGCTCCCTCTCGGTGTTGTATCTCTTTCTTCTTCTTCCCCTTGTTCTGCGCCCGCTCCCCGCACTCAGGACAACTCACATCCACATCCACCTCGCCTGCCTCGCCTACCAGCTCTTCCAGCAAAGGCTTCATCATCGCTTCCCGCTCCTGGCGTACCCGTTCCATGATCTCATCGAAACTGGCCTCAGCTTCCTCCCGTCGCCATGACCACAGCCGCTCGTGCATCTCGCCCGCTGATTCCGTAAACCCCTCTTGACTTCGTTCCTGACTCCGCTTCCCACCCATTGCCTTTCTTCCCTTTCTCTATCCCCTCTAGCTCAACACCTCCCTTTCAGTATATCTCACCCCTATTTTGGGACGCACCCGTCAGTGGTCAGTGGAACAGCAGTGGCCGGTAGCGGAGTGGCTAGGAGCGGGAGGGCAGGCACAAGGCCTGCCCCTACCGTAGATTGAGGGGTATGGCGGAGGCGGCGCTTCTGCCGCCTCAAAGTCGTTTTCGGATCGGCCATGGTCCAGTCGCTGGCACAGGATTGCAAAAGCTCCCCCATTTTGAACTGCACCCAGTCAGTGGGTGCAGTTCAAAATGGGGGGAGATATACTGAAAGGGAGGTGGTGAGCTAGAGGGGATAGAGAAAGGAAAGAAGGGCAGTGGGTCGGAAGCGAAGACCGATGCACAAGCCTTCCCTTCAACCAGGGCGGTCTGTCTTGAGAGGTAGGTGCAGGAAGACTGTGAGGCGGAAAGTATTACATTGGACGCTGGTCCGGCCTGGGTTCCTACTGCCCAGCCTAACGTGTGTCCAGTCCCTGCCGGTCGGTACGCGCGCGTAACAGATGGCCTTCAAGACTGGTCACGTAGAGATCGCGCAATTCGGTTCCACCAAACGTACAGTTGGTCGGACTGTCGCACGGTAACGGATGTGTTTCCAGCACTCTGCCATTTGGAGCGAAGACGTAAATCATTCCCCCAGGGCCGCTTGCTCCCGAACCGGCGGTGGCAACGATGTTGCCGCGGCTGTCCAGGCACATGCCATCCACGCCGCGATGGGGATAGAAGTTGTGGAGTATTTCATATTGTCCCGCGACTTCCCCACTGCCCTGCGAGTCTTCGTCATGGAGCGGGTAGGCTCGCAGCTCTCGCTTCTGGCCCTCCCCATGTTTGCTTTGGGCCACGTAGAGAACGCTCTCATCAGGGGAGAGGAGCAGCCCATTGGGTGCAGTCGTGTCGAAAGTTACGCGGACCGGACGCCAGCTTCCGTCCGCCTGATTATCCAACCTGTATACGGACTCATGGTCCAACTCCATATCGTCACGAAAATCGCCGTATCGGGGATCCGTGAACCAGATCCTACCCTTGCTGTCAATCGCAAGATCATTCGGGCTATTGAGGCGGCGTCCTTCGAAAAACGCACACAGTTCAACAGTTTCTTTGCCTTCCGAGTACTGGGCCATCCGACGGCCGCCACCTTCACAGGCGTTAACAATACCGTCCCTATCCAACATGAGGCCATTTGCCGCATTCGTGCCCTCCCGCCAAACGCTAAACTGGCCGCTGTCCGGGTCGTAGCGCATGATGCGACTATTTGGAATGTTGGTAAACAGTAGCGAACTGCCGTCCCAGACCGGCCCTTCCGTCAAGCCGATAGGTTGCAGCAGTGTTTCAAACTGCCAGGCCATAACTTCCCCCTCTAATACTCATGCAGGCAGCCGGACCCGCAGTCAATTGCAATCTGGCGGCTGCGCTCAAGTGCGTCGTAAGGGTCCTTCAGTTGAGGACTCAACTCAAGACTGACTGCGCCGGCGTAACCTATGTCATGCAGGGCTCTGAACGTGTCCCGAAGCGAGGCGGTCGTCATAACGCCGTCGAGGAGCGCCCAATGAAGGTCACCAAGCCCATCGTTGTCGTCGAGATGGACATAGACAAGTCTTTCGCCCGCCTCATGTATCACCACTGCCGGGTCTTCGCCGCTGATCTGGACATGGCCAATATCGAAGAGGAGCCCGAGGTTTGGATGGGATATAGCGTTTATGAAGTCCAGTGTGGCTGCGGCAGTGGGAAGCGCTGTACCAGGGAAGTGCTCGACGCAAAGCCTGATTTCATGTTGCGCAGCTCTGTCAGCGGCCTCGGCAAGGGAATCTGCATACCGGTTCAACGTCTTCGGGTTGTCATCCTTGCCGGGCACCAGGTAGACTACGTTTCCTCCCAACGCCGCGCACTGTCTCACCACTTCCTCAACGTGCCCAGCGGCCTTTGCGCGAGCACCAGCACTGGAACTTTCGAGCGCGGCGCCCTCCGGCACGCCAAAGGAGGCTGCTATCGACGAGACGCTCAGAGATGGCGACTCCTCCAAGGTTGACAGGTCTTCCGGCTCCAGAAAATCAGGTCTGATATCGATTTTCTTGAATCCCAGTGAGCGCATGTCAGAGATGACTTTGTCTTGCGGAGCGGTCAATGCCCACACACAACAGGACAGATACATAGGTCTAGTACTCCAGCTGCGTCGTATCCTCCGGATACAATTCTTCTGCCTCGTCTCCTCCGCTCGCCAGCAAAGACTGCAACTCGGTCAATTCATTGCAGTTCAAGTAACGATGAAGCGTGTGGCTATGGCGGCTACTCCACTCTTCGATAGAGGGCGTCATCTGGGCGATGGTTGAGAAGTCAGCGGGGAACCGCAGAGGATCGCCTCCCAGCCAGCGCCCGTGCCTCCCCGAGAGTGTAGTATTCCAGATCTTGGCAGGAATCACGTCAGGGGTGAGGTTTCCTGTAGGCCAGGCTTGAAAGAGAACAGGGATTCGAGGAGGAAAGTCAGGTAGGATTCCCTGCAAGAGGTTATGACTTCGCGTGCATGTGGAAGGCATCCAAAAAGGTATTACGGGACTTCGAAGTCCGATCACGGGATTCATCTGCGGGCCGCTCTCGATCAGAATTGCCCCAGGCTGGATCCCCAGCAAGTAGAAGAGCCATTGCCAGGCGTAAAACCCCATTCGACTTATATCATCTACGGAGGAGAAGGAAAGTGTGTGAATCGGCAAGCCTTCATCTCCGGCATAGTCGCGCGCTGAGGTGGCAAAACTTGAGATCGACCCCCATTGGGCTTCAGGCTGATATGTCCAGTGGCGAGAAAGACGCCATCCACTGCGTTGCACGCCCCCTTCTTCGTGCAGCCAGTCATCCAGCCAAGGGGTACCCCGGATAAACTCCTGGTCTGTAAACCCTCCATATCCTCCAATTTGCAATCGGTGCCGGGCTCCGATTTCGTACTGGCTCCAACGGGATGAGCTGTTCAGAAGAAGCAGGGAGCCGCCGGGCATAAGGCGCTCCCGTATAAACCTCTTATACTGATCAGGCAGCGCTGCCAGCTTGAGGTAAATGCTGACACTCCTCTTGATCTGCTGCCGGGCATGAATGGGGTCGAAGACACTTACTGCCAGCAGGTCAGGATTGTGATTCAGTATAGGGGTGAGCAGGTCAACACTGCGCTGCTGATAGCCGGCAATGTCATCCGGCTTGCCGCGAGAGGAAAAGGCGATGGGAAAGCTGTCGGCCAAAAGAGGGGCGCCCAAGGAGGAGCACAAGTGGGCAGTAGCCCCTGAGGGAACTCCAATTACGATCGTATCGAAACGCCTTTCCGGATCCAGGTCGGCGTACTGGCCTACGTTCCAGTGGGCAAGGTCTGCCGTCGTCAGGTTAAAGGAGAGCGAACGATTGTGAGGTCGATTCTCGGTAGCCCAGACGGCCAAACCGGCTCCCCAACTGCGAGGAAGAAGGGAGCTGAGGCGAAGAAGAGACAGTTGACGTCCCAGCTTGGCATTTGCCGCCGGATAGTGAAACTTGCTTTCCAGGGCCGCAGCCACCGCCGTCACTGCTCCTGTAGCAATGTCGAAACCGACCGGGTTGTAGTTCACTGGAAAGCTGATTCCGTTTGCCTTGCTTCGCCGATTCTGAGCACACTACGTTCTCCGCCGCGCTCTATCCTTCCCGCCAAAGTTGGCGGGCTGAATCGGCCGGCGGATTTGACCAACAGTATAGCCGACGTGAGAAGCGACCGCAATTCCGATTCAGAGCCAACTCTACCGGTCGAGATTTGAGCCCCCGGGAGAGGATTCAAGGCGGTTGCAGGAAAACCCGAACTCTCTTCACCAGCGAAAACGTTGACGCCTTCAAATTGATGTGATAGGCTAGCGGGCGCGTTTGACGGAAGTTAACTTCAGTGCTCTCATCGAGGCGGGATTATGACCAACATAGGGGAAAGCCCAGCCCGGGTACGATTTGCGCCCAGCCCGACGGGTCATCTGCATTTGGGCGGGCTGAGAACTGCACTTTTTGACTGGCTATGGGCGCGTAAGACGAATGGCCAGTTCATCTTGCGAATAGAGGATACGGATCGGAGGCGGTTTGAAGCCGATAGCCTGGAAAGCTTGAAGAAGGGCTTGAGATGGTTGGGGCTTGACTGGGACGAAGGTCCGGACATCGGAGGGCCCTTTGCGCCTTACGTACAGTCGGAAAGAAGAGAGATTTACCAGGAAAAGGCCCAGGAACTCGTCAATCGAGGGCTCGCCTATCGATGCTATTGCACGCCTGAACGCTTGGCAAAGATGAGGGAAGAGCAAAGGCAGGCAGGGAAAGACACGGGCTACGATAGACGTTGCCGGTACCTGTCAGATGAAGAGAGAAGGCGGCATGAGGCCGAGGGAACGCCGTCAGTCATTCGCCTCGCCGTGCCATTGGGGGGCGTCACTGTATTCAATGACATCTTGCGCGGCGAAATAAAAGTTGAGAATCGACAGTTGCAGGACGAAGTTCTGCTTAAAGCGGACGGGCTGCCTACCTACCACCTGGCCGCTATGGTAGATGACCACCTGATGGAAATCTCACATGTACTGCGGGGAGAAGAGTGGCTGGCGACAGCTCCGATTCACAAGTTGATCGTCGAAGCCTTTGGCTGGGATATGCCGGAACTGGTTCACCTGCCTGTAATTCTGGACCCCAGCGGAAAAGGAAAGATGAGTAAGCGCAAGAAGACGGTTGCCGGCAAAGAGTTTCTGGCGCTTGTGCACGAGTTTGAGGATTCGGGCTATTTGCCGGATGCGATGTTTAACTTCCTGACAAACGTAGGCTGGAACTTTGATCCTGATCAGGAGGTTTTCAGTCGCGAAGAGGCGATCGAACGGTTCAGCCTGGATGAAATCAATCCATCAGCGGCGGCGCTTCCCTATGAGAAGCTGGACTGGTTAAACGGACTCTACCTGCGTGAAATGGAACCTTCTGCACTCAAGACGGCACTATTGCCGTTTCTGAGTCAGCAACTTGGACTATCCGAAACTGAACTGAGTTCAGATGGCAAATTAGACGTTCTCATTCCGGTAATCCAGGAGCGGATCAAACGACTTGACGAGGCTGCCAGCTGGATCGATTGGGCCTTTCTGAAGTCTGATGAGATTTCATATTCTGATCCAAAGCTGCTGATTGGCCGAAAGTTGGATGCTCTTCAAAGTGTTGAGATATTGCGAGCCGGCGCAAACGTAGTGCAGGAGGTCGAACCGTTCTGCGCTGAAGCCATTCATGCAGCGTTTCGAGATAAGGCTGAAGAGCTGGGGGTCAAGGCGGGCAGTTTCTTTGGGCCGGTTCGCGGAGCGGTCAGTGGGAAGAAGGTTTCACCACCTCTATTCGAGAGCATCGAGGCCCTTGGCCGCAAAGAAACATTGCAGCGGATAGAGCTTGCTATCGCATACCTAGAAGAGCATAGCGTTGCGGAGGGGGGTTGAGCGTCGCGGCAGGGGCGGGTCAGATGCCTGAATGTCAGTTGGGCGTCCTCCTAATCAAACGGATACCGGAAAGGCCATCGATTTGGTTCGTCACCTGCGAATGTGTTAGTATTTGGTGGAAGTAGACGGTCGATGGGGGATAGTTTAATCGGCAAAACGCCTGACTCTGGATCAGGTAATCGGGGTTCAAATCCCTGTCCCCCAGTTCCCATCTTACCCATTTGAACAGTGCGTGTTTTAGGACAGAATCAGTTGCAAGATGACGCCGCTTTCCTGGCAGGGAAAAGCGGCTTTTTTCTTGTCCCAGGTCAAGGTATTCAGCAGTTCAGGTCCGCCAGATCAGGGGGCGGAACGTTCCGTGCGCGCGAGATCGCCAGACACTAGCGATTGCGCCCATACTCCTCGTGGCTGCTTACCCAATCCAGCGAGCTTATCGCGGCGGCCAGCGAGAGCTCTCCCGCCAAGACAGTTCCAGCCACGATTTCGGCGAATTTCTTCACCTTTCCTCTGCCGCTGCACCCCAGCAGCTCAAGGCACTCTCGCTGCGTGGCCAACCCAGTTCCACCGCCATAGGTGGCGACAATGAGCGAAGGAATAGTGATGGAAATGTAGAGATCCTTGTCATCCGTCAACTCGACGTAGATGAGGCCGGCCGATGATTCCGATACATTGGCCACATCTTGGCCGGTGGCGATAAAAATGGCGGTAATCGCGTTGGCCGAGTGAAGTCCGTTGTTGTTGACGCCAGCCAGAATTGAACCGATATTGGAGACGCCATAGTGGTAGAAGAGCTGCTCTGGCTGCACGCGCATGTTTTGAATGAGTACGTCGCGGGGAATGGTCGCTTCAGCCGTAACTCTTTTGCCCCGCGTGCGCATGATATTGACTTGAGAGGCTTTTTTGTCGGTAGCGAAATTCGATTCCAGATAGAAACGCTTGATCTCCTGGCCGTCGTAGTGGTCCAGAATCCAGGAGCAGGCGGCGAAGGTCGCCCGGCCCACCATGTTTTGACCTCCGGCGTCTCCGGTCTGGTAGTTGAAACGCAGAAATGCGAATTTATTGGACTGGTAGGGGTCGATGTTGTCCAGCTTGGCCACGCTGGAAGTTGCCTCCGCCTCTTCCCTGATCGGGATCATGTTTCTTTCCACCCAATCGATAAAGTCCCGGGCGCCGCGTGCGTCGTCAAATACAAAAACGGGCGCCCTCTGCATTGCGTCGGCCACGACTGTGCACTTCACTCCTCCGGACTGGTTGAGCAGTTTCATGCCGCGGTTGTAGGAAGCGACGAGCGTTCCCTCGGTTGTCGCAAGTGGAACCAGGAAGTCACCCTTGGCGTGCTCTCCGCAGACCGTCAAAGGGCCGGCGAAGCCAATTGGCACCTGCGCCACGCCGGTAAAATTTTCAATATTTCCTTGCGTATCATGAGGATCAAACGAGTACTGTGAAATGTGATCAAGCGAATGGCCCGTGTATTCCTTTACGAAGTCCTGGCGCGCCTTGATTATGTCTTCGCCATAGTCATCATCGCGATCGCGCGGGATTCTCGGCGCGTCGATTTTCTCAGAGATAGCGTCGTCGACCGTGAATTCGATACGGCCAAATGGAGACGTCTGTACTCCGATCCGGATCTCGTGGCTGCCGGAATCGAGAGGTGGGATTCGCGCCGTGATGAACACCTCTTTGCGCAGGGGGAACTCCACCGGCGCGCCACTGTTGACCTGATCGGGTGAGACCAGTTTCCCTTCGCCAAAGTCCAGGGACAGGTCGTCATTGGATATCTCAGTGCCGTCAATGCTAATCCCGTGAAATCCGGTCAGCCGGGCGTCGCTCAGTCGATTCTTGATTGAGAACTGTACACCGCTTTCGGTATTCTCCAGGCTGGCATAGGTGTAGAGACGCTTGAGCAACATTGAAGGAATGAGTGCCATGGGGCCTCCTCTAGATGCTATTGGACTGGAAACTGAAGAAAGTGAAGCGCGGGATTGGTCTGCTGCGACAAAGAGTTTACAGTTCTGATTTGTCGGTCACTTGCGAACTGGTCGTGCACCCCATTTGGACAAGCTTCATTGCGATCGGGCAACGTGCGCGCCAATGTCGGAGCGCCATACAGCGCCTTTAAAGTGAATCTGATCGACTGCCCCGTAGGCGCTTCGGACGGCGGTCCTGAAATCCTCTCCGGTTGCGGTGACGGAGAGTACGCGTCCGCCGTCGGTCAGAACAATCTTGGCGTCCTCCTCGCCAGAACCGACGCTGGCGTCTTCGACCGTGGTCCCGGCGTGGAATACAAGAGTGCCTCCGGGCGCCAATCCTTCAGGAAGGCCGGTTATGGGCTTTCCGGTCTCGTAGCTATCCGGATAGCCTTCTGAGGCCATCACTACTGTCACGGCCGATTCCGAAGACCAAACGGGCTCTTGCCCAGCCAGGCTGCCGTTGGCGCAGGCCAACAGGAGTTCCACGAGATCGCTCTCAAGTAAGGGCAAGATTACCTGGGCTTCAGGATCACCGAAGCGGCAATTGAACTCCAGGACCATGGGACCACTGTCGGTCAGCATCAACCCTGCATAGAGGACACCGTGGTAGGGAGCGCCTTCCGAAGCCATTCCAGACATGGTGGGACGAAGAACCTGGTGTTCGATGGTGTCCAAGATCTCACTGGTGGCCAGCGGGGAGGGCGAAAAAGCTCCCATCCCTCCCGTATTTGGCCCCAGGTCTCCATCCAGCAGGCGCTTGTGATCCTGCGCGGCCGGCGCCAGACGAATGTTTTCGCCGTCGCAGAAGGCCAGCACGGAGAGCTCGGGGCCCTGCAGACGTTCCTCAACCAGGACGGTTGTGCCTGCGTCGCCAAAGCGCCGATGTACCATCATTGCAATCAGTTGTTCTACAGCCTCTTCCTGACTCTCAGGTAGAAGAACGCCTTTGCCGGCTGCCAGTCCACTGGCCTTGAGGACGGGCAAATCGTCCAGTCCGACGACAAAGTCCGCCGCGTCTTCGAAATCCGAAAAGACTTGGGCCCAGCCGGTAGGAATCCCATGCCGGTTCATGAAGTCCTTCGAGAAGGCCTTGGAGCCTTCCAGCCGGGCGGCGGCTCTGCTGGGGCCGAAAATCATCAGTCCGTCACTGGCAAAATCGTCGACGACTCCGGCTACCAAAGGCACCTCCGGTCCTACTACGGTCAACTCGACCCTATTGTCGCGAGCGAAAAGCCGTAACCCTTGCAGGTCGTCTTCTGCGATGGGGACATTTGTGCAACCGGGTATCCCTGCTGTGCCCCCGTTCCCCGGAGCTGCATATATGTGGCTGACAGAGAGGGAGTCCGCCAACTTCCAAGCCAGTACATGCTCTCTGGCGCCAGAACCTATCAGGAGAATGTTCATGCGACTTTCATGGGATGACTGAACGTGAGAAGAGGAGGTTGCAAAATGAGTGAGGAAAGAGAGTGTTTGAGCGGTTCTCGGTCCGGAAAGGACACACCAGTCAATTGCCTAATACGCCCGCGAATCTCTCTTTCTCCTTCAGTTCCAGTTCCATTTCCAGCAGTGGCGTCTCGAATGGGTAGTTACCGGTGAAACAGGCGTTGCAATAGCCGTCCTGCGCCCGCAGCGTATTCATCATGCCTTCAACGCTGAGGTAGTATAAAGAGTCGACTCCGATGTAGTCCTTGATTTCTTCAAGATTCTTATGCGCCGCTATCAGCTCCGACTGGCTCGCCATGTCGACGCCCATGAAGCAGGGGAACCGGATGGGCGGACAGGCGACTCGCATGTGAACTTCTGCCGCGCCGGCATCGCGCAGGAGCTGCACTAGAGGTCCGCTTGTATTTCCTCGTACGATTGAGTCGTCCACCAGGACCACCCGCTGGCCCCTCAGATTTTCCGGCAAGGGGTTGAATTTCATTGACACACCGACTTTTCGTTGCCGGTCTGTGGGCTGGATGAAAGTGCGGCCGATGTAGCGGCTCTTTATCAGCCCCTCGCTATAGTCGATGCCACTTTCCTGTGCGAAACCGATGGCGTGAGGCGTGCCGCTGTCGGGCACGGGAACAACGATATCCGCCTCTAGCGGAGCCTCGCGGGCAAGCTGGCGCCCAAGGGCCTGGCGCACGCGGTGAACCAGACGGCCGCCGAGCATACTGTCCGGGCGGGCGAAGTAGATCTGTTCAAAAGTGCAGAATGCCGCCTTCTCGGCCGGCACGCCTTGCACGATGTCAAAGCCGTTCTGGTCGATGCGTACGATTTCACCCGGTTCGATTTCCTGTACGGCACGACCGCCAATCGTAGCGAAGGCGCAACTCTCTGACGCAATGGCCATGCCATTTTCAAACTCCCCCAACACAAGAGGCCGCAGGCCCCAAGGATCTCTGACGCCATAGATGGCATCGCGGGTGAGGATAGTGAGCGAGTAGGCGCCTTCGGCAATCGTCATCATCTGGCGAATGCGCTGCAACCAGGTACCACGGGCGCCGGCCAAAAGATGGATAATCAGTTCGCTGTCGGTCGAGGTTGAAAGACCAACGCCCCGTTCCAGAAGCTCGCGGCGAAGTTTCGGGGCGTTAACCAGATTGCCGTTGTGGCCAATGGCGAGGGGGCCGTCGAGCGTTTCCAGGATGTATGGCTGTGTGTTGTTCAGTCGGGGCGATCCGGTCGTGGAATAGCGGGTATGACCGATGCCCAAGTGCCCCTGCAAATGATGTAGATTGTCTTCATTAAAGACTTGAGAAACGAGTCCCAGCCCCTTATGGATGTGGGCAGTCTTGCCGTCGCATGTGGCGATTCCCGCGGCCTCTTGACCTCGATGCTGCAGAGCGTAAATGGCGAAGTATGCGAGCCGGGCGATGTCTATCCCTGGCGCACTGATGCCAAAGACGCCGCATGCTTCACGGGGCGAATCGAACGGAGGCATATTAGCAGCTCCTAGACTTACCGTAGGCGTTCAGGCCGGAATAACGCACACACAGAATCCGCTCAGGTCGGGCCATCCCTTCCGGCGCCAGTCTCACGACTCAAATGCGCTGTAAAGCAGCGCGCGCTACGAGTCCTTTTTCCAAGGCCGCATCGGTCGTTTCTGCCGTCACGGTCAGGTGGCCCATCTTGCGACCGGGTCGCGGTTCGTGTTTTCCGTACAGGTGCAGCTTTGCATCGGAAACCGTCAGCAGCGCTTGCCAATCCGGTTCACCATTATGCCAGAGATCACCGAGGAGATTCAACATGGCAGCCGGTCGCAACATCTCGGTTGACCCGGGCCCAAGCCCGGAAACTGTTCTCAACTGCTGCTCAAACTGGCTTGTCACGGCGCCTTCGATCGTCCAGTGGCCGGAGTTGTGGGGCCGAGGCGCAATCTCGTTGATCAGGAGACGACCGGTTGATGCCGACTCTGAAGACTGCACATCTCTGTCGGCCCGGGACTTCGGCAGGAGAAAGAATTCGATGCAGAGAACTCCTACCAGTTCGAGATGTTCGCACAACCGACGGGCCAACTTCTCAGCTTCGCGGGCAACGGACGGCTCTACTTCTGCCGGCGCGATCGTAGTATCCAGTATGTGGTTGACGTGGCGGTTCTCGACCAGAGGGTATGCTGCAAAGTCTCCATTTACGCCCCGAGCCGCCACCATCGACAGTTCTCGCTCAAAGTCCACGTGAGCCTCTAGCACACATGCGTGGCCGCCAAGTGTCAGCCACGCGGAGCTCAATCTCACACCAGGTTCTATGCGGGTCTGTCCTTTACCATCATAACCGAATGCAGCCGTTTTGAGAATGGCGGGACAACCAATCTCCCGGACGGCCTCTTCCAAATCGGCAGAATCTTCTACGAAGCGAAACGGGGTGACAGGGAGCCCAGCCTGGCGGAGCATAGATTTTTCGCGCAGGCGGTTTTGGGCAGCGTGGAGAATGGCACCGGAAGGGCGCACGGGCACATCTTCTTCTGCCGCAATCTCCGCCACAAGGGAAGGGACGTTCTCAAACTCGAACGTCAGGGCATCTACGGTCTTGGCAAAGGCCCGTACCGCTGCGCGGTCGTCGTAGGCGGCGGCGAACTCCGAGTCGGCAATCTGACCGGTGGGGCTGCTGCTTTCGGGCGAAAATGTATGAAGACGATAGCCCATTCTACGGGCCTCCATCGCCAGCATCCGTCCCAATTGCCCGCTGCCAAAAACGCCTATCGTTGAGCCGGGAGACAGCGGGGTCCGACGCGATTGAGCCACCGGGCTACTCCTTCTCTCCCAGACGGATTTCCATCACCTGTTGGGCTCGCGACTCTCGAAATCCCTGAAGTTGGGCGCGCAGTTCAGGCCGGGTAGCACCCAGTATCGAAATGGCAAGCAGGGCCGCGTTGACTGCGCCCGCTCTTCCAATGGCCATCGTAGCGACAGGTACACCTGCCGGCATCTGCACAATGGAGAGGAGCGAATCGATGCCGTTCAGGGCTTGGCTCTGAACAGGCACACCGATGACTGGCAGAAGAGTATGGCCGGCTACCATTCCCGGCAGGTGGGCCGCTCCGCCTGCGCCGGCGATGATCACCTCAAGGCCGCGCGAAGCTGCGCTGCCGGCGTATTCGCTCATCCAATCGGGTGTACGGTGGGCAGATACAACCCGACACTCATGGGGCAGGTCGAACTCGGCCAATGTTTCAGACGCGAACCTCATACACCGCTCCCAGTCGGAGTCGCTGCCCATTATCACGCCTACAAGTGGGGCACTTTCTGAGGAATTCACCGCCTGTTGCTCCGGTCTCCCAAACAGCCTTAGTGATGTCCGAAACGCGAATGGAGACTGTCTGCCACCCGGTCGGCCACCGGCATCTCACCCGCTACGAATGTGCGGCCGGTCAATAGCTCGTAGCAGCCGATGTAACGCTTGCTGGCTTGCATGGCCAGGTCGGCGGCCAGAGGCGGCGGTGGTCCGTCGCCAATGTAGCCCCTTTCCGCATAGGCCAAACGCACGAACTCCTTATCATAGTTCTCCGGTTCCTGGAGCCCCATGCCATTGTCTTCTTTTTGCGCGCTGCCGTCGAGGACCCTTTCGTAGCTCGTCTCCGTCCAGAACCTGCTGGAATCGGGGGTATGGACCTCGTCAATCAGGAGAAGCTCGCCGTCGTCTGCCAGACCGAACTCATACTTGGTGTCGACCAGGAGAAGTCCCCCTCGCGCGGCGGTCTTCTGCCCGCGAGCGAACAGGGCCAGCGCAGCGTCACAGACTCGTTCCCAAAGTTTTTCTTCCACCAATCCCTTTTCCACGATTTCTCTGCTCGTTATCAGTTCGTCGTGTTCGCCCTCCCCGGCCTTTGTAGTGGGTGTGATGATCGGTTGAGGAAGCCGTTCATTCTTGCTCATGCCATCCGGAAATTCCATGCCATAGATGAGCCGCTCACCCTGGCTGTATTGGTACCAGAGACTGGTCTTAGTAACCCCTGAAATGTGCCCGCGTACGACCACCTCTACCGGAAGAGGACGACAGTTCCTGCCAATCGTCACATTCGGGTCGGGCGACTCGAGAAAGTGATTGGCGACGATATCGCGCGTCTCATCGAACCAGAATTGGGCAAGTTGATTGAGCACCTGCCCCTTGAATGGGACCAGTCCCAGGATGTGGTCGAAGGCGGAGAGTCGATCAGTAGTAATGATGATGAGCTGACCGTTCCGCTGGTAAATGTCGCGTACTTTGCCGCTGCGCTTGGGACCGAGAAAGTCCAGGTCCAGACCGGGGAAAGTCTGCTTCAGCAAACCGGTGTCCATTTTGTCCTTCTCCATGATCGGTATGGCTTCGAGCCCTTCGAAGCAGGCGCTAATGTCCGGCGGCGCTTGCAATCATGGCTCGAAACAGGGAAAGTCCGAGCCCTTTGCCATCGGCGAAAGGATTCTGGATAGGGTCGACGTGGTCCTCCGGATGGGGCATCAGGCCGACTACGTTTCCGGCTCGATTGCAGATACCGGCGATGTCGGCGACAGACCCGTTTGGATTGAGCGGGTAGCGCCCGTCCGCTCGCTTTCCGTTCGAATCCACGTAGCGAAAAGCCACCAGCCCATCCTCTTCCAAGTGCTCCAGCGCCTCATTATCGGCAACTTGAAAATTGCCCTCTCCATGGGCAACCGGGCAAAAGACCGGTTCTTCTATCTGTGCCAGGCAACTGGCACGCGTTCCCTTCTCCACGGCCAGATGAACCCACCGACACTCAAAACGCTCGCGGACGTTGTGGGTCAGTGTGACGTCTCGTCGCCGGAACGCATGTCGACCTTCTGACCGGCGCGCGTTGTCGTCAGCAGCGCCCGGCAAATGGCCCGCCTTGACCAGGGACTGAAAGCCGTTGCAGATGCCCAAGACCGGCTTACCGTTCTCGATGAATTCCGTCAACTCTTCGTGGAAGAAGACATGGAGATCCAGGGCCTGACGTACCCCAGCTCCGAGGGCATCGCCGTAGGAAAACCCTCCCGGCAGAATCAGCATGCCATAGTCTGAGAAGCGCCGGCTTCCTGCCCGCAACTGATTGATGTGCACGATGTGGGGTGAGGCGCCTGCAAGTTCACAGGCTCGCGCCGCCTCAGCATCACGGTTGGCGCCGGTGGCGTGCAGGATCATGACGGGCAGGTTCATTGCGTTCCCAATTGGGGGCGGATTCGAGAAAGAGACATGAAAAGCGAGTATATCATTCAGCGTCAGCCCCTTTCCAGGCTGAAACGATTTCCTCAATCGATATGGTGAAGATGGGCTGCCGATTCCGGGTCCAGGTCAGCTGTCCGGATTCGGTGACCTCTCCGATAAACGCAATTGGCAGGTCGGAGAGGATCTCATCCAGAGCGGCCCTGTCAGAGGGGGCCACTTCGAGCAAGAGACGACCGTTGGTTTCGCTAAAAAGTGGGACAAGGGGATGTGAAAAGCCGTTCCCAATTGCGGCCGAAATGTCCACTGTGGCCCCCAGGCGGCCGCCAAGGCACATTTCTGACAGTGCCACCGCCAGGCCGCCTTCGCTAAGGTCGTGGCAACTCTGGATCAATCCTGCCTGCATTGCTGCATGAACGGCCCGATAGCGTTTGAGCGGCTCTTCGGGTAAGGACGGCGGGTCTCCGCCATTCCAGCCCAACAACTGGCCAAGGAGAGATCCTCCAAGTTCCTCACGAGTTTCCCCCAACAAGAAGATGCAGTTGCCAGGCTGCTTAAAGTGGGACGTGCAGGCGCGGCGCATGTCGGGCACTATGCCGATGGCCGAAATGAGAAGTGTCCCCGGGATGGGCTGGCCTTCGAATTCATTGAAGAGGCTGTCCTTGCCGGAAATGTAGGGGGCATTGTAAGTGACGGCGGCGTCGTAGCATCCCTGGCAGGCACGCACCAGCGCGCCTAGTCGATCCGGAAAAGTGGGGTTGCCCCAACAGAAGTTATCCAGCAGCGCGATTCGGTCCGGGTCCGCGCCGACGGAAACGGCGTTGCGAAATGCTTCGTCGACTGCGCTGACTGCCATTGCGTAGCAGTCTCGCTTTCCCAAGAGTGGGTTTATCCCTGCGCTGAGGGAGAAGGCGCGCTCGTGGCCCCAAGTGCCTAATGGCTTCAGAACAGCCGCATCTGCCGGTCCGTCCATGTGCGGCCCGACAAACGGTCGAACGATTGTGCCGCCGCGAACTTCGTGGTCATAGGTCCGAACGATCCGTTCCTTGCTGGCCACAGTCGGATGGCTCAGCATCCGGACGAGTATTTCCTTCTCTTTAAACTTCGGGCGGGCACGAGCCAGGACGGTCTGAAGCGATGACGGGTCCGGATCAGGCTCCTCGTTGACGGCTGTCCGGCTCGGGATGGGCAGCCCGTCATGCAGAAACGACATGGGCAGCTCGGCTGCGGCGCGGCCACCGTAGCGTACGCGCAGCCAGCCGTCACCGCTGAAATGGCCCAGATCGCGTATCTCGACATCCCAGAGGTCGGCCAGTTCCTGCAATCGCGGGAGGTTGCCGGACGGAACTGCAAGGACCATTCTCTCCTGGGCTTCGGAAAGCCAGATTTCCCATGGCGTCAGGCCAGGATACTTGAGAGGGACATCCTGCAACTCGACGTCGGCGCCCAGCTCTTCGCCCATCTCCCCGACGGCCGAAGAGAGGCCGCCGGCCCCACAGTCGGTAATGGCATTGTAAAGGCTCTCGTCTCGAGCCGCTTCGACCAGTTCGATCAGACCCTTTTCCGTGATTGGATCGCCGATCTGCACTGCGCTGCCTGACTCGGTATGCGTGTCCTGGGTCAGCTCGGCCGAAGAAAACGTTGCCCCATGGATGCCGTCGCGACCGGTGCGACCTCCCAGCACTACGATGCGATCACCCTGCCGTGGTGCAGTAGGATGCGATCCCTTAGGCAGCAGCCCCACCGCGCCGCAAAAGACCAAGGGATTGCCCAGGTACCCTTCGTCGTATATGACGGCGCCATTGACGGTCGGCAGGCCCAGCTTGTTTCCGTAGTCACCGATACCTGCGACGACCCCTTCCTTGACGCGGGCAGGGTGAAGAATGCCCGCAGGGAGCTCTTGCGGGGTCAGGTCCTGAGGGCCGAAGCAGAGGACATCCGTGCAGGCGACTGGCCGGGCGGACACGGCGATTATGTCTCGCACGACGCCGCCAATGCCGGTGTTGGCGCCGCCGAAAGGTTCGAGCGCAGAGGGATGATTGTGCGTCTCGACCTTGAACGCGAGATCGAATTGTTCGTCAAACTCGATAATGCCGGCGTCGTCGACAAATGCGGAACGCACCCAGGGGCGATTCACCTTTTCGGTCGCAGCCTGAATGTAGGTGCGCAGCAGCCCCTGGATCTCTTCAATGGAGAGGGCCTGCCCGCCCGCTGACCGCAGTGTGAAGGCTATGTTGGACTTGAACGTTTTGTGAACGCAGTGCTCGCTCCATGTTTGGGCCAGTGTTTCCAGTTCGACGTCGGTGGGCGCGCGGCCGATTTCGTCGTAGAAGCTCTGAATCTCCTTCATCTCTTCGGTGTCAAGCGAGAGCAGCCGCTCCCGACTGCAAGCGAGCAGGTCCTCATCGTTGAGCCCTTTCAGAGAGACCTGCTCCACATGGTCCCGGGCTTCGCTGCTGTGATCAAAAAGGGGTTCGATTTCTCCTAGGCTGTAACGCTCGATCGTATCGTTGCAAAGCAGGTCTCGGGCGAGCCTGTGAAGATCGGTGGGGGAAAGGTCCCCTGTCAGGCGAAACTGCGTTGCGGTTGCAGCCTCCAAGTCGTGGATACCAAGTTCAGCGGCGCCGCGTTCCAGCACACGTGCGGCCACGTCGGTTACGCCCGGGCGAAGGGCAACCTCGATGACATGCTCGTTCGGAGTGTCTGAGTGATGAAGCTGATCGACGTCCGGACAGGGGTGAGGCTGGGATATTACCTGGGCCGATTCGGTAACCGGATCTACCAGGAGCGAGTCACACAGCCCCTTGATCTGGTCTTTACTTGGAGGTCTAGCGGCGGGGCAGTTAAGGAAAAAGAGCTGAGTCTTGCGGCAGGACCGGAGGGAGCTGATGCCCAATCTGTGCGCGGCGGCCGCAATCCCGTGTTCGCCTGCGTCGCTATGCTTGGTGACTTCGATGCGGAAAATGTTCACAGCGGGCCTCTGCACAAAAAAGCCCCGATGTCATTCTGTGGAGGACCACCCTATGACATTGGGCTTTTCTGAAAACGCAGGTGCTGGACAGGCCGTCCCGATTGGGCGGCCCTGCTGTACCCCCAAGGGGATTCGAACCCCTGTTGCAGGCTTGAAAGGCCTGAGTCCTAGTCCTCTAGACGATGGGGGCGCGCTGCCTTCATGCGCACGAGACAGTCTATCAGCATGGGGGAACCTTGGTCAAATTTTGGGGCGTTCCGAATCGAACAAGATCGAGGAATTCGGCAAGAACTCAAGGGCGGCGTTCAGGCCAATGTCCGGACTTGAGCGGGCGTGAAGATTAGAGGTCGTTCGATCGGCGCCGGACCTTCCAGAGCTCCACAACCCGGTCAGATGGGTAGCTGCCGGGGTCAAAGTCGTCGGTCTCCCAGGCGTCGCAGCCTACACGGGCAAACAGCTCTTCTATCGTTCGGGAAGAGTGATGTTGCGCCTCGCCAATAGTCTGATAGAGATAGACGGCGGACGGCAGGATCACGGGGTGGCCCATTTCGTAGAGAGCGTAGGCCGTGCCGCCGGCTGTCAGCTTCCGCATAAAATCTTGCTCACTTTGGTCGATCTTCTCGCCCGCGTGGCAGGTGTTTACGTCGAAACGGAAGCCGAAATGGCTTTGCAGGTAGCCCTGTTCGCGAAGGAATCTGCCGACCTGGCTGAGCGCAGAATCCACGGCGGCGAAGTCGCTTCTGTCATTGAGGGAGGCAGGAAGATCAATGGCCAGGATCTCGACCAATTGGCCGAAGAAGAATGAGCCAACCTGTTCCGCAAACCTTCTTCTTGCAGTTACCAGTTCAAGTCCGCTCCGCCGCGTAGCCAGCGCATTGAAGGCGGAGTGAAAGAAACCGTAGGAGAGCGCGTCGAACTCGCCGGATTGAATTGTTTCGAGTTCGGTTGAAGCGGCAAAACTTGCGGCAAGGCCTGGACGAGTCTCTCGCGCGTACACGAGCGAAATGTACTCTTCGACAGTCGCCTGGACTGCGGCGATGTCTTCAGTAGACGAACGCAGAAGACGCCACTGACCGAGGATTGCGTCCGACATTATTGCAAGAAAGGGCACGCCTACAGGCCACCACTCCTGAAGCTCCGGGTATTGACGTTGTAATACGACGTGTGCCAGTGAAGGCGCCATGGCTCCCTGATCCCTGATGCTCGAAGTCATTGCTGGTTTTTCCGCTCCCTGTAATATCATAAAGGAGGAGTGAGAATACAGTTCAATGGAGATATTTTAATTGACCACGAAGGAGTGAGCACAATGAGACGAATATTGCCTTTCCTCTTCATTACTGCAATTTTTATCGGCGCCTGTGTGGCTCCAGCGGCGCCCCAAGACGGCGCGGTTGGGAGTGGCAGCGGCCAGCCCGCCGAGGCTGATGATCTGCTGGGAGAAATTTTGTCACGCGGCACGGTCCGAATTTCCACAGATCCAAACTATGCGCCCCAAAGCTTTCTCGATGAGAGCGGAAACTTCGTTGGATTTGACGTCGACGTAGCCGAGGAGATTGCCCGGCGCCTCGGCGTGGAAGTAGAGTTCGTCACCCCGGACTGGGATCTGATCACGGCGGGCAATTGGGGAGACCAGTGGGACATAAGCGTCGGTTCAATGACGGTTACGACAGCGCGGCAAGAGGTCCTGGAATTCGCGTCTCCAGCCTACTACTACACACCTGCCCAATTCGCAGCAGTGGATGGCTCCGGAATCGATACGCTGGACGACCTGAACGGCGCGACAGTTTGTGTGGGAGTCTCCACAACGTACGAGAGCTGGCTGATGGGTGATATGGAGGGGCTTGGATTGCCGGCTTCCAGCTTCTATGTTGACGCACCGCCGTCCGATGTCTCGATCATCCCCTTGACCGTGGACAACGATTGCGCGCAGCAGATTCGAGCCGGCCGCCAGGAATTTCAGGCTTTTCTCACCTCCGACACAGTGGTAGAGGCGGCCATAGCGGAAGGCGTCGCCATCCACAGGGTGGGCAAACCGGTCTTCTCGGAGAATCTTGCCGTGGCATTTGACAAGAATGCTTCCAAGGATGTCGCCAGACTGGTAGACAAAGTCGGTGAGATAATCGCTGCAATGCATGCTGACGGCACTTTGAGCAACCTGTCGGAGGAGTGGTTTGGCGAGGACTTGACGAGCGATCCCACGCAGTAGACATGAACAGAGTTCCGGAGATCGTGGTCCATGCGCGAACCGGCCTTCGCCACCTGAAATCGCACGGGACGTCCTTAAAAATGGAGCCGGGATGACGACAGCGCCGCCGGACGACCATTTCGCTCGTCAAGCTGAACAGATACTTGCGTCGCAGCAGCGTGACGCGCGCCGCTTTCAAATGGGCGTGCGCGTCTCGTATGCCGTGCTCCTGGTTGCGCTCGTGTACGCGTTCAGCGGATCTCGTTTCACAGTCGCCGGCCTTCAGTTTACGACTATTTCCCTGGACTGGAGTTTCATTCGCAGCCACTGGTTTTTCATCTTCAACGGTGTCTGGCTGACCATTCTGCTGTCGGTTCTGTCGATTATTTTGGCGACAGTTCTCTCGCTTCTGGGCGCGCTGGGGCGCCTGTCGAAGTCGGCGCCAGCATACGCGCTGGCGACCTTCTACATCTCCCTGATCCGGGGAACACCCCTGCTGCTACAGGTCGTATTCTTCTTTCTCGCCCTGCCACAGCTGGGCATACGGCTTTCGGGATTGTCGGCCGGAGTGCTGGCGCTGGGGCTGAATTACGGCGCCTATATGACTGAGATCATGCGGGCGGGTATCCAGTCGGTGGACGCGGGCCAGCGGGACGCCGCCAAGTCCATGGGCATGAACCACTATCAGATCATGCGGTTTATCGTATTGCCGCAGGCCTTGCGGCTGGTCATCCCGCCGATAGGAAATCAGTTTATCGCCATGCTGAAGGATACGTCGCTGATTTCGGTAACGGGCTTTGTATGGGAGCTGCTTTGGAGGGCGCAGAAGCAGGGCCGGGCGAACTTTCGCAGCCTGGAGGCACTTCTGATCGCGGCGGTCTTCTATTGGATCATTACGATTATTTTTTCTGCCTTTCAAGCGCAGATCGAACAGCGCCTGTCGCGTGGTTACAGGTCGGCGCTGTAGACTGAAGCGAGCTTCAGCCGGGGAGCCGAGCGCACGGAGAATTTCCTTGCCCGACTGCTGCTCTGCCAAAGTATAGATGTCCCTAACATCGATCAGTTCCAGTGCAGGATGGAGGTAGGACTCAATGACACATCGATTCAGCATTTGTTCATATAGCTTTCGCCGTTCGTTCGAAAGCAGCGCGATGGACTATCGCGGTTACGTGGAGTTCAACAGGCGGCATGGGTTTGCACAACTGGATCCCTGGATGAAGCACATCGAGCCTGCACTGGAAGACAAGTGCTGGCTGGCAGATGCCAAGAGAATGGCGGAGGATGCGGGGCTGCCTTATGGGTGCATTGCAGTGGATGGCGGGCACATGTACGAAGAGCACACCGCCAAACGTGCATTGTGCCGGGAGTCGGCGTTGCGCTGGTTGGAGGTTGCTGCTGAGCTTGATGCGCCGCAGATGCGCATTGACTCCGGTGGACCTGAAGCCCTGACGGACGAGGTTTTCGAAGTAGTCGTTGAGGGCTACAACGAACTGATTCCGGTTGCGAAATCGGCGGGCGTAGAGATCCTGGTGGAAAACCACTGGGGCCCTACGAAGTACGCGGAGAATACCGTAAGGCTGCTTGAGGCGGTAGCAGGGCTCGGACTCTTGTTCGATACGAACAATTGGGCCGAAGGCACGCAGGAGCGGGCCTGGCAGTTGTGCGCCCCTTTTGCCCGACTAACACATTTCAAGACGTTCTCATTTGACGGCCAGGGCAACGACCCTTCGGTCGATTTGAACAGGGCATGCGCCATTCTGCTGGAGCAAGGCTATAACGGGGTCTGGGGGATCGAGTCAACACCTATAGACGGCGACGAAGAAGGCGCGGCACTGAAGACAATGGCGCTGATTCGCCGTGCATTGACAGAGTGAGGATGCTCACAGGGAGCGTTCTCTTCGCACCTTAGCCGTAGTACACAGCTTCATTGCAACCAGACTGCATTCATTCATATCGTCAGAGAGTTTTCGAACATGACACAAGACAAGACTCGCATTGGGATCATTGGCGTAGGCCAGATCGGCAAGGGCCACGTTCGCAAGTATATGGAAATGCCGCACGTTGAGATAGCGGCCATTGCCGACATCAACGAGGCCGAGGCACAGAGGGTGGCGGAAGAAAACGGCATTGCCAGCGTTTACACCAACTTCCGGCAGTTGCTGGCCCGAGACGACATCAGAGCGGTCGACGTTTGCTTGCATAACAACTACCACATGCCGGCGACGGTGGCAGCGCTGGAAGCGGGGAAGCATGTGTTTTGCGAAAAACCAATGGCCGGCGCCTACGTCGATGCCGAGAAGATGCTGGAGGCATCCAGGGATTGCGGCAAGATGCTCAGCATCCAGAACCGTGTTTACTTTACGAATGAGACAAAGGCGGCAAAGGCTCTGATCGACGGCGGCGGTCTAGGCAAGCTGTATCATGCGCGGTCGACGGGATATCGCCGACGCGGCCGGCCTTTCGTGGACGGTTACGGCTCGCCCTTCTTTGTTAACAAGGAGACGGCCAGCGGCGGCGCGCTTTATGACATGGGCGTCTATCACATTTCGACGATTCTCTACCTGCTCGGCAACCCGGACGTACTGCGAATCTCTGGAAAGACCTACCAGGAGATCGCGATGGACGCAGCGCGAAGGGAGAGCAGCGGTTACAATGTGGAGGAGCTGGGCCTTGGGTTTGTGCGGTTGGCCGACAACATCACCCTTGACATAATCGAGGCCTGGGCAATTCACTTGGACGCCTTCGAGGGTTCCTACGTTGTCGGGAGCGAAGGGGGAGTACGTCTTGACCCGTTCGGCTACTTCCACAGCGCCGGTGACCTGGACCTGGACTCCACGGCCAATCTGCAGATGTTCGACTTCCGGCTGCACAACGTACATGGGCAGGGAGACGTGTACGACAGTGAGCAGGAGCACTGGATCGCCGCAGTAGAGGGCAGGGTAGACCTGCTTCCTACCGCCGAGATTGCGCTGAATTGTATGCTGATCTCGGAAGGAATCTACCTGTCCAATCAGCTGGGTCGGGAGGTAAGCGCCGAGGAGGTGAGAGAGGCTTCAGTCTCGACTGCGGTCGACATCTGATAGCTTCGCCGAGCATTGCCGGATTTCGTTATACCAACAAGGGCACCAAGGAGTCATTTTTGCTCCCTGGCGCCCTTAACAGTTCCGGCAGGCTGGTAAAGAAATACAGGGCGATTCAGATGGCCTGGCAGCGGATGAGACGGGCTGTTACTGTACTGTCATTTCGGACGGTCTGGGCCTCGCCTGAAGGAACGAAGGCGCCTTCGTGACGTGAAGCGCGCAACGTTTCGCCGCCCGCTATGATGGACACCTCGCCGCTCCACACAAACCAGACGGCTTCCTTGTCCCTCGCAGCCGGCTCTTCCAGAGTTCCTCCTTGCCCTAATTCAAAATAGTCCAGCCTCATCTCCGGTGTTCCGGTGTTGGGAGAGGCCGGGGCCCATGATGCCGTCTTTTCTTCTTTCGAACTGTCTCCTGAGGCAAGATTGTCGATGCGCACGGTAGTCTGATGGTTGTCGGGCGGGCGCGGCGTGGTGCCCGTTTTGGAGGGGTCGCGTTCTCCCCTGTACAGGGCCTGGTCGGGGGGAGCCTGGAAGCTGATCAAGGTCGCCTCAGCGCCGCTGGTGTTGACGGTGCCGTGTACTTCGGGAGAAGGCACGTAGGCGAACTGGCCTGCCGTGATCGGTGTGTAGGCATCCCCCTGCCGCACTGAGACTCCGCCCTCAAGAACGATGAAGATGTCCGCAGACTCTTCGTGAAAGTGCTGAGGGAACTCCTCATCAGCCTGGAAAACGGAATAGTTGAGGGTAATGTCCTGCGCCCCTGTAGACGGCCCGACCAGGTTGCGGGAATCGCCTTTGCCCATTTTGAAGGCAGCGGCCTTGCCGGCGGAAAGAAGGGTTGCCATGGATTGGACTCCTGCTGTAAATTCGTTTGTTGCGGACCGGCCGCAAAGATCAGTGGACTCCAGTCATGTTGCGGCGGGCCAGCACTAGAACTCCAAAGAACTAAGTGGCTCCGGGTATCGCCCTTATTTCAGTCGACAGTTTTCTTCGCGCCATGCCTAGACGCTGTAATGCGAGCCGTCCACCAGATTGTTGGCGGCGCGCACGGGGCGGAATAGGGTCCGTCGCAGGGGCGGCATCGAGGCCACGAGGTCGGGATTGGGATCCCAGTCGTGCCACTTGCTGTCGACGGTATTGTAGCAGCTGAAAATCGCCACTCGCGGAGTCTCGCGGTTGGTCCAGGGGCGAGCGCTATGGGTGAGTGATTCGGTGAAGAAGAGAACGGAGCCGGGAGGACAGGTGTAATCGTCCCAGATCGGTGAGTGCTGATCATGGATCGAGTCGGGGGCGGGATAGGCAGTTTTGTGGCTTCCGGTCACCAGGAGGGTGCCGTCACCTTCGCGGACGGGATTCAGCTCCCAGACGACGCGAGTCAGGCCGGCGTGCGACTTGCCGGGAACGCTGTGATAGAAGTGTGTGTCGCCGGGAAAGCGGAAGAAACCGCTGCCGTTGTGCGGTCCAAAATTGCCTTCGCCGGCTTCGCGGTAGAAAAGGCTACAGGACTCCATGCGGAAACCGTAACAGTTCCGGCGCGAGAGAGGCGGGAAGGCGACGAATTCGTTCATAAAGCCGACGACTACGGGGTGGTCGGAGAGTTTTGTCAGCGGGCCGCCCAGGGGCGAGCGCTCTTGTTCGGGGATCGATTCGGGGTCGTGCTGAAGCTGCAGACCAAAGTCACGCATCTCCCTGGCTTCCTCTTCGCTCAAGACGCCGGGGATGAGGAGCCAGCCATTCTTGTCAAAGCAGTACTTCTGCTCCGGCGTGAGGTCGACGACGGGCAGGCCGTCGGCGTTTTCGCAGGGGTATTCCTGTGCGCTCAAATCGAGCTGCTGCCCGAGACTGTGTGCAAAAACGTAGGGTGTATTGTCGCCAAGCTGTTGATCGGGCATTGGAACTCAAGTCCTTTCGGTGGTCCAGGCGGCCAGTGCCTTCGTCGTAAGGTTGGCCCTGTTTTGGGATTGCATACAACTGGAATAATACACCAGAAGCAGAGTAAATTAAAGCGCGTGAATCCGATTGGGGAGTACCTGCGCTCCGGAGCGAACGATCCCGAGCTATGGTTCCTGTGCAAAGGAGGGAGGGACAGATTCTCCAAACTTGGAAGGGCAACGTCGCATAGATCCCTAGTTAAAATTCCACTTTAGAAGACCAACTCAGTCTGAGCGTCGAGGCGGGTAGTTTTTCAGGAAAATTCGAACCGTTTGCCTCGCCTACATCGTGCATGGTACACTCCCTCTCGATTGCAGGTCCCCAGGACGGCCATGGTCGCAGTCCGATCGTGTTCGACACTCTGTTCGTCAACAGTTAGCAGATCTCATGTAAATTCTTTGTTGATAACGCAATCCACACTAAGAGGAGAATTCGTGATGACGAAAACAACGCGTAGAGACTTCCTGCAAAAGGCCAGTCTTGTCACTGCCGGCGGGTTGCTTGCAGCGTGTGCTGCCCCTGCGGCGCCAGCGGCAGAAGGTGACGGCGAGATGGCGCCGTCAGAAGAGATGCTGGAGCTGCGTGTCGGCGCGATTGCCGGCATCGTAACTGAAGGCTTGCAGGCGCTGGCGGACCTGTACATGGAGGAGAACACCAACATTTCGGTGTCGATCGATGTGCTGGCTGACGAGCAGTATCAGCAGGCGTTCCTGCTTTTTTCGAGCGATGACACGCCCGACGTCTCGTGGTTTCAGTGCGTGCCGGCCAATCGGTTCAACGACATGGTGACCAGCCAGATCCTGGTACCGTTTGATGACCTGTATGAGCAGGAGGGCTGGTATGACGCGTATCCGGAAGGGATCGTCGATTTTCAACGTCAGCCTGACGGCCACTTTTATTCGGCGACAATTGCTGTGGTGTGGACTCCCTACACCTATTACAACAAGGAGATCTTCGACGAGATTGGCGCGTCTCCGCCGGAAACCTGGGACGAACTGTATGAGATGTCGGCAGAGTTCCGGGCGGCCGGATACCAGCCATTGGCGGTCGACTACAACATGGGAATTCAGAGCCACTTCAATGACGGCATGCAGCTGCGATCGTGGAGCCGGGACCAGTACAACTGCATGCCGATAATGTGGCGGGGGGACCGGCCGGCGGATTGCAACGAATACAGTTGGACGGACCCGGACTCGGTGCGGATCTACGAGTACATTCAGGCGATGGTCGACAACGGCGTCTTCGTGGACGGCGTTACGGGACTGACGGACTATCAGAATGGCAGGTCGTTGTTCACGACGGGCAAGACTGCAATGTGGCAGACCGGCTCGTGGGACGGCGGAGGAGCAGGGCTCGAGCGTGACGTCGAATTTGATTTTGGATATTTCTACTATCCTGAAATCAGACCGGAGCGGACCGGAAAGGTTGGGGCTTGGGTTCCCGACGGATTGATCGTACCGAAGTCGGGCAGTAACATTGAAGCGTCGCTGGAGTTCGTGGCCTGGGCCTACCGTCTGCCGCAGGCTTCGTTGTATGCGCAGACGTCCGGGCTCCCCCATGGCCGAGCGGACATCCCTGCTGAAGTCTATGCTGAGATTTTAAGCGAGATGCAGCTGGCTTTCCTGGAAGACAACAATAAGTACGGGACACCGGCGTTGTTCGAGGCATCGAGCAGCCAGCCATACCAGCAGGCGACGATCAAGTCGGTGGACCAGATGATGGCGGGCGGGCTGACTCCTGAAGAGGCTGCGGCCTGGATGCAGGAAAAGACCGAGGAGATTCAGGCCGACCAGAGCTAGACGGCGACCGAAACGGGAAAGCTGTTTCGAGATGAATGGCTAACTTGTGCAGGGAGGTTCGAAAGGGCCTCCCTGTTTTGGTATGGAGGTGCAGGGTTGGCTAGGTTGAATTCAAGTCAAATGGCAAGGGCAGGAGGCGGCAACAGGTTCATGCGCAACTTCAGGAAGGTTCTGCCGTGGTATCTGTTCATCGCGCCGGCTTCACTGATGCTGTTGACGCTGATGGCCTATCCGCTGTTCGACACGCTGCGGCTGTCGCTATTCAAGTGGGGCGGGCTGGGACCGCAGACATTCATTGGGTTGAGAAATTTCACCAAGCTGTTCGGCGACGAGATTTTCTGGCGTGCGCTTGGCAACAGCTTTATCTTCGCAATCGTTGTGCCCTTTTTCACGGTGTCAATCGGCCTGTTTCTCGGTGTGGCAATCAGCCGGCGCCTGAGAGGATGGCAGGTCTATCGCATCGCATTTTTCATTCCGGTGATGATGTCGGGCGTGGTGGTGGCGACGCTGTGGGCGAACATGTTTGAATTCAACCACGGTCTGTTTAACACAGTGCTGCGGGGCATTGGGCTCGACGCCCTGGTCCAGAACTGGCTGGGAGACCGAAACGTAGCGTTGATAAGCGTCATGCTGGTACCGATATGGCAGTCGGTGGGTTTTCCCATGATCGTTTTGCTGGCGGCGATTGAGGGCATTCCGCAGGATATGCATGATGCCGCAACGATGGATGGCGTGAACGAATGGCAGCGGATCTGGGGCCTGATCGTGCCGCTGATCAAGCCTGTGCTGGCGTCGATAACAATGCTCTCGATTATCGGCGCCATGAAGGTTTTCGACATCGTGCTGGTGATGACGAAGGGCGGTCCAGCCTTCAGCACGCAGGTGCTAGGCTACTACCTGTTCGAGACGGCCTTCCGCTCCGGCTACTTCGGCTACGGTTCGGCGATTGCGGTGGTCATGTTTGTGGTCGTTTTCGCAATCGCTTATGCCTATGTGCGGGGCGTGCGAATTGAAAGCGTTGAGTACTAGGACTGCCAGAGTCATATATCACGGGCTGGCACGATGAAAGCCCAGGTATTGCGAGTCAGTTAGAAAGGAACGGAACCGATGGCAGCAAACAGGATAGGTTCTCGATCGGAGGGAAGGAACGTTGGGGGAGACAGGACGCTCGGCTGGTGGGCCGGCAGCAGCCTGCGCCCCATTATCTATGGGCTGCTGATTGTGGGAGCGCTGGTCCAGGTATATCCGATCTTCTTTCTGCTGATGAACACGCTCAAGACGGATACGCAGATACTGAATACGCCATTCAGTCTGCCGACGGGCTTCTCGATGGCGCCCTTTATTGACGTTTGGACCGGGGACCGTACGGGGATGTTCTTCGGGATGTATTTCTTCAACAGTGTAATCGTGCTGGCGGCGACGCTTGTGCTCATGCTGGCGATTTCGTGTCTGTGCGGTTACGCAATGGCACGGGGACACTTTCCTGGAAACGGGACTCTGCATCAGGCGCTGTTGCTCAGCCTGGCTGTGCCGGCACATGCACTAGCTATTCCATTGTACTTTTTCGTAGGCAGTCTGGGGCTGCGCAACAGCCTGTTTGGCCTGACGCTTGTATATGCCGCGCTGGGCGCGCCTTTCACGATCATCCTGATGCGGGCCTATTTCATGCACTTGCCGTTGGAGCTGGAAGAGGCAGCTCGTATTGACGGTTGCGGCCGGCTGGGGGTCTTTCTGCGGATTGTCATGCCCATAAGCCGGGGTCCGATTGCGGGTATGGCGATTATCAATATCAACTGGATCTGGAGCGAGTTATTCTTCTCACTGATTCTGATGAATAAGGCGGACGTACGGACCCTGCCACTGGCGATCGCGCTGTATAAGCCGGCGCCGATGACGGTGGAAACGGTGCTGGCGTTGCAGTACGCGGCGATGGCTCTGGCCACAATTCCTGTGCTGATTTTGTTCTTCATTTTCCAACGGCAGATCGCATCGGGTATGACGATGGGGGCGTTCAAGTAAGCGGAGCCAAGGGCCGGGATTACTTGACTGGCTCCTCGCTAGCGGGGGCGGTTGTGCCGTTCCATGGGGCGCCTTGCCGGCCTTACGATGAAGTCCGTTGGGTGGAGGACACATGGCAAGTACAAGGCCTGCTCACTCCCGTCCCCTAGGTCACCCCATACAGGAATGTACCTCCAGCAGGTTGTCTTCAAGCATCGAGTGGACACAGTGCTATAATTGTTGAGCCCGGCGGCGTAAGGTCGGTGTGCCGGCGGCGCGTCCGGAAGTCGAGGCCGGCGGGAAGAGCGTTCAATCGTAGTAATTTAGAGGACTCAGTGATGGATTCTATCCCAAGAACAGTTTTTGAAATGTTAAGACCAGTAGCCAAGCGTGTCTTGTTGACCAGGGAATGGTTTGAATCGGGCGTTGTCTTCGACCTGACTTCCAAGGATGTTTTGGCGAATCCCTATCCTACGTATCAGAGGTTGAGGGAGCGGGACCCTGTCCACCGGATGAGGTTGGTCAACGCATGGGTTCTGACCAGGTACGAAGACGTACAGGCGGTGCTGCAAGACCATCATCGGTTTTCCAACCAGGAGGCCGGGGCAGGAGATCGAGAGTATACGAAGGACCGCAGTATGCTGGACTTGGATCCGCCGGACCATACGCGCCTGCGTTCACTGGTCTCGAAGGCGTTTACGCCCCGTTCGGTGGCGGCGCTTGGGCCGCGCATTGAAAAGATCGTCGAGGGACTTCTGGACGACGTCAATGGGGAAGACAGGTTCGACCTAATCGACAGTTTCGCGTTTCCTCTGCCGATTATCGTTATCGCAGAGATGCTGGGCGTCCCGGCAGAGGACCTGGACCGATTCAAAGATTGGTCCAATGACATCGTCCTCTCCCTGGAGCCGATCCTCACAAGAGAGCAGAGGGTGAGATTTCGACGGTCCGAACAGGAGCTCTACGAGTACTTTGAGGGGATCATTGCACTACGGCGACAGGATCCCCAAGACGATCTTGTGAGCGCACTCTTGGCGGCCGAAGAGGAAGGCGACAGGCTTTCGCACGGGGAACTCCTGGCGACGCTATTGTTGTTGCTGGTTGCGGGAAACGAGACGACTCGCAATCTGATAGGCAACGGAATGCTGGCGCTACTGCGAAATCCCGGGGAGCTGCAGCGGCTTAAGAGAGAGCCGGAACTGATTGAAACGGCCATCGACGAGTTGCTGCGATACGACAGCCCCGTGCAGCTTGACGGCCGCACGGCACTGGAAGACGTGGAACTCAGGGGCAAGATTATACACACTGGGCAGCAGGTGGTTAGCGTCGTCGGCGCGGCAAATCGCGACCCGGCGGCGTTCTCCGATCCCGACAGGCTGGACATAGGGCGGGAAGAGAAGAGCCACATCTCCTTTGGGCGCGGCATCCACTACTGCCTGGGCGCGTCGCTGGCCAAGCTGGAAGGACGTATCGCTTTCGAAGGGCTGCTGGAGCGGTTTTCTTCGATGCGACTGGCCGCAGAGCCGCAGCAGAGAAAGCAGGTGGTTCTGCGAGGTGTAGAAGACCTCATAGTCGAAGTTGAAAGACCTTCTCGCTTTGTTTCGGCAGAGTTGGAGCCTCTTGCATCAGTTGAACCGGCAGCGTCCAATTCTTGACTTTGCAGGACAGTTACGTTAGCCTTGCCTATACGTCAGTTTCCTCAACCATGACGATTTGAATTGACAATGAACATAACCAGTTTCGGTTTTGCGAGGAGGAGGCCCGCGGGAAGCGGGCGCATAGTCCGGCAGCAGCAGTCCTGAGGGTTAGCTGCTGGGCTGCGCAGTACTCTTCGCTCGTTTCCCGTGTGCCGCTTCGGTAGGTCCGAAGTGGCATTTTTTGTTTGTGGAGCAGATTAGCCGAGTTCGGTGGTCAGGGGTTGGATGCCCAGACTGGCAGGGTCAAAGTGTCAAAGGGAAGGACTGAAAGGAGCCACCCACAACATGAAGGAGCGCGTATGGCTGTTAAAGGTACTGTGAAGAAGGCGGTGCTCGCTTACTCCGGCGGCTTGGATACTAGCGTGATCGTACCGTGGCTTAGGAACAACTACGGCTGCGAGGTCGTTTGCTTCTGCGCCAACCTGGGTCAGGAGGAGGAGTTGGATGGTCTGGAAGAGAAGGCCATTGCTTCCGGGGCCGCGCGATGCTACGTTGAGGATTTACGGGCCGAGTTCCTGACCGATTATGTGTTTCCGACGATGCAGGCGGGGGCCATCTACGAGCGGGACTATCTGCTTGGCACGTCGTTTGCGCGTCCGCTGATCGCGAAACGGCTGGTGGAGATCGCGCAGTTGGAGGGGGCAGACGCAGTGTCTCACGGGGCAACCGGCAAGGGCAATGACCAGGTGCGCTTCGAATTGACTGTGATGGCGCTGAATCCGAAGTTGAAGATTATCGCGCCGTGGCGGGAGTGGGATATCCGCGGCCGCTCGGATGCGCTGGATTATGCTGAGGAGTACAACGTCCCGGTAAAGGCGTCGGCCGAACGCATTTACAGCCAGGACCGCAATTTGTGGCATTTGAGTAATGAAGGCGGGCCCCTGGAAGATCCCTGGACCGAGCCTCCGGCGGATATGTTCGAGTGGACGAAGTCTCCGGAGGAGGCGCCGGATGAGCCCGGGTATGTCGAGGTTTATTTCCGCCGAGGGTTTCCGGAAAGGGTGAACGGAGTTGCGATGGGGCCTGTCGAGCTTGTGCAACAGCTAAACGAGATCGGCCGCGAGCATGGCATTGGGCGCGTAGACCTGGTGGAGAACAGGCTGGTTGGGATGAAGAGCCGCGGCGTTTACGAGACGCCGGGGGGCACGATTCTATACAAGGCCCATGCCGCGCTGGAACAGCTGTGCCTGGACAAGGATACGCTGCACTGGAAGCAGCAGGTGGGTCTGCGCTATGCCGACCTGGTCTACAACGGCCAGTGGTTCACGCCTCTGCGCAGTGCGCTGGACGCGTTTGTGCAGGAAACGGAGAAGTCGATCAGCGGGACGGTGCGCTTGAAGCTGTACAAGGGCAACGCGATGCTGGTCGGTCGCAGGTCACCGCACAGTCTTTACCGGGAGGACTACGTCACTTTTGACGAGGATGATGTTTATAACCAGGCCGACGCGGAGGGCTTTATCCGGCTGTTTGGACTGCCCTTGAAGGTGGAGGCCCTGTTAAGAGAGGAGCATCCGGCCGATTCGATGCCGCCTTTGCCGGACGGAGCTGCGGCGGAAGGTGACTGGATAAAAAGGGACTGAACGGCAGTGGTCAGTGGTTAGAAGCCAGTGGTCAGCGGTTGGTGGTTGGTATAGCAGATAATTTAGGCATCGGGCAGGGGTGGGAGCAAGGAGCTTGCTGGGCAGTCGGCGCTTGATGCTAACAGATACTATGGAGAATACCATGTCTGAGAAAGAACATGCATTTGCCGGTCCTTCGGCGGCGGCGATTCCTGTGAAGGGTTTTGATGCGGCGGGGATCCATTGCGGAGTCAAACCGACGGGGGCTTTGGACTTGGCGCTGATCGCCAGTCCAACGGCCTGTCGCTCCGCGGCTGTGTTCACGCAGAATGCATTTCCGGCAGCCCCGGTGTTGTATGACCGGGACCTGCTGCGGATGAATCCAGATGGGACGCACGGCGTCGTCATCAATAGCGGAAACGCCAATGCGTGTACGAGCGCAGAAGGGAACGCCAACGCGCGGCGCATGGCCGAGGCGGCGGAAAAGAGCCTTGGAAGCACGGACAACACGGCGTTCGTGATGAGCACAGGTGTGATCGGTGTGCAGCTGCCTATTGGCGTAATTGAGGCCGGCATTCCGGAGGTGGCTGCCAAGCTGCGTCCTGATGGATGGGAGGAAGCGGCGGAGGCGATTATGACGACTGACGTCTTTCCCAAGTGGGCGTCAGGCCAGGCAGAGGTCGGGGGGCAGACAGTCACGGTTACCGGCATCGGCAAGGGCGCGGGGATGATTCACCCGAACATGGCCACGATGCTGGCAACGCTGGCGACGGATGCGGCGATAGCCCAGCCTCTGCTGCAGGAGGCACTGGCCGCGGCAGTGAGCCACAGTTTCAATCGCATCAGCATTGACGGCGATACCAGCACGAATGACACTGTGCTGGTGCTGGCAAACGGCGCCGCAGGGAACGCGGAGATCACTGAGAAAGGCGCGGACTACGACGCGTTTGTGGAGACGCTGACGGCAGCTTCGATGGAGCTGGCGAAGCTGATCGTTCGCAACGGCGAGGGCGTTACGAAGTTCGTGACGATTCAGGTCGAGGGCGCGGTCAGCGATGAGGAGGCACATACTGTTGCCAACTCAATTGCGAAGAGTCCGCTGGTGAAGACGGCGTTCTTCGGGCATGACGCAAACTGGGGGCGCATCCTGTGCGCGGTGGGGTATTCGGGCGCAACTGTTGACCCGACGAAGGCGCACCTGTTCATTGCGGCCGGCCAGCCGGAGGCGGGCAATGCGGAGCTCCAACTGGTGGACGCTGGAACGCCTACGGGATATGAAGAGGCGGACGCTTCGGCGATCTTTGCGGAGAGTGAGATTAGCACGCGGGTGTCGCTAGGGCTCGGCGAAGGTAAGGCGACTGTGTGGACGTGCGACCTGAGCTACGACTACGTGTCGATTAATGCGGAGTACCGGACTTGACTGCGGTGGACAGTGGGCTACCGCGAACGGCGGTATTCAGTGGTGAACGGCGGACGGCAGAGAATGGTGGATTGCAGGGGAGGGCAGCGCTTGGACAGAGCGAGCGAAATGCCTGGTCTGTCCCCGGTGGCTGATGCGGAAGGAGCGACGAATGCTGAGAACGAGCATTACTGAACTGAAGCGATCGCTGAGCGCGTATTTGCGGGATGTGAAGGCCGGCGAGGAGGTACTCATCACTGATCGGGGGCGGCCAATCGCGCGCCTGGTACCCGTCGATGATACCGATTCCTCTGTCGTTCAAGCCGATTCTATGGAAGAGCACATGGTAGACCTTGAACAAAGAGGTTTGATAAGACGGGGAACGGGAAAGTTGCCGGAAGGTTTTTGGGACATGCCAAGGCCAGCCGACCCTGAGGGACTGGTGCGGAGCGCTGTATCGCTGGACCGGGAAGAAGATCATTGAAATTCTGGGACACGTCGGCAGTGGTGCCACTCTGCTTGGAGGAATCCACGTCTCCTTTCGTACGGAGGATTCTCGAAGACGATCCGGAAATGGTAGTATGGTGGGGTACTCGGTCTGAGAGCGTTTCGGCCTTAGAGAGACGAAGGAGGGAGGGAAGTCTATCTCCGGCTGAACAGCAATTGGCTCGCAAGGTCTTGAATGCTCTGACAAGCGTTTGGATTGAAGTTCAGCCGAGTGAGGATGTTCGAATTGAGGCAGAGAAAGTGTTGGCGCTGCAACCTCTGCGGACGGCCGATGCATTTCAACTGGCCGCGGCGATTGAGTGGTGCAAAGGACGGTCAACCTACATGGAGTTCGTCGTGTTTGACCGCCGACTTCGTAACGCTAGCCAAGCAGAGGGCTTTTCCGTCGTCCCTGCTATCGCCTAAGATTATCTGAGACATGGTATTGCTGCATTTTCAGAACTCGGGCCCAGGGGGCAGACTTTAGTAGTCAGTAGAACCCAACGGGGGCCAGGGAGAGTTTGCAGGCCGCCTTGGCTGACTGTCGGTGGGCAGCGGCCAGGGCGGTTTTTGCGTTCAGACGCCCCAGCGCTGGCGCGCTTGTTCCATTGGGACTGTGTCGCCTTTCATCCAGGCATAGTGGGCAATGGGGTTTTCGCCGATCCAGCGTTCGTCGACGGGTTCGTCGGCGCGCTGGTAGCGGGTGTCGCAGCTGAGACGGAAGCGGCCGGTCGTGTTTGATAAGGAGCCGTGCATGGTGTACATGCCGAAGATGAGGGCGTCGCCCATTTCGAATTCGGCGCTGCGCCACTTGCCGCCGTAGGTGTCGACAAGCTCGACGGGGTCGTTGGAGAACCAGCCGGTGACCTTGTCGCGGTCGACGTCCATTTCGCCGTAGGTCTCTCTTATGCGGTCGAAGTTGTGGGAGCCGGCGAGGATGGCGAGGGGGCCCATGTCGTAGGGTAGGTCGCCGAGGGGGGTCCAGACGGTGAAGACGTTGGTGGTGCCGCGGCCCATGTAGACGATGTCGTAGTGGGCGCCGGTGAAGGCGCCGTTGGGGACGACGCGCAGCCACTTGAAGTCGTAGGTGAGGCTGGGTCCGTCGAGGTATTCGGCGAAGAACTGCATCAGCTCGGGGGCTTCGACGACGGCGAGGAATTCGGGCGTATGGGTGATCGCCTTGCTGCCACCGTAGAACTTGCCGCGCTTGCCGTCGGCTATGACGCCGTCCATGAGGGGCGCGCCGGGCGCTAGCTGCTCAGCCTGTTGCAGGTTCTCGAGGATAACGCGGCGGGCTGCTTTCACCTTGTTGCGGTCGTGGAGGCCGCGGATGAGCAGGTAGCCTTCGTCGTGCAGACGGCTGCGCAGGGTTGGCATGTCGTGCTTGTCGGCAGTTGAGTCGCGCAGCTCGCCGAGGTAGCGTCCGCCTATTTCGAGGTCGTATTTCCCCATAGTCAGTTTCATAGGTCAGATCCCGGATTGCATTGTTCAGAATGCGGTCTATTTGAGGCTGCCGGCGGTCAGGCCGGCGATGAAGTAGCGTTGGGCGAACAGGAAGACAAGCAGAATGGGCATGATTGACACAAATGAGGCCGTAAAAATGAGATGGATCGGCGTCGGCCTGCCGGAGACCCCCGAATCCAGGACGGCGAGGAAGAGGGGCAAGGTATACAGCTCCGGTTTGTTAAGGTAGATCAGCGGACCCATGAAAGCATTCCAGTGTCCCATAAAGGAAAAGATGGCGAGTGCGGCCATGCCGGGCAGGACGACGGGGGCTACAACGCGCCAGAAGGTGGCGAACGGGCCACAACCGTCGATGCGTGCCGCCTCGATCATTTCATCGGGCACTGTGGTCATGTACTGGCGCATCCAGAAGACGGCGAAGGGCGTGGCCAGGCCGGGAATGATGAGAGGGTACCAGGTGTTGATCCATTTGAGCCAGGCCATGATGAGGTAGTTAGGGACGAGCCCGACACTGTTGGGGATCATCATGGTTGCCAGCATGGAGAGAAAGAGAGGGTTGCGCCCTTTGAAGCGCAGCTTAGCGAAGGCATAGCCGGCAAGGGAGGCGAGGAAGACATTGCCGGCGGTGTTAATGACGGCGATGATCGTGCTGTTCAGGAACGTTCGGACAAGAGAGACGCCGCCGCGAAAATCGATCTCGTCGGAGGGGATGAGGCCGGCGATTTCCAGGTAGTTGTTAAAGGAAGGGCGGGTGGGCCAGAACTGAACAGGGACGATGTAGATATCTTCCAACGGCTTCAAGGAGGAGGAGAGCATCCAATAGAAGGGAAAGATAAAGACCAGTAAGGCGATCAGCAGGAGAAGGTGTGTAAAGATCCTGCCCAATGAGATTGCCTTCATTGGGGAGATCGGGCCTGTATGGGGGCTTGCTGCGGAGGCTTCGACGCGCTGGCTCATGTGCAACAGTTTTTCCCTGACAACGGTTTACTCGGATGCGGCGCGTTCGCTGGCGACGATCTGCAAGAACGAAAGGGCAATGATGATAACAGCGTTGGCGTAGGCGAGCGCGGAAGCATAGCCGAAATTGAAGCTTTGAAAGGCCTGCCTGTAGATTATCAGACCCATGAGTAGCCCGGCGCGATCGGCGCCGCCGCTGGTACCGACAAGCATGTATGCTTCTTCAAAAATGTTGAACATGCCGATGGTCGACAGGATGGCGGCGAAGGCGATGACACGACGCATCAGCGGCACGGTGATATTCAGGAAGGACTGTAGTCCGTTTGCACCGTCTATGCGGGCGGCTTCATAGAGTTCATAGGGGATGCTTTGGAGGCCGGCCAGCATAATCATCATGTTGTAGCCAACCCAGCGCCAGAGGATCATGATCAGGATAGCGGGTTTAATGAATTCCGGCTTGTTCAAGAATCCCTTATATTCGATATCGAAGATCTGCATGACCGAACCCAGGGGGCTGTAGGTTGAGCCGAGTAGGAAGTCGAAGAGTATGCCTACTACGACTAGCGAGGTGACGACTGGCAGGAAGTAGGCTGTGCGATAGATCACGCGACCGCGAATGGGCCGATTGAGCACGTTTGCAAAGCTCAGGCTAAGAATGACCATGAGAGGAACGACAAGAATACCGAGGATAACCGTATTCGAGAGAGCAATATGGAAGTTTTCGTCGGTGAACAGTCGCGCATAGTTCTTCAAGCCGATATACTCACTGGATCGCACGCTTTTCCAGTCCTGGAAACTGATCCAGATGGCGAAAAGGATGGGGAATGCGCCGAAGACGCCAAAGAGGATAAAGAAAGGGGAGATGAAGACGTATGGCGCCGCCTTTTCCCAGATGAAATACCGGGATTTTGGAGGTATCGATGCAGGTCCGAGAGTTGAGGGCGTGGAGACCACTCCCATTGTCACATTCCTTTACAGGAGAGTGGACCGGGGGACGCTGCTGCGGAGGAGCCTTCGCAGCAGTTGGCAAAGAAGTCAGGGAGAAGGCCGGTCGACGCACGCAGAATTAGCACGTAGGCGTGCGCCAGACCGACTTCGAACAGGTTTTGCGATTAGCCCAAGCCCTGCAGATCCCGAATCTCCTGCGCGGCTGCGGCAAGGGCCTCTTCCGCCCCGATTTCACCGTCTAGGACCTGGCCTTGGGCCAGAACCAGGATATCCCAGGCCTCAGACCAGCCTTCGCCCCAGACGAAAGGCTGGACTGCGGAATTAACCTCAGCGTACATCGTGAGGGCAACCTGGCCGCCGTAAAACTCGACCGGCTCGTTCATAATGGGCCAGTCGAGCGCTTCGTGGAGTACAGGGAAGAGGGCTCCGGACGTCCAAAGGACCTCCTGTCCCTCCTGAGACAGTTGGGAATACTCAAGGAAAGTAAAGGCTTCGAGCTTGTGCTTGCTGGTTTCAAGGATGCAGAGCTGGGAGCCTCCCCAGGTGAAGGCGCGACTGCCGCCCTCCATCCAGGCGGGCAGTTGGGTCACGCCCCAGAGCCCAACCGTTTCTGGCGCGTTGCCTTCGATGATGCCGGCCAGCCAGATTGCGCCCGGGAAAACGGCGGAGGAGCCGTCCTTATAGGAAGCCAGTCCGATGTCCCAGGAGAAATCCTGAAAAACCGCGCTGGAATCCCACAGTGTTTTGAGAAAGGCGAGCGATTCTACGGCATCGGACTGGTCGACAATTACATTTTGGAGTTGAAGATCATATATGCCTCCGCCCCGCTGCCACGTCCAACTCAGCCATGGGAAGTAATTGTCCTTGGTAATGCCCCAGAGTCGATGCTCGCCGTCAGATGCCGCTGACAACTCTTCACCCGCGGCCATCCAGTCGTCATTGCTGCTGATAGCGCTCGGATCGATGCCATACTGCTCGGTGATGTCGCGGCGGTAGTAGAGAAGGCAAGGCGACCCATCCCAAGGAACACCGTAATTCTTGCCGTCATGGACGCCATGGTTGAGCTTGTAAGGGACGATTCTGTCCGCGTGGGGGGCCATGAGGTCGGTGAGGTCGGCCATCCCTCCGGTTGCGGCCCAAAGGGGAAGATTGTAATCCTGGCTGCCGACGATGTCGGTCAGCTCGGAGCCGGAGACCATGGCGGTCATGACCTTCTCAGCGTACCCCGTGCCCGAGTCGATGAATTCGACCTGGATATCGGGGTGGAGATCGTTGAAGGCGGGCAAGAGGTCGCGGAAGGGATGATTCCACCAGGAGATCAAGGTGACGTTGACGGGCTCCATGGCGGGTGCTGCTGCGGAATCGGCAGCGGAGTCACCACCGGCCGGGGCTACGGGGGCGGCGCAGGCGGCGAGGGCGAGGCCGGCAGTGCCCAGGCCGGCGGTGCGCAGGAAATCGCGGCGAGATAAGTCTTGCAGCTTGGACATTCTTGTTACTCCTATTGTGCTGGTTGTAGAAGGAGATACTGCATTAAGAAGACAGGAAGGGTCAATTTTGTGGAAGCAAGTATGCGAAGCACCTAAGGCTGGCGCCTATTGTAGTGTAGGCGATCAAGAAATGTCAAGTATTCTGACTACACTATAGGTGCTCTCTGTGCCCTACCTGCAATATGCGACTGTGAGCAGCGGGGCCGCAATATCACACACTCAAGGACTGGATTGGCCTAAGATTCCAAAGCAATAACCTATTGACATAGAGCTCACGCTCCCAGGTCCTTAAGGAGTTGTATTTTCTTCATTCGCCGCGGGTCAGCAGTTTCGAACAGCCGGTCAGATACTAGCCTACCGGTCTTCTTCGACCACTTTTCGGAATACCACTTGTTAAAGTTGGCGATGTGGTCGATTTCCCATTGCATACGCGGCGCTGTGCGCATCATCCAGGCCATCTGACGCCGGTTGGCGCCCCCTCCCCACGAGGAGTGCCAGATGCGGGTCTGGAAGGCGATTACGTCTCCCTTGCCCGCGGGCAGGTCGTAGCGTCCGGGGAAGTCCTGCGTCTCATAGCCAAGCACACGTTCGTCGATCTGCTTTTCGAGGTCGTTGTAATGGAGGGGCCACAGGTGGCTGCCGGGGATGAAGCTGAGGCAGCCTTTTCCGGGCGCTACCTCGTCCAGATAGAATGTCAGCTTGGCTTCGATCGCAGGTTCGGGGGAGCCGCCATCGCGATGCCAATTTGTGTCCCCGTCGTGGATCTGCCCGTCTGAGCTGCCGTAAAAGATGCAATCGTCTCCCAGCAGGTCCTCTGCAATGGCGGCCAGGTTGGGATGATCGAGAAGGTTGTAGAAGTATGGATCGGCCTCGATCAGCGGGAGGATGACGCGGTGCCCGTCCGGGAAGATGCGCGCACCGGCCTCAGAGCTATCGCCCTGAGTCTCACCGCGAGCGATGATTTCGTCGAACCGCCACGAGAACTCATCGACCTCTTCGGAGGTGAGCGCGCCTTCGATTTTGACAAAACCCAACGCGTGAAAGTGTGTAATTTGCTCGCCAGTCAGCATATTTCAGTTCCTTCCTTGTGCGATAGGCTTGAGGAGCTCAGAGTGCGGGGCAGCCGGTACTCACGGCGTAGTGCCCAGTATTGTGCAGATTCGTGTTGCTTATGTTATCCGTCCCTCATAGTATACGAGACGGTTCGATAGGCGGAACGAGATGACGGTTAGCGTCATGATTACTATGAACAAAATCATGCCAAGTGCGGCGGCGTATCCCATCCTGAAGTTTTCGAAGGCGTGGCGGTAGAGGTAGAGCACAAAGAAGAGGGTTGAGTTTGCAGGTCCTCCATTCGTGATCACAAAGCTGTTGGTAAAGACCTGGAACGAGCCAATGATTCCAATGATGAAGTTGAAGAAGATGACGGGGGAAATCATAGGAAGGGTAACGTTCCAGAAGGAGGCCCAGCGGCCAGCGCCGTCCAGCGAAGCGGCTTCGTAGAGCTGAGTCGGCACGCCTTGTAGGCCTGCCAAGTAAAGGACCATACCGCCGCCGACGGCCCAGAGGCTCATTGCGACAAAGGCGGGAAGAGTCCAGGTAGTGCTAAACAGCCAGTTCGGCCCGGTAATGCCGATGAGACTCAGGGCATAGTTGACGATCCCCGCCTCAGGCGTAAAGACCCATATCCACATATATGCGACGGCGACACCGGATACAACTGCAGGGAGGTAGTAGATGGTGCGATAGAGTGACATGCCGCGCACTTTTTGGTTGAGCAGAACGGCCAAGGCGACGCCAAAGATTACGCCGAGGAAGACCGTGCTAAGGGAATAGATAGCAGTGACCCACAGGCTTTTCCAAAACAGGGGGTCGCGGGTGAACATTTTGTCGTAGTTTGCAAGGCCGACAAAGTTGGGCGGTGTGAGGATGTCGTACCTGGTCAGGCCCAGGTAGCCTGCCGCGATCAGCGGGCCGAATTCGAAGGCCAGGAACCCGACAATCCAGGGACTGATGAAGAGATAGCCGGCTATATTCTCAAAGAGTGCAGTGCGCGACAGGCGCGTTCTGCGATATGGGGACGAAGCCTGGCTGACTGCTGTTGCCATTGCGAAGACTCAACAGGTAGTGCGATAGTGTGTTGCCGGGGAATGGCGACCGCAGAACGCGGACACCAATCCCCCAGGCTATACTCGTCGGGAAACTAGACGTCTTCCAGAATAACGTCAATCGCCTTAGTCGCTGCGTCCATTGCTTCCTGGGTGGTTTTCTCGCCCAGGATTGCAAGTTCGTATTCGGAACGGAATGCGTTCAAGATTTCGGTCGTGCTGGGGCCCCAGTATTCGCCGGTGGAGAGCCCGGTAATGGGCAGGTGAAGCGTCAGGAAGTCCGCCTGACGTTCGTTGGTGATGGCGCTCTTGACGGTCGCTTCCATGCGATAGTTGATGGGGAAGAGGGTAATCTGGTAGTCGAGTGAATCCTGGTTGATCGCGCGCCAGATGAAGAACTCCCAGGCGGCGTCGATCTTTTCGGACTGAGACCAGATCGCTTCCATGTGTACGCTGCCTGCATAGACGTCGACAGCAGGCGGATTAGTGGTGGACGGCCAGAAGGTCATCCACTGATTGGTGGTGTCGTTGGCGGTACGTTTGAGCCACGTGTCCCAGTCGGCAAGGACCATTGGCCACATCGCGATCTTGCCGCCGGCGGTGGGGAATTCTCCCAAAGCCTGATCTGCCCCAGGCTTCATGCTGAACTCTCTCCAGGCCACGAGCTGCTCAATGGCTTCGACAGCCTCCGGCTGGTCGAGCAGGCACTTGGATTCGTCTTCGTTGATGATTTGGCCGCCGTTTTGCCAGATGGTGGTGAGATAGAGGTCAGCGGCCAAGAGCGGTGAAGTGATTGCGAATGACTCGTCGCCGCGGTTCAGTTTCGGACCCACCTCGGCGACGTCGGCCAGAGTCCAATCTTCGTTGGGCAGGTCAAGGCCGGCCTCTTCGAATCGATCCTCGCTGTAGGCAAGCCCGCGCAAGATAACCGAGTTCGTGGGGAGTCCATAAATCTCGCCGTCGACTGTGCCCCAGTCGCTGTCGGCGGGAAACTCAAAGTCGTCCATTACCACATCGGGATCGTTGGCGAGGAATTCGGTGATTGAGAGGGCGACTTTTTTGCGCTTGATCTGAATCCACCAGGGGCCGCCGATGAACCAGAGGTCAGGAGCAGTGCCGGCGGCGACATCGATCAGCAGCTTATCGGCATGTTCGCCCCAGGGGACAAGCTCAAATTCTACGTGAACCGTGTCGCTTTGCTCGTTGAACATGTCTACCTGTTTGTCGAGCGGGCCGATCACCTGTGCATAGCGGACCGAGGTCTTCTCCATGCTTGGGGCCTCATCCCCGCCAGCATCGGCGCTCCCGGCATCCGGCGACGGTCCTCCACAAGCTTGCAGGAACGGGACGGTGGCTCCGACTACGGCGGCGCCGCGCAGGAACTGTCTGCGGCTAAATCTCTCGTTCGACATGGCTTTCTCCTCCTTCGTGAGAATGAATCGCGATTGCCCTTCATGCTGCGAACTCTTGCCGGTTGACATAAGTGCCAGAGACGTAGGCGCCAGAGACATAGGTGCCAGAAGAGTCTGACTCTAGCCTTTTATGCCAGAAAATGTGACCCCCTGGATGAAGTATCGTTGCGCGAAGAAGAATACCAACAGCGGAGGAAGCAGTAACATCGTCGAGCCGGCCATCAAGTGGGGCATGTTTGGCCGGACAGATGACGATGCCGCGGTGGCCATAAAATGAAGGCCCACAGCCAGCGTCAGCATGTCGCGGCTGCGCAGGAAGATGAGCGGACCGAAGAAGTCGTTCCAGGTTCCAAGGAAGGAAAAGATTGCAACCGCGGCCAGGGCCGGTTTGATCAGGGGAAGGGCAATGCGCAGATAGATTCCGAGCCAACCGCAGCCATCTATGCGGGCGGCATCGTCAAGTTCCGGATTGATGGTCAGGATAAACTGGCGGAGCAGGAATATAAAGAATGCGCCCCCACCGAACCACGACGGCACAATCAAAGGCAGGTAGGTGTTCAGCCATTCAAGATCGCGGAAGAGAATGTAGAGCGGGATGATGGTAACCTGACCGGGCACCATCATTGTGCTCAGGACGAGAATGAAGATGGCATCGCGGCCAAAGAAGCGGATACGAGCGAACCCGAAAGCAACCAGCGAAGCGCTCAATAGCCGGCCGACCAGGACGCCCAAGGTGATGATCATCGTGTTTGCGCCGTAGCGGGGAAAACTGAAGTAGTCGAAGAAGGCTTGGCGGTAGTGGACCCACTGGAACTCGCTGGGGATCCACTTTGGCGGGATCAGGAAAACTTCCCACTCCGGCTTCAGAGAGGTCGATATCATCCAAAAGAGGGGCACCAACATCGTGACGGTACCGACTAAGAGGACAAAATGGATTGCCGAGCGTTCCAGGGAGCGCCCAAGCTGCGCACGCCGCCGAAGGCGACGCGCGTCTGAAGCATCTGGATGCGATGCGCTGAGAGGGGTTGCCATCGTCCACCCTGCTGTTGGGTGACCAGAGAAAGCTTGAAAGCAGTATATGCTGTGATAGCGGCATGTCAAAACGTCAAAAAATTGGGCCACGCGACAGATGTCTGTGGCCCAACATCCGCGAAAGAAGCAGCCGGCAGCTGCCGCGTAGCAAGGTGCAAGGCTCCTTGTCATCGCAAGCCGAGATTCCGCAATGCGGCATTGCTTTGGAAGCCCTTGGCGCCGGCGGTCGCGCCGGTACCAGGTCTGGCGTCTTCTTCGACAGATAGGCCTTGGTCGAAGGCGGGGGCAGTCGTATTCCCAAAGGCGTTTATGGGACTAAGGGATCTTCAGGAAATCTGTGAAGGCCTGGAGCTGGGAAGTTTTACAGCAAAACCTCCTTTACCTGACATTGTGGAGGCACTCAAGACAATGGATGCCTTTCGGACTGAGCAGGAGCACAGTCTCTGTTAACTGCCTTTGGTCAAGAATCATAGAAGAGGACGGGCTGGGCCTGTTGGATGATGCCGAGCCTGGAGGCTGAGGTGTAGAACCGCCGCAGGCTGGCAAAGCAGTCGACGTCAAAGCGGTATTGGATGTTTTTGTGCAGATAGGCGCGGCCGGTGGCGGCGAGGGTCTCGTTGTTGGGATAGTGGGCACAAGCAATGTCGTCGAGTGCAGTGACGCCGTTCCGGCGTGAATCGCGCACGGCCTGCAGATGGGCCGGGGTCAGCGCGTCGGGCAGGCCGGTCCAGAAGGCGAAAACGAATGGGAGGCGGGTCATGCCTCTCCATTCCTCGCAGAGGTCATGTTTGCGCAGGCCCATACCGACGTGGTCGACGAAGAGGGCGCGGTCGCCGATGAGAAGGGCGGCGTCGCAACGCTGGAGCATGGCGGGCAGGTCGGGACTCATGGTAACGAACTCCGGTTCAATGTCGAACCACTCGGCGCAGAGGATGCGCATGAGGGCAGCGGAGGTCCGGGAGCTGTCGTCGAGGGCGACGGACCTGGCTCTCGTCAGAGGAATGCGGGAGAACGCTGCGACTGAGGCGACCGGTCCGTTTGAGGTGACGGCGCCGCCGGGCACGACGCGATATTGCGGCCTGTACTCGATTGATGAGACGAGCGCGAGGTCAACTTCACCGCTGTGCAGCCAGGAGGAAACTCTAGAGGGCACTGCATACTTGAGCGAGAAGAGGTCGGGGCGTTTGCCGAGACCGTGCCAGAGGGGGCGGGCATTGAGGTACTCGACGCAGCCGACGCGGATTGGTTTCCTGTCGGCCTGGGGAGAGCATGCTTCGACTTGGCTTCGTTGCCAATGTAACATGATTAAGACGTCCTTGTCCTAATGGGCCCAGCAGGGGCGATGGATTGTATGGTGTGCAACTGAAGCTAGCCAGGTTGCACGGCGTGTCTAGTCCATGGCAGTGGAAAGACAGGCACTATGTGATACCTCAGGCCAGGCGGACGCCCAAGGCGCGATTTTCTCAAAGGCGGCGGCGGCCTGGAGGACAAGCGTGTCCGCATGATACCTGCCCGCGATCTGGAGGGCAACGGGCAGGCCGTCGGAGGCGAAGCCGCAGGGGACGCTGGCGGCAGGTTGGCCTGTAAGGTTGAAGGGGTAGGTGAAGGGCAAGCGGTCAAAGATCGACGGGGTGGGCGTACCGTCGATTTCGGCGGGCCAGTCGTCGACGCGCCAGGCGGTGAGAGGCATCTGCGGCGTGAGCAGGAGGTCGTATTCTTCGAAAAACTCGCGGGCCTGGTGATAAAAAGTGGTTCGGGACATCTCGGCGCGCCCAAGTTCTTCGGCGGAGTAGAGGCGGCCCCGCTGGATCATTTCGACAAGGCTTGGTTCGAATGCCTGTGGGTTTTCGTCGTAGGCCTGGCCGACGCGGGCGGCCATGGAGGCGAACCAGCAAACTTCGGCGCCCGGCCGGGGGTTGTCCCAGCCGGGATCTACGGCCTCCACGTTGCAGCCGAGGTCGGAGAAGCGCTGGGCAGCTTCGCCTGCGAGGCGGCGAACGTCGGGGGCGACGGCGGCGTAACCGAAGTCGGCGCTCCAAGCGACGCGCAGGTCTTTCAGTGCGGGCAGCGGGTCGGCGACGGCGGCGAGGTAATCGTCCGGGAGGCTGGCGATGGCGGAGGGGTCGCGGGGATCTGGGCCGGCTATGGCCTGGGTGAAGAGGGCGGCGTCGGCGACGGTGCGGGAGATGGGACCGTTATGGGATCGGGCGGACCAGATATCGAGGTTGGGCCAGTAGGGCAGGCGTCCGAATGAGGGCTTATGGCCGAAAACGCCGCAGAGGGCGGATGGGATGCGGATCGAGCCGGCGCCGTCGGAGCCGTGTGCGAGGGGGCAGAGGCCGGCTGCGACGGCCGCAGCCGCGCCGCCGCTGGAGCCGCCGGGCGTGCGGTCGGTGTTCCAGGGATTGCGGCCCGGTTCGCCGAGCAGATTGTCGCACATGTCCTTATGGCCGAGGTGGGGCGTGTTGGTCTTGCCGATAATGATGCCACCGGCAGCCTTGACGCGGCCGGTTATGGCGCCGTCGAAGCCGGCGATCTGGTCCTTCTGGAGGATGGTGCCGCTGGTGTGGCGCAGGCCTTCGCTAGGTTCGAGGTCTTTGATGGGGACGGGGAGGCCGTGAAGGGGACCGAGTTCCTGGCCGCGTGTGACTGATTCTTCGGCTGCGCGGGCGGCGTCGAGGGCCAGGTCGGCGTCGAAGGCCAGGAAGGCGTTGATTGCCGGATTCAGGGCTTCGATGCGAGCGAGGAAGGCTTCGGTCAGCTCAACGGGGGAGAGCCTTTTGGCGCGGATGGCGGCGGTGAGCTCTGTTGCGGGCGTTTGGAAGAGTTCTGGAGGGGTCACTTTTGCATTCCTTTTGAGAGCGGATGCTTCCTATTGCCTTACATTCAAAAGAGATCGTTTACAGTGCAGCTGAAACCGGGCAACACCTGGCCGCCATCAAGCGTGTCGTCTGTAGAAAGCCTGATCAAGGGGTGGTTCGGCTGATGAATGTCAATAGTTCGTGCTTCGGGATCGACAGTCCAGACGAGTGGAACGCCGAAGCTGATCCACATGCGGGCCTTGTCGAAGAGCTGTCGAGGACTGTCGCTTGGGGAGGCGATTTCGACCGCCAAGTCAGGAGGTCCTTCGAAGTATCCGGGCAGATCTTCGTCCGGTGGCGGCCTCTGGGCAGAGATGAAGGCGACATCCGGCTCCCTTACTGTGTCAGGTTCTTTCTCGAGCCAGAAACCCACGTCCGAAGCAACAGTTGTCCCCAACCCCCGGGGACGGACAAACCCTTCCAATTGAACTAACAATTCGACCACTGTCCTTCCGTGTCTTACTCCTGCTGGCATCGTCTCGCAAAGCACACCTCTAAGCAGTTCGCCGCGAACACCCTGGCTGCAGAGGCGGAGCAGGTCGTCGGCGGTGAGCAGTTTTTCGGTTATCACAGTCATGGCATCTTCCCCGTCACATTTGAGGTGAGGGCATTATACACCAGATGAAGCTGTGGGCGAGACCAGGGGGAGGAGTACGGGTGTAGTCGATTTTTGGGGCGAGAAGGGTCAAGTGGGGACAGGGGGCATGGGGGTAACTGGGCAAGCACAAGGCCTGCTTCTACCGGGGCAATTGGGGGAGTGCCGGCAGGTTGGCAAGATGGTGGCAAGACCAGTTCTATGGGCTAGCTGGGGCGGGGCTGATCGATGAGGCGGGCGAGGGCGGCGCCGAGGGGGAGGTCGTCGACGTGACCGAAGGCGTTGACGCGGAGCTTTCCGGCGCGGTCGACGATCACCAGGCTTGGCGTGCCGCGCAGGCGGTAGCGGCCCATGGTGACGGGCGTGGTTTCGCCAGCCGCGTGCGCGTCCACTCCGACGGGAAATGTGATTTTGTACTCGTGGAGAAAGGCCTCCAGTGAGACGGGCGTCATGGCGTCGTGGTGTTCGAAGACGGTGTGGAGCCCGAGCAGTGTGACGTCGTCGCCGAAGTTCTGCTGGATGCGCTGAGCCTGCGGGATCCCATGGGAAACGCAGCCAGGGCAGAGCATCTGAAATGCCTCAATGACCACAACCTCGCCTTTGAGACCGGCCAAGGTAGGATTCGCGTCGGTGTTGAACCAGCGGTTGACGGCGAGTTCCGGGGCATCCATGTAGGTTGCTTCGGTCGTCATGGCATTTCTTTTCCTAGAGAATGCCAGCAGAAAGGGTCATCAGTAGACGAGTAGGAGTAGAATCCAACAGGCTCACTCTCCTTCACGTCGCCACCGAACGGGCATTGATTTCTGCGTTAAAGGTCAATCTCAATTGTTCTGGGCGAAGATTAGCCAGACTTCACCGTTTCCACCCGATATGGAAAAGTAGTAGTTCTGGCTGTCGCGTTCGCCGTTGCCGTCTCTGACGAAGATCGTGTAGTTTCCTGCCACGTTTCCGCCGGGAAGCTGGCCGAGAGGGACCGCCTTGAGGTAGTTGTACTTATTGCCCTGGGGCCCCTGGTGGGTAGAGTTTCCGCCGCGTGTCGAGTTATTCACGGCAGAGACATGGACGCCATCCTTGTGCAACTCCACATAGTAGCTGCCGCCAATGCCCTGGACCTCGTCGCCGCGCCCTTCGTGGACAAATCCGACGAAGAGTTTCAGCTCGCCGCCGCCGTTGTTCCTGAGATCCGTGTTTCTCAATCGGAACTTGCAGCCGTCGCCGCCGATGCCTGCACAGGGATCGGAAGGAGCTTGCGGCACCGGGGTTGGAACGGGTGTGGGCGGAACGGGTGTCGCGGTTGGAACCGGAGGCGGCGGCGGCGTGGGAATGACGGGCGCCACTTGAACAAGCTCCGGATTGGTCGCGGTAACCAAGGGGCTGTAGACCCAGGCGTACTGACCGCCATAAATGATCTGCCACCAGCCGCCGGCTGGATTCTTGCCGGAGATTGGGTACTGTTGTCCTGGCGAGGCCTGACCGAGAACGGGGTAGTTCGTGCCCGGTCCGGCGCGAACGTTCATAGTGCGCGAAATTGTCACCGTCGGAGACTGGGAGGTCGGCGTCGGCGTCGCTGTCGGGGGTAGAGTCGGTGACGGCGTAGGTGTCACTGTTGGTGTAGCCGTGGCTTCGAGGACCGCCAGCCGCTCCTCATACGAGGCCAGCCGCTCCGACATCGTAGCGATCAGCTCCACCATGGCTTCGACTTTTGTCGCCAGACCCTCAAGGGTCAGTCCGGCATCCTGAGCGTAAATCGGAACTGCAACGGCGAGGAGTACCACCACAATGAGCAACGCCAATCGTATCTTTTTCATCCTCGTTCCCAGTCTCTTGAATACTCAGATTTGAATGGCGCCCAACACGGGGCCACAGGGAGGCGGCACTCTCGAAACAACGTGTGAATCAACGCCCGAATGTCCCGACTTCCAGCTTGAGAAAGTTTTTCATGTCCTGACTTTCAAAAACGCTCTTTGGGCTGGTCAACTCTACCCGTTCTCCATACCATTCGCGATTGCGGCTGAATGAGAGAGAAAGCGCTGTTGGCAAGGTCTGGCCGACGTGTCTTTGCGATCAAGAACTATACCTTCTGACTTGAAAAACAGTCAGCAGTTCATTTTCCAGCATCTGATTCCTTCGCCCAAACAAGGGCACGACCAATGTCCGGACGTGGGTCGATCGGCAGAAACTAAAGAATCTGGCTGAGGAAGAGTTTGGTGCGCTCGTGCTGAGCGTTAGTGAAGAAGTGTTCGGGCGTGCCGACCTCCATGATTTCGCCGCCGTCCATGAAGACGATGCGGTCGGCGACTTCGCGGGCGAAGCCCATTTCGTGGGTGACGACGAGCATGGTCATCCCGGTTTCGGCCAGCTCTTGCATGACGTCGAGAACCTCTTTGATCATTTCCGGATCGAGGGCGGAGGTCGGTTCGTCGAAGAGCATGATCTTGGGGGACATGGCGAGCGAGCGGGCGATGGCGACGCGCTGCTGCTGGCCGCCGGACAGCTGTCCGGGATACTTGTCTGCCTGTTCGGGAATGCCGACGCGATTGAGCAGGCCCATAGCGGTCTCCTGGGCCTCTTCCTTCTTCATCTTGCGGACCTGGATAGGCGCCAGCGTTATGTTCTCCATAACCGTTAGGTGAGGAAAAAGGTTGAACTGCTGAAAGACCATTCCGGCCTCAGAGCGGATCTGCTCGATATTGCGCACGTCGCGCGTAAGGGGGATGCCGTCGACGATGATGTCGCCGGCCTGGTGTTCTTCCAGGCGGTTGATACAGCGAATGAAGGTCGACTTCCCGGAGCCGGAGGGCCCAATGATGACAACCACTTCCTGGGCTTGGACGCGCAGGCTGCAGTCTTTAAGAGCCTGGAAGTCGCCGAACCATTTACATACGTCCTGGCAGATGATGATCTCTTCGGTAGTCGAGTTTTCGGACATGGTGAACACCTCAGAAGTGCGCGATGCGTAGACGGTATAGAAAAATAGCTTCCTGTCTTCGCGCTAGCGTTCGCCGACGCCCAGTCGCTGCTCAATACGGCGGCTGGCATAGGACATGCTGTAGCTGAAGATCCAGAAGAGCACGGCGATGAAAGCGAAGACTTCCGGTTGTGTACCCAGCCAATCGGGATTGGCAATGATAGTACGGGCAATGCCAAGCAGGTCGAAGATACCGACGAGCGCGACGAGGGTTGTATCTTTAAACAGGCTGATGAACTGCCCGACAAGAACAGGAATGACGGCGCGCAGCGCCTGGGGCAGGATGATATGAATCGTGGACTGGAAGGTACTGAGGCCCAGAGCCTGAGCGGCCTCATACTGGCCGCGAGAGATGGACTGCAGACCGCCGCGCACGTTTTCTGCGGTATAGGCGGCGGAGAAGAGTGTGATGGCTACGAGGGCGCGCAGGACGCGGTCGACGAGCGGGAAACCGTCGGGCAGGAACAACTGCAGCATCACCTGGCCCATGAAGAGCAGGCTGATGAGAGGGACGCCGCGTATGAATTCGATGTAGACCACGCTGATGACGCGGATGGCGGGCAGTTTCGACTGGCGGCCGAGCGCGAGAAGAACGCCAAGCGGGAATGAGAGTGTGATTCCGAAGAAAGCAAGAAGGAGAGAGAGGAGAAGGCCACCCCAGAGGATGGGTTGGACGGGGGGCATGAGGCCTTCTTCTGCGCCGACGCCGCGCAGAAGGATGAGCATGATAACAAGGTATACGAGGAGAAGATAGGCTGTTGCGCGGCCGCGGCGCTGAATATACAGAGAGCCTGCGACGAGATATCCGGCGCCAGAGGCGGCGGCGGTGATGAGTAGATTGAGCCTGGTCTCCATGGCGAAGAAGGGGACGAGCATAAGGACGAAAGGGATAGCGACAAGGACGCGAGCGGCGCCACTGAATTGTCCGCTGATAAGACGCCACATCATGCCAACTATAGCGCCGAGCAGATGAATGATGAGCCAGAGGCGCCAGGCTTCGGCAGAGGGGTACTGGCCGCGCATGATGAGGTTGAAGTTGGCTGGGATGACGCCCCATTCGGCGTTTACGAAAGCCCAGCGCAAGAGTAGGCGGGCGATGAAGAAGACGAAGGCAAGGGCGACAACGGTGAGAAGCGAGTTCAGCAGGTCGCTGAACAGGTTTCTTCTAAGCCATCCCAGGACGGTATAGCGCTCGGTTACTGGAAGGACGGAGCGGTCCGATGGTGTTCCAGCCGCTGTGGTCATCTGGTTGGTAGTCCCTTGCAGAGTGCGTTACGGGTGAAAGGTTGCCGGTTCCGAGTTATTCTTTCTCAGATTGCTGTTATCGCTCTACGAGTCGAATGCGGCGGTTGTAAATGTTCATGAGCAAGGAGGTCAGCAGGCTGAGAGAAAGGTAGGTGCCCATGATCATGGTAAACATTTCGATTTCGCGGCCGGTCTGATTCAGAATCGTGTTGCCGGCGACGGCGAACAGGTCTGGATAGCCGATGGCGATAGCCAGAGAGGAGTTCTTGGTCAGGTTCAGGTACTGGCTGGTGAGCGGGGGAATTATGACCCGCAAGGCCTGGGGGAAAATGATAAGGCGCAGGGTCTGTGCCGGGTTGAGTCCCAGGGAAGTGGCGGCTTCCCGCTGGCCCTTGGAAACGGACTGGATCCCGGCGCGTACGACTTCGGCAATGAAGGCCGCGGTATAGATGATGAGTCCGGAAAGCAGAGCCATGAACTGCTGGCTCAGAATCTTGCCTCCCTGCGTATTGAAGCCCTCCAGAAAGGGTTGGTCGAGGGTCATGGGCTGGGGCAGGACGATCCAACCGACGAGGCCAACGGCGGCTACGGTAACAAGGAACCAGAGCGTGATGAGCGGCATGCGGCCGGTGCGTTTGCCCTGTTCACGCAGGAAGTATGAAATGACGGCGCCGAGGAGGACGCCGGCGGCCAGGACGAGTAGAAAGGCGCCCCAGGAGTCGGTGGGGATTCCCCAGGGAATAGCGACGCCGCGGTTGCTGAGAAAGATGGGGCCGGGCAGGATAATGGCTTCGGCCACCTTCGGCAGCTTGAGGAAGACGGCCTGGGCCCAGAAGATAAGCAGGACAAGCAGAGGGATGTTGCGAAAGATATCGATGTAGATGGAGGCAATGCGGCTGACCAGAAAGTTGGTGGAAAGGCGCATCACGCCGATGACGATTCCAAGGGCTGTGGCAAAGATGATGCCGAGGAAAGCGACCTGAAAGGTGTTGAGAAGACCGACGACGAAGGCCCTGAGGTAGGTCCTTTCGCGTGAGTATTCGATGAGGCTTTCACCTATATCGAAGCCGGCGGCCTGGCTGAGGAAGCTGAAGCTGATTGCAACGTTGTGCTTTTCCCGCAGCCCGGTGATCATGTTGCTATAGAAGAACAGTCCGAGCCCGACGACGATTACGACAACCAGGAGTTGGCTGAAGATGCCGAGCACGCGTTCATCGCGGTAGAAGGGCGGGCGAACCTGACTGGCGTGAATCTCCTGCATAGGCTGCCTCGGGGTAGCTGCGGCCATGCGGCCAGCCGTGAGACTGGCCGCATGGCGTTCAAGTCAGGTTAGCGGATCGGGGGCGCGTACAGGATGCCGCCGTCGGTGTAGAGGCTGTTCAAACCGCGGGGCAGGTCAAAGACCGTGTCCGGGCCGAGATTGCGATCATAGATCTCAGCGTAGTTGCCGAGCTGTTTGATCACATCCACGAAGCAGCCGGCGTTGGAGAGGCCGATCTTGGCGCAGAAGTCGCCTTCCAAACCAAGCAGCTTGCGAATATTGGGGTCGTTGCTGTCCATAAAGCTGTCAACGTTCTGGGAGGAGATGCCGTGTTCTTCAGCCAGCATGGTGGCGTAGACGACCCAGTTTACGATGTCAAACCACTGATCATCGCCATGCCGGACGGCGGGACCCAGAGGCTCCTTGGAGAGTGTCACGTTGATGATAACGTGGTCCGCGGGGACTGTGAGCGTGGTCTGGCGGGAGACCAGGCTGGACTTGTCTGTGGTGACGGCGTCGCAGCGGCCTTCGTCGTAGGCGGTGAAGGACTGGTCGAAGTCTTCGAATACGACGGCTTCGTAGTCAACCCCGGCCGCGGCGAACTGGTCGGCGAGGTTAAGCTCTGTGGTTGTACCGGTCACGACGCAGACAGAGGCGCCCTGCAGGTCCTGCAGTGTAGCGACGCCGCTCTCCTTGCGTACCATCAGGCCCTGACCATCGTAGAAGGTGGTGGGGCCGAAGTTCATGCCCAGATCGGTGTCGCGAGACATCGTCCAGGTTGTGTTGCGGATGATGACGTCGCCCTCACCGCTGGAGAGAATGGTAAAACGTTCTTTGGCGGTGGCAGGCCGTACTTCGAGGGCATTTGCGTCGCCAAAGATGGCTGCGGCGATGGCGCGGCAGTAGTCGACATCAAAGCCGGAGAAGTTGCCTTCGGAATCCAGGAAGCCGAAGCCTGGGAGCTGGGCGTTCCCGATGCAAACCAGCTTGCCGCGCTCCTGCACGATGCTGAGCGTGGACTGCACTTCCTGCATTGCCGGCGCGGCCGCTTCGTCTGATTCGACGACTTCGGGTCCGGCCGCAGGACTCATGCATGCTGCGATGATCATGCCAATGACCATTGACAGAATCATCCCAGCCTTGTTCAATTTCCTCATGCTCTTCATTGTGTGCTCCTTGTAATGGATGGTGGAAACGGTAACGGACTTCTAAGACTCGTAAACTGGTGACGGTCCATCTTTGTGGCCGAGCGTAGCAGCTTTGCCCGCGGGCCCGTTGCAGGCGGAATTCGGCCAATCATCCCTGCAGCAAGGGCTGCGATGGAATCCCACTAATGAAGTATAATGCAAGTCTGGCAACGCCACAACAAAGTTATTTTAGTGGGAATTGGGTTTTGGGGCGTCGATATACATACAGCGAATGACCGTTTGCTTTTGGGCATATATTGGTGGTGGGATATAATCGTCGAATGCCCGATTTCGGAGCATTGCGAATTGCGCCACCGGCACAGACACAGTCCGGAGCGGGCCCGGCAACCTGACAGGAGAAGCGAATGCTGGCGGAACTGTCCAACACGATTGCAACCCTTATTGGGATTTTCGTTGCCCTCTTGGGCGCGTTCCTGTTCGCCTTCTGGATTGCAATGGGCATCTGGACGTTCAATGACATTCGCAGCCGGACAAGGGACTGGCTAGCCATCGTTCTTGCCAGCCTTCTGGTGCTCGTGTTTCCTCTTGTCGGCCTCGTCCTCTACATGATGGTTCGCCCCAGAGAGACGCTGGCCGATGTATTCGACCGGGCGCTGGAAGAGGAGTCACTGCTAAGGGAATTGGAGGCGACACTTTCCTGTCATCGCTGCGGTCTGCCAGTACAGGAAAGCTGGAATTTCTGCTCAAATTGTCATAGCCAGTTGCGCTTCGGATGTTTAAGTTGCGGAAAGGCGATGCGGCAAGAGTGGAGCGTCTGCGTCTACTGCGGCTCAGACCAGATGGAGCAAGATTCATCCGCGAGAGATGGACGGAGCAACTCCAGAGACAGGGCCAGTGGCTCTGAATCGGCAGCAACCCAGGAGACGGCGGCAGGCGCAGCGGCATTCGGACCCCCGCAGGAATCTTCGCAAAGAAGATAGACAACTCCAAGACATTCGAGTTTCTTCGCAGACTCGCTTCCCGGAAAACAGGGAGCGGGTAGTTTCGGTTTGCGCGCCATGGGGAAGAGACTTGATTTTTCAATCACCGGGAAAAAGATAGGAGGCAGGCACCTGGTTTGCTGCAGTTCTGGGGCGGGGCGAGGGGGCCCGGGAGGTCTACTGCGCTTTTTTCGGTCCAGAGGGGGCGGACATCTTCGTCCAGGGCGCAGGCATCTCTCCAACGGGAACCTCGATCAAGACGGGCAGATCGGAGGTAAAGGCTTCGGACAGGGCACTCCGGAGTTCGGACGGCGTATGAACGCGGAGCGCTCGGGCGCCAAATGACCTGGCAAAGGCGACGAAGTCGGGATTGTGCAGTTCGCTGGCGATGACGCGGCCGCCATAATCCTGCTTCTGCATTCTGAGCACGTTGCCGTAGGCGGAGTCGTTGAAAACGACGGTGACGGTGTTGATTCCGTGCTGGACGGCGGTCGCCATTTCGGTGGCGGAGAAGAGCAGGCCGCCGTCTCCGCTGACGCAGAGCACCGGCCGATCGGGAAAGGCAACTTTAGCGCCCAGCGCCGCGGGGAAACTCCAGCCCAAGGTAACCTGATAGTTGGACGTCAGGTAGGTCCGCGGCAGGTAGACCGGCATGGCTTCGCGGCTTACGTATCCCACCTGCGTAATATCCTCGACGTAGATGCCGTCGTCCGGCAGGGCTTCACGGATGGCGCGCACGAAACTCATTTGCGGCTGGACCGACTCATATATTGCGTCCATTTCGTCCTGCAAGGCCAGCATCTCAACCCAGCGGGAGCGCCTTTGGCGATTGTGCGACTCCAGTGCGGGCAGCAGCGCTTGCAAGGCGTCGCGACTGTCCGCTACCAGGGAGACGTCGGGTGGACCAAATCGATCGTGCTCCTCCGGGTCAATGTCTACGCGGATGATGCGCAGATTGTCCGGCTTTCCCCAACGCATCATTGGAGTAGACAGACGGGAGCCGACGGAAATGGCGACGTCCGCCTGCTCCCACAGCCGCCGGCCGGGGCCGTGTGAGTGGCTGAAGGGGTGGCGGCTGGAGAGGATGCCGCGACCGGATGCGCTGGCGATGACAGGGGCTTGCAGCGTTTCGGACAGTGTGCGAATCTCCTCGGTCGCGCCGACTGCGCCGCCGCCAACGAAGATGACAGGATTCCGCGCACCGGATAGGAGGCGAGCGGCATCCGAGACCGCCTTACTGTCAACGGCCGGCCGGTTAAGGGATAGAGGGAGGTGCTCTTCATCGAACTCGGCCTGTCGGGAAAAGACGTTGAGCGGCACTTCCAGGCCAACGGGCCGGGGGCGGTCTGAGTGCATAGCGCTGAGCGCCTCGGCGAGCAGGCGGGGCACGTCGGCGGGGCTTTCGACGCGGCGGGCCCACTTGGTCAGGGAACGCAGGACTCCGAGCTGGTCCGGAATCTCGTGGAGCATACCGTAGCCGCGGCCGATGTGGTCACTGTGGAGCTGGCCCGTCAGGCACAGGACGGGAGCATTGGTGGCGTAGGCGGTGGACAGGGCAGCGGCGGCATTGAGGAAGCCAGGCCCGGGCACGACGACGTAGACGCCGGTCTTGCCGGAAGCGAGCGCGTAGCCGAGAGCCATGTAGGCGGCGCCCTGCTCGTGCCGCGTGTGGATGACGCGCATGCGGTCGCGGGCGTCGTAGACGGCTGTGTAGAAGTAGTCGTTCTGTACGCCGGGCAGGCCGAAGATAGTGTCGATTCCGTGTGAGAGAAGGCCGTTGACGAGCGCTTCGCCGCCGGTACGCGTGGTGGTCATGGGGTCGGCTCCGGGAGAACGGGGCTAGTGGGCAACCGAACCGTCGGCATGGTAGTTGCCGAGGATCTTTTTGGGCTGATAGGGGTAGGCTCCCAGTTTGCTTTCGTCTATGTGAAGTCCGATGCCGGGGCGGTCCGAAACGACGAAGTATCCCCCTTGGCGCTCGACAGGCGTGTCGACGATGTCGTTGTAAGCGTCGGCGGTGGGATGGCTCTCCATCAGCACGTAGTTGGGGATGGCCGCGTCGAGCTGGCAGAAGGCAGCTATGTTGACGGGGCTGCCCATCAGGTGTGGAAAGATGCCGACGAACGCGGATTCGGCGATGGCCGCGATCTTTTTGACCTGGGTGAAGCCTCCGGCAAGAGAGAGGTCCGGGCGGATGAGGCTGACGATCTTGCGGTCGACAAGATCTTTGAACTGGAAAATGTTGTAGAAGCGTTCGCCGGTGGCCATGGGCAGAGGCACGGTTTTTGCAATGTACTCCATGGATTCCAGACTTTCCGGGGCCAGCGGATCCTCGTAGTAGAGGATGCGGTAGGGCAGCAGTTCGCGGGCAAGAATGATCGCCTCTTCAGGGCGCAGGTTTCGGTGGATTTCGAGGCCGAGATCGATGTTGAAACCAACGGCGTCACGCACGGCCGCAACCAGGGCGACGGCCTCGCCGATCACCTGGGAGGGCGTCTTGCGCTCGAAACCGGGCAGGAAGGGGGACATGCGAAGGGAGATATAGCCGGCTGCAACCTGGTGCTGGGCACTGGCAGCGCATTCGGCGACGGTTGCGCCACTCACGTTGGCAAAGACCTTTATCTTGTCGCGCACGCGGCCGCCCAGGAGCTGGTGGACGGGCTGGCCCACGGCCTGGCCGGCGATGTCCCAGAGGGCGATGTCGATGGCGCTGAGGGCGGCGCTAAGGGCTGCGCCCATGAAGTGGGCATCGCGGCTGACGGTCTGGTAGTGGTGTTCGATGCGTGCGGCATCCTTGCCGGTGAAGTAATCGCTGAGTTCGAGGACAGCGCGATGCACAACGCCATGATGCGCCCAAAGGCCGGCCTCGCCGTTGCCGACGATGCCCTGGTCGGTGTAGACACGTACGAGCAGGAATCGGTCTACCAGAAAGGGCGTGATCTTTTCGATTTTCATCGAGTGCTCCCTCGTTCTGCAGCAAGGATTTGAAGGCGCCAGTTTGGCGTTTCATACCTCATTGGGCTTCGACCCGATAAAGGTGGCTGCGACCTGACTGAGCTGAATTGTATAGGATGCGGCTGCCGTCCAGGCTCCAGAGGCAGTGTGGATGTGTACCGCGATGGGAGTTGTGGTCACAGTGGGGGCCAAATGCGGCGATATGGTCGACGCTCTGCTTCTTCAAGTCGACGAGGACGACTCCTTCTCTGTCCCAGGTGGTGATCTTGCTGCCGTCGGGGCTGGCGATGGGATGTCCTCCCAAGGGCTGCTCGATGACGACCTCTTTGCCGGTGCCGTCGAAATTGATCATGTATAGACGGGGTTCGTCCTGCTGTCCTTCGTCGGTGTGGATGCGATAGCCGGAGTAGAGGACTTTCGTGCCTTCTGCGGTCCAACTGTGATGATGGCCGAAAAAGGTTAGCCAGCGGCGTTCGCTGCCGTCACGGCTAACGATGTAGATGCTGCGGCGGTGCGGGCTCTTCCAAGGCGAGAGGTCGTCGGGTCTGGACTTGATCCACATGGCGACCAGCATGTGCTGGGCGTCCGGAGTCCACTTCGTATTGCCGACGGTCATCTGGTCGATGTGGAATAGATCGTTGTTGGGCGTCATCTCGTAGAGATCTTCGGTTGGGGCGATGAGCGTGAGATCAGCGTCCTGCTGATCGCCCGAACCGGCGTCGGAGGGCATGGTGTAGACGCCCCTGGGCAGATCGGTGCGGATGTCATTGGTCGTCCAGCTCAGGAGGTTGCCGTCGGGGCTGATCTGGCGGATGCCGCCTTTCATTTTGCGCAGGACTTTGCCGCCGCGCTGACCCAGGCGCGACCACTCGGCGTCGACGACGCTGACCTCTTCGGGCGCAGTGTAGTAGAAGACCTCACATTTGGTTGGGTGCCAGAAGGGGAAGGCGCCGGTATGCGTGTTGTGGAAGGTGTTCTCGGCAAGAAGGCGCAGCTCGTATGTCTCCAGGTCCATGAGATAGAGGCGGCCGTTGTCGGTGGCGAAAGTATCTCGGTGGGCAGTGGTCAAATCGTTGGGATTTGCGGATGAGAAGACCATATAACGGCCGCCAGGCGACCATGGGGAGATGTCGTAGTAGGTATGGACATCGGATAACGGGCTGCTGGTCAGCTGCTCGATCGTGCGACCGGTATGCTGGTCCACGTAGGTGCTGCGTTCAGGTAGGCATCTGACATAAGAGGTCATTGGATTTGGTCCTCCAGTATCTCCAGGAATGGGACAAGACGTGCTTTTCTCCGCCAGAATTGCGCTTCAAAGCCGCTGCGAATCAGTTCCGAACCTAATGACGCGCACAGGTTGCACGGGGCGTCCTCCAAAATGAAGAACGCCCCGGTTTGGATCCATGTATTGCAAGCGCCGGATGCCTTCATCGGAAAGCGGCGGCCTCCAGGACATTGGAGGCAAGAGACAACCTAACTCTGGCTCTCCGGATCGTCCCAGTAGAAAGTATGCACCTGCACCAGCCCGCCGTGCGAGGTCGGATTGCTGAGCGGGTAGACATACTCGGGGTCGAGTCCGCGCAGGCCGTTGAGCACGATCAGGGGATTGGGAATCTGGCCCAGGAAGCCGATCTGCGGCAGCTCTTCAGCCCAGACGTCAAGGATCTGGGTGAACAGCTCGTTGCGCCTGGCCTCGTCCGGTTCAACCAGGATCTCGTCCCAAATGTTCCACATGGTGCGGATCCAGTGGCCTTCGGGCGGTTCCTCTGCGACGGCGTGGTTGGCGTCGAGGCGCCAGCGGCCCCAGGCTTCGCCCCAAGGCCGGTCGAGGCCGGTGCCGAGGAAGAATGCGGGGTCGACGAGGGGCAGTAGTGAGCGGCCGCTTCCCCAGAAGGCGGCGTCGATCTCGTTAGCGGCCCAGTGCTCTGTGTACAGCGAGCGCTCCATTCCCTTGTAGGTGGCCTTGATGCCAACGTCTGCCAGGTAGCCGATGATGATTTGGACGGCGTCCTCATCCGGCGAGCCGGGCTGTGCCGTTCCTTCGACGACGAAGCTGATGGTATCTCCGCTGCCGTCAGGGTAGACGCGGAAGCCGTCGCTGTCCTTCTCGGCGTAGCCTGCTTCATCCAGAAGCAGATTGGCACGGTCCGGATCGTACTCGATGTGGGCATAGGCCTGTTTGGGATAGTACTGGGGTGACTGTTCAAGCGGGCTGTACTGGCGCGGCGTGTAGAGCCCCTCGAATGCGAGTTCATTGAGAGTGTCGCGGTCCACTGCGATTGACATGGCGATACGCACGTCGCGGGTCTGGAAAAACTCGCGCAACCTGGGCTTCTGGACCGTCTGGTTAGGGGTCAGGCAGACGTGCTGGTCGCCGGCGCCAAGCTGGACGCGATACCCGCCGCTGTCCTCACTCTCCTTGTACAAAGTGAAGTTGGCTGCAGTGACGTGGCGCTGCTGGTAGTCGACCTCGCCGTTGATGATGCGCAGGTCGAAGACGTCGTTGGTGTCGAAGAGCCGGTGCCTGATGGAGTCAATATAGGGTATCTGGTTCCCTTCGGGGTCCACCTGCCAGAAGTAGGGATTCCGCTCCATGACGAAGAGCTCCTCGGAAAGGGGATTCTTCGCGGTCCAGGAGTAGAGGCTGGGCAGATCGGGGTTAAGGTACCACCAGTTGCGGTCGGAGAAGAGGGCCACCCAGGTATCCAGGCCACTCTCGTCTACGGCTGCTTCGAGAGCCTCCTTGTCGTCGGTCGTCTCCATATGGAACTGGGAGAGGTAGTGATGGGGTGCAAAGAGGTCTCTCGTCAGCGGGGCGACGCGGTCGAGGAACATCGGATTCGGGTGCGCAAAGGTGAAGACGACGGTGTGCTTATCGGGAAACTCCATCGTCATCGGCGTTCGTTCGGAGCCGGTCACCCAGTGGCGGCCGATCGCGGGCGTGACGTCTTTGTTGAGCATGACGTTTTCCTGCCACCAGGCGAAGTTGTCGGTGTCAAAAGCAGCGCCGTCCGACCACTTCATCCCTTGCCGCAGGTTGAAGGTCCACACGGTGGCGTCGTCATTCGTCTCCCAGGACTCGGCGATGTTGGGGCGTAGGGTGAGCTCAGGCGTATACCAGGTCAGTCCCTGGCGTGCGAGCTTGGTGGGTCCCCAGCGGTCGGAGACGCCTTTGAATCCGCGGCGCATGGTGCCACCATAGTTGCCGATGCCTTCCATTCCTTCGAGGACGAGGGGTCTGGCGGGAAGCCGCTCATCGATCGGAGGCAGAGCTCCGTCCGCGACCATTTCGGCCAGCATTGGCGCTTCTCTATAGCCGCCGGGAGAAGCCGGTGCCTGTGCGGGCGCCTCGGTTTCCGTGTCGGCGGCCGTTGCGGGCATGTCCTCGGCTGCAGGTTCGGGCGCCCCTCCGGCGCAGGCGGCGGCAACAATCCCTGCGGTGCCGATAGCCCCCAGTTGGAGGAATCGCCTTCGGGTGATGTCGTCGGAACGCAGTTCCATCTTCTTCATGTCAGGTTCTCCTTTTGCCAGAGTTCATCGTCTTCCAAGGATAAGTACAGGCAACGCAATTGTACTCTAACGGAGTTTGGTGTCAAGGGTCGTACAATAGTGGGGCGCATGCCGGATTCGGAGTGTGAACATAGGCGAGGAGTGAGGAGTGAGAACGGCCCGCGCCTCACCGGGAGATCGGATTGCGGGTTGGCCGCGCTAATGTCGCTGGTTGAAATATATGAAGGTTCGTCATACTTTGGGATGCGTTCATACGTGCATGTTGGCAGGCGGGGCCGGGCGGGGAGACGCGGACTTGGCCGTTTTGTACAGCTTTACCGGGGGACGCCAGTACGTCTTTTCGATGGCTGAGCGACGGTCTTTCGGCGACGCGACGGGGCGCCCTAAAGGGGTCTCGAAAGCGTTGCATTTTCAGCGAAAGTGTAACATTTCTGCTTTTGGGGCTCCTGACCAGAGAGAAAGAGGGCCAAAAAAGGGGGGGAAATGTTACAAAAAAATGTTCCAATGGGGATGTTACACTTTTGGTCAAAAATCGGCGGAATTTGAGGCGCCGCGGGCGCTTGTTTTCGACCTGATTTTGGCCGCACAGTCGGCGCGGAAGTGCGACTGTTCGTGGTTGGTGACTTGCTAGAATTGTACAGGTTTTGTTTATGTTTTGTAGAGGTTTACAGAATGGGACGGGAAGGGAATGGCCAAGCCGGGTCGCACTCCGATGTATATGAAACTCGTCCAAATTTGGTGAGAGTGCATCCAGGGATTCTTACGGTGATCACGAAAACAACGATGGCTTCAACCTAGGCAGCCCTTCGGCCCCTTTCCTCGGAAAAAAATATAAAATATCGTACATTCCCCTAAAGACACGACAAAACACGACAAACCCCTCAAATCACTCACTCTTGCTCCCTTGAATCGGACGGCTCGTTGACCGCTGTCAAAGAAGCAATTTGCTCATGCTAACTGCCTGCCCTCGCAAGGTCGCGCGGTCTCGCCGAGCTCATCCTCAATCAATCGCCGCAGTCAGTGGTCAGATGACTGGCAGAGGTTCGGTGGGTTGAGAATGCAGGTGAGGGAGGAGTGGACATGGTGTGTGAAACTGGCTGCGGGCAATCGGAGAGGAAGCCAGGGACTGGCAGGGGCATTGGGTTGACGGGTTTGACAAATCGGTGTGGGGCTCTATGATTCAGGCAGTGATGGACGATTTGCAAAAAGAGGAGAGGCGCAATGAGTAACGCATGGCTTGAGAACCTGGTCACGCCGGAGGAAGAGCGCGAATTTGCAGAGCAGGGTTACATGGTTATAGAGGACGCCATCCCACTGGACATGGTGGAACGGGCAACGCAGGTTGTGGACCGACTGACCGCAGACCAGAAGGCGAAGGAGGGTCTGGGACCCAGTGACGGGATCAACATTTTTGACTTCATCGGACAGGATGACGTTTTCCTGGAACTGCTGGACTATCCTACAACCTTTCCCAAGGTCATGGGAATATTGGGCTGGAACATCCAGCTCTACCATTCGCACACGATAATCACGCCCCCCAACGCCGTATCCGGTCCCGGGCAGCAGGGGTTGAACTGGCACAAGGACAGCGGGCGCCTCAACAATGAGTTGGAGACGGACCCGCAGCCGCGCATTTCGTTGAAAGTGGCGTTTTTTCTGACAGACACGACTGAGCTGGGCCGAGCCAACCTTTATGTCATACCCGGCAGTCATCTTCTGAACAAGCTGCCTGTTGATGAAGACAAGAAGCCCAAGGGAGGCATTGCGGTTCGCGCCAAGCCAGGAGACGCCGTCTTTTTCGACCGCCGCATCTGGCACGCTTCAAGTCCGAATACGTCCGATATGACGCGCAAGGTCCTCTTCTACGGTTACAGTTACCGGTGGCTGCGACCGCGCGACGATATGACGGTAGACCATGTCATGGGTCGAATCGATCCGATCAGGCAGCAGCTGCTCGGGGCGGCGCCATCAGGTTGGCATGGTTACTCTTCGCCGAAGCCGGAGGATGTGCCTCTGCGGGCTTGGATGCAGGAAAAGGCGGGAGCGAACGGTGCGGATTGAGCATGTTGAGGCGATCAATCTGCTTCACCGCTATCCGGAGGGGCACCGCTTTCAGTACGGCGGCGGTGTCTGCGACGCGCGATTGACGACTCTGGTCCTGGTCCATACCGAGTGCGGCGCCGTCGGCGTGGGTTCGGTGTACTCGTACCCGGCGCTCGTCTATCTGATTGTACGCGAGCAGCTGGCGTCTGTGCTGGTGGGCGAGGACCCGACGGAAGTGGAGGCCTTGTGGGAGAAGATGTACGCGCTGACGCGCTGGTACGGGCGCAAGGGGGCCGCAGTTTCGGCGATAGGAGGCGTGGACACTGCTCTCTGGGACTTGAAGGGGCAGGCTGAAGGAAAGCCGGTATGGGCACTCCTGGGCGGGGAAAATGATCGCTGTCCAGCGTATGCGAGCGGGCTGCTGTGGAAGGACGACGTCAAAGAGCTTGCGGAAGAGGCGCGCAGCTACATTGACGCGGGGTTCAGACGGGTCAAGATGCGCCTGGCCCGCAGTGAAGCGTACGACAGGGCTGCGGTGGAGGCCGTGCGGGGGGCAGTCGGCGCCGAAAACGACGTAATCGTTGACGCGTCGATGCGGTATCATCTGGAGCTGGCACGGCGGATGGGCAGTTTCCTGGCGGAGCAGAAGGTCTTCTGGTACGAGGAGCCGTTCGCGCCGGAGAATATCGATGACTTTGTCAGGCTGAGGGGGACGGTAGACGTAGCGCTGGCTGCGGGCGAAAACGAGTTCGGTTTGCAGGGGTTCAGGGAGCTGATCCGGGCGGGGGCGGTGGATGTCGTTCAGCCGGACGCGTGCCGTTGCGGGGGCATCAGCGAAGTCTGGAAGGTGGGGCGGCTAGCCCAAGAGCATGGACTCCGATTCGCTACACACAGCTGGAGCGATGCGGTTGCCATCGTCGCCAACGCGCACGTGGTCAGCGCGATGCCGAACGGCGTGACAGTGGAGATCGACCGGATGAACAATCCGTTTGTGGACGACCTGCTGAGGCGTCCGTTGGAGGTGGCCGACGGGGAGATTGCGCTAGGCGACCAGCCCGGTCTGGGGATTGAGTTGAACCTGGAATTGATCGAACGGAGCAGGCTTGCGGACCCGCTTCACATTCCGGACGGCGTATATTCTGACATGATGTTCGGTAGAGAGAATCTGCCGCGTGCAGTCCCCTACCTGGAAGGCGGGCGATAGAGAGACGCGGGCCGACGCTTTGCTTTGCGGATTGCAATTCGGCGACCGATTTGCGATTGTATATTGAGCTTCCCACCTGGATTACAGGCTGCCAGTTGCCATGTGAGAGTCTCTCCCGTTTCAGCTCTTAAGAGCCAGACAGCAGTAAGACATGGGAATCGTATAGATAGTGCAACAAACGGTAGTGGTTACATATTGACTGATAGACAGTGCAAGTTGTAGTCATGGATGAACAGCTTCAAGGCGGCATTGTGAAAGCGGTCGGATTTGGAAAAGGAGAGCGTCTTGCGCACAAAGCGGGCCAGACGTTGGCGCAAGGTGTTGTTCCAACGCTCGACGTGCGCGGTCTGTCCGCTTTCTTTGCCCACCGCGCAGTGGCTCTCTGGGTCAAAGGTCGATTGATACGCCTCCCACAAGTCGCTGTAGGAGCAACAAGCCCTGTAGCTTTGCGGGGATGCGTTTGACGCAAAGCCCGGCAACTGTCGGCGCTGCGGTCGCCGACAAAGTAGGCGACTATCTGTCGGGTTCGCCGACAAAGCGCAATCCAGAGCCAGCGTTGGTTGCGCTTGGTGCGCACAAATGACCATAATTCGTCCAGTTCAAGCAGGTCGTCTGGCTCAGCAGCCAACAAAGTGGCCTCCAGCGCCGGCAACTTGGCCGCCTTTTCCCCTATCCAATGCGCCAGCGTCTGGCGCGCTGTGCCAAAGATGCGTTGTACGCCGCGCATGCTGGCGCGTTCCTGGTACGTCCGCATGATCAGTTCTTTCTCTTTCTCACGATAGCCTTTGCTGGCATTCAGTGTGCCATAGCGTTTGCATTGATGACAGTGATACTTCTGTGCGCCCTTGTAATCGTGTCCATTCTTGCCGATGTCTTCGCTGTGGCAATGTGGACAGCGATGTACGATAACGCTTACAATCATGATGAGGCTCCTTCTCGTAGCTGGCTTTGTTGGCGAACAACCAGCCTACTGGATTGAGCCTCATCAGTCAATGCTTAACCACTACTCAACAAACAAAAGCAGACTTAAACGGAAAACGGGCCGCCGCACGCGGGATCGGATTCACAGTTGGTTTGCGTTGCTCTGCCCGCATCGGGTATGCTGTGGAAAATACAGACCGAGACGACAGTGCCAGGCTGTTCAGGGCTCTCACCGTCGTCTCGGCGTGCAAAAGTCACCCCCTCTGAGAAAGGAGTTTTTACGTGACTGACGATCAATTTAAAACAAACTGCCGGATTGTCAAAATGGCTTTTCCCGCGTTAAACAGAGTCTAGATCGAAGCCCGGGCGCGTGATGAACAGTACATGGAGGATCTGGCTGGCCGCGTTTCTGTCTTTGCTGCGGAGTCCGGTGTGACAGATCCTGACACCATAATGGCTGCCGGAAGAGAGGAAAACGGGAAAGATGCTTGACGACCTGTACAAGGTGATTGCCGCACTGAGCGGGGGAATGTATATCCTTGAAAAAACGTACCGATTCTGTCGGTTCATTGCGCCCCACGCCAGGAAAACAGCAATTGCGATCTGGCTGCACCTGCCCCCGGTTACGAGAAAACAATGGTTCGAAAGAGCGATTTCTCAGTCAACGCCACTCCTCTCGGCTCTGGCTGACCGAGCGATGGAGGAGCACTGCCAGAGATCGGTCTGGGTTCCTGCAATGGATGGTCGGGAAGGCTGGTGGATTCCTCCGTCAAAACCGGGGCCGAGTCATCCTGTTTACGGATTTCTCGCTGCGCTAGAAGGGTGCGAATTTGACCCCTCCAAAGCCGAGTGGGAGCAGCTTCGCAGATTCGGTTCTGAAAGTGTCGACAGCGTGTGGACGCAACTGGAAAATCGCGAAGGAATTCAGCATCCACTGACTCCGTTCAGAAATCTGTGAACGGGGACAGAGGCGTCTTTTTCTGGAGCACGACAATGCCTGAAAGCCCAACTTACGAGACCGAATCGAAGGTAGACATGGCAAAGCTGCGTGAAGCAGCACAAAAAGTTTCGATACCCGACAAATTACTATCGGCCCGGGTATACGCCTAAGGGGTTGAATCGAGGGGCGTTCAGGGAAATGGATTTCCTGAAAGGGCGTGTGGGAGTAGAAATTCAATTCGGCAAATATGCGTTCATGGTCTACAACGTGTGCGCCAAGATGACTATCTTCTCGAACTTAGGTCACATTGATGTGGGAGTTGAGATTGTGCCAGTTAAGGCATTTGCCGATCATATGTCTACTGGAGTCTCCTACTTTGAACAGTTTGTCTGGGATTTGTAAGCCCGAGGGGTGGCCGATATTGACATTCCAGTTCTCATTTTTGGAATAGACGCGTAAGACAGTCGCTGCGGTGTGGCGACATTCAAAGGAGTGAATTACAGATGAGCGAGAACAATACAGATTCCGGAAAGGCGTTGATCAAACCGACGTTAGGTGACCTTGAAAGGAGGGGCGAAGAATTTGTTGAAAATGTGGAGGAGGTATTCGAGGAGTACCCGTCAGTGGGCAAAACATTTGCTTCTTTCTACAGACTCCTGACCGTGACTACAAACCTTCTTGCTCAAGAGCAAGTGAAGGAGCGTGAAGCAATCAGGTCAGAACTTCGTGCATGTATCGATGAGGTAGCACAGGACTACGCTGAGTTTGAAGCTTCTGAATTGAAGAGACGTTTTGATCAAGTATTTGAGAAGCAGAACACAATGATTGAACGCCACTCTGAAATGCTTCAGGAGCTACAGAATCGTTTGAAGTGAGTTACCTGTAGGGAGGGTTGTCGATCATGGTGCCAACGAGGTCCTAGGCAGATTTCAACAAGAGGAATGAAACGATGGTAAAGGAAGAAATGTCAACAAATGCAGTATTGGCTTCGTTTTTCGGTCAAGCTTCTGCTCTGGATGTTCTTGCTTGCATCTTCATCGCAGAGATTGATGGAGCGCATTCATTTGACCATATTCTGCGCAGGTTGCGATTTTTCCAGGAGGCCGGCCCAGAGGACATAGGTAAATTTGGGGATTTATACCCATTCTAACCATGCCTAATTCTGACCTTCTGGCCGATTGAAAAATAATTGGGTTAATTTGACAAAACTGGGATTCCAATTGTAGACTGCTGATCTAACAGATCAACAAATAGGCAACCGATCCATCAGTGCCTTCTATTCCCAAGGGACACACTGGTGGATCGGCTTGTCCAATCACTTGGAGGCGATGATGGACTCCCAAGATTGTAACTCACAACCAGAAGAATTGCAACCCGGTAATGTCCTAATTCTAGGTGCTGTCGAACCCATAACCTTCGACACCCCTACAGTTAGTACAGAAGGATCCGTAACCCTTATCTTTGTGCCAGACAGTCAAGATGTCTACAGGCATATAGTTAGTGGGCATCCTATCTATCTTTCCCATCCTCACTTCTAATCCTGCTTTTTTGTGTCATCTAGTGGTGGCGGCTCGTGTTGGCTTTCAGGGATGGTAACGTTAGGATAGGGGTAAGTCCATTCCCCTCTGTTGCCATGTGCGTCTATAGCGCGGATGGTGTAGTAGTAGGTCATCCCATATGTAAGGTCGGCATGGGTGTATGACGTACCATGCAAGTTGTCGTTTAGGCGGTGCCAATCGGTAGATGTATCCCACCAAGCCATCAAGTCGTACCTTTCTGCTCCGTCAACCTCGTCCCATCTAAGCTCAACCACATTTTCTTGTGTCCGCCATGCGTATAAGGTTGGGGCGGGCAGCCTGTCGTTTACATTTCGTGTTGCGGTTGGGGTTGGGTCGGATGGTATTAATGATAAGGTTACGGTTGGGTAAGGAGGTTGTGTCCATATTCCTGCAATTCCGTTTGTGTCTATGGCTCTGACCGCGTAGTGGTATGTTATTCCAAGCGTAAGTCCGTGATGTGTGTACGATAATTCTCGCAAGGGGACACCTATATTCTGCCAGCCTGGGTTACTGTCCCAGTAGGTAATAAGTTCGTATCTGTCTGCTCCGACAACTTCCGTCCAATTTAGGTCTACGGCGTTTGTTTCGGCCTCGTGTGCGGTCAGGATTGGGGCGGGCAGTCTGCCATCTGACGGCGCAGCAATTGGGGTCGAGGTTGGGGTTAGTGTGGATGTTGGGGTTGATATTGTGGTAGGGACGGGAGATGGGAGAACAGGTTGTATGGGAGTTGGAGTTAGTGTTGACGTATAGGTTGACGCAGGGGATGGGGTTGATGTATAGGTCGGTGTCGGGGTATGGGTTGGGGGGTCGTCCACTATCCCGATTGGCCCAATTGTCGGAGTTGCGGTTGGGGTAAGAGTTGTTGTCGGGGTAGGTGTTTGAGTTGGCTCATCATCGTAAGGCAGGTTTAATAAATGAAGATCGTGGTTTGGAATGCTACGCAACACAGATGGAATTGTACCTGAAAAATTGTTTCCTGAAAGGGATAAGTGTTTCAATGTAGACATTTTGCCTAATTCTGATGGAATTTTCCCGCTCAATTTGTTATGGGAAAGATGCAAGACGCGCAATTTTGTCAGATTTCCCAACTCTGATGGAATTGTATGTGTAATATCGTTGTTTGAAATGTCTAAATAGTCCAAATTTGATAAGGAACTCAATTCAGGTGGAATTGGACCTATCAATCCATTAATTTGAAGATGAATACTTCGCAGGTTAGAGAGTGTACTCAGATCGGGGATCGGTCCTGTCAATTGATTCCTGTACAGGGACAGTGTCTTTAGGTTGGTAAGTGTGTTCAGGTTGGGTATATTCCCACTTAAATGGTTATTGTGAAGGTATATGTATTCTAGGTTGGTAAGGGAATTCATGGTCGGTATGTGCCCATTCAACATGTTGTCTCTGAAATCGAGTTTTACCAGTCTGTTAAGAGAGCTTAGATCAGGTATCCTTCCTGTTAACTGGTTGACTGCAAGGGATAGATATGTAAGGTTGGAAAGGGCACTCAAATCAGGTATTTCACCATTCAATTGGTTAAGATCGAGTTCCAGATGATTCAAGTTGGACAGGGTGCTCAAATCAGGAATTTTCCCAATTAATTGGTTGTGCCTAAGATTGAGGTATGTCAGGCTGGTTAGAGCATCCAAGTTGGGGATCTTTCCGTTTAGTTGGTTGGCACTAAGATCCATTGTTTTCAGATTGGTAAGGCCGCTCAGGTCGGGAATTTGCCCACTCAAATCATTATGGCTAAGAATCAGATGTGTCAGTCTGGAGAAAGAATTTAGATCTGGAATTGTCCCGGTCAGTTTGTTGCTCCTAAGGTGCACATATATCAGATTTGTGCGAGATAATAATCCTGAAATCGATCCGTTTAACATGTTACCTTCGAGGAATATATGAGTCAGGTTTGTGAGGGAACTCAGGTCTGGAATTGGTCCACTCAACTGGTTGTATCTGAAGTGAAGTTCAGTAAGATTGGAGAGTGCGCTCAAATCTGGCATCATTCCATTTAACCCGTTACCGTTGAGATGTAACCGTTTCACACGTCCTTCGTTATCCACTTTCACCCCGTACCATTCCCCTATCGGCCTATCTGACAGCCAATTTTCGTTGCTCCTCCAGTTGGGTCCGTCGGTTGCATTGTATAACGCAATCAGTGCCTCCCTATCGGATTCAACCGCATCTTGAACGGCAGGGCTCGCCAGTACCCACAATGGATTCGTCAGTGCAGCCACCACAACCACAAGAGCCAATACTCCCGCTACATTTTTTCGATCCGTTAGGCAGTACCGCATGGTGTGTTCTCCTTTTCTACAAATTGGTTTTAGAGACCCACCATGCTATAAAGACGCTTGGTGGGGGAGTCGGATAGACGCCTAGCAGCAAGCTAGACGCCTATCCGATATATGTAGGTCTGCGGTTCGGCTTGGTGAGGTTGACCAGCCCCTTTATCAACATGAAGGACCGCTCCATGTTGACACTGTTGTGGATTGGCTCTAGACCAGTTTGGTTTTGGATCTGTCCAGAGATTATTCACATGCTTTTCGGTTGCCTGACGATACTGTGAATAGTCTCTGCCCCTATCGTAATTGCGATGGGGGCAATCCGCACCCCCTGCCGTGACAGCGGCAGGGACGTTCCCTTCACCTTCCCACAGATATCTACCGGACTATCTACTCCTTAACTCACTCCCACAGTGACAACACTTGATCGCCCGTACCTGAACTGACTCCCCGCAAAAAACACACCACTTCTTCAATCCAGCCTTCACCTTCTTTTCTTCCAACGCATCCCGATCAGGCTGAAGTGCCATCATTACCAAGACAGCCAAAGGGCCAAATAAAAAAGACGATATTACATATCGCCCGTTGTGCCTGCCTCTATCTTTTGCGATCAGATCCCCTACCCAGATGCTCGCCCCCCAAACTGCAATCACCGCAACTAGTATCAATTCCGGCGGAGTCATTGAAGTGCCCCCTTGCTAACCGGACGGATAAGGCGTTTGCGACAACCCCGTAGCCATTCACAGCGCAAGGGGACATAATGTCCCCTCCGTCCGATTGGCCGTGGGCGCACTTCTGGGGTTGTCGCCAAAATAACGTATCACACATCTCTACATCTCTCAACATTACGAAAATCCTCATTAAATGAAAATATCCCTAGCCGGAGCTAGAGACTGTTTGGTTGTGCGATTGTTTTGAGTCTGCTAACCTAATTCAAGGTAGGGCAGGACAACTCGGTACGGACTTCACGGTTCGGCCCGGAAAAGAGACGCACATTTCTCAAGTACGGGAGCGGGGTTTTGGCTGGCTTGGCTGTGATCGGATTGAAGCCTGTTCAGCAACCTCTGAGCTACGTTGTCGAGACCGACGAGGGTGACGTAACTGGTCGCTACTTGACTGGAGAAGAATTGAGGTCAGCAATCACCGAAGCGACCTCCACAACAGAGTACAGATCCTTCTCGTCTTACCTGATGGAAAGGGGTTATTCCGAGAATCGAAGCGGAATTACCGGCTTCATGGTGGAGTCGTCAGGACGGACTCCTGTCCTCCATGTTACCCTGTCGTTCGCCAATACAGCAGTGAGCGGGGAGGTAATTGTCAAGTATCTCCGTCACGGGTCAGAAACAGAGACCATCATGGGGATCTTGAAGCAGAAAAACGGCACCATCAATGCGATGGAAGTATACCAAGCATTTCCGGATCGGGTAGAGCATACCAAGACATACGCTCGGTCTGGCAACTCGATCATCGAACGCCCGCCGGGCAATTCCACCTCCGCGACGGCAATCTACACGGCAGATCAACTTGAAGAGGGTGTTTTGGTAGACAAGTGCAACCTCTGCACTCTCATTTGCGGATCTGTCATTGCCTTGACTTGCAGCGCCGGCGCAAAGGCACTATGCACTCTCATCTGTGCGGCCTTCTCAGGACCGGCAGCCGTTGCGTGTCCTGGTGTCTGCTGGGTCGTGACAACCGTTATATGTGTATGGTTGTCCAACCTCTCTTGCCCTGCACTATGCAAGAAATACAAGTTCTGTAAGTGATGCAATAATAGCAGGGGAAGCTATCTCGACTGAATAACTTCCCCTGCTATTTCTCAATGCAAGGAGAATAAATGTGTTGACGAAAAGCAGAGGACTTCAACTTTTGGGGATAGGGATTGGTCTTGCACTGATAGGGCTGACCAGATCAACCCCTTGGACACAACTGGTCGCCGTATGGGGAATCTGTGCGGTGTTCTTTTTTCTTGTTTCTCCCAGATTCTACGAGAAGAACGCCCGCATAACTTCAGTCGGAATCTGGATAGCGGCAGGCATGACAATAATCCCCGCAATCGCTTGGAGCCTCGGTGCTCTGCAATCGGACATTTTTGCATGGATCATCACGGCCTGGCTGCTCATGTCGATTCTTTTCGGTGCGATATGGCCCCTGCCTGTCGCCAAAAGACTAGCCAACGAGAACTGACATCACCCCCATCCTGACAAAACAGCCCGGACACAATTGCATGTCCGGGCTTATTCTATTGGCCACCGTCCAGCATCACATAGAACCAAAATAGAAAGAACAGCATCGCAACCAAATAGACAACATGCCGAGAAGTCATTGGGATTTCGGGATTTATGAACTTAGTGCAAAAAACTGAATGGATACAGGCTGTCCTACCATTATAGCTTTTGCAAGGGTTCAGAGGTCTGTGGTATACAAGAGTTGACCATCTAACTCAATTGCCAGGAGACCCCACCCCATGACTCAGGCAAAAGCCCGCGAAGTAGACATGGACGAGCTGCGCAAAGGCGTCGAGAAGGTTATCGCCTTCGGCAATCCATCCATTCCCCAGCCCAAAACAGCAGAAAAAAAGGCCCGCCATCGTTCGGCAACCAAGCGCCGAACAATGAAAACGCGGGCCCGCTGATCCTCAATCCTTCTCTACAATTCAGGGTAGATCAAAGGCAGTTTTCCCCTACCTGGAAGTAGTGAAAAGGAAAAAGAGACCAAGGAAAACAAGGGCAAGCAGACCCAGCCAGACGAAGAACACTACTTCTCCTGAGCTCAGTTTCTTCTGTTCAGCCTGTACTCTTCTTTTCTTCCTTATAATAGCGGACATTTGTTTGCCTGTGGAAGCGTACTCATTCTCCAATTGATACCAATTGGAAGGTCTTACAGGAGCATCCATTCGGCGTTTAAGGTCATCGCGGGTCTCTTGAAGGGCTTGAATCTCGAATTCGTAACCGTCAATTTCCTCTTCGATTTTAGCGCGCGACCTGGTCCTGTATTTTTCTCCTTCAGTTTTTCCGGTGTTCACGTGCCGGCTATGAGTCTTCTTATGCTTCGGATACTTGAAACCTGTGCGCGCAACAGGAAAGATGTGAGTGGGAACTCCGGCATTGAAATCACGCGAAGCAGTGGGAAAAGACACGGTTTCGTCCTCTTCAGGAAAGAGCCAGTAGCTGAATGCCTCCCTCTTTTGATAGAAGTTGCTGGAGGCTTCAATCTCTTTCTCGATCTCGTCAAAACTTGCATGCTTTCTCTGTACCCAATCTCGAAGCATGGTGGCGAGTTCGTGACACGTCGTGCAGAGAGCCGTAATATCGTGTCCCTAGACTTCCTCATCTAAAGGATAGTCCCAGGCCCAATGGTGTCCCTCCCTGGCTTCCCGCAGACCACAGAACTGACATTTGCCACTGGATCGCTTAATAGCCAGCTTCTTGGCCTTGTTGAAATTGGGGCCGTAGACCTCTTTTTTATCCCGCGCAGAGTCGGTCATGTCGTGCCTCCCGAAAGACGGTGAGTGGGGTCTCTTATTCAGTTGTTTTTCAGCAGGATTATGTCCAGGTCGTCGCCGGTTGGATTGGAATGAGGAAAGGGCGCGGGTAGTCGAGGATTATTGACTTGGGCGATTGGTAGGAACGGGGAGTGTCTCGGCGCTGCACAGGGGTGCCCCCTTGGTGGTAACCGGTAGATGGGTGCCACCACAGCGTCCAAGAACCAAGTAATAGTCCAACAAGGGGGCGCGATGCCCCATCTCTGGTGGGATAATTCCCTCTATTACTTGTGTTCAAACGCTGTGGTGAGACCAGCCTACCCGATGTGGGGCAGCATTACAAACGAGGAGAATGAAGATGAGTGTACAGGCTCTAGGTTTTCATTTCCACTTGAAGTCAGCAGGTTATCACTACGCATATGATGTGATCACTGGTGTTCTCGACGATGCACTACTCGAAAAAAAGGACCACCAGCATGTCAAAGACCGCTTACTTGACATAATGAAAGACAAAGGTAGGGCATTCGATGAATGTCTGAAGTGGAATAAGGACACAGCGGGGCTTCTGAGACTCGATATGGGGATAGTCGAAGACGAAAAACGCCGACTATTTGTAGCCGGATTTGTAGCCGGAATGGAGGACTATCTGAAATCTCTAGTCCCGTACCTCTCGAAAAAGATTTGAGAGAAACATCATGTCCAACATCAAGGTTCAGGCGACGGTTCGGCAATTGAATATGGCGAGTCCGGCTGTACAACTTGTATGTCGGGTAACAGGTCTACGATCCCATAATGGAGCGCTGCGGCTCGCGCTTTCATCACCAGGGTGGCTTGACGATGGTCTTCAGCAGCCTGACGATATTCCTCCGCCCGTCGAGAAAGCGCGTCAAGGCGTCCTTGCTGAAATTGTTGAGCTATATCGGAAAGTGGAGCAGGCGGAGATTGAGATTCTTCCGTAGCTCCTGATTTGTCACTAGCGACGATATAGATTTGAACTGAACTCATTTAGTCAACTCCTTATATGTTTTTGAAGTCTACTCTACCCAATTTTCGACATATTTACAATCGGAAATTCAGTCCCAAAAGGAGGCATACAAATGGCAGAGTTCCAAAGGGGTGTAATCGTTGCATTTTTGCAAGTCGTCGAAACGGCTCCCAAGGGGAGAATTTCTTATGATGAAGTTCCCGGAAATCTTGATCCCCGCACTTTCGATGCTCTTTCTATGTATTGTGCCAAGGAGGGATATATCAGCAGAACAGGAGGTACATTAGATGCGAGGGTAATTTTTGCGACTTTAACTGAAAAAGGGCAGGGATTGATCAATAGCTTTCTCAGAGACCATCGCGGTTAGTCTATTTGGTCAACTCCTTGTAGGTCAATTGCACCTCGAAAGTGCACTGGGTCAGCTTCTTGATGCGGAGCATGATAGGGATGTCGACGTGTCCCTCAGTGAGGCGGTAGGCGATCTCATTGTAGTACCTGTGTCCGTGCTTTCTTGACCACTGATGGTAGATCCCCTTGTGCGCTCGTTTCAGGACGGCCCAGACGCTTTCGATGGAGTTTGTCGTAGCGTGGTCACGGACATATTCGCCGCGTTTGTGGTTGACCACTTCGTGGTCGTAAAGCTCGCCCAGGTTGGCGTAGCTGCGTGATTCGTCTGTGTAGATGATACTTCCCTCTTTGACGCTGAGCAAGATGTCGCTGAGCAGCGTTTCCTGGCTGAGTCCGTGTACGGGCCTGATAATAATGGGGCCGCCATCTCGTTGACGCATACCGAGGACGATCTGTTTGCCCTCGGGCCACCGTTCGAACAGTTTCTTGTCGAAATGTTTATTCCTCTCCAGACCGCCAACCCACGCTTCGTCGATTTCAACCTCCCACTTCAGCTGCTCGAGGTCGGGCATCATCGCCTCTCTGAGCCTGTGCAGCATGAACCAGGCGGAATGCTGACTGATGCCCAGTTCCTTTCCCAGCTGAACGCTGGAGATGCCTTTACGGGCTATCTGAAAGATGTAAATGGCGTAGAGCCATTTTCTGACAGGTATGCGGGAGTTCTCCAGGAGGATACCAGTGCGGACGGAAAACTGGCGCCCACAGCCATTGCAGTGGTGCCTGGGGCGGTTCTTGACAGGCGTGGTGCGATCGCTGTTGCAGCGTGGGCAAATTACGCTTTCCGGCCAGCGCACACTCTCAAAATAGGCGATAGCGGAGGCTTCGTCGGGGGACTTTTCGAAGAATTCAAAGGCGCTGAGCTGGCGGCCGTTCTCGACGTCCATGATGACTGTATTTTGATAAAATTACTCTGGTAGATACCTCCTGATTATAGCGCAATTGAACTAGAAAAGCACCCTGAAACCCAAGGTGTCAAACCTCAGTCTTTTGCACTAAGTTCATAAATCCCGAATTTCGGGAACTGAGTGTCCTATTCCTGGTGTATATCGCATCCAGGATCAGGTTTTCCAAGATGTTGAAAAGACATTTGCAGAAGGCGAAATCTTTCCTCGCGCACCTCACCCATAGTCAGGTGTCGAAATTAAGGTCACCTGGATCTACCAGAGCCCCGCGCTGCACGGAAGAATACCCAAAAACACCTGATGACGTCTAAAAAGAGCTGCTCGCTAACACCAGCGTCTTTACGGCTACTACAACTTAATCCTGCATCAGTCTGTTGCACCATCTATACGATTCCCTAAGACATTCGGTGCCTAAATGACAAGAATACTTAGTGGAGGCCCTGAGCGCTCCCTTTCGATAGCTTCTCTGATCGCAGTAGTTGCGTCAGTTCTTTCGCTCGCGTTATTCGTTTTTGTCGATGCGTATGCACAGAGCGAGTCGTCGGATGAACTGGACGCGCCGGTGTTGGCCGCCGAGTTGTCAGGGTCGAATTCGGTCGACTTGAGCTGGAGTTCTGTAGACGGCGCAGCCAAGTATGAACTCTATGTGTGGTGGGACAGTGAAACAGGGTGGCAACAGCTGGACGACGGAGACCTGACAGACACGAATTTCAGCCACTCCGAACTCACCGCAGGCAGGACATTCTACTACCTGGTTCGGGCGGTAAGTGAAACGGGGGAGCCGGGCCCCTGGTCTGAACGGGTCTCGGCCAGCATCGACGGGCCGGGGTCGACGCTTGCCGCACCAATACTTTCGGCCGCCGCGGTAGAGGGTGGGGTCGAGCTGAACTGGTCGCAGGTGAGCGGCGCGGCGAGCTATGAACTGTGGGCGTGGACCCGTTGGGAGGGCTGGCAAAGGCTGGACGACAGGAATCTGACCGCTACAAGCTACAGCCATAGCGAGCTGACCGAAGGATTGACCTACTACTATGTCATACGATCACTGGACGGGAGTGGGATGACCAGTGAGTGGGCAGAGCAGGTTTCGGCAGAAGTACCAGGCTTGCTGGTCGTTCCGGACATCCCTGAGGAAAGGGCGGCACTGGTTGCCCTTTACGAGGCGACAGACGGCGCGAACTGGAGGCGCCGAGACCATTGGCTAACGGATGTATCGATCGCGAACTGGCACGGCGTCTTTACGGACCAGGACGGCCACGTCACCGGGGTCTTTCTCGAAAACAACGGGCTGACCGGCGCCATTGCCGATCTGAGCGCATTGACCAGCCTGGTGAGCCTTAACCTGGGCATCAACAGGCTGTCCGGGCAGATACCGGATCTGAGCAATCACCCCGGTCTAACGACCCTTTCACTCCGAGACAACCAGTTGACCGGCAGGGCGCCGGAACTGAACACGCTGGTCCACCTCAGTGGTCTGTACCTTAACAACAACCAACTGACAGGATCCATACCGGACCTGGAGGGTCTGACCGCTCTCTCTGTGCTGAACCTGAGTATGAACCACTTAACAGGGCCAATCCCCGATTTGAGCGCACTCACTGAGCTGCGAACCCTGGATCTCGGCTCCAACCAGCTAACCGGGCCAGTCCCAGAGTTGTGTTCCCTTGCCGAACTTACCTACGTCTATCTTGGCTCCAATCATTTGACCGGTCCGATCCCGGAGTTATGCGATCATCCGCGGCTAAAGGTGTTGTTCCTCAGCAACAACCGGCTGACCGGACGGATTCCGGATCTTGGCGCGCTGACAAGCCTTGAAGTTCTGTATCTTGATGACAACAGGCTTGCTGGTCCGATTCCCGACTTAGGCGCCCTCACCAATCTCTGGAGAGTCTCTCTTGGGTCAAACCAGTTGACGGGGCCGGTTCCGAAACTAGAGGGGCTGACAAGCCTGACGCAACTTTTCCTGGAGAACAACCGTTTGACCGGGTCGATCCCAGACCTGAAGAATTTGCCCAAATTGACCGACCTGAACCTGAGCGGCAACCGTCTGGAAGGTTCAATCCCTGGACTGGAGGCCCTCACCAGATTGACGAGTTTGAAGTTGAGCTCAAACTTGCTGACCGGGACGGCACCGGCACTGAGCGGCCTTTCGTTCCTGAAGGAGTTGGACGTCAGCGACAACAGTCTTGAAGGAAGAATCCCCGATTTGACCGGGCTCTTCAGGCTGGAAACTCTGGACCTGTCCCAAAACAGGCTTAGCGGCCCTGTACCGAATCTGAGGGACCAGAGCAGACTGGTCGCTGTTTCTTTGGGAGGCAACCGGTTGACGGGCCCGATTCCTGATCTGAGCGCACTTGGGAAGTTGAGATTGCTTTCCTTGGCAGCGAATCGGTTGACCGGTCAGATTCCAGATCTCAGCCTCATGACAAATCTCAGGGTGCTGAACCTGAGTGACAACGGACTAACCGGTCCTGCCGTCGATCTGGATGCTCTCGGGAACCTGACAAGCCTGTCACTCAGTCACAATGTGCTTATGGGCGCCCTTCCCAACTTTGCCAGGCTCTCCAATCTGATCTTCCTGGAACTCACGGGCAACAGGTTTTGCCAGGCATCGGAGTCCGGTGGTTCGGGCTCAAGTATTTTCGTAAATGTGCACCTGGAAGCGCTTGCTCCAGCGACCTGTGACGAGGCCGATTTAGCGCTTGCTCCTGCTGTGCCAACTAACCTGCAGGCGACCGTCAGCGAGGGTAGAATGAAGCTCGAGTGGTACGCGACGTCAGACGGTGACAGTTACGATCTGCGCGTGTGGGACAGCATCGATCGAGAATGGAGTCTCCTGGGGAAGGCGCTTTCGGACACAGGTTTTTCGCACAGTGTATTGACGGACGGCAGGAACTACTATTACCAGGTACGGGCGCGCAACGCGGACGGCGTAAGGGGCGCCTGGTCGGAGCAGTTGTTCGCCGCCGCAGTCCAACAACAGTTTCGGCCACCTCCGCCGTCTCTCGGATTGGATCTGTTTTTTCAGAAATACCTGGATGTTGACGGGGTGGCGGTTGTGGCCCCCAGCGGGGTGTCTGACGGCAAGATACTGGAGGCGCGAGAGATCATCAGAGGTGTGCTGGCGGGCCGGCCCGACCTGCTTGAGACGCTGGCTGCCAACGACGCGCGGATCGAGTTTTCCGGCTACTGGGCAGAGGCTGGCGGCCGTTCGGGCGTTTGGGAGGCGGAGGTGACGCAATACGACCCGAACTGCGAGCACTTTCTGCAAGAGTTCGCGCACCTCATTCGCCATGCAGTCGGGGAACAGCCTGGTGGAGAGGCGTTCAGGCTGCGGGTCGAAAACGTGTACCTGGCGGCGACTGAGGAAGGCCTGTGGAGAGGTGGACCCGCGTCAGCAGGAGCCGAGAGTTTCTGGGCAGAGACGTTCAAGTACTGGTTTTGGGAGGAGCTGCCAGGATCGACCGCCGCAGACAGTTCCGAGCTGGCGTACCACGATCCTGAAGCGGCCATGCTGCTTGAAGAAGTCTTCGGAGAGGGCGAGCTACCACCATTCTGTAAGACTTCAACTACGCGGGGATAGGATACGCGCCAGAGCCAGACGGGCGTTTTCCCGAACATAGTAGCTCTCGTCGTTGCGCGCTTTTTGCAGGGCGGGAAGGGCTTGGTGCGCCGTGGGCCCGATTTTTGCGAGGGCGAGGGCGGCGTTGTGGCGAACGAAGTGGCAGCTGTCATCTGAGAGAAGGCGAGCGAGCGGGACGGCCGCATCCGGCGCCGAGATGTTGCCGACGGCCTCCGCTGCATTGCGCCGCACCCATTCGGACTCATCTGCAAAGCGGTCGATCAGGCCAGGCACGGCAGTTCCGGCCCGGAGACCGATGTCACCGAGGACGTCTGCGGCGGCCGCACGCAGCGGCCATTGCCCGGAATCCAACGCTTCGAGAAGGTAAGGCACGGCTTCGGCTCCCTGGGCGCTGAGTCCAAAACCGGAGAAGAGCTGGCTTGGGTTCGTGTGCTGGGCGGCCCGGTTGGTGTCGAGCAGGTCAACGGCTTCTTCCGCCCACCTGTCCATCAGCGCCTCAGTCCCTTCCTGTCCCCGGCCGGAGAGCCGGTAGACATCTTCCAGATTTTCCGCTTCAGAGCGGCCCTCGAGCTCTTCAGTCTGATTGCGCACAGGCCCGACTGCCGAGACGACCTCATCCTTCGAGTTGCGCCCGCCCTCATCTGCGATACCGTTCCCCAAGTACCAGTTCCATACGCTGTGCCACAAGCGGGAAAGTTTGTCATCCGCAGCCCATTCGCGCAACGTCGGATGGGTACAGCTCCACGACGGGGCAGACGGTTCCTCCATTCGGCAGAAGAGGAATTTCATCATGAAACGGTTACGGTCGCTGTGATTGGTTGTCGCGCGGTGCCAGAGGTCGTAGTGTACAATAGTTACTGTTCCTGCCTCCCCGCAGAGAAGGACCTCCTCCAGTTTTTCGGCCTGATCGCGGCTCGTATAGTATTGGGAAGCGGGCAGGACCGACGTCGGACCCATTTGGGCGTTGACGCCCTGGGGATAATAGAAGGCCATTGCCCAGCGGATACGGTGGTGGCGGACGTTTTGATCGTCTTCATAGCTGTCCTGATGATGACGCTGGGCGGACTTCCGGGGCGGGGTCAGGTGGCAATGGCGGTGCGGGTGCATTGCGTAGCCGGGACCGAGGATGCTGGTGAGCGCGCCGGTGACTGCAGGGTGTGAAAAGAGGTCGGACAGCTGGGGGATTGCGGGCAGGATGTCGTTGCCGGGGTTGCCCGTCGTTGAGAAGATATTCTCAGCCTGGGCGCGAACTGAATCATGAAAGGCCGGCGTAAACGGGGCCTCTACGGTCACATAGCCATTGACGATGAATTCCTGCATCTGCGAGTCGTTCAGAAGGTTCATCTGTGGCAGTTCCTTGTCCAGGCGAGGTTGGCAGGCAGATCGTTCAACTGAGGAATAGAAACGGTTTGGCAGCCGCAGCGTATCAGTAAGTATAACATGCCAGATTCTCAAGTCCTGGTACCTCGAGGCGCGAGGCGCGCCACCCTTTTCGAAGCGAGACTGAATGAAATGAGCCAGACCACCGCACCAGAAACGCCGGCCACGCAAAACCAATTGGTGGAGGGAAGCAAGTTGGAAGCAGATGGACTGGAGGGCGTGACCACGCCGATTGTGGTCGCTGAGAAGATTCACAAGACTTTCCGCAGTGGCGAGATCGAGGTGCACGCGCTGAGAGGCGTGGACTTGACGATCAGGACCGGCGAAATGGTGGCAATCATGGGGCCGTCCGGATGCGGCAAGACGACTTTGCTGAATACGCTATCCGGCCTGGACAGCTTCGATGACGGCGAAGTTACGATTGAGGGCACTTCGCTGGCCGACATGAACGACCGCAGGCGCACAGACTACCGCGCCAAGCGCATGGGATTCGTCTTCCAGTCATTCAACTTGCTGCCGGTGATCTCGGCGGTCGAAAATGTTGAAATGCCGCTTCTCGTCAGCGGCGTGCGGCCCGCCCAGGCGCGCAGGCGCGCGCTTGAGAGCCTGGAAAGCGTTGGTCTGGCCGACCGGGCCTCTCACCGGCCGATGCAACTTTCAGGAGGACAGATCCAGCGTGTAACAGTCGCGAGGGCGCTGGTGAATAGCCCGGCGCTGGTCTGGGCGGACGAACCGACAGGCAACCTGGACGTGGGTAGTTCGACGGAAGTGCTGGGGCTGATGCAGCGATTGAACCGGGAGGAGGGGCAGACCTTCGTCATCGTCACGCATGACCCGCAGGTGGCGGCCTTGTGTGGCCGCATTGTGCGGATGAAGGACGGGGAGATAGTGGAGAATGAGTAGCTTTCTCAACTCGATTGCCCTATATCTGGCGGTTGCACTTGGCCTGATCCTGGCCGGCGCCGCCCTCATTTCGCTGCGGAATCCGATTATCGGAAAACTGGGCGTTCGCAACATCCCGAGGCGGCCCACGCAGTCGGCACTGATCGTCTTCGGTCTCACATTGAGCACGATGATCATCGTTTCGGCGCTCAGTCTGGGGGATACACTGGACAAAACGGTCCGGCGTCAGACAATTGACGCATACGGGCAGATTGACCAGGTGGTTTCGCCGCCGTTTTTGATGGACCTGATGCAGCTGGCGGACGGCGGCACGATCGACCCTGAAGGGGCTAGCAGCCCGGAAAGCGCGGCGGTGCTGAATGCTCTGACCGGCGGCGACATCAATGCGCTGCTTGCCCTCCTGAACGAGGGTTTGCCGGGCATTACGGAGGAAAGGAAGGCGCAGCTGCAGGAGGAGGCGTCATCGTATCCCCTGATCGACGGGGTAGCCGGTTCCATTCTATTTCCAACGATCATTCGCAACTTGAATACGGGGCAAGGGGAGCCGCTGGGCTTCATCTTTGCAGTTGACGAGGGCTACGACACAGGGTTCGGGCTGCACGACATTGACGGTGAACCGGTGCGGACGGCCGACCTGCGCGACGGTATCGGGGATGTCTTCGTCGATCTTGTCGGGTTGTGGGAGCAGTCCGGAGAGACGGCGGAGGCGATCGGAACAGCGATCGGGCTGGAAGAAACCAGCCTGGTAGGGACTGCGCTGGCACTCGGCGCGGCGGGTGCAGTGCTGCTGCAGGAAGAAGGCCCAAGTTTCACACTGCGGCAGCTGGAGCTTCCCGTAGAGATCCTGAGAAACCTTGGGTTCCCCGGCGAGATACTGGACGAGATAGACTCTGACGTGATCAGCCTGGAGGGGCTTGGCATAACGGACGAGGACTTGGCTGAACTGAACCTGGACCCTGACGCTCCGATTACGGTGCCAACGCTGCCGATGCTCGGCTTCGACGTACCTGACCAGCAGGAGCTGATTGTTGCGGCGACGGAGGCGCTCACCTCGATCAACCTGAACACAGTGGGGCAGGATGTGGACGAAACGCTTGGTCAGTTTGGGCTGCAGCTGCGCCAAGGAGAGGTGTACCTGAACGAGCTCGGGGCTCTGCGGCTCGATGCGCGAGCGGGCGACCTGCTGGAAATATTCATTGGGCCGATACCGGTTCCGTATCGAGTACGGGCGGTGGTGGCCGAGGCAGGCCCATTGGGCGCGGCGCTGCCGGTGGTAATGATGCACACGGATGAGGCACAGAAGCTGCTCTTCATGCCGGACAGGGTCAACAACATACTGATCTCGAACGAAGGCGACGAGGTCGGCGGGATGGTCCACACGGCTGAGGTGAGTGACCAGTTGCGGGCGCTGTCTCTGAATGAGGAACGGTTGGCCGGCCTGCTGGAGGTTCTGCGCAGGCCAGAGATAGCCGAGTCCATGCGCAGAGAATCGATCGCGCCTGTAAACCCACTGTTCGACGACGACGTGCCTGAATTCATCATGCAGATCGCCGGGATGTGGACGCAGGCGACGAGCTTCGAATCAGACCTCAAGATACTTGTTGATTACGTCACCGGTCCTCCGGAGGGCGAGATTCCGATGGCGTTGCGAAAGGCGCTTAGCAGCGGAGCCGTCCAGGACTGGCTGAGATCACTGCCGTTGGGAAACGAAGACAGACGTGAGCTTGAAGCGGGCATGGCCGACCTCAGGGACTTCGATGTGCTTTCGCCGCTGAGCAAGCAGTTCGTCACAGACATAGCAGAAATTGGCGGCATCGCCCTGGGGACGGTTTTCTCGAGCTTCGGGATTCTGTCGATTTTTGCAGGCGTGCTGCTGATCTTCCTGATCTTCGTGATGCTGGCTGCAGAACGGCGCAGCGAACTGGGCATTGCGCGAGCGATAGGAATGAGACGCGTGCACCTGGTGCAGATGTTTGTCACCGAAGGGCTGGTTTACGATCTTGCGGCGGCATTGGTGGGCCTTGGACTGGGTCTGCTTGTTTCGTATGGCATGATCGGGTTCGTGAGCGGTCTCATCAACAGTATTTTGCAGCGCGTGGACGGGGCCGCGGCGCCGATTCGATTCTACTGGCATGCGGCGCCTTCATCACTCCTCATCGCATACTGTCTCGGAGTCATTCTTACGTTCGCGGTTGTAACGGTTGCGTCGTGGAACGTGAGCCGCCTCAATATCATTTCGGCGATCCGCAATCTGCCTGATACGTCAAACGGAAAGAGGCTGAGTGTCGCAGGGATTGTGCTACGCGGATCGACGCTCATCTTGCTACTCGGAGTGGGCGGGTATCTGACATGGCTGGGCCGAGATCAGGGACAGACGGTTACTTTTGTCGGCGCCACTTTGCTGTTGGTTGGCGTGGGATGGGGAGGCGCATGGTTGGGCAGACGTTGGACCTCGGGACAGGCTGGCCTCCGCCTCCGCATAGCCTACACCTTCATTGGAGTTGGCCTGCTGGCCCTGTGGGGTGTGCCGTGGAGCAGTGTACTCGACACGGATCTGCCGTGGTTCAACCAGGACCCCGGTTTCACGCTGCTGTCTTTTGCGCTGAGCGGCCCAGCTATAATTATCGGCGCGATCATGGTGGTCATGTTTAACGCCGACAGCCTTGCGGGCCTGTTTGTGCGGCTAGTGGGTGGCATCGGGCCGTTGACGCCAGTGCTGAAGACGGCTGTGGCCTACCCTCTGAGCAATCGGTTCCGGACCGGGACGGCGATGCTTCTGTTTGCAATGGTGATTACGACGGTAACGGTGATGAGCGTGGTGATTCGGGCGACCGAGGTGGTTACCGAGCCGAACGAGCAGCGAACGGCCGGTTTCGATATTGTCATGTCGCCGAGCCTGCTCAGTCTGTTTGATCCGGTCACGGACATCCACGAGGAGGCGGCGAAACGAAACGACTTTCCCAGCGAGGAGTTGGCTGTTTTGGGAACCGTGGCGCGCATGGGCGTCACGGGACGGCAGGTCGAGCCGGCTGAGCATGGAATCGACAGAACTGCGACGGTAAATATGGCCGGAATTGATGAAGGCTATGCGAATCAGGCCGCGCGGCACTACGGATTCCAGATGCGAGCGGAGGGTTTTGAAACCGACGAGGAGGTGTGGCAGGCACTGGCGGAACGGGATGACGTGGCGGTGGTAACTACGAGGTGGGTCGAGGACCCTCCTGAAGAAGATGCTGAAGGGAGTGGAGACAGATTTGGCAGAGACGGCCGCTCCGGCGGCCCGCCCTGGAACAGGGGAATCGAGTTGCAGGGGTTTTACCTGGAGGAAGGGGGAACGATTCCTCATGTTGTGGTCGAGTTGAGCAATCGACCGGACCGGCTGACAACGGGAGCGGGATTCGAATTCGGGGGCGTTCAGGCGGAGGTCACGACCAGCAGCCCGACCGGCGTTGAAGGCGGGGAAGAGCTGACGCACCAAGTACAGATCATCGGCGTACTTGCAGAAGACGAAACCTTGGCTGAGTCCAGTTTCCAGATGAACCGGCGGGTCCTGGATATTCTCAATGGCGAGCCGGTGGAGCCTGACGTTTTCTATGCGAAGGTCGCGGAGGGGGCCAGCGTGGGTGAAGTTGCGCAGGCCCTGGAGAAGTCTATGTTGAGCAGCGGATTGAATGCGGCGCCGCTCTCCGAGCTGTTTGCGGCCGGACAGGCAATTTTGCGGGGGATTCTGGGATTGTTCCAGGGCTTTCTTGCCTTGGGGCTGGTGGTCGGCATCGCCGGTTTGGGGGTGATCAGCAGTCGGACGGTGGTGGAGCGGCGGCAGCAGATCGGCGTTTTGCGGGCAATTGGCTATCCTTCGGGCACGGTGGCTCTGTTGTTTGTGCTGGAGGCCAATTTCATTGCGCTGACAGGAATACTCTTGGGCGGCATCACAGGTCTGATCTTGGGCGACAAGACGATCGGCCAGGCGTATGACCTGGCGACGCAGCTGAGTTTTCCGACGCCGTGGCTGACGATTGCGGGGATGCTGGCGGCGGCCTGGCTTGTCTCGTTGCTTACGACGATATTGCCGGCGTGGCAGGCGTCGCGGATTTACCCGGCGGAGGCGCTGCGGTATGAGTGAGTGGGGCGGGGCAGGCGCGAGGCCTGCCCCTACGTTTCGGGAAGTTTCTCAAGGAATTGGCGCGATTAGACGCGGCTGCTCTGGGAGAGCGTTTTGGACGAACTCTAGTTTGCGCTCCTAAATGTTACTGCATGGCTTCCGACTGGCTAAGGCAACGGGAGGGCGACAATGACGATAAACGTATCTTCGAGCGAAGCTCGGTAGCGGTCGTCGATTGTCATCGAAAACTGATGACGAGAACCCGAGCAGGAGAGATACAGGACCGAGAGAATCCAGCTCACTGGATTCTCTCACCAGTCGTATTTCTTATACTTCCCAGTCGTAGTGCTTATACTTCTGCGCCCAACCTCCGGTCGATGAGAGCAGTTCAGTTGCCTCAATGAAGAACAGCCAGCGCGGCTCCTGCATGGTTGCTTCGAGGTATTTGAGACCGGCCGCCCCCCCGTAGCGTTCGGCCATCTCCTGGCCGACTGCGACCCACTTCCCGCCAATGTTTGGCTCCTCTACGACTTTGGCATTCCCCTTCACGAGAACTCGGCGTCCATTATCGGCGTCGATACATAGAAAGACTCGGCCGTCGTTCTTCAGATAACCGGCCCAGGCCGACCTGGCGCGCGGCACGACATAGAAGCCGCCGTCAGCGTAGGTGAACCAGCAGGGCACGACGTAGGGCGCGCCTTCATAGTCCACGCATGCCAGGCGGCAGATTGTATTGCTGTGCAACAGCTCGTCTATCTGGGACTGGGTCATTGCAGGCATGATTTGCTCCTGTCTGTCATTTCGGACCTGAGGAATCTCTGGCTGGATTCAGGTAGGGCTACCCTATACCATTTGTAGAGATTTCTCAAGCCGGGTTCGACAAGGCGCCCTCTTTCTGCTATGATTTTCGGTTAGCGCGTCCAAGGCCGGAGTGCGTCGATTCGTAGACTGCCAGCAAACCGGAGGGCGCAGCGTTCCCGGTTCAGTTGGCGCCAGTTTGAGAGGTTACTGATATGGATGTTCAAGTCTCGGAGTTTCTGCAGGCCGACCGGCATGCGATTCTAGCGACGAATGGAAGAAACGGCGCGCCCCAATTGACGCCGGTCTGGTACATTTATGAGGACGGTGTGTTTTATGTCAGCGCACAGACGAGGACGGTCAAGGTCAAGAATCTGCGACGGGACCCGACGGTTACCATTTGCATTGACGGGGGACGCGGTGACGCACGTTATGTTGCGCTGTATGGAAAGGCGGAACTGATCGAACCGGGCGAGCGCCAACGAGATCTTCGGTGGCGGATTGTACGGCATTACTACGCCGACGAAGCGACGGCCGCGGCCTATTATGAGACGGTCAAGGACACAGTAGGAGTGATAGTCACACTGCGGCCGGAACGAATTGTCTCAATGGGATTCGGGCAGTCCTAGGGCTCACAGGCAACCCCGCGCCAAGATGTACCGAGTCCCTTTGGGGGTCGCCAGACGCGGCACGCATGACTGTGGATGGAGAGTGGGATATGTGTCGAAACATCAGAAAGTTGCGCCAGCCGGAGCGACTTCCGACGGAGCAGGAGTTGGAAGATGCGGCCCTACAGTTCGTCCGCAAGGTGAGCGGATATCGAAAGCCATCGAAGGCAAATGAGGTGGCGTTCCATTGCGCTGTCAGCGAGATTGCCATGGCGACGCGGCGGCTGTTTGACAGTCTTGAAGCTCGGTGAGCCGGCTTGCAGTTGGGCACGCCGGCAGATTCCGGCCACTTTCGATTGAAGCGAAGGGTTGATGACCAGAGGAGTTGAATTATGAGCAGAAGTGCGGCGCCAACCGACCTTGACATTGCCCAGGCCGCGAAGCTACTGCCGATCTGGGAGATCGCGGAAAAGATGGGGTTGGGCAGGTCGGACATTGAGCTGTACGGCGACCACATGGCGAAGGTGCGTCTGGAGGCGGTGGAGGCGCTGGCTGATCGGCCTAACGCGCGCTATGTGCTGGTTACTGCGATCACGCCGACGCCATTGGGCGAGGGCAAGTCGACAACTACGGTTGGTCTGGGTCAAGGCATGCACCACATCGGCAGGTCGGCGACGGTGGCGATCCGGCAGCCCAGCCAGGGGCCTACGTTCGGCATCAAAGGGGGCGCGGCCGGCGGAGGGTACAGCCAGGTCGTGCCGATGGAGCAGTTCAATCTGCACATGACCGGCGACATGCACGCGGTGACTGCGGCCAACAATCTGCTGGCAGCGATGATCGATGCGCACATTTACCAGGGGAACGCGCTGGAGATCGACCCCTACAGCATCATGTGGCGGCGCGTGTTGGACGTCAACGACAGGGGTCTGCGCAACATTGTAACTGGGCTCGGGGCGAAGTCGGACGGGCCGCAGAGGCAAACCGGATTTGACATAACAGCGGCGTCGGAGGTCATGGCGATACTGGCGCTGACGACGGGCCTGGAAGATATGCGAGAGCGTTTCGGCCGTGTGACAGTGGGCAGAGATCGTAAGCGCCAACCCGTAACGGCCGAGCAACTGCAGGCCGCCGGCTCGATGACCGTGCTGATGAAAGAGGCGATCAAGCCGAATATTTTCCAGACGCTGGAGAACTCGCCCGCGCTGGTCCATGCCGGGCCGTTCGCGAATATAGCGCACGGCAACAGCTCGGTACTGGCCGACCTGATCGGTATCAAGACGAGTGACTATCTGATCACGGAGGCGGGCTTCGGCGCCGATATCGGGGCGGAGAAGTTTTTCAATATCAAGTGCCGCTACAGCGGGCTGCGTCCTGACGCCGCGGTCCTGGTGGCGACCGTGCGGGCACTCAAGTCGCATACGGGCCGGTACCGGGTAGTGCCCGGCAGACCTCTGCCTGACGACATGCTGATGGAGAACCCCGACGACGTAGCGGAGGGCGCGGCAAATCTGCGCCGGCAGATCCAGAACGTACGGGCGCACGGTGTAAGCCCGGTTGTTTGCGTCAACTGCTTTGCCAGTGATTTTCAGAGCGAAATCGACGTAATAGGTCATGTTGCAGAGGAGGCGGGGGCGCGTTGGGCAGTTTCCACACACTGGGCGGATGGCGGAAACGGGGCAAAGGAACTGGCGAGAACGGTTGTAGAAGCGGCAGAGGAGCCGAGTGAATTTCGCTTTCTTTATGAGCTGGATCAGCCCCTGAAAGCAAAGATGGAGAAGATTGCGAAAACAGTTTACGGCGCGGACGGCGTTGAGTACACGGCACTGGCCAACCGCCAGATTCGGCAGTATGAGCAGAGCGGTTATGGCAGTCTCCCAATTTGCATGGCGAAGACACACCTGAGCCTGAGCCACGATCCGAAGCTCAAGGGGGCGCCGTCCGGCTTCACAGTACCTGTGCGGGAGGTAAGAGCCAGTGTGGGCGCAGGCTTCGTCTATCCACTACTGGGAGAAATGCGGACGATGCCAGGTCTCGGCAGTGCGCCGGCCGCTCAAAAGGTAGACATCGATCTGGCGACGGGACAGGTAATTGGATTGTTCTGATATAGTTTCCAATCGGGACCTGGAATCCGCTTGCTTTGCAAGCAAAGGCAGTGCTCTTGATCTGTTGTTGGTACGAATGGCCAAGGTTTCATATTGAACTTACGTCAGATGCCGGCCTGAGGGCCTCGATACGTTCGAGAGAGGGCAGTGAAGTGAGGCTCTCTTGAAGGCGGCCCGCAAGGAAAAGAAGATAGACCACCGCTGTAACGGAATGTGTTGAACAGGATTCAACGTTGAATTTGGACTGATTGAAGGAGATCAGGGTACAATATAGGTTATGCCTTTTACCTTTCATGCTGCCTGGCTCACCTCCGGAAAGCATTTTGAAGACGGACCAGAGCAGTACGCCTTCGGCGCTGTACACAGTTCCCGTGTACAGAGACAAGAAGACGTACTGATGCCGGCGGACCGGTCGGCGGCTGACTTCACGGAGCACACCAGCGTTCAGAAGGACACAACAGTGCAGGGGCCGAACGGCGGTCTCGAGCATTCCCGGAGTTCGGTCCGCGAGAACGGTCCGAGGCTCTTCTTGTGGGGAGAAAACCATGAAGCCCCCAGCGTGTGGGAAGAGCGGGAACTCGGTGAAAACGGAGATCCCGGCCGCGCGGTTTCCTCCGAAGTGAAACCGCCACCCGGCCCCTCCGAGGAGACGGAAGACAGCCGTTCATTCGGCACGCGAAGCAACGGAAAGATTCCCTCTCATCCTGCTCAGATGCCGGTGGGGACACTCAGGCAGATTCTGCGTCAGTTTGCGACAGCCAGCGAGCTGACCAGTCTGATGGGAAGCCCGGCCACGGCCAGTGTCTGGTTACCCAGCCAAAATGGACGTCCCCAGACACATCTGGGATCTTTTCAGAAGGGCGTAAACGCCTTATCGGGGGACAGCGAGCCGTACCGACTCGCGCCCTGGCAGGTAACAGGGCTGACTCTGGATCCCTTTCACACTCTGGCCTTCCTCAGCCGCTTTACAAATGAGAGACTCATCGAACTTCCCTCATCGACTTCGTTGTTTCGTCATGCCCGTCTGGGAAATGATCTGCTGTTTTGGAGCCATGCGGCGAAGTTCGTACTGGAGTTGCTTGCCGGGCAGCACTTTTTGCCGGGGCTGATACCGGACAGCAGCGGCCGTTTCTGGGCGGCGTGGCAGCCTTTTCTGCTAGAGGGCAGTCTGCGAGAACGCCTGGAGTATCTCGTCGAGTTGATGCCTCCTGTTTGCCGAGCGTACGAGTTGGAAAGCCTGGAAGATGCGCCGGCAGCCGGCGCGATTGTCGAACAGTTCATTGGCGTTGTGATCAATCGGGCGATCCGCGAGTGGTCGACAGTAGCGGGAGAGGGAAACGGGAGCGGGCCGGTTCAGCGGACGGCCGGCATTCTCAGCAGCGGCAAGCGGACCGCACTCCAATCTTCCGGTTCAATGTGGATGGACGGTCTTTCGGGAGAGGATCCCCTCCTGCAACTTCCTCCCCAGCCAGCCCATCAGCTGTATAAGCGCTGGATCGAGTGGATGGAGCAACTCCACTCGTCGGTGGCGGACTCAAATTATCAGGTCGCATTCGCGCTTGAGTTGCAGGAGGAGGAAGACGAGAGGGCTGATCCTGATTTAGCGCCGGCCGGTTCGCCGCCCGCCCCTATCCCACTGAACAACTGGCATCTTCAGTACTACTTACAGGACAAGGACGATCCGGAACTGCTGATTCCGGCGCAGAGGGTATGGAATCAGAATGGTCAAAGCATCCGCGTAGACGGGCGGCGCTTTGACCAACCTCAGGAGCGGCTGCTGACCGGCCTGGGAATAGCAAGCCGGCTGTTTGAACCGATACGAGAGAGCCTGAGGGCGCCGCGTCCCGAACGGGCTACGCTGACATTGGAAGAGACTTACCTATTTCTGAAGGAGATCGGCCCACTACTTCAGAGCGGCGGCTTTGGCGTCATAATGCCGGAATGGTGGGCGGCCCGCAGCCGCTCACGACTGGGGCTTCGCCTTCGGTTAGGGGGGCAGGACGATTCCTCGGCGGCGGGCTCCAGGCAGGACGCCGGGAGAGGTCTGGGCCGGCCGCGCGGACAAGGTGAAGGCCTTGGCGGAAGCGCGTCTCTGGACTTGAGAGGACTGATCCACTTCCGCTGGGAACTGACTCTCGGAGAACAGTCTCTCAGTCGAGAAGAGTTTGAACGCCTTGCGGATTTGGGTTCGCCGCTGGTGCGAATGGGGGAGGAGTGGCTGGAGCTGGACCCGGGGCAGGTGCGTGCGGCCCGGCAATTCCTGGACCGCAATGAAACGGTCGGGAGCATGCCGCTCCTGCAGGCCGTGGGGTTGGCGCAGGCCTTTTCCCGGCCCGACCAGGAGAACGATCGGGAATCCTGGGCGACGTCTCAATTCGATGCCCTGAGGCCCGCAGGCCCGCCAGAGGGGTCAAACGGACAGCAACTGCAAGACCTCAGAGCAACTTTCGAGCCGCCCAGTGATCGCGAGATGACCGAGGGCCTTTCCGGCCCTGAGCTGCCCTTTGAGGCAGTTGTAGCAGACGGCTGGCTCGGCGCTGCGCTGGAGCGGTTGCGAGGCATTGAACCCGTCGAAGACATTGAGGAACCCGAGGGATTCGTGGGCAAACTGAGGCCCTACCAGCGCCGAGGGGTGGGCTGGCTTTCGTTTTTGCGTCAGCTGGGTCTGGGGGCCTGTCTCGCCGACGACATGGGACTTGGAAAGACGATCCAGGCTATTGCCCTCTTTCTCCACTCACGTCATCTGGCAGAGGAACTCGGCCGGTCGAGCAACGGTCATGCGGACGAACAGGTGCGGCCCGCGCTATTGATCTGCCCAACGAGCGTCGTCGCCAATTGGCGGCATGAGATCGAGAGATTTGCCCCTAGTTTGCGGCTCTTGCTCCACCACGGGAGCGGAAGGCTGAGCGGCGAGGAATTCCGTTCCGCATTGTCCCAACATGACATGGTGATCACAAGCTTTGGGATCGCCAGGCGTGATATCGACATGTTGGAGACGCAGGCGTGGAGCGACCTGATCCTGGACGAAGCGCAGAACATCAAGAATCCGTCGGCCAAACAGACGCAGGCGATACGGAGGTTGACCGGAGGTCCCAAAGTGCAGAGCGAAGGTGTGAGTTCGCCACCCTTCCGAGTTGCGCTGACAGGTACTCCCGTGGAAAACCGGCTTCTCGAATTGTGGAGCATCATGGAGTTCCTCAATCCCGGCTACCTGGGGAACCGGGAGCACTTTCGCCAGCAGTTTGTCCTGCCTGTAGAGCGCTACAATGACGAATTCGCAGCTGAAGATCTCCGAAGGATGGTGCAACCGTTCCTTTTGCGGCGCCTCAAAACCGATCCGACGATCATTTCAGACCTGCCAGAGAAGAATGAGATGGTCGTGTACTGCTCACTTTCCAAGGAGCAGGAGACTCTCTACACGCAGGTCATAGAGGAGACGATGGACCGGGTGGACAGAAGCGAGGGTGTGCAAAGACGAGGCCTGGTTCTGGGGCTCCTTCTCAAGCTGAAGCAGGTGACGAACCATCCAGCCCACTACCTGGGTGAAAAGGGCCCTTTGGAAGAGCGCAGCGGCAAGCTGAGCCGCCTGACGGAGATGCTTGAAGAAGCCCTCGCGGTTGGTGACCGGGCACTCGTATTCACGCAGTTCGTGGAGATGGGACATCTTCTACGTCGACACTTAATGGAGAATCTGGGGAGGGAGGCACTGTTCCTGCACGGCGGCACACCGGCGGCGAGGCGAGAGCAAATGGTACGGTCCTTCCAGGAAGACAGTAACGGGGCGCCGATATTCGTGCTCAGTCTGCGTGCAGGGGGCGTTGGCGTGAATCTGACAAGGGCGAATCACGTATTTCATTTCGATCGCTGGTGGAACCCTGCAGTCGAGAACCAGGCCACGGACAGAGCATTCCGAATCGGCCAGAAGCGCTCCGTACAGGTATACAAGTTTGTCGTTTCGGGCACGCTGGAAGAGCAGATTCACAAGATGATTGAGAGCAAACAGGATTTGGCGGAGTCGATCGTCAACAGCGGCGAAGACTGGCTGGCCGACATGGACACCGAGGGCCTTCGCCAACTGATTGCGCTTCGGAGTCGCGGATAGAGGAAGCCGGAAAAGGCAAGGAGCCGCGCCCGTTTTGATAGAGAGGAAACTGTGCAGCCAACAGAAGCGGCATTTGCAAGAGTGGCCTCTCCCAGCGCGGGCAGACGGTCCCGCCACTCTTGTGAGCAGAAAAGCTGATATTCGCAAAGGGTTATCAGATAGGAGCCGAGCAGGCAGATGACCAAAGCACCTGGCCAGGACGGTTCATGGGCTGCCAGATGGCGAGAGTACATGAAAGCGCAAGGGTTCGACCTGAAGAGAGGTCAGGCCCTGGCACGGCGGCTACAGATAAAGGCCGTCGATGTACAGTTTGGCCGCATTAGGGCAGAGGTAGTTGAGCATCATCGAGGCAGTTGCGAAATCGAGATCGACATCCCCCCTTTGAGCGACGATGAGTGGTCGGTGGTCCTTGACGCGCTGGCAGGGGAGGCATTGTATGCAGCGCAGCTGCTAGCCGGAGGAAACGAGTGGGAAACATTTCTTGCAGTTCTCGATGCGGTCTTCAGCGACGCCGAAGTCGCTCTGCTTTCTCGTTCACCGGCTACAGGCGAGGTAGAGGCGCGCTGCTCTGATTGCCTCAGCCAGGGTACTCCCTGCCGACATGCGCTGGCCGTTTTGTACAAATTCGGCCAGATGATATCCGAGGACCCGTGGCAGTTGCTGCTGCTGCGCGGCAGAGACCGGCAGCAGGTCCTGACCGGGTTGCGTCTTCGTCGCAGCCACGATGCAGAAGAGGACTCACGCGTTGAAGGAGAATTACCCGACAGTGCAGCCGACCCGCCATTGGCCGGTTACGAAGGATTGCGCGCATTGGATGATTCGGCCTTCCGACAGGAGGAACATCCGGACCTCGCCGCACAGATCGACACCTTTTGGGGCGGGCACCAGTTGGGACCGGGAGGCACACGCCAAGACCTGCGGGCATTGCACTACAAGATAGCCCCGCCGCTGATTCGAATGGCACTTCTGCGCCGGCTCGGCCCACCCCCTTTTCAGCAGGACAGCCCGGAAATCTACGACAGACTCGCGGAGATCTACTTTGAGGTGTCCTCCAAGGCTTTAGAGTTGGCCTTCGCTCCCGAACCCGACAGCGACGGGTCCGATTGAAAGAAAGCCCGGCAAGAAGGAGCGACTCGTGATCAGTCAGATGTTGGTACAGCGGGAAGCAGAGTCAAACCCGATCAAAGTGGGGATCATCGGAACCGGCAAGTTTGGCGCGGGACTGGTGGCCCAGATTTCGCAGATGAAGGGGATGGAAGTTGCGGCCATTGCCGACATAAATGCACACAATGCCCGATACGCCTATCTTTCGAGCGGAGCAGCCGCAGAGGATATTCAGACGGCCGAAACAGGCGACGAATTGGAGGACTCGGTCCGCGCCGGCAGACCCGTGATCGTCGAGGACGGACTGGCACTGACGGATTGCGATTCTGTCGATGTGATCGTCGAGTCAACAGGTCTGCCTGAGGTAGGCGCCAAGCATGCATTCCAGGCTCTCAGCAACCGCAAACACGTCGTCATGGTGAACGTGGAAGCGGACGTAACGGTCGGACCTCTCTTGCGGCGCACGGCAGACGCTGCCGGTGTCGTCTACACCATGGTGGACGGCGACCAGCCGGCTGTAACCTGGAACATTGTCGAATGGGCGCGCAGCCTTGGGCTGGAAATCGTGGCCGCAGGTAGAGGCACAATCTACTTCGACGACGATTTTGAAGGAACACCGGAGACGGCGGCGTCTCGTTTCGGCTTCACAGAGGATCATATAGAACGACGTACGATAAACCTGAAGATGTTCAACTCCTTCCGCGACGGTACAAAGGCGCAGGTGGAGATGACCGCCCTGGCAAATGCCGCCGGTCTTGTGCCGGACTGCCGGGGCATGCATGAACCTTCGGTGAATCTGGAAGAGATTCCGCTGCGATTCAGTCTGCAGGGGGAGGGCGGCCTGCTCAGCCGGCACGGAGTCGTAGAGCTGGCGAATTCGGTTGACTCAGATGGAAGAACGATGCTTCCGAATCCGCTGAAGATGGGCGTCTTCGCGGTGGTCCGCTCGGAACATCCCTTCACCCGCGAAGACCTGGCTTACCACGGATGTCATGTCGGCGGGGAGGGCAAGAACTTTCTCCTATACCGTCCTTATCATCTGGTGGCGGTTCCGGCGCCTCTCAGTATTGCCCGCGCCGTTCTTTTCAATGCGGCGAACGGGTCGTGCGCCCCATCTGCAACCGCGGAGTGCGTCACTGTGGCGAAGCGGGACCTGATTGAAGGCGATGAGCTGGACGGGGGAGGCGGATACACCGTGGTAGGTCAGTGCGAGAAGGCGTCAGTCGCGCACGGGGAAGGACTGTTGCCCTTGGGCCTTGCTGAAGGCGCTGTAGTCAAGCGACCCGTTTCCAAGGGAGAGGCAATCAGGTACGGGGACGTAGCGCTGAACGAGGACTCCTTCGTGCTGAGGATGCGCCGGCTGCAGGACGGGCTAACTGAAGGCGTACAACTGTAGAGGCAGGGAATGTCCGAACGAATGAAAGCAAGAGTCGGTTTGTTGCCAACCGGGCACGACTACTACTGGGAACAGTATCCCAGGTTGAAGTCGATGGGCCTTGGCATGTACGACAAGCTCAGGGCGTTGCTGGAACCGCTGGGTGAGGTCGTCGCGCCCGAGCTGGTCGATACACCTCAGAAGGCGGCGGAGGCGGGGGAGATGTTCCGCAGCGCCGGCGTCGATCTCCTGCTGATCTTTCCGTTCGGCTACACGCCCAGTATGGACATGCTGCCGGCAGTACAAGGACTGGACGTCCCGATACGTCTGCTGAACGCGCACGAGGACCGTGCTTATAATTACGCAGAGGCCGACACGACCGACTATCTTCACCATGAGGGCGTTTGTTGCATTCCAGAGTTTGCCGGCGCACTCAGGAGCCAGGGGCGGCGCTTTGCAGTACGAACGGGCCCGTTTGACGATGAACGACTGCGCAGGCAATTGCAAGCGGATTTTGCAGGCGCGGGGGCGGCCCGCACTTTCCGCCAGTTGAACGTCGGGCTGATCGGCCAGGTCTACCCTGGCATGACCGACATGCCAACTGACGAACACCGGCTGTTGCGGGTTACGGGAAGGATGCTGGCGAGACCGGAGGTCGAAGAGATTGAAGAGGCCTACCTACGGGTGACGGACGACCAGTTGGAAGAGATGTACACCGAATTTCGGCGCATCTATGCGGTGGACGACACGGTGACGAACGAGCACATGCGGATTTCGGCACAACTGGCGGTCGCCTATGAAGAGGTCATTCGCCGTCATGACATTGAAGCGTTCGGCTATTATTGGTGGGGTGAAAAGGAGTTGATTACCCAGCTGCGAGCCCAGTCAGGTCTCGCGGTCTCGAGACTGGCGGCACGGGGATGTCCGGGCGTAACCGAAGGGGACGTCAAAACGGCGCTGGCGATGAAACTCCTGGATTTGCTGGGCGCGGGCGGAATGTTCGTCGAGTTCTTTGCCATGGATTTCGACGAGAACTCTTTTCTGATGGGGCACGACGGACCGGCAAATGTCGGCATGGCGGATGGCCCGCCTCGCCTGATGCACCTTGACATACACCACGGGAAGTCGGGGCACGGTCTGGGAATCGACTTCGATCTGAAAAGAGGTCCTGCTACACTATTGAATCTGACTCAGTTCGGCACGGGCGATACATTCAAGCTGATCTATACGATCGGCGAAGTCGTAGACGGACCGATTCTAAGGATCGGCAATCCAAACGCGAGGGTCAAAGTTGAACGCCCGTTGCATGAAGTGATGGACGACTGGTGCCAGGAGGGACCTTCCCATCATATCGCGATGGGGTACGGTGACCACAGCCAGGCGCTGGAGACATTTGCCGAAGCTATCGGATTCGAGATCGTGCGAATATAGAGTAACCAGAGCTGAGAGAACCTTGCAAAAGGAGTTGGAAATGCAGTATCGGCGGTTGGGGCGCACAGGGCTCAAGGTCTCGGAAATTTGCCTTGGGACAATGACCTTCGGACATGGTACGGACGAAGCGGAGGCCGGACACATCGTGGATCTGGCCATCGAAGCCGGGGTGAACTTTTTCGACACGGCCAATTCCTACGCAGACAGCGCTTCAGAAACGATTTTGGGCCAGGTACTCAAGGGGCGTCGGAGAAACGCCATTATCGCGACGAAGTTCTTCAATCCGATGGGGCCCGACATTAACAGTTCGGGGACGAGCCGCCTCCACATGATGCACACGGTCGAGGACAGTCTGCGCCGCCTGCAAATGGACTATATCGACATCCTTTACATTCACCACGTAGACTCACAGACGCCGCTGGACTAGACGTTGCGGGTCCTGGACGACCTGGTGAGGCAGGGAAAGGTGAGATACACCGCCTGCAGTAATTTTGAGGCCTGGCGCTTGATGGAGGCGATGTGGCTAAGCGATCACAGCGGCTGGGAACGATTTGCCGCTTATCAGCCTCAGTACAGCCTGGTGGTACGCGATATTGAGCAGGAGATTATCCCGGTTTGCGAACTGAAGGGGATCGGCGTTGTCGTTTGGAGCCCACTAGGCGGGGGCTTCCTGACCGGGAAGTACCGGCCAGGCGAACGCTTGCACAAGGGGACACGCTCAGAGGAGGGATGGGCCTTTCCGCAGAGCTTTTTTGCAGCCAATGCCGACGAGACTCTGACGACACTGCTGGAAACGGCGGCAGATCTGAATCGCTCGCCGGCCCAGGTCGCAACGCGCTGGGTACTTGAACAGCCCGCAATTACGAGCGCAATCGTCGGAGCGCGAACGGTGGAACAGGCCCGTGACAATTTCGGCGCGGGCGGCTGGGAATTGCCGGCGGAGGCCCTCGTCCGACTCAATGACGTTTCACACTTGCCAGATCGATATCCCAAGTCAACGGAGGCGAATATGGATGAGCGGCGCGACGCAGCGGTGAAGATGCCTTCTCTGGAAAGCGGGACATGACGAATTATACCGTTCGCCGCTTTGGTGCGAGCCAACAGGAGTACGAGGACCTTTCCAGGTTTTTGCGAATCGTGGCTCCTGAAAGACGGCCTGAGTCGGCAGAAGAGCTCAAGCAGGAGGACGGAAGCTGGCCGGAGGAGTCACTGCACGAACGTGTCGCGGCGTATTCCCTGGACAGGAAGATGGCGGGGCTTGGGACCTGCTTCCAGGCCTACTGGCAGGACAGCCCTTTTACAGTCCATGTTCGACTCGACATAGATCCTGAACACGAAAAAACGCAGCTGTTGCCCCTGTTGTACCAGGAAATACAAGGGTTGCTGGAAGTCAGAAATTGCGATTTCAGACGCCTGGTGAGCGGGGCCAGGGAAGACGATAGCGAAAGGGTCCAATTCCTGCAGGAAAAGGGCTTCTGCGAGGAGATGAGGTCGCCCTCTTCGGCCTTGAGGGTCGAGAACTTCGACGGGTCTGCTTGCGATGGGGCGTATGAGCGACTGGCCCAAGAGGGTATCCGCTTGATAGCGCTGCCGCAGCTCTACGAAGAAGAGCCGGAGTGGAAAAGGAAACTACGTGATTTACGCTGGGAGATAGTGCAGGACGTGCCGTCTACAGAGCCAATCGCGGAGCCGACGGTAGAGGAGTTCGAGGAGATGGTCCTGAAGGATCCTGCCCTTGATGAAGAGGCATTTTTTGTTGCCCTTTCTGCGGATGGAAGTTTTGTCGGCATGAGTAACCTCTGGCGTAACGATCCTGCGGGAAAGCGCTTGGACACGGGATTGACGGGGGTCATTCGGTCCTACCGACGCAGGGGAATCGCCACAGCGCTCAAGATGCGAACGATCCAGTATGCCCAAACCAGTGGAGCGAAAACGATAGAGACAAGCAACGAGGAAGGAAGTCCCATGCTGGCGCTCAATTTCAAACTTGGCTTTGCGCCCAAGCCGGCATGGGTTGACTATGCACTGGAAACTTCCGCTTGAAGTTTTCGCCAGCTTTGTCGACTCAGGCTGTCAATCAGGCCCTCAAGAATGTTGAGGGAATCTAATCCGTTCAGTCCGAGACACCTGAAATGAAGGGCGGGCCCAATCTCACCAAGGAGATAGTAATCCATGAGCAGTTTCACCAAGCAGGCCGAGCAACTCGGCGAGTCCTTGCAACTTTCGCTTCCTCCTGTAGCAATCGCCTTCGCTGACGAGCTGCCAGCAGGGCTGCCATCCTATGAGGATGTGGCCCCGGCCGGCTGCTTCTTTTGGCAGGAGGCATCGAAGAAGGTCTTTTCCACCAGCGCCAAGGATCACGAACTGTGCGCAATCGGCGTTCACACGCATAACCTTGAAGGAGCGTCGGCGGCGCAGCAGGATGAACTGATGACGGCGCTGGAGGCCATGCAGGGATTGGACTATGTCAGGGAGGAGGAGGTGGCCGCCATCCCTGTGCTGCCGCAGCCGGTGCGGCACACAGTGTACGGTCCGCTGGCGGATTTTCCGTTAGAGGTTGATGTCGTCCTGCTTTTCGCCCACGCGCAACAGAGCCTGATTCTGACCGAAGCGGCGGCCCGGGTCGACGAGGGCGTTCCGCCGGCGATGGGCAGGCCGGCCTGCGCGGTTGTGCCCCAGGTCAAGAATGGAGGAAGAGCGGCGATGAGCCTCGGTTGCTGCGGCGCGCGAGCTTATCTTGAGGCCCTTTCGGATGACGTCGCGTTGTGGGCGCTCCCCGGCGAAAAGCTGGAGGATTACTGTAAGGAGATCGATGGGCTGGCCAAGTCCAATGGGATCCTGACGGTCTTCCACGAACGGCGGATGGAGGATGTCGCTGAGGGCAAGAGGCCCAGCGTACAGGAGTCGCTTGACAGACTGGCCGGGTAGTTCCCTGGGAGCGTATAGAGCACAGGCTAATGCAAAGCAGATGGAATGACGAAGAGGCAGCCGAGTTTTCCGGCGATCCTCTGGGCATGCGGGTCTATGCGTCGCGACTGCTTGGGAGCGATCCCTCACTCGTTTTGCACGGCGGCGGCAATACTTCGGTGAAGGCTACTGCACAGGACATTCTTGGTGACACCGAGGAAGTTCTGTACGTCAAGGGCAGCGGCTGGGATCTGGCGACTATCGAAGCGCCTGGGTTTGCGCCGGTGCGGCTAAGTGCGCTGCTGCGCATGGCGACCCTGAAGACGCTGAGTGACAGTGACATGGTGACCGCACAGAGGGCTGCCATGATTGATCCGTACGCGCCCAATCCCTCGGTCGAAGCCATTCTGCATGCCATCATTCCCTTCCGGTTCGTCGATCATTCGCATGCTGACGCCGTGGTGGCCCTGACCAACACACCAAACGGCGAGGCTCTCGTACGCGAACTATATGGGCCGCATATGTTGATAGTCCCTTACGTGATGCCGGGTTTCGTGCTCGCCCGCACAATCTACGAGATGACGAGGGACACGGACTGGGATGCCCTGCCAGGGATGATCCTGCTCAACCATGGGGTCTTTACTTTCGCAAACTGCGCCCGTGAGAGCTACGAGCGGCACATCGAGATTGTTACGGCCGCCGAGAATTACATCGAGGCGCAGTCCGGAAGCATCGACAGGAAGTCGAGAGCAGAAGAGAGTCGGGTCACTTCGAAGACGCTGGAGCAACTGGCGCGGCTGCGCAAAGCCGTTTCAGATAGCAAGGGGCAGGCCGTACTGGCTTCGGTTGATGCTGGCGGGGACGTGAGAGAGTTCTCCGGATTGCCCGACGCCCCTGAGCTGGCAACTCGCGGTCTGCTCACGCCGGACCATGTGATCCGAACGAAACGTATCCCCCTGGTCGTTTCGGGGCGCGGCGCGGAGAAAGATGTGGCGGAATATGCTGCAGCCTATGGCGAATACTTTGACTGCCATGCAGACGGCAGCCTGGACCGCCTCGATCCTGCGCCGCGGTGGGCCCTGTGGCCGGGCGTCGGCAGCGTGGCGTTTGGGGGTAATCCGAAGGAAATCGCCGTCATTGACGACATCAGGCGGCATACGTTGCGGGCCATTGCATGGTCTGAATCGCTTGGAGGATGGCAGCCGCTCGGTGAGAGCGAAATTTTCGAGATTGAGTATTGGGAGTTGGAGCAGGCGAAGTTGAAGGGCGCCGGCGCCCCCCCGTCGCTACAAGGCAAAGTGGCGCTTGTAACCGGGGCCGCAAGCGGCATAGGGCGGGCTTGCGTCGAAGCTTTCCTCGGTCAGGGGGCGGTCGTAGCCGCTCTCGACATCAGCCCGAAGGTAACGGAGCTTTTCGACAGGCAGAACGTACTTGGCCTCGTTTGCGACGTAACCGACGACGACGGCCTCAAGAGATCTGTGGAAGATGTAGTGAGACGCTGGGGCGGGCTGGACGTCGTCATCTGCAATGCCGGCATATTTCCGGCCAGCCAGACGCTGGCGGAAATGGATGCTGACCACTGGGACAGGAGCATTCAGGTAAACCTTACCAGCCAGCACAGGCTGTTGAAGGCGTGCGCCCCGTTTCTGGAGCTAGGCTGCAATCCTGCGGTCGTCATTATCGGCTCCAAGAACGCGCCCGCGCCAGGGCCGGGCGCCGGCGCCTATTCGGTTGCGAAGGCAGGTCTAACACAGTTGGCCCGTGTCGCAGCCCTGGAATTGGCTGCAAAAGGCATCCGCGTGAATATCCTGCACCCGAATGCCGTCTTTGACACCTCGCTATGGAGCGAGGATCTGTTGAAAGAACGCGCCGACAGTTACGGGATCAGCGTGGATGAGTATAAGGCCAGGAACCTTCTCGGCGTCGAGATTACCTCTTCCGATGTGGCCGCAATGGCCTGCGCCGCGGTCGGTCCTGTATTTGCCAAGACTACCGGTGCACAGATTCCAGTAGACGGGGGCGATGAACGCGTAATCTAGGGTATGCCGGGGACTGGCGCCGTGTCCAGTTTGTTCTGCGATTGTCCTCGCGCCCTTTGAGAAGAGTGCAACTCTGTCGTCGACAGCCCCTTGGGCGGATAGAGAGGCGACGCGAGTAGTGTCATCCAGCGTGAGAAGGGACTTTGCGCTGTAAAGTGTGGATTGGTATACTGTTCAGGTTGCGCTGGCGAGCGAGGATTAGGCTTAAGGCGCTGGTCCTACAAGGAAGCGGCCAGCGGAACTGGAAGCAAGTTCCGGTACTGCTCTCCCCCCACCCAATTTACGATGTCAGGCTCCGGAGGATCTGGATTCTTCAGAGGAGGCCATTATGTTCCAAACTGTGAGTCGAGTCGTGCCCATTCTGATCCTGATCGTGTTTGTCGCGACAGGTGTTGCACTCGTTCAAAACGGGCATCTCACGACTGATTTGGCCGCGAATGACCGGCTTGCGCCCGCCACGGGGGCACAGCCGAACGCGGTTGAGCCCCAGACGAGCATTCCTACATATTTCGGCTCTCTCGAAGTCACGAAGTCGCGCGCGGTTACGCCGGGCGTAGGCGGGGAGGTCCTGGAAGTCTTGGTCGAGGTGGGCGACCTGGTTGAAGAGGGACAGGAGCTGTTCCGCCTGGACTCGACGCAACTTGACTGGGCCGTTCAGCGTGCGGAGATCGCCCTGGAGCTGGCAAGGATAGCGCTCCTTGAGATCAATGAGCAGTCTTCCGAGGGTGACCTAGCCGTTGCGCAGGCCAACTTGGAGCTGGCAAAGTCCAACTTCGCCAAACTGGAAACCGGAGGCGTAACTGAAGACGAATTGGCCGCGACACGCGCCGGCGCCTCTGCCGCCTGGGCGCGCTACAACGAGCTTCTTGCCGGCCCGACTGAGGCCCGTTTGCAGCAGTTGAGGGCAAATGTTGAAAGAGCGGAACTGGCGGTTACACAGGCACAGCGGGCATACAACGAGGTTGCCTGGCGAGGCGACGTCGGCCGCACGCCGCAGGCTGCGAATCTGCAGCGAGTAACGATAGACCTGAACGTGGCGCAAGCATCCTACGTTGAAGCGACTCAGCCGGCGCGCGCTTCGGAAGTACAGTCTGCGCTGGCCGCGGCCCACCGGGCCCAGCATGCGTTGAACGAACTGGAAGAGGGTATTTCGGAAGTCGATCTGGCAGTGGGCAGAGCGAGGGTCGCGGCAGCCGAGGCGACCGTACTGAGAATAATGGAGTTGACGACCAGCCAGAAATCGGCAGAACTGCGGGTGAGTCAGGCGCTCGTCAACCTGGAAGAGTCTCAACAGCGTATGGACAAGGCCACCGTTCGCGCGCCGCTGACCGGCGTAGTCCTGGCACTCAACGCTGAAGAGGGTCAAGTGATCGGCGCCTCATCGCCCGCCGCCGTAATCGGCGACCCTTCGGCGCTGGAACTGGTCGTGGGGATTCCACAGGACCAGGTCCTGACGATGTCTGTCGGCGATCCGGTTCGCATAACCCGGTTCGGGAGCGACGACATCTCGGTTCAATCGACGATTTCCAAGATCGCCCCAATCAGTTTGCCCGGCAAAGGAAATTCGACTTTCCCTGTTACGATTCGATTGCCTGAGGAGGGCACAGCCCAGTTCAATCCCGGTATCTTTGTCTCGGCTACTTTCGAATAGTCCAGTCGCAATTTGAAGAGTCGCGACTGAAAGTGATCACCAGGTTGCGGGGGCCCCTGCCTTGTGGACCGGGTGGTTGCGAGTTCAACAGAACCAAAAAACTGTATGGGAACCGCGAAGTGGTAGCGTAGCGGCACATATGACGCTCCCATAAACAGGGTTCCCATTTATTTCAGGTACTACCATTTTGCACATCATGGAGAGCGCATTGACGAGCCACATTCGAGTTTTGGAGATATGACAATGATGATTCGACTCGTTTTGGGGTTCGGTGCGCTGATTTTCCTCGCCATAATGCAGCCTGGTTCGCTTCAAAGCGGGCAACTTGGAAGCGAGCTGGCCCAGTCGACACCGATTTCAACAACAGTTTTGGCGGTTGTTCGCAATCAGGGAGCTACTCTGTACGACCGACCGAACGGTGAGCCGCTGCAGGATCTCGTTGGAGGCTCCCTTGTGACCGCCCGCTTGCGGTCCACCGACCTTCTTTGGGTGTTTATCCAGACGAGGGACCAGTCTGAAGGATGGGTGGAGGTGCGGACTCTGCTGGCCGCAGGATTGGGACGTCTTCCGGTTGAGACGCCAACGCCGGCGCCCACCTTGACTCCGACAGTTACACTTACTCCAACTCCCTCGCCTTCACCAACTCCAACAACGGAGGCGATGGAGGTTCAAGAGACTGCAACGAGTTCGCCCACGCCGATGGGTGAGGCAACGGCAATGCCAGAGGCTACAGAAACGCCCGAGGCAATGGAGGAATCGACGCCAGAGCCTACTCCAGAGGCTATGCCAGAGGCAACAACGATGGCGGAAACTCCAGAGTCAACGCCAACGCCTTTCGCGCCGCCTGAAGGGCCGGTTGCCTTGTCGCTGGCCAGAATCGGAGGGGCGGTACTGTGGGATGGCGAAGATGGGGCCTTCGTCGCGCATTTCAAGGCCGGATCTCGCTTGACAGCTGCCTTCCGGACGGAAGGCGGTGAATGGTTTTATGTGTACGACGACGATGGATCCCACGGCTGGGCCTCTGCAAAGGAGCTTCTTGTTGTCAGCGGTCACTTATTGACGGTCAAAGAGTTTACGATTCCACTGGATGAAATAGTCCCAATCGAAGATGAAGAGATGGCCCCCGGTGATAAACCTGCTGATACTGCACCGGCCATCCCGATTGAAAAGGTCATCGTCACGGTAAACAGTTTTGGGCAGCGATTGAACGTGCGTGCGGGTCCAGGCACGGAATACGACATCGTGGCTAAAGCGGTCGGCGGTGTAACTTTCAACGGCATTGGGAGAACGGAGGAAGGGGACTGGGTCAAAGTCGCCATCGCTGATCTGCCAAGCGGCTACGGCTGGGTCTTCGCCTTCTATGTTTCGACAACAGGGCCGTTTGAGGAGTTGCCCGTAGAAGATGAAATGATGATGGAAGAAGAGATGGAGATGGATACCGAGAAGGAGGATGAAATGGAGGAGCAGAAGGAAATGGAGAGTGATGGGTGAGTTGAAAAGAGAATGAAGGGCTTTCCGCTCTTGGTCTGCCCGGTTTCTCGGGCCGTTATCCTTTCTGCTCTTGTAGCGCTTAACGAAGCGAATTACTGTGAAAGTCCAAGCGATCCTGTCCGCGGTTTGCCGCGGACAGGATTCTTTTTTCGTTTGTCAATGCGCTGTGTGCGGGCGTTGGGGAGAGGGCGATGGCGAGGGCCGTGAAGGGAGTGAGCGCAGGCACAGGGCCTGCCCCTACCGTTTTGGGCGGCAGGGGGCATCATGACTCGACTTAGGTGAGCGACCGGTGGTGTAGACAGGATGCCAACGCCGCGGCTTATACATGGCATGGTGTAGTGGGGGGGGCGTTGCGGGGAAACAGTCCCTTCACAACTGCAGCGGTCAGTGGTAATTGTCTTTTTTTCAGCTGTCTTCCATTGGAATGCCTGGTTTGACGGCATGGTCCTGATTATGGACAACGACAAGTACCCGGTCATGACCTCTTTGCGGACGGTCGTGGTCGATTTGAATTTGCAGATCCTGACCGTAAACATGGAAGATATCTACAACCTGTCGGACCGGTCGATTCGGGCTGCCAATATCGTCGTCGCCACGGTGCCGATTCTGATCGTATACCCGTTCCTGCAACGCTACTTCATTCACGGAATCCGCCTTGGCGCTGTGAAGGGATAGCCGGCGCCTTCAAGAAAGAGTTTCACGTCTGCTAGTTTCAATAAAGTGAGAAGCGAGCACTCTCGCTGGAAATTCAACTCTCGGTCCATCGGTCGTACGCCGTAGAGTTCATCTAGAACAGGAGCTAAAGCAATGGGAACTGCTGTCAAAATCGGTGTGATTGGCGCCGGGAGCGCGACATTCTCCCTGGGGCTGGTAAAGGACCTGTGCCTGACAGAAAGTCTGAGCGGCAGCCATGTGACATTTATGGATGTTGACGCGGAACGTCTGCAGATGATCCATAAGCTGGCCGAGCGGTATGCCGACGAACTTGGCGCAAAGATCACTTTTGATCAGACGCTGGACCGGCGCGAAGCGATGCAGGACGCCGACTTCGTTATCAATACGGCCTCGGTCGTTACCTACGGCTCGGGCCTGGAAACGCGCGATCTCATCCAGGAGTTCGGCTACGACTGGGATGGGCCGGGGTCGCTGGAATACTCCTTCTACAATACTTCTTTCATATTGGATGTGGCTCGTGAGATCGAGGAGATTTGTCCCGACGCCTGGCTGATCCAGTCCGGAAACCCGGTCTACGACGGCTGCACGGTTATCGGCCGAGAGACGGACGTTAAGGTCTGCGGATTGTGCCACGGTTATTACGGCTACCGGGACATATGTGACATGCTGGGGCTCGACCATACCAGGGTGAAGTGGCAGGCTCCCGGGCTGAACCACAACATCTGGCTGACGCAGTTCGAGTACGAGGGCAAGGACGCGTACCCTTTGATCGACGAATGGATTCAGAGTAAGGGTGAAGCGTATTGGGCTGAAACAGCGGCCAGCCGGCCGCTGCCGCCGGGAAGATCGGGCTGGTCCGGCGAATTGAGGCGGGCATGGGAGATCGACCTGTCACGCGCCGCTGTGCACATGTACAGGCTCTACGGACTGATGCCTCTGGGTGACACGGTATGGATGAAGTACATCGGCTGGTGGTACCACAAGGACTTCGACGCCAAGAGGTTCTGGTTCGGCGAGCCCTGGGGCGGCCAGCGTTCGCACCTGTCCTGGCCGATGTACGTGGACAATCAGAATAGGAGAGTGGAACAGATCGCCCGTCTTGCCAATGACCCGAGTTCAAGCCTGGTGGAAAACCTGGGAAAGAACAAGACGATTGAGCAGCAGGTGCCGATTATCGATGCCCTGGTCAACGACAACGAAGGCCAATTCCAGGTGAACGTGCCGAATCAAGGGGCGCTGCCGGGGGTACCGGACGACATTGCGGTGGAGATTCCCGCAGTCGTGAATAAGGACGGGATCCACCGTATCCAGGTTGACCCGCTGCCGCAGAAGATCATGCTCACACAGATATTGCCTCTGGTTCTTTCGCTCGAGCGGACTCTGCTGGCGATAGAGACCGGCGATCGCTCGCTCTTGTTATGGGAGTTACTGGACGACAACGATACGCGCTCATATGCTCAGGCGGAAGAGACGCTGGAAGCGATCCTGGGACAGCGGTACAATCGAGAGATGGACGAATACTTCCGGTGGCCATCGAATTGGGAGGCCAATGGCATCAGCCGCACGCCGGTGCGGGATGATCCTGTGCTTCGGGCTGAGGAGGCGGTGGCGGCCGATTAGGTAAAAGCTCAGGAACCTGACGAAAGCTCCTTTGTCATTCGGTCACATCGGCGTTAAGGTACTAAGGGGGACGGCTCTTTGAAGTGATAGAGCGTCCCCCTTATTTCTGTTTGCGCATCTGAGGAATACGAAGCGACTCACCAGCTAGGGAACGTCATCAAATGGAGTAAAGAGATGAAAGTCGTCGAAGTAGATACCATCGTAGTAAAGAACGTGCCGCCGTTTAGGGGCGGGAGCATGTGGCTATTTGTTCAACTCAAGACCGATGAAGGCATTGTCGGCCTGGGCGAGCGGCCTTCGGGAAATGCCGTTAATCTGGAGGCTCAGGTCAGGCTGATCGAGGATCTCGGCGAGCAGTTTGTGATTGGCGCCAACCCTTTTGACATCGAGAAGCTGTGGCAGACCATCTTTGCGTCGCGTCATGATTACCGCCATCCCGGGCTGGATATGACGCCGGCTCTGAGCGCGATCGAGATGGCCTGCTGGGACATCGTTGGCAAGGCGGTGGGTCAGCCAATCTACAATCTGTTGGGAGGGAGGTGCCACGAAAAACTGCGCGCCTACGCGTATATGCCGTCCGAAGGCATCTGGGAGAACCCGGAGAAGGCCGGGGAAATCGCCGCGAAACTGGTGGAAGAGGGAAATACGGCATGCAAGTTTGATCCCTTTCAGCCTATTTTCCCGAATCCGAGCGATTACTCGTTGAAGACAATCCGACACGTTGCCAAGATTTTCCAGTGCATTCGCGATGCAGTGGGCGACGAACTGGAAATTGGCATCGGGACGCACGGACAGTTCAGCACGGCCGGCGCGATCCGAGTCGCCAAGATTCTGGAGGAGTTCGACCCGTTCTGGTTCGAGGAGCCGGTTCCGCCCGAAAACATCGACGAGATGGCGCGCGTGGCGGCCCATACGAGCATCCCCATCGCCACCGGGGAGCGGCTGGTGTCGAAGTTCGAGTTTGCTCAGCTGCTGGAGAAGCAGGCAGCGCAGGTCATTCAGCTGGACGTGGGGCAGTGCGGGGGAATCCTGGAATCGAAGAAGATCGCGGGGATTGCAGAGGCGCATTACGCCATGATCGCCCCTCACATGTACTGTGGGCCTGTGGCAGCGGCCGCGGCGGTGCAGCTCGACACCTGTTCACCGAACCTGTTGATCCAGGAGTACAACGGGGGCCCTCTGCACCAGGAGCTTTTCAAAGAGCCGATTGTATTTGAGAATGGCTATATCACGCTACCCACTGGTCCGGGTCTGGGTGTTGAACTGGACGAAGCGGTTGTCAAGAGACAGTTGTTGTAGGCGAAGGGAAAAAGGGAAAGCCAATCATGGGTAGATTGGACGGAAAGGTGGCTCTGGTCACAGGCGCGGGGCGGGGGCACGGCGAGGCGGTTGCGATGCGATTTGCTGAGGAAGGCGCCGCGGTTTCGGTCTGTGACATTCTTCCCGCAGACGAGTTGGACGGGACTGTTGGCGAACGGATCCGGTCGGCCGGCGCGGAAGCGCTCTGCTCGCAAACAGATGTCTCGAAGGAGGAGCCGGTTCGTGAACTGGTACAGCAGACCATTGACCATTTCGGGACGATCGACATTCTGGTCAACGTGGTGGGTATCGCCGGCCCAACCAAGGATGTATGGCAGATGAGCCTGGAGGAGTGGCAGGAGACGCTGGCGGTCAATCTCGATTCGGCGTTTCTTGGCTGTAAGTACGCCCTGCCTGAGATGATTCGCAAACGGTACGGGCGGGTCATAAACTTCAGTTCAGGGACAGGAAAGCAGCCACTTTCGCATCGAACACCATACGCCACTTCGAAAATGGGAATCCTTGGATTCACGCGCACGCTGGCTGCCGACGTGGGCCGGTACAATATTACGGTCAACGCTATCTGCCCCGGTTCGCATGAGGATCGGGGCGTCGAGCTGGAACGGGCGCGCGCCGAATACAGAGGGGAACCATTTGACGAAGAGGCGGTCCGGAGGCGGTACCGGGAGCCCCGGCCGAACGCAGTCCTGGCCGGACGCTGGTGCGGGGACGAAGGCTTCGTTGAGAAGGGCGCGGGGTCGGAGGATGCGGCAGCGATTGCGGTCTTTCTCGCTTCGGACGATGCGGCAAGCATGACAGGCCAGGACATCAACTCCGGAGGATGGGTGATGTGGTGAGGACGGTGAGCATATGCTTTCCTCTCCTGTTCTGTGCCATGCCACAGGATGAGAAGCCAAGATCATGAGAGCCATTTCAGAGCAGTCCCGTCGGCAGTTTAAGTTGGATTGGAACCGGGGCGGTATCAGCAGTCTGAAACTAGAGAACGATGTCTTTGATACCGAGTACATTACACCTGGCGAAACGCTGGGTGAGGTGCTGGTAGGCCTTCGCACGGTGGGCGGAGAATGGAGGTCTGCGACGACTTTCGCTTCTGGCGACATTCGAACTGTCGGGGACGACGGGCCGAGAGGGCGGGCCTTTGTATACAGAGGTGACGGAGAGTTGCTGCACGGGCTGCGGGGTCTGGGATTATCGGAGCGCTTCAGTCTGGAAGGGGACCGTCTCGTGTGGACCCTGGAGTTTCGTAACGAGACGGAAGAGACCGTGGAGATAGGCGACATCGGTCTGCCTCTGCCGTTCAACAAGCGCTTCTTGCGCGACAATCTGGCCAACTACACACAGGTTGTCGCCCGCCACAGCTTCATTTCAGGTCATGGCTCGTTCATCTTCTGGCAGCGGCCCAATGGAGTCGGTCCTTACTTGGTTATGACACCTCTGGAAGGGACAAAGCTGGAATACTACGAGGAGATCGACCCGCACCCTTCAACCACCAGTGTGCCCTACCGCGCCTATATCCATTCAGCTTTGAGCGGAGGAAACGAGACGCGCGGCACCTGGCGCCAAACGCATACGAGCGTCATGCTTTCGCCACGAGGAAGAGAGGGAGATACTGTTGCATACGGATTTTGCCTGCAGTGGGGTGACGACTACGACGGTGTGAGGGACTTGCTCTACCAGGAAGGGCTGTTCGACGTTCAGGTTGTGCCGGGAATGACAGTGCCGATAGATCTGGGCTCTACGTTTTCAGTGCGGACAAAGCACACAGAGTATCAACTGGAGGCGGAATACCCAGACCAGACCAGTATAGAGCTTGTAGATGAACCGCAAGTTGATACAAGGACTTATCGCGTGCAGTTTTCACGACTGGGGGAAAACCTCCTGACCGTGAGGTACTGCGACGGCTCTTATATGAATCTGGAGTTCTTTGTCACCGAGCCATTGGAAACACTGATAAAGAAGCGTACCAGCTTCCTCGTGGATAAGCAGCAGCACAGGGGCACGGGAAGATGGTACGAGGGCTTGTTTTCGGTGTGGGACATGCGGGAGGCCATCTTGCGGGGGCCGGAAAACACGGGCGGTTTCGACGGATGGTATGGCTACACATTGACCTGCGATGACACGGCACTTCCGAAGGCGCCGTTTATCGCCGCAAAGAACGTACACTTTCCTGAAAAGAAGGAGATTGACGCCGTCGAGTACTATATTGAAAAGTTTGTGTGGGGAGGATTGCAGCGCACGAATGAGGAGCAGCCCTACCCATACTTCATCTACGGCGTGCCCAACTGGTATGAAAACCGGCACAGCGAACACGGATTTGGTACAAGAGGAGAAGGTCTGGAGCATATTTGGCGCAGCTATGACTACCCCCATGTGATCATGCTCTATTTTCATATGTACCAGATCGCCAAGCTGTACCCGGGGTCGACGAACTATCTGGACAGTTCGGGCTACCTGGAGAGGGCGTTTGGGACGGCGGAAGCCCACTTTCTGCTTGCCGGGCTGGATGATCTTCCCCATGGAGCTCAAGGTTACTGGGCCTTTCGGCTCGGCCTGTACAATGAGATGTTGATCGTCGACCTGATCGACGCGTTGGAGGAGGAAGGATGGCAGGAGCGGGCCGACTGGCTGCGCGGAGAATGGGAGAAGAAGGTCAAGTATTTCGTCTATGACGACCCCTATCCCTTTGATTCCGAGTACCCATTTGATACGACCGCTTTCGAAACCTCGCATGCAGTAGCCAAATACGGGTTGACACGCAATGTGGATTCGGACTCACGGCTCTGGTATGACAAGTACAAAGAGATCTGGTACGAACATCCCGAAGTCAACCGTGCAGATTTCGAGGCGTTTATGGTCAAGCAGATCGATGCCAACATTGCGCTGCGGGGCTGGGTGGAGCCTTCTTACACACTACTGGGAGGTGACAATCGCGGGGGTGATTCGTCGCGTTACGGCTTGAGCTACATGTCACAGCTGGGCGGCTGGGCAATTGTCGACTACGCACTCTATTTCGCCGAGGACCCTTTTCCGTACCTCCGCTTGGGATATTCCTCATTCCTCAGTTCGTGGTGTCTGATGAATACCGGAACGGCGGAATCCAACTACGGGTACTGGTATCCTGGCGAAGAAAACGACGGCGCGTCGGGGTGGGCGATAACGCCTGAAAAGTATAGCGGTATGTGGATCAGGCAGGACAATGGCCGGGGAAGCTGGCCTTACGACGGCGAGATTGAACTCGGCTACGGGGCGGCGCTGCGCACGGCGGCTACAATCGTGGCAGATGACCCGTTGTTCGGCTGGTTCGCCTATGGCGGGCGGCTGGAGATGGACAACGGACAGTTCAAAGTCTGGCCGCAGGACGGACTGCGGCAGAGACTCCATATCGTTGGGCGCAGAGCGCGCCTGCACGTGTTGCTCGAGCGCGACGGCTTTGCGGCTGGACAGCCGGTCACTCTGGACTATGAATACCAGGAAAACGAAGACAAGACTCCGCAGTTCTCGCGGTTGGCGTTCACATTGGAAAATCGCAGCGGCGACCGGCACAGAACGACTTTGAAGCTTAACGGACTGCGGGGAGAGAGGTACGCGGTTCGGATTGACGGGGAATTGACTCTGAATCTTGTTTCGAGAGAGAAGGAGTGGAGCGAAATAGAAGTTGAGGTGGGTCCCCAGAGCAGATTCCGCGTAGAGGTCGAATCTACTTGATCCCTGGGATTGGGTGGGAAGGGAGTGGGAGGCTTGTCCTGTTCAGCTCCTTTAGCCACTCTGTGCTGAGTCGTCGTTCATAACCAGGTCGGACCAATGGCAGGAGGCCCACTCGTCATATTCTGACTTGAGAGACTTGACGACCATCTCCTTGGTTCGGTCATCGTCGTAAAAGTTTCCCTTTTCCATAAACGAAGTCAGCATCTTGAGTCGCTTCAAGCAGTGCTTGCGGGCCTGTTCCCCTATTTCTTCGGCCGACCGATCCCTGCCTTTGACAAAGTAAAAGATGGCCTCCCCGGGCGTGTAGGAAACTCCATCTGGGCGTCCTTTCATTCGGGCGCGGAAGGGCTGGACCCAGGTGTCCGGAGGGGCACTCTGATTGATGATAGTGTTGGCATCGTCCAACTTTTGCTTGTACTGTTCAACGACACGTCCGCTGATCCTCTGCAATGAGAGTGTGATCAGCGCCAGGACGATGCCGATAGCGCAAGCGAAGAGGATGATGACGACCAGAATTGGCACTTGAGAAATCCTTCTACACTGAAGAAGTGTGTCAGCAACTGATACTATACCACGTTTTTCGGTTCCGAGCGGATTTCGCGACGAAAGAGGATGACGCGAAAACGGGAAGTTTTCGGCAAACAGGCCGTGCGATTTGAGAAATTTTCGATGTTTGCATTAAACACATGTTGCGCGTATTATTCACGCGTCAGATTCGCAACTCATTTATTTCTTAGGAGAAGAGGAAGTGAGAGTTGCACAGTTGGCCAATCCCGCGCACACAACCAAGTGAATTTAAAGGAGGCCGAACCCCTACTTACTTTGAAGCGTAGGACGATATCAGAATACCTTCCACACGTTCAGTCCAAAGGAGTGATCCGATGAGGAAAACGCTGTTTTATCTTCTTATCACCATCACCGCGGTTGCATTACTCGCGGCATGTGGTGCGCCCCAGCCGGCGGCCGAAGAACCGATGGAGGAGGCGCCCGCGGCCGAGGACATGTCGGATGAGGCGATGCCTTCTTCTTCCTATGAAAGCTGCCTCGAGTCCCAGGCCGCAGGTAACGCATTCTGTGAAGCGCCGATGCTGGCGGCCCTAGTCGAAGCGGGCGAACTTCCTCCTGTCGATGAGCGACTTCCAGTCAATCCTGCTGTCGGCAACAACCGCATCCCGGACTGGCAGGCCGTGATGGAACGGGGTGAGTACGGCGGCACGCTGCGATTGATTGACTTTGACGCCGGCTCGATCGGCCATGATGCCGGCTGGATTTCGAATGAGCCCTGGGTGGAAACCGAGGACATTTCGCACGACTTCGCGACGATGACCGGTAACATCTTCGATCTGGAGATCAGCGATGACGACCAGGTCTTCACCTTCCATATGCGCAAGGGCATGAAGTTCTCAGATGGCTCCGATTTTGATACGGAGGACATCGATTTCTGGTGGAACGACATGCTGCACAACGAGACGCTCACGCCTGTGATCGGGTCGACCTGGCGTTCAGGCAACTCGCCCTCTGGCAACGTGGGCACGCTGGAGGTGATCGATCGCTACACCTTCAAGGTCTCGTTTGATCAGCCATACGGCGGCTGGCCGGGCCTCTTCACATACGGCGGCGGCCCGCACCGATTCACAGACAGCGACTACCTGAAGAAGATCCACGGGGATTATGCGGATCCGGACGAGTTGGCGGCATTGCTCGAGAAGCATGGCTTTGAGGCAGGTGAGTGGAACCGGCTGTTTGGCGTCTACACCAGCACCAACCGCCAGCATGAGACCGGCCTTCCGTCGCTTGGACCTTACGTTTTGACCGAAATGGGCGAGACGCAGGCCGTTATGGAGCGCAACCCCTATTACTTCAAGGTGGACGAGTGGGGCCAGCAGTTGCCTTACATCGACCGGCTTCAAATATCGATTGTTCCCGACGTCAATGCGGCGACGTTGAAGATCATCGCCGGTGAAGTGGACATGGCGCGCCGCGGCGTAACTGCTGCCGCCATGCCGCTCTACCTGCAGAACGCCGAGGAGAAGGGCTACGAGGTCGTCATTCTGGACATGCACGCCTCGCTGGGCGAGATCTACCTGAACATGACCTACGCGGACGAGGCCTGGCAGGAGGTCATCAACGAAGTTGACTTCCGCAAAGCACTCTCCTTCGCGGTTGACCGCGAGTCGATCATCGACGCAGTTTACGCGGGTCTGGCGGAACTACCGCAGACCATGGACCCGACCACAGACGTCGAGCAGGCAGAGGCGCTCCTGGATGGATTGGGACTGGACCAGCGCGACGCGGACGGGTGCCGGTTGACCCCGAGCGGTCTGCCGATCCGGATCCAGTTCAATTTCACCCCGTTCACGGGTGAATCGCTGCCGACGGCTGAGATTGCGGAGCAGAACTGGAACGACATCGGCATCTGTACAACGGTCAAGCAACTGGAGCAGAACCTGTTCCTGACCCAGGCGGCGGCCAATGAAACGCAGGCGATGGTCTGGTGGGCGCACTATCCGCGCTGGCCGTGGCACGAGTCTGGAGACTATATCGGACGGGCATGGCAGCGCCACTACGCCCCTCTGTGGATGGCGTGGTATGACTGGAACGTAGGAGGCGGCAAGGAAGCTTCGGACAACCCGGATGAGACCGATCCTCTGATCGTGGGTGTCGAACCACCGCAGACCTACAAGGACTTGCGGAGGTTACAGACCGAGCTCTTCGCTACCTCGAATGCATCAGAGCACGAGCGGATTTGGGGGGAGATGATCGCGATCTTCCGTGATAACCACTTCTGGATTTCCGCGTCTGACCCGTTGAAGAATCCTCTGGTCGTAAGCGCGGGTCTCGGCAACGTGGCCAAGAAGGGTTTCCAGATCCAGTCTGCCAACGAGGCAGAGTTCTACTACTGGCAGGATGAGAGCCGACGTTAAGAAGGGCATATAAAAGAACGGGGGGCGGGCGCCGCCCGCCCCTCAATCCCCGACCGTGGTTCGCGCGTTTTGCGCACGATTCGTACTTGGCCCAAACAGATCTTTTGAGTATTCCCCACAGAACACGTACTGGGAACGGCGTCAATGCTTACACAGTACATTGGCAGACGACTGCTGCTGTTGGTCCCGCTGATCTTAATCATCTCCGTAATATCCTTCGTACTGATCCAACTGCCGCCCGGGGACATTCTGAACATGGAGGTCCTGCGACTGCGGTCCGCGGGAACTCAGGTGTCCGAGGAGGAGGTCGAGGCGCTGCGGCAACTCTACGGGCTGGACAAGTCGTTGCCGGAGCAGTACTGGCTCTGGATCACGAATATTCTGTTCAAGGGTAATTTCGGGACATCGTTTACTTACGTAAAGTCGGTGGGCGAGATCCTGGCGGCACGCGTTCCGCTGACGGCAGCTGTATCGGTTCTGACCGCGATTTTCGTCTGGGTCACGGCGGTGCCGATTGGAGTCTACTCCGCTACACATCAGTATTCCCTGGTCGACTACTTCTGGACTTTCGTCTCGTTTATTGGCGTTGCGACGCCAGGCTTTTTGCTGGCGTTGATCTTTCTGTGGCTGGCATTCGTCTGGTTCGACATTTCGGCCATCGGTCTGTTTTCACAGCAATATGAGACCGCGCCCTGGAGCTGGGGCAAGTTGGTGAACATGCTCCAGCACATATGGATCCCGATTGTGATTATCGGCATGGCGAATACGGCCGGGATGATGCGGACGATGCGGGGAATGATGCTGGACGAACTGAACAAACAGTATGTAATTACGGCGCGTTCCAAAGGGTTGACGGAGACGCGGCTACTGGTGAAATACCCGGTGCGGACTTCCATGAACCCCGTATTCAGCACAATCGGTTGGATGCTACCGGGGATAATCTCGGGTGAAGTGCTGGTCTCCATGGTGCTGAATATTCCCACGACGGGCCCGGTCCTGTTGCAGGCCCTCTTGAACCAGGACATGTTTCTTGCCGGCAGCATCGTGTTCATCCTCAGTGTTTTGACCGTGGTCGGTACTTTGATCTCCGATATCCTGCTTGTGTGGCTTGATCCCCGTATCCGCTATGAGGGTGTAGCTTGATGAGCGAAAACGTACAAAGGGAAGAAGTGCAGGAGCCCCGGGATTCGGCTTCCGGAGTAGATTCCAGTCGCGAGAAACAGGCCCTCTATACGGCCTCGCAGTCGCAGCTGATCTGGCGGAGATTCAAGAGGCACAAGCTTGCGCAGGCGGCTATGGTTCTCCTGGCGCTCCTGTATGTCGTTGCGGCGCTGGGTGAGTTTATCGCTCCATATGAAACGAAGCACGACTTCAAGGGGTTCGTTTACGCGCCGCCCGCCAAGATACATCTCTTTGACGAAGATGGTTTCAGGGGACCGTTCGTGTACGGTTTGAAGGGGGGACGCGACGAACAGTACAACCGAGTGTTCGAAGAGGTGAAGGAAGAAAAGTATTCATTGCGCTTTTTTGTGAGCGGTGATTCCTACAAGATGTGGGGGCTGTTTGAAACGGATCGCCATCTCTTCGGTGTAGAGGAGGGAGGGCAGCTCTTTCTATTCGGGACTGACCGCCTGGGGCGAGACCTGTTTTCCCGAGTAGTCTACGGAACGCGTATCTCGCTGACGATTGGGCTGGTGGGCGTCTTTCTCAGTTTCGTATTTGGGCTGGTCATTGGAGGCATATCGGGCTATTTCGGCGGGCTGACAGATGAGGTCATTCAGCGCCTGATCGACCTGCTTGTCTCGATTCCGCAGTTGCCGCTGTGGATGGCGCTGGCGGCCGCGGTCCCCAGGGACTGGGACTCAATTCAGACCTATTTTGCGATTACGATCGTGCTCTCGATTGTGGGTTGGGCGGGCCTGGCGCGGACGGTACGCGGGCGCCTGCTCTCGCTTCGCGAAGAGGATTTTACAATCGCGGCCCGCGTTTCAGGTGTCAGCGAGTGGCGAATCATTACCAAGCATCTGCTGCCGCTCTTCGCAAGCTATATCGTCGTAGCGATTACGCTTGCCGTGCCCGCCATGATTATCGGTGAGACGAGCCTCAGTTTCATCGGTCTTGGAATCCAGCCGCCTGCGGTCAGTTGGGGCACGCTTCTGCAGGACGCGCAAATGATAGCAAACGTTGCCCTCCACCCTTGGATGCTGATCCCGGCGCTGTTTGTCATTGTGACAGTGCTCATGTTCAATTTTCTTGGCGATGGACTGAGGGATGCGGCAGATCCATATTCGATGACTTGAACGCGAACCCAGATCAGAATCGTTTTTAGAGGATATGAGAGAGAGCGTGGCGCACGATTCGCTGCTTGAAATCAAGAACCTCATGACCCATTTCCACTTGCACGAAGGCATCGTGCGGGCGGTAGACGGCGTGTCGTTCGACGTTCGGCGCGGCCAAACCCTGGGCATCATTGGAGAAAGTGGATGCGGCAAGTCTGTGACAGTGCATTCTATTCTGCGCCTGGTGCCTTCGCCTCCAGGCAACATCGTAGACGGTCAGATCTTATTGCACCAGCGCGAGAACGGGATGGGCACAGGGGCAATCGACCTGGCCCAGTTGGACCCGCGCGGCGCTCAAATACGTGCCATACGCGGCGCTGAGATCAGCATGGTCTTTCAGGAGCCGATGACTTCCTTCGGCCCAATGCACACGATTGGAAACCAGATTATCGAGACGATATTGCTTCACCAAGAGGGGGTGGAAAGCAGCGATGCCCGTGCTCTGGCGATCGACAATCTGCGAAGGGTGGGTATTCCGAGGGCGGAACAGATTGTAGACGCCTATCCTCACCAATTGAGCGGTGGAATGCGACAGCGTGCGATGATCGCGATGGCGCTATCCTGTACGCCGCGGTTATTGATTGCCGACGAGCCGACGACTGCGCTTGACGTTACGATTCAGGCTCAGATCCTGGAACTCTTGATGGCCCTTCAGGAAGAGGTCGGAATGGCCGTCATCTTCATTACCCACAATTTGGGCGTGATAGCAGAAGTCGCAGATGAAGTGGCGGTCATGTACCTGGGGCGAATCGTCGAACAGGCAGGCGTAAATGAGCTCTTTGACAACCCGCAGCATCCCTATACACAGGGGTTACTGAATTCGATACCCCATATTGACGAGGAAAGGCTGCCGCGCCTACGAGCCATCGAGGGCGTTGTCCCGGACCCTTATGAGATACCCAGCGGCTGCGCTTTCAGCGACCGCTGTCCGAGCTTTATGCCGGAAACTTGCGATAGGGCCATGCCGGATCTGGACGAGACCGCGCCCGGGCATCGCGTACGCTGCTTCTTGTATTCGGACGCCGTGGAAGGGTTGGCCGAGGTAGAAAATGGCGAATGACAGCGAGCTGCTACTCGAGGTCAGTGATCTGCGAATGTACTTTCCCATTCAAAAGGGCCTACTGCGGCGAACCACGGGTTACGTCAAGGCTGTGGACGGTGTAAGCCTGTCGATCAAGAAGGGCGAAACTTTGGGCCTGGTCGGGGAAAGCGGATGCGGCAAAACGACCACCGGCCGCTGCATTGTGCGCGTCTACCAGCCCACGAGCGGGGAAATCGTCTTTCATGAAGAAGGCGAGATAGTCGACATAAACCGGCTGACAAGACAGGAGTTGAAGTCCTTCCGCAGAAACATGCAGATGATCTTTCAGGACCCCTTCTCGTCCCTGAATCCGCGAATGACAGTATTGGAGTTGGTAGGCGAGCCGCTTCTGGCACATGGGATCGCACGCGGCCAGGAGTTGGAGGACCGAGTCGCGGAGATGGTGAGAGCAGTAGGGCTGAGAGTCGAGCATTTGCCCCGCTATCCGCACAGCTTCAGCGGCGGGCAGCGGCAGCGCATCGGCATTGCGCGAGCGCTTGTGCAGCGCCCCAAGCTTGTGGTCTGTGACGAGCCGGTTTCCGCCCTGGATGTGTCGGTCCAGTCCCAGGTCGTCAACCTTTTGCAGGATTTGCAGTCGGACCTGGACCTTACCTACCTGTTCGTTGCCCACGACATGAGCGTTGTAAGGCAGGTCAGCAACCGGATCGCGGTCATGTACGTTGGCAAACTGGTCGAGGTGGCAGAGTCGGAAGAGTTGCTCCGCGGTCCCAAGCACCCATACAGCGAGACCTTGCTTTCGGCCGTGCCGCGTCCGAATCCGCATCACCATATGCAGCGGCTGAACCTTGAGGGCGAACCTGCAGACCCCGCCAATGCTCCGCCAGGCTGCGTATTTCACCCGCGCTGCCGCTATATGGAGGACATTTGCCAGACGGAGGTTCCAACCCTTATCGAGCTGACGCCGGGCCACCACGTCGCTTGTCATTTCGCAGATCAACTGGAGTTACAGGGAATCGACTATTCGCGCTCTCCCCAGGCCTGACAGAAACACTGGGCTCCACCCAACATCCAACGAGAGGAAACTCATGGAGAAACTCGTTATTACCGTGACCACGGACTCATCGTTGTCGTATCCACGGAACCCTTATTTGACGCACTGCGATGACACGAAAGGGGTCGCGGAGGAGTATATTCGCTCGATGAACGCGGGCGCAACGATTGTGCATACGCATGGCCAGTACAGGTCGGATCCCGTTATTCAGCCAGATGGCAAACAGCTGTCGATTCCCAATGTCGAGGGTTGGCGCGACATCACGGAACGCGTACGGGCGGCAGGCGAGCCGATCGTACAGTTCGGGCTGGCGAGTATGCGCTTGGAACAGAAGCTGGAGCTGTGGGAACTACTCAAGCCGGACATGAGTTCGATCAACTTCAACTCACATGACGAGTACTTTCAGCCTGATGCAGACTATGCTCCCGTGCCGATTTACTCTGTTCACCCGATTCCGGAACTTCGGATGTATTCGAGCCTGGCGAAAAAGTATGGAGTGAAGCAAGAGATTGAGTGCTTCAATACCGGCGCATATTGGGCGATTGGCAAGATTCGCGGGGGTGACTTCTGGACCGAGGAGGGGGAACGCGAAATTGAGGAGGACCTGTTGCCTGAGCCGCTGTGGCTGACGCTGTTTTTTGGCTGGGACGGGCAGGGCTGGACACCGCCGACGGCAAAGGGCCTTCAGTACATGGTGGACCATCTGCCACCGCGCGCAAATTTCAGCATGAGTTGCATGGAACCACCCAACTATTGGTCGATGGTGGCCCATACGATTGCAATTGGAGGCCATGTGCGAGTCGGTATGGAGGACTGCCCGTTCGTGGAAGACGGCGTATATGCCAAGACGAACGCTGAGCTTGTGGAAAAGGCTGTCCGGATCGCCCACGAAGTTGGCAGAGATATCGCCTCAGCGCATGAAGCGAGGGCGATTGTGGGTTTGCCGGCGGCCCAATAGCCGGGATCTAGAAATAGTGCAGTTGGAGGAGCCATGAAAGGTCTGAGCTGCAATTCCGGTCTGTTGCACACTTACAGTGTCGAAGAATCGATCGACATACTGGCTGACCAGGGGTACCAGGCTATCGACATCAGCCTGGAGCTGGCGCCGCCATTCATTCCTCCGCCCAAGCCGCACATGGATTCGGGTGCGGACGCAGCGCGGCGCAGGGCTGTTCGCGACTACGCGCAACGGGCTGGGATCGCCATCGGCGCCCTGAACGCACACACGAACGTGATTCATGGTGAACCGGAGGTGCGGCGGGAGAACACGGAGTTTATCCGCGGCGGGTTGCAGCTGGCGTCCGACATGGAGGTTCCCTACGTTATCACCGGTTGCGGCGTCAAGCTGTTTTACGGTTGGGAAAGTACGTATTGGGAATGGTGCCTGGAAGCGATGCGCGACCTGGCAGCAGATGCTGAGCGCCTGGGGGTCATGATTTTGATAGAGGCGGCAAGCCCCTATGGTTCACTGGTCCACAACTTGGCCAGATTGCAGCGGCTGCTGGCGACGCCTGGGTTGGAGGGACTGGGGGTACTCTTTGATCCGGCCCATTATCACGTGCGCGGCGACTCTGTACTTGACGCCTACCAGGCTTTGGGCGACCGAGTAAAGCATATGCACGCCAAGGACGCGCGCGGCAACAGCGAGGATTTCGGCTTCCCTCCATTGGGAGAGGGTGAGATCGACTTTGATAGCTTGATTTCCGCCATGGTCCAGGGCGGCTTTTCCGGCTATATTTCAGTTGAGTATGAAGCGATGGCGTGGGGCTACCCCGACGATCCTTTGAGAGTTCTGGCAGATGGAAAGGCGTTCGTTGAAGAGATTTTGCGTAAAGACTGAGGGCAGAGATAGGCCCGTGGACATGAGTCGCTTCTTGTTACAACTGACTATACAGGAGGCTTCCCTGTGAAAGCGGCCATACTGCGCGCATTCAAACAGCCCTTGGAGTGGCAGGAAATCACTACGCCCAGCCCCGAACCGGATGAGGTGCTCGTTCAGGTCATGGCATGCGGAATCGATGGCACAGACCTGAAGCTTCTGGACGGATTTGGATACACGCCGGACTTGCCGTTCATTATGGGGCATGAAGTTGCGGGAGTTGTCACGGAAGTGGGATACCGAGTGACCGATTACGAAGAAGGCGACCGGGTCATTGTCTACAACTTCACTACGTGTGGAAACTGCCTCCCCTGCCGGTCGTTTCGGGAACAGATCTGTGTGAATATGGGGGGCGTCCTGGGCGCGAAGGACCGGCACGGTGGCTATGCCGAATATGTGACCGTCCCCGGCCGTCAGCTCGTTCATGCACCGGAAAGTATCTCATGGCCCGACAGCGCGGTCTGTTGCGATGCGGGCATGACAGCCTACCACGCCATTGACCGCGCCAGGCTCCGCCTGGGTGAGACGGTGTTGGTCTTGGGAGTTGGCGGAGTCGGATCTATTGCCGTCCAACTGGCAAAGGCGGCAGGCGCGAAGGTATTCGCGGTAGAACTCTCAGAGTCGAAAAGGGAGTGGGCGCGCCAGCTGGGCGCGGATGAACTGCTCGACCCGGGCGACGGCAATTTGCCTGCTGCTGTGCGAGATCTCACAGACGGGCTCGGCGTTGACTGTGTGATTGACATCGTTGGGCAGACTGTGACCATGGAGGCTGGAGTTGAATCGCTGCGGAACGGTGGACGGCTGGTCATCGTCGGTTACACACCGGACCACTACCCGGTTGAAGGAAAGTACCTGGCCCAGAACGAACTGGAAATCATCGGCACGCGTGCAGGGCGCAAGCAGGACCTGATCGAAGTATCCCAACTTATGGCCTCGGGGAAGATCCGTTCGATCGTAACCCAGACATTCCCCATGGAAAACGCAAATGAAGCGCTGGCGGTCCTACGTTCCGGTGACAATTTGGGGCGAATTGTGCTCCTGACGCCATCAGGACGGCAAGCCGTGGAGACGACATAGAACGCCAGTCTGGGCAAGTCTACCCGCATGGAGCGAAGTTCAGCGGGAGTTTCGTAATTATGGGAATACACAATGATCGTTGACGCCCATAGCCACGTGTTTCCTCGGATCCATGGCCAGAATGGCGCAGGGCCGACAAGAGGTACAGGCTATGGGCGAGCCCTGATTGGCAGCGGAGAGATTCAAATTACTCCGCCCATGGGTGATGGGCTGGCCCATTCGCCGGAGCAACTTCTGGCCAACTTGGACTGGGGAGGGGTGGGGAAAGCGGTCCTGCTGCAGGGCCCTTTGTACGGCGAATGCAATCAGTACGCGCTGGAAGCCCTTCGACGATATTCGGACAGATTGTCAGGTGCCGCCTACTTCGATCCCTGGTCGGCCGACAGCCGCCAGACCTTTGAGTCGACACTTGCCTCGCCAGGCTTTTGCGCGGTCAAGATGGAATGCTCTGTCACCTCGGGTCTGTGCGGCATCCATCCCGAGGCCCACCTAGGCGCCCCCGAGCTTGACTGGCTATGGCAAGAGCTTGAGCGTCGCAGCCTCGTATTGGTTCTCGACTTGGGCGGGATCGGCAGCCGCTCCTATCAAACGGAGGCAGTTCGCTCCATCGCAGTCCGCCACCTTGGGCTGACCGTTGTAATCGCCCATCTGGGACAGCCAAGGCCTGAAGCGGAATTGGAGCCCGATTTGTGGAGGCTTTGGGAGGAGCAAGTCGACTTGGGCTTGCTGTCCAATGTCTGGTTCGACTGCGCTTCACTTATCGCCTTTGTCCAGGACGAGGGCTACCCATTCCCTAGCGCAGAACGTTACCTCCGGTTGGCGATTGAGCGAATCGGTGCACACAAAGTAATGTGGGGTACCGATCAGCCGGGGACCTTGCTGCATGCAACCTACAGTCAGTACGTCCAGCTGGCCAAGAGCCACACAGCTTTTCTCTCCCCCGGCGAACAGGCGCAGGTATTGGGAGAGACTGCTCTTCAAATTTATGGATGAAGGAAGTCCACCTCGGGTATCTGGCGCATGACAACGATTTAGCGTAGTCCATTGGCAGCTCTTTATCGAAAGGACAGGTGGCCGATGACCGGGAACAAACTTGAGCAGCAGCTTGAACATTGTTTAGAAGCCTATCAGGAAGGTGCCCTTAGCGAAGATATGCTGCGTGCGGCCCTGGAAGCAGCCCGAAGCAACGATGCAAAGTGCCAGGACATTCTCTACCTGCAAGCAGTCAGCACTTCCCTTTCCAGTCAGGTGCAGGGCATGTTGTTGATGGAGAACGGCGAGATTGCCGAAGAGATCCCCGAGCCGGAAGACTGGCCCTATCAGACGGTTCTGGAGGCCATTCGTGACGGGTGGCGGGTAGTACAGTTTCCCAACCTGGCGCTGTTGCTGGATGAGACGAGATCGTACGGACTTGGTTGCGAGTTTATACTGGAGAAGTGAGTCAGTAGTCAGTAGAAGAGGAAGGAAACCGTGAGCGTACAAGAGGCAATTGACCATCTGGATCTTTTCGGGTACTGCCTACTGGAAGAGGCGATTCCGACAGAACTGGCCGACAGTATGGCGGAGAGATTTTTTGCATTACACGAAGATCCCGGTAATCGCGCCTACTTTCAAGACCCGAACGACGATCTTTACCAGACGCTGTTCGGCCTTTTGAATCTGGACAGGTCAAGTTGGGCCTGTGCTGCACATCCCGATGTACTCGCTGTGGTCAAGCACTTCCTCGGTGAAGACATTCGACTGGCCGAGGCGTGTTCGAAGTGGGTCAAGCCGGGCGCTCCGGCCGGCGGTGTGCACACTGACTCGGCGCAGGACTTGCCGGACCTTTTGCCAGACACACCCTGGATGATCAATTCAATCTGGATGATGACCGACTTTACAGAAGAGATCGGGGCCACGCGCATCATGCCTACCAGCCACCGACTGCGCCGCCGCCCGCCGCGGGGCATGAAGGCAGACGACAGGCGCCTGCTGCCGGTCACGGGCCGTCGCGGTTCTGTCTTCCTGTGGCATGGAGGCGTGTGGCATGCCAACGGCGCCAACACGACAATAGATCAACATAGAATGGCACTGAACATCGCATATTACCCGCCGTGGTGGAACCTGGCGCGTGAAGGCGGTCATCAGCCTATATGGCCCGAGACGTTTGAGCGTATGCCCACCGAATTGCAGAAGCTTACGCGAAATCGGGTTGCGAGAGAGCGGGACGAGATTTATGAAAGACGCTGAAGAGGGGCCGAACTGGCCGATACTCATTCGGAGCCTGTTTTCGAATCACTTTCACAACAGTGGCTCAGTTCACCGTAATTGTTGACCAAAGGGATGTCTATAATCGGAACAGATGCAAGGAGATAATCCATTATGAGAACGCACTCTTGCCGTCCGGGACTGAGGGACACCCAAGTACTCGATTTCTGCAAGCAAGGCTTTCTGGTGCTGGAAGGGGTCGTACCAGACGACATCAACCGGCGCACAGTCGAGTTTCTGAATCAGTATTCGTCTCATGAGCCGTCGGAGATACTGGATGAGGACTGGTTTGTCGACAACGTAATTCTGAATGAACAGGCTGCAGGCGCCGTCCGATGCCTGCTGGGTCAGAATTTCGGTTTGCCGATCATAATGAGCAACCACCGGGTAAACTGTCCCTCGCCTGCCCAGAATTGGCACAGGGACGGCAATTCCAAACATGGTCCGGCTCTAAATTATCTGCAGGTCTTCTATTATCCGGAAGACTGCTCGCTCGATCTCGGGCCTACCGAGCTTCTTCCAGGCTCACATTTCCTTTTTTCCTTGTCCAAAAGGATGGGCCACTATGGTGGAATCCGCGGCGCCTACCGGGCGGCTGCCCCGGCAGGGACCATCTTCCTCACCGTCTATTCGATTTGGCATCGTCGTTCTGCAGCCAGTGGCACGGGACTGCGCAACTTGCTCAAGTACAACTACTGGCGCACAGAGGCTCCCCACCGGGATTGGATCCGGGAACCTGACTTCGACCTTGCAACTGCCAACTACAAGTTGGAGGACCCAACATACCGGGAGCAGTTTCGCGACTGCAACGACGCCGCCGAAATGTTTTTCTGGCTGCACGGGAAATCGGATTCTTTCGCGCTGTTAGGAGGCCAGGGCTGGCCATTGAACGAACACGTCGGCAAATACCTGGACAGCCCCTACGGCGTTCCCGAAGCACATTGATTTGGTTCAATTCCGGGCGAATGGGGCAGTGAGGATAAGCTGACGTCCCACCGGAAAAATGGGACAGAAGATTACAGAAGCTGGCAGGGTACACATTTGATGGCTCGAATGCGCTGCGCCGAGGCGCTGGTTAAAGCACTGGAACTGGAAGGGGTCAGGCACGTCTTTGGCCACCCCGGACACGGAAACACCAACATACTGGACGCGATCTACGATTCGTCTCAGATCGACTTCAAGTTAACGCGCCATGAGCAGGCGGCTGCACACATCGCTGACGGCTATGCCCGCATTTCCGGTGACATTGGTATCTGCTGCGCCTCCGTCGGACCCGGGCCGGCGAACATGGTAATGGGTCTGGCTTCGGCTGCAGCCGCGTCAAGTCCCGTCGTTGCCATATTTGGCGGTGTGATTTCGCGTTGGGTCGGCCGAGGCCAGTTGCAGGAGACCAGCCCCTTTTACGGCCTGCCGGACCAAAGCTTCGTGCAGGTTCTGCAACCTGTCGTGAAGAAGGTGTGGCAGGTTCAGCACGCTGACCTGGTTCCTGAGGCTATTCGCAAAGCGTGCGCGCTCGCCAGGGCTGGCAATCCAGGGCCGGTTGCAGTTGAGATTCCCTGGGACCTTCAGGCCGCATTTCACGAATTTGACGATATTCCAAATCCCCACCACTACAGCCACGCGCGGCGGGTACGGGCCGATGGACAAGCGGTTTCGAGAGCGGCTGATGCCCTTCACAAGGCTGCAAATCCCGTAATTGTTGCGGGATACGGCGCGCTCCTCGCCGACGCAGGTCCTGAGATTCTTGAGCTGGCGGAAAGGCTGGGGGCGCCTGTAACCACATCATACGCCGCCAAGGGGATAGTGGCCGAAGACCATCCGCTGAGTTTGGGAAACGTGGGCTGGCTCGGCCACCCGAACGCCCATGAGATCATCCGGGAACATGCCGATGTCGTGCTGGCGGTGGGCTTCAGTTTCTCCGATCTTTCGACCTGCTGGTGGACAGAAGGAATGCCTTTTGTCGAGCAGAATCGCCTCATCCAGATTGATATCGATGCCAACCAGATTGGTCGGAGCTATCCGGTGGAAGTCGGTCTTTTGGGCGACGCCAAGGCAACTTTACAGGAGATAATTTGCGCGCTGTCGGCAAGAGAGGCCTCACCTTTCAGAACTGGGAATCTGGAGCTGACTAAGAGAGTCAAATCAGGCTTTCGCATGGAGATTCCCAGCGAAGAGAGTGACCAACAGGGCATGGAGCCGATGCGCGTTGTCGAGGAACTGCGGCGCGTCCTGCCAAAGGACATTCTCCTTTCGCTGGATACCGGCGACCACAACCACTACTTCGGGGCCTTTTTTCCCATCCATTCACCGCGCCGTTTGCTCTATCCCGGTGGATGGACGCCGATGGGGTTTGGCCCTACCTCCATCATCGGAGGAAAGCTGGCCAGGCCTGATCTGCCGGCCGTCAGCGTGGCGGGCGATGGGGGATTCCTCATGGTTTGCCAGGAGGTGATCACAGCGGTCGAGTGGGGGCTGCCAGTGATTTGGGTTGTGTTCAATAACCAGACTCTTGGCGCCATTCGCGGGGGCCAGCTGGCCAGCTATGGCGGGAGGGTCATCGGCACAGAGTTCTGTGAGAATGCGGATTACGCAGCATTGGCAAGATCGCTCAGGGCCGAAGGGTTGACTGTCAGCCGTCATGCTGAGATCGAAGCCGCAATCGGCCATGCTTTGGAGTGTGACAGACCCTGCGTCGTTGACATGCGAATCGCCCGCGATCCGGTCCCTCCGCCAATTGCGGGGATGTGGTTTGAACCGGAGAGGGATGAGATTCCGCCCAGACCGCGCAGTTGAAACTGCGGGCGCTGGAACTGAATTCCTTGGCGGCACGGTGAACGCCGCTGAAGGGAATATTTTTTATAGGGGGGCCGCAAGGTTCTACATCCATCAGTAGGAAGGGAACAGATGATGAAGCTGGGCAGCGGTCAGTTTGTCTATGAAGAGGTAGATGGGTGGGGTGAGGCGCCTGACGGTTGGAATATAGTTGAGGCGCCGGGCGTGGCGGTGGACTCCCAAGACAGGGTCTATGTTTTCTGTCGAAGTGAACACCCTATCATTGTATTTGATCGCGACGGGCGGTTCCTGAGTTCATGGGGCGAAGGGCTGATCAAACGGGCGCACGACATTATCGTCGGTCCGGACGACTCTATCTACTGTGTGGACGACTGGGGTCATGCAGTACACAGGTTCACCCCCGAAGGCGAACTCCTCATGTCGATTGAGACGGCGGACAGTCCAGCGGATACAGGATACATCTGGGATGTCCAGAAGGAGGTGCTACGCGCCGGCCCGCCATTCAACTACCCAACTGGAATAGCACTCTCTCCGGATGGCGATCTTTACATTTCGGATGGTTACGGCAACGCCCGGGTACACAAGTTCACGGCTGAGGGCGAACTGCTGTTTTCCTGGGGTGAGCCGGGAGCCGGCACAGGCCAGTTCGTTACGCCGCACAATGTTTGCGTGGACCGCGACGGTACCGTTTATGTGGCCGACCGTCAGAACCGGCGAATGCAACCCTTCAACTCGCAGGGTGAATACGTCGGGCAATGGGACGATATTTGGTGGCCCTGCGACATGTGCATTGACTCAGACAACAACATGTATCTGGCCGAAGTGGGCGGCATTTTCATGGGTGAGACGAAGAAACCTGAATTCGACAACCCACCGGCCCGTATCACTGTGCGAGATTTGAGCGGCGGGATTCTGAGCGAATGGGGGATGGAGGATCCATACGGTTCCAATCGCTATTTCAGCCCGCACAATATCGCATTTGATTCACGCGGTGATCTGTACGTAGGTGAGGTCGCCCATTCTTACCCGGACGGGACGACACCGAAGGACTGGCTCGTGTTGAGGAAGTACGCTCGAGCCTGAGGGACTCCTGCTCATCCATACCAGTTCCTACGCCCCTGTTTTAGGTGGAGTCCGCCAAGAATCTGGATTGACGCTCGAGTACTCGCTAAGGACTTGAACCACCTGCACATTATAGGAATCGTACCACTTCTCCTGCCCCATTTTCTGAGCAATGCGGTGTTCAGGATCTTGATTCCAGGACCGGATCTGTTCCAAGGTTTCCCAGTACGAAATTGCAACTTCCAAATTGCCTTGGGTCAATGCTTTAAAGCCAACACATCCATATTTGGACTGTGCCAGGTGGGAGGTGAAAAGATGACTCAGGATAGTGTGCTCACAGTCCACGGAAGACCACTTGGGTCGGGTTCCGAAAGCCTAGGCGAATTGCGCTCTTCGGCGGACGCAGAGAAAGATTTCGAAGAATTGAACTGTCGATTTGAGGAGGACGGTTATCTCTACCTGCCTGGGCTGCTCAATCGAGACACGTTGTTGGCCGCACGGCTGACAATGCTGGAGGCCCTGGCTACTCAGGATTTCGTTGACACTGACAATCCTCTGATTGATGGCGTTGCCAAGAGAGAGGTCTCTGTTTCGGCGCGGGAAATGGTCGGGCTCTCCAAGAACAATGAACCGCTGCGTCAGACGCTTTACGGCGGCCCGATGATTGCGTTCTATGAGCAGTTCCTGGGCGGGCCGATTCGTCCTCTAGACTTCACCTGGTGCCGCGTCAAATCGTCCGGCACGGAAACCGCCACCAACCCTCACTATGACATTGTTTTCATGGGTCGAGGAACGAAAAACCTTTATACAAGCTGGACTCCGCTCGGCGACATTCCCCGCCAGATGGGCGGCCTGATGGTTCTGGAAAACTCTCACCGCCTGGAGGAGGTCAAAGCAACTTACGGCCAGTCCGACGTAGATGAGTACTGTGCAAATGAGCCTGCAGCGCGAGAGACGGAGGCTGGAAAAAGGCGCTGGCGCGGATCTGGAACGGGTACGTATGCCTTCGATGCCATCTCCCTAGGCGAGGAACTGAAAAGTCGCTGGCTCACTGCTGACTACGAGCTCGGGGATCTGCTGGTTTTTAGCATGTATACGATGCACGCCAGCATGGACAACCTTACCAACCGACTGCGGCTCTCAACAGACACCCGCTATCAATTGGCCTCCGATCCGGTAGACGAACGCTGGATAGGCGAAAACCCGATTGCACATGGCCCTGAGGCGAAAAAGGGGATAATCTGTTGAGGACCTGCATTTTCCTACCTGAGCTCATTCGATGGCAGGACAGCGAGAATTGAGCCAGTTCAGGGCAGCGCCAATGGGCTTCTCCCGTCCCAGATCGTTGTGCAGTTCGTGGTAATATCCTTCAAATAGGCAAAGGCTTTTGTCCGTAGAACCAATGTGGGCAAAGAACTCCTGTGTGGCTGACGGGACGACCACGGCGTCGGCAAGTCCCTGCATCATCAGGATGGGAAGCCGAATCTCGTTTGCCCGGTCACTCACCTCCTGCATCGCTTCAAAGAATTCAACGACCCAGCGTGCACTGCGCAGCGGCACTCCCAGCGAGTCCCTCGTAGCCAGTTGCACCTCTTCCCAGTCGCGAGAAAGAGTGTCCAGGCTGCCGCGTTGGCGGAATGTTAGTTGAGGCCGGACGCGGTGAACCGACTCCAGGATCCGTTTGAGAAGCCGGTTAAATGGCGAAAGATCGTGTGATCGCAGTGAGGGAGAGGCAATGACGCCGAAATCGAACGCGCCTGGAACGTCCATCAGGTATTGAAGCCCTATTAGTCCGCCCATGGAGTGGCCGTAGAGGCAACAAGGGAGACCCGGGCTGCGCTGTCGCGCCAAAGACACGACTTGCGAAATGTCGCTCAGGTAATCGTGGAAGCCCTGGACATGGCAGCGCGGCCCGCCGGACCGACCAAAGCCCTGATGATCGTGCGCGTAGACTGTGTAGCCGGCCTTAAGCAATGCCCCAACCAAATGGCGATAGCGGCCACTGTGCTCGCCCAACCCGTGCAGAACAATAACGACGCCCCGCGCCTTCCGGCTGGGACGCCAATGGCTATAAAATATTGGTAGGCCGGCTTCGCTGCGAAGGTAACCCGTAGAGTGCTTAAAACCGGCGTAAGGACTTCTCGCAGGTGCGAGCGAATCTGAAATAGTGCATTCTTCTTCCGACCGACAGTATTGTATGTTGCCCCCTCTTAGAAGAATCAGGAATCTGAAGCCAGTTGCTCTTTAAGTTACCTTGGTATTCAGATCTCTCGAATGAGTAGTCGGCAATGTCGGCTTGTTTCTTCTTTGCTTCAGTCGGTTGCCTTTCCATCGCTTTCGGAGCTGGTTCCTTCGTCCTCCCCCTCTGGGTCCGAACTTGATGGGTGGGCCTCCGGCGGCCAGACCGTATCGTAACCGCGTCGTTGGCTTTTCGTTTCCTCCTGCTCGGCTGGCGTCTCTTCACTCTCCAATGCTACGACCCAGCGTCGCCAGGGGGCCTGCTGCCATTCAAGTCCCAGGCTTTCAAAGGACGGACGCGACTTGTCCATGTGGCGCTCGCCGAAAGTGCGAAGCCGAAGGCGGCGAGTCTTACCTTGCAGCGTTCCTGCCAGATTGGCGACAATCTGACGTTCCTCTTCGGTGCCCCACAGACTGGGAGGCGTGGCTAGAAGCAGGCGAAGTTCATCACGCCAGCGAAACTGCTGGACAAAACCGATTTCATTTTCCTCCCGAAGAATCAGGAAAACTTTAGAAGAGCGCAGAGTGCTGGAGTGAATGGAAGAGAGCAGTTCCGTCTCTTCCGGCGCTGTCTCGGGATAGACAGACGGCAGAAACTCTGCCATTTTCGCACCAAATCGGGCCGAAATCTGCGTTGTAATGCGAAGCCCTTCCGGCAGTGAAGGCGATTCTCTGAGAGGCAGGTCGCCCACCATCTGGAAGTTCTGGTAATCGGCCCAGCCGAGTCCGAGTTCTTCGAGAACTTGCGTGACTTCTGGTGGAGAGGCAGTCGCGAAGCCAAAGTAGAAATAGGGGTGGATCCCCTGGTCCTCCACGTGGTCCAATGCAGTGTCGATGAGGTCTGCGAAGTCCTCGCGATTGTCGCCTTCATCCAGTGGTTCAAGAAAAGCCCAGTCAAATGTACCTGCTGCATCGCCGTCGTATTGTACAATTACGAATCCGATGATGCTGTCGCCCTCCGTTGCCACAATCGTATCCATCTGCTTGCCCAGGAACCGAGGCCCGAACCAACGCAGAAACAGGAAACGCCGCCACCAACTTCCGGCGATTTCCTCCATACTACTGACATCGCTGGTTACGCCCGAAACCAGCAGTTTCAAGACCTCACGTATTTGTGCTGGTGTCGCTATACCAATCTCAATAGCCATTCAAGTATTCCAAAGCAAGCTTTACGCAGTCCCGCTCTCCGTCGTACGCAAGTCGCCCAAGCGCGTCATCCGGCGAGGCCCATTCGACCTTTCGGACTTCCACACTTGCGTCAGAAAGAATACCTCCGACGACTCTCAGCAGATAGAAGTCCACCTTCTTGTAGACCCGCTCCGGCACCGCGCGGGCGTAGGTATCGAGATACTCGTAACGTACTGTCTTCAGGAAAGACTCGAATTCGGTCTCCAAGCCCGTTTCTTCCTCTACCTCTCGAAGAGCTGCGGTCAGAGGTTCCTCTGTAGGGTAGAGTCGTCCTTTGGGCAGCTGCCAGCGCCGGCACTCCTTGTCAGTGGCGATTAGCGCAACTTGGACCACCCTGCTTGCACTGACGTCACGCAAGCGATAGGCAACGCCGCCTGCAGAGTGAATGTGCCGAACGGTATAGCCGTTGGGTTGCTCTGTGCCGTTCCCGCGCTGACCGGCGGGCCGTTCACAGTTGCCTTGATCATTTTGCCCCGAAAACCTCTTTTCTTTCTGCGCATCGTCACGTTGAGACTTCATCAACACTCTTCCAATAAAAGGTGAACCAGACTCGTAAAGTAAGTGGACCGTCAGGACGGCAGTTTCTAGGCTTGGCGCCGTTGTCGTACCAAAGGATTCGAATTGTCAGCCCGTGTCGCGCACATCAGGGGGGCTCGCTGGCAGGCCGCCTTCGGCGATGCTAGCGGCCAGTCCGCGGGCCACCTGTTCCCAGTTATCGGGCGGAAACTGTACAAGTTGACGCGGCAGGAGCGAAGGCGTTGTAAACGTCAGTGCGCCCACCAACTCGGCCAAGGACCACACATTGCGGGCGCGTGCAAGAACGACGTGAATCTCCATCCATTTGGAGATTAGCACAAGCCATTGGGCCAGGGATTCGCCTGCGCCGACAGCAGGCATCGCAACAGGGGCGTCAGCAACAAACCGAAATGCGACGCCTCCGTCCTGGTCAATCCACAGGCGATGAGGGATCACCGGCCCCGGTGACACACGAGCAGTGGTCCAACGCGCAAATTGGTTGTGCAGGCTCGAGATGAGTGGAGGGTTCAGCCACGCCACCGCCGTCGCGATTGGTCGGCTATGTGGAGGATGGATGGGAGATGTCTTCAGCGAACTATCGTCTTCGTACCAGTACCACATGGCTATGGCTGCGCTCTGTTTTTCGAGTGGGACGATACGTCCTCCTGACACGGAGTTGCGCTACCCTGGCGGTCGCAATGGGCCGCAGCGGGACGGACTCTTCGGTCCCGGGACTCGCCCTCGATGGCTGCCCTGTCTAAAGCGTGTCGTGCTTGAGAGACAAGCGTTCCCTTGTCATTTGGAAACATGAATTGGCACGAATCATATCACAGTCGTTGGATTTTCGCAGACTGACTGGTCTGAGTAGAGGAGTCCCATAACCCATTTGACGAATGCTGATTCTGCATTTCTGCCCCGATACAGAGACTTCGCTTTCCCGTTCCGTGACTGAGATATTTGGATCCGCAGGCTGACCGCGAAGCAACGAGCGAGAAGAGGTTCTGCCATGCATATGAAACTGTTAAGAGTTGGCGAGGTGTTTGTCATAAGGTATGATTCAGCCGCTGTACATGAGAATTTCAGGTCCGAACAGAAGAGGAAGAAATCTTGGAAGTGACTCGTCCACGACGAACGAAGAAGCGGCCACAAGCAATCGCTCCACCTAAGTTGGTGCAGTCCACCGCCGAATTTGGGCAATTTCTGCGGCATGTTTCCGTTCAGCCCTGGCTGGCGCTTGATACAGAGAGCGACAGCCTCTTTCGCTATGCACCTCGCGTCTGTTTGATTCAGATCACTGCTCCAGCGTCAGCGGTAGGGCCGCAATCGTTGCCAGACCCGGCAAATGTTGTCGACTTTCTGATCGATCCTTTGCGGTTGAAGAATCTCTCAAACCTTGGAGATGTCCTTGCGGACGGCGCCTCTGAGGTAATTCTCCATGCGGCTGAAAACGACATTCTGACGCTTCAAAGGGACTTTGACTTCCGTCTGCGGAAGATCTACGACACGCAACTGGCTGCTCGGATCCTGGGGAGGCAGGGGATTGGACTGGCTAAAGTGCTGCACGAAGAGTTCGGGGTCGTCAGCGACAAAAAAATGCAGCGTACGAATTGGGGTCAGCGGCCATTGACCCAGCCGCAGTTGACTTACGCACAGATCGATACCCATTACCTCCCTGCCCTGCGAGCCCGCCAGATCAGGAGCTTGGAAGAGGCTGGACGCTGGGAAGAAGCGCTGGCCGCGTTTCGGATGCTGGAAGAAATCAGATTCAGTCCGCCGGAGCCGCGCGCCTTCTGGCAGATGAAGCAGATCCGTTCAGTTGAAGAGAGAGACTTGGGTGTCTTGCAGGCAGTATGGGAATGGCGAGAGAGCTTTGCACAGCAGGTCGACAGGCCACCATTCAAGGTCCTGGGAGAGAATGCCTTGGTCTATCTTTCGCAGAAGCGGCCGCGAACTCTGGCTTCACTCAAGGCCGTCCCAGGGTTGAGTGAACGGCAAGTCAGATGGTTCGGAAGGGAACTATTGGCGGCAGTCCGTGATGGTGAGCAACAGCCTGCGCCCCAGCGACCTGCTTCGAATCGGAAGACGGATACTGTTCTCACCGCAGCGGGGAAGAAGCGCTATGAAGCCTTGCGCCAGTGGCGGACAAAAACTGCCGTAGCGCGCGGCGTCGATCCCGATATCGTCTTCAGCAATGAGACATTGCAGCAGATTTCAGCTTGTCGGCCTGCAACACTGGCCGAGCTGGAGAAGATTCCTTCGGTGGGAAGGTGGAAGGCGCAAACCTACGGGGCGAAACTCTTCAGACTCCTCAGGAACGGTCACGAATCTTGACAGGCGAGGAAACTACATCACGCGCCGAAACAACTGAGGTGGTTTCAACCTTTGAGGGCAGGGATAGGGCCAGCCATTTGCCGTGTGAATTTCAGGCCGGTTGAAGCGCAAGCGGATTTGGTACGCCGTCCGTGCCGACATTTCCTTCGAAGACTTCGACGAACTCTTCCTCTTCCAACGTTTCGCGGTCCAGGAGCGCCTCTGACACCGCGTCCAATTGCAAACGATGAATTCTGAGAATGTTTCGAACACGGTCGTGCTGTTCATTCACTATTCTCTGCACTTCGCTGTCTAACGCCTCCGCGACCTCTTCGCTGTAATCGCGTTGCTCGGTCAGTTCCCTTCCCAGAAACGGGTTTTCCTCCTGGCTTCCAATCTGGAGGGGTCCCATTCTGTCACTCATTCCATACTTCATTACCATGGCCCGCGCCATTCGCGTAATCTGTTGAATGTCGTCGCTGGCTCCGTTTGAAATGTCTCCAAAGACAATTTCCTCAGCCACACGCCCTCCGAGCCCCACCGCGATGCGGTCAACGAAGTAGGAACGCGGCAACAGATAGCGATCACGCTCTGGCACTGTCAGTGTTACACCGCCAGACATGCCTCGAGGTATGATTGATACCTTTCTCAGCGGATCTGCACCTTTTACTACATGTGCAATGATGGCGTGGCCTGACTCATGGTACGCCACGACGCGTCGTTCTCGGTCAGTTATGAGTCGGCTGCGGCGCTCGGGCCCTCCCATCGCGATCCGCTCAATCGACTCCTGCATCTCCGTCATGGCAATGGTGCGCCGGTTTCGCCGTGCAGCCAGAATCGCGGCTTCATTGACCAGATTCTCCAGGTCTGCGCCAACAAAGCCGGGCGTCTGACGAGCAATCAAGTCCAGGTTCACGTTCTGATCAAGGGGCTTTCCCTTGACATGGACGTCAAGGATGGCGCGTCGGCCCTCAAGGTCGGGCCGGTCCATGGTGACTCGCCGATCAAAGCGGCCGGGCCGCAGCAGGGCAGGATCGAGGATGTCCGGGCGGTTGGTAGCTGCAACCAGAATGACGTTGGTATCCGTCCCGAATCCGTCCATCTCAACGAGGATCTGATTCAGAGTCTGCTCGCGCTCATCGTGGGAGCCGCCCAGTCCGGTGCCGCGATAGCGCCCGACGGCGTCGATTTCGTCGATAAAGACGATGCAAGGGCTGTTGCGCTTTGCCTGCTCGAACAGGTCGCGCACGCGGCTGGCGCCTACGCCCACGAACATTTCGACAAATTCAGAACCGCTTATGCTGAAGAAGGGCACTCCGGCCTCGCCCGAGACTGCCTTGGCCATCAACGTTTTTCCCGTGCCGGGCGGACCTACCAGTAGTACACCCTTGGGGATGCGGGCGCCAAGCGCAATGAATTTCTGCGGCTCTTTCAGGAATTCAACAATCTCTTCCAGCTCCTGCTTTGCTTCATCCGCACCGGCCACATCGCTGAAGGTGACGGTAGGCCGGTCCCCCACAAACATGCGAGCTTTACTCTTTCCAAAGGAAAGAGCCTGATTGTTGCCGCTCTGGCTTTGACGAAAGAGGAAGAGAAAGAGGCCGGCGATCAGAATCAGAGGCAGAAGGTTTATGATCAGGGCAAACCAGTTGCCCGAATTTGATGGGGGCTGGACGTTTATTTCGACCTGGGATAGCCTTTCCTCGGAGACGCCCATGCCTTCCAATGTTCGGGTTAAAGCGACTCCCTCTTCCTTGCGGCTGGCGAGAGGTTGTTCACTGCCCTGCGAATAGAGTTGCAACCTTTCGCCGCGGACATCTATACGGGCAACTTCGCCGCGTTCGATCTGCCTGGCGACATCGCTTAGGCTGACGCTTTGGGGCCTCTCATTGGGGCCGTAGACATTCAGGAACAGGGCGGCGGCAGCCACCAGGATCAGCAGATAGACGAAGGCGTTTCGAGTCCAGTTTCCGCTCACAAAGTCTCCTCAGCAATCAGAATCCAATGCAGTGGGAGTATATCATAGAGGCTCCTCATTCATGAAGTATCGCCGATTGGACGAGCCTCTACTGTTTGCCGGATTCCCATTTAAACTTCAACGCGGACGAGAAGCGATCTCATTGTGAAGTCAGGCCTGGCTTTGGGCAGCCTACCACCGCAGTTTTCGACATTTCGTTACAGACTGAAGTCAAGCGGGAATTTCACCCAAAGATCTCTCGTCTTGACTGACGTATTCGGCGACTGGACTCTCGACACGTCCGTAGCCGCTCCAAATCTTGAATCCCAGAAGTGCCAGCAACTCCGGAGTTGCCTCTGCCAGCATCTCGGAGCGGGAGCCAATCGTGAAATTCTCCTGGGGACGGAACTGTGGTCCACAGAAGGTGGTGAGCAGCCCGTAACGATTACCGGAACTGACATTCGCGCCGGTTCCGTGCCAGAGCCTGCCATCGAAAATCATAGCGGCGCCTGCCTTTCCCTCTGCCGCCAGGATTTCCCCTTCGCCGTCATTTGCCCGCGGGGGGCGGCCTCGAAGGTGGCTGCCGGGTACGAAGCGAGTGCCACCGTTTTCGGCGCTAAAATCATTCAGCATCCACATCACGTTGACACATACACAAGGCGCGATCATCTCGGGCGCCCCTTCTCCCTTCAGATTTGGGCGATCGCGAGTAATCGAACCAACCGGCAGGGGTGAAGGCTCTCGGTCTACAGGGTGGGGCATCCACCATTGGTCGGTATGCAGGTTCATGGCGACGCCGCCCGGTTTGGCAATATTGGCAGAGTAACTTGACAAAAGGTATTCTTCGCCCAAAACATGGTCGACAATGGCGCGCACGTTTTCTGTGAAAAGTATCTGGCGGAAGATCCGGCCTTTGTTTACCAGCATCCACACACGCTGATTCACGCCGCCTGCCGAGGCCGTATAGGCCCTCTGTTTGGGGCGTCCCTTCCCGTCCGTAAATGCGCCCCACTGTTGTTTCGGGCCGCCGTCTTCGAAGGCCGCCCCCTGCTCCAGTTCCGCGGCAGCCTGTTCCTTCAACCTTGCCAGGGCGGCGGCCACGACCTCCGGTTCGAGAGCATTGGCAATTAGGCAGTAGCCATGTTCAAGTATGTCGGACTTCGCCTGTTGCATGTCACTTGTTGCTTTGGGCAGAAGAAGAGTGGATTGCATTGGATACCTCCAGACAGGACCGTTTCTGGTACTCTAATTCATTTTCGCCAGTACGGCAACGCTCTTAGCGCCGATTGTAAGTCAGCGGCAAGGACAGCCAGTGCAATACAGGCCCACCTTCGGCCCATTGGGGCCGGCCCAAACTGTTTCGAGCGTGTGATTTGCTGTGCTAGAATGGTCTGATATGGACGTCTTCACCTTCTCTTGGACAGCACTGATAGTCCCCGTCGGTCCTCCACTTGTCCTGACTTTGGGCAGCATCGTTCTGTGGATCATGGGCCGTTTTGTACGTCCAGGCGCAAGATGGCACGCTCTTGGAAGCGCGACCGGTATCCTGAGTGCGATTGCCCTCCTTTTTTGGGGACTGGCTGCGGCGATGACAGTGGCGCTGCGCGTTCAACCAACTGCCCCAGCACTCAGTATTCCCTGGCAGCCATTCTTCTCACCCGGCGCCGATCTATTGTGGGTGAGCAACGGCTGGAACTGGTACGTCTCCTGTCTTGTACTACTACTCGGCGGAGGCGGGCTGCTATTCAGCGGTGTTTCCGGTCAGCGGGCGGAACAGAGTTCTGTCGAGAACTGGCATGGAAGGGCGTTGACGCTTGCCCTTTCATTGAATGCGATTTCCAGCGCCCTTTTCTTCGTCAGCAGCGGAAACCTCCTTACCGTAACACTGATGTGGGTCGTAATGGACCTATTTGTCATTGCCCGCAGCGCAGTAGTGCCTGAAGGTCCAGGGCCATCGCCTACCCGCCAGTTTCAGGGTCTGAGCATGATGGGAGCGCTGTTGCTGTTGATAGGACTGCTTCCGGCCGGTCAAGGAGGGCCTGCCGAACTCTTGGCAGGGGGCCGTCTGCCCCAAGAGACTGTAATTCTCATGCTGATTGCCGGCGTCATCCGGGCCGGTGTATATCCTCTTCATTTGTGGCTTTTGCCGCAACGAGGGGAACGGCTGTATATGCCGGACCGCCTAATCGACCAGATGCCGCCGGCGCTCTGCGGACTGTGGCTGCTGGGCTGGTCGAGCGGCCTGGCAGGAGAAGAGCTTCTTGCACGCCCTGAAATCGCTGCGCTCGCACTGTTTGGTCTTCTTGGCTCGGCTATCGCAACATTCACCACCACGACCAGGCAAGAACACACGACTTTCGTACTGGTTACCGCGGTAGGCATTGCCGGCCTGACGAGCATCTTGTCTGAGATCCGAGGGCCAGCAGCAGTTCTGTGGCCCACGACGACCTTCGCATTAGGTGGGGGCCTCTGGTTGATAGGTGAACGGATCTGGCGGGCGTGGCACTGGCAGATTCCTATCAGCGTAGGGGTACTGGCCCTCGTGGGCGTACCTTTTACTCCGGGATTTCTGACGCAATCCGTGGTTGCGCAGTTGCTGGTTGTAGGTGGCTGCACAGACGACAGCGCACTTTGCGGGAAACTGGGGGCCCTGATGTGGCCCCTCTTTGCCGCATATATTGTCACACAGATGATTTACGTCTCCTCTCTTTTGCGCAGTTGGGACGGTGAGCCCGACGGATCAGTTTGGGAACTGAGGCCGAATGCGTGGATTATTGGCAGACTGCTTGTATATGTTGTTGTTCTCGCCATTCCGCTGGCAACCGCCGGCCTGTTTCCGGAGATGATGACCAATCTTGCAAACCTTCCGGACGCCATTCCGCGCGGCGCAGGGAACCCTCCCAGCGCGGTTGCGAGTTGGCAGGTCTGGTTGACTTTGGCAGGCCCGCTCACATTGGGTATCGGCCTTGCCATCGCCCGCACACAAGTCAGAGAGTATTTGAGCGCAAATGGAACTAGATCTGGTACATTGCCGACACTTCGGGCGTGGTCGAGCCGGGTAGCCCGACTGGCAACCCTGGACTGGATTTCGGGGCTGACCAGGTGGGGAACAGGCAGAATGGGCGCCGTTTGGGATGTTGGTCTGGAGATTGTCGAAGGGACGGGCCATATGGGGTGGGTTGTCGTCTTCGGTATCATTGGTTATCTGTTGTTCAGCATATAGACCAGGCCGCTGCAGTGACAGGAGTGTTTTGCACCAGATTGGAAGCGCTTTAGAACCCTGGGTCCAGGGCCCCTTGAATTCCCATGGTAGAGTGAGGATCCCAAGAGTCTTCTCTGACCGGTAAAATGGGCGATCGACTCCAGAGGGTCTCCGGTGATAGCAGTAGCAGTGTGATCGAATAGAACGAGTTAAGCGAATGGCTGCATTTTGGGCTTCAGTACCAATGCACGTAGTTCTGGGCCTGGCCGCGTGCTTACCTGTCGTTTTGTGGGACTGGCGGGTAGCTCTGCCTGGAATCCTGATCGTTCAGCTGGGAACGAGCGCTCTAGTTGGGACGGTCTACGCCCTGCCGGCGCCATGGCCTGCGGTCCATTTTGGCGTTCAAGTCCTGGCCTGTCTGATTCTACTTCTTTCGATTTTGCAAACGAGCCACGTGCAGGTCCGCAATACCGGCGAATTCAGTTCAAGGCTCTTTCGTCTTCTTGTCCTCGGAATCGCTGCTCTGCTGGTCTGGGCGGCGAGCGAAGGCATAGAATTGCCCCTTCTTGAAAACGCTACCAAAATCCTGTTCCTTTGGTTTGCTGCCGTGGCACTGATAACGCTCGGCGTAACGGAGACCGCCCTTTTTGGGGGCGTTGGCCTTCTTCTATGGCTGATTCCCATTCAGGCGCTTCTATCGGTTTTGTTTCCCTTGCCCTCCGTAATTGTATTGCTGGGGATATTGCAGATCCTGGTTGCTTTGGCTTGCAGCTTTCTCCTACTCGCCGAGGACGACGCGCTCACCCTGATCGAGGTTCCTTCAACCGATTCGGAACTGGCGCCTGGCTTGTATCGTCGCCACAGCATCACTTCCGGAGCCAAAGTCCTGGGCTATAGCATCGGTTACTGGACGTATAACTTTCTCAGTCGACGGCTAAGAACAGGTGCTGGAAACAGTTAGGAAATTGCCCCTGGGAACAGGACAGAGTGAATGTTCATCTGACCTGCGAGAGTTCCGCGAATTTCGCCCACTGCTATTCGATGACTGTGAAATTGTCATGGAATCGCCCAGTAGGAAGATTAGTCGAGTGACCGACCGCGCTTCATGATACAGCTTGCCCTGCCATCATTTCTGTTCAGTCTCCTCCTCCTGGCAACTCTATCCAGCTACATGCTTCGCCGCTGGGAACGGGGAGTTTCTCTCGCCAATGGCGCGATGTTGAGTCTAGCAGGCGTGCTTTTGTGGCGATTACCGATAGATTCCCCATTGCTGTCCATTCCTTTTATTCCCGTTGACCTTGACTTGCGCGCAGGGATTTGGGAGTACGGGTTCCGCCTCCAGTTTACACAGACTAATGAACCGATAGTGGTCATAGTCCTCCTCCTGTTGGGTTCGGGCATGCTGCTAACGGGCGCTGCAAGTCAAGGGAGAGTTTTCCCTCCTTCGATGTTGCTTGTGGGAGCAGGCTACATTGGACTCGCGCTGATGGTGGACGCGCCGATTTCGCCGGTGTTTCTGGCTCCGACTTCCCTGGCAATTCTGATGGCGCTTAGCGTTTTCCCGCTCCAAGTGGGCATCGGAGGGGAGGCGCTAACTTCCTTGCGTGCCATGCTGCCGTCGATACTGGCGACTCCATTCGTGTTGCTTGCGGCCTGGCATATGGAGCAGTTGCCTCTCAATCCCCAGGACATTCTCCTTGCAGCAGGCGGCGCCCAGCTTCTCGGGGCTGGTCTGCTCATTCTACTGGCGCCTGTTCCGCTGCACAGTGCCCAGCCGCAGCTGGCGGAGTCCTCTCCACCGATTGCGATGGCGCTGACGATTCTCCTATATCAGACGCTGGTCCTCTTTCTGTACTTTCTTGCCACGACGAGTTTTCCATTGCTCAAGACCAGCACTGCACTAAACGTATGGTTGACCTCAACTGCTACGGTCACTCTGGTATGGGGAGGCGTGGCCGCGGCCGCCGCCAGCCATCCCGGGCGGCTATTGGGTTATGCCATGCTACACGACTGGGGTCTGATTCTACTGCTTCTTGCCGGATCTGATGAGGGCAGCCTACCGATGGTAGTCTCTCTGTTTGCGTTACGAATATTGAGCACAATGAGCGCATCCGCAGGCCTTTCGCAGATTCGGCAGGCGACAGGCAGTTTGGATGCAGAGAGCCTTCAAGGGGTGGGAGCCCGTCTGCCTTGGAGTACCGCCGCTTTTCTCCTGGGTAGCCTGGGATTGGCCGGCTTCCCGTTGACAGCGGGGTTTTCGGGTCATTGGTCGGCGATTCAGGCGCTCGCAGAAGGCGATTGGCGTTTCGCAGCAGTCGTGCTGATCGCCAGCGGCAGCGTCATATTCGGTTTCGTGCGAATGGTAGGAATCTTCTTCGGGCCGCTCAGATTTCCGCAACTGCCCCGAGAACGGCCTCTAGGCATTGTCTTCTCCCTGGTGGCGATACTTCTGGTAACGGGCATGGCTATCGCGCCTCAGCTGTTTGAAGGACCTCTGGCCAGGACATTGCTGGCTTTTGATTGAGCAGAAGCTGCCAGAATCTTCCCAACAAACATCTGATAGAGATTGATAGTCCTCGCCTGCTAAGGTTACGAGAGCGGGTGAAGGCCAGCCGACCGCGAAGATGCGCTTGTCGCTTCTTCTGCTGAAGCGTCTTCCTCTGCCAAGATTCATTTTCTTACCAAGGAGGGACGCCATCGCTTCCAATGCGCAGGATTGTTCATCCAGACTTGAAGGGTATTACAACCTGGACCTGATTGACCGGGTTGCGCTCTTGTCCAGGTGGGCGGCACTCTCCAGCGAAGAGACGGCAGTACTGGCCAAAAGCATAGAGCTGGAACAGGCCGACATGATGATCGAAAACGTCGTCGGCCGTTACGCACTGCCACTGGGGATAGGAGCAAACTTTCTAATCGACGGGCAGGACTATCTGATACCGATGGCTGTAGAGGAGCCGTCGGTCGTTGCCGCCGTCAGCGCTGCCGCACTCCTGGCACGTGCAGGGGGCGGTTTCTCGACGGGTAGCACTGACCCGGTGATGGTCGCCCAGATTCAGCTTCTCGATGTTGCCGATGCGGCCAAAGCGAGGCGCATGATTCTTGCTTCCAGAGAGGAGATCCTGGAATGTGCGGATACCAGTCCCTCCCTTACCCGCCGTGGGGGCGGACCAAAAGGCGTTGAAGTGCGCCAACTACCGGACACGCCGGCAGGGCCCATGCTGATCGTCCACTTGTTGATTGATTGCCAGGACGCGATGGGTGCCAATGCGGCCAACACCGCTGCTGAGGCTGTGGCGCCGCTGCTTGAAAAGCTCAGTGGAGGCCGAGTGGGATTGCGCATTCTCTCGAATTTGAGTGACAGAAGACGTGCGTGGGCAGAGGTCGAGATTCCTGCTGCGGCGTTCGACAGCGACGACTACCGCGGTAATGATGTCGTTCGCGGCATTGCTGAAGCAAACGCATTCGCCTTTGCGGACAGCTACAGAGCGGCGACGCACAACAAAGGCATCTTCAACGGTATTGACGCGGTGCTTTTGGCCACCGGGAACGACTGGCGCGCTGCGGAAGCAGGAGCGCACGCCTGGGCAGCGCGTGACGGTCAGTACCGAGCGCTCACGGACTGGCACGTGCGCACATGCGGGAACGTCGAATCTTTATTCGGACGTCTGGAGCTGCCGATGGCTGTAGGGACAGTGGGCGGGGCAACCCAAAGCCACCCTTCTGCTCGACTAGCGCTGAAAATCCTCGGAGTGGAAGCCAAGAGTGAACCTGAGACCGGGCCCGGCCGCTGTGGTTCGGACGAAGATGTGGGCGTGGAGACGCGGCGCCAGGGAGCTAGAAGGCTAAGCGAAATTGTCGCCGCGGTAGGTTTGGCGCAGAACCTTGCGGCATTGCGGGCGCTGGCGACCACGGGCATCCAGAAGGGCCATATGCGTCTCCATGCGCGTCAAGTTGCGGTGGCGGCCGGCGCTGAAGGCGAGACGGTCGATCTAATTGCCCGTCAGCTTGTCACGGAAGGAAAAATACGACTGGAACGGGCCAGGGAGCTGTTGCAGAAGTGAAAGACTGAACTCACCGAATGAGGCGTATTCGGGTAGTGAGACGAGAGGACATCTCATGTTGAATCAACCAGTTCAACAGGTAGGGATTGTGGGATACGGGGCTTACGTTCCGCGCTACCGCTTGCCTGGTTCAGAAATAGGCAGGGTCTGGACAGGCGAAATCGAAGCCTCTGGTAAGAGGTCGCCTGAGGGAAAAAATGGTTTGCAGGAGAGGAGAGCAACCAATTCTGTAGGCGAAAAGGCCGTGCCAGGGCTTGATGAAGACACTGCGACAATGAGCATAGAGGCTGCCCGAAATGCGCTGACGCGTTCAGGAATCGATCCGCAGCGGATTGCCGCCGTCTGGGTGGGTAGCGAGAGTCACCCCTATGCGGTCAAGCCGACCGGTACAATCGTGGCCGAGGCAATCGGCGCCACACCTGCCACGCAGGCAGGAGATTGGCAGTTCGCTTGCAAGGCGGGTACAGAAGCAGTGCAGGCCGCGATCGGTCTGGTCGGCAGCGGTATGGCTCCTTATGCCCTTGCTGTCGGGATGGACACTGCGCAGAGCCGTCCGGGCGATGCACTGGAATACACTGCGGGCGCGGGCGGCGCAGCCTTATTGCTGGGTGCAGCAGAGGAAGCGGTTGCCGTAATCGAGGGAAGCCTGGGTTATGTGTCGGATACGACCGATTTCTGGAGAAGGCCCGGAAGGCAGTTTCCCAGCCATGCCGAGCGCTTCAGTGGAGATCCCGGTTATTTCGGCCATGTTCTGCCGGCCGCGGACCAAATGATGAATGAAGCGGGACTGACTGCGGCGGAAATCGACCATGTAGTCGTGCACCAGCCTAACGTCAAATTCCCAGTGCGGGCAATGCGAACGTTGGGATTTACAAGAGAACAGTGGGAGAACGGACTTTTGGTCGAAGAGATTGGCAACACCTACGCCGGTTCCGCCCTCGTCGGCCTGACAGCGATCCTGGACATTGCCACCGAAGGTCAGCTAGTTCTGGTCGTCAGTTACGGGAGCGGAGCGGGATCAGACGCTTTTCTTCTACGTACAACCGGTCAGCTAATCTCCGTCCAGAAAAGTGCTCCATCCACCAGAGAGTACATAGGCCGGCGCATAGAGATTGACTATGCGCATTATGTGCGGCTCGCGGGGAAGCTGGCTGCACACTGATTTGACCGATTCGAACGCAAACGAGCGGACAGCGGCATCTCAACACCGGTAGCTCGCGCTCTGCCCCTCAACCTGTCCCTCCATTTTGCGGCTAACCTTCGTCCGGGCGCAGATACTGTCGGTGAATCTTCTGCTGAGTTTAGAACGTTGGAGGCATGCGCAGATTCAAGCCTCTTCAAAATGCCGCGCGAAAGGCACAGACGGTTGGACGGCGAGTGCATTCGTCTCAAACATTGGTCCCATACTATTGTCCTGCCTCCAATGCTTTCAGTGAGTCGACCAGGAATGTGCGCCAGAGGCCTTCCTCGTCGATAGGAATGTAGACGGCCTCTCGCCCAACATGGATTGCGTTGTTTGGCGAAAACTCGCCTTCGTCGTTCGTGCTGCCCAAAGCCATCCGCAGGAAGTGTTGCAACTTCCGCTTGGGACCGTCGTCCAAGTCCCCTTCGACCACCCCCGGTACACCGATAGCGCGTAAAGAATATCCCTGAGGAAGCCGGATGGCAATCTGATCGCGTCTGCGACCGATGTTCAGGATGCCGGCTTTCAGGGCCTCCATCTTCACAAGAATCTGATAAAAGAGGTTTTCCAATTCCAGTGGTAAAGAGTTCGTCTCCGCGTCAGTACCGAAGCGATCCTCGATCTCCGTCTTCATGTCGTTCAGATCATCCAGTGAATTCAGTCCGGCTATTCGACGATAAAGTTGAAGGCGCAAACCTTCATCTTCAACAAATGTTGCTGGAATCTCGGCGCGCAGAGGCAGGTCGAGAGTAACTGGCGGAGCAAGCGGATCGTCCAACTCGATGGGGAAAGGCGCACCTTCAGGCGGCTGCGACGGCGAATGCGGCGCCCGATCGCCGTTAGCGCTATCCGCCAGATGCGTGTCGCCGTTCACTCCCTGAGCCTTGACAAACCGGTCCCTTTTTTCTCGGAGGTCATTGACCGATTGGGCCAATAAGCGTGTGTAGAGGTCAAAACCTACACTTGCGATTTGGCCGTGCTGCCTTGCCCCAAGAAGCTCGCCTGCCCCTCGGATTTCGAGGTCCCGCATGGCGATGCGAAAACCTGCACCCAACTCGTCACTGCTTTCAAGCAGGGCTTCCAGCCGGCGGCGGGCGTCGAAAGTCAGTGTACTGTTGCGATCGTGGAAGAGATAGCAGTAGCCCCTCACGGCCCCGCGGCCGACGCGGCCGCGCAGCTGGTACAGTTGCGCCAAACCGAAATGATCGGCGCGATTTACAATAATGGTATTGGCGCGGCGAATGTCGAGACCGTTCTCGACGATCGTGGTACAGACGAGCACGTCGACTTCCCCGTCGGCAAAACGCATCATCGTATCTTCCAACTCGCGCTCAGCCATCTGTCCATGGGCGACGGCAACAACGGCCTCCGGCACTTCCCGCTGAAGGCGCGTTGCAAGCGTTTGGAGCCCCCGCACGCGGTTATGGACGAAAAACACCTGCCCGTCCCGTTCCAGTTCTCTCTGAACCGCTTGACGAACCAGCGTGTTGTCGAACTCAGAAAGAATCGTTCGCACAGGCAGCCGCTCTCTAGGGGGCGTGTTTATGGTGCTCATGTCGCGTACGCCACTCAAACTCATGTGAAGAGTACGGGGAATAGGCGTCGCGCTGAGTGTAAGCACGTCCATCTGCGACCGCATCTGCTTGAGGCGCTCCTTGTGGCTGACGCCAAAGCGTTGTTCCTCGTCTATAATCAGCAGACCCAACGAATTGAAGTGCACGTCTCCAGAAAGGAGCCGGTGCGTGCCAATTACGATGTCAACGGTGCCTTCCCGCATCTTTTGCAGCACTTTCTCCTGTTGGGACTGTGTCCGGAAGCGCGAGAGCATCTCTACAAGAATGGGGAACTGCTTCAGTCGCTCGCTGAAAACACGATAGTGCTGCTGCGCAAGAACAGTAGTCGGCACTAGCACCGCTGCCTGTCTACCGTCCATTACAGCCTTGAAAGCAGCACGAATGGCAACTTCGGTCTTGCCGTAGCCGACGTCGCCGATGATGATTCGGTCCATTGGCCGGTCGGTTTCCATGTCGCGTTTGACATCTACGATGGCGTCGACCTGGTCTGCAGTTTCACGGAAGGGAAATGCGGACTCCATCTCCTCCTGCCAGGGACCGTCCGGGCTGAATGCGTAACCGGGGATGACCTCTCTCTCTGCATAGAGCTTCAACAGATCTTCGGCTATGTCTTCCACCGCTTTCTTGGCCCGGGCTTTTACGGACTGCCAGTCGCTCGTGCCCAAACGTGTCACGGAAGGCGGGATGCCGGAGTCTCCAGCCCCAACGTAGCGGCTCAGGCGGTCTGCCTGATGCACGGGAACGTAGAGTCTGTCGCCCCTGGCGTAATTCACCTGCAGGTATTCTCGCTCGACTCCGCCCATTTCGAGCCTGGTCAGTCCCTCATATATGCCGATACCATGCTCCATGTGAACGACATAGTCGTTGGGGTTGACATCGGCGAAGAACAGTTCGGGCGCCACAGTTGATTGTGATCTGCGGCGGTGCTGGTGGGATTGCCGCGTCCAGCCAAACAGCTCGGAGTCGGTGTAAAGACGCAAGGGCAAGTGCAACCTGCCATTGCGGTCCCCTTCTGGGGCGGGAGACCCGTTCATGACAAACCCTTCCGACAGGACGCCCTGCAGAAGAGAGATTCCGCTGCGAGGCGGTGATTCCAAGTCGGAGATCAGATTCGCCGGCAGTTGAGCCTCGCGCAGCTCCTCCTGCAGTCGAGAAGTCTGACGAGAAATCAGGACGACGCGGTCAGTTGAATTGGCAACCTTTCGCATTTCCTGCAGAATGCGCTTGGTCTGCCCTGCAAAGTGGGGGCAGGGAACAAACTGACGTGCAATGGCAGAACTGTCCTCCTCTCCGTGTTCCCCCGGGAGACCGTTCGCACCCAGGACCAACGGTCTGCGGGCGGCAATCTGTTCAAGCAGTTCTTCGGGACTGAAAAAACTTGAGTCGAATTTGGAAGGCAGTTCGTGACCGCGCAGAAGTTCCTGGTAAGTGCGGGCCGCAGCTTCGTCGGCCTCGTTAAGACTTGCGGCAAACTCCTCGCCGTCGTCGATGACCAGAAGACCCTTTTCGGGCAGGTGGTCCAAAAGAGAGGCCGGACGGGTGTAAAGGTAGGGCAGATACCACTCGATACCTCGAAACGTTCGGCCGGCAGCGAGGTGCTCCAATTCCTGCGCAATCTCCTCGCGAATGGCAAGCGCCAGATTGGGCTCCGCCAGCAGTTCTGCGCGCAGACCATCGATGCCAGCGACGGGGCCCGAATTCGCTCCTAGCTTCCCTACTTCCGCTGGGACTTCTTCAGGCGCGCCCTGAACCAGAGCGGAGCCTTTCTGAATGTGGAGAACGACAGCGGCGGCGGCAGCTTCTTCCTTGGGGAAAGCCGGAGCAGCGCCGCCGGCGAGGACGCTTCCGAGCGCCTCACTTCCCGGCCCGATCAGAACTCTTTGCAAATGTCGCTCGCTGCGCTGTGTTGCCGGGTCGAATGACCGCAGCGTTTCCACTTCGTCGCCAAACAGGTCGATGCGGACGGGATGCGGCAGATTTGGAGGCCAGATGTCGACGATGCCGCCGCGACGGGCAAAGGAGCCCGGTTCCTCCACCACTTGCATCGGTTCATATCCGTTTTGCGCCCACCGGCTTGTCAGATCATCCAACTGAACGAAACTGCCCACGCGCATAGGACGCAGTGCCTTTCGAAACGTTCTTGCGGGCAAGGTCTTCTGCATCAGAGCACGGGCCGAAGAGACCACAACGGCCGGCTCTGCAGCTTTGTTCTGCAGGGTAGCCAGTGCTGTAAGTCTTAGCTGACGAGTTCTCCCTGTCCAGGGAATTCGTTCAAAGGGCAACGCGTCGGCTTCTGCGTAGAGAGAAACCGGCAGCGCACCATTGGAAGCCGGCAGGTACAGTTCGAGTTGCTCCACCCACTTTTGGGCTTGTTCAGCGGTACCTGTCACAACCAGGACCGGGCCTTCTCTCTCGGCGGCGGCGCCGGCGACAAAGAATGCGCGTGCTGCCGAGTATAGCTTTTGAGGCGCCGACGTATGCTCATTCAGCAGGGCCTGAAAGTTGGGCAGATTTCTAAGCAGCGGTAGCAGACCGGAGAGATTCATTCTAATCGTATTGTCAGTGACACCTCTGTGAGGGCCGTCCAGCGAAAGTATGTGCAGAGGCCCGGCTTGCAGATATGAGTGTTTGTAGTCTCAGGCCGCCGGCGCTGCTTCTGAGTTGAAGCGATTCATTGCCAGATCAATTCCATGTAAAAGCCAAGTTTCTGCAGCATCGGCAATTCGCGGTCGCAGTGTCTCGAAAGTGGTCTCCTCGTCTACGCTGAAATTCTGCAGAACGTAGTCGGCCGGATTCATCGGAGTGTGAGGCCGGCCAATGCCCACCCTGGCCCGCGGAAACCGATCGGTGCCCAGCATCTGGATGAGCGATTTCATTCCGTTGTGTCCACCGCTTCCTCCAAAAGGGCGCAGGCGCAGCTTGCCGCTTGGCAGGTCGAGCTCATCGTAGATGACGAATATGTCTCGTGGTTCAACTTTATAGAAACTTGCCATTGGCGCGACTGAGGCGCCGCACCGGTTCATAAAAGTAAGAGGGCGCAGAAGCGCCACCTTTTGGCCGGACATATCTTCTCTTGCGCGTCGACCACGTTCCAGCACTCGCGAATGCGTGATGGAACCCAGGCCGAACAGGGCATTGAACTTCGCTCGCGAGAGTGAAATCCCATGCCTTTCGGCCAGAATGTCCAGAACTTGAAAGCCAATATTGTGACGATTGCGCGAGTATTGGGGCCCAGGATTGCCCAGACCCACGATAATTTTCATGGTCAACCGCTCTTACAGTTTCCCTTTCAGCACAGTCCGGTGCGCGCTGAAGTCGGGAAAACGAGTCCTGGCAGAGCTTGAGACAAAGAGGCGAGCATGCAGTTCGCGGGAATTGTTGCCTTCGGCCTCTGCAGTGCGGGTCAATTGTCGCGGAAGTGAACGACAGTCAGCAGTTGATTATCTCGCATCCAGTTCGGTTCGCCAAAAGTGGAAGGGCCACCATTCTTGTCGGATGTTTTGCAGTCTTGCGAATCGCTTTGGGGCCGCCGTAGGGGAAAATCAGTCCATTCTTCTGTTTTCCCCAGCCTTCGTAAGCACTAAGGGACTGCCTGCAATCTCGGAGGGGATAAAGGCGTTTGAACAGTCAGGTAGATTCAGGTCTGCCAGGTGATTGGCAACTGCAGTACCGGTGCCTGACTGGACTGATCCCTCGGTCAGACACAGTTCGTTTCCTGCGAGATCGAGGACGATCAGACTTTGGAGGGGACTCAAGTTTGGAACCGGCCCAGTAAGCCTGTTGTGGCCCAATTGAAGAACATTCAGTTGGGTGAGCGCAGTCAGGTCGGGGATTTGCCCACTAAATTGATTGCGGCTAAGCGACAGCCAGGTCAAGTTCGCGAGAGCGCTCAGATCCGGAAGTTGGCCTTCCAGCAAGTTTTGGCTGAGGTCCACCCAAGTCAGATGGTTGAGTGAAACAATGTCGGGAAATGATCCAGACAACCTGTTGTCTCCCAGATAGAGGTGAGTTAACTCTGTGAGGGCTTTAAGGTCAGGAATGGAGCCGCTTAAATTGCTGTCAGTAAGGTATAGTTCCCGCAAGTTTGTCAAGGAGCTAAGATCAGGAATCGAGCCACTGAAGTCGTTGGACCCCAGTGACAGGCTTGTTAACCTGGTGAGCGCACTCAAATTGGGTAGAGTGCCCGTAAGCTGATTATTGTTTATGGACAGCCATTCCAAGCCAGCAAGGGCATTCAGATTCGGAATCGAGTCTGTAAATTGATTGAAACTGAGGTCGAGGAACGACAAACCCGTGAGGGCGTTTAGCTCCGGAATGGAGCCGCTCAGGAAATTGGAGCCGAGGGACAGAACTGTCAGGCCATCGAGAGCGTCCAGATTCGGGACCGACCCGCGCAGATTGTTTCCTGTCAGGAGTAGCTCGGTCACTCTTCCGTTCGAGTCTACGGTGACACCGTACCAGGTAGAGATCGGTTCACTGGTTAGCCAGTTGTTGCTTTGGGTCCAGTTAGCTCCGCCGGTAGCATGATACAGCGCGACCAAAGCCTCTCTCTGCGCGCCCTCGGTCATCTGTGTTGCGGTAGGTACTGTCGCCGACGGGAAAGCGGACCATTCGCCCCCAACGCCCTGCGAGTCTACAGCGCGAATTGCATAGTGGTAGGTCCGGCCCGGCACTAGACCCAGATGTACGTAAGACGCTTCTTTCAAGTTGCTATCGACTGTTTGCCACGCGGGGAGCCGGGCCCACCAAGTCAACAGTTCGTACCTGTCTGCTCGAGCATCATACGTCCAACTGAGCTCAAGTCTAGTCGTCAAAGTCTCAGTTATGGTCAGTGTTGGCGCGGGCAGTCTGCCGGTAACAGTAGGTGTCGCCGAGGGGGTGGACGTGGGAGCTAGTGAAGGATCAGGAGAAGGCGTTGCTGCAGGCGTGGGGGATACAGTGGGAGTGGGAGTGGCAGTGGGCGCCTGCGCATCGGGTAAGGTGGCATGGGGCGTGTTCGACCACTCGCCCTCAAGCCCATTAGATCCAATGGCGCGAATTGCGTAGTAATAGGTCCAGCCAGGCGTCAACCCGCCGTGCGAGTACGACGCCCCATCCAGCCTATCCTCTATGAGCTGCCATCCAGGGTCGTTGGCCCACCAAGTGAACAGTTCGAATCTGGCCGCGCCGGTCATCTCAGTCCAACTGAGCTCAATGGTGGTGGCGCTTGTTGCAGTCGCGGCCAGAAGAGGGGCTGGAAGTTTATCTGGTGCGATTATGCGAACCAGATTCGACCACACTCCAATCACTCCTCCAGAATCGACTGCGGCAACTGTGTAGTAGTGGTCAGGCTTTCCGTCTGCCAAAACATGACCGGTGTAGCTTCTTCCCGAATAGCTGCCTCTTTCGATCGGTTCCCAGTCAGTGACACTGCTACTCCAAACCAGGAGGACATAGTGATCAGCGCCTGCGACCTCAGTCCAGCTAATTGCAACGGTAGTCGAACCTATGGTTGTTGCGGTCAGCGTTGGCGCCTCCAACATCTCTGAAGGTTCGGCCTGCAAGTGCGCAATGAGTTCAGTTTGCGTGGAAAGTGGTGTCAGGGCCGCGAGTGGTGCGATGAGTAGCAGGATTCGCCGAAGGAGTGTGACCAGCTTCTCTCTTGATGCCAAATCAGGATCGTCCTCTCGCTGGTCGCCCGCTTGTCGTGCAGGTAACCGGAATACAGCTATCACAGCCCGCGCGCCCTACAGAATGTGTCGGGTTGGTGCTTGAGACTACAAGAGTGATGCCTGGTCTACTCGTTCTTTGTGAATATCCACTCCAAGAGGCGCTTGGCGGCAAATATGGCGCCCAACAGAAGGAACAAGCCTGCGCTCCAGCGAACTCCGGCGAAGAACTGTGTACGAAGTCTTTCAATGGCCAACGATTCTCCCAGGTCTCCCAGGATTCCCGGTTGCAGAACAATTTCACTCTGATCGGACGAAGAGGTCTGGCTCTCCGTTGTACCACTGCCGTTACCCTGCGAAGGCGGCGGCGGAGTTGTCGTTGGCTCCTCCGTCTCACCTTCGATGTTGGGCTGCTCGACACGGACCTCAGCAACTGTAGGTTGCGGGTACGGTGTCGGTGTATCTATGGGAATCGGAGTCGGAGTTGGCCCGTCAGGCGTAGGCGTGATCGGATCCTGGCTGACACTTATGTTATGTACGAAAAACTCATCATAGTTTCCATCCGGCCGTGAGACTCTCAAGCGCAGGGTATAGGTGCCTGGTGCAAGGACATCGGTATGCCACTCTCCGAGTTGTCCGTTGACAACCTGACGTGGTTCCCCGTCGAAATATTTGAAGGCTTCCTCGCCACTTGCAGACTCTTTGTAGTAGAGCTCATAGCGGAGGAAAGGTGTGCCGGCTGCCGTTCCCATTATCGGCACGGCCCCGCTGACGCTGCTGCCTTGTTCGGGGGAAGTGATGCCGGACTGGTTAGTCTGGTAATTGCGGGCTTGAACTCTATCCAGCCGATAGTGTTGGAACTGGTCACGCGAATCTTCCAAGCCGAAATAGTCCACCGCCGCATAGGAAGTGCCGGCAACGAGGGCCAGCCCTGCCATAGCAGGGACAAGTAGACTCAAAAGGTAGGGAAAGAGAAGCTGTAAGGCTTTAAAATTTCTCACGAGACGAGTTCTGCGAATCTCAGTAAAGTGCATAACGGTCCTCTTCAGGCTTCAGGGCCCGTATCTGCTATTTCAGAGCCGCTGCCGTTTGCCTCCCCAGGCGACACAGAAGGGCCCCAAAGCCGCAGTACTACTGCAAAGACTTGATGTAAAGGACAATGTTATCAATCTGCAAGTCGGTCAGATCCGCCTGTCCGCCTGAAGGCGGCATAGCGATGCCTGTACGATTGTCCTCGGCATCGGCGGCGCGTCCATCACGGATGACCGTCACCAATTCCTCGTCAGTCAGACCGGAAACATGGGGCGAGTCCGCCAAAGAAGTACCTAGTCCTTCCACACCGACACCTTGCTCTCCGTGGCATGATGCGCAGGCCAGAGCATATAGAGCCGCCCCGCTTTCCAGACCTGTAGGCGTTGCTGAAGGGGCTGGGGTTGGCGTTGGATCCGCAGAGAGTTCGAGGAATGGCAGATCTGAAACGATTGGGAATACCATATCGGGCACAGAGATATGAATCTTCCCCGCCTGGGCGGCGCCGGCTACGTACAGCCCTACCGCGATCAGAACTACAAAGGGCACCGGCCATCGCGGCCACTGATAGGACCAAGTCTTGCTGGCGCCTCCTGCTTCGGCGGCAACGACCATCAGCATGCCGGTTGTTATAGCCATGAACCCGACCATTGCCAGGAGCGGAATCGTAATGAACCCAAACCAATCGACCCAGACCGTCGCACAGGTCACGCCAATTCCGCAGGAAGACGGCGATCCAAAGTACGGTGTCTTCTGAAGCAGGAAGTGGTAGACGGCGACGCCCTGGCCCACCAGCGCAAAGGGTAATACCAGATGCGGCAGATGAGGGTCCCTGCGCAGAATCCCAAAAGTGAGTAGTCCGGCGAGCGGATACATCAGAATGCGCTGATACCAACATAGAGTACAGGGCGTAAAGCCACTCACTTCGCTGAAATAGAGACTACCCATCGTAGCGGCCCAAGCCGTGACGAGCGCTCCGTACAGACCAAGCTTAGTCCAAAAGCGTGAACTGTTCATTGGAATCAAATCCGCGTGTTCATTGGTCGGAGGCCAATTGACTGTCGATTGCTGCCGAGATCGCGGCGTAGTCGAGCGGACTGTCGACGCGTACGCCATCAACCAGCACGGTTGGCGTGCTGTTGTGTCCGGCCGAGCGAGCGACCTGCAGGCTCTCGGAAACGGTCAGTAAATGCTCTTGATTTGTCAGACAGGATGCAAACGTATCTCGATCGAGATCCAGTTCCACTGCGTAGTCGATCAGACTCTCCATGAGAAAGGCGTTCGCGCCGGAGGAAGTCGCCTGGAAGACGCGATCATGGTAAACCCAGAACCTTCCTTGGTCGGCGGCACATTCGCTCGCCTGGGCGGCAAGGGAAGCGCCGGGTTCGTGTTGCTGCAAGGGAAAGTGCCTGAATTCCAACTTGACTTTTCCGGAGGAGATGTAATTGTCAACGAGGCCGGGCTTTACGCGCTGGTTGAAGGCGGCACATGCCGGACAGCGAAAGTCTTCCCAAGCTTGAACGGTTACCGGGGCATCGGGATCGCCCAGAATGTTCCGATTCTGCCAAGAGGAAGAAATTCCTGAATAGTTGGGAAGTTCAATTGAAGTTTGTTCATTGTCACTCGCCGCGGCAAGGATGACTGCTATCAGGCCTGCCAGCAAGGCAACTCCGCCAACAAGAATGATGCTCAGCGACAACTGTTGTCTGCTATTGGCAATCAGTTCTTTCGCTTTCACCAACTTAGTCCTTGCTTTTTCGTTTGCGCTACTGCCAAATCGCCGGCTACAGAAATCGTGTAACGGAAGACGCCTGGGTCCAAATCTTCCGGCACTTCACCCGGTTTCGGGGGTAAGGCCTGATATTTGAATATAGCACCGATTCCTGTACTTCACAAAACAGAGTTGGATTTCCCGGCTGCTACTTCGACCAACTTTCGCTGAGATCGCTTTCCAAGTAAGCTAACTCCGATGAGTGTTGACGAAGAAACGATGGCGTGACGGTTCAGGCAGAAGGGGTTTGCGTTGCGGAGTGCATAAAAGGCATCGCCAGTAAAGTCGTACGCCATCTTGACAGCGCTTCAGAATCCTGGTCGGAAAGCCTTCTCAGACTTGGCCAGTTCCAGGACCTGAGCAGGAATCGGGAATCACAGTTGCTTACGGTCCGGAGGATTGATCTCGATGAACAACAATAGTTTGCGATCACAGGACTTTGACAAGGGGAAACTCAGAGGAAGGGTTGCCGTCGTCACGGGCGCAAGTCGGGGCATCGGTGAAGCTATTGCCGATGCGCTCGCTGAGGAAGGCTGCCGGCTGGTTCTGGCGGCGCGCAGCAAGGACCGCCTCGAAGCAGTTGCCAGTGGGCTGCGGCTGCGGCACGGGGTGGAAGTTTTTACGGCGCCCACTGATATTGGCGACGAAGGCCAGGCCCGGAGGCTCATAGAAACAGCCGCGAGTCATTTTGGAGGCGTAGACATCCTGGTGAACAACGCCGGAATGGGCATTTACGGTACTGTTGACGAGCTGCATCTGGACGACCTCCGGAACGTTTTCGAGGTCAACTTCTTTGGCCCGCTGGCTGCATTGCAGGCGGCCGTCCCGATAATGAGGCGAAGCGGCGGGGGGACAATCGTAAATGTCAGCAGTATCGTGGGCAAGTTTCCACAGCCTCTGGGGGGAGGCTACACGGCAACCAAGTTTGCTCTTCAGGGCGCTAGCGGCGCAGCCCGCGCCGAGTTGAAACGTGACAACATAGACGTCGTACTGGTTTGCCCCGGACTGACAGACACAGAGTTTTCACAGCACAGCCGGATCAGCGTGCCCGGCGCTGAGCATCGGCAGGGCGAACGCCACTCGCTCGGTCAAGGGGTCAATCCGGCAAGAGTCGGCCGCCGCACTGTTGCGGCGATAAGGCGAGGAGAGCGCGAGGTCTACATTAGTCTGTTTGATCGCGCCCTTGTCTGGGTCGCATTGCATTTCCCCGGACTCTTTCAGTGGGGACTCGTTTACGTCACACGTTACCGGCGAAAGCGCTTTGAAGAAGGTGGGCGTCCGCACGAATAGAGGCGTTTTACCGGTTTGACCAGCAAAAATGTTGTCAGAGCAGGTGTCTGCGAACCTCACCCGACCTCTTGCACCCGCTGTTGCCGGAACAGTACCCACATCGGCTGCTTACCTACTTCATATGCGTTCAAATGTGACAGCAACCCGCTCTCGGGCTCGATGGAGTAAACTGCTGCGTTGCCCGTCCCCTGTCCTGCGGCCAAAAGAAACCGGCCTTCAGGGTCAACATTGAAGACTCGAGGGACTGCTTCCGTGCTCTGCCATCCTTGCAATTCAATTGCTCCGCTCCCCGGGTCGAGAGAAAAGATGGCGATGCTCTCGTGGCCTCGATTCGTGACGTAGAGAGTGCGGCCATTCGGGTGCAGGTGAATTTGGGCGGTCGTGTTGGCGCCGGCGAACCCTTCAGGCAGAGACGAAATAGTCTGAAATGGGCGCAACGTACAGCCATTTTGACTGGACTGCGTTTGAACATCCCCCGGCCTGTCAAAGTAGTAGGCGGTGACTGAGGACGCGTCCTCATCTGACGTGTAGACAAACCGCTGGTCGAGGGAAAAGACGAAGTGCCGCGGGCCAAGCCCGTCGGCCGCCACCACACGAGGTGCAGAAGGGTTGGGCGACAGTTGACCGGTCTTTTCGTCGAACTGGAACAGGAAGATACTGTTAGCATCGAGCGGATGGGGCACAAGAGCGTAGCGGTTCGATTCATCAGTCTCAATGCAGTGAGCACGAGCAGCCGTCGGCACATTACACAGTTCTTCGCCGATTGAGCCATCTGATTCAATAAGGTGGACCATTGCCTTACCGGCCCTGTAATAGGCGCTCATCAGAAAGCGGCCTGTCTTGTCAGGGGCGAGATAACAAGCATCAGCGTCGACCTGTCGCTTGCCCAGGAGGTGTAACTCGCCTTCCTGTTCTATGCGAAAGGCCGCCAACTCATTGCTGGCCCGCAGTGAGCAGTATAGCGTCCGCCCATCGGGGGAATCCGCCAATGCGGAAGGGCCGCCAATTGCGGGGACATCGTGGCGATGTTGCAATTGGCCGTCTCTATCCATTCTGTAGATCCGGATCAAGTCGTCACCGGATACGGTTATGTAGACGAGTATGGACATGTTGGGCTCCTCGAGCAGTAGGTCAAACGCCGGGAAGAAAGTTCAAATGCCTGGTTTACGTTCAGGGGACAGGTCTTGGCATCACTGTCTGCAGAAACGGCATGGTTGGCAAAAAGAATTGCCTCTTGCTTCCTGCATCTCCCTCCTGGTTTGTGGGAAAGCGACGACTGATGTAATGTTTGCGGAATCGATTCGTTTCCGAAAAGCAAATGAGGCACGCAAACGATGGTAAAGAGAATCTGGATGGAATGGCCCCTTCCGCCTGCACTGCTTTCGCAGATCAGTGAGTTGGCAGAGATCGTCGACGACGGCGATATGGAAAAGCTACATGGTTCTACCGTAATTTCAGGTATTCGCCACTACTATGACGGCGAATTCATGGATGGAGTCGGGCCAAACTTGGTGCAAATCGCCAAGCCCGGCATTGGTGTCGACAACATTGACCTCGACGCCGCCACATCGCGAGGAATCCTTGTTTGCAATACGCCCGACGCGCCGTCTGAGTCAACAGCGGAGCACGCAGTAGCTCTGTTGATGGCGGTTGCAAAGCGAGTGATGGTCGGCGACATGCACTTGCGTGGAGAATCCGATATTGGACGGGGTGAGATGCTGGGCACTGAATTACTGGGCAGTTCTTTGGGCATCGTTGGCTTCGGTCGAATCGGCCGGCGCGTAGCAGAGATGTGTGCACTGGGAATCAGGATGAACGTTACCATTTATGATCCGATTCTGCCAGATGACATCCAGCTGCCTGAAGGCGTTTCCCGGACTGATGACCTGGATGCGATCTTTGCTGAGAACCAGTTTGTAACACTGCACACACCGCTGCTTCCCGAGACACACCACCTCGCCAACGAAAGGCGGCTGCGTCTGATGAAGCGGGGCAGCTATCTCATAAATGCATCGCGCGGGGGTGTCGTTGACGAGTCCGCCCTGATAAAGGTATTAAACGAGGGATACTTGGCAGGCGCGGGGCTGGATGTCTTCGATCCTGAACCTCCAATGCCAGACAATCCCTTGCTGGCCATGAAGAATGTAGTCCTTACTCCTCACATAGCCTCCTACACGGAAGCCGGCATGGCCGCCATGCAGGCGGGGACGGTTGAAAACATCGCGAAGGTCTTGAAGGGTGAACGGCCGACGTGGATTGCCAACCCTAAAGCGTGGCCAGGCCGGATGGAAAGGATATCGTCCTGACAGAAGGAGGGCGGCGATTCGTGTCGCCGCCCGACATCCTCAATTCGGGCAGCCCATTCGAGAACAGCTGTCTTCACCAGCGGATGTGGCTCTGAACGGGTCCTTTGTGCTGATCGGAGCGTTCCGAGATCGGCCAGTTCCGCCACTCCTCAACGACCGCGATAAGCCCACCAACCGCTGCTTCAAAAATGACTTCGCCCTTTTCAGCAGTTGCAAGCGTCGGATCTCCGTGGACACCCAAGCGGGTCCAACGGCCCCAGAAGTCGTTGAACCGGACCGGGTTGGTGTAGACGCTGTCGGAACTGACAAACTGGCCGCGAACATCATCGTCAGGTTCGGCTTTGTCCATTTGCACGCGCTCAGGAGCAAGGTGAAGATAGAGCGAAGTCTCGAATTCATCCGCGTGCGCCATCACTTCCGTCTCCTTGACAGAGTTGAAGGCTTCCATGGCCAACCCGAAGTACCCCAGGGCACCGCAAAGCGAGTCGGTCTCAAGCACTGTTTTCCTGGCAACCAGATCAATCAAGGGCGTGTTTGAACCGTGTCCGTTTACCAGGAGGATCTTTTCAAAGCCATGATAGGCGACGCTCTTGGTAATGTTAAGGCAAAAGGCGATGAAGACTTCCGGTTCGATGTGAATTGTACCGGGAAAGTCGATGTGATGGAGATTCAATCCATAGGAGATTGGCGGCAGGACCAGTATCGAATTCGGCGCTCGGCGACCTGCCTCCAGGCAAATCGATTCGCACAGAAAGACGTCAACGTCGAGAGGGAGGTGGCGGCCGTGCTGCTCAGTTGATGCTACCGGGAGCAGGACGACCTTCTGAGCCGCGATGGCATCATTCATTTCCGCCCAAGTCAGACGGTTGTAGCGGTGTTCGGTTTGAGGATCCATGGGTCTACTTTCTCTAGTGTGTGCAGGTGCTGTTTCCGGAAACCAGTGTGAGTCATCTGACACGTTTCCGGTCGATTTGCACGAATTGGTACGGTCACTTCGGTACGCGATTGAGGGATATTCTTTAAGACAGTGGTCGTGTCACCGATAGTCTTCGGCCTTATCGCTGGGTTCGAAACCCACAACCTCGCGGGCATGAGAAATGTCCCGGTAACCCCACTTGTTCCTGGAGAGGGCGTAAAAAATATCGAATCTAAGTTCCGACGGAGCAACGATGCATCGTTCCACCATCTGGCTAATGTCTCTCTGGCTGCACCAAACTGAGAACTGACGGGAATCGGTCGGCCGGTCCTCTTCGTTGACAAGCCCTATACGCAGGCAGATAATGGAAAGTTCCGAGCTGTCCGTAAACTGTCTGGCCAGCGCTTCACCCCATACCTTGGTTGCCCCATATACACCTGCAGGGCGGACGGGGGTCTCATGCGTGATCATCGGCCAAGGGCGCCGGACATTCTCGTAGTCGCCATTTACGAGGGCACGATAGGGCTGGACCTGTTCCCACCCGGAAATCGTCGAACCGCTGCTGGCGAAGATTACCCTGGAAACACCCGCCCTGCGAGCTGCTTCAAAGACATTGTAGACGCCGATCAGGTTGGGATCGCGAACGCGTTCCCAGGGGTCGCTGCCGCGGGCCGAAGCGGCGAGGTGCACGACGGCATCCTGACCTTCGAAAGCCGGGAGGATTGAATCGAATTCGGCAATGTCCGCTTGAACAGTGCGCACGCCTGGTACGAGGCTGCGGTTGAGGGCGGTCAGATCGTAGCGACCTTCCAGGTGTTGGCGGACTGCACCGCCAATCAGGCCGCTCATGCCCGTCACCAGAATTCGTTGTGTCATCTTTTAGCTCCTGGCAGAGGCTTTGGGGACGCGTTAGACTGGACTTCGGCGCGAACAGTGACTGTCTCTGATTCCCTGCAATGAGAGGGCGGTCAAAGTCCGGAGATTGAGTGGAGGCTTGAGGCCGCTAAGGCTCAGCCTTCGTTAAGCAATATGCGGCCGCAGGAGGGACAGCTGAGCAGGTCATCACTGTATCGGATATTGTTCAGGATACCGACTGCGACTTGCGTATGGCAGGCTCCACAGATTTCGTCTTCCAGCAAGGCGACGGCCACACCATTCTTTCTGCGACGCAAATGTTCGTACATATCCAGATTTTCTTCAGAGAGTATATCCGCCACTTGCTCGCGGGCCTTTTTCAAGTAGATATACTCTCTTTTGCGTTGATCGATCTCTGTCTCAAAAGCGGTCTTTCGATTCGTCCACTCTTGTTCAAATTCCACAAGGTGTGCCTGTTTGTTTTCCAGGGTCGCCTCAAGAGAGTCGACCATTACCAGGCGCTCGACGCTCCGGTTCTCCAGGTCGGTCCTGTGTTCTTTCATGGCGTCAATGCTGGATTGCAAGGCCTCAAGTTCTCTGGGATTCTGCAGTTCGCCGCTCATCAGGCTCGCTTCGGATTCACGTATCCTCTCAGTCAGGGAACGTGATTCCAGTTCAAGGTCTTGCTGTTCCGAGCGAGTGCCCTGGAGTTCCTCGCTAATAGAGTCGACTTCCTCGCGAAGCGTTTCCAGTTCACTCGATCCTTCTACTGCTCTATTGAGAAGGAGAATCCTTCGCCGGACTTTGTCGTACAGTGAATCGATTTCGTGCATCTTGAGCAATGCAGCTTTTGCGTTCACGTTTTTCCCCACTAAGTTTTCATTCTCTTGAGTGCGCCGCCGAAAGTGTAGGTGTCTGCCGGCCGATTTCCTGCCGGAGGGGCGAGATCCCGGCACGGCAATCTGCGGTGAAATCAGCGCCTTGCTAAAGCATCCTGGGAAAGACAGTGCCACGGATTGAGGGGCAGGTCAGAATACGGCCGACTGCGACGACGACTTGCCGCGCGGCTTACCTCATTTGATCGGATTGCTTTGTGCTTGTACAAGGCGGCCTGTCAAATGCGGGAGACCATTCGACTTACTCAATCATATCACCTCTTTACTTTTCGAAGCAAAAGACTTTCAAGCAGGGCAACCGCATCTAATTGGGTCAAAACCTCATGACGCTACCTGAATCGAGTCCCAACTCAGGACAAAACACCAAGAGCAGTGCAATTTATGGTGCGCGGCCGCAAATCCGAATGATTTCCGGTGACTGGAGGCCGGTTTCTTGTCCGAAAACCATCGATAATCAGCAAATTGAACCGTAGGGTCGATAGGGGGGCCAGGGCAATCGCATCTTATTGGGAGAGAACTTTCAGGAGATAGTCAGCTTTCCAACCGGCTCGTTTCCGTTTGGCTTCGATCATGACCAGGCTTTGCAGTTGTGACCATACCTGGTCAGGGTCCATGTAGGCGAGGAATTCGGGGGCAGAGATAACCCAACAGCGCCTGGTTTCGATGCGACCGTGGTCCTTTTCTATCGTCTGGTGGAAGTCGAGGGCAACATCGGCAAATCCGTTCTGTTTCTCCAGTGTGAACATGGTTTCGACAGCTTCATGCAACTGCGGTCAGTTCTGTTGGGGCCCCAGAACGAGCCGACTCTTCGTTACCTAGGCACTGACCAACTGCAGCGGTTCCTTTTTCTGCCTCCTCTCATGCGAACGACGAACCGTCTTCCCATCTATGGCCAGCTGCTGTCCCTGCGTCAATTCATGTAAATGCCGTACCCATCTCACAAGACAGACCTCAAACTGCTCTAATTTAGGTGCGATTGTCCTGAAGGAAATTGCCTTTCTTGTCAACATCCGTAACAATAGGAGTTACGAGGTAGTTCCGCAGGAACCGGTTACGCCGGTTGGTCGAGATCTACTGGCGGCTCCGAAGGAGGGTTTGCGCTCATGTCGATGTTCAGATCTTCTCCAGGTCGTGGTGGCCAGAGTTTCGTAGAGTACGCGTTGCTCTTGATTCTGGTTTCAATAGTCCTGCTTTCGATATTGCTCATTCTGGGAAACGATCTGCGCACCTTGATCAATGACGTACTCCAACGCTGGTTCCCGGCAACAGAAGGGTCGTCAATTGAAACTCCGTTGAGTCTCGTCTGGCTCCTATCATTTGCCGGCCGCTGAGAGTAGTCTATGCAATCAGGCCATCCTCGATTTGCTTCAGAGATTCGGTTCCTACCTGCTTGATCTGGTTTTCCCTCCCCGTTGCGTAAACTGCCTGCGAAGCGGCCAATGGTTCTGCGACTTTTGTGCGCAGAAGGTGCGTCCGGCCCAGTCGTGGCAAGTTTGCCAGCGTTGTGGAATTGAGTTGCCGGGAGATGAGGAAGGGCTCGGGGCTCCTTGCTCCGGATGCCAAGACGCACTGGGCTGTGTGGGCGTGGCTGCCCTACACGAAGGACCTCTTCAACCAGCGATCCATGCACTCAAGTATGACGGGAGATTGGAACTGGCGCCAATCCTTGCACGTTATTTGAAAGCGCTGCTCGCTGCTGCTCCCTGGCCTGCCGTTCTACGAAGGCTGGATGGAATTGTCCCTGTCCCACTCCACAAAGACAGGTTGCTGGAAAGAGGCTTCAATCAGGCGGCGTTGCTGGCCACAGATCTTGCGATTGAAACGTGTACGCCCGTGCTGGATAGCGCAATTGAGCGCTATCAGGCAACCAAATCCCAGGTCGGGTTGACTGCCTTTGAGCGGGCAGCGAATGTAGAGGGGAAATTCAGAGCGAGTCCCAAGGTGGTTTCAGGGAGTAGGCTGCTGCTTGTGGACGACGTCTTTACGACAGGCGCGACGATGCGGGAATGTGCAGTCGCCTTGCGCGAGGCCGGTGCAGTCGCTGTCTACGGAGTTGCCCTGGCGAGACCCGCCAAGAGGTAGATTGCGTTGTTCCTTCGAGAAGTGAGGGAGTTGGTTGCGTTGCCCGTTAGGCCAGCTGCGCTTTCCCCAACAGCCGAAACAGTGCCAAGTAAATCGAATGAACAAGAAGGGAGATAAGAGTATGAATCTGACAGTCCACGGAAGAAACGTTGCGATATCTGACCGCGTTCAGGACTATGTTGACAGAAAAGTAGGCAGGTTGGACAAGTATTTGCCGCGAATAAGGGAGGCCAGGGTTGAGTTGGTCCGCAGGGAGACACGGGCTTCAGCGGACAGGTACACGGCGCAGTTGACCATATGGGCCAGTGGACAGATTCTGCGTGCAGAGGAGTCCAGCGAAGATCTGTTTGCTTCCGTCGATGCAATTGCAGACAAGATGTACAGACAGATAGAGCGATTCAAAGGGCGGCGCTTCAAGAGCAAGAGACGAGATGCGGCCGCCGCGGCGGCGGCAGTCGAAGAGTCGGCAACGCAGTTGCCCGATGATTCGGTGAAAATCGTACGCACTAAACAGTTTGTCGCCGAGCCGATGCTTCCTGAGGAGGCAGCTGAACAGATGGAGCTTCTCGGCCACGACTTTTTCGTCTTTTACAATGTCGATACGCGTTCTCTGAATATTGTCTATGGCCGCAGAGACGGCAACTACGGGCTCCTGCAGCCTCGGACAAACTAAGAAGAGTGTCCCTAACCGGACAAAGTCGGTATGAGGGTGCGTCGTTTAACTCCTGTCGCACAGGCGCCTGAAAGGGCAGCCCACATTTGCCGATTCCGGATAGACGTGTTGAACGGGCACAGGAATCAAGAAGATTCGGGCCCATTGGATGCGCGACTTACGGGAAGAGGAGTGCGCGCTTTATGAGGGCGCGCCTTTTTTAGCCCAGCGGATGTTGCAGAGCCCTGGTTGACAGATGGATTGACACGACCGATGCGGGTATCCGTCGTAGCCACAGTGTACAACGAAGAGAACAGCATCAAGACGTTGATGTATTCCCTGTTGAACCAGTCTCGCCAGCCCGATGAGATAGTCATATGCGATGGCGGCAGTCGAGACGAAACCGCTGCCATCCTGAACGGGTTCCTGGGGGAAGTGCCTGGGTTGCGGATTCTCGTCGAAAAGGGCGCCAACATCAGCCGAGGGCGCAATCGCGCAATCAGCGAAGCAGCCGGACCGATTATTGCTTGCACGGATGCCGGCGTACGGTTGGATCCCACCTGGTTGGAAGAGCTGATGGCGCCATTCGAGGCAGGAAACGCATCCGAAGAGCGGGGTGTTGAAGCGGTGGCCGGATTCTTCCTGCCGGACGTTACAGGTCCTTTTCAAACAGCGATGGGAGCAACAGTTTTGCCCATGGCCGAGGAGATAGCGCCTGAACGTTTTTTGCCCAGCAGCCGGTCAATCGCCTTTTCCAAGGCGTTGTGGCGGAGGGCAGGAGGCTATCCCGAGTGGCTCGATTACTGTGAAGACCTGGTCTTTGATCTGCGCATCAAAGAAGCGGGAGAGGAACCTGCGTTTGCCTGGGCGCCCAACGCCGTCGCATACTTTCGTCCCCGCACGGAATTGAAATCATTTTGGCTCCAGTACTACCGCTACGCAAGAGGAGACGGAAAGGCAGACCTGTGGCGCATGAGACATGCCATCCGCTACGTTATCTATCTACTCTTGATTCCGGCGCTCCTCGGCCACGCGCTGTGGGGACAGGAGGCGCGATGGTTGGGGTGGCTTGGACTGGTTGGCGGAGGCGTCCTCAATTGTGCCGGACCCTGGCGTCGCCTGCGGCACTTGGCGAAAGATCTTCCCTTCATTGCAAGGGTGCAGGCAGCTCTGTTCGTGCCGTTGATTCGTCTGACAGGTGATCTGGCGAAGATGACAGGCTATCCTGTCGGCCTGAACTGGCGCCGCCGCAATTTGCACAGGCCAGAGATTCACTGGCGAGATGTATAACGGACCGGGACTCTGCGTAAACGATTTCTCGAATGAGAGGCAATGTGCCACTACTCATAGACGGACACAACATTATCGGCTCCGGGGTTCTGGAAAACATCAGCCTGCAGGACGAAAACGATGAGGAACAATTCGTGTCTCGTCTGCGGATCTGGCGGAGCAACTACGGGGGAAAGGTGACCGTGGTCTTTGACCGCGGCATCGTCGGCGGGGCCTCGCGGGAGTTGAGCGGAGCCGGCGTCGAGGTCATCTTCGCCAGGAATCCGCATGAAGCCGATGATTTGATCCGGCGTCGAATCCATCGTCGTACGCAGGGGCTTATCGTCGTTACGAATGACCGGGCCCTGCGGCAGGAAGCAGAACTCTACGATATTGAGACGTGGCAAGCGGACGAATTCGTACAGCGAATGGGAAGTCCGCGAGGGCGAGCCGCCGCGGCCCAGGGGGACGCCTCCCGTCCGGGCAGCGGCTCCCCGTCTGCGATTGACCAGGACGAGACGCTAATCGACGAGGGTGCAGATAGTCACGTCAATCTGTCTGAACGTGAGGTGTCAGAGTGGCTGGATGCTTTTGGTCCGTCAAAGCCTGAAGAACAGCGGCCGCAAAGGATCGAACCTGGTCCCCCTTCCCCAAGTCGGGCTGCATTTTCCCGAGACCAGGATGCTCTTCGAAAGAGGCTTAAGGGAAAACAACGCAAACGATGACCACGGCGCAGAAAGGTGGAGAATGACGGCCCTGTACCCATCAACTCCTGAACCTCTCGGGCAGGCCACTGCAGCGGGGAATCCACCATGCTGATGGAGCGGATCGATGACCTCCAAAGTCGAACCGAAGAGGAAGGGCCGACGAAGAGTGAAGGCCCATCTGATCGAAGCCACACCCGGTGCAGGCGGTTGGGGCCACTGGGTGCTGTCTGCGCCTGCGATATGCTTCCTGGGATGGCTGTGGCTGGACCTGTTCGGAATTCTCAGCCCGATTCAATCGCGACCTGTTGAACTCCTGTTGGGCGCTCTTGCCTACGTTGTCCTGGTTGTGCTGCCTTTCGGATACGGCGCACACCGCTTTGTAACTTCCTTTCCGGGACTGTTCCAGCAGGCCGGATGGACGGTTATGCCACTGGAGCCGGTGAAACCGGAAGAGCAGCACATTGTCAAATACGTTTGCATAACAAAAGAGCGGGCGGACACTGACAGTAGGCGGATCCTGTTGCGAGCAGCTCAGGGTTGGGTGTATCTGGAGATTGGCGCGATTCTGGTAAGTGCAGTGGCGATGGTTCCCCTCTTTTTCAGCGCGGTTGAGTTCGGATTTGGCCGTTAGCAGTTCAGGCCTGATTGAGCGCCTTTTGGCCAAACGGTCGGCCTGAACAGACTTTTCAGCAGGAGATCGCAATGGAACCCAGTCAACTTATCCCTTACTACCAGAAACAGCAGTCGCAGATTCTAGAGACGATCGGCAAACTCGTAAAGGAGGAGACGCCAACAGACGACAAGGGCCGACTGGATGCTTTTGCCGCCCGTCTTGCCGACCGCTATACGGCAGCTGGATTGGATACGGAGATCATACCCATTCGGCAACGCGGCAACCATATTCGGGCGCGCTTCCAATCGGAGGGGCACGTGGACCAGCCGGAGGCTGAGCCGGCCCTGATACTCTGCCACTACGATACCGTCTGGTCCGTTGGGTCATTGGACACCCATCCATTTCGGGTTGACGAACAGGGTTGGGCCTATGGTCCCGGCATATTTGACATGCAGTCGAGTCTGGCCTTGGTGGAGTATGTGATACGGGGCATAAAGAGCCTGCACCTGAGACTGCCGCGCCCGGTAACGTTGCTGGTGACGTCTGACGAGGAGGTCGGCAGTCAGACCTCGCGTGAACTGATCGAAGAAGAGGCCCGGCTTGCAGCATTCGTCCTGGTGATGGAGCCGCCGTTACCCGGCGGCAAACTGAAAACAACCCGAAAGGGCGGAGGGCACTATTCGCTGTCGATAACCGGGCGGGCAGCGCACGCCGGCGTGGAGCCGGAAAAGGGAATCAGCGCCGTACAGGAGCTTGCCCACCAGGTCCTAAGTCTGCACAGTTTCACCGACTTGGAGGCGGGCACGACGGTGAACGTCGGTGTTGTGGCGGCAGGGACGCGGCCCAATGTCGTTGCGGCGCATGCGGAAGCCCGTATCGATGTACGGGCGTGGACTGCTGAGGAAATGGGACGGGTCAACGACGAGATAATGGGCCTCAAACCGAAGCTGGGGGGAACGAAGCTCGAAGTCAGCGGCGGCGTGAGCCGTCCACCATTGGAAAGGACCGTAACGGGGTCAATGTTCAAACAGGCCCGGGCCATCGGTCATTCGCTTGGGCTGGACCTTCAAGAAGCCGGGACCGGCGGCGGCAGCGACGGCAACCTGACGGGCGCATTGGGCGTCCCTACCTTGGACGGACTTGGCGTCCCTGGGCACGGGGCGCACGCCGACCATGAACATATCGAGGTGGACAAAATCGGTGAGAGAGCAGGCCTGTTGACTGCGCTGCTGATGGGGCTTTCTCCGTGAAGCGGCCAGCTTCAAGATAGCTCCGGGGTCTGGCTGCAACCAGACTAGCCAACTTATAGTCGCAGGGGCGCACAAGCAATGGACTTCAACCATTATTTTTCTAACGACGAAGTCGAATCGGTATTGGAGAGTTGGGTTCAAGAATATCCGCACTTGGCCAGAGTGAATGAGTTGGGGAAGAGTCATGAGAAGAGGACAATCCCCATTCTGACTTTGACCAATCGAGAAACGGGGTCTGATGAGGACAAGCCGGCGATCTGGATAGATTCAAATATTCATGCAACTGAGGTTGCCGGCACTACGGTAGCCCTTCACATTGCCCACACTCTTTTGTCCGGATATGGGAGCGACGCGCGTTGTACACGGTTGCTGGACAGTGTTGCGTTTTATATCGTGCCGCGGCTGAATCCCGACGGGGCGGCGCTGGCGCTGGCCGAGAATCCCAGATATGTGCGCTCCGGTACACGTCCATACCCCTTTTTGGAACCTGTGGCCGGTTTGCATGAGGAGGACATTGACGGCGACGGGCGGATATTGCAGATGCGGATCCCCGACCCTAACGGTGACTGGAAAGTCAGCTCGCTCGACGAACGGCTCATGCAAAAGAGAGGGCCGGATGAACACGGAGGTCAGTACTACAGGCTTCTACCAGAAGGACGGGTTGAGGATTTCGATGGCGTGAAGATCACTCTGGCCAGGCCGCTGCAAGGGCTCGACTTCAACCGCAATTTCCCTTTTGAATGGCAGCCTGATTCTACGCAGGCTGGCGCAGGGCCGTTTCCGGCCTCGGAAGAGGAGATCCGGGCGGCAGTCTCCTTCATCAGCCGGCACAACAACATCAGTGTGGCTGTAACGTACCACACCTATAGCGGCATGATTCTCCGGCCCTTCAGTACCAGGCCGGACGAAGTAATGGAGACCGGCGACCTTTGGGTGTATGAGCTGATGGGAGAGCGCGGCAAGGAGCTAACCGGCTATCCTTGTTTGTCGGTCTATCACGGCTTCCGCTATCATCCCAAGGAAGTTACGAATGGCGGATTCGACGACTGGGTCTACGATCATCTGGGCATGTTTTCTTTTACAGTTGAATTGTGGGACTTGCCCGGCAGAGCTGGTATCAAGGACCGGGATTTCATCAATTGGTTCCGCAAACACCCGCACGAGGATGACTTAAAGATATTGACGTGGCTGGAGGAAAACGGCGACGAACCGCCGCTGGTGGACTGGTATCCTTACGAGCACACTCAGCTGGGCCGGGTTGAGATTGGCGGCTACGACAGGATGTTCACGTGGAGTAATCCACCTCGCAGCCTTGTCGGCGAAGAGGCGGAAATTAACACGACATTCGCCTTGTCACTTGCCGACATGTTGCCCAGGTTGACAGTTCATACTCTTTCGCTTGATCGGCTGTCAGATGAAGGAGACTACAGGCTTCGCCTTGTCTTAGAGAACTGTGGCTTTCTGCCGACTTACACAAGTGCTCAAGGTCGCAAGCGGGTTGCGGCGCGTCCTGTCCGTGTAGAATTGGAGCTGCCGGAAGGTGTCAGCCTGTCAAGCGGGCAGGCAAAGACTGAAATGGGGCATCTGGAAGGCCGCAGCGGCAAGCTCTCGGTCACTACGGTCTTCGCGGCAAGCCCGACCGACAATCGCGCCTGGGCTGAATGGGTTCTACGAGGGCAACCCGGCGCCGAGGTCAAGATCCGGATTCGCAGCGACCGCGCCGGTACTTTGGAGGAAAGCGTGGTCTTGCGGTAGAGTCCCGCCAACGGGCGCCGAGAGGGCGCCGGCCTTGCCTGTCGAGACTCTGCTCTAAGTTGCTGGTTTGGAGCATATCGAAAGGGTCTCTGGAAAAGAGCCAACGGAGAGGTTCACCTCTTGGACAAGACCAAGCTGCTGATCGTTGAGGACGAGCCGACACTGCTTGAAACCCTGAAATACAGTTTGGAACAACAGGGTTACGAAGTCGTCACTGCTTCAGACGGCGTGCAGGCACTAGCGACAGCCAGGACCGAGAAGCCCGGCCTGGTAATCCTCGACCTCATGTTACCGGGTCTGGACGGCATTGAAGTCTGCCGAATACTTCGGCAGGAGATGAGTCTGCCGATACTGATGTTGACGGCAAAGGATGAAGAGGTGGATAAAATTGTCGGTCTGGAGGTGGGTGCAGACGACTACCTCACCAAGCCGTTCAGCATGCGAGAGCTTCTGGCCAGAGTAAGGGCGCACCTGCGTCGCGTTCGGCTGTTGCGCGAGGAACTGGAAAGCTCAGGGCAGGCAGATCAGGAGTCGCCAAACGGTGACGTTGCGATCTCATTCGGCGATCTCGTCATTGACGAGAGCAGGAGAGAAATACGGCGCAACGACGACGTATTGGCTCTAAGACCGAAGGAGTTTGAGCTACTCCTCTTTTTGGCCAGGAACCAGGGAATCGCCCTGGGCCGCAGCCTCATTTTGGAACGAGTATGGGGATGGGATTTCGACGGAGGCAGCCGGACCGTGGACGTTCATATCCGCTGGCTGCGAGAAAAAATCGAAGTTGACCCGGCCCATCCGAGTCGCATTCTAACAATAAGGGGCATCGGCTACCGATTTGACGGGTAGGCGCATCGGTTTCGGCGCCGGCGTAGCCGGTGTTTCACCTTACGAGAGTGCTTTGTCGGAACCAAAACAGCAAATGCTTGGGTTTGGCTCAATCCGCTGGCGAATCGCCGTCCCTTTCTGTCTGTTGACCGCAGTTGTTCTAGCGGGCCTCTTCTTCTTTTCCTTCATTCAGTTCAGACAGTTTCATACTGACCAACTTCGACAACGCCTCACCGTTGACGCCTTACTGTTGTCCGGAAACTCGAGACTTAGGGAAGGGTTGGCCGAATCGCTCTGGCGGGCAGGCGACGTTGAGGCGGCCAAGCTCGTGCGGGCGTGGGGCGATCAGCTTGACGCCCGGGTCACCGTTTTTCTTGCCGACGGAACTGTCTTGGCCGACTCTCAGGTGGACCCGACAGACATGGCCGGTCAGGTCGAGCAGACAGAGATCAGGGCGGCATTGATTGAAGGGACCGGGTACAGTGTTCGGACGAGCCGTGCATTTGGCTTCGAGATGCTGTACGCGGCTGCGGCGGTATTCCCAAACAACGTTGATCGCGCCAGTACGGACAGCCGGCCGCAAGCGGAGGCGCTGGGCGTGTTGCGCGTGTCTGCGCCGAGGTCCGAGATTGAAGCCGCTCTCGACCCACTGAGAAGGGCCTTTGTGTTTGTGATGCTGCTGGCGTTAGCGGCGTGTGTAGGAATCACTCTTATATTATCCGAGATGACGGCGCGGCCATTCAGAGAGTTGATTCGTGTGGCAGCACGCCTGGCACAGGGGGAGCTTGAGGAAAGAATCGAGCCCAAAGGCGCGGATGAGGCGGGACAGCTAGCCAGGTCTTTCAATCGAATGAGAGACCGGCTGGAGGCGCAGGTTGCGTCGGTCACGCGAGAACGGGAGCGACTGATCTCTGTGCTCAACAACTTGGTCGACGGCGTCTTCATCCTCGACGGCGAGGGGCGAATTCGACTTTTCAACCCGGTGGCGGCGCGCTTGATTGGGTTGGAAACAGAGGAAGTCTCCGACGCTTTTTCAGAGATTGAACAGGCAGCGGATACGGATGACGGCCCCGCCCCCACTTCTGACGCGCATGCAGTTCGCGCTGTTCCTCATTTCAACTCGCGAAGATTGCGAGGCCAACCACTGGCCCAAGTCGTACGCGATCACCGAATCGTTGAAACGTGGCAGGACTGCAGGCAAGATGGAAAGCAGGCTGAGAGTATCTTCCAGTGGGGAAACAGGACGATGCGCGTAATTGCTCTCCCCTTTGTGGCCGGTGGAAGCGTCGGATTCATCGTGCTACTGCAGGACATGACTGAGCTGCACAGGCTTGAACGTGTGCGGCGGGATTTCGTCAGCAACATTTCTCACGAACTGCGTACGCCACTGGCGTCTCTTCGAGCCCTGACAGAGACCCTGCGCGACGGGGCGCTCGACGATCCCGCCGCAGCGCCGCGCTTTCTGGACAGGGTCGAAACGGAAGTGGATGCTCTCGCCCAGATGGTGCGCGAAATTCTGGAGCTCTCCCGCATCGAATCCGGGCAAGTTCCATTCCGTTTCCAGCCCGTGCCTGTCAGTGAAACAGTTCTTACGCCGGTGGAGAGGTTGCAGCCACTTGCCGCTCGTAGCGACATCAACTTGATCGTCGACCTGCCGCCGAGACTTCCTCGCGTCTATGCAGATGCGGAACGCATTCATCAGGTGGTAACGAATCTTGTGCACAATGCCCTGAAATTCTCATCGGCGGGCGGGTCGGTCAAAGTCTTCGCTGACGCAGAGACCGGGAGCCAACATGTGACAGTTTCAGTGAACGACACGGGCGTCGGCGTTCCCGCCGAGGACACGGACCGCATCTTCGAGCGGTTCTTCAAGACCGACCGCGCCCGTGCAAGCCTGGGTACGGGATTGGGGCTCGCCATCGCAAAGCATATTGTGCAGGTACACGGCGGCCGAATTTGGGTCGACAGCATAGAGAATCGGGGCAGCACCTTCTCATTTACCCTTCCCATCGAGCCGAATCGCGTTCGAGTTCGGAGGGAGAACTGAGCAAACCTCTCTTCTCGAAGACTCCGGTCCTGCTTTCTCCCTTCCTCTCATTCTTTACCCAACGCTCACCACGCAACTAACTTCCTCTTAATCGATCCCTAAATTCCCATTTACATCTCCTGTACCTCGCGTTTATCGGGGCGCATTAGTCTTGCATGCGATATGAAATCCAAGACATCACGCTTTCGACCAGGAGAGCCAGAGAAGCCAAAGGTTGCGCCTGAATCGCGTTGCGCCGGGCTTGAGGCTCTTCGAACTGGGTCGCAGGAAAGGAAGGGGTGGCAGAGCCCAGACGTTAATGGACTCTTAACGAAACGAATAAGGGTTGTTAACGCCAGAAGCCAGTTTCATCACAGGCCATTAACCTGATAGCTATATGCTGGCAGTGGTGTTTGAAATGAAATTCCGAGTCTTGATTCTGTGGGAATGAGCCGTACGGGCGAATCTTCCCCGCAGGCATTCATAGCAACTATCTGCACCAGAAAGACATTCACACAATGATCCGCAAATGGAGAGAAAATGCGTCGAGTATTGCTTGTCTGGTTTCTGATAGCCGCTCTAGCGCTGGCTGCATGCGGCCGCTCGGGCGAAGACGAGGCCTCAGTTGATGAGCCTGCCATGGAGGACAAGACGTTGGCCTCGGTCGATTTATCTGACGGGCTGCCGGAGGTGAATCCTCTGGAAGTCACGGGTGACATTATCTCGGCCGGCAGTTCGACCGTCTTCCCCTTGTCTGAAGCGATGGCCGAACGTTTCAGGGACGAAGGCTACGCTGACAATATTACCATCGACAGCATCGGCAGCGGGGCAGGCTTTGAGCGCTTCTGCGTCGCCGGTGAATCCGATATCACCAATGCAAGCCGCCCCATCAGGGACTCCGAAAGGGAGTCCTGCGGCGCAATCGACCGCATTCCGATTGAGTTCCGCGTCGGCACCGATGCGCTGGCCGTTACCGTTAGCAAAGAGAACGACTTCGTTGACAACCTGTCCATGTTGCAGCTGGCGATGGTATTCTCCACAGCCACTACCTGGGCTGACGTCAATCCCGACTGGCCCGCCGAGCCGATTCAGCGCTTCAGCCCCGGAACCGACAGCGGTACTTTCGATTACTTCGTCGAAGAGGTCTTCGACAAGGACAAGGAGCCGATCCTGAGCGCCGACGCCATCCAGCTGTCCGAGGATGACAATGTTCTCGTCCAGGGCGTCACCGGCAGTCCCTATGCCGTAAGTTACTTCGGCTACGCCTACTATCTGGAGAACGCCGGTAGCCTGAAGATCGTCGCCATCAATGGTGTCGAGGCGACGGCCGCTAACGTCGACAATGCCAGCTACCCGCTTGCCCGCCCGCTCTCCATCTACTCCGATGCAGGCATCATGGCCGAGAAACCCCAGGTCGCCGCCTTCATCAACTTCTACCTGACCTACGTCAACGAAGAGATTGAGCGCGTCGGCTACTTCCCGGCTGAAAGTTCCGTTCTCGAAGCCGCCAAGCAGAGTCTATTGAACGCAATGAAGGCGATGGAACAGTAGTTTGCGCAATGTATCAAGTTGCCTCGAGGGCAACAATGGCTAGCTGCGCCAGGAGTTGGAATTCAGGGTTCATCCTTGACCACATCTTTCCCGATTCTCGGCAGTGGAATTAGAATAGGCCGCAATCGGAGACCGAGCTCACTTTGGTAGATGGGAGAGAGTCTTTAGCGCGCAGATTTTCCAAGAGAAGCCTGCCGCAACCAGTGAACCGCAAACTCTTGAGAAGCGAGGGAAACCATGACACAATCGGCGCCAGTAGCACAAGCCGCCATTTCTGCAGAGTCGATGCGAGGGCCGGTGGCAGGCGCCGAAAGCAAGGGCGAGTCTGTCCTGGGAGGGGGGTCTCCGTTGGACCTGCGTCGCAAGCCGCGAGTCACCGAGTCGTTGATCCAGGGTTTCCTGTTTCTCTGCGGCGCCATATCAATTCTCACAACCCTGGGCATTGTCTATGTGCTGGGGCGTGAGTCACTTCTGTTCTTCGCCAACGAGGAAGTGACCTTACTCAAATTTTTCGGGGGAACTGAATGGCAGCCGGCAATAGGACGGTTTGGCATTTGGCCGCTGGTAACTGCAACTCTCATGGCCAGCTTGATAGCAATGGCGGTAGCGTTGCCGGTGGGACTGTGTATCGCAATCTATTTGAGCGAGTATGCCCCCCAGCGAACGCGAAGCATCCTTAAGCCGATTCTTGAAGTCTTGGCGGGGATTCCAACCGTTGTATACGGGTATTTCGCTTTGACTTTCATGACGCCCTTGTTACGCGGCATTTTCGGCCGTGATATTGTTGAGATCTACAACACTGCTTCTGCGGGGATTGTAATCGGCATTTTGGTCATTCCGCTCGTCAGCTCGATGAGCGGGGACGCGTTGAGCGCCGTTCCAAATGCGCTACGCCAGGCATCTTATGGATTGGGGGCCACAAGGCTGGAAACTGCAGTACGAATCGTATTGCCGGCTGCCCTTTCGGGAGTCGCAGCGGCCTTCATTGTTGCAATCTCTCGTGCGATCGGAGAGACGATGATCGTGGCAATCGCAGCCGGCGCCGGCCCGAACTTCACGTTCTCACCTTTTCGCGCTGCCGAAACAATGACAGGGCACATAGTGCGCATCAGCGGCGGCGACCTAAGTTACGATTCGATCGACTACAACAGCATCTTTGCCATCGGTCTGCTACTCTTCCTGCTGACGCTGAGTCTCAATGTCCTTAGCCAGTGGATTGTTCGCCTCTTTCGTGAGGAGTACGAATGATGTCTATCCACCAACGGCAAACTGTTTCGCAGTCTGCTGAAGGGCTTATGCCTTCGGGGACTGCCCACCATGAACAGGTCGTTACGCGGCAGCGCCGAGGACGGACTTGGGCGGTGGTCTTTCAGGGGGCAGTGCTCGCCGGCATCCTTGCACTTTCCGCCCTTCTCTTAAACATTCTCAATCAGTCGTTCGGCTACGTCGCGATCGTAAACACTATTGATCCCTCCGAACTGGCCGTTGAAGGATTGCCGCTGAACGAGCTACCCAAAGACAAATTGGTGGAGATTTTGGAAGCGAATATCTCTGCGGGGTTGATGCGTCGCTACGAGTACGACATGCCCTTTGCCGAGAGAAGCCGCGAAAATGTGCACGACTTGATTCTGGAACGCGTGGTAGAACCGCAAGTGGAGGCGACCTGGGGTCTATTCGATTCCCTCTTCGCACGAGGGAGCGTTTTTGCAGAGGCTGAACAGCGATTTCCAGGTTCCGATGTCTACTTCCGGAGCTGGCTTACGACCAGTTTCATAAGTAAGTCGCAGTCGAGTGAACCGCTGCGCGCCGGCGTACGAACCGCGATCTTCGGCTCGCTGTGGGTGGTTGCAATTACCATACTGTTTTCTTTTCCCATAGGCGTAGGAGCAGCGATCTACCTTGAGGAGTACGCGCAGAAAGAGCGCCTTCTCAACAGGTTGATTCAGACCAATATCAATAACCTGGCCGGCGTTCCATCGATCATCTACGGCATGCTGGGGCTAGCAATCTTTGTACGAGTATTGGAAGTGATCACAAGTGGCGCTTTTCTGGGCATTGGCGACCAGTCCACAGCCAACGGCAGAACAATTATTTCGGCCGGTCTGACGCTTGGTCTTCTGATCCTGCCATTGATCATAATAAACGGTCAGGAGGCCATTCGAGCCGTTCCCAGCTCCCTGCGGCAGGCGGGCTTTGGATTGGGCGCTACCCACTGGCAGGTAATCTGGCATCACGTCTTGCCTAGCGCCATGCCTGGCGTCCTGACCGGAACGATTCTGGCCGTAAGCCGGGCAATAGGGGAGACGGCCCCGCTGGTGGTTGTCGGCGCTTCAACGTTCATTGCCCTTGACCCAAGCGGGCCATTCTCCAAGTTCACCGTGCTGCCCATTCAGATTTACCAGTGGACCTCGCGGCCTCAAGATGAGTTCCGGAATCTGGCCGCGGCGGCCATTTTGGTCCTACTCATTCTATTGCTGTCCTTGAATGCCTCTGCGGTGCTATTGCGAAATCGCTTTGACCGCAGTCGGGCTGTTGCATAGGAGTATCCGAACTCATGACAGTTGCGATTGAGCGTCCGGCGCAGGCCCAGACTGAAACGGTCAGTCATTCCTCCAATGGGACGGGAGGGAATGCGATTGAAGCCGAAAAAATGAGTGTCTTTTACAGTGACTTTTGCGCAGTAGGCGACGTATACATGAAGGTCCCTTCCAACAGGATTACTGCCATCATCGGTCCTTCAGGTTGCGGCAAAAGCACGGTCCTTCGCTGTTTCAACCGGATGAACGATCTGATTGCCAGTGCGCGAATCGAAGGTAAGGTTCTCTTTCAGGGCCAGAACATCTACGATGGTGACGTAGATCCAGTGGAAGTTCGACGCCGAATCGGTATGGTTTTTCAGAAGCCAAACCCATTTCCCAAGACTATCTATGAGAACGTCGCCTGGGGAACGCGCATAAACGGCTTCCGCGGGGACATGGACGAGATGGTCGAAAGGGCGTTGCGCTCTGCGGCCTTGTGGGAAGAGGTAAAGGACAAGCTGCAGCAGAGCGCACTCGGGCTCTCCGGAGGGCAGCAGCAGCGGTTGTGCATCGCCAGAGCGATTGCGGTTGAGCCGGAGATCATTCTCATGGACGAGCCGGCCTCGGCCTTGGACCCGATAGCCACGCTGAGAATTGAAGACCTGATGAAGGAGCTGTCGGATAAGTACACGATTATCGTTGTCACGCACAACATGCAGCAGGCAGCCCGGATTTCGGATTACACGGCCTTTTTCAGCGTAGATGACAAACGCACCGGAAATCTGATAGAGTTTGACGATACCGAGAAGATCTTTACAAATCCGAGTCAGAAGAGCACGGAAGATTACATTACCGGGCGCTTCGGCTAAGGTCACATTGCCCGCGGGGTCAGCATGAACGTAGAAAAGAAACGAGTTCTCATCTTATGCACGGGAAACTCTTGCCGCAGCCAGATGGCCGAGGGGCTCGTGAACGCCTATCTGGGCGAGAGCTGGCAGGCATTTTCGGCTGGTACGGCGCCTTCGGGCATGGTTCACCCACTCGCAGTTCGTGCGATGGCGGAGCTAGATATAGACATTGGTCAAGGAGCAACGGAGTCAGTTGACGTTTATCGTGAGTTGCAACCTGACCTCGTTGTCACGGTCTGCGATAACGCGGCCAAGAATTGCCCGGTCTGGTTGGGGGACGAGCAAGTCACTCACATGCCATTTGAAGACCCGACAAAAGTGATAGGAAGCGATTCAGAGAGGATTTCGGCCTGCAGGCAGGTACGGGATCTAATGCGTGACAAGCTGCTCACTTACCTTCAGAGTCGATAGTACTACAACCGCATATTAGGTGGTTGCAGTGGGGCTGGAATGACAGAGAGTAACGAGCGGCGTCTGTAGTGACATTGACGCGCTTGTAGGCGTCTGGCGCGGCGCCAGTGGGACCAGGCAAGACGTAAGGGGGGCGAACGCGGTGGCAAGGGCAAGGCGATTTCGAGCAGACGCCGGATTTCAGGCACGGTCAATTCGGCCAGAAAGGATTCAGGCCCCCCTTTTTCTGGTTGCGTCTGAGACGGAGCCAGGCGAGCCATACATGTGCCATCATCGAGAGTGTAATGTGTCGATACCAACTGGGCCAATAGCGAACCTCATAGTGGTCGAGGCCGGTTTCGCCTTTGGCCTCTTCGAAACACTGTTCAATGGTATAGCGAGTCGAGGCGACCTGGGCCAGGGTCAGCAGCGCAGTGTCAGGCGGCGCATTGGAGAGAAAGTAGGCGTGTTCGTGCGGCTTGGTCAGCGAACGTCGCACCAGGAGCCAGCTGTCCCTTCCCGGCATCTGGTCTTGATTTTCCACGATCCGCTGGCAGGCCCAGTCGTAGATGCGAACTCCCTTTTCCCCTGCCGCGACCTGCAGAGGTTGCCAACGGCTGTCAGGCCAGGATGCGACCAGCGCCGGGATCCGCACCAGGCGTGCGCTTTCATCGAGAACGCGCGCTTTGAACGGTTTGCGACCGCGTCCCTTCCAAGCAGGGACGCCTACCTCGGGGCGCGCCAGCCATACGCTGTTATGAGCCCCCACCGCAAACACATACCAACGACCACTTTCGGCCACGGCATTGCGCAGCGCACGCGTCTCACCGTAGACCTCATCTGCCGTCACCCAGCGCATCGGCACGTCCAGCCGCCACGCATGGCGCAACATCGCAACCGCCAGTTCACCCTTGGTGGCAAAACCGACGTCGGCAGGCACTTTCGCTTCCTTACAGCGCTCTCTGTCCGCACACCATGCCTCAGGCAGATAGAGCCGTCGGTCCAGAAAGGTATGGCCCCGCACCGTCGCATAGGTCAGGAATACACCCAACTGACAGTTCTCCACCTTGCCAGCCGTTCCACTATACTGACGCTGTACGCCCGCCGATTTTACCCCCTTCTTGAGAAATCCCGTCTCGTCGACCACACCGATGCCTTCCCCATCGCCGAACCCCTCTATCACAAATCGCTGCAACGCATCTCGCACCGCTTCTGCATCCCACTTCGTCTTGTACAGCAATCGTTGCGTCGCATCCGGCCTCTTGTCGCCCACCGCTTCCGCCAACCGCCAGCCATTCTTCCGCTCCACCGGCGACACCAACCCTTGCAGATACTTCACCGCCTGCTCCTGTACCTCTCTACGTCCAAACAGCGAGGAAAACTGACTGTGAAACGCTTCGAAGTCGTCCGCCCATTCGTCCAGTTCGCTCAGTTCCATAGCGCCTCCAGTTCGGCTTGCTTTCTCTCATTATCGCCGAAGGAACCCTCTTCGATCAATGTGCGGTTGTAGTAATAGTCCTTCGGAAGGAAAGGAGACCATCGATGGGACAGCTCCTGCGGACCTCTTTTGCCAGGGAACTGGAGACACTCCAGACTGATACACTGATGCTGGGAAGCATGGTGATCCAGGCATTGAAGGAATCAGTGGAAGCGTTACGTAGCAGAGACATGGAGACCGCCAGGCGACTGATCAAAGAAGATGAGATTATCAATAAGAAGCGTTTTGAGATCGAGGCAGACTGTCTGCGGTTGATTGCGACGCAACAGCCAATGGCTGGAAACCTGAGGTTGATAGCAGCAGTGCTGGAGATCAGCACGGAGTTGGAGAGGATTGGGGATTACGCCAAAGGCATTGGCCGGATTATCCTGCTGATTGGGCCTGAGGCACTGATCAAGCCACTGGTCGATATACCCCGCATGTGCGAAATCGCTACGACTATGCTACAACAGGCACTCGATGCTTTTCTGACTCAGGACCTGGAAGCCGCACGAACGATTCCACTTCGAGACGATGAGGTGGACGCGCTTTACAACCAGGTCCACCGTGATCTGATTGCCATGATTTTGGAGGACCCGACTCTGATAGACCGCACAAATTATTTGCTGTGGGCAGCGCACAATCTGGAACGGGCCGCCGACAGGGTGACCAACATCTGTGAGCGGATCATCTTCACTGTGACCGGTGAATTCATCGAGTTTGACATGAACTGAGGGCGAACCGGTCAGCCTCCGATCGTGCGTGTACCCGGTCGGATTCCCCTTGTTTCCTACTCCAGCCAGGGAAAAGCCTCTCTGAACACCTTCGCTAGGCTTAGCAGTCACTTAAACGCCGAACAGAACTGCAAGTCTTAAGGCCGGACAGGACATTTTCTTGAAGCATTTGGCGTGTCGTGGATTGAGATTTGACATGGGACAGACCAGATTCTTCAGGCCTCCATTTCTTTCGTAGCAAGGTTGACGAATGGCAACGCATCATCTAGAATTGTGGCCAGTCCATTCCCTGTCCTTCCTCAGCATTTTCAATGGGATTCTGGAGTTTGCATATATCGAGAAGTTCCCTTATTATTCGGGACGCAGCGGCGAAAACACCCTTTGCCGCAGTCTCTGGAGCATTGTCGCTCTACACTATAAGATGGTACAATTCCCGCACAGTTCAAGCAGCGGGATTGATCATAGCGGTTCGTGTTTTCCGAACTCTTGCAGATCTCAATCATAACCCTTTTTCTTGACTGCCCTTAGGAGGTATGAAATGCTCAATCGACGTGTGAAGTTCTGGGCCGCCATAATGCTTATAGCAGTTATTGCTCTTGCGGGCTGCGCACCCCGAGCTGGTCAGGGTAGCATCGATGCCGATGCCGACCAATTGGTAATTGACCTGCCTGCGCTGGTGCTTGATTTCGGCATGGACGGGATGCCTTCGATAAAGAATGCTGCCCTGGCCGATCTGGTAGGTACACTTGGCGTAATGGATGTGTCGGTTCCTCCCGAGATAGTTTTCGCAATGGGAGCAAGCAATATACAGCACATCCAGGTGAGCAATACGCCTGAGGGACTACTGCTACTGGTCAATGGTCGGAGTATTCCGAACATCAGCTATGACGGCGATTCGCTGAACGCCCTGCCTGGCGCCCTGAACACACTTGGCGTGGCCGTTCCCATGGCAGACCTGCTTTTTGCCCTCGTTGACAGAATCGGAATCGGCGTGATTGCCCGCTTCGAGCCTGCGCCAGGTGCGGAGATGATTCCGCTCTATGTAGAAGGTGACAGTGCAGCGGCGATGGCAGCCAAGGCCGCGCAGGAAGAGTTCCTGGCCGCGGTAGGCACGCCGCCGCGAATCAATCTGCCGGTGTTCTACGGCGCGGACGGCAGCATCAGTATCGGTGATCTGTCGGTCCAGGAGATGCAGGAGATGACGGGAGGCTCACTTGGGGCTCTTGAGATGGGGCTTAGCTCGCTCAGTATGGTCAGAGGCATGGGGATTTCGCAGCTTGGCATCAGCACTGGCGCCGACGGCATCACGATTTCCATTGACGGCACTGCTCTGCCGACCTTGGACTGGTCGGATGGCAAAGCCAGCAATCTGGTCGAGCTGATCACCGAAATTCCGTTGCTGGATATGGCAATGCCGGGCATGGGCTCGATGATGCCAATGATCCACCAGATTCTCCCGCTGGTCCAGGCGACAGATTTCGACTTGACTTTGCACTTCTAGGTCAGAAACTGCCTGACGGGGTTTGCCCGGTGGGTGCGGGCCAGACCAAGGCGGGCGGTAGTACAGACAGAAAGTAAAAAAGTGCGGCGATAGCTTGCCGCACTTTTTTTGTCTTATCGGAAGGGGCAATAGCGTAAACTCAATTGGAGATGGAACAGTTCCGGATTGCCATGTCAGGGCTTCCTGCGTATACGAGAACTCCTCGTCCCTGCCTAGCAGCAGCTTGGCCGGCGGTCTGGGCGGGTGGCTCCAAATACCTTCGGCAACCCGACAGAGACAGTCTATGGAAGCTCAGGATTCCCAGAATTGGTCGAGGTAGAACCGGTCATATAGAGTTCACCAGACTCAAAGCCGCGCGCCGCGTAGTAGGCCTGCGTGCCGGTGGCGGCGATGACGCTGATGCTATCGAAACCTGCTGCGCGGCTGAGCCGCCGAGCCTCGTTGAGAAGGCGCGTACCCACGCCAACGTGTTGGGCAGCACCCTTTTCTGCGCTGCCGATAGCTAGCGCAGGTCCGTAGACGTGCACTTCGCGAATCATCGCGTTCCCGCGAATCTCATCCAAAAAGGCCCGACTTCCAGCTGAAGGCGTCTTGGGCAAACTCAGCCTGAGAAAGCCTGCGAGCGGCGTCCGCTCAAGGTCCGCTTGCGTGCCGCTCCCCTTCTTTTCGTCTACGACAACCTGCAAAAAGTGCTCGACCGTTAAGTCCGTAGGGTAGGTTGAAACAGTCAATCGCAGCGCTTCCTCCCGCACCTGTTTGCGCTTCACTTCGCGGCAACGAATACAGCCACAGCGTTCTCCGCGGCGCAACAGCTCTTCGTGGACTACCTCGCGCAGATTGCTCGTCTTCACTCCGGCCTCGATGTGATGTGCCGGTATATCTCGAAACAAGCGATTGATACGAGTGTACGGAGGAACGGTCGGTTTGATATCTGCCAGCAATGCGACCAGCTCCTTCTCCGTATAGGGCGTATAGTCTCCGGCCCGCCACTTCTCGTAGAGCTCAGTACCGGCGATTAGGGAGCAAGGGTAGATCTTGAGTTCGTCCGGACGGAACGCTGGATCGTCAAAGAAGCGGCGAAACGATTCTCGGTCAGATTCCAGAGTGGCCCCGTAGAGGTTTGGCATCCAATGCAGGTGCAACTTGAATCCAGCCGTCCGCAGCAGCCCCAGCGCTTGCCTTACCTCGGTCACGGTGTGGCCGCGCTTGTTCAGTACGAGAACGTCGTCCTCCATGCTCTGAACGCCGATCTGCACTTTCGTTACACCCAGGCGACGCATGTGTCGGATTTCATTGGGCGTAATCCAGTCGGGCCGGGTCTCGACGACCATCCCAACGTTTCGGTGCCCGGCCAAGACATTGCCCTCCTGGGCCTGCTCCAGTGTGGAGGACGGCGAGTATTCGGGGTTGCCATAGGTATTCATGGCGTCGAAGCAGCGGCGAACGAACCACTCGCGGTAGTCCTGGCCGTAAGCGCCCCAAGTGCCCCCCAGGATCAACAGCTCCACTTTGCTTGTGTCGTGGCCGATACTTTCGAAGGCATCAATGCGGCCCAAAGTTTGCTTGAATGGATCGAAGCCGTCGCGTTCGGCCCTTTGCGCGCCCGGTTCGTCGAAGATGTAGCTCTTGGGCATGCGATAGTCATCCGGGCAGAAGATACACTCGCCAGGACAGCCGGCCGGCGCGGTCAGTACGGTTACCGGCGCTACCCCGCTGGAGGTACGCACCGGCTTCATGCGGATTCTGTCCAGCAGTAGCGAATCCGGCTCAAGCTCACCTTCATCGATCAAAAGGCGAAAGCCGGCTATCAAATCAGACTTAGCATAGAATCCTTTGCCGTCCTTCGGGTATCGGGCTAGAATGGAACGCAGCGATCGATTCGTGTCCCATTCGGATTCCTGAACCGCGAGGACGTCCCTGAAGATCGCCGCCAGCGCCGACCGATGAGCAGCCGGTTCGAAGCTCCGTTTTTGCTGCCACTCCTGGGATGTCTGAACTACCTCGGCTGGAATCTCTTCCGGAGCCAAAACTCGTTTCATGGTGGTGGAAAGACTCTCCAAGCTATCGCGGAAGCTGGAATGCAAGTCGAGGCGAACAGCAAGAATGGAACCTAAGACGCAAGACAGGTTGCTGAAGCTGAATCGCCGATTCTACGAGCAGGTGGCCCACGACTTCGACGCAACGCGCCAAGGATGGACCCCGGGACTTTGGGCCATTCTACCGTATTTCAAGGCCGCCGGGAAGGAAAGACTGTCGGTGCTGGACGTTGGCTGCGGTAACGGCCGCTTCGCCCGGCTTCTTGAGGAGGCAGGCGTCGCCGCATCCTACACGGGCGTGGACGTAAACGGGTCACTGCTACGACTTGCGCGTCAGTCTACTGCAAACCTCCCAAAGGTCGAGTGCCAGTTTTTTCAAGCCGATTTTGCCAATCCGAATTGGGCCAGTGTACTGACGGGGAACAGCCGCGCAGTGAGCGGGCACGACCGAGCAACCACGGGCACGACTGAGTTGCCAAAGTACACCGTTGTTCTCTGCACTGCAACCATGCAGCACATGCCAGGCTATGCGCTGCGACTGCGGCTCATGAGAGATCTTCAGCGCTTGGGAGAAGAGCATGTTGTTGTGTCCTTTTGGCAATTCTTCAGCAGCGACCGATTCCGGAAAAAGCTGATCGATCCGGGCACAGTTGGCGTCAGTGATACCGAACTGGAGCCAGGTGACGCGCTGTTGCCGTGGCGGCAAGGCGTAGAGTCAGTCCGTTACGTTCACCAAGTTGATGAAGCGGAATTGAGGTGGCTGGCTGCCGGCGCGGGTCTGAGCGTTTTGCACACGTTTCGGGCTGACGGCAAAGAGGCGGACCTGAATCTATATGCGATACTGGGCCGTGCTGACAAGAACTCGCCGCTCGGTCAAGGCGGCCCGAACAAGGCAGGCGAGACCGCTTCCTGACCTTTCAAAGTACCGGAATGACTGGACGCCATGCAACCAGACAAGCGAACACAGACCATACTGAACGGTTTCGACTCTCACTTTGAGGGCAAGGCGACCCATCTTGCAATTGCGCCGGGGCGAGTCAATCTGATCGGTGAGCACACCGACTACAATGACGGATTCGTGCTGCCCGTCGCCCTGGATCGCGACGTAAGGGTACTCTTTCGGGCACGCGACGACAATCGTGTCAGGCTCTATGCCCTGGAGTTTGACTCGTGGGCTGACTTCGAGATCGGGGTAACGGAGCGCAACGCGAGACAGTTGTGGCCAAACTATGTTCAGGGCGTCGGATTGGAATTGGCGGAACTTAGCATTCAGCTGAGGGGGTTTGAAGGCATCGTCAGCGGAAACGTCCCAAGGGGCAGCGGGCTCAGCAGTTCTGCCGCGCTGGAAATCGCAGCCGCCAAGGCCTTTCTCACGGCAGCCAACCAGATCCACGCGCTGACCGGTCCCCAGCTGGCCAGGGCTGCTCAGAAGGCCGAAAATGAGTTCGTCGGGGTCAACTGCGGAATCATGGACCAGTTTATCAGTACACTGGGAGAAGAGGGGCACGCCCTGCTCATCGATTGCCGCAGCCTGAGCTACCGGCGCGTGCCGTTTCCAGATGGCGTGTCGCTGGTGATTGGCAATACGAAAGCAAGCCGCTCCCTTGCAGGCAGCGCATATAACGAACGGCGAGCACAGTGTGAAGACGGCGTTCGTCGACTGAAAGCAGTCCTGCATGGCATTAACGCCCTCCGGGATGTTAGCCTCGATGAACTAGAATCTCATCGAGCGCTACTTTCGCATACAGTTTACCGACGCTGTCGTCACGTCGTCAGCGAAAACGCTCGTGTGCTGACCACGGTTGCCGCACTGGAGCAGGGCGATTTTGGAGAAGTGGGCCGTTTGATGGACGCCAGCCACGAGAGCTTGAGAGACGACTACGAAGTCAGCAGCGAGGCACTCGACAAGATGGTCGAGTCGATGCGCAGTCATCCCGGATGCCTGGGCGCCCGTCTCACCGGGGCAGGTTTTGGCGGCTGCGCCGTTGCGCTGGTTCAGGCTGGAGCCGAGAAGAGTGTACGAGAAGCTGTCCGGGAAAGTTATGCCAAGGCAATGAATCTGTGGCCGGAGATATACATAAGTCCTCCGAGCTCCGGCGCACGTGTCCTGCCGCTCTAGCTTGGAGAAGGCGATGACCGACCGCTACAAGAGTCAGCGAAGCCGCCCGGATTTGGGCGCAACAGAGCCGATTGAGTATGACAGTGGCATGCTCTCCTGGGAGTTCGTCGAAAGCCGCATGCAGAGGGCGGTGAACTATTGGATTGCCAGCGCCGGAAGCGATGGACGGCCTCATGCCGTACCGGTTTGGGGCGCCTGGCTGGATGATGCCTTTTTCTTCGTGGGATCGGGCCGGAAGATTCGGAATTTGCGCGCCAATCCACAGGCCGTTGTCCATCTGGAGAGCGGCGATGAGGTAGTCATCTTGGAAGGCCGGTTTGAAGAGATCTGTTTGCCAAGCCAGGAGCTGCTTCAAAGAGTGGACGAGGAGTTTGTACGCAAGTACGTGACTTATCGCCCTAGCGAACACTTGAACGGACGGAGCGCCTCCAGTTTTGCTCCAGAGGGCCTCTTTGCCGTCCACCCTCAGGTGGTCATCGCCTGGAGCGGGATGGCAAGCGACGCCACCCGCTGGAAGATTCAGAGCGGTTAGCGACGACCAAGTCGTGCGGCCTCTTGACTCCGGCTGGTCTGATAGCATGGCTATCTGTCTCACTCTACTGCCAAAGGGAATCAGAAATGGCAACGCTTACAGATTACACCCAATTTGAAGGGCTCCATTGGGAGACCGGAACGGTCCGGAACTACTACGACTATTGCGGCGTGAAGGCGCCTCATACAGGCAAGCCGTACTCCGAGGCACTACTGATGGGTATCAGCGGCGGTGCGGTGATGGGTTACTTCGTATTCGCCTATCAGGGGATCGACCCGCACGCCCGCATTCTTACCCGAAACACGTTCGACCCGATGGAAACGATGCTGCAGCGCATGGGCTCAGTTCAGGATGTGCGCCAGACGGCGAGCGCGGAAAAGGCGGTAAGCAACCTGGTCGACACGTTGCAAGAGGGAACGCCCGCCGTTACCTGGGTCGATGCCTTCAGTCTCCCCTACGATCCACAGCCGTACGAGTTTGAGATTCCACACATGTTGCCGGTGATCATCTTTGGGTACGACGAAGAGGCCGACCAGGTCGCGATTGCCGACCGTGCGCGCGTGCCTTTATATGCAACGACCAGCCAATTGGCAGCTGCCAGGACGAAAGTGCAAAAGTTTCGGCACCGCACAATGACATTGGGGAAGCCTGATGCCGATCAGATTCCGGATGCGGTTCAGTCGGGCATCCGAGACAGCATTCAACTGTACACTGAAAAGCCGCCAAAGGGCGCCCGTCACAATTTCGGCTTCGCCGCCTACCAGCGCTGGGCCGACGCGTTGCGAAAGCCCAAAATGAGGGGCAGCTGGGAAAAGGAGTTTCCCCGCGGGCGCAAGATGTACGCGGGTCTGGAGTCAGTCTTCAGCGATACGCACACCTACGGCAAGGAAGGATTTGCCGAAAGGGACGTGTTTGCCGCGTTTCTGGATGAAGCGGCGCAGATTCTGGACCGACCTGGTTTGGAAGAAGCCGCGGCTCATTTTCGTAAAAGTGGGCAGGCGTGGCGCGTTCTAGGTGAAATGCTGCTACCGGCCGAGATCTCTGTCTGGGGGGAGGCTCGCAGGCTGATGTTGGAGAGCCAGCAGCTCTTTCTAGAGCAGGGCGGTGAGACCTTCGAAAAGGGTCAAGCCAACGCCGAGCGCTTAATCGCGATCCGAAGCCAGATGGAAGAGGAGTTTCCACTCACAGAGGAAGAAGTGGTCGCGTTCAGGGAAAGTGTTGCTGAACAGGTGCTGAAAATCAGCGTAATTGAGGAGCTGGCGGTGGCGGCGATGAAAGAGGCGATGGAGTAGTTTTCAGCACGGGAATTCCTAACTCAGGGGTTGCCGGCACTCTCTCGGCTGCCATCGACCTGACGCAGACCGGGCAGCATCACGGCGACCATTGTAACCAGTAGCGCAGCCAGCGCGACTTCGCCACCGACCGCCAGCGGCGCGCCATAAGAGTCTGCGAGCACGCCAGTCAGGAGTCGACCAAACGGGCCTGCGCCAATGGCAACCGCGATGGCCCCCATCGCCTGTCCCCGCCTCTCATCTACGGCAGCGAGCAGAACGATCGAACTCTGCATGATGCCGAAGCATGCGTGACCGATCCCAACCAAAAGCAGGAACGCCCAAGAAACCGCGAAGACGGAGCTAGTCGTGAATGAGAGGAGTGCCAGGCAGTGCAGAAGTGTGCCGGCGATGAAGATCCATCCTGCACTTGCGTAACGCCTCGACCAGTTGACCAGAAACAGGCCGACTACGTTCCCAAGTCCTACAGACGCACCTAGATAGCCCAGGCCAACAGGTCCCTGATGCAGTACATCGCGTGCGAAAACAGGAAGGAAGTTCATATAGGGAAACGCAAGCATATTCATGATCATCGTGATCAGAGTCACGGCCAGGATGGATTGATTCTGACGAACGTAGCGGACGCTATCTTTAATCTGAGCAACAGGCGACGCGGTGGAAGGGGATGAGGTGTGTGGAATAGGCTGCCGCGTCAGGGCTCGAAGGAGCAGTAGCGAGACAGCCGATAGTCCGCTCAAAGTCAGGAAACAGCCCAGCACATTGAATGCGTCGAGGACCAGCCCCGCCAGAAGAGGGCCAAAAGCGCGGGCTACGCTCATCCCCAGATTTTCAAGCATAAGTGCGTCGATGACGCGAGGGCGGCCCACCAAATCGGGTATCAGAGCCCGGCGGGTCGGCCAGTCCATGGCCCAGGCGCAGCCAAGTGTCAGGGAGATAGCAACAAGGTGCCACAACTGGAGCAGCCCCGCCGCCATCAGCAGTGCAACGACCGCGTACATACAGAAGGTCAGCGCTTGCGAGGCGATGATGAGGGGACGGCGGCCAATGTGGTCGGCAAGAAGTCCGCCAAAGCCGCCGACAAGCAGTGAGGGGATCGAGCGGCAGAATCCAACAAGCCCGACGAGACCGGCTGAGTCGGTCAGTTCCAGCACCAACCAGCTCAGGACGATCATCTCCATGTAGTGGGCCAGCCACCAGAGGGTGCTCGATCCCAGGAGAAGGCGATAGTCGGAATTGGCCAGAGTCGCTATGATACCGGATTCCGGCTGGAGAAAATGGACGAAACGCTTCGTAAAATCAGTCCGCATCTCGCCCTTGCAGCCCCAGTACCCGGTATGCAAATTTCAGATGAGCTTCCTGAACGTGTTCGGCTGTAGCTTCACTGGAAAAACCATGTCCGCTGTCCAGCCACACAAGGGTGAAGTCCTTATGCAGAGCCTCCATCTTTCTTTCAAAGCGCTCCATCTGGCGGGGCGTTGCGCGGCTGTCACGCCGTCCTTGAAAGATAAGTAGGGGGGCCTGGATTGCCGCTGCATGCGTGAGCGGAGAACGGTCCCGATACAGTTCGGGCTTGTCTTGAGGAGCGCCCTCGAATATCATTCGCGCCCAGCCCTTCATTGCCGCTGACGAGTCTTCGTAGTTCATCGTCCAGTCTACGATCGCCACCGGTGCGATGCCTCCAGCCCACAGGTTTGGCTCCTGTGAAAGCGCCCAGACAGTCAGAAAACCCCCGTACGATCCCCCCTCGACCAAGATGCCATTCGGGTCGGCAATTCCTTCCCCAACCAGCCAGCGGCGGGCGGCCATCATGTCTTCCAGCTCCCAGCGCCCGACGTCGCCGTTGATCTTTTCCTGAAAGTCGCGTCCGAATCCGGTTGAGCCGCGATAGTTGACGGTCAGATAGGCGAACCCGTGGTCGAGCCAAGCCTGACTGGGAGCGTCGAAGGCGTTGGACGCGGCTCCGCTAGGGCCACCGTGGACGTGCAGGATTGTAGGGAAGGGACCTTCAGACTCTTCGCTTGCGGATGGCATACCCAGCCAGGCCTGGACAGTCACGCCGTCGGAACTGGGAAAGTCTACCGAGCGCCAGGGACGGCCCGGCGGGCAGTTGCCCACTGGAAGAATCGGCTTGGGACGACTTGTTGAAGTCAGCGAGAGCAGCCGAGAAGGATGGGAGGCATCGCTCCACTGCGCCCAGACAGTACCGTCCGGGGCGAAAAAGCTGGCCGCCGTTCCCGTATGGAAAGGCCCTGAACGACCGCGAAAGGTCCCCGGCTCGTGTTGCAGCGGCAGCAGCTCTTCGTCGTCCAGTTCGTAAATGAAAAGTCCTGCATGTTTCTCCGCCCTCGCTTGAACAAGCAGTTTGCTTCCGTCAGGAGACCAGTCCAGCGGCTGAACTGGTCCTATGGCTGAGGGCACTGTTACGTCGCGCCGTTCGTTTGTTCGCGGGTCCCAAAGTAGAGGCAGCAACGCGCTGCTTGCGTTTGACGCGGCGAGCAGCCGCTCATCCCCTTGAACAGGCGAGAACTGAACTGGCTCGACACTGTAGTCGGAACCTTCCCAAAGTTCGGCGACCAGCTCGCCTGAATTCGTATTGAAAACCAGAGTTGTGTAGCGCCGGCTGTGGGGCGCTCGATGCGTTGACTTGACTGCAAGCAGGTCTCCATCATAAGACAGATGACAGGCCCACGTTTCCTCCCGGGCCTTGTACACTAGCCGCGGTGAACCGATGCCGTCCGGTTCCAGAGAAATGCAGTAGAACCAGTAGCGGTTGCCATAGACGGCATCGAAGGCGAGGCAGTCACCGTTGCGGCTGATGTCGAAACCGCGCAGCGTGTATGGAGGAAGATCGGGTGTCAGGTCTTCGGCAGTTCCATCGGCCGTGGAAACGCGGACGAGGTGGCCTAATTCACTGCCTTTTTCGTCCCGCAGGAAGTAGAGGTAGTCCCCCTTCGGCGCCAACCAGCAGTACGCCGGCGAGACGTTTTCCGGTAGGAGGGGACGCAGGTCTCCGGAACCAATGTCCCAGGTGAAGACTCGCTGTGCCGGCCCGCCCAGGCGGGCATGGACGATTCCATTCGAAGGATTTTCAGGGGCTACATAGACATATCCGAGGTTGCTGCTGCGAAATCGCTGCCGCCACGGGGCATGGTCTTCAAGCTGAAGTGGGGAAGTCATTGCTTTTCTCGACAGATGGAGAGGATTGTCCGACCCGATTCATTCGGCCGGTGGGAGCCGAGGGCGACTGTCGCCCGGTCTCACCGGCCCATATGTGACGAATCCGATTGAAAAGGGACGGATTGTGTGAAGAATTGTACATGGGCTTGGAAGCCAGCGCAACGAAAACTGTTTGCCAGGTCCTTAGCAGTTGATACCTGGCGCGGCAGATGCCATAATGGAAAAGATGAAATCGAGAATTCGAACTCCTTCTATTTCCGGCATTGCGAATGCTCCTGGCGAACTCCTGTTTGTCGCGGGGCTCGTGGTAGTGGCGAGTGTTCTGCGCCTTTACCGAATTGAGGAAAAGAGCATCTGGCTGGACGAGTCCTTCAGCTTGTGGATTGCGCGCCACAGCCTGTGGGAGGGATGGCGTTGGCTCATTGAGGTGGACCAGCATCCGCCAATCTATTACAGCTTACTACATCTGTGGATTGAGCTCTTCGGCACACTTGAAGGTGCAGTGCGAACACTTTCGGCGCTGGCATCGGTGCTGACCATTCCGGTCTTCTATGCCGCATGCCGCCGCCTGCTTGATGGCCCGACGGCAGCCATCGCAGCGTTTATCCTGACCGTGTCTCCGTTCCACGTGCAGTTTGCCCAGGAGACGCGCATGTACGCATTGCTCACGCTGGAAGTCGCGTGTGTTATCTACTTCCTGGCCCGGCTGTTTACGAGCCGGATTGCGCAGAGCAGAGACTGGGTCGGGCTCGCGGTCTCGCAGGCCCTCGTGATGCTGACCCACAATACTGCAGCGGTCTATCTGCCGTTAGCGTTGAACGCGGCCGCAGGGCTGGTCTATCTGCTCTTTCCCACTGGAGTAGGCGGAGGAACTGCGAGTGGAGGGCATATTGGTGCGACTGCAAATGCCGGAAGGAATTTAGATTCCCAGGAAAGTAGTCGACTTGACGAGGAACACAGCCGCCGGGTGGAATCGTCAGATTCTCTTGAGGAGGCTGACGCGGATGCCTTCTGGAAGAACTGGGTGCGATTTCAGGGATTGGCCGTCCTGTTGTGGCTGCCCTGGGCCGTTCCATTCATCATTCAGGTAATAGATGTAGGATCAGGATTCTGGCTCCCTCCTCCCTGGCCTAACCTGGTGCTGGATACGTTTCGGAACTTTCACTTCGCTTTCCTGCCCGCCGAACTACAGTTGAGGCCAGTCTGGATGTGGGGTTATCCGGTCCTGGCGGCCATGGGCCTGGCAGGACTGCTCTTTGCGACTGATCCTCGCTCTCGGAACAGGGCCAAGCCTGCTTCGGGAAGCCTGTTCGAAGTACCGGACCGCGGTGAAGAGGAAACTATTTCACTGGAGAGAGACAGAGCCGCAGTGCTGTTGCTCTGTCTGTTTCTTGTTCCGCACCTCGTGGCGCTTCTTGTTAGTCTGCGCAGCCCGATCTATGCGGAGCGACCGTTGATATGGACGACTTTGCCCTATTTTGTTCTTGTGGCTGCCGGGATACGCGCAGTAGGAGGCACTCTTGGAAGGAGCGTGCTGGACTTTCTCACTTTCCGAAGGTCTGCCGGTCTGGCAGGGCTCGTGTCCATTGTTCGGCTTGGCGTCCAGCTCCTAGTCCTGGTGGCTATCCTGGGACTAAGCAGCCTCTCCCTGAACGGGTACTACTTCTGGTTCCAAAAGGAGGCCTGGGATGAGGCGGCTCTCCACGTTGCCGAGCAGGCGCGGCCCGGAGAGATGATTCTCTTCAACGCCACTTGGGTACAGATTCCCTTTGAGTATTACTACGAGCGATACGAACTCGATTCGTTATTGAAGGGTCTACCTGTGGATTTGTTTGACAGGGGCGAACTTGAGCCGGCGATGGAGGAGGCAGATGTTCCCCGGATTCAGGAGCTGCTTGCAGGTAGAGACCAGGTCTGGCTCGTGTATTCACACAACTGGTACTCGGACCCGGACGGCATTATTCCTCGCGAGCTGGGCAAGGTGTTCGGGGAGGCCGAGATCACCGAATTCAGGGGGGTTCAGATCATCCGATTCGCTGGCAGAGTACAGTGATGAGCAGCGCGCCGACAGGGGGTGCGAAGAATGAGTGTTCCTTGCTGAGTTGAGTTTACTCTTCGGATGGAGTCGCCGGCCTTGTCCCTCAAGGGAGGTCACGGACAAAGCTCTGCCGCCGGATTCCCCAGAAAAGAGCCATCCCCAGGAGAGACAGCGTCGGCAGCCACTCCAATAGCCTCACCCAGTCCAGATCTCGCAGGTTTTCGGGATCGATGTAGGTGACATACGAGAGCGAAACGATACCGCTAAGCCAGAGCCAGGGCAGCGCCAAAAGCCAAAGTCGCTTTGGCTCGTTTTCTGTCGGCGCCAGGAAGGGTAGGAAGGGGATTAGGACCAGCAGATACCAAGGATGAACGGTCGTCGTCAGAAGGAGATAGCCGCCAAGAGGAACTGCCAGCCAGCGCAAGGTTGTTCTCATGTCCATTTCGGTTTGGCGAAACTGCCACCAGACTACCAGCAGGAGCAAGAACATCAGGAAATAGACAATCTCCTGGGCTTGTGCCATAGGGCCGTCAATGCCCATGCTTTCGAGCCAGTCCTCCAGCCAGCGAAACAGACCACTGTTGAATTTCCACTGCGCGTTATAGATGCGCAGGGCGCCGAAAAGTCCTCGGCCGTCAAGCTCTCCGGCCAGACCCCACCCGGCTCGCAGCGCCGGCGCCACCAGCATTCCAAGTGTCAGGTAACCGAAAAGCAGTCGACTTCCCCAGTTCCACCTCCGCCAAAAAACGGGAATCAAGAGTGCGGGGATCAGTTTCGTGAGAGTGGCCAGGGCCAAGAACACAGGCGCCAACAAAGAGAATGCAGGTTTCCCCTCAACGAATTCAGGATGGGTGGAGCGGGACGTTCGGTTGTCAGAGTTTCCGGCGCGGACCATCGCATAGACTGCCAACATCATCAACAGAACCATCAGGGCATCAATGTGCGCGCCCTGGGCGGTCTCGACGATGACCAGCGGATTCCAAAGGTAGATTAGCAGACGTTTGGCAGGGAAACCGACGGCCGCCAGCAACCTCGAGAGAATAAACCCAGTTCCCAGATCGAACAGGACGGCTGCTGATTGGAAAGAGACTGGGTCGAGAGGATAGAAGAGGGCGATTGCCGCAAAGAACCACTGTGCGGCAGGCAAGTAGGGGCTGGCCATCCAAGCGTGATTGGCTTGCGCCCGAAATGGCGTGTCGAGCCAATCCAACTGGGAGGCGTCAATTGGGTAGGCGTAAGGGCTCAGTCCATTGGCGGTTACGTAGCCATCCCACATGTATCTAAATACATCTGAAGACAACGTGGGAAATGTCTGCAACAACAGCCATCTGAATAGACATCCTCCTCCCCAGATCCAAACCAGCAGGTAGAAGGTCCTGACACCTGTTCGTGGCGAGGAGAGTTCCTGGCTGTCGTCACGCCACCAACGTTCCAGCCAGAAGACCGCCGCGGCGTAGGCAGCGAAAGCCAGGCCAAACCAGAGCAGGAATTCCGAGACTTGTGTCGTTCCCAGGTTTCCATGGCGAATCTGCATGGAAAGCATGCCGGTGTAGGCAGCAAGCGAGAAGATTGTAACGGCGACGGGGACATACCAGGACCTCTGACCTGCCACTCCTTTCAGCGCCCCTTCCCTGACAACGATTCTGTTGAAATCCGGTACAGGCCTCCTTGTGTCACTCCACCAGCGCTGGATATCATCTCCTCGGCCAGATTCTGCGTCCTGCGGGCGAACTCCGTGACCGTGTCGTAGCGGGGTAGATCGCCGGTGATGTCTTCATTGAAGTAGACATCAGTGCTTTCTCTGATCGCTTCTGGCAGGGCGTTGTAGCCGTGAATCAGTCCAAGCAGCCCGGCGGCAGTCGCCATGGTGTTGTCGGCATCCCAGCCTGCCAGCGCAGCGATTTCCATGGTGCGGAGAATGTCACTACCTCCGTAGAGCAGGGCCAGAATTGTTGCGGCAAAGTTTACCCGCGAAGCCCACCACATTGGGTCGGTGTCGTACTCATCTCGGATAAGCTGGCGCGTAACGCGCCAGTCTTCAGGATTCTCCTGATGCCATAGCACCACGTTGTCCACGATGGGGGCGATGATGGCTTCCTCTGAGGTCAAATGGCGTGCAGCGTCGATCAGGGCTGGCACATTGTCTTCGAAGAAGGCAAGGCTGTAGAGCGTAGCAAAGAAGACGCTGGCCTCCACTGCCGGTCCGCTGTTCGTGACGGTTGCAAACCGCTCGGCGTATTCTGCGGCCAAGTCCGGCATTCCTGGAGCCAACATGCCGAAAAGTTCGGTCTGCAGTTGGGCGTCTATTGACCAGGCGCCGTCGGGATTGTTCTCTGCGCTTCCGGTCTCCGGCGGCAGCAAGCCTTCGTCCATCAGATCGCGGGCGCGCCTTGTCGATACCCATATGTCATGGTTGAGATGGTCGACCCATTCGATCCTTATCTGTTCAGGAGTGGGATCGAGACCGTGCGTTTCCAGAATGTGCAGATCAACCCATTCGACATGAGTATCGTCGTCTGTCGACCATTCCTCCAACAGCAGGGGCGCAAATGAACCCTCGGGACCCGGCTCGTCTATGTAGATTCCCTGCAGTTCGAGGCCCGAATGGTTGGCTAGCATCGTCGCTTTCCAGGCTCCGTACACTTTGTCGAAGTAGGAGTCGGCGGTCAGAGTCTGAAATCGTGGAGGGGGATCTGGGCGCGTGAGGCCCACGGCAAGGACGATGGCAAGCCAAATGACCGCAATCAATCCGACTTTGCGTTGGTCCAATGTTCAGGTCCTTGGAGTCTGAATGGTCGGGAACAGTTGCTCAGGCAGTATACCTGAACAGAAGGGTGGGGGAAACTCTGGCAGGGGCCTCTCCGATGAAGAGAGCCTCTCCTTAAGGGCCTGGAGGATGAGTAGCGCTACTCCCGACGGAGAGCCTCGATGGGGTCCAGCTGGGCTGCTTGCGTGGCGGGATAGTAGCCAAAGAAGATGCCGACGGCGGCGGATGCGCCAAAAGCGAGCGGGAGAGACAGGGGCACGAGCTCAGTTCGCATTCCTCCCACCGGCGCCTGAGGTCCTCTTGCCTGCCGACCCTGTCCCCGTGCTTGCCGGACTAACATAACAAGTGGTACAAACATCGGGGGCAGGTCAGCGCCATCAGATGCTGGACATGCTGGTGATAGCGATATGTGCTGTTCTGTGCGGTGCGGATGATTGGGAAGCGGTCGCAGAATTTGGTCGGGCAAAGGAGGAATGGATTGCCGGGTTTCTGCCGTTACCGAGCGGGATTCCGTCGCATGATACCTTCTGGCGGCTGTTTCGGAGCTTAGACGGGGTCCAGTTCGAGGCCTATTTTCTGCGCTGGGTCGCAGAGGTAGCCGAATTGAGCGCAGGTGAAGTCGTCGCCAGCGACGGGAAGAGTGTTCGTCGCTCTCATGACCGGGAAGCAGAGCGGGACGCAATCATGGTGGTGAGTGCATGGGCGACAGAGAATCGACTCACGTTGGGGCAGGTGCAGGTTGCAGAAAAGTCAAATGAGATCACAGCGATTCCACAACTGCTGCTGGCCTTGGATCTGACAGACTGCATCATTACGATTGATGCCATCGGCTGTCAGAAGGAAATCGCCGCACAGATTGTGGCTGCCGAGGCTGACTATGTTCTGGCCCTGAAGCAGAATCAAGGCAGTCTGTATGAGGATGTCACCTTCCTGTTCGAGGATCTTTGTGAAAGTAAGTTCACTGCCTTCGCATTTGATTCAGTGCGAGAGGTTGACAAAGGGCATGGCCGGATCGAGACCCGCCCATGCTGGACCCTAAACGATCCGACGCTTTGGCCGCATCTGCGCGGCGCCCTGGACTGGCCAGCACTGCCATCTCTTGTCTGGATACGCGCACAACGCATCCAAAACGAAGAGCGCAGTATTGTCGACCGTTACTTTATCTCTTCTTTGCCAGGTGAGGCCCATCAACTGCTCCAGGCCGTTCGCTCTCACTGGCAGCTCGAAAATGGCATGCACTGGGTGCTCGATTTCGCTTTCCGAGAAGATGATTCCCGCCTACGCAAAGGGCACGGCGCGCAAAACTTTGCCATCCTGCGTCGCATTGCACTCAATCTTCTCAAACAGGATAAAACAACCAAACTCGGCGCCAAGAACAAGAGACTCAAGGCCGCTTGGAATCACGACTATCTCTTCTTGCTCCTTTCTCACCTATTCTGAAAGTTCGCGATTGCCCTGCTCCCCTGGACGGCCCCCGTATGTGAGCGGTTTTCGGCTGTGGTACAATGCTGGCTGAAATAGTGGCAGGAACTTCATCGGCAGACACGACCGAGAAGGCGCCAAATTCCCCTTATTCAGACACAAGAAAAGAAAGGAAGCATGACATGACAGAGGTTGCTGTTGGAATTCACAGGCAGATACGATCTTCGATACACACGGCAGTTGAAGGGCTTTCCGCAGAGCAACTGCACGCGATGCCAGATGGCTTCGACAACAACATCGCCTGGAATCTGGGGCATATTATGGTGGTCCAGCAGCGCATTCTTTACGGGTCGAGCGGCCTTCCACTGTCGGTCTCGGATGCGATGATCCCGATGTACCTGCCCAATACTTCGCCGGCGGACTGGCAGACTGAGCCGGATGCAGAAGCGCTTGTGGCGATGCTAATGCCGCAACAGGAACAGTTGGAGGCAGATTTTGCGGCGGGCCGCTTCAGCGAGAACGAATTCAGCGTGTTTACGACCCGATCAGGCCTCGCGCTGGAGGATCTGGACGCGGCGCTGACTTTCAACATCTACCACGAGTCGCAACACTACGGCTTTATCCTTGCCCTGATCAACCTGGTGGGCTGAGTCCTATGACTGAGGTGGTCATTGTCAGCGCAGTGCGTACGCCGATAGGTAGAATACGCGGCGCGCTTGCTTCCATGAGGCCGGATGACCTGGCGGGGCTTGTCGTCCGCGAGGCGGTGTCCCGAGCCGGTGTGGATCCCGGCGAGATAGAGGAGGTCTATCTTGGCTGCGCCAACCAGGCCGGCGAGGACAATCGCAACGTCGCCCGCATGGCAGCACTGCTGGCTGGATTGCCGCAAGAGGTAGCAGGTGTGACGGTGAACCGGCTCTGTGCCAGCGGCCTTACAGCCGTTAACCAGGCCGCGCGCGCGATCTCCTGCGGCGAGGGCGATGTCTTCGTTGCCGGCGGCGTGGAAAGCATGACGCGCGCGCCCTATTCTCTGCCCAAGAATCCAACCGGATTTGGCCCGTCCGGCAACATTACCGGATATGACACGACACTCGGCTGGCGGTATCCCAACCCGGCGTTGGAGGCGCTCCTTCCCCTGGAGGCGATGGGAGAGACGGCCGAGAATATCTACGATCTGAGCTGCGCTTCCGAGATTGAAGGCGGCGAAATCAGCCGCCAAGAGCAGGACCGTTTCGCACTGCAGAGCCAGCGAAGGGCCGTGGACGCGATGAATGCAGACCGCTTTGGGCGAGAGATCGTCCGAGTGGAGATCCCGCAGAGGCGAGGCGACCCAGTCGTGATGGACACGGACGAACACCCGCGATACACGAGAACGGAAGACGGCTTTCAGCTCGCCACGAGCATGGATTCCCTGGCCAAACTAAAGCCCTCCTTTCGGAAAGATGGAACCGTAACTGCCGGCAACGCAAGCGGGTTGAACGACGGCGCGTGCGCCCTGGTGCTTATGTCTCGTGACAGGGCAGAATCCCTGGGCATCTCTCCGCTGGCGCGCTGGGTGGCTTCTGCCGCCGCCGGCGTGGACCCTCGAGTCATGGGTCTTGGTCCCGTTGCTGCCTCGCGCAAAGTTCTGAAACGTTCCAAATTGTCGGTCAAAGAGATCGACCTAGTCGAAATCAACGAAGCGTTTTCAGTCCAGACCCTGGCCGTTTTGCGTGAGCTTGGCCTTAGTGAGGAGATTACAAATGTTAACGGAGGCGCGATCGCCCTGGGCCACCCCCTGGGCTGCTCAGGCGCGCGTATCCTGACAACGCTTGTTCACGAGATGCGGAGGCGCGCTGGGACGGGCAGGAAGTGCCGCTATGGGTTGGCAACGCTGTGTGTTGGTGTTGGGCAGGGAGAGGCGACAGTGGTAGAGAGGATGGATTTGTGAAGCCAGTACCCAGAATCTCGCCAGCCCGGGCGGCCGCTCTCGTCAAGACAGGAGACACGATCCTGGTTGGCGGCTTTGGCATGACGGGAAATCCCACGCAGGTCCTGCATGCCCTAGCCGAGACGGATACAGGAGAACTGACCTACGTCGCCAACAACGTAGGTGAACCGGGCCTGGGCGGGGGCCGCCTGCTGCGCAACGGGCAGATCAAGAAGGCAATCGGCTCCTTTTTCACGAGCAACCCGGAAGCGGTGGCTGCGGCCCAGTCAGGCGCGATCGAGTTTGAGGTCATGCCTCAGGGGACGCTGGTGGAGGCCATTCGGGCAGGCGGCGCCGGGATCGGGGGGTTTTACACTCCCACCGCCGCGGGAACTGTCCTTGCCGAAGATAGAGATACGAAGCGCATCTCCGGCCGGCTGCATGTCTTTCAGCCGGCCCTGCGTGCAAACGTGGCCCTTATTCGCGCGTGGAGCGCGGATACGGCAGGAAACCTCGCTTACCGAATGACTGAGCAGAATTTCAACCGGGCGATGGCCACAGCGGCGGACCTTGTCATAGCCGAGGTTGAGGATTGCGTGCCAGCAGGTGAACTGCGCCCGGAGAACATTCATACGCCTGGCTGCTACGTAGACTACCTGGTGCCTGTACGAACTACCGTTGCCGATCTGGGCTCGTCTGCGTCGATCGCCGACAGCGGCAAGAAGGCGGGCGACCTGCGAATGAAGCTGGCTCGACGTGCGCTGGAGGAACTGAAGCCGGGCGACATCGTCAACCTCGGCGTCGGCATTCCAACGCTTGTCGCCGATCTGATCACGCCGGCGCACGGCATCATTTTGCATACGGAGAACGGCATGCTTGGGGTCGGACCCGCTCCCAAGAGCGGGGGGGCGATGGATTACCCAATCAATGCCAGCAAGATCCCTGTGACGGCTCTACCGGGAAGCAGCTATTTCGACAGCGCTGACTCTTTTGCGATGATCCGAGGAGGACATGTGGACGCGGCGATCATGGGCGGCCTGCAGGTTGACGAAAAGGCCAACCTAGCGAATTGGGCCGCGCCTGGGAGACCCCTGCTGGGTGTCGGCGGGGCGATGGATCTGGCGTCCGGCGCCAAGCGTCTGATCGTAACGATGACCCACACAAGCCGTGAGGGGAGCCCCAAGATTGTCCGTGACTGCACGCTCCCGCTCACGGCGCTCGGCGCGGTTGACGTGGTCATTACCGACCTGGCGGTATTCCGGTTCTGCGACGGGAGGCTTACCCTTACCGAGACAGTGGACGGCGTGTCTCTGGACGAGGTGCGCGCCAAAACTGAGGCCGCATTCAAAGTCGGACGGGAGTTTTGATGAAATGGGGCGGCTCTTCTGGCTTGATTCTGCGAAAGTGCAGGTGAGAAAACGGTGAATTCACTTGGCATTCGTATCGCGTTGCTGCCGGCCCTCTTTGCGGGCCTGCTGTTGGGCGCTTGCGCACCGGTTGAGGGGCCGGTCGTTTCCAGCACGGAGGCCTTCGAAGAAACCGGCGCAGACGACGCGGTCACGTCCCGCCTGCAAGATGAAACCGTAGCATTTCCCATTGAGGTCGATTATCACACACCCGTCCAAACAGAAGGGCCATTTTATCCTGTAAGGAAGCCGGAGGACCGAGACAACGACCTCTTCGTTCTGGACGGAGCCGCTGGAAGGCCAAGTGGAGAGATTCTGGAATTCGGAGGCAGGTTGTATGACGCTACAGGCATGCCGGTGGAGGGAGCTGTTATTGAAATCTGGCAGACTGACGTCAACGGAGTGTATATGCATCCGGGGGATTCGGGCAGTTCAAGAAGAGATGAGAATTTCCAGTCCTATGGCGAATCTGTGACGGGGGAGGATGGTTCCTACCATTTCAGAACGATCATGCCGGGTGGATACGAACCGCGTCCCCGGCACATCCATGTTAAGGTTCTACTGGCAGGGAAGGAGCTGCTGACGACTCAGTTCTATTTCAGTAACGACGATGAGGCTTCCGGCGACAGAATATTCGCAGGGGCGGGCGCCGAGGTAAGCTCCCTGATCATGGAGGTGGAGGAAGGCGTTGACTTTGAGGGCAATCCAGCGCTGATTGGCAGGCGCGACATAGTGCTGCGGATTGATCTTTCCGAGTGATACGAGGCACATGTGGAGACGCCAAGTTGAAGTTGCAGGAGCTGGGAAATCCCAAGTACATAGCGCTTGAGACGTTTCGCAAAGACGGGCGGGCTGTCAAGACACCCGTCTGGACCGTGGAGCAGGACGGCAAGTTGCTGGTATGGACGCAGGGCGACAGTTGGAAGGTAAGACGCGCTCGCAAGAATCCGCGCGTCCGAATTGCCAGATGTGACATGCGCGGCAACGTCGAGGGTCCCTGGGTGGAAGGAAAGGTCACTTCGATCTCAAATGATGAAGAAGCAAAGAGAGCAATGTCCCGGCTCCTCAGGAGGAAGTATCATCTCATGGTCGCGCTGGTCTCTCTGGTCGCAATGTTGAGGGGAGAGAACAAGGGTCACGTGGTCATGGAAATCGAGGACACATGAAGGGCGTGCTCGCGGGCTATGAACACTGAAGTCAGACATCGTGAATCCCAAACTCAGTCCTGAAAAGATCGGAAGTTTCGGTTAACCACCAGGCGCCAGCATACAGGAGTCAGTTCCAAATGAGAGCTGTGATGGTCATGTTCGACACGTTGAACCGGCATATGTTGCCACCCTACGGATGCGATTGGACCCATGCGCCCAACTTCACCCGCCTGGCGGAGCGGACGGTAACGTTTGACAACTGCTACGTAGGCAGCATGCCCTGCATGCCCGCGCGTCGTGAAATGCACACGGGCCGCTACAATTTCCTGCATCGGAGCTGGGGCCCGCTTGAGCCGTTTGACGACTCGATGCCGGAAATTCTCTCCGAGAACGGGATTTATACGCATCTGAGCACAGACCATCAGCACTATTTTGAGGATGGTGGAGCCACCTACCATACGCGCTACGATAGCTGGGAGTTTCACCGCGGCCAGGAAGGAGACGCCTGGATCGGTCAGGTGGGAGATCCGGTAGAACCGGATAACATCAATCGGACTTCCTCATCAAGCCTCCGGCCTCGCCGCAATGGCGACAGACGCCGATATGGAGACATGGCTCGCCAGGACTGGATCAACAGGGCGTTTTTGGATAGTGAGGAGAAACAGCCGCAGGCGAAGACCTTCGCTGCCGGGCTGGAGTTCATTCGCCGCAACCATGACGAGGACAACTGGTTCCTGCAGGTGGAGACATTCGACCCTCACGAACCATTCTTTACCCAGCAGAAATACAAGGACCTCTATCCGCACGAATACAACGGCAAACTATTCGACTGGCCATCCTATCGAAAGGTGGAGGAAACGGAGGAAGAGGTGCAGCACATGCGCTACGAATACGCGGCTCTGCTCAGCATGTGCGACGAATACCTGGGCAAAGTCCTGGACTTGATGGATGAGTTCAGCCTGTGGGACGATACGATGCTGATCGTGTGTACGGACCATGGCTTTCTATTGGGAGAGCACGACTGGTGGGCAAAGATCGTGCCACCGTTCTACAATGAAGTCGCCCACACGCCACTCTTTATCTGGGACCCTCGCAGCAAGGTAGCCGGTGCCCGTCGCGACCAACTGGCTCAGGTGATAGACCTGCCTGCTACTCTGCTGGAGTACTTTGGCGTTGAAAGGCCACTGGACATGGAGGGAATCCCGCTTGGGGAAGTCATCAAGAGTGATGCTCCGACCCGCGATGCGGTTCTGTTTGGCGTGCACGGCGGGCATGTGAACATTACGGACGGGCGCTTTGTGTACATGCGCGGGCCTGTCGATCCGTCGTACAACCAACCACTATTCAATTACACTTTGATGCCAAGCCACATGCGGGGCCTATTTGGCGTGGATGAGCTGCAGGACATCCAGTTGGCGGAACCGTTTTCGTTTACGAAGGGCTGCCGAACGATGAAGATTGCTTCAAAGCAGGTCTTCGATTCGCCCCCGCGATATACGATGCTCTTTGACCTGGAGACTGACCCGGGGCAGGAGAATCCGATTGACAGTGCGGCAGAGGAGGCACGACTGTCAGCGCGCATGGCGGAACTGATGCTGGCCAACAACGCTCCGCCGGAACAGTTCGAACGGCTGGGGCTAGCGGTTCAGGAGGCGAGTTAGAGGAGGAATACAAAGGCGCCGTACGCGCTCTTCGTGCGTCGGCGCCATCAGAATGGCTAAAGGCTTTCTGGGGTTCGCGAAAAATCGCGCGAGGAACGAACGAGGGAGGCGGGCTATACGCTAATGAAGCGCTTCTCCTTCAGACGCGCCGACTTGCCCTGTCGGTCCCGCAGGTAATAGAGTTGTGCGCGGCGAACTTTCGTCTTGCGCAGGACCTCGACCCTATCTATGCTCGTGCTGTAGAGCGGGAAGGTGCGCTCCACGCCTACGCCATGTGAGCCTGTACGGCGCACCGTATAGCTGGCGCCGGCGTCATGCCCTCCCCGCATCGAGATCACAACCCCCTGGAACACCTGAATACGCTCGTTGCGGCCTTCGGTTATGCGCTGGTGGACGCGTACCGTATCGCCGGGGTCGATTTCCGCCATGCCTTCGGGGAGCTCCGGCTGCAGCGAAGCCATCAATGCGTTTGTCATTGTCTACCACCCTCTATCTCTTTCACTGCCCTCCGCCGGAACCGTTGGTACGGTCGCCCGTAACCCACTTACATACAGCGTGATCCCACACTGTGCCGGTCCTCCGGCAGAAAAGCGCAGAAACTTAGAACCTGGCTGGGAACTCTCACCAGGGTCTTTGGATTGCACACAGCCTCGGAGTTTATCACAAGGGCAGGCCCCGACCAAATTTCTGACGCTATAGTTCTTCACGAACGATGCGCACGCCTTCCACCATGTTCTTAAGTTTCTGACGTGCGGCCCAGCGTGCGGTCTGGCTGAGTCCGCAGTCGGGCGCGAAGGCCAGGCGGTCGGCGGGAGCAAATTCCAGGCAGCGGCGGACGGTGTCGGCAACGTGTTCGGGCGTTTCGATAAAGTAGCTCTTGACGTCAATGATGCCGACCGCCGCGTCCCGCTTTTCGGAAATGAGGCCGATCACTTCAAGCTCTGAGTATTCCCGATTCGCCATCTCCACATGAATCTCGTCGACATCCATCTCCAGAAAGTCGGGAAACATGGGGGCGTAGCGCCGGAGCCCGACTGGATGGCCTTTGTAGTTGCCAAAGCAGAGATGGGTCGAGAGCCGGCACCTGCCCACGACCGGCTCTACCGTTCGGTTGAAAATGTCGACGAAGCGGGCAGGATCTTCCCGGTATGCGTAGCAGCTCATCGAGGGTTCATCTACGGTGAGCTCCCGGCAACCGGCCTCTACGAGATCCTCCAATTCCTTGCGAACAATGGGAAGGAGAGCCTCGGTTACTGCGTAACGGTCGGGGTACTGGGCATTGGGCAGCAGCCGGCCACTCAGTGTATAGGGTCCGGGCACGCTTGCCTTGAGTGTCGGACTCCCACCTGAGACCGGAGCGAGACGCTTCAGGCGAAGGAACTCGTCCACTGCGCCAAGCCCTTCCGGCGCTGTGAGGTCAGCGACGATTGTATGTTTGCCTCTCTGGTCATGTGCCGGCGGCCCCCATCTTCGCGGCGAGGCCGGCTCCGGCTGGATCCCCTTTATGTAGCCATAAAAGGAGAGGTTGAAATCCAACCGGGTCTGTTCACCGTCGGTTATTACATCGGTCCCAGCTTCAAGCTGGTCATGGACGGCCGCCACGACGGCGTCGTCGATCAGTTCGGCGATGTCGTCGCTGCCGAACTGATCAAGGTGGGCGCTGGCGAATTCGAGCCACGCGGGAAACGGGTAACTGCCAATTACTGTGGTGCGAAGCGGTTTGGGCTGCATAATGGAGTCGGGATTGTGTGGACTTCCTGGGATACCCTGAGATTCGCTTGGATCGGTACTTCCAATACGCCTCCCAGTCAGTCCCCATAGACCCGGCGAACCCGGCGGCGGTAATCGTCGTAGGAGGCGTCAAACTTGGCTGCCGAGGCGTCGCCAGAGAAAACACTACTGGAGAGGACGAGGGGGGGCTTGCCGCGGGCGGTCAGTCCAGCGGCCACCTGGCACTTGACGGCATTCACGATCGCGGCTGCGCCAACAGTTGAACCGGGGCCGACCGGATCTTCGAGGCCTTCCACAGTCACCATGGCATCTCCAGCCGGCGTGCAGTTGTCGATAGTTACATCGGCTATGTCGAGAAGTTTCTTGCCGCTGCTATGTTTGGGAGCTGACGCGGTGCAGTGATCGACGGAGAGGACCGCTATTACAGGCAGGTCCAGCGCTTTCGCTTCCAGGGCCATTTCAACAATGACCTCATTAACACCGCTATTGGAAAAGATCATGAAGCTGTCGGGGGGCCGGAGCACGAAGTTGCGCAGGATCTGCCTGGCAAAACCCTCCACATGCTCTATGAACATGGCCTGGCGCTGCCCGTTAGCGCCCACGACCTGGTTGTGGAAGGTCAAAGAGAGTTCAACAATCGGATGAAAGCCTGGGAATGAGCCGTGGCGCGGATACATTTCCTCGATAAACATACGGGAGTGGCCCGTCCCGAACAGGTGCACAAGCCCCTCGGCAGCGATAGTGTCGACGCAAATGTCTGCTGCGCGCTGAATGTTTGCTGTTTGGGTGGCGACAATCCGAGCCAAAATGGCTTGCGCTGCGCCCAGGTAGTCTGATGCTGGATTCAATGTGTCTCTCGGATTTCTCTATCCGGCCCAGCCCAGGCCGGACTTTTCGTGGGATATACCGGTCCTGCACGGTCCTCGGTCACCAGTTGAAGGGAACTGTCCCCGTTTCATCCAGAGGATAGCCCCAATGCTCTACATACGTCTCCCCTGGCAGAAATTCATCTCCCCGCTCATCCAGTCTGAGTTGAAGCTGCGACTCCAATTCCGCCTGCAGTGTCGCTACTTCGGGGCGGTCAACCAGGTTTTCCAACTGGTAGGGATCGGCCTCGTTGTCGTAGAGCAGCCATGGACCGTTCAGATCGCGGGCGTAGGTGTGGGTCCGCGTGCGAAGTCCTCGGTACTCGCGGCCTCCGTCAGGCCGCAGGAACTGGCCAAAGGGATGGGGACAGTAGATCAGGGCGGCGCCCCCAGACGGATCCTGACCGCCTTCAATCGCGTCCGTAAAGTCCTTGCCTTCGACGGTTTCCGGAATGGGGATTTCACAGAGGGACAACAGCGTTGGCAGAATATCGGGCGTGTCGATCAGGGCCTCGATCTCCCGACTCTGCAATCCGAAACGCCGCGGCCAGCGCAGCAGGAAGGGCACCCGGATGGACTCCTCCCAGGGCCGCTGCTTCTTGACTTCACCCTGGGATCCAAGCATATCACCGTGATCAGAAGTAAAGACAAAGATCGTGTTTTCCGCCAGCCCCTCTTCGTCGAGGGTCTGCAGCAGCCCGCCCAGACAGTCGTCGAGGGCTGTACAGTGGGCATAGTAACCTGCGATCCATTCACGCGCCTCGTCAGCCATCTCAGGCGTTACGTTGGGTCTCAGTTCGATGTCTTCGGGACTGTAGAGTGCTTGATATTCTACAGGGGCCGTCTCATAGGGCGCGTGAGGGGGTCCCCAGGAGAGCACGAGCAGAAAGGGCGTATCGGAATCGAGGTCGCCACCATTCTGATTGCGGCCGCGCAAATAGGCCTGCACATCTCTGGTCTGCTCGATTGCGTCGTATCCTTCCCAGGTCAAGGGCGCGTCGGAATCACCGGCGTAGTACCTGGAGTTGTTATAGTCGTGCGTGCATTCCAGCGCCTTCCAGTAGTCGAACCCCTGGCGGCTCTCGGGAGGAATGTAGTTGCTGCGCCCGCGGCCGTCAACGTGCCACTTGCCCACATAGGCGGTATCGTAGCCGGCCGCTTTAAAGAGCTTGGCCATGGAAACGGCATCGTCGGCCAGATGCACGTCGTTGAGGAAGACGCCGTGAGTCAGCGCGTGCTGACCGGTCAGAAGGGAGGCACGCGCCGGGCAGCAGACGGGAATCCCGGCTACGGCATGGGTGAAGTTGATGCTCTGCACAGCCAAACTGTCAAGATGGGGCGTCCGGACCTGCCGGTTACCTGCGTAACCCGTGTCCTGTGCGCGCCACTGGTCGGCGAAGACGTACACTACATTGGGACGTTCCTGGAGCATGGTCTCGTCTCGATTGGGAACTGGCCGCTAGAGTGATACGCCAAGCAGACCGCGCGTGAACTGAAAGTCGATATTCCCTGCTCGCATTGCTTTTGGCTGGTGCTCTCCTGCAAGGGTCCGCGTCAAGAGGCCGGCTAAACTCTGGGGCCAGGAATCGGGGTCGCCTTCCAGCAGTGCGTCCATATCGTCGGCATACTGCCCGGCCGTGCAAGCGCCCGTGGTTACCTGGAGGACTGGAACCAGCGGATGACCTTCAATCGGGTGGCTGCCCACGTAAGCCAGAATCGCCTCCACCCCCACGCCGCCGAGGCCCGTCAGCGTTTCGGCCCAATGTTCGGTGGGTGTCTCCATGACATGGAGACCGTTCTGTTCGTCAGCGTCGGCCAGTGACTGACCGTAGGCCAGCGTGGGCAGGTGCGGGCCGGCGCCGACACACTGATCAAGGAAGGCATTATCCGAAAGAAGCGACGTGTTTTCCGGCAGGACGACAGTGCCGCCGCCAGTCGCGATGGCAGCCGCCAGACGACCGAATTGAGAGGAAACTGTTGGCGGCGGCGTCCCGGCGCTGAGGAGCCCGATGCGAACGGCGGAAACGTTGGCCACCGTCTGATCTGGCGGGCCGGCCGCGGCCAGCCGCTGTTCGAACCAGGCATCGACTTTTTCAAGGACCGCGTCAATCCCGCCATCCAGCTGGATGCTGGCCCAGCCGAAGCGATCCAGGTCCATTCCGTTTTCTTCCAGCTCGTGACGAAAGTAGTCGTTGTGTGTCTTTTCGCAGCCGTGCTCAAGAAGGAGCGTCTCCGCAGCCTGAGGGTGACGCAAATAGCCCAGCACGGTGCGCCCGTAGAGATCCCCCGTATGCCCGCCGGAGAATCCGCACCCTTCGGTGTGTGCGAGCGCCACAAACCGCTTGAGCGAAGAGGCCGACTCTTTGCCGTCGGCCAATCTTCGGTTGAGCCGGGCGGCGGCAATCTGCCCAATCTGGCCGGAGCAGAGACTGGTTGGAAGGATCAGCCCGATGCGGTCGGCAGCCGGACCATCAGGCGTCTCAAAGGCAGGATAGGAAAAGTCGAGAGAAGGCGCGGCGGAGGCGCGGCGAATAGGAACCGCGCGCCCCGGAGGCATTGGGCGGGCGCTGATCTCTTCCACGCGGCCCGGTCCGGTCTGCCGCCAGTCCCTCCACAGTTGCACCTGGGCGTGGCCCGCTCTTTCTCCAACAGTTCGCTCGCCGGATGCGGCGCGTACTGTCAGGTCGAGCGTGTCGGCCCCGAGATTGTCCATGGGCGTACCGTCCAGGTACCGTCCCGCATTTACGTCCATGTCCCGGCTCAGCAGCTCATAGCGTTGCGTTGTTGTCACGATCTTGATGGTCGGCACAAACGGGAAGTTGGTTATTGAGCCGTTGCCGGTGACGAAGTAGATCATGTTGCAACCGGATGCTACCTGTCCGGCGATGCTCTCCAGATCATTGCCCGGGCTGTCCATAAAGTAGTAGCCGGGCTCTTTCATAGGCCCGCTATATGAAATGACATGGTCGAGTCGCACGTCTGGATGCCGCTTCATGGCCGCACCGATTGACTTCAGGACGATGTTGTACAACCCGCGATATTTGTTGCCACCGGACGGATTGCCAGCCGCCGAGTGCCCGTGCCAGGCAACCCTTTCCTGGAAGCGCTCTATCGTATCAAGAAACTCGGCGGCGGTTCCCTTGTCGCGCACATTGAGCATGATGTAGGGTTCGGCGCCGATCAGCTCGTCGGTTTCGGCCAGGTTTGCCGCGCCACCGTACCGAACCAGTTCGCGGGCCACCCAGGAAGCGAGAGGATTTCCTGAAATGCCGGAGAAGGCGTCCGAGCCGCCGCACTGCAGGGCCAGTTTCAGTTCGGAAAGAGGCTGAGCAGTGCGCGGCATCGCGCTTACTTCATCAAGCCAGCCCTGCACGATCGCTTCGGCCTGATCCAGCCCTGCCTGAAATCCACTCTTGAGGGTCATGAAGGCATGAGGAACGGCATCCAGCGGGTAGTCGTTATCGGTAAGGAACTCACGCAGCAACGCGTTATTCACCGGTTCGACGCCGTAATCTACGCAGAGTACGGCGCCAACATTGGCGTGGGTGATAAACCCGGCCAGCGTACGCAGAACAGGCTCAGTGTTATTGGGGTTGTCGTGGCCGCCTTCGGTGTGGGCAACGGCGACGATGCCGTCAATGTTGCTGAATCGATCGGCGACACCTGCGAACCTAGATTCCAGCTGTTTGACGAAACCGCCAGTGCGCGAGGAAGTTCCGAGCAGAATGATCATGTTGCGGGTTCCCACGCCCCTGCCCCCGGGGCGGGCATACCCTTCAAAGTGGCGGTCTTCGGTATAGCGGGCAACCTGCCGGCCAGGCTGGAAACCGCCCTCATCGAGATTGTATGACTGGACGTGATCTGCAAAGTTCGGCTCACCGGGCAGCTCGAAATCGAGGGCGCGTACGCCAAGGGCGTCGAGCATCTCTGCGTTGCGTATGTATTCGCCTGGCGCTATCGCCCGCGTTGCCAAACCAAAGGGCAGTTCCCACGATAGCAGGGGATCGCCCTGGGGGATCGACGCGACGGCGAAGCGGTGTCCCTCCATCACGGTATAGTCCAGGGTCACGACTCTTCCGTCGAAAGCGATCTGCGTGCCAGCCGCGAGAGTACGCGTGGCAATTGCGACGTTGTCGCCGGGCAGCGGCAGGCGGGCCACCTCATCAAAAGGTTGTTGGGAAGAAGCTGGGGCGTCTTGTGCTTGAGCCATTGCTCACCTTCGCAGTTTGTAGATGGTTCTGCAAACTCCGATAGCCTAACACATTTGCAGAGAATTCGTAATTACCAAGCCGTCTCCCGTGTTCGAAAACAGCAGGGGTCAGGGGCGGCGGGGCTGGGGCCGGGAGGGCAAGTGAAAGGCCCGGCCATTCAGGTGCTTTGAGGTTGGCGTCTAGAGGGGACGCCCCCTCTTTTGCAGTCAATGAAGAGGCATGCTAGGCAGGTCAACGATTGCACGGATTTGACAGGAGGATCTGCCGCTGCTGACAAGGCAGATACGAAAGCTCAGAGTTTCAGAGCCAGCGATATTAACCAGTCTTCTCTCTGCGCGTGTCCTTCGTTTGCGGAGTAGTGATTTCGACAGTTTGATTGGCTATGCGAAGTCAAAGTTGGCCTGTCATTTCGGCGTCCAGCTGCTCGAAATAGCGGGACATGAATCTGTGCCGCTGCTCTCCGATCTCGCGAGCTGAGGGCGTATAAAGCGTTGCCAGAATGCGGCGAAGTTTGTAAACGTACTCGTGGACAGGTGTGAATTCGGAGCCGTCCGGTTGGGCGTAATCCGGCGGCGCCTCAGCTACAGGCTGGTTCCAGAGCCGGCTGCTGTGGCTGCCGGCGTGTGCGAAGGCTCTGGCAACACCGATGGCCCCGATACTGTCCAGCTTGTCGGCATCATAGAGACACTTCGCTTCCAGTGTCTGCGGTTGCACGGATTGATCACGGTAGCGGTGGGTCTGAATGCAGTGGACTACTTTCTCAATGCGAGGTGAATCCATGCCGGCCGCGCGCAGGTAATCGGCAGCGAAGTCGGCTGCGGAGATGTGATGGTTCGTGCGCCCGCTTCCTGAAATGGGCAGATCGTGGAGCAGAGCCGCTGCGCGTACTATCTCCTCGTCCGCGCCCTCGGCCCGCGCTATTCGTATACCCAGCGTCGTCACCCGCAACACATGGTCAAAGTCGTGGGCGGCGTCGCCGGATGAATAGATTTGACGGACTTTGGCTACGTTCAGATTTTTCAAGACAGATTCCCGACGTGATGACCCTCTCATTGCGGCGACCATGAGATCCTTCATTGCCGTTCAGAGTGGATGTCGTTTCCGGCTGTCACCGGGAAACGAAATCTTCCAGGCAGGCCAGCAGGCGATGGCGAAACGCCTCCCGGCTAAATCGTTCCGCTTGCGTGCGGCAATCGGCAGGGCTGTAGCTATGCACATCAAAGCGTTCGACAGCCTCTCGCAGCAGTTCCGGTTCTTGCTCAGTGAAAAACTCACCGGTCTTCCCGGGTATGACGGTATCTAGGGCGCCCCCGCCCTGAAATGCGATTACCGGGCGGCCAGCACTCATCGCTTCGACCGGCGCAATGCCAAAGTCCTCCAGGCCAGGAAAGAGGAAGGCCTTGCAGCCACGCATCAGCTCCAACTGCCTTTCACCGGGCTGCCAACCGAGGAAGGAGACATTCGGCCCTGCAAGTTCCTCGAGTGACTCTCTGGCTCGACCACTACCGACCACGATCAGACGTTCGTGCGGCAGGTCCTTAAATGCCCTTACAGCCAGATCGATACGTTTATAAGGGATCAAGCGGCTGACGATCAGAAAGTAGCCCCCTACTGGAACCGATGCGTCCGGCGTAAAACGTTGGGTATCGACCGGAGGATGAACGACGACGCTGTCACGCCCATAGATTGTGCGGATGCGCTCCTGCACTGTACTGCTAATCGCAATGAAAAAGTCGACCTTCTGGGCAGCGGCATAGTCCCAACGCCGCAGCAGCGCAAGAACTGGTCTCAGCCCAAGGTCCAGCAGTCCCCCGATCTGCTCCCGATGACGGTACTGGTCGTACAGCCAGAGAAACCGGGTTGGCGTCAGGCAGTAACAGACGTGCAAGGCCTTCCGCCGGCCTTTGCGGGCCCGCACCGCATGGCAAAAGCCGCTCTTGTTGCTGAGTATCAGGTCAAACCCGCTCAAATCAGTTCTCTGAAACGCGGCGGGATAGAGAGGGAGATAGGCTTGATGGTGGTCGGTCACGCCTGGCAGACGCTGCATGAAAGTTGTGCGGATGGTCCATTTCCTGTACGAATCGGGCAGCTTGTCCGGACCGTACATACTCGTGTAGACTGGCGCCCCCGGGAAGAGATCGACGAGCTCTTCCAGCACGTTTTCCGCCCCTCCCTTCTGGTTGAGCCAGTCGTGTACCAGCGCCACGCGCAGCTGGGAACGCCAGTCATCAGATTCCGAGTCGATGCGGGAAATGCGGCGACTGTCAGGCGTCAGCTCGTTTTGAGCGCTCACCGGCAACCGCCTAGGTCGAAGTCTGAGGAGAGGTGTCCCTCAGCTCCGCACTGTTCTCCTCTGATAAAGAGGACAGTTCTACCCTGACGAAGTGATCGACCAGTTTACGAAAGAGAGATTCTATCAAGTCCGGGTCAACGCCTTCGGCCTCAGCCCACTGGCGACGGGCCGCCAGCATACTGCGCTGGCGTTCGCGAGCGTGTACTTGCTCCTGGTTGCGCTTGAAACCAGCTGCTGCGTATACATACTCTTGCCGTTGACTGATTGTGGCGACAAGCAATTTGTCCAACCGGTCAATTTCTGATCGAACTTCGCCGAGTGACTTGCAGTCCAGGGGATCTGGCATTGGGAGACCTTTTGAAGCGAACGCGGAGATTACCTGATTTCGTGAAGAATTCTACCCCAGACACCTTCAAGAACAAAGTGGAGGTGCATTTGCGCCATTCAGGTAGGTGACTAGGAGGGACGACATTGTATCTGCCCGAGGCAGTTGCTTTGGGAATGCGCTGCGCCAGTCCGCTTAAGGACGACTGGCGCCACGGATGGCCCAAGGCTGGGAAGTACGCTCGCGATGACGAGCCGAGCGAGCGCGTGCAGGCCAGATTTGGGGTGGGAACAGTCTGTCGGAGAATCAGTGACGGCCGCGGGGCTGGGCTGGTAGGGCAGGCACAAGGCCTGCCCCTACCGTAGATTGAGGGGAAGGCGGAGAGGAGGGTATGGCCGGGAAAGGGCAGGCACGAGGACTGCCCCCAGAGGAACCTTGAGGGGGAAGGCGGAGGCGGCGCTGCTGCCGCCTCATGGTCGATTAGGGACCGGCCATGATCCGGTCGCTGGCATATGTTTGCGAGAGCTCACCCCAATTATGAACTGCACCCGAGCGAGCACGGCTCTTGACCGGCGGCTTGGCACTAAAGTAGAATGCGCCGAACAGTCAGAAAATCTCCCAATTCTAGGAGCAGTGAGAATGGCCTCTTACCAAAGCTACCTTGAGATACATCAGGACCGATTTCTTGCGGAACTGTTTGAATTCCTGCGTATTCCAAGCATCTCGGCCCTTCCGGAGCGAGCCGAAGACGTAGCGCGCGCCGGCGAGTGGGTCGCACAGCGATTGACGGCAGCGGGTGTAGAAAACGTGGCGGTCTTGCCGACGGACGGCCATCCGGTCGTATACGGGGACTGGCTGCATGCCCCCGACAGACCGACCATCATGATATACGGCCACTTCGACGTGCAACCCGTTGACCCGGTTGAACTGTGGACGAACCCACCTTTCGAGCCGACAGTAGTGGGAGACAGGGTCTATGCACGCGGTGCATCTGACGACAAAGGCAATATGCTGGCGCCGATACTTGCCGTCGAGGCGCTCTTGAAAGGGGAAGGGGGAGCGCCCGTCAATCTGAAATTCTGTTTCGAAGGCCAGGAGGAGATCGGCAGTCCGCATATTCCCGATTTCATGCCTCAGCACACCGAGCGTTTCGCCTGTGATCTCGCGGTTAGCGCTGACGGTGGGCAGTTCAGCGAGACTGAGCCGATCCTGCTAATGTCTCTGCGGGGCATCTGCGGTGTGCAGATCGATGTCCATGGCGCTTCATCTGACCTCCATTCCGGTCTTCACGGCGGCCGCATACAGAATCCGATTCACGCTTTGACCCAGATCCTGGGCTCGTTGCGACGCGCCGACGGCACAATAGCTGTCGAGGGATTCTATGACGATGTCGTGGAGCTAACGTCGGATGAGCGCGCCGCGGTCGCCCTCGTTCCTTTCGATGGTGACCAATACCTGAAAGAACTGGGCCTGGGGGAGGAGTTCGGCGAGCCAGGCTATACGAACCGTGAGCGCGGTTGGGTGCGCCCTACACTGGAGATGAACGGCATCTGGGGCGGATTCCAGGAGGAGGGAATCAAGACAGTCCTTCCCAACTCGGCGCACGCCAAAGTAACCTGCCGTCTGGTGGCCGACCAGGACCCAGCCCGCATCATCGCTCTCTTGGAGGAGCATGTAACGCAACATGCTCCTCCCGGAGTGAAAGTAGAGGTGACTCCACTGTCAATTCTGGGACAGCCGTATAGTATTTCGGCCAGTCATTGGGGCAACAGGGCCGCGGCGACTGTATTGAAGGAGATGTACGGGTGCGAGCCGTACCAGACTCGCAGCGGAGGGAGCATCCCAATTACGGGAGTCTTTCGTGAGCAACTGGGAGCTGATACGATAAGCTTCGGCTTTGGCATCGAAGACGAGAACTTTCACGCGCCGGACGAGTTCTTCCGCCTGGCAAGTTTTCGAAAGAGCCAAGTCGCCTACCGTAAGTTACTCGCCGAGCTTGGGAAGTCAGCGCCGCAAATGTGAGAGTCAAGCGATAGGCTTGACATCAGGCAGTCAGGAGGCGAAGTGAAACCACAGTACGGTGTAGAGGATGCCAATGAGCGCGCCGACGTACACCTCGGTCGGTGAATGGCCGATCAGTTCCTTCAACTCCTCTTCACTGACAGGCTGACCTGTGAAAAGCTCGCGCAGGATCTGATTCAGGACTTTTGCCTGCTTACCAGCGGCCTGACGCACTCCGGTGGCGTCATACATGACGACCAAGGCGAAGATAGCAGCTAGCGCAAAGATGTCGCTGCGGGGCCCAGAGCGATAGCCGACAGCCGAAACCAGGCTGCAGACCATGGCTGCGTGGCTGCTAGGCATACCCCCGGCGCGTGCCAGCACGCGCAAGTCAAAGTCTCGCTTCAGGATCCATTCGAAGAGAAACTTGTAGAGCTGGACGAGCAGGCCGGCGCTCAAAGGAAGCCAGATGATGGAGCTGTTGCCGAGTAGCTGCATTGATCTACCGGTCTGCGTCGCCGTTCAGTTCAGAAACAGTTCCGTCCGGCTCCCACTTTCTGACTCGTAGTTCGGCCTCTTCGAGCAGTATTCCGCAGCGCTCGGCGAGTTTCACTCCTGCCTCGTACAGGTCCAGGGAATCGGCGAGCGGTAGATCGGCTGCTTCGAGCCGCTCCAGGATTGCCTGAAGCTGTGCGTAGCTTTCTTCGTAGGAGAGTTCGGTTGACTCTTCAGCCGCGCAGTTCTGATTTTCCATTGCCTTCCTTTCGGTACCGCCAAGATGGGCATCAGTATACCAGAGAAAGCACAGGTTCGGGGAATAGAGAAGGGGACGCCGACTTTCATTTTGGGCACAGTAATTGTGTTAACATGTTTCGGATATGGGGCAGAGAGATCTGACGACGGCAGCATAAGAGATTCGACGGCGCCTGACGCCGCTACTGGGATGGACGAGTCATGGCGCAGCATCGTGAAATGGAGAGCCAGATGGGCGCTAGTGAACAGTATCGACCGGCCGTTGTGATTCTTGAGCCGGACCTCTTTTTTTCGGTCAGGCTGGAGGACGTTGTGCGATCAGCGGGCGGCGAGCCGGTCACGATCGTCAACGCGGACCAGTTCGTGGCTACAGTTGAGCAGTTTTTCCCCGTGCTGACTCTGCTCGATTTGAAGACGCCCGGAGATTGGGAATCCGCTGTCCGACAGTGCAAAGTGAAGCCTCATACGCGTCAGACTCCAGTCTATGCGTTCGGGAGCCACGTCGACGTGGAGACGCTGCGGCGGGCGCGGGAAGCGGGCGCCGATCATGCCTGGGCGCGCAGCCGTATGATGGAGCAGCTTGTGGAGGTTGTCGGCCGACACATTGTGCCTCCCGTTCGCGAACTGGAAGGCTGTGATGATTCCCCCAGTCGCGCCGCGGTTGCCGGGCTGCTTGCCTTTAACCAGGGCCGCTATTTCGATCAGCACGAATACCTGGAACTGGCCTGGAATGAAGAGACGCGCCAGGTAAGGGACCTGTACCAAGGTATCCTGCAGGTCGGCGTCGCCTTTCTGCAGCTAGAGAGGGGTAACCGGCGCGGCGCCCTAAAGTTGTTCCGCCGCGGATTGCCGAAACTGCGCGGTCTGGCTGAAGTATGCCAAGGGATCAATGTAGGCGCGTTTCGAACGAAGGCCGAGCAGATTCATCGTGAGTTGTCTACCATGGATCCGGAACAGCCTGTTGAAACAGCTGACATATCCTTCCCCGAAGTGAACTTCGAGAATCCCTATGATGCCGAAAAGCCAGAAGACCTCGGCATTTCATTGCCTGGAGAGTGAAGCAGGGCAAAGGGTTCAAGCAGGAGGAGGCCATTCCATTTGAGCGCCGACAGTTCCTTGCTCAAGTAGGATGGTTCGAGCCGGAAACGCCGGGGGAGGGAGGGGCTCCAGCTGCCTTCTTCTCCTCTACCGCAGCAAGTCGCCCGCGCCGCGACAGGAGCAGCGTTGTTGAGGGGAACTTGTGGTTGCTGAGGAGCAGGTCCAGTTCCTCCAACCTGCGTACGTCTTGAAATGGGACTTGAGTCGGTTCACTACCTAGAGGATGCAGGAGGTACTCTTTCCTGCCGTCAAGGTAGCGGTGGGACTTGAGCGTGCCACCATTCAGCAACGCCAGTAGGAGGCGTACCTGCGATGGGGAAGGGACGTTCTGCCGAGGCTTAGGAATGACACGGCAGAACAGGGCTTGCAGGCTCTTTCCCACCCTTGCGGCCGCGGCGCCGGAAATCATCCCAATTCGTGGACGTGCTCTTGCAGTTTGCGCTGGCTGATCTTTACGTACTGGTCGCCCCTGATCTGGGCCATTTCCTCGTCTGACAGGCGCAGACGCAAAATGTCGAGGGCGTCTTCAGGGCTCTGGCCGTAAGCAAGCTTCTTCTTGCCATTCTTCATGTCAAACAAGTACATGTAGTGAGGATTGGAGAAGCTACTCATCGGTCAGGCCTTAACCAGCGCCTGCTGGTACATGCCGTCATACCCGCGCTGCTTCTGCTCTTCGGTCAACCCGCGATTCACCTCCGCGTCAAACTTGCCGGCAAGCAGCTCCCGGTAGAAGCCGTAGTTGACGCCTTTCACCTTCTCATCATCCGGGAAACGATGATAGTTGTCCTTGCTCATCAGGCTCTTTCCCTCGGCGATTAGCTGAAAGCCGAGTGCCGAGCCGGGATAAGGCGCGTAGTATGAGATGGAAGGGAAGACCCGCTTCATTCTTTTGAGCATGCGCATCGTTTTGAAGGCATCCTCGTCCGTTTCGCCTGGAATGCCCAACATGATGTTCGACCAGAAGACAGGCGGCTCCTTCCCCTCTGCCACCATCTCGTCGCCGAGGCGGTTTACCAGATCGATGGCGAAATTGTTGTCTTCCTCGGTGCATTCCTTGTTGAGCAGCTTCAGAATACGGTCGCTACCTGACTCAAAGCCGATTGAGATCAGATTCCAGTTGGTCTCCCGAACCAGCGCGGTGAACAGTTCCGGCCACTGACGAACCGTGTCGGCGCGGCCGGCCGCCCAGTAAGGCCAAACCTTGTTTGCGCGCCGGGGGTACTCTTCGATCCACTCCTGCAGCCACTTGGGGTTCTGGAAAAACATGGAATCGTGTATCACGACGGAACCGACACCGTATTTCTCGTCGAGCGCGTTGAGTTCGTCGATTATCATTGGAACGGGACGACGACCCATGTTGGGAATATATGAAGCCTCGTTGCAGAACACGCATTGCCAGGGGCAGACCCTGCTTGTGATGATGGTAGCAACCGGCGGAGGTCCCCAGCCACATTCCGGCTCCATCGGCCAGTTAAAGTTACGTTCGAGATTCAGAGCGCGCACGGCTCGTCTGGGCCGTCCATTCGAAAGCGCTTCTATCCAGTTGGCCGGTTTAGGCCACAACTCCCTGTCAATCTCTGGCCATTCGGCCATGGACTTCGAACCCTGGCCCAGGAACACTCTCGAGAAACTATCGGGGTCCCGCACCAGGTCGAGGATAACCTCTTCGCCGGCTCCCTGGCAGATCTTATCAAAGGCGTCAACCTCGGCCATCTCATCAGGCGCGACTGTCGCATGCATACCGCCGGCCAGCACCAGGCCATCCGGATTGATCTCCTTAAAGATCTGGGCGGCCTTCAGGGCCACGGGAAATGTATAACTGCGCACGTTCATCAGGGCCATCTTGTAGCCGCGCAATTTCGGAGCGAGCTGATCCCAGGAGGTGACGGCCCGCGTAGAAACGATGTCGGTCTTCAGTCCGTTCTGATGCATTATTGTGCGCAGCAGCCCGAGGCCGTGGTCCTGCCACTGTTCGTGGGGACCCTGCGGATAGACCAGGTCGCCCAAGTCGCCCAGATCGATCCAAACTATTTCGCTTTCTCGCTGCTTGCCAACCGGCCAGCTCAGCTTCAACAGATTATCCTCCAACCTCCAAGACCGCAGGTTTCAGCCGGTTCTTTGTCTGCTGACTCCCAGTCCCAAACGTCTTCTTCGCGTCGACCTGTGCAAGGGAGGCTTCCGGCATACGGTATTGGACCTTCAACCGCCCCCTTTCCCCGTGAGAAAAGAGACGTCAGCTCACGTCAGGTGCTGGTATACCTGCCGACCGAGTCGTCGATCTCTTCGGCCCAGGCATCGATGCCTCCGTCCATACTGACGGCATTGGACCAACCCTGCTGGCGAAGGAAGACTGTCACTTGCGCGCTGCGCAGCCCCTTATGACAGAACAGGACCACATCGGCATCCTTGTTCTGGCGCAGTTTATCGGGAAGCGCATCGAGCCGGCGTTCGCGCAGGTCACTCAGCGGCATGCTGATGAACTCTCCCTCTGGAAGAGTTGCCAGTTCCAGTTCCTTGAGCTCACGAACGTCGACCAGAAGGAATTTCGTGCCTTCCTTCTGTTTGGCAGTGACGTCGTGCACGCTGACTTCCGGAGCGCCATACGGATTGGGCATCGTCTTTGCTCACGTTCTCTTGTAGCGGGTGGTTAGCAATTTGCAAAGGAAAGAGTCTGCGAAAGGCGGAGAAAGACCTGCATCAGACTAAAAGTCGGCGGGATCGATTGGCTGCCGCCCTCCATAACCGGCATCGACGTCGTGCCAGTAAGCGAGATCCTCTTCACCGTGCTTCCAACATAGGTAGACTTCGCGCCCGTCTCGAATCGACAAGAAATCTATCAGCCCCATGTCGATATCTTTTACCAGAATCCCCATTTTGAGGATTCCTTTGACGCTTGTCTCCAGTTTGTCAAATTGGGAGTAGACTGATCCGGCGGCAGCGTTGCCCCCGTTCTGGGCTGCCTTTTGGAGTACAGGCCAGATTTCGGGACGAAGGCGGATGATCTCACTGCGCGCCTCTTGCACCTGTGACATCAACGCTTTGACAGTAGGGAGCGCGGCTTTCGCCTCATCCAACGTGTAGTAGCGGGCCTGCATGACACTCCAACGCGATCAGGACAAAAGAAAGTCTCGCAGGCTGTCCGGGTTCTTGGAATCCGGACAACCTGCAAGTTGCAGGACATTACTCTAGGCTCTGCCGACCAGAACAGACCGGCGAGCGATTAATGGCCGCAGCCACCACTGCCGCAGCCGGCTCCGGCGGCTGCCCCAGCCGGGGCGCCGTTGGTGCGGAAGCTGCTCCCGCAGCCACACGAACTGACAGCGTTGGGATTCTCGATGTGGAATCCGCCGCCCATCAGATTGTCGATGTAGTCGATGCTGGAGCCGCCAACATAGAAGAAGCTGGTTGGATCGACCACGACTCGCAATCCAAACTGCTCGAAGATCTGGTCGGCCTCCTGGATATCGTCGTCGAAGGTCATGCCGTACTGCATCCCTCCACAGCCGCCGCCCTTGACAAAGACTCGCAAAGCGTGGGACTCACGCAGCCCCTTCTGATCGAGGATGCCGCCCAGTTTCTCGGCAGCCATCTCCGTAAGTGTGATTTCCTTCGTCTCCGTGTCGGTCAAAGTAATGTCCATCAGGATCTCCTTGCGTGTTATGATGAATCCGACTTGCTTTCTTGAAACGAATATCGACCATTTCGCCGTTACTTCAGCGTTGGATTTCGCTATGAATTATAACGCAATCCCGCTGCAAATTCGAAAGGTGCAATCAGACGCCTGCGTTCTGCTAATCAGCCGCCGATCTGATTCATGGACCGGTCTTCGGCAAAGACGCCTGTAGCCAGCCCATGGCCCCACGGCTTATGGAAGGCTCCCTCCTTCATCAGAGCCCGAATCTTATCGAAATCTGCGCCGGCGCGCAAAGGCGACAGCAGGTCAACCTCGTCGTCACGGAGCAGACACAGCCGCAGTTTGCCGTCTGCGGTCAGGCGGACGCGGCCGCAGCCCTGGCAAAATGGTTCGGTTACGCTGCTGATAAAGCCCAGCGTACCCTTAGCACCAGGAATACGAAACGGACGACTGGGGTCGACAAAATCGTAGCTTGCCTCCTCCAGCGCGCCGAAGACTGACTCCACTTTTTCGCGGATCTCGCGAAAGGAGACGACATGGCTCAATTGGAAGTCGCTGACCTCTCCAAACGGCATCATTTCAATGAAGCGGACTTCCCACTCTTCATCGATTGTCAGGCCGGCCAAATCAATGACGTCCTCCTCGTTAAAGCCGCGAGTCACAACACAGTTCAACTTGACAGGACTAAGTCCAGCCCGCTCGGCGGCCTCGATTCCGCGCCATACGTCTTCAATGTCGCCCCAGCGCGTGATGCGGCGAAACCGCTCAGGATCGATGGTATCGATGCTAATGTTTACCCTGTCCAGCCCTGCCTCGGCCAGCGGCTGCGCCAACTCGTTGAGGAGGAGGGCGTTGGTCGTCATTGCGACATCCCGGATTCCCGAAATCGAGGCAATCTGACGCACCAGCTCCACCACGCCCGGTCGAATGGTAGGCTCGCCGCCGGTCAGCCGTATCTTGTCCACGCCCAAGCTGGCAGCTACGTTGACCAGGAAGATGATCTCCTCATCCGACATCAGCTCATGACGCGGTCGGAACTGCATGTGTTCAGGCATGCAATAGACGCAACGCAAATTGCATGCGTCGGTCAAGCTTATGCGCAGGTAGCGAACGCGGCGGCCATAGCTGTCGTGCGTCGGCTCAGTCATCGCCTCCAGAGCTTCGGCGCCGGGCGGGGGAAACAGTGTCACGCTGCCATATTTGGTTCGATGCTTTTGCCCGTTCTGCCCGGCCACTGACGCCTCGGTCAGCGACAACTCCTGCAGGTCCGGATTTCGCATTGTCGTCGGCATTTGCACGGAATCTCTAATTTAATCTACGTTTCCGTCAGAAGGTCAGGTCGACCATAGCAGGCTTGGTCGAACGCTCTTCCTCAGTAGCTTGAACACGAAAACTGCAGCAGCGTCCGCCATCGGCGATGGCTTGCACCTGGTCACAATTCTGTCCGCTAAGCGTTTCCACCAGCGCCAAGTCCATGCAACACAACTCCCTGTGTTCAGCGGCGACGCCGGTGTAAGGGCAGTTATGCGTATGCAGGGTGGCCTCGGACGCATTCCAGTGGGCCAGATACCCTCTTTCGTTGAGAAAGGAAACAACCCTTTGCATACGGTCATCAAGGGGCTCATCTCCTGGACAATCCTCGGTGAGCGGCTGCGCCATCTCCTGTGCCAGCTTGCGAAAACAGCCGTCAATTTTGTCGGCAGGCAGAATCTGCTTCATCTGACTGACGACGCCGGCCGTCAGCAGAGCGAAGTTGTCCGGAAAGTAGGCGTCCGCATCCTCAGTCAGAGAATACAGTTGCTGCGGACGGCCGACAGACCGACGCCCTTTTGCTTTGGACACCGCGATCAGGTTGTCGGCAAGAAGAATATCCAGGTGGTATCTCACCGAAATCGGAGCCATCTCCAGGCGGTCAGCCAGTGCGCCGACGGATGCCTGTCCGTTTTGTTTCAGAATCTCCAGAATGCGGCTGCGTACAGTCTGCACAGATCTGCTCCGAATCGAAAGTCGTCAAGACTGCACCAATCTTACCAGAATTCGCGTCCAATGTCAAACATATTTATGAATAAATTCATAAAAAACTATTACGAAGTCTCCAGGACAGCTTGGAACAGTTCATTCCCGCTCCTGGTCTGTTTGCAATTGGTCCATTTCAAATAGATCGCAATGAAGCAACGACAACTAAGAGGTCGAAGCGTTGCGTCTTCGTTCGCCTCATTTCGCCTGGGTTGAAGATCGCTAAACTTCCTTGACTAGCATTAGGCGTTGGGCTAGAATGCCCACAATCCTCCTTGAGAACGGCGCGCACTTCAAACACACTGCAATGAACCAAGTTTCAACCCGCTTCGATTCCCTCTCGTTGTCCGGGCAATTCCGGCAAGTTTCATGACTTAATCCCGGTATTGCGTTAGTCCCGACGTGCACTCTGAAATAAGATTCGCGCTTTGAACTGAATTGCAGAAGCCAGGTACTTTTGTGGGAGACAAGAACTGTAAAGATGTATGCTTTCCGCGGTTTCGTGGTTTTCCCTACTTCGGAACATATCGCGTACCCTCTGCGTCATGATCGGTAGACTGTCAGCGCAGCGGTCAGGTCAAACTCGCAATGACAGCACTTTAAGACACAATTGACGCCCAATCAAACCTGATACATTGAGCGTCAGCCATTCACGAAAGATTCCTCTATGCCTTACTCCTTCCGAGACAGTGCAACCCACCGACTGCAAAGGTTGAACCCTCCCAGTTCAAGCCTGGCCCGTACCGCCGTACTGGCGCTCTTGCTGGCCCTATCCGCTCTGGCTCTTAAAGCAACGCCAACTTTCGCCCAATCCGTTTCACCTCCAACTCCAAATATCCTAGTTGACGATTACATCAGCGTACCCAGTAACGGCAGCGCAGAAATTGAGGTGTTGGGCAACGACACAGTACCTGATTTTCACCGCTTTGACTTTTCAAACCCTGAGAACGGTAGCTTCAGGACTTTTTCCAGCAGTGCTGTAAGAAAATTTCTCTCCTTCACCTACCAACCCAACTTGAATTTCGTTGGCAAAGACAGCTTTACCTATTCCGTTACCGATCGCAGCGGGGTAACTGTCCAAGCGTCTGTCTACATCACGGTCTTTGGTCGATTTGATTGTTCAACATGTCTCAACAGACATGAGGCCACGCCCGTAAATGTCACGATCGGTGGAGACGGCGCCTTCAACTACCACTTCATAGGTGACGACGGTGTCAAGACAGGGCCAGTACTTCCGCCAGTACAGAAACTGGCCGAGAAGCATCTACCGGGGTCGGGAAAGGTGGTCTTGTACAGCGGTACAAACGCGCACTCAGGCGCTCCTGTCATCATCAGTTATTTGCCGGACGAGCAGGTGGTCCACGTACATACATACTATCCTGACCGCCATGACGGCTCGATGAAACCATACATCTTCGTAATCGACCTGGACAACGAGGTATCTCATTGGGAGTGGTAACGGTTACAATCTGCCGGTCCTTTCAGGCTTGAGACCTGGCGCTGGGGCCTGAAGGATGCCTTCCCTTTTGCAAGGCGTTCCTCAGGCCAAGCCTGCATCCAGAACGAATACCATGCGCCAGGGAAAGGAGGCGCCCAAGAGACACAACCAGCAGTGGCAATAGTGCGCAGGAACGGGATTGAACTGCGCAGATTGAGCCGTTTACTCTTACTTCGCAAAAGTTTGTGAACGGTAAATCGAAACGGCTCAAACCAATTCAACAGGGGGAAACATGTCCGACACGCGAAAGACTCGCAGGCAGATGAGCCGCCGCGGCTTCCTGCATGCCATGGCCGTAGGCGCAGGCGGCGCGGCCCTGGCCGCATGTGTAGTGCCGGAAGGCGCCGCCATGCCGGCCGCCGAAGAAGCAGCGCCCGCGCAGGAAAACCTCCCAATCATCTACTGGTCGATGTTCGGCCTGCAGGAGGCGGCGCAAGCGCAGAACCAGGTTGAACGCTTTAACGAGCAGACCGGCGAAAACGCCATTTTCATGTCGATCGGCTGGGGCAATGTCACCCAGAAGGCACAGGTCGCGATTCAGGGCGGAAATCCGCCCGACATGGTATCGCTCTGGTCTCAGGCCTATACGTGGGGTCCTCGGGGACTGCTGCTCCCGTTGGAGGACTATGCTGAACGTGACGGCTTCGACGGCGAGGGGTGGTCCAAACCGGCATGGGATGCACTGTGGTCGGAAGGCCACCTCTGGGGCACAGGCCATACTCTCAACGTATTCGCCCTGCACAGCAACGACACACTGCTGGAAGAGGGCGGATTCAGTGCTGACAGCCCGCCCGAGAGTTTCGCCGACCTGGACGTGATGGCGGAGGCGCTCACAGCTCATGATGACGACGGCAATATCACCCGGTTGGGCTTCCTGCCCTGGCTCCGATCAGGCAGCCTCTGGCACTGGGGCTGGGCCAACGGCGCTCAGTTCTACGACGAGGATACGGACACCATCACGGCCGGATCCGAAGAGGCATTGCTCTATACGCTCGAATGGTTCAAGTCGTACGCGGACAAATTCGACATTGAAAAGATCGACCGCTATGTGTCCGGTTTCGGCAACCGCAGTTCTCTGACAGAAGATCCCTGGTACGTCGACAAGATCGTCCTGCAGATCGACGGCAGTTGGAAGCGAAGCTGGATCCCGCGCTATGCGCCCGACCTTGACTACTCGGTGTTCAAGTCGCCCTATGGCCCCGGTTACACCGAGCCAACCAGTCTGGTAGAGATTGGCGCGATGTTCAACGTTCCCAACGGCGCCAAGAATCCGGATGGCGGATGGCAGCTGGCCCACTTCATGGCCGGCAAACAGCAGCAGATCGAGTTCGGAAACCTGGTCGGAGACGTTCCTCCTTTGAACGAAGCCGCCCGCGATCCGGAGTTCCTCAATTCGCTGCCCTTCAACGAGTTGTATGTCGAGCTGACCGAGTCGGAAGGGGGCCGGGCCTGGCCACGCATTCCTGTTCTGGAGCAGTACAAGACAGAGATCAGGCGTCTCCAGGACGAGGTGATTCACGGCCAGATCGAGCCCCAGCAGGGTCTCGACGATATGACCGCCAAACTGCAGCAGGAGTTGAACGACTTCCGCCAGCAGGTAAGTTGATATAGACGTCCCATCGCACGAAGTCCCGGCGGGCTGACAGGTCGGCCCGCCGGGAGACGGGAGGAGGCGGTCATGAGAATGGGGCTTACACGGCAGGAACGCCGGCGCGTGCGAATAGGCGTTCTCTTTGCGCTGCCCTGGATTTTCGGGTTTTTGAGCCTTACAGTTTTCCCCGTCGCCTACTCGTTTTACTACAGTCTCAACGTGTTTACGACTTTCGGGCAGCCTCTGCACTGGGTAGGGTTGAGCAACTACGTCAAATTACTGAACGACGACCTCTTCTGGGTTTCTCTCTACAATACGATGTACATGGTCGTCTTCGGCGTCTCTTTTCATATCGTCCTGGCCATCATTCTCGGCCTCCTCTTGAATCAGAATCTGCGCGGCGTTTCCATCTACAGGACCGTTTACTATATTCCAACGATTGTCCCGATTGTCGCCACTTCGGTGCTCTGGATGTGGGTGTTCAACCCGGAATTCGGTCTGATAAACTCCGCGCTTAGCGTCATTGACGTCCATGGGCCGGGATGGCTGACCGATCCCGTCCTGTCAAAGCCGTCGTTGATTCTGATGGGCGTGTGGACGATAGGTGGGACGCTGGTGATTTTTCTGGCCGGGTTGCAGGACATTCCGCAGCATTTATTCGATGCGGCGATGATCGATGGCGCGGGAGCCCTGCAGAGGATCAGAAACGTTACCCTTCCGATGCTGTCTCCGGTCATCTTCTTCAATGTAATCATCGGCGTCATCGCAGGCTTCCAGATATTCGCCCAGGCTTTTATCATGACCAGGGGCGGCCCGCTGGACACCACTCTGTTTTACGCTTACTACCTCTACCAGAACGCCTTCGAATTCTTTCAGATGCCGTATGCTTCGGCCATGGCCTGGATACTGTTCCTTGTAGTAATGGGGACGACGCTGATCATTTTCCGCAGTTCGGCTCGCCTGGTCTACTACGAAGGCGAGGAGCGATAGAGCCGTGGGCAGGACAACGACGACACTCAAACGGCAACAACAGGTTGGGGCCTCAGGGTTTGGCAGCCTATCGAGGTCGCAACGCGAGATGTTGAGCCATTCAGCCAGTCATGTCGGTCTCTTCCTGGTGGGGCTGCTGTTCTTCCTGCCTTTCTTCTGGCTGGTTTCCACCTCATTGAAAGACCTGGACCAGATCTTTACGCTGCCTCCCGTCTGGATTCCCGATCCATTTCGATGGCAGAATTATCCGGAATCATTGAGTTATTTTCCGTTCTTTCAACAGCTGCGCAACACGCTTGTAATTGCAGTTTCCGCCGTGTTTCTGACGGTGATTTCCAGTTCGCTGGTCGCTTACAGTTTCTCCCGTCTGCGCTGGCATGGCCGCGACATTCTGTTCTTTGCCATGCTTTCGACGATGATGCTGCCCTACCAAGTCACGATGATTCCGCTCTTCATCGTGTTCCGGAGTCTCGGTTGGGTAAATACGCTTTTGCCGTTGATTGTGCCCCATGCATTCGGCGTACCGTTTTTCATTTTCCTGCTGCGACAGTTTTTTCTCAGTCTGCCCAGAGACCTGGACGATGCCGCCATTATTGACGGCTGCTCAGAGTTCGGCGTGCTATGGCGGGTCATACTTCCGCTGGCAAAGCCGGCCCTGGCTACAGTGGCACTCTTTCAATTCCTGGGAAGCTGGAATGATTTTATCGGGCCACTGATCTACTTGAACGATCCCAGCAAATACACCCTCTCGCTTGGAATCCAGGTCTTTGTCAGCACGGTCGGTGTCCAGTGGGGCTGGATGATGGCGGTCACGACCGTACTGACAGTGCCGGTGATCATCCTCTTCTTCTTTACTCAGAGGACTTTCATTCAGGGTATCGCGCTTACCGGCATCAAGGGGTAAGCGGGCCGCAGCAGATGCGCAGGCCTATCTGAAATCCCGACCAGCCACCGTTTCCCCATTCAGGAGAATTCCATTGGCACATAAAGAGGGTATCCTGATAGGAACCCATTACGAATACCCATTCGGCGGCATGGCGACGCGCCCCGAGTGGCTGCCGCAGGGTGAAGATGACTGGCGTCGAGACCTGACGATGATCAAGGATACCGGCTTCGATTCCATCCGTATACGCATTGGCCTTGACAGCAGTCTTGACGAGGTTGGCCTCCTGCTGGACATCTGCCTGGAACTAGAGATCGGCGTCCTCTTCGGATTCGCTACTTTCTACGTACACAACAGTTTCATCGAGGCGTATCCCGATGCCAGAGTAGTAGACAGGACCGGCGCGGCCTATCCGCAGCATGAACATGATTTTCGCTGGCAAAGAGCCTGTATCAACCACCCTGAATACCGCCGACAGCGAGACCAGCTTCTGGCGGATTGCGCCACACGCTTCGCATCACACGGGGCGGTATTCGATTGGGATGTGCACAATGAGCCCAGTATCGGCACGGGAGACCATGCCTGCTACAACCCGCATACCGTGGCCAGGTACCGCGAAGACCTGGCGGCGCGGTTCTCCTCGGTCTCGCAGGTGAATGATCTTTGGGGGACAGATTTCGGAGACTTTGACGACGTTGAGCCTCCGACGGAGGTGGAAAAGGGTTCGGGAAGCTTCTGGCGCGACTGGCGGGAGTTCATTGCCCGCAACCTGAATGAATTCCTGCTAGGCGGCATCCGCATTATAAAACAGAATGCCCCTGGCGTGCGCGCCAGCTTCAACTATACGGATCCATACCACATCCAGAGGAACGGTCAAGACTGGTGGATACTCCCACAACTCGACTACGCTTCATCAAGCCACTACTGGGGGTCCGGCCCGCGAACGGGAGCAGAGGCCGGCTCACGCATCGCCTTGCTCAAAGCGCTGGCGCCAGGCGCGCAGGCCTGGCTGACCGAGTGCCAGGGAGGTCCATTCAGGGAAGACATATTGTGGCGGGGGATGAACATTGAAGCCGAAGTAAACCAAGTCTTCAGTTACGCCAGCCACGCTCACTACTTTTACCGATGGGACCCGCTGATGTCGGGGCCGGAACCGTGGATCAATCATATGGTCGATGCCGACGAATATGATACGGAAAGACGGCTGGCGACCAAGCGAGTCATCGCGGACCTGCGGCGCTACGAAGACCTGATTGCAGCCGGCGAGACTGTACCGGCTCGGGTCGGAATCTATCTGACCCGAGAGATGGTCTGGGCGGCCAATGCCCGCGAGGCGCCGTTAAGCGACACGGTTGTCGGTCTCTATGCACTCTTCATGGACCTGGGTTTTGAGGTCACATTCATTCCCCATGAATTCAGCGCCGACTGCAGCCTGGCGTTGGTGGCGGTCCCGTTTACGCTGGGGATCTCCGAAACCGAACGCCAAGCCTTTGAGAGTTACGTCGAGCAAGGCGGCAGAGTCATCGCCGAACTGCCGATGACCGATCTGGACGAGTGCCGGAAAGTCGGCGAGCACCTGGGGATGGATTGCCGCCATTGGATCCATCCAATTTACTTTATCGCCGGCTGGAGCATGAACGACGCGGAAGGGAAGTTTGGAGGCTTTGCTTTTCACGACCAGGTGCTGGTGGACGACTACATGGGTCATCCGATAGCCACCTACAGGGACAGCGGAGAGCCGGCCCTGATCAGCTCCGGCCCGGAAGGCCGAATTCTGATCCCTACTTTCGCTCTCGGCCGCTCCTACTTTTCCTCACTCCACCGCGGACTTAGACGGCTGATACGGGGGTGGCTGCCAGATTCCCTGTCACCGGATGTTACAGTTCAAGGCGTGCCCGACGAATACCGGTCTCTGGTGGAGGCCCGCCTGGTCGAGAGCGATCGCGGCAGTTTGCTGTTTCTGATTAACCGGTCCGGTTACGACTGGGAGGTAGAGGTGCAGCCAAGAGGTTATCAGGCTGAAAGTGTACGGCTGCCGACTCATGGCGCCACACACAGGCTGGTGCGAAAAATCCCAGCATAATAGATGCTGCAGGTTCGGAGTGTCCACTTGACGGGCGACTGAACCGTGGACGCTTCGCAGATTTGTGTCCCTGCCGGCAGGAACGGGCCGGGAAAACGAGAGTAACTGTAACACATGTCGCCGCCCCATCAACTCAGAGGGAGTAAGGAATGAAGACAAGAGCAGCCGTAGTGTATGAGCATGACGCCCCCGTAGTCGTCGATACCCTGACCTTGGACGATCCCAAAGACAACGAAGTCCTGTTGCGCATGGGAGCCAGCGGTGTATGTCACTCCGATCTTTCAGTGGTAAACGGGACGATCTACTATCCTCCGCCTGTCGCGCTCGGCCACGAAGGCGCCGGTGTCGTTGAACGTGTGGGCGCCAACGTAACCTATGTCAAGCCGGGAGACCATGTCATACTTTCGTTCGTAACCTATTGCGAAGAGTGCGTCATGTGCGAAATGGGACGTGTCTGTCTCTGTCAGGGGTTCGATGTCCGCAAGGGCTATCTGCTGGACGACACCTGCCGCCTGCACAATGCCAAGGGGCAGGACATCCCTCAGATGTCTCGCATTGCTACGATGTCCGAACTGGCGGTCGTGCCCGAACAGGCACTGATCAAGATCGACCCTGAGTACCCGCTGGACAAGGCAGCGCTGGTTGGCTGCGGGGTGACGACGGGCGTAGGGGCAGTACTGAGAACGGCAGAGGTAGAGGCTGGTAGCACAGTCGCGGTGATCGGAACGGGAGGGGTGGGATTGAATGCGGTGCAGGGCGCTAGAGTCGCAGGCGCAGAGCGCATAATTGCAGTGGATCTGGTCGACAGAAAACTGGAGTTCGCACGCCAGTTCGGCGCGACAGATACCGTAAACGGGTCCGAAACGGATGCTGTCGAGGCGGTAAAGGAGTTGACCGGGGGATTAGGGGTTGACTACGCCTTTGAGGCGATTGGCAGCTCGGTTACGATCAGGCAGGCCTTTGACATGGTCCGCTCTGCCGGCACAGCGGTTGCTATTGGACTTGCCCGCCAGCATGATACTGTGCCAATTCCTCCACAGGAGTTGATCTGGGCCGAAAAGAGGCTGATTGGCTCCTACTATGGAACTTCCCGCCCGCGTGTCGATATGCCCGAATACCTTCGCCTCTATGACGAAGGGAAGCTTATGCTCGACGAGTTGATTACCCGGACATACCAGTTGGAGCAGATAAACGAAGCTTTTGCCGACATGGAAGCGGGCAAGAACGCCCGGGGCATACTGGCGCTCGATCTGTAGGACCTGGACCACTGGCGCCGGGTTAACAGGCCTCCGCTTCCTATCCCGACCCAGTGGTATGCAGACCTATCACATCGATCGATTTCCAGGCTGTACCCTCCTCTAACCATCTTTCCTTAAGTGAAGCAGGTAGGGCGCCAACACTCAGCCGGCGCCCTGCCTCCTCACTGCAACGGAGTTCAACGCCGAAACTGCCTGTACTTCGGCCGGCGCCGGATACCCGCTTGCGCAGATTGCCAAGTCCTGCCACTGCCGCGTGAAACTCTGCCTCAATGTGGTCATCCCCACTCAATGTACCCGCATCTTCATCCGTCATTCCATCCTGCATTCGAGTTAGCTGCCAGGTCCATCGCAGGTCGGCCGTTTCCTCATCGGCCTCTCCAAATACATTCAAAGAAAAGTCGGCCTGGCTGGCGAGCGCGTCCCGGTAAAACCGAAACACCTCTCGAAAGCTGCGGCTGAACTGCGCGGGAGGCAGATCGCGACGAGCCTGCCTGCCATAGCTTCTGCTGGAAAGTCGGTCGTCCAATATGGCAACAACGCCCCGGTCGGCCGTCCGCCGTATCAAGCGTCCGAATCCCTGCTTCAGCGTCAGGGTCATCAGCGGAACCATGTACTTTCTGAAGCTGCTTCCCTCCTCAATCTCTTCCAGAGCTTTCGTTCTGGCTTCATGTAGCGGGTCCGTAGGCGATGGGAATGGCAGCTTGTCCAGAATGACCAGACTCAAGTCGTCGCCGGGCAGATCGACGCCTTCCCAGAATGATTTCGTCGCCAGCAGCACGCTATGAGGGGTCTCGCGAAACCAGTCAAGGAGTAGGTTGCGGGGGAGTTGACCCTGGGCATGCAGGGGCCAGGCGATCCGTTTCAGACGGTCATGGACCTGTTGCAGCCCAGTCCAACTGGTGAAAAGACACAGAGCCCTCCCCCGGCTCACGTTGAGAAGCCGCACCGTCTCAGCGGAAACAGCGTCGTAAAAAGGGGTCCTTGTTTCTCCAGTCGAAGGCGGGAAGCGCCGGTTGATACAACAGGGCCTGTTGGGAGTAGTTGAAAACAGAACCGGAGATGAGTTCCAGCGGGACGCCCTTCACACCGCATCTACTTCTGAAATGGTCGAAGCTGCCGTTCGTTGCCAGGGTGGCGCTGGTGCAAACCACCGTATGTCCCTCCTCTTCAAAAAGATATCGGGCAAGTTTGTGCGACGGATCGACCGGCGCCGCATGAAGACGGAGCTTCAGATGACGGGACCCCTTTATCCTTTCTGCGTAGCGAACGGTAAGGTCGTCCTGTGAACTGCTTGATACCGCCTTCATCTTTCCTGCCAGAGAGCCAAGCCCCTTCACTGCCAGGTCATAGCTGGCCTCCTCTTCAGATTCCTCATCAGTGAGCGGCGGCTGGTCCGCGTCCTCCTTCTGACTGTAGGGGTTAGCTTTACGCATTTCGTCCTGCAAACTGGTCAGACTTCCCGCCAACGTGCTCAGCGCCTCCAGGTCCGTGTCAATCCGAAAGACGTTACTCTTCGACAGCCTGTCAACTTCAGAGAAAGCCAGCTGGTTTTGTGACTGCAAAGCGAACAGAACTTCCTCTTCCACGTGGTCCTTGAAAACCGCGCCACTCAGAAGCTGCATAAGGGCGTAATCGGACGTCTCTACCTCAAAGACGGACGTGGCAGTATCTTCCAGCTGATGCGCCTCGTCAATTATGTAGACTGCCGCTTCAGGTAGGATCACCTGCCCCATTTCCCCCAACTCCAGGGCATTGAGCAGGAGGTGATGATTGGTGATGACCACCTGAGCCTGCCGCGCTTTTTCCCGCATCTGGTTTACAAAGCAGTTGTCTTCGAAGTGGCTGCAGACGCGGCCTATGCAGTCATCGGGAAAACTGACTACACGGGGCCGCAGATCGCTCTTCAAGACGATTTCGAGGTCGTCAATGTCCCCGGTGTCGGTGTGTGCCAGCCATTGCCGCAGAGATGCTACTTGCTGATCCTCTTTGTCCAGGAATGCGAGCCTGCTTCTTTCGAGCGAATCTCTTTCCCACTTGTGGCTGCAGATGAAGTTATTCCGCCCCTTAACCACGATGGCATCGATGGGACGGCCCAGGACATTGCGCAGGAAGGGAATATCTTTGCGGAAGAGCTGGTCTTGCAAGGACTTATTTGCAGTGGCTACGACGACTTTCCGCTCGCTGAGGACAGCAGGCAGGAGGTAGGCGAGCGACTTGCCGGTACCGGTCGGCGCCTCGATCAGTGCCGGACACTGGTCGAGTATCGCCTGTTTTACGACATTTGCCATCTCCAACTGGCCCGGGCGCAGTTCGTAGTCAGCCATGGTCCCGGACAACACTCCGCCAGAACTGAAATAGGCATCTAAATCACACTCGTCCAGAGGAGACGAATCTTTCTCCGCGTTATCGCTGCCGTAATGCCCCTTATCCTCTCCAACCTCCGTCTGAGAAGGGTCGCCCGGCAGTTCCGCAATGTAAGGCCGCTCCAAGTTCACCATTACAGAATCTTAGCACGCATGTGTCAATGCTTCAAAATGAAGAACGCCCTCGATCGGTGAAACGAGGGCGTCCTGAGAACGAGCAGGGGTGAGTAACTTACACCCTGATTATGTTCTACTGTGAACCGTTGTCATCCGGATCCGGCAGCAACTGGTGGATGAAGTGAATGACGCCGTTGGACGCTTCCACATCGGACGTCACGATGGTGATTCCTTCGACTGTGAGTGAGCCGTCATCGCTGGTTCCGATTTCAACCGAATCGCCATGCAGCGTTGTCAGCGACGTCTGCGAAGCAAGGTCGGATGCCGTCAACTTTCCGGACACGACATGGTACCTGAGCGTTTCCGCAAGCAGGTCCGAGTCGGCCATCAACATGTCCAGCCTGGCCTCGGGCAGCGAAGCGAAGGCAGCGTTGGTCGGTGCGAAGATTGTGTATGGACCGCCGTCGGCTACGGACGTAGTCAAGCCGGCCAGGTCCAGAGCCAGAAGCAGTATATCCAATTGCTCGTAGTTTCCGGCCACTTCGATTAGATCGTCCTCCATCGAGCCCGCATCGCTGGTGGGCTCGGGCATCGCCGTTACGGCCGCGGTTGCTGTTGGCGTTGCCTCCGGCATCGCTTCTGCCGTGGCGGCGGGCGTCGCTGTGGCCGTGGCCTCGGTCATCGCAACGGGCGTTGCTGTGGGCGCTGCCTCTTCCGTCGCCGCAGGCGTTTCCGCCGCCGTCGGCACCGGTGTCGGGACATCCCCTGCCTGATAGGCTTCGGCGTCGGCCTGACTCGGAATCGTCAGTACGTCACCAACTTCAATAATGTCGCAATTGGACAGGGCGTTCGCAGTGCAAATCGAAGACCAGTAAGTGGTGCTTCCATAGGCTTGCGAGGAGATCGTGCCCAGTGTATCGCCTGCCTTCACTGTGTAGATGCCGCCCAGGGCAATTTCCGTCCCTGCTGCGGCCGAAGAGGTGCCGGCGCCAGCGCCCGGCTGCTGGACTACCACCCTGTCACCCTCAACCTGCTCGCCGGAGTCGTCGAGGAACAGCACGTTTTCGCCTGTTAACGTGTAGGAAAAAGGCATCGTAGTGTCGTTGTACGTGACCAGCGTCACGATCTCGCCCACGTCGCTGATGCCTATCTCGGCGACTTTCCTCTTTGTGCCATCCATTGAGTCCAGGGAGCTGGTGACAAAGGCGCTTTCGGATGGCGGCGCGGCATTGACATACCTGTCAAATCCTCCCTGCTTGAAAACGTAAAAGCCGGAACTGTCGTCGACTTGCTGGCTGTCCTGTGGATCGTACTCCATCTTGATTGTCACAGGCTGGCCGGTATCGATAACCTCCAGTCCAAGGTAGTGTTTTTCGAACTGTTCGTTCAGTTCGCCCTGGACCCAGGTAGAGCGCACCGCATTCGTCGTCGCTACGGGGGCCGGATCGGCAGCCGCTTGAAGTCCCGTAGGGGCGGGCGTGGCCGTTTCGGGCACGGCAGGCGTACTGCCGCTTACAACCTGTTCGCCGGATTCATCGACAAATGTGACATTCTCTCCGGTCAAGGTATAGGAGAGGTCCATAGTTGTGTCATTGAAGACAACAATCGTAACGATTTCGGAGGCGTCTGACGATCCGATCTGGGCTACCTTCCTCTTGACCCCGGACATCGTTTCCGTAGAACCGGTTACGAAAACACTTTCCGAGGGTGGCGCCGCGTTGATATAACGGTCGAAGCCGGACTGTTTGAACACGTAGAATCCGGAACCTTCATTCAGCGTGTGGCTGTGTTGGGGCTGGTAATCCATCTTGATCGTGACGGGTTGCGATGGATCAATGACCTGCAGGCCCAGGTAGTGTTTAGCGAACTGCTCGTTCAGCTGACCACTGACTGTTGCCGAGTTGACGGAGCCCTGCACGGTCAATGCGTATGGGCCTGCTACGAGAACCAGCGCCAGAAACGCAGCCAGGCCTACATAGCGCCATGAAACTTTCAATTGCATTGATTCCCTCCAGATTCCCGTATCGTCGGATAGCCGGCCCCTCTGTCTGCCGGAAGCGAATTCCGGTTGCGACTTCAGGCTCAGCCCCAGAATACGGATTCGTTTCGGAGACATTACACGTAACAACTTCAGTCTAACCAAACCCAAGGCCAAAATCCAACAGTTCCTGACCCACTTTAGGTCAGTCCTCCCTCTATTGGACCGGCCAGGATGATTTCGTGGCGCGAGCGTAGGCACAACGCAGTTTGATCGTTGAATTCCCTTGGCTAAGACTGACGTTGCACGACCAAATGGTGACAGGGCTTGTTGCTGACTTCGTCGGTACGATGAGGAACGACGATCGGAGAGCTACTCGGGTTGCCGTTGGCGTCGAGGATCTGCAGGGTGAACCTCTGCGGGCTGTCTCCGCCGAAGATGGGGAAATCGAAGCGGCCGGTGTCGCTCGCGCCGCTCTTGGATACAGTCTGATAACTATTGTCCCAAGCGTCGGTCAGGCTGACCGTAACGCCCGGGAGAGCAACGCCCCGTTCGTCAACAGCCAGTCCCATAACGTATTGGCCAGGGCACTGGTCATCGTGCCAGAGGCGGTTCAGAGTGTATCGATGAGGCCCCAAGAGGTCCAAGCCGCCTACTGCAGACAGCTGCCCGCCGGAGAAGAGTTCCGGGGAAAACAGGGCGGCGGCATTTGCGAAATCAATCCCGACTGCAAAGCCCGTATCGTCAGCCATCAGACCCATCTCGTCACACCGGCCCAGGTAGACCGGGAAACCGGCGCCAAGATTCCATGCAAGGGCGCCTTTCCGGTCTCGCAGCAGGCTGCCCTCGTCGACAGTCTCAACATCCGCCCCGTCCAACGACCAGCAGTGATGACAGTTAGTTGGCGAGTCTTGTGGGAAGCCGAAGTGGTCGGGCAGCGCCAGCAGGACGCGCTCCGCCCCGGCTGGGTGGCCGCAGAAGCCGAGTAGACGCGTTTCAAGGCCCGCCTCCGTTTCTTGCTTCAAATAGACGGGCGCAGAGGAGACAGATTCGACACTGTCGACCAGGGCGAATGTACTCCTGCCCGACTGGTCTACGCCATCTTCATTTCCATCTTGCTCGCGGACTGCCAGGTCGCTTTTTTCGGCGGCCTCCAGCCAGGTTGTGGTGAATACCTCGCCGCCGCCTTTCCTGCAGGTCAAGCCGGGCGGACAGATTTCCAGCCGTTGCAGGCTCTCGCTGATCTGAAACTCCCAGCCTGCGTCTGTGGCTGGAGCCTGCAGGACGTCAAGGAGGGCAGGCTCTGCGAGGACTGTGCGCATAAACTCGTTCCATACGGGCGCGGCCGCGCCCGCCCCGGTGGCATTCCGCATCGGTCGCCCGTCGGTATTGCCCACCCAAACGCCTGTCAGCAGATGCCGCGTAAAACCCATTGTCCAGGCATCTCGATTGTTGTCGGTTGTTCCGGTCTTTGCCGCCACTGGCCGGTCAAGGGTCAGCTGACTCCCGGCGCCGAACATGGGCACGCGCGCCGGGTCGTCGCTGAGGATATCGGAAACAAGAGATGCGGCCTCCTCCGAGATTGCGCGCGTTCCCTCGTACGAGCTGCCTTCACGCAGCGTTTGGCCCTGCCCATCTGTGATTGTAAGGAAGAACTGAGGGGGCCGGTAGTGACCGTGATTTGCTATCGTGTGGTAGGCAGAAGCCAGATCGAGCAGCGTTACCTCTCCGCCTCCCAGAGTCAGACTTAACCCGTACCAGTCAGTCCCGCGGTGCAGGCTTTCGACGCCCATCCTGCGAGCGCTTTCAAGCATGCGTTCTACGCCGATTGCGTCCAGCAGCTTTACTGCCGGAACGTTGTAGCTGTTGGCGAGCGCCGCTCTGACAGTAACGGGGCCGTGGAACTTACGATCGTAATTGACCGGAGCGTACTCCTCAATTGTACTGATGGTATAGGTGATAGGCGTGTCCCAGATCACCGTTGCGGGGCTGATGAGATTGTCGTCGAATGCAGTGGCGTAGAGGAGAGGTTTGATTGCGCTGCCCGGCTGTCGAGGACTGATCGCGACATTGACCTGGCCGTCGATCTCCCTGTTCTTGTAATCGACGCTGCCGACCATGGCCAGAATCTCTGCAGTCCCGGGTTTGAGAGCGATCAGCGCTCCATTGTTCATGTCAAAGCGAGGTTGAAGGGCGGCAACCTGCTGCGAAACGACCTGTTGCGCTTTTTCCTGCAGCGCCAGGTCGAGTGTGGTATAGATGTGCAGACCGGCCCTCCGGACGAACCCATGCCCAAGTAGCTTGTCGAGCTCGAGGACCACGTAGTCCACAAAATGCGGCGCGTGCGGAGAGTGAATCTCCGGCGACCCGCCCAGTTCTACCTCAGTGGCAAATGCTGCGTTCGCTTCATCCAGCGTCAGAAATTCGTGTCTTACCATTAGCGACAGAACGGTCCTCTGGCGCTCCTTTGCCGACTCCGGATCTGCAAAGAGGTCGAAACGAGCCGGAGATTGAGGGATCCCGGCTATCAGCGTGGCCTCGGCCAGATTCAGCTCCGCTGCGGACTTGCCAAAGTAGGTACGGGCGGCCGCCTGCGGCCCGTAGGCAAGGTGGCCGTAGTTAAGGAGATTCAGGTAGAGTTCCAGGATCTCTTCTTTGGTGTAGGTCCTCGTCAGCTCACTGGCAAGTCCGGCCTCTGAGATCTTGCGATCGAAGGTCTGATCATAGCGCTCGTCAGATCCCAGAAAGAGATTGCGGGCCAGTTGCATCGTGATCGTACTTGCCCCCGATACAATCTCGCCCTGCTCAACGTTCTGAATCACCGCGCCTGCGATGCGAACAGGGTCTACGCCCGGATTGGTGAAGAAGGTTGCGTCCTCTGTTGCAATGGTAGCGTTGATCAGATGCGGGGAGATCTGATTCAGAGAGACCCATTCGCGGCGCCCTTCTCCGATTAGCTCAGCCAGTAACCGACCATTGCGATCGTACAGGAATGTCGTCTGGAAGACGCGCGGAACCGGCCCCGGCTGGTACAGTTGCATGTAGGCCTCAGCTACCCCGGCCAGCGAGAGTGCAGGCCTCCGACCGACGGCGCCGCGTCGAGAGCCGCAACCGGCCAATACCAATATGAGAAGCAGCGAGAGAATGAGAGTGGAGCGCCGGTCGAAGAAAGATCCAGGCATGAGAGTTTGCGGGCTAAATCAACTCGGGACCGGGTTGCTGCCTGCGGCGGTTATTCCACTGCCCCAAATTGACAGGACCATTTGTGAAACCAAGCCTCGCCTATGTTAACGACATGGCGGCGCGCTACGGTTCCAGGCAATCAGAGGCCCTGGTGAAGGCTCATCGATCCCTTCCCTGCGGCGCCTTGCCTCGGCCCGGCGGCCTCAGTGAGAGAAGTCCGCCGTCCGAAATGGCTATCTACTCATATGGATTCTGATAGATCTCCAGGTTCTCAGGAATGTGCAGCAGGTCACCCGGGCGCAATATGTAGTATGGCCGTATGGCGTTTGGATTGGCAGCCCGGAGCAGGCTGATGGGGATGTCGTACTTCGCGGCAATGATTACCCAGGAATCCCCACTCTGGACTTCATGAATCATACTCTCTTCATGAAGTCGAATCGGGATCGACCGGGGCAGTAGCAGGCGTTCACCGTTCAGTGAACCCTCGACGTGCAGGTTGGCGCCGCGCAGAATACTCTCCGGCAGACCAAAGGCTCGGGCCAGACTGGCCCAGTTATCGCCTGCCCGCGCTGTGTAGTATTGCAAATCCGAGCACGATCCCAACGAAACAGGAATACCCTCCTGCATGCTGTAAGAGAGAAGCCTGAACTTTTCAAGCTCTGTCGCAGGGACGTATACCAGGTCCTCCCTATATTGAGGAGGCGGAGTATTCAAGGCATTTTCCTCTTCGTCGACCACGATTTCAGGCATCGGAGGAAGCGGCCTGCCCACAGTGGAGTAACCGGGTGGGAAAGCAAGACCGACCCAACTCGAGAGTCGAAGTAATGATCGAGTCTCCGGGACGCTGTTCGTTCTACCACCGTTTGCGGCGCCGGCCGATTCGTCGACCATGCAGTAGGAGAAGTCTTCAAAGTCTTTCGCCCTCGCGAAGTGCGTTGGCAACGTCTTGCCGGTGACCACCGTTCCCGCGAGGAGTCCATTTCCACGCGTTTTGCTTAGCCAACTGGTGGTGAAGAACTCGCCGCCTGTGCGGCAGCGCACGCTAGGAGGGCAGTCGGGCAGCTGTACTACTGATGCCGGCACATCGAAAGCCCAGAGGCTCGGGTCGTCGGGCGCCCCTATCAGTTCCCGCAACCCTTTGTCGGCAATGACGGCTTCCATGAAGTTATGCCAGAGGGGCGCGGCGCCTGCCGCACCGCTGTTGCCCCACATCGGGGTCCCGTCACTGTTTCCCGTCCAAACGCCGACCGCCAGGTACTTCGTGAAGCCGACCGTCCAATTGTCCTTGAAGTTGGTTGTCGTTCCTGTCTTTGCGGCCGCGGGACGGCTTATTTTCAGCCTGCTGTTCGCCCCGAATGCCGGCTTCCTGGCCTCGTTGTCGCTCAGTATGTCGGTCAGTTGGAAGGCCACGCCTTCTGAAATAATTCGTTTCTGTTCTACCGGCGGCGGCGAGCGGTACCGGCCCAGGTCATCAACCATGAACATCGCAAATTGCGGCGGAGAGTAGAGACCGTCGTTGGCGAAAGTACGAAAAGCATTGGTCAACTCCAGCAACGAGACTTCGCCTGCGCCGAGAGACAGGCTCAGACCGTAGCTGTTCGGTTCTCGCGTAAGACTTGTGATGCCAAATTCCTTCGCTTTGGACACAAGGCGTTCATTGCCCAGAGACGCCAGCAGCTTTACGGCAGGTACATTGTAACTATTGGCAAGCGCGGTGCGCACGGTGACCGGCCCATGGAATGTCCGGTCGTAGTTCCGGGGACTGTAGAAGTGCCCCATGCCTACGGAATACGCGGTCGGCGTATCCCAAATAACAGTCGCTGGTGAGATCAGGTCTTCGGACAGTGCTGCCGCATACAGAATCGGTTTGAAGGAACTTCCCGGCTGCCGCAGGCTGACAGAGAGATTTACCTGCCCGGCATCCTCCTCATTGAAATCGACCCCTCCGACCATGGCCAGGATTTCACCGGTCTGCGGCTGAATGGCCACCAGGGCGCCGTTGGACATTTGGTAAGCTTTACCAACTTTTTCGATCCAGGCTTTCAGCTCCTGTTCGGCCAGCACCTGCATCGGCATATCCAGCGAAGTGATGATATGCATGCCGGACCGGCGCATTTTCCAGCGGCCATTTTCGATGCCCAACGCCACCGCCATCCGCCTTTCCAGCGCTTTTTCCACATAGAGAACGAAATGGGGCGCCAGATAGTCCGGCTCAACGGAGGTGGCAATCAGAAAAATCTCCTCATCGAATATGGCGTCGGCCTTCTCTTGCGACAGAAACTCGTGTCTCACCAACAGGTCCAGGACGATGCGCTGCCGCCGTTTGGCGGCAGCGAAATTACGAAACAGATCGAATGAAGCCGGCTGCTGAGGGACGCCGGCGAGAATCGTCGCCTCAGCCCAAGTAAGATCGACAGCGCTCTTGCCAAAGTAGACCTGTGCGGCCGCTTCGGGCCCGTAGGCGAGATGCCCGTAGTTTACAAGGTTGAGATAGATTTCGAGCAGCTCATCCTTGTTGAATAGGATAGTCAGGTCGTGAGCGAGTCCAATCTCGTAGAGTTTCCGATCAATCGTCTGTTCGAATCTTTCATCCGGCGCGAGAAAGAGGTTGCGCGCCAGCTGCATGGTGATTGTGCTTGCGCCAGAGGTGATCGACTGGGCCTGTACGTTTTGTATGGCCGCACCGACAATTCGACGGCTGTCCACGCCGCGATTGGTGAAGAAAGAAGCGTCTTCAGTCGCGACGGTTGCAGAGATCAGTGCGGGCGAAATCTGGTCGAGAGTGACCCACGTGCGTCGCCCTTCCTCAAAGAACTCCGCAAGAAGAACGCCGTTTCGATCATAGAGGCGGGTTGTTTCAAACAGCTTGGGCAAACTTCCGTTGGGCTGGTACTGCTGCAGGTAGTGTTCGACGACGGTCTTGATCGAACCTTCAGGACGCGGGCCCAATCTCCCTGCTACAAGATCGTCCAGAGGCGGAGCCTCAAGTTCGTCGAAACCAAAAGGAAGGTTCTCCAGTCCGAGCTTGCCTTCTTCAGACTCATCCCCGGAGCAGCCCATCACCAGGACGACGGCCAGCAGAAGAACTAAAGTGACTGCGGCACGCCTCGCGCCTGAACGCCGAACCGAGTCCCACAATCCCTTCAGCATGAAGAACCGGAAACTTTCCACGGACAATGACGTGCGACTCTTCCTTGAGCAATTTTGGCCTTTGCTTCCATCCGCTGATTCTTGCTGCGGACGGGTGGGAGACCACGGCACGTTTCTTCCCTTCATGATCGAACTGTCCTCCGTGACACTACCATGTCGATCAGGCCTCGACTGGGCTTTTCAGGTGCGAAATCACTACACTATTTTGAGGGACGGGTATCTACCCGTTCATATTGAGTTTCACGAAAACGGGGGTATCAACTTAAATTGTATCACACATACGATTATGACAATTGCGAAGATCGGCAGCTGCGCGAAGAAAAGTCGATCAGCAACACTAAACAGATTGCAACGGAATGGAAAAGGAGTCAAACAAGAAAACCGCTCGAATGAGCGGTTTGAGGCGACGGCCGGATTCGAACCGGCGATCAGGGTTTTGCAGACCCCTGCCTTACCACTTGGCTACGTCGCCGCACAACTTGCAGGAATCAACTCGCAGCGGATCGTATCAGCACTGTATTGCTTTGTCAAATCAGGCCGTTCAGAGTTATCCTCTGTCTGTTTTCCCCGGACCGTTTTTTGCACGTGGACATACTTGAAAATGACTTCGACGGACGAGATGGTCGTTTGCGAACGCTGCGGTGTCACCTTCCTGTGGACGTTGGAGGACAGGCGGAAAGAGCCCCGCGCACAGAAGCCTCCCACCTCTTGCTTTGGATGCAGCTTTCTCTTACCCCCATCCCAACGAGAACGCGGCCTGGTCAAATGGTACAGTCCTGGCAAAAAGTATGGCTTCATTTCACGCTCCAGCGGCCCGGACCTCTTTGCGCATCGTTCCCGTTTCGATGGTGTCGGCCGTCTGAGGACGGGGGATCTGGTCGAATTTGAAGTCGAAGAGACTGAAAAGGGCGCGGCAGCGGTAGACGTGCGGTTGCTTTCCAGGCTGCTGAAGGATGGATCGCGAGACCACACTCTGGAAGGGTAGGCGACGGGAATATCTAATGCCGAGCCGCGGCTGGCGCCTCAGACAGCTTGGCGAACTGATCGTCGTAAGCCCTGGCCGCGACTGGCCAGACGTACTTTTCCCGCACAGCGCGCCGCAGTGAAGGCGGAGCCGCACGCGGCATTCGTAAGCGCATGCTCGCCTTCTCGTACAGATCCTCATCGTCTGCGTACAGGCAGGCTGGGTGCAGGTCGGCAGGGATCAGTTCAGGATAGCTCAGGCGGTCCGGCAGGAGAGGAAAGGCCCCCGCCTGCACAGCTTCCAGCATGCTGATTCCGAAGAATTCGTGCTCCGCTGTACTGATGACAAGGTCGGTCCTTTGCAGAAGCGCCTGGTATTCCTGCCTGGACGGCAGAAAGCCCCAGTGCTCGATTCGATGCGCCAGGCGCGATTCGGCTTCCTGGAACTCAGCAGGAACATTCCGAAAGTTCTCTCCCGCTACGGCCAACCTGAAATCGTGACCGGCGTCCTCCAGTTTATACAGCAGGTCGAAGAAGCGGTCCGGCCGCTTATCGTACTCCCAGCGCTGATTCCACAGAATGAGGGACGCCCCCGGGTCCGTCCGCAGGCGTTTCTCGTCCTGAACGTCGATGCCGACCGGCAGAACCCTTGAGCGCGCTTCAACCCGCTCAATCTGTTCCAAGTGAATGTAGTCTGGAAAGTGCTTGAGCAGATTGGGAAGTTCACTGAACCAGCTCCGACGGTGAAACTCGGAGTTGAACACGATCAAGTCTGCGCATAGCTGGCTGAGCCAGTTTATCATGGCGTAGGTCAGGTCAGGCTTCTCGTCAGGGCGCCAGGGGTAGGTCAACTGGTTCTCATGCATATAGAGAACAGTCTTTACATGCGCCGGCAACTCCCCTCTCATCAGAGCAAGCCACGCGGCGAGATTCGTCATGTCAGTGGCCAGGACCAGGTCGGGCAGTGAATGCTTGTCAACTGCCGTCGCCTGCTGAGCCAGCTCAATCGCGCCGCCCTGCATCCTCCACTTCCAGAATCTGCCGGCCAGAGTAAAGAGGTGAACGGAATGCCGGCTGTTGGCCTTATAGCCCTCAGCCCACGCTTTGTGGCTTCCTGTGTGGTAAGGGGAGAGCAGCCAGATATTCAGAGGTTGCAATGAACTTGAATTCGTCATCGATTCGTGGGCTGTAAGTGCAGCGGAGAAGTGCGAAAGCAAGCTTCAGTACCTGGCCTGCCGAGCTAGTTGAGGGGCTGCCGCCTCAGAACAGTGTTTAGAGTCGATCGGGACTCTACCTGCATTCTCACCGAATCGACTTGCCCTAGGCTCCTACCAACAGTACCTCAACAGATAGCTTCCATCAACTCCTTCCGGCGGCGGCAGAACGGCGGCCGGACCGCTATCGACTGCGAGGCAGGGAAAGCGCCGCCTCCACCGTCCGCCACACTGTCCCGGCAAGGGGCGCGACTCGTCCCTGCCCTTCCCGCGTAACTGCTCACTTCTCACTCCACTCTCTGCTCGCATTTGTACGGCCTGGCCTGCCCCGGATCGCTGAGTCCCACGGCCCCGTGTGAGCGAAATTTCACTTTGCGGGAAAATGTGCCTATGCTATAATCCGAATCGTGCCAGCCTGGAGACTCGGCCAGCGCCGGCCGCCTTCGGTGAAAGGGAGGGAGACTCCGCCGAACGGGTTCAGCACATCGTGTACAGGAGCAACGAATGATTGAGGTAGTAATCGATAGTGTGCGCGTAAGTCTGATGTCCCAGCACAGGATCGTGGTGCTGCGCGAGGAGAGCGGAGAAAGGTATCTCCCAATTTGGATAGGCCCCTTCGAAGCTGATGCAATCACCATCCAACTGCAGGGTATCGAAGTCGTAAGGCCTATGACGCACGACCTGCTGCGCCAGTTTGCAGAATCGCTGGACGGCGAGATTACACACGTCGTAATTAGCGATTTGCAAAACGAGACCTTTTTTGCTGAGATCGTCCTTGAGTCCAATGGCGAATCACTGGAGATCGACAGTAGACCCAGTGATGCAGTGGCCCTTGCAGTCCGCGTTGATGTACCGATTTACGTTGCCGAAGAAGTCATGGAGCGGGCCGGTATGCAGCCGGAAGAGGAGCTGGGTGTACTTGGTCAGGGCGCCGAAGGCGTCGAGGAAGAGGTCAGTGAGACCAGCGACGAGGACCTGGACGTATTCCGCGACTTTATTGAAGGTCTCGACATCGACAACTAAGGGGGCTTTGTAGAGGGCTTCGTCGGCCGCGATCGATTTGAGACGGCTGACGGTAACGGGGGCTGCGCAATCGCAACAGAAAGGAACTGAGACGGCGGTGAGGTCGCAACCAAGCGGTTCTCGCCGTTTTTTGCACTCTGGCGATTGCCTGTCTCCGGAGACACGCCTTGCCGCTTACGAAGCACAAAGGGCAATGGCAAACGGACGGCAAAACCTGTGCCAGATACGGTAACCAGGGGATCTACCTCGCAAGCAATTCGATGAGCGAAACAGCTGAAGCAACCATCAAGACTACGCCGGCGAATGTGGAAGCTGAGCAAGCTGTGCTCGGCTCTCTCCTGATCGATCCGGATGCCATAGTAAAGGTCTCCACTACGCTTCGTGACGTTGACTTCTATCGCGAGCCGCACCAGTGGATCTTTGGCGCCTTGCTGGCCTTGCACGAACGCCGCGAACCGGCCGATTTCGTGACGCTCGTAGACGAACTGGAACGGAACGAACGGCTTGAAGAGATCGGTGGTCCCGCCTATATCACACAGCTGATCAATAGCACACCGACTGCCATATATGTAGACCACTACGCGCGCATCGTAGAACGCACCGCCACTCTGCGGCGCCTGATCGGTGCGGCAAACCAGATCGCGGAACTTGCCTACGACGAAAGCCACGAGGTAAACGAGGTTGTCGACAGGGCCGAAGGCATTATTTTCGGCGTCAGCGAGAGCCGAATTCACAGAGACCTGACGCCGGTTTCCCTGGTGTTGGACGAGGTTGTCGACCAGATCGACTTTCTGGCCCGCAATCAGAACAGGCTGATGGGCGTTCCCACCGGCTTTGTCCTGCTTGACAAGATGCTGGGGGGCTTCCAAAAGAGTGACCTGATCATCGTTGCCGGCCGCCCGGGAATGGGCAAGTCCAGTCTGGGGCTGTCAGTTGCCCAGAATGCCGCCCGCCGCCACAACGCCCGCGTTGCCATTTTCAGCCTGGAGATGAGCAGCGAGCAGATCGTTCAACGCCTGCTCTCAATCGAGACCGCCATCGACAGTCACCGCTTGCGAATGGGCCAGATCGATGAGGAAGAATGGCCGATCCTGGTCGAAGCCGCAAATACGCTCGCCGGCACCAACATCTTTATCGACGACACACCCAGCGCATCGGTGTTGGAGATCAGAACCAAGGCGCGCCGGCTCTATGCCGAACGCGGCATCGACCTGATTGTTGTCGATTACATGCAGCTCATGTCTGGCGGTGGCAGTGGAGGACCGCGGGGAGAAAACCGGCAACAGGAGATCAGCTTTATCAGCCGCTCCTTGAAGGGCCTGGCCCGAGAACTCAATGTCCCCATTATTGCCCTCAGCCAGCTGAGCCGGGCCGTGGAGACCCGGGCAAACAACAAACCGGTGCTTTCCGACCTGCGCGAAAGCGGGTGCCTTTGCGGCGACACACGGGTATACCTGCCTGAACTGGGCCTGTCGTGTCCTATTTCGGAACTCGTGCATCGCAGAGAGTTCAAAGTCGCGGCCCTCGATCAGACAGGAGATGAGCTGGTTCCGGCCAGTGTCAGCAACGCCTTCTGCACAGGCGCCAAACCGGTTTTCCGCCTTTCGACAAAACAGGGCCGAACGATCCGCGCCACCGCCAATCACAAGTTCCTTGCTGAACAGGGATGGAAGCGTCTGGACAAACTGCGAAAGGACGACAGAATCGCCGCGGTCAATTTGAACGCCGGGCCGCCGGCCGTCCGGAATTCTGACCCGCTGTCCGGGACTACAAGTGGATTTCAGATCCACCCCGGCGGCCAGATTGAGTCCGGCATGGTCGAAGAACTGTCAGGCGTATCGCAGGACGAGCCGCAGATGACAAGGTCCGACGCTGCGAGTGTTCTGCTCCCAACTGCCGCCGCCCAGACCGCAACTATGGCAGGCGCCGTACTCTGGGACCAGGTGGCCTCGATTCAAGCCGATGGGATTGAAGAGGTATACGATCTCACGGTGCCGCTTTATCACAACTTTGCCGCCAACGAATTCATCGTGCATAACTCGATTGAACAGGACGCCGACGTAGTCATCTTCGTCTATCGAGAAGACTACTACAACGAAGAGACGGACCAGCAGAACATCGCCGACCTGATGGTCGCCAAGCACCGCCACGGTACGACCGGAACGGTCAGCCTCTATTTCCGCAAGGAACTGACTCAGTTTCGCGATCTGGAGCTGCGGCGAGAAGACCTGGATGTCTGATGCGCGCAGTTTCCAATTCCACCAAGGCTCTCTTCGGAGGGCTGTGCAGCGCTTATCAGATTCTGGCTTGCACTCGCCGAAGGCCTGGAAACGCGTGGTTGTCAACGCAGGTTTCTTTCTGGCTCCACGATGTACATCACTGATGACGCGCCAACTATCGACATGAATGCGCTCTTTCCGCCGGAGCAGAAGTGACTCGTCAGCTTCCAGGCTTCATTGGCTTTCCTGATCAGGACATGCAGGCCGTCGTCGTTCCGGACCTGTTTTTCGTCGACCTCCTCCCCCAGATCGACGACTTGGCGGAGCTGAAACTGACTGTCTACTTCTTCTGGCTGCTGAACGAGCAGGAAGGACCACTGCGCTTTGTCCGCGGTGAGGACTTGCGGCGGGACGACACGCTGCTAAACGGACTGAGTCTGGACAGCGAACTGCGAACCCCCTTGAACGTGCTGGAAGACGCGCTCAAACGCGCGGTCGTCCGCAACACGCTTATCAGAATGGATGTGGATACGAACGCGCAAGCTGGAGTGAAGAGCCAAAACGGTCAGAGCCGGCAGAATGAAGGTCTCTCCTTCTCAGGAGACGGGGATAACCCGGTCGAGGACTGGTACTTCCTGAATACGGCCAAAGGACGCCAGTCCGTGGACGCCATCCGCCAGGGCAGGTTGGGTGAGCTGCAGGGAATCATACCTGACGAAGCGCGGCTGCAGGTTGAGCGTCCGAACATTTTCGTGCTGTACGAACAGAACTTCGGGTTGATGACTGCTCTGATCGCCGACCAGCTCAGGGACCTGGAAAAGAGCTACCCTCCCGACTGGATCACCGAGGCAATGGAGATTGCTCTGCTCAACAACAAGCGCCACTTGAACTACATCCGGGCGATTCTTAGAAGGTGGGAGACGGAAGGCAAGGACGAAGGTTATGGATGAGTTGAACGACCTTCTGAGAGGTATGACTGAAGGGATGAATGGCGGCAGGGCGCCGAACCATCGGAACGCCCTGAATCAGGAGTCCGCCCTGGACAGGGACGCGGCGCCGAGGAGGGACCGTCCGCCCCCGCCCGGCCTGCCTTCACGCTCGCAGCGTCTGGGCCAATCCGAGCCGCTCCTCTGCGAAAAGTGCGGCGGCGCCGGCTTTCTCATCGACGACCTGCCGGTGGGCCATCCCGACTACGGCAGACCCGTCCCCTGTCAATGCAAGTTGGACGAACGCCGTTCGAAACGGCGCAGCCACTTCAGGGATGGTCACAAGCTGGCAGCGTTGGCAAGATTTACTTTCGAAACTTTCAATGTCCCTCCTCACAAACGGGAGTACCTCGAAAGGGCTTATAACGCGGCGCAAAGATTTGCGATGAAACCCAAGGGTTGGCTGCTGTTCACCGGCACTTATGGATGCGGGAAGACCCACCTCGCCGCGGCCATCGCCAACCACCGCATCGAAAACGACCAGTCTGCCGTTTTCGTCGTCGTACCCGATCTGTTGGACCACCTGCGTTCTACCTTCGGCCCCAGCAGTGAAGCCATCTATGACGACCTCTTCGACGAAGTTCGAAACACCGCCGTCCTTATCCTTGACGATCTTGGTGTGCAGGTCGCAAATCCCTGGACCCAGGAAAAGATGTTTCAAATTCTGAACCATCGTTATAACAGCCAGCTCCCGACAGTCCTGACGACGAACCAGCGCCTTGAAGATTTGGACCAGCGACTCCGCAGCCGGCTTGAGGACCAAGACCTCGTAACGAAGGTCCCGATTCTTGCCCCAAATTATTATGCCGGTATGAACCTGGGTCAGGACGACCTGAGTACGCTCTCCTTTCACGCTGAGCAGTTGTTCGAAACGTTTGAGGTGCAACGGCGCAACAGCGATAGAACCAAGAATGTCAATCTGCAGAAGGTAAAGAAGGCAGCAGAGGCTTTCGCCGCCTGTCCAGAAGGCTGGTTCGTCATTTTGGGTGGTAGTGGCGTTGGCAAGACACATCTTGCGGCAGCGATTTCAAATGCTCTACGAGCCAATGGGCTGGACGACATCATGTTCGTAGTTGTTCCGGACCTGCTCGATTACCTACGGGCCGCTTTCAATCCCCAGTCCCCCGTACCTTACGACCGCCGTTTTGACGAATTGAAACGTACTCCACTGCTCGTTCTGGACGATCTTGGGACGGAGAGCGCAACGCCCTGGGCCAGAGAAAAGCTGTTTCAACTCCTCAACTTCCGCTACACGGCCCTGCTGCCCACTGTCATTACTTCAAGCATTCGCGAGGACAGACTGGAACCCTGGCTGCGCACTCGCATCAATGATGCAATCCATTGCCAAGTGCTGAATCTTGGAACGACCAGCTATCGCGGCAGCGCCGATCAGATGGAAGCCCGCCAGCTGAGGCGGCCGCAGAAACCGTCAGGTGGCGAAATCCCCTATTGAGAGTGGGAAATCGACGCCCTTTCTGACGCTTAGTCAGCTTATGATATAATCTGTTGGCCCTTTTTCCTCCGTTGTTTCCGACCGCCCGTCTGCCTATTGATATGAACAGGGGAATCCTTTCCATGCGCTGGTTACATCTGCCGACCTTCCTGATATCAGTCCTGCTGGTTGCAGCCTGTGGCTCGCGCAGTGCGTCGGTAGAACCGGCCCTTCCCACGAACACGCCGGTTCCGACATTTACGGCAACTCCCGTCGGCGTTGCGCCGGCAACGGGTGGAGGGCAGGTCAGTTCGCAAACGCCGTCCCAGCCGGCCGCAACACCGTCCCAGCCGGCGGCAACGGCAACGCCTGAGTCTCCTATGGTTACGATAGGAAATGTACTCATGAATGTTCGCGGAGGTCCGGGCACTAACTACAACGTGATCGGCACGGCTTCACCCGGCCAGGAGTTCCGGATCACCGGCAAGAACCCCGGGCTCGGCGACTGGTGGCAGATCGACTACCAAGGCCGCACTGGGTGGGTCTACAGCCAGCTTGTTACTGCAACGAATGCCCAACCCGTGCAGGTGGCCTTGAACATTCCGGTGCCCCCGCCGCCAACAGCCACTCCGGTCCCGCCGCCGACACCCGTTCCCCAGCCAACACAACCGCCGGCGCCTCGGTTCCCGTACTCGCTGATCGATAGAGGACAATGTCACCCAAATCGACAGCAGACATTCTTTGAAGGCATTGTGTATGATAGAAATAACAACCCCAAGACTGGTGTTTGTTTACACATTGCCTTTGGCGGCCCACGGAACACCAAATGTACTGGTTGCGGAAAGGATACTGGAAAGTGGGGATTTTCCCCATTTGGTGGCCCGGCTTCGCCTGGTACATTCGTCGAAATATATGTTGTGAACTGTCCTGGTTCCGGGTGGGACAATCCGAGAACACGCACGAAGGACTTTTCAAACCTTTCGCCTCTATCAGAGAAATGGCCGCACACAGTTAGCGAAAGTGTCCAGTGCACCAACATTACTTTCAAGGAAAACTAGGGGTTGTTGATATTTATATTAAGCAGGGTAACTACTAAGCCTGAGAGGTATCAGGGATGAAGGGTTGGTCAAGAAAGGCGTTGTGGATGGCATCAATCGCGTTGAGGCCATGTTTACGGGCAGTAGAGATATAGGAACGAATCGCACAGAAGATGTGGGCCCCGTCTTCGGTACGAAAGCAACCGGAGACCTTCTGTTGGATCTTTATCATGCGTACATCTCGTTCGACGAGGTTGTTGTCAAAAGGGATGCGGAAGTCATACATGAAGGCCAGGACGCCGGCCTTATGTTTGTGCAAGCGGTCAAGCAGGTTTTTGGCTGGCGACTGTTTGGGTCGTCCGACCGGTCTGGGTTTTGTCTTTGGCGGGGCGGGGTTGGCGGCAAAACCCTGGGCAATGAGCGCATCGTACATGGCCTCGTAGTAGGCCAGACGGTCTCGCGGCAAGGCAGTGTGTCGTTCGGAGGTTGATGCGACTTCCTCTTTGATGTCGCACAACAAGCGTTTCATCTTCGCAGCCCATGCCTGGTCGTACTGTTCAACGATAAAGCAGAGGTCGCGCAGGTGATGGACGTTGCAGAAACTATGCTGACAGTCGCTGAACTTGAGGTAGGCGCGCCAGTAATCATGCACAGCAACACCCTTATAATGGGGCAAGATACCTCCGGCTCGCATCCCGATTTGCCCGCGTTTGTCATGCACGTGGTACTGGGTCAGTTTTTCTGTGCTGGCCACGTGCAACCACCGCAACCGCTCTGCGACACGCATGCCGCTCTCATCGAAATGGACGACAGGCGCCGCAATCAGTTGTTGGCGAATCTGGGCCAGGCTCCCCTGTGTGTGCTTGGCAAGTTGGCGCGTGGCGGCGAGTATCGCAGGTTCCGAAGGCGCATCCCCGTAGAGGGCAGTCAGCAACTCTCTGATGCGAGCGAAAGGGATGAACTGTTGGCCGTAGAGGTAGCAGGCGAACGCCTTCAGACGCAGACCATACTGGGTCGGCTGACTCACGTTGGCAGGAAACGCTCCCTTTACGCACGCGCCACAGCCAGGACACTGCTTCACCTCTGCCTGATGCTCTGTCACTTCGATGCGGGCTGGTGGAATGTCGAATACCTGCCGTTTCTCGTGCCGCTTGACAGTCTCCGCCTCCAGCTTTGCCTGGCAGTGCGGGCAATCCGACAGCCTATGCACGATGACATGGTCCGGTTCAGCCACCCGCATCAACGTGCGTCCCTTGTGCCCTCGCTGTCCACCGCGCAGCCGTTGCCCAGCGCGACGCAGACTCTTGCGCCTGCCTTTCTTCGGACCATCGCTGCTGGGCGGCTTGCTACTGTTGTGACTGTCTTTCGCCAGTTGAGCCTGCAACCCTTGGATCAACTCCTGCTGCACTGCCGCCTGCTGCTGCAATTGCTGGACCAACTCCTGTTGCGCCCCCAATTGCTGCTGCAGAACCAGAACCAGCTCGATCAGGCTCTCCTGGTCTAATTGCTTTAGTTGAGCTCGGTCCAGCTCTTCCAGTTTGCTCATGTTTCTTACTCTACATCATCCAAGAGCAATCGCACATTGGCTCTTTCTCGTTACATAGGGTTAGTAGTTACTAAGCAGGTAAGATCCCGCGCAATCGAAAGCGGGGAAGTGGAGGGTCGGACTATATCTGGCCGTGCGCCAGAGGCCCAGCGCCGCTATCGTTTCCGATGTAGAGCCCAAATGAGTCCACAAACTTGCGAGTGTCAATAGAGCGATTGAGACGGCTGCGATACCAGGCGGTAGTCCGTGCGAAAAGTCTTGGTTTCAAATTGCATGCACATTAACTCTTGTGCATAAAATAATTATCATATTATTGTGAAAAGACGATGTTCTCTAGCTTGAAGATTTTTTCTCGCAAACGCTCGTGGATCTCTCGTAAACGCTCGTACAAGCGTTTACGTGTTGCCATACGAGCATTTACCTGTTGTCATACGAGCGCACGACCTGTGTATAGGTAGAGCCAAGCCCGGCCTTTCGCGCCGTTGCATTGAAACTGAATCTCTTCAACCCGCTTTGAAACCCTGCCTTTTCACCGCACGCAGCTGGGAGAGATTGCCTGCTTGACACACCGGGCTCTAGACTATTGGCAGCCAAAAGACAGGTATCTCGAAAACTGTGAAACGCGCTGTACGCGAAACTCTGATCCTGTGGGCAGGCCTGCTGCTGTGCGGCGGACTGGCCCTCTTGCTGTTGGCATTGAGCCCATCCCGCCAGTGGCTCGCGGCCCGGACGGGGGAGTCGGACTTTCTACCTCAGATCAAAGGGCTGACCGACCTGGCCGGAGGATTGCTGCGGCCGCAGTTGCATCTTGTCCCGCAGGAAGTGACGGAGCATGCCGGCGTCTCTCCATTCGGCATAAACGTCTTCCTCGAACAGGAGGTCGAACCTGCCAAACGCGAACGCGGGGTGCAGCTGGCCGCGCAGGCTGGATTCAAGTGGCTGCGGCAGGAGTTTGTGTGGGAGGACATCGAGGTTCACGGTAAAGGCGATTTCGAGGACCGCCGTCACGAACCGGCCCGTTCCGCCTGGGACAAATACGATCACATAGTTGCCCTGGCCGACCAGTACGACTTGCAACTGATAGTAAGAATCTCGAATCCGCCAGCCTGGAGCCGCGCCGATGGCAACGAAGCCGGCCCTTACGCGCCGCCCGACAACTACCAGGACTTCGCCGATTTCGCGGGCGCCGTGGCCGCCCGTTACCAGGGCCGGATCCGTTTTTACCAGTTGTGGAACGAACCCAATATCTTCCCCGAATGGGGCGTCAACACTATTGATCCTGAAGCATACGTCGAGCTCCTCGCGACCGGCGCCGCGGCAATCCGCGCCGTCGACCCCGAAGCCGTGATCATCGCCGGCGCGCTGGCCGCGACCGTAGACCTGGACGGGACAACAGTCCCCGGACGCAGCTTTTCCGACCTGCTCTTCCTGCAGAGGATGTACGACGCCGGCGCGGCCCCCTACTTCGACATAATGGCAACACAGGGCTACGGGCTATGGTCCGGGCCGACCGACCGGCGCATGCACCCTCGCGTCATGAACTTCGGCCGGCCGCAGTTCATTCGCGATCTGATGGTCGCCAACGGCGACGGGCACAAGCCAATCTGGATAAGTGAGATGAACTGGAACGCTGCCCCGACAGACGTCGAGCCGCGTTACGGGCGCGTCAGTCTCGATGAGCAGTCAACGAATCTGCCTCGGGCCTTCGAACGCATTCGTGAGGACTGGCCCTGGTTGGGAGTCGCCAACGTCTGGTACCTTAAACGGGCCACCGACCTCTGGGAGCAGAATCGACAGCCGGAGGCCTACTTTCGTCTCCTCGCCCCGGATTTCAGCCCCCAGCCGGTATATGAGTCGGTCCGGGCCTATATTTCCAGCGCAGGCGGTCAAGACTAGACTATGTTGAAGATGACGGCGCGACCGTCTATTTTGCGCTGCGCCATCTTCCTTGCAATTCTGTCTATTGCCGCTTTCGTTCGCTTCTACTGCCTCACCTGTTCCTCCCTCTGGCACGACGAAGGCAACTCCTGGGCCGTTGCGCAACGCAGCTTCGACCAGATCGCCAGAGACGCCGCGGCCGACATCCATCCCCCAGGCTACTATTGGCTCCTGAAGCTCTGGGCAGGGCCATCCGGCTACTCCGCCTGGGGGCTCCGAAGCCTGTCGGCGCTGACTGGCCTGCTCTCCGTGGCGGTCGTCTACCGCTTCGCACTGGAGATGACCGCCGGCGCCGAGAGGTACCGCTCCGAGTTCGCACTCCTCGCATCCTTCTTAGCTGCCCTGAGTCCCTTTCAGGTCTACTACAGCCAGGAAGCGCGCATGTACGCGCTGCTTACTCTGGAAGGTTCTGTACTGATGTGGTCGCTCCTCGCCATGGCAAAACGGGCAGACGTACAGTTCCTGAGACCATCGGTAGCCGGATACGCCGCTCTCTATCTGACTGCGGCCTTCGCTGGCCTTTGGACGCACTACATCTTTGCCATGTTATTGGCCGCGGCGGGAGTAGCCGCAGTCTGGTGGTGGCTCGGCAGCAGGGAGCCGCTGCGTGTAGAAGGGCATGAAGCCGACCTCGAAACCCCCGTCTTCAGGGGCGCGCCAGCTCGAAAGAAGCCCTTTTTCGTTTTCCTGGCCCTGAACTTACTCGCGCTGCTCGCATACTCACCTTGGCTGCCAACGGGCATTGACCGACTGCTCAGCTGGCCCTCCCAGGAGGGATTTACCGGGGCGACTGAGGGGCTGAGACTGACGCTTCAGACCGTTGCCGCGGGGACGATCCGCACCGGTCCGGAGCTGGCGTGGGGATGGCTTCTCGTGGTGGCCCTTCTTCCCGCCTGCGGACTCTGGAATCTAAGGCGCTCCTCCGCCGGCGCGCTTCTGCTGCTCTGGTTACTTCTACCCTCAGGTGTTATGGCCGCTTTCGGCCTGGTCAGTCCCCCGTTCTTGAAGTTCCTCCTGATACTATCACCTGCCTGGTGCCTCGCTGTGGCCGCCTGTTGCCGCTGTCTCCCTACTCAACTGTTCTCGCTCAGCCCACTGAGTTGGTCTCCGGCATCGCAGAGTCGGGAAGGGAAGGGAGATCCGAAAGCATATCGACTGCCGCTTTCGTCGATGGCAGCTGGCTCAATCGCCGTTCTGGCCGCCGTTCTGGCCTTGACCGCGCTCCCACCCTACTACGCCGACCCTTCAGCGCGTGACAACTACGCCGGCATCGCCCAGACCGTGGCGGCGCTTGGTGACCCAGATCGAGACATTGTAGTGCTGAATGCTCCCGGCCAGGCGGATGTCTGGCGCTTCTATGATGTTGGGTTTGACTTCATTCCCCTGCCCGCGGACAGGCCTCCCGACCGGGCCGGAACTGAACAGACACTGGAAAGAGAGACAGCTGATCGTCGGCGAATCTTTGCCGTTTTTTGGGCTACCGAACAGTCCGACCGGGAGAGTATCGTCGAGAATTGGTTGGGAAAACACGCTTTCAAAGGATGGGAAAACTGGCAGGGAAATGTACGTTTTGCGACCTTTTCCATGCCAGCAGGCCTTACCTGCAATGCCCTGGATGAGCCCCATATATTCGAAGACGTCGCTGAGCTGTTCGAGTTCTGCCTCTCACAGGATCCCTTGGCGCCCGGTGATACCCTTATGGTTGGGCTGCGCTGGCGGCCGCTCAGAGCTCCCGACCGGCGTCTCAAAGTAACGGTGCAGCTGCTGGATGCCCGCGATCAGGTGATCGTTCAACGCGACGGTGAACCGTCAGGCGGATCAATGCCGACTACGGCCTGGAAAGCCGGCGAGCTGGTCACCGATAATCATGGCCTCTCTCTTCCCTTTGGCGCCCCGCCCGGCGACTATCGCCTGATTGCCGCAGTCTATGATGCCGCAACCGGGTCGCGGCTCTCCGTCGACTCTGGCGACGCGGTTGAACTCGCCAAGCCGAGCATAGTCCGTCCCGAACAAGAGCCGCCGCTGTCGATCATCCCCCTTCAGCGCCGCACGAGCCTTGATTTTGGTCGCTTGGAGGCCATCGGATATGGCTATCATCGTAAGGCCTTCGCCCATGCGCCATCGACGGCTCTTTCCGCGGGACAGATGCTCCAGGTAACGCTGTACTGGAGAGCGCCTTCACCTCTCCCCCAAAACTGGCCGGAGGACCTGAAAATGCGGCTCCTCCTCGGCGATCAATCCGTAGAGGCCCCCTTGGCCGGAGGTAACTACCCAACCGGCCTCTGGCGCGCCGGCGAACTGGTCAGAAGCGCCTTCGAAATCCAATTCGACGGTTCGAATCCCACGCTCTGGCTCGAAGTCGAAAACACGCGAAAACGCCTGGGCCGCATTCCTCATTCCGAGTAATCTTTCTGAGCGCCTGTGAATCACAATTCCTCACATGTGTGCCCTTCTCCGCTCTCTACTCGCCCTTTTGCCTGCCCTCCGCCCCCCAACTGACTGTCCTCCATACGAATTCAGGCCTTGCGCCTGCCCGGCGTCTCTCCTGAACCCATAGACAGTCCCACCCGCCCCCACTACTGTTTCCCCGCCAGACTGTTCTCGCCCCATCTCTGGGCTGCGCCATTCGACCCGGTTTCCTTTGACAAGGAACAGTACGCATAGTACGATAACGCCCGACGTCTGCAGTACTCCGAATCGGGAGGCATCCGGGCTTTCGCCTGTCGAGAAAACTGAGCCCGGCCTTTGCAATGCGTTCAAGCCCAGCCAAATGAATTTTGGGCCTTGGCGCGGAAAAGGACAACACTCGATGCGCATGCCAACCCATCCAGTCGTCTTGCCGGATGAGTTGGCATGCCCGGTAGAAGCGGCCGCGCGAATCATTGGACGCAAATGGACGCTCCAGATCGTGCACCGTCTTCTCCATGCCAGCAACAAACGGTTCTGCGAACTCCAGGAAGAGTTGGGAGGCGTAAATCCGGGTACGCTCACCAGCAGACTGAAAATGCTGGAAGACGAGGGCTTGGTCATGCGCGAGCAGGTCAGTTCGATCCCGCCGCATGTCGAGTACAGTCTGACGGATAAAGGCCGCGAATTGGCCCCGGTGATCGCCGAGATTTCTGATTGGAGCCAGCGCTGGGTCTGCAATAAGAAGGAGAAGGCTGCCGAGACCCAATTGGGAACGGCCTGAGTGTGGCTGCATCAATAAAGAGGGAGTGTGACCAAAGTGTTGATTTCAGGTCTCACCGTCGGACTATTGCAGGAGAACTGCTACATCCTCGGATGTGAGGAATCTCTCCGCGGCGTTATCATTGACCCTGGCGACAGCGCCCGAGCCATCCTCAACGAAGTCGATGAAATGGGCTTGACGATAGACAAGATAATCAACACCCATTCCCACTTCGACCACGTATTGGCGGTGAATGAAGTGCGCGCCGCCACCGGAGCCCCGTTCTACCTGCATCGCGAAGACCTTCCCATTCTGCGGGCAGCGCCGGAACGCGTTCGCGAATGGCTGGGGGCCCGCGTCGATCCTATCGACGAACCGGACCAATTCTTGCAGCAAGGTCAGATGATCGAATTCGGCGCCGAGTCTCTGGAGGTCCGCTTCACTCCGGGTCACTCACCGGGCCACGTCGTCTTTGTCGACCATGCAAACGAGCAAATCTTCGCCGGTGATACACTCTTCCGCGGCAGTATAGGACGATTCGACCTGCCGCTGGCAGATGGCCCTACGCTATGCCAAAGCATCCAGGATCAGCTGCTTTCACTACCCGACACGTATGTCGTATACCCCGGTCACGGAGAAGCGACCACCATTGGCGCAGAACGAGAGGCCAATCCCTTCGTCGGCAGGGCAGCTGCTTTCTCCTTCACATGACCCAGAGGAGAGTGCGATGACGATCTTGGCAGATGGACTCCAAAGACTCTGGGGACAGCGCAGGGGCCGTGCCCGGTCAGTTGAATCGGAAGACGCGGAAAGCTCCTCTACTACAGGTGGCTCCGTCTCCCAGGAGCCGGTTGTGGTCTGGCAGGCCGCAAACCCGATGGAGGCCCAGATCGTCAGAGGCCGTCTGCAAAGTGCCGGCATTCCTGCAATTGTGCGCGGCGAATCTATGGGCAGAATATACGGATTCATCTACGGAGGACTGGCAGAGCGGGATGTCCTGGTGCCCGCCGCTCTGGCCGAAACAGCAGAGGAGATTCTGTCCGAAGAAGTGCAGTGGGACACTGACGTCAGTGACAGCACATAGTCCAGTTTCGGCAGCGCCGCCTCCTGGGCCTATAATGCAGAAGGCAGACGCCTGCCGTTCCTGCCTGTGCTTCGCGGGTTTTAAATTCAGTCAACCAGGCGATAGGGATTCCAGCAGGATAGTGAACTGATGAGTGACGAGTCACCCAATCGAGACGAACTCAACGAAAAAGAGTTGTGGGAGGGTCCAATCCCGGCCCACTTGGCCCGTAGGCGCACAGGTTTCAGGCCGCAGTTTCTGGTTGCCGGACTCCTGCTGGTTGGCGTTATCATCTCGTTGATGGTTTATGGTCTGACCACCGCCAAAGCCTACTGGTTAACTGTTGACGAGGTCTATCAGAGAGAAAGCTCACTTTTGTCCCAGCGCATTAGGGTGAATGGCGTTGTCGTCGAAGGCAGTGAAGAGTGGAACCCCTCTGAAGTGACGCTCCGCTTCAAGATTCAGGATGAGGAGAATCCCAATCGGCAGCTCGAGATAGTATATAAAGAACCCAGACCGGACAATTTTCATCGGGCCGCATCGGTCATCGCGGAGGGAGAGCTTCTGCCAGGCGGCCTCATGGAAGCCGAAGTACTGCTTGTCACTTGTCCCAGTCGATACGAGGAAGCGCCGGAAGATATCGTGTTGCAGGCAAATCCCTGAATACGTCTGAGCTTGCCAGGGCGATCAAGACTGGTCTATCAAACGGGAGAGTCTGCAGCTCCCAACCTCAGGCGGAAGCCTTTTCAGGATCAGCATCTAGTCGGAACAGCAACGATTGAACTTCAAATGGTCCACTTGTGCGGTTCTACTGCTGGCCTGTACTCTAGCTCTCTTCGTGACGCTGACGACGGATACGCTCAACGCGCAAGAGCCCTCTCCAACGTATGACCCGCAGCAGGTCTCTGTCCCGCAGCGACTGCCAGTTGCCGGGTTGGCCGCCGAATCCTACAGCCAAAACTGCGCCCCTTGCCACGGTCCCAGCGGTGACGGCGACGGCCCGGCCGGCGCCACAGCCGACCCAACCGTCTTCTCCGACGCGTCCGTGGTCTGGGAGAGTTCACCGGCTGAACTCTTCTTCGTAACCAAGTTTGGGCGCATCGAGAATCTGATGCCCCCCTGGCGCAACAGCTTGAGTGACGAGCAGATCTGGCAAGTGGTCTTCTACGCCTGGAATCTGCACACGAACGAGACGGAGGTGACGCAGGGAGCCGAGCTATATGCACAGTCCTGCCTTGCTTGCCACGGGGAATCAGGCCGCGGCGAAGGAATTGAGGCCGGAGCTGGGACTCCCGACTTTTCATCGCAGAATTCTATGATCCACTTGAGTCAGGCGGACCTGGCGAAGCGCTGGCGAGAATCCCACCCTGAACTCGGCTCCAACTGGAATCTCGGACAGCAGAAGGCGGTTCTTGAGTACATTCGCAGCTTTACATATCAGCCGGTGTGGGAGCCTTTCGAGGTCTCGGGGCCCGGTGTTATCACTGGCCAGTTAGTCCAGGGTACCCGAAATGGACCTGCGCCTCAACAGGCTGCGGTCACTCTTAACATCTACCGGCAGGCCAACCTGCTCGCGACGCGCCGCGCATCAGTTGAGGCCGGCGGCAGTTTTGAGTTCAGCAACCTGCCTGTGGACGAAGGCTTTTACTTCCTTGTGGAGACCGAGCACCGCACTATCCGCTACACTTCACCTATACTTGCCTTCAGCGGTCCTGATTTCATCGAAGACAGGGTCGGCCCGGAGAGAATCGACACTACGCTGCCCGTATTTGAGCCGGCATCCGACCCTACTGACATTCTTATAAGCCGTGCCAACTGGATCATCGAGCACGATCCGGGAAGGCTGCTGGTCGGTCAGCTCTTCACTTTTGACAATCGCAGCGACCGCACGTTCATCGGCATTGACGATGACCGGTTCGACGCTCCCGTTACACTTGTCATTCCGCTTCCCCATGACGCAAGGGAAGTCGAAATCCAGGACGGATTGATCGGCGAGTCCTACCAAATGCGCCAACAGACTCTCTACGATACGCGTCCCGTCCTCCCTGGCGATGGCTCGCGCCAGATCTTCGTACGTTATCGCCTTTCATATACTGACGAAACCGCGCGGATAAGCTTTCCCGTCCCATATGAGACCGAGCTATTGAACGTCCTGGTGGCCGACCTGCCGGGACTGGAAGCGGGTCTCTCATTTGAAGGGGAACTTCAAGAACCTGCGGGCCAGGAAACAATTCAGGGAGTCCTCTTCCAACGCTGGAGCGCGCCTGTTTCCGGCGGCTCCACTGTTCAACTCTCTTTGCGCGGCTTGATCGGGGCGGGCGGCCGTGATCCAAGGCAAAACAGGGAACCGCAGTTGAATCGTGAATTGCAGGTGGCCGCGCCTCCACTGGATGTCCGCATTCCCCTGGTATTCGGCAGCGTCGTCGCATTCGTCCTACTCGTTTCAGTGGTTTTCTTCTTGCGACGCGAAAGAGCTAAGAGCCCGCCGACGCCTGAGCGGACGGCCGCACGACTCGGAGAACTGATCGACAGAATTGCCCGGTTGGACGATCTGCACGCTCTGGGAGAACTGGATGAACGCTCCTGGCAAAGGAAGAGAGCTTCACTCAAGAGCGAGTTAATCGAAATTGCGCTGGCGGAACAGAGGACGAAGGGTGAAGGATGACCAATCGCGCCGCGCCTCTAATTCGTTGCGAGCATATCGAGAAACGTTTCGGATACAGACGCGTGTTACGAGATGTCTCTTTCTCTGTTGCCGCCGGCGAAGTACTGTCTTTGCTTGGAGCCAACGGATCGGGTAAGACTACACTATTGCGGATAATCGCGTCGCTGGACAGACCGGATAAGGGGGAAGTGTGGCTGGGGCCCGTGCCCCTTTCCACAGCGTCACACGAGATTCGCCGCTATGTCGGCGTTGTTGCACATGCCCCTTTGCTGTACGATCGACTTACTGGCAACGAAAACCTCCGGTTTTTCGCCCGCCTTTACGATCTGGAAGAGCCGCAGAGACGTATCGAGCAGCTTCTGCGAACCCTGGATCTCTGGCGATGGCGGGACAGTTCAGTGCGGACATACAGTCGAGGAATGTCTCAGCGACTGGCGATCGCGAGGGCGTTGCTGCACGATCCACCTGTCGTGATTCTCGATGAACCGGATACCGGCCTCGACAGAGAAAGCCTGAAACAGATTACTGAGCTCATCAGGCAGCTGCGCGAGAGGGACAGAGCTGTACTTGTCACGACGCACAGTATGGAGCGTGCAGTTGCCTGGGCCGACCGTGTCGTCGAACTTCGTGCCGGGCGTTTGCGCCAAATGGAGGGTCCCGAACGTACTGTGCAGTGAATTGCGCTGACCAGTCATGCGTTCGGTTCCCCGTTCGCGGGCTTCATCTGAGCCCGTGCCTTGCAATGGCAGAGTCTACACAGGCAGAACGTGTTACCGGCAAAGGAGGAGGGCTGGCGGCCTATCTGCGCGGCGTATGGGCCGTAGCGGAAAAAGACGTCCGCACCGAGCTGCGGGCCAAGGAGGTCTTGGGGACGATGGCCGCCTTTTCTATTCTGGCCGCGTTCGTCTTTGGGCTGGCCTTTGACCTGCGGGTGCCCCGGTCCGAACTGGTCGTTCCCGGCATTCTCTGGGTGATCATCCTCTTCGCAGGGGTGATAGGGCTGCACCGCTCTTTCGGATCGGAACTGGATCGGGGCACGCTGACGGGACTGCTTCTGGCGCCGGTAGAACGGTCCGCGATCTATTTGGGAAAAGTTGCAGCCAATCTGCTCTATTTCCTGATTGTCGAAGCGCTTCTCGTACCTGCCCTGCTCATCCTGTTTGACGTCAACTTGCTTAGGCCGTTGATTCTGCTGGGGTTGATACTGGGCACAGTAGGATACGTGGGCGCGGGAACGCTCTTCGCGGCGCTGACCGCCAGAAACAGGGCCAGGGAGACGCTCTTGCCTGTCCTGCTGCTGCCGGTACTCGCCCCCTTGTTCATATCGGGAGTGGGTCTGACGGCTGTCGTTTTGGATGGCCGGGGCAACGCCGAAGCCTGGCCATGGCTTGGTATAATCGGGATCTACGATGCCCTTGTGTACGCAATCGCTTTCCTGTTGGTCGATGTAATATGGGAACAGACTTGACACAAACGCGAGGAACTGTCTGATGAACGCAGTCGCAGGACCGGCGGCGTCGGACCGCTGGTTTACGCCAATACTGATCTTCGATCTATTGGCAGCGCTGGCCATGGTTGGGGTAATGTGGGCAGCTCTGCTCTACGCAGGTGACGCTATCAATCTCGACGGAGAGGAACAGGTGGCCCAGCGGATCTTCTACTTTCACATTGGAAGTAACATCGCCGCGCTCCTCGGGTTTCTCGGTTCGGTGATCGGCAGCGTCGGTTATCTCTTCAGCCGCCGCCCAGTGTGGGATCGATGGGCTGCGGCGAGCGTCGAAATCGGCACGATTTTCGGAATTCTCGTTCTTCTGTCCGGCGCAATCTGGGCCAAGCCGGCCTGGAATACCTACTGGACCTGGGATCCTCGCCTTACGACGGCGACGATTACCGTCCTGATTTACATCGCCTATATGCTTTTCCGCAACGGGTTCGATGATCCCGAAACGCGGGCCCGTTTTGCCAGTGTATACGCCCTGTTCGCCTTCTTGAGCGTTCCCTTGACATACTACAGCGCGCGCCTGTTCCGCTCCATCCATCCCATTGTCTTTGACGGCGCAAATGAGGAAGCGCAGGGAGGTTTTGGCATTGGGCCGACAATGGGACAGACGCTGACTATCGCAATGATTGGCTTCGCGCTCCTGTTCCTTGCGATTCTCTTCCACCGGGTCCGCCAACTTGAGTTTGAGGCCCGCATTGAAGCGTTACGGGAGAACTACGACGAATGATCTATCTCGCATCCGCCTTGATCCTGATGTGGCTGTTGGTAGGAGGCTACCTCCTGTTCATGTTGGCCCGCCAAAGAGCTCTGGAAAAAGAGCTGCGATCATTGGAGGAGCAACTTCAGGATAGAGCGCAAGCAGACTGAGGCGATCCGGAGTTTCAGCCGGATATTGGTAAGATTGTTTACTTCCTACAGGTCTTTGGTGCCATAGATTGGAATGAGGAAAATCCATGCGCTGCCCGGCAAGCGAATGAGGGCAGCATGAAGTCGCAACCGGGTTGAAATCATGGTGCAGAACATCTCGAATGCAGGAAACATACAGTCAGGAAGCAGGTCGCAACCGGCCGCGCAGGGGCAGGCAAGTCGTAGCACCACCTTCTTGCACTCGCTCGCTTTTGTCATCGGCTTTGGAGCCATTTTCACGCTGCTCGGCTCCGCCGCCGGCCTTCTGGGACAAAACCTGAACAACTATCTGCCTCTCATCCAGCGGCTCGGCGCGGTCCTGCTGGCGATTTTCGGGCTGACAACTCTTGGCATCATTGGCTGGATCGTGAATCGGATTCGGGCAAACGAGAGACTCATCGCCAATCCGGCCGTGGCCGCGCTTGTAGACATTCTGGGCTTTCTCAACGCCCTGATGTATACCGAGAGGCGCGTGACCGAACTGCACAAAGTCAAACGCGGTTGGGGGTATTTGAGCAGCGCGCTGATGGGTGTGAGCTTCAGCGCCGGCTGGGTTCCCTGCGTCGGACCGATCCTGGCCAGCATCCTGTTTCTTGCGAGTGATAGCGCCACCGTAGCCCAGGGCGCGCTTCTCTTGGCCATCTATAGCCTGGGGCTGGGCTTGCCATTCTTGCTGACCGGCGCCGCGTTCGGCAGGGCAACTCAGATCCTCCGCCGGCTCAACCGCCACGCCAACATCGTCAGCCTCGTCAGCGGTCTCTTTCTGCTATATGTGGCTTGGCTTCTCTGGGCCGACCAGCTGACAATGCTCACGACTCAGTTTGCCTTCCTGAATCAGTGGGTCTTTCTCCTGGAGGACACGCTCTCGTCCACAGTGGGGGTCAATGCTGCCTTCAATGCCGGGGCGCTGAGCGCCGCCCCTTTGGCCTTTTTGGCCGGCATCATCAGTTTCATCAGTCCCTGCGTTCTGCCCCTGATTCCGGCCTATATCGGTTATCTGAGTGGCGCCGCGCTGTCCGGGGGCAGAAGCTGAGAGCAGGAGAAGATCCAAATGAAGTGGCAGTTACATCTGGCTCGGTGGGTCGTTGCTCCATTGGTCGTTGCTGCGATCGCCGTCTCCGCCTGCGCTGCGGCCCCTCAGAGTGGCAGCGCGCCTGATGAATTCACCCCCACGCCTCTGGAACAGTTCCCCAACGAATTGGGCGGTGGATTCCCCGCGGCCGCCCTTGTCCAGGAGGGCAGTCCGGACATTGGAGAAACCGCGCCGAACTTCGCCTTCTTCCTCGCAGACGGCAGGGGCGCGGATCTTGCCTCCCTGCAGGGAAGGCCCGTAGTCCTAAACTTCTGGGCCACCTGGTGCGGCCCTTGCAGGGCCGAGATGCCTGACCTGGTAGCGCTTCACGAAAGCGATCCGGATCTGGTCGTTCTTGAGGTCAACGTAGGGGAAGAGCTGTCCGCGGTCGAGGAGTTCGCCGCAGAATTCGGCATGAACATGACAGTCGTTCTGGATCAGGAGGACCTCATCCGCCGGGCTTACGAAGTTCGCAACATGCCAACCACAGTCTTCATCAGGGCAGATGGCACTGTCGGCGCTCGCTGGTCCGGCTTTCTCGCCGGTGAGCAGCTGCATGCCTTCGTTGAGCAGATCAAGACCCAGTGAGCGGCCGAAATGCGGGTCATACTGTTTACCAAACTGAACTGCCAGCTCTGCGACGCAATCAAATATGAACTCCTGGACCTGCAGTCTGAATATGGGTTTGTTTTGAAGGAGGAGTTCGTAGAAACTGATCAGGACGTTGGGGAAGACGAGGAGACGCCGGTACCGTTCATTCACATTGAGCGAGACGGCCAGGACATTCTCCACTTGGAGTATCCTGTCAGGCAAGTTGAACTACGCAGCGCCATTCACATCGAGATGAAGCGCAGGGCGGACCGGGAAGGATGAGCCAGCCAGTGGACTTGAGCGGCGGCGAGCAGGTGGAGGGCCGTGTTCAGAAGGAAGTCGCCCGCCGCGTGGACGGGGCGGTACTTTGGATAGCGCGGCACTGGCTTGCTCTCTTCAATGCGCTGGTCGCCCTCTACCTCCTGTTGCCGTTCCTGGCGCCAGTGCTTGCAAATGCGGGACTTTCCAGGCCGGCGTCCCTGATCTACTCCGTCTACTCAGCTACCTGTCACCAACTGCCGGAACGCAGCTATTTCCTCTTTGGCGAGCGGCCCTTCTACAGCCTCTCAACTTTGGAAAAGGGCGGTCTACCCGAGGATCAGGGGCTATTCCAGCGCCGTGCATTCCGCGGCAACGAGTCCGCCGGATACAAGATTGCGGTCTGTCAACGCGATGTGGCCATCTACGGATCGGTTGTGCTGGCCGGCCTCCTGTTCGGCATTTTGCGCGGACGCGTACGCGGGATAGGGTTGAAGATCTACCTGCTGTTGCTTATTCCCATAGCCCTCGACGGCCTTAGCCAACTGTTCGGTCTGCGCGAGAGTAACTGGTGGCTGCGCACTGTCACCGGCGCCCTGTTCGGGGGCGCCTCCGTCTGGCTTGCATACCCCTATATTGAAGCGGCAATGCGGGACGTGGTGCGTTCGGAGGAGATGCGGCTACGGCACAGCTTACCCGAAACTGCTCTGAAATAGCGTCGGTCCTTTCAAGATCTGCCTCAGATAGGCTGGATCTTGACCTTGACGAAAGAGGACGTGCGCTTCGGCAGCGAAACGGTCTTTGTCCCATTTTCCGTCACCATAACGAAGACGCAGTTCCTCGAAAGGAGTGACTGAAATGATGTATGAATCCAGTGCTACGTTATGGATTCCGGCACGCCTGTTTATTTCTTGGGTCAGGTCGGCTAATCTCCGATGAAGTTGCGCTTTATCATCATGGATGTAGGCGTAGGCATGAAGCATTCCATGCGGCTCGATGAACACAATACGCTGCGAGTCGCCCTCTTTGATCCATAAGATGAAGTCTGGATAGAATCCATTGTTGGTGAAGAATCCAATGCCCTTGCCTCGGGTCAAGTTCCTCAACAGAAACAGTTCCTTGCCCGCCAGCAACTTGCCTTTCTCAACGCCACAGTAGACGCGAAGATCCTCTACAAATCTGCGCTCCCCTTCATTCAGACCAGGCGGTTCGCTCCTGATTTTGTCACTTTGATTGGTCAGAAGAGGTTGATAGAGATGACGGTCGAAGTGAATGTTTGGGGGTTCCTGTACCTTCTCTTTGTAAATCCGGTTGCCTTCAGTGATCATCTCCTGTACAGCGCCTATCAGCTCTGCATCGTCGCGCGGTAACTTGATAGTGTAGTCACGAAAGTTTGTATCCGTTTCACTGAGGGCCCTGTAGGTCATGTTGCAACTTTCCCACCGTCCTTGCCGCAGGCTGTAGAACTTCTCAGCGTATTTGAGCACGATGGCCGCCACGGCATCTTGCAAAAGTGACACGTCTGCGAAGGAACGAGGCTTAACCACCGATTCGTTAGCGATTAGTTGATATAGACTCTCTGTTTCCAGAATTCTGCGCGGAATGTCCGGTTGTATAATCAGATTACGGAACTCCTTGCTTTCCTTGTGTTCCAGCAGTCTGATGTAAATGTCCTGCCAGTCTACGAGTTCAAGGCTTTCGTCGGGGATTCGTCGCTCCTCATCCAAACCGGTCGCGATTGTGGTGAACTCCTGGTTGCCGCTGACAACCTGCTGTATCTGGAGCGACAGGTCCACCCGCGCCGTAATCGACGGGTCTATGTCCAAAACGATGTTCTCTTCATCAGCGAAACTGCGGTCATCAGGCAAACGGGGGACGTACAGATTTCTGCCGAGGAAGTCGCGGTTGGATTGTATGGGCAGCGATAGCTCCACGTTTCCATCGGTTGGTATGCCTTCCCGCTCCAGATAGTTCCTGAACTGGGCCATGTAGTTGGCGCGGACAGCGAATATGTTCAAGGTTTCCAATCGCTGTATATGTTTGGGATGGTTGCCGTCCAGAGCGGAACTTCGTTTCAGTGTCAGATCCTTGCCCCGCAAGCGGACACCGCGCCCGAACAGCTGGATAATCTCAGAACCCTCCCTTTTGCCGATGTTGAGGAGGCCCATGTTGGATACGCGCCAGGAGTTCCAGCCTTCCATAAACTTTTTTGCGCCGATCAGAACGTCAATCGTGGTAGTAGGGTCGTTGATCCCCTCAAACAGCGATTGGGAGAAGGAATCTTCTTCAATTACGATATCTGTATCCTCAGCTTCAACCAATCTCTTGAAACTGCTGGTATCGCCGATGTAAATAAGGCCAAAGTATTCATCGGCGCCAGAGGATTTCAGTCCCAACTCACCATCGCTGCCGCGTATATCACATATGTGCAGCACGCCACTGCCCGGCGCGCCCAAAACCCGTTGCAGAATGTCTCTGTACACGTCCTTTGAATCTTCACCACGCTGGCGCAGGTACTGAAACATATCCGCGAAAACATCTTCGTCGTACTGATTATGAAGCCCCGACTCGCCTTGCAGCAGCCGGGCAATGGTCTGCGTAACCCAGCAGCCCTCATTCGTCAACAGACGGTGCAGAAAACGAACTACCGTCAGCACATCGCTGCGTCTCTGGTGCTTCTCGGTATAGACAACGTTCACGCTGCTCCCGACAAACACCCACAGTGGCCTTTCCAGCTTATAGGGCCGCAGGGCATCGAACTCCTCGACAAAGAAACGCTTCTGTTCGTAGAAGGAGAGCAAGTTAGCCAGCAGCAGAGTATCCGTCTGCTCCGGCGTCGTCTCCTCCTTCAGGTTGAGAATGTGAAAATCCTTGCCGTATCCGTCCCTGTAAAAATGGCGGTAGGAGTAGTCGAAGGCGATGGCTTTTCCGTATTCCACCGTCAGATCACTTTTGCCCGCTGCCGTCAATGCCTGTCCGAAGGTGGCGCTGTATTCAAAAGTGAATCCGGTCTTGCCCAGCGCGTCGCGTACCTTGCGCCACGCTTCCCCGCCGGAACCCTTGTGTCCCTCGTCCACGAAAATCAGGTTGTTGCCCTCGAATGCTTCTACGGGGACGCTTACGCCGCCTCCCCGCTTTTCCCCGACCAACTTGGTAATCTCTGTGACCTTGACAGTTTCGTTCCCGGCAGCCAATAGGCCGCTTTCGTTCAGATCAAATCGTTCGACGGGGATGTTGGATATCCGCAGTTCTCGGATGTGTTGTTCGCTCAGACCCTCATTGGGGGTAATCAGCAGGATATTGTCAAGCGCTTCCCTGTTGTAATGCAAGAACTGCCGGTAGTTGAGGTGCATGACCAGCGTCTTGCCGCTGCCGGTCGCCATCCAGTACGCCAGCTTTTTCAGGTCCGGCTCCACAAACAGTTCACAACTGGGGTCTCCGGGCAGCCTGTCGAGGTTCCGCCGGTGAACCAGTTCGTTCAGCGAGCCGAGCAGTTCGTCCTGATAGTTGCAGTAGCGGTCCAGAAAGATTTCGGTGTAAAGAGCGGCCAGGTATTGGAAGTAGCGTAACGTGAGAGGTTCGGCGCGGCCGGCGTTCATAGCATACAGATGTTCACGGATGTTGTCGTCGTAGCGGGCCAGGTCCTCCGGCGAAATTTTCGGACTGATTTCACGTGAAATCAGCCGGAGATAGACGTAACTGCGGCCATCAGGGGTGAAACCTTCTGCGGCCTGCTTGAAGTCTTCCAGCAATTGCGGTGTGTTCTCATAGCCCAGCTGTTCATTCAGCCAAGATAGCAGAACCAGACGATGTTCCAGCCGGGCGGAGTCACCTGACTTGCTCCGGTTTGCGACCGTGCCCGGCATCAGTTCTGGTCCTTCCCAACAATTGTCCTGAGTTGCTCAACCAGGAGCGGCAAATCATTGACTATCACGTCCCACAGCACATTGAGATCAACGCCCACGATTTCCACTAATCTCTGCAATGCGAGTTGCATTTTCCGGTCACTCGCCATGGCATCCAGACTTGCGTCTCCCAGCATATCGATGGCTTCCTCAGTGTAGAACAGCATATCCACAAGGCTAACTTGGTCATCCCGTTTGGTCATACAACGCCTCCGCCGAACCGAGTATCTCCGCACGGAGCAGCCAGTTCCGGTTGCTTTCGATCCCCCGGAAGGTATGCAAATCCACTTGCCGGTCCAATATCTCTGACAGTTCATCCCCAATTGTGATAAACGCCAACCCCACCCGTGCATCTGGCTCGAATTCCACCAGAACATCCACATCGCTGTCGGGCGCAAAATCGTCTCGCAACACCGAACCAAACAGCGCCAAGCGGCGGATTTGGTGACGCTGGCAAAACTTGGCAACCGCATCCTTTGGGATCTTGATTCGTGCGTTCATGATTGTGCTCCTGCGAACATACGGGATTTGAACAAGGGTTCCAGCGCCTTCGCGTTCGGAATGAAGGAATCGCCGTTGACGTAGAGCGCGTCAACGCCCTCGACAAGTCTATTCTCTTCCACGAAATGTTTGTCGCGCTCGAAATCAGCCTTGTTCCAGTCGGTAGTATCGCGCCAGATGACCGCGACAACCTGACCAGGGTTCGCGCGGGTTTCGCCCTGGTAGACCAGGTATCGCCGGCCGCTATCATCGTAGACTCGCCGTGTCCGAACTATCAGACCCAGCAGGTAGTTGAACGTTTCGGGAACGTCGGCTGTCCTTGTACGCGTCTGCCCGTCGATGTGAGTGTTCAGTTGATAGCTGAACGGGCTGACCAGCTTCTCCACGTTAAGGAGCGTCTCGCTCGACTTCGTCTCCCAATTGAGCATATATTTGAGCAGGTAGTCGTCAAAGCCGAAGCGCATTGCCGCCTGTCCCGCGCGGTCGTCAATCTCAATGTTGTTCAGCGCGTCTTCATAGGACTCCAGACGGATATACTTGACGATACGCGGGCTGCGCTCGGCCTCTTCGGACGTCGCCGTCCGCTTTGGCTTACCATCTTTCCATTCAGGGGCAAATACTACCTTCTTGATGCGAGGGAGCAGAACAGTGTCGAAATGGCCCCCCATTTCGACGAGAATGAATTTGCGTTGCCTGCCGTCCTCACGATTCAGATTAATAACGGCGTGCCCAGTGGTGCCGGAAACGGCAAAATGGTCGAGAACCACATCTTTTGACTTCGATGCAGCAGCCCCGAACAATTCCTCATATAGAGACACGGGATGGCAATATGGAAACTGCAAGCCTATTTTATCCACATCGTTTTTTCCTCGACTGGAGTTCCTGATAATTGAAGATAACTGCCTGCCGGTTTCCGCAGTTAATAAGACTTTCTTCCTAGGCTGAACTGTTTCGTCTTTGCCGAAGAGAATTTCATCCTTTGCTTTCAACTCTTGTAGCGTCTTTGGAGTTCGAGACCAACCATTCGTGGGAACAGGGCATTCCTTCATTGTAATGGGATGGATCAATGGAACGTGAAACTTCGGATCACTTCGTGGTTCAGGAGCACCCATCGCTACGCTCTGGAACACTCGACCATTGTTATCAATATTATTGTAGGCGCGCTCCCCACCTGTCAATCCTTCTTTCTTACTTATCCAAGTCTGAAACTCCTTCTTGGCCTGCTCATTGACCTCCCCGTGTTTACGCACAATAGATTCAGCTTCATTCAAAATCATCCGGATCTTCTTGGGTCGCATGTGAACTGAAGACCCGCTCCATGTTCGCCACAATACGTACTCGTGCTGAGTGGCTATTCCTTGACGACCCAGCATAGGATTTTTCTTGTCCCATACGACAGTGCCACCATCTGGGATGCCAATCTTAGAAAAGAGCAGGTAAAGAACCTCGTATTCGTTCTCATCAATGTGGGATAAGAAAGCTCCATTCTCGTGCAGCATTGGGACCGCGGCAAGAATGCGGTTCTGCATCATTGCAAGCCAACTTGAATGCTGGTAGTCATTCTTGTAAAGGAAGCCGCTCGTTTGCGTGTTGTATGGAGGGTCGATGTGTACGCATGCTATTTGTCGGCTGTATTGTTCTCGCAATAAGCTAAGTGCCTGCCAGTTGTCACCTTGCATCAGCAGGCCATCGGTTGTCCCGTTCAAATCGGGGAACGACGCCACTAAGCGGTCGACAAACTTCTGGGGAAAGTGTTTGGTGTCCAGCACCAACGTAGGATTTGCCTGCAAGAACGTCTCGCCCCGATCGTTCTTATCAACGCCCAGCATCTCGCGCCACTCGTCCCACTGCGCCTGGTTGGTCACGATGTCCGGGTAAAACACAGTGTCAATACTTCCCAAGGTGATACAATACTGGGTCTCGGTGATGAACTTGCGCTTTTCCCATAGCATCTTCTGAAAATTTTCGATCTGGTCCAGGAAATCGATAATGCGATTGCCGACCGACTTGATCAGCCGAAGCGTCTGGAACCAGCCATCGGCCATATCCTGCCCGGCGTTCTCCATCTCATCCAGGTTCAGCACTTCGTTTTTGAGATAGAAGTCCAGTTCGCGAGCAAGAAACCCCTTCAGATCTTTGTGGATAAAGAAGTCAGACGTGTTGCGCCGGGTGTACTGGCGCAGATGGTATTCAAGGTAGGTTATGGTCTCTCCTTTGTCATTGCTGTTCCGCTCGCGAGTTAGTGCAGCCTGCGCCTGTGTCACCTTGTCCAGCCTTCGAGGAATCGCTGCTGCAGCCTCGGCGATTATTTTGTCCTGCTGTCTTTGGTTGCCGTAGTCCCGCTTTTCCTGCTGGGTCAGAGGGCGGTATTCGAAGGGGATGATGATTTCGGTGGTATCGGGGTCCCACTTTGTATCAGCCGTGCGCGGTAGAAAAAAGCGTTTGTCGCCCTTGACGTTGTTCTGCTCTACGTTGACCGCCAACAGCTTGAAATGCACCGCGACATCGTTCGGCGCCTTCCACGTGTAGTCGTGGAAATGCTCAGCGGTCTTGATGTAATACTGGTCACTGTTGGCCCAGTGAAGGTAGACTTCCTCGCCGTTGTATGGAATAGCATACCGATGGCGCTTGGAGTAGCGACGCTTGGAGATGAAGTCGCCGTCCTGGTAGTAACGGCTGAAAAAGGTGTAGAGATGGTTGAATATGTCGATTTCGGCGGACTCACGGCTTTTTCTGGCGCCGCTGACCACCTTTTCCTTCGCATTCAGATACTTTCTGCCGACCGTAGTGCCGTGGTAATTCTCGTCCAGGTTGCCTTGGGCATCAATGTATTCGCCCAGCGTTTCGCGAACCTCCTGAGCAAGCTCCTCCAACTCCTGAACAGCACGGACCTGTTGAACCAGCGGCCCGCTGTCCAACTCATCGGAGACAATCTGCGCCAGGTCTTCTGTGATGAATCTCTCTATGGCATCCCGCTTGAAATTCATAATGCGGTAGATGCTGAAGTCCAGGTCGGCGCAGTCGAATTGAAACAGGTCACGCAGGAGTTGCTGGAATTTGCTGATATGGGATGGGGTCGCTGCCGTGTTTGTCACAATCGGATCCTGTACACTTTTGCTTGGCCCAAGGCGTCGCATCGCCGGCTCACTTATTTGTTGCAAAGAGCTTTTGCAAGTTGGAAAGCCTGCTGTTCCTCCTTCGAAACCGTATGCGAATATCGTCCCCACTCAGGAACAATGAAACCTTTTCGATACTTACTCAATAATTGGCAATCAATAACTCGGTGATGGGGCCTCTCTTTGCCCCGTTGCTGTTGATACGGCGAGTGGCGAGCACTTTGTGAATGCTGAACCCGGCATAGAGATCCTCAAAGAAGCTGTCATGCGGGTTCTCGTTATGCGGGTCGGAATTGCTCAGCATCAGTTTGGCGCCGGCGCACCCCAGTTCCTGGTAGAAGAGCGCCAGTCGCCTCTGCTCATCGTCGTCAAACGGATTCTTGTAGAAGGAGTTAAAGCTGGCGGTCTTGCTGATCGGACGGTACGGAGGATCCAGATAGACCAAGGTTTTCTCATCTACGAACCTCTTGCACGCAGTGAAGTCCCCAAAGTGAATCTCCGCGTTCTGGAGTGACCGCGACACGGAGCGCAGATTCACCTCGTCATAGATCCTGGGGTTGCGGTAGTTGCCATAGGGGACATTGAAATCGCCACGGGAGTTGACGCGATAGAGGCCGTTGAAACAGGTGCGATTCAGAAAGATCAGGCGCGCAACGTGCAACGCCTCGTCCGGAGCCGACGCAGAGTAAAGACTATAGGCACGGCTCTGATTGAACGACTGCCGCGCTTCGTAGAAGTATTCTTTACGCCCGCACCGGTCCAGCTGTAGATATCGGCTTTTTATCTTCTCCAGTCGCTCTATCAGATTCTCGACCTGCTGTTGGATAGTGCGGTAAGCAAGAACAAGATCCTCATTCATATCGGAGATGAAGAACTCGCGGACATCAAAATCGTTTGCAATAAGAAAAAAGACGGCGCCCCCCCCTATAAATGGTTCGGCGTACTTGGAGATCTTACCCTCCTGCAGTTCGGCAGGAAAATGGTGTCTGATCTGACCCAAGAGCTGACCCTTGCCACCGGCCCACTTGAGAAATGGCTTTGCCGTTTCTTGGTTCGCGAGCATATATGGAGGCGACTTCTTCGCTGAGCACATAAAGGCACGCGCCTTAAATTTCGACATGGAATCCCCGATATTGCTCCCATTATCGCACAACCGTTCCACTATTTCAACTGTAAGCTCTAAACTTTTCATGGGCACACCCTTACTTCATCGCTCATTACCCGTCCCTCTTCCACCACCAGTGCGATTCCTCCGCTTTCAAGCTTACTGTCGGTCACGTCGAAAAGGGGCTGTTCGAGATCGTCTATGCAGCCAAGCAACCGATCCCCCTCCACTCGTAGCGCAAAAGTGTGCTTCTCACCGTAGTTCCATGGAAAGTCTGCTTCGGCCAGTACAGTGTCTCCATCCAGGGCCCGCACGATCCGGGCAACGCCGCGTCCATCCTCCGAACGGCCGAGCAGCAGGGCGTAGTAGCGCCGCATCCCTTGTACTCTTGCCGCGATGCCGGCCGCACAGCACATGTGAAGTGTGATTTCCGACTTCACCTCGTAGGCGCGCCATTCCCTTGTTCCCGTCGACAGAATGCCGCGTCCCCTGTTCTGAACAAGCCGGAACGATTCCGGCCACCGGAAGTCGTAGCTGTCCACGCCGTTGACCCAGGCTCGCCTCCACATTTGCGGGATGGACATCCCCAGGCGCCGTCTATCGAGAGGCGCGTCCGGGCGCGTAAATGTCACGTCGGGTTCGCCTTCCCAGGTGAGGTAGTCCAGATAGACCGTGCCTTGTGTACGTTCGTCGCTCTGGACGGCCACTCCGATTTCGGCAATAGGCTCATTCCCTTCCCCATCCACAGTCCAGCTGAATGTATGGTTGGCGCCCGGCTCAAGCCTTTGGGATGGTCCGGCCTCCAGGACCAACTGGTCGTCTTGCGACCGGTAGCGGCGCAGGTACAGATTCACGTCCACGGCGCGTTCGTTTCCGGCATCTGCCCCGATCGCGGCTGAAACCGTCTGTCCGGGATAGATCGAGGGGGAAGCCAGCAGGCCGTATCCGCGCTGCTCGAAGTAGACTGCCGTCTCTTTGGAGGGGATAAAGGTATGGGTGGCGGCCCGGGCCGGGCGCCCGGTGGCCACGCCATTGAATTTGAGCGCAAGGCTGCGGCCGCCTGACCGGCTGCGACCGGCCACGTTTTCGAGCGTCAGAGTGCCGCGGCTGTCTACGCTTTCGTCGGCCATGAAACCCTGTACCGATCCCGGCAGCTCGAAGTGGTAGCGGGCGCCGGCCTTGGGGGCGTGAACTGGCGCCTGCGACATGGCGCGACCGATGTTGGCCACGTTAAGGCTTTCCGTAACGGCGTCGGTTACAGCCCTTCCCCCGTCGGCAGTTGGCAGATAGAGGCGGTCGGACAGCGGCCCGCGGAAATCGGGGCCGTCTTCAAGTCCGGGCAGCCCGTTCTTGATTCCCAACAGACAGCCGACATTTCCGGAATTGCAGTCCGTGTCCCAGCCGCTCGTATTAACGATCATCAGAGATTTCTGGAAGTTGTCGTCTCCGTGAAGCAGGGCGTGAATGATCAGGGCGTGATTGGGGACCATATGGCAGTTTCCGCCAAACTTGTCGTAACCGAAATTGGCGGCGATCTCCTCTCGAGTTGCCCTCCAGTCATCACCGTTGCGGGCGTGCCATTCTCGAATCTGGCTGATCATCGCCCGTATGAGGGAGTCCTCGGGTATGACCGACAGACCGGTATCGATCAGCGCCTGAATGTCCGATTCGACAAAGGCTTGAGCCTCCATGGCCGCCAGCGCCTGCGCCCCGTGAATGGCGACGCCGTCGTGAGAGACGCTGGCCGCTCGCCTCGCCAGCTCGGCGGCAAGCTCCGGGTCGCCAGGGGCAACCATGGCCCAGCCATCGATGAAAATCTGGGCCCCGATCTGTTCAGCTACCACTTGGCCGTTCAGAGCCATTGAACCGCTGTCGGGAGCGGGGATGCCCTCTTTGAGGCGCAGATAGGCGGTATGTTCCGTGGAGTTTCCCATCCCGCCCCACCACAGGATTGTGCGCTCTTCAATAATGTAGTTCAGCCAGCTCTGACCGATCTGCGCGGCCGTGATCGCCCGGCTGTTTCCATAGTCGGGTAGGGCGCGCAGAAAAGTGAATGTACCGGAGATATCATCGTCTGTAACGATGAGCGGCACATCCAGGTGCTCGTGTACGTAGTAGTTGATCTCGCCGAACTGGTCATTCAGCATCTCATATGTCCAGCCCTCGAAGGGGCGGCCCAGGTAGACGCCGATCAACTTGCCCAGTACGCCGGCGTAAACTCTCTCCGTATAATCACTTGGAATGGACATCTGTCTGCTCCCGGATCGCGTGTGATTCTCTCGGTGGTAGCGCTTGCGGACGATTTCTTCGCATCTGATGCCGAGCCTCGTCTGGCGGCCCGTCTGCTCTATTCACAGAGGGGCAACTGAGTCTCCGATTGGTCACTGCTGCTGACCTGTTTGAGCATCTGGGGAAGACACCCGTCGTACGAGTTTCCCGCAAGGCGCAGCGTCCGCAAATTGACGATTGCTCCAAGTTCCTCGGGAACTGTCCCCGACAGTTCATTGTCGCCGAGACCCAGCTCCCTTAGACTCGTCACTTCTCCAAGCTCAGCAGGAATCTCCCCACTCAGCTGGTTGCCGTCGAGCAGCAGAGCCCGCAAATCATCCAGCTCGCCCAGTTTCCCTGGTATTCTGCCGGTCAGCCTGTTCGTTGCGAGGCTCAGTTGCCTGAGGTTATCCAGCGCGCCCAGCTCAGCCGGAATCTCTCCGGTCAGCCGTTTGTCATACAGCCAAAGCCACTCAAGATTGGCCAGCCTGCCAAGTTCGGCCGGAATTCTCGCCCGAAAGACGGTTTCCATGAAGCCAGAGTCCCTCCAGGCTGGAGAGCGAACCCAGTGAAGACGACAGTTTCCCCGTCAATCCTCTGCCATCCAGCCGCACCTCCGTGACCCGCAGCGTCGCCCCCTCCGTTTCGAAGCTCACACCTTCCCATTCCTCCATCGGAATCTGCGCGCTCCAACTTAGCGAGACCTCCCCGGCCGGCTCTTCTCTGACTCCCAGCAGAGTTACGCAATCTCCAACGAGGTCGGAGTTCTCGTGCGGGTCCGTTACGGCGATGCCGTTGGAACACAGTGCAGTTTCCAGCTGACCGCCTGTGAAATCGCATCCGGTAACCAGAAAGGAAACCAGCGCCGCCAGAAGAACTGTCTTGACAGGCATGGCGAACAGATTGACTCTGGTGAAAGGGTTTATGGGTCCGTGCGCTTCGCGCATTGAGGCGTCTCAGTGTTTGCTGCAAAGGAGCAAAGCAGCACATAGTCCGAGAGAGAGTTCATGCAGTCGCCATCGTAGACTGGTGAGCCTGCCTCTCTCGAGTCAAGACTTTCGCAGGAAACTCCTGTACCGCCTTGCAGCCTGTCGTGACTGTGCCTAACTGTTTCGGCTCGGTAGTTTGCGCTTTCCGGAGGTGAGGAATCTAATCGAAGTCTGGCCAGTAAAACTCTCGCTTGGTTGGATCATCGTAGCCGTCCATCCATGAATTCCTGAGTCCGGGCGTACTGATGGCCGCCTCGACGATTGCTCGATTGAAGTCGCCCACCAACTCATGCTGCAAATACTCGCCGACAGGCATCCACAGGCACTCGTCAATCTCCCAGTCGTCCCTTTCGATTTCATGGGTCAGCGGCGAGAGCCGGCAGATGAAATAGATGTCCGACTTGCCGTAGCGGTACCCATGCCAGTGACGCCAGCAGATCACGGCCTCGAACTTTGTCTCGACCCCGGTCTCTTCGAGAACCTCCCGTACAGCTGCCGTCGCCAGGTGCTCGCCGGGATGGAGGGCGCCGCCAGGCAACTTATAGTAGGGCCGGGACGAACTGCGATGCCGTTCCGATACAACCAGGAGCTCCTGGCGCTCATTGATTACCACCCCGCCCGCGCCAATGTAATGGGTCGCGTACCCGGGAACCAGTGCATCCTCCTGCAATTTGCGGACGAGTAGTACATAGTTCGGTTCGGTGTGGTGGAACTCAAATCCGGCCGCTGTGGAGATTGGAATGAATGCGGCTCGCTCGATTGGCAGGTGAAGCCAGACGAGAAATCGACCGTCCTGGATCCACTTCACCAGAGAAGAGGCGAGACTTTTCTTGAAGACCGCAACTTCTGTGGGCAAATCTTCGGTGTTGATTTCTATGCCGTTAAACCGGTTAACGGCATGTGGCAGGATTTTCATCGGGTCACCTTTCGGGACGAACACCCTACTTGGAATCCGCGCCAACGATGCCGCCTGACTCCGTGCGCCTTAGTTAGGAACAGAAAGTCGGGGCACGCTTCACCCGACCCTGCCGGGGCGCTCTCCCATGTAGGGCTGTTCGAATAGGCTGGAATTGAGTTTGAGAGTTGGAGTCAGACTGTGGCAGACCTATGAACTATGTAGTTGACCTGATTCGACCTAATTTTAGTCGCCCATCTTCCACAAATCAAGTTACTGACAACGCAGGGCGCATCCCAACATTGGAACGAACTCTCGCACGCCACTAATAACGACTTACCCATGTCGGATCCTCACATCCGTTTTCACCCCTTTCCACTTTCTCCTCACCATGCCTCGGACGGCAAATCTATTGGTAGGTTTTGTCACTCCAGTCTCATTTTCTCATGAGAATCCCGTTCGATTCAACGGCTTGACAGAGAGCACTCAGAAGGTGGTATCCGACAACACCGCCCCTGGATCGGTTCCCCCGCCTCCCGTCTCAGTCCACTGACCACTGCAGTTCGACTGCACCCACCGCCGGCATGGCTTCCCACCAGACTGTACTCGCCCCGAATCTGGGATGCCCACTTGGCGTATTCATCTGTCTCAGCCCGGTGTGGCACAAAGGGGAATCTCCTCAAATGTGCTATTCTGAATGACTGCAAGGGGGAAGGTTTGCGTTATCGATAAGCAGACACATGGGGCCGGCACTGTCTGTGCCTCCCATTGGCCAACCTTTCCTGACTACCATCTTCCCGCGGAAAAGACTTCAGGAGCGTAAAACATGTACACGACCGATCAATATGAAGGAATGATTGCCGAAACTGTCGCCATGCGTGGAGCAAACGGCGACCGGGTCCTAGCCTATTGTGCCCGCCCCCTTGGACCAGGACCCTTCCCTGGTGTCGTCCTGATCCACCACATGCCCGGCTGGGACGAATGGTACCGCGAGGCCACACGCAGGTTCGCTCATCACGGCTACGTCGCCATATCGCCAAATCTGTATGAACGTTTCGGGCACGGCTCGCCTGAAGACGTAGCGGCGGCCGTGCGCGCAGAAGGCGGGGTTACCGATGACCAGGCTGTCGTCGACCTGGAAGCGGCCATGCATTACCTGCGTGCCCTACCCTATGTGAACGGAAAAGTCGGTGTATTCGGCACTTGCTCGGGCGGTAGGCAAGCAGTGCTTGTCGCGAGCCGCGTGGCTGGGTTCGATGCGGTCGTCGACTGCTGGGGCGGCGGGGTTGTAATGCCAGCTGACCAGCTCACTCCTCAGAGGCCTGTCGCTCCCATTGACTACACTGCCGACCTCGACTGCCCAATCCTGGGTCTCTTTGGCGCCGAAGATCACAGCCCCACCACAGAGGAAGTTGCACGCCACGAAGAAGCGCTCAAGGAACACGGTAAGGAGTACGAATTCCACATGTATGAGGACGCCGGCCACGGCTTTTTCTACTACCACCGGCCCAACTATCGGCAGGCACAAGCCGTTGACGGCTGGGAGAAGATATGGACGTTCCTTGGACAGAACCTGGCCGCCTGAGCCGCGGACAAGGAATCGGCTTTACCTCGCACCACTTATTTCAATGGAGGCTGAAGACAATGTGTACGATGATAGTCCAGAAAGTCCCTCTCGAAGGGTTTGGCAAGGGCAATGGCGGTTGGTTCGAGATGAACCAGGCCAACGTAAGCTGGGATCACCCCTTTCATGCACCTGAGGAGCACGCGCTCAATATCGACTTCGTCAACGTAGCGTATGGGCCGGGGGCGCGCGTAGCGGTGGAACTGAGCGTCGAAGGCGCCCGTCAACTGGTGGAGACGATTCAGTCCGTTCTCGGGGAAGCCGAGGAAAAGGGGCTGATCTGAGCCGTGTGGCCGGTCGAACAGGCCGCTGGCCGGAAAGCAGGTCCATCCAGATTGATTCCCCGGCGGACAAGGCGCCGTTCGAGCCCGCGTGCCATTCAGTCTCGATAAGGGTCGTACTCGTCTTCGCCGGCCATGGCTACGCCCAGCGGTCTGAGGGTATGAAGAATTCTGATCGTGTTGCTGTGATGATCCAGTACATCGGGCAGGCGCTTGTAGGCCTGAGGCGCCTCGTCAGTACCTGCACCGCGCAGCGTGGCTCCTACTCGCCGAACCGAGTCTAACATCTGCTTGCGCCGGATCTGCCCTTCCTTTACTTGCACTTTGCGCCCCTTCTTCCAGCGGAAGCGGCCCGCCGCTTGTGTGCGAGACATCAGTCGGCCGGCGCCGTGGACGGTCGAGTAAAGCGCCAGTCGGCTTTCTTTGCTCTCTTCGCCCTCCAGGATGACTGAAATATCCCCCATCGATCCTCCAACGAAACCCTTTTGCCCGGGAAACGCCGGAGTTGCACCCTTGCGCGTGACCCAGAAAGTGTCACCATTGTGCACCTCTTGCCAGGTGAAATTGTGGTGATTGTGAATCTCCTCGACCACTTCAGCCCCCAGCATCTTGGCCACTCGATTGCCGACCCAGTCACGTCCCGCATAGGCATAGCGGCCAGCCAGAAGCATGCAAGCCAGGTATTCCTGACCCAGGTTTGAATCGACATTCAGTAAGCTGGGAACAGATTCCAGGGCGCTTCGCCGGCGGCGGGAACGCTTGCCGGGAACCTTTGCCGGCTCCTGCCTGCCGCCCCGTTCACAGTCGGCCGCCTTCATGTAGTGCGTGGCGAGACGGTGCCCCAGTCCCCTTGACCCAAAGTGGACCCCGACCCAGATTCGGTCCTTTTCGTCCTCAAAGATATCAACATAATGATTGCCGCTGCCCACCGTTCCCAGCTGCTCGGCCGCCAGCTTCTTCAGGCTGTAGGCAACGGGCAGGTCCCAAGCCGGATCGTCGTCGAAAAGCCGATGATCGACTCTCTCCTTGTTCTTGCGCCCAATTCCGAAAGAGATCGTTCTCCAGACGTCATCCATAATCCCGTCTATGTTTGCCCTTACCTCGCCGGCTGGGATATCCAGACGGATGGCCTTGTTGCCGCAGGCGATATCGTAACCGACCCCTGCCGGATTCAACTTGTCCCTGTAGGCGACCACTCCGCCGATCGGAACGGAATAGCCCAGGTGATGGTCTGCCATAAGCGCGACAGCGTCGGCTTCGCCGGCGCAATTTACTATCTGTCTGACAGCATTGTCCAGCGGATCACCCCAAACGGGCACGCCTTGAATTATTTCAACCGTCATGAATGCACCAGGAGGTGAGATAGGAACTGTTCAGATCTGTCACAAAATGCGTGTGGTGACAGGATCTCTGCTAGTCCGGCCTGACCCCCGCATACACGCCCTCTGGCAAGGGCTGCGGGCGTTCGCAGCGAGTCGAAAGCTCTACGTGGCTGCCTGTCTCAGAGGCGACATGAATGGACTCCATTATCTCGAGGACATGCAGTGCCAATTCGCCGTTGGCGCGGTGCTGCTCGTCTTCAACCGTACTGACCGCCATGTCCGCCGGGCCGATGCCGCGACTATTGCCGGCATGGCCGAATCGAAGGGGCAAGTCCCTCCAAGAGCTGTCCGCGTGCGTTCGAACCTGCAGCGGTCCGCCGAATGTGTTCGGATCCGGCAGATTGAGTGTGCCTGTCTCGCCGTACAACTCGATACGAGGAAGTGCGGATGCCTGCGTATCAAATGTCGTGATTATGGTGCCAATTGCCCCGCACTCGAAGTCAAGAAGGCCGGCAACGAAGGATGGAACCTCGACCTCTATTACCTCGCCCTTGCGGGGCTCGCTGTAGATCGTGCGCTCCGACCACGTAGCCCGCGCTGAACCCGTCACTCGCTTCACCGGACCCAGCAAATGAACCAGCGCCGTCAAATAATAGACACCCATGTCCAGCATCGGCCCGCCGCCAGGCTTGTAGAAGAAAGCCGGGTTCGCGTGCCAATACTCGTGACCCCGGCTCATCATAAATGCAGTGGCCGCCACAGGAGCGCCAACGATCCCTTCATCGAGGTAAAGTCGCGCCGACTGATAGCCGGCGCCAAGAAAGGTGTCAGGCGCGCAACCGATGCGAAGATTCTTCCCGTTGGCAAGCGCCATCAACTCTCTGCCTTCAGCAAATGTCGCGGCCAGCGGCTTCTCGCTGTAGACAGCCTTTCCCGCTTCCATCGCGGCCTTACCGACAGAGTAATGGGCCGGGGGTGGCGTGAGATTGAGCACCATATCTATGTCCGGCGCGGCATAGAGGTCCTCCGGCGACAGAGCTCGAAGTCCATACTTTTCGGCCTGGGTCTTCGCCGCAGCAGGAATTGCGTCTGCGCAGGCCTTGATGTCGAACTCCGGCAGTTCCCGACCGACTTCGATATACCTGGTGCTGATGATGCCGCAACCAACGAGACCGACGCGAGCTGGCAATTTAGTCATGGATTCCCTCTGTAGCTGGAGGTTATCATTGGAGGATGTTCTTCTCGACACTCTTCAATCTCTCGCCGCCCAGATGATTCCCCTGCGCACGATCTCTTTGGCCTCTGGCACCTTGAAATCACTGGCCACGTGCCCTAAAGAGCAGTAAAAGATCTTACCCTGACCCCAGCGACGCTTCCATACGACCGGCATGACGGTACCATCGATCCAAGGCGCGTATTCCCCTGAAAACGTTGTCGTTGCAAGCACCTCATTGCTGGGGTCTACGTGCATCAGGTACTGCTCGCTTTTCATCGCAAAGTCGTTCAGACCTGAAGTAATGGGGTCCCCGCGATCTACGATGTTGACAGTGTAGTCGATGATATTCCCCGGGTGAGCAACCCACTGTCCGCCGACCATGAACTGGTACTCTGTGTTCTGGCGAAAAGCGTCCGCCATTCCTCCGTGCCAGCCGGCAAAGCCTGCCCCCTTGGCAATCGTGTCCAGTAGGCCTTTCTCCTGCTCTTTGGTAATTGAACTCATCGTATACACCTGCGTGACGACATCGTAGTCGGCCATGCGTTTCTCGTCCGTGTAAACGTCGAGGGATGTCTCGACATCTACGTCAAAACCGGCCTCCTCGATCAACGGCGCAAATATCTCCACGCACTGCCTCGGTTCGTGGCCTTCCCAGCCACCCCACACCATTAACGATCTCTTCGCCATCGGATTGTAACTCCTTGTTGCTGAACCTGGTCGCGAGTTTCGGCTGCTGGACTTTGATTCTTCACCGGCACGCGTTTGCGCCTTTTCGGGGTTTAGGGAAACCGGTTTACACTGCAGGCTCCCTTTCGTCGCAGTGAATGCCGTGTCGGCAAGTATAGCACCCGTACAGCGAAGCTACAACGAAAAAGCCCGATCGCGCGCGCGGTTCAATTTGATATTGACTTTCTTGCAACACTGGTAACGACTTAATCACGGAAGGGGCAGGCGTTGTGCCTGCCCTCTCGTCCCAGGTCTTGTCAGCAATCGCCCGCCTGAAACATTGGCTTGCCTCTTGAAGGAATACGTCAAATGGCGCACGCACACCTGGCAATCCGCAAACAACTCTATTGTTGCGATTTGTGAGCGGTTTTCGGCTGGCTCTTTGAACATGCTTCAAAGACGCGACCGGCCACCTATTGAGAAGGATCAGCGAAGCTCGAACTTTAACGGCATCCCGCCCTTCGGATGCAGCGTAATCTGCGGATCCAGCTGGGCGGCATAGCCGTCCGGAATGCGAAGACGAAAGCGTTGCGCAATCGCCGCAGCGACTAAGACACTTTCCGTGAGGGCGAAGCCTTCGCCAATGCACTGGCGCGGCCCGGCGCCGAAGGGAATGTAGGCAAAGCGGTGTCGGTCAGACTTGCTTGCCGGGTTGAACCTCTCTGGATCGAACGCCAGTGGCCTGCTCCAGAGTTCTGGCAACCTGTGAGTTATGAAGGGGCATAGCGTGATGACCGAATTCGCAGGCGTGGCAAAGCCGCCGATGACGTCGGCCTGATTTCCCCATCGTGACATGGCATAGGCAGGCGGATACAAACGCATCGTTTCATCGAGCGCTTGGCGCGTAAAGACCAGTTTGGGGATGTCTTCAAATGTCGGCAGCCGGCCGTTCAAGGTCCGGTCCACTTCATCCTGAACCTGCGCCTCGAACTCAGGGTATCTTCCCAGGCAATAGAAAAACCATGTGAGAAGAAGAGTTGTAGTCTCGTGTCCGGCAATGAGCAAAGTGATAACTTCGTCGCGCAACTGCTTCTCTTCCATGCTCTCGCCCGTTTCCTCATCACGCGCCGACAACAGCATTCCCATGAGATCGTTTCCCGGCGTTCCGGATGAACGCCTCTGGTCTATCATGGAGTAGATTAGTCGGTCCAGCCTGCCTATGTCGCGTGTTACACGGCGTGTACTGGGCCAAAAAGGTACTCTCATCGTGTACAGTGATGCGGGCGAGACGACCAGCTTGACGAAGAGTTCGTTCAGCCTTCCAAAGGCGTCACCCATTTCACGGGCCTCGCCGGTAAGGTCGACGCTGAACAGCGCCTTGCCCGCAATTTCCAGGGTCAACTCCATCACTTCGCGGTCAAAGGCGACCACCTCGCCCGCGCGAGCAGCCTGCACCCACCGGGCAAATCGTCTCTCCGCGCCCGCCGTCATGATCTGGCCCACCTCTCGAATCTGCGTACGGTGGAATGCAGGCTGGGCCAGCCGCCTTTGCCTCAGCCACGATTCGCCGTCATTGCTGAGAAGGCCTTTCCCAACCAGTGGATATAGCAGGAGAAAGGTGGGGTGGGGCAGCTTGGTGAAATTCTTGTAGTTGTCTTGCAGTATATGTTGGTAGTGGTCGGGGTGTACGAAGAGATAGCCCCACATATGGGCGAAAAACCGGTACTTGGATGCGGTTCCTGCCTCGTCGACGAACTCCTGCATACATCCAAGTGGGTCCCGCCGGAGACGTTTGGCTGTTCCGAAAAGACGATTGGCTCTTGGAGAGGGTGGAACTGGTCGCCGCTTCATCGGGACGACAGCGCTGGTCATAAGTTTCGCTCCTTGACGCAGACTCCTGATACGCTCTATGTCAAAGTGCCATGCTCCTCATTTCGATACTTCATGAACAGAGGGCGGCGCCATAACAAGAATTCTGCGGTCTACTTCACTACACGAATTCTACTCTTTCTCGTGTACCTGATCAATAAATCTCTGTCCCAATTTGGGGAGAGGACCAGTTGCTTCTCCCGTAAAGTTCGGTCGGAAGCAGCGATCTCTTGCCCTCAAAGTACAAGACCCCGTCTAAGACGGGGCCCTGCGGCGTCTGGTCCGATAGCATTACTTAGAGAGCAATCTCCAGAGATGATGCTACCGGACCAGTACTACTACTACAGTTATCCATTGGGCATCACCTCCTTGTGTTAGAGATACGCCCACAGTATTTCATATTTTTCCAAGCTTGTCAAACTCAGGTAATCAAAGGGAGCAGACCCAGAATTGGGGTTAGATTCAGGCTACCTCTGGGGAGTTATACAAGGCTCCACAGCCCGCTTCCCTCGATAATCCCAATTCTGTGATGCACCCGGAAATTGGACGAATTTCATATGCATCGGCAGGCAACCAGGCCTGGGGCGTGCCCTTCCGGCTCAATTCTGCAAACCTGTACAAAACATAAACAAAACTTGTTCAACTTAAGCTGACCACCAGCCGCGAACAACCGCATTTCCGCGTCGATTATCCGGGCCAGAATCAACTCAAAAGCGCGCTTCCGCGGCACCTCCATTTTCGCCGATTTTTGTAAGAAAGTGATGCATCCCCATTGATGCATTTTTATCGCGCCGTTTTTCGCCCTTTTTCTCTCTGGTCAGGAGCCCAATAACCAGAAATGCATCACTTTTACTGGAAACGCAACACTTTCGCGGCCCCTTCTGTGGCCTCCGCCGCACCGCAAAATGACCGCCCTTCAGCCATCAAAATAATGAATTGGCGTCCAACGGAAAAGCTGTACAAGATTTACAAAGCCCGGACATTGCAGACGCCTTGATTGTGCCCATTCTGCCCATCCCCGCCCGCCCTGAATCTCGTCAGAAGCCCGTTACCAACTTCCCCCACCGCTGGCGCCGATTCCCCACCAGACGGTTCCCAACCCAATCCTGGAATGCGCACAGTGCAATGAAGGGAGGTCCCTCTTCCAAAAGAGTGGAATACCGGTGTAGATTTTGGAGTCGTAAACTTCAATGCGTATAATGAATGGGATTGCGTTCCTGTATCGGCCAGAGGTTTTTCAGCTTGGATTCGCGCCTCCGGCTTTTGTCGGGCAGCACATGGTCGAGACGTCAAAGTAACCGCTGGCAATTCCTTTACAATCGGTTACTCTAGAACCATGACAAGGGCTGCACCAGGTCCTTCAGCAAGGATACGCAACGCATATCGTGTAATTCGCAAAGGCTCCTCATGCGCAATCAACTTACCTACGTAGGCCTTATCCTGTGCCTGTTCGCCGGCTCCCTGTTTGTGGCGCTCCCAATCGACCATCCAGTCTGGCTCGAAGAAGGGCTGGCGCCGGGTCCCGACACACAGCGCGATATCCGTGAGTTGACGTTGGGGCTGGACCTGAAGGGTGGAACCCAGGTCTTGCTCGAGGCAGAGATCAGTGAAGACCAGCCCCTGCCCGAAGACGCCCTCAATTCAGCCAAGATCATCGTTGAACAGAGAGTGAATGGACTGGGGCTGGCCGAGCCAACGGTTCAGTTGCAAGGCGAGAGCCGCATGATCGTCGAACTGCCTGGTGTCAAGAATCCGGATCAGGCCATCGAGACAATACGCTCCACCGGCCAGTTGGAATTCGTCGATCTTGGAGGGGTCCCGGTCCGACCCGATGACTTCATCAACACGACCAACCGACCCAACGCTGTCGCGGCATTGCAGGAGGCAATCGGCGCCGGAGAGGCCGCGCCTCAGTCGATTCCATTCCCGGACGAAATATTCGAGACGATTATGACCGGCGACATACTGCAAGCAGTAGTTGCCACCCAGGACGAGTTTACGTTCTGGCAGATTCAGTTCGACCTGAAGAGCGAGAGCAGCGGCGATTTCTTCACCTACACGCGCGATAACATTGGCCAAGTCTTGGCGATAGTTCTGGACGGACGCGTACTGTCGACTCCTGTCATCAATGCTGCAATTAACGACAACGGTGTCATCACTGGAGACTTCTCCCAGGACGAAGCGGAAAGCCTGGCAATTCAGATGCGCTACGGGGCCTTGCCGATTCCCCTTGAAGTCGTAGATGTGCGCACAATCGGCGCCAGCCTCGGCCAGGACTCGATCGATCGCAGCTTGCAGGCCGGGATCGTAGGTGGCGCCCTCGTCCTGCTCTTCATGGTCCTTCTCTACCGTCTGCCCGGGTTTCTCGCCACAATGGCACTGGCGATCTATGTGACCTTGAATCTGGCCATGTATAAGCTAATGCCTGTTACGCTTACTCTGCCAGGCATCGCTGGATTCATTCTCTCGATCGGCATGGCTGTTGACGCGAATATCCTGATCTTTGAGCGCATGAAGGAGGAACTTCGCAGCGGACGGTCATTGCGACTGGCGGTCGAGACCGGCTTCAGCCGTGCCTGGCCGGCGATCCGCGATGGAAACCTCTCGACGCTTATCTCATGCGCCGTGCTCTACTGGTTTGGCAACAACTTTGGCGCCAGCGTTGTAAAGGGTTTCGCAATCACGCTATCGGTTGGTGTGCTGCTCTCCATGTTCACTGCCGTATTCGTGACGCGCACATTTATGCGAGGTTTTCTCTCGGGCCAGGGAGAAAGGCTTCTGAGTAGCCGCGGGTTGCTCGGATACTGACTTCAGTTACGCTGGATCTGGCGTTCCTTTACCGCTTCTAGCGTTCTGGAGGACGGAAAAAGCTAACGGAAAACGCCTGTAGGGACCGCCTCCTCCTCCGATAGCGGGACAGCTACTGGCAATACGAAAGAATATCCTATGTATCGCTTGGTTGAACGTCGTAAGCTCTGGTTTCTGATTTCGTTGATTGGCATCCTGCCAGGCATCCTGTTCATAGTCTGGAACCTCTCCACATCCGGCTCCCTCCTGCCTCTCAGTATCGATTACACTGGAGGTACGCAGTGGGAGATGCGATTCTCCGAGCCGGTCGCTCCCACCGAACTGGGCAGCGTCTTCGTCGAAGAAGGATTCACCGACACAAAGGCATTTCATGTCGACGATGACCGCACGGTTCAGGTCAAGTTCAAGAACATCGACATGGCCCAAAAAGAGGTGATCGAGCAGGTGATCGTCGATCGATTCGGTGAATTTGATGAACGGCTCTACCGCAGCATTGGTCCTGCCATCGGCGCGGAAGTGAGCCAGGCTGCCCTTCTGGCAGTGATCGCAGCCTCTGTCCTGATTCTGGCCTACATTGCACTGGCCTTCCGAGAGATTTCGCACCCGTTTCGCTTTGGGGTCGCGGCCATCGTGGCACTCGTTCACGATGTCCTGATCACCGTCTCCTTCCTTTCTATCATGAATCTGGTCCTTGGCTGGGAATTGGACGCCCTCTTCCTGACCGCCACGTTGACCGTAATCGGCTTCAGCGTAAACGATACTATCGTCATATTCGACAGAATTAGGGAAAACCTTCGCCGCCACCGTGGAGAGCCGCTATCAATGGTCGCGAACCGCAGCATCATCGAGACGGCGCAACGTTCCATTGCAACTCAAGTGACTGCACTCCTCGTGCTTGCGGCAATTCTGATCTTTGGCGGGAGCACCTTGCGCATCTTCATGGCAACATTGATTGTCGGTCTCGTTTCCGGTACCTACAGTTCCATCTTTACTGCCACCCCGCTCGTCGTTGCTTGGGAGGAAGGCTCTCTCCTGCCGGGAACAAGCAAATCTGTCAGGGCGAGAGAACAGACCGCGCCTGCTTAGTATGGGATCACACTCGTTTCCGGGTCTCAGCCGGTCTTGACCAGGGCCGCTAGCCCTGAAATCAGCCTGCCGCGAAGCTGCCTGTTCTTGCTGCGACATTCGAGCAGGTCACTCCAGCATTTCCCCTGGCCTTATCCCGAAAGGCTCTGCCGCCCTGCTGTATCAAGCCGGCTGCGACATTCGCCCACAGACCACCTACTGAATCCAGGCGGCGCTACGTATGCCCAGAGATACATCCAATAGGGCCTTTATTCGGGATACGTCAAGTAGCCCACCTCTGGATCTCGTCCCGAGGCGCCCCTTGACAATCGGAAACCTCCTCAGTGTTTTCCCGTTGTTGTGCCTGACTGCCTTCTTCCTGTGCGGATTCGGGCCGCCGACTATAGTCGACCGGGATGTTGCGCCGCGCCAGAGGTACACGGTCGGCCAGTTGGGCCAGATTCAGCAAGCGCACGTGCCGCCGCCTGGCATCAGCGCTGTGTCCGTCCTGGTGTACGATCTCGAAACCGGTCGCGTACTGATGAACAAGGCGGAACAGTTGCCAGTTTCGCCGGCAAGCCTGGCAAAGCTGATGACCGCTCTGCTCATCCTGGAACAAGACCGCCTCTCTGACCTGGTCACGATTCAGGGGGCCGACCTGGTAGGAGAGGCCGCCATGGGACTGAGGGCAGGGGAAGAGCTGTTTGTTGAGGAGCTTCTTTGGGGGATGCTCATTCCAAGTGGAAACGACGCCGCTATGGCCCTGGCCCGGCACCACTCCGGTCTGGTGGAGTCGTTCGTTGCCAGCATGAATCTGCGAGCCGGGGACTTGGGCATGTACAACACACTGTTCAATAATCCCAATGGATTCGATGCCGACGGCCAGGTCAGCAGCGCCCAGGATCTCTTGAAATTGGTCAAGCTGCTCTGGGAGTATCCCCTCTTTCGCGAGATCGTTGGCACCGCTGCAACGACGGTGGCAGGTCATGAACTGCAGACAACGAATCGCCTTCTCGGGTCTTACCCTGGAATAAACGGAGTCAAAACCGGCACGACTTGGCAAAGCGGTCAGTCATTGATTGCCGGTTTGGAAGAAGACGGCCATCAGCTCTTTGCCCTGGTGCTGGGAAGTGTGGATCGCTACCATGATATGAGGCTGGTCTTGCAGGCCGTCAAGGGAAGCTATGGCTGGGTCCCACTGCACTTGCCGGAACGCCCTACCGCACTGGACCGGCTTTTCGATTCGGAGGGAAACCGGTGGTTTCTGCGTGCCGACGGAATGAGTGTAGATCCGGCCGCGCTGGAGGCTGGTCCGTTTTTCGAAGCACTGCTATCGGGTTGGGAGCGCCAGGAGCTTCAGGTCTTCCGCCGCCTCCATCCGCCGCCATCAGGAGTGTGGGCAGCCGGAATGCCAGCCGGCGTGCTGGAGTGGCGCTTGGGTGACACGTTGATAGCAACCCAGCGCCTCTTTGTTGAGTGAAGAAGCGACGTTCTGTGAAGTAACGGTGCGGCGACATATCGGTGATCTTCTACATTGAAAGCTCTACTCTTTTGGATCCCAAAGACAAATGGCCGAAGAACGATTGCAAAAGGTACTGGCCGCGGCTGGTATCGCCAGCCGTAGGGCAAGTGAAAAGCTGATTACTTCCGGTCGCGTTCGCGTCGACGGAACTGTTGTCACCACCTTGGGTACAAAAGTAGACCCGACCAGAGTTTCTGTTACAGTTGATGGACATACGATTCGACTTGCAGAAGACAAAGTCTACTTCAGAGTCTACAAACCCAGGGGAATCCTAAGTGACATCGGCGGAGATACCGGCGGGCGCAGGACGGTTGCCAGCTTGTTGCCTCAAGGCACGCGCCGTGTCTTTCCCGTTGGCCGCCTCGACCTCAACAGCGAGGGTCTTGTTCTTCTGACGGACGACGGTGAACTGACCAACAAACTCACGCATCCCCGATTCGAGCATCCGAAGATCTACTTTGTCTTGGTGGCGCATCGGCCTCCCATAGAGGCGCTTGTCCGCTTGCGGGAAGGTGTTGAACTGGAAAGTGGTCGAACCGCTCCGGCCCGCGTTGAAATTGCAGACGAATTGCCGGCCCGCCTGATTCTTGACAAAGGAGTTCAGAGATTTGGCGCCGCAGCTTCGGACGCATGGAAATCCTCGCCGCCTGAGAAGGGCGTATGGTTGCGTATTGTCCTGCGCGAGGGGAAGAAGCGACAGATACGCCACATGGCGGCGGCAGTCGGGATCAGCTTGAGAAGGCTCATCCGCTGGTCTATCGGCCCACTGACCCTGGAAGGTCTCGAGCCCGGAATGAACAGGGAGTTGACACCGGGCGAGATATTCGCGCTCAAGCAGATGGTGGACAAGGGCTCTGACAGACGCCAGTCAGGTACACGGCGCGACAGGGCTGTCGACCGGTCGCGCACAAGACGGCGCTCTTCGCTGCGAAACAGGCGTTGACTTCCATAGCTGTCGCCACCCGGGCCTCCTTGAGGTTCATCAAACTGTCCGCGAGGAATTTCGATCCCACACGTTTAGGACTTCGTCCTTTTGTACCCGTTCGACGACCTGTCTTCAGCGACGGTTCGCTTCGTTTACCGCTTTTCCTTCTCCGGTATGAACGGTGAATGCAATAACGATTGACGGGCCGGCAGCATCAGGCAAGAGCACTGTCGGTTACCAGGTAGCCCAGAGTCTCGAATTCATCTTCTTCGATACTGGCGTCATGTATCGGGCGGTCGCCTGGGCCATATTGGACAGAGGCATCGATAGCACTGACGTTGAGGCTGTTGGACGCGTAGCCGAGCAGTTGCCTATAGGAGTCAAGGCTCCCGGCGCCGAAGCGCATGACGGCCGCCAGGCGACGATTCAGATCGGGGAACTGGATGTCACCTGGTCGATCCGCAGTCCAAGCGTCGACAGCATCGTTTCCGTCGTGGCCGCGAACAGGCTTGTCCGGCATGAGCTGAGCCGCAAGCAGCGTAGTATTGGTCTTGAGTACGGAATGGGCGCTGCGGAAACCGCTGGAGTAGTGATGGTGGGCAGAGACATCGGTACCGTCGTCCTTCCAGAAGCGCCGCTCAAGATCTACTTGGAGGCCCCCTTGGAAGAGCGGGCGAGACGTCGTTACAGCGAGCTTGTCGAACGAGGAAACGAAGCCGACTTCGCCAGAATACTGGATGACATGCGGATTCGGGACCAGATTGACAGCGAGCGTGCTGTTGCGCCGCTGCGCCCCGCCATGGACGCGTTTCAGATCCAAACGGCCGGCGCCTCCGTCCTGGAGGTCGTTGAACAGATTCTTCAGCTCGCGGTCAAACACCTGAGCGTTGCCCCGTCCTCTCTCGGCAAGCAGGACACCACTGGCGGTAGTAACCTGCGTACCGGATTGACATAGTGTGCGGTTCCTGAGTCCCAAACTGCGCGCTTTCGTCATCTTCTGCCCTTCTCCTTCCGACCTCCATCGGGCACATCCCATCACAGCTGGCATTCGCTGCAACAGACACTGGATTGTGGTATCATTGCAGGCAGTTTTTGAACGTTCAAATTGGCTGTCGGCAGTTGCATTCAGCGCAAAGGGGTAGGAAAATGGCCGCGCTGACAAATGAGCAGAAACTCGAAGTTTTCTACTGGATGGTCCTGGCTAGGACCTTTGATGAGGGTATGGTTTCGCTTTGGAAACAGGGTAGAGGTTTGGGCGGCACCTTCAGCCAGCGGGGCCATGAGGCTGTAAGCGTAGGCTCTGCTTACGCGCTGGCGCCGGAAGATATCATTGCTCCAATGCACCGCGACATCGGCGCCTACTTTCTGAGGGGACTGACCCCGCGCCGCGTTTTCGGCAATCTCTTGGGGAAGGTGTCGGGCGTTTCCGGGGGCCGGGACGCAAATATCCATGGCATGGGTGATCTGAGCCTGGGTATCGTTGGCTACATCAGTCACATTCCCATGTCGATGCCGATTACGCTGGGCGTTGCCATGACCCTCAAACTGCGGAACGAATCCCGAGTCGCAATGACCTATGTTGGGGACGGGGGCAGCAACGCAGGCCTCTGGCACGAAACGCTCAACATGGCCGCACTCTACAACGCCCCCTATGTCTTGATTGTAGAAAACAATCAGTACGCTTACTCCACCCATGTCACCGACCAGATGCCGATCGAAAACATTGCCGACCGCGCTTCGGGTTACGACATTCCGGGCACAATAGTGGACGGAAACGATGTCGAGGCCGTTTATGGGGCGACTTGCGAAGCTGTAGAACGGGCGCGGCAGGGTGGCGGCCCCTCGCTGATCGAGGCCAAGACCATGCGCATGTTGGGCCACGCAATACATGACGGCGCCGAGTATGTCCCCAAGGAGCTGCTGGCCAAATGGGAGAAGAAGGACCCGGTCGCTCGTTATCAAGCCCGGCTGCTCGCTGAAATGGTGGCGGACGAGGAAGAATTAAATGAGATTCGCCAGCGTGCAGCGGTTGAAATCGAAGACGCGATCGAATTCGCCGAAGCCAGTCCGCATCCCGATCCGGACTCCGTTGAAGATGGCATTTTTGCCCCTTGAGGCCGAAAGCAATCAAGCTCCTCATTGCTGTACATGACTCCTCGCCGTACCCTGACAGGTGCAGGATTTCGCCGCAACAACCAGGAAGCAACGCGATGCGCCGGCCGCGATTCGGCCGGCGATTTTGTTGAATGGATTCTGCGGAGGTTGCACCCCGCCGACAGTTCAGAGATTCTCTACCGCATCGAACCGGGCGCCCAGCACGCAGTCCTGCAGGAACTTCCCTGGGAAGAGGTGGCCGATGTATTGGAGGAGATCGACGACGATGCCCACGACCTTTACTACCTGTATGTCCTGGGCGGCGGGGACATGGCTTTGGCAACTGGAGCCCCCCTTCGGATGTGGCCCTGGGTGGGAAGCTTGTCCTGGAGCCGCCTTGCGATGTACTAGGATCTGGCGATGAACCGACCGCCGCGAAGTTCGAAATTCCCCATTGCCTGGGCATACTGCGCTCTCGCCGCGTTATTCTTCACTCCCTTTCTGCTTCGACTTTCTGCATTTGCTGCCGGCGACTTTACACGCCACTATCTTCCCTACAGCTTCTTTCAGCAGAAATCGCTCCTGGCTGGTAAGTTACCCGTCTGGAATCCCCATGTGAATTCCGGCCATCCCTTCCTGGCAGATACGGAATCCGCGGTGTTTTATCCCGTAAGCAACATTCTTCTTCTGGTGACGTCGTTCAGTTCTACAGTCGTAGGAAGACTCTACTGGCTGCAGTTGGAAGCGTTCGTTCACATTTTGCTGGCATGCATTTTCACGGCGTTGCTGGTGCAACGTCTGACCGGCAGGCGCATGGCAGGATTCGCTGCCGGACTTGTCTTTGGCTTTTCGGGCTATCTGACGGGCTACCCTCCGCTGCAGTTAGGGATCCTGCGCGTGGCCGTCTGGCTGCCGCTGATCCTCTGGCTGCTGCTACCTGAAAAGCCGGGGAAACCTGTTTGGAGACGCTGGCTCTTGGCATGCGCGGTCCATGCCGTGGCCTTTTTTGCCAACCATCCCCAGACATTCCTGTTTCTTACTTACATGGTGGCCGGTTGGATGTTCATGCTGGCCGTCTCCCAATCGCGTCCGGGTCACCAGGTAAGAGACGGTAGTCGGCTTCACCTGGCTGCCCGCGTGCTGGACGGCAAGCGAATGCTTCAGTACCTGGGGCATATGATCGCCTATGCCGCTATTCTAATCTCCCTGACAGTTGCACAGTTGTGGCCCGCACTCGAATTCACCAGGTTGTCGGTCCGCTCCGCCCGTCCCTTTCACGAACTAAGCAGCGGGTTTCCGCCCGAAGACTTGTGGCAGTTTGTCGTTCCTGGTGTGTTTAGCCATTACTCGCCGCTGTATGTTGGAATTGCAGGATTGGGCCTTGCACTTATTTCCATGGCTGCGCTTCTGTCGAATCGGTTCAGACTCGTAGACGCAAGCCCCTTCGCGCGCCCTGCGGCAATTTTCTTCGGCGTTGCGGGCTTCTTAGCCTGCCTGATCTCCTTGGGCGACCTCCTGCCGGTCTATCCACTTCTCTATCGATATGCCCCGGGTTGGTCCCTTTTCCGGGGACAGGAAAGAATAGCTTATCTGATTGCCTTTTCAGCAAGTACCATGAGCGGATTCGGCCTGGCGCTATTGTATTCTCTGGCAGTTCGCTGGCGCCAGAGATTCGGTTGGTGCTTCCTGGTTCTTGTCGCCGGCGGCGCGGCTTTGGTGTTAGTACTGTGGCACGTTCCGGGACAACTAGAACTGTCGAATGGGGAGTTTCTGTTCCAGGCCGGAAAGTCGACTCTTCTCGCCGCGGTTTTCGTGGTTCTGTGCAGTGGCGTACAACTCTCACGTTCTCGCTTCGCTTTATTGCTCCTTGTCATCGTCGCCGACCTGTTTGCTACCAACTTCACCACCAACCTTGCAAACGGGCTGGAAATCCGTTCTGCGCTTACACAGCCGGAACAGGTAGCCACCCAGAGGGCGGCGCAGAATTTGGCGGAAGGAACGACCTCTCTGCCTCCTCGGGTCTACAATGAGCGCCGGCTGCCCGAAGACAGTGGAATGGTAGCAGGTTGGGAGGATGTTTGGGCTGCAAGCGTACTACGTCTGTCTGCATACAATCAGTTTTTTGTGGACTTCCCTCGGGACCGCATGTGGAGGCTCGCAGGTGTTGGCACGGTGCTCACCTGGAGAGAGGAGTTGCCCGTTGCCAGCCGGCTTGTGGAAGAGTTCCCTCACGAGAACGAGACATCCCGTTTACATTCGCTGAATACCGTATACCCGCGCGTGTGGTGGGCACAGAAAGCTCGAAGTACTGACGACAGATCCGCGCTCGCCCTATTGGCGAACCCGGATTTCGACCCCCAGCAAGAGATTCTCATCGCGGAAGCCGATGCCGAAGTCTTGGGAGAGGCATGGGAAGAGGGTCGAATGAGTTTCGGAGACGGGGGCGAAGCTTCCCTCGCGGCAGATCGAATTGCCTCCGATCATCTGGAAATCCAGATTAGTAGCGCCCAGCCCGGCCTGTTATTCATCAGCGAGAACTTTATGCCAGGCTGGCGGGCCGAGTGGACAGAGGCGGATCGATCGTCGCCACCAGCCATTTTGCCGGTTGCGCGCGCCCACCAAGCCTTCCTGGCTGTCCCTATCCCTGCCGGAAGAGGAACGCTTAACCTGGCCTACCGTCCGGCCAGCGTGCGCTGGGGAATTGCGATCAGCGCCGTCAGTTGGATCGCTTTGCTGTTCGCACTACGAAGGCAGATCACTGCTGAGATCGGATCTGTTTGGAAGCGATCTCGTAAGTTCCCGGGCGAGATTTGGTACAAGGCTTCATCGTTTTTGACAGTTCATGAGATCCTCGAAGCCGGAGAGAGCGAAGACCGAGAGTCTTGCCTGTCGAGTCCGGGGATGCTTGCAGACATCCGGTTTCGGCGCCTGGCGGTGATTCTCGCCATACTTGCAGGCTTTGCGCTTCGGTTCTACAGGCTGGGAGAACAGGAGTTGATTTCGCGAGAGGCGTTCTCCTATTGGTACAGTCAGCTTCCATTCTCGGAACTGGTAGACATGTTCGGGGCGTCTGGCGAGACGCTATTTCTCGGAAGCCTGTCTCTTCAGCACTATTGGCTGCCCTTCGTGGGGACTACAGAGTTTGCCTTGCGCTCAATGTCGGCTCTCCTGGGCACACTCGCCATTCCTCTTGTGTACCTATTGGCCAAGGAAATGCGCTGGCCGCCCTTGCCCTGTCTGACAGCTGCTTTCTTGATGGCTGTGAGTACCTACGCCATTGGGAGCAGTCAGGAAGTCCCACTCTATTCTCTCAGCCTGACGCTAACCCTGGCCAGCGCTGCCCTGGCCCTTAGATTCGTAAATGAAGGGTGGAGCAAGGTCAGCTTCCTTGTTTACGTTATTTGCGGGGCTGCTACGGTCTATACTCACGCATTTGCAGTCCTGGCTATCCTGGCACAGAATCATTACGTCTTGATCGTGATAGCGTGCGATCGGCACAGCAACAAGAACTCACCCTCACCGGCCCCGGACTGGTCGGTGCCAAAAAGTTGGGCCCTGGCACAGTTCACGATTGTTGCACTTTGCATCCCTTGGCTAGCCAGCGCCTGGCCCGAAATGTTCGATGTCACAGGCGGCATTTCAGGATCCTCTCTGGTTTCGGAACTGTGGTGGAGATACTCCAGTTTTCCTAAGGGGTCTCTTTTCTCGGACAGAATCTGGCTTTTGAATGCAGGTTTTTTGGGGGCCGGCCTGGTTGCCGCAGCAGTCTTCGGCGCCTTTCTGGTCGCGAAGCAGAAGGCGGTGAAGGAAGAAAGGAACCCCGAAAGCGAACATGATGCCGAGCTATTCCGAGACTCCGAACCACGGAATTCACGACAAATAGTCCATCACCCGATCATCCTTCTTCTGCTTCTACTGTTCGTTTCCCCGATCGCATTTTGGACTCCTCTTTTCCGAAAGTGGTTCATGTTCGGAAGCTTCTATTCTGTGGCTCTACCGCCATTCTTACTCCTCATGGCCTCTGGGATAGCGCACTTCGGCGACTGGATTGAGAGCTGGCTGGGCTGGAGATGGAGAGCTTGGACAGCCGAGGCCGAAGCCGAAACTCCGACGTTCCTCAATAGGGTGCGAGTCGGCAACATGGCCGCGATTTCTCTTCTCCTCGTCCTGGTCGGAGGCAATCTGTTCACATTGCGGAATTACCACTTCGAACCGTCATTCAGCCGTTCACGAGGACTGCGTGAACTCGCGGCAGCAATTGACCATTGGAGCGCCGGGCTGAATCCGGCACAGGTTCATATACTCCAAAGCTTTCCCGATCCGACTTTTTTTCTCTACTATTACAAGGGTGAAGTCGAGGATTCAGTCCTGCCGCGTCACGATCAGGATCTAGAAGACGCTACAGAAGCCGTGCGCCAGATCCGCCAAAGTGACATACAGAGAATCATTCATCCTGTCAGCTTGAACGACGATCAGGATGCGCCTAACTTGGCCAGGAGCGCAATATCCGCTTCGTACCAATTGGCGGGTCAGGAAACGGTTGGGCCGTGGCTTGTCGAGCTCTACTCACGTCCCCGTCACGAAGACTGGCGGATCTTTGATTTGGAATTCGCCAACGGGCTGGTCCTTGAGCGTGCCCAGGTCAACCCTGCCTTTCCACCGGCCGCGGGCAGGTTGGTCGTGCAAATGGAGTGGAGGGGGGATCTCGCCAACTTGACTGGAGGAGAGAAAATCTTCCTGCATCTGCTCGATGAGACTGGCAGCCTGGTCGCCCAGTGGGATCCGGCACTCCGTATGGAAAGCGCAAAACATTCCACCGCCGTAGCGATGCCGATTCCTCCTGCCCTACCGGCCGGTTCCCTGCGCCTTGTTGCTGGTCTCTACGATGTAACTGTAGAAGGCGCGCCCAGGATCTTGACTGGGTCCGGAGAGGATTCGGTGCAACTGGCTTATTTTCATGTGTCAGATTGCGATGTTTGTGGAAGATGACAGGATGGGCCCTTTCCGGACTGCCCGCTTGTCTTCGAAATCTTGCTCGAAATCGTATAGGCGATTCAAACTTGAGTGGCGGATAGTTCGTCAACTTAGCCGGAGGCATGGCAGTTTTTTGCGGCGGGGCAAACCGGTCGGTCAGGCTGTCCATCAGGATTTTACAAACTCAGGCTCCGAGGTTCGCGCGAAAAGGCGCCTCTCTTGCTGTCCAGGATTCTAAAGGGAGTAGATGTGGAGAAGGTACTGGTCGCCATCCTGCTCTCCGTTTTTTTTCTGACCGGAATCGCATACAGCCTGGTCGTTCCCCCTTTCGAGACACCCGACGAAATCTACCACTATGCCTTCGCTCGCCATCTGGCCGGGGGCAACGGGCTCCCTGTGCAGGGTCCGGAGATGACCGGACCCTGGGAACAGGAAGGCAGCCAGCCGCCCCTTTATTACAGTCTGGTCGCGCTGCTGACTGCAGGCATCGATCAGAGTGGCCTCGATGAGTTCACGGTCCGCAATCCCAGGGCGAACCTGGGAGATCCCCATCAGCCAGGCAACAAGAACTACATGCTCTTCAGCGCCGAGAGCAGACCGCTAAAGGGAGTGAACCTGGCACTTCACGTTGGCCGCTGGATATCTGTTGTCCTCGGCACGCTCACCGTCCTCTTTTCGTACCTTCTGGCACGTTTCGCCTTCCCTGCAGACAGATGGGCCCGCCTGCTGGCAACGGCAATGGTAGCCACTATCCCTCAGTTCAGTTTCATCAGCGCGAGCGTCTCGAATGACATCATGGTCACCGTTGTCAGCGCTGCCGCGCTGGTTTGGCTGGCGGCCATATGCGGCCGCCCCTGGCGCGAGGGAATCCGCAAATGGGAATGGATAGGGACTGGCCTGCTGCTGGGATTGGGCGCGTTGAGCAAGCTGCAGGGGTTGGGGCTGCTTCCGCTCACGGCCTTAGTCGTTCTGATTCGTTTCGGGAGGAACAGAGAGTGGAACACGTTTCTAAGGGGCGCGATTCTGGTCGGCTGTATGGTACTCATCGTAGCGGGCTGGTGGTACACCCGGAATCTCTATCTCTATGGTGACCCGTTCGGAACCAGGAACTTGCTCAGCGTCACCGGGCAACGTGTGGAGCCCCTGAGCATACAGAGTCTTTTTGGAGAACTACGCGGGCTGCAAATGTCCTTCTGGGGAATCTTCGGGTGGTTCAGCATTCTCCTACCCTCGTGGATATACAGCCTGTTTGAGCTTCTTACAGCACTGGCTGTATCGGGCGCAGCTGTAGACTTGATTCGAAAACTTAAGTCTGCTCGGGGGCCAGGCGCAATACTGGAGCAGTCAGACACCACCTTAGGTATCGCCTGGATCTGGGCTCTGACCTCTCTTGCTCTCCTGGGCTACTGGATTTCCGTCGCGCTGGGGTCGCAGGGCAGGCTCCTGTTTCCCGCAATCACTGCGCTTGCCGTAGTCGCCGTGACCGGCCTTCGCTTTTGGGCTGGATTTCTGCCCCGAGTCGGGCGTATAGGACTGGGGATCATAATACCGCTTGGCCTATGGAGTTGCTCCCTCTTTGCCCTTGTAGAGCTGTTGCCGGTCTCTTACGGTTTTGGTGACGCGGCCGGCTCATTAGAGGAACCGCCGGCAGACGCTACGCCAGTCGGAAAGGTCTATGGTGACGGCGTTGAGTTGGTCGCCGCCCGCCTTCCGGACCCAGACTCCTTCTCCGGCAACAGTGTGTCCCTTACTCTATACTTCCGTGCAACGCAGTTACAGGAGCGGGACCTAGAACTGTTCATTCATCTGCTGGATGCCTTTGACAGGCAGATCGGAAACGTGACGAGCCACCCGGGTTGGGGCGCCCGCCCCCTCACGTTGTGGCAGCCCGGCCTCATTTACGAGGACTCATACCAGATTCCTCTCGACCGACCATCGCCCAACTTTGCCAGGATTCTGGTAGGTTTTGTCGATCCGAACTCAACTGCCCTGGAGAACGAGGGCCTCCTGCCAGTAGCAGGAGGGGGCCCCCGAATCGAAAGCCGTGTGATCTGGACGCATTACGAAGACCTGGAGCCGATGGCCGTCAGGTACGACAGCGGAATCTCTCTTGTCGGCGTGGCGCTGGGGCAGAGGGATATCCAAGTCTCGACGCGGCAACTGATCGAACTTGGACAGGACCGAACCATGTGGGTCGCGATGCGTTGGCAGGAAACAGTCTACTCTGATACGGAGTACGCGGCTTCGCTAAGGCTTCATCCGGAAAAGGATAAAGGCAGTTGGGTGTTCCAGGAGGACTTGAGCCTTTGGAAACCAGTCAGTGCCCTCCCGGCAGTTGCGACTCCAGGCGCCCTGATAGATACTCTCGTTCGACTGGAACTGCCAGAGGAACTCCCTGCCGGCGAATACCAATTGCGACTGGTAATCTATGACGCGGAGACGCTGCAGCCCGTGGTCCAAGACGGGACCTGGGAGCCTGAACTGCTTTTGGCGCGATTACGGCTGAACTGAAAGAGGTCGCCCACAATTGAGAAGCGTCTTCGAAAACAGATTTCGAAACGCCTGCTAAGTCGAGATCGTAGCTAAGCGCCTTCCCGCCTCATGCAGTGTTTCGATTCGCTTGGCGAAGGCAAAACGGATGATGCCCTCACCGTATCTCTCCCTGTCTCTCGTGTAAAAGTTGATCCCGGCCACCGAAGCTACGCCGACCTCAGTCGTGAGCCAGCGGGCAAAATGGTGGGAGTCCCACGCGGCTTGCGGCGCGTCAATGGCGGTGTAATCGGCCATAGTGTAGTAAGAGCCCTCGGGCCGCACCGGGCGAAAGCCAGCCTCCCGCAGCATTGTCAACATTACTTCACGGCGTTCGTCGTATTCCTCTCTCATCTGAAGCCAGTAGTCGCTCGGCTGGCTGAGGGCAACTGCAGCCGCCGCCTGCAAAGGAGTGGGCGCGCAGATTGTGGAGTAGTCGTGCACTGCACGGATGGCTCCTGCAAGGGGCTCGCGGGCGATAACATAGCCCAGTCGCCAACCTGTAACCGCAAATGACTTTCCCAGTCCCCCTATAGTCACCGTGCGTTCAATCAAGCCGTCGAGACTGCCCGGGGATACATGCTCCCTGCCGTCGTAGAGTATACGGTCATAGATCTCGTCCGTGATCAGAATGAGATCGTGGCGGTTCGTGAAGGCGGCAATTGTCTCCATCTCCTCGTCATCGAAAACACGGCCGGTAGGATTGTGGGGCGTATTCAGGAGCAAGGCACGCGTTCGACGGGTAACTGCTGCCTCCAGCCGGTCCGCGTCGATCCGATAGTCCGGGGCCTCCAGAACGACCGGCACGGCTGCGGCATCGGCGAGCAGCGCCGAAGGGCGGAAGTTTTCGTGTCCCGGTTCCAGTATGATCAGCTCGTCCCCGGGATTCAGCAAGGCGAGCAATGAAGTGGTAATGCCTTCGGTCACGCCGCAGACGACGCAGATGTGGACGTCGGGATCCACGGTCCAGCCGAGTTGCGTTGTATATTGCTCGGCCAGCGCCTGGCGCAGGGGCGGATAGCCCCAAGTTACCGTATACTGGTTGGCCTCCCCGCGAATTGCGTCAACGGCGGCCTTGACAATCGCCTCCGGTGGGTCGAAGTCAGGGAAACCCTGGCTCAGGTTGACAGCTTCGTGCTCCATCGCGAGCCGGGTCATCTCCCGGATCATGGACTGGTTGAAATTGGTTGTGCGCGTGGCTGGGTACACAGTGTGCCTCGTAAGTCTTTCTTCAACGGGAACTGCCAAAACGCAGAAATTCTACTCGAATCCTGCCCAACTGGCAACGAGGAGAGTGGCGGGAGTGGTTTGGAGCCCTAAATGCTCAGTTGAGCATTTGCCTGCCAAGCAGTTCGGCCACACTTTGATGGGCGCCCTAACTTTGGCTCGGTGCCTTGAATTGGCTCCAGGCCTTGGCTGGCTGGCCTCTTGACAATTGATAGGGGCTATAGTATCTTCCCGTGCTAAGTCCACCCGAAAAGCCTTTGACTCGTGCCAGCACCGGTGCAAAGGTAAGCTTCTGCAGTTCTGAACTGAATCGGTTAGGCGAATGGCGACTCTTCAAGATCACATCGCCGCAACTTCGGCGCGAACAGAGCAGCGACCGTGGTATCATCTGAACGGCGAAGAACGTTTGGCGTGGCTGCTAGTCCTGCCCTGGATCATCGGATTCGTTGCCTTCCAGCTGGGTCCGATGTTGGCCTCCCTGGGGCTCTCCTTAACCGAGTGGCGCATGTTTACGCCGCCGAAATTCATCGGTCTGTCCAATTATGCCGAGATGATTTCCGGTGATCCTCTCGTATTTCAGGCGTTCAAAGTAACGACAATCTACTCGGTAACATCGGTCCCACTTCGCATTGCTTTAGGCGTTTTGGTCGCTCTGCTATTGAACGCCAGCGTTCGAGGGCTGGCCTTCATACGTACGGTGTATTACCTTCCCGCGACGGTCAGCGGCGTGGCGGTTGCGATGGTCTGGCTGTTGATTTTGAACGGCGACTTCGGGCTGTTGAACCGGGCGCTCAGTCTGCTTGGACTTGAAGGGCCGTATTGGCTGACCGACACGCGCACGGTGCTAGCCTCTTTCGTGTTAATGAGTCTCTGGAGCGTCGGCGCCGGCATCATCATTTATCTGGCCGGTCTGCAGGGCGTCCCCAATGAACTCTACGAGGCTGCAGAGGTTGACGGCGCCGGCGACTGGGTAATGTTCTGGAAGATTACGATACCTATGATCTCTCCCGTTCTATTCTTCCAGTTCGTTATCGGAATGATCGACGCGCTGCAGGAGTTCGCGGGCCCATTCATCATGACTCAAGGCGGCCCCGGAAACGCCAGCCTGTTCGTGATGCTCTACCTGTTCAGGCAGGGCTTCGAGTTTTTCCAAATGGGTTATGCCTCCGCGCTGGCCTGGGTTCTCTTCGTTTACATCATGCTGCTGACCCTGTTCATCATCCGCTCCTCTGCAGTTTGGGTCTACTACGAAGGGGAAGTCAAGGGAAATTAAGCGATGGTCGTACGCTCTATCAGCGGCAGCCAAAGTCGCTACCGGACCTTCAAGATAACACTTATCTATGTTGTCCTGGCAGTCGGCATGGTCATTGTAATTTTACCCTTTTTGTGGATGGTATCCACTTCTCTGAAGACGCCGGCCGACATCTTCAAGATTCCAACGGTTTGGGTCCCCAATCCAATTGTATGGGAGAACTATCCAAATGCGATGACGATTCTGCCTTTCGGGCGCTTTATCCTCAACACGGCCAAAATCACCGGACTGGCGGTTGTGGGCGCCACGTTTTCCGGTTCGTTAGCCGCGTTTGCCTTCGCACGCCTTCGCTGGAGAGGACGTAACTTCATGTTCGTGCTGGTTCTGTCCACGTTGATGCTGCCCTTTCAAGTCATTATGATTCCTCAGTTCATACTGTTTCGCGAGCTCGAGTGGCTGGACACCTACTTGCCTCTGGTCGTGCCGGCTTTCTTTGGGGGCAGCGCCTTTAACATATTCCTATTGCGCCAGTATTTCATGACGATTTCGCCCGAGCTGGACGATGCCGCCATAATTGACGGTTGCAGCCGCTTCGGCGTTTACTGGCGAATCATTCTTCCTCTCTCAAAGGCGGCCTTGATGACCGTCGTGATCTTTATCGTTCAGAATCGCTGGCAGAGCTTCCTTGTGCCTCTCATTTATCTGTTCGACCAGAAAAAGTACACGCTGGCGCTGGGTTTGCGACTGTTTCAAGACCAGTATACGACGGAATGGGAGTTAATGATGGCCGCGGCAACTGTGAGTATGATTCCGGTACTCCTGGTCTTCTACTACGGGCAGCGTTACTTCATTCAGGGTGTCGTGTTTACAGGAGTTAAGGGGTAGTCGCGCACCGGCCAGGTGATGCGATTGAGCCAGAACGTTTTCAACAAGGAGAACAGAATGATGTCCAATCAAATGACTCGCCGCAGGTTTCTACGCAATGCCGGTCTTGGCGCCGGCTCCGCAATCATGCTGGCAGCGTGCCAGCCAATGGCTGCCGAACAAGCTGGAGATGGCGACGGAGCCGCCGCGCAGACAGCGGAACCGGTATCCATCATTTCGATGACGTGGGGTCGGGCTGAAATGATGGAAGATGTGGCCGCGGCTTTCGCCGAAAACAATGACGGGGCGATTGCCGTTGAAAACCAGACGCTGGGCTGGGGCGACTACTGGACCAAGCTGAATACGCTGTACGCCTCCGGATCCCCGCCGGACTCTGCCTGGACGCACACGGCTTGGGTGCGGCCCCATGCCGTGCTCGGCGCGATCGAAGATCTGAATCCCCGCATCGATGCTTCTCCCGAGTTTCCCGACGACTGGTATGAATCCGTTTGGGGGCTGTTCACTTTTGAAGGCGGACAGTACGGTACCAGTTGGGATGTTGGCGTGCAGGGGATCTGGTTTAACCGTACACTCTATGACGCGGCCGGCCTCACCGGTCCGGGCGTGGGCTCGACTTATGCCGAACTTCTGGAAGCCAGCCTTGCCCTGACGACAGACCGCGAAGGCAACCATCCCCAGGACGACGGTTTCAATAAGCGGGAGGTAGCGGTCTGGGGCATGTCGAACATGGTGGACAACTGGGTCAACGAGATTCGACCGCAGGCAGTGGCCTGGGGGACGGATGTATTCAACGAAGACGACACCGAGTGTATCGTAAACTCCGAGGCGACCGTCGAGTTCCTCAACTGGTACCTCGAAGCAATTCAGACTCACCAGGTGCATCCCTCAGCCGATCTGATCGAGGGCCTGGGAAACCTGTTCGTTTCGGGAAGTTCTGCTCTGATCTCCACCTTCCCAGGGATCATCGACCAATTCGACGGCTCGTTCGATTGGGAGATTTCCCCTTACCCGATGGGAGGCGACAGCGGGACGCATACCCTCAATGTAGGCGGTTCAGCATTCTCGATACCGTCCGAAAGCCCGCACCCGGAGGAGGCATGGGAGTGGCTGGAATACAACGCGGGCGAGGAAGCCCACCAAATCTGGGCAAGCACCGGGATAATCAATGCTCGCAAGTCTACGTCAAAGTATGTGTTGGAGCTGCTCGATGTACCTGACACTTTTGTCGAATTCTACATGGACCGCATCGACGAGTTCGGCGTGCCAGTGTGGCAACACAAGAACCGGGCTCAGGTCAACACTGCTCTGACGGCCGCTTTCGAACTGGTCTGGTTGGGCGACCGTACGGTGGAAGATGCCGCGAACGCCGTGAAGGCTGAGGTAGATGAGCTTCTGGCCGACGCTTGATTCAAGGCCCGATTCTTTCTCACTACAAGATTGGAAAGTTGGAGAGTAACCCTACCTCCCGCTTCGGGACAAGCGGCACTTTCTCAGTCTTGATTTTCATAGCTGTCAAACTGATACACCCCCTTGCAGGCCTTGCTGCCGGGGGGTGTGTTGCCTCCGAAGATTAGGATCAATCATGCCCCATGAAAGCCGACCCAATGTTCTTCTGATCATGGCCGATGATCATGCCCCTGCCGCGTTTTCCACTTACGGCAGCAAGCTGAACAGCACGCCTAATCTGGACCGCATCGCCGCTGAAGGGTTGCGGTTGGACCGCTGCTTCTGCACGAATGCGATCTGCACCCCTGCGCGGGCGTCGGTTCATACCGGGAAGTACAGCCACGTAACAGGGATAAAAACCCTCAACGATGTTATCGACCAGACGAAAGAGACTACCGTCGGTATGTTGCTGCACGATGCCGGCTACCAAACGGCTTTCGTGGGCAAGTGGCATCTCGGGCACGGTGGGAACAGTGACCCCGCAGGCTATGATTTCTGGAGTGTTCTTCCAGTGCAAGGCAAATATTATGACCCGGAATTGCGGCAACTGGGTGAAACTATCATCGAGCGAGGCTATGTAACCGACATTCTCACAGATAAGGCGCTGGGGTGGTTGTCACAACGGGACGAGGCCCGTCCTTTCTTTCTCGTGTGCGCGCACAAGGCCCCGCACGACCCATTCCAACCCAACCTCAAACACAGAGAGCTCTTTGCGTCTGAGCCAGTTCCCGAGCCTGCAACCTTCCACGATTCTTATGAGAATCGAGCGGCCGCCGCGAGTATGGCAACTGAAAAAGTAGCGCTGATGCATCTGAAAAACCACCTTCCAGATCCGATTCCCGAGGGGTTGTCCGCCGGGGAGCAGAAGGCCTGGAACTTTCAGAGTTACATGCGCAACTACCTTCGTTGCGTGGCCTCAATCGACGAAAATGTCGGCCGGCTCTTGGACTTTTTGGACGAGAATCAACTGGCTGAGAACACAATCGTCATCTACACGTCGGACCATGGGTTCTTTCTTGGCGACCATGGCTGGTATGACAAGCGATTCATGTACGAAGAGTCGATTCGCATTCCCTTCCTGATGCGCTTCCCTCGCTCCGTTCGGGCCGGCACTGCAAGTGAACGTATCGCGCTGAATGTGGATTTTGCGCCGACTATCCTCGACTACGCCGGTGTGCCTGTCCCGGGAGACATGCAAGGGAGAAGCCTGCGCCCACTCGCTGACGGTCGGCCGCCCTTCGACTGGCGGACGTCGATGTACTATCGCTATTGGATGCACTTGGCGCACTTTAACATCCCTGCACACTACGGGATCCGCACCGAGCGCCACAAGCTGATCTACTACTACGGGGAGGCCCTGGGCAGCGCCGGCGCCATCGACGAGCCTACCACACCGGAGTGGGAGCTGTTTGACCTTGAAGCAGATCCGCAGGAAGTGGAAAACGTCTACCACGACCCTGAAAACGCCGGCCTGGTCGCAGAATTGAAATCCGAGCTTATCCAGCTGCAGAGCAGTTTGGGAGATGCTCCCCACGAATTTTGACTATGAATCCCGCGATTTGACTCGTACGCTAGTGCCCACGAGACTCAGGAAGAATCCGCAGACAGCCCGTCTTTGAGGCGGTGAATTTCCACAAGCCCGGTGTCGCGAAAGCTGGCGAGTTGCGCTGATGAGAGACCTGCTACTGAATCTTGAACATCTCGCACAATCCGGTCAACCAGCTCGTCGGTCAATTCGGGCTCTCCTAGTGTCCGCCAGCGCGCTTCCTGCGTCGGTCCCAGGTGGCGCATATAGTGCGCGATGCCCTCAGCTCCGCCCGCCAGGTGGTAGGTGGTAAACGGCCCTTGCAGCGCCCAGCGAAGACCCGGACCATTAGTAATCACCTCGTCGATATCCTCAACGGTTGAAATACCTTCGGCCACCAGATAGATCGCCTCGCGGAAGAGGGCAGCTGCGAGCCGGTTGGCGATATGGCCGTAGGCTTCCCTTCTCATAAGAACCGGCGCTTTGCCGATGGCCCGGTAGAACTGCATCGCCCAGGCCAGCGAATCGGGACAGGTACGCTCGCCTCCGGAGACTTCCACGAGGGGAATCAGATGAGGGGGATTAAAGGGATGACCGACAATTACCCTTTGAGGGTGTTTCGCTTCTTCCTGAATGTCGGTTGGAATCAAAGCTGTGGCGCTGCTGCTTACGATCACCTTCGGACCAATTACACACTCCAATTCTCTGAGCGTCTCCCGTTTCAGATCCAGTCTCTCCGGCACGTTCTCCTGCACGAATTGGGCCGTAGCGAGCCCGCCGGCGATGGTTGCTGAGAACTGCAGCCGGCTTGTATCGGCGGGCGTTGGATACCCCATGGCTTCCAACGCAGGCATCATCCCGTCAATTGCGCGACGCAGCTCCCTTTCTTCAACAACCGGATCAACTGCAAATACATCCAGTCCGTTTGCCAGGAAACAGGCTGCCCAGCTTGTGCCAATTGTCCCCGCGCCGACCACGGCTACTTTCCGGACCTGGTCAACCGGTACTGGCGTCACTTCTTGCTGGTCGTGCATTTCGAGTTCCTGTTTGGAAATTGGGAAGGATCAATTGGCGCAATGCGATACTAACAGCGCCCCGTCATGTTACTGCCAGGGGCTCAATCGCTGGACGAGGGATTGCTTCGGAAAGACTGCCGCGGATTCAGACGGATTGCAGTGAGGACAGAAAGCTACTGATGCGGGCAAGCGCTTCGTTCATTCCCGGGTGATGGTCCCTCAGCAGAGCCTCTTCGCTTATGCCGCTGTCTGACAGTTCGATAATCGTCGCTGCTTTTTCATCCGTCTCCAGGTCGACATAGCTTGTCGACAGACGCAGAGAAAGCTCTGAAGCCGGCGCACCAAAGTCCGAACCTGGCAGTGTGGCGACCTGAAACTCGTCCAAAAGGAATCTCGCTAGGTCGACGGAGGTGTGGACCCCGCGCGCAGACAGCTGCTCTTTCCAGTGGTCGAAATTGGGAAACAGATAGAAGCCGCCCATCGGTTCGGCGCAAGGCACATCAAGTTCGCAGAGGCCCCGCCAGAGGAAACGCGTGCGAGCAGCATGGAGCGCTGTGCATTTCTTGATGTATGCAGCCAGCTCGGCATCGTCGGCGTAGGCCGTAACTGCGGCATACTGGATCGGCGCCGACGCAGTCGACCAGAGTTCGCTACCGATCTTTGCGGCGGCCTGGAGCAGGCGCTGGCCACTTTCTCCGGGCGGAACGATGGCGATGCCCAGGCGCCAGCCCCCGAGCGAAAGATGCTTGCTCTTCCCACCAACTACCACCGTTCCCTCCGGGTAGAAGTGGCTGATGGAGACATGCTCTTGTCCGAACGCGGTCAGCCCGTAGATTTCGTCTGAAAGAACCAGGACGTTTTCTCGACGACAGATGTCGGCAATCTCTTCCAGGAGGGCTGGCGCCAGCATCTGCCCGGTCGGATTGCTGGGGCTGTTCAAGATCAGCAGATGCTGGCTGTGCGGGGAGTGGTGAAGCAGGCGCCGCAGCCTTTCCGGATGTATGCGGTGGCCGTCCTCGGGGCTGGCCGGAAGGCGCAGAACCGGGCGACTGAACAAGCGCGACTGCGGTTCGTAGCTCACCCATGACGGGGTGGGCAAAACAGTGGCCCCGGCAACGGCCATCTGGAAGGCGAACAGGAGGGCTTTGCTGCCTGGGGCAACGATGACCTGTTCGGCCTTGACGTCGCGACCTAACCGGCGGGAATGAAAGCCGGCCACGGCCTGGCGGAGTTCGGGGAGCCCAGCGCTTGGCAAATAGCTCTGGCGAGAGGCGTGCTCAACCAGCGCTCTGACGATCTTGGGGTGAACCGGGAACCGGGACTCGCCAAATCCCAGGTGGTAAACTGTATGGCCTTCGGCCCACATCTGGCGAACACGTTCGTTTACAAACAGTGTCGGCGAGGGCGAAAGCCGGTCTTCCAGGGAAGGTGAGAGAGAGAAATCCACAGGTGAACGCCAAGAGTCTCTTGTCGGGGATGTCAGCCGACCCAGAATGCCTTTTCGAGGTCGGTAAACTCTTCGGCCGGTCCTTGAAACTTGTTGCGGCCCAGTTCCAGCACATAGACATAGTCGGCGATCTTGAGAGCCGAACGAATCTCCTGGTCTACGAGCAGAATGGTCAGCCCCTCGCGATCCCGGAGATCGACGAGCATCTGATACACCTCTTCCGACAGCAGTTTGGCGAGCCCTGCCGTCGGTTCGTCCACCAGAATCAGCTTGGGGTCTGTCATTAGCGTACGGCCGATTTCGACCATCCGCTGCATCCCGCCTGAGAGTTCGCCGGCGTTGGACTTACGTCTCGGTTTCAGGTCGGGGAAGCGTTCGTAGTTCTCTTCGAGCTTCTGTTTGATGCGGCCCTTGTCATTCTTGAACGTCCAGGCGCCCAGTTCAAGATTTTCCTCGACTGACATGAAACGGAAGACGCCGGGCTGCTGAGGAATGTAGGAGATGCCCATGTTGATGCGTTCGTGTGTCGGCACGTCGATGATGTCCTGGTCATCGAGGCGGATCTGCCCCTGATTTGGCCGCAGAAAGCCGTATACCGCCTTGAGCATGGTCGACTTGCCGACACCATTTGCACCGAGCACGGTTGTAATCTTACCGCCCTCGGCCTGCATTGAGATGCCCTGAAGGATATTCAGATCGCGATAGTAACCCACATAGAGATCGTTGACTGCCAGCATTACTCTTCGTCCTCGCCCAGATAGGCAGCTTTCACAAGTGGATCTTCCCTGACCACCTCCGGGTCACCGTCGGCTATCAGATCACCGTAATTCAGCACGAGCAGGCGACGGCTCAGCGTGAAAATCGTGTCCATGTCGTGGCTGATGATGATGAACGCTTTGCCCTCGGCATTAGTCTCCGTGATGTAACGGTAGATCACTTCCATGAGCCTGGGGTGAACGCCGGCGAACGGTTCGTCCAGGATGATCATCTGGGGATCGAGCATGAGAAGGCGGCCCAGCTCCAGCAGCTTCTGCTGGCCGCCCGAAAGCGCCCGGGCGTATTCGTTACGAAGGTGGGCTATCGTCAGAAACTCCAGGACCTCCTGCGCCTTCTCTTCGAAGTCACGTTGGCGGGCAGTGGCGCGCATGGCCATGGCCGGGATGAGCAGGTTCTCCAGTACGGTCATGCGGCGAAAAGCGCGTGTGACCTGAAAGGTTCGACCCAGACCGGCCCTGGCGACGCCATAGGGCGGACGCGTGTCGATTCTCTCCCCGTTCATGTAGACTGTGCCGCTCGACGGCTTGAGCGCGCCGTCAAGGATGTTGGTCAGGGTTGTCTTTCCGGCGCCGTTCGGGCCGATGAGACCGATCAGCTCCGGCCCTTCGACGGTGAAGGAGACGTCCTTCAGGACCTCCAGGCCGCCGAAGTTCTTGAAGATATTGTTAGCGGTCAGATTCAACATGGCTGCTTTCCGCCTCTTCCCCTACAGGTTCGTTCTCGTCACTACCGGAAGGGGGGAAAGCCTCCTCGCCCTCTTCCTCTTCCTCGGTTGGCGCGGCGCGAATCGATACGGTTTCTGCGGCGACACCGCCCCGGTTAATTCTTTCCAGGATTGGAAAGAGGAGGCCGTTGCGCTGGAAGCGGAGGGTCAGCATGAGCAGCAGCCCGAAGAAGACCAGGCGCCACAGTGTCATATCGACGTGCAGGGGACCGATCGTAATGTTGGTTCGCAACAGCTCCAGAACAAAGGTGATGACGATTGCACCGACCGACGCCGTGTAGATGTTTTCAAGCCCGCCGATTACGGCCATGGCGATAACGAGGGACATCTGCAGGATGATCAGCGTGTTAGGCGTAATGATGCCGATGTAGTGACCCTGCAGTGCGCCGGCTGCCGCGGCCAAGGTGCTGGTGATCACGAAGACCAGCACTTTGTAGCGCACGATGTTAACGCCAAGGGCGGCCGCAGCCTCTTCATCTTCGCGAATGGCGCGGATGAAGAGACCGAACCGGGAGCCGGCAAGCCAGGTCATCATGGCCATCGCAACAAGGAAAAGGACCAGCATTGCGTAGTAGGGCGGTATCTTGCTTGTCGAGGTGAAGCCCAGGAGGCCGCCGGGAAAGAGCGGGACCAGCTCCAATCCGCTTTGACCCTCGGTTATCGGGATCTCGGCGCTGATTGAGGCGCGCAGGATCTCGGAAAAACCGATCGTAAACAGCGCCAGATAGGTACTTCGCAGCCGCAGCACCAGCCAGCCGACCAGAAGACCGAAGATGGCGCCCATGACCAACCCCATCGCGATACTCGCCCAAACGGGGGGAAAGACTATCAACGTGCCGGCGGGAAGCGTTTCCGTCTTGGCCATGTCGAGGCATGATTCGTCGATTGTGCCGACGCGCCGGATATTCAAGACCACCAGCCACCAGTTTCCGAACAGAGGTATGTCAGTGCACAACTCGGAGGGAGCGGTTGTAAAACGGATGAACTTCCCGATCAGGCCGGACGTGTAGCCGCCGATCGCCATGAAGGCCATGTGTCCAAATGAGAATTGTCCTGCATATCCGGCCAGGAGTGACCAGCTGGATGCGAGAATCGCATAGAAGAAGGCCGTGATGGCAAGGTGCATGAAGTAGCTGCTGAGAATAAGGGGGCCCAGACCCCCAAGTTCTGAGGAAGCCAGCGGAATTACAATCAGGATGACCACCGCAATCGCGCCGGCGACGCGGTAGAGAACGGTTGGCTTCATAGCTCTCGCCCAAAGAGGCCGGTCGGTTTCAGTAGGAGAACCAGCGTCAGGATCACCATGCCATAGGCGGGAATGTAGGCGGCTGCCCTGGTGGCGTCGGGAATGCAGCCGGTTCCCGCGGCTTCCACCAGGCCGACGATCAGGCCGCCGAGGAAAGCGCCCGGCAGGCTGCCCATGCCGCCGAGTACGATAATGACAAAGGAACGGGCGGCGGCGGGAATGCCCACCTGGGGCAGCCAGGAGAAGACCTGGACGAGTGAGGCGCCGGACAGCCCTGCCAGCATTGCGCCCATGCTGAAGGCCAGAGTATTCATCGAGTTGGGATTGATGCCCGTGACGGCCGCGGCCTGCCTGTCCTGGCTGACGGCTCGAAGCGCTTTGCCTACCCAGGTACGGTAGAGGAACCAGAGCAGCGCCGCCAGCATGATCAGCGCGAGAACGGCTGCGGTGAAACGCGGATTGGGGATGGAAATCGCGTCAAAGACGGTGACGTTGCCCGGCGTCATCCTGAGCAGCGTTCCGGAATCGGCGGGAAGTTCGGCACGGGGAAAGGGAAAGAAGCGCTGGGCCTTTACGGGAACGGCCGAGGTCAGGGCCTGGGTGAAGTACTGCAGGAAGAATGCCAACCCAAAGGTCACGAGAATTGCGTATTCGGTTGGGCGCTCGATCTCTCCGCTGCCCATGGGGCGCAGAAAGATTCTCTCGAAAACGTAGCCGATAGCGAAGGTCACGATACAACTTGCCAGAATGGCGACCAGGGGAGAGACGCCGGGCAGCCACTTGGCGGAAATAAAGTAGGTGACCATGCCGCCAATCATGTAGAACTCGCCGTGGGCGAAGCTGACGACGCCAAGGATGGAGAAGATAAGGGTCAGGCCCAGGGCCATGAGACCGTAGATGATGCCGATGACGATACCGTTGGCGAGCTGTGAAATGACAAATCCACCATTGGCGACGCAAAGATTGTCGGGATCGGCAAGGGCGAAGGCAGCGATAAAGATACCGACGACGATCGCGATCGCGATGCCGATGAGGCGATTTGTGATTTTGGGTGTGGCGACCCAGAGGGGGAGGAGGCTGAAGGGCCCAAGCGCCGCGCCGATCACCGCCCCGCCGAATGAAGCCTGGGAGATTTCCAGGTCTTTGCGGGCGTAGATGCGAGGCGTTACGACACCGCCCAAGGCGCCCCAGAAGAGGATCCACAGTAGCGCCCAACCGAAAATTGCTGCGTTTTCCATGGTTCAGTTCAGTGCCTGGCGGGCAGGATACCCCGGCAGATAGCAAAGGGAGGCGTGGTCCGCTGCGGCCGGCTGAAGAAGAACAGGGGGAAGGCCCGCAAGCAAAGGGCTCGCTTGCGGGGCCTTCCGTCCGGACTCAGGTTTCAGATGTCAGCCTGTTACTCCTGACCGACAATAATCGGCGCGGCGGTCTGGTAGATTACAGGATATACGACCGCCGTTTCAGTTGCGTCCTGCCCTTCCTCCTGGTACTGCACGATCGTAATGGCCGGGTCGGGGAACTGGTGCCACCACTTGGGATCGACGCCCGCCTGCTCGGGCGTATTGCTGCGGTTGATGGGGAAGGTTATGGGACCGAGGGCGCCCATATGGTTGATGTTCTCAAGGGCGTCGATAATGTCGGCCGGATCGGTGGAGCCGGAGTCCTCGATAGCCTGGGCGATCAACATGATCGAGTCGTAGGAGGCCATTGCGTAGGACTCAATGTCATCCTTGCCGGTGCGGGCTGCATACTCAGCAACCAGGGCCTGGGCGACGTCATTGTAGAGCTGCTGAGGAAGACCGATGCGGCGCACAAAGCAGTGGTTGCCGTCGGGGACGTTGGTCCAGAAGGCATCGCTCACGAGTGAAACCTGGTTACACATCGTGGGCACGTCCTGCGGGCCGATACCTGCGTCGGCGGCCTGCTGGGTGAAGTTGTAGGAGGCCTCACCGGTTGCAAGTGTAACGATCAGGTCGGGGCTTTCGGCCTTGACGCGCTCGATGATGCCGGCGAAGTCCTGGGTGCCGATGTCAACACTGAAGGTGACGGAGGCGATGCCTGCCTCGTCCAGGAGCGCGGTCGTGTTTTCGGCGGCCGGGATACCGTAGTCCGTGTTCTCGGTGAGGATGACCACTTTGTCGAGCTTCATGCCGTTCTCGTCGCGCAGCCACTGCATGAACTTGACGTCAACCGTGGAAACTTCGGAGCTCAGCGGCGCAATGCGGAAGATCTCATCGTACTGGACGCTGGTAATGGTGTCGTTCCAGGTCTCGGCAAAGACGATGGGAACACCGTTGTCGCGGGCGACTTCCTTGGCTGCCACGCCGACGGAGCTGTGGTAGCCGCCGCCGATGCCGACGACACCGTCCTGGTTAATGAGGCGCTCGACGACGGCCGTACCGCGTTCCGGCAGGCCTTCCGTGTCGACGATGATCAGCTCGACGGGCCTACCCAGGATGCCGCCGCGTTCGTTAAGTTCTTCGGCTGCGATCAACATCGCCTCTCGCATGGCTTCGCCGCCAACAACGGCGCCGGGCGCGGAGAGAGGGGCGAGCGCGCCGATTTTGATCGGCTCCATCGACATGTCTTCAGATTCTTCTGCGGGCGCCTCAGTTGGCGCAGCCGCTTCTTCTTCCTGGGCTGCCGGTTCGGCCTCTCCGACAGTTTCGGCTTGAGGCGCGCAAGCGGCGAGCAAGAGGACCAGAATGCTTAGCGCAATTGCGCTCCAGATTAGCGTTCGCGATCGGTTCATTGGAAAATTCTCCTTAAGTCATATTGGGCTCTTAACGTCGGCCGCGGAATTGCAGAGAAACAGCATTGAGGGCGGCGCCGGGGGGGAACAGACGGCTTTCCCAAGTATTATGCAACAGAGAAAAATACATGTCAACGGCGACAACTCCGAGGGTGCATCCCAGACTTGGGGTGGGAATCGTCTGGCGAGGGGCTATTGTTAGCGATGGATGCAGCCGAACGCACAACTGCAGTGGTCAGTGACTGCGGCGATTGATTGAGGACAGGAGTGAAGAGGAAAGAGGAGAGAGAAACGTCTACTGTGGCGCACTTTGGATCGCGATCGGCCCGAGGCTTAGTAGATGCGATTTCAGTTTTTTTGGCTTTTGGGTAACTGCGCTGTGCGGGGAGAACAGCTTTCTCTAATACGCGAAGGGGTACGAAGAATACCAGAGGCGTATCGGGCTATCTTAGCGAGACTGCGCGGCCTTTCGAGGACAAGCAGTTTGTTCCCGCAAACTGCTTTTCTGACAGACGTCAACGAGCTCTGGTTCCATTCAACGGCTCAACAGTGAAAGCAGTGAAAGTGGTATCCGACGACACCGCCCCGGAATCGGTTCTCCCGCACACGCGGGGATAGACCGGAGGCAAAGACGGGCGAACGGCCAGAAATGGGTCCCCCGACCCTGCTCGGAACCGGCAGAATGGACAAAACACAGCTGCGGACGGAGTTGTAAATCGGGCTGCAATCTGCCTGCCTGCTCGCTGCCAGCATTCGGGTCCGCATGGATGACCGCGGCCGCGCCCTCGACAACATCTTCCGCGAACGCCTATGGCGCAGCGTCATATGCGGGAACATCTATCTCTACCAGTATGACACCGTGCGTCAACTGCGCACTGGGTTGACCGCCTACTTCGACTTCTACAACCATGAAAGACCGCATCAAAGTCTCAACTATCGCACACCGGCTGAAGAGCACTTCCTGCTCTGATCAGTGCACAACGCATCCGTCTGGATGCACCTTATTCTTCCCGTCTTGTGGTCCAAAGATTGGGGCTCACCATAGTTGGTCCAGACTTCCAAAGTTATCTCACCAGGGGACTTTTTTCAATCCCTAACTAGCATAAGGCCCCAGTGGTCTGTGGTCTGTGGAACGGAAGGGATCGGTGGTCGGTGACAGCGGGGCCGGGGGGCGGCCCCTTCCGGCTTCATTCGACGGCTACTGACCGACTATTACCGGGTCACCTGTTCGATATGTCGGGGGGTAGACTACGGTAGCACTGACAGAGTCCTCGCCTTCTTGCTGATACTGGACGACGGTTACGGCAGGGTCGGGGAACTGGTGCCACCACTTGGGATCGACGCCTGCCTCTTCAGGCGTGTTGCGGCTGTTAATGGGAAAGGTGATCGTGCCCAGCGCGCCTTCATAGGTGATCTCTTCCAGGGCGGCGATGATCGCTTGCGCGTCGGTTGACCCCGCTTCGTCAATCGCCTGCGCGATAACGCGAACGGCGTCGTAGGCTGCGAAGGCGTAGGATTCCGCCCCTTCCTTGCCCGTGCGGGCTTCATACCCGGCTAGAAAACTGTGGGCGGCATCGTTGTACAGCTGAGGGGGCAAACCAATTCGCCGCACGAAGCAGTAGTTGCCGTCAGGCACATTTGTCCAGAATGCATCACTTTCCAGGGCCACATGATCACACATTGTGGGAACATCCTGCGGTCCTAATCCAGCGTCGGCAGACTGCTGAGCGAAATTGTAGGAAGCTTCTCCGGTTGCCAGCGACATGATCAGATCCGGGTCTTCGGCCCTAACCCTCTCGACTATGCCGGCAAAGTCCTGCGTGCCAATGTCGACTCCAAAGGTGACGGATTCGATCCCTGCTTCGCTCAGCAGCCGCGCAGTATCTTCGGCGGCGGGAATCCCATAGTCGGTGTTCTCAGTCAACAGGACCACCTTTTCCAGCCTGGCGCCGGCTTCGTCTCGCAGCCACTGCATGAATTTGACGTCAATGGCGGAGACTTCCGAACTGATCGGAGCGATCCGAAATACCTGAGGATACTGTACGCTTGTGATTGTGTCGTTCCAGGTATTGGCGAAAACTATCGGAATTCCATAGTCGTGGGCGACCTCCTTGGCAACGACGCCAACAGAGCTATGGTAGCCGCCGGCGATGGCTACGACCCCTTCCTGGTTGATCAGTCTCTCGGTCACCGAGGCCCCTCGCTCCGGAAGGCCTTCGCTGTCTACAACGATCAGCTCGACAGGTCTTCCCAAGAGGCCGCCGCTTGAATTGATCTCTTCAGCGGCTATTATCATCGCGTCGCGCATTGCCTCGCCGCCCACGACGGAACCGGGGGCGGACAGCGGGACAAGGGCCCCTATTCGAATGGATTCACCGGCCGGTCCCTGAGAACTGTTTTCTTCCGTCGAACTGCTCGCTTCCGAATCTACTGCAACCGGCTGAATCTCTTTTGTGGGCGGTGAAGCAGGACCGCAACCCACTATCACGAGCGTGATGAGAACCGCTGCAAATGCGCGCTTGAATCCAAACAGGGCAAATCTCATTGTTGTTTCTCCGGTTCTGGGGCGTCGATAGTTCAGGGGCGAGGATAGGGAACCACGATCGGGGAAGGCAACCCTATTGACTCAGATCTTCATGACCAGCTTCTTGCAATTCGTTGGGTGGAGCTTCGGCGTCCGTTCCGTATTTGGGCATACGGCTCAGGATAACCCGATCTCGCAGCGACGTAGGCAGACGTTCGATCAAGTTTCGAATGACGGCGTCGCGGCCGACAAGATAGCGCGCTTTGGGACGGGAGACGGTAAGGATCATGTCCACGATGCGGGCCACTTCACCCGCATCGACGCCTCTCGGTTTATCGAGAGATGCGGAGATCCTCTCCAGCAGGGGGCCATACTTCTCAAATGCCTCAGGCGGGTACTTTCGCAGCTCCTCTTCCACGTAGGAGTGGGCCTTTTGCCAGATCTCGGTCTTGATTGCGCCCGGCTGGACTGAAACCACTTCGATTCCCCAAGGATTTAGCTCGAGCCGCAGCCCGTCAGTCAGCGCTTCCAGGGCAAACTTTGAGGCACTGTATGGCGAGAGAAGTGGTGTCGAACTGAAGCCGGCGATCGAGCTAATCATCACGATACGGCCCTTGGCCCTCCTCAATGAGGGCATCAGAGACCTGGTGACGGACAAGGGGGCGATCGTGTTTGTCTCCAGAACGCGGCGCAACTCAGCCGGGTCGAGATACTCAACGAGGCCGCCCACAGCGATTCCGGCGTTGTTCACCAACCCGTGAAGCCCATCTCCTCCCACCGCTCCGGCAACCGTCCTCGCGGCCTCTTCGATCTGGTCCGGGTCAGTCACATCCAGCATCAGCGTATGCAGCCTGGGGGATGCATCTTTCTCCAGACGGACGGCGTCAGCCTCTTTGCGCACAGTCGCGAAAACTTTCCAGCCGGCGCGATCCATCCGAAGGGCGCAGGCGCGGCCGATACCGCTGGAGGCCCCAGTGATCATGACGGTCCTAGTCTGTCCGTTCCCGGTCTCACCTTTCGCGCTTGTTGTTGCCATTGGAATATTCGCAGGGCTGGAGGGGGCCGTCCACCGCTTCCCGGTCATGTCAGAGTGCAGGGCCTGACCGAAAGATCACCGTTCCTTGCCTGAAATCCAGTTGTCCTGGTCCTTTCGCAACTGGTCAGATTCCCATACCACCGGTCACTTCGAGTACGTGGCCGGTGATGTATGAAGCAAGGGGCGAAGCGATCAGGACGATTCCTGCAGCCGCCTCCTCTTCCGTAGCGGGCCGTCCGAGAGGGATACGAAGCCCAATATCACTGTCGAGCATCGCGCGTACCTTTTGGGGGATTCCAAGCACGACCTCACGCCCGTCAATCTCGATCGACTCTTCCTGGACCTCTTTGGAACGAGTCAGACGCGTGTCGATGAAACCAAAGGCGACGGCGTTGCAGCGTATCCCCAGAGGGCCCCACTCCTTGGCGACCGTTTTGGTCAGTCCCACGACCCCCATCTTGCCGGCGGCGTAGTTTGCCTGCCCAATATTCCCATGCAGTCCTGAGGTCGACGACACATTGACGATGCACCTGTTTCCCAAGCCCGAACCGGACTCAAGGTCGGCCGCGGCCGCTTCTCGCATATGGGGAGCCGCCGCGCGGATCATTCGGAATGGTGCGGACAGGTGTACTTCCAGGATCGCGTCCCACTGTTCGTCGGAGATCTTGTGCGCCATCCCGTCCCAGGTGTAGCCGGCATTGTTGACCAGGACGTTCAGGCGCCCAAATCTGTCCACGGCTTCTTGCATCAGCTGTTCAGGAAAGCCGGCCGCGGTGACATCGCCGGCAAAGGCGACGGCCTGCCCGCCACGCGCCGTTATGGCATGCACTGTTTCCTCGGCCATTCCGTTGTCAAGGTCGTTTACCACGACGTTCGCGCCGTACTCTGCGAACTGGAGGGCGGCGCTGGCTCCGATTCCCCGACCTGCACCTGTAATGACTACCGTCTGGTTGCTAAACATGAAATGATGCCGCCGTAACTTGTCAACGCCTTCTCTTCCGCTTTCTCAATCTTCAACAAAGTAAAGTCTCGAAACCATTTCGGCAACACAGGTAGGTTTCTCCACGCCTTCAATCTCAACGGTTACGTTATGAATCATCTGAAGGCCGTTTCCCTTCACTTCCTCAACCGACTGCAACTGCGTAAGGGCGCGAATCCTGGCGCCTGCAAGCAGCGGGTGGGGAAAGCGAACTCGATTGAGGCCGTAGTTTACGGTGAGGGCCACGCCGGGATAATTTGGCTTGTCCGGCTCAACCATGCCGGTCAGGTGGGGAATAAGCGAGAGCGTGAAGAAGCCGTGAGCGACCGTCGCGCCAAAAGGCGAATCGCGCGCCGCCCGTGCCTCGTCGACGTGAATCCACTGATGATCTCGCGTGGCGTCGGCAAAGTCGTTGATCATTTTCTGCGTAACCGTGAACCAGTTGCCGGGGTTGGTTTCGGCGCCGACCTTCGATTGCAGATCTTTGTATGCCGCTTGTCGGGACATCGTTTTCTCCAGTCAGGTGTCTTTAAGTCTGCTACGCGGTCATGCCGCCGTCCAGGTTTATGGCTTGCCCTGTGACAAAGGAAGATTCGTCTGAACAGAGCCAGACGATCGCTTCCGCGATATCATGGGGCTTGCCAAAGCGGCGCATCGGGATGCGTTCCAGCATTTTTTCCACCCTGCGGGTATTGCCGGCGATGAGCGGACCGATCAGTGGCGTGTCGGTGTAGGCGGGACAAACGGCATTCACGCGAATATCGTGACGCGCGACCTCCTGGGCAGAGACGCGGGTCAGCCCGATGACGGCATGCTTCGAGGCGGTGTATGCGGCCTGGTTGGGGAGTCCTCGTTTACCGGCGATCGATGCCACGTTCACAATCGACCCTCCCTTCCCGATCATACGTCTGATCTCTTCCTGCATGCAGTAGAATACACCGTTAAGATTCACCGCAAGAACCCTGTCCCAGCCTTCGTGAGGGTAGGATTGAATCTGTTCCCAGGGACCGCCTATCCCGGCGTTGTTGGCTGCAAAGTCGAGGCGGTCGAATCGGGATGCGGACTCGTCGAACAGTCGCGCCACTTGCAGCGGGTCGGAAACGTCGCATCTGACGAACAGGCCTTCAGCGCCGCACTTCTGCACTTCACTTACTGCTTCTGAGCCGCCGTCCGCGTCCACGTCGGCAACTATCACCGAAGCGCCGAGCTCAGCGAAGCGCCGCGCGGTCTCGCGCCCTATTCCTGATGCGCCACCGGTCACCAGCGCCACCTTCCCCTCAAAGTTCATCTAGAATGCTCGCAGTCAAGGGTTCGAGTCCTGCGTTGTAGTTGGACTGGGTCGCGTCCCACCAGCCGTGTCCAGTAGAGTTTCGCCCAACTCGTTGAGTTCGGCAAGAAAGTCGGCGGCCTCCACATGTGCAGCGAACAACTGGACCATCCCCCGATTGAAACTCTGCAAAAAAATGTCGAAACCCGGGTGCAGCTGCCAGACTGCGGCAGAGGGTACAGCGTCGGCAAAGGGTGCGAGATGGGGAAACTCGCTCTTCCATTCCTCTCTCATCCCGTTCAGGGCAGGCATCCAACCACCGTCGTTCGGCAGCGAACCGACCACATCAGAGCCGCTCAGAAGGGCAGCCAGTTCAAAGGCTTTCTCCTTTACAGCCGACTTTGAAGAAACGGCAAAGCAGCTGGTAAACGCCACCGAGGTGTTCAACCCCGCAGGACCTGAAGGCAGCGAGGCTATGCCATAGCGGAAATCAGGAAACTCTGCTTCAAAGTATGGAGCGACCCAGTTCCCCTCAATCGTCAGTCCCCCCTTGCCCTTTCCCAGCACCTCTCCGGCCCACTCGTTGTTTGACTCACCTGCGTGACCGGCAAAGTTATCGCGAAAAATCTGGATGTACCAGTCCAATGCCGCGGCGGCGGCCGCAGAATCCAGTGCCATGGCGCCACTCTCATCGATGATTGTACCACCTGCCCCGTACAGGAGGGGAAGCCAGCGCGAGAGATCGGGCGCCTCGATGAAACCGAAACGGTTCCGTCCAACGTCCGTTTGCCCGATTGCGGCCGTCCTCAGCGAGTCCCAATTGGGAGGGGGCGGGTGGCGGGCCGCAGCCAGTCCCTCGCTGTCGAAGACCAACGCCAGCGTACGCACCTCCCGAGGCAGGCAGTAGCGCTCGGCGGCGGCCTCTTCGCGGGGCCAAAAAAAGGCTTGGGCAAGTCGGGGCGGTAGATCAGCCGGATCGAGGAATCCTTCTTCTGCCGGAGCCAGCAGACCGGCTGCGGCCAGGTCCGGGAACAGATACGCTGACACCAGGACCAGGTCCGGCGGTTCGTCACCGGCCAGGCGGACGCCAAGCTGCTGGTAATAATCGTCGGACGTGGTCAGGTTGACCGAGAGCTCACCGGCGGCAGCCCAGGAGGCGACGCGGCTGCGCAGGGCCTCTGTCACACCTCCCTCCTCGGGGAGGAAAATGTGCAGCGAAAGCGGCGCTGCATCGGACTCGCCCCCATGCTGAAGAAGCCCAATTTCAGGCAGGCGAGGCCGGGACGGCAGCGCGTCACAACCGTTCAACAGCAGTGCCAGCAGCAGGAGCCAAATGTTGAACGGGACGCGTCGAGGCAAGGTGTTGCGGCTCGCAGCGCATCTCCGGAGAATGCTTCTGCCTGGCCTTACCTCACTGCTGACTGTCAACGAACGCTGAATAGGCATCTGCGTCCATCAGTTTGTCAAGCTCTGTCCCGTCTTCGAATTCGATCTTGAGGAACCAGGCGCCGTAGGGATCCTTGTTCACCAGTTCGGGCGTGTCGTTCAACTCTTCATTGACGGCTGAGACGGAACCGGTTACCGGGGCGATAATGTCCTCCGCCGCTTTGACCGATTCGACGACGGCGACCGCTTCGCCGGCGGCGACTGCGGTCCCAATTTCGGGCAGCTCGACGAACACTATGTCGCTCATCATGTCCTGGGCGGCGTCACTGATTCCGACAACAACCTGGGAATCATCCTGCCTTGCCCATTCGTGCGTGTCGGCGTATTTCAGGTTCGGTTCGTAGTGGTAGGAGGTCATTGGGTTATTCCCTTCATACAAATTGGCACCGGTGTCGTTATGTTCGAATGAGGCTGGTCAGCATTGCGAATCCCGGTTGAACGGATCAAGGCTTCTGCCCGCAAGTGAGCCGGCACACAAGCCTGTCACTTACAGTTTGTTCAAGCCTATTGTCACTTCCTCATCTCCCAGAGAAAAGGTGACGTTAGCGCTGTCGAAGAGTTCCTCGGAGCCGGTCGTCAGTTCAAGCTCCACGGTCAGAGTTTCCTCCGCGATGTAGCTCTTATGAACCGACAGGAGACTACCGACGAGCGGTGACTCGGACAACGTCAGCGCGATGCGGTCACTGATGTCGAGTTCAGAATCCTTTCTGAGCTGCTGAATGCGGCGCACGAGCTCGCGGGCATGGCCCTCCAGTTCAAGCTCGGGGGTCAAGGTCGTAGAAACTGCCACCAGATAGCCGCCATCCTCGGCGACGGCCAAGCCGGCGCTGGGTGTCCTGCGGACCTCTACGTCCTCCGGTTCAACGGCGTATTCCTTTCCCTGGTCCTCCACGGTAACGGTTTGACCGGCTTCAAGTCGGGCGGCCAGGTCACGCTGGTCCATCTCCGCGAACCTGCTCCTGATTACGGGATAGCCGCGACCATACTTTTGGCCAAGCTGCCTGGGAAGTGGAAAGACGGACACTTCGACGAGTTCGGCCGCTTCACCTGCGAAATCCAACGCCTTGACGTTCAGCTCTGAAAGGAGCAGATCTTTCACCCGTTCCAATCCGGCGTTCTCCTGTTCCGAACGGGTGCGAACCACAACCCGTTGTAGCGGCTGGCGCACTTTGAGCGACGCGGATTCTCTAGCAGCCCGCCCCAGCGTCGTCACTTTCTGAGCAAGCGCCATGTCGGCATGAAGTTGGTCGTCGATGGCAGAGTCGTCAAAACGGGGCCATGACGCCAGGTGCACCGAGTCGGGCGCGTCCGGCTCAACGCTTGAGACCAGATTCTGGTAGATCTCCTCCGAAATGAAGGGGATCGCCGGAGCGAGCAGCTTCGACACCGTAACGAGTGTGTGGCGCAGCGTCGACAGGGCATCTGCGTCGCCGTCCCAAAAACGCCTGCGGTTGAGGCGCACATACCAGTTGCTGAGTTCGTCGACGAAGTCGGCGATGGGGCGCGTGGCTGCGGTGACGTCGTAGGCTTCGTAGGCGGCGGTCACGTCGCGGACGAGCCGGTTCAGTTCTGAAAGGAGCCATCGATCCTGGAGCGCAGCCTCCGCGGAAACAGGTGAGCCGTTCAGTTTCCCGCCGTTGCCGCCGCTGACATCCTGCAGATTGGCGTAGACCACGAAGAAGCTGTAGGTATTCCACAGCGTATTCAGAAAACGGCGCTTTACTTCCGCCACCAGGTTGCCGCTGAACCGGCGGGCGTTCCCGGGTGGTCCTGCCGTATACATATACCAGCGGGTTGCGTCGGCGCCGTGTTCGGCGAAGACCTGCCATGGGTTGACGACGTTTCCCCGGGACTTGCTCATCTTTGAGCCGTCTTCGGCCAGAATGTGCCCCAGGCAGATAACGTTTTTGAAGGCCGGCCGGTCAAAGAGCAGTGTGCTGACCGCGTGCAGCGTGTAGAACCAGCCCCTCGTCTGATCGATCGCTTCGCAGATATAGTCGGCCTGTTTGTAGGTCTCCCACGCTTCCTGGTTTGAGAACGGGTAGTGCCACTGGGCAACGGGCATCGAACCGCTGTCGAACCAGACGTCGCAAAGTTCGCTGACGCGGCGCATGGTTCCGCCGTCGGGGGCGGTCCAGGTGATGTCGTCCACGTAGGGGCGGTGCAGGTCCAGGTCGTCCAGGTTGAGGCCGCTCTTTGCGGCGAGTTCGGCTACGCTGCCTATACACTCCGTATGGTCGCTGCCGGGCGCGTCGCTCTTCCAGATCGGAATCGGCGTTGCCCAGTAGCGATCACGGCCGAGCGCCCAGTCCACATTGTTCTCCAGCCAGCGGCCGAACCGCCCGCCGCGAATATGGTCGGGCACCCAGTTGATCGTGTCGTTCAGGGCCACCAACCGCTCTTTGAATTCGCTGGTACGCAGGTACCAGGTCTCTTTGGCCCAGTAGATCAGAGGCGTCTCGCAGCGCCAGCAGAAGGGGTAGGTGTGTTCATAGGTTCCTGCCTTGTAGAGCAGCCCCCGTTCCTCGAGATCCGAGGTTATGTGAGGATCCGCATCTTTGACAAAGAGACCTGCCCAGGGTGTGACTTCCTGCTTGAACCTGCCGGAGGCGTCCACGGTGTGAAAGACCGGCAAATTGTGCCTCTGCCCTACGGCGAGGTCGTCTGCGCCAAAGGCCGGCGCAACGTGGACGATACCGGTGCCGTCGGCCGTGCTGACAAAATCGGCGGCGATGACGTAGGCAAACCGCTCCTCTACCGGGGGCCCGAAGCTGAAGAGCGGCTCATACTCTTTGCCCACCAGGGCAGCGCCCTTCAGTTCGGACAGGACTTCATAGCCCTGCTCGAGAACCGACTCTGCGCGCTCCTTCGCCACATAGAGATGCGCGCCGGAATTGTCCTTTACTTTCAGGTAGTCGATCTTCTCGCCGACCGCCAAAGCCGCGTTGCCGGGCAGCGTCCAGGGGGTGGTGGTCCACGCCAGCAGATAGGCGTCATCCTCGCCCTTGACCGCGAACTTGACATAAACGCTGGGGTCGACGGTACCCTCCTGATATCCCAGGGAAAGTTCATGGCTGCTGAGGGGCGTGCCGCAGCGGGGACAGTAGGGAACGACCTTGTAGCCTTCGAACAGGAGATCCTTGTCCCAGAGCTGCTTGAGTATCCACCAGAGTGACTGAACATACTCGTTTTTCATTGTCACGTAGGCGTCTTCGAGGCTTACCCAGAACGCCATTCTCTCGGTCAGGGCCTCCCAATCGCTGAGATACTCCCAGACCGATTCCCTGCACATCTGATTGAACTTGGCGACGCCGTACTCTTCAATCTGCTCTTTGCCGGTGAGGCCGAGCTGCTTTTCGACTTCGAGCTCCACCGGAAGGCCGTGCGTGTCCCATCCGCCCTTTCGCAACACGTGATAGCCCCGCATTGTTTTGTAGCGGGGAAACATGTCTTTGAACGCCCTCGCCAGGACATGATGGATGCCCGGCCGGCCGTTTGCCGTCGGCGGCCCCTCGAAGAAAACGTATTCCGGGCCGCCTTCCCGCTCCTTCATGGAACGCTGGAAGACACCCTTTTTCTTCCAGCGTTGCAGAATCTCTTCCTCCATATCGGGGAAGGAGACGCTGGCTGGCACCTCCTTGAAGCTGCCCTGCTGCGCCCTCCTGGTCGTGGAGGCGGCTGTAGCTGCGGTTGTCCTTGTCATTTCACTACCCCCTATCGATTATGGAGAAGAGGCCGATCCAACCCTGAAGTTACCCGATCTCCACATAGATTCGCTTGTTGATCGCGCCCTTGCTGCGGTAGTCGACTACGCGCATGACGCCGACTTCTCTGGTGTTGGCGGCATGGGTCCCACCGTCGGCCTGGAGGTCCAGGCCTTCCAACTCTACAATTCGCACTTCTTTTATCTGCTTGGGCAACAGATTGATCTTGGTGCGAATGAGGTCGGGAATCCGGAAGGCCTCCTCGCGGGGCAGCGTCTTTGTGGTAACAGCGCGGGCGGCCTCGATCTCTGCGTTGCACTTTTTCTCTATTGCCGCGACCAGGTCAGCGCTCATGGCCTCGAATTCGAAGTCCATGCGGCCGCTCCCCGGCTTCATGTCGCCGCCTGTCACGGAGGCGCCGTAGTCGCGCCAAACGACGCCGCAGAGAATGTGCATGGCGGTGTGCGTTCGCATGAGCAGGTAGCGCCGCTCCCAATCCAACAGGCCCTGTACCTGTCTTCCCGGCGCAATCGGAATCGACTCCCCCTTTTTGCCTTCAAGGGTATGCCAGATCCGGCCCCCGTCGCGTCTGACTTTGCTGACCGCCAGCTTGCGGTACTCGATTGTCAGCCAGCCGGTGTCGTTGGGTTGACCGCCGCCGCCCGGATAGAAGGCTGTGCGGTTCAGTGCGACGCGCAGCTGGCCATCCTTCTTGTCGACTGTGGTGATCGCGGCGTCGAATTCCCGAAGATAGGCATCATCGTAGAACAGTTCGGTCGTCATCCGTTCCTCGCTCGTCTTCCCCTGCAGCCCAGGGTCCTCCTATTGCAAAACAAAAAAGCCCGTCCCAACTCAGGGACGGGCTGAATAGTCCGCGGTACCACCCTGCTTCCCGGAAATGCAACCGGGCCGCTCTTTCGCCAGTAGACGCTGCTGCATCCTGTCTGGCCGTGAGTGTAACGGTTCACGAGACCGGCGGCGCCTACTGGGCGTACTTTCGCCTTTTCGGGGCGCGGCTCCAGAGTGATATTCACTGTCGCAGTGGCCGGCCCGGCTCCCACCTACCCGGACTCGCTGATGACTTGCCGACAGCTACTCGTCTCCTTCAACGCCGTTTCTACTCTCAGTTGACCAAAACGCCGCAATTGTAACCCCGCGGGGCCTGTTTGTCAATCCGGACAGGTCGCCGATCAAACGTCTTCCTCTTCCAAATCGGCCGTGTCCGGGTCAGCTTCCGGCAGTTCAACCAGGACGGAATCCACGGCCCGCCCTGCCACCTGCTCGACGACGTAGCGAACGCCGTTCAACTCCACGACATCCCCTACCGCAGGGATACGCCCCAGGTGCGACATGATCAGGCCGCCGACGGTATCCACCTCTTCATCATCGTAATCGATGCCAAAGTGCTGGTTCAGCTCGTCCAGCAGTAGAGAGCCGTCCACACGCAGGCGCCTCTCGCTCAGCATCTCAAAAGGCGCGCGTTCGGCGTCAAATTCGTCCTGAATTTCGCCGACTACTTCCTCCATCAGGTCCTCGAAAGTAACAATTCCGGCTGTACCGCCGAACTCGTCGATAACAACCGCCAGCGCGCCTTTCTCCGCCCGAAAGCGTCCGAGCATCTGATCCAAGGAGAGCGTTTCAGGTACGACGATCACCGGCCGGTTCTCCGCCATCTTGCGCAGGTCGAGCGGCCCGACGTTGGAGCCCCTCTGGAGGTGGCGGGCCAGGTCCTTGACATGGAAAAAGCCGCGGATCTTGTCCAGGTCACCATCAAAGATGGGGTAGCGCGAGTGGTTGGATTCACAGACGAGCTGCGTTACGGCGCGGTCGCTTGCGTCGACGGAAATGCCTTCGATGCGCGTGCGCGGTGTCATGACCTGTCCGACGGTTCGCTCTCTCATGTCGAGGATGTTCTCGATATAGAGTTGCTCCGACGGCGCGATCAGGCCTTCTTCAGAACTCTCTTCGACAATCATTTCGAGATCCTGCGGCGAGACCATGTGGTCGTGCGCGCTCCGTTCAGGCACGCCGCAGGCACGAGTTATGGCGCGTGCGATTACGTTAAGCACAAAAATGACCGGCGAAAAGACGCGTTCGATGAACCAGACCGGGCCGATTACTCGCAGAGCCGTTGATTCCGGCGCCTGCAGGGCCAGGGACTTGGGCATCACTTCGCCAAGGACTACGTGCAGATAGGTCATTACTGCGATCGCAAGCACCAGTGCAGCGCTGTGTGCCGCAGCGACGCTGATCAGGCCCCGTTCCACACCTTGGTGTTCCAGCAGCGAGAGGATCCATTCCGCGATCGTATGTTCGCCGTACATGCCCAGCCCCAGGCTGGAAAGGGTAATGCCCAGCTGCGCCATGATTATGAAACGGGTCTGCCCGGTTGGATCCGTCAGAACACGCATCACTTTAGAGGCGGCGGATGAGCCTTCATTGGCCAGCTGGGACATGCGGGCCCTGGAGGAGGCAACCACCGCGAACTCCACGGCGACAAACAGGCCGTTGAAAAAGATGAGAGCGGCGATTATCGCTACTGGAAGCAGGTATTCCACTCGTTGTACTCCACCTTGACGCCGATGACTCTGATTTGCCTGAACTCAGTTCGCGAGGACACTATCCTGGCTGCCCTTCCGGTCGAGGCAACTTTGCTTCCGCGCCGGGCGGGAGAGCCACACTGACCCGGGAGACTGCGTAGCCAGATACCTCTTCCACCCGGAACTCGAAATCTTGCAATTTCACTAACCGACCCTTTTCAGGAATCGCACCCAACTCGGCCAAGATCGCCCCTCCCACAGTTTCGACGTCTTCGAATTCGAGCTCTGATCCCAGAAGGTGCGAGAGGCTCTCCAGATCGACGTCGCCTGCGAGATGCAGACGCCCATCGCTAGCCAGCGCCAGCTCCTGGCTGTCGGCATCGAATTCGTCGGCAATGTCGCCGAAAATCTCCTCGATCAGGTCTTCAAACGTGACGATGCCGGCGGTCCCACCGTATTCGTCTATGGCGACCGCCATATGGAAGTGCTCGGCCTGAAGCTGGCGAAACACATTTAACACCGATGCCGATTCCGGCACGTAAGGCGGCACTCGCATCAGGTCGCGAACGCTCTCGCCCTTGCTCCATGACCCGGCTGCCGTTCCCTCTTCTCCCGGTTCGGGTCCGATTTCCAGGCATAGCAGGTCTTTAAGGTGGACCACGCCGACGATATTGTCGATAGTGCCTTCATACAAGGGGAGCCGGGAGTGACTCGATTCCGCCAGCAGGCGCAGAAGGTCGGCCGCGGGCAGATCCACCGGCGCGGCCAGCAACTGCGTGCGGGGGACGATCACGTGCCGCAAGGAACGCTGACGCAGCTGCAGTGTGTTCTCCAGCAGCTCGGTTTCGCCTTCCTGCAGCACGCCCCCGGCGCCGCTCTCCTGCACCATCATCAGAATCTCTTCATGCGCATGGATGTGAAAACCTTCGGACACAGCCCGCAGACCGACCAACCGCAGCAACAGCCGGCCGCTGCCGTTGAAGAACCAGATCAGAGGGCGCAAGAAGACCATCGCCCAGTTTACGGGGGAAACGAGCAAGAGAGCCGTCGGCTCGGGAAACTGTATGCCGACTGTTTTGGGCGCGAGTTCGCTCAAAGCTACCTGGATTACGGTTAGAACAACGAGAACGCCGGTAGCGGCGATCGAAACCGCTGCGGCCTGGGCAACCACGCCGGAACCGGTCAGCAGCGGTTCCACCAAAGGCGTGATCACCGCCTTGCCGTAGTATCCCAACATCAGGCTGGAGAGCGTGATGCCCAGCTGACAAGCGGCGATGTAGTCATCCAGATTGTCCGGACTTTCCAGAATCGGCATCAGAAGCTTCGCCGGCCGGCTGCCGGTTGCCGCTTCCTGGGCGATGCGCGCACGGCGGGCTCCGACTGTGCCGATTTCAGCGGCGACAAAGAGACCGTTCAACGCGATCAGGATAAATACTGTCAGGACTACAAGAACTAGAACCATTTAAGGAGTCGTGTAGCGGCTGTCCGGAAAGCTTCTCTACCTATTGCAGACGTTTACTGCGCAACTAACGTTCACTACTTCGAAAAAGATGAGCCTGCACTGACCGCCTTCGCGGCGCGATGGGGACTGGCGAACTTCAAGGACCCGTCGCTCGTCTCAGGTTCTGACCTTCCCCGGCAGCGCATGCGAACTGTATCCCTGGCTGGTTTGGTTCGCTCTCTGTACGTGCAGTATGATTGGCGCGCATCCGGCGATCCATTTCCGGCTCCGGTGACGTGCCAGAGCTGGCGATGTACGTCGAAGGCTGGAAAGGACAACCGCCTCTTCGACTTGGAAATACGGAGTACTCATTTGTGAATCAAGCCGCAGAGCCGATTCCGCCTCCATTGGCAGATCAAACCGGTCATGCCGAGGACTCATCATTTACCACAGGCCGGCGCCTATTGTACCTGTTGAGGACCATGCGGCCCAAACAGTGGACTAAGAATGGTTTCGTCCTGGTAGGGCTGGTCTTCGACGGCAAGCTGCTGGAACTGCCGCTTGCGCTGACCGCGCTTTGGACGCTTGTGTGCTTCTGCCTGGTTTCGAGCAGTGTCTATATTCTCAACGACCTGACCGACATTGAGCGGGACCGTCATCATCCTCGTAAACGGTTGCGGCCGCTTGCAAGCGGGCAGCTCAGCCCGGGTCTCGCCAAGTCGGCAATGTTCGTCCTCGCCGTTGCCGGCGTTCTCGGGGCCGGAATGACGAACATTTACGTGGGGTTGACGCTGGTCGCCTACCTGCTGCTGAACGTAGTCTATTGCGGCACTCTCAAAAACCTGGTAATCATCGATGTGATGATGATTGCGGTGTTCTTCGTCCTCCGGGTCGCGGCCGGCTCAATAGCAGTGGAAGTGAGCGCTTTCAGCCCCTGGCTCTACATTTGTGTCAGCCTCCTGGCTCTCTTCATCGCGCTTGGCAAACGCCGTCACGAAATAGTCCTTTTGAGAGAGGCTGCCGCCGGCCACCGCACGAGCCTGAAGCAGTACAACCTGCCGTTACTGGACCAGCTCATCGGCGTTGTTACGACAAGCGGGCTGATCAGCTACACGTTCTACAGTTTTGAGGCCGAGACCGCGCTGGCCGACCCCTCACGAATGATGCTGACGGTCCCGTTGATCGTATTCGTAGTATTTCGTTATCTCTACTTGATTCACGTTGAACAGCGGGGAGGCGCGCCGGACGACCTGCTGTTTGCAGATCGTCCACTGCTGGCGGCTGTTGTCCTGTGGGTCCTCTCAGTGGTGGCGGTCATCTACTTCCCGTAAGATGCGATTGGACTGTCCGGAACTGATGTCGACACTATCCTATTCGCCTACTTCGACGAACTGGGCCCAGGCGCCTTCCATGCCCTCGCTGGTCACTCCATAGAATACGCGCAGAGCAGATCCTTCGCGCAGGGCCAGATCGAAACGTCTCTTGCCGGCCCGTTTCCCGGAACGGATGTAGCCGACATTCTTTTTCCACCGGATCTGGTCGCTTTTGACAGGGCTATCTTCATATTGGGCGATTGCGTAGTTCCACAGCTTGCGGGCCCCCTTCCGGGTAACATTGCCGACGCTGCGTTGATTCCGCAGATTGCGCACAACGTAGTAGGCGGTGTCGCCGCGCGTTTCGCTGCTAACGATTTCAACGCCGTCCTGGGGAAGATAGAAGGGGTCATCCGACGCGGAGGCGCCCTGTTTGCCGCCGGCGTCCGACACTCCGGAACGCCTGGTCCCGTTGCCGTCAGGTTTTCCGTCCCTTGAAGGAACTGTTGAGGCCGGTGCGTCTTCGGCATCCCCGCTGGCGACCAGGTCCGAGCTGAGGCCTACGCTTTCCAGAACCAGCGCCACGATCTCGTCGCGCAGTGCAAGACTCGTTTCCGCGTCATTGCGCACATAGAACTTGGAGCCGTCCAGGCAATATGGCTTGGAATCACCTGCGTCAACACCGATGCGGAGTACATCTCCTCCGCTGTTGGCCAGTATTTCGAATCGGGCCTCGAGAGGAGGGGTAAGCCGTTCCGAAAGGGCCTGCTGTAGCTCGGTCTGGACCTGTTTGGAAGCCGCCAGCCCTTTCACCTTGCCCTTGCGTGCGCTGGCCCCAACGAAAATCGTGCCGCCGTCGGTGTTGGCAAATGCGCACAGGTCGGCAAGCACAACGGTCTGCCTTCCACCCTTTTTGTTCGCAGACTCATGGAAACTCTGCGTCTGGTTGGGACCTTCCGCCCTGGCCGCAGCCAGATGATCGACCTCTTTTTCCGGCGCCCGGAAGGGGCGCGTGCGGTCGAAAAACCGGCTTGCGAACAGGTCTCTGATCGCGTCAAAAGTGGGATCGGGCAGAAGCAGCTCCGTTGCCCGCTCGCCGATTCCGAGGCGCCGGCTGTTGCGTGGATCGTTGTTCAGCCGGTGGGCGTCGCTGCCCTGGATGCAGTGCATCTTGCGGGGATACTCGGTCTTGGAACCGTTGAAAAAACGGGAGGTCGCTCGGCGGCTCCGGCTCTCCAGATCGGTCACTTCAAGCGCGCTGAGGTTTTCGTCCTGGGTGTAGGCAATCTTTGTCTGACCGCCAAATGGGAAGTTACGCATGGCCACGCCGTTCGTGCTATTGGCGTGGGCAGCGATCGCGATTCCTCCTGAATCGACGATGGTTTCGTAGGCGGATGTAACGTCGGTGCTCGCGCCTGTCTCGGTGGAGCCGGCGAGCAGCCTGTCTTCCGGAACTTTCAAACGCAGGAGCGTATGCTCCAATTTGCGGACCGAAGTGTCAGGAGGGTAGATGGCGAGGATGTGGAATCCAAACGTTGCTGTGAATTCGAAGCCTGGCAAGATGACTATTTCGTTGGCGAGTCTTAGCCACTGTTCCAGGTTGCTTCGCTCTTCAGGCGTAAGCCGGTTTTCTTCCTTCAGGCGTGTGAGCCACTCGATCTCCCGGCGAATGGCCGCTACGCCAGCGACCGTATTGTGGTCGGTGATGGCAATGATATCCAACCCGCGCTCGCGAGCGGTCGTCAACCACTGCAGGTAACTGATGCCGGGCTCTTCGTAGTCGTTCGAGGCCGGAGTGTGCGTGTGCAGATCGGCCTTGAACCAGCGCAATTTACCTCCGCTCTGCCGGCCCTTCGCCTGAGATTGCGCTCCTTCCCTGCTTGCTGATTGAGTGCCCGATTCGGCTGCTCTCGATTGTCTGGCCGGCTGGCCGCCGGCCCTTGTCCTTCTTCTTCTGCTCATAGGCTGTTCTCTTACTCTTAATCTTCCGTACCCGCTTCGGGTCAACTGGCCCGCGAAACGTACTCCAGCTGTTCCAGCGACTCCTCAGCCTCTTCGCCGCCAGGCTGTACGCTGTCCGGGTCCGGCTCGTCGGTGGAAGGGGGTTCGACCGGCGCGGCAGGCGCGGCTTGCAGCGCCGTATCCAGTACCTCGTCAACTGTTTCCACCGGAATGAACTTCATCTGTTCTCTAACATTATCGGGCAGATCTTCCAGGTCTGCTTCATTTGCCGCAGGCATGATAACAGTGCCAAGGCCTGCCCTGGCTGCGGCCAGGACCTTCTCCTTCAGACCGCCGATCCTGAGTACCTTGCCGCGCAACGTCACTTCTCCAGTCATGCCTATATCGGGGTCAACCGACTTGCCCGTCAGCAGGCTGGCAATGGCCGTAACCATGGTAACGCCTGCGCTGGGTCCGTCCTTGGGCAGCGCGCCTTCGGGAATGTGCAGATGAATGTCGACCTCTTCAAAGAAGTCGGGCGGGATATCCAGTTCACCGGCGCGGCTGCGCACGTAGCTTAGGGCCGCCTGGGCGCTCTCCTTCATCACGTCGCCCAACTGTCCGGTGAGCACAAAACCTTTTTTGCCAGGCATCTTCGTCGCTTCAAAAAAGAGAATCTCGCCGCCGGTCATCGTCCAGGACAGGCCAACGGCAACACCGGGCATCCTGGTACGGTCTGCAATCTCTTCGCGCTGGAACCGGCGCTTGCCCAGATACTCGACAAGAGAATCCGGTGTAACGTGGACGGGCGAGAATGGCGCCTCAGCTACCGCCGTGAGCTGGGGAAGCGGGGCGGCCGAGTCTTTGCCTTCGCTGGACTGGCCGTTGGATGGGAGGCCCTCCCCGTTCACCGCCGGATCTTCAATATAGCCCTGCTGGGACTGACTATCGTCCAATCCCAAAGGTAGGGGAGGCTGGACCCAGTAGGGCTGCATGGCAGCGATGTTGGCGGCGACTTTGCGGCAGATCTTGCCGATTTCACGTTCCAGGTTTCGGACGCCGGCTTCCCGGGTATAGTCATGAACGATCTTGCGCAAGGCTGCGTCGTCGAAGACAATCTCCCCCTCCCGGAGACCATTCTCCCTGATCTGCCGGGCCACAAGGTACTGCTGGGCGATCTTGACCTTTTCGTGCTCGGTGTAACTGCTGAGCTGGATGACTTCCATCCGATCGCGCAGCGGCCCCGGAATCGTGTCCAGAACATTGGCGGTAGTGATGAACATGACTTCACTCAGGTCAAAGGGAACGTCCAGATAGTGATCCCGAAACTCCCGGTTCTGTTCCGGATCAAGGACTTCCAGCAGCGCGCTGGTTGGATCGCCGCGAAAATCGCGCCCCAATTTGTCCACTTCGTCGAGCATAAAGACAGGATTCTTCGATTCGACGCGTCGCAGACTCTGAATGATACGGCCCGGCATCGATCCGATATAGGTGCGCCGAAAGCCCCGTATCTCAGCTTCGTCGCGTACGCCTCCCAAGGCCAGCCGCATGAATTTGCGCCCCATGGCGCGGGCGATGCTGATGCCCAAGCTCGTCTTGCCTACACCCGGCGGTCCGACAAAACAGAGGAGAACCCCTTCGCGTTCGCGTCGGATCTTGTCACGGGCATCCTCTTCTTCTTCTTCCTCCCGCTGAGCCTTGCGGGCCGCACGCAGCTTGCGCACCGCCAGATACTCGACAATGCGGTCTTTGATTTCGTCAAGGCCGTAATGGTCCTCTTCCAGGACTTTGCGTGCGTGCGAGATGTCCAGATTGTCCTCTGTCGTCTGCTGCCACGGCAACGAGACCATCAGGTCGAGATAGGTTTTGATAACGCTGTACTCTGCCGCCTGAATCGGCATCCGCCGCATCCGGTTCAGTTCACGCAGTGACTCTTTGTGGGCCTCTTCCGGCATGCCCGCGGCTTCAATCCGCTCCTCCAGTTCGCGGATGTCGGCTTCCTGCTCATCCTCCTCGCCAAGCTCCTTCTGGATCGCCTTGATCTGTTCACGCAGAAAGAAGTCCTTCTGCATCTTCTCCATTTCGCCCTGGGCCTGGGACTGAATCTTGTTGCCCAGCTCCATCACGTCGACTTCGTTGTGCAAAAGCTGCGTCAGACTGAGCAGCTTCTCCTGCACACTATCAGTCTCCAGTATTTCCTGGGAACTGTTCATCTCCAGCCGCATACTGCTGGCGACGAGGTAGGCAAGCTGGCGGGCGTTCTCCACGTTGGCCGCCATTACCGCAAGTTCATCCGGCATCTGCCCGTCCAATTCGACCAGCCGCCGGAAAAGGTCCTGTACGGCGCGGGCAGTCCCGTCGAGCTCCAGGCCCTCTTCCAGCGTTTCGGGCAGCACTTCGACGCGAGCGCGCAGATAGGGCTTTTCCTGGATATATTCCTTCAAGCGGATGCGCTCCAGGCCCTGAACGGCCAAACGGATCGTACCGTCAGGCGCCTTCAGCACGCGGTGAACCTGGGCCGCAGTCCCGATTTCATAGATCTGGTCGGGAGAAGGCTCTTCGATTGATTCATCCTTACTTGTCACGAGGGCGATTATGCGGCTCTGCGGCAGCGAGTCTTCGACCAGCTGAATGCTGCGCTCCTGGCCGATGGTAAGCGGAAGCCACATCATCGGATAGACCACAATGCCCCGCAATGGCAGTACCGGCAGGTCGTCAGCGACGTCACTCAGCGAAGGCTTTTCCGAGTCCTCCCCGTCCGATTCGCCATCCTGGGCGCTGCCATCTTCCAGCGGGGGAAGATCGATTTCTACCTCGGCCTCAGCCGTCGGGGCCTCGTCGACGGAATCTGCCGAAGTCTCTTCCCCGGCGGACTCTTCTTCCTTCTCTGTTTCCTGTTCTTCTTCTTTCTCTTCGTATTCCAAACTCATGATCGTCTCAACGCGTCTGAAAGGAATCCCGGCAAACCGTTTTGGCCGCTAAAGTGTATCAGCGATGTCGACCCGTGGTCCCTCTAACGAGTCCTGGCTCTATCGCGGCAACCATTGACTCTACCGAATCCTGGCAAGCCGGGGAACAGTTTGAACATAGTTCCCAGAAATTGCCGCGATACAACGGCCCGAACCTGAAGAGGAATCGGACCGGAAATTAAGCAGAATTGTACCACAGCAACCCCGATTTCAAAGTGGGGAAGCTACCTTTCTTCAGGGCAATTGCATCTTGTTGCGTCAGTTTACCGGGAGGCCGCCCGAAAAGCAGGGGCAGCCCTTGTGCCTGCCCTCTGCCCCCACCTGACGGATTTTTCAATTTTGCCAGGCTTGGCGTCTGCCCTGCGTCTCTCCAGGAACGCGCTAACAGTTCCTCTTACTGCCGCCACTGGCTGCCCGTCAGATTGTCCCTTCCCAAAATCCGGGACCTCCCCCTCCACCTGGGTGCAGTCCAGATTCGGGGTGGGAACAATGGCAAGTGCTCAAGAGTAATGGATTTGACGGAAATGTCCTGTTTTGTCCTGTTTTGTCCTCGTTTTAGGGGGAAGTACGATATTCTATATTTTTTCTGTAAGATGGGGCGGCATTGTTGCTTGGGCTGAAACCACCATTTCTTGTGTGATCAGCGGGGAAAGTCCGGGAGGCATGAGCGGCTGTGGTCATGGTGACGGGAGGAACCCGGGCCAGTTTCGATTAGATCATGACGCGGGTAGGCCAGGAGCGGAAGGCCATGCTTGCCTTCCGCGCTCGCCTACTCATCAACCGCTGGCATGAAATCCCCATCTGGACATCTTCGCCCCAAATCTGGATTGGCTTTGTCCCCTTGGCTTGCTTTTCCCCTCTTGCCGCCTATGCTACACTGCACGGACCCGGGTGAATCGTGTAGTTTCATCAGCAGCCCTTTACCCGTCACCGGCTCCACCTCAGTCCTTCTTTCAGGCAGGAGAACCCAATGAAGATAACGGATCTGTCCGTCCGCCGTTTTCGCTATATCTCAAACACCGTTCGCGATTCCGAAGGCCACGGCCATCCCGGACCCGAACATGAAGCTGTGCAGTCGGTCCTTACGATCCACACCGACGAAGGCGTAGAGGGCTACTTTTTCGGCAGCCCGCCGCAGGCACTTATCGATAGCCTGGTAAAGCCCTACATCACAGGCGAGGACCCTTTCTACCGGGAGCGGATCTGGCACAATCTCAAGGAGCGCCAGCGCCTCTATATGGCGACCATGTCGGACAGGCTGCTCAACGCCGTGGACCTGGCACTCTGGGACCTGGCCGGACGCGCCTTGAACATTCCCGTGCACAAGCTCCTGGGGGCGACGCGTGACAAGGTCCCCGCCTACGCCAGCACCATGTGCGGCGACGACGTCGAGGGCGGCCTGGGGACACCCGAAGACTATGCTGCCTTTGCGGAATGGTGCATCGAACGAGGCTACCCAGCCTTTAAGCTCCACACCTGGCAGCCGCCGTACGAAGGCGCACCGGACGTGAAGCGCGATATTGCCGCCTGCGCGGCCGTGCGCGAGGTCTACGGCCCCGACGCCCATCTCATGCTCGATCCTTATCACTACTATTCCCGCCTCGAGTCGCTCTACCTGGCGAAGGGCCTGGAAGAACTTGACTACTATTGGATGGAAGAGCCGATGGACGAGCACAGCATGTCATCCTATGTTTGGCTATGCGAACAAACTGCACTGCCGATCTGCGGACCGGAAACGGCCGAGGGCAAAATGTTTACGCGGGCTGAGTGGATCAAGGCTGGCGCCTGCGACCTCGTGCGCGGCGGCGTCGGCGACCTCGGCGGGCTGACGCCGCTGATGAAGGTCGCCCATCTGGCCGAGTCGTTCGGAATGAGGATGGAGGTTCACGGCGGCGGCCCCGGCAACTTCCACGCTCTCTGCGCCATGGGCTTTCCTGGCGAGTACTACGAGCGCGGCCTGCTGCACCCCTTCATCGACTACGAGCAGCCGCCCGCCTGGCTCAACCGCCTTGACGACCCTATGGATGAAGAAGGGTTCGTTCACATCTCTCAACTGCCCGGGCTGGGCCAGGACATAAACTGGGACTACATCAACGCCAATCTTGTAGAGTAGGTTGCGGACGAATGCCAAGGCGTGCAAAAAATCAAGGGGACCAGCTTCAACTGACCGGAGGTTACAGATGAACGAAGAGGAACGCTATTTATTCGACCTGCGGGGTTATCTTGTCATCGAGGAGGTCCTTTCGCCGGAGGAGGTCGAACATCTGAACCGGTTGATTGACGACCAGGGACTTCCGGAGCCGCAGCTGGACACGATGGGCGCCCGATTCGGCGGCTTTCTCGGTTGGGACGAGGCCTTTTGCGGCCTGCTCGACCATGAGCGCATAATGCCCTATCTCAAAACGATCCTGGGCGACGGCTTTCGTCTGGACCACTACTACGGAATCTACATGCGCGCCGGCACGGAACAGCTACGTCTGCACGGCGGCGCAACCCCCTACGACCCGCCCGAGTTCTACCACTACAACAGCGGGCAGATGTTCAACGGCCTGACGGTCGTATCCTGGAATCTGACTGCGACCGGGCCGGGATTGGGCGGCTTCTGCGGGGTGCCGGGCAGCCACAAAGCGAACTTCCCCTGCCCCGACGGCGTGCGCGTTGCGCACGAAGCGCACGAGGCCGTAGTCACTCCGGAGGCGCCGGCCGGCTCAGTTGTCATCTTTACCGAGGCGCTGACCCACGGTACCGTGGCCTGGTCTGCAGAGTTTCACCGGCGCTCACTGCTCTACAAGTACAGTCCGGGCCAGCAGTCCTGGAGCGCCAAATACGCACAGGCGCCTCAGACGGTTGAACTGACGGCTCGCCAGAAACTGCTCTTTGAGAGGCCCTATTTCAATTCGCGCCCATCTCTTTTCGAGGACGAGTAGCCGTTTCGAGAAGACTGGATACGGCAAGAAATCGACTGGGTATTCGCCCCTTTGCCAGGAACTTTCCTACAGACAAGACCTCCAATTCTTCATTGCCTGCGACAGGAGGATTCTGATGCCTCAACCTTTCCGCATCGGTGTTTCATCCGGATTCAAAACCGCCGCTCCCGGCACGATAGAACCGATCCTGGAGCGGCTGATAGACCCTCTGCCTCACGTTGAGTGGGCGTTCTATGACTCCGGCGGCGGTGAGCCGGTAAGGGCGGATGCAATCGCCGGCTTTGAAGGTATCATCGCGTTAGGCAGTCCCTATGAAGCCTCAACTGTCTCGGGCAACGGGGACCTGGCCTGTCTTGCCCGTTGGGGGGTCGGTTACGACCTGGTCGACACAGAGGCCTTGACCGCCAACGACATAGTGCTTGCCATCGCGGTCGACGCGGTGCGCAAACCGGTCTCCGAGGCGATTCTGACACTGATTCTGGCGCTGGCAAAGAAGCTGTGGGCCAAGGACCGGCTCGTCCGCATTGGACGCTGGGACCTGAAGGCGCAGACTTCCGGCCTCGGTCTGAGCGGCAAGACCGTCGGCTCAGTGGGGATGGGCAACATCGGCGGTGAGATGTTCCGGCTGCTGGGCCCGTTCGACCTGGGCCGCCGACTCGCCCACGACCCCTACCTTGATCCGAAAAGGGCCGAAGCTCTCAACGTCGAACTGGTCAGCCTGGAGACGATTTTCAGCGAATCCGACTTTGTGGTGACCAACTGCCCTTTGACGGAGGAGACGCGGGGCTTCATCAACGCCCGCCTGTTCTCGCTGATGAAGCCGAGCGCCTACTTCATCAACACTGCCCGCGGTCCGATAGTCAACCAGGAGGACCTGGTGGCCGCGTTAGAGGCGGGGGCCATTGCGGGCGCCGGGCTGGACGTGGTCGAACCGGAGCCACTGCCGCTCGATCACCCGCTCATCCAGATGGACAACGTGATCCTGTCGCCGCACGCGCTGGCGTGGACCGACGACCTGTACGAAATGAACGGCACGATCGCCTGTGAGAGCGTGCTAGCCGTGTTCCGGGGGGAGTTGCCAGCCTTCCCGGTGAATCGGGAGGTCATTGAGCAGCCGGGCTTTCGCGAGAAGCTTGACGGACTGGCGGCACGGTGGCGCGAGTTCGGCGAGTAACAGGTTTTGAGGCGACTGCTGGGCGGTCTACTAGTCTCGTGTTGCGATGGAGACGGACCGGCGATGCCGGCGCGAGCGACTTCGTTGAACGGAGGGGAACCGCTTTAATGCAGGAGGGTTTTGAAGTTTAACTTCGGACTGAAGTGTCTTGTCAATTGGAAGGGGCGGAAAACGGCGGCTGTTCTGTCGATGAAAGAGTACTGCGCCCTGATGCAACGGCTTCAGGATTCAGGAGGCGCATTAGCGTTGGATGTGGCGGCTGAAGCGAGGCCGCATACGATGCGCTCGTCGCCTCCGGTCTGGCCGCCTCCCCTTAATATCTGACCCCTCTCAGGTTTGGTAGCCCCGTTTCGACAATGTAATCCGGAAAACAGCCGGACGCGCTGGGCAGTGTTATACTGCCAATCAAGTGTGTCGCCGAACCTCTAAGAAAGGGAGTAATCGGGAATGAGAATCCGGCAGCTTGTTTGCCTCTTGGCAGTGGCGCTGGTCTTGAGCGCTTGCAATCCGATTGGACCGCCTCAGGGCGGAGGCGAGATGGAGATGGAGAACGGCATGTCAATGGACATGTCCGGAGGCTCAATGCCGGCCGATTCACTTGAAGCGCAGACCACCGAAAACGGCCATTTCACTGTCAACGCCGTCAGCCAGCTGGACCCAGTCGTCATAAACGAGACCCATTCCTGGACCTTGCATATCGAGACCGCTGACGGCAACCCGGTAACCGATGCCGAGATCGCAATCGACGGCGGCATGCCTGAGCACGACCATGGGTTTCCGACTGCGCCGCGTGTGACTCAGAACCTCGGCGAAGGAAACTATCTTCTGGAAGGAATGCGGTTCAACATGGGCGGTGTGTGGGTGCTGACGCTAGAGATCTGCTCCGGCGGCCAGAGCGATACGGTTACCTTTGAGTTCGAGTTGAAATAGAGCGTGCGTCGTCGTCTTGTCGCCGGAGCCTCGCTGGCACTGATAATCCTCGCGGCGCTGGTCCTGTTCTCCACCGGCCTGGTGGACTCCGGAAGAATCAGTGCCCCCATTCGCGACCTCTTCAGCAGTTCTGCAGGCGGAAGAGGTCTCCGTTTCCCGTCGGGGGCGGACCCGGCTCACAGTTGGACCCCTGCGGAACGCGGGATCATCGCCTCACTCAGTCTCGACCGCCTGCCTCCCTTGCCGCCCGATCCGTCCAATGCCGCCGGCGACAGTTCCGATGCCGTCGCTCTGGGCCACGCACTCTTTTTCGACGGCGGCCTCAGCCCTGACGGCACGGTCTCCTGCTCTACCTGCCACAAGCCGCAAAGCTATTTCACCGACGGCAAGGCGCTGGCCAATGTGCGCGATATCGATACGCCTCGACATACGCCTACTATCGTGGGTACCTCCTATAGCGACTGGTTCTATTGGGATGGACGCAAAGACAGCCAATGGGCACAGGCGCTGGCGCCCCAGGAGGCCGCGATAGAACACGGGGGCACACGGACTGCACACGCCCGTTATGTGCTGGACAACTATCGAAGCCAGTATGAGGCGGTCTTCGGCCCGGGACCCGACCTCAGCGACACTTCCCGCTTTCCTTCCGACGCCGCGCCCGTGGAGGACGGGGCGAAACTCGCGGCTTGGGAAGGAATGACTGAAGCCGATCGCGGGGCCGTCAACCGCGTCTTCGCCAATATAGGCAAGAGCATCGCCGCCTACTCACGCAGAATCCTGCCGGGGCGCAGCCGCTTTGACGACTACGCCGCTGCTGCCCTAGTCAACGACCGGGAGCGCATGTCCGAGCTGTTCAGCGCCGAGGAAGCCGAAGGGCTGCGCCTCTTCTTCGGCGACGGCCAGTGCACGGACTGCCACAACGGTCCCCTGTTCACCAACGGGACCTTTCACAACATCGGCCTGCCCTTGCCGCAGGGAAGCAGGTTCGACCAGGGCCGTTCCCTGGGGACTTTTCAAGTTGTCGAGGACGTTTTCAACTGCCAGGGCGAATACAGCGACGCGAAAGAGGAGGAATGTGTGGAGCTGCGCTTCATCAAACTCGAAGGCGAGGAGTTGATCGGCGCTTTCAAAGTGCCCGGCCTGCGCAATGTTGCTGAGACGGCGCCCTACATGCACAACGGCATCTTTCCGGACTTGGAGGCCGTCATGCGCCACTACAATCACGCGCCGCCGGCATTCCCCGGGCATTCCGACCTGGTGCCGCTTGCATTTACCGAGGAGCAAAGCGAGGCGGTTATCGCCTTTCTCTTGACGCTCAGCGCGCCGCCAGACGCGCCGGCAGAGCTTCTGCGCCCGCCTGCGATTCAGGAGTAACTGGTTATGCTGCTTGCCTTTCGCAGGGAGCGCGAGGACTAGGCGACGCGGCTCAACATCTCCTCCCCCCGCAGGCCGGCCAGCAGATTGTCCACTGTCCGTCGGGACATCTGGTAGCGAGTCTGGAAGGTTGCGCTGCCCAGGTGGGGGAGGACAAGACAGTTATCCAGCCTCAACAGGGGATGGTCGCGGGGCAGCGGCTCCGGCTCGGTAACGTCCATGGCGGCGCCGGCGATCAGATTGCGCTGCAGAGCGTCCAAAAGGGCCTCGTGGTCCACGACCCCGCCGCGTGCCACATTGATCAGGAAAGCGCTCTCCTTCATGCGCTCCAACTCCGCCGTGCTGATCAGATGACGCGTTTCCGGCCCCATAGGCACGCTGAGCACGACAAAGTCGGCCTCTTCAAGCAAGGCATCCAGCGTTCGATAGGAGGCGTTCAGCTCTTCGGCATAGGGGCTCTGATTTCGGTTATGGTAGAGGATCTTCATGTCGAAGCCGCTGGCGCGGCGGGCGACCACGCGGCCAACGCGGCCCATTCCTATGATTCCGAGGGTGGAACCGTAGATCTCGTGTCCGTGGAGTATGTTGCCGTCGTAGACTAGGTAGTCCGGACCGCGTGCGTGGAGCCAGCCAGGTACGAGATTGCGGGCGAGCGCCATCAGCAAGGTAAAGGCCATGTCGGCGGTCGCTCCGTCGACGAAACCGGGCGTGTAACCGACCGGCAGTCCGCGGGCCTGCGCATCTTCAAGGACGATGTGGTCAACGCCGACGCCAAAGTTGCTCAGGCAGCGGAGCTTGGGCATTTTGTCCATCAGCGAGCCCGGCACGATGGGATGGCCGTATACGAGGAACCCTTCGATTATCCCCAGTTTCGGGTCCTCTTCGGTCAGGTCCCAGATATGAACGTCGCAACTGTCAGCCACCATCTCTGCCATTTCCGGCGGCAACGCGGAGTCGGTTAATATCTGAAAAGGCACTGGAACCTCCTTTGCGATTTGCCGGCCTTCTGCCATTTGACGGACGGCGGTAACGAAACTGTCAGATTCATGCTCCAAGAGGGAATGGCATCGATGTCACGCATCCTCTACTTTTGCCCTGATTTCCCCCAGCCATCAGGGGGAACAAAGACGCTCTACCGTCATGTTAACAAGCTTGTGAAAATGGGCTTCGACGCCAGGATCGTTCACCAGAAGCATCCCTTCCGGGCGACTTGGCACGGCTACGAGGCACCGACACTGTGGCTATCCGAGCGACCCAGCTTTACGCCTGAGGATATCCTCGTCATACCGGAAGTAATGCCGCAGGTCATGCAACAGACCGCCAGGTTTTCAGGTGAGCGCATCGTGATCGCACTGAGTTGGTCCCCTACGTACTGGAATCTGCCGCCGGGACAGACGTGGCCCGATTTCGGTGTCCGCCGCGTAATCACCAAGTCGCCTCTGATCATGGACTACCTTCAATGGAGCATGGGCATCGAGGCCACCCTCATCCATGAGCATGTAACGCGCGACCGCTACTACTTTGACCGGGGTGCGAAACGGCCCAAGATCTGCTATCTCACCCGCAAGGAGCGTTCGGCTGCCTGGCTCCACCAGGTCCTTCTTGGGAAGGGCGACCCATTCACCTGCTTCGAGTGGATGCCTCTGCGAGAGCTGAGCGAAGACGAGTACGCGCGAAACTTGCGCGAAGCAACCGTCTACGTCACTACCAATATGCAGGAGGGCATGAATACGTCCGTGCTGGAAGCGATGGCCTGCGGCTGCCTGGTCGTCGGCTACAGCGGCGTCGGCGGCAGCGTTTACATGGAAGCGGAAGGGCCGGCGCAGAACTGTATTCTCGTTGAAAACGGCAACGTCCCCGCGCTCGGACGGAAACTTGAGACTGTATTGCGCAGCCTTGCGGACGAGCCCGACGCCTATGCGCGGATTACGGAAAAAGGCCTTGAAACAGCCGGAGCATTCAACAGCTCGAAAGATGAAGCCGAAAGCCTGCGGGCCGTATTTGCTCCTCTCGTTCAGGCCGGCGGTTAACCGCCCTCCTCCGACTCCTCTCCCAAGAGAAGCTTTTCGACTGCATCACCAACCCGGATGGCGCCGCCTTCTACGACGCTGGCAGTGATGCCTCCGTGCCCGCGCATTGCGTTGTAGCCGCCCGGCCCGAGATTCTCCTCCATGCGGCTGCAGGGGTGGCAAGGTCCGGTATGTTCGAGAACAACATTTCCTATGCGAAACCTACGATCCTGCAAGCTGAACAGGTTGATGCCGCGTACCACAATGTTGCGCCGCGTCAGCGACGGGTCGGCAGAGGATCCTTGCAGGAATGCTCCGACCGCGTCGAGGTGCTCACCCTGAATCAGAGTCACCTGGCGCTTGCCGCCGCCCTGGCCATGAAAATGGTCGCCTGCAAGACCTTTGCCCGGCACTGCCTCGGCCTCGGTTACAGACTTCAGCGGACCGCGTCGCTCGCCGCGCAGACCGATCCATTCTACAGTTCCGGAGTTTGTGGGCCTCGCCATCAGTTTTGCGACGTCACTTTCCGGATTGAGCGTTGTCATATCTGGTTCTCCCGTCTCTCGCTGCCTCCATGTGGAGGTTACTTACCCTGATTGTCCCCGTACCCAAATCAGCCTTACGCGTCATCGCTTCGGCTCTCTGCAGACAAATGCCCCCATTCGTACCGGAGAGCGCAGCACCCCTTTTTTTCTAATGACTGCTTCAGCCTGTTGATGGACCAGGATCGGCAGCTGGCGCTTTTTGTCGGCATCGATATCCTCGCGCGCAAACAGGTTGCGGTAGCGTCCGATCGTCTTGTAGCTTGCCAGAAAATCTTCTGCAGTGGAGTAGCAGGTCTCGTCCTCAAAGTAAGTACGGTCGATCACTCTGAAGCCTTCGCTCAGCGCTTCTCCTCCGTTCTCCATGGAAAAGGAAGAACGGGCCTCGCGTTCGTAGTCGATACCGAGTTTGTCGAGAGCAGAGTAGTGGAATGCCAGCACGGGAACGTCGACATCGTCGCTATTGGTTGTTGCCAGCAGCCAGCCACCCTCATTCAAGACCCGCGCCAGCTCACGTACCCCCTCAACGATGTTCGTCAAATGATATAATACATGGTTGGCCATCACGCCGTCGAAATATCCGGCTGGAAAGGGCAGGGCCTGAATGCCTGCACAAGTGATCTTAGGGCGATGACAGCGAAGTTTCGCTTCCTCTGCGGCCGTTACCAGCATGCCATGTGAGCTATCAACGCAAGCAATGTCAGTCGAATTCACCCCGAATGCTTCGATTAACGTCCAGGTAAATCTTCCCCAGCCGCAGCCTGCGTCCAAAATGCTCGCTCCGGCTTGAACCGGCGCCAGTTCAAGAGCCCACTTCTCCAGACTGCGACCGGACGCCATACTTGTCCCGGCGTGCTTTGCCCTAAGCTGGTCGCCGCAGCCGTAGTACGGACACAAGGCTTGAGGAACAGGTTCGTCGGCCTCTCCACTCTTGTCTCGGCTGGCTGCGGCAGCGAAAGTCTTCATTTGTAACATACAAAGCAGCCAAGATCGCCAAAACTGTCAGTGTCAAATCCTTGACGCCCGGATTCCTCGCGGCGCCGGTCGGTCGACAGTTTGCCGGAATTCGAGTAACCGCAGGCTTGAAGCATCTCTTCATGCTCGTCTCTGCTGTACCGGCTGGCATGAGGGCTTTCGGCGTCGAACAACAGATCGGCGTATGCCAGCAACCCGCCTGCACGCAGCAGGTCGTGCGCCTGTTTCAAGACTTTCGTCTGCCGCCCAAGCGAGCCCAGATCATGCAGAGCCTGGATCGATACGACCGCGTCGACTTTTCCTGCCCAGCCCATTTCGACGAGCTGGGCGGTCCAATCTTCGGTCACGAGATTGGCGCACCGAAACTCCAAGACACTCCCGTCGCGCCGCTGACCGCTGCCTGTTTGAAAACGGCGCCTGGCATAGTCTGTCAGGTGAGGCGAAAGATCGAAGCCGCAATAGCGGATGCCCGGCAGCTGCCGCTGAAGGAGACCGGCCAGAAAGCCGGCGCCGCAGGCCAGCTCAACGACCCGGGGTGAGCTCCGGTTGCCGGCCCTGATCCGGGCTGCGATCCAGTCCGCGGCCATCGTCCTCTGCGGTCGCTCGCGATTGAGTCGCGCTTGCCAGCTGCGCGCTTCGGCGTCGGTTCGAACGTCGGCTGATCGAATCATTCCCAGTCTCTGTCCCTCTTTCAGTCTCAGGTCCTGTCTCCGTCTTGGCAACGACCCATTCTCCGATCTCCTGGTGCGCCAACAACGCTTCCGGCGCCCAGGGGTAGAAGGCGTGGAAGGCATGCCACATGCCCATCCAGATCCTGCTCGTTACTTCAACGCCGGCCGATCTTGCCCTGGCCTCCAGTCGCGTTGCGTCGTCGCGCAGAATCTCGTCGTTCCCGGCGTGAATCAGGAGTGGCGGGAATCCTGTCATGTCACCATAAAGCGGAGAAATCAGCGGATGATCGGTCGGGGTGCTGCCGCGATACCGATTCGCCAACAGTGGAATGCCGTCTGGACGCAGCCATGGATCCTGCCCGGCGCGAGATTGTACGCTGTGCCCCGTCCCCAACAGATCGGTCCAAGGCGAGAGCAGAACCGCGCCGGCCGGCATCGGCATCCCTTCATCTTGAAGAGTCTGCAGAAGCGCCAACGCGAGTCCCCCGCCGGATGATTCGCCTCCCACGACGATGCGGCTATGCCCATATCCCTGCGCCAGCAGGAATCTGTAAGCGGCGCGTGCGTCCAGAAGGGCTGCGGGGAAAGTGTGCTCGGGCGCCAGCCGGTATTCGGGCAACAGCAGGCGGCAACGGCATGCCTTGGCAATGTGCGAGGCAAAACCCCGATGGGACTTGCAGGAGCCGATAAAGTAGCCGCCGCCGTGCAGATAGAGAAATGCCCGGTCTGACCTGGTGCTCTGCAGATCGATCCATTCTGCCTGGATGCCGAATGCGTCGACCGGCGCGGCAATCATCTCCTCTGCCATGGGCAGAAGCTTGTGTCCGCGGAGGTCCATGGTTTGACGCTGGTCCTGAATGGGCCGGTCCAGGGGAAGACGGCTGTTGCGCACGCGAAAGTAGAATTTGAAGAGCTGACTGCGGATGCTTGGCATTCTATTGACCGGCCGTTTCTGTTGAGATTCTGATGCGGATTTGTCCTAGAGAGTACCACGAAAAGTCGCCTTGCAAAAGCCGCGGGGTTGGGGTAGCGTAGTCGCAGCTATCTACTGAAGGGAGGCTATTGTCGATGGAGTACAGAGCGTTGGGAAGACGGGCTGATATCCAGGTGTCGCCCATAGCATTGGGCTGCTGGCCCTTTGCGGGAGGCGAGTTCTGGGGCGACCAGCCGGATGCCGACTCGATCGCAGCGGTCCACGCCGCACTTGACACAGGCATCAATTTTTTTGATACCGCAGAAAACTACCCTCGGTCCGAGGAGGTGCTGGGCAAGGGGCTAAGGGGCAGAAGGCAAGAAGCTGTCATTGCCACCAAGGTGAGCGCACGCAACCTGGCGCCGGGAGACCTTGTCGACGCCTGCGAACGCAGTCTGCGCGCGCTACAGTCAGACTATATCGATCTGTATCAGATTCACTGGCCCAATTGGGATGTGCCTCTCGCCGAGACGGTCGGCGCATTGGATGGTCTGCAGTCGGAAGGGAAGATCCGGGCCTACGGTGTGTGCAACTTTGCCGACCGGGATCTGACCGAAATGATGGCTCTGGGTCAGTGCGTAACCGATCAGTTGCCCTACAGCCTGGTGTGGCGGAGCATCGAGAGGACGGTGCTTCCCATGTGCCGCGAGAGCGGCATCGGGGTGATCTGCTACAGCCCGCTCGCGCAAGGTGTCCTGACCGGTCGCTACGCCGCGGCAGACGACGTGCCCGAAGGACTTGCCCGCACACGTCACTACTCCGGCAAGCGACGGCTCGCCGAGCACGGCGAACCCGGCCTCGAAGAGGAACTATTTGCTGCCGTGTCCAAAGTCCGGGAAGTTGCTTCGGAGTTGGGGGAACCGATGGCCGCCGTTTCTCTGGCCTGGCTGCGTCAGCAGTCTGGGGTTACGTCTTTGCTGGTCGGCGCGCGCAACGCCGAAGAGGTCAGGCGAAACCTGCCGTCGCTTGAACTGACCTTAAGCGACGACATCCTGCAGCGACTGGACGTGGTGACACGGCCAGTCAAGGAGGCCGTGGGGACAAACCTCGACATGTGGTATGCCCCGACACGCATGAGATAAAGTGTGGGCGCCTACTTTTGCGGGCTGCGCTCCATCACTTCGTGAGGCCATACGATCTCGCGGCGGGCAGGTGTTAGCCGTTCCAGCAGCTCCAGCGATGGCCGGTAGCCGAATCTGAAAATGCCCCAGGACGGTCCGTACCGGTAGACTACGACGCGGCGGTCCCCTTTGACCGACCGCCGGGCGGAACCATGGCAAATCGTATCAACGAAAATGAGCGCGTCGCCGGCGTCCATGTGTATTTCCTCAGCGCCGATGATGGTGTCGGCCGACCCTCCCAGCCCAATACTTTGCTCGTCGTATTCGGGAGGCGGAAAGTTGGACTTGTGGCTGCCCGGGATCACCATGGTGCCGCCGTCGCCGGGGCCGATGTCGGTGAGCGCGACGAGAACATTGATCTGGCCGTTCATGAAGTGCCCGTTGTGAAACCGGAACTGGTTGCGTTTGCTGGTGTGATGCCCGCCTGAGTGAATTCCGATTGCCTCACCAGGACCGCGCAGGTTCGCGAAGTTTTCGTCGATAAAGAGTGGCCCGTGATGAAAGTCGAACGACCCTTCTCCACCGACAAAGTATTTGACCTTCTCAAACCAGGAAGGATGGTCGATCAGATTCTCGAAACCAGGGCCGGCCTCATAGATCTGCTGCAGATTGAGGCCGTCGGCGCTTCCATACTGGTGGCCGTGAACGTAACCCGCCCAGTGGCCCACCTTCAGTGGCAGGATGGCGTCCATCTCGCCGTTACAAGCGGCAACCTCTTCGGCCGTAAGTGCGTTCTTGAGTAGCAGATATCCTCGTAGATCAAACAGAAAGATATCGATTTCGCTAAGCTTCTGCGTTTCGACGCTCATTTCTTCTCCTGATTAGAGTCTGGTCAATTTTGGCCGCAACTTTCGGTAAGCTACAATGCTGCGCACATTACTCCGCGAGTCGGAACCTGGAAGTTGCCCGAGTCACTGGAGGTTTCGACCATTATACAATACCGAGTGCTGACAGGATACCAGGAGGCGGTACGTCACAACAATTATGGCTCTCTCACCCGATCATCTCGTATATGCCGCACCCGAACTAGAAGAAGCAGTGGACGCATTGTCGGAGCGTTTCGGCGTACGCCCTTCCGCCGGGGGCAAACATCCCAATGGGACGCACAATGCGCTCCTGGCATTGAGCAACTCCTGCTACCTGGAAGTCATAGCGCCTGACCCGGAACAGTCTTCCGGGCAGGGCGAGGGGCCGCTCGCCTTCGGTCTGGACTGGTTGAAGATTCCCAGGCTGGTGACATGGGCTGTGCTGGCGCCCTCTCTAGAAGAAGTGGCAAAGGCATCCCAAGCTGCCGGATACGATCCAGGTGTGGTGGTTGAGGGAGGGCGCGTTCTGCCAGACGGCGCACAGCTGCAGTGGCGCACGACCAAACGACCGGAGACGCAAGAGGGCTGGCCGCCGCCGGGCGACGGCATAGTGCCCTTCCTGATCGAGTGGGGAGCGGATACCCCTCACCCTTCCGTCACTTCAGCGCAGGGCGTGCGCCTGCTCGAACTTTCCCTGTTCCATCCCCGGCCTGCCGAGGTGCAGCCGATGCTGTCGGCTCTCCACATCGACATCCTGGTGACAGCCGCCCCCGCGCCGGCAATGCGGGCCAGACTGGAGACACCTCTCGGCATTGTTACTTTGGAGTAGCCCAGGCGGAAACGCTCTCTCCGGAGACCAGGGGCTGCCGTTTTCAAATTCCCCTCGCGGCCCGACATTGTAATATTCTCCTCAACTGCCGTAAGCAGGAAGACGGTTCCCTCATTTCGAAGCGCCCGAACTGCGTAATTCGAATCAGACATTTTCCGTTCCGGGTCTGGCCTCTTCGAAAAATTCTAACAAATCTCGTTGACTTCCTTCGTCGCCCATGCTGAGCGCGATGGCGGCTATCAGTCCTCCGCCCACACCACTCTCTCCTCGCAGTAGGATCCATCCCAAATTCTGGGCGTTCCTTCGTATGCATCTGGAAGCAGCCAAGCTTGGGGCGCTTCCTTCCCACTCAATTCTGTAAACCTCTACAAAACATAAACAAGACCTGTACTTTTTGGGCAGACCACCAACCACGAAAAACCGCGTTTCCGAGCCGATCTTCCGGCCAAGATCTGCACGAAAGCGCGCTCCCGCCGGGACTGAATTTCCGCCGTTTTTTGAAGAAAAGTGTTGCATCCCCATTGGTGCATTTTTTTTCGCGCCGTTTTTCCTCCCCTTTGCCCTTTTTTACTCTGGTCAGGAGCCCAAAAAACGGAAATGCAACACTTTCGCGGCCCCTTCCGGACCCCCAGCCGCAACGCCGGCAGACCGACCTCAGCCATCAACATGATGAACTGGCGTACCCTCCAAGAGCTGTGCAAAATTTGAAAATCCGGACATTTCAGACGCCACTGTTTTGCCCGCATTACGCATCCCCACCCGCTCTGCAACTCTCCAAGACCAAGTGTCCGTACCCTTTTCCTGACGTCGCTAGACTGGGCCTGCCCGGATAGGGAGGCTGAACGGACTCAACCAGGGTTTGGAATACCAATCTGACCGCAATTCCATACGTCTGTCAGCGCACTTTGCGGCAATTGGCAGGCCTCCAAATGGACATTGACCATATACTGTCAAATAATTTATACTATTTGCGTAGGCACAGCAGTGACTAAGCTTCAAACTATGTGTGCCAAAACGAACCGGAAAGGAGGGAAGTGGTCGTGAAAATGTTTCTAGGGACATTTCTGAAGATCTTGGCCGTAGTGGTTTGGGTCCAATTCCTGGCCATACTGTTCTACGACCCTGCGCAGGAAGGTGTGGGATTTCAAATTTGGTCTGTCCTCGATCCTTTAATGGTAATTGCAATTCTCGTCACGATATGGGTTGCATTCCGCATGAAAACTGAAATCGATAGTTCGGGAGAGGAAAACCTCACAAAGGACTACCTTGAAGCGAACATCGCGATTTACGGGGGTGTTGCCTTGCTTGCCGCGCTCCTTTGGAACTGGATTGGCTCCCGCTGGTCCTACCCTTTGGTGAGCTTTCAATGGTTGTGGATTCTGATTGACCTTACTCTCCCTCTCTTGCTGTTTTCCGCAGGCAGGCGCCTGACCAGGAGCGATGCATTGTAGCGGTCCAGGCCTCGAAGAAGGGCAGTGAGGTTGCAGTGACCCCAACCTGTCATTACGTAAACGAACTCACGACCGGCTGAGACACGCGAGATCCAAAAGACAGTGTGTCCTTTCTGTTAAATGTGAAAGAGAAACCCAGGTAAACGGAAGATCAGGTAATTTGCTTGACAGAACGCTAACATTACGCAACCGCAATTATACATCCCTCGATTGTTCTGCAAGCGCGGTTGCCGCAAGGCGGACTCTTCGCCGAGAGTCCGGGCTATAGGAGGGATTTCGTCGTGATGAGAATCGTGGGAATCGCCATGCAGGTTTTCGCGGTAGTGTTTTGGATCCAGTTTGTCGCCATTCAGCTCTACGATCCGATGTCTGAAGGAATTGGCTCGTTGGTCTGGCAAATCTTTGATCCCTTTGTTGCAGCAGGCGCGCTGATATCCATCTATGTCGGATTTCGCAGAAAGCAGGATGTCGACAATGCCGGGGAACAGGGCCTCACCAAGGAGTACTTTGAGGCACACGTAACATTCTACGGGGGCATTATGCTGTTTCATGCGCTGCTATGGAACTGGATCGGTTCCCGTCTGACAGAACAAGAGATGAGCCTCCACTGGCTATGGATTTTCATCGACATCTCTGTTCCGTTACTTCTGTTTCCGGTGGGACGGCACCTCGCCAAAGGTGCGTTTACAAAACAGGCCGCATAGGATTGCCATACACGGCGAACACAAAGTACAGTTCTCCAGAATCGACACACTTTCCAGACAGACCTTTCTCCAGCGGGCCACCTGCCCTCGGTGGCCTGCCTTTGGTTCCTCTCCTCGGGTTTGCCCCTTCATCCCCACCGACTGACGAATTCCTGGACTTGCTCGTCCAGATACATCCAGAAAGTTCAATCCTATTGGGCATTTCCCATCTGACAACGCTACCGCTTACACTTGCGGCAGGCAAGAGAGGCAGCAGTCTTACGCTCAGGCCGACCCAAAGTCTTGTCCTGGCACTCAGGCTTCACAGGACGCCACCAGATGTCGGGGCCTACCGGTATTCAGGGAGTTCAACGTACACATTTGCGAGAAGATACCCCTTGGAGACGATATGCTGAGCCGTTTTAAGCCGTTCCTGGCAATTCGCACAGGCAAAAGGTTGATCCCTTATGTTGATCTGTGGTACAATGGTCCAAATGGACGGATTAGACTGTCGCAGTTCTCGAATCCGCCCCTATTCCGCACGCCATTTTGGCACCAGGAGGATGACCATGGCAGACACAAATAACCTTTCCGGTTCTTCTGGGACACTCTCAGACAACCTGAACGGGCATGTGCCGTACCCGGGTATCCCTACAACGACAGATGGAGCCGGCTCCGTCGTCTGGGCCGAGACACACATAACACAGGCCGCTTGCGCTTATCCCATCACTTCATCGACAACGATGGGTGGAGGCTACGGTGCGGCGGTTGCCAACGGCGCTCGCAATTTGTGGGGCGACGACTTGATGTTCCTGGAACCGGAGTCCGAACACAGTGCCGCGGCGGCTTGTGAAGGGTTCGCCGTCGCCGGCGGACGAGTCAGCAACTACACGTCCGGCCAGGGTCTTATTCTGATGCACGAAGTACTGTACACGATTTCGGGCAAGCGGCTGCCGGTCGTCTTTCACATCGGCGCCCGCGCCTTGACAAGCCACAGTCTGAACGTTCACGCCGGACACGACGATGTAATGTCGGTGTCCGATTCCGGATGGGGCATCCTTTTCGGACGGACGGCCCAGGAGTCGGGCGACCTGGCGCTGATCGCTCGCCGCGCCGCTGAAGACAGCCGTACTCCATTCTTCAATGTCCAGGATGGATTCCTGACAACACACACGGTTGAAGACGTCCTGCTTTGCGAACCTGAGATGATGAAGGACTTCATCGGCAAGCCCGAAGACAAGCTGGTCAACCTCTTCAACCCCTATAATCCTGTTATGACAGGTGTGGTCCAGAACCAGGACAGCTACATGAAGGGAAAGATCGCGCAGCGCGACTACTACTCGCAGGTGGGCGACGCCGTGCAGAATGCGATGGACGAATTCTACCAGCTTACGGGCCGCCGCTATGGGATGCTCGACACCTATCGCATGGAAGATGCCGAGTATGCCATCGTCGGCATGGGCTGCATGATTGAGACGGCAAAAGCGACTGTTGATTACATTCGCCGCGAAGAGGGAATCAAGCTAGGTGTCATCCACATCACCTGTTACCGGCCCTTCCCCAGCAAGGAAATCGTGGAGGCGCTGAAGCATCTGCGTGGATTCACAGTTCTGGAGAGAATGGACGACCCGATTGCCCCCAACAATCCGGTTACAAACGACATCAAGGCCGCGTTTGCGGACGCCTATACCGGCAGCGAAGGCTTCCCTGCCATCGATGACATTCCGAAGATTTTCAGCGGGTCGGCCGGCCTGGGAAGCCGCGATGTGCGACCAGGGCACTTTATCTCCATCGCTCGCAATATGGTAGAGGAAGGCCCCCGCTTCTTTGTCGTGGGTATAAAGCATGACCTCGCATTGCCAATGAATGGCGACCCGGACGTCCGCCCCACCGGCGCATTTTCGATGCGCGGCCATTCAGTCGGCGGCTTTGGCTCGGTAACTACGAACAAGGTTATTGCGACAATCGCTGGTGACATCTTCGGCAAGAAGGTGCAAGCCTACCCCAAGTACGGTTCGGAAAAGAAGGGCCTGCCGACAACCTACTATTTGACGGTAGCGGACGAGCCAATCCTGACCCATTGTGAGCTCAACAATGTAGACTTCGTGCCAATGAACGACATCAACGCCTTCTTCACCAGCAATCCTCTGGCTGGGATTCAGCAAGGAGGCACACTCTTCGTTCAGACAAACAAGTCAACTCCGGAAGAAGTGTGGTCCAATGTTCCGCCAAAGGCCAAGGACCTGATCAGGGAAAAGAATCTTAGGGTTGTGGCCGCAGACGGCGCAAAGATCGCCCGCGAAGAGGCCCCGGTGGCTGATCTCGAAGTACGTATGCAGGGCATCGTTCTGCTGGGTATTTTCCTGAGAGTGACGCCATTCGCGGGTGATGCACATCTCGATGATGAAGATGTTATGGAACGCTCCGAACAGGCGCTGCGCAAGTACTTTGGTAAGCGCGGCGAAGCTGTAGTACAGGCAAATATGCGCTGTGTAAGACGCGGCTACGAAGAGGCCTTCGAGATTCCGTCGGATATTATCGCGCAGGACATTACCTCGCCGGTACTTGTGCCCGGCGCAGAGATTACGCTGTTTTCCTAGTCGATCGACGGCATCAGAGGCACTGGTGCTCATCCTACTTGAAAGGCGGTAACTCCTATGGGTGTTACGGTAAATACCTTCGATATCAGAAACCTGACCCGAACGTCAAACGGTCACGATTCAAGCGATCAATCTGTTGACGTCGCCGACCCGCCGATTGAAGGCGGTAATGGGTATGACAACGGCTTTGAATCGTCGATCATTGACGCCCACGACTTTTTCGAGAGGGTCGTTCAGGAGTACAACGAAGGTCCGGGCCCGGAGACGCTCGAGGCCGACATTGGCGTTGCCCGCTCGGTCATCCCGGCCGGCACCGGCGCCTATCGCGATTTCAGTTACATTGCGCCGGAGATCCCCGAGTACATCCAGGAAAACTGCACAGGCTGCATGAGCTGCGTCACACAGTGCCCGGATACTGCCATTCTAGGCAAGGTCGTGACTGATGACGTACTCGGTGAAGCCCTGGATGAAATCGAAGACGACGCCGAACGCAGATTCATGACCGGACAGTTCTCCGAGACCAATAAGTTCTACAAGGTTCCGGCCAAGAGAAAGAAGACTCCTGGAAAGTTCGGTATCTTTATCGATCCGACCAAGTGCAAGGGATGCGCAGAATGTGTAGAGGCATGCGATGACCTCGGTTACCATGCTCTCAAGATGATCGAGAAGGAAGACACGACTGTTCCCATCTACCAGAAGAGCATCGATTTCTTCCGCAAGCTGCCCCCGACGCCGCAGGAGTTCATCAACGAGCGCGTTGCCGTCGACATGATGCTGGCCGAGCAGAGCATGCTGTACGTTGGCGGCGCCGGTTCCTGTGCCGGTTGCGGAGAGGCTACCGCTATCCGCATGTGGCTGGCCGCCCTTGGTTACAAGTACGGATCGGAAAATATCGGCATCGCTGCAAGCACGGGCTGCAACACCGTATACGGCAGCACTTATCCGTACAACCCGTACATCGTACCCTGGAGCAATTCGCTCTTTGAAGACGGCCCCACATTCGCAATGGGCCTCCGCATGCGTTGGGACCAGCTTGGCTGGCAGGACAAACAGCTTTGGGTGATGGGCGGCGACGGCGCCATGCTCGACATCGGCTTTCAGGCGCTCAGCCGGATGTTGGCGAGCGGCATGAACATCAAGGTGCTTGTCCTGGATACGCAGGTCTATTCGAATACCGGCGGCCAGACCAGCACGGCATCCTTCATGGGGCAGGACTCCAAGATGTACTCGCATGGCAAGGTCCTGGCCGGCAAGCAGGAGATGCGAAAAGAGCTGGGCCGCATCGCCATGATGCACCCAAACACGTATGTCTCTCAGACCGTTCAGTCCGTACCCAATCACTTTTACAAGTCGATTCTGGAAGCCGCAGAGTTCGAAGGTCCCGCCATTGTCAACGTGTTTACAACCTGCCAGCCTGAGCATGGCGTAGCCGACAACATGGCCCGCCACCAGGCAAAGCTGGCGGTAGACAGCCGCGCCTTCCCGATGTTTGTCTACGACCCGCGCAAGGGCGATACGATTCGCGAGCGCCTAAGCCTTCAGGGGAACCCGGCGGTAAAGGAAGACTGGTACACGATCAAGAAGACCGGAGAAACGATCGACTTTATCACCTTCGCCCGTTCGGAAGGCCGCTTCTCCAAGCAGTTTGACAAAGAGGGCAACCCGTCTGATGTCCTGATGGCAGCCCAGGCTGACCGGCTTGCGAACTGGCATCTACTGCAGGAAATGGCTGGAATCCGCTAGACGATGTCAGCTTCAAGGTTAAAGCGGTATCTCAGAACACGCGAGAGGAACTGGAGATCAAGATAAAGTCTCCCTGCCGAGAATCGCGTTTCCAGACGAAGAGTGTTACGTAACGGGGTGCGAAGATGCACCCCGTTTGTTTTTGGGCAGGTCGAGTCTCCGACGATTTGACTGAGAGTAGTGGAACTGACCGTACTGTTCCGTAGTGGAAGAGGACCATAGAGAATGAAGCCGGCCGACCATACACCTGAAGCAGCGAACACTGATGAAGCCGCCTTGCCGGCGCCGGCAACGGCTGAGGACAGGTCGGACAGCCTCAGGAATCCGGCATCGATCACCACGGACGTTTTGCCTTCGGACTCGGCTTCGGAGCTCGAAGTACCTGCCCTTCCGACCGACTTGCTCCTGGAAATGTACCGAAAGGCGGTGACGATCCGTCTCATGGAAGAGGCCTTGCTGGCGGCAGCGGAGGAGGGCCAGATCGGCGGCGCGATGCACACTGCCATCGGTCATGAGGCCAATGCAATCGGGGCCGCCTACGCGCTCCGCCCAGGTGACTACGTTACCTGTACCTACCGCGGCCACCACCATGGGCTGGCATGGGGCATGAATCCCGGAAAAGCCATTGCGGAAGTCATGGGCCGCAGCGACGGCTTTGCCAAGGGCAAAGGAGGCTCGATGCACTTTGTTTCGCCAGAGCTCGGCATGATGGGTGCGAACGGCATCGTCGCCGCACAAGTGCCCCACGCGGCCGGCCTGGCCCTGGCCAGCAACCTGCGGGGCGAGGACCGCGTGGCCATCACTTTTTTCGGTGACGGCGCGCTGTTCCAGGGCGTGATGCACGAGACATTCAACATGGCTTCAAAGTGGAAGCTGCCGCTTATTTTCTACTGTGAGAACAACCGCTACTCGGAGATGACGCCCATTTGGCGCACTTCGTCGATCGAAGATATCTTCATGTTCCCGCGCGCCTACGGCATGGCGACCGTGCAGGTCGACGGCAACGACGTCGAGGTCGTCCACGCCGCCGTAAGCGAAGCGGCAACGCGTGCAAGAACCGGCTCCGGGCCCACCTTCATCGAGGGAATCACGTACCGCCTGGCCGGACACATGGCGGGCGATCTGGAGACCTACCGCCCGCCAGAGGAGGTTGAGAAGCAACAGGCCTACGAACCGCTGACTGTCTTGCGCATGAAGCTGCACGCCAGGGGCATCGATCAAGACCGGATCGCTGAAATCGACGAGGAAGTCGACGAGACAGTTGACGAGGCTGTGGCATTCGCAGAGAATAGCCCGTGGCCCGATACGAATGAGACCTATCTGGACGTCTTTGCCGGCTCCGCCACCAGCGGCGGCTGAATGCAGAGCGGTTCAGGCCAACGGCTGACCAGGCAGAACTGATCAGAACGCGAAAACAGAACCAATGCGAAGAACAACATACATTCAGGCCATCAACGAAGCGCTCAGAGAAGAGATGCAGCGGGACGAAGATGTCTTTCTCATCGGTGAGGACGTAGGCCACTACGGCGGCCTGTTCCGCGTAACTCGCAACCTGCTTGACGAGTTTGGCGAGAAGAGGGTGCTCGACACGCCCATCAGCGAACAGGCTTTCATGGGAATGGCCCTTGGTGCGGCAACGGTGGGAATGCGTCCCATCGTAGAGTTGATGTACATGGACTTCACCCTGGTTGCTGCCGACCAAATTTTCAATCAGATCGCAAAGTACAGGTACATGACCGGCGGCTTGCTGAAGGTCCCTCTGGTGATTCGGGGCCAGCAGGGCGGAGGCAAACGATACGGCTCTCAGCACAGCCAGTCGGTTGACAGTTTGTACGCTCACTTTCCCGGAATCAGAGTTGTCGCCCCTGCAACGCCCTACGATGCCAAAGGACTGCTCAAGACGGCAATCCGCGACGACAATCCGGTCGCCTTCCTGGAGCACAAGATGCTCTACTTCACACGGGGAGAGGCGCCGCCGCCTGACGAAGAGTACCTGATTCCGATCGGAAAGGCCGATGTGAAGCGGGTTGGAAAAGATGTGACAATTGCTACCTTCAGTTTCTGCCTGTTACAGGCCCTTGAAGCCGCGGAGACGCTAAAGGATGAACACGGCATCGATTGCGAGGTCATCGACCTGCGCACGGTCGAACCGCTGGACACGGAAACGGTCTGGGAATCGGTAGCCAAGACCGGGCGCTTGCTGGCCGTTCACGAATCCTATGCGAACTGCGGCGTCGGCGCAGAGCTCGTAGCCCGGGCATACGAGGAGGCGCCGGACCTGCTGCGCGCGCCTGCCCGCCGCCTAGGCATGGCTCCCGTGTCGATCCCGGTTTCTCGCGTCTTGGAGGAAGAGGCACTGCCTTGGAAAGACGAAATCATTGCTACTGTTCTGGACATGGAGCGGCGCTAGAAAGGCACATCAATGGCTACGGAAGTTACTCTGCCTGATCTGGGAGAGGAAGTCGAGGACGTTACCATCAGTCGCTGGCTCGTGAAGGAAGGCCAGGAGGTCAATGCCGGAGATCCCCTCCTGGAGATTGCAACCGACAAGGTGGACACAGAGGTTCCAGCGCCCGCGAGCGGTACGCTTCTGTCAATTCGCTTCGGCGAGGGCGAGATTGTCGATCTGAAGGCGGTCATCGCCGTCATCGGCGAGGAGACTGAGGTGAGTACACCGGCGCCGACTGATTCTGCGCCGGCCGTCACTGGATCGGACCAGGCTGCTGCGAAAGAGTCGGATGCCAACCTTTCGGGTACCCGGTCAGGCAGCGAACAGGATTCCAGGAGAAAGGAACCCACTGCCACACCTGTCGCCATAAGGATTGCTTCGGAAGCAGGCATTTCCCTGTCTGCCATTCCCGGGCGCGAAGGCGAGCAGATTTCAAAGAGTGACGTTGAGGCATACCTGAGAGAACGGACCAATGCAGGCCGTCAGGATCCTGATGCCTGGACCGACAGACAAGAAGAATCTCCTACCCCCGACAGTTCAGTTGCCTCCCTTGAGCTGCGTAGACTGGCCGCGACCTACGACATTGACCTGCGAGAGGCTGCAGGCGGGCGACCCGTCGGCACCCTGACTAGGCACCACCTGATCGAATATGCACGAGAACATAAGGGGCTGTCCCACCTGACCGCGGCGACAATCGAAAATGCGCCAAAGCAGCCATCCGAAAGCACCAGGGACACGCCTGCTGCTCCTGGTCAGGCAGCCGGGAGAGATGCCCCTCCCGATAAGGCAGCCAGCGAGGAAACGCTTATACCCCACAGCCGGATGCGCCAGGTCATCGCGAGGAACATGGTACGGAGTGCCTTCACGGCGCCACACGTCACGACGGTGCATAGTGTGGACATGGGCGCTGTAACCGGTCACTACCAGGCCCAAAAGGCTGATTTTGCCCGGCAGGGCGTACGGCTGACTCTGACTGCTTACATCGTGGCGGCCGTCGTGAAGGGGCTGAAGGCTGTACCGGCCGCCAACGCCGAATGGACGGATGAGGGGCTGAAACTGAAGCACGTGTACAACATCGGCATGGCGGTCGCTCTTCCCGCCGACGAAACGGGCGTTGGAGGACTGATCGTGCCCGTAATTCGCGACGCCGGTGACATGAATCTGCTCGGAATCGCCCGCCAGGTAGCGGACCTGGCGGCCCGTGCAAGGGAGAATAAGCTCACGCCTTCGGAAACACAGGGAGGCACATTTACTCTGACAAACTATGGAACTTCGGGGAGCCTCTTCCAGACGCCCGTGATTCTGCAGCCACAGGTTGCGATTCTTGGGACGGGCGCAATTGAAAAGAGGCCAGTGGTCGTAAGCAGCGGCAAACCTTACGAAGCAAGTGTGGACGACTACCTCGCCTTTCGACCGATGATGGATCTGGCCCTCAGCTATGACCACCGCGTGCTGGACGGGGCCAGCGCCGACGCCTTCTGCGGGGCCGTGAAACGTGAAATAGAAGAATGGCCGGAATCGACCTAGCCCAAGCCGCTTTCTGAGGAAAAGGGCATGAGGCCCGGCCTGCATTTGGTGGGGCAGTTCGCTCAGGACTGGAAGTTAAGGCCTACGCCTCTGAGGCCGTCTCAGCTCTGGCGCTGCAACAGTCTACCGGCCAGTCCCAGCAGCAGGGAACTGTCGGATTCGTCGTCCATCCCCTCTTGAAGAGCTTGCCTTCCCTTGCTGTGGTAGCGGCGTACCTGCTCCTCCGACCAGTTCCTCGCAGCGGTCCTGTCCAGCAAGGCAATCGCATCGGGCAACTCATCCTCCCTGATGCCGCGTCTCCACAGAGATCTGATACCATCTCCGTGTGTCGGATGCTCCAGACCATAGAGCAGGGGTAGACTCTTCTTGCGTCTAAGGATGTCGTTGCCAGCCGGCTTGCCCGTCACTTCGGGGTCGCCCCAGATTCCCAGAATGTCGTCCTGGATCTGGAACGCCATTCCGATGTTGTGGCCGAACTGGTACAGACACTCCGATTTGCGGTGTCCAGCGCCGCCGAACTGCGCTCCCAGTGCCAGCGACCCGGCTATCAGAGCGGCTGTCTTGCCTTCAATCATGCGCAGGTATTCGGCGGCGGTTACATCCTCCCGTTCCTCAAAACTCAGGTCCAAGTGCTGGCCTTCAGTCAGGCGGATACAGATCTCGGTAAAACGTTCGAAAGTCTTGAGCGTCCAACTGTTATTGCCTGCTGGATCCGGCAGTAGGTCAATAGAACTGCTTACCTTCGCCCTCACCAAAGAGGCATACGCCAGCGCGAACATGCCATCTCCCACATTGATGGCCTGGGGCACTCCCCACAGCGCCCACAACGTTGGCCGGTGGCGGCGGGTTTCGTCGCCATCCTGGATATCATCGTGGACAAGAGAAAAGTTGTGCAGAATTTCTACCGCGGCTGCGGCGGGCAGGGCGCTGGTTGGATCTCCTCCGACAGCGGCACAGGACATCAGGCAGAGAAGAGGGCGAATACGCTTTCCTGCGGCAAGAGTAATGGGGCGCAGTGACTCGTCTGCCCACCCCATGTGATAGTGCATCATCTCGTAATGGTATGCCAGCAACGGGTGGCGGGTGGCCAAAACTGCCCGCATCTCTTCCTCGATCCGCGGCAGCCACAGTGAGGCAAATTCGTCTATGGCATTTGCACTCGATCTCGCCGCGACTCCGGAGTTCGCAGGAACCGGGCCATCTGAGGTGTAGGTCGGCCCATCGCGACTGAGCCTTTTCTCGCTACGTGATTGATCGGTTTGATCAGGTTGAGACGGCAAGGGGATTGCACTTGGGTTAAGGCTTGTCTTGGAAACCAGTACGCCAGGCCGGCGCAGTTCGGCGATATTGCGGGAGCCGCTGGCGAACATCGCGATTCGGAGTTCATCGACCAACAGGTCGATCTCTTCTACCACCGCTTCCGCAGATTCAACCGCCTTCCGTAGAAACGGAGCCGCCAGACCTACCAGATCTGCGCCGAGTGCCGCTGCTTTGGCGACATCCTGCCCGGTTCGAATGCCTCCGCTCGCAAAAACCGGCAGGTCCTGGCGGCCCGACTCTTCGCGGGCAGCCCGAACCAGTGCGAGGCTCTTGGCTGTAGGAAGGCCCCACTCGCGAAAGGCCGCGGCCAACCTACGCTGACGGTCAGTCGGCGCGCGGTGCTTTTCTACTTCGCTCCAGGAGGTACCTCCGGCGCCGGCCACGTCGATGGCACTGATGCCGGCGTCGATCAGGCCCTGCGCAGCCTGCTTGCTGATGCCCCAGCCAACCTCCTTGGCGATTACGGGGACGCCAACCTGTGCGCAGACCTCTTCAATTCGGGAGAGCAGCCCGCACCAACGACTGTCACCTTCAGGCTGCAATACCTCTTGCAAGGGGTTCAGGTGGAGGATCAATGCATCGGCCTCCACGATTTCCACGGCGCGGCGGCATTGATCTACCGTATAGCCGTAATTGAGTTGCACAGCGCCAAGATTGGCGAAGATAAGGGCATCCGGCGCATACTTTCGGACGAAGAAGGAGGCTTCAGTTTCGCTGTTTTCGAGGGCAGCGCGCTGGCTGCCAACACCCATGGCCAGACGCTTAGCCTGCACCGCCTCTGCCAGACGCCGGTTAAAGAGTCCGGCTTGCGCCGTGCCTCCGGTCATTGAACTGACCAGGATGGGAGCGCAGAGACTCTTGCCAAAGAGGACGACACTGGCGTCTACAGCATCAAGGTCGATCTCAGGGAGGGCCTGGTGGATGAATTGGTAATACTCCAAACCTGTTGTCAACTGCCTGAAACCGACATCCTCTTCCAGGTTTATTCGAATGTGGTCGTCTTTTCGACCTGCAGTGGACAATCACGGCCTCCCTCTGACCTCTCAATGAAGCGGAATGAGCAACTCACTCCCAAATGCACGAACTGTGAACCAAGTTGACTGGTGAAAATCAGTGGAGACTGAGAGGATCAAATTGGAGCCACTGCCTCTTGGGAACCGTGATCTTGAGCATCCCCTTTAGTTGCTTCACAGTCAGTTCAGACAACTTGATTCCGGTTTCGTGCTGAATTTCGTAACTCTCTTTCGATTCTAGTGTTATATGATTTATAATGCAAGACATTCGCATTAAATTCTGATAGAGTAGGTCGACCAAAGGGGGTACGAGTATGTCAACAACTTTTGAGCAGGTGCGGGATATCATAGTGGATCAGCTGGATGTTGATCCTGATGAAGTAACCGAAAATGCCAAGTTCAAAGAGGATTTGGATGCTGACAGTTTGGACCTGGTTGAGTTGATAATGTCCTTCGAAGAGGAGTTTGGCGGGGAGATCAGCGACGAGCAAGCCCAGGAAATCGAGACGGTCGGCGATGTCGTAAGGCATCTCGAAGCACAGGCGGTCTGAGTTGTCTTTCGTCTACACTCTGTAAGTCCGGAGCGAGTTGTTTAGGCAACTCGCTCTTTTTTTTGGCTCCTTCTAAAGGCGAATCAGAATGTGCAGGGGGCAACTGCAGTGGCGTCCCGTTCCTGTAGTGATGCAGAAATAACTCTACTAGTTGTCGCAGGCGGCAGTAGTCGCCGAATGGGCGAAGACAAACTGATGCTGCCGGTGCCGCCGAAAGGGACACCTCTGGTTCGGCACGTCGCGGAGCTACTCTTGCCGCTGGCAACTGAGGTCGTGGTCGTTGCCAACGATCCGGAAGTCTGCGCTGCAGTTCGCAAGACTGGTCGGAATGACAATGAACTCGATCAGGACGGAGCTCATGCCTGCAAACCTGTGACCTGCCTTCCGGACGATGCGCCGGGTGAGGGTCCACTCGGCGGCCTTGCGACCGGCCTGCGCCGGATCGACGGCTGGGCACTTACAGTAGCCGGTGACATGCCATTTCTTTCGACTGCAACCTGCCGCTACTTGTCTCACAGGTCAAACTGCGGATGCGATGCGGTCGTGCCGGTTCTTGAAGGACGATCTCAACCGCTTCATGCGCTCTACAGCCGGCGCTGCCTGCCGGCAGTCGAAAGGGCCTTGGCTGCAGGGCTGCGCCGCATGGACAGCTTTTGGAAGGAAGTGCGAGTACGAATGATTCCGGCAGACCAATTGCGCGCTTTCGACCCTGCACTGCGCACTTTTGCAAACGTAAACACGCCTGCCGACTGGGAAGAGGCACGTGCCTTGCTTTCACAAGGATGACTACCAGGTGTTAGAATGGGCCCAGCCCACCGTGATTTCGCCCCAATGCCGTAAGTGAGGGCGATTGGGGTGTGCGGCTGTCGTTTCAATATCGCAATTCAGACAAGGTCGGTCTTCCGGCTACCTTGACTGAACAGGACAGACATTTCAGAAATGGCCAGGCACCGAAGGAGCTCAACTCAACGGAGAAAGGCCGACCCCGGCCGGTCGGGCCCCAGCCAGTTGGCGGAGGAAGGCGCGATCGTCAAAGACTGGGGAGGCCGCCTCCCCATAGCGCTGACTTTTCCCAATAGTTACTACGTCGGAATGAGCAGCCTCGCGTTTCAGCTGCTTTATCGCTGGCTGAACAGTGAACAGGACGTTGTCTGCGAGCGCATCTTTTGGGTGAAGGGCGCGGCAGCAGCAGGCCAGCCTCTGCTCTCACTAGAGAGCGGTCGACCTGCTAACGACTTTGACATTTGGGCGTTTACGATTTCCTGGGAGATGGACTACTTCAACGTCGTAGAGATGCTGCGCCAGGCGGGCATCCCTCCTCTCGCACAGGAACGTCGCAGCAGCAGCCGTTGGGACGGGTCTCCTTGGCCTCTTGTCATCGCCGGGGGTCCTGGGATCACTATGAATCCTGAGCCGATGGCGCCCTTCTTCGACGCCGTTCTTATTGGCGAAGGAGAGGAGGCCGTACCCCAGTTCATCGACCTTTGCCGCGACGCGCTCCACGATGATCGAGAGGCTCTGCTTCAGACTCTTGATCGAAAGCCCGGCTTCTACATTCCGCATCTCCGCCCGTCGAACCGCGACCACGCCGATTTTCGTCCGGTGGAACGCCTTTGGGTACGCGACCTGCCCGAGTATGAGACACAGTCGGTTCTCTATACTCAGGACACGGAATTCAGCGGAATGCACCTCATGGAGATTGCGCGAGGCTGTGGGCGGGGCTGCCGCTTCTGCCTGGCAGGGTACGTGTACCGGCCGCCGCGCGAACAGCCCCTGGAGACGCTGTTGGGTTGGGCGGAAACAGCTTTGGCTAATGGGCGCGACCGTATTGGGCTTGTCAGCGCAGCGGTCAGTGACCATACGCAGATAGACGAACTCGCCACAGAACTTGCAAAAAGGGACGCGTCGATCAGCGCCAGCTCGATGAGGATGGATCCAATCAGCGTTCCGTTGATCAGGGCCATGGCGGCAGGAGGAACGCAGACTCTGACAGTCGCGCCGGAAGCAGGAAGCGAACGCCTTCGAAACGTGATCAACAAGACTCAGACCGAAGAGCAGATGATGCGAGCCGTGGGATTGGCGGCTGAACTGGACTTCCCCCAACTCAAACTGTACTTCATGACCGGTCACCCAACCGAGACCGACGAAGACATCCAGGAACTGATCGATTTCACGCTCAAGGCGCGAGAGATTTACAAGCGGCGGCTGGCCATAAACGCCACACCCTTCGTTCCCAAGGCACATACCCCGTTTCAGTGGGAAGCGATGATGCCGGCCGCAGAATTGAAACGGCGTCAGCGCACGATAAACAGGGCGCTGGCGCGGCATGGCGTCGAGGTGCGGGCAGATTCCCCGGAATGGGCTGAAGTGCAGGCTGTTTTGAGCCGGGGAGATCGTGCCTTGGCCGATGTTCTGCTGGCAATTCCACCAGGCCAGCTGAACACGCGCCTGTTCTTCCGTACCATGGAGAAATTTGGGCTGGAGAAGGAGCACTATCTGGGTGAGTGGAAGGCGGGAAGTCCTCTTCCATGGGATGTCGTGCAGAGCGGCGTCACAGAGAGCTATTTTCACTACGAGTTGCGTTTGGCTAACCAGGAGCGCACCGGTCTTTCCTGCCCTCCCGACACGGCGGGCTGCCTCACCTGCCAGGCTTGTGACGATGACTGGGCTTTTCGGTACGGCGCCAATGAGAACCGCCCGGTCCCGACTGCAAAGGGCGGAGCCTGGCGGGCCCAAGACTGGCTTCCCTGGACAAAGCTCAAGGCGCAACAACATGATACCGGCCTGGGCCGGGTCAGTATTGAGCCCATTCCACTCGAGTGAGTGCGGCCCTGCCGGAGATTTAGTTGCAGCTCTCCAGGAACTTTAGAGAGCAAGCGATGGAATGTGGGTCGTAAGGGGAAGCACTGGCAAAGATGCACCGCATTTGCTTCAAGAACGGCGTTGTGGCCTATGGCTTCGAAAGTTACGATTCGTTTCCTTTGCGGGCCTATGTAAGTACACGTCACGGCGGCGTGTCACCGGAACCATGGCGCAGTCTGAACTTCAGCCACAGCCGCGGCGATGAACACGAACGTGTCCTTGAAAACTTCGCCCGCTTCTGCGCTGCGCTCGGGCGAGACCCCGCCCACCCAGTCCGAACGCACCAGGTCCACAGCACAAGAGTTGCCCGTGTCGGCTGGACAGAGGCCGGCGCCCGCCAAGAAAGCTGCGATGCCCTCATCACAGATGCGGTAGAGCTGCCCCTCTTTCTTGTTTTCGCTGACTGCGTCCCAATCATATTCTACGATCCGAATGGCCATGCGCTGGGAGCCTGCCATGCCGGCTGGCGCGGTACGATCGAAGGAGTTGCGGCAGCAACATTGGATGCGATGACAGAGGCTTTCGGAACCAATGTCGCCGAAGTACGCGTTGGAATAGGTCCCAGCATCGGGCCGGAGAGCTATGAAGTAGGTGAGGAGGTAGTCGGCAAGGCGACTTCTACCCTTTCTGACGGCCAGAAATACTTCTGCCGGCACAGCGGCGATCAGTCCAACCCCTGCTTCGACCTATGGCAGGCTAACATTGACCAATTGACAGCTGCAGGTGTCCCGGGAGAGCAGATTGAACTATCGGGGATCGACACTGCGCGCAATACGCATGAGTTCTTTAGTCACAGGGCCGAAAAGGGGCTGTGCGGCCTCTTTGGACTCCTGACCTGGCTGGAACCGCGAGAATAGGGGCATCGTTCACAATTCAAGATATGATACAATTGGGATGGACTTGAATATCTATGGACTGATGTCGAATATCGTCCGGAGTGCAGAGCAGTTTCGCAATTGAAGCAGGCGAAGTCGCCGCCCTTCTGCCCCAACCGGTACTCACGAGTCTAAAGGTTGGAGCCACTCTGCCTTTTGTACAGTCGGGTAGATTCTGCATGTCGGAAAACGCAAACCTGTTTGAGGAGTTGCTGAGCCGGCTCGGCTTGGATGCCTTGCCGACCTACCAACAGATTCTTGAATCGATGGACCCGTTGTCATGGACGCTGATACTGCTTCTGACCGGAGCAGTTGTACTCGGCGTCTTTTTTACGCTGAACACACGTTACCGCTTTCACGCTTTTCAGGAGGCCGAAGCCTCACCGGAAATCCTTCTGGCCCGACTGAAGCAAGACCCGACCTATCTGACGCCGGCATCGATAGTCAATCGGCTCGGATCGGATACAACTCTGCTGCTCCTGGAACACGGAGACCAGATTACGGCGCCACAGTGGCGATCGATGTGGAACCGTGTGCGGGAGGAACTACTGGGCTTGCTCTCTTCCCAGCGTGCATTTGGCCCAATTTACGCACTGGCTCATTACTACCAAAGCACAGATACACAAGAGCCGGACAGTATGCGTATTCGCCGGACCGCGCTAATTCACAAGCTGGGACAGCGCCGGTATCTGGAACCCGGCGCCGACGGCATGGTGGCCCAATTGCGGCTTATTCGACATCCCGCCGAGCAACTTGGTGACCTGGGCTTCGACGGACCCACGGTGTGGTTGGAAAACCTCGAAGATACGATGCCAGTCCAGGGACCAATTATCCAGATGGACTCTGTGCAATTTGATTCGGTCGATCGCGCCAGCGTCAATCTGCTGATTCAGAGGACGCCAACCGTAGGCGGGAACTTCAACGTACTGCTAGAGAAGCGAAATGATATGTGGGTTGTGGTTGACGAGCAGGTCAACTGGGCGCCTTAGCGCGCTCCTGCCAATTCCATTGGTTGAACAGCGCCGACGGCAGATCGCACCATTCAGCAGGGAGAGAGATAGCGCGGCCCCGGTGTGCTGCCAAGTCCAGATTCCAATTCGACGGTGTCAGCCAAGCCTTTCCTGTGACCGGAGCCTATGAACGAACTGACTTTGACGCTCGCCGATGTCTTGGGGTTCTCGAATACCCTTGTCTCGTCGGTGATTGTAATTCTTGCCTTTTCGCTTCTGGCCTACACGTTAACTTACAATTTCCGCCATCCGGTGGCGCGCCGATTCGCGTTCCTTTTGGGATTGGTTATGGTGACCTACGCGTCGGAGGTCGCCCTGACACAAGTTGTCAGCGCGGATTCGGCGTCCAAATGGCTGCGCTTCGAATGGTTAGGCATTGCCCTCTTGCCCGGGGCCTACTTCGCCTTCTCCTATGCCGTACTGCGAACTACTAACTACCATACCGATCGCCGCAGACTAATCAATTATGTGATTGGCTCTCTTTCCGTCGCCAGTGCGTTGCTTGCCTTCTTTTCCACCCTGCTTGTGGAAGATGTTGAGTTTGACCAGCTTCTCAGCTTCCTCCAACCTGGTATTTTGTTCTGGCCGTTTGCTGCGTTCTTCGCCGGCGTTGTAATTCTTTCTCATCTGAACATCTGGAAGGCGCGCCAGCGCTGCCTGACCGCAGAGAGCCGCAAGAGGATGACCTATCTCCTACTGGCATCGGCAGCTCCCGGGATCGGCACGTTTCCCTATCTGATTGCTTTGGGCAAATCCTCGGCTGGCTTGCTCTCGCCAGAGTGGATACTCAGCCTGTCCATCCTGGGCAACTGCGCCATCGGCGCCATGCTGATAGGACTAAGCTATACTGTCGCATTCTTCGGAGTTTACACGCCGGACAGAGTCGTTCGTTACCGGTTGATTCGCTACTTCGCACGAGGGCCGGTCGTTGCCATCTTTGTCATCCTGGCAGTTCAGACGATCCCAACCGTAGAGCTCATACTCGGCCTGCCGCGAAATATCGTTCTCTTCAGCGTCATTACCGGAGTAATCGTGGCGGCACAGGTGATTCTCAGCATTTCCAAAGCGCTAATGGACCGTCTCGTCTATGGAGAAGACAGGCAAGAGATCGCCTGGCTGCGCGAACTGGACAGACGACTGCTGACAACGACCGATCTGCGCCAGTTTCTCGAGAACCACCTGACTGTGCTGTGCGAATTGCTGCGGGTCCCTTCCGGATTTGTGGCAGCGGCGATCGGCACCGACCTGATCCTGGAGGCTACTGTCGGTCCGGAGGGAACGCGGCAGGAGATCCTGGATGACAAGGATTGGAGCGACGCCATGAACGAGGCGTTGAGCCATGCCCGAAAGAACGGAAGGTCGAACTTGCCGAGAAGCGCGCAGGCAGTCAATGGAGGGGCCGGATCGACGGACAATGGAAGAAGGTCGCCCCGGCAGTTGGCGTCTCAGCCAGCCGAATTCGGAGGATACTGGCTCTGGCCCGTTCTGGAACCGGCAGGAGAGGGAAAAGGAGAAATCGTACTGGGCATGTTGGGGGTGCGCGCCCGGGACAGTTCACCGCTCTTCAACTCGGAGGAAAGCGCCCTGTTGGCGCAGCAAATCGACAGCGTCGCAAAGGCTCTGCTGGACCGCAAAATGCAGATGCAGGTCATGGTAGCCCTGAGGCGAATCATTCCGGGCATCGACCGCATTCAGCAGATGAGAGGGATTGTTCCCTATGTTTCGGAGAATACGGAGGTTCCTCCAGCCGAATTGCTCGATCCGAGCCCCATTCACAATCCGGAATTCGAGAGTTGGGTGAAGGACGCGCTCAGCCACTATTGGGGAGGCCCGAAGCTGACTCGAAGCCCTTTGATGCAGTTGCGAGTTGTGGACCGTGTCGTCGAAGAAGCGGACGGTAACCCCGGCAAGGCTTTGCGCCTGGTACTGGGGCGGGCAATCCGAAACTTGCGTCCAGGAGGCAAGCAGGACCTGAGTACACCGGAATGGATGCTCTACAATATCCTGGAGATGCGCTTTATTCAGGGGCGTAGAATTCGCGATATCGCCAATCGCTTGGCCATCAGTGAGAGTGATCTTTATCGCAAGCAGCGGGTCGCAATCGGCCAAGTTGCGAAGGTGTTGACGGAAATGGAGCAGAGCGACTGGGACGCCCTTCTCAAATTGCAGGAAGAAGACGACGCGGCGTTGATAGAAGATGCCAATTGAAACAGGCGCATTCACGGCGACGCGACGCCGTGTCCACTGCAGGTGCTCAAGGGTTACCCTCCATGGCTGCCAAAAGGAATAGGCGGCGAAGACTTCAGAAGACAGGCCCTACGGCCGAAATTCAGTCGAAGGCCCGGAATGTGTTTGCCAGAAATACGAGAGAGGTCTTGGGTTTCGCTGTGTTTCTCTTCGGTGCCTTCCTGGGCTTTACTCTCGTGGTCTCCGGCCAGGAATCGTGGACCAATTGGCTTGCGGGCAGAATGGCTTGGCCGCTCGTGTTCAGTCTGTTCGTAACGGGCGCTGTGATGATGTTAGGACGCCGATCCGGCTACTGGCATCCTGAAGGGCTAGTCGGCGCCGAGCTTCTCGTATTGTCGCTGGCCTCTCTGGACTACATTGGCAGCAACCGCTTTCCCGACTGGTCACTGCCAACCTTCGGTCAAAGCGCCGGCCTCATCGGTTGGGGCGCCGGCAACCTGCTTATCAGCCTGCTGGGACAGCTGCCGGCAGCCTTCGCCGCCGGACTGCTCGCGCTGCTGAGTATCTACTTGCTTTTTCGTCATACACCTTTGATTTACCTGTTCGGATATATCGGCCAGCTACGCCAGGAGCTGGCTGAACCAATGACCGAACCGGTTGAACCGTCCAAATTGGGCCAGGAAGCGTTTACCGACGCGGACTATTTTGATTCGGCGCAGGCTTCACCGCATGCGGAGAACGACGGTGAACTGCAACCCGCCGGCGAACTGGAGGATCCATTCTCTGAACGGCCATCACCGGAGTTAACGGAGCTTCCGGAATCGGGCCGCCCCATAAAGGCGGAGTTGCCTGTGGCAACGGCTGCGCCCGCCAGGCGCAGACCCAAGTCCGGCAGTTCAGCCGTGCGTCCGCTAAAGCAATTACGCAATGAGGAAGAGTTACCCCCCGCCGAGTTACTGGAAGACGATGGCGGGCAGCTCGCGTGGGACATCGAGGGCATGGGCGAGACGATTCAGGAAACCTTGTGGGATTTCGACATACCGGTCGAGGTCGTCAATGTAGAGACCGGACCGACCGTCACGCAGTTCGGAGTCCAGCCTCTGTATATTGAGCGGGCAGGGCAAAAGCGCAAAGTCAGGGTCAGCCGAATTGTTTCCGCCGCCGACGATCTGGCGCTGGCGCTCGCCGCGCCGGCCGTCCGGATTGAAGCGCCGGTTCCCGGCCAGCCCTATGTCGGCATTGAAGTGCCGAACCCTGAGAAGACGATGGTAGGTCTGAAGGGCATTCTGCAGGGTAAGCAAGTGGCGAGACAGGGCGGAAGACTGCCGCTAGCTCTCGGCAGGGACACATCGGGATCGCCAATAGTCTCAGACCTGGCGCGAGCCCCGCATCTACTGATTGCCGGCGCCACCGGGTCCGGCAAGTCGGCCTGCATCAACGGAGTGATTATCAGCCTGCTGATGTACCACGGACCTGAAAGCCTCCGTTTCATTATGGTCGACCCCAAGTTGGTGGAACTGCCCGGCTACAACCGCATCCCCCACATGATCGGGAAAGTCATTACGGACCTGGAGGACGTCCACAGTGCACTGACCTGGCTTCTCCTGCAGATGGATGATCGCTACGCTCTGTTCCGAGAGTACAAGGTTCGAGATATTGAATCCTACAACAAGCTGGCCCGACGCAGGAAGAAGCTGGAACCGCTGCCACATATCGTCCTCATAGTAGACGAACTGGCCGATCTGATGATGACCGCGCCCGAGGAAATCGAAAAGCAGCTGGTTCGCCTGGCACAAATGGCGCGAGCCACCGGCATTCATCTTGTCCTCGCCACACAGCGGCCCAGCACCGACGTTGTGACCGGCCTGATAAAAGCCAACTTTCCTTCACGCATCGCTTTCGCAGTCACGAGTCAGGTCGACAGCCGCGTCATCCTGGATACGCCCGGCGCCGAAAAACTGCTTGGCCAGGGTGATATGCTCTTTTTACGGCCTGACAAGGCAAAGATCGAACGCGTGCAGGGCAGCTACGTCAACGACGCGGAAATCAAGCGCGTGGTCGACTGGTGGCAGGAGCGTGACCTCCTGGAGAATCCGCAAAGCCCTGCGGCGAAAGTTGCCCCCTGGATCGGCCTCCTGGACCGTTTGGAAGACGAAGAGGAACTGCTGGCAGAGGCAGTCGACGCGATTCGCGGCGAAGAGACGATCAGCGCCAGTTTTGTGCAGCGAGAACTGGGAATCGGCTATCCGCGTGCGGCGCGGCTCGTCAAGCTGCTCGAATCGAGAGGCCTTGTCAGCGCAGAACAAGCCGGAGGCCAGAGACGGACGGTATTGGTGAAAGCCGACGCCGAGTCCGGAGAGCAAAGTGAAACGCTCGAACAGGCTTGAATCTGGATTCCAGACAAGCGCTACTTCCAGTGTCCGGCCGCCGGCCTGAACTGCCCGGAGACTTCAAGAGCACGCCAAATCACTTATATGCGAATCAGGAGCGCACGAAATGCCCTACTCCTTCCAGCCCAATGCCATGTACCGAATGCCGACCCACTTTGGCCCCCGGACAGGTCCCCGCCGCGGGCCTGACGGGCGAGGTTTCGACTGCGTCGACAGCCCCAAGAGCATGTCCTATTCGGTCAGCTATCTCACACACGCCGCGGCCGCCGAGGCTCTCTTGCCGCCCGGATTCGCTTTGAACGGGGAACCTGTGGTGACGATCAGCGCAACTTATATGAAGGAGATCGACTGGCTGGCGGGAAGAGGCTATAACACGCTGGGGGCTTCTCTTCCTGTTTGCTATTCCGGTCAGGTGGACAAAGTGACTGGCAGTCTTCTGCTCGTGCTATGGGAAAACCTTACCGATCCAATCTTGACAGGCCGGGAAGAACTGGGGTTTTCCAAGATCTACTGTGAACTGCCCGAGCCTGTTGTCTACAACAACAGTTCCCAATGCATCGGCAGCTGGCTCGGCTACCGGTTCCTGGACCTACGCATTCACGACATGACCGAACTGTCGGAGAATGAAGTCGCAGCGCAGTCTGCAAAAGGAGGCGGCGACGGAACTCTTCACTACAAGTACATTCCACGAACGGGCGAATGGGGTAGCGCCGACGCCGAATACGCTGTCCTTACCCCCGCGCATACGCCCAATCGCCGCGTGCAGGGAGTGTGGAGAGGCAAGGGGAAAGTGGAGTGGCACTGCGCAAGGTGGGAGGACATGCCCACCCAGTACAACATCGTCAACTGTCTGGCCGGCCTTGAGATCCTCGAGTATCGCGGCGCAGTTGTTGCGCAGACCATAGGCGGCAAGGATCTGAGCGATCAGCGCATTCTAAAGTGAGAGGTGGGGCGTCAGTTTTCGATTGGACAAGCTAACCCATGAACGCCCCACCAGTGACAGGAACGGAAAGACCGGTCAGAAGGTCGGCCTCATCCGATGCCAGAAATGCCACCGTGCGGGCAAGGTCTTCCGGACTGGCAAGACGTCCTAAAGGCGTTCTCGCCGCGGCCCTGGAGAGAAGCTCATCTGTAGCTTCGTCGAGGGGCAAATTTGGATCGGAGAGCACGCTGGCCATGTGGCCGGCACGCTCCGTGGCGATGAGGCCGGGACAAATGGCATTTGCGGTTATACCGTGTGCAGCCAGCTCCAGGGCAAGAGCCTGTGTAAAGCCGATTATTCCGAACTTTGAGGAGCAATAGGCGGCATAGCGAGCATTCCCCCGCAGCCCTGAGATTGAAGAGATGCTTATGATTCGACCGCCCTCGCCGCGTTCCACCATGTGACGAGCTGCCGCCCTGCTGCACAGGAACGTCCCTTTTAAATTGACATCAAGCACACGGTCCCATTCGACTTCAGGCAGGTCGACCACCGGCACACGATCTCCGCCTGCGCGGGCCCCGGCGTTGTTGACCAGGATATCGATTCGGCCCAGCGTCTCATTTGCGACCTGCATGGAACCCTCCACCGAATCGGAATCGGTCACGTCACAAGTAAGGGCAAGCGAGCGGCGCCCGAGCTTCTCGATCTCTTCCTGCAGTGCCGGCAGGCCACCCCAAGCCGCCTCGGCATAAGGTTTCTCTGCGATGTCCGTCACGACCACATCTGCCCCTTCCTGGGCCAACCGCAGCGCGATTCCTCTTCCAATGCCTTGTTCACCCCCTGCACCGGTGACTAACGCAACCTTACCCTCAAGGTTGTACATTTCTTGTTCTCCTGGTGGTGATATATACTATGGCCCTGATCGGGCGGTTAGCTCAGCTGGTTAGAGCGATTCCCTTACAAGGAATAGGCCGGCGGTTCGAGTCCGTCACCGCCCACTTATTTTGGTTGGCTATACATTCCGGGTACACTTTCAGTTTCCGAAATTCCGCCCATAGTTTACATATTCTGAAAATGCAAGGGCACAACTATAGTCGTATCGTCTTCATCGTTCCCTATTTGCCACGCATCCAATGATTTTGGTCCTGTGATCTGATGAATTGTCAACATTGTGGACGCGATGCGGACCCGGAAGCAAAGTTTTGTGTTGACTGTGGCTCTCCTCTTGAACTCCGATGCCCAGCTTGTCAGACACCCTATGACCTCGGTAGTCGATTTTGCGCACTTTGTGGACGCAGTTTGCCAGAAGTTCTGCCCTCGGACCCGTCGGCTGATTCTGAAAGAGAATTGCCTGAACAGCCTGTAGTGGCGGACCCGAAGGAGTCTGTAGGAGCAAATATTCAGCCCTTTCGGCGTGAGTTAGCTTGTCCACGATGTCACCAGAACAACACCATAGATTCCGATTACTGCTTTGCCTGCGGAATGCCTTTGGACAGCAATTCACCTGATCCGCCAGAAGTGGGCCCACAACCTACACCGTTCGTTCACTCATCTCTCGACACTCCCCTGGGTGCAAAAGCCGGGTTTTGGGAACGCCTCGCAGCTTACATTATTGACATCGTACTTGCGTCAGTCGGCGTAGCCCTGCTCGTCGCTTTGTTCGCGAACGCCGACGATTCAATCACGACAGTGATGGTTAGTCTGGGGTATCTAGGCTATTTCACTGTGTTCGTAGCGACAAAAGCAACAACCATTGGAAAGTCCTTTCTCAAGTTATATGTTGTGCGTACAGACGGTTCCCGTGTGGGTTTCGTACGAGCCTTTTTCCGTTCTGTTGCCCACTTCCTGGTATTGGCTGTAGCTTGGGGCACTCTTCTAGGTGTCTTCTTCTTGATTTACCATTACCGGAAGCACGGCAGGGCAGTCCATGATGCCATCTGTGATACCAAAGTGGTAAAAAGCAACAGACATCTTCTTTGAAGGTGAGCCCGTCACTTTGTCGTTTGGCAACCAAGTTCTCTTTTGCTTTGCTTCACTTTGCGAGAGAGTAGTAATTCGCCCCAATGCGGTCAACTCACCTTAGGCGCCCACTCCTCAAGACCTAAGACAGGGTAACAATGGAGTATCTCATAATTGCTTTTGCGCCTGGATTCTTTTGGCTGTGGTTTTTCTTGCGTCAAGACAAGATTCGGCCCGAACCTCGAAAACTCATCGCTCTCACCTTTCTTCTTGGTTGTGTTTCGACAATCCCTGCAGGAATAGGTAATGCTTTACTTGGTGCCAATACTCTCCTTGAGGGGTCGCCTCACTTTATGAGCGTCATAACAGCTATGACATTTGTGGTCGGTCCCGTGGAAGAACTCTGCAAGTTTGGAGCCGTCCGGTTAGGGCCCTATAGGACATTGTATTTCGATGAGCCAGTGGATGGACTGGTTTATTCATTTGCTGCCAGTCTTGGTTTTGCCTCTCTCGAGAATCTTCTCTACGTCCTGCAATTTGGACCTGAAGTGATGTTCGGTAGGGCTCCTCTGAGCACAGTCGGGCACTTGGTTTTTGGGAGCTTTTGGGGACTTGCCTTGGGCAGATACTATGTATCAGGCGGCAGGGGAAAAAGAATGCTAATAGGATCGCTAGCTTTGGCGGCGGGCGCCCATGCCCTGTTCAACGTGTTGGTATTTTCTTATCCTTTAGGTGCAGTGGGCCTAACAATCTTGGGAGGAATCTGGAGTTTCCAGAGCATTCGTAAAGGGCAAGTTGACTCTCCCTTTCGATTCCGTCGCAATTACCCTCGTATTCGCTGCATCGAATGTGGCGATTTGATTATTACATTCAACCGTTTTTGCACGAAGTGCGGGGCACCGAGGCCGGATGGAATTGGAACTTTGCTTTGTAGCCAATGCGGAATTTCCAACAGGTCGGATGCAGCCTTCTGCATCGGTTGTGGAGATCAGTTCCTGAAAGGATGAAGAAATTCATTCCAGCAACTGAATTGTCCGTCTCTCCCGCGCGCTGAGCATGGCCGAATCAACTATTTGTTGACCGATCCGACAGATCGCCGGCGACAGCGGGCCTTCCGGCTCCCGGCCTGTCTCCAGGCATTTGACGAAATACTGAATCACATTCTCATTTGGTGGCGAAAGCCGGTCAACCGGATGGTCAAAGCCTTCGGGAAACTCGTGGGTTTGGACGCGCACGGTGTCTTCATAATCGTAGCTGCTGATCGTGCCTTCGCTTCCCTTTAGCACGAAACCGCATTTGGGTTGAGGCTGCAACGTCCAGGGATCCGTAAACGTTCCCCAGCGCGTCTCAAACTTGGATATTCCAAACGGATACTTACAGATGGTGATACTGTGTTCATCCACTTCCAGGCCAGCCGGCTCGTCGACCACGGTCGTCACTTCAAGCGGGGCCCGGCCTTCCAGAAACCAAGTACCCAAGGTGACTCCGTAGCCTAGATAGTCCAGGAGCGAGCCGCCCCCTTCGGCCTTCCGATAGAACCAGCTCTCATTCTTTCGCTGCCGGTACTCTTCGTCGGTCTCTTCTTTGTCGGCGACGTGGAAGAGCGGGCCGCGGTTACCGTCATAGTAGTGGACCTCGACCAACTCGCCGATTGTCCCTTCTTCCAGAAGTCGTTTGGCCGTCACGTGACAGGGATACCAGCGCAACGGCCAGTTGATGATAAACTGCCTCTCCGTTTCAGCCATCGCTGCGATCATCTGGTCGGCAGCGGCAAGGTCGGCAGCGAACGGCTTTTCCAGCAGAACATGAACGTCGAAAGGGGCAACCTTGAGCACCCATTCTGCGTGAGTGGCCGTGGACGGACAAAGTATCACGATGTCCGGCTGGGTCCTCTCCAGGCATTCGCGGTAGTCGGTAAAGACCCGCTGCGCTGGAATGGCGAAGTTGTCGATTGTGGACGCCATCCTTTCTCTGTCGGCATGACAGATTCCAACGATGTCCACATCGGCGTGTTCATGGCACTGGCGCAATAGATCCCCCATGTGCGAATGGTCAAAGTTTATGCCAGCAACTTTCCATGTCATTTTTTCGTCTAACTCCCAGCAGCGCTTGATGTCGGCTACTTACTTGCGCCGGCGTTGAATCCATCTTGACTCGCTGCTAACCTCAGTCCGACTGGCGATGCGATAGGCACGGATGGCACGCCGGGTTCGCAGAGAATTGCCAGCCAAGCCTGCGAGACGGCGCCCGATTCGGCCTTCCTTAACTCCTGCAATTATCTCAAGGTTGCGGAAAGCATGTCAATCGGGCTTTGCACCGGCTGGCGGAATCCAAGATAATGCGCTGGAGAAAGCGTTTGCAATCGGCAACCGCAATAACTGAATTCGTACTGAATCAAGATGGCCGACAATTTCAACTCATTCTATAGTCATGGCTTCGTCCGCGTGGCCGTGTGTGTGCCCAATGTCCGGGTAGCGGATCCGGAGTTCAACACGGCGCAGACGACGGGCCTGGCTACTCGGGCATCGGATGCGGGCGCCGCCGTTGCCCTCTTTCCCGAATTGGGAATCTCCTCCTATGCGATCGACGACCTGCTGCAGCAGGAAGCTCTGCTGGAAGCCGTCCAGTCCGGAATCCGGCAGATTGTTGAAGCAAGCAGGCAACTGACGCCGGTGCTACTGATCGGCGCGCCGCTCCGATTCGAGAATCGACTGTTCAACTGCGCAGTAGTCATACACCGCGGCCAGGTGCTGGGTATAGTCCCGAAGACCTATCTACCCAGCTACCGCGAATTCTATGAAACGCGACAGTTCAGCGCAGCTCGCCATGCCATCGGGCGAGAGGTACAGTTTCTCGGCAAAACCGTGCCCTTCGGCAACGATCTTCTGTTCAAAGCCGTATCGAGCGCAGTGGAAGACGGGGCGGAGTACCAGAAAAGCCGACCCCATCCCGTGCAGGAGCCAGCCGCCAGCGCTGACGGTAGATTTGTCCTGCACGTGGAGATCTGCGAAGACGTCTGGACGCCGATCCCCCCCAGTTCTTACGCCGCGCTGGCCGGCGCTACAGTCCTGGCCAACCTGTCGGCTTCCAACATTACAATAGGCAAGTCCCTCTACCGCAAGGACCTGTGCGCCAGCCAGTCGGGAAAGTGTATTGCCGCCTACCTCTACTCGGCTGCGGGTCCGGGAGAATCGACCACTGACCTGGCATGGGATGGGCATGCGCTTATCTACGAAGACGGCGAATTGCTGGCCGAATCGGAAAGGTTCGCCGACGGCGAGCAAATCATTATCGCCGATATCGACACTGAACGCCTGGCACAGAGCCGCATGAGGCAGACCAGCTTCAATGACGCCGCGGCTCTACATCGAACTGAATTGGAGGCAGTTCGAACCGCAAGCTTCGACTTTCAGACGCCGAGCCTGGTCATGGATGCCGCGGACAGAGATGCGAATGTCCGCCTGCAGCGAATCGACCGTCTCCAACGCAAGATCGAGCGCTTTCCTTTCGTACCCAGCGACGCTGTGCGGCGCGACGAGCAGGCCTACGAGGCATACAACATACAGGTTCATGGCCTGATGCAACGTCTCAGAGCCACTGGCATCAATAAGGTCGTCGTCGGCATCTCCGGTGGCCTGGATTCGACCCAGGCGCTTATCGTCGCCGCCCGCACGATGGATCGTCTTAAGCTGCCGCGCGCAAACGTCCTCGCCTATACGATGCCGGGGTTTGCGACCAGCTCGAACACACGATCCAACGCCCACCGCCTCATGGACGCATTTGGCGTCAGCGGCCACGAACTCGACATTCGGCCCTCGGCGATGCAGATGTTCCGAGACATCGGCCATCCCTTCGCGGAAGAGGATCCGGATTACGACATCACTTTCGAAAATGTGCAGGCCGGGGAACGGACCAGCCATCTGTTCCGGCTCGCCAACTACAATGACGCGCTCGTCCTTGGAACGGGCGATCTGAGTGAACTGGCGCTGGGCTGGGCCACCTACGGCGTTGGCGACCAGATGAGCCACTACAACGTCAACGCTTCCGTCCCCAAGACCCTGATTCAGCATCTGATCCGCTGGGTGATCGCCACTTCGCAGTTCGACGACGCTGCCAGTGCTGTACTCCAGTCGGTTTTAGACACTGAGATTTCACCTGAACTGGTGCCGGGAGACGGATCCGCCGGCGGGCCTTCGCAGTCTACCGAAGCCAAAATCGGGCCCTATGAGCTGCAGGACTTTTTCCTCTACTACATCTCGCGTTATGGCTTCCGGCCCAGCAAAGTTGCCTTTTTGGCGTTGCAGGCTTGGGGTGATCGCAGCCAGGGCATGTGGCCTGAATTCCTGCCGGACCACAAGCGAAATCAGTACGCTCTTTCGGAAATCAGGAAGTGGTTGGAACTGTTCCTATTCCGCTTCTTCCAGATCAGCCAGTTCAAGCGGACGGCCGTTCCCAACGGCCCCAAGGTGGGCAGCGGCGGGTCTCTCAGTCCGCGAGGAGACTGGCGTGCCCCCAGCGATTCTTCCGCAGCAGCCTGGCTGGCAGAGTTGCGTCAAAACGTTCCGGATTGAGAGTGGCAGCAGCTCAAGATTCGGGATGTTCAAGAGGCGCGTACAACGACGGACATTACTTCGTTGAGCCGACAAGACCCTCGTTGATTACTCAGACCATTGCCCCACAACTGCCCAAACTGCCCTTCAGGATTACGGTGGACTTGCCAAGCCGGGCCACCGGGAAGCGCAGAGATTTGGCTTCAACTGCGGCGATTTCGCGGCCGGCGGGGTCGGCTTCGGCGACGTCTTCTTCGTTCTTGTGAAGCGGGCCGTTCTGCGGGTTTCTCTTCGGGAAGCGCCGGCGGCGCGTGCAGGGAGCTCTGATAAAAGTCGTCGACAAGCATGGCCAGCAGCGTCTGGCCCTCGTCGGATTCCATCCACTCGTCTACCAGCGGCCGAAACCTTTGCATGCGTTCGCTTTGCAGATTATCGCGAGCGCGCAGCTTGGATTCCAGCAAGGAGGTGACGCGCTCGGAGACGGTGGCGGCCACCTCTTCATCCGTGGGCAGCTTGCGCTCCTCCAAAGGAATGCTGTACCGTTTTGCGATGCGCTCCATCTGCATGCGTTCGTCGAACGACGCCGTCAGTGAGACTGCGGCCCCGGAGGAGCCGGCGCGTGCGGTGCGCCCAGCGCGGTGAATGTAGGACTCGGGATCTTCCGGCGGCTCATACTGGAAGACATGGGAAAGCTCGGGAATGTCAATGCCCCGGGCCGCCACATCGGTCGCTACCAATAGTCTCAGTTTTCCCTCTCGCACACGGCGCATTACGCGCTCACGCTCCTGCTGACTGAGGTCGGAGCTGATTTTGTCGGCGTCGTATCCGAATCGCTGCAGAACGATAGTCACATAGTCAACTGTCCGGCGCGTGTTGCAAAATACGATCGCGGCTGCCGGATTTTCCACTTCGATCAGACGCACAAGGGCCCGGTCCTTCTTCATGCCCGGGTCGGCGTAGAGGAGATGTTCGGCCTCGGCCACGTGGACGCGATCGCGGCTCAGGCTGAGAAATTCCGGCTCGGTCAGAAACTGTTGCGCCAGTCGCAAGACATGCGCCGGAAAGGTCGCCGAAAACATCGATCCGTGGATTCGACCCGAAGGCAGGAAAGTCTTCACCTGGACCATGTCCGGGTAGAAGCCCATCGAGAGCATTCGATCGGCCTCGTCGAACACGAGCTCATGCAGGTTATCCAAGCGCAAATTGCGCTGCAGCAGGTGGTCGAGGATGCGTCCCGGCGTGCCGATCACCAGCTGCGCGCCTTCGCGGAGCGCTGAAGTCTGGGGACCGTATTTGACGCCACCGTAGACCGCAACGCTATGCACGCCGACTGCCTCTCCCAGGAGCGCGGCCTCTTTTGAGACCTGCAAGGCCAGCTCACGAGTCGGCACCAGGATCAGGGCTTGGCAGACACGCCTGTCCCGTTTTATCCCGTGAAGAATGGGTAGCAAGAATGCGCCGGTCTTGCCGCTCCCGGTGCGAGACTGGACCATCAAGTCGCGACCGGCGAGAAGATAAGGGATGGCTTTAGCCTGTACCGGCATCAGATTGGTCCAGCCGGCTCTGGCGGCTGCTTTTTGCGCTGCCGCCGGGAGCTCCGACAGCGAAATGTCCGGCAGTGCGTTCTCCGGCTCGACCAGATCTTGCGGGTTGAGGTTGTCGTCGAGGTCGACTATTTCAGCGGAATCTTGAGAGCGCGTAGTTTCGCAGTCTCGACCCTCAGAATTACTTGCGGACATATTATCCCTGGCAGTTTTGGTAAGTGGAATTGGCGATTCAGGTAGCATTGAGACCGAAAGCAGTTCCCATTCTACTCTGTTGAGCGGCGGTTACATAGAATCTGGGGGCTTCTTCTCCGGTCCCATTGCGGGAGGAACGGCATGAAGACACCGGGGCAGTACCTCGGTCGAAGCATTACCCGGGAGACCGCTGGACTCTTCGCTTGTCGTGGGTCTTGTCGATGTCATACACGAGCAGAGCTGTTCCCGTCTTCTCGAACACTTTATGCTCCTTCAAGATCAAATCGGCCTGTCTCGACAGGCCCGCCACCAGAGGTACGCCGCCGCCGAGCAAGACGGGAAGTACGGAGACCTCCAACGTGTCAACGAGCCCTTCATTGCAAAGATTTCCGAACAGAACACCTCCACCAAACAGCCAGATGTCCTTGCCCGGCTCCGCCCGTAGATCACGCACCGCCTGTACCCAGTCTGCAGAGATTATTCGCAGGTCTTCATGTTCACTTTGTTTCAGCGTGTTCGAGAAGACGTAGTTTCGGATTTCAGACGACGGAGGCCCCTGTCGGCCGGCCGCCTCGAAGGTCCGGCGCCCCATCAGATAAGTGTCGAACTGCGAGGACAGTTTCTCGAAGTCGATGTCAGGATCTATGTCGATCCAGTCGAAGCCGTCGTCGGAGTCCGCAATGTAGCCGTCTAAACTCATTGCGCAGTTATATCGAACTTTTCTCACAGGTCACACTCCGATAAGACAGAGCCGCGCAATCCCCACTCTTGAAAGCAGTTTCTCTGATCTCTTGCGGCCCAGTCACGAGTTGAAGCCAAATGTCACGGTGGACGTAGAGGAAGAGGGCATTGAAATCGAGGTCAGCTTAGAGACGTATCTGTTCCGAGAGTAAGGTGGAGTTCAGGAACAAGAGTCCTTCTCGGAGAGGGCACGGTCACCCAAAGGGTCGTGTCAGACACTGCCAAAGAGTTCTTTCGACTGTTCACAAGATCTTTCAATTAAGGTGGGCAGCTTGTGACTGCTGTCCAATTCTGGGCGTTGATCGATCCAGCCCAGGGATACCATGCTTCGGATCAGTACAAAGATCGGCAAGAGCTCGATATCCTCCTCCAGGAGGGGCCTTTCGGTTAGGTAGCCCGCTATGATTGCTTCCCGTATTGAGTCGAAAAATGGAGTGTCCTGATAGTAGGAGATCGCCACCGCCAATTCGTATTGGTGCCATCCGAATCCGGAGTCGTCAAAGTCTATAATATGCACGTGGTCGCCAGTAACAATCAAGTTGCCAGGATGTAAGTCGGCGTGAATAAGGCTGTAGGTACCTCTCTCCTTGCCGTAATCGGTCAGGATTCCGTAAATCTGTTTGCGGGCGTGGACAATCTGAGCGCGCTCGGCCGGAGTTAGCTCCGACTGCTGCCAGAACGGCCCCCAAAATGGCTCCTTGCCCATTAGCCCATCGGCATCAAAAGCGTGACGCTCAAACCCGGGAGGAAGGCGCCAGGCTCTGGCCTGCTTGTGAATGCGGGCCGCAAGCTGCCCCGTCTTATGGAAGCAATTGACAAGGTTTGACTCGTCGGCATCATTCTCGATCATCGCTGCCATCGCCGTCCCTTCAACCCACTCCATGAGACTCACGTAACGACTCTGAGAAAGCTCCGGCAAGTAGACCTTGACAAAGGCTTTCTTGTTTCTTGCGAGACAAGCCACAGGAGCGCCGATTCCTGAACTGTTCAGGGCTGCGGTCCACTGCAGCTCTCCTTGCAATTCGGAAAGTGTATGGTATCCGGGCCGGTGAAAGCGAAAGACATATGCCTGACCGCTCTCTGAATCGACGCGGAAAACGATGTTTTCGGAATGGGAAACGAGGGCAATATCGGTTACGCAGAGGTCCCAAGCCTCTATTGCACGTGCGGCGGAGGAGAGTAACGCATTCTCTTTCAGGTCATTCATACACTTGTCATGTCGATAGTGCCAGTTTCACTGGACTCTACACTTTTCAGACTCTTACTCGGGCCCAGTTCCAGGCGCTCTGACGGGAGTGATTTCATTTCCGAGCCAGGACCCGATGTTCTTTTTGTTTGCTGGGATTGCAGGCGCCTCGCCGGCAATATCGAAACTGGAAAACTCTTTGTCTTGGTGGGGAAGAGAGTGCGATTCTACATCTCAAAGGGAAACTATGCTGCCCATCTTCCGATGGCTTAGTCTTCCTTCCCTTCAGGCAATCACTTTTTCTTCAATACTCTCTCCAAACGCGGTCAAGAACATATCAGCATGTTCGCGCTTGAATACGAGGGGCGGTCTGATCTTCAGAATATTGCTCATTGGACCGGAGCTGCCGATCAGGAATCCCCTGTCACGCAGCCGGTTCACGACTGCGGTGGCGCCATCGGCTTCCGGCTTCTTCGAAGCACGATCTTGCACCCACTCCATGCCGATGAACATTCCGTGGCCGCGAACATCGGCGAGTTGTTCGGAATTGGCCTGCAGCTTGCGAAGTTCGCCGCGCAAGTACACGCCGACATGTTCGACATTGGCTGCCAGCTCCTCGTTCTCGATCACGTCGATCACGGCCATCCCTGCGGCGGCCTGCAAGGGACTGGCCGCGAAAGTATTGAAGTAGCGCTTGTTCCTTCGAAATTCATCTACGAGCTCGCTTGAGGCCACCGCGGCCGCCACCGGCATTCCGTTGCCCATCGGTTTTCCCATGGTTACGATATCCGGCGCGAATTCAGTCGCTTCGTAGCCCCACCAGCGGCCTGTCCTGCAGAATCCTGCCTGCACTTCGTCTGCGATGACCAGGCCACCAGCCGCACGGACGATCTCGGCAGCCCGCGGCATGAACCCGTCGGGGAAAGCGGGCAGTCCTTCGTTGGCGAAAATCGAGCAGACAAGCATCCCTGCCAGAGGAATGCCGTCGGCCCGCAAACTATCGATCGCGCTCTCTACTTCCGCCAGATAGAGCTCGGTAAGCTCTGCGTTGGACACGCCCTCCTGAAGCGGGCGGTAGCTCTGCGGAAACGGGAAAGCGCGTATCTCTTTCGACTTGTCTTCTTTGGCCTGCTGGCCCACACGGGTAAACTTGCCCACTTCTGCGCTGTTGCCGTGATAGGCGGCGTCGCTGCAGATGAAGCCCTGTCCTCCAGTGGCGGCGCGGGCGATGCCCAGCGCCACTTCGTTGGCTTCGGTTCCCGTACAGGTGAAGACAACGCTGGTCAAGTGGTCGGCGTGCAGGTTTGCCAGCCTCTCAGCATAGTCGAGTACGTCTTCGTTCAGATAGCGGCTGTGTACGTTAAGGGTCTGAGACTGGTTGTGCATTGCCTCGACTACATGGGGGTGGCAGTGACCAACGCAGGGAACATTATTATACATATCGAGGTAGCGCCGGCCGCCATCATCGTAGAGCCACACGCCTTCGCCGCGAACGATATTGACTGGTCTTTCGTAAAAGATCGGCGCCCCCGCGCCGAGCAGATGATTTCGGCGGTTCATCAAAGCGCTGTTGGTCATCTTTTCTCCTGTTTGGTCCGAAACAGACCAAGAAAACGTTCAGTCATCAAGATCAACTACGATATCGTTGCCGTCAACCAGGACCGGATAGGTCTTGACGCGCACGTCCGGATCGACAAGGCAGCGGCCGGTAGCGATCTCGAACGGCCACTGGTGCCACGGGCATCGCAGGACTTCGCCGTCTCCTTCGACCGTCAGTTCGGCTTGACAGGCGGAGGGGGGCGCGCCCGCGACAATGCGGCCGGTCAGTTCGCCGGTACAGAGGGGACCTCGCTTGTGCGGACAGATGTTGCGCAGCGCGTACAGTTCGCCGTTCACATTGAAGACGCCGATGCCGGCCCGACCGCGAAAGGGCACGACAATCTTGCGATCGCCCGGTGGAATCTCCCAGACCTTGGCGATGACGACTCTGGTCATAGGCAGTCGTCTCCGATGCGCAGCATCTCCAGGGCGTTGTCAGCGAAAATGCGCTGCTGTGTCTCCGGCTCGAGCTTGGGAAAGGTGGTGACAGGGTCGTTCCAGTCGAAATGGGGAAAGTCCGAGCAGTAGACGAGCGTTTCGCTGGCGTGAAGCATTTCGAGAAACTGGTACAGTTGCTCGGTCGTTTCAGCTTCGTGCATCGGCTGCGACCCGACGCGAATGTGCTCGCGGAAATACTCGCTCGGCAGCCTTTTCAGCCAGGGCGTCTGATCGCGGATTGCCTTCCAATCGGAATCCATGTGCCACATGACAGCCACGGCCCACAGCTGTTGCGCCTCGGTCAGTGCAAACTTCAGATTGGGGAACTTTTCGAAGACACCTTCACAGATCAGAGAAGAGGCGTGCGTGCTCGCAACGAACGGGCGGCTCATTCGCGACTCCATGTAGTAGGTGGGAAATCCTACCGGTGTAGGTGTGGTCCGCGTGGCACCTCCGCCGCCGCCGATATGGGCAACGACCGGCAGACCGTGCTCCTCGCACGCCTCCCAAATCGGGTGATAGAAGCGGTTGCCGAACGGCATACTCGTGCCCATGGGAACCATCACGGCAACTGTATCCTTGCGGTCGGCAAGTCGATTGATTTCGCTGACGGCCTGTGCCGGATCGGAAGGAGAAATGAGAATGGCGTTGACCACACGGTCGTCTTTCTCCAGCCAATGCTCGATTGTCCAGTCGTTAAAGGCGCGGCATAAGGCCGCGGCCCAGTCGGGGTCCGGCAGGCCGGTGTAGCCGTAGAATGGGGGCGGGCCGGTCAAGAGCGCGTAGTCGACGTTCCATGGGTCAAGGTGCTCGCGCTGGAGAAACTCCAAGGAGAAGTTGAAGTCGCGCTCCTTCAAAGCCGGGTCTTTCAGATCAGGGCGATTGGTACGGAAGGGCACATTCGAATATCCGGCGCTGGGCAGGTGCAACCCCTGATCAATCAGATGGTTCTGCCAGAATTTGGATAGGTAGGGCAACAGTTGCTCGGGACGTTCAAAATTATGGTGAACATCGCAGTCCACGACTTTGATGCCTTCCTTGGTTTGCGCGGTCCACCCTGGCGCTGATATCGGGGCCGCCCCTAACTTGGTCATGAAATTACCTCCTTGCGCGCTGTCTGATAGCTAAAACCTACTGCAAGCCAGGCGTTTACGAATCGGACTCGGCTGCAGCGGCCAGGCAAACATCCTGTCCGAAGGGATCCCCCTTCAGCCACACATCCCTCTGCGGGAATGGAATCGAGATGCCTTTTTCTTGCAGACCGTGGTAGATAGACTCGAGGATCTCACTCAGTGACGAAAGCCGTTGAGCAGGGTCATCGATCCAGTACTGAATCCGAAACAATAGCGCCGAATCTGCAAACTCTACCAAAAATGTACGCGGCTCAGGGTCGGCCAGAACAGCGGCATGGGCTGCGATGTGGGAATGAAAGATTTCGTGCACTACGCCGATGTCGGTGCCGTAAGCGACGCCGATCTGGGATTCGACGCGCAGAATCTGGTCGGACTTCGTCCAGTTGTCAAGCCGTTGTGAGACCATCAGGGAGTTCGGCACGATCACTTCGGTGTTGCTGAAGGTCTTGACGACAGTGGTGCGGAGACTCATTTCCTGGACCGTTCCGCGGATTCCGTCGACCTCGATAACGTCTCCGTCACGAATCGTTCCTTCGGTCATCAGGACCAGCCCGGCAATGTAGTTGCTGGCCAGACTCTGAAGTCCCAGCCCCAAACCGATGCTCAGAGCGCCGAGCGGCACCAGGAAGATTGAAAGGTTTATGCCTAGAGAGGACAGAGATGTGTAAACACCGGCAAACAGAATTGAAAGGAAAACAGTGGTACGGATCAGGCGTCGGTTGGTCGCCGTCAGCTTGAGCCGGTCTTCCAAGCGGTTCTGGAACTGGCGCGCGCCCACACGCGCCAGAATGTAGAACAGCAGGACGATTCCAACCGTAATCAGCAGGTCGACCGGCGTCAGGGACGATCCCTGTACTGTTGTTACCGGGGTATTCAGGAAGCGGATGATACCGCCCATACCATCTGTCCGGTTCGATGTTAAGCGAGCTTGTAGAACTGTCGAGCATTCTCGGCCATGATGTTGCGCCGCGTTTCCAGCGGAAGGGTTGCCGGCAGCGCCCGGTCAGGAGAGTCAAAGTCCCAGTGCGGATAGTCGGTAGCGAACATCAGTTTCCGTCCGTTGTCCATCTGTTCCAGGAGTTGCAAGAAATGCTCGTGTTGCCTGGGCTCCTCCATTGGCTGTGTGGACAGCCAAAAGTGCTCCTGTATGTACTCGGACGGCGCCTTTTTGAGATAGGGCGTTTCCCTTCGCAGCCGCTCCCAACTCTGGTCCAGCCTCCATGCCAGCGAAGGCATCCATGCGAATCCACCTTCAATAATCACGATACGCAGTTCGGGGAAATGCTCAAAGACACCTTCGCAGACAAGACTGGCAACCTGGGCCTGGAAGGACTGTGCCATCCCGGTATGGTCTTCAATGTAGTAGGAGGGCCATCCGCCCCCTGTCAGGGGATGACCGGCATTGCCGCCGAAATGAATTCCGATCGGCAGGTCATACTCCAGCGCGGCCTCGTACATCTTCCAGTATTTACGCCTGCCAAGCGGCTCCTGGGTCCGGGTTACCAGGATCACCTGCACAAAGCCCTTGTGGCCGCCCAAGCGGTGGATCTCTTCGGCGGCGAGTTCCGCGTCCTCGTAGTTAACGAGGATCGACGCGCGCAGCCGCGGCTCGCGTTCGAGCCACTCCGCGATCTGATAGTCGTTTATCGCTCGAGCAAGCTGTGCGCCGTATTCTAGGTTCACCTGGCTGCCTGCGCCGGCCAGCGGATTCAGGATGCCGTAGTCCATGTCGAAGGCATCCAGCAGCTGCTCCCGCATAAATTCCAAGTCTGTTCCGGGCGGTCGGCCGCTCGGCGGCCAAGCATCGGTGCGGGCTGCGTTGGGTTGATGGCGCGGGTAGCCAACGCCGTAGTGTCCGCGCATTCCGATCATCTTGTGATGCTCTTGCCACTCCGTAGCCAGATATTTGGTGATGATCTGGTCAAACAAGGGGTCTTCATAGACATCAAAGTTGTGAATATCGGTATCAATAACCGCCAGTTTGGTTTTCTCAGCGCTCTGTGGCTGTTCGGTTACCTCAAGATCCAGTGTCATGGCAGATCCCCTTAGAGTCGGTAGAAGGAGCGCGCGTTTTCCGACCAGATGTTGGAGTTGAGCGGTTCCGGCAGATTTACGGGCCAGGCTTCACTGTCTTCATCGTAGTGCCAGTGCGGGTAGTCAGTTGCGAACATGAGCAGCGTGTCGGACTCCAGCTGTTCGATAGCCTGCTGGATGTAGCGGGGATCGGGTGGCGCGCCTACCGGCTGCACAGTCAGGCGCATATGATCGCGGATGTAGTCCGAGGGCGTCCGCCTTACCCACGGGGTATTGGAGCGCAGCCCCTTCCACTCCTTGTCCAGCCGCCACATCAGTGAAGGCATCCAGGCGAATCCCCCTTCAATCAGGGCGATTCGAAGATCGGGGAAACGGTCAAATACGCCTTCGGCGATGATGCTGATGACCTGGGACTGGAAAACCTGGGCCATGCCGGCATGCTCTTCGAGGTATGTCGAAGGCCAGCCCACCGGCGTGGGCGGGTGTCCGGGCGCCCCGCCGAAATTGATGCCAACCACCAGTTCGTGCTCGACCGCGGCGGCATACAGAGGGTCGTAATAGCGGTTGCCGTAAGGAATATAGGAGCGCACCGGGAGAACTACCTGGACAAACCTGGAGTGGTTTCCGAAGCGACGGATCTCTTCAGCGGCGCGAGCAGGTGTCTGGCTGGGCACAACCAGAGATCCTCGCAGCCTGGGTTCAGGCTCAAGCCACTCGTCGATCTGCCAGCGATTGACCGCAGTTGCCAGGTCTGCTGCCAAATCTTCCTGTTTGATGCTTTGCACGCGGTAGGAGCAGTTCAGGATTCCGATTTCAGTGTCCCAGGGCGTCAGGACCTGCTCACGGACCAGTTTCAGGTTGGAGCCGGCCTGGCCTCCCCCTGCTGGCATGCTGCCCGGTCGAGCCGAAGTAGGCGCTCCTCGAGGATAGTCATTGGCGTGCGGGCCGCCAAAGGCTGAGCCTCGGACATAGTCCTGCCAGTAGTCTGCCAGGTAGGGCATCAACTGCTCGATCGACGACACCTCGTTGTGGATGTCACAGTCGATCACGGGAGGAGCCGGCGTGGGGTTCCGCCTTCCGTTGACAGGTTGCGCCGCTGTTCGACTTCCACCCTGCGGACTATGGCCATTATCGGATGCAGCCGAATGCAACTGCGGTGTATCGGCGCTGGACGTCATAGCTGCCTGCTCTCACGCTCTGCTTGCGATCAGTTCCCAAAAGACATAGGGTCACGCAGATTCTACCGCTTTGCGCCCCTGGCGTCAACGCCAAGCCAGGACGGGGCGCATCCCCGTTTTTTGTGTGGTCGTAGTCTGAATCAGAACTTGCGGGATTAACAAGGACCTTCAGTACTCAAGGCGAGGAGGGAGTGGAGAGGAGTTAGGAATGAGTGCTGTGGGGCGACGCGTGGAGGCGGGAGCGCTGAAGGATTTGTTCAGGTTTTGACAGGTTTTTTGGGGACCCAGTTCAACTTGTCGATGGCAAAGGGGTGGTCAGACCGCGTTACAGCGGTGGTGGCGGGAATGAAGAGAAAGGGCGGAGATGGAGGCGGCGGGACTGGGTGTTCGAGCCGACTTGGCCGGAAAACCGTTGCGGGCGATTGCCGCCGAACTGCAGTGGTCAGAGGCGGCGGTTTCTCTGCAGACAATTGGCAAGGGAACAGACCGCGGCATGGTTGATTGCCGAGAAATGCGAAAGATCGCCCCGATAATGGGATGCCCCGTCACTTCGAAAAACCTTGCGGAGGCAAGGGGCTTTAGATATAATTCTGCAGTAGCAAGACCTGCTCCGTAATCCCCAAGGAACTGATCGAAGATGGATGCGCACGCCCAGCCTCGCCAGCGACTGCTATATCTGCACGCCCGCACTCCGAGCGTGTTCTCGGAGATATTGGGGTACACTCTGATTGAACCGGTCAAGGGATTCAAGGTAGAAATCAGCGGCGGGGCCTTCGAGTGGCCCTACACGACCGTACATGACGCCGTAGTTGACGGCTGGCAGATTGTTCAGTTTCCGCACTTGCAGTCCCCTTTCAGCGATACCGATCTCGATGTAGTCGGCTATGAGTTCATACTTCAGAAGATGGAGGTACTTCCATGACTGCTACCGATTATCTGTTGACTGACGTTGACATTGCGCACTTCCTGGTAAACGGCTACCATGTCGTCGAATTGGACCTGCCTACCGGTCTAAACGAGCAGATTTCTGAAGAGCTCGACGGGCTGACCGCCAACCCGGGCGACGCAATTGCCGAGTCGGTTCCTGAGCTCTGGCAGGTTGTCGAGCATCCGCAGGTACGAGGCGCGCTGATCAGCCTACTTGGCGAGGATTACTCTGTTAATTCCCACAGGCACTGGCACTGCAAACTGCCCGGGTCCGGCGATATGCAGTGGCATCAGGACGGGACGAACAACCGCGGCACGACGATCGATCGTTTGCTGGGGCTATACTATCCGCATACCATCACTGACGAAATGGGCCCTACGGTCATCGTTCCGGGAACGCAGTTTCGAAACGCGCCGACTGACAGAATGGCGACCTACACAAATATTCGCGGTCAGGTTCCACTGACAGTTCCGGCCGGTACTTTTGCAATTACTCACTACGACTTATGGCACGGCACGGCCAGCAATCGCTCTGGTGTCAAACGCCACATGATCAAGTTCCTGTTCAACCGCACCAGCGAGAACAGTACCCCCTCATGGAACCATGACCCGGAAACACTGAACCGAGCGCGCGATTGGGGCGCCCGCGACAAAGCGGGGGATGCGGTAAACATACTGTCTTTTGGCAACCCGCTGGGGGTCTCACAGAGCGACCACTACAAGGAGCGGATTATCCGCGAAGCTTGCTGGCAGGAACTATTGGGAAATCGGGAGAAACAAGAAGTACGCCGATTCTAGAAACACGGACAAAAACGCGAACTTAAGAATCCACTATAGACGCTGGAATGCACAGATGGTATGTCTATGAGGTTGACCGTTTCCCTCCCTGACACGACGCGCCGACCGGCTAGAGGAACAAGGAAAGCAAGCTGAAATGGATGAGCTTTCCAGTCACAATCGGGAACGCTGGAACGGACTGTCCCGCGCCGGAGTTCTGTACTCAAGGCCCAAATTGGAATTGGACGAAGCCGCTGCGCGAGAGATGGTGGACAAGGCGGGCTTGCTTGGCGACGTGCGCGATAAACGCGTGCTCGTCCTTGCAGGCGGCGGAGGACAGCAGTCGGCGGCACTGGGCCTGTTAGGCGCAATAGTGACAGTACTTGATCTGTCTGATGAGCAGCTTGAGAAGGATAGACTAGCTGCCGATCACTATGGGCTCTCGCCCGTCCTGTTGCAGGGTGACATGCGAGATCTTTCCCGTTTCAACAGGGACGCCTTCGACATCGTCTACCAGCCCTTTTCCATCAACTTCGTTCCGGATGTCCGCCCCGTCTTTGCCGGCGCGGCCCGTGTTCTCAAGGCAGGCGGGCTCTACCACGTGCAGTGGCACAATCCCTATACGCAGACCTTCAACCCCGACGACTACGATCCGGTCAGGGGGTATTCATCCAACTCGATTTACAGGGATGGTGAGGTTGACGTTACGGCCATCTATGGGACCGACACCTGGGGCGTTGAGACCGAGGATGGCGCCAAGATTGAGGTGCCTGGTCCGAGAGAGTTTCGACACACGATGCCAACTTTCATCAACGGCCTGATAGCATACGGGTTCGAGATCCTGGCATTCAGTGAGCACACGACCTGGGAGGAGGACCCGGAGCCGGGCTCGTGGGAGCATTTCAAGGCCGTCAGTCCGCCTTACCTGGCCTTCTGGACGAGGAGGAGAAGCGGAGGTGAGCGATGATCACCCTAGTGGAAGCTCTAAATTATCGCTGTCTCAGATACATTTCAAGACCGCTCAAGCCATTTCACGTCCTAGTAGGTCCGAACGCTTCAGGAAAAACAACCTTTCTTGACGTGATCGCATTTCTTCAGGAAGTGGTGTCTGAAGGGCTGGAAGCGGCTTTAGAGAGTCGCACCAATAATTCGCAGGACCTACTCTTCCGACGCAATGGGGAAAGGTTTGAACTGGCGGTAGAGGCACATATACCGGAGGGACTGCGTAAGTTGACTGCGAGGCGAGAGCTAGATTCAGTTCGGTATGAAATTGCAATCGGCTTCGACGAAACGCATCGCCAATTCGAATTCAAGGCAGAAAAACTACTGCTCAAGGAGACAGGCAAGTATGACACAGAACTCCGAACGCTCTTTCCTCAACATTTAAGCCCTCCGACTACACTGGTGACCCCAAAAGGAAAACGAAATGTCAAAGCCGTGATCAATAAAGTGCCTGGAGGAAACGACAACTTCTACAGCGAGGCTTACATTCAGTCGGGTAAAGGATGGGCCCCGTCGTTCCGATTGGGTACCCAAAAATCGGCCCTTGGCAATCTCCCGGAAGTGGAGAAGGATTTTCCGGTAGCCACGTGGTTTCGAGAGCTTCTCCAAAGCGGTGTGCAACAGCTCGTCCTAAATAGCCTCAGGATCAGACGGCCTAGCCCGCCCACCAGGGTAGCAGGATTCCGGCTAGATGGATCAAATCTGCCATGGGTTGTCGCTCAGTTGCGGGAAGAAAGCCCGGAACGCTATAGTGAATGGATTGCCCATTTGCAGACATCTCTTACAGATCTTGTTGACATAAAGACTGTAGAGCGGCCGGAGGACAGACACTGCTATTTGGTCTACGAATATGAGGGAGATTTGAGAGTGCCTTCGTGGCTGGTTTCTGATGGTACCCTGCGTCTGACAGGCCTTACTCTGCCGGCCTACCTTGCTGGTCTACAGGGGATATTCTTAATTGAAGAACCGGAGAATGGCATTCATCCCCGCGCTGTTGCAACTGCATTTGATTCTTTGTCGTCAATGTATGAGTCTCAGGTTTTGCTTGCTACGCACTCGCTGATGGTACTAAATGCGGCCGAAATGGATGATATGCTCTGCTTCGCCAAAGACAAGTCAGGCGCGACTGACATTGTCTTTGGTTCCGAGCATCCTATGCTACAGGATTGGCGGGGAGAGGTAGCATTGGGAACACTTCTTGCATCAGGCGTTTTAGGATGAAAGATTTGATCATTTTGGTAGCAGATAAGAGCATGGAATACACTTTGAAAGGGGTGTTGGGGAGACCGGAGGCGCTAGGAATCCGGCCAGTCACTTTTGATATTCTCGTACATCCCGAGCGTGATCCAGGTTGCGCACATCGCGGGGTAGGATTTCTCGACAGCTCAGGATTCTCTAACCGATATTACTGCGGACTGCTCGTCTTCGACTACGAAGGGTGTGGGAAAGAACAATTATCGCCTCCGAAATTGCAAGAGAATCTCAATGAGGAATTCGCCCATTCAAACTGGAACGATAGGGCAAAGGCCATTGTCATAGTACCGGAACTGGAGGCGTGGCTGTGGCGAGACTCACGCCATCTCGAAGAGGTTGTAGGCTGGAAGACCGAGCACCGAGGTCTATATCGCTGGTTACGCGAAAACGACTGGCTAAAGCAGGGAAACTTAAAGCCAAACAGGCCCAAAGAGGCCTTTGAAGCTACCTTGCGCAAAACGAAGAAGAGGAGAAGTTCATCCTTATACCTGCAGATTGCACAGACAGTTTCTCTGGCCAAGTGTGAGGACAAGTCATTCCAAAGTCTCACCGAGATCCTAAGAGCTTGGTTTCCGACGGTGGGTTAACAAAGATCTACCTTGGCAAAGTCGGTTGCGCCGCTGCAGACTTGCCGAATACTTTAGCCCAAAGGAAGCACAAACGGATCCGCAGTCTTCTCGATTTCTTCGCTCAAGAGTTCGCGGTGTTCGGACAGAACCTCTCGGTGGGCAACCTGGTAGGCCAGGTTTTCGGTTTCGCCAGGATCACTTTCCAGATCGAAGAGCATTTCAGGGCGCTGACCGTGCGAGAAGGCGATATATTTGTAGCGGGCCGTGCGGATCATGCGGCCCTCTTTCGTTTCATCGTCCAGAAAGGGCTGCAGCTCCGTCACAACATGAGAGCGCCCTGGCAGTGCGGGATTCTCAATCACCGGGCGCACACTTTGCCCGTCTATTCCTTCAGGGGCGCCGATGTCTGCGTAATCGCACAAAGTCGGCAACAGGTCTACCCCGGAAACGAGATGCGCGGCGTCCACCTGGTTCTCCGGAACCGCCCCGGGCAGCCGAATAACGAACGGCACATTAACGACCTCCTCCCAAAGTATCAATTTGGTGACCCATTTGTGAGCAGCCACCCCTTCGCCGTGGTCACTCGTCAGTACAACTAACGTGTCGTCGGCGAGACCGCTCTCTTCAAGCGCCCTGAGCAACCGGCCAATCTGCTCGTCGACCCGCTCGGTCAGCCTGTTGTACACGTACAAGTATCTGCGCCATTCGTTTTCATCCCATTTGTGGGTCCAGCTCATTTCGGGGCCGTATTCGGTTCGATTGCGGCAGAGACTGACAAATTCTGGCTCATCAGGGACTGGCAGAAAGTTGGCCGGCAGCGGGGGCAGCTCGCTGTCGGAGGGGACATCGGCAATGTGGTGCCATTCCATTATCCAGTAGCAGATGTCATGGGGATTGTGGAGGGAAGCAACGAGTAGGAAAGGGACATCGGACCCGGAGTCTCTCGGGGCCTGGTTTTGCAGGAAATCTACTGCATGGTCTGTCCATACAGGATCGGTGTCGGTTCCAAGTTGACGGGGTATTCCTTCTGGGTATTCGTCGCAAAGGAACTCGAAGCCCAGCCTGCCCCCGACGTCCTCGACGCCTTGCCTGGGGTTCGGCCCCAGATGCAGTTTGCCCGCGTAGTAGGGTCGGTAGCCGGCCTGTCGAAAGTGTTGACCCATCGTTGTGATGTCAGGTTCGACGGCAGGACCGTTGACCTCAACGCCCGTTCTGTGAGGCAACCTGCCGGAGAGCAGGCTGCCCCGGGAGGGACCGCAGACAGGTGAGGCGCAGTAGGCGTTTCGAAATGTCAACCCGCTATGGACAAGTGAGTCCATGTGCGGCGTGTGCAGGTAGGGATTGCCGTGGGCGCTTAGTGCGGCATGCGTCTGCTGATCGGTAAGGATGACCAGTATATTGGGTTGAGTTGCCATAAGGGGCTCGCTTGAGTACTGTTGAGCGTGAGAAAAGCCTTGATCAACTTGCCCAATTTGACCTCAGGTGAAAACCGTTGTCAAAGAATTCCAATTCTTGGAAAACGGAAACGGCTCCCGTAATGTCTATTTCGCAGTACCAGTTGCGATAGAGCCTTGCCTCGAAGAGTGGACGAAACGAGAAGAAACTTACCCCAGCTTGTTCATCCTTTTCAGGTATTCGGCGTCGACTCCATGGATGCGCATTTCGATCAGACGGTCTAGCGTGATCCCCCCCACACCCAGGGCTTCCATCTGCCGAATATATTCGGGAGTCACCCCATGAATGCGCATTTCGATCAGTTGGTTCACGGAAGGATCCAGCCCCGCAGCCCGAATTTCCAGAACATAATCTGGCGTTACACCATGAATGCGCATCTCCACCAGTTTGTCCATTGAGAGGTCGGTAAAACCCAGGTGGCGAATACGTTCGATGAACTCAGGCGTCACGCCGTGAATCTTCATCTCCGTCATCTTTGTCAGATCGACGCCGGAAAGGTCTCCCTCTCCCGCGCCAGAGGGCCGAGACTGAACCAAGGAATCCCTCTTGAAAGATTGGACCGGAGGTCTAGCAATTTGCTGTTCCTCTGATAGGTTCGGTTGCTCGATGACGTCGAGAAGCGCGGTTGCTTCATCTACTGTAATCTTTCCCTCTTCCAGCATTCTCAGTACGGTGATCCGCTCCTGCGCCATTTCTTCTGCTCCTTGATCTCTTCTTTGATCGTTTGTTTTGCGGTCAATCGCCTCAGAAAACTGTTGCCTACAGTCGTTCCAGCCTCGACAGGCACACCTTCAGGCATGCTTCCTTCACTGAAGCTGGCCAAGGAGCTCGGCCGCTTCACCGGCAGTCAGTTCACCGCCACTGACTCTTTCCAGAATCTCCTGTCGCTGGCTGGCGAACTCGTCCTGCTTCTCGGATTCAAATCCAAGGTCGGTTATCAGGTCATTGATGCGACTGCGAATTATCCAGTAGGAGATGCCAAGCTCACGTTCCATCTCCTTTACGTTGCCGCGATTCCTGATGAAGACCTCCAGGAACTGAGCCGTCTCGGGGGGAAGGCGGCAGAAGCGGCAGGGCGCGAAGCGGCCGGTTACTTCGGTGTCGCAGAAAGTACACGAAACACGTGTTACTTCAACCGCCCCTCCACACGAAGGGCACTCTTCCAATACTTTGCGCACGTCCTCCTCCTTCCGTGTTAATGCATTTTAGCAATTTAGATGCTTCTTGTCAATACATTTGGTATTTCTTTTGTCAATTGACAAATATTTTGAAGTGTCATTACGAATTTTGGTTCGAATCTTTCGCAGCGGTTACCGAATTCTCTATTGGAGACCCCTTGTGCAGTGACAGGTCTCTTCCCCTCCTTTGCCAATTATTGCGCGATGGCAGACAATTCGGGCTACAAGCGGGATCTGTGGGCTTCACATCTTGCTTTCCCACTACAGTGCAAGGAGTCTCCTAAATGCTTACAAAAACGTTTGGAAAACTCGGCTGGCCCGTCTCCGCGGTTGGGTTAGGCGCGTGGAACATCGGCAACCAGTGGGGCGATATCGATGACACAACGGCCTGGTCAACCGTGCGGGCGGCCTATGATGCCGGTATGACCCTTTTCGACGTCGCCGAGTCGTACGGCATCCCCAATGGACTCTCGGAAATGCGGGTCGGCCGGGCTCTGAGCGGGATTCGCCACAATGTGATCCTGGTCAGTAAGATCGGCAACTGGGCCCAACGCACGGGCGGCGAGATTCCCAAGAACAGTGTCGATTCGATTCGTATCTCCGGCCATGCGATCCTGGGTCGCCTGCGGACCGACTGGGTCGACGTGATTCTCTGCCACAAGGGAGATCTGGGCGACCCGACAGTCTACCTGGAAGGATTTGAAGCGCTTAAGGATGAGGGCTGCTTACGCGTCTACGGCATTTCCACCAACGAACTGGATGTTCTCAAGCGCTTCAATCGCGAGGGCACTTGCAGCGTTGTTCAGGTAGACTACTCTCTTTTGAATCGCGAACCTGAGAAGGCGTTCCTGCCCTACTGCCAGGAGCACGGAATCGCGGTGATGGTACGAGGTCCTCTGGCTAAAGGCCTTCTGTCTGGGCGCTATACGAAGGGGGCAGTGTTCACAGATGCAGTTCGCGCGAGCTGGAACGAAGGCGGCGCCCAACAGGACCAGTTCGAGGCACAGGCTGCACGGGTAGGACGGCTCGGCGAGGTTGTATCTCCTGGCAGAGAGATGGTACAGGCTGCAATTCGCTATACTCTCAGTCATCCGGCTGTATCGGTGTCGATCCCCGGCGCCAAGTCAGCCGAGCAGGCGCGTACGAACGCCGACGCAGGCAGCCGGGCGCTCTCGGACGAGGAAGGGAACAGGCTGCGGGCGGCGGTTGACGGATAGCTGAATTGCTGGATATTGAGGTCACGCCTCGATTTCTTGTAACAGAGAAATTTTTTTGATCAGGCATTTCCGGCGCAGGGATGGTGAAATCTTTTGTTCCGCTACTTGGGGCGCAGGTTTTGCATTTATTTCTGCCATCGCATGGAGAGTTAGGGGGAAGAACAGGAAGAAGCCATGAAAATTACTGACATCAAGACTTATGCAGCATGGGTGGGTCAGCGCAACCAGATGATCGTCAAGGTTGAGACTGACGAGGGTCTTCACGGCTGGGGAGAGGCTGGCCTGTCCGGCCGCGAACTGGCTGTGACCGGCGCGGTCAAGCACTACCGGGAGTTCCTGATCGGCCGGGACCCACTGCGCATGGGCGCCCTCTGGCAGGAAATGTACCGCAGTCAGTATTTTGAGGGTGGACGCGTGCTGACTGCCGCCATATCCGCTATAGACATTGCCCTATACGACATTGCCGGCAAGGCGCTCAACGTTCCCGTGTATCAACTGTTGGGCGGAAAACAGCGTGAGCTGGTGCCCTGTTTCGCTTCGACAGGCGGATCAACCAAGGAGGAGCTGATCGAAAATGTTCAGCTGCTGGTGGATTTGGGCTGGCCCGCCATAAGAGCCGGCCGCAGTCCGGCCAGTGATGAGGGCGAGCCGGACTTCATCTTTGAACCGCGAGAATCTCTGGGCATCACAGCGCAGTGGCTGACCGCCGTGCGGGAGGCGGTCGGGCCCGAACCTGTGATGGGCATCGACTACCATCACCGCTTAAGTGTGGCAGAGGCAGCGTCATTCTGCCAGCGCATGCCTTCGGGAACGCTGGACTTCCTGGAAGAGCCGATTCGTGACGAGACGCCCGAGGCATACGAGGCGCTCCGCAGCATGACCGACGTTCCCTTTGCCATCGGCGAGGAGTTTTCGAGCAAGTGGCAGTTCCTGCCCTACATCGAGCGGGGCATTACGCAGTTCGCGCGTATCGATGTCTGCAATGTGGGGGGGTTGACCGAGGCGGTCAAGGTGGCGGCCATGGCAGAGGCGCACTACATCGACCTGATGCCTCACAATCCACTCGGCCCTATATGCAGCGCGGCAACGGTCCATTTGGCGGCAGCCGTCCCCAACTTCGCCTGGCTGGAGGTGAGGGTCTCTCCGACCGAAGAGGGTCGTTTCTATGACGCCGACTGGTTTCCAGAGCAGCCGGAGCTGGACGGCTACTATTACATCGTGCCGGACGGTCCGGGCCTTGGGGTGGAGTTCAACGAAGAACGGGCGCAGGCGGAAGAGTTCCGATACTGGGAAGCCCCTCATCTGAGGCGGCGCGACGGGTCTTACACGAACTGGTAGGGGCGCCGATTGGTCATTCCGACCTGCCACTGTCTTCGCCATTACGGCGTGGAATCCCCTCTACAAGAGAAAGGGAGAAAGAGTATATCGATGAACGTAAAGCAGGCTGTGCCATTCTTCAAGGTATCAGACATGGGTGCGTCGATTCGCTTTTATGTGGACGGATTGGGCTGCGAAATCACGCAAAAGTGGGAGCGGGAAGGGCAGCTGCGTTGGTGCTGGCTAACCCTGGGAGAAGCCGCGCTCATGTTGCAGCAGTTCCCTACTTTGGGGCACGACTCCTGGTCGCCGTCAGGGAAAGTGGGCGAAGGTGTCACCATCGTCTTCATTTGCGAAGACGCGTTGCAACTCTACGAAGAGTTCAAGGCGCGTGGACTCGAGGCAACACAACCTTTTGTCAGCAACGGCATGTGGCTCACATCACTGACCGACCCCGATGGCTTCCGGTTGGAATTCGAGAGCGATACCGACGCGCCCGAGGGTACTCGCTTTAGAGAGGAGAGCGAGTAAACTGAGAGTCCCCAAGCAGACGCGGGCCCTCAGGACCTCGACACCTTCATTGTCCACATGGGATGGCAGTTCAGACTTTAACCCGCTCCCAGACGCCTCACACGAGCGGTCAGTCATCCACAAAGGGGCGACACGCTGCTGCATGGGGACGGGCCGTTAAGGCAGACAGCCTGCCGCGGCGCAGTCAATTTGACATTTCGACTCCTGATGCCGAGGCAACCGCACCGGGCTCCGGCTGCGAGGGTAGGCACAAGGCCTGCCCCTACAGGTCCTTTGAGGCGGTCTGTGGGAGGCAGCGCTTCCGCTGCCGGAGATCGGAACGGGAACTGACCGCGGCTTGGTTGCCACCAGAAGAATACGATCGTTCACCCTCATTTTGGGATGCGCCCAGTACTTAGGGGTGCAGTTCAGATTTGGGGCGGAGCCAGGTGCGCCCAGGCCAACAGGTCCAAGTGTACAGAGAAGATGCATAGAGGTAGTCGAAAACTTACCCCCATTTTGGATTGCATCAGCGGTGGCAATGCATCCCTTAGAGAGGCGAGACTTCCTCCTACTCAGAAGAAGATGATACACTGGGGTCCGCAGCCCAGTTCTCTGGACTTCCCTCAAATTGGAACACGCCCACTTTCGGGCGTTACGGCGTCTCTATCCACGAACTGCTCCTGTTACGCGACAATATGAACTTCGACGCTTGCGCCCGTTTCGACGATGGCGATTACCGCGACTTCAGCGATGAGACTCCACTTGTCCTGAATTCGGCCCGTACTTACGGGCGACCGCACCGCGCCGGAGCTTGGCCGCGACACGGGACGCGTGCTGCTGTCCCTGACTTGACCCTTTTTCAAACAGGAACATACGTTCAGCCGGACCGGTTCACTGCGGCGCCGGTTGCGTCAGAGCGCAACCGGCGCCGCCTTCTGTCCAGCGATGTCTAATCCGGCACGGTGGCGGACGGATAGGGCTCTTGCAGCCAGTCACTCGTCTCGCCGGCGGCGTCGACGGCGCGAATGGTGTAGAAGTAGGTGGTCCCGGCGGCCAGGCCGGTGTGCGTGTAGGATGTGCCGGTCAGGTTGTCTCCACCGATCTGCTGCCAGCCGGTTTTTTCATCCCACCACACCATGAGTTCGTAGCGCACTGCGTCGGCCACCGTTTCCCAACGCAGTTCGACTGCGCCTGTGGCCTCCTGTGCGGTCAGCGCCGGCACTGACAATACGGTGGCGGACGGGTAGGGCTCCGGCAGCCAGTCGCTCGTCTCGCCTACGGCGTTGACGGCGCGAATGGTGTAGAAGTAGGTGGTCCCGGCGGCCAGGTCGGTGTGCGTGTAGGATGTGCCGGTCAGGTTGTCGCCTCCGAGCGGCTGCCAGTCGGCGAGCCCATCCCACCATACCATAAGATCGTAGCGCACTGCGCCGGCCGCCGCTTGCCAACGCAGTTCGACTGCGCTTGCGGCCGCCTGCACGGTCAGCGCCGGTGCGGTCAACTCTTGCGCCTGCGGCGTGGGCGTCGGCTGCCGCTCTTGTGCCTGCGCTTCCTGCGCTGACTCTGGTTTCCGCTCTTCCAACTGCCGCGCTTCCTGCTGCGGCGACGGCAGCGTGATGCTGACATGGACCCTCTCACCCTTGCCGCTAGCGTTTTGGGCGCGGACCCAGACCTTGTAAGTCTTACCGCTTTCCAGGTTGCGGAAGGTTGTGGACGTCTTCTTCGCCTTGAGCTTCTTGGTCTTGCCCTTGCCGCCGCCCTCCGGTTTCAGATGAACGATATAGCGGTTGGGCGCGCCGCCGCTTGTCGGCGGCTGCCAGTTGACGGATATGGTGTCCACGATCGCGAATAGCGACACGCCGGTCACCGGGCCGGGGATTTCCAGCGCCGGCTGCGTTTCAGGTTCCTGCGTTGGCGTCGGTGTCGACGTTGCCGTGGGCGTAGGTGTTGCTGTTGGTTCCTGCGGGTCGTCAACCTGTCCGACCGGACCAGTCGTCGGCGTTGCCGTTGGAGTCGGCGTTGCCGTGGACGTCGGTGTTGCTGTTGGCTCCTGCGGGTCGTCCACCCGTCCGACCGGGCCAAGCGAGGGGCAGGCGCCCAGGGAGCCTGAGGGGTGATTGGAACTGTCAAGGTCAGTATAAAGATGAGCAGGAGGGACGAAGGCATGCAATTTCGGCGGTATAGGACCACACAAGGAGTTGCCGGTGGCGATCAGTACACCGCGCAAACGGCCCGTCGGGGGAAGCAACCTATCCAATGCCGGAGGAACGCGCCCCGTCAGTCCGTTGTTGTAGAGGCGCAACTCATGCAGCTTCGTCAGCTGGCCCAACTCGGCCGGGATGGAACCCGTCAGTTCGTTGTCGTTGAGGAACAAATACTGCAGGTTCGTTAGCCTGCCCAACCCGGCCGGGATGGAGCCCGTCAGTTCGTTGCGCATGAGGTACAACCAACGTAGGTTCGTCAGTTGGCCCAACTCGGCCGGGATGGAGCCCGTCAGTTTGTTGTCCAGAAGCATCAACTCCTGCAGGTTCGTTAGCCTGCCCAACTCAGCCGGGATGGAACCCGTCAGTTCGTTGTCATAGAGGGCCAAAATCTGCAAGTTCGTCAGCCTGCCCAACTCGGCTGGGATGGAACCCGTCAGTTCGTTGTCCATGAGGTACAACCGACGCAGGTTCGTCAGCTGGCCCAACTCGGCCGGGATGGAACCCGTCAGTTCGTTGTCGTTGAGGTACAACGACCACAGGTTCGTCAGTTGGCCCAGCTCGGCCGGGATGGAACCCTTCAGTGTCCCTTCAAAGGGCCAGTGGAGATACAAGGCCGCCACACGATTATTGGTGATAGCGATTCCGTCCCAGGCGAACATGGGATGAGTCACACTCCAGTTCAACGGGTCGTCATCGCCCACCAGTTCATCCTTGAGACCCAGGAGCGTTTCGCAATCCGCCACCAGACCGGCCGGTTCCGGATCCGGAATCGCGTGCGTATTGGCGCAGGATAGGGAGGCGGCCGACCGCGCGCCGCCAGCGCTGACCGACCCGCGCCCACCGAGTATGATGAGCGCCGCCCAGAGCAGGAGGATAACGGCTGCCGTCAGGCTCACCTGATGGCGCGCCCGCCGCGCGAGCGGCTCTCGTCGTCTCGTTTCCTTACCTTGCGCGGGCGCGTACGGCTTGCGAATGGCAACTGAGATCTTAAACATGGGTCGGTAACTCCTCGCTTATGCATCGGGAATGAAAAATAGCGCGCGTGCCTTGCACGCGCGCGACGATTGATATGGCGAAAAGCTCCGCTATGGAACGGGAGCTATACCGGCAAAAAGAGTATGTTATATAATGGGGGGGGGTAAGCTTGTCCCGGCAGAGCAGGGACTAGAGGGCGCAACTCCGATAAGGCCGGTTGACAGCTTCATCCCGGCGCGAACGTTAGAAGTCAGTTTTCGGCGGTTCATGGTTTGAGTGTACAACACATAGCCGGATGACTGCAAGTGATGCGAACCACAGGGTGTGCAGCCCAAAGTGGGGGTAAGCCTTCGACTACCTCTGGGCATCCTCTCTATGTTCCTGGACCTGTTGGACTGGGCACACCCCAAATCTGGTATAAACCCCAGCACTTAGACGAATTTGACTTTTCCTTCTTTGTTCAGTACTATTGTGCCCTGTTGGATATCTGGCGGAACGTAGAAGCCAGGGTGGGGAGCGCGGCCGCACCGGCAGTTGAAATTGCAACCAATGAGAAATTTGGAAATACCGTCCCTGTTGACCTGCATAAAGAGCAAGAAGCGGAATCCAGACTGACCTGTCTGTTGTTTGCGCCTGCTCAGACGTTGCAACCGTAGCGACCGGCCATTCCAGACAGGATGGACCGGTTTTTTGTTGCCACTAAGATCGCCGGGAGTACGAGCATGAGTCTTGAAGAGTTTTCGATTATCGAATCGACACTGCGAGAGGGTGAGCAGTTTGCCAATGCTTTCTTCGACAGCGGGCAGAAGGACGAGATCGCGCGCTTGCTGGATGCATTCGGCGTCGAGTACCTGGAGTTGACCTCTCCGGCCGCCAGCCCGCAGAGTCGCGTCGATTGCACGCGCATCGCCGGCCTGGGGCTTGGAACAAAGCTGCTTACCCATACCCGCTGCCACCTGGACGATGCCCGCCTTGCGGTGGACACCGGCGTTGACGGCATCGATGTCCTCTTTGGCACCAGCAGTTATCTGCGTGAGTTTTCGCATGGCAAATCTATCCGCGAGATCATCGACAGCGCGGTGCAGGTAATCGAATTCATCAAGAGCCAGGGACTGGAGGTCCGGTTCAGCAGCGAAGACTCTTTTCGCAGTGACCTGGTCGATCTCTTGACTGTCTACCGCGAAGTCGACCAGATTGGTGTAAACAGGGTCGGGATCGCCGACACGGTGGGAATCGCCACGCCCCTGCAGGTCCATGACCTGGTCCGGACTTTGCGAGGGGTCGTCTCCTGCGATATAGAGTTTCACGGCCATAACGATACCGGCTGCGCGATCGCCAACTCATATTGTGCGCTGGCGGCCGGCGCGACCCATGTGGACACCTCCGTGCTGGGCATCGGTGAACGTAACGGCATTACGCCGCTGGGCGGCCTTGTGGCGCGCATGTACGCTCTTGACCCGGAGCAGATTCGCAACAGATACAACCTGCCAATGTTGCGCGAGGTGGAAAACTTTGTCGCGGAGATCGTGGGTGTCGATGTGCCCTTTAACAACTACATCACCGGGTACACGGCGTTCACGCATAAGGCGGGGATTCATGCCAAGGCGATCCTCAACAATCCCGACACGTACGAGATCCTGGATCCGGAAGATTTCGGCCTGACGCGCTATCTGCATATTGCCCACCGTCTGACCGGCTGGAACGCGGTCAAACAGCGTGCCGAGCAGCTTCAGCTGGACCTGACCGATCCGCAGGTGAAAGAGGTGACCGCGCACATAAAGGAGGAGGCGGACCAGCGCAAGCTGAGTTTGGACGATGTGGATGTGTTGCTGCGTGAGTACCACAGCCGTGCAGTGACGGTACCGTCACCGCCTGTGCAATAGGAGTGGAGATGAGTCAGCAGTCGCCCTCAACTCTCTCGTTGGGTCAAGAAAAAAAGAATAGTCACGACGCCCAGACTTTTGCGCAGAAGGCGCTCGCCCGGGCTGCCGACTGTGAGAGCGTAGAAGTTGGGGAGGTCGTGGATGTGCGCCCTGACGTTGTGCTGAGCCACGACAACACGGCCGCGATCCGGGAGATTTGGCAGCAGTTTGGGCAGGAGCAAGTAGTGATCCCTTCAAAGCTTGCGATCACGCTTGACCATGCCGTGCCGGCGCCGTCGACCCGCCACGCGCAGAATCATTCTGAGATTCGCAGTTTTGTGCAGGAGCAGGGCATTCGCCACTTCTTTGAGGTAGGCAGGGGAATCTGCCATCAGGTTCTCAGCGAAGAAGCGCTGGTGCTGCCGGGGCAGACAATCCTGGGCGCGGACAGCCACACGCCGCACTTTGGCTGGCTGGGCGCCTTCGGGGCAGGCATTGGCCGTAGCGAAGTCGCAGCTCTTTGGGCTACGGGTGAACTGTGGCTCCGTGTTCCGGAGTCGATCCAAATTGTATTGGAGGGCGAACTGCCGAGAGGCGTTACTGCCAAGGACCTTGCATTGCGCATTATCGGAGACTGGGGCGCGGACGGTGGGCTATACACTTCTGTCGAGTTCAGCGGCAGCGGCATTGAGGTCCTGAGCATCGATTCGAGAATGGCCCTTGCCAATATGATGGCCGAGTTCGGCGCCAAATCAGCATACGTCCCTCCTGACGGAAAGACCCGGTCTTACTTGGAGGCTGGCCTGGAGAGGAGAGCGGCGAGGGAGAAGGATGAAGGAACGGCTGAAGACGCTTCCCCAAGAGTTACTGAATTTCAGCTCTTTCCTGATGAAGGCGCCGCGTATTTGGCAACCTACCGCTATAGCGCCGTTGACCTGGAGCCTACCGTATCGTGCCCGCACACCGTAGACAATGTCTCACCATTATCAGCGGTTGCGGGTACTGCAGTGCAGCAGGCGTTTATAGGGACATGCACAAACGGGCGACTCGAAGATATTGCTGAGGCCGCGGAAATTGTGGAGGGCCGCCAAGTTGCCGCAGGTACGCGTTTGCTGGTAATTCCCGCGTCCAGCCTGGTGTTACAGGAGGCCTTGAAACGCGGTTACATTCAGGCGCTCGTTGCCGCGGGCGCCGCCATCGGAACGCCGGGATGTGGCCCCTGCATGGGCAACCATATGGGGGTGCCGGCAACTGGGGAAGTAACCATCTCAAGCGCCAACCGCAACTTTCGCGGGCGCATGGGAACGACCGACGCAGAGATCTATTTGGCGAGTCCGGCTGTGGTGGCGGCGTCGGCGGTAGCGGGCAGGATTGCCGATCCCAGAGACATCATGTAAGTAGCGATGATGAGTGCATTAGCGTCACCCAGCGCCGCCGCGCCAGTGCTATTGCTTGTGGATTCAGACGCCGGCTGGAGGAACTAAGTGATTCGAGGCAGGGCGTGGAAGTACGGGGACAACGTCAATACCGATGTGCTGTTTCCGGGCAAATATACCTATACGGCTAAGGGTCGGGACGAGATCGCCAGCCATGCGCTGGAAGATCTGGACCCGGCGTTCGCGTCCAACGTGCGCGACGGCGACCTGATAATAGGCGGCCGCAACTTTGGCTGCGGCTCCAGTCGTGAGCAGGCTGCGACCTGCCTGGTCTTCAGCGGGGTCGGCGCGGTGATTGCGGAGAGCTTTGCGCGGATCTTCTACCGCAATGCAATCAACAACGGCCTTCTTGCAATCGTCTGCCCAGAAGCTGCGCAGGGGATCCAGGGACAGGAGTATGTCTCGCTGGACTTGGAGCGGCGGACGATCGAGTGCGCCTCCGGTCGCTTTGGATTCCCGCCGATGAGCGCGACCGTGCAGGAGATTCTGGAGGCTGGCGGTTTGGTCGAACAGGTCAAGCGTCGCCTGGCGTCAGCCCGTACGGCTTCTTGATGTGTGGAGAGAACGGTTGAACGTTTCGGAACACTATTTTTGCCAATGCAGGCGCTAAGGTTAGCAAGGTTTCTGCACTCCGTCCAGCGGCTGCACTGGCGAATCGCCAAACCAACGACTGTGGGCGTCCGGCTGCTGGCGGTCACGGAAGGGGAGGTACTTCTCGTCAGGCACTCCTATCTCGACGGCTGGTACCTGCCCGGCGGCGGCGTCAAGGCAGGAGAGACACTAAGTAATGCAGTCAAGCGTGAGGCCGCTGAGGAAGCAGGTGTCGGACTGCAGGATCTGCGACTGTTCGGCGTTTATAGTAGCTTTTTGGAAGGAAAGAGCGACCACGTCGTCGTCTTTCTCTGCGAGGAGTTCAGTTGGAGACGCGTTAATAGCCGGGAAATCGAGAGCGCCAACTGTTTCGCGTTAAGCGAGTTGCCAGAGGGGACATCCCCCGGGACGCGCAGGCGAGTCGCGGAGTACACCGCCGGTGAAAGGGGCGTTGCTACATCCTGGTAAGCGTCCATAACCCGGAACTCATTTCAGTCGGAGAGATATAAACCACATCAGGAGAGGTAGTATGGCAGTTCAAACCGTTACCGCAATGACCGAATGTCCGGAATGCTTTGGAGAAGTGGAACTCAACGACGTAATGGAAAACGAAATCGTCCAATGCGGCGAGTGCGGCGTAGACCTGGAGGTAATCGGGCTTGACCCCGTGGCGCTGGACTTGGCGCCGGAAGAGGACGAGGACTGGGGGGAATAGGACTGATGAGAGTTGGCATCCTCTACAGCCGCGTGCGCGCGGAGGAGAAGCTGCTGTTCGAAGAGTTCAGATTGCGGGGCGCCGAGTTCGACCTGCTCGACGATCGCAAACTGATCTTTGACATCTCCGGCGGGTTGGATTCGACCTGCTACGAGGATTACGATGTAATCGTCGAACGCTGCATCCATCACGGGCGCGCGCTGGTCAGCCTGCGAATCCTCAATGATCGCGGGATTCCGACAGTAAATTCAGTGCAGGTGGCCGACGTCTGCGGCGACAAGCTGCAGACGACGAGCGCGCTTACTACGGCCGGCATTCCTTCGCCGCGCACGAAAGTTGCCTTCACTGACGAAGCCGCGCTGGCCGCAATGGAAGAGCTGGGATATCCGGTGGTGATGAAGCCGTCGATTGGATCGTGGGGACGTCTGCTGAGCAAAATCAACGATCGCGAGGCTGCAGAGACGGTTCTGGAGCACAAGGAGGTGCTGGGGACCTACCATCACAGTATCTTCTACATACAGGAGTACATCGAAAAGCCGGGGCGCGACATCCGCGCGTTCACGGTGGGTAGCGAGACTATCTGCGCGATCTACAGGGACTCTCCGCACTGGATTACAAACACCGCACGCGGCGGCCAGGCCTCGGTCTGCCCCGTCACACCGGAATTGAACGACATTTGCGTTAGGGCAGCCAAAGCAGTCGGCGGCGGTTGTGTGGCCATCGACGTGCTTGAGGATCCGGATCGAGGGCTTCTAGTGAACGAAGTCAACTACACAATGGAGTTTCGCAACAGTGTGCAGCCGACCGGCGTGAACATCCCCGGCCGTATTGCTGATTTCGTCCTGCAGGTGGGGCGAGAAGGCTGGGAAGCGGCCAACAGGTGACGCTGCTCTCTTGATGCTCTCCAAATAAAGAAAGTGCACGGTCAGGGCGTGGGAAAAACCGGTTCAAACTCAAGAATATCAGTATCTATCCTGGGGGCCAGCGGTTATGCCGGCGGCGAGTTGCTGCGTCTGCTGCTGGACCATCCGCATGTCGAGATTGCCCAAGTGACGAGCGAACGCAATGCGGGATCGTTTGTCCATTTCACCCATCCCAATCTGCGCGGGCGCACGAGGCTGAAGTTCGTAAGCGCAGCCGAGCTTGGGCCCTGCGACCTGCTCGTGCTGGGGCTCCCTCACGGCGGGGCGATGGGCCGAATCGACGAATTTGCAGAACTGGCCGAACGCATTATCGATTTGAGCGCCGACTTCAGGCTAAGGAGTGCGCAGGCCTATGTCGACTGGTACGGGAAGGAGCACAGCGCGCCCGGCTGGCTCGCCAGATTCGTCTATGGTCTGCCGGAATTATGCCGGCGGCAGATCTGCGGCGCCCATTTTGTGAGCGGGGTCGGCTGCAACGCGACGGCCAGTGTACTGGCCGTGTGGCCGCTTTTCGCGTTGGGGCTGGCCGACCCGGGGCGAGACCTGATCTGCGAAGTAAAGGTCGGCAGTAGCGAAGGCGGCAACCGCGCCGGCGAAGCGACCCACCACCCGGAGCGGGCGCGGGCGATGCGTAGTTTCGCCCCCACCGGCCATCGGCACACGGCGGAGATTCTGCAGGCATTGGCACTGACCGACGCCGAAGACTATTCGATTGTCAAGGCACACATGAGCGCGACTGCGGTCGACAATGTGCGCGGTGTGCTGGCCACCGCCCATGTATTCGTCAAAGAGGGCGTCAGCGAGCGGGACCTCTGGCGGGCCTACCGTCAGACGTATCGGGACGAGCCGTTCGTCCGAATCGTGAAGGAGAAGACCGGCATCTACCGATACCCGGAGCCGAAGATTCTGAGCGGCAGCAACTACGCCGACGTCGGTTTCGAGCTGGATGAACGAACGGGGCGTGTGGTTGCGCTCTGCGCCATTGACAACCTGGTGAAAGGGGCAGCAGGCAGCGCCCTTCAGAGCCTGAATCTGATGTGCGGCTGGGACGAGGCGACCGGGTTGGGGTTCCCGGGTTTGCATCCGATATAGCGCGAATGACGTCAGGGGAGCGGTAAGCCCGGTCGATCCGTTGGGACGGTCGCCGGCAGCCTCGTATTCGCCGGGTTGCGGGCGTGAGTGGGAAGGTACGAGTGATCATGACGGTCCTAAATTCGGTCATCTCGTTTCTGTGGACGCCTAGCCGGAGACACATTTCGCTTTCCCTCGAAGGAGATGTCGAGAGTGCCGCGCGACGACTTGAGAACGAGTTGTGTTCGAGTGAGGATGTCGAAGGTCGCGTTGCAGGACGGGGCGTGAGGATAAGACGCCATCCGAGAAAGTCCGCAGTCAAGGGTATTTTCTCTACGTACTTTTACGCAGTTTTCCAGGAAGACGGGGCGAACTGCCGATTGGTGGGTCACTTCCAGTGGCATCCGGTCGGGCGCATCTATGCCGTCGCTTGGATGGCGCTGAGCGCCTTGATTCCTCTGGCCTTCCTGGTCGTCGGAGCCCTGCGCGGGACACCGCAGAGCAGTGCCCGGGATGCGCTGCCCTACCTGATTCCCGTGCTACTGCCCTTGCTTCTGACGGGAATGTTATACATTCAGCGCCGGCGCGATCTGCCGGACGAGAGGGCGATACGCCGCTGGCTTGCGGTTTTGAAGGCTGGCTGGCAAGAGGTTGAAACAGAACCAGCAGCTTCCACTCACCAAGAGTCCCCAGGTTGATCTGTTGGGGGCGAAAGAGGAGTAGATCCATGTCGACGGTCACCCACCTGGAATTGGCGGAACTAGAGCAGAGTCTGGAAGAGATCCGGCGGTCACCGAAGAAAGAGGGCAGGCTGGCCCTGATCGTGAGACGGCCTCGATCTGGAGAACGAGAAGTGATCGAAGCCGGCGAACTGTCCGTTGCCGAGGGATTGGTCGGTGACAACTGGAGCACGCGTTCGCCGGGTGCTGCACTGGAACCGGAACGCCAGCTTACGATAATGAATGCCCGCGTTGCCGGCCTACTGGCGCAGGACGAAGACCGCTGGGAGCTGTTCGGCGATCAGCTCTACATTGACCTCGAATTGAGCGAGACGAATCTGCCAGTCGGCACGCGGCTTGCCATGGGAGAGGCGATTATAGAAGTTACACCAATTGACCATACCGGGTGCAAGAAGTTCGCAGAGCGTTTCGGTGTCGATGCAGTCAAGTTTGTCAGCGCACCGGTGGGCAAGGAGTTGAGGTTGCGGGGAATGTATGCGAAGGTGGTCCAACCCGGATTGATTCAGACGGGTGACAGGGTACGGAAGCTCTGAGAGTTCGCGCCTGCCGCTATTCGACACTTTCGAATCTAAGTCGGATGTTCGCAGCGATCCTTCAGTGAGGATACCGCGTCTCAGGGCAGAGGCCGCCAAATCGTCCCTTCGCCAGACAGAGACTGAGCCGCGCCTGAGAATAGATTCGATCGCTCCTCTTTCTCCCTCAAGGTCAACACTTGAGTATCACTTCGCATTAGGACTGAGACAGCCGATACCTCCGGTCGACTTCCGACAGCACGGATCGGAAATAATCCCTCATAAGTCTTTGCAGGGCCGCGTACTCTCTTCAGGAAAACACGAATCGCCCTTGGTGTTCGTCGCTCCACTTCGCAAAACTGCACGAATCAGAGAAGCCTGTCCTTCAAGCCCCCTCTCCTCGCCGCGCCTGACCTCAATCTTTCGCAGCAGTCACTGACCATTTACCACTGCAGTTCCGACACAGGCCTCACAAAAATCTGGGGCACACCGGGTCGCCGGCAATAGCGCCATGACAAAGAAATATGATACACTGGGTTGGCTGCAAACGTTTACTAAACCGGATTTGAAGAATGGCAACCCTTTCCAAGAACCTGACGAGGCTTTCAAGTTCAAATCAGAATCGCCGCTTCTTGTTGAGGGCCCTCAAACTCCTTCGACCGTACTTGCGGTTGACAGTCGCCGCATACATTGCCCTGCTGGGAACCACCGCGATCCTAATTATCACGCCCCAGTTTATCCGCTGGATTGTCGACAGAGGCATTCGCCAGAACGATCTTCAACTGTTGACCTGGTCGGTCCTGGGGCTGTTGGGGCTCACTGCACTGCGCGGTCTGCTGACTTTCTTCTCCAACCTGTTTGCAGAAACTGCTTCGCAAGGCGTGTCGTACGACCTGCGCCGCGAACTCCACGCCAAGCTCACCGAACTCTCATTTGCCTACCACGACAGGACAGAATCGGGGCAGCTTCTGTCGCGGTCGATGCAGGACGTGGAGAGGCTGCGGATGCTCACGGGACGGTCGATCCTTGGCCTGGCGAATGGAGTGGTCCTGCTGGTCGGCTCGGCAGCGGCGCTGATCGTCATGAACCCCTTACTGGCCGTTCTGGCAATGCTGACGATGCCGATCCTGGCGCACCGCGCCATGGTTTTCGGCGCCCTTTACCGGCCCTTGTCAATGGAGATTCAGCAGCAGCTGGCCGTCCTTACGACAAGGCTGGAACAGAATCTTCGCGGCGCGCGGATTGTCAAGGCATTCGCCCAGGAAGATGCCGAGATCGACCGATTTGAGACCGAGAATCAGAAGTGGTTCGGATTGGCCGCGGCAACTGCCCGGCTCACGGCATTGAACATCCCCATGTTGGACCTGATAGCCAATCTCGCAACTGTGATAATTATCTGGCTGGGGGGCTACCTGGTAATCCGAGGATCATTGACGCTGGGCGAGCTGGTAGCATTCATCACCTACCTCGCGCAGCTAACTTCTCCAATCAGGAGGCTCGGGTTTCTTGTGCCTTCGATTGCCATGGCGGGCGCATCTGCAGAGCGCGTATTTGAGATTCTAGACGAAGAGACACAGGTAGAAGAGGCGGTTGACGCGACGCCTCTGGGGACGATTCGCGGCCACTTACAGTTTGAAAATGTGTCGTTCAGCTACGCCAAACCCCACAATGTGCTGCACGAGGTTTCCTTTGAAATTGAACCCGGCCAGATCCTCGCTCTGCTGGGCCCGACCGGATCGGGCAAGTCTTCAATCATAAACATGATTCCCCGCTTTTATGACCCGACAGAAGGGCGAATTCTGCTGGACGGCCAGGACATTCGCGGCGCAACATTGAATTCGCTGCGGAACCAGATTGGAATCGTTCTTCAGGAGTCCACTCTCTTTGCTACCTCCATCCGCGAAAACATTGCCTTTGGGCGGCCCGATGCCAGTGACGAGGAGGTGTTCGAAGCGGCTGAGGCGGCACAGGCCCACGATTTCATCGAGAGTTTTCCGGACGGCTACGCCACCAAAGTGGGGGAGCGCGGCGCTACCTTATCCGGCGGCCAGAGACAACGCGTAGCTATCGCCCGAACTCTGCTTACCGATCCACGTATTCTCATTCTCGACGACGCCACTTCAAGCGTGGACACCGAGACCGAACACCTGATCCAGAAGGCTCTGTCAAATCTGATGAAGGGGCGTACATCCGTCATAATCGCGCAGCGTCTCAGCACAGTCAGGATGGCCCACCAGATTCTGATGTTGGAAAAAGGTAGAATCGCGGCTGCAGGCAAGCATGAGGAACTGTTCGGAAGGTCGGAACTGTATCGCAAGATTTACGAGGAGCAGCTGGAAAAGACCGAAGCGCAGTAGGCGGCGTAGTTGCCGCCCTGCCGTACCCGGTAATTGTCGCAGATGTCTATTTCAATAGGATCAACTGGACGCAGCGGCGGGCCTCAGAGCCTCCTGCGCAATATGGCGAACGAGGCCGATGGCAAGGCCTTTGATGGGCAGGTGGTGGGCAGATTGCTGACCTACTTGCGGCCTCATCGTGGGAAGATGCTGGTCGCCTTAGCGCTCATGCTCGTCATCACCGGCACAACCCTGGGCATTCCCCTTCTGCTCAAGGTGGCAATCGACCGTTACATTGCTTCCAAGGACCTGAGCGGCCTCGGGCAGATCTCGATCGTCATGGCGGTCTTGTTCCTGGCGTTGTTTGGAGCAGCTTCAGGCCAGCGTTTTCTGCTGTCGTGGGTTGGGCAAAGGGTGCTGTCCACTTTGCGAGGGCAACTCATGCGCCACCTGCAGGCCCTTTCGCTGGGATACCATAGCCGGCATATCGTTGGGGTCACGATTTCACGGGTGATTGGCGATGTGGCGGTGATCAACGAGCTGCTGTCGCAAGGGTTGATAACGCTAATCGGCGACATTCTCGTTCTGGTCGGAATCATCGTGGTGATGCTGGTCCTAAGTCCTACGCTGGCCCTTTTGACGTTCAGCACCATCCCGCTGATGTTGGTTGCGACGTACTTCTTTTCGCGGAAGGCCAAAGTCGCTTTTCGGCAGACGAGACAGAGTGTGGCAGGAGTTGTCGGTAGCCTGGCTGAACATCTGGCTGGGATGCGGGTCATACAGGCATTCGCGCAGGAGGAGGCGATGCGCGATCGCTTTGATGACGCCAACAAAGAGAACCGAACTGCCTATGTTGACGCGATGTCGCTCTCCTTCATTTTTCTGCCAACCGTAGAGTTTCTGGCAGTGCTGGCAACAGCCATAGTCCTGTGGTTCGGGGGTAGGGCGGTGGCGCAAGGGGTTGTGGAAATCGGTGTGCTGGTGGCCTTTCTGGCCTACGTCACCCGCTTCTTTCAGCCGATTCAGGAGTTGAGTCAGTTGTACACGACGATGCAGTCGGCCATGGCCGGCGGCGAGCGTGTGCTGGAGCTTCTGGACGCAAGGCCGGAGGTAGCCGATCCTCCGGATGGCAAAGAGATGCCGGCGATTGCCGGCCGCATAGAATTGCGTCGTGTTCACTTTTCCTACGGCAGCGACGTGCCGGTACTGCACGCTGTAGACCTGTTGATCGAGGCAGGGCAGACGGTCGCCCTGGTTGGTCCCACCGGCGCAGGCAAGTCAACCATTGCCAATCTGGTGGCCCGCTTCTATGACGTCAGTAAGGGGAAAGTGCTGATCGACGACATCGACGTGCGAACAGTTACGCAGCAGTCGCTGCGCAGGCAGACCGGGATTGTCTCCCAGGAGCCGTTTCTGTTTGCGGGAACCGTGCTAGACAACATTCGTTTTGGCCTGCCGGATATTGAAGCCGGAGCCGTGGAAGCTGCGGCAAAGCAGGCCAACGCACACGAATTCATCGTGGACCTGCCTAACGGCTATGAGACCGAGATCCTTGAAGGCGGGGCCAACCTGTCGATGGGCCAGCGGCAACTGATCTGCATTGCCCGGGCAGTTCTGGCCGATCCTCGAATCCTCATCCTGGATGAAGCCACCGCCAGCGTAGATACCGCGACCGAGGCGCTGATACAGGAGGCTCTCGACCGGCTGCTAAGCAGTCGCACCGCTATCGTAATCGCCCACCGGCTGAGCACGATTCGCAAAGCCGAGCTGATCTGCGCAATGCAGGACGGTGAAATTGTCAGCAGGGGAACGCACGACGAGCTGCTGGAGGAAGGTGGCCTCTACGCAACCCTGTACCAGCGGCAGTTCATGGAGCAGTAAAGACGGGCGCAGGAAGACCAGGTTTCTAGCACATTCGATAAGTCGTCCAACCGTTCGAGCCCACAGAGGTTCTCCTAGAACCACCATTTTCGACCCGGAGCGCACGCCCAATGCCGACCCAGCCCAATGTTCTGTTCCTCATCGCCGACGACCACCGTGCGTCGGCGATCGGGGCCTATGGGGACCCCACTGTTCGGACGCCTGCATTGGACCGGCTTTGCGCCCAAGGCACATCTTTCCGCCGGAATTGCCACATGGGCGGATTGCGCGTGGCTGTCTGTGTGCCGACTCGGGCCTGCGTACACACGGGGGCGCATGTGTTCCGAGCTTCGGTTGGCAACGACATAAGAGACCACGCGAGCCTGAATGTGCTGGATCCGGGCCACACTTACCTGGCCGAGCTATTCCGCCTGAATGGGTACGCCACCTTCGGCACCGGGAAATGGCACAATGACGCCGCCAGCTTTGCCCGTTCTTTCGGCGAAGCGGAGAACGTGTTTTTCGGCGGCATGGACAGCCACTTCGCGGTCCCGGTCCAGGAGTTCGACCCGACCGGCGCTTACGACAAGAGCCGCCAGCGGATAGGCAACCAGTTTTCGACCGACCTGTTCGGAGATGCGGCCATTCGCTTTATTGAGCAACAGGACGGGAGCCGCCCGTTCTTTCTGTACTGTGCCTTCACCGCGCCCCACGATCCCCGCACGCCTCCGCAGGACTGGTCCGGCGTTTACAGGCCGGAAGCAATGCCACTGCCTCCCAATTTCGCGGGGATTCATCCATTTGACAACGGGGATATGTGGTTACGCGATGAGCAACTGGCGGATTTTCCGCGTACGCCGGAGGACACGCGCAGGCATATCGCCGAGTACTACGGCATGATTTCCGATATGGACGAGAAGATCGGTGAAATGCTGGCCGCGCTGTCGAGCAATGGGCTGGCGGAAAACACTATCATCGTATATACAGCCGATCATGGGTTGTCCGTCGGCCAGCATGGCCTCCTAGGCAAACAGAATCTGTATGACCATAGTGTGCGCGTTCCATTGATTCTGCGCGGACCCGGCGTGCCTGCGGGACAGCAAATAGACGCGCTTACCCACACATATGATGTGTATCCGACGCTTTGTGACCTCGCGGGGTTGGAGATTCCTGAGAATGTGGATGCCGAATCAATGGCGCCGCTGATGGAGGGGACTGTCACAGCAACCAGGCCATACTTGCATACCGTTTACATGCACGTCCAGCGGATGATTCAGGATCGGGAGTGGAAGTTGATTCGGTACAGCAGGGACGGAGAGCAGGGAAGTGATCGAACACAACTCTTTCACCTGGCTTCCGATCCCTGGGAACTGAACGACCTATCGGAGGACGAGTCAGCCGTGACAGTGAGGGAGAGGTTGGAAGAAGAGTTGGCCCGCTGGCAAGTGGAGACGGGAGATCCTGTGCTCACGGCTGAGTGGTAGTAGGGATCCCATTGCTTCCTTGCGGCATGCGCCCACTTGACATTACAAGCCGGTAACCACTTTCGAGTACTCTCTTCTGAACTTCAGGTCGGATCCTGTAACAGAAGCAGACCGGAACGACTTCACCGGCCAGATGTGAGCCGGCACGCGCCACCAACTTGGAGAATCGGTCCAAGTCCCGCATCGTTAGATTAAACTTTACCTCCCCAACGATCCAAAGATCTGAATCTGGTCGGGATGGGTCATGCGCTTTGCCAAAGGCGTCGATCTCCTCATCCACGCCGTCCCTGGTCTGCCATACCCGGCTCAACTCCTCGACCTCCCAGCCCAGTTCACGATGCAACGCGTCCTCGATTACGATCGCGGCCACGTCTTCCAGGTCGCCGCCTAGCCGGTTGCTCAAGCCGCCCACTTCCCGGGCCAGACTCTGGAGAGCAGTTTCGGTTCGCGTTTGCGCTTCTCCCAACTCATCAACTCTCTGCTCAGTCCGCTGCTGCGCCTCCGCCAACTGTTCGACGCGCTGCTCAGTCCGCTGCTGCGCCTCTGCCAGTTCCTCGACGCGCTGCTCAGTCCGCTGCTGCGTTTCACCTAAATCGCGGACGATTTCTTTGAGTTCACTGAAATCCTCGCGACGCACAAGGTCGTTGTAAGAGCCGTAGATGACTTCCGCCAGTACTTGGGCCTGATTTTCGTCAAAGACAACTGAGAGTCGCTCCAGCATTTGAATGCGATCTGCCATTCGATACCGTCTCCGTAGTTTTCCCTAGCCGTGCTTCTTCGTAGGAGATTATAGCACATAGTGACCAAATACATCCGCCGGCATTGCAAGAGCTACAGGTAGTTTCAGGCGTCACTGCAATTTGCCTGAATCAGAAGTTGCACAACTACTCATTCTGCATATAATAGGGCGAAGCTAACGACTCGCGACCCAATTCGTCGCCGATTCACAATTGCAATGAGTAGCATTTCTGTCTTGAACCTGCTTATCAGCCTTACGGTCATTCTTCTCGGCCTTGTAGCCCTTCTTGTAAGCGGCTCTCGGCCTTGAATGGTTGGCGAAGGCAGGAGTCCTGAAGTACGGACTCCTTGCTCAGGTCAGTGCAGACCCTTCCCCAACCGGGAAGGGTTTTTCTTTAGTAAGAGAGTACGTGTCAGGGAACAAGCGCGGCCTTTCAAGCATCTTATGAAGTGCGAGTAAAGGATGGCGGACACCCGGCCAAGTGGGTCTGATTGAATATCCCAACATAGAGTGAGCCAGGTAGCAGGAGGTTAAGGATGGCACTAGCCAAGAGAGTACCGGAAGACAGCGGATATGACCTGGGGCCCCAGGAAATGACCGGGTCTGAGATGATCTGGGAGTCCCTCCTGCGCGAGGGTGTCCAGATCGTTTTCGGCCATCCGGGCGGAGCGATTCTGCCCGCCTATGACGCGCTTGCCGAATATGAGGGGGACGGACGCATACATCACGTCCTCGTGCGGCACGAGCAGTGCGCGGCGCACATGGCAGACGGCTTCGCTCGCGCCACTGGAGACGTAGGCGTTTGCATTGTCACCAGCGGTCCCGGTGCGACAAACCTTGTTACGGGACTTGCAACAGCGCAGATGGACAGTGTGCCCGTTGTCGCGATCACCGGCCAGGTCCCGACATACCTGCTGGGCACGGACGCGTTCCAAGAATCGGACGTTGTGGGCGTGTCGCTGCCTGTTTGTAAGCACAACTATCTGGTGACCGATATTGCGGAGTTGCCGCTGGTGATGAAAGAGGCATTTTACATCGCTCGCGAAGGCCGGCCGGGTGTTGTATTGGTCGACATCTGCAAGGATGTTCAGATAGAGACCGGCACATTCCGCTACGATTTCGAGATAAACTTGCCTGGTTTCGAGCCGTGGCCTGAATACAGTCCCGATGCCGTACAGGCGGCGGCCGACCTGGTCAACGAGTCCGAACGACCGCTGATTCTGGCGGGTCACGGCGTCCACCTTTCAAACACGAGTGAGGAGTTACTGCAGCTGGTCGAAAAGGCCGGCATTCCCGTGGTTACGACGCTGCTCGGCACGGGAAACATTCCCGAGACGCACCCGCTGAGCCTGGGAATGGGTGGAATGCACGGTGAGGCGTTCGCCAATCGGGCCGTTCAGGGCTGCGATGTTCTGATCGCAATGGGCATGCGCTTCGACGACCGCATCACAGGGCGGTTGGACCGCTTTGCCGCGGACGCCAAGATAATTCACTTTGAACTGGACAAGGCGGAAGTGGGCAAAAACATTGTGCCCGACGTGGCTGTGGTGGGGGACTTGGCCGACACGTTGCCAGCTTATCTGCCGCTTGTGCAGGAACAGCGCCACCAGGAGTGGGTAGACAAACTGAACGAGTGGCGTTCGGAGACAGACGAAGCCGACATCATCCAGTTCGAAGTAGAGGAGTTGATTCCTCCCTACGTTATCCGGCAGCTGTGGCATGCCACCGAGCGGACCGAAAAGCGCGTAATCGTAGTCACCGACGTCGGCCAGCACCAGATGTGGGAGAGCCAGTACTATATTCACGAACATGCCGGGATGCTGTTGACCAGCGGCGGGCTTGGCACGATGGGGTATGCACTGCCGGCCGCGCTTGGCGCCCAAATGTCTGATCCGGATGCGCTGGTCTGGTGCGTGGCCGGTGACGGCGGATTCCAGATGACTTTGCAGGAGCTGGCCACCATCCAGCAGGAGAAGCTGCCAGTCAAAATTGCCATTATCAACAACGGATTCCTGGGCATGGTACGCCAGTGGCAGCAGATCTTCTACGACAAGCGCTATGTGGGCACGCCGATTCTTTCACCGGACTATGTAAAGCTGGCTGATGCCTATGACATTCCTGCTGCAGTCGTTCGCCATCCTAGCGAAGTCGTGCCGGTACTGGAGCAGGCGCATGCAACCGATGGGCCGTTCCTGGTTGATTTCCAGGTGAAAGAAGAAGTGAATGTCTATCCGATGGTGGCGCCCGGCGCTGCTGTGGATGAACTGATCCGGCGGCCGAAGCCAGGCTTTGTCCAGGGATACAGCGGCGTGCAGCCGAGCTGGTAATCGCCTGGCAGGCAGTTCGCCGGCAGATTGCAAGAGATTGGCCGGTGGACGCCTACGGAAATTGGGATATGGAATCGCCACGGGGGAAACCAATGCAATATACTCTTGTCGCCTGGATGCGTGACAAACCCGGCGTCCTGAATCGGGTGTCAGGTATGCTGCGCAGGCGCAACTTCAATATCGACAGCCTCCAGGTCAGCCACAGCGAGACGCCGGGCATCAGCCGCATGACCTTCGTGGTTGATGGTGACGAGCGAGTAGCCGACCAGGTGGTCAAGCAGCTGCGCAAAGTCGTGGACGTCACCGCGGTAGAGGACATTACTAACCGGCTGGCCATTCTGCGCGAGCTGGCTCTGATCCGCGTTCGGACGACGCCAGCGACGCGTGGGGAGATCATGCAGTTCACCGAAATCTACAGAGCCCAGATCGTGGATGTCAACACGGAGAATCTCGTCGTGCAGGCGGTTGGGACCGAAGACAAGGTGGATTCGCTGATCGAGCTGCTGCGCCCCTTCGGCATTGAGGAGATGGTGCGCACGGGCCGCGTCGCACTGAGCCGCGGTGACGAACGGCCGAAACGAAACAAGCAACCGACTTCCATATTCAAAGCCGCGGCCAGCCTCAATGGCAGCGGGCACGGCGACCAGGAGTAGACGACGACTCTTTTTGAATGGAAAAGGACTGTGGCTTGCGCGGGCGCGGTGACCACCTCATGGTCTGGTCTCGGTAGCAGGCGCGACAACAGTAAGTCCTAGAGAAGCTCTCAAAATACAGGAAACTCAGATTCTCGGAGGGGAATGTGGCAACGATTTATTACGAGAGAGATGCCGACATGGCGCGGCTGGCAGGCAAGAAGATCGCGGTAATCGGCTACGGCAGCCAGGGCCATGCGCATGCCTTGAACATGAAGGACAGCGGGCAGGACGTTCGCATCGGTTTGCACGAAGGCAGCCGCAGCAAGGCCAAGGCCGAAACCGACGGTTTGCGCGTCGTGAGTGTGGCCGACGCCGCTCGCGAAGCCGATTTCATCATGGTCGTCATTCCCGACCCGATCCAGGGCAAAGTGTATGAAGAGCAGATCCAGCCGAACCTCGAGCCCGGCAACACCTTGATGTTCGCTCACGGATTTAACGTGCGCTACGGATTCATTGTTGCGCCGGATGAAGTCGATGTGTCGATGGTGGCGCCGAAGGCCCCAGGACACCGGGTGCGGGAGGTCTTTGTCGAAGGTTCCGGGGTCCCTGCCCTGGTCGCCATCCATCAGGACGCTTCAGGCAATGCGCTTGCCAACGCGCTCGCCTATGCCAAAGCGATCGGCTCAGCGCGCGCCGGGGTTTTGGAGACGACCTTTGCCGAGGAGACCGAGACGGACCTGTTTGGCGAGCAGACGGTCCTGTGCGGAGGCGTCAGCGAGCTGATTAAGGCCGGCTTCGAGATCCTTGTGGATGCCGGATATCAGCCGGAGATCGCCTATTTCGAGTGTCTGCACGAACTCAAACTTATCGTAGACCTGATGTACCAGGGTGGGCTGAACTACATGCGCTACAGCGTTAGTGACACGGCAGAATGGGGCGATTACAAGAGCGGCCAGCGCGTAATCACTGACGAAACCAAAGAGTCGATGCGGAAGATTTTGGCGGATGTCCAATCGGGCGCCTTTGCCGAAGAGTGGATGGACGAGTATCACGGCGGCGGCAAGATCTACTACGAGCGTCGCCGCAACGAACAGAGCCAGCAGCTTGAAAACGTGGGCAAAGAGCTGCGCAGGATGATGACCTTCCTGGACGCCAAGGAAGTTTAGCCCGCCGCGGGCTGCTCAGGTTAGTGTCGAAAGGGGGTGATGAACATGGATGACGGCCTTAGTGATCTTAGTCTTAGCGCTGAGTTGTACTCCGCGTTCACGCCGTCCACCGCCGCTTTGCGCGAGGGACGAAACTGTCATCTCTTGTACAGATTCACCTCCGGAGGCATATTGCCATGACAAACACAGTTGATGCGCAGGAAAATGACGAGGGTGCCGTCGAAGGCGGTTCGTCGATCGACGTTGAGCAGTTCCGCCTGGCCGATGTCGACCAATGGGCGAAAGACGTTGCCCACGGCAACACAGTTCTGGTATTCGACACGACGCTGCGCGACGGGGAGCAGTCGCCAGGCGCAACGTTGAACGAGCAGGAGAAGCTCGAAATCGCCCGTCAGTTGTCGCGATTAGGTATCGACATCATGGAGGCCGGTTTCCCGGCAGCCTCGCCAGGCGATCTTGCCGCCGTCAAGCGCATAGCCGAAACGGTGGGACGTACACCTCGACTGGATGAAGAAGGCAATGCGACTGCCCCGCCTATCGTCGCCGGCCTGGCCAGGGCCAATAAGGACGACATCGACAAGGCCTGGGAAGCGGTCCAGGGGGCTGTGCGGCCGCGCATTCATACCTTTCTCGCCACCAGCGACATTCACATGCAGCACAAGCTGCGCATGTCACCCAACGAGGTGCTTGAAACCGTAGGTGACATGGTGCAATATGCCCGCAGCCTTTGCGAAAACGTCGAGTTCAGCCCTGAAGACGCCGGTCGCAGCGACCCTGAATTTCTCGTCAAAGTGTGTAGCGTTGCGGTTCAGGCGGGGGCGACAACTCTGAACATTCCCGATACTGTAGGCTATACGACGCCTGAAGAGTTTGGCGAGTTGATCGAATACTTGCGAGAGAATGTCGAGGGGGGTAAGGACGTAATATTCAGCGTTCATTGCCACAATGACCTCGGCCTTGCGACCGCAAACACGCTGTCCGGTGTGCAGAACGGAGCTCGCCAAATTGAGGTCACCATCAACGGTATTGGCGAACGCGCCGGCAATACCAGCCTGGAAGAATCGGTGATGGCGCTGTACACGCGTCAGTCGGTCTTCGATCTCCGCACCAACATCCGCAGCCAGGAAATCCACCGCAGCAGCGACATGGTCAGCCGCTACACCGGGATGGTGATTCAGCCCAACAAGGCGATCGTAGGCACGAACGCTTTTGCCCATGAGGCCGGCATCCACCAGGACGGGATGCTGAAGAACAAGCGCACCTACGAGATCATGGACGCAGATACGATCGGTTTGCGCCAAAGCCGCCTGGTCCTGGGTAAGCATTCGGGCCGCCATGCACTCGGTGTCCGTCTTCAGGAGATGGGCTATCACCTGGACCGGGAAAACCTGAGTGAAGTTTTCACCCGTTTCAAGGATCTGGCGGACAAGAAGAAGACGGTAACCGACGCGGACATCGAGGCGCTGGTCGCAGATGAACTGTATCAACCGGTTGAGATTTGGGAACTGATGGGGATACAGGTGCAGTGCGGGACTAACATGACGCCGACTGCCGTGGTTACGCTGCGCAATAACGAGACCGAGGAAGAGATCACCGAGGCCAGCTTTGGCGCGGGTCCGGTGGATGCCGTCTACAGTTGTATCGACAAGGTCGTTCAACAGCCGAACGAATTGACCGAGTTTCTCGTGCAGGCGGTAACTGAGGGGATCGACGCTAACGGCGATGTGACTGTGCGGATCGAGGCGCCGGAGAGCCGCGGTCATAGCAGGACGGCGCAGGGTCGTCCACGGCGGCGGCTGTTCAGTGGGCGCGGGGTGGATACGGACATTATCGTGGCCAGCACGAAGGCGTATTTGCAGGCGTTGAACAAGCTGTGTGCGGCCGATGAGGAGGATGCAGAGGTCGCGATCGCCGCTGACGATACGGGGGTGGCGACGGTAGGGATATAGTAGAACGCGCACGCAAGGGGGCGGTGATTTGTATGATTTCGAATCGCCGTCCTTTTTTGTTTTCGGGGGCAGTTTCAGACTATAACTTAATTTAACATTTTCGAAATCAAAGAGTCGGAGTATTCCTAATGTGTAGTCGCCTACTAAGACATTTCGTTGTGCTTTTCTGCCTCCTTAAACAAAGGAAACGCCTTGGTCTATTGAATGCGACATTAGTCTTGGTTGTACTATCCGCGGTTATCCCGTCGCGCCCCGCCTTGGCCCAAAGCGAGACGCCCGTCTACACTTTTCCTGATTGTGAAAATGCCGAAGAGGAGCTCTTGCTCAGTGAGTTGAACCGCATTACTCATGCTGCGTTGGAGGAAGAAAAGGAAGGAGTGGACGTCGACAAGCTCGTCGAAGAAAACTGGTTGGAACTTGGTTTGGACAGAGTTGTCGACGAAGCAGTTGATGACGCTGTCGAGCAAGTTCGAAGGGAAGAGGGGACTCTAGAACGTGTTTTCTCAGGCTGGTCCGAAGACAAGGCAAAGGAATTTGCGGAAAAAGTAGCTACATATGCTTTTGGCTCTCGTGCCTTTCGTGGTGCAGTAGATGAGTTGGCTTCGGCAATAGTGGAGGACTTGACAGATGAGATTCATCTTATGACGGTGAGGACTGCATCCTCTTCATTACTTTGTGTAGAGGAATTCATCGGCACCACTTTTTCCGAGGTTATGTCGCTTGTGCTAAAGGAAGACATTCGAGATTGGCTAACGGAGGTTGCTGAGACGCAAGGAGAGGAGGTGCAGGACTTTGATGTACTAAGTGAACGCGTTCTATCGATTGCCGGCATTGGAACTATTGTCGGTGCTAAGATTGCGCATTCATTGGCGAAGAAGGTAGCCAGGGGCATTCTTGGCAAAGTAGTCACCCGCATTGTTGGCAAGGCTGCAACCGCAGTCGTCCCTGTTGCAGGTTGGGTAATTGGAGGAGCTCTGATCATTCTTGATGTATACAGCGCATGGGAGGGTTCTCTACCCCAAATAAAAGAGGACTTCAAGGCTCAGGAAGTGAAGGCGACGATCCGCAAAGAAATCGCGTCCGTAATTCGACAGGAACTAGAAAGTGCGCTGCCGGAAGTCTCCCAAACCGTCACGATAAGTATTTTCACTAGGTGGAAGGATTTTCTAGAGGAATTCGAGCTTGTCCTGAGACTAGCTGAAGAAAACGAACACTTTCGGGAAATCTTGGATGGTGTTACTGCCGACCAAGTGAGCAAGTTGAGTCATCTAGTTGCTGTGGGAACAGAAGCTCTTGGTGCGGACTGGCTGATACGAATTGTCGAGAATGGAAAGTTCGAGCGTATTCTTGCCCTTCCGAAACCATCATTTGAAATCCTACGAGAAGGATCAGATCCAGACTTGGTCCTGAAATGGGCCGATTTCTCAGGTGACACTATCGTCAGCGTAGTTGAGACGGAGTTATATAAACTCGCTTCACCCACCGACTTTGTCGACCGTGAAGTGCTGAAGCAAGTCGTAGCCCTTGAAGATCCTTCAGTAATCAGTAGGTTAATGCAGCTCACCGACGCAGGTCGGAGCGCCCTGCTGGGACTGCGAACAGCGAAAACAAAGTGGCTCTTAACTGAACTAATGGACGACGACCTATTCTGGACCTCCTCATATTTGTCTGACCTGGATGGCCCAGCCGCCGAAAAGCTTGTTGACTTTGCGAAGAGGGACAAAGAGCTGATTTCAGTTCTTAGGGGCTCAAAAGATTTGCAGTCAAAGTTACCCGGATTGTTAGCCCTCGTAGATTCAAATGAATCGATCCAGGCAATTCTTTATGAGACTAACGCCCACCAGTTGCAGAAGCTTGCTGATCTAGCGGCAATAGCAAGAGAGGCACTTGATCCAGAAAGCCTCGCTGCAATGATTGACGAGAGCCAATTTGAGGCTATCTTGGCTCTTCCAAGAGCGAGCTTTTTGATCCTGCAAGAGAGCAAAGATGCATCCCTGGTGATCGCTTGGTCCGAATTGGCCGGACAGGCTCTGACGCAAGTCGTCGAGACAAGCTTATACAACGTCGCTACGCCATCAAGCTTTGACGGCAATGCTAGCCTGTCACGGGTCCTTGCACTTAAGGACCACGAATCAATCAGCAAACTGATGCAGTTGGACCGGGCAGGGCGCGATGTTCTGATCGAATTACCGACAGTTCAAGTCAAGGCCGTTGTAGATGCCTTTTCCGAAAAGGAGCTATCTTGGCTGGTAGGATATCTCCCGAAAACTCAAGAGAAAGATCGGGGCCTGATTGCGACATACATCCTACAGAAACCTGGTGTGCTGCCCGCTTTGCAGTCTTCTGAAGAATTTCGGTCGAACCTTCCACTTGTACTCGCGCTTGCCGAGTCCGATCCAGTGTTCCTAGCGCTTCTAACCGACACTAAAGTTGATGACGTTGAAAAGCTATCCAAACTCGTGGCGGTAGCAACTTCCTCTATGAGCCCAGAACAAGTGGCTGCTAGTGTTGAGACGGGAAAGCTCGAACAGCTTCTCTCTCTCCCTGAAGTCACTCTTGAAATCCTCACAGAGACAAAGGACCCTTCGATAGTTCTAGCCTGGGCTGATCTGGCCGGACCCGAAATCGAAAGGGTCGTCAAGACAGAATTATATCGCGTGGTTTCTGCCGATGAATTCAGCGGCCGCGAATCGTTAAGAAAAGTCTTAGCCCTGGAGGATCCCGCAGTAATTCGAAAACTCATGCAGATGCATCGAATCGAAAGGGTTGTACTGTTGGGACTGGCGACATCACGGGTTAGGTCCGTAGTCTCATCTCTGTCCACCGAGGACTTGACCTGGATCGCACTCTACCTGGCGGACATGGCTGCGGGCATGAAAGATCCTGTAGTTGAGTTCATGCTAAGGGACCAAGGGTTGATTCCTCTGCTGAAAAACAATGAAAGCCTTAGGAATAAATTACCTCGTGTTCTTGTGCTTGCAGTTGATATTCCGAAATTTGAGGTGATTCTTAACGGAGTAAACTTGGATGAAGTAGAGAAACTTACTCAGCTTGTGTCAGCGGCAGACGCGACAATGGGCCCTGGGCAGATTGCCCGAATGATCGAGACGGGTCAATTTGAGGAAATCTTCAAACAGTCTCAAGTCACTTTCGAAATCCTGCGAGTAACTGGAAGTCCTAGACTGGTCCTCGATTGGGCAGAACTGGCTGGAAAGTCCATTGACCGTGTCGTCGATAAAGGACTGTACTTGGTCTCTTCTCCATTTGAGTTCCATGGCAAAGAAGAACTGGACAAGGTGCTTGATATTGAGAACCCTGTAGCAATACAAAGCCTGATGAAACTAGACCGGGAGGAACGAAAGCAACTCTTGGAACTTCCCCCAGAGGAGGCCAGGACCGCCCTACTTTCTGACCTCACGAAAGATGAACTCTCCTGGCTGGCTAAATTTTTGCCGGAACTGCCCGGCGCTGAACAGCAACTCTTTGTTTTCCACGTTGTTCGGGCACCAATACTCATCACTCTTCTGGAGAATTCGGAGGAATTCAAATTAAGTCTTCGACGTACGCTAAGTCTTGCGCTAATCTCGCCTCGCTTTAGACAGCTCCTCAGGGATACTCCTGTGGGACATATGGGAAAGCTTACGAATCTGGTTGCCGTCGCGGAAGGATCCCTAGCACCGGCAGAGTTGGCCCTTTTCGTCGAAACCGACAAGTTTGAACGCATCCTTGCTCTCCATCAATCTTCATTCGAAATCTTATTTTGGACCAAGAGTCCAGATTCAGTATTGGCGTGGGCCGAGTTAGCGGAAGAAGACATTGGTCAGGTTGCCGAAAGGGAACTGTACAGGCTCGCGGAGCCTGACCACTTTAGGAATCGAAAGGAACTTGATAGAGCGCTCAGCTTAAGTGACGTGGTGGTCCTTGAATGGATACTTCAACTGAATCCTGATGACAGGTCTTTCCTTCTGACTAATCTGGAAAGTAAGCAGATTGTGTGGCTTACAGGAATAAAGTCGGGGTTCTCCGATGACGAGACCATGCAAATCGCAAAGCACATCATACAGACCCCACATCTAGAGTCTGAACTGGCCATAGAAGAGGTAAAGACGCCTTTGATGGATAGCCCCATTTTTGAGCATGATCTGGCCTTCGTGTCGTCAATAGCAGGAAAGCATCGCTCGTATTTGCCCTCCATCTCAATGTTTATGGCAGCCGCTAGTGCTATTTCAGGAGGCTTGTCTTGGTCCCTTTATCAATACTACTATCTGGTGGCATCGTTAGTTCTGTTATCCGGGTTGGCAGTCTTTTTGGCACTAATTTTTTCAGGCTGGTGGCTCCTTCGACGTCGCCGTCCAGAGTAAATTGCGTCGGTCCATTGCAATCACAATTGAGGTAGTTCATGTACTGGATGTCTAACGCAAAGTGGAGAAGGTATACGATAGTCCCTGGCCTTATTTTGCTAGTAGCTGTCTCTCTCTTACCTGCCCAGACTGCGAAGTCTCAAGAGACCCTTCCTGCCTCATACACTTTTGAGGAGTGTGCCCAAGTCGACGAAGCCAGCTTACGGGATGAACTCAATGGCATCGCTCAGGCAGTGTTCGCCAAGGGTCGAAGTGACATCATTGTCACCAAAATCGTAGAACGGAAGTGGCAAGATCTTGGTATGGACGCGAAGGTAGATATTGAGGTGGATCGTGCCGTCGAATTGATCCGAGAAGATACGCCATTTTGGGAAAGAATCTGGTCTGCTTGGTCACCGTCGGCCGCGGAAGAACTCGCGGTCAGAATCGCAGAGGAAGCGTTTGGCTCGGACTCACTCAAGTCAGACTTCGACGACTTGTCTGAAATCATTGCAAACGAAATTGCCGACGAATTGAGGTTGGTGACCGCAGAGTCTGCTTCATCCGCACTTGTGTGCGTACAGGAGTTCATAGGCGACCGGTTTTCGAATACTATGGTCCAGGTATTGGACAAACAGATTCAGGACGACCTTGAAATTGCGATAAGCCGTACGGATACGGACACAAGCTTTATTGACGTCTTCAGGACTCACACAGAATTAGCAGGTGGAATCGCGGTCATAGTCGGAACGCGCATAGGAGTTGGAATAGCGAAGAAACTTGCAACTACACTCTCAAGAAACCTTGTAACCAGGATCGCGGCGCGAATCCTGACAAGAACACTCACCGGCGTCATTCCAATTGTAGGCTGGATCATAGGAGGAGTCCTCATAGTCACTGACTTGGTGGGCTCCAGGGATGGTGCACTGCCGTTCATCCGGGACTCGCTTCAAAGTGAGGAAGCAAAAGCCGAGATGAAAGAATGGATCGCAGAAGAGGTGAGCGAAGAGTTGCGAATAGAATCTCCGCTGCTGGCACGAGACATCGCGAACAGTACTTTTCGCAAGTGGCAAGACTTTCGCGAAAAGTTTAGTCGCGTTTTGGACCTTGCCAAGGAACTTCCGCGATTTAAGTCAATTCTAGACCGAACGGAGGTAGATCAGGTCGCGAAGTTGGCCGAACTAGTCCATTTGGTAGAAGAAAAAGAGCCCGAACAGCTGAAAATGTTGATCCAATCAGGGAGATTCGAATTCATCCAAAGTCTTCCAGAAAAAGCTCTCGAGATACTCCGCGTCACTGGAAAATCATCACAACTTATATCTTGGGGGGAATTTGCAGAAGAGCTCATCGAGCAAGTAGTCGAGACTGAATTGTACCTCGCTGCTTCGCCCAAAGACTTCACGGATAGGGCAAAGTTGCAAAGGGTCCTCGCACTGGGAGCCAAAGAACTCATACAGAAATTGATGCTTCTAGATAGTAGAGCACGGGATGCACTATTGGGCTTGACAACAGTTCATACCCAACATTTGGTGGACGAGTATGCGACTGAGGACTTGACATGGCTCGTCAATGCCTACTTGACCAATCTGGATGTACAGCGGAGAAACATTTTGATTGACCGGCTCTTGCGCCAGCCTGAACTGATAACTGAACTGCGAAAAGAGTTGCTTCAGAAGACATTGTTGGATAGTCAAGACTTCACTCAGGCGCTGAACTACATTGCTAAGAATTCTCAAGAAAGGCCAATCATTGATCAAGTCCGTGACATGCTGTCACAAGTCCGGCCTGCTGTGTCGGGTGAACTGCCTTGGGCTCTTTTCTGGCACTATGAAGGGGCTGTCTTGAGAGTAGCAATTCTTGCAATTGTAGGTCTGGTCACGCTGTCGATTCTTTGGAGAATGGTATTCTCTCGTCGCCTGCGGCAGGATGTAAGTGTGACTGTCGTTCTTCCCGAATCGCGTACCGGTATCAGCAGTGATCCCGCCCCAAAAGAGAGTGAGAGCAACACACAGGACGGAAGCCCATGACATTGATAGCCCTTGATCAGCCTCATAGCCCCGAAATTGAAGTTGGCGAACTCCTAGTCGTAGTCGTAGTTTATGCCACAAACATTTTCAAAGATGTACGAGAGAACATAAGGAACCTAGTCGGCGGACGTATGTCCAACTACGAATCTCTAATTGAAAGGGCAATCGAACAAGGACTATCCGACCTTGACGAAAAGGCCTCAGCCAAAGGCTATGACGGCGTACTTGGCGTGAAGTTCAGCCACCCTCTGGTCGTGGACGGCGGCGTGGAAGTAATCATTTATGGCAATGGCTACCGGTTGTCCACTGCAGGGCCGGAAAGTTGACGAAACGCCAATTTTCGTGTAAATTATACGCAATCATGGCGGATTTATGCCGCCAGGTATTCATCTGTTTGCAAGGTTTTCGCGATTAGACAACGACGTCATCCGGTCTTTGCACACGTGCTTCCTTCGCATACGGAGCGGGCTGAAGTCGCTCAGATGCAGAGTAGTTACCCCCTAACCAACTACTCTGAAGGTGCCTCGCGAAAGGGAAGACCTACTTGAGGAGATGTCGTTATGACGGAAAAGCAACTTACTCCTTCCTGTTGTCACCAGCCCACACTCCATCCACGAACCGGTCTGCCGGCCAAGCAAGGCCTGTATGACCCGCGTTATGAGCACGATGCCTGCGGTGTTGGCTTTGTTGTCAACATTAAGGGCGAAAAGTCTAACGCCATCGTCTCTCAAGGCCTGGAAGTGCTCCTCAACCTCGCGCATCGGGGCGCGTGCGGATGCGAGCCGAATACCGGCGACGGGGCCGGCGTGCTCATGCAAATGCCGGATAAGTTCATGCGCAGGGTGGCCGAAGAGGAGGGAATCGATTTGCCTCCCGAGGGCGACTACGCGGTTGGGATGATTTTCCTGCCTCCCAGAGGGGACTACCGTTTCCTGTGCGAGCAGCTTTTTGAAAAGATAGTCCGCTCCGAAGGTCAGACCGTTCTCGGATGGCGTACCGTTCCTACTCAGAATACTGAAATTGGCCACACCGCCCTCTTAGGCGAACCTGTGGTGCGCCAGATCTTCATCGGTCGTAACCCTGAACGCTTGACAGGAAACGACGATCTTTCATTTGAGCGCAAACTGTATGTGATCCGGAAGCAGGCTGAAAACCGGATCCGCTACTCCCAGCTGCGTGAAGGAGACGCCTTCTACGTTGCCAGCCTCTCTTCGCGCACCATTGTCTATAAGGGCATGTTGATGGCGCCGCAGGTCAGGGGTTTCTACCCCGATCTATTGGACAGGGACATGGAATCGGCGCTGGTCGTTATTCACTCCCGCTTTAGCACAAATACGTTCCCCAGTTGGGAGCGCGCTCATCCCTATCGGTACATGATCCACAACGGTGAGATCAACACGTTGCGCGGCAACGAGAACTGGATGTACGCCAGACAGTCCCATTTCGAGAGTGAACTGTTCGGGAACGACATCAAGAAGATTCTCCCAATCATCCACGACGACGGCAGTGATTCGGCCAAATTCGACGAGACACTCGAGTTCCTGTATCTGTCCGGGCGTTCATTGCCGCACGCCATGATGATGATGATCCCGGAGCCGTGGTCGCAGCATGAAACGATGAGCGACGCCAAGAAGGCGTTCTACGAGTACCACAGCACCATGATGGAGCCGTGGGACGGGCCCGCTTCGATGGTCTTTACCGACGGTTCAATTGTGGGCGCGGTGTTGGACCGCAACGGACTGCGCCCCTCGCGCTATTGCGTCACTAAAGACGACATGGTAGTGATGGCGTCGGAGGTCGGCGTGCTGCCGATGGAGCCGGACCGCATCCTCAAGAAGGCGCGTCTGGAACCGGGCCGCATGTTCCTGGTAGATACGTCCCAGGGCCGCATCATCTCCGACGAGGAGTTGAAGGAGACGATGGCTTCGGCGCACCCGTATCGCGAATGGCTCGACGAGCATTTGGTGAGCCTGGACGAGATTCCTGAGCCGGAGGCCGAAGTGCCAGGTGTTGACCACGGCACAATGCTCGAACGGCAGCAGATATTCGGGTACACGTTTGAACAGTTGCGCATACTTTTGGCGCCGATGGCGACAGACGGCGTTGAAGCGCTGGGCGCTATGGGCAACGACACGCCGGCCGCAGCCCTGTCCAACCACTCGCAGCTGCTCTACAACTATTTTAAGCAACTCTTTGCCCAGGTGACCAACCCGCCCATCGACGCTATCCGCGAGGAACTGATCACCGCTACCGAAGTGATGATGGGCACGGAGTTGAACCTGCTTGAGACAAAGCCGGAAAACTGCCGCCAGCTCAAGCTTAGCCAGCCAATTATCAACAACCTGGAGCTGGCAAAGATCCGGCACATTGAGAGCAGCGGCGCTGAGGGGTTCCGGGCGAAGACGCTTCCGATTCTATTCGATGTAAACGGTGGACGTGAAGGGCTGGATCAGGCGCTCGAAGACCTGTTTCAGGCCGCAACCGACGCCATCGAGGCAGGGTTCAATATCCTTATTCTTTCCGACCGGGGTGTCGGCCCCGGCGTCGCGCCCATCCCCGCCCTGTTGGCGACTTCCGGGCTGCATCACCATCTCATCCGCAACGAGACGCGAACGCGAACTGCGCTGATCGTCGAATCGGGCGAACCTCGTGAAGTCCATCACCTCGCGCTTTTGATCAGCTTCGGCGCGACCGCCGTCAATCCCTACCTGGCGCTGGAGACTCTGGACCAGATGATTAAGGACCGGCTCCTCGTCAATATAGACCACGAAACCGCGACCTACAACTACGTCAAGGCCGCCATGAAGGGTGTCGTCAAGGTATTGTCCAAGATGGGCATCTCGACAATCCAGAGCTATTGCGGAGCCCAAATTTTCGAAGCGCTTGGCTTGAGCCAAAGATTGGTGGACAAGTACTTTACCTGGACATCCAGCCGCGTGGAGGGAATCGGTCTTAGAGAGATTTTCAGCGAAATCAAGGTTCGGCACGACCGGGCCTATCCGGTTCGACTCTACGCGCAGTCCGAGTCCAACGGCCACGGACTGGTCGAGATGAAGCCGGAGGAGTCTGCCGCAAACGGCAATGGACATGGTGGCCAGCTGCTTTCGCCCGGCGGTGACTACCAGTGGCGCAAAGATGGGGAGCTGCACCTTTTCAACCCCCGCACCGTGCACCTGCTGCAAAAGGCGACCCGCACCAACGACTACGAGTCCTTCAAGGCCTATACGAAGGACATCGACCAAATGAATAAGGAGTGGTGCAACTTGCGGGGCCTTTTGGAGTTCGACTTTGAGGGGTCCCGGAGCATTCCAATCGAGGAAGTGGAACCGGTAGAGTCGATCTGCAAACGCTTCAAGACGGGGGCCATGTCCTACGGATCGATCAGCAAAGAGGCGCATGAGACCCTGGCGATCGCGATGAACCGCATCGGAGGGCGGAGCAACACGGGCGAAGGTGGTGAAGATCCGGCCCGTTACATCCTTGAACCGAACGGCGATTCGAAAAACAGCGCTATCAAGCAGGTGGCCTCTGCCCGTTTCGGCGTCACCAGCAACTACCTTGTCAATGCAAGGGAGCTGCAGATCAAGATGGCGCAAGGAGCCAAGCCCGGCGAAGGAGGCCAGCTGCCCGGCAAGAAGGTCTATCCCTGGATCGCCGAAGTGCGGCACTCAACGCCCGGCGTCGGCCTGATCTCGCCTCCGCCGCACCATGACATTTATTCGATTGAAGACCTGGCCGAGTTGATCTACGACCTCAAGAACTCCAACCATCACGCCCGCATCAATGTCAAGTTGGTGTCAGAAGTGGGTGTGGGCACCGTCGCCGCCGGCGTCGCTAAGGGTCATGCCGACGTCATCCTGATCAGCGGCCATGACGGTGGAACCGGGGCATCTCCGCAGACCAGCATCAAGCATGCCGGCCTGCCCTGGGAGTTGGGCGTGGCCGAGACCCACCAGACGCTCCTCATAAACAATCTGCGCAGCCGTGTCGTCGTTGAGACTGACGGCCAGCTGAAGACAGGCCGCGACCTCGCGATTGCGGCGCTGTTGGGCGCCGAGGAGTACGGTTTCGCCACGAGCCCTCTGGTCGCTTTGGGCTGCATCATGATGCGAGTCTGCCACCTGGACACTTGCCCAGTAGGCGTAGCCACGCAGAACCCCGAATTGAGAAAGATGTACACCGGCGATCCGCAGCACGTCGTCAACTTCATGTACTTCATCGCCCAGGAGTTGCGGGAGTACATGGCAAGACTGGGTTTCCGTACCGTCAACGAAATGATCGGACGCACTGACCGTCTGCAGGCGCCTCAATCAATCGGACACTGGAAGGCACAGGGCATCGACCTGACCGCGATCCTGCATCGACCGGACGTGCCTGAAGACTGGGGCCGCTACTGCCAGATAGACCAGGATCATGGCCTCGACAAGGCGCTGGACAATACGACCCTGCTTGAACTCTGCATGCCTGCGCTCGAAAACAGCGTGGAAGATGTGAAGCTGGCACACGAGGCCAAGGGCGGCAGTGGATCCGGGGCCTCGCTGAAGCGGGTCAAGGAGTCGCTGCCCATCCAGAATACGAACCGGGTTGTCGGCACAATCACTGGCAGTGAGATTACCCGCCGTTTCGGACCGGCCGGGCTGCCCGAAGATACAATTCAACTGCATTTCAGCGGCGCTGCCGGCCAGAGTTTCGGAGCCTTCATTCCCAAGGGCATGACGCTTGAACTTGAGGGCGACGGCAACGACTACTTCGGCAAAGGGCTTTCCGGCGGCAAGATCATCGCCTACCCGCCTTACGGATCAACATTCAAGGCGGAGGAAAACATCATCATTGGCAATGTCGCCTTCTACGGAGCGACCAGCGGCGAAGCTTACGTTCGCGGCATGGCCGGTGAGCGCTTCTGTGTCCGAAACTCCGGCATGCACGCAGTCATCGAAGGCGTAGGCGACCATGGTTGCGAATACATGACCGGCGGCCGTGTGGTCGTTCTGGGTCGCACGGGACGAAACTTTGCCGCCGGCATGTCAGGCGGTATTGCCTACGTCCTGGACGAAAAACCGGTGGACGGCGTCAACTTCGACAAACGTGTAAACCTGGAAATGGTCGAAATAGGGCCTCTCGAAGACCCGGAAGAAATCGCCGAAGTGCGGGAGATGATCCAGCGCCATTACGCCTACACGAATTCGGAGGTTGCCGGACGGGTCCTGTCGGATTGGGAGACCTACCTGCCCAAATTCGTCAAGGTGTTGCCCAGAGACTACAAACGGATGCTGCAATGTCTTGCCGAAGTAGAAGCCGCAGGCCTCAAGGGAGCGGAGGCATTGATGGCTGCATTCGAACGAAACAGCCAGGACCTGGCAGCACGTGTAAGCGGTAACTGAGAAATGCGAAACAGAGTACATCGACCCGGTATTGCGCGTTAACCCTTTCCACGCAATACGCAGTCAGGAGACTTCGAATGGGTAAACCAACCGGCTTTCTTGAATTCGACCGGCAGCCCTTCCCTGAACGTGCGCCTCTTGAACGAATTCAAGATTGGGATGAGTTTCATCTCCACTTGACGACAGAGGACCTTCAGGAGCAGGGCGCCAGGTGCATGGATTGCGGCATTCCCTTCTGCCATACCGGTACCATGCCGGAGGGCGGCTGCCCCGTCAACAATCTTATCCCTGAGTGGAATGACCTGGTCTATCAGAACCGCTGGCGCGAAGCGCTGGACAGGCTGCACGCCACTAATAATTTCCCTGAGTTCACAGGCCGCGTCTGCCCGGCACCGTGCGAAGGCTCCTGCACTTTGGGCATAATTGAGCCGCCGGTAACGATCAAGAGCATCGAGTGCGCGATCATCGACAAGGGGTTTGAAGAGGGCTGGGTCGTAGCCCAGCCGCCCGCAGTACGCACCGGCAAGAAAGTCGCGGTCGTCGGATCGGGGCCGGCCGGTCTGGCCTGCGCCGACCAGCTTAACGCTGCAGGCCACACCGTTACCGTCTACGAACGCGCCGATCGCATCGGCGGGCTGCTGATGTACGGCATCCCCAACATGAAGCTGGAGAAGGAACGCGTTGAGCAACGCGTCGATCTGATGCGGGCCGAAGGGGTAGCCTTCATTACAAACTGCGAAATCGGAAAAGACATACCTGCCGACAGTCTGCTTGAAGAAAACGATGCAATCGTGCTCTGCGGCGGCGCGACCAATCCAAATAACCTGCCCATTGAGGGCAGAGAGTTGGAAGGCGTCCACTTTGCGATGGAGTTCCTGCACGGCAATACCAAGCATCTCCTGGATGGCAAGTATGGCGAAGTTCCCGGTGAGGGTTTCGATTATCCCTACATTTCTGCCGAGGGCAAAGACGTTATCGTAATTGGTGGCGGTGACACTGGCAACGACTGTCTAGGGACAGCGATGCGCCACGGCTGCAACAGCGTCAACATGTTCGAAATCATGCCCAAGCCGCCGCCGGAACGGGCCGCAGGCAATCCATGGCCTGAATGGCCGAACATCTTTCGGGTCGACTACGGTCACGCCGAGGCGGCGGCGCGATTTGGCGATGACCCACGCACTTTCCTGATCAGTACAAAGAGATTTGTTGGAGACGAAAGTGGCCGATTGAAGGAGTTGCATACGGTCATGATCGAGTGGCTACCGAGCGTGAACGGCCAACGACCCCAGTTGCGCGAGGTGCCTGGCACAGAGAAAGTTTGGCCGGCCCAGTTGGTGTTTCTGGCGATGGGCTTTCGGGGGCCAGAGAACCCGGTGCTGGACCAGCTGGGCGTCGAGAGAGATGCCCGCTCCAATGCCCAGGCCGAGTACGGCAACTTCGCCACCAACGTGCCCGGCGTTTTCGCCGCCGGCGACATGCGCCGCGGGCAGAGCCTGGTTGTATGGGCGATCAACGAAGGTCGCGGCGCGGCGCGAGAGTGCGACCGCTACCTGATGGGCGAGACGAGCCTTCCGTAAGCAGGCTGACCCTGTAATTGCAAGTCAATTGAGGCTAGGAAAAGTAGAATGGGAAAGACGCTGTTCGAAAAAATCTGGGATGCCCACGTAATTGCTGAAGATGAAGGCGCGCCTGCCGTGCTCTACATCGATGCCCACCTGGTGCACGAGGTCACTTCTCCGCAAGCGTTTGCCACTCTTCGCGAACGGGGGCTGCCAGTGCGGCGACCGGACAAGACTTTTGCCACCATGGACCATGCAATCCCGACCCGTATCGGGGCCGTGGAGATCGACTGGCCGGACGATGCGGCCACGCAGGTCCGCACTCTCCGCGAGAACTGTGCCGACTTCGATGTCCCGCTATTCGATATCGAAGGTGACGTCCAGGGCATCGTTCACGTTATCGGGCCCGAGTTGGGCGTCACGCAGCCGGGCATGACGATTGTCTGCGGTGACAGCCACACCAGCACGCATGGCGCATTCGGCGCGCTCGCCTTCGGCATTGGTACCAGCGAGGTCGGCCACGTACTGGCGACCCAGTGCCTTATGCAGAAGCAGGCGAAGACCTTCGCCATCAACGTTGAGGGCGCGCTTGGAACCGGGGTGACGGCCAAAGACATCATTCTTGCCATTATCGCCAAGAACGGCGCCGGCGGGGGTGTTGGCTACGTCTTCGAATACCGCGGCGAGGCGATCCGCGCCCTCGACATGGCCAGTCGCATGACCATTTGCAATATGAGCATCGAAGGCGGCGCGCGTGCCGGCCTGATCGCCCCCGACGAGACCACATTCGATTACATCAAAGGGCGCACCTACGCCCCCAAGGCCGATGCCTGGGACAGGGCCGTTGCCCACTGGCGCACGTTGAAGACTGACGAAGACGCTGTTTTCGACCGCGAGTTGACACTGGACGCGTCCGCGCTAGAGCCTATGGTGACCTATGGAACCAACCCCGGCCAGGGCGTACCCGTCACGAAACATGTACCCAAGGCGAGCGACCTGGATGATCCCGCCGAAAGACGCAGCCTCCAGAACGCGCTCGACTATATGGGCCTGACCGAAGGACAGCCCATCGAAGGCCAGCACGTCGATATCGTCTTCATCGGCTCCTGCACCAACAGCCGCATTGAAGACCTGCGCGCCGCCGCCGCGATTGCAAAGGGCCGCCAAGTGCCCAACCATGTGGAAGCGCTGGTCGTACCCGGATCCAAGGCGGTTAAAGCGCAGGCCGAAGCAGAAGGGCTGGACCGCATCTTTAGTGAAGCTGGATTCGAATGGCGAGGCGCCGGCTGCAGCATGTGCCTGGCCATGAACGACGACAAGGCCGGCGAGGGCAAATACGTCGCCAGCACAAGCAACCGCAACTTCATGGGTAGACAGGGTCCGGGAAGCCGTTCGCTGTTGATGAGCCCGATTATGGCCGCGGCAGCCGCAGTCAACGGTCGCGTCACCGATGTGCGGGAGATCCTCTGATGCAACCCTTCACCACCCTGACATCAACCGCACTGCCGCTGCGCACCGAAAACGTCGACACGGACCAGATCATACCCGCCCGATACCTTACCGCCGTCACCCAGGAGGGCATGGGCGACGGGCTGTTTTCGTGGTGGCGGTACGCGCGCGATGGCAGTCCGAATCCCGACTTCGTACTCAACCAGCCCCAATACCAGGGCTCCGAGATACTCGTGGCCGGCCGCAACTTCGGTATCGGATCCAGCCGTGAACATGCGGTATGGGCGCTTACCCAGTACGGTTTCCGGGCCGTAATCTCGCCTGCGTTCGCCGATATCTTCTACAACAACAGCCTGAAAAACGGACTCCTGCCAGTCAGGTTGCCCGAAGAGACTGTCGGCCGGCTGCTCGATCTGGTCGAGGAAGTACCGCATACCAGCATATGCATCGACCTTCCAAGCCAGACCGTGACGCTGCCGGACTTTGACAGCGGTACAACGGGAGGTTCGGAAGGTCCCTGGTCATTTGACATCGATCCTTTTCGCAAACAGTGCCTTCTGCGCGGCCTGGATGACCTCGGCTATCTGCTGGACAAGGAGGAGGAGATCAGCGCCTTTGAGGCCGCGGCGTCACTCTGACAGTTCTTGTTCTCACGTTGCCCATGCTGAGAGTAAGTGAACAGGCAGCGACAGATTAAGCGCTGGTACACGGAAAAGGGATGAAGCGGATGACAACGGGCGCGCCTCCAGCGGACGATAAGAGTGTAGTGTGGAAAGACCCCTCGCTTGTTGACAGTTACCTTCGCAGAGTTCGCAAGGGCATTCCCCTGGCACAGATCCAGTTAGACGTTATGATGCGTGTTATCGCCGGGCCGGAAGAGGACCAGGCCCAGGGCGAGCGCCTTGTACACAATTTCCTGGACTTGGGTTGCGGCGACGGAATTCTTGCGGCAACGATCCTGGAGAAGTACCCTCGCGCCAAGGGGACACTGGTCGATTTCTCAACGTCTATGCTCCAGGCCGCTCTGAACAACCTGGAGGCGTATAGCAAGTCGCTGCATGTCTCGTCAGCAGATTACACGGACCCCTCGTGGTTCGATATTATCTCCGCCCACGCGCCGTTTGACGCGGTTGTTTCCGGCTTTTCGATTCACCACCAACCCGATTCAGTCAAGCACCAAATCTATATAGACATTTTTGACCTGTTGATGCCCGGCGGCGTCTTCGTAAACATCGAGCACGTCTCCTCGGCGACGCCCCGAATTGAGGCGATTTATGACGACTATTTCATCGACACAATGTGGGCGAGCCAGCTGACGGAAGGCGACGGCCATACACGCGACCAGGTGGCGGCCGCATATCACGGCAGGGAAGACAAAAAGGCTAATATTTTGGCTCCGGTGGAGACGCAATGCGACTGGCTGCGAGAGATCGGCTTCGACGATGTTGACTGTTATTTCAAGGTTTTCGAGCTGGCGGTGCTTGGCGGTAGACGCCCCCTGATGCAAGAGGAGAACTTCGACTACCAAGAGTAGCATTGGGACCCTGTTAGCGAATTGCGGACCAACTGGTCTCCACGTGGTTTAGTAGGTCAGAAATGGGAGGTAGAGTCAGGAGTAAGTCCCCCCGAGCAAAGTTGTGTACATATTTTTTCTTGCGTTAAGCAAGCTACATCATCTCCCTGACTTCAGAGCGTAGACCAGCTTGAGTCCGGGACGGTACCGAAGAAGGAAAAGAGACGAATGGATGCAACAATTGTAATTTTGGATGGTGACGGCATTGGTCCGGAAGTCACGGCGGAAGCCAAAAAGGTCCTGGCGGCGGTGGCCGGCCGCTTCGGCCACGACTTTGTCTTCGACCACCAACAGATAGGGGGACGGTCGATCGACGAACTGGGGACAAGTTTGCCCGATGAAACCGTCGAAGCCGCGTCCGCGGCGGAGGCTGTCCTGTTGGGTGCGGTAGGCGGGCCGAAGTGGGACGACCCCAGCCTGCCCGACAGGCCGGAACAGGGTGTGCTCGCCCTTCGCAAAAGCCTGGACCTGTTCGCCAACCTGCGTCCCGTGAAGCTTCAGCCTGAATTGCTCTCCGCCAGTACCATCAAGGAAGAGACGCTGGAAGGTGTCGATCTTCTTGTGGTACGGGAATTGACCGGAGGGATCTATTTTGGCGATCGCAAAGAGGCGGACGACAATTTCGAAGCCTTCGACACAATGCTCTACACTCGGCCGGAAATCGATCGAGTCGTTCGACTAGCCGCGGATTCTGCTATGGAGCGCAAACGCCGTCTCGCGAGCGTTGACAAGTTCAATGTTCTCGCATCCTCTCGCCTCTGGCGCAGCGTGGCCACCGAGGCACTGGCCGACTATCCGGAACTGGAGGTCGAACACATATTGGTCGATGCCATGGCCATGCATCTGATTCGCCGACCGGCGGACTTCGACGTGATCGTCGCCGGAAACCTGTTCGGCGACATCCTCACCGATGAGGCCTCTATGCTGGCAGGGTCCATGGGCATGCTTCCCTCTGCCAGCCTGGGAGAGGGCAGAAACCGGCACAACCTGCCCCTCGGCCTCTACGAGCCGATTCACGGGAGTGCGCCGGATATCGCCGGACAGGGCATTTCCAACCCCCTGGCCGCGATTCTGAGCAGTGCGATGCTGCTCCGGCATAGTCTCGGTCTGGAGAAGGAAGCCGCGGTTGTGGAGGCCGCGGTAGATGCCATCCTGGCTCTCGGTGTAAGGACACCAGACATCGCCCAGCCTGGTACCGAGACAGCGGGAACCGAGGTCCTCGGAGATCTCGTTGTGAAAGAGATTCGGGACGCCTAGCAGAGGGATCGATAAGGTGACGTGGTGACGAACTCTCGCCCGTCCCGCTCCCACTACACTTAGAGACGTCCAAAATAGGGGCGCCTGCAACGGGCAGTGTTGAACGGAAAACTGTAGATATTCTTGTATGGCTACCAAGCTCAGCCAGAGCGAAGTCAAGACAGAAGACGAACTCGAGAGAGTCAGCGATTCGGCCCCCACAGATGCAGACCGCCAGTTGCGATGGACCGTCCGCCAGCTTGGCAACCTGCTCGGCGAAACGATCGTCGAGCAGGAAGGACAGGCGATCTTAGATCTGGTCGAAGAGTTGCGGGCTCTGACCCGCGCCCAGCGCCAAGGCGACTCAAACGCCGGCCCGCAGATCGAGCGGCTGACCTCCGACCTGGTCGACGACTTCGACAGCACGCTCGGTGTGCTGAAAGCCTTCACTACCTACTTCCAACTCGTAAACCTGGCCGAAGAGCAGCAGCGTGTTCGCGTCATTCGACTGCGCACGGCACAGGCGGAAGAAAACGACCGGCACATGCCCGAGACCATAGGGGCCGCCGTCATGAGGCTGCGCAAGGGCGGAACACAAGCCTCTGAAGTAAGGCGTCTGCTCGATGAGATGCTAATCAAGCCCGTCTTTACTGCTCACCCTACCGAGGCCAAACGCAGGACCATCCTCCTGAAGCTGCTCGACTTGACCCGGCTGTTGCGCGAACTGGACGCCCACGTGCTCCTGCCAAGCGAAAAAAGGGATCACTGGAATCAGATCCGCGAGATCGTTGTCTCACTGTGGCAGAGCGACGTAAATCGGGACCGGAGGCCGGATGTTTTGGATGAGGTCCGCGAGGGACTTTATTTTTTCGAAACTACCTTGTTTGACCTGTTGCCGGACGTCTATGGCGAGTTGGAGCGGGCGCTCGCGAGGGAATACCCGGACAGCGCAGTCAGCGATGGCGCCACAGATGTCTCAGACGGTCTGCCGACCTTCCTGCGTTATGGCTCCTGGATCGGAGGGGACCGCGACGGCAATCCTTTTGTAACTCAGGATGTCACGGAAAACGCCCTGCGCCAGCAGAAGGAGCAGGCGCTGGAACTCTACCGCCGCACTGTTGTCGGTATGTACGGGCACTTGAGCGTGGCCAACTCGCGGGGCGCCTTTTCACAGGAGTTTCTCGACAGCCTGGCCGGGGACCTGGAACGCGCGCCGCCGAACGACAAAGCGCGCCTGGACCGCTTTTCTCTGGAACCCTACCGCCAGAAAATGATCCTGATCTATAGGAGGCTAGGCGCCACACTGGCACAGAACAGGGAAGCCTGGCAAGCACAGCGTCCGGATCCCTGGGCCTACCCCAACGCCGGTGAATTCATTGCCGACCTGGAGCTGATCCAGCGAAGCCTTCGACAGAACAGAGGCAACCGGCTGGCCGAAGGACGCTTCGCCCGGCTTGTCCAGCAGGCACGTATCTTCGGATTCCATCTTGCGTCCATGGATATTCGCCAGCACTCGGACCGTCACCGGGACGCGGTCGCAGAACTGTTGCATCGCTACTACAGGCCGCAGGATCCAGGTTTTGACTACCGTCAGTTGCCGGAAGAGGAACGGACGCGGCTGCTGGTAGAAGAAATCGAAAGCCCGCGGCCCCTGACCGCCCGCCTGCAGTACGGCAACGAAACCAATGAGACCGTCGCCCTTTTCCGGCTCATTCGTCAGGCCCATGAGCGCATCGCGCCTCAGGCAATCGGCGCATACATCATCAGCATGACCACTTCCGTCAGCCACATACTGGAGGCCCTGCTACTGGCCAAGGACGCTGGCCTATTCGGTAAGATCGACATTGCGCCCCTTTTCGAAACGATTGACGATCTTGTCCGCGCGCCCGAAGTTATGAGCGCTCTCTTCGAATCCCCGATCTACCGCAAACACCTGGCGCAGAGGGACAACTGCCAGGAGATCATGATCGGTTACAGCGACTCCAACAAGGACGGCGGCTATTTACGGTCCAGCTGGTCGCTCTATCAGGCACAGGAAAGACTGGCCGCTGCCTGCAGCGACTACGACGTCAAGCTTACTCTCTTCCATGGACGGGGCGGCTCGATCGGACGCGGCGGCGGACCTGCCAATCGCGCCATTCTCGCGCAGCCTCCGGGGTCGGTGCAGGGCCGGATCAAGCTGACCGAACAGGGGGAAGTGATCAGCGCCCGCTACAGCAACCGGGCCATTGCCAAGCGTCATCTTGATCAGCTCGTCAACGCCGTCCTGATAGCGAGCTGTGAAACCCATCATGAAAGCATGGGCGGTGAGGAAGGCAGCCAGAATTCTTCGCATGCCGTCGAGGCAAGCTGGGTGAGAATTCTGGAGGAGGCCAGCGAACGCTCGGAAAGGAAGTACCGGACACTTGTAGAGAGTCCTGCCTTTTTTGACTACTTCCACGAGGCGACGCCGATTGAACAGCTGGCGCAAATGAACATCGGCTCGCGGCCGGCAAAGCGCCGCCAGACCTCAGACATCTCCGATCTTCGAGCGATCCCCTGGGTTTTCGCCTGGACACAGAGCCGCGTGAATCTGCCTGGCTGGTACGGCCTGGGCACCGGACTGCACGACGATTCGATTCGACGCCTGACCGTCTTGCAGGACATGTACCAGGACTGGCCCTTCTTCCGCACGGTCATTGACAGGGCGCAACTCTCGATGCGCCGTGCAGACATGAAAATTTCCTCGCTCTACGCGTCGCTGGCCGCGGACGAAGCACGTGCCGAGGTTTTCAACGAGTTCATTGAAGAGTTCCAACGCACGGAACGCATCATTCTGGGGATTACGGGCCAGGCTGCCCTCCTTGACAACGAGCCTTGGCTCCAACGCAGCATCAATCTGCGCAATCCCTACGTAGACCCGCTCAACTACATTCAGGTCGCGTTGCTTAACAAGCAACGTACTACGGTCGAGCCTGTGTCAGAGGACGCCCAGGCAGACCGCAGCGCGACCGAAGAGGACCCCCGTTTGCGACAGGCGATCCTGCTGTCTATCAATGGAATCGCGGCCGGCTTACAGGCGACTGGCTGACAACAAGCAGCACCGACAGTTCGTCGTCTTTCCTGGCGACACTTACGCGATTGGACCGATATGGAGTTTGGAGACGTGAAGATTCAACTATTCGACACCACTCTGCGCGACGGCGCCCAGGCCGAAGGCGTCTCGCTCAGCTGCGACGACAAGCTGCGCATCGCCGCCCGCCTGGACGAGTTCGGCATCGACTACATTGAGGGCGGTTGGCCAGGTTCCAACCCGAAAGACATGGAGTTCTTTGAACGGGCCGGAAGCGAATTGAAGCTCAGACACGCCCGATTGACCGCCTTTGGCTCCACCTGCAAGCGCGACGTCGACCCCGCCGACGATCCGCAGATTCAACTGCTTCTGCAGGCCAACACCCCGGTCGTCTCCTTGTTTGGCAAGAGCTGGGACCTGCACGTGCGCGATGTATTGCAGACGACACCGAATGAGAACCTGCGTTTGATTCGCGAGTCTATCGCCTTTCTCACCGGCCGCGGCCGCGAGGTGGTCTACGACGCCGAGCACTTCTTCGACGGCTATAAGGAGAACGCCGAATACGCGCTTGACACGCTCAGGCAGGCCATAGCAGGGGGAGCTTCATGTGTCGTCCTCTGCGATACCAATGGCGGCAGCTTAGCCTGGGAGGTCGGCGAAATCGTACGGACAGTTCGCCTGGAGCTGGCCTCCGACTTGGCGTCGATCGTGGAAGGTGTAAACGGCAATAGCAGCTCTCAGTCAGGTTCCGGCACAGTCACTCTCGGCATTCACGCCCACAACGACAGCGACACCGGTGTTGCCAACTCACTGGAAGCGCTGCGCAACGGCTGCACGCACGTGCAGGGCACCATCAACGGCTATGGCGAACGCTGCGGCAACGCCAACCTGGTCAGCATTATCGCCAACATGCAACTGAAAATGGGCTATGATCTCGTTTCGAAGGAGAGGCTCGCCCACCTGACAGACCTCAGCCACTATGTCAACGAACTCGCCAACCTGAGGCCCAACACGCACCAGCCCTTTGTCGGCCTGAGCGCCTTCGCGCATAAGGGGGGGACCCACGTCAATGCCGTCCTCAAAAATGTCGACAGCTACCAGCATGTCGAGCCGGAGCGACTGGGTAACCAGACCCGCGTCCTCGTCAGCGAGCTCAGCGGCAAGGACAACATCTCCATCAAGGCCGATGAGTTCGGCGTCGAAGGTCTGTCCCGGGAAAAGGAAAGAGCCGTCCTTCAGCAGATCAAGGAGCTGGAAAACGTCGGATTCGAGTTTGAGAGCGCCGAAGCCAGCGTCGACCTCATGTTGCGGCGCTCGCAGGAGGGCTACCGGCCAAGTTTTTCACTGATCGACTACTCTGTGTCGGTGGCGAATCGTGCCGGACGCGGACTCTCGTCGGAAGCGACAATAAAAGCAGAAGTAGGCGACCAAATCTACCACGAGGTTTCTGAGGGCAACGGGCCGGTCAACGCACTGATGCTGGCCCTGCGCAAGGCGATCCAGGGTCACTTCCCTCACTTGGATCGGATGCACCTTCTTGACTACAAAGTGCGAATCATTAACAGCGACCAGGGCACGGGGGCATCGGTGCGTGTGCTCATAACCAGTTCCGACGGCGTACACAATTGGACCACGGTGGGGGCCAGCACAAACATTATCGAGGCCAGTTGGACGGCCATCTCCGATGCCGTCGAATACTTCCTCATCAACTACGATCCGAACAACGAGAGCGGGTTGCCAGCCCGTGGCGCTGACATCGACTACGCGCAGCCGTCGGTCAGTGAATACGTTGCAGACAGTACGCCAGTGGTTTCCGAGGAGAGACGCAGCGCGGAACTCTCAAGCGCCGGATAGGAGGGGTCCCGCAGATCTCTCGGGCCGGCCCTACTTTCAACAAGAAAGAGAATCCAATGTCAGTTTCAACCAGCCACAAACTCAACAAGTACAGCAGCGTGCTCACCCAGACGATTTCGCAGGTCGGCTCTCAGGCGATGCTCTACGGCGTCGGGCTGACCGATGAAGACATGCACAAACCCCAGGTCGGCATTGCTTCGATGGGTTGGGAAGGCAACACCTGCAACATGCACCTCAACGCTCTCTCGCGGCGGGTCAAGCAGGGCGTGCAGGAGGCGGGGGCAGTCGGACTGATTTTTCACACAATTGGCGTCAGCGACGGGATGTCCATGGGCACGGCTGGGATGAAGTTTTCACTCCTGAGTCGCGACATCATTGCCGACTCGATCGAAGCCGTCATGCGGGCCCAATGGTACGACGCCAATATTTCACTGCCCGGCTGCGATAAGAACATGCCGGGCGTGCTGATGGCGATGGCACGCGTCAACCGGCCCAGCCTTATGGTTTACGGCGGCACGATCAGCCCGGGCTTTCTGCAGCAGCCCGGAAACGGAAGCCTCCAGAAACTGGACATTATTTCGGCTTTCGAAGCCTACGGCCAGTATCTGGCCGCCGACATCGACGAGGAGCAGATGCGCGAGGTCCTGCGCAACGCCTGTCCCGGTGAAGGCGCCTGCGGCGGCATGTACACCGCCAACACCATGGCCTCCGCAATTGAATCGCTGGGCATGAGCCTTCCATATAGCTCCTCCTACCCGGCGACCAGCGAGGGTAAGCAGCAGGAATGCCTGGAGGCGGGCGCGGCCATCCACAACCTTCTGGAGCTGGACCTGAAGCCGCTCGACATTCTGACCCGCGAAGCCTTTGAAAACGCAATCACGCTCACGGTAATCCTCGGCGGCTCAACCAACGCCGTGCTGCACCTGATGGCCATCGCCAAGTCCACGGATGCCGAACTGACAATCGACGACTTCCAGGATATCTCCGACCGTACGCCCCTGCTTGCCGACCTCAAGCCCAGCGGTCAGTACGTTATGGAAGACCTCTATGAGGTTGGGGGCGTACCCGCAGTGCAGAAGATGCTGCTCCGTGAAGGCTTTCTTCACGGCGATTGTATGACGGTGTCAGGCAAGACGCTGGCTGAAAACCTGGAAACCGTGCCCGACCTGACGGTGGGCCAGAAGATCATCATGCCCGTGCACGAGCCCATCAAGGAGACCGGTCACCTGCAGATCCTTTACGGCAACCTCGCTGAGACCGGCGCCGTCGCCAAAATAACGGGCAAAGAGGGCCTCCGGTTCAAAGGCCCCGCCATTTGTTACGACTCGGAAGAAGACTGCCTCGCCGGCATCGAGAGCGACGAAGTCCTGCCAGGCAACGTCGTCGTCATCCGCTACGAGGGGCCCAAGGGAGGACCGGGCATGCGTGAGATGCTCAGCATTACCGGCGCCATTATGGGTAAGGGGCTGGGAAGTGATGTCGCCCTCATAACTGACGGCCGCTTCTCCGGCGGCAGCCACGGCTTCGTCGTCGGCCACATTACGCCCGAGGCGCAGGAAGGCGGCCTGCTCGCACTTGCGCAAAACGGCGATACCATCACCATCGACGCCGAAGAAAACACGCTCACGCTTGAGATCGCTGACGAGGAAATCGACCGCCGCCGCGTGGCCTGGAGCCCACCTGAATACAAGGCAAAGAGCGGCGTCCTCTGGAAATATATCAGGACCGTCTCCAGCGCCTCCGAAGGCTGCGTAACCGACGCTTAGGCCGGTAAACTCGGCTGGATTTGCAAGGAAGAGACTCTAACGGGAGCAACACCCATGAACTCTGGCAACAACGCCCTCCGCCTCGGCACTTCGACCTACTCCTACTGGCACTTTACGCCGGAGAAAACACCCATCGAATCCGTACTCGATGCCGCGGCAGAGCTCGGTCTGTCAGGGGTGGAAATCCTCCACCGGCAGATGGAATCGGAGGAGAATTCATACCTGCAAAAGCTGAAAAAGCACGCTTTCACCCTCGGCTTGGACATCTACAATCTCTCGATCCACCAGGACTTCGTCCACGACGATGCGGCCGTGCGCCAGCAGCACATCGACCACACCATCCACTGCATTGATCTGGCCCACGAGATGGGCATCCCGTCAATTCGGGTCAACTCCGGCGGCTTTCGCAAACAGGGCAGCTTCGACGATCTGATCAAGGCCAAGGGCTGGGTGGAGCCATGGAAGGGCTTTACCTTGGATGACGGCTTCAACTGGGTGATCGACTCGATCGAGCGCTGCCTGCCCCACGCCGAGCGCAGGGGTGTGCTCCTGCTGTTAGAGAACCACTGGGGCCTGACCACATTCGCCCACGATATGGCCCGCATCATCGAGACCATCGACTCGCCCTGGTTGCAAGCCATTCTGGACATGGGCAACTTCCTCTTCGAGGACGATATGTACGCTGCCATGAAGCGCGTCGCCCCCTACGTTCGCCTAGCCCACGCCAAGACCTACCCTGGCGACGGAAACTGGTACAGTCTCGACCTCGACTACGCGCGTATTTTCCGGATTCTCCTCGACGCCGGTTGGCGCGGCTACTGCTCGATCGAGATGGAAGGCGCGGAGAACGCCGCTACCGCCGTACCCAAGAGCATCGAGATGCTGCGCAACGCCTGGGAAAGTGCTACGTAGTACAGTACGTTGAGTCCTTCGAGCTAAGGAAGAGGAACTGTCTGAACTCCTCCGCCAAAGCGCTCCCGCAGAACCTTCTTGTCAAACTTGCCTGTACCGGTCTTCGGAATCTCGTCTATGAATTCGTAGCCGTCAGGCAACCACCATCTAGCAACCTGCGGCTCCATAAACTGTCTTAGTTCCTCAGCGCCGGGTGGGGTCTCGTCGTCTGTTGGTACGATAACCGCCAGCGGACGCTCGCCCCAACGTTCATGGGGCACGGCGATAACGGCTGCCTCCAGCACCTGCGGATGGGCCATCAACAGATTTTCCAGCTCCACCGATGAGATCCACTCGCCGCCGCTTTTCACCAGATCCTTTGTGCGATCCGTGATCGACATGAATCCGTCAGCGGAAATCGTGACTACGTCCCCCGTTCGGAACCATCCATCCTCGGTAAAGCTGTCGTCGCCGCCTTCCAAATTGTAGTAGGCTTGCGCCACCCATGGCCCGCGTACCTGCAATTCGCCAAACGTCTCACCGTCCCAAGGCAGTTCTTGGCCCGCGTCGTCCATGATGCGCATGTCGACTCCGGAAATCGGATAGCCCTGTCGGGCCTTGACGTCCCACCTCTCCTCCTGCGGCAGTGCCTGGTGATGGCTGAGCAACTTCGATACCGTCCCCAGGGGAGACATCTCCGTCATGCCCCAGGCATGAACGACGTTTACGCCCAGTTCCCTCTCATAGGCCTCGATCAGGCTACGCGGCATTGCCGAACCGCCGACCACCAAGGCGCGGATACATGATATGTCGCGTGGACTCTGTTTCAGATCGTGATAGAGTCCATTCCAGATCGTCGGCACGCCGGCGGCGACCGTCACCCGCTCCGTCTCGATCAACTCTGCCAGCGCGGCCGGCTGCATGTGCGGTCCCGGCATCACCAGGTCGGCTCCGACGTTGACCGCCGCATAAGGCAGGCCCCAAGCCATTGCGTGAAACTGAGGGACAACCGGCAAGACGACGTCGTTTTCCGTCAGGCCCAGCGCGGCTGCCTGGCAGGACCCCACCGTATGCAGGTACATCGAGCGGTGACTGTAAAGCGCGCCCTTGGGATGGCCTGTCGTGCCGCTGGTGTAGCAGAGCCCCATTGCCTGGTTCTCATCCTCCACCTGCCAAACGTACTCATCCTCCGCAGCGGCCATCAACGTCTCGTAACTGTGGACCTGGCCTGGCAGACTGGCCTCCGCCTCGCCCGCGTCTCCATTGAACAGCACGAAATGCTCGACTCCGCTGATCTTGTCGCCCAGCCCTTCCATCAGTGGCAGCAGCGTCGCGTCAATGAATATAGCCTTGTCCTCGGCGTGGTTGATGATATAGGCCAGCTGGTCCGGAAACAGGCGAATATTCAGTGTATGCACCACGGCCCCCGCGCCCGGCGCACCGAAGTAAAGCTCCACGTGTTGGTAGTTGTTCCACGCAAACGTCCCGACGCGGTCGCCCAGCTGCACGCCAAGCTCTTTGAGTACGTTGCAGAGCCGTTTCACCCGCCCGAAAAGGTCCCGGTACGAATACTCGTGCAACGTCCCGTCAGGCTGTTTAGTCTTAACCTTCTTGTACGGATACAGACGATTCCCGTGTTCCAGAACGCGGTCGATCGTGAGCTGATAGTCCATCATCAGGCCGGTAAGCATTCGACGGCTCCTTGACTCATGGTAACGGTTGACGAGGTCGCAGGCGGGGAGAAACTCTCTGGCAGATTGTAGTGCCTGCTGCGCGTTTGGTCAACCGCCCCTCCAACCCATAGGTCAGCCTGGTGCCGGCGCTTGCGACCCTGCCGCTTCGCTCGCATCGCTTTTCCTTCCGGTTCAACTCATCAGCGCCTGGCCCCAGCAGTTGAAACTATACGAACGCGCCAATGCCCGTAATCTCCCGACCGGCGATCAGGAGGTTTATCTCATTTGTGCCCTCATAGGTGTACGTAGCCTCGACGTCGGTGAACAGACGCGCGATGTGATTGTCAATCAGGATGCCGTTGCCGCCCAGAATCTCCCGAGCCAGCGCGGCAGCGCGCCGCGCCTTGACCGCACAGGTCTGTTTCGCCAGCGAAAGTTGACCGGAGGTGGCGGCGCCGGCTTCCATCAGTTTGGCCAGCCGCCAGACAAGCAGCTGCGCCTGCGTCAAGTCGGCCGCCATCTCCACCAGTTTGGCCTGGATCAACTGAAAAGCCGCTATCGGTTTCCCGAACTGCTCCCGTTCACAGGCGTATTCGAGCGCAATTTCGTAGCAGCCGGCCGCTAAACCGACCGCCTCCCATGCTACGCCCGCCCGTGTGTTCGCTAGGACCGCCGTCAAATCTCGAAAGCTGTTACATGCAGCGAGCCGGTTCGCCGCCGGTACATACACGTCTTCGAGCGTAATTTCTGCCTGGTGCACTGCACGCTTTGCGATCTTGCCCTGCATCGCCGTCGCGGTAAAGCCGGGAAGCTGTCCTGGATCCTCCAACACGAACCCCCCAAAGCGCCCGCTCTCGTCTCGCGCCCAGACGATTATCAGGTCGGCGATCGTCCCGTTGCCGATCCACCGCTTCTGGCCGTTGAGTACATAGTGGCTGCCCACACGTCTCGCAGTCGTCTGCACGTGCGCCGCGTCCGATCCCCGCTCCGGCTCTGTCAGCGCAAACGCGCCCAGCCTTTCCATGCGCGCCATCGCCGGCAGCCAGCGCTCCCTTTGCTCTTCTGAACCCAACAATCCAATTGAACCTATTGCCAGCCCTGAGTGCACGCCGAACAGGGTACTAATAGAACCGTCCACGCGGCAGATCTCGTATTTCACCAGCCCGTCGCTGACACAGTCGAGGGCGGCACAGCCATAGCCTTCCATCGTCCCACCGGCGATCTGCAGGTCGCGCAGTCCCTGCGCCAGGTCAAGCGCGATTTCTCCCCGTTCCCAGTAATCGTTGATGGCTGGTTTGACGACCTCTTCCATATAGGCCCGCACGCGGTCGCGCACCGCGCGCTGAGCTGGCGATAAGAGATCTTCAAATTGAAATAAGTCATTGACTGGCGCTGTCATTGTAATCCCTCTCTTTTGAACAGGCTCAATTTACAAATTGTAGTCCCATCAGATCTGTCCTTGCAATTCTGATCCGCCCTTCTTCATTTCGAAAGTACCGCGAGCGATGGGGCAATTCCGACCTCCCCTTGGGCCCAGGGCAATCGCATCTTACCGCGTCTATTTCTTGGGAGGCTGCCCGAAACGCATGGCCAAGCCGTGCCCTTGCCCCTCCGTGTATATCGAACCCTCCACATCCACCCGCAATCTACGGTAGGGGCAGGCCTTGCATCTCTCCAATTTTCCGTAAACAATGCCACCCGCAGCCGCCACTGATTCCCCGCTAGACTGTGCCCGCCCCCAATCTGGTCTGCACCCGTTGTCGAGTGGGTCTTGACAATGGCACAGCGCCAATGTATCGTAGAACCTGGACTATAGAGCAATAGCGATCCTATGCCGCCACTACAAACGGCCGATATTTGAGTTGAAAGATTACTTTGACCCGGGAAAGGAAAAGAGAGAACCAGTGAGGAGGAACATGCTGGCGGGAGTTCGGACAATCTTTGCCTTTGCGTTTATAGGATTCGTGCGACTAACGTGGCACATAAAGCGTTTCCTTGTAGAACAGGACAGCCTAGGCCTGACTTCAAGTCTAGTGGGTCCTTTGGAAGTGTCGCCAAAAAAGAAGAATAGAATCAGGCTCCTGCGGACGGATCGGGCGAAGGATGAACAGGCTTATCCCAGTTTGTTCCAATGAGAGGTCTCCGCTTCAGGTTCGTATCCCGCTGACTCTTCAACTCCGCACGTTCCGGCAAGTCCTCCTGCCCCAGACCCGCAAAGATCATCCGGAAAGCCCCCTCACTTTCTGCAAGTCCTTCCTTATACGACAATGCAAATAAGGTCGGAACATCGTAGCGCACCTAATCTTGTGAACGTCCATTCTGAGTGCTAGAGTTCAAACTAAGGAGGCACACCAATGGCAACCGACCTGCAATCGCTTTTCCGCTTGTCAGGCCCTTCTCAGGCCGACCTCAATTCCTTCCACAATGACGGCTACATCGCCTATCCCGACGTCTTCACCGACCACGCCAGGGAAGCCCTCATTGTGGAGATCGAGGGACTCAAGCAAGTGCGCGACTACGTACAGCAACTGGACAACCTCAGCGACGACCCGAAACCCTACTTTATTCGACCCTGGAACGACCGCGGGCCCTACTCGGACCAGTTGATCGATGATCCCTTTGTCATCGCCCTGCTGCGCGCCACCATCGGCGACGATTTTCACTACTGCCATTCCGCTCTCAACATCGCGCCGCGGGGCATCGGTCCTCTTCGCTATCACCAGGACCATCATCACTGGAAGCATGAAAATCCCGTCAATCTGGCCGAACGCGATAAATACTATGTCCAGATTCTCTACTACCTGAACGGCTTCACACTCGGTGATCGCAACCTGAAAGTAATTCCTGGAAGTCATCGCGTCGCGCCGACCGAAGACGCCACGCCGGATAGAATGCTCGCTGGCGAATTCGACGCCCAAGCCGGCCGGCCGCTTGAGGAGAAACGCCTCGAATTGCCGCCTGGCAGCATGGTCTACATTAACGCCCGCATTTTCCACGGCGTCGAACCCAAGCCCGCAGACTCTCCCCAGCCCTACCGGATCTTCAACATCGACATCTTTAAAGAGGCGGGGCCGCCCCACCGTCACACGCAGGAGATCCCCGCAGAATGGATAGCTCGCGCCAACCCAGCGCGAAAGAAGATGTTCCTACGCCAAGCCTACTCCGAAGGTTGTTGGGCCTAGTAACGGACTCTGGCTGAACCAACGTCAAAGGCTGCAACTCATGGCGCTCCGATATCCTGTCGGCGCGTCTTTCTCTTGTATTGATAAGTGTGGCGTACACCCTTTTGCACCTGTCGTTTCGAACTGTTTGAAAACTGCCTCGCTGTTGCGATACACTACAATTAAACCAGTCGAGACCCGTTCCGATGTCCAACTCAGAGGAGCGCCCTGCCAAATGTCTGACTTTCTCCGCTACCGCCAGATCCACCTCGACTTCCACACCAGCGAACAGATCACCAACATCGGCGGCGAGTTCGACGGCGAGGCATGGGCTCAGCAACTGACGGAAGCCCACGTCGACTCCATCACTTGCTTTGCCCGCGGCCATCACGGCATGATCTTCTACGAAACTCAGGCACACCCGGAGCGGCGGCATCCCCACCTGCAGTGCAACCTGTTGAAGGAGCAGATTGAAGCAGCGCACGCACGCGAGATTCGCGTGCCCATCTATACGACCATTCAGTGGGACTACTACACCACCCAGAAACAGCCGCAATGGCTGCAGGTAGCCGCCGACGGATCGATACAGGGACAGAAGCCCTACGAAGCAGGTTTCTATGCGAAGCTCTGCCTTAACACCCCCTACGTCGATCTGCTCAAGGCCCACGTTGACGACATGTTCGCTTGCCTGCCCGCAGTAGACGGCCTCTTCTTCGACATCGTCCAGGACCAGGACTGCTCCTGCCCTGCCTGCCGGCAAGAGATGCTGGCACGGGGCATCGACCCTGCCAGCGGCGCCGAGCGCCAGGCGTTCGGCCAAGAGGTAACCGACCGCTTCAAGCGTACGATGTCCGCACATGTACGCAACCACAGCCAGGACTGCACAATCTTCTACAACTCCGGCCACGTTGGCCCCCGGCAGCGCGCTGCTGGGGAGACATACAGCCACTGGGAGCTCGAATCGCTGCCCTCCGGTGGCTGGGGCTACATGCACTTTCCGCTCTCTCAGCGATACGCTCGCACGACCGGCCACGACAGCCTGGGCATGACCGGCAAGTTCCATACCTCTTGGGGTGACTTCCAGTCCTACAAGAACGAGGCCGCGCTTCACTACGAGTGCTTCCAGATGCTCGCCTTGAACGCAAAATGCTCTATCGGCGACCAGCTGCATCCCACTGGGAGGCTCGACCGGGCCACGTACGACCTGGTTCGCCCGGTCTACCGCGAAGTGGCGCGCAAGGAGCCTTGGTGCCGGGGCGCTCGTCCTATGACGGATATAGGAGTCTTCACTCTGGAGGAGTTCACAGGCGAGCGGCTGACCGAAGAGACCGTTGGCGCAGTTCGATTGTTGCAGGAGGGCGGCCACCAGTTTGACGTCGTCGACAGCGAGACCGGTTGGGACAGCTACCGTGTGCTCATCCTGCCTGATGCTGTGACCCTCGACCAAAAGCTTGCAGGCAAGGTTGAAGACTACCTCGCCGGGGGCGGAAGGCTCATTGCCTCTTTTGAGTCCGGACTCACGCCCGACCTGGTCGACTTCGCTTTACCTGACTGGGGCGTCCGTAAGGTCGGTGAAGGCCCGGTTGACGCCAGTGGCGAAACAGTGCGGGGCCGCCACTTTCACAGCGGGGACTACGTTGATTACCTTCGCGCCGGGGGACAGCTGGCCGGGGGCCTGCGGCAGACTGAATATGTCATGTACATGCGCGGGCTGGAAATCTCAGATGAAGAGGACGCGGAAGTTCTGGCCAGGATTGTTCCGGCCTACTTCGACCGGACGTGGCAGCACTTCTGCTCACACCGGCAGACACCCAGTAGCGGCGAACTCGGGGCGCCGGCCGCGTTACGTAGGGGGGCCGTGATCTACTTCGCCCATCCCATCTTTCGCCAGTACCACCGCAACGCGCCGCGATGGTGCAAGCAACTGCTTTTGAACGCGCTGGACATGCTCCTGCCAGACCCGCTTCTGAGGCACGGCGGCCCAACAGGAATGTTGACCGCACTGAATGAGCAGTCTGATCAGAGACGTTTGGTCCTGCACCTGCTCCACTACGTTCCTGAACGGCGCGGCCAGGATTTCGACGTTATTGAGGACGTGCTGCCCCTGTACGACGTCGACGTCAGCCTGAAGTTACCTGGGCAGGTGGCCGGCGTACGCTGCGTCCCGGACGGGGTGACACTGCCTTTCGACGAGGCGAAAGGACGGCTTAACTTTACAGTGCCCAAGGTGGAAGGACACCAGATCGTGGAGATTGCCCTAGGTTAGAACTGCCGTAGGATCCACCAGCCACCCATTCTATGTCCTCTGCCAATAGTCTACGACCACGACCTTTTCGAGATGAGGACTTAGCACCGAGCCAAAGGCTGCATGGTCGGGGTGGGGCAGGTAGGCGTCGCGGTCAGCCTCGCTGGCAAACGTAACGAAGAAGCAGTGAGTAAACCCTTCTGCCTTGCCCTCGACGCTCACATCCGTACCCCACTCGAAATCCTGGATCAAGTCGATCTTGCCCGGCAAGGCCCTGAACGCGTCCTCGATTTCTCGAACGTTCTCATCCGGCGTTCCGTCTTTGAACTGAAACAGGACGACGTGACGCAACACTGACTGTTCAGACATATATTCTCTCTTTCGGCAGATGCCCCGGCCCGTGCGGTTTGAATCAGGTTCAACGCCCACAACCTACCCGAATACGGACCTCGCCGCAAGAGTTCAGAATGGCGTTCAAGCCTTACTGCTTGACCTCATATTTGATGTCTGATAGCATGGCCGGGCCTACCCCCATCTTTTCCGTCGAATTCAATGAACCGATTGAGTCAGCGGCTCCGCAGACCAAACGTCACACCAAGAACGAGACTCCAAAAGGACTTTATATGCCCGACACGCGCCCGAACATCCTCTTTATCATGTCGGACGACCACGCCTCACACGCAATGAGCTGTTACGGCAGCCGGATCAATCGGACACCCCATCTCGACCGCATCGCCGACGGGGGCATGCGCTTCAACAACTGCTTCTGCACTAACTCGATCTGCACGCCCAGCCGCGCCGTCATCCTTACCGGCACCTACAACCATATCAATGGCGTGACAACGCTTGCCTCGACCCTCGACGGCCGACAGGTTACTATGCCGAAATTGCTGCAGGCGGCGGGATACCAGACCGCTATCGTCGGAAAATGGCACTTGGGCCACGGCGGTGTCAACGATCCGACCGGATTTGACTATTGGAACGTGCTCCCGGGCCAGGGCCTTTACCACGACCCCGAAATGATCGAGATGGGCGAGCGGAAGGTCTTTCCCGGCTACGTCACCGACCTGATCACTGAATTCTCGCTGGACTGGCTCCGGGCGCGCGATCCGGAGCGGCCGTTCATGCTCATGTGCCACCACAAAGCGCCGCATCGCGCCTGGGAGCCGGACAAGAAGCATGCGCTGATGTATGAAGACGAAGAGATCTCCTACCCGGAGACCTTCAACGACGACTACAGCAACCGCGCCGCCGCGGCCGCCGCCGCCAAGATGCGCATCGACCGCGACATGACGCTGACCGATCTCAAACAGCCGACACCTGAAGGCCTGACACCGGAGGAGGAAAAGAAGTGGAAATACCAGCGCTACATCAAGGACTACCTCCGCTGCGTTGCTTCCATCGATGACAACGTGGGTAGGCTGCTCGACTACCTGGAAGAGGAAGGTCTGGCGGAGAACACCATCGTGGTCTACACGTCCGACCAGGGTTTTTTCCTGGGCGATCATGGCTGGTATGACAAGCGGTTCATGTACGAGGAGTCGCTGCGCATGCCGCTGGTCATCCGCTATCCGCGTGCTGTGGCTGCGGGGGCGGTCAACGACCAGATGGTGCTCAACGTCGACTTCACGCCTACCCTGCTCGAATACGCCGGCGTCGAAATCCCCGATCATTTCCAGGGGACCAGCTTCTGCCCTCTTCTGGCGGGACAAAAGCCGGACGGCTGGCAGACGTCGATGTACTACCGCTACTGGATGCACCTGGCCCACCACCACGTCTATGCCCACTACGGCGTGCGCACGCTGCGCTACAAACTGATCTACTATTACGCAGACGGACTGGACCAGCCGGGCGTCATCGACGAGTCCAAGGAGCCGGAGTGGGAGCTCTTCGACCTCGATGCCGACCCCTATGAACTGAACAACGTCTACCATGATCCGGCCTACGCCGGCGTAGTGGAGGAGCTGACCGGGGAGCTGCACCGCTTGCAGGCGCGCGTGGCCGACCAGCCCTACGACCATCCAACCGCGGCCGGAACCTGGCGGCAGTGAAGCCATAGCCCTTACTAAAGCTATATGTGGATTTTGCCAATGAACTGAATTCGAAAAATTGAGGAATTCGAGGCCCTAGCCCCGTTCCGTGGCCAAGGCAAACAGGTGTTGCCGCCCCAACCAGAGCGCGAGGGCGCCCAGGGCCGCCGAGAAGAATACGCCGCTCACCGCCACAGCCACGACTCCGCTGACCGAATAGATGCCACCGGTCCCAAGACTGCCGCAGGCAGACGCGATAGCCACCATGGCTTCGTTGATGCCCTGCACGCGCCCTCTCTGCCGCGAGCCTTCCAGCGCAGCCGACAGCAGCGAGGAGCCTGCGATATAGCTGAAGTTCCACCCCAAGCCGAGCAGAAAGAGTGAGACGAACAGAACCGGAAGCTCCGTCGAGAGCGGCATCATGATCGCCGCCAGTACTTGCACGAGCGCCCCTGCGAAGATCATCGGCACGCGTCCTACCCGCCCCGCCAGCCAGCCGCTGAGACCTGAGAGACCGAACATTCCCAGGGTGTGCGCCATCAGCACGTAGGAAATTGCATCCGCCTTGTAGTCGGCGCGGTTCATGTGAAGCGGCGTAACAACCATCAGCAATGTCATCACCAGCTGGCCGATCGCCATCGCCGCCATCGCCAGCTGTACGTCCGGCAACTTTAGCAAGTGCTTGACCTGCCTCAGCCCCCTGGAAGTCTCCTCGCCTCCGACCTGGGTCGCGAGCGAGTCATCCTCCGAGCCCTCTGCACCCTTTGCGTTGTTTTCTTCTCGAGCAACGCGCGCGGCCAGCTCTTTCGGGTCAGGACGCAGCGCCGCTAGCAAGAGTATAAGTGCAATAACCATCAACGCCGCGCCGATCCAGAATGGTCCTACATGCTCATGGAATCCCCGCTCTCTGGCCACTCCTACTGCCGGTTCCACCAGGAGCGGGCCGCCGATGGCGCCCACCGTGCCGGCGAACACGATGAGCCCGATCACTTTGGCCTGCTGCGCCAGCGGAAAAATCTCAGCCGCGGCGTAGCGCGTCTGCTCCAGGGCGGCCCGGCCTACGCCCAGCAGGATGGCGCCCCCGAGAAAGAACATAAGTGATCCGGCGCTGATTGCGGACGCCGAAACGAGCATTCCGAAGATCACAAAGGAGAGACCCACGGCCAGCCCGATGCGCCGGCCAGCTTTGTCCAACAGCCAGCCGAGCGGATAGCCGGCGCCGGCACGCCCTACCATCGACAGGGCGTTGGGCAGGCCGATCAGTTGAATTCTGCCGCTGAGGGAGTAGGAGATAATGGGGGTCAGCACGAAACTGGCTATCATGGCGGCGCTGTTCAGGCTGCTGACCACGAAGAGCGTGATGATGAGCCGCCGCTGAACGCGGGACATCGGTATCATGGGGATAGAGTCCTTCACAGGTCTGACCAACCGGGCTTTTCGCAGGCCGGCGGCAGGGGGCCCTGTGCTTGGAATGGCGTACGAAACATTGTAAACAGTCATCAAGCAAAGAGCAATTGCGGACAGTTCCGACACTTCCGGACCACTGTCTTCCTCCGCGTCGCAGCGCAGATCTGCAAGGTATATTGAGGCAGATTCTTGCGGCGAATTGGGGGTTGTGGTACGGTTCAACCGGTCTGACCCGGGAACAGTTGTTTTCGACCGTCAGAGTTGAATCCTCCGCCTCGATACAGAAGACTTTCTTGAGCCAGTTGCTGTACCGGTTTGGCTCCTGCGCTCCACCACTGAGACCCGTCTGCTCACCAACCGCGAAGGAAAGCACGATGGCACCGAACGCAAAACCGAATATCGTCCTGTTCGGCATCGACTCATTACATGCCGATCACATGAGTTGCTATGGATACGAACGGCTTACCAGCCCCTACCTGGACCGCTTCGCCACCCAAGGCGTCCTTTTCGAGAACACTTTCAGCGCGCATATTCCCACAACCAGCGCTTACGCCTCTATGCTGACCGGTATGGACGTCTTCTCGACACAGGTCGTGGCCCTCCGCCACCAGGGCCCGCTGCGCCCGGAAGTGAAGACGCTGGCCGAGATCTTGCGCGACGAGGGTTATCACACCATCTGCGTCGGCTTCGACGGCAACCCCAGCAGTCGCGGCTTTGATGAGTATCTGAGCTACCAGGCCTGGGGATCATGGGAGGAGGGTCGGCAACCGAAAGCCCAGCGCCTGAACGAACAGGCGATTCCCGCCATCGATCGCATGGTGGCGGAAGACAAGCCGTTCTTCCTCTTTCTGCGCCACATGGATCCCCATGCGCCCTACCTGCCGCCTGAGCCTTACGAGCGCATGTTCTTTCACGGTGACGAGTGCGATCCGAGCAACAAGTCGATGGAGCCGGTGCTCGCGTTCAAGCCCTTCCGAGACTTTCTCGCCTCCTGGCTTCCGCCGGGCATCACGGACAAGGACTATGTCATCGCCCAATATGACGGCTCTATAGCTTACATGGACGCTGCGATCCAGTCGATCTTCACCTCGCTGGAGGAGCACGGGATCTTCGACGAAACTATCGTGGCGATCAACGGCGACCACGGCGAGACTCTCTACGATCACGAGTGCTGGTTCGATCACCACGGCATCTATGACAACGTCCTGCACGTTCCGCTGTTACTGCGCTACCCGCCCAAGCTGCCGGCCCACCACCGCGTGTCCGGATTCAACCAGCACAAGGACCTCGTGCCCACTCTGCTCGACCTGGCCGGCATCAACGCCGGCATCGACTTCGATGGGCGCTCCCTCCTGCCCATGGTTGATGGACAGGTCGCTTCCCATGAGAGCGGAATCTACATCACCGAATGTACGTGGATGCGCAAACACGGATGGCGTACGCCCCAGTGGAAGCTGATGCTGGCACTGGAGCCGGACTTTCATTTCAAGCCGCCGGTGGAGCTCTACAACCTGGTCGAAGATCCCTTGGAAAACTGCAATCTTGCCGACGAGCTGCCCGGCGTCGTGGCGGCCCTGACTGCGCGGTTGGACGCCTGGGTGGCCAAACGCGAAGCGGAGACTGGGCTACCTAATCCGATCCACCACCAGGGTGACTGGCACGGCCTCAAAGGAGTTGGTCCTTTCACCAGCTCGCAACAGGCCTACGATTCGCTTTACATCGGCGATGCCAGCGCGGCCCGCCGTCTCCAGGCCCGGTCGCGTGAGGTCGAGGAAAAGGAATAGGGGCAAAGAAGGCGCAATGGCTTCGTCCGGGAAACCGAACATCGTCATACTTGGCATCGACTCCCTTCGGGCCGATCACCTCAGTTGCTATGGATACGACCGGCTGACCACGCCCCGTCTGGATCGCTTTGCCTCCCAGGGCGTTCTCTTCGAAAACACGTTCAGCCCCCATATCCCGACGACCAGCGCCTACGGGATGATGCTGACAGGCATGGATATCTTCACCTCGCAGCTGGTGGCGCATCGTCCCAAGGGCCCGCTGCGGCCGGAAGTGAAGACGCTGGCCGAAATTCTGCGCGCCCAAGGCTATTGCACAGTCTCGGTGGGCTTGTCGCGTAGGGCCAGCGCCAGGGGCTTCGACGACTATCTGAACTTCCCGCAGATGGGAAGCTGGGCTGACGGCAGGGTGCCCAAGGCCCAGCGGTTGAATGAGCTGGCGCTGCCAGCACTCGAACGCCTTGTGGCCGCAGACAAGCCGTTCTTTCTCTTCCTGCGCCATATGGACCCGCATTCTCCCTACCTTCCGCCGCAGCCTTTCGAGCGCATCTTCTATCACGGAGACGAGTGCGACTCCGAGAACCGGTCTATGGAACCGGTCTTTGCGTTTGAGCCGTTCAAGCATACGCTCATCGACATGTTGCCGCCAGGGATCAGCGACCGGAACTATGTAAATGCTCAGTATGATGGGTCCATCGCCTACATGGACGCGTGTATTCAGTCTATCTTCACCGCGCTCGAAGCGCACGGCATCTTCGATGAGACTATCGTTGCTGTCAATGGCGACCACGGCGAGGAGCTCGACGAACATGGATTCTGGTACGATCACCATGGCCTTTACGACAATGTTCTACATGTGCCACTGATGCTTCGCTATCCGCCCAAGGTGCCATCGGGAAAGCGGGTTGCCGGCTACAATCAGCACAAGGACCTGGTCCCGACAATACTCGATCTTGCCGGGATCAACGCCGGCATCGACTTCGACGGTCGCTCACTGCTGCCGATGATTGACGGCGAGGTGGCGTCGCACGAGAGCGAAATCTACATCACCGAGTGTGCCTGGATGCGGAAACACGGATGGCGGACGCCGCAGTGGAAGTTGATCCGCGCGCTCGAGCCCGATTTCCACTTCATGCCCCCGGTCGAGTTGTACAACCTGGTCGAGGACCCGGAGGAAACCTGCAACTTGGCCAACGAATTGCCCGAAGTTGTATCTGCCTTAACGGCGCGGCTGGAGTCTTGGGTGAGCGAGCGGGAGGCCGAGTCCGGGCTGCCCAATCCCATCCATCGCCAACCCGGCTGGCACGATATCGAGGGCATCGATTACTTCACCAGTTCGCAACAGGCGTACGACAATCTGCGCATCGGGCGCCCCAGCCAAGAGGCTTTGCAGCAAGAGCGGGCGCTGAAAGGCGCGAATACAGGAGAGTCATAAACCAAGGCGATTCGTGACGGGAGCGGCTGCTTTTGAGCGCGTCGGTCCGCAAGGTCGCCTCACACGGAGCATCACTCATGAAACTTGGCGCAAATTCTGTCTTGTTCGGCGGCTACGATATGGAGACCGCCTTCCGCTGCATCGCCATGGCCGGCTATGAGGGTATCGAGATGGCCGCAATCGACAGCATGGCCGAGCATCTCGTCTTGGACCGGTGGCAGGAACTGGCGCCGGAGATCAGGCGGCTTGCCCAGACCTACGAGCTGGAGCTGCTGGCCATGGAACAGCCCAGCCGCGATCGGGACCTTATGGAGAAGGCGATGCAGGCAGCAGTGGAGTGCGGCATCCCCATCGTCAATTGCGGGCCGGGCGGTGAGAGCGGCAACGAGGAAAGCCTTTTGCAGACCATCGACGAGCTTGGCGAACTCACGCAGATGGCAGAAAAATACGGAGTAACCCTATGCGTGAAGGCGCACGTTGGCACCAGTATATTTGACACGCCGACGACTCTGCGTGCGATGCTGGCAATCAGTTCACCGAACTTCGGCATCGACATGGACCCGTCGCACATTCACCGGGCTGACGAGAATCCGGTCGATGCGATCGCCGCCGTCATTAGCCGGGTCAGGCACGTCCACATTCGCGACTGCAAGGGCCGCCAGCAAGGTCCGGGAAAGCCTGAGCTGCAGGCAAACGGCCGCGGCGACATCGATCTGGTAGGCTATGTTCGTGTCCTGCACGAAAACGGCTACGACGGCCCGCTGAACCTTGAGGTGATCGGCGCGCGGGAGTACAGTCTTGAGCAGTGCTGCATTATCGCTGCCGAGAGCCGGGGCCACATGCAGGCCTGCCTGCAGGCGTGCGGCGCCCGCTGAGTAGACCTGAAAAGCACTCAAACCCTTCCAGTGAATAGGATAGCAATTCACAACGCAAACTCACACGTTCCAATGAGGAGTAACCTATGCTCACCTCAGCACAGATTGAGCAGTTTCAGGCCGACGGTTTTCTGAATGGCGGGCAGGTGCTCAGCAACGACGAAGTGGAGACGCTGCGCACCGAAGTGATGCGCGTAATCGACGAGCGGGAGCGGGACGACATTCCCCAACCTGTTCATGTGCGCAATATGAGTCGTGACGATGGCAGGGCAGTCTGGCAGATCGTCAATATCTGGGAAGCCAGCGGACCCTTCCGGGAGCTGATCAGCCGAGATGACATCACGACCGGCATTGCCCAGCTCACCGGCGCCAGCGAACTGCGCATCTGGCACGATCAGATTCAATATAAGCCGCCTCAGACAGGCGGCACGACGCACTGGCATCAGGACGCGCCGCTCTGGCCTATCATCCGGCCGATGACCGAGGTTACAGCCTGGGTTGCGCTGGATGACGCCGACGAAACGAACGGTTGCATGTCGATGGTGCGGGGATCGCACATGTGGGGCAACAAAATCGAGTATCTGAAGCAACTGGAAGACATTCAGGAGATGCCAACCGAGTACGAAGGGCGGCCGCTGCGAGTTGCGAGCTGCCCGGTGAAGAAAGGCGAAGTGCACTTCCACCACGCGCTAACCTGGCACGGCTCCCACGACAACGACAGCGACCGTCCCCGCCGGGCCATTGCGCTGCACTACATGACGAACGAGACCTTTTATGTTGCCAGCGGCGAGCATGTGATGAAGGAGTTTGTCGAGGTGGAAGACGGCGAGCAGTTGCGCGGCAAACACTTTCCACAGGTATATCCGAACGGCTAAGTCACTGGCGAAACAGAGTATAGGCTTAGAGAGATACGCGCCAGAGGACAAGGGAAGTGTAGGGCGCACGTCCGCTGTCCAAGACGCCCAGTTTCGAGCGGAGATTCCCATATGATTCGAATCGGCATTGTCGGCTGCGGCCGCATTCTGAACGCACATCTCCAAGGCTACCGGCTGCTGAGGGAGACGGGCATTGACGACTTCCGCATTACGGCGCTGTGTGCCCGCAAAGAGGAAGATGCGCTCATGTTTCGCAAGCGCGGTGAAGGGCCGCCGCCGCGGGCAGCAGTGCTGGCGCCGGAAACGGGTGATCCCCTGGCGGCGCCCCACATCTACCTGGATGAATTCCAGCCGGACATTGAAGTCGACGTCTTCAACGACTACAAGGACATGATAGCGGCGGGCGTGGTCGACGCGGTCAACGACTTTACGACACTGTCGATGCATCACCAGATCGCCGCGGCCGCCTTTGACGCAGGCTTGCATCTGCTCGTCCAGAAACCGCTTGCAATCTCGGTTGCCGCGGCCCGAAAGATGGTCGACGGGGCCAGCGCGCGCGGACTGACGCTCGGCCTGTTTGAAAACGTGCGCCAGTCAGTAGGCACGCGCGCGGCCGCCTGGGCGATCCGACAGGGCCTGATAGGCGACCTGCAGCTTGCCTTGTTTGGCGGTATCGGCGGCCTCTGGTCTCCGGACAAAATCGTCGCTGAAACGCCATGGCGCCATCGCAAGCTCGAAGGGGGAGGAGGAGGCGCCATCGATATCGGAGTGCATGTTATGCACATGGTCCGCTACGTCTGTGGCGAAGTAGCGGCGGTCAGTGGCACGGTCCGTACTTTCGAGCCGCTGCGTTACCTGCACGGCGACCCGGCCGCCGGCCCGAGCGTCGAAGCAAACGTGGACGACACCTACCTCGCGACCGTCACTTGCGAGGGCGGCGCGCTGGCCCAGCTGATGTGGTCTTGGGGCGGCCATGGCGAAGAGACCCCGATCCCCGGGGCTCCCGTCTATTACGGCAGCAAGGGCTGCATTAAGGGCGGCGAGATCATCTCTGACAATGGCAGCCGCCGCAGTCTGCAGGAGACCTTCTGGGCCGAAGCTGATCCTTCTCTCTTGGACGACCAGTTCCCTCCTGTTGGATCCGGCGAAACCCGCCTGACCGACCCCTTCGCCATTCAACAGTACGACTGGCTGCAGGCGATAGGCAGAGGCGGCCAGCCGGAGACCGACGGAGAAGAGGGTCTGCGGGATTTGGCCGCCGCGCTCGGCATGATCGAGTCTTCCCAGCTGGGGCGGACAGTGTCGATGGATGAGTTGCTTGCAGGCGAAGTGTGTGGTTACCAGAAGGAGATCAACGACCACTTCGGTCTTGGCTAGAACGAAGAAGCTTGGCTTCTCGTCCTTGTGAAAGCGAACTTTCGACACAACACTTCGTGAACTGTGGCGATTGAGGAGACGAGAAAGTGAAGACAAGCGCCCTCTACGTGAAAATCGTGGAATGGTCAGAAGAAGACAACTGCTACGTCGGCAGTTGTCCCGGACTTTTCTATGGGGGATGCCATGGAGAAGACGAAGAGGCGGTTTTCGCTGAACCTTGCCGCATCGTAGAGGAGACAATTGAACTCTATACTGAGGAAGGCAAGCCTTTGCCGTCTCCAACAGCAGGTAAGGACTATGCAAACAGAATGCTTGAAGTTGCCTGAAAGAGTGAGGCAGCGCTGACTTCCTTCTCCGATTGGCTGGAATGAGAATCCGGTGCCATTGCCAGGAAATTCAAGAAGAGAGAAATCTATGAAACGCGTCGGTATCGTCGGAGCTGGTGGTATTTCCAGAACGCACGCAGACCGGTGGAGCCGGATGCCGGGTATTGAGCTGGCCGGCTTCTACGACATCGTTGAGGACGCCGCCCGGGGCGCTGTGCAGCGATCCGGAGGCAAAGTGTTCAGCAGTTTGAACGAGCTGTTCGATGCCGTTGACTACGTTGACGTATGCACGCCTGGCACGGCCCACGTCGGACCGGTGGTTGCAGCGCTGGATGCCGGCCTGCCGACAGTTTGCGAGAAACCCCTTTCCAATTCCGTCGCCGACTGCGAGCAGATTGTGGACGCCGCGGAACGCACAGGTACGCCCCTCTTTGTGGCGCAGGTTGTTCGTTTCTTCCCTCAGTTCGCCAAGGCCAAGCAGGTGCTGGACAGCGGCGCTATCGGCGCGCCGGGCGTGATTCGCACCGTCCGCAGCGGCAGCTACCCCGATGCCGGCTCTGTCTGGCGAAAGGGTCTGGCGATAACCAGCTACTACGCCGACTTTGCAAAGAGCGGCGGTGTCCTGTTGGACCTTAGCATTCACGACATCGACTTTCAGCGCTGGTGCTTTGGCGAGATTGAGCGCGTCTTTGCGCGCGGGATGATGTTTGCGGGCAAGGAGCCGAAGGACCACGCGCTGCTGACAATGCGCTTTGCCAATGGTGCCGTGGGCCATATTGAAGGCAGTTGGGCCTACCCCCGCGGCCGCTCCTCCACTCGCATCGAAATCGCCGGTACCGGGGGCATCATCGAGTGGGATTCGCGGGCGCGGCAGCCCGTGGAAGTCGCTATTGCCCAGGAAGACGGGAGCCTTTCGTCATCCAGCAGTTCGCCCACCGCTCCCCAGCACGATCCCTACCATGCGGAGCTCGCCCACTTTGTCAGTTGCGCCGAGGCAGAAGAGCCCTTCCTGGTGACACCTTACGACGGGCTGATGGCAGTGAAGATTTCACGCGCCGCCATAGAGAGCTTGGAGACGGGGAAGGCGGTCACCATCAGTTGAGACTGCGAGTTACGAAGTTTCCTTTAACTGACTCGTACAGATTGCGCGGAAAAGTCGAATTGCCGGCTGCAACAGAAACGAAATGAAGGAATCCGAAACAATGGAGAATGCAGAGACCCAGGGCCCCGAATCTTTGTCTGAAGTTCGTGTCGGGATGTTCAGCTTTGCCCACATGCATGCGGCCAGCTACATCCACTTCCTTACCCAGATGGAGGGTGTGACGCTGGCGGGTATCTACGACGATGACTATGATCGCGGCGGTCGTATTGCCGCTCAATTCAACGTACCGTACTTCAGACGGTCCGAAGGTCTGTTGGACCAGGAGCTTGACGGAGCGATCATCTGCTCTGAGAATGCTCTCCATGCCCCGCTTGTTCTTCAGGCTGCGGGCAAGGTCCGCGGAATTTTGTGTGAAAAGCCGATTGCCACGACTGTCGGCGATGGTCAGGCGATGATCGACCGCTGTCGTGAGTCCGGTACGAAACTCCAAATCGCGTTTCCAATGCGCTTTTCGCCGCCGGTCATGGAACTGAAGTCGCAGGTGGAGTCTGGTGTGCTGGGGGAGGTATACAGCGTCAAGACCACCAATCATGGCTCGATGCCGGGCCGCTGGTTTGTCGATGCAAAGCTCGCTGGCGGTGGCGCCGTCATCGATCACACGGTGCATATCGTGGACCTGCTTCGCTGGATCTGGGCCACTGAAGTGTTGGAGGTCTACGCCGAGGTCGGCCGCGAACTTCTGCATCCCGGCCTTGGCATCGACGATGTCGGGCTGTTGAGTTTCCAGCTGGCAAACGGTATTTTTGGTACGCTTGATACCAGTTGGTCGCGGCCGCCCAGCTACCCTACCTGGGGAGACGTGAAGATCGATGTACTTGGTGAGAACGGCCTGATCTGCGTCGATGCCTTTGACCAGAATCTCCACGTCAGTTCAGACGAAGAGGGCAAGACTTCCGTCGTTAATTGGGGAAGCAGCGGCGACGAGGGCCTAGTAGCCGACTTCGTCGCCATGATCCGGGAGGGCCGGGAGCCGTCAGTTGACGGCGAGGACGGCTTGCGTGCGTTGGAAGTCGCGCTGGCGGCCTACGAGTCGGCGAAGCGGGTCGAGCCTGTACAATTGTACCTGTACAATTGTAATTGAAAAATCGGTGACACGCGCTTCCCGTTTTTCTGAGCGAAGCGGGTAATTTCGTTCGACACTCTTCCTCAAAAGGCAATGAGCTCACGAATCGTATATGAGTCAGAATACAGTCCTGCGCGCCCGCAGGATTCTCCGAAGTGCTCCCCTCTTTTTCGACACCGAGACAACCGGTCTGGACGGATACGCGGAGATCGTCGAGATCGGTGTCGTTGATGCGGCCGGCCAGACAGTGCTCGATAGTCTGGTGCGCCCGAAGCGGCGCATCCCCGCCGACGCGACGTCGGTGCATGGCATCACCGATGACATGGTGCTGGACGCCCCAACCTGGCCAGAGATCTGGCCGCAGGTGAAGCGTCTCTTCGCCGACCGACGGGTGGGCATATTCAACGCTGACTTTGACCTGCGCATGATGCGGCAGTCGCATGAGCGGCATGATCTGTCATGGGAGGAGATGGGAGGGAGAGCCTTCTGCGTAATGAAGATGTACGCCCGATACTATGGCGAACTTCTGGGTATCGGCAACATGAAATGGCAGAGCCTGCAGAAGGCGGGTCAGCAGTGCGGTATCGCCCTGCCCAACAGTCACAGAGCAGTAGACGATGCCAGATTGACTAGCGCGGTTTTCCGGCACATGGCGAGGCATGCAGATTCTCCATGACTTCGAGAGATACGCCCTCGATAAGCACGACGGTCGACCAGATGTTGAAGGCGTTCCTTCGAGGAAGGACGCTTCTGGCTGAGGAACGCCTAGACTGGTCGGGAGGCGGCAAGAAAATGGTACAGACTCGAACTACCTATGCGCTGAGCCGGTCGGATTCACCACCGTTGAGCCTGGTGACATCCGTTAGGGCCATTCTGACGCGAGGCCCGCAAATCATGGTGATGCGGGATCCTGACGGGGAGCACATCGTGCCCGGGGGACGCCTGGATTATGGAGAAGGGCTGCTGGAAGCCTTAAGGCGGGAACTATTGGAGGAGACCGGCTGGAGTGTTCGGGGGGAACCAGAGCTCATTGGTCTGTTTCACTACCACATCCACTCGCCAAAGCCGGCTGGTCACCGTTACCCTTACCCGGACTTTCTTCAGTTGCTGTATCGGGCGGAGGCTGACAGCTATTTCCCGGAGGCCCTGGAAGTAGACGGTTTCGAGCTGGGCGCAGAGTTTCGACAGCGCTCCCAGGTGGAGCGCTTGTCTCTAACAGCTGGCGAGGCCCAACTTTTGGGGCGAATAGACAATACAGGATCAAGGCCTTGTGCTTCGAATGCAGTCTAGACAGACGGCGCTGATAGAGTACTTTAGCCTAATCCCAAATCCACAAAACCTGGTCAGGCGAAGGACGTAATTCCAACAAACAAACTATTCCAAATTTGGGATCACGGTTCTGACAGCAGAATACAATTGGCAACCATTTTCCTACTGATAGGAGGTCCGCATGAGTAGACCTAATGTGGATCCCACTTGAAACCCAGAATTTGCGTGTTTCGCAAGCGAAGGCCTTTCTTCTGTGCTTCTGATCTGTTGTCGGCACGAATAGTCGTGGTTTCATATTGAACTTACATTAGCTCATGGCCGGCAACTCCTCACCCTGCTGGATCGCCTGCTTCCTGGTGATCTCGAACTGCGCGACATTTGCGTAACAATTAGGATTAATGTTACACTATTCCCATGACATCTGTCTCACGTCGGTCTCGCCTTCAGGTGCGAATCCTGCTTCGCTTGGCACAGGGGCCAGTTAGAACCGTCTCTGAGCTCGCTGAAGCAGTTGGCGCGCGGCGACCCTCAGTGAGTCGCTCGTTGAAAGCTCTTCGTAGTGAAATGCTAGTGGAGCGCAGATTGAATGCCTGGATCTTGACATTGGCTGGTGAAGAAGAAGCAAGGCGACGGAACCAGGAACTATTTCGTGACGCTGACAGCCTTCACCGTACCATAGAGGGACTTAATCCAGAGATGACGACTCTTATTGGAGAGGGCTACAGCGGCATCAGTGCCAAAGAGCCATCTTCGGGCGAGAGCCCCTATGCAACAGGTGGCGGTGGGGTGACGTTCGAGCGAAAGGTGGCGGTTCAGTATTTGGCCCATCTACTTGTTGGCGATGGAGCGGTCGAGTTTGGGGAAGGTCGCCGTGCCGTAAGCGTGGCGTTTCAGCAGGACCCGGACCACTCGGTGGATGATTTAGTTGTTTACACAGCTCGTTCTGAAGAGTTAGAGCCGTCTTGGGAGATCGCGCTCGAGGTCCGGCGGGCACCAAAACTCGTGCAGAGTGATGAAAAGGCGCAAAGATTATTCCGAAAGTTTGTTCGCGCCTTGATGGACGCGCCAAAGGAGGGTATTGAAAGCCGTTGGGGCTTGGTTGTCGCGGGGCCACAGCCACACGCTGAGCAGCTTGCGGAACTCGCTGGCCTCGCTACCCGCCAGATGGACGCGGCCGGCTTCTTCAACCTTGTGTGCACGCCAAACAGGTTCGGCGTCAAGGTTCGCAACAGGCTTGAACAAATCGAGAAGCTCGTGGAGCACGCGCTGAAAGACCTTGGTGGATTTGAACCTGACCCGGATCTGATCCGGGCGCGCACGTGGCAATTGCTCTCGAAGCTTGTGGTCCTCATGCCGCGACTTGAGTCCCCGGATGAAACGGATTGGGCGACGGTCATGAACAGTCTTAGAGGCGTAGCGCGAGATTCTAATTGGGAAGGAGCATCGCGACTGCGCGACCGGCTCGTCGCCTTGGCCAGTGACTATTCGCCGAAAGCCGCCAGAATCGATCTTACGCTGCTGCTACGTGATGCATACGACGTGATTGACAGCGAACTGCGGCACCATGAACAGGGCTGGAGGGCACTGGATCATCTTCATAAAGCGGCACTTAATTCGGTACGTGACGAAGTTGCTTCTAACGATGGGACTCGTCGTTTAAGCCTCGATCGGAGCGATACAACAAGGGCTCTTATCGAGGCTGTCTCAGACGCTGCGGCGGTTCTCGTAAGCGGGGACTCTGGTGTAGGCAAGAGTGCACTCACGCTACTGTCACTGACCTCCCTGTCCGCTGCGGATTCTGATGGTGCACAGGTGTTGTGCATCAACCTGCGGCACGTCCCCAAGCTGCCCCTTGACTTCGAGGACAGACTTGGCTGCCCTCTCTCGACGCTCTTGTGTGAACTCAGCGCTCCACACCGTGTGTTAATCGTTGATGGCGCGGATGCCGTTACCGAGGACAAGGAAAACACGTTCATCTACTTGGTTGACGCTGCTGTGACAAGCGGCGTTAAGGCCGTCGCCGTCGCTTCTACAGAAAGCAGCGAAATCGTACGCGATGTGCTCAGGGACCGCTTCGGCGCCGATCTGGCTGACTACGATGTGAAATCACTAACTGACAGGGAGCTGGACAAGATCGTCAAGGCTTTCCCGGAATTGGAAAAGCTCCATGCCAATTCCCGGTCTCGCGAAATATTGCGTCGATTAGTCGTGGTTGACCTTCTCGTTCGAGGAGGTCTCACCGGAGTTCCGCTCAGCGATGCAGATGCGATGAAAGAGGCGTGGTCTGGGCTCGTTCGCAGGCGTGAACGGTCCGACAGGGGACATCCAGACGCGCGCGCGACTGTGCTCCTGCGACTGGCTGAAATCTCACTGAGTGGGGGCGAAAGGCTTGATGCTATCGCAGGACTCGATCCAGCAGCAGTGGACGGACTGCGTCGCGATGGGTTGCTGCACTCGCCGCCCGATAATCCGTTCATGATCGGCCCCGACTTCGCTCACGACGAGGTACGCCGCTATGCGGTCTCTCGCCTTCTCCTGGAGAAAAGAGACCCAACGTCAAGAATCCTTAGTGCTGGAGCGCCGCGTTGGGCCCTTGGGGCTGCGACACTCGCATGTCAAGTTTTGTTGGATAAGCCCGACACGCCAGCTACGCCGTTGCGAGGCAGATTCACTAGGTTGCAGGCGTCATTCGATCAACTCGTCGAGGCAGAACATGGGGCTCGCTGGGGCGACGTGCCTGGTGAAGCGTTGATCACCATTGCCGATTTCAGTGCGGTTCTCAAGGACGCCTGGCCAGAGTTGCGTGCCGATGACTCCGCTGGTCTGCAAAGGCTAGCCCGCCTAGTCAAACAGCGACTCCGCAAGGACAACGGCATCGTCGATCACGTTGCCACAGAGCCAATCATCCAGCTGTTGCTGGACGAGGAAATTCCTTGGCGGTTAGGCGAGTATGCTGAGGGCCTATTGCGGGATTGGCTGCAGGGTCATGTGATTGCGGATACTCCCATGGGTCATCCGCTGCGCATCGTACTCCGTGAGCGCCTCGTTGAGGCGTGTGCAGCGGGAGACCGCCGTCTTGACGAGGAGCGAGAGGCCGAAGCGGCCGCCCGTGCCGCGCGCACGCCGGAAGAAATCGAGCGAGGACGCAAATTAGCAGGGTACCAATTCGATCCGTTCACTGTGCTTGGCTATGGCGGGCGCCAGCGTCGAAAGCGTCCCGAAGTTCCCAGCGAATGCACAGATGAGGTCTTTCTTGAACTGCTGGCACTTCTCGGCCCGGACCTTGGCGACAGTGGTGAAGAGATCCTTCGGAGAGTCGCCCGTGACGCTCCGGCGTGGCTAGCCCCTGCGGTGGAGGAGCCATTCGCCGGCCTCGCGCTTTCCAAATATCGCCGCGGGCTTCTGGCCCAGTTGACCGAAGCGTACTACTTGGATGACGAGCCTAACGGCCTTGAAATCTTTGACGATGGGATCCGCAGTCACCATGCTCGGGGGATCGGCCTTTCGCCACTTTGTGCGTGGTACCTTGGCCCATTCATGTGTCTGTTTCAAACCGATTTTCGGGACGGCGTCGCTGTGCTCAACCGCTTGCTCAACCACGCTGCGCTAATTCGGGCACGCACTCTGGCACGTCCGCATAGCGAGAGCCACAGCCTTGGAGACGCGGATATTGGCCAATACAAGGCAGATCTCGAGATCACCGGTACGCGCCGACTATACGTCGGTGATGAGCACGTTTGGATGTGGTACCGCGGAACCGGAGTTGGTCCGTATCCATGCATGAGCGCATTGCAGGCGTTGGAGCACGTTTGCGACCAGTTGATTAAGGCTGACATTCCTATCAGGAATCTGATCCCGTTGCTACTCGATGGATGTGAGAATCTTGCAATGGTCGGCCTCGTCGTGGGAATACTCGTGAGACACCTGGAGGCCGCAGACGATTTACTAGACCCCTATTTCATCGAACCGCTTATTTGGTATCTTGAGTTTGGGCGCATTGGAAATGAGGACAACGGGCTAGCAGCCGGCTCAGAGGGAATCGAAGCGCCGGAGCGCCGCAAGTGGTCGCTTCGTGAAGCGGCGATGTTTATGGCAGTCAGAGCTGATGATGAACGCGCCGCGGATCTACAGGCACTTGCAGGGATTCTGGTCGAAAGGGCGCGTCGCGGGCTCGAGCAGGGGCACGGTGACAATGCAACCGAAGATAGAACCAACGACGAGGAAGACGTTGAACAGTTGTTGGCAAAGGTCAGGGTCTGGGCGAGTTGCCTCGACCGCAGCAGTTTCCAAGTTCACGAGGTTCCCGACGGTCTGCACATCCAACCCACTCCTCCCGAGGAAGTCGTTCAGGCCCTTCGACATGACAATGAGGAATTGGAGCGCGTGGAGGAGGAATTCCGTCTCACAAATCTCTACTTCTTCAAACGTAATGAGGCGGATTTTACAGCAATTGGACCCGACGAACTAGTAGTTGATATAGGCACCGCCCGTACGTTGCTGGAGAACCCGACATCTCTCAGTGCCCATCATCCTTGGGAAGTGCCCGCATTGATCGCAGCGGCAGCGTTGGAAGCGCACCTTTTGCACGGGGCTGACATCCCGGACGATGCGTTATCATTCGCCGCGGACACTGTTTTTAAGGTTTCAGAGGGAGAGGCATCTCCGAGCCCCCACGAGTTCGAAGGAACGTACTTTGAGAGAGGTGCGGACCGCAGCGCGGCGCGGGTCCTCCCGCTGTTGCTTATGCCGGCTGCCGCCCAGCTACGTAAAGCATTTGACGGAGGGGATGGATCGACGACCTTCAAACGCGCTTCAGCTGCTGGCTTCAAGATTGCTCAAGCCATAGCCAGCGAAGTGCGACTTCACCTTGCACGCGGTCTGGACCACCTGTGGGCAACGCCATGTGTACAGGAAGGGCCCTGTCATCACCAAGTCGGGTGGCAGGTCGCCACCGAGACGATGCGCGATTGTGCATTAGGTGACTGGATTCCCAAAACTGGAAAGCGTCGTATCATCTTGCTCGACGAACTTCTCGCCGAATCTCTTACTAACTTAGCAGATAATTCGATTTTGCCGTCTCGTCTTGACGCGTCGATACGGGCACTGGCGCCTGCGGCCACGGCGAATATCTGCGTATCGACCGCCGCGCGCGAAATGTTGACGGTACTCTTCGACGCTCAGCGGCGGTCCCTGCTTTGCCACGAGGACAGGGACTTGGACCACCGGGGCACGCACTCCCTTGTGAGTGCACGAGCTCTATTGACGCTGGCTCAACACGGCGACGATACAGCCATCTATGAATTTGTCGATGCTTATGCCGACAACTCGGCTCTGCTCAGCAACCTGCTGCTCGCTCTGGCCGCGGCAGCCGAAGAAACACCAGAACGTGCAGAAGTGGCACGACAGGTGTGGCCGGGCGTTGTTCGACATGTGCTGCCCCTTCTCGGTAGTGGGAGTGTGAAGCTTCGGAGAGATTTCTATGGAGAGATGGCGCTGGCGGCGCTGATCCCAAACGCCGCGTATGATATCCGGTACTTCTATCGAGAGCTTGAAGGACAGCCAATAGTGTGGTGGGAACCGCTGGCGCTGCGAACCGAGGTCGAGGCATGGCTTGCGCCTGCGGCTGGCAAGGCCCGGTGCGTCGATCAGTTGATAGGCTTTCTCCAAAATCTTGCGCCTGAAGACCAGGCCCGTGAGGGCCTTCCATGGGTGGCGCCGCTGGCGCTCGCGAGTCCTGTTGACGTTGCTAAGGGTAGCTATAGGTTGACCGAATGGATGATAGAAACGCGCTCCGCTGCTGCCAGTGCTGGCCTCTCGGGCCAGTGGCAGCAGATCGTCGACTCCCTAGTCGTCGCAGGAGACACGCGACTTGCGAGCTATTCGGAGTAATGGCAACAGAAGAGATCTTTGCGGTGGGTTAGTGGCGTCACAGACAGTCCCTGTGCATGCACGAAAAACGAATCCCTGTAAGACGTTCGAGGTGGCGGATGACGGTCATGGGCAGGATGACGTCGCGGTACTTGCCACGCACGTAAACATTGTGCAGTACGACGGCGGCGATTCCAAGGTGGAAGATAACTTCATATCAGAAGGCACTGGTTGAAAGATTGAGTTTGTAATCCGGTCGCATCCGTCTGGATGCACCTTATTTTTCCCGTCTTGTGGTCTAGCGATTGGGGCTCACCATACACAACCATTATCGATCCAGTACCTTGCGGGTTTGGTATACCGGAATAGGGGCAGCTGGAGTCACACACATTAAAGGATAACAAAGTGCCTAAGAGTCGTCTGTTGGTGAGCGAAACAAGCGCAGAAATTCATAATGCCGACGAATTAGAGTTCATCGTTATAGGGGAAATACTGCAAGAGGAAATTCCCCAATTGAGAAGGGAACCAAATGGGATGATAAACCCTGGGATTTGGTCATTTGAAATAAAGGGAGATTTCAATAGAGTCCGGGATTGTTTTGACGGGGGCAAAAGAATATTCCGTGTTGTCAGAGGGGATGGGTCAACAGACAGCACGGATGGCATTATTCCCGAATTGAGACTACCCAACGGCGATGTATTTGAAGTGGTTATCAGAGCCAGCGGAGAAAGAATTTCAAAACCGGCTAGCTTGTCATCAGAAAGGACCTCAAATTGAACAACAAAAACATCTCCAGTCAAGACCTGATGAGATGCATCATGACAGCAGAATGAGAAAACCGCCCTCTCTCATGACGAACCTTGCATTTCAAGGAGAACAAACCATGAAGGAGTATCTGAGAACTTGGAGAAAGCCCGGAAGTCCAGCCTACCCCGGCAGATGCCTGATCTGGGATGATTGGGGTGAAACAACCATAACCGAGTTGTGGGAGCCAATAGGACCAATTGGGCATGAGTTCCGAGGAAAGTTGGTTGACTCCAAACGGGCCGGGGGACACTACGTGCTATGGCAGGAGGCCGAGCCACTCATAGACCGCCTCAACGAATTACATAAAGCACGACTAACGACTTGGCTTATCGACCAACGAACGCAAGGCGACCTTGTGCCTGAAATCACCCCAGAGAACCTCGAATACGCTATTCAAAAGCCTGATCTTCAGGTACATGAACGAGTCGAACGGTTGTTGAAGCACATCGCAAGCCTATCCAATTCCATCGGTGCGGGCGTTGACATTCGACATGACACACCCTCTCCTTATGCTTGGTCCGAGTCCACTAAGTGGGAAGAGGTGGTGTTCTTGCTCAACTACCTCCGAGATAGCGGGTGGCTAGACCACACAGGAACCAACAATAGGATCTTCAAAGATACAGGTCTGGTGCAGGGGGTCGTAACCGTAGCAGGTTTCAATCAAATTGCTGAACTGGTATCGGCGGTTGATTCTACCCAGGCGTTTGTCGCAATGTGGTTTAACGCTGAAATGGATCAGGTTTACGACCAAGGAATCCGTCCCGCTGTAGAGTCCGCCGGATTTAGACCATTCCGTGCCGACCGCGAGCATTTTCTCGGCAAAATAGATGATCGAGTTATCGCTGAAATCCGCAGATCTCGGTTCCTCATAGCTGATATGACTCATGGTGAAGAAGGTGCAAGAGGAAGCGTTTACTTCGAGGCTGGATTTGCATACGGCCTTAACCTCCCTGTGATATACACCTGCCGCGAAGACATTCTTGATAACCTCCACTTCGACACTAGGCAGTACCCTCATCTTGACTGGACCGAAGAAACAATCGAAACGTTCCGCCAAAAACTTGAAGACAAAATAAGGGCAACTATCGTATAGAACTAACTACACGCCATTCAAACCGACACGTCCCTTGATGACCCACGCCAACCCGATAAGTTGGAGAACACCATGGACAACGAACAACTGACAGACCGCCTGCACAAACTCTTCCCTCGACTATCAGAAGACAGTATCAATGAGCTAGCCAAGAATGAGGAGCTTGTAAGAATCTTACCATCTGCCACGTCCGCTCAGGTCACTATGCGATACTATATTGCTACAGCCAAATATAGCTTCCGAGTCCGAGTGTACCTCCCTGATGGCCAACGAGTGTTCGATATCCAGTAACAAGGAAACGGCAGAATCCAAAACAATTCATTTGCAACAAGAGCCGCCCCGGCCCGTATGGTTGGCCCCAATCGCTAGACCACGAAATGGGGAAAATAAGGTGCATCTAGGCGAATAGGGCTGGCTCTGATCGGCAACGGGCGGTCTGTCGCCATCAGAGCACGAAGGGCTCTTCAGCCGGCGTGCGGTAGTTGAGACTTTGGTGTGGTCTCTGATGGTTGTAGAAGTCAAAGTAGGCGCTCAAGCCAGCCTGCAACTGGTGACCCGTGTCATACTGTTCAAGATAGATGTTCTCATATTTGACGCTACTCCATAAGCGTTCGCAGAAGACGTTGTCAAGGGCGCGGCCCTCCAAGTGCGTAGTGAGTCGGGCCATTTAGAACTTTAGCGCGTAGTCCGGTTTTTGGGCCTGACTCGCTCCTTTTGCCATCGGTAGCATTGCTGGCACCGTAGCTATCAGGGGGAGGGCATGCACATGCCCGGCGTCAGCTGTAGAGCCTCAAACTCCTACCCTATTACCCGAACAACCCTCTCTTGACCGCTCGCGGCGGCTTGCGCATTTCCTCGGGCACGGGCGGCAATTCGCTAGCGTGGAAGCAGTCGCCGGCGATGACTTCCTGGAGCAGTTGGGAGTGTTCGGGGTAGGCGGCCAGGGTGGCCTCCAGGACCCAGAGGAGCTCGAGCAGTTCGGTGGTGAACTGGCTGGTCCAGCGGGTAGGGCGGATGTCGTCGAGGGGGGAGGATTTTCGGCCGGCGCCTTTCTTCATGCGGTACTTGAGCCAGGACTGCACGACCTTGAGGCCGGACACTTCGAAGGCGTACAGTTCAGGCGCGACCGGCGTGAATTCGCCGGCGCCGACGTAGAGCGTGGCGGTTTCGTCGTTATAGGAGAACGTTGCGGGATAGCCGTCGGTATCGCCGGACACCGCTACGGTGCATCTGGCCGCGCTGGGTGGGGCCTGGCCGCGGGGCTTACCTTCGGGCACGAAGCGCTCGCCATAAGTATGCAGCCAGAGGAGGTTTGCGCCGGCAGCGCGCATCCGCTCAAACAGCGCTGCATCCCTGGTAATGGGCAGGCGCAACTCGCGGGTCTCCAGTTCTCTCGCGAAGCGGGTGGTGAAGGCTGGATGGGCCAGGACGCCGTAGACATATGCCAGAAAGTCTTCCGGCGCGACCGGGTGCTGGTAGGCTGCACAAAGTGTTGCGAGCAGTCCGGGCAGGATGTTGGCCTTCGACGCTTGGCTATCGCGGTAGAGTGGGAGAACATCCTTTGCGCCACGGCCTGAGAAGTAGTGAAGATCGGGAATCGACGCTGAAGAAGTCAGAGCGGGGCCAATTCCAAGAGGTTGGGTGAACGCACTGGTCAGATACACCTGTTTGTCACTGTGGGCGCGCCACAATGCCGGGCCCGGCCTATCCAACAGACGGGCGTCACCAAAAACGAATTGCCTGTCAAACGATCTGTAAGCAAGACGGACAAGCTCAGGGGCGGGATGTCCTGTCTTAAGATCAGAAATAGAGTTCAACCTGTCTTCCGATGGCGGCAACTGGGTCGCGGCCTCGTGCGCTTTGCGCCCAGTGGGAGAATCTTTGAAGAGACTTTTGCGATCGTTTCTCTTTGCTTTCAGAAGGCGATACCAACGGTTGTGGAGCGTCTTCACTTCGGGGGCAACAACCCAAGTTCGTCCTGCCTTGACACCGGATTGCTGCCACGGCATCAGGTCAGTCAGGAAGGGATATGAAAAGTAAACGCCTTCACCCGTTGGATGGAACGGCGCTTGCCACTCATCGGGGCACTCTTGCCACTCCACTTTCGAGAAATCAGTAATGTCATCGAGCGCGGCCAGCTTCTGTTCGCGCGTCCCCTCAACATGGGTATAGCGGACTCGGGCGGGTGTGTCCGTGTTGACCTCGCTGGCACGGAACGCTACGGCGATGGCTACGGGTGTCTGGATGTTGAAGACGTTTTCGCTCTTATGTGTGCCGCGCCCCTCACCGCCAAGGTCGAGAATCCAGATTTCGTCGCACTGGCGGCGCATCTGCTCGCGCATTCCACAGAAAGCGTCACCGTGCAGATAGCTCGACGCGCTGATATAGCTGACCACGCCCGGCCCGCCGTCCCCCTGCTCAAGGACCTTCCACAGCGCCCAACGCCAGAAGTAGACGTACAGATTGTAAAGATTCTTGAGATGGCCGCCATGCCCGGCGCTGACCGCCGGATCGAGAAAGTCGCGCAGAATCGCCCGTTCATCGCGATCGCCATGGCGCACCCAGCCGCCGGTGCGCGCTTTGTTCGTGTCCGTTGCCGCTTCATGCCGGTCGTAGGGCGGATTGCCGAGGCAGACGATCACCGGCACACGGCTCTTGACTTCCAGGGCGCGGGCGTGCTGGTCGGCGATCGGCTTCAGGAAGAGCGGTGGCTGAAGTGGCTTGGCGTTGGGGCTTTCGAGTGTATCGGTCAGGAAGACGTGCGTGCCCTTCGCGGGCAGTTGCCCGCCGCGGTCGCGTAAGGCGCGGCTGATGCGCAGTTCGCTCACTGCATACGGGCCTACCATGAGCTCAAAGCCGTACAGGTTTTCGGCAAGCGTCGTAGCCTGGCTGGGTACCGCGCCCGTGCCCTGCTCATCTTCTACGCGGCCGAGCGCGTGTTCGATGACGCCGAGCAGATAGGTGCCGGTTCCCAACGCCGGATCAAGCGTGACCACATCAGGGTCGGCGAAGCCAAGCGGTTTGCCCAGACGCTCCACGAGGAGAGTGCCGATCAGGCGTACCTGCGTGCGCACGACCTCGACCGGCGTGTAATAGGCGCCGGCGTCCTTGCGCAGACGGGGGTCGTAAACGGCGAGAAAGTCCTCGTAGAAGTAGAGCCAGGGGTCGTCGGGACTGGTCAGCGCGGCGGGCGGCACGACCGCGACGACGCGCAGCAGCAGGTCTAACGGAGCGGCGATGTCGGCGCGCGCGTTGGGGTCGGTCAGCACCTGCAGCGCCCGCGACAGCAGATTGTGCTGCGCGGACAGCGCGTTCTCTGCGCTTCTGAGTGTGAGCGGGTCGGCTCCCTCACTGCGGCCCAGCAACAGAGCGAAAAGGACGGTCTGGGCGTAGGCATCGGAGAACTGTTCATCCGGCGCGTCAGGGAAGAGAAGCTGGCGCCAGTCCTGCGCCAACTGGAGCAGTGGCGAATCCGGGCGCTTGAGCGCATCGGTCACGTCGTCGCGCAACATGCGGCAGAGCGGGGCGAGCAGCGCGGCAAAGCGAGGGAGGTCAATACGGCCAGTGCGGTCGGTGGGAATGAAGGGCTTCCACATGAGGAAGTCGCGCAACAGACTTTTGAGCGCGTGTGCGTCCTGCGGCCCTATCGCTTTTTTGCCCTCGGAGGCGACATCGCCGGTGAGACGGACCACTCTGTCCACCAGTTCGCCGTCTCGATAGAGCGCCCACTCGTTGCCGTCGGTGTAGAGGATGTTGGGGATGGCGGAGAAACGGTTGAACTGTCTGCGATTGTGGTCCGTAAAACGGGAAGCGGTGGCGCCGGTGCCCGCTGGTTTGAGTTCCACATAGCCGGCGAGCAGGCTGTTCAGATGCACTGCATAGTCCGGGCGGCCGAGGCGGTCCGGAAGGGGCGTTTCGCCTGTGCAGACGACATCCCAGCCAAGCGCGCTGGCGGCAGCGCCTATGAAGTTTTCGAAGGGGGCGCGTAGTTGTTCTTCCGGTTCGCCGTGTGTGATCTGCGTCAGTTTGTCGGTCACCGCGGCAGCGAACTCTTGCAGGGCCGTGTGAATTTCGGAGGTCGCGTTCATGGCGTGGATGGTATTTCAGGGTAATCAGTTTCGTGTCAATCTGTGGGGATTATATCGCAGAGTTGGCAAAAGCTTCCTGAGATGCGGCTAAGGAACGAGGACTAACATTGAAAGCATGCAAACTCCGAAAACGAGAATACCGACTACCACCGTCCATATCACTCCTCGCAATAGACCCTGTTTCTTACCTTCCTTCTCACCTTCCGTCTTACCTTGTGCGTATGCTTGAGCAAATACATCCCTCTTGCCTTGCTTTTCACCTTCTTCGTATCCTTGAGGAAAACCCTCTCTCTTACCTTCTCTGTGTCCTTGAGCAAGACCTTCCTCCTTACCTTCTTCATATCCTTGAGAAAACCCTTCTTCCTTACCTATTTCGCGTCCTTGCTCGATCGCTACTCCTTCTACTTCTAACCTTCCTGCCGTATATCCTCGACTGTACGCTTTATCCTTCTCTTCCGAGCCTCTTTGGGCCAATTGCTCTGCATAGCCCTGAGCGATCAGTTCTTTCTTCCCCTCTCTCTTTCCCTCTTCCCTTCCGACCTGTTTCCCGTCATTATATCCCCTGTCATACTCCGGATTCCTCAGCGACCTAACCATCTCTCCTCCTTACACGATCGCATATCTGAAAGTCGGTCTGCCGCCGCCCCCTGGCCGATTGTCAGGACCTCCAGGCGGTCAAACAGTTCGTTCAACAGTTGCTTCCTACCCGACGAGATACTCCAGAATACTTAACAACGATATACCCATCACGAGCGCCCATTGCTGGTAGTGGTCACAAAGTAAGTGGTGAGTGCAAGGAGTTCATCGCCAAGTTGTGTTCAATGATAAACCAGTTGGTGACGATATGATGATAAAGATCGCTCTTGGAGAATGAGAGCGTTTTGCGGACATAGCGGGCTTGCCTTTATCTCAATGTACAATACCAACGCGCCATATGGGATAGCTATCCACTCCCCACTTACTATTCGACCACTACCTATCGCTTATGTGAGACTGTGAAGTTTGGCCAGGAGGCGGTCGGTCTGCTCGGGGCGGCCGACGGAGATGCGAATGCAGTTGTCGAGGCCGGGCTTCTGGTAGTAGCGCACGAGGATGCCCTGCCGCTCAAGAGCAATTTTAAGGGCGGCGGCGTCCCCGCTTCCCTCGACTTTGAAATTATCAACGCGGCAGAGGACGAAGTTGGCGCCGGACGGGAAAGGCGACAGGTACTGCACATCTTCCAGGGCGCGGAGGAGCCGGTCTCGTTCGACCCTGATTTTGTCCACGATCGCCTGCATTTCGTCTGCGTAGCGCAGACTGGCCAGGCCGGCGACGGTCGCGGCAACATTTACGTTATAGGGCTGCTTGAACTTCCAGAGGAGCGGCATCATCCAGTCAGGAAAAATCCCGTAACCCAGTCTTAGGCCAGCGATTCCGGCGGACTTGGAGAAGGTACGAATGATGACGAGATTGTCGTGCTCCAGGACCCATGGAGTGCGGCTTGTCTCGACGGCGAATTCGACGTACGCCTCATCCAATACCACGATTACGGGTAGTTCCAACAGTCGCAGCAGGTCTTTGTCTGCCAGCCAGTTTCCGGTGGGGTTGTTGGGCGAGGTGAGAAAGAGCAGCTTGGGGTGGAGCGACTCCCGCTTCTGAGTCGCAGAACTGAACAGGTCACGGATCGCGTTGACATCGACGTCGTATCCGTCGTCCCGCCAAACTTCCAGGACCTCCGCGCCGACCAACTTGGCGTCGAAGCTGTACATGCCGAAGGTTGGAGGCGTATTGATGATGGCGTCACCAGGGCCGAGAAACAGCCGGCAGAGATAGTCAAGGATTTCGTCGGTGCCGTGGCTGGGCAGGATCTGTTCGACAGGCACTGCCGGGGCGGTTGAACTGGCGGATTCGGCGCTTTCTTTTGCGTTGCCGGACTGCTGTTGCTCATTTTCCAAATAGGCTGCCAGCGCTTGTCGAAGTTCAGTCTGCTGCGGGTCCGGGTAGATGTGGTAGTAGGCGTACTCGGCCAGCGCTTCCGCAACGGCAGGATGCGCCCCGTACGGATTTTCGTTTGCGTCCAGTTTGACGATTTCGTGGGCAGGTATACCGAGCCGCCGGCTCAGGACTTCAAACGGCTGAATCGGTGTGTACTCTTCCAGGCCGGCGAGATGCGGGTTGAGCAGCGACTGAAACGTGATGGCTTCCATTACGAAGTTTCGTCCTCTGTGTAGACTGTCGGATTCAGGCGACGGTTGACGGCTGCGGCGTGCCCACCCAGACCTTCGGTTCGCGCTAGTGTTTTGGCAGCTGGCCCGATGGCCTGCAGGGCCTTCTCGTTAAGGCCAATCAGACTGATCAGCTTGACAAAATCGGTCACGTTGACCGGGCTGGCGAAGCGCGCCGTGCCGCCTGTCGGCATGACGTGGCTGGGCCCGGCAGTGTAGTCTCCCAGCACTTCAAAGCTGCGTTCGCCGAGGAAAATCCCGCCGGCATTGTGGATCTGGTCGACCCAGCGCCACGGATCTTCTACGAGGAGACAGAGGTGCTCTGGCGCGTATTCGTTGGCGAGCGAGATGGCCTCGTTCACGGAACTGGTGACAACGATGCCTGCGCCGCGTCCAAAAGTGGCAGCGGCAATCTCATCTCGCTCCAGCTCCTCCAGCTGGGCGTGGACTGCTGCTTGGACCTTCTGCGCCAGGTGCCGGCTGGGTGTTAGGAGCACGGCACTGGCAAGCACGTCATGCTCTGCCTGAGCCAGCAGGTCGGCGGCAGCCAGCTGCGGGTCGGCCCCCTCATCCGCCACAATTACAGTCTCGGTTGGACCGGGCAGGCCATCGATTCCAACGAGGCCAAAGAGCTGCCGTTTTGCCAGGGTAGTGAACAGGCTGCCCGGCCCGCAGATCTTGTCAACCGCAGGGATGGTCTCAGTACCGAAGGCCATCGCGCCGATTGCCTGCGCGCCGCCGCCAATATAGACGGCGTCAACCTTGGCTACATGGGCGGCGGCCAGAGTTACCTTATCCGGCAGGCCGGTCTCCTTTTGGGGAGGCGTAACGACGATAAGTTCTCCCACGTTGGCAACCTTCGCCGGTATCGCCGTCATCAACAGCGTGCTGGGCAGGGGAGCAGTCCCGCCAGGGACGTAGATCCCAACGCGCTCAATGGGCCGCACGAGTTGACCTACAGTACCCTCGTCGTCATTCTGGATCCAGCTCTGGTTGGGCTGGCGGCGATGGAAGTTTTCAATGCGCTCGGCTGCCAGCGCCAGGGCGTCACTGACTTCCTGATCGAGATCCGCAGTCTCCTGCAGGATGGTCTGGGAACTGACCTGCAAGGCATCCGTCTCGACGCCGTCCAGCCTTTGTGTCCAATTGCGCACAGCCGCGTCGCCGCCGGTTCGGACGTCGGCAAGAATGCGGCGGACGGCCTCATCAGGGCCGATCCGTTCACCAAAGATGCGCTCATTGGCGGCAAGCATATCTTCAGGCAGTTCGAAAGCGTCCCACGGCTGGCGGCGCAAGACTGATTCTCGGGCAGTCTCGGTATCAAGGATGGGAAGTCGATTTGTCATCGAATGAATGGGAAACTGTTTGCTAATGGATAGCGGCGAACGATTGTCCGTTCTAATTCTACCTACTTACTGCCGCATTCGCTCGGCGTCTTCCATCCGGCCAAGGACGACTACGATGTCTTGCTCTTTGATCTGAAAACTGGCGCTTGGACTGACAATCAGATCGTCACCTCGTCGCACGGCGATTACGGTCAGCCCATACCTTTGCCTCAAGCTCAACTCGGAAAGAGAGTGCTCCCACGTACTGGGCGGGGCGAGGAGTTCGACGACGCCGACGTCGTTGCTCACTTCCAGGTAGTCAACCAGATGATCGACGGCCATCATTCGCCCCAACCGGCGGCCGGCCTCATGTTCCGGCAAGATCACCTCGTCGGCGCCTACCTTCAACAGGATCTCTCTTTGCGTTATCGTCAGGGCCTTTGCAATCACGCGCTGAACGCCCAGTTGCCTCAGCAGAACGGTGGCCAGAAGGTTGTTCTCAAAATCAGTGCCGATACAGACGAGCCCGGTATCGAAGGTTTCTACGCCAGCCTGCCGTAGGGCGTCAATGTTGGTCGCATCCAACTGCACGACGTGAGGAAGTTCGCCGCTGAGCGCCTGCACGCGTTCATGGTCCGAGTCGATGGCCAGAACGGTGCGGCCGTTCTCGACAAGCGTGGTCGCGACCGCAGTGCCAAAGCGGCCCAGACCGATAACAACAAACTCCGATTCGCGTCCCCTTCTCCTGAAGGGTGAGTAGCTGGCAGTTTCCTTGGAAGCCTTCTCCTCCATAGCTGCCGGCGCAGGTGATGATGTCTGTGCGGCAAATGGCAAAAGAGAGCGAATGAACCTGCCTGGAATTCGACCTATCCGCAACAAGCGCCCCCAAAAGGAGGCAGCGCGTTCCACTGGCGGGGATAACCTGCCCGGCTCGTCAACTTCAGTTGACTGCTTTGTCTGTATGCTCGCTGTCATGAAGTCGTCAGCCCCGTTCCGGGCATAGGATACTCCACCCGCCCGGTCGGCAGTGAAATAGTGTCCGCATTATAGCATAGTACCGGGGTCAAAACCTTTTCAATCGGCGCATCTCGTGATACCATTCGCCAGAATCAAGCGCGACGACCTATGGGTCAAGATCCTCCTCAGAGGGAAGATGAGTCCGGGAATGTCTGACAGTTCTCTTAAGTCAACAAGAGTTTCGCTGGATCCCCGCTTCTTCTCGGAGAAGAAGCGGCTGTTTCTTGAGAGCGGTGCGCTCAAAGCAACGCTGTTTCAGTGTGACAGCGGTGTCGCGGCCGTCCAGCTCGAGAACGGTGTGAGCGAGCTGGTCATGTTGCCTTTTCAGGGGCAGCAAATCTGGTCGGCTACCTTCGGCGGCAGAAACGTCACCATGAAGACCATGTTCGACCAGCCGCGGCCAACGAGCGACTATCTGCAGACTTACGGCGGGTTCCTGCTCCACTGCGGATTCACGGCGATGGGAGTGCCCACCGACGAGGACGACCATCCCCTCCACGGGGAGCTGCCCAACGCCCTGTTTCAGCACGCGTGGCTCGTGTCAGGGGAAGACGAAGGCGGCGCATACATCGGTTTGGGCGGGCGCTACCAGCACACGGTTGCCTTCGCCGACAACTATACTGCGACGCCGCTGGTCAAACTGTACGAGGGCGCAAAAGAGGTGCACGTTTCACTTTGCTGCCGCAACTGCAAGAAGACGCCGATGGACTATATGTATCTGGCTCACGCGAATTTTAGGCCGGTTGAAGGGGGCCGCATCGTTTACAGTGCCAAAGTTACGCCGCAGACGGTACGCGTCCGCCGCAGCATTCCCGGCCACGTCAGCACCGGCCCCGAATATCTGGACTTTCTCGACCGGCTCGGCGAGAGACCGGAAGAACATCATGTCTTCGACGAAAGTATGACCTTTATCCCGGAGCTGGTATTCAGTATCGACTATGACGCGGACGACCAGGGCTGGGCTCACACGTTGCAGGTGCACCCGGACGGTGGCGCAGACTACGTACGTCACCGACCGGACCAGTTGCCGATTGGCGTCCGTTGGATATGCCGGACACCGGACAAGGACGCTTTGGGATTGGTCCTGCCTTCGACCGCAGAGCCGGAAGGCAAGAGTGCTGAGATGGCCAAAGGCAATGTGAAAGAGTTGGAGGGCGGCGGCGAGTGGCGTTGTGACTATGTATTGGGGACATTGGACGCTGCAGAAGTTGGCGCCGTCGAAGAGAAGATCGCGGAAATCGGCTAGCGGACGGCCGCTGTCGAAGTAGCTAAACGCCAAACAGGGCAGGATTGTTTTAACCTGGTAAGGGCACTCTGGATGCTGGTTGTTAAAGTCGGCGGCGGCAAAGAACTCAATATAGACGCGGTCGTCAAAGATATCGTCTCCTTGCAGCAGGCTGGCAAGGAGCTGGTCCTTGTGCACGGCGGCGCCGAAACGACGAACGACGTCGCCGAGGCGCTTGGCCATCCGCCGGAATTCGTAACCAGCGAGAGCGGCTTCGAGAGCCGGCGCACTGACCGTCGCACGTTGGAAATCTTCGAGATGGTCTACTGCGGTCAGCTCAACAAGATGTGGGTGGAAAAGTTGCAGCGGGCTGGGGTGAATGCCGTAGGGCTCAGCGGGCTGGACGGTCGCATCTTCGAAGGCAAACGAAAAGACCGGCTGCGTGTGCGGGTCAACGGACGCCGGCTGGTGCTGCGGGATGACTGGACGGGCACGGTTGAGCAGGTAAATGTCGATCTCCTTCGTCTGCTGCTGGGTGCGGGATATCTGCCCGTGCTGACCCCGCCCGGCGCCTCCGACATCGGTGAAGCAATAAACGTGGACGGCGATCGCGCCGCCGCGATGGTAGCCGCAGCGTTCGGCGCTGAAGCGCTGGTCATTCTTTCAGACGTGCCTGGGCTGTTGCGGGAGTTTCCCGACGAATCGAGCTTGATTCGAGAGATTCCGCGTGCACAGGCCGGCAGTTTCATGCAGTTCGCTGCCGGCCGCATGAAGAAAAAAGTGATGGGCGCGGCCGAGGCTGTCGAAGCCGGCGTCCAAAAAGTGATCTTCGCCGACGGCAGGGTTGAAACTCCGATTCGAAGAGCGCTGGAGGGCCATGGCACCCAGATAGCCTGAGAAGGCAGTGATCGGGAACGCATTGACGGCCGAAAGTTCCAACACTACAGACGTCTAATGAGAGCCCTATTGAGAAGCCCAAAATTAGATTCGCACACTCAGTGAACGGATATGGCGGCAACAATAACAGATACGCAATTCGCGGTAAACAATACGCAATCCTATGAGTCAGGCGTGGTTCCTCGTCGCGGGGAAACCGTCATGGTGGCTGGCGAAGGCTGCTGGATGATAGACAGCAAAGGGCGGCGCTTCTTGGACATGACCTCCTCTCAAGGTGTGGCCATGCTGGGATACGGCCACCCTGTTCTGACAGCAGCCCTTCAGGAGCAGGCAGGCCGCTTGCACGCCTGTCCCAACTTCTTCCACAACGACACGCGCGCAAGTTTTCTGGAAAAGTTGATTTCGGTTACGCCCGACCACCTGACACGCGCCTTTTTGGGCAACAGCGGCGCCGAAGCGATCGACGGCGCCATCAAGTTCGCGCGGCTGGCAACGGGTCGTACCGGAATCGTGGCCGCCCGCAACAGCTTCCATGGGCGTACTGTGGGGGCGCTTACCCTTACCTGGAACCCGAGATATCGCCGGAAATTCGAACCACTGCTGCCCGACGTAAGCCACGTTCATTTCAACAACGTCGAGCAGCTGAATGAGGCCGTCGATGAAGAAACCGCCGCCGTTGTGCTGGAGATCATCCAGGCCGAAGGAGGCGTGCACGAAGGAACTGCTGAATTTCTGGCGGCCACCCAGGAGCTCTGCCGGGAGCGGGGCGCCCTGCTTGTTATCGACGAGGTCCAGACTGGCTTCGGACGTACCGGCCGCTGGTTCAGCTTTCAGCACTACGGCCTTGAGCCGGACATTATCGCCTTGGCAAAGGGATTGGGCGGCGGTTTCCCAATGGGTGCAACCGTCTACACGGAGCAGATTCAGGAGAGTCTCTTCTCCGGGGCGCACGGCAGCACCTTTGGAGGCAATCCCCTGGCTTGCGCGGCCGGCATCGCCGCACTGAGCGTGTATCAGGACGGACTGATTGAACAGGCGGAGAGGGCGGGCAGGCGCTTGTGGGAAGCTCTGGAAGCGGCGGTCGGCTCGCGCAGAGTCGTTCGCGAAATCCGCGGCAAGGGGCTTCTCATTGGCATTGATCTTCGCACAAAGGCTGTACCCTTTTTGAAAACACTGATGGAGGAACACGGTGTTTTGGCGCTGCCCGCCGGTTCAACCGTTCTCCGTCTGCTGCCGCCGCTGATCATCAGTGACGAGGAAATCGATAAGGCTGTTGAGGCTGTCGCAGCCACCTTGCCGGATGCGATTTGACTTTGGACTCTGCACAACTATCGAAAGAGGAATGACCATGAGAATCATTTATAGCGGCGTATTTGTAGATGATCAGGCAAAGGCGTTGGCCTTCTATACGGACGTCCTTGGTTTTGTGAAGAAGGAGGATGTTCCCGTAGGAGAATTCAGGTGGTTGACCGTTGTATCTCCCGATGACCGCGACGGCACGGAATTTCTGCTGGAACCTAACGATAACCCTGCCGCAAAACAGTATCAGAAGGCGATTTTCGAGCAGGGCATCCCCGCCACCTCCCTTGGCGTCGATGACGTCCAGGAGGAATACGAGAGACTGACAGAGCTGGGCGTAGAGTTCATAGTCGAACCGACGGACTACGGTTCCTATTCTATCGCTTCCTTCAACGATACTTGCGGAAACGTGATCCAGATCCAGAGTGTTGCGGCAGGTTAGCCTGCCGGAAGAATTCAAATGGGTGCGAGAACCCATAAATGATCTGAATGAAGAGCGATAATGTTGTAAAGAAGAAGGTAATGGATTGCCTTTTTCTAGATCCGGAAGTTAAGGTGGTTGCCTGTTGCCGAATGGGGGTTCCTGGTTTCAGAGGAAGTAGCTCTTCTTCCCTCGTTCCCCAGGTTGTCAGGTAACCTAACAGTTACGCAGGAGTCAGAGAATGGGTGAATCGAATCAGAACGGCGCAACGATGTCGAACGGCACTGGTGCCGCATCCGGCAAGGCGGGAGAAGAGGACACGCTGCATGAAGTGATCGTGATCGGCAGCGGACCGGCGGGATGGACTGCTGGCCTGTACACAGCGCGCGCCAACCTGGAACCACTGCTGATTACCGGCGACGACTACGGCGGCCAGGTCAGCATTACTTACGAGGTCGAAAACTATCCCGGCTTTCCCGATGGGCTGAGCGGCCCTGACCTGGTCGACAAGTTCAAAGCCCAGGCCGAACGATTCGGGTGCACGGTCTCATACGATCACGTCACGGAGATCGTGGTGGACGAGCATCCCTTTACGGTGCGAACCGCACAGAGCAAGGAGTACCGGACCAAGTCGATAATTCTCTGCACCGGCGCCCGCCCGCGCTTCCTGGAGGTACCCGGCGAGCAGGAGTACACGGGGAAGGGAGTCAGTTACTGCGCGACCTGCGACGGGTTCTTTTTCCGGGGCAAAGAGCTGGTGGTCGTAGGCGGAGGCGACAGCGCGCTGGAGGAGGGCCTCTTCCTGACCAAGTTCGCCACCAATGTGAAGGTGATTCACCGGCGGGATGAGCTGCGCGCAAGTAAGATTCTGCAAGGTCGTGCCTTTGATCATGACAAGATCGAATTTGTATGGAATACGGTCGTAACGTCGATCAACGGGAACGAAAATGGTGTCGTTTCCGGTGTCACCACGCAGGACACGCAAAATGGCGGCGAGGGCGAAATCTCCACCGACGGTGTTTTCGTTTACATCGGCCACATCCCCAACAACGACCTCTATCACGGCAAGCTGGACCTGGACGAGGACGGGCATCTGATCGCCGACCCGTTCACGCGCACAAATATCCCTGGCGTCTTTGCCGCCGGCGAGATCGCCGACAAAGTCTTCAAACAGGTCGCCACCAGTGTTGGACAGGGATGCGCTGCGGCAATGCAGGCGGAGAAGTTCCTGGCTTCGTTGGAAGCCGAGGGTCTGCCCGATCTGAACGAGGATCCGCGGGCCTGGCCCACGCCTGGCGTACCCAAGCCGGCAGAACTGGTGGCTGCTGACTGAGTTCCGCCTTGGCGGCCGGCCAGAAAATGAACAAGCCAAAGCGGTGCTGCGGCAGATTCCTGCCATACGCCAAGGCCTCGTGACGGGCGAAGGAATGGACCCGTAGTGCCGCCACCTCGCAGTTCAACGCCCCAACATCAATCTTCCCCGGCACTGGCTCGCAGCGCCTCTCTCTTGTCGATCGGCGCGGTTGCCAGTCGCATTCTGGGTCTCGTCCGGGAGATGGTGATCGCCAGCTACTTTGGGGCGACCGGGCTTGTCAGTGCCTTTACTGTAGCCGGTACCGTGCCCAAGATGCTGTATGACTTTCTTGTCGGAGGCATGCTGAGCGCGGCCCTCGTCCCCGTTCTGAGCGACTATGCCCGGGTCGACCGGGACCGGGAACCCGGACCGGAGAAAGGCGACCCTCCCGCCAAAGTCACAGAGACTGGACCGAATCCCGAGCTCGTTCGGCTGGTGGGCGCGCTGCTCAGCCTTGCGGTTGTGTCTCTGGCTGGTCTGGCCCTTCTGATGTTCGTCTTTGCTCCCCAGGTTGCCGCGCTGCTTGCCGGGGGACTCGACGACTTTGATCCGACTCTGCTTCCACTGACCTCCCGCCTTCTGCGTCTGATGGCGCCGGTCGTCTGGCTTCTCTCGATGGCCGGACTGCTGACGACCGTCTTGTTTGCGCTCCAGCGATTCAGCCTGCCCGCCCTTGCCTCGGCCCTCTACAACCTTGGAATCGTTGTCGCGGCGCCGCTCTTGGCAGGGCATATCGGCATTGCCAGCCTGGCAGTAGGCGTGCTGGCAGGGAGTATCCTTCAGTTCGGACTGATGGCGTGGGACGTGCGCCGGGCCGGTCTCAGGTTCACGGTGGAGTGGAGCCATCCGGCGCTCGCCCGTATCGTGCGTCTCTATCTGCCGATTGCCGCTGGGCTCATCGTGGCACAGTTCCAGGTCGGACTGGACCGGCGGCTGGCCAGCGGCACGGGCGTACAGAGCATCGCCTGGATGAGTAAGGCCACCACGTTGCAGCAGCTGCCGCTTGGGATGATCAGTGTTGCCATTTCGCTGGCGGCATTGCCCCGGCTCAGCCAGCAGTTCGCCGCCGGCGACGAAGGCGCCTATCGTGCGACGCTGGCGCGAGGGCTGCGGATGGTGATCGTGCTGATCGTGCCTCTCCTGGTCGGCCTGGGTCTGCTGGCAGAGCCTGCCGTGCGTGTCTTGTTCGAGCGGGGGCAGTTTACGGCCGCAGACACTGCGCAAGTGCAGTCGGCACTGCACATATATCTTGTGGGCGCGCTTTTCGCAGCGATTGACTTCCCTCTGATTTACGCATTCTATGCCCGCAACGATACCTTGCTTCCCGCCCTTGTGGGCGTGCTCAGTGTCCTGGTCTATGCGGCCATCGCGTTTGTCCTCTTGGAAGGGCTGGGCTTTCTGGGGCTTGTTTGGGCGGACACTGCCAAGCAGGGCGCTCATGCGGTCGTTATGCTTGGGTTGCTGTATTGGAAGCTGAAGACTGTCCCGAGGCGCGTGCGTCCATCTGATGCAGAGGACGGCTTGGAATTCAGGCCGGCGCGGGACGTTGGACCCAACGTCCGCACGGTCGCGGCTGTCGCTGGGGCGGCCGCGGCTATGGGACTGGTGATGGCTTGGTTGTTATCGCTATTGGAACCTGTCGGTTCGCCCTCGCAGTCAAATGACATTTTGCGGATCGTTGTCGGCGGCGCGGGCGGTGCCCTGGCCTACGCTGGCGCGTTGCTGCTTGCCCGCCAACCTGAAGCGTGGCAACTGTGCCGGACCGCACTGCGGCTGGCCAGTCTGGAAAGGAAGAATGAGCACTGACGCTGCGCTCTCTGGAACCTCTTTGCAGAGGCTTCCCTGCGTGGCGTATAGTCCCTTTGGAGGAGGGCCTCCTGAGTTTCCTTCAAATCCGCTGTGTTTACCCTGACACCTTCCGACTTGAACCTGTCCTTTAGCATGGCCTTTCTGAGAAGGAGCTTCTGGACGGCCATCGCGCTCCTCCTTTCCCTACTGCTTGTCGGCGGGAGCGTTTCGCGCTCGGTCCCCACGCGCCATCATGTCATCAAGTCGACAGTTGCATTGCCCGACTTCAATTTTCTCGCCTGGGAGCTGAATGCCTTGGGCAGTATCGTCTTCGGAGGGGAGAAGCCGCTCCAGGACGGTCTGGACGAAGAAGCGCAGGTGAGACTGGTGCTCGCCTACTTTGAACGGGCGAAGCGGATCGAAGAGAATGAGGGGGAGCTCAAGAAACTGATCGAAGAAGAGGCTCCGGTTGCAACTGAACTCTCTAGAACAGGCACTGCAGTTCAAGTTTCAGGGCAGGGGCAACCGGGAACCAAACTTGCTGGCGGCGCCAAAAGCGGCGCCATTCACTTTCCTGAGATTGCAGAAACGCGTCGGGAGCTGATCGCGTTGCGTCAGCAACAGGCGCAGGAACGGTCACTGGTGCAGTCGGTACTGCAGCAACAGGTTCAAGAAGAGATTCGGAGAGCCGGCCTGGGACTGCCCGGCCTTGTCTGGCCTCCTATGCAGTTCGTCTTTATCGAGCCCCCGTTGAAGCTGACAGTTAGCCCGCGCGACCGGATCTCTACCGTCCACTCGCGCGTTCTTCAGGCCGAGTATAGTCCGGGCAAGCTTGAAGCGAGCGAACGCGCCATTGAAAATCGCACCGATCTCAGCGCGCATATTTCACGGATTGGAGGTATGGCCGTCTTTCCCGCAATGGTCGTGGAAAGCAGTTCCCTCGACTGGGTATTGGAGACAATTGCCCATGAGTGGGTGCACCACTATCTCTTTCTTTTCCCATTGGGTCTGCGCTACGCGAGTAGCGACGATGCAACGACACTCAACGAAACAGTAGCAGAAATCGTGGGCGCCGAAATCGGCGACCGGCTGATGCGGCGTCTCTATGGCAGTTCGCGTCCATCTGCAGATGCGGCGAGCGCGTTGAATGGCGATGATTCCTGCGCCTGCAGCACGGTCGACATGTGGACACAGACATACGAGCTGGAGCAGAGTCGATGGGAGCGATACGGCCGGCCGCTGCCGTTCGAGTTTCAGCGGGCAATGCGGGAGACGCGGCTGCACGTGGATACATTGTTGGAAGCGGGGCTGGTTGAGGCTGCCGAAACTTACATGGAAGGCCGCAGGCAGTTCTTGGTGGCGAACGGGTATCCCTTACGCGTGTTGAATCAGGCATACTTTGCTTTCCACGGCAGCTACGGAACCGAAGGGGCTGCATCTGATCCTATTGGTCCGATGTTGCAGCAGCTCCGCGCAGAGAGCGACGATCTGGCGCACTTTATGAGCCGGGTGCGCTGGTTTACAAGCTCTTCAGACTTGGAGAAGAGTTTGCAGGCAGACTAGGGAAGCGGGGACTGGCCGGCTTGTGCAGAGGCTTTCCCTTGGGACCACGGACCGGACACGGAACTCCGATCACCTGGGCGCGGGTCCAGGCGAAAACTGTCCTCAATCAGGAGCATCCAATGGCAACTTATCGAACTGGAATCATTGCTTGTGGCATCATCGCTCGCGTCCACGCCCGGGCCTGGCTGGGCGTCGAGGGCAGACCAACTGAAATTGGGGCGATTGCAGACTCGAACCCGGATGCTCTGCGGGAGTTCGGCGACTTTTTCGAGGTCCCGGAGGAGCATCGTTACGCCGACTTCCGGCAGATGCTGGACAGTGAACGTCTCGACTTCGTTGATGTGTGCTCCTGGCACCGGCTGCACGCGGAAATGGTCATCGCTGCGGCAGCGCGGCAGCCGAAAGCGATCATCTGCCAGAAGCCGATGGCCGTGGATTTGGGAGAGGCCGACGCGATGCTGACGGCGTGCCAGCGGAACGGGGTCAAACTGATGATCGCCTACCAGAGGCCCCACCACGCCACTTGGAAAAAGGCCAGGGACCTCATTCGGGAGGGCGCGATAGGACGCGTAACGCAGATTCAACTGGACTCTGGCGGAAACCTGCTAAACACCAATTCGCACAATATCCGGCTGGCACTCTTTCTCATGGACGAGCCGCGGGTGGAGTGGGTGATGGGCGCAGTCGAACGCACGACAGAATTGCTGGAACGAGGGTTGCCGGCAGAGGACGCCTGCCTCGGCCTGGCTGCCTGCGACAACGGAGCCGCGATCCTCATCATGGGAAACCTGATTAAAGGTTTGGGCCAGGGTTGCCGCGTAATCGGAACGCAGGGGATCATGGAGCTAAGCACAACCTATCATCCTGACGAAGTGATCCCGTCCGATGCCCCAATGCACATGCCAGAGGGGCTCTCCGCGCGCTATAACTTTGAAATCGGTTCGGTCCGTTACCTGAACGGGAAAACGGGGGGGTGGGAAGACGTGTCGGCGCCATGGCAAGACTGCTGGTCGCAACAGTGCCGGGAGGCAATCGACTGGGTCGAAGGGCGAACCGACACGCCCGTCAGCGGCGGGGAGCGGGCGAGGGCCGTGCAGGAAGTGATGATGGCGCTCTATGAATCGGCGCGCAAACGGCAGCGCATCTACCTGCCGCTGAAGACTCGCGTCAATCCTCTCAGGCTCATGGTAGATACCGGCGAACTGGCGGTGGAGTGGCCCGGCGGGTACGAACGCCGGGCGACGCTTGTGCGCGGCGAAGGCATGTCATGGCACGAAACGTAGGGCGCCGGGAGCGGACTCTTCACTCTTCTCTGATGGTTCCATCCGGGCGTACACGCTTTGGGCGTATTATCGAAACGCTGTCATTCTCGATGATGGGACGGTCGTAGATATAGGGAGGCTCCAGGACTGCCTGCTGCGCGGGAGTCAACTCGTCCACCCAGTCCGGCATCGAGGTCTCGTAGACACCGCCGGCAAAGTGCAGGTAGTTGGGCGAGAAACGATAGAGGAGGGAGCGACGCTGCTGCTTGGCCCTCCAGGGCAGGGTCCCGTGAATCGTGGCTTCATTGAAGATGACCATGTCGCCTGCTTTGCAAGGCACGTTGTAGACCAGTTCACGGTCTTTCTCGTACCGTGCGATTTCCTCCGGCATGGGGAAGTTGGCCTTATGGCTTCCGGGAATCACGCAAAGCCCGCCGTCGCCTTCGTTAACGTCAGCCAGCTGAAACTGGCAGACAATCATGCCGCAGCGCATTTGGCCATTGGCATAGCTGTAGTGTTGTGTGCCGTCGAACACACGGCTGGTTGACCCGTGCAGGCGAAGTCCTTCCGTCCCGGCCGTTGCGGCCAGCATGAATGGTGCGTGGTCCATCTTCCAACCGCGGCCGAACATTGTATTCAGATAGGGGAGCAGTTTGGGATGGGCCAGCAGATCGCGGAAGGGCTGGCACCAGGGTTTGTCCCATGTCAGCAGGCCGCTGAAGAAGTCACGCGGGAGATCTCCCGCCATGTCCCCGTCGGGGTGCGAATTGGGGTCAGGAATCGCTTTGTCCCAGTTGGCGTCGAAGGCATCGTTGAGCGAATGGACCTCTTCGGGCGAAAGGAAGTTCTCCACCTTGAGAAAGCCCTGAAGATCGTACATGAATTTCTCGCGTTCGTTCATTCTGGTTCCTCCGAACTTGGACGTCCAACCTGTACCAATTTTTGTGAAGGCAGCGCTGTCCAGGATTCCGCCGAACTCGGGCTTCCAGGCGTGATGGCTGCGACGGAACCTGGGGCCGCAGTCGGGCGGCAAGCAAGGTAACATCTCTGGCTCCCTCTTTGCTTGAAATCCGGGACCTGACGAAGAGTTATGGCGGGGGTCTCTTTCGACGGCCTTCGCCGCCGGCGCTGGAAAACTTTTCGCTAAGTTTTGCCGAGGGCGAACCCAAGATCACGACCATTGCAGGCGAGAGCGGCAGCGGTAAGACTACGCTTGCGAATCTTGCTCTGGACTTTATCCACCCCACTTCCGGCCAGATCTTCTACCGAGGGCAGGATATCTCCGAAATGTCGCGTAGCGAACGGTTCATCTTCCGTCGCGAAGTTCAGGCGATCTTTCAGGATCCTTTTGGGACGTACAATCCCTTTTACAAGGTGGATGCCGTTTTCAACACCGTCATACAGAAGTTCAGGCTCACCAATGACCGGTCGGAAAGGCGCAGGCTGACCGAGGAAGCGATGGAGGTGGTTGGCCTAAGGCCCAACGAAATCCTCGGGAAATATCCCCACGAGCTAAGCGGAGGCCAGCGTCAACGAATCATGGTGGCAAGGGCTTTCTTGTTGAAGCCGAGAATTATCGTTGCGGACGAGCCCGTTTCGATGATCGATGCCTCGCTGCAGATGCGCATCCTGGAGATTTTCCGCAACCTGAAAGATGAGTACGGGATATCCTTTCTGTACATCACGCATGATCTGTCGACTGCGTATCAGATCAGCGACGACATCTACATCCTTTACGGCGGCTCCGTGATGGAAAGCGGCGACATTGAGGGTGTCATTCAGAACCCTCGCCACCCGTACACGCAGTTGCTGGTAGGTTCAATCACATTGCCGGATCCGGATGTGCGATGGGAGGGCCGCAGCGCATCGGCTGCCTCTGAGGAAACTGCCGCCATAAATCTGGAAGGCTGCAAGTTTTACCACCGTTGCACCCACGCCATGGAGCGTTGTGCATCCGGCACGCCGCCAGACTACGCTGTAGGGCTAAATCAGTCCGCCTCCTGCTTTCTCTTCGAGTAGCTTCCTCTGCCGCCGCCCCCTCTCCATCATGCCGTAGTACGAAAGTCCGACAACTGGAGTATTGTTGAATATCGGGTGAGACGCCGGTCGGGTCTTACGGCTCGAGGGAAAAGGTCGCTTTCAGCATAATCGCCACTTCCACCTCCGACGGCGTGTTGGCCAGCGAACTGGAGCTTCCCATCAGATAGTAGCCGCCGATCGAAGTCTGTCCGGCGTGGGCGATGCAGCCGCCCGCGGGTCGGATCGCGCCAACCGGGGAAACGTCTTCCGAGACTGAAATGACGCGGCCCAGTGACATGTCCAGAAGCCCTGCCATCCTTGACGCACGCTGTCTGGCGTCTTCGAGTGCGGCGCGCATCGCCTCCAACTCCAGCGCGGCGCAATCTTCGACCCTGAAGACCATGTTCGCGCCCTGAATCGTGGGGCCGCGTCTTCCTTCCATTTCGTCCAGGAGACCCTGCATCAGATCGAGCAGCCGGTCCAACTCGTTAAAGGAAAATGCAACTTCGCCTGCGAAATTTGAAGGCCCATACGCATAATTTCGGCTGAGGTAATTAATCTCAATCGACTCAACATCAATTCCTTGTTCATTCAGAAAGTCACCGACTTCCTCAAGGTCTTCTGGTTCAACAAAGGACAGTTCAGGGCCCCCGGGGCCATAGGAGGGTTGCTCGCCGATATACAGGTTTACTCTGACACTGTCCGGGGGGGCCGAGGCAGTCCCATAACCCAAGACGGTGACGCTCATGGGAAGGTCCGAAGAAGCTTCCTGGCTGGGCGGGGCGCCGAGGCCCGTTGCCGGGACGAAGAGGAGGAAAGCAATTAACAACAGGGTGACGATGGTGCCTTTCATCTCAGTTTCCTTTCGACAGTAAATGTCGTCGTGCTAGTAGTCTCCTGTTTCGCTTGTTGAGATGCCAGAATCTGCCCCGTAAAGTCAATATGATTCGTGCCAGCGAAAGAGAGAGGAAGGCCGGGTATGGCCAGCTTTGCCCTCAAGCCTTTCGCCGGGAGTGAAATTTTACTTGACTGTTCGGAACGGTTGCCCGTGTCGTTTACCTTCGTTCTGACTCTGGAGGTGATAACCGATTCTGGGTCGAGACCTGCTGCATACAAATCGTGAGCGATAACTTCGATGGTTGGCACCTGGAAATTAGTCCAGCCCCACAACTGCTCTGAAAAATGTAACCTATCCAACAACATCTGGCAAGTGCCTTTTTGCGTAACCGGACCTGAACTTTCGGTCCCGTATTATCCCCTCTTCATACCTAGGATGATTGCCGGAAAGGAACCGGGTTAAGCCCGGAAGTTGGGTTAGACCCTGTCGGATTCCCGCGTATTCTGGAGCCGCCTGCACTCTTTCTAGACTTGACACCGACCGGCCGGGCAACTATCATTTGGCGGACTTTCTTCAGGCCCCGAACATCGCCAAACTGAAGTTCGGCCCCGCAACCGGCCGACCGGTCCTTCACGGAGAGACTAGATGAACGCCTCAAATGCTAGACCTGTTCCAATGACCGAAGAACAGAAATTCTTCTTTGATCTGCGCGGCTGGATACTGCTCCCCGGCGTTCTTACCCAAGACGAAATCGAGGCGATGAAGGCGGAGGCCTATACGGCTGATATAGCGAAAAATCAGCAGGCGACAAATCCCAGGCAATCGTATCAGGGGAACCTGCAGACTCTGCTCGATCACCCGGCCGTCGCAGGCATTCTCGCTGAAATCCTGGCAGAAGAGCCCTTCCTTTCAGACGACTACCACGCCTTCCGCTGCGAGAACTCGTTTATCACAGTGCGGCCGCCGGGTTGGAGCAAGCAGACGCGCGGGGACGGCGGGTTGCCGCATGTCGTGCGCCCGCCTCAACAGGCAAACGCCATGCGCTACCAGGCCGTCGGTGGGAAAATATTCGCCGGTCTGACTCGTGTGGTATGGGAACTCGAGGAGGTCAAGGCCGGGCAGGGCGGCACCTCCTTTCTCAGTGGATCGCACAAGGCCCATTTCAGCTACGGCGGGCCTGACCGCTACCGGCCCAACATCAGCGACTCCTCCTGGGAAAACAACATTCGGGAGATGATGGAGGACTATAGCTGCCCGGCCGGGTCGGCGGTTATTTTCACGGAAAGTCTGCTCCACGCAGCCAATGACTGGACCAACCCGGACAATCCCCGCTGTGCGGTTTTCAACTGCTACAACTCCCTTTGGGCCCAGTGGCACCGGCTCAATCTCGAACACGACATCATAGAGGCCATGCCCCCCAAGCGCCGATCGTTGTTCCGCGGTGTTTGGCAGATCGGCGGGGAGAACCACGCCTACTCGCCTGAGAATCGCAGCTTGTGACGCTCGGCCTGGTGGACCGCCCTTTGATGGCCGGTTGAGTTGTTGCCTACAGAGAACGCCTCTTCTCTTACGCCTGAGTCGCCGCTAACTGGGATCTCTTTTGCCTCGCTGCCTTTTCTGGGACGCTTCAACTGCACACGCTAGGACGGCGACAGGCACCTCACCGGTGTAGTCGAAACTGTATTCCCTTGCCTTGGTCGGACGTCAGAGAAAACGTAACGTCGCGAAATAAATTCGCGATGGAAACCGAAGACGGTCCGCGTGCGCATTTCACGTACGTAGACGTCTGCCCCAGGAGCGGGCCGGTCTCGCCGGCCCGCTCAATCTCTATCTCATCGCACCAGATTGTTCCTTTCCAAATGCTGACGCCCTGAGACCTGTGCCCGGTTTACGCGGCCACAGACCTCTGTTCCTTCTTCACGCGAGTTTCCGCCGTTGCTTCCGATTGGGCAACGACTCCTGTTACAGCCCATGTAAGCCTCGTAATGTCAGAAAAAGAAGCCGCCAAGATCGACGGGGCCTCGAACCTGCGGATCTTCTGGCAGATCCTGTTGCCCAACCTGAAACCGGTGCTGGCGGTCGTTGTCGTCTTTACCGCGATATTCAATTGGAACTCCTTCATGTCTCCATTGGTCTTCATCAATACTACCGAAAAGCTGCCGGTGGCGGTAGGAATCCAGATGGTGCTGGCCGGTTCTCAAGCAGGTCCCGGCAACACGGGAGCCATGATGGCGGCCTCGACGTTGATAACAATACCGGTGATCATGCTGTTTGCCTTTTCCCAGAAATACTTTATGCAGGGTATTGTCCTGACAGGTCTCAGCGGCCGCTGACGGTTGGATGCGGATGATCGACCGTCTGCGATTGTCCGCCTCCAGCCCTATGACTGTACAATGCCTGGCAGCGGTGACTTCGACCTCACTGCAAGCCTGATTGCCTTCGAGTTCCTGCCAATCGGTCTCGTTGAAGCTCATGAACGCGTCTCCAGGTGCATGAAAATGAATAAGGCGCAAGAGGCCCGGCTGGCGATGCGCAGGGGGGAATGGACCGGTCCGACCGTGTTCAGAGTACCCGGCTATGTGCAGTGCAACCTGGTCGTCCTGCAAGAGTCGGAGGCTTACGACTTTCTGCTCTACTGCCAGAGAAACCCCAAGGCGTGCCCCCTTGTTGAAGTAACCGACACCGGTGTGCCCGAGCCTCGTCTGTGCGCGCCGGGGGCTGACCTGCGTAGCGACCTCCCGCGCTATGCCGTCTTCCGTAACGGTGTCCGCGCAGAGGACGTCTGTGAGATCCGCCCATTGTGGCAGGAAGACAGTGTAGGATTCCTGATCGGGTCAAGCCTGACATTTGACGACGCTTTGGAAAGGGCCGGCGTCCCCAAATCGCAGGAAGCGTGGGTACTGAACACAACGTTGCCCACTGTACCCGCTGGCAAATACATGGGCTCGCTGGTCGTTACCATGCGCTGGATGACGCCGGCCCAGGCCATCATCGCAACTCAGTTGACCAGCCGCTATCCTTTCAATCATGGCGCGCCGCTACACGTTGGCGACCCTGCCGGCATCGGGGCGGATCTGGCATCCCCTCTTGTCGGCGACCCCGTGGAGAGCATCCCAGAGGGCGTCATGCCGGTCTTTTGGGCCTGCGGTGTGACACCGCAGCAGACCGCATTGCTTGCCAAACCGGAACTCATGATTACGCATGCGCCGGGACATGGCTTTGTTACCGACCTCAACGCTGATCAGTTCTGCCTTCCCTAGACAAAGGAGATCCCAATGACTGCAATCGATTCGGCTTTCCAGGAGCAGACTCTGTCCGAAAACGGCGCGCGGGACCCCGGCAGGGCGGCCGGCGAACCACTTGGTCAGAAGACAAACTCGATCCGCTGGCTTCAGAAGAAGGTGATGCGAAAGGCCCGGGAGCTGCCAACCGACTTCAGCAGTTTGGCGCACTGGGTGCAGTTTAGAGACCATGTAAGAACCGCTCTGCCTGCGACGATAGGCATTCCTGAGTTTCCACCTCTGCGAGACAGTTTGGTCCGAGCCCGCATCCAGGTCGGGCCGGACGCGGTCTGCGAGCGCGTCGACGTCTATGTCGACGAGGACTACGCCATTCCCGCGTTCGTCTTTTCGCCATCCCGACCAACCGGCACGCAGATGCCGGGCCTGGTGTGGAATCCAGGATGGCCGGAGGACAAATGGAAACCGGCCTACCAGGCTTTCGCGGTTCGGATGGCGGAGCAGGGGTTTGTCGTCTTGGTTCTCGACCACGCCCCGTTTGGCGAAACTTCGCCAATGAAGGACAAGGCGGACATGGGGATGTCGTTGCTGATGGGGATGGGCGATGTCCTCGGGGTCAGCCAGTTGGGCCTGCGCGCGGCAGAGACGATGCGGGCCGGTGAGTACCTGCGGGCGCGGGACGACGTTGACGCGAAGCGAGTGGCTATCTCCGGCCTCTGCCAGGGGGGCATGGATACATGGCTGGTCGCGGCGCTGGACGAACGCTTCTGCGCCGCTGCGCCCCTGTGCGCCGCCACTACCTTCGAGATTCACATGGTCGAGATGGCATCCTACTTCGCCAATGCCGACCCTTCCCCATTTCCCTTCGGCATCCTCAACGTGTGCGACATTCAACATCTTCACGCGGCTATTGCACCGCGGCCGCTGCTGGTCAGGGCCAACCTAGGCGACCAGTGGTGGCCTGTGAGCGGGTTTGACGAGGTGGAAAGGTTGACCAGGCAGGTGTATCGACTCTACGAGGCGGAAGGGCGGGTGGACTTTAGGGCCGAGGTGCATGAGCACAACCTGACCGGCCCATTTGCTGTTGCCCTCGAAGAGTTTCTACTGAAATACGTTTAGAAGTCGCCATTCCAGGGTACTCGAGATGAGAATCGATTCGATCAAGACCTTCCTGGTGGACTCGGGGTCGGCTAAGCACTGGCTGTTCGTTAAAGTTGAGACCGACGCAGGGGTACACGGCTGGGGCGAAGCCTACACGCAGCTTGACCGGGACCGGGTCATCAGGCAGCAGATGGATGAACTCGCCCGCTACCTGGTCGGGCGGTCTCCTTTCGATATCAAGCAGTTTCTCTTTTCCGCCTACTCCGACTTTGCCGGCAAGAGAGGGAGCCTTGAGCTGTTCTGCGCCATCAGCGGGCTTGAACAGGCACTGTGGGACATTGTCGGCAAGGCCGCCGGCCAGCCCGTCTACAACCTGCTCGGCGGCCGAACTCGCAGGCGGCTGCGGGTCTATGCCAATGGCTGGGGCGGTGCGGAGGACCCGGAAGAACTGGCGGAAAAAGCCAGGGCGGTCGTTGCACAGGGATTTACTGCGCTGAAGTTCGACCCGTTTCCCGGCCTCTGGCGGGCCTATATCGACAGAAGCCAGGAGGATGAGGCCGTTGAGAGGGTGCGCGCCGTGCGCGAGGCGGTCGGGCCGGACGTCGACATTCTGGTCGAGGTCCATCGCAGGCTGGCGCCGGTGCACGCAGTACGGTCTGCCCGTGCTATGGAGCCTTACGCGCCGTTCTGGTTCGAGGAGCCGGTCTCGGCCCGCGACATGGACGCGCTTGCAGAGGTGCGTCACGCCATCGATCTGCCGGTCGTAACAGGTGAGGAACTCTATACGAAGAACGAGTTTCGAGAGGTCTTTGAGAGGCGGGCCGCCGACATTCTCAATCCGGACGTATGCAACTGCGGCGGCATCCTTGAGCTTCGGGAGATCGGCGCGATGGCGGAGGCCTATCACGTGGCGGTGGCGCCGCACAACTACAACAGCACGACCGTTGGCCTCGCCGCCACGCTGCACGCGTCGGCGGGCATGCCGAACTTCCTCATCACGGAGTACTTCGTCAACTTCGAGGAGGTGGGAAGGGAGATTTCGCGCCGGCCTCTCGTGGTAGAAGACAGTTTCATAACGCTTCCCGAAACGCCCGGCCTGGGAATCGACCTGGACGAACAGGCGCTGCAGGCGCGACCGTTTCAGCCGCGGCCCCTAAGGGACCTGCCTCTGGACTCCGGTAAAGGCAGCGCTTCAGGTTGACCTACTGCTGTTCGGGGAAAGAACTGTTCAGCCACAGTTCTGTCAGAATCTCGAACTTCCTCCGATACTCTACCGGGTCCTGTTTGTCAACTTCGAAGCTGATGTCGATGTCAAGCGTCTGCTGGCGGAATCCTTTATAGACCAGCGTCGTTCCGCATACCAGGTAGAGTCGTCCTGGTCTTGTAAATCGACGCCCCAGGCTTTGAAGAAACTGTTCTATGCCCTGGCGATCACATCTTTGGCGCATGCGATTGGTTCGCCTTCTCCAGCTTTAGCTGCCCAATAAACAGTTCAAACGTGCTGTTCAGAGCTTGCAACCGTTCGAAAGGGTACTGCGAGCGCGCTTGCCACGCATCAGCCAGTTCAACCAGCCCCGTCTTGCCAAACCGTTCGTCGGGCAGAGGCAGACCCATCTGCCGGGAGAAAAGGTCAGGCAACAGGGGCACTTCGTCCAGGTAAATGCTCAGGCGAGAACGCCAGTTTCTCTGCAGGTAGACTGCAGCCGTATACAGGGTCTGCAACTCCAGCAAGGCTGCTTCGTCCGGGCTGACAGCCAGATCGGGTACGGACGCCGAGATTTCAGGATGCCGGAGGAGGAGCGGCACAATCGCAAGCCGCAACCTCGAATCGTCTTGGTGCAGCAGCGCGCACAGGAGTTTCTCGTCTGATTCGGGCGCCTCGCCTGCGACCGCATCGCTGGGAGCAAGATAGGAGACACCCCGGTCGCGCAGCGCCGCGACCAGGGATTCTCTCAGGTATCTGACTTCTGCCCGTCCTTGTCCGTCCAATTCCCGTCCGTTTATTGATCCGAAAGGAACGCGGCCTCAGGCAAACGGATCTTCGACCCAGGGATACTTGTGAAGGTCAACCCGTTTGAAGGGAATCTCCGTGTATCGCGGCGCGACCGCGCCGGGCGCGGCCATGTAAATGATCTTTGAAGCGATCGGCGCGAATCCGGCATAGAAATGTTGGGAGGACTTCACCACCAGGATACGCCTTTTCGTCGCGTCGACGCCGAGGTTGGTGAAGACGTCCGGGCTCATGGGCTGTCCGCGCTTGCTGCTGACAATGATGTCGATGCCGTTGCAGTTCAGGCAGACGGAATCTCCGCAGGGGATGCGCATGGGGTCTCCCTGTTGCGGCCACTCCTGGTACATGTCCTCAACGATGGCGGTTACTTCGACGTTCAGGTCGAGCGGGTCGCCGGACGCGGGGCCCATCTTGCCCCCCAGCCGTATGTCGAGCTTCGATCCCACGCCGCCTGACATGGCAACCTGGATCGCGATGGGGTCCCACATGGTCGCGATCCCGGCGTTGTCGATTCCTCGGTCCAACATGGCCTTGAGCATGAAGGTCGAGTCGCTGGCCGCGCCGCCGCCGGCGTTGTCCGCGCGGTCGGCGATAACCACCGGCCCAGTCGGGTCGGCCAGCGCCTGCTCCAGTGCTTCATCTATTGAGTAAGGTGTCTGGTCGAGTTCCCGGCGCATTCCGTGAAACCTGCGGCCGATTTCTTCAGCCACGCGCGCGGCCTGCTCCGGGTCCCTGTCTGTTATTGCCAGCGCCTGGGCGCCGCAGGTGGGAACGTCTGCCCACGGGAAACAGTGGACTAGCGAGATTGAGAGGACTCCGTCCTTGCCCTCCATGGCCAGCAGTTCGTCTACGAAGCTGCGCAGGGGTTCATAGGGCGTGAGATAGAGACCGATCATGCGGCAGTCAAAAAGCGCCATTGTGGGATTGGTCTTGCCTTCGGCTGCATCGGCGACGATGTTGAAAAGGTCCGCTGCACGGGCGGCGACGTCGATATGCGGATACTCCTTGTAGAGCACGATAGCGTCGGCCGTGTCGATCATGGCTTGGGTGACGTCGCAGTGAAGGTCCAGTTCGACGCCGATTGTTACGTCAGGCCCTACAATCTTGCGAACACGGTCGATAATGTCGGTTTCGCAGTCGTCATAACCCTCTGCGACCATGGCGCCATGCAGGCCCAGCAGTACGATATCGACGGGCATCGCTGCCTGAAGTCTCTCCAGCAGCTCATCGCGCAGGCTTTCGTACGTGCTGCGTGTCGTGAGGCCGGCCGGCTGCGCGTAGGCCGACATGCCAAAGACGTACTCCCATCCGCGCGCCTCGGTTTCGGCCTGGAATCGGTCGAAAGCGATCTTTGTGCCCTTCTCGACCTCATCATCGGGCCGGATGATAGTGTAGTCGCGCATCCCTGTCGGCATAGGGGAAAAGGTGTTCGTTTCGGTTGAGACTCCACCTGCGAATACTTTCATTGCGTCAACCTTTCTTTGGGGCGATAATAAGGACAGTCTGACTGCCTGTTTTGCGAGCCCGGCGCAGGAGTTCGCTGGCTCGCCGGTTGAAGGCAATGTTAGCACATCCGGCCGTCACGGCGTACTTTCTGCCCGCGCGCAGAAACGTTTGCCGTTTGACGCCTGACCTTCCAATAGCATCTGTCTATTGCGCCACATGAAAGGGACAGCAGAGAATGAAAAATGGATCGCCGAGGAAATTTCGTGTTGCCCTGGTCGGGACTGGCGGGATCTCCCGCGGCCATGCGACTGCCTGCCAGAACCTGGAGAGGGCCGAGCTCACGGCCGTCTGCGACGTCTCGTCTCAGGCGATCGAACGCTTTACACAGCAGTTTGATGTACCCTACGTATACGACTCCTTGGAAGAAATGCTGGCGGCAGGGGAGTATGACATCGCTGTAATCTGTCTTTGGGGGCAATTGCATGCGGAAGCCGGAATCCAACTGGCCTCTTCCGGCCAGGTCGGGGCGGTCCTGTGCGAAAAACCGTTCACGCAGAGTGCAGAGGAGGCCAGGGCATTTGTGGCGGCCTGCCGCGAAAACGGTGTCTTTGTGGCGGAGGCGTTCAAGTTTCGCCATCATCCCATGCACCTGAAAGCGGAGGAGATCGTACGCCGGGGCGGGATTGGCGAACTGATCAACGTTCGCAGCACTTTCTGCACCAACGTTCCACATGGGAATCGAAGACCCGAGAGCAACTGGCGCTGGAACCGGGCAAAGGGCGGGGGGGCGATTTACGATCTGGCCTGTTACAACGTTCATCAGGCGCGCTTCATCTTTGACGAGGAGCCGGAGACCGTCTACGCGGTGCAGACCAGGGGCGTAGAGGTGGACGACGCGGCCTACATTACATTGGCATTTCCAGGAGGAAGGACGGCGCAGTTGTCGGTCGGGTTTGACAGTTGGGCTTCGCAGTATGTGGAGATCAGTGGTGACGCAGGCCTCGTGCGGATTGACAAGGCATGGAATAACGAGAACCAGGATGTGGCGCTGGAGTACCATTCTGCGAACGGCGTGGAGACGATTCCTTTCGCGCCGACGCATCAGTTCACGCACCAGTTGGACCATCTGTGCGACTGTCTCGAGCACGGTCACGCCCATCGGATTTCACCGGAAAGCAGTATCGCGCAGATGCGGGTTCTGGATGCCGTCGCTGAGTCGATGCAGACGGGAGCGGTTGTCCGCCTGTAATTTGGCAGAATAGTTGACAAAGTCATGCCGGTTGGATAGGATTTGGTCTGGTCCCAGAGAAAGAAAAGTTCCCTCTTCACAGTGTTGACGCGGTGGGAGGAAGGCTGGAACACTGTTACAAGGCCACAGGAGCAATCAATCATGGCAGTCAATGACGCACATCCGACCATGGAGCGGGATCTGAGATACTTCCCCGCCGAGACAGCGGAGCCGAAGAAGCTTACGCGGGAGGAGATTGACTACTTCAATGAGCATGGGTACGTGTTTCCCATAGATCTCTTCACGGAGGAAGAGGCGGATGCCAATCGGCAGTATTTTGATAAGCTGTTGAAAATGGCGTCGGACGCCGGGCTTGACAGTTATTCGGTCAATGCCTGGCATACGCATTGCGAGGGCATCTATGATCTGGTCATGAACGATCGGATTCTTGATTATGTTGAAGATATCCTGGGGCCGAACATCGTTTGCACGATGACGCACTACTTTTCCAAAATGCCCAGTGACGTCAAGTCGGTATACTGGCACCAGGACGCCTCTTTCTGGGCGCTGACGCCGAGCAAGGTCGTTACGGCCTGGCTGGCAATCGATGACGTGGACGTGGAGAACGGAGCGATGAAGCTGTTCCCGGGCACGCATCTGCTGGGTCGTATCCCGTTTGAATGGGTGACCGACGAGGAAGAGGGCGTGCTCAGCCAGCATGTCCACAATCCCTGGCGCTACGGGCAGCCGGTTTCGGTCGAGTTGAAGGCCGGTCAGATCTCGCTGCATACCGACATGCTTCTCCACGGGTCGCAGCCGAATCCCTCCAGCCGCAGGCGCTGCGGACTGACAATCCGCTATTTCCCGGCGGACGTGCGAGGACCGGAGCCGGAAAGCGGCAACGGGATCATTGCGCGCGGCGTTGACCCGGACGGCTACTGGCAGCACTTGCCGCGGCCGGAGGGGGATGCCATCCCGCCCCATCTGCTTGAGGTACAGGAGTCGTAGGAAAGGGGTCTGAATGTAGACTGCTGACGGCCGGGCGAAGCTGGGCCTATCTGGTCTTCGTCATCTCTGCAGAGAAGCAGCAACTCAAACCAAAAAAAGCAACGGCGCGGTGCAGCATCCTGTCAATCTAAGGATGTTGCACCGTTTTCTATTGGCTGAATTCGGTGGGAAGGTTTTTCTAACCCAGATCAGACCGCAACTGCCTCTTCGAACAGAGAAGGAAAGTGTCTGTGGGGATCGCCCGGATCACGAAACAGGATCTGCTGGCGGGGCGTCAATTCTGCGTGTGACGGCGGCTGGACGCGCCTCGCGGTCCACGCCACGTGTGAAATGCAGTACTTGTAGAGGAGCGCCCTTCGTTTGTGCTCTGCCTCCCAGGCGGCGGTGCCGTGCGTCAAAGCCTCGGTGAACAGGATCGCGGAACCGGCCGGGGCTTCGGGAATGATCACGCTGGACGACGCCTCGGGGGCTTCGTCGATCTGTTGTGGCAGCTTGTAGTTGCTCTTGTGGCTGCCGGGAATGCAGCAGAACCCGCCCTTACCCGGCCCTGTATCCGTAAGGCACCAGGTTACGACGACAAAACCATTGTAAATCTGATCATCGCGAAAAGGGACGTAGTCGCCGTGGTTCGCTCCTGTGGTCGGCGAGGTCGCTCCGTAGTCGGCATGGAGCCGTCCGCGCGGCATCCCCTGTTCCATATACATGCCGTAAATCCTGTCCAGCCGGAAGCAGTCACCCAGTCGTAACCGCAGGATCGGCATTATCCGCTCGTGGTCCAGAAGATCGACGAAGGGTTGGCCCCATTCGAGGAAGCCGGGGCCGTCAGGCGCGCTCCCGAAACGTTGTGTCTGGCCCGGCGCAGGCAACTCCTGGACATCCAGCAGGTCGTTCAGTGTTTCGACTTCTGACCTGCTCAAAGCGTCTTCGATTACCAGGTAACCTTGCACGTCGAACAGATACTGAAGTAAATGTTGCTCGTTCATGTCTAACCCTCTGAAAGCGACTGTCTGGACCGTCTGCCGGATATCCCTGTCCGGCCAGGCAGTTCATATCTTACGTCATAGTTTTGTCGGGCGCAACAGTTTCGGATAAAGCGTCCAAAGGTCAATGTTGAGGTGAGCTTTCCTGCACCTCTGATAGCGGCAATATCAAGGTATAGGGGCAGGCCCTGAGCCCGCCCGCTCTCGCGCCAGGGCCGGTCCGCACAACAAAACACCCGGACGGCGCAGCGTCCCTTGATACTGGGTCCGCCGGGCCGTCCGGGTCTGGTTCGGCGCTGCAGGAAAAGCCAGCGCTGCGGCATTTATCGAGAGTCCGGGATTCAGTCAGTTCATTCCTGTACTGGTCCGATGGTCGGGCTCAGTCCTCGCTTCAGAATACCGTATTCGTCGGTGTAGGTCACGTAGACTCTGAGGAAACTGCCGACGTCTGTGCTTACCGGCGTGTACGATGCCGTGTCCTCGGTATCGAGCCCGGTGATATCCGTCCAGTCGCTGAGCGCAGTTTCGGAGATCTGCCATTGCCAGTCGCCGAGGTTGGAGTAGGCGTCCTCCGACAGCGTCAATTGGGCCGTGATTGACTCTCCGACAGTTGGACGATCGTCCGTGTTGAAATAGACGGTGTTCGTCTCGGTCTGCGGGGTAGGTGTTGGCGTAGGTGTGGCGGTGGGCTCAGGGGTCGGTGTTGGTCCAGGTCCGGGGACGAGCCCGTTCGACGGGAACCAGTCCGACCAGGGGCCGGCGCCAAGCAGATTTCGGCCTCGTGTTCGGAAACGGTAGACTCTTTCCGGGTCCAATCCTTTGACTGTATAGGAGACCGCTTGCGTACCCTCCGTGACGCCGGAGATCGTTATCTCGCCCTGCGTCGTCCAGGACTCGCCGGTTCCCACAGACGTCCACTGGATGTCATAGGTGGAGACGTGGAGCAGGGGCAGCGAGAGCGGCAGAGGCGCGGTTGCAAATTGGACCGTAAGCTCTTCCAACGAATGCTGCTCCACCTGACCCTCGACGGACTTTGGAGGGGGCGCCATGCTCATCGCTGCCACGATGGCGCCGACCACAATTAACGCTCCAAAGATGGCCAGGGAGAATTTGTTTATCAGCAGACGCAGCATGGCGCCGCACATGCGCAAAATCACGTGCAGGAAAACACGAAAAACCATCTGTACGCGACTTACTTCTCTCATTGGCAAGTTCGCCATTCTATTAACCTCCTGGCTGGATGATTCCACGGCTCCGAAATGAATTCCCTTCTTCGAAAAATTTGGCTCTGTCTGTCAGGGCGAAAATACAACCTTCTTCGCGTCGATTGATTTTTCAGTATAGTAGCTGAAATTTGGATTGTAAATCCTTCCACCGCGGAGATTTTGCCTGAAAAATGGCAGGAGAAACTGTCTGATTTTTGAAAGAATTACTCTGGTAGAGAGACTCATTTTCTGCCGTTGGGACGACAGATCCGCCTCCTCCGTATTCATCGACAGGTTGGCTACGAACTGTAAACGTTCCCAATAAATCGAAGGATCGTACGCGGTGCGTAAAGTTGTTCGGACTCCGGTTGCTGGCGCGTTTGAGCAGGGCTGGAGGTTTCCGGGCTCGGGGTCGCGAGCGCCGGAATCTGGGTGATGCAGGTCGTCATTCACCATCCAAAAACCGGACAGCGAAGAAGGACCTGAGGAACTGGATTTTTGGGTGGATCTTTGCGGGGATCTTACAGTCGAACTGACGGACGGGCTGAGCCGTTGTCACTCGATGGCGAAGAGGTCGGAAGACGGCTGAGGAAGCCGGTCAGGCGCAACGAGAAGCGGGCTGGGAGGCGAGGATCCCCTCCCAGCTTCGCCGATCGTTCGCAGTCGTTCAGTCTACCACGGGGCCGATAGTCTGGCTGAGAGCCCGCTTGCGCTCGTCTTCGCTGTCAATGTATAGGGCAGAGGCCCGCAGATACTTGCCTTCATCTGCGGCTCTGGGCGTGTACCTGGCCGAGTTGGCTGCGTCGTAGTCCGTTATGTCTTCCCATTTGCCGAGACCGTCGTCGGACCGCTCCCACTTCCAGGATCCGAGGTCGCTGTAGTCGCTGCCGGCAAGAGTTATCTCGACCGTTATTCGGGTGTCGACAGTGGGCGGATCGGCCCCAGCCGAAAATCTGACTACGTCGGCAACCGTGTCGACCGTGATGACTGGACCGATGGTCTGGCTCAGGCCGCGCTTGTAGTCCCCATTGCTATCGAGATAGACAACGGAAGCGCGCAGGTATTTGCCGTTTTCGAGGGAAGAGGGGAGGAAGACCGAGGAATCTTCGGCATCATAGTCGGTGACGTCTGTCCACCCTCTCAGGGCATTGTCGGAACGGTCCCAGCGCCAGCGGCCGGGATCGCTGTAATCGGAGTTGGGGAGCGAGATGCGTGCGCGCACGGCGCGGGTTACGACGGCCGGGTCATCGCCAAATGCGAATTCCACCGCGTCGGTCTCGATTTCCGCCCCGACTACGGGGCCCACAGTTGGGCTCAGCGCTGTCTTGCCGACTTCATCGCTGTCGACAAAACTGACGGAGGCTCGTAGGTACTTACCGTCGTCGGCGGCTACGGGAGCGTAGAGTGAGGAGTCGGTCAGCCTTGCGCCGGGTACGTTTCGCCAGTTGGTCAGGCCGTCGTCGGAGCGTTCCCATTGCCAGCGTGAGCGATCGCTGTAGCTTTCCTCATCAAGGGTCAGGGCGACCCGGACGGTCTGTCCGATGACCGGCGGATCTCCGCCCTCCGTGACTCGAACGGCGTCAATGACCGTCTGCCGCGTCGGTGTTGCAGTTGGAACGGGCGTGGGCGTTGGGGCGGGTGGGGGGTTGACGATGACGCATGCGCTCAAGACCGCTGCGGCGAACAGGGCAGCCATCCAAAAAAACATTGATCCGCGCGGCCTGCGTCCGCTTCCGGACTGAGGCAAAATGCGGAGTTGTCTGCAATCTTTGGCAGGCATGCGTTCGTTCTCCTTCATACGATCATGGACTAAGAGAGAGACCCGGGCGGCATCGCTGCGCCCGGGGAGTGGTGACCGTCAAAACCTCGCTGTCGAAAAAACAGTGGTCAAATGAGTATACCGACAGGCAATTCTAAAGTCAAACAGATCGGCCTTTCCTGCCCTCGCACACGCCGCCCGCGTCGCCTCACCCCATTCCCCTGAATGCGCCGAAAGGGGCAGGCCTTGCGCCAGCCCTCGTGTAGGCTCTACGTCTGTTCCTTGAGAATGTCCTGCGTGGACCCTATGAGCCGACTTCGGCAACCGTGGCAGTCCCAATTGGATGCGATTGCCCTGCCGGGAGGCCTGCTGTCAGCCCTTGACGCCGGTGATGACGATGCCCTGAATGTAGTACTTCTGGGCGATAAAGAACAGTACGATACAGGGCGACAGAATGATGAGGGAGGCGGCCATGAGGAGGGTCCACTCGACTCTGTGCTGGCCCTGGAAGAAGCGGAGGCCGAGCGCGAGGGTGTATTGGTCAAGGTCTCCGAGGAAGATGAGGGGACCGAGGAAGTCGTTCCAGTGGTGCATGAAGGAGAAGACGAGGATGATGCCGAGGGCAGGTTTGATGAGGGGGACGCAGATGCGATAGAAGATGCCGAAGGTGCTGCAGCCGTCGACGCGGGCGGCGTCGTCGAGCTCCAGGGGGAGGGTCATGAAGAACTGGCGCAAGAGGAAGATGTAGAAGGCGCTGGTGGCGAAGAAGGTGGGGACGACGAGAGGGAGGATGGTGTTAATCCAGCCCAACTTCCTGAAGAGAATGAAAAGCGGGACGATGATTGATGGATAGGGCAGCATCATGGTTGCGAGGACGAGCAGGAAGATGGCGTCGCGGCCGGGGAAGCGGATGCGGGCAAAGCCGAAGCCGACTATGGCGCAGGAGACGATGTGGCCGAGGATGGACAGGCCTGTTATGCGAACGGTGTTGAAGAGCCACTGGTTGAAGGGAAGAATGGTCCACGCGTTCTGGTAGTTTCCGAAGCGGGGCGGAACGGGAATCCACTCGATGGGGAAGGTGAATTCGGTGCCGGGCTTTTTGAGGGAGGTGCTGATCATCCAGAAGAAGGGCAGCATGACGCCGAAGGCCCCGATCATGAGGACCAGATAGACAGCAGTCTTGAGCAAGAGGTCCTGGCGACGGCGGCTCTGCCAGAGGCTTGTCAGGGAAGCGAGAAGCGGTTGCTGACTGCTGTGTTCGAGGCTGTGTTGCGCCATTCGGTTACCCGCCTTCGTAGTAGACCCAGCTGGAGGAGGTGCGCAAGATCAGGAAGGTGAAGGCAAGGATCACGAGGAAGAGTACCCAAGCCAAGGCGGAGGCGTAACCCATGTTGAACCACTGAAATGCGTTCTGGTAGAGATAAAGCACATAGAAGAGGGTGGCGTAGTTGGGCCCGCCTTTGGTCATGATGAAGGCCTGGGTGAAGACCTGGAAGGAGCCGATGATACCCATGATCAGGTTGAGGAGGAGGACGGGGGTGATCATGGGCACGGTGATGCGGCGGAATTTTTGGAAGGCGTTGGCGCCGTCGAGTGTGGCGGCCTCGTAGAATGTCGTGGGGATGCCCTGGAGGGCGCCGAGGTAGATGAGCATGCCGCCGCCTACGCCCCAGACGCTCATGACGATCAGGGCGGGCAGCGCCCAGGTCTCACTGCCGAGCCAGGCAGGGCCCTTGATGCCGATGCCCTTGAGCATTACGTTGATGACGCCGAAGCGGGGGTTGAAGATCCACATCCAGAGGAGGGAGACTGCGACGCCGGCGGTCACGCTGGGCAGGTAGAAGAGTGTGCGGAAGAAGCCGATGAGGCGGATTTTCTGGTTGAGCAGCATGGCGAGGAAGAGGCCGAGGGCGAGGTTCAGCGGCACGTTGAGGAGAAAGATGATTGTCACTTTGAGCGACTGCCAGAAGAATTCGTCGTCGAGCATCTTCTGGTAGTTTTCGAGGCCGATGAACTCGGGCGTTCCGACGATGTTCCACTTGGTGAGGCTGATGGAGAAGGAACCGAGGAGCGCGCCGGCGGTGAAGACCACAAAGCCGACGATCCACAGGGAGATGAAGGCGTAGCCTTCGAAGACGTTCTTCCAGTAGAGTCTGCTCTTGCCCAGTATCAGGGACCGACTCATAGGTATCAGGCTCGGCGATAGCAGGTTCAGGGAGGACGGGAGGCGGGGGGCCTCGCGCTCCACGTCCTTTCAGGGGGCCGCCTGTTCAGACGGCAGCAGAGATTCTAGGCGTTCTCGGCCAGAATTTCTTCGATCTGTGCGCACATGTCGTCGGCGGCCTGCTGGGCGGACTTGGCGCCGCGCAGGGCGTTGTCGACCTCGGTGGTCATGACGGTGAAGAGCACGCGGTAGGGCTGCGGGCTGCGGGGCACGAAGGGGTTGGGGATGGTGTTAATGTACCCTTCGCGGATCATGGGGATGTCTAGCGCCCCCAGCGGTTCGGTATATGCCTTGGACTCGAAGATGGAGTAGCGGGTGGGGCCGTCGGAGAAGGCGAGGGTGATGCCGCTGTCGTAGCCTTCTTCCCAGGCTTCGAGGCTGCTGCGGTAGACAGCCCAGTCAAAGGCTTCCTGGGCGTACTCGCTGGCGGAGGAGACCACGATCTGATCGGTATCGCCCCAGCAGCGGAAGCCGGCCTTACCTGCGGGCACGAGGACGAAGTCCCACTCAAAGGGGAGCTCGTAGCCTTCGCGCAGGTCGCGCACGGAGTCGCAGGTGGTGCCGCCGGCCATCACGATTCTGCCGGTGTTGAAGTTGATGCCCAGTTCGTTGGCCTGCATTTCGGGCGGAGGCTGAATCTTGTGCTCCAGTACGAGGTCGGCCATGAACTTGATGCCTACGACGGCATCGGCGCTGTTGATGGTGCATGTGGATACGGCTTCGTCGAAGACTTCGCCGCCGGCGGCGCGAATGAGGGCAAGCTGGTTGGTGCCGCCGGAGCCGCCGTAGAAGTACTGGTCGGTCTCGCCGTCGCCGTCGAGGTCCTTGGTGAGCTCCTTGCCCATCTCGATGAATGTGTTCCAGTTCCAGCCATCGGCGCCCTGTTCCCAGTAAAGCTCGCCCGGAAGGGGCATGCCGGCTTCCTGGAGCAGGGTCTTGTTGTAGCGCAGCTGGTGGGTGCAGGACTTCTGGGGCAGGCCGAAGACGACGCCGTCGAAGAGGGCGTCGCCGTGATAGACGACATCATCGTAGTTGAGGTCGGCGCCGTAGGCATCAATAAAGTCGGTCAAGGGAATGGACCCGCCGGCGGTGTGCGTTTCGGCCATGAGGGCTGGGTGACAGCCGAAGGTATCGGGCGCGGTGCCACCGGCGACCATGACGGGGATTTTGGTGTTGTAGTCACCCCAAGGGAGGACGAGGGGTTCGACTGATACGCCGGGATGCTTGGACTTGAAGAGCTCGGCGAGCCCGGTTTCGGTGGGTACGTCGCCCTCGGAGCCGTGTCTGGCCCAGCCGATGGTAATGTCTTCCATGTCGGCCATTTCGGCGTCGCCACCCGTGTCGGTTGCGACGGGCATGGCGCAGGCTGCCAAGGCTGCGGTGGCGCTGCCGCCAGCCATCCACTTGAGCATGGAGCGGCGGCTGATTGTTGTTGACATTGCGTGTTCTCCTCGTGTGCCTGAAGGGATTCAGAAAATGACTTTGAAGGATGAGTCCAATGGAGTAGCTGGTGTTGCGTGGAGCGGGTCCGGGCTGTTCGGACTCAAGTGGGCAGGGGGCCGCCAGCCGTTTTGTTCGTTCCGTCGGGATTTTACAGTCTGGCGATGGGAAAGTCAAGTGGCTCACGCCTTCCACGCTGCCGGCGGCAACTGCCTCGACACTGCCCACCTCTACGGCGACGGCGACAATGAACGCGCAGTCGGTCAGTGGATCAATGAACGCGGCCTGCGCGACGAGATCGTCATCCTCGGCAAAGGCGCCCACAACAGCCAGGACCGAAAACGGGTCACGCCCTACGACATCCTGTCCGACCTCCACGACAGTCTCGCGCGCTTCAAAGTGGACAGCATCGATCTTTGCCTGCTGCACAAGGACGATCCCTAAAAGCCTGTCGGCCCGATTGTCGAGACACTCCACGCAGCCAAAGAAGCCGCCCTGACCCGACTGCGTCAGCGTCAGAGGTCCGGCCGGTGAGGGCGCGCGCCTGGTGCCGCGAGAACGGCGTCACGCTATTTGTCTGGTTCAGTCTGGCCGGCGGCTTCTTCAGCGGCCGCTTCCGTCGCGACAACCTTGACACATTTACCGAGTCTTATGATCAGCTCGCTGTCAAGGTCTACTGCGAAGAGGGGAACTTCAAGCGCCACGACCGCGTCCAGGAGCTGGCCGCCGACAAGGGCGTCAGTCTGTTCGTTCCACGAAGAGGCGGCCGCCGGCTGTGAAGGGAACTACGAGGGCGGAGTTGTAGCCATCGGGCCATTGGATTTCAAGCAGGAGGGGCGTGCTTGCGGCGGGGAAGCCGAAGTGGGCCTGCGACGGTTCGCCGGTGAGGTAGCCGCTGTTGGAGCGGAGGGTCCGTGTGAAGGTGCCGGCGGTGGTGTGGAGTGTAAGGTTGGCGCCGATGGCGCGCGTGTTCTTGCTGTTGGGCCAGAGCAGGTCGACCTTGAGGCTGTTGCCGCCGCAGAGGCGGTTCTCGTAGATCATGGATGGGGCGAGGAGGTTGTTGACGATGATGTCGAGGTCGCCGTCATTGTCGAGGTCGGCCATTGCCATGCTGCGGCCGCCCTCGGTGGCATTGAGACCCCAGGACGGGACAGGCTGGAAGTAGCCGCGGCCGTCGTTGCGGTAGGCCAGGTTCTCTTCGACGAGTTCGGCGCCGGGCAGATGTCCGAACATATCGACAGCAGCCATGCCGTTTACGACGTAGAGATCGACGAAGCCATCCTGGTCGAGGTCGCCGAATTGGGCGGACCAGCTCCAGCCGCTGGCCTGCAGGCCGCGGGCGACGGCTTCATTGCTGTAGCCAAGTGCATCGGAGGGGACCTGCAGGACGTTTTCGATTATCTGCTGGTCACCGGCGATATTGGCGTCGGCCATCATCTCCATGAGGGGAGCCCAGTCAGCCATCACTTCAGGCGTATCGGGGTAGGGTTTCATATCGGCCGAGAAGATTTCGGGACGGCCGTCGTTGTCGATGTCGCCGACCGCGAAGCTCATGGTGTTTTGGGCGGTTTCGCTGAAGGTTGCCGTCTCAGTCCAGCCCTGCGGTGACCACAGCCAGACCTGGTCGGGCATGAGGAAGTCGTGGCCTGCCCAGATGTCGAGGCGGCCGTCCTGGTTGAGATCGATGAGCAGAAGGGCGAGGGCCTGGGAATAGGTGGCGAGATGGGTGGGGACGAAGTTGCCGCCGCTGTTCTCGTAGTACACGACGCCGCCGTTGGCGAGGTCGTGCGGATCGACGCGTGTGTATTCGGTCTGGTATGTGGCGAGGACGAAGTCGAGGTCGATGTCGCCGTCGAGATCTGCCCAGGCGAGTGTGTAGGCTTTCTGGGGGGCTGCAAACCAGTCTACTCGCGTGAACCCCGGAATCCGTTTGACGACTCGTTCCGTCGATTCGCCGGCCGCGCCCTCGAAGCCCAGCGAGTGGCCGTCATTCATCCAGACGAGGGGCCGCGTGACCCGGTGGGCAAAGACAATATCGAGCCAGCCGTCGCCGTCGATGTCCACAATACTGACGCCGCGCGACTGACCGTGGGGGAACGCCTGCTTGCGGAAGGACAAGTTGCCTTCATTCCAGAAGATTGCGTTGGGGCCGGCCAGATTTGCCAGCACGAGATCGAGGTCGCCGTCGCCGTCGAGATCGTTGACGCCCAGGCCGGATCCGTTGCTGTCGTATGTGCGAACGACTTCGCCCTCGATCGAGGTAGTGTGGTCGAGCATGTGCGCGACGAAGCGATTCTCGCAGGGCTGCGGCGAGACATTGTGGGCCTGGACAGAGAGGTTGACTGCCGGTCCGCTGGTTCCGCCTACGGGTACGCAGGCCGAAACCGGAAACAGCGCGCAGAGCAACGCCAGGAGAACAGGTGCCCCTATTCTTACATTGGCAAGCCGGTTCATGAGACTATTCTCCATCCTGGGCCGGCTTCGTCCGGCACTGCCGCAACGGAGGTGAAGCCGTTGAGAACTCGATTGCGGAATAGAGAAATTTGTGCGAATCGTGGTGGAGCCGTGATCACTGCTCCGTCTCGTCCTCCAACCAGGCGAGATTGAAACGGGCCAGGGCAAGACGCTCGTAGGGCTGACTTTCACCGCTCTCGTAGAGGCAGCAGAGTTCGCCGTTGGGCAGTGCAGCCAGGTCGGAGTAGGCGGATGGTCCTGCGTGCAATGAACGGGCCGCGCGCCAGGTGCGGCCGCCGTCGGAGCTCAAGCGGACTGTCATGTTTTCACGTCGCGTGCTGGCCGGATTTGCGAAGAGGAGCTGACCGCCGGAAAGCGCGTCCAGGCTGCCCTGGCAGACCGGTTCGATCAACGTTTCGTCCCACTCGAATTCGGTGAAGGTCTCGCCCTCGTCATAGCTGCGGGAGACGGCCCTCTGCGTGCCGCCGACGAAGTTGCGGCAGTTGATGTAGAGGCTGCCGTCCGGTAGCTGGGCGACGGCGCACTCATTTGTTCCGACCTCGACGTCGCCGCCCAGCTGCCAGGTTTCGCCTCGATCATCGCTGTAGATGACATGGGAGTGGTACGGGTCGCGGCTGCGATCAAGATGGAGGCCGACGATGTGGTCGCAGGGGACGACGAGGCGGCCGCTGTCGAGCTGGATGCCGTGGCAGGGGCCGGTGGCGTACCACGTCCACTTGGGATCTTTGACGGAGGCCGTGATTTCGCGCGGCTCGCTCCAGGACTGGCCGTCATCGACGCTGTGGGTGACCCAGACTGTTCGGGGCGCTTTGCCTTCGCAGATCATGGTTTCGCCGCCGTCCGCAAGGTTCTTGCAGAACGAAAGGAAAATGGCGCCGTTCTCGCGTTCGACAACGGGGCAGGGGTTGCCGCAGGTCATGCCGGCCTCACTGACGACCACCTGAATGGGCGTCCAGGTGCGGCCGTTGTCGAAACTGCGGCGCAGAATGAGATCGATTTCGCCGGCGTCGCCGCGGCCATGCTTGCGGCCTTCGGCAAATGCCAGCAGCGTACCGTCGGTGGATACGGCAAGCGCGGGGATACGATAAGTGTGGTAACGGCCGTCGCCGCTGGTGAACAGGTGCTCCTGCTCGTGCCAGGGCTGACCCGAGTTTTGGCTTAGGGTCATGCTCTATCGATCCTTTCAGTCGATATCTTCCGGGTTGATGAAGACGCCGACCAGGTGGCTGGACCCGGCTGGGTCACCGTAATTTGTGTAGTCTACCCACATGATCGTGCCGTCCTCGCGCATCAGCCAGGAGGAGTAACCGTGATCGGGCGCAGGGGCCTGTTCCGGGTGATTGCCGTGAATCTGGATCATGCGGCGGCGCTGGTAATCGTCTGGGAAGGTGTCCGATTCCTCACCCCATTCCCAGGCAAAATCTTCCAGGGTCGGGTTTTGCACGCGATAGGAAAAGTAACGCCAGAAGCTTCGACCGCCGGTGCCCGGTTGACCGAACTGGGTGTAGCCGCTAAGAGGGCCGGTGCGGCGGGAGTCGCCGATCGGCTTCTCCTCGCGGAATATGCACTGGTTAATTACGGTTTCGCCGTCTACCTGAATCCGCAGTAGGCCGCGGTGGTGGCGGATGGTGATGGCATGGTATTCCGTCATATCGACGGAGTGGCGGAAGTCGGCACCCTGGCGGCTCCAGATCCCGTCAGCGGCGATGTTGACAACGACGCCCAGCTTTGAGATCGACATGAAGGCGGCAGACTGCCCGGGCCGGCCTTCTACCTTGAGCAGCGCATCCATGTGGATATCGCTGCGGGCTGATTCAGGGGGCAGTAGGCAGTAGCGGGCTTCGTGGCCTGGCAGGTTGTCGATGACGAGCGCAATGTCCTTCAAACTCGCCTGGTATTTGCGGCGGGGTCCGCCGATCTGGTAGGTACCTGCTTCGGCCTTGATGTCGCCGCACCAGCCATAGGTCCCAAGGGGACCGTTTACGTGGCGTCCGCTGACGAAGATGCGCCCATCGGGAAGCTGTTTCGCGTATGGGCGATCGAGGGCGAAGGGGCACATCTGGCGGGGAGACCAGGTTCGACCGCTGTCGGTTGAGAAGGCGACGAAACAGGGGATGCCGGCATGGTGGTTTTCGCGCATGATGCAGGCCAGCTCCTGCCCGCCTGTGGCCTCCGGGTTGTCAAGCAGCACGATGGCGCCCTCACAGACTCGGTGGTAGCCGTCGTGGGCGACCGTGGCCGCTTCATACCAGGTTTCGCCGCCGTCTTCGGAGCAGGAGAGGATGACGGCGAACTCCTGCGTCTCACCGCGCATGATGTGGGAGACGACGCCGAGTCTGCCGTCGGGCAGGTCGAGGATGCGGTCGGGCTCGAATCCCATGATGTGGGGCTTTTGGGCTTCCGTCCACGTGTCGCCGTCGTCTTCACTCCAGTAGAGCCAGTTGCCAGGGGGCTGGTCCTCGTGAAAGTGTCCGTGGTCGTCGTGGTCGATGATCACAACGAGGCGGCCGTCGTTGAGGCGGCTGAGACGGGGCGTGACGAGGCGTTCGTCGCCTTCCTGGAGGTTCGCCTGATCAATCTCCCGGTGCTTGAACCAGGTGTGCCCGCCGTCGTCGCTGGCGAGCAGCGTGAGAACCTGGTCTACCTGGGACCAGTGGGAGTCGGTGTCAGAGTAGATGAGCATGAGCCGGCCGGACGGCAGCTCGATGATATCGGGGTTCTTCGTAAATCTTCCTGGGCTGCGCCAGACGTCGAATACCTTGCTGGCGACTGAGCGTGGATGTATGTGCACAACTGCTCCTTTGCGTTCTGGTCGGCGATCTGTTTGGGTGGTGGAAACGGCGGGCGGCCGGGAAGCTCGCCGGCGACGCGGAAAGAAACCGTTAGCTGTAGAGAGCCTCGAACGCTGCCTGCCAGTCGGCGTAGGTTGAGGGCGCTCCCTGGCCGCGCACGATAAAGGGCGGCCGCTTGGTTCTCTCCAGTTTTGCCCGCATGAACTCCTCGCCGTCGAGGACCTCCTGCGGCGCGTCGTAAGTTCCTGGGGTGCGGCAGTAACGAATGTCGATGCTCCAACGCACATCGGCGGTGCGGTTTACCTTGCTGCCGTGGAAGGTCATGTTGGAGAAGAGGAGTATGTCGCCCATCTTCATGGGCATGGGAAGGGGCGTGCCGCGTTCTTCCGGGTCCTCGAACGAGCGCATGTTCATATTCTTGTCGCGCTTACTGTCGATCAGCTCCCAGGCATTGCTGCCGGGGATCAGGTAGAGGCAGCCGTTTTCCTCGTCGACGTCGACGAGTGGGATCCAGACTGTTATGATGTGCGCGTGGCGGGACTGTTTGCCGTAGTACTGGCTGTCCTGATGCAGTGGAAAGGCGGTCAGCTCGCTGTCGGGCATTTTAGGGCGCAGATGGTAGTCGCCGTTGAAACTGACGTTTGGGCCCAGGAGGGGTTCGAGAGCATCAACGATTCCGGGATGTTGAATGAGTGCGTGCAGCTCGGGACCGAGAGCGGGCTGGTTCCATGAGCGGAGGCGGATCTCGTTGTCGCGGTGGAGGGCGGCAAGGCGCTGTCCGAAGGGCAAGTCGTCGAAGGGGTCCTCAATTTTTCCGTCGTTGAACATTTCCGTGGCGTAGGCGCCTACCTGTCTGTGGATGCAGGCGCGCAGCGGTTCGAGGTCGGCCGGCGGAATCGCTTGCCTGACATGGAGGAAGCCATCTCGTTGGTAGTTGTCACTCATCGTTCGACTCTCCACTTGGCGGGAATCAGATGGGCGTATACTGACTATTTTCGCCTTTTCTTGAGAGTCGTGCAACTTGGAATCGCTATAGTCGGAACTGCACTATCGAGCGTATCTCATAATTGGGACCAACAATCGCACTCTTCTGCCAGCAGCCAGACCGCCGTCTATTCCCCTATTCGTCCCCCTTGGGGCAGGCCTCCTGCCTGCCCTCTCCCCCCCAGCCACTCCGCTATCGACCACTGCTGTTCCACTGACTACTGACTACGGCAGTTCCGCCTGGCCCGGTGCCCGCCGCGAGCAAGAGTCCCCCGCCAGACCGCTCTCATTCTCTCTCCTCTCCTCGCCTTTCCGCCTGCCCGCCCAGCCCAAGGCTCGCCGCCACTATCCACTATCCACTAACCCCTTGCCCCTAGCCCCTGCCCTTCGCGCCCAAAATTCCCCCCGGATTCCACCCCAAATCCCCCAATCTCTCGTCATCTCTCGTACAAGCCATCAACACACTCCCCCCCTCATCCCCCGGTGCCCCAGCCCCCTCCGCGTCCTCCGCAGACACAAATGCGAAGTTCTCCGCGCCACTCCGCGTCCTCCGAGGAAAAAAAGATGTTCTTCGCGGCCCCTAGCGGACAAAGGTTTTACGAAGTTCTCCGCGCCCCTCCGCGTCCTCCGCGGACAAAAAAGGGTGTTCTTCCCGGCCCCTCTTGGACCCTCTGGCTATCTTCAACAATACTGGCAAACCAGATTACATGCGACTACTTTGGGGGTACCCCCCAGAAAACGTGACAAAATGTGCCAAATTGTGCCAAATGCCTTCAGCACTCCCAGCCTTTCCACCACTGACCAATGCAGTTCCGATCGCTATAGTTGACAGGGTTGTGCCAATCGACATATACTTGCCCCGACAACTGAATCAGTTTCCGAAAAGGTGCGCCTTCCGCCCGGATGCGCGGCGCACAATGGGGGAAGTCCGGTGAACTTCAGATGAAGCAGTCCGGCGCTGTCCCGCAACGGTAGGGTGAAGCAGCATTCACCAAGCCCGATAACCCGCCTCTTCGGATGCTCAGTCGAGTGGACCTGCAGTGTGCTGGCAGGTCAGCTCGGAGACCACCTTCGTGGATTGAGGGGGATGAGCGGCAAAGTCACTTTGTACGCCGTCCGCCATTTGGCGGATTTTCTTTTCCAGGCGATCCACCTAGAGGTGGATCGCCTCTTTTTTTTTGCAGAAGGGTTCGAAGTGAACGGTCGGGGACTCTCTTTCCTTGAATGCGGCCGGCGGCGCAGGGCTCTGGCCGTGCTGTCGGCAGTGCTTGCCGACGCGATGCTGGGCGATCCGCCTTCGCGTTTCCATCCGGTGGCGTGGATGGGGCGTTGGATTGGGTTGCTGAGGAGAATCGCGCCGCAGCGGGGGCCGCTGGCGGACCTGTTGTACGGAGCTGCGGCAGTTGGCGTTAGCTTCTTTATGCTCTGGCTGACGGGGAGTTGGGTGAGCCGTCATTTGGCGCGCTGGCGGTGGGGTTGGCTGGCCGAAGGCGCGGTCCTGTCGCAGCTGATCGCCTGGCGAGGCCTGATGCGCGCCGGCGAGGCGGTGGCGCGGCCGCTGGAGCGGGGCGATCTGGACGAGGCCAGGCGGCAGGTGGGCTGGCATCTGGTCAGCCGGGACGCATCGCGGCTGGACGGGAGCCAAGTGGCGGCGGCGACCATCGAATCGCTGGCGGAGAACAGTTCGGACAGCGTAGTTGCGCCGCTCTTCTGGTTTGCAATCGGTGGCCTGCCGGCGGCGCTGGCATACCGCTTTCTGAACACTGCGGACGCCATGTTGGGCTATCGCGACGAGGAACATGAGTGGCTGGGGAAAAGCGCGGCGCGGGCGGACGACGCCGTCAACCTGGTACCCGCCCGGCTGACCGCCCTGCTGATCGTCGCCGGCGCGGCGCTTGGAGGGGGAAATGGAGGCACTGCTTGGCGGATCTGGCGTCGCGACGGGGGGAAGACTGCCAGCCCCAATGCGGGCCAGCCGATGAGCGCGGCGGCGGGAGGGCTGGAGGTGGTGTTGGAAAAGGTCGGGCATTACCGCCTTGGGGAAGGCCTGGCGAAGCCACAGGCGGCTGACATTGCGCGCTCGAGCCGGATTCTTTCGATCAGTATTGTCCTGGGGTTAGCGGTCAGCGCGGCCGCGGCACTGTTTCTCCCCAAAGCGGCGTTTTCCGGAATGACTGCGTTGCGGCAAGGAGGCAACAGGCAGGCAGAGGAGGAAAAGGGTGGCTGAGAAAAGCGTTCCCAACATGAGGCATTACGGGCGGCAACTGTTCATCTGCAATCACGGAGACTGCGCGCCGGCTGAGCAGGCCGAGCGGCTTCACCGCCTGGTACTGGAGAGGAACCGGCAGCAGGAGCTGAACAAGCTGCGCAACCCGCATCGAATCAAGTGCACGCTGGCCGACTGCCTGGGCGTATGCCAGGGCGGTCCGATCGTGGTCGTGTACCCCGATGGCACCTGGTACTGCGGCGTTGACGAGGCGGGCTTGGAGCGCATCTACCGGGAGCACCTGGTCGGGGGCAAGCCCGTTGAGGAGTTGATCTTTCACCGCCATTTTCCGGAAGGCAAGGAGCCTGCCTACGCGCCGCAGGTTCGGGGGGATGAAGGGCTGGCGCCGGCGCCGTGGGAGCCTCTAAAGAAGGCTGAGGAACTTCAGCTTGAGTCTGAGGACGGTGCAGGTGAGGAGGCGCAGCTGCGGCGATTGGCGGCTCGGCGCGGGCGCAAGAAGAAGGGGCTTGTCATCGTCAACACGGGTGAGGGAAAGGGCAAGACCACGGCGGCGCTGGGCCTCCTGACGCGGGCCTGGGGTAGGCGGATGAAGGTCGGAGTGGTCCAGTTTCTGAAGCATGAGAATGCGAGGTATGGAGAGATCCGGGCGGCGGAGCGGATGGGTGAGATCGACTGGATCAGCAGCGGGGACGGCTGGACCTGGACAAGCGGCGACTTGGACGAAACTGCGGCGAGGGCGCGTCACACATGGACGGTTTGCCAGGAACGGATCTTGAACGGCGGCTACGACGTTCTTATCCTGGATGAATTTACCTATCCGCTGCACTACGGCTGGCTGGACGGGAACGAGGTGCTGGCATGGCTGGAAGCGAACAAGCCGCCAATGATGCATCTGGTGATCACCGGACGATACGCGCCCCGCAACCTGATCGATTTTGCAGACCTGGTGACGGAGATGCGGCCGATCAAGCATCCCTTAGAGGAGCAGGGAATACGGGCGCAGCCGGGAATTGAATTCTAGAACGGCAGTGTTCGGAACGGCAATGGTCGGTGCACGCGGGTAGAGAATAGCTGGGGAAGATTGGAAAGGGTCCGGTGATGGCTGAGATTCGCAGTAGGAATATGGTTGAGCGGCTGGACGGGCGGATGGTAAACTCCGGGCTTCTGCGCGGCATGCTGTTTGTGTGCGCGACCGGTTGCTGTTGCGGGCGGACGGAGCGGGGTTTCGCAGAGGTGGATGAGGACCTCTATCACGCAGAGTGGACCCGGCGGAGGCTGCGCAATCGCGTTCACTTGAATCAGGGCGGTTGTCTCGGCCCCTGTGTGCTGGCGAACGTAGTGATGTTGATGTTGGACGGGCGCCCGTTCTGGTTTCACTCAGTAAACGACACGGCGATCGTTGTGGCGATCTTTGACTACATCGAGCGCTTGCTGGAGGACATCGAAACACCGTCGCCGCCGGTCCTGCAGCCCCATCTGTTCAACGGTTTTGGGTGGGACGGAGCGCCTGGTCAAAGTGCGGAGGTTGCCGGTCCAACGGCAGAGATGGGTGGGGAAGGTGTTCTGTTTCTCAGCCAGTCGGACACCGATCTGCTGGCGCTGGAGCGGGCGCGTGAACTGCTTCCGGAGGGCTTTGCCAGCCTGGAGGCGGCGCACGTGGGGCGGCTGGCCGATGACGCGGCGGTGGATGCTTTGCTGCAGCGGCTGCTGCCGGGCGCGCAGGTGGTGCTGGCGCGGCTGCACTCGGGCAGGGCTTTCGAATACGGACTTGGGCTTCTCCGGGAATGGGCGGAGCGTACGGACGGTTTTCTGATCTGTTTGCCGGCGGTGGAGGCCTTTGATTACGACCTGATGGCCCGTTCCAACGTGGGGGTGCCGCTGGCGCAGGCAATCAGCGCTTACTTCCAGTGCGGGGGGCCGCAGAATCTGGCCAACGGACTGAAGTGCCTCAGCGACCATCTGCTGATCAGCGGGTGGGGATTCGACCAGCCGGAGGAGCTCCCGCTGAACGGGGTCTATCAGCCGAACACGGATGGCTGGGAGACCGCGGGCGAGGGGGACTGCTGTGCCTGTGGGAAGGCAGTGCAGGCTCTGCCCGAAATGGCAGTCTCAGCGGAAACGATAGGGATTTCGACTGTAGGGATTCTCTTCTATCGGGCCCATCTGCTGAGCGGCAATACCGAGTTTGTGGACGCGCTGGCCGCTGAGTTTCAGGGCCGGGGCATGGACGTGCGGGCCGTCTACACGCAGTCGCTGAAGGAGTGCGACGAAGCGGGCCGGCCGCTGGCGCTGGGCGTGATGACGGAGGAGGGCCCGGTTGACGCGATCGTGAGCACCTTGAGCTTCGCGCTGGGAGACGGCGGCGAGGTCTTCGGCGATCTTGATCTGCCGGTCTATCAGGCGATCTACTGCAGCAACGACCGGGCGGCCTGGGAACGAAACGGACGGGGCTTGGGTTCACTGGACACGGCCATGAACGTGGCGATTCCGGAGTTTGACGGGCGCATCGTGGGCACGCCGGTCTCCTTCAAGGAGGCGCTGGGCGAGGGCGGGACGCGCTACGTTCCGGACGGCGAGCGAATCGACCGCCTTGCGGGTATTGTTGAGAAGCACATTGCTTTGCGCCACAAGGCCAATTCCGAGAAACGGATCGCTGTTATATTGACAAACAGTTCGGCGAAGGCGGCGCGGGTGGGCAATGCGGTGGGGTTGGACGCGCCGGCATCGTTAATGAAGCTGTTTGACAGCATGAAGCAGGCCGGGTACAGGATCGGACCGCTCCCTGAATCAGGCGATGAACTGCTGTTTGAGCTGATTGGCCGCTGCTCCTACGACCTTACCTGGTTGAAGGAGGAGCAGCTGGCGGAAGCGTATAAGCTGCCGGCGGAGCAGTACGCGGGTTGGCTCGAACAGGCGCCTGAGGCCAGCCGGGTGGAGATGGAGGCGCAGTGGGGGGAGGCGCCGGGCGGCGCTTATGTGCATGACGGGGGAATCGCGCTGGCCGGGCTGGAACTCGGCAATCTCTTTGTGGCGCTGCAACCGCCGCGGGGCTACGACATGGACCCGGACGAGATATATCACCGGCCGGATTTGCCGCCTCCGCACAACTACCTGGCGCTCTACCGCTGGCTGCGCCGCGTTTGGAAGGCCGACGCAGTCGTCCACATGGGCAAACACGGGACCCTGGAGTGGCTGCCGGGCAAAGGCGTGGGACTAAGCAAGTCCTGCTTTCCGGATCTGGTGCTGGAAGACCTGCCCCTGGTCTACCCTTTCATCATCAATGACCCGGGTGAAGGGAGCCAGGCCAAGAGGCGGGCGCACGCGACGATCGTGGACCACATGACACCGCCAATGACGAGCGCCGGCGCCTACGGGGCGCTGGCCGAGCTTGCCCAGCTTGCGGACGAGTACTACGCGGCCGAGCAGCTCGATCCGGCGAAATTACCGATTCTGCAGAGACAGATCTGGGAGATTATAGAGCGAGACCGCCTGGATGATGACCTGAAGTACATCTTGAGAGCGGACCACGGCGATCACTCTCACGACTGGGACGGCTCCTACCTTGACGACGGGACGCCAACCGCGCTGGGGGAGATGCAGGGGGCGCAGGTGGCCCACCTGCTGGAGGACATCGAGGGCTATCTGTGCGAGTTGACTGGCGCGCAGATCCGGGACGGGCTCCACATTCTGGGGACGGCGCCGGAGGGTGAGCAGCTGGTCGAGACGATGTATCACCTTGTCAAGCTGCCCAACGCGGACGTTCCGTCTCTGCCCCACGCGGCGGCCCGCATTGCAGGCGAAGACTGGCTGCTGCTGCAGGAGAGGTTAGGCGACCGGAGAAGTGACTTCGGCTCCCAAGTCAAAACGAACGCCGATCTGGTTGAGCGGATCGAAGAGGAGTGCAAGAAGGCCCTGGCCCGTATGGCGGGATCTGGGTGGAGAGTTGAACGGGTCTCCGACGTTGCGACGGAGACTGCGGCGCGCCTGGCCGCGCTGCGCGCCGCGGAGGCGGAGACAGTGAAATGGGACGGAGAGGCGGAGCTCGCAGAGTTGAAGGAGGTCCTCTGCTACGCAGCAGGCTCCATTGTGCCCAGACTGCTGGAAGGTGGAGAAGCGGAAATCGCCAATATCATTCACGCCCTTGATGGCGGCTACATCCCCCCAGGGCCGAGCGGGTCGCCGACCCGTGGTATGGCGCACGTACTGCCGACCGGACGCAACTTCTTTGCGGTCGATCCGCGGGCGCTGCCGACAAGGGCCTCGTGGCAGGTAGGGCAGGGGCTGGCCGAATCGCTGATTAGCCGGTATCAGAAGGAGGAGGGGAGGTTCCCTCAAAGTGTGGGGATCAGTATGTGGGGAACGAGCGCGATGCGAACGGCGGGAGACGACATCGCACAGGTGCTGGCGCTGTTGGGGGCGAGACCGGTGTGGCAGCAGGAGAACCGCCGCGTTACCGGCGTGGAGTTGATCCCGCTGGAAGAGCTGGGGCGGCCGCGGGTGGACGTTGTGTGCCGGATCAGCGGCTTCTTCCGGGACGCGTTCCCGCACTTGATCACCCTGATCGACGGCGCGGTGCAGCTGGCGATTGGCGCCAAGGAGGACCCGGAGATGAACTACCCCCGCAAACATGCGCTTGCCAGTGAATCTGCGATGAGGCTGGCGGGTGAGGGCGAGGCGGCCGGGGAAAAGGCCAGGTACCGCATCTTTGGCTGCAAGCCCGGCAGCTACGGGGCGGGAATCCTGCCGCTGATTGATGCCAAAAACTGGCAAAGCGACGAGGATTTTGCGCGCGCCTACCTACTTTGGGGCGGCTATGCATACGGGTCGGAGCAGGCGGGCGTGCCCGCGGAGGCCGAGTTCGCGCGCGCGCTGGGCACGGTCCAGATTGCGACCAAGAACCAGGACAACCGCGAACACGACATCTTCGACAGCGATGACTATCTGCAGTATCACGGCGGCATGATTGCGACGGTGCGTGCGCTGACGGGCCGGAATCCGAGCCGCTACTTTGGGGACAGCAGCAACCCGGATCGTGTGCAGACGCGCGATCTGCGAGAGGAGGCGCGGCGCGTTTTTCGCAGCCGCGTGGTGAATCCAAAGTGGTTGGAAAGTATGCGGCGGCACGGCTACAAGGGGGCGTTGGAGATCGCGGCGACGGTCGACTATCTCTTTGGCTATGATGCCACTTCGCAGGTGCTGGACGACTGGATGTACGAGCGCGTGACGGATGCTTTTTTGCGAGACGAGTCGATGCAGCAGTTCTTCTCGGAGAGCAACCCGTGGGCATGGCAGGCGATCGCGGAACGGTTGCTTGAGGCGATCGAAAGAGGTCTATGGCAGGACCCGGATACGGTGGACGCGGCGCTGCTGGAGGCGGCGAGAGGGCTGGGTTTGGAGGAGTTTAGGCGGAGGCCTGTGCTGCAGTGATTCCTGTTCTGAAGTTTGTGGTCGGTAAGGAGAGTGGGGCCCTTCCGGCAGACACGGTGGCAGGGAAGATCCAACGCTGTTGGTCAGCTGAAGAGGGCACTCCAGGGAAAGTTCTCGCGTAGAGGAAGGCCGCTCGCGGCTGACCTCGCAGGAGCGGCTTGCGGCGCGAGGCGAGGAATCTGAATGGACGTTTTTCAAAGCAGACGAATTGTCAGAAAGGAATTGCGATGAACAAGACTATCTTGTTGGTCCTGGGATTGACCGTTGCGTTGCTGGCGAGCTGTGCGGCGGTACCGATTCCGGCTGGGGAAGGGGCGCCCTCAGTCTCGGACGGAGGCGCCGAAGTGAGCTTGGTTGAACCTGATTCCAACTTGACGGAGGGTTGCATGGAAGTCTACGACCCGGATGTGGACTATTTCCCGCACAAGGTGAGCCCGGACTATGCAAGAGGCTGGAGTGTGGAGTATCACAACCACTACAAGATCCTGACGCTGCACAACCCGTGGCGGGGGGCAGAGAAGACTTTCCAATATCTGATGGTGCAGTGCGGCGCACCGGTGCCGAAAGGCTTCGTGGAGGTTCCGACGCTAGAGGTTCCGGTTCGGAGTATTGCGGCCCTGACAACGACCGTCCTGCCTCATCTGAACGAGCTGGGAGTACTGGAGCGATTGGTAGCGGTGGACCGGTTTGACAATGTCAATACGCCGGCGGTACGACAGCTGATCGACGGGGGCGACCTACAGGAGGCCGGCACGGGAACAGGCGTCAACACTGAGGTCTTGATCGACGTAGATCCACAGCTGATCGTCACTTTTGCCTACGGCAGCGTCGAGTATGACACGCATCCCAAGCTGATAGAGGCGGGGCTGCCGGTGGCGTTGACGGCCGGGTACATGGAGACTTCGCCGCTGGGGCGCACGGAATGGCTGAAGGTTTCGGCGCTCTATTTCAATCAGGAAGAGCGCGCCAACACCGTCTTTGACGGCATCGCGGGACGCTACGCTGAAATGGCGGAGCTGGCAGCGGGCGTCCAACAGAGGCCGACCGTTCTGGTGGGGTACGCGCGCAGGGAGTCCTGGAGAGTGCCCGGGGGCGGCAGTTATTTCGCCCGGTATATCGCTGACGCGGGCGGCAACTATCTGTGGCGCGACGACGAGTCGACCGGGTCGATACCGCTGTCGATGGAAAATGTATTCGAGGTTGCCAGCGAGGCTGATGTCTGGCTGCCCAATACGAGCTACTGGCACAGCGCCAATGACGTTCTGGGCGCGGATGAGCGCTACGCCAGTCTGACGGCGGTTGAGCGGAGTTCGGTCTACAGCAACAACGCCAAGTTGAACGAGTGGGGCGGGAACGATTACTGGGAGACGGGGGTGGCCAACCCGGACCTGGTGCTGGCGGACCTGATCAAGATCTTTCATCCCAACCTGCTGCCGGAGCACGAGTTGATCTGGTTCCAGCAGCTGGACTAGACGGGAGCGAAGATGGCGCGGGCGCTGATGATGCTCGGCACCCATTCGAATGCGGGGAAGAGTCTGCTGGCGACGGCGTTCTGCCGGATCTTCGCACGGCGTGGGGTACGAGTTGCGCCGTTCAAGGCGCAGAACATGAGCAACAACGCGGGCGTGACGCCTGAGGGCGGCGAGATGGGCCGCGCGCAGATCGTGCAGGCGGAGGCAGCTGGGATCTATGCGCATACGGACATGAATCCCGTTCTGCTGAAGCCGGAAGGAAACCGGAGAAGCCAGGTAGTCCTGAACGGGAAGTTGGAAGGACGCATCGAAGCCGGCAACTGGCGTGAGACGAAGGAACGTCTGTGGGGCGAAGTGACGGCGGCCTATGACCGTCTTTCCTCCCGCTGCGAGGTCGTTATACTGGAAGGCGCGGGCAGCCCGGCGGAGATCAATCTGAAGGCCGGCGACATCGTCAATCTGCGCATGGCGAGACAAGCGGGAGCCCCTTGTCTGCTGGTTGGTGACATCGACCGCGGGGGCGTGTTCGCGGCCCTGGCGGGGACGATGTTGTTGCTGGAGCCGGAGGAGCGGCTTCAGATTGGCGGATTCCTGATCAACAGATTCCGGGGCGATCCCGCGCTGCTTGGAGACGGGCTGGAGATGCTGCGGGAGAGGGCGTTCGGTGTGCCCACCTTGGGCGTGATCCCCTATGTGCCCGATCTGCGCATTGCCGACGAGGACGCCGTGCCCCTGGAACGGGACCGTACCACGGCGGCGCCACTGGAGGAAGGTCAGCTTGACGTCGCTGTCATCCACCTGCCCCGCATTGCCAACTTCGACGAGTTTGATGCCCTTGACGTGGAGCCGGGTGTGCGGCTGCGGTATGTGGAGCGGGCGGAGGAGCTCGAGAGTCCGGCCGCGGTCATTCTTCCGGGGACCAAGGCGACGCTCACCGACCTGGCTTGGCTGTGCGAGCGGGGTCTGGACAGGGCCATCCTTGCGGCGCACGGACGGGGCGCGCAGGTGATTGGCATCTGCGGTGGCTATCAGATTGCGGGTGAAAGGCTGGATGATCCGCTGGGGATGGAGGGGGCGCCGGGAGGTAAGGCGGCGGGTCTGGGTCTGCTGCCGGTTATGACTACCTTTTCTGCGCAGAAGGAGACACACCAGGCGCGTATGCGGTTGCCTGGCGGCGACGTTGTTCGGGGATACGAGATTCACACGGGGGTTTCACGGGTCCGGGAAGGTGCGGCGGGGTTTGGCGAAATCTTCGAGCGGAGCGGGGGGCCAGTACGCATAACGGACGGCGCGACTGCGGAAGACGGAACGGCGTGGGGGTCCTATCTACACGGACTGTTTGAGAATGACAGTTTTCGACACGCCTGGCTACGGACGTTGGGCTGGGCCGGCCCGGTAGTGGCGACAACGGCTCTCAGGAACCAGGAATATGACCGGCTTGCCGACGCGGTCGAAGAGGCCGTTAACTGGAATGCGGTGGAGGCGTTAATCACTTAAAACTTTCTGCAGCGAACGGCTGGCGAGAACAGCTCTCTCCTCCTCCGTCGGTCTGAAAGCGGAGCGAGGTCCCCTTTTCGCCCCTCAGATACGGCCCGCACACCACTGGATCCCTCGCAGAACCGTCTTGCGGAAGTTGGGATCGACGTAGGTGAGATTGTCGTGACCGGACTGGTAGCAGAAGACACGGGCGTTCCTGAACTGGCGGGTCCAGCCGAGGACGCGCATGCTCCGGGGATGGTCGGTGGTGAGCAGTAGGTGGCTGTCCTCGCCTGCGCTGGCCATGGAGTAGGTCTCGTCGACCATCTGCCATGGTTCGATGCCCTGTGTTATGGGGTGGGCGGGGTCGGCGATCCGGACTGACAGTTCTTGCTCATGGTCATAACCGAAGCTGCGATCTGAAATCCCGACCAGGTCGGACCAGAAGGGCCAATGCTCGTAGGCAAGGATGGCGTGGTGGAGGAGGAAGATACCTTGGCCGCTCTCACCAAGTTTTTCGAGGACAGGCTTCGTTCTCTCTCCGGGCAGACCGCGCGGCATGTTGTAGAAAAGAAAGACATCATAGGTGTCCAGCGCCTGACCGATGTCGGCGGCCCAGTTCGCCTCCAGCTGTATGTAGCTGTCGACCCGGGGCATGTCGCGGAAGATGGCGTGGAATCCGGGTACGTCAAAAAAGTGGCCGCCGGTGATGACGGCGACTTTGATGCTGTCGTTTTCGGATACGTTTGTACTCATCGTTTAGTTTTTCCCTTTTTTCACCAGCTGAATACTGTGCCGAGTAGGTCGTTCGGTCGGTCGCGCAGCGTATCGTAGATGCGTTTGGCCTCCTCGGCGGCGACTACATCCTTCAGAATGGATGAGAGGTCAATGCGGCCGCGGCTGTGGAGGCGGGCGAGGTTTTCGAGGTCGTCAACGTAGAAGTGACTGTTCTGTTTGATGGTTATGAGGCGGCGCTGGGCGAGGTTGAAAGGGTAGTTCACGCGGTCGCGCCCGGCGATGAAGAGGACGCGTCCGCCGGTTTTCATTGCCAGAATCAGCTGCTCCTCCATGCCGGGAACGCCGGCAAAGTCGAGGACAGCGTCGAAGCTTTCGTCGCTGATTTGTGTAGACCAGCCTGCCCCCTCGACGTTGGGCGTTTTCTCGGCGGCGCCGATACGGCGGGCGATTTCGAGGCGGGGTTCGTCGATGTCGCAGATCGTGACGCGCGCGCCCTGAAGGGCTGCGAACTGTGCGGCGACCTGGCCTACGCAGCCGGCGCCGACTACGAGGACCTTTTCGCCGATTCTCGGGGCGTCATTGCGAATGGTATTGAGGGCGACGGCGGCCATGCCGTAGATTGCGGCTTCGCGCAGGTCGACGTCATCGGGGAGTTTGACGAGTAGCTCGTCTTCCGCGACGACTATGTATTCGAGATGGCCGCCGGTGCTTTTGCCGACGAATACCAGGTCGTCGACTTGTAGAGATTTGGTGTCAGGTCCGGTCTCGATGACGCGGCCGACGGTCTGATAGCCGGTTGGCATGGGCAGCAGTCTGTCACCCGGGGCGTAGTTGCCCTTGTGGAGTTGATTGCGTTCGGTGCCGTTGGTTATGCCGGAGTAAAGGGTCTTGATTTTGACCTGGTTCGTGTCGGGCGGTGGGGGATCGGGCCAGTCGGGGACGAGAACCTTCTCTCTGACGCTGTCGTCGCGGGTTCTGAGTACGATGGCTCTCACTGGTCGTTCAACCTTTCGGGAGGTTACGGACTGTCCGCAAGGGACACTATGTTTATCCTTTGAGGGGCACGTAGGGCGGCCCGTCGCTTGCGGCTAGCGGCTGTGTAGTCTATAAATTAGGCTGCCGTTCAATCGCTGCAACTAAAGAATTGAGCGGGATCAGCATGCCATACAACGGATAACGGCGCAATGCCGGTAAGGATGGGCCAGACATGTCTACACGGAAATCCGGTTCTTGGAAGGATGACCTTGCTGCGGCAATTGAAAAGGACAACTGGGCCGAGGCAATCTCAGTGCTGGACACGCAGAAGACGGACCACGCGGGAACGCCGAGGCAGGCGGAAAAGTTGCAGGCGGCGAAGACTATTAGCAGGCACTATGGGGAGGGAACAGCTGGCTTGTACGAGGCGGCCATTGCATTTGCCGCTTCGGAAAGTGAAGGAGCGCAGGAGGTCGGTCTTGTGTTGCTAGGGCCGCTGTTCGAGCACAGTCCGGCTGAGGTGACCGATATCATCTACAGACTGGCTGATAGCGAGAATTGGGAGGTAAGGGAGTGGGCCGCGAGCGCGCTTAGACGGGTGATCAGCGAGAATTTCGCGGCCATCTTCCCGACAGTGCGTGAGTGGGCAGGGCACGAATCGGCGAACGTGCGGCGTGCGGCGGCGGTCGCGAGCGGTTCGGCCGCGGGGAGCTGCACCGAAGAAGAGTGCCGGTTGCTCCTGGAGGCGTTGACGCCGCTGCTGGAGGATGACGACCCCTATGTGAGGAAAAACCTGGGCGCGTTTGCGATCGGAGGCGGCTTTTTGAAAGCCCAGCCTGCGCTGGTGGCTGACTGGCTGGGGAGCGCGAGCAGTCATCCGCGAGCGCAATGGAACGCCGCGATGGCCCTGACTGCGGCAGAGGCGGCGAACTGTCTGGAGCTGCTGTCAGGGTTGTTGGATCAGTTGGCGGCGGATGAGCGGACGGTCGTACGCAGGGTTGTGTACAGAGCCGTATTGAATCTGGCGAAGCGGATCCCTGATGAGGTCATTCCAAAGATAGTGGCGTGGAGAGATGATCCCGCACGATCCCATGTGTATTCTCATGTAAAGGAGAAGGTGGGGGCGTCGGTGAATCTGTAGGGAAAAAACAACGGCAGGCACAGGGCCTGCCACTACGGAAACCGGAGGGGAATGGGGCAGGCGTGAAGCCTGCCCCATTCGTCGTCGGACTTGCGGTTGTCTAGTTTTGCTTGAAGGTGATGTTGTTGCAGCCCACACTGTTGCTGATGGTCATGGACCACTTGGGCGATAATGGTGTCAGATTCGAGAAATCCTTTGAGTTATGACTGCCGTCAATGCTGACGCCCGCAGGACAGTTCACGACCCAGATCTCGACGAAGGTGCCGGATGAGGCTGGACCTCCGAAAGGAGAGAAGCCCCACTTACCGGTTGGCTTGCCGCAACCGGAACACTTGGTATTGCGCGGGCCGTTGAATGCGACGTGTACACAGACATTGTTCAACACGTTGTTGTTCCGGTCGTGGATCAACCCCTCGAAGAAGGTCTGTTGGTCGTTTCCGGGGCAGCTCCCGCTGTTGACGAGGGAGTAGGCGTGCGATGGCGGGGGCGGAATCGGTGTCGCGGTGGGGGCCGGCGGTGCTACCGGCGTTGGAATGGCTGGCGCGATCTGGACGAGTTCAGGATTGGTGGCTGTCACCAGTGGAGCGTAGACCCACCCGTACTGGCCTCCGTAGATGATCTGCCACCAGCCGCCGGCGGGGTTTTTGCCGGAGATCGGATATTCGTCGCCGGCCGTTGCCTGGCCGATGACGGAATAGTTGGTGCCTGGGCCGGCGCGCACGTTCATCGTTCTGTTAATGGAAACGGTGGGGGAAGTAGACGTCGCGGTTGGCGTGGGCGTGGAGGTCCCTGTCGGCGTCGGAGTAAGGGTTGCTGTCGGCGTGTCGGTGGCTTCCAGGGCGGCGAGCCTGACCTCGAAAGCGTTCATTCGATCCGACAGCGACGTCACCAGTTCGACCATAGACTCCACTTTTTCCGCCAGGCTTTCGAGCGTCAGGGCGGCGTCTTGGGCATAGAGCGGCGCACCGACGCCGGCGAGAAATACAGCGATGAGCAGAATAAGAAGCGATTTCTTCATTTTTCCCTTTGCCTTTCTCCCCTCTTACAATGATTATGGGATGAGAACGATTATGACAATCTAACAATATATCCTGCCTAACCGATTGTCAATATGCTGGTCATAGCCGGGAGCGGTCGGAACTGCTGCCGGGAGACGAGGCAAGACATGTCCGCAACAAGCGCTTGAAAACGGGAGACGCGGCAGTCCGCGGAAGCTGTTGGCCTTCGGTCTGCAATTAGGATTCGGGCAGGCACAGGGCCAGCCCTTTCATTGTGAATCCGTGAGGTTGCCAGGTTGCGCCTTGACTAGGCGGGACAGGTCTGACATGGTGGAGCGCGGGATTCTCGGGGGCAGGCGACCCCGGACCGGAGGCGCCTTCCAATGGGTCAGGACTTGAGATTCGACGTCTGGTGTTGACGACGGGGGACAGATGCTGGACCGTACATTTGACTATGTAATTGTAGGCGCGGGGTCGGCGGGGGCGGCGCTGGCGGCCAGACTGACGGAGGATCCTGCGGTAACGGTGTTGTTGCTGGAGGCGGGGACGGACTACCGGTCGAAGGAGGCGCCGGCAGCGATGCAGAGCCAGAATCATGGCGAAATACTACTGGGAGAAGAACATCGTGAAGTCTACCAGTGGCCGGGGCTGGCGGCGCAGCGCAGTGAAAGCCAGCAGGCTGCCCCGTTTGTGCGAGGGCGGGGAATGGGAGGAAGCTCGGCGATCAATGGGTTGATCGGACTGCGGGGCGAGTTGGAGGACTATGACCGCTGGCAGGCGTTGGGCTGTGCCGGGTGGGCGGGCAGGGACGTGTTGCCGTCCTTCGTTCGCATGGAGGATGACCTCAATTTTGGCGATTCTCCCTTTCACGGACGCGGGGGACCGATCCCGCTTTGTCGGGTGCCGGTGAAGGAGTGGGGCACCGTGGACCTGGCGCTGCGGGAGGCGGCGGTTGAGTTGGGTTACGGCTGGGCGGAGGACTATCATGCGCCGGGCAGTACCGGGGTATCGCCGGTGGCGCTGACCATGCGGGAGGACAGGCGCGTTTCGACGAATGACGGCTACCTGGAGCCGGCGCGGGGCCGACCGAATCTGACAGTTGTCGGCGGGGCGCTGGTTGATCGGGTGGAGTTTGATGGACATTCAGCGAAGGGGGGAAAGAGAAGGCGCGCAACGGGTGTACGCGTGTTTGGAGACGACGGTCTGACGGGAAGAGAGGGCGAAGGAACAGTCTTGCGCGGCAAAGAGGTATTGCTGTGTGCCGGGGCGGTGCATTCGCCGGCCATTCTGATGCGGTCTGGAATTGGACCCGCTGAGGCTTTGGAAGCGGCCGGTGTAGGGCAGGTGGTCGACCTTCCGGGAGTCGGCCGGAATCTGCAGGACCATCCGACGGTGGGGATGCATCTCAAGTTGCGTCCGGCGGCGCGGGCAGACGGGCCGCACGCGCGGCGGACCAACTGTTGTGTCCGCTACAGTTCAGGGCTTGCGGGCGCGGGACGCAACGACATGCTGATGGCGAGTTGCAACGTATTCGGGATTGAGGGGGAGGCGCTGGACCGCGGCGTGATCGTGGTGTCGGTATTTCAAGCGTTTTCGCAGGGACTGCTGCGGATCGAATCGTCTGACCCGGAGGTTGAACCGGTTATCGAAGAGCGCATGTTGTCCGATGTGAGAGATTTGGTGCGACTGCGCGACGGGGTGCGGCGGCTGTTTGCGCTGGCCGGGCATGCCGCCGTAAAGGGGATTTCCGAGGAGATTTCTCTGGGCGATCTTTACGGCGGAAGGCGGGACTCAATCGACAGCCTGGTCAGTGACCAAGAACTTGACCGGTGGCTGCTGGAGGAGTGTCTCGACTGCTTTCACATTGTTGGGACGTGCCGGATGGGGGCGGTCCGGGACCCCGGCGCGGTTGTGGATTCAGACTGCAAGGTAATTGGGGTGGATGGACTGCGCGTTATTGATGCTTCTATCATGCCTGAGGCGCCTCGGGCGAATACGCATTTGACCGCGGTGATGATTGGCGAGCATATGGCGGAAAGGATGAAAGGCAGTGGTCGGTGAAACTCCAGTGGTCAGTGGCTTGAGACAGCAAGGGGAGCACAGCGATATGGAGGCAGTTAATGTTGGGTTGCGTGAGCAGTTTATTCGGGACGGCTATACTTTGTTCACAGGCGTTTTGGAGCCGGAAATGGTGGAAGCCTTGACGAAGTGGAGCGACGAGATTCTGGGTCTGCAGGAAAAAGCGCATTTTGACCAGAATCGCACGACGGGAAGCATGGTGCTGATTGATTGGGCGATGGCCTATCGGTACAGTGTCCTGGCTGAATTGATTGCCCATCCGCAGGCACTTTCGGCGCTGGCGGAGTTGGGGTTTGCGGAGCCGAAGTTCGGACACGGGCGCATTATAAGCAAACCGTCGCAGAGTCCACCGCTGTTCTGGCACGAGGACGGGCGGTTTTGGGATGATCCGGTGAGCTATACCTGGCAGCCGATTCAGTGTTTTCTGATGTACTACCTGACGGATACGGATGCGCGCAACGGGTGTCTGCGGGTGATTCCCGGGTCTCATCGTAAGCGGCATGCGCTGCATGACCAAACGGCGCCTATGCATACGGATGAGTTGAGGACCTATGCGAATCCGGACGACGCGGCTTTTCAGCGGGCGGAGGGAGAGGTCGACGTGCCGGTGAAGGCGGGGGACCTGGTGATGGGTTACGGAAGGCTTTTCCACGCGGCGCACGCGAACTTGAGCGATGAGCGGCGAACGGTACTGACGATGTGGTATTATCCGCACTTTGTCGATTTGCCGGAGCGGACACAGGCGACGATCTATTCGCTGGAGGGCGGAAACGGCGAGACCGAGACTGGACCGCAAAGTGACGCGCAAGGGCGGATGGAGCCGCTCAGGATCGTCTATGAAGGGGACGCAGAGCCGATTGCAACGAAGTGGACGCCGGGGCCGGCGTTGAAGTAGAGTTCGAGGTGTCTCGGTTGTTGGGCGTGTCGGAGAACGGTCAGATTTTGCCCTTGGCTTTCATCTCGGCGGCGAGCTTTTTCTGATAAGCGGCGTGTGCTACTTCGTCCTCCTTGGCGCGTTCGGAGTAGTAGATGAAGCCGAGTGCCTTGCGTGTGCGGATCGGACTGCGGTTGGCGTCGGCGCGGTGAATGGTCAGGGCGTTGTGGATGAGGAGGTCGCCGGGTTGGGCGGGGAAGGCGACTTCGTCGGCGAGGTCCTGGGGTGTACCGTAGTCGGTGACGCCCTGGGAGAAGCCCAACGTTTGCGTGCGGCCGTGAGGACGGAGGGGGAGAAGGTGCGAGCCGCGCACGTAGCGGACGCAGCCGTTTTCTTCGTCCACTTCTTCAAGGGCGAGCCACATTGTAAGAGCTTCGCAGGGATCGAGCATGAAGTAGTAGCCGTCCTGGTGTGGCGGAGTGGCTTTGCCGATTGTTGGCGGCTTGTTGAAATACTGCATGTTCTTGCCCACGACGGGGCCTTGCAGGAGCAGCTCGGCCAGTCTTTCGAAGCGGCTGCCAAACATGAGGTGGTGAAAATAGCTGTCGTGGTTAAAGAGGCCTATTATCTGCTTGAGTGTGTCGGGTTGGCCGAGGGTCTCGTAAAAGACCTGCTCGCGAGGGAGCTGGGGAACGCGGTCGCTGATGAAGTGGGCGACGGATTCGCGAGTTTCGGCGACCTGGTCTGGTGTGAGGAAGCCTGACAGTGCGAGGAAGCCGTCGCGGTTATATGCTTCGAGGGCTTGTTGGGGTTGGTCTTGCCAGAGCTGGCCGTCTAGTTTTGCAGTCATCTAGGGCTCCAGTGCGGGCCGGTGTGGCGGCCTGCGAGTGTCGTCAGTGTAATGTGATGTGACTTGCAGCCGTTCCGATTAAGGGCTGCAGGTCTCGTTGTTACGCTAGTATGCCGAGGTGGCCTAGATTCATGCCGACGCGACCGCCGTCTACGTGAAGGGTTGTGCCGGTGATGTAGGAGGCGTCGTCGCTGAGGAGAAAGGCGATGGCGCTGGCGACTTCCTCCGGTCCGCCGCGGCGCCGCATAAGGCAGGAATCGATCGGTGTTTCTTCGAGCTCTCTCTTGCGTGCGGCAGGATCGGGGTCGCTGCCAAAGTGCATTTCGGTCACGATCCAGCCGGGTGCGACGGCGTTGACGCGTATACCGTATTGGATGAACTCCTGGGCCATTGTCTTCGTGGTTGAAACTACGCCGGCTTTGATAGCATCATACACCCACATGCCTGGACGGCCGAGGTAGCCGCCTTCGGACGAGAGGTTTACGATGGCCCCGCCTTCCTGTTTCAGGAGCGGCAGGAGCAGTTGGGTCATCATCACCCAGCCTCGCAAACCGATACGGGTCTCGATCTCCCAGTTTTCAATCCAGCCTCCATCTTCGATGCGGCCTTGGCGCAGGATGGCGGCGTTGTTGACGAGGATGTGGAGGGCGGAAACCTCCTCTGCGATCGCACGCGCGCAGCGTTCGACGGAAGCATCGTCTGCCAGATCAACCTCCACCTGCGCGGCGCTTCCTCCTGCTGCGCGGATCTGTGTCACGGCTTGATCTGCCATCTCCTTGTTCAGGTCGGCGATGAAGACATTCGCGCCTTCGGCAGCGAGGCGTATCGCGGTGGCGCGCCCGATTCCGGAAGCGCCCCCTGAGATGAGCGCCGCCTTGCCAGCGAAGCGGGACACTGGGTGGGAGTTGGCGGTCACTGTGCTTGGCCTGTCAGGTCCTGGAGCTGAGCGAGGGCTGCAGTTGCCGAGCGCCTGGCGTCGTCGAACGTGCCGGTCTCGAGGACGACGTAGCTGTCATATCCTGCTTGTCGCAGGGCGGCGAGAACGGCCCCCAAGGGCACGTCGCCCTGGCCAAAAGGCTTCGTGTTGAGACCGTCGAAGTGGGGTTCTTCCGGCGTGCCGGGGGGCGCCTCTCCCTGATGGTACTCTTTGGCATGGACGCGTGCGATGTGCCGACCAAGCTGGGCGATCTCTTCGAGTGGATCGTAGCCGAGCCCCATGCAGTTGGCCATATCCCAGTAGTCGCCGATATGGGAAGAGTCGACGCGTTCGAGGAGGGCGGCGGCGTGGTCACCCCTCAGGGTATGTTCGATTGCGAGGGTGACGCCGGCTTGCTCAGCTTCGAGCGCGAGCAGGCGCAGGTTTGTTTCGAGGCGGGCGACGGTCTGGTCGTCGCGCACTATTGCCGGACCGAAAAAGGGCACGAGTAGACAGGTCGCTCCGAGATCGGTGCAGAGGCGGATGCCAGTGCGGATCGCTTCGAGGCCGAAGGCTTCTTTTTCCGGGTCGGCGATGCCGCCCTGGTTGAGGAAGTGGGCGGCAACGGAGGGGATTTCGACGCCGGCCGCGGCGGCGGCCTGGCGGATATTTCCCCTGTTTTCCGGTGCGAAGGGGCCGCCTGGCCGGGCTTGGGCGATGTCGCTCCAGTCGAGTTCGACGCCTTCAAAGCCGAGCTCGGATGCGACTGTAAAGACGGTTGACAGGGGCTGTTCGATTACCTTCTGGAGTGTGCCGAATTTCATGGGTCAATCCACCGTTTCGACATTGCCGGACACGAGTGAGCGGTTGGCGGCGAGAGTGACAGAGAGGGAGTTGACGGCGTCGGCATAGGAGGAGCGGACGAGGTTCTGGTCCTGGGCTTCGACGGCAGCGAGGAAGCACTCGATCTGGCGGAAGTAGCCCCCCTCCTGGCCGAGGTAGTCGATCTCCTCCTGGTCGATGTAACCGGAGAGATGGTTATGGAAGGTGAGGCGTAGGTAAAGATCGCGGCCGCAGAGCTCAGTAACGAATCCGTCGTTAGCGCGTGCAGAGCAGGTGCTGACGATGTTGCCGACGGCGCCGCTGGCGAACTTAAGATTGACGGATGTGCTGTCTTCGAAGTCGGCAATGGTGTCGTCCGGGCCGTCGTGGCCGAGGGCATGGACGGTTTCGATTTCGCCGAGGAAGAAGCGCATCCAGTCGAAGACGTGGGTACTCTGCTCGACGAGCTGGCCGGCGCTAACGGCGAACTTGCCCCACCAGGGATGGGAGGGCGCCATGCGGGCAAGGAAGCGGCCCATGCCCATGCCGAGATCGCGGCCCCGCACGAGCTCTTTGGCGCGCTCGGTGATTTCCGAATAGCGGGCCATATAGCCGACCTGATTGATACGTCCGCTGGCTGCGACCGCCTCCTGCGTGCGGTGGGCCAGGTCGAGATCCAGGGCGACCGGCTTGGCGACGAATACGTGGGCGCCGGCTTCTACGGCGTCGATGGTCTGTGTATCGTGGGCGGCAGGCGGGATGGCGACGAAGACGACGTCCAGGTTTTCTCGGTCGAGCATTTCCCGGTGGTCGGTATAGCCGTTGCAGTTGAGCTCGTCGGCGACACGGGCGGCAGTTTGGGCGTCTATGTCACAGACAGCGGCTACGGGACGTTCCAGTTTCTCGAGGCTACCGATGTAGTTTTGGGCGATCCCGCCGACTCCGATAAAGGCGATCTGCATCGTGTGGGTTCCTTGCGGGCTGAGATGAATGGTTTCGTATGGCAAGTTGCTCGGACGCGGGCAGGTCAGCTGATGCGGACGTAGAGCGAATTGCCGCGGCGTTCAACAGGATAGGTCTCCAGGTGGTCGCAGGCTGGGGCGCGCAGGGCGCGTCCGGTGGCGATTTCAAAGCGGCCGTTGTGAAGCGGGCACTCGATGACGCCGTCTATTACGAGGCCATCGGCCAGGTATGCGTATTCGTGTGTGCAGAGTCCGTCGGTGGCGTAGTAGCGGTCGCCCTTGAGTCGGTAGACGGCGAGGGTACGGCTGCCATGGTCGAGGCGGATGACTTCCTCTTCTTCCATGTCTTCGACGGGGCCGATCTCTAACCATTCGCCGGAGGACTCAACGGGGGCGTTCGTTTTAATGACTTCGCTTTCCGGGTCCTTGGGGAGCGGTCGGATTACGCGATAGTCGGGGTCGGCGGTGGCCTGTTTGATGAGGGCGGGAATCAGCTCCTTGTAAGCAGCCCACAGACTCCTGTAGGGAGGGGGCATCTGATCCTTGACGGCTTCATGCAGCCTGGGCAGGGCATGGAAGGGGGTCATGGGCATGGCGTGATGCTCTAGATGGTACTGCATGTTGACGTAGAGGAAGGCGAAGACGGGATTGACGTAGATTGTGCGCGTGTTCTCGCGATGGTCGTAGGTGTCCTCTCCAAGGCCTGCGTGCTGGGGGAGACTCAGCAACTGCTGGAGCCAGCCGCCGTAAAAGCGGGGAAGAAGGACGAACATCATGGGCAGGATGCTGCCGATGGTGATGGACCACCCGATAAATGCACAGTAGATGGCGACATGGACGCGGCTGGACCAGTACATCTTTTGCAGATCCCGCTCTGGCACGAAGTCGCGTACGTCGGGGTTGGGGCGGCCGCAGGCGTTGCGGATAAGACGCCAGACTTCGGGGGGGCCGCTGCGCAGGTAGAAGAAGTCCATGAGAAGCTTGACAAGGTCTGCGGGGCGCTGGACCTGGATCTCGGGGTCGCGGCCGACGAAGTAGGTATGGGTATGGTGGCGAGAGTGGCTCCAACGCCACAGGTAAGCCTCGCGGATAGCGATGAAGGAGGCGACGGCGTATACGACCTCGTTCAGCCAGCGTGTGCGGAAGGGCGTACCGTGGCCGCTCTCGTGCCAGCGGGAGTCGGCGGATGTGTAAATGGTGCCGTAAACGAGAAAGGCGGGGACGGCCCACCAGGTGCCCCATGAGACGGCGGCGACGTAGGCGCTGACGCCGAGCAGCAGGAACCAGAGACCGAAGTGCCAAAGTCCGGGTCCGTCGCGGCGCTGCATGATCTCGCGCATCTGCCGGCGGGAGAGCTTGGGCTTCCACCACTGGTCTTCGATGCGGCCACTGATGCGTTCTCCATCGAGCTCGACGGCGTCGCGGTTGCCGCCGGAGAGGCTGTAATCTCTGGGGATCGCTTGCACGCTCATGGCTGATCTCCTGCCGAAAACCGTCCAGTCAAAGAGCTAAGGCGCATTCTACAGAGTCAAGATACGCGAACAAAAATTGAGTTGCCTCGGCGTTCTACGGGATAGGTTTCGAGATGGTCGCAGGCCGGAGCGCGCAGTGCGCGACCGGTGGTGATGTCGAAACGACCGTTATGGAGCGGGCACTCGATGACATCGTCGATGACGAGACCGTCGGCTAGGTAGGCGTATTCGTGCGTGCAGAGGCCGTCGGTGGCGTAGAATCTGTCTCCCTTGAGGCGGTAGACGGCAAGGGTGCGGCTGCCGTGGTCCAGGCGGATGACATCCTCTTCGTCGAGATCTTCAATCGGACAGACCTCAACCCATTCGCCGGAGGACTCGGAAGAGGTAAGAGACTCAGGGGAATCTGTTTCCGGGTCCTGAGGGATGGGGCGCATGATCTGATAGCCGGGATCGCCGGTGGCCTGCCTGATCAGGGCGGGGATCATCTCCCTGTAGCACTCCCAAAGGCTCTTGTAGGGCGGGGGCATTTGATCTTTGACGGCCTCGTGCAGTTTGGGGAGGGCGTGGAAGGGGGTCATCGGCATGGAGTGATGCTCGATGTGGTACTGCATGTTCATGTACAGGTAGGCGAATACCGGATTGACAAAGACGGTGCGTGTATTTTCGCGATGGTCGTAGGTATCTTCGCCGAGACCGGCGTGCTGGGTCAAGCCGAGAAGCTGATGGAGCCAGCCGCCGTAGAAACGGGGCAGGAGCACGAACATCATGGGCAGGAAGCTGCCGATGGCGATGGACCAGACGGCGAACGCTCCGATGATGGCCAGGTAGATGCGGGAAGACCAGTACATCTTGGGCAGTTCACGTTTCGGCATGAAATCGAGAACGTCCGAGTTGGGCCGGGCGAAGGCGTTGCGGACGACGCGCCAGACTTCGGGGGGCCCGCTGCGAAGGTAGAAGAAGTCCATGGCGATTTTGAGCAGGTCGGCGGGGCGCTGGACCTGGATTTCGGGGTCTCGACCGACGATGTAGGTGTGGGTATGGTGGCGGGAATGGCTCCAGCGCCACATGTAGGCCTCACGTAAGGTCATGAAAGAGGTGATGTGATAGAAGAGTTCGTTGAGCCAGTGTGTGCGGAAGGGAGTGCCATGACCGCATTCGTGCCAGCTGGCATCCGAGGAGGAGTAGATCGTTCCGTAGACCAGAAAAGCTGGAATGGCCCACCAGGTTCCCCAGGAAACGACGGCGAGGTAGGCGCTGGCGGCGAGCAATACCATCCAGAGACCATAGTGCCGGAGGGCTGGGCCGTCGCGGCGCTGCATGATCTCTCTCATTTGCTGGCGGGAGAGCTGGGGCTTCCACCAGGTTTCTTCCATCTTCTCTACGATACGTTCATCGTCGAGCTCAACGGCATCCTTGTGGCCGCCGGAGAGGCTGTAGTCTCTGGGGATCGCCTGTACACTCATGGGAGTTCTCCTCTCTCGTATATTGCCGGTCAGGGGACTGACTTGTGCCAGACTGCGCGAGTTGCGTCGAAAACGGGCGCGACGGGCCGCATCTTCGCGGGCTAAATCTGTCGTTTCCAGGCTTGCCTGGGCAAGAGAAGCTTGGGTGCGCGCTTTCAGAGTACGTCCGCTTCAGCTGCGGCGCCTTCGCCGGGGGCGGCGGTCAGTGCGGGAGCGCGCTCCCGGGTGCAAATTATACATTAAGAAAAGGAAGTCCGCACGTCGCGCTGTCCGGTGGCACAGTCCAATATAGGGGCGAGATTCAAGCTGCCTTTGGGGGTCAGTCGAACCTTGCACCCGGAAGTCACTGTTCAGACAAAAGGCAACGAGCCCTGGTTTCTCGTTCTTGTCTTTCGGAACTTAGGGGGCCCCATTCCGGCTAGGCGCCAGGCCCAAGCGGATGGGACGTGTAGATTTGCACATTGACGACTGTTCGTTAGCGCTCTTGCAAGGGCGTCCAGCCGCGGCCGGGGATGGTGGGGCGGGTTTCTTCGTAACGCTGGCGCAGCTGCCTGAACTGGTCGGCGGAGTGGACTTCGCGTGCAGGGTCGTTGCGATCGCGGATGACAAAGTCGGCTTCGGGGGGGTAACAGGCCATGGTGACTGGGTCGCGTTCGCGCGTGTAGGAGGCGGGTTTTTCTTCGACGTTGTTGGGGACGTGGGCGCTCTGGTAGCGGAGGTCGATGCTCCAGCGAACAGTGTTTGTGCGGTTGGCGAATGAGGCGTGGGGGGTGAGGTTGGTGAGGAGGAGGACGTCGCCGGCCTTCATGGGGACGGGGACGGGTTCGACTGAGGGCAGGTCTTCGTCCGGGACTTCGAGGAAGCCGGCGTGTCCTTCGGTGTAGTGGCGGAGGATGCCGGTCTTGTGTACGGTTGGCATGACGTGGAGGCAGCCGTTATCGAGGGTGGCGTCGACGAGGGGGACCCAGCAGGTGACGATGAGGTGGCGGTCGCAGTGGGCGAGGAAATAGCCGGAGTCCTGGTGCCAGGGGACTTCGCCGCGGTCCCAGCCGGGGAGCTTGGGGCGGATGCGGTAGACGGATGAGCCGATGATGTCGGGTCCGACGAGGCTTTCTATGCATGAGAGGAGGGCGGGGTGGCGGATGGTCTGCAGCATGGCGGGGCCGTTGTAGCCGCCTCCGCCTTTGCCCATGACCTGGCGCGTGATTTCTTCGCCGGCGGCTGGGTTGTCGGCGTGGATACGGGCAAGGCGGAGGCCGAAGGGCTGATCGGCGTGGATGTTGGTCAAATCGCCGGCGGCTAGCAGTTCGCGGGCTACTTGATCGATGATCTCGGTGAGGGCGTCCTGGAGCGGCTTGAGGTCTCCGGCGGTGAAGAGGCCGCGTTTGAGTAGGAAGCCCTGCCGTTGGAATTGGGAGAGTTCGGTCTCTGTCAGGCTCATGGTTCGGGATCCGTGTTGTGATGCCTTGGCTCGGCGCGGGAGGTAGCGGCAGGTTGGGTTGGGGGAATTATACTGCTCAAGGCGGGGATGGGAAAGTTCTCAATATTGGGGTGCAATCCGGAATCGCATGGGGCAATGGGCACCAACAAGGTGTGCCCCTACAGACGCCTGACCGGTTTGCGCGTATAGGAGATTCGGTGGCCCGACTGATGGACGGCGCCGCTTAGTAACTTCCAGCAGGTATGGTATCCCACTTTTTGAGCCATTCCTCGTAGGAGGGCACGGCGTTGGGGTCTTCGGGGCTTTGGGCGACGAAGCCCTGTCTTTGGCCAGCTTCGGTAGCTTGGGCGGTGGGCTCGTAGCGCACGTCGATGGACCAGCGGACCTGGTTGGAGCGGTTGGGGAGGGCGCGGTGGGGCGTGATTTGGGTGAAACAGAGAGCGTCGCCGGGTTCCATCTCGATCGAGACGCCATCATGACTGTCGCGCACTTCGGGGGCAAGGCCGAGGAAGCCGGTCTCGGGGTCGTTCCAGCCTTCGTGGAGCGGGCCCTTGTGGAGGCCGGGTGCGACCTGCAGGCAGCTGTTGTGTTCGTTGACGGGCTGAATGGGCATCCAGATTGAGGTGACGTGGACCTGTTCGGCGTCGCGATAGTATTGGGCGTCCTGGTGCCAAGGGGTTTGGGTCCAAATCTGGTCGGGTAGTTTGGGGCGGGCGTTGAAGATGCCGTGGACGGAGATTTCGGGCGTGTCGAGAAGGTCCCGGGCGAGGAGGGACGGGTGGACGAGGATGTCGAACATTTCGCGGCTGACGAGGTCGCGGCGGGGGCTGCGGATGTATAGGGGTCTTCCGGCGGCCTGCCAGAGGAGAGCGAGACGGTGTTGTAGGTCGAGATCTGTGCGGGGGTCGTTGATTAGGCCTTCTGTGAGCCAGGCGTTGATGGTGTCGTCGGCCCAGTTGGAGAGGACGGTCCTCATTAGGTTGAGGAGGTCGGGGGGGATAACGGAGGGGGCGAGAAGGTAGCAGTAGGTCTTGTAGAAGTCACATTGCTCAGTGTTTAGGACGTGTGTCATTGGTGGTATCCGGCTGATTGTTCAGGGCTTTTGGATGACTGTCCGAAGCGGGTTATGCAAGGGCAGAGACAACTCTGTCCGCGAAGGGCCATGGTGAGCCACGGAAGATTTTCTCTTTGTCGACTAGGGGCCACGAAGAACTCCTTTCTTATCCCCGGTGAAATGCGGAAGACTTCCTGTTCTTTTCCCCGAAGGGCCTCGAAGATCACATCATCTCATCCTGTGAGGGCCTCAGAGAAGGCCCTCTGAGTCGGACATATCTATGAGAAAGTGAGTTTCAGTCTTCTCAGACGGCGTTCCAGACCTGGACCTCTTGAGTTTGACCGATAGGGTTGAGAAGGCCGATGCGGCCGGTGGCTTCGGCGGGGAGGCTGTAGGACTGGATCAGGAGATCGTCCAGGTAGAGCTCGAGGACTGATTCCTTCAGGAGGGTGCGGAATATGACTGTGTCGCCGAAGGGCCAGGCGCGGGCCATAACGTCTTCGCGCTGGGAATGGTCTTCGGACTCGGCCATCAGGCCGAAATGGGTGACGCCGGCGGGGCCTACCCGGATGTAGCTGCCTAGTCCTGGTGCGTACTCGATGTAGAGGCCAGGCCATTCAGATTCCGGTTGTCCGGTTGTGGGGAGAGTGACGCTGCCTTCGATGACTACGCCGCCTGCGGTGTCTACCGGTGCCTCTGCCATTTGGACGGGTCCGTTTGCAGCGGAAAATTGGGTCGAGACAAGGTTTTTCTTCAGAGCTTCGTTTCCTTGCCAGTAGCCGAACCAGAGTGTGCCAGCGTCATCGACGAAGGCTCTTTTGAGTGGGGCCCAGTAGCAGATGTCGCGGCCGGTGTCGAGCTGGAAGCGGGTAACGGCGTGGTGGTTGACGAGGATGTCGTCGGGGGTGCGTAGGAAGCGGGCGAAATAGGTGTGTTTGTGCTCGCCGGAATTCTCGAGGAGGGCGTAGTTGGCAGGGGCGACGGTGTAGGGGCCGGCGGGGCTGTCGGCGATCATGGTCTTCATGGTCCTGGAGCCCTGGCCGACGATGGCGTAGTATCTGCCGTTGAATTCAGCGACAGCGCCGGCCTCCATGCTTTTGGGCGGGTCGGCGCCTTCCCAGATGAGCTCAGGGGAGGGCAGGGCTTCCCAGTGGACGCCGTCGTCGCTACGGCCGAAGCCGAAACCGACGGCGTCATTGGGCGTGGCGGTCCAGTAGCCGTAGTAGCCGCCATCGGGACGGGGGAGGGGGAAGATGCAGTCCCAACGGCCGTGTTGCTCGTAGAAACGGGTGTCGACTCTAAAAATGTGATCGTCACCAAATTTGGTCCAGTCTATGAGGTCTTCGCTCCAGGCGAAGAAGATGTTCTGGGTCTGGCGGCCATCATCTTCGACGCGCCACTCGGAGTAATTGCAGATGAAGCGGCCGCTGCTGTCGTAGTCGGGAGACTTCCAGACGGCGCCGGTGCCGAGGTAGGTGACCATTTTGTCGGAAGCTTTTATGGCCCAGCCGTGGTCGGTCCAGGTGACGCCATCGGGGGAAGTGGCGAAGCCGAAGCCTTCGCCGGGGCTGTATTCGGTGATGAGATAAAAGAGATAGAAGGTGCTCTCGTGGTAGAACATCCAGGTATCCCAGTGGGCGTCGACGCCATTGGATTTGAAGAACATGGACTGGGTTGAGGTTGTCATTTTATGTGGCTTCCCTAGCGGGTTTGCAGCTGCGGGCAGTTCGGGACCAGAGGTCCGATTCGCTGCTGGGAGGACTTGAGACAATGTCAGACTTTGATGCCGGAGTCGACCAGGCCCTCGACGTAGAATTTGCCGAGGACGATAAACAGGAGAACGAGGGGCAGGGAAGCGATCACATAGCCGGCATAGAGCGGTCCCCAGACGCCGAAGTCCTGACTGGTCCAACCGGCGACGCCGCCGTAGGTGGCGGACCGGGCCAGCTTGTAGAGTCCGACCGCGATCATCTGTTTTGCGTCATCCTGGATCATGACCAGCGGCCAGAGGAAGGAGTTCCAGACGCCGATGAAGTTGAGGACGGCCAGGGTGGCGAGCCCGGGCAGTGACAGCGGCAGGGTGATGCGGCCGATGAGGTCGAGAACGCCGGCGCCGTCACAGCGGGCGGACTCGAACAGCTCCTCCGGGATTCCGGCGATGAAGGCGCGCATTAGGAAGATGCCGAAGATAGGGCCGCCCGCCAGTTCGGGGATAATCAGAGACAAGCGAGTGTTCAGCAGGCCGAGGCGCACGTAGACCATGTAAGCGGGGATGAAGGAGAGAACCCAGGGAACCATCAGGAGGGCGATGATGGCGTAGTAGAGCGTTTCGCGGAAGGGAAAGTCCATGCGGGCGAAGACGTAGCCGCCGATGAGCGAGAGCAGGAGCATTCCCATGAGGCCGATGAAGGCGACGATGATGGTGTTGATCATATAATCGCCGACGATTTCCCAGGCGGCGCCATAGTTGCTCCAACGCAACGGGAAGCTTATGGCCCAACGTTCCCAGCGATATTGGAGGCCGTTCTTGAAGGACCAGGTGATCAGCAGATAGGTGGGTATGAGTGAGAGGAGCAGCATGACGGTGATGAACAGGTGCGATCCGATCTGGTAGTAGCGCAGGGGGCGCCGGGTGGAGGGAGCGACCTGGGTGGAGGTTGAGGTACTCACTTGCTGATCTCCTTGAACTGCGACTGCTTCATCAGTCTGCTCTAGTGGCGGACGTCTTCAACGGCGGGATGAACGGTGCGGTTGACGGCCAGCGTCGCGGTAAAGGTGATGACGAAAAGGACCATGCCGATGGAGGCAGCGTAGCCGAACTGCTGGGTGCGGAAGGCCTTGTGGAACATGGTCAGGCCGGGCACCATGGTAGCGAAGCCGGGGCCGCCGTCGGTCAGCACGAGGATCGTCTGGAAGGAGGTGACGCCGGCTATGACTGCGAGGATCGTCATGAGGCGCACTTGTCCCAAGACGAGGGGCAGGTCTATCTGGAGAGTGCGGCGGAGGCCGGTGCAGCCATCGACTTCGCAGGCGTCGAAGATCGATTCGGAAATCTGGCCGAGGCCTCCCAAATAGATGAGGGTGCCGACACCTGAGACCCAGGGGAAACCCATAAACATGATGGCGTAGAGAGCGGTGGCGGTGTCGCCAAGCCAGTTGCGCGCCAGGAAACCCAGGCCGAACTGTTCCAACAGGCCGTTGATGACGCCGAGGTTGGGGTCGTAGATCTGCTTCCAGAGGAGGATAACGACAATGAGCGGCACGAGCATGGGGATGATGAGAAAGAGGCGATAGAGCTCCTTGGACTCGGTGTCGCGGATACGGAAGATGAGTACGGCCATGATGAAGGGGATGACTGCTCCTGAGAAGAAGAAGAAGGCGAGCAGTTTGAACATGTTGAAGAGCTCGCGCGGCGTTTCGGGTGATGTGAAGTAGACGCCAAAGTGCTGAAGGCCGACGAAGCTGGCTTCGACACCGGGACGCCAGCGGTAGAAGGCGCGAAGAAGGCCGAGGATGGGCGGGTAGTAGTTGAAGATGAGGAGGAGGATGAAGATGGGGGCAAGAAGGGCGTAGGCCTGCCAGGAGCGGCGCATTGCCTGCCAGGTAGAGAGGTCTCCCGACCTTGTGGGAGTTCTTGTGGATAGGTCTGCCACACTGCCCTGTTCGGCGGTTCCTGTACCTTCTGTCATGCTGTCTCCCTGAGCTTCTCCATTTGGAGGTCCTCAGATCGAGGAGGAAGTTTGAGTTCCATTTGCATTGCGGGTAGGCCTCTAAGAAAACAACGAGAACGATAATTCTTCGAGAACGGGAATTTTGCAGTTCACTTCTTGCGTATCGCTTTGGCGCGTCCCGGTTCAGTCTGAGGAAAGCGGGATTTCGACGGGCACTTCAATGGAGAAGCTCTTGTCTACCTCGAGCCAGCGCCCGATGTTGATGTCGATGACGTTGATGATTGAGTCCGTTTTGATATCGTAGGCGGTGGCCGGATTGGGCGTGAAGGTAATTTCGACTTCGCCGTTTTCGTCGGTGTAGGACCACTCCGGGATCATGAGGCCGTTGCCCGGCTCCAGCCAGGCCTGCAAGGTGTCGTTTACGCGCGGTTGGCCGTTTTCGGTGACACGGACCGTTAAAATGATCGAGTCTTCGCCGTCGGATACTACCTTTTCCTTGTTGAACTCGCCTTCAATCACGACGTTGTTGAGGCGCACAAGTGATTGGATGAAGTCCGCGGCAAGGAGGGCGAATATCAAAAGGAGCAGGCCGACTGCGGCCAAACGGATTTTGCGTAGCATGTGAGCGGCAGGAGGAAGGCGGACGTAGGTGAGCGGACAGAGCGGGGGCCGATATCCGCTCACCCAACAAATTGGCAATTTAGCTGTCTGCTTCCTGGTCGGCGAGCAGGGCTTCGTAGCGTGCGACACCTTCATCCCAGGAGCGCTGCTGGCGCTCGAAGAATTCGGCTCTGTCCATGTCGCCGATCACCCAAGCCACGAAGATGCGCCGCCACTCGGTGAAGTAGTCCCAGTCCCAGAGGAGACCCATGCCCCACCAGGCGATGGTGTAGGTGTAAAGGGGTAGTTTGTATCCTCCGATGGTGGACCACAGCGGGCCGAGCTTGGCATCCCTGGCGGAGGGGATATACTGCTGGTTTTCGTTGTTAAGGAAGGCGTTGTTTTCCGGCTCTGTGATGAACTGCCACCAGTTGATGACCTGGTCCCGGTTGCCGCGCATCTCGGTTGAGGACTTGAGCATTACGTCCTGCGGGCCGCGGATGGCCTGCACATGCTCGCCGGGCACATTGCCGTCGCCGGCTGTATAGTCATTGGGGTCGACTGCGCCGGGCATGCTGACGGTGGGGGGAATGTCGGCAGCGGCGGGCATTGGCGAGGGAACGAAGGTGCGCTCAAAGTCTACATTGGGGTCGTTGGCCAAGGTAGCGAATTCCCAAGTGGCCCGGTACTGCATACCGACCGAGCCTTCGCGCCAGAGGAGATCGAGATCGGTGGTGTTGAAGCCGTCCACCCAGGTGAGAGCGAGGGCGTACATTTCGTCCCAAGCACGCTGGTAGATGGGTGTGTAGGGGCCGATTAGCTCGGCCTTGTGTGCGGGCAGAGCTTCCTCGATGCCGACGAAGAAGTCATTGTCGGCGTCCATTTCGATGCAGACTTCCTGCATCATGGGGGGAAGGATCTGGAGAGCAAGGGGCCAGCAGTTGCCGGTCTCACCTTCGCGGGGCCAGGGAGAGAGGCCAAGGCCGGCTTGCTTGAGGGCCTGGGAAACCTCCAACTGTTCGGTCCAGGTGGCAGGCGGTGTGAGTCCGTGCTCGTTGAAGATCTCCATGTTGCAGGCGAGTCCGACTTCAAGGTAGGGCCAGATCGCGCGGATGGGGGCACAGTAGTCGAGGCCGTCGGACCAGGTCAAGGACTCCATCATGGAAGGATAGAAGCTGTCGGACCAGGTGTCGTATTGGATTGCATAGCGGCTGGGGGCGTCAAGCCAATCGTCGATGGGTACGCACCAGCCGCGCTGGACGAGGTCGAGGCGGGCCATCAGGTCGGGGGATTCGCCGGAGCTTACAGCGGCGGTGAGCCAAGCATCATCACCGGCTTCGTCAAAGACGACGGCGATATCGGGGTTGATTTCTTCAAAGCGCTCAGCAAGAATGCGTGCTGCGTTGCCGACCAAGGGGTGTTCGGCAGAGCGGGTGGTCCACTCGGTGGGTTGAAGCTGTGCGAGGTTACAGTGTACTTCCACCCTTTCCATGGCGGCAGCTTCGCCGCCGGAATCCTCAGCCATCTCTTCTCCTGAAGGGGCGGCTGGGGCGGCGCAGGCGGCCATCAGACCGACGCCTACTGCGCCGGCGGAGGCTTTCAGGAAGTTTCGTCTACTCAGACCATTGCCAGTCATTTTCTGCCTCTTCTCCTTGTCCTTGATAGTCGATGGATCAGGAAGTCGTACGGGCCCCGTTGGGCGCCGTATCGAGAGCGAGCAGCAGCGGGCTAATTCACCTCCTCAAAGTTGAAGGTTTGCGATGATGATGACGACGTGACCCTCAAAGAAATCTTGAAGGGCGTTATTTCAGCCACCGTTGTGGTAGGCGACAGTGAGCGGTAGCCAGATGGCGACCTAAGTCTCTACTCCGGCTTCGGCAAGTGCTTCTCTGGCAGACTGGGCGGCTTCGGAATCGGGATCGAATTTGATGGCGCGTTGCAGGCCGATTACGGCGTGTTCGTCGCCGGCGCGGGCCAGTTCGAGGGCTTCGGCAAAGCCCTTTTCGCCAAAGCTCGAATCTTTGGCTACCACTGGGTTGTCGTAGTCCTTCCAGTAGTACTGGTATTCGTCGGATTCCCAGTTTTCGTAGACCTCTTCCCATTCGAGGCCGCTGGGCCCGTGGGGCGTGAGCATCTGCTCGGCGATCAGGTCGCCGACCGCCTGGTAGCGGTTGTCGAGAGAAAGGCGCAGGCGGTCTTCGGTGTAGTTGGGCAGGGCCTGGTGGATGGTGAGGGCGGGGAAGATGAGGGTGTCGCCGATCTCATAGTCGGTCGAGTGCCAGTTGGGTTCGATTTCTTCCTCGGCGTCGACATCCACTCTCAAGGCGCCGGCGCCGAGAGAGTAGTGGTGGTCGAGAACGCGTCCGACTTTGTGGGATTCCGGGATGACGGCCAGAGGGCCCAGTTCAATGGGGCAGTCGCCGATCGGGGCCCAGCTGGTCAGGGTTTCGAAGTTGCCCTGGAAATGGACGAAGTCCTGGTGCATGGGTGTGGTGTGTTCGGTGTATTTGGGGAACCAGAGACGGGCGATCTGATTTGGGTGTGGCATGATGGGGCGGCCCATGATCTTTTCGATCATGGATGTGACTTCGGGCCAGTGGGCAGCGCGATGGAAGGGCTCCAACTTGTAGACCTGGCTATAGCCTTCAACGTATTCGCGGTCGCCTTCGGTGCACTGCTTGGAAACGTCTGCGATACCGTCATTGGGGTCAGTATCGGGCAGGAGCCAGCCGATTTCCTGGATTTTGGTCATCATGACGCGGCGCAGCTCGCTCATTTTGTCGGGATCCTGGAGCTGTCTGAAGAAGAGATAGCCCTCGTCAGCGAGGCGGCGTTGCAGTTCGGCGGGGTCGTCGAAGGCGTCGTTCGAAACGCGGAACTCGCGGATTTCCCTTGACATTGGAACTTCCTTTCTTGTGCAGTTGTGCTGGTACTTCAGTTGGGCCTTCACACGAAGCTGAATTTACGGTACAAGGATACTGATTGTGAATGGTCATGTCAAGTGGCTTGCGTAGGAGGGGTGCATCCCAGATTTGGGGTGGACACGGCAAGGGATAATGGTCAGTGGTTAGAGGAACGGTAGTGGTATAAGGCGGCGCTTGCGCTGCAGGAAGTATACGAAAATTCGCTCCCATTGCCGCAGTGCACACGCGGTGGCGAAGGGCGAGCATTGGGGAGAGAGATGGGTCGACTTTAGGCGACTACGCGGTAGTCCCTTGGCGTTTCATGTCAGGTATTATTCCGTTCTGCAGGGCCACTTAGCGCTTTGACACATTCGGTCTCGGCACGTAGGATTCACTCCTGCATGGAGCGAAGGAATTCTTAGAGGAGAGCTATGAGCCGGTTCAACTTAGCGGACATTGTCTATAGCAACTCTCTCGCGAACGCATCGGACGCGGCCGGATTCAGGTTGGAGGGAGAGGCGGGGATCAGTTTTCCCAACGGGCGGATGCGGATGGAGAATCTGCGCGATCCTGGGGAGGGGCAGAAGTCCAACTTTGTCCTATGGTGCCCCGAGACTCTTCCGGGGGATGTGAGTATCGAGTGGGATTTCTGGCCGGTTCAGGAGCCGGGGTTGTGCATTCTGTTCCTGGCGGCGACGGGACGGAACGGCGAAGACCTTTTCGACTCGTCCTTGGCTGAACGCACAGGTGAGTACCAACAGTATCACCACGGGGATATCAACGCGTTGCACGTATCCTATTTCAGACGGCGTTGGCCGGAGGAGCGCGCCTTCCACACCTGTAACTTGCGCAAGAGCTACGGCTTTCACATGGTAGCCCAGGGCGCGGACCCGATTCCCCCGGTTGCGGATGCGGCCCCTCCGTACAGGATTCAGATGGTCAAGTGCGGGGCAGAGGTTGCTTTTTCCATTAACGACTTGCCGATTTTCAGCTGGCGCGACGAAGGTGTCAACTATGGGCCGGTGCTGGGAGGCGGGAAGATAGGATTGCGGCAGATGGCGCCGCTGGTGGGCGAGTATGCGAACCTGGTTGTACGGAGAATAAACCAGGAAGAAGAGTAGAGTTTGCGACGGTGGCAGAGAGAGCGGGAAAAGACAGACGAGGGTAGACAGCGCAAGAGGAGCAATGAATATGGGGAAGTTGGATGAACAGTTGATTTTCAACGAGCGGTTTGAAGATGAAATGGACTCCGAGTGGTTCTGGATTCGTGAGAATCCGGAACGCTGGCGGATACGTGACTGTGGGTTGGAGATCGTGGTAGAGCCCGGCGTAGCGGGAACAGTGAGGAACGCGCTTGTGCGGCCCGCGCCGGACCGCAGTACGGGCGTGTATGCGATTGAAGTGACGATCATGAACCATCGTGCGCCCACACAGCAATACGAGCAGGCGGGCATCACGTGGTACCAGGACGGGGAGCCGGTATTCAAGGAGGTCAAGGAATTGGTGGACGGGGAGGTGTTCATCATTCCGGGTAGCAAGGCGATGCCTTCGCAGAGTGTGCGGCTGCGACTGGTGGTGGATGCTGAGTCTTGGGAGGCACAGTACCGTCCGGAAGGGGCGTCAGCGTTCGAGACAGCGGCTACGGGGGAGCTGGCGCCGGCGGATAACGAGCAGGTCAGCATCCAGTGCTATAACGGGCCGCCTGAAGAGGAGCACTGGATCAGATTTGAGGACTTCCGCATTTTGCGCATTTAATTCCTGCCAGCCGTGACCCCGTGTTCCTGGCGGTCAATTCGGTCTCCCGGAATCAGTCATGTGGCTGGAGACGCAGCATCTGGCCGGCTAGGAAGCGCTGGGGGTGCGACAGTTTGTGGCCGGGGAGATAGAGAGTGACGTCGCCGGCACCGTATACGCGCCAGTGCTGGGCTGACCCTTCGCTAATCATGGCGGTTTCTTCGTCGATGCCAACAAGCGTTGCATTGGGCAGGATTGTGCGCAGGCTGTCAGCCCAGCCCTGTCCGAATGTGTTGTGATGGGGCAGGACGCAGGCGCCGGGGACAATCCCGAGGCCGGCTGTCGTGCCCTGGCCGCGAGGGTCGTTGAGATGCTCGCAAAGGACCATGGCGCCGGCGCTGCTACCGGCCAGTACGGCGCCGCCGGCGTAGGCCGTGAGCATGGCCGACCAGGCTGGCGAGCCGCTAAGCGTTTCACACAGATAGCCGGGAAAGCCACCCAACAGATAGATCAGTTTGGCTTCGGCCGCGGCTTCGATTACATTCGAATCTGCGGCTGAGGCGGGGTCGATCAAGGGGACGACCTGGACATTGGTCGCGCCCAGACTGGTGAACCAGCGGCGGCCGTTTTCGCCGGCGCGGCGGTGGTTGTTGTCGGGCGCGGCGGCCGTGGGGATAATTGCTATGGGAGTGTCGAGACCGCCGGCGAGTTCGATGCTGCGGCGGTCGGGGGCGGCCATCTGGCCGCCGAATTCGGAGCCGCCGGCGAGAAGTAGGTGACCTGTTTCCACTGTACACAATTCTCCAATCTGTTTACGAATGTGGGGAGGCGAGCCTCAGAAAACTGCGAGCCATTCACGACCCGCTAGCTCTTAACCCTTGACCGCGCCGGCCGTCAGGCCGGAAACGATATACCTCTGCATCGCGAGGTAGAAGACCACAGGCAGAACCGAAAAGACAAGCCCGGCGGCCATGTACTGTTCCACCGGCGTCTGGGCGATCGCTTTGAGCGTGGAGAGGCCCACGGAGGCGGGCATGAAGTCCCCGCTGCTGAGCATGATACCGGCATAAAGGTATTCATTCCAGGCGAAGAAGAAGGCGACAACTGCGACTGCGGCCAAGCCGGGCGCGGACAGCGGCAGGACGATTCGCCATAGTGCGCCCAACTCCGTACATCCGTCCACGACCGAAGCGTCGAGCACTTCCGGGGGGACGTTGTCGAAGACTCCCTTGAGAATCCAGATACAGATAGGGAGAATGAAGGCAGCGTCGATCAGGGCCAGTGATGGAATGCTGTTCAGCATGTTGAGCCGGCGATAAAGGATGTAGAGAGGAATCAGGATCAAGACTTCGGGCAGCATCTGGGTCACCAACAGAAACAGTCCGAACAGGTTGCGACCCGGCCATCGCAAGTTGGACAGCGCGAACGCTCCCAGAACCGAGAGGGCCATGCAGAGCAGCATTGTCATGACGGCGATGAGGAAAGAGTTGCGCAGCCATTTCGCGATTGGGTGTTCGTTGAACAGTTCGCCGAACTGATCGAAGTAGAGCTCCTGGGGAAGCAGGGGAGGTGGAAAGTGCAGGATGTACTTGCTAGGTTGGAAGGTACTGATCATCATCCAGTAGACGGGGAAAACAATGATTATGGAGACGACGGCCACGGTGAGATAGAGCAGGGCGCTGCTTATCAGACGATTAGCCGGGCGTCCGGACACAGCCGTGCGGCTTTCCTCAACTTTGACAACCATATCAGGCCGATTCCTGTGTGCGACGGACCTGCATCAGGATGAAGACAAGAGCTACAGCCAGTGAGACGACGAAACCGGCAACGCCAAGGGCAGTCGCATAGGAGTAGTCGTAGAAGCGAAAAGCGGTGTTGAAGATGCGGATGACGATCGTTTCCGTTGTACCTGATGGGCCGCCACCGGTCATCAGAAAGATGATCGTGAACTGCTTGAAGGAAAAGATGGCGGCCAAGACGACGAGAAGCTCTAGAGTTGAGCCAATACCCGGGATGGTCACATGCCAGAAGAGCTGCAGACGGTTGGCGCCGTCGACGCGGGCGGCTTCGTAGAGTTCCTGGGGAATGGCCTGCAAGGCTGCGAGGATCACGAGGCTGTAGAAGGGGAATGCCTTCCAGGAGGAGATAAGCACCATCCAAGCCATCGCCAGCTCTGGTACCTGCAGCCACTGAGGGTTCTGGGTGACGCCGGGGAGCATGCGCGCCAGAATGTTGACGACGCCGAATTGGGGGCTGAGGATCCAGATGAAGATCATGACGACGGGCACTTCGGGGATGGCCCAGGGCATCATTAGCATGCCGCGCGCGACAGGGCGGAAACGGAAGGGCCGATTGAAGAGCAGCGCGGTGAGGAGGCCGACCGTCAGGGCGACCACGATAACCAGGGAGGTGAACAGGAGCGTGACCCGGATCACTTTCCAGAAGGCAGGGTCGGAGAACATGCGCTCGTAGTTGTCCCATCCCACCCAGATTGTGGCCGCGCTGGATGCCAACTCGATGCGTGTGAAACTGCCATAGATGCCCTGGACAATGGGGTAGACGATCAGAAGCCCTTCGTAGAGGACGATTGGGAGGACCAATGCGAAGGGCAAGAGATAGCGCCGGCGGAAGAGGCGGGGAGGCGCTTTTGCGCCGGTGGAGCGCCCCGCCAGGGCGTCTGCATCGACTCGTTCATTCATTATTGAATAGACTAGGCGTCTTGCGAGAGGTGAATGGGTCCTGCTCGTGCAGGCGTCATTTTCGCCGATTTGAAATCTGTCACGAATGGAGAAGGCGAGGGTGACGGGAGAGAACGGTGTCGTGCCTGTCCAGTCGCCCCTCGCCTATTTTACTATGAGATACGTTCCGCCAAATCTTCGGCCTGCACCTGTGCGATCTCCATTGCTTCCTCAACCGACTTGCCGGCAATGAGAACGTCGGCAAAGTTGGTTATAACGATTTGCCCGAACTCGTTGAAATTGTAGACGAAGTCGCCGACAATATCGAATGGCGTTACATAGTCAACGCCGAAATAGCCGGGTTTCAACCACTCAAGGCCGTCCAGGTACTCCTGCCTGGCAGCGGAAGGCTGGGCGAAGATCACGTCCTGGCAGCCTTCAACCATACGGCGGTAGTTGTCCGGCTTATACATGTAGGTGACGAACTCCATGGACTCTTCAACGACCTCGGAGTCCTTGTTGATCATCATCGGATGGATGCGCGCAATCGACTTATTGGTCTCCCAAGGGATGGGGGCGCTGCGCAGCTTCGGATAGAGGTCGGGGGCGTCCTTGGTAAAGGCGCCGACGGCCGCGGAGACATAGAGGCCCTGGGCCACATCCCCGTTCTGGAAGAGCCGGTAACCGGTTGGATTGTCCGCGCCTTGAGGCATGGCGACGTCGTACATCTGCTTGAACAGCTTGAGGCCCTGAATGATCCCATCCGAGGTAAGCAGGGGGGTCGTGCCTTCAGCCCAAATGCCGTCGTAGGGCATGCACCACACTTCCAGCTGGAACCAGAAGTCTGAGGGTTCGCTGACCAGGTGGGTGGCAAAGAAGCCGTATTTCTGAGCCTCGCGATCAGTCAGGGCGGCGCTTACTTCAACCCATTCCTCAGGCGTCGTGGCAGGCGTGATGTTGGCTTCCTCGTAGCGATCCTTGTTGTAGAGGATGCCGAAGGCGACGGTAACCATATCGAGGCCGTAGAGGTTGCCGTCCTTGCGCAGGGCGTCGTGGGCGGAGCTCAGGTCGGTTATGCTGTTGCGCACAAGAACGTCGTCCAGGGGGACGAGGAGGTCTGACTGGATTAGGCGGGGGGCCAGTTCAGGCGTGGCCATGACGATGTCGCCGTCCAACTGGCCTGACTGTGTGCCGACAATCGTTTTGGTCGTGTACTGGTCGAATGGGATGTTTTCGGCTACGACTTCGATTTCGGTCTGGTATTCGTTGAATTCATCGACAAAATTGTTCCAAGTTTCGCCGCGATTGCCTTCTTCAAACCACCAGGACAGGTAGCGGACCCTGGCCCTCTCAGCCGGTGCGTCGGAGCCCGCTTCGCCGGCTGGCTGGGCAGCCGGGGCGCAGGCCGCAAGCAGACCGAGTCCGGCCAACGCGCTTGCACTGCGCAGGAAGTCACGCCGGTTGAGCGTGCTGCTCCTCTGCTCTTGTTTTCGTTTAATTGAATCAGACATTTCGGCAAGCCTCCTTAATTGTTTTTCTGCCCCAGGTAAGGCACAGGTGGAGGAAAGAGTGAAGAGAAGTGGGGAAGGAGAGAAGTGACACCGGCTCCCGCAAACTCCTCGACTCTAGCAGTTCAGACTAAAACTATAAACGTCATTATATTTGGTGTCAACCGCATTCGCGCTCAGGGCCATCGCTTCTAGTCTGGCATGCCTACATTGCTGAAGTAAGGCAAAGGGTCCACGAATGGCATTCGCGAATAGCAGACATTGAGCTTACGCGAGGACAGGCGCAAGGCTTGCCTCTACATGAGGTTAGAAGGGGACTGGGATAGGCGGTGTGTGCAAGGGCAGGCACAAAGCCTGCCCCTTTCCAGCCTGATCTGCAGGTTGAAGTCAGACTAGAGTTAGGCAGCCACTGTGATTCACACAGATTGCAACTGTGTCTAGGCGTAGCTCTCCAAGGGCGGGCAGGCGCAGACTAGGTTGCGGTCGCCGTAGGTGTTGTCGATGCGACTGACTGCAGGCCAGAATTTGTTTTCTCGCACCCAACTGGCGGGGAAGACTGCGATTTCGCGGCTGTAGGCGCGATCCCACTGGTCGGCGGTGACCTGGTCGGCGGTGTGTGGTGCGTGGTGGAGGGGCGAATCCTCGGGGCTGATTTTGCCGTCCTGAACGGTCTGGACTTCCTCCCGAATTGCGAGCATGGCGGCGCAGAAGCGGTCAAGCTCATCCTTGGACTCGCTTTCGGTGGGCTCGATCATTAGCGTGCCCGCGACTGGGAAGGACATGGTGGGAGCGTGGAAGCCGAAGTCGATGAGGCGTTTGGCGACATCGTCGACCTGGAGGCCGTGATCCTTTAGGAAACGCGTGTCGATGATGCATTCGTGAGCTACACGGCCCTGGGTTCCCTTGTAAAGGACGGGGTAGGCAGGTTCTAGACGGGCGGCGATGTAGTTGGCATTGAGGATAGCGATACGGGTGGCTTCGGTCAGACCGGAGCCGCCCATCATGGCGACGTAGGCGTAGGAGATGGGCAGGATGGCGGCGCTGCCCCAGGGCGCGGCCGATACGGCGCCGATAGCTTTTGGGCCGCCGATGCCAGGGACAACGGCGTGGCCTGGGAGGAAGGGCGCGAGATGTTCGGCGACGCAGATCGGGCCCATTCCAGGTCCGCCGCCACCGTGAGGGATGCAGAAGGTCTTGTGCAGGTTGAGGTGGCAGACGTCGGCGCCCATGTCCCCGGGCCGGCAAAGACCGACCTGGGCATTCATGTTGGCGCCGTCCATATAAACCTGGCCGCCATGGACGTGGACAAGGTCGCAGACGTCCTGAATGGCTTCTTCGAAGACGCCGTGCGTGCTGGGATAGGTGACCATGAGCGCGGCGAGCTGCTTGCTGTGCTGTTCGGCCTTGGCTCTGAGGTCGGGAAGGTCGATGTTGCCCTCTTCGTCGCAGCGGACCACGACAACTTTCATTCCGGCCATCACAGCGCTGGCCGGGTTGGTGCCGTGAGCAGACGAGGGGATGAGGCAGATGTCTCGATGGTCGTCGCCGCGGCTGAGGTGCAATGCCCGGATCGCGAGCAGGCCCGCGTACTCGCCCTGGGAGCCGGCGTTGGGCTGGAAAGAGACGGCGGCGAAGCCTGTAATTTCGGCCAGAGCCTGGGCGAGGCGGTCAAAGAGTTCGAGGTAGCCCTGTGCCTGCTCGAGGGGGGCGAAGGGGTGGAGCCCGCAGAATTGGGGCCAGGTGACAGGAATCATCTCAGCGGTAGCATTCAGTTTCATGGTGCAGGAGCCGAGGGGGATCATGGAGTGGGCGAGAGAGAGATCCCGGTTCTGCAGCTTGGTAATATAGCGCAGCATCTCGGTTTCCGACTTAATGGTGTTGAAGATCGGATGGGTCAGATAGGGGCTTTTGCGGGCGAAGGGCTCAGGATAGTCGAGAGCGACCTCGCTGGCGAGCGCGGCTAGTTCGGCGCCGTTGGAGTTCGGCCGGCCATCCTGAATTGCTGAAGAAGATTCGGGCCGTGGGGGCCTGCCGAATATCTCCAGCAGAGCTTCCAGCTCGGCTACGGTGGTCTTTTCGTCGAGTGAAACGCCGATTGCCCCATCCTCATACTGTCGCAGGTTGAGGCGGTGTGCGGCGGCTGCGAGGCGGAGCTCGTTCTGTGTGCGTGGTCCGCATTCGATCTTCAACGTGTCGAAGAGGGGACCAGAACCGGATTGCGTTATGCGGTAACCCAGTTCTTGCAGCTCGGAGTCAAGGATGGAAGTCAGGAGCTGTATCCGCTGAGCGATTCTTCTGAGACCGGCGGGGCCGTGGTAGACGGCGTACATTGAGGCCATGATCGCCAGAAGTACCTGTGCCGTGCAGATGTTGCTGGTGGCCTTGTCGCGGCGGATATGTTGTTCCCTGGTCTGGAGGGCAAGACGAAGAGCAGTCCTGCCCTGGGCGTCCTGGGAGACGCCGACGAGGCGGCCGGGCATCTGTCTCTTGAGCTCATCGCGAGTGGCCATGAAAGCGGCATGGGGGCCGCCGTAACCCATGGGCACGCCAAAGCGCTGGGCGCTGCCTACTGCGATGTCGGCCCCCCATTCGCCCGGGGGCGCGAGCAGGGTCAGGGCCAGGAGATCGGTGGCGACTACGACCAGGGCGCCGGCGGTGTGAGCCTTTTCGACCAGACCGCGGTAGTCATTGATTGTGCCTTCAGTGTCCGGGTACTGTAAGAGGATGCCGAAAGTATCGGAATCGGGGCAGAAACTGCTATGTTCGCCGACTATGATCTTGTAGCCCAAGGGTTCGGCGCGAACTCTGATGGTGTCGATGGTCTGGGGATGGACCTTGTCGGAGACAAAAAAGGTTTCCGCTGAGGCGCCTCGTTTCTGAGCGCGCTTGCACATCATCATGGCCTCGGCAGCGGCGGTGGCTTCGTCAAGGAGGGAGGCGTTGGCGATGTCCAGGGCTGTGAGTTCGGATACCATCGTCTGGAAGTTGAGCAGGGCTTCCAGCCGCCCCTGTGCGATTTCGGCCTGATACGGCGTGTACTGGGTGTACCAGCAGGGATTTTCGAGGACGTTGCGTAGGATGACGGGGGGCGTAATGGTGTCGTAGTAGCCCATGCCGATGAAGGATCGGAAGTGCTGGTTGCGTCCGGCCAGTTCCGCCATTTCGGCCAAAGTGTCGGATTCGGGGCGCGGCCCGGGGAGGGCGAGGGGACGCTGGAGCCGAATCGGAGCAGGAATGGTCTGGTCGATCAGTTGGTCGAGCGAATCCACACCGACAATTTGCAGCATCGCCTCCTGCTCGTCGTGGTCCGGCCCCAAGTGGCGAGGCACGAAGGCATCTGTGCGCTGGAGGAGGCCTTCCCGTCCAATCTTCTTCGAGGCGTGTTCGGCGAGCTGCCGGGCGACACCTGCCCTGGAGGCATTGCCAAGGCCGTTGCTCGCGGCTTTGGGCGGTACTGTGTGGGATTGCGGGCTCATGGGTCACTCCTTGGGTTTCCGCCTCACTCTTTGGCCGACTTCGTTGTGGCGGCAGTAGTAAGGACACCATTTTCCGGAAAGAAAAAACGGGCATCTCGAAAGAGTGCCCGTTGCCTCTGTCCTTGACCTGAGAGATTGACGCACACCGTCGTGGTGTTAAGTGGAACCGGGGAGGTCTTCTTCTGTCCCCACCTGACTTTGCCGGCGTGCGGTTGCCCCGTCGGTGGCCGCCAAATGCCTGTTTAGCGACGCTTTCCAAAGGTGCCGTATCGCGACGATCCTTTTGCCTGAGAGTGTGACCGGACAGGTTGGGTCGTCCTGCCGGCTTGCCCCTTCGGCGCTTCGAATGTGAAGTCTCTCTCGTCGCGCGTCAGCAAGTATTTAGTTGCGAGTCCTGACGCGGGCTATTTTATCTCAGGCCCCCATTTCGCGCAATTGTCTGAAATCGCGTGAGTGCAACTATAATCCTGTGACGGGAGAATCAGCTGGCGTCAACCTGTTCAGAGGGCTAGAGGCCGGCTAAAGGGAGTTCAGTTTTCGCTGACTATGCGAGTGATATCAGGGAGCGCGAGAGGGCACAGGCTACAGTCGGTTCCAGGGGACGGCACGCGTCCCATCACCGACCGGGCGAAGGAGGCCCTTTTTTCGATTCTGGGAAACTGGATCGAGGGGCGATACGTACTGGACCTGTTTGGGGGCACCGGCGCGGTGGGCATAGAAGCGCTGAGCCGGGGGGCGGAGCACGCCTATTTTGTGGACCGAAGTCGCGCGGCGGTTCGCACGATACTGCAGAATCTGTCTCACTGCAGGGTAGCTGATAGTGCGACAGTAGCGAGACGTGACAGCTTCGACTTCATCGAGAAGTTTGAGGGCGAGCCGTTTGACCTGATATACATCGCGCCGCCTCAGTACCGGGAACTATGGAAGAAGGCGTTGAAGGCGGTCGATGCCGGCTTCGGGCTGTTGGTAGAAGATAGTGTCGTCATCGTCCAAATCGACCCGCACGAAGAGGCGCCAATCAAACTTGATACACTGATCGAGTTTGACAGGCGCCGCTACGGTTCGGTGCTTCTCATCTTTTATGAAGTTTCTGAGGCGGCGGAGTAACCAGCGAACGGCGGTTGTTGACCCCTCATAATCAGTCCCCGGCAGTCGTTACGACAGCAAAGTAGACTATCTGGCCGGCTCCGGCCTCGGGATCGACTTCTACGGTCGTGTTGTTGAGGCTTGCAAGCGTATAACCCTGCACTTCATCCACAGAAACTGTGAACTCGCCACCGTTCAGTTTTTCGAAGAGGGTACCGGCGGAACCGACACTGTTCTCAGCAGCGACGGCTCTTCCGACAGGGGAGGTAAGCGTTACGGTGGCGCCGGCGATGAGGTTCTCTTCGGCGTCGAACAGGCCGTCGGCATTTCCGTCGAGAAAGAGATAGACTAGTAGGGCATCGGGCGCGACTTTTTCGCTCACGACTACCGCCGGCTGGGGAAGGTGTTGGACCGGTTGTGCAGAGTCTTGCGGCTTTGAACCGGCATCAGTTGTCGCGGCATTCGATTCGGCCGATTCTGCGGCCCGGCGATCGTCAGTGCGGGCCGCACTTGGTGCCGGACCAGCCGACCGAGTCCTTTGTGAGACACCGCCGTTTTCTGACTGCGACGCAGCAGTTTCCGTCTCCATTTGCGCCAGCGCGTTTGTGAGAGCCGCAGTGAAGAGCTCAAAGTTGCGCCTGGTGACTTGAAGATCTTCGACGGCGGTGTCCAGTTGGCTAAGTTGGATGCCCTGTTCGCTGAGCGTGCGGTCCAGGTCAGCCAGGCTTGTGTCCAGCTCGGAGAGGCTATTTTGCAGTGCGGCGACCGCGCCGGACTCCTGTTCGAGCAGGATGAGGCGTTCGCCGAGGGCGTCGACGTTTGCGTTTACCGTTTCGAGGTCAGCAGCGACATCGGTAAGGCCGGCGTCGAGCGCATTGACCCTGGAAATGTTGGTGAAATTCAGGGTGCCGCCGTTCCAGATCGCCAGGACGAGGAGTGTGAGAAGCAGACCGATGATCGCGCCGCCTATGGCAGAGAGGTAGGCGGTCAGCGACTCTTCGACCTCCGGCATACTGAATTCCAGTTCAGGCGGCTGCTTTGTCTGGAGCTCCATTACTTTCTCCTCAAATGGGTGCGGCTTCTGCAAAGAACCCGGGATGAAAAAGGACCCGGGGCGAGTTTCATTCTTAAGGGCAGATAGGCTGCCTAAACGGCCTTCACCGGCAGGGTGTACAGTTTTTCGTCAGTTGGACGACGGGACTGCTAAAGCCTCATTCCCAAGCCCCTAAAGTGGGACTGCTGACGAACTCCCAGCCTATTGAAAATACAGAAATCCCGGACTTCTGTCAACTGCGGCGGCTTGGAGCCGGAGCGCATCTGCGTCTAAGGCCCTTTGCGGGAAACGCCGGAACTCGGCCGAGAGTCCACGAAGAGCGCCAACAAGGGGCGCCCCTACGGTTCTCTGCAGCATGGGTCTTCGGGGTGCAGTTGCCTTGCCCAGAAGCGGCTTGTCCTTGGGAGTGCGAGCGGAGGCGTCGGGGGTTGCAAGGGAGCACTCCTGTCACAACGCGTACAGTTGGCGGGCGGAAAAGGGCAGACTATAATGGCCCCAGGTCTGGCTGCCTAGGCAGCAAAAGGGAAGCCATGTGTGGGGCTAGCCGGAAGTTCAAACTAAACGAAGAGGAAATATGGCGAATCAGAATACTGAACCCATCGATGAAAGGGCCCTGACGGGGCTGGCGAAGGAGGCGGGTTTTGCGCTGAAGCGAGCAGGATTGATCGCTGCAGTCGCGGAGAGTTGCACGGGCGGCCTGGTGGGACATTTGATCACGGAGATACCGGGAAGCTCGGACTGGTTCCTGGGAAGCGCAGGGGTCTACAGCTATGCTGCGAAGGAGAGGCTGCTAGGCGTAGACGGCGGGGTGCTGTTGCGCGATGGGGCTGTCAACGCGACCGTTGCGAGGCAGATGGCTTATGGCGCGTTGCGAGAGTATGACGCGGACGCGGCGGTGTCGATCACGGGTGTGGCAGGCCCCGGCGGGACCGTCGAGAAGCCGATGGGCCTGGTCTACCTTCATCTCGCGGCAAAGGACGGATTCAGCCGGGCGGAGAAGGCGATCTGGCCGGCTGACAGGCGCGGCAACAAGCTGATGAGCGCGCGGCTTGCGCTGGAAATGCTGCTCTCTTACGCGACGGACAAGTGCAGTTGATGGGTCAACAGGTTGCGATCGCCGAACCTGTGCGCGTTAAAGTGCGCTCGCTGCCGACGGGTAAGATCGCGCCCAGGTCGTTTGAATGGCAGGGCAGGACGTACAGTATTGTTGCCTTGGGCCGCCAGTGGGACGAGATGGTCGAAGGTAGACGTGTGCGCAGTTTCCTTGTGCAGACGCCTGGACAAAACTCTTTTGAGTTACGGTGGGATCCAGTGGAGGACGAGTGGGTCCTCCATTGCGGCTGGCTAATGGATCTGGTGTGAGGCCGGGGCTAGGCGCCAGGCCCGTCTCCCCAATCCGGTATGGACAGAATTTCGCCATCCTGCAGAGCTGACTTGTGAGCGATGACGCCGGCTGCCATATAGCGCACGGCGGACCAGACGTTGATGGCAGGCTGCCGTTCCTGATGCACTGCTTCGACGAATTCGTGGACCAGATAGGGATGGGAGCCGCCGTGGCCGCCGTAGATTTCGGAGGAGCGACTGGCAGCCTTAAAGGCGTCTTCGACTTCAGGCGGCAAAGGGTTTCGCATTTCTTCAGGTGTGAGGGGCGAGCGGCTCTCTTTGTCGCACCATTGTTCGTGCTCGTAGCTGCCCTGCGTGCCATAGATGCGAAAGGTTTCTCGGTTTTGGAGGCCTATCTCGCGGAGTTCGCAGATGCGCATGGTTGATCCGTTGCTCATTTGGAAGAGTGCGGTCTCGTTGCTGAAGCGGTAGCCCTGTTCGCTGAAGTAGGTATCCTCGGTGCGGTTGGCGTAGCCCCAGGCACAGACTTTGAGAGCGCGAGCGTTCATCACGCTCATTGGGCCGCTGGTCGAATGGGTGGGATAGTGCATTGGTCCGGTCAGAATTCCCCTGTTCTTGTAGTCATCCCTGGCTGCGATCCACTCCTGGCCGGCCTGACCTGCCAGTCTGTGGGCCTGGACAAGGCGCAGGTTGCTGCTGGGGCTGTCGACGTCGTGGTAGTACTCCCCTTCGCTGTAGACGAAGTCGCCGAATGCGCCCTCTGCCGAACGGCGGCGGCAGAAGATCGATTCCGGCCGGTAGTAGGTTGTCTCGCCGAGCATGTAGGAGTGGCCGGTGCGTTCTACGGTTTCAACGAGGCGGGCGCACCAGTCGAGGATTTCGTCGCCGTCGGGCAACATGACGATAGGCACGGCGCTGTATACGTGTTTGCCTGACTCCATGGCCTGAACGGCCTGGGGGGCGTGGAGCCAGGGCTGGGAGAACAGGGCAATGGCGTCTAAATCGCTGGCGCAGATGTCTTCGAGTGTTGCGTAGGCGTCGCGTGGGTGGAATTTGGCCTGCCAGTGGTCGAGTCCGGCGAAGCGGGCGATGCGGTCGGGTTCGCGGTCGCAGAGGGCGATGCGGTCGACGAGGGGGTGGCTCATGAAGAGGTCGGCGAAGGAACTTCCGAAGGATCCCAGGCCGACGATGCCGAGGCTGATGCCCATTTTGGCTCCTTTCGTGGTTTGGGGTGAGGGACTGGCTGCCAGATTTCATGGAGGCCAAGATGACGAGGACTCCGTTCAGGCCAGGTCCAGGTCGAACTGTGCGACTAGGCTTCATGAGACCCGGAACCAAGGTGTTGTGTTTGTGTCGAGGAAAACGCCGACGTCGTGTTTGCGCACGGCTGCACTAGGTCCGGAATGGTCGGTCGGGTCGGGAACGTTTAACTAGAAACAGGTTTCCGGGGTGAGCAAAGCGGTGTGCCGGAAATTCCTGATGTTTCGTTGCAAAAGGCCAAGAAACCAGTCGTCGAATTCCAATTGGGGGAGATAGGGCCATAGTCAGAACGCCAGGATGCCGTCATTCCACTCGTAGCTTACGTCATGATCGGGGTAGGGACTTTCGTACCACCAACCGAAATAATCCTTCTTTGTGCGACGGCGACATTGGTTGGGACGGGGCCGCCAGCGTGACAGGGTTATTCCTGTCGTGACCCGTCACGGCTTTCGCCCGGCCCAGCGTCTTCTTTTCGTGCCTGTGGCTGTGGAATCTCAAATGATCGCATAGTTCGATTTGCGCAGAAACAGTATCCGTTGCTGTACGCGATGGTCCTGAATTGAGTGGCGAAGGAAGTTTTCCCTGGGCTTGAGAGGCCTCATTGGGTGTATTCTAGCACGGATAAAGTTCGTGATCCTAACGTGCTGGCCAGACCGGTAACCTGTTCGGCGTTTTCTGGTTAGAATTGCAGGCTTCGCAGCCTAGTGGGAACAAAGGCACTCGCACAGATGCACACAACCAGTGTTGCAGGTAGCTGTGTTCGCGGAATCCTGTCTAGAGTATCCAGGTCGCCGCAAATGGAGTCTACGAGTTTTAGCTGATGTAAGTCGCGTCGGCTTTTCTGGCTTTACTCATTGAGGAATTCGTAGTAAGTTTCGTGCGCGATGGATGACTCCAGGATTTCAGTCAAACATGTAGACTTTGAAGGAGAGAAACGATGAAGGCTGCGATCATGTATGAGGCGCATGCGCCGGTGGCGGTAAAAGAGGTCGAGCTGGAGGAGCCAGAGTTCGGGGAGGTGTTGCTGGATATCGTGGGGGCCGGGGTGTGCCACAGCGATTACCATTATGTTACGGACCACAGAACCCCAAAGCGCCTGCCGTGGTTGCTGGGCCATGAGGGGGCCGGCGTGGTGCGGGCGGTGGGTGAGGGCGTGCGGGACTTTGCGCCGGGCGATAAGATCATTCTTTCGCTGGATGCAATGTGTGGAAGCTGCCGGAACTGCACGAATGGAAGGCCGGCGCTATGTGAGACGCACCGCATGGAGCCCGTGAGCCGGTATAGGCAAAACGGCGAGCCTATATATCACGTTCGGCCGACTTTTGTGGAGCAGACTGTGGCGCTGGCGGACGCTTGTGTGAAGGTGCCGGATGACACGCAGCTGGAGCAGGCTTGCCTGATCAGCTGCGGCGTAATCACTGGGATCGGTGCGGTGGTGAACCGAGCGCAGGTAGAGACTGGAGCCTCGATGGCGGTGTTTGGTTGCGGGGGTGTGGGGCTCAACGTGATCCAGGGCGGCGTGCTGGCGTCAGCGGGCAAGATCATTGCGGTGGATACGGTGGACTACAAGCTGGAACTGGCGGAACAGATGGGAGCGACGCACTTTATCAACAGCGCAAAAGAGGACCCGGTTCAGCGAATCGTCGAGATCACAGGCGGCGGGGCGGACTATGCGTTTGAGGTGGTTGGCTTTCCCGCGATAGTGAGACAGGCGATCGACTCCGTGCGGATGACCGGCACGGCGGTCGTGGTGGGCGTGCAGCCGACAGGTCAGGATGTTTCAGTGGAGGGGTGGCACCTGCTCGAGGACAGGACGTTAATGGGGGCCTTCCACGGCGCGGCAAGGCCGCGTGTCGATTTCTTGTGGATTCTGGAACTCTACAAGCAAGGCAAGATCAAGTTGGACGAGCTGATTTCGCGCTACCGGCCGCTGGATGAGATAAACGAAGCGTTTGCTGACATGAAGGCAGGCAAAGTCGCGCGATCAGTGCTGGTATTTAACTAAGAGTCCATCGCCTTTTGGCTCAAGAAGAAAAAATCAGTTGGATTCTCGCGAGTTCATGCGCGGACGATTCAATCGAATGCGCATGAACGTTTTTCTACCTTAACGCGCATCAACGATCCCTTTCTTTCCCAGAATTCCGATAAATAGATTTAGCTCTTTTCCTCGCATTAGATGGATCCTGCTAAGCCCTGAAATTCGTGGAGCTCTGCTCCTTTCGACCTGTCCTGGGGGCTAGACATCGCTGCAAGCTCACGGTGGTGAACTGCCGGCCGCGGCAACCGGGGCTGGCCGCGAGGGCAGATTGCAGTGCGAGTGCAACCATACCGCGGGACACGGTGGCCCGGAGAGTTTAGCAGTTGGCGATTCGGAACGCGGTGGCAGCAGACTGGGCTGGCGCCTGGGAGTTCAGTTGAGAAGGGCTGGAAAAAGAGGCGCCCCCTTGCTGACTGAATGGAGTGCAGGTGCCATAGTTACACGCATCACAGGGCAAGGGGGCACAATGCTCCATCCAGTTCTGACTGTAAATGTGTAACAATGGCATAAATATTATGACACAATTGTTGAGAATCCCAAAATCGAGATGTGCGTTGTAAAACATATGACTCCTGCACGTGGCCGCATGCCAAAACGGGGTTAACTCTCGTATGCCTCTTGATTCGACCATACCGCGGTCAATTCCCTTTACAGTTGCCGGCAGAGGAAGCGCCTCTGACAGCTTACCACCAGGTTTCGTTGATGTTGGATCAGGGTTGACAGATTGGTAATAGATTCAAGACGCCTGCAAAGAGAAGTGCCGGCTATCAGGAGCACAAATTCTACGCACATTTGCGAGTCGTCGCTCGTGTGAACATGGGGCAAGAGGATGAGTGTCGCCTTTTGGCTGAGACCTCAAATTGGATACTGCGCTTCGGCGCCCTGCGGCGTGAACTGCCAGACTGTCGTGGCAAGAGGAACAGCGCATTCGAGCGCAACTCACGGTAGTGAGGCAACGAAGGTTGCGCCGACATGTTCAAACTTTTCGCCGTCGACCCAGATGACGCAGCAAATTGCAAAGTCTGACTGTTCACCACTGCTGTTTCGCAACCTCCTCCCAGTAAGTGGAAGTCCGCCCAATGAATAAGGGTTGCGCCTTTCCCGCAAGATAGTTTATATTCTGAGCGGACGGCGCTCGCTTTAGTGTTTATGTTGCCACTCCTCTGAATCCTCGAAATCCGATTCGCCAGAAGCTTCGGGAGGAACCTCATATGTCTGCACTTGAGCCGATCTACCTGACCGACTTGGGCCGAAGTCTGCCTCAGCTCGCCCTTTCCAGCGAGAGGCGGAAATACCACTGGCAGGTCGTTCCCTACGAGACGCAGGAGTTCAGCGGCAATATGCTGATTGCCGGCCCGGAAACAGAAGCGCCACCTGTCACAGTTCCGCTTGGCGTATCGGGTTGGCACCGGATCTACCTGGGTTTGTGGAGCAACTGGACCGAGGATCTGGTACGCGTCAGACTGTCCGGCGACAGTTCCTTCATAAAAGTGAACCGCGAGAGTGAGCCAGGGAAGTTCGCCGACAACTACTCTCTGGACGAACGGTTTTGGAAGACAGCCGACCTTACCGGCCAGGATCTGGTCCTGGCCCAACAGTCGGCGGGCTTGTCACGTCCGGCCTATATTGCCTATGTAAAGCTAGAACCTCTTGACGAGGAGCAAGTTGCAAGGCTTCAGTCCGACCGTGCCGATGCAGACCACAGGCGGCTCATTTGCATGAATGATGGTTTCAGCGACTTCGCGCGCTTCCGACCAACGAGCCGCGAGGAAATCTGGGAGTTTCTTGAGCCGTTCCGAGATACCGACTTCGGGAAGATGTTCTGGTGTCCGGGAGCAGGCGGCGACGTTCTAACTTATCCTTCGGCAATTGGCAGCTTGACCGGAAGTAAGACAAGAGACTTTCCCAGGGTGGGCGACCGTTACATTGCGGAGTCGATGCAGATTCTGGCGGGGACGGGCATCGACACGATTGAGACGGTGGTGGAGCACGGGCACAACGTCGGTTTGGAGGTCCACATCAGCCAGCGAATGGAGGCGTTTCAGTGTTGCCCTCCGTTTGAGGACTACTTTACAGGCGACTTCTACGAGCAGCACCCGGAGTGGCGCTGTGTAGATCTTGACGGCCGTGAGATCGCGCGGATGAGTTACGCTTTCCCGGAGGTACGCGAACTGGTGCTGGCTGTTTTTCGTGAACTGGCCACGCGCTACGACATTGACGGCGTCAACCCTATCTACAATCGAGGGGCGCCCTTTTTGCTCTACGAAGAACCGCTGGTCGAGGGTTTCCGGCAGGAGACCGGTCTCGACGCAAGGGAACTGGCGGAGGACGACGGGCGGTATCTGCGCTACCGGGCGGGCGTGATGACGGAGTTTATGGCGGAACTGCGCCGGGAAATGGACGAGTTAGGAGAGGCGCGAGGGCGACCGCTAGAGATTTCGGCTCATGTTCTGAATAATGCCAGGAGCAACCTGTTCTATGGACTGGACATTCCAGCCTGGGTTGAGGGTGGCTTGATTGACAATTTGATCTGCTATCCATGGCGGGATGAGGAAATCGACGTCGACTATTTTGGGCAACTGACAGCCAATTCGCCAGTCCAGTACTATCCTGAGATTATGCCGCGAACGATGCCCCCGGAGGATTTCCGCGTGCGGGCGCTCCAGTACTACACGGCGGGCGCAGACGGCCTGTGCTTCTGGGATACGAATGGGCGTCATCAGAGGCTGAGAGAGTGGAGCATGATTCGGCGACTGGGGCAAAGGGACCGATTGGAGAGCTGGGACGACGGAGATGGGCAGCTCTTCCGGACCGTTCCCCTGCGCAGCGTCGGCGGGTACGTGCTGGATAAGTATCCGCCGCATTGGGCGTATTGATGGCAACATACATTGCCAACAGGCTGCTGCTGGCTATTCCACTGATTCTGGGCATCACGCTGATTACATTCAGCTTCATTAACGCCGCGCCCGGCGATCCGGTGCAGGCCATGATTGACCCGGAAGAGGAGATGTCGGCGGCGAACCTTGAACGTTTGAAGGAGGAGATGGGCCTCAACAAACCGGTTGCTGTGCGTTACGTAATCTGGCTGGGTCAGCTGGCGCGAGGCAACTTCGGCTACTCGTATCAGACGGGTGAGCCGGTACTGCGCCGGATTGCAGTGCGATTGCCGGCCACTCTGGAGTTGATGGGATTTGCGCTAGTAGCTTCTTCGGTGCTGGGCATCAGCCTGGGTGTACTTGCCGCACTTAAGCAGTATACGATCTGGGACTATGTCCTAACTCTGTTTGCATTGTTTTCCATTTCGATCCCGTCCTTTTTTCTGGCGCTCCTTGCCCTCTATGTTTTCGCGCTTAAATTGGAGTGGTTTCCGACATTTGGCATGCGTTCGGTCGCGTTCGACGCGCCGCCGCCTCTGTTGGACAATCTGCATCATTTGGTACTTCCGGGCGTGATTCTCTCGCTTGACCTGACTGCCGGCTTAACCCGTTATATGCGATCGGGCATGTTGGAGGTACTCGGGCAAGAGTATGTGACCACTGCACGCGCCAAGGGTCTCAAAGAGACTCGAGTCGTTATCGGGCACGCGCTGCGAAACGCTCTGCTTCCGGTCATTACAATTGTGACGTTGCGCCTGCCGATTCTCTTCGGAGGCACTGTCATTATTGAGACCATGTTTCAATGGCCGGGGATGGGACGCATGGCGATTCAGGCCATTTCCAAGCGGGACTATCCGGTGTTGATGGGGCTGACGTTGGTCGCCGCGATCCTCGTTCTATTCAGCAATTTAATTGCGGACATACTGTATGCGGTCGCCGATCCGCGCATACGGCACGAATAGGGTTGCTTGCATGCGTTCACCACAAGAGCTGCGTTCTCTGCTAGCCGGACCTGTCATGTCGGTTCACACGCCGTTCACGAGGGATGGCGAGATTGACTACGGGAGCCTGCGGGGGCTGGTAGACAGGGGTATCAGTGCCGGCAGCACGACGATGCTGCTGACATACGGGGACAGTCTCTTTTCTCTGCTCACGGACGACGAGGTGGCGGAGGTGACCAGAGTGGTGGCTGAACAGACGGCTGGGCGGGCCGCAGTTGTAGCGGCTGACCGTATCTGGTGGACAGGCAAGACGGTTGAATTCGGCCGTTATGCGCGCGCAGTAGGTGCGGACGTTCTCATGGTGCTGCCGCCGGATTGGGCCGGCTCTTGCACGGCCGAAACTTTTGTCGCGCACTACTCGGCGGTGTCTGCCGAGATCCCTGTGATGGTGGTGACGAATGTGTTCAGCCGATCGCACGAACTCGGGTTGGAAGTGCTGCGACGGCTGCGGGACGAAGTTCCGGGCGTGGTTGCGATCAAGGACGATCTGGTCGGTGTCTTCGCCCGCAAGATGGCGCTCCTGTTGCACGGCCACTGGGCGATCATTTCGGGGGGACAGAAGCAGAACCATTTTGACCTGATTCACTATGGGTGCGACGGCTATCTGTCAACATTCGTTACATTTGCGCCACAGGTTACGCAGGCCTACTGGCAGGCTGTAAAGGAAGATGACTTGAAAGAGGCCGCGCGTATCATTGTCGAATACGACATGCCTTACTTTAACTATGTTCTCAATGTTGTCGGCGGCTTTGACGCGGCTGTGCACGGTACATTCGAGCTTTTTGGGTTAGCCCAGCGCTGGCGGAGGCCTCCTTATCATTCGCTGACGGATGAGCAGATGGAGGCGCTGTCACAACTGTTTGTGGAGTTGAAGTTGCGATAGTAAATGAGTAACCGACCAGGAGGAGAGTTGACGGTGCGGGACCGACATTTGTCTCCAGCATTGACAATTCTTCTTCGCAACTTAAGCGGTATCCGTGACGTTTCTTTCACTTTTCAGGAGGAGATCCATGCGAATTATCAGAGATCGAGGCGTGAACCGACGTGAGTTTCTCAAGGCAAGCGCGCTGGCGGCCGGGGCAACGGCGCTGGCGGCCTGTGCACCGGTTGCATCGGATGCGGACGCGGGGATGTCCGCGGATGAGGCGGCTGCCGAAGTGATGCAGAGGGGCAATCTGATTGGCCTCTACGGCGGCCCGATAAACAGCTTCAATCCTCTTACAGCGGTGCAGGGTTTCCAAGCGCACTTCTTCCAGTGCGTACTGCCGCCGCTGATCCAGCAGAATGTGCCCAAGACCGGTTTTGTGCCGATCATGGCCGAGAGCTGGGAGGCGTCGGATGACGCAACGCAGTACACGTTCCACATTCATCCGGATGCGAGGTGGCACGACGGAACTGACTTTACGGCAGAGGACGTACTTTTTACGTACGAACTCTACCTGAATCCGGCGACCAAATCGCGCAGTGTCAGCAACCTGGCAATGATCGAGGGAGCCGAGGCTTACTCCAACGGTGAGGCCGACAGTGTAGCCGGAATCACAGTTGTGGACGACAAGACAATCCAGTTCACGACCGCATACCCGACGGGCCTTTTTCTGTTTCAGGCGACCAATTCGATTCTTCCCAAGCACGTATTAGGCGATGTGGCGCCTGACGCGCTGGAGAATCAGTCCTTCTTCTTTGAAGACCCGCTGGGGTCCGGCCCATTCAAGTTTGTGGAGTACCAGACGGACCAGTTTATCCGCCTGGGGGCCAACGACGACTGGCACTGGGGCAAGCCGAAGCTGGGCAGCTACATCATGCAGATCGTCGCCTCGCCCGACGTAGGACAGATCGCGCTGGAACGGGGAGAGGCGCACTTCAACGCCTGGGGCGGTCTCAACACCGGCTCCTCCGAGGTCGTGCAGTCGTTTATTGACAACAGTGACTTCAAAGTCGTGGCCACGACCGGGGTGGTGTTTACGGCCTATTCGTTCAATCTGCGGCGCGGCTTCTTCGCGGATAAGCGTGTGCGGCAAGCATGGCTGCATGCCCTGGACAGGACGAAGATTATCGAAGTCTTCCAGGGCGGAAACGGGACGATCTACAATTCACCGTTGATCCATGGCTGGTCGATCCCCGATGACCTGAACCCGTATGACTACGATGCCGATCTGGCCCGCAGCCTGCTGGATGAGGCGGGATGGGACTTTGACCAGGAGGTCACTGTCAATCTGATCACGCTGAAGAGCGAGGAGGCCCGCGCCCAAGTTGCTGCGGAAAAGCAAATGCTGGAGGAAGCAGGCTTCAAGATCAAGATAGAGGAGATGGACAGCTCGGTTTGGGTGGAGCGATTCTACGACACGCACGATTTCGACGCGGTGCGGGTTGGTTTCGGTTCTTTCCCCGATCCAGATGGGTTCCTCAAATTCCATCTGACGACGCAAGGCCGCAATGCCAACGGCTACTCCGAAACTATAGGCGGCGACTTTGAGGAGAAGGTGATCGAGGCGGGCCAGTTGACAGACCAGGCCGCCCGCCAGGAGATTTACTTCGACCTTCAGAGAACGCTCAACGACAACCCGTCGCACGCGCCACTATATGTAGGCAACAATGTCTGGGTGTTCAACGGCGGTGTAAGCATTCCGGAGATCACCGACCAGGGCGTGGTGACGAGCCTGGCCGATCTGTCCAACCCGCTTCCTGCGAAGCGGGACTGGTGGACGAACCTGGAAGGCTGGTCCTTCGACGGCTAGTATTTAAAGAAATAGTGAGGGGAGAGGATGACTGGCATCCTCTCCCTACACAACCTGTCCTGTGTCCGCGCCTCGGCAGGTCCACTGTGCGCGTAGCCTCATGTCCAAGACTCCCTTGCCAGACATCAGCCCTGAACAGATGGAGTTGACCGACCGCAAGAGCCCGAATACGGTGGCAGCCCGCTTTCGGCGGCACAAGGTGGCTGTGGTCAGTTTGGGGATTATCGCAGTTCTGGGATTTGCCGCCATTTTTGCCCCATTCATCGCGATTCAGGACCCCTACACCGTGGACCTGGACAGTATCCGACAACCGCCGAGCGCGGACCACATCCTGGGCACCGACTCTGCCGGGCGGGACATGTGGGCGCGCATGGTATACGGCGCTCGTATCTCGATGTCGGTAGGGTTTGTTGCCAATGTTATCTCCATCACTATCGGCGTGCTGATTGGCACAGTGTCAGGTTACGTAGGGGGACGGATCGACAACATCCTGATGCGGTTCACTGAGCTGGTTATGAACTTTCCGACTTTCTTCGCGATCCTGATGTTGGTGGCTCTGCTCGGGCCCAATATCATCAACGTGATGGTGGTTATCGGTGTGTTGGGATGGGAAGGCCTGGCGCGGCTGCTGCGGGCCCAGGTGCTGTCGCTGCGAGAACAGGCATTTGTGGAGGCGGCCCGATGTATAGGCACACCGCATTCACGAATCGTTTTCCGGCACATTCTGCCGAATCTTCAGCCATATATCCTGGTGGCGGCGACCTTAGGCGTGGCCGGCACGATCCTGACCGAGTCTGCGCTTTCGTTTCTGGGGCTGGGCGTGCAGATTCCGCAGGCCAGTTGGGGTAGCATGCTCAATTCGGCCCAGTCATTGACGGTCCTGACGAACTCGCCATGGCTATGGCTGCCTCCGGGCATAGCCATCTCCGTAGCGGTACTGGCGATGAATTTTGTCGGAGATGGGTTGAGAGATGCATTTGATCCGCGTATGGAGGTGTAAGAGTGCCTGACAAAGAAGAAGCTGTTTACATTTCCGACCTTGCGCGCTGTCAGCCACAGAGTTTGCTCTCGTCAACGCCAAAGCGCCGTGCCTGGCACGTGCAGCCGTACGAGACTGCAGAACTGAGCGGAAATCTGCTGAGTGCCGGAGAAGAGACGGCTGCCCCGGAAGTTTCGCTCGGTCTCGCGCTGAGCGGATGGCACCGGATCTTTGTCGGGGTCTACCCGGACCATCGGGGGCTCGGCTCGATTGAGCTGAAACTCAGCGGGGATCCTTGCTTTACCCATTTGAACATGGGGCCTGACTGGTCAGATTCGAATCCACACGGGCACAACATTTATGAACTGTTCTGGAAGGAAGCCGATCTGTCGGGGCAGGAAATGTTCATTCGACAGGTGTGTACGCCAACCGGAGCGGCAGATGAACCGGCGGCGGTGTCCTGCCAACGGACCAAGATTGCCTTCGTCAAGCTGGTTCCGATGCCGGAGGGAGAGGTAAGGGAAGTGGAGAGCGAGCGTCTGCGGACAGATACGCGCAGGCTCTATGCCCACAATGACGCCCACGGGTATCTCTATCTCTATGGATCGGCGACTGAAGCGGCGGTACGCAACGAGATCGAGCCGTACAGGCATACCGATTTTTCACGTCTATACTGGGAGTGCGGCGCAGGAGGACTAATGTTTTACCTGGGTCAAGCCGGTCTCCTACCTACTTGCGACGGGATCGAAGACTTCGACCGGCAGGGCGACCGGCTGCATGCGGAAACATGGCGCAGTTTCCGGGAACAGCAGCTCGATCCCTTTGTGGTGGCGCTGGAGGCGGCCCACGAGATCGGTCTCAGCTTTCATGCAAGTTACCGCCCGGCGGGATTTTTCTACCCGCCTCCCTTGGAACAGTGGAATCCGGGTAGTCTTTACTTTTCGCGGCCGGACTTGCGCATGGTTGGAAAAGACGGAAGGACCGCGCCGCGCATCTCCTATGCGTTTGCCGACACGCGCCGATTTGTCATCAACCTGCTTCTTGAGGTTGCGCAGCATCCTGTAGACGGAGTTTGCATACTGTATAACCGGCGGCCGCCGCTGGTGGACTATGAGCCACCGTTGGTGGAAGGTTTTATCGAGGCCCATGGTGAGGACCCCCGTCAACTGGAGGACGATGATCCGCGCTGGCTGGCCTACCGGAGTATCGCGCTGACAGCGTTCCACCGGGAGCTGCGAGAGGCGCTTGACGAGTTGGCACGAAAGCAGGGGCGAGAGCGGATTCTTGTATCGGCGTGTGTACTGAACCGGGAGGAGAACTTTCGGAACGGGCTCGACCTGGAAGGTTGGATCGCCGAAGGGTTGATCGACACACTGATCCCGTACACCGATTTGCCCGGAGTGGACAGTATGGGTATGGCCTGGGAGGACGAGGAGGCGGTCGCACATTTCGTCCGGCTGGTTGAGGGCACGTCTTGTCAACTGGCTCTCAATGTGATGCCGCGTCACATGCCGCCAGAAGAGTTCAACCGAAAGGCGGCTTCACTTTACGCGCAGGGCGTGGAGAATCTGTTCTTTTGGGACTCCGCCGGGCCAAGCGGACGCGCTTATTTCGGCGCGAGCTGGAACGCTCTTCGACAACTCGGACACCGTGAGGAGATCGAGGCCTGGCTCCGAGAAGGGGAGCCGAGCCTCTGCAACGCAGCGACACAGCTGCGCAAGTTGGGAGAGTACGAATTGACCTACCAGACGCCTGGCTGACGGAAGAGTCGGTCAGAAAGGCGTTACTTGCGGCGGTCCCGGGTCGACGGCGAAGGCAAGTGCATCGAAGTTGCGCCGCATCAAGTCAAAGCGAAGGCCGGCGTAGTCGATGTCATTCCAAAGGTTCTCAAACTCGTTGGGGTCCTTCTCCAAGTCGTAGAGTTCGCCCTGTTCGTGGCCGTGGTAGACGACGATTTTGTAGCGATTGTCCCTGTACATGGTGGCGTAGCTGCCCTCGTACTGGTTTCGCCCGGGAACATCGGGATTCAAGGCCCGATAGTATTCACAGCGGACAAAGTCGCGGTGTTGGTCGGGCGGCAGTTCACCGTGCAGCAGGGGTAGCAGCGAGCGGCCCTGCATGCGCAGCGGGACGGGCAGTCCAGCGAGCTCCAGGAGAGTCGGGGCGATATCGGTCAACTCGACCAGCGCGTCGCTGACGAATCCGGCCGGTGGGGCGGGCGATTCTTCTTCGGTAGCGCCGGATTGGGAATCCTCTGCAGCGTCTTCCTCTTCTTCCTCGGATCCATTGACTTCTTGGCTCTCTTCAGATACCGGCTCTTCTTGCAGCGGGAAATGGCCAGGCCAGCTGATGATCAGAGGGACCCGCACCAACCCCTCGTAGAAGCGACAGCCTTTTAGAAGGAGACCGTGATCTCCGAGCATTTCACCATGATCGCTGGTGAAAATGATGACGGTGTTTTCGCGCTGCCCGGTTTCTTCGAGCGCGGTCAACAGACGGCCGATATTGTCGTCGATGAACTCGATCATGGCGTAGTAGGCGGCGATTACGTCTTGGGCATTGAACTCCTGCGGCGGACGGGACTCGTTCTGGAAGTCTCCGGGAATCAGGGCCTGGGTTTCAATGTCACTTTGACGGAACAGGGGGGAGGGCATCTTCGAAGAATCATATCGATCGCGGTACTCCTGCGGCGGGTCGAAGGGTGAGTGGGGGTCGAAGACGTTGACGCTCATCAGCCAGGGACCTTTGCGCCGCTTCTCCGACAGGAAGTCGATGGCACGGTCGGTGCACCAGGTCGTCTGATGCAGCTCGGGCGGGATTGAGGCCGGGTCCTCGCGCAGGTCGCGCAGGGCGTATCCTTGCGCAGACAGCCAGTCGGCATAAGCGTGGCCTGAGGGATAGCGATCTTGCGGGTCGTGGCTCCAGTGGAAGACTCTGTAGCCGTCAGCCTCAGGGCGGGGCTCTTCGCGGCCGTGGGCGCCCGCGAGATGGAACTTGCCGCTGAGGCCGCAGTCGTAGCCGTCCTCTGCAAGCAGGGCGGTTACAAGGGGCGCGCCTTCGCCCCATTCTTCGTTGCCGTTCATGCAGCCGCGCACGTTGCCGGGGTAGCGGCCGGTCAGAAAACTGGCCCGGCTTGGCGTGCAGATGGGGCTCTGGCAGAAAGCATGGGTAAAGGCGACGCCCTCCGCGACCAAACGATCAAGATTGGGCGTGTTGATGTGGGGATTGCCAAGGGCGTGAATTGTGTCGAATCTCTGCTGGTCGGTGCAGAACCAGAGGATGTTGGGGCGCTCCTTTTGCATAGCCGGACCTCCTTCGTATCTGAGATTTCCAGAAGAACTCTCTCAAAGCTACAAGAGTCCAAACTCAAGATCACTGACACCTGCATGTCAATGAGCGGTCTTTACCTTGGCGCTGTCAGAGGTGATGCACAAGCCGTTATGACAGCCCTATGGATCAATGTTGCTCGGCAATTGAACACGCGGGACGAGACGGATCTTCCCTTCGCATTTCCCGGTTATTCAGTCTCCGGAGACTGAACGATCTTGTATACGGCGCCATCTGCGTAGCCTGTGACATACAGGTTCCCCTCTTCATCTTCACCAATACTGCTGACAGGGACTGAGCCCTTTACGATCAGTTCGGCTACCCAGGGTTGTCTCGATGCCTGACTTTCTGCGGGAGCCTCCGCGTCATCTTCCCGTGTGATGCTCCAGATGTCCCCTCTGCAAAAGTCGGCGAAAATAAAGCGGCCGGTCAGCTGCGGAAGTTCAAGGCCGTTATAGACTGCGCCACCTACGATGGAACAGCCACGTGTGTGGTCATATTCTGCTACCGGGTGTTCGAATACCTTTGACTCGCGGCAGGGAAAGGGAAGGTCGGGAAACCTCATACATCTGGTGCCTTCGATGGTGGGCCAGCCGTAGTTCTGGCCTCCGGAGCTGGATGGCAGCACGAAGTTCACTTCTTCGCGATCATTGTGTCCTGCGTCAGGCAGGTAGAGAACTCCGGTTTGCCGGTCAAATGCGAATCCCCAGGGATTTCGAAGACCGAGAGCCCAGATTTCGTCGCGGAAGCTTTCGTTCGCCACGAATGGATTGTCGGGAGGGATTGCATAGGGTTCGACGCCAGATTCCACGTCGATTCGCAGGATTTTCCCCAGGAGTTGTTGCGGGTCTTGAGAGAAGTGGACAGGGGGTCCCTCGCTTCCCCCGTCACCCATACCGACGTACAGATAACCGTCGCGAGGGCCAAAAGCAAGGCGGCCTCCGTTATGGACAACGTGAGGCTGATCGACGACGAAAAGGATTTCTTCACTGGCCGGATCGGCGACGTCGGCGTCATCAGTGGTTGTGAGGCGGCTGATGACGGTGTCGTCGTTGCTATTCGAATAGCTAAGATAGAACTGTTGACTGATGTGATATGAAGGCGGAAAGGCGACGTTGAAGAGGCCGCGTTCCTCGCAGCAGTTTACGCGATTCGAGATATCGAGGAAGAGGGTGTCGTTGGGAACTCCATTCTTGACGATCCTAATGCGTCCCTGCTGCTCAACAACGAAGATGCGGCCGCTGCCGTCGCCGGCATGGGTAACCTGCACCGGCAGCACAAGCTCTTCCAGGATTTTTTCGAGCTGCAATGGGGGAAGCGTCTTATCGTCACTTTGGAGAGAAGGGGGCAAACCAAAGACTCTCACTTCCCGCCAAGCGACCCAACTTGGGCTGTCGAGGGTTTGAACGAGAATCCCTTTAGTGAGGCGCGGGGGATTCATCTCAATCGCGAGTGTCTGCCCGTCCTCCGTATATGCATCAGTAAGGTGATGGAATCGCGTACGTACGCCTGATCCGTTGTCAAGCCACAAGATATTGGTGGTGGGTCCGGGAGGGGCCTGGGCAACGACCAACTCTATCCGCTCCACAAGGTACAGGTTGTCCAAGGTTATCGAAATCCACTGTGAAGGGAAGTTTTGCGAGTTCCAGACGGTTTCGGGATCTCCGTCGGTGGCGAAATGTAGCGATTCTTCACCATACGAGACGCGAACAGTGGCCATGAGAGCGACGTTTGGGCTCTCCGGCGTCGGCGCTGGAGTCGGCAATGGAATCGACGCGGCTGTGGGTGCGACTGTAGGAAGGACTGTTGGCGTAGCGGCCGGGTCAGGCTGGGGTTTGACTGTGGGCGCCGTGGGGAGTGGTTCGGTCTCCGATCTGGCTACGCAGGAGATCAGGGCTAATAGAATCAGAAGCAGGCCTGTCAACGCGACGACAGTTCTCATTGGTAGATCAACCGCTCGGAAAGATTTCATTGCCCGCTGAATGTACGGTTTGCAGGTACTGGGAACAGGGATGTGGAATGGAAAGCATCGATGTGCACGGCATGCAGGTTTACGGTCTACCTCTCAGTGATCAAGAAGATTGTACCATTTTGGTACCCGGCGGCGTAGACGTTGCCTTCCTCGTCTTCGCCGATACTGCTGACGGGGAAGCCGGCATTTGCGAGGAGGAAACTTTGCCATATTTCATCTGAGCTTTCGGTCGCGGACTCTGCAGTTCGCCTGAGTCCCCAGATGTCACCGCGACAGAAATCGGCGAAAAGGAAGAGCCCATTGTGGGCAGTGAAGGAAGGTCCCCGAGATACTGCCCCACCAACGATTGCGCAGCCGCGAGAGTGGTCGTATTCGGCAACGGGAAGAGTCAAACCTTCTGCGCTGCAGACCAGGGAATCATGCTCGAAGCAGATATTCCCTTCCATGACGGCCCAGCCGTAGTTCTTGCCACCTGGGCTGTCGGCAGGCTGGTAGTTTACCTCTTCCCGCAGACTGCCACCCACGTCTGGAATGAAGAGAGCTCCGGTAAGTCTATCAAAAGCAAAACTCCAAGGATTGCGCAGACCCAGTGCCCAGATCTCTGCGCGAACGTCTTCTGAACGGGCAAAGGGATTGTCAAATGGAATGGCGTAGGGTTCGGCGCCGGACTCCACATCGATTCGCAGGATTTTTCCGAGCAGTGTGTCTGTTCTCTGCGCCATGTTTTCGGGATCACGGAACGTACCTCCGTCCCCGCTGCCGATATAGAGGTAGCCGTCCCGGGGACCGAAGGCAAGGTGGCCGCCGTTATGAACCTTATAGGGTTGGGCGATTCTCAGGAGGACTTCCTCGCTGTCAGATACAGCCCTATCCGGGTCTTCCGACGTCTTGAAACGACTGACAACCGTATCACCGTCCTGATTGGAGTAGCTCACATAGAAGTGCTGGCTTTCGGCATAGAGAGGCGGGAAGGCAAGGCCGAACAGACCCTGTTCTCCGCAGCACACGACGCGTTCCGAAATATCAAGGAAGGGGGCGTCCTGGAGGTGACCTCCCTTGATAGTCCTGATCCGTCCCTTTTGCTCGACCACGAAAATGCGGCCGCTGCCGTCGCCCGCGTTTGAGATAAGGACAGGAAGATCCAGGCCATAGGCGATCTCTTCAAGCCTGACCTGAGGCGCATTGAATTCAGGCCTGGAGTTTTTGACAGGACTTCCGAACACCTTTACTTCCCGCCAAGCGACATCCTCCGAGCCCTGCAAGGAAAGTAAAAGAACTTCATTGGCTATCTGTGGTGGATCAATGTGAATTGTTTGCGTCTTTTCTCTGGCGGGACGGACATCGCTGAGCCGGGTAAAGAGCGTGCGAGTTCCGGAGCCATTGCCCAACCAGACCTCCAGCGTAACTGGCGCAATACTGTACTGCGAGAAATCCAGTTCAATCTGATCAATCAGGTAGAGGTCGTCCAGGATGACCGAGTACCACTGAGGCGGGGGGTGCTTCGCATCCCAGCCGGTCGCCGGATCGCCGTCGATCGCGAACTCAATTGAAGCGGGTTCGGACGAGGCCCGGCCCGCTCCCTGGAGGGCAACATTCTTGCGAATCGCAGTTACGTTCGGGTTGGCTGAAGATCTTTCGACGAGCGAATAGAGGACACCATCCTGGAAGCTGGTCACGTATACATTGCCGTCCTGGTCCTGGCCGATGCTGCTGATAGAAATCGGCGCGTTAAGCAGAAGCGAACTCTGCCACCCGTCTTGTTCATCCTGTTGCGGCCTTCTCAGTCCCCAGAGGCGACCACTGCAGAAGTCGGCATAAAGAAACAGTCCTTGCATGGCTGGGGACCCTTTGCCGCGGAAGACGACGCCCCCTGCGACGGAACATCCCAGGGAGTGGTCATATTCGGCAACAGGCAAGGTCAGGCCTTCAGCGCTACAGGACACGACAAAGTTGTCGAAACAGAGACTTCCTTCCATTTTGAACCAGCCGTAGTCTTCGCCGCCGTCGCTGGTTGCCGGCTGAAAGTTAACTTCCTCGCTGCGCCGATTCCCCGAATCGGGAATGAAGAGGTCCCCCGTAGCGAGATCAAAAGCGAATTTGCCAGGATTGCGAAGGCCCACGGCCCAAATCTCATCACGGTATCCTTCTGCCTTGATGAAGGGATTGCTTTCGGGGACGAGATATGGTTCTATGCCGGACTCCACGTCGATGCGCAGCAGCTTGCTGAGCAGGGTGTTTGTGTTCAGGGCAGGATTGTCGGGATAGCTGAAAGAACCTCCATCGCCGCTGGAGATGTAGAGATAACCATCTCTCGGACCAAACGCCATACTACCGCCATTGTGATGTTCAGCGGGTTGCTCGATGGTAAGCAGGACCTCCTCGCTGTCGGGATCGGCCCTATCGGCGTTTTCGGTGGTCCTGAAGCGACTGATGATGGTATGTCCGGAGGCATTGGTATAGCTTACGTAGAAATGGTCCTTTTCGGCATAGGAGGGTGGAAAGGCCATGTCGATCAGTCCCCGATGCGCGCAGCAGCGGACGCGGTCGGTTATGTCGAGGAAGGGGGCAGAAAGTACTGAACCATTCCTGACGATGCGGATGCGGCCCATCTTCTCTGCTACGAACAGGCGCCGTGTGTTGTCGCCGGCGTGTGTAACCCGAACGGGCAACTCCAGACCCAAAGCGACAGGTTGAAGGGTCAGACGGGGGGCGCTGCCGGCAGCCAGGGGGTCTAGTACAGGTTGACCGAACACCCTTACTTCCCGCCAAGCCACCCAACTTGGGCTCTTAGTGGTGTTGATGAAGACCTCGCTCACGATTTGGGGCGGGTCCAACTCCACGTTCAGGATTTGGCCGTCGGAGGTGGGCACATCAGTAAGACTCCGGAACAGCGTCCTGCTACCTGACCCGTTGTCCAGCCATAGCTCATGAGACGTCGGACCGGCAGGCGCCTGCGTGATCACCATTTGAATTCTGTCGACGCGATAGAGATCGTCGAGCAGGACTGAGAACCACTGGGGAGCGGGTTGATTCGAGCTCCAGACCGTGTCGCTGTTTCCGTCAATTGCGAGGATAGCGGTCTCAGCATCTACCTTTAGCAGGCCGGTCAGGTCTCTCGCAGAAGCGGTAGCGAAGCCGAGTGGGGCGACATTTTCTCCGATGGGAGGCGGTCCGAATGGGGAGGCGGTCCACCGGGATCCCGGAGATAGTGAAACAGTCAGACTGGCAACTTCCAAAGGTGATTGTGGGGGCCTGTTCCGTAACGACCCGCATGCGGCCAAAAGAGTGACAGTCAATCCCAGCAAAATCAAGCCAAAGTTCCTGTTTAAGGAAGCGCCGCTGTATCCTGCAACGGGACTGCGATTGAACAGTTTCAAAGATTCTAAACCCGATTCCCGAATTCTGGAACGCATTGAATCGAGAGCTATCGCTCAGAGAGGATGAAAAGGACGCCCGAGTTTGGGGCGTGGCCGGTGAAATAGACGTTGCCTTCTTCGTCGCTTCCCACGCTGCTTACGGGCATTCCGGCTGAAGCCAACCGGGCGCTGCGCCAACTGATTTGGCCGGCAGGCGCGCCGACTCTTTCAAGCTGACTTATGCCCCAGATCCGACCAGTGCAGTAGTCGGCGACGATGAATTCGCCATGCAGGTCGGCGTAGGCGACACCGGTGTAGATTGCACCTCCCACGATTGCGCATCCATGCGTATGATCGTAGTCGGCCACGGGCAGGGTAAGGCCCTGTGCGCTGCAGGTGAGAGTATCGTGTTCGAAGCAGATGCTTCCCTCCATGACGGGCCAGCCATAGTTACGCCCGCCGTGACTGCCAGCCGGCTGATAGTTCACTTCCTCGCGTTTGTAGTTGCCCGTGTCCGGCAGATAGAGAGCCCCGCTACTTTTGTCAAAGGCGAATCCCCACGGATTGCGCAGGCCTGTAGCCCAGATCTCGGGCCGGTACCCGTCCGTGTTGACAAAGGGATTGGAGGCAGGAATCCCGTAGGGGGATTCGCCTGATTCTACGTCGATGCGAAGCAGCTTGCCCAGAAGTGTATCGGTTGTTTGCCCGCGGTTTGCGGGATCGCGGGGAAGTCCGCCGTCTCCGCTGCCGATGTAAAGAAGGCCGTCAAGGGGACCGAATGCCAGGTGCCCGCCGTTGTGATTCTCGTGGGGCTGGTCGATGGTCAGGAGGATTTCCTCGCTGCTCTCATCCGCTCGATTGGGGTCGTCGCTGGTGGTAATGCGACTGATGGTGGTGGCTCCATCGGCGTTCGTGTAACTCACGTAAAAGCGGCGAGAACTGGGATAGGAAGGGGGAAAGGCCAGCCCGAACAGGCCTCGTTCCCCGACACAGCAGTTCACGCGCTCGGAGATGTCCAGGAAAGGTTCGCTCCTTGTGATGCCGTCTTTGACGATGCGGATGCGTCCCGGTTGCTCGACCACAAAGATGCGCCCGCTACCGTCGCCGGCATGCGTGACCCGGACAGGAAATTGCAGACCGGTGGCTATTTCGGTGACTGCAAATGGTGTTTTCGCCTCTTCCGACGTGAAGATTTCAGGCTGCCTTCCGAATACTCTGAATTCGCGCCAAGCGACCCAACTTGGACTTTGAAGAGTGAGAATCAAGACTTCGTTCACAGACTGCGGGGGATCGACCTCAACGGCAAGGGTCTGGCCATCTTCAGTGTGGACATTGGACAGTCGTTTGTAGAATGTGCGCATGCCGGACCCGTGGCCCAGCCAGATCTCATGGGTCGTGGGGCCAGGCGGCGCCTGAGTAACCACCAGCTCCACTCTATTTACAAGGTAGGTCTGATCAAGGACAATGGCATACCACTGGGGGGCAGGCTGTTTGGAACTCCAGATAGTTTCGGTGTCGCCGTCAATCGCCAGATATGCTTCCTCGTCGACGATGAGGTGGTCTTCGGGCCCCCTGATGTAGGCGAGTCCGGATGCAAGAGGGGCGACGTTTTCGCCAAGGGGAGGCTGTACCAAGTGAGCGGCATCTTTCGAGCGCCCCGGAGACACGGAAAAGGTCAGACCAGCAATTGACTCAGACACATCAAGGGATTCGGGGTCGGTTTGGGCAGAATCCGACGCGGTCGAATTTGAATTAGAAGCGCAGGCGCCCAAGGTGAGAGATAAGCAGACGATGAGGACCGACACCATACTGCCTAGACTTGCATTGAAATACATGCTTGGCTCTGCCTCCTGACGGGTTGCTTGCGATTGAGACACGGGAAAAGAAATGGTGGGCGCAGTACAGAACGCCAGCGCCGCAACCGGCTCTCGACCTCTCTGCTGCACGTTAGCTTCGCTCACAGAGAGTACGGATCGACGGCGTCACGCAGGCCGTCGCCGACAAAGTTGAAGGTGAGGACGGCGGCAATTACGAAGAACGCGGGAATCAGGAGCCAGGGCTGCTGCAGGAGAACGCTCACCAATTGGGCTTGCTTGAGGAGCGCGCCCCAACTTGTCTGCGGGGGCTGAATGCCTAGACCGAGAAAGCTGAGGGCGGTTTCGGCGAGAATCATTCCGGGGATGGCGAGGGTGGCGACGACGATTATGTGGCTGAAGGCGTTTGGTAGCATGTGGCGGAAGATTATGCGGGCGTCGGAGGCGCCGGCAGCCCGGGCGGCGAGGCTGTATTCCATCTCGCGAAAGGAGAGCACTTTGGCGCGGACCTGCCGCGCCAGGCCGGTCCATTCTATCAGAGAGAGGATGACGGAGATGGCGAAGAATCGCTGCAGCGGGGACCAGTTTGGCGGCATGGCTGCGGCAAGCGCCGCCCACAGGGGGATAGCAGGAAAGGACATTAGGAATTCGATGACGCGCTGGATCATGGTATCCAGGGCGCCTCCGTAGAATCCGGAGACTGTGCCAAGGGTGGCGCCGAAAATGATGGTCAGGAAGACGCCGACCAGCCCGATAGTCAAGGAAATTCTTGCTCCCATGAAGACGCGAGCCACCATATCGTGGCCGAGATCGTCGCTGCCCAACAGATAGAAAACGCCGGGCTCGTCGACCCCGTAGAGGTGCCGGTTAAAGGGAATGAGTCCAAAGAGTTTGTATTCGTAGCCCTCCACAAAGAACTTTATCGGATATTTTTCTTCGTGGATTTCGCTATATACAAAGCGAAATGTTTCCATATCGAGTTCGCTTTCGAGGCCGTAGACAAAGGGCCGAAGGTGGAAATTCCCTTGTTCGTCTAGAAAGCGGGGCAGCTGGGGAGGCAAGAAAACATAGTCTTCGCGGACGTCGGTATAGGGAATTGGGGCAATGAAGTCTGCAAAGAGGGCCGACAGGTAGAGGAGAATTAGCACGACGCCGCCGGCAATCGCCAGCTTGTTACGCAGGAAGCGGCGGCCGATCAGCCGAGCGGGAGAGATGGCCGTCGTTTCGCGGGCCTCTTCGCTGACAAGAAGATTGACGTTTGAAGGGGTAGTCGCCATGATCAGGTATAGCGGATGCGGGGATCGATCCAGACGAGCAGGATATCGGCCAGGAAGTTGCCGATAACCAGGAGCCCGGCCAGGAATACGAGGAAGGTGCCTGCCAGATACATGTCCTGCTCTAGAAGGGCAGTGAAGTAGAGTGGTCCTGTCGTAGGCAGGCTCAGCACCATCGACACTATGGATGCGCCCGAGATGATTTGCGGCAGACTGGTGCCGAGAATCATTACAAGAGGATGGATGGCGTTACGCGCAGCGTGGACGAAGATGACCCGCCGTTCGTGGAGACCCTTGGCGCGGGCGGAGGTGATGTAGGCGATTTTGAGAACATCCAGAAGATTGCCGCGCATCATCCGGATCAGTCCGGCAGTGCCGGAGGTGCCGACCACCAGGACAGGGATCCACATATGTTTCAGGAGGTCCCACAGTTTGGCGAAGTTCCAGGGGGCGTCCTGGTACTCGGGCGAGAAAAGTCCTCCTACAGATTGATCAAAGACCATAGCGGCGATGACCATGAAGATGAGAGCGAGGAGGAAGTTGGGGATAGAGAGTCCGACCATGCCAACAGTAGTGACGAAGTGATCGCTGGCCTGGTATTGATGTGTAGCGGAATAGATCCCGATCGGGATGGCGATCAGCCAAGTGACAATGAGGGTCGTGATTGAGATCACCATTGTCAGGATCAGCCGTTCCCAGATCAACTCGCTAACATCCTTGTTGTAGGCGAACGAACGACCGAAGTCTCCCTGGACAAAGCCGGATACCCATTTCCAGTATTGCACGTAGATCGGCTGATCGAGACCGTATTGATTCACTATGGTTTCCAGCTGGCTCGCCGTGGTCGTTGTCCCCTGGGCCTCCAGCTGTTCGCGATAGACATCCAAGTATGAGCCTGGCGGAAGGTTGATGATCACGAAGCCCACGATCGAGACAAAGAACATCGTGACCAGCATATAGAGAAAGCGAGGGACGATAAATCCTTGCAAGTGCGGCCTCCGTCGGGCAGCTTGCTCTGAATTCCTACACGATCACATTATACAGGAAAGAAGTGACTTGCATGCGTTCCGACAGTCACTTGAATTGGCGATTGATTGAACGTACGAGGGAGAGAGGGGCGCTAATACGCCACCTCTCTCCCTCTCCCATCATTCGCTCACCGTAGCGAATCCGTTCACTAGAGAGCGACAGGTCTCATCTGTAAACCGGCCGCGGAAGGTCTTGAACGTCATTCCAACCGCTGCACGTGCAAGAGGACTGTGAAACGGCAAGCGTTCTGTCCTCTACTCGGCGACGAAGTAGACTTCCGGATAGGTCATTGCGCCGGGCATGCCAAGAACGCCCGGGCCGTGCCAGCCGCCGAGCGGAAGGTCATCACGCGTGGGCACGTTCTGGATCATGTTGCCAGCCACGATGATGTTGGGTGGATCGGCGATACCTCCCAACAGGAATGGACCTTCGTCGATGTGGATCTGAACGATCTGGAAGGTGAGATCGTCGCGCTTGTCGACGTCGGGCTCTGCAATCGCCTGCTTGTACAGTTCCCACATACGGTACATGGGATCGTCGACCGGGATTTCCTCACGCGGCGGGGTACGATCGCGCGGGTCGAGGTCCAATTCGGTCCCCTCTTTGGGTGTGCCTTCTGCCGCCATCCAAGCTCCGTACAAGGGAGCCCAGCGCCCGCCACTGCCATATGAGACCAGCCAGGCAGGATAGGTGAGCAGGTCCGGGCCGTCCGGTGCGCCGCCGCCATAGAGGCGGATGTCGTAGGTGGCGCTGGTCGTCATGACGCCCAACTGCGAGCCCGGAATGGAGTTCACAAAGGCGTTGAGGCCGATTGCCTTCCAGTCCTCAACCATCAGCTCGGCGGTCTCGATGAAAGCAGTATTGCCGGCCGGGAAGTCGATGCGTACTTCGAGCGGCGAGCCGTCGGGAAGATCGCGGAAGCCGTCGCCATCCTGGTCGGTCACGTCGATCTCGTCGAGCAGGCTGGCGGCCAGTTCGGGATCGTAGGTAACGGCGGAATCGCGCCAAGCTACCAGCATCTGCTGGCCTCGTTCGGTGCGGTTAAACTGACCGGAGTTGGGTGACATTGTCCCCGTGCTGGCGGCCTCTCCCAAGCCCAGGAAGGTGATCTTGCGAATTCGCTCGCGGTCCATGGCGTGGGACAGGGCGCGGCGGTACTGGACTGTACGCACTACTGCCCGCTTGCCGTCGTCGGGATTGTTCCAGTTCACGCCCCAGGCGGGCGCGCCACCGGCGCCGTTATCCCAAAGGAGAACGCGATAATCGCCTTTGGACTCATTTTCCTTCAGGACTGCCAGGTCGCGCAGCGACAGATGGGGGTGGGCGTGGAAGTTGACGTCGCCGTTGAAAATGCGCAACTTCAGAACCTCGGCGTTTTCGGAGTAGGTCACTTCCAACCTGTCGATATAGGGCAACTGGTTGCCAGCGGTGTCGACGGCATAGTAGTAGGGATTACGCTCGAGGATCATGCGGATGCCGGTCTCAAGCAGGACCGGCATCCAGGCATTCAGAACTGGCCTAGCCGGGTTTAGCCACCAGTCCTGTTTTTCAGTGAACTCCTCATAGTCGGCAGCATCGGAGTATTCGGGATGGAACTGCTCGAGGTAGTGGCGCGGATAGGGGCCGAAATTGCCTGAGACGCCGCCGTTGACGAAGGCTGCGAGTTCGATGTCCACCAGGGGGGCTGGCGCTACGAATTTGAAGCGAATTGTATAGTCGTCGATCTTCTCGGCGGTCATGGGCTGGCCGCCTACGAGCGTCCAGGCAGGCATTGCCATCGGATGGTCCGGGTTTGCAGCCATGTCCTCCCACCAGAAGAGGACGTCATCGACGGTAAAGGGATGCCCGTCGGACCATTTGGTCCCTTCGCGGAAGTAGAAGGTCCACTCTGAAGCGTCGTCGTTTATCTCCCAAGCTTTCGCCAGCCCTGGACCAACAGCGGTGCCGCCCTCTTCCCAGTGCAGGGGTGAGTGGCCGTACATATAGGCTGAAGTATCTCGCAGATTGCTGCGAGTGGTCGTGCGCTTCAGCGTACCACCGTATTTCCCGACCTCGATCCAGGGCAGGTCGATGACAAGGGGATCGATGGGAAGGCGTTCTTCAAGGGGAGGTAGATCGCCGGCGGCGACCATTTCGGCTAGCTGGGGCGCCTCTTTGGCGGACATCATCGCGTCGCCGGCGCCTTCATTGCTCTCCTGCGCAGGTTTTTCTTCCGCCGCGGCCGGCTCTTCGGCAGCAGGCTCGGGCCCGCCACCGCAGGCGGACAGGACCAGGGCAAGCGCAAGCAGGAGGACCCATATGGTCCCAGCTGTGCGGCTCAAACGTTTCGTTCGGGTTCGGTACATCTGAGAACTCCTTTGCGAATTGATAGGTAGTTGAGGAGGAGATGGATCATCGGGATTTCGCCAGGAAGGTGCCCTTTAGTGGCGTACATCGATATGATAGAACTCGGTATGATAGCCGGGCCAGCTAGTGTTGCGCCGGTCTGCTTCGGTTTCGGATGGCACTGGCAGCGTGACCCAGTTGCCGTTCTCAACCGCGGCGGAACCTCTGTCCTGGTGGCGGGCGATTAGCTCAGTTCGCAGTCGTTCGAGATGGGTTGAGGCGTCTTCAGCACATGAGATATTGTGCAGCTCCTGGGGATCGTTTTCGAGATCGAAGAGTTGCTCGCTGCCGCCGACCGGGAACCAGATGTATTTCCAGCGGCCGTCGGTGATGGCGTAGTTGCCGGGCCTTTGCGGACCGCCGAGCGCTGATTCCAGGAACGGGCGCGGCTGGATCTCTCCTCGGGCCAAAGCGACAAGATCAAGGCCATCCACGTCGTCAGGAGGCGTGCCTCCTGCGGCTGTTACGGCGGTCGGGAGAATGTCGGCGAGGGTGACGAGGGAATGGTTGCGCGTTCCGTGCCGGCGATTGTCCCAGCCTTGCGGCATCCGCAAGGCAAAGGGGACGTGGGCAGAGGGTTCATGGAAGAAGCCCTTGCCGCCGGCGCAGTGGTCTCCCAGGTACTCGCCGTGATCGGAAGTGTAGATGATGAGGGTATCGTCGAAGATGCCCATGTCCTGGAGGGCGGCGAAAACGCGACCCATGTTGTAGTCGATCTGGGTGATGACGCCGTAGTAGGCGGCGCGAGCCTCGCGGATAATTTCCGGGGGCACCAGGTCGAATGATTGTTTTTCGCGCATGAGGCGAAATGCGTAGGGAACGTCTTCGCCTTCACTCCAGTCGCCGAAGACAGGCTGCGGAATGTCACAGTTGCGATACATGGAATAGTAGGGCTCCGGCGGATCGATTGGGGGATGGGGCTTGGAAAAGGAGCACCAGAGGAAGAACGGCATGGTGGGGTCGCGCCGTTCGCGAATGTACTCTACACATTGTTCGGCGGTCCAGGAGGTAAGGGTGAGCGCTTCGGGCACGGTGGCCATTCCTGGGTAGAGCTCGTTTTGGCCGAGGCCGTGGTGCATGGGCTGGACGTCGTAGCCTCGGCGAGCCATGTGGCGGTAGTAGTCCTCCGGAAGGATCATTTCCTGGAATCCGTGGCGGGCGCGCTGGGGCGTGAAGTGCATTTTGCCGATGGCGGCGGTCTGGTAGCCAAGCGCGCTCATACAGGTGGGCAGTGTGTTGCGGGCGTCGGGGATGGCGCGCGAAGAAGGCCCGTTACCGGTCATTCCGTGGGTCGTAACGTATTTGCCTGTCATGATCGACATGCGAGAGGGTACGCAGACCGGGCAATCTCCGTAGGCGGAAGTGAAGTTGATCCCCTCCCGTGTGAGGTGATCGAAGTGGGGTGTGCGCATGAACGTAGGCGCGGCGTCGCCTGCGGCGTCGTAGCGCTGCTGGTCGGTTGTTATCAGCAGGATGTTGGGGCGTGCCATGTGCTTCAAGGCCAGTTGTGAAGTGGGCCGATGTGAGCGGTTGCAGCCAAGAAAGTCGGGCGGAATTGTAACATAGGGCGGAGGAGAGGGCCAAGTTCAGGCAGAAAGGGGGCCAGGGCAGTCGCATCTAATTGGGAATGGCGACATTGCCGAATTCAGGCTGAGGGAGGAATGCAGTGGTCAGGGGTCAGAACGTGGCGGGGCTGGGCCGGGAGGACAGGCACAAGGCCTGCCCCTACCAGAGATTGAGAGGTATGGCCGAATGGTGGGTATGGCCGGCAGTGGGCAGGTGCAAGGCCTTCTTCTGCCGGAGCGCTGGGTAGGTGAAAGTAGTGAGTCTGGGGGCGGGTGCAAATTGGTTCATTGAGTGATAGGGGAAGAGAGATTTAGTTGGGTGGTGAATATAGTGGGTAGGAAGAGACTCATTGGTAGGATCGGACGGGGCAGGTTCGGCGGAAGGTTGAAGAGCAGGTCCCCTGCTATGGAGAGTCCTGTGGGACTGGCGAGACTAGAATGCAGCTGAGGAATGCCTGCCGGCTGGCATTTGCCTCACCAGGCCGCCTTTGCTAATCTATCACCGCCGCAAAAGGTGGAAAAAGGGGGCTGGAGGCGTGCCAGAGCAGACGCCAGGCCAGGCGCTGCGAGCCTCCTGAAGGTGAAACTATACGGCCCACGGCAAATGCTCTTCCCCTTGCCACTGTATTGATGCTTGGGCCAGCGACGAGCCAGAATTCCAAATGGCCCGTGAGCTACAACTGGTGTCTCACATTTGTTTTGCGGAGCGGTCGAAGGCAGCGGCAGCATGTGCCCGTTTGAGTGCAATCGGGGGCAGATGGGTTGAAACTTCAGTGCGCCGCCGGCATGAGTTGAATCAAGAATCTTGCACGAGCAAAATCAGACAGTCTGGAGAACGATATGAGCGAGTCAAACGGCCCCAATCTACTTTACATTCACTCTGACCAACATAGTCCTCACGTGACGGGCTGCTATGGCGACGATTTGGTCGATACGCCGAACCTCGACCGGCTGGCGGCCAACGGGGTGGTATTTGACGATGCGTATTGCAGCTCGCCGATCTGCGTTCCCTCTCGCATGTCGATGCTGAGCGGGCGGCACCCGTTTCAGAACGAGGTGTGGACCAATGAGCACGCCCTGGAATCGAGGATTCCTACGATTGCGCATGCGATGGGCGCGGCGGGGTATCAGCCGGAGCTTGTGGGGCGCATGCACGCGCTGGGGCCGGACCAGCTGCACGGGTATGCGGCGCGGTTTGTGGGCGACCACGGTGCGAATCACCCGGGCAATCCGGGCCCTGACCGTGGCATTCTCGGTGTCACGGCCGGGCCTCATCATCTCAGCCTTAAACGTTCGGGACCCGGTCAGAGCGGGTACCAGGTCCATGACGAGGAGGTGACGGCGGTAACAATCGAGCGATTGAACAGGTTTGGCGTGCAGAAGCGGGCGGGTCTGCTTAAGCAGCCATTCAGCCTTTCGGTCGGGTTCATACTTCCGCATCCGCCGTATGTTGCTCGGCAGGAGGACTACGACCTCTATGCCGACAGGATGGGGCTTCCGCGCAAAGCTGCGCCTGCGCTCGAAGACCAGCATCCCTTCCTGCGCTGGTGGCGCCAGTCGACGGGAATCGAGGTGATGGACGAAGAAGAGGTACGCCGGGCGCGGACGGCCTACGCGGGTCTAGTCTACCGTACGGACGCGATGATCGGACAGATCTTGAACGCGCTCTCTGAGAACGGGCTTGACGAGAACACTTTGATCATTTACACGTCGGACCACGGCGACATGCATGGGGAGCACGGTCTTTTCTGGAAGCACGTGTTTTACGAGGAATCCGTACGTGTTCCCCTGATTATGAGCTGGCCCGGCCGGATTCCGGCACAGCAGCGCTGCGAGCGGGTTGTCAGCGCGGTTGACGTAGCTGCGACCATGCTGGAGGCGATGGAGGCGCCGGCGCTACCAAACGCGGCCGGCCGCAGTTTTCTTTCCCAGATCAGTGGAGGGAGCGATGCTGCCGCGTGGGATGACCTGGCTTTCTCTGAGTACTGTACCGACAAATTCGGTCCTCCAGAGGGAGCTTACCAGCGTATGTTGCGACGTGAAGAGTGGAAATATATTTACTATCACGAAATGCCGGCCCAGCTTTTCAACCTGAAAGAGGACCCAGAAGAACTGGTCGACCGTTCGGAGGACCCGGGTTGCCAGAATGTAGTACAGGAGATGCACGAAGAGGTACTGCGGGACTGGGACCCGGAACAGGTGCGGCGAAAGATGGCGCAGAAGAGAGCCGACGAGCCGCTTCTGACGGACTGGGCACGTAACACGGGGCCGGAAGAACGCTACCGATGGCCTATGCTGAAGGAAATGAACTGGCTGGCGTGACCTAACGGAGTCGCTATTTCTCAAACTGGCTTTTCCTTGTGACCGAACTGTATAGGCCGCGATTCTCGCCTCTGTCACGGCAAATCTTTCTGGCAACTTCTATTGAGGCGGCGACTTCCGTAACTGAAGTCGTCCTGTTTTGACGCGCCTGTACCCCCCTGCGCCCGGATCGCGCGGTTCACTCCTCTCCTTGAACAAACCCAATCCACTGTGGGATTTGTTGGTTTCGCGGCAAGAGCAGACTTGGGTTTTGCTTGCGCCTAGAAGTTCATTGCGCCTGCGACTTTGTGCCATTGAGATTTTCGCTCGCAGTCGAACTCGCGACCGGTCCTTGCGGGAACTACGCCTGAGCAGGTCACCTGTTCGGCCGCAGGGGCAAAGACTGCCCGATGGTCTGTCTTTCATTGCCTTCGAAGATTGGATTGAGACAGTTGCGTTCGATGTGCGGCGCGCTGTGACTTTGAGCCGGGGATGTCGTTCCGGATTCAAGCTCGCAGCGTGCGGCATTCGGCAGGGACTCGGGTGGCTATGCTGACAGAGGCTCTAATTGGGGAAGAGCGAGGGCATTGAGCATAACTCTTGTCCAGTTGGGGAACATTTCAGGCGGCACAGGGGTCTTATCTGCCAACGGGACGTTAGGAGATTTTGATCACACCAAAAAATGGATAGAATGTTGCCATGGCTACTGTCACCCGACGGATTAAGCCGAAAGTTGCTGTCTCTGGTCCCCAACTGAGGCGGCAATCGAGCCGGCGGGTTCGGATTCTGGTACAGTTGTCAGCGCTGACGGCTGCGATCGCTGGACTATGGTTGCTCTGGGATTTGACGGCTAGCACAGTCGAAATCGAAGTGGACGGAGTCACCAGTTCGGTGCAGACCCACAGACGAGTTGTGGGTGATTTGCTGACCGACGTCGGCCTGTTACTGGGACGGGAGGCGGTAGTTGAGGAAGTGTTGGCAGGAGACTCCCGCGTTACGGTACGTGTAGCAGGGACGAACTACCCGCCTAGTGTTGCCTCAGCCGCGACGGTTGACGACGCCGCCCAAGCGGCGCCCCACGAAGGACTGCGGATTTCCCACAATTTGAACACAAGAATCACCGATGGACTGCGCCTGTTCGTAGAGCGGCCGCAGCCATTCCTGATCCTGGCGGACGGCCGGGAGACTCAGGCTTCAAGCTGGGCGAAGACACCTGCAGAGCTGATGGCCGACGCGGGGATCCCCTTTAGTCCACGCGACCAGGTGTTGATTTACGGGACGGAAATTGGCTGGGACGACACGATACCGACGGGGCCCGGTCGAATCAGCGATACAAGGCTTTCGGGCGGCCCGGACTGGGAACAGGTTGAAAGAGTACCGCTCCAGATTGAGATCAACCGATCGGTCCGTCTGACTGTCTATGAGAACAAGGTACCCTATACGATCCACACGCTGGCCGAGACTGTGGGCGAAGCACTTCGCGATGCGCAGATCACGATCTATCTTGGAGATGAAGTCCAGCCGAGACTGGGCAGCCAAGTCAGCTCAGGGCTGCGCGTGTTCATCCGGCGCAGCATTCCGGTCAGTTTGTTGGCAGACGGTGTGCTCTACAAAACGCGTACGCAGAGCGAGAACGTGGGAGACGTGCTTACGGAGATTGGCGTTGGCCTCACCGGCCTTGACGAAGTAACGCCGCCCCTTAGTGCCGACCTGTATCCGGACATGCAGATTCAGATCGTGCGAGTGCGGGAGGAGATAGAGGTCGAAGAAGAGATCGCACCATTCGGAACGGCGTGGGTGGGAAACCGGGACCTTCCGATCGATACCATCATTGATCATCCCGGTGCTGAGGGCATCACGCGGCGACGATTCCGTGTGCTCCTGCGAGATGGCCAGGCGGTCGAACGCGAGCTTGAAGACGTGTGGGTCGCCCAAGAACCTCGGAACAGGGTGAAGGAATACGGTCAGAAGATCGAACCGAAGACCTTTGTCACCGAAGACGGTGAGGAGATCACGTACTGGCGTACGATCAGAATGAGGGCAACCAGCTACAGCGCGTCCACTGCCGGCGTCTCGCCGAGTGTACGCTGGTTCGGGTACACACGAACGGGGGACCGGATGCGGAAAGGGGTCGTGGCGGTGGACCCGAGGATCATTCCGCTGCACTCCAAGGTTTACGTCCCCGGGTATGGATTTGGGGACGCGCTGGATACTGGCGGAAGCATTCAGTTCCGCCGCATCGATCTGGGTTATGACGACCACAATCTCGTGCTGTGGAACCGTTGGGTTGATGTCTACCTTCTCTGGCCGCCGCCTGAACATCAGATCGAGTGGGTAATCCGCAACTGGCCGATTGAACCACAGTAGTGGCTGGTTCTTAGCGAAAAAGTAGAATACCGGCGTGCCAACTGACCTTTCAGTTGGCACGTTTTGATTTCTACAGTTTTTCTTGCGTTTCGGTGTCAGTGGTCGGTGGCTCCCAATTGAGAATTGGGGCGCTGTGCGGGAGGGGCAGATGTCAGGGAGTCCACTAGCGGTCGGCCGCCAAGAAAGAGGATGAAGGCAGCGGGCCAAGGCAATTAGCTATCGGGAGGAAATTGTGTCGTAACTTTCTCAAGTTACCGTGATAGTATAGTTGTACTGTTCGCTCTCTCCCTTTCCACAGTTGCAGCATAAGGGTTTCAGACTTGGTCTGACGGTCTAGACCGGACACCAATGCAAGCTGATTCGCAGAAGTCAACTACGTTGGTCATAAATGTCATACTGGGCGCGGTCATACTTGCCGGGCTGGCACTGAGGACATGGAACGTCAGGTTTGACGGTGGGTTAAACACTCATCCGGACGAGCGAAGCACGACATGCTTCTATGCGCCGACAGTCGGCTGGCCTTCGAGTGTTGACGAGTTTCTTGATCCCAAACGCAGCCCCCTCAATCCGTTGTGGGACCGCCATAACGACCGGCGACGCTCGTTTACCTACGGCCATTTTCCGCTCTACCTGGGCGTTCTCGCCGGAGAAGTGCTGAGCGGTCTGGCCAAACCGGCTGATCTACTACCCCTTCCCGACAGGTCGATAGAGATGATGCAGCGGGCCAGTACGGCCTGTGAAGGGGTGGCCGTTGCCGGTCGGCTGATGATGGCCTTGCTGGATACCTTGACAGTTTTTCTCCTTTTCCTCTTGGGGAGAAGACTTTACGGCAGTTTCGGAGGCCTACTGGCGGCGACTTTATACGCGTTCACTGCCCAAGCCGTTCAGCTCAGCCACTTCTTCGCCATGGACCCGGCAAGTACGACCTTTGTTGTCCTGGCCGTCTACGGCGGTGTGTTGATGGTCCAGGAACGTTCATGGCGGGGCGCGCTGCTGGCCGGCATAGGCGCAGGATTGGCGGTTTCTTCCAAGTTCAGCGCGCTACCGGTACTGGCCGTTCCCTTGACAGCAGCGATCATCGCGGGGTGGAAAGGGGAGAGCCAGAGTATGGCAGGGGGGGAAAGGCGGGGAACTCGCTCCGCAGTCTTCTCTTTCCTGGCTGCGATGTTGGCAGCGGCCACGGTTTTTTTCGTCACCAGCCCCTACGCGGTGCTCGACTGGTTGAGTTTCATCCAGGCTACGCTGGTAGAACAGGGTCGGATGGTGCGCGGCGTAGCAGATCTGCCCTTTACACGCCAGTATCGCAATACGATTCCATATCTCTACTTCATTGAGCAGCAGGTTGTCTGGGGGATGGGCCTGCCCCTGGGCCTGGCGGCGCTGGCCGGCAGCGCCTGGGCGTTAGGGAAAGCGATCCTTTTTCGGGCCAAAGTCAGTGAGCTTGTGGTCTGGGCGTGGTTGGTGCCTTACTTCGGCATCACCGGCGCCTTTCTGGCCAAGTTTAACCGGTACATGAGCCCTGTGCTCCCCTTTGTGCTGCTCTTCACGTCGGGTCTGATAGTCTGGCTCTTACATGTCAGAGCCGGCCCGAAGTTCCGGTTGGCGGCACGTATTCCGGGCGTGCTGCTGGCCTTGGCTGCGACAGGAGGCGGGCTGTTCTGGACGCTTGCGTATACGAACGGAGTCTATGCCAGCGAGCACACTTGGGTGTCTGCCAGCCGGTGGGTCTATGCAAACGCGCCGGCCGGCTCGGTCATATTGTGGGAGTCGTGGGATGATCCGCTGCCGAAGAGCTTGCCCGGCGAGCCCGGGATGGATATGGGCAGCCATGGACTGCGCCACATCGACTGGTCTCCATACGAGGAGGACACAGAGGAGAAGTACGAGATACTGCGGGAGAAACTGCAAGAGGCCGACTACATAATCTACAGCTCCAAGCGCATCTATGACAGCGTGGATGAACTGCCGGCACGCTATCCGATGACGAACCGCTACTACGAGTTGATGTTCAGTGAGCAGCTGGGATTCGTCCACGCGGCCAGCTTTGAAACACCACCCGGTCTGCTGGGGCTGACCTTTCGGGACCACAGCGCCGACGAAAGCTGGAGCCTGTATGACCACCCACGTGTGTCGATTTTCGCCAAAGAGCGGCCGCTGAGCGGCGCAGAGATTGACGGACTGCTAAAGGGATCGTGGGAGGGGGCGGTCCACTGGGACCGTGGGCGTGAACCTCCCCTCGCCCCCATACTGAACGCGATCGGATTGGGTAGCGCCCCGGAGAGTCAAGACCGGGGGCTGATAAACATCGCTCTGGCGCTGGTGCAAGGGCAAGGAATCCCCGAAGGAAGCGGACAGGAGCCTGTAGACAGTGAAGAGAGTTCGAGACCTTCCCTTCTACTGGAATCGCCGCTCAGGGAACTGCCGCTCGTTGACAATTACAGATGGAACACGGTCGCGAGCAACGCGCACTGGCTGGCCGTGGGTTGGTGGTGGCTGGTTGTCTCTATGCTTGGCTGGATCGCGTGGCCGCTGGCCTTTCTTCTGTTTCGAGGAATGCGTGATCGAGGGTTTCTGCTGGCGAAGACAGTTGGCTGGCTGGTGTGCGGTTGGCTGCTGTGGGTTTTTGCAAGCTCTGGCCTGGCGCAGAACACGGTACGCAATGCCTGGCTGGTCGCCGCGATGTTTGCGCTCGTCAGCGCCGGTATTCTGTTCTTCAGGCGACGGGATGTGCTGTCGTTTGTACGGCGCATGTGGGGAATTCTGCTGATAGGAGAGGTTCTATTTGCTGCCTCGTACCTGTTCTTCGTGCTAATCCGGCAGGCGAACCCGGACATTTGGCAGCCATGGTTCGGTGGCGAAAAGTTTATGGAGTTCGCGTTTCTGAACGGGATTCTGAGAAGTCCGTATTTTCCCCCGGTGGACCCTCATTTCGCCGGCGGTTATATCAACTACTACTATTATGGAATCTATTTGGTCGGTTATGTAATCAAGTTGACCGGCATCTACGCCGAGGTGGCCTTCAATCTGGCCATTCCCACTTTGTTTGCTCTCACAGTCGTAAACGCGTTTGCCGTGGTCTATTCTGCCGGCGATTTGCAGCCGCGCCGGTCGCGCGCGGGGCGTCAGTCAAGGGAGCAAAACCAGCCGTCGGTGCAGCCTGAGCACGCCTTGCAAACGGAGGTCGCGGGGAAAGCATTTGAGGTGGACGCAGCCGAGGATATGCCTGCTGCCGGGCAAACCGGCAACCTGGCGTGGAGACATGGCGCAGAACGGCAGTCGCCGCTAACCACGCATGAAAGTACTCATTTGCCGCTCGAAAGTGGCGAGAGTCCGGAGTCAACCGGCTCAATCAGCTACGATGAGACAGAGCACATCGAGTTAGGATTGGAGGCAGATAGAGGTGAGAGCGGGCGCCCACTTGGAGAGCCGCAGTCCAATTATCGACCTCGGATACAGGAGCGTCCGTGGCATAAAGGCATTGGCGCGGCAATGCTGGCGCCATTGTTTGTGGCGCTATTCGGAAATCTGGCAGGATTTGGACAGTTGGTTCAGGCGCTGGGCAATTCGAGCCAGAGCTCCTTTGTGAGCAGTGTTCCAGGACTTGAGACGGTAGTCCATGCCGTCAGCGGTTTGCGGCGGGTCATCGTTTCCGACGCGACCCTGGAGGGCTATGACTTTTGGTCGCCCAGCAGGGTGATTCCCCATACGATAAACGAGTTCCCCTACTGGAGTTTCACCTACGCCGATCTTCATCCCCATATGATCGGGATACCTTTTTCTCTGCTCTTTGTGGCGCTGGTTCTAACCGTGTTGCACAGCTATAACATCAACTGGCTCCAGTACTGGCGCTATGGGATATTACTCGGCGGCGGCATGGCCTTCACTTTGGGTGTCCTGGCAGTCGTGAACTTGTGGGATCTGCCTACTTATCTAGGTTTAGGGATCCTCACGGTTGCGGTTGCCATTTACCGGCGACGCGGCCGTCTACAAATCGTACCTGTTGTGGGACTGGGGCTGGCAGTTGCCGGCGGCGCATACCTTTTTTTCCTGCCATTTTTCGGCGGCTACACCAATGTCGCGGCCAGCGGAATCGGAGTGGTGCGTGCGCCGGACGAGTTAGGTAAGTGGGCTCAGATATGGGGGTTCTTTGCCTTTGTAATATTCTCTTGGCTGTTGGTAGGACAGGCGGAATCGCGCCGGCTGCGCTTCCTGAAGGTTCATCGTCTGCTCGTTCACCGGCCGACAGTGGCTTACTTCACCGGAGTGGTCCTCCTTCCGTTCTTGTTCCTTTCGTCATTGCTACTTCTGCTGTTTACGAACCAGACCGTGCTCGCGATCTGTTTGCCAGCACTTGGCCTATGTGTTTCGCACTTTTGGCGACGAGAGCGGACGGCTGATACCGGAACGGTTTGCGCGGCGCTTCTGGCTGTGACCGGCTTAGCAATTATGGCAGGAACGCAGGTAGTCTATTTGAAAGACCATTTGCAGGGCGGCGACGCCTATCGTATGAACACGCTCTTCAAGTTTTACAACCAGGTATGGGTGCTTTGGGGTGTGGCAGCAGCGATAGCTCTGCCCAAGATAGTTTCCCGCTTCGGATCGATGGTGCGGGGTCGGACTCCGGGCCGGGGCCTGCTCTCGACCCCCGAGAGGTCCGGCGGCTTGCAACCGAATCTCAGGCCCGCCCTTGCATTCTTCCGGGGGGCCTGGGGACTTGCCTTTCTGCTCTTGCTCTTCGCCAGCCTGGCCTATCCACTGTTGGGAACGCCTGCGCGGCTGGCGCAACGGTTTCCCGGCTGGAGGCCTCCGATTGGGACACTGAACGGAATGGCTTTCATGGAAAATGGCGTATACCACTGGCCAGACAGCGGCAATGCAATAGAGTTGCGCTACGACTGGGAGGCGATTCAATGGCTTTTGGAAAACGTGCGGGGCAATCTAGTCCTTGCGGAATCGTCACGAATTGACTATTACCGAGCAGGCGGAACGCGGGTAGCCAGCCTTACGGGGCTGAGCGGTCTGCTGGGAATGCATGCAGGCGAACAGCGGTACGGTGAAGACGTTGGCAAGCGGCACGGAAAACTATCCGAATTCTGGAATACGAGGGAGCTCGAACGGGTTGAGGCCCTAATCGACGAACTTGAGATCGGGCTCATCTATGTAGGACAGTTGGAACGGCATCAACACCCTGACGCCCATTTGCGACTGGAGCAACTAGAAGATTCCGGTCTTTTGAAGTCGGTTTATCGGAATCCGGAGGTGACCATTTACGCTGTTCCATCCCATATTCAAGGTCAGTTAGGGAGTCAGTGAGGGGCGCGATCATGGCAGACCTTACTCGAATCGCACCGCTGGCGGCGAGCCTCTGGTGCGGTGCACCTAACTGGCTGCGGGGAGCCATTACCTGGATGATCAACGGCAAGGTCCTAGTTGGGGTAAGCGGCGTACTTTTGAACGATGAAAACCAGGTCATGCTATTGCGTCACCGATTTCACAAAACGAGGAACTGGGGACTGCCCGGCGGCTGGCTTGCGCGCGGCGAAACCGTTTACGACTGCTGGCGCCGCGAGGTCAGTGAAGAGCTGGCCCTCGAAGTATCCGTTGAAGCAATTATCTGCCAGCGGGCGTTCCGCCATACACTGGAGTTTTACCTGCTGGGGAGGATCAGGGGCGGTCAGATGAAGGTCGACCCGGTAGAGATACTAGAGGCACGTCTATTTTCGCAGGACGATCTGCCGCCAATGGAAGGCTTCAGCCAGGGGGTCGTTCTTCAGGCCTACCGCCAGATGGAGGGGGAAAGGACAGCGAAAGCCTGCGAAGCACCGGGCCAGCCGAAACCGGTTGCTCTGCATGACAATACCAGAAAGGACCTTGCGGCGGAAAGTGAAGACAGAGAAGAAGAAAGCTTAGAGGAAGGGAACGCGTTGCATGCTTGAAATTGTGACCGCATTCCTGGGCTGGTATCTGACGACCCAGGTCGTAGGGTTTGCTGCGATGCCGTTGACCTTGCGGTATTTCAGCTCCCTACCGGACCGTGGATATGCCTTTGCGCGCGTGCTGGGGATTTTCCTGGTCAGCCTTGTGCTTTGGTTAGGAACCAGTTACGGTTTCCTTCGCAATTTGCCGGGGGGGGCCTGGGTTTCGCTTCTCATCATCGGCCTCCTCAGCTTGTGGGCTATTTTGCAAAACGACGGAACTCGAGAGGAGATCCGATTCTTTCGCCTTCGCTCCTTACTGAGAGCTGGTCCTTCCCTAACCTATATTCTGAGTGTCGAGGTCCTATTCCTCGCTGCCTTCGCAGTATGGACCTACGTGCGTGCGTACGATCCCGCGATCAGTCACACCGAGCAGCCAATGGACCTGATGTTCTTGAATGGGATCTGGAGCAGCCCCTCTTATCCGCCTCGCGACCCATGGCTGGCCGGATTTGCTATCAGTTATTACTATTTCGGTTACTGGATGCTCTCGACCCTGGCCCACCTGGCAGGGCAGCCGCCCGAGATTGCATACAATCTTGGTCAGGCCTGCTGGTTCGGGCTTCTTGTCACGGCCTGTTTTGGGGTCGGCTACAATCTGTACCGACTGCGTTTGCTGGAGTTTGGGGCTGACAACGAAACCGGAGGTGCAATCGATAGCGCTGAAGACAAGGGAAGGACCGCCGGCGTTCTGGCGGCGCTCCCATTCATAGCGGGGCTGCTAACTTCGACGGCCGTCGCGCTGACTTCAAACTTGCACGTCATCCTCGAGTGGCTTTATGCACAGGGTGTACGGATCGACGGCTTGGCCAGAATTGTCGACGTCTACAACTTCCCGGAGCGCTCGAGCGTGACAGGCCTCTGGTACATTGACAGCGGCTGGAGCTGGTGGTGGCGGGCCAGTCGCGTCATCGAAGATATCGACCTCGACGGAAACCACATTGAAATAATCGACGAGTTTCCGATCTTCAGTTACGTCCTCTCTGACAATCATCCTCACCTGCTGGCGATGCCGTTCGTTCTCCTCGTCATCGGAATGGCCTTGAACTGGTACAAAGCAGCCGGGCCGGATGCAGGGGATTCTGCGGCCGACCAGGAACAGATTGTCGAAAAGGTGACCTCATGGAGAGCTGCATTCCGATCCAAGATGGATTCCTACTTCTCAGCAGTTGCCAGGCCGATTGGCCCAGCGAGGCTGTCACTGATGATCGCCGCGACCGGCGGCCTCCTCTTTCTGAATACCTGGGACTTTCCTCCATACTGGCTCCTGCTTTTCCTGGTCGCAATGCTCACTGGCAGACGCCAGAGCCGGGATGCCGCAGATGCACTGCGTCAGGCGCTGACGCGGGCGTCCCTCGTTGCAAGCGCAGTCGTTGTGGGCGCTCTCCTCCTCTATCTGCCTTATTTCCTGTCGGCGCAGAGTCAGGCAGGAGGCATCCTTCCTAACCTGCTCCACCCGACAAGGCTACCACAGTTTCTGCTGATGTTCGGTCATTTTCTGCTGGCGGGCGCGGGTCTGCTGTTCCTGGGCTGGAAAGAGCAGCGACCACCGGCGGCAGTTCTGGGCATCGCGGCGGCGCTAGTTTTTGGCCTTCCGGTTGTCTTTCTGATCACTACAGGGCTGTTGTCAGCAAGTGGTGCGGGCGCGACGGGGGCGGCCGCCAGCGAAACAGACGGAATCCTGACCAGCATGGTGCAGCGCCGGTTTGGACAACCCTGGACATTTCTGCTATTGGGCGGGCTCACGACGCTCTCGCTGAGCTTGCTCTGGGGACGCCTGACCGACCCCGGCCATGCGTCCCGCGCAACAACCTTCGTCCTGTGTCTGTTTGCGATTGCCTGCTTGCTGACCTATATGCCGGAGTTCGTCTACTTGAAGGACAATTTCGGCAGTCGCATGAACACTGTATTCAAGTTCTACTATCAGGGCTGGCTGCTGCTGGGGATTGCGGCTGCGTTCGCGATCGCGTTGTACATTGAACTGGCCGTGCGGCGATTCCAAGCAGGCGGCGAGGCAATTGCATCCGCGCCTGTACTGGGATTCGTTCCACCTGCGCTCTCGCTCCTACTCATACTGGCGTGTCTTATCTACCCTGTGGCGGGGGCGTATGCCAAGATCAAGGGCTCGGGCACGCGCGAGCCGACCTTGAATGGCCTAGACTATGTCGGTGCAGATGAACTGGCGGTTATCGACTGGATCAGGAGCAATACGCTCCCTGAATCTGTGATTCTGGAGGCCAAGGGGGCCAGCTACAGGGTCAGTTCGGCGCGTATTAGCGCGGCAACTGGACGGGCTACGCTGCTGGGATGGGACGGCCACGAGGCCCAATGGCGTGGGCGATCCTATTCACAGATGGCATACGGCCGGGCTGAAGCCATCAAGGAAGTGTACCGGTCTCCAAGGCCGACAACGTTGCAGGAAACGTTGAATCGTTGGAAAATTGACTATGTAATTGTTGGTCCGGAGGAGCGGGCCCAATATGGCGTGACACCCGCCCTGGAGAGTCGGATTGGACAGCTCCTGAATCTGGCCTTCGAGCAAGGCGATTTCCGACTTTACAGCACAAAGGGCACCTCGGAGAGATAGGCTTTCGTAAACAGAGGTTGGAAGCTGACGTTGACGCAAGAGAAGACGAACGAACGAACCGAAGACAAGAAGACGGCGCCTCATGACCAGCCGATTGAGGTGCCGTTGCGCGGCGCGCGGGCAGCGGCTCCGAATGTCAGCGGGCCGACCGTAGAACAGGCTCTGTATGCGCTCCTGTTTGTCCTGGCATTGGGTCTGCGTCTCTATTCTCTCGGTGGCCTAAACCTGGTTTCTACTTTGGAGGCCGCCCAAATCTGGCCCGCCTGGGTGGACCAGTCAGCAGGCACTCTGGAAGAGAGCGGTCTTCCTGAGCCCCGTCCCCCTGCGAGCCCTCTTTTGTATACTCTGCAGCGCGCTCTGTTTCTGTTGACAGGAGGTGGAAGCAGCTTTTGGGCCCGCTTTCCGGCCGCGTGCGCCGGTGCGGGTTTGGTCCTGGCGGCCTGGGCGCTGCGGCGACGCATGGGACGGGACGGCGCGCTGGCGGCCGCGGTCCTGTTTGCTCTCGATCCCTGGCTGCTCTCGTTCAGCCGGCTGGCAGACGGTTCGACATTGGCCGTACTTACAGGCGTGCTGCTTCTGGCTGCGTTGTTCGACGAACGCGAAGAAGGCGTGCAGGTCAATCGGCTTGCCGTGGTCGGGGGGCTATTCCTGATCAGTGGGCCGCTGGCATGGCTGCTAATGCCACTCATTCTGTATGCTTTTTTTCTGCTTGGAGGCGGATCGCTTGCCAGGCTTACCCCTGGCCAGAGCCGGCAGGCAGCCATAGTTTGCGCGGGGACAGTTGTCGTCGGGTCAACAGGGCTGTTTTTGCACACTTCCGGTTTGTCGTCGATTGGGGAGAGTGTGGGAACAGCAGTTGCCCATCTGGTAGGCCCTTCAGGCAGCGCAGGAATTCTGCTTGCCGGTCATGAGTACACCGTAATTTGGGCGCTGCTGCGGCTACTCGTTGACGAGCCGTTTCTGCTCCTGTTCGGAGGCGTTGGCGCGGCAATAGCACTCTTCAGGACAAGCTTCCTTGCCCCAACTCTGGCAAGGCAGGTTTTTGATGAGGAGGAGGCGGTCGAAACTGAGAAGCGATCTCAGTACGACGCTGTCTGGCTGAATGTTCTTGTTGTGGGCACGGCCTGGGGACTACTGTTACTCATATTGCCCGGGCTCACACCAGTCAGCCTGCTCGTGTTGGGGCTACCGTTGCTCCTGCTTGCTGCTGCATCGGCTACGCGAATGTTGCGACTGGCTCCAGTCCGTGTGCTGTTTCAAAGCAGCGCCCACCTGCCAGCGTTTGCCACAATAGGGATTCTGCTGGTCACAGCCTTTTTTTGGACAGGCACGGTCACCAGTTCGCTGCGCGACGGCAACTTTGATCCCCGGCTAGCTGCATTCTATCTGCTGATTCCCGCGCTCGGGTCGTTCTTCGTCTGGTGGTCCGGCGTACGGGCAAGCGGCCAGGTCTTCGGATTACTGACTTTAGCTGCCTTCTTTCTGGCGCAGGCCAGCAGCAGCTGGATGTTGAATCTGCGGCCGGAATATGACCACAGCCGTTCACTCTATGCTGAGACTGGCGATAGCGTGATGGCAATGCTGGCGGACGATATTGGCCGTCTGAGTTCCTTGCGGACTGGGGACCCAACCGAGGCCCCGGTCTATCTCCAGGTAGATTATTCGCACTTACCCTTCTTTTTTTGGCATTTGCGCGCCATGCGCGATTTGCGCTGGCACCCCGGGATCGAATTGACGGATGTGGAGGAAGGCGCCCTGGTTGTTACGCAGGGAGGCGCCGGCACGGAAGGAGAAAGCAATCAACTCCCGGCCAATTATGTTGGCAGCAGATACTCGGTGACAGAACGCTGGCTGCCAACGGAGTTGGAGAGTCCTGGAGCCCTTTTGCGGTGGATGCTTTTTCGGGAGCGAAAGCAGATTGCGGGCGGCGTCCCGGTGCGACAAGAGGTCGAACTTTGGGTGATACGGGGGAAGTAAACGATGGCTGAAGGACAAGGCGAGAACGGAGTGGAGGTCATGAACAAGGTTTCCGATAGCGAAGTTCAAGAGTCCGAAACTGAGACTTCTCTTGCCGGAGAACAGGAAGAGAATTTGGGGGAGGGCCTACCCGATCGGGCCCCGGATGACTCCTCGCAGACGGAGGCTGTTCAGCCGTCTGCAGGCATTCTGGACTCTGACCTTCTGACTGTATTTCGGGCCAATTGGGAGACTGTTGCCTGGGCAGTCATTTTGGTCGCAGCGGTCGTTAGCCGCTTCTATGAATTGGGCGTGCGCGGGATGAGCCACGATGAAAGCCTGCACGCCGTCTACTCTCTAGACCTCTATCGAAGCGGCAACTATCAGCACAACCCGATGATGCATGGACCATTCCTCTTCCATGCAAATGCCTTCATTTACTTTCTCTTCGGTGTCAGCGATGCCACGGCTCGCGTCATGCCGGCTCTGGCAGGAATCGGCTCCATCATGGCGGCGTGGCTGTTCCGGAGATGGATTGGGCGGACCGGCGCGCTCTTGACGGCGCTGATCTTTCTGTTCAGTCCCAGCATACTTTTTCACAGCCGCTACATTCGAAACGATATTTACATCGTCTTTTTCTCGATGATGTGGATATATTTCATGTTCCGCTATGTTGAAGACCGGAAGACGAAGTGGCTCTACTATACTGTGACCGCAATGGCGCTCGGATTTGCGGCCAAAGAGAACCAATTCATGTCGGGTACGATTTTCGGAATGTTCATGGTGGGGGCCGCGCTCTGGCGTTGGTGGACCGGGCAAGAGCAGCTCCGGGACAGTTCATTCGCCGATATTGCCGTTCTGCTCTTGACGCTTGTCTTGCCATTTGCGGCACCGCTGGGCCACATCCTCCTAGGGTGGGATGCTCTCGCGTACAGTACGGGCCAGGATTTGACCAGATCGGCGCTTCTTGTGCTGCTGATGACTGGTCTGAGCGCAGCAATTGCCTTCTGGTGGTTCAGTCCGGCCAAGAGCAGCGAGAATGGAACAGAATCCCGCGACAGTGAACCGCAGAAGCGAAGAGTCACTTTTGGCAATTGGGCAACATTGATGGCGCTGTTCTGGGCTATTGAGATCCTGCTTTTCACAACATTTTTCACAAATCCGGTCGATGGACTGGCCTCCGGGGTGGTTGGCAGCCTTGGGTACTGGCTGGCGCAACAAGAAGTCCAACGCGGGAGTCAGCCTTGGTACTACTATATTATGCAGACTTTGCTCTACGAATTCCTGCCTCTATTTCTCAGCCTGGGAGGATTGACGCTACTTGTGCACCGTCTCAGAACCGGCAGCTGGGGCGGTCCGGTCAGTGAGGAGACGGGGCCGTCCAGGACAGAGGAGGGTGGCGGAGATGACAGAGCGCTGTCAGTGTCTGAATCTACGCAGAGAAGCTCGTTCGTGCGGCCATATTTTGTAACCTTTCTGGCCTGGTGGGTCTTTGGGGCATGGTTGTCCTATTCCTACGCGGGCGAAAAGATGCCGTGGCTAACGACTCACATGACCCAGCCGATGGCCATATTTGGAGGTTGGTGGGGCGCGCAGGTCCTACATCGGATTGACTGGAAGAGGATACGTGACACGCAGGGTTGGTGGCTGCTGGCCCTGCTGCCGGCGTTGCTGTTCGTACTTGCGACGCTGGCTGGCTCGATTCCTACCGGCGGACGCGATGTGGACACGTTGTCGCGGACAGTGCGCTTCATTCTCGCTCTTGGCTTGCTGGGTGCGCTGTCTTATGGCGTTTATTTCGCCTACCTGCGATCGGGCTGGCGGTTGACATTGCGGCTAGCGGCGTTGACCGCTTTCACCATCCTTTTTCTACTCACGGTTCGATTCTCCTATCTGCTCACTTACGTCAACTATGACATGGCGACTGAATATCTAGTCTATGCTCATGCTTCGCCGGACGTAAAACGGGCTCTACAGGAGATTGAGACGATAAGCGAACGCACGGTAGGGGAACGGGAGATTCAAGTTTCATACGATGATGACGTTGCCTGGCCAATGACCTGGTACATGCGCTTTTTTCCCAACCACATCTTCTACGGGGCGAACCCGACTACAGAGGCGATGAGCGCGCCGATCATTCTTGTGGGAAAGAAGAACTATGACAAGGTCGAGCCATACGTCGGCCGCGATTATGTCAGCCGCAACTACCGGCTGGTCTGGTGGCCCGAAGAGAGCTACAAAGGTGAGTGGGACGGGGAGAGCTCCCACAGGTTGACCTTAAAACAGATTTGGGAGGCCTTGAAGGATCCTGAGCGGCGCAGCCGACTGTGGCAGATTTTCTTTTTCCGCAACCATCCCGACCGGACGTTAGCGGCGTGGCCGCATCGACGTGACTTTCGTCTGTATATTCATCGGGACATCGCAGACCTCGTATGGGACTTGAACGTTGTTCCAACGGCTGGCGGAGGAAGATTCCAGTCACAGGCTTTCAGCTATGAAGAGGTCGAGCGCAGCGCGATCGTCGCGTACAACGGACTCTACGATGCTGTTCCCCTGGCCAATCCGCGCTCGATTGCGATTGGGGCTGACGGGCTGCGTTACATTCTTGATACAGGCAACAATCGCGTCGTCGTATTAAATGCCGACGGAAGTTACCGTGCCGCGTTTGGCAGCACCTGTTTTCTGGCAGAGGGCGAGGGCAGGGGCTGCATCGATCCTGATGGGAGCGGACCTCTTGAACTGGGTGACGGTCAGTTTCGCGAGCCGTGGGGCATCGCAGTAGACGCGGGCGGCACGGTCTTCGTCGCCGATACATGGAACGGGCGCATTCAAGCCTTTGACAGCCAAGGGAACTTTCAGCGAAAGTGGGGGACTTTCAGTATCATCAATGAGGAAAACCGCGACCCATACGCACTATTTGGACCTCGAGGGCTGGCAGTGACGCCTGCGGGCAACCTTCTTGTAGCTGACACCGGCAACAAACGCATCCTGGAGTTTTCTCCGGTGGGAGAGTTCATTCGGCAGGCCGGCGGAGGCGGCATCATCCTGGGCCACTTCGAGGAACCGGTCGACGTCGCCATCCACCCGCCGACGGGTAATGTACTGGTCAGCGATGCCTGGAACCGCCGGATTCAGGTGTTCTCTGCGGAGCTGGTTCCCTTGTACGAGTGGCTAATTCCAACCTGGGAGAGCCAGGACATTTGGGACAAGCCATTTGTCGCCGCAGCGGCCGACGGAATGGTCTATGCTACTGACCCTCAATTTGCCCAAGTCTATGTACTCTCATCCGGTGGCGTAGTTCAGTCCAGTTTTGGCAGATATGGCGGGGATCTAAGCCACTTTGCCAAGCCGACGGGCATTGCCATCGATCCGCTAACCGGAGAGATTCTGGTTGCCGACGCGGACAATCACCGGATACTCGTTTTTGAGGGAAATTGAAGCTAAAGAGTGTTGGCTTAGAAAAGCGGCAATTGCGGCGCCGCATTGTTCGACCTTGCCTGAATCGCTCTCTTCCGGAGTCTCCCAGCTTCCATTCCAGTTTTCGGCTCGCGTGCAGCTTTCCGCTTCCTGGTTTTGCTGAATTGATAACGCTTCTGCTGTGAATCGCGAGAGTAGAGTCTCCACTGAGCCGCGGCAGTGTCGTGCGTGCGAATACTTCAACGGGAGGAGAACTCATCGTTGATGAAGGACCGCAACCCGTCTATGCAGTTTACCACCCCAGTGGGTAGCCGAAGCAGGAGCAAGTACGTCTCGCCACTTGGTCCGTTGCATCCACCGGCAGACTGCGGTAAGAAGTGGACTGAAGCAACAAGGACATGCTGAACACGGACAGAATGAGGGGGCAGAGGACCTGCACTGAGTGCGGGCATGCGAACCGTTCCTCCGCGAAATTCTGCGAGTTTTGCGGAGAGAGGATTCCCGCTACGGTGAACTGCTCCCATTGCGGTGAAGAGTGTGCCAACGGGCGGCGATTCTGCCATGACTGTGGGGCGCCGCTGGCCAGAGAAGGCGTCGCGGAAGGATGGTCAGGTAGGCAGGAGGACCGGTTCGGCGCAATGGGCGAGAAGTCGGACCTTCGTTCTTCCATCCCACACAGACTGCGCGAAGGGCTTGACAGAACGTCTGCAGTGCTCAGGGCTTCCGCTCTTGGCAAAGTAGTGGAACAAATTGTATCGCCGGGGCTTTCAGGTTTGGCTGATTTGTATGGCCAGTCTGCAGAAAGGGGAGGGCCTGAAACCGGTGGCACCTTAACCGCTGAACAGGTAATCCACCTTGGTTCACCAGAGATAGTCCGAGCCAACGTCATTTGGGGCTGTCTCGCCCTTGCTGGCGCAGTGGGAGCTCAGTGGCTGATTGGTCAGGGCAGGACCATGCCTGCAGTCGGTCTTTACGCCGCCGCAATACTCCTCGCCTTATGGGCGTTTCGAAAGAGCGCTGACTTCGCTCTACCAGCGACGGGCCCCCATGATCTGCTGAAAGGCTTAAACGCCAAGTGGTTGCTGCCGGTCGTGCTTGTCCCGGGGGCGTTAGCGGCCTGGTCGTTGGAACGGCTGCTGACGAACCCGGACCGACCTCCCGATCTCTTCTGGCAACTGCACTGGGCGAGCGTTCTGCTTCTCATCGGTTGTGTCTATCTGGCACAGAGAGCCCTAGGCGGACAGATCAAAGGTGATCAGCAGGGGGGAGCAGGTGATGCTGCGGCAACTCCTTCATCAGGATCGAAAGAGAGCTCCGATGCCCGGCCGCTTCCCTGGAGCACAGGCCAGCGAGTGCTGGTCTTACTAATCATGTGCATTGGGATGTTCATGCGGCTCTATCGACTGCCCGAGTTTCCTGCAGGCACCTGGTATGACGAGGCTACGGCCGGACTGGAGGCGCTGCGCATCCTGGAGGAGCGGGACTACCGGCCGCTCTATGTAAGTGCATTGATGGGACCGGAGCACTACGTCTACCTGGTCTCTTTCCTGTTTCTGCTGCTGCCAAAGATCACTTTTGTTATTCGTCTTGCAACCGTCATCACGGGTGTACTGTCTGTCCCTGCGGCGTACCTGGCCGGAAGTCACCTTTTGGGACGCGGGCCGGCGCTGGTCCTCGCTTTCCTGATCGCGGTCTCCCGCTGGAGCGTGAATTTCAGCCGAATCGGAATGTTCAACATTCTGATGACGCTATTTGTCTTCCTGGCAATTGGCCTTCTATTCAAGGCTTTGCGCCGAAGCCGGCTGACAGACTATCTGTGGGCGGGGCTGTTCCTGGGCTTTGGCCTGAACACGTACTACGCCTTTCAGTTGTTCCTCGCTGTTGTTTCCGTCTTTGTCGTCTATCTACTGATCTCGAAGTGGCCGCTTGCGCTTTCCCAGTGGAAGGGGCTTGTGGTCCTGGCCATGGGCGTGTTGCTCTTCATGGCGCCGCTGGCCACTTTTGCGTTTGCCAGACTGGACCGGTATCTGGAACGAACGCGCACGGTTTCAATATTTGAGGAGTATCCTGAGGACCAGGTCTGGGGTAAGGTCCAGGAAAACGCGATCGCCCATCTGCTAATGTACAATGTGCGCGGTGATCCGAACGGACGCCACAACTTGCCAGGTGAACCCATGGTGGCTCCGGCGGCAGGCGCCCTGCTCGTGCTGGGACTGGCACTCAGCCTGGGCCGAATCTGGCGCTCACGATTTCTCCTCCTCATACTCTGGTTTTTCGGTCTCCTGGCCGGGGGCGTCTTTTCGCTCAGCTTTGAGGCACCCCAGTCCCTGCGTGCTATTGGCACAATGCCGGTGGCCTATTTGCTTGTTGTTCTCCCCCTGTCACTACTGTGGCAAAACTGGCGTGCGGCCGAATCTCACGGTCTAAGCAAGAAGAAACAGAGCAATGTTTCCGCCGGTGAGAGTCACAGTCGCCTCAATCTGGTAGTCAGCAGTTTTGCCGAAAGATTCTGGCAGGTGTTCTTGTGGAAGGGGGCGCCCATCGTCATGGGGACCGTCCTACTGGCGACGGTGGCGCTATACAACTACAGGACCTACTTCGTTCGGCAGGTGAACGATTTTGCCGTTTGGAATGCCTACTCTACCGGAGAAACGATTGCGGCGTCAGCGGTCGCTGCCCATATCGAAAGTGATGATACCGACGTCTATTTGACTTCTCATTATGCGGGTCATCCCTCCGTCCGATTTGTAGGTAGTACAGTCCCTTTTTATCGGGAAATAGAGTATAACGATACGCTGCCTATGCCGCTCTCGACGGATCGAAACGCGCTCTTTCTGATGGATCCTGAGCGGCGAAGCTTCTTCGAGCAGGCGCGCAGCTTCTATCCGGAGGGTGAGTTCATCGAGCATCAGCCGCCCTTTGGCGGGCCGACCGTTCTCTATGAGGTCCGCCTCAGCCCTTCCGATATCTCGTCGATTCAAGGCCTGACGGTTTCCTACTATGAGGGAAAAGATTGGACAGGCAGCCCGGTGAAGATTGAAAGGCACAATAGTGTTGCAGTGGATTGGCCCCGCGAGGCGCCGCTGTCCGGTCCATTTTCAGCTGAATGGACGGGGTTTCTTAACATAGAGGAGTATGGTCCTCTCAGGCTTGTCCTGCGGGCTCCCGGGGCTGCGGAGCTTTACATAGACGAGGAACTGGTAGGGCATCCTGAAAAAGTGGAAGACACAGGTCGGGCCGTGGAGTCGACGGAGACTGTTGCTGCATTGAAGCTGGCGCTGGGACTTCACAGAGTTCGAATTCGCGCTGTTGGAGGCGATGGCCCTTTATCCCTATCCTGGCAGCGTCCCGGCGAGGAGGAGCAGATCGTGCCACCGGCCGCTCTGCATGTGCCGCCCGTCTCGAACAATGGACTGTTAGGGCGTTACTATGCGAACGGCAACTGGCAGGACCCGCCAGCATTTACCCGAATCGACCCGCAGATCAATCTGTACTTCCACGATATTCCTCTACCGCGGCCGTATACGGTGGAATGGGTTGGTAAACTTGCCGTGCCATTCGACGGCGAATACCTCCTGGGGATCGAGTCTATAGACGAGTCGGAACTGTGGATCGACGGCGCTGCGGTGGCGGCAAGCCCGGAACCGAATCAATATGATGAGGGCTCGATCACTCTGACGGCTGGATTACACGATATCCGAATCCGTTACGTTGCACGGACCTCCCACTACCACGTCAACCTCCACTGGGCGCCGCCAGGCAAGAGGCGCACTTTGGTGCAGGCCGAGGCTCTCATTCCCCCGCAGGGAAACTACGACCATCTTTCGGTCGAGGACCTTGCGATTTTCGACAGATCGCCAGAGGAAGCCATGGCCGCCCTTCCTCTCAATGTGTCACTGCTGCCGGAGGACGAGGTACAGACGGCTGAGTTCGAGAACGTGAGCGACACTTTTGAGCGACCACGGGGCGTCGTTGCTGCCAATGGAAGGTTGTATGTCGTTGACCCCGGTCAGAAGTCGATGTTTGTCCTGGATCCAGGAGGTCGTGAGATCGCCAGGATTCGCCGTTCGGACCGACGATTCAGCGAACCGGTGGATGTTGCGGCTGACGCGGCCGGCAACGTCTATGTTCTCGATGCAGGGGACGGCGGGCATGTTTCAGTCCATGACGCTGCAGGCGACTTTGTGCGAGCAGTTCCATTGTCTGATAACATTGCGGACAGAAGCCGAGGTATTGACGTAGACGGGCAGAGTCGTATCTGGTTGGCCCTGACACCTGCATTGGCAGTTGCCGCCTTTGATGCGGACGGCATTGAGCTGGCCCGAATATCGACTTTATTGGGAGATGGAGACTTTCAGCCCGTGGACGTTGCCTTCCAAAGTGACGGCGCCGTTTACGTTTCCACTGTAGGTACGACCTCTGTGATACGATTTGCTCTCAGCGGAGAGCCGCTGAGAGTGTGGCCGCTGGCAAGGGCCAACAGCGCAGACGGCCCGCACATGGCGTTGGACGATGTCGGCGCCCTGTACGTGACGCAACCGGAACTGGGTGGCTTTCTGCGTATACCGGAGGACGATAGTGACGACATTGGTGTGTGGACATTGCCATCCGGTGAATCGGTCCGAAAGCTGGTCGGTATCGGTGTGGGGCCTGGCGGTGACCTGTTACTGACCGATAGCGAGAACGGCTACATTTACCGCGTTTCCGTTTCGCCCCATCCCTAACGGCAAGTCGATTGTGAGTGCGGGCCGTCTCTCCGGATTAGGGGTACTACCTCAGGGTTTGTCAGGCCGGCTTCGGCGGCGGCGTTCGACCGGCGCCTCATCAATTCGGCGAGAGTCAGGTTACCGGAGTCGGTTGATTCTCGTGCTCAGAGTAAACTGCCCTCATGTGTTGCTCGCTATTCGTCGGCAGCACTTGCGGGCGGGATGCGCTCTATGAGACTTGGCAAATAGATGTCACAGGAAGAGCCGGACGTAGTCTGCCCTAACTGCAGAACTTCATCAAGACGTGAGGCCAGGTTTTGTGACCAGTGCGGCTGGTCACTGTCCTCCGGTGTGGCGTCTGCCAGCTCCGGTGTTTCAGGCAGAGAGGTACTCCCGCCCCGCGATGTTGCCGAAGATCCACAGCATGTCGAGAACCGGGTAGGCGCTGACGAAGCCGGAGAAGTCAAGGAGGAGCCGCCGGCAGGCGCGGCAGGTGCGGTGCAGCACGCAGGACCCGTCAGCCCCAGAGCATCAATGCGGGAGAAGGTCGGCGACAGTTTCCGAACTCTCGTCCTCTGGAGCGGCAGTCCTTTGCTATTGCTGGTGGTCCTGGTTGCAGCCACAGCCAGAGACAATTTCAGGAAGGAGGATTCGCGAGCGCTCGCCTCTCTACCGGGTGAGATCGTCGACGTCGCTCCCGAATTGGCGCCGAGCCTGGCATTGCCCCTTGAGATCGTCACTCCCTTTACAGGTCAAGAGAAGACAACCGACTTCGAGATTGTCAGAGACAGTTTCAAACGGCCGCGGGGCGTGACTATTTCGAAAGGAAATATCTACGTCGTCGATCCTGGTCTCGGGGCGCTGTTTGTCCTGGACGGCGAAGGAGAGCAGATTGCTGAAGTGCTCCACTCGGATCGCGGCTTTGTAGAGCCGGTCGATGTTGCCGCCGACGGGGCAGGGAACGTTTACGTCCTGGACGCCGGGGATGGCGGGCAGGTGAGTGTTCACGGGCCAGACGGGGCGTTTTCTGAAGTCATTCCCCTTCCTGCCAACGCGGCAGACAGAAGCAGAGGACTGGACGTTGACAGCGAGGGACGCATCTGGCTGGCCATGACACCTGCGCTGGCTGTGGCCGCGTTTGACTCAACGGGACGGGAGCTTGTTCGCATTTCGACTGATTTCGAAGGCGCCGATCTCCAGCCGGTCGATGTTGCTACACACTCCGACGGCTCTACTTTTGTTTCCACCGCGGGAATGACGTCTGTACTGCGATTTTCCGAGACGGGAGAGCTGCTGAATCTGTGGCCTCTCGTATCTGCAAACAGCATAGACGGGCCCCACTTGGCGCTTGACAGCGACGGCAAACTCTACGTAACTCAGCCGGAGCAAGGAGGTATCATGAGGATCGCCGGGGACAAGCCCGAGGACCTGGAAGCATGGGTCCTTCCGGCCGGCCAGGCATTGAGAAAGCTTGTTGGAATCGCGGCAGACGAACCGGGCAGCCTTCTGGTTGTCGATAGTGAGAATGGCAACGTCTATCGCTTGCTTGTTTCGCCTTGACTGGGATACGCAGGCTGAAGACTGGATCACGGGGCAAAAGACAGACAGACGGACACCAGGAGGGACTGTGACTGAGAATCGGACAGAGACAGTGGACGAGGCCCGGGGCCGCTCCTTTTTCAATGAACCGGATGCGGCGGGACTGATGCACCGCGCTTTCACTCGCTCCCTCGGCTTCGACAGGACGGACATGAACCGTCCTTTGATAGGGATTTTGAATACTTACAGCGAGATGAACAACTGCCACGCCCACTTTCCCGAGCTGGTCGAGGCGGTCAAGCGGGGCGTTTGGCAGGCCGGCGGTTTTCCACTCGAGTTTCCGACGATCAGCCTGGGAGAAATCTACCTGACGCCGACTTCGATGCTGTGGCGCAATTTGGCTGCCATGGACACTGAGGAGATGATTCGCGGCAATCCGATGGACGGCGTGGTTATCCTCTGCGGCTGCGACAAGACCACTCCGGCGGCGTTGATGGGCGCGGCGAGCGCGGACCTGCCGGCGATTCTTGTCTCCGGAGGGCCGATGCTGAACGGACACTGGCGCGGTCAGACACTGGGGGCGTGCACAGACTGCCGCAGGCTTACTGCGGAATTCCGGGCAGGCAATCTCAGCGAGGAGGAGTTTGGGGAGGTTGAAGAGAACCTGGTGCGAAGCAGAGGCCACTGCATGGTTATGGGCACTGCTTCGACAATGAACTCGCTAACCGAGGCGCTGGGCATCTCCCTACCTGGAAACGGGGCGATCCCGGCAGCGGACTCGCGGCGCATTCTTCTGGCTGAAAGGGCGGGCCGCCGCATTGTGGCGATGGCGGCGGAGGGACTGCGCCCGTCGCGTGTTCTGACTCGGAAGGCGATGGAAAACGCGATTACGCTTTTGTGCGCTCTGGGAGGAAGCACGAACGCGGTTGTGCATTTGCCGGCGCTGGCCGGCCGTCTTGGATTCGATCTGCCGCTGGACCTGTTCGATTCGATCAGCCGGCGCACGCCCTTGCTGGCGAATGTAAGGCCGGCCGGTTCGTTCCAGATGGAGGACTTCTTCTATGCGGGGGGCGTGCCTGCCATAATGCGGCAGCTCCTGCCCCTGCTTCACGGCGACGAACCAACCGTCACGGGCCGGACAGTTTCGGAAAACGTGGCGCAAAGCAACATCGTCGACTCCGAGGTGATTGCTTCACCCGACAAGCCGCTGAAATCGGAGGGCGGCCTCGCAATCTTGCGGGGAAACCTGGCGCCGGAGGGGGCGGTGATCAAGCATGCGGCCGCCTCTCCAGGACTCCTGCAGCACCGTGGCCGTGCCATCGTATTTCACGGTATCTCAGATTTGCAGGAGAGAATCGACGATCCCGCACTGGACGTCAATCCTGAAGACGTAATGATTCTGCAGAATGCAGGCCCGGTTGGGGGGCCCGGCATGCCGGAGGTGGGCAACCTGCCGATCCCCAAAAAGTTGCTAAAACAGGGCGTACGCGATATGGTGCGTATCTCTGACGCAAGAATGAGTGGGACGGCGTTCGGCACGATCGTATTGCACGTCGCGCCTGAGGCCGCGGTAGGCGGCCCGCTGTCACTTGCACGCACTGGGGACGTAGTCGAGCTGGATGTGCCGGGCAGGAGGCTTGAGCTGCGGGTCGAACAGGAAGAGTTGAACAGGCGGCGCGCTGAATGGCAGCGACCGCAGCCGGCATATCGACGCGGTTATGGCAGGTTGTTCCTGGACCACGTACTGCAGGCGCCGGAGGGAATGGACTTCGACTTCCTGCTGGGCCGCGATCCTGTGGAGACAATGGCGCAGCCCAAGTTCTGACCCCCGCGCTTTCGCGCAGCCGGCCGTTCACAGTCGCGCGCGTTTCAAGTTAAGGTTTGTAATCCTGGCCGTAGATTGGAGGAGTAGAAAGATGCCTGAGTTTCCGCCGGTGGATGAGCAGATGGCTATTCTGATGCGAGGCGTCGAGTTTGGCGACGACCAGACCCGAACCAATATGGAGGCGGAACTGCGTCTGAGAATTGAAGAAAGCCGAAAGAGCGGACGACCGATGCGCGTCTATTGCGGCTTCGATCCCACATCGAGCGACCTCCACTTGGGCCATACCGTTCCTCTGCGAAAGCTCAGGCAGTTTCAGGAACTGGGCCACACGGTCATATTTCTGATCGGTACATTCACAGGCACGATTGGTGATCCAAGTGACAAGGAAAGCGCCCGGACACAACAGAGCCTGGAAGAAGCGATGGACAATGCGCGTGGATTCACTCAGCAAGCGCATAGGGTGCTGGACGGTGAGAAAACTGTCATCGACTACAATCACAAGTGGTTAGGAGAGCTGGACTTCGGCGGTGTCATCCGACTGGCCAGTCATTTCACAGTTCAACAGTTCCTTGCCAGAGATAACTTCAGCAAGCGGCACGCCAAGGGCGAGCCCATTTGGCTACACGAGTTCTTCTATGCACTCATGCAGGGTTATGATGCAATCATGCTGGATACTGATGTGCAGATCGGAGGAACGGACCAGTTGTTCAATCTGATGGCTGGGCGCACACTGATGAGTGCGCGGGGAATGCGGCCGCAGGTCGTGTTGACCTTTCCGATTCTGGTGGGCACGGACGGTCACATGCGGATGAGCAAGTCGACCGGAAATCATATCGGCATAGATGAGGCCCCGGGCGTGATCTTTACTAAAGTTGTGAACCTTCCGGACCACACATTTCAGAACTTCTCTGAACTGGTGACCCGTTGGAGCCAGGAAGAGATCGACGGCATGGCGGCACAGATGGACAGAGGAGAGCTGGAGCCGCAGGCAGCTAAGCGCGCGCTGGCGAAAGAGATAGTCAGCATTTTTCACGGTGAGGAAAGAGCGGAGCAGGCAGCCGTGGACGCTGTGCGCATGCACGAAGGGGCGGCGCCGAGCGATGCTCCCCAGTTCAGATTGTCTGAGGAGATGAATCTACTGGAATTGATGAACGCGTCGGGACTGGTGCGAAGCAAGGGTGAGGCGCGTCGTCTGATTCAGCAAGGAGGCGTGCGACTTAACGGGGAAGCAGTCTCGGATGGTGTCCTTACGTCTGTAGCGCCGAATGGCGGGGAAAGCATACTGCAGGTCGGGAAGAAGCGATTTCTGCGGGTGGTTTCCACTGAATAGCGTCTAAAGATTCTCCAGGAAAGTCGGAGCAGTTTTGTCGCAAAAAATAAAGGAAGGAACCGGATGCCACGCTTCCCCCGATAGTGGCTTCCAACCACAACGTGACAACTCGGTCCCTATGTTAGTATTATAGCATGCTCTTCTTTGCTTGTAAAGGGGGAATTACGACGAAATTCCACTTTTTTCATATTTTTCCTCCAAGATTGGTGCGTCTTCGACATTTTTGGTGGTCGTAGCGCAGCCCTTACACAAGGGTACACTTGCTTTTGTCAAGTTCAAGGTCCGAATTGACTGTTAATGCATCTGGATCGAAGACGTGCACTTTGCTGCGATCTTCCGTGATCCTCAGTTAAGAATCAAGGTAAGGAGATAGTGATGGGGACTTTCGACGGGAAACGCGGCCTCATTTTTGGTGTCGCGAACAAGAACTCAATCGCTTGGGGGATCGCACAGGCTCTGGCGGAAGAAGGGGCCGAGCTGGGATTCAGCTACGCCGGCGACTTTTTGCAAAAGCGTGTTACGCCTTTGGCCGAAAGTGTTGGAAGCAGCTTCATCGAGGAGTGCGATGTCACCAATGACGCGGCCATAGACGAACTGTTCAGGAAGGTCGGGGACCACTATGGCGGCCTCGACTTTCTGGTCCACTCAATTGCATTCGCGCCCCGAGAGGATTTGGGCGGCCGCTTCGTCGACACGAGCCGTGAAGGGTTCCGCGTCGCCATGGATGTAAGTTGCTACAGCCTGGTGGCCCTGGCCAAGCGCGCGATTCCGTTGATGCCGCAAGGCGGCAGTATGCTGGCTATGACCTACTACGGCGCCGAGAAAGTGACGCCCAACTACAACGTTATGGGCGTGGCAAAGGCTGCCCTGGAGGCGACGATTCGTTATCTTGCCTGGGACCTGGGTAAGGAACAGGTGCGGGTCAACGCCATCAGCGCCGGACCCATAAAGACGCTTGCTTCTGCAGGTGTAAGCGGCTTTAGGAAGAGCCTTGGCTACGTTGGCTCGGTTGCGCCGATGGGAAATGTAACCCAGGCTGACGTAGGAAATGCGGCCCGTTTCCTGCTGGGTGACTGGGCGCAGAAGGTTACCGGGGAGGTCGTCTATGTGGACGGCGGATACAACATCATGGGCGCTCCCGAAATGGACAGTTTGGAAGGGTAGGAGGCCGGCGAAGCTGAGTTGAAATGCAAACAGGTCAACCCGTAGACGGGTTGACCTGTTTTTCATGTCTTTCTTCAGGAGCTACGGATATTGGGCCGGTGTCATCGAACTCGTATCGCCGATGCTGTCACCGTTCCACCACTCTCCCGGTTTCCCTATGGTTTGACATCTTTACCGCAGAGGCGGGAGCGACGGGATTTGAACCCGCGACCTCCGGCTTGACAGGCCGACATGCTAACCGCTACACCACGCCCCCATCAGGAAACCATGACATGTGGACAAAATAATACCACGGCCGCGGTCGGCTGTCAAATGAAAGTGGTTTGAATTGGCTAGAAAAAGGGGCGGCCGAAGACGGGATTCGCAGCTGCTTCAGCCTTTGCGCGGGGGCAGGCGAGGAATCCGTTTGCCCACGGTTCGCAAGAGTCGGGAGGAGACAGCCTGCTTGCGGGCGGGCAGCCCTTTGCCCTTGGAGGACGAGCGAGGGCGGCGAGCGTTGTCGACGATGCGCTGGGCGGCCTGCCGGCCGTGGTCGAGCGCTTCGCGGTAGTGGCCCGTCATGAGTTCCGGCGTGATTTTTTGTCCTTCCGTGGCCCACACAAGGACCGCCCTGCCGATCGCCCATGTGCCGGCGTAGGAGACGGCGACTTTCGGTACAATACCCCAGACCGGGATAAGCCCGCTCATTTGGCGGGCGAGCTGGCGAAACAGAAAGCCGCCCCCGAGAACGCCGACGATCTCGCCCAATAGCTGCTGGGGCGAACCGGACTTGCCGGAGATCAGAGCGATCTTGTATGCCATCATCAGCTGATTCTTGGTGAGAACGATTGCGTCTCCTGCGCCGAGTACGAAGTTCAGCCCTGGCACAGCTTCGCCGAGGCCCGTCGTAAATGAGTAACTGGCGTTTACCTGGGAGGTCTCCTGGATTAACATGTTCAAGGCAGACGACCGCAGAGGGGGCAGGCGGCGGGCCAGGGCCAGTCGGAGGGGGGCCGGGACGGTCTGTACCAGGTTACTCGCCACCTTGGCAACAGCCTGGGCGGACCAGTCCGGGATGGCGACGCGCGCATGTTCTCCACGCCGAACGATGGCGCTGTCAGGACGTTTCGCTTCGGACCCGACCACAACGACCAGGGAGGGAATCGACTGAGCGTTCAGTGCTTGTTGGAGAGAAAGCAGGTCAGTGCTGAGCTCGGGCTGCGTTGTTACGAGCAGGGCGCAGTCCGGGGATGACCGAGACGGCTGCGAGGCGAAGGACTGGGAGGAAGGCGATTGCGGCGCGATTTCAGTGCTTTGCGAGAGGAGCCCGGAACCACTGCTGTCGGTGACTGTGATCCAGGGATGGACGAAATCGGCGCCATAGGAACTGAGGCCGAGGGCCGCTTTCTCGGCGTTCGGTTCATCGTCGGCTGCGATCAGCAGGTGTACAGGTGCATCGATCTCGCGCTGAATCTCGGCGAGATTGATTTCACTGACGATTTGCCAGATGGAACGCAACGGCAGTGAACGCATCCCCCACCACGCCTATCCGTATACTCGTACGTCACCGCCATTGGCCCCGGCGTTTGACTCAAGTACGCGGGCAAAGGCGTTGAGGGTCCGGTCGATATCGTCAGAAGAAACGCCCAGATTGGTAACCGCTCGAAGGTGGCTGCTATCTATGGGATTCAAGAGTACACCATGCTCTCTCAGCCCAGAGGAAAGCTGTTTCGGTGTCATATCGTCGCGGCAAAGCTCGAATATCACGATATCGGTTTCTACCAACTCCGGATCGATGGCGATTCCTTCCAGTTTTGCCAGGCCGTCGGCCAGCTTGCGTGCGTTCACATGATCGTCAGCAAGCCTTTCTACGTTTTCAGTGATGGCGACGATGCCGGCGGCGGCGATGATTCCCGCCTGGCGAGTTCCACCGCCAAGGATTTTACGCATGCGCCGCGCCCGTTTGATAAAGTCGGTATCGCCTACGATGACCGAACCGACCGGGGCGCCGAGACCCTTGCTAAGGCACAGGCTTGCGCTGTCCGCTTCCTGCAGAAGACGGGCGGGGGAGACGTTGAGGGCGACGGCGGCGTTCCAGAGACGGGCCCCGTCCACGTGTAGCTTCAGACCCCGGCTGTGCGCCAAATCGCCGGCCGCGTCCATATACTCTACGGGCAGGCAGCGTCCGCCGGTGCGGTTGTGCGTGTTCTCAATCGCCAAGAGACGCGTCCTCGGGTAGTGCTCGTCATCGACGCGAATCGACGACTCTACCTGCTCCAGGTCCAGAGTCCCGTCAGGTGCAGTGGGAAGCGGGCGGGGATGAACGCCGCCCAGACCTGCGGAGCCACCCTGCTCTGCGAGGAAGATGTGCGCTTGATCTCCCAGGATCATTTCGTCGCCGCGACCGCAGTGGCTGAGTAGGGAGGCGAGATTGCCCATGGTGCCGCTGGACACGAATACGGCGGCTTCCTTTTGCAGCAAGTCCGCGGTCATTGCCTCCAGACGATTTACGGTCGGGTCTTCGCCGTAGACGTCATCGCCGACCGGAGCCGAGGCCATCGCTTTTCGCATTTCATCGGTGGGCAGGGTCACGGTATCGGAGCGCAGGTCAATTGCTTTTTCAGTCAAGACAGTTACCTTTCTTATTGCGAATTAAACGCGTTTCTGGAAATTCGGTGTGTTGTGGCTACCAATCCATGCTCAGGTTGCGCTTGTCTGTTGATGCTGACCAATGTAACCGATAACGACGACTTTTCGAATACTGTCCCAGTCGAAAGCAATCCGAATCGTGTAACGAGAGTCCTTGTTGCTGCCTGTGCCGACGTGCGTCTTCAACCAGTATATCTTTCCCTCCAGACTGGTCGTATACCAGGGCTTGTACTGTTTCATTGTGTTCTCGTTTTGATTCCCCGTATAGCGCCAGCCACAAGCCTTCTTAATTGACCAGTTAAGGTCAGGTACGCTCACTTCTCCCAACTTGGAACGGTAGTAGGTCGTAGCAAGCCATTCGAGCGCGGCCATTACTTTGGCGGGCTTTTTGAATGGGTTTTCTTCGATCTCAGATTTGGAGTTGGGCTGAAAGAGCAGCTCGTCGGCGTACTTCTCCCTGGCTAGCGCAACGGCAGTTCTCACGTTCTCAATCGGCAGGAGTTCATCGACACTGGGCGGTTCTTCGGTTGGCGCTACTTGCCTGCGCGTTTCTTCGTAAGCGACCCGCCAGAGCTTGACAACCCCCTGCGTAGTCTTCAATTCGCCCTGAAGCTCTCGAACCTCTAGTCTCAGAGAACTGTTCTCTGATTCCAGTGAGGTGTTGTCAGGAGCCGTAACATAGGGAGATTCAACACCGTGTTTATGAATAGTTTTTTCGCTGCGCGCATGTAGCGAAGGTTGCGTTGAATCCGAATCGAAGTCCTCCACCGCTGATGGATCCGAAATCAACTCTTCAGAGGAAGGGGTGACCGTTGAAATAGGGGGGCTCTTCGGGACCTCAGCTGAAAGTGATTGGGCGTCCGGCTGGGCACTATCTACCGGTGCAGATCCATCCTGCTCTTCGCAAGGAGGGATGGTCGACTCGGGAACTGGGGAGGCCTCCCTCTTGGCTAACGCTGCCAGGTCTTCGTCCATTTCGTCGGAGTTTGAAAACAGTTTATAGATTCGATAAAGGCAGCCGAGAATCTGTTTCTGAAGTTCTGCGCGCTGCGGCAAAAGCGCAGCCTCCTCTTCGATTGTTGGAGCAATGTCGTAAAGCGGCTGGTAGTCGGTCAGCAAGACCTTCAACGACTCTGTTTGGCGAAGAAGCTCCGCCATTACCTCGGGAGCTGCCAGTTCATTGCCTGGCAGCCGGTCGGACAGCCTTTCCATTGGCCAGGCGTCCGGTTCAAACTGAAAGAATGCCAGTTCACGCCCCATCTCTTGCTTCATCTCAGCGAGAATTTCATTATATTTCAGAGTATAGCTTCTTACTCTGGTTTTGTATTGAATGATTTCGGTGGCGGATGCCAGAAAATCATTCGCTTGTTGCCATTGCGGCGCGTCTGCCGGCAGTTCCCGCAATTCCTCAAGCCACTTGGGGAAAAACGCTTCACTTTGAGACTCCGTCAAATCGTCCTCGCTACTTTCACCATTGTCTGGCATGTTCCCCGACACACACAATAGCATGAGAGCGACTTCGTCTTCACTGAATTGATTATGCGAAGCAAAGAAATCTTCCTTTTCCTGCTGCCAGGTATCGAAATTCCAACTGCCAGCGAAGCGATTCTGGGAAAAGTCGAGACCGTTGGTTGGCAAATTCAGATCGGACAGGTGTCCGTATACCTTTTCCTGGAGTTCAGAATGGGAATCGATCCAGATTTGCAATACGGGGCCAATGAGCTCTGATGAGAAGGGCAGGAGACGAAGTGTTTCAACAAGGAGAAGCTGGTTGTCCGCCTTAAGGGCATCTCGGAATCCGTCGATTTTCACGTTATCGCGCAGGACAGAATGAAAGGAATTCCTCAGATCTCCTCTGGCTTTCTTCCTCCACACCAGAGCGCGCCGAACTACCTCTGCTCTAAAGTCGCTCGACATCATACCGACAATGTAGATCAGATCTGGCGCTGCGTCGCGCTTAGAAGGCACCATTTCACTTCCAGGCAGGGCTTGGAGAACCTGCAACTCATTCACGGATGGACGAAAACGAGAAGAGAAAAGCTGGGGGCCGGTGCAGATTGCAACCGAACCCCCTTGCTTCTCTCTCCTTGGTCTGGGGCCTCTCAGTTGAGGCTATTCGGGTCGGAAGGTACCGACAATCGCTTTGATTTCGTTTGCCCGATTCTGGACCTGATTCTCGGGAACGGCAACGACCAGGATGTAGGCCGTGTCGTTTGCCCGCAATGCGGTAATCACGATGTGGGCTTTGAACAGACCCTGACTTGCCAGATCGGCGGTTGCAACGCCGCTAATCGAGGGCAGGTTGTTGGTCGTGCCTGCCTCCAGGCTCTTCACTTCCACGGGCACCGGCAAGGGCAGACTCTCCAACTGTTTCTCCAACCATTCGACCAATTTCTCGGACGAGATGTCGTCGTCAAGGTTCGGGAAGATGCCGACGCCGGCCATCGCGGCGATAGGCGGCCTGGAGAAGATTGCCAGTTGTACTCCGAGGTGGCCGGCGTTCTCGCCGCCGGGGCCTGTCAGGGCATCATCCACCTGCTTGGCAGCCTCGGGGCTCACGAACCGCATGATCTGGCTCAGCTGACCGCTCTGAAGGTCAAAGACGGACCAGCCGCGCGGGACGGCGAAGGAGTATCCCAGTCGATCGTTCTTGACTGCGGCCCAGCCGCTGGGAATGCTCACTTTTGGTTCGGGCGCGGGTGTCGCCGTCGGTTCAGGTGTGTCAGTCGGCTCCGGCTCAGGCGTGTCGGTCGGCTCCGGCTCAGGTGTGTCGGTCGGTGGGACCGGCGTGGGTGTGTCTGTCGGCGGCACCGGGGTATCGGTGGGCGGCACGGGGGTATCCGTGGGCGGGACAGCCGTAGCGGTAGGTTCGGCCTGCTGTCTCCTGTTACAGCCGGCAAGCGCCAAGGCTGCCACCAGAACGATTAGAACGACCATGTAGGATGATTGCGCCGAGGAGAATCGGCTCAACCGCTGGATGTGTCGGCCCAACCATCTGGCTCGTTCAACTGTCGAGTTTTGCATCGTAGTCCTCCATTTTGGATAGTTAGAGCCGCAACTGCGACTTCAGAAAACTAATTGTGTCTTGTAAGTCACTATTGTATATCAGCAACCCTCCTTCAAACGATTGTAGTATGCCGTTAGCCTCTACCGGCTGCGCGGAAGCCCAGCCCAACGCCTGTCTTACAAACAGGTTTTCGGCCCAGATCTGCCCTATGCCGCGTACCGGTTGAAAAAGCTCTTCCGCTGGTGATAGAAGGTCTGGGGAGTCGACTGCCTCCTGCATACCCGGGCGCCAGGCGTGTTCCCGCTGTTCCCACTCATCGTTGCTGAAATAGTGCAGGTAGACGATGGGCTTGTCCAGGCGGCCAAGGGCCATGCCAGTCTGGAAGAACTGGGTCTCGAACGACAGGAGGACCGGTACGCCCTTCGGGCAACCGAGCTCCTGGGCGACCGAACTATTTACGCCGAGATAACTTTCAAACTCAGCTGCGATCTGATACTGGCAGATTCCGGCGCCATTCTTCACTGCTGCGACCGGTGGCGGGGAAGCGGCACTGTCTGCTGACACTTGCCCATCTTCTGATTCTGCTGCATTTGGCAACTGTTCGGGAGCAGCCAAGGAGGGGGCTTGTGTGTCAGTACTGTCCGGATTCTGTGCGACTTGCGAAGGTGCTCTTTCCCGCAGCATGTTGCTGACAAAGATGCCTGCCGCCAGCAAACCGAGAATTAGTATGACGGTCAGGACAGTCAATAGCGGAAGTAGCCGCGAACGTGTGGAACTACGAGCCGGGACAGATTGGGTGCCCTGTTCGCCAGACCGTTGCAGGGGGATGTCCCGCGACAAAGCCCCTTCCAGTCGGCTCTCCGCGCCGGTTACAATAACTGTTTCTGTTGTATGCGAGGACGAAGGGGGCAAGCCGACTGAAGGCAGCGAAACAAGGGTAAGTGTTGACGTCTGCTCCGCGAGGGCGCTCTCCTGCGATGAGATGCGTCCGGCAATTGCGGTAAGGTCGTCGGCCAATTCGCGGGCGACGGCGTAGCGCTCTTCCGGGTTTTTCGCGAGGCACCGGCGCATCACTTCGACAAGCTCGGGTGGAAGTACAGCAAGCAGATCGTCGGGCAAGGCAAGAGACGCGTAAACGTGGGCGTGGAGGATCTGTGTTGTCGAGCCAGTGAAAGGCGGCCGGCCGACCAGGCAACGGTACAGGACAGCCCCCAGTGCGTAGATGTCGGCGCGCCCGGTCACTTCGCGACTGCTGGCACACTGTTCCGGGGCCATATAGGCGGGCGTTCCGATCGTGCGCCCCTCGTTGGTCAACTCCGGCATGTCGAGGGCCCTCGCGATGCCGAAATCCGACAGAAGCGGGGCGACAGGCAAATCTACGGCGGCATGACCAACTGGAAACTCTCCACTTGAAGGCGCGCCAATCAGGATTTGTTCCGCTTCGTAAACCGCTGAAACGGAATGAGAACCGGCAGCAGCGCTGCCGAAGGCGCCAGGGTCGAAGGGTCGCAGAAGAATGTTGCTGGGCTTTACATCCCGGTGGATGATTTCCTGCTGGTGTGCGTAGTCGAGAGCTCGGGCGATTGGAGCCAGGAGGTTGCAGCACTCTGCAACGCTCAGCCGTCCGCGGCGCTTTAGATGCTGGTCCAGACTGTCGCCGTCGACCAGTTCCATAGCGATATAGGCGGTGCCGTCGCCCGCTGCATTGCCAACTTGCAAGGTCTGAACGATGTGTGGGTGCCTCAGGCTGGCGACCGTGCGGGCCTCCAGCTGAAAGCGGCTGCGCGCCGCGTCGTCGGCGCCATGGGAGAGGATTTTGAGGGCAACTGTACGTTCCTGGATCTGGTCGTAGGCCCGGTAAACGCTCGCCGTGCCGCCGCTCCCCAAGCGATCGCCAACCAGGTATCTGCCGATCTGACGGCCGGTCAGAGCGCCACCGCGAGCTTGAGGGAGATCCGTGCCTGATTCAGCAGGCTGTGCGGAGCGGTTCTCGCTCGTGACGGCTTCTTCTCGATTCTCAGACCTGAGGGCAGTACCAGCAGGTCCCTTCTGATCCGGTAGCATGATAGATCGGCAGACTCAGGCGCGATATCGATCCGAACAGTGCTCACGCCGTGCACCAGCGTCGGTGCAGAAAGGCCTGGCTCCGCGGCTGTGGGTGTCTTGGCTCGAGGTTTAAGTGTTCAGTTGCGGCTTCGCGGCCCTAAGGCAGTGCTCTGAAGACCAGAGTCCCACCAAGTCCGGCGCGTCCGCAGTGACGCGGCCCCTCAGGGGCGCGAAGGTTGATAAACTACCATTCGCGCACTATAATACCAGAGAAACTTGATTAGGGAAACAAGAAGCCAAAAGCGTGGACTCATTGGGGCGTTCAGTCAGTAACTGTCCGAACTACATCAGGGACCAGCTCCTTAAAGCTGTTTCGCCTGGACCATTGAGAGCAGAGAGAGCAGAGAGAGCAAATTGAATCGTCAGTCACGGAATCTCTCTCTTGTGCCTGCGCGCGCCTGGATTGAATCCAGTCTTACCAGCAGTTTTTTCTTAGGTTACGAATGGAGCTCTGATGCCAGCAAGTCAGAATGCGAGACTGGTCTGTCTCAGCGGTCCGGATACTGGGACGGAATACGAACTGTCCGAGGAGCAGATGTTGATCGGGCGTTCCGCCGAAGCCACGGTCGTCGTGAACGATGGATTTGCCAGCCGGCAACACGCCGAGCTGCACTATATCGATGACGCATTTCGGCTACATGACCTGGAAAGCAAGAACGGTGTCTTTGTCAATGGCAGCCGTCTGTCGCCAGGAGCGACCGCCTGGCTTGAGGACGGCGACGAACTTCAGTTTGCCTCGACCCGGTTCCGATTTCACGACCCATCGGCCACAATTACTGCGGCATTTCTCGAAGCCCTCCCGGAGGAAGGCATTCGAGTTGACTCGGCTACACGTCAGGTTTACATAGACGGCAAGGTGCTCATGCCTCCGCTTAGCGTTAAACAGTTCGATTTACTCTGGTACCTTTACCAGAATCGCGGGCGGGTGGTTAGTAAAGATGAACTGGCGACCCACATCTGGTCCGAGGTGGACGGTAACGTATATGACGCCAGCATCGACCGAATGGTCAGCAGAGTTCGAAACCGAATCGAGCCGGCCGCGGCAGTTCCGGGAGACTCGAACTCTCGATTCATCGTCACGGTGCGGGGATTTGGGTATCAGTTGACAGATGGCTAGTTCCGCGGCGACCAGTTTATTTCCCGGTTGCAACTTGCCATGCTCTGGAGCGACGAAGGAAAAGGCAGCAGGCAACCACAAGACCTCAGCGCACTGAGGCTCCCTCCCCCGTTTCTCCTCCATTCCTAATTGAACAAACTTTAATCTGTAGGATCTTGCCTGCGGGCTACTGGCTGCGGCCTGTCCGGCCAAATCCAGCGATCGTAAGTAAACGGTCCGAGTTGCGTTGCAGAAGGTTCAGGATGCAGGCGGCAGTTCGGGCGTATCCTTGATTCAAAGCCACTTGGTCACGGACAAGCCGGGCCGTTCTGGCAGACTCCGGGTCACCAGAGAGAAGGGCCGGCATGTCAATCGGCAGGTTGGAATTGCGAAAGGATATGCACATGTCACTGTTTCACAGCGAGTTTGCCCTTGGGGAATCAGGTCGGAGCGCGCTACGCAGGGGAAGGGAATACGGCGCTAGTCCAGAATTGGAGTCCGGCAGAGGTGCGGTTGCCACTAGCGCAAGAGACGGTCGAGGATGGCCGGGTAGTCTCATCCCGGCGGCCCGGGCCGGAGACGGACAGGCCTTCCAGGGACTGGTCGAGGCGCACTGGGCATGTGCCGCCCGTCTGGCGCGCAGCATTTTGCAGACTGAGGAGGCCGCCGCGGATGCGGTCCAGGAGGCTTTGATCAAGGTACACCGGGCCATGCCTCGTTTCCAGGACGGCAATTTCCGAGCATGGCTACTTCGAATTGTGTCGAACACATGCTACGACCACCTGCGCAGCCAGAAACGCCAGCGCGCTCTTAGTCTCGAACAGATGATAGAAGAGTCGGATTTTGAGGCCCCGGCGAGCGGTGAGATGCTGAACCCGGAGCGATACGCGGTCAGGCAGGAGCAGATCGCGTTACTCAGCCGGGTGATCGAAGGGCTCCCTTCCTGGTATCGCGATGTGGTTGTCCTGGTGGATGTCCAGGGTTACGATTATGGGGAGGCCGCGGCCTATCTGCAGTTGCCGCGAGGCACGGTCAAGTCCCGTTTGAGCCGCGCCCGCGCCCATCTGCGAGATCAACTGGCGGCGGCAGACTTGCTGCTCTGAAGGCGCCGTTGACCGGGTTGGCGTAAGCAGAGTCACCGAAAGTCGTCAAGCGTCCTTCCCCTACAGTCCTTCGATGCCCTCCCGCAGCTTGTCTATGTCAGTCTCGTCGTTGAAGAAGTGGGAGGAAACCCTGACCAGATCAGGATCGGGGACTGAGCGGATGAGAATGTTCTCTTGGGCGAGGCGTTCAACCGCAGTTGAAGGGGAAATGCCTTCGATGGTGAAGCTGGTCAGACCCGCATGCGTAGGGGTATGGACCAGATGGACGGAAGGGATGGATGACAGAGCCGCACGTGTGCACCGGGTCATCTCCTGTGTGCGCTCGTACATCCAATCCAGGCCGAGCTCCTCCAGCCACTGGATGCCGTTCCACATGCCGGCCATGGCAGGGCGGTAAGTGGTGCCAACCTCGTAGCGACTGGCCCCGTCAGGCGGCAGAAAAATCCCAGTTTCGTCGTATGCGCCGCCGTCGCGCAGACTGGGAAAGCCGACGTAGGTCTGAAGTAGATCACCTAGTCGCTCCCTATTTACATAGAGTGCGCCGATGCCTTCGGGCCCGCACAGCCACTTCTGGCCTGGAATCGAATAGAAGTCGACCTTTGACGAACGCATATCCAGGCGGATTGCGCCTCCGGATTGGGCCCCATCGACGGCGATCAGTCCACCGTGATTATGAACCAGATCGGCCAGGCGGTCGATGGGCAGTACGGTCCCTGTTTTCCAGGAAACATGGGCGACGGAAAGGAGTCTTGTGCGAGGGTTGATGACCCGTTCGAACTTGGCCAGGAGTGTTTCTTCGTCTTCGTCCTTGTCGAGAGTCACGACGCGCACTTTGAGGTTGAAGCGCCGGGCCGATGCAAAGACTGGCAGGAGCCCGCCAGGGTGCTCCCAGGAGTTGGTGACAATTTCGTCGCCCGGCCGGTACTGAATGCCCCAGGTCGCGATGTTCATGCCGTCGGTGGTGTGATGTGTCAGCGCGACTTCGTCCGAGTCGCACCCTAGAATACGGGCGAATCCGCCTCTTAGAGATGCCGAAACCGACTGACGCGTCTCACCCATGCTGGTGAGGCGGCCGGCGGTCAACTGCTGTCTGTTTTCACCCTCGATAGCGGATGCCGCGGCGCGACTGAGGGGGCCATAGCTACCGGTGTTCAAGTAGACTGAGGCCTGAACGGCTGGTAACTCATTCCTGACTGCTGCTAGATTTGGTGACATTCTCTCTCTTCTCATCTGTTTGACTGGAAACTTGTACTTTCCCTTTTGCCGGGGCTTTGGTATGGGTCTGTCTCCTCACTCCAGGACCTCCGGGCAGAACAGTTCTATCAGCCGCCGAATGCCCACTGACTAGGGCCGTGGGTCTGCAGGTAGAGGTCAACGGCAGCTTCGGGATCGCTGCGCAGTTCGTGGGGCTGATTGCGGACCCACTGCTGGTAGTCGCTGGCCCAGGGCTGACCGTCCTTTATTGTTCGCAGATTGAGTTTGGCGATGGCCCCGCTGGACTCCACGAGGCCGCTGGAATGAAAAGTGCGGGCCACTCGTTCGAAATCATACGCCAACCTCCGAAACTGGGGCTGCCAGTCCAGGTGGCCGTTTTTCTTTACGAGGTCCAGGAGCAGATAGTGAGCACGGGGATCGCCGTTATAGGGCATGCCGACGCTGCCCGGATTCAGTATTCGCTGCTGACCCATTTTAGGGGCGAGGGATTGCGCCGGGGAATGAGCCACCGTGATTGTGCGGTCCATGGGCTGGTGCGTGTGACCGCAGATGAGGATGGGCTCGTCGTAGAAGGCAACCTGGCTGGCGACGGTTCCTTCATCTGCGTTGGGAACGATACCCGCAAATGGGTTGTCGGGGAGGCCGTGGAAAAGTCGCAGAGGCGGCGCCTCTTCGATCTCAATGAGCAGGTCGTGTGGGAGGTTGCGTAGGTAACTGAGGTCCAGAGGACGCAACTGTTGCCAGGTCCAGTGGACGTTGGGAAAACGCTTTGTGTTGTCGAAAAGCGGAGAACCCTCAGACGTATTCAGCTGCGCTAGAACCAGGTCATGATTGCCCTGAACGGAAAGCCACTTTCGCTGGCTCAGCAGGTCGATCACTTCTAAGGTCCAAGGGCAGCGGTTGATAAGATCGCCTAACAGGAAGACTGCATCGGGACTCTCTTTGTCAATATCAGCCAGGACGGATTCCAGGGCTGGCAGGTTGCCGTGGATGTCGCCCAAAAACGCGAGACGGGTAGGTCGTTTCATAAAGGCCGGGCCGCCTTCAAGGGGTCACGTTGGTCAACGTATTGTGCCCGCCCGGTGGCTTCGCTGTAGGCGGCGAAGGAGTGCCGGATGTCTTCCGCATCGGGGTCATGGTTGTTGGTCAAACACCAACGGAAGAAATTGATGATCTCGGGTTCGGCAGTGACCAGTTCCCAGTAGAACAGCCTGGCGATTGCTCCGCCGGCCTCAAGCAGCCCTTCGCTGGAAAAGGCTTCAAGCACGGGGCAGCGGTCGTAAGGAACACGGAAGTGCTGAACTTTCCAGCCGCCGGGCTCGTCGTTTTCCGTCACTGATTCCATGAGGGCGAACTGGGCGGCTGGGTCGCCATTGAGGGGGAGCCCGATGCTGCCGGGATTCATCAGGTGCCAGTGGTGACAATGGTCGCGGGCGGAGTCCGGACGCAGGGATGGGCTGACGGCTTTGGGCCCGGCCTGGTGAAAAGAGCTGCCGTCCTTGAAGACGGACTCGCTCTCGTGAGGGTCGGTAAACGGGTCCGTTGAATCATTCTTGTACAGGTGACGGTCGACCTGAACATGGGTATGGGCAGATATGACGTTGCGTTCCTCGATGGATTCGATGGCGGGGATGATTTTCCCGCCAGGCATATTCTGGTAGAACCCGACCCGGTTGCGGCCCGGTACTCCGTGCGCAACGCGGATTGGTTGAGCGCCGAGAAACTGCAGTCTGATTTCATCTGGTAGCGCGGCCAGATAATGGGCCTGCTCGGTCCCGATGCGTTTCACGAGCCAGTGGAGAATGCCCCAGCGTTCCGAGTCTTGGGCGCCTTGGGGGGCGCGATCGGTACCGTAGTCGAGGAGGTAGAATTCATGATTGCCGCGTACGACCGCCCAGCCGGCGTCGCGCACGATGTCCACAACGCTGTTGCTGAACGGCATTGGGTTGATCAGATCGCCGTCTAGAACGACGAAGTCGGGCTGAAGCCTTTCCAACTCGGTTTGAACGGCCTGCAGCGCGGCCAGGTTTCCGTGGATGTCAGCGAGGACGGCAAGTCGCATGGCCAGTAAGTTCTTTAACGGCAGTCTGTCTGTGGCACACTGCCTGTTATGCTACCCGGTGGATGGAGAACCGTCAAACGGAAGAGGCAGTTGGAACTGCAGTTGTCGGAGGCCGGCGCCGAGAAGTAAGGGATAAATTTTGAAGGACCGGGGGCGACTGTAGGGGGGCGCATCCCCATTGTTGCATTTTTTTCGCTGCTTTTCCCCATCTCTCTCTGGACAGGAGCTAAGAAACAGGCATGCAACACCTACGCTGCAAATGCAACACCTGAGCCGACCGTTCTGCGCCTCCCCGCCGCTGCCCCGGCATGGCTGACAGACCCCCCTCAGCCAACCACATGACGATCTGGGGTCCTCCGAAAAAACTTGCCTAGACCTGCATTAGTCGGAAATATCAGACGACAGATTTGTTCGCGCTTCGTACATCCCCGTGCGCCATCCTTCAGTCCAAGTGTCTGCTACCAACTTCGCCCGCCGTTGGCGCAGATTCCCCGCCGGACTGTTACCACCGCGAATCCGGGATACACCCTTATGAAGGGCCTTAGTTGACAAAGGGAGAGGCAGTGGCTAAGATCGACGAATATTTTGGCAAGAAATTTGTGCGCCTGAATGGGCATGGGAGGCAAAGATGTGCGGTCGATTTGTGCTGCGGGCGTCGCCTCTGAATCTGCAGATGTTGTTTGAATTGGATGAGGCGCCTCAGGCGGGGCCGAGATACAATATCGCCCCGACGCAGCCTGTGCTGGCAGTGCGGACGAACCTCCATGGCGGATTGCGGGAGGCCACCCACCTGAATTGGGGGCTGATACCGTTCTGGGCAAAGGATCCCAAAGATCGGCAGCCGGATGATAAACGCCCGTTCGGAGACTGCGGCGGAATAGCCTTCATTTCGGGCGGCTTACAAGTACCGGCGCTGCATCGTGCCGGCCGACGGATTCTATGAGTGGAAGAAGGAGAGCGACGGCAAGCAACCCTATCTCATCGGACTTGAGTCGGGCGAGGTTTTTGGGATAGCCGGGCCGTGGCGGTCAACAAGATGGTCAACAACCCCCGCAACGACGAGCCGGACTGCGTGGAGCCGGCAGGGGCTTAGGGTCAACCTGACTATTGTCCGTTCGGCAAGCGGACGCACGCGACCGGCTTACTTCGGGCCTCTCATTTCTTCTCAGACTGACTCAAACAGTGTCTACGTGGAGACTGAAACAGATGACAGCGACAGTACAAAGTTCAGATTCAATTGACAGCCTGTCGAAAGAAGAGTTGAATGGGGCCGAATTTGTGACCCCTGCGGACAAACCGCCGCAAAGGCTTTTTGTGCCTGGTCCGACGGATGTACATCCGGCAGCGCTGGCTGCACAGGACGTGCCGATGATCGGCCACCGCAGCGACGAACTGGAGTCGCTCTTTGGCAAGTGCAGTGAGCAGCTGCAGGCGCTGTACCATACGGAGGCGAGGGTCTTTACGGTCGCGGCTTCCGGTTCCGGCCTGCAGGAGGCGGCTATCCGCAATGGCGTCGGCGGGCGGGTGATCAACTTCGTAAACGGGGCATTCAGCCAGCGATGGCATGATGTCTCGGTCGGTTGCAATAAAGAGGCGATCGCGGTGGAAGTGCCGTGGTGCACTGCGGTCAAGCCAGCCCAGGTAGAGGAAGCTCTGGAATCGGCCCTCGCCAGCGGCCCTGTGGACGCGATCACGGTTGTTCACAATGAAACGAGCACTGGAGTTGTCAGCCCGGTGGAGGAAATCGCAGAGACGGTACACCGACTCAGCACGGACACATTGATCCTGGTCGACGCTGTGTCGTCATTTAGTGGGGTCAAGCTACCCTTTGACGCATGGGGTCTGGATCTCTTGCTCACTTCGTCTCAAAAGGCTTTGGCCGTGCCGCCCGGACTGGCCTTCGCCGCGGTCAGCGACCGCCTGATGGAACGTGCGGCGACTCTTTCCGATCGCGGCTGGTATTTCGATTTTCTGCAACTCGAAAAGTACCGCCAGCGGAATACGACACCAGCCACCCCGGCGATATCGCTTTTGCGGGCGCTCAGTGTGCAGTTGGACCGTATCTTCGACGAAGGATTAGAAGCCCGCTACGCCCGCCACGCCCACTGCGGGCAAATGAGCCGGGCCTGGGCGGTCGACCACGGATTTGGCCTGATGGCTGAGTCGGGCTATGAGTCGGATACTGTGACGACAGTGAAGAATAGCAGGAACTTGGATATCAGCGGACTAAATGGCTTCCTGGGGCGGCAGGAGATGCAGGTCGCGAACGGGTACGGTCCCTATAAGGGGAAGGCTTTCCGAATCGGCCATATGGGAGAAGTATGGCCTTCCGACCTTGAGCGCCTGTTTTCCGCGATAGAGGAGTTTGCGGCCGGGGAACAGAGATGAAGTTGATTTCCTGCCTCGGGGCTCACGGGTATTGCGATCGCCAGGCGGCCGATGTTGAGAGAGGTCGTCTGCCGGAGAGGCCGACAGCGCGGTTGACAGGATGACATGCTCTATCTGGTGGCCACGCCCATAGGCAACCTCGGTGACATTTCGCTGCGGGCCTTGGAAACGCTGCGCTCTGTTGACTTTATCGCGGCGGAGGACACGCGCAAGACGGGGCGGCTGCTGAAGCGCCACGGCATCGATACTCCCCAGTTTTCCTACCACGAACACAATGAAAAACAGGCGGTCGAGCGCATAGTCGGCGCGCTGCGAGGCGGGCTCTCGGTGGCTGTGGTGACGAACGCGGGAACGCCTGGCATCTCGGATCCTGGCTTTACGGCAGTGCGTAGGGCGATGGAGGAGGGGCTGCCCGTCTCCGCGATTCCGGGACCGACCGGACTGGTCACTGCGCTGGTGCTCTCGGGGCTGCCCCTGCACAGTTTCACTTTTCGCGGGTTTGCGCCGCGGAAGTCGGCGGCGCGGCAGCGCTTTCTGGAGGTGGACGCTGACTCGCCGCACACGCTGGTGTTCTACGAGAGTCAGCACAGGCTCGGGGCTTTTCTGACCGATGCGCTGGAGGTGTACGGCGACCGGCCGGCGGCTCTGGCCAACGATTTGACGAAGCTGCACGAAAGGGTGCAACGGGGTACGGTTGGTTCTCTGCTGGAGGCGGTCCAGGACAGGAAACTGTTGGGCGAGTTTATCGTCGTGATCGGCGGCTGCCGTTAGAGAATGTTATGCCGGAGGGGACATCGGCGGCGGAGCGACGCATTCTTCGTTCCAAGATTGGCGCCGAGGTGACGACCGCGACGCCGCACAGGATGGCGGCTCCACCGAGCAGTTGCTGGGGTGTAGGAAAGACGTCGAAGAGCAGTTGGGACCAGAGTACGGCAGCGACAGGGCTGGCGGCTAGAGCGACAGCGAAGACGCTCATGTCGAGTTTGCGTAGCGTCCAGTAGTATAGGAAGCGGCTGACGACAACGTCGACCGTGCCGACCAGCACGAGAATTGGGAACGCCTGGGCTGTGGGAAGCGCGAAGTTTCCGCGGGCGATGTTGAAGAGCGCCAGAAAGGCCGCGGTCAGGAGTAGGCGGTAAAAGAAGAAGTTGAGCAAGTCCACTTCGCCCATGTTGCGTTTGGTGAGGGCGGCGTGCAGGGCGTAAATGAAGGTAGAGACGAGAATCATCATCGCGCCGAACCCCAGGTAGTCACCCGGTTGAAAGGAGATGACGGCCAGCCCGATAACGGCAATTGCCGAACCGACGCCTTGCACAAGGGTGAAGCGTTCACCCAACCAGAGAAGGCCGAAGCCGAGGCTGAAGAGAACAGTCATTTTGCCAACCATCGCGGCGACGCCAGGGTCGATGAAGGCCATTGCCTCATAGTTAAGTCGTGTGCTGATGGCTACGCACATGCCGATAGCAAGGAAGGTGGGCCACATGCGGCGGAGAGGAGCCAGGCGCAGTTTGCGAGTTACGAGGCCAATCAGGCCGACCTCCACCAGGGCGACAGCGATAATGTAGAAGGCCCCCAGGGCGGGCTCGATGTAGGGAAAGACGAGGCGGGCGAACACATAGTGGAGACTGTCAATCATCAACAGGCTGATGATGAGCGCGGTACCGCGTGCATTGCCGGAATTGTCCCCGCCCTGTGGTGAACTCGGGGTGAAAGGACTACTGCGCGGCATGTCCCTCATGTGAACGACCTTTGCAACGGGAGCAACGGACCAGGAAGGAAACCGTCGCTGGCCCGAGAAGGGGTCTTGTGAAGTGGGTACAATTCCTACTCTTCAGGCACATCATATCCGGCCTCTGCGAAAGCTGCCAATAGGGGCAAGGTCGGTTGTGCTAGAATACTGTCGGATTGAGATTCAGGCGGCGTTGGAGGTAGTCGAAGGGCACAGGAATGGTACGCAAGATTCTCCATTTCGATCTCGACGCCTTTTACTGCGCGGTTGAAGAGCTGCGGCATCCGGAGTTGAAAGGGACACCTTTTGCTGTAGGAGGGCGGCCTGAGAGCCGGGGCGTAGTTTCCTCCTGTTCCTACGCGGCGCGACGCTTCGGAATCCGCTCGGCGATGGGAGTGGCGCAGGCTGTGCGGCTGTGCCCGGAGCTGCGCATTCTGCCGCCGGATATGCGGGAGTACGGTCAGGTTTCGGGGCAGGTGATGGAGATTCTGCACCGCTTGACTCCGCTTGTGGAGCAGTTGTCGATCGATGAAGCGTTTCTTGAAGTGACGGAGCGGCCCGAATACGCTTTAGAACTGGCGAGGATGGTGCAGTCGCAGGTGAAGGAGAGACTGGGACTTCCTTCTTCGCTGGGCGTTGCGTCGAACAAGCTGGTGGCCAAGATCGCCACGGATGTTGGAAAGGCGGCTGTTCGGACAGGGGACTATCCCAGGGCGATCCAGGTTGTTCCGCCAGGCCGCGAGGCTGAGTTTTTGGCGCCGTTGCCAGTGGACGCGCTGTGGGGGGTTGGTCCCAGGACGCGGGAGCGACTGGCTGCGAGAGGCATTCACAAGGTGAGCGATGTACTGGCGGCATCTGCGGAGGAACTGGCTCAGCGGTTCGGCAAGCTGGGACGGGATCTGCGACAACAGGCGCAAGGAATTGACCAGCGGCCGATCGTCACCGAGCGGGAGGCCAAGTCGATAAGCCAGGAAACGACTTTCGCGCAGGATGTCATTGATACGGAGACGCTGCGCCGGGTATTGCGCCAGCAGGCAGCACAGGTGGCCGGACGGCTGCGGCGCGGCGGGCTGGCAGCGCGCACTGTCAATTTGAAGTTGCGTTGGACTGACTTCACCACACTGACACGCCAGACTACACCCTCACAACCAGTGGACGATGAAGAGGAGATACACCGTATCGCCCTTGATTTGTTGGCGTCGAATCGGCCTGAGGGGGCGGCTGTCCGGCTGATTGGGGTTGGATGCAGCGGACTGATTCCGGCGGTAAAGCAGATGAGCATTTTTGATATGGCGGCGGACCCTGAGGCACTGGTCAAGGAGGATCAGTTGAACGAAGCGGTGAAGGCGCTGCGAAAGCGGTTCGGTAAGGACGCGATCCGGCGCGGCAGCGACCTGTGACTCCGGTAAGTGACCAGCCTGAAGGAATGGAAACATAGTTGACCCTTAGGGCCACTACTGCCGATGGCGGAATCCAGTTCGGATGCTCGGCAGTTGCGGCGCGTGTTGCAAGCAGGTTACTTCAATGACTTTTCTGTTGAGTTGCACATGAGGGGGTAAAGGCGCGTGCGATACGAAGTGCCGATTTCAGAGGCGTTAATAGACGAACTTTTCCCCTTTTGGGCGTCTATTTTCGGGGAGGTATTGCCAGACATTGCTCGAGAAGTATTCCTGGGCGCTGAAGATGCCTATAACGGGGGCACGCTCTATTTGCAAAGGGATGGCGAGCGCCTGGCAAGCACGTGCTTCACGATGCAGTCAAAGACGGTACCGAGCCTGGCAGGTTTCAGCGAAGTCGCCACGGACCCGCAGTTTCGGGGAAAAGGCATTGCGACAGAACTGTGCGGTCGGGCCGTGGAGGATTTTCGGGCGGCAGGCGGCGAGGCGTTCTTCCTGGGCACGGTCAACCCGGCGGCGGCGCGGGTCTACCACCGGCTCGGGTGGCGCAAGCTGGCCGGAGCCAATGTGATGGCGAATATACTCAGCGGGAATTCTCCTGAGGCTTTCCTGGTTGATTACTTTTCGGTTGAGAAAGCAACAGTGATGGAGGCGTCAGCGGCGGACCGAATTCCAATGATTCCGTTGATCCTTTGCCCGCATGACTGGCAAGTGCTGGACGCGAATACAAGTGTGTGCTCAACTCGGTACGCCACACAGAATTCGTGTATGGGTCTGTACGTGCGCTATGAACGGATTCAGATGGGCGGCGGCGCCTGGTTCGCGGCGAGGACGGCGAAGAAGAAGGTAGTCGGGTTGTCGACTGCACGTCGAGATGAGGAGGGTGCGTTTCAGATTGATGCATTCGCGCATGCGCGCTTTGCGGACGTCTGGGAAGAGCTTACGCAGGCGGCGGTGGGCTGGTCTCAGGATCGGGGCGAAGGTGGATCCTATGTTGTCGTTTCGGTCGAGGATGAAGAGAAGCAGTCCTGGTTCGAGTCTCTGGGTTTTCGGAGGACGGGAGCGGGCGAAGAGTTTGAATTGGAAGGAAGGCGGGTGGCTTCGGTGAGGATGGAGAAGGGCTCGGCGTAAGCGGTAGCGTAACTAGGGATGACAAGGCGGCGGGCCGAGTGGCAGCCGCCCTTTGTTTGGGAATCCTCTTTTCTTCAGGAACCTGCCTGCCACCAGAGCAGAAAAACGCGGGCGCTCCAGACCCACGTAGAGGCGAGCGAAAGCGGGAAATTCAGCTCCTACCCCATCATGGCGTCTTCGCCGCTCCATTCAGTGTCGATACCAACATAATCCTTGACTAACGGCTGCAGATGATCCGGGAAGTCATTCAGGAAGATCTTTGCGGCCTCTGAAAGCGGCCAGGGCGCGTTTACAGGGTATCCGCGGGGGCGTAAGCCGATGCCGCAGGAGAGGCGGACGCGGTCGATGCGGTTGGGGAAGGCGGAGTGGTAGGTGCGGGAGGCGAAGACAATTTCGTCGCCCGGGTCGGTGAAGAGGGGCACCATACCGGGAAAGTCGAAGCCGACGTAGCCTTTGGGCTCGGTGCCGATGCGATGGAAGGAACGCTGGTCGGGGGTCAGTTGGAAGCCTTCGGGCCCTTCCCAACCTTCGAGGTGGGAATCTTCGACTACGGCAAGCCCGCCGTGCCTGGGATGGGAGCCCGTAATGTAGAACCAAAGGCCGGAGGGCCAGGGTCCGCGATTCAGGATGTCGCCTGAGAAAGTGGCCGGGCCATCTGTGAAGCCGCAGAAATCGGAGTGCCATGTGAGGGGGTCGGAGCCGGGGTTGCGGATGATGGCGGCGGTACGGTTGATGGTCAGCTCTTCGGCCTGGCAAAAGACGCGTTGCGCGCGCATGAAGGGTTCGTGGTCGAACAGTTTCCACATGGCAGGGGAGTGTTCGATGAAGGATGTGTGGGTGAAGCTGTTGCCTTCGCCGAGCGAGTCGTCGGGATCGATTATCTGTTTGACGGACTCTTGAAGTTCGGCCACGAGTTCATCGGTCAACACATTCTTGACGATGGCGAAGCCGTGGGCCTGCACGCAATCCTGTGCGGATTCCAGATCGTCCAGCGTGAACTCATATTGGTAACCCAGATCTGGCTTCTGTATGTGGCTGTAATCCATTCAAAACTCCTTCTTAGGTAAGGCTTGAGGTGGTGACGTGTTGGCCCATTCAGTATAGGGCCAGACGCGTTTGACTCTCGGCCGACTCAGGGCTTCAGGCGCCTGTTTCTGAAACGCTTCCCAGGGTTTCGAATTGTGGGACGGCGTCCCGGCGGCACTTAAACGCTCCTTATCCCATCATTGCTCCATCGCCACGCCAGTCGTCGTCGATGCCGACGTAACCTTCAACAAACGGTCGCATTCGTTGTGGTAAAGCCTCCAGAAAGGCCTGTGCGTCTTGGGAGAGGGGCCATGGCGCTTGTATTTTGAAGTCACGCGGGCGGTAGATGATGGCACAGGAAAGCCGAACGCGATCAGTGCGATTGGGGAAGGCGGCGTGGTAGGTACGGGAAGCGAATACGATCTGGTCGCACGGATCGGTGAAGACAGGCACCAGCCCGGGCACGTCGAAACCGACGTATCTTTGCGGTTCGGTCCCTTTCTTGTGAAAGGAGCGCCGATCCGGCGTGAATTGGAAACCATCTGGTGCAGTCCAGTCATCCAAGTGAGAGTCTTCGATGAGTGCCAGGCCACCATGTTCGGGATTGGAGCCAGTGATATAGAACCATAGGCCGGACGGCCATGGGCCGCGGTTCAGGACGTCGCCTGAGAAGGTGCGCGGGCCATTGGAGAAGCCGCAGAAGTCGGAGTGCCATGCGAGCGGCGCGGAACCGGGATTGCGCAGGATTGCTGCAGTGCGGAGGATGGACAGGTCCTCCGACTGGCACAAGGTGCGCTGTGCACGCATATAGGGTTCATTGTCGAGCAGCTTCCACATGGCAGGGGAGTGTTCGATGAAGTGGGAGTGGGTGAAGCTGTTTCCCTTTCCCAACGTGTCTTCCGGGTCGAGTACCTGTTTGACCGACTCCTGCAGCGCTTGCGCCAGTTCCTTCGAGAGTACATTCTTGATGATGGCAAAGCCGTGCGCCTCGACGCATTGGTGCGCGGCGTCTGATTCATCGAGGGTAAACTCGTAGCGGTAGCCCAGATCGGGCTTTTGGATGTGGCTGTAGTCCATTCACTTCTCCGACTGAAGCAGGTTTATCCTGCACTGGCAGGGCGGCCCCGCTCTGAAAGACGCAACCGTCTACCTGAAAGAGTAGTCTTCGATTGTGGGGAAGCAGCTGCCGGTCGCAAGTGGCTGCTGAAGGCTCAGCGCTAGCCCATCATGGCGTCGGCTTGCGGTTCGGCGTCGTCGGGCCGCCAGTCGTTTTGAATGCCGGTATATTCCTCCACGTAGTGCTGATAACGCTCTGGAAGCGCCTTTATGAAGGACTTCGCGGTATCGGGAAGAGGCCAGGGCGCGTCGATCTTGAATTCTTTGGGGCGGAAGCCGACTCCGCAGGAGAGCCGGACGCGGTCGATGCGATTGGGGAAGGCAGCGTGGTATGTGCGGGTGGCGAAGACAAGCTGATCAGTTGGCTCACCGAAGAGCGGTACCATCCCGGGCACGTCGAAGCCGACGTAACTGTGGGGCTCGGTTCCTATTGGGTGAAATGAGCGCTTGTCTGGGGTCAGCTGGAATCCCTCGGGCCCTTCCCAGTCTAAACCGTGCGAATTCTCAATGACGGCGAGCCCGCCGTGCTTGGGGAAGGATCCGGTGATGTAGAACCAGAGGCCGGAGGGCAAATTAAACTTATTGAGCACATCTCCCGCGTTTTGCGGAGGACCCTCCGCAAATCCATGCCAGTCCGTGTGCCACCCCAGTGGATCGGAGCCGGGATTGCGGATAATTGCGGCGGAGCGGTGAATGGTCAGCCCGCCATCACCGCAATAAAAGCGGTTCACGCGCATGAACGGCTCGTGGTCGAACAGCTTCCAAGAGGCAGGAGAATGTTCGACGAAGGCGGTGTGGGTAAAGCTGTTGCCCTCGCCTAGGGTGCCGTCCGGGTCGAGGACTTCAACGACGGACTTGCTAAGATCTTCGACCAACTCTTCAGTCAAGACGTTCTTTATTATGGCAAAGCCGTGGGCTTCGACACATTCGTTCATGGCATCCAATTCATCGATGCTGAACTCGTAGCGATAGCCCAGGTCCGGTTTCTCAATGTGACTGTAATCCATGGAAAGCTCCTTGCGATAAGGCTGGCCGACTTATCCCTTCAGTGACCCGATGGTGATCCCCTGGATCATCTGCTTTTGCATCATTATGAAGGCGACGATCGGTAGGACGGACATCAGTATTGCGGCAGACATACCAATTCCATAGGCGGGGCCAGTGCCCTTCAGTTGGAACATGATGATGGATACGCCCACGGGCATGGTGTAAATATTGGGCTTATTGAGGACCAGCAGCGGCCAAAGGAAGTCGTTCCAGTGGTAGGTAAAGGTGAAGATAGCGAGCGTCGCCAGAACCGGCCTGGACAGCGGGAGCGTGATCGTATACCAGAGCTGCAGCTCGTGCGCGCCGTCGATGCGGGCGGCCTGGAACAGTTCGTCGGGCAGGGTCACTGCGAACTGGCGGAAAAGGAAAAGGGCGAAAGGAGAAGCGAGCCCGGGCAGAATCAAAGCCCAGTAGGTATCGTGCATGCCGAGTTTCAAGGTCAGGACATAGGAGGCGATGAGTGTCGACCAAGCCGGAACAAGCATCGTGCTGATAATGAGCCAGAAGAGTTTGTCGCGAAGGGGAAACTGCTTGCGGGCGAAACTATAGCCTGCCAAGGAGGCCACGAGGACAACGCCGAACGTAAAGGCTGCGCCCGTGAAAACGCTGTTCCAGAACCAGCGCAGTACGGGAGAGTTGGCAACGCCGCTGCCAGTCATCAGGTCGATATAGTTCTTTAGTACGGGCCGGGTCAACACAAATGAAGGGGGAATTGTGGCGACGTCTGAAGGATGTTTGAAACTGGTAATGAGTGCCCAATAGAGCGGGAAGAGGGAGACGGCGGCAAGCACGAGGATCATCAGGAGCGCGACATAGCGCCATGCGCTGGCCGATCCTTCGGGAAGCAGGCGCAATTGAAGCGTTTCTATGAGTGAAGGCGTCTGTCTGTTCAGCCTGGACTGGGTCGCCATATCGGGGCCCTTCGGCTCAGAATTCCACAACCTGGGAAAATCGTCGGAACTGGAAGACGGTAAAGCCGACGGTCGCCACCAGGAGAAGCAGTCCTGCGGCGGCGGCGGTGCCGGCGTTGGCGTAGAAGATCAACTGGTTGTAGATGTAGTAACCAACAGTAATCGTGCTATAAACGGGCCCGCCTCGTGTAAGTACATAGATAGGCACGAATACCTGAAGGGCGCCGAGGGTGGAAACGACGATTACGTACAGCATTGCGGGTGTGAGGAGCGGCAACGTGATCGACCAGTGCTTGCGCCAGAAGGCGGCGCCGTCGACGGCGGCCGCGTCGTACAGGCTGGAAGGGATGCTCAGGAGAGCCGCGCAGAAGATGATAATGGCCACGCCATTGCTGGACACTATGGCCATACCCGCCAATGAGGGCAGTGCGGTATATATGTTCCCGAGCCAGTTGACCGGTTCCAAATTGACAAGGGAGAGGGCGTAGTTGAGGACACCCACATGGAAGTCAAAAACAAAGCGCCAGATAATGGCTACTGCTAAGCCTGAGATAACGCCAGGGAGGTAGAATGCGGCCTGGAAGAAGCCGCGCAATTGGGAACTGCGTAGGGAGACGATCAGCACTGCTGTAAGGAGGGAGAGAGCAGTCGAAATGGGGACGACCATCAGCGCGTAGTAGAAGGAGTTGAACATCGCCTTCTGAGCGCTGTCCATCTCGACGACGTCGGCATAGTTCTGCAGGCCCACAAACTCGGTGGTCCCGCGCGGAGCCCAGTCGACGACACTCAACCAGATGACCATACCGTAAGGGAAGAGGAAAAAGACGGCGAAGAAGGCCATGAAGGGCAGAATCAGCAGGTAGCCCCACATTATCTCTGATTGGGAGACCGTCAAGCGCGGCCACGGGAACAACCTTGTCCCCTGGCGCAAGCCGCCACCAATTTTGTCTACGCGATCCATTTTGTGTGGAATGGTGTACTGCGTATTGCAAGACAACCAAGAGGCGTTTGCAATACGCAGTAGTAGTCGTTCTCGTTTAGACGAACCAATCCAGCTTGCTGATGGCGTCGCAGAAGTCGGCTACGGCTTCTTCCGGCGGTGTGGGCAGGAAGATCTTCTGATGCACCAGCTCGAGTTGTTCCACGGTCTCACGGGCGCGTCCGCCGTGGGCCGAAGCTCGCTGGCGGCCATAGGGAATGTAGTGCTCGTGATGCCATTCCAACATGGGGTTGCTGACGCTTTCAATGGCCGACACTCGGGCAGGAAGCAGATACTGTGCCAACCAGGTCTGGTTCTCCCTGTTGGAGAGCCAGAGCGCGAAGTCGATCGAAGGGCCGATCTCGCTGGTGTCACCAGTGTTGAAGACCTGTGAATTTACGTCCAGATTCGGCCCACCCCAGTAGAGGGAGTGCGGGACGCCAGGGTTGGTGGGGGGCTGGACAAACATCCACCTTATGTCGCGCTCGGTGTCGGTGACGACCAGTGTATCCGGATCGACTTCGAGGCCGGGACGCTGCGACCAACCGATGCTGGGGCCGATGCCGCCAAGGAGGGACTTCTGGAAGAAGTAGTCCCAGCGGCTGGCGCTGAGGCCGGCCGGATTTGGGATAACCCCGTGCACGAAGTAGAGGTCCTGCAACCATTGCAGCCAGGCGATTCCTTCTTCTTCGCCCAATTTGCAGGCCCACTGGCCGTCTCTGAGCTCGACTGTGTCGGTTCCCCAGTTCCAACTGAGGACCTGGTCCGGCCAGTAGAAGAAGGGGTTTGTTTCCTGGGATGAGAATACGCCGCCCCAGACCTGCGTGCCATCATCGCGTTCGAAGGTGCAGGCCTGCATCATGGCCAGGTAGTCGTCGAAGTTCCAGGTTCGCGCCGGCGCTTCAGGGAGCATGTGGGATACACCGGCCTCTTCCACGATGTCGAGATTGAGGACCATGCCATTGGCAAGGGTATAGAAGGGCACCATGTAGTTCTTGCCGCGGAAGAGCATGCCGTCATACCAACCTGGAGGCAGGTCATCCTTGAATTCCTGCGGCAACTCGATTTCCACGGCAGCGTCACTCTGCAGTGCCAGGATGATACCGTCAACGCTGGCGCGCAGGATGATGTTGGGAGGATTGCCGGAGGAGATGGAGGTCTGCACCTTTACAATCGAGTCCCATCCCATTGCCTGGTATGAGATCGTAACGCCTTCGGTTTCATCGGAGTAGACGTCGGCCCGCTCCTGCTCCCAGGTGCCGTGGGGATAGAGGTCGCCGGGCAGGCCCAGGCCGAATGACCACCACTGGAGCTCTACTGGAGCCATCGCGGCTTCGCTCTCACCCCCATCGTCGCCTGGGGCCGGGGCTACGCAGGCTGCAAGGGCCGCGGCGCCGCTTGTCATCGCCGCGGCTTTCAAGAAGTCACGTCTGGATAGAGAACGTTGCATGGTTGCGTCTCCTTTAGGTAATGAACGCCCACTGATGAACTGGGCGGGGATTGGATAGATTATATGTCTTCAGTAACCAGTGTCAAGTGGCAAAAAAACAGGGTAAAGCTTCGTTCTAAATGGATGTAGCGAGACTGCAGAACCAGAGCACGGAACACGGCAAGAATCGCTTCGACGCCGGCAAGCGGCAGCGCCTGGCGCGTAGGGTTGAGCCTTCCAGCAGTTTATTGAACGGCGCCATCGGAGCGCGCGTGGGCGGACAGGAGTTGGACCACTTCCCGGTCACTAATCTGGCGGAAGTCGTCATACCAGGCGCCGACCCCCCAGAACGGAGAGGGGGAAAGGAGGGCGACGACCTGGCTGACCAGACTGGCGGGCGCGTCCTCCGGGTTGTTGGAGACTGAATCAGACTTAGAACGCAGTTCGGCAATTGTACGAGACGGCGCAACGGGGACGGCGGGGACGATTTCACGCGGTTCGCGATAGGTCAAAGCCTGAATGGCGGCGCGCATGGAGGCGCCGGTGGCCAAGCCGTCGTCGATCAGAAAGATGGTGCGGCCCTTGATGGGAGCGGGTGGGCGGCCGCGCCGGAAAAGCCGCGCGCGGCGGGAGAGTTCACGCTGCTGCTGACGCGAGATCTTCCGGATACGATCCTTGTCCAACCCCTGTTGGGCGACGACCTTCCGATTGATCACCTGAACACCGCCTTCGGCAATAGCGCCGAATGCCAGTTCGGTCTGGCCGGGAACGCCGAGCTTGCGTACCAGCCAGACGTCGAGGGGCGCATTCAGAGCACGGGCGACCTCGCTGGCGACAGGTACGCCTCCCCGCAGGAGGCCGAGTACCAGGGGATTGACAGCCTCCAACTCTCGGAGCATTTGCCCGAGGAGCGCGCCGGCGTGGCGGCGGTTTCGGAAATGTTGGGGATTTGCGCTTGTCACGCAACAACCTCTCCACGCCCCTCGCTCTCTGCTCCTCCGCTATTGCTCCCGGTCGGGATTGAGCAGCCAGGCGACAAGGGCCTGGATCTCGTCTTCGCTCAGCTTTTCGGCGAAGTTCTGCGGCATCTCGCCGGCATTCTCGTAAGTTTCAACCATGTACGCTAAAGGATTGACGATGCTTTCGTAAACGTATTCTTCGGCGGTCATGCCTTCGACGCGACTGCCAGCGCGTTCATAGAGGTCCGCCATGTTGGGACCGTTCTGACCGGCGACGTCGACCTGTCTCACGTCGAGATTGTGGCAAGCGAAGCATGCTTCCCCTGTCCAGATTTCCTGGGGCGTGCGAATGTTGCGGGCTCGGTACTCTTCAAGGGCGGCAGCCTGCTCTTCTTCGCTGAGCAGGATATAGGCGGTGTTTTGGAATTCAGTGGGCCTGATGACGTCTTCGAAGGGTTGGAATGGGTCTTCGTCCGGCGTCTGGGCCAGGGCAGACTCTTTCCAGTTCATTACAAATTTGGTCAGATCAACAACCTGGTCGCCGCGCAGCGGTCCGCCGAACTGTCCTCCCCAAGTGGGCATGACCTCCGGCCACTGGCTCTCCGTCTTGCTGGGGCGGCCGGCGGCAATTGTCAGTTTCACGTAGTCTTCAAGCGAGCCGACCCAGCCAACGTCCTTGAGGCGTCCGGTATCGGTGAAAAAGTAGTAGCTGTTCAGTCCCGGCCCCTTGCCCAGAATCCCCTGACCATCCGGCCCGTGGCAGATGAGGCAGTTGTCGGCGAACAGCTTGGCGCCGTTTTCGATGGATCGGCCTTCCCAGTTGATGGTCTGCGCTTCCATGCGCGGGTTTTCGCTTACCAGGACCATCAGGAGGACGATGATGCCGACGAGTGAGGACAGAATGCCCCACATTATTTTGGCGATAGGGGACCTTGTGTAGAGACGATGCATAGTTGCTTTATTACTCTCCTACCAGAGCGCCGGACAGACTCTTCCAGCCGTCGGCGACTTGACCGAGGAAGAGGTGCTTCCAGCCGTACTGCTCCCAGTAGAGGGAGTCTTCATGCAGCCAGAAGGTCTTTTCATATTCGCCTTCCTTTCCATCGGCGGAGAACCAGGTGATCTTCCAGAAGAGCTTCTTCAGCCCGGGCTGTGCCTGGGATATCGTCAGTATGCCGACGGGCGCGTTGAAATCTGGATCTGTGCGGCGGTAATAGTCGACGGAGTTTTCGAATTCGTGCAGGAGCTCGAGGAATTCGTGGTCGTGCACATCGTACTCTTCGTCGGTGCGCCAGACACCGAGCGGCAGATGATTGTAGCCGATCTCACGGGAGAGGCCGGAGCCTTCTTCGGGCATCACGTCCTGAACGATTTCAACCGAGGGGGCGCCCTCGACGGCGTATTCGGGCGTGCCCATCCAACTCCAGATTATCATGACAACGCCGGCGACTATGCCTGCAACGATGGCGACCTTGCGGTCTTTGCCGCGGCGGCTGGGGTTGTAGTCGAGATAAGGAATGGCCATCAGCAGGACGAGGAGTACGCCCGGGAGCAGAACACCGGCGATGAACTTGTCTGCGATTTTGAGCAGCCCCTGCAGCCAGTAGAAGTACCAGGGCGCGACGGTATGGAGCGGCGTTGATTGCGGGTTGGCGATGTGTTCCAGTGGGGCCTGGAAGAAAAAGACGGTCAGGACAATGAGAAGGGCAGTCATGACGGTCAGGAAGCTGGTCTCGTCAACCAGGACGTCGGGCAGGTAGTAGACCCGCTTATCAGCGGGTACGCGGTTGGCGGTATCCTCGCCTACTTCCTCTTCGTCAGCGGGCAGGCTGATGCCGAAGTGGACGACCTTATAGTAGTGGACAAAGAAGAAGAGGATCAGCAGCAACGGCAGGAAAAGCACGTGCAGAAGATAGAAACGCAGGAGGCCGTTGGCGCCGATGTCGGGCGCGCCGCGGGCGAGCAGGTTGACTGTCTCGCCGACGACGGCGGGGGGCACGGCCTCGGCCATGGATGTGCCGATGGTGACGGCCCAGAAGGCGAGCTGGTCCCAGGGAAGAAGATAACCGGAAAAGCTGAGGAACAGGGTCATTACGAGCAGCAGCACGCCAGTGAACCAGGTAAACTGGCGCGGCGGTTTATAGCTGCCTGTCAGATAGCAGCGGACCATGTGCAGGGTGACGATAGCCACCATTGCTTCTGCGCCGAGCCGGTGCATATCGCGCAGGAACTGGCCGAAGGGGATATTGGTCAGGAGCAGGATCATGTCGACGTAGGCGCGTTCCGGTGAGGGCGCGTACCAGATCATCAGCAGGATGCCGGTGATGGTCTCGACGATGAAGAGGTAGGTCGACAGCAAACCCAGCCGGTAGGTATGGGTGAAGCGGGTCACGCTTTCGTGATAGTAGGTGGGTTTGATGTGGAGCAGGAAGCCTTCGCTATGGGGTTTCAGTCGCGGGTTGGGGCGGCCGGGAGGTTCGCCCTGCAACATACGGCGGAACTCACCGGCGTCGATGCCGGCGGTGAGGCGGGTGAAAACGTCATCCGCCTGGGCAGCGACCGCGCCGAGAACTCCTTTTTCGCGAATATTCTCTTGGAGTCCCATCTGGATCTATCGTCTCCTGGTAAGATGAACTCAGGTCGAGGACGCTCTGCTTCTAGCCTCGGTATCCATTCAGCAATGGACTGGCCATGCGCGGTAAACCTTCAATTGTCGTGCCCGTGTCGACCACTATCTCCGTTTCAGGAGAAAGTATGCCAGGTGACACAATCGCGTCTTCTGCGAACAAAGTCTTGGCAACTACTCGGAAGTTCCAACCTACGGCGAATGCAAAACATTAAGCGTTCGGATCGTAGGCAGGTGAAGTTGCGGCTGCCTTACCTTGAATGCGCTTCCCCGTGTCGACCACAATTTCCGCATCAGGCCCGGGTAGAGCTGGCGCCACAATCGTGTCCCCAGCGTCTTCCGTGTTAGAGACGATACTGCCTTCCTGAACAACCTCAATCAGAAACTGGTCCAAAGAACGGGGCGCCGGACCCTTTATGTAATGCCCCTCGCGGCTGAACTTTGAGCCATGACACGGGCACTCGAAACGGTTTGCTGAAGGCTCCCACTTGTACAGGCAGCCGAGGTGCGTGCAGACCATGTAGAGAGCGCGCGGCCCCTCATCTGTATTTATCAGCCAGAATTTGCCGGTAGAGTTGCCTTCCGGGTCGATGCCAATCTGGGGCAATGCGGTAGAGTCGCCGAGAATGAACTTGCCGCCGAACTCACCTTCGCGGAAGCGCGGGTACATGAACTGGTAGGTAGCGAGGCCGCTTTCAAGTGTCAGAAGGGTCAGGGCGCCGCCCCAGGCGTAAGAGAGAAATTCGCGGCGGTTAATGCCTTCCTGGCCTGCTTCGAATCCTTCGAGCACGGCTGCGCGGCCGACGGGAGCCACTCTGTCTGCGGCTGCAGCGGCAGCGCTGCCATTACTTTGGACGGCCGTGGGGGTCTGTGCCTCAACCGCAGCCACTGCCTCTTCGGTTGGCGTCACTTCAGCGGGCGCAACCTCTGCGGCGGCGACCGGCGCTGCTTCGCCGACGGCTGCCGGTTCCGGTTGTGGGGCTGGCTCGGGCGCTGCTTCGGCGGCAGCGACAGCTGGTTCAGGCTGCGGGGCGGCTGCTTCGGTTGAAGGAGCGGGCTCTGCCGCCTCACCGGTGCTGCCATCGCGCGGCGGTTGCATTTCGCTCACATCGACGCCGAGCCGTTCGGCAGCCGACTGACGGGCGCGATTCACTCTGTCGAGCCATGCCTGGTTGACTTCGGCCATTGTGACTGGTCTCCTTGGAGATGCGGGAAGCCGGTCCTACATCTCGCCCCTTGCTCATCCTGCCAGCGGGTATGGCGACACAGGATTCAATGCCTGGCGGGACGGCGATGCATCGATCGATAGAGCCATATTGAGTATAGCAAGGGGAAAGTACATTGTCAAAATTATCACAAACGATCTGGCTGCGTTTTTTGCTCGCGTTTCAGCCTGTCCAATTTGGCCTAGACAGAGTGTGAACGGAAATTCCTGAAAGTCGGAGTAAGAAGCGTCAAAGAGTGTCTGACTGATATCTTGTGCGAAACTGAGATGGGTCAAGAACAAGATAGGATTCTGCTTGTAAATCGCGCAAGAAGTGGCGATTGGCTGAAACCAAGTACGGTATGTTCATCCACTCGACAAAGGCTCCAATGAAAGCGTCACCTTTTGCCGGTAATCCAAGACCTACATACTTCTCAACCAAGTTCAGAGGAATTGGTTCATCGACGACATAAGCGAAATCAGAAAGAGCAAAAAGTCGATTGAACCTTCGCACCTGACCGGGCGTAATCAGGTTTCGGTTCACTTCCTGGACTATCAACCGGGGAATGACCACGGTGATATCTGCTCCAATTGCGTTGACCAACCATAGAGAGTCCGGATCGGTTTCCTGTAGAGCAGGTATAAAGACGCTACTATCGATACAGATGAGCGTACTCGGCATCAAAAATCTCACGCCTCGTCTGGCGCAGCTGCTCAACAACTTCCTCCCGGCTCGATCCGATGCTCAAGCCGCCTTCACGTTTGATTTGCTCGCGTAGCTCCTTGAATTCTCGCACCCAAGTTCGCCTCTGGTGGGCTGTCTCTATGAGCGTTGCGACGAGGTCGGCTGGGTTGGTCTCTGCTTCGACTGCAAGCTCCTCTGCCTTTGCGTAGAGGGTGGCTGGCAACCGAAGTGCAACTGTCTCCATACCCATGTTGCTCTCCTTTACAGTTCCGAACTTCTCCTTGAAGATTTTACCACACTGGACCACCTTTTCTTAGCAAAGTCATTAAGATTGTGGCATTTGCGATACCTTCGGTTCTCTATTGGTCTGATTGACCTCTCAGTTGTTCGAGACTTGAGGAGACCTGCACTCGTTGGGCCTGGAGGTCTTCCAGCTTGTCGCGTTCGCGCTGGACTACCTGCTCGGGGGCCTTTCCGACGAAGTTCTCGTTGCTCAGGAGACCGGTGGTGCGGTTGATCTGGTTGTCGACGTTGTCGAGCTCTTTCTGCAGGCGCTTGCGCTCGGCTTCGAGGTCGACCATGCCGGCCAGGGGAAGGTAGGTGGTGATGCCGCCGGCGGAGAGTTGGACGGCGGGGCCGGAGTCGGTGCCGTTTGCGCTGGCTTCAACTGTCACCTGGGACTCGTCGAGGCGCGCCAGCGTGGTGAACAGTTCCAGGTTGTCCTGGGCCAAGCTGTGGCCGCTGCCGGCGAATACGGCTGCGATGCGGCGGCCAGGCTCGACGTTGTACTCGGCGCGGGCGTTGCGTATGGCGCGGACGATCTCCTGAATGCTTCCAAAGTCGTCTTCGGCGGAGGCGTCGCGATTTTCGGCAGGCCTGGACCAGCGCTGCGTCATCAGAGACTCGGCTTGATCGGGAACGCCGGGCAGATGACTCCATATCGCTTCGGTGACGTAGGGCATGAAGGGATGGAGCAGGCGTAAGGACTGTTCAAGCGTGTAGGCAAGGACCTGGCGGGTCGCGGCGGCTTCAGCGGCGTCGCCGCCGTAGAGGCGCGGCTTGGCGGCTTCGATGTACCAGTCACAGAATTCGCTCCAGAGGAATTCATAAAGCTGGCGTCCGGCTTCGCCCAGCTGCCAGTTTTCTATGAGCTGGGTCACGTGGGTCTGCACCGCGTTGAGGCGGCTGAGAATCCAGCGGTCGGCAAGCGTCTGCGCGTCCCGGGCGGGCAAGGCGTAGGTGACGTCGTGGTTTCCGTTCCCATTGCTTAAGGCCACGTCATCCGCTTCCAGATTCATGAGTACGAAGCGGGCGGCGTTCCAGATCTTATTGGCAAAGTTGCGGTTGGCTTCGATGCGGGTGACGCTGAGCTTCATGTCGTTGCCGGGCGTGCCTCCGGTGAGCAGGGTGAAGCGGAGGGCGTCGTTGCCGTAGGTCCCGATCAGGTCGAGCGGGTCAAGGGCGTTGCCCAGACTCTTGCTCATTTTGCGGCCGTCTTCGGCGCGGACGAGCCCGTGCAGGTAGACGTAGTGGAAAGGGACTTCGTCGGTGAAGTAGAGGCCCATCATTATCATGCGGGCGACCCAAAAGAAGAGGATGTCGTAGCCTGTTTCGAGCACCGTTGTAGGGTAGAATCGGGACAGGTCTGAGGAGTGAGGCGTGAGGGGTGAGAAGCGGGAGTCATCTGCCCCACTACTTGCTTCGTTTTCTTCGAATTGGGGCCAGCCGAGGGTGCTGAAGGGCCAAAGGGCGCTGCTGAACCAGGTGTCGAGGACATCTTCGTCCTGCTCCAGCTCGACGGTTTCGCCGTAGCGTTCGATGGCCTGTTCGAGGGCTTCGCTTTCGTTGCGGGCGGCGAACTGATGGCCGTCGGGCCCGTACCAGATCGGAATGCGGTGGCCCCACCAGAGCTGGCGGCTGATGCACCAGTCGCGGATGTTTTCCATCCAGTGGTAGTAGTTTCGCTCGAAGCGTTCGGGCACGATCGTGATGCGCCCGTCTTTCACGGCGGCGACGGCGGCTTCTGCGAGGGGCTTGGTTTTGACGAACCACTGGGTGCTCAGGAGGGGCTCGACGATGGTGTGGCAGCGCTGGCAGTGGCCGACCTCGTGGACGTGCGGTTTGTCGCCGACGACCAGGCCGGCTGCATCCATGTCCTGCCAGAGCTTCTCGCGGGCCTCAAATCGGTCCAGCCCTTCATAGGGGCCGGCCGCGGCGTTGAGCGTACCGTCCTCGTTGGTGATGTTCACATGGGGCAGATTATGGCGCTGGCCTATGAGGTAGTCGTTGGGATCGTGGCCTGGCGTCACTTTGAGCGCGCCTGTGCCAAACTTCGGGTCGACGTGTTCATCGGCGATGACGGGGATCTCGCGCGCCAGGATGGGCACGAGCGCTGTCTTGCCGATCAGATGGGTGTAACGTTCGTCGTCAGGGTGGACGGCGACGGCGGTGTCGCCGAGGATGGTCTCCGGCCGGGACGTGCTGACCTCGACGTGGCCGGTCGAAGATTCGGCGGCGCCGGCCGCGCGCAGCGGATAGCGGAAGGTGTAGAGCTTGCCGTCGACCGGCTCGTGTTCGACTTCGAGGTCGCTGATGGCGCTCTCGCAGCGGGGGCACCAGTTGACGAGGTAGTTGCCGCGGTAGATGAGGTCGTCCTGGTAAAGGCGGATGAAGGCTTCCAGGACAGCGTCGCTGAGGCCGTCGTCAAGGGTGAAGCGTTCGCGGGTCCAGTCACAGGAGATGCCCATGCGGCGCTGCTGCCCGCTGATATGGCCGTGATATTCGTCTTTCCAGGCCCAGACCTCCTGCAGGAAGCGTTCACGGCCGAGGTCATGTCGGGTGGCGCCGCCTTCGGCGAGTTTGCGTTCGACTACATTCTGGGTGGCGATGCCGGCGTGATCTGTGCCTGGGACCCAGAGCGTGGGCCGGCCGGCCATGCGATTGTAGCGGATTAGCATGTCCTCGACAGCGCTGGTGATGGCGTGGCCGAGGTGGAGGGCGCCGGTAACGTTGGGCGGGGGCATGGAGACGACGAAGGGCGGGGCGTCGGGATCGGCGAGGCCGCTTTCGATCTGCTGTTCGGGGCGGAAGAAGCCCATAGACTCCCACCATTCGTAGAGTTTCTCTTCCCACTGCCGCGGTTCGTAGACCTTGGGCATCTCCTCACGCGTTCGGGGCAGGCTTGTCGTTGTCATTGTTCGCATGGCTCCCATCAGTAGTTCGCCGGCGTCGAGCGGCTGGACGGTCGGTTCAAGTGTGCGGTCGTAGTGTACGCGAGTTTCGTTAAAGGGCCTGCAAAAAAAGCCACCTCATCCAAAGGACGAAGTGACTCCGCGGTACCACCTTGGTTAGCGGGCAAGGCTATTGCCGGCTCTCTCTGCCGCGATAACGGGCGAACCCGGGGAGAGCTATATGTACCACATGTTCACTCTCCCGGCCTTCCCGGCGACATTCCCCTCTGCGACTCCGGCACTGGTCCAGCGGTGCTGTGGCCGTCAGTTGCGCTGCGTCAATGGACGCCCCTTTCAGCCGGGAGGGCGTCTCTCTGGCCGTTCGCGCGCGTGGGTACTCTTCCGGTGCGCTGCCGTTTTCAGTTTACGCAGACGATTATAGGTTGCGGTGGGAGAAAAGTCAACTGACTTGCCCCCCAAAAACTGGTCTTGGTAATATGTTAGTATAGGGCCGTAGAAAGGGGAAAAGATGGCCAAGAAGAGACCATACGCCGGAGCAGGTGATCAAAAAGCTCAGAGAGGCTGAAGTGGCGATAGCCGAGGGCGGCACAGTGGCTGAGGCTGTGCGCGAGTGGCTTGGGCGGGTGGGAGCCAGTACGCTCTACATTGAGCCTGGGCCGCCGTGGGAGAACGGCGTGCGAGTTTCAACGGCAAGTTGAGGGACGAGCTGCTGGACAGAGAGGTCTTCTATACGTTGCTGGAGGCGCGTGTGCTGACGGAGCGCTACAGCCGGACTTACAACCGGATCAGATCACACAGATCTCTGGGCTACCGGCCGCCGGCGCCTGAGGCCCTCTTGCCTGTTGACCCTGTCCCCATGCTTGTCGGACTAACATAACCGGTGGTACAAACTTCGGGGGCAGGTCACGAGGCCTGGCCGTATGGGGACTTTGAGGGGAGGGGTTTATGGGCGGAGTGGGGTGGATTTGGAGTGCAATGCTGGTTGTGCTGTGCCTGGCTGCGGGGTGCGCGTATGCGCCGGCGGTGGAGCAGGGCGGGCTTGTTGAGAGATGCGTGGATGAGGGGCGCGTTCTGAATGTAGCGTTTTATGCCTATTTCGCGCCTGTCAGCTACAGCGCGGAGGAGGACCCGGAGGCGGAAGGGTTCCGGACGCATCTCGGCTATGAGGCGGACCTGCTGACGGCTCTTGAGGCGGTGGAGGGCGCCGGTTTTTCTTTTGCCCGCCACCCGATTGCGATCTGGGACGCCATCTGGCTGCAGGCGGGTACGCCCCAGTATGACATCGTCGGCGGCGGCATCACGATCCTCGATTCGCGCACTGTGGATGCGGCGGGCAGGAAGGCGGTCGTCTTCACGTCGGGGCACGTGGCGTTCCGCCAGTCCCTGCTGGTGCGGGCGGAGGATGAGAGCCGCCTGGCGAGCTATGACGATCTGACGAGCGAGGTGCGGGTGGGCGCGCTGGCCGGGACGACGGGGGAGTTCCGTCTGCTGGAGCTGGTGGGCCTTGTGGATGGGGACGGCGTGCTGGCGGCCGGGACGCGGGTGGAGACGCCGGGGGGCATGGTGGTTGCCGACGGCGGCCCGGACTATGTGATCACGGCGGCGGGCGAGTCGGACAGCCTGGCCGGGCGGCGGCATCTGCAGCCGCCTTCCGAGGAGATGCCGCAGGTGGTGTATCTGGGCGATGAGACGGGTGAGGCGGCGCTTTTCGAGGCGCTTGAAGAGGGCCGGATCGACGCGATCGCGCGAGGGGAGATCGGGAACCGGGAGACGGCCCATGCGCGCGGGGGCGATTTTGTGGTTACAGCGCTTGACGATGACGTGGAGTACGGCGGTTTTGCGCTGGCTGCGGAGGATGCGGAGCTGGCCGCCTGCCTGGACCGGATGATCAACCGGCTGACCGATGACCGGCGGATCGGCTATGCGAGCTGGCGGGAGGATGCCGGCGTGTTTATGCGGCGGGCGGAGGAACGGCAGTGATCAATTGACACCTCCCAGCCTACTGCGTCGAGTAAATGCTATCGCAACAATTATAAAGAAGGGGGGGAATGGGTCTGATTAACTTGCTTATCGTTCAACCGGCCAGCCTGCCGTGCGTGAAAACGTCAACTCAGGTATCCCTTTCATCGCGGTAGTATCCCTGCGGAACGGCAGGCGGCTGGGTCACGTGAGAAGACGGGGGAGCCTTACCTCCCCCGCCTTGTGAGGATTGTTGAGGACAATGAAATCATCATCTCACAGCATTTGGCAAGGTGTAGGTTTTGCTGTGTCGGGATTGCGCTATGCCTTCAAAAGTCAGCGCAGCCTCCGAATTGAAAGCATTATTGCAGGATCTATTGTCGTGATTGGAATTGCTTTGGACATCAGCAGGCTGGAGTGGGTTATCGTGATTATTTCGATTTCCTTTGTCCTCGGGCTGGAACTGGTCAACACCGCTATAGAAGCAGTAGTTGACCTGGTGTCTCCCGAATATCATCCGGTCGCGAAAGTCGCCAAAGACTTAGCCTCAGCCGCCGTTCTGACAAGTGGGGTCGGCGGGCTTATTGCTGGACTTGTTATCTTTGGAGCTTACATACTCAAGGACAGTTTATTCTGAAAGAGTTGTTGATGATCCGGAGATTTCCACCCAAAGCTGCTGGACAGAGAGGTCTTCTATACGTTGCTGGAGGCGCGTGTGCTGACGGAGCGCTACAGGCAGACTTACAACCGGATCAGACCGCACAGCTCTCTGGGCTACCGGCCGCCGGCGCCTGAGGCACTCTTGCCTGCCGACCCTGTCCCCGTGCTTGTCGGACTAACATAACGGGTGGTACAAACAGTGCGCCGTGTCACGGCACAATTTCCAGCCTGGATACCAGGCTTAGGAGCAGGATATCCTAAAGGTCAACTGTCTTACCCTGACCCTGGCAACAGGGGAAGTTCTCGAAAGAGTAAGGGGACAATAGCATGACAGTAAAGCCGGAGAGTAGGGCAGTCACGAGAATACTAGAGCGGCAAGACCTGCGACCTATGACTATGAAAGGAACCCTGGCGTCCATCTGGAGCAAACCACATCCAAGGGAAAAGTGACTGATACCCGAGCCCCATGGAAACCCGAATGATGTTTGTTCGGACTCCCACCACGCTCACGGAGATACACTACGTCCGTGGGAACCTGCCAATGGGGAGAATCTGCTAACGAAGCAGGGTAAGGATGCACTGAGGGGGGTCTAAGGGTCGCTATTACGGAGATTGTGAACCGGAACACGGGATGCCCTAAGTGGTGCGAACCATATGGGTACGGAGTCTCCATGGTACTCGTCGGAGTAACGACCGACCAGGGAGAGTGGGAAAGCCACTTACAGGGGGGAGGGAGACAGGTGAAGCTATGACTGCGAGTACGATGAGGGGGCGCGTGATGCGAACAACTGAAACTGTGCTCAATGTCCTGAGTGAAAGGAACAAATCACTCAGCGTAACTGATCTGAGAAAGCCGGATGATGGGAAACTATCACGTCCGGTTTGACCGGGGGCCTAGGGGAAAAGTGTCGAAAGATAACTCGCCCCTTTGCCTACCGAACTCGGGGGCAGGTCAACGGCAGCTGCGGCGGATATCGTGGTTGTCGATGACGGGACCTGAGTGCGAAAAGGAAGGAACTCCCAAATGAATAGAAAGATAATCATTGGTGTTGTTGTGATTGTTGTAATGGTGCCAGGGGTACTCATGGCTCAGGGTGAGTACACTCTGGAAGACTTGGCGGCGCAGGTGGAGAGCTTGGCTTCAGAAGTTGCTGGCATCTTTTCTGCCCATAGTGACTTGGCACAGCGCGTTGCAGCTCTTGAGACGGCTGTAGCCCCTGCGGTGACGTTAACTCCGTCGCCTGTGCCAACGCCTGCAAAGACCAAGCCGTTCTTGACGATTGATCGGAGAATGAACATCCGGGGTGGACCGGGCACGGGGCATGACGTTGTCGGAGTAGCCGAGTCTGGTATGGAGTTCGATATCACTGGCAAAGATGTGAGCGGGACTTGGTGGCAAATTGTGTACCAGGGTGAATCAGCGTGGGTCTATGCCTTGTATGTGACAGCGAACCTTACTGAGGAAGTTCGGGTTCCTTCTACTCCTACTCGCACCCCCTCTCCTACTTTCACTTCAAGCCCCACTTCCACTGTCACTCCGACTCGTAAGGCTGTCAGGTTGAGGACCGCTACGCCAAGACCTGGCCGCCCGCCGCTCAGCAGGGCGACTCGTGCGCGCAGGGCTTCTCCTACGCCAACTCCTACCCGGTCGGGTGTTTTGGGATCTCTTTCCAACCCGGTCAGGAGGGGTCACTACTATTTGGTGGGGGACTGGCAGTTGGCCGTTGACGATTACGACGACGATGCTACAAGACGCGTGTTGACCGAAAATATGTTCAACTCTTCTCCTCCCGGCGGTCACAGGTTTGTGTTTGTGACGGTGCAGGCCAGGTATGAGGGCGAGGGGATCGGTGATATTTCTTGGGCTTTTGCCTACTCGTTGAAGACCACAGGGGACATTCTATATGAGACGGGGTCGTGCGGGTTTATTTCAGATGGTGTAAGGGACGCGCCGAATGTCTTGCCTGGCGGAGAGATTGAATACAATTTGTGCTTTGTTGTGCCGCGAAACCCTCTTCCTTTCAGGCCGGATCTTGGTTTCTTGATGTATGTTGACCCTTTGTTCTCGTTCTTCGAGGATGGGGTGTGGTTTGAGGTTACGCAGCGGTAGTGCTCTGGCTAAGGAGTTTCGGCTTCGTGGACTTTCATTCCCTCTTCAAATGCCGCAAGTGCCAGAGCTATGCAGAAGCCAGCTTTGTCCGTAGCGACGACTGCTGGATTCGTTGCCCCCGGCTCCATGCCGATGTCGTAGGTCAAGCGGCAGTGCGTGTGTTCTTGCAGCATGGTGAATATCTTGCCGTCGCAAAGGAGCGATACGATGCTGTCGATCCTGTCAGAATGGAATACCTGTGGGCCAGCTTCTTCCGCACCTTCTCAGGTTTTCATACTCTAATCCCGATTGGGGAAATTTTCCCTACTGGACCGCAAACCTGGCTATTAAGGGCCTGTTCACAGAAGGCATCCAGTGGCTTATCCTCCTTTTTGTTGCCAACGAAGTAAAACGCTTCAAGCAGGGCGAAGAACTGTCGTGGCAGGAAGGACTGCTGTTCGGGTTAGGATACGGTAGCGTAGGGATGCTGACTGGTGCAGGCAATTATTTTTACTCCCTCGCCTGGGATGCGGGCATGTTAAGTTCTACAGGCCCGAACATGCCTGCAATTTTCAGTCTGTTTCAACCTGGATTGGGCGAGGCAGCGGTGCGGCCCATGAACGATATGCTCCCCTGGTGGGCGATACTAAACGCAACGCTGGGTCTTGGTGTAACCTCCATGATATTCAATACAGGTTCAAGTTTGGCTCTTTTCTTCAGTATTCAACGAAAGAGTATTACGTTCTTCCTAGTAGCGGTTGCATACTACACCTTACACTCTCTTACGCCAGAACTCTTGGAGCATTCGCCTTTTTCCAGACCTATCCAAGTCGTCGGTTATTTCCTTATCGTGTTATTGCCCTTCTTGCTGGTCTTCCTCCTGAGCAAGACGTTGCCAAAGGCAAGGGCTTAATGCCACCATCCGCGGTGCTCATCAGTGATTGAATATTGATTGGCGTGTTTATTTCTCCCTTCGCCTTGCTCGTCGTCAACGTTCTTTATGGTTGGCCCCAATCGCTAGACCACGAAATGGGAAAAATAAGGTGCATCCAGACGAATACGGCTTACCCTAGTCGACGACGGGGGATCTGCCGTCATGGGATAAAGTAGCGCTCTTCTGTGGGCATGCGGCTGTTGAGACCCTGGCTAGTCGTTTTGCTGCCTTCCAGCACCACTGCAAAGCATGTGGGCTGTAGTGTTTCGCCCTTTCTCTTGACCATCGCGCTGCCCGTCCACTGGTTAGGTTAATTGCTTCATTGATACAACTCAGCTTGTGGTCCGGTTATTGAGGCCAGGCTTAAGTTTCCAGATTCGCATCGTCCAACCCCCAAATGGCTTCTATAGTCTTGAATTCGAGCGAAGGCGCATAGCGCCTCCTTGCCGATTCAAGGTGTATAGAGACTGTTGTGGTAAGCGCCCCTTCACTCATTCAGCAAGGAGGCACCGTTATGCCAGCATGTATCGGGCCACTGATTATTGTAGCCCTACTGATTCTCTTCGTTGTTCTCATTGTAAAGGTGAATCAAAGAGAGGCTGAGAAAAAAAGACAGAGGCAAGCAGACCAGCAAGTACGACTGGAAAAAAGGAGAATAGAAGCAGAACGCAGACGGATTGCACTCAAGGAAAAGTACGACGCGGATACACCAGCCCGACGCAAGCTCATCGCTCAACTATATGCTGACTCAATAGACCTCAAAGAGATCACGTTCATATTGCGTAGGGCAGGCTACAACAGCCCAACCGGAGAGCAAATCACGATGAAAGAGATTATGGAAGAGCACGCAGATATGCAGATCGAGAAGCACAAGCGGCAGCAAACGGACAGCGCAGAAGATGTGACAAAACAGGGTTGAAAAAGCATTCAAGCCCACAACTGTTTAGTGCCTTCCCTCTTCTTCACTTATTAATGTTGATCCCAATAAAGACCAACCAGATGGACCTGGGTTATCAATTGCCCCGTACATACCGGACTCGAATTTCCCGTTCAGTAAGTGGCGTAAAACACACGTTACTGATTTTGTTTTGCTCGAATACTTTCTTGACTTTTTCCACAACGACTCGGACTCTTCCTACCCAGAACATGTCACTATCATCCCATTCCTCTGCGTCGAAATAGAGTCCTTTGTAGACGTCATAGCTTCGCCCGCGCGGCGCAGGGGGAGGCTTCGTGATGACAGTGCTGCGGCTGTAATCGGCAAAACATGTCGCACCCGTAACAGAAAGCCCATGGTAGCCGGCGAGCAATCCGCCGTCGTTGTCCAGGACCTCGACAGGATAAGTTGACCAACCGCTTACATTATTCTGCTGGAGAAGTCGAACTACACGCTCGGAAATGCAAACTGGTGTTACGAGTTGTGTCCACAGAAGGTCACAGGTCACTGACCCTTGAGCGACGTCAAATTGAATTGGTTCTCTCGCCTGGGAAGCGCCCCGCAGTAAACGGTCAAAATCGACTCCGCCTTTGCTGGAATCGCTGGGAAGCCGGCTTCTCAATCGATATGGCTCTATTGCCATTGGATCGGAAATTTCGAAGAGTGCTCTGTAGTCAAGTTTTTTCGTTAGAGACATGGCCCTGTCCACTCAGTCAGTGGCCAAACGGCCAACGAACCTGCCAAAAGGGATTCCAGCTGGAAGTTTTGAAGAGCACATCATATCCATAGACCTCCGCCAATGCTTGCGCCTCTTCCAGGATCTCCAGTTTGGTCGGCCTCGGATTCTGATTATCTTCGAAAAACTTCACCCAGGCCTTGTTATAGTTCTTACTCCAACCATGATGTTCTGCAGGGTCTACCCACACAAGAAGCCGCGGATCGTGAATTGATTCAAAGCCGCTTTCTGTGAACTTCTGCTCTAAATCCTGCGGCAATATGTGGTGCGCTTCAAGCCCTGAGACTTCATCTTTATTGCGGCCGGTGAACGTAATCAACGAGTCGCGATAGTTTGACTTGGAAAACGTCTTTGTGCGGTAGCCGAGCTCCGTAGCCAACTTGGAAGAAGAGGTTGCTCCACTCCCCAAGATTACGCGATATTTCCTGTACTTTGGGGCGACCCGGTTGAATTTCTTGAGGTTTTTGGCATTTCTGAATGTCCAAGAGAAACTGTTGTCCAGCCTATTGAACCAAGTGTGGGTTTCGAATTCCAGTTCATCCAACGTGCCCTGAAGGGCTCCCCAGACTTTGGGCAAATCCGCTTCAGACCTACCAATTTGCTTGCCAATCAGCTTCAAAGTGCCCGCAGAGACAGGAATAACAAGCAACAGGCTGAGAGCGAAAAGGAGCTGGTCTGTCTTGGAAAGGCACTCGCCAGTTACGGGGTCCTTTGCTATGACGATAGCGATTACATCGACTGCGTCGCCGGCAACTGGGACAAAACCAATGACGACTCCAGAAGTCTCAGTGGCCACTACAACAATGTCCAGATTCTGGCCGCCAACTAAAGGACTGTCGTTAGGCCAGTTGAGCTCACCGTCTCCATCGGTGTCTTCAAACCCGTGCGATTTTAGGAGAGTTTCCGCCTTTTCTACCCAGCCGCTTGACCAGTCCTGCGGACTCAGTGCGCTTTCTCGTGACACTTCCAGAGATGGCACCCTGGCGGTAGAATCGTGTGCAGGTTCGCCTGCGTCTTCCGAGGACTTGGAACCAAGAGTAGGCCAGCTCCAATTCTCAAGTTCCAACCAATCAGGAAGTTTCGGCGAAAACCAGCCATCCTCAGAAAGATCGTTCTCGGCACTGTTCCTGCCTGGGAACTGGGTGTAAAAATCTGGAACTTGCTCTATTAGCTCCTTACCTCTCAGTAAAAGAGATTCGGGGCACTCATTGTTCGTCTCTCCGACGCTGTCGTCTTGCGCATATGCAACGGCGCCAGTGTTAAAGAGCAGGGCAAAGCAAAGAGTCAATGCCAACGTAATAGAGACGGAGCTCTTAGTTCGGCGATTTTGTAAGGTCATAGGAGGATCCTATAAGAAGGCTGATTTGGGTGTTTCAAATTGTCCAACTGATCACTGCGAAAGCCAGGGGAGCCACTTGGTGTGCCAGTTCTCTGTAGTCTGGTACAGGACCTCGAAACCAAATTCCCTTACGAGCCTTCGTCCTTCATCGAATGCAAGTCTAATTGGCTACCAAGATTTTTCCGTACTCTGGGTCGAGTTCGAATGTAGGCCATAGACGAGTCAAGAGCTGGTAGGCACGCCAAGTATCTCCTCTTTCACGCCCATCATGATTCGCCTCCCATATTCGAGACACCCTCATCAATCCCCAACTCTGGCAGCCGTTCCACTACCATCGTTGTGTCCAAGCTTACGCTGATGACCTTACTATTGAGGCACAGGTTGTACCGCGGGTCTTCAGCGCTGTTGGGAGCGTTGACGATGCCGATGCGTTTGTCGGTCTTGAATGGGTAGCTATTCGTCTTCAATACCGAGAATCAGGCCTCCCCAGTCGTTAGGCGACCCCTGCTTAAGTAACTTGAGGATTCCACGACGGCACAGATCTTGGGCGATTGCAAGCAGTTCTTGATACTCGATATAGTCGAGGTCGCCGCTATGAACTGCTTTTGACGCCGCGTCGTAGGCGTCTAGCAAATTTTTACGAACCTTTTTCCTTTCTTCAAGGTCCGAACCGAGGTGCCACGCCCCGGTCAGGGAGAGCCGAAATCTCATTTCCCCTCTATACTTCTCATTGCCAATGTTTCGAAGGTACAGTGACTCTAGAGCAATCCGCAGATCTATGAAACGATCTACCAAGTGTTCGTTAGAATCCTTTGACTTCACCCACCGGGAAACCGCTATACGAGTTTTGTGGGAGTCCTTCAGCGCCTTAAGTGCCGCAAGAGTGCCCGCTAGCTGTGCTTCCGATAGCTCCAGCATTTGCTGGTCGGAGCTGAATTCTAGCGTTGTCACACCCGTGGAGAATTGAGTACTCAATGACATTGGGCCTGAGCGGCTTCTGACTCTCTCATTTCCAGTGGACCAAGTGTTGCTGCTCTCCGTGGGAGAGAATGCTGCAAGTTCCTGATAGTCGTTCCAGCGGAATGCAACATCCAGGTAGCTATCGGATTCCAGCGAGAGCGCCTGGCAGACGGTGTCGATGTCCACATCCCCAACAATGCTGGCTTGGACATTCCGCACCGACGGTTTGGATTGCGGATTGAACAGCGCCGGTGCCGCGCTAGAGTCAATTGACACCACTGTGCGACCCAGGTAGTCTTGTGCCGACATCCCGCGGTGTTTGGGCAGGTTAGCGGGCAGTTCGTCAGTAGAAAAGGGCAGAGGTTCGATTCGAACCCCTCTTATTGGCGCGAATGGCTCTGTGACAGGCAGTCCGTTGATTAATGCTGAAGTTCTGTACTCGACAGATCCTCCTTGTAACCACCCGGACAACAAATGCTCCACTCTTTCAGCCCCTATCACGGCGGCCGCTTTGATCAATCCTTTGGCAAAGTCCTCTACCGCTGACACGCATGCAATACTCAACAGTCCGTTGGGCTGGAATGTCTCTATTCGCTCGCCATGACTGCTATCCAAGGGGAACGCATGTCCGATATGGTCCGTCTCGGGGTCTATGTACTCTTGCAGGGGAGATCGGAGGTGATTGTTCAGTTGCGATAGCAATTCGTCAGGGATATACGGTTGGGCTCTTCGTGCTGAGATTATCTCTTCGTCGTGCCAACCGTTGCGTTCGAAGGCGTCGCGCAGTTGTGCCGGCGTCATTTTCTTAGCAGAACGTGAATCGAAAGTAGTCTGACCTAAAATAGAATCCAGGAGTTCCGTCAGATCTCGCATATGTCACGCCCCCGTAAGTTTCGTCTACAAGTGAGATTTGTCGTCAATTGAGAACAATGTGGTCAACACGTCAAGTACTCCTCTTTCGCCCGCAATTACGACAAGCCCTCCCTATCCGAGACACTCCCATCAATCCCCAATTCCGGCAGCCCCGTTACAATCTCCACCGTCTCCAGACTGACGCTGATGACCTTGCCGATGAGACGCAGGATGTACTGGGGGTCGTCGGGGCGGTTGGGGTCGTTGACGATGCCGCTGCGCTTGTCCGTCTTGACGCGGTACTGGTCGATCACCCATTCGAGGGCGGAGCGGTTGCCGAGGCGATAGCTAAACACTTCGGCGGGGATGCCGTCCAGGGTCAGGAAGCTATTGTAGCGCAGCTGCGTCTTGTCTTTGGAGAGGCGCATCTTTTCGACGCGCCAGTCGAGCGGCATATCCGGCGTTTCGACCTTTGCAAGCGGATACTCCGGCTGCTCCTCATAGCCGACGTGGATCTGGGCGAGGCGGGCGCCGGCCGCGGCAAAGGCGCGGAAGCCGGGGGCAAAGGGAATGCGCGGGAGCTCGCGCTTGAGGTTGGCCTGGTAGCGCTCGCGGTAGCCGGGGTGGTGCAGGAGGCCGTAGACGTAGTGGAAGATGTCCCACTTGCTGATCGTGTCGTCCTGGTAATGCGCGCGGAACTGCGCCAGTGCCCAATCGGTGACGTTCTCGCGGCGGTTGCTGCCGTCCTCGTCGTATGTGTAGAAGGGGAAGCATTGGTAGGCATCGCTCGCCGCAAGTGCGTGAACGTCTGGGATCATCTTTGTCGCCAAAGTACTGAATCCAGCCCGAAAGCCATGATCGCTAACAACTAGCACCTGATTTTCCGCTTCCGTCTCCAGTACAGGGAGGATCGATGGAAAAACATATACGACATCGTTCATCACCCGATCAAAATATAGGTTTGACTTCGCAAAAGGCCGATATAGCGCGTCTCTCACCTTGTGTTCGGCGTATTCGGTGAATCGGCCTCGCTTCAGTTTCGCCTTCAAATCACGGCTCCAACTGATTTCTTTGCCATCATAAGACACAAAGTCGTCAACGCTTATACTTCGATTTTCTCTCCGTTCCCACTTAAGAACCTGATCATTGTAAGTATCGATCATCCGGCTCATGTTTTCCGTAAGCGCGTTGCGGTCGAAATTATAGACCCAGGAATCGCGATTAGTCTTTACGCCATTACTGTAACGGACGAAAATCACATCTGCTGCCTCACCTCTTGCCGCCTTTGCTTCCCTACTTCCCACAGCAATAAACTCATCAAACTCGGCGTGAAGCCCCTCGGTTAGCCACGAGTGCCGCCTGTCTGGGGATACCGGCTCCCACTCGATTTGGCCGTACTCCCCTCTTTCATCGAGATAGCGGTTCTTCTCCTCCTTTCGCCAGAACTCATCGACGCGGGCGTAGAAGAACTCAGGTTGGGATTTTGCCTTGCCGTTCTTTTTGACAAAATAGTTGATGCTGACGCCGACCTGAATACCAAAGACATTGTGCGTTGTGCCTGAAAGCTTTGGATTCTTGCGCACGTTCCCGCCCAAATCCAAAATGTAGATGGTATCGAAATCATCTGCTAAATGTTTCCGCATCCCATCAAAGGCAACGCCATCAAGAAACCCGCTATTGGTCACAAGTGCGACAACCCCCTCCTCGCCGATGCGGTCCGCTGCCCAACGGATCGCCTTAACATACGGGTCGGAGAGTTTGTTTTTGTTCGTTGCTTTCGAATCCTTTGCGTAGGTCTCTGCAACCCGCTTGTCCATCGTCGGATACTTGCGGTTCTTGTTGTTGTCGTTTTCGTTCACCTGGCCGACGTTGTAGGGCGGATTGCCGATCACAACGAACATCGGCGTCTCTTTCTGGCTCTCCGCCCGCTGCGTGTTCTCCGGCGCAAACAACGGCAGCTGCCGATCCTCGGCCAGGTCGAAGGTGTCGACCAGGCAGATGCCCTCGAACGGCTCGTACCTGCCGGTGGCGTCGAAGTACTCGTGCTCGATATTCATACTGGCGATGTAGTAGGGCAGCAGCATGACCTCGTTGCAGTGCAACTCCTCCTTGTACTTGCGCTCCAGCGCCATGCGGGGGAGCTCGCGCATCATACGCACGATGAAGTTGCCGGTGCCGACGAAGGGATCGATGATGTGCACGCCCTCGTCCGCCAGCGACCGGCCAAACTCCCGCTCCAGGATGGCGGCGACGCTCTTCACCATGAAGTCGACGACCGGCTGGGGCGTGTAGACGATGCCGTGCGTATCCGCCACCTTGACGGAAAAGCCCTGGAAAAACTGCTCGTAGACGGTGTTGAGAAAGTGCTGCTTCTGGGAGAAGTCGTGGATTGTCGCGGCCGTGCGCTCGATGGCAATGTAAAAGCGGTCCAGGCTGCCCAGGAAATCGGCGCGGCTGAATGACTGCGACGTGAGGGCGTGGATCACGCTCTCGATCTCGCTGGCAATCACGTTGCGGTGGGTGAAGTCGGGGTTGTTGAAGACGGTGCGGAAGAGGCGCTCGGTGAGGAGGTGCTGGATCAACATCTCTTCGACCGCCTCCTCCGAAAGATTCGGGTTGATCGACTGGCGGCACTTGTCCAAGAAACCTGCAAAGGCGGTGGTGAAGGCCGGATTGCCGCGCCGTTCCTGCTGAATCAGCTGCGCCAGGCCCTGGCCGATGTCGGCCACCCTGTCCTTGAACTGGGCGACGGCCTCCTCCCAGGCGGCGTACTCCTGCGGGCGGTAGGCGAAGAAGGTCCGGAGCGTCTCGATCAGCCGCCCTGCGTCGGTCAGGTCGGCGTCGAGCGTCATGCGCCCGTTCTGCCAGAGGATGGCGCGCTGGGGCGTCTGGAAGAGGATGTTGTCGCTCGGGTAGCCGGCCGCGAACTTGCGCTCGACCTCGACGGGCAGGTCGTCGTCGATGTCCTTGGCTTCCCAGTAGCCGTGGGTGAGGCGGAAACTGTCGATCAGGGCGCCGTCGACGACGATGCGTTTGTTGCGCCGCGTGCTGATTGCGTGTTCGGGCACGAGGGTCCAGCCGCACTGTCGGGCGCAGTGTTCGAGGAGGGACTGGAAGGCGACGCGCACCGCGGTTTCGTGGGTGATGCCTAGCTGGGCGAACTGGTCGAGGGCAGCGTAGTAGGATTTGACGGGTTTGTGAGTGGGTTTGAGAGATAAATTGGGCATGTCGATTTAGGGGATTTAGGGTTGCATTAGGCGATATAAAAGTCGACTGTAGTATAATATACCATTGGCTGCCAGTCGTACTGCACCTTCACGACGCGGACGTTTCAGGACTTGGCGGGAAAGGCGCAGCGAAGAATCAAAATGCAGTTTGTGCGACAGAAAAGCGTCTTCAGCAAGAAGCGGAGATCTTATCGAAGTTTACGGAGTACCGACAGGTAGTAGTTCGGAACGATACCTTTTCGGGAGACGAAAATGTCTGAAGGTGGAGGATCAGCGGCGTTACGAGGGTATAGGTTACAAACACTCTATATCCTCTCTCGCCTTACGAATGTTGAGAGCCGTGAACACATATTTCGACCTGAAGGCAAGGAAGATCTGGATATTTACTCTTCAAGCGGTCAACTCTTGGAGACTGTTCAGGTCAAAGCGTATACGTCTAGTCTGACTCTTTCTGATTTCTCGCCCCAGACAGACAGTTCGTTCTTCAGGAGGTCCCTGCGCACTTTTGGGGATCACCCTGATTCCAAGATCAGAATTGTAGGTTTTGGGCCAATCGGCCCCGAGAGAGAAAGTGTGCGAAGAAAGCTTACAGAATACGGATACACTTCAAGCATGAAAGATCTTGCAAGAAGACTAAGGTAGTGACAGTGGAATAAGAAGAAGGCTCCTCTTCAAAATGACGCGGTGTTTGTTGTTCTCGGTCTGACCCAAGGCGAGCGGGATGCGGTGTACGAAGGCGTTACAGAACTGATCGAGAATCGCCGCCGCGCGCGGAGTGTATGAAAAAGGTGTCATTTGTGGGGGCATCCGAGGGATTTGACAATGCAAGGGAGGTATGAGAACATATGTGTCGAAAATGGTCATGGACCAGTCGAAGTATTCCTGACGTCGAATTTCCTTAAGGGAGGCCCATCATGCCATCCTCTATCGAGTGGACAGACGAAACCTGGAACCCCGTAACCGGCTGCACCCGTGTGTCGCCCGGCTGCGACCATTGTTACATGTACGCCCTCTATCCGCGTCTGAAAGGGATGTCAGTCCGCGGCTACGAGACCAAGCCGGATGATGTGCGCCTGCTCCCTGAACGCCTGCAGACCCCGCTGACCTGGAAGAAACCACGACGCGTCTTTGTCAATAGCATGTCGGACGTATTCCACCCTAGGGTCCCATTCGACTTCGTGCTCAATATGTTCCAAGTTATGGATGAGGCGGCCGCACGACGCGGCCATATATTTCAGGTATTGACCAAGCGACCAGGCCGGGCTGTCGCCTGGTGGCAGGAACATGGGCAACACTTTCCCGACGGCTGGCCGGATCGTATCTGGATAGGCACGTCGGTTGAAAGTCAAAGATATGCGCCCCGCCTGACCGTGTTGGCCCGTCTGCCTGCCCCAATACGCTTTGTATCGGCAGAGCCGCTGCTGGACCGGCTCGATCTGACCCAATGGCTGGAGGAAGGCGTATTGCACTGGGTGATTGTCGGCGGCGAGAGCGGCGCCGGCGCCAGAGCGATGGATCCGGATTGGGCGCGGGCACTGCGTGATCAGTCAGTCAATGCAGGTGTTGCCTTCTTCCTCAAACAGCTCGGTGGCGTGCGCAACAAACGCGGCGGCGAAGCTGCGACTATAGACGGTAAGCATTGGCGTCAATTGCCCACTGTGGAGTAAGACACGAGTATGACTGACAGTTCTTTTGGTGGCCCCTGGACTCAGGACAAGCTGCATATCCTCAGCTTGTATCTGAACGCATACACTACCGCCTTGAAGAATCAACCGTTCCGGCTCATTTACCTTGATGCCTTTGCCGGAGAAGGTTCTTGGCATCCTGGTTCAGCGTACACATCCGACTACGATGACTTTCGAGAGTTGTACAAAGGCTCGCCCCGCATCGCTTTGGAGATAAGGGACAGACCATTTGACAAGTTCATATTTGTAGAGAAAGATCCCCAACGTTTCGAGTCACTCGGAAAGTTGGGCTTGGAGTTTCCGAGTCGTGACATTGAAGTTCTCAACGAAGACGCCAAGGTTGCGCTGCCTGTATTCTGCGAAAATTTGAAAGAAAACGACCGCGCTGTGGTATTCCTGGACCCGTTCGCAACTGAAGTTTCCTGGCCTATGGTTGAAAGATTGGCCCGAACGCAGAAGGTAGACTGTTGGATTCTGTTCCCTTTGAGCGCAATTGCGAGGATGATGCCAAAGAAAAACGAGCCGTCAGCGGAACTAGCCGATCGGCTCGACAGGATATTCGGGGGACGTGAGCATTGGCAAAACTTATACAGTACCCCCTCACAGCTGTCGTTCTTTGAGGAGGAGCGCGGACAAGAACGACCAGGTGATAGCGATCAAATCGCCCAGCAGTATCGCAAGCGCCTTGCATCCGTTTTCGCGCAAGTAGCGCCATCGGGTCGAGAACTCCGGAACTCCAAGAACTCACCAATGTTTCATCTAATTTTTGCAGCAAGCAACCCCAAGGGCGCTCCGATTGCCGTACGAATAGCAAAACATATTATTGATAATTGGTAGCGACCAAAGATCCCTGGTTGAGGCGCTGCGTTCCCTCCTATAGCAGAAGCCTCGGAGGAGCAGTTCATATGCCAAGCCCCATGCAGATCGAAAACATAGCCATCAAGAACTACCGCTGCTTGCGCGACATCGTGCTGAACCACCTGTCGCGCATGACCGTCGTGGTCGGCGCGAACGGTTCGGGCAAGTCGTCGCTCTTCGATGTTTTCACCTTCCTCAAGGATGCCCTGTCGCAGAACATCGCCGCCGCTGTGGCACAGCGCGGCGGATATCATGAATTGGTCAGCCGCGGACAAGCGGGGCCAATTGAGATCACAGTGAAGTTCCGCGAACGCGGCGGACGACTGGCGACATATCAACTGCAAATCAATCAGGATAATGGGCGCGTCGTCGTGGAACACGAGACGCTGAGCTATCGTAAGGGTCAGGGCGGTCGATGGGGGTGGCGCTTCGTGGACTGTCGGCGAGGTGAAGGCGAGGTGATCACCAACGAGTCCGAGTACGACGTATCCGCCACCAAAGGCTCAGACCAGAAAAAGGAGAAATTCGAACTTGATAACCCCGGCACTTGGGCCATTAAGAGTTTCGGCCAACTCTAGGAGTTCCCGGTCGTGTTCGATTTCCGCAGCCTGATTGACTACTGGCATATCTCCGACTTTCACATTGTGGACGCGCGTCCAAGCGTCGAGGTCGGTTACGCAGAGCATCTGTCCACACGCGGGGACAATGTCGCTTTGGTGGCGCAACACCTTTACGAAACTCACCCCCGGCAGTTCGAGAAGGTTCTCCAGGCCATGCGCGAGCGGGTCCCCGGCTTGAGCGATGTAGAGCCGAAGCCTATCGAGGACGGCCGGCTTGTCCTTCGCTTTCAGGATGGCAATTTCCAAGATCCGTTTATCGCGCGCTTTGTATCCGACGGAACGATTAAGATGTTTGCCTACCTCGTCCTGCTCTACGACCCAAACCCACACCCGCTGCTGTCAGTCGAGGAACCGGAGAACCAACTCTATCCCGCGTTGATACGGCAACTGATCGAAGAGTTCCGCGCCTACGCCCAGCGCGGCGGCCAAGTGTTCGTGTCAACCCACTCGCCCGATTTCCTCAACGGGGCGGAGCTTGACGAAATACGCTGGCTGGTCAAGGAGGATGGCTTCACCACCGTCCGCCGCGCGTCCGATAGCGAGCTTCTGCAGTCCCTCATCCACGAAGGCGACCTGCCCGGCGCGCTCTGGAGACAGGGGGTACTTGACCTGTCCGGCCGGTTCTGGAGAAAGCACGAACATGAGGGAGCGAGGCCCCAGTGAACTCGGTTGTCTTCTTGCTCGAGGAGGCATCTATGCAGGACCTGCTCAACGGACTGCTTCCCCGTCTGTATCCCGATTTGGCCTTCCAGTTCCTGGTCTTTGAAGGAAGGAGCGATCTGGAGAAGAACATCCCTCCCAAGTTGCGGGCAGGCTGGCCGCCGGGCGTGCGCTTTGTCGTCCTGCGGGACAGCGACGGCGCTGACTGTGTACAGCTTAAGCGGCGGCTCCTGCAGTCCTGTCAAACAGCTGGCCGGGGCGATACTCTTGTGCGGATCGTGTGTCAGGAACTCGAACCCTGGTATCTGGGCGAGCCTGACGCTCTGGCGGAAGCCTTTGGGAATGAGAGACTACGCGGGATCAGTCGCAAGGCGCGCCTCCGTGATCCGGACGCTGTTCAGAAACCGTCGAAGGCCCTCAAAAGGCTCGTGCCTGAATTCCAGAAAGGCAGCGGCGCGCGGTAGTTGCCTCACTGTTTGTTCCCCTGTGATTTTCCAGCGCGCTATATCGATACAGCACAGTTCCATATAACCGACAGCTCCATACGACCGACTAAGCCGCACTACGCCGAAGTCTTCAGTATCGCTTCGGGATTTCATGAAGGGGGCGACTGTCGTGGACGGCGGGGAATGTACGAGACGGATCGTGGAAAGTCAGAAGAGGATGGTGCTGCGCAAGGCGGTGCGGGTGTGGTGGAGGCCTTCGAGCGAGTAGAGGATGAGGGCGGTCCAGATGAAGGCGTAGCCGGTCAGTTCGACCGTGGTGAAGGGCTCCTTGTAGAGGAAGACGCCGAGGATGAATTGGGTGGAGGGGGCGATGTACTGCATGAGGCCGAGGCTGGAGAGGGGGATGAGGCGGGCGGCGGCGCCGAAGCTGACGAGCGGGATGGCCGATACGACGCCGGCGCCGAGCAGGAGAAGGCCGGGTCGAGACCAACCGCCGGCGGTCCAGGCGGCGGGGGCCTGATGCCCGGTGTACAGGAGGAGGAGCAGGGCGGGAACCAGGAGCAGGGTCATCTCGAGGCTGAAGAACTGCATGCCGCTGAGGTCGATCTTCTTTCTGATGAGGCCGTAGACGCCGAAGGTGCCGGCGAGGGAGAGCGCGATCCAGGGGAGTTCGCCGAGGCTGACCGTCAGGTAGATTACACCGGCGACGGCGATGCTGACGGCGATCTTCTGGCCGCGGCGCAGGCGCTCGCCGAGGAACAGGCGGGCCAGGAAGACGCTCAGGAGAGGGTTGATGAAGTAGCCCAGGCTGATCTTGGCGACGAAGCCGGTGTCTACTGCCCAGAGGTAGGTGATCCAGTTGGCGGCGGTGAGAAGGGCGGCTGCGAATACCAGCAGAACGGTGCGCGGCGAGTTGCGCAGTCTGAGAAGCCAGACCCGGTCCTTGAGAACAGCCAGGGCGATGACCATGGTCACGGCGGACCAGATCATACGGTGGGCCAGGATCTCCAGCATGGGGAGAGCGTGGAGCTGCTTCCAGTAGACGGGAAGGAAGCCCCAAGTCCCGAAGGCGATGAGGGCGTAGAGGTAGCCGCGATAGGAGGAAAGGTTCACGGAGTCGTGGCCGGTTGCAGGCGTCCGGGACGCGGTTGGGTCTCGATCACCGACCGCCGCTCTTGAGGACGAGGCGGCGGTGGGCGCTCTTTTCGACGGCGGCGCGGCTCCAGGGCATACTGTGATAGGCCCCTTCCAGCCACATGGGGATCTGGTCGGCATAGTTGCGGCTGATTGGATGGCCCGACTGGCCGCTGGCGGTGACGCTTTGGGCGGCGTCCCAGTTGCCGATGTCGAAGATCTGGCGGTAAGCGGCCTGTACCTGGACGAGGCCCGGGGGCAGCTCGGACGTGAATCCGGTCTGATTGGGGGTGGCGCCGTCGCCGCCGGTGGGATAGGGGCCGCGGTTGAAGAGCCAGCCGAGGATGGGCGCGCGGCCGAGTGTGTGGCTGTAGCGGATCTGGTGCATTCGACCCCATGCCCACTTGCGGGGGGTGGGGTTCACTTCGCGGCGAAGGCGGTGTACGGAGAGCTGGAGGGCGGCCTCGATCAGTTCTGCCCTGGTTCTGCGGCGGCCGGTGGCGGCGTCGGCATACCAGGGAGAATCCTCTTCGTTTTGCAGGAGCTCGAGCAGTTTCGTCTGGGCGCGGAGCATGAAGCCGTTGATGAGAAAGACGGGACTGCTGCCTTTTCCGAAAAAGCCGGGGGCGGTGGCGCCGAGCTTCTGGCCGAAGGTCAGGTCGAGCAGGTGGAGGACGGTATAGTGGAAGACGAGGGCGGCGGGGCTCTCCTGGTCCATGCGATAGCCCCAGTCCTGCAGCATGTTGACGGCGACGCGCACGTAGGGGTCGTCGCTCAGATGGCCGGTCAGCAGGGGGGTCAGCTCTTTGGCGTAGAGGCTGGTCTCGTCGAGCTGGATCTGCTCCATGTCGCGCAGGGTCAGCTGCCCTTTTGCCGCCAGCATCTCTTCGATGCGGCGGGCGCGCCAGCCGGGCATGGTCTCGAAGCTGAGGACGTAGGGGTAGTCGTCGCCGGTGACCTTGTTGTTGGCGGTCACGATGAGGCCGCTGGGGGGATTCAGGAGCCGGGGCAGCTCGTCGTCGGGGATCAGGCCGTCCCATTCGTACTCTCCGCTCCAGCCGGGCACGGGTACGAGGCCGTTTCCGTTGCGTCGAATCGGGACGGCGCCGGCGAGGCGGTAGGCGATGTTGTTTTCGCGATCGGCGTAGGCGAAGACCTGGGAGGGCGCCGTCCAGTCGGCGAGGACAGCGTTGAACTCCTGCCAGTTTTGGGCGCGGTTGAGGCGCAGGACCGAGCGCATCACGGTTCCCGGGTCGTGGCCGGTCCAGCGGAGAGCCAGGGGCGCGGCGGTCAGTACGGGTTCGTCGGGGAAGGCGGAATCGGGGCCGTCCGACTTGAGAATTCCGGTGAGAATGGGGCCGTGGCGGGTGACTATGACCTCTTCCACGTGGGGGCGGGCGCGGTTGCGCAGGTAGATCTCTTCGCGCAGGACGGCGGCCTCTTCCCATTCGCCCTGATACTGGAAGCGGGGCGGGCGGCCATTGTCGTTGTCGGGATGTGGGCGTTCAATATAGAGGTCCTGGACGTCGGGGAAGGCGTTGGTCAGGCCCCAGGCGATCTGTTCGTTGTGGCCTATGATGATGCCGGGCGCGCCGGCGAACGAGGCGCCGCTGACGTGGATGCCGCGGTCGGGGCTTTCTGGCGGCGGAGGGCAGGAGAGGTGCATCTCATACCATGTGCCCGGCATTGTCATGACCAGGTGGGGATCGTTGCAGAGAATCGGACGCCCGGTGGCGGTCTTGTCTGCCGAGATGGCCCAGGCATTGCTTCCCTGCCCGAACTCTGGCGAGGCAACGCCCAGCCAGCCCTTGAGCTGTTCGTATTCATTTAGAATGAGGCCGGCTGTGTGGAGCAGCCGCATCGACTCCTGGCTGCCGGCGCCTTCTGACACCGTTGGGTTGGTGTTGGGATAGTCCGGCTCCAGATCGGCGGCGAGGGTCGGGTCCAGTTTGGCTGCGAGCTGCAAGCGGACCAGCTCACTTTCCCAGTTTACGCTGAGGCTCCAGGCCGTCATCTTGCCAAAAGCCAGTATGTCGACGGGCGACCACTCTTCGGGCTGGCGGCGGAGCAGATTGAATTCGGCGGCCAGTCTGCCTTTGCGGCTGCGGATATAGGCGTTGACGCCCTGGCAGTAGTGGCGCATGATGGAGATTGTGGCTTCGTCGAGGGTACCCAGTTCGGCCTGGGCGGCGCGATGGAAGCCGATGATGCGGCTGAAGCGATCGACGTCGAGGGCGGGTTCGCCGAAGAGCTCGGCGAGGCGGCCATGGGCGACTCGGCGGTTGAGCTCCATCTGCCAGAGGCGGTCCTGGGCGTGGGTAAAACCCTGGGCGCGCCAGAGGTCGGCTTCATTCTGGGCGTAGATATGGGGGATGCCGTGCTGGTCGCGGAGAACCTCGACAGTCGCGTCCAGCTCGGGGAGGTCCAGCTCGCCTTCAAGTTGGGGCGCAGGGCGTTGGACGAGCCACCAATAGATGTAGACTATGAGTCCGCCGCCGAGGAGAACGATGACAAAGAGCAGGGCGACGGACAGTATCACAGTAGTGAGGTTCATGGGCTTCCGTCTATGGCGTTTCACTTGGCATTTCTTCGGGCTGGATGGAAGGATTGGAAGCTGCAGCTAAACTTTCTCCGGGGGGCTTGAGGCTCGATACGGCAGTGAGCGGCGGTCGGTTGTGTTCAGCCGGGCGCTTCCTCGATTCTAACACCTGTGTTAAAACCAAGTGAAATCGCGGTTGGATCAGGGCGCGGTCCAGTCTTGGAATGGGAACAGACCAGCAGGGAAGTAAGTCCAATGGTGGTTGTTATGGCTTCCCGCTTTTGGAGGGACACAGTGCAGGCGCCAAGGCCTGCCTTTACCGGAGCTTAGCGGAGGATGGTGGAGGCGGCGCGTCCCCTGACTCGGTTTTGACTACGGACCGGCCTCACAGCAGGCGACATGCAGAACACTGATGAAAACTGATCTATTCGACTACGAACTACCCAAGAGCTTTATCGCTCAGCAGCCTGCCGAACCGCGGGACAGTAGCCGGCTGTTGGTTTTGGACCGGGAGACGGGGAGTATCGAACACCGCCGCTTTGGCGAAATTGGCGCGTTTCTGCGGGCGGACGATTTGCTCGTCGCCAACGACAGCCGCGTAGTTCCGGCGCGGCTGCGGGCGCACAAATCGACTGGAGGAGCGGTGGAGATCTTTCTCCTGCGCCAGTTGGATGAAAAGAGCAGGGAGTGGAGTTGTCTGGTTCGGGGGCGGGGTCTGCGGGTGGGGGCGAGGCTGGACCTGGACGCAAGCCCGATAGGAGTGGAGATTGTCGCCGAAGGCGCGGGCGGTCAGCGCAGCGTGTGTTTTTCCAAGCCGATTGGGGGGATTCTTGGAGAGCTGGGAGAGTTGCCTCTGCCGCCATACATCAGCGACTTTGCAGGCGACAAGGCGCGTTACCAGACGGTCTACAGCCGGCCTGAAGGCAGTGTTGCGGCGCCGACGGCCGGCCTGCACTTCACGCCTGAATTGCTGGGGAAGTTGCGGGAAATGGGCGTCGGGTGGGAGACGATCACTTTGCACGTAGGGCTGGATACGTTCGGGCCGGTTACGGCGGAACGGGTGGCCGACCATCAGATTCACAGGGAGTGGGCGGAGTTGACGGTGGAGTCGGCGGGGGCTGTCAACGCGGTCGGAGAGCGGGGAGGGAGAGTCCTTGCTGTCGGTACTACTTCGACTCGCGTGCTCGAATACTGCGCCACAACTGCCAGGAGATTGGATGGTTACGAGCCGGCCCGGGCGCGGGAGGCGGTTGTCCCCTTCGCGGGCGAGGTCGACCTGTTCATCTACCCTGGTTACCGTTTCCGGGCGGTGGACGCGTTGCTGACAAATTTTCATCTGCCGAGGTCTTCGCTACTGATGTTGGTGAGCGCATTTGTGGGTCAGGCACACTCGGAGGATCTTGATGCCGGAAGGCAAATGCTGCTGGAGACGTATGAAGAAGCAAAGGCAGAGGGCTATCGCTTTTTCAGCTTTGGAGATGCGATGCTGATCCTGTAAGTCGTGGGCTCTCAGCACCGGGCCAAGGGACGGGCCACTACCATCAGTCAGCGGAGGGCGCGGGTGGCGTTGAGGGTGAAGTCTCGTAGAGTGGCTCGCTGTGGGCGCGGTCCTGGAGGTCGGCGATACAGGCTATGTTCTGGGCGGCCATCCATTCCTGGAGCTCAGTGCGGATGAAGCGGATGGCGTCGGCGCCGCGCTGGTAGATGACGCTGCCGACGCCGACTACGGTTGCGCCGGCCATAAGCATTTCGACCGTGTCCTGGCCGTCGCATACGCCGCCGGTTCCGATAATCGGCGTATGGGGGCAGGCTTTACGCGTGTCGTAGACGGCCTTGAGAGCGATCGGCTTGAGGGCGGGGCCGCTGATGCCGCCGCTGCGGTTGGCGAGGACGGGCTGGCCGCTGTAGGGGTCGAGAACGAGACCGGGCATCGTGTTGATGGCGCAGAGCGCATCGGCGCCAGCGTGGACCGCGGCCTGGGCGATGCGGCCGACGCTGGGCACATTGGGGGCAAGCTTGACGATAACCGGAATGGCCTGGCTGGCGACTGCCTCCTTCACGTAGCCTGTGACAGCGGCGGTGGAGTCGGCACTGGCGGCAAAGGGTTCGCCGAAACTGTCCTCGACGTTGGGGCAGGAGATGTTGATTTCAAGAAAGTCGGGATTGGCAGAGGCGATGCGACGGGCGACGTCACCGAATTCCGAGGCTGTTCCGGCAAAGATACTGGCGATTACGGCGACGCCGCGCGGATGGAGGCGCGTTTTCGCCTCCTTGAGGAGCCCGACTTCTTCGTCGACACCCGGATTCGCCAGACCGATCGCATTAAGGAGGCCGCCGCCCCAGTCGATGCAGGAGGGGTTGACGTGGCCTTCGCGCGGCTCGGGTCCGCAGCTCTTGGCGGTGACGGCGCCGCAGCCTTCTGAGGCGGCTCGTTCGAGCAGGCTGACGGTCGTGCCCCAGATGCCGCTTGCCAGCACGAGCGGCGAGGGCAGTTCATGGTCAAGAAATGCGACTGACAGGTTGGGAAGGTTCTTGCGCAATTCGGACATCACTCCACAGAAGAGGCCGCTCGGCTACTGATCTTCCCCAATAGAGACTGTTAGACCCAGCGACTGACGAATCTCTTCGGGGATATGGCCTGTCTCAGAAAGCAGATCCAGGACATCTCCCAGCGACAGGACACTGTGAACGCGTATTCCGGCCTTTTGAAGGTTTTCCACTCCCCCCTGCTGCCTGTCCAGCAACACGATTGCATCCTCGACCACCAGGCCGGCGGCTCGGAACAGTTCAACTGAACTGACGATGCTGCCGCCTGTCGTAATCACGTCTTCGATTATGACGACGCGTTCGCCCGGCTGCCACAGGCCTTCGATATCTTTGCCGAGGCCGTGACTCTTGCTCTCTTTGCGATTGTAGATGAGAGGGACGCCGCTGGCCAGGGCGACGGCCATGCCGATTGGCAGGGCTGCGTAGGGGACGCCGGCGATGCGGTCGCAGGACAGTGCGGCCAGTTTTACCGCGTAAGCGGCGGCGGCAGCCTGCATCAGATTGGGCTGGCTGACGAGGAGGCGCAGGTCCACGTACATTGAGGAGCGTTTGCCGCTGGCGAGGGTGAAGTCGCCGAACTGGAGGGCGCCGAGCTCGGCGAGGCCGATGATGAGATCCCTGTGTGAGTCTGGAATAGACGATTCTTGTGGGGCGGCGTCGGTCGCCTCATTTTCTTTTGCCACAAGAGATTGTGCGCGGGAAGTGTTGATGCCTTCTCTGATGAGAGCGGCTGCCTGGCGCGGGTGGTCTGCCTGCGTGACGCTGCGGGTGGCGGCGACGAGGACACCGAGGCCGTCGGCACGCAGACCGGCCTTGAGCGCCGCATCGAGGTCTCCTCCCTGGGCGCCGATTCCGGGGGCCAGCAGCCAGGCGTCGGGCGCGACTGCGCGGACGTCGGCGAGGGCTTCGGGATAAGTTGCGCCGACGACCAGGCCTACGGCAGGAGACCAACTTACGGCTTCCTCGGCTACACGCAGAAAAAGAAGGTCATTCCCGTCATGTTTCTGTTCGTTGCCAGCGGTCAGCCTTTGGAAAGCGCCGGCGGAGGGATTGGAGGTGTGACAGAGTACAAAGAGCCCTTTGCCCTCGTAAGCGGCAAAAGGGGAGATGCTGTCTTCACCCAGGTAAGGACTCAGGGTGACGGCGTCGGCGCCGAGGTCATCGAAGCAGGCGCGGGCGTAGGCGGCGGCGGTGGAGCCAATGTCGCCGCGCTTGGCGTCAAGGAGGACTGGGATGTGCTGGGGGACGGCAGCGATGGTTGCGCGCAGGAGGGTCATGCCGGGCTGGCCCAGGGCCTCGTAGAAGGCGATGTTGGGCTTGTAGCAGCAGACCAGGTCGGACGTGGATTCGATGACGGCCTTGTTCCAAGCCAGCAGCGCCTGGCAGGTTCTTTCGGTTGAGCTCTCAGGCTCTTCTTGCTGGACGTTGGCAGCGGCCAGAAAGCGGGCGGGGCAGGCTTCGGGTGTCGGGTCGAGGCCGACGCACAGGAGCGTGTTGTTCCGGTGGGCGGCGGCTTCCAGTTTGGCGTAAAAGGACATGCGGGGCCCTCAAATTGATCAGGGGTGGGCGGCGGCGCAGTGGAGATCCGCGCGCCAATCCGGTCAGCTGAGCCCATGCTACGCTACGCTGTTGGATCGGCCAAATCCGGGCGTGTTCGGGAGGGCCTGCGGTGGAATGGAGTTGCGCGGCACTCTACATGGCGGCGAGAGCGGCGAGGCCGGCCTCTTCAAGTTCGGCGAGTAAAATTTCCTCCTTCTGGGGGGAAATTGTCTCCTGGGGAAGGCGTAGGGGCCCGCAGTCGATGCCGAGGGCTTTCATGGATACGCGCAGGGCGGCGCCGACACCGTGGTTTATCATGACTTCGGTGAGCCGGTTTGCCTGCCTTTGGAGGGCCAGGGCCTCGGCGAAGTCGCCGGAATCACAGCAGGCGCGCATTTTGCTATAGGGGCCGGGCATGACGTTGAGGGTGGAGCCGATATTTCCGGGCGCGTTCATCATGGCGGCGAAGAGGCACTGTTCATCCATGCCTGAGAAGATGGTCCAGCCCCGGCCGGCGGGCAGGTCTTCGCCCAAGTCGATGATTTGCGCGATCTCGTACATGTTGGGGCCCGTGTACTTGGCGCCGCCTATGTTGGGAATGCGGCGGAGAAGCTCCTTCATCAGGGAAAAGGCGTCAATCTGGCCGCCGAAGAGGTAGGGAAAGAAGGGCAGTCCGGGCGCGGCGGCGGCGATGGCGCCGTAGTGGCGGTAGGTCGCCTCTAGTCCTCCCTGGTAAACGGGAAGTACGGAGCTGATGCCGTCGGCTCCCTGTTCCTGGGCATGGCAGGCGAGCGCGGCAGCTTCTGGTGTGCTGATGCTGCCAACGTGGACGATGACGGGGATGCGGCCGTCGACCTGTTCGATGGCGGTTTCGACGACGCGGCGGCGGTCCGCGGCTGAGATGAGCAGACCCTCGCCCGTGCCGCCCAGGACGTAGAGTCCGTCAACCTTCTTGGCAAGCATGTAGTCGATCAACTCGCGGAGGGCGGTCAGATTGGCGCCGCCGTCGGCGGTTGCCGGGGTGATGAGCGCAGGCCATGCGCCGTGGAAGGAGTTGTTCATGGTCTAATCAGCCTTTGATGGAGCCGAGCATAATACCCCTGACGAAGTAGCGCTGGATGAAGGGGTAGATCATGAGGATCGGCAGGGTAGTGATGACGATCATAGCGGCTTTGAGCGACTCCGCCGGCGGCGGGTCGGTTAACTCGGTCATTTCGGCGAGCCCTGAGTAGTCGCTGTACTGGCCGGTGCCGTATTCAAGGATGCCGCGGAGGATCAACTGGAGGGGCAGCTTTTTGGGATCGTTGATGTAAATTGCCGCGTCGAACCATTGGTTCCAATGAAAGACTGCATACCAGAGACCGATCGTTGCGATTACCGGCATGGAAAGGGGGAGGTAGACACGCAAGAGAACCACAAGAGGGCTAGCGCCATCCATGATAGCGGCCTCCTCGAGTTCTTCAGGGATGGCCAACATGAAGTTACGCATGATCAGTAGCCACCAGGGGTTGATCAGAACAGGCCAAATCATTGACCAGAAACTATCCAAAAGACGAATCTTTTCCACCAGGACAAAGTTTGGAATCAGGCCGCCGTGAAAGAGCATGGTGAAAAAGATAAACATCGTGATGGGAACGCGGCCGTATAGTCTGCGCTTGGAGAGTACGTAGGCGAGTGGGAAGGTGAATGCAAGGCCGAGGCCTGTACCGACGACAACGCGAGCGACGGTGACTATATAAGCGTTGACTACAATTGAACCCTGGCCCAAGAGCATGTCATAGGAGCTGAGTACGGGCCGGTACGGGTAGAGGATAAACAGCCCGCGCAAGGCGTACTCTCTGCCACTGACGAGCGAAGTGGAGACCACAGAGAGGAAAGGGATCAGAAAGAACAGCGTAAGGATGGCGAGAACAAAGATATTGATCCAGTCGAACAGCTTTTCGCCCCGGGAAAGTTTCATGGTGTTCTCCTACCAGAGGCCTTCCTGCCCCAGGTACTGGGCAACTTTGTTTGCCATATACATGAGGACCAGCGCCAGTACGGACTTGAACAGGCCAACTGCCGCGCCAAAGGAGTACTGCCGGCCGATCAGGCCGGCGCGATATACGTAGGTGTCGATGATGTCAGAGACTGAGTAGACGGAGGGTGAATAAAGGAGCAGAATCTGCTCGAAGCCTGCGTCCAGCATACCGCCGATTCGGAAAATGAGGATGATGACGATTGCGAAGGAGATGCTGGGCAGGGTGACGTACCACATGCGCTGGAAGCGGTTGGCGCCGTCCATGGCAGCAGCTTCGTACATTTCCGGGTTGATGGTGGCCATGGCAGCCAAAAAGATAATACTGTTCCAGCCGGCCTGCTGCCATATGTCCATGGTGACCAGTATGGAACGGAAGAGGTTCGGATCGGTAAGAAAGGCCTGGGCTTCACCGCCGAAGGCAACGATAGCCTGATTGAGTAGGCCACCTTGCGGAGTAAGCATTGCGCGGACGATGCCGGCGGCTACTACCATTGAGAAGAAGTGCGGCAGGTAAGAAATGGTCTGGACGGTGCGCTGAAATACAGTAATTCGCACCTCGTTGATCAGGAGAGCGAGGATGATAGGAAGTGGAAAACCGAATAACAGTTTGTAGAAGCTGATGAGAACGGTATTGCGAACGACGTTCCAGAAGAAGATGGAGTCGAAAAAGTTGGTGAAGTGTTTGAACCCCACAAAGTTTTCGAGGCTGAACATGGCGCCGATGCCGAGGAAGGGATCGTAGTCCTGAAAGGCGATGATCAGGCCGACCATGGGGAGGTAGCGAAATACTACGAAGTAAAGCAGGGGAAGTGCGGCAAGGGCGTACAGGAAGCGGTCACGCTTAATCTGGCGCCACGCTTCTCGGAAGCCCTTTTTTTCGGCAAAGACAGGGGCATCCTCCTCAAGCCGTACTCTGATCTGTTCGCCAAGGGGTTGTTGCATTCGTCAATCTCCTGTCGCCGAGGGGAGGGCTGAGGGAAGGAGGGGCACGCCCTCCTTCCCTCATGGTACAGGTCAATTAGGGGTGATAGAGCCGGTACTGCTGGGTATAAAGCTCGCTCCACTGCTCAAGACCGGCGTTGTTCATCTCATCGACGAAGTTGCCCCATTCTACAATTGGGCGAGCGCCGGTGATGAACTTGATGCTTTCCTCTTCGACAAAGCGCTCGAAGTCGGGTTCGCCGGGGAAGGCATCGCGAATGGCAGTGCGGTCGTAGGGCACGTCGAAGTCGACGGGCATGCGTCCGCCATCGTACTGGTTCCAGTAGGTATTGATGTGCTGCCAGTGGCGGTTCCACTCGATTGTGCCGTCGTCCTGCTGAAGCTTGACGGCGGTGGCCCATGTTTCCGGCCCGAGTCCGAGGGTAATCTGGAAGTCGCGGGAGTACTTTTCTTCACAGACAGTGCTGCCAGCGGAGTGCAGGCGGGCGACCTTGCCCTCTTTGTCGACCCATTCCCAGTCTTCGCCGGGCACGCCCCAAGAAGCGATGAGGTAGTTGGTTACGTCATCGGGACCGTCCTCATAGATCCAGTTGGCATACTTGATGACTGCCTCGGGATAGTTGGACTTGCGGGGAATCATGTAGGCGCTGTTGGAGCCGGCGTTGTTGGTCTTGGCGACTCCGGCGGGTCCTGTAATCTTGAGGGCGAAGTCGTAGTCTTCCTCTTCGTAGCCTGCGTCGCGGCGGATCTGGTCCCACCAGATAGTCATACGGGAGTACCAGCCGAGCCAGACGCCGATTGTCAGGGTCTTGAGCATGGCGCGGTAGTCGGGATTGGCGAAAGACTCGCGCTGGAGCCAGCCATTGTCCCACCATTCGTTCATCTTGGCGAGCCAGTCCTGGTAGCCGGGCTGCAGCTCCGGGGGCTTGAGCATATTGTCGGCGGGGTCGATCCAGCGGGAGAAGCCGTGTTCAGTGAAGGCGCCAAGGGTATTGTACATGAGGTGGCGGCGGCCCATGGCGACGATGACTGCTTCGTCGTGGTTTTCCTTCATCGCTTCGTAGGCGTGTTCCATGCCATCCCAGGAGTCGGGTATTTCGAGGCCGGCTTCGGCGAGCCAGTCTGTGCGGAAATAGGGGAAGTGGGTATGCCCCATGAGTCCGAGTCGGGGGTAGCCCCAAGTGGTGCCTTCGAAGTCCTTCATCATGCGCCAGTCGAGGTCGGAGTGACCGGCGAGGATGTCGGCGCCGTGGACGTCAAGCAGGTCGTCCATGGGGAGGGTGATGCCCTTGAAGTCGGGCCAGTTGCCGACGAAGAGGTCGAGGGGCTGTGTGCCGGAAGCGAGCAGGAGATTGAGCTTCTCTGTGGCGGCGGCACCTGGCGGCAGGATGTTGGTGTTGACCAGGACCCCGGTCTCTTCGAGGATGAGCTGGCGGACGGCGTCGGTGCGTTCCGGGTTACCGCCGCCGGGGCAGGGATTGGTAGTGCCGAACCAGATTTCGGGCGTTTCCATGGCGCCACCGTCGCCGGCCGGTGCTGCGACCGGCGGCGCGCAGGCAGCGAGAACGGCGCCTGTGGCCGCCATGCCTACACCTTGGAGGAACTGGCGGCGCGTCGGTCTTGTTGCTGTGGTCATGTGGATTCCTTTCCTTAAGTAATGAACTTTGAAAAATGGAACTACATGTATGTAAAACGGTCGGGGCGATTTGAAAGTTCGCCCCGACCGGCATGCCGCCACGGTTAGGGATGGTACTGGCGGTACTGTTCGGTATGCAACTCACTCCATTTGTCCAAGCCGGCGCTCTGAAGCGAGTCGAGGAAGTTGCCCCATTCGGCGAGGGGACGTGCACCGGTAATGAACTTGACTGATTCTTCGTCGATGAGGCGCTCGAAGTCTGACAGACCGGGGTACTGGTCGCGGATCGCGGTCAGGTCGTAGGGAACGTCAAAGTCGACCGGCATCTTGCCGAACTGGAACTGGTCGTTGTATTTGACGACGTGGGCGCTCTGGCGGTGGACGGTACCGTCCTCCAATACCCTGACAACGTGGGGTTCGGTGCCCATGCCTTTGACCTGGTAGTATTCGCCGGGATATCTGGCCTCGCAGGGGGCGGTGGCGGGGACGAGGGCGCGGTAGAGGCCGGCCTCTTTGTCGTGCCATTCCCAGTCGACGCCTTCGATACCGGCCTGGGTGATGATCAGGTTTCTCGGTTCATCGGGGAGGCCTGCGTAGGCCCAGTCTGCGAAGCGAATTACGGCATCGGGATGCTGCGACTTGCGGGGGATCATGTAAGCGGAGTTGCCACCGACGTTGTTGGTCTTGGCCAGCCCCATGGGCCCAGTCATGGTTTCGGGGAAGGTGTAGTCGATGTCGGTATAGCCTGAATCCAATCTAATCTGTTCCCACCAGATGGTGATGCGGGAGTACCAGCCGAGCCAGGTGCCGATGGTGAGGGTCTTCAGCATGGCACGGAAGTCAGGATTGGCGAAGGACTCGAGCTGGAACCAACCCTTATCCCACCACTCATGCATCTTGGTAAGCCAGTCGATGTAACCCGGATTGGTTTCCACCGGTTTGAGCATGTTGTCGGCGGGATCGACCCAGTTGGAGTAGCCGTCTTCGGTGAAGGCGCCCATTGTGTTGTACATCAGATGGCGGCGCCCCATGGTGGTCGTAACGGATTCGTCGTGCAGTGCCCTGAATTCTTCGATAGTGGCCTCCATGCCATCCCAGGTATCGGGTGTCTCAAGGCCGGCTTCGTCGAGCCAATCGGAGCGGAAGAAGCAGAAGTGTGTGTGGGCCATGAGCCCGAGCCGGGGGTAACCCCAGGTAACGCCTTCAGCATCCTTCATACGTGCCCAGGCGAAGTCGTTGTTGAGGGCGAGGACGTTCTGACCGAAAGCGTCCAAGAGGTCATCCATGGGTGTTATGATGCCTTTGAAGTCGGGCCAGGACCCCTCAAAGAGGTCGAGGGGCTGGGTGCCGGAGGCGATCAACAGGTTCAATTTTTCTGTTGAGGCTGCTCCGTGGGCGGAGAGATAGTTCTGGACCAGGACGCCGGATTCTTCGAGAATGAGATCCTGTACGGCTTTGGTCTTTTCGGCGTTGCCGCCGGCGGTACAACCGGTTACGACAAATACCCAGATTTCAGGCGTTTCAGCGGTCTCGGCCATATCTCCGGCCGCTTGCTGACCTGGCGGTGGGGCGCAGGCGGCGATTACGGCGCCGGTGGCCGCGACTCCCATTCCCTGCAGGAAGCGTCGTCGACTAAAAGTACGGTCAGACATGGATTGTTCTCCTTTCGTGTGCGGGTGGTCAGCGCTCCAACTATTGGCGAAGGATCACGTATAAACTTGACCAAAGTGTCACGGGAAAACAGCCCTGCGGGGCCCAACAATTCTCGGTAATCCACCTCCTTTGAGCAAGTCAACCTGAGGCTGACTCAACCGGCATAGGACCTTGCCATTCCTTCAAGCATCTGGTTGCGCTTGGCCCTTCCGTCTACTTCCTCGGGATCCAGTTTGGCAAGCAGTTCGCTATGCAAGTCTGACTGGGCCGCGGCCCAGCGTGGATGATCTGCCAGATTGACGAATTCATCGGGGTCGGCGGCCAAGTCGAACAGCTGCGGCGGAAGGCCGACGTAGTGATTATACTTCAGATTTCCCTTTTTTGCCATGTAGCCTGCGCTGAGCATGCCCTGAGCGTGGTATTCGGCGACTACGACTTGCTCCGGAATGGCGCCTCCGCGCAGCAAAGGGAGCAGGCTGCGACCGCGAAGACCTGCGGGGATGGACGTACCAGCCAGGTCAAGCAGTGTGGGCATAATGTCGACCAGGCTGACGTTTTCTTTTGCTCGCGCGCCCGACTCCAAATGGGGCCCCCTGACGATTATCGGGACGCGGACTGAGGATTCGTAGAAGCATTGCTTCTGCCAGATCCCGTGCTGACCGGCCATTTCGCCGTGGTCGCTGAGATAGACGACGACAGTATTTTCCCTCAGAGGAGAGCTGTCGACGACGGAAAGTAAACGACCGATGTGCTCGTCTGTCAGGGTTACGAGAGCGAAATAGCTGGCGAGGGCGGTGCGGGTGAGCTCCTCAGGCAGCGGATGGTCGTTGTGGAAAAAGTAGCGCAGCTGGCGGATGGCAGGATGTTGACTGTCTAGCCTTTCGTCGCCCATGCCGGGCAGTTCGATGCGGTCCTGTGGGTAGAGGTCAAGGTATTCCTGCGGTGCGTAGAGAGGGAAGTGCGGGTACATGAAGCTGGCGACGAGGCACCAGGGCTTGTCGGACGGATTGGCGGCTCTGTCTTGCAGGAAACGTTCGCTGAGGTCGGTGACCGTGCTGTCATAGTCGAGCCAGCGGGGCGGGCCGGGGCCGCATTCGGTCACATGGGAGTTGCTCGCCCGCCGCGCTTGCGGTGTGCGCACGGGGCCTTGGCCGAACTGGACCCATTCGCTTTTATCGTCCAGGAGGCGGCGGCCGAAGCCGTGGAGGCGGTCGGGGCCGACCATGTGCATGCGGCCGCAGAGCGTTGTCTCGTATCCCGACGCTTCCAGGTAGTGGGCGAAGGTGGGGATTTCGGAGGCGAGCGGCGAGCCGTTGTCGAAGACTTTGACGTCAGATGCGTATTTCCCGGTGAGAAAAGACATGCGGGACGGTACGCAAATGGGATTGTTGCAGTAGGCGTTTTCGAAAAGAGTGCCTTGCGCGGCCAGGCGGTCGAGATTGGGCGTCTGCACGAGCGGATGGCCGTAGCAGCCGCTGACGGCGGGGTCGTGCTCATCGCTCATTATCAGCAGAATATTCGGTCTCTTCATATTGACGCATGCCAAATTGGGGATGGGGGATAACGCCTGGCACTTTGAGAGACCGCCAGACATCAACTCTTCAGTTGCTCTCTCCCGGTTTCGACAGATCGTGCGCGTTCACCACACCAGCTTCTCACTCGGCTGCATTTCAATTTCGGGCTTGCCGTCAACATCAACCCAGCGTCCGCACAGGTCTCCGCCCTCGCTGATGCCCAGATCGACCTCCGACCCGTCCATGCGGAAGATAGGGTGATAGTACTTGGCGACCTGGCGGGCTTCCCCGGCAATGTAGTGGCCGATCAGGGCGCGGCGGAAACGGTCGGCGCTGGTATTGGGAAAGCTGCCGTGGACGACCTGGCCATTAAAGAAGACGACGTCGCCGGCATTCATGATGACCGGTTGGGCTTCCACATCTTCGGGCAGGTCGACGGTGACGTCGGTGAAGCTTTGTGTCGTGTCGGCTTCGGCAGTGCAGAGGAGAGGCCAAGCGTTGCTGTCCGGGACCATCCGGAGGCAGCCGTTTTCTTCGTCGCAGTCGTCCAGGGCGAGCCAGGCGGCGATGCAGGTGCCGGGCTGCACGCGCAGGTAGTGTTGGTCCTGATGCAGGGCCTGACCGCGGGCGCCGGGGGGCTTGAAGTAGAGCATGGTCTGCACGGCGTAGGGTATGCGTCCAAGCATATCGGTCATACAGTCGCGCAGGCGGCTGTCCAGCATCCAGTTGAGACTGAGCTGATCCCAGCGGTGCATGTGGATCATGCGAGGATATTTCTTAAGGGGATCGTTGCTGGCATTATCGACGCCGGCGGAGTCGCCGGGGTAGGAGCCTGCGACCCTCAGATCCATGAAGTGCTGCCGGAATTGCCGGACCTCTGTGTCAGAGAAGAGGCCCCGCACATTGAGAAAACCCTGGTTATCGAATTGGCGTTTCTGTTCGTTTGTCAGCATTTGATCGCTCTCGTGCAATGATCGGGCAGGCGGAAGGGGATGTTTCAACTCCGGCAATTCGGCTCGCATATGACATGACGCCGAGTCGCCTAGTATAAGCGGGTCTAAAGTGACTGAATGCCAGGATTGATCTGAATGGCAGTGCCAATTCTACAGATTTTTCTGGTACGTGCAAAGTTGGGAAACGGGCATAAGGAGCATCTCACTGTTGGGATGGGGACCGTTCAGAACGATATTGGAAGGAAAGGAGTCCGGTGTGCGCCCGGATACCACATGCAGGGAGCCAATGATGCTTTGTGCAGACGCATGGAGGAAGCTCAATGGCGAAGGTGCCGGGGCGGCTTTCTCATTCGCCGAAGTTCACGGCGGCAGGAGTGGAGTGTTGACGTAGGGACTTTCGCAGAAGCAGCGCTTCCCAGCGTCTTCCAAAATGGGCTCCCTCAGAAGCGGAATCTCCATCCTCTTAATTCTTCTCGCCGTTGGAGAAGAGTAGTTCATAGATGGAGAGCACAATGAAGAATCCGATGGAGAAAGCCATCGCCACGGGGAGCCCCGCGTCACTGAGGAAGACTTCGATCGTGATTGAGATGACTGCGAGTATGAGAAAAGCGAAAAACAGCCTGAGCGTTAACGGAACCGACTCTATTCTGTCAAAGGTTCTCTCGATGAATCTCGCCAGAACGAATGCTAGGAGGCCACCGAATATGAACACGAGGAGGATCAGAGAATAGTAGGCCATCCGATTTTCTCGCCATTGCGGTCGTGTATTGAGCAGGTGACCGAAGGGGAACGCTTGGAGGCTGGAGGTGACAAGTAAGTTTGCCGACCAGACTTTCAGGCTCCGTCGTTATCCTCGGCAGTTCCCGATTCCGATTCTCCAAGATCAGAGTCACCTACCTGCGTGCGCCAGGCAGCTGGCAGGAGGTCCTCGAGTTGCGTGGGCAGTGTGGGCGGGTCGTAGCCGAGTTCGAAGGCGCGGGTACTGTCAAGGGAGATGTTGGCGGAGCGTGCGGCCAGGAAGGGTCTCTCCAAGAGTCCTGAATAGGAGTCGAGGACGCTGATTGGAACGGCGAGCTGTTCGTTCAGCCCGAGGATGCGGAGCGTAAGAAGGCCAAGTTCGTAGAGGCTGATCTGGTCGCGTCCACCGAGATGGAGCCGGCCGACTACGCGATCGAGTTCCGAAATATTGACATCATCTTCGAAGCCGCTGCCGGCGATTTGCAGGAGGCCCTGGGCGGCTACTTCTGTGCTTACCGGCGTGCGTATGGCGTCGCCAAAGAGCGTGACCTCCTGCCCGCTGCGAAATGCCGAGACCAGTTTGTGGTAAAAACTTTCGCGGCCCAGGCTGGCGTATCCGATAAGGAGAGGGAGGCGGGCGACGACGGCATCGGCGTATGCGGCAAGGATCCCTTCCTCGGCCAGGGCTCTGTGTTCCCCGAAGACGTTGATGGGCGTGGGCGGGTCATCCTCCGTGTATGGGGCGGCGGCGCCGTCGAAAACGAGGTCGGCGGAAGTGAAGAGAAAGGGGACGTCCAAGTCACTGCAGAGGGCGGCAAGGTCGACCGCAGCGTTCAGGTTGATACGTTGGGAGTCGTCCGGATACTTTTCGCAGTAGTCGAGATCGGTGATGGCGGCGGTATGGATTACGGCGGCGGGCTCGACGTCGGCGATCATGGCCTTGGTCTCGCTGTAGTCTCCGAGGTCGATGCGGCCGTGGTCGACTTGGCCGAAGAAGTACTGGGCCTGGCGGCGGGTTGTCCGGTGGTAGGTACCGACCACGTGCCAGTTCTTCTGCGCAGCTCGAATAATGTGGGAACCGAGGAGTCCGGTTGCGCCGGTGATAAGGAGTTTGGGCGGCATGTCACCAGTGCCAGATTTGATTCCAGGCGGCCATCCAGTCGTCGCCTACGCTGCGGACAGTGTAGGGAGGCTCCAGGGTTACGCCGGGACGGGGGCGGAAGGTGTCCAGGTTTTCCGGGCTGCCTACTTCGAAGGTGATGGTCGTTGGGCTGCTCAATTGATATGGGTGCACGGCGGACAGATCTGACAGGGCCTGGCGGGCGCCGTCTTCGATCATTTGGCGGGCGCGTTGCGGCGGAATGTGGCGGGCGGCGTAGCGGGAGAGCCCTTTCTTTACAGCGACGGTGGTCAGTCCCTCGCCGAGGAGTTCGGTGGATTCGCGACATACAGCTTCGTCGCCGGTAACGAGGAGGACGGGCGCATTGTAGAAGCCGCAGGCGGCGGCGTTGACGCCGACTTCGCCGACGGCCTGGCCGTTGAACCAGAGGTGGCGCCAGAGTACGGTTGATATGGTGTGGCTGAGGACCCCGTCGGCGGTCCCGGCCTTGGCGTGCATGCCGACGAGGAGAACGGCATCACATCCGGCTTCAAGTGTTTCAGTGTAGCGGCTCCAGGTGTGGCCGGCGACCCATTCGCAGCGGGTATCCAGGAGTTCGGGAACGAGCGAGTTAAAGGACCAGGAACCGCCGGCGCCGTGGCAGTCGATGACGATGATCTCGGTTGCGCCGGCGGCGGCAGCGCCGCGAACGGCCGCATTTATCTCCTCCGTATAGAGGCGTCTGCCCTCCTCGTACATTGGCTTGCCGCCGGTAACCTGGTCCCAGGCGATGATACCGCTTACTCCCTCCATGTCGGTCATGATTTGGACGCGCATGCTCTCTCTCCCTCACCAGGCCTTTGCGCTGGGTTTCATGGATTTCGCAAACTCTCGGTAGTAACGCGAAGCAGTCCGGGCGCATGTGCTCCCGGACTGCGGATGGCTCGTATGGACGGCGGACCTCCCGGGGTCGAGCTGGCGCGCCTTGCCGTTAGGACAGGCGGGCCCTAGTCGGCGGCCTCGCTCATTTCCGCTGGCACGGCGACGGGGAATGGCCAGTCTGTCGAAACCGGCTCCATCTCTTCTTCCAGGGCGCGCGCCTCTGCGTCCTGGCGGTCGCGAATCCCGCGAGCGACGGCGTCGTCGACGCTTCGTTCGGTGAGTTCCCAGGACTGCTTGAGGGCAAGCGCCAACTCTGTGATGAGTAACTCGCGTGCTTCTATCAGAGCTTCCTTGTCGGCCTCGGTCAGGTATTTGGAGGAATCGCGCCATGCCAGGTCGCGAACTGCGGCGGCAACTTGATTGGGGTAGCCCGAGTGGATCTGCTTTTCGATGGAGTTGCGCCGCAGTCTGAACTCATCAGGCAGATCGAGTGGATGTGACTCCAAAGTCATGAAAACGCCGTTAATGCCAGCGGCGGGCATAACGGGGCGCACGCCGATCTGTTCGATGCGGGGCGCCGGCACATGTACGGTGAGACGATTGTGCATGAACTCGATTACGTAGTAGCGCTGGAAGCCTTTGACCAGTTCTTTTTCCTGGAATGCGACGATCGTGCCAGCTCCGTGGGACGGGTGAATTACATTCTGCCCAATGTCAAAGCCCATCTTTCCTCTCCGTTCATCTGGAAGTTGACTGTGGCACCTGATGTGAAGAAGCTTCGCCAACCTGGCCTCTTGCGAGGTGACGTAGCTACGTTGATACTGCCTGTTAACGGCGCCATTGCGGTCTCTGAGGCAAATGCGATTGAGTAATTTGTTTTGCCGCCGCACTCAGTTCAAAGAACCTGAATTGCGGCGATCTGCTTGGCGACAGAAACCTGAACTGCCGTGCCCTACCGGGGCGGGCCATTCTAAAACCCCGGTCGTGGCCCGACAACTTGCAGAGCGGACTTCTGCCGGGCCGCGTCATTCCCAAAACAAGGGAATTCAGGACTTAGAATCTTAACACCTATTGTGTTGGTCTTCAATGCAAATTCGCAGTCATCCGAACAAAAAAGATCAGACCAATTGGCGACTGATCCGGAAATCAAATACTCTGGTGGGAATGGGAGTTTTGGCGCGAAGAGAGGGAATTTGGTACGTCAGAGGGCGTTTTTATACGTTCCAGATGATTCTTGTGTGATTTGCCTACGATCTGTCTACGCCCATAATTCGGGACTTTTTTCGCTGGCCAGGGAACCCAATTGGAGAACGTTTAACAGCTCGCCGCGGGGTCGTGGCTGTGCTCCCGATGAGCCGAATTATTGTATGCAGACCGAGGGTTGAAACGCTGAGGCGGCGGTGAGGCAACCGTTACCGCGTTCGGAAACGCGGCATTCGTCGGGAGGAGGAGATAGGGATAGCGATCGCCCTTTCAGAGCATCTGGTAACCGTGCCAAAGAATGAAGGTGGCAAGACCGCGCCAAGGTCGCCAGGGCTCGGCCATTGCATCCATTTCCTGGCGGGTGGGACGGGCATCCAGATTCTTCACCTTCTGCGCGCCGACGATGACGCCCAGGTCGCTCGCGGGCCAGGCGTCGGCGCGGCGAAGGGCAAACAGAAGATAGATTTCGGCGCTCCAGGCGCCGATCCCCGGGAGGGCGGTGAGGGCGGCCCGCACTGCGTCATCGTCGCTCCCGGCCAGGAGGTCGAGAGCAAGGCGCCCTTCGACGAGCGCCGACGCAAGCTCGCGGCCGTAGCGGCTTTTCTGGCGGCTGAAGCCGACGGACCGGAGTGCGTCGTCATCGAGGGCCAGGAAGCTCGCCGGCTCAGGCGGACCGATGGCGTCACAGAGGCGCCGGTAAGTGGAGTCGGCTGAGGAGCGGGAGACCTGCTGGCCGACAATTATTTTCAGAATCGTTGCGAAGCCCTGGGGCTGTTGACGCAGTTTCGGCGGGCCGTGTTGGTCAAGAACTCTTGCCAAATCGGCGTCCTGCGCGGACAGGAACTGCAGGCCTTCGCTTAACGTGTCTTGGCTGAGAATTACCATTTGGGATCTTAACTCTTTCCGGATGGGACCGACCGAGATTGCAGTGGAGACACTTTTCGCAAACTGCATCTCTCCTTCGCGCGGCCTTGCGTCACAGATTGAAAGTTCCAGACGCAGTCAGACGGGAGCCGGGCGGCGGGCTGGACGCCGGAGGCTGCGACCTTTTCCCGTTCGACTGCCGGATCTGCGATGATAGGGCCGGAGGGCGTGACGAGTTCCCCGTGTCCGCTGAACAGGTTAAGCATAGTCAGGATGAGTCTGGCCCCACTTGGCGCTAAAGACCTGTTCGGAAAGAGGATGGCGGCTGCGGGGAGCAAGTTCGCGTTCCCGCATCATGTCCGAAAGTATGGAGGGGTCAGCCAGGTAACCGATGGCTGCGGAGACAACCGGCTCATACTGATCGGGGATTTCCAATAGTTCGCGTGCCATTTCTCTGCGGAAACCGCCCATCTGATGTATGTAGAGCCCGCAGGACATTGCCTGAATCGAAAGGTGTGCCATGGCCTGGCCGACATCGTAGTGAGCGTAGGTATTGCCGCCCTTGACATTTTCGGGTTCCGGCTCGGTCACGGCGATTAGCAGAACGGAGGCTCGCTTTCCCCAGGACTTGTTGGCCCCCACGAGGGTGCTGAGAATGCGGGCAAACCCGTCGGCATCGTGATGGCGCGCGGCGATCACAAACCGCCACGGTTGCAGGTTCCGGGAAGATGGCGCCCAGCGGGCAGCTTCAAAGAGGCTGCCCAGGACATCGGTGGGGATGGCGCGATCGGCGAAGGCTCTGGGGCTCCAGCGGTTGGCGAGGAGATCGTCTATGGGAAAGGTAGTCTCTGCGCGCTTATCGGATTCGTGCACGTAACTTCTCCTTGGAGTCTTACATTAGTTGATCTTAAGCAGGACACACTGTGTCTCTGCGTGGACTTCGTAAGCGCCCAGTGCAGCGGGAAGGAGAAGCCAGGAGACTTCTCTTAGCTCGAACGTCTCGCCATCGCAATGGAGTGAGGCGCTGCCAGAAAGGCATCCCCAAATATGGAAGGAGCTGCCGTCGCAGGAGCCATGCCAGACGGCGCCGGGCTGGCCTGTCAGACGGTCGACCTGAAAATAGGGACAGGTCGTCTCCGAATCCGCGGCGGTGTACAGGTTGCCGGCGGCGGGGCCGCCAATTGCACGCAGGTCGGCCAACGCCTCCCTCACCCATCCCGCCGGTGCGGCCAGAATCGGAGGGGCGGCGACAGCGGGTTCGACCATGCGCCAGTCGATGACATCGAGAGCCTGGCGAACGTGCAGCGGTCTGGATTGCCCGTCGGCCTCGGTGCGTCCCCAGTCGTAGAGGCGGTAGGTGGTGTCGCTGTTCTGCTGGATTTCGGCGATTATTGCGCCGGGCCCGAGGGCGTGGACTGTCCCAGCAGGCAAGTAGACGGCGTCTCCGGTTCGGATGGGGATGCGGTGGAGCATCGAATCGATGGCGCCGGTAGCAGCTGACCGGGCAAAGCGTTCACGGTTGACGCCGGCTTTCAACCCGTAGATGATCTCCGCGTCCGGCTCGGCGTGAAGGATGATCCACAGTTCGGTCTTGCCCAGGTCGCCGGCGTGTTCCCTGGCGTAGGGGTCGTCCGGATGGACCTGGACGGAGAGCCAGCTGTTGGAGTCGAGTACCTTTATCAGGAGGGGGAAAGTATCAGAGTCGACTGAACTTCCGAGGAGATGCCGGCCCCATTGCTGCTGCACTTCGGCCAATGTTAACCCTTCCAGGGGACCGGTTGCGACTCTGGATTGCCCGTTGGCATGCGCGGCGATCTCCCAGCTCTCGGCAATGGCGCCAGGGGGCAGCTCTCTTCCCAGAATGGTTTCCAGGTTGCGTCCGCCCCAGATGTAGTCTTTGAATACGGGCTGGAAGGAGAGGGGGTAGACATTTCGGGCGAGAGGCGGGGCCGGCTCTTCTTCTGAGGGGTCGTTCCGTTGCCTGTGTTCTACCTGGGACTCTTCTTCATCCGGGAAGGGCGGGAGGTCGAGCATTTTGTGCCATGCGTATTCTCCCAGGATTCGAATGGAGGCGACGATGGGCGCGGCAAGAATCGCGCCGAGAAGGCCGGCAAGGGAGGCGCCCATGACTACACTGACCATCACCAGGAGAGGGTGCAGGTTGAGGGCTTTGCCTACGATTCGCGGGACCAGCAGCGTGTTTTCGATCTGCTGAATCACAATCATGGCCACGGCCACTGCGAGCGCGAACTGGAGAGGGTCCAGGCCGAAACTTGGAGAGCTCTGAAACAGGGCGACCAGGATGGCTGCACCTGCGCCGGCCAGCGGCCCGATGACGGGAAGAAACTCCATGGCGCCGGAAAGCAGGCCCAGACCGAGGGCATTGTCGACTCCCAGGATCCCGAGCACGGCGCTGACCATGACAAATATGATGATGGCAAGGAGGGCCTGTCCACGCATATAGGCCGCCCACACCTGGCTTACATTTGAGGTCAGGCGTTCGGCGTCGCGTCGAAATCCGGGTTTGTGGGCGATGTTGGCGATCATGCTGCCGATGCGGGGAATGTCGACAGCGATATAGATTGAAATAATGAAAATCAGGACGATTTGACCCAGGACTGCAACGGTTCCCGTAACGACGCTGGCTGCCAGACTACCGCCGCGACCCAGGATCGGCTGGAGCAGGCCAAACACCTGATTGAAGAGCTGGTCCCAACCGGGAAGTTGGGGCAGGAGGCTGGCAACTGGAACGGCAAATCCGCCAACGGTTATCGATTCCGGCAGTTGCTCCCGCAGGACCTGAAGTTGATCGAGGGCCTCTTCGAACCAGTCTGGCAGACGGCGGGAGAGATCGAGGACCTGTTGAAAGGTGGTGACGCCTACCATGGAGAAGAGGGCAACGACAAGTACGGCGAGGGCCAGGTAGAAGGCAAGAACGACGGTGACTCGATTGACGGGCGTGCGCCGGTCGATAAATGTAATGAGCGGGTGGAGCAAGTAGGCAAGTATTGCAGCCAGCACTACTTGCTGCAGGAGGCCGCGAAAGACCCAGACAAGCAGGCAGAAAAGGGCCAGTGCCGAAACGGCAACGATGGCCTTTGTAGTAGTGTTCCATGGGGGAGAAGCGGATTGCACGATGTCGTCCTGCGCACCTGGGCGCTTTGGCGAAGTCTAGAGGATCTTCAGATTTGCCAGTGACGCCATGAATTTCTTGACGCCCAAGTTCGGGAAAGCAACCGACACTTCCTCTTCGCCGCCTATCACAATGCTGTCTATTACCATGCCCACGCCGAATTTGGGATGTTCCACACTTTGGCGGCGCTTGAAGAGCGTGGGGGCGTCGGTGGTGGTCTGCCGGCGGCGGGGGCGGCGGGACTGCGCACGATTGGAATGTGAGCGATTCGTTGTTCTGTAGGCTGTGGGCTCGCCCTGGTTGCTATTGCCGTCCCTGTATCTGCCAAACATGGCGGGCCCGTCCAGCCAGCTGGTGGACTTGTCGTAGGCTGCGGCCTGGCGGCTGCGGCGGTCGACCTGGCCGCTCAGCAACTCTTCCGGGATGTCTTCCAGAAAGCGGCTGACCGTCTGCAGTTCGCTGCTGCCCCACATGGCGCGTTGAGAGGCGTGCACCAGGTAGAGGCGATGCTTGGCGCGAGTGATGCCGACGTAGGCGAGACGCCGCTCCTCGGCCATATCCTCCTCGTCTTCGCTGCGAATGCTGCGGGCGTGCGGCAGCAGGCCCTCTTCCATCCCGACCATAAAGACGACGGGGAACTCCAGACCTTTGGCCGTGTGCAGTGTCATCAGGGTCAGGGCTTCTTCGTTCTCCTCGTAATCGTCCTGTTCGCTGACAAGGCTGATCTCCTGCAGAAAAAGGCCGAGAGGATCCTGGTCCGATTCGAGGTCGTCGAGGCCGGGACGGTACTGGGCGGCTACCGAGCGCAACTCTCTTATGTTTTCAAAGCGTTCTTCGCCCTCGTCGCTGCCATCACGAAGGCGGTCCAGGTAGCCGGAATCGGTCAGGATGCGGTCGAGCAGTTCTGCGACATCTTCGTACTGCGCTTCGGAAGCCAGTTGCACCCAAGAGTTCAGCATTGAGGCGAATCTGATTAAGGCATTACGGGCCCGAGGCGCAAACTTCACCGGAGGGAGTTGCACGGGGGCAGCTTCGTCTTCCTTCGTTTCCTGACCTTCCCCAATCAGGGTCTGCAATGCCTGCCATTCGCTTACCGAGGCGGAGGCGGCCCAGTTTTTCAGCTGCTCGTAGGTTCGGGCCCCTATGCCGCGTGGGGGAACATTGATGATGCGGTCGAGCGCCATCGTGGCTGAGGGGTTGTGTACAAGGCGCAGATAGGCGAGTACGTCTTTGATCTCGCGGCGTTCGTAGAAGCGGGTTGCGCCAACCAGCCGATAGCGAAGATTGCGATGAACGCAGGCCTCCTCGATTGCGCGACTCTGGGCATTTGTGCGGTAGACAACCGCGGCGGCGCCGGGACCCATGCCGCTTTGAGCTGTCAGGCGGGAGGCTTCGTCCAGCACGTATTCAGCCTCTTCAACCTCGTTGTAAGCCTCGTGAATTGCAACTTTGAGGCCGCTGCCCTGGTCAGTTACAAGGTGTTTTGGCGTGCGATTCGTGTTCTTGGCGATAACTGCGTTAGCGACATCGAGAATGTTCTGGGTGCTGCGATAGTTCTGCTCGAGGAGGACGACATTCGCCCCAGGGTAGTCACGGCGGAAACGCAGGACGTTGCGGTAGTCGGCGCCGCGAAAACGGTAGATCGACTGGTCCTCGTCGCCGACGACGAAGAGGTTGCCTCTGCCGTCCGGGGGGCCGACGAAGAGTGAAGCCAGCTCGTACTGGGCAGTGTTGGTATCCTGGAACTCGTCCACCAGGACGTACCGCCACTTGTCCTGGTACTTTCGCCGGACCTCCTTGTTTTTGCGCAGGAGGAGAACTGCATGCATCAGCAGGTCATCGAAGTCCATGGCGTTGTTGAGGCGGAGGAACTGCTGGTAGCGCCCGTAGACGCGGTCGCAGATTTCCTGCATGTAGCCGTCGGCGCTCACCTGGTCCGGCGTAAGCAGGTCGCTCTTCCAGCCGCCAATCTGTGACAAGACGGCGCGAGGGCTGAAACGCTTTTCGTCCAGCTGCATCTCTTTCATGACTTCGCGGATGAGAGCCAGCTGGTCGGCGCTGTCATAGATAACCCAGTTGCGCTGAAAGCCCGCCGCTTCTACCTCGACGCGCAGAACGCGTGCGCAGACTGAGTGAAAAGTGCCGATGGTTAGCCCGCCGAGGCTGCGGCGGCGGCCCTCGGCGGGCGGCGGAAAGTTGTGCCCGATCAACCCTTCTACCCGGTCACCCATTTCTTTGGCGGCTTTGTTGGTAAAGGTCACCGCGAGGACATGCCACGGATCGATCTTCTTTTCTTCGATCAGGTAGGCGATACGCCGGGTGAGGACGCGAGTCTTTCCGGAGCCGGGGCCAGCCAGGACGAGAACAGGGCCTTCGGTGGCCTGGACCGCGGTCTGCTGCTGGTCGTTGAGACCTTCAAGGATTTGTGACATTAATCTTATTGCGTAGCGCGAAAGTCAGATTACGCGGCTCGTTATGTTCTATTGCCGCAGCTTATCCGGTTGACATTCGCTCGAGTCGATAGACGGGAATGCGACTGCGTACGGGAAAGACCAGGGGGACTTACCATTCCTCCAACTGAAAGCTCTCCCCGTTCAACAGGCGCACGTAGCTGTCGTAGCGTTCCGGTGATACTTTGCCGTCTTCGGCAGCCTGGCGCACGGCGCAGTCCGGCTCGTGGTCGTGCGTGCAGTTTGGAAAATGGCAGTCGTTAACGAAAGGCTTGAGGTCGACAAAGAAAAAGCCAAGACTTCCCGGGTCCAGCTCGTACAGGCCCAATTCGCGTATACCTGGTGTATCGGCAATAAAGGTAGTGTCTCCCAGAGGCAGACGAAAGAGCTGGGCGTTGCGCGTTGTGTGCCGGCCTTTGCCTTCGAAGCTGCGCAGGGCGCCCACACGCAGATTCAGCTGCGGGTGGATGGCGTTGATCAGCTCGCTTTTGCCTACGCCGCTCGGGCCGGTCACGACCGTCAATTTGTCTGTCAGCAATCGACGAAGTTGCTCGAAATCTTCAGATTCCACGGGACCAGAGCCATCATGGTCTGGAACGACTTCGAACCCTTCGGTTGCGCTCACATATAGGAGTGGATAACCCAACTTTTCGTAGAGGGAAAATTTCTCGCGAGCAGCCTCCAAGCCTGTCAGGTCGACCTTGTTGGCGACGATCACCGCGGGAAGCTCATTGGCTTCGGCGATAACGAGAAAGCGGTCCAGCATCCGCAGGTGCGGCTCCGGGTCCTCTACGGCAAATACGACTAGCACCTGATCGGGATTGGCGATGATCACGTCTTCGGCGGGACGAGAGGAGCCGGGGAGCTGGCGGCTCAGCGTCGAATCCCGCTCTTCGACGGAGTCGATGAGGCCTGAACGTTTGCCTTCCAGGACGACCTTGACACGGTCGCCGACCGCCACGAGCGTCAGGTCCTTGGTACGTTCCTGAAGAAGCCGTCCCCGTACCCGGCAGCTAATCGGTTTGTCATTGGAGGTAGCGACGTCGAAGTGATGGCCCCTGGCGCGTACGACGACTCCATCTACTGTCCGGTCCTTCTTTTTCGGCTTCGGTTTGCTTTTGGCCGGCGCATCGAAATAGTCGTCCTCGTAGGCCTCATCCCACTTTTCGTAGACATCCACGTTTCTCGGCAAAGGCATCTCCTGTCGGCAGCTTGCTGTTTATGGGCTCGCCTTGTCCAGGCGAACGGAATTCAGCCCAAGTGTATCAATGTAAGGGCCCAAATGGCAATAAGCGGCCAGCGCCGTCAGTTGACCCTCTCCTGCCGACAGTGGTGGGAATCCACGGCCTGCCGCTGGCAACATTGAAATCCAGTCATGGCGGGGCAGACCTGCAAAAGCGGGCGCGCCGGTGTCACGTTGAATTCTGACAGAAGGTGGATCAGGTCGGCGGCCGGTAGGCCCATCACGCCTGCAGGGCAGCCCGAGATGCTCTCGGCGGGGTGGAACTCCTGATGCTGGACTGCGTATGCGCCGGCCTTGTCCAGCGGATCCCCCGTTGCCACGTAGGCGGCAATCTCCTCATCGCTGTAGGGGCGCATTTCCACAGTCGTCGTGTTCAACCGGCAGCGCGTGCGCTTCAGATCCCCTTCTGTATAGAGGACGATAGCAATTGCGGTATGGACCTGGTGGGGACGAGCACGAAGCCGCGTCAGCATGGCATGGGCTTCCCCGGCGCCGGCAGGCTTGCCCAGAGCCTCGCTATCAATGGCTACAACCGTGTCGGCGCCAAATACGAGGATTTCTACCGGTTGGTCTGCGTCAATGGAGTCCACAGAGGATGAGAGACGACTGCCCACAGCCAGGGCCTTGGCGAGGGCAAGCCGTTCCACCAACTGGACGGGTGACTCACCGGGTGCTAGCGCCTCATCGATGTCAGCGGATTCGGCCAGGAAAGGGATACCAAGAGCGTGGAAAAACTGCTGGCGGCGGGGGCTGTTGGAAGCAAGAATGACTTTGGGGGCGCTCATCGTAGCGTTAGAAACTGTCGCGTTAGAGATTAAAGAGGAACGAGTTTTGCCGCTGGTCTCATACTGTGTCGCGCGCCTGGAGATCATATAGGTGGGAAATCTGTAGAACTCTTCCCCGTCTCCTGAGAACTGGCTGCCCCATGTACGGGCCGGCGGTTGCGAGAGCTGGACGCCACACTGTATTTTAAGAGCCGGACCACAGTTTACAAAACATGGTGTGATAAACGAAGGATGCAGGGGCGGGAAGCGATGCGGTAGGCTTCAGGTATCACTTTGTCAGATTTTGGCGGTGAAATCTTGCTGGTGACTTTATCGCAAGGTATGATTGGCTGGCCGGACAGAAACTGTTCCGGTACCCGTAGTGAAAGCCGGTGTGCAGGCCCCCACTGTCGTACGGTGCACGGCCGCTTCAGTATTGGGCGGCGCCGTAGCTCTGGCTCATTTGGTTTTATTGCATACTTCCAAAATTAAGACATTCAGGAGTCGGTCCATGACAGAACGGCGATCCGGCGGGGCGTCACCCCGCGTTCGAATGGCATTTATTGGGTGTGGCGGCATGGCGCGTAGCCATACGCGGCGGATTCTTAAGCAGGAGGAAACAACCGAGGTAAAGATCGTATGTGAGCCCTCGGCCAATTCCTATGAGGAGTTTTGTGAGATCTTCGAGGAGGCGGGCAGACCTCCTCCTCCGAACGAGCCCGATCTGGAAAAGCTGCTGCAAAACGGCGAACTCGACGCAGCCTTCATCATCACACCACACGTATTTCATTTTTCTCAGGCGAAGGCGTGTTTGGAAGCCGGGCTGGACGTACTGTTGGAGAAGCCAATGGTCATGAACGCAGAGGAGGCGCTGAAGCTTATCGATGTTCGAGACCGAAGCGGGCGACTTCTGTCCGTGTCATTCAACGGCAGTATGTCGCCGCAGGTACGGACCGGTGTAAAGATTCTGCGATCGGGCGAATTGGGCAGGATTCTGAATATCAGTGCGGTGGTATGGCAGAACTGGATGTCCTTCACTACGGGACTGTGGCGTCAGGATCCTGAGGTCGCGGGAGGCGGCTTCTTGTTTGACACGGGTGCGCATATGCTCAATACTATCTCGGATTTGGCGGGAGAAGACTTTGTCGAGGTCGCGGCCTGGATGGACAACCACGGCACGCCGGTGGATATTTTCTCGGCCGTCATTGCCAGGCTGAAGTCGGGCGCGCTGGTGTCGATGAATGCGGCAGGGAACACGAACTGCGGGATCGGTTCGGACGTTCGTGTTCTGTGCGACAGAGGCATACTGCAGACGGGAATTTGGGGAGAGCGCCTCCTGATTCAGAAGATGGAGGATGAGGAGCTGACGCCGGTCGAACTGCCCGAATCGCTGGGCACGTGGCAGCAGTTTCTTCGAGTGCGGGCTGGAAAGATGGAGAACCCCTGTCCACCGGAAATCGGCCTGCGCATGGCGCGTTTGTGGGACGCGATAAAGGAGTCCGCCGGCAATGGAGGACAGCCGGTGAAGGTTGGAAGCTAGAAAACCGGCTGGGCCAAAGGGACAGAGAAATAAGGGAGGAGAAGCGCATCTTGATGGATGCGCCCCGTTTATCTTCTTCGGAAATCACAATTTGGAGGAAACAGGATGGGAGACATTCGAGTAACGGTCTGGAACGAGTTTCAACACGAAAACATTAACGAGTTCATCGGCGGGATATACCCCGATGGAATCCACGGGGCCATTGCCGAAGGGTTGCGTCGGCACGGATTCTCCTCAATACGGACAGCTACGCTGGATCAGCCCGAACATGGTCTGACAGATGAAGTTCTGGCGGAGACGGACGTGCTGACATGGTGGGGCCACCGGGCGCATGCGCAGGTTGACGATGAGATTGTTGAGCGTGTCAAAAAACGGGTCCTGGAGGGGATGGGGATGGTGGTCCTGCACTCGGGCCACTTTTCCAAGATTTTCCGCAGCCTGATGGGCACGACGTGCAGCCTGCGCTGGCGAGAGGCGGACGAGAAGGAGCGCATCTGGGTCGTCAAGCCGTCCCACCCGATTGCGCAGGGCCTGCCGCCCTACTTTGAAATTGAGGAGTGCGAGATGTACGGGGAACTGTTCGATATCCCCACACCGGACGATCTGGTGTTTGTCAGCTGGTTTGAGGGAGGCAATGTGTTCCGCAGCGGGGCCTGCTTCCACCGCGGCAATGGCAAGATCTTCTACTTCCGGCCAGGACATGAGACCTACCCGATTTTTCACATGGACATTGTCCGCCAGGTGATCGCAAACGGCGTGCGCTGGGCGGCGCCTTCGGGGGGCCCGACGTTCCCCTATTATCGGGAGGGGGCGTCGCAACTCATTGCTTTCAACGAAAAGGAGCCGTTGGAGACGATTGCGGAAAAAGGTTCTGTACGGGACCGGGTTGGCTGAGGCTGTCGATCCAGTTTTTCGCGAATTGGGGCTCACAGGGTGTGAATTCCCGTTGCGTTTGTACGGGACTCGCCGCTCAGTCCTGAAATTGGGCCTGGAGCCGGGTAATAAAGGAACGAAACGCCAGCGGATGGTGTATTGCTAGAGCATGTAGCCGCACGTCCGCACGCATTTGAAGGTAGGCCTGTCGTACGAGACTTGAAAATCTCGGTTGAACCCGCAGCTGGCCCTGCACAGTTTGCCACTGATGAGTCACTGGCCCTAGTGCAATGAACAGCGCCGCCATTTCAATGAGGACAATGGCGGCGCTGTCTTTCTGTGAAGTAGGGTATTTGGTTTCCGCCCCAAAAGAATGGGCTGCAAGGCACGCAACACGACTCGCGCTTCCGCTGCCACCCGCAGAGCCAATATCACTTGACTTAAGAGGCACCCCCTGTAGGAGTCGAACCTACGACCGACGGATTAGAAGTCCGTTGCTCTATCCTCTGAGCTAAGGGGGCGTATCGGGACCCGACCTTCGCAGGCCCATTCTACTCGATTCCCTGCCGGCGCGAAAATATCGGTAGAGATCCACGCGGTGACAGTAGAATCAGATGGGGAGAACAGCGGGCTATAGTCCGCCGCAGGTTTCGGGCAGACCGGAATCGGCGCTGTCGGTCTGGGCGCTGTCATCGGCGCCCTCTTCGCCACTGTCGGACTCGTCGTCGCCCAGGAGCGCCAGATTCGCGGGCCGTTGAAGAAGGTTCCCCATACGGACTCGTGCGATTACTGCCAGCTGCGGGTTGCTGTCAGCTGCCAGTTGGAAGGTCTCCTCGAAAAGGTCAACGGAGCAGACTGTATCGCCTTTCATCTCAGCAACACTTGCGAGGAGAAAGTAGCCCTGCGGATCGGAAGCGTCCAATCCAATCGCTTCAAAGCCTGAGTTACGGGCCTCTACCAAGTTTCCAACTGAAAGTTGAACTGAGCCAAGCGACCACCAGTAGGCCACGAGTTTACCGGCTGGCACCAGGGATTTCGCTTCAGCCAGCGCCTCGCTGGCAAGTTCGTGCTGGCCCAGTTTTCCGCGTATCACTCCTTCCCAGATCAGGAGTTCAGCGTCAGGCTGGGTGAGCTGAGACTTGGCGTCTTCGATAGCTTCGAGGGCCTCTTCCCAACGCTCCTCAAAGGCCAGTTGCTGTAGGGTCGAGATCGCTTCCGAGGCAACAACCGTATTGGGGTCCGGGGGAAAAACGAAAGTAAGCAGCACCCAGACTACCACAAGCACAGCGACAATGGTCCCGAAGGTGATGCTAAGACGGCGGACCAGACGGCGGCGGGCTTCCGCCACTACGGCGTCAAGACGCCACCAGAGCCCTTCTGCCGGCGGATTGGCACGGCGCAACTGAGCCAGACCACCGGCTACATCAATGACGCGAACGATGCGGCCTGCTTCGCGCCGCAGCTTGCTTTGGAGGCTGCCCCACCGCGTGTACTCAGGACGCAGGTCAAGTCCGCTGGACTCCAACTGGGCAAAACGGTCTTCGATACGGTCCAGAAGCTGCAGGAACTGTTCGACAGTGTCGCGCCGCAGCTGAACAATCATCCGCTCCGCTTCGCCAAGATCTTCACGTAAACTATTGGCGAGGCTTTGGCGTTCTTCCCGAACCGAGTAGGCCACTACTGATTGGCCTCCACCGCAACAGGTGTGGGGATCAGGTTGGCTTCGGCCTGCGGCTCGTGAAAGACGGGGTCTCCATTTGGCGGCGACCGCAGAGCCCCATTCTTGGACTCTACCCCTGCCAACTCTTCTTCCCTCTGGATCTCACGGTAGACACGATTGATGCCGGACTTTATCTGGCTCTCAATTTTCGCTTTTCGTTCCTGCGGGACGGGGAACAGCTCCAGCATTTCGCCTACAAGACCACTCTTGGCTTCATTCTTGGTCTTGCCGGCGCGGTAGTAGTCGCGGACGCGCTCTCGTTTGAATTGAATGTACTCCTCTACCCGGAAGGTGTCGTCGGGACGGCAGACTGGGCCGTGACCGGGGACCAATCTCTCGGCGCCCAGGCTCCGGATACGGCGCAAGGCGTCTATCCATTCCAGAGAATCGGCCTGTGCCATGTAAGGATGCTGGTCCACCCACAGGATGTCACCGACAAAAGCGATCTTCTCTTCCGGCAGCCAGGCAATGCTGGTGGCAGGCGTGTGGCCGCCGGCGTAGATCAACTGAATTTCACGTCCGCCATATTTGAGGCGAGCGCAGTCGGTGAAGGTAACGTCCGGGAGGACAATCTCGATGTTGGTCAACTGTTCCTGGATCTCGGGCTCTCGCTTGAAGCTGTTATAGACACGTTCCTTGAAGTTCTCGGTGTAACCTGACATCTCCTTATAGGCGCGTTCGTGTGCTATAACCGTCGTAGGCAGGAAATACTGGTTGCCCAGGGCATGGCCGCGATGGTGATCGGTGTTGAATACATAGAGAATGGGCAGGCCCGGCGCTTCAGCTTCTATCTGTTCCCGCCAGTCTTTGGCCTGTTTTGGGATTAACGGCGTATCGATAAGTATCAGGCCCTCGTCTGTGACGACGAAACCCGGTGTACAGCCTCTATAGAAGGTGTTGATAAACAGACCCGCTGCGATCTCCTGCCGCTCGCCCAAGCCCGTCACACCTAATTTGATGGAAGTTCTACGTCTGGCTGCCATGATCGAAACCTCTCGTCCAGGTGGCCATTGGCGCCGAAATCATCGTTGCTTGGAAATTGAGCTTAGAATTCGTTTCGCCAACTGCAGTGCTGATTCTGATCAGGTAGTGTACATTTTGAGTGCTTGTTCTGTCAAAGCAGGAAGAGTAATGCATTGAGCGGAAAGGAAGCTGTACATACAGGAGTACAGCGCAGCTGTCGAAAAAACAGACGGCTCGTCCCAGACTGGAGATGCCTGTAATGGAATCTGAAGACGTTTGGATCGAATTTGCACTCGATTCTCCTCCAACCGATGACTGATCTGCCTGAACTGACGGTTCGTCTCCTCCTCACACTTAATTGAGCCGCTTGACAATTGGAGAGCCAGGCTGCAAAGGCTTCGAGGCGCTTCATAACTTGCAGGTTGCCGGAGCCCTGCCGCGCTGCAGCATTTCATGAGAAAGCCCGCGATCTCATCAGGACTTCAGAAGCAGGCAGGGGAACCCCCGGCTCTGAATGCGAGATGCGAGAACGACCTGCTACATGCTATAATCCTCTGGAATCGGGAAATGCCGCCGCAGGGCGGCATAGGGAATTAGCTTGGCCGCGAAAGGAGGGCGGCGCATGGCAAATACAGTTCGGCTTGGCGTCCTCACCAGCGGAGGCGATGCGCAGGGCATGAATGCGGCTGTGCGCTCGGCCGTGCGTGCGGCTTTGGAGCAGAAGGCGGAGGTGTTTGGAATCTTCGAAGGGTTTCAGGGGATGATCGAGGGCGGCAAGCTGATTCGCCCGTTTTCCTGGGACTCGGTTGGCGGCGTGCTGCAAGAAGGGGGGACCCTGCTTGGAACTGCCCGCAGCCCGGACTTTCTCAGGAGGGAAGGCCGCAAAGAGGCGGTGTACAATCTGATGCTCCAAGGCATAAACCGGCTGATCGTGATTGGGGGCGACGGCAGTTTGACCGGGGCACAGGTCCTGCGGGAGGAGTGGCGTTCACTGTTGGAAGAGCTGGTGGCCGAAGGACGCCTCGAGACTTCCGCCCTGGAAGAGTATGGATTCCTCGCGGTCGCCGGTCTGGTCGGTTCAATCGACAACGATATGTCCGGAACTGACTTGTCAATAGGCACGGACTCCGCCCTGCACCGCATCACCGAGGCGCTGGACGCCATCACCAGTACGGCGGCCAGTCACCAGCGGGCCTTTGTGGTCGAGGTGATGGGGCATCACTGCGGTCATCTCGCGCTGATGGGCGCACTTGCATCAGGAGCCGATTTCGCGCTGATTCCGGAGAGCCCGCCCAATCTGGACGAGTGGGAAGAGAGGATGTGCTCAATTCTGCGCACGGGCCGCGAAATGGGCCGGCGGGACAGTATTGTGGTCGTGGCGGAGGGAGCGCAGGATAGAGACGGGAACCCAATATCCAGCGCCTATGTAGAGGAGGTACTTACAAAATACCTGGAAGAAGAGGCTCGAGTGACCGTTCTTGGCCACGTGCAACGCGGTGGTTCACCCAGCGCTTCGGACAGAGTCATGGCAACTTTGTTGGGCGCGGCGGCCGCTGAAACTGTCCTCAATGCCACGTCTGGCGATGAAGCAGTCCTGATCGGTTTCGAGAACAACAAGATAGTTCACAGCTCATTAACTGAATGCGTGGAACAGACGCACAAGGTCGAAAGATGTATCCATGACTGCCGATTCGACGAGGCGATGGAACATCGGGGCAAGGCCTACAGGGACTCCTTCCGCATTCTGCGGACACTGATTCGCGCCAACCCACGCCCTCCGCCGCCGAATAAACGACGCCTGCGGGTCGCCGTCATGACCGGAGGAGCGCCGGCGCCGGGCATGAATGCTGCGACACGTGCGGTCGTGCGCATGCTTGAAGACAAGGGCCACATCCCTCTCGGTGTCAAGTGGGGCTTTCGGGGCCTGATCGACGACGATATTGAAGAAATGAACTGGATGGCGGTCAACGGCTGGGCGCCCACGGGTGGATCGGAGCTGGGGAGCAGCCGGAAGACCCCGGAGGGCGCGGAGCTGTATGCGGCGGCGCAGGTGCTCGAGAAACATCGAGTGGATGCTATCGTCATGATCGGCGGCTGGGCTGGGTATCACGCCGCACACAAATTGTACGAAGAGCGGCAAAACTTTCCGGCATTCGACATACCCATCATCTGCATTCCTGCCAGCATAAACAACAACCTGCCGGGCTCGGAGTTGAGTATCGGCGCCGACACTGCCCTGAACAGTATCGTCGAGGTCGTTGACAAGATAAAGCAGTCTGCCGTGGCCCTTAACAGGTGCTTCATTGTGGAGGTAATGGGACGATATTGCGGTTACCTGGCCCTGATGAGCGCTATTGCCACGGGGGCCGAACGCGTCTACCTGCACGAGGAAGGCATAACACTAAAGGACCTCGAACGGGACATTGAGCTCCTGAAGCAGGGGTTTCAGCAGGGCAAGCGTTTGGGGCTGATGATACGAAACGAAGCCGCAAACTCCTTCTATACGACCTCCTTCATCTCCGCCCTTTTCGAAGAAGAGGGCGGTGACCTGTTCGAGGTGCGCCAGTCTATTCTGGGACACCTGCAGCAGGGCGGGAACCCGTCCCCGTTCGACCGCATTCTGGCAGCGCGACTCGCCTGGGAAGCAGTGCGAAGAATTGAAGAGGTGGCGAGCAGCCCGGGAGCAAGGCGTTTCCCAGATGTGGGTGCTGTCTGTCTGGGGATTCAGGAGGGTGAGGTAAACGCTACCCCGCTCTATCGGATTCCAAGGCTGATGGACGAGGTTCATCAACGGCCGCTTGAGCAGTGGTGGATGGAGCTGCGGCCATTGGCGCGCATGTTGGCCCAGCCAGAGCCGGGGTTTTTTGAACAGTCGGCATTGGGTCAGGCTGACCCCTCCTGAGGAGCATAAAGGGAACGACCCCCCGTGACAGACTATTGTTTTGTCGCATCAGAACTAAAGCGCGCTTACGATGCCAAGGCTGAACAACGGGACAGAAACCCCATCCGAGAGTGGCAGAAAGAGCTTTGGGAACAGTACTTGCAGAACTTGAAGGAAGAGGATTTGACGTCGCTCCTGGAGATCGGCGCAGGGACAGGCCAGGCGGCCCTTTTCTTTCAAGGCGCAGGACTGAAGGTCGTGTGCACAGATCTTTCTCCGGAGATGGTCCGTCTGTGCCGGGAAAAGGGGCTGGAAGCATTCGAGATGGACTTTCTGAAGCTGGATTTTCCAGACGGCCGTTTCGACTCACTGTTCGCCCAGAACTGTCTGCTACATGTGCCGAAAGAGGACTTCGCGGACGTCTTGCAGGAGATCCAAAGGGTCGTAAGGCCCGGAGGGTTGATTTTTATCGTAATGCATGGGGGTCGGAGCTTTGAAGGCGTACGGGAAGAGGACTTCTACGAGCCCAAACGCTTCTATGCGCTCTATGCGAATGACGAGTTGCGAAGGATTCTGGAACGCTTCTTTCTGATACTTTCCTTCCAGGCAATAGCGCGAGATGAGGAAAGCGCCGACTATAATCAGGCGATACTACTGCGCAACCGGCTATAGAAACGGGAGGCGGCACAGATGACCGCCACTGTGCTCTTTCTCTGCACTGGAAATTATTACAGAAGTCGTTTTGCCGAGCACTTCTTCAACGAGCATGCCCGGCGACGGAAACTGGACTGGACGGCGAGCAGCCGCGGGCTGCAGCCTAGTCTGGAGAATCTGGGTTATATGTCCAGACATGCCCTGGACCGGCTACGCAAGCTCGGGATCGAGCCTCCCAACCCTGTCCGACTGCCAATGGACGTGCAGGCGTCAGATCTGACGGCGGCATCACTCACGATCGCTATGAATGAGATCGAGCACCGACCTCTCATGGAGGCGCGGTTCCCCAAATGGACAGAGTGCGTCCGCTATTGGCAGATGTACGACCTGGATGTGGCGGACGCAGACTCGGGGCTGGCGGCGATTGAGAATGCTGTACTGGGGCTTATGGATGAACTCAGCGCACTTTGAGAACGATCTTGCCGATGTTTTCATAGGTGCGCATACGTTCATGGGCAGCGTGAGCATCGGCAACTGGCAACACTGTGTCGATAACGGGACGGATCAAGCCCTCTTCGATCTGGCCCCAGAACTGCTGTCGGAAGCGTCGGATGATTTCGGCTTTTTCCGCGACGGGCCGGGGGCGAAGAACTGAGCCGATCAGGCGCGCGCGTTTGCCCATGAGTTGCCTGATGTCAACCATTGCTTCTGAGCCTCCGAGCGTAGCGATGAACACGAGACGGCCCTTCACCTTCAGGAGGCCGATGTTCCTCTCCACGTACTCTGCCCCCACCATGTCGAGGACGACGTCGACACCTTCACCCTCGGTGTACTCCACGATTCGAGCTACGAAGTCTTCGGTCCGATAGTTGATCGCCAGGTCAGCGCCCTGGTCTTTACAGGTCTCCACTTTTTCAGGGCGTCCGGCCGTAGTGATGACTCGTCCCCCTGCGCCCTTGGCGAGCTGAATTGCGGCAGTTCCAACCCCGCTGGCTCCACCATGGATGAGAACTGTCTCCCCGGCTACGAAACCGGCTTCCATGAAGATATTGACGTATGCGGTCAGGTAGACCTCCGAGAGGCAGGCTGCTTCTTCGAATGACCAACCGGTTGGAATCGGAATCAGAAGCCGTTGGTCGACAGCTACGCGTTCGGCGTAACCGCCCCCGGCGAGCAGTGCGCAGACTCTGTCCCCGACCCGCCAACCTTCTACACCTGCGCCAAGTTCAAGGATTTCACCCGACATGTCCAGCCCCATGATATGCGGCGCGCCGGGGGGAGGGGGATAGTTGCCTTCGGCCTGAGACAGGTCGGCGCGATTGAGCGTTGTAGCATGGATGCGCACGAGCGCTTCGCCCGGCTTAGGTACGGGGTCATCCACTTCCCGCCAGACAAGCTGGGGGCCTGATTGCGTTTGTTCAACTTCGATTGCGTGCATGAAACAGCTCCTTCGTATGGCCGAGCTTCATTTTGTCTTGTGAAATGGGAAATCCGACGAAATGTTGCGTTCTGGGGCTATTGGGATGTTGCAGGATCTGGCTGGACATCGATTGCAGTAGTCGTCACTCTCCGGGCTCTATCCGTCTAGTGGCCGATTCTCAGGATCCCCATAGAGAAGGCAATAGCTGAAAATCGCACAGGCGTTCTTTGCAGCAGTATAATTTATTGAGTTGAATCCCGATAAGGAGCCAAAGAGTCCGGACACTCTTTCCTCGGTGGTTTAGTCTACTGATAAGCCAGGGAGCCGTCAGGACGAATGAGGAACGGCCTGTGCCAGGAACGGCCGGGGCGTGCCGCGAGGGCATCCAGGTTCAGGTCGATGCCCAGGCCTGGGCGGTCGGGCAGCTCGAGGTAGCCGTCTATCAGTTTGACCGGTTCATCAACAATGTCTGCGCGGCTGCCTTCATCGGCCTTATACTCCAGTATCAGGAAATTCGAGGTGCTTGCGGAGAAGTGGACATTTACGGCGGTCGCAACCGGACCGCAAGGATTGTGAGGGGCGACGCTGGCGTAGTGTACTTCGGCCATGGCGGCGATCTTTTTCATTTCCCAGAGGCCGCCGGTAATGCAGATATCGGGCTGAATTATGTCCACGGCGTGATGGCTCAACAACTCCCGAAATTCATGGCGGGTGAAAAGCATCTCGCCGGTGGCGATGGGAACGTTTACCTTGTGGCTGAGCTTTGCGAGGGCCTCATAGTTTTCCGGCCGCAGGGGCTCTTCCACGAAGAAAGGACGATAGGGAGCCACCACTTCGCAGAGCTGTGCGGCGCGACCTATTTCGAGGATGCGGGCGTGGGGATCGAGTCCGATGTCAATGTCGGGTCCGACCGCTTCACGCACGGCTTCGACACGCCTCTCGGTCTCGCGCAGAACGCGGTTCCAGGGCATCTGGTGCCAGCCGGGAGGCATCGGACTCATCTTCAGTGCAGTGTAACCGTAGGTCTGGATGAGCCGAATGGCATCGTCTGCCGCCTCTTCAGGCGTATCGCCGCCGATGCTTTGGTAGACGCGAACGCGGTTGCGGGCTTTGCCTCCGATAAGCCTGTACACGGGCAGCCCGGCAGCCTTACCGGCAATGTCCCAAAGCGCGTGTTCGATACCGCTGATGGCGGCGTTTACGACCGAGCCGCCGGGAAAACGGCTGCCGGCGTACATGAGGTGATAGAGGCCTTCGATGTCGCGCGGATCGCGGCCGGTCAGCCATTCTGCGAAATCATGAATGGCTGCGACGGTGGCGCCGTCGGGACCGCAGGAGAAAGGCTCGCCAACACCGTGGATTCCCTCGTCGGTATGGACGACGACGTAGGGTATCGAGCGGTTGGCCAGTTCGGTCAGGTGTGTGTCTATGCGAGTGATCTTCATGGGCATTGCTCCTGTGGCGGATGGCAGGAATTATCGATGACTGCGCTCTCCGTGTCAAAACCTCAAATATACTGGGTGCATCCCAGTTTTAGGGCGAAGATGGTCAGACAGGGATTTCATGCCAACTCCTGCATCTTCGGACTCCCCTCCCGTCTCCTCAGCCCCCGTTCCATGATGTCGTCGAAACTTGCCCCAGGCTGCTCCCGTCACCATGACCAAAGCAGCTTGCGCATCCCGGACTTTTCGCGCTGATCACACAAGAAATGGCGGTTTCAGCCCAGGCAAAAGCTCGGCCCCATTTGGCAAGACATAAAGTATAAAATATCGTACATCCCCCACCTAAATGCGGACAAAACAGGACAAAACACGAAATCGTCCTCAAATCACTCACCCTTGAGCCCTTGAATCGAACGGCCCCCCGACCCTTGTCAAGAAAGCAGTTTGCACACGCAATCTGCCTGCCCGCGCACCGCCAGGCCCGCCGCAAATCTCGAGTAACCACTGACTACTGCCATTCTGACTTCTGCAGTTCCGCCTAGCTCATGCCCTGCGTCTGTCCAAAAGACCATTAACAGTTTCACCGACCGTTGCGGTATATTCCCGCCAGACTGTTCCCACCCCAAATCCGGGATGCACATTTTTTTCGGTCCTAATTGACTTTTCGCTACTGCTATGTTTTGATGGCGAGCATATGGGAAACCAGTACTAAATTCCTCTTCTGGCGGACACGAGCGAGTCACTTGCCTCACTCATCGACTTAAATTCGCTGCCGGAAGAGAAGGGTGGAAAGACACCCCCTCACTGGGAGGCCCCGCCAAGCGATGAAAAGAATCGAGATTCAAGTCGCGGTTGCCAAGGTGTCAAAGTACGCCTCCAGCGAAAGCGGAGATACGGTTGAGGTCGTGGAACGTCCTCACGGGGGAATCAGCATCATTGTTTCGGACGGTCAGCGGAGTGGACGCAGCGCGAAAGCTATCAGCAACGTAGTGGCAAGGAAGGCGATGAGCCTGATTGCTGAAGGGGTGCGTGACGGCGCGGTGGCTCGTGCCACGCACGACTATTTGCGCACGAATCGAGGCGGAAAGGTCAGCGCGGAGTTAGTCATTGCGAGCGTTGACCTGGTTACCGAGACTCTGGTTCTGAGCCGTAACAGCCGCTGTCCTGTATTGGTGCAAAGGGACGGCGGGACGGAGTGGTTGAATGAAGATTGCGACGCCATTGGCATTTATCGAAATACGAAACCCAGTATAGTTGAACTCCCTCTCGTACCCGGACTGATTGCGGTCGTCTTTACCGATGGGATATGGAGCGCGGGGCATCGCAGCGGAGGGGCTATGGATGTGGCCGGTGCGGCGAGATTGAACGATGGCGGCCAGGCGGGTGGCGAATATACCGCGGGGGAATATGGCGCCAAAGAGATTGCCGATCGCGTCCTGGAAGCGGCACTGGAATTGGACAAAAGACGGCCCAGGGACGACTCGACCGTATTGGTCATCAAGGTTGGATCGCATCAGCGGGAACAGATAGTCCGCCGTATGGAGATATCACTGCCCATTTAGGGCCTCGCCTACAGCATGGGATATAGCGTGATTCTTACTGACCGCCAATAGGGGCGGCCAAATGAATCTGGACCTTGTCAAAATCGTTGGTGTCAGCGCGGCCGGTAAGTCTACTTTGGTGGCCGGCTTGAGGGAGTTGGGCTACAATGCTCGCCCCGTTGCGCAGGAGCACAGCCAGGTGCCTGACATGTGGCAGCGTATCAGGCCGCCCAACTGGCTGATACTTCTGGATGCAGATCTGACGGCGCAAGATGAGAGACGTCCGGACGTCAGTTGGGATGAGCCTTGGCGGCGGATTGAACTGGAACGTCTTGCGCACGCGCGCAGCCATGCGGATCTCGTCATCGATACCAGCAATCTCTCCCCGGAAAACGTTTTGAAACAGGCGACTGATTTTCTGCGCGTGAGCAGAGTAGAAGCGGCTCCCGGACCGCTCGCGGCGTTGCCGCAAACGGGCAGCGTTTGGCGCCAGAATTGACGACCAGACCTGCAAAAATGTTGACAATGCTGCATTCGCGTGCTATATCTTCCCAGCGGACGCTGCGGGCGCCGATCATGAGGGGATGAAGCGCGCCAAGTCACTTCGCACACCCCGCACACCTCTCTACATTCGCCGGCGCGACTCAAACAGAAGATCTGCGATTTCTCGTATTTTCACGCCATGATCACAGAGGATCACGCCTATGTCTGTTCATTCCGTCGAGAGGCTTTTTGCCTACAACAAATGGGCCTGGAACCGGGTCTTCCCCTGCTTGGCCGCGCTTCCGGAAGAGGAGTACTTTGCCGAACGCCCCTTTTTCTGGGAGTCGTTGCATGGATTGGCCGCTCACGGCTACGGTGCTGAGCTGGCATGGTTGCAGAGGATAGGCGGAAAGAGCCCTTCGAAACTGCCGGCCGCATCAGAATTTGCTTCATTCGCCGAACTGAGGGACGCATGGGAGTCTCTTTGGACCGAGTGGCAGGAGTTTGTTGGCTCGTTGACGGTCAGCAGGCTGGAAGACTCTCTTCAGTACCGCAACACAGAAGGGGAGGAATTCGAAATAAGGATGGATGATGTTCTGCGGCACGTGTTCAACCATGCGACAGAGCACCGCAGCCAGATGACTCCAGTACTTGCCCAGTTGGGGCATCCGACGGAGCCCCTCGACTTTGGTCGCTTCGCCGCGACAAATTGACGTTGAGAACCGGACTCCCGCTCGAACTGAGGAAAGAAGGTGAGAATGCGATACACTGCTGATAACGTGCTGATTAAGCCAGAGGCCGACGGCAAGGATCGGGAATTGATTCTTTCAGTGACCCCGCAAAGTGCCGGCTGGGACTACATTTCGTTTCAGGCGAGGCGGTTGGGGGTTGGAGCGGCATGGTCCTTCGATACGGGCGAAAACGAGTTTGCCTTTGTCAATCTTAGCGGACGCTACCGAGTCGAAAGTAACCGAGGTACCTGGGCCGGGATTGGCGGACGGGCGGATGTTTTCAGCGGCGGAGCGCACGCACTTTATTTGCCGCGTCGGACGAGTCTGACAGTCACTGCAGAAGAGGCTGGCGAGTTTGCTGTCACGTGGGTGCCGACGTCCGAAGAAAACGAACCTTGGTTGATCAGGCCGCAAGATGTGGAGATCAGTATACGGGGCGGCGACAACGTCAGCCGCCAGATCAATGATCTGCTGCCTCCCGGGTCACCGGTCCACAGGATCGTGTTGGTCGAAGTCTATACGCCCAGCGGCAATTGGAGCAGCTATCCGCCGCACAAGCACGATGTTCATATCGAAGACGACGCGGGTAATTTGATTGAAGCCGATCTGGAGGAGGTCTATTTCTATCATATAGACCGGCCTGAAGGATATGCCTACCAGAGAGTATATACCGACGAGAACTCGCCGACGCACGCCGCGGGCAATCCGGTCGACGCGCTGGTCCGGGTTGGTCACAACGAGGCGGTTCTGGTACCGGAGGGTTATCATCCTGTAGTCAGCATGCCCGGATATACGACATACTACCTGAATGTACTGGCGGGCAGCGCTCAGAGTCTGGCCAACCAGGAGGATCCGGATTACGGTTGGGTGAAAGAGAAGTATAGCGGCGTAGACAAAAGATTGCCGCTGTACTGAATCAGGACAGCCCGCACGAAGGTGGTGAAAGGCTAAGTGACTCCCGGACGTATTCAGAGGAAGCCTAGAAGATGACAACTGAAAACACAGCCAGAACTTACGACTCACTGCACATGGGCCGTTCTTCAATCGACCTTTACAGCAATGACGTCGGCGCCCCATTTGCGGAAATCGGCAGTTTCGCGGCCTATGTCGGCGGTTCTCCGACGAACATTAGTGTAGGCGGGGCGCGTTTGGGCCTCAAGACGGCGCTCGTAACCGGTCTGGGTGAGGACCCTGTGGGGGACTTCATCGCTGACTTTCTGGAAAAGGAAGGCGTCGATTTCAGTTTCAGCCCGCGCAAACCGGGGCACCGCACCAGCGCGGTCGTTCTCGGCATTGAGCCTCCTGACAAATTCCCCCTGGTCTACTACAGGGAAAACTGTGCCGACATCGAGCTGACGATTGACGACGTGCTGGCTGCCCCTGTTGCCGATGCGAAGGTCTTTCAGTTTGCAGGTACGAACCTCAGCAAGGAGCCGAGCCGCAGCTCTACCATGTTTGGTGCGGAGTATTCGCAACAAGTGGGAACGACAGTCATTTTCGACCTGGATTTTCGGCCCGATCAGTGGCATGACCCGCGTGCGTTTGGCGTTGTCGCCCGCTCTGTGCTTCCCAACGTTGACGTCGTAATCGGGACGGAGGATGAGATCAACGCGGCAGTGCTAAGCGATGCCAGTCAGATGTCGCTGACGCACTCACAGGTGTCCGATGCGAAGGTAGAAGGAGACGTAAAAGCGGCCATAGAATGGCTTCTGCAGCTGGGGCCGAAAGCAGTAGTGGAAAAGGTGGGCGCGCTTGGTTCACGTGTACACCTGGCGGGAGGAGAGGTCCTTGAGGCGCACGGTTTGCCGGTCGAGATTTACAACATTCTGGGGGCTGGCGATGCTTTCGGGGCCGGCTTCATCTACGGATTCGTGAACGACTGGGGCTGGCAGCGGTCGGCGCGGCTGGGCAATGCCTGCGGTGCGATGGTGGTGCTGGCGCACGGGTGCGCGAACTTCATGCCGACGCTCGATGAGGTTATGGCGTTTGTCGAGGAGCGGGGCGGGTTTTAGAAGGTTGAGCGGTGCCCCGATCGAATTTGTCACTTTCCGCTCTCGACCCTAGGCAGGGCAGCAGGAAAGAAGCCATTGCTGCGGCGCCAACAACAAGCGCTGCGCTCGATGGATTGCCCTATTGACGGCCTGCGAAATCGACTCACAATTATTTGGACTCTGACTACCCAATTCGAGGAAATAACCATGAAAGTTCGAATTGCGACAGCCCCAGTTTCGTGGGGCGTGCTTATGAAAGACACGCCAAACGTCCCGCCCTATGGTCAGGTCCTGGACGAGATCCGTGAAGCCGGTTATGTAGGAACTGAGTTGGGGCCATACGGTTACCTGCCCTTTGACATCCCCAAGCTGCGCGATGAACTTGAAGAACGCGGACTGACCCTGATTTCAGCGTTTACGATCTTCAATTTTCTGGCTGGCCAGGAGGATGAAACTGTTTATCGAGAGGCGCTGGAGACTGCCCAGGTACTCTCGGCGCTGGGGTGTACGCATATCGTGCTTTCGGACGTGCTCTTCGTGGAGGAGAGCCGCGCGCAGCGCGCCGGGCGTATACGGCGGGAGGATTCTCTCACCGAGGCCGAGTGGGACCAGGCTGCCGCGAATGTCGATGCCTTCGCCAAGATGGTCCTCAATGATTTCGGCATGAAATGTGCGGCCCATCCGCATATCGGCGGATACCTGGAGACCGACTTTGAAATCGATGCCCTGTTGGAACGCACCGACCCCGAGCTTGTGGGGCTCTGTTTTGATATGGCGCACATTGCTTACGGTGGAGGCGATCCCGTCGCCGTGCTCGACAAGTGGCGAGATCGTGCTTGGTACTTGCACATCAAAGAGTGTGACGGCCGCCGTCGCGAGGAGGTCGTGAGTCGAGAGGGCGATTACTATGACGGAGTGTCATCGGGCGTCTTCCCGGAACTGGGTCAGGGCACCGTTGACTGGCAGAGGATCAATCGTATTCTGCACGAGATGGATTACGATGGCTGGGGAACTGTCGAGCAGGACATTCTGCCGGGATTGGGAATCGATGCATTGGAAAGCGCAAAGCGAAACCGCGCGTTTTTGAAAAATGAGCTAGGCTGGTAAGAGACAGTCTCGTGGTACAGATGGTAGCAGTTCATGGGGCCGAGCTGCACTGCAGCCGTCACACTTGTCAGGAAATGCCGACAATGTCAACAAAACACAGTTCTTTGGATGGCAAGTTTGCCGTTGTAACAGGCAGCACTCAAGGGCTTGGTGAGGCGGCAGTGAGACTTTTTGCAGAACGGGGCGCGGCGGGGATCATCGTAAGCGGCCGCAATGCCGAGCGCGGCATTGCGGTGGCGGCCGACCTGCGCGGCGGCGGCTGCCAGGCCCATTTCGTCCAGGCAGACCTGGCTGACGTTGACGCATGCCGCGGCATCTTGGCCGAAGCGGACAGACGGTTTGGCGCGCTGGATGTGCTGGTCAACTGCGGTGCCTTGACTGTTCGCGGAAATATCTGGGATACGACACCTGAGCTATTTGACAAGATCATAGCCGTCAACACGCGCGCGCCGCTGCTGCTAATGCAAGACGCATGCAAGGTGATGCGGCGTGAGGGAAAGGGCGGGTCTATCGTCAACATCTCAAGTGTGGCTTCCTTTGGCAGCGAGCAGTTCTTGCTTCCCTATACCGCCTCCAAGAGTGCCCTCAATGCAATGACCAAAAATGTCGCCTTCGCGGTCATGCGCTACCGAATCCGTGCAAATGCCATTGCGGTGGGCTGGATGGATTCACCGGCCGAAGACTATATTCAGCGTACATTTCATTCCAACGGGGAAGACTGGTTGGAGAAGGCGGAAGCTGAACAACCTTTCGGGCGTCTGCTCAAGACCGATGAAGTGGCGCGGGCGATCGCTTTTCTGGCGTCCGATGAGTCGGGGATGATGACAGGCAGTTTGATCGACTTCGACCAGTCCGTTCGCGGCGGGGGGCCTGTGTCCAAACCGCCTCCTCTGGACGACCCTTATTGGAACGTTGGCGCCATAGACAGTGCCTGGGAATAAGTTGCCAGGAGGTTTTCTACCATTGAGCAGGTCAAAGAGGGGTAACGCGTGAGCCGATCAGTCAACGTCGGCGTGATTGGGACAGGTGGGATGGGAGCGCGGCACGCATCGAACCTGGCCTATATGGTCGCTGCGGCTGAAGTCACCGCGATTATGGATGTGGATTCGGCGAGGGCCGGGGAGATTGCGGCGCGGTGCGGGGGCGCGAAGATCTACCATGAAGCCGAGCAGCTCATTTCTGCACCGGAAGTCGACGCAGTAGTAATTGCAGCGCCGAACCGTTTCCACGCCGAGCTGACAAGGGCCTGCATTGCCGCGGGCAAGCCCGTGCTTTGCGAAAAGCCGCTGGCGACTAGCGGCGTCGAAGCCAGGGGAGTCATCGATGAGGAGGTAGCAGGCGGAAAGAGGCTCGTACAGGTCGGACTCATGCGTCAGTTCGACCCGGCACATATTGCCGTCAAGCGGGTCAGCGACAGTGGGGCGCAGGGGAATGCGCTTGTTTTTCGCAGTGTCCACATCAACCCATCCAGCGATGAAGTTCCCGGTCTGGGAGACGTCATAACAGGCTCCCTTATCCACGACATTCATTCGGCGCGCTGGATGATGGAGGATGAGATCGTACGCGTCCATACCTCCTTCATTCCGTTCTCGACCGATAGACCGGACAGCGCGCGCTACGTCATGGTTCAATTGGAGTTTGCCGGCGGCGCCTTGGGCGGACTCGAGTGCAACGCAGCTGCCGGATACGGTTATGAGATCGAGGTCAGTATCACCGGTGAAACGGGTGTGGTCCAATCGAGCCCGTTGCAGAGCCCCGTCGTGCGTCACAGCAATGCAAGCGGCCAGTGGGTGGAGGAGGACTGGCTGCAACGATTCAGCGAGGCCTATATTATTGAAGTCCAGGCTTGGGTACAGTCGGTCCTGGACGGCGATGCGACCGGCCCAAGCGCCTGGGATGGATATGTTTCGATTCTCACGGCCGATGCTTGTATTGAGTCGGGGGAAAGGGGACAGCCTGTCTCCCTCGATCTGCCCATGAAGCCCGAACTGTACCGGTAAGTTAAGTCCGCAGGACCGGGACCAGAGCGTCGACACGCTAAGAATACGGCAACTGCAGAAAATAGAGGACAAGAAATGAATACAGAACGCTTGACCATGGCCCAGGCTATCGTACGTTTCCTCATGAACCAGTACAGTGAACGCGACGGCGTGGAACAACCCTTCTTTGGCGGCTGCTTCGGGATATTCGGGCACGGCAACGTTGCCGGTATCGGCCAGGCCCTGCAGCAGTATCCGGACTTTCGCTACTATCAGACGCGAAACGAGCAGGCGATGGTACATACGGCCGCGGCATACGCCAAGCACAGTAACAGGATGCGCACTCTGGCCTGCACAAGCTCGATCGGACCCGGTGCGAGCAACATGGTAACGGGAGCTGCGACGGCGACGATCAACCGGTTGCCTGTGCTCATCCTGCCTGGCGATATTTTCGCTCGCCGCAATGTCGCGCCGGTGCTGCAGCAGTTGGAATCAGAGCACAGTCAGGACATTTCCGTCAATGACTGCTTTAGACCGGTCAGCAGGTATTGGGATCGGATCAACCGCCCGGACCAACTGACCACGTCGCTGATCGAGTCGATGCGCGTGCTGACGAGCCCTGCGGACACTGGGGCGGTTACGCTTTCGATTCCTCAGGACGTGCAGACCGAAGCGCACGAATATCCGGCGGCGCTTTTCGAAAAGCGAGTCTGGTCCGTGCCGCGCAACCGGCCAGACCTGGCCGCGCTGCAGAGGGCGGCGGCGGCAATACGCAATGCGAAGAAACCGCTGATTGTCGCTGGCGGCGGCGTACTGTACAGCGAGGCGACGGCCGCACTGAGAGAATTCGTCGACCGCTTCGGCATCCCCGTGGTTGAGACGATGGCAGGCAAAGGCAGCCTGCCCTACGACCATCCCTTGCAGTTGGGGGCGGCCGGCGCTACGGGCACCTTTGCGGCGGAACAGGTGGCTGACGAAGCCGACGTCGTGATTGGCATCGGCACGCGCTACAGCGACTTCACAACCTCCAGCAAAACCGCGTTCAAGCATCCGGACGTTCAGTTCGTGAACATCAATGTGGCCGAGTTTGACGCCTACAAGCATTGTGCCGTGCCACTGGTGGGGGATGCGCGTGTCACTCTGGAGGAGTTGAGCGAACTGCTGGGGGGCTACCGCAACGACGGCGAGAGTGTAGCGCAGGCGCAGAGGCTGCACGACGAATGGGAAGCTGAAGTGCAGCGCAACTATGACACGCACCAGGCAGAGAGCGGACTGCCCTATCAGGGCGCGCTGATCGGGGCGGTGAATGAGCATGGCGACCCCGACGCGGTGATGGTTGGCGCGGCCGGCAGTCTACCGGGCGACATGCACAAACTGTGGCGGGCGCGGCATTCGAAGCAGTATCACCTTGAGTACGGCTACTCCTGCATGGGCTACGAGATAGCGGGCGGGCTGGGCATCAAGATGGCGGAGCCGGACCGCGAGGTCTATGTAATGGTTGGTGATGGCAGCTATCTGATGATGAACACCGACCTGATTACCTCGATACAGGAAGGGTACAAACTTACCGTCATTCTGATGGACAACACCGGCTTCCGCTCGATCGGGTCACTCAGCCGCTCGTTGGGGCAGGACGGCTTCGGAACGCGCTACATCTATCCCGATCAGGTCGAAGCGGCCCACCGCAACGGCAAGTCCTATAGCGGGCTGCCGACTGACGAGTCCGGTTACGACGTCGATCCCCTGCCGGTCGATCTGGCTACGAACGCCGAAAGCCTGGGATGTCACGTCATCCGCTGCCAGAGCGTGAGTGACGTTGTACAGGCGCTGCAGGACGCAAAATCGGTCGACAGAACTACGGTGATTTACGTGCCGGATGATCGCTACTTGGGCGTGCAGGGCTACAGTTGGTGGGACGTGCCGGTGGCAGAGGTGAGTGAGCTGGACTCGGTTAACGCTGCGCGTGAGGAGTGGGAAGAGATGCGCACGCAGGAGCGGTATTACATTTGAAGCTGTTAACAGGCGACAAATAGCCACGAGGATGCTTTTGTCCGTTGCTGCAATGTGGAGAGAGGCCACCTGAAGGGACGGGTCAGGCTCTGGGTATAGACCAAGGAGAAGCTCAATGGCTGCGTCGGTAACGCCGAAGTCGAACCTGGTGGAAGATTACGAAAAGGAACGGGGAAAACCGGTGCCGAGTTTCAACCACGGAGTCGTGCAGGCGAATCTGATCATTGCTCTAAATGCCGCCTGTAGAGACAGATTCCTGATTGCGAGCGAGCTCTCTCTGGCGTCTGAGCCACCAATGACTCCCGATATTTCCATCTGCAGTTTGCGACAGCCTGACTGGCTCCATGACGAGATACGCGTGGCAGAGGCACCATTGACTACGGTTGAAATTGTCTCACCCTCTCAGAGTATAAATGACTTTGTCCCCAGAATCGAAGACTATTTCAGTTTTGGAGTTCGTTCGGTCTGGCTGGTGCTTCCGCCACTGAAACAGGTAGCCGTATTCGCTCCGGAAACGGACCCTGAGATTTTCAGCGAGGGAAATGTCGTTGATCCTTCGCTGGAGGCAGTTGTCGCGTTGGACGAGATTTTCCCTTAGGAGAGGATAGACATATGACACAGAAACAGGAAGTTCTCAACTATGTAAATGGCCAGTGGGAGAGAAACGGGGCATCGGACGCACTCGACGTGCACAACCCTGCCACGGGCGGCACGATCGCGACGGTGGGGCTGTCGCCGGCTGAAGAGGTAGACGCGGCGGCTCGTGCTGGGCTGAAAGCCTACGTCGAGTGGCGAGAGACGCCAGTTGTCGATCGCATCCAGCCGCTCTTCAAACTGAAGATGCTGCTTGAGGAGCATCTGGATGAGATTGGTCGCGTCATCACCGAGGAGTGCGGCAAGACATTTGCAGAGAGCGTGGGTGAGATGCGGCGGGGTATCGAGAATGTAGAGGTCGCCTGCGGCACGCCTTCGCTGGTTCAGGGGTGGAATAACGAGGATATTGCAAGCGGCATTGACGAGCACATGCTGCGGCAGCCGTTGGGGGTCGTGGCGGCGATCACACCCTTCAACTTTCCTGGCATGATTCCCCTCTGGTTTCTCCCCTACGCGGTAGCGACCGGGAACTGCTTCATTCTCAAGCCCAGCGAAAAGGTGCCGATGACCACCCAGAAGCTGTTTGCGTTGATCGAAGAGGCCGGCTTCCCTCCGGGCGTTGTGCAGCTGGTAAACGGCGGCGCGGATACGGTAAACGCCATTCTTGACCACCCTGACATTCGGGCGATCAGTTTTGTCGGCTCGACCGCGGTGGCGAAATATATCTACAGTCGCGCCACCGCCAACGGCAAGCGTGCCCAGTGTCAGGGTGGCGCCAAAAATCCGGTTGTCATCATGCCGGACGCGAATCTCGAAATGACAACCCAGATGATGGGCGACTCGGCCTTTGGCTGCGCGGGCCAGCGTTGTCTGGCGGTATCGGTCGCTGTAACTGTGGGCGAGGCCAAAGATCCATTCACTGAGGGAATCGCGGATTTGGCCGCCAGCCGCAAGGTTGGATACGGGCTGGACGGGGCGACCGAAATGGGTCCTGTTATCACTCGCGAGAGCCAGAATCGCATTGAGGGTCTGATCGAGGCGGGCGCGCAAGAGGGCGCGCGCGTCCTGGTGGACGGCCGCCAGAAAAGCGTGCCCGGCTATGACGATGGTTACTGGGTCTTCCCGACGGTTCTGGACGCCGTAGATCCGACTAGCCAGATTGCGCGTACAGAGGTTTTCGGGCCGGTTCTCAGCCTGATGCACGCGGAAACAATTGAAGACGCCATAGCACTGATAAACGATCGAAGCGTAAGCGCTTACGGCAACATGGCCTGCCTCTTCACAAGCAGTGGCGCGGTGGCCCGTCAGTTCCGCCACGAGGTTGACGCCGGCAACATCGGCATAAACATCGGGGTAGCCGCGCCCATGGCCTTCTTCCCGTTCAGCGGCTGGAACGAGAGCTTCTTCGGCGATCTGCATGCGCAGAGCAGGCACGGAATCGAATTCTACACTCAGACTAAGGTGGTTGTTGAAAGGTGGCCGCAGGAGTGGAGCCGGAAGTTTTAGGCGGTGGCGGCTGGCACAGAATTGGATGGCAACGGCCCTACCAACAGCGAAATCTTTTGGAAGCGGTATACGGTGGGGCCGTTTCGGTTTGTCAGTATCATTCTAACAGGAGGCAGGCGGGAAAGGCATGACCCTGGAGATTGGCATTGGCGTAATTGGCATGGGCTGGATGGGTACCGCTCACAGCCGTTCCTACAGACTGGTTAACGACCGTTTCCACGACAGCGGCGTCCGGGCGCGCCTGGTGATCTGCGCCGACGACGTGGCTCACAGGGCGGAGGAAGCTAGAAATACGTTGGGGTTCACCGAGTCTACGACCGACTGGCAAAGGGTCGTCGCTCACCCGGATGTGCATGTCGTCAACATCGCGGCGCCAAACTTTCTGCACAAGGAGATGGTGGAGGCCGTCACTGCTGCCGGGAAGCATGTCTTTTGTGAGAAGCCGGTCGGACGCAGGCCGGAGGAGACGGCTGCCATAGAGCAGTTGGCGCGCGAGGCGGGGGTCATGAGCTTTGTCGGCTTCAACTACCGCTGGGCGCCAATGGTACAGCATTGCAAAGAGCTGATCGAAGCCGGCAAGTTGGGCCGACTGACCCATTACCGGGGCCGATTCTTTGCGATGTACGGCAGCAATCCCTTAGGCATGTTGACATGGCGCTTCAAGCGAGAGCAAGCCGGGTTGGGTGTGCTGGGGGACATCATGTCCCACACGGTAGATATGGCGCACATGATTGTCGGGCCCATCAAACGGCTTGTCAGCAGCCGGCACGTCTTCATCGGCGAGCGTCCTCTGCCGGTACCCGGACAGGGTACGCACTTTTCAGTAGGGAAGGAAGGCGACCCGACCGGCGAGGTGGAAAACGAAGACTATGTCGGCGCCTTGGTCGAATTCGGGAATGGTGTCCAAGGCAGCTTTGAGGCGTGTCGGGCCATATTCGGACCGAAGTGCGAAATGTCTTTCGAAGTCAACGGGACAGCGGGAGCGGCCAATTGGAATTTCGAGCGCTTGAATGAGTTGGAACTGTACCTGCCCGGTAGTGACGGAATGCACGACGGCTATACAACCTTGCTGGGCGGACCTGCCTACCCCAGCCACGGCCGATTTAATCCGGGGGATGGCATCGGGATGGGTTACGAAGACTTGAAGGTGCTCGAAGCGCACAATTTCCTGATGTCGATAGCTGCAGGAGTGCAGCGGTCTCCCAGCTTCAAGGATGCCCTGCGTCTTGCGGAAGTACAGGAGGCGATGACTCGCTCCTGGGAGAGCGGCGCATGGGAGGAAGTGCAACCGCTGGCCGGAAAGAGCGTCGAGTAGACAAACCCTTCGCCAGAAACCTACGTCAAGAGACAGGGAGTGAACTGAGATGTCTGAGACTGTAAGGGTAGGCGTCGTCAGCACCAGCTGGTGGGCAGATGCCATGTATCTGCCGGCATTGGACGCCCACCCGGGGGCAGATGTAGTAGCCCTCTGCGGCCGAAACCGGGAGCGGGCAGACGCCTTTGCAGCGCGCTGGAAAATCCCTCAAGTTTACACGAACTACGAATCTCTTATACGCAGCGGTGAGATCGATGCACTGGTGGTAGCCTCGGGCCATGAGACCCACTATCCGATTACGATGCAGGCGCTCGACGCAGGCCTGCACGTATTGTGCGAAAAACCGCTGGCCCTGAGATACGATCATGCGGCGCAGATGGCGGCGCTGGCAGCGAAAAAGGGAGTGATCCACTGCACGCCGTTTACCTACCGTTTTATGCCAACGAACCGGTACATAAAGGAATTGGTGGAGGAAGGTTACATTGGCAGGCCGTACCACCTGAATTTGCGTTACTACACCGGTTACGCACGGGAGCCTGGCTATGGCTGGAGGCACGATCGCGATGTGGCTGCTACGGGCGTGCTTGGCAACATCGCATCGCACTTTTTCTATCTGGCCTATTGGTGGTTCGGCGAGGTTACCGACGTGTTCTGCCTGGCCGGCGAGTTTGTAGACCGGCCCGATGTCACGCCCGAGGGGAAGCCATACGAACGTACGGAGGACGCGGCGTACACTTTGCTGCGTTTTGCCAACGGGGCGCAGGGGCTTGTGCAGGCCTCGGCGGTTTGCACTGAGGAGTCTGTCTTCGGTCAGCGGCACGAATTCGATCTGCACGGGGAAGAGGGTACTCTGCGAAGCGTTATCGATTGGGTCGAGCGGCAGGATGTTGAGGGCACCCGCCGAGGGGAAGGTCCGACGCGTCCGCTTGAGTTGCCAGAGGACGTATGGGGCGCGGCGCGACGAGATACAGTACACAACACGTACCGGGACGTCTTTCGCGTCGAGGACCATATGACGCGGGGCTGGATCAACGCGATTGCTGACGGCGAGTCCTTCAGCCCGAGTCTTGAAGACGGCGCTTACGTCCAGCAGATTACCGACGCAGCCGACTTAAGCGCACGCGAGAGCCGATGGGTCAGACTACAGGAGATCAACTGAGGTGACTGAGGTGGAGAAAAGGGTCAGATTCGCGATCATTGGCGCCGGGCGGATTGGGCAGGTTCATGCGGAGAACCTTACTCGCCATATCCAGGAGGCGGACGTGGTCGCGATCGCCGACGTCGACCCGGAAGCGGCGGAGCAGACTGCAAGGCGATTCGGAATTGCGGAGGCCAGCGGAAATGCGTCGGATATAATTGAACGAGACGACGTCGACGCGATCGCTATCTGCTCTTCGACAGAGACGCACGCAGATTTCATCATCCAGGCGGCTCGTGCAGGCAAGCACGCGTTCTGCGAAAAGCCGATTGCGCTCCGTCTTCCCGCGGTCGACGCTGCACTGTCAGCTGTGGCGGAGAACGGCACCAAACTGCAGATCGGTTTCAACCGGCGATTCGACCCGAATTTCCGCGGGATTCGGGATGCTGTGCGCGATGGTGAAGTCGGAACACCTTACCTGGTACAGATAACCAGTCGCGACCCGGAGCCGCCGCCGCTAAGCTACGTCAAGGAATCGGGCGGCCTGTTTCTGGACATGATGATTCACGATTTTGACATGATCCGTTTCCTGCTTGACGACGAGGTGGAAGAAGTGTCAGCCAGCGGAGCAGTTCGGGTCGACCCGGCTATTGGCGAGGCAGGCGACATCGACACTGCCATCGTTACCTTGCGTTACAAGTGTGGCGCGCTCGGGGTCATCACTAACTCGCGCCAAGCTGTATACGGAGGTGACCAGAGAGTTGAAGTGCTCGGCTCGCTTGGGTCTGTTTTGTGCGAAAACAATACGCCCGACCGGGTTATCAGGCAGACTGAGGCCGGGGTGATCCATGCAAAGCCACTCTACTTTTTCATTGAACGGTATCTCGCGGCCTATGCAGATGAGCTTCGTTCCTTCAGCCGCGCTATCCTGGATGACACTGAGGTCGAAGTAACGGGCAACGACGGACGGGCCCCGGTCGTTCTGGCTTTGGCGGCCGGGAAGTCGTACCAGGAGAAGCGCTCAGTCGCTGTCAGCGAAATCTCACCTTGATGAATTGAAACCGCCTCATCTCTTCGCTCCTCTACACTTCTACTGACTCCAATTCTCAATTTCAGGTCCTCGGTCCTTGGCGCGGCCTTCGTCGCAGTCAGTCGGCCAACCCCTCCCGTTTGGCAGAAAAACTTGCGTGACATTCTTCGGCAGACGTTGAAAGCCAAGCAGGTCAGACGGACTCATTGTGGTTGAGTCTTCATACCTGAAGCACGATGTGCTTCTTTGCCGATGTACTTTGGCAGAACCCAAGAAGCCGTCGAAGCTTCTACGAATGCCGTTCGATTGAACGACGCTTCTGCACCTCTTGGCGCGGCAGGCGCGAAGTTTGCCGCAATCCGACTAAGTTTACATTCTTTTTCTGGTAGCAAGGCATATTGCCTATGGTACACTTATGAGACGAGTCCAATTCACTGGTAGCCTCGGTTTCGTCTTCGTCTGACCGAGGCGCGGCCCCCTCCACGAAGTTGGGATGCTGGCTTCATGCGTCGCCTCTCTTCTCTCATTCGGCACTTCATACAATCGCTGATGTCGAAACGCTCCCTCATCGGCGTGTTGCCTGGAGGGCGCATAAGGGCCTGGGCATTGAAAGATCGTCTTAGAACTAACCGAGAAGGCAGACTATTCCCCTATCGCGGCAAGCTTTTGGCGGCCCGCCGCTTGACAGTGGCTGCTGCGGTTGCAGGCGTCTTCCTCTTCTTGCTGCTTTACCAAGGCGGTGCGGATTCTCCTGTCTTTGCACGTGATATGCGCCAGTCAACTGAGGCGGAACGCGCCGATCTGCCGGAGGCGGTGGCTCGACGTAGCAGGTTTCCGAATAGCCGCACTCTTATGCGCGTTTCTACGAACCAAACTGCAACCGTCCCTTTTACAAAGACGTTAGACATATCCGAATTCGGCTTGGCCTTTGTCAACTCGGCGGAAACCAATAGCGCCGCCGGGCGTATTCAACGGGGCGTCGACACGGGCGTACGCATGGACCGCTTCCCCGTATACTGGGAACAGGTGGAAAAGCGTATCGGCGAGTTTACGTGGACCGGCCAGGACGCCGCCATTAAAGCCAACGAAGCCAAGAGCCTGAATACGTTGGCGATTCTATTGGGCACACCGCGTCATTACCGCGCAGGCGTCCGGTCAGTGTCGACACCTCTCGGGGGGTCATTTACTGAACTGCCGGCGGGCCTGGCGCCGAGGTCGGCCGACTGCGACACGCAGGAGGCTGGAGGTGAATGCGACGTCCTGGAAGCTACGGATGCTTCAGGGAGACAGGTACGAATTACCCATGACGGGCTGCAGGAACAGTCCGGAACCTGCCACCGCCACGAGGGTCCTCCTGCACCCTTCGGGCTGTGGAAACCGATATTTACAAACGGCACCGATGTTCCGCCGGACGACGGGCGGCTCAATCCAACGAACCCCTGGGCCCGATTTGTCGGCGCGGCGGTGAACCGATACAAGCCCGGGGGCAGTGCCGGCACCAACATTCGACACTGGGAGATCTGGAATGAACCGGATCTGTGCCATTTCTGGTCAGGGACGCCGCAGGAGTTCGCACGCCTACATAAGGTTGCGTACATTGTCATCAAGTGGATTGACCCAGAGGCCTTTGTCGTGTTCGGCGGCCTGGCGCACTTTGAGAACGGGCAATGGCTCGACAGCATGTTGGACGCCTTGGATGCCGATGCGCTGAGTGAACAGAACGATGGATTTTTTGACGCGGCGGGCAGCCATCATTATTCGCTGTCCTATGTCGGCTATCAGTACACACGGAAAGTTCGCAGCGCGCTGGACAGACGGGGCTGGAATGACAAACCCATCTGGATAACGGAGAGTGGTGTGCCCGTTTGTAACGACTACCCGGGGCCAAACTGCCCAAGCCCGTGGCGGGCTACGGCCAAGGAACAGGCGTCGTATGTTTGGCAGAACATTGCCTACACGAGGCTCGCCGGAGGGGGTCCCATCTTCCACTTTATGCTCCACGATGACTGCGGGAACGTGGTGGCTGTCGATTCACCGGACGGTTTCGGCCTTGCGAAGAATGAGAGTTCCAGTTTTTGCTCCCCTTCCAATGCAGAGACGCGGCTGGCCTACAACGCATTCAAACTGGCGAATCAGCACCTGACAGGCACAGAAGTTGCCTGGGCAGACATCGAGCGTTTTCGGGTACGGAGGATCGCCTTCTATCACCCAGAAACAAAGGAGCGGCGTCTGCTGACGTGGTCGCTCAATACGCAGGCGCAGACAGCCGAGATTCCGGCTACGGGTACGAGTGGACGATTGATTCGCTTGGACGGGACAACCTCTGTCGTCACTCCGAACGCCGGTATCTATGAGGTCAGCCTCAATGGCGCGACAAATGCCAACTGGCCCGACGGCCAGGGCGGCTACGGCATGGGCATTTACGGTGAACCTGTCCTGCTGATTGAAACGGACACGATCTCGCCCACCGCGTCGATTTTGGACCTGCCGGCCTACTCCCCGCAGACCTTTGATGTGACCTGGCACGCGAGAGATTGGGGCTCTGGGGTGATTTCGACTTCAGTCTATGTAAAGGTCGACGATGGAAACTGGGAGCTCTGGAAGGAAGGTGTCGATGCGTACGGCACGGCGTCCTACAGTGGGGAGGCTGGCAAGAGTTATTCATTCAGCGTCGCGGCTGAGGACCGACTGGGCTACAAACTGAATGCAGACAGTTCGCTGGCTTCCACGACAGTTGCGGAAAACAGCTCAGTTACCGGCAGAGTGATCAATCCGGCAAACGAGGCTGCAGTTGGAGTTCAAGTGAGCATAGGCACGACGACGGCTACGACCGACGCGAGCGGCAGGTTTACGATGACGGTGCCGATAGGGAGTTGGAATATCACAGTAGGCAGTCAGTTGCTCATGCGAAGGCGTGTTTTCGGTACGGACGAAAGCCTTGCGTTGCTGCACTCGCCGACAACGAACGCTGTGACAAACGGGGATTTCGAGAATTCATTCGGTAGCTGGACGAAGTCGGGCAGCTCATCTTCCGCGATCGAAGCACAGAGCGGCGCATCAGATCATGCGCTGCGGCTGGCCAGTGAATTTGTGCCAAATGGTGGAGTGCCCGGAACCGAGGGCAGCGACGGGGGAAACAGCACGGTATCTCAGCGAGTGACAGTACCAACAGGAAGGCCGTTTCTGGCGATCGCGTACAAAGTCGAAACCGCCGAACCGTCCACGGGCGCCGACTCTTTCGAGGTCATTGCTGTGGAAGACGGTCAGCCTGCGAACTACCTGTTGGTGCAGCGCCAGAGCAGCGGTTGGCAATACCGCTCGTTCGACATGGCGCAATACGCTGGCAAGGAGATCAACCTTATCTTCAATGTCTATGAGACGTCTCCGAACCGCCGCACGACCGCGCTGCTCGACGTTGTAACGCTCAGCAACGTGCCTGCGCAAAGCCTGACGAGCAGCGGGCCGTCGTCCAGACCGAGGCCTGCCGAAGTGCCACCGCCACCTCCAAGTTCGACGAGACCTTCAGCCCAGGAAGGCAATACGTCGAGCGGCTACAGGGTTTTCCTGCCCACTGTTCTAAATGTCGGCGAACAGTAGTGGGAACACACCCGGAACTTCGGGCGCTACAGGTCTTCTTCCAGGCCGACGAGTTCTTCTCCAGCGGACAGTTCCCGCCACAGAAACCAAGCCCCCGCACGACGCTGACCTTTGGGTGCGCGGTCGTAATAGAGATCGAACAGGCGCCCTTCTTCCGTGCGCACGCGGTAGTAGACTCTCCCCTGTCCCCAGGATCCCTGCGAACGGCCACTGCGGACGAAGTACGGAGCCCGGCCGCCCTGGGTTCTAATCTCCGGCTTTCCGTAGCGATGCCAATTCGCAAGCATCTCGACAACCGAATGTGTTTTTCCATGCCAGTTGAAGGTGTCCGGAACAGGCGGCTTCTTCTCCAGTGAAAAACCAGAGGGCAATTTCACTGAAATCTCGCGACCGATGAATTGCATCTGTTCACCTTTGTACAGCGCTGCAAACTGTGGATAAGCTGCTCAAAGACCTCCAGAATCTGGTGTTTGCAGCTTGCTATAGCGGTTGTCGAGCACGACCAGATACAGCAGAGTCAGCACGACCAGCAGCGCGGCGATCCCATAGACTGTCACGAATCCCACAGATGCAACCAGCCAGAACGCAAACAGGGGGCCCACCGCGGACCCCAGGTCGGAAGCGGTCGCATATGTAGCAACGAACATCTGGGGATGGTGAGTGGCCAGGGCGGCCTGATTAGCGTATGCATCCAGAACTACGTTCACACCGGTACTGACGATCAGGACGCCAAGCAATGCAACGAAAGACAGGTTGTTCTGAACTGTCATCATCAGGGTCAGTCCGAGACAGAGCAGGAAGACGAGGACCATGGTCAATCGAATCCGTCCAACGAGGTCTGCCAGTGCGCCCATCGCGGCGCCGAGAAACAGGTCAGAAAACCAGCGGGTCCCGAGCACGATCCCGGCCAGCGCGCCTACCTGCAAGCCCAACAGGAAACCGCCTGTGAAGTTATCGAAGCGATCGGCCAGAAAGACTGAAGCCGTGGCAACAAGGATGGAGTTCAGAAGCAGCTTGAAGAACCCTACCAGGAGGACGGCCCGTTGAAGTGGATCGGACAGGGCCTCAATCCAACCGCCAAGGATCTCGTGATCGCTGCGGTGTGATTCCTGATCGCTTTCAGTATTGCCATTAGGGGAACCGGAGCCCGATCTTTGTTGCTCGCCATCGTGCTTGAGAGATGTGCTGGCTGGCCAGGACAGGCCGAATGCGATTGGGATGGCGACCGCTGACAGGCCCGCAATTATCCAGACCGTGGTCTGGAAGCCGAAATGGTCAAAGAGAAACCCTCCAATAAGGGCGCTTATTGCACTGCCGCCACGGACAACGCCCCACTTCAGGCCCATCAGCCGCCCTGCGTCGGCTGGGTCGCCGGCCCAGATGGATTGGAAGGTTCCCTGTCGAAGTCCGGACCAAGCGACGCCCCACCCTATGCGAGCCGCGAGGAACAGGAGGAAGCCGAACTCAAAGCCATAGAGGGCAGTCGTCAGTACCCCAAGTATCGCTGAAATGACAAACGTTCGGTATGGGCCAAAACGAGCAAAAGCTGCTCCCAGCCAGGAATTGGAGAAGAGACGGATAAGGCGATTGGCGCTTAAGAGGAGACCGACCTGCTGGGGCGACAGGACCAGTTGTCGCGCTGCGAGAGGAAGAATCGCATAGAGCAGTGAATCGCCCATGATGGCAAAGCCGACCGCACCCGAAACAACGAGCACCAGTAAAGCTGGAGACAAAACGCGTGAAGGCCGATGCACAGAAGACGGGTCGGGCTGCGGTTCCAATTCAGTTCGAGACATGGTTGCAGCCAAACTGCAGTGGCATGCGGCCACTGACAGTCCTGGCCTCTGTTTAAGTTAGCGAGTGGTTTGCCGATTCGAGGCATTGTAACATAACCACTTGAGAACAGGTTCACAGCGATTGGAACAGGGTGAATCCGGCCTAGCCGAAATCGACGCCGATTCAGGCCTGATTGGGTCTGGACATCGACCCGGCTCCTGGTGGTCTGAGGTGAAGGTCTATGCGAGATATCTCTTGACAGGGCAAGTTACTACAGCTACTATCGGAGAGACACTTCGTCCGAGAAATCTCTTGCCGTTACTTCAATTCCTGAATTCGATTCAGGCACGCTTTCTGTTTTCCTTCAGACGGACGCGTCGTTGAGCGTCTTTCAAATTTACCAGATGAGGGGGATTCTGTGTTTACAAATGCAGCCAAATCGAAGATGCAATCCGGCCAGCCCGCCTTCGGAATCACGCTGGGGATGGGGTCTGCTCTCAATGCGGAACTCATGAGCCGAAGCGGTATCGACTTTGTGATGATTGACAGGCAGCACGGATCCTGGGGGGAAGACAGCGCCATTGCCGCGCTTGTGGCCATCAACGGGGGTTCGGCAGTTCCCATGGCCCGTGTGGCCCGCAATGACTACACCTTCATCGGCAGGCTGCTGGACGAAGGTGTGATGGGCATGATTGTACCGATGGTCGATACGGCGGAGCAGGCTCAATCGGCGGCTGATTCCTGCCGCCTTCCTCCGCAAGGAAGACGCTCGTGGGGCTGGGGGCGGGCCAAATTGTACGGGGCCGACTATGCTGAGTGGATAAACGAGCAACTCTTTGTCGCCGTACAACTGGAGAGTGTGGAAGCTGTAGAAAATGCGGAAGCGATTCTCAGTACGCCGGGTATTGACGGTTGCTGGACCGGGCCGAGCGACCTGTCTCTTTCGTTGGGATTCCACCCGTCGGAGATGGACGACCGAGAGGAGCATGCACAAGCGCTTGAAACGATCCTGACAGCCTGTAAAAACACGGGCAAAATTCCGGGGATTGCTGGGCGAAGCGTGGAAGACGCACTGCATAGGGCCGGCCAGGGCTTTCGATTTATCACCGCGACCAGTGACGGAGGCCTATTGGAAGCTGGCGCCAGGAGTGCGGTCGCCAGTCTGGCTGACTTCAGGACCTGAAGTGCATTCAAGTAAAAGACTCGCTTTTTGCGCGTTATGCTTTGCAGAATTCGTAATGCGCACAGGCATCATTTATAGGCGCGATACCATTGCGGGTTGCGCGCGAAAATAGTTGGCGCCAAACTGATTTGCTCTTGAAGTTCGCTCATTACGTTGCCTTGGTGGAATGATAGTTAGAAGAACTAATGGACAGGGCAGCGTCGAAGGGCCATAAGTGCCCCAGCATCTGAAGGAATGGTATTCGGATAGGAGTATATTCATGTCCTCGTCATCTGACTTTCTTGTCGTCGGCGCCGGTATATTTGGAGTGACGACTGCTTTGTCGCTGCGCAGCCGCGGGTACAGCGTTACTTTGATCGACCCCGGGCCCCTTCCCTACCCTCTGGCTGCATCTACGGATGTCAGCAAGGTTGTACGAATGGAATACGGCGATAACCGGCAGTACACGCGCATGGCGATTGGCTCGATCGAGGGTTTCCATCGCTGGAACGAGCTGTTCGGAGAGACGTTGTACCATGAGACCGGAGTCTTGGCTGCATCGAAGGGGCCGATGGCGGAAAACGAATTCGTCAACAGTAGTTTTCGGATGTTGTTGGATGAGGGGCAGAGGCCGGAGCGTCTGCCAGACGGAGAGATATCGCGGCGGTTCCCCGCCTGGTCAACCGGGGTCTACACTGACGGCTTCTACAATGCGCGTGGAGGCTATGCGGAGAGTGGACGGGTAGTAGGCAAGCTGGCAGAACGGGCCGCGGCTGTCGGAATCGAGGTCCGGCCCGGTCAGACTGCTGATCAACTCTTGCTGGATGGTGACCGTGTACAGGGGATGCGTACGCGTGAGGGTGCAAAATTCACCTCCGATCATACCGTGATCGCGGCCGGTTCATGGACGCCCTGGCTGCTGCCTGAACTACAGTCGGTCATGACAGCGACCGGCCACCCGATCTTCCACCTGAAGCCGAAGGACCCGGCGCCCTTTTTTGCGCCTGACTTTGTCGTCTACTTTGGCGACACTGCGCGCACGGGCTGGTACGGGTTCCCGATGTTGCGTGAAGGCATCGTCAAGGTTTCCCGGCACGGGGTTGGCGTGACGCTTCACCCGGAGCACGATGAGCGTACGGTATACGAGGAGGATTACGCAGAACTGCGCATCTTCCTCGAGGACACCTTTCCATCACTCCTGGATGCTGAAATCACTTATACTCGACGCTGTCTGTACAATGACACGCTGGATGAGCACTTCTGGATCGACCACCATCCGGAGAAAGAGGGACTGAGTGTAGCCACGGGCGGGAGCGGCCACGGGTTCAAGTTCGGGCCGGTGCTCGGTGACCTGATCGCGGATGTGGTCGAGGAAAAGCCGAATGAATGGGCTGATCTCTTTCGTTGGCGCGACCTATCTCCGGACACAGCTGGGCAGGAAGCTTCACGGTACCATGGCGACGCCGAAGGCGCCGGGTAGGCAACCCAAGTGGGCGCATTCACCGAACGAGCAGGAACTGTATAGCACAGAGGTAACTTGATGAGTGGAATGTTTGGTCTAGCAGAATATGACCGCGCGGCGGCGTTCGTTCGGGAAAGGGCCAATCGACGGGGAACACAGTTGGTCGAAGGGCAGCCAATCGGGCTGGTGCTTGGCAGCGGGTTGAACTCTCTGGCAGAGGCGATTGAGGGGGCCGAAGCAGTCCATTACGAGGAGATCCCTCACTTCCCCACCAGCACAGCGCCTGGGCACGAAGGGCGGCTGATTGTGGGTCAACTTGCCGGACAGACGGTGGTGGCGATGCAGGGCCGCATCCACTTTTATGAGGGATATTCGGCCGAGGAGATTACTTTTCCCATCAGGGTGATGAAGCGACTTGGCGTCGATAAGCTGATTCTCACCAATGCGGCCGGCGGTGTAAATCCCGGCTTTCGCGCGGGCGATCTCATGCTGATCGTGGACCACCTGAACTTTGTTGGCATGGCGGGTCAGAATCCTCTGATTGGTCCGAACGCCGGGGAATTCGGTACGCGTTTTCCGTCGATGACGCAAGCGTACGCGAGGTCTCTGCGCAAGGCGGCACTGGTATCGGCGCAGGAACTGAGGATCACGCTGCGCCAGGGCGTATACGCCTTTGTCGCCGGTCCAAACTTCGAGACACCGGCAGAGGTTCGTTGTCTGCGTCTGGTAGGAGCCGACGCGGTGGGTATGAGCACTGTGCCGGAGGCTTTGGTGGCGGTCCACGCAGGGATTGAGGTCCTGGGAATCAGTACTATCACCAATGTGGCAGTCGATCGACTGGATTCGGACAAGGAGACCAGCGCGGAGGAGGTGATGGAAACGGGCGGAGTCGTTGTGCCGCAGTTGACGGCATTGCTGACGGCAGTACTAAGACGGATGTAGCCCGACTTGACCTAATGAGAAAGGGCAGGGACCCCGTCTTGCGGGCCCCCGCCACTTTTTGAATACTTTTCTGGTCCGTCATTGGACAGGGTTTAGAGCTAGACGCCGTTCCACTGTTCTCAGTTGGGACCTACTTCCTACTTTCCATCTTCCTGCTCGGCGTCTTGAATCTTCAGTTCGGCGTCCTCAGGGCGCTCCTCCCGCATCGCTTTCGCAAACTCAATGTGAGCGGGCTGCCGCACAAAGCCTAGCCGGTTGTTTATTCCCAGCATTGCCTGGTTGTTGGTCTCATTCCAGGTCCGGATTTCGCTGAATCCCTTTTGCAGCGCAAATTCTACGGAACGGACTTTCAAGGCCATTGCGATGCCGCGCCTTCGGTGCGATCTAGTTACACCGGTTATTCCAACGTAGAGCAACTTGGGATTTGCCTGACTCGACCACAGACTGGTCATTCCCACGTATTCGTCATTGTCGACTGCAACGTACCAGGCGTCCGGCAGCAGATTCGTTCGCTCCCACACCTTTTGATACTCCTCAAAAGGCACTTTAGAGGGAGGTTCAGGGCTGGGAACATCGCGGTCGATCTGCCACTCCAGTTCGTAGAGCTTTCGATCCCGGTTCGGGTCTGACTCGAGCTCGGCGACAGTCTTGAGCTCTATCCCCTGCTCGGCCACTTGCCGGGGATATCGGCTCCACACATCAAGGTCGAAGTTCGCTGGATACAGACGGGACTCCCAGTCCCGCATACACTCTTTGAAGCCGAGTTTCTGTGCAAATCGGATTCCGTCTTCGTAGTCTTCACGGGTATGGGCCAGAAGGCGCAATGGCTCAAATTGCTGGACTTCCTGGCAGAGGTACTCCCACAGGGCTGTGCCGACGCCGCGCTTGCGAAACTCCGGCAATACTTCCACTCCTACGAACAGCTTGCCAGGATGGTTCAGCCACAGAGACTGGCTGTAATTGGCGAAGCCGACCGGCGTTTCATCGATTTCGGCGAAGAATCTGCCTCTCTTGACAAGTTTAGAGCGTTTCTCATCTGACTCTTTCCACTCTTCCACTGTATCGGGATATTCCGGCCAGACAGTGTTCACTATTTCGACCGCATTGCTGTAGTCGCGGTCGTTATTCTCAAAGGGGCGGATTTTGATCAAGGTTCTTGCTCCATTCTGAAGGTTCATCGGGATTCCGGGGATTGAAGTCGACGAAATTGTTGATTTTGCGCCTCCTTTCTCTCGTGAGGCCTTTAGCTTCTCCAGCCAACAAAAAAACCGTGGAGCGGTCGATACACGCGTCCACGGTTTGGAAAACAGTTCAGGGCCGACTCAACAACAGGGCACAAAACTCCTCACGAAGGACGCGTGGACACCGGTCTCGACGGACAATTCAATTCGCATGGTGTTCGCTCCTTTCGGTGTTGGAATGCATGGCATTCTGATTTCGGGTCAAGGCACGTGCCCCAGTGTAGCAGGGAACGCAAACAAAGTCAAGAGTTTGGAAACCTCTGTTCACGCAGCAATTGCGTACACTATTGCAACGGTTCAGTAACCACTCTTGCCAGGACGGCCTCCGTTTCGGCATCGACAATCGATTGAATCTGATTGACGATATCGTCGAGGGGTAGTTCGCGGACTTCATCGCTGTTGCGAAGCTTAAGCTCAGCAACCCCTTTTTTCACTCCTCTTGCGCCGACTGTCAGTCGGATTGGGATTCCCAACAGATCGGCGTCGTTAAACTTCACGCCGGCCCTCTCATCGCGGTCGTCATACAGTACTTCAACATCCGCTTCCTGGAGCTGACTGTAAATGTGCTCGGCTGCTTCCGTCACTTCTGGCGTTCGCCGGGTCGCCAGGCTGACAAGATATAGCTGATGGGGAGCTATCGTTATCGGCCAGATGATGCCATTTTCGTCGTAGTTCGTTTCGATTGTGCTGGCGATAAGACGACCGGAGCCGATACCATAGCAGCCCATGACCATCGGCACACTTCCGCCATCTTCGTCGAGGAACGTAGCGTCCATTGCCTCGCTGTACTTGGTGCCCAGCTTGAAGATATTTCCCACTTCCACGCCGCGCACTGATCGCAGGGGCGCCCGGCAGATTGGACAAGGATGTCCATCTGCGGCAGCAACCACGTCCACGATCATATCGGGGCGAAAGTCTCTGTCGCAGTTGACATTCCTGAGGTGCCATCCCTCGCGATTTGCGCCTGCTACAAGGTTTGTGCTACCCGGTATCAGGTCGTCTACCACCAATACGACGTCGTCTCTGCGGATGCCGATTGGAGAGCCGTAGCCCGGTTCCGCGCCGACCGCCCGGATCTCCTCGGGCTGGGCCGGACGCAGCTGGCGAGCCTTCAGCGCGTTCGTCAACTTCGTTTCGTTCAACTCCATATCACCGCGCACAACGACGAAAACGAACTGCTCTCTCTCTTCGCCCTCCTCCTCGACCGTTGCGACCAGGAACAGGGCCTTGGCCGTGCGGCTCTCGGGGATTCCGAGGTAACCGGCCAGTGCGGCGATGGTATCTACGCCAGGGGTAGAGACCTCTTCTAGTGGAAGCGGCTCTTCCTCGGCTCGGTCATCAACGTCCGCCTTCACGAAGGTGGCGACCTGACGATTGGCTTTATAGCCACATGCGTCACAGAGGACCAACGTGTCTTCACCGACTTCTGTCAGGGTCATGAATTCGTGGGCCATGGTACCGCCCATCATGCCGGTATCGCTTTCGACAGCTATTACATCGAGCCCGGAGCGGCCAAAGATGTTGAAGTAGGCCTGATACACCAGAGGATAGTATTCATCCAGGCTGGCAATGTCGGGATGGAATGAATAGCCGTCTTTCATGGTGAACTCACGCACACGAATCAGGCCGCCCCGCGGACGAGGCTCATCTCGGAACTTGGTTTGAATCTGGTAGAGCATGACCGGCAGCTGGCGGTAGCTGCTGATCACCCCGCCAGCCAGCTCGGTAATCACCTCTTCGTGCGTCATAGCCAGGACAAGCTCCCGGCCGGCGCGATCGGTAAGCCGCGCCAAGTCGTCGCCGATTTCGTACCAGCGTCCCGTTCGTTTCCAAAGCGAGGCCGGCTGTACGACCGGCATGACGATTTCCTGCCCGTCGATGGCGTCCATTTCCTCCCGCATGATCGTTTCAATCTTCTTCTTGACCCGCAGCCCCAGGGGCATATATTCGAAGATTCCGGCTCCCACTTGCCGAACCAGGCCTGCCCGCACCATCAACTGATGGCTGCGGACATCTGCGTCCGCAGGCGCTTCGCGCAGTGTCTGGAAGAAAAGTTTTGACATCCGCATTTCAGTCTGTCCTTGTTCGATTTCTGTAAGTCCAGCCTCTTGCCAGAGCGTGCAAGGGGCAGGCTTTCGACTCAGCATGCCCCCAGACATCCAATGGCTTCACGACTGCTCTATTGCGTATCCTCCACCCGTGCATACGCGAGATGGTATCAGCGGGTGGAGGTTGTAGGGTCTGGGGAGGGGGTTGGCCGCGGTTGCGATGGAGACCGGTTCAGTTCAGCTCCGTCTGAGCGGGGCATCAGGGCAAGCTGGACTAAAATGCAGGCTTCGATGACGTCCAGTCCGTGCTCCTGTGCCCATCTGGCAGCGGCATCGCTTTCGGCGCCAGGTTGAAACCAGATGGCTTGCGCGCCTGCGGCTCTTGCCTGCTCCACGACGGCAGGGGCTTCGACGGGGGGTACGACCATGTTGATGACAGCAGGGGGTTCCGGCAGGTCGGTCAGACTTCTGTAGGCGGTGTCGCCCTCTATCAGGCGCTCGCGCCGATTCACCGGAAAGACCGTATAGCCTGTCTCCCTGAGTTTCAGATAGATTCGATTGCCGTATTTGGCACTGTTGTTGCTAGCGCCCACAACGGCCCAAACCGGTTCGTTTACATATTTCTCGATCAGGGACTTCAAATCCTGCATTGTACTGCCCGCCATGAAGCTGGGTCGATCTCTCTGACGAATAGGACTCAAGCAAGATGCCAGCTTGCCTTTCGCAAAAGTATACTCTCATCCGAACTGCTGTGTCAAGGATCGGACAGGTTCGGGTGCAGTCCAGATTTGGGGTGGGAACAGAGGTGAGGCGTGAGAAGCGAGGAACGGGAACTGCTGGCTCCTCTGCAGGAGATCGGATTGCGGGCGGGCCGCGGTGTTGTTGTTCGTTGAGATATTTGAAAGTTCGCCACCATTTTGGGATGCGTTCATATGTGCATGTTGGCTTGCGGGGGCGGGCGGGGAGGCGCGGACTCTGCCGTTTTGTACAGCTTTTGCGGGGCACGCCGGTTCGTCATTTCGATGGCTTAAGGACGGTCTTTCTGCGCTGCGGCGGGGCGCGCGAAAGGGGCCGCGAAAGCAGTGCATTTTCGGCAAAAGTGATGCATCACTTTCATGCAAAAATCGGCCCAAAAACGGAGGCCATTGAGGTGCCGCGGGAGCTGATTCTGGCCGCAAAATCGGCGCGGAAATGCGGTTGTTCGCGGTTGGTGGTCTGCCGAAGGTGTACAGGTTTTGTCTATGTTTTGTACAGGTTAACAGAATTGAACAGGAACGGAACGCCCTAAGCCTGGTTGCTTCCCGATGTATACGAAAGTTTGCCCCGATACTGGGATGCGCCCTCAAGCACGTATAGGCAGCTCGGCACTTTGCCTGCGCGGCTGAGAATATGCTACGGCTTGGCTCCGGTCTCTGTTTGGGCCGTGTCGACAAAGGGAGAGATACGTTCTATAGTTGACTTCATTGCCAATCGTGCTTTTTCTCTGATATACTTTTCTCGCATTGGATTGGCAGAATGGCTCCGCTGCGCGGATAGCTCCAGGCAAGTGCATCGCGTTTTTCGGTGCAACGTCGGGCTCCGCGGACTATAGCAAAGGAGAAACGATTGCGATGTCTGCATACGAGCAGAAACCATGGGTAGTAAATTACGAATCGGGTGTACCGGACTCAATTGAATACAACGGTCAGCTTACACATGAAATGTTGGATGCCTCGGCCCAGACCTATGCCAACCAGGTAGCGACCCGTTTGCTGCTGGCATATCTGCCATTAGGCATCACAGTGCAGGCTAAGCAGACCTATGCGGAACTGAAGGACTCCGTTGATCGCTTCGCCTTTGCACTGCGCCGGATCGGTTTGCAGCAGGGTGACCGCATCGCCATTATGTTACCCAATATCCCTCAGCAGGTTATCTCCTTCTTCGGCGCGCTCAAGGCAGGTTGCGTCATTGTCAACACGAACCCGACCTATACGGCCAGGGAATTGAACCATCTGCTGGAGGACAGCGGCGCGACTGCCATCGTCATTCTGAGCGGATTTTACGAGCGTGTGGCGCAAGCGCGAGAAGGAACGGAACTCAAGCACGTCATCGTAACCGACGTGCCCGATCCGTTGGGCTTTCCTTTCAACAAGCTGGTGGCGAAAAAGGTGCGGGCTTCGGGCATGATGACCGACGTACCGGACGGACCGGGCGTGTGGGAGTTTGGGAATCTTCTAGAGACGAGCGCTCCCAACCCGCCCAGCATAGACGTTTCGCCAGATGATGTCGTCCTGTTCCAGTACACCGGCGGCACGACCGGCTCTCCCAAGGCGGCCATGTTGACGCACCGAAGCGTGATGTCCAACGTGCAGCAGATCGAGGCCTGGTACCGAGACCTAGAGTACGGCGGGGAGAGGATGCTGGGTGCGATACCGTTCTTCCACGTATATGGGATGACGGTTGCCATGCTTTTTTCCATGTATACGGGCGCGGAACTGATCGTGACACCGGATCCCCGTCAGACCGATCTTGTGCTTGACATTCTTCAGCGCGAAAAGGTGACGATGTACCCCGGCATCCCAACGATGTACACCGCGATCATCAACCATCCCAAGGTAGACGACGCCGATCTCAGTTCGATCAAGGCTTGCCTTTCGGGCGGAATGTCGTTGCCGATTGAGATTCAGCGCCGTTTTGAACAGATCACCGGCGGGAAGTTGGTTGAGGGTTACGGTCTGACCGAGACTTCGCCCGTGGCCTGCGCCAATCCCATCAACGGCATGCGCAAGGAAGGATCGATCGGCTTTCCCGTGCCGAGCACTGAGGTTGCCATCGTAGGCCTCGACCCGAATGAGGCGGGCGAATTCGAAACCGTCGACGCGGGGGAAGAGGGTGAACTGATTGTCCGGGGCCCGCAGGTGATGAAGGGCTACTGGAAGCGCCCCGAGGAAACGGCGGATGCCATCACAGAAGATGGCTGGTTCCACACCGGCGACATCGCCCGCATGGACGAAGATGGCTGCTTTTACATTGTGGACCGGAAGAAGGATCTGATCATCGCCAGCGGATACAATGTCGTGCCAAGAGAGATTGAGGAAGTTCTGTATATGCACGAGGCAGTGCAAGAAGCGGTGGTTGCAGGCGTGCCGGACGCAGTCCGGGGTGAGACTGTTAAGGCCTATATTGTTTTGAAGGCAGGCCAGACGAGCACACAAGACGAAATCGAGACTTTCTGCAGGGAGCATCTGGCTCCCTACAAAGTGCCGAGGCTGGTGGATTTCCGCGACGAATTGCCGAAGAGTCAGGTGGGCAAGATCCTGCGACGCGTGCTGGTTGAAGAGGAAAAGCGCAAGATGGCATAGTCAGGGACAGCGCGCTGTTTCAATTGGATGGTCCACTCGGGAGCTCGGAGAGGAGAGTTCTGGGAGAGTGCTACATTTGACAGTTTCGTCGCCGACTCTTATGATGAAAAGCGTGTGCGCCCCCGTGGTGGAATTGGTATACACAGCAGGTTGAGGGCCTGTGCCCTTCAGGGCATCTCCGTTCGAGTCGGAGCGGGGGCACCGAATATGGGATGCGTGAAGAGTTTGCTCACGCATCCCTTTTCTTTTTGTCCGGGAATTCAGGTATCACCCAATTCTTGTCTTGCTTCCGGCCGCGGCCGAATGAAGAAAGGCTCACTTCGGACAGAAACATCCGAGTGTCAGCCACTTGCAAGTCTTTGTGCCCAAGCGAAATCAATCGTTGAGGTGCTCGAAGGCCCCCATTCCCTGGTAAGCCCCAGCAGGGCCGAGATCCTCTTCAATTCGAAGCAGTTGATTGTATTTGGCGACGCGGTCGCTGCGTGCGGGCGCTCCTGTCTTGATCTGCCCGGTGTTGAAGGCCACGACCAGGTCGGCAATGGTGTCATCCTCAGTCTCGCCTGACCGGTGGCTGACAACTGCGGCCCAGCCTGCGCGGTGGCTCATTTCGATGGCGGCGATGCTTTCGGTGAGGGTGCCGATCTGGTTGACTTTGCACAGCAGGGCGTTACAGGCACGCTGCTCAATGGCGCGTTCAATCCGCTTAACATTCGTCACCAAGAGATCGTCCCCTACCAGTTGGACTCGCTCACCTACTCTCGCGTGGAGCTGCTTCCAGCCCTCCCAGTCGTCCTCTGCCATGCCGTCTTCTATTGAGATGATAGGATACCGGTCGCACCAATCCGCCCAGAGTTCGACGAGCTCTTCACTGGAGAGCTCCAAACCCTCAATTTCGAGCTTGTAGCGCCCAGTCTCCTCGACGTAAAGTTCGCTCACGGCCGGGTCCAGAGCAATGAAGACGTCTTCGGCCGGTCGATAACCTGCCTTCTCTATTGCCTGCAGAATCACCTCGATCGCGGCGGCGTTCCCTCCCAGGCTGGGGGCGAATCCGCCTTCATCGCCAACGTTGGTGCCGTAACCGGCGTCGTGAAGTACTTCTTTGAGGGCGTGATAGATCTCTGTACCCCACCTGACGCCTTCGGTAAAGGATGGGGCGCCGACCGGCATCACCATGAATTCCTGGAAATCAGTGCTATTGGCCGCGTGTTTGCCCCCGTTGAGGATGTTCATCATGGGAACAGGAAGCGAGTGGGCATTTACGCCGCCCAGGTATCGGTACAGAGGCAGGCCGGAGGAGGCGGATGCGGCTTTGGCGGCCGCGAGGCTGACGCCCAGAATGGCATTTGCGCCCAGTTTGCTCTTGTTATGTGTGCCGTCCAACTCCAGCATTGCCTGATCGATGGCTACCTGATCGAGCGCGTCCGCACCTTTCAATCTCTGTGCGAGAGCGGTGTTTACATTCCCCACAGCCTGCATGACGCCTTTGCCGCCATACCTGGACTTGTCGCCGTCCCGCAACTCTACAGCCTCATGCACACCTGTACTGGCCCCGCTGGGGACGGCTGCGCGCCCGGTTGCGCCGCCCTTCAACTGGATTTCGACCTCGACAGTAGGGTTGCCCCGACTGTCAAGAATCTGCCGTCCAACAATGGTCTCGATATGGGTCATCGGATTTCCCCTGTTTCCTGCCGCCGGTACGGCCTTTTGCAGTCTCATGTAGAAGAGCGCCAGACGCATTCACTGCCTGCGGCTGCGAGCCCTGCTCGTGTTTGCCGGTGGAGAACTTGAACAAAACCGTGAAAGTTAGTATGCTTTTCCACTACGATAGTGCCCATGCAGTGATCCTGCAAGTTGCACAGGATGCAATCAGCAGAAGAAAGATTGGCAAATGGCAATGATCTACCTGGACCATTCGGCAACAACGCCGTTACGCCCTGAAGTTCTAGCGGCAATGGAACCGTACTACGGTTCGACCGGCCAGGGCGACAGCTCCAAATATGGAAACCCATCCAGCATACACAGGGCAGGTCGGGCAGCCCATGCCGGATTGAGCGAGGCCCGGCACACGATCGCAGACGTCCTGGGCGTCAACCCAAACGAGATCGTCTTTACCGGTTGCGGGAGCGAAAGCGATAACGCGGCCCTGCGTGGGATTGCCCTGGCCCGGCGCACGCAGCACGGCGCAAACCGAATCATAACCACGCCGGTTGAGCATCACGCAGTGCTTTACACTGCCGAGGACTTGCGAGACTGTTTTGGATTTGAGTTGACACTGCTGCCTGTGGACGGCGACGGCTTGGTCAGTGCGGACGACTTGGACCGGGCACTCGGCGACGGCTCTGACGTTGCAGTGGTCAGTGTTATGTATGCCAACAACGAGATTGGCAGCGTGCAGGCGATTGGCGAATTGGGCGCGCTCTGTCGGGAGCGAAAGGCGCCGTTCCACACCGATGCCGTGCAGGCTGCGGGAAAGCTGCCTTTGGATGTCAACGAGTTGAACGTAGACGCGCTAAGTGCCAGTGCACACAAGTTTTACGGGCCGAAGGGCGTTGGATTTCTCTACCTGCGGCGAGGTACTCCTTTTCATCCTTTCCTTACCGGCGGCAGCCACGAAGGGAGGCGACGGGCAGGCACACAGAATGTACCCGGCATCGTAGGAATGGCGATCGCGCTGGCTTTGTGCGAAGCGGAAAGAGAGGCGGAAATGGCCCGTCTGCGCCAGTTGCGGGACCGGATAATCGGCCACACGCTGGAGTCCGTTGAGGGGGCCAGATTGACCGGCAGTCCGACGAACAGGCTGGCAAATCACGCAAGTTTCACAGTTCGTGACGTGGAGGCCGAGGGTATTCTGATTGCACTGGATCTGGCCGGGATTGCGGCCAGCAGCGGCAGCGCATGTACAAGCGCGAGGCAGCAGCCCAGTCACGTTTTGGAAGCTGTGGGAGTACCTGTCGATGAGTTGGCGGGAGGACTGCGGTTGAGCCTCGGCCTCAGCAACGACGCGGAACAGGTAGACTTTCTCTTAGAGAAGCTACCGCAGATCGTCGACCGGCACCGGCAGATCTCGCCGGCGCCGCTGTAAGAAAGTCCACAGCCGCCCGGACTTTGACGGCGGCGGCTCCACATTCGTATGCGGATCTCTCCCCGAAACCGTTCTCAACAGATCTCTTCTAGCGGACACGGCCTTACCCTTGTCGGTCTGCTCAGCCTGGACTTGCCGGCGATTGTCAGCGCGATCTTTGTCGTTGGCGCCACTGTTCCTGCAGCGCTTGTCCTGACACTTGGCTATCTTCCCTTTGGCTTTTTCAACGCCGCGTTCGGACACGGCAACATGGACAGGCTGGTGTTTGAAGGAGCAGAGGTTCCTTTGCTGATGGTGGGTGCGGGAACGGTTCTCTTGTTGGCGGCGCCGACACTCTACTGGCGGATCCAGCACTTCCGCCGGATCCTTCGTTCCACTACAACTGTACCAGGTCAGATCAGGAGCTTGAATTTCACTCCTATGGAGTTCAGCGTTGACTACGTATACTGGTTCCAGCAGCGAGCGTACGCAGGCCGCAATGCGATCCGCCGCAATCACCGACGGGAAAAGCGGGAGAGTCTACGCCCGGGCCAGGACATCACAACCCTGGTCGACAGTCTTCAGCCAGAGTCTTCAATTGTCCTGGAACTGTATTCCCGCAATGAGTCCGGCATGGCCCTGTAAATGCCAACCGGGCTGCCTCAGTCCATCTCCGCTTCGTCTCCTTCGAAAAGGCCGGCAGCAGGCCAGTACGGGCTGATGCACGATACATGGGAAGCTGCCCATTTGCGTTATACTTAACCCGGTATGGATCTTGACTGGACTTACAGGCCGCGCCGTCGACGCCGCAGAGGCTGTTTCGTTTGGAGCGGTTTGGTTCTGCTTCTGGCCGTCTATCTTTACATTCAGCGACCGGACTGGCTTGTGAGGCAGCAGCCGCCGCCCGCGACGACGCCTACGCCCAGCGCGCTCTACTGGCAGACGAAGGCGGAAGCGCACATTGCCGCCGGGAATTTCAGCGAAGCTGCCGCGGCGCTCGAGCGAATGGCCGAACTGGAACCTGAAAATGCCTACCCCCTGGTTGCCCTGGCCGGTTTGCGCCTGATGGCGCGCCGGGTCGAACAGGCCTACGCGCTCACGCAGAGGGCGGTTCGGCTCGAGGAAAAGAATGTGGATGCGCTGGCAATGCATGCACGGGTGCTCGACTGGCGCGGGAACTACGATTCGGCCAGCGATTTCGCATTCCAGGCGCTTGAACTGGAGCCGGACAACCCCGACGTCCTGGCAGTGTTGGGCGAGATCTACAGTGATGTTGGGAACTACACGCTGGCTCTGGAATATCTGGAAGAGGCGCTGGCCATCGATCCCTCGAATGTGATGGCCCGCCGAAACCTTGGCTACTTGTTTGAAGTACAGAAGGACTTTGAGCGGGCCATCGTCGAATACGGCCGGGCCGTTGAACTGGCGCCGAATCGACCCGATCTGTTCATCGAATTGGGAAGGCAATACGAGCACCAGGACGAGTGGGGACTTGCCATTGAGAGCTATGAACAGGCTGTGAATGCAGGGGAGACCGCATTTGCGCTCGACGCGCTCGGCTGGGCGCTATGGCAGAGCGACGACTTCCTCCAGGCGTTGCGGATATTGCGTAGGGCGGCAGAGTTGGAACCCGACAATGGCCTTGTATTGGCCCACCTGGGCATGGCGTATTATCGTCGTCTAAACTACGAGAGCGCAGCCGAAACGATGGAGCGCGCCGCAAGCCTCCTGGAAGAAAATGAAATCAATGCCCAATTCACATTGCTTTTAGGACTGTCTCACGTCCAAAAGAAACCGCAGGAGTGCCACTTGGGGGTTCCCTGGCTGCGCAAGACGCTGGAATTTGCTCCGGGGCTGTCTTCTGCTCTCTGGGGCCTACGCCAGTGTAGTTCCAGTTAGCAGGCTGGCGATTCCTCTCTTCGGGTTGTTGTTGACGCACACAACTCTGCGCTGGCAAACGAGAGCGGTCCTACCGTTACGAACTGTCGTTTCAAATGTCTTACAACCGCGCCCGGCTGAAATCCTCCTTGCCCCGCCCCACAATTGCAGCGCCATCACGCGACGACGGGCAGCAGGAGCCTGCGGAGCAACCGCAGCGGCCCGAACCGATGCGGCCGCCTCCCCAAGCCGAACGCAGCGCCTTGATCCGAGAGCGGGTCGCCACCCGTACAGTTACTTCCAAGCGGCGCCTGCAGCGTCCCGGCACGCCACTTAGAGTCTTACAGCAACCGATTCAGGCAGGAATGCGGAAGGTTTTCGACCTGCGCCGCCTCCTCTTTGTGGTGGGGGTGACCGCAATCGTTCTGCTCTTGCCCACGCCGGCCGGTTTGAGCGTAGACGGCCACAAGGCATTAGCGCTTTTTGCCTTTTCGGGTCTGATCCTGGCGCTGGAACCGGCGCCGTTGCCAATCGTCGCTCTGCTGGTGCCAATTGTCCAGATTGCGCTCGGGGTGGATGACGCTGGAGGCGCGTTCGAACCGTTTGGCACCCCGGTCGTCTTCCTGATCCTAGGGAGCCTTTTCCTGGCTGAAGCGTTGCGAAAACATGGGTTGACGCGTCGACTGGCGCTCCATGCAATTGTGAGCAGCGGAGGACGGTTCGGGCCGCTGCTGTTGGCGCTCATGGCAATCACCGGCGGGCTCAGCATGTTCGTCCTGAACACGGCCACGGCCGCGGTGCTGATTCCGGTTGCAATTACGATTGCCCAACAGGTGCCGCGACCGGAGGACGGGCGGAAGGCTCTGGCGGTCCTGATTCTCGCTATCGGCTACAGTTCGAGCATCGGCGCGATTGCCACGATCATGGGGAGCGGCGAGAACGCGATCGCCAGTGGTCTGCTGGGCCAGTTGTACGGGTTCGGATTCGTCGATTGGATGAAATATGGGTTGCCGGTAGCACTGGTGTTGATTCCGCTTGTTTGGCTGCTGTTGCCGCGGCTGTTCGCACTGCCGGCGTTGACGATCGATATCGAACCGGCCAGACGGGAGATCGAGAGGCTGGGCAGACTATCGGGACCCGAGAGGGAGATTATCGCCGTGCTGCTGGTGTCGATCAGTCTGTGGGTTGCCGGTGGGTATATCGAGAATCTACTCAAACTGCCGGCCACTCTGTTGAGCAGCGCGGTGATCGCAATTGGCGCGGTCGCAGTGCTTTCCGTCGAAAAGATCGTAGACTGGAGCGATTTGAAAGGCGTAAACTGGGGCGTCTTCTTCGTCATAGGCGCCGGTCTGACGCTGGGTGATGCGCTGGAAAAGACCGGGGCAAGCGCCTGGTTCGCCAACCTGGTGGCGCCGTCCCTCGAGGGCTTGCCCTTTTACATCGTCCTGGCTGTGTTAATTCTTTTGGCATTCTGTATCACTCAGTTCATGAACAATGTACCACTTGGCGCCATCCTGGCGCCTGTACTCATCACATTGGGACAGGCATCGGGCATTGACCCGGTACGGCTCGTCATTCCGACGATATTCGCGGTCGCCCTGGCATTCGCGCTGCCCAGCGGTTCGGCTCGAATGATCCTCATCGCGGTCACCGGTGTGGTGAACCGCCAGGAGATGCTGCGCACAGGTGTGATCGTCGGGCTGGCATGTTCGGGCATAATCCTCATGTTCTTCCTGACGCTCAGCCAGTTGGGCATGATCTGATGGAAGGCGCAACTTTCGCAAGAGTGACAGGAGGTAGACTATGCGCGTATGGCTAATTGGCGCCGGCAACATCGGTTCAGTGGCGCTGCGCCAACTTCAGAAAAATCCGGCTGTCGAAATCTTCGTCAGTGACCCTTCGGACCAACCGGAAGCCGTGCATAACGGCTTAATCGAGCGAGTCGATCTCGTAGCCAACATTTCGCCCCTAAACGTAAATGAAATTGCGCGACGTGTGCGTCCGGACTTGATTCTCCTTTCTCCTGGAATCGGTGAGCAGGGATTCGGAGCAGTTGAAGGCGGCAAGGCACTGTCGGAGGCGCTGAACTACGAAACAACAATTGCGAGCGAATACCCGTGCGTGATCCTTTCGCTGTCCAACCATAGTTGAATGGCGCCGTTCGATAAGCTGGAGGCATCTGCCCCGCTACCATTTGTAAAAGTTGAATGATGACCGACGAACAGTCGCAGATCCGACACAATCTAGGTGTATACAGGCTGCGAGGCTTTAGCGGGCGCGACGCAGAACTGAGTGAACTGTGCCGGTGGCTGCTCGCAAGGCACGAGCAGCCGGCGCTGGCGATCAGTGGGGGCCAAGGCAACGGAAAGAGCACGCTGGCCACCGCGGCCGCGTGGAAGACGATTCACCACTTTCCCGACGGTATCATCTGGGTGGGGGCCGCGGGCCGGGATCGATTCCGCATGTATGACATTGTGCGCACGCTGGACACGGTGCTCGGCACGACGCTAACGCGAGTGAGCGAGGACCGCTGGGGAATCGGTATCCTGGAACAGCTTTACCGCCGCCGCCGTTTGCTCATTCTGGACGAACTCTCGGGCGCTACGGACCGCGAGATTCAGACGCTGGCCGAGATCATCAGCCATCTGCATGATGCGGAGAATCAATCCCATATTGTGTTGATAGATCGCGACATTCACCCTGAGTTTGCTGAACTGGTAGGTGACCGGCACCTTGAGTTGGGCGGGTTGCCGCTTTCCGAGGTAGTAGGCTTTGTCCATGCGCGGGCGCCTGAATCGGTGCGGGACACTGCGTTGCGCAATGTCGAGGGGCTGCACCGCCGGACAGGAGGCAGACCCCTGAGCATGCGACTAGTGATGGGGCTGCTGCTAGACTTTGGGCTCTGGAACGATCTGGACCAGCTGCTGGCCGAACTGCCCTCTGAGGACGGCGTCCTGGGGATGTCCAGTGTTGCCGGATTTGCCGTCGAAAACTTCGCCGCTTTCTGGCCTGAGGCTGGGCTCATCCTTGATCGATTGGTCAGCGCGGCCGGCGGCGCAACCTACCAGGCGCTGACCGAGCTGTTCACGATGGGGATGGGCGCCGACGCTGAGAAACGGCAGACATTCGAAGGCCTGGTCACGCGAGCCCTGGTCGAAGTGGACCTCTTTGATCGCAGGATAGTCGTGCAGCCTGTCGTACGCCGCTACCTTGTCGAGGGCGCGGCAATGCTGGGCGAGGACTGGCATCGCCAGCATGCGCGCTATTATCTGCAGTTCGCCGAACGCTATCAGGAGCTGCCGATCCAGCGCTGGCAGGAGATCGACCCGTTTTGGGGAAACGTCCACTGGGGCGCGGACTGGGCTACTGACCGGCTGGAGCGTATCTTCGGCCAGTCGGTTGAGAAGATGGTCTTAGAACGGCTGGAGACCGAGGGGCTGCGCGACATGCCAGTCAACTTCCCTGAGGTACAGGACGACCTCAAATTGATGCGGGATTACGCGCTCGCGCTTGCCCACTATGCTTTCTGGCGGCACCCGCCTGGAATCTGGCGCTGGCTGTGCGGCGGCGCGGTGGCCTCGATCGCGCTCGGCGACGCCGGCGACTTCGGTTGGATGCTTGCCAACATCGGCCGGCATCGATTCTTCAACGGAGAGGTTGAAGAGGCTATAGAGTGGCTGCAGAGGGCGCTGCGCATTTTTGACGAGCGGGATATGTTGATGGCGATGGCGTACGGGCACACAGACCTGGGTACATCTTTCCGCGTGCTGGAAGAGCCTCGACAGGCGCTCGATCATTTCTGGCTGGCCTTTGAAGCGGCGGCGCAGACTGGTGATCCTCGCTCGCTGGCGCCCGCCTATATGAATCTAGGAAGCGCCTATCTCAGTTTGAACAATTTCGAACGGGCGATAGAACAGCATCGCAAGGCGCTGCGAGTCGCTTTGCGCCTTGGCGATGACGCGCTGGTGGCCAGCGCGCACAACAATCTGGGACTTGCCATGGAAGGGATGGCGATGTACGCGGAGGCACAACGCGCGTACGAGTCCGCCCTCACGGTCTTTCAGAGAAACCACGACGACACCGGCATCAGTACCTGTTACAACAATCTCGGCTCTGTCTGCTACGCGAGACAGGACTTTGGTGCGGCGCTGGCCTGGTATGAGAAAGATCTGGCGCTTTCTGACAGGCGAGGCGCATGGATGGATAAGGCAGCTACACTCCATAACCTGGGACACGTCGCGTTGGAACAGCAGGACCATGGGCAGGCGGAGGAGTACTTCGAGCGCAGTCGCGAGCTTTATGCTGCATTCCAATTGGATGAGTACGTGGCGGAAGAGGATGAGATGCTGGCCTACGTGGCCGCGGTAAGCTCCCCGGGCAGATCCCAACGCTAACAAAACGCTTACGTTTTCGGGGGATCGGAATCTTGTCAGGCGACAGGAACTGTGCTACACTTTCTGTTGGCTTAGCACTCAGGCCTATTGAGTGCTAAGGGAAGTCTGAGACGCTATTCGGGCCCTGCCGGAGCCGTCGCTTAAAAGCAGCGGGGCCAGAGAGATTTGTACCATCGGATTCTTTTCCCGCTTATCTCTTGCGGGTAACCAAACACACTGGTAGTTCATCAGAAAAGATTGAAAGGCAAGGAGGAAGGTCGAATGAATCTTAAGCCGCTCGGTGATCGGCTGGTAGTACAGCCCCTGGAGGGAGAGGAACAGACTTCCACGGGCATCTATCTGCCGGAAACTGCCAAAGAGAAGCCGCAGCAGGGCGAGGTAGTCGCAGCGGGTCCCGGCGCACGGGACGAAGACGGCAAGCGCATCGCCATGGATGTCTCCGTCGGTGATATCGTTCTTTACGCGAAGTATTCCGGCACGAATATCAAGCTGGATGCGACAGAGGTTCTGATTCTCAAGGAATCGGACGTATTGGCGCTCGTTGAAAGTTAATCGGACCTACGCTGAAAAAGCTCAATTTACCCGCCCCTGGTGCGCGGGTCAAACCGGAGGAGAAAGACCGTAATGGCAAAGCAACTTGAGTTTGAAGAAGAAGCCCGCCGCAGCCTTAAGCAGGGTATTGACGCCCTGGCGGATGCGGTAAAGACGACCCTCGGCCCCAAGGGCCGCAACGTGGCGCTCGACAAGAAGTGGGGCAGCCCGACCGTCACGCACGACGGCGTCACCGTCGCCAAAGAGATCGAGCTGGAAGACCCCTTCCAGAACATGGGCGCGCAGCTTCTGAAGGAAGCCGCGACCAAGACGAATGACATCGCCGGTGACGGCACGACCACGGCCACCGTATTGGCCCAGTCGATTGTGAACGAAGGCCTCAAGAACGTCACGGCCGGCGCGAACCCGATGCTTCTCAAGCGGGGCATCGAGGCCAGCTGCGACGCAGTAGTCTCTGCGCTCAAGGACATGGCGACCCCTGTTTCGGGCGAGGAAGAGATCGCCCAAGTTGCCAGCAACTCGGCAGCGGACAACCAGATCGGCGATCTGATTGCCGAAGTGATGTCCAAGGTTGGCAAGGACGGCGTCATCACCGTTGAGGAGAGCAAGGGTCTTCAGTTCGAGACCGAGTACGTCGAGGGCATGCAGCTGGACCGCGGCTATCTCAGCCCTTACTTCGTCACCAACAACGAGAGGATGGAGGCGGAGCTCGACGCGCCCTATCTCTTGATCACCGACAAGAAGATCAGCAGCGCGCAGGACATCGTGCCGCTGTTGGAGAAGCTGGTCCAGGTCGGCAAGCGCGAGCTGATCGTGATTGCCGAGGACGTGGACGGCGAGGCGCTGGCTACGCTGGTTCTGAACAAGCTGCGCGGCATGTTCAACGCGATGGCCATCAAGGCGCCCGGTTTCGGCGACCGCCGCAAGGCGATGCTGCGCGACATAGCCATTCTGACCGGCGGGCAGATCCTCTCAGAAGAGGTCGGCCGCACGCTTGAGAGTGCCCAGCTGGAGGACCTCGGCCAGGCTGACAAGGTCATCAGTTCGAAGGACGCCACCACAATCGTGGGCGGCCACGGGACCACCGAGGAGATCCAGGGCAGGATCGAAGAGATCCGCGCTGAGATCGATGCCAGCACCAGCGACTATGACCGCGAGAAGCTGCAGGAGCGGCTGGCCAAGCTGGCCGGGGGCGTTGCCATTCTGCGCGTCGGCGCTGCAACCGAGACCGAGCTCAAGTACCGCAAGACCCGCGTCGAGGACGCGCTGAGCGCTACCCGCGCCGCGGTCGAGGAAGGTGTTGTGCCTGGCGGTGGTGTTGCCCTGATCAATGCCGTCTCCGCCCTGGATGGCGTAGACATGGATGATGCCGATGCCGCTACCGGCGCCCGCATCCTGACCCGTGCCCTTGAAGAGCCGATGCGCATGATCGCCACGAACGCCGGTCTTGACGGCGCAGTGGTCATCGAGAAGGTTCGCGGCCTGCATGAAGGCGGTAAGGCCAACACGGGGTACGACGTGATTCAGAACGACTACGTCGACATGATGGACGCCGGCCTCTCCGACCCGGTTAAGGTCACCCGCAGCGCGGTCGAAAACGCCAGTTCGATTGCAGCGATGATCCTGACGACGGCGGCGCTGGTTACGGACATCCCTGAGGAAGAGAAGCCGATGCCAGCCGGCGATCCCGGCATGGGCGGGATGATGTAGGGTTGATTGGTTTGGGAATTGAATAGGGTTGAAAGGGGCGTCGGGGATGGACAATCTCCGGCGCCTTTTATTAGAAATGTGATGGATGTGATTGAAATCTTCAAGAATCGCAAAGCCATTTACAGTTTTAAAGAACTGGTAGCATCATACTCAGATAGTGAGTTTGACTCACCGCGTCGCTCAACGGTTTTGTTATTAGACTACTGGCGATCATTCGATGACGCCGTTAAGAGATCAGAAGAATACATATGTGCGGATTTCTCCAATCAGATTCGACTGCATTTTGAATATGATGAAATCTCGTCTCTGCCTTATCAACTAATCCATAGAAGTGCGTCCGCGTGCTTTGCGCCAGCATCTTCCCGGCGCGTTGTGTATCAAGTTTTTGACCCAACCAAGCAAGACTACTACTCAAAATGCTTACATGAAATGGCAAGATTGTTTCAGGAAGGCTCGACACTATCATTTTGGCTTATGCTTTGTCCTTTTGAACCTCTTGAAGACTACCAGAAATTACTTGACCAATGGGACCGGACAACTCCGAAGCCCAAAATATCCTCGCAGGTCAAACCAATGCTAATATCCAGAAGACTTGCTCGTTTCCATGAGCCTCAGTTAGTCAGATTTGCCTAAAGTGAAACCTGTCTGATACCAAGACTCTACACTGAGATTTAGTAAGCTGGAAAGGGAATCTCAAGCATTGATTCAGCTAACATCCGACAACACCGAAGGACGTTTCGCTCGGACTGAGGATAGAATCGAGGTGACCCTCCTGCTCCTGGCAACGAATGTCTATATAGTCGATCTCAACTGAGCGGCTGGGATATCTGGTGCTGATCATGCTGAGCGAATTTGGTTTCCTGATCCTTCTGATTACATCAATGTCATAATCCGTAGTTCGGTAAATCCACTGCAGATCAGAGCCCAAGGAAAATCGATGCGCACTATCGTCAATGGTCGCGAGGCACGTCTGCTGGCGATGCTGATAGATGGCGACAACGCCCAACCCTCGCTGATAGAGCACGTACTTGCCGAAACCGCAAAATATGGGCTTGTAACAACGCGGCGCATATATGGTGACTGGACTGAGGCGGGAATGTCGGGATGGAAAGACTCTCTACATTCTTTTGCAGTCCAGCCGGTTCAACAGTTCCGCTACACCAAAGGCAAGAATGCTACGGACAGTGCCCTGATCATTGACGCAATGGACCTGTTGCACTCCGGGAGTGTCGGAGGATTCTGCATTGTTTCCAGCGATAGCGACTACACACGGCTGGCCACACGAATTCGCGAAAGTGGAATGTTTGTGATGGGCGTAGGGCGGAAAGATACGCCTGACTCTTTCGTGAACGCCTGCGAGATTTTCGTCTATACGGAAAATCTGTCACCAAAAAAAGACAAAGGCAACCAGAAGAAGGGGAAGCCTCACTCCGAGTGGACCAAATTGGTGGAGCAAGCCATAAGTATGGCATCTCAGGACGATGGTTGGGCACTACTTTCTGCTGTCGGACTTAACCTGCGAAAGCTCAAACCAGCTTTTGACCCCAGAACATATGGCCACGAGCAATTATCCCAGTTAGTCAAGTCTCGCCCGGATTTATTTGAAATGAAGGGAGAGGCCCACCTTTCTGTCAGAGTGATATCTTGAAGTACAATTGCCCTCCTCTCCCCTTCAAAAGACTTCCTCCAGCGCGACACTGAATCCCTCCAGCATCGGTGAACGCATCGTCTGCCCTTCTCCGTAGATATCGTTGACCTCGAAGCCGCTCTCCCCCCGCAGCAGCACCGAGATCGCCTTGGCGTCGGGGTCCACGATCCAGTACTCTTTCACGCCGTGCCGGGCATACAGGTCCAGCTTGACCGTCTGGTCGCGCTCGGCCGTGGCGGGAGAGAGGATTTCGACCACCAGATCGGGCGCGCCATGGATATTCTCACGCGTGAGGATATGGCTTCGCTGCCTGGAGACGAACAGGATGTCCGGCTGCACCACGTCCGTGTCCGACAGGACCACGTCGGCGGGGGAAGAATAAAGCTCCCCCAAGTTGCGCTCGTCTATGTAGTCGGACATTTCGTTGAGCAGTTTGCGCAGGATGTACTGATGATACAAGAGTGGTGCTGCCGCCATGACCAACTCTCCGTTCAGAAGTTCGTAGCGCTCGTCATCCGACATTTTCATATAGTCGGCGTATGTGAGCCTGGTCTTTACATTTATCACTTTGGGCCTCCTTTTCAGTAGCGAGGGGAGTGTGCCCGTCTCGCTCGCTCCTGTTCTGTGCCAATCATAGCACAAGAGTGCTAGAACCCGAAGAAGGACAACGGGGGCCGGCTCGCGCGGCCTTCGATTCTACCTGTACGCCGGCAACCCCGCCACAATCTCCACCGTCTCCAGACTGACGGCGATCACGCGGCCCACGAGGTTGACGACGTACCGATCATCCTCCACTCGGTTCGGATCATTCACGATCCCGCTGCGCTTGTCCGTCTTCACCCGGTACTGGTCGATCACCCACTCCAGCGCCGACCGATTGCCCAGCCGGTAGTCGAACGCTTCGGCAGGGATGCCATACAGAGTTAGGAAATCGTTGTAGCGGATCTGCGTCCTGTCCTTGGAGAGGCGCATCTTCTCGACGCGATAGTTGAGGGTCTGCCCCGGCGTCTCGATCTCCTTAAGCGGATATGGCGGCATCTCTTCATAGCCCACGTGGATATCGGCTAGCCGCGCGCCCGCCGCCGCGAAGGCGCGGAAGTCGGGCGCGAAGGGCAGGCGCGGCAACTCGCGCTTGAGGTTGGCCTGATAGCGTTCGCGATAGCCGGGATGATGCAGCAGGCCGTAGACGTAGTGGAAGATCTCCCACTTGCTGATCGTGTCATCGTTGTAATGGGCGCGGAACCGCGCCAGCGCCCAGTCGGTAATGTTCTCGCGGCGGTTGCTGCCGTTCTCGTCGTAGGTGTAGAAGGGGAAGCATTGGGAACCGCCTTGTGGAAGTTGGTCGGCAAGTTTGTTGACCATCAGCGCAAACATCGACCAGTCACCGCCGACCTTGAGCCAAATCACGCGATTCTCCGTTTCAGTCTTCGGTGTGGGGAAGATGGAAGGGAAGACATACACAACATCGTTCATCACGCGGTCAAAGAACAGACTCAATTTGGTAAACGGACGATAGAGAGAGTCTCTCACCTTCTGTTCACTGTATTCGGCAAGTCTGCCTCGCTTCAACTTGGCCTTCAGGTCCCGACTCCAACTTATTCCCTTGTTATCATAAGCCACAAAATCATCAACGTTGACGCCATTGTTCCCTAGCCGTTCCCACTTGAACACCTGCTCGTTGTAAGTTTCTATCGTCCGGCTCATATTTTCGCTGAGCACATCTCGTTTGAAATTGTACACCCACGCATCCCGATTGGATTTGACACCGCTACTGAATCTGTGAAAAAACACATCGGCGGCCTCACCTTTTGCCGCTTTTGCTTCCCTGCTTCCCAGCGGGACAAAGGTTTCAAACTCGGCGTGGAGACCCTCTGTCAGCCATGTGTGCCGCTTGTCCGGCGTGATCCTGGTCCAATCGACGTTGCCGTACTGTTGCTTTTCATCGAGATAGCGGTACTTCTCCTCCTTGCGCCAGTTCTCATCAACGCGGGCGTAGAACATCGCGGCCGGGGCGTCCGCCTTACCGCGCCTTTTGACGAAAAAGTTGACGCTGACGCCGACCTGAATGCCAAAGACGTTGTGCGTCGTGCCTGACAGCTTGGGATTCTTGCGCACGTTCCCGCCCAGATCGAGGATGTAAAGAGCGTCAAAGTCGTTTGCCAGATGATTGCGCATCCCATCGGTTGCAACGCCATCGAGAAAGCCACTGTTGCTCACGAAAGCGACAATCCCCTCCTTCCCGATGCGGTCCGCCGCCCACCGAACTGCCTTCACATAAGGGTCGGCGAGCGCGTTCTTGTTGGTCGCTTTGGAGTCCTTCGAATAGGTCACCCGCACCCTCTTGTCCATCGTCGCGTACTTGCGGTTCTTGTTGTTGTCGTTCTCGTTGACCTGCCCCACGTTATACGGCGGGTTGCCGATGATGACGGTGATCTCCTGCCCCTGCTGCGCCTGCACGCGCGCCGTGTTCTCCGGCGCAAACAGGCTCGGCTGGATGTCCTCGGCCAGTTCGAACGTGTCCACCAGGCAGATGCCGGAAAAGGGCGCATACTGTCCGGTCAACTCGTAGTACTCGTGCTCGATGTTCATCGCCGCGATATAGTAGGGCAGCAGCATCACCTCGTTGCAGTGCAGTTCGTGCGCGTACTTCTGGGGCAGGCTGCCCAGCCGCCCGATCTCCGCCAAGTGACGCATGACCCGCAGGATAAAGTTGCCCGTGCCCACAAACGGGTCCAGCAGGTGGATGCCGGAATCGGCCAGAGAACGGCCAAACTCCCGCTGCAGCAGCGCATCGACCGAGCGCACCATGAAATCGACGACCGCCTGCGGCGTGTAGACGATGCCGTGCGTGTCCGCCACTTCGACCGAAAAGCCCTGAAAAAACTGCTCGTAGACCGTATTGAGAAAACCCTGCTTCTCCGCAAAGTCGCTGATGGTGGCGGCGGTCGTTTCGATTGCGCCATAAAAGCGGTCCAGCGGGCGGAAGAAGTCGCGGCGGCTGAAACGCTGGCTGGTCAGCGCGCGCGCCACCTCCTCGATCTCGCGCGCAATCACGTTGCGGCCCACAAAGTCCGGGTTGTCGAAGACCCGCCGGAAGATGCGCTCGGTCAGCAGGTGCTGGATCAGCATCTCCTCGACCGCCTGGTCGGAGATGTTGGGGTTGATCGCGGCGCGACAGAGATCCGCGAATCTGCCGAAGGCGTCGATAAAGCCCTGGTTGCCGCGCCGTTCGCCCTCGATCAGTTCCAGCAGCGCCGCGGCCAGTTCCGGCACCACCGCCTTGAACTCCTCGACCGCCTGCTGCCAGCGTTCAAACGCCGGGGGCTGGTGCGCGAAGAAGGCGCGCAGCCCGGCAACCAGCGCGTCCGGCGTCTCCACCGGCGCGTCCCACACCCGCTGCCCCTGCTGGATGACAACGATGCGCGCCGGCGACTGGAACAGGATATTGTCCTGCGGATAGCCGGCAGCCAGCTTGCGGCTGATCTCCGCGTCGAGGTCGTCGGCGCTGTCCTTCGCCTCCCAGTAACCGCGCGCCAGCCTGAAACTGTCCAGCAGTGCGCCGTCGATGCGGACGGCCTGCCCGCCGGGCCCCGTGCGCGCGTACTGCTCCGCCAGCGTCCAGCCGAACGGTTGCGCCGCGGCGCGCAGCAGATTGGCGAACGCAGGCGCGACCGCGCCCTCATGCACCGCGCCGAGTTGGGTCAGTTCTTGGACCTCGGCGAAGTAGTCCTTGACGACCTTGTGTGTGGCTTTGAGTTGGAACATTGGGGGAGCGGTGATGAGATGAAAGCGCGCGGCGAAAACAGATTTATCAGAGCCCCGAAATTCATCGCTGGGCGGCAGTCGGCAAGGCGCGAACCGTCGCCCCCACTTTGCGGTCGGCTGAGACAAGATCGAATTGCGTCTGTAAGTTTAGCCAGAATAGAGGATCGGTCCCGAACCAGTGCCCAAACCGCAAGGCGGTGTCGCCAGTGATGGAACGCTTGCCGGCAATGATCTGGCTGATGCGGTTCGGAGGTACGTCAATCTGGCGAGCGAATGCCGTAGGTGACACGCCCATCTCCGCTAACTCATCTTTCAGAATTTCCCCCGGATGCACAACACGTTTCAGCACAGTTCACATCCTTCCTTCTCTAGTGGTAGTCCACAATCTCGACATCGGTCGGCCCCAAACCTTCGAGCCATAAGAAGCAAATTCCCGCTACGAATTCCCCTGCGGCGAATCGCCTGGTTCTCCTGTCCTTGTATCCGCGAATCATACTTACATGCAGAATACCAATGTTGACGCTGGACGTCAAATGTCAAGATTTGCTTTATTGTTGAGTTCGCCAGCCAATCTGAGGATCACGTACGAAGCGAAAGTTCGCCGAAAAGTACAGCCGGCTACTACGCCCCGCCCACACGATAATACCCCCCACCTGCGCAGGACCGGCACAACGTAGCGCCAGCGCCCACGACCTCCCGTTCGTTGATAATCTCTTCGCCGCATTCATTGCATATCGCCCGCGCGCCGGCCCGGCTCACGATCGCTGCGATCGGTTTCGCCAGCTCCACCCACTCGAACGAGAGCAATTTGGCGTCCGGCATGCGCTGGTAGCCGTGCAGCATCGCGAAATAGCGCCGCTTCTGCTCCGGCGCGTAATCCCGCGCCCGCTCGCGCACATCGACCTGCGGCGCAACCCGCAGCGCCCGCTCCGTCTTCACATCCACGAATGTCGCCGCGATCTTTCCGTAATCCTCCACACGAAGCGTACGCCGCCCCACCGAAACGCCTGTCACCGCCTCCACCCCATCCACGAAGCAGCCGTCCGTCTCCACGATCACGAGCAGCCGCTTGTCCGCGCGCGGAACCTCCAACTCAAGCAGCCTCGTCCCCGCGATCGCTGTCCGCGCCCCCAGCACTTGGCGCGGACACAGATGCCGGTGCCGCGCGGAGGCAACGTCCATCGCCCTTTGCAGCGTCTGCGTGATAGCCTGATCTGCCGCGTCGGTCACCATCTCCATAAGCGCGTCTCCTCCCGTACGGCTTCCACTCCTCGCTGCCCGCCTTCTCCCCGGACGGCTGGGATACAAAAATGCAGTCATTCACGCCCATTATACCACCTTTTACACGCCGCTGACCGCGGCACAATTTCCCTGAATGACCACCTTCGCCCCATATCCAGGCGGTGCCCACGCCCTGCATAAAGGTTGTCAGTTCCTGTATGCGCGTAGTACAGTGGTTCGGCAACATGCGATGTCGTAACTTTTTTTTTAAATAAATAATATATAACTTGTAAATGCTCTGCACATGCCCCCGATACCACAGTCAACCGCCATGAACCCTCAAATAAAACGTAAAAAAATTTTACGTAAACTCTCGTAAACGCTTGTAAACGCTCGTCCATCTCTCGTACGAGCGTTTACGAGTTTGCGCCTGTTCCCGCAGCGCTTCCAGCCACCACCAAACTCCCACCCACACGCGCCCGCTACCATGACCGAAGAAAAGCGCCTGTGTTACAATACCGGCATCATGAACACAGCATCTTTGCGCAAACATGATTCGCCCCCTTCCAATACAACCGTCGTTGTCGCCATGAGCGGCGGCGTCGACAGTTCGGTCGCGGCAGCCTTGCTCACCGAGCAGGGCTATCAGTGCATCGGCGTGATGATGAGGTTGTGGGCGGAGGTGGCGATCGGCGAAGGACCAGGCAACAAGTGCTGCGACGAGGAGAGCGTGGAAGACGCCCGCCGCGTCTCCGACAAGCTGGGAATGCCCTTCTATCTGATCAATGTCGAGCGGCCATTCAAAGAGAAGGTGGTTGACCTCTTTATCGAAGGTTACAGCGACGGGCTGACACCCAACCCTTGCCTAGCCTGCAACCGGCACATCCGCTTCGACTACCTGCTCAACTATGCCCGGCGACTGGGCGCCGATTACCTGGCGACAGGCCACTATGCACGTTTGCTACCCCAAGAGGACGGAAAGGTCCATCTGTTGCGCGGCGTTGACATACATAAAGACCAGTCATATGTCCTGAGTATGCTGGGTCAGGCCGAGTTGAGCGACCTGCTTTTTCCTGTTGGAGAGTTCGCGAAGGAGGAGGTGCGGCGGATTGCGGCTGCGCGCGGGCTGCCCATCCACAGCAAGCATGACTCGATGGACCTATGCTTTGTAGTTGACGACGATTACCGGCGCTTTCTTTCCGATTGGGCTGCAGATGCGATGACGCCAGGCGAAATCGTGGATGTGAGGGGCAATGTGCTGGGCCGGCACAACGGGTTGCCGAACTATACCGTTGGGCAGCGAAGGGGACTGGGGCTTAGCGGCGCGACCGTCCCAATGTATGTGGTAGCCTTGGAGCCAGACAGCAACCAGTTGATCGTAGGACCGGCCGAAGCGCTCGGCAGATCTGAATTGCTGGCTACAAACGTGAACTGGACGATGGGCGGGCCAGTATCCGCGGGCAGCCGGATCCAGTGCCAGATTCGCTATTCGGGACGGCCGATTGACTGTAGGGTCTATCCACAGTTGGGCGGCAGTGTGAGGGTCGTTTTCGCTGAGCCGGCACGCGGCATCAGTCCGGGTCAGGGGGCAGTCTTCTACGACGGTCCCCACTGTTTGGGCGGAGGGCTGATCGACAAACTGGACCCCGGCGGAGCTTCGGCGTCGTCTGAGAGTGCGCCGGTCGATCGTGTTTCCCTCAATTGAGGCCGAGGAGGTGCACGGCTGGTTCCCGGATCGCCACTTGCGTCGCTTATTCTCAGCCCCCCAGTTCTGCTGGCCACATTGCTCGTCACAGGTTACGCCAGCATCTTCCACCTGTGGACGGGGCGTTCGCTGCGGGAGCTACCGAAGTACCTGATTGCGGCTGGTACAGGGTTTATTCTGGGACACTGGGTTAGCCAAACTTTGCAATGGGAAACATGGCAAGTTGGACAACTCAGCCTGTTGGAGGCGACGCTTACATCAGTGTTTGCCCTTTTTCTCGCCAGAGTCGTCACTCACTAGTCGCCAGTCAAGCGCGCGGCGCGGCTGAAGCATCTGCCGGCCGACCCGGACATTGTTAAGTCGGCCGATTGCAAAAGGAGAGCGTCGTGGTCAGCGCTACGGTTCGGGATATCGCCATCATTCTGGTTGCGCTAGAGATTCTCATAATGAACGGCCTGCTGGTGGTGTTGATCTGGCAGGTCTGGCGTCTGGTCAAGATGATCAGGTCCGAAATGAGACCCGTGATCAGAGACAGCCAGGAGACAGTCGGCACGGTCAAAGGTTCAGCCGAGTTTGTGAGCACGAGTTTCATTTCTCCTCTCATTTCCACGAGCAGCAGACTGGCCGGGATCGTACGTTCTGCACAGGTGATCAGGTCTGAATTGAAGAGTTCAATGGGTGAAATGACACCGGCACGACGCCAGGCGAGGGCCACTGACACTGACTCGCCGCAAGAGGCGACGGACTCTACGCCTCCAGCCGCCTGACCGAGAAATTGGGGCCTTGCCCTCACGGTTTGCAGAGCATGCCCGTTCATACCGCCAGAGCCAGACACCCTCCAAGGCAACACCAAGCCCTACGACCAATTCGATACCGGCCGCGACGGCGCTGCAGAGGAGAGCAACTGCGCACTCGGGACTCTTGCGTGTTGCGACCGAGGCGACAATCACGCACGGCGCCGTTCTGTTGAGCGGAGCCCCTCTCTCCACGAACCTGAGGAACGGGCGGGGTCGAACACAGACACGGATGTCGAAGAGAGGACGCACGGAGTGACTGGATGAACTACTGGCAGACCGAGTTGATCCGATTGCGAGGGGTGGAACCGGAGGACGGGGACACTTTCTGGCGCTGGAACCAGGACAGCGAAATGGCGCGAAATCTCGAATTCGTCTGGCCGCCAGTATCCCTTTCGCAGGTGCGGGAGTGGGCAGCCGCCGAGTCGAAGAAGAAGATGGAAAACGACTCATTCAGGTGGGTTATCGAACTTAATGACGGGAAGCCGGTCGGTTTCATTCACACGCACAACTGCCATGCCCGTAACGGCGTATTCAAGTACGGACTGGGGGTAGACGCCGCATACCGGCGCAAAGGCTATGCCGCGGCTGCCATACTGCTGATACTTCGCTACTACTTTCAGGAGCTGCGCTACCAGAAGGTAACCGTTCAAATGCACAGCGAAAACAATAGTTCGCGCTCGTTGCACGAAAAGCTGGGTTTTGTACGCGAAGGTGCGGTGCGGAGGGCAATCTTCACCGACGGGCGACACCTGGACGAGCTCTACTACGGTATGACAGTTGAGGAGTGGCAGAAACGCTACAAGCAGGCATACGGATGAGCCGATTCGTGAGCGCGAAGCGGTTTGACCCATCGTCAGCCGACTGGTCAGACAAGCTGCGGGTCATGAGGAGGCGGTTGGAAGGGCGGCCATCGCTACTACCACACCACTTTCTTGAGGCGGTTTTGCCGAAAATCGGCGGGGCCTGCTTTGCTCTCAACTGCGGACGGGGTGACGAAGCGGGATCTCTGGTTGGTTACGCATTTCTACTCCCGCGGGACATCAGCGGCGAAGGGGCCACTTATACATTGCGCTACGAGCATGTTGCCGGTTCGACCCCGCTGAGCGCCGACGAGATTTCCGGTGCGGTAGAAAGGTGTCTACCTCCGAACAGTAGCGCCTACTTCTACCTTCCCGACGCGGCCCACTCTTTCAAGCCCACGCACATAGAGGTTGACGGAGTTGACTGCGGGCGTCCCGGCGAGGAAGAGGCGGCAGAAATTCGATCGATGCAACAGTCGATATGGCACAGCCCACCGGACGGACTCTATCCGAGCGACCTGCATAGCGTCGAAGGGGGCGCGGGGTGTTCTCTGGTGGCCCGCATTGACGGGGCTGTAGCCGGTTTCCTGCTGGGGTTCTTTCGCTTTTCTGCCTGCACGGCCATGCCTGCGTTTGTCCCTTTTAGGCAGGAATTGCAATTGGAGTCTCAACTGCTTGCCGTGGCTCCAGGCCTGCGCCGGCGGCGTATCGGCCAGGCACTGAAACGACTGCAAGCGCGTCAGGCCCTCGAGTCGGGCATTGATCTGATTAGCTGGACAACGGACCCGCTGCTTTTTGCCAATGGGTTGCTCAATTTCACTCGCTTAGGCGCAGTCGCCTGCGAATTCAAGCCCAGCCTGTATTCGTTTCGAAACGAATTGAATCGTGTGACTGCTGCGCGACTGAATCTGTTGTGGGCGGTTCGCACAAAGCGTGTGCAGAAGGCGCTGCTGGGTAGCGGGCATTTTGGTCCCATTGAGATAGAATCCGACCCAGACTTGACCGTTGTCAACCAGGGACATGGGGCGCCGCTACTCAGTGCTACCAGCGCACGCATCGCCATCGAGATCCCTTCCGACTGGGTGGCGCTGCAGCGGCAGGACCAGCCGGCCGCGCAACGCTGGCGCGACGTTACAAATCAGTTGCTGGATCATTACCTCGGTTCAGAACCGGGCCAGTATTTCTTTACCGCTACAGGAATATTGAGGTCGCGGCGCTATATAATCGGCGAGCGCGTCGACGACAGCCTGCTCGACGATCTGTTCACGCTGGCGTAGCGAGTCGCGGAGTTGCCTTCGCTGTGCGGGAGGAGACGGGTCAAGCGCGTCTCCCATCAATAGAGCGATCTCCTAGACCAGTAAGCAGTCGATCTCGACGTCGTGACGCCGTTTGCGCGACTGAACCAGAGCGCGCTGTTGGAGGACGCGCGGCAGGCCGAGCAGGCCGGCGAGCTGACCTCGCAGGCGGGCGCGGGCAGCGCTCCCGCGACAGTTGCGCAGCGCGTTAGCAGCGATCGAGAGTTGGGCCCTAAAGACGTGTGAGGAGTTGCTGAGGAGTAGTGAGGTCGGCATGTTTTTGGCCAGCGTCCAGATCGTGTTGCGGGCCACGTAGAAGCTGCTCAATTCGTCGCCGCCGCTGCCACCCAGCTTGTGGAATACACGCGCCGCAGGCGCAAATGCCGCGTGCCAGCCAAGGAGTTGGGCACGGAACGAGAAGTCTACGTCTTCGACATACATCCAGAATTCCTCGTCAAAGCCATCCAGGGCTTCCCAAAGCTCGCGCCGAACGGCCATAGCCCCGCCACAGCCGCCAAAGACGTCCTCTGAGTTGTCGAATTGGCCGCTGTCGGTGGCCCAGACACCGCGATTCCGCGGAATCCCGTCCCTCCCCATCAAGTCTCCGGCCGTATGAATGCGGTCGCGTTCTTCAAAGAGCAACAGCTTTGCGGCTACGATTCCCGCCCGAGGCTGAGCGCAGACTGTTTTCGCCAGTTCGGCCAGGAAGTCCGGCGTCGGTTGTGTGTCGTTATTGAGAAGGACAATCACGCGTCCTCGAGAGGCGCGGGCAGCACTGTTGACCGTGCTGACAAATCCACAGTTCTCGCCGCCGGAAAGTATGCGCGCTTGACGGGCGTTGGCCTGCACCCAGGCAACAGAGTCGTCGCTGCTGGCGTCGTCGGCGAAGATGAGCTCAAAATCGGTGAAAGACTGTGATGACAGTCCGGCAAACAGATCGGGCAGATGCCGGACGCCGTTGTAATTGGGAATGAGCACTGAGAAAAAAGGGGCGCTAGCCGGAATCTCAACGGTTTTGGCCGCACTGTCTATTGCACCGTTCACGTTCATTGCCTATCCCCAGTTCATCGGTTGAATTCTGTCTGTACATATTCACGCAGCGCCTCGCGCCAGCCGCGCAGGGCAATCCCGAGAGCCGAAGCGGCCTGGTTGACCAGAACAGCGTGGAGGGGAGGCGTGGTCGGGCGCGGCCACTCACTGGCACTAATGGGCTCGACGGAGAGCGCCTCGCGTCCGGTCAGGCGCAGCAGCTCGACTGTCCAGTCGTACCTGCTGGCGCAGCCTTCGTTAACGAGGTGGTAGATGCCGTAGCGACGCGTTTCGATCAGCTTTGCCAGCGCTGCGGCAACGTCAGGCGCGTAGGTCGGGTTGCCGAATTCGTCGTTGACGACGCGCAGAGCGCCGTGCAGGTCGGCGGCGGCGCTGATCTTAGCGGGAAAGTTATTGTTGCCGACGCCGTAGAGCCAAGCGACGCGCACGATATAGAGGTGATCCAGGACTGCCGCAGCGGCCTTTTCGCCGGCGGCCTTGCTGCGGGCGTAGACACTGCCGGGAGAGGTCTGTTCATACTCATGATAGAAGCGGTTTACCTCCCCGGCAAACACTTCGTTCGTGCTTATCTGTACCAGCGCGCCACCGCAACGCGCGCAACCTTCTGCCAGGTACTTGGGGCCAAGCGCATTGACTTCAAAGGCGAACCGCGGGGCACTTTCGGCTCCGTCGACGTCGGTCCAGGCGGCTGCATTGATGACGACGTCGGGGGCAGATTCTGCCACAGCGTCGGCGATTGCCGGATCGGCGATATCGTAGCGCGGGCGCGTCCAGCAGGTCAGTCTTGCGGCGGAATCGAATTGGGCTTTCAGAGCCTGCCCAAGCTGTCCACTCGCTCCAACGATCAGGATGTGCGGCATGGTGCTATCTTTTTGCGCTTCGTTTCGACCTGATGCTTCCTACGAGAACGTTACCCTCATTGCGGTTCAGTATAACCGACCTTATACGCGCGACCGAAGAGCTACCGGCGTCCAGAGTGCTGGTGTTCGGCGGCGTCCTGTTTCAGCACTTGCTTTATCAGATCCGGAAGACAGTTTCGCAGCGGGAAGAGATCGTTGTAGCCTACATGACCCCCGTAGGGCAGGACGTTTACCTGCAGGTGGGGATGAGTTGGAAGAGTTTCGATATCGTCGGATGGAATCAGAGGGTCGTTGGCCGCAGTGAGTATTGTCAACGGTGCGGCCAGGTCGAGGAATTCCCCGGGCTTAACAGTGTAGGCGTCAAGGTATTCTTCTACGTCGCTGTAGAAGGACATGCTCTTGGTGACCCAGTCGCTCATTTCCCAGATCGTCGGAACCGATGCCAGATGTGTAAAGTCGTATAGATCCGGAAAGAGCTTCTGTTTCTTCAAGAGCGACTCGAGCCAGCGGCGACGAAAGTAGCGTTGCAGGAGCCGGTGGTCGTCCAGGAGTATGCATGCCCTTCGTGGATTGAGAACGGGATTGACAGCGATGGCCCGACGAAGATTGGGAACAGGATTTCTTCGGTGTCGAAGGGCTATGCGAACAACGAAGTTGCCGCCAAGAGACGCCCCAATGATGAAAAACGGCCTCCCCGCGGCGAGAAGCCCTACTTGATGCGTGGCGGCCTGAACCTCCTCGATCAGTGTGGCGAAGAATATACCCTTGTTCAAGTGGTGCGTCGGCCCATGGTCCCTCATGTTGAGACGCACGACGTCATACCCTGCCCGAATCAGCTCGCTGCCCAGAATCAGGTTGTAGGCGGAGTGGCTGTCTCCTTCCCATCCATGCAGCAACATTGCCAGTCCCTTCGATCTTGAAGGCGCGCTCAAAGGAGACCGGCCAGGCGTGTAGACTCCGAGCAGCCGCACGGCCCGGTCAGTTTCAAGTTCGGTCCGATCAGGGCCGGCGTCGAAAAGGATCATCTGCTCCTGCTCCATAACGGTCCTGGCATCTTCGGGGATGTGTTGGCCAAGTATCGTTTGCAGATCGCCGTTGCGCAGCAGCCCATGGGGCAGATAAATGTCATTGAGGTCCGAGGACCAGTGCCGTGAACCTGAGTTCGGATGTTCTTTCATCTTTCGTCGCTTTTGCAACCTGCCGCCGTTCCAGCGGTCAGGACTTTTCGAAGAGGTCTGGCGCAAATCACGTCAATATCCGAAAATTCATCCCAACAAATTTCGTCTTTGCGCGGTAGACTACTATACGTTACAATTCTATGATATTATTCTCGCGCCCTTCGCCGCTTCTCTTTGGCTGGCTGCTTTTTCGCGGGTCGACAGCGGCAAACACATTCATTGAGGCGCCATCTCTGCCCTAGTATATTGTACTGTAGTGAAAAACGAGGTCTCATACAATGGTTGATCAGCTAGCGCGCCTTGGAGCGGAGCCAATTGGGGTCCATCCCGATGGCGTTTCCTCGGCAGCCATAGACGCCCCTCCTCTTGAGTCATTCCTGAATGGAGGTGGTGAGCAGGTTGACGCCTTTAGCCAGAAGATCGATGCCTGGTGGGAACGCACGAAAGAGGCGAAGGCCAGCGAACACTACTACTATTTTCAGGCGGTCGATTCCCTGGAGGGGCCCTGGGTACATACTGAGGGCAAGCGGAAGTTGATGTTTGCCACCTACAGTTACCTGGGACTGATAAACCATCCCCGCATCGTGGCAGCGGCCAAAGAGGCCGCAGACAAGTACGGAACTGGTACACATGGCGTGCGCATTCTCGGAGGCACGTTGGACCTTCACGCCAAGATGGAAAGGACGATCGCCGATTTCGCCCGTCGGGAAGAGGCCATCGTTTACAGTTCAGGCTATGTCACCAATCTTGCCACCGTAAGTACTGTTGTCGGGCGAGGGGACTGGGTTTTCTCCGACAGATGGAATCATGCGAGTATCGTAGATGGCTGTCTACTGGCCCGCGGCAAGTTTGTACGGTTCCGACATAACGACATGGATGACCTCGAAAAGCAGTTGCGCCGCGCCCCTGAAGGCGCAGGCAAACTGGTCATCGCGGACGCTGTGTTCTCCATGGACGGCGATATCTTTGATTTGCCAGCCGCGCATGAGATTTGCAGGCGTTACAATGCGCGTCTAATGTTGGACGAGGCCCATAGCATCGGTGTACTGGGCAAGACCGGACACGGGATCGAAGAGCATTTCGACATGTTCGGTTCCATCGATTTGAAGATGGGTACGCTCAGCAAGGCGATTCCCGGCATTGGCGGCTATGTGGCCGGCAGCGAAAAGCTGATAACTTATCTAAGGCATACTGCGCGCGGGTTCGTCTTCAGCGCCGCGTTGCCGCCCTCGGTGGCAGCGGCCATCACAGAAGGCTTCCACGTGCTTGAAGATGAAGGCACAGAGCGTAACCGCATCCTCCTTCGCAATGCGCAGCACTTCACGAGCGGCCTGCAGGCCGCCGGCTTCGACACCGGTCAGACGGAGTCGCCGATTGTTCCTATCATGGTCGGAACTGAAGAACGCGCATTTGCAATGACCAAATTCTGTCAAGACAACGGCATATTTGTACTGCCCGTACTGCCACCGGCCGTAAAAGAAGGCACAGCCCGCCTGCGGGCGAATGTGACGGCTGCCCATACTGAAGAAGACATCGAATTCGCGTTGAGTGTCTTCATCGAGGCCGGACGCCACATTGGCGTGATCGACTGAGGCCAACAGGGCAGACGGCGGGTGCGCAAGGCGCGCCGATTTTTTGGCGCGCCACAGGTCCGAGACAGAGTTGCGCCGGGGCAGAATCGAAATGAAACGAGTCGTCTCCATCAGCTTGGGCAGCAGCAAGCGCAACAAACGGGTCGAGACTACGCTCAGGAACGAACAGATCGTCCTGGAGCGGATCGGCGCCGATGGAGACCAGAAGCGAATGCGGCAACTGTTTCTGGAGTATGACGGACAGGTAGACGCCTTCGGCTTTGGCGGCGCAGACCTGGGCCTGGATGTAAACGACCACTACTTTCCTCTCCATTCCGTTCGCAGCATCGTCGCCGGCGTACAATCCCCCGTCGTGGACGGGGGCGGCATCCGTACCGTAGTCGAGCGACAGACGGCGCAGCAGCTGCAAACTCTCCTGCCCCCACATCCCAAACGCGTACTGTTCTGCGTGGCCGTCGGCCGGTACGCGATGGTGCGCGGCTTTCTGGACGCGGGTTATCAGCCACTGTTTGGCGACCTGGCTTTCGGTCTTGGCATCCCCGTCTTTTTGCGAAGCCTTAGCGCCCTCCACTTGCTGGCCCGGATTCTGCTCCCGGTCATGGCCCGACTGCCCTTTTCCTGGATATACCCCACCGGAGAACAACAGGAGCGGATCGTGCCGAAATATGGGGCGCAGTACAGGTGGGCCTCGATCATCGCCGATGATTTCCATTACATCAGACAGCACCTGCCTCCCAGCCTGGAAGGAAAGACGATCGTTACCAATACAACTACGGACGACGACGTCGCTTTACTCAGGGAGAGAGGCGTTGCCAATCTGGCGACGGTAACACCGCGGCTGGATGGGCGCAGTTTTGGGACAAACGTAATGGAAGCTGCCCTTACGGCGCTGGCAGGCGCGGAGCGTCCGCTGTCAACGACGGAATTGAAAGAGATGTTGGATGAGGAGGGAATGACCCCAAGCCTGCTGTCGCTGACACCGTGAGAGTAGGCAACGATACGACGACTCAGTACCTGCGGGACTTTCCACGGCTATGATGAGTACACCGATCTCAGCCCGACACGGGCATCAACCTAAATGGGGCAGTTGCTTGCAATGAACAACAGAACCGTACTGACGAATGCCGAATGCCTCGTAACGATGAACCAGGATCGCGAGGAGATCAGGGACGGAGCGCTCGTTATGGAAGACGAGCAGATTGTCTGGGTCGGAGCGACAGACGATCTGCCGGCCCGGTACAGGGACGGAGAGGCTGCAGACTCATTTTCTACTACCTGTTTGGACGCGAGAGGGAGGATCGTCCTTCCCGGTTTTGTCAATACCCACCACCATTTCTTCCAGACTCTCACGCGTGTGGTGCCGGCCGCGCAGAATGGCGTGCTCTTCGACTGGCTGCGCGCCCTTTTTCCGATCTGGTCGTGTATTGGCCCGGATGATGTAGGCGTGAGCACGCAGGTTGCATTGACCGAGCTGCTGCTGAGCGGATGCACGACCAGCAGCGACCATCATTACCTGTGGCAAAACGGTACGCGTCTCGACGATCAGTTTGCCGCCGCAGAAGAGATCGGTGTTCGCTTTCACGGAGCGAGAGGCAGTGTCAGCCTGGGCGAAAGCAGGGGTGGATTGCCCCCGGACTGGATGACGGAACAGGAACCGGACATTCTTGTCGAATCGCGGAGACTGGTCGAAGAGTACCATGATGCCTCCCGCTTTTCCATGCGACGTGTCGTGATAGGACCGACCAGCCCGTTCAGCGTTACCCAGGAGCTGATGCGCGATTGCGCGGCACTGGCCCGCTCGTTCGGGCCGGAGATGGATGTTCATCTTCATACGCATCTGGCTGAAACGCTCGACGAAGAAGAATTTTGCATGGCTCAGTACGGTTACCGGCCAGGAACGTATGCGGAGAAAGTGGACTGGCTGGGCGATGATGTCTGGCATGCCCATTGCGTGCATCTCAATGAGGAGGAGATCGGTCAGTTCGCCCGGACAAAGACCGGTGCGGCCCATTGCCCTACGAGCAACATGCGGTTGGCGAGCGGCATTTCCCCCGTTCGGGCGATGCGGGATGCCGGCGTGCACGTGGGATTGGGCGTGGATGGCAGCGCCAGCAATGACGGTAGCAACATGATGGAAGAGGTGCGCCAGTGCCTGCTGCTGCAGCGGGTTATGGGCAATCCCAAGGGAATGACGGCGAGGGAGGCGCTGGAAATCGCCACGCTAGGCGGAGCCTCGGTGTTGGGCCGCGACGATGTCGGCGCGCTGGCGCCCGGAATGGCAGCGGACCTGGTCGGTTTTGACCTGTCGGCGCTCACTTTTGCCGGGGGCTGGGTGCATGACCCGGTAGCGGCGCTTGTATTCTGTTCACCGCAGCCAGTCGACTTCGCGTTTGTCAATGGACGACTGCTGGTGGAGGACGGCATTCCCCTTCACATCGACGTGCCGGCGCTGGCTGAACGCCACAACAAAGCGGCACTGGCACTAATGCGCCGGGCGGAAGGCAGCTAACGGCCGCGTTGACAGGGTCGGCGCCGGCCAGCTTCAGAGTGCTTTGCCCTCTCAGCCCAGTGCTTGCGCATCCGAATTGCGAGGCTTATAGTAGATTGCAGTTTTCAATTGCAGCCGAACCGACGACGACATGCGCGGCCAAACGGTTATCCTCTCCCACGAACTCGCAGATTTTGACGCGCTGGCGTCCTTGCTGGGGGGAGCGTTGCTTTTTCCACAGGCGCTGCCGGTCCTACCGCGGAAACTGAAACGCAACGTCCAGGCATTTTTGTCTCTTTACCGGAACCAGTTCCCTTTCGTGGATCCACGGTATTTGCCGCGCGGAAACGTCGAACGGGCGATTGTTGTCGACACACGGTCATTCAACGCGGTAAAGGGGATGGACGAAGACACGCGTCATCTGGTGATCGACCACCACTCTGCGGCCGAACCGCTGCCATCAGGGTGGGAGGTCTGGCGGGAGTCGCTTGGCCCTCACACGACTGGCGCCAACACTACGCTTTTGGTCGAACGACTGGTTCAGCAGAACAGAGGGCTTTCCCCATTCCACGCCACGCTGCTGGCACTGGGCATTTACGAAGACACCGGCAGCCTCTTGTACGCATCCACTACGCATCGGGACATTCGTTGCGCGGCCTGGCTGGTCGAGCAGGGCGCTCGCCTGGAAGTAATGCGCAGTTTCATGCAATTCCCGCCCACGACTGCACAGAAGGCGCTGTCCAAGCAACTGACCGAGGACGCAGAGCACCTGACAGTGGCCGGTCAAAACGTTGTGCTCGCCATCGCGGATGCGCCCGATTACGATGATGAACTAAGTGGCATTGCCCGGAGGCTTAGCGAACTCTTCAACCCAGATGCCTTGTTTGTCGTCGTCAACCTGATGGACCACGTTCAAGTTGTGGCTCGAAGCAACACCGACGCGATCAATGTTGGCCTGATTGCCGAATATCTGGGCGGCGGAGGTCACAGGCGAGCCGCGGCGGCGTTGCTGGAAGGGACAACACTGGCGGACGTAAGGAGAAAAATCGGCAGCCTGCTACAGGAGCACGCGCGCGCACCGAAAAAGGTGGCTGAGATCATGAGCCGAGGCCGTCCACATACGCTGGACGAAGAGATGTCGGTCGCTGACGCGATGGAGTTGATGCAGCGTTACGGCCACGAAGGCTTCCCCGTTCTGCAAAGAGACGAAGACGGCCACGACAAACTGGTTGGAATCCTGACCCGACGAGAGGCGGACCGTACAATTGCACACCGACTAGGGGCGCTGCCGGTCCACAAGGTGATGCGCCAAGGTGACCATACGGTCGGCGAGGACGCTCCTGTCAGTACGCTGCATGGGCTCATGATCGAGAGCGGTTGGGGGCAGATTCCTGTTGTGGATGCCGCAGGCAATCTGGTTGGAATTGTGACTCGTACAGATTTGCTCAAGCTTTGGGGGGAAGAGAGAGAGAGTACGCCAAAGATCCCGGATGTCAGCCGGGAGCTGGGGCAGGTCCTCCCGGCCGGGCAGCACCGTCTCCTCTGGCTTGTCGGAGAGACCGCGACGGCGATGGGACATGCAGTGTATGTCGTTGGCGGCTTTGTCAGAGACCTGCTGTTAGGGCGCTTCGACAGCGCCGGCGGAGCGGGTTCTTTGGACATGGACCTGGTTATTGAAGGTGATGCAATTGAACTGGCGGAGCGCATGCAGGCTAGGTGCGGAGGAAGGGTCGTCACACATGCCCGTTTTGGCACTGCCAAGTGGATTCTCGACGAGCCTGGGTATCCGATTACTTGCCCGGAGCTGTCAGCAAGCGATACCGGCGCAGACCAGGGCCTCTTGCCGCCTCATTTCGACTTCGTTACAGCACGCACAGAGTTCTACACAGAGCCAACGGTCCTGCCGACTGTGGAGCAGGGCAGCATCAGACTGGACCTGCATCGAAGAGATTTCACGATCAACACGCTGGCTGTCGCTCTGACTCCAGACAGGTGGGGCGACCTTCTCGACTTCTACGGCGGGTTGTCAGACTTGAAGACTGGGGTCGTGCGGATCCTGCACAGTCTGAGTTTTGTGGATGACCCGACCAGAATCCTACGCGCGGTTCGCTATGAACAGCGGTTCCGATTTCAGATCGAGGCGCGTACGCAGGAGCATCTACAGGATGCCGGGCCGCTGCTAAGGCGCGTTTCTTCGGCGCGCATTCGCCAGGAACTGGATCGGATTTTCCAAGAAGAGAGGCCGGAAGATGCAGTCTTTCGTCTGGACGAATTGGGCATGCTCCGAGGGATTCATCCTGCTCTGCGTGCCGGGCCGTCCTTTGCGAATCGCTGCGCCTCTCTCAGAGACAAATTGGGGATGGGAAGGCCGGTTGAAGCTCGTGAAGGGAACAACGGCGCTGACGAAGCTCTGGAAGAGGTCCATACGGGGCAGGTCCAACTGGAGGACACACCGGTCGAGAGGCTCTATTGGGGTCTGCTGGTTTACGATCTTCTGCCTATTGAGAACGCAAACGGTGACAAGGCGTCCTCGCTTGAACAAGAGTTGAGCGAACGGCTCAGACTGCGCGGAAGAACACAGCGACTGATGCGTGAGCTTCGGATGGTCAAGACCCGGCTGCCACAGCTGAGGGACCCGCGGCAACGGCCTAGCGAAGTCGTGGCGGTTCTTGATCGGGCGCAGCCGGCCGTGCTGCTGTTGCTCTCGTTGGTGGAGGAGGACTCCTTGCTGCGTAAGCGGTTGAAATGCTACGAGCAGACTTGGCGGCACGTTCACCCTGCACTGGATGGAAGAGACCTGATGCGACTAGGGTTGAAGCCCGGCCCGGAATACGGGCAAATTATACGTAGACTGCGAACGGCTCTTCTTGATGGAGAGATAGAGGCCGGCGCGCAGGAACAGAGACTCGCGGAGTCCATGGTACGCGATATCCTGGAGGCGGCCTGAAAGGCCCGACCACCGGCTTACGTACGCTGAAGACTGCGGCGTCCGGCATAACCCACGAGGAAGATTAAGATGAAAATAACAGCAATCAGACCGATTTTCGCTCAAGGGGAGCGGCGCACTTTCGTCTTTGTCAAGATTGAAACTGATCAGCCTGGCCTGGTGGGCTGGGGAGAGGCGACGGTGGAAGGCAAACCGCGGGCGGTGGCCGGCTGTGTTCTGGATATGGAACCGATGATCCTGGGCTTCAATCCAGTTGAGGTCGAACATTGCTGGCAGGTCCTCTATCGCGGCGGCTTCTGGCGGCAGGGCATCATCGGGCTTTCCGCTCTTTCGGGCATTGACCAGGCACTATGGGACATCAAAGGCAAGGAGGCGGGCAAGCCGATCTACGAGCTTCTTGGCGGCAAGGTAAGGGACCGTGTACGGATGTACACACACTTTGGCGGCGATACGCCCGAGGCGATGGCTGAGAGTGCGCAGTCCAAGGCTGCCAAAGGCTGGGACGCCGTGAAGACTGTACCGGTGCCGATTACCAACATCCTCGACGGGCCCCGCATTTTGGATGAGGCCGAGGCGGGCTTGAAGGCCGTGCGCGAAGCGGTCGGCAACGACGTAGACATTTTGTTGGACATGCACGGGCGGGTCACGCCGCAGATGGCGATTCGCTACGCCCATCGATTTGAGCCGTACTACCCGTTTTTCATGGAGGAGCCGGTTCAGGCGGAGAACCCGGCGGCGATGGCGCAGGTCGCCAGGGCAACGAACATTCCCATTGCAACGGGGGAGCGGCTCTTTACTCGCTGGGGTTTTAGAGAGATTCTCGAAACGGGGGCGGCCAGCCTGCTGCAGCCTGATGCCTGTCACGCCGGAGGCATCAGCGAGATTCGGCGCATCGCCGCGCTGGCGGAGGTCTATTACGCCGGCCTCGCCCCCCATAACCCGTATGGTCCGGTTTCGACGGCAGCGTGCGTCCATGTTGACTTTACAACGCCCAACTTTGTCATTCAGGAGATGGTTGATCCTGACGACATGCCACTCTCGATGACGGAGTTCGTTGTCGAGCCATTGACGGTCGTCGATGGCCATATATTGCCGCCTGAGAAGTCGGGCCTGGGCGTGGAGGTGGATGAAGCTGCCTGCGCCCGGCATGCCCCGGACTTCAGCTCGGAGGAGGTGCGCAACTCGTATCAGTCCTACCTGGCCCGCCATCTCGATGGCGGCATTGCCGACTCCTGATCTGCTTTCGTGTCCTGCAGGAATGTGCAGTCCAACGTCAACCTGACCTGGAGCTATCAGATGGCCCCGATTCTTTCCGGCAAACGTATCGTGCTCGGCGTCAGCGGCGGCATCGCGGCCTACAAGGCGGTGACGCTGGCCAGCCGCCTTACGCAGGCCAATGCGCTGGTGGACGTGATCATGACACATTCGGCCGCCAAGTTTGTCGCGCCGGTGACCTTTCAGGGGATCACACAGCGGAGCGTTGCGACCGACACTTTCGAGTTCTGGCATGATGCGGGCAGGTTGCGCATTGGACACGTGGCGCTGGCCCATGCGGCGGACCTCTTTGTCATTGCGCCGGCGACGGCGCACACGATTGCGCGACTGGCGTTGGGTCTGAGCGACGACCTGTTGAGCATTACTGCGCTGAGCTACAAAGGGCCGATGCTGCTGGCGCCGGCGATGGAGACCAATATGTGGACCCACCCGGCGACGATGCGCAATGTGCAGACATTGCAGGATTGGGGCGTCGACTTCATCGGCCCGGAGGAAGGGCGGCTGGCGTCCGGCGAAGTGGGTGAGGGGCGGGTGGCGGAGCCGGAGGATATCTTCGAAGTCGCTTGCAAGGTGATCGGCCGGGGGGGACCCCTGGACGGACTACGCGTGGTGATCACGGCCGGCGGCACGCGGGAGCCGATCGATCCGGTACGGTTCATGGGCAACCATTCGACTGGGAAAATGGGGACGGCACTGGCGCGCGCGGCGCGTGATCTGGGCGCGGACACGGTTCTGGTGCATGCGCCCCTGGCCGTGCATCCACCGGGCGGCGTTTCGCTGGTGCCGGTACGTACGGCCCAGCAGATGCATACGGCGGTCATGGAAGAGCTGCCGCAGACGGATGTCCTGATCGGCGCGGCGGCGGTCGCCGACTACCGGCCTACAGACAGCGTTGACTACAAGCTGAAGAAATCGCCGAAGCAGCAGGTCATATCGCTGGAAAGAACGCCAGACATTCTGCATGAAGTAGGCAGACAGCGGCGTGAGGGCAGCTCGGGGCCGCGGCTTGTAATCGGTTTCGCGGCGGAGACGAACGATCTCGAGGCAAACGCCGTAGACAAGCTGGAAAGAAAGAACCTCGATCTCGTTGTGCTCAATGACGTGAGCGCGCCTGACAGCGGCTTTGCGGTTGACACAAACAGGGTTACCCTCTTCGAGCGAGACGGTAACCGTGAGGCCTGGCCGTTGATGAGCAAGGACGAGGTCGCGCAGGCGATCATGCAGCGGATCGTGGCCCGATTGGGGAGGCTGGACTGGAAAAGGTCTCAGTCCAGAGCCCTGGACGGCTCGCCAGAGAACTGATCAACCGGCTGTGAAGAAACGAAGCCATTTTGCGGAGGAACTGCACGGCGAAGAGGAATGGCAGTCATGACGCTCACAGACAAGCAGGAGCGCGAAATCGCGGGCGCGCTGAGGGAGGTCGATCCGGCACAGATATCGGTTACCCGTAAGTTGACAACGGCGCAACGGACACAGCAAGGTCTCTCGATGATTCGAATCGCCGAGCAAGTCGCGTCCTATCGAATACGGGCGCTCCGGCCTGAACTGACAGAGGGAAAGTCGCTCGGGCTCGCGCGAAAAGCAGTTGTGAATGGGAGAGAGGCAGTGGTAGAAGACACTCAACAGGAATTCGGTAGCTTCATTCGCGAGGTTCTTGATGCGCTGGAAGAGACGCGTGTAAAGTACTTGGTAGGAGGAGCGGTTGCCGTTTGGGGATGGGGAGAAGCCCGAACCACTCGGGACTTTGACGTCGTCGTCGATCTGCCGCTCGAGCAGATGGCTCATCTTTCCGAGGCGTTGAAGGATAGGGGAATGCTTGTGCCTGTTGAAGTCATTCTCGATCTTTACATTTCACCAGGGGACTTGCCAATCAACGCAGTCCACTTGCCTACAGGATACAAATTGGAAATCTTCCTGCTGCGGCCCGACGATGCTCTGCGGGCAAGCGCACTACAACGTCGCCTGCTTGTCGACTTCGGCCCTGGTATCGGCGAGGCGTATGTCCATTCCCCTGAGGACCTAATCCTCTATAAGCTTCAGTACTACAGTCTCAGCAGCCAGCCCAAACACGTCCGCGACATCGGCAGTATCATCGCCACGGTGGGAGATGGCAGCCTGGAACACGACTACCTTACGCACTGGATCGACCGGCTGGACCTGACCTCAATCTGGCTGGAGATTCGTAAGCAACTAGGCAGCTAAGGCAGGAAGCATACCGGTACGGGCAGGAATTCGAAGCAGTACTCTCCTATCACTCCTCACCCACTTCGACAACTATATAATTTGTTCCCGTCCGGCCGAAGGTCTCAGGCGCGTACATTTCCTCTGCTTTGGCGGGCGGCGCAATGAAGGCGCCGGGCGTCGTCGCGCGGGCGAGGTAACTGTATTCGTAGACGCCTGCCCACAGATACGAAGTGAAGGCCTCGGCCCGTTCATCGCGCAGGTTCTGATGCTGATACCAGCTGCCCCACCACCAGCGTCCAGCACGAGACCTGTTCGGATCCGGCGGTGGACCGGCGGTCACGGCAAGTTCAGGGTTTAGTATTTCGAGGCCCGCTGGCAGCGGGTCCACCAGGGCAACGTGAACGCGGCTGGAGGGAGCCGCCATTGTAAGTCTGACACGCACGCGGGCGCCGGCCCGGATGTGCCAGACGCCGTCCCCATCGAGATACACATCATCAGGGTCGTCTACTGCCTCGTAGACGCGTTCGACAGTGAAGCCTTGTTCTACCGGATCCAGGCTGAGGTCGATGGGAGCGTAACGGAGCCCCAACCGGTAGTAGAGCCGCCCCTGGCCTTCCTTCTGGACCAACAGGGGCAGGTCGCCCTCTGCATTTGACGCGCTTTCATGCAGGAACTGCATGGGGAGATCAAGGCCTACATGATCCGTAGAACGACCCTGGAAAGCGCGATTCGCTGCAAACTGCTCCCCCAACCAAATTCTGGCGGCAAAGTCGGGCGTTTGGGATTCGAACCGTTGGAAGTAGCGGTCCATCGCCAACAGGACCCAGATGTTTTCCTGGGTATTGCCCCAGCGACCGGCAGTGCGATGCCCCAGCAGGCCGCGCACGAGCTTCGCAATCAGTTCGCTTTCCGGCTGATCCAGAACAAGGGCTTCCAAAAGGACCGCGTCGGCGCGGCGGTTGGAATGGAGCAGCAGGTAATCGCCATCGGTATATCCGGTCGCTATCGTTGCTGCCCCTGCAGTCTCTGTCACTCTGTTTGTGATGAAACGCCTCATTTCAGAAACCGTCGCGTGAGAGGCCGCATCATCGGTCAGGACAAAGAGGAGCCACCCGATGCTTTCGAGAGAGAGATTCTCCAGTCCTGCATCAGCTACCAATGACCGCGCCTTGGCAGGATCGTCGTCGTTGAGAAGTTTGCGAACATAGAGGGCATAGGATGAAAGCCCCCGGCGGGCCTCGACACTGTACCAGGAGGGGAACTGCCGCTCAATATCACGGAGGTAGTTGAGGGAACGGCCGACCATCTGGTTGGGCACGGAGTACCCTTTCAGACGGGCGCGAGCGAGAGCATGCGCTGCGTGCACGCTGTGGTAGGGCCAGACTTCATCACCCCGCCGCCAGATTGGGAAGCCGCCCCCGTGGTCTAGCAAAGCCTCGAGCGTCTTGAGATCCTCTTCCATGGTCATCTCAATCTCATCCGAAGCAGGCAGTCCTTCGGCGTCAAAGGCCGCCAGCACATCCCGCAGAGCGGCCACGGCAAGGATGCGGGAAGCGATCTGCTCGGAGGAATGGAACGGGTATCTCACCAGGTAGATGAAGGCGTCAGTCAGCGTTTGCAGAGCGGTTGAGGAGAGTGTGACCTCCAGGCCGCCATATTCAGGAATCGTGCCGGCAGGAGGCCGGATGGGTTGCATGACTGCCCCGTCCACGTCAATCTCGCCGTAAACGGCGAAAGCCTCGGTAGTTGCAGGCGTGAAAACCGGCAGATTGATTTCGGCCGCGTCGGCGACGGCCGTTCGATTGGCGTCGATCGCGCCGAACTGAAAGCGGGAAGTACCTGCGCTGGCCGTGGTTGTGGGAAAGCGCACTTCCACGCGGTCGTTGGCAGGGACCGTCACCGCGTAGCCGGCTACGCCATCCACTCCGCTCTCACCGATGACGTTGGCGTTCACGGCACGAACGACTGCATGCACCTCCATTGCCTCGTCGGTTTGGTTCTGGAGGACAGCGGGCAGTTCGAAACGGTCGCCGAAGTTCAGGAAACGCGGGGCGGAAGGACGAACCATGAGCGGCAGGCGAACGGTCAGGCTGGATTCTCCCGCGCCGAAGAATCGGCCTTCGGCGACTGCTACCACCATTACGCGGTAGCGGGTCAGGTTATCAGGCAGCTTGACTGCTACACTGGCTTGGCCGTCCTGGTCGGTACGCTCTTCGGGCGCGAACAGGGCTAACGGCTCAAAGTTCAGCCGCGCCCGGATCGATGGCCTGTCGCCGTCTGCGGCGCCTCCCTCTTCGGCCGCTTCATCGGCCATGTCCATTTCCGGCGCGGAGGCAGGGACTGCATGCTCCAATCCCATGGACCTTAATTGCTGCATTGCAGGCGGGGGTTGGGGTGTCCCGGTCGGCAGCGGCGTTTCGCCTTGCAGCGATTGTTGGCTGGCCAGCAGGAGATCGTCACGGTTGTAATGATCGCTAACGCCGTGACCGCGGCGGCCATAGAAGACGTTGACGGGGTCGATCAGTTGATAGCCGGTCAAAGCAAGTATTGCCTCGTCAACGACAACGACGGCGAATTCGGCGCCTTCCACAGGTACGCCGTCCGCTTTCGTAACCGTCACGTCGATCGTTGTTTCTGCGCCAGGCTCCAATCGTGCTTCCACCGGCTTCGCATCTACAAGCAATGTTCGACTGAGTGCCGGAACCGACAGGTTCAGCCGTCCGCGTGCGTAGGCAGGGCGGAGAGGCAGACTCTGGAGCGCGTTGCCTGCGTCGTCCGTGCGCTCGCCTGCGCCGACGAGATCCACCTGTACGTGGATGTTGGGGACATGGTTCTCTTCGATTCGCACTTGCAGCGTGTAGGTGGGTCCTTCCATAGTAAACCGTTCGCTGGACACAAGGCCATCCCGCCGCAGTGTAAGGAGACCTTCTGCAGGGTAGAAAGGCGCCTGGACCAAGATTTCGGCGATGCCGCCCGGAGCATAGTTTTCGCTGTCAGGTATGAGCTGCAGTTCCTCCCTTTCCAGGTCACGGCCGGGAGGGCGCTGACCGCCGGTCACCCAGCGGGTCAGTTCGGTCTGGTTCCGGCGGCCGGCTTCGTCGATAACAGTGGCCGCTATGCGGTACTCCCCGCCGACAGTTGTCTCAAAGGAACAGGAGGCGAAGCCCTGTTCGGGGCCGTCCGGCCGCGAGGCGGCCGTAGTCTCGACCGAGCAATCCTGCGTCTCCTTCTCGATCTCCTGCCATTCGCCGTCGCGGTACTCCCAATCCAATAGAGCGGCTCTCAGAAACGCGTTATGCCCTTCGATCGCACTGCCATCGATGTCGGTGACGACCACATCGACCGACAGGGGCTCTCCCTGTTCTACGAAGTAGCGCTCCGTGCGCAGGCCGACGTAGCGATCGGCCGGATGGAGCAGGAATCCGGCCCGGCTGCTCCACGCTTGCCGATTCACGTCCATTACCGTGGCCGTTGCGTCAATGTAAGCAGGGAAGGGTCTTACTCTCTCTGCGCCGGCTGGTCCAGGTCCGACTCCGGCGGCGGCGAGGAAGTCGATTTGAAGAAAGTGCTGGCCGGCCGCATCGGTGCGGGAACCGAGGGATGCGCGTCCGAGGTAGCCGGATTCACCATGGTAACCCCACCATGGGGACCATTTTCCGAAGATAAAGCCGGGCCAGTTTGGAGGATCATAGGACCCCTCTGAGGCCTCGACGTCCCAACCGACTTCTGCGCTGGGAAGCGGACCGCCGGTGAAGTAGGTGGCCGTTACGGTCGCCAGGGCATGGCCACCGGCGATATGGGGTCCTTCACCGACGGCGGCGCTGACTTCAAATTCGGGCCGGCGGAACTCCTGCACCTGGAAGACATGTTCGTAGAGCGACCCGTAATCGTCGTCACCGGTCGGGCGCAACTCTATCCATGCGTAGCCCAGGTTGACGTTTTCCGGAAGGTCGAACTGAAAGTGGAAGCCTCCCAAGGCGCTGACCCTTACCCTGTCCGAGTGGATCTGGTTGTTCGACGAGTCGCGCACAGTGTACTTGAGCGAAGAGGCCGAGCCTTCCGGCAGCAGGCTCACGTCGCCTTCCGGGCCGCGCTCAATCTGACGCGCCCAGCCCTTGACGCTGACGGTTTCGCCGGGGCGGTAGATTTTGCGATCGTCATAGACCAAGTAGCGAACGTTGGCGCGCTCGGCTCGGCGCTGCCATCCGTTCCAGCCGGATTCGGTCCGGTAGTATTCGTAGCGGTTTTCCGGCAGGAAGGTCACGTCATCGCCGCGGCGGGCGATGAGCAGCTGGGAACTGTTGCGGGGCAGGCTCAACAGAACTGAGCCTGTCTCGTCGGTGATTCCCTGCACGTCCTGTGGCCACAGAGTGAGCTCGACTCCGGCCAGGGAGGTACCGTCGACCAGACTGTTGGCCCATACAAGCATCTCATCGGCGTCGACAAAGGCATTCAGACCGATCTCGGTCACCTGAACCCAACTAATGATTCTCATCTCCTGCAGCCGTCTGTTGAAGAGGTTTGAGAGCAGACCGCCATCCGGTTCTATGTACAGGATCAGGTGGCCTGCGCCGCGGTCGAGTGCGGGGGTCAGATCGACTTCAGTCTCGACCAGGGTGTCGAATTGACGGCTGATCTCCAGTTTGCGCTCCATGACCAGCTCGCCGGGCGGCTCTGCATCGTTGTCGCGCCAGAGGTCGTTGCGCCACTGCTGATATTCGACGTACTGCTCCGGAGAGACGCGATAGACCCGCGCCTTGATTGCGTTGACGTTTACCGAGTAGACGGGATAGGACTGCTTGCCGTAGGGGTCGAGGAGGGTAATCGGTCCCCTGCTCCCGGCTGTAAGAAAAGCCTCCATCGGCCCAATCCTGAACCGGGACTGCGCTTCCGCGCCCAGTGTCTGCCCGAAACGGTCGGTCAGGCCTGAAGCGACGGTTACGTCGTAGGTAGCCCTTGGCTTTGTGTTGCCAGCGATCCAGATTGAATCGCCGAAAACTTCAAACGAGATGTGGTCGAGTTTCGGCTCGATTGTAATGAGTGAAGGGTCAAACGACTCGGTGTCGATGGGATTGCTGAATCGCAGGGACAGGGGGCTGTTGGGAGGGCACTGGGCGATTCCTCCCCACGCGCACTCGCTCTGCCGGAGCACGAAGTCGCCGGGCGTTCTGAACCAGTAGCTCTGGGGATGGGCTGTAACGAGAGGTCCTTCCGCGGACGGCGTACCGGCTGCGAAGGTGACAGTTACGGTCGTGTCGGGGGGCAACAGTTCATCTGAGACGAATGCTAGCCAACTGTTGTCGGCTGCCCTTTCTGTCAGGCGCCGGACCCGCGAATCCGCAGCAATTTCGTCGTCGCTGGCTCGGCGCACGGCGTACCGGCGGCCTTGGGCTGTCAAATGCGTATGCTCAAGAACTGCGTCAGGATCGATGCTCTGGTCGAAAGACGCGTAGAAGACCGGCTCCAGCCCATAGGGACCGCCGACTGGATAGGCGGTCTGTAGAGTCGGCGCTGGGGTCCGGAATGTCCAGCTGACCGGCTCTGCCAGCTTTGTCCCCGCGGCAGACTCAGTACCAGCGGAGATCCTGGCAACGTACTCGGTTGCCATCGGCATTCTGGCGCTCCCCTCCTCGCCGGCTTCAAAAAGGAGTGTCTTCGTTCCCACCCAGCGCCAACGGCCGGTCACAGCAGGCTCAAGGTCGACCGGGATGGCCTCGGCGGCTAATTCCTGGTGACTTGTGAGTGAAACCATGGGTTGACTGAAAGTTACACTCAGCTGCGGAGCGAAAGGGACATCCCCATCGGGCGAAAAACGAAGAACGGCCAGGGGCGCGTCCTCCTGAACGTCGAGCGTCGACTGGGGCTGAGGCGGCGGGAAAGGCAGCTCGACTTCCTTACCGGGTCGCGGGGGCGGCAGACTCTGGTCGGGGAGGCGCACCTGAGCGACGTCCCCATCTTCTTGGCGAAGAGGAGGCAGGCGGGTTAACAGCGCCTGGATCTGCTGCTGAGAAAGGGGCGTCGTTTCGGCAAGGGGAGGGCGGGCCTCGCCTGGGTCCCAGCCGGGCCGGCCTTCGCCAAGCGAAAAAGGCGGGGAGCCCGATTCGTCAAAGTCGGGTCCGAAATCGTCGAAAGATTCGTCCTCGAAGAAGGCGACTGTCGGGCCCTCATCGCGTACGACGGACAGACCGGAGCTGTCTGAGTCCAGACCTTGGGATCTGTTTGCGTTACATCCAAGAGCCGCAAGAGCGATCAGAATCGGCAGAAACGTCAGGAGAAAACGTCGGAACATGGCTCTGTGCTCCTATAGGAACAGGTCCAACAGGGAGAGGTGAATCGTTTCGCGGAGAGCGGGCGCTGCTCTGAGGCGACCACCCATAGACTGGCCGTGTCGGGTCGCTGGAATCAGAAGCCATACCTGTTGAGTACCATCTCAAAGAACTCTGCACCCAAGTAGGCGGCCAGGGCGTGCTTAATGATCTTGCCGCTGATGACCACGCCGAGGAAGCGCAAGACGGGCATCCGCAAGGCGCCGGCGAGAATACCCGCGAAATCGAAGATGGGTAAAGGCAGGATTGCAAGAATGAAGAGTGCCGGCGTAGTAAAGCGCGTAGTCATGTGGTGGAGAAAGGCGTTGAACTTCCCTTCTGTACTGACGAGATTGCGGCCGGCTTTGCCTGCGAGGTAGCCTGACAGTTCACCCAGTCCGCTGCCTACGCCGGCGACGATGCCGAGGAGAACGGGGTTCAAGTGCGCGCCGAGGACCAGTATCAGGGCAAGCCCGGGGGCCGGTAGAATAACGGTCGCACTTCCGATCAGGCTAATCAGAAAGCTGCTCAAGTAACCCCACTGGCTGAATCGCTGCACCAGTTCTCTCTGAGTGCCCAACCAGAAAGCGCCGACGACGATTGCAAGGATTCCGATTATCTGGAGGGCCGTCAGCCATGGATTGGGTCTGGCGGAACCCCGGTCCTCTGCCCCGGCTTCTTCGAGACTTGTCAGACGGTCGCTGCCCGCCCCAGGCAGGGCTTTTGTTTGAACTGGCTCAGTATCGCTGGCAGTGTTCATTTCATTCTCAATTCGGAGTTCTGCACGCTCTGACCGGGGCAACGAGTGCGAGAAGCCAGACCGCCGGGAAGGAAATTGGAATCCAAGGGACAGAGTCTGAAGCTATTCACCTTCCTCGATTTCGACGGTTGTTAGCAGATCACCGGGCGAGTCGGCTGCCATCGGATCCCGCAGAGAGATCGAGAACAACACGTCCATACCTTCGACCACCTCGCCGAAGATCGTGTGGTTGCCATTCAACCAGGGCGCTTCGGCGAAGGTGATGAAGAACTGGCTGCCGTTCGTACCTGGCCCTGCGTTTGCCATGGCCAACAGGCCGGCGCGATCGAACTGGAGACTGGCTACGATTTCATCCTCGAACTGATAGCCTGGTCCGCCTGCGCCGGAATTGGTGGGATCTCCGCCCTGGGCCATGAAGTTTTCCAGTACCCTGTGAAAATGCGTGTCGTTGTAGAAACCGTCACGGGCCAGAAAGACGAAGTTATTGACCGTAACAGGCGCCTCTTCGGCAAACAGTTTTATCCGCATATCCCCTTTTTCGGTCTTGAATACGGCGTGATACTTGACATTCGTATCGATGGTCATTTCTGGTCCTGTGTCGTACATTCCGTTGCGTTCGGCCGGCTCAAGGGCCGCCGCGGCGCCCTCTTCAACTTCCGGAGAATCTTCAGTTGCTACGGTGGGGGCAGTACAGGATGAGATGACGAGCAGGTTGAGCATAAGGATGCAGATCGCCAAGCTTCCTGGACGCTGAATGAGGCGCGTTGCGAAGATCAAGAGCGGAGTTCGTTTCGCCCAACCCAAGCCCGGGTATGGCCGATTGGCAGGACTACTATGGTTAATGGACGAGTCTTTGGTAGCGGTGGGCTTACGTCTGGGAACAGGAAACAAAATCATCTCCTTTTGAGATATGCAGGTGAGGACGGCTCAGGGGCGTGGTGGCGGTCCTTAGTCAGTTATTCTGGAACTCGAGTTTCCAAAGCGCAAAAAGTGCCAGCGCGAAAGCAATTGACCCGACAATGAGGGCTTCCTGCAAGTTGGCTTGAGTCACGAAAGTGGAGGCCAGACCGGTTCCTCCAGCAATAAGATAACACAGAAGGACCGCTTCACGCTGACTGCCTGTTTGCAGGGCAAGCCTGTGACTGACATGATCTTTGCCTGCAGTGGTGAGTGGGTTTTTGCCGCGGCGCAGGCGGCTGATGCAGACGAGGGCCGTGTCAAAGATGGGCAAAGCCAGCACGAGTATGGGAATCATCCAGGTTATGCTAGCCGTGTTGGCGGGGAATCGCAATTTGATGCCGACGGCGGCGAGTAGGAAACCGATAAATAGGCTCCCAGTGTCCCCCATAAAGACGCGAGCCGGATTCCAGTTGTAGACGAGAAACCCGATGCAGGCGCCGCACAGAGCAGCAGCCAAAGTCCCCACGAGATACTGGTCGCTCATTGCAGCCAAGAGGGTGAAGAAGGCTGCAGAAATTGTGGCGACACCGCTGGAGAGCCCGTCCATATTGTCCAACAGATTGAATGCGTTCGTGACTCCGACCACCCAGAAGAGTGTCAGGACAATGTCCAGGAACCCATCAAAGAGGCGGACCTGGACGCCGCTGAAGACCAGGATACAGGCTGCAACCACCTGAAACAGCAGCTTGAAATAGCTCCCGACGCCGCGGCTGTCGTCCAGGGCGCCAACCAGACTGACCAGGGTGGCGCCAACAAAGATACCGACGACTTCGTTGACGTAGCTGCGCTCACCCCAGAGAGCGAGGGCGGCGATAAAAGCGATGTAGATGGCTGCACCACCCATAAGAGGCGCAGGCGCGCGGTGAATCTTGCGTGCAGAAGGGTGGTCGAGGATGCCCAGTTGCAGTGCGGCGTAGCGTACCAAAGGCGTCCCGCCAATGGCGATAATCAAAGCACTTGCCGCCATCAGTAGAAAGGAGCTCATTCACTCTCCAAGGATCAGCTTCAGACCAGTTTACTCAAGGGAATCGACAAAAGATTGAATGACAGGCTTCTCGTTGTCCGGAGCGAGAGCAAGAGCAGATTCTCCGAACTGGCGAGCCTGTTGATTGTTGCCTAATTCAGTATGCACCTGAGCCAGCTGGAAGGGAAAACGATAGTCGTGAGGCGCCAGTTCCACGAGGCGATGCAGGATATCGGCTGCCTGCAGCAGCCGACCATTCTCTACACTCATTTCCGCAATCACGCTGTAGGTGGCGACAATCTTATCTCTTTCCTCATGGCCGTTCTCTATCAGTGCAATCGCACGTTCGGCCCACTGAGCCGCCTCTTCAGGGCGGTCCAACAGGCGGGAAAGAACGACCAGATTGCGCACAGCGTTGAGGTCAGTGGGGTGTCTCTCAAAAGCCAGCGAAATGGTTGCCAGTGCGCCTTCCAGGTCACCGGCGCGGGACTGGGCCGCCCCCTTTTGTGTGAGCAAAGCCAGGCTATGAGGCAGCTTTTCCAGGCCGCTATCGAAGAGGTGGGAGAGCTTTTCCGATTCGTTTGTACGGGTGTATAGCTCGATCAACATCGCATAGGTGTTTTCGAACCGGTCGTCAAGCGAAAGACTGTGCAAAAAAGAAGCCTCGGCGTCTTCCTCCCGGCCCATGGAGACCAGGATCTGTCCTCTCTCATTCCACAGATGGGCTGCATTGGGACTGAGTGAGAGAGCGACGTCGTAGTGATGCAAGCCCTTTTCCAGCGCGGACAAGCGCTCAAGCGGATCATCGGTCAAGATCGCCCAGCGACGGTAAAGACGGGCCAGGTTCGAGGTGTGGTCCGTGTTCAGCGGATTTGCATCCTGGGCTCGGGAAAGTACGGCCTCAGACGCGGAAAGGAGATCGTCGCGCCCCAAGAGCGCAATGCCATCTGCGTTCAGATCGAGAACGTGCTGCAGAGTCGGATCAGACGGAAGCGACAGCGAGCCTTCTTCGGGCGCATACGCCGCTCTTTCGAGCAGGCTGCGACCCAAAAAGAGCATGTAGTAGTCCTCAGTCGGTCGGACTGCAAGCGCCCTGCGGTAGAGGTCGGAGCTCTCGACCCAAGCACCGGCGGAATCGAAATTCTGGCCTTCCTTGTAAAAGACATCGGCCCGCACCTGGGCAATGTTTATGTTGGCGATAATGTAGAAGACAGCGGCAGATATTGGGATTCCTGCGCCTGCCGTTAACAGGCCGCGCCCAAACCATGCTCGTCGCGTATCCACCATATTGCGCCACGACAGAAACAGACCTGCAAGCAGACACCAAAGAACAACGACCCAAGTGAACAGGCTGTAATGGCCTGCGATTTGATCCAGCTGCTCGGCGACGGTTCCCGTCCTGGCGCCGGGAAGCAACCGGGCAGCGTGGATGAGACCGTAGAGCAACCAGCCGGTAAAGAGAATCAGGCCGTAAAGAACGATTGAGCGAGCGGACGGGCGGACCGTTTCTGAATTACCTCTGTGGGGCGTTTCCTCATTGCGCCGGCGCCCGACTTCAGCGTCACTTTTCGATTGCTTTCTAAGGCTATGATGGCACAAAAAGCCGGTGGCAGTGCCCAACCCTGTTGCAATCAAACAGGTGAAAAAGACCAGCCATAGTATGTCTGTCAACGGGGCCCCGGCTCGGTCCTGAAGGGAAGTGCCGAGTCCCGCGAACAGGATGGAGAGCCTACTCGACATTCCTAGGTAGTTGATGGTAAAGAGAAAGACTATCGTTATCAAAACCAGGAGGTCAGGCAGGACTGTAGCCGGCAAATGGATGTCCCAACCTCTGCTAGATGACCGAGCCTGGCGACCGCGTGCGGCCCTTCTCCCCGCTGCAGGCCGCCTGTTCCGCGCGCGCCGGCTTTCCTCGCCTCGCGGCGCTGCCTGACTTGCAGAGAATTGGCTGGGGGCGAAGGTTTCCGGAAACAGCCAGTTCATTCCCAGACCCAGCAGCAGAGCCACTATGGTCCAGAAGTAGATGCGGGTGGCAACGATGGCGATTCCAAGATGAATCTCGACGTAGTGGGCGATTATTGCTGACAGAGAGGCGACCAGGAGGAGTTGGCGCGGGCGATGCGCTGCCGCGGATGAGGATGCCTGTTGCAGGAAGACTGCAAGTGTGACATACGCAATCAGCCCGAGAATCAGTCCGGTCGGCCAATTTACGCCGATGAAACCGATGCTTACGCCGCGCACCTGGAACAGGGCGCTAAGGAGAATACCCCCGCCTGCAAGCATGACAAAGAAGAGTATGGCGTCCCGCCGGGAACGGATCAGCCCAAGCCAGCGCAAAGCCCAGAAGAAGATAGACAAGAAGAGCAGAGAATTGGCCAAAAAACCAAGAACGCCGGTCATGGCCAGACTGTCCCAAGTCGCGTTGTGGGCCCGGTCTGGGCTTGCATTACGGGATTCCCATTGGGCCAGTTCCGGTGGATAGAAGCGATTGAACGCCATCCAGAGAGTCTCAGGACCATAGCCAATCAGGGGACGGATTGGATTGATGGGGTCATCATTTCCATCGGGATAGGTCAGCGGCTCGTGGGGAGAGATCAGTCTTGCGGTGCCCTCCCAGATCAGGACGCGGACCCGCCCGGTGCCCGTAGCGCTATCCAGCATCATTGTCAGACGTCCCCAGTTCGGGACATGTCGAAAAGAACGGCCAATCGCGGTCGTATTCAGGACGATGAGCAGAACGAGCCCAACCAGGCCGAGCCCTGCCCAGGCGGCCGTCCAGAGCCGGTAGTTGCGGGGACGCATGCCGGACAGGAGGAGCAACACAAAGATGTATATACCGCTGGCGAGGCCAAGCCAGGGGCCGCGGCTCTGAGACCAGAATATGGCGAGCAGCTGAATGACGAGTACAAACAGATAGCAGCCGCCAGCCAGAACGCCGGCCAGGCTGTAGTCGGGGGTAGGGGCCGCCTTTTCGCCTTCAGGCGCGGTATCGGGCTTTGAATCGCCGCCTGGACGCGAACCGCCGGTTAACAGGAATGCGAAACAGGAGACTGTGCGTTCGAGCGTCAGGAAGAAGGCCATGATCAGGTGCGCGGCGAGAAAGATTGGGTTCCCCGCGTTGGCGGTTACGCGGCTGGATACATCCTGGGCCCAGGGGAGGGGATCCTTGCCGAAGTGCTGGAACACGGCGTAGACGGCGATGGGAAGGCTGGTGATTACAATTGTATGTTGAAGCCGGCGCAGCTGGGAGGACTGTCTAAGGTGGGCTGCTGTGAGTACTGCGATGATCAGATAGCTGCCGTAGGTGTAGGCGCCCTGCAGCCGGTGATAGGACCCCCACCAGCTTACGGAGGGCGAAATACTCAACAATGTACTGATAGCGTAGGACAATGCCAGCAGAACGAAAGGGAGCAGGAGCGGCTGTTTCCAGAGGCTGCCCAACTTCCATTCGAACGTGGAAAGTGAACCTTCGCCTGCCGCAAGGGCCTGGTCGCCCGCCTGCGGCCCTCCTCCCCCTGCCGGCAGCCAAATGCGACCGCCGTCCAGAATCTTTACAAGATAGGCCAGGAGCATGACCAGAGAGATGGAACGAATAAGGCTGGCCTTGTCCGGCTCAAACACGCGGCTGGAGTAGGGATTGAAGAAGAGCGGCGCGACGATCAGGGCGGCAAGCCAGCCGGCCTCGATGAGGGATTCGCAGTAGCGCTGAATCTTTGTGTGTCGCATTTAGGGAAAAGTACGATTGCCGTTGTCGACTCCGGTCTTACGCAGAAGTTCATGATCATGCTCGACCCGGCTCTTCATCAGGGAAAAGGAGGCAGTGTGATCAGACTTCCCGTGTCGAGCGAGGTCACCCGAATAGCTTTTCCTTCTTTTCAGTTTCGACTCAGGCTAATCAGCCAAGACTGGTTGAGTTCTTTGAAGGCAAGCGCCGGTTCATTAGGGCGCCTGTCATGAAATCTGCCCGTATTGTAGGTCAGAACGAGTTCCTGTCGGGCGCGGGTGATTCCGACATAGAGAAGTCTAAGTCGTTCGGCGGCATATTCCTGCCGGGCTTCACGGGTTGCCTCTCCAGGAACATATTCGTCGAGCGTCCCCATGTGAAGCTGCCTTGTCTGCTCCAGGGCTTCTTCGGTCAGATTGAGGCTGTCGCGAATGTAATTAGGTTCCCCGCGGTAGTATTCGTCGTCGCCGCCGCCCGGGAAGCTGTAGTTGCTGACGGACGCCAGATGGACGCGATCCCATTCAAGTCCCTTGGCTGAATGCATGGTCGCGATGGTCACCTTGCCTGCCGGTGGTTCGAACCCTCGCGTTTCTTCCGTGAACCCCAACAGACGCCTCCTGTTGGCTGCGGTCTCATCCAGTTCCTGTGTCAGCTCAAGGAGCCGCAGATCGGGCCGCTCTCTGGCCCTATTGGCCAGCATGATGGCGGCGCTGTGGGCCAGTGCACGTTCATCTGCTTCCGTGAACAGATCCTGTCCCAGAGTCAGGACCAGCTCGTCAACGGGTAGAACGGCTGCTGAACACCAGCGCCTGAGGTCTTGCCGGAACCGATGGACGGTGGGCCGAAAGCCGTCGTAGCCGTCGAGCCAGCGCAGTTCCTGCAGCCAGTCGTCGCCTGCAGCGGGGTAGATGAAACGTTCCGGCAGGCGCAACTTGCCGAGCGCCTGGCCGAAGAGCAACGCTGGCCGAGGCAATTCACCTTCCTGTGTATTCTCGACGGAGTCGGACTGAGCCGGGGGCCAGGATGGCGGTTCCTCCTCAGCGCCAACCGGGGCTGACTCCACCCCTGTTTCCAAACGATCGTACGTGCAGCTCCGCCGCTCCCACCAGACCTCGTTCCAGAGCAGACGCAGATGGGAAGGGTTGGAGGGCTGGCTGATGTAGCGCATTGTTTTCACGAGCGCGTCTACTGCAATTCGGGTTGTGCTGGTGGAACGGAGAAGCGAATCGTCAAATGGGAGGGAGGCTTCTCCGAAAGCCTTGCTGAACTCCGCGCCGCGCCGGTTGTCCGGGACGAGTACGGCGACTGTCTTCCCGGTGTGTTTCTGCAGCCAGCGCTGAAGGCTGGTGACCAGAATCCGGATTTCATCGACGGGCACAAGTGGACGGTCATAGAAATAGACCGCCGGGTCTCCCGGCTCCGGATTGCGCTGGGGGTCGTCTGCCTCAGTGGGCTGAATGTGAGGGGGCGAAAGCGCTTTGTCGGGCGGCAGCAGCGGATGCTCTTCAGAGCTCCAGTCAATCAAGCGGTTAGCAAGACGGATGATCGGCAATGCGCTACGGCCCGAATTGGGCAAGGGCAGATTGTCAACCGTCTCGCCTTCTACGAATTGCTTTAAGAACCGGGGATCGGCACTGGTGAAAGTCGTGTTGATGGCCTGGTTGGGATCCCCCACGCGGACCCAATTTCCGTGCGCGGCCGTAAGTAGTGAGAGCATCTCCTCCTGGAGAACGCTGCTGTCCTGGGCCTCGTCTTCGAGTACAAAAGGCCAGCGCTGTTGGAGGCGTGCCAGGAGGTTTTCGTCGCTCTCGAGTGCTTCAAGCGCAAGCAGAATCAGGTCGTCAAAGTCCACGCCCCCGCGCACGCTCAGGCCTCGCTCGTAGTCGCGGCAGACCTGGAGTCCGAATGACAGCAACGGCCAGACCCCGGACTGCTGTTGCAGAAGGCTTTCCAAGGCGTCGGCATCGGCGCGCAGCTCCTTTACGCGACGGACAACTGCATCGGCGACTTCCTGCGCAGTCTGGTTGAGCTGACGTACCAAGTTGCGGGAGCTGCGGAGGATTTCAGGCTTGATGTAACCGCCCAAAAAATCGGGATTGGCCTGGATGTAGTTGTTGACGGCCTGCCGCTTTATTTCCTGGCTTGTCCGCTCGTCGATTATGTCGAAGTCTTCGCCCAGGCCAACCAGACCGGGGCGCTCGCGTACGATGTCGTGGGCCAGACTGTGAATCGTACCCACGCGGAAGCCGCTGGGGAGCAGCCGACGGCTCTCGACGATACGGCCGATGCTACGGCGGAAATTTTCTGCGGCTGCGTTGGTAAAAGTGACGACCAGGACTTCCCGATCATCTAAAGGGCCTGAGGCTGCCAGCTTGTGCACCAGTTTGGCGGCGAGCCGGCTCAGCGTGAATGTCTTGCCGCTGCCGGGCACTGCGCTGATTCCGAGGCGACCTCCCTCATACTTGAGGATCTCCTCCTGTGTGGGGCGCAGTTGCTGTTCAGCGACCATGAAATTGTTGTCAGTTGACGAGTAGTTGGACCGAAAGCAGACGGGGCAGAAAGTTTTCCCAGGGGTTGAATCTAGCCGTGGGTGGGCCGGGGAGGATGGGAGACACTCTTCGATCTCAGGCCAGCGGTCCGAGCACTCTCAATACGCCCACAAACTGGCCCTTGGCATCCAGACTGGCGTGTGTGATCAACGCCGGGGCTGACCTGCCATCCTCCAGTCTTATCGTCATTTTACGATCTCGATGAAGTTCGACCATCGTCTTGGTGGCATTCAGGTTATTGGTGTGGTAGTAGATTCGGATCCGGTCACCCTCCGGGTGATTGTCGCTCCCGAACTCTACAATCTTCACCTCGTCCAGCACAGCCACCGGTTCGGCCACCTGGTCCAAAAAGAGCATCGCTTTCATGCAAGGCCTTCCAGATTCTGAGGTCGATACGTTGAGATCGGCCTGCTCGGGCAGGACCACGGGTAGCGGCCAGTATTGCCCGAAATCAATGGAAATGGAAACGCCTCTCACTGCGAGCCGCAGCGAAGGGAGAGGTCGTAAACCCAAGGCATTTTAGCAGATTGCCGATTGCCGGAGCAAACTGAAGGACCTATATGGGCCGCTCTGCAGGTACCTGTCAGAGTCACCCCCGATCTGGATGGAAGGACCAGCCACGCACAGTCCAGGACTAACTGGCTGGCATCCAGGCCCGCGGGGCAATGCCTTCCACGTGCGTCTTCACGTCGACTACAGCCGGCCTGCCAGAGGCAAAGGCGCGATCGAGAGCACCGGCGAGCTCGCCCGGCTTGTTAACGGTTATGCCGAGGGTGCCGAACGACTCCGCAATCCTGGCAAAGTCAGCGTCCTCGAAGAGCCAGAGCTCATCTGAGCCGGCGGTCCTTCCTCCGTAGGTCTGCTCTACGCCGCCCTGTTCCTGATTGAGTGAGTGATTGTTGTTGACAACGGTTACGGTGTTGATACCACAGCGCGCAGCAGTTTCCAGTTCGGCTATGTGGTACCAGATGCCGCCATCGCCGGTAAAGCAGAGGACAGGACGGTCGGGCTGCCCGCACTTGGCTCCCATGGCTGCGGGGAGGCCCCAGCCCAGCGATCCGGAGCAGCGAATGAAGCTCTGGTCGGGATGTTTCAGGTCGAGCATCGTCCCGGTCCAGATTCCGGCGTGGCCGGTGTCGGAAACGAGTATGGCATCGGATGGCAGGTAGTCGCTCAGTTCGCGACAGAGGCGTTCCGGACGTATGGGCAGGATTTCCGAGTCGACGAGATCCGCTACACCTGCCTTCCATTCCTGCACCAATTCCTGAACACGGCCGACCCAGGCAGCGCGATGTTCGCGGGGTTCGACGCGGTCGATCATGCGCCTCAGACTGCTCTTGACGTCGCCCTGGAGGCCGACCTGAACCGGGTAGTTGCGGCCGATCTCTTCGGGGTTGATGTCGAGCTGGATGATGGGTGTGCCCTGGGGCGGAATCTGATAGGAGTTTGTTACCTGACCGCCGGTGTGGCTGCCGATGAAGAATACCAGGTCGGCTTCAGTCAGGGTCTGATTTGAACAGGCACGGGAGTATGAGCCGGGGACACCCACGGCCAAGGCGTGATCGGGTGGGAACATCGTTTTTGCATTCAGTGAAGTGGCCACAGGAACCGAGAGCTTCTCTGCCAGTTCTATGAGTTCAGTGCGAGCGTCTGAGGCTAGGACACCGCCGCCGGCGACGATGACCGGGCGCTCGGCGCTGCCCAGAAGCTGGAGGGCCGCGTCGATACTGGACGGTTCGGCCTCGGGCCGGAAAGGAGGCAGTCGGGTAAACGCCTCTTCAACGATGACTTCCAGGTCGGCCTCCGATTCCACCACGCCCTGGCCGGCGATTCCCTCCAGGTCCAGATGGGTCGGGCCGGGCGTGCCTGTCGTGGCGGCGCGAAATGCCTGTCGCAGGTAGACGGGCAGATGTTCGGGCGTCGAGACATAGGCACTGTACTTGGATACAGCCGAGAAGGGATTGACGTGGTCGACCTCCTGGTAGGCGTGGCGCTTCTGATTTATGAGGAGTTCCCGTCCTGTCAGGGCGACCACAGGGGAGCAGGCAAGGTAGGCGTCTTGCAAGCCTGCTGCCAGATTGACGGCGCCGACGGCCTGGGCCATGCAGAGGCTGGGGGCGCGTTTGACGCGGGCGTAGGCGTCTGCCATGTAAGCGGCGGCTTTTTCTCCATGGGTCTGCACGCGCTTGATCCCCAGTTTTTCCATTTCCATCAAGGCCCTGGGGCCGATGTAGGGCATAAAGAATACGTGGGTGATTCCATATCCGTGTACCGTCTCGGCGATGAACCTGCCACCGGTCATGCTGGGCATAACGTGTTCTCCTGGTGGACGTAATGTTGGCGGGGCAATTGTGTTGGTTGGATTTGATCTATTGATAGCATCAGTTGCATATCTTTGCAATCCGCCACTGTAAGGTGACTCCCGGTGTGCCTTCGAGTTCGGAGCACCTCAGCCGACGACGGTTGTCTGATTCAAGGTCTTCACGGTTTCCCGGGATTTGTCGGATGGTTAAGGGCCGGGGATTGCCGAGTGTAGAGAGGCCGTAACGGATTCCCGGTTGGGTACGGTCACTATCTCAGTTTGGGGCTCCGGGCATCAGTTTTATTGAGTTTCAGCATGGCTTCTCCTGAAATCGGGCTGGCACTTTGCATGAATTGTAGCATATTTGTGCCAAACCACCAGGGTGACGTAATTGTGAGTCCGGTCTGCACTTAGGGGTGGGGAAAGTCTGCCAGGGGAATCATGCCAGCGGTGGCTGAAACTGTTTGCCAGTCTTCGGGAAGGTACGGGGCCGAAGCGTCTTCTGATTTAAGGAAGCAGTGCGATGGGCGGTAGGAAGCCGCGGCTGTGCATCACGATTCTTTTGTGTTGATCACTCGAACGGTGGTGACTTCAGCCCAGCCAACAACTCGCCCCCACGTCGTGGTCAATAATATGGAATATATATTCAATATCCCCCAGTTCGCTTGCATCCCCGCCACAGCCGCTGCCTCGCGGACAGACCACCCCTCAGCCATCGACTGGAGGAATTTGGGTCCCTCCCAAACCATGACAAGACCAGTCAAAACCTGACAACAGACTTCAGCGCATTCATCGGCGGGCCGTAGAGAAAAAGGGGGGCCCAAAAAACGTGCCATATTGTGCCAAAATCCTTCTGTGCCTCACTAATGGGCCGTTGAAGGGAACGGGCGAGTTCCTCCAAAGACATGGCAAATCCCGATTCAGACAACGACCTCGCCTAGACCTGGGATGCACACGAAGGCTGAAAGTGATTGAGTCCGCTGGCTTTACGTGCTATGATCTGAGGAGCTTTTCGGTTCCCTACAGATCAATGGGGGCGCGGTTCAGTTTTTGGATGCGGCAGAGACGGATGCTGGCGGTGTGGCTGTCCGGCGCGGACGGCATTTGTCCGTGCAGTTTTTCCGTTCTCGAAGCGCTCAGATTCGGCTCCCATAGTCTCCATAACTGAAGATTCTACGATCGTCGGTAGCTGCGCGGCCAGAGCCAAGGATTGAAAGGAAACAGGAGTGTCGAAGATTCTGAAAGTAGGTGTTGTGGGGGTAGGCGGGATTGCCAGGTCACATATGCCAGGGTGGACCGCTTCGGAGGAGGCAGAGGTCGTCGCCGGAAGCGATATTTCTGCAGAGGCCTTGGAAAGGTGGGGCGCGATTTACGGCGTCAAGAAGCTGGCGAGCGACCCGGCAGAACTGTTCAACGACCCGGAGATCGACATTATCGATGTTTGCACGCCTAACCGGTACCATGCCCCGATCGCGATCGCGGCGCTGAACGCCGGCAAACACGTGATATGCGAAAAGCCCCTGGCGCCGACACCCGGGGAGATACGGCAGATGATCGAGGCGCGGGACAGCGCCGGCAAGCTGCTGATGACGGCCCAGCATTTTCGTTTCAGAGGGGATTCGCAGGCGCTAAAGGCGGAAGTGAATACGGGGACGCTGGGTGAAATATACCATGCCCGCAGCTGGATGCTGCGCCGAGGCTGGCTGCCAGTCCGGCCCGGATTCATCTACAAGAAGCACAGCGGCGGGGGCCCAACGATCGATGTCGGCGTCCACATTCTGGACTTGACCCTCTGGCTGATGGACAACCCCCAGCCGGTGGCAGTTTCCGGTGTGGCCAAGGCTCCGCTCGCCCTCAGAGAGGGGGCATTCAGCGCCTGGAAGCTGGCCCCTGTGCCCCAGGACATGGACGTGGAGGATTTTGCGGCGGCTTTCGTGCGCTTCGAAAACGGCGCGACGCTTGTTCTGGAGACCAGCTGGCTGCTTCATCATGACACGCCGGGCGAGGACACGCAGATCTGGCTCTATGGCACAGAAGGCGGATGCCACTGGCCCACTACCAAGATCCTCGAAACGAACTATGAGACCAAACAGTTTTCAAACCGTTTTCTGCAACTGACTCAGGACAAAATGGAGCCTCACGCACTGGAATGTGTTGAATTTGCCAAGGCGGTCAAGGACGGCGCGCCGTCTCCGGTTCCTGCTGAACAGTCGCTGCAGGTGCAGGAGATTCTGGATGGCATCTACCGCAGCCAGGAAGAGGGCCGGGAGGTGCGCGTCGGAAAATGAAGGCCGACCGGCAGGTCTAATGAGGAAGCGGCGCCGCGGGTTAGGGGCACGGCAGACTGAGTACAGCAATTGATGGGAATGGCACGCCTGGCGCTTTCGAGTTCCGGAGGCTCTGCGAAACTTTTCTTTGGGGGCTGCGTAGAGTTTTTTAGAGAGTGCATCGAGCCGCGGTAGACGGCGGATCGGCCGGTACCCAAGTTCCCAAGGAGTCAGCCATGAATGAGAATACGCCGAGCCAGCCTGAACAGGCAGTTGGGCCTCAAGAGCAGGAGATATCAGCGCCGGACGCCGAGCAGCCGACGGAGGAAATAGCCGTGCCGGTAGAAACAATAGAGAGTGAGCAGTCTGCCGGAGCAGAAGAGAGTCGGGACACATTTCTATTTCGTCACCCCGAAGACAAGATGGTTGGCGGGATTTGCGGCGGCTTGGGAGACTATTTCGGGATCGATCCGGTGCTTGTACGCATCATGTGGGTGGTACTCACGCTCGGGACGGCCGGCACCGGCCTGCTGGCCTACGCCGCGCTGTGGCTCTTGCTTCCCGTTGGTACCGCGAAAGCGGGTCAGCGTGCGCCGGCGGCACTGGAGTTAAATGAACGCAATGTAGGGCGTGCCGGACTCTTGCTGGTTGCGTCCGGCATGCTCTGGCTACTGGCGAATCTCGGTATTCTGCCGGCCCTGTGGCACGTCTTCTGGGGTGTGATGGGGTTGGTCTTCTGGCCGGTGTTGCTGATCGGCGCCGGATTCCTTCTACTGAAGAACCAGAGAACGTGGCGCAGTCGATTCTTCAGCGCCCGCGAAAAAGTACAGGAAGGCAAAACGCGGGCGGCATCCAGCTTGAACCGCGAATCGGCCAAGGAAGGTCTGCGCCGCGCCAAGTCCAGTATTCCTCTGAAGCGCAGCCGAGAGGACCGCATGTTTTTCGGCGTGTGCGGCGCCATAGGCAGGGCAATTGGGCTGGACGCCAATCTGGTGCGGCTGATCTGGGCTGCCTTCGCCATCGGAAGCATCGGGACAGGCGTTCTGGTATACGTGCTGACCGGTCTGCTGCTGCCGGAGGAAGAAGAGACTCTGAAGCCGGTCCCGATTCAGGAGCCTCAGGACGTAACGGTCATCGACGGGACTGTTGGCTAAGACCAGACCTGGGATTTCAGCTTTCCAGCGGCACAGCATCTACCGGCCGTGTGACGAGCTCCAGGGCGGACAGGGAGCGTGAGAATTGGGCAAGTCTGAGAACTTCGTTATCGGTCTGATTCTGGGCGCTGCAGTTGGCGCCGCGGTGGCCTATGTCTTCGGGCCATCGCGAGCGACAACCTTTGACGCCAAATACCAGTCACGCTGGGACCGTGCACTTGCCGAGGGTAAAGAGGCTGAGCTGAAGCGGAAGGCAGAATTGGAAGAGGAACTGGCCGAGACGAAGCGGCGCCACACGCCAGGACAACGGGGGTAAGGCACTGCAGCAAGCCCTGCGCTGTGGGTCGGCGGCCCGTCACACTCGCTGCGGTCTTGTCACGGCAGGATAGGGGTGACGCCTACTTCTGGCAGTCCGGACAGAAATGGGTACTGCGCTGGCTCAGAACGGTGCGGCTTATAGGGGCTCCGCAACAGAAGCACGGCTCGCCGCCGCGGCGGAAGACCTGGAACTTTTCCTGAAACCCGCCCTTTGCTCCTGTAGGCGGAGCATAGTTTTGCAGTGAACTTCCCTGATTCTCAATCCCCGCGATCAGAACTTCCCGCAAAGCCAGGTAAAGACGTTCAATCTCCTCGAAGTTCAGCGAGCCTCCGGCGCGCCGCGGGTCGATCCTGGCGTGGAACAGCGATTCGTCGGCGTAGATGTTGCCCACTCCGGCAAGCACGGTCTGATTGAGCAGGAGCGCTTTAATGTTAGCTTTGCGTCCTGCCAGACCTTCGGCAAGGGTCTGGGGGACAAAGCCTTCCTCCAGAGGTTCGGGACCCAAATTACCGACTACGCTCGCCGCATCCTCGACTAACCAGATTCGACCGAATTTGCGTATGTCGCGGAATCTCAGCTCCTCCCCCGTATCCAGCGCGAAAAGAACGTGTGTGTGTTTGTCCGGAGGGTTCGCCGCCGACCCTGAATCCGATGCCGCAGGAGGAAGAAGCCGCAGCTCGCCGGTCATGCGCAGGTGGACAATGAGTATTTCCCCGCTGTCCAATCCGAGCAGCATGTATTTACCGCGACGTCCAAAGGCAGAAAAACGCCGCTCGCGGACCAGGTCCGTAAAGCGGGCGGCATCAGGAACGGCTATCGTGCGGGGCCAGCGCACCTCAGCATTCAGAATAGTCTTTCCCGTCAGCAGAGGTTCAAGCGCACGCACATAGGTCTCAACTTCGGGGAGTTCAGGCACGGCCGCGACTGGACCTAGTCCGGCTGAGCAGCCAGAGCACGATCACTGTCAGGACAAGAAGGATACGGGCATACCTGAAGATAGTAACCCATGGTTGTCCGGAAGGATCTGCGTCGTTGCTTCCGGTGAGCTGCTCCTGGCTCGAGTCGGCAGCCGGAGAACTCGTCTCTGGCTGCACGGGCGCGGCGGCAACGGGCTCCTGCTCCGAGCCGGCGGTACTCTGTTCCTCATCTCCGGTACTCATCACGCCGAAGACAGGTTCGTCGTCCTCCTGCCCGGACCCTTCATCTGCGGTCGCCTGCGAATTCCCTGCGCCTGGATCAGCTTGTTCTGACAAGGAGCTGTCCACCGCCGTCGCTTGGGCCTGGGCGGCTGAGGTGGAACTCGAGAGCTGCTCGCTGTTGCCAGGGGGCGGACCGAGCTGGGTCCGTTGCAACTGAAACTCAGCGACAAAGACCAGCAACAGAAGGACCGCGGCCAGCGCGGCTGCGTTACGTAGTGCCAGATCGCCGTTGTTAAGGAATCTCAGGAATCGCTGCCAGGCTGTATCTACAGGAGTATCGACCTGACTGGGAGGCGGCGCCTCTACTTTGGCCAGACTGCGGCGCTCTTGCAGCACGTCCGCGACCTGCTCTTCGGTCAGAGTAAAGGATCGGGGGAGGGGCACACTCGGCACTTCCTGCAACAGTTGGACGGTCTGGCGCAGCGTATTCACTTCCCAAGCGACCTGCTCGCTGGCTGCCATGGCAGCTTCGACGCGTTGACGTTCTTCGGTTGTAACGTCACCGTCTACGTAGGCTGCAACCAGATCTTCATCTACCGAATTCAGGTCTTGAGGATCCATATTTCATTTGCTCTTTTTGCCGACGTCCTGGCTTGAATAACCTAATCGTTCTTCACCGCCTGACCGCCATTTTCTCTGAAGGAAGCTAAATTCTTGCAGCTACACTGGCAATCGGAAGAGGATACAGTTCACCCCTACTCCAATGAATGACGATAGACCGCAGGCAAAAGTTCCGCGTTCTTGCTCAAATAGTCGCGCACTCTTCCGCGCGCACGATTAATTCTGGATTTGACTGTACCCACGGCAGCGCTGGTGATCTCCGCGATCTCCTCATATGCGTACCCTTCGACATCACGCAGAACGATGGCGGTGCGCAGGACCTCGGGCAGCGAGGTGATAGCCGAACCGATAAGTGCCTGAAGCTCTCTCCGCTCGGCGTATTCATGGGGAGATTCACTGAGATCGGTCAGGACAGTGACATACTCGTCTTCCACGGGCATGTCATCGAGGCTCTCGGTCCGCTTTCGTTGCCTGCTTCGCAGATGATCGTAGCAGGTATTGACAACGATACGCATCAGCCAACTCTTGAAGTTGCCGCCGCGATAGTTGTCAAGCGCTCGAAAGGCTTTGATAAAGCTGTCTTGCAAGGCATCGGCGGCTGAGTCGGGGTCGTCCATCAGGCGATAGGCGACACCGTAGGCAAGACCCTGGTATTCGATAACCAGTTGGTTGAACGCCTCCAGGTCTCCCTGCAGTGCGCGTTCTATCAATTTGTCCTGGTCCATGAACAGTCTACTTTGGCACCATTGCGGCGGACCACACTGGATCGAGGCGAACGAAGGACTGTGTCCCGCTCGCCGCGCAACCGCGCGGCTCGCTCTAAGTAAAGGCAAATGCGAACGAATTTCCTGGTACGGAATTTAAGTGCATTTGCCGGTTATTTGACTCAAATTGGCCCTACCCGCTATAATTTTTCCAGGCCGAAGTGGCGGAATAGGCAGACGCGCACGACTCAAACTCGTGTGGGGAAACCCGTGTGGGTTCGACTCCCACCTTCGGCACCAATTTGCTGTAGGCATTCCCCGCTCGAACAGAGCAGGATTCAGGCAGAATATTCCCCTGTAAGCCAAGCAAGAGGCGGGCCCATGGTGGGGAGAACACTGTTTCTCTGACGGTCTGCAATGGCGGCAGACCGTTTTGCATCCCTCCGCTTTTTGCACTTCATCCCTGTTGCCTTCCATTATATCAGGCGCGTGGCCGTTTCTCCATTATGCCTAAAGAATCCATCCATTGCCATGCTGCGGTCCTCAAGACTGAGTTGAACTGCCTGATTGAATTCGGCTTTGCTGCGTTTGGGCAGAGCGTTCGGTCGTTCTCCCCGCCTGCGGATGGGACTGTACGGAACTTTGGGGGCAATTCTATGCTCTCGGCAACCTCAGTGATTCCGCCGCAAACGGCCCATTGGAGATAGTTTGGTCATTCTGGCACAATAAAGGTTGTCTTTGGCTGCACTGCCGTGCCCGAAAGGAGTTAGCATGTCTGTCGAATTCTTGCGCGCGACACCCCTTTTTCACGATTTATCAGAAACAGAGCTGGAAGAAATCGTGTCGATCCTGCGCGAAGAGAGTCAGCCGGGCGGGGCTACCATCTTTCGCAGTGATGAGAACTGCAGTGACCTTCACCTGATCCGGAACGGTTTTGTCCGGTTATTCGATTCAAACGGCTCAGTTCTGGCGACGCTCGGCCCTGGTAGTCTATTGGGTGAGGCCGAGTTTTTGCGAGGTCTGGCCCACAATACGAGCGCGGTGGCTGCCTCCGACGTTCACTTGTGGTCCTTGCCGGACTCGGAACTGCGCCAGCTGTTGCAGCGGCAGAACGGAATCGGAATCAAACTCAGCCAGAATTTTGGCGAGCAGATTTCGCAGTTGGAAGACTACCTTGTAGAACAGCTCGTCAGAACGCGGGCGCTGGGAGGACTTCCTCACCGGGTGATTGGGCCAATGGCACGGAGTATGCAGCCCCGCCAGCTGCAGCGAGGCAGTTTGCTCTATCAGACCGGCCAACAGGCAGAGGCACTCTACCTGTTGGAGAGAGGCGCGCTGGAGTTGCAGCCTTCTCCTACGCCGGAGGAGCCAAGCCCGACGGCAAGCTTGATTGAACCGGGAAACCTGTTCGGCGTCCTACCATTGCTGACCAATAAGGCGTACGATGCAAGCGCGTTTTCGGTAGACGACTGCCTGATCTGGTCGCTGCCCGCAGCTACCTTTCACAATCTAAGCAGCCAGTATCCGCACTTGCGCCGGGCCCTTGGCCGGCACAGCCGCAGCCGCCTCAGTCTGATCGACCAGACCCAGGCGGTGGTCCGGCTGGCTCAGACGCCGCTGTTTGGAAAGCTGGAACCCGCCAGTTTGCACGCCGTTGCACAGAGGCTGGTACTCCAGCATGTACCGTCAGGTGAATCGATCTACCGTCTCGGAGACAGCAGTGATGCTCTGTATCTGGTCGATGACGGCGAGGTGGAACTGACGGCGGAAAATGAGAGTGGCGTACTACAGGAGGTGGCCCGGGTTGACGTAGGCAGCTACTTTGGCGCCATGAGCCTGCTGACAGGCGAGGATCGAAGGGAAAATGCCACCGCCATTCGCAACACGAATCTATGGGTCCTTTACAGATCGGATCTTGAAGAGCTGGTGAGACGGCTTCCTGCCATAAGAGAGGCGCTCGACCAGGCAGCCGACGCTCCACCTGCGTCCCGGCCTGAGCAGGTGACTGCGGAGAGGCTGCGCCGCTTCCCCTTGCTGGCCAACCTCGACGTCGAAGAGCTAAGGCAAGTGGCACGCCACTTGAGACAGGCCCATCTGCGGCCCGGTGAGCAGGTTTTCCGTGCCGGCGCGCCCAGCGATGCGCTCTACTTCATCGAAAGGGGGGTTATCCGACTTCAGCTGTTGAACGGCGCCGGCAGTTGGACCCGCGGTGAGGGCGAGGTTTTTGGGGAGAAGGCCATATTGTCAGACGAGCCATATGGCCAGAGTGCGTTCTCAGAGACCGAAGTAAACCTGCTCTACGTTGAATATCCTGGACTGGAGTTTCTCAAATCCCGCTTGCCCTCGGTTGCTACGGACCTGCACCGCATACTGAGCCAGCCTGCCGGTAATGAGGAAGAACATACGGCGCCGCCGCGGCCAAGCGTCGAACCTTCAATGGAGGCGCCGCCAGGTTTTGCTCCGGGACGGCGTGAGACTGCTCCAGCCGATGATTTTCCGCCTCCTGCCGGTCGACCCTATCCGGACGGCGGCGGTTGGTTCAGCAATCTGAGCAGTTGGGGGAAAATCCGCCTGGCGCTGGTCATCCTGCTGCTTGCTTACCTCGGCATAGTCGTCGCGCCCAGTCTGCTTGGCATCACTTTCTGACGGACTCCGGCGGCCCATGGCGGTTGGCGGGCTTTCGTCGGAAAAAGTATCGATACGATAACGCCCGGAATACCCTTTTTCACCATCCCTTTGCCAGGACCGGCCACTCCAGTTCAACTTCGCCCTTTCTGTGTCCGACAATGCGCGGGAAGAGATTGTTGGAGACACAACAGTGGTTGACAAGAACGCTGACACGTTCTCCAATCTCCGGCTTGCTGTCACAGCGCGACACATCCACGTGGCCATGTTCCTCTGAAAGCTTGAATATCTCCGCTTGCGGGTACTCTACGATCAGGCCGTGCCCAGTTGACTGGCGGGCGCTGTCCGCGGCGAGCGACTTGCTCCCCGAATCGAGTACGACCCTGTCGTCGGTCGGACGGCTGACGACGGTGGCCAGGACAATGTAGGAGCAGTCTTCGAGCTTCATGGCGCCGGCATCGACCAGGTTGCGGTCGCCGTAGACGTACATGCCGGCCCTGTGTTCCGTCATTTCGGTAAACGCGTGGGCCTGCCACATGACGAAAGAACTGCCACCGCTGACCCTCTCGACATCCAGCCCGTCCCGGGCCAGCAGCATCTTCGCCTCGCCCATGAAGGCATTCGATTCAGGGTTTGAGGGGTAGACCATCAGCCCGCCAAAATGCAGATGCGATGCGCTGTCGATCTGCCGGGCCAGTTCGCGGACACCGTCCGGCGTGGTCACACCGCAACGCTCATAGCCTCCATCCATTTCGATCAGGACAGGGAGGACGGCGCCTTCCTGGGCAGCGACTTCTGCGTATCCGGCTACAGTTCGGGCGGAGTCTGCTGTCACGCTCATCTCTGCCCGCCGCGACAGGAGCATGAGGCGTCTGAGTTTCGTCTTGCTAAGCAGATTATAGGGCAGAAAGATATCTCTGATTCCCGAGCTGCACATGACCTCCGCCTCGCTGAGAGTCTGGCAGGTGATGCCGACCGCGCCTGCCTCCATCTGCATATGGGCGATGGCAGGAATGCGGTGTGTCTTGATATGGGGGCGGTTATCGATGTTGTGGCTGGCCAAGTAGCTCTGAAGGCGCTCAATATTGGCCGAAAGGCGGTCCAGATCGACGACGCCGATGGGAGTTTCAAGGTCCTCGATGCGCATGATGTTACCTCGATGGCAGGAAAAGGAGCACTATCAGGATGACTTCGATCGCCTTCGTCACCAGGCCGAGCCCGTAGTCTAACGGTTGCGGGAAGAGTACAAAGTAAAGGACAATCGTTACCCCGGTATAGGCTATCAAAACCCAGCGAATCTGGTTTCTCCAGCTTGCCAGCTGAGGGAGAAGATAGAGACCGAAGACCAGGGCGATGAAGCCAAGCCCGTTCAAGACCAGAATAAACTGACTCTGGATGCCAACGAACAGGTGGATCAGACCTGTCAGAAGTACCAGGCTGATAATGCGTTTTGACTGTGAACTCAAGGAGCTCAGATCTTCCATGATCCCATTTCTCCTTCACTGAGTCCGGCTGAAGTTTTCCACCGCACGGGGAAGAGATTAGTCAATATCATTGCATAGACTGGCGTTTCTTACAATGGCAGTTTTTTGGACTGTGGTTGGATGGCTCTGGAGGGGATACCGGGGCAGTCGAAGTTTGTCTGACCTGAGTAATTGAGAAGCCGCCCGGGCACCCACCAGGGGTGTCCCTACGGGGGAACGGCAGGTTGCAAGGAGACTTCAACGATTTACACGAGCTTGAACTGCGGCTGACGGTGCTGCCTGCCATGAGTTATGAGTTGGCGGCTCCGACGCGTAGCCAGCGTTCCTCGGGGACCCAGAGCGTAAAGTTGCCGCTGCCAAGAATGAGCAGAAGAGACGAGAGGACGAGCAGCGTCAGCCCCAGCCAGGCCTGTCCGCCAGAGATGAAGTACAGGTAGGCGGCAGCGTTGACAATACCGGCGGACGTCCTGGCGCCAATGCCGACCAGGGCCGTCAGGCCTGCGGCGGCGGCGACGGCGGCGATTGGCCAGTTCAGCGAGGCTGGCAGAACCGTGCCTGATGCGAGAAGGCTCGAGACCAGCTGAGAGACCAGCAGGGCGACGGCGATCCTGAGAACGACGGGCGTCCAGGTGAAAGCAATCAGTTTGAGGCGTGCACGCCAGAGGATGTATGCAGGTTGATCAGGCCGCAGCCAGCCGCTCGTGACGAGCCAGTCGCGAACGAAACTGAACGCGACCGCGCCTCCGAAGACTGCGCCTACCGCGTAGGTAACGGGAGGCTCGAATATTGGCCACAACACGGTGGACAGAAAGATCATCAGCAGGCCGGCCATTATGCGCCGCTGATCGCTGTCGGTCATCGGATGGTTGGGAAGCCCCATGCGGGTTCGCAACAGCATACCCCAGACGAAGAGCGGACGCGCAAAGGCTACCAGAAGGAAAATCAGGGGCAACTGTCCATATTGCACGGCGAGGGCGCTGCCTACGAGAACGCCGAAGCCGTCGAATTCCATGTCCAACGTTTCCCCAAGCCGGGTCACTCTCCCTGATTTACGAGCCAGATAGCCATCGAAAACATCGGCTATACTCGCCCCTATATAGAGGAGAGCAGGCAGCCAATCCAAGAGGCCGCCGGGCCTTGGCAACAGAAGGAAACCGGCCATCCACGCGTAGGCTACTCCCCGGTAGATGGTGAGTCTGTTGGCCGGACCCAGATCGGCGTACAGCTCTTGCTGGCCGGGCGGATGATTCTGGTGGAGGACGCGTCGCAGAAACCAGAATACTGCGGCCACTGTGAGGGCCGAGATCATGAGCCAACGGCGGGCGCTGAAATCGGCGTTAAGGGCGCCAAATCGCAACAGAAGCGCACCGAACAGGAGCGTCAGGCTGCATATCAAGGTCAGCCGGCGGCTTTGCTGCTGCAGTTGCGCAACTTTTTCTGCTTCCATCCATTGTCCTTTTGCGACTTGCAGGCGGGGACCCGGTCGCCACCTTAGCATAGAATGGGCCTTTGCTCAATTTGAACTGCAGTGGAACTGCAATGGTCTGAGGTCAGAAACTGAAGGGGCAGGATGGGGGAGTCTTATTCGCAGGCAGTCGATTTCCTATGCTATGATGGGGGCGAAAACCGGTCACTTCTGGAGGTCCTTGTGACGTATTCCATCCTGCTTGCCGTCCACGCTACGCATGAAGCTGGCGCGAAAGTTGGCGGCATCGGTTCGGTACTGGACGGAATCCTGAGTACAAAATCATATAACCAGCAGGTCAGAAGGACGGTCCTGGTCGGGCCGATGTTTGGCTGGGACCCCGTGCAGATGGAGCGGCTGACCGACCCGCTCAACGGCGTACAGATCCGCTATAGCAGCCTGCACGGGATACTCTACGATGTCGACGAGGAGGTCCAGCAGGCACTTCGTACGGTTGAGCGGGACTTTCACGTTGGCCTGCTGTACGGGGTGCGCCGCTTCGGAGATGTGGAGCATGAGATTCTGCTGGTCGATGCCAGCAATCCCCACATGGGGCACGTGGAGAGATTCAGCTACTTTCTATGGGAAAACTACGGAGTCGAGAGCTTTCGCTACAACCATGACTTCGAGTACAACCTCTATATGTCGATCGCCCAGCCGCTTTTTGCCGGTCTCAAGGCGCTGAGGATTGACGAGGGTCTTGCGCCGCACGAGCGGGTGATCATCGCCCACGAATGGCTGGGACTTCCGGTCGCGTTTGCGGCGCAGTTGAATGAGCCGGAGCAATGGCGCACAGTCTTTTATGCTCATGAGGTGGCAACGGCCCGGTTGCTGGTGGAGAGCCACGCAGGTCACGATACGCGCTTCTACAACGCGCTCTTGCGCGCACGCGAATCCCACTTGCCGCTGGATACGGTTTTTGGCGAGCAGTCCTCCTACTTCAAACACGCCATTGTGCGCCAGGCGATCCATTGCGATGCCATATTTGCCGTCAGTGACACCGTCCGAGAGGAGCTGCGATTCCTGGGCGGGCCTTTCGCCAACTGCAGGATCGATCTTGTCTACAACGGTATCCGGTCGGAGAAGATCAAGGTGTCGGACCTCCTGGACTCCAAGCGCCGGTTACAGGAGTACTGCAGCAAGTTACTTGGATTCAAGCCGGATTACGTCTTTACGCACGTAGCGCGGATGGTGCTGTCCAAGGCACTGTGGCGAGACGTGCGGGTAGCGAGCCATCTGGACAGACTGCTGGCGTCATCCGGGAAGACGGCGGTGAACTTTGTGCTTGCCACCAGTGAACCGGCCGGCCGCCAGCCGGAGCAGGTTGAGAGCTGGGAGACCTTGTATGGGTGGCCGGTGGGCCATCGGGGTGACAACGGCGACTTGATTGGAGAGGAGGCGCCGTTCTTCTTCGACGACGTTGAGCCCTTTAATCATTTGGCCAGCAACAGTAAGATCGTCTTGGTGAACCAGTTCGGTTGGAGCCGGGACCGATGCGGCAGGCGTATGCCTGCGGACATGACGTTCAGCGACATCCGCCGCGGCAGCGACCTTGAGTTCGGACAGAGCATCTATGAACCCTTTGGGATATCGCAGATCGAACCTGTCCAGTTCGGCGCCATCTCCTGCGTGAGCAGTGTGTGCGGTTTGATCGGCTTTGTGCAGCAGGCAGCGAGCGAGCTCGTCGAGCAAGGCGAATTGGCGGCAGGCGAGCGGAACGGGCGCGGCGGTGGTCGAACCACCCTGCCTGGCGGCGGCGCCCTCGGCAGCGCTTTTTCCGCCAGGACTTTCCCACTGGTGGTCGCGGACTATGTCGGATTGCCGGAAGGACAGGCGCCCGGGACGCCGCGCGATGCGCTGGACATTGACGGGGCCATTCGGGGAGGCATCGAGGCGGAAAATTCAGAAAGCACTGCGAGGCAGATTTTTGAACGCCTTCCCAGCAGCCGCAGCAAAAAGACCGAACTGCGCCGGCAGGGAAGCGCGCTGGCAGGCAGGATGAGCTGGGAAACGGTTGTGGAGGCCAGCTTTTTGCCTGGAATTGCAAGAATCTGTAAGGAGTAGAGCCCGTCTCTCCGGTAAGAGTTACGGATGTGAAGGCGCCGCCCGGCTTAGACGCACGAAGCTCGAAAGTGCATCCACAAGAGCTGGACGCCGTCCGCTTGCCGGAACACCCAGGACTGGGAGAGAAGGACGCAATCCATTGATCGGTTCGTGGTTTACGGATGACGAAGCTTTCCTGTTTGGAGAGGGTAACTTCCTCTATTGCTACCGCAAGTTCGGCGCCCATTTCCGCACGGTGGAGGGCGTCAACGGCGTGCAGTTTGCGGTCTGGGCGCCAAATGCGCAGGGCGTGAGCGTTATTGGGCCCTTCAACGAGTGGAATCCGCTTCTCCACCCGATGGACGCCCACCGGGAGGGAATCTGGGAGCTGTTCATCCCCTCATCGCCGATGCCATCCCACAATGGCACGCCCAGCGCCGGTTTGGAGGCCGGCAGCGAATATAAATTCTCCATCCAGCTCCCGCTGGTGGACTTTCGGATCGACAAGTCGGACCCGTACGGCTTTTATGCGGAGTATCCGCCTGGAACCGCTTCCAGAATCTGGCCCATGGACAGCTATCCGTGGGGCGATGAAGAGTGGGTCCAAAATCGCTCCTGCAGACAGGCCCTGGACCAACCCCTGAACATTTACGAAGTTCATCTCAGCAGCTGGCGGCGAAACCCCGAAGACAACCGAGTACTGGGATACCGGCAACTGGCGCGCCAACTGGTTGACTATGTGAAGGAGATGGGCTACACGCACATCGAACTCATGCCGGTAACCGAACACCCTTTTGAAGGCTCCTGGGGCTACCAGAGCACAGGGTATTTCGCGCCGACCTGCCGCTTCGGGACACCGGACGATTTCAAATATTTCGTAGACCACTGCCATAAGAATCAGATCGGCGTGATTCTGGACTGGGTACCGGCCCACTTTCCCAAGGATGCCCACGGACTGGCTTACTTTGACGGTGCAGCGTTGTATGAATATGAAGACCCGCGGCGCGGCGACCATCCCGACTGGGGCACGAAGATCTTTGACTACGGGCGCAATGAGGTTCGCAACTTCCTCGTTGCCAGCGCTCTCTTCTGGGCGGAGGAGTACCACATTGACGGGCTGCGCGTGGATGCTGTAGCTTCGATGCTCTACCTGGACTACAGCAGAGAGGAGGCTGAGTGGATTCCCAACCAGCACGGCGGCCATGAAAACCTGGACGCAATCTCGCTGCTGCGCAAGACAAACGAAGTGTTGCACGAGCGGGCGCCGGGCGTTTTGACAATCGCGGAGGAGAGCAGCATCTGGCCGTTGGTCTCACGTCCCGCCGACGCCGGCGGCCTGGGGTTCGACTACAAGTGGAATATGGGCTGGATGAATGACACGCTGAATTTCTTCGAGATGGACCCCCTGTTCAGGCGCTACAACCATCACCTGATCACCTACAGCCTCAGCTACGCATTCAGCGAGAATTTCATCCTCCCGCTGAGCCACGACGAGGTCGTTCATCTGAAGGGGTCGATGCTTGAAAAGATGCCGGGCGATCTGTGGCAGAAGTTCGCCCACTTGCGGCTCCTTTACGGCTTCATGAACGCTCATCCGGGCAAGAAACTGCTCTTTATGGGTGGTGAGTTCGGCCAGTGGCGGGAGTGGACCGAGGTCTTCAGTCTTGACTGGCATCTGCTGGAGCGAGAGGAACATCGCGCATTGCAGCGTTTTGTGCGAGATAGCAATCGCCTCTACTGCTGGGAGAAGGCACTGCACCAGTCGGACGCAAGCTGGGGGGGATTTCAGTGGATCGATTACCAGGACGTGGACCATTCGATCACCAGTTTCGTGCGCAGCGACGCGGAGGGTGAGAACTGTATCGTCGTCGTCTGCAACTTTACACCGGTCACGCGGCACGGTTATCGCGTCGGCCTGCCGGGTCCTGGAGCCTACCACCAGCTCTTGAACAGTGACTGGAAGATTTACGGCGGCAGCGGCGTAGACAACCCTTTCCCCCTGCAGGCCGAAGAGATTCCCTGGCAGGGCGCCTCCTGGTCTACGTTGATGGAGTTGCCACCGCTGGGGGTGCTCTACTGGAAGTTGGGCGCAGGCGCAAACGGTAAGGGGTGAGACGTTGTGAAGATCAGGGACATCGGGGCCGACCGGGAGGCGTTCGAGTCACCGTCGATAGGCGGCCTTGCCGGCCTGACCGCTCGGACCGTATTCGGAGCGGTAACGGCGCCTCCCAGTCCCAGTTTCGCTCTCACCTGCCGGGATGGACTGATCGGCAGCTGGCAGAGCGAGAGAGAACGTTTGGACGCGCCATTTCTGGACGCAAGCGGCTGCACGCTGCTGCCCGGTTTCATTGACGTTCACATTCACGGCAGCGCCGGCGGCGATGTAATGGACGCTTCGCCCGAGAGCCTGGAAAAGATGAGCCGTTTCCTGGTCCGGCACGGCATTACCGGATTCTACGCGACCACGGTTACGGCGTCGCGACCGGCTACGCTGGCAGCGGTCGAAAACGCGGCCCGGCATATAGAAGCGTCACTGTCGGAAAACGGTGAGAACGGGCCCGCAGGCGCGCGCGTGCTCGGTATTCACCTGGAGGGGCCGTTCCTCAGCCCGGAATTTCCCGGCGCGCAGAACCCGGCCTTCATACGGCCCGCTTCCCTTGAGGAGTTTGAAGAGCTGCTGGCCGCGGGTCCCGTGCGAATGATCACGCTGGCGCCGGAAGAGCCGGGTGCAGACGCCCTGATCGAGATGGCGCTTGGGGCCGGTGTGCGGGTTGTACTGGGGCACACGGCCGCGACATTCGAAGAGGCTTCAGCGGCCATTGACGCAGGGGTTTCGCAGGCCACGCATACGTACAATGCAATGACCGGCCTCCACCACCGCCGGCCGGGCGCGCTGGGCGCGACATTAAGCGACGACAGAATTCAAGCTCAGCTGATCGCGGACGGGATCCACGTCCATCCGGCGGCTATGCGAATACTTGGGCGCTGCAAGGGGCCGACGCGGACGCTTCTGATCAGCGACGCCATTGGGGCCGCGGGCATGCCGGAAGGCCGGTATGAAATGGGCCGGCTGCCGGTCATCGTCAAGGAGGGGGCCTGCAGGCTGGAAGACGGGACCCTCGCCGGATCGGTATTGACACTGGATGCGGCGCTGAGAAACTTCATGTCAGCCACGGGCTGGCCGCTTGTGCAGGCGTGGCCGACGACCAGTCTCTCCCAGGCCCAGGCGATGGGTATCGACAGAGAGGTGGGGCGGATTCGGAAAGGCGCCCGCGCCGATCTGACGTTGCTGGACGGGGAGGCGCAGGTTGTTGCCACGGTGGTTGGCGGGCGGCTCGCTTACCTGCGGGACAGCTGGCGGCTTCGAGACTGAGACGGTTACGGTTGCGCGCCTATTTGCGTAACCAGGATCCCAGCAGCGCCGCCTGCCAGAAGCGCTTCCTGAACAGTCTCAATCTTTTTCCTCTCCACAAAGGCAATCAGGTTGCCGCCGCGGCCTGCGCCGCTGAGCTTGGCGCCGGCCGCCCCTGCCTCTTCCGCGATCGCGATCAGCCGATCAAGTTCCCCAGAGCTAACGTCCAGCTTTCGAAGGAGACGATGATTCTCCTGCATTAGTGGTCCCAGCGCGTCGACATTGCCCGATTCGATGGCCTGCCGCGCGGTTTCGGCTATTTTGCCTATGCCGTCGAAAATCGCTTCGTAACGCTCCTTGTCCCGTTCCCAGGCGCGGCGTACGTCAGATACAACTGCGGCGGTCGAACTGGCGATTCCGGTGTCGGCGATGACCAGGTGAAATGGGCGGGCGATCTCGAATCGCTGCGGAGGACGACCCCGCACAAACCGGACGGGCTGCCGGTATACGACGACGGTATTGTCGATGCCGCTTGGGTTGGCATGGTGCAGTTTCTCAACGGCGTAGACGATCCGGTTGACGGTCCCGGCATCTGGCTGGCGGTGGGCGGGAAGCTTGCAGTGGGTGAAGACGGCTTTCACGAGGGCGGCACTAACGGCTGCGCCACTGCCCATCCCGCCGGCAATGGGAATGTCGCTGCGTACTGTGATCCGCCAATCCAGTTCTTCTGAGATACCGGCCTCTTCGATTGCCAGGCGGACGGCGAGAGCCAGAGGGTCTTCTTGTGGCGTTGCAAGCTGAACGAGGGCGCCGATGTCGGGCGCTGCGATCGTGCAGCCCGATCCAGCGGGCGCGTCCGTGATTGTGGCGGTTGCTTTCACTTTCGCCACGGGAACGGCGATGGCCGCCCTTCCGTAGACGACGGCGTGTTCGCCGAAGAGAATGGCCTTTCCCGGGGCGCTTGCCGTGGAAGTTGTCATGCGGTCAGGCGGCGGGAGGGAGCTGCGCTGTTCCGGCCGGCGACAGCTCACGGCGGACCACGTCGGGCAGATCCGTGATGATTGCGTCCACCCCCAGGCCGGCCAGCCTCCGAGCCTCTGCCGCGTTATTGACGGTCCAGGCGTTTACGAGCTGGCCATTACTGCGGGCATTTGCGACCAATTGGGCGTCGATTGAGGCGAAGTGAGGATGGAGGGCATTCGGTGCGATTCCCCGGCCAAGCATTGGTCGCGCAAGATGGAGAATGAGATGTCTGAGCGGGAGGTTGCGGACTTTCTGCATCAGACTTCCCGTTTCCCCGCCTTGGCGCGGCGGCTTGCTGAAGTAAAGCAGTCCGAGGGCTATTGAGGGATCCAGCTGCCGCATTTTGCGGAGAGACATGGGATTGAAGCTGGAGACGATAACCTGCTCTTTGAGCCCTCGCCGTTTAATCAAGCGAGCCAAGGGTTCTGCTTCGCGGCCTCCGTTCCAGTCCATGTTCTTGATCTCTACATTGACAATGCAGCGATCTTCCACCAGATCGAAAACCTGCTCCAAGGTAGGAATCGGTGTGCACGAAAACGCATCGTCAAAGCGGATTCCGGCATCGACTGAGGCAAGCTGGGCCAGCGTGTGTGTGCGAAGGGGGCCGGCGCCGGTGGTTGTGCGTTCGAGCCTGAAGTCGTGCAGGACGACCAGTGCGCCGTCGGCAGTGGCCTGCACATCGAGTTCGATGCCGTCGACGCCCAACTCAAGCGCCTTTTCAAACGCTGGAAGTGTATTCTCCGGCGCGACGGCATTGGCGCCGCGGTGGGCGAAGATCTGCGGCAGTTTTGTCACGACTCTCCAGTGGCGGGACTGGCTTCCCAGACGGACAGTGCGTCGGTTTGCAGGCTTCTACGCGTTCAGTGCTGCGAGCGGTGCTGCGATACCTGTTCGCTTGCCCGCTGACCGGCAGCAGCTCCCCCTCTGCTGCGAAGGGGTTCGCGGCAGGGCTCAACCCTGCAAAATGAACATCCACTCCTCCAGCCCGTCGTCATTGGGTTCGTGCTCGACGTGGCAGATGCGAAAGTTGTGGCGTTCGATTATCGTCAGAATATCGATCAGTGACCGGCGCTCGGCTTTGGCAGGGTGATACTCGAGTTCGCCGATTGAGACTTTGACATCCTCTTTGATAAGGCTGTCGCCGAGAACTTCGATTCGCCAGGTTTTGCCGGTGGATGACTGTCGCGCCTTGGTCTGCAGGATAATTGTGTGCATTTTTCCTCTTGCTGTACGAGTGACCTGTTGAGGGCAACTGGCTCCCCAGATCGTTTATTCGGCGGTGGTTCGCAATTGGATTCGGGTCAAGCGGTAAGCGGACTTGACCTCCATTGAGGCGGACCTCAATAGATCCACAGTTTGCCAGTCTACCGAATTTGGCACGTTTCAGCGAATTCCCAGGCGTCGCCTGACCGCTGAAACTACCTTTTCCGCGGCTTGCGGGTTGCCTTCGACAGCGCCAAATGGATCGCTGGGGCCAGCCGGACTGCGACTGAGTACGCGCAGCGTCGAGAGTATGCAATGGGGCAAGGCATCCAGATCGTAACCGCCCTCCAGCGTGCAGATCAGCCTGCCTCCACAGAGCGCTTCTGCAAGGGCCATCAACTCCGCCACCATCGACGCGTAGCCGTCAACGCTCACTCGATGGCCGCTGAGCGGGTCCATCCAGTGGCCGTCGAAGCCGGCGGAAAGGAAGACGACGTCCGGCCTGAATTCTTGTGCGAGCGGTGACACCAGCTGTTGGAGAGTTGAAAGATAGCCGGCATCGCCGACCCCTGAAGGAAAAGGCACGTTTACGTTGAAGCCTTCACCGGGGCCGTACCCGACGTCGTCGATGCTGCCGCTGAAGGGGTAGTGCGGGTACTGGTGGATGCTGATAAATAGAACGGTTGGATCGTCGAAGAACATCTCCTCGGTGCCGTTGCCGTGATGTACGTCGAAGTCGACGATCAGGACTCGTTCGGCGCTGTGCTTCTGCTGCGCATGACGTGCGGCGACGGCGACATTGCCGAACAGGCAGAAGCCTTTGGCGCCGCGGGGCCGGGCATGGTGGCCCGGCGGCCGCACCATGGCGAAGCCGTTGGCGGCTGCCCCTGTCATCACGGCGTCGGTAAGTTGCAACAGGCCACCCACGGAGCGAAGGGCTGCTTCCCAACTTGCGCGGAGAACGTACGTATCCGGGTCGAGCCACAGCGCTGTCTGATCCCAACTCTGAGCTACGTCAGTTCCCGCAGAGCCAGGCTCGCCGATGTCCTGACAGATTGTCTGCAACTGTTCGACGTAGGCAGCATTGTGGACGGACAGGATTGGGTCTAGAGGGGCGGTTGAATGGGGCAGGCGGGTCAAGGTATCGAGGATGCCGTCGGCTTCCAACAGCGCCAGGGTGCTCTGCATGCGTTCCAGGCATTCCGGATGACCTGGGAAGCTATGATTTCGTTCAAAGGGGTCGTAGACGAAAGCGGTCGTCATGCTGTTAATCTTTGATCAGTGAAGAAGACCGGCGGTCGCCGGCGCACTCTTCCTTTCCCGGCGTTCATTCCCTTTGCAAAGCTCAGATCGAATCGCCTGTCAGACTAGTGTTCGGAAAGGAAGGTGGGAATAAACAGTTCGCTTCCCAGGCGGAAGCGCAGGTCAAAGCTGTGTTCATCCGAGCCGTACGCATGGACCTGATTCTGAACTGCGACTGGGCCGGCGAAGGTGACCGGGCGGGTCGAGTGCAGCGTTTCGCCGTCCCAGAGGAGGCTGACTGTGTCGTCCTCCCCCTGTGCCCTGAAAGGGAGTTGGATAAGCGCCCACCAGTCCCAGTGGGAAGGCCACGCCCGGTGAATGGTCAGCTCGCCTTCCTCCGTTGTGATGCCGATTAGGTTCCAGATGGATGAATCGGCGGTCGAGGGCAGCTTGGAAACTGACGCCTGCACATTGTTGCCTGACTGTGCAGCCGCGCCGGCCCACCTGGCGGCGTCTTCGGTCTGATTCAGCTGGCTGGCCAGGGCAGAGGCAGCGGTCAGCGCGCGGCAGGCTGCATCCGTTGCGCATGTGGCCGAATTCTCAGGGGCGGTTGAGCCTGTAGGTGCCTGGGAAAATGCACACAGTTCGTTGGCGGTGGACGTCAGCGCTTGCTGGTGCGTAGCCAGCCATTCCCGATCGGGGAGGCGCTGCAGGTGCGTGTGAAGGGTCTCCAGGTAGGCAGCCGCGGCGAAGGGGATGCCGTCTGCCGGCGCGTCGACCGGCCCGCGTGGGAGAACAGGCAGCTGACGGGGGAGTGTGCCGCCGGTACGTTCCGCGACCCGGCGCAGAGTGTCCAGCATGGCGCGGCTGTGAACTGGCGCGAAAGTGTCTAACAGATCGACCAGGCCGGGAACGGCTTCAATCGAGCGGTCGGCGGGCGCGTAGCCGGAGCGGAAACGGGCCAGTCTCTGCACAGCGCCAATCTTGGTTTGCTGAACAGTTTGGTTGGCGGCGGCGTCCGGGGACCACAGCCTGCCGCGGTGCGTGATGTCGTGCCAGCTGTTTCGGCTGCGCTTGAAGGCGCGTGAAATGTCCCGCTGGACGAGGAACCCGTTCCAGGCTACCTGTTCGCCGACGTCGCTCAACGCCAGGATCAGGGGTAGATCTACCTGGCCGGCCACGAGCACATGATAGACCAGGTGCGCCTGCGATTCGGTGGGAAACTCGACCAGGTCCGGGCGGCCTTCTGCAGCGCCGAAGACGCGCGTGCTCTCGGCGTTTCGCTGGCCGTGAGCCCCTTTGGCTTCGCCGGGGTCTTTCTGCGCGACCAAGAGCCCGTCGACCATGCGCTGTTCGAGGGGTTCGCCCCAGTCGATTTCGACGCGAATCTGGATCAGGCGATCCCCTTCGGCCTGGGCCTCCATCATCCACAACAGAGAGCGATCGTAGTAGCTGTCGAGCGGTGCGAAAATGCGTTTGCTGACAATCACGCCTTCGACGCCGTAGATCGTCTCCTGGTAGCCGGGATAGAGTTGAACGGCGAGAGGCAGTACATCATCCAGCTGCTCGCTGCTGATTCCGCTGGAAGTGTAGATCGGCGCGTCAATGCGGATGCGAATGGAACGGGCATAGGCGCGCCTGTGCCAGTGCCAGCACAGATCGTATAGATCACTGTCCCTGTCGGCGACAAAGTGGAGTTCGCCGTTGGTGTGAGGATACCTGACCTCGCCGTCTATGTCGTCGTACTCTTCAAGTTGCGGCTGGTCCAGCGCGGGATCTGTCATTCGGTCCTTCTGCTCTTTTCCTTGCTTCGCGCAGTTGCGGTCACCGACTTCTGCTCCGCGGTCGAGGCGCTGACTGAAGCGCGTAGACGGTGATCAGTTTTGCGACTCTTCATCCACACTGACACCAGCCATAAGGAGGCCGATTCTCTCGCGGGTCGCTTGGCTGCGGGGGAGGACTGCGCTGATGCGGCCGTGGAACATGACAGCGATGCGGTCGGAGAGAGCCATGATCTCGTCCAGCTCGTAGCTTACCAGCAGCACGGCGATGCCCTCGTCCCGTTTGGCAACGATCTGGCTGTGGATAAATTCGATCGAGCCGACGTCGATCCCGCGCGTTGGCTGTGCAGCCACGAGCAGGCGAATAGGGCGGCCGAACTCGCGGGCGACTACCATCTTCTGCTGATTGCCGCCGGAAAGACTCGCTCCGGAAGTCCTGACGGAAGGCGTGCGCACATCGAAACGGGCAACCAGCTCCTCGGCATGCTGCGCGATCGCCTGTTCGTTCATCGTGAGGCCGGTTGAAAAGGGCTTCTTGTAGTAGGAGCTTAGAACGAGATTGTCCGCGACCGAATAGGCGTCCACCATGCCGTACATGTGGCGGTCTTCCGGCACATGGCAGATGGCGCCCTCCTCCGTGATGCGCCGGGGCGAAGCGTTTGTCATGTCCACACCGCTAATCAGAACTGACCCGTGGGTGGCCGGACGCAGGCCCGTGACAACCTCCACGAGTTCGGTCTGCCCGTTGCCCTGTACGCCCGCGATGCCCATGATCTCGCCGGCGCGCACATCCAGTGAGACGCCGCGCAGGGCGGGCTCTCCAAGGTCGGTAGAGGCCTCGATGTCCCGCAATTGCAGGAGCACGTCTTCCGCTTTTGCGGGCTCCTTTTCCACCTCCAGCGTAACCTTACGCCCTACCATAAGAGCCGCAAGATTCTCCTGCGAAGTGGTGGCAGGATCGGCTTCGCCCACCATTTCGCCGCGGCGCAGGACAGTTATGCGATCGGCGATACGCAAAACTTCCTTGAGTTTGTGGGTGATGAAAATGATCGACTTTCCCTGGCTGCGCAGAAGCTCCATTACTTCAAAGAGGCCCTCAATCTCCTGCGGCGTGAGAACCGATGTTGGCTCATCCAGAATCAGGATTTCAGCATTTCTGTAAAGGGCTTTGAGGATTTCGACTCGCTGCTGAACACCGACAGGCAGATCTTCGATGATGGAGTTGGGGTCCACGGCCATGTTGTAGCGTTCGGACAGCTCCTGAATCTGGGCGGAGACGCTCTGGCGGTCCAGCAGGCCGCGGTCGACGCTTTCACTGCCCAGCATGATGTTGTCGACGACGCTCATGACAGGCACGAGCTGGAAATGCTGATGGACCATGCCGATGCCGAGGTCGATGGCATCGCGGGGGGAGTGCATCTCCACCGGGCTGCCGTCGACTCGAATCTGACCCTCGGTAGGTTGGTAGAGCCCGTAGATGATATTCATGAGGGTCGATTTGCCGGCGCCGTTCTCGCCCAGCAGGGCAAGGATTTCGCCTTCGTGCAGAGCCAGATCGATGTCTTTGTTGGCGACGACTCCGGGAAAGAGCTTGGTAATGCCCAAGGCTTCAAGTTTGGGCGGGCCGGCGCCTAGTTTCTGGGCCTGGGCAGGTTGGGCCGCTGTCATGCGCTGCCCTCCGTTTCGTAGACTTTGCCCTCGGCGGCCGGGGGCCGCACGCGACCGACGAGGCCGGAAACGGCGACGATGGTGACAACGTAGGGCAGCATCGAAATGAACTGGCGGGGTACTTGGGTGACGCCGGCGAGCAGCAGTTCGTTCTGGAGGGCCTGGGTGTAGCCAAACAGGGTCGCCGCGCCGAGCGCGCCGATAGGGTTCCAATTGCCAAAGATCATTGCGGCCAGAGAAATGAAGCCGCGTCCTGCGGTCATGCCCTCCTGGAACTGACCGACTGCTTCCAGAACCAGGAACGCGCCGGCCAGCCCGGCCAGCATGCCTCCCAGCGACGTGTTTACGTAGCGGTAGCGGTTGACATTGATGCCGACGGTGTCGGCGGCGCGGGGATGTTCGCCGACGGCGCGCGTCCGCAGCCCCCAGCGTGTATAGAAGAGACCGAGGTGCACGACCGCGACCATGATCAGGGCAAGGTAGGTGATGGGAGGATTGTCGAAAAGTACCGGTCCAATCACGGGAATCTGGGCCAGTCCGGGTATAGGAATCGAGGAAAACTTATCTTCGGCGATCGCGTCCCGGTTGTAGAGATAGGAGGAGGTCCCCAATGCCAGAATGATTATGACGGTGCCGGAGATGATCTGGTCCATGCGAAATCGGATTGAGAAGAGCGCGTGGACAGCTCCCATGAGGCCTCCGACTGCCACGGCGGCGGCGACGCTGAAGATGAGACTGGCGGCCAGCGGCCAGTGATTGGTGCTTGTCTTGGCGACGAAACCGGCGAAGGCGCCGGCCAGCATCATGCCCTCGATGCCAATGTTGATGATGCCGGATCGTTCGCACAGGATACCGCTGAGCGCGCCCAGCACAAGCGGCACAGTCCACCGCAGTGTAAAGTTGAGCGCGCTGATACCGAACAGAACTCGCAGCCAAGTCTGCTCTTTCAGCGGCGTCACATTCACAAGGATCGCCATGACGACCAGCGCCAGCGCCACGATCATGGTATTGCCGTAGCGTCTGCGCAGGTGATTGAATGCCGAAACGGGCGCGTTCTTGCTCACGCGCCACCCCAGCTTGTACTGACCGCCGAGCCCGCGTCCTGATCCGTCTGCTGGCGCAGTCGGAAGATCAGGCGGATGATCAGAGGCGCGGCGACAAAGGCGAGCACGAGCGCCTGAATGATCTGAATAATGTCGGCGGGGACGCCGGACTCGAACTGCATTGTAGCTGCGCCGCCGTCCAGGGCGCCGAACATGAACGCGGCCAGAAGCACGCCGATGGGGTGGGTCTGCCCGAGGAGGGCCACGGTAATGCCGTCAAAGCCGACGGCTCCGCCGAACTCCGGCGCGAACTTGTGGTTCAGACCCAGGGTTTCGATTGCGCCCGCAAGACCGGCCAGACCGCCGGCCAGCGCCATCGTCAGGATGATGGTGAAGTTGACGCGAATGCCGGCATAGCGCGCCGCCCGCATATTGTGGCCGACGGTCCGCATTTCAAATCCGAGGGGCGTTTTGAAGATCAGCCACCAGACGAGTATTGCGGCGGCCAGGGCGAGGAATACGCCGTAGTGGACGCGGTATGGGGGCCCGAACAGCCAGGGAATCTGTGCGGAGTGCAGTACGTCGGGCGTCTCGGAGATGGCCCCGGCGGTGCGGTCCCAAAGAGGGCCGGGGGTCTGGCCCTGGGTGCCGCCGGCGTAGACTGTCCAGCCGCCGAAGAGGGAGGCGACGTAGTTGAGCATGATGGTGACGATAACTTCGTGGGCCCCGGTATAGACTTTGAGGATGCCGGGAATCGCGCCCCAGAGCAGGCCCCCGGCGATGCCGGCGATGAGTGCCAAGGGTAGATGAACGTAGACAGGCAGTCCCTCGAAGTTGATGCCAACGGCGACGGCGAAGACGGAACCCATTACGAACTGACCTGAGGCGCCGATGTTGAAGAGGCTGACCTTGAAGGCGAGAGCAACGGAGAGTCCCGTCAGGACGAAGGGGATCGTTTTGCGAACTGTCCTGGCCCAACCCTTGCCGTCGCCGAATGCGCCCTTGAACAGCCCGCTATAGGCAGCCATGGGGTCGTCGCCGGACAAAATCATGATTACGGCGCCGGCGAGTAGGGCAGCCAAAAGAGCGAGCGAAGGAATGAGAAGCGCGCGCAGAGTTCGAGTTAAACCAGCTGTCGAAGTGGCGGTCGCCACAACTGGCCTCCGTCTGAAGGCGTACTTTCCGGGCAGGGGATTCCAGAATTCATATGGCTTACTGCGGAGGCGGGAATGCAGATCTGGGGAGGGTAGAGGTCCCGCCGCCGACGTTTCAATATTGGAAGCGGGAGGCCCCGCCGTAGATGCCTCCCGCTCCGGTTGGATTCTCGTCGATTCCGTCGCGAAAGCGTTCGACGAAGACCCAAATTACCTATTCACGTGCCGGTGGTATCAGTTCCCGTATCCGGTGTCGATTGAGCCATCGATCAGGCCGGCCTTTGTCTCTTCGAGCAGGTCCTTCAGCTCTTGCGGGATCATGTCGTCAAAGTCGTGGAAGGGAGCCAGGTCAGCGTCGCCGAAGTAGTTCCCACCGGGGAATTCACCTTCGCTGGCCATGGTGACCAGTTCGACGACACCCGGAGTGATTAGCTTCATAGCGCTGGAGACGAGGCACGGCTGGGCGGCAGGCACTGTATTCCACTGGTCTGTGTCGACACCGATGCAGAAGACGGCCTCGCCTGCGCCGTCAGCGGTGGCCACTTCCTGCAACGCGCCGTTACCGGTGATTCCGCCAGCGCCGAAAATTACATCCGCGCCCTGGTCCAAGGCCTGTTTGGCCGTGGCGGCGCCCCATTCGGGATCTACAAAGGCCTGGGAGATTTCGCCGGGATGATAGGTGGAGATGACGTTGATGTCCGCGTTCACCGACTTGGCGCCGGCGATGTAGCCTTCGTTGAAGGCCACGACGGGGGGAACGAGGTCGGTGCCGAGAACTGCTGCAATGGTTCCGGTCTTGGACAGGCTGCCGGCCAGGACGCCGGCCAGGTAGCCGGAGTGGTCCTCATTGAAGATCAGGCCGGCCAGATTGGGCATGGCTGCGCCTTGGAACTGGTCGACGCCGATGAAGAACACGTCGGGGTTTTCCTGGGCTGCGGCGGTCGTTGCGTCGCCCAGCGCGAATCCGACGCTGACGATGACATTATAGCCGGCGTCGATAAACTGCTGCATATTATCGGCGTAGTCCTTGGCATCTTGCGTTTCAATGTACTTGATGTCATCTTCGGCCAAACCAAGCGCCTCGGCGGCTGCGACAACGCCTTCCCAGGCGGACTGGTTGAAGCTGCGGTCGTTCACGCGCCCGACGTCGGTTACCAGGCCAACCTTGAACTCACCCGCCATGCCATCGGCGGTATCGGCGGCGCCGGAACCCGAATCGGCCGCGGGCATTGGCGCCGGACAGGCAGCGAGCAGCAGCGCAAGCGCTGTCAATAGAACGAGTAACTTCACAAGGCGGGATGCTTTCATTCGGATTCTCCTTTGCTTACGTGAGAAATATCTCACCAAAATGCCTGGGCCGACTGGAAGGGCTTTGCCAAGTAGGCAGGTCGACCCGAATGTCTATTCAGAGAAGAGAGCGCTTACTACCTGAAGACGCAGGAATGTCAAGCGAACTACCTGGGTGCGCCCTCAGACAACTCTGCCCCATTATATGCGGTTGGCGGTGCGTAAGCAAGGAAGAGAAGTGGGGCGTGCATCCCGGATTTGGGGTGGGCACGACAGGGGCCAGTGTTCACCGCAACGGCATCGGTTTGAGGCGGCGCTTGCGCTGCCGGAGGTCAACGAAAGTTCGCCCTAACATTGGGATGCACACCGGAGCCGAAGGGTTCAGTTCGAATTAGGGTTCTCCAGAGTATAGCGGGCTGTGGGTCCCGGCATAACTCCCCATAGGTAGCCTGAATCTCGCCCCGACTTTGGGCTGCACCCCGGCCAATGCCCCGCGCCAGAGATACCTTCTTCTATGATATACTGAAAGACTGACTCGGTGGGAAGTACTGACAGGGGGGGTTCAACTGAACAGCAACGAACTGGCGCGGAAAATCGTCGAAATCATTGAAGAAAAGCAGGCGGCGGACATTGTCTTACTCGACGTAAGCGATCAGACCAGCATTACTACCTACTTTGTTCTGGGCAGTGTGGACAATGAACGGCAGGCAAATGCGATTCGCGATGATCTATGGGAGCAACTCCAGATCGAACAGAAGATGCGGCCTCTGAATGTCCACGATCTCAGGCAGGAAGGCGGAGGGTGGCTCCTGGCCGATTATGGCGATGTCATTCTGCATCTGTTTACAGAGGAGACGCGCAGCCGATACGACCTGGAAGGACTGTGGAGCGACGCCCACGTCGTTCTGAAAATCCTGTAGTGGGCGTTGCGCGGGAATCCGGTATGGTCGGCGCCACTGGAATGACAGGCAGTGCGCGCGTTCAGTTCGCGACGTTGGACCGGTAGAGTGCGACTGCGGCCTCGGTATCCATGTGTTCGGTGGCGTCGAAAAGATCGGTTATTGCGCCGTCGCCGCCGTTGATGTCAGGATTCTCCATTGCCCTGTAGGCATCGCCGGTCGAAATCCCTGCGTTCTGCATCGTCTTGACGATACGGGGCCTTGTGGAGGAGATGTCCGACCCGACCAGGCTGCCGAAAAAGTTGCCTACCTCAAACATGGCCTCAAAAGGGCCGGCCGAAAGATGGACGCCGTTGTTCGCAATTGTCACTTCGTCGAAACCGTAGTGGGCCGGCCTGGCGTGCAGCTCGCCGCGAATGGAGCCGGATACGGCGCGTTCCGGGAAGGTATATCCGATCATCTGGTCGCGCAGTTCTGCCCATCCCGTATCGGAATGGAGGAGCATTAGGGCGATGCGGTGGGACGGTTCAGTGAAGTGGGCCAGCTGGGCGGGGTGGAAACCGTTGACGAGAATGAACTTCTCCCCTGCTTCCTCATATGCCTGGACGTAGAACCCTGAGCGGATCTTGTGCGCTTTCTTTGTAAACCAGAGGCTGTCCAAACTGGCGGGGGTGAATGAGGGATGGGCGTTCAAGAATTCGTGTCCGCCGAAAAGTGGGTAGTGGGCGGAAGAGACGGAGAGGGCGTCGTAGACGCTGCGCTGATCGGATGCGTCCAGGCCGTCTGACGCGGTCTTGGACAGGACGTTGATCGCGCCATAGTGGCGGTCCATGCTCTCTTTTCGTTCGAGTGCCGGGCCGCCGACCAGGACAGTACCTGCTACGGAGGCGTCGAACTCGGAGAGTTTGGCCCAGATCAGTTCTATGGCATTGCCGAGGCAGGCCCGGTCCTCAATTGCCAGGAGCTCCGGTTTTATAAACATGAGCAGTTCGTTCTGCCGCTCGGTTTCTCCTATGGCAGGCGATTGAATGACCGCGATGTCCTCATCGCTCTGCAATGAATCCAGCAGAGCTTGTTTCAATTGTTGCTGACTTAGCACAGATCACTCCTTTGCTGCGCCGGGAAATCCGGGGGATGGGTCAGGCTGAAATCGTTCTGCGCTCGCTCCCGACCTGCTCAAAGGTGACGGCCCCGGCCGTTCCGTCTCTGCAGCAGCCTACCGCAGACCAGGCGAATAAACAAAAAATGATGATGCGGCACAGGTGGATGTCGACCGGGCCCGGCTCTGTCCCGCAGGAGGTCATAGGGAGGTTCGGGCGGCCTTCAGCAGGGCCGCATCTTCGGGCGAGACGGAGATGTCGGTCGGGAAGGCGAAGACGTTTTTGTCGGAAAAGCGTGTGATGGAGTATTCGCCGTCGGGATCCATTGCTTCCAGGGGCGCCCTGGCCAGGGCCCTGTCGTCTTCGTCGCCGATACGGGCCGATACGATCCAGCCGAGAAGCAGGTTGGGATTGAGCGAGACCAGGAGACGGGCCAGGTGAAGGGCCTCCTCGTTCCGGCCATGGTGCCAGGAGGCTTCAAGGAGACTGCTCTGGTAGTCGAGTCTGCCCGGCTCCTCCTCGGTCAGCTCTGTGTAGACACGAATGGCTCTGTTCCAGCGTCCGCCCATCCGGTAAAGGGTCGCCAGGGCAGGTCGCGTCAGCATGAGGGGGCGCTTCTGGCGTAGAAGCGTGCGAGACAACCCCTGGCGGATTGGGCGATTGTAGGGCGCGTTTTCGAGAGCCAGGGTCCAGTAGCGCTGTGCCCTCGTCAGGTTTCCCTCGGCTTCGGCGCCCCTGGCCAGCACTGACCAGGCCAGCTCGCTGCCTGGGTCGGCCCCAAGCAGGCGCAGCGCCCACTCTCTGCCTTCGCGCCAGCGGCGCAAGAGCCAGATGACCTGGAGATGGCGGAAATAGGTGGGCAGGTGGCGCGGCAGGGCCTTGAGGATAACGCGAATCAACGGGACGGCCTCCTCGGGGCGGCTGGCCGCGAGGTGGCCGTCGATGACGTCGTTCCAGTGTGAGAGCTGCGTGCCAACTGTTGGAGGTTGGCCGAATCGGGGTGGAGTCATTCGAGCCGGTGGGCCGGGTCCCTCTGCAGCAGTTCGATCATTACGCCGTGAGCGGCCTGAGGATGGACAAAGGCGACAAGGCCGTGGACACCCTGACGGGGTTTCTCGTCGATCAGGCGGACGCCGCTGGCGCGTAGCTCTTCCAGAGTGCGCGTTATGTCGGGCACGGCGAAGCAGACGTGGTGGCTGCCTTCTCCCCGGCGGGCCAGGAAGCGGGCGGTGCCGCTCTCTCTATTAGTGGGAGACAGGAGCTCAATGGTGCTGTTGCCGGATGCGAGAAACGCTATTTCGACTCCGTGGTCGGGCGCGTCGAGCCGCTCGAGGAGGCGGAAGCCAAGGATGCCGCAGTAGGTGGCAAGGGCCTTGTCGAGGTCCTGGACGACGATGCCGACGTGGTCGATCTGGGCGTTGGCTAGTTGCACTCTAGGGCTCGTTGACATTTTGTTTGAGCCAGCTCAGAGTAGAAGCAAAGTGCAAGAAAGCGATGAAACGACGTGCGAGTTTGTCATAGCGAGTGAAAATGCGCGACACCACTTGATTCTGTTGATGAAACGTTCGACGATGTTGCGTTCTCGGTAGCGGATGCGGTCATAGTCCCGTGGTTGTTTGCGATAGCTGCGGAAAGGGATGACCACCTCTATCTGTTGGGCTGCGAGCAGCTCTCGCAACGGGTCAGAATCGTAGCCTTTGTCGGCAATAACGGCGTCAAAATCGAAAGGGGGGAGCAGCGATTCAGCTTGGGTCATATCATGGCGCTCACCCCCGGTCAAGATGAACTTGAGGCGACAGCCCAGGGCTTCGACGAGGAGATGGTTCTTGCTGCTGAATCCGCCCCGGCTTCGACCTAGGCACTGTTCCTGCTGCGGGCCCCCTTTTTTGACCCGCCCGCGGCGCACATATGGGCGCGCACAACTGTACTATCGGGCATCACCGCTGCCATCTTTGGGTCCTGGGCGAACTGTTTGAACATGTCGGCCCAAACTCCGTGCTCTTCCCAGCGTGCGTAGCGCTTGAAAACGCTGTTCCACTTGCCATACCTGTCTGGCAGTTCACGCCACTGGGCGCCCGTGCGCAGAATCCAGTGAACTGCCTCAATGAAACGACGACACGCTTGCTCTTGCCCTGCGTAGGCACGAGCGTGTCCTTGCAAAAACGCGTAAAGTTTCTGCCACTGACAGTCGGAAATCTTAGTTGTAGACATCCTGCTATTGTCGCCATTGTGTCAGAATCAATCAAATGTCAACGAAACCAGTCCTTTCGACTGCCTTAATCACGATTACAAGGTTACCGGCGAAACTTTCTCGTCCTGCCTTTCTTCCGTCCTGCGGTCGATAGCGGAAGACCAGCAAATGAAAACAATACAATCATTCTAAAGACTTTTGCCAGAAGGAGAAGCGTTTACAAAAGGACAAAGCAGATTCGGATGGTCTTAACTTTGAGAGGAGTTCCGGAATCTCCTGGCGGCGATACCGTCAACAGCAGGCGGCTTGGGACTCCTTGTCCTGGTACACTTTCCAGCCGGGCAGTTCCACGTTTTGCCCGGAAATGGCGCTGAGCGGCTGTATGAGGAATTTGCCTTCCGCGCGAACCGCGACGGCGCCGTCGGGCAAATGGATTTCGCCGCTGCCGGTAAATATGCGTCGATTCCGGGTGAGAACGCGGCCCCGGGCGCTGACCTCCGTTTCGAGCGGGACAGGATGCAGGAACCGTGTATTCAGCTCCGCGGTAATGCCCCATCTCTCCACGTGCACGCCTTCACCGTAGTTGATCGCACGGGCTATGGTCTCGTCCAGGACGCCGGTGAGTACGCCGCCGTGCATGCGTCCAGGGTAGCCCTGGTGGCACGCCCGACCAAAAAAGCGGGCGAGGACTTCGGAGACGCCGTCGTCGGAAACAGTTTCATAGAATCGCACTTTCACACCGGCTACGTTTTCGAGGCCGCAGACGAAGCAGTAGGCGCTATTCGGTTGCTTCTGCATCAGACCCAACTCGACGGCTGGTATTCGCCGAATACAGCCCTGAGGGCATCGCAGATTTCACCGATTGTTACATCGCTTTCGACCGCTTCGACAAAGAGCGGCATGAGCGGTTCGCCGGCCTTGCGCGCGGACTGCTCAATGCGCTGAAGTATGGCGGAGACTTTGTTCTGGTCACGGCCGGCGCGCAGAGCCGTCAGCGCGGCGATCTGTTCATTTTGCACGACCTCGTCGACGCGCAAAGTCTCTTCGGGGAGCGCCGCACCGCCCTGGTAGCGGTTGACGCCGACTACGGTCTGGGCCCCACTCTCGACGGCGCGCAGGGAGGCGTATGCCGACTCCTGAATCTCGCGTTGAATGAAACCGTCTGCAACGGCCTGCATGGCGCCGCCCAGCTCGTCGATGCGTTCGATATACTCGCAGGCCCGGCTCTCGATTTCATCGGTCAGCCATTCAATGTAGTAACTGCCTCCAAGCGGGTCAACGACGTCGCCCACGCCGCTTTCACCGGCAAGAATCTGTTGCGTGCGCAGCGCGATTTCGACGGCCTTTTCGGTGGGTAACGCAAGTGCCTCGTCTTTGGAATTGGTGTGCAGACTCTGCGTGCCGCCAAGTATGGCGGCCAGGGCTTGAACCGTAACGCGCACTATGTTGTTTTCGGGTTGTTGGGTAGTCAGTGTACTGCCCCCTGTCTGCGTATGAAAGCGAAGCCGCCAGCTCTTGGGGTTGGTCGCGCCAAAACGTTTTCGCATCAGCTTCGCCCACAGGCGGCGGGCGGCGCGAAACTTTGCTACTTCTTCCAGGAAATCATTGTGGGCATTGAAGAAGAAGCTGATCTGGGAGGCAAAGAGGTCCACGTCAAGCCCTACGTTGATCGCCTGTTGCACGTATTCGACGGCGTTTGCGAGCGTGAAAGCCACTTCCTGGACGGCGCTGCTGCCGGCTTCGCGAATGTGATAGCCGCTGACCGAAATCGTATTCCACTTGGGCAGGTGCTGGGCGCAATAGAGAAACAGGTCGGTCATCAGACGCATTGAAGACGCAGGCGGGAAGATGTAGGTACCGCGGGCGATATACTCCTTCAGAATGTCATTCTGCACGGTGCCCCGGAGGCTCGCCGGCGGCACGCCCTGCTCCTTGGCGACGGCAATGACCATGGCCAATAGGATCGCGGCCGGCGCGTTGATGGTCATGCTGACGCTGACTTTGTCCAGCGGAATATCACGGAGAAGCGTGCGCATATTCTGCAGGCTGCTAATGGAAACGCCGACCTTTCCCACTTCGCCTTGGGAAAGATCGTGGTCAGCGTCATAACCGATTTGGGTGGGGAGGTCGAAGGCGACCGACAGGCCTGTCTGCCCCTGATCGATCAGGTAGTGGTAACGCCGGTTGCTCTCCGCTGCCGAGCCGAATCCCGCGTACTGGCGCATTGTCCAGAGGCGGCCGCGATACATGTTGGGCTGCACGCCGCGCGTGAACGGGTATTCGCCAGGGAAGCCGAGTTTTCGCAGATACTCGTCGGCGGTTTCGCCGTTCGAACTCCTTTCGGAGGGCGTGTACAGAGGCTCGATGACGATGGAGGGGCTGCTCGTCGTGAACCGTTCTTTGCGCTCGGGGAACCGCCTCACCACCGGCCCGAGAGAGTTCTCTTGCCAGGCCAGTTTCAGGGTTTTCAGTTTGTCGGGGTTGGCGTTCGTCTGCGAGCCACCGGCTTGCGGCTTGCCGCTCAGTTTATCCATCTCGATTCACATGTTTGGAGTGCAGCGAAGCCTGACCGGTTTACATTTCCAGCCGGCCCGCGAGGGCGTTGCTCAGGGTCATTTCATCGGCGTATTCGAGATCGCCGCCGGTTGGCAGACCTCGGGCCAGGCGGGTGACCCGTACGCCCAGGGGTTTGATTAGCCTGGAAATATACATTGCGGTGGCTTCCCCTTCAAGGTTTGGATTGGTCGCCACCAGCAGTTCTCTCGTTTCACCGTTATTCGCCTCTTCACCGGGATGGCCCGGCTGCAGCCGGTTAAGCAGCTCCCGAAGTTTCAAGTCGTCAGGCCCGATTCCTTCCACGGGCGAAATTGCGCCGTGCAGTACGTGGTAGAGACCCTGGTAGGAGCCGGTGCGCTCTATGGCCTGGACATCTAGGGGCTCTTCGACCACGCAGATGATCGACCGGTCGCGCTGTTCGTTATCGCAGATTGCGCAGGGGTCCTTGTCGGCGATGTTGTGGCAGAGGCCGCAGAACAGTGTTGCCGCTTTCAATTCCTGCAGAGCGGTGGCCAGTGAGAGGGCGATTTCTTCGTCGCTGCGCAATAGGAAATAGGCGAGCCGGGACGCCGACTTTGGCCCAATGCCCGGCAGGCGGCTGAAGGCGTCGATCAGATTGGAAACAGGTTGTGCCAGCGGCGCCATTTCGTGATCCTGATCTGTGTCCCGGACTAAAAGCCGAGGCCGGGAATATTCAGGCCGTCGGCAAATCCGCCCATTCGCTCTTCTGTGAGGGACTTGACTTTGTCCGAGGCGTCGCCAATTGCCGCCAGGAGCAGGTCTTCCAGCATCTCGACGTCTTCCGGATCGACTACCTCCGGCTTGATTCTCAACGCCTGTATCGCCTGATGGCCGTCCATATCCACTTCAACCATTCCGCCGCCGGCGCTGCCTGTCACCATCTCTTCGGCCAGCTCTTCCTGTGCCTTTTCCATGTCGCCCTGCATCTTGCGCACGCGCGCGGCGAGGTCGCCGCCCATGCCGCCACCGAGTGAACCGCCTGAAGGCATGCCAGGGCCGCCGCCTCCGAACGGATTGTTGCCGCTTCTTGTTCTGCGATTCCTCTTCTTTTTCGCCATCGGTCTTACTCCCAGTGCAAAAGAATTATTGCTGCTTTAGTGTCGGTCGGCCTCGGGGCTGCTGTCGCTGACTTTGGCGCCCAATTCGGATACAGCGTACTCCAACAGGGGATCCGGACCGCTGGGCTGCGGCTCTTCAACGGACTGCCCGGTCGTTGAGGGGATAGTGGCCTTTTCGCCGCTCTGGCAGATGAGTGTTATCTGCTGGCCCAGTATCTCTGCCAGAATGCCGGATATGGCATCCTTCGTTTTGGCCTCGGAGATCATCTTCTGGGAAAACGTATTGTTTCCAAAGGCAATTGCCACAGCATCCCCGCCAATTGCAAGATCCCGTATGGAACGGAGCGAGGCTTGTTGCTTATGCCCGCAACGGTCGCGTACGGCGTTCATGAATTCGCCCCACCTGTCTCTCAGCTGCTGCATGGCCTTGGCATCCAGAGGCGCCGCGGACGTCTCTTCGGAGACGGGACTCCTGCTGGGGCGAGCAGCTGGCTGTGTAGCGGTCTTGGCCCGCGGGGGAGGCGCGGGGGATGCCGCTCGGGTCTCCGATTGAGCCGGCGAGGGGAGGGGCGCAGGTTCCTGGACGCCTTCGATAAGCTCTACCAGCGCCAGTTCAAGGGGCAGCTGGGGCTGGTAGCCGCCTTTCAGCTCGGTCATGGCTTGACTGAATCGTTTAATGGCCAGGAGAGTATCTGCATTCCCTATCTCGTTGGCCTGCTTTTTCATAGTCTGGACGGTATCCGGAGCGGAGTCTTCAAGCAACGCACTATCGCCTACCATCTGCAGGAGCATCACGCCCCGCAGATGTTCGATCACCTGCGCTGCGAACTCATTGAGGCTTCCTCCTTGAAGCAGGAGGTCGTGGATCATTTCCAGGCCAGAGGATACATTTTTGGCCGCAAGTGCGTCGACAAATGAGGCTACCGTTTCGCCTGCGACGCTGCCCAATACCTGTTGCACCTGCTCCAGGGAGATTGCCTGCCTCTCATCGGCCGACGCGGCCGCGCCGTAACTGGTCATCTGATCGAGCAGGCTGACGGCGTCCCTCATGCAGCCTTGCGCGCTGCGGGCAATTGCGAAAATTGCCGGCTCCTGAACTTCGAAACCCTCTTCGCCGGCAATGTGCGTCAGGTGGGCTGCGATCTCGGCCACTGGAATGCGGCGAAAATCAAATCGCTGGCAACGGCTGAGAACGGTTGCGGGTATGCGGTGAGGTTCGGTCGTGGCAAGCACGAAACGGGCGTAGGGCGGAGGCTCCTCCAGCGTTTTAAGCAATGCGTTGAACGCGCTGGCGCTGAGCATATGTACTTCGTCGATGATGTAGACTTTGTAACGGGACTCGCTAGGCTGAAAGCCGACCTTTTCTCTTAGCTCTCGAATATCGTCGACACTGTTGTTACTGGCCGCGTCGATTTCGATCAGATCCAACATGCGGCCTTCGTTGATAGCGGTACAGTGGCTGCAGCGGTTGCAGGGCCGACTCTTTGCGTCTGTACAGTTCAGGGCTTTGGCGAGGATTCTGGCGGTAGAGGTCTTGCCGGTGCCGCGGGGGCCCGCGAACAAATATGCGTGGGCCACCCGCCCTTCGCGCAGTGCGTTGAGCAGCGTGGTCGTTACATGTTCCTGGCCTACCACTTCGTCGAAAGTCTGGCTGCGCCACTTGCGGTACAGCGCCTGTGCCATCTGCTTCACTCCCATTGGACGAGGAAACCGGCAGCGTTTCCCGTCCATGAAAAGCCCATCCGGACATCCTAAGTCAGTCTACCACCGGGCAGGACCTGAAGCAAACAGATGGGAGTTTTTCTTCGTGGTATACTTGCTTCATGAGTAAGAGAATCATTCATTCGCTTCGGGAAAGACGGCTCGTGGAAGAGGCAGTTGCCGGACTGGCCGCTGCTACTTCTGAGGCGGAACTGACACTGGAAGTGCAGAGAATCGCAAGCGAGCACGCGCCTGAGCTTGTTCTCCCTGCGATTCGCAAGAACCTGGGCACAGGCAGCAGCCGTTTGCGGGGAGGTTTGGGTCGGCTGTCAGCACTGCTGGCGGGACCTGAGACCGTGGCGATGCTGCGCACGGAGGCCGGTCGGCGCGACAATCCCACCCAGACGCGATTGAACGCCGCCATGATCCTGGAGAAGTTCCTTCAGGTTGAGGTTTCAGCGGGCTTGATGGGCGTTTTGAATGACCCGAACTTTATTGTTTTTCAGAGCCTGGAGGAGGCGGTGGAGGAGGCGCGGTCCAACCGGCCCGTCCTGATGGAGTATGTACGACAGATGCGTCAGGAAAATCTGGACGTCGCCTACCTAGTGATCGATCTGATCGGCCAGCTGCCTGAAACGGACCAGCCGGAGTTGCTGCGGCTTATTGCATACGACTCCAGGCCGGGCGTCGGGGAAGCCGCTGTCGACCGTTTGAGCTCGCTGCGAGGAGCGGCAGTCGGGGAGCAGAGCGCAGCTAAGTTGCATACGCTCCAATCCACTCTACGGCCGGAACTTGCGCAGACGGCGGCCAGAAACCTGCGCAAACTGCGCCTTGCCGGCGTTCATTGGAATGCGCAGAGTGCAGACGACTGGTGGGGGCTTATTTCACCCAGCGATCTTCAAGGCACGCAGCACCTGTGGTTTCTGGAAAACGGGAGCGAATTCGACGGTAAGTTGGTCGGACTGCGCATCAATCGAGTGGAAGGGATTCTGGGGGCATTTGGACTCGAAAGTGTAGAACGCCGGAATCTTCCTCGCAATCGGCAGGCAGGCAAGATGTATTCAATCTCAACTTCGCCAGGAGAAAGCACTGTTTTCGTCGCCATTCCGTACAACTATGCACGACATGTCCTGCAAGAGGGACTGGAGAGCCACCGGCGGCTCCGGTCCGAGCGCGCTTTGCCTGATGAATTCGCGCTCTTCTGTCCGCTCCTGTTTCAATGTGAAGCGGACCCGATTTCCGACGAACTCTCGTCCTTACTTGCGTCCGGGCCGGAGTTGTGGGACGAGGAGCAGGAAGAGTTGTCGAAAGTTACTGCGGCATTGCTAGAACATTCGGCCATGGCTGGTTGGATGCTGCCGGTAGGCGAGACCGGCGGGGACACTGAAGCGATCCGGCGGCAGTTGTCGCGCCGCGATTTGGATACTGCGGGACGGAGTAGCCTGGCCGGCATTTCGTTGGAAGTGCTGGGCAAGCTGGCTGCCATGGTTGTTTCAGAGAACATTCCGCAAGAACTGGTCGAGCAGTTGCGGCAGGCGCTGCTGGCTCAGGCCGCCTGGCTGCATTATGCGGGCGACCAGGGTGTCGCTCGCCGTTCGGTCTACCTTGCTGAGAGCTTACGCCGCGTGCCGCTTCACAGTCATCCACTTCTCTTGCAGATGATTGCGCGCGGCTTCATTTCTCTTTCAGATGAGGAGAACGATACGGAACGACCGAAGTGAGGGCGGTTGGCAGTCTTAGCGGCTTCACGTTTAAGCAAATCTCATTCAGAGAGCCAAGACCACAAGCGCCGGAAATCGAGACAGACAACGTTTATACAAATTTTGCACAACTGTCAAAATTGTGTATTTTAAGTGGTGTGGAGTCATGAAATCTGTGGAAATTGCAGCGCGCCTTTACTTTGGCCAAGTTCGTCGCTTTCTTTTCAGGTGTAAACTGTTCCCTTCCCGGATTTCCTCTGGCTACTGATGCCATTTTGAATGAAGAGACAGAACCTCTGGGCAATTCGTTCTCCCTTTGAGTGGCCCCAGAGTGGTTAAAAACTGTAGGCAGCGACAGGTACACGCACAAAGTACGACTTGAGGCTCCGTCTTGTAGTTGACCCTTGGCCTGCCTGGTGTGAACAGAACAGCAATGAAGCTGGCACTTGCAAGTTCATCGGGAACAGCAGCCAAAATTACAACGCCGAAGTGGGGTTGCGTTTATTGCGTGTCCCTTCTCTTCCCTCCAAGAAGTAGCCTAGATTCTCCCCCGCCCCGGGCGCCCGTACGACACAATCGATTGCAGACAGCTCGCAAACGGAATCCGGCGTCTGCATTTCCGCCGCTCTTCGAAGGTTGCCCTGTCAGATCCGCCGCGATTCCTTCCGTAGGGACGCGGGCCAGGTGGTCTGCCTCCTGTGGAGAGTACTGGACTTCGCGTTGAATGTCACCGGAGGCGGATAGACGTCGAGGACGGAAGATCTCTGGGAGGCCTAAAGTGACAAAAAAAATGTTGCTTCGAAAGATTCATGAGGCGGTCAGCGTATGACAGTGGTGGCGCCGATAGTCGGCGTTCTTTCCGCATCGTCCGTTAAGTCGGTTAAAGCCAGGCACTGCAAGGAGATAGGTTGCATCAATACAGAGAGTTGCACAGCAGAGTCTACCCTCTTCTTAAAGACGAGCGGTTTCAAATGGCAGAATACCGCACTGCAAATCCTGACGACTGGCCCTTCGGCCCAGGAGCATCTGGCAGGTCATTTCAGAGGAGATTCGTAGGTGACAGCTGTTGAGAAGGCCTTCTGGAGCAAAACAGGTGATTTGCCCGGCACATGTGTGTTTCGCGGGCAGGCGGACAGCCGTTGGAAGTTGCATTCAGCAGCTACGCGCCGGCTGATCACCTATTTTGACAATGATGAAAGCATTTTAGAGAAGGCTGTCTTCTCAGATATGCACTGGATCTATCATCGATCGGTATTGTTGGAGCCCGCCAGAATCCATGGTTTCGGAAGCGCAAATGGCCACAAGATTCCGGACATTCCGCTTCTGGCCAAGCTGCATGGTTTCGGCGCTGCTACAGGTTTCCTGGACTTCTCCCTTGATCCCTTACCGGCCCTGTGGTATGCATGTGAAGGGGACGAGTGTGACGGAAGGGTATATGTCTTGGACCTGGACCGTGGAACCGGGTTTCGGCAGATAACGGTTGGAGAAGCGGTCCAAAGTGTCGAGGAAGTATTCAGATATCCGGACAAGCAAGGTGGGAACCTCTACTTTGAGATGTCAAATCTGGAGAAGAACGCATCCCGTTCGTCGCTTAACCAATGGCTGAGCGTTCAAGCGTGGCCTCTGATTCAGGCAGACGCCGTCAGTTCTATCGTCGTCGCCGCATCTGACAAGGCGTAGATCCGTCAGGAACTCGAGGAAATTTTCGACTACCGCGAACCGGCGCCTTTCGCAGATTTGCAGCGGTTCTCGGCAGTGAACAGCCCAAGGCTCCCTTTGCAGCACATAGAAGATCCTGAATCCAGCCTGCTGCTGGGCAATCAGCGTTATCTGCAGGGTGACTATTCCGGTGCGATAACCCATTACGACAAGAGTATTGAGCTCGCTTCAGATGCTGAAGTGGCGTACTTCCACTATGTTCGAGGGAATGCCAAAGCAGAAGAAGAAGATCTCAAGGGTGCCCTTCAGGATTACGATGCAGGGATTCGCTGTGAAGAAGGGCTGTCTGCCGATCGCGAAAGAAACTCTGAAGGCATTACTGACGAATATTACCATTGGGGACTCTACTACAACCGCGGGAACGTTAAGGCAGAGTTGGAAGACCTGGAAGGCGCGCTGGGGGACTACGAAGAAGCGATTCGTATATTCAAGCAGGTTGGTGTACGGGACCCAGTGCTATACATTAACAGAGGAAATGTAAACTATTTGCTGAACAATTATGGCGAAGCCATTCGTGACTACGATCAGGCCACCATATTAGGAGACCGCTACGCACAGTTCAAAAAAGCCAATATGCTTGTCATTCTGGGCCGCTTTGACGAAGCCCTTGAGTGTTATGATGGTGCTATCCGGGACGGGGACAACAGATTCGGGGTGATCTGTAATCGAAACGGGATTGCGGCGATTCTGAACAGGATAGGCGGAGACGGCTACGTAGTGCGATCTCCTAGATTCAAAGACTCTACGCAAAGACTGATTATTGACGTATCATTGAGAGCCGAGGCCGAAAACAGGTATACGGAGTTCTTCAACTTCCATGGCATGAGCGGAAATATCGGCAATGCCAGCTCCCAGCATCTGCCGGGAGCCGATGGCTATCGAGGTAAACCTGGATTTGTCGTCGTGGTTAAGGGTGAGGAATGGTAATCGAGTTCCCGAAGGAAAGTTATGGGGCCTTCTGTAAGGAAAACGGTGTTTTCTCCACTATCGGAAAAGGTCGCAGACACGGCGCGCTTTGACATGCGAGTCTTTTCAAAACTGAAATGGAAATTCACTGTTGTAGTAATGCTTGTGATGGCGGCGGCGTCCATTGTGACGGCACCGTCAGTGTTGTTGGCGCAAGCCGCCACGGGCCAGGAAAGCAGCGCTTCTGAAGACAGTTCAGTCATTGATGACGCCACTGAGGTGGAGATACAGAGGCGTTTCAACGAACTCAGACGCGAGATTCTGGACGATCGGGCAGATTCAATTGGATGGTGGCTATCCGGCATCGCTCTGTTACTCGCCCTGCTGGTGTTGATATTCGGGTTTACGGGGTATCTTGTCTTCAGGAGATTGCAGCTTGTTGAGGAGGAGGTACGCCGACAAGTCGAGCAGGCGCGAGCGCATGTAGAAGAAGCAGGGAAGCTTGCAGAAGAGATTCGGGGCTACGGAGGGGAAGCGGACGAGCCGTTGCGAGGCATGGACGGCACAGAACTGGCATTTGCGCGCACCCAGATCGGCGAGGAAATCAGTCGTTTAACCGGTAGAGCCGGGGCGTCAGCTATCGCAGAGGCCCGCCAGCTGGAAGAAGAAGGCCGACTGAACGAGTCGATAGAGAGATGGAAGCACATCGCCACTGTTGCTGAAGGCAGCAACGATGAACTGGCCGCGCTGGCCTTTCGGTCGATAGGCGACCTGTCGGAAAGGTTGAGCAGGAGCGTCAGATGATGACCAGACGTCAGGCGCAGGCCTATTACCTGCCGACGCAAGGTTTGGGAGAGACAGGCACGCCTGAATCAAGGGAGGCGCTGGCCGCCTACTCGCAAGCAGTGCGACTGAGACCCGACTATGCCGAGGCATACAATAATCGGGGCAATGTCAATAGCAACCTTGGTCAGTTCGAAGAGGCGGTTGCAGATTACGACCGGGCGATTCACCTGAGACCTGACTTGGCCGACGCCTATGTAAATCGCGCAAACGCCAAAGCTGCCCTCAATCAGTTCCAAGATGCGCTGGCCGACCTTGGATCGGCGATCAGGTTCAACGCGGGCAATGTACTCGCGTTCTTGAATCGGGGGTTGCTACTGGCCGAGATTGGCCGGTATAAGGATGCTGTCGCCGATCTTGACGAGGCAGTACATCTCGAGCCCGAATATGAGAGAGTCTACCTTGTTCGAGGCAGTGTCAAGGCCGCGCACAGTCGGAATCAGGAGGCGATCTCTGACTTTGATGTGGCAATCGGCCTGAATCCCGGCAGTTCCGAGGTCTACAACAGCAGGGGTCTGGTGAATGCTGAACTGGGGCGGTACGAGGCGGCCGTCGCCGACTATGCCAGCGCGATCCGGTTGCAGCCGGAGTACGCGGCCGCGTACAACAACCGGGGTGTTGCACTGGCGAAGCTGGGGCGTCTGGGCGCGGCTGTGGGCGACTACGATGAATCAGTTCGGTTGCAGCCTGAGAATGCCGAGCCCTATTACAACCGAGGGAATGCCAGAGAGCGTCGCGGCGAGTATGAAGAGGCCGTTGCCGACTACGATCAGGTGATCCTCAGAAGGCCCAACGACATCGAGGCGTACAGAAATCGGGCAGTGGCAAAGGCGGTATTGGGACGGACGGAGGAGGCGAGGTCGGATATCGACAGGGCACTTGAGATTGCCGCGGGAGGTAGATGAGTCCTTTCTACTTTGTTCAGGGCGGCAAGTGGAACGGTGCTGGAACCGCCGAAACGGCCGAGTCCGATCCAGGAAAAGGGTAGAACTTGACGCGAAATGCGGGCCGAAGCATTCAAGTAGCGGTCTCTGAGTAGAGCCCGCAAGAGCACGTTGATTTCAAGGCACGTCATCCTTGAATCTGACTGCGGGCCGATTGGACGGGCCCGCTTTTTTGTTTGCTGCAGGCAAGGAGCGTTTTTCTTGAATCAGAATATCCCCAGCTCGTCTTTGGCGTCTTCCGACATCATGTCGGGATTCCAGAAGGGTGTCCAGACCAAGTGGACGTTGACCTCGCTGACGTTAGGGAAAGCAGTGTGCGCGGTGCGCTGGACGTCGCTAATGATCTGAGGGCCGACTGGGCAGCCGGGGCTGGTCAGAGTCATCGTCACGTCGATATTATTCTCCTCGGTCACTTCAATATCGTAGACCAGTCCCAGGTCGACGATATTCATCATCAGCTCCGGGTCCTTCACGTGCGTCCTGATTTCGGCTCGTACCTCGTCAGGTGTCGGCAATGTGTTTTCACTCATCGGGTCTTCCTCCTCAGTAGGGCTTTTCCAGGTAGATGTTGCCGCCGTCAATCTGGACCTCGTAGGACGGGGTCGGCTCAAATGCGGGCATGCTGAGAGCCTCGCCGGTGCGGATATCGAAGCGGGCGCCGTGCCTGGGGCACTCGACCTGACTGCCGTCCAGGACTTCCCCTTCTACGAGCGGGCCGCCGTCGTGTGTGCAGACATCCTCAATCGCGTAGTATTCGCCGTCCAGATTGAAGACGGCGATGCGGATGCCATCCAGTTCGACCAGAAGCCTTTCGCCCGGCGGGATATCTTCAGCGGCGGCAACTCTGACAAAGTCTTCCATTTGCACTCAATTCCTCGGTACTAGATCTAGTCGGGCCACTCGGTCAGTCCGTACAGTCCTGCCTTTAGCGCCTTCAGTGGCAGGAGTGCACACTTCAGGCGCACTGGGCCGATCTCGATGCCGAGCAGATCCAGAACGTCCTCTTTACCCCACTCCTTCAACTCGGTCACCGGCATTCCGATGATCTCTTCCATGATCATTGACGCGCTGGCCTGGCTGATTGCGCATCCCCGACCTTCGAAGGCAGCATCCGCCACGACGTCGTCTTCGATTCTCAGGTAGATCGTAATTTCATCGCCGCAGAAGGGATTCGTTTCGTGACGGTGGACGTCGGGGTCCTCCAGATTGCCCTTGTGCCGCGGGTGCTTGTAATGGTCAATGATCGCTTCGCGGAACAGATCCATGGCCCATTCAATTCACCTATACGAAAGGCAAAGGGCGTTAACGGCCCCTTGCCTTTCAACCAGAAGAATCTGCAGATTTCAGTGCGGACTGATGTGCAAAGATCTGGCTTCTACTTCTCAATAGGTAGTCCGACGGCATTGCCCCATTCGGTCCAGGAGCCGTCGTAGTTGCGGACGTTGCCGTAGCCGAGCAGATAGGTCAATACAAACCAGGTGTGGCTGCTGCGCTCGCCGATACGGCAGTAGGCTACGATATTGTCGCTGTCGCTGAGCCCCTGCTCCTCCTCATAGATTGCGCGCAGGTCAGCGGCGTTCTTGAAAGTGCCGTCGTCATTCGCGGCTCGCGCCCAGGGAACACTGCGCGCCCCGGCGATGTGCCCGCCGCGCAGCGAACCTTCCTGGGGATAGTCGGCCATGTGCAGCAGCTCACCGCTGAACTCAGCCGGACTGCGTACGTCGACCAGAGGCAGACCGGCCTGCTGGTGGTCCAGCACCTGTTCGCGCATGGCGCGGATGGCGCTATCGTTGCGCGCAGGTGCGCTGTAGGAGGCGGCTGAATAGGAGGGCGTGTCGGTGGTTAACTCTCGGCCCTCATCGACCCACTTCTGGCGGCCGCCGTCCATCACTTTGGCGTTGGTATGTCCGAACAGCTGGAAAACCCAAAAGGCGTAGGTTGCCCACCAGTTGCTTTTGTCACCGTAGAAAACGATGGTGGTATCGTTGGAGATGCCCAGCTTCTCCATCAGGGCCTGAAACTGCTGCTGGCCCACATAGTCGCGCACGACGGCGTCGTTCAGGTCCTCCTGCCAGTCGATCTTCTGCGACCCTGGTATATGGCCCGTATCGTAAAGCAGGACGTCTTCATTTGATTCGAGCAGGCGGATGTTGCCGTCATTCAGATTTGCGGCGACCCACTCCGTGCTTACCAATACGTCAGGATTGGCATATCCCTTGTCTGTCATTGCACTCCTCCGTTGAAAGGTGCGTGATTACCTGCTAATCTTTCGGCTGATTACTCTTTCCAATTTGCGCATAACGCTTTCCACGGGGACACGATCGAGCACGCCCTGCAAAAAGCCCTGGACAATCATCCGTTCGGCCTGCGGTCTGGTGAGTCCGCGGGCCATTAGATAGAAGACGTATTCGTCCTCGACCTGTGCCGCTGTGGCCGCGTGGGTACAGCGTACGTCGTCGGCCTCGATCTCCAGTCCGGGTATGCTGTCGGACCGGGCTGTCCCGTCCAGGATCAGGTTTCCGTTGCGTTGGAAGGCGTCCGTCTTCTGAGCGCCCGGCAAAACTTTGATGATGCCCATATAGACGCTGCGGGCGCGATGTTTGAGCGCGCCGTTGAAGAGCAGGTCGCTGTAGCAGTTGGCTACACGGTGCAACTGCAATGTCTGATGGTCGATGTGCTGCCGGCGAGTTGGAAAGTAGAGTCCCAGCAGTTCACCGTGCCCGCCTTCTCCCCGCATGTCCAGGTCCAGGAAGGCCTTCGTCAAGCGGCTGCCCCAACTCACCTGGATCCAGCGCAAGTCAGTGTCCTTGCCCATTACCGCCTTCCCCGTGAGGAAATTCCAGGCAGTGTGCTTGTAGTCCTGCAAGTTGATATAGCGGACCTGGGCATTGTCCTTCAGGATCAGCTCGACCACAGTGGCCTGGAAGGCATTTTCCGCCCCCATGAGATCATCGACCAAGGTCACTTCGGCGCCTTCTTCGGCCACCAGGAGGGTATGGTGATAGCCACCGACCCTATCGCCCTGGCAGAGGATCGCCTGCAGTGGAAGTTCTACCTTCGTGTTGCGTGGAACGAAGATAAGAGACCCGGTGTCCCACAGTGCCGCGTGCAAGGCGGCGAATTTGTTGGCGTCCGGGGTCACGGCCTCGGTCATGAAGTAGCGTTGCAGGAGTTCCGGATACTCATGTACAGCCGATTGCAGGTCGGTAAAGATTACGCCCTGCTCCTCCAGTTCTTCGTTCTCCTCGCCGTACAGGACACCGCCGTCTCGATAGATCAGGCTGGCGGAGGACTCCATTTCGTCAAGCGCGTCAATGAGATCCGGTTCCAGATCGTAGCGTCTCACGATTCCGTCGGGGATAGCGAAAGGTGTGAAATTCTCCAATTTGAAGCCGGTCAGACGTGTCCGTCGCCAGGCTTCGTCGGTAGGCTTGGGCCAGGGCAGGCTTTCAAAAGTCTGCCAGGCCTGCAAGCGGAAGTCCAACATCCAGGAGGGTTCGTCTCTTAGAGCCGACGCCTGCCGCACGGTCTCTTGCGAAAAACCGGCGGTTGCTTCGACAATTTCTTTCGGTTCCTTTATGAGTACAGTCACATTCAGTTTGCCTCGTTACGGAAAAAAAACGGGAGAGGATTCTACTGAGAACTCCCTTCCCGGTGCGCAATGCGCGTTTCGAGCCGTCTGCCTTCCATCATCAAGGCTGACACGGATGGCAGGCGGGCTATCCAATACTGCCCTCCATCTGCAATTGGATGAGGCGGTTCATTTCGACCGCATACTCCATGGGGAGCTCCTTGACAAGCGGCTCGATGAATCCGCCCACGATCATGGCGGCGGCCTCATCCTCGTCAATGCCGCGGCTCATCAAATAGAAGAGCTGCTCTTCGCCGATCTTGCTGACGGATGCTTCGTGGCCGACGCTGACATCGTCCTCGTCGATTTCGATGTAAGGGTAGGTGTCCGAGCGGCTGTCGGCATCCAGCAGCAGGGCATCGCAGACGACGTTGCTGCGGCTGTGATGCGCCCCTTTGGCCACCTTCAGCAGGCCGCGATAACTGGCGCGGCCGCCGTTCTTGCTGATGGACTTCGATACTATCTTGGAGCTGGTATTCGGGGCGGCATGGACCACCTTGCCGCCTGCGTCCTGGTGCTGCCCGCTGCCGGCGAAGGCGATCGACAGGATTTCGCCGTGGGCCTTGGGTCCCATCATATAGACGGCAGGATACTTCATCGTCACCTTGCTGCCGAGATTGCCGTCGATCCACTCCATGGTGGCATCGTCGTAAGCAAGGGCCCGCTTGGTGACCAGGTTGTAGACGTCGGTGCTCCAGTTCTGGATCGTGGTATAACGGCAGCGCCCGCCCTTCTTGACAATGATCTCCACGACCGCGCTGTGGAGGCTGTCGCTTGAGTAGATGGGTGCCGTGCAGCCTTCGACGTAGTGGACGCTGGCCCCCTCTTCGACGACGATGAGAGTGCGTTCAAACTGACCCATGTTCTCGGCGTTGATGCGGAAGTAGGCTTGCAAGGGGATGTCGACGTGGACGCCGGCCGGTACATAGACGAAGCTGCCGCCGCTCCACACCGCGCTGTTCAGCGCAGCAAACTTGTTGTCCGCGGCCGGGATGACCGTGGCGAAATACTCCTTGACGATCTCCTCGTGCTCGCGCAATCCGCTGTCCATGTCGAGAAAGACGACGCCGAGCTTTTCCCACTCGTCCTTCAGGCTGTGGTAGACGACTTCGGACTCATACTGCGCGCCGACGCCTGCAAGGAACCTGCGTTCCGCCTCGGGGATGCCCAGGCGGTCGAACGTGCGTTTGATGTCCTCCGGCACGTCTTCCCAGCTCTTACCTTGCTTTTCGGCGGGACGCAGATAGTAATATATGTCGTCGAAATCGATGCTGCTCAGGTCGGCGCCCCAAGTCGGCATCATCTTGGAAAAGAAAATGTCCAGTGCTTCATGCCGGAACTGGCGCATCCAATCCGGTTCCTTCTTGATGTCGGCGATCTGGTCGACAACCTGATGGTTCAGGCCTTTCTCAGACTTGAATACGGCGTTCTCTTCGTCACGAAAGCCGTACTTGTACTCCTCTTTGACGCCTTCAAGATGCTCTAAATCGGACTGTCCAGTCACAATAGCCCTCCTTTATTACGAATGCTGCGACCGGTTGTGAGTTACCGGTTGCCTCCGAGTCTCTGTCGACTATCCTCAACCAGGGAGCGGACGTGTAGCCGGCCCTGTGTCACATGGCCTCCTGTGACCTCAGCTGTCAGGCAGGCACGGCCCCGACCACCAACTCCTCTTCGACCCACTTGTAGCCTCTCTCTTCCAATGTCAGCGCCACCTCCGGGCCGCCCGTCTTGACGATGCGCCCTCCGAAGAAAATGCTGACGAAGTCGGGCTTGACGAAGTTCAGAATACGTTGATAGTGAGTGATTAGCAGAAAGCCGCGGTTTTCAGTGGCCAGCTTGTTTATGCCGTCCGCGACAACCTGCAATGCATCGATGTCCAGCCCGGAATCGGATTCGTCCAGGATGGCGAATCGCGGTTCCAGCATTGCCATCTGCAGGACCTCCGTGCGCTTTTTCTCGCCGCCGGAAAACCCTTCATTGAGATAACGGCGCGCAAAGCTGGTGTCGACGTTGAACTCCTTCATTTTCGAATTCAGTTCGCGGCGAAACTCACGCATGGGCATGAGATTGCTGCCGATGACGCCGTTTGCGCTGCTGTCCCCTTCTTTGCTCGTATAGCCGCGAACGTTGGAAACGGCGGTGCGCAGAAAATTGGCGACGCTGACGCCGGGGATCGAGACCGGATACTGGAAGGCGAGGAAAATCCCGGACCTGGCGCGTTCGTCGGCGTCCATATCGAGAATGCTCTCACCGTCAAGCAGAATATCGCCCTGCGTTACCTCGTAGTGGGGGTGGCCTGCGACCACGTAGGAAAGTGTCGACTTCCCGGAACCATTTGGCCCCATCATGGCATGGATCTCGCCGCTGTGCAGCGTTAGGTCCACACCTTTCAGTATTTCCGTATCTCCTACTTGGACGTGCAGATTCTGAATTGCAAGTGTACCCATGACTTTCGTAACTCCTCAATGTGACAGCTGTTGCCAACCGTGATCAACACGAATGATCGCCTAACTACGGTGACTGGTTCAGCCCTCGAACTCAAGTTCCGCGCAACTGCTCTGCGTTATAAGGAATGAGCAGCTGCCGTGCCCGTCCATTATGCAGTCGTCCAGAGAGACATCTGCGCCCAAAGCATGTTGCATCATCAGCTGATCCATTTCGCAGATCTCGCGATGTGCAATTGCTAGGTCGTGGTAAGGGCAGTTATACATTTTCAAGGCGACTGTATTGTTATCGGCTGCGGACACGTCGGTGAGAACTCCCTGTCGACCAAGCGCCCCAGCCAACTCCTCGACTCGGTGCTGCAGTTCGGTCGCATTTACGCTTTCCGCGTACCTTTCTGCAAGCCTGACGCCAACCCGATTCAAAAGCGTTCCCATCTGTTCAGAGCCGACCATTCCATACATCTCCTGGAGCATCGTCAGGGCGAGCACATCGCAGCGGCAGGCGAACAGCTCGCGAGCTGCATCGGTGGCCACGTAGATGTAATGCGGACGCCCTACTCCGGAGCGCTCCTCACGCCTGTCCAGATATCCACTGGCCTGAAGGGCGTTCAGATGCTGGCGTACGGCTGTTGTCGTTACGCCCAACAGAATCTCAATGTCCTTTATCGTGGCAGAGGAATTGCGTTGCAGATGCTCGAGAATCTGCCATGCGGGTGAGTTCTGGTCTGGACTGACTGACATTAGACTTTTCCCTGCTATTCCAGTCCGGATGCGGCGTTGTACACGCACTTTGGTCGGACCTGCTTCTACGAATTAACCCCATCATACCACGAGAATCCTATTTAGTCAATTTACGCAGTTTATTCTGCGTAAATTGACTAAAACATTACTCTTACCTCGTATTTATACCATCCACCTTCCGTTCAGTCCAAAACCACAGCCTTCTGGTGCGCATCCATTACTTGTGCAGACATTCGTATACATCGGGAATCAGACCGGCTTGGGATCCCCTGTTCCCGACCCATTTTGAACACCCCCAAAACTTGTACAAAAGTTGTACAACACTGTCCCCGAACCATCGCATTTCCGCGCCGTTTTTCCGGCCAGAATCAGCTCGAAAACGCGCTCCCGCGGCGCCTCAATTCCCCCCGATTTTTGACCAAAAGTATAACATCCCCATTGGAACATTTTTTTGTAACATTTTTCGCCCTGTATTGCCCCTCTTTCTCTCTGGTCAGGAGCCCAAAACCAGGAATGTTACACTTACGCTGAAAATGCAACACTTACGCGGCCCCGTTCGGGCGCCCCGACGCACCGCCGAAAGACCGCCTTTAAGCCACCGAAATGATGTGCCGGCGTCCCCCGAAAAAGCTGCACAGAATTTTCAATGGCCAGTCTTTTGAGACGCCTTGATTGTGCCCGTTCCGCGCATCCCCACCCTCTCCCGCAAGGTAACATTCTCAAATAAGTGCATCCCAAATTAGTGGCGAACTTTCATATACCTCAACCGGCGACATAGTTGCGGCCAGCCCGCGTTCCACTCTCCTCTCCACCCCCTGCTCGCCTTTGTTCCCACGCCTCTTGACCGGTGCCTTTCTTCAACCTAAACGGGACGAAGAAGTGGTACAGTCCTGTCAGTTCAATGTCCCGGCTGACTTTTGGAGGATCGTCCGACATCCCTTTATAATCGCTGTTTGTGCGGTCGCCGCGAAGTGCGGAGTTGGCCGTCCGGAAGACTGCAGAAAGACCTTGCGCGCTGGCATGCGCGTTACCAGAAGGCGGGCAGCGAATGGATCTGCCAGGCGCGGTCTTGCGGGAACCGGGCAGGAGGATCGGAAAGTGGAGTTTAACGTTGCACAACTGATGAAGGAGGCGACCGGGGCGCGCAGGGAGTTTGTTCTTGATGATGACATTGCCGATCTCGATAGCGGCCTGACGCCCCTGAGTAATCTGACTGGGAGTCTGGTTCTGCTGCGCATCCACAGCGGCATACTGGCTACCGGCCATTTTCGTGTTGAGTTGTCGCTGCAGTGCGGACGTTGCCTTGAACCCGTATCCATATCGGCATTTGTTAAGTTCTCAGAGAGTTTTCGTCCTCTGACCGACATACAGACAGGACGTTTTCTGTTGCCGGAGGAATTTGAAGGTCAGGCAGAGGATTTGACTGACGAAGCCCTGCTGATCGATGCGCAACACATTCTCGATATTACCGAAGTGGTACGACAGAACATCTGGCTCTCCATTCCGATTGTAGCCGCTTGCGATTACACTGACCCCGCCAGCGGCGCCCGCGATCCGGATGCCTGTCCGAACTATCTGAATCTGCTGTCCGAATCTGCTCTTACCGGTTCGCCCGACGAACAGACACCTTCTGAAGCCAAAGGGATCGACCCCCGTTGGGAGGCCCTGTTGTCGCTGCAAGACGAAGCCCCCAGCGATTAGATAAGGAGAACTTACGATGGGACCGCTACCGAAACGAAAAATCAGCAAGGGCAGGCGCAACCGCCGTCGCGCGCATCACGCGCTCGGCACTCCGAGGCTTGTTACCTGCGTGCAGTGCGGCGGAAAGACGCTGCCGCACCGGGTCTGCCCGCACTGCGGCAATTACATGGGCCGAATGCAGATCCTGGATATGGACGAAGAAGAAGCCTGAGTAAAATGAGTTTGCCGCTTTCCTACGTTCGAGAACCGAGTCCGCTGATCTTCTTGTTTCCCGGACAAGGCAGCCAGCATGTGGGCATGGCAAAGGAGTTGGCCGATGCCTATCCGGCCGCGCGGGCCGTGTTCACCGAAGCAGACGAAGTCCTGGGAGCGGCAATTAGCAGGATTTGCTTCGAAGGGCCGGAGGGCCTGCTGACTGATACGATCAACGCGCAGCCTGCCCTGTTCGCAGCGAGTATGGCGGCCCTCAGTGCGATGCAGGCGGAGATGGGTAGCTTGCCGCGACCGGCATATTTCGCCGGCCACTCCATGGGCGAGTATTCCGCCTTGGCCGCGGCCGGTTGCATCGGCTTCGCCGACGGGCTGCTCCTGGTGCGGGAGCGGGGCCGCCTGATGAAGGAGGCGGGTGCCAGACAGCCGGGGCGAATGGTCGCGGTTATCGGTCTGAAGGAAGATGTTGTCGCCCGCATCTGCGCGGAGGCGGCCGCGGCAAACAGTGGCGTCTCCCAGATCGCAAACGACAACTGTCCCGGGCAGATCGTGATTTCAGGAGACGAGACCAGCATCGCCGCCGCCATGTCGGAGTTGGAGAAGGCCGGGGCGCGCAGGGTCGTTCCGCTGGCGGTCAGTATAGCCGCCCACAGCCCGCTGATGGAGCCGGCAGCCTCGCAGTTGAGGGCTCGGATCGATGCAATTGACGTGAAAGAGCCTCTGGCTCCTGTCATCGGCAATACCAGCGGCCTCCCTCTTGACAGCGCCTCAGCCATCTGCCAGGAGTTGAATGCGCAGCTGACCGGCAGTGTCAGGTGGACCGATTCGATGAAGCAGGCTGTAGACGGCGGCGTTGAGACAGCGGTAGAGATTGGACCCGGTTCAGTGCTGACCGGACTGATGAAGCGCATTCAGCGCAAGGGAAAGAGAGTGAATGTGTCAAATGCGGCCGAAGTCCGGAACTTTGCCGGGACGTTCGGTTGAGCGCCGGGGCCTGGCGCGTCTTGACACAGTGAAAGTTTCCGCTTTCCCTTTGTGCGCAATGCTGAAGCAACAGTCCTTGCCTGGTAGCCTGTCCTCTTCCGGAAAGAGATTTACTGTTCTTCATTTCCGGCGTCCTGTAGTAGAATAGCGGCAAGTTCGCCACCGTATCAAGGATTTCCATGGACTTTACAGGCAAGATCGCGCTCGTTACAGGGAGTAGCAGCGGAATCGGCGCGGCCATTGCGAAGGAGCTGGCTGCCGGAGGAGCACGCGTCGCTCTGAACTATCGCGGCAATCAGGAGGGAGCCGGCGCAACAGCAGACGCCATCCGTCAAGCCGGCGGTGATTGCGCTGTCTTTCAGGCCGACGTGGGCTGTTTCAACGGGGCCTCCGATCTGGTGAAGGAAGTCGAAAAGGAGTTGGGCAGAGTCCACATCCTTGTCAACAATGCCGGTACGACCCGTGATGCGCTCATGATGAGCATGAAGGAGGATGGGTGGCGCGCCGTGCTCGGAACCAACCTGGACAGCATCTTTAATGTAACCAGGGCCGCGCTGCGAGGGATGATTCGGCAGCGATGGGGGCGCATCATCAATATCTCCAGTATCGTGGGTCTGGCGGGCCAGGCAGGTCAGACGAACTACGCCGCCAGTAAGGCTGGTATGATAGGCCTCTCCAAAAGCCTTGCCCGGGAAGTAGGCAGCCGCGGCATAACCGTGAATGTGGTGGCGCCAGGCTTTGTGCCAACGGCACTTACGGATGTAATGAGCGATGACCAAAAGGAAGAGACCTTGGCCCGCACGCCGCTGGGTCGGTTCGGCGACCCGGAAGAGATCGCCTGGGCTGTTTCATTTCTTGCGAGCGAACGGGCCGGTTTTATCACGGGGCAGGTCCTGTCCGTAGACGGCGGCCTTGTGATGATGTGATTGATGTCGAGTCGGGAATCACAGGACAATGATTGACCAGACGCAGCAACTCATGGAGCTACCTGTAGCAGCCGGTTCAGCGAATGTGCGTGAGGCTGACGCCGCAAGTGTAGACGGCATCGCGACCTCCAAGCCGCGTTCGCAAGCGCATACGGCCGAATGTGAACGCGCGGCGGTGGAAACGGAAGCGCCCGATCGGTCGAGCGCAGACGGCGCCAACGGCATTGCCCATCCGGCCGAACGTAGGAGGGCCCGCCGCACGGCACTGCAGATACTATATGAAGTCGACTGCACGGACCATCTTCCGGGCATTGCCCTGGACCACCGCCAGGCTGAGGAACAGTACGCCAACGAGACACTTGCGTTTCTGTACTGGCTGGTGAGCGGAGCCATCCGCTACCAGGCCGACCTTGACTCGCTGATCGGCCGTTACGCCCCGGAGTGGCCGGTAGGCAAACTGGCGATCGTCGACCGCAACGTACTTCGTCTTTCCCTTTTTGAGCTGTCGAGTCCTGACGCTGATGCGCCGCCCAAGGTCGTTATCAATGAAGCGGTAGAACTGGCAAAGACATTCGGCAGCGACAGCAGTTCGCGTTTTGTCAACGGGGTCCTTGGCACCGCGCTGCGAGAGATCTCCCTGCCTTCCGAGTACAGACAAGTGAGCCGGTAACTTCTGGCATGAACAGCATCTTCGGCATTGGCGTCCTCGAGTTTATCTTCATCTTGATCTTCGCCCTGATCTTTCTTGGTCCGGAAAGGCTGCCAAAGGTAACCAAAGACGTTCTGTTCTTCATACGCCGGTTGCAGAGGCTTTCGGGTGATCTGACCCGCCAGGTCAACGAAGAGATTGGAGACCTGCGCGAACTCGACCCCAGTTACCATATGAAGCAGTTGATGGATGACGAGGAAGAGGAGGAGGAAGAGGAGAAGTCGATTGGTCAGGTAGACGGCCAGAAAACGACGACGGGAACGAAACAGACCTCAGCGCCTTCTCAACCCGCTCAGGCCGCCGATGCAGCGGCGGCATCCTCCGGCGATGAGGAGGCCGAACAGAAGTCTGCCCCCCAGCCGGCGCTTTCCAACCTGAATGCGGCTGCCTCGGCGAACGGGCGGCAACAGAGCGGCAGCAGCGGCGACAGTAGCGTCAAGACAACGGGAACGGCAATTCCGTCGGCGCCTAAAACCGGTTCGGCCAGTGCGACGAACCGAACGGCCTCAGTTGGCGCTACACCCAAACGGACTGGCAGTACGCAGAAGCGAGGGGTCAAGACCCTTTCGGAGCTGCGAAAGCAACAGCGGGCAAAACGACAGTCCGGCTCCAGTGGCGCGGATTCGTCTTACCTGGCTGAGCGCAACAAGCGCGCTCAGCGGCGGGCCGAGAGCCGGCGCGAGGCGGTGGCCGCGCAGAAGAACGAACAGGAAGAGGCGTCTGAGCTTGAGGACACCGCGACCGACCCGGTCAACTCTGGAGTGGGTGATGAATCCGGCGTCCTTGCCGAGTTGAGTAGCAACGGCGAAGGCGCTGGGAAAGACGCTGCCGATACCGACGCCGTATCGAAAGAAAGCGGCGCAGAGTCCGACGAAGGGGCGGTCGCCGCGGTGGTAGAGGATGCGGACGGCGACGGTAACGAGGAGACGCAGTTGTGACACAGCAGGCGCCGCCGCTGAATACTGAGCCTCTTGATTCTGATCCGTTTGATGGCAGTCGAATGGGGCTGCTCGATCATCTGGCAGAGTTGCGCAACCGGATGATCTGGATCGTTGGCGCTCTGTTGTTCGGCGTCGTCGCCAGTATCGCCTTCGTTGAGCCGGTCATTGCATTCATAACCAGCCCGGTCGAAGAGAAACTGATCGCAATTGGCCCAACTGATACGATCTTTGTCTTCTTCAAGGTCATGTTTGTGATGGGCGTGATCGTTGGCATGCCGGTGTTGGTCTACCAGATCGTTGCCTTCATTGCGCCAGGACTCTACCCCCACGAAAAACGAGGTCTATTCCTGCTCTTGCCGGGGGTCATGGTCCTGTTCTTCGGCGGCGCAGCCTTTGCCAACTTTGTCATGATGCCTGTGGCGGTCGGCTTCTTGCAGAACTTTCTTGGCGATGTCATCGATCAGGAGTGGACGGTCGACCGCTACATCGGTTTTTTCACCCGTATTGTCTTTTGGATTGGAGTTGCTTTTGAAACGCCCCTCGTGATCGCCTTCCTGGCACGCATCGGTCTGGTAAGCGGACCGCGCCTGCTGGGGATGTGGCGGCAGGCAATTGTGATCATTTCGGTTGTGGCGGCGATGATCACGCCTACAATCGATCCGATCAATATGACCATCGTCATGCTGCCGCTGATTAGCCTCTATTTCCTGGGAGTCGGACTGGCATACCTGCTGTACAAGCCGCGGGCGCCGCGCAGTTTCGACGAGATGGACTGGGGCGACGATGAGGAATGATAGGGAACAGCTAATCGCCCGGAAACAGGAAGTCCTGCGTGAGTTGACGAGAGCGAGGCGCCAACTGGATAGCATTCGCTACAACGCCAGTCCTCATCAACGGAGCCGGCGACAGCAGTTGGAGACCGAAGTTGAACAGCTGATGGCGGAAGAGTACCGGCTGCGCATCGCGATTGACCGGGCGAAGTAGCGAGAAGCCGGCCCATTCTGGGAATGATTGACACCTTCAAATAACCTTTCGGGGCAGGCAGAAGAATGTGGCCTGCCCCGCTTCATTCGCAGCTGTATTTGCGTATTTGCGGGCTGACGGCGTGCAGTCTGTCGAAGAATAGGAGGCATCTTGCAGGAACGGTTCGACGCATTTATCACGGCCGGCTACGACCCTGACAGAAAAGATCGAGTCAGTGAGGCGGCTGGTGTCGCTCACAAGTCTCTTGTGCCCTTGGTAGAAATGCCGATGGCGTGGCATGTCGTACAGGCTTTGGCGGAGAGCGATCGTATAGGCGAAGTCGCTATTGTCGGTTTGGAGCCTGGCGAGATCGATTTCGGCGTTCCGGTGCACCATGTGCCGAACCAGCCGAGCCTCTGGGCCAGCCAGAACGCCGGGCTGCGCAAACTTCGAGACTTGAATTCGGACGACCGCTACGTCATCGCTCTGTCCGCCGATATCGCGCTCTTGACCGGACAGATCGTCGACAGCTTCATCGAAGCATGCGAACCGTTCGAGCATGACGTCTATTGGGGCGTCGTTCAAAAGGAAGTAATGCTGACTGCTTTCCCCGAAAGCAGACGCACCTATCTGCCGCTGCGGGAGGGCTCATTTTGCAGCAGCGACCTGTACCTGGGGCGGCTGACAGCCGGCTTCCATATCCAGGAGCGTATTCGGTATTTCATCGAGAATCGCAAGAATGTTCTCGCGCTGGTGTGGAAGCTGGGACTGCCCACGATGGTCAGGTTCTTGCTGCGCAGCCTTTCGATTGCCGACATTCAAGACGTCGCCTATCGCATCGCGGGCGTTCGCGGAGGCCCTGTCGTATTGCCGCTTGCGGAGGCAGGAATGGATGTCGACAAGCCGGAGCAGCTTGCTCAGGTCCTTGAGTACTTGGAGAGGCATCCTGAACACCCTGCCAATACCCGTTCTCGAGGGCGGACAGCGCCGCCTGAGGTCTGAAAATGCGAAGGCTATTGGAGGTCTTGTGCGGGCTGGATGAGCAGCTTAGCGCCCGCACAGCCCTGAACGAAGAGCAGTTGACCAGACGCCACCCTCTCTTCTGGCTGGCGCACGTCGGCGCGCATCTGGGCGATACAGTTGTCTGGCTGCTGGTGACGCTGCTCCTGTGGCGGCAGTCCAGGGGCGACCGAGAAACACGGAGCAGTTTGGTCGGTTGGACTCTGTCGCTCGCGGGCGGTGTAATCGGGACCTTGCTGGCAAAGCAGGCGGTACGGCGTCCGCGTCCGGGCAGCGGACGTTTTCTTTATGGAGGGGGCCCCGACGCGCACAGCTTTCCAAGCGGACACGGGGTGCGTTGCGGGGTCATATTGATGTGGGCCACGGCCTTCTGGCCGGGCGCGGGGAAACTTGCTGCGCTTCTGGTCCTTTGGATCGGATGGGCTCGGGTCGCGTTGAACATTCACTACATTGGCGACGTCGTCGCCGGGTTCGTTTTGGGCGCGGGGCTGTCTCGTATTATCCGCAAGCGCGCGCTGGCCCGGCGCAGAGACTGATACCGACGGGGCGGGCGGCTTCCGAACAGGGTACGCCTGTCATGGCTGCTGGCGCTGCTCAACTGCGTACTCGTAAAAAGCCTCCTCGGTTGTCACCGGCGTCAGGCCGCTGATAGCCAGCACAACCTCGCTGCGCCTGTCCAGTCCGTCCAGGTCGATGCGGACGGTCCCCTCTTTGTTTACCTGGGCCCGTTCGAAGCCGGCCAGCATGCCGTCTTGAAACACCATGATTTGCACGAGCCACTCCTGAGGGATTCGGTTGTCGGTCAGTAGCCAGCCTTCGCTCTCCCAGCCGCCGTCCCCGTCCTGCCAGTTGGTCGCGTACCCTATCGCCGGAATCTCGATTTCGTCTACAAACCAGCCGGGCGCGTTAACTGCATCGTCGGTGACATACTCAAAGCGCAACCAGACTTTTTCGCCGGTGTAGGCCCGCAGGTCAAAACTCTCCTGGACCCAGTCAGGCGGTGCGTCGCGGCGCGATGCCGCGCTGCGAGCCGTGTACGCGTGGCCGAAACTGTTGCCGCTCGGGTTGTCGGTTGTCGTGCGCTGGCCGGGCAGGATCTCCCACTTGCGCCCGTCGCGGCTGGCCAGGACATAGCCGTAGTCGTAATCCTCTTCGATGTCATACCACATGCGCACGGTCATATCCAGCTCAGTACCTGGCGCGACGTCCGTAAAGTCGAACGCTCGCGTCAGACGGGTGTTGGAGTCGTCGGCCCGATTGCTCCACCAGGCGCGGTTCCCGCTGAACCGTTCGACTTCCGCAAAACGCGTAACTGTATTGCCCTGGAAATGAACCGTTGCACCGCCGCGTCCGGTCAGGGAGATGTAATCTACGCCAAAGTTACGGACGGAGCCGGTCCGTGTCTCCTGGGACAGGCGGCTGACCGAGTCAGCCAGGGTTGGCTCGGGCGGGTTTGGTTCCCGGTACCCGTATATGCCCTGCTGGGCGAGGTCATCGAAATCGCCGACATAGTTGGCGATGACCCAATCGGCGAAAACGTCTTCAAATGTCAGGTCCAGACCTGCCTCCCGCAGTGCATTATCGAATCCGCGGCTGCCGTTCGCCGCATCGGCTACAACAGCCCGTGTCATTTCCTCGCCGAAGCGCTGCAAGAAGTAGGCCATAAACAGGTAGGCGCTTCCGTAATGACGGGCGTTGTCATGCGGGTCGATGCTCCATGTGTTAAGTTGCGAGTCCGGGTCTTCGACGAAGACGCGAACAAAGGCCAGATCAGGGGGGTAACCGGCAATCTCCTGCGCCAGTTCGCTCAATCCCTCATTGACCCAAGTCTCTTCATTGCGATCATTGTGCCAGTGGACCATGTGCTGAAATTCATGGGCCAGCACCGTTTCGTAAACTTCATAGTCTCGGACATTCTCCAGCCAGTCGAGGCTGATCAGAAACATCTCCTTCTGATTGGAGAAGGGATTGGCCAGTGAACTGAAGGCGTTTGCTCCACTGAAGTATCCGGCGATGCCCCGCCCCAGATTCGTCGCATGGAGGATGTGAAGACGTGGATCGCCGTCGATTCCCGGATTCGGCTCAGTGCCGAAAAAGGCGCGTACTTGCGGATAGATCCTTTGGGCAAACCGGTCTGCCGACTCAGACATTGCATCCACATCGAGATCCTGGTCGCGTTCGGCCCAGACATAGAGGACGTCATTCTTGTAGAGCAGTTCAGCCTCTACTTGAAAGTTACTGTTCGAGTCGACATTTGACGCCCAGAATGGAGTCCGGTCACCTACGGCATATTCGGGCGCTTGTACTGATTTCGGGACGGAACTGACATCGGGGCGCAGACGCAGTGCCAGGTCCCGCAGATCACGCGTAGGGACGAACACAGGTCTTCGCGCCTGAGAACTGTGGTCCAGTGAAATAGGCTGTCGTACCGCTGCATTCCCGGTTCCTTCTGCGGGGGTCACTGCGGCCGGAGATGCCGTGGACGAATCTGAGGTCTTCTGTCCCTGCACGCTGACTTGCGCAGAGCGGTCGTCGCCTCTGCCTTCCCTCGAAAGGAAACTGGTGAGGGTCGCGCAGCCGCTCAGGCTCATTGCGCCGGCGACGAGGACAGCAAAGAGGCCGGGGAGCAGGAACCGTTTTCTGGCTTTGTTCATCGGGTTGTGTGCGGCGGGTTGTTGTCGGTGAGAGGCTTCAGGCGGTCGGAGCTTTCTGCGATCTTCACTATCCATAGCCGGCCGGAACTTCCAGGAAAACAGGACAGGCAAGACACTCGAAGGGCAGGACTCGAATCTCTCGTTGAATTCGCGACTGCAAAGACGTCATGGTCCGAGGACCCGGTGCTCCAGACCCGGGGCTATGGTCCGTTCGGTAGCCTCCCATGTGATGGGCTGTGGTCGCGGCGCTTCAAAGTTGCGGAAGACACGACCTAACAGCCCTACGGCAACCCCGACGTATATAATGCTCCCGAGGAACCAGATAATGCCTCCACTGACCATCTGATCCTGGATCGTCGTCAACTCGGGAACAGGCAAACGGCCGGCATAATAGCTGTAAGCGGGCGTGTTGCGGAATGCCAGGGTCACGCCGGTGACCATGTTTGGAACCTCTCCGCCAATGATCACATACAGAAACGCGATGCCAGGGTGCATCGCCCGCCGCAGACGCAGGCCCGTTCCCAGTGGATGCCACCAGAAAAGCATATAAGTGATCCAGACCCCCCACAGGCCAAGGCGGTAGGCCGATGGATGGTCCAGCAACCAGTTGGCGATGCCCGGCTCATGCCAGAGTAGGAACACGCTGAAGGCCAGCAGCCAGGTAATCAGCGGGTGAGTCAGCCTGCGAATCAACTGTCCGGACCAAGTGGACTTTCTCAGCCTGCTCACAACCCAGCGTCGTACGGGAGCCGGAAGCCCGCGCAGAACGACGTGGGCCGGGCAAGCCAGCCACAAGAGAGGAGGAGCCAGTAGCCCGATGAGGATCTGTTGACCGGCTCTGCCAACAAGCAGCTCCTGTTGAAGCGCGACCAGGGGGGAATGAAAGGCCAGGGCCAACGCGGCTGTCCCCGCGCAGAAACTGATCAGACGAGCGTTCGTTGCCAGAGGGGAGCGGTTGCGCTTCAACCGCAGCCAGCCGGCAGCGTAAGGCAGAAGGATGGTCAGCAGAACGGCGGCTGAACCTGGATAGAACTCCCAGACGGTCAGAAGCTCCCTAATCGAGACGTTCATGGATGCAAGCATAGTCGCAGGAGGACATTTTGCCAAACGGAAGTCAGTGAGTCCGCAGAATGGACCGACAGACTGGGTTCAAGTGGCGCACTGTTTTGCGAGGAAGGGCAGGACAGTGGCAGGATATCCGCTGTACAGCGATCGCGCCAATCAGCCTCCCACCTGCATGCGCAGAGGGAGGACCAGAGATGCACTGCCCCGAATGCAAGTGGCGTCTTGTGAACGCAAAGCGGCCGGGAGGAAGTGCGGGGCCGCTGTCCGAGAAACGGAGGACGAAACGGTTTCAGTGTAGGCGCGGAGGGTCGTAAATCGATGGCCGGCGAGGCGGAAACTGTTTACCAGAAGATACTCCTCGTTGTCCGGGAGATCCCGCTCGGGCGGGTCGCGACCTACGGCCAGCTTGCCTGGATTGTGGGAGCGGCGTCGCCGCGCATGGCCGGCTACGCGTTGGGCGGGCTGCCCGAGGACACCGACGTACCGTGGCAGCGGGTCGTCAACAGCAAGGGAGGGATCAGCCCCCGCGGGGATCCCCTGGCAACGGACCGCCAACGCAAGATTCTTGTTGAAGAGGGAATCCTGTTTCAGGCAGACGGCCGCATTGACTTGGGTCGATATGGCTGGGACGGGCCCGATCCGGAGTGGCTGGAAGCGAACGACTTTACACTTCTGCCCTGGCGCGCTCGCAGCTGATCCGCCGCCCTGAACTGACTTCAGACCGCATGTTGCCACAGGCGTTGCTGGGCCGCGTCTATGCCGCCTCTGCTTCCTCCTGCCTCTGCCAGCCGAGCCGGTTTTGCAACAGCCCCTTGGCGGCAACCTTCAAGTCTGCATCTGCAAAGCCGCCGGTCAGCGCAAGGACGGCGGCGTACCCCGCCAGACCTGGCAGAATCGCCAGCCAGTCATTCACGCCGGCTGCGGAAAAGCCAGTGAGAATGACGCCCATGGCAACGGCAGAGACCACCGGCCTCCAGATCAGGTCCAGCCAGGCGACCGTTCCCACGTCACGGTGGACACGCCGAGCAAAGAGGAGCAGTAGACAGACTTCGCTGAAGATCGTAACGACCGCCGCGCCGATAAAACTGAACAGTGGGATGAGCAGCAGATTGCCGGCAAGATTGAACGCGACCCCAAAGGCAAAGGCCTTCGTCAGATAGCGCTGCTGGTTGGCAGCAATCAGTACATATTGGGTTACGCTGTTGACGAAGCCTACAGGGATACTCCAGATTATCACCTGCAACGCAAGAACGGAGCCGCTTCTGGCACTCAGCGCGCCGCAGTCGATTCTCCCAATGGTCTCACCGAACAGTTGGCAAACGCGGGCCGAAACTACGCCAACTTCACTTGACCCGGCGGCGAATTGGGCGCCTCCAAGCAGATAGATGAGAGGCTGAGCCAGGAGCGTAACAGCTGCCGCCAGCGGGAGGCTTACCATCAACAGGAGCCGAACACTAAGCGTGTAGGACCGAAGCAGCGCTGCGCCCTCCTGCCTCGCCAGGCGGCTCATCAGAGGAAAGACTGCTAGTGTGAAGGTGCTGGGAATGATATTCAGCCCGTCGAGGTATTTGAGGGCGACGCTGTAGAGCCCTACGCTCGCCGCCCCAACGAGCGGTCGCAAGATCCAAATGTCGATACGCCAGAAGACTGTGGCCAGGAGATGGTTGATCATGAGCGGGCCGCTGGTTGCAAGCATCGACTTCTGCAGAGCCCAGTCCCACTTCCATTGCGGCCGAAAGAGGGTAGAGCGAACGAGCAGGTTCAGCCATATGAGCTGGACAAGGTTTACGACCAGCGCCACCCAGGCCAGGCCGACGATTCCCCAGCCGAGCAACAGGGCAAGCGCTCCCAGTGTCACCTGCAGCAGCGCCATCGCGATGCCGAGACCTGCAGGGTATTCCATCTTTTCGAACGCGTTGAACAGGCTGCTGAAGGCATCGGACCAGTTGGCAACCAGCATTACCAGCGCGAAGACGGCGACGGCTTGCAGCTCTGTGATGCCGATGGGAGCTGCCGCTTCCCATGTCAATTCAGTTCCGGCCCAGCTTGTCGTCATCTCCAGGAATGAAGCCCACAGACCCGCCAGAACCCCGCCGCCGCCGTCTGCCGCTCCCAAAAGGGACGTAATGCGGGAGCCGCCGACCGCCAGGCCCATTAAGACGATGCTGACCGCCCACAAGAGAGTACGCAGTGAAAGTACGTTTGTCAGATAGAGGCTGGACTTGCTCTTGTCCGCTGCGACTTCGCGCGTGACCAGGGTGCCGAGGCCGTAACGGCTCAGGATTTCAAAAATGCCGTATACGGCAATGACCCAGGCGTACTGCCCCGTTCCTGCCGGGCCCAGCATGCGCACGTACAACATTGCAAAGGCGAAATAGATTGCTCTGTTGGCCAGATTGAGGCCCATGGGTACGACCGAATTCTTGGCAACTGTTCGGGCTTCGCCGGCGGTGGCGTCCGGTCGGTAGAATCGCCCCCAAGCCCACCAAAGCAGGAGCAGCAGGCCCAGCATCGTTGCCAGAAAACTGATGTAGAGGCCCAGCTTGAAACTCATGGGGCTGTAGGTGAAACGGACGGTCCACTGGCCGCTTTCCGGCAGATAAACGGTACGAAAGGCCGAGTTGGCGCGCTGGATAGTCAACTCTTGTTCGTCATTCTCGTTGCCGCCGAAGGGCCGTAGGTAGGCCTTCCAACCTGAGAAGTAAGCGTCGGTCAGTACAAGCCAGCCTCTGTCGCTCAGATTGACGTCGATAAAGACGGTGTTTGCCGTGTAGCGGCTGATCGAACTGTCTGCCGTTTCCGGGCTGGCAGGGATGAGGGCGTCGTCCACCGCAGGCACCTCCTCTATGAAAACGGTCCGGCGCAGGTCGGCTTCCAGGAGGGGCTGCTCGGCAGACGGCAGGACAACCGCCTCGGTTGCAATATAGGCCCGGGGGAAAGCCTCCAGGTTTTCGTAAACTCGCACCACATCGTCTTCATAGACCTTTTGCCAAGTGTCCGAATTGGGGACCACCAGTTCCGAAAGGAGGTATTTGACGCCCAACAGGTCCAGCAGCGGATTCTCAAGTGCGGCGAAAGGGTTGTGCCCGTTGGCAGAGTTCCCTGATGCGTAGATCGGCGCGATGCGGTTATAGAGAAGTTCGCCGCTCTGATCGGCGACGCGATTCATCAGGTCAACGTACTGTTTGGGAATAATCGAGTCGTAGCCGCGAATATCCTGCCATCCGTAATACATGCCGACATTGGCGTTGAACGTCTTGCTTCCCGGGGGGTCGAAAGTGGTAAAACGGAAGGGAGCGTATTGGACTTCGTTGCTCATCCCTGCGCTCTCTCTCTGATCAATATACTGTACGACCGGCGGCACATTTCTCAGGGGTGAGAGAGACCGTTCTGCGGCTGGGTTGAAGGAGCCGTGGACGGCAAAGAGATCGAGAGCGAGAAAAGCGACGAATGCATAGGGCAATGCCGGAACAAGAAATCCCCTGACTGTAGGACTGCCTCGCCCTCCGGCGCCTGCAGCGTCGTGTCGAGCCGTCCGTGTGGTCCGCCAAAGGAGCAACCCGCTGATCAGTGCGAAAACACCGAATCGCGCCAGCCCGAAGCTCTGATATCCCCAGAACATGCGCCCGTCGGCAAATGCTGCTTGCGCCAGGTCGGACGCTTCCACGACCCGTTGCGAGAGGTTCACGAACGGCGTAGGAACAAGAACGCTGGCGGCGACTGCCGCCAGCGCGCCCAGACCCGCGGCAAAAGAAAAAGACGCCAGAAAGCCGGTTACCCACGTGAACCTGATCTGGATTCGTCCAATCGCAGCGAGGCGGGCATCGCCTGCCTTCGCGCCGAAAGAAAGCGCCTGTTCCAGTCCGATGCCGCCCAGAACCGACATCGCAAGAGTGAATGGAAAGACCCATCTGAAGGGGCTGTGGAGCTGGTCCCAGCCGGGCAGGCCGTAGAAAAGAAGGGCATAGAGAGGTGTGCCAAATGCGAAAAGTAGGGAGACCAGCGCCAGTGTGGCGAAGAGCAGGGTTGGCGCGTGCAATTGCCGGTTCACTCGCCAGGCCGTCTCCGTCTCCTGCCCCTCGCCCTGTGCCCGGCGCAACGTTGACGCAATGGAAACGCTGACCGCGAGCGCGGCCAGGAGCCATGTGCTGACTCCCATATAGTTGCCGCCCTCGACATAGTTCTTGATGCCCCAGAATATGGTATCGCTGGCCTCTCCCAGCCGGTTTACCGTCGCCGGCTGCCAGCGGAGTGCCCAGAGATCGAACCAGTGGTGATGGCTGGGGTTGCCGAAGATATCGGGAAGGAGAAATGTAAGGATGTGGCGGTCCGGCCAGGCCCATCCGACGATCTGCTGATAGGTAGCGGAGCCTTCCCGGAAATTCTGCTGCACAAGCTCGAATAGAGGCAGGAGCTGGACCGCTCCTGCCGCCAGGCCCAGGACCGGAACCAGGAAGATCCAGCCGGCGATCTTTGCAATCGTCTGCAGTGTGTGCCGGCCTGTGCTTCGGCGAGACGCCGCGCCGCTTGCCTGCTTGTTCGAACCGTGTTCACCGCTGAGGCCGTGGATTCTTCGCCAGGCAACCAATAACCGCACGACCGTAAAGATTCCCGCCACAAGCAGGGTATAGTAAAGGAACTCGGGGTGCCCTGCCAGTACAACCAGGCCGACCGTACCCCCGCCTGCCACCAAATAGGGGATTGGGCGAAAACCGGCAACCCCTTTCTCCTCCTGCTTCTGAATGACCTTTTCCATGATCGCCAACAGAAGTGGCAGCCAGGAGGCAGCGGCGATCACCATAGTGAAGACGACGCTGACTATCAGGAAACCACTGAACTGAAAGGCGATGCCGCTGAACAGGGCGGCCGCAGGGCGAAGTTTCAAGACCCGGCCGAGCAGATAGGTATTGGCGCCGGCGATGGCCAGTTGGATCGCGGTGAACCAACCGAAGGCGGCTTCAATCGACAGAATGTAGAAAAGTGCGCTCAGGGGGTAGGCGGCGCTTGACTGGCCGGCGGCAAAAAAGGGCGCGCCGGTAAACAGCTGCGGGTTCCAGAGTGGGAGCTCGCCTTGCTGCAGTGTTCGACGCACATGCAGTTTCCAGACAGCGTTTTCCAGGACCAGGTCGCTCAACAGCCCGTTGTGGGGTGCAATCTCCGGCCGCAGAGATTGCCAGGGCTCGAACTGATAGAGGTTGTCGTAGGACAGCAGCGTCTTGCCGGTGAAGAGAACGGGACCGAACCAGATGAGAGGCAGGAGACTGAGGAGGACAAGGGCGAGCAGATCTGGGCGGTATCTCCGGAGCCTGTGCATCGTGTTGGAAAGACGGAGAGGCGGCATCTAACTGTGGGGAGCGGGTCGGCCGCCGCTCATGACAGGCCGGGACTGAGTGTGCGGCACTCTACTTCTTGAAACACGTTTGCGATGCCGCCACAGTAGTTCCCACACGCGCCAGACTGACTCCAACTTGACCGACACATTCATTTTACTCTGGCCAACGCGGCGATCTTCGAAGTGAATAGGGAGTTCAATGATGCCGAACCCAAGTTTTTCGCTCAGGTAGGCCATTTCGACCTGGAAGATATAACCGTTGCTCCTGATCGTTTCCAACTTGATTTCCTGTAGCGCGTTTCGCTGCCACAACTTGAAACCGGCAGTCATGTCGCGTACTCGAATCTTCAGGACAGTGCGGCAGTAGATGTTGGCACACTTGCTGAGAAGACTTCGCCACCAGTTCCACTTCTCGTCCAGAGTACCCCCTGGTACGTAGCGGCTGCCGATGACGACGTCCATGCCGGTGGCAAATACAATTCCAAGCATCTGCAGTATGTAGGTCGGACAGTGGCTGAAGTCGGCATCCATCTGCACTACGAAATCAGCGCCGTCCGCAAGCGCGCGTTGAAAGCCGGCCAAATAGGCCGTTCCCAGTCCGCCCTTTTTGGAGCGATGAATCACCGACATTCGTGCCTGGAACTGGTTGTACTGTTGCGCCAATCTGTCGGCGAGTTTGCCCGTACCGTCAGGCGAGTCGTCGTCAACAATGACCAGCCGCAGGTTTTTCAGCGGCAAGGAAAACAGGGTGTCAACCAGCTCTTCAAGATTGTCGGCTTCGTTATAGGTGGGCACTACGACCGTCAGTGCCGCCCCCCGCCAGTTGGATGACTCCAGGTCAGGGGTTCCGGCGCCGGGAAAATCCTTCTTGTCCTCTGATCGCGACCTGTCTGAACGGGCGGACGACGCCGATTCGGTGTGCATGGGATGGTCTTCTGGCGCAAACTGGTATTCTGAAAAGTTCACATCGCTTTTAGAGTAAAATGGCTGTCTATGGCACGATTAGCCTACGTATGCTGAACAGCTGACTTTCGTGCTCAAATGGAAGGCAAGAAGGACATCGTCCATTAGAACACATCTATTGTCAATCCGCTACAACATCGCTATACTGAAGTTCGAAAGAGAGTACGAAGATCATTAGCATTTGTTTCGGCGGCCAGTACTGGCCGCCGAACCCTTCCATACCGGCTCTATCAGCCAGAAAAGAAGCAGGATTCACAAACAGGGGCGCATCCGGAGATGAATAATGCCGAAGGGTTTGCGAGCAGATCAGAACTCGCTCTGCTGACGAGAATGTGGTCTGGCGTTGCCGGGAGGATCAGAGCCTGCTTGACGTGCATGTTCATGTGCCTGTGTTTGTCCGGGCTCGCTGCATGCATGCCGATTCCTGCCGAAGACCCCAATCTGGTGCTCGCGCAGGCGGCAGTTGAAACCGAAGAAGAGAACGCTTTGCCGCCCGGAGTCGTTCCGCTGGAACAGAATGGAAGCGAAGGGAGTTCCCCGGAAGAGGAGGGAATTGAAGCGGCTCCGGATGAGAGCGTTGACCCGGCGGTCCTGACCGTAAAAAGACCCAGAGCCAATATCCGGAGCGGGCCCAGTATCGACTCTCAGGTCGTGTCCAGGGCCGTCGAAGGTGACACCTTTACAACTACGGGGCGGACCGATGGGGGGTGGTGGCGAATCTGCTGTATCGATGGAGAGGATGACACCGAAGTCGAGGCCCCGCAAACTGCCTGGATATCTCAGATAGTAGTGACGCCCGACGAGAACGCTGAGACCCTGCCCCCTTTGATTCCCCTGTTCCCCGAGGACCTTGCGGCCTCCTGGAACGTTCAGTATGAGTGCGGTTCTCGGCGCTGCGCCGTCAATGAGTGCGCCGCCGTATCCCGAACGGAGATACACGGCAATCGCGATCTGCGTTGGTTGGAGATCAATCGAATCGTTACCTGGGAAGAGGCGTGCGGGGAAGATTCCACGTGGCCCCACCAGATCGACCGTCTTGAGGGTACGGAGCGCTATCCAAACTCAACCGGGCTGTTTTTCTTCAACTACTGGCTGGGGCCCCGCCCTGGAATCGCCAACGCGCTGTTTCACCTGGATTCGGGCGAGGAGATAGAGGTCTGGTGCAGTGAGGAACAGGAGGCGGAAGTTGCCGAGGAAAGCGGCTGGACGACCGTCTACAGTGGTCTGACTTGCCATGACGTCCGCACAGGAATGCTCGTCTCCATGCAATATACCAAACGCTGGTTTTTCACTGGCGAATTCGAAGGGGACAAGTATGATCGCGCCTATTTTGGCGACTTCGAAATCTACAAGGTGAAGCTGGACCAGACGAACGCGCTGCTCGCAATTGTCAATGCAAGGGCGGCCGAGTAACCTGTCTGGAAAAAACCGGCTCTGGATGTACAACTCATTTCAACAGAAAGGCCCGGCATCAGCCGGACCATGCTTTTTCCCATCAATAAACGTTCGACTTTTCAGGAAACCGGACTGAAACCCTCCCGTTCAAGGTACTCTTCCAGCTCACTTTTCGCCCTGGCGGCGTATGCGGCGTAACGCTGACGCTTGTTTCGAATACGTTCCGGGAGAGGAGGCAGCAAGCCCATGTTTGCCTTCATAGGCTGGAAGTCATCGGCCGCCGCGTTGGTGATGTAGTGGAACAGGGCGCCGGACATGGAGGCGCGGGGCAGTTGCATTGGCTGTTCATTTCGCAGTAGACGCGCCATATTTATCCCGGACAAAAGCCCCCCCAACGCGCTGCCGACATACCCTTCAGTACCGGTTATCTGCCCTGCGAAGAAAAGATCGTCTCTCCCCTTGAATTGAAGTGTCGGTTCCAAAAGAGTCGGGCTGTTAATGAACGTATTGCGGTGCATCTGTCCCAGGCGTACGAACTCCGCATCCTGCAGTCCGGGAATCATTCGGAGGACCTCAGCCTGTGCGCCCCACTTCACATTTGTCTGAAAACCGACAAGATTATATAGCGTGCCGGCGACATTGTCCTGCCTGAGTTGGACTACCGCGAAAGGACGCTGCCCCGTGCTGGGATCCCGCAAACCCACTGGGCGCATGGGCCCGAATGCCAGGGCATCCTTGCCTCGTCGCGCCAGCGCCTCGATCGGCATACAGCCTTCGAAGTAGCGCTCAAGCTCCTTGTCGGCGCCCGACAGCTCGAGCCGGGGGGCGGCAACCAGCGCGTCGACAAAGGCCTCGTATTCAGTTTGATTGAGCGGACAGTTAAGGTAATCGCCGTCGTCGGTACCTTCACTGCCGGCCTTGTCCCAGCGGTTGCGACGGAACGCGATCGAAGTGTCGATGCTCTCTGAAGTAACGATCGGGGCCATGGCATCGTAAAAGTAAAGGTAGGGGCCGGTCAGTGATTGGACGGCGCGAGTCAGGACGTCGCTTGTCAGGGGGCCGGTCGCCAGAACTGTCGGACCTTCAGGTATGGCCGTCACTTCCTGGCGGAGCAGCGTTATTCGCGGGTGCGAGGCAATGCTACCCGTGATCTCCTCGGCGAACTCGTCTCTGCCAACGGCCAGAGCCTGTCCGGCGGGCAAGGCATGCTTGAAAGCAGTACGGATCACGAAGCTGCCCATATGCAGCATTTCGTTCTTGAGGATTCCCAGGGCCCGGTTGGGTAGCGTGCTCCCCATCGAGTTTGAGCAGACCAGCTCGGCCAGTCGGTCCGTGATATGGGCTGGCGTTGGCCGCACCGGACGCATCTCATATAGACGCACGCAAATCCCCCGTTGCGCCAGCTGCCACGCCGCTTCCGTGCCTGCCAGGCCGCCCCCTACCACTGTAACTGTCTTGCCCATCTTTCGCTCTGGATCGATAATGTAACGCTGTTACGCAAGGAACGTTTGCGTACAATCTTGGAGCTTCCGCATTGCTCCGGGAAAACGAAGACGCAAGCGAACTGTCGGTTTCCGAGACCCTTACTGCAACACTGTGCAAGTTTACCACCAACGCGTAAGGCGCCAAAGAATATCAAGATGAACGTAGTAGACTTGATCACAAAAAAGCGAGACGGCGGCGAACACAGTGCCGGCGAATTAAGATTCCTGATGGAGGGAATCGTCGCAGGGACAGTCCCCGATTACCAGATCGCTGCCTGGGCTATGGCGGTCTATTTTAGGGGAATGACGCCGGAGGAGTCGACCGCTCTTACGCTGGCTATGGCTGACAGCGGAGAGACGCTCGATCTGCGCGCGCTGGCCCGGTCGGAAAAGCTGATCGTGGACAAGCATTCCAGTGGAGGAGTGGGCGACAAGACGACTTTGACTGTGGGACCGATTGTGGCGGCATGCGGGCTTCCGGTCGGCAAAATGAGCGGTCGCGGGCTCAGCTTTTCCGGGGGAACGATAGACAAACTGGAAGGCATTCCCGGTTGGAGCGCCAACCTGAGTACGGCCCAGTTCCGCCGTCAGCTGAAGGAGGTCGGGCTGGTCGTGGCTGCACAGACGGCTTCGCTTGCGCCCGCGGACCAGATTCTCTATGCGTTGCGGGATGTCACCGGCACAGTGCCTAGCTTGCCCCTTATTGCCGGCAGCATTATGAGCAAAAAGCTGGCTGCCGGCGCCGACGCCATTGTCCTGGACGTTAAGTGCGGACGCGGCGCGTTCATGGAACTGCTGCCGGAGGCCAGAGAATTGGCCGAGCTGATGGTTGCAATCGGCAGCGGAGCGGGCCGCCGGGTTACTGCGCTGGTTACGGCGATGGAACAGCCCCTGGGACGGGCGATTGGCAACATCCTGGAAGTTCGGGAGGCGGTAGAAACGCTGCAGGGAGGTGGACCGGCTGATTTTCAGGAGCTGACACAGGAAGTTGCGACCGAAATGCTGCTGCTGGGTGACCCGGAACTCCATAGGGAACAGGAGGCCGCGGGCGAAGAGTCCGGGCGCAGGTCTGCCAGGCGCAGGGTTCAAGAGTCTATCGACTCAGGGGCAGCTTTTGACAAGTTCGTGCAGTTTGTAGCGGCCCAGGGCGGAGATGCAGCCGCGGTCGTAAGCCCGGACCGGTTGGACACTGCGCCCGCAGTTTTTGAATTGGAGTCGAAGCGCGCCGGCACTGTCAGCCGCTTGGATGCGCGGGCAGTCGGACTTGCCGTAGCGGCGCTGGGGGGCGGCCGGCAACGTAAGGGGGACGCAATCGACCACCGGGTCGGCGTCGTGTTGGCGTCAAAGGCCGGTAAGCTAGTCCAGGCTGGTGACCTTCTATGTACGGTCCACGCGGCCGGCGCGGATGCAGCTCGACTCGCGGCGGATCGGATATTGGACGCTTACAGTTTTCGTGATATGCCGCAGTTGGCCGCAGCTGAACTGGAAGAGGAGGTCGTTGCAGAGGGGCGTACGGGGCTGGGAAGTCATGAGCAGTCGATAATATTGGACCGGATCACCAGTTGACGCCTTGCCTTTGCGCCTCCACTGCTCTGTACATGTTCACGGTTGATTCGGCAATTGTGCCCCAGTTGTAAGAGCGAGTTACCTCCTGAAGCGCACGGACGCGCATGGCCTGTGCCTGGACCGGATCCGTGAGGATCTGGTCCACCGCCCAAGCTATACTTTGTGAATCATTGGCCCGCACTGTCAGACCCGTGCGCCTGTGGTCGACAACCTCCGCCAGCCCGCCGACTTCACTTGCTATAACACTGCATCCGGCGGCCATCGCCTCGAGCGCGACGATCCCAAAAGGTTCATAGAGGCTGGGAAAGATGGCTGCATCCACGCTGCGATAGAGGCAGTCCCTCGTTTCACTGTCGACAAACCCCAACAGTTCCACGGATTCGCCAATTCCCAACTCATCGACCAGCGGCAGCATCTGCTCGCTGTTTCTACCTGCCACCAGCAGTCGCACGTCTGGATGTCGCTCGCGAATTGAAGGGAGCGCCTGCAGCAAAACCTGGACACCCTTTTCCGGCGTGATGCGTCCGATATAGAACAGCAGTCTTTCGCCGTTAGGTGCGAATCTGCCCTTCAGTTCCCGAACGCGTTCCTCTGAACAGGTCTCGAATGGCGCAACGTCAACACCGTTCGGAATCAAGGTGACCTTGTCGAGAGGGACGTCGAAGAATCTGCGCAGCTCGCCGGCCATGTAAGAGCTGCAGACGATGAGCCGCCAGGACTCGAAGCAAACCTGCCACTCCAGTTGATTGATATTGTGGCTGGTCTCACTGGGCAGGTGTGAATGGTGTCTTCCTCTTTCGGTAGCATGGATGGTCGTAACTAAAGGGATCTTCCAGGTATGCTTCAGTTCGATGCCGGCTGATGCTGTCAACCAATCGTGTACGTGGATCAGCGAATAGGGGACGCTGTCATGTAGCTCCCTTGCCTTGGCTACAAGGTAGCGGTTATTGTCCACAACGCTGTTGAAGAGGTCCAGGGGATTTGCCAAGGGCATTTCCACGCGGTGGACCGTCACGGACTTCGACAGTTCTTCGAAGAGAGGCGCGTTCCCGCTGTGGGGCGTTAGCAGGTCCAGTTGAAGGGGAGTCGTGACCTCGTCGGGAAGGGCAAGGAATGCCTGCACCAGTTCCGACACATGTTTGCCTATCCCGCCAACGACATTCGGGGGGTACTCCCAGGAAATAAAGAGAAGGCGCATTTGTAGTTCTGCTGTGGATACATATTGGCTGACGCGTGTCGGACTGCCATCATAGCCGCACGCGCCTTAGGGGAACGGTACGATCTCCGCCAGTTCGCTTGTGCCCTCACGGTCGACGGTAAAGATTGCTATTTCCTGTACATTCGAGCGAACAACATCACCGGAAATCTGTTGCAGGGCCCGCCGGGTGGCATGGTAGACCGCAAAGGCTGTCGGCGCGGCGTCAGGGTGTTTTGCTGCCCATTCTTTGAAGTTTTTTCCGACTTCTCCTGGCGCGACCACCCAGTAAATGGGACCGGGCGGTGTCCCGTTCAGCCGTTCCGACAGGAGGGAAAGGAAGATTGGATCGCCTGCTACGGCGGTAGTCCAGAAGGGAACTGTGCGACCTTGCAATCGCAGACGGCCTAGAAACGCCGCGCCCTCCGGGGCGCTTCCAAGCCATAGCGCGCCATCCGCTGACGCGGCGCCAGACTCACCTTCGATTATCGTTACCCTCTTGCCGGTGCTGGAGGTCAACTCCTCTTCAGAAAACAGCGGCCAGCCGGAGTCCAGGCCTGCAATCACAATGTTCTGCCCTGGCATATTGAGGATGATTGCCCTGACCAGCGCCCATGCCGTCTCTTCCGTGGCCGGCGTTGTCGGCGGACGCCAGTCTACGTCCGAACCGGCCATGACGTCGGCTACCGCAAAGACCTGCCGCGCCTGCAAGGGCCCGATTACGGCCGCGACACTATCGTCGCGGAGCAGTTTTGCAGCAGCGCGGCGGGCCTGGGCCGGATCGGCTGAAGTATCTAACGCGAGGGGCAGTGCCTCGAATTCATCCAGCGGATAGTCCGCCAGTGCAGCGCGCATGGCAGAAAGAGCTTCGTATCCACTCTCTCGATGCAGTCCTTCGAAGGGAGCCAGAAGCCCGATCTTCACAACGGGCCGCATGGGAGAGCAGGACAAAAGAAACAGGGAAATTAAGAGACAGTAGACGCCGCGAGCCGCCAGTAGAGCGCGGCCAATCTTATCATAAAGCGTGTCCGGCGCGGAATCTTCAACACGCAAGGTTTCTTCGCCTGAACGCAGAACTGGATACCGGCAATTGCGCAGTCCTACTACTGTCTTTGCCATACCCAACTGCCCGATCAGGGCTGATAACCGTAGATTGACAGATTCTGCCTGTGTTCTGCCAGTGTCTGGGCGAAGACATGGCGCCCTTCCTCACCGGTAGCAAGGAAAAAGCAGTAGGTCGTCTGACTTGGGTTCTTGGTTGCTTCAATTGCTCGCAGGCCGGGACTGGAGATTGGGCCGGGCGGCAGCCCTAGATGCAGGTAGGTATTGTAGAGGCTTTCCACTTGAGCGTACTCTTCAATGGTCTGTGGCTTCCACCACCAGTTGCCTGTCGTGCCTTTTGCGTACTGCACAGTCGGGTCGGCCTGCAAGTAGGTTCCCCCAACATCAGGACATCTGCTGTTAAGCCGGTTCAGGTAGACACTTGCGATCAGGGGCCGTTCATCATCTTGAACGGCCTCCCTCTCTACGACCGAAGCCAGCGTAATCAGTTCATGGCCGCTCATCCCGCTGCTTCCACTGCTCAAACCATCTGCGCCAAGCCTGTTCCCGAAGTTCTCCAGCATGGAAGCCAGGATAATCTCAGGTCCACTCGCATTGACGGGAAAACGGTAGGTGTCGGGGAATAGATAGCCTTCCAAAGATGCGCCGGCAGGCAGATTGCTCAGAAACTCGTAGTCTGCCACCAGGTCCAGGCTGTGGGGCTGGCGTACGGCGGTCAGGAATCGCTCGCTGTCGATTACGAGGTTTGCCGCCAGCCGCTCCGCGATTTCTTCCGCACGAAAGCCTTCGGGAATCGTTACGGGCACCTCTTCAAAGCGGGCCTGCTGCAGTTCATTCGCAATCTCGGGAATTGTCATCGACTCAGCCAGCATGAAGTGGCCTGCCTCGATGTTTCGTTCCAGCCCTTCCACACGCAGATACAGGTTGAAGAGGTCCGCATCGCGAATGAAACCGGCTGCGGCGAGTCGAGCGGCAATAAAGCGGGCCGGCTCACCGGGTTTGATGGCAAAGGGCCGCGGACGCGGATCGGCGCTGGCAGGAATAGCCAGCTGCTCTTCCCGATACCGCAGCATCAGCCCCAGAATGTAGGCCTCGATGTTCTCCGGGGTCAGCGCATCCTCGCCTTCGTCCGGGTCTATCAGCGCCTCTGACTGCCGCTCTACCGCCAGGAACTGCTCCGTCAAGTGGGCGCGCAACACGGTGCCCGCCCCCCACAATACCAGGATAACCAGTATCAGGAAGGAAGCCCGGATCAGATTCAGGAGCAGCGGCTCCTTTTTTGCCTCACTGCTGGACTGGTGAGCTATGATTAGCCTCTGTACGGTAGGGCTGCCGGAACATGGGACATGCGAGGCCCCGCTTCGAGCTATTTCGGCAACCCGCCAATTGTAACACCTGGCTGACCCAGGAACAACGCGCGAGACATTGCGGCTTCGACATTTGCTTTGTTCCGTACACGAATGTCTGATATTCTAGGGTCAACGTTGCTCGGTCGCACATTGGTTCCGGACGGAGCAGAAAGGGCCGGCATTGCGGGGCCGGTTGCCGGTCAATGTCTCGTGCCCAATCGGTAACGTGCCACTCCTTTCATCGGGCCTCCGCAGGTACTGCACTCTCATGGACAGTTCACTTCTCTGGAATCTGACAGCCGCCGGCCTGGCCTTTCTCCTGCCAGCCGGACTACTGCTTGTTGCCGCTTCAGGCATGAGTGCACTGCGGGCATGGGACGCCGCATTGGGAGGCCTGGCAGCCTTCTGTCTGGCGGGGTTGGGGTATTGGGCGGCCGGCTTTGCGTTTCAGTTCGGGAGCGTCGGTTTTCTCTATACTGACCACCCTGAGCTGGCCGGATTGCTGCGGGGCTGGAGCCCGCTTCCCGAAGGCTGGGGAGTCGGCTGGATCGCGGCAGGCCTTGATGGGTGGTTCTTAACCGGCCCGGCGGCGACGCCTGCTGCAATGGGTCTCTTTCTTGCCCATGTGCCCTGGGCCATGACCGCCGCCTTGCTGCCGGTAATGGCGCTGCGAGGGCGGGCGCCGGCCCTGGCCACTCTGATCATTGCACTGGTAGTTGGCGCCGTCGTCTATCCGCTGGCCGGCAATTGGGTCCAGGGAGGGGGCTGGCTGGCCGCTCTGGGGAGCAACGTCGGTCTCGGACACGGATTGGTAGATTACGGGGGCGGAGGCACAGTCTTTCTTGTATCGGCATTCGTTTCGCTGGCCGCTTTGCTGGTATGGCCGCCGCGGAGGAACTCTCAGGAGACCGAGGATAGTTCTGAGCTGCCGTCTGTCCACCTGCCGCTGCTCGCGGTCGTGGGCTCCCTGTTGGTGATGGGAGGTGTACTGGCCTGGGTATGGTCCAGCCCCGTTCAACAGCCGGGGACGAATCCCTACACGGCCATGCGAACCGCCGTCAACGGCCTGCTTTACGCTGCCGGCGGTGTGACAGTCCCCTTGCTGTACACCTGGTTCGTGACCGGTACCAATGATCCGGGGATGAGTGCACGAGGGCTTGTGGCAGGTGTCGTCGCCGGCCTGGCCGCGGGGCCTTTTCCGGGGCACGGCGGCGCCTTGCTGACCGGGCTGCTCGCCGGAGGCAGTGTGCCATTTGTGACCTTCGCCCTCCAGAGAGCATTCCGCCTTGACGACGGCGCCGGCATTTTTGCCGTAGCTGGCATTCCCGCCGCAATCGGACTGATGTGTGTGGGCATATTTGCCGACGGCGCGGCGGGCGCCGGTTGGCAGCAGGTCGGCGCTGGCAGCTACTTGGGCGTTTCCGGGCAGGGAGTTACCGGTCTGCTGGCTGCCCCTGGCTTTCGAGGTGACTTTCTCAGTCAGACACAGGCCCAGATCATTGGTATCGCAGCTTTGGGGCTCTGGGGATTTGTCGGCGGCAGCATCATTTGCGTGCCATTGGGCCTGTTCATTTACGGCTTCGGAAGAGCGGTCCAGCGTGATGAAAATGTGACGCGCCTAAACGCGGCCCGAGGTAGAGAGCAGTACCGGGCCGAAGCTGTGAGACAGGCGCCGGAGGATGTACAGTATACACAGGAGATGCCCGCGCGGGCGGCGGCAGAGATGCCGGCGGAAGAACCACGCTTTCGGTAAGAATGTCACGCCTTGTTGGTCAGTGCACAGGTTGCTAGATTGAAATACTGTGCACCGCCCCGGCCCAGGACGCTGCGAATGAAATGCAGTTCCCCCACGCTCCAGTCAGTCCCGGCTTGAAATAGATCCTCTTCCGCTATGCGGCGCAGTTGTTCCGAGGTCGCGCGCAGCGCGGGCCGCGGCACATTGCGAACAGTGCGCGCCAAGGTTATGTGGGGTGAAAAACTGTTCCTTTCCGGCGCGAAGCCCACTCTCCGGGCCAGGGATTCAACGTCGGCCTGCAACGCCTGAAGCGCCTCCGATTCACTCCTGATTCCCACCCACAGGACGCGCAAATTGGACCATGAACGGAAACAGCCGAGGCGGGACAGAGCCAGTGTAAATGGTGCGTGTCCGGCAGCAATGTTCGCTAGTCCATCCTGCAGGAAATCGCGCCGGCCTGTCTCAGTCTCGCCCAGAAAGCGCAAAGTAAGATGTAGGTTATCGGTGTTCGTCCATCGCAGCACGGACGGTCTTTCGCGCAGTGCTGGAAGCTCTCGCAAGCGGTCTTGCCCTGCCCGCAGCAGTTTCTTCACGTCGTGGGGAATCTCTATCGCGACAAAGGTGCGCATAATTGGCACTCCCCCCCTGCGGTCATGACGGGCGAGCGGCCGGCTAGCGTAGCAGTTCCCGCAAATCTGCGACGAGGGTCTCGGCCGTCACGTCTGCGCTGAATAAGGCTCGCCAGTTACCCTCGGAGTCGATGAGAAATATACGCGAGGTATGGTCGAGCAGATAGTACTCATCGTCAAGGCTATGGCCTTCGGCCGCGCCGGTGTACAGCCCGTAAGCCTGTTTGAGGGCCTCAAGTTCGGAATCAGGAATGCGAACGCCGAAGAACCGGGGATCAAAGGCATGGATGTAAGGCTCTAGGCGTGCGAGGCTGTCCCGCTGCGGATCTACCGAAACGAATACAACCTTGAGGTCCGCCGCCAGGTCAGGCGCTTCCCTTTCCAGGGCTTCTTGGGCTGCGGCCAGTTCCATCATGGTCAGCGGACAGATATCGGGGCAGAAAGTGTAGCCGAAAAAGAGAAGGACTGGGTCGCCGGTCAGTTCGGCGAGGTCGAAGGACGCGCCGTCATAATTCTGCCCGCGAATTGGCGCGGCCGGCCTGGCCTCTTCGAATACGGTTCCCGTGAACTCATGTCGGCCGCATGCAGCGCCGAGTAGCACAATTAGACACAGAACCACAGGTCTGGCGAGGCGGCGTCGCGCCTGGTGATGTCCCGCCCTGACGGTGCGCCTCACGCTCTTCAATTGACCGATAAAAAAGATAGGTGGCCCTTCTCCTTTCCGGATTCGCCTTGTCGTCCTACTCATACCCGAATGAGACGCCTTGAGGAGGTCTGTAGCTTTCCGCCTTATGACCTTACTTCGCCGGCCGGGAAGGAGGCGCCCCCCTGGCCGCGGCTGGCCTGAATTGCAGCTTGCCAATTCTATCACACCCCTTTTTTCACGAACATACTGCTCTTCACGAACATGCGCCCATTTGATCGGGTGCAGTTCAAAATGGGGGTGAGCTCTCGCAAACCTGTGCCAGCGACTGGACCATGGCCGGTCCGTAAACGACTTTGAGGCGGCAGAAGCGCCGCCTCCGCCTTCCCCTCAATCTACGGTAGGGGCAGCCTTGTGCCTGCCCTCCCGGCCCAGCCCCGCCGTCTCTGACCACAGACCGCTGCCGTTCCACTGACCTCTAACCACTGCCGTTCCGCCATGTGCCTGCCCTCCGCCCCCAACTGATGGCCCTCCCTGCAAGGCCAGGCCGTGCCCCTGCCCTGCGCCTCTCCGATTTCCTGTAAACGGTTCCACCTACCCTCGCCGCTGGTTCCCCGACAGTCTGTTCCCGCCCCAAATCTGAACTGCACCCATCTGATCCTCGGCGGCACTGGCCGTTTTAGTGGTCTTGAACGGAGGAGAAAATCAGCTTGTTTAGCCAGATTCCGGCAGGCCGATTATCTCGCGAAAATTGACGAAACACCTGCCCCGTGCTAATGTTCTGTACTGGTGCAATTAGTGCTTTTCGCGCGTGCTATGCGAATGTTCTGAGATGGGAGCGGACTTAGATGAACCAGCCAACTTCGAGTACGAAGGTAGCAGGCTCGACGATTTCTTCCTGGATCGAGCAGCCTGACCCACGGCATTTGCTCAGCGAGCAGGATCCTGAAATATACGCGGCGATTGAGTCCGAACGACAGCGGCAGACCAACGGGATCGAGCTGATTGCCAGCGAAAACTACGTCTTTCCCGAGGTGCTGGCGGCGGCCGGCAGCGTGTTGACCAATAAGTACGCCGAGGGCTATCCCGGACGACGATACTACGGCGGCTGCCAGTATGTTGACATCGCCGAGAAGATAGGCCTCGAACGTGCGCTGGAGCTGTTTGGCGCAGAACATGCAAATGTGCAGCCCCATTCCGGCGCGCAGGCCAACGCTGCCGTCTACATGGCGCTGTTGGAGCCGGGTGACACCGTGCTGGCCATGAAGCTGGACCACGGCGGCCACTTGAGCCATGGATTCCACCTGAATAGCTCCGGACACTATTACAACTTCGTCCACTACGGCCTCAATCCTGAAACCGAGCAGCTTGACTACGAGATAATCAGGCAAACGGCGTTGGAACAGCGGCCCAAGCTTCTACTGGTCGGCGCCAGCGCCTACCCGCGCCATTTCGACTTTCATCTCTTGCGCGAAATCGCGGACGAGGTCGGTTGCCTGCTGATGATGGACATGGCGCATGTCGCCGGCCTGGTGGCCGCAAAACTGCATCCGGATCCGGTGCCTTTTTGCGATGTCGTAACGACCACCACGCACAAAACTCTGCGCGGTCCTCGCGGCGGCCTTATACTTTGCCGGACGAAACATGCGAGGGCGATCGACCGGGCAGTCTTTCCCGGAATCCAGGGAGGGCCGCTCATGCACATCATTGCTGCAAAGGCGGTCGGATTCAAGTTGGCGCAGGGCCAGGAGTTCAGGACGTATCAGCAGCAGATTCTGGACAATGCGCAGGCGCTGAACGACACGCTGCAGGCACAAGGACTGCGAAGCGTCTCCGGAGGCACTGACAACCATCTGCTACTGGTCGATCTGAATCCTCTGAACGACGATGAAATCACGGGCAAGCTGGTTGAGACGGCCCTCGACAATGCGTCGATCCATTGCAATAAGAACATGATACCGTTCGACAAGCGTAAGGCGATGGTGACAAGCGGCATCCGTCTGGGCACACCCGCTGCGACAACACGGGGGATGATGCAGGTCGAATTCAAACAGATTGGCCGCTGGATTGCGTCGATCGCGCACGATCCCAAAGATACTGCCTTGCAGGAGTCGGTGCGCGACGAGGTGCTGGAATTGGTTCAGGCGTTCCCGGTGCCAGCTTAGTCAGACAGAAGGTTGGTGTTTGTGGCGACCAAGGTCAGGACCAGGTTCATCTGTAGGGAATGCGGCAGCTCGCAGATGAAATGGATGGGACGATGCCCGGACTGCGGTGAGTGGAATACGCTCGAGGAGAGCCGGGTCCGGGACGACGCGATCGCTCTTGGCGGCGACCGCGCCGGCTCCCTCCACGCGCCTACGCCTCTCGCGCTGCCGGATATTCCCAGTGAGCCTTCGCGGCGCATTAAACTCGATAACTCTGAACTGAATCGCGTTCTGGGCGGCGGCATCGTGCCCGGCGCAGGTATTCTGGTGGGCGGCGATCCAGGCATCGGCAAGAGTACCCTGCTCATGCAAACGGCTGCTGATGTGGCGCGCAAGGTCGGCCAGGTGCTGTATATCAGCGCCGAGGAGAGCGCATACCAGATCGGAGAACGCGCCTCGCGACTGGGCCTGAAAGAGGGTCGACTCCTGATACTGGCGGACACGATCCTGGAACAGATCCTGGAGCAGATCGGGAGGGTGAAACCGGCGCTGGTAATCGTAGATTCGGTGCAGGCGATTCACAGCAGCGCGAGCGACAGTGCAGCAGGGTCGGTTTCCCAGGTACGAGATTGCGCGGCCCACTTGCTGCGACAGGCGCGACACCTCAATATCCCGTTGTTTCTTGTCGGACATGTGACCAAGGAAGGAGCGATTGCCGGCCCGCGCGTTTTGGAGCATATGGTGGACGCCGTTCTGCAATTGGAAGGGGAGCGCTTTCACGCTTACCGCCTGTTGCATTCAGTCAAGAACCGATTCGGCAGCACGAATGAAGTTGGCGTCTTCGAAATGACGGAACGGGGCATGGCACCGGTCGCCAACCCCTCTGCGATGTTTCTGGCGGAACGGCTGCCAAACGCCTCAGGCAGCGCCATCGCGGTGCCGCTGGAAGGAAGCCGGCCACTCCTGGTCGAACTGCAGGCCCTGGCCAGCCCGACCGCCTTCAGCCAGCCGCGACGCACGGGGAACGGCGTCGACTTCAACCGGCTGCTGTTGGTGACAGCTGTGCTGAGCAAGCGGTTGGGCCTCTCACTGAGCGCCCAGGACATATTTGTAAATGTTATCGGCGGGCTGCACATTGGTGAGCCGGCCGCAGACCTGGCGATCGCGGCCGCCATCACCAGCAGCTACCGCAATGTTCCGGTCGCCGCCGAGGCCGCTCTCATCGGGGAAATCGGCCTCAGCGGAGAGCTGCGCAGCGTCAGTCAGCTGGCTCTCCGCCTGAACGAAGCCGCCAAGCTCGGCTTCGGGCGGGCGATCGTGCCTCATCATGCCTTGCGGAGGAAACGCTCCCAGTCGGGGCAGACTGGCGCAGACGATAATGGCAGGGGAGGCGCCTCAGACCTTCCCTCTGAAATCGAAGTCATCGGCGCGCGCACGGTAGCCGACGCTCTCGACGCGGCGCTGTTGAAGTAACTTGCCACAGACGGAGAATCCTGATGTCCAAACTGAACAAGCCTGATCCCTACCAGCAGTTTCTGCGCGACCTGTTTCACAGCGACGACGACGACCTCTCCCGCTTGCAGGAAGAGGCAGATTCAGAGGCTATCCCGAATATGAGTATCGGCCCTGAGCAGGGCAAGTTCCTGCAGCTGCTTGTGCAGTTGACAGGCGCGAAAAAGGTGCTGGAGATCGGGGTGCTGGGGGGATACAGCGGGACTTGGATCGCACGGGCGCTGCCCGAAGACGGGAAACTGATCGGCCTGGAGCTGGAGCAAAAGCACGCCGACTTCGCCCGCAAGCAGTGGCAGAGGATGGGGCTCTCCAACAAGATCGAGGTACGTGTCGGACCGGCGTTGGATTCGCTCCCTCACTTGGCTGAGGAGGCGCCTTTCGATATCGTCTTCATAGATGCCGACAAAGGGAACTATCCCGAATACCTGGACTATGCGCTCAGCTACAGCCGGCCGGGCACGGTCATCCTTGGAGACAACGTTGAGATGTGGGGGAGCCTCGTGGATCCGGAGAAGCAGGACTGGGACTGGGTGCAGGGGATGCGCAGCTTTGCACGCGTGCTCAGTACGCACGAACGGCTTACCAGCACCGTAGTCCCCTACCCGGACGGATTGGCTATGGCCGTGGTCAAATAAAGGGCTGGAGATGGACTCTATTGCCCGCAGATAACCCGGACTGATTGCGGGCAGTCACAAATGGTCGAAACTGAAGCGCTGAGGCAGTGCGGTTAACGCACAACCTCAGCGCCCTTTTGTAGCACTATTCCCTTCGCCTTAGCGCGCCAGCAGCGGTCCCAGAGGTCGCCCACCCAGCAGATGGAAATGGGTATGGAAGACCTCCTGGCCGCCATCCCGGCCAACGTTTGTAACGAGTCGCCAGCCGTCAGAAGCCACTCCCTCCTGCGTAGCCAGTTGACCGGCGACCTGGGCAATCCGCCCCAGAATCTCGGCCTGGGCGTCACCCATTTCTCCCAGATCTTTGAAGTGCTGATTCGGTACAATCAGCACGTGTAGCGGCGCCTGTTCCGAAATGTCCTGAAAGGCGGTCACAAGGTCATCTTGGTGAAACTGTTTCGAGGGAAGCTCCCCCGCCACGATCTTGCAGAAAATACAGTCTTCGCTCATGGGACACCTCGTCCTAGCTTGCGATTGACGCTGTCGATCTTGTCCTGCATGCTCTGTTCGCGGTCGCAGCGCGTTCCTATTTTCAGGCTGGTCGTGATTCGCGGTGCGCCCATTTCGTGCACAACTTCATGGCAACGCTTTACGGCGGCGAAAACCTGGTCCCATTCCCCTTCCACGTTTGTGCCGTAGGCGTGCATCTGATGGCTCAGGCCGGCTTCGTCGAGAATGCTCTCGCAGGCGGCAATGTACTCGGAGACCGAAACGCCGACGCCTATAGGGACGACGCAGAGATCTATCATGACTTTCATGGCGCTATCCAATGACTATGTTCACCAGTTTGTCCGGCACGACAACCACTTTGCGCACCTGCTTGCCGTCCAGCCAGCGCTGCACGTTGTTTGAAGCCAGGGCCATCGCCTCCAGCTCCTCTTTCGCGGTGTTAGGAGGGACGCTCAGCTTATCGCGTACGCGGCCGTTTACCTGTACGACTACTGTGAGCTCTTCCTCTTTGGCCTTTTCCGGATCGGCCTGCGGCCATGCTTGCAGGTGTACGCTCTCCCCATCACCGCCGTCCCCCAGCCGCTGCCACAGCTCTTCGCTGACATGAGGAAATACCGGCGCCATCATCAGCAACAGATTGCGAACCGACTTCCGCCAGATTCCTTCTTCTGTCTCGCCGTTATTCGGTCCGGCAAAGGCATCCTTGACCCGGATCAGATAGTTGTTGAACTCCATCAGCGCGGCAATAGCCGTGTTAAAGCGGAAGCTGCCGAAGTCTTCCGACACTTTTGCGATCGTCTGGTGCAGCTTGCGCTCCAGTCCTCGGACGTCCGCGTCGGTGGCGGAACCTCCAGTGCCGTTCGAATGCGGCTCGTCCAGTACGACGCCCCAAACCCGGTAAAGAAAACGGCTTACGCCTTCGATGGCGCTCGGGTCCCAAGGACCGCCGTGCTCCCAGGGGCCGATGAACATCAGGTAGCCGCGGACGGTGTCGGCGCCGTACTTGTTGACGTATTCGTCCGGGTTGACGACGTTGCCGCGGCTCTTGGACATGCGCTCGCCGTCGGGCCCCAGGATGATTCCCTGGTTGAACAGACGTAGCATCGGCTCGTCGAAGTTAACGACCTCCATGTCCCGCAGCGCCTTTGTAAAAAAGCGGGTATAGAGCAGGTGCATGGTGGCGTGTTCGATGCCGCCGGTATACTGATCCACGGGCAGCCAGTAGCTCCCGCGCCCGCTGTCCCAAGGCATGTCGTTTATGTTCAGAGGCTCGCCTGCCTTGTGGTAGGGATCGACGTAGGCGTACTGATACCAGCTGGAGCACATGAATGTGTCCATGGTGTCGGTCTCGCGCTCGGCACCGCCTCCGCATTGCGGGCACTTCACGTAGCGAAAGCCTTCGTGATAGTTGAGCGGGCTTTCGCCGGTCGGCTTGAACTGCGCGTCATCGGGCAGTCGCACGGGCAGGTCGGCGTAGGGCACCGGGACTGTGCCGCAGTGGGCGCAATGGATCATGGGGATGGGCGTGCCCCACATGCGCTGGCGGCTGATCAGCCAGTCGCGCAGGCGGTAGTTGACCGCGCCGGTCCCCTTCCCATTTTCCTCCAGCCAGGCGATGGCCGCTTTGACGCTTTCGCCGTCCTCTTTGCCCACGTGCGTGCCGTCAATCGGTCCTGAATTTATCATCACGCCCTCGCCGGGCCAGGCCGCCTCCAGGTCGTCGGCGTTGCGGACGTGGCCGGCTTCGCTATCGGGCGGAGGCTGCACGACCAGGAGAATCTGCAGACCGTGCCTTTTGGCGAACTCGAAGTCCCGTTCGTCATGGCCGGGAACCGCCATGATCGCGCCGGTGCCATAGCCCATCAGCACGTAATCCGCGACCCAGATTGGGATCCGTTCGCCGTTGACCGGGTTGATTGCGTAGCCGCCGGTGAAGACGCCGGTTTTCTCCTTGTCCTCGGCCGTGCGCGCGATTTCATCCAGACGGCTTGCCTGTTCGACACATTCGGCGACCGCGCTGCGCTGCTCGTCGGAGGTGACTTTGTCCACCAGGGGATGCTCCGGGGCCAGCACCATGAATGTCGCGCCCCAGAGCGTGTCGGGCCGGGTCGTGAAGATTTCGATCGGGTCCCCGTCTTCGGTGACAAAGGTCACCTGCGCGCCGTCGCTGCGCCCGATCCAGTTGGTCTGCATCACCTTTACAGGTTCCGGCCAGTCGATCTCTTCCAGGTCGGCCAGCAGCTCCTCGCTGTAGTTGGTGATGCGGAACTTCCACTGGTTCAGGTCCTTCTTGATGACCGGCGTATCGCAGCGTTCGCAGTGGCGGTCCTCGCCCCAGACCTGCTCCCGCGCCAGGGTTGTGTTGCACTTTGGGCACCAGTCAACCGGCGCGTACTCCCTGTAGGCCAGCCCCATTTCGTGCAGCTTCAGGAAGAACCACTGGGACCACTTGTAATATTCGGGATCGCAGCTGATCGCTTCACGGTCCCAGGCCCACATTGCGCCCATACGGCGCAACTGGCCCTGCATGCGCTCGACATTATTGTAGGTCCATTCCTGTGGATGCGCGTTGTTCTGGATGGCTGCGTTCTCTGCCGGCAGACCGAAGGCGTCAAAGCCGATTGGGAAGAATACGTTATAGCCGCTCATGCGGCGATAGCGGGCCGCGGCGTCGCTGGGCGTCATCGCATACCAGTGACCTGTATGCAGGTCGCCGGACGTGTAGGGCAGCATCGTCAATGCATACCACTTCGGTCGGCCGGGGTCCTCGACAGTGTCGTACAGGCCCTGCTTTTCCCAGGCAGCCTGCCACTTGGACTCGATTTCAGTATGTTTATACCTGTCAGACATGGTAAGGTTCTCCTGTCACGGAGTTTTCAATTTCATTACACTGCTGGCCTGATTACGGGAACAGTATGGACGCGACAAGGCAAACATGCGCGCGTCGTTGCGAACTATGTTCCGTAGCACAAATTCTAGGTTGGGCCCGCTCAGGGACAGGAAAAGAGGTGCTCGAAGCCCTGGCGCGGGCTATCTAAGAGCGAGGAGACCGCCGACGGAGATGCCGCCGGTGGTGAAAGGATATGGAATACGGGGCTCACGCACATCGCTTCTCATATTGCGGGCAAATATACCACGCGATTTCTTGAAAGTGCAAATCAGACAGGCTTTTGTGCCAGCATTGCGCCAAATCGAGATCGAGAGCATATACTACAATTTCGTGAGTCGCAGCCCATTCCATTATAGCTGTATCGCTGGCTCGAGGGTCGCCGACCCTTGACCAATGAACTGCCGTCCACCTGTGGCTCTCAAGCAGCGTCACCCAATCAGGCGACAGGTTCATATCGACCACGACTTTCAATGTCATGGGATGGACAGGGGAATTTCCCGCTCCTCCAACCTCCATGCCGCATAGGCCAGAGTTTGGTCAATATCTTCTCTCTCAAGATACGGGTAAGCTGCCAGGATTTCCTCGGTGGACCGCCCGGACGCCAATAATCCGACAATCGTTCCTGCGGTCACGCGCAGTCCACGAATGCATGCCTTTCCTCCCATAACGGAAGGGTTGAAAGTGATTCTAGGGAATGCTTTCATGCTCTACCTTTCAAAGTGTGCATCCGTCGCGTGACACTTCCAGGTGTTTTCTCCGGAATCTCAGGCCTTGGCCAACATGTAGTGGCGCGGCCCTTCAACACTCTTATCGGAACTTCCGATATCCTCTGGAATCCCGATTGTAGGCACGATTCCAAGGGGCTGCAACTCCGGGGAAGGGAAGGCCGCCGTCAGCGGGCGCACTGAAGTCCGGAAAGATCAAAAGCCAGGAAATTGTTCAGGGCGGGCAATTGCATCAAGTGACACTTTGAGATTGTAGAATAGCTTGGAGAGTTCCTTAAGGAGGAACTGGATATGCGCAGCGTGGAAGGACAGTATTTTTCGGCCATCAGGTCGAATCTCGGACAATGCATTCGACACGCACACTAGAAAATTTGGGAGATTGAATGAGAAACAGTATCCTGGATGCTCCGGTCAAAAAGAAGCTCTCAGTAGGCAGATTCCGATGCTGAACCCTCTCACCAGAAAGGATACACTTGAACCGGGGTCCCAAAATTCGACTCATATCAGTCGATCTCGACGGTACGCTGCTTCGAAGTGATGGAACGCCGGCGCCCGCAGGCGTTCGCCAGTTGCGGACCGCCGCGCGTTCCCGTGTGCGAGTCGTTTTCAATACTACGCGAAACGTAGACGGCGTACGAAGCATGTGCGAGGCATGGGGGTTCGGCGATCCCATGATTTGTACCAACGGCGCACAAATTCTGGCGTCGCCTGGGGGGCCTGAGTGGGCGTCATACACGATCCCGATGGCGGTCGCCCGTTCCATTGCCCGGCTTGCTGACCGCAACGACTGGGAGGTGAGCACAAGTGTGGGCGATCAGACCTACTTTCGGCAGCGGCCGGGACAGCCCCTGGGGCCGGTAGAGTACCCGCTGGGCAGCGGCAGTAAAAGCAGTCTATCCAGGACTCGGCTGTTAATTGTACCGACGAACGAAGATGCCTTGGTTGCTGAACCGAAGCGGATGATCCTGCATGAGCCGGAAGCGATTGCCGCGGTGCAGGATCTAACTGCCCTGCACTGTCACGAGTGCCGCACGGAGACGTATTACGAGCCGGATGGCCGCCTGCATTCGCTCTGCATCTTTCCCCTTCGTGCCGACAAAGGGACAGCGCTCAGACTCGTGGCAGGTAAGCTGGATATTCCACTTCGACAGGTCCTCGCCATCGGCGACAACCCAAACGACATGCCGATGTTTGCCGCGGCAGGCACAAGCGTCGCCATGGGCAACGCCCCGCCCGAAGTGAAAAAAGCGGCCTCAGTCGTTGGTCCTGTTAATGACGATGAAGGGGTGGCCTGGGCTGTGCAACGGTTCGTGCTGGGTGAACGGGGCAAACAGCTTCCTGCCCTGTAAGCTGCTTGTACCTAAAACGAATGAGCTGGATTAGGGAAAAGGGGGACTGAGCACCTATTGGTCCACGACCGAGCCGTCCGCGTGCAGGCGCGTTTTTACTTCGCGCGGGGAATAGGGATGGCGCTCGGCAGCGTCCTCGGCCAGTTCGATGCCGATGCCGGGCGCGTCGGGGATGATTAGGAAGCCGTCTTCCTCGGTCAGGGCTGTCTTGACGATTTCGCTCTTCGGCGGCTCATTTTCGCCTATGGGGTACTCCTGCAGCGCGAAGTTGGGAATGCAGGCGGCTAGCTGTATGCAGGCGGCGGTGCTGACCGGGCTGAGCGGATTGTGAGGGACAACCTGCACGTGGAACGCTTCTGCCAGGGCCGCAATCTTTTTGGCGTGGCTCAGCCCGCCCACCATGCAGACGTCGGGGCGCACGAACTGGACTGCGCCGCGTTGCAGTAGCGCCTGGAACTCCCAGATGCTGTGAAGACGTTCGCCTGTGGCGATCGGAATGCCGATCTTGGAGGCTACAAGCGCCATTTCGTCCAGGTTGTCAGGCGTGACGGGGTCCTCGTAGAAGAAGGGGTGGTAAGGTTCGATGCCCCGTCCCAGCACAATGGCTTCGCTGGGGGTCAGGCGCCGGTGGATCTCGATGCACAGGTCCACGTCGCGGCCCACTGCCTGCCGGTAGGCGGCCACGGTCTCGATGGCGTCCTCGATCATGTTCACGTGGGTCTTGAAGTATGGGAGGTCGCGGCTGTCGTCGAGGAAGGGCGTCAGGTGACCTACGGCAGTGAAGCCCCGCTCCCTGGCGTCTGCGCAGCCGGCGATCAGCTCCTCCTTGGTCTCACCGAAGACATGGTAGTAGACGCGAGCCTTGTCGCGCACTTTGCCGCCGAGCAGTTGGTAGGCGGGCACGCCGAAATGCTTGCCGGCGATATCCCATAGGGCGATGTCGACGGCGCTGAGCGCTCCCATCACTGCCGCCCCGCGAAAGTGGCTCCAGCGGTACAGATACTGCCAGTGGTGTTCGATTCTCAGGGGGTCCTGGCCGATCAGGTAGCGCTTGAAGGTCTCCACCGCGCCGGCTGATGCCTCGAGGAAGCCCCAGGCGCCGGACTCGCCCAGACCGGTGATGCCGGCGTCCGTATCCACTTCTACGAACAGATATCGGTCTACGAAAATGGTGCGGACATCGGTGATCTTCATTGCAACCTCTCCTTAACGGCTGTTCAAGGCCCAGTCCTTCGTGGTCAGTCCGCTGCGGATACGCCACGCCAGCAGCGCCCGGAGAAGCTCGTCCTTGCGCGCCGAGTGAGCAGGGTCGTCCCACAAGTTGTCGACCTCCTCGGGATCATTGACCAGATCGAACAACTGCCCGAAATCCTCGCCGACAAAGTGGACCAATTTCCATTCTTTGGTTCGCGCCATCGACATGTATTCGGTAGGCAGAATCCCATCTCGGCAGTGCTCGGCAAAAGCGATCTCCCGCCCCGGCCACTCCTCACCTTCAAGCGCAGGCAGCAAGGACTCGGCTTCGAAGTCCTCGGGGATCTGAACCCCCGCCAGTTCAAGAACTGTCGGCCCCAGATCGAAGAGGGAGCAGAGCTGGTCCAGCGAGCGGCCGCCGTTGAAGCGGCCGGGCGCCCACACGACTGTAGGTACGCGCGTGATGGTGTCGTACATGGTCCACTTCTGGCTGTGGCCGTGATCGCCGAGACAATCGCCATGGTCCGATGTGAAGATGACGACAGCATTCTCAAGGTAGTCCTGCTCCTCCAGTGCGGCCAGCAGCTCGCCCACTTTCTCGTCGATCATCGAGACGTTCGCCATGTAGTAGGCGCGCTGGCGATGGCGCTGCTCGGACGTCGGGTCCAGGAGGTGTACCACTGAATCGTGATCTACTTCTGAATTGTGGACGCGCATTTCATGGAAGGGGGGCGGCTGTCCGGCGAGATCCTCCTCTGTTGCCTCCTGGATGGGAAGGTCTTTGTCCAGGTAGTCCCGGCTGAACCGGGGGGTGGGGTCGTATGGTGGATGGGGGCCGGGGAAGCCGACCTGCAGGAAGAGTGGGCCGTCGGCCTTGGGCTTGTTGCGAACCCACCAGGTTGCGAAGTCGCCCACAAACATGTCAGAGTGAAGGTCCTCGGGCAGGTCCCAGTCGAAGGCGCCGAGGCTGTCCGCATAGTCGGCGCGCTGCCGGTACAGAACGCGCTGCTGCTTTACCTGGCCGCGGGCGCGCAGCGCCTTGTCCCATTCGTCGAAATAGTAGCGGCCTTCGAGGTAGCGGTCCTTGTTCTCGACAACGTACCGCTCGTGGAATCCAAGCGGCGTCTCGAAAGGGGAAGTGTGCATTTTGCCCACGTTGACGCAATGGTAGCCGCTCGCGCTCAGGTCCTCCACCCACGAGCTTGTCCAGCGATCGCCGTTCTTGAGGATGCCGGTGGTGTGAGGATAGTAGCCGGTGAAGAGACTGGCGCGCGCCGGTGCACACGAGGGCGCGGTGATGTGGCAGTTGGTAAAGCTCACCCCCTCGCGCACCAGGCGGTCCAGGTTGGGGGTCTCCACGTAGTCGAAGCCCAACGCGGCGATCGTGTCGAAACGCTGTTGGTCGGTGATGATCAGTATTATGTTGGGACGACTGTCGGCCATCCGGCTCGGCTCCTCACTGGCTGGCATTAAGCCGCGGCGGCGCGCAGGATCTGCTTCTTCGCGTCGACGCGGAAACATTCGTACTGATTGTCGCGCATGTAGCGCCGCGATAGGTCGATTGCCTGGGCCTCTGTGAGGAGACCTTCGGATATTTCATCCTGCATGACCCTCGTGAACCAGTTACGCGCCTGCTTGGCGTAGGCGAGGGCCGCGCCCGGGTAGCCGGTATCGCCGCCGAAGAGGAAAAGCTTGTTTGAAGGGGCAGCGTGGATAAATCGGCGGACGAACTCCATGGAGCTGTAGGGGTTTATGCTCCAGGCCCAACAGAGGTCCGCGTAGACGTTGGGATAATGCTTCGCCAGCGCGACCAGCTCCTCCGTATACGGGTAGGCGATGTGCATGAGGACGAAACGGGCATCTGGGTACTTTGCAAGCAGGGGGCAGAGATTGCCGCTGCGAATGTAGTCCACCGGCATGCGGCTGTGACCGGCATAGTACCCGGTGTGGATCTTCATTGGCAGGTCATGTTCAATGCACAGTTCCACGCCCCGTGCCCAGCACCAGTCGCCCAGGCAGAGCCTGGCGGCTTCGTCGAGCCCCTCGCCGTCTCGCAGATAAATGTCGAGGGCCTTTGCAGCCTCGGCGTCGCTGCGCTCTTCCCAGCGCAGAGTGCGGTTGTAGGCGTGCTGCGACTTCACGGCGATTGCAGGAGAGAAGGATTTAGCGAAAATGGTCTCCATTACACGCTTGAGGGAATGGAGGTCGGACACTTCCAGGCCGGTGTGTTGTGCGATCTCTTCGTGATTGGGCCTTCCTGAGCAAAAGTCGACCCAGGAGATGTCATAGAAGAAAAAGTCGGGCCCGGACATGTCCGGCACGACGGTCATTGACTTGGCGTCGGTCTGGATATGGTCCAGATTCGCTTCGTCCCCGAGCAGGCGCAGGCGTACACCCGGTTGGATGAGATCGGCGTTCTTCTCTTGTGCGGCAGCGATTGAATCGGGAGTCAGTTCATCGATGCCGTAGAGGTCCTTTGCGATGATACGCACGGCCTCGCCGTAGCCGGTATGCTGAACCCTCGCCCAGGCCTCTTGTATCGGGGCGAAGCGGGCGGCCACGTCATGGTCCGACGGATCGAATAGACTGTCGAGCGCCTCTTGAGAGGCACCGGCTACGAACAGGTCGGCGTGAACATAGTTCTGGAAGAGCTGACAAAGAATGTCGGGGCGCTCATCCAGGTAGTCCGCTTCAAACCGCATATGTTCATGTGTGTCGACGAGCGGCGTCTGTTGGATGACGGCGGCGATATCTGTTTTTGAGGACATGGGCGCTAACTCGCTTTCAGCTTGGCCTGCCACTGCTTTCGGAACTTTTTCACCTTGGGACGGATAACGAAGAGGCAGTAGGGCTGTAAGCCATTGTCTCGGTAGTAGTTCTGATGATAAGACTCGGCGACGTAAAATGTGTCGAGCGGGACCAGCTCGGTAACGATCGGCGCGTCCCAAATCTGCGGGGCGTACTCGCGGATCATCTCCTCAGCAACCTTTTTCTGCTCCTCGTCATGGTAGAGAATGACCGAGCGGTATTGGGGCCCAACGTCATTGCCCTGGCGGTTGGGCGTGGTCGGGTCGTGAGAGGTGAAGAAGACTTCAAGGATCTCACGGAACGAAACCACCGACGGATCAAAAGTGACCTGGATCACCTCGGCGTGGCCGGTGGTCTTCGTACAAATCTGCTCATAAGTGGGGTTGTGTACGTGGCCGCCGGCGTAACCGGATACCACCTGATCTACGCCGGTGAGCTCTTCATAGAGAGGTTCCAGGCACCAGAAGCAGCCTCCACCCAGCGTGGCTGTTTCCTGAGAATTTGCTCCATTGGTCATCGCGTCTTCTCCCAAACTCAACTGTTCTGCGGTAGCTCTTTCACGGGAATACGACAGTTGCCTGCAGTTGCCTGACCAGAGTCCTCGTTCTTGGCGGCAGGCCCGGCAGATGAGTGTATCTTACCGCACAAGGAGACCGAGTCCAACCGGACCGGGTTGATTCTGCCAGCCCGCGCACTGACCCTGCCAACTTGCGAAGCGGGCAATCTGTGTTATGTTTCTGACGCAGATGAACTGTAACAGGCGTGGCACGCGAGTCTCCTTCTATTGGCCGCTGCCGCTGAATACATTAGCCGAGGAAAGAGATGATGATTCGAATCGCTGAGATGCTGCCGGCACAACCTTCCCCACTGTGGACACTCGTCAAACAGTGCGGCGTAAACTATGCCGTGGGCTCGATGGACATGTCCACCATCGATCATCCGGACCCGGACATGAAGCCTTGGGGCTTCATGAGTCTGGCGCGGGTGAAAGGCGCCTACGAGAATGCAGGCTTTCGGCTGGAGGTGCTGGAGAGCCGGCCTCCGTTGGACAAGGCGAAGCTGGGGCTGCCCGGGCGCGACGAACAGATCGAGACGGTCTGTGAACTGCTTCGCAATATGGGCCGGTTGGGCATCCCCATCTGGTGCAGCGAATGGATGCCGGTGTTCAACTGGATGCGCACGGCGACCACGATCCCGGAGCGGGGCGGGGCGCTGGTAACAGGATTTGACTACGACGTGATGCGCAACGCGCCTCTGACACCCTACGGCGAGGTCGGCGAAGAGCAGCTGTGGGACAATCTGAAATACTTTCTTGAGGCGGTGGTGCCGGTGGCGGAGGAGGCCGGGGTTAAGATGGCGATGCACCCCGACGATCCTCCTCTTTCACCGATCCGGGGCCTGGGCCGGATCATGCGCAGCGTGGAAAACTTCCAGCGCCTGATCGATCTGGTACCCAGTCCGGCCAATGGCATCTGCTTGTGCCAGGGAAACTTTACACTGATGACCGACGACCTGCCGGACGTGATCCGCCGCTTCGGCGCCCAGGACAGGATCTATTTTGTCCACTTCCGCGACGTACAGGGCGTGCCGGAAAAGTTCAACGAGACCTTTCACGACAACGGAAAGACGGACATGCTCGCCTGCATGAAGGCCTACCGAGAGATAGGCTTCGAGGGCGTGTTGCGGCCCGACCATGTGCCGACGATGGAGGGCGACAGCAACGAAGATGCCGGCTACTCTTCGATCGGCAGGCTGTATGCCATCGGCTACATACGCGGCCTGCGGCAGGCGGTTTACGCCGCCTAGCCTTCACCTCTCCTACATCTCCAGCATCCACTGGAAGATCATGTCGTCGAAGTCGGGCAGTTTTTCGTGGCCGTAGTCCGGGTAGATAACTGTCCGTTTTGCCGACCTTATCTTGTTGAAAGCGGCATACTGTGTGGAAGGCGGGCAGACCTGGTCCATGAGGCCTACCCCCATCAGCACCTCGGCGCGAATCCGTGACGCCAGGTGCTGGACGTCGATGTAGCCTAGGCGGGTGAAGACCTCCTCCTCCCGTTCATGGCGGGGATCGAAGTTGCGGAACCACTCCCTCAGCTCGGCGTAGGCGTTCTGGTCCAAGTCGAGGTCCCAGACCCGCTTGTAGTCGCACAGGAAGGGAAAGATGGGAGCCGCCCGTTTCACGCGCGGCTCCAGCGAGACGCAGGCCAGGGTGAGGCCCCCGCCCTGGCTGCCGCCGGTTGCGCCGACGCGGTCCGCGTCCACATCATCCATTTCCATTACGATCTGCGCCAGCCGGGCAGTATCCAGGAAAGTGTGGCGGTAGAGGAGATCATCGGGTTCGCCTGCGAGGCCGCGCACGATGTGTCCGCGCAGCGTCCAGCCCGGAACGCCGCCGACGTCTATCGATCGTCCTCCGCCTTGTCCGCGGCAGTCCATCGCGGCGACAGTGAACCCGGCCGCGGCAAAGCCCAGCTTGCTTTGCCAGTCGCCGGAGTTGCCGCTATAGCCGTGGAACATGAGCACGGCTGGGTGGGGTTCCTGTGCGTCGCGTGGCCGAAGCAGCTTGGCGTGAACGCGGGCGCCGCGCGTGCCGGTGAAATACAGGTGAGAGCATTCTGCATAGGGAGCCTGGAACTCGGCCGGAATGAGCTCCACATCGGGGTCGGTTGCTGCCAGTTCCGCAAGGGCGGAATCCCAATACTCGTCGAAGTCGGAGGGGCGCGGGTTGGTTCCCTGGTAGGTGGACAGCTTGTCCAGAGACATATCAAACAGTAAAGGCATTGTGTTTTCCTTCGCTATATCGGCGGATGGTGAGAGTTCCGGCAACTGTCGTCATTGTGATGCGTACTGCTCCTATTGTCGCGTCAGTGGAAGGCTGATTGCAAGTCGCATATGCTGACTGGTTTCATCCCGGAAGATCACCTCTCTGCAATCCACTCCCTCCTCGGGCTCTGAACGACCCGCCTCAACCCCCACAACTTCCGGTAGGGGCAGGCCTTGTGCCTGCCCTCCCAGCCAAGCCCCGCCACGTTCTGACCACTGACCCCTGCTGTTCCTACTTGTGCCTTCCCTCGCTCCTCACTTGCGTGCTGCCCCACGCCATAGCCTTACTTACTTCTGTCTCCTCTCCACTCTCGCCTCGCCCTTGCGCTTCTGGGTTTTGACCTGCGCACCGTAATCGGTTAGGATATGCGCGCTCTGGCCTTTTGGCCCGTTTCCCGCTGCGAACTAGGGCAAACAAGACCAGAACGCTGAATCTCCCGATCTACTAATTCAAATTAGGCTTGGAGCCCACTTCCTCGTTGGACCGAGTCGATTGCGCTCTACTGGTTGAGCATCAGCGCAAGGTACTCGTTGAGCGGAGTAGGTCAGAACCATCTTGGCCCCTTCAACTTTCACTGCCCATCGCCGCACCCCTGCTAGAAAGAGGTGCGATTTCGATACAGCCACACAATTCACGGAGAGAACACAAAGATGAAAACCGAATCTGCGGCGTGGGATGCCCTCAAGTTCCGTTGCATAGGTCCCCCGCGCGGGGGACGCGTGGTCGCAGCTGCAGGACATCCGACTGACAAGAACGTCTTCTACTTTGGTGCGGTGGCTGGTGGTGTATGGAAGACGGTCGACGGAGGACATTACTGGGAAAACATCACCGACGGGCAGTTCGACGTCTCCTCGGTCGGCGCGATCGCAGTCTCCGAGGCCGACCCGAACGTCATTTACGCGGGTACGGGCGAGTCGACGATCCGCTTGGACGTTAGCTGGGGAGACGGGGTTTACAAGTCCACTGACGGCGGGGAGACCTGGAAGAATGTGGGGCTGCGGGACAGCCACCATATCGGCGAGATTCGTATTCACCCGCAGGACCCCGACATCGTCTACGTGGCGGCACTCGGTCACGCCTTCGGGCCCAATAACGAGCGCGGTGTTTACCGCTCCACTGACGGCGGAGAAACGTGGGAGCGCGTTCTTTACGTCAGCGACAGGGCCGGCGCGGTGGACCTTACGCTGGATGTCACCAATCCCAGAATAGTCTATGCCTCAATCTGGCAAGTACATCGCCACTTCTGGGAGCTGGTCAGCGGCGGCCCTGATAGCGGGCTTTGGAAATCGACCGACGGCGGCGACAACTGGACCGATATCAGTCGCAACCCGGGCCTTCCGCAGGAAGGAATACTCGGGAAGATAGGTGTTTCCGTTTCGCCGGCCCAGCCCAGCCGTATCTGGGCTATTGTGGAAGCAGAAGGAGAAAAGTCGGGCGTCTACCGTTCAGATGACCGCGGCGCCACTTGGGAGCACCTGACGAACAACCAAGACCTGCTGAACCGGCCGTGGTACTATCTGCACATCTTCGCCGACCCGCAGGACCCCGATACCGTTTACGTTAACAACCTGAAGATGTGGAAGAGCATTGACGGCGGGAAGAGTTGGAGCGAAATCACGACACCGCACGGAGATAACCATGACCTGTGGATCGATCCGGCTGACCCGCATCGGATGATTAACGGCAATGACGGCGGGGCCTGTGTCAGCTTTAACGGCGGCGAAACCTGGAGCACCATTTACAACCAGCTCACGGGCCAGTACTACCATCTCGACGTGGACAACCAGCACCCCTATCATGTCTACGGCACGCAGCAGGACAACTCCAGCATCGCCGTACCCAGCGCAACGGAAAAGGGGGCGATACCCTGGGGAGACTGCTACCCGGCGGGCACGGGCGAGAGCGGGTACATCGCCGTCAAGCCGGACGACTCAAACATAGTTTATGTCGGCGCGGTCGGTTCATCGCCCGGCGGCGGCGGGGCATTGCAGCGTTACAACCACCGCACCAAGCAGATTCGGCTGGTAACAGTGTGGCCGGAACCATTCAGCGGTTTTGGCCCCAAAGAGATGAAGTACCGATTCCCCTGGACTTTTCCGATCCTCTTCAGCCCTCACGACACGAATGTGCTCTACACGTGCGGAAACTACGTCTTCCGCACGACGGACGAGGGCAGTTCCTGGGAGATACTTAGCCCGGACCTGACCCGCAATGATGAGAGCAAGCTTGAGGCGTCCGGAGGTCCGCTAACTCTGGATACGAGCGGAGCGGAGCACTACTGCACGATTTCAACGTTTATCGAATCGGCCCACCAGAAGGGCCTCTTCTGGGCTGGCAGCGATGACGGCCTCATTCATATCAGCGAGGACGGTGGAGACAGCTGGCGCAACGTTACGCCGCCGGACCTGCCGGAGTGGAGCCTCGTGACTGTCATCGAACCGAGCGCGCACGACGCTTCGACCGTGTACGTAGCGGCCACGCGCTATAAGCTGGATGATTACAGCCCCTATCTTTTCAAGACGACGGACCTGGGTCAGAGCTGGCAACGGCTCGACGCCGGCTTCCCCCAGAGTGAGATTACAAGAATGTTGCGAGCAGACCCTGAACGCGAGGGCCTGCTCTACGTGGGCACTGAGTCAGGTGTCTTTGTCTCGTTCGACGACGGTGGGTCGTGGCAGAGGATGCCGGGCAACCTGCCGGTCGCTCCTGTTTACGATATGGTCGTCAAGGAAGGAGACCTGGTGGTGGCCACGCACGGCCGCTCATTCTGGATCCTGGATGACCTTACACCCCTGAGGCAGGTCAGCTCCTTGAAGGATTCCGATGAAGGCGAGGCCCGGCTCTTCACCCCGCGCGAAACGCTGCGGCGCTGGCTTCCCTGGACGGTTAGTGGAACGCGAGGCGATTCGCGCAACTATGCGCTCGCCTTCGGGCAACTCATCACCTACCGGGACGAAGAGGACGACACCGGCGGAAGTACGCGGCGCGTACTTGACGGGGGCGAAAACCCACCCCACGGTACGATCGTCTATTACACACTCCCGAACGACACTGAGGAAGTCAGCTTGACATTTCTCGATGCGGCAGGCAATGAGATCCGATCGTACGGCCCCAAACCGGCGAAGGAGGAGATGGAAAAGGAGAAGGAGGAAGTTCCTTCGATTCAGTACATTCCCACCAACGCAGGTCTCAACCGATTTGTCTGGAATATGCGCTATGCCGACGCCGAACAGCTGCCGGGAGACCCGTTCACAGAAAAGAGTGTGACGGGCGCTATGGCGCCCCCGGGGACCTACCAGGTGAGACTGACCGTTGATGGGAATAGCCAGACCGAACAGTTCGAACTGTTTATCGATCCCAAGTTGGACCGAAGCAAGGAGTCGATGCAGGCCCAGTTTGACATGTGGCAGGAGGTGAATGCAAAGCTTTCCGAGACACACCAGGCGGTGAAGCGATTGCGCCGGGCCCGTCAGCGTGTGACGGCCATGGCCGAAATGGTTGCGGAAAGCGATGCTGACGAGCAGACCAAGTCCGCGGTCAGAGAGAGAGCAGACCAGATAGGAGAACAGTTGGGAGAAGTCGAATCTCAGCTGGTCCAGCCCGAAGCCAAAGTGGCGTTTGACCGGCTGCGATTGCAAACGATGCTCAACGCAAGGCTGCACAATCTCATCAGCGTTATCTCCGCGTCTGATGATGCCCCGACAAAGCAGACCTATGACGTCTTTGGTGAACTGTGCACACGGGTCGATTCACAGTTTGACAAACTTGAATCGATTTTGGGCGAGAGCGTAACAGACTTTAACGCCGCAGTTCAAGCGGCAGATGTTCCTCCCGTTGTGGTCTGAAGTCGTCGCAATGTGTGTACCATCGGAAGCAGGAAAGAGCGCAGGTTCCCCTGCGCTCTTGAAGATCACTCTAGCGGATTTCATCGTACGCAGCGCCTATCAGATGGGCAAGACGCCGCTGCTGCCGATCTTCGCCGCGTCGCTGGGCGCGTCCGACGCGCTGCTGGGACTGATCGTCTCAGTCTCCACGCTTACCGGCATGGCAACAAAGCCCCTTTTCGGTCTGCTTTCGGATCGAATGGGGCGGCGATTGTGGCTATTGATCGGTACGCTAATCTTCGCAGGCGTGCCTTTCCTGTACTCACTGATCCAAACGCCCGGCCAGCTGGTTGCGATTCGGCTGCTGCATGGCACGGCCACCGCGATTTACGGGCCGGTGACGGTGGCCTATGTGGCTGAACGGAGCGGTAAGCGCAAGGCAGAGAGGCTGGGCTGGTTCGGTATGGCGCGCAGCGGAGGCTACCTGGTCGGGCCGGCAGTTGCCGGCTGGCTGCTGCTGTCGCTGGACCCCGTCACGGTGTTCACGCTCATTGGCGCCCTGAGCATGGCCGCGTTTTTTCCGGTTCTGTGGCTGGGCGGCGATGGGCCAGACTTCCTCATCAAGCCTTCTTTCAAGAACAGTTCCGACCGCGAGAGAGCAGTCAGAAAGGATGGCTCACTGCAGACGATTCGAAGTTTCGCAAAGCGAGAAGCAGAGTTGTTGCGTACACCCGCCGTCTGGCTTTCCGGCGCGTTGGAGGCCGCAGTCTTTGTCGTAACCTACGTAGTCAAGGCTTTCTTGCCGATTTACGCGCTTACTGCCGGGTATTCTACTGTTGAAATAGGCCTGTTTTTCAGCGCACAAGAGGGCGCGCTCATTCTTCTGAAACCTTGGGGCGGCAGGCTGGGGGACCGGTTCGGCCATCTCCGGGCGGTGTCACTGGGAATCTTCTGTCTCGCCCTTTCGCTCCCGTTCCTGCTTACGGCGGCGGGTACTTTCGGCTTGCTGGGGGTTGCAGTGGTGATGGGCGCGGCCCAGGCGCTGATCTTCCCGGCAACAGTCGCCCTGATCGCGGAGCAGGTGCCGGCGGGAGAGATGGGGGCCGGCATGGGGCTGGCAGGTTCTCTCAAAAATGGCGGCAAGGTGGCAGGTCCGCTGCTGGGCGGGCTGCTCATCGTCGGTTTGGGATACAGCGGGATGTTCTGGTTGCTGGCAGGATTGTTGCTGGCGGGCGCATTGGCCCTGTTCTTTCGAATCTACATTGTCGACTTTGCGCCGCTATCGGGAACACAGAGGGCCAAGTCTTGACTGTCTGACTACTCGATCTTGGCCCTTCTGACTCGTGAGAAGTAGAGCAGGGCCAGTTCCAGTGTAAGGGCTGCGGCGCCGACCAGAAGGGTCGCTCGCAGTCCGATAGCCTCTCCGAGAGCCCCGCCGATCAGGGCGCCGCCCGTTGCCGCGCCGAAGAGCACAAAGCGCCGTGCCGCTGTCACGCGTCCCAGGAGCCGTACTGATGTAATCGCCTGGCGCAGGCTGACTTGATTTACGAAGTAGAGGGTGCTGCCAAGCCCGACCAGCGCCTGCGAAAAACCGGCGGCAACCAGCTCGTAACCAGTCAGGTCGGCACAGGCCAGCAGCAAGGCGCCGCCAATCCACAGCAGCTTACCCACAACGAGTGTCTTTCCTGCCTGTAAGACTCGCGCCGCCCTTCCGGCAAGCATCGCGCCTACCAGTGAGCCGGCGCCGCTGCAGGCTGCGACGACGCCGATGACGGAAGGCGAGAAACTCAGTTGATCGACCAGAAAGAGCATCTGTACGGCTGCTGCCAGCGAACCGGCCAGCATTCCCAGACTGGACGTGATGGTAAGCGCTCTCAGGAGCGGGGTCCGAAGGAGTTCGTACACGCCCTCCCCAACTTCGCGGCCGAAAGACATCGCGGCCATTCGGAAACCGGAAGCAGTTCCTTCAGCTCCTTCGCTGTCGGGCCGTGCCGCGTGTTGCGGCCCCTCTTCGGCAACGCCGCTGAGCGCAAAAGCAGAAAGAAGGTAGGAAGCGGCGTCGATGAGAATAGCTTTGGGTGCGCTGAAGAGTTGTACCAGGCCGCCGGCGGCGGCTGGTCCCGCGATGGAAATTACAGCATCGCTGGTCGAAAGTTTACTGTTTGCCTCGACGAGATCTCGCTTCTCGACCAGGGCGGGAAGCACTGAAATGGCTCCGATCTGGAAGAATACTGTGAAAGTGCCTACCGCGAACGCTACTACCCAGAGGTGCAGGAAAGAAAGCTGGCCCAGGAGTGCGGCTGCGGGAATGGAGAGGAGCAGCAGGGCACGGCCAATATCAGCCCAGACCAATACTGGCTTGCGCCTGACCCGGTCCACCCAAACGCCTGCTATGAAGCCGAAGAGCAGGTTGGGCAGAGAACCGGCAACTGCCAGCAGGCCCATTTCGGTGGGTGTTGCCCCCAGAACGAGGACGGCCGTCAAGGGTAGAGCGACATTGGTGATGGCAGTTCCGGCGCTGGAGGTGATATGCGCGACCCACAGCCGTGTGAACGCAGGGTTTCGCCAGAGAGTGCCGGGGGATCTCATCGGTCATTCCGCGTGAGGCGGTCCTGGCGCGAGGGCGCGATCCATCCATTCTCTGACCGCGCGGGCCGAGTCCGCAACACTGGCGTCGGTCGTATCCAGTATGGTCACTTGCGGTGTCTGTTTCGGTCCTTCTGCTTGAAGCCACCGGTTGAAATCGATTTGAGCTTTCAGTTGCTCCGGTTCGTTGCTCTTGCGCCAAGCCGGTCGTGCCAGGAGCCGGCGGCGGAGCGCCTCTTCGTCGCACACCAGGGCCAAGTAGTGCGTCTGGCTGAAGTAGCGGCGCTCCACGCACTGTTCAATGTTCGCCGGAACGGCCAGTCCGGCGCCAAAGAGAACGGCTGGCCGCCCGCTCTGATTGATGTTCTTTGCCATCCGCAGCCATGTCTCGGAGAAGCGGCGATAGCCATTGGTCGGATCCTCGAACTCTTTCATCCACAGCAGATCCGATTCAAGGAGCACTGCGGCAGTGAACCGGCCTGTCAGCTCCCGAAGAATGGCGCTCTTTCCGGTTGCGCTGGCCCCGCCGACCAGGAGGAGAGGCAGCCGCAGAAAAGTGTGTAAGTGGCCGCACGGCGGGCAGGCAGCGAGAACAGTCGACAGCCTTCTAGGACGGTCTTCCTGGCTTTCGGCACCGGTTACTCTGGCATATGCTTCAGGTTCGGAGACTATCTTGTCGACCCGGTAGAGTCCGCAATTTGGACAGACGTTAAACATGGTCGGAATGCCGCCCCCTCTTTGACGGCGATGTCACCGGTTCTGTAAACGGATAGGCAGGAGTCGGGCGCGAACATGCGCAAGTTGCCAGTTCCTCGGTTGCATATTATCATGGCCAAGTACGAGGGATGAAGACTGTTGATCTTCTATCCCTCTTTGTTTTGGGCGCCGCTCGACGGGACTGGATTTTATCCACGAATGTTCTGACGCGGCTGCAGTGCACGACCGTTCTGCAGGCTTGTGTTAGTTTCACAGGCCTGTCCGCACTAAACGACAAAAGGAAAAGATGGTCAGCAACACGAGGGCGCAGACCCTTCCTCGAGCTACTCTCAAGAGCACGTTACTAACAAATACTGTGCTCCTGGTGGCAGGCGGGCACTTTCTGCTGGAGCTTTTCCACCAGTATCTGCCAGTCTTCTTTCCGCTCTACCGCGCCGAGTTCGGTCTGACTTACGGCCAGATCGGAATGATAACTCTGGTTGGGACCACGACGATGTCGCTGGCGCAGCCGCTGTTTGGCTTCTTCATCGACCATTTTGACGCGCGGCGCATTGCGGCTCTGAGCGTACTGTGGGTGGGCCTGATCATGTCCGTTCTCGGCTTCAGTAGCAACTACTGGGTCTTGCTTGTGGGTGTGGCGCTGGCCGGTTTTGGGTCGGCGGCGTTTCACCCGGCGGGCGCTTCGGTTGTTACAAAGGCCACAGATGGCGGGAGGCGAGGGCGTGCGGTCTCGTTCTTTGCCGTCGGCGGCAACATTGGCTCGGCAGGCAGCCCGCTTCTCCTGGCGATTGGATTGGGGTTGCTGGGGTTGAAGGGGACAGTTGTACTGCTGCCGGTCGTGGTCGTGGCCGCAATCTGGCTGGTCAATGGGCTTGGTCAGGAGAGCAAAGTCGAACGCGATGCGCATCGTCAGCGGCAGTCTCGCGCCGATCAGGGCTTCCTTTTGGGACTGGTCTTGATCACGGTGGTAGCGATGACCCGCGCCTGGTTCCAGCTCAGTCTGACAACCTATCTGCCGACTCTGCTTGAGGACAGGGGCTACTCCGTTGTCTACGGCGGGCAGATGCTCTTCGTACTTTCCCTCCTGATCGGCGTGGGAAGCCTCTTTGGGGGAATCCTGTCAGACCGATTTGGTCGCTGGCAGGTGTTGCTGAGCAGTTTCGCCTTACTCGGGCCGGCTTACTGGTTCTTCATCAGCTCAGGTGGCGACCTGCAGTTCATCTATGCGGGCGTGATCGGCTTCCTGTTGGGATGCACCTACCCGACGACCGTTGTAGTCGCCCAGGAAGTGTGGCCGCGGGGAATGGCCATGGCGTCGGGCCTGGTTATGGGGTTGGGCTGGTGGCCGGGGGGACTGGGTGCGACATTCACCGGCTGGGTGGCGGATCGGGTGACATTGGACACTGCACTGGAGGGCCTTGTTATGGCTCCGGTTTTGGGCGCGCTGCTCATGGTGGCATTTGCTATTGCACTGCACAGACGCAGCGCTTCTTCGATGGCGACAGTGGGCCCGTCGTAAGCAGGATAGGAGTTTGGACATGACGAACGCGCTCCCTGTATTGCTCGATGTTGACACTGGAGGCGACGACGCCCTGGCTTTGCTGCTGGCGATGGCGTCTCCGGCGCTGGAAGTACGCGGCATCACCTGTGTGGCCGGAAACTGTGCGCTGAAACAGGTGGTAAGCAATACGCTCGCGCTGCTGGACGCGATCGGTGCGCCGAGCACCCCGGTGGCGGCAGGGATGGACAGGCCGATACTCGAGACCGGGCTGCCGGCCCCGCCTTTGCATGGTAGTGACGGAATGGGGGATTTGGGACTGCCGGCGCCGCGGCGCAGCGAGTCCGAACTCCACGCAGTTGAGTTTCTGCGGCGCACTCTGGCCGATTCGGCCGAGCCGATGACGCTGATTTGCCTGGCTCCGCTGACCAACATTGCCATGTTACTGCGGCTGTATCCGCGAATCGAGGACAAAATCGAGCGGCTGTATGTGATGGGTGGGACTTTCGCGGCGCCCGGCAATACGACACCGGCGGCGGAATTCAATGTTCGCTACGATCCGGAGGCGGCGGCAATCGTGCTTCACAGCGGGCTGCCGGTTACACTGTACCCTCTTGATCCTTTCGTGCAGGTGCGGTTCACAGTGGAGGAAGCAAGGAAACTGACTCAGGCGAAAGGGGCGGGCGCGCGTATCGCAGGCGGCATCGCCCTGCACTATTGCAGGTTCTTCAGGATGGATTTTTCGCTAATCGGCGACGCCGGGACCGTAGCAACAGTGATCGACCCGGCGGGCGCCACTTCGGAACGCCGGCCAGTGCACGTGGAGCTTTCAGGCGGCACAACAAGGGGAGCAACGGTTTTCGACCGGCGCATCCTGACAGACGGATATGCCAGAGAAGGCACATGGACCGACGTGGACGTTGTATCCAGGGTAGATGCAAACCGCTACAGAAAGTTGATGGCGGCTGCCCTGGGCGCCGAAGATGCGCTAGACAACTAGGGATAACCTGCCCTCTCGGCCCCCATTCCAAAATTCCTCGCACGCGCCCGGGAAGACTCCTCAGAGAAGCTCACAATAGAATAGCGGCGGACACCGGCACCCTGTATTCTACGCCAGAAGCCCCTCGGCATTGGCGCAGAATATCTTGTGGCGGACCTCTGTAGGCAGTTCCAGGCTGTTGAGAAGGGTCTGCATGCGGTCGTCGAAATGGTCGCGGCCGAAGAGCAGCCGGTCCTGAAATTCGAGGAAGAAAGGCTCCGCATTCGCCCCGCTCTCGGAAGAGAAGGGGTGGTCCTCGAGTTGACTGAAGTCACGTGTCAGTGCGTTGTAAGCGGAGCCGGCGGAGAGGTCGGCGTAGAGGTTGGGATAAGTGCGGAAGAGGTGGAAAAGTCGGCCTCCCGGGAGAACAGGGCCCTTGGGATATCCCATTTGGTCGTACTGATCATCGCCGGAGATGTGAGCCCAGAATCCCGGCGCGTGTCCGATGAAGACGGTATCGGGGCAGGCCTGCAAGGCGCGCTCGAAGGCGTCGATGCTGCCGCCGTACCACCAGTCCGTGCGGGGATACCGCTGTCCGGTTGGTATGGGATAGTCGATGTGGAAGGTGACTGGCAACCCTCTTTCGCCGCAGAATCGGAACAGTTGCAGAGCGTCGGGGTTGTCGTAGAGCATACGAAGCTTGATTTCGCCGCAGACCTGTACACCGTAGATTTCGATTGCGGCCTGGAGCTGGTCGATGGCTTCGGGCCGGCGGGGATCGGGCGCGTAGCCGAGGATGAAACGGTCGGGGGCGGTCTGCTTGTAGCGGAGGCAAGCTTCGAACGGGACGGGATAGGCGCTGCCGTCGCCAAAGTGCATCGCAGGGAAGTAACTGGCCGGATTGTATTCGTCAGGCGGGCACTCCCATGTCAGCAGCCAGGTCTTGTCGATGCCGAAGCGGTCCATGTTGGCCAGGAATTTCGGCAGATCATAGCCAAGCCAGTCAGGGTGGTTGTGCGCGTCAATGATGGTCATGGGCCGCTGCTGGTGGTTGAAACGAGCAGGCCAAAGATGGCTACCCCAACGCAGAGGGTCAATAGGAGCACGGCGAGGATCGGAACCAGGACGACAACGATGGCTCTGCCGTCGGACAAACCGTATTCCACTTTGGTCGCCCAATAGGTGAGCACAACCTGGTAGATTGCCAGGATGGCTACAAAACAGCCTCCGACAACCGGCACGAAGTTGAGGAGAGAGGTGACGATGGAGAGCGGCGCGCCGAAGGTAGAAATGAGATAGGCGTAGCGCCCGAACTGGCCCCGCCCGCCCAATAAGGAGGCGATCAGGTGGTAGACGCCGACGCCAATGATGAAAAGGATGGGGGTAGCAATGATGCGGCCCAAGCTGTTGACACCGGCCATCAGCCCAGTCAATGTTCCTTGGGCGATGAACATGTCGAGTTGAGAGCTGACTTCGGGCGGCAGCAGGCCGGACATCTGACCCATGCTGCCCATCGCTGTTGCGAAGATCGATACTTGCAGCAGTCCAAGCAACGCCGACACTACCGCGGCCGCGATGATCCACATGAGCGCGGTGCCCAAAGTGGCCGAGGATTTCTCTCGTTCGGCTGCAAAGACCGCTTCGCCGGGCTTCGTCAGTACGTATATCCATGTTTGGAGGATCGACTGAAGGTCCATTGGAATCTCCTAACGGCACGAGATGACCGCTGCCAGGACAGGTTCGTTTCATAGGGACTGAACGCGTACGAAAGCCCTGATGAATCCTGATCACATTATGTGGCGTTTCAGGTTCGAGCGCAAGGGGTGAAGTTGGACGGAAATCTACTAAGAGGATGCGACTCGGTTGAAGTTTTCCAAGTCGAACAAGCCTCCTGCCAGAGTCCCAGTCCCTTCTCCTCCGAGCAGGGGATCTGCGAGGGCAACGATATCTTTTTGATCGTTTCAATGTTGGCGCTTTTCCTGAGAAAAACCCATGCACCCTGTATCGCTGCTCCAGGTGAACCCTGTCGTCTGATCGGTTTTTCTCTCCTTTCTGATTCCGAAATGCCAGGAATCGAATGCGCGACCTTCGCTTGCGCTTGAACGGAAACTGGGGGATGATTTAGTTAGTGTTGCGTATAACGTCTAGCGTAGATTGGAGCAATCATGAGTGTAAGTGTGGATCCCTCCGGACGCAGGTGGGTACGGGGAGAGGTTGAGGTGCCGGGCTCGGTTGAGGAAGTTTGGCAAGCAATCGGGACCGATGCCGGACTTTCGTCATGGTTTACGCGGTCCGAGTTTTCGGTGGGTGAGGATGGTCAGCCTACGCAATTGATCTGCCATTTTGGTCTTGGTATTTCCTCGGCGGCGACGATAACGCAGTGGGACCCGCCGCGAGGCTTCTCGGTCATAAGCGATGAATTCATTCCGGGCGGACCCGAGGTAGCGACGGACTGGAATATCGAGACAAGAGATGGCGGAACTTGCCTCTTGAGCGTTGAGCACGGTCTATTTGTGGACAGTGACGAGTATGACAACCACATCGAAGCAACGGAGGCTGGCTGGCCGGCCTTCTTCCGCATCCTGCAGATATACATGGGCCATCACCGGGGAGAGCCCTGCGCCCTGCTGGAACTTATGGGCACGGCCGCGGAGGAGGCTCAGGCGTGGGACGACGTATCTTCCGCGCTTGGATTCGCAAACCCGAAGCCGGGCGAGCGCTTTGCGGCGCCGGCTGGCAGGCTGAAATTCTCGGGCGTGGTCGATACAATTCCAAGCGATACGGAGGTTATACTGCATATCGACGAACCGACTTCCGGGGTCGCGCATCTGTTTGTTTGGCCCATCAACAATCAGATCCTGTTGTCGGTCAGGTTCTATCTGTACGGCGAGGATGCGACTGAGGTTGTCTCCCGTGAAGACCCGCGGTGGCGTTCATGGATGGAGGAGCGGTTTCCACTCTCCCAGGGCTGAGAGACTGGGGCCGCCGCGTATCTCACTCCTGCTTTTCTTCTTCCTAGACATGAGCAGGCAGGCAGCTGGCTAGAGGACATTTCGCCGGGCGCCTGCCTGCAACTCCACTTCAAGCGCGGGAAGAAATCGTCTCTTCTGAAATTCCCCAGATGCGGGGCGAGGCGATCTCTAGGCTGTTCTGCGACGGGTCGCGGAAATAGATCGATCGACCGCCCCCCGTGTTAATCTCCTGTTCGATTTCTACTCCATTTTCGACCAGATGTTGCTTCCACTGGTCGATTTCGCGGTCCATCGCTGAGAGTGCCAGGTGGCCTTCGCCTTTGGCGCCGTGAGTGGGCGCGTCTTTGGGGCCGCCCGCGGAGACGGCGGTCGCCTCGGCGTTGAACAGCAGCACCATGCGGTCGCCGCAACGGAGAAAAACATGTCGGCCTTCCAGCTTCGAGTATGATGTGAGTCCTAAGACTTCAGTATAGAACTCTTCGGCAGCTTGTAGATCCGAGACATAAAGTGCTGACTCAAGTACGTCAGAGACGCTCATTTGACCGCTCATTGGTGTTCCTCTCTTGATTGGGATGAGACGGCGATTCGGAAAACGCGGCGAACGCACAAAACTGGGTGGGAGTTCCCTGATGGTTCAGACGAACAACGGCGGTCAGACTCAGGCACAGTTGTATAGCTTCTCATTCAGGAAGCGGACACAGCCGGGAACCTGCTCCGGGGTCAAACTGTGGAGGACGACCGCCCCGCGGTAGCCGCTATGATGGAGCAGTTTCAAGTAATGATCGTAGTCCAGCAGGCCCGTTCCGGCGGCTTCATGGCCGGCTTCGCCGTCGCGACTGAGGTCTTTGGCGTGGGCCAAGGCAATGAGCTCGCCCAACAGATCAAAGGCTTCGTTCAGGATCTCTCGTTGGCGGTGAATCGTTCCCTTGGGAAAGACATTGGCGCCGTCCATGACGATGGCTAATCTGTCCGACCGCATCGTGTCCAGGAGCTTTCGAGCCCTGGCTGGCGAGTTCACCACATTCGCAACCTCCGGCTCAATACCGAGACGAACGTTGTGCTCTTCGGCCAGAGTGATAGCCTGTTCCATAGCCGCCAGTAGATCCGACCAAGCCTCGGACGAAATGTTCTGCGGATGATCCGCCCACATGTTGTCCGGGTTGCGAGTGCCGGTACAGAGAGTTAGCAGGTCGGTGCCCAGTTCAGCGGCGTGCGCCGCCAACACGCCCAGACTGCGCATACCCTGGCTACGCGCGGTGGGGTCCGGGTGGATCATGTTGTAGGTGGCCGAAAGCGAGACCACCTCAATCTTGCGGGCGTCGATCTCGCGGCGCGCCCGTTCACAGGCTGCGGAGTCCAACCCGTCCGGCATATCTGAAAGACCCATGCAACTCGTGTTGAGTTGAATGCGGCGAATGCCGTGAGCGGCGACCGCGTCCAGAACGCCTGACAGAGTCGGCGCTTCAAAAGTGCGGGCGAAAATTCCGACCTCCATCTATACCCCTCCTGTTACTGATTCGAGCTCGACCCAGCCGCCTCCGGTGGCGGCAGAACGAGCGATGGCCGCCATCGCCCGCATGGACGCAAGGCCGTCATGGACACTGGCGCCCGATTGCGGCATGCCGTGCAGGATTGCGTCGGCCCAGCCTTCGAGTTGCTGCCGGTAGCCGTGACCGTCCTGGCCCAGAGGGCGCGTGTAAAGGTCATCGCGGGTGGAGAAACATTCGACGCTGCCGGCTTTGTGGTACCAGGAGAGGGGCAGGCGCCCGCGGACGCTGCCATGTTCACCCTGGATGCGAAAACCCTCTTCGAAGTCCCCGGCTACAGTGATGGTCAATTCAAGGTTCCCCAGGCTGCCGTCGGCAAACGCAACATCCACGAACCAGCAGTGGCGGCCGAAGCGTTCCAGATAGCGAGAACGCACCTGCAGGATTTCACTTTGCGAAAGGAAGCGAGCGGTGTCTGACAGATGGCTGCCGTGGCCCAACATGAGGTAGCGGCGGCGGTCGGCTTTGGGGTTGCCTGGGGGCCGAAGCACGCTCGAGCTTGTCTCGATCAGCGGCTGCAAGGCGTCGGTCATAGTGTAGCGATGGACGGAATCATAGTACCAGAACTGGGCTGACATCAGGCCGCCGATCTGTTCCTGAATGAAACGGCGGGCGTGAACGACGCCAGGGTCAAAGCGGCGGTTGTGCCCCACTTGGAGGATGAGCCCGGAGGCGGCGACTTCGTCGCGGAGCGCTTCACACTCTTCCACGTTGACGCCCATGGGCTTTTCTACTAACACGTGCTTGCCGGCTCTCAGCGCCTGCAGGGCCAGTTCCACGTGGTACTGATCGGCGACCGCAATGATGACCGCCTCAACGTCGGTATCGGCCAGCATTTCGTCCAGACGGGTGAAACTGCGCAGCGGCCGATGGATTGCTGCCACACGCGCGAGGAGGTCGGGCGCAACTTCGCACAGGCCGTAGAGCTGCGTATTGCGCCCTTTGCGGCATGCCTCCAGATGCGCGATTTGTGAAATTGGCCCTGCCCCTACAACGCCGACGCGAAGCAGGCGGGATTCCTTCTGGATTGGCATAATCCGATCCTGCGTGTTGTCCGGTTCAGTCGACGATGGCCTGGTAGGCCGCCACACGGAATTCGCGCGCAACCGGGTAGTAGCCTGCAGGCATATACTGGGTCATGAAGATGCCCAGCATCTCCTCCTCGGGATCGATCCAGAACTGAGTTGAAGCCGCTCCTCCCCAACCGTAAATGCCCACGTTGCCAGGTGTGCTGGTTGCAGGCAGGTCCACCAACACGCTCCCGCACAGACCAAAGCCATAGCCGGCGTGCGCGTCAGCACCGATCGCGATGGGGACCAGGTTGGCCGGCAGATGGTTGGCGCGCATCATCTCGACGGTCCTGGGGCCAAGCAGCCGCTGACCGTCGAGGACGCCCCCATTGAGCAGCATCTGGGAGAAACGCAGGTAGTCTCCAGTGGTAGAGACGAGACCCCCGCCGCCTGAGAGAAATGCCGGCGTCTTTGTAAAGCGGCTTTCGCGTGAGGATTCGAAAAGTTCAATCGTTGGCTCTTCGGCTTGGTCTCCTTCATTTGGATCCCCGGAGGCAGTTTCTGTGTCCGGTTCAGGATCGCTGCCGAAGCTGAAGCCGCCGGGCGGGCAGTAGCACGCGGAAAAGCGGTCCAATGATCTGGCATCCACCTGGAAGGCCGTTTCCGTCATGTCCAGCGGTTTGAAGATCTCTTGCTGGAAGAATTCATCAAGTGACTTTCCGGACAGCACTTCAACCAGCCGGCCCAAGACATCGGTAGCATAGCTGTATCGCCAGCGGGTTCCGGGATGAAAAAGCAGGGGAAGTGCCGCCAGCTTTTGTGTGAACTTATCCAGAGGCAGCTGTTCGCGGTTGGCGAACGTCTGCCGATACAGTTCTTCAACCGGTGAATCCTGGTCCCAGCCGTAGCTCAGCCCGGCCGTGTGCAGGAAGAGATCCTTGACTGTGGGGGGCCGGTCCGGCGGAACGAGGTTGTCGAGGTCGCCCGTGCAGACCTGGGCGCCCTCAAACTCCGGCAGGTAGTTTGACACAGGGTCATCGAGGAGAAAGTGTCCCTCTTCAAACAGCATCAGAGCAGCCACAGATGTGATTGGTTTCGTCATCGAGTAGATGCGAAAGATGGTGTCCTCGGTCATTGGCTGGCCGGACTCAATTTCTCGGAGGCCGAAGGCGTTGCAGTATACGGTTTCGCCTCGGCGGTAGATGAGGCCCATGGTCCCGGCCAGGAGGCCTCTGTCGACGTAACTGTCCAACAGCCTGTCCACGCGGGAAAGGCGCTGTAGAGAGAGCCCGGCTCGGTGTGTATCGACGGTTTTCATAGGAGATCCTTCTCTAAGAATGAAGGGTGAATGGATGTGCTTTTCAAATACCGGAAAAATACCAGGCGCTCTTCTTCACTTTGGGTCAGTCCGCGGCTGCGGCGGCGCCGGCGAGCTCCGTGCGTTCCGGGATTGGCAGATGGACGAGTGCGGCGAACACGCCCAGAGCAATGCCTGCGATCCAGACGGGTGTGTAGGTGCCTGCAGTGTCGTAGAAGCGTCCTCCCAGCCAGACGCCTAAGAAGGCGCCGATCTGATGACTGAAGAAGACGATGCCGTACAGTGTGGAAAGGTAGCGAGCCCCAAAGAAATGGGCAACGGTTCCGCTGGTGAGGGGGACGGTTGCGAGCCAAAGGAAGCCGATTGCCCCGCCGAATACCAGGGCTGAACTGCGAGTGACGGGCGCCAGTAGAAAGAGCAAAATGACGATGGCCCGTCCCAGGTAGATAAGGCTCAGCATGTTTTTGCGGGAATAGCGGTCCCCGAGCCAGCCAAAGGTCATAGATCCAAGAATGTTGAAGGCGCCGATAAGCGCGAGCGCGCCGGCGGCAACGAATTCCGGCAGTCCTTTATCTCCCAGATAGGCGGGCAGATGCGCGCCGATGAAAGCGACATGAAAGCCGCACACAAAGAAGCCGGTCGTCAGGAGCAGGTAACCGCGGTGGCGCGCTGCCTTCCCCAGTACTTTGCGGAAGGGTTCGTCTACGTGCGGCTCTTGTACTCCGTGCAGCTGGGTGCCGGGCCGCCGGGGCAGTCCAAACGCCATCAGCGCGACGATTGCCGGGACAGCGGCCAGGGCGTAGAGGGCGCCCTGCCAGCCGAGATTCGAAAGGAGAATCTGGGCCAGGGGCGGGACCACAAACATGCCTGCGGAACCCATTGCCGTGATGAGTCCAAAGACCCGGCTGCGCTGGTCCTCTCCGATCAGCTGGGCCACGGCGCCCAACACGACGACATACGAGGTGGCGCCGAGACCAATTCCGATCAGGAGGCCGAAGGAGACAATCAGCCCCATTGTTGTTGTGAGAATGGTAACCAGCAGGAGGCCGCCGGCATACAGGACCGACCCTGCGATTACGACCTGACGCGGCCCGAAGCGGTCCGAGAGGAGGCCAACCAGGGGCAAGCCAAACACCAGATTGTTGACAGCGAAAGCGATGCTCAGGTTTTCACGCCCCGTTCCGAGCGTTTCCGTGATGGGCGTGAGAAAGAGGCCAAAACTGGAACGGATTCCAGAACCGATCATCACAGCCAGCGAGCCGGAAATTATGGCGGCGACAATGAGCTTACGATTGCTGCTCACACGAAAGGCTCCATGCATTAGAAGACGCAAGAAGGAAAATCAATACAGGTCTGCAGGCTGTAAACCGCAGTGGGCCAGGTGCCGAATCGTCTGTCCAACCTGTTCCATCACTGGGAAAATAGTGTTCAGAGAGCTCAGGTTTCGCGAGATTCTGCCCTTCTTGCAACGGAAATGTAGACGACTGCGGCGGTGACGGCAAACCCGAACCACTGAAGCGCGTAGCTGAAGTGGTTGCCTTCTGAGAGCGATACGTCCGGCTCGATACGATGCGGCAGGGCTTCTGAATAGCCCCGGGCACGCGGGCGTCCCGAGTTCAGTTCGATGCCGCTGCCGGGCGTCAACTGCAGTACCACCGGAAGCAGCTCGTAGGGTAGTGTCTGACCTATTGCCTCAATGTCGAGGCGGTACCAGCCGGTAACAGTGTCCTGCGGTATGTCGGATACAGTTCCGTCAGGACGGCGGCGGGTAGGTTGCAGGATACCGTGTAGAGGGACATCGTCCTGCTCATCGAGAGTGCGCCAGGCGTCAGGATTTGCCTCGCCGACAGGAATCCAGCCCCGATTGACCAAGACGGCTTTATCTGAACCGGAAATCAGGAGAGGTGTGACCAGATGGAAACCGGGCTGGCCCGAGAGGCTCTGATTGCGGATTGCAATTTGGCGGGCATAGTCGAATTCGCCCTGAGCGACAGCCTGAAAGTCGCGCAGTTCACCCGGAGGCAAAGGATGATCCGCCAGGTCGATAGGAGGGGCAGCCAGCGCGGCGCGGCGCTGCTCATTGGAAGCACGCCTCTGGTCGAGACGATCCAGTTGCCAGAAACCGAGGGCGGCCATCGTGCCCATTGCCAGCAGTACGATAAACGTCTTCCACCACCAGCGGCGACCGAAAAGAAGTGCCAGTGTGACTCCGATCTCCCGGGCTGGCTGGGCAGCTCTTTTCCCGGTAGACAGTCGATGTCGCAAGACCCGGTGTAGGCCACGGCGCTCCGGCTGTGACTCGTGCAGACCGACCATTATGAGTGGCCTCCGGCAGGAGCTGGGTCCTGTTGCTTAGCGGGAGCGGGCTCCTCTATTGCGGTAGGCGGCTTTGTTGCCCAATAGAGGACAACCGCGCCCATAATCAGCAGTACGGAGAGAATGCCGCCAAGTAGAGCTCGCCAAGGGAAAGCCTTGGGGAGTATCTCATCCTGGAAGCTTACTACCTGTTCAGACTCGCAGGACAGACCGGAGTCGCCGCCCTGCTGTTCGCCGCTGCCTTGCGCAGTATCACATCCGGGGGGAAGAACACTGACTCGGACGGACCAGTTTCCCTGGAGGGCCGGCTCAAAGGACGCCTCATAGAATAGCTTGTTGAGCGCATCATCATGAGTCGCTCTTGCGCTGAGTGTCTCACCACTCTCCTCGTGCGTAAGCTCGACGGTCACGACAGCATCGAGGACGGGACCGCCTGCCAGCCCGGTGGAGTCCCCCTCTACATTTTCAGTCAGGGCGACGGTTACGTGGTATTCACCCACTTGCGGCGGCTCAGGATCGGACCAGACGTAAACCCTGAAGGGGCCTGCGGGAACGTTGTTCAGGTGCTGGACGCCCACTCCGCCGTGGGCCAGTAGGGGCGCCGGCAAGAGTAAGCCAGTCAGCAGGAGCAGGAGAATTGCCTTTGCAAAGAGAACGAATTTAGACAAACACATAGTATGATCCGGTAGTTTCAGGCCTCCTGCGCGCGAAAGCGTAGGGCAGCGGAATCAGTATGCAAAAACGTGGACGCACTGCTGTCCCTAGCCACAGGCCACCGCGGTGGGTCCGCCGCCGTTGTTCCGCTGCGCCAGTCCCATTACCGGCGGATGCGGCCTTCTGTTTCGCGCATCATGTTCGGCTGTAACAAGCAGGCGGGCGAGCAATACAAGCGCTGCAATTACGTACATCATGCTGCCGGGGATCCACATGATCAAGCCTCCCCATACCTGATCGTCCATAACACTGAGGCCGTACAGACGGGGCACTGACTCGTAGTACGGATAGATGGGAGTTTGGGCGAAGGAGAGGGCTACGCCCAGCAGCATATTGGGCGGGATCATTGCCAGCACGTAGGCGACACGCATCCACTGGGCCGGCTTCGGGTGAAATCGAGGCGCGGCAGCGGTGACGTGCCACCAGAAGAGAAGCGCCGCACCTACAAAGGTGAAGTGCTCAAGCCCATGCAGAAAACCAAACTGCAAGGCAAGACTGTAGGCATTGCCATCATGCCAGGCAAAGAAGATCAGGACGTACAGTGCCCAAGCGCTGGCAGGCGAGGTGGCTTTGAGCACGGCCCGACTGAAGATGGAACTGACGGCCAACCAAAGTGCCAGGCGGCGAAAGGCGGCCGCGACGCGCGTGCGAGAGGGCAGAGCCCAAAGAAATGTGGGGAACGGGTTTGCCAGGAGCAGTAGCGGCGGCGCAACCATCATCAAGAGGAGATGCTGCACCATATGGATCGAAAATAGCTGACCGCTCAGAACAGCAATCGGGGAGAGCAGCGCCAGTGCCAGGACCAGGATCCCACCCGTGTAGGAAGCCAGGCGCCAGCGGTTTGCGAAGCGTCCAACGCTGCGCCGGCGCAGCCTCAGCCAACCGGCAAAGTGAAGCGCTCCCAGCAAGGCAAGTGGCACAAGAATCTCGGGACGGAGATCCCATGACTGCAGGAGCGCTTTGGTTAGCGGACTCATCTGTGACTGTGTCGGGGCATACTATGCAAACGTCGCGGCGGCGATGCTCCTGTCAGTGAGGCGCCTGGATAGTTGTACCGATCAGATAGATGGCAGGATAGAAGAATATCCACACCAGGTCAACATAGTGCCAGTAAATGGCGCAGGCTTCGACGCCCCAGTGACGTTCGCTGGAGAAGTGACCCTTTCGTCCCAGCCACCAGACGTTGAGAATCAGCACAACGCCGGAGAGGACGTGCAGGGCATGCATCCCGGTCATGCCGAAAACAACTGCGCCGAATACCCCGTCAGTTGGCTTGAGATGTCCCTTTACAATGCCTGGGAACATCCCCCACTCCCAGACGACGACGCCGACGAGAAACGCTGTTCCAAGCGCGGCAGTGATCAGGAGGCTGGCGAGGAAATCGGTGCGCTTGTCATTGGCGATCGAGACTTCGGCGCGGTTCATGAAGTAGCTGCTGAGGAGCAGCACGGCGGTGACGACCAGGCCGGCGAACTGGTCCAGCTCGGGCCGGACGACCTCTCCGTGGGGGCCGCGCCAGAGATAGAATCGAGTGACAAGCAGGGCGAGGAAGAGGAACGCTTCCGAGGCGAAGAACAGCCACATGCCGAGCCGGTTGCGGCGCGTGTATTCCTGGTAGGTTGGCAGGTCTATTTCGCCGGTATGGTGATGATCATCTGCGGCATGGTCGTGCTCGTGACCATGTTCGATAGCGGTAGCGGTCATCAGTGTTCATCCTCCGACCAGACGCTGCGAATGTGCATAAAGTAGTTTACGACAAGGATGGCCTTCAACAGCGCCAGAATCATCAAGATGGCGAAGGAGTCGAAGGGTGGAGTGATTGCGGCGTAGTACTCCACGATCGTCAGGACGGCCAGGGTGATGGCGACGATAATTCCTTCTCGGTATATCGCCGTCTTTCGCTTGGTGGGGCTGTGTTCGCTCATTTCAACTCTTTTTTCGCTGCTGTTCCGTCGGCTTTTCTGCTCCACTGAAGATGGTGCTGGGGCGCTAATCGTCGCCTGGTGAAGCCGTCGTTACATAGCCGGAGTCGGCAAGTCCGTAGTCGTAGGGTTCACCGACCACGCGCACGGGCGCAGGGAAGCTGTGTTCCGGAATCGGCGAAGGGATCTGCCACTCGGGTGAACGGGAACGCCAGGGGTTGTCGCCGGCGGCCGCGCCCACTTCTGCGTTCTGGAAGAAGTTCCACAGCATCAGCATGACGCCGAAAGCGATGGCGAATCCCGCAATCGTAACAGCCATATGCCAGCTTTCGATCTGCCCTCCGCCGAGTGTCGGGTCGTAGTCGGCGATGCGGCGGCGCATGCCCATCACACCCACGCCCATCTGCCCCAACGTCTGCACCCAGAAGGCCGGCGTCATGATGTAGAAGTGGATTTTGCCAAGGGTCTCGTTATACATCCGCCCGGTTACTTTGGGGAACCAGTAATAGAGGGCAGCAAAGAACGGGAAGACGAAACCGCCGAACATGGTAGCGTGAAAATGGCCGACGACAAAGTAGGAGTCGTGCAATGGGAAGTCGGTGGGCACCGTTGACAGAATAGGTCCGCTCAACCCCCCGATAAGGAAGACGCTGATGGCGCCGAGGACGAAGAGCATTGGCGTATCGAAATGGATCTTTCCGCCCCACATCGTTCCCAGCCAGCTGAAGAATTTGACGCCCGTGGGAATTGCTACAAGCAGCGTCGCGTACATGAAGGGTATGCGAAGAATGTCATTGTAGCCGGACACGAACATATGGTGGCCCCAAACGATAAAACCGAGGATGGCGATGGCCATACTGGAAAGGGCAATCCATTTGTATCCAAACAGGGGTTTGCGGGAGAAAACGGGAAGCAGTTCGCTGACGATGCCCAGGCCGGGCAGCACAAAGATGTAGACGGCCGGGTGACTGTAGAACCAGAACAGGTGCTGGAACAGGACCGGGTCGCCGCCGCCGACCATGGGGCTGACTTCACCAAGAATGCCGCGCGGGTCGAAGAAGCCCATCCCCAAAGCCCGCTGCACGGAGACCATCAGGAAACTTGTGCCGATCAACTGGGTGGCGGTGAGCTGCAACAGGCTGGTGGCGAAGACCGCCCAACAGAAGATCGGCATGCGGAAGAGACTCATTCCCGGCGGCCTCATGCGCAGAATCGTAACCAGCAGGTTGAGGGAGCCCACGATGGAGGAGAGGCCGATTGCGAATACGCCCAGGAAGAAGAGCTGGTAACCTATAGGGCCGCGCGCGCTGAGCGGCGGGTAGGCGGTCCAGCCGGCATCCCATCCTCCTATGAAGAGGCTCAAGAGCAGCAGAATGCTTCCCGGTACGTTGAACCAGAATCCGAGCGCGTTGAGGCGGGGGAAGGCCATATCTTCGGCGCCGATCATGAGCGGCACAAGGTAGTTGGCCATACCGCCAACGCCCAGGAGGATGGCGAAGATCATGATCATCCCGTGCATACCGATGAAGCTGTTGTACAGGTCAAGACCCAGGAACTGCAGGCCGCTGCTCGCCAGCTCGGTGCGGAAGATCATGGCGACGGTGCCGCCGACCATAAGCAGGAGAATGCCCCAGACGGTATATTGGACGCCAATAACTTTGTGGTTGTAATCGACGCTGAAGTAGCGTGTCCAGGCCGGTTTGTCCACAGGCGGCCCGTGGTGAAAGGGGGTTGGGACTCCCTTCGTCCATTTCAGCCAGTCATCCAGAGAACCGACGCCGAGGAGGAAGCCGATGATGCTGCAGACGGAACCGACGGTCCAGGCGGGTTCGGCGGCCCAGGCCTCCCAACCCAGCAGTATGCGCACGGCGCAGGTCAACAACATGCCGATGACCATGCCCAGAACCTGACCCAAAAGGCCGCGTGCGATTCCTAGTGTAAAGAGCGACATAGCGAATCTCCTGGCAAGAAATTCAGAGCCGAGTTGCGCAAGCGGCGGAGAAGGGATTCAAAGACATTCCCACCGCGTGAAGTGATGTCATTCCTGGAGTTGGGCGAGCTGCTCGGACTGCCAGAGCTTGAACTCTTCGGCAGAGACTACACGTACGGTAGCCAGCATCCCGCCGTGGTTTGTGCCGCAAAGTTCGGCGCAGCGCAGCGTATATGTCCCAACAACATTTGGGGTAAAGCGAACGTGTGTAACCATGCCGGGAACGGTGTCCTGCTTGACGCGAAATTCCGGCACCCAGAAACTGTGCAATACATCATCCGAAGTCAGATCCATGAGGATTGGAGTATCTACTGGCAGGACCAAATCAGGTGTGACCGCGCCGGTCTCCGGGTAGGTAAATAGCCAACTCCACTGCCGTCCTTCTGCGCTGATGACATATTCGTCAGGTTTCGGGCTGGTCAGGTCGATCAGCATCGTGGTGGAGATCCAGGCGAAATAGACGACGACGAAACAGGGCACGACTGTCCAAAGAATTTCGAGAAGGCCGTTTCCGTGAACATACTCGCCGTCTCCCTCGTCCCCTCGGGCGCGGAAAACGATCAAAGCATAGCACATGAAGACGACAACGAGGGCAAAGAGAAATGCGATCAGCCAGATGTGTTGATCGAACAGGTTATCGATGGGACCGGCTTCGACGACTGCAGCCGCCGGTTTGAGAAGTACGGTGTCCAGAATCCAGTACACAAGCACCGTACAGATCACGATCAACACGGTTGCGATGATAAAGTGTCGACGGTTTTTCGCCATACATCTGTCCTCAATCGTCCCAGACTGAATCGTCTTTCCGAAGATACTTGCAAAATTGCAGTACGCGTGCGCGAGGCAAGTGTTGCCCGCACGCATGATTCACCCGAACGACATTGTACAAAAAGGCACAAAACATGTCAAAGAAATTGGGGACGGGATGGGGGCAAGGGTGCATCCCAGACTTTGGGTGGGAAGGGCAGGGGTTAGCGGCCGGTGGTCAGTGGTCAGTGACTGCGGAGATCGATTGAAGTCAGGAGCGGCGGGAGGGCGCGGCCTTGCGCGGGCAGGCAGTCTGCGGGAGCAGCTTGCTCTTTTGACAACGGTCACGGAGCCGTTCGATTCAAGGGCTCAAGGTTGAATGATTTGAAGGTAATGTCCTGTATTGTCCACTTATGTCCACATTTTAGGGAGGTACGATATTTTATATCTTTTTCTGTCATACGGGGCCGAATTGTTTCCAGGGCTGAAATCACCGTTTCTTGTATGACCATCGCAGAGAATCAGGTTCGCATCCAACGATTTTGGCAGATTGCTAATTCGGTCGGAGGAAGATATATTTGAATGTGGCTATACGCAGGTTTAGATTAGGCGCGCGCCTCATCTCAGTCATTGGACCTCGAGGTTACTCTATGAGCGAGTCTTCAACACAGGACGTAGCAGGTGTAGAAGTCGATCCGGACGGCAGTCTAGCGCCCTCTTTGAGAGCGACCAGCCCGCTCGGCGACGCGATCGGCGAATACGAGGAGCAGATGGTCCGCAAGGGCTTCAGCGAGAATACGATCAAGGCCTTTGCCAACGACCTTAAAATACTTCGAACTTTCATGGACGGTTCGGCAGTCCTGCGTGAGATACAGACGCAGCATCTTGAGGACTTCCTGGAATGGATGCAGAGCGAGAGGGGGCGGCCATGCAGCGCAAAGACGCTTTCGCGACGCATCACGACGCTCAAGGTCTTTTTCTCGTGGCTGCATAGTATCGGCGCCATCGGTACCGACCCTGCCGAACCAATCGTCCAGCATTCTGTCAGGACTCCTTTGCCTGTGATTCTGAACAGCAATGAAGCGGGCAAACTGATTCGCGCCTGTCAGGACTGGCTGTGGGACCGCAAAAAGTCAGATGCTCGTCCCTATGTTCTTGTGAGTCTGCTGCTCCAAACCGGTATCAAGAAGAGCGAGGCGGTCAAGATACTGTTGGATGACATTGAACGCCCCGAATCGCAGGAACCATCGGTAGACATTCGCTATGAGGAAGAGCGCTACGCACACAAGAATAGGCGGATTTCCCTGAACACCTATTTTCTGGGTCCGCTAGACCAGTACCTTGAGCAATACAGGCCCGAGAACTTTCTCTTTGAATGTACGCCCCGCAACCTGGAGTACGTATTGGAGGAGGCGGGTACTCGGGCGGGCATTCGCCGCGTCCAGGTGGGCTTTGAGACGCTGCGATGGACCAGTGCGGTACGCGACTTCAGGCAGGGGATGAAGGATGAGTCGCTGAGGCTCAAGATGGGGCTGAGCAAGGTCTCATGGCGGGAAACGAGCTTTAAAATCCAGCGGCTGGCCGGTCAACAATAAGTGCGCGCGCCGCCAATTGGGCGGATTTGCCAGTCCTGCCACTGCCGGGCGACGCTGACCTGTGCGGTTGAATCCTTAACAGACCGCCCTGCTCTTCCCGACGCGGGCCCTGCAAAGGTTGTTGGCTTCGCCGTCTCACCTCCGCTCCCTCGGAAACCCTCATACTGCAGCGCCCGCGCAAGATGGTCAAACAGTCCCCGCAGTTCCTCGCCTTCCTTCTTTATGATGTACCGCAAACGTTTCTTGTCAGCATGCCCCACTCCTGCAAGGAGAGTGTCTCCGCGCGGCGACGGGGCTCGATACCTGAAGAAGCCAGCCAGTGATCTGCTTGCTCCTTCGTGCAAGACAGTCCGGCGCTGAGGCTGTTGCGAAGTTGCTTGCGCCTCTGGCTGAAGCCGGCGCGCACTATCCGGAAAAATCGGGCTGGATCCACCTCCGGGACAGCGGGTTGGGTGCGCACGTCGAGACGCACTACACGGCTGTCGACTTTGGGGCGGGGCAGGAACGCGCCTGCGGGAATCTTGTGCAGCGCACGCGGCCGGGCGTAAAACTGCACGCTCACCGCCAGCAGCGACATAGCGCCGGATTGGGCTACCATGCGCTTGGCCACCTCTTCCTGCACCAGCAGGACAGCCAGCGTGGGGGGAGGCAGACTTTCCAACACATGTCGGAGGACGGCGCTCGTAATGTAGTAGGGAAGATTGCCGACTACCTTGTAAGGTTCAGCAGCGGAAGCTGTGCCTGGCTTATCGGGCCGCTGGATTCGAGTCAGTTCTGCGGGACTGTGCTCAAGAATGTCGCCGTGGACGAAGGAAACGTGGGGGTGGCCGGCGAACTCTGCCCGCAAAATCGGTACCAGCCTTTGGTCAAGTTCGACGGCGATGACGCGGCCGGCTCGTTCGGCAAGATGATAAGTCAACGCGCCGAGGCCGGGGCCTATCTCCAGGACGGTGTCGGTCGTCTCAAGATCAGCGGCACCGGCGATGCGGGCCAGGTGAGTGGAGTCGATGAGAAGGTTCTGGCCTAAAGACTTTTTCAGGTTGAGATTGTGGCGGCGGACCAGGTCGAGTGGGGAAGGGGCTTTGTTACTCATCCTCCAGGCTCAAGACAGTCATGAAGGCTTCCTGCGGGATCTCGACAGAGCCGACCATCTTCATGCGCTTCTTTCCAGCCTTCTGGTTTTCGAGCAGTTTGCGCTTCCTGGTAACGTCGCCTCCGTAGCACTTGGAGAGAACATCCTTGCGCACGGCCTTCACGTTGGCGCGGCTGATTACTTTGTTGCCGATGGCAGCTTGAATGGGGACGACGAACTGCTGGCGAGGGATAATCTCTTTCATCTTGCTCACCATGCGCTGACCCTTGTAAAAGGCGTTTTCGCGATGAATTATGATACTTAATGCGTCGACTGGATGCCCGTTGACAAGAACGTCGAGTTTCACCATATCGGAGGCATGATACTCTTGCAGGACGTAGTCCATCGAGGCATAGCCGCGCGTGCGGGCCTTGAGCTCGTTGTAGAAGTCTACGATGATTTCGGCCAGTGGAATCTGGAAGCTGAGCTCCACCCGTTTTGTGTCCAGCCACAGCTGGTTCACTACGCGGCCGCGGCGCTTTGTCACCATTTCAAGGATGGGGCCTATGTATTCGGATGGCGCGTAAATCTGCAGACTGCACCATGGCTCCTCGATCCGCTCGATCTCGCTGGCGTCGGGCAGATCGGCGGGGCTTTCGAGCAGGAACTCACTGCCGCTAGTTGTCACAACACGGTAGGCCACGGAGGGCGCGGTGAAGATGATATCCAGATCGTACTCTCGCTCGAGCCGCTCCTGAACGATCTCCATATGGAAGAGGCCGAGAAATCCGAGGCGGAACCCGAATCCCAGGGCCTGGCTTGTCTCCGGTTCAAAAGTGAGCGCGCCGTCATTGAGGTGCAGTTTTTCGAGGGCGTCCCGTAGATCGTGGTAGCTGTCTGAGTCGGTCGGATAGAGCCCTGCGAAGACCATTGGTTTCATCGGCTCGTAGCCGGGCAGCGGTTCTGCGGCTGGATCGGAGGCGAGGGTAATGGTGTCGCCGACGTCGACATCCTGCACGCTTTTCAGTCCGGTGGCGATGTAGCCGACTTCGCCGGCAGTCAGTCGCGAAGCCTTGACGGGAGCGGGGGTCAGGACTCCGATTTCGATTGGATCGATGCGTTTGTCGCTTGAGATCGCCAGGAGGTCGGCCGGCGCCGAAAGTGTACCGTTCATCACCCGGATATAGGCCACGACGCCTTTGTAAGGGTCGTAGTGGCAGTCGAAGATCAAAGCCTGCAGCTTTTCTCCGGCGTTTCCTTGCGGAGGTGGTACCTGCTTGACGATTTCCTGCAGCACTTCCTCAATGTTGACACTGTCTTTGGCGCTGATCCGGAGGATGTCTTCGGCGGGAACGGCCAGGAGGTCCTCGATATCCTGGGCAACTTCGTCGGGCACGGCTGCCGGCAGGTCGATCTTGTTCAGGACGGGTACGATGGTCAGGTCGAGCTCCATCGCGGCCAGAAGGTGGGCGACCGTCTGGGCTTGGATGCCCTGGGAGGCGTCTACGACGAGGATGGCTCCCTCGCAGGCCTGAAGAGCGCGCTTGACCTCGTAGGTGAAGTCGACGTGTCCGGGCGTATCGATCAGGTTCATTTCATAATCTGCCGGGGGCTCGCCGTTAGACTGGCGTCGGTAGATCATGCGTACGGCGCTGGCTTTGATCGTGACTCCTTTTTCGCGCTCTAGGTCCATTGAGTCGAGTAGCTGCTCCTTCATCTCCCGGTCGGTAACGGTCCCGGTATGCTGGATAAGGCGGTCGGCCAGCGTGCTCTTGCCGTGATCGATATGTGCGATGATGCAGAAGTTGCGAATGTGGTCCAGATTCATGGGTTTTTGGGGCACCGGTTGCCGTATTAAGTTTGCCGTCGAAGCGAAAACAGTATACTACAGTTGGGTCTGGCGCCGGCTCTTTTGATCTGGCGACATCACTCCAGACCCCTACGGAGGAGTAACTGTGTTTCCGTCACTGCCTTTGGGACCGCTATCACTGCCTACGGCACAGATCCTGGCAATCGTTGCTGCCTGGTTCGGACTGTCGGTCATGGCGCGGGTTGGCAGACGTCTGCAGCTGAACCCGGACATGATTTGGAATGTGGGCACGATTGCCCTTGCTGCGGGGGTCATTGTAGCCCGGCTGTCGCATGCAGTCCAGTTCTGGGACGTCTATCGCGCCGAGCCGCTGCTCTTGGTGAGCATCCGTCCCGGGGGACTGATGCTGTGGCCGGGAGCGGCAGGCGCGCTGATTGCAGCCTACTTGTACTTGATTCGAATGGAAGTTGATCCAAGACCGGTCGGAGTGGCTGCCGTGTTCGGGCTGATAGGGGGCGGCGTAGTGTTGGAGATCTCGAACTTTCTGACGGGCGCGGTAGTAGGGACGACCGGGGTGCCGCCGGACGCGTTGTCCTGGGTTCCAGGTTGGGTGGTTAGTTCGTATGATGCTTTTCAGTCTCAGCCGGCGGCGGCACGTCATCCCGTCGCACTCTACCGGGCGACGGGGATGATGTTGATAGTCGGAGGCTTCCTGTTTTGGGGCAGTTGGGCCAGACCGGGGCGGATTGCCGGCCAGGCTGTACTGGCGTTGGCCTTACTGCGGCTTTTCGCCGATGGTTTTGCAGCGGATGCGCGTCTGCTGGGACCGCTGCGACTGTCCCAGTTGGTGGCCTTGATTGCCGCTGTAGGGCTGGCATTCTTGCTGGCGCAAAGCGCAGACAGAGACCGCGGCTTCCAACCGGCAGGGGGGCAGAAAGAGGCTGGCGCTGGTTCGATGGGAGGGTAGATGCTGCCGGCAGCTGTCCGGCGGCCCGGCAGATTTTCCGACAGGTCGACTGAAGTAGGAAGCAGGAACTCGGGCTTACAGAGTAGCCGGCCGTTTCGGATACTGCTGGATTACGAGCAGGATGCCGGTTTCAATCGATATTTGTGCCGGTGAGGAAGCCAGCGTGTTGCTCACCCCGCGCGTGCTGCCAAGGTGCAAGGTTGCGTTCTCAAGCGGATACTGGAGGCCCCGGTAGGTTATGCCGGTTGCCACTTCACTGAGGGCGACCGCGCTGACGTAGCCGCCGACCGGCCCCGTCAGAGTCAGCAGTTGGGGCCCCCGCAGCACACGCGCCAACTGGTCTCCTTCGGCGACGGCGAGCGGGACAGCTTCGTCCTGTCTGGCCAGTATCAGGAGATTGGCAACGGTCTGATCCAACCGCCCCCCGAGAGCGCCGATCAGCAGGACCTCCTTGGCCCCATCTTTGACGGCGCGTGCGATCGCCAGCTCCAGATCGGTGGCATCTTTAGCGGCCGGGTGTCTCTCCAGCGCGGCGCCCTCTTCCTGCAGCCTGGCGAGAAGGACATCGTCGATACTGTCCATGTCACCTACGATCACGTTGGGCGACAGTCCAAGGACTTCCATGTGGCGCGCGCCGCCGTCAGCGGCGATACGATAGTCATCGTCGCGCAGCCAGCGGGTCACTGCGTCATAGTCGGCAATATCCCCATTGACAAAAACTACAGCCCGCACTTCTCCTCCGCCTTTCTAAAGGAAGGCCTGCCAGGCAAAAATCGTCAGCATCATCAGACTGATAGTGAACTCCACGACCATCGCCATCATGAATCCGCCCACATAGCCCTTAACCGCTCGCGTCGCAGCGGCCCTGTTTTCCTGGACATTCGACGCGCCCGAAACCTCCGTCCCGAATATGCGTCCGGCATCATTCCCGGAAGCAACTTGAGCGCGGCGGTACTCCATCAGCCACAAGGCTGAAACAGAGCCGATCGCGGCTCCAATGAAAGTGCCGACGACAGGAACGCTGGAGAGCAGGATCGCTCCAACCAGTCCCCCTAGAATCGAGACACCAATCGAACGCCAGCCGGCGCCGGACCTCTTGCTGCCTAGAAAGCTCAGACCAAGATCTGCGCCCCAGGCGACAATGGTGAGAACAGCCAGGACAAACAGAGTCGGCCAGCCGATGCGGGCAAAGTCATCGGCCCAAGCCCAGACAAACGCCCCCAGCCATATCAGCAGCGGCCCTGGCAGTACGGGGACCAGTGCGCCGACGATGCCCAGAAAGATGAGCAGGTAGCCGATTACGAAGAAAATGGGGGTAAGATCAAACACGAAATTCTACTCCTCAAGGAGAACAACGCCGTTCCGTACATGAAGTGGCAAGACCGTAGCATTCGCAAAGAGGGACGGCACTTCCAAGACCAGGTCTTCGTACAGAGCCGGCGGCGCCCCGATATCGGCGAGGAAGAGTTGACCGCATACCGCCAGGGCGTTGGGCTGCAGAAGCCCGCGCATCGGGAGGGCCAGCGTCATGGTCGCCGTTGCCGAGACATGAGGGCGGTACAGATGTCCGCCGCCGGCATCGAGTCCGCTCGGGGCGTCCAGGCTCAAGATAGGGGCCACGCTACTGTTTGCCAGCTGAATCAGGTCCGCGGTCCGTCCGTGGGGATTGCCCTCCAACCCATGGCCGATCAGGGCGTCAATCACCATGTCGGCGGGCGGCAGCTCCCATCCCTCCTCGGCCCAGGCCAGGGGCGCGTCCATCTTCTGAAGAATCGAGAGCTGATCTCTCATTGCGCCAGGCGGCAGGTCTCCCGGTGGGTGGGTGAGCACGATTTGCACCCACGCACCCCAGTTGAGAAGGTGACGGGCGGCGGCCAGCCCGCCGGCGCCGCTGCTGCCGCGGCCGGCCAGCACCACCACGGGTCGATCCAGAAGTACGTCTTCCTCGTCTTCATTTGAGAGAAGCTGTCGGGCCAGGAAGGCGAGGTTGAGGCCGGCGATTTCCGTCGTTTGGAGCAGTTGGATGCCGTATTTGTCGACCATCAGCCGGTATAGTTCCCGCATCTGGTCGGAGGTCAGCGCTGGGAGCATCAAGACTGTCACTCCGGCAAGTGCGGCGGCGCCAGCAAGAAGCTGAGAAGCCAGCAGGCGACAGTAGGTATGACGATCGTACTGGTCCACATGTGAACCGACCAGGTTGACCCCACCGACGGAATGAGGACGGCGTAATAGCCGCCGTAAAGCAACAGAGGAAAGGCGGGGGCCAGCCAACGCACGCTGTCGCGGTTCTCGGAAGGCCGCGCTCGCCAGGCCAGGTAGTCCAGGGCAACAGCGGGGACGGCCATGCCGAGTGCGAGCCAGATCATGAGCGGCCTCTCGTAGTCCACAATTGTGGCGCCAAGGATAGAGAGCCAGAGAACGGAAGAAACTGCTCCAAGAGGCAGTCGCCAGCGGCGCAGGGTCAACAGAAGCGGTCCTGTCAGTACAGCAGCGGTGATCGTTGCCCCGACCATGCCGGCCACTTTACCTACGTCGTCGCGGAAGTAGCCGCTGCCTGTCCCAGGAGTTCCGAGAAGGACTGTTACGGGAAAGAAGAACATCATGAAGAATGTAAGGGCTGCCAGAAACGTACCTAATGAAGCAACGGCAGGCCCCAATTCGCGCCAGTTGCCGCTTGCGTCTCGCCGGTTCCAGGCGGCTCTCAGAGGGCCGGTAATGGTCAGGCCAATGCCGAGCCCCAACAGGATGTGGGTCGGGCTGAAGAGAGCTTCAGCGCCTCCCTCGATGCCAAAGAGAATATGCCAAACCATGTCGCCGACGCCCCCGGCGGCAAAGACGAACAGGCCGACGCCCGTAAGTCGATAACCGTCCGGGATGGAAAGAGACAGCGGATACCCCCGTGTCCGGTTGACCAGTACTGCAGTCCCGAACGCGATCGCCACGAGCAGATAACCGCTGTAAAAGAAGGCATGCCAGGGTGAGAAAAATGACTCGTCGACGCGCCCGTGGTTGTGCGCCCAGCCGTCCAGGTACAGACCGGCAACAAAGATTACGCACAACAGGTTGATCAGCCAGTCATAATGCAACCCGGCAACGCGCTTCGTTTGGTGTCTACTCCCTTGCGGCCCGGTCGCGACGGTAACGACGGAATCTGACAGGACTGTTTCACTCATCATCAACGTTCCACTGAACTATACGCCTACCTGACGATCTGGTTTCAGTGTAACCGAACTGCACAGCCGGTCAAAGCAGTCCCTGATTCTCGCAGTCCTAAAGAGATAGACCCCTTACCGCAACCAGACCGAAGTCTTCCCGGAGGGCACATTCATTCGCAGGATGCGCTGCGGACCGCGGCGCAAGCGGCGCGGCGCTGGCCAGGAAGTTACAGATGCAGTTTGACCTGTTTTTTTGCGGCTCGTTTGGTGGATCCTTCGCGCTGGTGGTATTCTACGCGACAAAGCCTTTTTCGACCTGCACATCCGGTGGGAACCGCCTCCTTAAGAGGAAGCGCACGTGAGCGATTTCATGGAACAAGCCAGGCCGGCGGTTCTTCTGGCACTGGAGGAAGATATCGGCAGGGGAGACGTGACTACACTGGCAACGATCCCGGTAGAGACGCGGGCCAGAGGACGATTCCTGGCAAAGAGTTCAGGGATCATCGCTGGTCTGGAAGTCGTGTCATTGACCTATGGACTGCTTGCTGACAGGCATTCGCCGGTAGGCAAGGCGAGGCCGCTATGGGAGAATGGAGAGGACAGAAACCGTTCGACAGCGTCGAGAGAGGGCGCTTGTCAGCCGGTTCAATATTGCCCCTCAGTGAGAGATGGGGCGCGAGTTGAAGCGGGTACTGTAATTGCCAGTGCCTCCGGCCCCGCACAGATCCTGCTGACAGCCGAAAGGGTGGCACTGAACTTTGTGCAGCGCATGTCGGGCATTGCGACATTGACCCGAAAATACGTTGAGGCGGCCCGGGGCACGAAGGCAGTCATCCTCGACACGCGCAAGACCGTGCCGGGACTGCGTCTGTTCGACAAGAGGGCGGTAACCCTGGGAGGGGGGATGAATCACCGCTTTGGACTCTTCGACATGGCGCTTGTCAAGGACAATCACATCGCCGCGGCCGGGGGCATTTCGCCGGCTGTGCAGGGAATCCGGGGACGGTACGAGGGAATGGAGATCGAGGTCGAAGTAGCGGATCTGACACAGTTGGAAGAGGCTCTCGCGCTTGATGTAGACCGAATACTTCTCGACAACATGGACGCCGAACAGATCAGACAGGCTGTTTCCATCACCGCCGGTCGGACGCCTCTTGAAGCCTCCGGCGGCGTAAGCCTGGAGAACGTCGCGGCGATTGCCGCTACAGGTGTAGACTATATTTCTGTCGGTGCGCTCACCCATTCGGTTCCGGCGCTCGACATCAGTTTCGACTTGGAGATGGCGGTTTAACGCTCTCCAAATGAAGAGTGCGGCTGGACGCCGACCGCGAATCCTAAAAGCGAGGTAGCACCAATGACGACTGCAACACTGGCAGCCCCAATGGCGGAAATCACCGATGCCAGGTTGATGTACGAAGCGCTTGCACGCAAGCTCCACAACGTGACCCTTGACGTAGAGTTGCGCATCAAGGCCGAAATCGCAGCGCAGATAAACCGACTCAAGAAGGATCGCAACGCGGTCATCCTTGGGCACAACTACATGGAGGCGGCTCTCTTCCACTCCATCCCGGACTTTGTCGGCGACTCCCTCTATCTCAGCCGGATGGCAGCGCAGACCGATAAGGACGTGATCGTCTTCTGCGGTGTGGAGTTCATGGCTGAGACTGCCAAGATCCTCAGCCCGGACAAGACCGTACTCCTGCCGGCTGAAAAGGCAGGGTGCTCACTGGCCGCCAGCATATCTGCGGAGGATGTGCGCCGTCTCAAGGAGAAGTTTCCCGGCGTACCGGTGGTGACCTATGTTAACACCTATGCCGACGTCAAGGCGGAGACGGACATCTGCTGCACGAGCGGCAACGCGGTCGCGGTGGTCAACTCACTGGACTCGGAACGGGTCATATTCCTGCCCGATGAGTACCTGGCCAAGAACGTGGCTGAGGAGACAGGCAAGAAGATAATCTTTCCCACGGCCACCGGGGGCGAAACGAATAACTTCGACCAAATGGATCCCGTGCCGGTGTCTCTCGAACACCAGCCTCCGTTCCGCCGCGATCAGGAGACCGGCCACCCGATCATTCCCCTGGAATCGGAGGAATTCGACCTGATCGGATGGCATGGTCGTTGCGAGGTTCACGACAAGTTCACCGTGGACGACATCCGGCGCGTGCGAGCCGAGTTTCCCGATGCAGTGATCCTCTCCCACCCCGAATGCAGCCCGGAGGTTGTCGCAGAATCAGACTTCACCGGCAGCACGTCGGCAATGATTCGCCACGTCGAACAGACCGACGCGCCCCGTTACCTGCTTCTGACTGAGTGTTCCATGGGGGACAATATCATCGGCGCCAACCCGGACAAGGAGATGTTGCGTCTCTGCTCCGTCCGTTGCCCCCATATGGGCCAGATTACGATGGAAGACACTTTGGCCGCGCTGGAAAAGATGCAGTACGAGATCACTGTTCCCGAAGAGATTCTGGCCAGAGCGGCGCGTTCGGTCCAGCGGATGGTAGAGATCGGTTAACTGACGACAATTTCCCATTTGCGTGTTCTCTAGCCGGCGAGCCGTGTTCGGAAAGTGAGGACAGAGACGAGTCGCCTGAAATCGCAGTACGCTCATTCAGTCAGCTCCCATGCCGGATGACCTGCTGCAGTGCGACGTCCTGATCATCGGCTCCGGCATCGCCGGGGCCACTAGCGCGCTGGAACTGGCTGACGCCGGCGTTCAGGTGACGCTGGTTACCCGCGGGGAAAAGCCACAAAACTCAAACACATACATAGCCCAGGGCGGGATCATCTACGTTGGCAAAGGTGATTCGGCTTCCCTGTTGGCGGAGGACCTGCGGCGCGCCGGCGCAGGCCATTGCAGCCCGGCCGCGGTCCGCATCCTGGCTGATGAAGGGCCGGGCGCCGTGCGGGACATTTTGATGAAGCGCGCGCCGGTCTCCTTCGATCGCGGACCGGATGGTGAGCTGTCGCTGGCCCTGGAAGGAGGGCACAGCTTGCCCCGTATCACCCACGCAGCGGACGCCACCGGCAGAAGCATCGAGGTGGCCCTGATCCAAGCGCTGGAGAGACACCCAAGGGTTAGGCTGCTGACCGGGCATACCGCGGTGGACCTGCTGACGCCTGACCATCATGGCCGAAACCGCCTGGCAGTCTATGAACGCCGCTCCTGTGTCGGCGCGTATCTCCTGGAACAGGCCAGCGGGCAAGTGAAACGTGCGCTGGCCAAGTTTACGGTGTTGGCAACCGGTGGGCTGGGCCAGATTTTTCTGCGAACGACCAATCCTCGCGGCGCGCGGGGTGACGGACTGGCGATGGCCTATCGGGCAGGCGCCCGGGTGATAAACGCCGAGTTCGTCCAGTTCCATCCGACTGCGTTTTATCACCAGGGCCAGGTACACTTCCTGGTTTCCGAAGCCGTGCGAGGCGCGGGCGCTCGGCTGGTGCACCGTGATGGTCGGGCATTCATGCAGGATCATGCGCCTGAATGGAAAGATCTGGCGCCGCGCGACGTTGTCGCCCGCTCCATTCACCGCGAGATGTTGTCCAGAGGCGTGACAAACGTCTTTCTGGACCTCAGATCGTATATCGACAGGGACGAGATTCTCTCCCACTTCCCAACGATCCGGGAACGTTCGCTGGCCTTCGGCGTGGATATCAACTCCGACCTGGTGCCTGTTGTGCCTGCTGCGCACTATTTCTGCGGCGGTATCTGGGTAGACGAGTGGGGACGCTCGACCGTGGACAAACTCTATGGTGTCGGAGAGGTCTCATGTACGGGCGTGCACGGAGCCAACCGGCTGGCCAGCGCATCGTTGTTGGAAGGGCTGGTGTGGGGACGGCGAGCCGCCCGCCACATCTGTTCCCGGCTCAAGAATGGGGGCGATGAACAGCTAGACGGCCCTGGGGGCAGACGGTTGTCGCTGGACGATGAGCCTGGGCCGGCCCATGATGAATTCCACGACGACGCCGACATTCCGTCATGGAGTTACGCCGAGGAGGGCGCGGCCGACCCGGCGCTGATCAGCCAGGATATGAGCGCGCTGCAACAGATCATGTGGAACTATGTCGGGCTGGTCCGCACTACGCGCCGGCTGGCGCGCGCAGTGCGCCAATTGCGGGCTTTGGAGAGCGAGATCGAGAGGTTTTACCGCAGCCAGGCCCTGACCGACGACTTGATTGGGCTGCGCAATGCGGTGCGGGCGGCAATCATTGTGGCCAACGCGGCCTGGGCCAACCGGCAGAGCGTTGGTTGCCACTACCGCGAGTAGCTTGCAGTCGCATGGACGCCGGAACTGTGGAATGTGCGCAAATGTGCTGACCGGGACTCGTCTGGACAGTTCAATCTTCCGGCTCTCCGACGGGGACGAAGCCGCTTCCGCCTTCTTCGGGCGCAAACCAGGCGAGCTGGTCGTGCAGTTCGACGACTTCGCCGAACACGAGTACGGCCGGGGCAGCAATACCGGCCGATTCTATCGCCCGCGGCAGTCCGGCCACCGTGGAGCGGGCCACCTTTTGATGGATGGTTGTAGCGCTTGCAATTGCGGCAGCCGGGGATGCCGGATCGCGACCATGGTCGACCAGGGCGTCACAGATTCTGGCGGCGGAACGGACCCCCATCAGAACTACCAGGGTGGGCGTGTTCGCCATCGCTGTCCAGTCGGCGCTTGACCCTTCTTTGTTCGGGTCTTCGAAACCGGCTACAACTGCAAAAGAGCCCGCCTTACCGCGATGCGTGACGGGAATGCCGGCGTAGGCGGGCGCGGCGACGGCCGCGCTGATGCCGGGCACGACTTCAAAGGGCAGCCCCGCGGCGGCAAGCGCCGAGCACTCCTCGCCCCCCCGTCCAAAGACAAAGCCATCGCCGCCTTTCAAACGCACAACCTGAAGTCCTGCCTTCACCCGATCGACGAGCAGAGCGTTGATATCTTCCTGCTGCATCGTCCGGGGACCAAAGCCCTGCTTGCCGACATATATTCGCTCGGCCCGGGGGCCGACTTCATCCAAGAGTTCCCGGGCGATGAGCCGGTCATGGATTACGACATCGGCGGCGCGCAGAAGAGCAAGGCCGCGTACGCTGATCAGGTCGGCGCGCCCGGGCCCGGCGCCGACCAGGTAAGCTTTGCCCTTCATGTTCTGCAGCCCTTCCCAATGGGATAGTACTCGGAGAGACGATTCCGTTCCACAAGCGGCGCGGCATTCAAAGTTCTCATCCCAGCAACGCAGCGATGCGGTCGCGCGCCGATGTAGCTATGCCGGGCCGACCCGTGTAAGTGCTGACGGAGACGATCAGATCTTTGTGTCGCGTGACCGCGGGGGAGTGGAAGTTCCCTTCGGTGGGTGCGTCGGCGACGTTTATCAACAGCTTCTTCCTGTGCGCGGCCTCCCCGACTTCCCGGTTGACCGCGCGCACGTTGGTTGCGGCGAAAACGAGAGCTGCACCATCCAAGTCTCCTTCCTGGTAGCGCCGGCGCGTCCACTCAATCTCTCCGGATTCTGCCCAGAGTTTTATCTGCTCAGTTGCGAATGGGCTGACCAGGCGCACGGGGACGTCTCCGGCCAGGAGGCTGCGCACCTTGCGCTCGCCGACGATGCCGCCGCCGACGACCACGGCAGTGCCTCCGCCGAGGCTGGTCATGGTCAGAGGATATCGCATGGTGTTGCCGCTCCTTTTTTTAGATAACTGAGGGTGACTGCAGGTCGGAGGAACCTGTCAAAATCGCGTCGACAACCCGCATCGCCTGCAGATTCTCCCGAACATCGTGGACGCGCACGATCTGCGCCCCGCGCTCCACGGCCATGGTGTTGGCTGCGATCGTCCCCGGCAGCCGGTCATCCACCGGGGCGCCGCCGGCCATTTTGCCCAGAAAGCCCTTGCGGGAGCAGCCGAATAGAAGTGGATAGTCCAGCGCTTGAAGTTCCTCCAAGCGGGAGATGAGAGCGGCGTGCTCCGCGGGCGTCTTGCCGAATCCGATACCCGGATCGATGATACGGTGCCAGCGGGGAACTCCGTTGAACCGGGCGACTTCCAGGGCCGCAGACAGTCCTTTACGCACAACCGCCACTATATCCTGTGAAGGATCGTTGGAAGCCGTCGGAGAATCGCCCTGTGGGTCGCCGGAGGGCGTGCCGGTATGGAGCGGCGCACGATTGTGCATGAGAACAAGCGGAACGCGGCGGCGAGCCGACAGGGCGGCCATCCCGTTCGGGGCGGAAGGGCCCTGGAGAGTAGAGCGGGAGGTTTCCTCTCCTGCCATGAAATCTGTGTCGGTCGCCTGGTTCACCGATCGCAGACCTGACACGTCGTTCAGCCAGACGGCGCCGGCATCGAGAGCCTTTTCCGCGACTTCGACGCGAAAGGTATCTACCGACAGAGGGACGTCCAATTCATCGTGCAACGCGCCGATTACCGGAACCACCCGGCCGATTTCCTCCTCGACATCCAAATAAGCATGCCCAGGCCGGGTGGAATAGCCGCCGATGTCCAGGACGTCGGCGCCTGCGGCAACAAACTGCCGGGCTTGCGCCAGCGCTGCCGCAACCGTGTCGCGTGCGCCGGCGAGGCCGTCGCCGGAAAAGGAGTCCGGGGTGATGTTGAGAATGCCCATGACTTTGGCGCCCTGGCCCCAGTGCCACAATCTATCTCTGATCGGCATCACCCGGGGCGGGACGGGCTTTTGCAGTCTCTGCCAGAGCGCCTGCACGGTTACGTCCAGGCGGGGGTGGCGCAGGTCCTTGTCCAGGTCCAGGAGAGGAGCCAGCACGAAGTCACGTTCGGGGATGCGCAGGTGGGGAATCGTCAATTCGGGCGTATCGACAACAGCGTCGTCGTAGAAAAGGATGTCCAGGTCGATAACGCGCGGACCGTAACGGATCGATTTCGTCCTTCCGAGAAAGTCCTCGGTCTGTTTGACGGCCAGCAGTAGTTCTGACGGCGTAAGGCGCGTGGAAACTTTACAGACTGCGTTCAGGAAAAGGGGCTGATCCGTCACCAGCATCGGAACAGTCTCATAAAGATGGGATGTCTCCAATACGGCCGCATACGACGATATGGCATCCAACGCAGTGTGGAGATAGTCGGCCCGGTTGCCGATGTTGCTGCCCAGGGCAATATAAGCTGTGTGCGACATTGTTCTCCCTGTGACCCAAGTTTCGGCAAAAGTAGAGGAGTCAAGTTGCCGTCCTCGTCGCGGACCCTTGAATGGTAGCCACCCGACAAAAATGCAAACGGCTAATACTACAACCGCATTTTAGGTGAATGCAAAGGGGAAGGAAAGACCGGGAGTAACGAGTGGCGTCTGTAGTGACATTGACGCGCTTGCAGGCGTCTGGCGCGGCGCCAGTGGGACCAGGCAAGACGTAAGGGGGGCGAGCGCGGTGGCAAGGGCAAGGCGATTTCGAGCAGACGCCGGATTTCAGGCACGGTCAATTCGGCCAGAAAGGATTCAGGCCCCCCTTTTTCTGGTTGCGTCTGAGACGGAGCCAGGCGAGCCATAGATGTGCCATCATCGAGAGTGTAATGTGTCGATACCAACTGGGCCAATAGCGAACCTCATAGTGGTCGAGGCCGGTTTCGCCTTTGGCCTCTTCGAAACACTGTTCAATGGTATAGCGAGTCGAGGCGACCTGGGCCAGGGTCAGCAGCGCAGTGTCAGGCGGCGCATTGGAGAGAAAGTAGGCGTGTTCGTGCGGCTTGGTCAGCGAACGTCGCACCAGGAGCCAGCTGTCCCTTCCCGGCATCTGGTCTTGATTTTCCACGATCCGCTGGCAGGCCCAGTCGTAGATGCGAACTCCCTTTTCCCCTGCCGCGACCTGCAGAGGTTGCCAACGGCTGTCAGGCCAGGATGCGACCAGCGCCGGGATCCGCACCAGTCGTGCGCTTTCATCGAGAACGCGCGCTTTGAACCGGTTTGCGACCGCGTCCCTTCCAAGCAGGGACGCCTACCTCGGGGCGCGCCAGCCATACGCTGTTATGCACCCCCACCGCAAACACATACCAACGACCACTTTCGGCCACGGCATTGCGCAGCGCACGCGTCTCTCCGTAGACCTCATCTGCCGTCACCCAGCGCATCGGCACCTCCAGCCGCCACGCATGGCGCAACATCGCAACCGCCAGTTCACCCTTGGTGGCAAAACCGACGTCGGCAGGCACTTTCGCTTCCTTACAGCGCTCTCTGTCCGCACACCATGCCTCAGGCAGATAGAGCCGTCGGTCCAGAAAGGTATGGCCCCGCACCGTCGCATAGGTCAGGAACACACCCAACTGACAGTTCTCCACCTTGCCAGCCGTTCCACTATACTGACGCTGTACGCCCGCCGATTTTACCCCCTTCTTGAGAAATCCCGTCTCGTCGACCACACCGATGCCTTCCCCGTCGCCGAACCCCTCTATCACAAATCGCTGCAACGCATCTCGCACCGCTTCTGCATCCCACTTCGTCTTGTACAGCAATCGTTGCGTCGCATCCGGCCTCTTGTCGCCCACCGCTTCCGCCAACTGCCAGCCATTCTTCCGCTCCACCGGCGACACCAACCCTTGCAGATACTTCACCGCCTGCTCCTGTACCTCTCTACGTCCAAACAGCGAGGAAAACTGACTGTGAAACGCTTCGAAGTCGTCCGCCCATTCGTCCAGTTCGCTCAGTTCCATAGCGCCTCCAGTTCGGCTTGCTTGCTCTCATTTTCGCCGATGGAACACGCTTCGGTCAATGTGCGGTTGTAGTACTAAGTCGCGGCGCAAAATGCAGGCCGTGCTCACCAAGCTCCCAATCAGTGAGGCCTTGAGCCGATTATAAACGCTTTGGAAGTTGACTGCAGCATTGAATTTGGGCGGATGTTCTTTCTTCCCGTTTCAGGTATAATCGGGAGGGCGTCTGGTCTTCCATGTGGGATGGGATCTACCGGCTACTTGCTGCAGGAGGAGGAGATGACATGAAACGCGCACTCATCATCGCGCTGCTGGCGCTTATCGCGCTCGTGCCGCACGCCTCACTGCTGGCGCAGGAGCCGAGCGGAAGAATCGTCATCGCGCCAGAAAATCGCTGCAGCAATTACGACCGGGCGGACTACTCCTATCCGCAGAGTGTCGAAGCCCAAATCATCGCCCGTCTCGGCGACCGCCTTTACAGTCCGTATAGCGGTGAGACGTTCGCCAGCGCGGGCGAGGCGAACATCAATCATATCGTGGCGCTCTCGGAGGCACACGACAGCGGCCTGTGCTCTTCCCCGGCGAATCGACGGCGCGCGTTCGCCCGCGATCTGAACAATCTGACGCTGGCATCGCCGGAGATCAATCGGAACGCGAAGGGCGACCGAGATTTGGCCGAGTGGATGCCGGCGCAAAACCGATGCTGGTTCGCGACGACGGTAGTGCGGGTAAAGCGGAGGTGGGGGCTGACGATGGACGCTCGGGAGGCGGCGGCGGCGTTGGATACGCTGAGCAATTGCGGCGAAGTCGGTGGATACCTTGACCAGGCCGGGGTCTACGCCGAGCAAAATGAGTTCGAGTCGGCTCTCGTTGCCTACGACATCGCGATCCGGCTGGACCCCGCGAACGCGACAGCGTGGATGTGGCGGGGGATCGTGCTCATGCACATGAAGCGACAGGAGGAGGCGGTCGTTCATTTCACGCGTGCGATCCAGCTGCGCCCGGATGAGGCATTTTCGTATTTTGGCCGCGGGGTCGCCTACTACAGGCTGGCCTACTATGACAGAGCCGTGGATGATCTCGATACGGCCGAGGCGCTGGCGCGCGACAACCCGGATCTGCTCGCTCAGATCAACTCGATGCGGCTCTCTATCTCCGCCATGTCCGGACCGCGGCCATTTACGGTTGCCCGGGACGAGATACAGGTGCACGCGGGGCCTGGGACGGAATATGCGGTGATCGGGATCATCACGAGGGGAGACCGGTACGAGTTCGACGGACGCAATGCGGCGGGGGACTGGGTGCGATTCGCGTATGTCGAGGGCGTCACGGGCTGGGTGTACGCGGAGCTGCTGACAATTCGAGGGGAGATCGAAAGAGCACCGGTGGTGGAGGCGGGGGTTGGCGACTGAATCTGCGCCAGTGTCGGACGACGCACTGGCTCTGTACGATGATAACGGCAATGGCCGGATCACGTGCGCGGAGGCGAGAAGGCACGGCATCGCGCCCATCCGGCGTATGCGTACGTGACCGACCGCGACGGAGTCGTGTGCGAGTGAGAGGGGAACTGCGAGCGGCGCTGCGGAGCAGGTGGTTTTGGCTCGGGTTTATATGCCGGTGCCTGGGCGCAGTACACTCCGCCCGTTACAGCACAATCAATCCACGACACTGAAGTCTGCGGAAGCAAAATGAAATGGACGAACTGAATATTGATTATCCGCTTATTGATGAACAGATCGCCGGCTACCGTCGTGACGGCTTCGTAAAGCTCCCCAATGTGCTGTCGCAGGAAGTGCTGAAAGAGTACGGCGCTGAGTTTACGCGTCTGGTGCATGCGCTGAACCGGCAGACTCTGGCCTTGGAGGAACGGAACACGTACGGGAAGGCTTTTCTACAGATTCCGAATCTTTGGGAGCACAGTGAGAAGGTGAAGAAATTTGTGCTTTGCCGTCGTTTAGGCAAGATCGCGGCCGAGCTCATGGGTGTTGACGGCGTCCGCATGTATCACGATCAGGCCCTTTACAAAGAGCCGGGGGGCGGCTTTACCCCTTGGCATGTCGACCAGTTTTACTGGCCTCTCTCCAATGACAATACGGTCACGGCCTGGATTCCCTTGCAGGAGGTCCCACTGGAGATGGGGCCGCTTTCGTTCTGCATCGGCAGCCACAAGCTGCTGAAAAACCGGGACCTGTCCATCAGTGACGAGAGTGAACGGAAGATCGGAGGCACTTTGCATGACTATCCGAAAAGTGTTGCTCCCTTTGCTATGGGGGAGATCAGTTTTCACTCCGGCTGGACATTTCATCGAGCGGGGCCGAACCAGAGCGATCGGATGCGGGCTGTGATGACCATCATCTACATGGAAGACGGGATGCGGGTTTCGCCGCCCAAAAATGAGAGTCAGCAGAGAGATTGGGACCGCTGGCTGCCGGGGGCGCAGCTGGGGGAACCGATCGACACACCGCTGAACCCCGTGATCTATTCTGCACGTGAATGACGTAGCCGCCGCACAAGCTCTTGGCCAAGGTGTCAGGCGCCGTTTTTTGGCAGTACTGGATGAGAGAACGGCTTCATGAAGAAAAAGGCGGCTCGATCAATTGCTCAGGAGCAGACCTGAATGAAAGGCGTAGCCAAATTGCGGCCGGGCGTAGGCCAGGTGGGACTGATTGATGCCCCGGAGCCCGGCGCGATCCCGGGTCATCTGGTAATAGAAGTGACTGCCGCCGGGCTCTGCGGCACGGACGCCCACATCTATCACGACGAATATCCCTGCCGACCGCCTGTCATTCTTGGCCACGAGGTTGCTGGCAAGATCGTTGATGTGGGAAACGGTGTTTCCCGATACACGGCCGGCAGCTCAGTTACCAGTGAACCCTACTACACATTGTGCGGCCTGTGTCCCTTTTGCAAGGCGGGTATGCCGAATCACTGTCCGCAGCGAGCGTCGATAGGAAGCGGAGTCAACGGGGCCTTTGCGCGCTACGTGCTCGTGCCGGAACGGTCTATTCATCTGTTGCCGGAAGGTGTGGACGAATGGGAGGGCGCATTGACCGAGCCGCTGGCCTGTTGCGTCCACGCGCTGGAAAACTCGAAGGTGGAGCCGGGGGATTTGGCGGTGATCACCGGCCCCGGCGCCATTGGGCTGATGATGCTGCAGGTCGTAAAGGCTGCGGGCGCCAGGGCCCTTGTGATTGGAACGGATACGGACGAGGCGCGCCTGGGCCTGGCGGAGCGGCTTGGAGCGGACGCGACGTTGATCGCGGGCAAAGATGACCTTCAGAGTGCTGTAAATGAGCGCACTGAAGGGCTCGGCGCAGATATCGCGTTCGAGTGTTCAGGGGCGGGGCCGGGAGCGCAGACGGCTCTGGACCTGGTGCGGCACAGAGGACGATATGTGCAGGTGGGTCTTTTTGGCAAGCCGGTACTGTGGGATCTTGAGCAGGTCTGCATCAAAGAGGTACAGGTGCAGGGCACTTTCGCCACGGTGGCCAGCTCCTGGCGCAAGGCGCTGGCTCTTCTGCAGACTGGTCAACTCCGAACCGCTCCACTGATCAGTCACCGTCTTCCTCTGGATGAATGGCAGCAGGCCTTCGACCTGTTCGAGGGCCGCGAAGGTGTGAAAGTCGTGTTTTCACCGTAGTAGGAGACTACTGAACCCGGCACCCACCGCCTGCCCGTTGCGGCGGAAGCTGTCGGAGTTCGGCTGTGCGATCGAGCAATGAACGTCTGCTATGAGGCGCTATCCAATCGAGACAATTTCTCAAAGCTAAACTCCTTGCATGTCTGAGGTCGTACGTTCCACGATTCCGGCGGGCCGTCGCTGTCCAAATTGCGGTTCACGGGTCGCCCAAAAGGCTGATACCTGCTACTTCTGCGGTCATGAACTGACCGGCGCGCCCAGGACAAGACCGGCGCGCCTGAATATACGAGATGCAGTATTGGCGCTCACGCTGCTGGCGATCGTAATCGGCTGGTGGCGGTTCGGCAGCCTGGGCGTAAACTTCCAGCGGACGAACGGGTCCCACTCCGAAACAAGGCATTCTTCATCGGAAAACGTAGAAACAGCGCCGGCTCCGGAGCCGGAGGAACAGCAGCCAGGTTCCTTGGTCGGACGCCATACTGTGCAGTCAGGCGAGACCTTACTCGGGATCGCAGGCCGGTACGGGGTGACGGTCGAAGATATCCAGGCTGCCAATAACCTTAGCGGTACACTTATTCGGGTCGGAGACATCTTGCTCATCCCCGTACCTGCTTCGATCTCGGAAAACGGAAACAGCAGCAGCGCGCCGACTATATCTACCGTCTTCCGTTATGTCGTCAGACCGGGAGATACGGTCATCTCGATCGCCGTACGATTCGGCACTACTGTTGCGGCAATCCAGGAAGCTAACGGAATCGGACCGGACGATATTATCCGGCCTGAGCAGGTGCTGCGCTTGCCCGTCTCCGGCGTGCCGTCCACCATTCTTGCTGTGGAGGCACGTGCTCCCTCGCAGCAGGACCCGAGTTCAAGCCAGACCTACTTGCCGCTGCAGTTGCTCGGGCCGAATGACGGCGAACGGATTCCTCATTCCGAAGATGTGTTGTTTCGCTGGTTGAGTGGAGGCCTCCTGGAGGAGAATGAATGGTACGTTCTCTACGTCTGGCCCCTGGAAGGAATCTATGAACTGCCGCCCCCTGTCTGGACGAAGGCCACCAGCTACCGCTTGCCCAGCCAGTGGGCGCCGCCGCCGGACCGCGACGTCACCTACAGATGGCAAACTTCGGTTGTCAGGGTCTTTTCGGATCAGGAGGAAGGGCTGAGCCTCGAGCCCGCCAGCGGTACGGGAGAGGTACGCAGTTTCGAATGGATCGGTGGCGGCAACTGAGCCGGGACTCGGGTTTTCCGAGACAGTTGCGGCCAGGGTCCCGGATTGCTATATCGGTGCTATGATTGTATAGTAGGCGAGTCTTTGAGATGTGACTGAAAGGCAGGCCGTAGTTGGTCGGCCCTGTTGTCACAAACCAATGCACTTTGTGCCGGAAGTTTGCGTATCGTGAGTTTGAAGTCATCAACCCCCGACTCGATTAGAGAAGAAGGATCGCAGTCCACTCGTCCTGTTCGGCAGCTTCTTGTTGCGAATAAGCCTCGGTCGAGTTGCAGGCGGTCCACCCAAACATTCCAATTCAAAGAACCGGCTTTTCAACGAAATTAAGGAGGAATTCATGCCGCGACCAGTAACGCTCTTCACAGGTCAGTGGGCGGACTTGCCTTTCGAGACCATCTGCGAAAAGGCCAAACAGTTCGGCTATGACGGTCTGGAGCTTGCCTGTTGGGGCGATCACTTCGAGGTGGACAAGGCCCTGGAAGACGACAGTTATGTACAGGGGCGCTGGGACACGCTGAACAAGCACGGTCTGCAATGTTTCGCTATCAGCAACCACCTGGTCGGTCAGGCAGTCGCTGACCGCATAGATGAGCGCCACGAAAGCATTCTGCCGCCGCGCCTCTGGGGCGATGGCACGGAAGACGGCGTTCGCGCCCGTGCAGCAGAGGAGATGAAGGACACCGCACGTGCCGCGGCAAAATTCGGCGTGAAAGTCGTGCCGGGATTTACCGGCTCGCCGATCTGGCACATGGTCTACTCCTTTCCGCCGAACCCGCCCGATTTTCTGGAAAAGGGTTTGGCTCTCTTTGCCGAACTGTGGACTCCGATACTGGATGTCTTCAGCGAGAACGGGGTGAAGTTCGGACTTGAAGTTCATCCCACCGAGATCGCTTTCGATATCCACAGCGCCCAGAACGCCATCGACGCCCTGAACGGCCACGAGGCCTTCGGCTTCAATTACGACCCGAGTCACTTCGGATATCAAGGAGTAGACTACGTCGGATTCATCCGCCGTTTCGCCGATCGCATCTTCCATGTGCATATGAAGGACGTGGGCTGGTCGGACAGTGGCAGGGAAGCGGGTGTCTTTGGCGGCCATGCCGAATTTGGCGACCATCGCCGCTTCTGGGACTTCCGCTCGGTTGGGCGCGGCAAGATCGACTTTGAGGAGATCATGCGGGCGTTGAACGATATCGGCTACAACGGACCACTCTCGATCGAATGGGAGGACGCGGGCATGGACCGAGAGCACGGCGCCACCGAATCCTGTGCCTACACCCGCCAGATTGACTTTGCGCCGTCCGAGATCGCCTTTGACGCGGCCTTTGCCGAATAGTTGGCGGCTTTGACAGTGGGGGCGGTCAGCCAGCGGGCGGCCGCCCATTTCATGCCAGTAATCAAGAACAGATAAGGGACTGACCAATGAGTGAAGGATCCGGTTTCACTTCGATGGCTGGGGCGCGGGCTGAAGGCGACGCCCCGGAGATCGGTGTCGGTATGCTGGGCTATGCCTTTATGGGCAAGGCCCACAGCCATGCGATGTTGAACATTGCCCACATGATGTACCCCCCGCCTGCCGTGCCGAGGTTGGTAGGCATCGCGGGACGCGACGAACAAGCTGTAGCCGAGGCTGCCAGACGCTACGGATACGACGGCTACTACACCGACTGGCGGGCGATGCTCGACAACGACGACATCCAGCTGTTCGATAACGGCGGACCGAACGATACCCACGCGGATCCCTGCATTCTGGCCGCCGAACGCGGCAAGCACATCCTGTGTGAGAAACCGCTGGCGCGCACGGCCGATGAAGCGCAAAGTATGGTGGAAGCGGTACAGAAGGCAGGCGTGAAAAATATGGTCGCCTTCAACTATCGCTTTGTGCCCGCGATCCGGCAGATTCGAAAACTGGTGGATTCCGGTCTGCTGGGCCAAATCTACCACTTCCGCGCCGTCTATCTGCAAGAGTGGGTGATGGCCCACTATGACCTGCCGATGATCTGGCGGCTGCAGAAGTCCGTGGCTGGCAGCGGCGCCCTGGGAGACCTGGGCGCGCACATTATCGACTTGGGCCGCTACCTGGTCGGCGAGATAAAGAGCGTCTCCGGTTTGACCCGTACCTTCATCGACGAACGACCGTGGGACGACGGAACGATGGGCAAGGTCGATGTCGACGACGCCTTTACCGCGCTGCTTGAGTTTGACAACGGCGCAATCGGTACGGTTGAGGCCAGCCGCTTTGCCGCCGGGCGCAAAAACGGACAGCGCCTCGAAATTAATGCCGAAAAGGCAAGCATCGTCTTCAATCTGGAGCGTCTAAACGAACTGGAAATCTTCTGGGTCGGCGACGAACCAGCCGAAGCCCAGGGCTTCCGCAACGTGCTAGTCTCGGAGCCTTTCCATCCCTGGTGGGAGAACTGGTGGCCCCAGGGCCATATGATCGGCTGGGAGCATACGTTCGTTCATGAGATTACACACTTATTGGACTGCATCGTCAACGACGGAGACGTTGCTCCAATAGGCGCCGATTTTGTCGACGGCTATCGCAACTCCGTTATCTGTGACGCGATCCTGGAATCGGCGGCAACCGGTCGCCACGTGGACTGCGTATACGCCGTCTGATTGACATCACCTCGATCAGGACTCTTCGGGGCGGGACGCCTTTCGGTTCCTTGAGCATCCGGATGCCGGTCTGAAGCGCCAGCGCAATCAGGCCTGAATCAGTTTGGAACCTGCCGGCTTCCCCCCCGAACTTTGGACCTTCGCCAGCCTTCGTCCCCGGTAGGAATGGTTGGCGTGGCCGCCAACGTCAGTCCCCTCCCCAGTACGCGGCGGTCAGCGGGCACGCTTGGCAAGGGCGGCTCCGGCGCGGTTTCGAAGTAGCCCGGTAGTTGACTCGGTCACTTCTGCAGCGAACCGTACAGCGAGCCCTTCCCGGAGCCAATTCTTCTCGTCCTTTGATCCGGGCGCCCTCGAAACTACCCCGGAATCTGCCGCGGACTGGGCATACAGGAAACCAGCAATGAAAATCGATCGAATTGAGCTCCGTCGCATCCACATGCCCTATGTGCGGCCATTTGAGACCAGCGGATGGCGGCATGAGGGTAGCGACGCGGTCATAGTACGGGTGGACGCGGAAGGCGTGACCGGTTGGGGCGAGTCGCCCGTCAGTGACGGCCCCTGGTACAACGAAGAGACCTTTCACACCGCGCTTATCATGCAGCGGGAGTTTTTGGGCCCGATGCTGCTGGAGGCAGAAATCTCAGCGCCGGCAGACGTGCGCGGGATCTTCAGAAAGCTGCGCGCCAACCGTATGGCCAAGGCTGGGCTGGAGTTTGCCGTCTGGGACCTGTTCGCGCGCGCGCAGAACACCTCCCTGGCCAGCCTTCTGGGTGGAACCCGGGAGGAGGTGTCCGTGGGCGTGAGCGTGCCGATTCACGCAACCATTGGCGCCCTTCTGGAGACTGTGGAGGGTTACCTTGAGGACGGCTACCAGCGAGTCAAACTGAAGATAAAGCCGGGTTGGGACATCGAGCCCACGGGAGCAGTTCGCGAGCGCTGGCCGGACCTGCTGCTGCAGGTGGACGGCAACAGTATCTACCATCTGGAAGACGCCGAGCATCTGCGGCAACTGGACCCGTTTGACCTGCTTTTGAATGAGCAGCCGCTCGACCACGACGATATTTTCGATCACGCAAAGTTGGCAAAGCTGATCGAAACCCCGGTCTGCCTGGACGAGAGTATCGTCTCCCCGGACCACGCCCGCTGGGCGCTGGAGCTGGACGCCTGCGGAGTGATAAACATTAAGCCTTCCCGGATAGGAGGACTGGCCGATTCGGTTGCCATCCACGACATGTGCCAGGCTGCGGGCATTCCCGTCTGGCACGGGGGGATGCTGGAAACCGGGATCGGAAGGGCCATCAGCGTGGCGCTCGCTAGCCTGCCCAACTTCACGCTGCCGGGCGACATCAGTGCCAACGACCGCTATTTTGAGCGGGATATCGTCACCAATCCGTTTACTCTCAACAGCAATAGTACGCTCACAGTGCCAGACGGACCGGGGCACGGCGCGCAGGTTGACGAGGCCTACCTGGAGGAAGTGACGGTGGAGAAGGTGTGCCTCGGCCGGGACAGGTAACGTTTCCGTCAAGCGCCCGCCATGGATTTGACGTCCCATGGGACGGTCTCGTACTTCTTGCGAGGGAACCCGGCGCCTTCAAATGGATGGTAAGTAGAGTCAGCACACCCTGAGGAGGTCCTCTATGGCAAAGAAAAGGGGAAAGCCGTCCTTTATCGGCATCGACCTGGCCTGGAGCGACAAAAACCCGTCGGGCGTTGCGGCGATCAGGGACGGGCGGTTGGTTGCCAGTGCGGGCGGACTGAGCAAGATGTCTGAAATCCTCGACTTCGTCGGCGATCATCTATCCCGGCGCGATGGGTCGATCGTGGCGGTCGATGCGCCGCTGAGGGTACCTAATGAGACAGGAATCAGGGCGTGTGACCGTGCGCTGTCCGCGGACTGGCGGCGTTATCAGGCTGGAGCGTATCCGGCGAACAGGAAGCTGCTTGAACGCGATGGCGTTGTGCGCGGGGAATCCCTGACTGCGGCGCTGTCCGAACGATTCAAATTTTACGAATCCGATGTGATTCCCCGGCGGACGAAGGCGCGGCTGGTATGCGAAGTGTACCCTCATCCGGCTCTGGTCAGTCTGTTTGGCCTTGACCGTACACTCAAGTATAAGCGCGGTCGGGGACGGTCTTTCGAGGAGCGCTGGTCGGAGTTTGATCGCTATCGAAAGCTGCTACGTAAGCTGCGCAAGGCCGACCCGCGGCTGCGCGGCACCAGGCGGTTACTGAAGAGTACGCAAGTTTACGGGCTGCGCGGGGCCGCTCTTCAGGCCTATGAGGACGCGCTCGATGCGATAACCTGCGCCTATATTGCAGCGTACCTGTGGAGGCACGGGCCGCGGGCGGTTTTGCGGTATGGCTCCCTGGAGGAGGGGCACATTCTGGTGCCGCAGGCAGCAAAGTGAGGGGTAGTCGGGGCTAAACAAGAACGCACATTGCCACGCCCCTTGGCGTGGCAACCGCTTCTGTGGTCCTCGTGCCCCGATGGCCCGGGCAATGAGGTCAAAGAGGGGTTCGACGGCAGTGCATCGTCAGCACAAATTGGCCGCCATTTGAGGCTAGCTGATGAGGCTTTTATGGCTGTAAGCAGAGCAGACTTGCACCCATTTGCGTGCCGGGGTGCGCAGCAGAACACAGAGAAACGTATCCCCCGACTACAGAAAGAATAGGCGCCAGATGAAGAAACCTATGATACCCAAAGCTGTTCATCAGAAGATGCGACGCCCCAAATCAGAGCGCCCGGACGTGACTCAACTCAAAGAGAACGGAACTGCCGCCGATTCCGAAAAACCCTTGCCTCAAAGCGCTGTGTCCCCAGAGGTAAAGGCCGCGCTCGACCGTTGCGCCGAGGCCGCCGAATACGGTTTTCAGAAAGCTGACGGCTACCTCAAACGCAGCAAAGAGGTGATTGAACAGGCAGGCACCTTAGTCAATAACATCGCAAAGAAGCATGACAAAAACAAGGCAAATGCCCCATTGCTCGCGGATCTGAAGCAGGTCATAGTGGATCTGGAATCCACTCACGCCGAGATAGACAATATAGTCAGGGAGAAGCGTAGGAAACTAAAGAGTTTCAACATAACCCTATTTGGGCGTACCATGGTTGGCAAATCCACTCTGATGGAAGTCCTGACCCACGGCAGTGGCGAATCGATTGGCTCGGGCGCCCAGCGCACAACCCGCGACGTGCGATCTTACCTGTGGCAGGGCTTGACCGTAACCGATGTGCCAGGTGTGGCGGCATTCGGCGGCGAGGCCGATGAGGAAATCGCCTTCAACGCCGCCAAACAGGCCGATCTGATCCTCTTTCTGATTTCAGATGACGCGCCCCAACCGTCCGAAGCCAAGCGCCTAGGCCGACTCCGCAAATGGGGAATCCCCGTATTGGGCATCGTAAACGTAAAGTGGGGGCTTGAAGGCGAGATTGCAATCAGACATTTCATCCACAAGCAAGACAAGATCTTTGACGACGAAAGACTGCTCGGTCTCTTCGCACAGTTCAATGAATTGGCTGATAAGCACACGCCGGGACGAGAATTGCCGTTCATACCTACCCACCTTAATGCTCGTTTTCTTGCCAGCCGATGTGAAAACAGTGCGATGACGAGTGAACTAGCGGCCGCGAGTCGATTCAGCCATGTGGAGGAGCGTATCCTGAACGAAATCATCACGAACGGGCCTTTTCTCCGCATGCGCAGCTTCCTACATGGCGCCACTGAGTCCACTCTGGAAACCAGCGAAGCTTTGCTGCAGGTATCTACCCTGTTGGAGGAAATGCATCTCCGCCTCGTCGACCGGAAAGGGGAGCTGGATTCCTGGCGGAACAGCTTTCAGCTCCAGGCCCGTCAGCGATTGAAGCAGACGCAGCAGGAGACCATCGGCAAACTACGAAACGAGATTCGGCCCTTCGCTGCCGCGCATTGGCAAAGGGAAAACGCAAATAAAGAATGGGAAGCCCGAATCGAGTCAGGGCAAATCGAGACTAAATTTCGCATTTTACAGGAAAACCTCGTAAGCGATTGTTGGACACGCTTGCAGGAGGTCGAGGCCGACACGAGGGCAGAGATAGACTTAATGGCAATTACTATTCAAGCGGCCGTAATTGACGCCAAGCGATTTGGCGCGCATGGGCAGTCGAGAAAGTGGTTACGGGAAAATATCGGCGACGCGCTCCTCGCCATCGTCGCTGTTCTTCTAATTGGCGGTGGTATCGGTCCCGTCGCAGTTCTGGTCGCGACAGTTGTCGGCTCTTTTCTAGGCAGGTTGTACCAGCACCATATGAGAACCAAGAAAGAAGCCATCGCTGAAATGACGGAGCAGATGCAGAGTCAATTGGACGCCATACAAGAAAACGTGGCCGAAACATTTGACAAGTGGTTCACTCAACAAATAATTGCAGAAGTGGTTGATAGATTTATACAGAGCATTAGCGACTTGGCCCAAACCAGCACCGATGCCGCCGCCGTCTGCCGCGAAACCGCCTGGAGCCAGAACGATGTGTTGCTGGATCTCAACCGCCAGATTATAGAAGATGCGCTGCGACACATTGGCCTTGACGTTGCGGTACCTACCATCCTCAAGGTCGCTCGAATTCCCGGCCAGGCTATCGTAATAGCGACCGCCGGAAAACGTCAACTGCCCGATGCTGCTATTGCCGACCTCGAGGCGCAGTTCAACGAATCCGTCAAACAGCTGTCAGGGAGCCTACATCCGTCATCTATAATCCAAGAGGTGGTCTGCGGGTATCAACTCAACGGCTCTATCGATTTCGACGAAACAAGACAGACAGCGCGCCTCACTTGGAATGTGCAGGACAGAGAGGCGCGTGTGCGCATGCAGTTGGCCCGTCAACTAGCTGGATTCCACATTGTCAGTAAAGTGTAAGGGTATCCTAGTGCCACAACTACAAGCCCACATTTGGGCGCAAGAAACAGAAGCCCTTCTCAAGGAAGCCCGTCATGCAATTGGCCAGTCTCAGTCAGATTCGGTGCAGCAACTGGCTGACCGCCTCCCCGTTCTCAGCGCAGACCAGGATGCGCCAATCAGCTTAGCTCTGGCCGGACAATATAGCGCCGGCAAGTCCACCATCCTGAAGGCCCTGACCGGACGGAACGACATTGCCACCGGGGCCGAAATCGTAACCGCGGAAACAAGGTTTTTCGACTGGAATGGCGTATCCATTATCGACACACCTGGCATCCACACCGAGATCCGACCGGAACATGACGAAATCACATATGACGCGATTAGCAACGCCGACCTGATGATGTTCGTCATTACAAATGAACTGTTCGATAGTTATGTGAGCCAACACTACCGCAAACTTACAATCGATCGGTCAAAGGGACACGAAACCATTCTGGTCGTCAACAAAATGGCGCGTCATGCCGCTGGCAATGCGCCCGAGAGCCGCAAAAGGCTTACTGAAGACTTGCGCCCGGCGTTATGCCCCTTCACCCCGGAACAACTGCGCATAACTTTCATCGATGCTCTCAGCGCCTTAGAAGCAATAACGGAAGAACACGCTGAATCCGCGGCTTACCTGGAACAGGTAGGCAACCTGGATGCTCTCATCGACAACATCGATGCCTTCGTACACGAAAAGGGGCTACACGCGCGCCACACGACCGCTCTCTACGCTATCGATCAGGTCTTGCAGACTGCCATCCAGAGCGAACCTACCGAAGACCCGGACGCCGATGCCATGGCTCTTGTCTACAACCGGACTATCCGTCACTTCGACGATGCAAAGACGACCCTCCAAGGGGCCGTCGAATTGGCGATTTCACACACAAAGTTTTCTTTCGTGGAAGCCGGGACCGAGTGGGCCGAACAAATCGACAGTAAAGGGAAAGACTACGAATTTGAGGCAACGGCCCAATCCGCTGAGAACAAGTTGCAGGAAGCCCTAGAAGAGTTGTCCAAGAGCATTGAAAAGGCTTTAGGCAACAGCTTGCCGGATTTGGCGGAAGACATCAATGCGGTCTTGAACACGAAGCTTTTCAATCAAACGAAGGAAAATCTGAGCGCCACACTCGACAAAAAGGAGTGGAGCCCGTCCTCGGAGGCTGCTTGGAAGGGGTTAGAGCTTCTCAGCCTGATTGCGAGTCACTTCGCTCCCAGCCCAGACGCTTCTAGTCAGGGCGCCACAGGGCTCGACCGACTTCAAAGAAACCCTGCCTTCGCGAAAATTCTTGAGATTGGCAAATCACTTGGCATTCGCTCGCAGAACCGGGCAGGCATCCGCATCACCAGTGTAGTCGGCTATACAGTTCCTGTCCTACAATTGGCGGGAGTGGTTATAGCCGCCTTCGAAGAGGCTAGACGAAATGCGGACGCAGAGAAAATGCAGCAAGAGGTCTTGGACGCGTTCGATGAACTGGCCGAACAGGTCGGCAGAGAAGCACAGGAAAGGGCAGAGGAAATCATCAACGAATTGGTTGCAAAACCTTTACAGGAATTCACAGAAGCGCGGCTACAACTCAACCAGCTTCGCCAAGAGAAAAGCGCCCAGATAAGAAGGCTCAACGAGGTCAGCGCCAGAGTCAATTCGCTGATTCGCCACATTCACGCCGAGAGGTAAAACGCTTACCCACTGCTTTGGAGCAGACATCAAGCCTGCTGGACTGGGAATCAGGTCTTTTCGCCCGCGTTACGCATTACGGAAGAGACCCCGCTTTCATACCCCAACGAACATTGTTGTGTTGACGGAGTTTCCCCCAAGGTTACCCTTCACTTCGCGTTTTGGACTCACCGCCCTCGCCGACGAGCCTGCATCTTCGCCCATGAATCGCGCAGCGTGATGGTGCGGTTGAAGACAAGCCGGTCGTCGTCGCTGTCTGGGTCCAGACAGAAGTAGCCTTTGCGCTCAAACTGCACGGTCTGACCGATCTCAAGGTCAAGCACACTCGGTTCCAGTTGGACGCGGTCCAGCACGGTCAACGAGTTGGGCGACAGGCTGGCCATGTAGTCCTGACCCTCCGGCACGTCGTAGGGGTCCTCGACATTGAAGAGACGATCATAGACGCGTACCTGGGCAGTGACGGCATGGTCTGCGCTCACCCAATGAATCGTGCCGCGCACTTTGCGGCCGTCTGGAGCGTAGCCGCCCCTGGTTTCAGGATCGTAGGTGCAGTGCAGGGCAGTGACTTCACCCTGATCGTCCCTTATGACCTCCTCGCAGCGCACGAAGTAGCCCCAGCGCAGACGGACCTCACGGCCCGGCGCCATGCGGTAAAATCGCCGCGGCGGGTCCTCCATGAAATCGTCCCGATCGATGTAAAGGTTACGGCTGAACGGGACCGGCCGGCTGCCGGCGCTCTCATCCTCGGGATTGTTCACCGCGTCGAGCCATTCGGTCTCGCCTTCGGGGAAATTCGTGATCACGACAGGCAGAGGATCGAGCACTCCCATCACGCGCATGGCGGTACGGTTCAGCTCCTGCCGAATAAAATGTTCCAACAGCTCGATCTCAACTGTGCTGTTGGTGCGGGCGATTCCGACGTGTTGACAGAGGTCTCGCAAGGCCTTGGACGGTACGCCGCGCCGCCGCTGACCGGCCAGCGTTGGCATGCGCGGGTCGTCCCAGCCCTCTACGCGGCCTTCCTCAACAAGCCGCATGAGGCGCCTCTTGCTGGTCACAATGTAGGTGAACTCCAGCTTGGCAAACTCGATTTGGCGGGGATGGTAGACGCCCAGGGACTCCAGGTACCAGTCGTACAGGGGGCGGTGGTTCAGATACTCAAGCGAACAGAGCGAATGAGTAACGCCTTCAATCGAGTCGGACTGGCCGTGGGCCCAATCGTACATGGGGTAGATGCACCACTCGTCGCCGGTGCGCTGATGCTCGGCATGGCGGATGCGGTACATAACGGGGTCGCGCAGGTTGATGTTGGGCGAGGACATATCGATCTTGGCGCGCAAAACGCGGGCGCCGTCGGGAAATTCGCCCGCCTTCATCCGCTGGAACAGATCCAGGTTTTCTTCAACGGATCTGTTCCGATAGGGGCTGTCTGTGCCGGGTTCAGTCAGAGTGCCGCGATGAGCACGAATCTCCTCCTGGCTGAGATCGTCGACGTAAGCGTGTCCATCCTGCACGAGCTGGAGCGCCCACTCGTAGAGTTGACCGAAATAGTCGGAGGCATAGAGAACATTGGCCGGCTCGTAGCCGAGCCAGCGGATGTCCTTCAACTGGGCCTCGACGAACTCCTGCTCCTCTTTGAGGGGGTTGGTGTCGTCGAAACGCAAATTGCAAGGGCCGTTGAACTCCGCCGCCACCTCGAAATTCAACCCGATTGCCTTGGCATGCCCAATGTGCAGATAGCCGTTGGGTTCGGGCGGAAAGCGGGTTTGGAAACGCCCATTGAAGCGCCCGCTGACAATGTCATCCGCAATCGCTTCGCGAATGAAGTCCTTTGCCGCCACTGTCGAATCGCTCATCGGTACTCCCCGATCTAACGTACTAACCGCCCGACTTCAACTGCCCTCAGAGCGGTTGTCAAAAAACCATGTTTCTCCACCATCACAAAGAAACAATATACATTATCTTCACTGCGCCGGGCAAGAAACCACAGGCCACGAAGCGTTGAGGCAGAGACGGTTTGGCGCCGCTGCCTTGCGCTCGCTGCGGGTCACTCTCCGGCCCGTCAGATGCCGCTGGCGGCAGAGAATCCCCCGTCTACGGGAACGACGATGCCTGTAACGAAGCGGGAGGCGTCGCTTGCCAGCCAAATCGCAGCGCCTACCAGTTCATCCGGCTCACCGAAACGCCCCATCGGCGTATGATCAACGATCTGCTGACCGCGTTCGGTCAGGACTGGGGAATCCCCCGGGCTGGAGGGAGCGTCTTCATTTATCAACAGGGCCCGGTTTTGCTCGCCGATGAAGAAGCCGGGCGCAATCGCATTTACGCGCAGTCCCGGCCCGTGCTTTTCAGCCAGGTCGACGGCCAGCCAGCGAGTCAGGTTGTCGACGGCCGCCTTGGCCGCGGAGTAACCCATCACCCGCGTCAAGACCTTTTGTGATGCCATCGACGAGATGTTGATGATCGAGCCTTTGCCCCGTTCCGCCATCAGCTCGCCGAAAATCTGTGTAGGCAGAACCGTTCCGGTGAAATTCAGACCGACGACGCCTTCCAGTGCGTTGCGCGGCACATTGAAAAAGGTCAGGTCGCCGAAGACGGTGGCGTCGGGTCGGTTGCCCCCGGCGCAGTTGATTAGCACGTCGACGCTTCCCCATTCGTCAAGCAAAATCTGTCGCGCCGCTTGCAGACTCTCCTCATCCAGAACGTCTGCCGGCAGCGGGATGGCATCGTGGCCGGCCGCTGTGATTTCACCGGCTACCTCGCTGGCTGTGGCCTCCCGCCGCCCCAGGATGGCGACACGCGCGCCGGCCTCGGCCAGGCCGCGGGCCATCGCGCCTCCCAGGACTCCTGTGCCGCCGGTGATGACGGCAACCTTCCCGTCCAGTGAAAACTGTTCTCTTGAACTCATAGCCCTCTCCTTGCATTGAAAGAAGGGAGAGAGAAGGATGCTTCTTCACGCGGGTCCTTCCTCGCCCTTAGTGGTTTCATTCAGCTATAATCAGTGAAGTGCAGTAGTCGGACAAAGGACTCTTTTGCGGCCTGTCCACAAAATTCGATCTTACGCCAAATCGGTGCGAACGAAAGGAAACTTTTGTGAATTCGTCTTTGAGCAATTATATGCCCGAACGGGCCGATCGGTATTTCAGCGGCGGCGCTGACCAAAGAACTGTAGCTCGTGCCCTCTTCGAGAGCGTGGCCGACCTTCCTCTGATCTGCCCGCACGGCCACGTTGACCCGCTTCTGTTCGCCGATGCTACCTACCACTTCGATTCGCCGGCCGAATTTTTCCTGATCCCGGACCACTATGTCTTTCGGATGCTGTACTCACAGGGCGTTCCCCTTGAGGCCCAGGGGGTGCCCATGAATGAGGGGGAAGATGCCGGCGCCGTCGAATCGGATCATCGCAAGATCTGGCAGACCTTTGCCGAAAACTACCATTTGTTTCAAGGTACCCCCACCGGACTATGGCTGCGGGATGAGCTCCATGATCTATTTGGCATTACCGGGAAACTGACGCCTGCGAACGCCCAGGAGATTTACGACCAGATTTCAGAGCAGTTGGCGGCCCCCGACTTCACGCCCAGAAAACTGTTTGAACAGTTTAGGGTGGAAGTGCTGACCACGACCGACGCGGCCACCGATACTCTCGAACACCACCAGGCGATCCGGGACTCGGACTGGGACGGGCGCGTCTATCCAACATTTCGTCCCGATAAGGTCGTCAACGGGATTGATCAGCAGGAATGGCAGGAACAGGTCGACCTGTTGCGCAGTGTGTCCGGCGTCGATATTGTCGATTACTCCTCCTACATATCCGCTCTGGAGCAACGCCGCGATTTCTTCAGAGAGATGGGCGCTACCGCTACCGATCATGCAGCGGAAACGCCGCTTACGGCGGTCCTCTCGCCAGGCGAGGCAGATGAGGTCTTCCAACGGGGTCTTTCAGGCAGCGCAACTGCCGGCGACGCCCGGCTCTTCACGGCTCACATGCTGGTTGAGATGGCCCGCATGAGCAGTGAGGACGGGCTGGTCATGCAACTGCACCCGGGCTCCATCCGCAATCACAACAGTGCTGTCTTTCAGCGCTTCGGCGCGGACAAGGGCGCTGACATTCCCCATGGACTTGACTTCACCCGCAATTTGAGACCTCTCCTGGACCGCTTCGGTTCCCATTCGTCACTGCGCCTGATCCTGTTCACGCTTGACGAAGCGACGAGCGCCAGAGAGCTCGCTCCTCTGGCCGGCCACTACCCGATACTGCGAATAGGCCCGCCTTGGTGGTTCTACGACAGCATCAACGGAATGCGAAACTTCTTCGCACAGGTGATGGAGACGGCGGGCATATACAACACTGTCGGTTTCAATGACGACACGCGGGCGTTCGCTTCGATCCCAACCCGGCATGAGCTCTGGCGGCGCATCGCCTGCGACTGGCTTGCCTCTTTACTCGTGGAGGGCCAGATCGACGACGAGGATGCCTTTGCCATGGCGCACGCGCTGACGTACGGCCTTGCGAAGGAGGCTTACAGGTTGTAAGGGCCGCTCGATGCCTGTTACACGTTGGGCGTCATTGGAGCGCCCGACAGGCCAGTCCTGAAGCATCAGGCGCCGATGTCCGCCTGCGTCCACTCCTGATCGACCAGCCGCCACATCTCTCCGGTGGGATTCTTGTCTTGCAGGTCAGGCGGCAGGCGGTGTTGGCGCACATTGTCGTAACTGTATAGGCCGGCGAAACGGCGGATGCTGGCCGGGATCCCGACCGATGTGAAACCTGGATGTCCTGTGGCGGGAAAGGGGCCGCCGTGGTTCATGGCAGCGCTGACAGCCACACCTGTAGGCATCTTGTCGTTCAGGAGCCGGCCCACCTTGGCCCGCAGCAGAGGCGCAAGACGATCGTACAACTGGTCATCGCTGCCGCCGTTGTCGGTGTAGAGGCAGCCGGTCAGGTTGCCTTCGAAGCAGCCGATAATCTGCTCCATTTGGGCGGAATCCTTTGCCAGGATCACCAGCGAGGAAGGCCCAAACGCCTCTGTCTGCATTGCTTCCGGATTGGCAAGAAACTCGTCGCCCGACACTGTCAACAAGGTATTCCGGTAATGGAAGCCCGGCCTGTCAGCCGCTGATCCTCCTGCGACGACTTTGGCCCCATTGCTGGACAGGACCTGAATTGATTCGTCCATGCCTTCCGAGACGCCGCGGTTGAGCAGGACACCGGCCGCTCCTTCCTCGAATAGCGCTGCCGACTGATCAACAAAGGCCTTCGACTCCTCTCCGGCCAGCGTCATCACGAGTCCGGGATTGGTGCAGAACTGGCCGGTTCCCATGGTACATGAAGTGAAAAACTCTTCAGCGATCGCTTGCGAACGCTCGGCGAGCGCGCCGGGCAGCAGAAGAATCGGGTTGATGCTGGACATCTCCAGGTATATCGGTTTGCCGTGGCGGTCGGCGACCTCCTTCAGCCTCATGCCGCCGTCGCGGCTGCCGGTAAATCCGACGGCTGCAACGCGGGCGTCGGCAACCAGGTCGTAGCCGTATTCCGACTTGAAGCGATAGATCAGCTGAACCAGGCCCTTGGGCGCGCCCGTCTTGCGGATAGCTTCAAGCGCCGCTTCAGCCAGCAACTGGCTGGTGCGGGAATGGCTCGAGTGCGCCTTCGCGATCACCGGGCTGCCGGCGGCGATGGCTGCGGCGAAGTCTCCACCGGCCGCGCCGTTGAAGGCGAAGGGAAAGTTGTTCGGCCCGAAGACGACGACGGCGCCCGGAAGTGGGCCGTAGAAGGAGCGGATGTTGACGGCGGTGTCGATCGTGGCCTGGGTCCACGAACGCGCCCGAACGGCCGCCGCGGCCTGGCGCAGTTGATCGGTGGTCCGGGGAAGCTCGATGGCTCTCAGGCGGGTGGGCGCCGGCAGGCCGGTCTCCTGATGGGCCGTTTCGACAAGAGCGTCGGCCTGCCCTTCGATGCCGGCGGCGTAGGCATCGAGAAACTCGGCCAGAAGTTGCCGGGGCGCCTTGCGAAGCTCTGTCACGGCATCGGCAGCCCCCTGCAGGACAGCCTCGATGTCATCCCATTCGGAGTAGGGAAAAGACCATGGCAGTTTTTCGCCGGTCATAGGATTGGTGGAATGGTAGCTGCCTGTCGGATTGGCGGCAGCGCGGAATTCTCCGTTGATCAGCAGCGGTTGCAGTGACATTTGTAGTGGAAACTCCTGTCGGTTTCGTTAGGTATTCGATCACGAGATGAGAGGGTGTTGCACTCTCATCCCGATTTGGTCTCGGATTCAGTCCACTTCCGCGGAACGTCTATGCCAGTCTTCGGCGAAGAGATTGAAGTGGACTCTGCGGCGGGGATTGGCGGCGACTACGTCTTCGTCGAGCGTGACACCCAGGCCGGGTCCGGATGGAAGGGCAAAGTAGCCGTCTTCAATTTCGGGGTTGCCCGGCGCGGCCTTCTTCACGTAGGCTTCGGCGAAGTCGTTGAAGTGCTCCTGGATCTTGAAGTTGGGCGTGCAGGCTGCCAGGTGCAGCGCCGCCGCGGTCGAAATGGGGCCGCCCACGTTGTGGGGCGCGATGAGCATGTAATAGGCTTCGGCCCAGGCGGCCAGCTTCTTTGTGTTGAGAATGCCGCCGAAATGTGTAATGTCAGGCTGGATGATGTCGCAGGCCTGGAGTTCGAACAGCTCGCGGTACTCGTACATCGTATGCAGACGCTCTCCGGTCGCGACGGGAATGCCCAGGGGCGCAATGGCATCTGCAGCCTTCTTCTGGGCGGCGATATTCTCTGGAGGCACAGGCTCCTCAAGCCACGACGGTTTGAATTGGGCCAGTTCACGGGCGAATTCCACCGCGGTCACGGGATTGAAGCGGCCGTGCATCTCGATGAGAATCTCCACGTCCGGGCCGACAGCATCCCGCACCGCTTCGACAAGTCCTATAACATAGTTCTTTTCTGCCCGATCCATCTCGTAGAAACCGGCGCCGAAGGGATCGAACTTGAGCGCTTTGTAGCCCCTGTCGAGCACTCGCTTGGCAGCCGCGTGGAATTCGTCGGGCGTACGTTCTCCCGTATACCAGCCGTTGGCGTAGCCTTTGATCTGATTCCTGACCGCGCCGCCCAGCAGCTTGTATACCGGCTGGTCAAGAGCTTTGCCGATGATATCCCAGCAGGCGACTTCGAGCAGTGCGGTAACGGTCTGGGTAATCTCGCCGGCGCGTCCGAAGTCTTCCCGGAACATGCGGGCGACGAGGGCTTCGACGTTAAATGGGTCTTCGCCGAGAATGTAGCGGGGCGCGGCTTCGCTGAGGTAGCCAAGAACGCCGTCAGTGCGGTTTAGCGCGCGGCATTCCCCCACGCCGACCAGACCGTCATCGGTCTCTACCTTGACTATGGTCAGGTTGCGCCATTCGGTGCCCAGCACCATGGGCGTCACTTTGGAGATCTTCATTGGAGTCCTCTTTGTATGGGAATCGGTTTCAGACCAGTTGCGCGCATACTGTAGCGCACATGCGGCTAATGTGCCACATTTCGACAGTACATTTTCTTCTCTGCCATCGCTCCTTTTCAACAGTGCCTGTACCCGCAGCCACGCCTCACGCCACGCCTTTGTGCCTGCCCTCTGCCGGCCATGCCCACCTCTCCGCCATACCCCTCAATCTGCCGTTCCATTGACCACTAACCACTGTCTACTGCCGTTCTGACTACTGCAGTTCCACTGCAGTTCCGCCAGCACCGGTCAGGATTGACTTTGACCCTTGCCCTTGCTAGAATGGACGCAACTGTCGTTCAACAGGGTAATCACAGAAGGAGCGGCCCAAGGGCCGCGGTGGAGACACAGATGCCGAATATCAGATCAGCCGCTAAGCGGGCGCGCCAGGACCTGCGGCGCCGCGACCGCAATCGAGGATATCGCAGCGCCGCCCGAACAGCTGTGAAGAGGGCGCGTGAATCAATTGAAGACGCCGATCCGGAGGCGCCTGAGGCAGTACGTCAGGCTTACGTGGCGTTGGACAAGGCTGCCCAACGCGGGGCCATTCATGCCAACAATGCCGCACGCCGAAAGAGCAGACTGAAGCGCCAGCAAAAGAAAGCTCTGGCAGAATAAATGCAGTTCAGTTTCAGCCAGGGATCTGTCCCGGATTGAGCCGAACCGGGACAAGAAGAGTTTCCTAAGTCATGCCGCCTGTGATCGCATCAGGCGGCTTTTTTGCGCTCTTGAATCCTGGTCAGGAAGGAACGTTCGCCCAGTCGCCGGCACGCGCATTGTAGTCGCACTCATCGTTCAGTACGCAGACCGCGCAGCGGGGCGTGCGGGCAATGCAGACCGACCGGCCGTGGCGAATCAGGTTCATGTGCAGGCAAAAATAGGTATCCTCCGGCAGCGTCTCTTCCCACGTTCCCTTTATCTTCTCCGCGGACGCGCGCCGGCCGCTCATGCCCAGGCGCTGGGTCACGCGCTGAACGTGCGTGTCGACTGGAAAGGCTGCCATGCCATAGCTGAACAGAAGGACGATGCTGGCGGTCTTGTGGCCTACGCCGGGAAAACGCTGCAGGTAGGTCTGGGCGGCTGCCGGCGACATCTCGCGCACGTGGTCCAGGCTGTAGCGGCCCTTTTCCCTGTGTAGAATCTCCAAGGTCTCGACAATGTGGGGGCCCTTCTGGTTGTACATCCCGGCGACGCGGATGGCGTCTTTGACCTCCTCGAGGGGCGCGGTGCGCACGGCGTCCCAGTCGCTTGCGAAGCGAGTCTTGAGCGTTTCGAACGCTCTACCCGAATTGCGATCGTTGGTATTGGCGCTGAGGATTGTCTGGATCAGCTGCTCGAAGCCGGAACGCGTTGGTCTCCACTCCGGTTCACCGTACTCTTCCACCAGAAGTTCGTAGATCTTGCGGGCCTTGGATTCCAGCTCGCGTTCTTTCTCTGCCATTGTTATCCCGCTGGCGGTCCGGACGCTCGAAACCAGACTTCAAATCGCAACGCGGGGAAGCCGCGCCATCAGCCGACTGGCCACTTCGTAGTTGTTCGTTTCCAGGCGTACGGCGGCATCCTCCGCCGAAATGGCTGCGCCCTGCTGACCGCCGATCAAAACGACCTCGTCGTCGCGGGCAACTGGGATACCGGCCTCTATGAGTTCAGTCACGTCAGCGAAGGCATGGTCCATGCAGACCCGGCCCACGACAGGCGCCTGGCGGCCGCCTATGAGCACGCTCTTCCAAGTACGGGGGCTACGGGGAAAGCCATCGGCGTAGCCCACCGGAACAACGGCCACGGTTCGGGGGTCGGGGGCCCGCCAGGCGTTGCCGTAGGACACCGGTTCGCCGGGACTCAGGCGGCGAACCTGGGCTATGCGTGCTTTCCAACTCAGCACTGGTCGGAATTCCCGCGGCGCCGGCGTCTCATCGCTCGGTGAAAGACCATAAAGAAGGATCCCGCAGCGGACCGCGTCCAAATGCGCCTCTGGCAGGTCAATTGTAGCTGCTGAGTTAGCGGCATGGGCAATGGGGGGCCGGCAGCCGGCGCGCCTGAGCTGTTCCAGCAGTGAAGTAAAGCGATGGAGCTGCATACGGCTGTACTCTTTATTGGCCTCATCAGCCGTACTGAAATGCGTATAGATGCCTTCCAACCGTAGACTTGCACGCTCGGAGAGCAGTTTACACAGCGCGGGCGCGTCGGCGGGGTCGATACCCAGACGGTGCATTCCCGTATCTACTTTGAGATGCACGGTCAATTCTTGACCGCTGCGGTCGGCGACGGCGGCGAAGGCAAGGGCAGCGCGAGTTTCGTAGACGGATACGGCGAGATCGTAAGCCAGCAGCGTTTCGGCCAGTTCCGGAGGCGTGTATCCGAGCAGAAGAATGGGGGCGCGCACGCCCGCCCGACGCAGAGAGATTGCCTCGTTCACCGCGGCGACCGCGAGGCGGTCTGCGCCGGCCTCCAAAGCGGCCGGCGCAACAAGCTCGGCGCCGTGGCCGTATGCATTGGCCTTCACAACCGCATAGAGAATCCTGCGGGGTCCTGTACGCCGCCGAAGTTCCGCTACGTTGTTAGCCAGTGCGTCAAGATCGATCTCCAGCCAGGTTGGGCGTGAGATCTGGTGCAACGGAAGCTGCTCAGAAGGAGATTTTGTGGCTACCATCCGTTCAAGTCTCGAAGCCCCTGCCACTGCTCCAGTTCAAGGCCGGTCTCGCCGAGACGGTTCGGCTTGCGTTCGCCGTGATAATCGCTGCCGCCAGTTTGAAAAAGGCCGAACCGAGCTGCCAGCTCGGCAAAGCAGGCAATCGGCCTGTCTGTCGAGTCTCTTCCTTCAGGAGCATAAGGATACTGGATTTCCAGTCCGTCCAGACCGACGTCAACCAGGCGGGCCAGCGACTCTTCTAGGCTGCGTATGCGCCGGTATATGCCGGGATGGGCCAGAACAGCCTTTCCGCCGGCAACGTGAGTCAATTCGATGGCTTCGATGACGCCCAGAATGAAGGAACGGGGCACGTGTGTGGGGTTTTCGGCGTCGGAGGCGAGATACTTCTGGAAAACGTCGCTCAGGGATGTGAATTCTTGCGGGTTGTATTTGAGAGCGATCTGAGCGATGTGGGGTCGGCCCGGTACGCCTCCCGCCAGCGCCAGAACTTCGTCGACCGGCACATGAAGACCGTAGCTCTGGAGACGCTCGACCTGGCGCGACTTCTGGTCAATGCGGGCCTCCTTCAACCGGTTCATCGTATCGAGGAGGTCTGAATTGGTCGGATCGATGCCATAGCCAAGGATGTCGAAGTCCCGAAAGTCATTCTCGCGGTCACGGGCGGTACTGAATTCGACAGCCGGCAGCACGTGCACACCAACTTCGGCCCCGTGAGCCTGCGCGTCGGCAACACCGAGAACGCTGTCATGGTCGGTCACCGCCAGAACGCGGATTCCCTGCTCCGAGGCTTTGCGGACCAGCTCTTCCGGTGTGTCGGTGCCGTCTGAACAGTTGCTGTGAACTTGCAAGTCCACCGGGTAGACTCGAGGGAAACTGTCGGGCTGTACTTCCATTGCGTTACTGTCCGATCGCTGCTGTATGGCGGAGTTGGGCTACCCAATTGCGCCGCGGCGCGGGTAGAACATAAAGAAAAACGTCCGGGTGGCCCCGGACGCTTTCCAACCCCGCAATGTCGTGTGATCCAGTGGGTACGAACCGAGGTTCGTAGGTGGGCGCCGGCTGGTCGCTTCCGTCTTGCCCTTTCCCGCGATGGGCGGGCTATCACATCCACGTACCTTCGCCTTGCTCCCGTGTTTCTGGTGTTGGTTCGCCCTCAAACTAGCCAATCACGGGCATTGCAGGGCTGCACAGAAACTATAGCACAGTTGGAAACAGGCTGCCAAACAAGATTTCGGCACAGTGTGGGCCTGCCGGCCGGCAACGATGGACGGCGTCGCCCCTTCAATCGCTCTCGGCGCCGGCTGCACTGCGTAGCCGGGTTCAGAACGTTTTCATGAGTATCACCAGACGCGAAGTTGGGCGCGAGCAGCTGAGGCCCTCCTCTCACTTTGCACTTTCCTCCTGCTCTCTGACAGCGATATGCAGTTCCGCGAGCTGTTCGTCTTCAACAAGGCTCGGGGCTTCCAGGAGAAGGTCTGTCCCGGTTGCGGTCTTGGGAAAGGCCATTACCTCACGAATGCTCTGGGCATCTGCGAAGAGGGCGACTACTCGCTCGATTCCCATAGCGATTCCTCCGTGCGGCGGCGCCCCGTATTGGAAGGCTTCAAGCATATGGCCGAACTGTTCGTCCACTTCACTCTCGCTCAATCCCAGTCGTTGGAACATCCGCATCTGCTGGTCGCTACGGTGGATGCGGATACTGCCGCCTCCGATCTCCCAGCCGTTGAGAACGATATCATAGGCCTTGGCCTTGACGTCGGCAGGGCGCTGCTCGAGGATGCTCCAGTCCTCGTCGCGGGCACTGGTAAATGGATGATGGATGGCGCCCCAGCGATCTTCGTCTCTGTCGTATCCGAGCAGAGGGAAGTCAACCACCCAGCAAAAGGCCAGGAGATCCGAACTGATCATGTCGGTGCGTGCGCCGATCTCCAGGCGCAGGTTGGCGAGTGCAGGATTTGTCACGCCTTCTTCGTCTGCCACAAGGAGAATCAGGTCCCCCTTTTCGGCGTCAGAGGCTGTGACTATGCCTACGATCTCCTCTTCTCCGAGGAACTTGATGATCGGACTGCGCAGGCTCTCCACCGAATAAGTTCCGTCGGCGGCGGCTTCCCCGGGAAGGCCGATCCAAGCCAATCCTTTGGCCCCGTAGGGTTTCACGTATTCGATCAGCCCGTCGATCTCTTTGCGGCTCAGATCCGCCCCCTGCGGGAACAAAACGCCCTTGACGATGCCGCCAGCCGCCACGGCGTTCTTGAACACACCGAATCGACTGTTGCGAACCAGGTCGGTAACTTCGAAGAGCTGGAGCCCAAAGCGAATGTCGGGGCGGTCGATGCCGTATTTGGCCATTGCCTCGTCGTAGCTCATGACCGGGAACGGGGTCTGCTGGACCGGCTTGTCGCTGATCTTTGCGGACAGTTTGATGAGCATCTCTTCGATGAGGGCCATTATGTCGGCGGCCTCGACAAAGCTCATTTCCAGGTCCAGCTGTGTGAACTCGGGCTGGCGGTCGGCGCGCAGGTCCTCGTCGCGAAAACAGCGGGCGATCTGAAAGTAGCGCTCGAAGCCGGCAATCATCAGCAGCTGCTTCATCTGCTGCGGAGACTGTGGCAGCGCGTAGAACCGGCCCGCATGAATGCGGCTGGGCACGACAAAGTCGCGTGCGCCTTCCGGTGTGCTTTTTAGCAGGATCGGCGTCTCGACCTCGAGAAAGTCCCTTTCGTAGAAATAGTTGCGAATGAAGCGGACAATCTCGTGCCGCAGCCGCAGATTCTCGGCCAGCTTGGGTCGGCGCAGGTCGAGGTAGCGATACTTCAGCCGCACCGCCTCATCGACCTCGTCTCCCTGACTGCCGCTGATCACGAAGGGCGGTGTACGGGCTTCGCTCAGGATTTCCAGCTCGCTGGCAATGACCTCGATTTCCCCTGTTTCCAGCTCCGGGTTTTCGAAGCCTTCCGGCCGCTTCTGTACCGAGCCGTTCACTTTGACAACAAATTCGCTGCGCACCTGGGAAGCGACTTCAAGCGCTTCCGAACAGGCATTGCCATTGCCGGAGCCATTCGACGAATTGGCCGCATTCGGCAGATCGAGTACTGGGTCATCCGAAATCGTGACCTGTGTGATGCCAAAACGGTCGCGCAAGTCCAGGAAAATCAATCCGCCGTGATCGCGGCGGCGGTTGACCCACCCGGAAAGAGTGACCGCCTTCCCGATATCGCTGGCTCGCAGTTCGCCACAAGTATGGGTCTTCAGCATAGCAATGCTCCGTAAGGTTGAAACGATCCGATGGCGCGGTGTGTGAACGAACAGTGCCAACGAGGCGTCTGAGCTCGCGGCGTGCTGCAGCGTACACGTTCTTGCGCGCATATAAAGCTCAATTATAGATGGGACACGTGGGCGATGCAATTTATTGACCGGGTACGGCTGTCTATTGTGATGTCCGGCCGGGACTTGACTTGAAGTTGGATGGCCTGTATCGTAATGAATTTGGAAGGCCGGTGTTCAGAAGGCCGGCATTGGATTCGCCCAACAGATGATGAGGAGCATGCCATGCCGGTAAAGATCGCGCAGGTAGAAAAGCGGTTTGCCAGTCCGGGGCCGCATCCCAACGGACTCCAGGCCAGCAAAGACGGGCTGTGGTGCATAGACCAGGGCAACGAGCGGCTCTACCGGCAGGACTTTGAAACGGGAGAGGTCCTGTTCGATGTCCAGACCGACACGGTCAAGTCGAGCGGAATTACCGTGGGAGGCGGCTATGTCTGGATCGCGTCCACCTACGAAAGGAAGATCGCGCAACTGGATGCAGAAACCGGCCGGACTGTAGCCAAGTACAGCTCACCCGGGGCCGGCGTGGTGGCGTGGCGGGAGGGCGCGACGGACGCCCAGGAGACAGGGGCCCATGGCCTCGAATGGCGCGACGGCAGGCTGTATGTCGCTTCTCCGCCTTCACAGATGGTGCACGTCATGGATCCGGAAGGCTGGCAGGAGGTGTCCAGTATTCGGGTACCGGGGCTGCGAGTACACGGCATCGCATGGTCGGAGGATGGGAAACTTTGGTCTGCGGATACTTCTGCGGGCACGGTCTGCCTCCTGGATCCTGAGAGCGGACGAATCTTTGATGTGATTCGAGTCGAGGCGCCAGACGAAATTCATGGCATGACAATCCACGATGGTGTACTGTGGTTCTGTAATGCGGAAACTTGCGAGATTGGCAGGCTCCTGGTCGCGTGATTTTCCCAGTCTTGGCGGGTTGCTTTGTTCCGCAACTGCCATTGCCGGAGGACTGACGGAAGTACGGGTTGTCGTTGCAAACTGAAGGTGAACTGTTGCCGGTGCCAGTCCGATGCGGAATGGACGGTTGGCGGCCTTTCCTACCTCCCCAATGTTGATCTCTCCTTAACCGAACGTCAGAACAGAAGTGCAATAATGGGAGCAACCCGCGGCAAGCCGCCGGGGGCTTGCCATTGTTCATTTGCAGAAGGGTAGGCCCGTTCCTGACGCGGGGCTCTTTCGTTGACGAGATGCCCGGCTTGCACTATACTATGGGCGCAAAATCCGGCGTAGGCGCATTGGCTCTGCAGAACTGGGAAAGCGGTTTCCACGTGGATAGTACAGCTTCGCAACCCGCGGCATTCCGCAGCGATCTACGGCAGCAGGTGCGGGCGGCCCCAAGTTGGTTCCGTGGGCGGCAGGGAAGGCGGTTGCGCGAGATGCTGCTCGCTTACTCCTTCCTGGCGCCAGCCTTCATCATCATTGGCCTGTTCGGCCTCTTTCCCCTTGCTTTCGCCGCCTATGAGAGCACGCTACGCGGGCTGAACAAAATCGTCGGCTCGTATGACGGCCTGGGCAACTACGTCAAGGCAGTTGACAACCTGATCTACATCATCACATTCTGGATTGCTGCCGCGCTTATCTATTTCGCGGTGCAGGCGTTTGTTCGCGCCGTTCAGGAGCAACGGCAGGAGAAAACGAAACCACTGCCGTGGTTGATGCCCGGTCTTCTGACTGCGGCCGGCGCCGCACTGTTTACCCGATTTGTCTTTATTCTCCTGCCTGAAATGCTGTTGATTCCGTCGAAACTGCGTGGGCAGGCAAACACGCAAGAGGCATTTCGTGCCCTCGTGGTAGAGACCTGGTGGTTGCCGAAGGTGCAGATCGCGTTATGGATCGCGCTTCTTGTTCTGGCTGCAGGTTCGGTTTGGGCGCTTCTCATTAACCGACGGATGCCGACAAGCAGGCGCGAACGCATCTATTTCATGCCCTTCTTCAACGCAGGCATCTGCCTGATAGGCAGCGCAGCCTTGACTTGGTTTACCTGGACGGAGATCGGCGCTGCCTACGCCGACGCATTAGAAGAGGGCGTGGGCTTGAAACTGTGGTCGCAGATCGTGACCATCAGTGCAGGGTTTCTGCTGCTGCTGCTGGCGTGGCGTCTGTGGGAAAGCGCGAGCGACAGGTCCTCAAATACCGGCGTGGCCTTGCGGTTGGTGGGCGCGGTCGGGCTGATGGCTGGGGCCTGGGTGCTGATTGCCGAACTGCCGCGGGTCGTGGCGGCTGGCGACGAGGACTGGTGGAATGGGTTGATGGCAACCGTGTTCTACGTTCTGGGTACGGTGCCGATTCAGCTGGGACTGGCGTTAATCCTGGCAGCGCTGCTCTTCCAAAAAATTCGCGGACAGACTCTTTTTCGCGTTCTCTACTTTCTGCCCTACGTGGCGCCTTTTGTTGGCACGGCCGCTGTCTTCAGGATCATTTTCTCCAACAGGCCGACCGCGCCGCTGAACAGCTTGCTGGACCTGTTCGGCGCGGAACCGCTGCTCTGGTTGAGTGAGCCGGCAGGGATCATTCAGATGATCACCGGAGGGAATATTGATTTGGGGCCGATTCTGTCGGGACCCAGCCTGGCTCTTGTCGCGATCATGATCTACGGAACGTGGACGTATGTCGGTTTCGATACTGTAATCTTTTTGGCTGGGCTAGGGGCGATACCCAACGAGCTATATGAGGTAGCGGACATTGACGGCGCTGGGGGGTGGGCGCAGTTTCGGCATGTGACGCTGCCACTGCTTTCGCCGACCATCTACTTCCTGTCGCTCTACGCGGTGATAGGTACTTTCAAGGCCTTCAATCACATCTTTGTATTACGGCAAGCGGCCGCGTTGGGCACGACCGACACCGCCAGTATAGTTATTTTTCAGGCGTTCAAGCGAGACACGAGATACGGTTACGCGTCGGCGCTAGCCATTCTGCTCCTGCTCATAATAATGGTGATAACGCTTGTCAATAACAGGATTGCAAGCAGGAGGGTCTTCTATGGCTAATGAAACGTTAGCCGGGGGTGCCCTTCGACCACGCCAGGCCGATCCGGCCACGCGGCGGGCTGCGCTGAATCAGGCAATCATATACACCGTGCTGATCATAGGAGCAGCGGCCGCGATATTGCCTTTTCTCTATACGGTGAGCGTGTCGCTGATGAATCTGACCGAAGCCACAGGAGGACGGGCACTACCTTCCACGCCGCAGTGGACCAACTATACAGAGGCTTGGCACGACGCGCAGTTCTCGCTATATTTCATGAACAGCGTCAAGATTACTCTGATTTCGGTTGGCGGGGCGGTTGTGTTCTGCGCGCTGGCGGCCTATGCCTTCGCGCAGATGGAGTTTCCCGGTAAGAGCTTTCTGTTCACGCTGTTGCTCTCGACTCTAATGCTGCCCGAAGCGATAACCTGGGTTCCAAACTTCATCACGGTTTCCTGGTTGGGGCGCATTAGTCCTATACCATGGATCAACAATTGGCCTTCGTTGACGATTCCATTCATGGCGAGCGCGTTCGGGATATTTCTGCTACGCCAGTTCTTCCAGCAGATCCCTCGCGAACTGTGGGACTCGGCACAGATTGACGGTTCCGGGCATCTACGCTACTTGATAACGGTGGTTCTGCCGCTTTCCACCGCCGCGGTTATGACGCTGGTACTGTTTGGTTTTGTGGGCGCCTGGAACGCGCTTGCCTGGCCGATTCTAGTGACTACGTCTTCGGATTGGCGGCCTATTTCCTACGGTCTGCTCGTCTTTCTGGATGAGGCGGGCGCGCTTCTGCACCTGCAGATGGCCGGAGCCATCATAACAATGCTGCCGATCGTCGTCCTCTACTTCTTTACGCAGCGCCATTTCATCGAGGGCATTGCCACAACCGGTCTGAAGGGTTAGCGGGGGCAGTTCGATGAAGAGAAGGACCTGCTTTATGTCCGAAACTGTCAGGCTTCAGTTTTCGATATCGTGTTAACCGTTTCGGTATTCAACCACATCAGGAGACCAAACCTTATGAATTCAAAACGAATGTGGATGTTGGCAACGCTTCTGGTTGCCGCGCTGGTCTTGGCCGCTTGTCCGGCGCCCGCGGCTCAAGCGCCCGCGGCAATGGAGGAGGAAGCGCCCGCGGAAGAGGCCATGGACGAAGGACCATGCGCGCCTGCGACCGACGGCCCGCTGGCCGGCATCGATCCGCGCGGTCAGACGATCGTCTGGTGGCATCAGCACAGAGGCTCTCGCGAGGAGAAGCTGGCGGTCATCGTCGAGGATTTCAATACGAACAATGAGTGCGGAATCGTCCTCGACGCACAGAATCAGGGCGGCTACAACGACATCCGCGACAAGGTGAACGCAAGTACCGCTTCGGGTGAGCAGCCGGCTAGCCTGATCGTTGGTTATCAGAACGACCAGGCCTTCTACCAGTTGAACGGCGTCCTGGCCGACTTCGACACGTTCATCGACGATCCTACATGGGGTTTCTCAGCAGAGGAACGCGATGACTTCTTCGCCAGTTTCATGGAGCAAGGCGTTCACCCGGTTTTCGACAGTCAGCGCCTGGGCTTCCCGCCCAACCGTTCGATGGAAGTCCTGTATTACAATCAGACCTGGCTGGAGGAGTTGGGATTCGCCGGGCCGCCGACCAATCCGGAGGAGTTTGAAGCGATGGCTTGCGCTGGGGCCGAAGCGAACGGTGACGGTACGGGCGGCTACATCCTGCGGGATGACGCCTCGGCTATGGCATCCTGGACGTTCGCCCTGGGCGGCGATGTCCTGAATGAAGACAACACTGGCTACGTCTACAACGGACAGGCAACAATCGACGCCATGACGATGCTGAAGCGCATGTTCGACAACGGGTGCGCCTACTTCTTCACAGAAGGTTACCCGAATCCTGAGTTCGCGGCGCGGCGGGCAAGCTTTACGCAGGGCTCAAGCTCCGGTCTGCCTTTCTACGCCAACGACATGGTCACGATCGCGGAAGAACAGGGACGTGACATGGACGTATGGGGCGTGACCGCGATTCCGCACACCACCGAAAATCCTGTACAGAACATCTACGGCGCCGACGTTATGATTACGGCCGGCCCGCCGGAGCAGGAGTTGGCGGCGTGGCTGTTCATCAAGTGGTTCACGACACCGGAAGTTCAGGCACGGTGGGTAGAGGCCAGCAACTACTTCCCCACCCGCGCAGGTACGGAAGCGCATCTTAGCGGCTACGTGGAGGAGAACCCGCAGTATGGCGAGGCCCTGGCCCTCTTGGGCTACGGCGCGTATGAGCCTCAGCTCATCTCCTACCAGGCTGTGCGCGACGCCGCCGAAACAGCCTTCAATGAGATCATGCAGGGCGCGGATATCCAGGCGACGCTCGACGCGTTGACTGAGACGGCCAATGAGTTGCAGGAAGAACTGATGGGTGAGGTAGAGTAAAGGGTTGTGTCAGATGCTATGACTGCATCGAATTGACAGAACTGCTTAAACGCAAGGAGTGGAGGGGCAACCCCTCCACTCTTCCTTTATTTTAGGATTCTGATTTCTGGGCGTTCTTGTCGACTGCTTTCGGCCCGCGACGCGGCCGGCTGCGGAAATCCAGTTGCTGGAATCGCTCGAAGTGGCGTTTGGTGCCGTCTTCCTGCTCTTCTCCTCCCCACTCGCGCATGCGCTTCTCGGTGGCTTCCAGGTCGTCGAACTGGCTTTCGTGGCAAAGAATCGCCTTGATCTTGAGTTCGAGGTCATCCGTTATGTCCACTTCAACATCGGACTCTTCGGCATGGCTGATGTAGAGCTGGCTGATGTTGTGGGGAGGGTAACCCTCGTTCGTCAGATCGGGATAAAACATCGGGTTGTCGGCCGCGGGGAATATGGCCTCAAGGGCAATGAGTCCGGCGTTGCGATGATCGGGATGGTTGATGTAACCGCGGCCGGAAATGTATCGGTCGGGACTGTTGCAGATAATCAGTTGAGGACGAATCCGGCGGATTTCGCGGCAGACTCGCTTGCGGATTTCAGGGGTTGGGCGCAAAAAGCCGTCCTCCTCGTCCATGAACAGGACATGCTTGACCCCACACAAAGCCGCTGCATTACGTTGCTCTTCTTTCCGCATCAGGATCAGTTGGCGGCGAGTAATGAGCGGATTGTGGTTACCTTTGTCGCCGTTGGTCAGGATCATGTAGGTGACCTCGATACCCTGACGCGCCATCTGGATCGCAGAACCGGCGCAAGAAAAGTCAGGGTCATCCGGGTGCGCCATGATAATCAGTACACGCTCCACCTCTGACCAGTCCGGTGGTTTTACTTCTCGGGAATCGGTCATTTGTAATGCTCCTGAGACTACGGAAGAGTCAACGGACAGAAAAGCCCCTGCAGTCGCAGGGGCAAAGTTTCCAATCGAACGAGCCGGCTCTCAACCGAATCGTCCAACCAATTGCACTCTCTGGGATAACACGTCACCCACTTCAGCGCTTCCGACATTGGGAGAGCAGGCACGCCCGAACAAGCTGGTTCAGGCTAGACCATGTCGAGTGCCGCGTAACCCGGTCCTTCCTCGAAGTACATGGCATTCAATTCAGTTGTATAGGCGTACTCTTCCGGCAAGTCCTCTTCGGGCAAAATAGCATCCGTCGGACACTCGGGTACGCACGCGCCGCAGTCGATGCAGGTTTCCGGATCGATATAGTACCAGGGCCACTCCTCTTCCGGCATGCCTGGGATTATGCACTCAACGGGGCAGACTTCCACGCAGGCGCCGTCCCGAATGCACAAATCAAAGATCACATGGGTCATTGGATTGACTCCTCTGTCAAGCTAAGTAAACCAGATTGTGAATCGAAAACAATTCTATGTGCAATTGCCTACGATTCAAAGTCACCATACACCAGATAGGATAGCCAGTGCAAATCTTTTTGTGGATTGTTGAACAATAGCCTGTAAGTAACCCTCTCAGCACGAAATTCCGACGGAGGAATCCTTCTTTACAACAGTTCTTTCTGTACCATGGAGCGAAAAAGCCTCCTGACGAAATAACTTTAGGTGGGATCAGCGTTCGAGGGCGGTCTGGATCAGTCTTCCCGTTCAGTCAGAGGAAACCTGGGTACGACTTCGGGATTCACGAGGTTTTCGGCTGGCGGCCAGTATCCGCTCAGGACAGCCGCCGCGTTGCCAATGCCGCCGTCAGTGACATCCTGCATTGCCTGAACGGAGATGGCGCCGACGTGGGGCGAGAGAATCACATTGTCGAGGGAGAGAAGAGGGTGGTCCGATGGCCCTTCCTCTTCGACGAAGACATCGATGCCCTCGAATGTGTCGATTCCTGCCCCAGCCAGCGTTCCTTCGCGCAAGAGATCCACTAGCGCCATCTCATCGACGATCGCCCCGCGGGACGTGTTGATGAGGTAGGCGCCCTGTTTCATTTTACGCAGCGTGGCTCTGTCAAGCAGGTGGTAGGTCTCATCTGTCAAAGGCAGATGAAGAGACACGTCATCCGACTGTTCGAGCAGTTCCTCCAAGCCCATCATCTCTACGCCCAGTTCATCTGCGGCATCCATGGGCGCGTCCATATTGCGACGCGTAGCGACCACACGGATTCCGAAGCCCTGCGCCCTTCTGGCCACCGCACGGGCAGAGTTGCCGAAGCCGACCAGGCCCAGAACACGACCGTCAAGACGCTGATTGGTGGAGGCTTGACGGCGGGCCTTGTTCCAGGCTCCGGACGCCATCGCTGCGGACATCTGCGGCAGTTTGCGATGCAGCGCCAGCAGCAACGCCATTGTGTGGTCGGCCTGCTCTTCGACGCAGAAGGTAGGAACATTGGTCACGAGGATGCCCTTGCGGGTCGCGGCGGCGACATCGATCTTGTCTGTCCCTGTGCCAAGGCGGGAGATCACACGGCAGCGGCTCAGGCTCTCGATTACGCCTTCGGGCAGCGCGGTAGAAACGACAAAGATGGCGTCGCAATCACTGACGCGGGGAATGATCGTCGAGGGCGTGTTGGCTTCCACCTCGAAGGGGTGGAGGTGGTGCTCTCGAAAGCGATCTCTCTCGTATTGGGACATTTGTGAGAGTACGGCGTTAAGACGGACAACGCGAAAATCTTCCAGATGACTCCAGTCGGACATGGTATGGCCTTCTGTCATTTTTGCTCGGAGCGCGCCAACGCAGTCGGCAAGTTTGCCCTCTGCGGCAGCTTCTCCTGGCAGTGTCTAAGATTCTGAAACCGTTTGCCCTCAGTTCAGGGCTATAGTATGATTTCGACGATTAGGAGTATACTTTCTCCGGTTTTCAACTGTCAATCGCATTGCGCCACTGAACTAGGTCGCGGCGGAACGGGTTGTGTTCCCCAGGCTTAGTTTCTAACCCGATTTCTCTTCCCGACATCGCAAAACTCGGCCCCTCTTTCAAGTTGCGCTTTGATGTCCCACTGACCGGAGACACTTCCATCCCTTCCAAATATATGATAAGCGTCCTATTTGCCTGTCTACGTTATCTCGAACAAGATGAGGCAACTTTAGAGTTCATGTCAGATGGCCTTCGTCGTGGAGGGGCATATTCTGAAGCTGAGTAAGTTTCAGGTAGAGCAGGGCGGGACACCAGTTCAGACGCCCCTCTTCTTAGAATTGCAGTGGCAAGTGAAGGCTTAGTACTACAACCGCACATTGATCGAAGAGGGTTCCTTCGGCGATAATGAGAGAAAGCAAGCCGAGCTGGAGGCGCTATGGAACTGAGCGAACTGGACGAATGGGCGGACGACTTCGAAGCGTTTCACAGTCAGTTTTCCTCGCTGTTTGGACGTAGAGAGGTACAGGAGCAGGCGGTGAAGTATCTGCAAGGGTTGGTGTCGCCGGTGGAGCGGAAGAATGGCTGGCGGTTGGCGGAAGCGGTGGGCGACAAGAGGCCGGATGCGACGCAACGATTGCTGTACAAGACGAAGTGGGATGCAGAAGCGGTGCGAGATGCGTTGCAGCGATTTGTGATAGAGGGGTTCGGCGATGGGGAAGGCATCGGTGTGGTCGACGAGACGGGATTTCTCAAGAAGGGGGTAAAATCGGCGGGCGTACAGCGTCAGTATAGTGGAACGGCTGGCAAGGTGGAGAACTGTCAGTTGGGTGTATTCCTGACCTATGCGACGGTGCGGGGCCATACCTTTCTGGACCGACGGCTCTATCTGCCTGAGGCATGGTGTGCGGACAGAGAGCGCTGTAAGGAAGCGAAAGTGCCTGCCGACGTCGGTTTTGCCACCAAGGGTGAACTGGCGGTTGCGATGTTGCGCCATGCGTGGCGGCTGGACGTGCCGATGCGCTGGGTGACGGCAGATGAGGTCTACGGTGAGACGCGTGCGCTGCGCAATGCCGTGGCCGAAAGTGGTCGTTGGTATGTGTTTGCGGTGGGGGCTCATAACAGCGTATGGCTGGCGCGCCCCGAGGTAGGCGTCCCTGCTTGGAAGGGACGCGGTCGCAAACCGTTCAAAGCGCGCGTTCTCGATGAAAGCGCACGCCTGGTGCGGATCCCGGCGCTGGTCGCATCCTGGCCTGACAGCCGTTGGCAACCTCTGCAGGTCGCGGCAGGGGAAAAGGGAGTTCGCATCTACGACTGGGCCTGCCAGCGGATCGTGGAAAATCAAGACCAGATGCCGGGAAGGGACAGCTGGCTCCTGGTGCGACGTTCGCTGACCAAGCCGCACGAACACGCCTACTTTCTCTCCAATGCGCCGCCTGACACTGCGCTGCTGACCCTGGCCCAGGTCGCCTCGACTCGCTATACCATTGAACAGTGTTTCGAAGAGGCCAAAGGCGAAACCGGCCTCGACCACTATGAGGTTCGCTATTGGCCCAGTTGGTATCGACACATTACACTCTCGATGATGGCACATGTATGGCTCGCCTGGCTCCGTCTCAGACGCAACCAGAAAAAGGGGGGCCTGAATCCTTTCTGGCCGAATTGACCGTGCCTGAAATCCGGCGTCTGCTCGAAATCGCCTTGCCCTTGCCACCGCGTTCGCCCCCCTTACGTCTTGCCTGGTCCCACTGGCGCCGCGCCAGACGCCTACAAGCGCGTCAATGTCACTACAGACGCCGCTCGTTACTCTCTGTCATTCCAGCCCCACTGCAACCACCTAATATGCGGTTGTAGTATTAGGAGCCATTAGGTGAAAATCCAGAAACTTGAAACAATCTGGTTCGAAGAACAGTTCAATACGCTCTGGCTGCGCATCCACACGGACGAGGGCCTGGTCGGGCTGGGTGAAACGTATTACGTGCCTCGCGCCGTTGCCGCGGTGATCCATGATGTCTTCGCCAACCTGCTGATTGGGCGCTCTGCTTTCGACATCGAGAACCACTGGAACAACATGTTCGCTACGGTGAACTTTTTCGGGTTCGCCGGCGCCGAGACCCGCGCCATTTCGACGGTGGATGTGGCTCTTTGGGACCTGCTGGGGCAGTACACCGGCCAGCCCATCTACAACATGCTAGGCGGGCGCAACCGTGATCGCATTCCCATCTACAACACATGTGTCAGCCATGGGCCCCACATGGACTACCACGCCTGGATGGAGGGGCGGGCTGGTGAACTTGCGCAGGAGTTGCTGTCTACGGGAGTTCGAGCGATGAAAATCTGGCCCTGGGACCAGTTCGGCGTTTCATTGGGTGGTCCTGTTGGACAGCGCGCAGGGGTGGGCGCAGTGGGGCCTGTCGGCCACTACCTGGACCCGGATGATCTCAAGCGCGGCCTCGAACCGATCCAACAGATCCGGGCGGCGGTTGGCGACAAGATGCAGATTGCGATCGAAGGGCACGCGCGCTGGAACCTGCCCATCGCCATAGATATCGGCCGTGCTCTCGAACCGTACGACATCATGTGGCTGGAAGAGATCATTCCCCCCGACAACGTCGACTCCTATGCACGCTTGGCTGCTGCCACCAAAGTTCCCATTTGCGTGAGCGAGCGCCTCTTTACCCGGTTCGGTTTCCGTCAGGTCGTGGAGAAGAACGCGGCCCACATCGTGATGCCCGACATGGCTTGGACCGGCGGCCTGACCGAGACGCGTAAAATTGTTGCGATGGCGGACACCTACTACCTGCCCTTTACCACCCATGACACGATCGGTCCTGTTGCCTTGTGGTCGGCCGCACATTTGGCGGCGCATGCGCCCAATGCGATGATCATGGAGACAGTACGGGCATACACACAGGGCTGGTACAATGATGTGATGACCGAGGAGTTGGTGATCCGAGACGGTCAGCTAGAGTTTCCCGACAGGCCTGGGCTCGGGACGGCACTGAGGCCTGAAGTGCTGGAGCGCAGCGATGTTCATGTCGAGGTCAGCGACGCTTCCAGTCTTAAGGATGTGTCGACGGGCTAGGGCGCATTCACTGTGGCCTTGTTGGGGCTTGAGGGATTTCGCATACGATATCAATCTTGCAAAGCGGACAAAAAACGAAGACCAACCTTGATGAAATCTCTGACAGATTGGAGAAATCTGGACAAAAAGAAGGATGAGGACATTGACTTTAGCGAGATCCCGGAAGTTACGGCGGAATAAATAGCTCGCGCCACCTTGCGGGTTGGGGGCAAACCTGTTCTAAGACGAAAAGTGCAAGTCAAAATCTATTTGGACGCCGAAGTAGTGGCGTATTTCAAGGCGCAAGCCGGAGGCCGGGGATATCAGACGTTGGTCAATGAAGCGCTGAAGGAAAGAATTCGGAGAGAGGGCATTGAGACCCTTCTGCGTCGTGTGACTAGCGAAGAAATGAGCCCAGGGGCGAGTCCAGCTAAGTGCCCTTGATTTCTCGCCTGGACTGTGGTTTGCTGGTCGCGGAAAAGTCCACCAGCGGAGGTCAGTCATTGACAAGTCTTGTCAGATAGCATTGAATTACCAACGCGTCGACGCCGTCTAGGGACCTCACATCCAACCCAATGTGGATAGGCGCACTCTTCTTCTGCTCACTTTTTCATCCCTTATCTGCCATAAAAGAGAAGGTTTCATGAACATGAATGTCGTGATTGCTTACCCCGGATTCGGGGATATCGAGATAGAGAAAGAGATTCTGAGCGCTGCGGGCCTGGAGATCGAGCATGTCGGCAACCTGGATACTGAAGCGGCCAGGAAGGCCGCACGGCAGTGCGATGCTCTGATGGTAACTATCCAGCCGGTGCGGGCGGATCTCATTCGGAGCTTGGAACGTTGCCGGCTGATCTGCCGCGTCGGAACTGGATTGGACGCGATTGACATCGAGGCGGCCACGGAGCGGGGCATTTGGGTGACCTACGCTCCCGACTATTCGATTGATGAGGTCTCTACGCACGCCATTGCGCTGGTGCTTGCTCAGGCGCGCGGTCTGCCAGGCCTTCTCGGCGCGACACGCCAGGGAATCTGGAACAGTGAATCGGGCGGCATTCTCTACCGATTCGGCGACCAGACACTGGGCGTAGTTGGCTGCGGTCGCATCGGCCAGGCGACTGCCGCAAAGGGTCGCGGGTTGGGGCTCGAGGTCCTGGTGTACGATCCCTACGTGGATGCGACGGCAATGGAGGAGCTCGGTGTTCAGGTCGTCGACCTGGAGACGCTGCTGCGTAAGTCGGACCATATATCGCTGCACTCGCCGCTGACGGATGAGACCCGCCACCTGATAAATGCAGAGACGCTGACGATGATGAAACCGACAGCCTATCTGGTAAACGCGGCGCGCGGTGCATTGGTAGACGAGGACGCGCTGCTGGCGGCTGTTCAGGGTGGACAGATCGCCGGCGCCGCGCTGGACGTGTTGAATGTCGAACCGATCGCGGCTGACCATCCCTTCCTGAAGGAAGAGCGCATCTTGCTCACGCCCCATGCGGGGTGGTATTCTGAGGAATCCAAGGTCGATGTACGCGTGCAGGGAGCGGAAGAGGTGGTACGCGTTTTGCGGGGCGAGCGGCCGCGAGCGCCGGTCAATGAGGTTCCAAATGGATAGGTGCTGCAAAGGAGATCGAGCGCGATGACCCACCCACTCTTTGACCTGACAGGCCGCGTGGCCATCGTTTCGGGCGCGGCTAGCGGCATGGGACGGATTACATCGATGGGCTTCGCCGAAGTCGGCGCGGATGTGGTCCTGCTGGACATCAACGATGTCGGCGCCCAGGAAACCGCGCATGAAATTGAGAAGCTGGGCCGCCGGGCCCTTCCGGTCAACTGTGATATCTCCGACCCCGATCAGATCCGGGCTATGTTCGAACAGGTCGACAACGAATTTGGGCGCGTCGATGTGCTTAGCAACATCGCCGGTGAAGGCATTCGCACAGACCCGTTGAATCTGACCGAGGACCAGATACAGCAGGTGATGCAGAATCTGGTTGTGGGTCGCTACATCTGCACGCAGGAGGCGGCCAAACGGATGATGTCAAATGGCCGCGGCAGCATTTTCAGCATCGTCTCGATCGCCGGGATTAGCGCGCTCGGTCGCGGCCACATTGCTTACAGTATGGCGATGGGCGCGGTGGGCGCGATGACGCGGGAGCTGAGCACCGAGTGGAGCAGCCTGGGCGTGCGCGTTAACGCTATTGTATGCGCCCAGATTATGAACGAGGACTTGCGCGTAAGGATTGAGGCGGACCCCGTTCTTGGCGCTTCCTACTTGCGCGGTTTGCCGATTGGGCGGATGGGTGATCCCAGCGACATTAAGGGTCCGGCGATCTTTCTAGCCTCTGATGCCTCCTCGTGGATGACGGGCGCTTTGATCCCTCTGGATGGCGGCAATCTGGCCAAAAACGTCAGCGGTTCTCATCCTGGAATGCCTGCAGTCGTGCCGGCCTGAGTCTGCCCCGTCCGGCTGATGACCGACATACTCAACACAATGGAGGTGGGTGGCATGGCGCAGTCCGAGCAACTCCTTTCTCTCTACGAGCAGATGCTCATTATCCGCTACACAGAGGAGCAGTTGGCCCGATCACATCAGATGGGCCTTATTCACGGCGCCTGCCATACCTACGTCGGCGAAGAGGCAATCGCGACCGGCGTGTGTGCACACCTGCGCCCTGACGATGCCGTTTTCAGTACGCACCGCGGGCATGGTCACGCGCTGGCGAAAGGGGTAAGCTCGCGAGAGGTGATTGCCGAGCTCTTCGGGCGGGCGACAGGCTGCTCGCAGGGAAGGGGAGGCAGTATGCACCTCTTCAAGCCGGAGGTCGGGATGATGGGAACGAGCGGAATCGTTGGCCCGTGCATCCTGCAAGCGACCGGTGCTGGATATTCCTTCAAACTGCTCAAAACAGACCAGGTCGGCGTCGCCTTTTTCGGCGATGGGGCGGTGAACAACGGCGCCTTTCACGAAGGACTGAACCTGGCGAGCATCTGGAAGCTGCCGACACTTTTCATTTGCGAGAACAATCTCTATGCCACTGAGGTGCCCTTTGCCTATTCGTCCGGCAATCCCCACGTGGGCAACCGGGGACCTGTCTACGGGATGGAAAGCCTTACGGTAGATGGAAACGACGTGTTGGCCGTCTTTGAAGCGGCGGAGGAAGCAGTGCAACGGGCACGAGGGGGAAAAGGGCCCACTCTGATCGAGTGCCGAACTTATCGCACGCGTGCCCATGCAGAAGGTATGCGAGACGCCGGGTACCGAACGCAGGAAGAGGTCGAGGAGTGGAAGGAACGGGACCCGATCACGCGCTACAACGAGTGGCTCCTGGAGAATGAAGAGGCGGGTACCGAAACACTGGCCGCGATTGAAGCAGAGGTGAAGGAAATGGTAGCCGACGCGGAGGAATTCGCTCGCAACAGCCCATGGCCGGAGCCTGATTCGGTCAGCGAACATGTATTCAACCAGAGGTGAAGGCCATGCGAGAGTTGACTTACGTTGAAGCCACTCTGGAGGCTCTTGACAGCGCGATGGCGCGCGATCCATCGATCTTCGTTGTGGGCGAAGGGATTGGCGAACGGGGAGGTAACTTCAATACCACCGTCGGTCTCTACGATAAGTATGGACCCGAGCGCCTCTGCGACACGCCCATCAGCGAACGCGGCTTCGTCGGCATGTGTGCCGGCGCCGCCATGACCGGCACGCGGCCCGTTGTCGACTTCATGTTTCTGGACTTTATCCTCGACGCTTTTGGCGAGCTGGTCAATCAGATCGCTAAAATGCAGTACATGAGCAGCGGCCGGCTCAAGATGCCAATCCTGCTACGCGGCGCGATTGGCATCGGCCACTCTGCCGCGACCCATCACTCGGGCAGCTACTACCCGATCTTTGCTCATCTTCCTGGATTCAGAGTGGTGGTGCCCGCCATTCCCAGCGACGCCAAAGGGCTCTTTGCCACTGCTCTGCAGAGCGACGACCCGGTACTCTTTCTCGAACACAAGTCGCTGTTGTTCAATCGCGGCGACGTGCCTGAGGGTGACTACACAATCCCCTTCGGCCAGGCGCGCATTGCTCGCGAGGGGTCGGACTGCACGCTCGTTGCCATCGGTTCGATGGTAGACAAGTCAGTTTCGGTTTGCGACAAGCTGGCAGAGGATGGCATTTCGGCCGAGGTAATAGATCCGCGCACGATCGCTCCCCTCGATATGGCGACGGTCCTGGAGTCGGTCAACAAGACGGGACGGCTCCTGATTGTGGACGAGACTTTCCAGCCGTGCGGAGTGGGCGCCGAAATCGCAGCACAGGTCATTGACCAGGGGTTTGACGACCTGGACGCCCCGATTCGCCGTCTGAACGGCGCGCATGTGCCGACGCCTTACAGTCCGCCGTTGGAGCTTGCCATCGTTCCTGAGTCGGACGACATTGAACAGAGCGTACGCGATCTGCTTGCTGAATAAGTGAAATTGCCGAAGACCTGCGAGAACGCGCTCACCAACGCCTTCGAAACAACTGCCTTTCAATAGAGGGAATCCGATGGCCTACGAAGTGACGATGCCGCGCCTGGGATGGACGATGGAAGAGGGCGTCTTCGGCGAATGGCTGAAACAGGATGGAGACGAGGTTAAGGCCGGCGACCTGCTCTTCACTGTCGAGGGGGACAAAGCTACGCAGGAGGTCGAGGTATTTGAGAGCGGCATCTTGCGACTTCCCTCCGGCGCCCCTGCGCCAGGTGATGTCATTCCTGTCGGCGCACTGCTCGCGTATATCGTCCAGGCCGGAGAATCGCTTCCTGCGGAGAGTAGCGTTCCGGCCCAGCCGGAAGGGCGAAAAGAGCAGACCAGTACGTCGAGTCCTACCGATCCTTCCGGGCCTACTGTCCGGAGAACTCCGGCGACGCAAGCAGTTGTTGCGGACGGTCGCCGCGAACCAGCCATTAGTCCCCGGGCAAGGCGGGTAGCCGGTGAGCTGGGCGTGGACTGGACTCAACTTACGGGCAGCGGCCGCACAGGACGCATCGTCGAACGGGATGTGCGCGCTGCCGCAGAGAGGATCGTTGAACCAGTCGGTGTGGACATGTCGCCGGTCGCCCGCCGTATGGCTGCGGAAGCAGACATTTCTCTGGAAGAGCTGACGGCCATCAGGCCGGACGGCCGGATTCAACGCGAGGACGTTGAAGCTGCAATCGCGTCAAGACGACAGAGTGTGCTGGCTGGCGAAGCGCCGAGTCAGATCGAGTCACATAGCCGCATCCGGCAGATTACGGCCCAACGCATGGCAGAGAGCGCGCACACAACTGCCCCTGTAACGTTGACCACGGAGGCCGATGCCACCGAGTTGGTGGCGTTACGTGAACAGCTGAAGTCCAGCTACGCTCGAAGAAGGCTGGCGGTGCCAAGCTACAACGACATCTATCTCAAATTGACAGCCGCCGCGTTGCAGGAACATCCCACGCTCAATGCCAGTTGGAGCGATGATGGGCTGATACTTCACGGCGGAATCCACATCGGCTTTGCGGTTGAGACTGAGAAGGGGCTGCTGGCTCCTGTGCTGAGAGACGTTCCTGCAAAGTCGTTGCGCGCGATAGCAGAAGAGACTGCCGGCCTGATCGAGGGTGCGCACCAGGAACGCTTGGGGCATGAGGCGATGCAGGGCGGAACATTCACTATCACAAATCTGGGCATGTTCGGCATTGACGCCTTCACTCCCATCATCAATCTGCCCCAAGCAGCCATTCTGGGGATTGGGCGCATCGTCTGCAAGCCGGCCGTACACGAGGGGGAGGTCGTTCCCCGCCAGATGGTTGCACTCAGCCTGACCTTTGATCATCGCATCGTGGACGGTGCTCCTGCGGCCCGTTTCCTTAACACTGTGCGCGAGTACGTCTCCGAGCCCGTTTTGTGGCTCACTTCTTGACGGCTTCCGGTCCGGCGGTTCTTACACTTCAGCCTCTCTCCACCACAGGCCTACTTCTTCAACAGCGACTTCATACGTCTCTTTGCGCTCCATTGTCGGAGTGCGCACAGCCTGATGGGTCTGCTGATCTGTCCCCAGATCCCATTTGAACGCGCTAACTCAGCGTGTGTGACGTAGTTCAGGATGAGGAGCGACCCAGCTTGCTGGGCATCGACCTCGAAAACCTTGTTGTTTCCTTGATGTCAAATTGAACTCTACAGGCGAACGAAGATTGAGCATGTGAAAAAATTGACAATATGTCTGAATTCCTTAGGATTGGGAAAGCCCCGTTAGGCGAGATGCCAAAAAGTCACATTCAAATTCACAGAGGAGAACTCCAACAATGACGCAAAGAGAATCCTTGTCCCGAAGAACATTTCTCAAAGTAAGTGGAACATTCGCCGGCGCGGCTGTACTGGCGGCCTGTGCGCCCGTTGCCGCCCCTGCAGACGGCGGCGCAATGGACGATGGGGCGATGGCCGAGCCCGTTACGATTCGCTACGGCCGCCACGATCCAGCCGCAGGCGTTGCAACAACGCTCGAATCGTTCCATGAAGAGTATCCGGACATTGTGGTCAGCGTAGAGCAGATCGGCGAGTTTCACGCCAAAATTCCGGCTTTGGCAGCGGCCGGCACACTGCCCGATGTCGTTCGCAGTTGGGAGGCGATGGCGCTCGACCTGGGACGCAACAACCAATTCATCGACATTCAGCCCTATGTTGACGGCGAACCCGGTTACGACGCTGACGACTTCTACGAGAACTGGTGGAACTACCCGGTCGTGGAAGGGAAGCGCTTCGGCATCCCCGATGCGGCCGCGCCCCATATAACCTTCTACAACGCAGACCTCTTCGACGCCGCGGGTGTCGAGCATCCTAACAAGGACAGCTTTACCTGGACCGACTTCGAGGAGAAGGCCCGCGGCATCAGCGATCCGGACAACAAGATCTGGGGGTCGGAGACGATACCGGTTGGCTGGCACATGTACAGTGTCAAACAGGCCTGGCAGAATGGCGGCAGCTACTACAGCCCCGATTTCCGCGAGTGCTGGCTTGACAAAGAGGAGACAATCCAGGCTATTCAATTCTGGGCCGATTTGCTGCTGGACGGCAATGTGATGCCTTCGCCATCTCAGATTGTCGGTATTGGCGGCGCTGGCGCCGCTGCGGAACTCCTGGCTGCCGGCAAGATCGGTATGCAGCGCATGGGTTCCTGGGTCACTGGAAGTCTTGTAGACGCCGGATTCCGCTTTAATGTAGTGGCCGAGCCCAGTCAGACCCAACGCGACACAATCACGCACGGCGCGTTCAACAACATTTCAACAACCTCCGAGAACAAGGATACGGCCTGGATCTGGCTCAATTACAACACCAGCACCCAGGGTATCTACAACTACGCCTCTAACGCGAATTTCCCGGGTACTCGTCGCTCATCGAATGAAATCGAACCGTTCCCCTGGGTCGCGGATGTTGACTTTGAAGTAGACTGGGACGTCGTACCCGACGCCTTGACTTACGGACACATTCTACCGGGGCCGGCCAATGAGGGTGAGGCACTGAAGCTGATCGGCGACGCGCTGGATAAGGTGTATTCCGGCGATGTCCAGGCCGCCGATATCTTCCCCGAAGTGGCGCCAAAGGTAACGGCCGTTATTTCGGATGTATAGAACCACGAACTAGGACCCAAGAGACCAGGAAGGCTCGCGAAGGCATCGGCAGATCTCGTTGCCTTCGCGGCTTTCCTGGATTCAAAAGGTTGCACCGGCGCACACTGGCCGTATCGCGACTCCCGCAGGGTCGGCCGGCATTAGAACGCGGCAGAGAGGCAGTTATCCTTGACCACCACCGGTCTGACACCTCGCAGTAATTTCTGGCAAAGCAGGCGTGTTCGCGACGCCATCGTTGCTTACGCCTTCATCTTGCCGTGGGTCATTGGCTTTATCCTCTTCGTCGGAGGCCCCATCGTAGCGTCATTTGTCCTCAGTTTCTTTCGCTGGAAGATGATCGCGCCCCCCAAGTTTTACGGTCTGACACATTACATAAACATGGTCACGACAGATGAACTGTTTCGCATTTCGATCTGGGTGACGTTCAAGTTCGTGATAATCTCCGTACCTGTAAGCCAGGTGCTGGCCCTGGGATTGGCGTTGCTACTGAACCAGCGGATACGCGGTCTCGGGTTCTGGCGTTCGGCCTTCTATCTGCCTGCAGTTGTCAGCGGCGTGGCCGGGTCGGTCATTTGGGTGTGGATGTATCACGTAGAGCTGGGGATCGTGAACAATGGATTGGCGTTGATGGGACTGGAAGGGCGAAACTGGCTCTATGACAGGGAGCTTGTCCTGGGCTCGCTAATCGTCAAGAGTCTTTGGAACATCGGCATTCCCATGGTCATTTATCTGGCTGCTTTGCAGGGGATGCCACAGCAGCTGTATGAAGCTGCAGACATTGATGGCTCTGGGGAGGTATCGAAGTTCTTCGCGATTACACTGCCGATGCTGTCGCCCGCCATTTTCTTCAACGTGGTCATGGGCATCATTGCCTCGGTGCAGACCTTTGCCGAACCCTATGTGATGACAGGAGGCGGCCCGGACAATGCAACGCTCTTTCTGGGCCTCCATCTCTATCAAAACGCCTTCCATTACCTCAAGATGGGCTACGCTTCCGCTATGGCCTGGATTATGTTCCTGCTCATTTTCGGGCTGACGGTCTTCCAATTTGGCCTTGCCGGCCGCTGGGTCTATTACGAGGGCGGCGCCCGCTAAACCGCCGGGAGATTCGACCGTGGTCGTTGGAAATGAAACGGTTCCGATAACTGAACGGCTGCAAAGCGACGCTTACACGCGTCCCAGCAGACTACGCACCATTCTGATTGGCAACCGATTTCAGACCGGCCTTGTGCGATTGATTGTAATTTATGTAGTCCTGATTTTCTCGGCCTTTCTCTTTCTTTTGCCGTTCTATTGGATGGTGAACACCGCCCTCAAGCCATCTAATCAGGTCTTCACATTGCCACCCACTTGGATACCAGAGCCGGTAATGTGGTCGAATTTCCTGACCGCTTTCACAATCCAGTATGAGACGGACCCCCCTGTTTACAACTATGCGCTGAACACGTTGATCGTAACGGTAAATGGAGTTGTCTCGACGATATTCTCCAGCGCGCTGGTCGCCTATGCATTTGCCCGCCTGGAATTCCCGGGCAAGAACGTCATTTTTCTGGGAATCCTGAGTACGCTCATGATCCCTTTTGCAGTCGTGATGGTGCCCCAGTTTATAATTTGGCGGTATTTGAACTGGCTGGACACGCTGTGGCCTCTAATGATTCCGCACTGGTTCGGGTCGGCCTGGAACATTTTTCTGTTGCGCCAGTTTTTTATGACGATCCCAAGGGAGTATGACGAAGCAGCCTATCTGGACGGCGCGTCGCGGTGGCATATCTTCATTCGGATCATCCTGCCCCTTTCCAAGCCGGCTCTGGCGGCCGTCGCGGTATTTGCATTCGTATTTTTCTGGAATGACTTTCTGGGGCCGCTGATCATATTGTCGACCCCTGAAAACTTTACGCTGACGTTATTCCTGGCGAACTTTAGTGTGGCCTATCGGGGAACACCCTGGCACTTGTATATGGCCGCCGCACTCATCATTATTCTTCCCTGCCTTGTCCTGTTTTTCTTTTCTCAGAACGCATTTCTGAAGGGGATAACGGTTTCCGACCTGAAAGGTTGAGGTCAGCGGCCTCTTTCACGAGCGTTTCTTCAGAACAATCCTTCACAGATACTGAGGCAAATATGAAAATCAAAGAGATTCGTGCATTTGAGATTGCAGACGGGGCGCGGCCGCAGACGAAGCCGCGCACGCCAAGCAGGGCCGATACCATTCATATGAATCGTCCGATGGCCCGCTATCCCCGTTTCCCCAACGGTGAAGGGCACGTCTCGATGGCGCCATGGAAACGGCCGGCCGTGCTGGTAACGGCTGAGGACGGCACGCAGGGCTTCGGCATCTCCCTTTACGGGTCTGTAGTTGCACCCATGATCAACGAGCATTTCGGTCCCAATCTGGTCGGCGAGAACGCCATGGCCACTGAAAAACTTTGGGATATGATGGTGCGGCTCTCGACTGCGTTCAGCCCCACTGGCATGACAAGCTACGCAATCAGCGCGCTCGACGTGGCCTTATGGGATCTCAAGGGAAAACTGCTGGGTCTGCCGGTATACGAGCTGCTGGGAGGGCCGCAGAAGGAAAAAATATTCTGCTACGCATCCGGTTTCGACCAGGAGTGGTACATGGAATTGGGGTTCAAGGCCACCAAGCTTTTCAGCCCCTGGGGACCTGAACAGGGGATGGAGGGTCTCCACAGGCTGGAGGAACTGGTGGCAAGCACGCGCGAAACCATTGGTGACGAGGTGGAGTTGATGTTGGATGGCTGGACGGCCTATGATCCTGAATACACTGTGCGTGTGGCCGAGAGGATGCGACCCTACAACCTCAAGTGGCTGGAAGACTATATCCAGCCTGAAGATCTTCTGGGCTACGAGTCGATCCGGCAGCGATTGCCCTGGCAGACGCTGGCCACCGGCGAGCACTGGTACAATCTGGCGCCCTTTGCCCACGCCGCGGGCAAACGTCTCGTGGACATCTTCCAGCCGGACGTGCTCTGGTGCGGCGGCATTACAGCTGCCGCCAAAATCTGTCACCTGGCGCAGGCGAATAACATTTCCGTCATCGCTCACGGCGGGATGAATTACCCCTATGGACAACATCTTTCCATGGCAATGCCGGCGGTGACATGGGGCGAACGCTCGGAGAGTGTCTCAGCCCCCGGCGTGCCCCTGGAGGAAATGGTCAAACTGCCAGGCACTGCAGTCATAAAGGACGGATACTTGCGGCCCAGCGATGCGCCAGGGTTTGGTCTCGAAATTGACGATGCCTGGCTGGAAAAGGTAACTGTCTGATTCGAACTATGCAAGAACGCGCACACACAACCACCTGTTGACGAAAGATTCCACCTTATTGCGTCTCACTGAACTGGAGAAAAGCCCATGGAACTCGGCTATTTTCTGATGCCCGTTCACCCGCCTGAAAAGGACTTTACGCAGAGTCTCGAAGAGGACTTGGAGTTGATCGAGCGGGCCGAGGGGCTTGGGTACTCCGAGGCCTGGATTGGCCAGCATCACTCGGTCAAATGGGAGCCGATGCCTTCGAACGACGTCTTCATTGCCAATGCCATGGCCCGCACCAGTACCATAAAGTTTGGGACGGGCGTGACGATCGCACCCTTCCACCACCCGGTCAATGTGGCAGTCCGCATGTCGATGCTGGACCACCTTTCCCGCGGCCGACTGATGTGCGGCTTTGGCCAGACCGGCATTCCCACAGACCTCAGCTTGTTCGACCTGCCTGCGGATCCCCGAACATTGGGCCTGATGACGGTCGAAAGCATAAACATGGTGCTGAAGTTGTGGACGGAAGACGCGCCCTACGACTTCAAGGGCGACTACTGGCATATACATATCGATGAGACGCGCCCGGACATAGGATTAGGCGAGATACTGAGGCCCTATCAGAAGCCGCATCCGCCGGTGGCGATGGCCGTCCTGAAGGGCACTTCCATGGCCGCGCGCATGGCAGGGCAGCGCGGGTTCTTCCCCGTGAGCACGAATCTGGTTCCCATGGCGACATTAGCCCAACACTGGGAAACTTTCTGCGAGGGCGCACATGAAGCGGGCCGGGACACGCCCGATCGGAGCATTTGGCGAATCGCGCGCAACATCTTTGTGGGCGATTCGAAAGAGGAGGCGTTTGATTTTGCTCTCAACAGCGCTTTCGGACGCTCCTTCGCCTATCTGATCGATTTGATAGGGCCCGGTCGTCTCGACGGGTGGAAAGAGGACCCGGACATGCCTGACGAAGAGGTGACGGCAGAGTACGCGGTGCGGAGGCTGGCGATTGTCGGTGACGTTGATGAGTGCATCCGCCGTCTGCAGGAGATTCAGGAGCTGACGGGGGGCTTTGGAACGTTGCTGGCCATCGGTCATGACTGGGATGACAAGCCGCGCTGGCTGCGCTCGATGGAACTATTGAAGAATGAGGTTGTACCGGCGCTGTAGGACGGCTGGCCAAATCGCCGGTTGTTATTCATTAGGGCTTTCTTGCGATTCCACAGGAGGTGGAAGAGTCCGCATTCATTGACGGCGCGAACTGGTGGCAGACTTTCTGGCGAATCGCTCTGCCTTTGGCGGCCAGCGCAATGGTCGTCATCGGCACGCTAGCATTTGTCGGCGTCTGGAGCGACTACATCATCACTTATACGATGATCGACCGCGATGCACAGTTGACCATCTCGGTGGGAATCAAAAAGGTACTCGCTACAAGCTATGAGTCGGCGCTCTCTCCCCGCTTCCGCAATCAGTTCGCGGGCGAAGCCGCCGACGCGACGATGCTCCTTTTCAGCGCATTGCCTGTCATGGTCATCTACGCACTGATGCAGAAATGGTTCATGCGCGGGTTGACCGAAGGCGCTATCAAGTTTTAGTCACTGGTTGGCGACGAGGACAGTTTCTTAGACCAGTCCAAGCTCTTCGTCGATCTCCAACTGGTAGGCGTCGACTTGCTCTCTCAGCACCTCCTCCATGGTCAGCGCTCTGCCTGCCTCACTTGATTCCAGCATAGCATAAGATAGGGCAACTGAACGCGTGCCCTGGGCTGCATCGACCTCGATGCTGCCGCCGTCCTCGATCGCGAGTCCCAGCTCACCGTATTCGGTGGCGATCAGCTTGCGATCAGTCTCTTGGAATGGAAAGTCATAGCCCCAGAGACGGTCGCCGCCAAAGAGGGCAGCGGTAATTGGCTCAAGGTGGAAGTCGGGCACAAGATCCAGCAGGCTTGCATCGGATACCGTTTCCCCGTCCTTGTGCATGGTGATGAGCTGGCCCGATCTGTCAGAGGGTAGCTCAAGGGACCCGGCCGAGCCGTGAATCTGACGCGTCCATACGCCCTGGCCGTGGGCGGCGTGGTCCTCAATGAACTGGCCGACTGCGCCGTTTTCGAATAGCAGCGTCGCGTATGAGGCGTCTTCGGCGGTTGCCTCGAATTGGGCGGGCATCTGCCTTTGCCACTTTCCGTAGACGCCGGCCGGGTTACTGGACGACTGGCCGGCTGGTCCGGCCGCAGGGTTGTAACGGATCGGTTCGTGCAAGCGGGACTGAGCGTAGACCGTACTGACGGGCCCCAGGTAGTACTCGAGAATGTCAGCAAAATGGACGCCTACGTCCAGCAGGACTCCACTCTCGTTCTTCTGATGCCGCCAAACTGAAATGGTCATGTGGCTGCCGCCGCCCATGGTGTTATGTATCATCAGTCGCGGCGATCCGATTACGCCGGCATCCAGCAGCGCCTTTCCCAGCCGATTCATGGGATCTCTACGGTAGTTCTCCGCTACGCTGACGATGCGACCGGTCCTTTCAGCGGCTTGCCGGATGCGGTTGCCGGCGCGTACGGTCAGGCCGACCGGCTTCTCGATCATGGCATGCCAACCGCGCTCCAATGCTTCTTCGGCCACTGTATGGTGATATCGAGGCGTGGTCGTGATGTCGACAGCCGCAACGCCCAGAGCTTCCAGCTCTTCCAAGGATTCAACGACCTGCGGGCGCGAGCCCAGACGCTCTTCGGCGTCGTCTGCCAGCGACTCGGCATTAGCCCGCACGGGATCGCAAGCGCCGACCAACTCGAAAGGCGAAAGCCCTGCATTATGTAATTCGGCCAGGCCGTACAGGTGGCGGTGGCCCATTCCGCCGCATCCAACGATTGCGAGAGGGATCTTGTCCATGAAGGTTCCTTTTTGAGGAGATATGGTTCGCGATTCACACTTTGATACGAAGCTCCGCGCCATGGATTCAGTCTTGAGTGGCTAATCTTCATTCTTAACTAGCTGAACGCTGGAAGCAAAAAACAGGAGCGGCAGCGTTATGTCAATTAGGGTCCAAAGCCAGGCAAAGGAGTTCGCCGGGTTCGAGAACTGAAAGCCGACCCAGCTCCATAGAAGGGCGATGAACATAGCAATACTGCAATAGAGGACCCCATTCGCTTCCAGGTACTCTCTGGTTACGCCGTCGTCCGGGCCGTTGTCAACCGCGCGCTTCCTTTGAAAGGCGTAAAAAAGGACGATGACCATCCCCAGTACAAGAAGCGGATCCAGAACTCTGTAGACGGTCACCGCCATTCCTTCTCCGAGGGGATCGTAGAGCTGTGAACTGATGAATTGTATATAGAGCACGACGGCAAACACTTTCAGGTATATGGAAAACAGTGACTTCATATTCTTTCTCCTTGTAACCTGTTCCGGCAAGCGAGGGTTCCGGAAGTGTACCGCATGCGTCTGGACTTAGGCAGAAAAGATGAAACGGGATGGACGCGACAGAAGAATGTCCGAGCTTCACGGGCGCCGCGGGCTTCGCAATTGCCTAGTGAAAAAATCTTAGTCACTCGCCTAGTGAAAGCGGACCGGATGTAATCAAACCGCCGCGTCTTTACACGGTGGAGTGAGCTTTTCTGTTCACTTGGAATCGCTGTAATTCAGATGCGCTATTTTCGTCTCCGCCTCCCAGACGCCAAGTTCGACGGTTGGCTTCAGTGATTCCGTATCGTATACGACGATTCGTAACTCGTAGTCTCCGAAAGGCAGGTCAGCCGGTAATTCAATGAGATGAAGAGAGTCAAACGGTTCGGTTTGCCCTCCCGCTCCGGTGGAAGAATGATCCGGCCTCCATAGTACATAATCACCCTGGAAGACGTTGCTGCCCTCAGCATCGTGGAGCCGCAGGGATACGGCGAAATCCACTCCCAGTTCGGGAGCGGTCTGCCATTGCAGAGCCAGCCAGAAGCGATTGCCTTCGTTCAAGTTGAGCGGAGACTGAGTCGACTGTTGCTTTTCGCCCTGACCGGCGGCCAGCCCCAAGAGAGAAATGCCGCCATCGTAATTGACAGTCAGCGGATCCAGAAATTCGTACAATATCCAGGGGCGTTCCCGGGAGAAGTCAGCGTAGGTCTTAATCTGAAAGTCGTTGTACTGCTCTGTACCCAAATGCCGGCCGTACTTTTCGAAGAGAACTGCGAGACGCTGATCTTCGTCTCCAGACCAGATAACATCGTTGCTCCAGTCCACTACCTTCACTTCGGGAGGCGATTCTGACGTGGTCACAGCGGACTCAATCCGGTGAACAAAATCGGGCATGTCCGTGTGGACGAGATGAACCGGCGCCCCGCCCTGGTACAAGTATTCGAAACTGTATTGCCATAGGTAACCCGGAACCAGAAACGCAACGCTTCCATCTGATGGCTGGTCATTCACGATCTTTATGAGGTCGGTCCACCCTGACCCGTAAGCCCTATGAATCTCAGGCGAGGATGCCCAACTGTGGAAATAGTCGCGATAGGTGAAGACGCCCTGAATCAGGATAGCAAGGCCCACCAGACTCGCGAAAACGGCGCCGGTCCTGGCATCCATCAGGTGAGAATAGCGACGCTTGACGAACAGAAAGAATTCCCAGATTCCAACGGCTACGAGCAGATAGATGGCCGGTATCGCGCCAATCATGCGAATGGTATTGGGGGGGACGGATGTTATCTCTCTCGCAAGCACTGCCGGCAAAATCAGCAAAGCAAGCCAGAGCAACAGTAAGCGGTAGGCGGGGCGCCTTCGCCATTGCCAAACTGCCGTTCCCACGCCGATCCAGAAGAAGAGCGCCTGCCAGATGTTCAACACCGGCTTTCCCACCAGGTTGTGCCGCGGGAGAAGATCACCCCGGAAGCCAAAAGCCAGCACGTATCCCCACAGATTGCTCAGAAACGTTCCGAAAGGGTTTCCCAAATTGCGCTCGGAATCGAAGACCCAAGTTTGTGCACTGCGAAGAAAGAAGTGATCGGGATATCGGGCAAAATGAATGAGAATCGGCGCCGCGACCAATACCGAGAAAGCGACGAAGATGCCTGCCTTCTGCCATTCAGCCTTGGTGGGTGAGGCTATGAGACCAAAGAGAATCGGAGAAGAGCTTTCTTTCGCTGCTTTTTGTCCACCGCCTTTTCTGACCAAGGGAAGCAGAAAACTCAGGCCGAACAGGAGAAACAGAAAGGGCGTGAATCGTGCTGTAATGTAAGTATATGGCAGCAGCCCGGCACACATTCCCGCCAGCGCGATTCGCCACCAGTTTCCGAGCTTTGCAGCCAGGACGTTTTTCCGAGCTGGAGATTGTCCAGTTGGCTTGTCTTTCGAGGAGAAAGACTGCTCATCGTGCGACCAGGCCCACCAGAGCAGCGCCAGGCTCAGGCTGAGAAAGAAAGGGAGGAAGTTGCCCCTCAGCGCTGTACGCCCTATGACTGTCTGTCCGAGAGATACCGCCAGCAGACCGGCGCCTGTTCCTCCGATTAGCAAACCGCGCCACGGCGTAGGCCTGCGGCTGTGTTCATCCCGCCCGAAGAGTATCCAGCCCAGCCAGAAAAGAACAAACACGGTGCCCGCGCTGATGAGTGCAGTCGGCAGACGCACTGCCAGTACTGTCCTTCCCAGGAAGGAGGTCGCAAGGGCAATCGCATAAACGATCATGCCCTCGCGGCCGTTATTCTCGGGAAAAAACGGGGCATGCTCTCCTTGCAACACCTGCAAGGCATTCACACCATGCGTTCCTTCATCATGATGCAAGCCGGGAGGAAGTTCCGATAGGCGATGCAGGCGCATCGTCAGGACCAAAAGTGCAAGAAGGATCAGGGCCCCTATGGTTAGAAGTGTCAGGTGAAGGTGTTTGTCGCCTGCCATCCGGTTAACTCTTTATGTCCTCAGCGCTTTCGATGTCAATAATATTCAATACGATCTCTTGGCATTACTGCCATATTATGCCTTCGTCAGCCAGCGGTCCGAGCCGTGGTCGTATCGCAGAAGTGGTACCCCCTTTTACCGGCCATCCGATAGCTGCAGGCTGGTCAGGACTGTCTCGGGCTCCCAGACGCCGAGTTCGACTGCGGGTTTCAACGTTTCAAAGTCGTAGACGACCAAGCGCAACTCATAGTCGCCGGGTGGGAGTTCTGAAGGGAATTCAAGAAAGTGAAGCGTATCGACCGGTTCGTCTGCCTGCCAGTTGTACGTGGCAAGAGCTTTCGAGTTTTCGAGGACAGCATCATATTGATAAACCACACTGCCCTCAGAATCGTGCAGGCGCAGCGAGATTGAATAGATGACTTCCAGATCGGGGGCGATCGTCCAATTCATTGCAACCCACCAGGCGCGATCTTGGTCTAAATGTAACTCTTGATTCAAGGAAAACTGCTCTGTGCCTTGTCCAAGCGCAAACCCATGCAAGGAAATGCCGCCATCGTAGTGAACTGTCAGAGGAACCTGATGTTCATAATATGTCCAGGGGCGATCCTGTTCAATATCCGTGTAGCTGTGGATCTGAAAGCCGTCATGGCTTTCGCTCTTCAGCCAGCGCCCATACTTTTCGAGAATAATGGTGACTTGCCGGTCGGAGTGGGCATTTCCTCCAACGAGACTGTTGTCCCAGTCCACATAGTGAACCGTGGAAACCTGCTCCAGCGCGGCAAGCGCAGATTCGATCTTCGGCGCCAGATTGTGCGTTGTAGTCGCCTGAATAATGCGGATTGGCGCGTCACCTGTATATAGGAATTCAAAACTGTGGTGCATGCTGGCTTCGTGGTGCCATGCATAGTCAGAAATCACCCCGATCAGATAGACGGCATCGGTTGTGGACTGTTGTTCGTTCAAGCCATGGGCCAGATCTGTCCAGATTGACTCGTATGCCTCGTTTAGTTCGGGTGCGGCCGCCCACTCTTGGAAATAAGCACGAAACGTAAACAGACCCTGAACCAAGACAAGGCAACTGACCAGGGCCGTGGCGGAAATCGCCCCTTTTACCTCATTGTCCGGGAAAAATCGATCCCTCAAGAATCGAAACGCTTCCCAAAGTCCGACACTTATGAGTAGATAAACAGACGGCAATGCCCCTATGATGCGTACAGTATTGGGTGAAGGGATGTGGTCTACAGCCAAGGTTGCCGGCAGAGTAAGTACGCCAAGCCAGATCAGTAGCAGTCGATGCGAAGGACGCTGCTGCCAGCGCCATACGGACATCGCTACGCCAAGCCCAAAGAGGCACATCTCCCATGGATGCAGCATTGGGCGGCCGGCGTAATTGTGTCGCCAGTTCTGGTCACCGCGGAATCCGAAGTTCAGCAGATATCCCCACACGTTTCCCCAGAATGTTTCCAAAGGAGTTCCCTGACTCCGACTTGGATCGAATAACCAGAGTTGGCTGGCGCGCATGAGCAAGTGTTCAGGATGCAGAACGAAATAGATAAAAAGGGGTGCTGCAACCAGGACGGCCGGGCACACAAAGGCTGCTACCCACTTCAACTCTTTTCGCAGGTGAGATGCGTGGATAAAGGACAGAGAATGGCCCAGGCCCTTCTTGCTTGGCGAAGCTGCAAGGTAACGGCTCCGAATCGACATTGCAAGGGTCAAGCCAAAGAAAATGAACAGAAAGGGCGTGAACCTGGCCGGAGTATAGCTGTACGCGACCAGACCAGTACATGCGCCTGCCAGCGCGACCTGCCACCAGGCTCCAGTGTGACGGACCCGATGATTCCACGCCCACCAGAGCAGTGCCAAGCCAAGAGTCAACAGGAGTGTGGCAAGAGTTGAATTCTGAACGCAGTGCGGCCCAGCACGGTCTGGGAGAGGGAGACGGTCAGGAAGCCAGCTGCAGCCCCGCCAACCAACAGCCCGCGCCATGGGGTGGCCCGACTAGCCTCATCGTCGTGGCCAAAGAGCAGTCGTCCCAGCCAAAAGACGGCAAAGACCGTGCCTGCGCTGCACACTGCCGTCGGCAGTCGAACAGCCAGTTCCGTTCGTCCAAAGATGGAGACGGCCAATGCAACCAAATAGATTCCCAGCCACTCCCGCCCATTGCTCTTATCAGGAAAAAAAATTCTGTGTTCACCTTGCAAGACTTGGAGTGCATCCAACCCGTTTGCCCCTGCATCAAAGTAAAGTCCGGGCGGAAGTTCGCTTAGGCGATGAAAGCGAAGAATGACAACGGCCAGCGTAAGAAAGAAGAGGATCCCTACAGTTGCCAGTGTAAGGCGAAAGCGCTTATCTCCTGACATTTGGGCAAATCTATTCGAATTGGGTCCAGAAGATGGAAATTCAGACATTCTCTCTTTTCGGACTTCCCGTCACTATCTTTCGTCGCTGTGCTGTATACGCGTGTATACCTCACCCGTCGGTGTTTTTCACTTCGGCAGCACTTCAAGCGTTCCGATTTCCAGGCGAGCATTGCTGCCATTCACGGGCATGAGCGGTTCGTGGGATATATCAGGAAAGTAGAGGCCGGCGACGAGCCGATACGTTCCCGGGGACAGCGTTTCCGGGACCGTAATGTAATGTGTCGAATTCAAAACCAGTCCAGGCACCCAGCGAGGATAGGGCGTGTATTGTCCTCCTGGGGGGCCATCATGTTGCGAGACTCCCATCCCTCTCTCGTCGACCAAATGAACAAATGCGCTTACTGGAACCCCTGCAGTTTTCACGGCCCACGTAAGTTGAATCTGCGCCACTTCGCCGGCGCGAGCGGGCACTGGGAGTCGCACGCCCTCCAGTCGGATGTTTCCGTAATCGGCACCAATTGGTGAGACCTCCCAAGTGCGGTCGGCAATTCCTGAAGCCACCGTGGCGATTGCCACGCCGACTGCAAGCCATCCACCCAGGAGCCAGTACCGCCGGCAGGAAAGAAGGATGGTTCTTCCTCCCGATCTTCTTGTCACCGGCCCTTTGGATTCAACATACAGCATCGCAAATACCACTAACCAACCTACACTCGTTAGTAGTCGGCCAAACCATACCGAAGGTGAAGGGCTCCATGAAAACACAACGTCGTATGTGCCGGGCGGGACTTCAACGCTTGCGAGAGATAGTTGGCCGGCTGGCTCAACTTTCGCCTGTATTCCGTCGAGCCAGACCCGCCAGGAAGGGAAGTAGAATTGGTGTATCAGCAGACGCAAGGCCTTTTGTGTTGTGACCTGGAATTCATGGTGTAGGAGGCCCGTTTGAACCGGCTCAACGGCTAGAGATTCATTAGACTCTGACATCGGCGCCTGTTCCCACAGAAGCCCGCCAAGATGACGACCATCGGCTACGAACCAGACAGGCAAGAACTGCCGATGCCAGAATCCCATCCTTTTCCCTTGCTCATCAAATTGCCAGTGTTGGGCGTTCACGTAGCGCAGAGATTGGGCCGAAAGCTCCTGTTCACGCGAGCCGTTGCCGGTTGGATAGTCCAATCCAACAATTGAATAGATCGATATGAACGTTGCAAGAATGGTGAAGACAATATGAGCTGTGCTCGCCGACATGCCTCGCGTTCTAATTGGGTACTCTAAGCAAGCTGCCAAGAGCAACGGCGTGCCAAAAGCAACGAACAGCTGCCAGCGCCAAGGGAACTGTAGTTTTTCTAATATAAATTCGGCGCTTTCCCACAGGAAGAAACTAGATGACGTGGTCAGCCAAGCTACCAGAATCGTTGATAACAATGTAACAAGAGTGAAGAGACGAAGTTCCCCCTCTTTTGCGGCCAGCGCAACATACATTGCAGCAATGCCGATTGGAATGGAATAAATGGGCAGGAAAAACGTAGGTTGGTCAGAGTATCTGTAGGAATAGATGAGAAAAGGCTCGAAGAGATCTCTCCACCCTGCCATGTGGTCCATCCATGTGCCGAGAGAATGCCCCTTGCCAACTAGCACCCAATTCAATTCAAACAGGACTGGAATGGTGAACCAGGATGTCAGGAGAATCCCCACAACTGCAAGCGCGGTCACAGTGAATCCAGTAGAGATTAGCGGGACTATCCCTGCGCGATGCTGAAGGAGGCCTAAGATGGTAAGCACGATTGCGAAGACAATTACCGTCATAAGCGCTGTCAAGGTATGTGTCAGAATGAGACAGGCAAAGGCAATACCAGCTTTAGCCAACGGTGTGTAGAATGGACGCCATCCCCGCTCAAGGCATTCTGGTTCAGCCCTGCGTGCAACATTTCGCTGCGGGCGCGCCGCCACGGCTTGAATGCCGTACAGTGCAATCAGAGGCAGCCAAATAAATGCAGTGAGTTCAGGAAATGCGCCCCTTTCGAAAAGATCTATCATGCGATAGGGATGAAACTGATAGCAGATAACGCAGAGGGCGGCTGGCCAAACCGAGAAAAACAGGCGCGCGAGGCGAAACATCCACCATGCCGAGAGTGTAAATCCGAGCACTATGGGTAGACGTACGCTCAGCACCATGTCCAGCCCAGCTAGATTCAGGAGAGCAGAGGGATAATAGAATAAAGGAGGGTAATAGTTGAGGAGAGGGTAGCCATACCCGAAATTGTAATCTGGAAACCAGCGTGGATAGAGCACGCCTGCGCGCAGCGCATCTGCTAACGCACGAATCCGGTGCATGTGAATCAGTCCGTCGTGGGTTGAAGAGGGCCAAGCATTTGTCAACCAGAGGATCAGTACAGAGGAGGACACCGCCAGACACAGGACCACTATGCGGTCATGTTGGACCGTCGCCTTCATTTCGCGTTTGGCGGGTTTTTCGCGTGAAGCGTCAAGTTGAATCTTCCTGTATGGGACTCTAACCGGGAGACCGAGACACTGTAGCAATGTTCTCTTCATTCTACCTGCAGAAACCCCAGGACAGCCTCAGGCTTCCAGACGCCGAGTTCAACCGTTGGTTGCAATGTCTCATAGTCATAGACGATCAGGCGTAGCTCGTATTCGCCGGGCTTGAGATCCCGCGGAATTTCCATGTGGTAGAGCGTTTCGACCGGCTGCTCCGGGGACCAATCATTTGTGCGTGAGTGGTTCGGGTTAAGAAGGACAATGTCCCTCTGGTAGACGCCGCCACCTTCGGAATCGTGCAGACGGAGCGATACGGCGAATTCAGTACCTAAGCCGGGGGCAGTCTGCCACTTCTTGGCGATCCAGAAAGTGCGTTCCGGTCCCAGATTGATCTGTTGCTGCGTGGAAAGTTGCGTGTCCCCCTGGCCTAGGGCGATTCCCAAAAGAGAAATGCCCCCGTCATAGTCGACAGACGGCGGCCCCAAACTTTCATAGAAAGTCCACGAATTATCGAGAGCGATGTCGGAGAAGGTGTGAACCTGAAAGTAGGTGTGTTGTTTGCTTCCAAGATATGTGCCGTATTTCTCCAGGAGAGCAACAGTGTATTCTTCACCTCCGCCTATCCATCCCAGCTCGTCGTTCCAGTCCACAACCTTCACGCTGGATACCACTTCGTTGGATGCGAGGATGGATTCGATTGTCTGAGGGAGATGCGTCATGGTGGAATGAATGACGTGTGCAGGCGCCTCACCATGGTAGAGGTAGTCGAAGCCGTAATGGCCATTCGACAGGTGATAGGGAATCAGGTAGACCGACTCTGCATCAGGCGGCTGCTGGTTCAGTATCTGGGCTGCCTCTGCCATTTCCGCGTCTGCTGCGGCGAAATACTGAGGCGTTCCCACCCACTCGTGAAAATAGGTACGATAGGCGAACATGCCTTGTACCAGAATGAAACCGGTGACGAGAAGACCCACGGCAGCAGCGGCGGTCGCGTTGTTGAAAGAGATACGCCCCTTCAAGAGGCGAAACGTTTCCCATATGCCGACGCCCACCAGGAGGTAAGCGGCCGGGGCGGCACCGATTATACGCAAAGAGTTTGGCCCGTTGCCTCTGTTGTAGGCCAACATTGCCGGAAGCAGCATGACAACCAGCCAGATCAGAAGCAGTCGAAAGGCAGGTCGTCTTCGCCAGCCCCACAGGGACAAACCAACGCCGGCCCAAAAGAAAAGAGCCTCCCACAGACTAAGCAGAGGCTTTCCTGCGAAGTTGTACTCTTCATTCCGATCTCCCACAGCGCCGAAGATCAGAAGATAGTCCACCACGTTGTTCAGGAACGCCCCCAATTGTGTCCGGTGATTATCCAGTGAGAGTGAGATTTCCCTGCTGCGAAAGAAGAATTCTTCGGGATGGAGGATGAAATACGTTAGAATCGGCGCTGCCACCAGGCCGGCGGCGGCGGCGAAAACGCCAGCCTTGGGCCACTCGGTCACTACTCTTGCCCTGGCGACAGATCCGAAGGGAATCAGGAAACTGAGCCCAAAGAGGAGGTACAGGAAAGGCGCCATACGGGCCGGAATGTAGGTGTACAGGAGCAGGCCCGCGCTTGCCCCAGCCAGAGCCAGACCCCACCATGACGCTTTGCGATTGCCTGAATGGCCCCACGACCGCCAGAGCAGCGCCAGACTAAGCGTCAGAATCAGGGGCAGAAAATTTGCTCTGAACCCGCCGCGTGCAAGGAACGTCTGGCCTATGGAAGCCGCCATCAGACCTGCCCCAATTCCAGCCACAGTAAGTCCCCGCCAGGGCCTGGGCTTCCCGCTCTGTTCGTCTCTCCCAAACAGGAGCAGGCCCAGCCAGAAAACGGCAAAGACGGCCCCAGCGCTGGCCAAAGCCGGCGGCAGATGAAAGGCGAGCAGCGAAGGACCTAGAAAGTGCGTGGCGAGCGCGGTAGCGTAGATTGCCAGGGCCTCGCGGCCGCTTGCCTTTTCGGCAAAGAATACATTGTGCCGCCCCTGCAAGACCTGCAGGGCGTCCACGCCGTTTGCCCCTTCATCGTTGATGATGCCATGTGGGACGTCTGAGAGTCGATAGAGACGCATCTGAACGACAACAACGGTCAGGGCAATTGCGATTGCCACAGCAACCAGAGGAACGAACTTCCAATCATTCCTCTGATACTTTGTCACGTTGTGAGAAGATTGACCAGCTGAAATCCTATCAGGCATCTCTTGCTCTCGACAGTCTTCCTCTCCATGACCCGGCCGTAGGGTTTACCTGGAAGCCGGATGAACAGGTCTGAGAGAAAGGGCCTCCGTCCGAAGAATCGGAATCGCCGGAGACGTTACCGGAGGGTCGGAAAAAAACGACGAGGCGAGACCAGAATAGAAGGTCCTGGGTCGCCGGACTTCCTTCTGGCTCAACTGCGTCTCACGATGGGGTCTCGTGAGTTGCCGGACCGGGGACTAAGGGGTTCCAGTGAAGTATCAACCGTTACGGCAGACTCTTGTCGTGATGGCTAAGGGGTTCGGCCCCGTCTGCGGTGACAAGGAAGGCGTCTTCCAAGCGAACGGCGGTAACGCCCGGGATATAGATTCCCGGCTCCAGCATAATCACGTTGCCTTCCTGGAACTGCTCCTGATTGTAGGGGACGATTCGGGGCGCTTCGTGGCCGGTCAGTCCGATTCCGTGGCCGGTGTGGTGAGGATAGACGTCGTAACCGCCAGCAGCCATAAAGCTGCGTACTTTTTCGTCCACTTCTCTGGCGACCTCGCCCGGCCGGATCAGAGAGACGGCGTAGGCAAGGGCTTCCTCAACGAAGTTGTGCAGTTCAATTTGCTGGGCCGTTGGCTGATCGGCATAGTAGGTAGCGCAGCTGTCGGTCCAGTAGCCGTCAACCACGACGCTCAGGTCGAGAATGAAGGCATCGTTGGCAATGATTTCAAAGTCCAGGGGCGCGGCGCTCATGTTCGCCGGTCGATGGCCGACGATGCAATCATTGCCCATCTGCATCCACTTGCCTGCCTCACGCTCCACAGCCGTCTGCACTTCGGTCCAAACGTCGATCTCGCGCTGGCCCAGACGCACGGCTTTGCGGCCGGCTTCGTGACCGATTGTTGTAAGGCGGAAGCCCTCGCGGATGCGGGCCAATTCCTCCTCGGTTTTCACTGCGCGCAACGGCAACAACCAGCCTTCAAGCGAGCGATGTTCGCTGCATGGAAACGCCTCGCGGAGCGCTTGCCACAGGCCCAGCGCAAGGCTTTTTTCCTCAACACCAACCTGACCGGAAAGCCCATTGATGCCCGCGACAACCTCCCGCAATGCTTCCGCCAGCCGGGCAGGAGCGTCGATCGGCTGTTGAATCGTATAGCCGACAATCGGAACGTACGAGCAACCGGTTTCGCCGCCAAAAACAGAGGCTTCGCCATATCCTTCATCGGCCAGCAGCGTGAAGTTGCCGCGGTCGAAGATAAGCAAGGCGGGCGGGGACAGACTCAGGCCTGTCAGCCAGCGAACACTGTCGATATCGGAGAAGAGCGCCAGTTCGACACCGGCTTCGTCAAGCATCCGGGTCGTCCGCTCTCTTTGCTGTTTATGCATTGCGACTTAACGTCCTTGTCCTCGGTTACATGGCTAGCGATGGCGAAAAACGGTCCAGTCTTCAGGGACTGGAGACCAACATTCATTCTACCACGGCATCTGGCGCTTGGAATACTCCCTACCGATGCGGGCCGCCTCCTCGGTTGCCGAGCCGACCATCACGCCTTCATCGATGCGTTCCGCGACATCATGAGGACGCACTCCGTTGAGGAAGAAGACGCCGGCCGCGTCGCAGGCCGACTTCACGCGGGCACGGGCCGCGCTCATTTCTGTCGGATAGGGCGGGTCGTGGGCGTCAGGATGGCCGAGGCTCATGCCCATATCACCGGGGCCCCACTCGGCGAAAGCGATGCCGGGCACGGCCGCGCTGGCTTCAGCGTTCGCCAAGGCGCGGCGGTTTTCGATCTTGAGACCGAGCATGATTTCGCCTTCGGGATTCAGCGGCCAGACGTCCGCCCGCCGAACGTATTCCTGGGGCGACACGCCCCAGATGGCGGCGGCGTAGGACTGTCCTCCTGCGCCCCTTCGCCCCTGGGTCAGCCCGTTGGGGCCGTCGGAGAGGCCGATTGCGTGGACGGGATAGCGGGAGGACTCGACGAAGACGCGGACCGCGCCGGGCGTCTCCGCATGACAGAGCAGTATCCCGTGAACGCCGCGCGCCAAGACCTGTTTGACCATCCAGGCGTTGGCTCGCATCACGTTTTCGTCGGTCCCGTCGGTAGGCAGCGTGCAGATGACCGCGGGGGTCCTGTGCCCGCTGCGCGTCGTGCCCGCATTGGCCAACCCCTGCATGAACTCACCCAGCCCTACAGGGTTGAAGGCGCCATGCTCAAACTCGACCATCAGATAGTCGGCCCAGGTGTCTCGGTGGGCGATGCCATTTTCGTAGGTCAGTCCACCGCGGACGCCGGTGTAGTAGATTGGCTGGCCAGCCTCCAACAACTCGATCGCTCTGTTTATGCGCGGCATTCAGTTTCCTCGCTCTGAAGTAAGGGATAGTGTCATTGGCAAAGCAGCTCTAAAGCGCCCGGAGGGGCTCTTCGATCATTCCGGCCAAGGAATCCAGAAACTGTGCGGCGCGGACGCCGTCGACGGCGCGGTGATCGCAGGAGAGGGTCAGGGTCATCATCGGGCGCACGGCGGGCTGCCCATCCACGGCCACGACGCGATCGGCGATACGGCCCACCGCCAGGATCGCGGCCTGGGGCGGGTTAACAATTGCATTGAATGCATCCACACCAAACATGCCCAGATTACTGATGGTAAATGTACCGCCAGCGAAGTCGTTGGGCGTCAGTCCTCCGCTCCCTGCGCGTGCCACCAGGTCGGCCCTGCGGGCGGCGATCTCTTCGACGCGCAGGCGGTCTGCGCTGTGAACCACGGGTACGAGCAGCCCTTCTTCGACAGCGATGGCCAGTCCGACGTTGATCTCAGGATTGGTGACGATATTGCCGTCATCCCAATAGGAGTTGAGGCCAGGAAAGCGGGCCAGTGAGAGCGCGGCCAGCTTGGTGAGCAGGTCCGTGTATGTGATCCTGGCCCCGTCAGAGGCGCCGGAGGCGAGGATTTCCCGCCAGTGGATCAACTGGCTGGCGCTTACTTCGCGCACCAGATAGAAGTGGGGCACGCTGGTCCAACTGCCAGTCAGGCGTTCGGCCATAACCTGCCACATACGAGAAACGGGCTGCGTTTCGGGTTCGACCGCTGCAGGAGTATGCACGACAGGCGCGGGCGCTTCCGGAGCCGGCTGCGCTGACAGGGGAACGTCGGCGGCGAGCACGGCCCCTTCCGGACCGCTACCGGCAAGCGCTGCGAGATCCAAGCCCCTTTCGCGCGCCAGCCGGCGCGCCTTAGGCGAGGCAAGGACGCGAGAGCCGGAGCTGGTGGAGCGGATGTGGGCCTCCACGTCTTCCTTGGAAATGCGGCCGCCTGTACCCTGGACGTCTGCCAGATCGACGCCGTGTTGCGCGGCAATACGCGCCGCGACGGGGCTGAAGGGGAGTGGGGCTGCTCCTCCATTCTCGGCTGCGGGCGTCTCCTTTGGTTCAGCCGCTACGGGCGGAGCGGGGGCTGCAGGAATCTCCTCCCCCTCAGCTGCGATCAGCCCGATCACCTGGCCAACGGGGACCTCATCGCCTTCCTGTGCGGTCACTGCGGTTAGGAGGCCGGAGGCGGGCGCTTCCACCTGCACGTCCACCTTATCGGTTGCCACCTCCATCAGAGGCTCGCCAGCCGTGACCATCTCGCCTTCACTTTTAAGCCAACGCAGCAAGACGCCCACGTCCTGGGCCATCCCAAGAGCCGGCATTATCACTTCTTTGGGCATGCAGTCCCCCTATTTGGGCGTACTCAGGTCAATAGTCCGGAAGGGCGGGCAATCTCAACCGCACAGGGACTTGACCGTCTCGACTACGTAGTCAGCGTTCGGGATCGTCAGGTCTTCCATCGCCGGAGAAAACGGAACAGGTACGTTCATCGCTCCAATGCGCTTAACCGGAGCATCGAGATAGTAGAATGCGCCGTCGGCAATGACTGATGCAATTTCACCTGTGACGCCATACTGCCGGTAGCCCTCATCCAGTACGAGCGCCCGACTGGTCTTGCGGGCGGACTGGACCAGCGTATCCGCGTCAAGCGGGGTCGTCGTGCGGGGATCGATAAGCTCGGCACTGATACCGATCGAAGCCAGTTTGTCGACTGCTTCCAGGGCTACGTACACCATTGAGCTGGTGGCGACGATGGTGATGTCGTCACCGGAACGCTTTACGTCAGCCTGACCCAAGGGAAGAGTATACTCCTCTTCGGGTACCGGTCCCTGTTCCTGATAGAGCATTTTATCTTCGAAGATAACGACGGGATTTTCGTCGCGGATGGCACTTTTCATCAACCCTTTGGCGTCGAACGGCGTTGCGGGCAGGGCTACCTTCAGACCGGGGATGTGACTGAAGAGGGCATGCAGAGACTGGCTATGCTGGGCGGCAGAGCGGCGGCTGGCCCCCAGGGTCGTCCGCAGGACCATGGGCACTGTCAGTTTACCGCCGGACATGTAGTGGGTCTTGGCTGCTTGGTTGACCAATTGGTCCATCACCAGGGTGGTGAAGTCGCCAAACATGATGTCCACAATGGGCCGCATTCCCGTGATAGCCGCGCCCACGCCGATGCCTGCGATACCTGCCTCCGAAATGGGGGAGTCGATGACGCGCTCAGGGCCGAACTCATCCAGCAGACCGACAAGCACTTTGAAAACCGAGCCGGCTGCAGCGACGTCCTCGCCAATTACAAAAACGCGCTCATCGCGAGCCATCTCTTCAGCAATAGCTTCACGTATAGCCTGGCCGAACGTTATCTGACGTTCTCCCGGCGCGTGAATGGCCGGGCTGCAATGGATTCCGTTCTCAAGCGTAGACATGACGGTCCACCTCGCTTTCACTGGGGAACGACGCCTCTTCGGCGAAAGCAACCGCGTCGTCAACGGCTGTCTTTACTTCCTGCTGGATTCGCTCCAGGACATGCTCTTCCGCCTGCTTACTCTTCAACAGCCAGTCCTCGAGAAGAGTCAGCGGGTCCCGCTTGGCCCATTCCTCTTCCTCTTCGCGAGTACGGTAGGGGCGGTCGATATCGCCGACATGATGCCCGCGGAATCGATAGGTGTTGCAGACGAGGAAGGCCGGACCGCCTCCTTTGCGCGCCCGGTCGATGACAAGGCGGGCGGTGGCATGCACCGTGCGGATGTCCTGGCCGTCGATAGCCTGCGCATGGACGCCGAAGCCCGAGGCCCGACCGACCATGGAGCCGGCTGCGGCCTTGGAGTTGTGCGTATACTCGCCATACTGGTTGTTTTCGCAGACATAGATTACAGGCAGCTTCCAGAGCTGGGCCATATTCATCGACTCGTACAACAGACCCTGCCCCAATGCGCCGTCGCCAAAGAAACAGACCGAAACCTGATCGGTTCCCCGCAGCTTAATAGACATGCCTGCGCCGGTCGCGATGCCTGCGCTGCCGCCGACGATGCCATTGGCGCCCAGGTTGCCGGTTTCCTGATCGGCGATGTGCATCGAGCCGCCTTTGCCGCGGCAGTAGCCGGCTTCCTTGCCCAAAAGCTCTGCGAACATTTTGTCCAGCGCTGCGCCCTTGGCCAGGCAGTGGCCGTGGCCGCGGTGCGTGCTGGTGATGTAGTCGTCCTGGCGCAGGGCTTCGCAGATTCCGACGGCGATTGCTTCCTCGCCGATGTAGAGGTGCGTAATGCCCGGCATGCGCGCGCTGGTGTAGAGCTCGTTGGCGGTTTCCTCGAAAGTGCGAATCTTGACCATCTGCTCATAGGCCTGGAGCCAATGTTCGGCGTCCAATTCATTTACGCTCGGTTTGGTATCGTTCGTTTCACTCATAGCGTCACCCCATGGTTAGACCGGATTCTTACCAGTGCATGACCCAGCCACTATCAACGTTAATGGCCTGGCCAGTGATATTGCGGGCGTGTTCAGAGGCCAGGAAGACGACGGTGGAGGCGATTTCCTCCTGGGAAACAAGGCGGCCCAGAACGGCTAAGCGGCCGATCTTTTCGGTACACCATTCTTCGTAGGTGGGTCTCTCGTCCTCCGGCATATCGGCAGTCGAAAACTTGTGGATCCGCCTTTGGAGCGGCGTGTCGACCATTCCAGGGCAGATTGCGTTGGCACGTATATTGTAGGCGGCAAAATCCTTGGCGGCAATCTGCATGAAGCTCAGCACCGCGGCCTTGGAGACGCTATAAGGGGGATCGGTCTGCGAGCCTATCTGGCCTGATACAGAAGAGAAGAAGAGGAAGGTGCCCTGCCGCCTTGCGATCATTGGTTCATAGAAGGCATGGGCGGTGTTTACGGCGCCGAGCACATTCACTTCGTGGACGCGGGGCCAGTCGGAGGGCTCCAGGTTCCAAAACGGGAAGCCGCCTTTGCCCGAATCGATGCCGACAGTGAAGACAACGTGGCGTACCGGTCCGAGCTCCTTTTCGACGCGCGTCGCGGCTGCCTGCAACGCGGCAAAATCGGTGACGTCGACCTGCTCCGAAAATGTATCGACGCCATGAGAGGCGGCTTCCTGCGCTACTTCGTCCACGACCGGATCGCGATCGAGCAGCGCTACGCCGGCGCCTTCGTCAGCGAAGGTCTTGGCGATCATGCGGCCCATTCCGTTTGCGCCGCCTACCACGACGGCGACCTGACCTGCGAGTTCCAAATTCATTGCTTTCCTCGATATCTCCGCTTGAACTAGAAGGCAGTCAACTCCGGGCAAGGCTTATTCCTACCCCTTTCTTCTTAATGCGACCAGAATCAGACTTCCTTCTACTACTTCCTTTACTGTCCGATCCTCTTACGGATTCGCGCCCGTGCGGTTCGCCTGCGCTCGCGGGGTAAGGTCGAACTGGGTCTCGTGTCCATGGAAGAAGCGATATAGTTCATCCACCATGAGCGAAAAGAAGCCCAGCGACCCTGCCGGCCCTCCGAAAGCTCCGATGTGGGGGCTGAGGAAGACGTTGGGCAGCTGGAGGATTTCGCTGTCGGGCGGCACCGGTTCCGGGTCGAATACGTCGAGGCCGGCGACGATATCGCCCTGTTTCAGCCTTTCGATAAGCGCGGCCGAGTCTGTCACTTTGCCGCGGGAGACGCTGACGAAGACGGCGCCGGGGCGCAAGCGGGCCAGCTCCTCCTTTCCCAGCATTCCTTCTGTCCTGGGGGTGTGAGGAACCAGGCAGACGACAACATCGCAGGAAAGGACGTTTTCCAGGCTTGTCTGCAGAAAGCCCAGGGCCTCGGGAAGCTCCTGAGGCAAATAGGGGTCGTGGACCCAAATTTCGGTCTCGAAGGCGCGCAGGAATTTCATGAGGCGCCGGCCCATGTGTCCGCAGCCGATCAGGCCGACCCTGCGGCCCCACAGAACGCCCTGCATACCGTCCGCAAGAGAGCGGTCGAACCTAGTCTGGCCGGCGATCATCCGGCGAAAGTGTCCGCCGCCGTTTTTGAGGCAGACGAGAATCATGGCCAGCGCCCATTCGGAGACCGGATAGGAGGAGGCGTTGGTGGTATCGACGGTGCGGATGCCGCGCGCCCAGGCCGCGTCAAGATCGATGCGGCTGGCGAAACGATCGCCCTCCATTTCGCCGATTATTTTGAGGGTGGGAGCGGCGTCCAGCATGTCCGCGGTCACGGTCGGCGCACCGAGGCAGACGACCAGCGCGTCATGGCCGGGAAGGGTCTTCGAGAAATCGAGTGCGGCCTGCGGGTCGGTATTGGTGTCGTAAATGCCGCCCCCTTCGCAGGAGAACCAGTCCCAGTCGGCGAACGTTTCCAGCCGGGTCAAGTCCTGCGAATCCACATGGTTGTAACGGATGTCGTCGTTGAAGGCCAGCAGCACTTTGGGTCGTTTTTGGGACATAAGCGTTATATCGGAGTGTGGTCTTCAGTTCAGCCAAAGTTCCCGGGCTTTCGGGATGGCCTTGCGGAAACCTTCTTCGCCGGTCTTGCTGGCCTCTTCGACAGAGATCCAACCGTCGAAACCGGCATGGCGCAGGCGTTCGAAGATCGCTTCCAGGGGCGTAACGCCGCTGCCAATGAGAACGGGCTCGAAGGAGCCCTTCTGCCTGATGTCGCTGACATGGACTGCGGCGACGCGCGGCATGACGGCGTCCAACACTTCAAGTGGGTCGTCGTCGACGGCCAGGAGATTGGCCGTGTCGAAGAGGAGCTGCAAACCGCTGCCGGCGGTCCTGTCGCAGATTTCGAGAAAGACAGAGGCTGTCTGCGAGAAGTCGAAATAGGTCCAGACATAGCCGATGGCATGGTTCTCATAGACGAGGGTAACGCCTGCGGCCTTTGCTTCCTCCACCCATGCCGACAGGCCCTCTGCTGCCCAGGAAACGCCGTCCTGCCGTTCTACCCCCGGGTGATTCTGTCCAGCGGTGACGCGCAGAAAGCTTACGCCCAGCTGCGCTGCCGCATCGATGTAGTTGCGGAGCTCCTGCCGGTGTTGTAGCCTCACGGCCGGATCCGGGTGGGTAAAGTCGGTGTAGGTCACCATGCCTGCAATCACTACGCCCGCGTCCTGCGCCTGCCTCCGCAGACCGTTCAGATACGTGCTTTCCAGAGAGTCCAGGTGGGCCACGCTGATGTCGGCCCCGTCCAGACCAATTTCGGCGGCCAAGCGGAACCAGCCGGCCAGCGTGCGCTCGCCACTGCTGATTTCAGGGTAGAGGGAGGCGGGGAGGCAGGAGAACGGCATTGCGTTAAGACTCCGAGATGGCGACCACAGATCCTGACGAAGCGTCACAGTAGAGGAAGCGGCTGTCGGGGTCGGCGCTGAGGCCGTGCGGCTCCGGTTCCGAGTCGGGCACGGTGATTCGATCCAGCTCGGAGCCGTCGGTCAGGCTCAATTTTACGATGACGCGGTGGCCGGTGTGGACAACCCAGAGGCCTTCCTCCTCACGCACGACGCCATGGGCCCTCGTATAAGGCAGAGGGATGACATGCCGAACCGACCAGTCACTGACACGCATCTTGGTGAGCGTCTGATCCTTCAGGGTCGTTAGCCAGAGGTGTCCCGGTTCATGGTTGTCATATTCGATGCCATGGGTGCCGCCGCCGTTGGGCAGGGGATGGCGCGAGATCGTCTTGCCGGTTTCGGGATCGACGCGCAGCACCTCACCAGCCGATTTGCCGGCGTCATGCGCCCGTTGCGGCCGCCACTTGTCTGCAGAGCCATTGGCAGCCAGCCAAAGACTATCTTCGCCCCAGGCCATCCCGCTGGTGTTGGAGGAGTCGCTGGGGATTTCACGAATCATTTTGGGCACGCCGTAGTAGTCCAGCTCGCCGTTACGCTCAACCAGCATCACGCGGTCTGTGATCTGGTCGACGATCCAGAGACCGTCACCGGTCATTTGAAGACCGTTCGGTACTGAGTAAGGTGAGCGAAACAGTTTCTCGTATTTAGACATGGTTCACCCTTTCGGAATCTGTGAAGAAGCGTTCGCGCGGGCGCGCGCGGTGGTTGTCTACTGTAGTCCTTCCGGCGGAGAGACATTTACGGCCTCTCCACTTTCGACTATACGGGTCCAGGTGCTGTCTTCAATTGGAATCCCGTGTTCAAGACGATGCTGACGTCGTTCTTCTTCGATTTCACCGGGGTAGTAGATCCTCTTCACGCCTGGCATCTTGGGCGAGGACCAGACCCATTCAACCAGCTTTTCCACTTCCTGCTTGTATTCGTCGGGATCGATGAAGCTCTCGATTTTTATGGCGAGAGCGAGCCAGCCGGATGCGCCGCGGGTGGGCGGGTCGGCGCTGCAACCGGCCCAGGACAGTCCACCGGCAATGGCGTCGACCATCATACCCAGCCCGTAACCTTTGTGGCCAACCGAGCCGCCAACAGGCAACATCGCGGCTCCGCCATCCATAAAGACGTTGGGGTCCAATACGGCGTTGCCCTCTTCGTCAATGAGCCAGTCGTCCGGCACGGGCAGCCCGCGCGCCCGCTGCACATCCACTTTACCCCCGGCCACCATGCTCGTGGTCATGTCCAGCATCAGAGGGGCGCCGCGGGCCCGCGGCGCGCTGAAGGCGAGGGGATTGGGCGGCAAACGCCGGCCCGTGCCGCCGAAGGGCGCGGTGAAGGGTCCGCCGCCGTTGAGCAGGAGCAGGCCGATACAGTCCTGTTCCGCTGCAATGGGTGGAAACGCTCCCAGGCGGCCAATGTGGGTGGACCGGTGCACGGCAACTGCGCCGAAGGTGTGCTCTCTGGCACGCTCGACCGCCATTTCCATCGCCTTTTTCGCCAGGACGATGCCCTGCATCCGCTGTGCGTCAATGACAACCGATGCCGGTGTCTCCCGCACAAATTTGAGTGTGCCGACCGGCTTCATATTTCCCTCTCGCACGGCGGTAATGTAGCCGGGCAAGCGAATCACTCCGTGGGAATCATGTCCTACGAGATTGGAGTCGACCAGGTGGTCGGTAACGTCCCGTCCCTGGTCGGCAGGAAACCCGGCTGCGGCAAAGATGGCAGAGCCGTACTCTCTCAGGCTGTCGTGGGAAATCGTTGGCATTGGCGCGGGTTCCTCTGTTGAGTGATGTAGTTGGAGCAAAAGGGACAGTCGCGCTTTACGGCGGATCCGGGAGCCCGCGCAAATGGAAATGTGTTGTTGGAGAAGCCGGCGGGAGCCATCGGTCTCGTATCGAAAAGTATACCCTGCGCAGAAAAAACATTCAAACGGCGCTGGCCAGGTTTTGCATCCCAATGTTGGGTCGAACTCCAGGCGTACGACTTGTAACGAATTTCCTTTGTCCGGTCCTCACCTCCATCCCCACCCCTCTTTCCATCATGCCACAGATGCTGAATGTATAGGCAGGACTTGTGGCCCCCTTATTGGGGGGATCCCATTCTTCCACGCAACTTGTCAATAGTGAAATCCTTCACCATGTGTCAACTTTTAGCAGCTTTTGGCAACTTTTTGGGCTTTTTTTGGGGGGTTTTCCCTAGGCAGTCGCATCTAGTCTGGAACGCCAGTATTGCCGAAGATAGCCTGAGGGTCCAAAAGGGCGAGGAGTGAGTGAAGAGGAGTGAGGAGTGAGAGCTGCCGACGCCTCTTCCGGCGATTGGATTGCGGTCCGGCCGCGGTGTTGTTGTTCGTTAAGATACATGAAAGTTCGCCACCATTATGGGATGCGCACATATGTGTATTTTGGCTTGCGAATGCGGGCGGGGATGCGCGGACTTCGCGGATTTTGTACAGCTTTTGCGGGGGACGCCAATTCATCATTTCAGTGGCTGAAGGGACGGTCTTTCGGCGGTGCGACGGGGCGCCCGAAAGGGACCGCGAAGGTGTTGCATTTTCAGCGAAAGTGTTGCATTTCTGTTTTTGGGGCTCCTGACCAGAGCGAAAAAGGGGCAAAAAAGGGCGAAAATGGAGGCGCCGCGGGAGCGGGATTTCGAGCTGATTCTGGCCGCAAAATCGGCGCGGGAATGCGGTTGTTCGCGGTTGGTCTTGTACAACTTTTGTACAGGTTCTGTGGATGCTCTGGAGACCCGTTCAGAATTGATTTTCTCAAGCCTGGATGCATTCAGATGTATATGAAATTTGTCACACTTTCGGAGGATGCATCCCAATATCAGTGTGAATTTTCGTATAACGCCGGAGGCTCAAGCGCCGCGTTTGGACACTGCAGTGGTCGGTGGTCAAAGGCGGCGGGGCTGGGGCTGGGAGGGCAGGCACAAGGCCTGCCTCTACCGTAGATTGAGGGGTATCGCGGAGGGGTGGGTATGGCCGGCAGAGGGCAGGCATACGGCATGCCTCTGGAGGGAAGAGGAGGGTGCGGCGCTTCCGCTGGCGGGATGTGGAAAGGGAACGGACCTTTTTCGCTGGCAGGGTCAGCGATGTTATTCTTTGGAGTAAATTGATGTCAAGGCCCCCTCAAACAGTCGACTACATACAGTCGACTAAAAGCAGTCCATTACAGTCTGGTCTTATACAAGGAGAGTTCAAGTATGGCAGAGCTTCGTGCCCAGAGCGGCGGTCCGGCCCGTTCCGCCACGCAGGAGGAAGGAACCGAGCGAGTGAAGGAGAGCGCGTTTACGATGGACACGTCCAGCATCAAGTACGGGCCGGGCGTAACCCGCGAAGTCGGTTTTGACATGAAAAGGCTGGGCGCAAAGCGGGTGATGGTGGTCACCGACCCCAGGTTGGCTGACGGCGAGCCGGTGGCGGTCGCGATGGCGGCCCTACGGGCGGAGGGCATCGATGCGGTCCTCTACGATCAGGTCCGCGTCGAGCCGACCGACGTTTCCTTCCTGCACGCCATCGAGTTTGCAAGCGACGGCAACTTTGAAGGCTATCTCTCAGTAGGGGGCGGCTCGACTATCGATACGGCAAAGGCGGCCAACCTCTACGCCACCTACCCAGCCGACTTTCTGGACTACGTCAATCCTCCCATCGGCAGGGGGGTCCCGGTTCCCGGCGCGTTGCGGCCGCATATTGCCGTGCCTACGACGGCAGGAACCGGCAGTGAGACAACGGGCGTCGCGATCTGCGATCTTACGGATATGCATTTAAAGACCGGTATCGCTCACAGGGCATTGCGGCCTCTTATCGGCGTCCTCGATCCGTACAATACGCGGACGCTGCCGCAGATGGCCGCCGCCGCCACGGGGCTGGACGTCTTGAGCCATGCGTTGGAATCGCTGACCGCGCTGCCCTACGACGGCCGCGTCGCGCCCGAGTCGCCCGAGTTGAGGCCAGCCTACCAGGGGGCCAACCCAATCAGCGACATCTGGGCGACTAAAGCGATCGAAATGGTCTCGGCGAACATTGTGCGTGCGATCCAGGACACTGAGGATGACGAGGCCCGCAGCGCGATGCTGCTTGCCGCGGCTTACGCAGGCATCGGATTCGGCAACGCGGGCGTCCATCTGCCACACGGCATGAGCTACCCCGTCAGTGGGATGGTACGGGACTACAGACCGCCGGGGTACCCGCCGGATCACCCCATCATTCCGCACGGGATGGCGGTTATTCTCAACGCGCCGGCCGTTTTTCGGTTTACGGCATCGACAAATCCTGAGAAGCACCTGGAGGCGGCGCGGCTCATGGGCGTCGACACGACGGGCGCGGCCGCAGAAGACGCGGGCGAGCTGCTGGCGGGGGCGATTATCAGCCTGATGCAGAAGACCGGCGTGCCGAACGGCCTGGGGGCGATCGGATTTACGGAGGCCGATATTCCGGCGCTGGTCGAGGGAACTTTGCCGCAGCACCGGGTGACCAAGCTCTCGCCGCGACCGGCGAAGGCGCACGATCTGGAGGCGCTGTTCCGGGATGCGATGAAATACTGGTAGATTGGAAGTTGGCGGCGCAGCTTCGCGATAGGCGCTCGCGTAGGCCGCGGTCCACTTGGGGGCGAGATGCAAAGGAGGCGTCCGCGGCGTAGGCGGCTCCTACTTGAGCGCTTTGGCCAGTATCTGAGCCATGTGCAGGGGCACCCGCCCAGCAAACTGTTCTATCTGGTCGCGGCAGCTGGTACCGCTGGCGACGAGCAAAGAGCCTGCGGGCAACTCGCGTACCGCCGGGAAGAGCCGTTCCTCCCCGATGTCACGGCTTACCTCGAAATGCCCCTTCCCATATCCGAAATCTCCCGCCATGCCGCAGCAGCCGCTGTCGATAACCTGCACAGCGTATCCGGCCGCGCGCAGTGCCGCCAGGCTGGCCTCGTTTCCGATCAGCGCTTTTTGGTGACAGTGACCGTGGAGAGAGACGGTACCCGGCTCGTCGCGCCAGATTCCGGAGAAGCCGGAACCAGGCGTGTCGGTACCCTCTTGGCTTCCGTCCTTGTTCTCCTCCGGGGCAGCAGCCTCGCGGGCGATGAATTCGTCGAATGTAAGCGCGTGTTCGGCGACGATCTGCGCGCTTTCGCGGTCGGTGGCAAGCTCCAGGTATTCGTCCCGCAGCGTGAGGATGCAGCTGGGCTCCAGGCCGACGATTGGCAGACCCTGGCGGGCGAAGGGAGCGAGCAGTCCCACGTTTCTGTCGACCCATCCGCGCACCTTGTCGGCCTGGCCGCCAGTGATGAGCGGCCGTCCGCAGCAGGCGCGTCCCTCGGCCAGACGCACGTCATAGCCGGCCGTCTCGAGGACGTGTACTGCGGCCTGCCCGATCTCCGGATGGTTGTACTCGGCCCAAGTGTCATGAAAGAGAATGACCGAGCCCCGACTCTTCCCGTTCGAGGCGTTTGCCCCCGCGGCCGCGGTGCGGCGGGCAAACCAGTCCGAGAGGGGCTGCCGGGCGTATGCGGGCAGATTCCGGCGCGGATCGATGCCGATGCGGGCGAGAACTGCCTTTACGAGCGCCGATTTCATCCCCCAGTTGACAAGCGGTATCAGTGGCCGGCCAAATCGAAACAGTAACCGGTTCAACGTGGGTAGCAGGCCCATCAGCCGGTTGAAGAGGGGCAGCCCATTGCGGTCATAGTAGTGGACCAGGTACTCGGCTTTGATGCGCGCCATGTCCACTGCCGAAGGACATTCACTCTTGCAGGCTTTGCAGCCGATGCAGAGGTCCATCACCTCATACATTTGGGGTGAGAACAGCTCTCCGCGGGGAATGCGGCCGGCCATAGCGTTGCGCAGGGCATTGGCGCGGCCGCGGGTCGTGTCCTTCTCATCTTTGGTGGCGATATAGCTGGGGCACATTGTGCCGGCGCCGAGTTTGCGGCAGACGCCGGCGCCGTTGCACATTTCGATTGCACCGGCGTAGCCGAAGTCGCTGCTCCAGTCGAAAACGGTCTGAAGTTGAATGGTGTCGTACTCTTTGCCGAAACGGAGATTCTCAGTTGAGGGGGGTGCGTCGATGATTTTGCCCGGGTTCATGCGGTTATCCGGGTCAAAGACCTCCTTCACCCGGCGCATGGCGCCGTAGAGCTCCGGGCCGAACAGACGCGGATGAAGATAGCTGCGGGCCAGCCCGTCTCCATGCTCACCGCTCATGGCGCCACCGTAGCTCAATGCCAAATCGCAAGCATGCTCGCCGACTTTGCGCAGTGTGTCGATGCCGGTCTGGTTTTTCAGATTGAGAAGAGGCCGCACATGAAGGCAGCCCGCGGAAGCGTGGGCGTAGACTGCGATGCCGGGGACATCTTCCTGTTCTCCGCAGAAGTCAAGAATCTTCCGCAGATATTCGGCAAGCTTCTCCTGCGGCACGGTCGTATCCTCGATACCGGGTACAGGCTTGTAGTCGCCGCGACGGCCCATGAGAATGTTGAGGCCGGCTTTGCGCACATCCCACACATCTTTCTGGCGGGTCGGATCCAGAATCTTGACGACAGTACTGCGCCAGCCGCGTGAGTGCAGGAGGCGCTCGAGGCCTTCCAATTTGGCGGACAGTTCGCGCTCCTCGGTACCATAGAATTCGGTCAGCAGCACCGCCTCCGGGTCGCCGACGACAAAGTGAAGCCTCTTGGCCCACTCCGGTTGGGCGCGGGCCAGATCCATCAGGTGCTTGTCCAGGAGCTCGGATGCGCTGGGACTCGTTTCCAGGATATCGGGAATGGCGGCGCAGGCGTCGACGAGGCGGTCGAAGTGGACGACGGCAAGCGCGGTCATTTCGGGTTTGGGAACCAGTTTCAGTGTTGCACTGGTAACGGTTGCGAGCGTGCCTTCACTGCCGGCGAGAAGCTGGCTGAGGTTAATCCGGTCGATCTGGGAGGAATCGCAGTATTCAGAGCGGTAGAGTTTGTCGAATCCCAGCCGTGCACGCAGGAGCGAGGCGCGCTCACCACCGCGGCCATCTCCATTGGAGGCGGCTTCGTCCATGAGAAGCGCGTGCATGAGGCGGTCGAGCCCGTATCCGGAGACACGGCGCCAGTGGCGCGGCCAGCGCTCCAGAATCTGCTCAAACTGAGCACGCACGATAGCGGGAACTTCGCGATAAATTTGTGATTCGAGTGAGTCGCCGCGACCGCGAGTTTCCAGCTCTGCAGAGGAGACAGGGCCGAAGCGGGTCATGGAGCCGTCGCTGAGGACGACGTTGGTCTCCAGCAGATTATCGGCCATCATGCCGTAGAGGATGCTGTGGCTGCCGGTGGCATTGTTGCCGATTGAGCCGCCAATCGAGGCACGGTCAGCGCTGGCAGGGTCCGGCCCGAGCATGAGACCGAGGGGTGCCAGCGTCCGGTTGAGAATTCCTATGGAGACACCAGACTGGACGGTAACGGCGCCGGCTTCCGCGTCCACTGCCAGGATGCGGTCCATGTATTTGGTCATGTCGATGACCAGTCCGGGGCCAACGCACTGGCCGGCCAGCGAGCTGCCGCCGCCCCTCGGCAGGAGGGGGACACGATGGCGTGCGGCCAGCTCCACGGCCGCCTGCACGTCATCTTCCGACCGGGGAATGACTGCGCCCAGAGGTTGGATCTGATACTGGCTGGCGTCGGTGCTGTAAAGCATGCGACTGTAGCCATCGAAACGCACCTCGCCCTCGACAACCTGCTCCAACTCATGGACCAGTTCCCGCGTCTCCTGGGAAGACTCAACAAAAGAGGCTGACGTCAAGGTGGCAGGACTCTGTGGCGGGGTGTACAGCGTCATAGTTGCATCGTCCTATATGTAGACGGTTTGTAGCGGCAATTGGGACTCTGACGGAGCGACGCCGGAGCCAGTTCGAGACTCCTTGCGGAAAGGATTGGATTCCGCTGCACTTTAACAGAATCGACATCTACGGTATACTCGCGTATCAATGCCGGAAGACGGGTCAGCAGACAATCTGACAAGATCCGGTTCAATGATGCGCTGCAATTCCTTGTTCCAGTCCGGCTCGCACAACAGGAGAATCTAATGTCCACTAGCGTAAACGGAAACGGCGCTCAGATCAAAATGTATACCACCGACTGGTGCCCGGATTGCTGGCGCGCGAAGTCGGTGATGCGGGGACAAGACGTCGAGTTCGAAGAGATCGACATCGAGGGCGATGAAGAGGCCAGAGAGCTTGTGCAGAAGCTCAATAAGGGCAACATGTCGGTGCCGACGATTGTATTTCCCGACGGCGATGTGTTGACCGAACCTTCCACGACGGTGTTGATGGCTAAGCTTTCCCAATTGTAGCCGCGTTTCCACCGCCCTGGCGGCGCGACCGCCAGGTTCCGCCGGCAATTTGGGGAGGTCGTTCAGAGTCGAACCCGATCAGTCGGAGAAGTCATGCGAAGGGCGGCTGCGAAGACCCTTTTGTCCACGAAGGGCCGCGAAGAAGGTCAAAGGGCGCCGGAAAACTCTTTGGGTGAATGCGCGGATCAGCCGGGCTTTGCCCCCGCGAATCGCCGAGGCCCTGCATCTTGCTCCCCTTTCCAACTTTTCCTAATTGAAAGGTAGGTCACCGAGGAATGGAACACTCAATCCTGAATCATGTTGATCTGAGTCAGCGCCTGAAGCGAAAGGAGTACGAGCAACTTCTGGTCGAACGCCAGCAGGAGTTCCTGAAACTGCGTTTGAAGCTGGGTGGTCAGATCGGGGGCAAGCTGGGTCCTCCCCTCCTGATACTTTTCGAGGGCTGGGACGCGGCGGGGAAGGGCGGCTGCATCCGGCGGCTGACGGCGCCGTTGGACCCGCGCCACTTTTCGGTTTTCCAGTACCAGGCGCCAGACGATCGAGAGAAGAGGCACCACTTTCTCTGGCGCTTCTGGCCAGCGGTTCCCGGCAAGGGGGGCATGTGCATATTCGACCGCACCTGGTATGGGCGCGTACTGGTGGAGCGCGTGGAGGGATTTGCCAGCGTACCGGACTGGCGGCGGGCGTATGAGGAGATCCGGCACTGGGAGTCGCTCCTGGTTTCCGACGGCATGATCCTGATCAAGTTTTTCCTTCATATCTCTTCGAAGGAACAGAAGCGGCGCTTCGAAAGCCGGGCAGAGGACCCTCTGCGCCAGTGGAAGCTCACCGACGAGGACTGGCGCAACCGGAAGAAACGCCAGGCGTACAATGAGGCGATTGTTGAGATGGTGGAGAGGACGGATACGGTGATGGCGCCGTGGACGATCGTGGCCGCCGAACAGAAACGATTTGCCCGCATCAAGGTTCTGGAGACGGTGAACCAGAGCATTGAGGCCGCATTGGGCTGAACGACAGCGGCGGCAGACATGACACTGACCTATCCACGGGGCTTTGCAAGCGTACGAGTTTCTCAGTCTCTGTCAATCTGATGACCCTTACGGACAAAGTTGCGATTATTACAGGGGCGGCGTCCGGGATCGGGCGGGCCTGCGCAGAGCGTTTTCTGGAGGAAGGCGCAGTCGTAGTCGCGGCCGATATCGACGGCGCCGGGCTGGAGAGGCTGGCTGCGGAAAACGCCCAAGGCAGGCTGCATACGGTTCTCTGTGATGTGACGAAACGGGCGGACGCAGAGTCAAGCGCGGCGAAAGCGCTCTCGCTCGGCGGCAGGCTCGACTGTCTGGTCAATTCGGCGGGGATCACGCCGCGCACGCTGCCTCCTGAGGCCGACTTTGAAGCGCGTTGGGACGCTGTGATGGAGGTGAATGCCAAGGGCGTATTCCTGATGTCGTACGCGGCGTTGGAGGTGATGCGACCGGCGGGGCACGGCTCGATCGTAAACCTGGTCTCTGTAATGAGCATGGTCGGCTACCCGACTTCGCTGCCTTTTTCGGACGGCTTTACGGCTTACCCGCACAGCAAGGGAGCCGTGGCGCAGATGACCAAGGAGATGGGTGTGCGCTTTGCGGTGGAGGGTGTGCGAATCAATGCGGTTGCGCCCGGGTTCGTCTATTCGCCGCTCACTGAGAACGTAGTCGGCAACCCGGAGGTGCATGCGGAGATGAAGCGGCTGCACCCGATGGGGCGGATGGGGCAGCCGGAGGAGATTGCGTCGGTGGTGGCGTTTCTGGCGTCAGACGACGCTTCGTTTGTAACTGCGAGCGTGTGGCCGGTGGATGGGGGGTATACTGCGCAGTAGGAGAACAGTCCGGCAACTATTCGCCATCGACTTCTACACCCAAATCAGCGAAAACTTCCCGCCAGGGACGGGCTGACGACGGGTCCGCCTGCCACTCTTCTAGCGCCCTAATAGCCCTCCGGGCCGTCAAATGCTCTTCCAGTCTTTCGGGAAGAGGCATGTAGTAGATTAGGCGCAACAGGCAGTCCTTCAGAGTCACTTTTTTTCCTCTCTTCTCTACGCCCTCCACTCTCGCTCAGGTGCGAAGGGGATTTCCCGGAAGCAGACGCAGGTGGATGGACCAGTTGAACCTGTCATCGGGCGATTCCCGCAGGTGTGAGTCTGCCGACCGGTCCGACCTCAACGCGTTCTCCGCCAACCAAACTTGCTGTGCATAACACCACTCTTAAAACTACCCCATAATCGACGCCGGTGCAAAGTAAAACGTTTCAGGTAGTCACATAGAAACTGTTAAGGATTGGTTCCGCGCAACGCGCGCCACACTCGTTCAGGCGTGTAGGGGATCTCGCGAATGCGGACGCCGGTGGCGTCGAAGATGGCGCTTGCGATAGCTGGGGCCATGCCGTCAATCGGGATTTCGGCTATTGCTTTGGCGCCGAAGGGGCCGGTCGGCTCGTAGGTCTGCACGAGGATCGTGTCCAGCTCCGGCATTTCGTGCGCGGCCAGGATACGGTAGTCGCCGAATCTGGCGATCTCCAACTTTCCCCTGTCGTCGTAGGGCATCTCTTCACACAGGGCGTAGCCAAGGGCCTGGGTCATGCCGCCTTCGACCTGGCCGCTGGCGGTTACCGGGTTTATGGCGATACCGCAGTCCACCGCCATCACCGCTTTCTCGACGGTAACCTGGCCGGTCTCCGTATCCACTTCCAGCGCGGCGTACTGTGCGGCAAAAGGAGGGGGGCTGACGTAGCTCATATGGCTGGCGGTAGCCATGATCTGATGCTGCTCCTCCTGATGGATGCTGTGAAGCGCCACCTTTTCCAATGTGACTTGCCGGCCATCGGGCGCCAGGACTTTCTGATGCTCCAGCCAGAGTTGACCGGCGTCGAGACCCTGCAAGAGGTGCGCAGCCGCGTGGCGCCGGATCTGGAGGCCGACGTCCTCCGCGGCCTTGAGCACGGCGCCGCCTGAGATGTAGGTCGTGCTGCTTGCGTAGGCGCCGGTGTCGAAGGGCGTAAAGTCGGTATCGCTACTGTAGATGACGATCTGCTCCAGGGGAACGCCGAGCGCCTCGGCCGCGATCTGGGCCAGCACGGTATCGGAGCCTGTCCCCAAGTCGGTTGCGCCGACGAGAAGATTGAAGGAGCCGTCGTCGTTGAGCTTGATGCTGGCGGCGCCCATGTCGAGACCGGCGATGCCGGTACCGTGCATACAGATTGCCAGGCCGATGCCGCGGCGGACATGCGGTTGGTCGGGCGGTCTCTTCCAGCTGGCGTCGTGGCGCCGGTCCCAGCCGATGGAGGCGGCCCCGGCCTCGACACACTCTGCCAAGCCGCTGCTTTCAACCGTTTGCGGGAAACCCTCGCGCCCCTCACCCATGGCAACCGCCATCGGCAGCGTCTGCCCTTCCTTGACCCAGTTGATGCGCTTGAACTCCACCGGGTCGATCCCGAAGGCCAGGGCCATTTCCTCCATGTGCTGCTCCAGGCCGAAGAGGGCCTGGGGCGCGCCGTAGCCGCGGAAGGCGCCGGGCACGGGTTTGTTGGTATAGACGACGTCACAGTCAAAGCGGGCTGCAGGCAGCCAGTAGGTGCTGAGGGCGCGAAAGCCGGTGACCATCTGAACCGTCAGACCGTGCGTCCCGTAGGCGCCCGTGTCGGCCAGGACTCGAACTTCCATGCCGACCAGCTTGCCGGAGGCGTCCACGCCGCTGCGAAAGCGTAACCGTTGCGGATGGCGCGTGCGGGCGGAACGGAATTCCTGCTGGCGAGTGTACTCGAACTTGACCGGCCGGCCGGTGGCAATCGTCAGATGGGCGCAGAGGTCTTCGATCAGCATCTCCTGCTTGCCGCCGAAGCCGCCGCCGATACGCGGTTTCACAACACGGATGCGGCGAACCGGGAGGCCGAGCAGGGGGGCGACCATGCGGCGCACATGGAAGGGGACCTGGGTGCTGGTGCGAATAACCAGCCGGTCATCCTCGTCCCAGTAGGTAATGACGATGTGCGGCTCGATGCTGGCCTGCTGCACCTGGTGCACGCGGTATTCGCTCTCGAATACAAAGTGGGCAGATTCAAGGGCTGCGTCGACGTCGTTATGGTCCACAAGCAGTTTCACGGCGACATTGCTCTTGGCGTCGTGGATCATCTGCGCGTCCGTTTCGTCGTGGATCACGGGCGCGCCGGCCTGCATCGCTTCCTCGGGAGAAAACACGGCAGGCAGCTCTTCGTACTCGACTTTGATCCGTTCCAGCGCCTCCTGCACCAGCTCCGGGGTTTCCGCGGCGACGGTGGCCACCCGGTCGCCGACATAGCGCACCTTTGAATCCAGGCTGACCTGGTCGTAAGGGGGCGGCTGCGGGTAACTCTGGCCGCCGCTGGCGTAAATGACACGGGGCAGGTCGGCGTAGGTCTGCACGGCATGCACGCCGGGAAGCGTCAGCGCGTCCGACGTATCGATTGAGAGGATGCGGGCGTGGGCAACGGGGCTGGTCAGCAGGCCGCCGTAGAGCATTCCGGGGCGCTCCACATCGTCGGCAAAGACGGGGCGGCCCTTTGCCAATTTGACGGCGTCCACTTTTCGTTCCGGCTTGTTGACGACCTGGGTCCGCGGGGGCGCGACCGTAACCGGCACACTGCGGGTCTGCGTTTGGGTGTCCGGCCCACCGTCGTGCCAGCCGTTGGCAGGGGGCTGGTCGGTCGCCGGCCATTCGCCGGTAGCGGGGGCGTCGCGCACGTCGATGACCGGGGGCGGCGGCGTCTCGCCTTGCAGTTGCGCCGCTGCTCGGAGGATCGCCTGAACAGGTTTTACGTAGCCCGTGCAGCGGCAGAGGACTCCGGCGATCGCTTCGCGGACGGCGGCTTCGCCGGGCTGCGGGTCGCTGTCCAGCAGATGCTGAGCGGCCAGGATCTGGGCTGGCGTACAGTAGCCGCACTGGATTGCCCCGCAGTCGATAAACTGCTGCTGCAACGCGGAAAGGCGAGGAGACAGGGACTCGACCCGGCTCCTTTCAGCGCCTTCCCCGTCTTCTTCGTCCAGGCCTTCGAGGGTGACAACCGATGCGCCGTCGGCCTGCGAGGCCAGCAGGAGTCCGCTGTTGACAAGGCGATAGCTCTTCGGGGCGTCGGGCGTCCGGGTGAAGAGGATGGCGTCGGCGCCGCTCTCGCCGGTCTCGTCTCCATGCTTGACGCTGTAGATGCGCAGCCGCCGCAGGGTCGTTCGCAGAAGCTCACCGGGACGGACTTCGATCCGGTGGTGCGTACCGTTAATTGTAAGAGAGATTGTTGATGGCATGGCAGGATGTCTGTTTTCCGAAGGCACCGTTTCTGAACAGCCCCCAGGCTACCGGAGGACAGTCGCGGCGTCAGTCTGCGCCCGGCGGACCACGACTTCCGCCATGGTGGACCTGTAGGCGGCGCTGCCCTTATAGTCACCTTGGGGGGCGAGCGGGCCGCCGGCAAGACGGGGCCGCGGACCCACACCGCAGAGAGCCGTTCGCGTAGCGTCTTCGCCTTTTGGAGCGGCGGGCCCATTTTGGGGGGAGCGGCCGTTCACAGGCGAGACGACTACCGCGGCGACGATGCACCGATCCATGGGCGTGCGGGCAATGCGCGCGTGGCCGCCTGCTGCCGGGTCCAGGGGCAGTCGGATCTCTGAAATGAGGGCCGGCCTCCCGGCAGGACCGGAAGTGGGATGGGCGAAATCGTCCAGCTGCCGGCACGACTCGACTCCATCCCGGTCGATAGCTACAACCGCGGCGTTGAGCGCCAGCAAGGCGGCGAAGAGCTCGCTGTCCGGCTCGGCCAGTGCGATGAGCCCTCCTACAGTGGCAGCGTTGCGCAGGTTATGGGGGCCCTCAAAGCGCGCGGTTCGGGGCAGGATGCCACCGGCCAGCTTGGCGCTCAGAGGATATTCGACCAGGTCGGTGAGCGTAGTCATCGCGCCGACGCGCAGGCTGGCGCCGGCCTGCTGAAGATAGGAGAGATTCAAGGCGGCCAGATCGACAACGCCGTCCACGTCGCGCCGCTGCCGCGTTTCCAGGGCACCCACCAGATAGGTGCCTCCCGCCAAGGGCAGGCGGCGGGCGGTTCGGTCAGCAAGTAGATCGAGCGCGCCGGCCAGCGTCTTTGGTCTGTGGTATTCCGCGAGAATAGCCATCTCTTGTCAGTGAACTTTGGGCAGGGGGAAACCAGATGCGGGTTGCCGGAACCGGGATCAGGCGCCTGGGGGCGGTTCGGGCGCGAGGTCCAGTTCCTGGAGCAGGCCGACCAGGCTGAAGTTCATCGCCAGTACAACCGCCGCCGGAGTGAGCAAAAAGATGGGCAGCACGGTTACAAAGCTGACGACGAGCAGAACGACCTGGAACAGGAACATGAGAAAGGTATAGAGCGGATGGCGCAGGGCGAGAATGAAAGCGTTGCGGAGCACCATCTTTATGCTCATTTCGTCCTGCTGCCAGAGCAAGGGGAAGAAGTATTGCCCTGCCATGAGGACGATGATCAGGATCCAGACCCATACGATGCTGATTATCTGGGCCCAGCTGGCGGTGCTGGCGCCGTAGAAGCGAATGTTCACGACGACGCCAGCAATCATAAGTAGATTTATACCGAGCAGAATCCAGCTTTTGCCTATGGTGGTTTTTGCCCCGTCCCAAAAGAATGCGCTCTCCACCCGGCGGTAATTGGCGACGCGGTTGGCGGCGTTATGGATTCCTGAAGTCACCGGGCCTGCGGGCAGTACCAGGAAGACACCTACCCACCAGAGGACGCTGAGCCACACCCACAGGAGCAGGTCCTCATAGAGCGCCTTGATCGTGCGCCACATTACAGTGAAAGCTTTCATTTTAGTCCCATCGACGGCATAGCTGGCGCCCGGCCCAAAGCGGGGCTCGTTCCCATCGCAACAGAAGGGCCGAGAATCTGATTTTCCGTATTATAGCAGCAGCCGCCGCGTTTCTCTGAATCTGTCGTCGGGGTCTCCGGGCCTGTTCTGTCGGTGAGGGCGCGGGGGCGCGCTGAGTTGGCAGGCACAGGGCCTGCCCCTATCGAGGTTTGATGCAATAGGATGCAGATGCCCTGAAAGACACACTTTTGCCACTAATGAAATGGGACAGATATAATGAGTAGATAGCCCGATGGGGCGAACCAGCCCCGAACCGCTGGGAGGACGACCGATGACCGATCAAGGCAGGAAAATCCTTGTCTGTGTTGCCTGGCCCTATGCCAACGGCGAGAAGCACATTGGACAGATCGCCGGCGCGTATCTGCCGCCCGATATCTTTGCCCGATACCAGCGGATGGCAGGCAACGACGTACTGATGGTCAGCGGCTCCGATACGCATGGCACGCCCATCACTTTGCAGGCAGAGAGAGAGGGCCTGGAGGCCGCCGAAGTGGTGGACAAGTATCACGAGCTTTTCGTTGAAGGCTGTATGGCGATGGGCCTGACTTTCGACCTGTACACGCACACGGATACGCAGAACCACTGGGACGTGACGCAACAGGTGTTTCGGCGGCACATGGCAAACGAATATATCTACAAAGAGGTACAAAAACAGTGGTACGATCCGGAGGCGGGACGTTTCCTCGCAGACCGCTACGTGGAGGGAACCTGCCCATTTTGCGGGTTTGCCGAAGCACGAGGCGACCAGTGCGACAACTGCGGCCGGCTCTATGACGCCTTGGAGCTGACCAACACGAGGTCTAAACTGAGCGGGAACACGGCGCTGGAGGTACAGGAGACGGAGCATTTCTTTCTGGACCTGGGGGCACTAAATGAACCGCTGCTTGATTGGATTGGCAGCGGCAAAGAGCACTGGCGCAACAACGTGCTGAACTTCACCCAGGGCCAGTTGAACCTGAAGGAGCTGCGAGGACGGGCCATTACACGCGACATCGACTGGGGGATCGCCATTCCGGTCGAGGGTTACGAGAGCAAGTGCATTTACGTCTGGTACGACGCGGTGCAGGGTTACCTGAGCGCGGCGATTGAGTGGGCGGCATTGAGCGGCGGGCAGTGGCGGGAGTGGTGGGACCGGGACCTTTCGCCGGATGCCCGTCACTACTACTTCATCGGCAAGGACAACATTCCCTTCCACACGCAGATCTGGCCGGGCATGATTATGGCCTATAACGATGAAACCGGGGCAGAAAACGAGCAGGAAGATATCTCCGGCCTGTCGGCAACGGCAGAGCCGATGAAGAAGGCGCGTCTGCACCTGCCCTACGACGTGCCGGCAAACGAGTATCTCAACTTTGGGGGCGCGCAGTTCAGCACAAGCCGGGGCAACGTCATCGGTTTCAATACGGTCCTGGAAGAGTTCCAGGCGGACGCGTGGCGCTACACATTGACGGCCATGGCGCCGGAGAGCGCGGATACCGAGTTCACCTGGCCGGACTTCATCGAACTGGTCAACAACGAGCTGGTGGCCAACTGGGGCAACCTGGTCAACCGGGCTGTCGGTTTCGCGTTCAGACGGTTCGATGGGGCAGTCCCTCACGCCGGGGAGATGGACGCGACGGACGGAGCCTTGCTGGAAGAGATACGGGGGGGTTTCGATAGCGTTGGAGCGCTGTACGAGGCCGTGAGGTTGAAGGCCGCCCTGCAGGAGGCGAGACGGTTGAGCCAGCGCGTAAACCAGTATCTGAACGAGAAGGAGCCGTGGAGGACCATAAAGACCGACCCACAGACGGCAGCCACAACCGTATACGTGACGCTGCAAGCCATCGACTGGCTGAAGTTGCTGTGGGCTCCGATCCTGCCCCACAGCAGTGAACGGCTGCATCAATACCTGGGCTATACCGAGCCGCTCTTCGGCCAGCTGGACACGACGGCCGTTGCGGACGACCGCGGCTCACACCTGGTGCTGCGCTACGACCATGGGAAGGCCAGCGGCGCCTGGCAGGCGCAAACCCTGGCGGCCGGACAACTGTTGCGGAAACCGGCGCCACTTTTCGCAAAGCTGGATCCTGCAGTCGTGCTGGGCGAGGAGGACGGGTAGCCTGTGGCAGGGCACATTTTCAGAGGCAGGAATGCAACCATTTTTGCACTACTCTGCATCCTGTTCGTTTATTCTACCCTGGGCAGACTCTTTGCCATCAAGACTCCGCCTTGGCAGAACCCGGACGAGCCGGCCCACTACAACTACATCGCCCATGTCGCGAAGGCAAGGCAGCTGCCGGCGCTGCAGATGGGCGACTATGACGGGACCTACCTCGAACGCCTGAAAGCGGAGAAGTTTCCGCCGGACCTCTCGATTGATCCGGTCCGCTATGAATTTCATCAGCCCCCGCTCTACTATTTGCTCGCCGCTCCGATCTACTGGTTGAGCCAGGGGCAACTGCTTGCGCTGAGACTTTTCAACGTTTGGCTGGGCGCATGCGTTGTGGTTCTGGTCTTCCTTTGCGCGCGCGCCGCGGCGCCCGGGTCACCACAGATCGCCCTGGGAGCGGCCGCCTTTGCCGCCTTTCTTCCGATGCACACGGCGCTGATGGCGTCGGTCAACAACGATTCGCTGGCCGAACTGTTGATCGCGGGAACGGTGCTGGCGCTCTTACGCTGGCAAGGCATGAGCGCTAAAGGCGATGCGCAGGGCGGGCTGGCCTATCTGCTGGCGGCCGGGATCCTCATCGGACTTGGTTTTCTTACCAAAGCAACCGCATATGTTCTCCTCCCGGCGGCGCTCATCGTTGTCATTAGCGGTTCAGTCCGGCCGGGTCGTGAGAGCGAGAACGCGGCTGGAGAGCTGGCGGCGCGGCTGGCGCTTCTGACTGCGCCGGCTCTGCTCCTCGGTCTGCCGTGGTGGATCCGAAACAGCACGCTGTACGGGAACCTGGATATTCTGGGCCTTGCCTGGCACGATGTGGTGGTCAGCGGACAGCCGACCACTGCCGCCTGGATTGCCGAGAACGGTTGGGGGGCCTATTGGGAGCGGGCGTGGACGTTTACCAGCAAGAGCTTCTGGGGGGTATTCGGCTGGCTGGGCGTGTTCATGGATGCCCGCATCTATACGACTCTGTTCATACTGTCAGCGCTGGCGGCAGTGGGCTTCCTTCACCGATTGCGGGCGAAGGTGCAGCGAAGCGACTGGCGGTGGGCTGTGCTCCCGACGTCGCCCTGGCTGACGCTGCTGCTGCTGTGGCTGGCGACAGTGGCGGCGTACGGCTGGTATAACCTGGGGTTCATCCAACACCAGGGACGCTATCTCTTTCCGGCTATACCGGCGTGGAGTCTGCTCTTCGCCTGGGGTTGGTGGGCGGTATTCGAGAGAAAGGCCAGTCTTACGGCGGGGGCAGTCCTGCTTGCGGGAGCGGCTGCGCATGCTGCGCTGGCTGCATTCAGCGGCGGAACCGCGAACAAGTGGACGCTGCTGCTGCTTGGTCTTGCCGGGTTGGTCATGCTGGCCTACGGGCTACTCTTCAGTCGCGTTCCCAGGCTCGGTGAGTCCGCCGACCCTGGAGAGACGAATCGCGATCCGCAAGGATTCTTAGCAGGGCTACGCAATGAAGGCGGTTTGCGTCCGATATTGTACGTCTGCCCGTTTCTGGGCATGGTTGCTCTAGACATAGCCATACCGTTCCTTTATATTGTGCCTCAGTTAGGTTCGTAGATTTGCCCTCGTTCTCTGACAGAGAGATATAGATGAGTTCAACCGCCCCAGTACCTCCAGCCCGACAGATTGTACCGATGAAGCATCTTCCAGGCCCAATTGCAGCATACGGAAGGCCTCCCAGCGGGGTCGAATACATACTTATCTGGGTTTGCGTGGCCTGCGTGGCAGTTGCCGGCGTGTTCGCCGGCTGGCAGTTCTGGCACACTGATCGCATATTCAGCGGCGTGCGCGTGGCGGGCGTCCCGGTCGGAGGCGAGACGCGGGCGTCGGCGCTTTTGCGGTTGCACCGAGAGTTGACCCCCTACCCGCTGGCGCCAGTCTATCTCGAACTCGGCCCCAACGCCCCGGAGGGGGGAGGAACCGCGGGCACTACGGTTAGGCGGTGGGCATTGGGCGCCGAACTGCTTGCGCCCGAGGCGGACCTGGAGGGGGCAGTCAAGCTTGCCTACCATATCGGACGGCAGGGCGGTCTTTTCGAGCGCATTTTCAGCCAGCTGCAGGCCTTCAGCGGTCGGAAGACGGTGTGGCCGGAGGTCACTGTCAGTGAAGGGGTTGTTCGCCAGGCCGTAGGCAATGCGGCGGCAGAAGTACGGCGGCCAAGCCGCCCAGCCTTCCAGATAGGCGAGCTCTCGCTCCCGGCGCAGCCGGGCCTCGACGTCGATGTCGCGGCGACGGCGCACGAGATCCTGGCCCAGGTGGCAAGCGGGCAATCGGGAACGGTCTCCCTGCAGACGCACAGCACTGCGCCGCCAGAGCGGGCGGCAGCGGGGCCGTCTCAGAACAGTGCAGGGGCCGGTTCGTCAGCTGCGGAGAGCGGACCAGCGTTTTCCGGCGGCTCCTGGGCTCCTGAGCCGGTCGTCCTGCGGCACGAACCGTCGGGCACTGCATTTGCGCTTGACGCGGCGCAGCTGCAGAAGATCATGCCCGGCGGAGATCCCGGCTTTCTGAACGAGGAGGCTCTGCGCTTCGTCGTCGAGGGCTGGGCGAACCAGGTCTCCTTTCCCGCACAGGACGCCCGTCTGCGCTTTGACGACGCGACTTCGGCGCTGACGGTGCTGCAGCCGAGCAGGGCGGGCCAGCGCCTGAACGTCGACCTGACGATCGAGGCTGTTCGCGGGGCACTGACCTCCGATCAGAGGACAGGCACGCTGCCGATCATTTCCATTCCACCGGCTGTCGATTCCAGCCGGCTGGGCGAACTGGGCATCAGAGAGCTGGTCGCGAGCGGCGCCACTTTCTTCAAAGGCAGCAGCAGCACGCGCGTTTACAACATCGAAGTCGCAGCAGAGAAACTGGTCGGGGTGGTCGTTCCACCCGGCGGCGTTTTCAGCTTCAATTCGGCGATAGAGGCGGTAAGCGGAGCCAACGGTTTTGAAGACTCGGCGATAATCTGGGGGGACCGTACGGCGGTGGGCGTCGGGGGCGGGGTCTGCCAGGTGAGTACAACGGTTTTTCGGGCGGCGCTGGAAGGCGGGTTTCCTTTTCTCGAGCGCCACAATCACGGCTATGTCGTGAGCTGGTACGGCGACCCAGGATTTGACGCGACGATATACACCCCGTATGTTGATCTCAGATTCCTCAACGACACCGACGCGCATTTGCTGATCCAGCCGTTAGTGAACAGTGTGGAGGGCGTTCTCTCCTTCCGCTTTTACGGCACCAGGCCGGACAGAGTAGTGGAAATCAGCGAGGCGGTATACGAGGACAAAAAACAGCCCGGCGAGCCAATTTACCAGGAAGACGCCAGCCTGGAGGCCGGGCAGATCAAGCAGGTTGAGTGGGCCAAAGAGGGATTGACCGCGACCGTCATCCGCAAGGTGACAGAGAATGGCGTGACGCGTGAAGACCCGATCAGATCGGTCTACCGGCCCTGGAACGCCATGTATCTGTACGGACCGGGAACGGTCATCCCCGGCGTAACCGATGTTGAGGAGCCCACCCCTGCTCCAACAACGGAGGCAAGCGGCGGCGACGGCTAACGGGACCGACCCTGGCGCTGACCAGTTTTTCCTCTCGAATATTTTCCCCGTTTCTCCGGTTTCCTTCTACCTCAAATGCTTCTAGCCATCGATATCGGTAACAGCAGCGTCGTCATGGGCGCCTATGGCGACAATTATGACGACAATGATGATGACCCCCTGGCCACGTGGCGGCTGCCGACGGACCGACGCGACCGGCCGGAGGCGCTCAGGCAGGCTCTCTTTGCGCTTTGGAAGGAGAGCGGGCTGGGCGCGCAGGACTTTGACAGGTCTGCCCTGTGCAGCGTGGTCGCGCCGCAGACGGCGCTGTGGAGGGGCGTGCTGGCTGATGTTCTTGATCACGAGCCGCTGGTCCTGCACCAGCGGATGGACTTGGGGGTGATCCTGGCGGTGAGGAACCCGGACCAGGTGGGGATGGACCGGCTTGTCGACGCCGCGGCCGCGCGGGAGCGTGCGACAGGCGCGGCGGTTGCGGTTGATTTCGGCACTGCGACGACGTTCAATGTTGTCGACGCGGGCGGGCGTTTTCGGGGCGGAGCGGTTGCTCCGGGCCTTGAGACGGCGGCGGCGGCGCTGATGGAGAGAGCGCCCGTCCTGCTTGATCTGGCCGGAGAGAGCGGTGATCAGCTGCCGGCATCTACCGGCGTCACCTTAGTTCCTCCTTCCTCGGCGATCGGCCGCGATACGGACGAGGCGCTGCGGTCCGGGATCGTTCTCGGCCATGCGGGGCTGGTTGAGGGTCTCCTCGCCCGCATCGGACAGGAGCTGGATTCGCCGCTAACGGTCATCTCCACAGGTGGACTTGGCGGTATTGTCACCCCGCTGACCAGGGCTATCGACCGGTACGATCCCTGGCTGACGCTGGCCGGAATCCGCAGCGTGTACCGGCGCAACGCCGGCAGGGCCTGAAGTCCGTTACAGCTTTTCTCCAGTCAGCCTTCGTACCGGTTCCCAAGCAGATGACGATAGCAGTGTAGGGTTGCGACAGCGGTCGCTTGCCAGCTGTAGAGGGCGGCCCGCGCCAGGCCCTGCTCGGCTCGCCGGGCGCGCTGAGGACCGTCCTCGACAAGCTCGGCGATTGCATCCCTGATTTCGGTGACGGAATGGGGGTCGAAAGTGAGGGCGGCCTCACCTGCGACTTCGGTCAGGCTGGGCGTGTTTGAGCAGGCTACCGGCGTACCGCAGGCCATCGCCTCAAGAACGGGAAGCCCGAACCCTTCGTACAGGCTGGGGAAGGCGAACAGCATTGCTGCGCTGTAGAGCGCGGGCAGATCGCGTTCATCTACAGGGCCGAGAAAGCGGACGGCGTCGTCGAGCCGGTGGCGGGCGGCGCGCTGCATGGGCTGGGGATAGCGGTCGTCCCAGGCGCCGGCGATGACGAGAGGGGGCGCGTGCGGTGAGGCGATGCGGGCGAAGGCGTCGACGAGCGCGGGGAGATTTTTGTGGGGCTTGTTGATGCCGAGATAGAGGATAAATCGATCGGGCAGGCTGTACTTGTCGCGCACGCGGCCGACCTCAACGGCGGGCTGAGGCTTGTAGCAGGCGCCTGCGGCCAGAGGTGTGACGGTGATCCTGGAGGCGGGAACGCGAAAGCAGCTGCGCAGATCGTTGCGGGCGGCATCGGAGATGGCGACGACGTGGTCTGAGGCGCGCAGGGCGAGGGCCGCGGCCAGCCGGAAGAAAAGCCTGGCCCGGGCGGTAACAGTGCGCGGGAACTTGAGCGGGATGGCGTCGTAGAAGGTGAGAAGTGTGGGCAGGCCGGGGCGGTACGGCATCAGGTAGTAGGGGCTGTGGTAGAGGGCCGCGCCTTCCGTTCGGAGTCGTTTGAGTAGGAGGGGGATGCGCCACTGCTGGCGAATGTCGAAAGGGGTCGCGGGCGCGGCGACGGTAGTGCCTGGCAGTCGGGACGCTCCTGCCGTTTCCGAGGCGGGCGCTGAAGATTTCGCGGGCCGGGACGCTTCCGGGCCGTCGAGAAAGGTGAGTTCCTCTTCGGCGGTTAGGAGGGGCGCCAAAGCCGATGAGAGATTGGTGACGTAGCGGCCGATGCCGGGGAAGTGGGGCACTGCAGTACGGGCATCGAGAATGAAGCGGATCATTGGAAGGCGAGGAGGGAGGCGTCAGACGTGAGGAAGGAGAGAATGAGATTCACGGGCGGCCTTCAGCCTGCGTTCAAGGCTTCCTGATAGAAGGAGATAGTTGCGTCTATCATTGACTGGAATGAGAACTCCTCCCGCACCCGTCTGCGGCCTTCGGCTCCCATTTTTGCGCGCAACGCCGGGCTCACGAGCAGCTTGTTGATTGCAGCGGCCAGCGCCTGCGGGTCGTTGGGGGCCACAACCAGGCCGGTCACTCCGTTGCGGTTGACGTAGGTGGTGCCGGTTCCCAGCTCGGTGCAGACTACAGGCATGCCGCAGGCCATGGCTTCGAGCTGGACGATACCGAGCGCCTCGGCTCGATTTGTGGACGGCAGCACGAACAGATCGGCGGCATAACGCGCGGCCAGGCACTCCCTCTCCGAGGCATCGCCCAGGAAGAAGACTTTGTCGACCAGGTCTTCGGCCTGCGCCAGATCCTGCCATGCCTCCTGCATGGGACCGGTTCCTACTATCAGGAGCTTGGCCCGGATGCGGTGCATGGCGCGGATGAGTACGTCGACTCCCTTGTAGTGGCGCAGGCGGCCGATGAAGAGCAGGAGTGGCAGTTCATCGTACTGGGTGCGAAGACGCTGTGCGTCTTCGCGAGCTTGCCCGGTTTCCGCAAAGCGTTCCATCTCGATTCCAAAGTGGACCACGCGGCACTTCTTGCGTATGTCTCGCAGGAAGGGGGAGGACTCGATGTAGGCGGGACTGGAAACGGCGACCAGCGCGGCCTGTTGCAGGACCTTTCTCAACAGGGGCGCATAGAGCTTTCCCGTCCGCCTCTGGCGAACGATGTCGCTGTGGTAGGTGATCACTGCGGGTTTGCTCCGTCCCAGCAGCAGCTGCGCAAGTTCGGCGGGCGGGTAGGGCGCGTGGAGGTGAACGAGGTCGACGGCGGCCACCTGGCGGCGCAGCTCCGCAAAGAAGGGCAGGCTGATTGGCGTGGACAGGAGATGGGCCTGCCGTCCCGTTTTGGTTACCGGAACGCCGTCAATGGCCTGGCGCGAAGTGGCCTTCCCGGTATTGGTTACGAGTACGCGGGCGTCAACGCCCTTTTCCCGCAAGCCGCGAGCCAGCAGGCGGATGCAGTTTTCGATTCCGCCGAGGACCGGGTAATAGTCCTTGTAGAGCAGTAGTACTTTCATGCGGCAGCAGTACTTTCGTGCGGCAGCAGGCCGGGGTCATAGAAGTGTCGATTGGGCAGGAGCTACCCTGCCTTCAGGAGCTCCTGGTAGAGGGTGTCCAACCCGGCCACTGTGCGTTCGATTCGAAAGTGGTCGTCAACTCGTTGCCGACCTGCCCGGCCCATTTTGCGCGACTCAATGGGATCTCTCAGCAGGCGGGAGACGGATGAGGCCAAGGCATTCGTGTCGCCGGGAGCGACGAGAAGACCGGTTTCTCCATCCAAGACTATTTCAGGCAGGGCACCGTGGCCAAAGGCGACGACCGGTTTGCCCATGGCCATGGCCTCGATGTTGACGAGGCCGAAAGGCTCGGGCGCGCCCGGATGGACGAAAAGGTCCATGGCCGCCAGGGGCGGACGCACGTCAGCGAGCTGGCCTGTCCAGTGGACGCGGTCTGCCAGGCCGGACTGGGAACGCAGTTCCAGCAGGCGCGCCTCGTAGTCGTCCTGCACGCCGAACGGGTCTCCACCTACGATGAGGAAGCGACAGTCGGGCACTGCTGCGCGGACTTGCTTCGCCATCTGCAGGAAGGCGTCCTGCCCTTTCCAGGGACGGGTTCTGCCGATCATGCCGGCGATGGGCGCGTCGAGCGGAAAGCCGGCGGCTCTGCAGATGGCGGCCCTGTTTTGGGCAGTATTGAGGGCCAGGTCGAAGCGGGTCAGGTCGATGCCGTTGTGGAGAACCGATGCCTTGGCAGAGCAGGGCAGGTGTCCGGCGACGGCGCGGGAATTGGCGACGACACGGCCGGCCAGGCGACAGAAGATGGATTTGCCGAGGCGGTCGGCCCATTTGGCGGCCGGCTCCGCCTCCGAAAGCCAGAAGTCGCGCATGTGCCAGACCAGAGGACGCAGTGCCAGCCGGGCGGCGAGGGAGGCGTAGGCGGTGGCGCGAACGGTATTGCTGTGGACAAGCACGGCGCCGACTTCGCGGGCAGTCCTTGAGACGCCGACGGCCCCCTGCCAGAGGTCGAGCAGGCTGCGAGAGGAGCCGCGCAGCCGCGGCAGGACCTGGAGATGAACTGGAAAGCCTGCCCCGGATGCCTCTTCGGCCAGGGGTCCGGAAGGCGCTACCAGGTGGGGTTGCCAGCGGTTGGCGTCCAGGAAGGACATGAGCAGGAGCAGGCTTCGTTCTGCTCCGCCCAGGGCATCTGCGTGGTCGACGAAGAGTAGGGGGCGTGGTGCCATATGGCGCGGTCAATGATAGACATGAACTGGCGGCCGACTCGGCCTCAGTTCATTTCGCGTTCGACCCAGAGGCGGCCCGGAACACAAGGGTAAGTTTGGCGACATCCGACTTAGATGCATGGGAAGCAGAAAACGAGCGTATCGAATACTTGCAGTCTATGAATTCTCCTTATTGAAGTTTCGTTGACGCGCGTTGTAGACCGTGCTGGCGAAGAGAGCTTCGTAGGCATCTACCACCCGATCCTGTGAGAAAGCTTCGGCGCGATTAACGCCGTTCCGCGCCAACGAACGTCGTCTGGAGGGATCATTCAGGAGCGACATTATAGTCGATCCCAGTTCGGTTGGAGGAGCCAATACTCCCCACTTACCGTCTTCTAGAATTTCTCGCGCCCCGGCGTTTGGTGTCGCTACGACCGGCGTACCGCACGCCATCGCTTCAATGTAAGGGATGCCAAAGCCTTCGTAGGTACTGGGCAGGCAGAAAACCCAGGCGCGGCGATATAGATCGGCCAGGGCCTGCTCGTCTGGGGTCGGGAAACAGACTACGCCGGGAGCTTGAACGTTCCGTTCCGCTACCATCCAAAGCTCGGCGTTGGGCAGGGCCGGACGTATCTTGTTCTGGAATAGTTCGAGCAACATTTGTCCCCGCTTGCGACCAGCCAGCGTCCCTACAAAAAGAATTGCAGGGTGGCTATGTCGAACATTCTCATTCAGAGTGTGCTCAGGAAAGAAAACAAAATGATTCACCGAATTGGGAATAATATGCTCTATGCGGGGAGCATATTTCCGAGTGTTGACGCTAACTGCTACGACTCGCGTCGCCCTTGCTGCTTCCCAGAATTCACAAGGCGTAAAGGTCAGATACCACAGCCTCCTTTTCCAGGTGGTCGCATGAATCGCCTCGGCCCACGACGCTCCGTGCAGCGTTCGAACTACAGGGATATCTGGACGGCGAGTAAAAAAGCAATTGTTGTGAACGTGGATGATATCGAACTCACTGAAGTCCTGTGCGCCGTAGCTCCAAGCAAGCTGCCATTGCCAAAGCCAGGCGCGATATGGGTTCGTAGGGCGTGCAGGTAAGACTCTTCGCACTAGATAACAGGCATCAGCTGGCCGTTGGTCGGTCGTGAAGACCGTCACGTTGTGGTCGCGTTGGGCCAAAGCATTGGACAGTCTGTGCGCTGCGTATGCCACGCCGCCGGTTTTCGCACGGTCTAACGAGGGTAGTTGGGAGGCGAGTACGGCTATTTTCATAGCGCTTCCACCGGGGTTGTCTGAGGAATCTGGCTCGGTCGTCCTACCTCAAGGCTCCGGGAGGAATGATAATGCGGACTGGTTGCTTCGGCAAGACGGCCCGCTTGACTATTATATAGGTCATTGTGAAAGTTCGAGGTGTCAAGCGGGACCCACAATAGAATCAGGCTCAAACGGCCCGCCTCCTGCTATAGACTCCTATTCTTGACGCGGGTTGCAAGTTTTCCAAACGCGAGATACATAGGGAAGTCCCCGGTGGTCGACGATTGGGGGCGTCCATACTTATTGCTTATTGAAGTGTTTGTCACATTGAACGGGATTGCCCTGCGACTGGTTGACGGCGAAGCGTGGATTACTCCTTGTAGACGTATCACAAGTGTTAAGCCAGAAGGGGCAGGAGGCCCGTTCGTGAAGAAGGATCAGACTGAAAAACGAAGGCATTTTTATGAAAATATTCATAAAAATATGTCCGCTTTGTCCGCTCGAAAGCGTTTTTTTGGTGTGGATTGAAGCGATTTTCTCATTTTGTCGATGCTATTCAGCAGAGGCGCGACACTGCACAGGTCCTTCCCTTTAACGACCGGCCGGTGAACCGCGTTGATGTGTTTCTGGCGTTCCCCGTAGCTCCCGGCTTAAGCAGGTGCGAAGTTTGCGCAGGAATTGCCGGGGAAAAGGCTGGGGTATGGAGGGGCGCCAAGTGCACAGGAGATAGAGGGCAGGAGGATGGGGCCAGGGATAGCGACTGGCCGCCATTTGCGGGGCTTGCACCACTATTCTACCCTTTCTCTGGGCCGTATGGAATTACAGTTCACTTTAACGCGCGCAAGCAGACCTGACACTCCGCCAGTTGGTACCGGAGCAGCGATTCGGCCCGAGTTTGAGGAGACAAAGTGTCAGAGTGATCACACAAAGGCCGGGAGAAGGCTTGCTTACGCACGTCAAACTCTCGTACGAGAGTTTACGAGCGTTTCACGAGAGATCACGAGAGTTTACGTGAAAAAAAACTAACTGACCATGTTGTAATATTTATTTGACAGTTGCTGGATGGAAGAGAAAGCAAGGCCACTGTCGTCGGTACGTGGTAGCGGGAAGGCTAATTGGTCTGCTGCCTTCGTGAGCCTCCAGCGCATCCCTGAACTTGAAGGCCGCCGTGTGTCGCCGCCGTTTCCTGACCATCGTACCGCTCCTCCACAGGCTGGGCAGTTCACTCCATTATACACCTTAGCTTGTGGTCCAGTTTTTGGGGCCAAGCTCAAGGATGAAGGCGTGATAACCTACCTCCTCAATGGTATAACCGTCTATTCTCTCCATCATATACGTGATGTCTACTTCTTCCCTGAAACCCAACGGTTCTAGTGCAAGAAGTATTTCACGGCACAAATTCATGTCCCTTTTCATGGGTGTTATCCTTTTCGTGTGTGCATAGGTATGTAATCCCCTTTCTAAGCAAAGTCTGACAAGCCAAAGAACCAGTATAGATTAGAATTTTTGTTCGGCCAAATTCAGTGCCAGCAGCTTCCCCAGCGCGTCCCCTTCGGAGATGTCTGCGTCCCAGCCGTAGGCGGCCGCGACTGCGGCATCCAGCGCGGCGTGGGCATTTGCGAGCCACTCGGGACGGGCGTTGTAAAGGTTGGTGAGGGTGCGCTTTTTCAGTTCTTTCTCTGCGGCTTCGTCGCGGGGAACCGGCCGCTTGGGAAAACCCGGGACCGGCTCGTCAACCCACTCGACCCATTCGGGCGGGTTCAGCCAGCGGTCGCGCAGTTCAGTGAGCATGCGGGCCGCGTCGGCGATGGCAACCGCGCGCGAATCCTCTGCATAGTCGGTGGCGGGGATGTCAGGGGTGAGTCCGTACGGGAAGGGAAACGTTTGAAACGTTGTTGATGGCGTGTAGCGGGGACGATCCTCAAGGCTGGTTCCGAGCCGAAGCGACCAGGCTTCGTGGAAGCGGCTGTGGAGGATGCCGAATGTCGTGTCGTCGTCGCGGGGGATGACAATCAATTGATGGTCGGGACAAACGCGTACATCGAGCCATACAAACAAACGATGTTTCGCTACCGTTGGCGTGGCGATGTAGCGCGACAAGCCCTTTAGTTTCTGCCAGGTTTGTGGTCCCGGCGACACATGCCGATACCAGTACTTAGCCCTACCCTTGTGACGACCGCTCTTGCGCTTAGATTTGACATGCTCAGCGACGTGTGCGAAGGGATGTTCATAAAGAGCAACTTCAGTCTCATCCATGTCAAATCCAAAATCTATGATCCATTTGCCAGCTGGTCGCCGCGTCAGATCCATTCCGTTCACCCAGGGACTGAGCACTTCGGAATTATGGTGTCCGTTTGGATTCGCGGGCATGCAAAGCCACCGGCGAGCCAGGTCGCCCGGAATGTCGAACGCTCCTCCTTTGACGTCTCCCATGAACGCCTGGCCTGCGTTCAGAACCAACTTCGCTGCTTTCGTGAGGTCGGCCACCCCAGCGGTCAGATCAGGGTTTATCCTGAATACACTTTTGCCATTCAGATACGTGTGTTTTTCGGCATCTGCAGCAGTAAAACAAACCAAGGAAACGCGCACCGCCGCCCCATCCACTACCCAAGGCTCATCGGACCAGGCATCGAAAATCGTGCCGCGTTCGACAATGCGGTCCAGCACTGCGCGGTTGCGGCCGCCCCGGATCGAGTTGGTGGCGACAAGACCGGCGCGGGCAATGCTGCCGTCGGCAACCAACCTCTGCGCTTTGTCGAACCAGTGGCAGACCAGGTCCGCTTCGCCATGAATGCGTGCCCCATATAGCCGCTGCAACGCCTCAACGTAGGCCCCGCCCAATGTGCTTCGCAGCAATTTGCCTCCGAGAAATGGAGGATTTCCGATCACGACATCGGTTTGCGGCCAGTTGGGTTCGGCGCCGTCAGGGTTGAGAATGGCGTCGCGGCATTCGATTGTATCGAGGGGGTCGAGGATGGGGTCGCGGGCGCCGCTGAAGCCGTTGCGGCGCATCCACTGAATTTCACCGATCCAGACGGAGACGCGGGCGAGTTCGGCGGCGTAGGGGTTGATCTCGATGCCTTTGACATTGGCGGGGCCGACGGCGGGGAAGGAGCGTTGCAGGCCCATGGACTCGGCTTCGAGTTGGAAGCTGTGCTCCAGGTCCTTGAGCGCGTTCAGGGCGAGGTAGAGGAAGTTGCCGGAACCGCAGGCAGGGTCGAGGACAGTGAAGGCGCGCAGCCGGTCGAGAAAGCCGCGCAGGGCCCCCTCGGCAAGGCCGCGCTGGCGTGTGCGGGCCGCACTGGTTTTTGCCACGTCAGCGCGCTCCAGGCGAAGGGCGATTTCGGCGCGAGCTCTTTCCCATTCCTTGAGCCAGGGGCGAGTCACGACCGGCTCGACGATCTGCATGATCTTGTCGCGGTCGGTGTAGTGCGCGCCTAACTGGGAGCGCTTGGCGGGGTCCAGGCCGCGTTCGAAGAGGGCGCCAAGGATGGAGGGATCGATCTCACTCCAGTCGAGAGCGGCCGCTCCCAAGGTGGTCTCGATCTCGTCCTTCGTGAGCGGGAGGGCGTCGTCGCTATCGAAGAGGCCGCCGTTGAACCAGGCGACTGTCTCGAAGCCGACGCGGCCACCCGCAGCCATTGCCCCGAACAGATCTCGGGCCATAGCGGGGAAGTCTTCGGGATTGCGGCGGGCCTGTTCCAACATGCGGGTGAACATGTCGTTGGGCAGGAGGCCGACATCTTCGGCAAACATGCAGAAGACGAGGCGGTTGACGAAATGGGCGACCTGCTGCGGGTCGTGGCCGCGGGCGCGGAGGGCCTGGGCCAGCGCGGCGAAGGCGGTGGCGGCGCGTTCGGTGAGGGCCTGACGGCTTTCGCCAGGGCGCAAACGGTCCGGGGCGGACATTGCCCACTTCAGCTTGTCACGTACGGCGGCGTCGGCCAACTCGTCCAGCGTGAACTCGTGGACGACACTGACGCTGTTGGTCCAGTTGGTATGGATGCGGAAACGCGCCATGTCGGAGACGATGAGAAGGGGCGGGTTCTCCAAAGCGAGCGCGTACTGGCGCAGCTGGTTGAAGGCGGCGTCGAGGTCTTTGTGCTTGCCCTTGTACTCCCAGGCGAAGCAGTGGCGTTTCCAGACGTCGGCCCAGCCTCGGCCTCCGGTGTCTTTGCGCGCGCCGCGCTCGAAACTGTATCGCTGTCCGGTCGGGTCGTCTTCGGCGGGTGTCGGTTCTTCCAAGAGCCGGCAGAGGTCGATGAAGTGCTCCTGCGCGGCTGAGCGCTCGTTCAGCTCAGAGGCCCGCCACTTAGCGATGAACTGTTGCGGATTCAATGTCGGCTCCTTCAGGACATCGGATTTGGCAAAGGGGAAAACGCTTATTTTGCATGGTGAAGGTGTGGTGGGAAGCAGGTCACGCCGTGTTCCGGAGTCTGGTCGTTGACCAAGAACTCATGGTACGGGTAGGAAAGTCTAAGCAGTTTTTGGTCCGTCTCTCAGTGGCGTCGCTCGCGTCGCTACGTGTGAACGATGACCCACCAGAATGGGAGTTCAGACTTTGGCTATCCGTCTACAAGGAACCGAACGAGATTCTGGTAGGCCGGCACCAAACTCTGCGGCAGGTGCTGGCTTAGCTGGTTAAGCAGCCGCTGATCCGATTCGTCCTGGGCCGCGACCGGTCTCAGCATGACCGGATAGATGAGAAGCGCCGCGGCGAAGGCAACATCCAGCCCGCCTAGCCACGTGCTGATGAGCCAGGCTGAGAGGGCGGCTGTCAAAGCTGCAAGCAAGACTCGGCTCAGAAGCTGGAAGGGCTGATGTCCAAAACCCTGCGGACCGAATCAATGGGACCCATTTGAACAAGAAAGGAACCTAGAGTTTGACCGAAGTAACAAGAGTTCAAAGAACTGGCCTCTTTGTGCCAAAATGAGCAGGTGCTACCAGGGTAAAAAGTCCCAGGAATAGTCGCGCTCCAATGGCGAAGCGCTCTCTCTTCCCTGACCAGTAGAGAGTATAGTCCAATGCAATTCTTTTTCGACATTTTCGATTTCTTCATGCTCCTCAAAGACATCCTCGAAGTCTTTATTGCAATTCTCACCACCCTCGCCAGCGTAGGCCTTTACTCCTGGAATAAACGTCGCATTCACTACAGAATCACGGGAAAACGCTGCCTCAAAGACGGTCAATACTACGCCCAACAGGATCCCACTTACCAAATTACCTTCCAAAAGGGTGACCGCTTTCCTGCCGACGAACGTGTGCTAGGGCGCGCCAGAAAGACCATCTGGATTTACATGCAACCCTAGATGAGAAACGCAACGCCGTGAAGCGCTACATAGAGCTAGTCCAACTCTTTCTAAAGTACGCAGAAGTGCATGCAAACTAACTTAACCGCAATCATTGAACCACAAGATGGGTAAGATAAGGCGTATCCAAGCGTAGGCGGCCGGCTCCAATCAGAGCACGGGGTGCATTTCCGCTGGCTTGTTACAGTCGAGACTTCGATTAGGCCTTTCACGGTTGTATGGGTCGAAGAATGCGGTCAAACCGGATTGCAGCTGACGAACCTGGCCAAACTGGTTGAGATCAATGTTCTCATATCTTACACTGTGCCCTTGACGTTTGCTGATGACGTTGTCGAGGGCGCGGCCTCGGCCATCCTTGCTGACCCGAATGTTGGGAGCGCGCAGGCAATGAATGCTTCGGCCGTGAGCTATGCGCCTTGGTCAGTGTTGAAGATCTTTGGGGCCACCATTGCCGAGATCCCTGCGCAGGGCATTGAGACAGAAGGTGCCGTCCAGGGTGAAGGGGAGTTACCAAGCGAGCACGTAGTGGCTGTGCCAGTCGATGACGCGACCGGGAACACATGAAGCCTCACAGCAGCGGCACATAGGCGATGTCTGTGCTCCTGACTTGGTTGACAAGCGTAACCGTCAGATTGCGCACCAGATTGGGATAGCGTTCATACTCTTGGCCCAAAGGGCTGCTGCTTCTATTGTAGTAGATGTCTCGAATGCCCATCAGACACATCAACCTTCTGGCCCGTCTGCCACTGACGGCATATTCTAGCCGACAAAGATAAGCGACCATATTGAGCCAGCCATGGAAATGAGTGCGCAGGAAATTCTCTCTGCTGTACTCCTCAGCTTGGGGTCCGGTTTTGGGGTTCGGGCTCACAAGACATGAGGGAGCCATCTGTGCTATTATTTCAAGCAAACAATCTCTCCCGCGTGATGACTAACTCATTTTGCCGACTATAGTGTGCGTTGTTCACCTCAACACGAACTGCATGAAAGCAGTGCTGGTTTACAAGCCTTACAATCTCTTCTGCTCCGTCGTATGTCATCAGGAAATCTGCATCGCTTTGGCCTAGAATCTCAAACAAGCGAGCGTGGTCGATTGTGAAGTGAGAGTAAAGACGGGAACCAGCCTTTTTGCCTCCCTCTCCAGTATAAGGAGGGTCTACAAAAAACGTCGCATTCTGTCTCCAGCCGTGTAGCAAGGGTTCCAGATTATGCATTGAGTCGCCCTCAAAGAAGGCAATTCTCTTTGCGTGCTTCTTGATCTCTTGCAATCGTTTTATCAGAGTATCAGGATACCATCTAGATCCGATTCCCTTTGCGTCTTCTCCCGACTCAAGGAACGATGCTCCCGGCGCCAGGATCCCCGCCCGTTTCGTCCGGTTGAGTACTAGAGTTCGGAAAGCACGTTCGGCATCATTCCGCCAGCCAGCCTTCTCAAGTTCTTCGACATCTTTCCTGGATGGAGTGAACTGGCGTATTCTCTCTATGAGGCCATCTGTGTCCAGCAGCACCGCTCTCCAGAATGCCGCAACATCGTGATCTTTCTCGATCATTACTGCACAATCAACCAGATCTTCCATCACAGCGGTGAGCGACACAATTCCGCCTCCGGCAAATGGTTCCACAAGAACGCGGGACTTTGAGCACGACAGCCATTGGCGTATGTGCGGGACCAACCAGGTCTTCCCTCCAGGATATCTGAGAGGACTCCTCTGCGGCACGGTTGAAACGTTGGCGCCCAGGATGTTAGAAATTGGGAACTGCTCAAAGGCCGAAGAAGGGAACATGATCGAAGGAACTCTCCTCTGGAAAACCCTTGAGTCGATAGTTCTGACAGAAAGAGGCAACAATTCTCTCTCTTTGAGACTCTCGATTCCAGGAGAGTGCAGTTGCTAGTGTAACATCCGGGCATTGCACTGTACAATTGTTATCCAAACGCTTGCTTCAGCCCCTACAGAATGTCCTCATTCAATGGACGCATACTGTAAGGCGATTGGAGCCAACCTCTAAGGGTAGACCAAGCAAGTGAATTGACAGGCTTATCCAGTTACAGAGTGAGACAAAAAACGGAGCTCCAAGCGCAGTTGAGAAGGGTCTGCTAAAGGGGCTTTAACAAGGGGGATCTATGGAAACCGAAGAGATCAGGTGGATGAATGTCTCTGAACTGGCATTCGATCTCAAAAACCCTCGGCTCGTCGAATTTGAAGAAGTCGAAAGCGCCACAGACGAAGAGGTTATAAGAATATTGTGGGAATTAATGGATGTGCGGGAAGTGATGATGTCCATTGCGGCCAGCGGATTCTTTCCCCACGAGCCCTTAATCGTAGCCGTGGAAGACGGGAAAAAGGTTGTCATGGAAGGAAACCGCCGTCTCGCGGCGGTAAACATCCTATTGCACAGGACAATTGCCGAATCATACGCTACGAATATCCCCAACATTTCGGCGGGGGCGAAGAGAGAGCTTACCCAACTTCCTGTCGTAATCGGTTCACGTAAAGGATTCTGGCGCTATCTCGGTTTCAAACACGTAAATGGTCCTGCCAAATGGAGCAGTTACGCCAAGTCTCAATACATCGCAGATGTACATCGGAAATACGGCGTTAGACTCGAGGAAATTGCGAATCAAATTGGCGATACACACAAAACCGTACAGCGGCTGTTTCGCGGCCTGATGGTCATAGAGCAGGCCGAGCGAATGGGCGTTTTCGACCGTGAGGACCGTTGGCGTAAACACTTCTCCTTCTCCCATATCTATACTGGCCTCGATTATCAGGGCATCAGTGAATTCATCGGATTGCGACCGGAGACGGAGGAGCAGCAGAATCCTGTGCCAGAGGACAAGAAAAAGGAACTTGGGGAACTCTGCCTCTGGATGTACGGAAGCAAAAGGGAGCAAGAACCTCCAGTCGTTCAAACACAAAACCCTCACCTGAGGCGACTAAGTGAGGTCGTAGCCAATCGCAAAGCTCTTGACGCCCTCAGAGAAGGAATCGGTCTCGATTTAGCCTTCGAGGCCACACAACCATCATCTGAAGTTTTCGAAAAGTCTTTGCTGGCTGCGAGGAGGCACCTTGAGAAGGCACGTGGTCTTCTTTCAACCGGCGACGATGGGTCCGAGGAGTTGCTCAGGACGGCTGGTACGGTCGCGAATCTCGCGGATGACCTTTACGATGAGATGGAACGAAAACGCAAACCTGCTGGGAAAAAGCGGATCGCGGAGGGCGTCTGATGTTTAAGTTGCCAGATACACCCTCACCCAAGGCGCATGCCCACGAACTAGCCGATTATGCCGAGTGGAAGTGCTGGAGGGACAACTCCGCGTCGGTAGTCGGCCTATTGAAGGATTTGGGCAGGATTGGCGAAAACGACTATTCCGGCGGCGTGCCAGAAGAAGAGGAAACATCGATCGTCGTTGAAGAAGCATACAGAGAAATTGAGCGACGCCAAGAAGGATGCCGGAGCGGCTATCCGTTTGTCATAGGTCGTAGGGGATACACGCTTAGGGCCGAACAAGCCTCCGAGAATCCCAGGCATGTCATCTACAAGTACCTTCTCATGGCGACTCGGCTCGACATGCAAGTCGATAAGCATCATGCGCAGATAGATGGTACAAACTTGTTAGAGGAGCTTGCAGCGGAAGTTGCGCAATCGTACTTTGGTTCCCGAGCTTCCAAGTATGTTTTCGGGACTAGCTCGGGGTCAGCTAGTTTTCCAGGGAAAGTGAATGAACTCTGCGATCAGTTGAATGAGGGGATACGTTTCGACAGCCGCCCTCAGACTACAACAAATCAGCGGGATGGCAAGTTGGACATAGTGGCGTGGATCCCGTTTACCGACAACTTGCCAGGGCAATTCATTGCGTTTGGCCAGTGCAAGACTGGAACCACTTATGAAGAGGCGTTTCCTCAACTTCGTCCAGAGAATTTCTGTAAGAAGTGGCTATATCCTCAACCCGTGTTTACTCCTATTCGTATGTTTTTTGTAGCTGAAGCTTTACCTCGGCTTAACTGGGACCACGCGGGAATCGAAGCCGGTTTGCTTTTCGACCGCTGCCGCATAGTTGATTATTCTTGTGACCTAAGCATTGACTTGATGGAAAGGTTAACAGCGTGGACAGAGGCGGCATTTGAAAGTAAGACAGACGCCTTTGGCACCTCAGCAAAGAGGTCACGCCGTGGTCAGGAATCCGATCGTTGACCAAGAGCTCATAGTGCGGTCAGGAGAGTTCGAGCAGATAGGGAACCGCATCGCAGTGGGCTCGCTCGCTCCGAGACGCGGGAACGATGACCGATCGGAAAGTGCGTTCAGACACTTGTCATCCGTTCACGAGGAACCGAACAAGATTCTGGTAGGCCGGCGCCAGACTCTGCGGCAGGTGCTGGCTGAGACGGCCCAGCAGCCGCCGATCCGATTCGTCCAAGGCCGCGACCGCTCTCAACATGACAGGGTAGATGAGGAGTGAAGCGGCGATTGCAACGACCAGACCACCCAGCCACATGCTGATAAGCCAGGCCGCCAGGGCGGCCGTCAGAGCTGCAACCAGGATGCGGCTCAGAACCCGGAAGGGCAAGGCCACTTGCAGGCGCCGCGCCGCGTAAGCCATCAGCATGGCACTGGAAGCGGTGTGGCTGACGCAGGTGGCCAGAGCCGCCCCGGTTGCCCCAAAGCTGGGGACCAGGAGCAAGGAGAGAATGATGTTGACAAGCGCCACGACTGCGTTCAGACGGACAATGTAACTCTGCTCCTCCAAGCTATATATCATGGACACGCTGACCGTTGCCATGGCGCCGCCGATGCTTCCGACAAAGAAGATCGCGAGGATCGGGGCCATTGCCAGGAATTCCGGGCCGTACAGCAACGCGAACGACGACGCGACCGCGGCGCCACCCAGCCCGATTGGCATGGCGATTGCGGCTGCGATTCGATTTGACGACAGGTATACCCGTTCGATGCGCTCACGATCATTTTGCCCTTGCAGCGACGCGAAGGTGGGGAGCAGGGTCGCGGTGAATATCGCGGGAATCGCCATCGACTTCACTGCCAGGTCAAACGACTGGCTGTAATAGGCGATGTCTACGTCCGTAGCAAAGAGTTTCAGAAAGAATACGCCAAGACGTTCGTAAGGAATGGTGGTGGTGGCGAAAATGAGTACGACGTCGCGGCTGTAGCGAACTATGCGGTGGCGCAGTTCCGGCGGGATGGTGAGCGTCTCTGCGCTCCACGCTGTATAGTGATCCGGCAGCTTCCAGCCAATGAGGAGAACGGTGACGATGCGCCGCCCAATGTAAGCGAGGAGGAGCGGGTATATCCCGTAGCCGAATGAAACGATCGCAATGGCGGCAGCTCCATAGAGGAAGCCCCCTATCAGGCTGGCCTGACTGAAGATTCGAAAGTCCAACGCGCCTTTTGCCGCGGCCAGCAAGAAGAGCTCCACCACGAGGAAGAGAACAGAAAAGGCGACGAGGGCATGGGCGGCCGTATCGCTCGACGGGACAATCAACGCATAGAGTAGTACGATGCCCCCAACCAGCGCACCCAGTACCAGCTCAATACGCAGCAGCCTGGCGAAAATGGCCGATGCGGTCTCGCTGTCCTCGCGGCCCAGGTACTCGGCTCCGAATTTCGTCATGGCCTGCGGAAGGCCGGGAGAGGCTATGAGCGCCAGGAGGCCGATTAGCCAGAGCCAGTAGTTGTACTGGCCGAGAACAGGGGCGCCAAGCGCGCGGGCGAGGACGATACTGGTGATCAGTCCCATTACGAGACCACCGACCGTACTCAGGGCGCTCCAGTATGTGTTCCTGGCAATGGTCTGATAGACACTCATCTGGATGGTCCAGGGCGAGGAGGCCCGGTGACTCAGCTTTGTACGGTCCTTGCCTGTCCGACTGCAGTTCTTCCTGGTTGACGCGGGGGGCCGGAACGGTCCAGTTCGCCGGCAGGAGCAGCGCCATCAGGGGGATATTCTTTGCTCATCAGGCAGAGTAGCGCTGGCTTCCCAAGCTACCCCCAGCGGCTGAACGGTAGACATCCACCGTTTGCATGGCCGCGTCTCGCCAGCAGAAACGGGCTGCCTGACGCCGGCCCTCGTCACGCATCTGCTCAGAGGTCTCAGGATTGGACACGACCTGGCTAACCGCCTCCGCCAAGGCTTCGCCGGTCATCGAATCAATGAAATGGGCCGCTGAACCGGCCACTTCCGGCAGGCTGCTGGCCTTGCTGCAGACAACCGGCGTGCCGCACGCCATCGCTTCGAGCACGGGTATGCCGAATCCCTCGTAAAGACTGGGCATCAGGAAGCAGCAGGCGCCGCTGTACAGGGCAGGGAGATCGGTGTCCGGCACGCGGCCGGCAAAGATGACATCGCCGGCCAGCCCTTGCAACTCCACTTTTTTGCGGACGTCATCGAAAAGCCAGCCCTTGCTGCCGGCCACTACGAGACAGTGGGGCTTGCCCTCCGCTTTCAAGCGGGCGAGCGCCTCAAAGGCGAGCGCGTGGTTCTTGCGCGGCTCCAGCGTGCCCACCATCAGCAGATAGGGTCTCCGAATCGAATGTGATTCCATCACCCTGCGAACTTCCTCTTCGCCGGCCGGGCGGAAACGCTCTTCGATGCCTTCAGCCACGACATGTACTTTATCCGGAGGTGTACCATACAGTTCCAGAATGTCCCGCTTGGTGTGCCCGCTCACGGCAATGATAGCACCGGCGCGGCGTACAAACAAGGGCATGGCTACGCGCAGGAAGGAGCGATTTGCCAGGGTGTGGTGCTGGGGATAGCGCTCGAAAATCAGATCGTGAACTGTCATGACGGACGGCCGCGCCATCCATGGCAGAAGATGCTCGGTGGCATGGAAGACGCGTCCGGGTCCGAGCCTGTGTTCTACGATGGGGGCCATCAGGAGCTGACATGCGAGCACGCCCAACCGCCAGGGATACTGGCCCAACTTGAGAGTGCGGGTGGGAATGGGTGAAAGCGAGTCGGGCGGGCGATGGCCGCTGTGACTGTTGTAGAACAGGGCAAGGTCGATTGCATCGCGACAGTGCCGCCAGAGGGCAGACGCGAGGCTTTCGGTATAGCGCGCCAGCCCGGCGCTCTGGTGAACGGCAGGCCCGGCGTCGAGGACGACTTTGAGACGTCCGCGCCTCTGCGGCGCGCGGTTGGGAGGGGCATCGGGGGGCGCGTTGAGGGCGGGGCCGTTCTCACCACTCATCAGCCATGTCCCAGGCATCAGACTCGATCCGGGGCTTGAAGATCGAGGACATCTGCACCGGTCCGTTAAGCCAGTCGTGAACTGCTTCGCCCAAGTGAGAAAGAGGGCTCTGGCGCCTGGCGCAATCAGGCAGCGCGTCAAGAAAGAGCTCGCCGTAGCCGCGCTGCCACAGGCGGCTGTCCAGCAGAACGACGACCCCGCGATCGGCGGCGCTGCGGATCAGGCGGCCGAATCCCTGGCGCAGGCGCAGGACTGCCTCCGGCACGGCATAGTCGTGGAAGGCGTCTTCATACAGCCTGCTGCGGGCGGCGTAGAGCGGGTCGGTCGGCACGGCGAAGGGAAGGCGGACGATGATCAGGCAGACCAGCTGATCGCCTGGCAGGTCGATCCCCTCCCAATAGCTGCTGGTACCGAGCAGGACCGAAGCCGGATTGGCGCGAAAGTCGCGCAGGTTGCGGCGGCGACTGCCTTCGCCCTGCTGAATCACGGTCAGGCCGGCGGCAGCAAGGGGCGTGCGGATGGCGTCGGCGCTGGTGCGCAGGTGGCTGTGGCTGGTGAAGAGGACGAGCGTTCTGCCCTCTGCGGCCAGGGCAGCCTGCTGGATCGCTTGCTCCAGGGCCTGCTGGTAGTTGTGATGGTCCGGGGGCGGCATGTCGCTGGGCAGGTAGAGGAGCGCGTTACGTTTGTAGTCGAAGGGGCTGTCGATCACGGCGCCGCTGGCGTCCCAGCAACCCAGGCGATCGCGAAGATAGTCGAAGTGATCGCCGGCCTGGAGGGTCGCGCCGGTCAGCACGACGGCGCGCTTCTTGCTGAACAGCTCTGAATCCAGCTTCCCGCTCACCTGTACCGGCGCGCTTCGCAGCATGACCGCATCGGCGCCGCGGCGCGTTCGAGGCGTACTGCCTGCGGAGGCGTTTGGGTTTGCCGGCAGCTCCAGCCAGGCTACGGACTCTTCCTGATGGTTGAGGGGACGCAGGATGACATCATCCGCAACTTGCAGGAGGTCGGCGAGGTCGGCCTGGCCGTAGTGCAGAGCCTGCAGAGCGTGCGCCGTTCCATCGCCGGCAGCGGAGGCGCTTCCGACCTCCTCCTGCCATTGCCACCACTGGGACGCGTCCAGCCGGTCTGCCAGCTCCGTCAGCCGGCCCAGCACCTGGCCGATCTTCCCGCTGATCCCGTCCCACTCGATTTCGATTTCACTCCATGCCGGCTGCGCCCTCATACGGCTGTCCAAGGCAACCTGCTGGGGGAAGCCGGAAGCAGCGCGGGCGCCGGCCCTGACCTCCGAGTGGCGCAGGACGAACTCGTGGAGCGCATCGGCAAATGGAGGGATGCCGGTGCGCAGGTCCTGGCTTTCGGCTGACAGGCGCCTGGCAACCTCTTGCAGATGGTCCTGCCCCAGGCGGGCGGCCAACTGTTCGACGGCGCCTTCCAATCTGTCCAGAAGGTAGACCAGCGCGCGCAGATCCATCTGGCGTGTAAACTGCTCGGTTGCCGCGCCTTCCAGGTGATGGGCCTCGTCAACGATCAGGCTGTCGTATTCGGGCAGGACCTGGCCGCCGGCGGCAATGTCGGCAAGCAGGAGCGCGTGATTGACGACCAGCAGGTGGGCCGAACTTGCCTGGCGGTGCGCTTCCAGGTAGAAGTCGCGGTAACGGCCGCCGAGAAAGTCATGGCGGCCGGAAGGACGTGCGAAGGCGCACCGTTCCAGGCTGCATTCGTCTGCATGGGAGGCGACGTGCGGCATCAGGGCCTGCTCTCGCCGGTCGTGGATGGGAAGCTCGCTCAGGTCACCGCTTTGGGTGTGCGGCAGCCAGACCAGCAGCTTGGCCAGAAAGCGCAGCTCCAGGGGAGGCAGGGAGCCGGCAAAGAGGCCCCTGCCGCCGCGCGGCGCGTTCAACCAGGCGGCCAGCCTGCGCGTACACAGGTAGCGGGAACGACCTTTCAAGGCCATTGCCCGAACTTCGCGGCGGCCGCTTCCGTTCATTTCAAGGTCCAGCGCCGCCAGGGCCCGGGTCACACGGGGCAGCTCCTTTTCCAGCAGCTGGTCCTGCAACGGCAGCGTATGCGTGGCGATAACGACACGGCTCTGATTGCTTACAGCCCAGGCTGCGGCCGGCAGGAGATAGGCCAGGCTCTTGCCCGTGCCGGTGCCCGCTTCGATGATCCTGTGATCGCCCCGGTTTAGCGCGTCCAGGGTCTGAAGCGACATTTGCAGCTGGCCGTCGCGCCGCTCGAACTCTGCACCCGAATCGGCATCAAACTCCGTCGCGAGCGGCCCGCCGTCTGAAAAGGCCTCGACCAGGAACCGGTCTGCAATCTCCCGGGGTGACGGGTCGGGCGTGAGTGGGGACAAGGGGGGGCCGCTTCTGCGGACCTGTCCGGCTATTCCAGCAGATTTTTCTTCGACATCCGTATGCCTGCGGCTGCGCAACTCGTCTTCAAACAGGAATAGAGGTCCCCAGTCGCTGCCGCGACCGGCTGCGCTCAGTGCCTCGAGGACGGCGTCCGGCAATGCTTTGACCTGCTCCAAGAGGCGGAGAAGAAGCTCGGCGGTCGCCTCGGCATCATGGCTCGCCCGGTGGGCCGACGTCAGTGGGATCTCCAGTGCGCGGCACAGTTCTCCCAGACTGTAACTGTCCTGACCGGGGAGCAGGATGGTCGCCAGCTCGTAGGTGTCGAGGACGGGCGCGTTCAACTTCAGGCCGGCTGCCCGCAGAAACGAAAGGTCGAACCCGGCGCTGTGGGCGACGACGGCTTGCGCACCGTTGCCGAGGAAGTCCTTGATTTCCGGTAGTAGTTCGTCGATGGAGGGCGCGTCTGCCACGTCGGCGGGACGGATACCGGTAATCTGTTGAATGCGGACGGGGAGCGGGCGGCCGGGGTTGATGCAGGAAGAGTAGTATTCGCGCGGGCCGCCGCTCTGAAAGCGCACGGCGCCGAACTCGATTATGGCATCCCGCTTTGGGTTCAGTCCCGTTGTCTCCAGATCGAAGGCGACGAAGGTTCGCGGAAGCATGCCTAGGCGGCCCTGGTTTGGCGGGTGGACGGGGGCACGGTCACCGGCTTCCGGTTACTCATTACTTTCGACACCACCGAAAGAGATGGCCGCGGCGGTTTTGGTCACGCTGCCGGTATAGAGCCAGGAGACCTGCCGCAGCGTAAGGGCCTGGTCGAACTCGGTAAGCGCGGAAATGCAGTCGGCAGGGACAACGACGGAGTACCAGCGCAGGCCGGCGGAGGCGGCCGTGTGCAGGACGCAGATGCTGGAGACGGTGCCGACAATTACGAGGTTGCGCACTTTCCAGACATTGGCGAGGAAGTGCTCCAGCCAGGTGCCGTAGAAGCCGTCATAGCGGCTCTTCCGGCAGACCAGATCGTCCGGTTGCGGCGCCAGCTCCTCTACGATCTGCCAACCCCAGCTGTCTGTCTCGCAGTGGCGCGGCCAGATCTCCCACTCGGGGTCTCCGGCGAAGTGGCTGTCCTGAGTGTAGGCGATGCGCACGCCGGCGCGGCGGGCGCGCGCCAGCAGGTCTTGCAGATTGTCGAGCGTGGCGGCGGCGTCCTGTACGACGAGGGCGCCGCCATCCTTTACGAAGTCGTTCTGCATGTCGACGACGATCACGGCGCTGTTCTGCGCGGGCAGTTCGACGCTGGGCTGCCACGGGATTTCGGGAACTTCCACGGTTTCACCCGGGATGGGCATCAGGCCCTCCTTTCCGCAGCCGGTGAAATGCGAGCCGTGCAGGAGCCGGCAGGGTCGCGCGAAGCACCATCTGCAACGCTACGTCAGTTCCCAGCGGCTGGGATTGATACCCGGCGCCTCGCTGGCCATGTTGGGCGGCTTGTTGCCGCCGCCGTAGTCCCAACTGCGGACGTTGCGGTCAATGAAAAACTGCTTGACATCAGGCGGCAGTTTCGCCAGTTCGTCCGCCGGCCACTGATCCACCTCCTCTTCGACCGGTCCTGCCCAGGCAGGACGGTACGCGATCGCCAGCAGTTCACGAGCGTAGTCCCCCACGTTGGGAAAGTTGCCATGGAAGACTTTGTGGTTGATCAGCACGGCAGAGCCGGCCGGGGCGGTTACCATGACCTCCTCCGGGTGGGACTCGTAGCGAACGTAGGGGTTGCCATGCGCGTGCATGACGAGATGGGAGCGAGGAATCACGCGAAAGGGAGAGACCTTCTCCGTCAACTCCTGGAGGTAGTAGAGTACGCGAACCATGCAGGGGCAGCTGCCCTCGTAGCCGAAGATCTTCGATCCATAGGGCTGGCCGTCGGTGTGGAGGCTGATGCCCGGATGACCCGGTTCGGAGCGGGCGTAGGCGTAGGACATGAACACAATGTCGTCGCCAAACAGGCGCTCCAGAAACTGGATCGTGGGAGTGTGCGCGATCAGTTCAGTTATGGGGCCGCCGGTGAACTGCGCCTTGGGGCGGACCTGCTGCTTATCGCTGTAGTCCACTGCGAAAGTGTTGAGCTTCGTCGTTTCGGCCCGCAGTGTTTCCAGATGTTCGGGCGAGAGAAGATCGGGAAGGACGGTATAACCCTCTACTTCAAGCTGGTAAATATGCTGGCCGTAACTCAGTTTGGACCAGTCACGGTCGTCGACTTTCACTTTTCCCATGGTCATCCTCCCTAATTGGTTGAGCCATTCATTCCGGGGCCGCGTAGCTATACCCCAGTTTTGTCGCAGGTTTCAACGGTGAAAGATGTAGAGAGAACGGTTTTCCAGCGGCAGGCTGATACGTCTTTCCTGCCGGTGGCTCTCGGCAAGCGCAAGGCAGACCTCAGTCAGATGATGGGCGACTTCGACCGAACCAAGCGTTGGACGGTTCTCTTCATGCGCCAGGACCAGGTCTTCCAGACAGTACTGGGTCGCGCTGTGGTCGGGTACCAGCTCGACGGGTACGTTGGCGGCAATGCGCGTCTTGCCAACTTCGTTTTTGCGAAGCTGCAGGTCATTGCCGTTGTCGAATATGCGGACGCTTCCGCCATCGCCCATGACCTCAAACTCCCAGTTGCCGGCCGGGACGCTGGCGGCCTCGACGCCATTGGCAAAGGTAAGCTGGAAGATGCCATACGGGTCATCATCCAGACGGTTGTCAGGAATGCGATGATCGATAGTATTGAGTTCGCCCCAGATGCTTTCGACTTTGGGATCGTCGAGCAGGAAGCTCAGCGTGTCAATGGAGTGGATGTGGCCGTGGAGCAGGTTGGTGCTGGCGTAGTGGACCGCGGCTTTCGGTTCGCCGATCTCGCCCTGGCGGATCAGGTCGCGAGCCTGGTGATAGCGCAGGTTGAAGCGGCGCAGGACGCCGGAGTTGAAGAGGGAGCCGTTTGCCTGGACCGCTTTGAGGATCGCATCGGCCTCGTCCATCGAACAGGCAATCGCCTTTTCGCAGAAGATCAGCTTGACGCCTTCCTCTGCAGACCGGGTCGCCATCTCGGCGTGCAGATGGCCGCGCGTGCAGACGGCAACCATGTCGGGGTCCTCCTGGCGAATCATCTCGACATAGTCTTCGTAGAGTGCGTCGACGCCCCAACGCTCTGAGAATGCCGCCCTCTTGTCGGCATCAATGTCGGCTCCGGTGACTACCTGCAGACGATCACTGGCCTTGCAGGATGCCGCGACGGAGTAGGGCGGGCTCCTGTCGGGGAATTCGTCGTCGATTGTGCTGCCCATGCGTCCGAGGCCAATGATTGCAACGCGATAGGTCTTGTCAGTCATGTTTGTATCTCCATCAAGATGTGGGCAGCAGCGCGGGCGGGAAAGGGTAAGGGATTCAGGGCCAGCGGCCCTTCAGTCTGCGAATACGGGCAGGCACGGCGTCCTGGGCGATCTCTGACGAGAGAAGGCGCAGGGAGCGGTCGGGCAGCGGCAGGTCTATGCGCAGGCCACCCCGGCGATGTGACTCGCGCATTGCAATCGCGATCTCAAGCGCCTTGCGTCCATCCTCATCAGAGCAGCGGGGCGGCGCGCCGCTGTCGATGCATTGAACCAGGTCTTCGATGACGGCGGGGCCCATGGCGGGGATGTTTGTCGGCAGTGGGAACGGCGCACGCGCCGGCAGGTTCCGGCCGCGCGGCCCGCCAGGGACCCAGCGATAGCACTGCGTTTCCATGCCCTGAGCGAGAGAACGAACGCGACCTTCCGTGCCGATCAGGTCGAACTCCCACGGCGCGGCGCCGGTGGGCGTGCCGCGCAGGAAGCCGCGTACGCCGTTGTCGAACGCCATGTAGCCGTTGCCCATCAGGTCTTCGTCGGCGGCCGCCTTCTCGTCGGACTCCATCTCGCCGAAGACCCATTCCACGTCACCGCCAGCCAGGTAGCGCATGGTGTCGATGGCGTGGCTGCCGTTGGAGGAAAGGTTGCACTGTGTGTAGGCTGTTATCTGCAACAGCTCGCCCAGGTCCCCCTCTTCGACCATGCGACGCGCCTCGGTGAAGAAGACGTTGTAACGGCGGGAGCAGTTGACGGCGATGGCTACACCCTTGCTGGCGGCAAGCTCGATCACTTCATCGGCTTCGGCAAGGCTGAGCGTGAAGGGCTTCTCGGCCCAGATCGCCTTGACGCCGGCGTTGATGGCATCGATCATGATGGCGGCGCGGAGGCGCGCAGTTGTGCACATGCTTACGAAATCGGGCCGCTCCGCCTCCAACATTTCGCGGTAGTCGGCATAGATCTGGCTGTCATTCAGGCCCCAGCGTTCGGCGAAGATTGCGCCCTGCTCTGTGTGAGGGTCGGCGCCGGCGACCAGCTCCGTATGGGGCGAGGCCACGTAGGTGGGGGCGTGGCAGTAGGGCATAAAGAACTGTCCGCCCTGTTTTATTTCATCGTCGAAAGTGCTGCCCATGCGCCCAAGACCGATTACGGCTGCGCGATAGGTGCTTTCTGACATGGTTATTGCTCCCTAAGGGTGCAGTCTGCGCTGTTCTACTCTCAACTGTTCCTAGCCGGCGCCTTGCTTCTGTTGCATTCTACGGACGCGGGCGGGCAGGGCGTCTTCGCGAATTTCCACCGACAGAATGCGCAATGAGCGATCGGCCAACGGCAGGTCAACGCGACGCCCGCCCCGGCGGTGCGACTCGCGTAACGCGATTGCGATCTCCAGTGCCTTGCGGCCATCTTCGCCGGAGCAGCGGGGCTGCCTGCCGGTTTCGATGCAGTCCACGAGATCTTCGATTACGGACAGCCCCGAGCTCGGTATCTGTGTAGGCAGTGGGAAAGGCGCCCTGGCCGGAAGGCCCTGATCCCGCAGACCGCCAGGCACCCAGCGGTAGTACTGCGCTTCCATTCCCTGCGCCAGAGTACGAACGCGGCCTTCAGTGCCGATGAGGTCGAACTCCCATGGCGCGGCGCCCGTTGGCGTGCCGCGCAGGAAACCACGCGCGCCATTGTCAAACGCCATGTAGCCGTTTCCCATCAGGTCCTCTTCGCCTGCAGCTTTTTCGTCCGACTCCATTTCACCGAAGACCCATTCAACGTCTCCTGCGGCCAGGTAGCGCATAGCATCGATTGAATGGCTGCCGTTGTGGGAGAGGTTGCACTGCGCGTAGGCGGTTATTTGCAGGATCTCACCGAGTTCGCCCTCATCGACCATGCGGCGGGCCTGGTTGAAGAAGACATTGTAGCGGCGGGAACAGTTGACTGCGATGGCGACGCCGTTGCGGTTGCCGAGTTCGATGACTTCATCCGCTTCGGCCAGACTGAGGGTAAAGGGCTTCTCCGCCCAGATCGCCTTGACCCCGGCGTTGATCGCGTCGATCATGATTTTGGCGCGGAGTCGTGCGGTCGTACAGATACTGACGAATTCGGGTCTTTCGGCCTCGAGCATCTCGCGGTAGTCGGCGTATATCTGCCCTCTTTCCAGGCCCCAGCGATCGGCGAAAATCTCGCCCTGCTCCGCGTGCGGGTCGGCCCCGGCGATCAGATCGGTACGTGGCGAGGCCGTGTAGGTTGGCGCATGACAGTAGGGCATGAAGAACTGGCCCCCCTGCTCAATCTCGTCGTCGAATGTGCTGCCCATACGCCCCAAGCCGATCACTGCGGCGCGAAATGTGCTCTCGGACATCAAAGTTTCTCCCGGTAGGTTCAACTCGTGCGTGTTGCTCTCTAGGCGACCACGGGCTCTTGTTGCAGCCGGCGAACACGTGCGGGCACAGCGTCCCCGCCGATTTCGACGGACAGAATACGCAAGGAACGGTCGGCGACGGGCAGGTCGACGCGGCGGCCGCCCTGCCGGTGCGACTCGCGCATGGCGATCGCGATCTCAAGGGCTTTGCGACCGTCTTCAGCCGAACAGCGCGGGTCCGATCCGGTCTCAATGGCGTTGACAAGGTCGGAAATCACCGACAGTCCGGTCCCTTGGATGTTCAAGGGCAGTGGGAAGGGCGCTCTTGCCGGCAAGCCCTCATCTCGCAGGCCGCCGGGAACCCAGCGATAGTACTGTGTGTCGGCGCCGTTGGACAGTGACCGGACGCGTCCTTCCGTGCCTATGAGGTCGAACTCCCAGGGCGCAATGCCGGTGGGCATGGCACGGATGTAACCGCGAACTCCGTTGTCAAAGGCCAGATAGCCATTACCCTGCAGGTCTTCCTCGCCGGCTGCCTCTTCGTCCGACGCCATTTCGCCGAATACCCATTCCACATCGCCGTCAACGAGATAACGCATCGTGTCGATGGCGTGGCTGCCGTTGTGAGAGATATAACACTCCGTGTAGGCGGTAATCTGCAGGATCTCGCCCAGTTCACCCGACTGCGCCATGCGGCGCGCCTCGGTCAGGAATGGACTGTGACGGCGAGAGCAGTTGACGGCGATGACAACGCCGTTGCGGGTGCTGAGCTCGATGATGGCGTCGGCTTCGGCGAGGCTGAGCGTCAGCGGTTTTTCGGCCCAGATCGCCTTGACGCCGGCGTGGATAGCATCCTCGATGATAGCGGCCCGGTAACGGGCGGTCGTGCAGATGCTGACGATATCCGGGCGCTCAGCAGCCAGCATGTCGCGGTAGTCGCCGTAGATATGCTCTTTGTCCAGGCCCCAGCGATCGGCGAAAATGGCGCCTTGTTCGGCATGGAGGTCGGCGCCGGCAACGAGCTCGGTGAAAGGAGAAGCCACGTAGCTGGGCGCGTGGCAATAGGGAAGAAAGATGGCGCCGCCGCTTGAGATTTCATCGTCGAATGTACTGCCCATACGGCCCAGACCGATAACCGCTGCTCTGTACATGAGATTCCCCCTGGGACGTTACGGATTTCGAACGATGGATGCGAAGGCTGCAGTTCGCGGCGGGTTGACATGCTGCTTTACGATATGCTAACGTATTCTTCCAATTTACGCTACCGCGTATGATACCGTCGCCCTTTTCAGAACAGAACTGAATTCGCTTCTTTCTTTGGCTGAAGCTGACCGCGCCTACGCCCGGGAACCAGACGAAAGAGTCAGCGGCGGAACCGTAAACGAGCCAGTCAATCACACACTCGTGGAGGCCAGAACAGATGCAGGAAGTACACGCAGCTCTACTAGGGCTATCCCATCCCCACTCACTGGCCCATCTGCGCACGCTCCAGGCCGTGTCGGAGGTTGCCAGCATCACCCTCTGGGACGAGGACGAGGCGTTGCTGCAGGAGACGGTCAGGAACCAGGGCGAGAAGATCAGCGGGACAACGACCGATCTGGCGTCTGTTTTGGGTCAGGACCAGATCCTGTTTGTCGTCGCCGCGTTGCGCAATGACCTGGGACCACCGATTTTTACCCGCGCTTTGGAAGCGGGAAAACACGTGGTCACAGATAAGCCAATCGGTAAGACAGCGGTGGAAAGCGCGGAAGTCGCGGCTGTGGCCAGACGCGAGCAGCGCAAGCTCGGCGTCTTCTACCAGAACCGATCGCTGCCTCCGATCCAGGATGCCAGGCGCATTGTCGAGCAGGGTCTGATCGGCGAGCTGGTATCGGTCGAGATGCGCATGGTGACGACTCAGGTGCAGGTTCGCAATCCGCGGCACTGGCTCTTCAACCAGGACAAGGCGGGCGGCGGCATACTTTCCTGGTTGGGCTGCCACTACATCGACCAGATCCTGAACATCACGCAGGACGAGATCGTGTCTGTGGCCGCGCAGATCGCAACGCGCAGCGGCGAGGATATCGACGTGGAGGATGTGGCCGCGCTGTCACTGGGATTTGCGTCAGGCGCGGTGGGCACGTTTCACGCGGGTTACATGCTGGCGATGAGCGGCGGAGGCTATCACAATGCGGTCGGGTATGACACTTACGTGAGCGTCAACGGGCGGCTCGGCCGCATCACATACAGCTCCAATGGGACGCCCACGAGCATCGATGTAGAGAGCTCCCATCCGAGCTGGGCATCGGCGCCGCGACGGACCTTCGACTACACTTTCGGCGATTCACCGGCCTACGGCGGCGCTTCGGGCGAGGCCTTTCTGCGCGCCTTTATCGATGCCTGTCAGGGCAAAGGGGAACCGTTGGCAACAGGCGAGGACGCGGTTCGAGTCGCCAAAGTTGTAGATGCGGCTTACGAGTCCAGCCGCAGCGGGCAGCGAATTGACATTTAGGAACATTGACATATAAGAACGGGGTGCCTACGTGACGAGCAGAACCGGAACACTTTCGCGGTCGAACATTCCGCAGACCGCGGAACATAAGCGCCTGGAATGGTACCGAATGCGTACCAACAACTGGAAGCATTGGGGGCCGTATCTGAGCGAGCGGGCCTGGGCCACTGTGCGCGAAGACTATAGCGCCGGGGGCGATTGCTGGAGCTACTTTTCGCACGATCAGGCCCGCAGCCGGGCCTACCGGTGGAATGAGGACGGGCTGGCAGGGATTTGCGATCGTAATCAATACTTGTGCCTTGGCATCGGCTTGTGGAACGGCAATGATCCGATCCTGAAGGAGCGGTTGTTCGGCCTGACCGGTCCTGAGGGCAATCACGGCGAGGATGTGAAGGAGTACTACTACTATCTGGATAGCACGCCAACGCACAGCTACCTGAAGATGCTGTACAAGTATCCCCAGGCGGCCTTCCCGTACGGTCAGCTTGTGGAGGAGAACCGGAGCCGGGGCTACGATGAGGGCGAGTATGAGCTCCTGGATACGGGCGTATTCGACGAAAACCGCTACTTTGACGTCGTGGTCGAATATGCCAAGGCTGACGAGAACGACATTCTGGCGCGCGTTACGGTAACAAATCGGGGGCCGGAAGGCGCCCGCTTTCATTTGCTGCCCACGCTGTGGTATCGCAACACCTGGAGCTGGGGATATGAGAAGGGCCCCCTGGGCGACGTGGACGAGCAGCCGCGCCTGTTCCGACAGCCGGGCCCCAACGGCACTCTGGCCCTGAAGGCCGAGCACCCGGTCCTGGGACCCTACCACTTCTGGGCCGAAGATGCCCGCGAGGTCCTCTTCACTGAAAACGATACCAATTCGGCTCTGCTCTTCGGCACGCCAAACCGGACGCCCTACGTAAAGGATGCATTTCACCGCTTTGTCATCAACGGTGAACTCGAGGCGACGAATCCCGCGGAGCAGGGCACGAAGGCGGCGGCCCACTATTTCGACTTCATACCCGCAGGCGGCACACGGGTCTATCGCTGGCGCCTGTCCAATCTGGCCCATCGACAACCGTTTGGCCGGGGGTTCGACAAAGCTTTCCGCCAGCGCATCGCCGAAACGGACGAGTTCTATGAAGCGGTGCAGAAGAAGGGCTTGAGCAGAGATGAGCTGCTGGTCCAGCGCCGGGCGCTGGCAGGTATGCTGTGGACGAAACAGCTCTACTACTACGACGTACCGCAGTGGTTGAGGGGCGACCCGATACTGCCGGCGCCCAGTTGGCGCAAAAACGGCCGCAACGGCGACTGGGACCATCTACACAATTTCGACGTGATTTCCATGCCGGACAAGTGGGAATACCCCTGGTATGCGACCTGGGATACAGGCTTTCACTGCATTCCCCTTTCGCTGGTGGATGCGGACTACGCCAAACGGCAGCTGACGCTTTCCACCCGCGAGTGGTATATGCATCCCAACGGCGCCTTGCCGGCCTATGAGTGGCACTTCGGCGACGTCAATCCGCCGGTACACGCCTGGGCGGTCTGGCGAGTTTATAAGATCGATGCCCGCCAGAGCGGCGTACCGGACCGGCCATTCCTGGAGAGCCTGTTTCACAAACTTCTGCTCAACTTTACCTGGTGGGTCAATCGCAAAGACGAGGATGGAAACAACGTCTTCCAGGGCGGATTCCTGGGGTTGGACAACATCAGTGTCTTCGACCGCAGCGCGGGCCTGCCCGCGGGCGGCCGGATCGACCAGTCGGACGGCACCGCCTGGATGGGCTTCTATTGCCTGATGATGATGAAGATCGCGCTGGAACTGGGCGAGCAAGACTCGGTCTACCATGGCATCTCGACGAACTTCTCGGTCTACCAGGACATGGCAACCAAGTTTTTCGAGCACTTTCTGCGCATTGCCACGGCGATGAACGAAGATCGAGGCGGAGGCGCCTCGCTCTGGGATGAGAAGGACCGCTTCTACTACGACTTGCTGCATATGCCGGACGGCACGCTGATTCCGCTGAAGGTCCGTTCGATGGTGGGGCTGATTCCGCTGTTTGCGGTTGAAACGCTGGAGCCGCGCCTGATGTCCTCGTTGCCGGAGTTCAACCGGCGCACCCACTGGTTTCTTGAGAACCGACCGCGGCTGGCTTCGACCATAAGCAGCATAGACGCCCCCGGGGTTGGGCAGCGATACCTGACTTCCCTCCTGTCACGAGACAAGCTGGAGAGCATATTGCGCTACCTTCTGGACGAGGAGGAGTTTCTGTCCCCTTACGGTATTCGCTCGCTGTCCAAGGCCCATAAGAAACATCCCTATCACGTTCACATCGGCGACCGGACTTTCGAGATTCAGTATGAACCGGCGGAATCCCTCTCCGGAATGTACGGCGGCAACTCAAACTGGCGAGGTCCGGTCTGGTTCCCGATCAACTTCCTGATTATCGAAAGCTTGCAGCGCTTTCATCACTACTACGGGGACTCGCTGAAAGTAGAGTGCCCGACAGGGTCCGGTATCTTCATGACGCTGGACGAGGTTGCCGTGGAGCTTTCCAGGCGGCTGATACAGCTGTTCCTGCGCAACGGGACGGGCGGACGACCGTTCAATGGGGATGCACGCGTTCTGCAGGAGGACCCTCACTGGCGTGATCAGATCCTGTTCCACGAATACTTTCATGGTGACAATGGCGCCGGCTTGGGGGCCAGCCACCAGACGGGCTGGACGGGTCTGGTGGCAAAGCTATTGCAACAGTCAGGGGGAGAGTGACGGGTAGAGCGCTCGCTGGGAAAACGATTGGAATTCGAAGAGTACATTCTTGGAGAAAAGGAAAGAGAAAATGCAACTGGCGACGTATTTGGGACATGCCGGCGAACGAGTTGGCGTCGTGGACGGGGACCACATTTACGATATACAGGGCGCCATGGAGGCTTGCCGTCTGGGTGATCCGGCAGCGGCCGCGGACATGGTCACACTGTTGAAGGCAGGGGAGGACGGGATGGAGGGCGTCCGCGCCTCGTTTGAATGGGCCAAGAACAAGAACGGGCCGGAGTTGAAGATTCCTCTTCACAGTGTCACGCTGCGCGCGCCGCTGCCCAGTCCCGGCAAGCTGATGTGCCTGGCCGGAAACTACGCCAGCCACATCGAAGAGGGGGGAGGGTCCTACATAGGCAAGGAGAAGATGATACCGCGCTTCTTTATCAAGCCCACCTCATCTGTCACGGCAACGAAGCAGCCGATCCGTATCCCGCCTTCGACCGGTTTCGCCGACTGGGAGCTGGAGCTGGCCGTCGTGGTTGGCAAGAGCGGCCGCGATCTGACGCCGGAACAGGCGGAAGAGCATATCATGGGTTACACGATCTTTAACGATATTTCGGCGCGAGAGTTGACCTTCCGCAACGATCTTCCGGAGCAGGAGGGAGACTGGTACTTCGACTGGCTGGTGGGCAAGTGGCTGGACACGTTCGGACCGATGGGGCCGTGGATTACGACCCGGGACGAGATCCCTCATCCGGACCGCCTGCGCATGCGCCTGTGGCAGAACGATGTTCTGCACCAGGATGCGAGCTCCGGTCAGATGATCTTCTCGCCGGCTGAGGCGCTTTCATTTGTCTCGCAGTTCGTTACGCTTGAGCCTGGGGACCTGTTGAGCACGGGCACGCCTTCAGGTGTCGGCCACGCCAAGAAGGTGCGCCTGGAACCTGGCGACCGCATCAAGGGCGAGATTGAGGGGCTGGGCGTCCTGGAGAACAGTGTCGAAGCGCTCTGACGCCGGAAGGACTGTCTGCATTGCGCGTCCAAGGGGTAAGGCAAGCCTGTCGACCCGGGGAGGGAAGCGATGCCCTGCACCTGCTGCGAACCGCCGGAATTTGGCGATTATGAAGGGATGTTCGATACGGAGTGGGCGTCCAGAGAGGCCGACGCCTATGTAAGGAATGGCCTGGAGGCGCGCGCCGAACGCCTTATTGCCTATCTGTTGGAGAACTGCAGCGGGCCTCTGCGCGTCTTGGATGTAGGCAGTGGGGCCGGCGGTGTACATCATGAGCTTCTGCGCCGCGGACTCGCTGAGAGCGCGGTCGCCGTTGAAGCCTCATCCGCATACATCGCGGCGGCCCGCGAGATCGGTGAACGGCTGGGGCAGGAGAGCAAGGTGCAATATGTTCACGGCGACTTCACCGCTGCGGCCGCGGTGATCAGTTCAGCCGATGCCGTGATCCTGGACAGGGTGATCTGCTGCTATCCCCATCTGGGGCAGCTGCTGGGAGCCTCGGCGAGCAAGGCCGAACGTTTTCTCGCACTGAGCTATCCGCGCGAGAGATGGTGGGTCCGCCTTGCTTTTGGCCTCTTCAATCTGTATCTCAAGATAAAGCGCAAAGATTTCCGGACATTCGTTCATCCCCACAGCGAGGTACACTCGATCGCGGCGCGTGGTGGGTTGACGAAGGTCCACGCGGAAACTGAGGGCTTCTGGCAGATTACCGTGTATGAAAGGGCCGGGTCGCGGTCAGCCGCCTAGTTTTACCCCGTTCGTATTTCCTCTAACACTCTACAGGTGACCTTGGGCCTGGGCGATGATGTCGAGGCCCACGAGGTCGCTCCATGCCTGCAATAGCTGCAGGGACACGGGGCCGACCGCGCCGTCGCCAATGGGCAGGCCGTTGAACTTTGTGGCGGGCATGATGCAGTAGGGCGTGCTGGTGAAGAAGGCCTCGTCGGCGGTGTAGATGTCGTAGGGCTGGAAGTCGGTCACCTGGGTGGGGATGCCGACTACTTCGGCCAGTTCAAGGACGGTCTCGCGAGAAATGCCGGCGAGGGCGCCGCGGGCATGGGGCGTCTTGAGGATGCCGTCGGCCCAGATGAAGAAGTTGCCCCCCTTGTTCTCGGTAACATTGCCGTCCGTATCCAGGATTACGCTCTGCGCCTGCGGATCGACCAGCTTGACCTCTGCTTCGGCCAAGGTATATGCGAGGCGGCTGCGATTCTTGATGCGGGCGTCGAGCGACTGGGTGGGGATGGCCCGGCTGAAGGGTGTCACGGCGTGGCAGCCTTCGGTGTAGAAGCCGGCCCAGTCACGCAGGATCATAGGCGCGGTGTTGATGATGATGGTGGCGGGGGAGCGCTGCAGGGTGGGATCGGCCGCGGCGGCGCCCATGCCTCGCGAGATGTTGTGGACGATCCAGACATCCTCCTGCGGCGGGACGTGAGGCAGGTTGGTCTCCAGCAGTTCCAGCGTGACTGCGGTCATTTCGTCCTGCGACATTCCGGCGTTTATGCGGCTCACCTTGAGCGATTTGTAGAGGCGCTCGATATGCCGTTCCAGCTTGAAGGGTCGGTGGCCGAAGGTGCGGGTCGATTCGGTCACGGTATCGCCCAGTGTGACGGCCGTATCGAAGACCGATATTTTGGCCTGGTCCGGCGGGAACGTCTTGCCGTTGATGTAGACGAGATGTTTACTGGCGTCGTGTTCCATTCCGGCTGCTCTCCTTTCCCATAGTCTCCAGATTCAAGACAGCGGAGCCAGTTGCTGGCTCCGCTGTCCCGTTACAGTTTCAATCCTTCAAGGCGGACGGGTCGCAGGCTCCTTCTACTTTCGCGAGAGCCGATGGACGCGACCGCGCTTGAGACAGTTTGTCTCTACTCGTTGATGAACCACTGCGCCGGGATGGTCGGCGTCCACTCACCGGAAATCGACCAGGTCACCACATTGCGCAGCCGGTTATGTACGTTGGTCAGCTGGCCGAACTTGGGATCGTCGACGACGAGACCGATCGACCAGATATTGTCCATGTGGATCTCAAAGACCTCCCGTATCAACGCGTTACGGGTATCCTCGTCCGGTTCACCCAGGATCTGATCGCGCAGCACGCGCAGCTGCTTCACGTCGTCCGGGGGCTCCACGCCTTCGGCGCCGTCGGTGTCCAGCCAGGCGGCCCAATCACGGGCCCACTGCCAGCCCCGCATGGCGAAGGTATTGGCGTTCAACGTCGGGTGGACCGGGCCGCCGCCGAAGTGGCCGCCGCGAGCCGAGACGTCGTGCTCGCCACTGTTGTGGCGCGTGTACCAGAGTTGACCGGCTTCAGGTGTTACGGTCGCATTGATGCCGACCTCGGCCCAGTAGCCCTTAACCAGCTCCATCAGCTCAGGCGATTCTGAAGGCCAGGCGGTGGTGGCGGAGATGATAATCAGCAGCTCATTTCCGTCGGGCCCCAGCCGGAAGCCGTCAGCGTCGCGCTCGGTGATGCCGATTTCGTCGAGTATCTGGTTGGCGAGGTCCGGATCATGCTGGGTCCAGGACTGGAACAGTTCATCCTCGCCGTGATACGGCGGGCCGCGCAGCGGCGCGATCTGGGAAGCGAAGACGCCGCCCTTATAGATCAACTTGATGATCTCATCGCGATTGATGGCCACGGAGAGTGCATGGCGGAATCTCTTGTCGTTATAGAGCTCTCGCTTGGCTTCGTCGTCGATGGTGTAGTTGAACATGATGTTGCCGTAGGCGTTGGGCATCCAGTTGGCATAGGCGAAGCGGAAGTCGCCGCTTTCCCGGTTTTCAGACAGGACCGGGATGTTGGCGGTGCCCAGGGCGCGTACGAAGTCCAGTTCGCCGGCGATGGTCTTCAGCAGAGCGGCTTCGGCGTCAGCCACGCGAATTTCGTGAATCTCATCAATATAGGGCAGCTGGTTTCCAGCGGTGTCCACCTTCCAGAAGTAGGGGTTGCGAACATATACCTCGACCGGGTTGGGCGGGACGGTGGTCGGAAGCCAGGCTGCCAGGCTCGGCTTGTCGACATTGACGCTTCCGTTCTTCTGCCCGAACAGGTCCATCCAGTTGTCGAAGCCGCCATCGTCCATCATCCCTTCAATATCGGCCATTTCGGCGTAGTCGGGATGGAACTTGGTCAGGTAGTGCTTCGGGCTGGTTGTCGGTCCGGAGCGCGGCCCGCCCCAGCTTCCCAGGTAGGTGGGGAAGAGTGCGTAGGACTTGGCGAAGGTGAACTGGACGGTGAAGTCGTCGATCATCGCCAGGTCGGCCATTTCGCCGCCGCGGCTCAGCAGTGTAGGCGGTGACGGCGTCAGCTCCTCGTTGAGGATGATATCCTGCCACCAGAACATGACATCGTTGGCGGTAAAGGGTTCGCCGTCGCTCCACTTGATGCCTTTGCGCAGGTTGAGTGTCAGCTGGGTGTGGTCGTCGTTCCAGGACCAACCTTCGGCCACGTTGGGAACGATCACGCCCTTGGGTGAATGGAGCGTCAGAGGCTCAATCACCCACCAGCCCATTTCGCCCATGGCGCGCTGACCGCCGACGGTCTTGCGGAGAGCGCCGCCATACTTGCCAACGGCCTCTTCAGGCTTGATGACGATGGGGTTGATCGGCAGGCGTTCCTCGACAGGGGGCAGGGCACCGCTGGCGACCATTTCGGCGAGCGCGGGCGCCTGCTGGTAAGAGTCGATGCCTCCGGCGTCGGCCGGCGTGTTGTAGACCTCGCTCTGCACTTCACGCTCACCTGCACCGGCGGGCGGGTCGGACAGCACAGGGCCTGTCATTGCTGCTTCTGACGAGGATGACTCTTCGGCGGCGGGCGCAGATTCCTCGGCGGCGGGCGCGGTCTCTTCGCTGGCGGCCGGCTCATCGGCGGCGCCGCATGCGGCCAGCAGCAGGGAAAGTATGATCAGGAACGGAATGATTCTGGAGACACCCTTCGCCAGCCTGGCGCCGGCGGTGGCGCCGCCACTTTGAAAAGAAAGTTTACGACGGGACACAGTTTTGCTCCTTGTACGTGAAAGATTACGGTTGCGAATCACTGTGTTCTTGAAAAATGCACCTCCTTATTCTTGCCCTGGTGTCTTGGCGGCATTGAAGAAAAGCAGGAAATGTAGTCAGGCTACAGGCACCCCATTAGCGGAACAAGGAATCTGTCACTGCGGCGAGTTGCGAACGCCCTGCAGTTCCAGCTCCTCAGCGAAATGACAGCGTACGAAGTGGGGCTGGCTGCCGTTCGTCCCTGCCAGGTCGACCAGTTGAGGCTCTTCGAGGCGGCAGATGTCCTGAACATAAGGACAGCGGGGATGGAACGTGCAGCCGGCTGGCACGTTGGACGGGTCGGCGACGTCGCCCTCCAGAATGATACGCTCTCGCCGCAGACCGGCTTTTCCGGTCTCAACCACGGGAACGGCCGACAGCAGGGCCCCTGTATAGGGATGGCGGGGCTGCCGGAAAATCGAATCGGTACGGCCCAGTTCAACGATCTGGCCCACGTACATCACCGAAACCCGGTCGCTCAGGTATTCGACCACGGACAGGTTGTGGGTGATGAAGAGATAGGTGAGATGGAGCTCAGATTGCAGCTCCTTGAGCAGGCTGAGAATCTGTGCCTGCACGGACACGTCCAGCGCGGACACCGGTTCGTCGGCGACGACAAAGTCCGGGTCCAGGGCCAGGGCGCGGGCGATTGCAATACGCTGCCGCTGGCCGCCGCTGAAGGCATGGGGATAGCGCCGCATGTAGGTTGGGTCCAGACGAACGCTGCGCAGAAGCTCGGCCACCTTTTCTTCCAGTTCGCGTCTGCTGCTGATCAGCTTACGGGTGACAAAGGGCTCGCCGATGATTTCGAGGACGGTAAGACGCGGGTTAAGCGATGAGAAGGGGTCCTGGAAGATCATCCCCATATTCTGCTGCACGGAGCGCAGTTCAGGCTTGGTCAGTGCGGTAATTTCAATCTCTTCGCCGTCGCGTTTGCGAAACAGGACCGAACCGCCGGAAGGCTCAATCGCCCTCATGACGCAGCGGCCGGTTGTCGTTTTTCCGCAGCCGCTCTCTCCGACCAGCGCCAGGGTTTCACCCCGGGCAACATGGAAGCTGACTTCGTCGACCGCTTTCACCTCGCCGACCTGGCGGCGGAAGAAGCCGCGCAGGATGGGGAAATACTTGCGCAGGTCGGTCACTTCAAGGACATTGTCGGAGTCGGACTGTCCCAGGCCTTCTCCCAAGTGCTGGGGCAGCCCGTCAGAAGGAGATTCGCTGGTTGCATTCACGTCGGTTGGAACAGCATCTGCTTGCGCCATGTTCTCAGTCCTGGACGTACAGATGACAGCGGACGCGATGTCCTCCAGCCAGCTCGATCTGGGGCGGCAGGTGGACATCGCATACGTCGGGTATGAACTCCGGGCAGCGGGGATGGAACGGGCAGCCCGTAGGTCGACGATAAGGGCTGGGAACGGAGCCGGTGATTGGGTCGAGCTCCTGGCTATGGCCTTCGCCCAGCTCCGGCACCGAGCGCAGCAGACCGACCGTGTAGGGATGTTTCGGGTCGCGGAAAATAACGTCTGCCGGCGCGCTCTCCACATCCTTGCCCAAGTACATGATCATCACGCGGTCGCACAGTTCGGAGATGACCGCCAGGTCGTGCGTGATGACGATCAGCGCCATGCCCATGTCCCGCTGCAGGTCCTTCATCAGCTCCAGGACCTGGGCCTGAATCGTCACATCGACCGCCGTCGTCGGTTCGTCCGCAATCAGGAGAGCCGGATGGCAGGAAAGGGCCATGGCAATCATTGCCCGCTGGCGCATGCCACCGCTGAGGGCAAAGGGGTATGCGTCAATCGTCTGCTCCGGCTGGGGCATACCCACCCGCCCCAGCATTTCGATTGCACGCTCGCGCGCTTCGTTCTGACTGCAATCCTGATGCAGGCGAATGACCTCGGTAATTTGATTTCCGATCGTGTAGACCATGCTGAAGGCCGCCATCGGCTCCTGGAAGACCATGGCGATCTCGCCGCCGCGAATCTGACGAATCTCCTGCCCACGGTCATCCAGTTGCACCAAATCAACCGATTCGCCATTCTGGAAGAGGGATATCTCTCCCATTACGATTTTGCCGTTCTTAGGCACAATTCTCAGGATCGACTGGGCGGTGACACTCTTGCCGCAGCCGCTCTCACCTGCGATGCCCAGCGCCTCGCCGGCGTGAATGTCAAAGGAGACGCCGTCAACGGCTTCCAGGATCCCTTCTTGAGAGAAGAAGTGGGTGGCCAGATTGTCTACGCTTAGCAGGAGCGGCGCTTGGGTCATGGGAAAGGTTCGCGTTCTGGCTAGATGGATGAATAGGGGTCGGCGGCATCGCGCAGGCCGTCGCCGACAAAGTTGAAGCAGAGAATGGCGATTATGACAAACAGGCCCGGTGAAAGCAGCCAGGGAGAATCAGCCAGCACGATTATCCGCTGTGCATCCTTGAGCAGCACGCCCCAACTGATGGCCGGATTCTGCAGGCCCAGACCGATAAAGCTCAGTGCGGTCTCTCCCAGGATCATGCTGGGGACACTCAGAGTCAGTGAGGCGATGATATGGCTGGTGAAGGAGGGCAGCATGTGCTTGAAAATGACGCGTGATTCATTTGAGCCGTTGAGCTGTGCGGCCATCACATATTCCTCCTCGCGCAGGGACATGAACTTGCCGCGCACGACGCGCGCCAGCCCCGTCCAGCCGACCAGCGAGAGAATGACGACAATGCCAAAGTAGATCTGCACGACCGTCCATGTAGGAGGAAGTGCCACGCTCAACGCCATCCAAAGCGGCAAAGTGGGAATCGAACGCAGGAATTCGATGATGCGCTGAATGACCAGGTCGGTGACGCCGCCGAAATAGCCGGAGAACCCGCCCATTATGACGCCGATCACGAAGCTGATGGCGATGCCCAGCAGGCCGACGGACAGCGAAATGCGGCCGCCGAAGATGATGCGTGAGAGAAGGTCGCGTCCCATCTTGTCGGTGCCGATGAGGAAGAAGGTGCCCTCTTCGACGCCGATGAGGTGGATGTTGCTCTCGAACAGACCCCACAGTTTATAGGAATCGCCGCGTACGAACAGCTTGACAGGGAATTTCTGGGTCGTGTCCAACTCCCAAGTGGTCCTGAAGGTATTTTCGTCCATCTTGGAAGTCATGCCGTAAACGAAGGGGCGCAATTGGAATTGCCCTTCGTCGAAGAAGCGCAGCCGCTGCGGCGGCATGAACATGTAGTCGGTGTCGTGGTGGGCAGGGTCGTAAGGAGAGAGGAATTCGGCAAAGATCGCGAACAGATAGAAGATCGCTATCAGCACCAATGAAACGACCGCTACCTTGTGCCTCAGGAACTTCCAGCGGATCAGCTGCCATTGCGTAGCGACCGACAGGTCCTCTTCGCTGGCGTCCACTCCAGTACTGCTCGTTTGGAATTTCTCGTCGATTACGGCCATAGCAGTTTTACCATTCTAAAGCGGCCTGCACATTTGAGTTCGAAGGACTTGCTCACCCGGGCTTCGGACTCAGATGGCGCCGCGAATACGGGGATCCAGCCAAGCGAGCACGATATCGGAAAGCAGCGTGCCCACCAGCGTGAGCGTGCTTAAAATCATAACTACGCTTCCTGCCAGAAACATATCCTGGCTGAGCAGCGCGCCTACAAACAGGGGCGCGATCGTGGGTAGGCCCAGTACCAGAGAGGCCAGCAGTTCGCCGTTGACCAGGGTGGGCAGTGTCCAGCCGATGGTGCTGGCGACCGGGTTCATGGCGATACGGAAAGGGTACTTGACCAGGAGTTTTCCCTCGGACAGTCCCTTTGAGCGGGCAACCATAACGTAGGGCCGCTCTAGTTCATCGAGCAGATTGGCGCGCATTACGCGGATCAGGCCGGCCGTGCCGGCGGTGCCGACGACCAGGGCCGGCAGCCACAGGTGCTTCAAGAGATCGATGAACTTGGCGAAACTCCAGGGCGCAATCAGGTATTCATCCGAAAAAAGTCCGACCGCTACGTTGCCGGTTGCGACAAAGTAATACCACAAGATCAGTAGGGCGAGTAAAAAGTTTGGGGTGGCCAGCCCTATGAAACCGATCAGAGTGAAGAAATAGTCCCCGAGCGAGTATTGACGGGTGGCGGAATAGAGGCCGATCGGGATCGCGATTGCGTAGGCAAGGAAGAAAGAGGCGACCGAGATGGCAAGGCTCCAGGGCAGACGGTCGGCGATCAGTTTGCTGACGGGCTGGTTCCATTCCAGCGAGCGGCCCAGGTTTCCCTGCATGATGTTGCCGAGCCAGCGGAAATAACGCACATAGGTGGGCGCATCCAGTCCGTAGCGCTTGCGCAGCGATGCGATTTCCGCGGGGTCGACCGCCTCCTGCTCCTGCAACAGTGCATTCACATAGGAGTCCATGAAATCACCCGGCGGCGCCTCAATAATTGCAAAAGAGATAATAGAGACGACAAACAGGGTGGGCACCATCAGGAGGATGCGGCGAAGGATAAATGACCACATATTCGCAATTAATCAGATGTCAGTGTTTTTCAAGTGTAGCAAGGTAGATGTTTGATGGCGCCAGGCCGGTGCCGCTGCCCTCGTGACTTGAGTAGTAGGACAGCAGGGCCCGCGCTCCAGACCCAATTCGACAAAGCCGGGATAGGAGTTGTCACCTCCGCTGGGCAGGACGGCGATCTCCTGCAGTTCTGTGCCGACCAGCTCGTACAGGGCGGTGACAGGTCCGTCCTCGGTGTGCTTGCGGCCACCGACCAAGACTTGGGTTCCCCAGCGGGCGAGGAGCGGACCGCCGATGTGTCTGTCCAGATCAGTACACGCCCAGTCTGTGTACGGATACCGAGATCGGCAGAGTTGTGCCGGCCGGCCACCAGCGCGGGCGACCGCCATCAGGTCGCCTTCGCCTTCGAATAACAGAGCGGTCTCGTCACCGTGGGCCGGTTGAATCAGGCTGAGCGGCGCCCAGGCGAACCCGTCCGTGCTGTGGAGCAGCCAGGACTCCATCCATTCCGGCGGCTCATCCCTCCGTTCAAGCACTTCAAAGTTTCGGATGCGCCTGCCGTTGAGATAGGCCGTTCCGTCGCGGGCCGCCGCCCTCCAGATGTAGTGGCCGTGCGTGCCGTCCAGCATGCGCGGGCCGTGCCAGTTTTTGCCGTCGTCGCTCCAGGCGCAGAAACCGAGGTGATCGTTTACGTCTCTGTCCTCAGCGTTTCCGGGGGTTACCCACCAGGCGCCGGTGTAGACGAACAGCTTGTTGTCGAAGACCAGAAAGTGCGGGTCTCTGACATCCCGGTTGTTGACGCTGAAGGAATGGACCTGCTTCCAGTCGCTGCCGTCGGTGCTTGACAGCACGACGATGCGAGACGTGGTGAAGAGCATGTGGCCGTCCGGGCAGCTGCGGAAGGTCAGATACAGACGATCACCGAACCGGCACAGGTCGGTGAACGCATTATGATTTCCGTCATTGAACAGTTGACGTACGGAACTGACTCGGATGGAGGGCACGAAAGCGGCTCTTGTGGGAATTCACAAGTTCTGGTCTGAGGACTGCGACCGGCGCATTGGCCTGACAGTGTCAGCATTATAGGGAAGTTTGGCCGGTTGTCAAACGCGCGATGTATAGGCGGGCAGTCAAGACTTGGGGTGTGAACAAAGGCGAGGCGTGAGGAACGGGAACTGCCGGCGCCTCTGCAGGAGATCGGATTGCGGGACGGCCGTCGTATTGTCGTTGGTTGAATCATATGAGAGTTCGTCACTATTGGGGATGCGTTCATATGTTTATTTTGGCTTGCGGGGGCGGGCGGGGATGCGCGGACTTCGCCGGTTTTGTACAGTTTTTGCGGGGGGCTCCGGCTCATCATTTCGACGGCTGAGGGATGGTCTTTCGGGGGTTGGGCGGAGGGCGCAAAGGTGTTGCATTTTCAGCGAAAGTGTAACATTTCTGTTTTTGAGGCTCCTGACCAGAGAGAAATAAGGGCAATAAGGGGCGAAAAATGTTACAAAAAAAATGTTCCAATGGGGATGTTACACTTTTGGTCAAAAATCGGGGGGAATTGAGGCGTCGCGGGAGCGTGTTTTCGAGCTGATTCTGGCCGCAAAATCGGCGCGAAAATGCGGCTGTTCGCGGTTGATGGTCTGCCGAAGATGTACAGGTTTTGTACAGGTTTCCAGAGTTGAGCAGGAAGGGAACGCCCCATGCCTGGTTGCCTGCCGATGTATATGAAACTCGTCCAATTTCGGAGGGTGCATCCCAATGTTTGTGCGAACTTTCATATATCTCCGGCAGCGCAGGCGCCGCCTCAAACCACTGCCGTTCCGCCCTTCGTCGACCCTCTTGCTAACTGCGGCTATGCCGGCAAACCGGATTAGATGCCATTACCCTGCGTAACCGGTTGCCTCCCGAATTCTCTACGGTAATCACACAAGAAATGGCGGTTTCAGCCCAGGCACCAGTTCGGCCCCACATGATAGAAAAAAATATAAAATATCGTACATCCCTCCTTATAACACGACAAATCACGACAAAAGCCTCAAATCATTAACCCTTGAGCCGTTGAATGGAACGGGGAAGTCCCCCCAAAATAACCTGACAAGAACTGAACAAATCCTTCAGCGTTTTCACCGTCGCGCCGTTGAGAAAAACGGCAGATCCCCCAAAAAAGGCGAAATATGGTGTCAGAATGGTGTCAAAATGCGTCAAAATCCTTCAGCTCTCCTCGCCCTTAATCCTGATTCAGACTACGACCTCACAAAAAACCGGGATGCACCCGCCGGGGCGACCCGTTTGCTTTTCCCCTTCCAGAACATATATAATGCCAACCGCCCCGCCCACTGCAAGCTCGTCGGACCGACACACAGAGTCAGCAGCGAAATGGTCGCGTTCATCGTACGCAGAATCCTGCTTCTGATACCGACGCTCTTTTTTATTACCATCGTCACGTTTCTGGTGATCGAGTTGCCGCCGGGCGACTATCTGGACGCGTACGCGGCCAACCTGGCGGCAGGGGGAGATCCCGTCGACCAGGAACGGCTGGAGGCGCTACGCAAGCAGTTCGGCCTCGACAAGCCCGCCCCCTTGCGTTATCTGCAGTGGCTGACCAATATCCTGCGCGGCAACTTTGGCTTTTCCTTCGAATGGAACGTGCCGGTCGAAAACCTGATCTGGGAGCGGCTGGCTTTGACCTTTTTCATCAGCCTCTCGACAATCCTCTTTACGTGGGTCGTGGGTTTTCTGATCGGCGTCTATTCGGCTGTCAACCAGTATTCGATTGGGGACTATATTTTCACCACCCTGGGCTTTATCGGACTGGGGCTGCCCAATTTTCTGATTGCCCTGGTGATCATGTGGTATGCGTTTGACAAGTTCGGCCTGCGGCTGAGCGGGCTCTTTTCGCAGGAATACCGGGCGGCGCCGTGGAGCCTGGCCAAGTTCCTCGACATGATCACTCACCTGTGGCTGCCTCTGATCATCCTGGGCACGGCAGGCACTGCCGAGATGATCCGGACGATGCGGGCCAATCTGCTGGACGAGTTGAACAAGCCCTATGTCGAGACCGCGCGCGCAAAGGGACTGAAAGAGCGCATGCTGGTGCGAAAGTATCCTGTCAGGGTAGCGCTCAACCCCTTCGTCAGCACTGTCGGCTGGACGCTGCCCAATCTGATTTCGGGCGCCACGATCGTTTCTGTCGTCTTGAGTCTGCCCACCACCGGGCCTATGTTGCTGGGGGCGCTGATGACGCAGGACATGTATTTGGCGGCAAGCTTTCTGATGATGTTAAGTGTTCTGACCGTAGTCGGCACGTTGATTTCGGATCTGCTGCTGGCCGTTCTCGATCCGCGAATCCGTATGGAAACGCAGTGAGCCGCCGGCTGGGAACAGGATGTAACTGCTGGACCTCCAGGCTGCGCAGGGAGAATCCATGACGCAGGAACTCGTTGAGGGGACCGACAGAACTCTTCCGAACGATCCGGAGTTTGAAGAGATCCCAAGCGAACGGGAAAAGATCTTTGTCGCTTCGCCGCGGCAGTTGATGTGGTGGCGCTTCCGCCGGCACAAGATGGCGCTGTTAAGCAGTGTCGTGCTGATTCTGCTCTACCTGGCGGCTCTCACCTGGGAGTTTCTGGCGCCCTATGATCCGTTGCGCCACGACGTGCAGTCGGCCTACGCTCCGCCGCAGAGGCTGCAGTTTTTCGATGAGGAGGGATTCCATTTTCCGCCCTTCGTGTACGGCTTGAAAGGTGGCCGCGATCCTGAAACTTTTCGCAAAATATTTGAAGTAGACGAGTCGGTCAAGCATCCGATCAAGTTCATGGTGCATGGCGACCCCTACAAGTTTTGGGGCTTGATGGAGACCGACCTGCATCTGTTCGGGCTCGAAAGCAACGAGGGCACCGTCTTCCTTTTGGGCGCGGACCGGTTGGGGCGAGACGTGCTCTCCCGCTTGCTGGCGGCAACGCGCATCTCCGTCTCGATCGGGCTGGTGGGCGTGATCCTCAGCTTCGTACTGGGCGTTCTGATCGGCGGAATCTCGGGTTACTACGGCGGCACTGCCGACATACTGATCCAGCGAATCATCGAGTTCATTCGGGCGATGCCCAGTATCCCGCTCTGGCTTGCGCTGAGCGCGGCGATTCCCAAAGAGTGGCCGGTGACGAGGGTCTATTTCGCGATAACGATAATTCTCTCCTTGATCGGCTGGACCGGGCTGGCGCGGGTCGTGCGCGGGCGCTTTCTGTCGTTGCGGGAAGAGGACTTTGTGCAGGCGGCGCGCTTTGCCGGCGCATCTGAAGGGCGCATCATCATTCGCCACATGACGCCTTCCTTTATGAGCCATATTATCGCTTCGCTGACTCTGGCCGTTCCGGCGATGATTCTCAGCGAGACCAGTCTCAGCTTTCTGGGACTGGGCATGCGCCCGCCCGCTCTCAGTTGGGGTGTCCTGCTGCGGGAAGCGCAGAACTTGCAGGCGGTGGTGCTGGCGCCGTGGCTGCTCACCCCGGGGCTGCTGGTTGTGATTGCGGTGCTGGCCTTCAATTTTGTTGGCGACGGCCTGCGCGATGCGGCCGATCCCTATGCCCGATAACAAGTGAAAGTGGGGAACTGGCTCAGGAGAATCAGATTCCCCAAATGTAATTCACTCATCGAACAGGACTCAGAAATATGACGGAGATTGTCGTTGACGCTGCCGAGGTGGAGTTCTTCCAGAACAACGGCTACATTCAGTATCACAACTTCTTTTCGCCAGAGGAGATTGCGTCCCTGCGCAAGGCCCTGGATGACGCGGTCGCCATTGAGCGTGATCGCATCGTCGGAGCTGAAGGAGGGGGCCGCCACTCCGAAGACTATGAACGCGTCTTCAACCAGATGGTCAATCTGTGGACCGACTACCCGCAGGCGAAAGAGATCTCATTTGACTCGCGTTTGGGCGAGTACGCGCGCCAGCTGAGCCGGTGCCGGCACGTGCGCATCTACCATGACCACGCGATGATCAAACCGCCGGGCCAGGAGAGCAGGAAGACCAACTGGCATCAGGACGCCCCCTACTGGCCGATGGACCCGGTCGGCGCGCTATCGGCCTGGATCGCGGTGGACGACGTCAGCGTCGATAACGGCTGTCTGCACTTCGTGCCGGGCTCGCACAGTCACGGCAGGCTGGAACCGATCAGCCTGACTGATGAGAACGATAGCGTAGTCGACAAGTTCAGGGAGCAGGGCTATGCTGTGCCTGAGCCGGTGGCGATGCCGATGCGCGCCGGCGGTGTCACTTTTCATCATGGATGCACTTTTCACTACGCCGGGCCCAACCGCACAGAAAAGCCGCGGCGAGCCTTCGCCATCATCTATATCCCGGACTATACCTGCTTTACGGGGGGCAAGGAACCTGCGGGCGCTGAGGAAGAGATGGAGGTAGGCGGCCCTTGGGAGCATGAGATTCATCCGATAATTGCCGGGCATTGACAAAAGGAAGGCGTAGAGTTCCCGTGTCCAGATTACGTAGGCCGGGACGTTTCTGGAAGGGAAGGATGCGAAATCTACGATTCTTGCAAACCATTGCAACTCGTAATTCATAGGAGATAAGCTTTAGATGCATCTAGTAAAAGTCATAGTCGAAAAGCATGAAGACGGCTATGTCGCCTATCCAGTCGGACTTAAGGGCACTGTTGTAGGAGAGGGGGACTCCTTCGAAGAGGCGGTGGCCGACATCACCTCTGCGATAAAATTCCACATTGAGACTTTCGGCAGTGACGAATTCGAGACAGATGAACCAGTTCTGGATGTATTCATTGCTGAAGCGGGCGTTGCTGTGTGATGGGGCGCTTTCCCTCCGATGCGCCGAAGCAGAGGGTTATCAGAACTCTTGAGGCCCTCGGTTTTCGTATTGTTCGCACTGGGAATCACATTGCTATGATTCGCGAGAACCGTGATGCGAGCCGAGATACATTGACGTTGCCGAATCACCGTCGTCTCAAGGGCTCCACTTTACGCCGAATTTGTACGCAGACTGGAATTCCCAGAGAAGAATTTCTGGAGGCTTTCATCCAAGCGTGACCGACGAAAGGGCGATCCATCCTAGTTTGTACGCAGTGCAGAAATGAGAGTTACCAACCGAAAATGAGCGTTTGGCGCACTGACACTCGCTGCTCCAATGGAACACGTCAATCCGACTGTCAAACGGCACTCAGCAGATATTCAATACCAACGAGGAAGAAGCCATGCAAGAGAAGGGTCTCGTAAACAAGACACGCTCAACCGGGCGCGGTCCAACCATTTGGCTGGCCGGGCCGCCGGCGGACCTGGAGGAGTTCATGCCATTGGGCATTGCCGGCATCGTCACGAACACTGTGGTGCTCAATCAGTATGCCAAGCCGTATGGCAGCGTCATTGCGCTGATCGAGGCATACCTGGAGATGACCGACAAACCGGTTGTCATGGAGATCGACGGCCACACGGTGGAGGAGCTGCTGGCGGTGGGGAAGGTCTTCACCGACATGTCGCCGCAGATCATCCTCAAGATCCCCTGCACGCTCAACGGGCTCAAGGCGTTCAGTATTCTCAGAGAAGAAGGAGTCGAGACGTACTGCACGACGGTCTTCTCACTGACGCAGGCTGCCGCCGTCGCCCAGGCCGGCGTCGACCACATTCTGCCCTTCTGCGACCCGGTGCGCGAGATGGGCGGCGACCCGACCAGGCTAATCCGCGAATGTGCGAGCATGTTCAGAGGATGGGACGACCGGCCTTATATCATGGCCGCGCTCGTGCGCTCGGTGGAGACTGCGTACGCAGCCTTCCGCGACGGCGCCGACGAGCTGGTCACGATGTGGACGGTTTACCGAGATATGCTCGACCATCCGCTCACCGACCACTGGAACAAAGTCTTCCTGGACGAATGGAACGATATGCACAGCAGCGGCCTGCTGGCCGGCGTACCTGTGGAGGACCACCATAGCTGAGCGTGACGCTGGACAGGAATGCGCCGTTGCGAAAATACGGTATTTCGGTACAATTGGGCAGAACAGAATTGACTGCAGCCGCAAGATCTCAATCAGGTTGGTCCCTGGAGAAAAGACCAAAGGAGGAAAACCATGGCAGACATTACGGCTGAACGGGAGGGTCTGGTGGATGGTATGCCCCGCGATAAGAGCGGGAACTGGCAGCCGGAAGGGGTAAAACTGCCCAATCCCATTTTCGCCTGGCCGCCCAATCCGGTGAAGGTGGCGAAATGGCTCTACAACTACCTCTTTCCCTGGAATCTCATCTATATGGTCATCGCCGTGCTGACCGTCGTCTATCTGCAGCCGGAGATGTCCCGGATGACCAGCTTCAGCGCCGACTGGATTCTGTATATCTTCGTGCGCAACCAGATCATGTTAATTGTTTTTGTAAGCGCGTGGCACCTTTGGCTCTGGGCGCGCAAGTCGCAGGGTCTCCAGTTCAAGTACACGCAGGATTGGATGGCAAAAGGGAAGAAACAGTTTCTGGCAGGCAACCAGCTGTTCGACAACATTTTCTGGAGTTGCGTCAGCGGCGGCACTATCTGGACGGCCTACGAGGTGGTGACGCTTTGGATGTACGCCAACGATTACATTCCCTACCTCGATCCGCGCGCGCATCCGGTCTATTTCGTCCTCATGTTGTGCGCCATTCAGTTGTGGCGGCTGTTCCACTTTTACTGGGTGCACAGACTCCTGCACTGGGGGCCGCTCTACAAGGCAGGACACTATCTGCATCACCGTAATATCAATGTGGGCCCATGGTCCGGACTGTCGATGCACCCGATAGAACACATCCTTTATTTCAGCTGCGCGGCGATACACTGGATCATCCCGTCGCACCCGATTCACGTGATCTTCAATTTGCAGCACGCCGCACTAACGCCGGCACAGGGTCATGCCGGTTTCGAGGCGGTCATCATCAACGGCAAGTTCAATCTGGCGGGGGCATCCTATTTCCACCAGTTGCATCATCGCTACTTTGAGTGCAACTACGGTGAGATGGACATTCCCTTTGACCACTGGTTCGGCACCAGCCACGACGGCTCGGCTGAGGCGCACCAGGCGATGCGGGCCAAGCGATACGCCCGGCACAACATCCAGACATCGGCCGTGTAAACAGTTCAAGGCCCAACTGATGGAGAAGCAATATGACACAGCCTACGCGCATCGGGATTGTCGGCTGCGGCAGCGTGATGCAGCGCCCCTATATGAGGCTCATTCAACCGATGCGGGCGACAGGCATTGTCGACGTTACCATTGCATGCGACGTCAGGGAGGCTGTCCGGCCGGTTGTCCAGGATGTTTTGGGCATAGACCGCTTTACGACCGACTATGAGGAGGTGATCGATTCGGACGTCGACGTTGTGATGGTGCTGACGTCGATGCGAGAGCACGGCCCGATCACAAGGGCGGCGCTGGCGGCGGGGAAACATGTCCTGGTAGAGAAACCGATGGCCGTGACTCTGGAGGAAGCGGCAGAGATCGTCGAAATGGCCCGGAGCAGTCCGGGCCTTCTCGTATGCGCCCCCCATGTTGTCCTGAGTAACACCTATCAGACGATGTGGCGTCACATTCACCGGGGGGATATTGGCAAGGTGCTAATGACGCGCGCACGCTACGGTCATGCTGGACCTGACTGGAGACCGTGGTTTTACCTCGAAGGCGGCGGCGCGCTGTTCGACCTCGGTGTGTACAACATTACCTGCTTAACGGGCTGGCTGGGACCGGCCAAGAGGGTCATGGCGATGACAGGCGTGGCGATTCCTGAACGCGTTGTCGGCGGCGAGATGATGCGGGTCGAGGCAGAGGACAACGCCCATGTGTTGATCGATTGGGGCGAAAATGTATTCGGGGTTGTGACGACAGGTTTCACGATGCAGAAGTACCGAAGCCCCGCACTTGAAATCTATGGCAGCCAGGGAACAATCCAGATGACGGGCGACGACTGGGCGCCAACTGGATATGAACTGTGGCGCAACGATGTCGGCGCGTGGCAGATTCATGAAGGCACGGACCGGAGCTGGACGTGGACGGACGGCATACGTCATTTGATTGAGTGCATACAAGAGGGCACGACGCCGATTGTGCAGCCGGAGCACGCCTACCATGTGTTGGAGATCATGCTCAAGGCGCAGGAGTCTGGCCGCGACGGGCAGTCAAAAGAGCTCGGGAGTACGTTCACGCCGCCTACTTTCGAGGAGGAAGAGGAGGAAGAGGAAATTGCGGAGCACCTTGTCCACGACTGGACGCAGCGCTGATGAGTTATTCGGCGTCGCCGCGACCCACTTTCGACGGCCCGGCGCATATCCCCTATGAATCGGTGACTCGTCACCTCTGGGGCGACGAGGAGTCCGGCGAGGTGGCTGACTGGATATACGTATCCAGCAGCAAGATCCATCAGCTGGTCTTTGGTCTTTCGCCCGGCGGGGCATTTCGACACTCGGACAACTATCGAACTATTTTCGCGGCCGACGAGGTATTGTACGTGCTCAGCGGGGTGATGGTGCTTAGCAATCCGGAGACAGGTGAAGTGCATCGCATTCAGCCGGGAGAAGCGGCCTTCTTTCGCCGCGACACCTGGCATCACGCCTTCAATTTCAGCCCTGAACCGCTGCGCGTCATCGAGTTCTTCGCGCCGCCGCCTTCTCAGGGCACTTCAGGATCCTACGCGCAGTCGAAGCCGAATCTGACGTCGCCTAAGTATGCGCAGGACCAGTGGATAGGGCGCTGGCCCAAGGCACAGTCGCAGGCCGCGGAGAACTTCACGATCCGGCCGGTTGGCGATGGGGATCTGCTCTGGCGGCTGGAGGGGGCGGAGCAGCAGTTGCTGGTAGGAATCCTGGCCGCGACAGAGCACCTGACGGTCGGGAAGATGCAACTTCTGGCGGGGCAGCGCAGCGACGTGGAAGTGCATGGCGGCGACGAGAGTCTCTATTTGCTCGAAGGGGCCCTGAACGTGCGCGTTCCCGAAAACGACGGGCCGCGCTGGTTTGAACTCAAGCCGGGCGACGGCTTCTTTGTCCCGGAGGGCGCGCCGCACCAGTACTACAACATGTCGGACGCGCCTGTTTCCTTTCTCTGCGGGATTGCTCCCAGGTACTCGCCTGACGTTCCAGAAGTGTTTTCCAATGGCAGAGAACCTTGATTCCGCTGCCTGCGCCATCGGCCTGGACGTGGGGGGGACCAAGATAGCGGCCGGGCTCGTCGCCCTCCGCTCCGGCACTGTCCTCGCCCGCCGAACCGTCCCAACGCTGCCGCAGCGAGGAGGCAAGGCGGTTTTGAGCGATACGCTGGCCCTCGCCGAAGGGTTGATGGAGGAAGCGGATAGGAGGGACCTGGAACTTCAAGGGATCGGTGTCGGTGTGCCCGAATTGGTCGATCCGGAAGGGAACATCACCAGTTCCCATTCGCTCGCCTGGCAGGACATTTCGGTCCAACCGGCATTTGCCTCACTTGCGCCTACCGTCGTCGAATCGGATGTGAGGGCGGGGGCCCTGGCAGAGGCAATTTACGGCGCAGGGCGCGCCTACCGGATCTTTTTTTACGTCACGGTGGGAACCGGCATTTCAAGTACTCTGGTCCAGGATGGTCGACCGTTTGCAGGCGCGCGCGGCAACGCTCTGATCATGGCAAGCAGTCCGTTTTCGGTGGAGTGCAGTCTTTGCGGTGAAACTTTGAATCCCGTCCTGGAGGAGTTCGCGAGCGGGCCCGCCCTGGTTGCGAGATACAACATGCACGACTCACGGGTTGCGGAACGCGGCGAGGACGTAACGACTGCCGCCGAGGAAGGCGACGATGCGGCCGTGAAGGTTGTGCAGAGCGCCGGCGAAGCGCTGGGAAACAGTGTCGCGTTTCTGGTCAACGTGATGGATCCCGAAGCAGTTGTAGTGGGCGGCGGGCTCGGTTCATCAGGTGGGCTGTATTGGGACAGCTTTGTCTCCTCGACGCGGGCGCACATCTGGGCCGAGAACAGTCGCAAGCTTCCGATTTTGCCTGCTGCGATGGGCGCGGATTCGGGGCTCATTGGCGCCGCGGCAACAGTCTTTCGCAATCTGCCAGCTACCACGGGCGCAATTCAGGCTGCCGACACTCTCAACTGAGTGGGTGACCTGTCCATCTTCATTCTCTAATCTCTCGAATCGTGAAGTTCCACAGGAAAAAGGAGAAAAAAATGTCACTGCGAATGAACCGACGTAGTTTTCTGCAGTTGTCGGCAACGGCTGCAGGCGGCGGACTGCTTGCTGCGTGTGTCGCCCCCGCCCCTGCCTCAGACGATTCCGGAGCCTCGATGGCCGAAGAGCCGATCGAGATCCGACTGGCGGAGGGAAGTTGGGTCGGTCCTGAAGGGATCGCGTTCTGGACTGACGAGATTATCCCCGCCTTTGAAGAGGGGCATCCGGGCATCAGCGTGACTTTCGAAAACGCGGAGTCACCTGACTATGCGGACAAGCTCTACACGCAGTCGGTCGCTGGGGATGCTCCCGATGTCATGTTTATCTGGGGAGGCATCAACTATAACCTGATGCAAAAGGGCCAGCTGTTGCAGTTGGACGATTACTTCGACAGCGAAGATCTGGAGGACTTCTACCCCGCCAAACTCGATGCCCACTATCTGGACGGAAAACTGTACGGGATGCCCAAGTATGTATCGACCGCAGTGGTGGCTTACAACAAGGACCTCCTCGACGAGGCCGGCGTAGACTACCCCGATGGCACTTGGACCTGGGTCGATTACCTGGCCGCCTACGAGGCGGCGACAGTGCCCGACGATGACGGCAAAATCGTCTCGTGGGGCAACTACATGAACTATAGAATACTGGAGCACTTCGTCTGGATGAACGGCGGCGAGTGGATGAACGCTCCCCTCTTCGGCACCAAATGCCTGCTGGACAGTGCAGAGGCCCTTGAGGCGCTCCAGTTCAACTACGATCAGATATTCGGCAGCAACCCGGTCTCCCCGATCGCCGGTACGATTCCCGAAGTGGGCTGGCACAACATCTTTTCGACCGGCAAAGTGGCGTTTGCGGAATCCCACAGCTGGACGGTCACGAACTACATCCGGGAGAACGACTTCAATTGGGACTTCACCGATCTGCCGCTGTCCCCAACTGGCGGTAAAGCCGGAATTACGTTCGCCGATGGCTATGGTGTCGCCAAGTTGACGAAGGAGCCGGACGCGGCGGTTGAAATGGTGAGGTTCCTTACCGGTCCGAAAGCACAGAGGGCGATGGCGCTCAGCATCGTTGGCCTGCAGCCGACCCGTCGCAGCGTCGCAGGAGAAGCCTGGGACGTGGAATCGATGGGCGCGCAAGCCGGCTTTGATGTCGCCGCATTCTCCCGCATCATGGACCACGCACGGCTCGACCCGGCCTTCCAGGAAAATGAGAAAGTCAACTCGGAAATCTTCTCGCCGATCTGGGAACAGATCTGGGTGACAAATGAGCTTGGCCTGGAAGAAGGCGTCAATTTAATCGTGCAGCGAATCGACGAACTTTTCGCCTGATAGCAAAGGGGTCGTAAGGAAGTTGCCAAGAGGTGCCCTGACAGGCAAAGGGCACCAAGCTCCGTAACCTGGGCTTAGCCTGGCCGGCGCGTTGCCTTCCGCATGCTGACGGCCGCGACTTGCGGTTGGCGACCCGCTGGCACAGGTGAACCGATAGGCGCGAGTCTCCTACTAGAACCATTGAGATAACCTCTTTGACACTCTCAAGGCCTCGCACAGCCCTGGAGATTATCCGAACCCTGTAAGACGATTCGTAACGGCGGCATGTGACGAATCTTGAAGAAGAACCTCTATCCCGCAACCGTCACGGTTAATTCCCAGGTGTGAAACAGGAGGAAAGAATGGCTAAACGATTGAACCGGCGCAGTTTTCTGCGCCTGACGGCAGCAACGGCCGGTGGCGGCCTGCTGGCGGCTTGTGTCGCCCCGGCCCCGGGTGGGGAAGACGCGGGCGACTCCATGGCCGAGGAGCCAATTGAAATCAGACTGGCTGAAGGCAGTTGGGTTGGGCCGGAAGGTATCGCGTTCTGGACGGACGAGATCATCCCCAGCTTTGAAGAGGGTCATCCCGGCATCAACGTGACATTCGAGAATGCCGAATCGCCCGACTATGCCGACAAACTGTATACGCAGGCCGTGGCTGGTGATTCCCCCGACGTCATGTTTATCTGGGGCAACATCAACTATAACCTGATGCAAAAGGGCCAGCTGTTGCAGTTGGATGATTACTTCGGCAGCGATTACCTTGAGGACTTCTATCCCGCCATCGTCAATGCCCATCTCATGGACGGGCAGTTGTTCGGCTTGCCCAAGTACGTTTCGACAGTGGTGATGGCCTATAACAAGAACATCCTGGACGAGGCCGGAGTCGATCATCCCGATGGCAGTTGGAACTGGGACGACTACCTGGCGGCGTTTGATGCAACGACCCGGCGCGACGATGACAACAACATTGTCCAGTGGGGAAACTACGTAGCTCAGCAGTTTTTGCAGCACTATGTCTGGATGAACGGCGGCGAATGGATGAACAGTGAAGTCTTCGGCACGAAATGCCTCTTGAACGGCGAAAGGGCCTTGGAGGGGCTAAGGTTCAACCACGACCAGATTTACGGGGACAGTCCGGTGGCGCCGGTTGCCGGCTCGATTCCTGAAGTCGGCTGGTGGAACGTCTTTTCGACGGGTAAGGTGGCGTTTATGGAGTCTCACAGTTGGACTGTCACCAATTATATTCGTGAAAACGACTTCGAGTGGGACTTCATTGATCTGCCCACAGCACGAGACGGCACCAGGGCGGGCCTCACTTTTGCCAACGGCTATGCGATTGCCAAGAAGACAAAAGAGGTAGACGCGTCAGTGCAGCTGGCGACGTTCCTCACTTCACCCGAGGCTCAAGAGGTGATGGCGCTGAGCATTGTGGGCTTGCAGCCGTCGCGGCGAAGCGTGGCGGGGACAGCCTGGGACATTGAGTCGATGGGCGCGGTCGAAGGTTACGACGTGGCGTCCTTCTCCCGCATTATGGACCACGCACGGCTGAACCCAGCATTCCAGGAAAACGAGAAGGTCAACTCAGAGGCTTTCGGCCCGATCTGGGACCAGATCTGGGTGACGGGTGAGATCGGCCTGGAGGAGGGCGTCAATCTGATTGTGGAGCGTATTGACGAGATTTTCGCCTAAATGAACAGGGACAAGCAGGATAAGAGATTGCGACAAGGCCACAGTATCAATATGCCCTGGTCTTGTACCAGAATTGGGCCAGGCCGGCCTGTTTCGAATCGCGTTTGAATTATGCAGAGATCCGCGATAAGAGACACGTTGGTCTGGTCCGGCATAGTATCCGGCCATCAGCGGACTGAACCTGATGGCCAGCCATCCGAGTTTCACCGACACCTAGAACTCGGGGGCACGACGGAATCCAGAACAGGATGATATCTTTAACATGAGCGCCCAAGCACAGGGCGACCGAACCACCCTGATTGGCCGTCTTACATCAAGTGTGTGGTCGCGACGAACGCTACGTCAGAAGGAAGAGTTGATCGCCTATCTCCTGGTCTCCCCGTGGGTAATTGGATTCCTGGCGTTCATTCTCGGCCCCATGCTGACCTCACTGGGCTTGAGCTTTACTGAAACCGACCTGTTCACGCTCGAGTTTGTGGGTTTCGAGAACTACACCAAGCTCCTCTCCTTTGACACGACGCGAACGCTTTTCTGGACCACGCTCTACAACACGGCCTACTACGTCTTTCTCAGTATCCCTCTGACGATCAGCGTTGGGTTCTTCATCGCGATGCTGCTCAACCAGAACATCTCCGGGCAGCCCACCTACCGGGTCGTTTACTATCTACCTGCAGTTATTCCCGGCATTGCCACGTCATTACTGTGGCTTTGGCTGTTTCAGCCGGAATTTGGACTGATAAACTGGGCGCTGTCGCTGGTCGGAATCGAGGGTCCGCGCTGGTTGTTCGACAGGAGTACGGCCAAGATGGCCCTCGTGATAATGAGCGTCTGGGGCTCGGGCTCCAATATGCTGATCTTTCTGGCCGGGCTGCAGGGCATCCCGACCGAGCTCTACGAGGCCGCCACCATTGACGGGGCCGGCATCTGGCGCCGTTTTCGCAGTATCACGATTCCGATGATCAGCCCTACACTGTTCTTCGTGGTGGTAACGCAGATCATCTGGTCTTCGCAGGTCTTTACCAACGTATACGTGATGACAGAGGGTAAAGGAGGACCTGTCAACGCCACCTTGATGATGGTCCTGTACCTGTACCAGGTCGCTTTTCGGCAGTATCGTATGGGGTACGCCAGCGCTTATGCCTGGATCTTCTTCCTGATCCTTCTGGTCTTCACGCTCGTGCTCTTTCGCTCGTCCAAGGCGTGGGTCTACTATGAGACCGAGATCGGAGGGCAGCGGTCATGAGCGGCGCGGCAGTCGGCATTGGGACATCGAGGGCGAGCGTAAGTCGAAGCCGAAGAACGCAGTCAGTCCTAATTCACGCGATACTCATCGCAGGGGGGATCATTGTCATGATTCCCCTGGCCTGGATGCTGTCCACTTCGCTCAAGCCGCCGCACCAGATCACAAAGTTTCCGCCGATATGGATTCCGGACCCGTTTGTATGGTCGAACTACATACGTGCGGTAACAATCTTTCCTGTCTCATTCCTGGTGTTTATCAGAAACTCGATGTACATGAGCCTGATGATCACGCTGGGAACTGTTCTTTCCAATGCCGTAGTTGCCTTTGCCTTCGCACGGTTGAGTTTTCGAGGTAGCAGAGTCCTGTTCATCATTGTGCTGAGTACCATGATGCTGCCCCAGCAGGTTACGATGATCCCGCTGTTCATTCTCTTTTCAGAGATTGGCTGGGTCAACACGTACAACCCGTTGATCGTTCCTCATTTTTTTGCCAACGCCTACTTCGTCTTTTTGCTGCGTCAGTTCTATACGACGATCCCGCGTGAACTGGATGATGCGGCAAGGATAGACGGCTGCAGCGTCATTGGCCTTTTCTTGCGTATCCTGCTGCCGTTGAGCAAACCTGCCCTGGGCATCACCGCGATTTTCGCGTTTACCTGGTCGTGGAACGAGTTTCTGGGGCCGCTGATCTATCTGAGCCGGATGGAAACCTACCCACTGGCCATCGCGCTCTCGTTTTTGCGAGCTACGCATGGCGTGTTGTGGTCCGAGCTGATGGTGGTCTCCTTCATCGCAATGCTGCCGCCGGTAGCTCTCTTCTTCGTTGCACAGAAGCACTACATCCAGGGCATCGTGATAACGGGTGTAAAAGGATAGCCCTGCAGTCCTTCGAAACTTACAACTCCGACCGGAAAGGAAGCAGAAATGATCTTCAAACCCAGCATTGTCGCGCGCATGTGGGATACCTGGCTCTATTACCATGAGGGCAAACATTACCTCTTTTACCTGAGCAACTCGCTCGCCGATGTACGCTGGGACGGGATGAGCGTGGCCGTATCGGAGGACGGCGTCCATTTCGACGACCATGGCGAAATCATTCACAAGGCTGATGACGCGGTCTGGATGGGCACCGGCATGGTCTGGCGGGTGGAGGAGAAGTTCATGCTCAACTTTTCGGAGGAGCGCGCCGGCATACAGGAGATCTTCTTTGCCGAATCAGACGACCTGCTGCAGTGGACGCGGCTGCCGGACGAGGAGTATGTTTGCCGGGCCGATTCGCGTTGGTACCACGACAATCCAACCTTTACCAGGCCGCGTTGGGACTGCATTTGGGCGCTGCCGCGCGAGGAGGGCGAAGGCTACATCGGCTTTCTGACGGCCGTGGCGCGGCACGGTCCGGCGGGGTTATGCGGGACGGCGGGGTGTGTGGTCTCTGACGATGGCCGGCACTTTCGCGCGGCGCCGCCGGTGATCGAGACCGGGGTGTGGGGGGATCGCGTCGAGGTGGGGGCGGTCGAGAAGTTCGGCGACCGTTACTACATGTTGCTGGGGGTAGGGTCCGCGCCGCTGGGCGCACGCCAGCGTTCGCGGCTGCCCGCGGGCGAGGGGGGGATGTTCGTGTTGAATTCGGAAAGCCAGGAAGGACCTTACGTACTGAATCCCGGGCAGGACCCGTTTCTGGGAAGCAGCCCCGTCCTCTATACATACTTTGCCCGCTTTTACCGCTGCGGGGACGAACTGTTGCTCAATCACCATACGGTTCCGCGCAGTGGGCACGCCGGGCCGGAGGACATTTTCTTTTCACCACTAAAGTCGGTGCATCGCGACGACGCCGGCATCCTGAGTCTGCACTGGTGGACGGGCAACGAGGCGCTGAAGGGAAGAGATTCGCCGGTCGCCCTCGAAGACAGCCAGTTGTACGCGCTGCAGGAGGACGCGTGCTCCCTGGAGGCCGGACAGGCGCAGCTTAGCGCGGTATCAGGGGGCCTCGCCATCCTGCCAACGAAGTATGACACCGCGCGCGGCGTCATACTGGAGGCGGAGGTGACGGTGCACGCTTCCGATGCCGCGACTTCCGGGGCGGGGCTGTTTGTGGAAGGGGAGACGGTTAGCGAAGGGACCCTGTTGTTCGCGCAGAGCGACGGGCGCGTGGGGGTCGGTCGCTACGACGGCTATGCGTTCAGGCCGCAGGATGGGAAACCGTACAGGTTCACGCCCGACGAACCGGCGCGCTGGCGGCTCCTGCTGCGCGATGCGCACGTGGAGCTTTACATCGACGACGAGCACATCCAGTGCTTCACGATGGACCACAGACCGGGCGGGCGGCTGGGCTTCGCGGTCGAGGCCGGCAGCGCGACGGTCAGCAACGTTCGGGCCTGGCAGATGTCACTCTGAGGTGGGCTAATGGTTAGACTTAGAGTCAGTCTGTCTTCAGAACTACGCAACTGAACGCCCAACAGCGCCACTCGACGTTGTCGAAGTTGCTGAGTTTCAGCCGCAGCCGGTTCTCGCCGCGTCTGAGCCTGACCGGTACCTCGCTGATCGCAAAGCCTTTTTCATGCCTGATGGTCGCAACCGGCTCGTCGTTGACCCACACCTTCATCCAGTCGTCAAAACCGAAGCGCAGGACAACGCGCCTATCTTCCGACGCCGAAAGGACGGTTTCGGCGTAGGCGGCGACATCGGCAGGCTGTGTGCCCGTGTTGCCGGTGGCGTCGCGGCGAAACCAGCGGGTGAAGTCGATCCAGGTCAACTCCGGCTCTGTTTTCACCGCTGTCAAGGGCCGCCCGCCCCATTCCCACTCGGACGGCCACTGATCTTCGTACTGCTCGGGAAATTCCGGTCGTTCAAAGTCGTCGAATGTCTCGCAATCAAAGGGACCGGAGAGCGTCCAATGGCCCGGCGTCTCGACTAGCGGGGCGTCGCTTTCGGGCACTTTGTAGTAGTACAGGACGCTTTCCATGTCGTTGGCGCGGGTTCCGAAGCGGAGCGACAGCGACGAGTTGAATGAAACGCTGTCCGCTCCAAAGAAGCGGTAGGCGACGACTTCTGAACAGTCGGCGTTCAGGCCAACTACGTGTGGCGCCCCGGTCCAATCGCTCATTTCAGGGTACATACCGAAGGAGTGGCCGAAGACGTCCTCGCTGCCGATGCCGCGCAGGACATGGGGCTCGGTTTCGCCGTCGATCAGCCAGGTATCCCCGCCGGTATGCCAGATCATGTCCCGGTAATCCTTGCGCTGGACTGCGTGAAACAGGCCGGCAACAAAGCCTTTGCCGCGGACCGCGCCGAGCAGAGTCGAGCCAAGAGGCCCTGCAGGCTTTTCTTCGCTGAAGCGCGCGTGGAGCCGGAAAGGGGTGACCGTGACGCCGCTGTCGTACCTCTGCCAGTTGACCATCGACCAGACTGAGGTCGAAGCATCTCCAGTGTTGTGCAGGCTGATGCGGCACGAATGCTGGAAGGGGACCGGCAAGTAAGAGTTGTAGCCGTTTAGGGGCATCAGATTGATCGGAGCCGACTCGATGCGATAGGGGGCCAGACCCAGGAGAACGCCGAAAAACTGATGCAGCGTCATCCTGACCTGTGGCTCACCGCCATCGCAGGTGATTTCGATTCGGAGGTCTTCCGGCGATTTGGCGGTTATCCAGAAATGCCGGACACAACCGGGGCCCTGGGCGCTTATGAGGTCGCATGACTGTCCGGGGGCCAGATCGACCCGGCTGGTGGCGCGATGGGTCCGATATTCGGCGGGGAGCTGGATCAGGGGAAAGATGGGAACGGTTAGCAAGTCAGTCTCTTCATTCTTCTTGGGCGAGCGTTTCCTTTCTCAGGCCGGTATGTGTTCGAGCCATGAGGAAAGCGCGGGGCTACTGTTATGCCGAAGCCGTTCTGATTCCTTTCTCGAAGAGCAGCGCTTCCAGCCACTCTTCTTCGGCCTTGCTCAACGAGACCGGAGGAGGCTTGCTATAGTCAAGCAGGAGGTCATAGCCACCTACATCGTAACAACGAGCAAGGACAGCATTAAGGTCCACCACAGCGTCATCATCTTCGGGCAACAATGGAATCTTGCAGCGCGGCAGCCGGTCTCTCAGAGGTATCGCGTAAACCTCCACGCTTGTGCGCCTTTGGGGACGACTGATGCATATATTGTAGCGCCAATCGTGAGGGGAGTGCAGTTCAAAAAAGCGAGCATAGGTTGCTGTGGGCCTCGACAGGAGGTCGAACTCAACCAAGTTGACGGGTGTACCGAGAATCTTATCCTGCTTCTCCAAATACTGTTCTCGCCCGCGTCCAATCTTATTGGCAGGGCTCAACACTTCGATCAGTGTTACAACCTCTCCTGACGCGACATTGACAACCTGGATATAAGGAACGCGTCGTTCGTCATCCAAGAATCTGATCGTTTGTGGCTCATCCGCTACCTGCGAGCCGTAAGCAACCTGCGTCTCTGACAGTTGGCGCGGAGGCTCTACAACCATGACATCAGGTATGATTTCTTTGCCATAGGGCTTCAATTCGATCCTTTCGTCAATGCGAGCAATGTATTTGGGACGCAACTGCGGTTGAAGTATCTCAGATGAGTAGGCGATCAGGCGCTGGTGCAGGTCCGGCCAGCGTGCGCCATGTTCCAGATATGGATCCATGCCAGGGAATGGGCTCGGCATACCGCTCTCCTTATCACAAGTGCAGGGAATGATCTCATTTATACCGCGTAAGTCAGCCTTGGTCAATGAATCAGGGAAAACGCGTTTGTTCGATAGTTTTTTTGGGTGCATCCCAGATTTGGGTTGGGAATAGCCAGGCGGGGAAGTCATGCCAGTGGTGGCTGGAATCGTCTATCGCCTTTTGGAGAGACAGAGGGCAGGCGCCAAAGGCTGATCCTACCGGGAGGTCCGTTGATTTGGAGGGCTCAGGGCCGGCACAAGGCGGGCACGTACGGGAAATTGATGGGACTGGAGGGATGTAGTTTGGCTGAATTCTTTGGATTGGACACTTGTCGCGAATGTCGTCACCTAGTCGCCGAGGCATGTTGTTGAAGGGGGGCGTTGCGGGGGGAGTCCCCCCGCACAAGGGAGGCCGCTTGCGGCCGACCGCCCAGAACTGCGGTGGTCAGTTGTCAGTAGTCAGTATTGAGTATTCTGAGGGGGCGCTTTCTTTGCTGGAAAATGGATATGGAACTGACCGTGGCTTGGTTGGTTCCAGTGGTGTGCAAAGGTTTCCTCCATATGGGTGCGCCCTGCCCTTACGTGACGGTTGACTTTGACTGGAAGGGCAAATAGAATAGTCAAGTAGATACTATTTCTTGGTGCATTTGGCCTCTGGTCACCCATATTAAGTGAAACGGCAACCTGCAACTGGCTTCTGTGCGGCCGTCACTACCTGAAAGGAGTTCGCCTATCACCAGACAAAGCCCTGGTGCCTCCGCAGTTTGATTGAGTATTCTGCTAGTCGATACAAGGAGCCGATGCCCAACTGCCAGGGCATGGCGAAGGACATCTGACTACAAGGAGTGAAAGCCATGGACAAGGCAAGTTTCAGTAGACGACAGTTTCTAAGTCTGGCCGGCACGGCGGGGGGCGCCGTGTTGCTTGTGTCTTGCGCTCCGCCAGCAACTACGGTTGACCAGCCAGCTGAGACGGGAGGCGAGGAGGAGCAGGCTGCCCAGCCGGACGCCGAGCGGACCGCGGTCCATTGCGAGCTGAACTGGTACACACCGACCCCGTGGACCAGCCGCTCAGCTGAACAGCCCGTTGTGGTCAATGCCACCCGCATCCTGGCCCAACACTTCGAGGAGACGAATCCGGATATCGAGATCATGTGGGACGAGGATATGGGAGGCTTCGAAGGGATGACCGCGAAGGTGGCCGCGGCAGAGGCGCCAGATCTCGTATGGAGTGGCCACAACTTCGCTGTGCAGAACGGTTGGGCCTTACCGATTGGCGAGTATCTGGACCAGCCCAATCGCTACGCGCCGGAGTACGAGGCCTGGCGTGATATCTTCTATCCATCATACATGATCTCTCTGAAGCAGCCAGATAATCTGGAGTATTGCGCACCAATCGACGCAATCTGGCCCAACATCGAGATCGGCCTGGCCTACAATAAGGATGTGCTCGATAGCTTGGGACTGGAGCCGCCGGCCACCTGGAGCCAGGAGAAGGAGGTGGCCAGGGCTTTGAAGGAAGCCGGCGACCGCTTCGCCCCTTGGCCGCTTGCGAAGGATGCTGGCGACCTGTGGCCCCTGGCATTGCAGATCCTGCCTTCCATGATGCAGCCCATCTGCGGGGAGATGGACCTCAATGGCGACAAGTTTGTGGGCATTGAGGAGGCGTTGCCAGCCTTCAAGAGTGGTCTTATCGGACCCAAGACGCCAATCTACCGACGTGCCTGGGCCGAAATGTACGAATTGGGTACCTACTGGCCTGATGGGTTCGCCACGACCGATATCGACCTCTTGTGGCGCCAGGGTGAAATTGGGTTGATGTACGCCGGCTCATGGGATTTCTCGAAAATTGCCAACGATCCCAACGTCACCTTTGAGCGTGGATTCGTGCCGGTACCCATTCCCGACAGCAGCGATATCCCGGCTACGGCAACCGAGCCGGGAGCCGTCGATCCTCCGAGGACAACAGCCGGCGACGGCACGGTGCCCGGCGATCTCATCAACGCCATTCAGGGGGCCGAAACCGTGATCCTGAAGTCTTCGGTGGCGTCACGCAACAACGTGGATGAGACGATCAATTGGTGGCAATTCATCACCACGCCTGAGAGTAACTCCTTCATGGTCAACGAGAACCAGCGACGCATTTCCTCCGCCGTCGATGGGACCCTTGGATCCATCTGGCAGGAAATAGCGACGTTCCAGTTGCCACTGTACGAGTATGCCATCGCCTGGTGGGGCATGGGATTGTATTGGGACAACGACAACTTCATGAAGTGGCGGCCGATTTTCGTGGCGTGGCTCACAGGTCAGATCGATGAAGAGACCTTCTTTGAGCGCCAGCACGAGGAGTTCGCGGCAGGCGCCGGGCGTTACGAGGAGATCATAGCGGAGCAAGCGGAAAGTTAGTAGGGCGTTTTGCTTGCGGGGGAAAGCCAGTTTCCTGATTTGCAGGTAGTCCTGTACGCCCAATTCAAACGCTCGGTCCTCCTGGTGAGTTACATTGGATGATGAAGAACTCCAAAGGTAACTCACCAGAGGACTTTTCTCAGTCGCTATCCAGCATAAGATAGCAAGAGGTTTCCTGTGGTGGTGCAGGGGCAGCGAGCCGGACAGATCCAGGGGCGCGGGGCGCGAGTTTTAGGTGGCGATGATATACATTTCGACGCGGGCGGTCTGATTTCGTCCAGTCTGAATCCGGCTCCCTTGTCGCCTCGCTGGGCGTCAGCCCCTTCAGATGGGATCTGATTCAAGCCCCTTGTCGGACCGGTCTGGACAGTTATTTGGGACTCTTCTTGTTCGACCCTCTATTTGCCAACCTCTGAGAGTTGCCAGCGTCTACAGCCTTTTGCCGTACCATTTGACCTGCTCTTTGCAGTGCTGTTGGCGCTGCTGCCTGGTCAGGCCCTATCCGGCATCGCCTCCTTCGGCTCCGTCGCCTATCTGCCCGCGGCCGTGTATGGCGTGGCGGTGGCCATGTTCTGGATCTAAGGATTCAGTGGCGAGATTGACATCGTCTGATACCGCTGATTGGTGGCCGCCCCCGTCACCGTGCTCCTGCCAGGCCTGATCATATTTTTCTTCCAGAAGACGTTCGTGAACAAAACGCGCAGGGCAATTGCATCTAGAATGTTGGCAGAATCCTCATGTGCCAGGATGTGAAGATGCATTCCTGAGTGCGTAACATCGGAATGAGTCAATTCTTTTCGTCTGATGAAAATCTGGAAATGGAGGAGGACCGTTGCAAGTCGGTGAATCGCATTCAAATCACTTGAGGATAATCTATCAAAGACGGCGAGAACCCGTTTGCGAAGGCAAGCTCACGGGTCCCCCAAAGAATTTGAAGTGTCGGGACATTTGTAGACAAATACCGCCCTAACCTGAGACAATCGCAGCGAAATGAGACAAAGCCTCACAGTGCTGCTTGAATCGGGTATTGGCTCCCTTTTGGACTTCCCCCTTGGGCCATTACGGCTTTTCCGTACCCGTTGGCCTGCTTTTCGCTCTGCTGTTGGCGCTGCTACTCAATCAGCCCCTGCCCGGCATCGCCTTCTTCCGCACCGTCTTCTATCTGCCCGCGGTGGTGTCCGGCGTGGCGGTGGCCATGCTCTGGATCTGGGTATTCAACGGCGAGTTTGGCATCGTCAACTACCTGCTTGGCATCGTCGGCATTGAAGGCCCGAACTGGTTCTTCGACAAAAGCTGGGTCATGCCGGCCTTCATTCTCATGAGCCTCTGGGGGATAGGAGGTTCGATGATCATTTTTCTGGCCGGTCTGCAAAATGTTCCCCAGGAACTGTATGATGCCGCCGAAGTCGACGGCGCCGGCCGACTACGGCAGTTCCAGCATGTCACCTGGCCTTTGCTCACGCCGGTAATCTTCTTCAATCTGATCATCGGGATCATCGCCTCGTTCCAGACCTTCACCAACTCCTATGTCATTACTGAGGGCGGCCCGGCCAACGCCACCCTCTTCTACGTTCTCTATCTATACAACAACGGCTTCAAGTTCTTCCGCATGGGCAAGGCCGCAACCATGGCCTGGATCCTGTTTGTAATCATTCTGGCGTTGACGATCATGGTGCTCCGTTCTTCGCGAATTTGGGTCTTCTACGAGACTGAATTGCGGGAGGAAGCGTAAAATGGTTGCTCGCCGGTCGATGGGAAAACAGCAACAACGCCGGATATGGGGGACGTTCAACTTCACCATGCTTTGTGGGCTTGGCGTGCTCATGGCGCTCCCTTTTTTCTGGATGCTTTCCACCTCCCTCAAGGTCGAGCAGCAGGTCTACCTTTTTCCGCCGATTTGGATTCCCAACCCCTGGGCCTGGGAGAACTATCGCATCTCACTGTTCGATATTCTTCCGTTCACCCGCTTTTTCCTCAACACAATCTACATTACCGTTACCGCCACAGTAGGGGCGGTCCTCTCTTCCTCCATGGTCGCCTTCGCATTTGCTAGATTGCGCTGGCCGGGCCGGGACAAGGTATTCCTGCTGGTCCTGGCTACGATGATGGTACCCACCTATTCGACCATTGTTCCTCGTTTCATCCTCTTTCGCCACCTCGACTGGGTCGACACCTTCTGGCCGTTGATTGTGCCGCTATGGTTTGGGGGCAGCGCCTTCTTCATCTTTCTGATGCGGCAGTTCTATATGACGATTCCAATCGATCTGGACGAGGCGGCCGGCATCGACGGCTGCTCCGAGTTTCGAATTTGGTGGAGCATCATTCTTCCGCTTTCCAAGCCGGCCCTGGCGACCATCACCATCCTCAGTTTCATGGCGCGCTGGAACGACTTCTTTGATCCACTCATCTTCCTCAACACGATGGAGAACTTCACCGTCGCCCTGGGTCTGAATATGTTTCGGGCCGCGATCGAGATTTATGGCGTCAGATACCACTGGCTGATGGCCGCCTCCGTTACTGTGCTCCTGCCCGGACTGATAATCTTTTTCTTTTTCCAGAAGACGTTCGTGCAAGGGGTTGTCATGAGTGGCATCAAGGGTTAGACTGTCCCTCACTCAACCATTCATTGGAATCCCAACATGTACAATAATCGCTACGGACATATGATCCACGAATACACGGTCGGCCGCGTGCGCCGCATCCTGCAAGAGCGCTCTGAAAGGCTGGCCGCTATTCAGACGCGAGCGCAGGCCGAGGCATACGTCAATGACGTGCGCGCCAAGGCTGCGCGCTGTTTCCCCGCGCTTCCAGAACGAACTGACCTGAACGCGCAAATTACCGGCTCGATGGATCTTGGCGATATCTGCCTGGAAAAGGTCGTTTACGAGAGCCGGCCGGGTTTCCTGGTCAGTGTAAACCTCTACATGCCAAAGCAGTTCGATGCCGAGCTGCCGTGCGTCCTGGGACTGTGCGGACACTCCGATACGGGCAAGGCCTATGGGCCTTATCAGTTTTTTGCCCGCGGGCTGGCAAGCAAGGGTTTCGCCGTCCTGATAGTGGACCCTGTCTCCCAGGGGGAGCGGCGACAGTTTTACGCCGAAGAGGGCGTGCCTGAAGGGGAGACCAGGCCCAGGTCGACGGTGGCCCACAACATGATCGGCAACCGTATGCTGCTGACCGGCGACTTTGTGGGCAGCTGGTTCGCATGGGACGCGATCCGCGGGCTTGACTATCTGCTGGCGCGACCGGAAACGGACGCGAGTCGCGTCGGCGTTACCGGGTGCTCTGGCGGCGGGACACAGACGACACAAGTCACGGCCTTGGATCCTCGCATCACGATGGCAGCGCCGGACTGCTACATCACCAGCTGGCTCTGCAACCTGGAGAACGAGCTGCCCGCAGATGCCGAACAGAACCCGCCGCGCGCGTTGGCGTTCGGCCTGGATGAGGCCGACCTGCTGCTGGCTTATGCGCCGCGTCCCACGATGATTCTGGCCGAGGAAAATTGCTACTTTGATCTGCGCGGTGCAAGGCAAGCCCACGCCGACATGAAGAAAATCCATACGTTGCTCGGCTCTCCAGATTCCACCGATTTCAGCGTGGGTCATCTGGATCACGGCTTCCATAAACATGCGCGGGAGGCGATGTACCGCTTCTTCATGAAACACGCAGGGCTGGGTGACGAATGGCAGGAGTCGGAGATGGAAAAGATTCCCGAAGCGCAGCTTAACGCCGCTGAAGGAGAAGTGGTTCCGTTCGGCAGCAGAAAGATCTTCGGCTTCACACAAGCACGGGCCAAGGAGTTGGAGACGCAGCGCACTTGTCTCGAATACGGGGCCCTTCAGGCCGCTGTTCGGAACCACCTGCAGATTGAAGCACCGGACTCGCCGCCCCACTACCGTTACCTGCGCCGCAGCGGAGGACAGGATGCCGCGACCGGTAAGGGCTACCAGTTCGCGGTCGAGAGCGAACCGGGCATCCAGGTCATTTTGACCATGTTCGGCGACCTGGAAGACCAGTGCCGCCGTCCGGAGGGAGAGGTTTCTCTCTTCGTAGGCCACCTATCCAGCGAGGAGGACTGCGCCGCGCTTCCCTGGCTGCAGCGACGCCTGAATAAAGGGCAGCGCATTCTCGCCGCAGACCTGCGCGGCACCGGGCAGAGCTTTCCCACCAGCTGTGGTTCCAGCGACCTGCTTGAGCCCTATGGAGCAGATTATCTGTACGCCAGCTTCGGCAGCATGATGGGCGAGAGCTATCTGGGAAGACGGGTCTATGATCTGCTCCGTACGATTGACTGCCTCGAAGAGGGCGGGGCAACCGTTCATCTGATTGGCCGCGGGATCGGCTCAGTTCCAGTGGCGCTGGCCGCGCTGTTGCATGTTTCCCAGCCCACTTGCGAGCTTGTCCACTACCTCCCGAGCTACCAGCTACTCATCGACAACCCTTTGCACAATTGGCCGTTTTCGTGTTTCATAGAAAACTGTCTTGAGAAGTACGACCTGCCCAACATCTACGCTGCACTTGGGGACAGGTTGAAGAAGTGTGATCCCTGGGGGGCCTGGATCTGACGGCGCCGCCCATAACGGGACCGCATGGGCAAAACCCAGTCAAAGGGAGAATCGAAAATGTCATATCGCGACCCTGATTTTCTGCGCGACCACATACGCAGCATCATCTCCTTTTACCACCCGGAATGTATTGACAATGAGTATGGCGGCTACATAAACCAGATGCGAGATGACGGCTCGGTCTTCGACCGCATGACCAAGCACCTGGTGGGGACCTGCCGCTTTGTCTACTGCTACTCGGTTGCTTCCCTGACGCTGGAGGAGGCCGCTTACCGCGAGGCGGCCGCGCACGGGCTGCGATGCCTTACGGATATGCACAGGCAGCCGGATGGCGGATTCGCGTGGGTGCTGAATGGCCGGGATGTCGAGGACGGCGACCGTCACTGTTACGGGCACGCCTTCGTTCTGCTGGCCGCGGCCTGCGCGGCCAAGGCTGGCGTCGACGGGGGCGTTGAACTGGCCGCCGAGACATACGATCTTCTGGAGACGCGCTTTTGGGAGCCGGACGCGCAGCTCTACTCCGATCTGATCACGGCAGGCGATTGGAATGCAGTTGATCCCTACCGCGGCCAGAATGCCAATATGCACATGTGTGAAGCGATGCTTTCCGCCTTCGAGGCTACCGGCGAATCCCGCTACCTCGATCGCGCTCATCTTCTGGCGAGGCGCATCTGTGTTGACCTGGCCGACAAGGCGGACGGGCTGGTCTGGGAACACTACCGCACAGACTGGACGCACGACTGGGACTACAACAAGGACGATCCGCAAAACCTGTTCAAGCCCTACGGCTACCTGCCGGGCCACTTCACGGAGTGGTCCAAGCTGCTACTGATCCTGGAACGCTACCGCCCGGAGGACTGGATGGCGCCGCGCGCACAGCACCTGTTCGACGTCGCGCTTGAGAAAAGCTGGGACGACGAGAAAGGCGGCATGCACTACACTTTCACGCCGGACGGCGCTATCCTAGACCGCGACCGCTACTATTGGGTATTGTCTGAAACGTTTGCAGCGGCGGCCGCGCTGGCCTTACGTACCGGCGACGACGGCTATTGGGCGTGGTATGACAAGGCCTGGGCGTACTCCGACAAGCATTTCGTCGATCACGAGTACGGGGGATGGTACCGGATTCTGGATGCAGACAACCAGAAATACGACGAACTGAAGAGTCCGCCCTCCAAGACCGATTACCACCCCTTGGGCGCCTGCTACGAGACATTGGAGGCGATGCGGCTGGCGGGCGCAGGATAACAGCGGGAATGACCCCTACAATTGAGTAGGCGTTTGATACACTTCTTCGAAGAAACGTAGTTCAGATCTAACCGTGCTGGCTATGTCAGTCCATGAGCCAACGCGTTTTGTTCATTGGCCCTCGCAGCAGTCAGCATGCGTTCCGCCGCGGCGCCGGCCCTGGCAACCTTCTTCGCCCCGCAGTTCTACGTTGTCCGCTGCGACGTATTCAGAGAATTCGAGAGCTAACGGTTCCGTCGAACCCCGCTACAAGCGGATCACGTTATAGGATCCACCTAGCCACATTTCTTGTGTTTGCCCTGACTTGATAACTATGTATACTTTGCGTGAACTACCTTTGCTCCGACATTTTCCGCTCCGATCTTCAGACCACTGAATTTGCAATCGGCGTTTTCCTGTCCAAACTTACTCTTCTGAAGGGGAAAAACTTCCTTTTGAACTTCCTGGTGAAGGATTGCTGAAGTTGAAACTACCTTCGTTCGCGAACGCCCGTTTGCAGAACAGAGGAGGTGAACTTGAAGAAGACCTCTCGAGATTGGCATTTCTTACCGGCACCATTCGAATCTGCAACGCCACTGGAAAGGAGAAGCTGAAATGAACAACAAGCTTTCACGTCGTGACTTTCTGCGCATTGGAGCTGGGAGCATGGGCGCAGCGGCACTGGCTGCCTGTGCCGTGCCAACGACCGTCGAGGTGCCCGCGGCACCTGTCAGACCCGAAATCGTTCAGTTGGAATATGCCGGTGTTCACGCCCCATCGGGCCTGGTGGGCGAGTTGAAGAGAGAACTCGTCGTTCAGTTCAACGACGCAAACCCGGACCTGCGTCTGGAATATACCTGGGGCGCGGCGCGCACGGCTGGTACGCTGGCATCAGAGGCTCTCATGGCCGACATCGCCGCCGGAATTCCACCGGACCTGGTCGACTTCGAACCGGCCTCTGTCCCGCTCTGGGCGGAGAACGAAGCCCTGATCGATCTCTCTGACAGAATGAGCGCCGCCAACCTCACCACCGACCTGTTCTACAAAGCGGTCAATGACCAGAATCTGTGGAAAGGCAAGTGGTACGCATTCCTGTATTCGATGGACGGACGCGTCCTCTATTACAGAAAGGATCTGTTCAGAGAGGCCGGCCTCGATCCCGATAACCCGCCCACGCATATCGATGAAATTGGCGCGGCAGCCGAGGCTCTGACGAAGAAGACAGGCGAACGCTTCGAGTCGATCGGCTTCATCCCATGGGCCTTCCAGGGACGCTGGGTCTACACGTGGGGATTCAGTTGGGGCGCAGAGTTCATGAATCCCGATACCCTTGAGCTGACCGTGAACCACGATCAAGTGGTGGCCCTGTGGGAATGGATGCGGGACTGGCGCGACCAGTACGGCGGCATCAATGTTATTACATCCTTCACCGAGGCGTTTGGGGCCCAGGCCCAGGATCCGTTCATCATGGGTGTGGTGCCGATGATGATCAACGGCAACTGGATGATCTCCAACTTCAGAAAGTACGCCCCGGACCTGGACTACGGCGCCAGCTGGATTCCCTACCCGCGCGAGGGCGGGCAGGAGGCTACGTGGACCAGTGGCTGGAGTTGGGCCATCCCCAGAGGCGTAGACTACCTCGACGATTCCTTCAGGGCGTTAAGCTTCCTGGCAGAGCGCGGCAACATTCAGTGGTACAATCTGGGCCGTTCGAATTTCTCACCCTATATCGAGCATGGTGAGAGCCCAGAGTTCCGCGAGAACCCGGCGATGAGCTTCTTTGTGGATACCCTGCCTGCCGCCGGCATCATGCCGCCGACGCCGATGAGCGATATGGCCTGGGCGGGTCTGAGCGACGCCTTCGACGATCTCATGCACGACAAAGTGGATGTGAAAGAGGCGTTGGATACCCTGAACGACAGACTCAACGAAGAACTGCAGCAATACCTGTAGAGCAGGAAAGTTGAACAGATAAGTCGGTGTTCAACTTCGGGGCAGTGCGTAGGGGAAAGTGAGGGGCGCGAAGAGTTTCCCCACTTTTCCCTACTGCGCCCTCTCTTCGCGGCGGAGAGCGGATGTCTGCATTCCAGTCGATCCGAGAAAGTAAGATCGTTCGCCGAAAGCTGATGTGGGGACTCATCTTCATTTCCCCCTGGCTGATCGGCTTGATAGGCTTTACTGCCTATCCGATCGGCGCTTCCCTGGTCTATAGTTTGACCGACTACGCTATCATGTCGCCGCCGAAATGGGTGGGCATTGAAAACTACGTCGAAATGCTTACTGACGACGACCTGTTTTCCAAGAGCCTCTCCAACACGGTGATCTTTGCATTGTTGAGTGTTCCTTCGTCGATTGCTGTTGCCTTCGGGCTTGCCCTGCTCCTGAATCAGAGGTTGCTGGGCAAAGCGGTCTTTCGCACAATCATCTTCGTTCCGACCCTGGTGCCGAGCGTGGCGCTGGCCATCATGTGGTTATGGCTGTTTAACCCCCAGTTTGGCGTCGTCAATGGCATGCTGTGGGAGCTATTCGGCATCAATGGTCCTGGATGGCTTACCGACGAAGACTGGTCCAAGCCCACACTGCTGCTCATGTCGCTTTGGACGGTTGGATATGGCGTCGTCATCTTCCTGGCGGGCTTGCAGGACATTCCCCAGTCTCTATATGAGGCCGCCGATATAGACGGAGCCGGCGTTGCCCAGAAGACCCGCCATGTGACGATTCCACTGCTCACGCCGGTCATCTTCTTCCAGCTGGTCATTTCCATTATTGCGATCTTCCAGATTTTCACCGCTCCTCACGTCATGACAGGGGGAAGTGGGCAACCTGCAAAGTCATTGCTCTTCTACGTCATGTATTTGTACCGACAGGCATTTGTTTATATGAAGATGGGGCACGCCAGCGGCATGGCCTGGTTGCTTTTTCTGATCATTCTCGCTTGTACGTTGGTTATCTTTCGCACGTCCGGATGGGTCCATTACAGCGGAGGAGAGAGAGGGACGACAACCAAGACGTGACGCGCCGGCGCGGGTCTGGGTGACTACCCGGTCTTTTCCCGCCGAACGGGACCGTATCCATCCTACATTGCTATGCTAACTAAAGCGGACACGACAGCGCATGAAATTGACTGGCCAGTCTTGCTCACGCGCTTCATTTTCCTCGCCACCCTTCTGACCATTTCGGTCCTGTTCATACTTCCCTTCTTTTGGATGTTCATGACATCTCTAAAGGCACCGGCGGAGTTGATGAAGTGGCCGCCTGGGTGGTTTCCCGACACATTCCGCTGGCAGAACTACGAGGATGCGGTGACGTACATCCCATTCTTCCGGTATGTGGGCAATACGATGGTGATCACGCTCGGCTCAATTCTCGGCGTCCTCATCTCCTGCCCCATGGTCGCCTATGGGTTTTCACATATCGACTGGCCGGGACGGGATTTTCTTTTTGTTGTCATGCTGATGACCATCATGATTCCGTTTCCTGTCACGATGATCCCTCTTTACGTGCTTTTCGCCAGGATTGGCTGGATAAACACCTATTTGCCGCTTGTTCTGCCACTGTTTTTCGGAGTTCCCTTTTACATATTCCTTTTGCGGCAGTTCTTCATGACAATTCCAGGAGAATTAACCGACGCTGCCCGTATCGACGGAGCATCGGAGCCCCGCATCTACTGGCAGCTGATTTTGCCCTTAACGAAACCAGCGCTGGCCACTGTTGTCCTCTTTCAGTTTCTGAGCAGCTGGTCGGACTTTCTCGGGCCGCTGCTCTATCTGAGAGATAGCGACATGTTTACGATTGCAGTCGGGCTGCAGATGTTTCACTCCGAGTACGATACGGAGTTTCACCTGCTGATGGCGGCCTCCACCATCCTCACTGTGCCGATCATTGTCATCTTCTATCTGGTACAGCGCACTTTCATTCAGGGCATTACTTTGACCGGACTGCAGGGAACCTGATCTGCCCCGGACTTGAAAACTTGCAGTCTTCTCAAATCCGTGTAGCTTTAAGGAGGAAAGGCAAGTTCAATTCAGTTGCATTTGGCAAAAACATTTTGTTTTTCTTGCTCTTTCTGTTCGGAGAGAATTGAGGGGAACACGATGCGAGGAGGACCCAGGATGAAGGCTGATAAGACCGAAATAGCTCGAAGGAAATATCAGGACGATGGCTTCTACATCCACCCGGAGCCGCTTGTCCCGGAGAACATTGTGGACGGGGCCATTGCCGGAATGGACGCATTGAGAGCGGGCAACTATGATACGGGCATTCCGCCGCGCCCTTCGTCATGGAGCCCTGGAGACGACCCCGACGCGCTCTGCAAGATTGAGATGCCGCAGATCGCTAGTCACGCCATTATGGAGCTGGTCTCTCACCCGACACTGGGGGCTAGGGCGGCCGAAATCACTGGCGCGGAAGCGGTCCAGGTATGGTGGGTGCAGCTTCTATACAAGCCGCCAACGGCCGCGGGCCAGGAGGTTCGCACCCATGTCGGCTGGCACCAGGACTACAACTACTGGGGGATCTGGGAGGATGACAGCGAGCTGTTCACGGCCTGGGTGGCGCTGAGCGACGTTGCCCCGGACTGCGGTCCGATGAACTTCGTGGTTGGTTCTCACAAGTGGGGTTTGTCGACCAAGAGCGACTTCTTTTCTCAGGACTACGATGCCTTGCGCGAAGCCATCCGCGCTGAGCAGAATCAGGCGTGGCAGGAGGAGCCTGCCATTCTACCGCCGGGCAGCGCCAGTTTTCACCAGAAGCTCACTTTTCACGGCAGCGGCCCCAACCTGTCGAAGCAGCCGCGGCGAAGTTTCGCTGTACACATGCGTACTGAGAAGTCCCGCCCGAAGGACAATGTGCGCACGGGGCTGACTACTTTCATCGACGATCCACGCTACTGCCCCATCGTTTTTGGGGATTCCGGCGCGTTGAAGTGCACATAGGTGAACAACGCTTCCTCCCTCCGCCAGCCAGCGACAAAAAAATCAGACTTCAAAAAAGAGTGCGGTCTAGATAGACAGTGATCGCTCTTTGTATTTCTTGAGAGGAGAACAGGACTATGCCCGTCAAACCATACAACATTGAACAGTCCAAAGCCTTGCTTGACCGCTCCGATCAGTTGATCGTGCGCGGATGCCAGGGGCACAAGCGCAGCCACGACATGCTCGAGCTCGGCTACCCTGTATTCACTCAGCGCGCGGCCGGGGCCCGCTTCTGGGACGTGGACGGAAACGAGTACCTGGACTATCTGATGGGCTTCGGCCCTATCCTGCTCGGTTACAACGATCCCGTCATCAACGCGGCGGTGCAGGCGCAGATGGATGAGGGCACGATATACAGCACGGCGCACCCTAAAGAGCTTGAGGTCGCGGAGATGCTGATCGAACTGATTCCCGCTGTGGAGATGCTCGGGTTCCTGATCGGCGGCAGCGCGGCCACGTCGGCGGCGGTCCGGTTGGCCAGAGCCTACACGGGACGCGACAAGGTCATCCGCAGCGGCTACCACGGATGGCACGACTGGTCCCGCACCGAGGACGAGGGGGCGCCTTCAGTTATCGCTCCGTTCACGCTTGAAGCTCCCTACGGCGATCTCAATGCATTGGAGGACATTTTCAAGCAGAACGACAACGAGGTCGCGTGCGTGATCATGGAGACGATCCGCGAAAGCGGGCCGCCGGAAGGCTTCCTGCAAGGCTGCGTGGATATGGCCCATCAGTACGGCGCGCTGTGTATCTTTGACGAGGTCAAAGTCGGCTTTCGGGTGGCATTCGGCGGCGCCGGTGAATACTATGGTGTCACGCCAGATCTGACGGCCTTTGCAAAGGCCTGCGCCAATGGATATCCCGGCAGTTTTGTCGGCGGCCGCAAGGATATTCTCGGCTCGCCGCAGTGCCAGTCCAGCTGGATGGCGGCGACTTTTCACTGCGACCTGCCCAGCCTGGTTGCCATTGAGACGGTCATCAAAGAGGTCAAGCGACGCGACGGCATCGCTTACCAGTGGAAGATCGGCAACCGACTGATCGAAGGCATAAATGCTGCTTGCGAAGAGGGCGGCCTCGGCTACCGCCTTACCGGCACAGGGCCCATGCCCACTCCGGTCATGGAAGAGGAGGACAAGGACCGGTGCATCGCCATGCTGCAGGGGTGCCTGGCGCGCGGATTCTACCTTCATCCGATGCATCCGATGTTTCTGACTCTCTCCCACAGCGAGCAGGATATCGAGGACACGATCACTGCTGTGCAGGAGTCGATTGCGGATCTGACGTGAGGATTCAGTAGGTTGCGGTAGTTTTGTGGAAGCACAGGCTCAGGCTGCAAAGAGCCTTCCAACATAATTCGACGGGAACATCCTGATTGATGACGAGTGAGCAGATGAGCGAACGAATCGAAGTGCCAGTGGTGGTGGATCAAGGGCAGGTGGAATTCTATGTGGACAACGGGTATCTTGCCGTGCCCAACCTGTTGGACGCGGCTGAATTGGAGGAGTTGAAGCAGGACATCGTTAGAGTCGCCCGCGGGGGATATCCCAACTTGACCATCGAACCGGTGCCGCAGGAACTAAGCGATGAGGAGGTTCTTTCCAAGATTCTGGCCATCCATCAGCCGCACTATGTCAGTCCTGTTATGGAGAAATATACGCGCCACCCTCAGATCAGCGGCGTCCTCAGCCAGATTACGGGCGCGCATTTGGCCCACTGGTCGGGAAACGTGAAGTGCATGCAGTCGATGCTTTTCATCAAGCCGCACGGATACCCGGGCCAGTCCTGGCACCAGGACGAGAACTACATCCCGACCCGCGACCGCTCGCTGATCGGAGCCTGGATTGCGATCGACGATGCTTATGTCGAGAACGGCTGCATGTGGGTGATTCCGGGTTCGCAGCGGCCGGGCTATCTCTATCCCACTCGCAGACACGGGAATCCGGACGAGTTCGACACGCACGACGAAATGGCGACCGGGTTCGATGAATCGCCTCAGATTCCGGTAGAGGTCAAGGCCGGCAGTGTGGTGTTTTTCAACGGCTATCTGCTGCACCAGTCGTTGCGCAACCGGACACAGGACAGTTACCGGCGCGTGCTGGTCAACCACTATTTGAGCAGCGAATCGTTGTTGCCTTGGGTCAAGACGTCCGATGAACAGCCGGTGGCACGCGTCGATGTGCGCCGTGTTATTCCGGCGGCGGGAGTCGATCCCTACGCCTGGAAGGGGTACGAAAAGAGTCCCGCGGAGGAGACCAGGCTTTACATCCGGAAAGCGACATTTGACGAGGAATGAAGCCATCCAGAAAAATGAAGGAAACTCCTCGTCAGTTCTCCACTTAGTTCGCTCCAGAGGTTCGGAGGCAATATCTGCATGGGTGATCAGGGTGCCGCGGTGTCAGATTGCCGTATAGAGCATATCAGTTTTCATGGTTGGGAGGCGGTCAGGCTGAGTAACGGCCTGGTGAGCCTGGTTGCGGTACCGGACGTCGGCGGCCGTATCATGGCCTATAACCTGGGGGACTACCCCTATCTGTGGTTCGACCGCAACCTCGCGGGCAAGCTCTTCACCGCCGAGGAAAACATGGGCGACGGCAGCATCGTTGCGTGGAAGAACTACGGCGGCGACAAGACGTGGCCGGCGCCCCAGGGTTGGGACAGCCCTGACCAGTGGCACGGTCCGCCGGACCCGGTTCTGGACACCGGGCGCTACGCTCTGGAGATTCTGGACTCGTCGGGCGCCTCGGCTTCGATTCGCATGGAGAGCCTGCCCGACCCCCGGACCGGCGTACAGATCTCCCGCCAAGTCACGCTCCACGCCGGCGGCGGCCGCGTCAGCCTTCATTTGGAGATGACGAATGTCTCCGATGAGGAGCGCCCCTGGGGCATATGGGACATCGTACAGGTGGATGCCACCCGCTCCGACGAAAACGGCCAGGAGACCCACAACGATCAGGCATGGCTATACGTTCCGACCAGCCCGGACAGCCGCTTCTCCCGGGGCTTTAACGTCATGTTCGGGGAGGAAGACAACCCAGAGTGGCAGCCGGAAGTGCGGCCCAACCTCTTGGGCGCGCAGTATCTGTACCAGTTGGGCAAGATTGGCATTGATTCAACGGCCGGTTGGATTGCTTTCGTCAATCAGTCCACCGACTTTGCCTTCTGCCAGCGTTTTGCCTATTTCCAAGGGGAAGAGTATCCCGATGAAGGCGCGTCGGTTGAATGCTGGACTACGGGGCACGGCGAGCCTGTGGGGGGCCTCGATTTTGGAAAGCTCAATCTGTTCCATATGGAGGCCGAAATTCTGGGACCATTGCGCAGCATGGCGCCCGGTGCAACGCAGAGTCTGGATATCGACTGGTACGTTGCTCGCTGCCCCGGCCCTATCGTCAACGTTACCGACGCCGGCTGTGCCAATCAACGTCTGAAGGCCGAGTCGATCGACGCGGGAATCCGCCTGACGGGCGTTTTCGGCCTTTTTCATCTTGGCAATGTGCAGCTTGTCTGGCTGGATGAAGATGAATGCGGCGCGGGAGCCGAAACTCTGGCTCTCGTCAACCCGCTTAACGTGCTGCGAGTCGACTGCGTGCGCAGGCCGCCGCCCGGAGCACAGGTCGCGCAGTTGCTATTGTGCGACGCGCAGGGACAGCCCATCTCGCAGTTGGACAGTTGTCCAATTCACTAAATCCCGGAGGATGAACCAGGTGGAATTTCTCAGTCCCTATAGCCACGTGCGCGGCTTCAACTACGTTCCAAGCACGGCCGTCAACGACATTGCCTTCTGGCGCGACTATGATGAAGCGCTGGTCGAAAGGGAGTTGACTTTCGCTCAGCGGCTGGGTCTGAACAGCGCCCGCCCTTTCCTGGCCTACGTGGTTTACGAATACGATCCCAAGAGCTTTCTGGGCCGGCTCAGACATTTTGTGCGTGCGGCCCACGACCGCGGTATCAGCGTCATGCCAGTGGTATGGGACTCTTGCTTTGACGACACGCGGCCCACAATCGACTCAACAGAGAACAAGTGGATTCCCAATCCCGGCGTCCAGCGGCTGGGGCCTGAGTTCTGGCCGGCCGGCGAAGCCTATTGCGCCGACCTGGTGCAGAACCTGGGTTCCGAGCCGGGTCTGGCCATGTGGGACATCATGAACGAGCCGCTGATTACCAGCTGGGTGAGTGATGATGTGCCAGAGAGCGAGGAGCGCAAGAGCACGATTTGGAGGTTTGTGCATCATTTTTGCGGGGTGATGAAAGAACTTGACAGCGCGCATCCGATCACGGTCGGTGTGGCAAATGTGGCAACGCTGCCGAACGTCGAGGCGCATGTGGACGTGCTCTCCTATCATGATTATCTACCTACCCGCGCGGCCATTCGCGCCCAAATTGACGACGCAATCCGCGTGGCCAAAGCCAACCAGAAGCCGATCTTCATCTCGGAGCTGGCCTGCCTGGCGCGAGCCAATCCGTATGACGTTACGCTGGAAGTCTGCCAGGAAGCGGGGATAGGCTGGTATCTGTGGGAGTTGATGATAGGCAAGAGCCGCTGGCGTGACATTCACGGCGTGGTATACCCGGATGGCACCGTGCGCGACCCCAGCATCGTTGCCGCGATCCAAGGATTCTTCCGCCGCCGGGGCCCGGACATGATCCCGCCTGCGGTGGACAAGGAAGGAGCCGCCACACGGGCAGTTGGCCAGGCAAAGGCGTGGCTCGGCTCGTCTGACGGTGACTACGCCCAAGGCACAGAGCTGCTTGAGACAATCGCCAATCTTCTGGAGGCCGGCGAGCATGTGCCGATGAGCAGTCCGCCCAGTGCCAGGGCGCTGGCGCTTGCCGAGGCTGAAGATAACGAGTCCAGCCGCGCTGAGCTTGTCCGCCAATTGGTTTTGTGGAGTGAAAAACTTACGGCTGCAAGTTCCTGAAAAAGATATTTCCAGTTCGTTACAGTCTGCCGATTAGTGGTTCAGGAATAGGCAGTACGCAGGTCAAGAAAGCGGTCGAAAGGAATCAACGAATGCGAACCCTGGTCTTTTGCGACGACAGCGCTCATCCGGCCTCTCTGACCCGCGACGGGCTGGCGGCCCTGGAGGACAGCGGACTCGAGTTGGACTGGGTGGAGGATCCCTCCGGCTGGCGGACCGAGCGTTTGAACCAGTATCCACTCGTCATCTTCTCCAAAGCCAACAACCGTTCGCGAGTGGAGCATGAACCATGGGCTACAGAGGAGACCGGGCAGGCATTTGTCGAATATGTTGCCGCAGGCAACGGTATTCTCGTTCTGCACTCGGGAACGGCCCTCTACGACAATTCCCCCTCCCTCTGCCGCCTGATGGGTGGGATTTTTACAGGCCACCCGGCGCAGTGCCCGGTGACAGTCGCGCCACTCGCCGACCATCCGCTGACCGCCGGCTGTGCACCCTTTACGCTTATGGACGAGCATTACATGATGGAGATGAACGATCCGGACGTAGATCTCTTCCTCCATTCGGAGTCTGAACATGGAAGGCAGCCGGCCGGCTGGACCCGCAGGCAAGGGAAGGGCCGGGTGTGCGTGGTGACGCCCGGCCACAACCCGGAGGTCTGGCGCCATCCCTCTTTCCAGGCCTTGTTGCGCAACTGTTTGTCGTGGTGCACACCGGAAGACGAGCGCTGAGAGGAGCAGTGACTATGGCTGCCCCGAAGTTGCCCCGCAGGCGGCTCGGCCGCACTGAACTTGATATTCCGGTAGTTCCGTTTGGCACGCTTGGCTTCAGCAACAGCTTCGGTTTCGTCAGCGATGAGGATGCCGTCGGTCTGATAAGGCATGCGTTGTCGTTGGGTGCCAATCACTTTGACTGCTCCCGATGTTACGGGGACTCGATGCGCAAGCTAGGCCTGGCCCTGCTCGAGATCCCGCGTGAGGAAGTAATCATCACTGGGCGTTTGTGCTGTCACTCCGATGCGCCATGGGGCGGTTATCACGGTACAGGAGAAGCGGACTACTCAGCCGAACGGGCAGTCCGCGACGTGGAGGACCAGCTGGAGCTTCTCGGGACCGACTACTTTGACGGTGTAATGATCCACGACCCCAACAGGATTGAGCCCACGCTGGCCAGAGATGGTTCCCTTGCCGGTCTGCTCCAGCTCAAGGCACGCGGCCTTGTGCGAAACGTTGGGTACGGCATGGAACCGCACGACTTCCACTTACAGGCAATTGCAACGGGGGACGTCGACCTGCTCCTCTGCTTCAACGACTATAATCTCGTCCGCCAAACGGCCGCGGACACGATCCTGCCGGCAGCTGCCGCCGCCGATGTAGGCGTCCTAAACGCCTGGTCGATCCTGCGCGGCCTGTTGACCGGGGCCGACATTGACGAGGTAAATACGCAACGACGCTTCCGGGGCAACAACGACTCGGAGGCTGCCCGCGCTTACTGGAACTGGTGCCGGGAGGAACAGATCGATCTACTACAATTGGCGATCCAGTTCTGTCTGCGGGAAGAGCGCATCCATGGTAACCCGATCGGCAGCCTGAATGTAGACCAGTTGGAGGCCAACATTCGCGCCGCGTCAACGCCTCTGGACGAAAACGTTTGGACCAGTTTTCAAGAGAGGTTCGGAATCGCAGTGTGATCGTGAGGCGTCCTGCGCAGTCCAGCTGTCTCACAGGGCGAGTCGTGTTGCAGGACGGTTCGAAAAAGCGTACTCGTGAAACCAACTCAGGAGGCAAGCAATGACCCAGACGCCACCGCCGGTGCCGCGCCGCCGGCTCGGCCGGACTGAACTTTCGGTACCCGTCATACCCTTCGGCACGCAGGGGTTCGGCAACCACTTCGGATTTGTCAGCGACGAGGACGCGGTCGCCCTGATCAAACATGCGGTTTCGCTGGGCGTCAATCATTTTGACTGCGCTCGCTGTTACGGGGATTCTCTGCGCAAGTTGGGTCTGGCGCTGCGCGAGATCCCGCGCGAAGACGTCATTGTCACGGGGCGTCTCTGCTGCCACTCGAATGCGCCGTGGGGCGGTTACGGGGGTGACGGCGAGCCCGACTATTCGGCCGAACGTGTGATCCGGGACGTAGAGGACCAGCTGAAGATCCTGGGCACTGATTACTTCGACGGCATGCTGATCCACGACCCAAAGCGCATCGAACCTACCCTGGCCAAAGACGGCACGCTGGCCGGTCTGCTGCAGTTGAAGGCGAAAGGGTTGGTGCGAAATGCAGGATACGGGATGCGTGAGCACCACTTCCACCAGGAGGCGATCGCGACCGGCGACGTCGATCTCATTCTGTGCTTCAATGACTACAACCTCATCCGGCAGACTGCCGCCGGGACGGTTCTGCGCGCGGCGGCGGAGGCCGACGTCGGCGTGATGAACGGCTGGTCGATTCTGCGGGGGCTGCTGACCGGCGCCGATATCGACAAGGCCAGGGAGCAGGGGCGTTACAGGAACGACGAGGACGTCGACGCGGCGCGGGTCATTTGGCAGTGGTGCCGTGAAGAACAGATAGACCTTTTGCAACTGGCGATCCAGTTTTGTCTGAGAGAAGATCGCATTCACGGCAACCCGATCGGCAGCTTGAACGCGGCGCAGCTGGAGGCGAATATCCGGGCCGCGGCCACGCCGGTGGACGAGAGCGTGTGGGCGAAGTTTCATGCGAAGTTTGGCGTCGAAGTGTAGTCATAGGGTAGCGTTCCCGCGTGCGCGGCGGTCTCAAAGAGGCAAAGGGGCTTGATGACTTCGATTGACATGAAAAAGAGCCCTAGTTTACACTACCGCTGGCCGGGTTGGGAGAGAGATTTGCTGATACCATTAGCCGAATCCAGCTCATGGCCCGTTCCTTCCCCCACTCACCAAATCGGTTCTCGTATTCCGCTATAGCGGTACGTGGGAGTTTTCGCAACTGGCCAACGATCCCAATATTACTTTTGAGCGCGGCTTCCTGCCACCGCCGCTGCCCAATAGCATGGACATTCCGGCGACGGACACAACGCCTGGCGCCGCCGACCCGCCGCGGACGACGGCCGGTGATGGAACTGTACCGGGGGAGGTGCTGAAGGCCGAACAGGGATCGGAGTTTGTTGCCATGGCGTCCTCGACTGAAAGGGACGGCAACCTGGACCAGTCGATCGATTTCTGGATGTTCATCACGGAACCGCAGAACAATGCCTTCATGGTCAATGAGAACCAGTCGCGCATCTCTTCGGCCAGGGACGCCCCGCTCGGATCGATCTGGTCGGAGATCGCCACCTTCAAGTTGCCGCTGTACGACTACACCATCGTCTGGTGGGGCCAGGGCTGGTACTGGGACAGGGAAAACTTCATGCGCTGGCGGCCGGTCTTTGTAGAATGGATTACCGGCCAGATCGATGAAGAGACCTTCTTCCGCCGGCAGGAAGAGGAGTTTGCCGCCGGTGCGCAGCGCTATGAGGAGATTCTGAAGGAAAAGAGCGACGATAGTTAGTTTGTGCTGAATTTGAGAACAGGCTTTTCTTTCGTATTGCTTATATCGAAAGGGAAGATATGATTCGCGCGATACCATTGCGAGATCCGCGCGAAAAGTCGTCGTGTCAAACAGGATTTGCATTGGGATTCAGTAGGAACCGGTGGTCAATGCTCTGGACTGGCATTGGCCACCGTGGTCTTATCGCCAAGGGACTTTCGGAACAGTTCAGGCAGTAGAAGTTCAGTGCAATCTTCCTCTGGGCCGCTCAGTGCCATTTACAGACTCCTTAGGATTCTCAGAACAGGTGATTGTTGACTTCAACATATTCGATCTGCGAGTCGACCTACGCCCCTCAGTCAAGACCTCTTGTTTACGAATAAGTACCATTCCCTTCGGCTCTTGTTCCCCCCTTCCACTGGGCCCCAAAACGCTAGACTGGTCAGGTAAACGTAAAATCAGACCATTTTGGCAAGACGCCTTGAATGTTCCTGTTTCGACCGAGGCAGCTTGGTGGGAACGGTTTGACATGAGAGTGATCGATGGTTTATCATTCGGCGAGCATGGCCGGGAGGGTGGGATTTCCCGGTACCTCTCATCGAATCCGACGAAGGGCTCGACCACTCACGTACTCACCAACTTTGTTCTCGTATTCCGCAATCGTACAAACTTGTATTTAACGCCTTTACCTAAGGAGAGTTACGACCATGCAGAAACGACAGTTAAGCAGGCGCGGTTTTCTATCTTTGGCAGGTGCAACCGGCGGCGCCGCGTTACTCGCAGCCTGTGCTCCCGCTGAGGTTGAAGTCGATCAGTCGGCCGCAGCCGACGACTCGGGAGAGGCCATGCCCGACGTTGACCGCGTGCCGGTGCGCGTTTGGTTCGGAGGCAGTTATACGCCTACAGAATGGACCAGCCGTTCGGCGGAAAATCCCATCGTCGTCAACGCGCCCCGCATCCTTGCCGAGCGCTACCACGAAGCGAACCCCGGCACAGAGATCGTGTACGAAGAGGGCCCTGGCGGCGAGGACTATTTCGCCTGGCTGACGGCCGGGGCGACGGCGGGCACGGCGCCCAACCTGGTTCGCAGCACGCACAACTTTGCAGTGCAGAACGGTTGGGCAGTACCGATTGACGACTACCTTGCCCAGCCCAACCGCTACGCGCCGGATTATGATAAGTGGAACGATATCTTCTATCCGACCTTCATGAATTCGCTGATTCAGCCGGACGGCAATATTTATTGTGCACCGATCGACAACATCTGGCCTAACATCGAAGTCGGGTTGGCCTACAACAAGGAAACGTTCGACAGCATGGGGCTGGAACCGCCATCGACGTGGAGCGCACAGATGGAGGTGTCCAGGGCGCTGAAGGAGGCCGGTGACGGCTTGGCGCCCTGGCAGCATGAGCAGGCGACCGGCAACCTGTGGCCTCTGGCGCTGCAGATCCTGCCTTCGATGATGCAACCCATTTGCCCGGATATGGACCTCAATGGGGACAAGTTCGTTGGCGTAGATGAGGCGCTCCCCGCCTACCGCGCCGGCATCATCGGGCCCAATACGCCGATTTACAAGCGCGCTTTTGAAGAGATGTACGAATTGGCAACCTACTGGATCGACGCCTTTAACACGGTCGACATCGATCTGCTTTGGCGAGAGGGCAATGTGGGGCTGCGTTATTCGGGGTCGTGGGAGTTTTCGCGCATGGCCAATGACCCCAATGTAACTTTCGAGAGAGGCTTTCTGCCGCCGCCGCTCCCCAACAGCAGTGAAATCCCGGCGACGGACACCACGCCTGGCGCGACCGACCCGCCGCGCACGACTGCCGGTGACGGAACGGTGCCCGGCGATCTGCTGACCGCCATCCAGGGATCAGAGTATGTCGCGATGGCGTCCTCGACGGAAAAGGACGGTAATCTGGAACAGTCGATCGATTTCTGGATGTTCCTTACCGAACCGCAGAACAACGCCTTCCTCGTCAATGAGAACCAGGCACGCATCTCTTCGGCCGTGGACGCGCCGCTCGGATCGATTTGGCAGGAGATTGCCACCTTCAAGTTGCCCCTCTATGAGTATGCGATAGCGTGGTGGGGCCAAGGCTGGTACTGGGACAATGACAACTTCATGCGATGGCGGCCGGTATTCATCGAGTGGATTACGGGCCAGATCGATGAAGCAACCTTCTACGAGCGGCAGGAAGAGGAGTTTGCCGCCGGCGCGCAGCGCTACGAAGAGATTCTGCAGGAGCAGACTGACGACAGTTAGAAACAGTATGAACCGGTGGTCAATGCTCTAGTCTGGCATTGACCACCGTCCTCGAACAACTGGCCGCTAATCACAGGTATTTGCCGACAATGGGAAGAGGACGGCTGCTGGCATTCGCCGCTATCGGACTACTGCTGGCGGCTATCGCGGCAGACTACGCACAGGCACAAGTACGTCTGCGCAACATCTCCATCTCCGGAGAGTTTGATCAGCCCAAGGTCGTCGCCGACGGGAAGAGCTCGATCATTCTGACTGTGCGCGTGACTGAAAACGGTCAACCGCGCGGCAACGCGCTGCTACAGGCATGGCTCGAATCCGGGGGGGGCCTCTTCATCCCGGAGTGGAACTATACCGACGAAGATGGCTATGCCGAATATACGTACACGCCGAACGCGGCGGGCCCCTATGATTTGCAGGAGGATACGATCGCGCATGTGATCGACATCAACGTCGGCCGTCTGTTTGAAGTCGATAAGCATTACCGCATCCAGATTCCGGTTGAAGCGCCGTTGACCACGGACTAAGGAAGAGGAACTGCTGCATGAGCAGTGCCCAGACAACGCAGACAGATTCGGCGGCGGGCCGCCGCCGGCTTTGGAGAAGAAGGTCGGACGTTACGCCTCTTAGCTGGAGAGCCTTTCGCCGCTCCTGGCAGGCCTACGCGCTCCTCAGCCCGATCTTCATTCTTCTAATCATATTCGTCTACTATCCTCCTATCCTGGGCCTCGTTCGCGCATTTTTCCGCTGGCGCCCCGGCGTACCCGCTACGTTCGTCGGCTTCGACAACTTCGTCACATATTTCACGTATGCTGAGACCCCGCACGAACTGGTCAACATCGTCAAGCTGTTGGTTTTCGGCCTATTTGCCGGCATTGTGATGCCGTTCATCATGGCCGAGCTGATCTTCTTTGTGCGCTCAAAGGCCTTGAAGGAGCTATACCGTCTTCTGGTCATCATCCCCATGCTGGTTCCCGGCATCGTAACCGTGCTTCTGTGGCAGAAGCTCTACGATCCGTACCTCGGGCCGATCAACGATATGCTGCGGGCGATGGGCCTTGAGCATTTGGCACTGAACTGGCTGGGCGAGCACAGGATCGCCATTTATGCGATCATGTTTGTCGGGTTCCCGTGGGTGTGGGGCGTGGGCACGCTGATCTACCTGGGCGGGCTAGGCCAGATTTCCGCCTCGGTGTATGAGGCCGCGGCGTTGGACGGCTGCACCGGTGTGGGGCGGGTATTGCGAATCGATATTCCGCTGGTGCTGGGCCAGGTACGGCTCCTGGCGATTCTGGCCATCATCAACGCTATCACGGCGTTCCAGAACATTCTTGTTCTCACGGACGGGGGCCCGGGCTTCTCGACGATGGTGCCAGGGCTGACGATGTTTCATTCGGCCTTCCGCGCCCAGAAATTCGGCTATTCCTCGGCAATTGGCCTCCTGTTGTTCATCATTGCTATGTCGGGAACACTGATCATTAACCGGGGCATTCGGCCCGCGAACGAAGAGCTAAGACAGTAGAGCATTGCCGGCTTGGCGCTGAATGCCTTGCGAGGCTGCGAAGCGACGACCGGCAACATTCTTGCGGGAAACTGACATGACGACCGAAATACAGAGGAGCCCGAATCGCCGCCCGCTGCAGGTTTCCCAACTGGGCCTTCATCTTCTTATCGCCTTCCTGCTGCTCCTTTCGCTGGTACCGACGGTGATCATGATCAACCTGTCGTTCAAGAACGGGCTGCAGTATCGCTGGGAGCGGTGGACTCTGAGCCTGCCGTTACGGGGCTCGAACTATTTGTCGTCCTGGGATGTGATCGACGCCTATATGTTGAACACGGTGTTTGTGGCCGTGGTCGGCCTTGCGGGCGTGTTGATTCTCTCGCTGATCGGCGGCTACGTCTTCGCGCGCATGCGTTTTCCCCTGCGTGAGCCGCTCTACTACGCCATTATCGCTCTTCTGATGGTGCCGTGGGTGCTTTCCTTCATTCCCGCCTACATGCTCTACAACAATCTTGGTCTGCTCAATACGCGCTGGGCCTTGATCATCCCCAACGTCGCGGGCGGCCCGATTTTCGGCATCTTTCTGATGCGGGCATTCATCACCGGCATTCCAGAGGAGCTCTATGAATCGGCCCGGTGCGACGGCGCGGGCGCGTGGTCGCTCATCTGGCGCATCACTTTTCCCCTGAGCCTGCCGGGGCTGGCAACGCTTTCCGTGCTAAATTTCGTGGCGGAGTGGAACTCGTTCCTGTGGCCGCTGGTGACGATCAGCGACATGAGCAAGCAGGTGATTTCGGTCGGCCTGTTCCGCCTGTCGCGGACGACCAATGATTTGGTCGATTTCGGATCGGGCGGTCCTCTCTTCGCCGGTTATGTGCTGGCTTCGATACCCCTTGTCGTACTCTTCATTGTGCTGGGCAAGTTCTACGTTGAAGGGCTGGTTGAGTCCGGCATCAAGATGTAGGCGTCTCGACCAACTGCAAATGAACAGTTGAAAATTCCCCTTCTCCTATTCGTTAGGGCTATTGTGTCATTTGAATGGGCCAAGTACAGAGGAAGGCTTCCGTAATTGCACTAGATGGAACGATCAGTCATTGAACCGAAAGGGGACAAAGAACATGCGACGAATGCGAGTTAGCAGACGGGAATTCTTGTCGGTGGCAGGCGCAGCAGGCGGCGCCGCGTTGCTGGCGGCTTGTGCGCCCGCGCCTGCGGCAACAGATGAGGGGCAGGGCGCCGCACCGGCAATGGAAGACGTGGAGCTGCAGCTGGCAGGATGGCCGGGTCAGGGGCCGGAGCTAATTGAAGGGCTGGAGACATTCGAGGAAGAAAATCCAGGAATCAAGGCCACTTGGTTAGAGACACCGGGAGATTACCGGGCGAAGCTGCTTTCCATGATCGCGGCCGGCACGCCGCCCGACACTGCCTTCAGCACCGACTACTACACTTTCGCTCGCGATGGACTCCTGATTGATATCACAGATATGCTGATGGCCGATCCGTTGTTGGGCGCCGAAGACTACTTCATCCAGCCGCAGGAAGAGGAGCGCTGCACTTGGGAAGGACGTTGGTACGGCATTGGCTCGTGTTGGGTCTGCCACCACGTCTATTTCAATCGCGCCATCTTCGAAGAGGAGGGCATCGACCCGCCGAGCAACGATCCTGACGAAATCTGGACGTGGGACCATTTCGTGGAGGTTGCACGCCAGTTGACGGTGGACGCGAACGGCAACCACCCCGGAGACAGTGGATTTGATATCGAGAACGTCGAACGCTGGGGCATGAACATCCCCTACTGGATGCACTGGTCATTCGTTCTTTCAAACGGCGGCTATGTGTGGCATCCGGAAACGAGGCTTTACGGCTATGACCAGCCAGAAGCGATTGAGGCAGTGCAGAAGGTAGCTGACTTGGTGCTGGTGGACCAGGTGATGCCTAACTCTGCGACATTTGAGGCGATCGGCATGGGCTTCGTGCAGCTACTGGAGACGCGCACGATGGCAATGGTCATAGAAGGCTCATGGTCGATGGCCTATACACATGATATGCAGGAGCCATTGGGTACGGCGGTGCTGCCTAAGATGAAAGTGCCCGCCACGTGGCTGTCGGCGCATCTGCACACGATTATGCAGGGTACGAAGCACGTAGAAGAATCCTGGAAGCTGGTCCGCTTCCTCAGCAGCCCCTACTACCAGGAGCTGTTCCTGGTTTCCGGCTTATGGTTGCCCAGCCAGACGGCGTTGATTACAGAAGAGGCGATGGACCGTTGGATGTCTCCTGAAGTACACCGGGAAGGTTACAGAAATATCGCTACCAAGTGGGTGCCGGATTACGGGCACCCGATGTATGGACCTCCGGGCGAAGGCGAGGCGAGCGGTTTCATCTGGCCGGCGCTGGACGCAGTCTGGATCGGCGACAAGACCGCCGAAGAGGCGTTGCTGGAGGCCACGCCAAAGGCGAATGAAGTCCTGGAGAATGCGTAAATCGACTTTCTGTGGCGGGTGACCGAGGTCCGGTCAGGATCTTAGTTCACCCGCCGCGCTTCCCCGCCCAACGCTGTACCCGGATAAGAGAATGTCTGCGATAAACCAGAGGCTCAGCAGTTGGGGCCTGAATTCACCCGCGGCCAGACGAAACATCACCGGTTACATCTTCATATCCCCGTTCATTCTTGGCGTCCTTATCTGGTTTCTCATTCCGGCCGCCACCGCCGGCTGGCTGACATTTCAGAAGTGGAATCTGATCACGGCGCCGCGTTTTGTCGGCCTGGACAATATCGAGAACCTGTTCGAGGACGAGCTCTTTCTGCAGTCTCTGAAAGTTACCACCATGTACACGCTGGTGGCGGTCCCTCTCGGCCTGGTGCTGAGTTTCTTTATCGCGATACTGCTCAATACGAAGATACGCGGCATCAGCATCTATCGCACTGTGTACTATCTCCCCAGCATTGTTCCGGCGGTGGCGAGCGCCGTCCTCTGGGCTTTCATTCTGAACTCGGAGTTCGGGCTGCTCAATGCCGGGCTGCGCGCGGTCGGCCTGCCCAAAATCCTGTGGCTACAGGAACCGGAATGGGCCTTGCCGGCTCTGATACTGATGAGCCTGTGGGGGCTGGGAGCCACTATGGTGATCTACCTGGCGGGACTGCAGGGCATCCCCGATGTGTACTATGAAGCGGCTGAGATCGACGGGGCAGGCGCCGGGAACAAGCTGATCCATGTAACCATTCCTCTCCTGTCCCCCGTCATCTTTTTCAACCTGGTTATGGGCATCATCGCCAGTTTCCAGATCTTTACCGCGGGATACCTGATCACGAGTGGCGGCCCTCAGAATGCCACGCTCTTCTACGTCCTGTACCTGTACCGAGCGGGGTTTTTGCACCTCAAGATGGGGTACGCAGCTGCCCTGGCGTGGGTGCTCTTCATCATCATTATGGGGCTGACGGTGCTGATCTTTAAGTACGTGGGCAGCATGATTTACTACGAAGACACCCGTTGACAAAGTGCTCCAGACGGAGTAAGCAGTGGGTAGGCGTCCGTTCGGCGTGTTGGCCGGAAAGCTAAGGACTGAATAACGAAGTGATAAAGAACCTTGGACAGTGGATTCTAACTCACTTGACTCTTCTTGTTGGAGCGATCCTGATGGCTCTGCCATTCCTTTGGATGGTAAGCAGTTCGCTGAAGCACGAACTTCACATTTTTCAGTTTCCGCCCCAGATAATCCCCAACCCGATACGCTGGCTTAACTATCCCGAAGCGCTGGCGAACCCAAACGCGATGCCGTTTCACATTTACGTCAAGAACACTGTGATAATTGTCATAGTGCGTGAGGCCGCGGTCTTACTCTCCGCCTCTTTCTGTGCCTATGGCTTCGCTCGGCTGCGCTTTGTGGGACGAGACATCTGGTTCGGCATTGTTCTAGCGACGATGATGGTGCCCTATATCGTACTGATGGTGCCGACCTATGTACTGTTTACCCGTCTCCAATGGATCGACACCTTTCTTCCACTCACTGTACCGTGGTTCTTCGGAGGCGGCGCGTTTAACATTTTCCTGCTGCGCCAGTTCTTCCGCACGATTCCGGAAGAGCTGGCAGATGCGGCGCGAATCGACGGTTGTAACGAGTACGCCATCTATGCGCGCATCCTGATGCCCCTTGCCAAACCCGGCCTGATCGCGGTGGCTATCTTTACTTTCATCGATGGCTGGAACGATTTCATGGGGCCGCTGCTCTATCTCAACTCGCCGGAGAACTACACGGTCGCCCTGGGGCTTGCGCTTTTCCGGGCCTCCGTTGGCGCGTTTGGAGCTGCGGGCGGGCGCGCTCGCTGGGACTGGCTTATGGCCGCATCGACGGCTATGGTCATTCCGGTCATTATTGTCTTTTTCGCCCTACAGCGATACTTTGTCAAGGGAGTGGTAATGACGGGGCTGAAGGGCTGAGTTCAAAAAAGGCGCAGGGGGCAATGCAGGCTCAGCCGCGGCCATTTCCAAGCCGGCATGTATTAAGAAAAACAGAGGGATTTCCACAGGGAGTGCACACCTATGTTCACCCAAGCTGAGATCGAACAGTTTCATCGCGACGGATTCATCGTGGCGAAGGGAGTGATAGAGGGCGAGGAGCTGGCGGCGCTGCGCGAGGCAGCGGATCGCGTGATGGAGGAGGGGATGGCGGGCGTCGATGAAGAGGGGCACCGCTACCGACCGAACCCGGATGGCTCACGCACGTATTTCCGCAGCGAGTTCATGTGGGACCGTGCCCCGGTCTTTCAGGCGGTGACGGCCAATCCGTCGTTGCTGGCTCACTATGGTCAGCTAGTGGGCCATCCGTTCATGCCGATTGTCGATTCCTTCGTCTGCAAGATCCCGGAAGGTGATGTGCCGGTCCACTGGCACCAGGACCCGCCGTTCGGCGATCCGGAATGGCCGGATACACATCCTATCCCCAATATCGACGCCGACATCTATCTGGACCATTCAACGATCGAGAATGGCTGCGTATGGGCGATTCCGGGGCATCACCTGGTGGGCCACGTTGAGGTGGAGAACTATTCAGAGGAGATGCTGTTTGATGAACTGGGCGCGGTGCCGATCGAGTTGGGGCCGGGCGATGTCAGTTTTCACTGTCTCTCTGCTCCACACGGATCGGCCGGCAACCGCACCAGCGACCTGCGCCGTACCTTCTACGTGCACTACATGAACGCCGAGGTCCAAAAGGAGTGCTACGGGCATCTTGGCTATGTCCAGCAGTTGGAGAAGGAACGCGGTCTGTTTGACGCGCGGGCTTTGGCAGCGGCCCAGAAGATGATAGATGCGCGCGTGGAGTTGGGCTACGGCGGTCTGGAAGGAAGCGATGTGCGTCTGATGGAGGAGGGGTTCGAGTTTACGGGTGAACCCAGGACACCGCCCAGACACTGGGGCCCGCTGATTGCCGCCATGTCCGAGGACGAGATTAAGCGCAAAAAGAGTCTGACCTTTTTGGCGCCGGAGGCATAATCGAGGTGATCCGTCCGAGACCCGCCTTCAGGCTAAAGCGGATGCGGCTTTCTCCCTGACATCCCATTTTGCGACCATTGTGCACGCTCTTGGCAGAAAGGCTGCTGGCCTGCTGCGAACCTGGTTACATTCCCATCAGAGACGAAAACGAAGCCGGACCGTGATGCTTTCTTGAGTGGGAGGTAGGCACATGTTCACGCAAGCAGAGATCGATCAGTTTCATCGAGACGGAATCATTGTTGCCAGAGGCGTTATTCAGGGTGAGGAGTTGTCCGCTCTGCGTATGGCAGCCGACCGCGTCGTTGAAGAAGGAATGGCGGACACTGCCGAATCCGACCATCGATTCCGAGCCAACAATCAAGGCGTCCCGACCTATTTCCGCAGTGAAAGGATGTGGGACCGGGACTCGATCTTCCAGGCGGTGACCGTACACCCAACGCTGCTGACCTGCTTCGGTCAGTTGGTCGGCCATCCTTTCATGCCGGTCGTCGACTCCTTTGTGTGCAAGATTCCTGAAGGAGACCTGCCTATTCACTGGCACCAAGACCCGCCGTACGGCGATCCGGAATGGTCGGCGACGCATCCCGTTCCCAATATTGACGCCGATATCTACCTGGATCACTCGACGGTCGAGAACGGATGCGTGTGGGTGATTCCGGGGCACCACCTGGTGGGCCACGTGGAGGTGGAGAACTTTTCCGAGGACGCCCTGTTCGATGAACTGGGCGCGGTGCCGATTGAAATGGAACCGGGCGATGTCAGTTTCCACTGCATTTCGGCGCCGCACGGCTCGGCCGGCAACCGCACAGGCGACCTGCGCCGCACATTTTACATTCATTATCTGAACGCGGAAACGCAGCACCAGTGCTACGGCCAAGAGGGCAGAATTCAGAAACTGAAAGATAGACTAGGCCTGTTCGACGCTCGCGCGCTGGCCGCAGTCCAAGAGATGATCACCACTCGCAGTGCTCTGGGCTACGGCGGCCTGGAAGGAAGCAGTTTGAGTCTGAGCGAGGAAGGGTTCGAGTTTACCGGCGAACCGCGGACGCCGCCTCGGCATTGGGGTACGTTGATTGCCGCCATGTCGGAGGATGAAATCCGGCGCAAGAAAAGCCTCACATTCCTGACTGAAGCAGCACAATAGACCCTGTTTGGTGTTCATCGACTGGACACAAATGGATTACGAGAATGAGGGCCACTTCCTCACAGGTGCCGGAGGCGCTGCAGCCATGTCCATAGCGGCCCCGCCCGAGCATTTCTTTTGCCATCCCCCATATGACAGCTGCGATCTGACGTGCGACCTGCGACGGTTGGGCGTCGAAGCGGGCGATGTCCTCTTTGTTCATTCCTCATTCAAATCGCTGGGACCTGTCGAGGGGGGCGCCGCAAGCGTGATCCGAGCCCTGGAAGACGCGATCGGGCCGGAAGGGCTGTTGCTGATGCCCTCCTTCAACCTGGTGACGTGGGAGTTGCGGCCGGAAACGTGGGACATCAATAGCACGCCGTCAACGGTCGGATGGATTACTGAGCAGTTTCGTCAGTTGCCGGGCGTCTACCGTTCAGACCACTACTCTCACTCGGTGGCGGCACGGGGAAGAGGGGCTAAAGCCTTTGTCGGCGGGCATCTGCGTGAGGATGGGTACGGTTCACATTGGGACCGTAAGCCGTGGGGCAAGACGTTCGGCCTGCATTCGCCCATGTACAGGGCCTATCAGGCGCGTGGTAAGCTTCTGATGCTGGGCGTGGACTACTACACTTCGACCTACGTCCATCTGGTTGAGGCGATGTACTGGCACACGCTGCGGGCCAGGAGGCGAGATACTGATCGTGAGCCTGCTTTCCCAGCGCTGGATCGTGTCAAGTTGGGCGCGTTCTGGGAAGGTCTTGGGGAACCGCAGCACGGACGCGTCGGAAACGCAGCCTGCCGGCTGTTTGGGATCCGAGGCTACGTCGACACACTTCTGGCCGAGGTGGAAAGGAATCCGCGGCCCTACTTGCGTTGACAGTTGACCCTACCGTCGGCAGGCCCCTGAGCCCATTAGCCGGCAAGCGCACTTCTTCTCTCAATCAGCCGTATACTTCGGCAGTCTCGGGGTATGGTCACGGACCATACGGGTGGTGCGCTTCTGCAACGGCAGCTCTACCCGCGCCCCACCCTGCAGATGGGATTCGATGATGCCGAAGATGAGCTCATTGCCGGCGCGGGCCGCGCGCACGCCGCCCCTGGGAGGTTGCCCGGTATCCAGGGCATGGACAAGGTCCTGGACGGCTCGCAACGTAGAACTGGTCGGGGGTGTCTGGGGAGCCTCCGCGATCCGAAGCTCGTTGCGCCCGCGTAGACCGACCGGCGCGGCTTTACGCACCTGCCAATCACTGCCGTCGCCTAACGAGGTGATGGTCCCTTCAGAACAGATCGCCTCAGTTTCCGAGGAACGGGAGGTAAGCAGGACGTGGGCCTTTACCCCATTTGCAAACTGAATGGTCCCTTCACCCTGCGGGTCGCCGGTCAGTACGTCGCCGTCGAACAGGCTGTCGCCTTCGGGAAGGTGACCTTGCACCCATTCGGCCGGTGCGTCGTCGTTGAGCCTCAGTACCAGATCAAGAAAGTGGCTACCTGTGTTGAATAATGTGCCGACATTATAGATGATTATGTGCTGCAGGTCGCCCAGTTCTCCGCTGTCGATGATCTCCTTCATGCGGTCGTACTTGGTGTCATAGCGCCGATTGGTCCCCAGATTGAGTATGGCGCCGTTCCTCTCAACCGCTTCGACCATGGCGTCGGCGTCGGCCATTGAGGCGGCCATTGCCTTCTCGGCATAGATTGCTTTGACGCCGCTGTCGGCGCAGTCGACGACGATCGCTGCGCGCGGCTCCGGCTGTGTGGCTACGCTGACAATGTCCAGGTCCTCATTGGCGAGCATCTCGCGGTAGTCGGTGTACTGGCCAGCCGCGGGTACGCCGTGCAGTTTGCCGAACTCTGCCATGACGTCGGTACGCAGGTCGGCGCAGGCGACGAGATCTGTGCGGTCGCAGGTTGTGTAGCCGGCGGCGTGTGAATAGGGTAACGCGATCCTGGAATAGCCGACCACTTCGTTGTCTATGAAACCGCCCATGCGGCTGCAACCGATTACGGCGGCGCGGTAAGTTTTCATTGTTTTCTTCCCCCTGTGGGATGCCACATGTTAAAGGCCTAGCTTCGCATTTTGGGGAGCGGTGCGGTTAGCCCAGCGCATTGATTCTGTCGCGCAGCTCCTGGCTCAGCCCCATTTCTTCGGCCTGGAAGGCCTGGTCAACGTGGGACTTGCTGCGGCAGCCGATCAGGACTGAGGTGATTCCGGGCTGACCGATTGCCCAGGCCAGCGCAAGCTGTACCATCGAGATTCCAGTATCAGCGGCCACCTCGCGCAGGCCCTCCATGCGCCGCATTGAAGTGTCGTTTTCGTAGATATCCCAGTGGTCGGGCATGACGTCAAAGCGAGTCCCTTTGGGCGCGGTCCAGGTCTTGGTGTACTTGCCGGTGAGGAATCCTGCGCCCAGTGGGCTGTAGGAGATCACGCCGATGTTCTGGTCGGCGCAGAATGGCAAGACTTCGGCCTCAATGTCACGGATGGCGACGTTGTAGTTGGGTTGAACAGATACCATGGGCGCCCAGCCGTTCACATCGGCAAACCAAAGGGCCTTGCATAGCTGCCACGAGGCGAAATTGCTGCTTCCCACGTAGCGTACCTTGCCCTGCTCCACTAGCGTATTGAGAGCGTCCAGCGTTTCCTCGAATGGCGTGCCAGGGTCGTAAGCATGGAGTTGGTAGAGGTCGATGACGTCAGTCTGCAGCCGGCGCAGGCTATCGTCGGCGAACTGCAGGACACGTTCTCGGCCAAGAGGAGGGGCGATTTTGGTCCCCAGGACGACCTTATTCCGGTTGCCATTTCGGGACAGCCACTGCCCCAGTACCGTTTCGGAGCCACCAGCGGAGTAGACTTCGGCGGTGTCGATAAGGTTTATGCCCCGGTCCATGGCGTAGTCGAGGATCGAAAAGGACGTTTCTGCATCGATTTCGCGGCCGAAGGTCACGCTGCCCAGGCCGATTGAACTGACGCTCAGTTCGGAGTTGCCCAACTGGCGAAATTCCATGTTTTATACCTCCTGACATTCCTGCATGGTTACGATTTGTCTCGGGCTCGCATGCGCCTGGTCGTGGACCTGGCACGCTCGCCGCCGGAGCCGGTTCCCCTGGACGTTCCAGCTTCTCAAGATCAGTTCTGCTGCATTTTTTTTGCTGCGGCCAGAAGGTCGGCTTGCCAGTGACTCGGGTTGAGCAGCTCGGGATCGTCGATTCGCAGCTGGCGCAGTTCGTGGAGAAGGTCGGGCGAGAGCGTCGTGCTTGCTGCCTCCAGGTTTTCTTCGAGCTCTGCCTCAGTGCGCATGCCGACGAGCACCGAGCCGATGGACGGTTCGGCCAGTGCAAAGGCGATGGCCGCCTTCGCCGGTGTGAGGCCGCGGCCGGACGCGTGCCGGGGAATTCTAACGGAGTCGGCAACCAGCTGGCGGAATCGCCTTGAGCGTGCTTTCAAGGGTTCGAGCCAGTCGGGCAGGTAGTCGGCACGTTCGGTCAAGACCCCTTGCAGCAGGACCGACCGCACCATAACGCCAACTTGCCTCCTTCTGGCCGTAGGAAAGACCTTGCTCGCCAGGCGCTGGTCGAAGACGGAATAGGTGACCTGAATGGCGTCAAACAGTTCCAGTTCAAGCGCGGCGAGGGGTAGGTCGGGGCCGTAAAATGAGCCGCCGCGCCAGAGAGTCATACCGCTGGCACGTGCCTCAGAGAAGACTTCGGCTACGAGGTCGGCCTGGGCCAGCAGATCGGCGTCGACGTTGTGGATCTGCCAGATGTCGACGTAGTCAGTTTGCAGGGAACGGAGACTGTTCTCAAGTCCGGACAGCATGGCCCGGCGCAGGGCTTCGCCGCGCAACGTCTTTCCACCGGCTTGCACTGTCGCCTTTGTAGCCAGCACGACCCTCTTGCGTCGGCCGCGAAGGGCACGGCCGAGGACCGCTTCGCTGTTCCCATACGCCTGGGCCGTGTCAATGAAATTAATGCCGGCATCCAGCGCCGCGCCGACCAGGCGTTCGGCGGCGGACGACGAAGGGCGGCCGTACTGGCCGGGGACGGGGATTCCGTAATCCATCCCGAGTTCGACTGTGCCCAGGGCGATTGGAGAGACCGAAAGGCCAGTTCGTCCAAGTGTTCGATAGTGACTACGGTTCATGGGCTGATGCACGCGGCTCGAGGCTGGTAGCTGGAACAGGTACTGGTAGCTATTCTTCGGTCAAGGGCAGTTCGTGGATGGGAAGCTTGCCCGACATGTACTCCCGTTCCCACAGGGCTACCGTCTCCTTGACGAATTCGTCCACCGGCGTGTCGATCCCATGTTGGGTCATCAGCTGCGGCAGCCATTTGTGCCCAAAGGCGACATGCTGACGTTCGTCGGCCATGTCGTAGCTGACGAACTGGGCCGAGAGACGGTCGCCGGTCTCGGCGTAGGCGGCCATCTGCTCGTGGCGGTGGGGGAAGGCGTGGGTCTCGTTGCCCATCGTCAGGAGACAGTATTGGGTGGCGGCGTCGTACTGGCTGCGCCAGGTGTAGATACGCGTGTTCTGTGGGACCTTGGTATAGTCGCGTCCGTGCTGGGCCAGCCACTCGATTCCCAGCCTGCAATGGCGGGTCTCGTCGTAGCAGTGGCGGGCGCTGTCATGAGTGAAGGCCCAAGGCATATCGGGAGACAGGTGGATGATGAGCGCGACTGTTTCGGCGGCGAGCATCTCCTGGCTGTAGCTTTCGAAATCCCGCAGGCGCTGGGTCGCATGATCGACATCCGTTATCCGTTTGCCGGCGTCGCGATTGACCAGACTGAATCGGTTGTCGCGGGCGGCGTCGCGAGGGCATTCGAATGTTGTTCGACACGGGGCGGGCGCCGGTTTCGCCTTCCTGTCTTCGCGGCCAGAAACGCCCCCGGCTGCTGCAAGCAGGTGTGCGATATAGGCTTCCCATTCGCCGGGTTCATGGTCCGCCAACGTTTCTTCTGCCCAGGCGAGTTGCGCCTCTTCATCTATCAGTATGTGTTTGAAGGCGTACAGAGTCGGGGCATCCGGGTTGGCGAAGGTCTGGTCGCAGTGCCAGCGGTAGGTGTCGACGAGGGCCGGTTTGATCACGCGGAAGAGGCCGGCCAATAGGTCGGCTTCGCTGGGCGCGTGCAGCGCTTCGGCCATCAGGTGTTCGAGCGCGTCGTCACCGGGCGGGCGGAAGGCGGGCGTCTGGATCTCACGCAGGCGCTGGTAGAGGTGCTGCACGTGCTGGGCGTCTTCCCATAGCAGGCGGCCCATCGCCAGCTTCCAGTCCATGTTGGCTGTGCCTGGCAACCAGGCGGCCAGAATGCGCAGCGTCTCATACTCGATGAAACGGTAGCGGTTGAGCAGTTGCTTGTTGTGAGCGAAGTCGATCTGCTCCGGTGGGGAGAGTACCTGCATCATCCTTCTCCTTACTGAATATCCAGAAGCGCGGCGGCATTTCCGTAGAAGATGTCCTCGACCTTGCGCTCGCTCAGCTTCAGGCGGTCGCAGGCGAGGCGGAGGCTGCGCAGCGACTCGAGGCCGATGAGGACAGGCTGCAAGGAGATGTGCTTCTCGTCCAGGTCCATTTCATCGGCATAGAGCCAGTGGAAGGAGTCGCCGATGGCAACGCAGCGGCCGCGCGTGTGGCTGACATGGAAGTCGGTCCCGTACATGAGCTTCTCATGGCCCATCGTCTCGACAATGGCCTCGAATGCGCCGGCCTCGGTCACGGCGGAAGTGTCAAACCAGACGTTTTCCAGGCCGCGCAGGCTCTCGATGCCCTCTATGGTGTGCCAGGGGTTGAAGCCGCGGGCGGCGTGGGCCAGAATCAGCCGTATGTTGGGATAGGACTCGCAGTAGCGACGGATGGTCGCCTGGTTGACCGGGTCTGCGAGGGCTCGATCGCGCACCATGTGCAGCGTGATTGTAAGCCCGAGCGTGTTGGCGGCGACGATGTGCTCCTCGGGAAGGTAGGCCTCGATGGGCGCGGTCCAGGTCGGGTCTGCTGCAGTGTAGGAGCCGGCGCCGGATTCGGGCGTACCGAGGCGCGGATTCAGCGGGGCCATGGTGTGGTAGCATTTCAGGCCAGTCATGCCCAGGCGGCGGACTTCATCGAGGATTGTCTCGGCATCCATGTCGGGCGAGATGATCATCTGCCCGCGGGATTTGGCCGCCAGGGGTGAATCGCCGCTTATTTCTGCGCTGATGAACTCATTGTTGGCCTGGCGGTCGCCGAGAAAGACGAGGCCGAAGAAGAGACCGCCCACGACGCGTCCTCCAGGATGCAGCCACTCTGAGTACTTTTCAAACTCGGCCAGGCCCAGGCGGGGCGGCGTCGTATCCAAGCCAACGGGTGGAACACCGTCCGGATAGTGCTCGTGACAAAAGAGATGCGCGTGGGCATCGATAATGCGGTCAGGCAGGAAGGGGAGGATCTCCCTTTCGAGGAACTGCTGATCGGCTTCCTTAAAGTCGTGCGAGAACATGGCAGGTATCCTGTGGCCTGATTCCTGTGCAGGTCATCTCTATCGTCGCCTGGACTTATCGGACCTGGCGGCGGAAGGGCTCCTTTTTGAGGTTGACAGTGAGCAGATCGTCGATACTGCCTTGCTCCAGCCCGGTACGAACGACCTGGAGGGCCTCGGCCGCCGCTTCTGCGGTCAGGCGAATGTCATCATCGGTGTGAGAAAGCGTGGCCTTGAAGCTCATATAGGAATGCACACCTCTTTTGGCCATCTCCTGGATGAAGAGAGTAGAGACCTTGCGGGGATCGACGTCGTCAGGCGTATTGAGGGTTACGGTCGGGCCGGTATGCAGGCCGGTGCAGGCGCCGTCCAATCCTGAGTCATCTATTGCCTTGTTAAGTGCAGTACGCAGGCTCTCCCCTATTTCCTTAAAGCGACGGGGAGACTCACGTCGCTTCAGTTCGCGTATCGTTGCGAGCGAGGCTGCCAGCCCGATGTTGTCGCTCCAATACGAACTGGAGATGAACATGTGCTTAGCCGGTTCCATTACTTCGCGCGAACCGACTACGGCGCCCATGGGGTAGCCGTTGGACATCGACTTGGCCACTACTGTCATATCGGGCGTTACGCCTACGGCCTCCTGCACACCGCCGACGGCGATGCGCCAGCCACAGGAGACCTCGTCGAAGATGAGGACGACGCCGTGGTCGGCAGCCAGCTTCTTTACCGCTTCCAGGTAACCAGGGTCCGGCAGCTCTGAGCGGGCCGGCTCCATCATGATAGCGGCGACTTCGCCGGCATGTTCATCGAGCAGCCCAGCCAGCATCTCCAGGTCACCATAGACGAAGGGGACGACGGTGCCTTCGAGGACTTTGGGCACTCCAATTGGCTCGATGCCGGCGAAGGGAAATTCGCCGCTCTCGGGGTCGACACCGAAGTTGGCGGCCTGGTACCAGTCATGCCAGCCATGGTAGCCACAGAAAAGGATCTTGTCTCTGCCGGTGGATCCGCGGGCGATGCGGACGGCCATGGCGCAGGCATCGCCGCCTCCCTTGCAGTAGCGCACCATCTGGGAACTGGGTATGGTGTCGTTAAGCTCCTCGGCCAGTTCGATTTCGAGCGGACTGTTGGCGGAGAAGAGGCTGCTGCGGTCGATCTGCTCCTTGACGGCGGCGTCGACGACATCATCCGCGTGCCCCAGAATGATGGCTCCAACAGCGTTCATCCAGTCGATGTACTCGTTTTCGTCGACATCGATGAAGCGGGAGCCTTTGGCGCGCTGGGCGTAGATAGGGCTGGCGCCGTGCGCGAACTGGTCTGCGCGGCGGCTGATCAGTTGTGTCCAACCTGGGATTAGTTCGCCGGCCTGGTCGTAGAGGTCAAGCGAGCGGGAGACATCGTGTTGGGCCGCATTTGGGAAAGAGGTCATGGTGGCCTCCGTGATGCGTATCGACGGGCACTCGGCCTGCGACACGAGCTAGGATTCTATTCTTGCCAGTTGAAGATCACGCCCAGCATATTCTTCTCGCGATGGTAGGCCATCTCGTAGGCTTCGACCATCTCCGTATAGTGGTAACGATGGGTGATGAGGCGGCTCGGTTCGAGGAGACCGTCGGCCATCAGGGAAACGACGTGGTCGCCGATATTGTCCCAAGCGTAACGGTCGGCGGTGTTGTAGGGATCGGATCCGCCGTCGGGATAGAGGTATCCGGCCCGCTGGGAGACGGCTATCAACGAAGTGCCCTTGTTGTAGAAAAGCTCCATGGCGAGCGGGTTGAAGTCCAGCGGCGGTTCGCCGCGGCCGAGCAGGCTGACGACGGAGACGCGGCCGCCGGGGCGGACGATCTCCATGGAGGTGCGGAAGGCGGGCCAGGGATTGGCTGTGAGGATGACGAGGTCGATGCCCTGGCCGCGGGTGAATTCATCGAGTTTCTCGTCAAGCTGCGGATCGTTGTAGAGAAAGTTGGCGTGCGCGCCCATCCTTTCGGACATTTCGATGCGAACTGGGCTGTTGGCAATGCCGACGACGCGGCCGCCGAAGAGGGGGCCCAGAGCGATGGCGCCAAGGCCCAGGACGCCAACTCCAACTACGGCCACATTTTCACCGGGTCGAAATTGGGCCTTGTGGTAACAGTGCGCGCTGAGCGCATATAGATGGGCATAGACGGCATCCTCGTCGGCGACCCCTTCGGGTATGGCGACGAGGCTCTCCGATTCAGACATTATGTATTCGGACTGGTGGGGGGCGCGGGTGACGACGCGATCGCCGACTTTCACGCGGGTGACCTTGCTGCCGGCGTCCTGCACGATACCGAGGTTGCTGTCGCCGACCCAGCGCGGGTAGCCGGGCGCGCCGGGGACCTGGTCTGCACCTTCGTAGTTGCCGCGGTCGGTGCCGATTTTGAGGGCGGAGATACGGGTCTTCACCCAGATCTCGTCGTCGGCGAGCTGGCTGGCGTCCAGATCCTGCTCTTCGATACGCAGATCACGCGGGCCATGCAGGATAGCTATTTTCATGCTCGGTTGCCTTTCACGAATGTCACCGGGAGCGCTTGCAGGGAAAGCTCACGCGCCGGGCACGCCGTCCAAGTCTTCACTACAATCTTTCAGCACGTTCATCAGGCTGAAGTCCCCGCCCCATGGGACCATCTGCGCTCCCTGATCGCGGAAGCGCTTGATTTCGTCAACAGAGCCGGCGGTGATGCCCCAGATCTTGCCATGCTTCGCGGCCGCGGCGGCAACGGTATCTATCGCCTTCTCCATCGTCATGTCGCCGTTACCCTGCGTAGCGATACGCAGTGAAAGATCGGCGGGCCCGATAAACAGGCCGTCGATGCCATCAATGGAGGCGATCTCTTCAGCGTTGGCCACTGCCTGGAGCGTTTCGACTTGTGTGATGAGGAAGGTCTCCCGGTTGGAGTCAGCGTTGTAGTTGCTCTCAGGGTCCCAGGCCCCGATACCGAAATCGGCGTCAAGGCCGGCTCCGTCCATACCGCGGTTGCCCAGCGGCGGAAACCTGACGGCCTGGACCACATCGGATGCTGTCTGAGGGTCGGAGATCAGGGGCATAAGGAAGCCGCTGGCGCCGTCTTCCAAGTAGCGGTACAGTTTGGTTCGCTCCAGGGTAGGGGGCCGGACCATGCAGTCGATGTCGTTATGATAGCACATCATGATGATGGCCTGTACCTCGCGTGCGTCCATGGCGCGGTGTTCGAGGTCAAACCAGATGCCGTCAAACTTGTAGCGGGCTGCGTAGCGGATGTAGAAGGGCAGATAGTGGCCGAGGCCGCAGACGCGGGCAAAGCCGTCATTGCGGAACTTCTGGAGCATCTTGCTCTTGCGCATGTCAATTCCTTTGTGTGACAGCATGTATCGCGCCGCCGGTTACGACGCTTGTTTGGTAGCCGGCTGGGTCAGGCTGGGCCGGGATCGATTCTGGCCCAGTGTATGTCCATCGTCTCGTCGGTTCCTGCGTAATAGACGACCAAGGCCGTACCATCCGGCAGGGTCTCGGCATAGGGCAGTCCGAATGTCCACAGGCTCATTTCAGAAAGCGTCTCGCTCGTGCTTTCGGTGGGGTCGCCGGGGGGTTGGCCCTGGCTGTAGATGACGACTTCGGTTGCCGGATCAAAGGGGGCGTCGATCGCGGGGGCAAGCCGGGCGCGGATCGAGCGGCTGCCAAACCTGTCCACGTAGGGCAGGAGGACGCGGCCGTCGGCCAGCATAGCGGGGCGGGCGGCCTGGTCGGCGAAACCGAGGTCTTCGGCAATCGTCCAGGTGCGGCCACTGTCGGCGCTGATGCGGCGGTGGATGTTCAGGTAGCGTGCAGTTTGCGTGTCGTAGGTCCAGGAGAAAGTAGCGACACGTCCGTCGGGGGCGACGCCGCAGCGCAGATCCCAGTTGAAGATGCGGCCGCTGGGATCCTCGCCGGCTACGACCGGTTTTGCCCAGTTCGCGTCTATGGCCAGATTTCCTACAGGGCCCAGGGACGTGGAGGTCGCCTGATAGTCATGGCGGTGCATGAAGACGACCTTTTGCATCCAGGGTGAGGCGTCTTCGTAGTGTTTGTTTGTCTCGATGCTCAACGCCAGGGAGCCGTTGGCAAGCTTGAGGACGGGCGCGGTCAGGCTGGGCGGGCCGATCTCTTCAGGCATGGGAACGAGCCGCCAGGGAGTCCAGGTTTTACCATCGTCATTCGAGTCGGAGAGGAGGACCTGCATGGGCAGGCAGCCTTCGGTTTCCTCATTGAAGAGGCCGCCGCCGGGCCAGGTTGTGCGGTCGATCCACATGGTCGCGCCCAGCAGCTGGCCGGGAGACAGTTCGGTCAGGTAGAAGACTCGCAGGGAGCCATAGAGGCCATACAGAGTCGGGTTTTCAACCGGTCTCCAAGGCTCGCTCCAGGTGCGACCGCCGTCAGTCGAGCGGACGAATTCGACGGTTTCGTCGGCGGAATCCTTAGTCGTTCCGGTGCGGTAGGTCGCCAAAAGGGTACCATTGTCGAGGGAGACGGCGGTGGGAAAGGTGAGGATAGCGCGGGATGTTCCGGGCTGGCCGCGGCTGAGAGTGCCGCTGTCGGTGATGTGCATTGAATTGTTTTCTGTGCGTTCGGTTTTGGTAGGAACAGCGGCGTTTCCGCCCCCACGAGAATTGTAGTGGACCGGATAGGGGTATCCTACACCAGTTTGGCGTGCAATGCACAACGCCCAAAGCACGTTATGAAGTGAAACGGGGCCAGCGTCCGATGTCCGTGCGGCATGCGGGAGAAGTGTCGAAAGACTGCTATTGCCGGAAAAGACATATCGGGATCCGGACTCTCTTCAGTTTCGCGTATTTGGGTCCATCCCAGGTTATTGTGAGGTCGTTGCCTAAATCAGGATTAAGGGCGAGGAGTGAGGAGTGTGTGGCGGGGGATGGCGGAAGGGCGAGGAGGGCTGAAGGATTTTGACAGGTTTTTGCGAGTCTTGTCAGGTTTTTTGGGGACTCCGCCGTTCCATTCAACGGCCAAATGGTTAATGCGCAGAAGGTTATAGTCACAATTTGTCATGTTCTTAAGGGGGTTAAATTATATTTTATATCAAATTCAAAAAAGTAGGGCCGAACTGTTGCCCGGGCCGGAACCACCAATGTCTATGTGGTCACCGCAAAAAATTCGGGATGCACCCGTGAATTTCAATGTTTTGACATGTGACAATTGTAATGCTATAGTGCCGCCCAATCACATCGCAGAACGGTTCATCCCAGACTGATACGCCATTCCCAGACAGAACTCTTTGCCCCAATTGTGCGCCGGGTTCCTTTTTGCCTGAACGCCACTCGTACAGGTTGTTCGAGTCAGATTTCAATCCTGCCTTTTTTCATAAACCAGTACTTTCAAGGAGGAGACGTTGATGTTGTCGACACGCAAGATTCCAAAACTCTGGATCGTCGTGATGGCGCTGATGGCGATGGTCCTTGCCGTCTCGGCCTGCGCAGCGCCGGCAGCGGCGCCGGCCGCCGATTCAGGAGAGATGGCCGCTGACAGCGATGACGAGATGATGGAGGAGATGCACTTCCGCGCGACGATACCGTTCTTCGCGCAGGACTGGTCGCCGTTGCGAGGCGGCGGCTGGAACATGCACTACCTGGCATTCTGGAACGCCGGGCCGATGTACATTGACGAGCATGGCGAACTGCATGCGTATGTCTTCAACGAATGGACCCCGAACGAGGACATGTCGCAGTGGACCTTCAAGATCGACCCGGACGCGGTCTATTCGGATGGCAGCTCGATAACTGCTCAGGACGTGGTGGCGACCTGGAATCTAATTGCGCATCCCGCTACCACGCACCAGCGCGTAACGTTGTTCATGACCGGTGTGGTTGGCTTTGAGGACGTGTTCAACGGCGAGGCGATGACGATGCCCGGTGTGGTCGCCCTGGACGACAGCACGGTGCAGGTGACGCTGGAAGGTCCGGACCCGCTGTTCCATAAGAAGCTGGCCACGAACCTGATTGGCCCGGTCAAGGCTTCTGTTGCAATCGGCGAGGACGGCTTCGAGATCGCCGAGTGGTGGCACCCGAAGAACAATCCCGTGACCAGCGGACCCTTCATGCCCGATGAGATGGACTTGAACAAGGGCGTGGTCACCTTCGTGAAGAATCCGAACTTCTGGGTGGCAGAACCGATGCTGGACAGATTTACGGTTACGTCGATTGAAGATAGGACGATCGTGACGACAATGCTGGCAAATGGAGAACTGGACCAGGGTTGGCCGCCCAACGACGCCGCATCACAGGCGCTGCTGGGAGCGGACTACTTTGAGTGCGGCCAGGCGCCCGGCATCGGTGGATTCTTCTTGAATCCGACGATAGAACCGACCAGCGACCTCAACTTCCGCAAGGCGTTGGTCCTGGCGGTAGACAGGGAGCAGATCTTCAATCTATCCAGCCCTGACGGCAGCGGCTGGGTACCGACGGGTGAGCCGCTGCGAGCATTGCCCGGCGCGGACCCCAACTTTGTACCGCATCCTTTCGATCCTGAGGCCGCCAAGGAAGCCATGGCCGCGTCCGCATATGCAGACGTTGCCGACGTACCCAAGATGATCCTGGCCGGCGTGAGCAGCCCCGGGACCGAGGTACTGGCGCAGTACATGGCGGAGCAGTGGCGCCAGTTGTTCGGCATCACGGCGATTGAGATGAGCCCGCAGTTCGACAGCTGGGAAGGCCCCGGCGCGCCGGCGCTGTTCCGCGACGGCGCAGGTGTGCGCGTTCCCGATGCGGCACTGATGCTGCTCGGTTCGCTGCACTCCTCTTCCAACCTGGCGCGCAACATCATGGGCGGCTACGCTGATCCTGAGGTGGACGCGCTGATCGAAGAGGCTGTCACACTGGGAGCCGACGATCCGAACCGAATTGCGCTGTCACAACAGGCGCAGCAGGTATTCCACGACCAGTATATGGTCATTCCGATCGGCACTGGCTGCGGCGGCTCGGTCAAGGGCGGCGCAATGCCTTGGGTACATGGCACGCGGCGCAACGCCGATGCCCAGTTCGTCGAGCCTTGGAAGATCTACATCGAGCATATGGAGTAACTTTCAGCGAAGGCTGAAATCGTAGTATTGCAAGGGCAAGGGCGTCAAGAAGCCTATGGCGCCTTTGCCCGCGTATACCGGCTAAGCCCGCACCATTACTCATGAGCGTGTTTTCGCCTCACACCGGCGCCAGGAATCCCGTTAAAGTATCCCAGTTCCGGTATTGAAGGAATAGCAATGGGTCAATACGTCCTACGCCGCATTCTCTATTGGATCCCGGCACTGCTGCTGCTTGCGCTGTCAGTGTATGCTTTGGCTTTTTTCGGCGCGGGGGATCCGATCAAGTTAATGTTCCTGCGGGAAGAGGGTGATGTGACCTATGACGCTCAGCGGTTGGATGCCATCCGCCGGGAGAAGGGCTTGGACCGCCCCTTCCTGGTGCAGTTCGGGGAGTACACATGGCATCTTGTGCAGGGCGATCTGGGCATGTCGGTGATATCGGGGCGCTCCGTCAATGACATGGTCGGAGCGACCGCGCCCGTCTCGTTCCAGATCGGGATCGCAACCGTGATCCTGGTCGCGATCCTGGGCATTCCATTAGGCATAATAGCCGGGCTCAACCACAACAATTGGATAGACAACTCGATACTTGGCTCCGCGCTCTTCATCAGCGGCGTTCCCAGTTATGTAGTGGGCCCGATGCTGATGGTCTTTCTGGTATTGGGGTTGGGCATAATGAAGACGACGCCTTACGGGTGGGAAGGGCTGTTCAGCAAGAAGGCGATCCTGCCCATGTTCGTCATGGTCTTTGGCTCGATCGCGATCATCATCCGCCAGACCCGGTCAGGCGTGCTGGAAGTATTGTCGGAGGACTATGTGCGCACGGCGCGGGCCAAGGGCGTGCCGGAGTTCATGGTGATCGTCCGTCATATGTTGAGACCGGTTCTGACGCCGGTCGTAACCGTGTTGGGACAGATGTTGATCGGAATCGTAAACGGCGCAATCATCGTAGAGAAGATTTTCGGAATCCCAGGACTGGGCCGTTTGACTATCGATTTCACTTACGGGGTAGACTATCCCGTCATCGTGGCGATCACGTTGATCGGCGCCTTCCTGGTGATGGCGTTGAATTTGCTGGTGGACATCACTTATCCTTTGCTGGATCCAAGGGCGGCCCAGGCCATGACCGGCGTAGAGGATTAGGGTCCGCAGGGCAACAGGTAGCCTTCAAGTTTCTAGACCTGAACGAGTTTGCGCCGATGTATTTGGGGTAATTGCAGGAGTAGAAAACGGGCAAGCGGTGAGGAATGACGACTCAGGAAATCACGGCGACCGGCGATATCGAAATAGTTGAGGCCAGCCGCACCAATCTGTGGCGGGATGCAGTGGCGCGATTGGCGGCGAACCGTCTGGCGGTCGTGGCCATTTTGCCAATTGTACTCCTGTTTTTCATTGCAGCTTTCGGCCCATACCTGACCCCGTATGATTTTCTGGCGCAGGACTTTACGGCACGGCTGGCTTCACCGTCCAGTGAACACTGGCTGGGTACCGACGAGTTGGGACGCGATGTTTTCAGCCGCATCCTCTACGGCGCGCGAACGGCTGTCTCAGTGGGCCTTGTGTCGACTGCGATCAGCTTGATCGTCGGGTTGGTGATGGGATCGCTGGCAGGTTACCTGGGGGGACGGGTGGACATGCTGGTCGTTTGGCTGACCGACATGACGCGTTCGATGCCGGCGCTGCTGCTGGCGATCGTAATCAACCTGACGCTCAAGGTACCGCTCGAAGCCTGGATGGAGCAGATGTACTTGGCGACGAAGAATGGATTCTTTCGTCAGACGATGTGGGTGGACCTGGTGCTGGTCTTCGGCGCGCTGGCGCTGATTCAGTGGCCCGGCTACGCCCGCCTCATCCGAGGCCAGATCCTGTCTATACGCAGCCGCAACTACGTGCTGGCCGCGCGCGCCCTGGGAATGCCGACAGGGCGAATCCTCACTCGCTACGTAATCCCTAACGCGATGGGACCACTGATCGTTGCGGTCAGCGCCGGAATGGGGGGCGCCATGGTTCTCGAATCTGCATTCAGCTTCCTGGGCGTCGGTGTACAGCTGCCTATCCCCAGTTGGGGGAAGATGATCAGTGACGGTCTGCGTATGTGGCAGACGCATCCTCACCTGCTGGTCGGTCCGGCGGTGATGATGGCGGTGATCACAGTCTCGTTTGCCTGGCTGGGCGACGGCCTGAACGATGCGCTCAATCCCCGCCAGTGGGGTGGATAACTTCACCGGTTGGAGGCCTGCGCGGCCCCTGCCAGTTGTGTAACGGCCTCCGGCTACAGTAGATGGAAGCGACAACGGCTACTATGTCCGTCCTCCTTGACGTGCAAGAATTGCAGACCCGTTTCCAGGTGCGCAAAGGTCACGTGTACGCCGTCAACGGTGTCTCCTTCAAACTGGAAGAGAGGGAGACTCTAGCCGTGGTCGGCGAAAGCGGCTGCGGCAAGAGTGTCACGATGCTGAGCCTTGTACGACTGTTGCCGCCTGCGGCCAGCATCGAGAACGGGAAAGTACTTCTGCGAGGTGAAGATCTGCTGCAGATCGACCAGCGCCAACTGCGTGACGTGCGCGGCGGCCAGATTGGTATGATCTTCCAGGATCCGATGACCTCGCTCAACCCGTTCATCAACATCGGCACGCAGATGTCCGAACCGTTGATTTATCACAGGGGGTTGAGCAAGAAGGAGGCGCTGGCTCGGAGCGCGGAACTCCTGGAAATGGTGGGCATTCCCGACGGCGAAGCGCGGCTGCGCGAGTACCCGCACCAGTTCTCCGGCGGCATGCGGCAGCGGGTCATGATCGCCATGTCGATGTCGTGTGAGCCGGCGGTCCTGATCGCAGATGAGCCGACGACAGCGCTGGACGTCACGATTCAGGCGCAGATCGTCGAGCTGGTCAAGGAGTTGCGCGACCGGTCGGGCGTGGCGGTGATCTGGATTACGCACGACTTGAGCGTGGTGGCGGGCATCGCGGACAGGGTCATCGTCATGTATGCCGGCTATATCGTTGAGGAGGCGCCGGTCGATGCGCTGTTCGAGGACCCGCGCCATCCATACACGGTCGGACTGATGGGGGCGTTGCCCAGTTTGGAAGGAGAGACGGGCACCCGCCTGACGACGATCGGCGGATCGCCACCCGACCTTGAGGACCTTCCTGATTTCTGCCCCTTTCACACGCGCTGCCCGTATTCCATTGACCGCTGCCGGACGGAAAACCCGATGTTGGAACCGGTCGCCGATGCCAGTGACAGAGGTCACCGCGCGTCCTGTTGGGTCGATATCAGGGAGGTGGAGGTCCAGTCAAATGGAGCCGGCGCCAGCAGTTAGAGGTAAGCAATCTGCGGGCTGTTCGACACTTGACCGAAAGTTCTTGCCATGAGCCAAACTGTCAACGGCAACAGCGATCCTCTTGTTCGGGTAGAAAACCTGACCAAGCATTTCTCCGTGCGCATCGGCGCGTATGGCGAGACAAAGGCGACGGTGCATGCGCTGGACGAGGTCTCCTTCAACGTGCAGAGGGGTGAGACCCTAGGTCTGGTGGGCGAGTCGGGGTGCGGGAAGTCGACCGCCGGGCTGACGTTGCTGCAATTGCATCGACCGACTTCGGGGAAGGTTTTCTTTGACGATAGCGAAGTTACCGGGCTGTCGGACAAGGAGATGCGTCCGCTGCGCAGGCGGATGCAGATAATCTTCCAGGACCCCTATTCGACGCTAAGCCCGCGTATGACGATAGGGAACGCGATCGGCGAGCCTCTGTGGCTGCACGAGCTGGCAAGCGGACAGGAGGCGCAGGAGAGGATCGCCGAGCTGCTCGACGACGTCGGCCTGAACCCGGCATTTGCCTTTCGCTACCCACACGAATTTTCAGGCGGTCAGCGGCAGCGGGTGTGCATTGCCCGCGCGCTGGCGTGCGAACCGGAGTTTATCGTCTGCGACGAGCCGATCTCGGCGCTGGACGTGTCGATTCAGGCCCAGATCATCAATTTATTGCAGGACCTGCAAGAGGAGTATCATCTCACCTACCTCTTCATCGCGCACGATCTGGCCGTGGTGCGCCACATCAGCGACAGGGTGGCGGTGATGTACCTGGGCCGCGTCGTGGAGATGGCGCCCAAAGAGAAACTGTTTGAGAACCCCTTACATCCATATACAAATGCGCTACTGCTGTCCGTACCAGTACCCAACCCTCGCCAGGAACGGCAGCGCGAACACACTGTTATTCAAGGCAACGTGCCGAGCGCGATCAGTCCACCCAGCGGCTGCCGCTTCCATCCCCGCTGTCCACTTGCCTTTGAGCCGTGCGATCACGAGGTGCCCGAGTGGCGGGAGGTAGAATCCGGCCACTGGGTCGCTTGCCACGCCGTGTGACAATTCGGAGGCTGCCAGTACGCGCCTCGCCCCAGTCAACCAGACCTCGCATTTTGGGCCTGCCCGCAACGGCGCACAGACTGGAAGACGACGACAGTTTGTTTCCACCCTTCCTTCACCAAACTGAGCAGGCTGGCAGATGAATAAGGTTCTTGCGGGTGACTATCAGATACTGGCAGAGTCGCCCGACCCGGATACGGTGTATACCGGCTCGCCTTGCCTGGCGCAGTTGCCGTCAGGCCGTCTGATTGCGAGCTATGAATGGTTCCGCCCACGGCCGCTCGTTGAGAAGATCCCCGATCAGCTTGAAATTCTGGTGAGCGACGACGACGGGCAGCGCTGGCGCAAGACTGCGTTGCTGGATATCATCTGGCCTTCACTGTTTGCGGTCGAAGGGAAGCTCTATTGTATCGGGAACCGCCGGTTGAGCCGGGAGATTGTCATTGCCCGGTCCGAGGACGGGGGCGAAAGCTGGAGCGAACCGTCGCAACTGTTCGGGGGTCGTCATCACAACGCCCCCACCAGCATACTCTTCCGCCGGGGCCAGGTCTACCGGGCGTTCGAGACGTGTCCGGTCGGTGACGACGCCGTGGGCAGGAGCCAGTGGGAGTCATTGGTGGTAGCAGGCGACCTGTCGCGCGACCTGCTCGATCCTTCGGCGTGGCGGATGTCCAATAAGGTCCATTTTCCCGGTGTGCCGGAGGTGCTAAGCCAGCGGAAGTACCAGGCCAGCGCGGCGGACAAGGTGGTGGAGGACTGTTTCATCGAGGGCAACATCATCGAAGTACGGGGCGAGGTGCGCGTGCTGTTGCGCACGATCATTGACGGGCATACCACGGGAGGGATAGCCTCAGTTTGCAGCCTGGAGGACGATGGCGAGAGGCTGGACTATCGCTTTGTGCAGTTTTATCCGATGCCGGGCGCGCAGTGCAAGTTCCACATCGTACATGACGAGAAGAGCGACCTCTTCTGGACGACGGTCTGCCTGCCGACGGACACTTGGCAGGCGCGGGAACCGCTGCGCGCGGTAGGGTTTGCCAGCCCGCCGGGCAATGAACGGCGCATCCTGATGTTGATGTACAGTCTGGACGCTTTGAACTGGTTCCAGGCGGGCTGTGTTGCGATGAGCCGCAGCATTTTTGAGGCGTTCAGCTATGCTTCGCAGCTGATCCGGGGCGAGGATCTGCTGGTGATATCGCGCACGTCACAGGGAGGGTTCAACCAGCACGACACGAACCTGGTGACTTTGCACCGCATCGAGAAGTTCAGAGAGCTGGCTCTTGATTTGAAGCCAGTTTACAGCAGGGGCCCGCGGCCGCACTGATAGATCACACTTGGTTATAGGGAGGAAGATGATGAAACTGGGCACATTCATGATGCCGCTCCATCCGCCGGAGAAGGACTTTACGCTGGGATTTGAAGAGGACATCGAATTTGTTGTGCGTGCAGACGAGTTGGGGTTTACAGAAGCCTGGATCGGCCAGCACCACACGTTGGCGTGGGAACCGATCCCGTCGAACGATGTTTTCATCGCCAATGTGCTGCCGCGCACGAAGAACATCCGACTCGGCAGCGGGGTCTCGATATTGCCGCAGCATCACCCGGTCAATGTGGCGGTGCGTTTGGCCTATTTAGACCATCTTTCACGCGGACGCATCAACGCTGGTTTCGGCCAAGGGGGAGTGCCGACCGACTGGGAGCTATTCGACCTGCCCGATCCGGGTACCCAGGGCCTCATGACGGTCGAAAGCATCGACATGATCCTCAAACTGTGGCAGACCGATCCGCCGTTTAATTTTAAGGGCGACTTCTATCATATCAAGCTCGAAGGGGGAAACCCGGAGTATGGTATTGGCGAGATTTTGCAGCCTTACCAGAAGCCGCATCCGCCGGTCGGGATGAGCATTATTCGCGGCCGGTCACGCGCCGCCAACATGGCGGGCGAGCGGGGCTACATTCCGATCAGCACGAACGTGGTATCCGGCTCGACACTCGCCGAACACTGGCAGACTTATTGCAATGGCGCTGCGAATGCCGGCCGACCGGAGCCGGACCGCGAGATCTGGCGTGTAGCGCGCAGTATATTCATTGACGAGACGACCGAGGCTGCCTGGGAGCGGGCCAGCAACGGCGCACTGGCCGGATCAATGGCCTATTTGCGCTGGTTGATCGGATCGGCAGACATGGTCGAAGTCCTGAAGGACGACCCGGAGATGTCTGACGAAGATGTCACTGTAGAGTACATGCTGAAGAAACTGTGCATCATTGGCGACAAGGATGAGTGCCTGCGCCGGCTGCATGAACTGTATGAAGAGACGGGCGGCTGGGGCACGCTGCTCATGATCGCCCATGACTGGGATGACAAGGAGAGGTGGCTGGCCTGCATGGAGACACTGGCCAACGAGATTGTGCCTGCACTGCCCTAGGGACCTCCTTAATCAGGGCCACTAGCCGGAAGAAGTACCACACTTGAATCGATAGGAAACTGTCAGGAAGCTTGTTATATGGCGAGAATGAATGGAGGGGAGGCCCTCGTGCGGTCACTTGCCGCGGAAGGGCTGCGCGTCGTCTTTGGCGTGCCGGGCGCGGGGCAGTACGAGGCGATCGACGCGCTCTATACGACACCAAGCGTCCGCTACATCGCGGTGCGGCACGAACAGGCTGCCAGCTACATGGCGGACGGATATGCCCGAGCCAGCGGGGAGTTTGCCGCGGCGCTGGTGGTGGAAGGGCCCGGGCTCTTCAATGCTCTGTCGGGAGTCGCCACTGCCTATGCCACGTCTTCACCTATACTGGTCGTCAGCGGAGGACACCACCACCGCAAGAAGGGGCTGGAACTGGACGAGACGGCGTGGCTGGGGCCGCTGACGAAGTGGGTTGGCCGGGCAGAGAGTCCGTCTGCGATTCCCGGATTGGTGAATGAGGCGTTTGTGCAGTTGCGTTCCGGGCGGCCGCGCCCGGTGGGGCTCGAGGTGCCGCCTTCCGTGTTTGCGGCGACTGAGGAGGTCAGCCTTGTTCAGCCGGCAGATGGTTCGCCAGCCTCTGTTGATCCCGACCCGCAGGCAGTCAAACGGGCTGCGGAGCTTCTTGTTTCGGCGCGGCGACCCGTTATCTGGGCGGGCGGGGGCGTAATGCGGGCCAAGGCCGCTACTTTGGTGGCCGAACTGTCAGACTATCTGCAGATTCCAGTCGTGACCACGAGACAGGGCAAAGGGACCATATCGGAACTCCACCCGCTCTCCCTGGGTATGGCGGAGATGCGATTTCAACCGTTGCGCAACTGGCTGGCGAGTCGGGACCTGATTCTGGCGGTGGGGACGAGCCACTTCTCCAGTGGAGACGGTCAGCAGGTCATCCGCATCGACGTCGACGAGAAGGAGATCGGAAGTAGCGACAGTATGGTGGCGATCCAGGGAGATGCCTATCCGGTGATGATGGCGCTCAACCAGGCAGTTGCCGCTGCGGGGCCGGCGCGTGCGGATAAGGCCGAAGCTGTGCAGGCCGAGGTCGCGGCCATAAATAGTGCGCGTTTCGATCCGTCCAGGCAGCTGCAGCCCCAGTGGGGTTTCATGGAGGCGGTCCACGCGGCGCTGCCGGACGATGCGATCGTGATCCAGGGCATGAACCAGATGGGATACTACAGCCGCAACTACTTCAGGGCAAGGGGGCCGCATTCCTATCTGACCAGCTCTTCGCACGGAACGCTGGGCTGCGCCTACCCGATCGCCCTGGGCGCGAAGGTGGGTAGCCCGGAGCGGGTCGTCGTCTCGCTGTCGGGGGACGGTGGATTTCTGTACAACGCGCAGGAGCTGTCTACGGCGGTACAGTACGGGATCAATGCCGTTGCGGTCGTGTTCAATGACAATGCCTACGGGAATGTACTGCGCGCGCAGATGGAGGAGTTCGACGGGCATGTGCTCGGCACCAGGCTGCACAATCCCGACTTTGTCGCGATGGCGCAGAGTTTTGGGGCACACGGCGTAAGGGCAGAGGACGCGGACGCGCTGCGGGAGGCGCTGGAGGAAGCGGACGCCGGGACTAGCGGTAAGCCGGTGCTGATCGAGGTGCCAGTGGGGATGCTGGACAGGGAGTTTTGAGGGAGGAAATAGTATGACGGAAGTTTCCAATCTGAAAGGGCGCATACACCGGGGCGAGGTGATATTTGGCGTGGGTGCGCAGGTCTATTTCAACCGCACTCAGCTTGAAGATCTGATGGCCCAGGGTGACTACAGCTTTGTCTACGTGGACAGCCAACACACGGCGTTCTGTGAAATCGACCTGGAGAACTTTTGCGGTCACGCCGAACAGTTGGGGATTCCCGTGCAATTTCGCATTCCGCACACACGCCATACGTACCTGGTCGGGCGCTACCTCGACCTGGGACCGACAGGCATCATGGTGCCGGAGGTGGAAAGTACGGCGGAGGTAGACGAGGCGATCAAGTATTTCTACTATGCACAGGTAGGTCGGCGGAGCTCAGGCGGGGTGGCGAGGCGCAATTTGGCAGCATTTGGCGAGCCGACGAACCCGGGCTCGATAGACCGGCTGGCCTATGCCGACTGGTGGAACAGTAACGGCTTCCTAGCGATTCAGTTGGAATCGGTGGAGGCGGTTATCAACGCGGGCAAGCTGGCCAAGCCGGGCGTCGACCTGCTGGCGTTCGGGCCGAACGACCTGCGTTTCAGTATGGAGAGTCTGCCGCATAGTCCGTTCAAGACGGTGGACGAGTGCATCCGGCATGTGCTGGAGCAGATGAAGGACAGTACGGTGCAGGTGAGTTTGGGGGCGGCCACTGCGGAGGAGCGGGACAGGTTCATCGGGATGGGAGTGACGGTGTTGCAGGTGGCGCCGGGGCTTTAGAAGAGTGACCACTCTCGCCGTAACCGCTTGGATCAGTGTATAGGCGCCTGGTGGTCCAACTGCAGAGTCGCGATTACCGGTCAGACAAACAGACTGTCAGTTTGGGGAGACCTTGGCCGAAATGACAAGACAACTGCACGACTTGCTTCTCCTTGTCTCAGCAGAGCTTCAGCACGCCTGATTCACGAGCTTCTGTCATCAGCAGCAGACAGAGAATTGTTTGGTTCTGGCCAACTATGGGGGGCAGCCGCAAAGTGACCTTCTGAGAGACTGCAGTTCCGAAATCCAATCCACTTAACAACATCGCTTGTATTCACTGACACCGCCCTGCAATTGAACCGATCTGCTCAATAGCGTCTTACTACCGAAATTGAGTGATACGAAACTCCTGACTAACCAGAGTAGATGGAGAAGTGCACTGACGAAAGGGGAACGGGCGCGCTACTTTCAGATTTGACCGTGGTCGGTGCCGAGAACATGGTGAGATTTATTGTTACCAACGTGGTTGAATGAATCACAGGGAGGAGTGATTCGGGGTGTTTCGAAAACAGATCACACACTGGCTTATACTCTCGAAGACTGAACTCCAAGATCCATTACGAGACGACCCTCCAAGCAACTGTCTCTCCAAAAAACAGCCATCTCTTTCCTTCTGATCCCTCCATGATAGTTCTTTGCGACGATTGCGGCCACTTAGTTTACGAATCAGATACAATGTTGATCAATGAGCTAGTGACGTGTGAAGATTGTTTCACTGTTGGAGGAGCTTGGCCGCAAGGAGTGTCACAGGCGAAATCTTGCTTCAGTTGCGGCGACCAAATCCACGGGGAGAAGAGTGGACTTTGCCCCAACTGTACAGATGCCTCAAGTATCTACCACTTGCGAATGCAGCTAGCTATACTCGCAGATTCTGCATCGCTCCACACTTTGTCCTTTGCCGCCAGACTCAGTCCTTGGCGAGGCCGTTCGCTGGAGGAGATCGGGTTGGCTAGTGTTCGAAGTACGTTGCTGGAGGTATCTGAAGCCACCCAGTCGAGGGACCTTATTGACGGAACCAGGAGAGTGCTTGCCACGGAATCTGACAGCGAAGCGCTACGATACCTTTTGGTCCTTGCCCTAGCCAAAAACCCAGGGGTGCCAGACAATGTTGTAGTTGATGAGACCCGGGTACTTCTCCGAACTGCACGCACGATGGAGTTGTCAGGGGGATGGTTGGATCTTGAATTGATAAAGGACATATCTGGCCTGCGCAAGGACCTAGCCGCGAGGATGGTAAGTACGACAATTGCCTACGACGATGGATTACCTTTTGCCAGGCGAGTCTTGTCTGAAGGGGAGTCAATTGAAAAAAGAGTGAGGCTCATCGCGTTGAACCGCATAGTCTCAAATGTGGCGGAGGCGGTTTCGATGTCTACTCGATACTACAACTCATTAGCACTGAAGCTGCTTTCTGACGCGATGTATTCAACACTGGATTCAGTCAAAGGGATCAGCCAGTTTTACAACTTGGATCCTTCTGGAGATCAGAATGACAAAAGAAACTAGCTATGACATTAGTGCGACTATCCAAGAGGCTGAAGAGAGTATTCTTAGAATCTCGGAGGAGTTGCGCCGCATGAAAACTGCGGCGGATCTGCTGGAGGAATCCGGAAAGCGATCCGTTCGCCTGCAAGTCGCGGTAGAAGGGCTGGTTGTAGAGATTGGGACTTTGGTAGAGCTCAGCGGGCAAATAGTAGATACCATGAAAGAATTGGAAGTTGGCGGACTAACATCGGAACTGCGTACAACTCTGATCCAATGCGTAGAGGAATTGAAATCGGAAGTTACTGCGGAGTCCAAGAGCGCAACCGAGAGAGTAGGCTCGGAAGTGCAGACAGCGCTTTCGCAGCGAATGGATCAACTGATCTCAGGGCTCAGTTCCAAGACTTTGTCTGCCAATGATGCAGTGATGGACCGCCTCGACACGCTCGGGGAGCAGATCGTGGAACTCCGACAATTGGTCGAACAGTCGTCAAAGAGAAGGGGGCTGTTTGGATAGTTATCTCTCAACGATTCAGTTCCGGCAATCTTTCCCGACACCTATTCGTTGAGGGATGGAGCGCCTTTACGCTACCTTCGAGTGTCGGAGCACCTAGTTGGCGAAACTGATGATGGTAATTCTGAGTCATTTGAGGTAATCTCTATGCACCTATCCGATGTCCGCCGCCTCACCCCCATAACCCGCGAGTACGCCTACTTTCAGAGCAGCGGGTTCTCGCCGAAGATGGAGCCGGTGATCGAGGAGACGAACCGCTGGGCGCAGTTTCAGAACGCCGGCGGGGCCGCGCCCGGGATTAACGAAGAGATTCTGGGGGTGTTCGAGGCGACTAGGGAGAAAGTCGTACAGTCGACGAACGCCGACGGCGACGAGGATATGTTGGGCGAGATCACGACGGTCGGTATCAACATCGTTGCCAATGGGATCAACTGTCAGACGGTTGACGATGTAATACTGAGCGACAAGGAGAAGCCTGGCAACCGCATAACTTGGTACAGCTTTGTTCATCGGAATGGCATCGAGTTGCGGTTTCCGCAGTTCGTCCGCTCAGAACAGCGGATGCTGGAACAGCATTAGCCGATGCTCGATGAGCGCACGCGAGTCGTTTCGCTCGGCCATGTTTGCCTCCGCACAGGGCAGCGAATTCCGGCACGAGCCTTGGTCGATTTTGCTCATGAGAGGGGTGTTCCTGTATTACGGGACGGGCCCAGGCCTGGGGCGCTTTTCCGGGTGATATGCGCAAGTTGGACTGCGTTCTTTGCGCCTTCAGCAGGCACAAGTACACCTTGGTTCCCTGGGGCACTGGCGGCTTCTACGTGCGCCGGGTGATGATTCTCTCGATCCAGCCGAGTTGGGCAGACTCCCATCCGCAGAAGGGCTTCGATTTGGTGGGTGGCCTGACTTTGCTAGATGTTGCCAAGCGCTTCCCATTCGGGAAGCGCAATCTGGTCGAATTTGGCGAGCCGACCAACCCGGCGTCGATCGATCGGTTGGCGTATGCCGACTGGTGGAACAGCAACGGCTTCCTGGCGATTCAACTGGAGTCGGTGGAGGCGGTAATCAATGCGGGCAAGCTGGCCAAGCCGGGCGTTGATCTGCTGGCGTTTGGGCCGAACGATCTGCGCTTCAGCATGGAGAGTCTGCCGCACAGTCCGTTCAAGACGGTGGACGAGTGCATCCGGCATGTGCTGGAGCAGATGAAGGACAGCGCAGTGCAGGTGAGTTTGGGGGCGACCACCGAGGAGGAGAGGGACAGGCTAATTGAGCTGGGGGTGACGGCGTTGCAGGTGGCGCCGGGGTTGTGAGCGCTTCGACCGCCGACACTTCCGCAGAGCCTCCTCTCCATCGGACGATTCCCGTTTCAGTTCATTCAGCCACAGCCTGTTCCAAAATATATCCCAGTTCAAAGGCGGTCTGATTTCCCCTGAATGCTGGACCTGGGGTACAATCCGCACCATTCCGCACGCCTTCATTGGCGACTCCAGCATTTGTACCGAACGCCCCAATTTATCCTCTCTTTGGGACGCGTCGGTCTAGATCCCGCAGCTTCCCATTCATCTCATCACTCTCAACAGGAGAACATCCCATGAAGCGCTACTCAGTTTGGATGGCTATCCTCATCTTCAGTCTGCTCATCGTCGGCTGTGTCGCGGCAGCGCCTGCCGGCGAGATGATGGAAGATGAGGGCCCCAAGGTACTGGTCGTAGGCACCTCGCAGGAGCCGGAAAACGTGTTTGTCATGTGGGGCTCGACGCGCACCGGCTCGGACGTGATGTCCTTCATGTGGCGCAAGCCGATTTCTTTCGGTGGCGACAACCAGCCCTTCGCCGAGATCCTGGAGTCGCTGCCCAGCCAGGCCGACGGCACCTGGGTCGTGGACGAAGAGGCGGGGACGATGCAGGTAACCTACAAGTTCAGGCAGGGGCTGAAATGGTCCGACGGCGAGGAGATCACCGTCCATGACCTTGCCATGGCTTTCGAGATTACCTCGGACCCCAACTACATCTACTATTCGGAGAGCTTCCCGGTCGAAAGTGTCGAGATCGTTGACAACTACACGGCAATTCTCCACTACAAGGGGATCAATCTGTTCCCCGACCAGGAAGTGCGCACGCACGTGATTCCTGAGCATGTCTACCGGCCGCTGTGGGAAGAGGCCAAGGCCAAGGGCGGCAACGTGTGGGAAAACTTCGGCAACATCGAGCAGGTTGCCATCAAGCCGGTCGTAAACGGACCTTACATGTTGGAAGAGTGGGTGCCGGGCAGCCATATCCGCCTGGTCCGCAACCCGCACTTCAACGTTGGTGAAGAGCCTTCTATCGATGAGGTCCTCTACCGCATCATCCCCGACCTGAACAGTCTGGCGGTGAGCGTCGCCAGCGGCCAGGTGCATTTGACCGACGGCTGGCTTTCGCTGGAGCAGGCCAACGCCATGGAATCGGCCCCCGAGGTCGACCCCATTTTCGTGCCGGCGCTGTGGCTGGAACACGCGACGATTCAGGTCAACCGCCCGCCCTTGAGCGACAAGCTGGTTCGCCAGGCCGTCCTGACCGCCATCGACCGCGACGGTATCAACGAAGCCCTGTTCAAAGGGCAGCAGCCGCCGGCCCATTCGTGGATCAACTCGGCGCATCCCGCCTACAACCCGGACGTGCGCCAGTATAACTACGATCCTGACGAGGCGCTCAGGCTATTGGCCGAGGCCGGTTACACGCCCAACGCCGACGGTCAACTGGCCGACAGCGACGGCAACCTGTTGGAAATCCCCATCATTACGATCTCAGGAGACCGAACGCGCGAGCAGGTTTCTGCGCTGGTTCAGGCCCAGTGGCAGGAAATTGGCATCACGACCGAGGTGAAACCGGTTTCGGCGCGGCTACTTTTCTCCGAGACACTCTTTGATCCGCCCAACTTCGAGGGCATCGCGATCTGGCGCTGGGTCTTCAATGCCAGGGTCGAGCCCCGCGGCTTCTGGTACCCCGGCGAGTCGGCTGCGCAGTTGGACCAGCTCTTCGCCGAGGGCAATACCTGGGCAGAGAATGAGCGCAATAAGGAGTTGATCGACATGATCGACGCCGAACTGGACCAGGATAAGCGCTACGCGCTGTTGCAGGAACAGCAGGCGATTTGGGCGGAAGAGTTGCCCGTGTTGCCGATCTACTGGCACGTGCGCGTGGCGACCGTCAACACCGCACTGGAAGGCTACCAGCCTGCGGACCAGGCCATGGTCGGCTGGAACGTAGAGACCTGGGAACTGGAGTAGAACTCGTATCTCGCGAGCAGGGCAGGTGGTTTGGCGCCGCCTGCCCTGCTCCTGGCACGATGCCGGCGGCCGTGTCCTCATGCGTCCGTCGGGTAACGATGCTGCAACAGTTTACCGCCCATGAGCCAGTACATCCTGCGCCGCTTTCTTCAGATGATCCCCACAGTGTTGATCATCACAGTGGCCGTATTCTGGATGCTGAAACTGGCTCCGGGTGATCCTCTCGACCTCCTTCTGGCGGGCAACCCGGACATATCACCCGAGCACGTCGAACACATTAAGAAGCTTTATGGGTACGACCGGCCGATCTATGAGCAGTACGGAAGGTGGCTGTGGCAGGTGGCGCAGGGCAATCTGGGCTACTCACGCATCTATCACCGACCCGTTCTCTCGATCATACCGGACCGGCTATTGAACACGCTGGTGCTGACCGGTTCGAGCCTTTTGCTGAGCCTGCTGGTTGCCATCCCCATCGGCGTCTACACCGCCCTGCGCCAGTATTCGCTACTGGACTACCTGTTCTCATTTCTGTCCTTCTTCGGAATCGCCATGCCCGTCTTCTGGTTTGGCTTGATCCTGATCCTGCTGTTATCCGTTCAACTAAAACTATTGCCGCCAGGGGGCCATTACTCATTGGAACAGAATGTAGGAATCTTTACCGTCCTGCGCTATTCCATCATGCCCGTTATCGTGCTTAGCCTGTTCAGCATGGCAAGTTGGATGCGCTACATGCGGTCCGGGATGCTGGAGGTGATCCATGAGGACTATGTGCGAACCGCACGCGCCAAAGGTCTGGCGGAGGGCAGAGTGGTCGTCCGACATGCACTAAAGAATGCACTGATTCCCATGGTGACGCTGATTGCGTTGAGTATTCCCGGCCTCATCAGCGGCGCAGTGCTGACCGAGACGATATTTTCATGGCCGGGCATGGGACGGTTGATCTACGATTCGCTCATCAACAATGATTTCAATATCGCCATGGCGGTCTTCCTGATCTTCGCCTTTCTCGTGGCTTTGTTCAACCTCGCGGCCGACATTCTCTACGCCTTCATCGACCCCAGAGTGGTCTACACATGATCGATCACGGCCTGGTTTCAGAGAAACGGCTCAAGCCCCCAGAAATGGAGGGCCTCTTTACGTACTTTGGAACTGGGGACTGACATGGCAAACGAGCTGATCCAGGAACAACAGACACGTACATACTGGCAGGATGTCTGGCAGCGATTACGCCGTCATCGCGTAGCGCTCGTGGCGCTTATCGTGTTCGGGGTGATCATTCTTTACTCGGCGGCAGGCCCGTTGTTTTCCTCCTACTCGATTTCCAAAACGGATCTGCGGTCGCGCCTTATTGCGCCTACCTCAGAGCACTACTTCGGAACCGATGAACTGGGAAGGGATATCGCCTTACGCATCATGGTAGGAGGGCGCGTTTCGCTCTTTGTCGGATTCAGTGTTTCGCTGGTCAGCCTGTTGATCGGTGTCGTGATCGGCTCGACTTCCGGGTATTTCGGCGGCCATCTGGACAGCGTCCTTATGCGCTTTACCGATATTATGCTTTCGATTCCCAGCCTGCCGCTATTGCTCATACTTTCCCGCTATGGGGGTGGGTCGGTGTTGAGCATTATCCTGATCCTCTCGGTGTTCAGCTGGATGGGGCTGGCGCGCATCGTGCGCGGTACAATCCTTTCAATCAAGCAGCGCGATTTTGTGGAGGCGGCGCGCATGACCGGCGCCCGCAACGGACGCATCGTTTTCCGTCATATCCTGCCCAGTACGCTGGCCCCAGTCATCGTCAACGCGACCCTGACGTTGGGCTTCGCCATTATCGCCGAATCGAGTCTCAGTTATCTCGGACTGGGCGTTCAGCCGCCGACACCGACTTGGGGGCAGATGCTGATCGGCGCTCAACAGTTCATGGAGACCGCGCCGTGGCTGGCTCTGATTCCTGGACTATTTCTCTTCGTGACCCTGTTGTGCATAAACTTTCTTGGCGACGGGCTGCGGGATGCGCTTGATCCCAAGATGACGCTGCAAAACTGAGTTTCCCTACACTCGTTATCATACAGAAATCTGGTCCGCTTATCAGACGTTCCAGGGCGTCGAGTCCACTACAGGAGTTCCCATCAGTGTCTTCCGAACAGTCCGAACTCTCCTCCAACATCGGAATTCTATGGAGCGAGCGCACGCGGCGCGTCAACGCCGAGGAAGCGCAACGCGCCGGAGTAGTTTACAGCTTTGAGGACGCTTGGGGGCAGGACAAGAGCTGGCTTAAGGGACAGTACGCCTATCTGGCGCCGAGCACGGTTTCAGCCTGCCTCAACCGCTTCAATCTCAAACACAGTTTTATCGGGGATAAAGAGCTGGCCGATCATCTGGCAGAGGTTTCGCTCCTCTTCTTACCGAGCGCGCACAGTCTGACGCCGGCGGCGATAAGAGCAATCAGTTCCTGGCTGGAGAGGGACAACAGTTTCCTGTGCGTAACAGGGCCCACCAATCTGCCGCCTGAACTGCTCGGCCTGACGCGCCTGGAATTGGGTCAGACGGAGGGTTACACAGCCTGGCAGTGGCGGAGCGACAGCCTTTTCGGAGAAACTACAAAGTGGGAAGAGTGGTACATTTCAGGCTTCAAAGGCTTCGCTACATGCATAGCTGACCCAGCGGTGAGCGCCGTAGTACATGCTGATCTGCTGGAGATCAGCGGGGACTTGTCGGGACCGGAGACGGCCACACGCCAACGAATTGGCGCCGGTGTTGTTCAGACGGATAAGAGTCTCTTTATTGCGAACGCTCTCTTTGAATACATGGGGGGTGTTTGGCAGGCGCATCTGAATGCCGAGGAGGTGCGGCGCTGGTTCAACCCGTTCAACTGGGCCGAGACACTGCTTTACCAGCTGCGCGGGATACTCTGGGCTTGCGGCCAGGAGGGACATTGGGGAACGCGGCTGAGGACGTTTGGCAGCTACGACGGGGTTATGAACATCCGCCACGACCCGGACAAGTCATTGGACATGACGATGCTCCGTTACCAGGGAGAGCACCTGATTCCGGCCACGCATACATTGCTTGACGCCAACATCTCACCTGAGGCGACCACAACGGAGATGGACCAGGAGTGGGTGCGAGAGATTTCCAAGTTCCCGTTCATCGAGATCGGCCTGCACAACGATGCTATCCAGGAGACTCCGCCCAAGTGGATGATGGGGGCTAACCTCGCCCGGCACGTGATCGAGTCCGAGAAGAATCTGGGCGTTCGACTTTACACTGGCGGGCGCCACGGCGGTTACAGCGTCTATCCGGAAATGATCGACGCCATGGACTTTCTTTACCAGAACGTGCCGCACTTCCTGGGGCTGGGCACCTTCCACTTTCACTTGATGGCCGAGTATGGGGACAGGACGCCCGATCCGGAGAAAGGTGACATGGTGGTCACCTACCAGACCCTGACCTCGCCGACGATCGCCAGCCCCGGATTCTGGTTTCCCTTCCATGGCGTGGTCAGTACAACTGAAGAGTGCCGGCAGTTGCGCGGCTGGGACATGACACATGAGTACGACCCACCGCCTGACGTGATCGACGCGGTTTACGAACGATCGAACAGCAGGGACCAGGACCCGGAAACCGCACTAGCGGACGGCGTTTACCAGTTGCAATATCACCCCCTGTTCACAGTGGATCCCAGCTACAACAACGGCCGCGGCACATTTGACTGGATGTGTTATGGCATCAGGCAGGCCGAGCGTCTCAATTTTTGGCAGGCGACCCAGAGAGCGATCTACCAGCGAGTTCAGGACTACGAGGACATCCAGTTTCGCGTGGCCGATAGAGGAAGATCCATTCACGCGCACAATCCGACCGACCGCACGATCGAAGAGCTCATGGTCGAAACGTCTGTCTTGCTGGGGGCGCCGGAGCAGGAGGGGCCGGACGCGCTGGGTGCGGGCGCGGTTGCCGATGACGTCGAATTTACGCAGGAGGTGGAGTACTCTTCGCTGCGCCTTGAGGGGGGCGAAGGCTCGGAAAGTGAAACCCGCTACCTGGCGCACATTGTCAGGAACCGCTTCTTTACCTTGCCGCGGATGACGCCGGGAGCATCCTGTACGGTCAGATTGGAAGGCGGCGGCCCCCAACATCCATTCGTAGCCCAGGCCAACAGCAAGAGTATGCGTTTTGTCGACGTGAGCTTCGCACAAGAGTCCGGCGAGCTAACCGTTCACGCGTACGTGATTCGCTATCATGGTCTGGTTGTGCAGGGATATGCGCCGGGCGACCGCGTTCACGTCGAGGTGGACGGCTTGGAGAGGCAGCCACTGGAGTCGGAGGATGGCCGCCTGATACTGTACTTGCAGGGCCCGGAGAATCACTTCGCCAAAAGCACAATCGTGTTGCGGAAGCTATAGAGGAAGAGAAAATGCAACTGTCTGACGTCCGCCGGCTTACTCCCATAACGCAGGAGTATGCATACTTTCAGAGCAGCGGGTTTTCGCCGAAGATGGCGCCGGTGATCGAGGAGACGAACCGCTGGGCACAATTCCAGAACGCCGGCGGGGCCGCGCCCGGGATTCACGAAGAGATGCTGGAGGGGTTCGAGGCGACACGGAAAAAGGTCGCGCAGTCGATGAACGCCGACGCCGACGAGATTGTGTTGGGTGAGAATACGACGATTGGCATCAACATCGTGGCCAATGGGATCAACTGGGAAGCGGGTGACAACGTCATACTGAGCGACAAAGAGCATCCGGGCAATCGGATTACATGGTACAGCCACGTCCACCGGTATGGCATCGAGCTGCGTTTCCTGGAGGTCGTGCACGATGAGGAGCGGATGCTGGAGCAATTTGAGCGGCTGCTCGACGGGCGGACTCGGGTCGTTTCGATCAGTCATGTTTGCCGCCGTACGGGCCAGCGGCTGCCGGCGCGAGCGCTGGTTGACATTGCGCATGAGCGCGGCGTTCCGGTTTTACTGGACGGGGCCCAGGCTTATGGCGCGGTTCCGGTTGATATGCGCGAGCTGGATTGCGACTTCTACGCTTTCAGCGGACACAAGTACATCATGGCGCCGCAGGGTACCGGCGGATTCTACGTACGGCGGGACATGATCCCTTGGGTTCAGCCGAGCTGGATCGGCTCCCATTCGCAGAAGGATTTCGACCTGGTGGGCGGTCTCACGCTGCTGGACGAGGCAAAGCGGTTCGAGTTTGGGACACGCAATCTGGCGGACCAGTTCGGATTTGGCAAGGCCCTGGACTTCTGGGCGGAAATCGGTTGGGACAACGTGTTCTCCTATATCGCCTCATACACCGACCGTCTCAAGGCGGCGCTCCAGGAGGTGCCGGGCCTAACGCTGCATACACCCCTACCATACGGGAAGTCGTCAGGTATCGTCACTTTCAGTCTTGGCGAATATACGTCGGAAGAGATCCTGGAGCACTTAAAAGAGAGAAAAGTACTGGTCGCGCCGCTGGAGTTGGACGGCAGCATGATTCGCGTGTCTACGCACGTCTTCAACAACGATGCCGATCTTGAACGGCTGGTCAGCGGTCTGCGGGCCATGACGTAGCCAACGGGTCAGCTTCAAAAAAACGAGCTTCGCCCCCGATCGTCGGAAACGTCGGGCGTTTCAACTGGTCTGTGCTCGCCGGGAGGAACAGGCCTCCGCGCGAGGGCCTCAGATTCTTGACCGGATCAACCGTTGGCGTTATACTTTCCTCGATTTCTCGCACAATCCCAAAGACGACAACCAAATATCCTTCGATCCCCTTACCCTTCAAGGAGACCTTCAGTTATGAACAGATTCGCCCCAATGATCGCGCTGTTGGCAGTCCTGATCATGGTCACCGCGGTCGGTTGTGTTGCGCCCGCGGCGCCGGCGTCAGAGATGGCCGAAGAGGAAATGATGGAGGTTGTCAGCACAGGCGGCGTTACCCTGCCTGACGACGCTGCGCCTCTTGACCAGCAGGTGTTCCGCTCTGCCGGAATTGAAGGCAAGCATTTCGACACGATGCGCAATGAGTACGAAGGCTTCGCCTATGAGGCGACGATCGAGCAGCTGGCCAAGATGGGTCCGGAAGGCGAATGGCACCCGGCCGCGGCCGACAGCTGGGAGCTTTCCGAGGACGGCCGTACGTGGACCTTCCATCTGCGCCAGGACGCCATGTGGAGTGACGGCGTGCCGGTGACCGCGGAAGATTGGGTATACAGTTTCCGCCGCTACCTGAACCCGGAGATGGCCAACGTCTACGCCTGGTTCCTGTTTGATCTTGAGAACGGTGAGGCGTACAACAAGGGAGAGGTTGACGTAGAAGAGTTGGGGGTCAAGTTGATCGACGACTACACCTTCTCCCTCACAACCAAGGTGCCGATTCCCTACTACATGTTCAAGATCAATTGGCACGCGGCGCCGGTTCCCCGCCACATGGTGGAGGAGCACGGTGACGACTGGGCCAACGATCCCGCGACAGCTCCGAGCAACGGCCCCTACCGCATCGCCGAGTGGAACCGGGGAAAGAACGTAATCTTCACTCCCAACCCGCACTACACGGGACGCTACCCGGCGACATTTGAACAACGGATTCAGGTGATCATCCCCGAGGTCGGCGCGCCGCTGCTGCAGATGTATCAGGCCGGCGACATCGATGGCGGGGTCGGCGTGACCGGTGATGACCTGGTGCAGGTGCTGGCTGACCCGCAACTGAGCCAAGAAGCATACATCAGCGTTATGAACCGCGGCGTCTACATCTATATGAACCAGCGCACGCCGCCCTTTGACAATATTCTGGTTCGCCAGGCATTCGCGCATGCGGTTGACCGCACGGCCCTGTGCGACAACGTCATGCGGGGAACCTGCATTCCCGCGCACGGCTTCCTGCCCAAGGACTTCCCGTGCGAGCGCAACGACGATCCCGAGTTGATCGCGTATCAGAACTACGATCCCGAACTGGCTGCTGATCTGATGGCGCAGGCCGGCTACCCCGGCGGCGAGGGCTTCCCAGAGATGACGCTTTTCACCAAAGAGGGTGAGTTCATCCGCGAAGCCGAGGCGATCCAGCGCATGCTGGCCGACAACCTGGGGGTTAAGCTTACGCCACAGAATGTCGAGCGCGCCTTCTATGTCGACCAGATGCGCAACGGCGAGCTGAAAGTCGCCCTTAACCGCTGGGGCGCAGACTTCATCGACCCGAGCAACTTCGTGGACTGGTGGGACGATCCCGCGGCCTCCTACTTCACCGGCTGGACCGACGAAGAGTACCGCAACCTGATCGACACGGCCCGTCCAATGGCGATGTCGACCGAACGCTGCGACCTCTACCACGATGCCCTCAAGATCCTGGCTCGTGATGCGATCGGCGTATTCGTAATGAACCCGGTACAGGCCGTTCTGTACAAGGACTACGTTTCAGGGCTGACCCTCACAGACGACGGCACACTTGGCGTCTATAACATGATGCTCCTGGACAGCGCCTACGTTAAAGAGTAAGTAACTCAAGTCTGGAGGAGTGAGATGGATGAATCCATCTCACTCCTCCAGGTCCGACCACTTCGTCCGTCGTCGAAAAGTTCCCGTGAGCTTCGTATGACCAGTTGCCTGAATCTCTCCTCTCAATAGACGGAGGCCCGGATGACGCGCTATGTTCTGGGACGCTTCGTCGGCATCATTGGCGTCCTGTTTATTGTATCTATCATGATCTTTCTCATGATCCACTCAATTCCGGGCGGCCCGTTCGACGCCATGCCGACGACATCCGAGTTCCGAGATATCCCTGAACATATCCGCGAGAAGCTGATGGTCAAGTACGGCCTCGACAAACCGCTCTATGTACAGTATTTCCGGTACATGTGGGCGGCGCTACGCGGCGACTTTGGCATCTCCTTCCGCTATGGGGAGCCGGTCACTGATTTCATCAGCCGTTCCTGGCCCGCAACTGCGCAACTGGGACTGTCGGCCATGGCGATTGGCATACCGATTGGCATCGGTCTGGGTATTCTGGCCGCGCTGCGTCCAAATACCTGGTTGGACTACCTCACCAACGTTGTCGTAATCACAACCTTTGTCACACCGGTCTTCGTTACCGCCATAATGAGCATCATCATCTTTGCGGTGGTTTTGAAGTGGCTGCCGTCCGGTGGATGGGGGGAACCCAAGCAGTGGATCCTGCCTACCTTCGTCTACGCGACCGTTCAGATCGGCGGCATGGCCCGATTTACACGTTCCAGCATGGTGGACGCGCTGCAGGCGGAATATGTGCGCACAGCGAGAGCCAAGGGGCTGCGGGAACGGGCAGTGGTGATGCGCCATGCGTTCCGCGCAGCGTCGCTGCCACTTATCACACTGCTGGGACCGCAGGTGGTCAACCTTCTGCTAGGTTCCTTCTTCATTGAGGCGATCTTTCGCATTCCGGGCATTGGCGGCCAAATCACTCTGGCCCTCTATAATCGGGATTACCCGGTGATCATGGCGCTGATCCTGCTTTGGACCTTTGCCATTGCTATTGCCTATCTCGTCACCGACCTGCTCTACGGCGTGGTCGACCCGCGCATACGTGTCGGCGGCACCATGTAAGACGCGCCTGAACTCGCACCAGGCGCCAAGGAGATCAACTATTTCCTCCTCTTCGGCGAAGCAGAATGGCGGTCACCCAAGCGCCGCCGCGAAGGCTGCCGCCCTGGCCCTCGACCTGGATTCGCGGCCTAGAAACCTGTGGGGGGACGCGGCCAGGCGATTTTCGCGCAATCTGCTGGCCATGATCTCCCTTTCATTCGTCGTCCTTCTTATCTTTCTGGCCCTGTTCGCCAATGTTCTGGCGCCGGAGGGCTATGACTACCAGCAATACGACAAGACTTGGCTATTTCCCTCGCTTGAACATCCGATGGGCACTGATCCCTTCGGTCGCGACATTCTGACGCGCGTCATCTACGGCGCGCGTATTTCGCTGGCGATTGGCTTTATCAGCAATATCATCGCTCTTGGCATCGGCCTCCCTTATGGGGCGGCCGCGGCCTGGTACGGAGGCGCTGTCGACTTCGTACTTATTCGTATCATTGAGATCATCAACTCCGTTCCCAATCTGTTGCTGGGCATTCTGATCATCAGCGTTCTGGGGCCAGGCTTTCGCAACGTTCTCTTTGTCTTCGCCGTCACCGGCTGGATGGGTATTGCGCGCTTGGTACGTGGCCAGTTCCTCTCATTGCGCGAACAGGACTACGTCCTGGCGGCGACCTGTATTGGCGTACCCAACTATCGCATCATCATCCGCCATCTTTTGCCGAACACCTTGTCTCCCATTATCGTCAGCGTGACTTTGGGCATCCCCGGCGCGATTCTGGGCGAATCGGGCCTGAGTTTTCTGGGGATCGGCATTAACCCGCCGCTTCCCAGCTGGGGGCGTATGCTCAATGACTATCTCAGCGCGATTCAGTCGCACTGGTATCTGGCATTCTTCCCAGGCTTGATGATCGCGCTGGCGATGTACGCTTTCACGCTGATGGGAGATGGGCTTCAGGATGCCCTGGACCCGACCAAGTAGACGGTAGCAGGACGGACAAACTCGCGGCTGCCAGGAACGCCCTCGCGAAATTGCGTCTACACGCTTCCAGATCCAACGAGTGACCCGATGGACACTGAACCGGGCGAGCCGGAGAACTTTTCCCTCAGTCAGCTGCGTGCTGACGTCCCCCTGACGAGCGAATACATCTATCTGAATAGCTGCACATTCGGTCCGGTCCTGCGGTCGGTCCAGCGCTGCATGGCGGACGCGCTGCGGGAGGAGAACGAGGAGATCATCGCCATACGCGGGAAGGAGGCGGGCGTTCGCTTTTACGAGCGTGCCGAGAAGGCGCGCCAAAGTGTGGCGGGGCTGTTGGGCGTCCCGGTGTCGGACGTTGCGTGGGTCTACAATACGACGACCGCTTCCCGGCTGGCCATCATGAGCATAGACTGGAAAGCGGGCGACAAGCTGGCGGTGACGGACGTCGAACATCTCAGCACGCACCAGGCAGCGCGGGGACTGGCGCAGGGACGCGGGGTGGAAGTCACCGTTGTTCCCACGGCAGAGCCAGGCGAGTCATCCTACCGCGGGCCGGATTATTTCCTGGAGCAACTGGATCAGACGCTAGAGCCTACTCACCGACTCCTGGTGATGAGCCACGTCTCAAACATTGACGGTCGTCGTTTGCCTGTAGCCGAAGCGACGCGCCTCGCGCGGTCGAGGGGGGTCAAGACGCTTGTGGACGGCGCCCAGTCGATTGGCATGTTTGGGGTCGACGCCAATGAGATCGGCGCCGAGTTTTTCAGCGGCTCGGTCCACAAGTGGTTGATGGGGCCGCCGGGAATCGGATTTCTGGTGGTTTCCGACGACGGCAGGAAGGACTACAATCCTTTTTGTCTCCCTCTCCCAACGGGTGCCGGGGGCGGCATCGACGGCAGTCTGATGGCGGCGGGGGCCTTGAATGAGTTGGGTACGCAGAACTATGCTTTACGGATGGGCGCAGGCGCATGCGTGGAGACAGCGCAGGGTATAGGACTGGAGAAAATTGAAGAGCAATGTCGTTCGTTGACCGAGCGGTTGCGAGCCGGCTTGCACTGTGTACCGGGGATCCGGGTCGCGAGCCCAGGGACTTGGGAACACTCTTCCAGCGTGACAACCATCCAACTGCACGATGGCACGCCTCAACGCTGCCTGCAGCTCATTGAGCGCTTGTTGGACGAATATCGAATCGTTGTAAAATACCGTCCGGAGATTTGCGGCGTTCGCATTGGCGTTGCCGCATTCAATGAGGGTGAAGAAATCGATCAGTTACTGACCGCATTGGACCACCTTGCGCCCCAGGTCTGAACACGAGAGAAAAAGGTAGTTTTAATCATGCCAGAGCCAAGCAACCGCACACCGATAATTACAATTAACACGCCGACGCCCCCTCCCTATTGGGCACTGCTGCAGTGGGAACTGATCCGCAGTCAGACAGAGGCCGTTCAGGAGTTCTACGCCCGTTATTTCGACGAGCGCGGCTATCTTCTTTGCGTTCCCCGCTGGGGCGGAAATGACGGACCGGATGACGCGGCCGAGAATCTGGCGGGATTGACCATGCTGCACGCGCTGGGCGCGCCCGATATCGTGCTGGAGCTCTATAAGAAAGGCTGGGAGGGTCACCTGCGCCAGTACACCGAGGCCAAGACTGTCGAGGTGCCGTTTGCCCGCGACGGAATGTACTACAAAGAGTTTCCCGTAATGTTTGACTGGATGCACAACGGTGAGGGCTTCTCGGTTTTCTTCTTGCAGCCGCTGTCGGACCCGTATAATCACCTGGCGCGGCAGCGCATGGAACGCTTTGCCGGCTTCTATATGGGCACTGATCCCCAGGCCCACAACTATGACCCGGAGCACAAGGTCATTCGCAGCATGTTCAACGGAAGCCGGGGCCCGCTGATGCGCAAGTCGACCGGCCTTGACTGGGCAGGCGATTCGCTTGAGATCGAAGGGCGCTTCAAGCCGGGGCACGGTGAGCGAACTTACGCCGAAATGGTAGCCCACTTTGAAGATTACAATGACGTGGTTGGCGACCACCCGCTCAATCTGTCGACGACGACGCTGGCCTTTAACGCCTACATGCAGACCGGTGAACCCAAGTACAGGGACTGGTTGGTCGACTATATCGATGCCTGGCGCCAGCGCACTGCTGACAATGGGGGCATCATCCCGACCAACATTGGGCTTGACGGCACAATCGGCGGGGCCTGCGACGGCAAGTGGTACGGCGGCGTCTATGGCTGGGGATTTACGGTGACGGTGCCGCAGACGGGCGCCCTTTCCCACCGTCCCTTTTTCCTTAACCGTGTGCACTACGGCTTCGGCAACGGGCTGCTGATGACCGGCGACCAGGGTTTTGTGGACACGTGGCGCGGGGTTATCGACAATGTAAACGCAAACAGCAAGAGGAGCGGGGGGCAGACTCTTTATCCACACATGCATGGCGACGAAGGCTGGTATGACTACACGCCGGAGCCGTTCAGCACCGGCGCGCTGGAAGTCTACTACTGGTCGATGGACCGGGCGGACCTGGGCCGCGTGCAGGAGAACGAGTGGGTACGTTTTCTGGAAGGCGACAACCCGGACTACCCGGTCAGGGCTCTGCATGAGGATCTGACAGAGGTGCGCGAAAGGATTTTGAAGGTACGCGCGGACAGCAGTTCGCCGGATACGCGCATGTCTGACGACATGAACGGCTTCAATCCCGCAATGGTGAGCCGGCTGACCGAGCTTATGCTGGGCGGTCTGCCCACGGAACGGCTGGGCTTTCCTCTTCACTGTCGCGTCCGTTACTTCAGTCCGACGCGGCAGAGGGCCGGCATTCCGGAGGATGTTGGCGCGCTGGTCGAGAGCATGAGTGACGACGAGATGACGCTGACGCTGGTCAATACCGACCAGCTCAAGTCACGCACCGTTGTCGTCCAGGGCGGCGCGTATGCAGAGCATCAGTTCCTGAGTGTTACGCAGAACGGAGAAACGACTGCCATAGATGGCGACAACTTTACCGTGCGGCTAGGGCCGGGCTGCGGCAGCAGCCTGCGGATTCGGATGTCGCGCTATGCCAACCGGCCCACCTGCGCCTTCCCGTGGGCTCGTTAGACGGCCCAGGAAAACTGGAGAGTCGACAGTTTCGAGCATAGTTCCACCAACAGAGCCTACCAGCGAAAACCCGGCCCCTGAGACTAGAAAGGCAAGTACATGGTAAGCGCGAGTAAACCCAATGTCCTGATATTTCTCTGCGACCAGTTGCGCATCGATTGGCTGGCATGCTATGGGGAGACGGCCGTGCGGACACCGAACATTTCCGCCCTGGCGCAGGATTCCTGTGTTTTCGAGCGGGCGTATACGCCCTGCGCGATCTGCTCACCAGCTCGCGCCAGTCTGCTGACCGGCCTCTACCCCCACGGCCACCACATGTTCAACAATTCCACCCCTCGCTATTCCTACTGCGAGCAGATGCGGCCCGGAGTCGCGATGATTCAGGACTGGATCGACGAGGAGAGCGACTACGAGTCGGCCTGGTTTGGGAAGTGGCACGTCGGACCTGCCCAGGACCTGTTTGACTCCCGCTTCCACCATACGCAAACGCCCTACGAAGGCGGCCCCGAGTTTCTGACCAGTTCACACTGGCATCCCACTACCCGCATCGCGCCCCTGGTGGAGAGCGTCGGCCGAGGTACGGCAGGAACGCTTGATGTCGGGCTGGAGGGCTTCCCCGATGTTGTTGCGGCCCGCTACTCCCAGGCGTTCCTGCAAAACCGCGACGGGACGAAGCCCTTTTTCCTGACCTGCTCCTTCCCCGGGCCGCACAGCCCTTGGATGGTCCCAGACGAATGGGGCATTCGCTACGACGCGGCTGACATCGAATTATGGCCCAATCGCTTCGACAATTTTGAAGGGAAACCGATCAACCAGCGAAAGCTGCGCCTGATGCAGGACGTTCGCGAGCAGGAACTCGTGCAGTCCGCCGCGCGCCCGTTGCCGGAGGGGCATTCCCGTCAGTCTCAGGAGATAAAGGACCGGGAGTTGCAGGAGTTGCTGGCCTGTTGCTACTCCTATCTGGAGTTGATCGACCAGATGGTTGGCGAAGTGGTGGCAACGCTCAAGGAACTGGACCTGTATGAGGAGACCGCCATCGTCTTCACGGCGGATCATGGCGATATGGCCGGGTCTCACGGCCTTATGAACAAGGGCGCGTACATGTATGACGAGATCTACCGTATTCCCCTGCTGGTAAAAGCCCCGGGAACGCCCCTGCCCAGCCGAAGCTCCGCATTTGTGCATCTGATGGATGTTACCGCGACGTGTTTGCACTTGATGGCGGGGGAAAAGCAGGAGAGCATGATGGGGCAAAGCCTGCACGGCGAGTCACTGCTTCCTCTCGTGCAGGGAGACAACGACTGGGGCCGGGCAATGCACTACGCTGAGTACCACGGCGACTGGTACGGTCACTACTCGGCGCGGATGGTGACCGACGGCCGCTGGAAGCTGGTGTGGAACCTGACCGATCTTTGCGAGCTGTACGACCTGGAGAACGACCCTCACGAACTACAAAACCGCTTCTATGATCCCGGGTTGGAAGCGGTACGTGCCACCTACTTCGAACACCTGACTGATGAGGCGAAACGCACGGACGACGCGCAGTTACGGCTGCTGCTGCCGCAGGTCGAACTTGCGGCACAGGGAACGGCCGGGCTCTGATTCCAACGAGAGGCAAGTTGCGGCACAGCCGTCACCGCTGAACAGGCTCCTTAGTGTGTTCGCCCGAAGATAAGTTCGCAAAAGGCAGCCTGTATGTCCAGCGCGAGCAGACCCAACGTACTGATCTTTCTCTGTGACCAGTTGCGAATCGATCTGTTGAGCTGTTACCAGGAGACTCTGGTCAGAACTCCTCATATCACCGCCCTGGCCAGCGACTCCTGCCTCTTTGAACGGGCCTATACGCCCTGCGCGATCTGCTCGCCTGCCCGCGCCAGCCTGCTCACCGGCCTCTACCCGCACGGCCACCACTTGTTCAACAACACTTCGCCTCGCTATTCCTACTGCGAGCACCTGCGGCCGGACATAACGATGCTGCAGGACTGGATCGACGAGGAAACCGAGTATGAATCGGCCTGGTTTGGCAAGTGGCACATTGGCCCGGCGCGGGACCTGTTCGACTCCCGTTTTCACAATACGCACGACGAGCCATACCAAGGCGGACCCGTCTTTCTGGGCACCACGAATTGGAACAACAAGACACAGATCGCCCCCCTTGTTCAAAGCGTGGGGCGCGGCGCCGCCGGCACGCTGGACGTGGCGATGGAAGGGTTTCCCGATGTGGCCGCGGCCCGCTACATGCAGAATTTTCTGCAGACACGAGACTCGACAAGGCCCTTTTTCGCCACCTGTTCTTTCCCCGGGCCTCACTTTCCCTGGATGGTTCCTGAGGAGTGGGGTATACGCTACGATCCGGCTGACATTGAGATGTGGCCCAATCGCTATGACACGTTCGAGGGCAAACCTATCAACCAGAGGAAAATCCGCCTGTTGAACGAGGCACAAGCCGGTGATCTTTCCGCTGATGAGCAGGACCGGGAGCTGAAGGAGATGCTGGCCTGCTGCTTCTCCTACATGGAGCTGATTGACGAGATGGTGGGCGAAGTCGTAGCAACTCTCAAGGAGCTTGGAATTTACGAAGATACAGCCATCATATTTGCTGCGGACCATGGCGACATGGCTGGATCTCATGGGCTGTTGAATAAGGGCGCCTACATGTATGATGAAACATACCGCATCCCTTTGCTTCTCAAGACACCCGGGGCGGGAGGCGCATCGCGAAACAGCTCTTTTGTGCACCTGATGGACGTGACGGCCACGTGTCTTCATCTGATGACGGGTTCGGAGCAGGACAGTTTGTCAGGTCGGAGCCTTCACGGGCAGTCTCTGTTGCCGCTGGCCGAGGGTGTGGCGGAGTGGCCGCGCGTTGTGCATTACGCGCAGTATCACGGGGACTGGTACGGTCACTACTCGGCGCGGATGGTGACCGACGGCCGCTGGAAATTGGTCTGGAACCTGACCGATCTTTGCGAGCTGTACGACCTGGAGAACGACCCCAACGAGCTGCAAAACCGCTTCTACGATCCCGGCTTGGAAGAGGTACGCGCCACGTACTTCGATTATCTGACAGCCGAGGCGATACGCACGGATGACGCGCAGTTGCATCTGCTGCTGCCGCAAGTCGAGATTGAAGCGCAGGGAACGCACGGGCTCCGAGTCTAATATCGGGCCAGCTCCAATGCCGTTGCCGGGGCTCCATTCGTTGCCGCCTGTGCTCACTCCACGATGATTGCTTGAAAGGCGATTTGTATGGCCAGCGCTACCAAACCCAACGTACTGATCTTTCTCTGCGACCAGTTGCGAATCGATCTGTTGACCTGTTACCAGGAGACTCTGGTGCGAACGCCGAACATCACGGCCTTGGCCGGGGATTCCTGCCTGTTCGAACGGGCTTATACACCGCTGGCTCTCTGTTCGCCTGCCCGCGCCAGCCTGCTCACCGGCCTCTACCCCCACGGTCATCACATGTTCAACAACTCCACCCCGCATTATTCCTACTGCGAACACCTGCGGCCGGACATGACGATGCTTCAGGACTGGATCGGCGACGCGGGCGACTACGAGTCGGCCTGGTTTGGCAAGTGGCACATCGGTCCGGCGCAGGACCTGTTCGACTCCCGGTTCCATCACACGCACGACAAGCCGCACGAAGGCGGACCCGTCTTTCTGGACAGTTCGCACTGGCATCCAAACACGCGCATTGCCCCCCTTGTTCAGAGCGTGGGGCGCGGCACGGCAGGCACGCTGGACGTGGGGATGGAGGGGTTTCCCGACGTGGCAGCGGCCCGCTACACACAGGAGTTTCTGCACAGTCGTGACACGACAAGGCCCTTTTTCGCTACCTGTTCCTTCCCGGGTCCCCACTTTCCCTGGATGGTTCCGGAAGAGTGGGGAATCCGCTACGACCCGGCTGACATCGAAATGTGGCCCAATCGCTATGACTCTTTTGAGGGCAAACCTATCAACCAGAGGAAGATACGCCTCTTGAACGAGTCCAATGCCGGCGGTCTTTCTTCAGAGGAACAGGACCAGGAGCTTAAGGAGATGCTGGCCTGCTGCTTTTCTTACATAGAGTTGATCGACGAGATGGTGGGCGAGGTCGTATCAACACTCAAAGAGCTCGGCCTCTATGAAGATACAGCCATAATCTTCACTGCGGACCATGGCGACATGGCCGGATCGCATGGGCTGATAAATAAGGGCGCCTATATGTATGACGAAATCTATCGCATTCCCATGCTACTGAAGAGGCCCGGGGCGGCCGGCGCATCACGCAACAGCTCTTTTGTTCACCTGATGGACGTGACGGCCACGTGTCTGCACCTGATGACGGGTTCGGAGCAGGACAGTTTGTCGGGGCGGAGCCTTCACGGGCAGTCTTTGCTGCCACTGGCAGCGGGGGAGGCGGAGTGGCCGCGCAGTATGCATTACGCGCAGTATCACGGGGACCCGTGGGGTCACTATTCCTCCCGCATGGTGACCGACGGACGCTGGAAGCTGGTCTGGAACCTGACCGATCTGTGCGAACTGTACGATTTGGAGAATGACCCACACGAGTTGCAAAACCGATTCTACGATCCGGCATGTGAAGAGGTTCGTACTGCCTGCTTCGATTATCTCTTGGCCGAGGCGAGGCGTACCGGCGACGCCCAAGTTTTTCTGCTTAAGCCGGAACACGAGCTGGCTATTTCAGGGATCCCTGTTCCTGGAAGCTTCTGAGCCACCGGCGCCGCCGCGGATTCTGCGACAATACCTCATAGACCAACTCTACCCGTAAGTTCAATTCCACAAGAAGAACATAAGGAGAATAACGATGAAATTTGGTGTCTTTCTTCCCAGCCACGGGCCGGCGAAATCGCCGCAGTCGGTCCATCAGGTGGCACAGTCGGCAGAGCAGTCTGGCTACGATTCGTGTTGGGCCGCCGATCATGTGCTTGTACATCAGCGTTTCAGCGATTTCTGCATGATCGAGACGTTTGTCACTTTAGGATATGTGGCGGCTATCACGGAGAAGATCACGTTGGGCACGACTGTACTTGTGCTGCCGCAGCGCGACCCAATCCTGGCGGCCAAGCAGGCGGCCGCGGTAGACCAGTATTGCGACGGGCGCCTGATTCTGGGGCTCGGCGTGGGCTGGATGGATGATGAGTACCGCTATTTGCGCACTGACTTCAGTAAGCGCGGCCGCATGATGGACGAGTGGATGGACGTGATGAGGGTCCTGTGGAGCGAGGACGAGCCCTCATTCCAGGGTGAGTGGATCAACTTCGAGGAAAGCGCGTTCGAGCCGAAACCGGCGCAGGAAGGCGGCCCGCCGTTCACGATAGGCGGGCTGAGCGACGCGGCTATCCGACGTGCGGCGACGAAGGCAATTGGCTGGCATCCGATACAGATCTCGCCGGAGGAGGTCGCCGGCGGCGTGGCCAAGATGAAGGCCTGGGCAAACGGCGAGCCGCGTACAGTCGTTTTCCATGCCCGCGCTGAACTGGGTGATCAGGCGGACCCGGAAGTTTCGTTGATCAGAGGGTCGATGTCCGAAATCAATGATCTCATCGGGCGCTATGACGAAGCGGGGGTCGAGCATATGCTGTTCGACTTCAATACGACCCCTACGGCCGGCGGCATTCAGGATCAGATGGAGAGGATCGCGTCTGACGTTTTCCCGGTCCATCAGACGGCGTAGGGGTAAGCATCCGAAGTCGGGCAGACCGACTACGAGGCATGGATCTCCTCGACCTCTGCCCAGCCGCCACAGTCCTTGGAAGCCTCCGCGGCGAGGCCGCTCATATGGAGTTGTGCGACGGACTTTGCGTCCGCGGGAAGCGGCCCGGTCCCAAGCTTTTCTCTGAGAGCATCAACGTCGCTATCTTCAGAGGCAGTTTCAGCCAGGGGCACGCCGTTGACGGCGTCGAGAAACAAGGCGACACATTCGTTCATGCCGGGCCAGCCGGCGCGCGGCTCCGACTCAGCTATCATTTCGACGGACCAGTCGCTCTGGCCGCGTGTGCGCTGGCGCAGTTCGCCGGAGAAGAGATCGACTACCAGGTCGCCGTCCTCTCCGTTCACTTCGACAGTCGTCTCCAGTTCAACGACACAGCCGAGATTGACCTGTACGGTACCCCACGTACCGCCATAGTCGTAGAGTCCCTGGCACTGCCGCTGGGCGCGTCCCGGCAGCCCCTCGCCTTCAAGGATCAGGACGCGCGAAGGCGTTGCGTCGAGGATGCGGTTGAGGGTATCCACGTACCAGGGGGCGATGTGGTTGAGCGTGCTCAGGTCTGCTTCCGGGTCCGCGCCCCAGTTCGATTGTAGTCGCACCGATGCGGTATGGACCTGCCCGATGACCCCGTCGCGCACACGCCTGGCTGCCTCGATGAAGACGGGAATGAAGCCGATTTCGAGGTCGGCGTGGGTTACCTGGGGCGCCTTCAGCAGGCGGTCCACCATTGGGCGGAGACGCTGGCGCCGGTTGGAGAGGGGCGGTTCATAGAACATCGGCACGCCAGCGTCGAGCGCAGCGGTCAGCGCTTCCTCGTGCGCGTCGTCGGAGACGGCGATGAAGACGGCGTCAACGGGCGGGCCTTCCAACAGATCTGCGGCATTTGAGAAGACGGCGACTTCCGGGCCGAGTTCGGAGGTGATGCGCTGCTGCGTTGCCGCGCTTGGCGCGGCAGCGGAGACAATGCGGGCGCGCCCGTCTCGTTGCAGGGCGGGTACGTAGGCCATGCGGGTCCAGCTGCCGTAGCCGATAAGTCCGACGCGAAAATCCATTTCGTTCAGTTTTCTCATTCCATTTGGGACTAAGAAGTTAGGAAAGTTTCTTAACTCATTCCTTCTAGGGACAAGAACATCTGCTGTCTTCTAGTAAATCCGAGTCTTCCGGCGAAATAAGCTCTTGGGTAGGTTTTTCCTCGCCGTAAAAAATACTTGAGAATCTTGTCCAATCACATAACTTACTATCGTCTGTTCCATCTATATTTTTCCAAGCAACATAGCCAGCGACCGCGCGCGCCTGGCAATTGATAGAGAGTCTAGGATTAAAGAATATGTCTGAAAAACCTTGGTACTTTTTCAGTGCATCCGTCAGTTTAGATTGCTTTCGGCAAAGGGCGGTCACATAAAGCCAATCGTAGAAGGCCGTCTGGGGTTCAATAGGGTAGTCTCTTCCAAAATAATTGAAGGCAATTACGTCGCCTGAATTACGCAACCTGTCGTCGGTCTTGGCGTTCCGACTCGATACAGAATATAGGTCATGATATGGACCCCCTTTCTCAAAAACTTTGCTCCCCTGAAAAGCGCACTCCACACTTATTTCCTGACCATCAGGAGCTCTCAGCAGGAGATCAAAAGCACTCAACGAAGAGCCCAGCGGCGAAAGGGACCTTCTTGAAACTTCTAGCACCGGAGAGATTCCTATTTCTTCGGCTGCCTCGTGCAAGGACATAATGTTCTTTTGAGTTTGCGACTTAGCAAAGCCTGGAAACCACTTGAAATCCACAGTCACTGCTGAGACCATATTGGGCCCATTTACAGTCGGGACAAAAACGGGACGTTGTGCCATTGAAATTGCTCACATATGGAAAAGTCGACAACTGTCACAGAATCATACGCTCTCACCTATGCTGTAGAGTGCTGAGGATTCGCTGCGACCAACCTACTGAATTGTCCTCTTTTCGAAATATCCACTATCGTAATAGAAACTCGCATTGCTGGCGGTGTAATTACTATTTGACCATCTCTCCCATCCTTGAAGGTCGGAGAAGTGTACTTCTTTCACGTAAGAAACTGGGACTGACTCAAAGACCAAGACTTCCGCTTGAGGACTCGTGGGGTAATTCATAGGCAATTGCCTGTTTCGACTGAAATTAGGAAAGTCCCTGAACATTGATTCGAGTGCTTCTGGTTTCATTCTGTCCCCAATAGGGATTCTTGCCACTCTGTTGTCCGCCGCGTTGTTTGTACAGAACGCGCACTCCAGTTCATATAGAAGGCTCGCCTCAAGGAGCAGGACTACCCACTGATTGTGTTCCACTCTAAACAGATTCAAATGCTCTTCTCTCTTCCCATAGAACAGCCTGTAATTTGGAAAACTTATTGTTAGGCAGACTGCTTCCCGATGACCATCAAATCGATTTTGGTCAATGCGCAGGAAAGAAATTCCGTTTCTCTCCAATTGGGTTCGGCCCCACAAACCCAATCGCAAAATACTGGACAAATTTTCTACTCTTGTGAAATGGCAAAGTTTCTCTATTCCCCGTCTTTCGACAATCTCCTTAATTGACCAAATGCGGTTTTGGTTCGCTAGTTCCTCATTCATCTGCCTTGTCTCCTGAAGGATGGCCGCCCTTCGTTCATTCTGATTCACTATCGTTCCTTTTGCAAGAGCGATTTAGGTGGAGGCTAGCCCACCATCGAGTGCGATTCATCGCATCCTCGCCAATTGGTTTCTAGAACACTCTTCCATCTCTTGACCAAAAGGCAATGAGTGCAGGTGAGTGAATCAAACGCAGACACTAGCACCACAAAGGGTCTGGCCAGCGAACGAAGGCCAGTGCGCCCGCCAGCCGGCTGAAGTCCGCTTCGGTCAGGTCGTCCCGATAGGGGAGCGCTTTCTGGATGGCCTCCGGTTGGCCAGCATAACGGCTGACGATTTTTTCAGCGTTGATTTGGGCGTCGCCGTATTGCAGGACGAGAAGGCAAATGCACTGATACCCATGCTGGCGTTGGTACCAGGAACCAACGTCGAGCAGGCGAATCAACTGATCGCGTTTGCGGTCGAAAGTGGTGAACTCGCTGACGCCCGATTGACACTTGGCCTCCACGAGTATTACTGCGCTCTGTCCCAGCGAAATCAGCAGGTCCGGTTCCGAATCCCCTTCCACCTGCGGGCGGCTTGGGGGCGCGGGAAGCTTTGGCCAGAATTCCAGCTTTGCCGCCGGGATGTCCTTAAAGACCTGAGGCGGCACCGCGCCAAAGAATGACTGCCGTATGAGTTGGGTCAGTACCCGGGTCCTCTGCGGCTCGTCATTGAGCAGTGGACTGAAGTAGTGCCAGGTGCGGGCGTCCTCGGAGTTCTCGCTGAGGACTTTGGGCAGTCCTTCGGCGATCGACGGCGGAAACCTCTCCGTCAGTTTGCCCTGAAACGCCGGGTGCGCGGTGTCGGTCTGCCTCAGTAAAGGATGATCTTCCGGCCTTCTCCAGACCCTGGTTCTAGAAGAGCTAACAATGAACTCGCTCAATTTCTCACCTCTTTTGCGATTCCGACGAGGGTTGCAGGCTTTCAGTCTTTTTCGCAGAGGAAATGGTAGATCTCATTTTACGGATTCTGACTCGTCCTGACAATTCGCGAGGGGTCACAGCGTGCTTCCCAGATCGGGTGGGAACAGTCTGGCAGGGAATCAGTGCCAGCGGCGGCTGAAATTGTTTTCCGTCTTTTGGCGAGACGCGGTGCAGGCGGATGGCCTGGCCGTACGGTGGCGTCCGTCAGTTGGGGCGGGTGCGAGGGCAGGCACAAGGGCGAGGAGAGAGTGGAGAGGAGTGAGGAGAGAGTACCGCGGTTTTGTCTAAACGAGATTGGCTCGGGGACTGGCGGGACGTGGTTTAGCGAAACTCTTTCGATTGGGCACCCGTCACCAATATCGACACCCGGTCGACGAGGCATGTTGTTGGCCGGGGGCGTTGCGGGGGCTCCGCCCCCGCACAAGGGAGGGCCGAATAGGCCCGACCGCCCAAAAAAGCGAGGAGAGAGCGAAGAGGAGTGAGGAGAGAGAACTGCCGTTTCCTCTGCCTCAGGGTTGATCGCGGACAGGTTCTGGTCAGGGCTCTGCCAGAGGATTGCGAGAGTTCACCCCCATTTTGGGATGCACTCAGGGTCACATTTGAGCGGCACTGATAGGGGAGTGACTTGTCTGGACGGAGTTGGCTGGGTTGGCTGGAGGGTCATTGCATGATACTCTGTCCCCGCAGTTCTTGGCTAGGTACAACTCACAAAACCAAACCGCAAGAGGAAGGCAGAGCCGAAATCATGCCTAGATACATCGTTATCGGCGGAGGGGCTATCGGACTGAATGCCGCCTACCAGTTGGCGCGCATGCAGTCCGGCAAGGTCACGCTGTTGGAGAAGGGTCTGGTCGGCGATGGTTCCAGCAGTCGAGCCGGCGGCATCATTACCGGACTGCTTTGGTCGGAGACGGGCGTTCTGGCACGAATGATCAGTCTGCGCCTTTACCAGGAGTTGAGCACGGACCTGGAACAGTACGGCTACCGGTTCCAGGACGTCGGTTGCCTGAATCTCTTCGACCCTGCGTCCTGGAGGGAGCGGGAAGAGTTACTTCCCATGTATGACAGGTTGGGATTCGGTTACGAGATTCTCGACGATGCGCAGATGCGACGGCGCTGGCCCGATCTGACGCCTGAAGCCGACCTGGTTGGCCTTCACGACAATCTGGGGGGCTACAGTGAGCCGCATGAGTACGTGCCGGCGCTGGCCAGGCGCTGCCGGGATCTCGGAGTGGAATTACGCGAAAACGCGCAGGTCGAAGACCTACAGATCGATAACGGTCGCGTCGTCGGAGTGCAGACGGCGATGGGCCTATTGGAGGCTGATGCGGTGATCTGCACAGTCCACGCCTGGACGGTGACGTTCATGGAGCGTTGCGGTGTGCGGTTGCCGATCAAATCCTTTGTCCACCAGCGGTACGTCTCATCGGAACTGAAAGAACGCGTTGCGTTTCCGGTCATAAACGCCAACCCCTACGGCGGCTATATTCGTCCGGCGCGCCTGGGTACGACAGACTTTCGCATTCTGGCGGGAGGGGAGACGGAAGACAGAGAGGAGCAGCGCGTAGATGATCTTGCGTTTCGCATGTCGGAGCTTTCGGCTCCAAAGAATGTACGCAGCGTGCTGGCGACGAATTTGACGCCTCTTGTTCCTAAACTGGCTTCGACCCGCTGGGAGACAGAGCAGGTCGGGCTGATCTCCTACTCGCTAGACAGTGAGCCGATTCTAGGGACTCTGCCGGAGTTGCCTGGGCTGGTCGTGGGGGCCGCCTTCCATTCGGGTGGGCTCGCCTACAGTCCGGTGGCCGGTCTGCTGCTGGCTGAGCTTGCGGCCGGCAGATCGCCAAGCGTTGACATCTCCTCATTCTCGCCGGATCGGTTTTCGGCGCAGGATACGGACGCCTACCTGGCATCGACTTGGGCTCAGGGCGAAGCTCTTCGGCGGCGCCATTGATTTGGCGGCGCGTGGCTGCTACCCAACCTTGACAGAATGGCAACAGTTTGGCATAGTTGCGGCGTCCGCACGGGCCGCCCATATTGGTACGCGCGTAGCCGCGCGAATCTTCACCGGCGATCACCCGTTGCCGAATCTGATTGACGCTCAACACGCCCATACTCTTGGGAAAGCGAAAGTCAGAGTGACAGTTGGCTTGCACAAGTCATTTCTGTCCAAACCACCGTTGCCCCCGCTGGGGGCGAAATCAACCAAAGCTCCACCAACTTCATAAGGGGAAACACTCATGAGGCAAATGCATCTACGATTCGCAATATCTGCGCTTCTCTTGCTTACGGTTGTTCTAGGCGCCTGCGCGGCGCCGGCTGCCCCGGCTGACTCCGGCGCGGCCATGGCGGACGAGGGAGAGGCGATGGAAGGCAGGCCGTTACCGGACGACGCTGCTGAAGAGCAGGTGATCCGCTACGTGACCCGTGATCTCAGCCGTCTGAACCCGGCCTCAGAATCCGGTTTTGGCCGCCCTTGGATCTCCCACATGTGGATGCCGTTCTTCCTGCGCGACCGCAACCACGATCTGCATCCCTGGCTGGCGACCGATTGGGAGGTCAATGACGACAATTCAGTCTACACGATCCACATCAATCCCGATGCCACCTGGTCGGACGGCTCCCCGGTCGTGGCGCAGGAGGCGATAGATTTCTGGTCATGGGCGCTCAGCCCCAGCTGCATCAGCTGCTGGACCTACCTGCGGCTGGGCGTGGTTGACGGCGCACAGGCCGTCATTGACGGTGAAGCGGAAACGATTTCCGGCTTGACCGCTATCGATGACAAGACTCTTCAAATTACCCTTGCTGAGCCAAGCCCGACCTTTATGGCCAGCATGGCCCACTACAACACCGGCTTCGTCAAGATGGAGGACGTGAACGCCGACGAGTTCGCTGCCGATGCCAATACGCGCGTCAACGGCCCGTTCCAGATCAAGGTCTGGGACCTGGATGAGCGCGAGTATGAAATCGTGCAGAATCCCAACTGGTGGGGAGACAAGAAGCCGTATATCGAACGCATCGTTGCCCAGTGGTCCAACGACGAGAACATCACCTACATTATGTGGCAGGATGGGGAGGCCGACATCGCCCACTGGTTCACAAACATCCGCGAACCTCTGCGTGCCGAGAGCCCCGAGCTGTTTGTCCTGATCCCGTATGCCACGAACTTCTACTTTGCGCTACACACATCCAAACCACCCTTGGATGACATCAACGTGCGGCGGGCGCTGCTGCACGCGGTGGACTGGGATCTGGCCATCAGCGCCGCCTACGAAGGCTCGCGCGACGAGCGCGTGATGAAGACACACATCACGCCCGAGTTGCCCTGTTTCGTAGCGGACAACTGGCCTGACTTCGGATACGACCCTGAACTGGCCAAGCAGGAGCTGGCGGCCTCGAAGTACGGCGGACCTGAAGACCTGCCCAAGATCCGCATCTCCAGCGGCGGCCAGTCGCCCAACTACCTGCGTACCGCTGAGATTATGGCGGAGCAGTGGAAGAACGTGTTGGGCATCACCGATGTCGAGATCCGGCCGGGCTGGAGCGATGCCTGGGGCCAGGAGGCGGACCTTGTCAACGTGCAGCGCAACAGTTGGGGCGCGACGATTCCCGATCCCGCAGCCATGATCACAGGTCTTTGGAAGTACTACACAAATCCCGATCATGTCGCCTTGGTGGATGATGAGTTGGACGCCATGATGGCCGAGCTTCCCACCCTCGACCCCAACAGCGCTGAGTACTGTGAAAAGGTCTCCGCGGCAGAGAAGCGGCTGCTCGGCCACTACTATTTCCTGCCCATGATCTGGGACCTGTACGAATATGTCGTGCAGCCATACATCAAGAACTTCGACGCCAATGTCGACAATAACTGGTCCACGCTGCTCGATATCTACGTAGCCGAGCACTAGACATTCAGCATAGAATGAGGAGCGGGAGGGCTCGCTCCTCATTCATTTTCGCTCTCCTCTCTGGACCGTTACCAAGGACGGTTGAGATGTTCGTTTACACACTGAAACGCCTGGCCGTAGCAGTTCCGACGTTTTTCGCGGTCCTCCTCATCACTTTCACACTCACCGTGGTCAGCCCGTTCGATCCTGTAGAGATGATGATGACCCAGTTTGAGGGGACGCTCGACACGCTTGCCAAGGAAGAGGTCATTGAAAAGATTCGGGACCAGTACGGCTTGAACGATACCTACTGGGTCCAGTTCACCCGCTGGATTGGACGGTTGTTACAGGGGGATTTGGGTATCTCCATCAACGGTCAACGCAATGTACTGCGCATGATCGTGAAAACCTTTCCCATCTCCTTCCAATTGGGGCTGGCGGGGGCTGTGGTGACCACGATTTTGGGAATACCTTTAGGCTGCATCGCCGCGCTTAAACAGAATACATGGATTGACTATACGATTGTCGGAGGAACGCTCGGCTTTCGAACCGTGCCGGTCTTTGTGCTGGCGCCGCTGCTTCTGGTCCTCTTTGTCCTTGTACTTGATATTATGAGGGTGCCGCGCGGCTGGGACGGCCTCTTCCAGACCAAGGTAATCTTGCCAGTGTTTATTCTGGCGCTGGGGCCCTTGCCTGTCGTAGTGCGCCAGACGCGAGCCGCCGTGCTGGAAGTCTTCTCAATGGACTATGTTCGCACTGCCAAGATGAAAGGGTTGGAGATGTGGCGCATCATTATTCGCCACATTCTGCGCAACGCTCTTATCCCTGTCGTCACCACCTTGGGCTTCGTGGCTGAGGGTCTGATCGTTGGCAGTATTTTCCTGGACAACATCTTCGCCATTCCCGGATTCGGAGGTGTGGCTGAAGCCGGTTTTCGGGGATTTGATTACCCAGTCATAATGGGCGTTACGATGGTCAGCGCCATTATGATCATATTGACGAACCTAGCGGTCGACCTAGTGTACCCGTTCCTCGATCCCCGTATAAAGATCGAGTAGCAGGTGGTAGTACGTTTTGCATCGAGCTGCCGGCTCATATTCCACTGATCGCCGTCCAATACCAAAGTCCCGGGACCTTCGTAGATGAGCGAGAGCAGAGAGACGGAATCGAACGCGAGTTTGGGAGAAGAGATTGCAAAGGAAGGCGCTCTCCAGACGCGGTCTCTCTGGAAGGACGCTGTAGGACGGCTGCTGGGCAATCGTCTGTCCGTGATTGGGCTTGTCATCACCATACTCCTGCTTATCGCCGCCCTATTCGGTCCATACATCGCTCCCTACACTTATACCGAACAGGACTTGCTGAACGTAGCCAAAATGCCCAGCCCCGATCACTGGCTCGGCACCGATGAAATCGGCAGAGACCTCTTCAGCCGTGTGCTGTGGGGGGCCCGCACCGCCACGCTCGTCGCGATCTTCACCACCTTTATCAGCGTTATCATCGGCGTCATCATTGGCGCCATAGCCGGTTACGGCGGCGCGCTGGCCGACAACATCACCGGGCGGCTCATCGACATTGTCATGTCCGTTCCGGGCCTACTTCTTGCGGCGTTGATAGCCGTTTCCATCAAAGAACCTGTTGTAACGTGGGCCGAAAACATTCACGATGCGAGTGGCTTCCCTCTCTTTGCAGACACCACCTGGCTCGATCTTCTGGTTGTTTTTGGAGGGCTGGCCTTTGTCTCTTGGCCCGGCTACGCCCGCTTGATCCGGGGTCAGATATTTTCTCTGCGCGAGGAACAGTACATTGAAGCGGCCAAGTCCGTTGGCGTCTCGGAACTGAAGATCGCGCTGCGCCACCTATTGCCTAATGCCATCGGGCCGGTCATTGTCACTTTGACATTCAGCTTCTCCAGCGCCATGGTGCTCGAATCTTCGCTCAGCTACCTGGGCATTGGCGTTCAACCGCCCCAGGCCAGTTGGGGCAACATGATCGCCTCCAACATCGGCAGCTGGTCCTACCGCCCCTGGCTGGTGGCTGTGCCGGCATTGACCCTGGCATTCGTAACGCTGGGCATCAATTTCCTTGGCGACGGCCTCAACGACGCGCTCAATCCAAGATCGAAGCGCTCGATTTGACCGGCGCCAACTCTGAGCACTGCTTCTTGCAGGAGGCCGGGCTGCAGCGTTAAGACTGTCTAAACTCCGATAGTTGCTGTTCTCCCGGATTTCAAGGCCAAGAGAACCCCAAAGACAAGCAAAATCACAGTACGACAAGGAGTTAACATGTCAGAAGAAAAGCTGCGCGCGGCCGTAATTGGAGGGGGACTTGGCGGTTCCCACGGTTATGCTTATGCACGTGCTCCAGAGTATGAGTTGGTGGCCATCTGTGACCTCAATCCAGAAGTATTTCCGCGCTTCTTTGAGCGGGCAGAACTTCCTCCTGGCAGCATTAAGCAGTACACCGACTACCATGAAATGCTGGAAAAAGAACGGCTGGACGTTGTCAGCGTGGCGACACCGGACCACCTGCACACAGACCCGGTCTGTGATGCCTCGAATGCCGGCGTCCGCGGCGTGATTTGCGAGAAGCCACTGACGACAACGATAAAGGACGCCGACCGTATTATCGAAACGATCGAAGCCAACGGAACGAAGATGTCGGTGGACCACACGCGCAGCTGGATACCTTCATATCAAGGCGTCAAGAAAGCGGTATGGGACGGCGAGATCGGAGGGCTGACACGGATCGTGGCCCACATGGGCGGTCGCCGCTCAATGCTTTTTCGCAATGGCACGCACCTGATCGATGGCGTTTGCTTCTTCGCCAACGCTTCGCCGGTCTGGGTGATCGCGGCGCACGAACAGGGCTTTGAGGACTACGGCCCCGTCTACGACGGCAAAGGCGGCAAGGACCCGCAGTATGATCCGGGGTCGACGATTATCATTGAGTTCGCGAATGGCGTGCGGGGAATCGTCAACAGCGCCAAGCTGACGCCTCAAATGTTTGAGTATGACCTGCAGGGCCCGAACGGAAGGTACTGGCTCACCGACAAGCACTGTACGGCCTGGAAGACGGAAGAGAAGGAAGGCACGCCAATTCAGGTGCCGCCGCCGCCTGGGAGGAGCTATATCGATCCTTTTGGCGCCAACCTGATTCCGGCGGTCCAGGAGATGGCCAACATGGTGTTGCATGACGCCCCCAGCAGTTCACCTCCCTACAGGGGCAGGGAGTCGCTGGAGATTATGCTGGCAGCTTTGATTTCCCAGACCAAGGGCAGCGCAAAGATCGAGTTGCCGCTTCCACGCGAATAAGGTGAAGGACGATGTCAAGAGATAGAAAGCTGGTCGTGGGCGCGATTTCCTCTCACGGCCATGAACTCGGTCACGTGAGCGTTCTGGAACAGTTGGAGGAGGTTGGGTCGATTCACGTCTGCGCGGCCACGGACCTGGTTGACGTTGAGGACCTGGCCGGTGAGTCGGCACGGGTGGCCGGCAAGTATACCAGTGTCGATGCGCTGTTGGAACGAACAGACTTGGACGCAGTGATCATGTGCGCGCGACCCGATCACGCGCCTCCGATTATGGAAAAGGTCGTAAGCGCCGGCCTGCCGGTCCTTTACGATAAGCCCGCCTCCACCCGGTCTGACGACTTGAAAAGGGTCGCCGAGCTCGCTCGACGAAAAGGCCTCACGGCCGGGGCCATGCTTCAGTGGCGCTATCACCCGATGACGCTGAGCCTCAAGCGCGCCCTGGCCAAAGGCGCCCTCGGCGATGTAATGACCATCGAGGGCAAGATGCTGAACGGCTTGCTGCAGTACCGTGACACCTCTTCCTATTCATTCGATCCGAAGAAGGCCGGACACGGAATCCTCTCCTGGCTCGGCTGTCACTGTCTCGATCTTGTCCTCTATTTGATGGAGGAGAGAGTGGTCGAGGTAATGGCCATGGTGGGTAACCTCAACCCGGAGAAAGTCGCAGTAGAGGATACTGGGTTCCTGATTCTGAAGTTTGAGAGCGGCCGCATGGGTACCTTTCAAGCCGGCTACCACCTGCTGGGCGGGAGAGCCACATACGACTTTTACATAGGCATGCGCGGGACTGAAGGATTCGCAATCCTGCCGTATCTTGAACCACAGGAGGAAACGTCAGGAGGCAGCGAAGTCGAGCATACTGCAACCTACTCGCTATTCAGTGAAGCGCGCGGCTGGAATACGGGCGGCGTGCGCAAGGAGCGCTTTACAATTCCTCATTCGCCGGTTTACGGGGGCGTCATGGCGGAAGAGCTGTTCCGCGACTTCTTTGACGCTGCGCAGAGCGGCGCGCCGGCGCCGGCGCCGATTGAGGACTCGGTGCATATGCTGGAGATCATTGAGGCGGCCAAAGAGTCTTCAGAATCGGGCCGTTCCGTTTGTATTGCCACGTAGGCTTTGAGGGACAGGGAAAGTTGAATAACGTAACCTACCGCGAGACATTCGAAGATGGAGCAGGTGGCTGGATAGCCTGGTTAGGGCCTGGCCAGCCCGCGCAGGCCGTCATCGAAGACGGGGCGTTGGTGTCTCGCAGCCCTTGGGGTATCGATTCCAACCACGCTCCGCCCGGAGGAGGCTATCTTCATCTCCTGTTCATTCTGTATACGGCCCACCAGGACAGCCCCGGCGATAGTTATGCGCCACTCCTGGGCGGGAACCGGTTTATCGATGGCGGCTACCCGCGCGATTTCCGCAATGCCCGACTTACCCTACGGCTGAAAGGCAATGTCGACCTGCAGGGCGCTGAACTGAGGCTGCACTGCCAGTCGCGGGTGGGGGACAAGGCAATCAACTTTGTGCTGACTTCGCAGTCCTTTGAGGTGACGCCGGAGTGGTCGGAGCAGACGATAACGTTGACGCCGGACCCGGAGCAGTGGCTCTGCCTGGGCGCCCGCCACGACCTCCATGAAGTGTACGATTGGGGCGATATTGACGAAGTGCTGCGGGATGTCAATGTCGACATCATTCTCCTGTTGCATCCGCTGAAAATCGTACCATTGAGTCCGCAACAGGGCGGTCCACACGCTCGACGCGCAGAAGTGGACTACGGGGTGGACAGAAGTTATCTTCCATCGGGTGAAATCAGGTTGGGAGAGGTGCGGATTGACTTCAGCGATCCATAGCCTCTGTTGAGTAGACGCCACAGAAAGCCCGGGCCCGCGGAGCGGGCGGGGGATCATTGACACGACCTGTTCTCCGTGCTAAACTGCGGCCACATTCGGCAGGATTGAGCGTTCCCAGTTCGAGCCTCTCCGGGAAAAATTTACGCGCGGGCAGTCCAACCTACTTCAATCCTGCGAAGTGGGTCAAGAACGAAACACAGAGGTCGTAAGCGGTCTGTGATTGCTTGGCGCCCCGGAACCAGACTTTCACCCAGGCGAACGTTACGCCAGTCAACTCGAATGAAGCTGTGGCCGAGACAGGACATCCAACCTCTCTGTGCGGCAAAAACATGGCAACGAATTCGAAGATCGCACAAAAGTGAAGGAAGGAGGAAGAAGACGCGAGTAATGAATACGGGGACTGACGCACTCCCAAGGCAGGACACTGTGCTCATTGTCTACTGACAGAACCACCTCTCATTCAAGCTTCAAGAACCAGATGGAGTCAAAACCATGAAAAAGTCGAGACTTTCGCGCCGTGATTTCCTGAGCGTTTCAGCGACGACTGCCGCCGGCGTCATGCTGACCGCCTGCGTGCCGGCCGCCGTGCCGAGCGATGAACCCGCTGCGATGGCTGAGGCCGAGGCGCCGGCCGAAGAAGCTGCCGCTATGGACGGCGGAACGATGACGTTTTCCACAGGTTCGCCTTGGGGGACTTTCAGCCCCTTCCGGCCGACCTACCAGTACGGCTACAGCAGTAACACACCGGCCATGCTGACCCACAGCCGCCTGTTTGACCTCGACCGCAACAACGACACGCACCCGAACCTGGCAACGGAGTGGGACATTTCCGACGACGCCACCGTGTACACGTTCAAACTGCGCGAGGACGCCAGGTGGCATGACGGAGAGCCGGTCACGGCGAACGATGTGGTGGAAACGGTCCGGTTCATCTTGACCCAGGCCACTAACATCAATCCCCGGCGCTGGATCAGCGCTCTCAAGGGTGGGCAGGACTTTTATGATGGCGTATCTGATGAGCTGCCGGGCGCCTACGCGCCGGACGACTTCACAGTCGTCTTTGAGCTGGAGGAGACCAACGTCGGTTGGCATCTTTCAGCGACGACGGACCTTCAGATACTGCCGGCGCACATCTTCAACTCTGTGGCGCCCGAAGACATTGTAGAGCACCACGCTCCGGCCTGGTACACACCCGAGCTGAACATCGGCTCCGGTCCCTTCAAGTTCGTCCGCGCAGAGCGGGACCAGTTCGTTGAGCTGGTTCGCAATGACGATTACTACGGCGGTACGCCCAAACTTGAGCGCATAATCTTCAAGAACTTCGGTGCGGCCGACACCCAGTTCATTGCTTTGCAGAAGGGCGAACTGGATGTATGGAACGTCCCGCAGGACTTCTACGAGCAGTCCCTGGAACTGGACAATGTGGACGTCCACCTGGTCAACCGTAACTACATTCGCGTCTTCCTGCTGAACTACGAGTCACCAGTCCTTGCCGACAAGCGCGTGCGCCAGGCCCTGGCCTACGCCATTGACCGCGAGGGAATCTGCGAGGGCCTATACTCCGGCCTCTGCACACCTTACAACTCCTACATGGAGATGCGTCCATGGCTGGCTGACGGCCTCAACCAGTACGAGTACAATCCCGAAAAGGCCAAGGAGCTGCTTGCCGCGGCCGAAGCCGACGGCACCTGGGACCCGAGCAACGTACTGCGCGTTAACTGGTACTACAGCGACGCTCTCCATCAGGACATTATGGCCGCCGTCCAGCAGAACCTGGCCGCTGTCGGTGTTGAGACGCAGCTCCAGTACCTGGAAGGCACTTCGGCAGTCGAGACACAGAGCGCCTGTGAATTTGAGATGTACTATCAGGGTTGGGGCTTCTCCTTCCCCGAGCAGTACAACTCCTTCTTCACCGATGCGGAGCGCTGCCGCACGCCTTGGGGCGATCCCGATGCCCAAGCCCTCTTCAATCAGACGGCGACCACGGTCGATGTGGAGGAGCGGATGGCGATTCACGAGCAGATCCAGCGGCGTTTGAATGATGAACTGCCGATGATGCCGTTCCTGCAGTTTATCGGCCCGGTGGCGGTCAACAAGCGGGTACAAGGCTTTAACGAGGACGCCCTCTGGAACCGCTACTATCCGTGGAGCAACGGCTTCGCCAACGCGGTAAACTGGTCTGTGTCGGGTTAACGTGTTCATAGAGAGCAAGAGAAGAGTAGAGAGGCATTTCCCCTCCTCTCTACTTCTCTCTTTCTTTCCTCCGTTTGTGAGAGCATAGCTTTGCGAACCTACATTCTGCGCCGCCTGGCGATCTCAGCACCCATCCTCCTGGGACTGACAATGGTGACTTTCATATTCACCGAACTGATGCCGGGCGACTTTGTCGACGCATTAATTCCGCCTCTGGCGATTGTCAACTACACAGAGGAACAGTTGGAGTCGATGCGCGAGAACTACGGGCTCAATAAACCACCCCATATACGCTACTTGATCTGGTTGCGTGAGCTGGCGAAGGGCAATATGGGGAAATCGCTCATATCGGGGGCGCCGGTGCGGGACGAAATCCTGCAGCGGATGCCGGCTACCCTTCAGCTCACCGCGACTTCACTACTGTTTGGCATCGCCTTTGGCGCGGCCCTTGGGATTCTTTCCGCGGTAAAGCAGTACACTTGGGTGGACCAGACGCTCACGCTGCTTGGCTTCATCTGGATATCCACACCCGGCTTTGTTTTTGCGATCGGGGCGATCTTTCTGTTCTCATTGAAGATAAGTCTTTTCCCTACCTCTGGTATTACAAACTATGGCGAAGAGGCGTCGATTTTGACGCGCGTTCACCACATGTTCCTGCCGGCACTGGTGCTGGGTTTGGGAAGCATGGCTGGCTTCATGCGCTACTCGCGCAGCAGCCTGCTCGACGTTATCCGCCAGGATTACATCACGGTCGCGCGCGCCAAGGGGCTCGCTGAGAAGGCTGTTCTGCTGGGGCACGCTCTGCGCAACGCGCTCATACCCCTGATAACGATAATTAGCCTGGACATACCTTTTCTTATTGGCGGCACTGTCATCATTGAGCATATTTTTGCCTGGCCGGGAATGGGAACATACAGCCTGACTGCGATCTATTCACGCGACTATCCGGTCATCATGGGCGTGAATTTCATGGTCGCGCTCGTCGTCCTGCTGAGCAACCTGCTTGCCGACATCACGTATGCGTTCGCCGATCCGCGCATTCGCTACGAATAAGAAGAGATTCAGCCGCAGTGCGCGGAATAGCTGAGAATCCTATGTTATCCCATCTACTCTATCGTCATTGTCCCGGACAGGCGCGGTCCAAATTGGAGAGGTTGGGCGATGTCCGTTTCTGAACTTTCTGATACGCTGGACGCGCCCCGCAGGGACTCGGTACAGCAGCGATTCTGGCGCCGGCTGTTCAGGCACAAACTGGGCATGGTCGGCCTTATCATGCTGTCGCTCCTGGTGATCGCCGCGGTCTTCGCGCCGATCCTGGCGGGCATCGACCCGGCGACCATGGATCTGAAGATGAAGAATAAGCCGCCCAGCGCCGAGCACATCCTCGGAACGGACGCGATTGGCCGGGACGTTTGGGCCCGCTTGGTATTCGGCGCCCGCGTCTCGCTCTCGGTCGGGCTTGTGGCAGTGGGCATCTATACTTCGATTGCTCTCATTCTTGGCAGCGTCTCGGGCTATGCCGGCGGCCACGTCGACAACGTCATCATGCGCTTCACCGACATCATTATGTGTTTCCCCACCTTTCTTCTGATCATTACAGTGGCCGCGGTGCTGCCCCCCAATATCTTCAACATCATGGTGATCATCGGCATCTTTGGCTGGCCCGGCATGACGCGCCTGATACGCGGCCAGTTTCTCAGCCTGCGCGGCCAGGACTTCGTTATCGCCGCTGTTGCGGTCGGTGTCCCGACCCGGCGAATCATCTTCCGTCACATTCTGCCCAACGTTGTCGGTCCAGTGGTCGTGGCCGCCACATTGGGTCTGGCTGGCGCTATCCTGACAGAGTCGAGTCTGAGTTTTCTCGGTCTGGGCGTCCAGCAGCCGACGCCAAGCTGGGGCCAGACCTTGACGACCGCCCTGCAACTTCCGATATTGGAGAACATGCCCTGGCGCTGGCTACCTTCGGCGACGGCGATCGCTTTCGCGGTCTTGTCGATGAACTTTTTCGGGGACGCCTTACGCGACGCATTCGACCCACGCCAGCATCTGGACTAACCCCGCCCCGAACCGGTCTGCCTATTCGATGGACTCGCACATCAGACCATTACTCCCTCTTGAAAATTGACATAGTCCCGCATGGAATTGAGCGATGACCAGCGATAAAGACAGGCAGTTTCCAGCGGGAGAAAGGCAGCTCTTCCTGGATGGAGACGATGTCGCGCGCGTGGACGGACTACGTCGCGTATTCCATGAGCCTCAGAAGCGTGGGGCTGTCATCCGGCGCGAGGCCGCCCTGGGGGGAAACCCTGAGATCCGAAGCGCGCCGGTTTGGGATCCGGAAGAGCGGGTGTGGAAACTGTGGACAATCTGCATTACGCCAGAGGAGCTGCACGGCATCGCCGGCCTGTCGGGCTACCATGAAAGCCGGGACGGGCTCCACTGGTACCAGCCCATTTTGAGGGAGGTGGAGTACCTGGGGACGCGTGAGAACAATCTCGTCTACATTCCGATGGGGGATGGATGCACGGCCGAAATCCTTGGGGCGGTCTACGACCAAAGTGACCCGGATCCGAGCCGTCGGTACAAGGCGTTGAGCTTCACGATGGCGCCGGAGCTGGCGGTCCTCTTCGCCACTTCGCCGGACGGAATCCGCTGGACGCGAGTGGACATTCCCCCGATTGCCTCGGGCGACGAGCCGAATTTCAGTCTCGATGAAAGAGAACGTCTCTACATCGCTACGGTTAAGGTTCCGGGGCCGTTCGGTCGTTCCCATGCCTTGACCGTTAGCGAAGACTTTTCGTCCTGGAGCGAACCGGAGATGGTCTTCCATGCGGATGAAGAGGACCAGGAGCAGGCGCGGCGGATTATCGCCGAGCGACTGGCCGACCCAACGCTGCAACAGCCAGTCTTCAACCACCCGGAAGAACACGCAGTAGACGTCTACAACTTCGCAATCTCCCGCTACGAGAGTCGTTACATCGGCTTCGCCTCCATGTTTTACCACACGGGGCGGGCCTGGAATGACCGCAATCACGACGGCTTCCATCACGTCCAAATGGCGAGCAGCCGGGATATGCGCAGCTGGCGGCGGCTCGGGGAACGCGCGCCCTTCATCGGTCCGTCGCCTCTTGGCAGCGGCGCCTATGACACGATGCAGATTCTGGGTCCCTCCTGCCCCGTGGTCCGCGAAGACCAGCTCTGGTTCTACTACTCCGGCATCCGGCATCGCTGGCAGCCGCCCAAGGCCGGTCCCGAGAGGGCGGCCATATGTCTGGCGACCCTGCGGCGGGATGGCTTTGTCTCGCTGGATGCAGATGAATTCGAAGGCTCCGTCACGACAGCGCCTTTTCGCTGGGAAGGGGAGCGGCTCTATCTGAACGCAGAGGCCGATAAGGGCGAGATTCGATGCGAGCTTATCAGTTCAGAAGGCCAGCCATTGGAAGGGTACGAGCAGGGCGATTCCATTCCTCTGGCCGCGGACGGCGTTCGACAACCGGTGGAGTGGCGCGGCAGGGAATTCATGCCCGCTGACAGCAAGTGCCCAGTACAGTTGCGAATCCGGTTAAGAAAAGCGCGTCTTTACAGTTACTGGCTCGAATAGAGGGAGAGCAAAATGGCATCTGATTCGAATCGCAAATTCGCACGTATGGAGAGGCAGCTATTCTTCGACGACGACGACATTGACCGAATCGACAGACTGGAAAGAACCCTGCACCAGCCTGAGAAAAAGGGCGCGGTCATCCGTTCGGACCCGCACATGCAGCTGCTGGCAGACTCTGACGGCGGTCCCGCCTACCGGCCCCAGACGCGGACTGCCCCGGTATGGGATGCCGAGGCGAAGCTGTGGAAGTTTTGGACGATCGGGGCAAAACTGGACTGGAACCAGGGCCGTTCCTCCTACCACGAGAGCCGCGACGGGCTGCACTGGTACCAGCCCAGCATAGGCCAACTGGAATACCAGGGATCACGTGACAACAACCACGTCGCCATCCCACTGGACGAGACGCGCACTTCAGAAGTGCTGGGTGTGATCTATGACGCCAGCGATCCCGACCCGAACCGCCGCTTCAAGGCGATCAGCTTCATCATGGAGCCCGATCTTTCGATCATCTTTGGTGTATCCCCGGACGGGATCAACTGGAAGAAGCACGAGGCGCCGGCCATCCTGTCCGGCGATGAACCCAATTTCAGTTTTGACGCCGCAGATCACCGTTACATCGCTACGGTCAAAGTACGTGGAAAGTGGGGCCGCTCGCACGCCGTAACGACCAGCCTGGACTTCGACGAGTGGAGCGAACCGGAGTTGGTATTTCAGGCGGATGACGAAGACCAGGAGCTGGCGCGGGAGGTGATCGCGCTGCGTCTAGCCAATCCCGCTCTGCAACAGACTGTGGTCAACCACCCGGAGGAGCACGGTGTGGACGTCTACAATTTCAGCATTTCGCGTTACGAGAGCCGTTACATCGGGTTTGCCTCCATGTTCCACCACGTTGGACGTTCCGTCGACGGCCGCAATCACGACGGCTTCCATCATGTGCAGCTGGCCAGCAGCCGTGACATGTACACTTGGGAGCGGCAAGGAAACCGCCAGCCATTTATCGATTCTTCGCCGTTGGGGGGAGGCGCCTACGACACGCTGCAGATGCTGGGTCCTTCCTCGCCGGTGCGCCGCGATGACGAGCTCTGGTTCTACTACACAGGCGTCAAATTCCGGCGACCTCCACCAAATTGGGACCCGGACCACGCGGCCATCTGTCTCGCTGTCTTGCGGCGGGACGGGTTTGTCTCGCTCAGTGCCGGCGGGGAGGCTGGTTCTTTGGTAACCGAGCCTTTCAGCTGGGAGGGGGATCAGCTCTATCTCAACGCGGCGGCGGACGATGGTGCGGTCACAGTTGAACTACTGGATGTCGACAGCCGGCCTGTGCCCGGTTACGGTGTTGAGGACGCGAGTAGCCTGAATGAAGATAGTGTCCGGCAGCCGGTAGTCTGGGGGGAGAACAGCCGGATGCCTGACCCCGCCAACGGTCCGGTCCGGCTGCGCATCAGTCTGACGAATGCGGAGATTTACAGCTATTGGTTCGAGTAATCCCATTTGAAATTCTGAGCTGGATATAGGAAGCTGTCCTTTAACGCAACTCAGTCATTGAATTGCCGAAGAAACTTTGGTACAACTGCGAGGAACTCACAATGGGTCAGACAGCGACTGCCGTAGAGACAACCTACGCCTCAGAAACGCCCAGCTCACGCGAGCAGTTCGAAAGGGACCGCAAGTCGATGCCCGGCGGGGCGAAGGGAGCCTATTTCTACTCGCCCTATCCGATTACCATGCAACGGGGCGAAGGCTGCTATCTCTATGACATAGACGAAAGGCGGCGGGTCGATTTTGCCAACCACCATACCGGTCAGATCCTGGGACACAACAATTCCGCGGTACATGCGGCGGTCGAGGCACAACTCACCAGAGGCATCGCCCTAGGCGCGCCGACCGGTGCAGAAGGGGCGCTGGCAGAGGAGATGTGCAGCCGCGTGGCGTCGCTGGAAAAGGTCCGCTTTTGCAACTCCGGAACGGAGGCATCCTTGCATGCGATTCGCCTGGCGCGAGGGTTCAGCGGCCGTACAAAGATTGCCAAGATGGAGGGCGGGTACCACGGCAGCCATGACCTGGTTGAGGTGAGCGTAGCTCCGGCGGTGGACAAGGCAGGGCCTGCCGACGAACCATTTTCCGTGCCGACCGCGGGCGGAATGTCTCCCAATGCCCCCTCTGAGGTGATCGTCTTGCCCTTCAACAACGAGGAAGCGTTGGAGAGGCTGGTTCGCCGTCACCGCGACGATCTGGCATGTGTGATTCTCGACCCCAAGACAGGTATCCTGCCGGTGCGCAAGGAGTATGTACAGGCTGTGCGCCGAGTGACCGAGGAAAACGACGTGCTGCTGGTTCTCGACGAGGTGGTGGCATTTCGTGTCGCCCGCGGCGGGGCACAGGAGCACTACGGCATCAGCCCGGACCTGACGACGTTCGGCAAGTTGGTCGGGGGCGGGTTCCCGGTCGGCGCGTTTGGCGGCCGCGCGGACATCATGGATCTGTTCGACAGCAGCGGCGAACCCACGGGCTTCTTTCAGAGCGGTACTTTCAGCGCCCATGCGGTGGTGATGGCGGCCGGTCTTGCCACATTACAGCAGTTGACGCCGGACGCCTTCGAGCATCTAAACGGGTTGGGGGATCGGCTGCGCACGGGACTGGAGGACCTCAGCGCGCGAATAAGTACTCCTCTGCAGTCGGTGGTGCTGGGTTCTCTGTTCAGCGTCTACTTCACCGAAGGGCCGCTGGTCGATTACCGAAGCCTGGCCGGCAACGACGGTGAAATGGCTCACCGCGTATTCCTTTCTCTCCTCAACCATGGTTACTTTCTGAGTCAGGGGCTGTCGATGAATGCGCTCTCGCTGCCGATGGAGAACGAGCATATCGATGGACTCGTGTCAGCGTTCGAGAAGGCAATTGAAGAGAGCAGGCTGTAGCAGTACATCTTGCAGTATTTCCTGAGGCAAGTGGCCGGCAGGGACAGCGGTCGCGGGAGTCATGCCTCAAACCAGTTCGGTTGAAAGGACCAACCATGTACGCTATCGACTTTATTTCTGAATTCAGTGTGAATCCGATCCCCGAGCCGGATACAACGCTGGAGGCGCTGCTTCGTCAGACTGAGGAGCACGACACGACGCTGACGCTGACGACTTCGCGGCGGGGATTGGTCAACCAGGTCAACCCGGAAGCCGTGGCTGAGACGCTCGAAATCACGGCTCAGCATCCACGGCTCCTGGGCGTGGGCACGCTCGATCCCCGGTATTTCCTCAATTGGCGGGACGATCTGCAGGCTTGTGTGGATGGGGGTTGTGTAGCGATCCGCTTCGCGCCGGGGCCGCAGAATTGGAGCCCCGAGACGCTGGTCTTCGAGCATATGGTTGAGGCGGTCGGCGAGGCTGGGCTGCCGATCATTGTTGATTTCAAAGGAGCGGACCAGGCGTTGAGCTGGATCCGGAAGGTGGCGGAGGTCTGCCACCGTTGTGATGTACAGGTGGTCATGAACGAGGTCAGCTATGCCCATATGGGTGAGTTGATCACGGTAATGCAGGTATACCAGAACGTTTTTGCCGCGATTCGCTGGCTGTGTCTGGCGGACGGTATTGAGGTGATGGTGGAGGCGGGCATCGGCGACAGGCTGCTCTATGGCAGCAACTCGCCCAAGTATTCGATACGGTCTCTGCGCAACCAGATCTTCATGGCGAAGATTTCGGATGAACAGAAGCAGGCGATCCTCGGGGGCAACGCCTTGCGGTTACTCGATATGGACATAGAAGAACTGCCCGCGGACCCGCTAATGATCAAGGCCGAGGCGGACCTGCCGGATGAGCCGATCATCGACATCCACGCTCACGTGTCCGGCTTCCACTGCGCGGAGCCGTTCAACACGCGATTCGAGACGAATGTACCGGAGATGACGGAGCGGTGCAATATCCAGTACACATTTGTTTCATCTTACAACGCGATCAACTATGACATGCGCGAGGGCAACGCCGACACGCAGGCCTTTCTCGACCAGTATCCCAATCTGCGGGGTTACATCGCAATAGACCCTCGCGACCTGGCCGGTTCGGTTGAGCAGATGGAGCTTTATTTTCAGGATCCCAGATTCGTGGGGGTAAAGCTTTACTGTCCCTTTGGCGGCAACATGGCGACCAAACGGATGCAGGACCTGTTGGACGAAATCGCGCGGTTTGGCCGGCCTACCAAGATTCACATGGATGAAGGCGGTTCACCCTATCCAGGTGTGCGGTCGGCGGCTGAGCGCAATCCGGACCTTGTGATCATCAAGGCCCATGGGGATGATGCAGAGGGTGCGCGGCAGGTCGTCGATCTGCCGAATGTGTACTTTGAGTTCTGCAGCAGCGGCATCAACGCGGGCGTCATCCGCCGATCGATGGACATTCTGGGGCCGGAACGGATCTTGTTCGGCACCGACCAACCGCTCTTTGCGCCGTGGTTTGAGTACGGGGCTTATGCCGACGCGATACAGACTCAGCGCGAGGCCGACCTGATTTTCCGGGAAAACGCCAGACGCATCTTCCGGCTGGACTGACACAGTGTCAGACAGACGCGCTCAGTGGACACCATTTGCCAAGACGGTTCGCGAAGTTCAGAACTTGCAGGAATACGCGGCCGAAACTTTACAAGGAGATTTCTGAAATGGCCATTGCAATCGAACGCGACTCGCCTCCTGTACGGAGCGGATCGTTTGGCCCCCAGTGGGATATGGGCGACGAGGAGATAAACGAACTGATCGAGGTGATCCGCTCCGGGAAGCTGAACCGGCTGAGCGGCAACAAGGTCGACCAGTTTGAGCGGGACTTCGCCGAGATGAACGGCGTCAAGTATGCCCAGGCGGTGACGTCGGGCACGGCCGCGGTGCATACGGCGGTCGGCACAATTGACCCCAATCCGGGTGATGAGATCATTACAACGAGCATCACAGATATGGGCACGATCATCGGTATTCTGTACCAGAATGCGGTGCCCGTATTCGCGGACGTCGATCCCCGGACAGGCAACCTCGATATCGAGGATGTGGAATCCAAGATTACTGAACGCACCAAGGCGATCATCGTCGTACATCTCTTTGGCAATCCTGCACCGATGGAGGCCTATGTCGAACTGGCGCGCAAGTATGACCTCTTTTTGATCGAGGACTGCGCGCAGGCTCAGCTGGCTGAATACGGCGGCAGGCCGGTCGGTACGTGGGGCGACTTTGGCTGCTACAGTTTTGGCGGCAAGCACATGACCACCGGCGACGGCGGCATGGTCATCAGCAACCGGGACGATTTGGCCGAACGGCTGAAATGGTTTGCGGACAAAGGCAATCCCCGCAGCCCGGTCTACGAGCACTACTATCTGGCCCCTAACTATCGCATGACCGACCTTCAGGGGGCGGTCGGGGTTGCCCAACTCAAGAAGGTGACGGACGCGGTGCGCCGCAAGCAGTGGGTCGCCAACCACTTGAATGAGGTTGTCGACGGCGAGGCGGGCCTTTCATTGCAGCCGGTCCTGCCGGAGGCCACGCACTCGTACTGGGTATACGGATTTCATGTCGATGCGTCGGTTATGGGTGCGACGGCAGAACAGTTCGCGGCGGCATTGCAGGCGGAAGGCGTGCCGGCCAATTCTCCCTACATGGTCTATCCAGTCTACAAGTACCCGGTGATGGCACAGCAGCGCGCCTATGGAACGGCTGATTTCTCCTATGCCGGGGAAAAGGCTGCGGAAATGGACTATGGCTCGATGTCGCTGCCGGGCGGGGAGAATTTCCTGGAGACGGCGGTGGTGATGCCGATGAGCCCCTCGTATACGGACCAGGACGCGTCCGATTTCAGCACGGCGATCAAGAAGGTCGGCGACTACTACCGTTCGAAACTGTCAAACCAGGGTTAAGTCATATGTCTATTCAGTTCACATTCAGCCCGCGCGTCCCTGTTTTCGATGCAAACGTACGCGTGGGTGACCTTCATTATCAGCCCTCGCCTTGCCGCAATCGGGACCAGTTGCTGGCGGAGATGGACCGCCATGGGGTCGAAAAGGCGCTAGTCTACCACGCCCAGACGGAGGAGGTCAGTCCGTTAGATGGCAATGGTTTTCTTGAAGAATGGCTGGACGGTAACAGGCTCCTTCCCCAGTGGTCCATGACGCCTACGCCCGACTCCTTGGCGCAGGTGCAGGGATTGCACGAGCAGGGGCGCGTGCACAGTGTCCGACTGCACAATGCGCGACGCGTCGGGCTGCCTTTCCGGCCTTGGGCATGTGGGACCATGCTCTCCTGGCTGAGCGAAAACCGGATCCCGTTGTGGATGCCACTGCCTGATGCAGATGCGGACGAGTTGACAACGACGCTGAGCGCCTTTCCGGAACTGGTCACGGTCCTGGTGGGCGCTCATTACAGCCACGCGCTGTGGGTGCGACCGTTGATGACGGCGCTGCCCAATGCGTACCTGGAGTTGAGCCGCATCGAGCCGCTGGGGGAGGTGGAGGCGCTGTGTGAGGAGTATGGAGCGGAAAGGTTTGTCTACGGCTCCTGGTATGACCGCCTGGCGATGGGGTCGATGCTCTTCTATCTCCACCACACGGACATCAGCGAGTCGGAGCTGGAGCTGATTTGCGCGGGGAATCTGCACCGCATTCTACAGGGAGAGGGCCGGCATGATTGAAGAGCAGAGAGTGATCGACTTTCACGGCCATACCGGCCGCCTGGACCTCTACAACGGGGTCGACGATCCCGATCTAATCCTGCGCGCGATGGATAAGGTTGGGATTGATGTCTCTTGCGTTTTCAACATATTCCACCCGGACGGCACAACCGGGAATGACATTACGGCCCGATTTGTGGCAGAGCATCCGGACCGCTTCGTCGGGTTTGCGTACGTGTCGCCGATGATGGCGGAAGGCATGGTTGCGGAGCTGACGCGGGCGATCGATGAGCTGGGGCTTGTTGCGATCAAGCTCTACCCGCCGTATACGCAGTGGGACCTGAACGAACCGATCTGGCACCCGATCTATGAGTTCGCGAATGAGCGCGGTCTGGCGATCATTTTTCATACGGGTTCGGACCCGCACTCCGATCCCGGACTGCTGACTGACTGTGCGGCCAAGTTCCCCAACGCGAACTTCGTGGCCGGCCACGCGGGCAATGTTGCCGAGCCGCGGGAGGCCGCGATCAGGGCGGCGCAGGACTATCCCAACGTCTTTCTGGAGACGTGTTCTACGTTTCGAACACCGGGCGTAATCGAGCAGTTGGTGAACGAGGCGGGGGCGGACCGAGTCCTGTTTGGATCGGACATTGCGCTGATGGATTCTCGCCCGCAGCTGGGCAAGATCATTACGGCGGACATCTCCGATGAGGCCAAACGGCTGGTGTGCGGCGGGAATGCGGCAAGGCTGTTGGGGATCTGAATCGGGTCGGGGTGGAGCGCTTGACTTAACTGAAGCACCGAAGAGAATCCAGCAGGGGCAAACGAGTCGCTTGTGATTCCCTGATGCAGCCCGTGGGAGGTCAGTTCATGGACTACAGTGAATCCGATCGCGAATTCTGGGAAGAGGAGCTGGCGGACTTCGTCCCCCAGAGAGTGTTCGATGCCCACTGCCATCTGTTCGATGCTGCGGATATGCGGCCAGACGCGCCGGCGACGACACGATCGTATGCCGATCTGGATACACTGCGGGCATGGGGCCGTCTGATGTTCCCTGGCCGGCGCATGAATTTCCTCCTCCTGGGGATGCCCAAGGTCGGCATTGACGTGGAAAAGCATACGGACATGCTTGCCGCGCAGGTCGCCCTGGATCCCTCTTCACGGGCCAATCGCCTTGTCACACCTTCTTGTGATACGTCTCGTATTGAAGAAGACGTCAAGCGCCCCGGATTCATCGGACTCAAACCCTATAGAGTCTTCTCTTCAACCGGCGATACCGACCATTGCAGGATTCACGAGTTTCTGACGCACGAACAGATGGAGTTGGCCAACGACCGCGGCCTCTGGGTCACGATGCATTTGTCGCGTCCAGGAGGTTGTGCCGATGAAGAGAATTTGGCGGACCTCGAAGAGTACACGACGCGCCGCTATCCTCGCATCAGGTGGATCCTAGCCCATTGCGCTCGCAGCTTTACCTACTGGCCAATACGGGAGGCGATTGACCGGTTGCGCGACATGCCAAATATTTGGTATGATCTGTCGGCGGTTACGACCATGCCCCCCTTCCTGACTTTGTTCCGAGAGGAAAATCTGACACGGATCTTCTACGGTTCGGACGGTGTCGACTCAGCTTTCTTTCACGGGAAATATGTTCCATTCGGGCGATACTGGTATCAGGTGGAGCCCAATGAAGCTCACTTCAGTTTTGCCCACACGGACGCACGTCCAGTTCTCTGCATTTACGAACAGATAATGGCCATGAAGCAGGCCGCTGAGATCGCTGGACTGTCCAGGGACGATTTAGAAGGGATCTTCTGGCGCAATGCCACCGAGGCGTTTCAGATCGATCCATAGGATGAAGTCGGGGCGGCTTGAAAGTTATACAGTCTCCATTCAGGTGAAGTGACAATCATTTGGCACAGTGTGGACGTGAAACCGGACTAGACATACGGGAGGAACGAACAGATTGTAGCGACTGCCTAGAATGATAACCCACATAGGACAAGCCTATGAGTCATGTGCATCAGCGTCCAGAGTTGGGTCCAACACCTGGCCCAAGTATAGCGGAGATGGAGGAGGGGCTGAGACGATGGGCAGCTGCCCGGCCTGGAATCATGCAGGTCGAGACCGTAGGTCGAACGCCGAAGGGGCTACCTGTGCTACTTTGTCGCATCAGCGAGGCTGATGTTCCCGACGAAGACAAGCAGGTGGCCCTTTTTACTTCGACGCACAGCGGCGTTGAGAGGGTAACGACTGCCGGTCTGCTCCAATTGATCAAATGGCTCATCAGCGATGACACTTTGGCCGAAGAGATTCGAAGACGTCAAATTGTCCTCATCATGCCGGCCTGCGAACCGGAGAGCTATGACCGAAAGCTGATCGACGTTGCCGAGTTTTTCGCCGGGCGCAGCCGCTGGGTCTATGAAGGATGGGGGTGGGACGGCCCTCTGGATCCCGAGAATCAGCCCGAGGCTATGGCAGTTAAGGATGTCGTGGACCGGTACCAGCCGGAAGTGCATCAGGACGTGCACGGCATATGGTTTGAGCAGTCCACGATGACTGAAAGCACCGGAATATCCTGGGCTTCAAATCTGTACCGGGGTTACTGGAGGGGTATCCCCGATCTGATGAACCAGGCGGCTGAAGATGCAGGTTACCTGACAACCCGAGGCGAGGAGAGCGCTGGGCAGATGCTTTCCACTGTGCCTGTCGAGGGAGTCGAGCGCTGGTTCTACGGGAGCACTTCGACGCCGAAGGTCGTCTGCGGGCTTTACTCCTATATTCAATACCATAGCATTGTACAGACGATGGAGGTCGGTTGGGAGGAAAGCACGGTGCTGCGGTTGCGCCGGCTGCTACAGGTCGGGAATGAGGTGTGGCGCGAGGAGCCTTACCCTGGGTACCCCGCCAACCAGGTCAGCTGCCGATCTTCGGTTGCCATAGCAGCATGGGGCAAGACTGCTGCGCAACGACGGAAGAGCCGGGTTGAGTTGTGGCGAAAGCTGCCTCAGATCTCACATACGTGCGGCTGGCCCGAGGCCCGAGATGGCGTCGTTGCCTTTGTCTCTACGACTCCGGAAAGCCGAAACCTCTATGCCCCGGGAGGCGCTTCTTCGGCGCCGAATCTGAATGAACCGAATCTGGAGCCGATGTTTGCAAAGCTCAAGCAGGACCCCCGCTTTGACGGCAATGCCCTGGATGAGTTTCTCCGGCTGTCCGTATCGCGGCAGGTTACGTGGCCCCAGGTTGAGTATGAAGGCCCGGCGGAGCCGATCCGAAATGGTCTCGCGATCCGTCTTCGTCTTCCTCATCCTGACGTAACTTTCAAACATCTCAGATTGGATGGACATATCATGCAGCCGTCGGATGTTGACGGCTTTTTTGTGTATCACAATCCAGGCACCATCGTGCAGATCAACATTCCACCCGGAAAAGTGGAGGACTTTCACGTGGTGACCGCTGTATTCGATTCAGCTGCCAAGCGGACTTCGGGATTCCATTCTCAGGATTGGGACCTGAGCGGTTGAAACGTTGGCAGCGGTCATCGCTGAAGCGACCGCTTACACCTGAGACAGGAAACTGGGAGGTGGGATGCCGGAAAGAAAAGTACGTAATGAATCGTGAATCGGGTCTGGCCAGCCTTCTTTCTTTGCGATTCAGTATAGCGGCAGCAGGCGTGTGATGACATCGGGAGATCCTTCGATAGCCATACCTTGAAATGGGGGAGATATCCAAGATGAAACGCTACTCTTTGCCTATACTGATAGTGATTTTGGGGCTGTTGATTTCAGCCTGTGTCGCGCCGATGCCGGCCGGAGGGGGAGCAGCGGACGCTGATGGCGAGATGGAGCCCGCTGTAGAGCAGGTTCTTCGCTACGGCATGATTCAGAGTATGAAGACGTTTGACCCGGCCCGGGAAGGGGGCTTTGGGCGCTTTATCATGCAGCATGTGTGGCTGCCGCCTTTCGTTGCCGATCCGAACGCGAATCTGACGCCGGGAACATGCACGTCGTTCGATGTCAGTGACGACGGGACTACCTACACACTGCACGTGAATCCTGAAGTCAAGTGGTCGGATGGGAGCCAGTTCACCGCCAGCGATATCAAGGCCTGGTTCGAGTATGTGGTGAACCCTGAGAACCTGTCCGGGTGGGTGCCGCCAAACTATGCGGGCATCGTGGGTTATGATGCAGTGCGCGACGGCTCGGCTACCGAGATGGAGGGGCTGGTCGTCGTTGACGAATTCACATTGGAGATCAACCTGAAGGAGGCCGATCCGCTCTTCGTATTCAAGGTGCTTGCCAACTACAATTCGGCCACAGCCAAAGCCGAGCAGGCCTGGGCGGACCTGAATGGGGAATGGTGGACCAATGACCCGTTGGTAACGGGGCCCTATACGATCGAGTCTTGGGATGATGACGTGATGAGCTACGTCTATGTGCCCAACGAGAACTACTGGGGTGAGAACAAGGCATCGATACGTATCGAAGTAACGTCTGTGCTCGCTGAAGAAACGCTCAGCCTGATGTATGAGAATGACCAGTTCGACATTGTCATTTTCACGGGCGCGGCCGGCGATGCGCTGTCGCTGAAGTATCCCGAAGATGTTGTTCCGATGAACTACCGGTACAGCAACATCTGGGGGTTCAATCCCAACCTGCCTCCCATGGACGATCCGCTGGTGCGGCGGGCGCTGATCCATGCCATCGATCACGAGCGTATCGTGCAGGTCATCTATGGTGACACCAAGGACCCAGCGGCCGGCCCAATCTACCCAGGCCTGTCAGGCCACCGTCCCGAGATATTCGAAGAGGCCGGGGCGCTTCGGTATGATCCGGAACTGGCGAAGGAGGAGCTGGCCCAGTCCTCCTATGGTTCGGCCGAAAACCTGCCCAAACTCAATCTTGCGCTGGGCACTCCGGATGCTGAGTGGGTGCGGGGCATGGAAATGATCCTGGAAATGTGGCGCGACACGCTGGGAATCACGAATGTCGAAACGAAGCCATGGTGGAATGACTGGGCGACGGGTGATGCCAGGGCAGACGTCGTCCACATGGGCGGCTTTGGCTGGGGTACGCTGCCGGACGCAGGGCATGCCGTGTGGCGTGCCGCGTATACCGGTAACGCGATGAGCAGAATCAGATACAGCAATCCCGAAGTGGATGCGCTGCTTGACGAGGCTATGTCTCTCAGCCGCGATGATCCACGCTTCCTCGAGCTGGTCCACCAGGCAGAGCTGATATACCTGGAAGACTATGTCTGGAAGCCCTTCTTCGTGGTTTCATACTCCTGGCATGCGAAGCCCTGGGTTCAAGGTCTTGAGGGTACCTGGTACAACAACTGGTACAACATTGAAGAGGTGACGGTGTCGGAGCGCTAGCAGATCGCTCCGACTTCTGTGATAGAAGGGAAGGCTGGCTCTCTAGACAAGGGTTAGCCTTCTCGTCACTCGTCCTTCAATTTCTGTGGGACTCAGTTCCTGGAAAACAGGATAGGAGGTTTCGGGCTCTTGCTGTTCTTCAGTTGCGACTCGGAGAAGGAGGGATGACCAAATACCTGATTGTACGTTTACTTGGCATCTTCCCCCTTCTCTTCGTGGTTCTGGTCATTATCTTCACTTTGGGCCACTTGGCCCCCGGCGATCCAATTGAATTGATGTATGAAAGTATGGGGACCGAGATCGCCACCGACGAGATGATTGAACGGGCGAGGGCTCGGGTCGGCCTGGATCAACCGCTTCATATACAGCTGTTCAACTATATTCGCAATGTCCTTCAAGGCGACTTGGGCGATTCCATTGTTCGCAGCCGGCCTGTCTTGGGAATGATCATGAAAGTTTTCCCGATTTCAGCACAGGTGGGGTTACTGGCCTTCATCGTACTGGTAGTCACCGGCGTTCCTTTGGGTATCCTGGCGGCAATCAGGCAGAACACAGCGGTCGACTATTTCATTGTCGGGGGCAGCCTTTTCCTTCGCACGGTACCGGTCTATGTCCTCGCCCCTTTGCTATTCATTATTTTGGTCCTTGAGCTGGACATCATGAACGTGCCATACGGATGGAGGGGCATAACCCATCCGAATGTGATCATGCCGACCATTATGCTGATTCTGTTTCCTCTGGCGGTCGTAATCCGCCAGATGCGAATCGGCATCCTGGAAGTCATGGATAACGACTACGTTCGCACTGCGCGCGCAAAGGGGCTTCGACAGCGGCAGGTCATTTTCGGACATGTCATTCGAAACGCCATCACCCCGGTTGTAACTTCGTTAGGGCTCATCATCACAGGCCTCATAACAGGTTCGATTTTTGTTGAGCAGATTTTCGGCATTCCCGGATACGGCAATCTTTTCGTCACTGCGCTAATTCAACGCGACTATCCGCTCATGATGGGCTGCACGCTCTTCGGCGCCTTTCTGATCATGATGAGCAACCTCATCGTTGATTTTGTCTACCCGTTCCTGGATCCAAGGGTGACGTTGTGACGAACAGGAGCTCCAGCCGAGAGGCAGAGCGATCGTCGTCCGAGATCAGGAGCGAAATCCTACTTAGAGAACTCAATACTCAAGATTTCGGTCGTAGAGGCCTGTGGAGCGATGCCATGCGGCGGCTGCTTCGCAACCGATTGTCTCTAATCGGCCTGATCATTGTACTCCTTACATACGCGATAGCTATCGCGGGGCCTTTCCTTGCGCCCTACGATCACCTGGACCAGAACCTGGAAGAGATTGCCTTGCCACCCAATGCAGACCACTGGCTGGGCACAGATGACGTCGGCCGCGACTATTTCAGCCGCCTGCTGCACGCGATGCGTACGGCGGTCCTGATATCGATTCTTGTTCCCTTCCTGACTCTCATCATCGGTGTGACTTTGGGCAGTGTGAGCGCCTATTCGGGAAGAACGGTGGACAACACGATCATGCGGCTGGCAGACATTGTCATGACAATCCCCACCATCCTGTTTGCGGCGCTGATCAATGCTTCGATCGCAGAGCCATTGGAAATTGTATTCAGCAACCTGTATGCTCAGACGAATTGGCGTTTCCTGACCAATACAGTCTATCTGGACTATCTGATAGTGTTCAGCGCTCTTTCGGTTATTTCGTGGCCCGGAGAGGCGCGTCTGATTCGCGGACAGATTCTTTCGCTGCGAGAGCAGGACTTTGTGCTGGCGGCGCGTGCTGTAGGGGCGACTACCAGACAGATTATGCTGAAGCACCTGATTCCCAATGCCCTGGGCCCGGTCATTGTCAGCTTCACTTTCAGTATGTCCAGCGCCATGATTCTCGAGGCTTCACTCAGCTATCTTGGCATTGGCATTCAGCCTCCCGGGGCCAGCTTAGGGTCCATGATCAACAGATCGATGTCAACCTGGCGGACCTGGCCGCATCTGATCGCTATCCCGGCCATCGTGTTGGGCATTGTCACGCTGGCGATAAACTTTCTGGGAGACGGCCTCAACGACGCCTTGAATCCAAGGCAGTCAGGCAGATGATGAGGATGTATGATGAGATTCTCGTGGACGCCCCGAGTTTGGTCTCAAGGTTCTGCCGACAGTAGCGATTTGCTGTCCTACCCCTCGCTGCCGGAATTGGAGTCCTTTTTCAGAGAACTACAGGCCCATCATTCGGATCTTGTTGAATTGGAAGAGGCCGGGCGTTCGGTCAGGGGGCAGCCAATCTGGTTGTTGACCATCACGGATAAGGGCGTAGACGACGAAGACAAACAGCGCGTCCTGATGGTCGGGCAGGAGCACGGGCAGGAACGCAGCGCCAGCCTGGCTTTGCTGGAGCTGGCTCGCTGGCTGCTGACACCGGCTGCAGCCGAAACTCGCCGGAGGCAGTGCGTCGGTCTGATGCCGGTGGTCAATCCGGATTCCTGGGAGGATCTGCGGTTCAACAATGTGAATGACGTGAACCTTTATGCAGATTACTCGCTTGAAGACGAGCCTACTCAGCCGGAGTCTCAGGCTGTAGCAAAGGTGCTCGCTCGAATGCAGCCGGAGCTGTTCTGCTCACTTCACGGGACCGAGTTTGGCTGGAAGTATCGCATGGGAGAGAGTAACGGATTTTCGTGGACGACCAGCCAGTTCGACCGCGCACACTCGCGTCTCTTCATAGAGGAGGTCAACCGGGCGGCAGAGTCAGCGGGATTTCCCCAGGACCGGGGCGAAGAGGAGGCGGAGCGTATTTTGCCCTGGTTGCCAGGGAACATTCACCATTCCTATTACTCAGGCCAGCGCATAACTTCCTGCGTCCATGCCTATCACCGTTATCATACGCTCGGCAATACGATGGAGGTTCATCATCCCCTCAGCGGGCTGCTTCGCTGTAAGAGGATGCTCGAACTTGGCGATCAACCGTGGCGGACTGAGGCGGTGGCCGGTTATCCCGTGCGCACGATGTTCCAGCAAGACGAAACTTTCGTAGTCGCTTATGGACAAACGGCAGCCGAGCGCCGCGCCAGCCGTGTGGAGCTGTGGGCCCATACGAACCAGTTTGTCGTTGCTCGAGGGGTAAACGAGCCGGTAGGTATGGCCCTCACTGCATTCTCGCTGAACCCTGACGACTATGATCGCTGGCGTGCATTGGAAATCGACACTTTTCTCCATCACTACGGTGAGGAACTTGGGGTCGATCTGTCCGAGATCCGCGCGCGTTGCCAGCGGTATTCTCGTTTTCAGAGTTTACGTTGCGACCAGATCAGGCCGGCGGGGAACGCGCAGGCCAGACCAATATTGCGAGTGGCCAGCCAGGGGCTAGCGTTGCGCTTGCGGTTACCGAGCCAGGCGACCGTGCAGCGTGTATGGCTCGACGGCCGTCCGGTTGAGCCGTCGCCCCGGGATGGCTACGAAAGCTGGAGAACAGCCAACGGATACACGATGCTTCAGGTCAATATCCCACCACGGGCCGAGTCCGATCAGTTCCAACGCCACCTGATCGCGGCGGCATATGAGGCACCGCGCACCGACCAGGGAAATCTGGCATCAACTGGCGCAGTTGAACTGTAAGAGCAGAAGAGGGCTCGCAACTCCTACAATCGCGACAATAGGTCCGAACTTGCTTCCTCGTCAGCGGGCGCTAATCGGTGTTGACTGAGCTAGCGCCCGCTGATCGCGTCTTCAATCGCTGCGATTAGTTCATTCTCCTTCCACGTCACGGCGACGGCACAGTAGTTTTCGTGACCGTAGAGAGAGTTGCCGGCGCGCTGGCGGGCATCTTTAGCAAGCCGCATTGAGGGATTGTAGTAGTACATGGTGACGCCCTGGCCGTTGCCGCGGACTACGCTGGAGGGATAGCCCAGATCGGTGCGGCGGGTCTCTTCCGCCGTGTAGCCGTAGAGGTGGCCGGAGAAAGTCAGAAGACAGTCGAGCCAGGAGCGTCCGCCGTCGCGGCTGACGCGTCCTTCGATGCGGTAGGGCGGGTTGCGGTTGCCGTAGGTGAGCAAGATGTCGCCATTGGAGAGGCGTACCAGATCGGCGGGATGCTGGCGTGGTTGCGTGATCTGGATCGGATCTGACCAGGTGAAGCCGCCGTCTTGTGAACGAGCAGTGTGCAAGCCTTGAACGCCGTCATCGCGTAATATCGCGAGGAGATCTCCGTCTGGAAGCGCGATGAGCGCGGTCTCATTCTTGTTATGGGCGATCAATGAGACTTCGCCCCATGTCCGGCCGTCGTCGCGGGAACGGACCAGGTAGGAGGAATCGATCTCCTGATCGCTGGCGGCGTCGGCCCAGGCCTGACAGTTGTAGATGGGTGCGAGCAATGTTCCATCGGCGAGGGAGACGATTTTGCCGTAGGGTGACCCCGTTGGCAAGGAATCTATCGACAGAGGATATGGCTCCTCCCAGGTTAGGCCTCTGTCGAAGGAACGGGTGGCCATGAGGGCGACCGGCTTGCGGTCGGCGACGCGGACGCCCCCCAGGTAGTTGCCGTCGGCGTCGTAGTTGTGCTGGCGGTGGTAGAGGAGGATGAGTGTGCCTTGGGATGAAACACCGAAGGCGGGGTTGCGATCGTCGTCTTCGCTGTCGGCGAGTAGGTTCGGAGGCGTCCAGGTAAGGCCGCCATCCAGTGAGCGTCCTATCTCCATGCGGCCTTCGCGGCCGATATGGCCGGCGCCTCCCCTGAAAGTGGCAACTGCGACACCGTCACGGGTCATGGCCAAGACAGGGAAGAGGCCGCCATTTTGACAGGCAAGAGTTTCGCGGGTGCCGGGAAGAGAACGAATGTCGAGGATGGGGTCAGTCGCCAATTTGATCACTCCGGTTTTTCTCTTTGTTCGGCTGGCAACTTTGGGAGCATGGGGACTTACGGGATTCCCGTTGCTCCTTACTGCTCCACTGTTGCCTTCACCAACCAGACGCTATTGGTATCATCCATATCTTCGGGAATGCGGCGCCAGCCGTTGGGCACGCGGTCGTAGGTGTAGAGAAGCGTGCGGTCGTCGACTGCAACCACTTCGGTATAGGAAGTGGTCTGCTGGCGAGAGAGATCTTCCGAGTAGATGATCTGCTCCTGGGGTTGGCAGCTGTTGTGGTGGGCGAGAATGTCGATCTGCTGCCAGTCCTGCCCGGTTCCGTCCGCGTTGAGCCAGAGGTAGAGGCCTGGGCGCCCTCCTGAGAGAGCGATAGCGCCGTCGGCCATTACGGCAAGGCTCGGCTGCACGGAGAAGGGGCCCGGCATGGTGACAGCCGGGGTCCAGGTGCGGCCTTCGTCGCTGCTCCAGGTCTGGCCGAAGGGAAGTTTGCTTTCGACGCGGAAGACGCACATGATGCGCCCGTCCTGAAGCCGACAGATGGCGGACTCGCTGGGGCCGCCATTGCCAGGCACGGGGCAGGCGGCGTCGGCGACGACGGAACGCACTTCCCAATTGGTGCCTTCCGTGGACTCCACGGCCACGATGGAGTCGCGTTCGTCGCCTTCAAAGTGGCCGTAGGCGGTGGCAAGGTAGGTACCATCCTCGAGCCAGAGGGTCTGGCCGTTGAAGGAGAAGGTCACGACATCGAGGCCGGGCACAATCAGGGGGACGGGCGCGGGCATACCGGTGATGACGACGCCGGTGGGCACGTAGTCGAAGACGCGCTGACCGGCGGGGACAATGTTATGTGGAGCGCCGATTCCATCCGCACGGGGCCGAAGATCGTAGGGGAGCAGGATGCTGTCGCCGGAGTGGAGGTGGATGAGGGTCTGGCCGCCGTCACATGAGACCTGCGGTTCGGTCCAGGTCAGTCCGCCGTCCTGGGACCAGAGGACCAGGTAGGGGACGCCTGAGAGGTGAATGTCAGGCACCGGAGAGATGGTGGACAGGAGTTCGCCGTTGGGCATTGTCCAGAGGTTGGGGAACCAGAAGTAGCCTCTACGCCGCCCCACCAGTACGGGTTCGGAGAGGGTGACTCGCGTCCCTTCCAGGTCCACGGTTGCGGTATCGGTCCAGGTCGTTGCATTTTCAGCCATCGCGCTTTCCTTGATCAGTCTTGCAGGAGATAGTCAATTTCATCCGCCGCCTACAGTGGATTTTAGTTCGTGCTCACCTGAGAGGTCGGCTGTGATCTGGGCGAAACGGTGGCCGTACCGTTCCACGGTGGGTGCGTCGACTGCTTTACCGTCGAGCGCAAAGGATGACGCTGGGGCTCCATTTGCAGGGAGCAGGTAGAGCAGGGTCGCTTCATTGAGACTGTCTTGTGACTGGATGCGGTATGAGCCTTCGTGGGTGGAGGCGCCGTTTCCCGGGTGAGAGATGGATACGCGGCGGCGGGCGCGCTCCCAGGTGTTGATCTCTTCGCTGGTCCACCACTCCATGCCGAGGCTGCGGGCGTAGGCGACCGTTTCGCGGATGGAGCGCTCGCATTCGGGGTCTTCGACGTGGGAGGGGTGGTAGAGGACATGGGCGCAGCCGTAGGCGGCGTGGCACTGGTCGACGAGGGGGCGCATAAAGCCTTGCGGGCAGACGACGGTAAAGTCCTGGATCAGGAAGGGGAGAGCGACTACGTCAAGGAAGTCTCCGTGCGGGCGATCGTCTTCCATGGGAAACCAGGGGTGGCAGGTTCCGAAGGTGAAGCCTCGGTCGCCGCGGGAATGTTCGAGTTGGATGCCTTTATTCTGGCACCAGTAGTAGAACTCAAGGCGGCCTTGCCAGGCGATGCCGTGGTTCTTGTTGGATACGATATTGGAGAGGCCGGTCTCGTAGGAAAGGGTATCGTATTGCCAATCGAAGTCCATCTGGCTCCAGCGAGGGGCTTCGCGCACGGGGGCGTTGCCGGTGGCGTAGTGGAGGGCGATTTCGGAGGTGGATTCGATGAGCGCCTTGTAGAAGGAGCGATCGTAGCCGGCAACAGGCATAGTACACCAGGTTGAGGGCACGTTGAGCTCCTGGAGCAGATCGAAAAGAGACCAGCCCAGGAGAGGACGGTTGCCGTCGGTATCGTGGGACATGTGGGCCATCGAGGCGTGTCCGCGGGGCCAGTACCAAAGGAGCGGCAGGGATTCACCGGCGGCGCTGAGAAGGTGGAAAATGGCGCGCAGCAGGAGTTCCCGCAGGACATCGGCCATGGGGGAGAGGATGATGCGCTGGTTGTAGTAGGTCCGACCGTCCTGGAGGGGGATGCTGCTGGAGTAGTAGAGATCGTCGATGTCGTCGATGTCGATGATATCGCCGTCCCGGTCCGGGTCGAGTATGGAGCCGGCAAGGGTGCCTGAGGACTCGCGCGGAGGGATGGGCACGACCGGCTTTCCCTGATGGATGTGGAGCACGGATGTTATCAGGTCGAGTGCGAAGAGGATAGTACGGCCGCGACCGGGGGCGTGCGCTATCACGGCATCGGCTGGGGGTACGCCTGCCTGCGGTGGAGGCAGGATCGACTCGACCTGGGCGAGTCCAGTGCCGGCCACGGCTTTGACCAAGGCGCCGCCGAAAATGTGCGTTTCCCTGCTCAGGCCGCCGGTCACAGGGTGGGCCGCGGCGGGTGGCTGCAGGTAGCCCTCTTCGAGGAAGCGAATGGTCTGGACGCCGAAGAGGTCGTCCATGCCTGAGGTGCCGGCGTTGCCGATGAGAAGGCCGCCGGCGTGAACGAATTCGGCCAGACCTGCCTTCTGTTCCGAATCCAATTCGAAGTCCTGCGTCAAGATCAGAAGTCGCGGCAAGGGAGTATCACCGGCCAGAGCCTCCTGCGGCAGCAGCGAAAAGGGGATGCCGGCATGGTGCAAGATTTCGGTGATATAGGCGGCGGCATAAGGGGGAAGCTCGCCAGTTCCCTTGCGAGGCTGTTCCGGATTGAGGATCACTCCTATCATTTGGACATTCTCCTTACCCAGCGGATCTTTGTTCTCTCGTGCGAAAGACATCAGGCGGGAAATCAGGCGTCGCGTGCGCAGCGGAAGCCGACATGGCGACGTTGCATTTGGGGGAAGCGATCGTAGCGGGCGGCGCAGCGGGCGCGTTCGGCGATGCTGTACCAGGAGCCGCCGCGCAGCACATTGTGGGCGTCGTAGTGGACGACAGGCTTTGTGCAGATGGGGTTGGCCTGCGGGCTGAACGAGTAGAAGTCGTCGGAATAGCGATCCTGGCACCATTCCCAGACGTTGCCGACCATGTCACAGACGCCGAACGGGCTGACGTTTCCGGCATCGGTGTAGCGGTCGACGGGGGTGGGATGACCTACGCCGGATTCGCGGGTGTTGGCGCGGTCAGGGTCCCACTCGTTTCCCCAGGGCCAAGGGCGTCCGTCGGTCCCTCGGGCGGCGAATTCCCATTCAGCTTCGGTTGGCAGGCGGAGTCCGGCCCAGTCCGCATAGGCCTGAGCATTCCAGTGGGAAACACCTATGACCGGCTGATCGGGTCCTGTGAAGCGTGGGTCGTCCCAGCATTGGGGTGGAATGGCGCCGGTCTCCTTCAGGTAGCGGTCGTACTGGGCGACGGTGACCGGATACTGGCAGATGTAGTAGGGATCAAGGCGAACCGAATGTGACGGGCTTTCATCCCGGAAGCGGGTAGTTCGCCAACCGTATTGGTCGGCAATTTGCTGGGCGTCGGCTGGGTCGGTCCCCATGAGGAAGTCGCCGCCTGGGATGGGAATGAGCGTTGAGCCGTCCTTGTTTTCGATTTTGTCCACGGCTATTTTCCTTCGGTTCTATTGCGCTGCCTGCTCGGCGAAGTGCAGGGCTACTTTGCGCATGGCGGCGGCGATGTCTTTGGCGTCCTGTTCGGAGTAGGAGTTGCGGAAGAGGATAAAACCGGTCTTGGGCAGTTCGCGCTCGGTATGGGGCAGGTGAAGCGTGCTGTAGTCGATGCGGCGATTGCCCTGCTCGTCAACGAAGGGATAGCGGGACTGACCGTAGGTATCCTCGTCGGTGAAGATCGGGTAGCGGTAAAGGGGGCGACCTTGAATGTAGGGGCCGTAGCAGTCTGGGATGCCTTCGGCGCGGACGGCTTCGGAGAAGTCGTCGGAGGAGATGCCGGACTTGGATTCGTCGATGGTGTAGGCGTAGGTGTAGTAGGCGCTGCGGTCATCGGGATGGACCTTCTGGATCTTGAATCCGGGCAACTGGGGCACGACTTCGTCGAGGATGGCGGCGGTCATGCGGCGGACGCGGGTGGCCTCCTGCCAGCGGTCGAATTGGGCGAGGCCGACGGCGGCGTGGAGGTCGGTCATGGGATGGGAGTCGCCGAGGAAAGCGTAGCCCTTGTTGCCGCCGCGGCGGAAGGAGGTGGGCGCGAGGGAGCTGCGGAGGGCGCTGTCCATCTCGGATCCTTTGCGGGAGAAGCCCATGGCGCGACGGGCGAGGGGCTCGTCATTGGTGATGACCATGCCGCCCTGGTCGGTGGTGAGGGTCTTGCCGCCAAGCGAGAAGCAGCCGATGTCGCCGATGGTGCCTACGAGCTGGCCGCGGTATTCGGCGAGGTGGGCCTGGGAGCAGTCCTCGATGACGGGCAGATTGTGGGCGCGGCCGATTTCGAGGATGGGGCCCATGTCGCAGGGGTTGCCGTAGAGGTGGACGACGAGAATGGCGCGTGTGCGGGGGGTGATGCGGCGCTCGATGTCGGCGGGATCGGTGTTGAGGGTCTCGGGATCCCAGTCGGCGAAGACGGGAATGGCGTTGTGGAGGATAATGCCGAGGACGGAGCCGATATCGGTGATGGGCGTGGTGATGACTTCGTCACCGGGTTCGGGGTTGACGGCGGCGACGGCGGCATGGATGGCGCCGGTGCCGGTGGTGGTGGCGACAGCGTACTGGGCGCCGTGGAGGGTGGCGAAGGCGTCGGCGAAGGCCCTCACTTTGAAGCCGGAGCGCCAGCCGTCGGTGGCGTTGTCCATGACCTCCATGAGATGGCGGCGTTCTTCATCGCCGAAAATCCACTTGGGGCCGAAGGGCTGGCTGCGCAGGGGCTCGCCGCCGTCGATCGCCAATTTTGCGCTGGTCATGGGATGTTTCCTTTTCTGCTAGTGGTCCGGAACCAAGTTTACAGATTGCGGCGTTCAGATGTCCTCAAGGCGCCACTTTGTGTAGGCGGCGTGGCAGATACCGTCTTCGAGGGTTATCCAGTAGCAGGTGAAGAGGCTGCCATCTTCGAACTGTACGGTGATGGGGTAGCCAACGTCGGAGCCGCCGCTGTGGTTGGGGTAGTCGGGCCACATGGGGGAGGCTGTGCCGGCGTCGTCGCGCATGATGATGGTGTTGTCGGTATCCCAGGTCTTGCCGTTATCTTCGCTGAGGACGAGGCGGATGCCCATGGGTTCCCAGCGGTAGGTGACGCCGCAAAGAATGCGGCCGTCCTGGAGGCGGAGGAGGTGGGGCGGGTAGCCCTGGACCTCGGTGCGGAGCGGCTGGGACCAGGTGAGGCCGGCGTCTTCGGACCAGCTTTCGAGCAGAAAGCCGCTGGTGAGGTGGCCGGGCGTAGAGTGGCGAATGTGTGCGAGGACCTTGCCGGGCTCGGTTTCGATGAAGCAGGTCTCGTCGCCGGTGACGCTGGAGACGCTGGAGGAGAGAGGGATCAGACGCCAGTTGTCGCCGTTGGTGTCGGAGCGCCAGACGAAGACCTGGCCTTTGTCGCCCTCCTGATCTCTGGCATAGACGGGCAGGAGGATGTTGCCGGCCTGTAGCCGGGTCCAGCGCGGGAAGGCGGTCATCCAGCTGAAGCCGGGTACGAGCCAGTCGCGGCGGTCCCAGGTTTTGCCCTGGTCGTGAGAGCGCATGACGAAGAGTTTGGGCATGCCGATGAGGAGGTCGTTGCCTGTGTTGTTGGGATGGGGGCGGGCGGTAAGGCCGAGCTCTTCGGCTTCGGCGGCGCGCTCTTTGGGCCAGGACTCAAAGCCGACGGTGCCGGCGGCGAGGTAGCTGCCGTCAGGCTGGACGTCGGCGTAGCGGTCGTAGGATTCGCGCGGCAGGGCGGCGGGCCAGGCGAGCGGGATGGTCTGGTCGTCGGTCTCGGTGAAGGTCTCGCCCTGGTCTTCGGAGACGAGCACGATCCAGTCGGCGAGGCCGTAGTGGTCGGCGAAGGGGGAGGAAACGACGCCGACGGTGAGGCGGCCGTCGGGCAGAAGCTGGGGAACGGGGCCGAGAGAGTAGCGTCCGGGTCGTTTGTAGAGGATGCCGTGCTGCATGATCTGTCTCCTGACTGGGTTTGCGGGTGACTTTCGGCGTGTGCCGGACCTGTCCGTCGCTGTTATGAGGCGCGCCAGCGGGGGTCGAGAATGTCCCGCAGGGCGTCACCGATGAGGTTGAGGGAGATAACGGTGCCTACCAGGACGCCTCCCGGCGGGACCCACAGCCACCAGAAGCGCTGAATGAGGGAGAGGTTGTTGGCGGACGTGATCATGTTGCCCCAGCTGGGCGTGGGGGGCTGGACGCCGAGGCCGAGAAAGCTGATGCCGGCTTCGGCGATGATGGCGACACCGATATTGAGTGTCATGTTGACGAGAACGAGGGGCATCAGATTGGGCGTAACGTGCTGGCGGACGATTCTCCCGGTGGTGGTGCCGATGGAGCGCGCGGCGAGGATGTAGTCGAGCTCGCGAATTGACAGCACTTGCGAGCGGAAGATCCGGGCGTCGAAGGGCCAGCTCAGGAAGCCGAGTGCGATCAGCAGGGTCCAGGGGGTGGGGCCGATGATGGCGATGACGATGAGGAGGAAGAAGATATCGGGGAAGACGATCATAATGTCGACGATGCGCTGGCCGAAAAAATCGATGACGCCGCCGAAGTAGCCGGAGAGGGAACCGACAATCAGCCCGATGACGGTGCGAATGATGACGGCGGCGAGACCGATGAGGAGCGAAACGCGACCGCCGTAGAGGATGCGGGTCAGCATGTCGCGGCCGGTGAGGTCGGTGCCGAGCCAGTGGTCGACACTGGGGGGTTTGCGGATGGCCTGGACGTCGATCTCGTGCGGCTCGAAAGGCGTCAGCCAAGGGGCCAGAATCGCTGACACCGTGATCACCAGCATAAATATGACGCCGCCGACGGCACCGGGATTCTGCATAAAGAGGCGGAAGTTCTGGACGGCCAGCGACGGCCTTTCGATGGTGAGGGCCTGGATCGATTCCGAGGCGTTCTCGTTTTGCGCGCTCATGCTGGCGATTTGCTCCGAAAAATTGGCTCTACGAATAGGTAACGCGCGGATCGACCCAACAGTAGCAGATGTCCACGATCAGGTTGCTGAGGATAACGAGTACGGCGGTGACGGTGATGGTGGCGATCATGATGGAAAAGTCTTTGGCCTCGGCAGCCTTTGCGGTCCACATGCCGACGCCCGGGTAGTTGAAAACGATCTCGAAGAAGGCAGAGCCGCCGATGACGAAGGGAATGCTGCGGCCGACGATGGTCAGGATGGGCAGGAGGGCATTGCGGAAGATGTGGCGACTGCGGACTATGCGCTCCTTGAGGCCTTTTGCGCGGGCGACGGTAACGTAGTCGGCGCGCATTGTTTCGAGAACGCTGGTACGGGTCCAGCGGATAAGGCCGGCCGAGCCGCTGATCCCCATAGCCATGACGGGCAGGATCAGATAATAGACGCGGTCCCAGAAGTCGCCTCCGGTGCGCGCGTTATACATGCCACCGGCAGGGAACCAGCCCAGCCTTATGGCAAAGATGATGATGACCCAGGTGGCGAGGAGAAATCCGGGCACGCTAATGAGGATGTAGGTTATGAAGGAGACGATGTTGTCGAATGCCGAGTATTGGTAGAGTGCAGAGAGCGAGCCGGCGACGACGCCGATGCCGACGCTGAGCAGCGTCGCGAGCACGGTCAGGCGGATGGTGACGCGGACGCGGACTGCCAGTTCGGGGCCGATCAGTTCGGCGGTGCGCATGGCGCGGCCGAAGTCTCCTTGGACTACCCTGCCGAGCCAGCGGAAGTATTGGACATGGATGGGGTCGTTGAGTCCGAGTCTTTCGTGGAGGTAGTCCCGATTGCTGGTGCCTTCATCTTCCCCACGCCCTTTGTAGGCCTCCTGGACGCCCAACTGATCTCGCACCTGCTGTGGTGTCATTCCCTGTGTTTCCGCGGTTACGAACATGAAGAGTGTGGGGTCGCCGGGCGCGAGGCGCATGAGGGCGAAGTTGATGTAGGTGATGACGATCAGCATAGGGAAGGCGACGAGGATGCGGCGGACGATGTATTGGGTCAAGATGCGATCCTTTACTTATCCACTAAGGGCCACTAAGTGCCGCGAAGAACACCTCTTGCTCTCCGCGAAGGGACGCTAAGGGCCGCGAAGAACATCTCTTTCTTTCCACGAAGGGACGCTAAGGGTCACGCAAGACTCTGTTGTTGATCGGCGAGCGGGCGGCCGCCGTTGCTTTGCGCTGAACAGACTTACCTTTTTCCAACAAGAGAAGAGCGGGAAGAGGAGGGAGGCACAGTTCTCCCTCCTCTTTGCTGTCTGTTCTCAGACTATGTTTTATTCGATCCAGTACCAGCTGGCGACACCTTTCTCACCGGAGGTACCGAGCCAGTTGAAGGCTTCTTCGGGGATGAAGCCGCCGAGGGCGTCGGTCATCACGTAGAATTCGGCGATCTGGGTGACACCCCAGATTGGGCCGTCGTCGAAGTAGATTTCCATCAACGCCTGGGTGGCGCGCGTTTTCTCGTCGGGGTCAGTGGTGCCCATGGCGACGCTACACATGCTTCTGAATTCTTCGTTGCACCAGTGGAAGCTGGCAGGCCAGTAGTCCTCTTCGCAGCTGCCGACCCAGTACTCGCAGTTGCGCAGGGTGTTGGAGACCCAGCCACCGATCATGCTGATGTCATAGTCGCCGCTGGCGCTGCGCTCCTGTTGGAGTTCCCTACCAGCGAGGATCTCGGTCTGGATTCCGACATCGGCCAGCTGTTGCTGGAGCAGGACGGGGGCGTCACCACCTGTACCGCCAAGCACAATCAGGACGCGACTGGGGTCCCAAATACCTTCGGCTTCAGCTTCGGCGAGGAGTTGTTTGGCCTTTTCGGGGTCAAACGAGCGCGGTACGACGAGGCCTTCGTCGCAGTCAGCGCAGAAGGAGTCGGCCGCGGTCTGGTGGCCGCGCAGCCCAAAGACGGAATCTTCCGGATCGCCGAAGCCGAAGTAGAGGACTTCAGCCCAGAGTTCGCGGTTGACGGCAAGGGCGATGGCGTCCATGACCTTGCGCGGCAGTTTGCGGTCGTCGCCGCGATTGAGACCGTAGCCTGTCATCATGAAGGTACGGGGATGGATGGCGGTATCCGGGAGGTCACTGACGGTCTCGTAGTCGCTGGCGCCGACTTTGACCATGTCGGACTCGCCGGCGAGGAAGTTGTCGAGGGTCAGGCCGGAGTGTTCGGCGTAGCGTTTGATGCCGGGCTTGCCGTATATGGCGTTGCCCCACCAGTCCTCATTGCGCTGCAGCTCGAGGACTTTGGCTTCTTCGTCCCAGCTTACGACGCGGTAGGGGCCGCTGGTGACTTCGGGTACCCAGGCATCGGGGAAGTCGCCGGCCCAGAGCTGGGCGGCGGTGTACTGGCCCAGGTGGTGTTCAGGCAGGACGGAGAGAAAGGCCAGAGGGCGCCAGACGAGGCCGATGGGTTCGTCGGCTTCGATGCGCATGTTGAAGTCATCGATAATCTTGATGCCGGAGATGGAGTCGGCCTTGCCTTCGAAGTAGTCCTGTCCGCCGGTAATGTTGGGGAAGAGGACTTTGGCATCGCCGAGCCAGTAGTCGGCATCGGCGTGATAGAGGAGTTCGAAGGTGAAGGCGACGTCGGCGGTGGTTATGCGCTCGCCATCGCTCCAGACGGCATCCTCGTAGAGTTCGATCTCCATGGCCATGTTGTCGTCAACGCGTTCGATGCGGCGTGCCATCCAGGGCGTGGGGGTGGTATTACCCATGGGGCCCATGAAGATGAGCGGCATCTGGACCATGTAGAAGGACTCGCTGCCGAAGTTCCAGTTGCCGGCGGTCATGCCTCCCCACATGCCGACGCCGAAGCGGGTTCGACCTGGCAGAACGAGCAGGCGGTCGGAGTCGACTGTGTCCGGGTTGACGGCGTATTGGATGCCGGGCAGCTCGGCCATTTCATCGCCCGCACCCTCCTCCATGGCGGCGCCGTCGCCGGTCGTTGCCGGCGCGGCACAGGCGCCGACGAGCAGGGCGAAGACCAGCAGGAGTGAAAGGAGGGTACAGTTCAACCAGTTACGTTTGATACGCATGTTTCTTTCTCCTTTGGATAATGGAATTACAACAGGTCTACTCCAGGTTGCGCCGGTGCAAGGAGTCCGAGGGGGGAATCTGGTGGGCATTTTAGGGAAAAGCGGGGTGTGTGTCAAGGAGGGAAAAAGTGTGCAGACGGCGGTACTCAGTCGGTTATGAGCCCTTTGTTTTGGCGCTTATCTGAAGCAGGACTTTCGGAATTGTTGAGGACTTACGGGAGGAGGGGATAGAGGTGGGGGATGGTTAGCCGGGTAAAGGACAAGGGCAGTACTTGAGGGTACAAGAGAACCAGGGAGGTTTTCGCTTTCGGGCGCCATTTGGCAAGTTCGAAGTTTAGGAGGCGGCTTGCGGGTACTTTTGCGTATGAAATCGGGGGCGCGAGGGCAGGCACGAGTCCTGCCCCTACGATGGAGTGGTTATGGGCCTTCATTGCGCCACCAACGGACTTCGTTGCTGCCGCGTTCGGCGGCGGCGACGATGTCGAGGCGGCCGTTGCCGTTGATGTCGGCGGCGATGACCATGTTGGCGTTTGTCCAGCCGTCTTTGAGGAGTTGCATGTCCCAGGGGCCGCGGGGGTCGCCGCGGTGTTTGAAGTAGGCGACGCGGCCGGTCTCGTGCCAGGCGGTGGCGACGACCTCGATGTGGCCGTCGTCGTCGAAGTCGGCAGCGATGGCTTCGAAGGCGTTGGGGAAGTTTGGGCAGATGATGTGCTTGCGCCATTTGCCGGCGGCGGGGTTGCCGTCGTTTTCGTACCAGACGATCTGGTGGTGTTCGAGGGGGACGCCGGTGGGGTCGTCGGGGGGGAGCATGCCGAGGGCCATGACGACGTCGAGGTCGCCGTCACCGTCCATGTCGACGGGGTGGCCGTGGATGGGTTGGGGGGCGTCGTCGATGATGTGCTTGATCCAGGACCTGTTGGCGAGGTCGCCGGTGTTTTCGTACCAGATGACCTGATTTGCAACGCGGGCGGTGCCGAGGAGGTCGGTCTTGCCGTTGCCGTTGATGTCGGCGGCGTGGATGGCGCGGGGCTCGGCGATGTCGTCTTCAATGATGTGTTTGATCCAGTTGCCGTCTCGGTTTTCGTACCAGACGAACTGGTTGCCTTTACGCCAGGTCGATGCGGCGATATCGAGAGCGCCGTTCCCGGTGAAGTCGGCCACGGCGACGGCATAGGCGCCGGTGAGTGTGCCTTCGTCGACGTAGCGGGTGCGCCACGAGCTGGCCAGGCGCGGGTCTCCCTCATATTCGAAGTAGAGCAGGCAGCCGTTGATGTTGTCGATGAAGACGAGTTCGGGGCGGCCGTCGCCGTTGATGTCGGCGACCTGGTGGCGTTCGAGCCATTCGGGGGTGCGCTTGTGGATGACGTGCTTGGTGAAGTTGCCCTGGCCGTCGTTTTCGAGCCAGTAAAGGCCGACGTCGGTGTCGGGTGTGATGAGGTCGGGGACGCCGTTGCCGGTGAGGTCGTAGGCAGAGATGCCGTAAGTGTATTCGAAGCCGTCCTGAGCGAGGTGTTCGGTGAGGTTGATGAGGTTGGCCATGTTTTTCCCCCGGATGGGTCGGTTGGTGGGGACAGGTTAGCAGGGTTGGGGGAAGAGGGCAAAAGGCAGTGGTCAGTGGTCAGTGAACATCTTTTTGATCCGCGAAAGGACGCGAAGGAGACCTTTTTTTCGCGGAGGGGATTGGTTGGGGGTGTGCTGCGGGGAAATGTAATTTGACATTCAGAACACAAGTTCTATAATACCGACTGAAATGGGTCCCGGCTCAAGCTTGAGGAAGGAATTATGCGAGTGGCTTGTGTTCTTATTACGCATTTGCGGGCGAAGGCGGAGATGAGGAGGAACGGCAAGGGCGAGGAGAGAGGGGGGAGGAGAGAGGAGAGAGAGAACTGCTTTCACGCCTCACACTCAGAGGAGTTTCGCCCTGAGGTGCGGGTGGAGGAGCCGGCTACTCAGGCTGTTGCAAGTGCGCGGCAGATGCGGGTGGAGGAGCCGGCGACTTTGATTGTTGAGCGCGGGGGGGTTGGGGGCGGGACGCCGGTGGTGGTGGACTATTTTCCAGGGGTGGTGGGGGTGAAGGTGGGGATGACGCTGGAGCAGGCGGTGTCCTATCTGGCGGAGACGGTTGTGCTGAATGCGGATGAGCCGTATTACCGGCAGGTGTTCGGGGAGGTGATCCGGGCGCTGCAGGGGGTGAGCGACCGGGTTGAATGGGGAGAGCTGGGGACGGCTTATGTGCGTATTGACGGGATGGAGGCGCTGTATGGGGGCGAGGAGCAGGTGGTGCGGGCGCTGCTGGAGGCGGTGCCGGCGGACCTGACGGCGCGCATTGGGGTGGCGGACGCGAAGTTTCCGGCGTTTGTGGCGGCGCGGATGCGGGAGCCGGGGGTGTCGAGCGCGCCGGAGGATGTGCGGGGGTTTCTGGCGCCGTATTCGGTCGAACTGCTGCCGGTGGAGGCGGATGTGAAGAGCAAGCTGCAGCAGTTCGGTCTGTACAGGATGGGGGAGGTGGCAGCGATGGAGGAGCATCTGATCGCGGCCCAGTTCGGAAAGGAGGGGAGCCGGTTGTGGGCGCTGTGCCATGGGGTGGACGACAGTCCGGTGGTCGCGACGGCGTTTGAGGAGTCGATCGTTGAGGAGACGTCGTTGCCGTTCAACTCGACTTCGGTCGAGCTGCTGCTGGTGGCGGTGGATACGTTGTTGCAGCGGGGGTACGCGCGGCCTGAGCTCGGGGGCCGGGTTGTGGCGGCGGCGGCGCTGCAGGGCCGGGCGCGGGGGTGGCCGCCGTGGGAGCTGACGGTCGCTTTCAAGGAGCCGGTGGGGCGGTGGGAGGACGCGGCGGCGCTGATCCGGAACCGGATGGAGCTGGAGCCGCCGCAGATTCCGGTTGAGGATGTAACGCTGACGCTGTCGGATTTTCGCGGGGGCGCGGGGATGCAGATGGGGCTTTTTGAGGATGTGAGGGAGACGGCGGGACGGCGGTTGATGGAGATGGAGAAACGGCTGCAGGTGCGCATGAACGGCAACCACGTTCTGCATCACATTGCGGAGGTGGCGCCGTGGCATCCTGCGCCGGAGATGCGGGCGCTGCAGATCCCGATCGATCCGGCGAAGCGGGATGATATGAGGCCGTTGCAGGCGCCGGCGCGGGTGGAGGTGCGGGAAGGGTCGGGGGGAGAGCCGGTGGAGGTGGAGCTGAGGCGGCGCTGGCGGCGGGTGGCGCGCGTGGCGGACCGGTGGACGTTTGATCTGTGGTGGCTGGCGCAGCCGATCACGCGTGCGTATTACCGGGTTAGGTTGTCGGGGAACGGCAACGGGTGTGGGTCGGACGACGGGCAGGTGACGTTGTTTCGGGATGAGCGGGAGGGGGGGTGGTACAGGCAGAACGGCAGTGGTTAGTGGCGAGTTGGTGGGAAGGGGAGGTGGGGTTATGGATGGGGGGTATGTTGAGCTGGGGGTGAAGAGCTTTTTTTCGTTTGGGGAGGGGGCGTCGCATGCGCATGAGCTGCTGGCGCAGGCGAAGGCATATGGGTACGGGGCGCTGGCGCTGACGGATACAAATCTGTGCGGGGCGCTGGAGTTTGCGCGGCTGGCGAACAGTTTGGGGGTGCGGCCGATCACGGGCGGGACGCTGACGCTGACGGACGGGTCGCGGGTGACGCTGCTGGCGAAGACGCGGCAGGGGTATTCGAATATTGCGCGCCTGTTTACGCTGGCGAACGAGGTGGACCGAAGGGAGCCGCGGCTGGACCCGAGGCATCTGGCGGCGCATGCGGAGGGCACGGTACTGCTGACGGGGGGGCGTGACAGCTGTGTGACGCGGCTGGCGCTGGCGGGGCGAAGGCAGGAGGCGGCGGCGCTGTTGCGGGATTATGCGGGGTGGTACGGCGCGGACTCGGTCTATGCGGCGCTGCAGCAGAATTTCCTGCAGGGGGACACGGTGCGGAACCGCAAGCTGGCGGGGATGGCGGAGGAGGCGGGCGTGCGGCTGGTGGTCACGAACGACGTGCATTACCACGCGGCGGAGCGGTACCGGCTGCAGAATGCGCTGGTGGCGATCCGGCTGAACACGACTGTGGACCAGGCGCTGCCGCATCTGCTGCCTAACGATCAGTTCTATCTGAAGCCGGCGGGAGAGATGGCGCGTCTTTTTGGCGAATTTCCGGAGGCGGTGGCGAACACGGCGGAGATTGCGGAGCGGTGCGCTTTCGATTTGGGCACGGACCTGGGATATACGCTGCCGAAGCCGGCGTTGCCGGAGGGTTATACGGCTGAGGGCTATCTGAGGGAGCTGTGCTACGGGGCGGCGGGGCGGCGCTACGGGGCGGTGACGAAGCAGATCACGGAGCGGCTGGAGGAGGAGTTCAGCTTGATCGGGCGGCACGGGCTGGCGGGTTTTCTGCTGTTGTACCGGGAGATTGTGCTGATCGCGCAGGAGATCATGGTGGAGAGAGGAAGGCCTGCGACGTTGGAGGGGCGGGAGCCGCCGGGGCGAGGGCGGGGGTCGTCGGTGGCGCTGCTGGTGGGGTATCTGATCGGGATCAGCCATATCGATCCGCTGAAGTGGAGCCTGACGCTGGAGCGTTTTTTGTCTGAAGACACGACGGTGCTGCCGGACATCGACCTGGACTTTCCGCGGGCGCTGCGGGACGAGCTGATCGAGCGGGTGCACGAGCGGTTCGGGCCGGAGTATGCGGTGCTGGCGGGGGCGATCGCGACGTACAAGATCAAGGGGGTGCTGCGGGACCTGGGCAAGGCGCTGGGGCTGCCGCAGGAGGAGTTGGGCCTGCTGTCGAAGCAGATGCGTTCGCATGATGCGGGGCGTTTGCGGGAGGAGATGGAGCAGCTGCCGGCGTTCAGTCAGCGGGTGGGCGCGTGCGGGTGGAGGGAGCTGATCGAGCTGGCGCCGCAGTTGATGGGGGCGCCGAAGCTGCTGAGCCAGCATGTGGGGGGAATGATCCTGAGCAGCTCGCCGATTCCGGAGATGGTGCCGGTGCGGGAGGGGGCGATGGAGGGCCGGTACATCATGGACTGGGACAAGGACAGCGTGGCGGATGCGGGTTTTGCGAAGATCGATATTCTGTCGCTGCCGGTGCTGGACCAGTTGGAGGAGGCGCTGGACCTGGTGGAGGCGCGGGAGGGGAAGCGGCCGGATGTAAGCCGGATCGATCCGGAGGATGCGAAGGTGTACGACATGATCAATGCGGGGCTGTCGAAGGGGATCTTTCTGCTGCAGTCGCCGGCGCAGCTGAAGATGGGGCAGCGTTTGCTGTCGCGCAATCTGCTGGACCTGGCGTACCAGGTGGCGCTGATCCGGCCGGGGGTGGGTGTGCAGGGGAGCGCGGTGTCACAGTTTGTGGAACGGTACAGGCACGGGGCGGAGTGGGAGTACGACCATCCGCTGGAGGAGCGTACACTGGCGCGAGGATACGGCATCATTGTGTGGCAGGAGCAGGTTGTGCAGCTGATCACGGATGTGACGGGGCTGACGGCGGCGCAGGCGGACGAGATCCGGCGTGCGTTTGCGAGGTCGAACAATGAACATTTGATCGCGTTGCACTGGGAGCAGTTTCGGGAGGGGGCGCGCGGCAAGGGGGTTCCGGAGGAGACGGCGCGCACAGTTTTTGCGAAGATCAACGGGCATTACATGTTCCCTGAGAGCCATTCGCATGCGTTTGCGATCACGGCATACCAGGCGGCGTGGTTGAAGTGCTATTACCCGCTGGAGTTTTTTGTGGCGCTGATGAACAACCAGCCGATGGGCTTTTACCCGCTGGAGACGCTGAAGCAGGATGCGCGGCGGTTCGGGATCCCGTTCCGCAATCCGTGCGTGAACCGGAGCGAGGTGCGGTGCAGGCCGGAGGAGGGGGCTGTGCGGATGGGGTTGGTGTTCACGAAGGATGTGGGGGAGGCGTCGGCGAGGCGCATTGTAGAGGAGAGGGAGAGAAATGGGGGGTATGCAGACACGGGCGACCTGGTGCGGCGGACGGGGGTGACTGAGCAGGCGGTGCTTTCACTGGCGAAGGCGGGGGCTTTTGACGGGATTGCGTCGAACAGGAGGCAGGCGCTGTGGGAGGCGGGTCTTACGGTGCGGCCCGGGGGGAACGGGCAGAGGGCACTGTCGCTGTTGCGGCCGGAGAGTGCGGCGGCGTTGACGGATTTTGATGCGCGCGAGCAGATGATCGGTGAGTATGAGGTGCTGGAACTCTATCCGAAGGGGCATTTGATGGAGTTTGTGCGGCCGACGCTGGCGCAGCACGTTCGTTCTTCGGTTGAGGTGGAGAAGCTGGATGATGGGGCGGCGGTGACGGTGGCGGGGTGGCCGGTGGCAAGGCAGCATCCACGCGGGCGGGATGGGACGGTGTTTGTGACGATCGAGGACGAGTTCGGCGATGTGCAGATTATTCTGTGGGGGGATGTGTTTGCGCGTTTCAGCCGTGAGCTGGACAGCCAGGTGATCGAGGTGAATGGGACGATTTCGAAGTGGGACGGGACGACGAATGTGATCGTTACTTCGTTGCGGGCGATAAGAGTGGGGGTACGGATGCCGAAGGCACATGACTGGCATTGAACTGCAGTGGTCAGCGGTCGGCAGACTAAAAGGATCTACTAGATGCGTTCGAAGTAGCGGGTGCGCTCCCAGTCGGTGACGGCGTTGCGGAAGGCCTGGGCTTCGGTGGTGAAAAAGTGGGTGTAGTGGGCGACGACGTCCTGGCCGAAGGCGGAGCGGGCGAGGTCGCTGGTTGCGAAGTTGCTGACGGCTTCTTCGAGGGAGGCGGGGAACCTCTGCTCATCGGAGGCTGCGTAGACGTCGCCGATGTATGCGGGTGGGGGCTCGATCTGTTGTTCGATGCCAGCGAGGCCGGAGGCGATGACGGCTGCGTAGGCGAGGTATGGGTTGACGTCGGCGCCGGGAATGCGGCACTCGATGTGCAGGCTGGGTCCTGCGCCGACTATGCGAAAGCCGGCGGTGCGATTATCGGGAGACCAGGCAATTGCGGTTGGGGCCCAACTGCCGGCCTGGAAACGCTTGTAGGAGTTCACGGTCGGGGCGTAGCAGACCATGAGCTCGGGCACGTATTTCATCCAGCCGCCGAGGAACCAGCGGAAGAGGTCGGAGCAGGCGATGCCGGAGAGGTCACCGTCGCCGGGGAAGGCGCTGGTCAACTCTCCGTCTGCGGAGGTCCAGAGGCTGACATGGATGTGGCAGCTGGAACCGGCCTCGATTGCATCGGGCTTGGCCATGAAGGTGGCACTGCAGCCGAGCTGGTCTGAAATCTCCTTCACGGCCTGCTTGACGAGGAGATGGCGGTCGGCCATTTCGAGGACTGTAGCGTAGCGGATGTTCAGCTCATGCTGGCTGACTCCGAATTCGCCCTTTGTAGATTCAACGGGGACGCCGGATGCGGCCAGATGGCGGCGGAAGGCGCCGTTCAAATCTTCATTTCTCGCCCCCTGCATCAGAAGGTAGTCCTCCCGATACCAACCAACCTGGGTCAGGTCGCGATAGCCGTTTCGGGCTGCGTCCATGTATGAAGTCCGATAGAGGAAGTATTCCAGTTCTGACCCTGCCATTGCTTCATAGCCCTGGGCGTGCAGCCGTTCAATCTGTCTACGGAGGATAGAACGGGGGGCTACCGGTACCGGCTGGTGGCCAGGTTCGAGCTGGGCGTCGCCGATCACCAGGGTGGCGCGGTCGAGCCAGGTGAGTTTGCGCAGGGTTGCGAGATCGGGCGCCAGATGGACGTCGCCGTATCCGAGCTCCCAGTTGGAGAAGTCGTAGCCGGGGACCGGCTCCATCTCCATATCGACGGAGTAGAGGTAGTCACAGGCGTGGGTGCCGCGGGCGACGTCGGTGAGGAAGAAGGAGGCGTCGAGCCGCTTGCCCATGAGTTTTCCGTACGGGTCCGGGGTGGCGAGGATGACGGTGTCGATGGAGCCGTCGTCGACGGCGGAGCGGAGGTCATCGACGGTGAACATTCCCGGGACTGGTCTGTTTTCTGGCGACACGTTCCTTGCCTCCGGTCTTTCTGGCTGTAGTGGAGACCGCGCGGACCCGGCTACAGAGCGGGCGCGCGGGCACATTTCGGCATTATATGCGACAGTGCCGGGAAAGACACACTGTTTTTCCTTCCCGGCACCGGTACGAGACGTTGGGCTCAGGCCCTTTGTTTGGGCTGAGTGAAGACCGGGTTGCTCAGGCGCAGAGCACTTGCAATGTCTGACCCTCCTGAACCTCGGTTTTTGCCGGCAGGCTGATTGCGCCATCTTGCTTTTGGAAGGCGATTGGTTCGCCGTCAAGGTTGATGGCGGAAATTGCGGCATCTGCAAGGAATGGCAGCTGGAGGCTGCGGAGAGTGAGGGAGCCGTAAAGGATTTCAAGTGAACAGTGCTCCGGCGTCATCCGGAACTCGCCCCAGCCGGAGTCGAGGGACCAGAAGGTACGGAATTCTCCGTTGTGGGGCTGTACAGGCTGGAAGCCGAGTCCGCCGTTGACCATGTCGAACCGGAAGCCGGAGAAGGCGTTGAGGAGGGCGTAGGAGGCCATGCTGCGGGCGTAGTTGTTGCCGCACTCGAATTCGTTCCAAGGGTTGCGGCGTTCGCCGTCGTAGCGGTGGCGGATGGCCTCGACGCAGCGCATGCCTTCGTCGACGAGGCCAACCATTATCATGTGGCTGGCGGCGGCATATTCGAAGCCGTTCATGGTTTCCTGCGAGTAGGGCGTAGGGATGAGCGGCTTTTCGACGTCGTCGGGCCAGGCGCAGATGACGAGGCCGCCTTCGTCGTTGAGGGCGTATATGCGGCAGGGGTTGTAGACCTGGCTCATTTCGGGAACGAAGTTGTATTTGTAGATGGCGGCGCAGGCCTGCTTGACCTGATCCGGGTCGTGGAGGTCGCCGAGGCCGTAGAGAGAGGCGTGCCACTGGGCGAGCACCTGGTCGATGCTGCTGCCGTCGCCGATCTGGTACTTGATCTCGTTGTGTTCGGCGTTCCAGTAGGCGTCGAGGGCGGAGCCGCCCGTGAGGGCATCTTCCTGGGGGCCGTAGGATTCGACGAGGGCGCGATCGGCGAGGTTGACATCTTGTATGTAGTATTCGCCGTTGAAGAGGTTTTCATCAACCCAGGCCTTGCCGCGTTCGAATATGGCTTGGTATTGGGAGGCTGCTGCGACATCGCCTATCGATTCGGCCATTTCGGAGGCGGCCTTGAGCGCGCCGAGGTAGAAGCCCGTCAGCCAGGAGTTGGGGCCGAAGAGCTCCATATCGAGGGTATGATGCTGGCGGCCGGTGAGCACGCCGGACTTGTCGGGATCCCAGCGGTCTATGTTGTCAGGACTCCAGGCGAATTCGAGGGACTTTTTCACGCCGGGCCAGATGGAGCGCAACCAGGCGTGGTCGCCGCTGATCTTCCAGTCGCGATAAGTCTTCATGACGCCGCCGAACTGGCCGTCGCAGCAGGGGCGGAAGGGCCAGGGGTCGGAGCCGAGAGGAAGCTGGATGCGGAAAGGCATGGCGCCGTTTTCGAGGAGGTTGTAACGGTAGTCGGCGGTGCGCATGGTGCGCTCGAGGGCGGGGAAGAGGAATGGGAGCGCCTGCTGGTAGTTCCAGACGTGGGTGCAGCTGCCTTCGCAGCAACCTTCGTCCGGATGCAGGCCTTCCCAGCCGTAGAAGGTGCCGTCTTCGAGGCGGAGGACTGTTGGCGACTTTAGGATGGAGATGTTGGCCGAGACGGCGTCGAGGGCAGCGGCAGGAATGGTTGAGGCGAAGAGGGCTTCTTGGAAGCGTCTGGTTTCGTCGTAGAGGCGGGGCCACTGCTCGATGGCATAGTGCGCGCTCGCCAAAGAGTCCTGCCAGCGGGTTGCGTAGTAGTTTTTCCAGGATGGCGCGCCGGCCTGCTCTTCCTTCCAGTAGTTCTCGCAGTTGGGGAAGCTCCAACTGATGACGAAGCGGATGCGGCGGGTTTCGCCGGCGGCGACCGGCAGGTGGACGGCGAGGAGTCCTGTGTCCTGTTCGGTGAAGCGGGCGCCGCCGGCTTTCTGTTCGGCGGTGTCATATTCGCGGTTCTGGAAGGGCCCGGGTGTATTGAGGTCTTTCCAGTAGACTTCGAGGTTGTCGAACCAGGCGCCTCGGAACCAGTTCTGCTGCCAGCTGACTTCGACATCGCCGGCGAGCCCGGCGTCGGTGGCGAGGGTCAGGTTGCCGTAGGCTGTGTCATCGGGCTGGAGGCTGTCGGATGAGAGGTTAAGGGTGTGGCCCCATGGGTTGGCTTCAACGGTGTTGAGGTTGGTGGCGGGAAGGGGGTTGGTGAGCACGCCGACGACAGTGTAGGTGTGATCGGCTGCGGTGGAATTGGTTACGCTGAATTCGAAGAAGGCGGCGGGGATGCCGGAATCGTCCTCGTTTGTGGGGATGAAGGGGTTGAAGGCTGTCAGCTGCACCTGGCCGGGAAAGGTGTCATCATTATATGACAGCTCAGCAATGGGGAACTGGCCGCGGAAGTCGACGCTTGCGAAATGGGGCAGGCCGGTGAGGTACTCGCGGCGGGGGCCCCAGCCGAATGTGCTGAAGATGGGAGCGACGAGTTCTCCCTGGTAGGGAGAGTGCAGGTCGCCGTGCAGGACGCGGGCATCGGTCACTTCGCCGTCTTTTTCGGCGCGAATTGCGAAGTGGGAGAAGCCGTTGACGCCGCCTTTGTTGGGGCGGTTGAAGATTTCCCAGTCGATCAGGCGTCCGTTGCCGGCCAGGCCGATGCAGCCGGTGCCGATGCCGCCGAGGGGGAAGCTGATCTGGTTGGTCTTTTCGTTGCGGTAGACGAAGTGCTCCATTTGGTTCTCCGGACTGCAGTGGTCAGTAAGTCAGTGGTCAGATGTCAGTGGTCAATGGTCAGTCTGTCCGCATGTAACTCATGTATAGCTTAGTTCGACTGAAGCGGTGCGCGGACGGGTGAAACTTCTATGTTGGCGCCTCTTTTTGGAGGACGAGGAGGTGGTTGGCGGCGATGAAGAGGGCGTAGACGGTTGGCAGGAGCAAAAGCAGGGCCGGGCTGATGTAGGCGATGCAGAAGCTGAAGAGAATACCAATGGCGAGCAGGCCGAGGCTGTTGGCGGGATATCTGCTGGCCAGGATCAGGGCGTCGCGGATGCAGGTGCGGACGCCTTGGTCCGGGTGCTGGAGCAGACTGGGGAAGGCGTAGAAGGAGAGTGTTGCCATGACTGCGCATCCCAAGAGATCGGCTCCCAGGCCGATCCAGACTATGGGGGCAACCGGAGTGGATTGGAGAGCCGGCAGGGTTGTCATCAAAGCAAGCAGAGGGAAAATCGTCAAGAGGCTCAGCAGGGCGCTGCGACGCCAGGACCGGCGAAGGTCGTCAAAGAGCGAAAATTGCCGCGGCACTCTTCCCTGAAGGAGGCGCATTTCGAAGGCGAGCAGAGCGGTCCAGGCTGGGCCGATGGTGATGGAGGCCACGAGAAGTGTGGGGATGAAAAGTCCCAGCGTGAAGAGGAAGGAGGCAGGTGTGCAGACGAGACTGAACAGGAGGGCTCCCCAAAGCAGTTGGGGCAGGTTTTCCCAAAGTGTTTGCCCGACTTGAACGAGGTATGTGCTGGGGGTGATGCCTTGCTGAGTCGTCATCCTTTCAGACCGGTAATGGCCGCGCCCTGCACGATCCATCGCTGTGCCAGCAGGAAAAAGACAAGGAGTGGAAAGATCGAGATCATGATGCCGGCGAGGACCTCGGACTGGTTTCCGGAGCCCATGTAGCCGCGGATTGTGGCGATGGCGATGGGGAAGGTGAATTTATCCCAGTCGCGCAGGAAGAGCAGGGGGCCGACAAAGTTATTCCAGGAGGCGAGAAAGGTGAAGATGCCGAGGGCAGAGAGGGCGGGACCGGTCAAGGGCAGCAGGATCTGCCAGTAGACGCGGAAGTAGCCGGCGCCATCAATCTTGGCGGCGTCGAGGAGCTCTTCGGGCAAGGATTTGAAGTGCTGGCGGAGCAGGAAGACGCCGAAGGCGCTGGTCACACTGGGGAGAATGAGGGCCCAGTGTGTGTTCATGAGCTTAAGAGAGCGGATGATGATGAAGGACGGGATCAGGGTGACGGTTGCGGGGACCATCAACGAGGCCAGGAATAGCCCGAAGAGGATGTCGCGTCCGAAAAAACGGAGGCGGCCGAAGGCATACCCCGCCATCGAGCAGGTGAGGAGCTGGGCGGCGGTGACGATGAGTGCGATCTTCAGACTGTTCCAGAAGAACAGCATGAACTCGATGTCGGGTGAATTAATGACGGAGAGATAGTTCTGCCAGTGCAGTGCTGTGGGCCAGAAGTCGGGCGGGAGGTCGAAGGAGTTCTTGGGATCGCGCAGCGAGGTCGAGAACATCCAGCTGATGGGTGCGATCTCGATGACGGCGATGCCGATCAGGAGCAGCCACAGGAGGGCCTCGCCGAGCCGGAGCCAGACGGACTTTCTATAAGTTCTGCGGATTTTTGCCGACTCGGTGGCGGGACCTGTTGTCGCTGCCATCAGATTGGTCTTTTGTCGGAAGTCGTTTGGAGGGTCCGCGTCGAGCAGGGCAGCCCCCTATTCATAGTGAACCCAGCGCCGTGCCCCCAAAAACTGCAGCAGCGTGAGCGTGATCAGAATGATAAACAGGGTAAAGGAAACGGCGGACGCGTAGCCCATCTCGAAGCCGCGGAATGCCTTTTCGTAGATATACATGGCGATAACGCGGGAGGCGTCCCCCGGGCCGCCTTCGGTGAGTACATAGACGTTGTCGAAGATCTGAAATGCGCCGATGAGAGAGATGACAATGGCAAAGAAGGCTGTGGGCGAGATGAGAGGGAGCGTTACATTACGGAACTGTTGCCAGAATCCGGCGCCGTCGATGCGGGCGGCTTCGTAGTAGACGGCGGGAATGCCCTGGAGGCCGGCCAGGTAGATGACCATCAGATAGCCGCAGGCCTTCCAGACATCGTAGATCATGGCGGAGACGAGAGCCCAGGCTGAGCTGCTGAGCCAGGGTACTGGGTCCAGACCGATCTGGCCGATAAGGAAGTTGACGACGCCCCGGTCCTGGGTCAGGAGGAAGCGCCAGACAACGGCCAGGGAAGCGGTCGTGGTCATGACCGGGAAGAAGATGGAGGTGCGGAGGAGATAGCGAAGGCCCCAGGGCATGGCGCGATTGAGGCCCACGGCCAAGAGGAGGCCGAGGACGTTGTTGAGGAAGGTGGCGCCGACCGTGAGCCGCAGGGAGTTCCAGTAGATTTTGAACATCCTGGAATCGGTCGTGAGCCGGGTGACGTTTTCGACGCCGGCCCACTTTGGCGGCGTCAGGAGGTCGTAATGCAGAAAGATGAGGACAAGGGAGGCGGCGATAGGCAGAACGGTGAATGCCAGGAGCCCGAGCAGGGCGGGGGTGGCAAAGAGATAGCCGGCCCATGCTTCACGCTGAGCCAGCGTGGTCCCCTTTTGGGGGTTGGCTTGCCTGTCGATTCCGTCGTCAGGCAGCGCTGTTGAAGTCATGGGGAGTCCTATCCGGATAGGTCAGTATAGCGAGTTGCCGGGCGGAAGGGGGTCCATGAATCCCTTGCCGCCGGCAACCTGACATATCTAAGTGGGGGCAGTTATGCCTGCTTGAGCTTGTCCATTTCGGGCTGCAGCTCGGCGTGGGCAGCCTGCAGCGCCTCTTCGACCGATCGTTCGCCATTCCAGATGGTGGCGTAGTTCCGGTTGAGGATTGGTTCGACGATATTGAAGTTTGTGGGCGATGGCACGGTGGCTGCGAAGTCGAGCGATTCGTAGAAGAGCGCGGTGTTGGGCGGGCCGTACTCGGCGAAGACGGGCATTTCGGCGACCGAGCGCAGGGCGGGAATGCTACCGCCGACCTTGACCAAGTCGATGGAGGTGTCGGAGTGGGCAAGGTGCTTGACGATCTCCCAGGCCTCTTCCGGGTTCTCACTGGAGGTGGAGACGCCCCAGCCTTCGGTGCCGGCCACGGTCTTGAGCGGACCGGAGTGGTGCGGCTGATACTGGAGGTCGTAGGTTTCAAACTCTGCTTCAAGGGTACCGGCGATGCACCAGCGGCCGCAGGTGCGCATGACAAGGTTGCCGGCGTGGAACTGTGCCCAGTCGTCCCAGCCTTCGGGATTGGGGGCGACTTTGTGCTCGAGGATCAGATCGGCCAGAAACTGAAGTGTCTCGGCGACCTTGGGGTCGAGCAGGTTGGAGTCCAACCAGTCATCCGAAATTGGTGAGACGTCATTGTTGAAGTACCAGGCGCACATACCGAACATGCTGGCGCCCCAGAAGGAGTAGGCGAAGCGGTCATCGGCGCCGCCGGTGACGTTGGCGACCTGGAGACAGGTTTGGAGGAAATCGTCCCACGTCCAGTCGGTCGAAGGCGGATCAAGTCCCTCTTCCTCGAATACGGCAGTGTTGTAGTACATGACCATGTTGTTCCAGGAGAAGGGGTACAAGTATTGCTTGCTATCGACCTGGAGCATTTCGCGCAGGGTGACGTGGATGTCGTTATGGAGGATGTCATTGGCGGGCTCATCTGCGGCGAAGAAGTCGTCCAGCGCCACGAGGACGTTCTTGGCCGTGAGGAGCCTGAGCCCTTCAATGGCGATCATGATGACGTCGATCTGTTCACCGCCGGCGATGCGGGTCAGCATTGTGTCGGAGTAGCCGTCCCAGCCGCCTTCGCCCCAGCTGTTGGCGTTTACCTCCATGGCGATGTTGGGGAGCCTTTCAAGGGACCGTTCCAGGGCATTGTCGAAGGTGTTGACGGGCATGCCGGTGGTGGCGATGACAGTGACCGGCTCCATGGCGGGGGCGGAGTCGCCGCCGGAGGCAGGGGCGGCTGCGGGGGCTGCACAGGCCGCGAGCGCGGCGCCGGCTGCGCCAACACCTGTAAGCCGCAGCATGTCGCGACGGCTCATGTTTTGATGGGATAGTGTGGGTTGTCTGGACATACTTCGTCTCCTAAAGAAGCTTGGTTGGCGAGTTGGGGTTAGGGAGACTGGCCCTGTTCCACCAGATGATGTGGGTCGCTTTAGCTGGGTTCAAGGGGACGTGAGGGGTCCAGGCGCCCAGGTAACAGGACATGCAACATTCGCTACTGCAGACAGATGGACAGCGCCGATTCGTGTGCTGTCGCACGCGTACGTTTCTCAACGGTTCTCAATCGGCGGTCGAACGGAACCTGGCGGGTTTGCGGAAAGAGAGTGGGACTCGTTACTTCGGATTGGGGGAAATTATAGAACAGGCTTGGCGCGTTGCCAAATTTTTTGGGGGCGTAGTGAAGTAGACGTTGACTTTCCTGAGGTCAGCGGCTTGGAGCACTTGCAGATGCTACTGGCCCGCAGCGAACTGCACAGTTCCGGTCATCTCCTGGAGAATGAACAGAAGAAACGCCTTGCTCGTGCAGTTCGAAAGCTGCTGCAGCAGGCTCAGTCATTCTACGAGGTCATTCAATAGACCGCATACCTGATCAGCTGGCGCGAGAGGGGCGGCGGTGAAGACGGGGAGGCCGAGCAGGGCGGGTGTGGCAAAGAGATTGCCGGCCCATGCTTCGCGCCGCGCCAGTATGGTCAGCTTTCAGGGTTGGGCCTGTCTGCTGATTTTCTCTTCAGAAAGTGCCGTTAGCATCATGGCATGTTTTGTGCGGAGAGTTCAGAAGTGAGGCAGGCTACCGAGAGGTCGAGGCGTAATGGGCGCCGTGTCTCTGGAAACCTGCCGTCCCTGAATTGATCTGACTATGCCTGCTTGAGCTTGTCCATTTCAGGCTGCAACTCGTCGTGGGCAGCCTGAAGCGCCTCCTCGACTGTGCGTTCGCCATTCCAGATCGTGGCGTAGTTACGGTTCAGAATGGGCTCTACGATGTTGAAGTTGGTGGGCGACGGCACGGTGGCTGCGAAGTCGAGCGATTCGTAGAAGAGCGCGGTGTTGGGCGGGCCGTACTCGGCGAAGACGGGCATTTCAGCGACAGAGCGCAGCGCGGGGATGTTACCGCCGAGTTGCACCATGTCGATGGAGGTGTCGGTGTCGGAAAGAAGCTTGACGACCTCCCAGGCCTCCTGCGGGCTCTCACTGGAGGTGGAAACGCCCCATCCGTCTGTGCCGGCCACGGTCTTGAGCGGACCGGCCTGGTGCGGCTGATACTGGATTTCGTATGTCTCGAATTCGGCTTCGAGGGAGCCGCCGATGCACCAGCGGCCGCAGGTGCGCATGACAAGGTTGCCGGCGTGGAACTGTGCCCATTCATCCCAGCCTTCGGGGTTGGGGGCGACTCTGTGCTCGAGGATGAGATCGGCCAGGAACTGAACTGTCTCGGCCACTTTGGGATCGAGCAGGTTCGAGTCCATCCAGTCGTCTGACATTGGTGAAACGTCGTTGTTGAAGTACCAGGCGGACATGCCGAACATGCCGGCGCCCCAGAAGGAGTAGGCGAAGCGGTCGTCGGCGCCGCCGGTGACGTTGGCTACACTGACACAGGTCTGCAGGAAATCGTCCCACGTCCAGTCGGTCGAGGGCGGATCCAGCCCCTCTTCCTCGAACACGGCGGTGTTGTAGTACATGACCATGTTGTTCCAGGAGAAGGGGTACTCGTATTGCTTGCCGTCGACCTGGAGCATCTCGCGCAGGGTGACGTGGACGTCGTTCTGGAGGATGTCATTGGCGGGCTCATCTGCGGCCAGGAAGTCGTCCAGGGCCACGAGGACGTTTTTGGCGGTGAGCAGCCTGAGCCCCTCGATGGCGATCATGATCACGTCTATCTGTTCGCCGCCGGCGATGCGGGTCAGAAGTGTGTCGGAGTAGCCATCCCAGCCACCTTCGCCCCAGCCGTTGGCGTTGACTTCCATGGCGATGTTGGGGATTCGCTCCATGGAACGCTCCAGAGCGTTGTCGAAGGTGTTGACTGGCATGGAGGTGGTGGCGATGACGGTTACCGGCTCCATGGCAGGGGCAGAATCGCCGCCGGCGTCAGGGGCGGCTGCGGGGGCTGCACAGGCGGCAAGCGCGGCGCCTGCTGCACCGACTCCGGCAAGCCGCAGCATGTCACGACGGCTCATGTTTTGATGGGTGGGGGTGCGTTGTCTGGACATACTTCGTCTCCTTTGAAGTAAATTGTTGACAGTTTGGGGCAGGGGTGACTGCCCCTGTTCTTGCAGATGGTGTGGATCCTGTTAGCTGAATTCAAGGGCCGTCGTGCGTCCCAGCGCCCAGGTAACACGACATGCAGTATATGCTATTGCAGACAGATGAGCAACGACCAAAGTGGCCGTTTGCGCGCCGTTACGATACTCAACGGTTCTCATTCGGCGGGCGAACCGAACTTGGCGGTTTAGCAGAAAGAGAGTGGAACTCGACTATTTCGGATTAGGGGAAAGAACAGAACAGGCTTGACGCGTTGCAAAATTTTTCGGGGGGCGTAGTTTTCGTTTGCTTGAGGGTCGTAGTTTGGCAGAAGGAAGAAGCTTGAGTCCGAGACAGCCGCGTGCGGAATGGCTATTGGCTTAACTGGATCGAGCATCTTGCAGGGGAACAGTGCTCTTATCGCTTTGAAAACCAGATACATCACGCTACGATGGCCAAAAGACGATTGTCTTGCCATCCAATTGGAGAACTTCAGGCGTGACAAGGCGGCAGACGCAGCTCGGTTGGCCCAAGAGCAAATGCGCTGGAGGCCAGGTAATGCTGCCGCTGACAGTTCGATCGACTTGAGCAAAGCCAAGTTCCTGCCGGGTCAGAGCCTGATGGCTCAAAATTACTCGGGTAGCTCCTCTTCGCAATCCTCCAAAAGTACCCAACTCTCACCTTTTCTCTTCGCTCCTGCACATTCGAATCACTTTGACATACGACAGTCGCTTTGCTAGGATGGAGGCAGGTTGCGCCGCGGTCAGGGCGCCAATTCTAATTTTTCTGGGAAGCGAAGCAACGGTTCCGTTCGGCTTATGCAGCGCGGTTGTTGGCGACGGCCAGACGACTGGGGCGGGCTGGCGGGCCGAAAATGGTGTGCCAGGGCTGGAGATTCATGGTACTCCAAGAAGGATCTACGTATACGTTTTCCCAGGTCCTTGAGCTAAATTTAGAGACTGAAGAGATACTTGCCGATTTAGGCTACCGCTATCGCAGCGCCCCTTTGTCATTACAATCTGTTGAGGAGACGCCCTTCACGGCGCAGGTTGAGTTGATGCGCGCGCAGATGCGGGAGCGGTTACCCTTTGTGCCGATGACCAATGAAGCGACTGCGCGCGCGTATTATGTGACGCCGCTGCTGTTCGCTGCGCTCGACCTGGTCAGGTTCAAGATGAACATTGCGTATGGGATTGCGGGCGGACGGCTGAGCGGGACGGTGGACTATCTGCTGGAGGGCAGGCAAGACCTCGTTGTGGCCGGGGTGATGAACGAGGAGTTGGAGCGCGGTTTCAGAAAGCTGACCGTCCAGATGGTCGCTCTGAGTGAGCAGCTGGCAATGCCGAGGGTCGAACCAGTTCATCCACGGCGGGCGCGAAAGGCCCATCGCACCGGTCCCGCCCGGGGCGGGGTGGGAGGTTATAGGGCGGAAAAGGGTGTCCGGACGCAGATATTCGGTTTGGTCACGGCAGGGCCGGTCTGGCAGTTTGGTCTTCTTGAGAGAGGTCAAAAGAGAATTACGCGGGACACCGAGGCGTTTCTGTTGCCGCGCGATGCGGCGAAGCTGTTGGGAATCATAGTGGGGTTGCTGGGCGAGAACGGACAGGACAGAGTCAAGCGCGAAGGAGAGAGGTTGTCATGGGCGAACAGTTAGCGATAAATGGGGGGCCGCCGGTCCGAACAGTTCCCTTTGGACCCAGTCATTATTTTGGCGACGAGGATATCGAGGCGCTTTCGGAGGTGATCCGGTCGGGTGCGCTGGGCAAGGGGCCGAAGGTCAGGCAGTTTGAGGAGGCGTTTGCAGCCCGGCACGGTGTCGCCCACGTGGTCACTGTGACTTCGGGCACGGCGGCGATGCACACATGCGTCGGCGCAATCAATCCGGATCCGGGAGACGAAATCATCGTCACGCCCTGGACTTCGGGGGGCAGCATCATAGGGACGCTGCTGCACAACTGCGTGCCGGTATTTGCCGACATAGACGACACGTTCACGCTGGACCCGGCGGACGTTGAGGCGAAGATAACGCCGAGGACGCGGGCCATAATCGCTGTACATCTGTACGGGAACCCGTGTGATATGGCAGCGCTGCGCGAAATCGCAGACCGGCATAAGATCTTCCTGCTGGAGGATTGCTGCCAGGCGCACTTTGCTGAATACCAGGGCACGGTGGTCGGATCGATGGGGGATATCAATGGCTTCAGCTTTGGGGGGAAGCATCTCTCGGCAGGTGGCGGCGGCGCAATCATGTCTGACAATGAGACCTTGTGGGAGCGGGCACTGATCTTCTCCGATTGCGCGCTGCCGCGCAATGGCGGGCCTTTCGAGGGGCGGCCTTACGCGAACTATTTTTTGGCGCCAAACTACAAGTTGAATGACCTGATGGCTTCGGTCCTGATTGCACAGCTGAAGAAGGTGGATGGCTATATCGAGAAGAAGATTCAAGCGGCACAGCAGATAATGGAGCAGGTAGAGGATATCGAGGAGATAACGCCGCAACGAGTGCGGAAAGGGGACCGGCACTCTCACTGGGTGTTGGGCATGACGCTGGACACCGACAAGATGAATTGCGACGCGTGGGAGTTTGCAGAGGCGCTCAACCAGGAGGGAATCCCCGCGGGCGGCCCTTACATTGGGTCGGGAAAGGAAGGACCGCTTTATCGCAATGAATTCCTGTCCGGGCCGAACTGTTACGGCCGCAGCAGGTTTCCTTTTGACTATAATCGGGAAAAGCCGGTGGACTACAGGTTAATCGAGTGCCCGAATGGGGAGAAGTTGATGCGGCGGGGATTCAGCTTTGCGATGCAGCCGAGCATGGACGATGAAGACGCGGCTGACATTTCTGCGGCGATTCGCAAGGTTTTCGGGCACTATCGGAAAAGGCAACGGTAAGTGGTCAGTAGTCAGTGGTCAGTGACTGCAGTGGTCAGAAATTGCTCAATCGACTGCGGGAGCTTGTATTCGAGGAACGGAGAAGGAGAGTGACTCGGCAACAGAGTGATCAGACGCCGATCTGGAGCGGGATTCATTACTTGCTGTATTTGCGGGAAGCGGGTGCGGAGGAGGACTCTGCCCGGTTCAGCCTGTTTCAGACGGAGTACAGCCCGGCGGGAGGCGGGCATGCAGGCTTTCTGCACATTGAGCCTTCGTGCATGCCGTCGGCGCCAGCCAGCGCGGTATATACGGATAACCCGGAGATGGCGGAGTGGTTGTACAACAGGATGTACCGCGACAGCGATAACGCCTTGGCAGCATGCGGAAGTCGGGTCATCACGGCACGATTTGGCCGCGGGGGCGATATGAGGCAACGGCTGGGGTACTCGATAGACAGTGGGGACGGGACTGTGGGGGCGGCGTGGACCGATCTGGAGACACCTTTTGTTCATCACGGCGTCGCGGGAAGGTCGGGATTGTACACGTACTGTCTCTTTGTTGTAGCCAATGGCGCCGGCCTTGAGGTGAACGGGGAGATGGTACCCGGCGACCTATACGCCCGCCAGGACTGGATTCCGCTTGTGGGGCGGCCGCTCAGTTCATGCCTGATCGCAGACGAGATCTGGGCCACAGCGTGAGAAGGCGACAGCACGCGGCGGGCAGTCGTTCAAAGGAAAGGCAATTTCCTCAATTCAGTTGGAGAGACGGTCAAACATGGGAAAGCTAAGATTTGCGCAGGCCGGTGTTTCGCTGATGCACGCGAACATGTACAGGGACACGCTGATGCTGTTGTCCGATGAGATTGAGTTGGTCGGCTTCTACGACCCCGACCCGGAAGGGGTGAAGCCGAACTTGAAGGAGGACGTCCAACATGTACCTTTTTATGACAGTCTGGAAGACCTCCTGTCGCAGGGAAAGCCGGATGCGGTGATGGTCTCGACGTACTTGAAGGATATGCCTTCCTGGATGTTGCAGGTGGCTGAGGCCGGCGTGCACGTGTGGGGGGAGAAGCCATACGCGGTCCATTCCAGCGAACTGGAACCTGTAGCCGAGGCTGTGAGGCGCAACAGTCTCCATTTTTCGTGCGGCTACACGTGGCGATTTCACCCGATCGCGAACCTGGTAAAGAAGACGTGGGCGGCGGGGTTGTTGGGGAGGCCGTATTCGATCGAGTTTCGTTTTCTGACGTCGAGCGTGGCGAGACGGGACCCGGAGAACTGGTATTTCAGCCGGGAAAACGCGGGGGGAGGGATTCTCAACTTTCTGGGCTGTCACTGGTTCGACCTTATGCGGTATATGACGGGCGCGGATGTGGCGCAGGTTGCGGCAATCGAGGCGAATGTTGGAGGACATGACATTGACGTCGAGGATGCGGCGGCGGTCTCGTTGGGTTTTGACAACGGGATGATCGGCAGCCTCCATGCGGGCTACTTTACGTCGGGCGACGGCGAGATCTCGATCGGGCTGCGCGGGTCTCTGGGGTGGATCAAGTGGGACGTGGACGAGGGAAGGTGCACTATCAAGAGTGAGCATCCGGACTGGTCTGGCGCGCCGACGCGCACCTTTGAATTTCCCTCACCGCCGGTGCCCGGGTATGGGCCGGAAGGGAGGTCGTCGATCAAGGCATTTGCGGCGGCGATCCGGGGCGAGGGGAGTTCCGGATACAGAGTGGAGGAGATTATCAGGTCGCTGCAGATCATTGAGGCTGCCCATGCGTCGGCGGCGGAGGGGAAGACGGTCTCGTTATGAACGGTTCAGAACCTTTACGGGTCGCGGTGGTAGGCTTGCGGATACATGCGGGCGGGCTGGAGCCGGACGGAAACCACGGTTTGATCAAGTCGTTCCATGGGCAGGAAGACGCCCAAATAACGGCATATTGCGAGTGGGATGCGGGTGAGGCGGAGGCGCTGGAAAACCTGGCGCGGTACGATCCAGAGGCCCGCATTTTCGACAATCTGTGTGAGTTTTTCGAGTGGGACGGGTTTGACGCGGCGGTGGTGATGCTGCCGCCGGATGAGGCGACGCGGGCCGCGGAACGGCTGGCGGAGGCCGGCAAGCATATGTTTATCGAGAAGCAGGCGGCGCGCACGGCACCGGAGCTGCTACCGGTTTGCGAGCTTGTCAAAGAGAAAAACCTGGTCGTGCAGATCGGCTATCCGTGGCCGCGTCATCCGGTGGCGCAGGAGATCCGCCGGTGTCTGGATGAGGGGGCGCTGGGGAAGCTGCTGGCGATGGAGGCCCGGTTGGTGACGATCCAGGTTGCTCCGGGGCTGCGCGAGCCCGACCACTGGATGTACCGCCTGGAGACGGAGGGCGGCGGCATTCTGCACATGGAGGGCGGGCACTGGCTGACGCTTTTCCAGATGTTTGCGCAGGCCAGGGTGCGCTCGGTTACGGCGCTCTGCAGCCGCCGTACTGACGAGAGTCAAGAGGGTGTGGAGGATGCGGCGACGGTGGCGTTGGAGTATGAAAACGGCGTACATGCGTGTCTGCACATGGGGTATTTGCTGAGCGGAATCGGACCTCGCAACGACACGTTTATGGCTGTGCGGGGCCAGTTGGGGGCAGCCTCATGGGGGCCGGTGGGTGACGGTTTGCTGACCGTGAGCAGCGCGGCCCCTGAGTGGGCGGGGGCGCCGGAGCGGCGGTTTGACATGCCGCCGGCGCCGCGGCCGGTTTATGCGGAGCAGTGGGGCTTCGAGTATGTGACCGATTTTGTGCGGGCGGTTCGTGAAGGGGGAAAGGCTGTGGTGAGCATTGAGGACGCTCACCACATATTGCAGATATTCGATGCCGCGTATGAGTCTTCGCGGACGGGCCGTAGGGTAGAAATCTAGCAGACGACGGCCATGAGTTTTTACGGCTCGGGCCCTGCTTGTTGACTAAACTCTGCCGGGGTACTCCTTGCCGCGGATCAGCATAAAGCGGAACTCACCGCGCGGCTTTTCGCATTCGGTGAGAAGACGGGCTTCTTCATCTTCGATGCCGAGATACATTGTTTCGGATCGGATGTAGTGGAGAGCGAGGCCGCGGCGGCGGTGGGGGGTCGAGTTGGCGCCGGTGCGGTGGAAGTTCAGGCCGTGATGGAACATACAACTGCCGGCGGGTAGTTCGACCGGGACCGGTTCATTCAAGAGCGGGTTGGCCAGGAAGCGATCCTTATATTCACGATCGATCGGCCCCCATTTGTGGCTGCCTGGAATCACGGTCATGCAGCCATTTTCGACGGTGGCGTCGTCGAGGGCGACCCAGCAACTGACGTGCTCCTGGGGCGCAAATTGATGCCACGCCATCGAGTCCTGATGCCAGTCGGTGACGGTGCCGTGGAAACGGGGTTTCATCATCAGCTGATCGGTGTAGAGCTTGATGTTGGGACCTATAAGGTCGTCGATTACATCGACAATCTCCGGTTTGCGTGCGGTGCGCTCGAAGACGTCGTCGAAGTAGCAGAGCTGGGTCATTTTGCGCACGGCGTCAAGCGGTTCGACATCTGCGGGCAAGCCGTCGCGGAATTTGGCCTCGAACTGGATGTAGCGGGGCGGCACGTGGTTGACCTCGCCGCTGATGATGGCTTCGCTACGCAAGCGCAGCGCGGTGAGATCTTCGTCGGACAGGATGCGGTGGTAGGGTAGATAGCCGTTTTCCCAGAAGAATTCTCTCTGTTCGTCTGTCAGGGCCATGGGGAGAACTCCTTTTCGAGTTTTCGGGCATTCGCGGTCACAGGTGGGCGACCGGCCGTTATGGTAGACAATCGTAGTTGAAGTATAGCGAATTGGTGAATTCGCTGTCAATCAGATTTGGGGCGTTTGCGGCGAATCCGGCCGCGAATTGACGAAGAACAGGAATAACTGCCCAGAGGAAGAGAAAATGATACGAATCGGCATGATCGGAGCGGACAGCACGCATACTGAGGCGTGGACTCAGCTGGTCAACCCGCCGGACAGCCCGTTACATGGACGGGCACAGGTGGTCAGACTGTGGGGAGAGGATGCGGACCAGGCGAGGGAGAAGGCACAGGCGTGGCAGATTCCCGAGGTGGTGGGGACGCCGGCCGAAGCTCTGAAGGACGTGGACCTGGCCATGGTGGTCAACCGCTACGGCGACGACCATCCACCGCATGCCCGGCTTGCAATTGAGGCGGGCATCCCGACTTTTGTGGACAAGCCGTTTGCGAACGAGATGGATGACGTTCACAGGCTGGTCAGCTTGGCAGCGGAACGGGACGTGCCGCTGATGTCTTGCTCGGCTTTGCGCTATGCGGGAGAGGTTTTGGCGTTGCAGGAGAGGATGGCGGCCTTTGGGGCGCTGAACTGCGCTGTCGTCAGCGGCGCGGCGGCAGGCGACTTCCCGGACCCGCGGGCACTGCATCCCTTTTTCTATGGCGTGCATGCGGTCGAGCTGTTGCATACTCTTTTGGGGGGCGGAGCGGAGGCGGTCACGACGCGGCGCACAGAGCGCTGTGATATCGGGCTCGTCCACTATGGGGATGGGCGGCAGGGGGTGGTCAATCTGCTGCACGAGACGCCCGGGCTCTATCACGGCGCGGTGTTTGGCGCGGAGGGTTGGGGAGAGGCGGATATCGTAGACGGGAGCCGTTTCTATACTGAGACGCTGGCGCGAGTTATCCAAATGGCTGAAAGCGGCGAACCGCCGTTTCCAATCGCCTGGTCGGTCGAGGTGATGGCGATTATGGCGGCGCTGGTCCGCTCGGCTGAAGAGGGTGGACGTACGGTTCAGATAGGCAAGTTCGGGCAGTAAACTGTGATCGGTAGCAGGTGGAATTGACAAGCCAAGAATGAGAGCAAGCTTTACATGACTAACTCACCTTTGCAGATTGGAGTCGTCGGACCGGGGCGGATGGGGCGCGTGTACGTGCGGCTGGCGAGCGAATTGAGCGAGACTAACCTGGTCGCGGTTTCCGGGCGGAGTGAAGGGTCTACCAATGAGGTTGCCGGGCTGTACGGTGTCCCCGGATATCCGAATGTTGGGCACGAGGCGATGCTGGCCGAGCACCCGGAGATTGAGGCGGTGGTGGTGGCGGCGTCGGAGTGGATGCATACGGCGCCGGTGCTGGCAGCGCTGGAGGCGGGAAAGCATGTACTGGTGGAGAAGCCGATGGCGGTCTCGGCGGCGGACGCGCAAAGTTTTGTCGAGACGGCCGAACGGGTTGGCGTGCAGTTGATGGTCTGCCACAGCCTGCGGTTCGATCATCCGTACGCGGCGATGCGCGCGGCGGTGGCGGCGGGCGAGATTGGTGAAGTGATGCATTTGTATTCGCGGCGGAACACCATCCAGTTTGCAGCGGAACGCGTGCTGGGAAAGTTTTCGCTGGCGTACTGGCTGACGCCGCATGACATCGACATGATGTTGTGGACGGTGGGACGGCCGATCACGAGCGTGAGGGCTTTTTCCAAGGAGAAGGCGAAAGGACAGCAGGACTTCATTATCGCTGTGTTTACTTTCGATAACGGCGTCGTGGGCGTGCTGGAGACGTCCTGGAGCACACCGGCCTTCAGCGGACGCTCGCAGGCGGAGCATTTCAGCATACACGGCAAAGAAGGCGCGGCCGAAGTGCTGGGGCATGAGAATTCGGTTGCGATCTATCACGTCGGTGGAGAGCCTGATTATCCGGACATTGGGTATACGCCTGTGTTGCATGGGCGGCAGGAGGGGATGTTCCGGTCGCTGTTCAGCCATTTTGTGGGCGTGGTGCAGGGAAAGTGGGAGCCGATCGTGACGGGAAGAGACGGACTGGCAGCGATCCGGGTGGCGTCGGCGCTGGAGCGGGCGTTGGAGAGCGGGCGCGAAGAGGCGGTGGAGATGTGAGCAGCCTCTTTGCTGAGTAACATGAAGGTGACGACGGAAAACGGGGACGAGTAAGGCATGACGGTCTACTGGGGAATCATTGGCGCTGGCAAGATAGCTGAAAGCCAGATGGCGCCTGCAGTCGCGACGGCGTCCGGCCACGAACTGGTGGCGGTGTCGCGGCGGGAGTTGGATGCGGCGCAGCAGTTTGCGGACAGACACGGGGCGCAGCGCGCGTACGACAGTGTGGAAGCGCTGCTGAAGGATGATCAAGTCAGCGCCGTGTACGTAGCCACGCCGCCCCACCTGCACGCGCGGGAAACAGTTCTGGCAGCGGAGGCGGGTAAGCATGTGCTGTGCGAAAAGCCGATGGCGCTAACGACCGGCGAGGCGCGCGAGATGATCGACGCTTGCCGGGCCGGCGGGGTCATGCTGACGATCTGTCATTACCAGCGTTTCAACGCGCGTCACCGGCGGATCAGACGTCTCTTGGAGGAGGGCGCGATCGGGCAGGTGACGGCGGCGCGTATCAACTTTTCCGACCGGTTCCCTCCGCAGCCAGGGGTGTGGCATCACGATCCGCGGATCAGCGGAGGCGGGCCTGTGATGGATCTGGGCATCCACTGTATCGATCTGCTGCGTTTTCTGTGCGGGCCTGCGGAATCGGTTTCAGCATTGGTGGAGACGCTGGTCGACAGTTCTCCGGTGGCGGATACGGCGACGCTGTTGATGCGACTGGCAAACGGAACGCAGGCGGTGGTTACCAGCCACTGGACCACTGCGAACCACGAACCGGAACGTGCGAACGGTTTAGAGATCTGGGGTACGAAAGGGTCGATCGCGGCCGCCCCGATTTCGGCCAAGGATTCGGCCGGGACCTTGAGGGTTCTCACTGAGGACGGAATGCAGGACTATTCGGTCGAACCGGGAGGGCCGCGACCTCACGTTGCGCTTTTGGACGCTTTTGGGGATGCAGTTGCCGGGGAGAGTCCGAATCCCATTCCCGGAGAGGATGGGCTTGCCGGGCTGGCGGTAGTGGAAGCCGCATACGAATCGGCGCGCCGCGGGCAGCGTGTGGAAGTGCAGTGATCGGTGATCAGTAGATAGACACAAGAGACGTGCCGGGGTGGAACAGGACTATGCGGAGTGTTTTTTTCTGGGAAGCGGCGGGACTATCGCTGGATCGAGCCAATCCGTACGGCGGGCTGCTGGCGCGGGCAATGCAGGGGGCCGGCGTCGAGCTGGAGGCGGGGCAACCTGAGACGCTGACGAAGGCGTGGCTGCACGAGAATCAGGGGAAGATTGACGTCCTGCATCTCAACTGGCCCAACTACATGTATTCCGGGGAGGAGATAGAGACTCAATTAGGGCTTTTGGCCGAGCTCATCGATAACCTGGCCCTGGCGCGACTGCTCGGGTACAGGATCGTGTGGACGGTTCACAATCTGTATCCGCATGAGACCAACAGCCACGACCTGGACCATCTGGCTCAGACGGCAATCACTCATCTGGCGAACTCAGTGATCGTCCATTGCGAACACGCCCGTGAACTCGTGCGGAAGCATTTTCATCGCATTGAGGGTGTTTATGTCATCAATCACGGCAATTTTATGTACCCGTACCCCAACGAGGTGAGTCGCGACGAGGCGCGGCGACGGATGGGGTTGAACGATGAACATTTCGTGTTTTTCTACTTTGGTAACGTGCGAAGGTACAAGGGGATTGAGCGTTTAATCGAGGTGTTTCAATCGTTGCCCGGGGAGCATCTGCGGCTGATGCTGGGCGCCAAGTTCTACACGGAGTACGGTCAGGAGCTGGTCGCGTCGATACCACCGGACGACCCGCGGGTGATGTTGCGCTCTTCCCGGCACTTTGCCAACGATGAGTTTCAATATCTGTTCAATGCGGGCGACGTCGGTGTTTTTCCCTTCCTGGAGGTCTTGACTTCAGGCTCAGTGATCACGGCGCTCTCCTTTGGGATGCCGGTGATTGCGCCGGGCGTCGGATGCCTGACCGAACTGGTCCCTCCGGAGGCAGGCATTGTGTACAGTGCGGATGATGAGGAGGGACTGCGCCGGTCGATGGTGGAGATTCAGGAGCGGGAGATGGGTCCGATGCGAGAGGCGGCGTGGGAGCGGGCGCATTCGCTGGACTGGGGACAGATTGCCAAGCAGACACGGCAGGTATACGAGTCGGGATAGCTTGAAGGGCATGCGATTCCTTTACGTTGAGATCCAGGCTACTTTTGTGGGAGTTAGCAGATGATTGTTCAGGCCGATTACGGTCCCGAATTCATGCGATATTCGAATTCGAAGACGAGTGAGCCGATGTTTATTTTCGCGGATTCATTGGACGTACTGCGTGCATTTCCTGCCATGTCCATCGACGTCTGTATGACAAGCCCGCCGTATTGGGGGCAGCGTCAATATCACGCCGGAGGCATTGGTCTTGAAGATTCGCCCCTTGAGTACGTCGAAAACCTGTCAAAAATCTGTCAGGAGGTTCAGCGAGTTCTCAAGCCGACAGGATCATTTTGGCTTAACATCGGTGACAGCTATGAAGACAAAGGGCTGGTCGGTATACCTTGGCGTTTAGCTCTCACCCTTATCGAAGAACAGGGGTGGATATTGCGAAATAGTGTGATCTGGCACAAGGTGAAAGGTGGGTTGGACAATACGAACGATCGTTTGAGAAATGTTCACGAAAATGTATTTCACTTTGTAAAACGGCGACGAGGATACTTCTATGATGTAGATGCAATTCGCTCTACACCACAAAAGGCCCGAGTCACTAACGGTGCAGTCGTGTCTGCTTCCGGGGTAACAGGTGTACGTTACAAACGTCAGATCGAACTTTCCACAGAGTTGACGGCAGATGAAAAGAGGGCGGCGAGAAAGAAACTTGACGAAATGATTAGCTCCATCAAAATGGGCGAAATCTCCGATTTCAGGATGATAATACGTGGGCAGCAGAGAACGACTCACTCAGACGCCGGACGGGTGTCAGGTCGAGCGCGGGAGTTGGCTTCAAAGGGTTTCTATTTTCTCAAATACCATCCTAAAGGCAGCAAACCGGGAGATGTCTGGGACATTTTGCCGGAAGACACGCAGAAGCGAACAAAGCACTTCGCAGCCTTTCCAGAGGATTTGTGCAGAATCCCAATTCTAGCTACCTGTCCTCTTGGAGGCATAGTTCTTGATCCATTTTGCGGGACGGGTACAACCTCCTTGGTTGCTCGCACGTTAGGAAGAAAATCAATAGGGATTGACATTTCCGAAGAGTACATCCAGATGGCTGAGACTCGTTGTATGAGGTTGTTGTGAAGCAGGTCTTGGAGCTATACGGTTCTTCGACTCTCGGTGAAGATACAAAATGGGAGTGTATTGTGGATTCACAACACTGTCCCTTCACTGGCCGTCGTTGTTCGAAAATCCGAAAGAGCCAGCCGGATGTGACGATTGGGACTTGCAGCGTGTCCCATGGCCGTGCCAGCCTCGGAGTCATGATTTGTCCAAACAGACTCTTGGAACGCAAACAGATATTTCTGGATTGTCTGCATCTTCTCACACTGCATGAGCCAGGGAATGAGCTACACGTAGTGCGGGAGGTCGCCATTCCGGGAGGCTCGATCGATTTCTTTCTGGTGTCAACGCGAAATGACAAGGTCGTAGATTTTGTTGCCATCGAATTGCAGACTCTTGATACAACCGGGACTGTATGGCCTACACGGCAGCGATTCCTGTCGAATAAAGCCTTGGTTGAAGAATATGATGCAGAAGATAGGCGCCCCTATGGCTTGAATTGGAAAATGACGGCCAAGACAGCTTTGGTTCAAATGAATCACAAAATAATGACGTTGGAAAGCCTTAGCAAACACTTGGTCTTGGTGATTCAAGACCATCTGCTCTCCTATATGAGACGCGAATTTCAATTTGATCACATTGAGAATGCACGACTTGGCGACTCAGCCCACTTTCACATCTACTCTCTCGACAAACGGACAGATAACACTTTTCACCTGAACATGCAGTCACGACTGAGTACAGATGCAGATGGTATTGTTGAATGCTTGGGCTTAAAGGCAGACCCAAATATCGAACTACCGCAACTCATTGCAAGTCTGGAATCAAAAATCAGTGACGACACCTTGCTCCAGATAAGCTAATTGGTAACAGCCAGAAAATATGACGAAAGCCGCTGTAGGCGAGAGCGCTACCGAAGCGTTGCAGCAGAAAGTGTTGAGTCCTATGGGCGCGATCTGCTGAGTTGGCTTCTACGTCTCCCAGAAAAACATAGTGGGGCATCCCAGGTAAAAAGAGCATAAGTGAAGATCAAAGAAGTCAAGGCCCTTGAAATAGATCTTATTGCTTTGAATCCCGGCCGGAGACGAAGGGATGAGGATAGCGCGGCCAGGCCGTCCTATGTGTGGGAAGGGCTGGAGCCATCGAGCCCGATGGGGCGCTATCCCAAGTATAAGGAGCGGAGATCGTCGTGGTCTGCCAAGTGGAAGACCACTGTGTGCGTTGTTACGGCCGAGGACGGGAGTTTTGGGCTGGGCGTCTCTTCGTTCGCAGGGCCTGTGAGCAGAATTATCAACGATCACTTTGCCCCGCACATAGTTGGCGAGAACTGCATGGCGACGGAGAAGATCTTCGACCTGATGTCGCGGCTGGCATCGCCGTACGGAAGCCAGGGGCTGGCCAGCTATGCCATCAGCGCGGTCGACGCGGCATTGTGGGACCTGAAGGGGAAGGTGCTGAAGCGTCCGGTCTATGAGTTGCTGGGCGGCCCGCAGAAGGAGAGGATATTCTGTTACGCCACCGGTTTCGAGGCTGCGTGGTATATGGAACTGGGCTTTCGGGCGGTGAAACTGCCGTTTCCTTACGGGCCGGCTGACGGCGAGGAGGGATTGCGGAAGGCGGAGGAGTTGGTCGCAGGTGTCCGCGAGCTGATCGGCCACGACATGGCGCTGATGCTGGACTGCTGGATGGCGCTGGACGTGGATTACACAGTGCGGCTGGCGGAGAGGTTGCGGCCCTATCGCCTCAGATGGATTGAGGACTTTCTGTTGCCGGATGACACGGAGGGATTTGCGCAGGTGCGGCAGCGGCTGCCGTGGCAAACACTGGCTACGGGTGAGCACTGGTATCTGACGCAGAGTTTTGCGCGGGCGGCCAACGAGCGTCCGGTGGACATATGGCAGCCGGACCCGCTGTGGGTGGGCGGAATATCGGCGTCTGTGCGCATTTGTCATATTGCAGAGGGGGCAGGGATTGAGGTGATCCCGCACGGGGGCATGAATTCCCCTTATGGGCAGCATCTGGCCTTTGCCATGCCTGCAGTCACATGGGGTGAGCGGTCCGGGGGCGTTTCGCCTCCCGGCGTGCCGCTGGCGGAGATGGTTTCGCTGCCAGGGACGGCGGTTATTGAAGATGGTTATCTTGTTCCCAGTGAGGAGCCCGGTTTTGGCATCGAGGTGAACAGGGCGATGCTTGAAAGTCTTTGAGGAGGTCCAAGCCCAGCGGGACCGAGTCTATTGCTTTCGAGCGACACGATATTGTTGAAGGTATGACAGGGCAGTCCATAGCATTTTCCTGAGACCAGGTGCTGTCAGATAAGAGTCGAAAGAGTCATTCATCGACAACATTTCAGGCGAAAAAATGAGACAGGCAACCTATCACATTGAGGTCAGCGGCTTGTGGAAGGTATTCGGCGGCAGGCCGGAGCGCGCGTTACTGCAGGAACACGCATCAAAGAGCCGCGACGAGATTCAGGATGAACTCGGTCTCGTGGTGGGGCTGCGGGACGTCTCCTTCAGCGTGCCCAGAGGGCAGACTTTCGTGGTTATGGGTCTTTCGGGCAGCGGAAAGTCGACGCTGGCGCGCTGTTTGATCAGGCTGATCGAGGCGACGGAGGGACAAATCCAGTTTGACGGACAAGACATTTGCAGGTACTCGGCGGAGGACCTGCGGCAGTTTCGGCGGGACAAGATCGCGATGGTGTTTCAGAATTACGCGCTTCTTCCTCACCGCCGCGTGCTGGACAATGTGGCGTACGGTCTTGAAGTACAGGGTATGGACAAGGACAGCCGCTACAGGGCGGCTGCCGAGGCAATTGAGACCGTGGGCCTGAGGGGTTGGGAATACTACTTTCCGAGCGAGATGAGCGGGGGCATGCAGCAGCGGGTGGGGCTGGCCAGGGCGCTGGCTGTCGACCCCGAGGTGCTGATTATGGACGAGCCGTTCAGTGGACTTGACCCTCTCATTCGCAGGGAGATGCAGGACGAGCTGGTCATGCTGCAGTCTGAGCTTCAGAAGACGATTATCTTTATCACGCACGACCTGGATGAGGCGTTGAAGCTGGGCGACCGCATCGCAATCATGCGCGACGGCGTCATCGTACAGGAAGGCACTCCGGAGGAGATCGTCACGCGACCGGCCAATGACTATGTATCCGAGTTCGTACAGGACGTTTCTCGCGCCAAGGTGATCCGGGCGGGCTCGATAATGCAGGAGCCGGACGTCGTGATCCACGAAGGTCAGGACGCCCGCGCTGCGCTGGCAGCCATGCGGGACAATAGCGCCGAGGCGGCTTACGTGGTCGGGGACGGTAATGTCCTCATGGGAATACTTACCCAGGACAGGATAAAGGATATGGAGAACCAGGGCATTGGTGTCCTGGAAGCGGCACAGACGGAGGGTTTGGCGACCACTAGCCCGGCTGCGTTCATTGAAAAAATTATTCCTCTAGCGGCGGAAACGGAATATTACATTGCGGTGGTGGACGACGAGGGGCGGCTGCTAGGGGAGATACACCGACGCGCCCTTTTGGCTGGAATGGTCGATGAACTTCCCGATGGTGGGTTGGCGGTCTAGAGAGGAGCTTTTGACATGAGCCAGTTTAGCGGACCGCAGACGGGCGCTGAGCCGCCTGCGAAGCCGGTTGGAATGGATGCCATACTGAGGATCGAGGGCGTGGAAGCCGATCTCCCGCCACGCGGGGCGGGCAGAAGAGAGATGCCGCCGGAGGAGTCGCATGTGCCGCGCAGCAAAGCGGCCGGGCTTCCTCGTCACTTTTGGCCGGCCGCCTGGGGGCTGGTCCTGGTTGTACTCATTGCCTCCTTCTTCATCGGGGGCCCTGAAATGGGGTTCCCGACCACAGTTTCCCGGACCGAAGTCGAAACTGACAACGGCGGTACGCTCGTCCTGGAAAAGTCGTTGAGGGAGTTTATCAGCGGCGTCATAGACGAGGCTGTCGACTGGTTGACGGTAGAGATAAGCTGGCTGTTCGACGGTCTTAGCAGCGTGGTTGCCTATGCGCTGGTGACAATTGAGGACGTTCTGAAGTGGATACCCTGGCCGACCGTCGTGGTGGCGCTTGCGGTCCTATCTTTTGCAGTAGGACGCTGGAGGATGGTGGGATTCACATTGTTCGCGCTGTTGTTCGTGGGATTCATGGACTTGTGGGAAAACACCATCGATACGATTGCGCTGATGGTGGTGGCTGTAGTCATTTCAGTAGGCGTGGGCTTGCCGCTGGGCGTGCTGGCGGCGCGCAACCGGGTGGCGGACAATCTGATGCGTCCGATTCTGGACGGGATGCAGACGATGCCCAGTTTCGTCTATCTGCTGCCGGGGCTACTGTTTTTTGGATTGGGGAAGCCGGCGGGCATCTTCGCCACCCTGATCTACGCGGTGCCGCCGGTGATCCGGCTTACGAACCTGGGGATCCGGCAGGTTTCGGCGGAGGCGGTGGAGGCGGCGCATGCGTTCGGGACGACGCCGTTTCAGTTGCTGATAAAGGTGCAGATTCCGATGGCGCTGCCGACGATCATGGCGGGGATAAACCAGACGACGATGATGGCGCTGGCGATGGTGACGATCGCGAGTATGGTGGCCGCGGGCGGGCTGGGTGACAATGTGCTGCGGGCGCTGCAGAAGAACCAGCCGGGTAACGGTGCGATCGCGGGGCTGGCGATCGTGTTCCTTGCGATCATTATTGACCGTTTGACGCAGTCGGTGGCGCAGGAGCAGCAGGATAGGCGGAGTGCGGGGTAGGGGGATTTCAGGTCCAGACTCCGCTGGGCTATCAGCCGAAGAGTCTACAGACTCTACGTGTCGGACTTAAAAAGGAACCCGTCCGGTCCCAGCGAATAGTTCGTTTGACATCCAGACTTTCTCAGCAAATCCGAGAATTCCTACTCAATGGCGAGTACTCATCCTTCTTCCTTTCTTTCCCGCCTCGCACTCCCAACATTGGGCCCCTCCATGCCTTCCCCATGCCGGAAGCGGTTCTTCGCCTTTACGGTTATCATTGTCCTGTAGGAGCCGACATTGAATCCGCAACAGTTCATCGCTAAATGGCGGGCCTCTGAGCTGAACGAGCGCTCAGCCGCGCAGGAGCACTTCATCGACCTCTGCCGGCTCTTGGAAGAACCGACACCTGCCGAAGACGACCCGAGCGGACAGCGATACAGTTTTGAGCGCGGCGCGCGCAAAGACACCGGCGGCCGCGGCTGGGCCGACGTCTGGAGACGCCACTGCTTCGCCTGGGAGTACAAGGGCAAGCACAAAGACCTCGACGCCGCCTTCAACCAGCTGCGCCAGTACGCTCTCGCCCTGGAGAACCCGCCCCTCCTCATCGTCTCCGACATGGCGCGCTTCCGCATCCACACCAACTGGACCAACAGCGTCAGTGTCGTCCACGAGTTCACGCTGGACGAGTTGGCCGACGCCGCCGTACGTGACAAGCTGAAGTGGGCAATGTCCGCCCCGGACCGTTTGCGCCCTGGCGAGAGCCGCCAGGCTCTCACCGAACGCGCCGCCACCGCCTTCGCCGCGCTGGCCCAGGCCCTCCGTGCCCGCGGTCACGACCCGCAGCAGGTCGCCCACTTCGTCAACCGCCTCGTCTTCTGCATGTTCGCCGAAGATGTCGGCCTCCTGCCCAACGATATGTTCACTCGCATGTTGGAACAGGCCCGCCGCAGTCCCGAGGACTTCCCCGCTATGGCACGAGATCTGTTCGGGGCAATGGCTGAGGGCGGCCGCGTCGGCTTCGAGACAGTTGCCTGGTTCAACGGCGGCCTCTTCGATAGCGACGACGCCCTCCCGCTCACGAAGGACGAGATCGAGACCACCTTGGGAGCGGCCGCTCTCGATTGGAGCGAGATCGACCCCTCCATCCTTGGCGCCCTCTTCGAACGCGGCCTGGACCCCGCCAAGCGCTCCCAGTTAGGCGCGCACTACACCGACCGCGACAAGATCATGCAGATCGTCGAGCCGGTCGTGATACGCCCCTGGCTCAAGGAATGGGAAAGAGCTCGCGCCGAAATCGCCCTTCGCTTGGAGCGCGCTGACGTGGCAAAAACCAGCGCGGCCCGCACGCGCCAGCGCGGCCTTGCCGAGGGGGCCCTGCGCGGCTTTCTCGACCGGCTGCGCGCCTTCACTGTCCTCGACCCTGCCTGCGGTTCCGGCAACTTCCTCTACCTCGCCTTGAACGCCCTCAAGGACCTGGAACACCGCGTCCAACTCGAAGCCGAGTCCATGGGCCTGCAACGCGCCTTCCCCGCCGTCGGCCCCGCCAATGTCAAGGGCATCGAGATCAACCCCTACGCCGCCGAACTCGCCCGCGTCTCCGTCTGGATCGGTGAAATTCAGTGGATGCGCCGCAACGGCTTCAGCGGCGCCCGCGACCCCATCCTCGACCCCCTCGATACAATCGAATGCCGCGACGCCATTCTCAACCCTGACGGCGCCGAACCCAACTGGCCGCAAACCGATGTCGTGATCGGAAATCCTCCATTTCTCGGAGGCAAATTGCTGCGAAGCACATTGGGCGGGGCCTACGTTGAGGCGTTGCAGCGGCTGTATGGGGCACGAATTCACGGCGAAGCAGATTTGGTCTGCCACTGGTTCGACAAAGCGCAGCGGCTGGTTGCCGACGGCAGCATTGCCCGCGCCGGTCTTGTCGCCACCAACTCGATCCGGGGCGGCCGCAACCGCGCAGTGCTGGACCGCATTGTCGAACGCGGCACGATTTTCGATGCCTGGTCCGATGAGCCTTGGGTAGTGGATGGGGCGGCGGTGCGCGTTTCCCTGATTTGTTTTACTGCTGCAGATGCCGAAAAAGACACGCAACTGGATGGCAAAAGTGCATTCAGGATAAATCCTGATCTGACCGCTGGGGTGGCCGACCTCACGAAAGCAGCGAAGTTGGTTCTGAACGCAGGCCAGGCGTTCATGGGAGACATCAAAGGAGGAGCGTTTGACATTCCGGGCGACCTGGCTCGCCGGTGGCTTTGCATGCCCGCGAATCCAAACGGACACCATAATTCCGAAGTGCTCAGTCCCTGGATGAACGGAATGGATCTGACGCGGCGACCAGCTGGCAAATGGATCATAGATTTTGGATTTGACATGGATGAGACTGAAGTTGCTCTTTATGAACATCCCTTCGCACACGTCGCTGAGCATGTCAAACCCAAGCGCAAGAGCGGTCGTCACAAGGGTAGGGCTAAGTACTGGTATCGGCATGTGTCGCCGGGACCACAAACCTGGCAGAAACTAAAGGGCTTGTCGCGCTACATCGCCACGCCAACGGTAGCGAAACATCGTTTGTTTGTATGGCTCGATGTACGCGTTTGTCCCGACCATCAATTGATTGTCATCCCCCGCGACGACGACACGACATTCGGCATCCTCCACAGCCGCTTTCACGAATCGTGGTCACTTCGGCTTTGCACTTGGCTGGGGCAGGGTAACGATCCCCGCTACACGCCATCCACGACGTTTCAAACATTTCCTTTCCCGTACGGACTCTCCCCAGACATCCCCGCCACTGATTACGCGAGCGATTCGCGCGCCGTGGCCATCGCATCGGCGGCCCGCCGGCTCGTGGAACTGCGCGACCGCTGGCTGAACCCGCCCGAATGGGTCGAGTGGGTTGACGAGCCGGTCCCGGGTTATCCCAAGCGCCCCGTCCCCCGCGACGCAGCCGCAGAGAAAGAACTGAAAAAGCGCACCCTCACCAACCTTTACAACGCCCGTCCCGAGTGGCTCGCAAATGCCCACGCCGCGCTGGATGCCGCAGTCGCGGCCGCCTACGGCTGGGACGCAGACATCTCCGAAGAGGACGCACTGGGCGAACTGTTGGCGCTAAATTTGTCCGAATCAAAGGGGCTTATATCGTAAACTAAACGGGGCTGTTTTGCTGCTGGTGGGGCGAGGGGCTGTTACTTAGCTGTTCTGTTCTGACATTAAGGCCAGAGCATTTCTAAGCCCTTAACCATTTTTAGGGGGAACAGCTAGGATGGCCACTATGAGAAACTTCAAGAATTTATTTTCTGCTTTCTTGGACGTGTTTCTTGAAGTGTGCCCCAAAAGCTGGACCACAGGCTAACGTGTATAATGGAGCGAACTGCCGAGCTTGTGGAGGGGCAGAACAGTGGTCAAGAAACGGCCGTGCCACACGGCGGCCTTCAAGTTCATGTTCGCGCTGGAGGCGCTCGAAGGCAGCAAAGCGATTAGCTTTCCCGCTACGACGTACCGGGGACAGTGACCTTCCTTTCTCCTTCACCCAATATTTGTTTGATAAATATTATTATATTTTTGACCGAATTTTTTCCCGCAAACTCTCGCAATCTCTCGTCAAACGCTCGTGCGTCTCTCGTACGAGCGTTTGACGCCTGACTCCTATCCTTTGACCATTTAGCATTCCTCCATATCACAGCCCTCTCCCCGGCGAGTCTGCAGCAATCTCCGCCACTGCTCAAAACAGCCGCCCCGGAGAACGCCAGAAACTCACCAACGCAAATCACCGGCTGTTCGTCAAGTTGAAGGACCCGGGCGGCGCCACGCCTCTGCCCAACAACATCGACAGAATGAGCAAATTGCTTCAGTCCACGCCAAAATATCACAAAAAACGCTTTCGAGCGGACAAAGCGGACATATTTATGAAAAAATTCAGAAAAATACCCCCATTTTTCCGCCAAATTCTCCTGCACGGTTAGACCTCCATCCCCCCTCGAGCCGAAAGCCTTCCACCCGCCGTCTAAGCGTAATTCACGCCTCGCCGTCATTCAGACATAGGGCAATCCCATTTTTCTCGACTAGTACCTCTTCCTGGCATGCGCGCCGGGATATCTCGTGAAGGCGTCCCTTACCTGTGGGTGCCTCCTTGGAGTTTCTTTCTCGCTAATCTGGCGTACTGCCCTGGATTCGATTGCCCAATATAAGAAAAACCTGTTAACATATAAGGACGGAGTGCAGATCCCACCGCCAACCTTGGTATTCGGGTCTTCCAAGCACCTACACGGAATTCTTCGGAGAATTTGGCCGCCTGAACTTACAGTTGCCTTGTGGCGCGGGGTTGCCCTGGCGGATTTCAACTGATACAGACGTCGTAGTAGCAATCCTCAAAAAGAATGCAGGCCGAAGGGCGTCGCCTTTCAGAAACTCAGGGGCTTGAACGGGATACTTACGCACTCAGACTTAGCCAGTTTGTGGGCACGCTTAGTGAGGAGGGCGGAGCGAGGCAGTACATTTCCCCGTTTAACCTCACCCCTTTAGCAGTGCTTGTCCGCAGATACTGGCCTCAGAAAGACCACTCAACAGGAGGAAGGAATCATGCGTGCACAGTTTCGAATTCTCACACTCTTACTCGTTATCGTCTTCACTGCGGCCTGTGCGGCGCCAGTTCAGCAGAGCGCGCCAAGCGAAGAGGCGGCCGCCCCGGCGGCATCCCTTGATACGATTATATTCAGTGACTTGAACTGGACCAGTGCTCAGATCCAGAACCGTATCGCCCAATACATCGTTGAGAAAGGCTACGGCTACTCAACAGATGTCGTCTTTGGCTCGACCTTGCCTTTGTTCCAGGGACTGCGTAAAGGTGACACACACGTGACACTGGAAATCTGGCTGCCGAACCAGGATGAAGCGTGGTATGAAGCTCTGGGCAACGAGGAGGTCGTTGAGATTGGCGCGAGCCTGGGCAAGGACTGGCAGTCGGCATTTGTCATTCCCAAGTATCTGCAGGAGCAGTATCCGGAGCTGGACAGTGTGGAGGACCTGAAGGACGATCAGTTCAAGGAGCTGTTTGCGTCGGCCGAGACCGGGGGCAAAGTGCGACTGGTTTCCTGCGTCATAGGGTGGGCGTGCGAAGAGGTAAATGCTGCCCAGGTTATCGGCTATGAGCTGGAGGACCATGTACATGTCGTGAACCCGGGCGACGGGGCGGCACTGAACGCCGACCTTTACGGCGCCTATGAGAAAGGTGAGCCGTGGATAGGCTACCAGTGGGGCACGAATGATCCTGCTCTCATTCTGGACCTGGTCCGGCTGGAGGAACCGGCCTATAGCGACGAGTGCTGGTCAGCGAACAAAGCATGCGCATACGAAGACGCGGACATTCTGATTGCCGTCCATCCGGACATGGTTGACGGGGCTCCGGACGTTGTCGAGATGCTGAGAGCGTGGGACTTCAATATTGAAGTCTATAAGGAGGTTGCGCGCTGGCAGAATGCGAACAGTGACGCCACGAGCAATGACGCTGCTCTGTGGTGGCTGAACAGCAAGTCGGACATTTGGAGCGCGTGGGTAACCGACGAAGCTGCGGCGGCGATTGAGGAAGCGCTAGCGGCCAATGAGATCCCGGACGGGTGGCCTACAGAATAGGAGAAAGGCCTTTTTGCAGCACGACTGTTAAACTGTACCAGGCAGGGCGGCCCCAAAAGTGGGGCCGCCTTTTTCGTAAGTTGAGCTTTTTCCAATTAGGCCGCAAAATTGTGCCATGATCCCCCATTCGATGGTTTCGAATCCAGACAGAAGGAGAGACGTTTAGCGATGCGAGAGAACAGAGCCAAGCACAAGCTGGAAAGGGGCGAGCCCGTTGTCTGCCTCTCAGGGAACAACTCCACGGACATGATTGACCAGCTGGGCCCGCTGGGTTTCGATGCGATCTGGCTTGAAGGGGAGCACGGCCCGGTGGATTACGGTGACATTCCTGATCTGACGCGAGCCTGCGACCTGTGGGGCATGACATCGGTTGTGCGGGTCAACCGGAACAATGAGGGGATCATCTACCGGACGTTTGACCTGGGTGCGCAAGGGATTGTGGTGCCACACGTCAATACGAAGGAGGAGGCGCAGGCGGTCGTCAACGCGGCCAAGTTTCATCCGGCAGGCAATCGGGGCATGTACACAAGCCGCCAAGGATATGGGGTGCCGGACTACTTTGACCGCGCCAACGATGAGACGCTGGTCGTCATTCTGATCGAGGATATCGCGGCGGTAAACAATCTGGCCGAGATTCTGACCGTAGATCACATTGACGTGTTCTTTGTGGCGCCAAGCGACCTGGCACAGTCGATGGGGTATCTTGGCGGAGGGGGACACCCCGAGGTGCTGGCGACGATTGACAAGGCGTTGGAGCAGATCACGGCGGCGGGCAGGACCGCGGGGACGCTGGTGAGCGACGACAATGTCGGGCACTACTTGCAGATTGGGGCGCGCTTTGTGTTGACGGGGTGGGCGGCCTGGGTTTCGTCGGGCGGACAGGCGTTTCTGGGGAAGGTGGAGAAGGCAGGTTCGTGAGAATGCTCGCGACTTGGAGATATCGAACAAGGTGTCGGAACGGCTAACTTGGGAAGCAAGGGGAGAGGGGGAAGACTTTTCTCCCCTACTTTTATTCAGCGGCAAACTAGGAAACCTACGAAGAATCCTTAGTCTGCTCCCTCGCGATTACCGGAGAGAGGAAGGCGGACATCAATTCTCTATTGATCTCGACGCCCTCAAGGCTTCTTCTGATCAGGTTCATTCTTTCCAGTGCATTGACGTCTCGTCTAATCGTCCGATCCGTCTTGCCGGCGTAGGCTTCCGCGATTCTGGGGGAAATGTAACGAAGTTGAACAATTGGTACAGGCTCTGTTTCCTCGGACAGATCGACCACGAGTTGTCGCCTGCGCAAATCCGTGGGGGTTACCTTTTGGCGGAACGAACTGTGAACATGGTTCATCCAAAAGACGTGGAATTGTTGTGCCCGTATGGTCTGAAGCTGTTCATCCAGACCATCACTGAGACCTTGCAGGGCGTATTGGATGAATGGGACCACGTCGCCACCCGACTTGCTGGCCAGATCGAGTTGCCTGTAGTATTCCGTCCTAGTCAGATTGTAGTGATTACTAAGTAGATGGGCTGCCGCCGTCGGTACGCCGCTGAGCAGCAGCAATTGAAATTCCACTAAGCGAGCAGTTCGACCATTGCCATCCCCAAATGGGTGGATCCAAGCCAAATAAAGATGGGCAACGATCGCCTTCAGAACTCCTGAGGCAATTTTGAGTTCCTCGTTTGGTAGCAAGCTCTCTACATTAAGCCAGATACACAGCTTCGTCAGAAGATACTCACAGTCCTCATGCGGCGCTCCGCGATATCGCCCCACCCCAACATCGTAGTCTCGGATCAGTCCAGGGGAAACACCCTCGGTCAGAGGCAAGTCATGTAAGACCAGGGCATTTAGCTCCTTTATCCTGTCAACCGTCAGTTTAAAAAGTTCACCGGATAAAATGCCTTCCGGGATGTCATTGCAGGCGTTAACGATGTTCTTTATTTCATTCCCAAGGTATTCTTTTGATGGCGGAAGCTCGAGTTCTCCCCTTATCAAATCAAGGGCGTCCTCTTCCGACAATGTATTTCCCTCAATGGCCGTCGTTGCCAGCGCACCCTTGGCCAGAAAGACCTGATGCAAGTACTCTTCAACGTCGGGCAGGAGCGGCACTCCGGCGACCTGTTCGCATTTTGCCTGCACTTCTCCCAGCTGAAACCATAGCGTATAATCTAACCGGCGCAGATCCAGCTGAAATTTTAGCCAGGGATGAGTCTCTCGATATGTTCTTGTTTCAGCCATAGGAATCTGTCCAGCCTCGAGCCGCTCCTAAATCCATCAGTGCAGGACAGGATTGAGATCGGTATCGGAGTGTAGAGAAGGCCTAAAGAGATTCTAAAGCGTTCAAGCACTAATTCAAAGTGGGATGCTTTGTAATCTCAGTGCCTTAACGTTACGGGACTTGTGAAATCAACCAGCGGCAGTTAAAGCTGTTGCATTCAATTCAAAGCAAATATGAGGCGAGGAAGCCTTTCCGGTACGCTCGCTGACTTCAGGAATTAGCCACGGAATGACCAACACAATGATCATCTCTGACGAACATTTCTCACAAATAAGGTACAAAGCGGGGCTTGCGCAGTTTACGGCTGCGGTGGGACTGTTGCGTGAGGAGGTTGACGACTTCTTTGCACGTCCAGTTGACGTCCAGCAGCTGCCGGGGGGTTACTATCATGATTATTTCTGCCCGCGGCACGCGGTGCAACTGATCTTTGAGCCGAACTCGCCTACCCTCCATCGCTGCCCGGTTGACGGGGAGACGTTCAGCGGGGAGCCGTTCGATTCGGCTTGGCGCTGGTCGGTCAACAACAGGCTGGCGGAGTCGGCGCTACGGCTGGCGGTTCTGTGGAAGCTGGAGGGGGAGGAGAGAAACCGACGGCGGGTACAGGAGATTCTGTTGGGGTATGCTGATGCGTATGATGGGTATAAGGCTTATGAGGGCTGGCGGCCGGAGAACCATGGCGTTGCGCAGTTCAGTACGTTAGACGAGGCGGTATGGTCGATTCCGCTGGCATGGTCTTTTGACCTGATACGCTCCACTCTCGACGAGGCGCAGCAGAAGGAAATCGTTGACAAACTTTTGCGTCCGGCAGCGGACTTTCTGATGGAGCGTCATTTCGGTGGGATACACAACTTTGCCTGCTGGCACAACGCGGCGATTGGGACGATTGGCGCGGTGACCGGAAGTGAGGAGTTGCTTGCCTTCGCGATTGACGGTGAATATGGCTTTCATACGCAGGCTAGGGAGGGCATTCTGGCTGACGGCCTGTGGTTTGAGGGGTCGTTCAGCTACCACTTCTACACTGTGGCGGCGTTGCTTCTGCTGGCGAAGGCGACGGCCAATCTGCCGGATTGGGACCTGCGAGAGCACTCTTCGCTGTCTGCCGTGCTGCGGGCGCCGGTGCTGTGCGCATTCCCGGACGGGAGTTTGCCGGCGACAAATGACTGCTGGTACTTTACCAGCCTGAACGACGACTGCTGCCATGGCGTTCCCAAGGGGCCGGCCTTTTATGAGATAGGAAACGCCTGGTTCGACGAGCCTCTTTTCGGCCAGGTGTTGACACGGGCCTATCGACACGGGCCGCGGGAAAGCCTGGATGCACTTTTGTACGGGGTCGCCGAGCTGGAATCCGGGACGGAAGAGGGTATTGCGCTCCCCAGTGTCCAGATGCCGGACTCGGGTTATGCGATTCTGCGTACGCAGCCGCAAGGGGAGGCGCTGCGGTCGGAAGCGAACGAGCAGTATGTCTTTCTCAAGTACGGCGTTCATGGCGGCGGCCACGGGCACCCGGACAAACTGGGGCTATCCGTTTACGCACGGGGCGAACGGCAGTCACCGGACCTGGGGACCCCCGGGTACGGGATCGACCTGTTTCAGGGCTGGTACCGCCAGACGGTCAGTCATAACACGGTTGTGCTGGACGGCAAGTCGCAGCCGGCGGGGGCGGGACGGAGCATCGCCTTTCGGGCTGACGGGCCATTTCAGGTAGCTGACGCTGCGATCAGGTGGGGAGAGGAGGCTGTCACTGGTATCGACGCGCCCACTTACGGTGTCGACGAAGAAGCGCCCAAAGTCTACGATGGGGTGGCTATGCGCAGAGCAGTCCTGGCGCGCGGCGACCATTTTGTGGACATTTTCCTGGTAGACGCCGGAAGAGTGCGCCGCATCGACTGGATATTCCGCAATCGCGGGGTGTTGGCTCCGCTGGGCGATGGCGTTCCGATTGTGCCTGCCGAACTTAGGGGGGACGGATACGAGTACATAGAGGACCTCAGCACGCGACCTGCGTTAGACAATATCGCTTTGGACTGGCAGTGTGGGGAAACGGGCATGAAGCTTTTCATGGCCGAAATAGACGGGACGGCTCTCTATGCGGGGCCGGCGCCTGGGAACCCGGCGGAGGACACTCAGGACCTGATGATCCGGCAAAGAACTGCATTGCGCACGGCCTTTGTCAGCGTATTTCATCCTTACGAGGAAAGGCCCCGCATCGCCTCGGTCACGTGGCATGGCAGTGATCTGATTGGGGCGGGCTGGGCCGCGTGCACGGTGGAAGGGCCGGACGAGAAGGAGCTATGGATTGTCCGCTTGGGGTCAAAGGTGGAAGTCCCCGCCTGGCTGGACGACCTGCCGGCCAGCGGCCGTTTCGAATACACTCTGGAGGAGTGAAGCATGGGAAACAGTGCAGATAAGCTGGCCATAGATGGCGGAACTCCGGTGCGGGAGGCGCCGTTGCCGGCGCGCGGGCACATTGGGAGCGAGGAGAGGGATGCCGTCGGCGCGTATATGGACAAGGTACTTGCCACGGGGGCGCTCGGCGCCTACCAGGGTGAGGAGGAGGAAGCCTATTGCGCAGCGTTTGCAGAATACTTGGGGGGCGGGTACGCGGACGCGGTCAGTTCGGGATCGGCGGCGATCTACGTGGCACTGCTGGCCCTGGAGCTGGAGGCGTTCAGCGAGGTTATCATCGGCCCCTTTACGGACCCCGGCGGAATCATGCCGATCCCACTACAGAGCATGATCCCGATGATTGCCGACTCTGCCCCGGGCAGCTTCAATACAGGACCGGAGCAGGTGGAGGAACTGATTTCGGCGCGCACCAGTGCGATAATTGTGCCCCATATCGCGGGCGAACCGGCCGACATCGTCGGGATCATGGAGCTGGCGGGGCGGCATAAGATTCCGGTGATCGAAGACTGTGCGCAAGCGCACGGTGCGCGGTTCAAAGGTCAGCTGGCGGGAAGCTTCGGCGACCTGTCGGCTTTTTCGACGAATTCGGGGAAGAACCACAGTTCGGGGGGGCAGGGGGGCATGGTCTTCACCCGGGATGAGGCGCTTTACCAGTCGGTGCGGCGAATGGCCGACCGCGGCAAGCCCCATTTTTTGCCGGAAGGCGCCACGAACATGCAGGCGACGCTGAATTTCAACCAGACGGATCTGGCTGCAGTGTTCGGCCTGATTCAGCTGCGCAAATTGCCGGAGATGATCGAACGAAGAGGGGCAATCGTTGGCCAGTTAATCGAAGGGACGGCGGACCTGGAGATGATCGCCTTGCATCAGACGGCAAGGGAGGTCGAATCCAGCTACTGGTTTATACCGGTGGCGTTTTACCCGGAGCGGGCGTCGTGTGACAAGGAGACGTTTTGCGAGAGCCTGCGCGCGGAGGGCCTGCCTGTGACAGTCGACTACCGGTATGGGATGCCGCATCGGCAGTCGTGGTATACGGAGCGGCGAGTCTTTGGCAGCAGCGGTTACCCTTGGGCCAGCCCTCTATACAAGGGTGATCCGAATCGCGAATTCCCCTGCCCCAATGCGCAGGCTATGCTGAAGAGCCACTTCACTTTTTCGCTGCATGAGAACTGGAGCACGCGGGAGATTGACGACGTAGTCGCCATTTTTCAAAAGGTTGCGGCGGCCTACCGGGCCGACTAACCAGGCTGAAGGCAGGACACCCTTACTCATTTCCCCACGGGAACGAAGGAATACGCAACTCGCGGTCGGCTGCGGGAAGGTCGATGCGCGCGCCTTGGCGCGCGTGCGACAGGTGGACTGCAAAGCCGATCTCGGTGGCGCGACGGGCCTCTTCGACATCGCAGGAGGTCCTGCCGCCGCTGGCGACGGCGTCGACCAGGTCGTTTACGATTGCGACCCCGGAAGGGAACTCGCCGACAGGTTGGGGGATGGCCAGGGGTTGCGGCGGCGCGTCGGTGTCCTGCCAATGCCACGCCTGAAGGCCATCGTCCATGATCGTGAGCCTCCCCTGCTCGCCGATGACATCGAAGGAAGGCCGCTTGCTGCCGCCGGGCGTGAAATAGAGGTGGACGCCTTCCTCCAGCCCAACGATACAGCGGCCGGTCGGATCGAGAAGGCGGCGGGAATCGGGCGGCTCGGCGGACAGATCTTCGACGAAGCCGCTTACCCATTGGGGTTCGAGATCGCCGGCCAAGTGGAGGGCGACGTCATACCAGTGACAGCCGTGGTTGATCAGGTTGGGGATGCCGTAGATGATCAGAGACTGCAGCTGGCCGACGATGCCTTCGCGCAGGAGCGCTGCAAGGTGGCGGTAGGAGACGAGCCAGCGGCGGTCCAGGCCGAGGGCCAGGGGGACGCCGGAGGTGCGGCAGGCGTCGAGCAGGCGGTCGGCTTCGGAGAGACTGGTCGCCAAGGGTTTGTCGCACAGGATACCGCGCACACCTGATTCGACGGCCTGTTGAATCTGATCGGCATGCATCTTCTGGCTTGTGGCGATGCAGAGGATTTCGGGCTTTTCCTGCTGCAGCATCCTTTCAAAGCTGTCGTAGGCAGCGACTTTGTCCCCCCAGCAGTCGATGAACTCCTGACGTGTCTCGGCGCCGAGATCGAAGACGGCAACGATTTCGGTCTCGGGCACGGCGTCGAAAGCGGTGGCAAAGTTGTGATTGGCGGGTTTTCTGTCGAGCATGCGGTGGCAGCCGGCGATGGCAACGCGACGGGTCTGGCCCATGTTCAGTTCTCCTGTGCGGGCGGTTGCTCCTATTGGAAGGGAGTGAGGCGGTTCTCTAGTTCGACCGGCCGTTTGCAATGTGGTTGGCTATTTCGCCATCCTGGAGTTCGTATACCTCGGTGGCATAGTCGTCGCTGGCAGGATCGTGGCTGGCCATCAGGACGGTGATTCCTTCCTCCTGCACCAGCCGGGCAAACAGTTGCAGAATCTGGCGGCCAGTTTCACTGTCCAGGTCGCTGGTCGGCTCGTCGGCTATAAGCATGGCTGGGCCGTGCGCCAGGGCGCGGGCGATCGAGAGCCGCTGCTGCTGCCCGCCTGACATTTCGAACGGGCGGTGGTCAGACCAGCGGCCCAGCCCTACCAGTGAGAGACAGTAAGAGGCGCGGCGGCGGCGCTCCGCGGCGGAGATTCCGAGGATACGCAACGTCATTTCGACGTTTTCCTGGGCCGACAAGGTCGGGATAAGAGAAAAGGCCTGAAAGACAAAACCGATATAGAGTTGGCGGAGCTGGGCACATTCATCGGCGGTCAGATTGTCGATATCCTGGCCGAAGAGCGAAACGCGGCCGGCGGTCGGCGTGTCCAGGCTGCCGATGAGGTTGAGCAGGGTCGTTTTGCCGGAACCCGAGCGGCCGCGGAAGAGTGCGAAGCAGCGGCGGGAAACGGTCAAATCGATGCCGCGCAGAGCATGAACGGCCTGATCACCCACGGAATAGATGCGTTGCAGATCGCTGACCTCGACGAGCGGCCCTCTGTAGAATTCGGATATCGCGAAGGAGCTGGACTCGTCGGTGGCGAGACTTTCGTCCTGCGAGGGCCCGGTGGCGCCCAAGGAGGGATGGGTCGATGCGGCGCCCTGACTCCACTGCAGCGTGTCGGCCGGTGTGTCTGCGGCGCCGTCTGCGCCGTCGCCGGCGGGGGATGCTGAGCCGCTTGCCCATGGGTTGACAGACTGCTCTTGGATAGGAATTCTGTCAACTTCGCGGCGGGCAGGCCGCCAGAGCCGGCGCCACCACGGAGTGCTGCGGCGAGGCGTGGGGTCCTGACCCCAGGCGGCATCCTCCTCTGCGTCCAAGTCCGAGCCAGTCGTCTTGGTGGAGTCCGCGGCCGCGAGAAGCTGTTCCTGCGCTTGCCGCACAAGGATACCGTCTTCGACCAGTTGAACGATTGCTCTGCGGCCTATGCCTCGCTGTTCCAGGTACTCGTTGGGCATCTGCAGCCGGCCGACGGAATCGAGGACGACCCGTTCTTCGAGTTGAAGGCTGGCGCTGCCGGCGCCGGTACCGGACTCGCCAGCGGCGAACGGTTCGCCCCCATCGATGCCGTCTACGTCATCCGGTGAGTGTTCCACCGGCAGGTCACCGTGCGACTGGCGCACCATCTCGGTACTGATTTTGCCGTCCCGGATCCCAATTACGCGGTCAACAACGCGGGCGATGTCGCGGTCATGGCTGACGATGATGCTGGTCAGATTGTAGCGCCGATTCAGTTCGCGAAGGAGCTGCCAGATCTGGTTGGCGGTGACCGAATCCACCTCTCCGGTGGGTTCGTCGGCGAGGAGAATCTGGGGCTGATTGGCCAGAGCGACGGCAATTGCGACGCGCTGCTGCTGGCCGCCTGAGAGCTGACCGAGGCGGTGGTGGCTGTGGGTGAGCAGCCCGACGGCGTCGAGGAGCTCACAGGCGCGCTCTGAAGGGGGCGCGACACGGTCACGGGCTGCTATCATTGGCAACTCGACGTTTTCCTGTGCGGTCAGATAGGGGATGAGATTGCGGGACGACTGCTGCCAGACAAAGCCAACGTCGTGCAGCCGGTAGTCCTCCAACTCCTTGTCAGGCGCCTTGAGCAGGTTGCGCCCGTTGACGGTGATCTGGCCGGCAGAGGGACGGTCGAGGCCGCCAATGATGTTTAGAAGGGAGGATTTGCCGCTGCCGCTGGCGCCGATGATCGCCATCATCTCACCGCGGCGGATTTCGAGATCGAGACCCTGGAGTGCGACGACTTCGATTTCATCGATCTGATAGATTTTGACCAGATTGTCGCAGACGACCAGTGGTGTGCCGTTTGCGGCCGCGACTTGAGTCATGGCGCTACTCCCTCTGCCCCATTCGAAGTACCTGGAAAAGATCGCGACGTGTGCTCCAATAGAGAATAATCGACTGGGAACCCAAGAGCGCGGTACCGAATACGAGCGCGAGGATGCCGATCTGGAGCCAAGCGATATGGCGCACAAAGGGGGGCAGGGCAAAGATGGGATCCCCGCTGACGCGGAAGAAGGGTACAAAGAGCCATGCTGTGGCGACGCCGATGACGACGCCCCAAAGGACGCCAAAAAGGATTACGCCCAAGTATTCGACGCCGACCATGGCGAGGACCAGCTTCGTTTTGAGACCGACGGCGCGCATGACGCTGATCTGCTGCAGACGCCCTTGGAGAGAGGCATAAGTGTAGACCAGAAGACCGAGGCTGGCGAGAAGGGTGGAGGCAAGAAAGCCGACCGAGAGGATGCCGTAGAGGCCGATGCGCTCAACTCTTTCCTCGTCGAGGGTGAGAAGGGCGCGGGCGTCGCGAATGCGGATCGGATGGACCCCAAGCCCTCTGATGCTTTCGTCAATCGTCTCAGGGACGGCGTCGGCGCGGGTCTTCATCCATATCTGGTGCAGGCTTTCGTCGCCGACCTGTTCAAAGACGTAGTCCAGGTTGCCGACAAAAACCTCTGTGTCCTGGGGGTAGGCGGTGGGAAAGTAATCGTAAGAACCAACGATCAGGAATTCGTGCTCGAAGGAGCCGTAGTTGATGGAGATGGTCAGCTTGGTCATCTGCCCTTCAAGGAGGCGGCTGCGGCGCAGGAAGTTACGCGAGACGAGGATCCCGTTGGGATACATGCCGAGTCGATTCATCAGTTCGCCGAGGGAGGCGTAGTTGAAGTCGGAGCGATGAAAGGCGATGCGGGGAAAGTCGTAGCGGTCGATCCCAAGAAAAACGGCGTCGATTTGCCGGGAAACGCTTGTGTCGGTCTTGAAGACGGCGACGCGGGTGGCGTCTTCGACGCCGGGAATCCCCAAGTAGTCGTCGATTGGAAGCAGCCACGCGCTGACCACCTCTGGATCGGCCTCTTCCCCCGGGAGCGGCCCTCCCATGTCCGGAGGGGGGATTCCCTGCTGGAAGCGGTAGTCGGCGCCGACTTGGTAATGGATGCGGTCGGCGAGCCACTGATCGAGGCTGAGGGCCATCGAGGCGTAAAAGGCGCCGAGGCTGAGACATACCATTGTCAGAAAGAGGCTGCCCGAATAGTGCCGGCCCTGTCGGTGCAGCTGAGTGAGACCCATGTAGGCGACGAAAGAACGAAGGCGGTTTCCGAGGCGATCCACCGGCCCCATCAGCAGCGGGAAGAGATGGGTCAGCACGAGTGCTGAGGTAAAGACGAAGAGGGAAGGGGTCAGGAGCAGGAGCGGATCGCGGAAAGGGTCGCCGCTCGGCTCCCAGCCGATGATGCCGAGCGTGCCGCGCTGGCTGAGCTGACGGTAGGCATACCAGGAAAGCACGATCAGAGCGCCGTCACCGGCTAGCAGAAGGGTCGTAATGGCGGCATGCGGACGGGAGCGGGCGCGCAGGTGCTGGACGATGCCGCCGCGAGCGGCGCGCAGGGCGGGAATGCCTCGCGCCAGGACAAGCAGAAGGACGGCAATGCCGATAAGACGCCAATCGACTTCGAAGAGAGTGGCCGGGATGCCGGCGCGAGGTGTAAAGGCGAGAAAGCCGGAAGCCAGCCCCATGGCTCGGGCCATGAAATATCCGGCGCCAAGACCGAGTGGAATGCCGACGGCGAGCAGAAGCAGCGTCTCCAGAAGGATGAGAAAGGCGACAAAACGGCGGCCGGCGCCGCGGGAGGCGAGAATGGCGACCTCTTCCTGCTGAAACTGGGCGGTCACGTGGGAGAGGATCCACAGGAAGAAGAGGAGCAGGCCGAGCGCGGGCAGGCTGAAGCCCACCAGGAGCGCTGAGAGGCTGGATCGCCGCTGCAGGTAGCGGTTCAGAGGCAGCTCTGGCGAGACATCCATTTTTGTGCCGGAAAGGCGCAGATCGGCGCGGGCTGGCACAGTGCGCAGGCCGTAGGCGACGGAATCGGCCTGATGGAGCTTCAGCGTCTCTTCGTCGGGGCTGAGGTACCAGACTGCGATGCCGGTTCGACGGCTGACGGCAGGTTCGACAGAACGGCGATAGGCATTGTCGGGGACGAGCAGGAGCTTGCGCCAGGAGATGGTGGTTGCAGACCAGTAGAAGTCGGAGAGGTCGGCCGGCCTCCAGACGCCGGCGACGGTAATGGGGATTGCGTTGCCGGAGGCCCCTTCGATCATATTGTAAGTTTCACCGATCTGAACGCCCAGCTCGGTGGCCTTTTCTTCAAACAGCCAGACGTTTACTGTGCCGTCGGCGGTCTCGGTCCCGTAGGGAAGGCCCTCGACAATCTCAATTCGCTCGCGGATATTTGTGACAACGGCGAACTGTACATTTTCGGCGATGATGTCTTCTTTGAGTTCAGTGTAAGGTGTTTCATCGTCTGCGGGCTGGATGGTCATTCCGGGGCTGGCGACATAGGTGAGGGTATCGGCGACTTTTAGACCGGTCTCTCTTTCGACGATGCGGCGAAAGTCGTGTTCAAGGCTTAGGGCGCTATCAAGCCGGAGGGCGGCCGTCTTGGGGACGATAAAGTAGAACCGCATTGTGAGGGGTGGACGGTGAAACGTGGTGCCGATATGGGCGAGCTCGTCCTGAAGTAGCAGGTAACTGACCCCCTGCGAGAAGACAGGGATGCTGGCAACCATGCCGACCGCCAGGATAATGCTGAGGAGGGACAGAAGGGTCAAGCTGGGCCGGCTGTAGAGCCGGCGAAGGGCGAGCCCGAGGAAGGGGATACGGTTAGGCATTTAACGACCTAAGATGACGTCGCCCTCTTCGAGACCTTCCAGCACTTCGACCATACCCTGGCTCTCAAGACCGGTACGGATGTCGATGCGGCGCTGACGGTCACCATCCTGGACGACGACAAAGGTGCGGCCTCCGAAGCGGCGCACAGCCGCGTCGGGCAGCAGGAGCGTATTGTCACGCACGGCGGCGACGACTTCAATATTGATGAATTCGCCAGCGACGAGCGGGGGCGTTTCACCTTCTACGGTGAGGTGGATGGAGCCCGGGAAGCCGGGTATGAAACGATCGCCGGAGGAGATAGTGGGCAGCTGGGCGACGTGTACGGGAAACGGCTCATCCTGCGCCCAACGATGGATTGCGGTGACCTCCTGGCCGATGACGAGATCGGAGACGCGGGCGGCCTGGCTGGAGACGATCAGTTCGACGGGGTCGGGCTCGACGATAACGATGAACGTCGAAAAGGCGGGCACGTCGGCGCGGCGTTGTGGTGGTTCCAGGGGGCCGCGCATGCTATTGAGGCCGATGCCGACGGCGACAATCTGGCCGGCAAAAGGCGCACGAATGCGGCGTTCTTCGACCTGACGTTCGAGGGCGGCCACAGCCAGTTTGGCGCGGGCAACGGCCTGTTCGAGGGATGGGTCGACCCGGCTTTCGACTTCCCGCAGGTTCACTTGCGCCAGGTCGAGCGCCACTTCCTGGAGAGCGATCTCGGTTGCATCTCCGGTTTCACGGGCGTGCTGCAGGAGCAGCTCGGCGCGGCGGGCTTCGAGCTGGGATCGTTCCAAATCGAAGGTCAGTTCGTTCTCGTAGACCCAGAGGACGCTTTCGGCTCTGGAGAGGTCCAGCCTGGCCTGCTCCAGTTGTTCGAGCAGGTCGGGCATGATGAGCTCAGCGAGAATCTGGCCTTCTTCAGCCTGCTCCCCTTCGTTGACAAGGACGGAACCCAGTTTCCCGTCGACGGCGAAGGCGAGGGGTTCCCAGCGTAGGGGAGCGACTTCGGCGATGACCCTAAATCGGTCCTCTATGGTGCCGCGGGTAACGGTATATCTCTTCTGCTCCGAGGGCACGGGCGTGGGCCAGGGCGTCGGCGTGGGGACGGAGCGTACGGGGGTGAGGCAGCCGGATATGGCAGTCGCAAGTAGGGGTAGAAGCAGTAGTATGGTGTACAACGGGCGGAAGCGAGCGCTGAGGCTCTTTGAATGTGAGGCTGACATCACTGATTTCTGGTTAAAGTTTCGCGACGTGTAGAGGATGGTGAGAATTGCGCAAGAAATTGTACTTTGCCGCGTTCCCTGAACTGCTTACGGTGGGTGAAATCGCTTGCCCGCACCCCGCGACTAGGCTACTCGCAAATGCCCTCATTGTCAACTCACTGGGGAGTAGGACAGTGGGCCGCTGGCAGCGGCCGGTGGACGGCTATCAGAGAAGGTGCGGGCCGCCAGGAGGCCTGCACCTGTAACTAGGGAGAGTTAGCGCCCGTCGAAGGCTCAAGTTGGTTGGCGTCTGTCGGGGTCTGTGATACGGTACTGGTTAAGTCCGGCGCTGCCATGGAGGCGGGCCGGTCTGTTGAATTCTGGGACAAGTTCGCCGGTTGTTGCTTGCAGGACGCTCCGGTCCGAAAGTAGGTTTTTGAGAACAGGTCGCGCGCAAGACGCCAAGCTTTGGTGGTTCCTGAGGCTGGAGCAAAGATGAAGACAAGTGAATTACTGAGCCGAACCATCATCTGGGTCGAGACGGCCCTTGCCGGATCACTGACGCCCTCTGTGCGCCGGGTCATGCATATCGAGCTTTCGATGTCGCTGGCCTACGGCGTTTTTTATGCCTGTATCATCCCATTCACGCAGGTTGTGCTGCGCCGGTTGGGCGCCAGCGTAGATATGCTGGCGCTCTATACGGCGCTGCTCTTTGCGGGCTCGGTCTTCACGTCGTTCAGCATCGTGTTGATGCGGCGACGGCGTACGATCAACATCATCGTTTTCTGCTGGCTACTGGGGCGGTCGCTCTTCTTGCTGACGGCGTTCGTGACGGGCGCGACGCAACTGATGGCGATCGGCATTGTGTTCTGGCTGCTGGAAGCTTTTGTGATCCCGGCCTATACGCGGGTGATCCAGAAGATCTATCCCGAGAGCGGGCGGGGTAAGGTGATGTCGACGGTACGCATGGGGCGCGTTTCCGTCATTCTCCTCGTCACGCCGCTGGCCGGGTGGGCTTTGGACAAGGTAGGGTATCAGGTCCTTTTCCCTATCGGGGCGCTCTTCGGCATTCTGGCCACATATTTATTCACTCGCATCGACCTCGACGAGGGGGAATTGCCGCCGCGCCAGACTAAAGCGTTCTCCGATCTATGGCAGATCATACGCAGCGACAGGAACTTTGCCGTTTATCTGATCAGCTACTCGCTGTTCGGGCTAGGCGGGCTGCTGAGCTGGCCGCTCTATCCGGTTGTACAGGTGGACCGTTTGCAACTCTCCTATTCGGAAATCGGACTTCTGGGATTGGCGGAGTCCATAACCTGGTTTTTCAGCTATTTGCTGTGGGGACGGACGATCGACAAGCGGGGCGGCCTGTTTGTCGTGCGGGCTATCGCGGCGATTTCGATAGTGACGCCCCTCACTTACATGTCAGCGCAGAGCCTTTGGATGTTATTGCCGTCGGCTATTGCGCGCGGTCTGGGGATGGCGGGCTTTGAGTTAGGCCGCATCAGCGCGGGAATTCAGTTGGCGGATCCGGAGAGGGTGACTGAATATGCGGCGATTCAGTCGACTGTGGTTGGGCTGAGGGGACTGGTGGCGCCGTTTATCACGGTAGGGCTCTTGCGACTGGGGCGCCACACAGCGCTGTATTTCTACTCAGCGTGCTGTTTTCGGCGCTGGGGTGGTACATGTTTGGCCGCGTCGAGGCGCCGACGCCGGGGGACGAGGAGTACAAGGAGCGGCAGAGGTTGCGGTACCGGTGGCCGTTCCGGCGACGGATTTCGCGGGTGTAGTTGGGGAATTGGGAGAGGATGCCCTGGACCGAGTTGGAGGGTGCAGTTGACGCTTGCAGCGGTCGGGAGATCAAGAAGTTGCAACCTATAGCAGAGAGAAGCCGTCATAGAAGCTCCTAATTTCAAGTCTCAGTTGCAAGACGAGCAATGGGCTTGGCCATTTCCTGGATGTATTGGTAGGATTGCAGCCATGAAAACGACGATCGATATTCATGATGAACTGCTAAGGCAGGCACGACAGCACGCAAGAGCCACAGGCCGCTCGCTGCGCGCTGTTATCGAAGAAGGCATTCGTTTGGTACTCTCCGCGCCTAAGCCACATGAAACGTACAAGTTACCCGACTTGAGTGTTGGAGATCCAGACGCGGCCGACCCGCTCGCAGGGGTCTCATGGGAAGAGTTACGTGAGATGATTTACGGAGAAACGGAGGCGCATTGATAGCGGTCGATACAAACTTACTCGTCTACGCCCATCGCCGGGAATCTGAACTGCATGAAGCTGCGCGAGAGATATTAGGCGGTCTAGCCAAAGGAGACAAGGCCTGGGCGATTCCCTGGCCTTGCTGTTTTGAATTTCTAAGCGTTGTGACGAACCGCCGAATTTGGAGGGAAACTGCCTCGTCGACCAGACAAGCGTGGCAGCAACTCGAGGTTTGGACTGCCTCACCGGCCAATCGCCTAATCGGTGAGACAGACGGTTTTTGAGATAATGGGGGAGTTGGTGAAGCGTCCCCGTGTGCGGGGCGCCATCGTCCATGACGCCAGGGTTGCTGCGATCTGCCTTGCTCATGGGGCTGAAATGTTGCTTACCAGGGATAGGGACTTCGCCTTGTTCCCGGAACTCAATTCGAGGAACCCGTTTTACCTAGAGTGACGACGACAAAGACCGGATCACAAGATAGGCTATTATGGCCCACAATCGTTGTGAGGCGCCAGACTTAAGCATCCCCACTTTCGAGTAACAGGTCACCGAGAAAACCCGCGGACGCCATGAACAGGAATTCGCGCCGTGTGACGGCAGTTCGCTTTCCTGCCACCGACCTGTATTGCACCTTGAATCCAAACCGACTTTCAAGTTCATAGTAAGACGGCAAGTATCGTATTTAGGGTCACTAGTGGGGCAGCAGACGAAATTCAGTTAAGGCCGGCTGCGAATAGTAACTTTCATCTCAGGGCATTTCAACTCGCGGCTTGAAAAAACTTGAAGTTAAGTGCCAGGCTGATTGCCCTCTGCGGTCAGATCGCTAGTCAAAGTTGAACACTTCGATCTGCGTACTCACGACTTTTTGCGGTCTTGCTGACCTTTAGACGTTAGCCTTGCGAGTCTCAAAAGGTTAGATCAGTCCCGATCATCCAAGACCGATCTTGATGAGACCTCGCAGACTACCCACAGAAAGGAAACATATGAATACTTATCGCGCCGGATTGGTCGGGTGTGGCCGGATTGGGACTCTTTGGGAGACGGACCCGCCGACGCCGCTTACGCATGCAGGCGGGGTGGCGGTTTGTGCGCAGACGGACCTTGTGGCAGGGGCGAGCCGGGGTAATGAGCATCTGCAGGTGTTCGGGCGGATGTGGGATGTGGACGCGCTATACCTGGACTACAGGGAGATGCTGGAGAAGGAGAAGCTGGATATTGTGTGCGTGGCGACGCATCCGGGGCTGCACCGGGACATTGTCGAGGCAGCAGTGGAGAACGGGGCGAAGGGTATCCTGTGTGAGAAGCCGCTGGCTCTGAGTCTGGAGGACGGGGACGCGATTGTGGCGGCCTGCCGGAGCACGGGGTGCGTACTGTCGGTTAATCATTCGCGGCGCTGGAACCCGGCCTTCATCAAGGCGAAGGAGATGCTCGATGATGGCGCCATCGGCGAGTTGATTTCGATGCTGGGCATCTGCCAGGGGGTGAAGCCGTTCCCGGCATGGACTGCGGACGAAGAAGGGCCGCTGATCCACGATGCAGTGCATACGATGGACCTGTTCCGCATCTATGCAGGCGATGTCAAGTCGGTGGTCGGTACGGCGCACCGGCGACATCGGCATGAGTTTCGGGTGGAGGATATCAGCGATGCAATCTTCAATTTCCATTCGGGCGTGAGCGCGGTGTGCATGGCAAACGAGTTGACCCGGTATGCCCGGTTCGGACTTGAGCTGCAGGGGACAGATGGCGTAATCAGTTTGGAGTATGCGGGCAACCAGTGGCTGCTGGGTGTGGACACAACCGACCGCCTGAATGAGCCGGATTCCCGGATCGAGTGGTATACGCTGGAGCCGCAGCCGTTTCCGGCGATTGAGGAGGCGAGCTCGATCCAGCTGGCGGTCGATGAGCTGGTGCGCTGCATGGCGGATGGGGGCGAGCCGAGCTCGAATGGAGAGGACGGGGTGGCCTCGCTGGAGATGGTGATGGGTATATACGAGTCGCAGCGGCGGGGGAACAGTCCGGTTGAGCTGCCGCTGGCCGACCGCTCATCGCAGTTGTACATGTTGCGGGACGAAGGGCACTTCTAAGACAGTCTTTGCCACGAAAGAGGGTCCGAAATGAAACATCTCTTTATCGACGATCACGAGGTCGAGGCGATCGACAATCTGGCGCGCAAGCTGCACCAGCCGCAGAAGGCGCATGACAATGTCGTGATCCGGCCGGAATATCGCTGGGAGAACAACTCGATTCAGGTTCGGACTTCGCCGGTGTGGCTGCCGGACGAGGGGATCTTCAAGATGATCTACCTGACCGGCGCGGAGGGGCTGGATCCCGAGGTCAAGTTTGATGCTACGGGCGCGGCGGCCATCGTTGAGAGGTACGCCTGTTACGCCACTTCGGAGGACGGCGTGAACTGGGAGAAGCCCTTCCTGGGCCTGTACGACTATCCTGCGCCGACCTGGCGAGGAACGCCTGTCGGCGTGGAGAACAACATCCTGCCCAGCGCGCAAGGCATGCTGCAAGGGCCGGTACACGATCCGCATGATCCGGACCCGAGCCGGCGGTTCAAGGGATTGCGATACGGGGAGAGCGAACTGCGCTCGATGGTGTCGGCAGACTTTTTGCACTGGGAAGAGCTGGATATTCCCTCTCTTCACAGCCATGATGAGTCTCACTTGACTTACGACGAGACGCAAAGGCTGTTCATTGCCGCGGCCAAACGAAACGGGCCTTACGGTCGTTCCTGGCAGCTGTACACGAGCAAGAATTTCGCGGACTGGGAGGAGCACGGGCTGATCTTTCATGCCGATCAGACCGATCAGGAGAACGGATTTGAACGGCTGCAAAAGTTCTTCGACGACCCGGCCTACCGTAGTCCGATCTATAACCGGCCGGAGGAGTGGCGTACGGACGTCTACAACTTCCCCATATTTCCGTATGAGGGGCTTTACCTGGCGACGCCGGTGATGCACCATTGGGCGGGGAAACATCCGCCGATGTATGAGAACGTTGACAGCCGTAAGTCGGTGGAACTGGCATCGAGCCGTAATTTGCTGGATTGGGAGCGGGTGGCGGGTCGGGCACCGTTTATGGAGCTGTCGCCGGTCAGCGACGGCGAGACGTATGATACGGGCCAGATCGTGATTCTGAACAGGCCTTTGGAGCGGAACAACGAGTTGTGGTTCTACTATATGGGCTTCCGCTATCGAAATCTTTCGATTGAGGACGTCCTGAACAGGCGTTACCTGGATGGCAGCGCAATGTGTATGGCGCGATTGCGTTTGGACGGGTTTGTTTCGCTGAAGGGGGGCATTGAGTGGGGGTCGGTGCTGACGAAACCGATCGAGGTCAGCGGCGACACGTTGCACGTGAACGCGGATTCGTGGCGGGGCCGGGTAATTGCCGAGGTAGTTGACGCCGGAAGCGGCCAGCCTGTCAATGGCTACACGAAAGATGACTGCGTTCCGGTCATAATGGACAGTATCGATGAATGCGTTCAGTGGCGGGGCGGGCGCGAGCTGAAGGAGCTGGCGGGGCGGACTGTGCGCTTGCGTTTCCATCTGTGGCAGTCGGAATTGTATTCCTACTGGTTCAGTTGAGTTTTATCCACGAAGGGACGCGAAGAACGCTCTTCGAGGATCATGCGGGTTCTTTGCTCGAAAGATAGTGCATTAGAAACGGAGTTTTGTGATGAGACGATTTGAGGGAAAGACGGCTCTGGTCACCGGTGCTTCGCTTGGCATTGGGCGGGGTATCGCGCTCTGCCTGGCAGAGGAGGGCGCGAATGTGGTGGTGAATTACCGTACATCCGAGGCGGAGGCCAAGAGCGCGGTCGAGGAGATCCGGCGGATGGGTAGTGAGGCGCTGGTGTGGCAGGCGGACGTTTCCGACCGGGATGCGATTGCGGCGATGATCCAAGGCGCGGTCGAGCGCTTTGGGCGCATTGATGTGGCGGTGGCGAATGCGGCGGTCTCGATTCGCGAGTCCGTGGTGGAGGCGAAGTGGGAGAACGTGATGCGGACGTTCGAGGTCACGCAGTTCGGTGTTTTTCACACGTGCCAGCTGGCGGCGCAGCAGATGCTGAAGCAGCCGCTCACGGGGCGCAGCCGGGGCAAGATAGTGATCATCAGCTCGGTGCACGAGGAGATCGCGTTCCCCAGCAGCGGCGCCTACAATATGTCGAAGGCGGCGATCAATCATTTGGGGCGGACGATGGCAGCCGAACTGGCGGGGGACCGCATCAATGTAAACGTGATCAATCCCGGTTGGATCGATACGCCGGGTGAACGCAGCTTTTACAGCGAGGAGGAAATAGCGGAAGGGGGAAAGCGCATCCCCTGGGGGCGGATTGGCGTGCCTGAGGACATCGGCAAGGCGGCGGCCTATCTGGCCAGCGATGATGCCGACTACGCGACCGGTTCGATATTACGGGTTGACGGGGGATTTGTGCATGGTCTGGTTTTGCCAGAGCCTGCGGAAGGCAGTGGTCAGTAGTCAGCGATTAGCGGTCAAAACTGCGGAGTTCCGTGAGAGAAGCTGGTTCCAGGACGGGAGCGTGAGATGAAGGTTGCGACGGGCGGGCTCAGTCACGAGAGCAGTACGTTTACGCCGGTGCCGACGACGATCGAGAGCTATCGAGAGCGGTTTCTGCTCGAGGGTGATGAGATCCTAAGTACGTTTGCGGGGTCGAATACACCGATCGGCGGCTTCATTGAGGGCGCAAAAGTGCACGACTTTGAGCTGATTCCTACGTTGTTCGGAGAACCTCAGCCGAGCGCGCCGACGCCGCGGCCGCTGTATGACGAGCTCTTGGGGCGCATAGTAGACGGGATCGCGAAGTCGATGCCGCTGGACGGTGTACTGTTGGAACTGCACGGCTCTATGTCGGTGGGCGATCTGGACGGGCCGGACGGCCTGGGTGATGCGGAGGGTCATCTGCTGGCGGCGGTGCGGAAGACGGTCGGCCCGGACGTGCCGGTTCTGGCGCAGCTCGACATTCATTCGAATGTATCGCAGCAGATGGTAGCGATGGCGGATGTCCTGATCGGGCGGGAGAGCTATCCGGAGGTCGACATGTCGGCGCGCGGCCGCGAGTGCGCGGACGTGCTCGTGCGAATCGAGCGTGAGGGTCTGCGGCCGACGATGGCCCTGCACCAGATTCCGATGGTCTGGGGGCTCAACCAGGTGACCGCACACCCGCCGATGCGGGATGCGATCGCTGAGCTGCACCGGATCGAGTCGATGCCGGGTGTCGTGTGCGGCTCGATCGCTACCTGCTTTTTCCTTGCCGACGTTCCGGATATGGGTGCTTCGGTCTACATCGTGACGGACGATGACCAGGCACTGGCCCAGGAATACGCCGACCAGCTGGGAGAGTGGATCTATGCGCGGCGGGAGGACTGGCAATTGGAGCTGCTGCCGGCGCGTGCGGCATTGGAGAAGGCGCAGACGGCCGGGCGCTTCCCGATTATTCTTGCGGATATGCAGGACAACACAGGTGGGGGGTCGCCGGGCGACAGCACGGGCGTATTGCGGACGTTTGTAGAGATGCGTTTGGAGGACGCTTGTGTCCTTTATATTGTCGACCCTGAGGCGGCTGCACTCTGTCACGAGGCGGGCATCGGCGCGCGGCTGACCCTGGAGGTTGGCGGAAAATCGTCGCCGTTGCAGGGAGAGCCTGTGTCGATGGAGGTAGAGGTTGCTGCGCTGTCGGACGGGAAGTTCCGGTATGACGGGCCGATGTATGCGGGGCTGAGCGGGAACATGGGCCTGTCGGCGCACGTTGTTCAGAATGGGATCCACGTGTTGCTGGTGAGCAGCCGGGAGCAGCCCTTCGATACGGCCTTTGCGCGGACGCTGGGCCTGGATCCGCGGCAGATGCAGTACATTTGCGTAAAATCGAGCACGCATTTTCGCGCCGGATTTGAATCGTGGGCGGGCGCGATCCACATTGTGGCCGAACCGAGCGTCCACAGTCTGCGTGACCTGCCCTTTCGGCGTCTCGGCCGCGAACTGTATCCGCGCACGGCGGGGAGGTAACTGTCATCATTTGGGGACAGACGCGAAAGAAGGGACGGTGTGGGAGGCGCGGCTGCGTCTCCCACTTTGTTTTTTCTGCCCCCTTCCTTGGAGAACTGCGGAGGAGAGCGCCCCCGGTAGGAGTCGAACCTACGGCCAAAGGTTTAGGAAACCTCTGCTCTATCCTCTGAGCTACGGGGGCAGGAAGCGCTGCACACGCTAGAAGACGATAGCATAAAGCTCTTGTCACGTCAAAGAATTCAGCCGATTCTGCGGTTGCCGCACTCCTTTTCGTATCAACTCGGCGCGGCAAGGGCGGAATCGTCTGCCGGGCCTATTTGAAAGGCGGCAAGTTCGCCGTATTCAGGTGAGTGATGTACAATCGGCGGATATTGTACGCCCATCAGAATTCAATCTGCGCGACGACTGTCCGCGCCTATGCGCGTGTATTCTAGTTGTGAGGCAGCGCATGACGCGCCGTACCAGCGCGATGATGAGGCCCGCCCCGTACCACAGATAGAGGCGTTGCATGGAGAGTGCACAGGATTTCTCGCGCGGAGTCATGAAAAATGTCGGCGATGTGATTGTAGGCAAGGAGGTGGTGATCGAGCACCTTCTGATCGCGTTGCTGTGTGAAGGTCACGTTCTGCTTGAGGATGTGCCTGGCGTTGGCAAAACGATGATGGCGCGGGCGCTTTCGGTGAGCCTGGGCGTGGATTTCCGCCGTCTGCAGTGCACACCGGACCTGCTTCCCAGCGACATCACGGGCACAAGCATTTTCAACCAGGAGACGCGGCAGTTCCAGTTTATCGCCGGCCCCGCGTTTACCCACATTCTGCTGGCGGACGAGATAAATCGGGCGACGCCCCGTACGCAGGCCGCGCTGCTGGAGTGTATGGGTGAACGGCAGATCACGGCCGACGGATTGACCCGTCCACTGCCGCGGCCGTTTATGGTGATTGCCACCCAGAACCCAGTGGAATATGAAGGTACTTTCCCCTTGCCGGAGGCCCAACTGGACCGATTCCTGTTTAAGCTGAACCTGGGCTACCTGTCGGGCGAGGAGGAGGGAGAGATGCTGGTCAGTTTGGGACACCGGCACCCGATCGAGACGTTGGACGCGGTTGTCGACGGGCACAGGCTGCCTGAGCTGGCGGAACAGGTTTGGGATGTAACTGTGGCGGATAGCATCCGCGACTATATCGTAGGTCTGGTCCAGGCAACGCGCAGCCACGGTGACCTGGCGTTGGGCGCGAGCCCGCGCGGTTCGCTGGCGCTTTACCGCGGCGCGCAGGCGAGGGCGGCGTTACGGGGCCGGGATTACGCGCTGCCGGACGACGTGCAAGCGCTGGCACCGCTGGCCTTACCGCATCGTTGCATCGTACGCTCCGACGCGGCGCTGCGGGGACGAACGGCCGAACAGATCATCTCCGAACTGCTGGAAGAAACCGCACTCAATTTGGGGGACGAAACGGAGGATTGGGCCGAGGCCCCCGTTACTGAGAGACAGGAATAGACAGTTGTTCGATCTCTTCTTTCTGCTTCTTTTTCTGTTTGCATTCGCAGTCTTTCTGCGAATGGACTGGATTTACTATGTCTTCTACGTTGTGGGAGGCGTTTGGCTGATCAGTCACTGGTGGACCAGGCGAAGTCTACGCAACTTGAACGTATCGCGACGGGTACCGGCCAAAGCATTTGCCGGCGAAAGAATCCACAGCGACATCAATTTTCAAAACCGCAGCCGCCTGCCCATCCCCTGGCTGCGGCTCCAGGAGAACGTTCCAATTGACCTGAGGGCGGTCGAGCAGTACAGCACTGTGATTAGCGTGGGCGGCCGTTCGCTGACCAGGCGACAGTTTGCATTGCACTGCCACCGCCGCGGCTACTATGAGATCGGGCCGCTCAATCTTCAGACCGGCGATCTATTTGGATTCGCCGAATCCTCCTGGCAGGAGACAAGCGCTCACCTGCTGACGGTCTACCCCAAAGTCTACTCTCTGGCAGATCTGGGTCTGCCCAGCCTCCTGCCGTTCGGCGATATGCGCAGCCCGCACCGCCTCTACCAGGACCCGACTCGTATGGCGGGCGTCCGCCCCTACGAGAGCGGAGACAGCATGCGAAACATCCACTGGCGGGCCAGCGCGCACGAGGATATTCTGCTGGTGAAGAAGTTCCAGCCTTCGATGGCGTTGAGTACGACCGTAGTACTCGACTTGGACCGCAGCGCCTTCCCTTATAGGGAGGAGTACAGCGGAAGTGAATGGGCGGTAGTGCTGGCGGCGTCAGTGGCAAGCCATGTGGCGGAGCAGAGGCAGGAGGTCGGGTTTCTCAGTAACGGGGAGGATCCCCGCTCAGGCGCAGAGGTACTGGCCGTTCCCTCCCGGAACGGACGCGGCCACTTGATGGGGATTCTTGAGATCCTGGCGCGCATCCAGTTGCGAGACATGCGCAAGGCGGAGGAAGATTTGGCGAACCAGAATGGCAGAGCGCCAGTGGGCGTGCTGGCCGAAAGCACTGGTGAAGAGGAATGGAGCTCGCCGATTGCGCTTCCGACGTGGCTGCCAGGGCGGGTGGCACATCTGAGTTGGGGGTCTACGCTGGTGGTGGTGACCCCGCGCCTGACTGAGAACCTGGTCTGGGTATTGCACGGCATGTACCGGCGAGGTCTCAACGTGTATGCTTTGGTGTGCACGCTGCAACCGCAGTTCAAGCGCGTGCAGGAACAGGCTGAGGCGCTTGGAATCACGTCGCATCAGACGATCTGGGAATCGGATTTGCTTAAGCTTCAGGGATAGCGTGGTCATTGGTCAGTGAGCACACTATGGGGGGCCGTGCACAGAGTTTGAGATTGAAAGAGCATAGGCGCGAAGCCGGAGGCCTCACCGGGCGGAGCCTGTTATGTTGCTTCTCGGTAGAAATGTGAATAGAGACCGGTTTCAGGACAGATGGCAGAGATAGAGAACTCCCCACATCAAGCAGGTTTCGACCATGCTTGGCAGGACTCTTTGCTGCGTCCGGCAGTCATCGCGGCGTTGGTCGGCTGCCTACTGGTAGCGCTGACTTCATTCGTGAGGCATATTGGGCCGGGGCTTCCACCAGCCTACATCAATATCCTGCGAATTACGTCGATCGGGGCTGCGCTGGTGGGTGGGTACACGACCACAGTGCTGGTGCGCCCGGAGCAACGACAGCGGCGTTCGGCGACCTTTCGTCTTTCGGAGCTTGGGCTGATCCTGTTTGTGGCCCGGATCGCTCTGTGGGCGACGGTCGAGGGCTGGCCGGCGCCGGCAGCGATGGTGCTTCAGCCGTTCGGGGTTCTCCTTACGCTCAAATTTATCATCAACGGACTGTTTATCCTTATCGCCTGGAGCATGGCAGTCCTGGTGACAAACGACTTTCTTGCAATGGGCCTGCAATCGGACGAACTTGCCGATTTGGAGGCGGCTTCGAGGCCGATCAGCGGTGACGATCATCGCATACAGAGTGACCGAGGAGCGCTGGTGCGCCGTTTCAGCGAACGCTGGGCGATTGGGGGGATGCTACTGATTGTGCTGACGGCGGCCAGCCAGGTGGGGATGGGCTCGAACGGGTTCTTTGCGCTTGTGCGCCAGGATATCGCGAGCGGTGTCATAGGGGCCGCGATCGTCTATTTTGTGCTGGGTTTGCTGCTGCTGACGTTCGGGCATCTGGCGGCATTGCGGGCGAGGTGGCAGTTGGCAAAACTGCCGAACGAATCCACAATCGTGCGCAACTGGCCCTTTTATGCATTTGGATTGCTTCTGGTTGTGGGGGCAGCGGCCTTTCTGATGCCTCTGGGTGGAACGTTCCGGCTTGCCCAGCTGATGGGTCTGGCTATCCGGGCTATATCGGGAGCGGTCTACCTGCTCCTGGGCCTGATTATGGGGTTGATTGCCCTTCTGTTTGGAAGCGACGATGAGATTCTTGAGGAGCCGGCGCGGGAGCGACCGGAGATTGCTGCGCCTCAGATCGAGCAGGTTCAGCCGGCGGAAGCGCCTCCGTGGCTGGGGGGTACGGTCTTTTGGATCATCATTGCGCTTCTGCTCGGCTACGCGACCTATATCTATCTCCAGGGGCGGGGCGTGAATTTCCAACTGATCCTGGCTTGGCTGCGTGAATTCCTACGCGGGTGGAAGCAGATTGGTGATGCGTTCAACGAATGGCGCGCAAGGAGATTGTCGCCGGAAGAGGAAGAGAGTGGCAAGACGGGCCGCTCTCGAGTGCGCCGTTGGCTGGATGAGTTGATGCTGGGCCGTTTGCCTCCTGATGAGCAGGTACGGTACTTCTATGTTTCTACGCTGGAAAGCGCGGCGGAGCACGGCATGCGACGGCGGCCGGGGGAAACGCCGTACAGTTTTCAGGCGCGATTGGGGACTCAGGTAGAAAGCGAGGACGCGGCGGCGGCGGCGCAACTGACAGACGGCTTTGTGAGGATTGAATTTGCTCGTAAAGGAACGGAGGCAACTGCTGTTCCCCTTTTGAAAAGGGCGTGGACCCAGATACGGAGCGCTCTTGCAGGTTTGCAGGAAGAGCAGCCGCGTTCTGGCGAGGAAGGGCAGGACTCCCCAAAGGCAAAATAGCGATCACGGGTGAATTGCACGGCCGCCCAACCTGGGTCGAAACCATAGAAGGAAAGCGAGCGCGCACCTATCAGACGCACTTTGGGCCTCCCGTCTTCTTACTGGAACATTCGACCAGTAGACCAGTTTACAGAATTGGGCATCATTGGTTTGCTCGAATCGGTGTCAGTTGGTGTTCGGACGGAATCTTCGCGCCTGGAAGTTCCTGTAAATATTTCAAGATCTGAGAAGTAACTGGCGGGATTTTTAGTGCTTGACTGGACCTAAACAGGTTGTTATAATGGCGGGATATAGGTAGACAGAGCAGGGCGGTCACGGTGGCCTGGAGTTTTGGCCTGCCATGTCGGCAGCTAAACCTTCTTGCGAACAACTAGGCAATCCACAGGTGGGCAGATCGATGATGTCAGAGTCAGGGAAGTTAGGCGACGAGGCCGAAAACACCGGAGTTGAGCAAACGGATCCAGAGCTGCAAGCCAATCAAAAGCCGCAGGCCGACGAAGAGACGCAGGCCAACGAAGAGCAACAGGCAGATGATGAGCAGCAGGCCGACGAGATGCTGTTCGAGCAGTACCTCGCGGAAGAGGAGGACCTCAGTTTGCCGGAAAGAGGCGATCTTCGCGAAGGCATCGTTGTAGAGGTACGGTCAAATGAATTGCTGGTCAACATTGGCGCCAAGCGAGACGGCATTGTACCCCAATCGGACCTGAACCGGCTCGAAGGGCAATATGTGGACACGTTGCGGGAAGGTGAGACGATCCCGGTTGTGGTGAGCAAACTTACAACCAGCGAAGGAATGTTGGTTCTGAGTATTGCAGACGCATTGCAGAAAAAAGACTGGCTGGTTGCGGAAAAGATGCTTGAGAGCGGTGAGATTACGGTCCGTAAGGTAGTTGGCTTCAATAAGGGTGGTCTGCTGGCAGACTTCGACCATTTGCGGGGATTTATTCCGGCTTCACATATCGTGGGGCTGCCCCGCAATATGAACGAAGAGCAGCGCAACGAGCGGTTGCAACAGATTGTGGGCCAGGAGTTGCCCGTCAAGGTCATAGAAGTGGAACGGCAGCGGCGCCGCCTTGTGCTCTCCTACCGCCTGGCGGAACGCGAGTACCGCGCCGGGCGCAAAGCACAGTTGTTTGAAGAGTTGGAGGTCGGCACGGTCATTGATGGTGAAGTGCGCAGCCTGCGCCCGTTTGGCGCATTCGTTGATATCGGCGGCGCCGATGGGCTGCTGCACGTCAGCGAGATCGGCTGGACTCCCGTCAGCCACCCGCGCGACGTCTTGAAAGTGGGCGAGCGTATTCAGGTCGAGATTCTGCGCCTGGACCCGGAACGGAGCCGTATCGCGCTGAGCCGCAAGCGTTTGCTGTCGAATCCCTGGGAGAGCATTGAAGAGCGGTATAGAGTGAACGACACGATACTGGTCACGGTTACACGGGTGATCGACTTTGGCGCATTCGCTCAGCTTGAGCCTGGGATCGAAGGGTTGATTCATATCAGTGAACTGGCAGATATCACAGTTGCTGAGCCACTCAAGATGGTCACCAGCGGTGATCGGATTCCGGTGAAGATTCTGCGCATCCACCCGGACCGACAGCGCATTGGCTTAAGCCGAAGGCAGGCCGACGAAATTGTCGGGCAGGCGCTGCTGGAGTCGGAGGCGGAAAACTTTGAGAGCAGCGCGGACGATGAGCCGGAAGAGGCGACAGTTGAAGAAGAAACTGCGGTTGGCGAGCCGGAGGCGGCTGTAGCCGAAGCGGACGCGGTTGATGAACGGGAAGCGGCTGAAGCCGATACAGCCGTTGATGAGCCGGCGTCAGGGGCGCTGGCGGACGATAAGACTGTCTCGGAGGAAACGGAAGAAACTGAACCGGATTCGACCCCTGAAGTCGGGGAAGAGGCTGCGGGGGAAGAGAGTCCCGCAGAAGACGCGCCGGATGAAGCGGAGGAAAGGACCTAGGGTGGCATTTGCAATCGCAGCCCACGGTCGTTTATAATTGCGCAGCCTGCCAGTCTAAAGAAAAAAATGGGCTGGCAGGCTTGTTTTGTCCGAATTGCATTGACATTTCGAAGGGGGTGAGTTCGATTAGCGTAGAGTTAAGGCCAGGAGAGTCCCAGGAAAGTCTGATGCGGCGTTTTCGGAAGTCGGTCGCCGAGGCGCGCATCCTGCCAATTGTGCGCCAGAAGCGCTGGTTTACGTCCAAGAGTGAAGTGCGACGCATCAACAAACAGAAGGCAATACGGAAGGCTCGGCGGAATGCGGCCCGTTCTTTCCGTTAAGGCGATTTTCAACGACCAGGCTGCAAGGCTGCCGGCCACGCGTAAACTGATGGAGAGCTATGGCTGAGGAAATACTCACATTGGAAGGCAAAGTCATCGAAGCCCTGCCGAACGCCCAGTTTCGAGTGGAATTGGAGAACGGGCATGTCGTTCTGGCGTATCTATCGGGCAAGATGCGCAGGAACTATATTCGGGTCTTTCTCGGTGACAAGGTGAGGGTCGATATGAGTCCATATGACTTGACACGCGGACGCATTACATATCGGCGCAAGTAGCGGGATAACTGCTACGGAGAGGACCGGCTGGGCACGCGGACGGGCGCGCGACTGACTCTCCTGAGTGCAAGGGCGTAGCCACCGCCAAACACAAATCGAAAACTCTGCAAGATGAAACGAACCGGGGATGGGTACGTTCCCGGTTTTTGTATGGCGAAGTTCAGGAGCCGGGCAGATCTCGTAGGGCGGTTACGGCGTCTTTCGCGAAAAGGCGTTCGGCCTCGAATGTCAGTCTATCACCGGCGCGGGCAAGCGGCTCCCAAAGGACATGGAACTGTTTAGCGTCTTTGGGGGGGCGGGTTATCTGACGAGGCGAAAGCAGTTCCATGAGGAAGTAACGTTCTTCCCGAATGTAGTGCTTACCTTCGTAGTCGAATTCAACGGTACGACGGCCCAGGTCTGTGATGATTCGCAGATCGCCAAAGCCTGTTTCTTCGCTTGTTTCGCGCAGAGCCGCTTCCTCTGCGCTTTCGCCGGGGTCGATATGTCCTTTGGGCAGGCGCACTTCGGCGCGACCAGGGCGGTCCAGCAGGAGCAGATAGGTCTCAGCCGCGGGGAGGTCTGGGAGGAGGTCTCTTTGCACCACCACGCCGCCGGCGGACTTGTATCGGATCGTCTTCACAGTTCAACTCCTGTGCTAGAATACACGCATGCAATCTCTGATTTCGGGTACAACAGCCCTGGGAATCCCGCTCTCCCGCGAACAGGTCGAACAGTTCCGCGTCTTTGCCGCGCTGCTGGAGGAGTGGAATCAGAAGATGAATCTGACCGCGATTACGGAGAGTGTTGAGGTCCAGAAAAAGCATTTTCTGGACTGCCTGGTCGGAATGCCGCTGGTGGCAGAGGAACTTGGAGCTACCTTGCCGCCGAAGCGGACACTGGCTTGCGTTGACATCGGAACGGGCGCGGGATTCCCGGGATTACCACTCAAGATCGCGTGGCCCAACCTGAAACTGACGCTGGTGGACGGTACAGCCAAGAAGATTCGATTTCTCGAAGAAGTGGTGAAAGAACTGGCGCTCAAAAATGTAACTCTCGTTCAGGGCAGGGCTGAAGAGTTGGGCCGTAGTCGTCATTTTCGAGGGCAGTTCGATCTGGCGACTGCCAGAGCGGTGGCCAGGATGAATACGTTGACCGAGTATGTGCTGCCGTTTGTACGTCTGGGCGGATTGGCGGTGATCTATAAGGGTCCGAACGCGGCCGAGGAGTTCATGGAGGCGCGCAATGCGATTGAACTTCTGGGCGGCGAAACGGTCCGGTTTTCGCCTGTAAGTGTGCCGATGCTGGACGAGGAACGGCGTGTTCTGCTGATCAAGAAGCTGCGAAAGACCCCCAGACAGTACCCTAGGCAGCAAGGATTGCCTCGCAGAGAGCCTCTTTGACGGCCGCCAGGCCTTCATCCCCGCGGATTGGTCCGATAAGCACAAGCCCGGAGCGGACAGGCTCTTTCATTCTCAGCGCAGATAGTAGGTCATATGCTGGAAGTGGACAACAGGGTCGATGTACTCGACCCGCACGTGTCCGGGGACCGCCAATGTGATGGGGGCATAGCAAAGAATGCTGTTCAGCCCTGCCTCGATGAGCTGCGTGGCAACGCGTTGAGCGGCGTGGGCGGGGACGGCCATCACGGCGATCTGTACTCCTGACTCCTTTACCTGCTTTTTCAGATCTGCGAAATCCTCTATGCGCAGACCATTGCCGATCGGCTGCCCGATTTTCCGGGAGTCCTCATCCAGGACGGATACGATGCGAAAGCCGCTCGACTCAAACTCCTGATAGTTGGCGATAGCGGTGCCGAGGGAGCCGGCGCCGATCAGTATCACCGGCCAGATTCTGTCCACGTTGAGGATTTTCTGAAGTTGCCGGCACAGGAATTCAATGTTATAGCCGGTGCCCTGCTTCCCGAATTCACCGAAGTGACTGAGATCTTTGCGAATCTGGGCAGAACTGATGCCCAGGTGTTCCCCGAGCTCCTGGCTGGAGGTCACTTCTCGCCCGTCATCGGCGAGGAGACGCAGCGTGCGCAAATAGACAGGCAGTCGACCGATAACAATGTCAGGGATTGGGGCTTTCCCTTGCGTTCTTTCGTCCTTCACCGTAAAGCTGTCGCTTTCCCGAATTGAGGGAGGTCGGATTGCCGGTGCCTGAAGGATTCTGTTGGAGCCAACGGGTACAGTCACTCGGGTGGCAATTGGTCCGTCAATGCCGTGGAAACCAGGTCAGACTGCGAAATAATTCGCTAACGATAGCACAGTCCTGGCTGGAGAGCAATTAGACGGCATTTTTGGGGTGCATCCCAATGTTGGGGCGAACTTTCGTATTCCTCCGGCAGCGCAAGCGCCGCCTCAAACCACTGCCGTTCCACTAACCACTGCAGTTCCGCCCTTCGTCGACCCTCTGGCTAAATGCGGCAATGCTGGCAAACCGGATAAGATGCCATTGCCCTGCGAAATCGAGTGCATCCCGCATTCCCTGCGGTGATCACACAAGAAATGGTTGTTTCAGCACAGGCAACAATTCGGCTCCATTTGACAGAAAAGATATAGAATATCGTACATCCCCCCCTTAAAACCGGACAAAACACGACAAATCCCTCAAATCACTCATCCTTGAGCCCTTAAACTGACTGCCCCCGCAAGGCCGCGCATTCTCGCCACCCATATTCTCAGTCAGTCGCCGCAGTCACTGACCCCTGCCTTGCCCAGCCCCATACGGGATGCACCACAGTCTTGAGTTTGCAGTACTTGGTTTTCACTGTTTGGTGGGAACGGTGATTGAGGGGTTGTTTAAACCGGACAGACTTTGAATTTGGGTCGGGCAGGCATGGTAGCGGGGGCGCTGGGGGTTGGAGTGAGGCTTGATCACATGCGCATAGTCTCGGTGTGGCCGTCGACGGCGAGGACCTGGCCGGCGATGCGGGCGCCGCCTTCTGAGCAGAGGAAGAGGACGGTCTCGGCGATATCCTCCGCGTCAATTAGCGTACGCAATGAGCTCTTCTGGCGAAATGCATCCCGGATTTCCTCGACGCTGACGCCGCGCGCGGCGGCCTTGGCGGCATAGACGCCTTCGATGCGCGGCCCCTGCACGGAACCGGGGCAGACGGCGTTGACGCGGATTCCGAAGGGGCCAAGCTCCATTGCCAAGGTCTTGGTGAAGCCGACTAGGGCCCATTTGGAGGCCGCGTACGGGGCGCGTAGTGGGTAACCGTGGAGGGCCGCTGTGGAGCCGATGTTGATGATGGAGCCGCCGCCGCTTGCTTTGAGAAGGGGGATGGCGAGGCGTGAACAATAGAATGCGCCATTCAGGTTCACGTCGATGGTGCGCTGCCAGTCCTCGGGCGTGATGCTCTCAGTGTTTGCGGTTGGGCCAGAGATGCCGGCGTTGTTCACCAGCACATCCAGCCCGCCGAGAACCTGGACGACCTCCTGGAAGGCGGTTTCCATCTGGGCCGGGTCTGCCACATCGGCGCGGACGCCGCGAAGCCCGTCGGAGGAGCCCTCCAGCCGGTTGAGAGCGGTTTCGTCTACGTCACAGAGGCACACGAATGCGCCTGCCTGCAGGAAGCGATCGGCAATGGCCCGTCCGATTCCTGCGGCTGCGGCGGATACGAAGACCCGCTTGCCAGCAATTCCCTTCATCTTCAGATTCTCACGACTTTAGCTGCCATGGCCGGAGTTGGGTCAGGGCCGCGCCATTCGCCGGCTGTTATCCGTATGCGCCGTGGGGCAGGAATCCAAGTAGCCGGCGCAGGCGGTCATCGGCGCCGGCATAGACGTGCTCAGGCATGGTGTAGTTCATGAACGGGTAGTACTTATGGCCGACGATGCGGCGGGCGTAGGTTACCTGGGTAATGTAACGGGTGCGCTGGCTGCGGTTAGGGCCGCCGCGGTGCCAGACCTGGTTATTGAAGAGGACCACGCTGCCGGCGGGTCCCAGGTTGTACTGGATGCGGTCTTCCCACTCGGTTCCGTCGAGTTGTCGGGAGGGAGGGCTGGCGCCGAACAGATGTGAGCCGGGAATGGTTTCGGTACCGCCGTGCTCGATTTCGATGACGTCGGTCAGGTAATAGTTGGCTGTGAAGAAGAGAACGGGCAGATGCACGTTGGCCGGGGCGGCGCCGTCTTTGACGATATAGTGGGGCCGATCGTCCTGATGCCAGCCATCGAGTCCTCCGCCGGGAGGGGAGATAAATGAGTTGTTGTGGATGACGTGGCAGTCCGTCCCGATAATCGCTTCGGCTAGTGAGACCATCGGCTCCATGTCGAACAGGCGCAGATTGGCTGCACTGGTCTCGAACATGCGGTGGGCGAGATGGGCTCGTTGGCTCTTGTTGTTGAGCCCGTTGGGATTGTCGCGCAGAGCGACTTCCAGGTCGGCGCGCATCTGGTCGGTCCAGTCCGGCGGCAGCATATTGCGCAGGAAGAGACAGCCTTCGCGATGAAACTGGTCCACCCAAGCGTCAATTTGCTCGTCGCTCGCTTTTTTGCCTGCAAGATAGTCGGTACCCATTTTTGTTCTCCCCTGGATTTTCAGTTTCCGATGTGCGTCCAGCAGCCAGCCCAATCTTCCCGGCTGACATGGATAGTCTGGTCGATCAAAATCCTTGCAGACGGCTGAGGTCGGCGACCGGCGCCGGGAGCCGGGCAATCCGCTGGATCAGGGCTTGGCGGGCCTGGCGCACTTCCTCTTCCTCGGCATTCACCAGCACGGCGTCAAAGTAGCTGTTGATGGGCGCCGCCAGTTCGGCCAGGACGCGGCCCAGCGATGCGGCGATGTCTGCGGCGCCGTTCAGTTGCGCGGCCGCTCTGTCGCAGGCGCTGTGCAAGTCGTGTTCGACTTGCTCCAGGTAGGCAGCGGGTTGCGGCGTCAGTTCGCAATCGATACCCCGTACGATACGAGCACAGCGGGCGTAGGCGGTAAGGGTCGCTTCCCAGTCCGGGGATGCGACGGCCGCGGCCAGGTGGTGGACGGCGCCGACGGCTGCAAAGGGGTCATCGCCGCGGGCGGCCAGTACGGCGTCGACGACATCGGGCGGATGGCCGCCGTCGCGCAGTTTCCTTTCCAGGCGGCGAATGACGAAGTCGCGTGCCTTCGGGACAGCATCGTCAGAAAGAAGATCTCCATATTGTGAGGCAGCCTCCCCGAGGGCGGCAGTCAGGTCGAACGAGTGCTTGCCGACGGTAAGGGCGTTCACAATGCCCAGTGCGGCGCGGCGCAGGCCAAAAGGATCGGCGCTGCCGCTGGGTGTGACGCCGACGCCGAAGAGGCCGACCAGGCTGTCCAACTTGTCGGCAAGACTTAGGGCAAGGCCTGCTTTGCTCATGGGGATGCTATCGCCGTCGTAGCGGGGCAGGTAGTGTTCACGGATGGCCTGGGCGACAGCTGGTCGTTCGCCGCTCTTTAGGGCATAGATCTCGCCCATAATCCCTTGAAGGCTGGTCATCTCGACAACCATAGAGGTAACCAGATCGGTCTTGCAGAGGGCCGCTGCCTGGCGGGAAGTCTCCACATCTTCGTTGCCTGCGCCGAGCAAGTGGGCGATGAGGGGGGCCAAGGACTGCAGGCGGCCTGCTTTCTCGAGCATTGACCCGAGTTTGGCGTGGAAAGTGAGTGTTTCCAGTCGCTGGGTATAGGTGTCGAGGGGCCTGGCCGTATCCTGTTTATAGAAGAACTCGGCATCAGCGTAGCGAGCCCGGATGACGCCCTCGTTGCCTTGGCGCACCACATCGGGGTGTTCCAGAGCGTCGGCGTTGGCTATTGTCACGAAGCGGGGCGCCAGAGAAGGCGCGCAGTCCGGGTCGTTGGGTTTGGCCAGGACCGGGAAGTAGCGTTGGTGCTTCTTCATCACGGCAGTAAGAATCGGTTGCGGCAGATCAAGGTAGCGGGTTTCGAAGGAACCCAAGACGGCCTCAGGCGCTTCGACAAGGTCGCTGACCTCGTCCAGAAGCTCCTCGTCCGGCTCCCACTCGTAAACGCCGGGAGGCAACGTGGAGGCTTCTGGCGTTTCGAGGTCGCGGGCGCGAGCGGCGGCCTTCTGCACGGCGGCGGCGATGAGGCGGTGGCGGTCTTGGCGGTCAAGCTGGATGCCCTGGTCCGCGGCGGCGGCGAAGTAGCTGTCGGCATCGACGATGGTGAAGGTGGTGAATTCGCCGGTAGGCAGGCGGGCCTGGGCGTCGCGGAAGCGGGGACCGCGGCTTTCGCGCCCGCTGCTGACATTGGCCCAGGACATGGGGATGACCTCTGACCCGTGAAGCGCGACGATCCAGCGAAGAGGGCGGGGATAGCTCTTGTTGCTGCGATTCCAGCGCATTGTCCTGCCCCACTGCATGCCGTCGAGCAGGTCTTCGATGAGTTGCGGCAGGACAGCGGCGGCGGGTTCGCCTTCCAGTTGGGTCACGGCGTAGACATAGTTGTCACGCACGACGAGTTCTGAGGGTTCGACACCCTGGCCGCGGGCGAAACCTGCGGCGGCCCTTGTGGGCTGGCCGTCGGCGTCGAAGGCGCGGTCCGCGGGCGGTCCGCGGCGTTCCAGGGTCTCGTCCTGCTGGCGCGGGCTGAGCTCCTGGATGTGCGCCACGAGGCGGCGAGCGGTACCGGAAACGGTTAGGTCTTTGTAGGTCAGGCGGGCCTGGTCTAGGAGTTCGCGCAGCCGCAGTTCCAATTGGTGGATGCCCACAGGAACATCACCGGCTGGCAGCTCTTCGCTGCCCAACTCGATGAGCAGCGACCGGGGCCCGTCTACCTGGGCGGGTACGGCGTCCGCTTTCTCGTTGATCGTCCCGCCACTTTCATTGCTCCCCTCGCCGTTCTCCAGCCAGGGGTATTCCTCGCGCTGGCGTTGCTCGACGTAGAGCTCGGAGATTCGTCGTGCCTGACTGCGCATGGCGGCGAAGAATTTGGCCCGTTCGGTGACGCCGATGGCGCCGCGTGTGTCTAAAATGTTGAAGGCCTGGCTCTGGCGGAGTACGTAGTCGTGGGCGGGGGCGACGAGGCCGCGCTCGATGCAGGCTTCGGCCTCGGCGTTGTAGAGATCGCACATGGTGCGCTGGCGCTCGACGTCGGCCAACTCGAAGTTATAGATACAGTGTTCGATCTCCTGCTGGCGGTAGATTTCGCCATAGGAATGGACGCCGTCGAAGTCGATCGACCAGACTTCGTTGCGCTGCTGGAGATACATGACGATGCGCTCCAGTCCGTAGGTTATTTCAACACTTACGGGGTCCAGACTGACGCCGCCGGCCTGCTGGAAGTAGGTGAACTGGGTTATCTCCTGGCCATCTAGCCAGACTTCCCAACCTAGGCCCCAGGCGCCGAGGGCAGGGGACTCCCAGTTGTCTTCGACGAATCGGATGTCGTGGCGGTCACGTTGCAGGCCGATGGCTTCGAGGCTGCTCAAATAGAGCTCCTGGGGGTTTCCAGGATCCGGTTTGAGGATCACCTGATATTGGGTGTGCATCTGCATGCGGTTGGGGTTTTCGGCGTAGCGGCCGTCGTCGGCGCGGAATGAGGGCTCGACATAGGCGACGTTCCAGGGTTCAGGGCCGAGCACGCGCAGGACGGTGGCCGGATTCATGGTACCGGCGCCCAGTTTTTCGCTGTGGGGCTGCCAGATCTGGCAGCCGTGCGCGGCCCAGTATTCGTGCAGACGGCGGATCGTTTCCTGCATTGAGGGGGTGTCAGGCATTGCTCAACTCGATGGTGGCGGCTTGAATGTGGTGGTTCCCGATTTCTGAATGACTGTTCATGTCAACTGGTGTTCACGACAAAGCCGCTTTCATTCACGACTTGCTTGAAGAGGCTTTCATCCAATTTCAGGCCGAAACCGGGCGCGTCCGGCAGGCTGACATAACCATCATTTACCGGGTAGGCGGATGTGTCCAGGCCGGGCGTGGTGAGCTCATCCCACTCGACGAAGACAAAGTTTTCGACGGCGGATGCGAGGTGGCCGGAGACGAAATTGCCCAGATGGCGTCCATAGTGATGGGGCGCCGTGCGAACATTCCAGGCATCTAGTTTGGGCGCGGTCTGCAGCCACTTTGTGATGCCGTAGCTGAATATGTCGTATTGCACAACGTCGACGATCCCTCTGCGTGCGTAGTCCAGCAGGTGAGGCGAGGCGGATCCTTCGCCATCGGCGATGAAGACGGACAGACCCTCTCGTGAGATCCAGGCGTGCAGATCCTCGTAGAGCTCGTCATCCTCGTGGAAGGCTTCCTCGATCCAGAAAATGTTGCAGTCGGCAATTTCGCTCAGGATGTGCTTGGCGATATTGAGGGTATAGCCGTTGTTGGCGTCGATGAGGATAGCGGAGTCGGGGCCGACGGCGGCGCGCACGGCCCGGACGACGGCTATGTCGCGGCGGTTGCCTTCCTCAAGAGGCATGTGGCGGGCGCCGCGGCCTACTTTGATTTTGAATGCGCGGTGCCCGTTCTCGTAGCCGAAGCGGGCCTCCGAGGCGATCAGGGCGGCGCCCTCGTCGTCGGTGGAGATGTGCAGGTCGTCGATCAACAAGGTGGTGTCGTAGCAGGGCACGCGCAGGGGCTCTGAAACTTTCCTGCCGGCGCGATCTGCCAGGATCTGGTAGACAGGGCGGCCAGTGCGCTGACCGAGCAGGTCCCAAAGAGGACTCTCTATGGCGAAAGCTCTTGGGGCGACACCTTTTTCAACAGTGACAAGGTCGTTCAGGGACGAGCCGAGAAACAGTTCGGCCTGCTGCCTGGTGAGATTGCTGAGACCGAAACCGGCAGATCCGTCGGCGGTTGTAATGCGCGCAAGGGGAACGGACGCTTCCCACCCGTGGTCGTCCCTTTTGCGGGCGTTGTAACCGGCCAGGCGGGGCCGGCGGCCCGTCAGGGTACCCCATTCGATTGAAGCAATTCGCGCGCCCTGCATTAGCGAAACTCCTGCCACTTTCGGCCAGCTATCGGGAATTGTAGAAAAGATTGTGCGCCAGCGCCAATATGTTGCACTGCCTGCGATGAAAAGACAATTGAATCAGTGTGAAGTCGTCGGGGCCGGCGCCGTTAGTGTCGTACGGCAAAGCCGTTGGAAGCCACAGCTTGCTGGAAGAGTTCCTCATCCAGTTTCAGCGCGAAGCCGGGCGCGTCCGGCATGCGCACATACCCTTCGTCCACCCGATAGGCCGAACCGTCAAGTCCGGGCGTGGAGACCTCGTCCCATTCGATGAAGAGAAAGCCGTCGACGGCGGCGGCGAGATGGCCGGAGACATAGTTTCCGATGTGGCGTCCATAATGATGAGGCGCGGTGCCAACGTTCCAACCGTCCAGGCGGGCGCCGGTTTCCAGCCAGTTGGTCATGCCATGGCTGAAGATATCATACTGGATGATGTCGACGAATCCGTCGCGGGCGTAGTCCAGCAGCATGGGGGAGGCTAGGCCCTCGCCGTCAGCGATGTTTGTTGACAGACCCTCCCGCTCGATCCAGTCATGCAGATCTTCATAGAGTGCGCCGTCCTCATGAAAGGCTTCTTCAAGCCAGAAGAGGTTACAGTCGGCGGTCTCGGAGAGGATCTGTTTGGAAATGTTGAGATTGTAACCGTTGTTGGCGTCGATAAGGATAGCGGCGTCCGGGCCGACTTCGGCGCGCACGGCGCGGATAACGGCCACGTCGCGGCGATTGCCTTCGAGAAGAGGCATGTGGCGGGCGCCGCGGCCGACCTTGATCTTGAAGGCGCGGTGGCCATGCTCAAAGCCGAAGCGGGCTTCGGAGGCGATGAGGGCTGCACCTTCCTCGTCGGTGGAGAGGTGCAGGTCGTCGATATATAGGGACGTGTCGTAGCAGCGAACCAGCGGGGCCTCACTAAGGGTCTTTCCGGCCGACTCCGCCAGGAGTTGGTAGACGGGGCGACCCGTGCGCTGGCCCTGCAGGTCCCACAGCGGGAACTCCAAGGAGGCGGCCCGCGGCGCAACCCCGTTGGCGGCGTCGATGAGGTCCTCGACGCGTTCGCCGAGATAGGCGTGTGCTTCCTGCTGGGACAATGGCCGGCAGGCGCCAAATCCCGATGCGCCATCAGTCGTGGTGATGCGGGCCAGGGGCACTTGGACATCGTTGCCGTGGACGGCAAGGCGGGAGTTGCAGCCTGCTTGTCGCGGGCGCCGGCCCACGAGCGTGCCCCATTCGATGGCGGAAATCGTGGCACTATTCATCGAAAGTCATCTTCCTTCGTTCAGGTTTTGGGCGCCCCTCATTTTGGGCGGAGGGCACGACAGGGCTTCAGCTTTCTCCGTAGCGAATGCCGGTGGGGACGACATCCGCTTCTTCGCCGCGGCGTATGGCTTCGGCGGTCTCCACTATATTAACGAGGTCATGCTTTGGTTGGAAGCCGAGGCGGGTCTGAATTTTAGTCAGATCGAGGCTAAAGAAGTTCGCCTCGGGCAGTCGCGCGTCGGCAAAACTGAGATCGTATCGGTCGGCCAGCCAAGGGACTGCCTCACCCCAGTCGATGATAGCGGCGCCCCCCAACGTAAACTCCTCGCCGACGGCCTCCTCCTTTTCGATGCCCAGTACCAGACCGCGTGCGATGTCGCGCACATCGCAAAAGTGCTGTTTGTGGGGGACTCCATTGGGGTTGCGGCTGAGAAGGAGTTGATCTTCGCCGGTCCACTGGGCCCTGAGGTCGTCGAGCATCACCTGCTGGTCGGGATCGCTGCTGCTCATAGATTTGTAGCGCTCGTATACGGCACTGAAGGACAGGCGCATCGGGACGCCGGCCTCGTTGAAGAATTCGCTCGGTTCGATCACGGTGGAGAAGCGAAAGGAGGTCGAGGGCACCTGGTACTGGTAGTAGTAGGCCATGGCAAGCTCTTCGCCGATCCACTTGGTGAGAAAGTAGGGCATATGGTGGTATTGGGCCACCATGTCCTCGGTGATCGGCTCTTCGAAGTAGCGGCCGTAGTCCTCCAGCTTCCAGTAGACGGCCTCGGTACAGGCGTAGATGAAGCGGTGGAGGTTAGGGCATTCAGTGCGAACGCTTTCGAGGAGATTGAGCGTTCCCATGGCGTTGATGTCCAGGTACTGGCGGTTGTCGAAGGGGCCGCCGAAGGCTGCTGCGATGTGGTAGATGGCGTCCACCCCTTTTACGGCATTTCGGACGTCCTCCAGGTTGCGCAGGTCGCCGGTCACGGTTTCCACATTGGCAAAGGCATCCAGTTTGTGTGCGCGGCTGGCGTCGCCAGGATAGACGAACGAACGGACGTCGTGCCCTTTGTCCAGGAGACGAGTGACAAGATTGGCGCCGATGCGGCCCGTGCCGCCGGTTACCAGGATTTTCATTGCGGGACCTTTCGGATTCTCAAGTTCAAGGTTTCTGATTTTTCAGAAACTCTTGAGAATAAGAGCTGTCCTCTGGACTTTGGATAAGCTCTTGTAAACGATTGTTGATTGAATAGCCAGTTGCCTATTATCCGGCACCTGTTTCCCCCTGCCAAACCGGGCGGTCGACTTCGCTGTGTGGATACACGCCCTCTCGTAGAGGCGGCTGGCCAGACTTCAGGCCTGACCGTAGCGGATGCCGGTGGGCACCACGTCGGTTTCTTCGCCGCGGCGAATGGCTTCTGCGGTCTCGATTACACTATGCAGATCGTACAGTGGTTCGAAGCCGAGCCGTGTCCTGATCTTGGTCAGGTCAAGAGTGTAATGGACAGGCGTTGGCAGGCGCGCGTCGGTGTAGCTGACGCCGAAGCGTTCGGCCAGACGGGGAACAGCCTGCCCCCAGTCGATGATCACATTGCCAGCCAGGTTAAACTCCTCGCCGACGGCTTCTTCTTTTTCGATGGCTAACACAAGGCCGCGGGCGATGTCGCGCACATCGCTGAAGTGCTCCTTGTAGGGAACACCGTTGGGGTTTCGGCTGAGAAGGAGTTGGTCGCGGCCGGTCCACTGGGCGTTGAGATGGTCGAGCATGACCTGCGTGTCCGGGTCATTACATTGCATGGACTTGTGCTGCTCGTATGCGGAGCTGAAGGCCAGAAGTTTGGGCAGGCCGGCTTCGTTGAAGAACTCGCTTGGCTCGATTATCGTGGAGAAGCGAAAGGAGGCGGCAGGCAGGCCATACTGGTAGTGGTAGGCCATGGTCAACTCTTCGCCGACCCATTTTGTGAGGAAATAGGGCATCTGGTGGTAGCGGGAGGCCATGTCCTCGTGAATCGGCTCCTCGAAGTAGCGGCCACTTTCCTCAAGGCGCAGATAGACGGCGACGGTACTGGCATAGACGAAGCGGTGGAGATTGGGGCAGTGGGCGCGCACGCTTTCGAGCAGGTTGAGCGTGCCCATGGCGTTTATTTCCAGGTACTGGCGATTGTCGAAGGGGGCCATGAAAGCCGCGGCCAAGTGGTAGACGGCGTCGACGCCTTGGACCGCACGGCTTACATCGTCCAGGCTGCGCAGATCGCCGGTGGCCGTTTCGACGCCGGGAAAGGCGTCCAGCTTGTGGGCGCGGCTGGCGTCGCCGGGGTATGTGAAGGCTCTAATCTCGTGGCCTGCGTCCAGCAGGCGGGTGACCAGATTGGCGCCAACCCGGCCTGTGCCGCCGGTTACCAGGATCTTCACTGCGGGACCTTTCTGTGAGCAGTTACTGACGACATGGCAATGATTTTCAGTGTATCAGAGCGGTAAGGGCGTGTCTAGGAATGGCAGTGGCCGTGTGCATCCCGGATTTGTGGTGGGAACAGAGGCGAGGAGAGAGTAGAGGGGCGTGAGAGCTGCTGTTTCCTCTGCCGGAGATCGGATCGCGGGCTGGCCGCGGTCATGTCGTTAACTGAGGTATACGAAAGTTCGCCTCCATTTTGGGTTGCACTCTTGCGGCCAGAGGTCGACGCGTGTCAACGCGGAGGCTGGGTGGAGTGGGAGAGCGGAGTTAAATGGGGGTCGCGCCTTGGGTCGGATTGGGTGTTTCGAGTTGCTGAAGTTTGTGGTGGGCTGGAAATGGACGTATAACGAAGGCTGAACTATAGATCTGCGTCCGACTCGGACGATCACGCCACGAAAGGGAACTGGAAATGAGAATCACTGATATGACGGTTGAAAGGTACGCTTGGCCGCGGCCGAAGCCGATCAGCAACGGGAAATATACCTACGTGGATGTCAGCCTGAACCTGGTCCACATTTACACGGACGAGGGGGTTACGGGCGTGGGCTGGGGAGGCGGCACGGCGTCAGGTCAGGGCAGCGATCTGACGACGACCCTGATCGACTATTTCAAGCCTGTCGTGATTGGCGAGGATCCCTTCAACTACCGGCGCATATGGGAAGGCATGTGGCTGCCTAAATTGGTAGGGCGCCGGGGGCTGTCGACACGCGTGATTAGCGCCATCGACATCGCGTTGTGGGACCTGATCGGTAAGGCAGTGAACAGACCTGTATACCAGCTCCTGGGCGGCTACCGGGACAGCATTCCCGCATACATCGCCGGCGGATACTATGAGGAGGGCAAGGGACTGCGGGAGTTGGCGGAGGAGATGGAAGAGAACCTGACGCTGGGCGCAAAGGCGATCAAAATGAAGGTCGGCGGTGTGCCGATAAACGAGGACGTGGAACGAGTACGGGTTGTGCGAGAGACGATCGGGCCGGAGGTCAAGCTGCTGGTCGATGCCAACAACGCCTACAAGGCGCACGAGGCGATCGAGCTGGCGCGCAAGATGGAAAAGTATGAGCCGTTCTGGTTCGAGGAGCCGGTGGCGCCTGACGACTACCGGGGACACGCGCGGGTGGCGAAGGCGACGTCGATTCCGATAGCCACGGGTGAGAACGAATACACTCGCTATGGTTTTCGGGATTTGATCGAGCGTGAAGGGGCGGCGATCATCAATGCAGACGCGCAGATATTGGGAGGCATCACTGAGTTTATGCAGGTGGCCGCGCTGACGTCGGCGGAGGACCTGGTGATCGCTCCGCATGGAGCGCAGGAGGTTCATGTCCACCTGGTATGTGCCATCAATAACGGCCTGATCCTGGAGTTTTACCGTGAGACGGTGGACCCGCTGCGCATGCAGATTTTTGAGGAGACGATGAAGCTGGACGCGGACGGCAATGTGGACGCGCCGGACCGCCCAGGGTTGGGTATAACGCCGAATTACGAGCTGCTGAAGCAGTACCGGGTAGGTTGATCGAACGAGCCAGCCGAAAGGCCTGTCTAGTTCAGGGGCTACGACCCGGCGCAGGTCCAAGTCTTATCAGACCGGCATGGTCCACTTCAATGCCGGAGAGTTCCGTTCGATGGGCAAAGAGCTTGACGGGATGGTACAGGTACAGCCAATGTGGGTTGTCGTGTAGCCAGGATAGACATCGGCTGTAGGCTTCTCTCCTTTTGCCGTTGTCAACAGTCAGGTGGGCGGCATCGACTAGTTGGTCGGCCTTGCTATCCGTAACGCCTTGCCACCAGAGTCCCTGGGTCTGGCTGGAGATTTTCTCTTGCAGCACGCGGTAGGTGCTTAACGGGCTCGAATCGAACAGCGCCATATGGCCGATGCGTTTCTGGCTGGTGTCCCGGGCATATTTGGGGCGATCGGATTCTTCTTCAATGCGTACACGAACGCCAATGCGGGAGAGATGCTCCTTGATTAGCGCTGCCACCTGCGGTGCGCGATCGGGGATGACGAGAGGCGTGCGCAGGACCAGATCGTCCGGCATGTCACAGGATTGGAAGAGTTCCTTGGCGCGTTCGGGATCATAGCCGTGGGGGCGCAGCGCGTCAGAGAACCCAAAGTGAAACGGGCTGACGACGGTCGCGGCAGGCTCTGCAAGTCCAGGCCAGACGTTGTCAATGATTTCGTCTACGTCAACAGCCAGATTGATCGCCAGTCGGGCTTCCGGCTGCGAAAATGGGTTTCTATAACCGTTGAGGAAACCGGTCACGGACAGGGTGTTTGTGGACCTGCCCCAAATCAGTCCGTCGTTTTCGGGAATGGACGGCAGCAGTTCAAGCCCGGTGGCCAGATCTACCTGGTCGTTCAGCAGGGCGCTGTACCGGTCTGACGCGGACGCCAGCTGCGAAATGATTAGCTCAGAGAACTGCGGATTATGGTCGGGTCTGTCCACGCTTGACAGCCGGAGTAGTTCGCCCTCCACGTACTCTTCGACACTGAAAGGTCCGGTGCCCGATGGAGGCCCGGTAGTGCCCGTGTGCTTACCCACATAGACAGCAGCGAAGATGTCGGCCAGATCCCCCGTTGGAGAGGAACTTTCGACCTGCAGCTGTGTTTTGCCAGCCGGCTCAAAGCTCAGTGGTTCAAGGTAGGGAGAATAGACGCCGCCCATTCCAAATGAGCCGCCTGCTCCCCGCATCCGTTCCAGACTCTGCACGACATGCTCACTCGTGCAGGGCGAGCCATCATGGAAGCGGGCGTCATCACGTATGGTAAGCAACCATAGTCGCCCGTCGTTTCGGACCTCGTAAGAGGTGATCAGCCCCTGCGTGACGCGTCCACCGCGCCAATGCATGAGCGGTTCATACACCGATGCGAGAATGGTCTGCAGATCGGGCTGATCGGTGGTGAATTCCGGCTCAAGCAGGTTCACTTGCGATTGGGCGATTCGCATTTCGTTCACCTCGGCGCCTCCTCTGCTTCTACAGTTGCATGCACGGCGAGAGTCCTCCTATGTGAATGGCGAATCGCGCTTGGAAAGCGCGGCGCCGAAATTGGGTCAGGTCTGCAATTTGGGATCGAGTCTGTCGCGCAGCCAGTCGCCGACGATGTTGATGGAGAGAACAGCCGTCATGATGGCGAGGCCCGGAATCGTTGCTACCCACCAGGCAACGGCAAGGTAGTTCTTGCCTTCGGCCAGCATCAGGCCCCAGGATGAATAGTCCAGACCGCCCGGGCCCAGGCCAAGAAAACTAAGTGCGGCTTCGGCGATGACCATTTTGGCAAACTCAAAAGAGGTGAGGACGATCAACGGCGCGGCAACGTTGGGGAAGATGTGCCTGAGCATGATGCGGGCGTCGCCAGCCCCGATCGCCTTGACCGCCTCAACATATTCCACCTCTTTGAGGACGAACACTTTCGAGCGGACAACCCTGACATAGGCGGGCCACCCTCCAATTGCGAGGACGATGATCATGTTCACGAGGCTGGGGCCCAGTACAGCAATCACGGAGATAGCCAGCAATATGAAGGGGAAAGCAAGCTGCACATTGACAAACCAGTTAACGATGTCGTCGAACATGCCGCCATAGTAGCCGCTCAGGACACCTAGCACCGTGCCCATCAGCACTGAGATGAGTACGGCTATCGTGCCGACGCTCAGAGAAATTCTTGTGCCGAAAACCAGCCGGGTCAGGATATCGCGTCCCAGGTGGTCGGTACCTAGAGAGTGACCGGGCGTTAGGGGAGGCAGAAACCTTTTGGCAAGCTCCTGATGGTCAGGAGTGTAGGGCGCTACGTTTGGTGCGAATGCCGCCAGAACGATCATGACGATGATCACCGCCGCAAACGGGATCATGCCTCTGTCACCGGCTTTAACTTTCATCGCCTAGACACTCAGCTCAGGTTGACTCTGGGATTAAGGAATGCGTAGGACAGATCGACCAGAAAGTTGATTACCACATAAATTGAAGCCACGACCAGGACCGTAGCCTGAACGACCGGATAGTCGCGACCGTAGATCGCATTCACGGAGAGGCGGCCTATACCGGGCCAGGCGAAAATCGTCTCCGTGATGACTGAGCCGGCCAGGAGTGCGCCCAGGTCGAGGCCGATCAGCGTCACAAGGGGAATGACTGCATTGCGAAAGGCGTGGCGCCAGAGGACTACGCGCGCGGACATGCCTTTGGCCCTGGCGGTCATGATGTATTCGGCCTGCAGGACTTCCAACAACTCCGATCGAAGCAGCCTGGCGGTGCGGGCCATGTTGAACATGCCCAGTGTGATGCCGGGCAGAATGAGGCTGCGCCACCCGGCGCGCGTGCCGGTGGCGGGCAACACGCCAAGGTTCACGGCAAACACGAGAATCAAGAGGATGCCGAGCCAGAACACAGGCATGCTCTGCCCTATGAGTGCCGCGCCCATCACTGTGCGATCGATCCAGGTGTTGCGCTTAACTGCAGCCAGAACACCAAATGGAAGTGCGACGATGAGAGAAAAGGCGAGGGCCGTAAGGGCAAGTTTTCCGGTTGCCGGCACCCGTTCCAGCGCAAGATGCAAGGCATTTTCGCCACTGCGCAGTGACTTTCCAAAGTCTCCGCGCAGAACGCCGGAAAGAAAGTTCCAATATTGCACGGGAAGGGGGCGGTCCAAGCCGTGTAACTTGCGTATCGCCTCAAGCTCCTCCGCGGTCGTGTCGATGGGTGCGAGCAGGCGAATCGGATCGCCGCTCAGGTGCATGAGGCCGAAAACGACGATGGAGACGCCCAATAGAATGGTCAGCGACTGCCATGCCCGTCGAATGACATAGGACCAGAAATTGCTCAAGGGCTGCTTTCCTCAGTCCAGCGTTGGACATCGATGAAATTGAACCGACCAAGTTTGATCGTGGGGGCGACGACACAGGTGGGAAACCACAGCTCGTCGGTAAACTGAACCTTCCGCTCTTTGGATATACCCTCGACCGTCTCGAAGGCCGAGAACATACGGTCCATCCAGCGGAAATTGCGAATGGGGCCGGAAATGCGGCCATTCTCGACCAGGAACAGTCCGTCGCGAGTCGTGCCGGCCATGTGTCCCTCCTTGCCCGACAGAGGCGAGACAAAACCGTGAAACCGACTCACCAGCACACCGTATTCGGTGGATTCGATCAGTTCGGAGACGGAACTTTCGCCGCCCTCGATCACGAGGTGCTGTGGTGAAGGACCGAACTCGTTTGCAGGCATCTGCGCGTGGCCCGTGGGTGCATGGCCAAAGCTGGCTGCGCTGGTGAGGTCGTGGGCAATGCCCTTCGCGACACCATTGACGATCAGGTCGAGGCGCTGCTTGTCAACGCCTTCGTAGTCGAAAGGCATTGGCGGCAGGCCTTCAGTCATCATCTCATCGTAGACGGTAACTGTCTCTGCGGTGATCTGCCGGCCCAGATTATCAAAGACGATGTTGTCTCGATTGCTGGCAGATTGCGCGCCCCAGACGCCCAGGCTCCTGAAGTTCAGGTGGAAGAACAGCTGCGCGACGGCAGGCGGTTCAAGTATGGCGGTCATGGGTCGGGCTTCGATCAGCTTGGGGCGGCGGCCCATCAGACATTTAACCGCGGCCTGCCTGGCCAGATCTTCGGCATCAAGCGCTTCAATGTCGCGGCCTATCCACGCATTGTAGCCCGAAGCGTTGTTTGCGGCGTCCAGCGCCACGGCCACCAGCGCGATGATGGAGAAGGGAGCGTAGCGGCGAAGTCCAGCCGAGTTGCCCACCGCCATTTCCAACCGCCGTACCCTGACGTTGCCGGCACCGTTTACACCACAGCTGCGGAAAAGGTTGCAGACTCGATCGACGATATGGGCCCGGCCTTCCGCTCCGCAGCCCGCTGTAGCCGGGTTGAAGGTAACCACGCCCCGGCGTTCAACATTTGCAGCGGAATTTAGAGGGTATGCGAAGTCCGGCAATGCTGCGCTGGGGGAAACGGTAGCGGCTAACTCCTCACTGCGAAGCAACGCCCGTTTCAAGGCATCTTTCGACATATCGTTGCCTTTGACAATTACCAGCCGGCCGTCCCAGACGGTGCGAAAGTAGATCTGGTACTGGGTTTCGGTCACGTTCTGGTGAATGGCGAGGTTGGCGAAACGCGTCAGATCGGTGTTTTCCGCCATAATCAGGACTTCGGTGGCGTCGGCAGGACTTGCTTGCAAGCCGAGCTCGATTGTCTCCAGAGCCTGATCTTCGCCGAGGGGCATGTCAGGTCTTATGTCGGTGCTCATCCGATGCCTCCTCCAACCTTGACTTGCTCGAAGCGGGCGGGCGGTCCACCTTGTCCGGTGGGGATGAACTGCCACGGTAGCCCTTTACCACAACTGGAGATGCCCACCACCCGGTCCTCCTCAGGGCCGGCGATTCCACTGCAATTGCGCCAGAAAACGGGCGCCTCCCCGTAGATGACCGGGTTCTTCACTAGACCTACGACCTTGCCGCCGCGAATTTGCCAACCCCGTTCTCCCATGAAACTGAACGTGAGGCGCTTGTCGTCAATATCCCCGCCCTTGAAGGTCTCGATGTAGAGTCCGTCATCGGTCTCAGAGATCAGTTGCTCGCGTGTCGATTCCCCTGGAACGAGAGACAGATTGGTGATTCGCACCATCGGGATGCGATTCCAACTGCTGGCCCGGGCGGTTCCATTGCTCGGTAGTTCAAGTTCCGTGGCACACTCGCGCGACATCAGGTAGTTTGAGAAAACACCGCCCTTAATGATGGGAATGCTCTGGGCTTTGACACCCTCATGATCGTAGCCATAGGTAGCGACCGCCTTGGGCCGGGTTGCGTCGGCGACCATATTCACCAACTCGGATGCGTACTGGAATTCGCCAAGGTGGTGGACTTGCAAGAAACTGGGCCCGAAGTTGTCCGACTCGTCACCCAGGGCGCGATCCATTTCTATGGGATGGCCCATGGTCTCGTGAAGCACCATGCCAACAAGAGTCGGGTCCAGGATAACCGTTGAGACAACATCGCCGCAAGGGGGGGCATCCAGCAGTTCGATCGCTTCGTGAACCATCGCGGCGGCCGCCTCAACCGGTTTGAGAGCCTGGACCAGTTCGAATCCTCCCGTTCCAAAATCGGTATGGCTATAGGGATAGGTCCTGCGAAAGACCTGGCCGCGGTCCGAGACGGTGACGGCCAATCCTGCGCCGGTCAGGGTGATCGTCTGCCCGATTTCCGTGCCTTCCGAGGTAACCAGCTGGGATATTTCTCGCCGGAAGTCGAGCTTTGCCTGGGTCTTGGACACTTTGTCGCTTGCGCCCGCCATGGCCTGCATGATAGCGTGGACCATATCGACCTTTTCGGCGACAGGCATTGCGAACGGATCCTGTTCGCAATGCGTCTCGTGGACGGCTTGAACGGACGGCAGTTCAGCCAGCCTGACGGTCCGCGTGCGCCGCGGCATAGCCCGGGCGAGCGAGATTGCTGTCCTGACCGTTTCAGACGGCTGCTGTTGGGTAAGGTTGTCGCTGGCGAATCCCCATTGCCCGTCTACCAGGACCCGGATTCCGAATCCGCAGGTTGTGAATTCGGAGACGCCGGCAGTACCGTCTGTACCGTTTATCGCCTGTTGGGACTGATCTACGACGCGCCCTTCCGCATACTGTGCTCCCATGGACACTGCCATCGATACCAAGTCGCGTGCGAGGTTTATCATCCGGTTCGCTCCGTTCCAGACATGCTGAATTGTTGTTCAGTTGGAAAAAAGGCCTCCTCCCCGGCATGCAGTAGGGAGGAGGCCTTTGCATCAGGCGCCATTCATCGACAGAGGCCCCAGAACATCAGCGGTCTCCGGTCACGTCAATGGAGGCGTCGATTTTGAGGCGGCCGTCCGGGAAGGGTGCGAAGTTCTGGACTCGGTCGTGAACGCCCCACAGAATGTATTGCTGGTGCAGAAACACGACCGGCGCATCTTCACGGAAGTACTCGACAGCCTCCTTTACGATTTCACGACGCGCTTCGACGTTCGTTTCATTGATAGCAGCGTCGGACAGCTCGTCGAACTTGGCGTCAGGATGCTGGTCGTTCGGGTGGGTCGAATGCCAGATTGACAGCATGCGGGCGGCGTCGGGCACGGTCATGTAACCCAGCAAGAAGATCGGGCCGCCTTCATGACTGTACTGCTCCTCGCTAAACACGCCCCATTCCAGCGTGTCTACTGTGGCATTTATACCAACTTCCTTCAGCTGTCCGGCCACTGCCTGGGAGATTTCGGCATCCATCATATAGCGACCGCGCGGGCTGACGATGCGCAAGTCAAAGCCATCGGGATAGCCGGCCTCGGCCAACAGCTCCTTCGCCTTGTCAGGGTCATAGGGATAGGCCTCAAGGGCGGCCTGATACCCCCAGTATTCCTCGGACAGCACCTGTCCTTCGAGCTTCTTGCCGAAGCCGTCAAGAATGTTCTCGATAATCGCGTCCTTATCCACAGCGTAGTTGATTGCCTGGCGGACTCGCCTATCAGTGACGGGAGTGTCGATCTTGGTATTGAACAGCAGGAAAACCGAACGCATTCCAGGGCGGCTAACGACGCTGAGACCCTCTCGGTTCTCGACTTCCTGCACGGTGGCCGGTTGCAGGTCGGTGGCAATGTCTGCCTCGCCAGCGAGCAGGGTGGCCACTCTGGAGGCAATGTCGGGAACCGTGCGGAAGGTCAGCACATCGATCTCCGGTTCATCACCCCAATAGTTTGGATTCTTGCGAAGCGTGATGTGGTCGTCCTTCACCCACTCTTCCAGTACATAGGGCCCAGTGCCAACTGGATTAGAGGCAAAGTGCTCCGAGCCGTGTTCGGTGATGTAGCCCTCCGGCACAATCGGGAATTTGGCGGTGACATAGAGGTCAAACAGGGGGATGACGCCATTGGTGTGGAAGTTAATGGTAAGATCATCCACGATTTCCACACTGGAAACATAGCGTGTCTCTCCCTTGCGCATGGAATCGCTGTCCGGCGCCATGACCCGGTCGAAACTGAACTTGACCTGCTCTGCGTTTAAGGGTTCGCCATTGGAGAACTCAACCCCTTCTCGCAGCTTGTACTGCCACACAGTAGGCTCGATCTGCTCCCATGAGACCGCCAGATTGGGCTGGAGCGTCATGCTATGGTCGTAGTCAAGTAATGTCTGCTGAATGTGGTTGCCGACATTCACGATTACCTGGGCCGTGACCCATTGCATGTCCATCGTCCATGGTTCTGTACCCTGAACGATCACCAGCTCCTTCTCCGCTCCCATTGCTTCCTGACCATCTGCCTGTTGGCCCGTCGCAGAAGGCGCAGGTTGGGCGACACACCCAACTAGGACCATCGCTGCTACCAAGACATAGACTAACGGCAACATCGTCTGTTTCTTTAGCATCACTCTCTTGCCTCCTTATGGCTGAATGTGATGGGGTGCCCTTGCTCGAGTACTATCGACAGTACGCACCGAGTTACTGTTGGCCTCAAACAGATCCACGCAGTCCTCACCCACGTAATTGGCGTTTTGTCTGCAGGAAGTTGGTCAAAGACAGGTCTTCAGAGCACTGCACTGCCTCAAGGAAGATGATGGCGTTGCAAACACTTACCGCTGAGTCCTGATCGGCGATTTCGCAAATACTCTATGGGTTACCGATGCGAGGCAGCCCTGGAGTGGACAATACTGTTGGCCCTGGCATTGCTTTCATCGAGAAAGGGAAGCTTTCCGGGAAGGGAAGGAAAACCGAGGCAGACATGGCAACGCGAATCGAAATTCGAAGAGTGTGGGAAAGCCTGCTGTCAGCCCCAGCGTGGTTCGGTACATTAGCTACGTATCCATGACCCTAAGTCTCGGTCGCACTCCCCTACATCTGGTTAGATTGGTAACTGATGGAAAATCGTACCCCGCGTGTTGGTAAATGTAATATAATAGCTGAACTGTCTGCTGTCAAGGAGGTTTTTTTGCTGCCATGGCCCTGTCGATTTCGCCTCCGGAATTTGAACTGCGTCTTCATCAGTGCTCGAATTACGGCATCAGTCTTTCGAAGGCCTTTGGGCCGCGGTATTTGAGAAAAACATGCATGCCCGTACCCGCCTCTGGTCCAATCTCCACTTTACTTCACCTGCCCGTTTCCCGACTCCGTTTGTTGATGATATGTTTTACACTATAATGAAACGCGAGATTCTTAGACAGAGTAGTCGCTTCTGAATTCTGGCATGGACACTCCTGATAGAACAGTACAATTAATCGAAAAGGGTGGGGTGGTACCGGTCGTCCGGCTGCCGGATCTGGCGGGGGCGGCCGAGCTGGCCCAGGCTCTTCTGGACGGCGGTGTAACGGCGGTCGAACTGACGATGACTAGTCCGGGCGCGCTGGAGGCGCTCTCGCTGCTGCGGGAGCGCTTACCTGCCTTCGCTCAGGGCGCGGCGGCCTTGGGGATGGGCTCGGTACTGAATAGAAATATGGCGGCGGCGGCAATCGCCAAAGGAGCCCAGTTTGTGGTCGCGCCGACACTGGACCTGCCCACGGTGGCCTATTGCGCCGGGCTCAAAGTGCCGGTGATGCCGGGGGCATTTACGCCATCGGAGGTACAGAATGCGTGGCAGGCCGGCGCCGCGGTCGTCAAAGTTTTTCCGGCGACAAAGCTCGGGCCGGGCTACTTCACAGACATACTGGCCCCGCTTCCCCACCTGAAGCTGATGCCCACTGGCGGAGTTGGGCTGGAAAATGCCGGCGAATTTGTCCGTGCCGGCGCATTGGCGGTAGGTGTCGGCAGTGCGCTTGTACGCAAGGATTGGATCGCGGACGGCAACTGGCAGGCCATAACGGAGCAGGCTCGCAGGTTTGTATCAGCCGTAAGGGAGGCGCGGGCGGAGAAATGAGCAGGTTTGACGTAGTCACTCTGGGCGAGACGCTGTTGCGGATGACGCCGCCAGGCCAATTGCGTATTGAACAGGCGGCCTACTTTGAGCTGGAGGCGGGCGGAACCGAATCGAATACGGCGGTGGCCCTGGCCCGGCTGGGCGTGAGGACGACGTGGATTTCGCGCATGCCGGAGAATGCCCTGGGGAGGCGTATTGCCCGCACCCTGTTGGGACACGGCGTGGACACATCCTATATCGTCTGGGCAGAGGGAGAGCGGTTGGGGACTTTTTTTGTTGAGTTCGGCGACGGCGCCCGGGCCACTTCTATCATCTACGACCGGGCCGATTCGGCGGCGAGCCGCATGACACCGGATGAACTACCGGTAGAGCTTTTCAGCAAGGCGAGCGGGCGGCATCTCCATCTGACTGGCATTACGCTTGCGATCAGCGCCAGCTCCGCGGCGACGGCCAAGCGCGCTCTGGAGCTGGCGCGGGCGGCAGGTTGGAGCGTGAGTTTCGATTTCAACTACCGCTCCAAGCTTTGGAGTCCTGAAGAGTCACGCCGGGGATGCCATCCCTTCGCCGAGGCGGCAGACATTGTATTTGCGCCGCTACGGGATGCGCAGACCCACTATGGCCTGCCTGTAGAGATCACGCCCGAAGAGGCGCTGGCCGCGCTGCGGCAGGCGTTCCCGCAGGCGACTGTCATTCTCACCTTAGGCGCCGACGGTTCAATTGCGGCAGGACCGGGGCAGGACCCGATTCGCCAGCCGGTCTTTCCGGGAGGCGGAACGATCGGGCGCATTGGCGCGGGAGATGCTTTCACAGCGGGCGTTCTCTACCGGTACCTGCACCATGACAGAGAGGACTGGCTGGCCGACGCACTGAGGTGGGGGGCGGCGGCGGCGGGGATGAAATTTACGATTCCCGGCGACATGGGCGTATTCGAAAGGGAGGAGGTGGCTGCTCTGGTGGAAAGCGGCGGATATTCTGATGAAGTCAGCCGTTAGAGAGTCCGAGCGCGAAAAGCCGGGAGAGCGGCAGTGGGAAGAGCTTTTTGTCGTATCGCTCTCGTGCATCAGGGCCATGCACGGTTTTCGGACTATGGAATCTGTGGTTGAGGGGCCCTAATAAGGGCTGATACGAGCCGCGGATAATGGAAAACAGATCCCTGGAAAGCTATTATCATATATTGGGGGTTCAGCCTAACGCTTCGCAGGAGGTACTTGACGCGGCGTACCGGCGGCAAGTCCGTCTGCATACGGGGGAATATCTGGACGATTCTGTCCTGATCGCGGGGACGGAACAGTCGGACCCTTTTCTGGCGAAGGTGGATGAGGCTTACCGGCTGCTTTCAAATCCTCTGAAACGCTGGACGCACGACGAGGAGTTGAAGGAAAAGCAGCTCGTTCCGCTGACCGAAGAGGCATTGGAAGTTGCCCGAAAACGAATCGAGCCTCCCGATGCGTGGTTATCGTACCAGCGCCAGGAACAGGGCTGGATCTATGTGCGCGTGGGCTGGGCGGAGGATTTCACGGCGATACACGACGCGGTCAATTCAGCCATTCCGGATACAGGACGTGCGTACAATGCGAGGCTGAATGAGTGGCGCATAGACCCCAGATACGAAGCCGAGCTGGCCGCGATATTCACTAATTTTGAACGTGCCGATGTGCAGAGACCGCCGCGCCTGGTCGGGCCAACCTACCAAGGTCCGGCAGCCACACCGCCGCCGCCGCATATCCCTCAGGCGTGGAGAGGCTGGCCATTTCTGATCATCGGAGGCCTGATTCTCGCGATCATCGTCGTGGTCCTGTTTCCGGCCAACCGAGGGGCGCCCGTCATTGCGCAGGCGACAGCGACCGCTCTGGCTCAGATCAGTTCGTATGAGCCTCTTGAGAGCAACTTTGATACGGTCACGTCAGGAACGCTGTCCGGCCTGAAAGGCACTCTTCTGCATCCGTCGGTCAATCTGCGTGACCTTCCAGCAGCTGCCGGGCCTGTACTGGAGCTTCTCAGCAGCGACCAGACGTATCGGGTAATCGGCCGGCTGGAAGATAGCAGTTGGTATGTTGCAACAACCGGCGAACTGACGGGCTGGATTGCAGCCTGGACCATTGAGGTAGATGGGGATCCGGAAAGTCTACCTGTTTTTGGTGAGAGCGAAGTTCTACCGGAGGCGTCAGAGGAGGGCGGGTCGGCCGGTGGCTCTGAATGAAACGCAGTAGACACTCGTTGTTGCGGCTACCTCTTGTTAGACCACGGCTTTGGACACTTAAGAAAACCGCTTTTTCGTTTTCGCCGTGATGTGGATAGAATAGTTATAGAGTGGCAGGATTGATAGAGAGAGGAGTTGATAGAGAGAACGAATCTCCAATTCCTCTCTTATTTTTTTCTCTCCGAAACGTGTGCAGAAGCGGAAAAGATGAGTAGCTCAGACAGGAAACCTGGATGGTATGGCCGCATTCGCGGAGCAGGCAGGCAACTCAATCTGTTGTCGCGCGGTGTGTTGCTCGGCGCGTTTATTGTGTTGGGCTTCACTGCCTACTACCTGTCACTCGACAGTTCGACGGTAGAGCCGTCGGTGGCTCTTGCACAGCAGGAAGCGGAAGGGAGCGCTGCAACTGCAACACCCAAGCCTACACCTGACATCGCCCGACAGGCGGTGAAAGGGACCAATCAATCGAGGGCACAGGAGCGGAGCGACTCCGCTGCACCGGTGGCGGACGCCGGCTTTGTGCGGCCGTACAAAGTTGAAAGTTCCCTGACCTACGTTTACACGGCTAGAGAAGGTGAATTCTGGTCCTTGATCGCTGGAAGATTCGATTTGGCGCCAGGTCTGTTGAAAGAGGCCAATGCAGAACTGTGGCAGCTGCGGGGGGAGGAGATCCGGTCGGGCGACCAGTTGGCTATTCCCGGTCTCAGTGCGGATGCCGCAGCGCAGCCGATTGTCCATGAAGTGCAGGCGGGAGATTCCTGGGAGAGAGTTGCCGAAAGGTATTCTGTCACGTATCTGGACCTGTTGCTGGACAACTTCGATTTGTGGGTAATGCGCGGGGTTGATGTTCGGGCCGGCGATGAGATCACGATTCGACAGTGGCCGGATAAGTTGCGTAGAGTGGGGGCTGCACGCGGATGGACAGGGGGCCCTCCTGTTTTGGCCTCTTCATACGTTGCGGCGAGACAGCAGAAGGAGGGCACGGAATCCGGCCGCAACCTGGCGGGCACTTATGCGGTGCAGCCGGGAGATACATGGGAAAGCATTGCGGAAGAAACGGGTATTAACGTTGAGGCGCTAAAGGAAGTGAATCACAAGTACAGTGAGCGGGCGCTGCAAACTGGAGATGTCCTGCGGATTTCCTGGATATTGCACGTCGCGCTGATGATTCGGCAGGTCGAGGGCAATGGCGTCCGAAGCGCGTCGGAACTGAGCAGACTTTCGGAAGAGGAGCTGGCCGCCCTGGCCGCCCGGGGACTGGTGGTGTATAAGGAGCAATATTGCGGCGTCTGTCACCAGCTGGAGAGCGCGGGTACGAGAGGCATATTCGGGCCTACACACGGCGAGATGGTCGAAATGGCAGCCGCCCGGATCGAAGACCCTGCATACAGCGGCGAAGCGACCGATGTTTACACGTACCTGTACGAGAGTATCATCGAACCCGACAAGTACTTTGTCGAGGGGTTTGCAATGAGTCCCCACAAGATGCCTTCCTATCGCCATATTCCTGAGGACGACCTTGAAGCGCTCATCGTCTTCCTGGCGGGCGAGTAAGAGTTTGGGGGCGTCGCGGTCGAACTTACATTGACAGGCGAGTTTCCTGTTCGAAGTGCGTTTTCGCGTTCCGTGTCATTTCCATCAATCGGCGCGCGGGAGGAGAAGTCAATTGAAAGCCATCCGCATTTTCATCAACTGCATTTTAGCGCTTGCAGTTCTGTCGGCGCTTGGAACTGCCTCCCACAGCGCGCGGGCGCAGGAACGGGAAAGCGGCGGCACAGTGATCGTAGACGGCCTGAACGGGCCCCAAGGTGTGCTGGCCATCGATGACGGCAGCGTCTGGGTCATTGACGTCGGACTGGGCGGAGAACAGGAAGTAGAGGTGGGAGGCCTTGATCCCAATACGAATGAATTCATCAAGGCCACCTATGGGAACACGGCGCGGGTCGTGCGTGTAACTCCTGGCGGCCAGCCTCAGCTTGTGGCGACCCTGCCTTCGATTTTTCTGGGCAGTGATATTGTCGGAGGAGCCAGACTGGCGCTCCTGAATAATGAGATGTACGCGACTGCCGGCGTCTGGCAGGGTGTAGCCAGTGAAGAGGCGCTGCCGGACACGGCCGCGGTATTGCGGGTATTGCAGGGCTCCGTGCTGGAAGTCGTTCCTTTGTGGAAGTTGGAGAAGGAACTTAACCCGGACGGGTATGTTCTGGAGTCTCATCCATACGGGCTGACCGCAGGACCGGACGGTCTTCTTTACGTGGCGGAGGCGGGAGCCAACACGCTTGTGCAGGTGGACGTAGTCAGCCAGACCGCCAAAGTGATTGCCGTATTTGATGGCATTCCCGGTCCGCTGCCGAATCCCTATCGGGGAGGAGCGCTGGAGTCGGACCCGGTGCCGACGGGCGTCACTTTTGGGGCGGACGGCCGCATCTACGTTTCACTGCTTCCTGGATTTCCCTTCCTGCCCGGATCGGCGAAAGTCGTCGTGGTCGATCCGGTTGCGGGAGACGTTGAGGACTATGCCACCGATCTGACGATGTTGACGGATTTGCGCACTGCCCCGGACGGCGAATTGTATGCCGTACGCTTCGGCATTTTCACGGACGAAGGCCCGATTCCGAACAGCGGGGCGGTGATCCGCGTGGGCGAGGGGGAAACATCACAGGATGTCATTACCGGGCTGCCCTTTCCGACGTCAGTCGACTTTGACATCAACGGGAACGCGTATGTGACGATCAACGGCGCCAGCGTAGGGGAACCGGGACGCGGCAAGGTGATCCGATTTGAAGGGGTGGCTGTGCCAGGGGCGCCTTCGACCCGCTTCGTGGAGAGCGCGACCGTAAGCCAACACGAGCCGGAGTTCGTCACCGGTTGCGACAGCCTGCCAAGCCACGACGCGGTGAAAGGCGCGCTGGAGAGAATTGTGGCAGGCGGCAATAACAGCGGACTGGGAAATCATATGTGGGCGACCGTAGTTGACCGCGATGGAGTAGTTTGCGCAATTGCCTTCTCGGGGGCAAACAGAGGCTCTCAGTGGCCGGGGGGCCGCTTACTCTCCGTGCAAAAGGCCAGTGCGGCCAATGCCTTCAGTCTGACGCGGCTTGCCCTTTCCACGAGCAATCTCTATTCGGCTACGCAGCCGGAAGGGAACCTGTACGGCTTGCACGGCAGCAATCCCCTGGACACTGCGACTGCCTACGCGGGACCTGCGAGCAACTACGGTCAAACAGGTGACCCGTTGGTGGGGGAGAGGCCGGGCGGGTGGAGCCGCTCCGGGGGCGGGCTTCCACTTTACAACGCGGGCGGCAGCCTGGTGGGGGCAATCGGTATCAGCGGCGACACGCCTTGCGCCGACCACATTGTCGCATGGAAGGTGCGAGATGTCCTGCAGTTGGATTACATCCCGGCAGGAGTTAGCGCAAGTGCCGACGACAATATTATTTTCGATCTGCAGCCGGATGGAAAGAGTCTCAGCGGATTTGGGCACCCGCGTTGCGGCTTTGACGAAGAGCGGTTGACAGAGACGCTGCCCGCTGATTTCCCGATTGGGTCGGCGGAGGAGGCTGGACAGTAGAGCGCAGAGAAGGTTATGGGGGACTACAGAAGGCGCAACGGCACCGACGAAGTCGGCTCGCATCGCACCGTTTCTGTACGCTCTCCTGTTTTTAGCTCTATGGCAGGCCGGCGATAAGGTCTTTCAGACTTGCAAATGTTTGGCGTGTGTTGGCAGCCTTGTCCTGCCCGTCGGCCTGCCAGTGCGTTTCAACTGTATAGGTATCGACCGGCTCGTTTTGCAGCAGAGTGAGATGGGCCTGCCAGTCGGTTCCGCCATCGCCGATGCGCGCCCAAGCGGTCAGGCCATTGCCCTCGTCGAGCACAACTGCATCCTTGCAGTGAATATCGACAATGTGGCCTTTCACCTGCTGATAGCCGACTGCCGGGTCTTCGCCGGCGACGAAGGCGTTGGCAGGATCCCAGATAATTTTAAGATTCGGCATTTGCACGGCGTCCAGCACAAGCCGCATGTTGCCACCGGTATTGGCGTATAGAGAGCGGGCATTTTCCAAGGCCAACACCAGTCCTTCATCCTGTAACCGCTGGCAGGCGGTGCGGATGCCTTTGGCGATCTTGGCCAGAGTTTCCTCATCCAGACCGCCACCGTCCGGGGAGCGGGGCGAAGGGTTGTCACCGCCTACATCCCGTGTAAAGCCGAACGTGCGAATGTTGGGCGCCTTGAATTTATGGGCAATGGTGATGAAGCGCTCCAGGCGTTCCATGTGCTCTTGAAAGAGAACATGGCTCTCCATCCCGTCCAGGGAGAGATTGGCCAGAGTGAATGGCCTGAAGAACATCCCACAGACCAGATGGGTGCGCAGGCCGTTCTCCTCGGTGAGCCGCTGTGCCCGATCCAACTCCGAGTCGGTCAGCTCGTGGATCGACTTGCCCCATAGGTTGTGCAACTCCACGTAGGACATACCCTCCTCGCGGGCGATCGAACAGGCACGCGCAAAGTCCTGATCGATCTCATCGGTAACGACCCCGAATTCGTACCGTTTCATAGCGGACATTTCACTCTCTCAGTCGGTGATCTTCTATAGATGGTTCGTCAACCCAAAGAGCGTTGCCGCGGTCTTGCCGCAGATCTGCTCTTTCTCTTCATCTGACAGATGGGGATTGGCCAGTACCTCCGCCACAGGGCCGCCAATAGGCCCCATATCGAAGGGATAGTCGCTGCCGATCAACACATGATCGGCACCGACCATATCCACCAGATAGCGCAAGGCCAAAGGGTGAAAAGACATGCAGTCGAAGTAGACCTGTCTCAGATAGTGACTGGGTTGATGCGGAATAGCGCCGGCACACTCTTGGGAGCGCACCTTATAGCCGTGATCCATACGCCCAACAACATAGGGAAAGACGCCGCCGGCATGGGCAAAAATGATTTTCAGATTCGGCCATCGTTCCAGAATGCCGCCGTATATTACTGATGCAATGGCCAGGCCAGTCTCTGCCACCATGCCCAGCAAATTGTGCAGGTAGTATTCCTGCATTCGCTCCTCCCCCGCAGGGATATACGGGTGGATGAATACGGGCGCGTTCAGTTCCGCAAATGTCTCGAAAAGAGGGAAATAGTCAGGATGATTCAGATTTTTTCCGCCTACATTGGAGCCGATCTGAAAGCCATGCAATTCGAGTTCATTAATCGCTCGTTTTGCTTCAGCAACGGACGCGGCAATGTCCTGCAGCGGAACCGTCGCCAGCCCCAGAAACCGCTCGGGATATTCGGCCACCCGTTCAGCGATGCTCTCATTCAAGCGCGATGCCAGTTCCCTGGCCGCGCCGGCCTCTGCCCAGTAAGAAAGCGTGGGGGGCGCGGAGGAGATGGCCGCCATCGAAATTTGCGCGCTGCCCATATCAGCCATCATCTGCTCGGCCGCGTAGAAGTCCGGCGTCAGCGGGTGATCGAAGTTGCCCGGGCAAACCAGATGCTCCTGGCCATCAGCACGCCGCTCAATTCTGGATTGGAGGGTGTTCGGACCACGGGCCGCGTCCAAAAATGCTTTGGGAAAGAAGTGGCAATGGACATCGAGGGAGAACATTTATCAGATCTCAGCTAAAGAACTGTTGACCGTGCAACGTGAGATGCGCTTGTTGCACTTTACGTTTCAGTCATTTTTTTGCTTTTGAGGAAGGACAGGCTCTCATTCGCCAGCGCGTAAGGGCTTTCGGCCAAGGGACGCCAAAGGCATGTCGCGCCCGCCAGCTCCGGAATGACCGCGTTGAAGGACTCCACCACCAGCCAACCACTGTATTGGACATCTGCCAACGCCTGAAATGTCCCGGTCCAATCCACCTGTCCGCTACCGACTGCCCCGCGATCGTTTTCGCTGCAGTGGAAATGTTTGATATGCATTCCGGCCCGGCGGATGGCGTCCGGCGTAGACTTTTCCTCAATGTGCATGTGGAAGGTATCCAGCAATAGGCCCACGGACGGCTGGTCCACCGCATTCATCAGGCGGACGCCATCCTGAACGGTATTGAGCATGAACGTCTCGAAGCGGTTTAGCGGCTCGAGCGCAAGCGTCACGCCCTCAGCCGAGGCAACGGCGCCGACCTCCTGTAGAGATCGGACACAGTTGTCAAATTCCTGGCTGGTGAATCCCCGTCCCCGCAGTTCACCGACAGGCACGGCCATCGGTCCGCACAGGAGATCCGCCCCCAGGGCAGACGCGGCGCGCACAACGTTCTGCAGCCAAGCCACCCCTTGCGTCCGGCGCTCGTCATCGATCAGGCTGAGTCCTTGGGCCATCGCTGTGGACGCGGTGCAGGCCAGACCACTGTTCACGCAAGCCTGGCGGATAGCGATCAAGTCAAGGGTTACTGGATCGAAGATGGGAAGTTCAACGCCGTTGTAGCCCATTTCGCTGATAATCGGGAAAAGGGCCATCTCGTCGGCGTCGATCCTACCACTCCACACCATCAGATGAACACCGAGCTGGCGGCTGTTCATGAGACGTCCTTATCCTTTCAGCCCGGTAAGGACGATCCCTTCGACGAAGGCCCGCTGCGCGAGAAAATAGACAATGATGACCGGCAGCACCATCAGAGTGGCCAGCACCATCACGTAGTGGGTCCAATCGAGGCCGCTCTCGAAGTGTTGGAGTGCGTTCAGTCCTAAGGCCAGGGTAAACATATCTCGTTTATGCAGATAAATGAGCGGCGCCAGAAAATCGTTCCAATTGTAAAGGAGGGACAACACGAGAACGACCGTCAGCGCAGGCCGGGCCAAAGGAAGAATGATCTGGGCAAAGATACGAGGACGACTGGCCCCGTCAATGCGAGCCGCGTCTTCCAACTCCAGGGGAATTGTGCGGAAGAACTGGCGCAACAGAAAGATCGTAATCGGGCCGCCAAACCAGTCCGGAACAATCAGGGGTAGATAGGTCCCGATCCAGCCCAGGCGTGTGAACAGAATGTAGACGGGAATCATCGTCACGACGTACGGCAGCATCACAGTCGAGAGGATCAACCCAAACATTATGTCCCGCCCTTTGAAACGCAGCCGGGCAAAGCTATAGGCAGCCATGGAGGAGCTGAGTATAACGCCCACCGTGGAAAAGATCGTGACAATCATTGTGTTGGCTGTATAGCGCACGACCGCCACTACCTCGAACACTTCCCGATAGTTTGACCAGCGGACCGGATCGGGTATCCACTTAGGCGGAAAGACATAGATCTCATGGGGCGCTTTCAATGAAGAAGAAAGCAGCCAAAAGAAGGGAATCAGCATAAATGCGCTACCACCGGCCAGCGCCAGATGAATCAGAAAACGACTGGCAGTGTGCCTGATACGGTAAGCGGTCACGAGCCGCCCCCTTCTGTTTCGTAATAGACCCAACGCCGCTGACTGTAGAAAAGGATAATCGTCAGCAGCATTACCACGAGGAAGAGAATCCAGGCCATTGCTGATGCGTAGCCGTTTCGAAAGTATCCGAAGGCGTTGCGAAACATGTACAGCACATAAAAGAGCGCGGCGTTGTCCGGTCCTGCAGAGGAGGCAGATGGATTCGATACAAACAGGACATAGGCCACACCGAAGACCTGAAAGCTATTGATGACCGTCACAATCAACTGGTAGAAGATAATCGAAGAAGTGAGGGGCAGGGTCACATGGCGGAACCTGGCCCAGAGGTTGGCCCCATCCACTTCCGCGGCTTCGTAAAACGTGCGGGGTACACTGGTAATCGAAGCCAGAAAAATGAGCACAGAGTTGCCCAGCCCCCACAGACCGATAAAGACAATGGATGGCACGATCCAGTCCGGATCGGTCAGCCAACGGGGCGCGGGCAGGCCCAGCACCTTGAGTGGATAGTTGATCGGCCCGAACTCCGGATTCAGGCCCCAACGCCAGATGGTGGCGCTGGCGACCACAGGCACCACTGACGGCAGATACCATAGAGTGCGATAGGATGTGATCCCCCGCACATTGCGGCTCATCAGGAGAGCAATGGCGTAGGCAAAAGTGAGGGAGAGAGGCACAAAGAGAGAGACATACCACAAGGTCACCTCAATGGATCGCAGCCACAGAGCGTCATTGACCAGCTTGGTGTAGTTGGCGAATCCGATCCACTTGGGGGCGGTGATGATTTCGTATTTCGTGAAGCTCAGATAGAAGCTGGCGAACACCGGACCGAGGCGAAAAAACAGCAGCCCCAATACGGCTGGAACGATAAACAGCCAGCCAAAAAATGTCTCTTCGAAGCTGAGGCGATGGAAAAAGCGCAGACCTCGATCGGTCTGCGCGGCGGGTGTAGATTGAGCAGGTGAAGATTGCATTTAGGAGATTTCACCAGTTTGCAGGATATGTTCAGAGCCCTGGCGCACCTCTGTGGCGACATCTTCCCAGCGTATATCACCGATCCAAAGTTGGTCCAGGTACGGTCCCCAGTAATCCAGCATCGTCTGATACCAGCCACCGTAGTAAGAACCGATGGTGTCCCCGGGCCAGCGGAAGGTAGCCTGATCCTCGAACGCGTCATAGAACGCCTGGCGGTACTTCATTTCCGGCGGTGACTCATTGTTCAGGAACTGTTCGCGCAGATCTTTACGGGTCGGCTGCTGCATACCCAGATCGACAAGAATCTGCTGCCCTGCGTTGCTGAGGCAAGCCCAGGAGATGAAATCGTAGGATTCCTGGGGATAGTCAGTCTGGGAGAAAACGCATAGGGGCGAGTAGTGGCCGTAGGAAGTCTTCGTTTTGTTATACGGTACCGGGAATGTGCCCCAGTTGACGCCAGCCTGGTTGATGCGGCCCAATGACCAGACGCCGATGTGCTGCATGGCTACGTTGCCGGCCTGCAGGCTGGTCTCGCCAGCGGCTTCGTATGCCGGCGATGGATTCACAAAGTGTTTCAAACCCAAATCCGCCAACCAGTTCATCGCCTCAATGAATTCATCCGAATCCATGGGCATCGTGCCGTCGTCAGCGATTATCTCCGCGTCATTGCCCCAAATGTACGTTGGCCGACCGTGACCAAAGCCAGCCCTGAGGCCGTACTGACGCACCCGGGCCGGATCGAAATCAGAATCGCTGGCTGAATTGTCGTCCAAGTCGAAGGTGAGAACCTTGGCGAGTTCGACAATTTCGGCCCATGTCATCCATGCATCCGGCTCTGGATGCGGAACGCCAACCTCGTCGAACAAGTCAATATTGAACGCCATGAGCATCGCGCCGCTATCCCAGGGGATGCCCCAGCGAGCGCCGTCGTAGGTTTGGGCAATCCAGACGTTTTCGACATAGTCGTCTTCACTAAAATCAGGATCCGCCTCGAAATACGGCTCAAGATTGGTCGTCACACCCTTGCGTGTGAGGGGGCCGGTGGTGCGGTTGGCGTCAAACCACATGTCCGGTCCAGTACCGGCGGAAATCATGATCAGCAGGGCTTCCTGATGGGAGGCGCCGGCCACCGCGTTAATCTCGAACTCGATATTGGGGTTGGACTCCCTGTACAAAGACATCTGCTGGTCCATGACGTTCTCGATGAACTGACCGCCCCGGTTAAAGAAGTTCAGGGTAGTTGGCTCTGCGGATGCGCCTGTACCGGTGCCGGCCGGCACCGGCGGCGCGCACGCGGCTAACGCGGCGACTGCCGTGCTGCCCGCGGCCAATTGTAAAAGGCTTCTTCGACTCATTTCTTTTCGCTGCACAGTTTTCCTCCTGGGAATGTGATGGATTGACCGTAAAAGGATGAACCGCGTTCACTTCGTTAGAAAGATGAACACGAAGGAACTGCTCTTGGAGAATATTGCTGCCATGCTATGCTGAACGACAAGGATTGGCTGCGAACTGATAACTCATGTTACGCGGGCGAGGCGTCAATACGCACTGGGCCCAACTGACACAAGGCAGCGACTGCGAAACATCAGTTGCAAATGCTCTTTCTGGCGGAACGATGCGGGAGAAACAACCAGGTTGCTGGAATCGTCTTCAAGACAGAGTCAGATTATAGCAGGCCGACAGATTCATGCCAAAATTTATTGGTTGTCCGGGGGCAAACTACCCAGCTTGTTGGGGAGATATGGTTGACCAGATGTGGCTTCAGTCTGGCCGATTGGCTGGCTCTAGTTGACGGAAAATAAATTGGCATGCGGCTGTTGGGATAGGAGGCCAAGGGGTGTGCAGTCCAAAATGGGGGCGAGATCCAGGCTGCCTCTGGGGAGTTTAACCAGGATCCACAGCCCGCTACTCTGGAGAATCCCAAATCTGTGATGCACTCAAAAATTGGACGCGTTTCATATATATGTGCAGGCAACCAGGCATCGGGCGTTCCCTTCCGGCTCAATTCTGGAAACCTGTAAAAAACCTATACAAAACCTGTACAATCTCGGCAGACCACCAACCGCGAACCACCGCATTTCCGCGCCGATTTTGCAGCCAAAATCAGCTCGAAAACACGCTCACGCGACACCTCCATTTTCCCCGATTTTGCATGAAAGTGATGCATCCCTATTGATGCATCTCTTTCGCACCGTTATTCGCCCTTTTTCTCTCTGGTCAGGACCCCAATATCCAGTAATGCATCACTTTTTGGGAAAATGCAACACTTGCGCGGTCCCCGCCGCAGCGCCGAAAGACCGTCCTTCAGCCATCGAAATGATGAACCGGAGTCCCTTGGGAAAGCCGTACAGAATCAGCCCAAACGGATATTTCAGACGCCACAGTTGTACCCGTTCCGCGCATCTTCGCCCGCCTCGCAGGGCAACACTTTCATACGAGTGCATACCATATTAGTGGCGAACTTTCATATATCTCAACGAACAACAACGCGGCCAGCCCGAAATCCGGTCTCCTGCAGCGCCGCCGGCAGTTCCCGTTCCTCGCTCCTCACGCCTCGCCTTTGTTCACACCCCAAATCTGGACTGCACCCGGCCAAGGAGGGCCGCTTTCTCGATTCAGATGTATAATGTTCAGGAGAGTTGAGAGAGCAGAGGCGCCAAGACCCTCTGCGCGCCGCGTAATCTTCGCGCGTCTTCATTAGCATACAGGTGATGAGAGGGTGAAACATGAAGAATGGATTGAGCTCCGAAGAGCATCGGCGGCAGGCGGAAGAAGAAAAGGGCAGCATCGCCTTTGCGATTGTGACCGTCTCCGATACACGCACGCCCGAAACGGACCGCAGCGGCCAGGCAATCCGCCAGATGGCCGAGGCTGAGGGTCACCAGGTGATTGCTTCCCGCATCGTGCCGGATGAGCCGGAACAGGTGTCGGCCGCTCTGGAAGATTTCAGCGGGAGCGGCGCGCAGGTGATCATCTTCAACGGAGGCACAGGTGTCAGTAAGCGGGACCGCACCTATGACGTCCTGTCGCAGGCGTTGGAAAAGGAGCTGCCGGGATTCGGTGAGATCTTTCGGATGCTCAGCTACGAGGAGGTGGGGGCGGCGGCGATGCTCAGCCGTGCCACAGCGGGCACGTATCGGGGCTGTGCGATCATCAGTGTGCCGGGTTCGACCAATGCGGTCAAACTGGCGATGGAGAAGCTGGTATTGCCTGAGATTCAGCATCTAGCGTGGGAGATTACGCGGTGACAAGATGCGCGAGCGGGCAGTGAGAGTGGTAACTTGGCAGGAAACCTATAGGGGCCGTAGACATCAGCGATACGGCGTAAACTATACTCCTGCTCACAATCTCCCGGAATACGGGTGCCGCTGGCGCATTTCTGGCGCCCGTTAACCGAGTCACCGGAAGTTCTGCGAAGTAACGGCCTCGCTTTTCTGAAGAAGGCGCTACGCGGCTGAATTGCGTGTGGGCGCAGCAGCCGACCGGCTATCTGATGATCACCCCGGCCAACATCTTGCTCCTGCTATTGATCCTCTACGCCCTGTCCAATGTATTTCGCCTGAGCTTCTTTGAGATTACCGATCGGCGCGATCAGCTGGCCGCCTTCGCAGGGCTGAGAAACTTCGTCAGTCTGAAGGATGACAGCATTTGCCGTTTCGACATGGCAGATACCCTCATTGTCAATCATTTTTTCATAATTTTCATTCTCACTTACAATAGGTAAGCTTCCCCTGGCACGGAACGTAGTGACCGCAGCCCTCTCATGGGTCTGGTGCAGTGCGCGTTGCGCGTGCTGGAGTTGGTTGAGGCGCATTCCTCCATGCGCTGAGGCCATTCCCTGAGGGAATGCCTCAATGGCTGTGGAAGTACGGCGGACCATGTAATTTCATCAGTCCCATCCTTTCTAAGGGCTAGACAATGACCTTGCGATCCCGATTGCTTTTCGGAATACTCCTGCTCGCTCTGATTTCTGTGGCCGCCTGCAATCGGTCTGACGAGGAGCCAACCACGACACCGACCAAGACGTCGACGCCGGCCGGCGAGACGAGCCAGGCGCCTACGGATACACCTGCGCCTCCTACGGCCACCGCGACCAGCGAGCCGCCGACATCGACGCCGGAGCCGGAGAAAACTGCCACACCGGCACCGACGGAGGAGCAGCCAGACACGCAGTCGCCGCAAGCGGAACAGGTTGGAGAAGGCGGGTTCTTACCCGCGACGATGGAGAGCCCCGATTTCGGCACGCAGGCCTTCCTGTGGTGGCGGCCCGAGGTGGCGGAGAGGGACTTGAACCTGATACGGGAGGGCGGCTTTCATTGGGTCAAGCAGACTTTCGCTTGGGAGAACATAGAGGGAGCAGGCAAAGGGCATCTGGATTGGTCATTCTCGGACCGAGTTGTACATCAGGTGAACAGCGCCAATCTGAAACTTCTGGCACGGATCTCCATCGATCCACAGAAGAGAGATTTCTGGGCGGGTCTTCCTCCTGAAAGCGCGGATCACTTCGCCGACTATGTATTTGCCTTAGCCAGCCGCTACAGTTGTAAACCCGGGGCCGTTGGCTGTATTCAGGGCTATCAAATCTGGAATGAACCGAATCTAAGCCGTGAGTGGGGTCACAAGCGCCCGAATCCTGCCGAATATGTCTATTTTCTGGGCCGGGCGTATGCGGCGATAAAGCAGGCGAACCCGAATGCAATCGTTGTCAGCGCCGGAATGGCGCCGACGGGAGATGACAACGAATACGCGATGCCGGACCACCTGTACTACGAGCAGATGTATGAGGCAATGGGTGGAAGCAGCGAGGGTTTCTTCGATGCGCTTGGCGTCCACGGGGTTGGATTTGCAGCGCCTCCCGAGCTGGACCCCGAGGTTGCGGCTGCGGAGGAGCGGTACGGTGGGCACCGCTTCTTCAGTTTCCGCCATGTTGAGGATATTCGGGCGATCATGGAGCATTACGGTGACACGGACAAGCAGATCGTCCTGTTGGAGTTCGGCTGGACTTCCGACAATGTAAATCCGAACTACCGCTGGCATGGCAGGGATGCCGGTATCGATTTCGATGTGCAGGCCGAGTATTTGAGACGCGCCTACGAATGGGCCGAAGCCAACTGGCATCCGTGGATTGGCCTGATGAGTTTGATCACGATGCCCAATCTGGAGTGGCTGAGCGACGGCAATCCCGAGGATGAAGAGCAGTTCTGGTGGGGAATCATGGAGCCCAGCCCGTGCTGCGGCCCGCCAACGTTCCGACCCGCCTACATAGAACTATGCCAGTATCTGAATGCCAGGGAAGGGCAGACGTGCATACACGCGCCAGACGGACAGGGCCAGTAGGTTGGGGGCGAAAGGTCGAAATGCGGACTGCTAACCGGTGATTTCCTGGAAGATCTGGATGGCGTCTTCGATTATGCCGGCGATCAGATCGATTACGTCGGCGTCACCGATCAGTGAACCAACTTCAAAGTTGGACGGGGCGGGCTGCCAATTGCCGGACACGTAGAACCAGCCGAACAGGCCGGCGGCGATGACCAAAGTGAAGAAGATACGATTCAGAAGCCGGCTGTGGCGAGTGAAACGGGGCATGAGGGTTGTGTAGGGCTCGACTGGCGTGTGACCAGGTACGCTCTTGTCGTATCGATAATTGTGACGCAGTGTCGTCGAGATGATTTTGCTATGCCGGCATGAATTTGCCAAATCCGGGGTCGGTGCTATACTCTGCTGTGCTCCTGAAGTGGCTGTTTCTTGACGACAGCAGGCCTAATTTGGGCGGGTAGCTCAGCTGGTTAGAGCGCACGGTTCACATCCGTGAGGTCGGGGGTTCGAGTCCCTCCTCGCCCACTAGATTTGACAGAATCAAGAACCTTTGCGTAGACCCTCATTCTAGAACTGAAGTCCAGGGTTGACCTGCTTTGTAAGCGGAATCCAGATTCCCCTTCCAGAGGATGGTCGGGGCTGTGAGGGTGCAGTCGCCCTTTGTCACCATATTATCGAATCTCTCTCTGGCTGGGCTCATGGCCATCCGGCCACAGTCGGCCCTAGGCACCTTAGCCGAAGTGCCCGATTGTCGCATCCTCTGTAAGCTTGGGTGGATTCGTGTAGGGGTGTGAGCATTGTGAGGCCAGTATTTGTTAGCCAGCCTACTTGGGTTCCACCTGAGCAACGCTCGTGTCTCGATAAGTTCAAAAAGCTGCTGGAATTTCGCGACCTAGAACCACGCTCGGTCGGCGTAACGGACTTTCCCAGCCAACTACCGCTTGTCGAAGTTATCCAATTGATGGAGCGTTGCTTTGGGGCGATTATCCTGGGTATCCCACAGATTGAAGTCCAGTCAGGCAAACTGAAGGGTGATGAAATCAAGTCTCCATTTAGCCTTGGCACCGAATGGAATCACATCGAAGCTGCTTTGGCCTACTCTCTTCAATTACCGGTGTTGGTGATCCACGACGTCACGGTCGGGAGAGGCATTTTCGACCCTGGGGCAGCTAACGCATTCATCTACGCTGTCGATTTTTCCTCCGATTCGTGGTCGCTCTCCGACGAGATCAGCGGCGCGTTGGGAGCCTGGTGTGATGGGCTTATGCCAGAGTAGGTTGAAGGGGGCCGAGTTCAATTCATTCCGAACATTAGAGTCGTCCTCGATACCAACGTCTTGAGGAACGATCTATCGAATGGCGTGACTTAGCGCTGGCACCGTCTTTGTTTGGGAACCTTCACCTGACTATTGACAATCCCGGTACAGGTTGGCGGTGTAGGTAAACGCTGACCTTCTACAGCGATCTAAGAAAGTCGCCAGTCCTTCCGACAGCGCTTCCACTTGTTCGAGAACAGTGAAGGCTGACTTCTCCTGCTTGTCAAGCGGCTAGACGTGCTTGCGCAGGATGCGCTTGACCATCGCTTGTAGCTAGGCGCGGACGTTCTCCCGCAACGTCCGCTCTGTCGTGACGTTGTTCCGCGCGGTGTCGACCAATTCAAGGGCTATGGATCGAAGGGTCTCGTCGCCCAAAGCATGCACTGCACTCTCTTTCAGTTCCGGTGCATCGTAGAATGCCAAAACGTCATGGTTCAGCCCCAGTTGCTCGCCGAAGGCGTTTGCCTCCCGCATCTCCATCACAAGTTCAATCAGCTCCTAGATAACCTGCGCCGCCTCTATCGCTAGGCTCTGGGTTGCGGCATAGGAGGCGGCACAGAAGCCCGAAGACGACACTATGAGCTAGGAGTCGTCGGATGCGTCCGACGACGAGGGCTGTGGTCTGCGTCTATTCAACAGGAAGCGGAACCGCCAGCCACGCGGCGAGGGAAAAAGCGATGGATGAGCAGGTCTGTTGGGTGACGAAAGCGGAGGCTGTGCGCGAGCTAGAGATGTCCCTGTCTACTCTCGACCGGACGATCAAAAGCGGGGAATCCGAGGTTCGCAGGAAGGGACGACGGGGCTACGTACGGCTGAAGGGCCCAAAGTACGTGACCGACAACGAACTGCTCCGTCGATCCTTCGTTCGGGAGGACAAGATTCAGCGGACCGTGTTGGAGCTGGATAGGCGAGCATCGGAGTTGGAGCGAGAGAGGGACGAGGACAGGGAGGCCGCGTCAGCCTACGGAAGGGCATACGAGGAGATGGAGTAAGCGTACCAGAAGGAGCGAGCCGCACACGAGGAGAAGAAGGGAAGGCTCAACTCGGCCCGCGTGGTCGCCCTCGTGCTATAGGCGTGATGATCGGCAGCGTCCTAGTGGGATGGTTTGTGCTGAGGTAGGATGACAACGCATTTTGGCAACAGAATTCCGATAAAGAGGAAAGATGCATGAACCACAGATTGATCGACCTAATCGAGCACGCTCCTTGGAGAGAAGCGGTGACATATCGAGATACGTGGCCCCATGAATACGTTCTTACCGAGAAGGACAACCAACGCGAACTGCTGGACGCTATATGCACTCGATTTCGTGCCGGCGAAGGCGTCGCTTGTCGCTTCTTCCGAATGAACAATACCTACCTATTCGTTGGCGACTACAAGTACTGGCTAATGACCGACTACAACGATATTGATCCCTACAAAGATGAAGGGGACTACGTGATAAACCGAGCCCGCCTTTACCGAGACCGCCGAGACTTTGTCATCCAGCCAGGCGATACTGGCAAACCGGAAGATTATCCAATTAATCCACCGAGCCAATTCTCATCTTGATTGGGTGAGGAAGCGAAGGCGAGGAGCGCTAAAGCTATACGGCCCACCTTTGCAAGGCGAAAGCCACTACATCGTCCTCCCGGTCGTTGATCGCGTCGACATCCCAAGTGAGAAGATCGGAAAGCTCCTTCTGTACCAACAGATTGGAGTTCGAGTAACTGGGCGCATCGCCTGATTGCCACCGCTTTTCTTGGAATGTCCTGTTTCCCATGCTCTTATTCCACGACTGGGAAGCTATGGTCAGGTTTCCAAGGCGATGGACGTTCTGCCTGTGTTCACTTGCTTCCTCAGCGCCCATCTCATAAGACGGATGCTGAGCCCAGATATGCTCTACCTCGTACTCGGACGACAGGAGTTTCTCCTGTGTCGCGACAGCCAATGGCACATCAACCTTCGGTCTGAGATGAATCTCGTATTCGCTCAATAGGTACCTTATAGTTCTTGAGCTTAGGCGCTCATAGAGATCGCTCTGACCAAGCGCAAGCGTGAACTGTTCGTCGTTCTGATAGAAGCGATTCAACTCGCTGAGTTCAGCAAATAGCCCGTCGTAGCTCAATCTCTTGCGATGCACCCTGTGAGCCATCCCATTTAGCGTGGACGCTCCGGTATGGCTCCGGTATCCACTCACCAGATAAACGCGAACGATGAATGCCTCCAGGAGTCTCAGGATCCCCTCCAGACGTAGCCCATCGTCTCCGAACCTCAGCCAGGTGGCTATCAAGAGCGGGAAGATGTTCCCCATTCTCTCCAGCATGAATATCTTGCTAAGCGTCCCGCCTTCTTCATCCTCCTTGTAGGCTTCCGTGATTTGCTTCACTACGAGGAATGCCATCTCCAAATCTTTAGCGTAGGTGATCGCATACTCTACACACTCTTCAGGATCTTTCCTCAGCTTGTCTCTAATTCGATCCTTGAGGCTGTCGGTGACACGCGACGAATTGTCCCAAGGCGAAATGTAGTTTATGAAGTGGTAACGTTGAACGTCATTCTCGTCCATACGCAAGCGTTCCAAGTGCCTAGTTTCGCTCACGCTTTCAAAGTGATGATATATTCTGGAAAAGTGGCCATTCAACTCTTTGAGCCTCCCAGCCACCGCGTCATCGTCTTCTATCCCGATGTACGAAGTGTGCATGAGGAAGCTCTTCGTCTTCTCAAGATCGCTCAGTGGGCGGCCTCGGTCGTTGACGGCCTCAAAGATGCGAATGGCATCCGCATCCGAGTTGACCTGGTACTGTATGAGTTGAAGATCGTCGATCTTTTGCTTGAATTGAACCAGAAAGTTCTGGTATTCAGTAGGCTGCTGTTCCTTCTCGCCGATAAGTCGTTCTCTAAAGAACGCCTTGGCTTCCGCGAGACGGCGTTGGGAGTGAGTCGTAGTGGCGTCAGTTAGGAAGTTATGGCCATCAATGACGACATGGTGGAAAAATTCACCATCATCACCCAAAGGGTTCAGCTTGTAATGACCTCCGTCTTTCAGATAGCTCCTCTCAAGGGCGTCCACGTCTGCCCGCAACTCATTGCCACTGACCTCCTTCAACTGCGAGATAATCTCTCGCAACAGTATCAGGACAGTAGTTAACCGCTGCTGGCCGTCTATGACATCGAACCGGCTCAAAGCAGCTAGCCTGGTTCTAGCGGTCTTTCCCGAGTCTTTGAGAAGCACCGTGCCGAAATAGTGCTTCTTGGAAGGGTCCAGGAAATAAAGGTCCTCCCACAGGTCCTCCAGATTCTTCCTCTCCCAAGCATAGCCTCTTTGGTAAACGGGAATATCGAACAACTGGTTGCCGGTGAGTAACCCATTAAGACTGATAAGAGTTCCGTCCATCGATCAAAGCTCCTAGCATAAACTCAATGTGCCCATCACTTTGTCCGCTATCCTAGCTGCGCGTGTCAAGTTAAGCCGCTCAAGGTTCGCTTGACAGCGAAATGCCTGATGGCGCATGATACAGTGTAAGACAGCATATGCCCAATAGGCTTATCAATAGGAACGCCAAGACGATCACCTTCTCCCTGTCGCCGGAGATGGCCGGACATGTTCAGGACGTGATGCGCGATGAAGGCCGCAACGACAAGGAGGAGCGGGCATGGCCTTGGACCATCCGGTACGAGAGGCTCCGCACTCGCCATGCGGAACAGGAAGATTGAAGGAGGACATGGCGAAGAATGAGCACATACGGCCGCTCACACCTGCGGCGCTCTACGACAGGGTGTCCAGCCACAGGCAGGACGTGGACTTTTCCATGGCCTCCCAGTTGCGGACGCAATAGGAGTTCGCCAAGGCCAGCGGCTACTCCCAGGCCCGAGAGTACGTGGACGTGAGCAGCCTAATCGCCAACCGGCCCCAGTTCAGAAAGATGATCGAGAAGGGCGGCAAGCCCAAGGCCCTATTCCAGGTCACCCTCGTATGGAGATTCGGTCGCCTCACACGCAAATGCGAGCAAGCCGTAGAGTTCAGGGCCGACCTGAGGTTCAAGGGCACTCGCGTGGTGTCAATCAACGAGCAGGCCGAGGGCAACGCCATCAGCAGGCCGCTTGTTGGAATCACCGGGAGCGTGGACGAATATTACTCGGAGAATTTGGCGCGGGCCGTCGTCCGTGGGATGAGGGAGGCCGCGTGGTTGAGCTTCTTCTTCGCCTCCAACGCCTCCTTCGGCTACAGGAAGATTAAGGGCAACGACGGTGCGATTTCGGAGTCGGTTCTAGATTTTGTCGAGTCCGATCCACCACAGCAGAGGAGGGTTCTGTCCTCTCCGTGCCTCCAGGCCTCAGACTCCTCTAGACGATGAAGCAGACGTCTCTTTGTCAGTATGCGTTCAGGGCCTTGGTCTGTCCCCGCAGCATCCATTGCCTTCTCGCTCTCAGCAACTGTAAGAGTCACGGAGAAATAAAGGTATTTCCTTCTTCCGTCCTCATATGAAAACACTAAAGAAAACGGTCTACGAAATAATCGAAGAGGCTGAACCAGGTAACCGGCCAAGCGAAATCTTTGATATTTTCCTCATCACACTGATCGCCCTGAATGTCGTTGCGCTGATCGTGGGGACAGTGGAGGAGATTCACCGGATTTCTCCCGGCGCCTTCTATCTCTTTGAGGTAATTTCGGTCGGCATTTTCACGGTGGAGTTTTTCTTGCGGGTCTGGACATGCACTGAGAATCCCAAATATGCGCATCCGGTAAAGGGCCGGCTTTGGTATCTTGTCTCTCCTCTGGCGCTTATAGACCTGCTGGCGGTTCTTCCGGTATACCTGGTCTTCTTCGTCAATCTGCACGGGCTTGACTTGCGTTTCCTGCGGGTCATGCGCCTGCTGGCGCGCATCGTGCGGCTGGGCCGGTACTTCAGCAGTCTGCGCACCTTGGGTAAAATTGTCCATATAAGGCGAGGCGAACTGGCCGCGGTCGTGTCGGTACTCTTCCTGCTACTGGTGATGACCTCCTCGCTCATGTTCTTTGCCGAACACAAGGCCCAACCGGAGGAGTTCGCCAGCATTCCAAGAGCTATGTGGTGGAGTATCATCACGTTAACAACGGTGGGCTACGGCGATGTGTTCCCTGTAACGGCGGCGGGGCGTTTTCTGGCGGGTGTCATTGCGATCGTCGGTATTGGGTTGTTCGCGTTGCCGGCGGGTATTCTGGGGTCGGGGTTTATGGAGGAACTGGAAAGGGAGGCGCGGGCGCCGGTCAGATGCCCCCATTGCGGCGAAGTGATCGATGAGGGGTGACGCACTTGGTGCGCCGCCACGGCCCTGCGAAGTCTGAATCTGACTTTTCTCCTAACGACCGCTGAACTGCGGCTGGCGGCGCTGGCGGAAGGCGGATACACCCTCCTGGGCGTCGGCCGTGTAGGAGGCGAGGCTGCCGGCGAGTGTTTCGAGGACGACGCCGTTGTCGCCGCTGGCCGGGCTGGCGGCGTCGATTAACTGCTTGGTCATTTGGACTGCCACCGGACCGTTGGCGGCGATGGAATCGGCCAGTTCGAGCGCCCGCTCTGCCAGTTGGTCGGCAGGAACTACCTCGTTTACAAGTCCCCAGTGTTCAGCCTGTTCGGCTAAAACGCGATCTCCGCTGAAGATCATCTGCTTGGCCCGGCTCGGCCCGACGAGCTGTGCGAGACGCTGCGTGCCGCCCCAGCCGGGAATGATCCCCAGCTTTACTTCTGGAAAGGATAGCTGCACCTCCTCTGCTGCCAGACGCAGGTCTGCGGCGAGAGCCAGTTCCAGGCCGCCGCCGAAAGTGTAGCCATTAAGCACGGCGATGACCGGTTGGGGCAGGCGGGCGTAACGGGCGAAGATGCGATGCCCGTCGCGGATCCAGCGCCGGCCCATTTCGAGGGGCGGCAGGTCGCTCCATTCGTAGATATCGGCGCCTACACAGAATGCTCTGCCGGTTCCGGTGAGAAGAACTACGCGTACTTCACGGTTGCGGTCCAGTTCGTCGGCGTAGGATTCAAGGGCGGCCAGCATCTCCGCGTTGAGAGCGTTAAGCTTGTCTGCGCGATTGAGGACGATGGTCGCGACTGGGCCCTTGTAGGAGAGTTGCACAAGTTCGGTGGTCATGGAGCTGCCTTTCGGTAGGGTACCGCTGAGGCTTCGGGAATTGGGTGACGCTTTTGCGGCGCCGGCTAAGGGATGCCCGTCTCTAATACTGCTGGAAAGTTTCTGACGGGCTGGCGCCGGGGCTAGAAGGCGACTGGACTTAACATGACCGGATAGCAGGTCAATCCTCGAATACAACCTCCGGTTCAGATTGGCTGCTGGCGGTCAGGGCGCCGACAGGGGTGGCATCAGGCAGCGCATTCTTGACGGGACCCGCCTGATCTTCGGCGATGACGGCTACCATGCCGATCCCCATGTTGAATACACGGTAAGCTTCTTCGCCTTCCATTCCACTCCAATCGAGCAGTCGGTGGAAGATTCGAGGGACTTCCCAGCTACTGCAATTGATACGTGCTCGCAGGCCAGGAGGCAGGATGCGGGGCAAGTTGTCTCCAAGGCCGCCGCCGGTAATGTGGGCCAGGCCTTTGATGGAAATGCCGGCTTCCTCCAGTTTCAAGAGATGTGGCAGATAGGAGCGATGAGGGGCGAGAACGGCGTCAATCAGCAGGATGCCGTCTTCCAACGGCTCGTGCAAGTCGCGGTTGGCGAGGACGCGCCGAATTAGTGAGTAGCCGTTGGTGTGTGGCCCGCTGCTGGGCAGGCCGTAAAGCAGATCGCCCGGTTGCATTTCGTGCGGACGGGGCAGGAGGGCTTCCTGGTCGACCAGGCCGACGATTGTCCCGGCGACGTCGCAGGAGCCGGGTGTGTAGACGCCCGGCATTTCAGCGGTTTCACCGCCAAGGAGAGCGCATCCGGCGGCGCGGCAGGCCTCCGCCATACCGAGGACGACGGCGGCAACGTCTTCGGGCACGAGCTTATCGGCGGCGATATAGTCGAGGAAAAAGAGTGGACGCGCGCCCTGAACGAGGATGTCGTTGAGGCAGTGGTTAACGATGTCCTGGCCGATGCCTGGCCAGCGGCTGTGCTGGGCGGCGAGCTTGACTTTGGTGCCTACGCCGTCGGTGGAGGCGACGAGCAGAGGCTGTGAGGGTAGGTCGGTGAGTGCGAAGAGGCCGCCGAAGCTGCCGACGTCTGCAAGCACGTTGGCGGTGAATGTCGAGCGCACGGCTGACTTCATCAGATCGACAGCGCGGTTGCCAGCTTCTATGTCGACACCGGCGGCAGCGTACTTACCGGAGGTCTGGCTCCTGGGGCTGCCTGCTTCTGGTTGTCTTTCCGCCTTGTACTCAGGCAATGTCATGGTAGGCGGCTACTTTCAAGTGTGAGGTGCGTGCCGAGTTGGATTCTGTATATCTGCGGGAGTGCTATGTGGAGCGAGACCCTACAGGCAATATTCAAGCAGGAGTCAGCAAACATAATCATAGCAGAGAAACCGATTTACTCCGCACACCGGCATTCTCACGCACTTCTTTGCCTTCGCCATGGCCTTAGGCAATCAAGTCATTTGAAGCTCCGGGCCCACTACCCTTCGGCGAAATCAAGAGGCGGACCCAGGACCAAATTGTCAACCTGAGTGAACTGCGGGGCAAAACGTTCGATTACTCGTACTTGAAGCTGCGAATGCCTATGATGAACAGCACGGCCGCCGCGGCCAGGAGGACTGCTATTTCGGGAAGGACGTCGGTGAAACTGCCGTCATACCAGATCAGGTCCTGGAAGGCATCCATGGCCCAGGCGACAGGAGATAGGTGCCCAATGGTCTGCATGAATTCAGGGACGATTTCGAGCGGCCACCAGGCGCCGCCGAGGGGGGCGAGCGACAGCGACAGGAGGAGGACGAGGCCACTGGCCTGGCCTTCGCTCTTGATAAAGGGGGCCAGAGCGAAAGTGAGGGCGGTGATGCAAAGGACGAAGGCAGCCATTGTCGCGAGCAGGGCAGGTGGACTACTACCGAAATCCATGCCAAATGCGGCGCCGACGGCGAAAACAATGAAGAACTGAATCATGCCAAGGGTGAAGTAGACACCAATCTTGGCGCCAAGAATCTGTGCGCGGGAAAGTGGGAGGGCCATCAAGCGCTGGAGGGTCCACTGGCGGCGCTCGCGCAGAAGGACGGCCATGCCGCCCAGCACAGTGAACATGACGTACAGGGACCCCATGCCTGGCGCGGACTGGTTGAACCCGTTGTCGATGCCGCCTTCACCTTCGTCGTCTGCATCGGCGACTCGGAAGAGGACGGCTGGCGGTTGATTCGTCGACAACTGCAGTGCGCGGTGGTAGAGAGAGTTCAGGAAGCTGTCGCGCGTCTCCTCGTCCAAAGCCGGCAGCGCGACTGCGTTGGTCAGATTGTCGAGCAGGGCGGCGGACACGCCCTTTGTCATGGATGCGCTGCTCGTGCGCTGGAGGACGGCGTTCAGGCTCTGCAGAACGGGGCCGGGCTGCATCGGATCGGACCGGGAATAGTAGTCGATGGCAACGGTCTGGAAGTCGTCCAGAGCGGCGGCATAGCCGGCGGGGATGACGATTAGTGCGCTGGTCCTGCCCGAACGAGCGCGCTCGATGGCGCGATCCATGTCCAGATGTTCATCTTCGAGGCGGCAGTAGTCGTCAGCGTCATTGTCAAGAGGACATAGCACGAGTGCATCGTTGGCGGCGCGGAGCTCCTCGATCAACTGGGCGGACATGTCGCTGCCGTCAAGATCGATCAGGTCGACTCGGAGGCGGGTCGGCCCGCCGCCGCCGATGCGGCCCAGGCTCCAGCCGATAACGACTGTAAGGAGGACGGGAATGACGAGCAGGCCGACCAGGTTGCCCCGCTGCGAAGAATAGATTTTCAAGTCGTTGAGGATGATTGTCAGAATCGATCGCATCTATAAAGGCTATGTACGGGCTGTCTATCGCTTTGGCCGTGTCATTCGTGAGTTGAGCCTGAATCTAAAGGTCTATACGCCGCTTAAACAGCCATGTTCCCAACAAGAAGAGGGCAATGCCCTGGCAGAAAAGTACAAGAATATTGAGTAAGACATCAGGCTGGGAGAGCGAAAGATCCACATAAGCATCTACGCCCCAGTAGATCAGCGAAAACCTCGCGGCCTGCTCTGGCAGCGCAAAGCCGAAGGCGCCGCCCAATACGGCGAGGCTGATGTTGATCATGGGCCCAAAGAGCTGGACTTGCTCGGGCGTCTTCGACAGTCCGACAACAAACACGCCGAGACCCGAAACACATAGGGCCAGCGCCGCGGTCACCGCCAGTAAAGCGGCAATGTTGGTACCCCAAATGAATGTAGGCGCGCCGAGAACAGCAGAAGCGATGAGGGTCAGCGCTGCCATGAGAATGAGTATCTGCAGGAAGACGACGGTCACGTTCCCAAGCAACTTGCCCGCGAGCAAGTAGCTGCGCGGGGTTGGCGAAACGATCAGTCTTTGCAGCGTCCAATTCTTGCGCTCTTCATAGATGGAGTTGATGCCGAATACGCCGGTGAACAGCGCAAAGAAGACTGCCTGTGCTGCGCCTATCGGGACGATAATGCGGGCAAACGGGGGCGCCTCCTGCGAGGCGTCCAGGGGCTTCTGGGCGACGGTGATGTTGTTGGCGCCGGGCGCGATCAGACATCCGAGCGGTTCGAGTACGGTTGCGTCCAAGCCTTGCAATGCGGCCGCTGTTGCAGGCAGGTCCACGGCACTGAGATCGATGTCTCCTCCTGCAAGACTGTCCAACAGCGTATTGACCGACGTTTCCAGCGCAGCGCTGAGCGCGACGTTGACGCGCTCGAACTGATTGACGACGCCCGCCACAATGCTGTGGAGAATGCGGGAAGAGATGGGGCGCCCATTGTTGGCATACACCTCGACGGAACCTGTTTCGTCAACGGGTTTGGTGTAGAGTCTGCCGTCCTCATCGAAGGCAAATTGTGGGACCATTCGCCTGCTGAACCCTGCGGGAATGATAACCGCGGCTGCGAATTCACCGCTGTCGACGGCGACGCGCGCCTGTTCCGCATCTTGAACCGCGGTTGCGTCAAGCAGATCCTCCAGTGACCCTTCGGCGGCAAAACTGGCGGCGCCGGCCTCTCCGGACGGATCCAGGAGGCTGCATTCAAACTGTGCGACGTCGAATCCGGCTCCGCCGATTGTACTCGTGGAGGTGATCGGTTGAGACAGCAGTATGCCGGACAGGATGTCGCCGAAATTCAGCTCGGAGCCGTTCTGCAGTACCGAATTCGGGCCAACGGCGGACTGGTCGGGAAGAAGCCCGACATCTTCGAGATCGAAGGGAAGGGCATCCAGGTTCGCAAACTGGTCCGGCAGATCTATGGTCTCTTGCAGGTCGACACCTTCGTCGTGGTTGACTACGGCGACCGGAATGTCAGCGAATTCAGGAACATCGGAGTCGCCGATGCCGCCGAAGGCCAGCCCTATAATGGTGGACAGAACCAGCGGCGTTGCGAACATGAGGAGGATCAAGTTGCGGTCGCGAAAGACAGTGTAAATCTCTTTCGCGGTGATTGCGAGAATCTTTCGCATCTTTCAGGGCGGTCTGCGGTGGACGGGAGGTGTGATGGAAACGGGCAGTCGAGACGCGGGCGTCCGCGGGAGCGACGGACCCTGGAGTCAGTCTCGCAGGGCGCGCCCTGTCAGTGCCAGGAATACCGCTTCAAGGTCTGGCTCACGCACTTCAACAGACTGGATGTCGATGCCAGCCGCGTCAAGAGTTTGGATAATCTGCGGGAGCGCGGTGCGGCCCCGTTTGGCAAAGATAGTAAGGCGGGCGGGCGTAGATTCGCCGCCGTTGTCCCCGATTGGCTCCGGCGGGTTGAAGAGAACACGGGTTACGCCGGCAATCTCCTGTTGCATGCGCTCGATCAGCGCTTCGCCAACGTTCTGTGCGCCTGTCATTATTTCCAGCCTGTCTTCTTCACCGACTTGCTGTGTCAATTCAGCCTGGGTACCCATGGCGATGATCTCGCCGTGGTCCATGATGCCGACGCGATCGCTCAGCTCCTGGGCCTCTTCCATAAGGTGGGTCGTGTAGAGAACGGTCATGTCCTGCTCGTCGCGCAGCATCTTGACTGTGTCGAGGATGCGGCGCCGGCTCTGGGGATCGATGCCGACGGTGGGCTCGTCCATGTAGATGAGCGGGGGGCTGTTTAGGAGACCGGCTGCGAGGTTGACGCGCCGCTTCATGCCGCCTGAAAAGGTGTCGATGCGGTCGTTCTGGCGTTCGGCCAGGTCTACGAATTCGAGCAGTTCATCGACGCGGCGACTAAGATTTTTTCCGCCCAGACCGTACATTCTGCCGAAGAAGGAGAGATTTTGACGTGCGCTGAGCTCGGGATAGAGGGCGATCTCCTGGGGGACGAATCCCATCAGGCGCTTGGCCTCCATAGGCTGTCTGGTGATGGAATAGCCGCCGATTTCAGCGTCCCCTTCGGAGGGTGCCACCAGGCCGCTGATCATCGAGATCGTGGTGGTCTTGCCGGCTCCGTTGGGGCCGAGCAGGCTGAAGATTTCGCCCTGGAGGATGTCCAGGTCGACGCCTTTGACGGCTTCTATCGTGGAGCCGTCGGCGCGTTTATAGGTCTTGCGCAGGCTTCGAGCTTCTACCATTGTTTGCATTGCGTCGCCTCATCGGTACATACGCCCATCGGTACATACGCCCACCTGTACATACGGCAGTGGGCTGCGAAAGTTTCGGCAAGGGAAAGATTGCAATACCGGACTGTGCCAAGAGGGAGAATATCGCTTACAGCGAACAGAATGTCAAGTGTAATCGTCTCTATTCTGTGCGCTGAACTTAGGAGGCCAGTGGGTCGAGGTAAGTCTCTGGCGGCTCGAGGCAGAATGGGTGGTTCAGTCACTGTTCGCTGGACACGATGCCGGGCAAGAGTGAACAAAGTGGCTGGCCAGAGAGGGACGCCGCGGGGCACAGCCCCTGCAAGAGGGGGGGCCGATGGTCCTACCGCCAAGATTGCGAGGAGAGAATGAAGGGGATTGAGAAAAGAGAGCACGGCGCGGGTCGCAGGGACTGACGGGAAATGGACTGTTCGCCGCGGTTGCGGAGGCAGTAGGAACAAGGCGAAATATGCGCGGCTACTTTTTGCTTCCTGGTGGGAAGGGAAGTACAATTGTGCAGGCAGTTGGCTCCCCCTGTGCCGCTGCCTCTTTCCATATGTCGATAAGTGACAGCGCACGATGTTCTCCAAGCTTGCGTCGGACGGCTTCCACCTACCGGTCATGAAGATATGACAGCCACCTGTTCGACACTCACACATCTTTCTTGCGGTCGATGTGGTGAGAAGTACGATGCTGAACAACTGATGAATCTGTGCCCGGCCTGCGGAAAACCGCTGCTGGCGCGTTACGATCTTGGGGAAGCGGCCAAGACGCTGACGCGCGATTCTTTGCGGGAGCGTGAGTCCTCTTTGTGGCGATATGAAGAGGTGCTCCCCATAAGGACACAGGCGGCGCAGCTCAAGCTGGGGGAGGGATGGACACCCTTGGCCTGCGCGCGTGCGCTTGGCGACGATATTGGCTGCCCCGAAACGCTGATCAAAGATGAGTCGCTCAATCCGACCGGCAGCTTCAAGGCGAGAGGACTGGTGATGGCTGTGGGCCGTGCCTACGAGCTGGGCGCGGCGGATCTGGCGATTCCGAGCGCGGGCAACGCGGCCGGCGCGATGAGCGCGTATGCAGCGAAAGCAGGAATGCCCGCCCACGTCTATATGCCGCAGGATGTGCCGTCGGCCTTTCGCGTCGAGTGCAGCATTCTGGGGGCGGAGGTTACGCTGGTTGACGGCCTGATCACCGACTGCGGGGCAAGAGTGCGGGAGAAAGTCGAAGAGTGCGGCTGGTTTGACGTCAGTACGCTCAAGGAGCCCTACCGGATTGAGGGGAAAAAGACGATGGGCTATGAAGTCGTCGAGCAGTTGGACTGGCGTATGCCCGATGTCATCATTTGCCCGACCGGAGGCGGAACTGGATTGGTGGGCATGTGGAAGGCATTCGAAGAGATGGAGGAATTGGGCCTGATCGGAAGCGAACGGCCGCGGATGGTCAGCGTGCAAAGCGATGGCTGCGCGCCGATGGTACGGGCATTTGAGCAGGGGGATGAGTTTGCCGAGGCCTGGGAAGGCGCGAAGACGGTTGCCGACGGCTTGCGCGTGCCTGCCGCGGTGGGAGACTTCTTGATTCTCGAGGCAGTGCGGGAGAGCGGTGGCATTGCCCTTGCGGTCAGCGACGAAGAAATGCTCTGCAGCGCCAAACAGATGGGGCGGCATACTGGTGTTTTCCCGGCCCCGGAAGGTGCGGCCACACTGGCCGGTCAGAAATTGCTGCTGGAGTCGGGCTGGCTGCAGGGAGACGAGACCGTGGTCCTGTTCAACACCGGCAGCGGGTTGAAATATGCCCATTTGTGGTCATAGTCTTGAATGCGATGGACTTGAAAGAGGGACGATCCGGACGAAAAGCCAAAGCACACGGAAGATAATCGAGGTGTAAAGTTGGAACGCATCAAAAACTACAGGGCCGCAGTCGCCGGCCCGGAAGAGACCCACGAAAGTCTGAGCAACGGCATCAACAGCATCGCCGACCTGCTGGCGCCGACCCTCGGCCCGATTGGCGGACATGTGGTGCATGAGCGGGACGGCACGCGTGGGCCGGAGTTGCTGGACGACGCGGCGACTGCAGTCCGCCGTATCCTCAGCCTGGGTGACCCCAAAGTGGATGTCGGCGCGATGCTCATGCGTCACATCGTTTGGCGGATCGCGGGGCAGGTGGGGGACGGCGGAACGGCCACAGCCCTCCTGACGCGGGAAATCTACCACCAGGCCTTGAAGATGTTGACGGCCGGTATTGGATACAGGGAACTGGAAATCGGTCTGCAAGCGGCCACGACGGCCATTTGCCAGGAACTGACTGAAATGGCCGCACCGGTCGAAACCGAAGACGACCTAGCTGTGGTGGCCCTGACCGTTGTCAAGGACCGGGACCTGGCTGCGACGATCGGCGAACTGAGCTACCTGCTGGGTCCGGACGCGCGCGTTTCGGTTGAGAAGTTTGTAGCTCCTTTTCTGGCGCGTGAATATCATGCAGGCGCCAATTACAAGGCCGAGATCGCCAGTTTCCACCTCTACACGGACCCGATTCGCAAATGGGCCATTTACGGTGACTCCACGATTGCCCTGGTCGATGACACGCTTTCGGAGGCGACTGAGACGGTTGCGCTGATCGAAGCGGCGATGAAGATGGGGAAGAAATCTCTTGTCATTATTGCCTCCCATATCAAGGAGGAGGCGCTGCATGTGATGGTGCGCAACCAGACCGAGGAGAAGAAGAAGATCTCGATTCTCGGCATTCAAATGAAGGAGATCGGCGACCCGCGACGGATGGCTTTCCAGGACCTGACGACGCTGACGGGAGCCAATATCCTTGGTCGCAACTACTACGCCTACGCAGCCAATGCCAAAGAAGCCGATCTGGGCGAAGCGATGCGAGTGCAGGTTGACCGCAAGATGATGCAGCTTCAGCCGTACCAGAGCCGCATTGCCGAAATGCAGGAGACGGTCGATCAGCTTCGAAACCGGCTTGAGGGCCTGCGCGTCGATGATGATGAACGCGACGAAATTATCAACCGCATCGCTGCGCTCACGGGCGGCATGGGCGTCCTGAAGGTGGGCACCAACCTCAAGCATGAGCGCGACATTGTATCGGCCCTGTCGGAGCGGGCGCTCACCGCCGTCTCGCAGGCTCACAGGACCGGGGTCGTACCGGGAGGCGGGGCAGCGTTCGTCCACGCGCGCAGTGCGCTGGACAAGCTTGAGATGGATGGAGAAGAGAACGTTGGCGTCAAGGTGCTGTACGACTCACTAAGCGCGCCTTTCCTGCAGATCGTCCAGAACGCGGGCATTGAATCCCCTTCGGTGGCGGCCATCCGGCTGGAAGAGGCCGGGCCGGCTCACGCCTATGATGTTGTCAAGAAGCAGCTTGTCAACGCTAAGGAAACGGGCCTGGTGGATGTCACGGGCGTGCAGTCCGCGGTGCTGGAAACGGCCGTCAGCGGAGCGTTGATGGCACTGGGCACCAACACGATCGTATTCCACCGCGAACCAACAGAAAGCATGGAACCGTAAACGATGTCGATCATTCTCTCCCTATCAGAATATGAAGGAAGTATTTGGGCAGCCGGCCCGTATGGCCTGTTTGCCGTTGGCGAGGAGGAGCTGACGCCCACTCCCCAGCCGCAGGAAAGGCTGACCGCGGCCTGCAGCCTGGGGGACCGCATTTTCACCGGCGGCGCGCCATTTGGCGTGGCTTATCTTCTCGATACTGCGGAACAATGGCAGGCGGCCTGGCAAGAGGGCGCGGAATCGGCCGTGCTCACTTTTGCCTCATCGCCGGACTACGACGACTCGGGCGTTATCCTGGCCGGCAGCGAGGGTGACGGCGTGCTTCGCACTCGCGATCGGGGCCTCCGCTGGATGCCTAGCAACTTTGGTTTGCGAAACCTGACCGTTCTGACGCTTGCGTGGGCGCCGCCGATGGAGGAGGACGCATGGCCCCGCTGGCAGGTGGTGTTCGCGGGAACCGAGGAGGGCATCTACCGTTCGCCCAATGCCGGGCTGGGGTGGAAGCGCAGCAGTTCCGCTGACGCAGCCTACCAGACTGTTGCGGTTGCGCCTGACGTGCATTGCAGCGGACTGGTTCTGGCGGGAACAGAGGAAGGCGGACTTTGGCGGTCGACGGACGGGGGCCGCACTTTTGCCGCCGTGGACGGCGCGCCGGAACAGGTGAACTCGCTCGTGGCCCTGGCAAACGGGGACGGCAGTTCGGTTAAGTGGCTGCTTAGCGATGACACGCAGTTGTGGAGCTCGCAGGACGGCGCGGCCTGGACTCCTGTTTCGGACAGCACGCCTGCCCTCTGCATGCTGGAAGTGGACGGCAGCATCTACGTTGGCGGGGAAAACGGGGTCACCGTGGTAGATAGCGCCAGTTTGCAGGTTGAGAGGCAACTGCAGATTCCGGCCATGTAGCAGGTAGTTGGCGCCGTTTGTAGCCTCCCGCCGACCTATAGAGCCGGGCCTCATTGGGGATCTGGCACGCCGGGCGGCGGGTTTTCACGTCTCGGAGGACGCTTTCGCGCCTCTGCCTTGCAAAGACGATAGCACGCGAAGGCGGGACGCGGCCGCAGCTGGTCAGGTGCGCCGACGCGCGAAAGATGGCACTCCCCTTTCAAACATCCGCATACGTTCAGACATCTGTACAATTTGGAGTCCTCCATGCTTCTCATTGACGCCCACCTCGATCTGGCGATGAACGCGCTGCAGGGCAACCGGGACCTGACGCGTTCGGTCTATACGATTCGGACAACTGAGCAGAAGAACAGCGGCAAGGGACAGGGCTACGGTACCGTTGCCTTTCCGGAGATGCGCGCAGGCCGGGTCGCGCTCAGTTTCGCGACCGCGATCGCGCGCTCGACGGGACGTCCCGCCCCGAACATCGACTACGACCATCCTACCCAGGCCAGCGCGATGGCGCAGGGTCATCTGGCGTACTACCGGGGGTTGGAGGATCTGGGGATCGTGCGCGTCATCACGACCGGGAGCGAGTTGGACGAGCACTGGAATGAATGGACGGCTTGGGAGGATGCGGGAGGCGAGGAACCGCCGCTCGGTTTTGTGCTGTCGATGGAGGGGGCCGATCCGATCCTGTCGCCAGAGCATGTCGAGTTCTGGTACGAGGCCGGGCTGCGGGCGATCGGTCCTTCTCATTACGGGCCCAACCGTTACGCGGGCGGCACGGGGACTGAACTGGGACTGGGTGAGATGGGCCCTGCCCTGCTGCGGGAGATGGAGCGGCTGGGGATCATGCTGGACTTGACGCACTTGTCTGATGAGTCATTTTGGCAGGCGCTGGAGATCTATAGTGGCCCGGTTCTGGCCAGCCACAACAACTGCCGGGCAATCGTCCCGCACCAGCGACAGTTCAGCGACGAGCAGCTGCGCGCCATTATCGAACGCGGTGGCGTCGTCGGCATGGCGATGGACGTCTGGATGATGTCGACGAAGTGGCGGGGCGGTCAGGAGTGGAACTACGACATCATGCTGGAAGATTTGGTGCCCCACATCGATCACATATGTGAACTGGCGGGCAACGCCAACAACATCGCCATAGGGACCGATCTTGACGGCGGTTTCGGCCGCGAGCAGTCTCCGGCCGATTTGGACACGATCGCCGATCTGCAGCGGGTCCCGGAGCTGTTGCGCGGCAACGGTTATTCAGAGGATGATATTGCGGCGATCTGTCATGGGAACTGGCTGCGCCTCTTGGGGGAGGCGCTTGGGGGCACGTAAATGAAACGCGGGACTCTTCTTTCCTTGAGCCTTGCGTCGGCGCTGGTCATTTTGGCATGCGGTCCTTCCAGGGGTGAAGAGAGCGGCCAAGCGTTGCAGGGCGAACCCCCGACCGTGGGAGTTACGGCAACTCCGACCGAGGTCAGCCTTCCCCAGGTTGACGGGCCTGTAGAAGGGGCGGACGTTTCCAACAAGCAGTTGGTGGCGCTGGGGAAGATTCTCTACCAGCAGTATTGCGCCTCCTGCCACGGCGCGGAGCTAGAAGGGCAGCCAAACTGGAAAATCCGGGACGAGAACGGATACCTGCCTGCCCCTCCGCATGATGAGTCCGGACACACCTGGCATCACCCCGACGAGCAGCTGTTCGAGATTACGAAGATTGGAACGGAGGCTTACGTAGGCAGGGGATACCGGAGCAATATGATCGGTTTCGGCGATCAGCTTGACGACACTGAGATCTGGGCCGTATTGGCCTACATCAAGAGCCAGTGGCCGGCGAGAACTCAAAGGGCGCAACCCAAATAGGGTGGTCTGCTCCTGTAACGAGAGAACGCTGGAGGACTAGTGTAATCTATGAATTGCCAAAGAGCTGCAGTGGAGTGCCGAAACCGGGGGCGAGAAGATGACTACCAGGACAGTTCAGGAACTTCAGTTTGCCGTTTCTCAACTCTCGGCGCACGAACTGGCTCGATTCAGGGCATGGTTCGAGGAATTTGAGGCGAAAATTTGGGATGAGAAATTTGAAGGAGATGTCAAGAGTGGGAAACTGGAACATCTCGCCGAACAAGCCATTGCCGATTTGCGAGCAGGGAATTGCAAAGAGCTGTAAGACATTTCGCCAACCCTGAATTTTGGCAACGATATCAAAATCTGCCAAGAGATGTTCAACAGGTTGCTGACAGAAACTTCGAATTGCTAAAGCGAAACGCCAGACATCCCTCGTTAAGCCTGAAGAAGGTCGGCAGGTACTGGTCAGTAAGAGTGGGCCTAAAGTATCGCGCGGTAGCGGTCGAGAGCGATGAAGGGTTGGTCTGGTTTTGGATTGGAACCCATGCTGAGTATGACAAAATAATTCGGTAGACGGTCTGTAAGGCTGTTCGTGCGCCGTGTCACGGCATAGTCTCTTGCCTGTATAACAGGTTGGGAAGCAGGATATTCCCAAGGTCAACTGTCTTACCTAGACCGGAAACGGCGAGGGGACAATAGCATGGCAGTAAAGCCAGAGAATATTGTAGTCACAACGATATTAGACTGGCAAGACCTGCAACCTATGATTACGCAAGAAACCCTAGCGTCCATCTGAAGTAAACTATCCTTCAAGGGAAACGTGACTAATACCCTAATCCCAAAGAAAATCCGTTCCGATTTGGCGGATAATAAAGCTCGTAAATATATACTACGTTTACGAGACACCTGACAATTGGGAAGAATCTGTCAATGAGACAGAGTAAGGATGCGTAAGGGAATCTAAGGGTTGCTAGATACGGAGATTATGCACGGAACACGGGATTGCCCTAAGTGGTGAGAGCCACAGGGTAACGGAGTCCCCATAGTAGTCAGAGAGTGGGAAAGCCACTTACAGGGCGAAGGGGGACAGGTTAGGCTACGATGGAGAGTGCCAAAGGGTCTGCGAAATGCAAACAACTGAAACAGTACTCAAAGTCCTGAATGAACGAGGCGTAAAGAACCAACCCGTAGAACGGCTGTACCGGCAGCTATACAATATCGGTCTGTACGAAATGGCGTATGCCCAAATCTACAACAACCGTGGCGCAACCACGAGAGGCGTAGATGACAATACTCTTGATGGAACGTCTAAAGCAACATTTGAACGCATCATTGAGAAACTAAAAACAGGAACCTATCAATGGAAACCTGTACGCCGAACGTTCATTCCGAAAAGTAACGGTAAAACCAGACCACTTGGAATCCCCACCGGGGATGATAAGATTCTGCAAACCGCTATAAAAATACTGCTGGAAGCCTACTTTGAACCACAGTTCTCAGAACGCAGCCACGGTTTTCGTCAGGGCAGAGGATGTCATACTGCACTGATACAGACCAGACAAAAATTCATAGGGACAATATGGTTCATAGAAGGCGACATAAAAGGTTGCTTTGACAATATCAGCCACAAAATCCTCATGGAAATACTGGCAGACAAAATCAAAGATAGCAGGTTCCTGAAGTTAATTAGGCACCTGTTAAAAGCGGGGTACATGGAGGGATGGGAAACATACAACACCTATTCTGGCACTCCACAGGGAGGAGTTATCTCTCCACTTCTTGCCAACATCTATCTAAATGAATTGGATAGATGGATGGAACAAGAATTACTACCGCAACATAACCGCAGCCACAAAGAGGGTAATGGCAGACGAAGAAACCCTGAATACAAACGTCTTAGCTCTAAGTCATACAGAGCCGAGAAAAGAGGGGATTCTGAAATTGCCAAAACGATACGCAAAAAGATGAAAACAATGCCTTCTGTCATGGTCGATGACCCTGACTACAGAAAATTGGAATACATCAGATATGCGGATGACTTCATTCTAGGTTTTGCTGGCCCGAAGAAAGAAGCCAACGAAATTAAGAACCGGATTGGTGAATTCCTATCGGATAAACTAGACCTAGAAATGTCCGACGAGAAAACACTGATTACCCATGCCAAAACTAAAAGAGCCAAGTTTCTAGGTTACGAATTAGAAACAATGCACTCAGAGAATAGGAGAAGCATAAATGGACAAATCTGGTTTGGTATACCACATGAAGTCATAACTGAGAACATACGAAAGTATACCCACAAAGGCAAAGTCTCACATAACCTTAAACTCCTTCATGATAGCGATTACGACATAGTAAATCACTATCAAGCAGAATACAGAGGTGTGGTTAATTACTACAGTATGGCTCACAATATCGACAAACTCTCTAAGGTAAAATGGGTTTTCCGAACATCACTCCTGAAAACACTTGCAAACAAGCATAAATCTTCCATTGCTAAAATGGCAAAGAAATATGCAAATACCAAGAGGGTTAATGGGCGAACCTACAAGGTATTGCAGGTGGTAACAGAAAGAGATGGGAAGAAGCCACTGATTGCTTATTACGGGGGAATTCCACTTAAAAGGAACCCCACACCTACAAAAATCAACGACAACATCTGGCAGATTTATGGTCGTCGGTATGAGGTCATAGACAGGTTGAATGCTGATTGTTGTGAAATGTGTGGTGTGGAAGGGCCGGTTGAGATGCACCATAAGAACCCTATGCGGAACGTACATAAGAGGGGGAAGAACTCTCTGCCTGCGTGGGAAGTAAGACGGATTGCAATGAGGCGGATAACGTTAGCAGTATGTTGGCCGTGTCATAAAGCGATTGAAAATGGTGAACATCGACCAGAGTGGGATGAATACTTGCGCCAAGAGAAGTCAGCAGTAGCTTAACTGGAGAGCCGGATGATGGGAAACTATCACGTCCGGTTCGGCGGGGAGGATTGGGAAAAGTAGTTAGACTACTCGCCCAATCCTTACCCAACGGCTGACAATAGTGCAACACGCATACTCCGTACCATTTCATAAGAGGAAACGGGAGACAATACAAATGCGCAGGGAAGTATACACTGAGAAGGGGGCGCCGCCCGCGGGGATATATTCGCAGGGCATCGTGGCTGACGGACCGGTCGCCTATATTGCCGGCCAGGGGCCGCTGGACCCGGCCACCGGTCAAATGGTCGAGGGCGGGTTTCGGGAGCAGGCGACGCGAGTATTCGATAATTTGACGATCCTTTTGGAAGAGGCGGGAACGTCGTGGGAAAACGTGACGAAGGTCGGTGTCTTTCTGGCCGACCTGAGCGACTTTGCCGAGATGAATGAGGTCTACGAGCAGTATGTCACCAAGCCGTATCCGGCGCGGACGACGATCGGCTGCCAATTGCCGAACATTTTGCTCGAGGTCGATTGTATCGCGGTGGTGCCGGAGTAGAGGCAGCGGACCTCGATTTGGCAAGCAGTAGAGTGCAATAGGAGTGAACGATGACCTTTGACGAATTCAAAGCGAGCCTTTCTGATGACGCCCCGCCAGCCGATGTAGGCGCACCGCTGGTGGCTTTGTGGATGGAGGCGGGGGACGACTGGGACGGTGCCCACGACGCATTGCAGGGGCAACCGGACCTCAATGGTTCGGCCTGGGTACATGCCTATCTGCACCGGGTTGAAGGCGATATACCCAATGCCAATCACTGGTATCAACGCGCCCAGAAACCGCCAAGCAGTGCTTCTCTGCCTGAAGAGTGGGAAGAGATCGCCCGCGCCCTCATACAGGGATAACTGCTTCAAACAAAGCTGCAGCCGTTCCATCGGGAAACATGAGTCCGTCAGTTTCTGAAAAGATCTTCCCGACCCCTATGTCATTACCTTCGTTCGCGCCCTCGGCCGAGCGCGTTCCTGTGTCCCGAATACGGGCGCTGGCGGACGTGGCTTTCGGCATGGAGGACGTGCTTCCCCTGCAGTTTGGCGAGTCAACCTTGCCGACGCCGCCCTACGTGATCGACGCGGTGAACCGCGCAGCGAAAGAAGGCTGGACCTACTACTCTCCTAATCAGGGGCTGCCGTCGCTGCGCGTGGCAATTGCCAACCTGATAGCAAGGCTGCACGACGTAGAGATCGATCCCACGGAGATTCAAATCAATTCCGGGGGCGTGCAGGCACTCAACCTGGCAATCAGGTGTGTCATCGATCCGGGCGATGAGGCGATTGTACTGAGCCCGAACTGGCCGAATGGTTCGGCGATGATTGAGATGTTCGGTGCACGCGCCGCGGAAGTGCCGATGGCGAGGGTGGGGCAGCGCTTTACCCCGGATGTGGAAGCCATGGAACGTGCGCTTTCGCCGCGTACACGCCTGCTGCTGTACGCTTCGCCCTCCAATCCACTGGGCTGGACGGCGACTGTCGCTGAACAGCGGATGTTGCTGGACTTCGCTCGGCAACACGGGCTGTGGCTGCTGACCGACGAGGTCTACGAGAGGATATATTACGGCGGCCAGGGTACGGCCGAGAGCGAGGGGGGCCGGTCAGTCACCGGGCAGCTTGCGCCTTCGATCCTGAAACTGTGCACACGCGAAGACGCGGTGATCGTCGTGAACTCATTTTCAAAGACCTATTGCATGACGGGATGGCGGCTCGGCTGGATGGTGAGCAGGCCGGACTTCGTGCAAAAGGCGGCACAGCTGAACGAGTTCATCGTCTCGCACGCGCCGACGATGATCCAGCGGGGCGGTGAAGCGGCGATCGCCCATGGTGAGGATGACATTGCGGCGATGGTAGAGGAGTTTCAGGAGCGGCGGGACTTCTGTGCCGGGATGCTGCGAGAGGTTCCCGGCGTCAACCTGCCGGAGCCGGAAGGGGCTTTCTACCTCTTTCCGCAACTTGACGGAATCAAGAACTCGTACCAATTCTCGCTGGATCTATTGCAAGAGATGCACGTGGCCGTTGCACCGGGCAGCGCTTTTGGCAACGGCGGTGAAGGGTCGATCCGCATCTGTTACGCGCCGGGGATGGACGTGCTGAGACCGGCGATGGAGCGGATTTGCGAGTTCATTCAGAATTACAGCCCTTAGCGGAATCGTTTTGAACCAAGCCCAGACAGACCAGACAAGGAAGACGGAATGAATCCTCAAGAGATCCTCGAAGAATTGAAGACGGTCGATACGCCGTCGATTACCAACGTTGTCGCCACTTACCCTGAAGATCCGCTCTGCCTGGGTCTTTACAATCCGTGGACGGAAAACTGGTATACGGATGAGACGATCCGCTGCATGTATCCTGAGCTGGGAGCGCTGGCAGGTTACGCTGTTACATGCGTCTTTGGGCTGCCGGATCCGAACTTCTCGCGTGTGGGTTTCACGGACGTGCTGGAGGCACTGGACGCGTCGCCCAAGCCGACGATCCTGGTCCTGGAGCAGAAATTTCCGCCCGAAATTGCAGGCAAGGTGGGGCTGGCCGGCGGCAACATGACGGCCGCGATGCAGGCGGTCGGCTGTGTGGGCTGCATTTCGAACGGCCCGTCAAGAGACATCGACGAGATCCGCCCGATGGGCTTCCAGTATCTGCTCAGCGGCGTCACCCCGGGACATGGGGCGATGGCGGTGCAGTCGGTGAATGTGCCGGTGCACATTCGCGGGATGGACGTCGCTCCGGGCGAAATTGTGCATATGGATGAGAACGGCGCTTGCAAGTTCCCGGCTGACAAGATGGGGGATGTTCTGCGCAACGTAAAACAGCTGCTGGCGCACGAAGAGGAACGC